>NZ_JACVAB010000010.1 GCF_014851585.1 Agrobacterium sp. AGB01
ATCCCAAAATCCGAAAACCCTGGGAACAAACCAGCCATAAAAGCCAATCTATCGTGATTTCTCCAAAACGAAGCAGTCCGTCGCTAGCAGCGCCGCCGCCCTCGTTCAGTGAGCGGACTTATAAATCCAACCCAACAAACAAGTCAACAGCCCTTTTTCATATTTATAATAAAATCATACAAACTACTGTTTTTATTAGATAAATGTATGCTTTTCGATCATTTCACACGCCACGATAGTTTTAGACCCTACTCACATGCACTACAAACAAAGGAACATACGAACTCTCTAATGTGTCTGCCTTTATTCTGCCCTGACTCCGCCACATCTCAATGGTCAAAGGAGCGTTAATTTCGTCCCGCGCTGATATGTATATATGTAAGAGCTTACGCATTTGACTCGCGGCACTGAAAGTTGCACACCTTCGGCAGTACCTTCTGGAGATTAAATGAAAGACTGGTCGCAACAAGCATGATAGCGGACCGCAACACGATCCGTTCGCTTGGCAATGAGCCTCCAATTCTGGCAGATGGGCGTCGTGCGCCTGATCGCCGGGAGATTTCACTGCGTTGGCTGTCCGGCACATTTCTCACCGGTATCACCTCTTCTATATTGATGGGCGTTGCCTTGTTTGCAGCTCTCGACGGACGCCAGCAATTGGCCATTCCTGCCGAAGCCTTTGCAAAAGCGGATATGAACAGCGCATCAGCAGACGTGACACGTCGCGGCGGCCGTATTCTTGAAAGCAATATTGCAGCGCGCCCGTCTGACCGTTCCGTATTGGAAGTATCCACCGTCATTCATGATGGCGACAAGGAAGTCGTCCGCCGCGTACCATTTGCGCATGTGAAGATCGCACTCGCCTCAAATTATGCGACGCAGGATGATTATCCAGCCTTTGATCCCCTAAATATCTTCGCAGCCAATGGCGCACCGCCGCCGGCGGCAAGCCGCACCGGCACTATTTATGGCTCTGATGTGGAGTCAGAAGTCAGCCTTCGTACCGTGGCATTTCCGTTGAAGAACCCGGATTTTGCTTATGCAGGCACAATGAGCATTGATGAGGTTGAGGAAGCGGTAAGATCAAACGGCTCTATTTTGACCGATGGCAATGAGCAACTCGCTGCGCTCTATTATATCGACCCACGCCGTTTCGACACGTCCGAAAGTGACGTGGACATTACCGCCGGCCTTTCGGCGCGTGTGGTTGAACAGAATATGTCTGTTTCCACACCTCAGACAATTGTCGCCAACCAGCTTGAATATGCCGACGATGTGATCCCGGTTCGTCAAGTCAGCAAAATCGCCGAACTTCTGGGAGCCAATGGCTACAGCAAGGAACAGGCCGACACCGCTGCAAGCAGCCTTGAGCCTTTGATGCGTTCTGCTGAACTGGCCCCTGGTGATGTATTGCGGGTTGGCATTCTGCAAGGTGAAGGCGAAAGTGCCGCCAAAATCGTCCGCGCCAGCGTCTATCGCAAAAATCGGCACGACGTAACCGTGGCGGTCAATGACAAAGGCCAGTTTGTAGAAGCAAGCGAGCCTCCTAAACTAGATGCCGTAGCGAGCGCTTTTGAGAGCAATCCGGCGGCCGCCATGGCAAACCGTGATTTGCCGCGTGTTTATGACGGCATTTACCGCGCCTCACTTGCCTACGGCATGAACAAAGACATGATCGGCCTGATGATCAAGCTGCTAGCCAGCAGCGTCGACTTTCAGGCACAACTGCGTCCAACCGACACGTTGGAAGCTTTCTTCTCCGTACAGGATAAAGAAGGCAAAGCCACCGACGATTCAGAACTGCTGTATGTGAATGCCAAGTTCGGTGACAACGAAACAAGATTCTATCGTTTCCAGAACCCGGAAGATAACAGCGTTGATTACTTCAATGAAGACGGCAAGAGCATCCGTCAGTTCCTGATCAGAAACCCGGTGCCAAACGGTCGTATGACCTCCGGTTTCGGCATGCGCCGTCACCCGGTTTTGCGCTTCAGCCGCATGCACACCGGTACGGACTGGGCAGCTCCGCGCGGCACGCCCATTATTGCCACCGGCAACGGCGTTATCGAGAAAGCCGGATGGGCAAATGGCTACGGTAACCAGACCCTCATTCGCCACGCCAATGGTTATGTCTCGTCTTATAATCACCAGAGCGCCATCGCCAAGGGTGTGAAAGAAGGCGCGCGCGTCACCCAAGGTCAGGTGATTGGTTATGTTGGTTCGACCGGCCTTTCGACTGGCGCCCATCTGCACTACGAACTGATCGTCAATGGCACCAAGGTAGATGCCATGAAGGTTCGTCTTCCCGGCGGAAAATCACTGAGCGGCGATGCACTTGCCAGATTTACCGATGAACGCCAGCGTATCGATGCCTTGCTCGATTCCGAGGGCAAGCCGGAACAGGTCGCCAGCCGCTGAGTTCACATTGTAATCGAACGACAAAACCGGCTGTTCAGCCGGTTTTTTTGTGCGTGGATTTCAAGACCCAAGCTACGGTCGATCTCTATAAACCTGGCCAGCAAAGCCCAATGAAAAAGGCGGCTACATCGCTGTGGCCGCCTTGGTTTCTAGTCAAACATTAAATGCTCGGGCGGCAACCTGGCATGCCGGGCATGCATGGTTCGCCCCGATCATTGGATCCGCCACGTTGGCGGTCCGGATCATATTGGCGACGTGGTTGATCGCCATTGTTGCCACCGGGCCGGCTGTCCTCGCTCCAGCGCGGAGGATCCCGACGATTATCATCTCTCCGGTTATCATCTCTGCGATTGTCGCTACGTTGGTCATCATCGCGCCGGTCATCACGGCGCGGCGGACGCTGACCACTATCCCACTCCTGACCGTAACGCTGTTCCCAACGGCCGTCATTGGGACCACGTGGAGGCGGCGGGCGGTTCCAGTTGCCATCACCGGGACGTGGTGGCGGGCGGTTCCAGTTGCTATCACCGGGACGTGGCGGTGGACGATTCCAGTCACCGTCACCCGGACGTGGCGGTGGTCGGTTCCAATCACCAGGGCGTGGTGGCGGAGGTCTGTTCCAGCCAGGAGGTGGTCCACCCCAATCATTACGAGGTGGGCGCGGACGGCTCCAACGATCGCGATCACGATAAAAATCACGGTCGCGATAATATCGATCCCAGTAAGTACCGACATCGAAGGTGATGATCGGAACGCCCAGATCGCGGTAATAACGTGGTTCGACATACACGCGGTTCTGGCGATATTCCGCCTGAACATAACGGCCCGCTACCCAGCCACGTCCACGGCTGAATGAAACATCGCACCATGGCGTGTCGGAAAGGCAGCCATAAATGACCAAGGGCGCGCCTTCCGGTATCACCACAACCGCGGGATATGCGGTGCTCGGGCCTGAGCGCATGTTGACGTTTGCGGTTGCAAAGCCTCGAGTGGCCGCCTCCGCAAGCGCCGGCATGGCGACAAGCGCCAGAAGCGCAATTGCACCATATAATTTCTTCTTCACGTTCGTTCTCTCCCTGGACAAGGCCCGCCTGCCGATTTCCGGCATCCTTCTTAATCATCGTTGGAACGCAATTTGGATTTTTTGATGATGATAAAATTCTGCTTCCAAACTGCGTGATATCATGCCGCATATGTCTGGAAAATGCCGACTTTTCAGTCTTTTATTACGGCGTTAACGAACTGGGCGTCAGGTTGTTCCAAAGGTATCTCTTGACTTCACTCGTCAATCATCGGACTCCAGTCCACAAACAGCTTGGAGCATTGCAGATGAACGAAACAGCAAAAACGACCATCGACCAGACGGAAGTTGACCGCTTTTCGGCCATGGCCGCAGAATGGTGGAGCCCGACCGGCAAATTCCGTCCGTTGCACAAGTTCAATCCCGTGCGCCTCGAATATATTCGCAACCACGTCTGCGAAGCATTTGGGCGTGACCCTAAATCCCATAAGCCACTCGAGGGACTTCGTATTCTTGATATCGGTTGCGGCGGCGGCCTGCTCTCAGAGCCCGTTGCCCGTATGGGTGCGGACGTTGTTGGCGCGGATCCATCGGAAAAGAATATAGGCATTGCATCGACCCATGCCCGTGAAAGTGGCGTCTCGGTCGACTATCGTGCCGTCACAGCCGAACAGCTTCACGAAGCAGGCGAGACGTTCGATGTGGTGTTGAACATGGAAGTGGTGGAGCATGTCGCGGATGTCGACTTCTTCGTGACAACATGTGCAAGCATGGTACGTCCCGGCGGCCTGATGTTTGCTGCCACCATCAACCGCACGCTCAAGGCGCGCGCCCTCGCCATCTTCGCGGCTGAAAATATTCTGCGTTGGCTGCCGCGCGGCACGCATCAATATGAGAAACTGGTTCGTCCGGAAGAGTTGGAAAAGCCGCTGACCGAAAGCGGCCTGCAGATCATTGACCGCACCGGTGTGTTTTACAATGTGCTGCAAGATCGCTGGAACCTGTCCAGCGATATGGACGTAAACTACATGCTGCTGGCAAAACGCCCCGCATAAGATTTACGAAGTTCAGTTCACATCATCCGGGATGAAGTTTAGTTCACATCATCCGGGATGACAGGCAACGGCGCAATGTCGATGCCTTCTTCGACCAGTGCCTGGGCTTCCTGCAAGGTCGCCTGCCCGATAATGCCGCGTTGGTCTGCCTCACCGTAATGGATTTTGCGGGCTTCCTCGGGGAACCGCTCGCCGACATCTTCCGTATTGGCACGAATTTCCGCCAACGTTTCTTTCACCTTGGCCAGCACCGCTTTTTGCGCTGTATCCATCGCCAGGGTGCGCATTTCATCCTGTTTGCGTGCAGTAGATACAGAAGGCGCCATCAGCGCCTTCGTAACCTGAAGAGAATTGCAAACCGGACATGATACGAGACCACGTTCGACCTGCTGGTCGAAATCGGCACTGCCTGCAAACCAACCTTCAAACTCATGCGCCTTTTCGCAACTAAGCGAGTAACGGATCAAGCCGCCTCACCTCCAGCTGAAGACGCTGCTTTAACTGTGTCCAGTTTGAAATCACGTGCGTTCTTGAGGTTCGGGATTTTTCCACGTGCAGCGGCGGCTGCCGAAGGATCGATCTCCGCATAGATGATTTCCGCACCTGCTCCACCGGCAACGGCCAGAACCTTGCCCCATGGGTCGACGATGATCGAATGACCGAAGGTTTCGCGCTCGTCTTCGTGAACACCGGCTTGTGCCGCGGCAATCACAAAAGCGCCATTTTCAATGGCACGGGCGCGCAAAAGCACTTCCCAATGCGCTTCACCGGTCTGGCGGGTAAAAGCGGCCGGAACCGTCAGCACCTCAGCGCCTGCAACGGCTTCCGTTCTGAACAGTGACGGGAAACGCACGTCGTAACAAATGGCAAAACCGAAGGATGCCAAAGGCAGCGTCGCAACGCGCGCATTAGTACCCGGCTCATAGGCTGCACTCTCACGCCAGCTCTCACCATTGTCGAGATCGACATCAAACATGTGGATCTTGTCATAGGTGCAGATCCTCTGACCATCAGGCGCAAACAGGAAACCACGATTGGCAATCTTGCCATCATCTCTGGCAATGGCCGTTGAGCCGACATGCACGTAAATACCAAGCTCCTTGGCAAGTCTTGCAGCAGTCGTTGCAATGATATCGGTGTCTTCATCTTTCAGGACAGCACGCAACGCAGCGCGATCCTTCTGTATTGCACCGGTCATTTCCGGCGTCTGAACGTAAACAGCGCCATTGGCCGCCGCTTCACGGATCAGCTTTTCCATCTCAACGGCATTTTTCTCCGGATCAACACCGGAGCACATCTGAATTGCGGCAGCCTTGAAAGTCATCTCGCTATCCCGTTCTCAGTTCGCAAGCATCGCGTCGAGTTTGCCATCCCGTTCAAGGGCATGCAAATCGTCACAACCACCGACATGCTGGCCAGCGATGAAGACCTGCGGGAACGTATTACGTCCGGATTTCTCTATCATTTCCTGCCGATATTCTGGCGTTACAGTCGCGTTATACTCCGCATAATCAACGCCCTTCTCATCAAGAAGAGCCTTTGCGCGGGCGCAATAACTGCAAAAATCGCGTGTGTAGATCGTGACAGATGCCATAGGTTTTCCCCAGGTTATGCAACATCATCAATGGAAGGCGTTTCAGCCTGTTCACCCCGTCATATAGGGCCGGAAATAGCCATTGCAAAGGTCAAAACGGTGACATCTGCGGCGCCCGCTTTCTTTAATAGTCGCGATACCGCTGAAACGGTCGCACCGGTGGTATAAACATCATCCACCAGCACCACTCTTTTCCCTGCAACATCCAGTTCGCGTCCCGGCGCAAAGGCAAATGCACCTCGCATATTGTCCTGTCGCCCCTTTGCAGTGAGGCCAACCTGTCGTTTGGTTGGTTTGGTCCTGATAACGGATGAAGACAGAAAAGGCTTTCCTGAAAGGTCCGCCAGATGGCGTGCCAGTTCTGCAGATTGATTGAAGCGCCGTGATATAAATCGTCTCCGGTGCAGTGGCACGGGTATGATGTAGTCACATTGTTCGATCATGCCGTCACTGGCGCGCAGCATCCAGACAGCCATCGTGCTGACAAGATCCAACCGATCGAGATATTTCAGTTGATGAACGAGCTTGCGCGCAGCGCCCTCGTGAATGACAGCTGATCGCAAACGGTCAAAAGGTGGTGGGTTGGCAATCGCTTCGGACGAGAGCATGCCTGGGCCCGGATCACTGGAAAACGGCAGTCCCAGAATTTCGCAGTAGGGACGTTCGATAAATCCAATGCCACTCCAGCACTCACTGCAAAATGCACCGCCTCGCGAGATAATAATGCCGCAACCGGCACATTGTGGAGGATAGACGATATCAACTACCGCCCTGCCCCATTGGCGTAGCAGCCCAAATGGTCCCGATGATAAAAAACGCAACCTGCCCGACCCCATGATGTTGACATTACCTTCGAACGGGTGCCTTTGCGAAGCAAATATTCTGAAGGCCATCCCATGGACATACTTTTCGACCAGCGGCTGATTGAAGCCAATCGCAAACGCGCCCTGCGCACACTGGATGAAAAGGCGCTTTTTCTGCTCGATATCGCCGCCGATGAAATTGCCGAACGGCTTGTTGTCGTTGAGCGGCAGTTTGAGACAGCGGTCGAACTTCATGGTGCGACCGGTATCACCGCACGACGGATCATACAAACCGGCAAGGTCGACACTTTGCGCCGCGTCGAAATCGATACCGCATTTGCCCAAAACGGGGAGACGATAGAGGTCGCGTCGCTGGAGCAGTTTCCTTTGGAAGAGGCCTCAGCCAATCTCATCGTGTCGCCGCTTGGCCTGCACCTTACCAATGACACCCCCGGCGCCTTTATCCAGATCAGACGCGCGTTGAAACCAGACGGCCTTTTCATGGGGGCAATTCCCGGCGCCGGTACCCTTGCCGAATTGCGCGACGTGCTGCTCAGCACAGAGGCCGAGCTAACCGGTGGTGCCAGCCCGCGTGTTATTCCTTTTGCGGATGTGCGTGATGTTGGCGCCCTCTTGCAACGCGCAGGTTTTGCCCTGCCGGTAACCGACACCGAAACCTACACGGTACGTTACGATTCCATCTTCCCGCTGATGCGTGATTTGCGTGCCATGGGCATGGCCAATCCGTTGATGGGCCGCAGCCGTGCGCCGCTCACTCGTCACTTCTTCATGCGGGCTGGCGAGATTTACGCCGAGCGATATTCCGATCCGGACGGTCGCATCCGCGCCACCTTCTCATTCATCTATGTGTCAGGCTGGGCACCCCATGACAGCCAGCAGAAACCGCTTAAGCCAGGCTCGGCAAAAATACGGTTGGCGGATGCCCTGAAAACCAAGGAAATAAAGCTTTGACCTCAGTCATGCCGAGCACGGCAGGGTGAACAAGTTGCAATAACGACAGGAAGAACGGCCTGAGATTTCAGGCCGTCGAACTTGCCAGTGCGTTATAGATGATATCGAATATCTTGCCCAGATTTTCGGTGATCGCCCCAAAGCCCAGAATAATGGCGATAGCGATCACCCCCCCGATCAAGCCGTATTCAATAGCGGTCGATCCCTTACAATCACGCAGCATCTTAAAAAGCTGGCGCATTGATTTTCCTTGTCCGGCAAGCCGAGCCTGCTGCTGCTTGAATGATGTCGTCATTTCGGCGCGCGCAATTGCGGCCGGAACATATGAACAGGGTCATTTCATGCCGATAATGTCGGCACCGGCCTCCCGGCCGCACTGCAGGTACAATCAGCAGCCGCTTTCGTTGCCATAGCCTTCAACAATACAAACCGAACCGGGTGTTTGCTGGAGAATACTGCGCCGAATGGAATAGGTTTTTTTGCCGTCTACCGGAGCAGCAGGCTTGATCGATCCGGTGGTAATCATGTCGAAATTATCAGGAACCTGCGCCAGACGCGGCTCTCTATTCTTGCCAGCCACCATCGGAGTGATGATCAAAGACAGCGCAATGGCTGCCGTACCGAACAGCAGGGCAATGTTCAAAATGCCAGTTTGGCGCGCCTTACGAGAATAAGGCCGACGGACCTCTACGGTCTTCCAGAAATCCTCGTTCATCGTTACGCCTCGTTTACCAATTCTACACAGTGGAATGTGCCAGATGGTGCTAAACGATCTATTAACGGACGATCAATTTTAGAAAGATCTAAAGCAAATCCTGAAGGTAAGGGATAAGCGGTTCGTCGGCGGGTGGCATCGGGTAATCACGCAGTGCATTGACCTTTACCCATTTGACCAGCTGACCTTCGCGACCGTAGGGGATTCCCTCATAACGACGGCATACGAAAAGTGGCATCAGCAGGTGAAATGTCTCGTAGGAATGGCTAGCAAAAGTCAGCGGCGCAAGGCAGGCAACCTTGGTGCGAATGCCCAGTTCCTCTTCCAACTCCCGCACCAGTGTTTCCTCAGGCGTTTCTCCTGCTTCCAGCTTGCCGCCGGGAAACTCCCAAAGGCCTGCAAGAGACTTTCCTTCAGGACGTTGTGCCAGAAGAATACGGTTGTCACTGTCAACGAGCGCGCAAGCCGCAACCAGTACGATCTTCTTTCCCGCTTCGCTCATTGCGCATCGCCTTTTCGCCAGTAAGCATAGGTATAGGCTTCGGTGAAACCGAACTTCTCGTAGAGTGCCAACGCCGGTTCGTTGGTTGAAACCACCTGCAACCAGGCGAGCTTCGCACCGCTCAACCGCGCCCAACGCAGCGCCGAAGTCAGCACCTGCGTCGCGATACCCAAACGACGGCTGTCCTCTGCCACATCCAGGGAGAGAATGCCGGCAAGATCGATGTCCTGTACGCAGATGACGGTCGCCTGCGGTTCGCCCTCGACGTCTTCCTTGATAAACAGACCAAGCGGCGGCACGATCGAGCTGACGATCTCGGCAATAGCCGGACGCAGACCGGCATCATCGCCTGACACCTTGAGGTGAGCCTCAACGAAACGCCCGACATCCTGGCTTGGCAGGTGTGAAATGGTTTCCGGCAATTCCGCGCTGGAAATGTCGGCGGTCATCACCTTGACCTCTTCAAAGGCAGACCAGCCGCTTTTGCTTAGATGTTCGCGCAATTGCGGTGGCATCAGTGGCGTTTCGCGCACCAGAAGCGGCCGTCCGTAATCTTCAAACCGCTTGCGCGCCTTTTCCAGCCGCATATCGGTATTGCCATAATCCGAAGGATCCAGCGGCACGACACAGTTGATCCGCTTGGAAGGATGCGAACCTGTCATGCGCACCTGCCAACTGCCATCGTAAACAACCGACGATGCTGGCCATGCACGGAAGCTGACCGCTTCTAAACGGCGAACCAAAGGAAAATTGACATTATTTTTAGGCTTATCGACAGTCACAAAATCAGCTCCGGTAGTCACCGTTGATCGCCACATATTCCTTGGTCAGATCACAGGTCCAAACCGTAGCGGTGCCATTGCCAAGACCGATATCCACCTTCACGGCAATATCTTCCAGCTTCATGACCGCTGTTGTTTCCGCTTCCGAATAAGCGGGATCACGCTCACCATTGACGGCAACACGAACATTGCCAAACCAGATGGCCAGAAGGTCGCGGTCAGCCATTTCACCGGACTTGCCAACGGCCATCACGACACGGCCCCAATTGGCGTCTTCGCCTGCCACAGCTGTCTTGACCAACGGCGAATTGGCAACCGAAAGTGCAATCTTTTTGGCAGCGGCATCATTTTCCGCGCCGGTGACCGTCACTTCAACCATCTTGCGTGCGCCTTCGCCATCGCGAACGACCTGCAGTGCCAGATCCTTGAGCAGATCATTCAGCGCTTCACGGAAGGACGCAAGGCGGGCATCGTCGCCCTTTTCAACACGAGCCTGGCCATCAGCGGCAGTGGCACCCGTGGCAAACAGCATCAATGTGTCGGACGTCGATGTATCGCTATCAACCGTAACCGAGTTGAAGGTCGGACCAACACCGGCGGACAACAGCGCCTGAAGCGCCTCGGGCGCAATATCGGCATCGGTCACCACAAAGGACAGCATGGTCGCCATGTCAGGCGCAATCATGCCCGCACCCTTAGCGATACCATTGATTGTCACCTTCACGCCGCCAATGTCGGCAGTGCGGGTTGCAACCTTGGGATAAGTGTCCGTGGTCATGATGGCTTCAGCAGCCTGCTTCCAGAAATCACCGGTCGCTTCACTGTGCATCTGGCCAAGAACGCCTGCAAACTTCGTTGCGTCAAGCGGCTCACCAATAACGCCGGTGGAAGCGAGATAAACTTCATTTTCGCCGCATCCAACAGCAGCGGCTGCAGATTGCGCCGTCAGCGTGGTGGCCTGCTTGCCCTTTACACCAGTGAAGGCGTTGGCATTACCGGAATTGACGACCACTGCACGGGCAACGCCATGTGCAAGGTTGGCGCGGCAGAAATCAACTGGCGCAGACGGGCACTTTGACTTGGTGAAAACACCGGCAACACTGGCCGGCTTGTCGAAGACCATCATCAAAACGTCTGTGCGGTTCTTGTATTTTATGCCAGCTGCCGCCGTTGCCATGCGCACACCGCGCAAGGAAGGCATTTCGGGATAGGATTTGGGAGCGAGCGGAGAAACGGCAACGGACATGACGGAACCTGACAGAAACGAGGTGGGACTATGGAAAACGGGGCGGTAATGACCGCCCCGCGAAATATGGATTATGGCTGCGGCTGCGGCTGTGCCGCCTCAGCGTCCTGCGCTTTGTTGACTTCGTCGTAGCCAGTCTTGAGCGCCGGATCCATGATGTCGATCTTCTGCTCGGTCTTAGCCTTTTCAATCAGCGCAACATATTTTTCGCGCATGACCATCTGGCGAACCTGCTGCTCGACCTGATCAAATGGTGGTGGCGGCGCAATACGCTTGTCTTCCAGCTTGATCACGTGGAAGCCGAACTGGCTCTTGACTGGGGTCTTGGTGTAAGCGCCCTTTTCGAGAGCGAAAGCAGCCTGTTCGAATTCTGGCACCATACGGCCCTTGCCGAACCAGCCGAGATCGCCACCCTCATCCTTGTTGGAATCGGTAGACTTTTCCTTGGCGATTTCAGCAAAATCCTTGCCTTCATCAAGTTGCTTGATGACATCCTTGGCCAGGTCTTCAGACTCAACCAGAATATGGCGGGCGTGAACTTCTTCTTCCTGCGGCATCGCTGCGACTTCCTTGTCGTAACGTGCTTTGACTTCTTCAGGCGTTACCGCATCGGAAACGTGCTTGAGGAAGTAAGCATTGTGAAGTTCGCGCTCAGTGATGAAATTGACGCGATTCTTGAAAGCGTCGGTGTCTCTAAGACCTTCCGCATCAGCATCCTTTACCAGCAGCTTCACATCGATGATGGACGACAGAGCTGCAACTTTTTTCTGCTCATCGGGAAACTGGGCAAATTGCGGGTCGAGATTGGCAATTGCCAGATCAAGTTCGGACTGGTGAATTTCCAGATCGCCCACTTTTGCAACAACGGCGTCTTCCTGCGCAAAAGCTGGAAGTTGAAGGCCAAGCGTCGCCACGATTACGGCGGCGGCAATTTTGTTATAGCGCAACATAATAAACCTTTCGGAGACTATGCCGGGTTCCACATGGCACTTCCGGCTGGAAAATGTTCCAAACATTGGATTGTGGCCATTCTGTAACCGGCAGAACCGTTGACATCATTTGCCCCCCCTCTTATCTGTCACGCAACCTCGCGTCCAGATACGTTTCCGGGCGAAAGCCGTCATTTGTTTGTGAAAAGCTCTGACGGTCGCAGCACGAAGCGGAAACGGCACTTCAGAAAGGGCCAGCAAGATGGTCAGTCTAGGCGGCATCGCCCGCAAGTTGTTCGGTTCGGCCAATGAACGCCGTGTCCGTTCGTTTAAAAGCAAGATCGCAGCCATCAACGCGCTGGAAGAAGCCACTAAGGCTCTCTCCGATGAGGCGCTCTCCGCAAAGACCGTCGAGTTCCGCCAGCAGCTTGAAGATGGCAAAAAACTGGAAGACCTGATTATTCCGGCCTTTGCCGTTTGCCGTGAAGCATCGCGCCGCATTCTGGGCATGCGCCCGTTCGATGTGCAGCTGACCGGTGGCATGATCCTCAATGAGGGCGCCATCTCGGAAATGAAGACCGGTGAAGGTAAAACGCTTGTGGCAACACTGGCAGTTTATCTGAACGCGCTTGAGGGCAAGGGCGTACACGTGGTGACGGTGAACGATTACCTCGCCTCACGCGACGCCACCATAATGGGCCGGCTCTATAGCTTCCTTGGACTGACCACCGGCATCGTCGTGCATGGTCTTTCCGACGAAGAGCGTCACGCGGCCTATGCCTGCGATATCACCTACGCGACCAACAACGAGCTTGGTTTCGACTATCTGCGCGACAACATGAAATATGATCGCGCCCAGATGGTTCAGCGCGGCCACCACTATGCCATCGTCGACGAAGTGGACTCGATCCTCGTCGATGAAGCGCGGACGCCGCTGATCATTTCCGGCCCGCTTGATGACCGTTCCGATCTTTACAACACGATCGACGCTTTCATCCCTCTGCTTGATGCTGCCGATTACGAAATCGACGAAAAGCAACGTTCCGCCAACTTCTCCGAAGAAGGCACCGAAAAGCTGGAAAACCTGCTGCGCGCTGCTGGCCTGCTGAAAGGTGAATCGCTTTACGATGTCGAAAACGTTGCAATCGTTCACCACATCAACAACGCGTTGAAGGCTCACAAGCTGTTCACACGCGACAAGGACTACATTGTCCGCAATGATGAGATCGTCATCATTGACGAATTTACCGGACGTATGATGCCAGGCCGCCGTTATTCGGAAGGCCAGCACCAGGCGCTTGAAGCCAAGGAAAAGGTTCAGATCCAGCCGGAAAACCAGACGCTTTCCTCGATCACCTTCCAGAATTACTTCCGTATGTACAAGAAGCTTGCCGGCATGACCGGTACGGCATCGACCGAAGCGGAAGAATTCAGCAACATCTACGGCCTCGATGTTATCGAAGTTCCCACCAACCTGCCGATCCAGCGTATCGACGAGGATGATGAGATCTACCGGACCGGTGAAGAGAAATACAAGGCGATCATCACCGAAATCCGCGCAGCCCATGACCGCAATCAACCGGTTCTGGTTGGCACCACATCGATTGAAAAATCGGAATTGCTTGCCACCATGCTGCGTCAGACTGGTTTCGAGAATTTCCAGGTTCTGAACGCCCGCTATCACGAGCAGGAAGCCTACATCGTGTCGCAGGCCGGCGTTCCCGGCGCTGTCACCATCGCCACCAACATGGCTGGTCGCGGTACCGACATTCAGCTTGGCGGCAACGTCGACATGCGTCTTGAGCGCGAACTCGACGGTATGGAGCCAAGCGCAGAGCGCGACGAAAAAGAAAAGGCGATCCGCGACGAGATCAAGGTCCTCAAGGAAAAGGCACTGGCTGCTGGCGGCCTTTACGTTATTGCGACAGAGCGCCACGAAAGCCGCCGTATCGATAACCAGCTGCGTGGTCGTTCCGGTCGTCAGGGTGACCCGGGCCGTTCGAAGTTCTACCTGTCGCTTCAGGATGACCTGATGCGCATCTTCGGTTCCGAGCGCATGGACAGCATGCTGCAGAAACTCGGCCTGAAGGATGGTGAGGCAATCGTCCACCCTTGGATCAACAAGGCTCTTGAACGCGCCCAGAAGAAGGTTGAAGCCCGCAACTTCGAAACCCGTAAAAACCTGCTGAAATACGACGACGTTCTCAACGATCAGCGTAAGGTGATCTTCGACCAGCGTCTTGAACTGATGGATGCACAGAACATCAGCGAAACGGTTGCCGACATGCGCAGCGAAGTCATCGACATGCTGGTGCAGAAGCACATTCCAGAACATGCTTATGCCGAACAGTGGGATACCGCTGGCCTGAAGGCCGGTGTTGCCCAGTTCCTCAACCTTGATCTGCCTATCGAAGACTGGGCCAAGGAAGAAGGCATTGCTGAAGATGACATTCTCCAGCGCATCACGGAAGCCACCGAAAAATACGCAGCAGACCGTCGTGAGCGTTTCGGCGAAGAGCTGATGACCTATGTCGAACGCTCTATCCTTCTGCAGACCATCGACCACCTGTGGCGCGAACACATCGTCAACCTCGATCACCTGCGCTCCGTCGTAGGTTTCCGCGGTTATGCCCAGCGCGACCCGCTGCAGGAATACAAGGCCGAAGCATTCGAACTGTTCCAGGCACTGCTTGCCAACCTGCGCGAAGCCGTCACTACCCAGCTGATGCGTGTTGAACTGGTCCAGGAACCACCACAGCCTGCCGAACTGCCGGAAATGACCGCTCATCACGCAGACCCGAACACCGGCGAAGACGAGATGAACGAACCGGCTTTTGCTATGGGGCTGGCTTACGTTGCTCCGGAAGATCGTGATCCGAACAACCCCGCAACCTGGGGCAAGATCGGTCGCAACGAGCTTTGCCCTTGCGGCTCCGGCAAGAAGTACAAACATTGCCACGGCGTTTTTGATCAGGCCTGATTGCCTGTTCCGCGACAAAAATCAAAAAGCCTGCAAACCTCGTTTGCAGGCTTTTTTGTTGTCATGGACAGCAAGGACGCTTGCGCAGGATCGGGCGAAAAATCAGTAGGCAGATTTACCAGTTCTTGTTGGTTTTATTTTAATGATTACCCGCTCGCTCATGAGCTGGATGGAAAAATCATGTTCAACTTCAAAACTGCGATTGTAACGGCAGCACTTTGTGCGGCCGCAGCTACGCCTTCGATGGCTGAAGACCTTGTGTTCAAGCTCATCAATGGCACGAACTCTGTGCTGACCCATTTTTATACTTCGCCTGTGGGTGTAGATAACTGGGAAGGCGATGTGTTTGGCAGTCAAGTCCTCAAGCCCGGTGAAAGCGGCACTGTCACCATTACTGACGGTCGCGACGTCTGTGAATACGACATGCGTTTTGAGTTCGAAGGCAGCGCTGACTTGGACACCACGGAAGACACACAGAACCTGTGTGAACTGAGCGAATACACGATCGAAGAATAATTAGTCTGCAACACGACCTTCGGATGTCAGGATGGCGCAAGGGGGGACAGTCATGCGCCATCGGCTGTCGGCGGTATTTTCGCCGCATACAATTTGATTGACGCCTGTCAAAGGCTCTCATAACTGTGCCGCCAGAACCGCCTCTCTTTCTGGACAGTCTTATGAAACCCGGTGCAATCGCCGCATACATTTTCCTCGCTGTCGCGTGGGGTTTGTCATTCCTGTTGATGTTACGCGTTGTCGAAACATTCGGCTGGGTGGGCGCAGTGACAATCCGTTGTTTCATTGCCAGCCTAATGTTACTTTTGATCGCAAAGCTAACCGGCCGTAAACTGAACTTCAGCGCTGGATGGCGTGCCTTTTCCATCGTGGGCGCGACCACTGTTGCTGGTCAGCTTGTCGGCCTGTCCTACGGCACTCCGTTGATTGGGACTGCGATGGCCGCAATCATCGTTGCCACCATTCCCCTGTTCTCCATGTTGATCAGCCAGTTCTGGGGATTGGAGAAAATGACAGCACAGGGGCTGGTCGGGCTGCTACTCGGCGCCGGCGGCATCATCCTGCTGGTTGGTTTTCCAACCGTACCGGTTACACTGTCCTTCGTGCTTGGCTGTGGTGCCTGCCTTGTCGGTTGCATCTGCGCTGCCTTTGGCAGCAACTATGCCAGCCGCAGCCTGAAAGGCACCGGTTCGTGGGAAATCACCATCGGCTCATTTCTGGCCGGCGGCTTTATCACATTGCCGCTGCTGCTCGCCGTCCCCTTCCGCGCGATACCGGGACCCATTGATTTCTTTTATCTTTTCACGCTTGCCATGGTGATGAGTGCGCTGACTTACATCACCTATTTTTGGCTGGTTTCCAAGATCGGAGCCACCAAGGCCATCAGCGTGGAGTTTGCCGTTACCATTATAGCGGTGCTGATTGGTGCGCTGGTGTTGCACGAACCACTTTCAGTTTTGCAGTTGGGTGGTGCCGTTGTCATCATTACCGGATGTATGCTGGTGCTGGGACTTTTCCCGCGCCGCAAACAACCCGTTCCTTTCATGCCGGAAACCTGAAACAGGTCGAAAATAAAGCCTGTCCCGTCCGCAAAAACCTTGACGTGCAAGGTACCGAAAACACATCAATTTTGTGCAGCCAATACCCTTCGTTAACTGGCGCAGGCTAGGCTGCGCATAGCCCGGTGGCTTTGGAAGTATTGCGTGACCATCATGACGGTTCTCTATGCGGCGGAAAAAATCCTGCCCGATAGTCTTCGCTGCAAAGTCGTAGCGGTAAGGCTCGGAACCGCACGAATTTTATCCAGCGAAACCGAAGCAACGCGCGCCCAACGCATGGCGCTGATCGCCTTCCTGATCCGCATCATCAGTGCTGGCATCGCCTTCGTATCGCAGATCATGCTTGCCCGCCTGATGGGTGAATTTGACTACGGCATTTTCGCCTTTGTCTGGGTCATGGTCATTCTGCTCGGCAACATGTCCTGTCTCGGTTTCCACGCCACCGTCATCCGTTTTCTGCCGGGATACAAGGCAGCGGGCGACAACCATCTGATCCGCGGCCTGACCGCCACAGCGCGTATTTTCGCACTCGTCTCTGCAAGTTTGGTGGCCGCAGCCGGTGCTGCCTTCCTGTATTTCTTCGGCGACATGATACCGGACTATTATCTGGTTCCGACCTTTCTGGGCGCCCTGATCCTGCCAATGATCGCACTCGGAGATGTGCTGGATGGCACGGCCAGAGCCAATGGCTGGCCGGTTTCCGCTCTCAGTCCAACCTACATCGTACGCCCGCTCTTGATCCTGATCTATATGCTGATCGCCATACTGGCGGGCGAACCTCACACTGCCACAACGGCAATGGTTGCCGGATTGGCAGCTGCCTACACGACAACTGTTCTGCAACTGCTGCTGATCAGCAAGAGGCTGGATCACACATTTGATCGCGGCAAAAGAACCATTCATTTCAGTCAATGGTTTCGCTTCGCCCTGCCGATTTTCGTCATCGATGGCATCGGTTTCATGATGACCAACGCAGATGTATTGGTGGTCGGCTTTTACCTGCCACCCGATCATGTCGGCATTTATTTCGCCGCCGCCAAAACCATCATTCTGGTGCAATTCGTCTTTTTTGCCGTCAAGGCTGCTGCATCACCGCGTTTTGCAGCCCTGATCGCCGACAATGACCGAGAAGGACTATCCACCTTTGCCGGGCAGTCAGCGCGCTGGACATTCTGGCCGTCGCTCGGTATCGGCGCCTGTGTACTGCTGGCAGGACCTCTGTTACTCTCTCTCTTTGGACCCGCCTTCACCCAGGGTTATAGTTTGATGTTCATTCTGTTTGCAGGTTTCCTGGCCAAGGCCAGTATTGGCCCGGCGGAGGCACTGCTGAACATGACCGGACACCAGAAACTGTGTGTTGGTATTTACGTCGCAACTCTGGTGTGCGGCATCATTCTCTATCTGACCCTGACGCCGCTTTACGGACTGATCGGAGCAGCAATTGCAACGGCAGCAATTACGGTCATCGAAACCGTTCTGTTGCATGTCGCGGTACGCCATACGCTTGGCATTGTGCTGTTTGCTTTCAAGTTTCCATTTGCGCGTGCCGACCGGAAAAAGGCAGCATGATCATGACCCCCAACCAGCGCCCCACCGACATGCAAACGGTTGAGACGCCAGCAGGCGCAAAGGCCAGTGGCATGAGCGATACGGTTGCCCCTTCTGCTGACAAGACCCTGCGGATTGGTCGCGAGGGCCGAGAGTTCTGCATATATCCCGCACAACTGGGCTATGACTTGCAGGAAGAACTCGACTTCCTCACCAACCGCGTGATGGAACCGAACGTCTTTTTCACCGGTCGTCTTCTGGCACCGGCCATGACACGTATCGATGAGCGCGCCGTGCGTTTTGCGCTGATCCGCGACCGCAATGAGCAGCGCAGCCGCATGCGCCTGCTGATGCCGTTCTCAGTCGAAAAGCCTGGTTTTTCGATAGGTCCATCCGTTATTCGTGTCTGGGCCAATCCGTTTGGACCACTTGGCACGCCGCTGGTGGATACCGAAGCCGCGGCCGAAACCATTGACACCCTGCTTGACGCCTTAAGCGATGACCGCGCCGATCTGCCCGACGTTCTTGTTCTGCCAGACCTGCGCCTGGATGGACCGTTTGCGCGTATGCTGAAAGCCATAGCACTCAGCCGCAACCTGCCACTGGCAACCGCTGAACAACATCAACGCCCGATGCTGCAAAGCTATGAGGATGGCGACGCCTATTTGAAAGAAACACTGGCCTCCAATCACCTGCGCGAAATGCGCCGGCAGTGGCGGCTTTTGGAGAAGGTCGGCACGCTGACCTACAATGTGGCCCGCCAGCCAAAGGACATTCGTTTCCGCCTTGAAGAATTTCTGGCATTGGAAGCCAGCGGCTGGAAGGGGCGCAAACGCTCTGCATTGGTGGATGACCGTTACCGCGCCGCATTTGCGCGTGAGGGTATCAACAACCTTGCAGAAAACGATGCGGCCCGTATCCACACTATTGACCTCGACGGACAGTCGATCGCCTCCATGGTGGTACTGATGGCGCAAGGCGAAGCCTACACCTGGAAAACGGCCTACAACGAAAACTACTCAAAATATTCGCCCGGCAAGCTGCTGACCTGGAAGCTGACGGACTGGCACCTCGATGACGCCAATATTTTACGGACCGACAGTTGCGCGGTCGAAGATCACCCCATTATGAGCCGCTTCTGGAAAGAGCGTGAAGAGATGGGAACATTGATCATCGGCTTGACACAGAAAAGCGACCGCGATGTGCGGCAAGTTTCGTCACAGGTCCATATGTATCGCAATACCCGCAGTATTGCGCGTATGTTGCGTCAGCGGATCATGTCGCTGGGCCGGCGCGGCGCCTGATCAACAACACGGCAACTGTCGAAGGACGAATAAATCACCCGCAAAGACATTTGCGGGTGATGGGTTTTAAGTGACGTGAGATCAAGGGGCGGTTTAGCGCGACGCCATCTGGATCATGCGGCAGAGCTGGGTCAGCGCTGCATCATAACCACCGCTACCAAGGATATCGACACAGCGACGTGCCAGCCGGATCTGCTCCGGACGAGACATGTTGTTGTAACCAACTATCGCGCGACGCAGAGCCGGATTTTTGGTGCCGGGATTGTTGACGCCAGGGTTTCCTGGTGTGCCAGGTGTCGTGGTGGTGCCACCAAGACCGAGACCCACACCCAGATTGACACCACCGGTTCCGGCATTCAGCCCCACGTTGGCTTTCAATCCACGGTCGCCGCCAACCGAGGCTTTTGCATTGGCACTGGCAAGGTCGCGACCGCCGACCGTGGCTCCGACATCGGCATTGACGCCATCGCGACCACCAACCGATGCGCTGACATCAGCACCGAGACCACCACTGCTGCGGCCACCAACGGAAGCGCCTGCATTAACGCCATCACGACCGCCAACCGAGGCACCCGCATCCAGCCCGTCTTTCGCATCGACGCTGACGCTCACACCTTTTTCACCACCAACATTGATGTCGAGAGCGTAGGCACCCACAGGCATAAGAAGGCAGGCGGAGACGAGAAGGCTGCTTGTTATTGTTTTCATGATCTTCCTCCAAATGTTGTTAGCCACGATCGGCTACAAACCATTGAAAGCGAAACTACATCAGCAGTTCCTTTAATTCATTTCATTTAATTAGACTTGACTAATGAATAAAATACAAAAGACACAGAACAAGGTATGTGCTGATATGAAACCAGGCGAAATGTCCCGTTTTGAAACAACCCTGTCTTTTTGCCGGGCAGGACACCCTATCGACGGGTGGTTTCAATCCGACCGACGCGGGCAAGCAGGATCACAGGCAATATACCGATGACAACAATGGCCAGCGCTGCAATTGATGCTTCCTCATAGGTACCGCGTGCCGCCTCGCCATAAAGGTGGGTGGCGAAAGTCTCAAAATTCAACGGACGCAGAAGAAGCGTTGCCGGAAGCTCCTTCACGCAGTCGACAAACACCAGCAAACCTGCAGCGGCCAGCGCCGCCCGTGACAGTGGAAAATGCACATGACGGAAGGTGCTACCAGCAGAGCGACCGAGTGTTCGCGACGCGTGATCAAAGGAGTGCGGTATGCGGCTAAAACCGGCATCGACACCGCCAGCAGCAATGGTCAAAAATCGCGCCGTATAGGCAAAGATCAGCGCTCCGCCGCTACCGATCATCAAAAGACCGGTCGAAACGCCAAACCAGCTTTGCGCAGTCGCATCGACGAAGCGATCAAAAGCCCCAAGCGCGATCAACACGCCAATCGCGATCACCGTACCGGGTGCTGCATAACCGATTGTCGACAGACGGTAGCTCCATAGGCTGGTTGCACCGGGCCTTAGCCGCATGGCGTAAACAACGATGATGCCACACAATAACGTTACGGCTGTCGCGACCCCTGCAAACACAAGCGTATTGCCTGCCTCACCGATGAGGCGGGGAGAAAGTCCGCTAAAGCGGAAGCGCTTCCAGGCCTCGATGACCAGATAGATCGCCGGGAACACGAAGCCCATCAGGATCGGCAGGCTTCCAGCGAGAAATGCCAGCCAGCCCTTGAGCCCAGATAGCCGCAGAGGCTGCAGCGGATGATTGCGCTGCGCAGATACGGAATACCGCTGTCTGCGACGCGCCCACCGTTCCAACGCAACAAGAGCAACGACGATGAACAGCATGAACAGGGCGATTTGCGATGCACCCGGCAGATCGGAACGGGTGACCCATGTCGTGTAGACGGACACTGTCAGCGTTCGTACACCCAGGAACTCGGACGCACCGATATCATTCAGCGCTTCCATCAGTGCGAGGCTGATGCCAACCGCTATGGCCGGACGCGCCAATGGCACCGCCACCCGTGCAAAGACACCGGTACGAGACGCGCCAAGGCTACGTGCAGCCTCGATCAGATTACCCGCCTGCGTCATGAACATCGCCCTCACGGGAATGTAGACATAAGGATACAGCACAACGCTGAGCAGGATGATGCAGCCAGTGGTCGAGCGAATATCCGACAGTCGGAACTCGCGCGGACTGGAGTAACCCAATACCCAGCGGATCAATTCCTGCACCGGACCGATCGGGTGCAGGATGTCGAGATAGGCGTAAGCGACGATATAGGTCGGCATGGCCAGCGGCAAAAGCAGCGCCCATTCCAGTATCTTGCGACCTGGAAAATCATGTGCGGCCACCAGCCAGGCGGCAAGTGTTCCAACAACTCCGGCAATGACCCCGACGCCAACGAGCAGAATCAGCGTGTCGGGCAATGCCGTTGCCAGAACCGATGCAGCCAGATGCGCCCACAGACCTTGCGAACCCTGCACCGCTTCAAAAAGCAATGCCAGAACCGGCAGCAGTGCCAAAAGCGCGATCAACACAGCGCCAACCAGCCAGATTTCCAGTTTACGACGTCTGGCCTTGCTTGCGGATTCGACGGCTGGGTTAAGGCTCACGTATCGACCTGCTCTTCAGGTAGGAATTATCATCTTGGCCGAATAGCATTTTAAACGGCCAAAGGCGCCCGTTCAAAACGAGCGCCTCGGTAGCATGTAACAAACTGATTATCAGTTGTCGAAGCCAACCTTTTCAGCCAGTTCGCTGGCCTGTTTGCGGTGGGTAACGATTTCCGAAAGCGTTTTGTTGTCGATCTTCAGTTCGCCGAACGAAGCAATGATCGGGTCGACAGAAGCACCCTGTCTGACCGGATATTCGTAGTTGGCTTCCGCGTAGATTTTCTGGGCTTCTGCGGAGACCAGATACTCAAGCAGCTTTACAGCGTTGTCCTTGTTGGGCGCGTTCTTGGCAACAGCAGCGCCCGATATGTTGACCTGCGTACCGCCGTTCTTGAAGGTTGGCAGAACGACCTTGATCGCTTCGCCCCACTTGATCTGGTCTTCACCACCCTTGCCCGAACGCATCAGGCCAACATAATAGGAGTTGGCAATACCGATATCGCAAATGCCGCCGAGGATATCCTTGGCAACATCACGGTCACCGCCACCAGCCTTGCGAGCGAGGTTGTCCTTGACGCCAGCGAGCCACTTTTCAGTTTCTTCTGCACCGTAATGGGCGACGTAGTCAGCAAACAGGGCCGTGTTGTACGGGTGCTGGCCAGAACGAATGCACACCTTGCCCTTCCACTTGGCATCAGCGAGGTCTTCATAGTTGAAGGACACCAGATCAAGATCCTTGGCAGCGTAGAGAACGCGGGCGCGCATCGAAAGTGCAAACCAGTTGCCGTCGGCGTCACGCAGTTCAGCTGGAACGGCTTCCTTGAGAACGGCGGAATCAACGGCCTGCGTCACACCCTTTTCAACCAGATCAACGAGGTTACCAGCATCAACGGTCATCAGGATGTCTGCAGGAGAGCTGGCGCCCTCGCTCAGAACGCGCTCAGCCAGACCGTCTTTCAGGAATACGGTATTGACCTTGATGCCGCTGTTGGTGGTGAAGGAATCGAGAAGCGGCTGAAGAAGAGCCGGTTCGCGTGTCGTGTAGATGTTCAGTTCAGTTGCCTGAGCTGCACCCGCCATGAACACGCTTGCGAGAAGTGCTGTCTTGAAAGAAATGACTTTGCTCATCTTAATCCCCTGTACTCCTAAGAAAAGTTACAGGCGGTCTGCATCATACATGACAAAGGATGTCAAGTTTATGCACTGGCAAATTCGGAGAAAATACTCACTTTAAGTTGATAGCACACCAAAAACACAGTGGATACCGACGCAAATACAACCCTAGATGAAAACAAGAACCGTTTCCTGCTTCACCTTAAGCTGCACACGATCAACGCCTTGAGGCAGGCGATCCATGCTGCGCACGCGCAGATTTTCACTCATGCCGGGAACCTGGATATTGAGTTGCTCGATCTCGCCAAGGAAGGTTCTGCCGGAAATAAAACCTTCCACCGAGCCGTTCAGCGCACCGTCTGCCGACAGGGAAATGGCACTGGGACGAATATAGGCAACGGCCTGCGCACCCTCGGGAAGTTTTTCAGGCGTCGTAAAGGCACCCAACCCGGTTTCAATCCGGCCATTGCGAATGACGCCATTGACCTTGTTGAAGGCACAGAAGAAATCCGCCGCATAACGGCAATTTGGTCTGTCGTGCAGATCATATCCACTGCCGGTTTGCACGATCTGGCCCTGCTGCATCAGTACCACACGATCACCGGCAGACAGCGCCTCCTCGGGATCATGTGTGACCATGATAGCCGTGGTGCCAAGACCACGTAGCAGTGAAAGCGTTTCTTCGCGCACGCTGTCACGCAGGCCACGGTCGAGATTGGAGAAGGGTTCATCCATCAGCAGAATAGCCGGACGTGGCGCAAGCGCTCTTGCCAGCGCCACGCGTTGCTGTTCACCACCGGAAAGGGTGTGTGGATAACGCGTCGCCAATGCCCGCAGCCCGACATGGTCGATCAGGGAATTGGCACGCTCACGTGCCTCGTCCTTTGGCACGCGGTTGAGGCCAAACATAACATTTCGCTCAACGGTCAAATGCGGGAACAATGCATAATCCTGAAAGACGAAACCGATATTGCGGTTTTCAGGTTCGACAAATGACGACGGCCCGGCAATCTCACGGCCATTCATGATCAGCGTGCCCTGATCAGGAGTTTCAACACCGGCAACAATTCTCAAAAGCGTCGACTTGCCGCAACCGGAACGCCCGACCAGGCAAATGATTTCGCCGCTGTTGACCGTGAGATCGATGTTGTTCAACACATCGGTCGGACCAAACCGTTTACCGATGTTTTTCAACTCAAGTGCAGCGACAGTCATTCACGTTATTCCATGCATACAGGCCGATATTCTTTGTTGATCGCGCAAATCAGGATTAAAGTCAAAACCAACACGCGGGCGAGTGGACACGAAAGCGGATTTTCATCGGAAAATTGTAGTCACCTACCGAAATCGACACACCGAAAAGGTGATATTTGCCACCGCATCTTGCGCCATCCGTCCGCACCGGACCAAAATACGTAATCCGGTCGCGTATTTTTTGACTGTAACAATCGTTACAGTGAGATTGACGTGTACGTTAGAGTTACATACATTTTGATCAGGCAGCTAATTCGGTTGGAGGACCGGAACGGCATGGACAGCAGGTGAGAGCCATTTGCCTCACACAAAACGCTGTGCGATAAGTTACGCTGGGAGGAGCGGCATGAACGACACGTTCAAAACTAAACCTGAAGGTTCTGCAAAGGATAAACCGTGGCTGGCGTCCTATCCGGAAGGTGTGCCTGCGGAAATTCCGCCATCGGCTTATAACTCCTTGCGCGATCTGATGGAGAAGAACTGCGCCGCTTATGCTGGCCGCAAAGTCTTCACCAGCATGGGCAAGTCGATCACCTACGCTGAACTTGAACAGGAAACACGCAAGGTCGCATCCTGGCTGCAGGCGCACGGTTTCCGTAAGGGTGACCGTATTGCGGTAATGATGCCCAATATCCTGCAAAACCCGATTGCTGTTTACGGTATTCTGCGGGCTGGCATGATTGTCGTTAACATCAACCCGCTCTACACCGCCCGTGAACTGACCTATCAGTTGAAGGATTCCGGTGCAAAAGTCCTGTTTGTACTTGAGAACTTTGCCCATACTGCCCAGCAGGCCATCGTCGGCACCGATATTCAAAATGTTGTTGTTGCCTCGATTGGTGACGTGTTCGGCGCCAAGGGTATCCTGATCAATTTCGTGCTGCGCCGAGTCAAGAAGATCGTGCCCAAATGGTCGATCTCCTGTGCGATCCGCTACACGGACATGATGAAGGAAGCCGGCCGCCTGAAAATGGTGCATACCGATATTGCACCGGAAGACGTGGCGTTTCTGCAATATACCGGCGGCACCACAGGAATCTCCAAGGGTGCGGTGCTGACGCACAACAATCTTTTGGCCAACAAGGCGCAGATTTCGCTGTGGCTTGATTCGGCACTGGCTGGCAAACAACGCCCGGAAAGCATGACTTTCCTCTGCGCCCTGCCGCTTTGCCACATCTTTGCATTGACGGTGAACTCGCTGATGGGCGTGGCACTGGGTGCTAACAACGTGCTGATTGCCAATCCGCGTGATATTCCGGCGCTGATCAAGGAAATGCGCCATCATCGTTTCCACGTATTCCCCGGCATCAACACCCTGTTCAATGCACTTTTGAACAATGACGACTTCAAGACGCTTGATTTCTCCGAGCTTCTTCTTGTGCTGGGCGGCGGCATGGCTGTTCAAAGACCCGTGGCGGAACGTTGGATGTCGGTAACCGGCCGCCCTATCAGCGAAGGGTATGGTCTGTCCGAGACATCACCAGTGGCAACCGTCAACCGGCTGGATGTCAATGATTTCACAGGCACCATTGGCCTGCCTATTCCGTCCACCGAAGTGGATATTCGGGACGAAAGCGACAACAGCCTGCCATTTGGCGAGGTTGGCGAAATCTGCATTCGTGGCCCGCAAGTCATGGCCGGCTACTGGCAAAGACCGGATGAAACCGCCAAGGTCATGGCAGCGGATGGTTACTTCCGCTCCGGCGACATGGGCTTCATGGATGAGCGCGGTTACACCAAAATCGTGGACCGCAAGAAGGACATGATCCTGGTGTCCGGCTTCAACGTGTACCCCAATGAAATCGAAGAAGTGGTCGCTTCACATCCCGGCGTGCTGGAATGCGCCGTGGTTGGCATTCCAGATGAACGGTCCGGTGAAGCCGTTAAACTATTCGTAGTCAAAAAAGACCCGAACCTGACGGCAGAAGAACTCAAGGCGTTCTGTGCTGAGAACATGACCAACTACAAACGCCCACGCCAGATCGAGTTCAGAACAGAACTGCCAAAAACCAATGTTGGCAAGATCCTGCGACGCGAACTGCGCAGCTGAAGACGGTATCATTCAGCGACAGAACGATGGTCGGCAAGAACATCGTTCTTTTGTCAAATACGCGCCTTGATTTGGCCTGCTGAAAGGGAATAGTTTCTGCATCCTTCCACGGAACTGAGGAACATTCCATGCAGGCTATCATCGAAAACCTGAAATCTACGGCTGCGGCCACATCCGCAACAGATATCAGGGCCGCTTTCGCCAATGACGCAAAGCGTTTCGACAATTTCAGCGCCCGTTTTGACGATCTGCTGATGGATTATTCCAAATGCGCAGTGAATGCCGAGATTGTTGACCTGCTTGAAAAGCTGGCAACGGCAGGTGGCGTTGCTGAAAAACGCGAAGAAATGTTCTCCGGCAAGGCGATCAACTTCACCGAAGATCGCGCCGTATTGCACACAGCTTTGCGCAACCGTTCCAACACTCCGGTCCTGGTTGACGGCAAGGACGTGATGCCTGATGTCAACGACGTTCTCGCCGCCATGGGCAAGTTCGCCGATGCAATTCGCTTGGGCACACTCAAAGGCGCAACCGGCAAAAAGATCACCGACGTCATCAATATCGGCATTGGTGGTTCGGACCTCGGCCCGGTCATGGCGACATTGTCACTCGCACCATTCCATGATGGTCCACGTGCGCACTTCGTATCCAACATTGATGGCGCGCATATTGCCGACACGCTGAAATCAATTGATCCTGAGACAGCACTGTTCATCGTTGCATCAAAAACATTCACCACCATCGAAACGATGACCAATGCGGCAACGGCACGCAAGTTCATCGCCGACAAACTGGGTGAAGACGCCGTAAAGCACCACTTCTGCGCAGTATCGACCGCATTGGACAAGGTCGCCGCCTTCGGCATCGAAAGTGACCGTATTTTCGGTTTCTGGGATTGGGTCGGCGGACGCTACTCCATTTGGTCGGCAATTGGTCTGCCATTGATGATTGCCATCGGGCCTGAAAACTTCGGCAAGTTCCTTGATGGCGCGCATGCGATGGACAAGCACTTCCGCGAAGCGCCATTCCGTCAAAACCTGCCAATGCTGCTGGGCCTTATCGGTTTTTACCATCGCAATGTGCTGGATTATCCAACCCGCGCCATTCTGCCTTACGACCAGCGGCTTTCGCGCTTTCCTGCCTATTTGCAGCAGCTCGACATGGAATCGAATGGCAAGGGCGTCACGATTGACGGCAAAGCCGTTGAAGGTCAGTCCGGCCCGGTTGTCTGGGGTGAACCCGGCACCAATGGACAGCATGCATTTTATCAGCTGATCCACCAGGGAACGAGCATCATCCCGGCTGAATTCATGATTGCCGCCAACGGCTTCGAGAAAGAATTGCGTCATCAGCACCAGTTGCTGATTTCCAATTGCCTTGCCCAGTCAGAGGCCCTGATGAAGGGTCGCACACTGGCAGAGGCCAAGGCACAGCTGACCTCAAAGGGGATGGACGACAAACAGGCCGATTTCATTGCGCCACATCGCGTCTTTACCGGCAACCGCCCCTCGATCACCTTCGTGTATGACCAACTGACACCATTTGCGCTTGGTCGCCTGATCGCACTCTATGAACACCGCGTTTTCGTGGAAGGCGTGCTGTTCCGTATCAACTCCTTCGACCAGTGGGGCGTGGAGCTTGGCAAGGAACTGGCAACGGGCCTGCTGCCGGTTGTGGAAGGCAAGGAAAAGGCCGATGGCCATGACAGTTCCACACAGGGGCTGGTGAAGGTTTTGGCCGGTCTGGCGAAATAACCAACAACACAAAATAAAAAAGCCGGGATATGCTCCCGGCTTTTTCATGAAAACCAAGCCTGTGTCTGTACGACTGGCTTGAACGTCAAGACCGCGCCAAATTTGGTGTCGCAAGATTGGTGGTACCGGGCTTTCTCAAAAGCAGCACTGACACAGCGGCAATCATGCACATGACACCTGCGATCTGCAAAGCGGGCATATAGGTTCCGAAATCATCCCTGAAATATCCTGCACCGAAGGCGGCGGTCGCAGCGCCAAGCTGGTGGCCAGTAAACACCCAACCAAAAACCAGACCGGCTTTTTCGCGTCCGAAATTCTCAGCCGCCAGCTTGACGGTTGGCGGAACGGTGGCAACCCAGTCCAGACCGTAAAATACCGCAAAGATCGACAGCTCCACCAGACTGAAACCCGAGAAGGAAAGGTAGATCAGCGATAGGCCACGCAGACCATAAAACCAGAACAGCAGGAAACGATTGTCAAAACGGTCCGACAGCCAGCCAGCAAATACCGTACCGAAGAAATCAAAGATGCCGATAACCGCCAGAGTGCCAGCCGCCGTCACCGCCGCCATCCCAAAATCTCCGCAAATCGAAATCCAGTGCGTTTGAATGAGCCCATTGGTCGACAGACCGCAGATGAAGAATGTTCCAAACAACACCCAGAATACCGGGTTTGTAGACACTTCCTTCAACACCAGCAGTGGCGAAACAAGTGTGGCAAGTAGTTTGTGATCCTGCTTGACCCGCGCAGTCACAGTCTCCTCACCATAGGCCGGTAAACCAACATCGGCCGGATAGTCACGCATCAGAAACAGCACGAGTAGCATTGCCAACACGATTACCGTGACAGCCAGCATCAGGGCTGTGCGCCAGCCATAGGCTTCGGTAAGTGCGGCAAGAATGGGTAAAAACACCAGCTGACCGGTTGCGTTGCTGGCAGTCATCAATCCAACAACCAGCCCGCGGCGTTTCGAGAACCAGCGTGTGGCGACCGTTGCACCAAGGACCAGCGCTGTCATGCCTGTGCCGACACCGATGACCACACCCCAGAGTGCGACGAGTTGCCAGACTTCCGTCATCAGAAACGATGTCAGGATGCCAAACAAAATCAGTGTCAGCGCCGTCAACACAACTTGGCGCACTCCAAAGTGGTTCATGAAGGCCGCAGTAAACGGTCCGAGAAGGCCAAAAAGCACCAGACGCACCGCCATGGCAAAAGAGATATCGGCAATGTCCCAGCCAAATTCCTGATGCAGCGGCTGGATCATCACCCCGGCGGAACCCATGGCACCGGCGGTCGCGAGCATGGTCAGAAATGTGGTCGACGCCACCACCCAGCCATAATGAAGATTTTTGCCAGCCATCCAGCCAGCAAGACGTTCGGAAAACATTGCACTTCCCTTTCCTGATCACTGGTGTTGCGTCGAAATACGGGTAGATACCCTTATTTGCGTGCATATACCCGCTTCATGATAAAAATTAGAGAGCTGCCAGCAGCTCCTGTAACTGTCTCGTTCTGTCAGGGCCCAACCGGGCCTCAATATCATCCTGCACGCCGTCCCAGAGCGGCGCACCCTCATTCAGAACCGCCTGCCCTTGCTCGGTGATAGACAACATAGCCTCGCGCTGGTCCTCGCCATGGCCAATTGCCACCAGCCCCATACGCTCCAGTACCTTGGCATTACGGCCGACCGTCGAACGGTCCAGTTCCGCTGCGGCAGCAACATCGGTCAGTGACGCCGGCGCCAGACGCCTGATCTTCCTTAGCAGACTGAACTGGCCGATATTTACCCCAAGCGGAGCCAGCGCCTCGTCATAATAGGACGAGACCTTCCGGGAGGCTTGGCGCAGCAATATGCAGTGACAGTTACTAGTTGACATAACCATGGGTATATACCCGTAAAACTATAATCGCAAGCGCCGGATTGACCAACACAATAGACCGACCGAGATGAGGTCACAACAACTGGCAGAAAGCTGCGATTATCTGATTGAAACACAAAGAAAAAGCCGGGGGATGATCCCGACTTTTCCATGATCCAAATTTTGAGGAGATCAGGCGAGACTGACCTGCGCGCGCGGCTTGACCCCGAGAATGATACCAATGCTGGCGACAGCAAGCACCAGACCACTGATACCGAAAACGCCGGTTGCGCCATTTGTGTCGAAGATAAAGCCGCCAACTGCCGCACCCATGCCGATGGCAAACTGGATGGAGGCAACCAGCAAACCGCCGGCACTTTCCGCTTCATCGGGAATGGTGCGCGCCAGCCATGTCGACCATGACACCGGCACCGCGCCGAACAGGAAACCCCACAGCGCAACAAGCACGGCAGACAGAGGCAGCGGCGGTTGTGTGGTCACAATCACGAATGCGATAGCAGCCATCAACAGTGGCAAGACGGCCAGCGACAGCTTGAGGCTACGCCCGATCAAAGATCCAGCCGTCAGCGTGCCCACAAAATTGGCCAATCCAAAGCCCAGCAACAGCGCCGAGACCATGCCAATATTGGCACCGATATCCATTTCCAGATACGGACGAAGGTAAGTGAAGAACGCAAAGTGTCCGCCAAATACCAGCGTTGCCGCCACCAGACCAAGCGCGATGCCTGGTCTTGCCAACACGGTACCAAGGGTGCGCAGGCTGCTTGTGCCTGAGGGGGCGAGCTTTGGCAGCGTCAGATACTGCATGATAAGGGCAACAACACCCAAACCGGCCGTCAACACGAAAACGAAACGCCAGCCGGCCATTTCACCGACGTAACTGCCAATCGGTGCCGCAACGATGGTTGCAGCAGACACACCGCTGAACACCATGGACAGGGCCCGCGGCACATTACGCGGCGGTACAAGGCGGATGACGATGGCCGTGGACATTGCCCAGAAACCGCCAAGCGCCACGCCCAACAGCAGACGCCCGAGCAAAAGCAGCGTAAAGCCGGGGGCAGCCGCCACCATAAGATTGGAAACAACCAGCAGCGCGGAGAAAAACATCATCAAATGGCGACGGTCAATGCGACGTGCAGCCGATGTGATCAGCAGGCTGGCAATCATGCCAACAACCGCTGTGACGGTAACAGCCTGTCCGGCCGCACCTTCGGTAATACCAAGTTCAGCAGCAATGGGGGTAAGAAGGCTTGCGGGCAGAAACTCTGCCGTCACCAGTCCAAATACACCGAGTGCCATGGAGGCCACGGCACCCCATGCAGGGGTTTCCGGGCCAGCCCCAGCCTGTGTAGGTTCAAAAGTCGGGTTCATCATCTTGTCCTTTGGGAGGGAAGGAATGATCTGAAGATAAACTGGACAGGCCGGACTATCTATGTCACAAAATCCGTCATGCTTGATCGAAAGTCCGAAAATCACAGCTTGCCAGATCCCGATCTCGTCAGTGAACTGCTGATGGGCATGCGACTTGTCGGCCTGAACTACAATCGCATCGAAGTTGCTCCGCCCTTTGGTCTGGCGTTTGGTGAGGTCGAGGGACGAGCACAATTTCACTTTGTGGCACGCGGTCCGGTCTATCTGAGAACACTGTCCGGTAGCCTGCATGAGATGAATACCGGTGACGCCGTTCTGTTGCCACGTGGTGGCGCACATTCCCTGCTGTCCAGCCCGGAAATGCCCTGCCAGAACATCCGTTCCTTCAACACTGCGCCGCTCTGCAATTCCGTCACCGCCATCAAGACCTGCAGCCCCGAGACACCGGTGGCTGAGCGCATCCTTGTTTTCAGCGGTTGCATGGAGTTTGACCTGGGCGGCCTGCACCCGCTTGTCGGATTGATGCCGGAAGTGATGTTTGTTGGCACCTTGATTAATCGTTACCCGGAATTGCTGCCGATGCTGGAGGCGATGGAGCGGGAAACGCGACAGGCCCGTGCCGGCTTTGCAGGCATTCTGGCGCGGCTTGCCGATGTGGTGGCCGCATTCATCGTGCGGGCGTGGGTCGAATGTGGCTGCGGCGATTCCTCCGGTTGGATTGCAGCGTTGCGCGATCCTCGCCTTGGTCGCGTTCTGCTTGCCATTCACAACAATCCCGGCCACGACTGGTCTCTGGCAGAACTTGCCAGCCAGATGGGTGCGTCACGCTCGGTTTTTGCCGAACGTTTTCTCGAAGTGACCGGCATAACACCGCTGCGTTATCTAACCGAGCTTCGCATGCGGCTTGCTTCGCAATGGATTGGCAAGGAACATATGCCGATTGAAACGGCCGCCCTGAAACTCGGTTACGGCTCACAGGCCGCATTCAGCCGTGCCTTCAAACGCATCATTGGCCATCCACCGGGCTCGCTGACCACAAAACACAGTGACCTGCCTCCGCCGCCCCATCATATCGCATAAAAAAACCGCCGGTTTCCCGGCGGTTTTGTCATTCACAGTACCCTCGCTTATTCAGCAGGAACGGCTGTCGGATCAAGCGCGTCTATGCCTTCAACACGGTCATAGGCGTCCTGATCGAGAATGCCTTGGCGTTTTGCAACGATGGTCGGGATAAGTGCCTGACCAGCCACGTTAACGGCAGTACGGCCCATGTCCAGAATAGGATCAACCGCAAGCAGCAGACCAACGCCCTGCAGAGGCAGGCCAAGGGTGGATAGCGTCAGCGTCAACATCACGGTGGCACCAGTCAGGCCAGCAGTTGCAGCGGAACCAAGTACCGAAACAAAGGCAATCAGCACATATTCCTGCACACCAAGCGGGATGCCGTAAAACTGCGCGACAAAGATCGCCGAAATGGCCGGATAGATTGCCGCGCAACCATCCATCTTTGTGGTCGCGCCGAGCGGCACGGCAAAGGCTGCATATTCGCGTGGTACGCCGAGATTACGTTCCGTAACCTGCTCGGTTACCGGCAGAGTGCCAATCGACGAACGGGAAACAAAGGCCAGCTGGATCGCAGGCCATGCACCGGCGAAGAACCGCACGGGGTTCAGCCCGTTTGTCGCCAGCACGATTGGATAGACGACGAAAAGCACGATCGCCAAACCGATGTAGATCGCAGCAGAGTACCAACCAAGCGATGCGAGCGCATCCCAGCCATAAACGGCAACGGCGTTGCCCAGAAGACCGATTGTGCCGATTGGCGTCAGGCGAATGACCCACCACAGAATCTTGCGGGTAATGGCAAGCAGCGAACGGTTGAAGGACAGGAACGGTTCAGCCTTTTCACCCACCTGCAAGGCGGCAATACCAACGGCAATCGAAACCACAAGGATCTGCAAGACGTTAAAGTTGAGCGATGTGGTGGCACCACTGTCATTGATCCGTGTTGATGCCTGCAGGCCTAGCACGTTGGAAGGGATAAGGCCTTTCAAGAAATCAAGCCACGAACCGGTACTGGAAGGTGCCGCGGCAGCCGTTGCGGCAACACCACTGTTGATCCCCGGCTGAATGACCAGACCAAGTACGATACCGATGAGAACCGCGATCAGTGCCGTAATCGCAAACCACAGCAGGGTCTGCCAGACGAGGCGCGCTGCATTGTTGAGTTCACGCAGGTTGGCGATACTGGCCACAATGGCCGTGAAAATCAGCAGAGGCACCAGGGCGCGCAGAAGCTGCACAAAGATGGAGCCAATGGTCGAAAGCGTCTGAACGAGCCAATTCGGGCCAGCATCGGTCGGGCCGATCTGGCGCGCGATGTAGCCGAGGACCAGGCCGATAGCCATGGCGACGAACACCTGAAAGCCGAACGAAGCGTAAAACGGCTTCTGCGCCCGCGAAGCGGATGTTGAACTAGACATTTTGCATTCCATTTGATGGAGATAAGAACAAACGTGGCAGCGGCTGATGAATGCGGCGCTGCGGTCTGCCTATATATTTGGCATTTCGCCTTAAATATCAACAGACACAATTGCGCGAAACCGACGCTTCACGAAAATTCATTCCTCCATACAGGCAATTAGCGGGATGCTTTGGCGGTAGCGTCGGCACAACCGCCTTGCTGATTGTCACGATTGCCCAGATAGTGAGCTTTGTCGACGCAGAATGAACTTCATCGGTACCGTAATGACAACAAGGCAGCAGATGATCAGGACGACGCCAACCCACCCCAACATAGGCAACCGTTCACCGATGATTGCAACTGCGAGCATTGCCGCAATGACCGGCTCGATAAGTGTAATCGTCGTCGCCATACTGGCGGGAATGCGCGCCAGTCCGATGCCGAAACAGATGTAACCAAGGAACATCGGTACGATCGCCATATAGAGGCCAACCGCCGCATTGTTCCACGAGGCGAGAAACGGTCCACCGGTCATAACCAGCACAGGCATCAGCAGTAGGCCACCAATACCGAAGGTCGCCCCCATGGCTGCGGATGACCGAATGCCCTGCAACATCAAACCGCGTGCCGTCCACGAATAAAGCGCATAGGTCAGGCCACCGACCAGACCCAATCCAATCCCGGCAATTGTCGAATGACCGCCGGTGAAGATTTCGGTGGAGGAACTTTCTGCTACGCACAGCAGCAACATGCCGGCAAGGCCGAGCAGCGCACCGCCCAACCAGCGTTTCGACAAACGTGCCCCATCGAAGAGATTTTCTATCACGGCAGACAGTAGTGGCGCCGAGCCAAGAGTAACCACCGTGCCAATCGTAACTCCGGCCAAACGCATCGATCCGTAAAAAGCCAGCGGATAAAGAGCCACCGCCAGCCCACCGAGGAACAGCTTGCGCCAATGCAAAGCCAGATCAGGAATGGAGCGACGGATACTTTTGGTCGCAATCGCGGCCTGTAACAGTCCGCCAATCCCCATGGCGGCAGCACCAATTGCAGCAGCGCTGACCTCTGGGGCGAACGTTGCCGCCGTACCGGTCGTACCCCAGACGACGGAAGCGAATATAACGGCCGCCACACCAATCCTGAAATCTTTTGGCGCAGTATTCATAATGTCTCCAGCAGGTCCGATGCCATGGCACGCGCTTCAATCACCAGCCCGCTGTTGCCTTCCAGCCCGGCGCGGGTAATGGCACCCTCCAGGAGAAAGGCCAGTTGTCGTGCGATCTTGATTGCACGAGGCCTGCCACTGCCAATCAGTTCGGCCAAATGATCGGCAAGCAGCCGTTCGACTTCTTCCTTATGAACACGCACCGCCTGGCGCCCGATGTCGCCAACGGTCAGTTCAGCCGCCGCATTCAGCAGGCCACATCCACGAAATCCACGTTCATAGGCATATTCGGCATGATCCTGATAGGCATCGAACACCGCCAGGATCCGGTCTTTGGGCGAATGCGCCTTGGCCAAACGCTCATCGTACAGGGCAAGCCATTCGGCATGGCGAACTTGCAGATACTGGTTTACCAGATCGGCCTTGGATGCAAAATTGTTGTAGAGGCTTTTCTTGGCAACGCCGGCGCGCTCCACAATGGCGTCAATGCCGGTTCCGGCAATGCCGTTCTCATAAAACAGCACCGCTGCCGCCCGTAAAAGACGTTCACGAGCACTTTCCGGCACGGTTATTTGCACATCGCTCATCAGCAACCTCATTAGTAGGTAGATCGGTCTACCTACTGATTGCAAAAACGTCAAGCTTCATGCGTGCCGTCCGCTATCGCCGACACACCGCTGCCGCCTCAACCGGAAGCATCCGTCAGGAGGGTTTGGCCATCACATCAACCCGCAGAAACAGGGTGACCACACCGATCCCGGCAGCGGTCAGCCAGGACCAGGCATAGAGCGGGGGAAAACCTTCGATGATGAAGGTCAAAATGGGCAGTGCCGCCATCGTCACCATCACAGTATAGGCGTCACAACGTTCGATACCAACCTGCAGAAGATAAAGCGGTGCCAAAACGGCGATCATTGTCACGGCAAGCAGATAGACGGACCATTCAATTGCTGGCAGGCCTGAGCCCAGTGTCATGACAAGGTGATGAGCACAGCACCGATACCGGCGGCCAGACTTGCAAGCAGACCAAGCCAGGCATTCTCACCAATGGAAGCAAAACCACTGCCCTTCACCGCAGCAAGCGCGAGAACACCACATCCAGCTAGCACACCCGCGCAGACCGCAATGCGCTGAACCGACGGTTTCTGACCGGTCAGAGCGAAGGTGATGATCACAGCCAGAACAGGACCGACACCAATTTCCACCGCACCGACAATCGCCGGTTCAATCAACTTCAGAGCATAAAAGAAAGTGAGAAAGGTCAGTGCCGTGCTGGCATTCAACAGAAGGAACGGCCCTCACGCTTTTTGCCCGACGCTACGGCGCGACAAAAGCAGGAAAAACACGGCCAGAAAGATCATCAACCGACTAAAACCGGCACCTGCCACTGACACAAATTTCTCCCCCAATCTACCCTGTGTCCGGGCAACCCTAACTGTAGAACACACATATGTGCTGTGTGCCCCAGGCAGTCATCCGGAGGCACACAGCACATTGCAAAACGCATCAAACGCTCGTTTTAAAGGCCTATTTCTTTGGCCCATGGCGGGTTTGCGCCCGCGCGGGAAACGGTGACAGCGGCAGCCTTGGAGCCGAGCGCCAACGCCTTGGTAATCGCCTCCTCGCTGAGCGTTGCAACCTGCGCCTTGGTCAGCAGTCCCTGCAACTTGAGCGAGGCCAAAATACCAGCATCAAATGTATCACCAGCACCGACCGTGTCGACAACCTCAACCTTCTGGCTTGGCACGAACACCTTGCGATCCCGGGTGTAACCGACAGCGCCTTCAGCACCCTTGGTCACCACCACCAGTTTGGTGCCATCCTTCAGCCAATGCGTGGCCATGGCGTCGAGGTCACCATTTAGACCAAACCACTCGAGGTCTTCATCGGAAAACTTGAGAATATCCGACATCGCAGCCATGCGGGTGATACGAGCCAGGTGTTTTTCCTTGTCCTTGATGAATCCCGGGCGGATATTCGGGTCGAGCGAGATGACGCGGGCGGCATGTTCGCGCTGCATCAGCGCCTCATAGGTGCTGCCGCATGGTTCGGGAATAAGGCTGATCGCACCAAAATGCATGGCCTCGCAGTCATCGCCCAGCGCCGGTAAGTCATCCTGCGACAACATTCTGAGTGCCGTGCCCTCATCATAGAAGGCGTAAGTCGCATGGCCATTGACCAGCTTCACAAAGGCAACGGTGGACGGACGATCCGAAAGTGCACAAAAGCTGTAATCGACATTGGCGGCCTTGAGGCTTTCAATCAGCACGTCACCCAGCATGTCCTTGGCAATGCCACAGAAAAAGCCGGAGGCAACACCAAGCCTTCCAAGCGCGATGGCCGTATTGAACACTGCGCCACCTGCATAAGGGGCATAACCTGCCTCCCCTTGCGTCGTTTGACGTGGCAGCATGTCGATCAAAGCTTCGCCGCAGCACAGGATCATTCGGTCCTCCTCACCCATATGAAAAATGAATCTGAAAATTCTTTGCGCTTTAAATCGATTTAACCGATGTTACGCAGAAAAACCAGATCAGGACGTTGGCAATTCGCTGACACCACCGTTGCGGCCAGACCAGGCCAGCGGCGCATCCAGAAACGCTTCTACCTCAGCCAAAGTATTGTCATCGAACAGCTTGTCAGCCTTGGCAACAGCCAGCACATCGCGCCATGTGGCGATGTAGTGCAGCTTGACATTACCGGCTGCAAAACGCTGTTCCGCTTCCGGGAAAATGCCGTAATAAAAAAGCGCAATGCCATGATCAACGATGCCACCGGCCGCACGGATTGCATCAATGAAGGTAAACATCGAACCACCGGCTGTCGTCAGGTCTTCAATGACCAGAACACGCGAACCTTCAGGCATGTTGCCCTCGATCTGCGCATTACGGCCATGGCCCTTTGGCTTCTTGCGGCAGTAAATCATTGGCAGCGAAAGACGCTCGGACAGGAAAGCGGCAAAGGGAATGCCAGCCGTTTCACCACCGGCAACACAGTCGAACTTTTCAAAACCTGCGTCGCGCATCACAGTTGCCGCGGCAAAGTCCATCGCCGTTGAGCGAATGCGCGGATAGGAAATCAGCTTGCGCATGTCGATGTAAACAGGGCTCGCCATGCCGGACGCGAACTTGTACGGCTGGTCGGCGGAAAAATGCACAGCCTTGATTTCCCAGAGCATTTTGGCGACGATTTCTGCCATGACGGCGCGATCTGTAAAGTTGGCATGGATCATCTGGCTCTCCTTGGGCGTCTTTGGCTTTTCAAAATTTAGTAAATGGGTGTTGCCGCTCAGGCCACATCCCAATGCAATGGGAACATCGGGTCAAACACCGTCACGATGCCGGCACCGGTTTCCCGCTTGGTTGGGAAGGCGACAGGCTCATCACGTTTTACCAGCGTGATCGTCTCATCATTCGGGGCAAGGCCATACCATGCCGGACCGTTGAGAGACGTGAAGGCCTCCAGCTTATCGAGTGCATTGTCCTGTTCAAACACATGCGCGAGGCAGCTCATGGTGTTGATCGAGGTGTAGACGCCGGCGCAACCACAGGCGCATTCCTTCAACGGATCGATATGCGGCGCAGAATCTGTGCCGAGGAAGAAACGTGCGTCGCCGGATGTTGCTGCAGCACGCAGCGCAAGACGATGTTCTTCACGTTTGGCAACCGGCAGGCAGTAATAATGTGGTTTGATACCGCCGACCAGAATAGCGTTGCGATTGATGATCAGGTGATGCGTGGTAATCGAACCAGCGAGATTAGCCTTGGAGGATTTGATGTAATCCACGCCATCTTTTGTGGTGACATGTTCCATCGTCACTTTCAGCTCCGGGAGGCGCTTGCGCAGCGGCTCAAGAACCGTTTCGATAAACACGGCCTCGCGGTCGAAAATATCGACCTCAGGCGTTGTGACTTCACCATGCACGCAAAGCGGTAGACCGATCTTCGCCATACGCTCCAGAACGGGCATGGCCTTGTCCATGTCACGAACGCCGCCGTGGGAATTTGTGGTGGCGCCAGCCGGATAAAGCTTCACGGCGGTGATCAGGCCGCTGTTCTTGCCGGCCTCAACATCGTCCGCCTCGGTGTGTTCGGTCAGGTAAAGCGTCATCAGCGGCTCGAACTTATGGCCAGACGGAATAGCCTTGACGATGCGATCCTTATAGGCCTGCGCATCCTCGGTCGTGACAACAGGCGGCACGAGGTTCGGCATGATGATCGCACGGGCGAAATCCTTCGACGTATCGCCGATCACGCCTTCGAGCATGGCGCCATCGCGCAAATGCAGGTGCCAGTCATCAGGGCGGCGAAGGGTGATCGAATTCATCGTGCGGACCTCGGGTGCTGTATGGAATGCGGCAACCGCTTAACACCTTTTGCACCGGGGATACAGCCGCTGAACAGGTTTCAGCGGCTGTAAATGCATTTTTTCAGCAGTAAGGACCGATCTCAGACCGGCGTTAGATACCGCCTGCCTCTGGTCCCCACACATCGGTCATCGCAAAACCGTCCGCCAGCGGATCAAACGGGTCCAGACCCACTTGGTGCAGGCCGAATGTAAATCCACGACCGGCAATGGTCGGGATGACAGCCGGGCGACCGGCAACTTCAGTCAAGGCGGAAAGTCCAACCTCGAATTCCGAACCAATGATGGAACGCGATGTGTATTCGTCACCGAGTTTGACCTTGCCGCGCGCATAAAGCGTCGCGAGATTGGCCGAGTTGCCGGTTCCGCATGGCGAACGGTCAGCACGCCCCGGCCACATGGTGGTGCAGGTGCGGATGGAGCCATCCGCATCCACATCGCGGAACATCACATAGGCAACACCTGAGATCGCCGGGATTTCAGGATGAACAACCGGCACCGAACGGTTGACGATGTCTTTCAGCACCATGCCCGCCGCCACCAGCTTGGCTGCATTGGCCTTGTCGATGGTCAAGCCGATCTGCCGCACATCCACCAGTGCATAAAAAATGCCGCCATAAGCGATATCCATCGTCACCGGGCCCCACTCCGCCGTGTCGATGCTGACATCAAGCTCGTGAACAAAAGACGGCACCATGGTCAGCTTGACCTTTTCACAGCGTCCGTCCCGGCAGGTGGCGGTTGCTTTGACGAGGCCAGCAGCCGTTTCAAGAATGATCACCGTTTCCGGCTCTTTCATCTCCACCATGCCGCTTTCCAGCAGCGCCGTTGTGGCGCAGATGGAGTTCGACCCGGAACTGGCATGAGCCTGGTCCGGCTGCAGGATAACAAATGCCGCATGGGCGTCCGGATGTTTCGGTGGCAGCAACAGATTGACCGACCCCATCGGCGTGCCCCGCGGTTCAAGCGTCAGGAAGCGTCGAAGCTCGGTACCTTTCGGATCGGTATTCACCCAGTGAAGCTGTTCAGCAATGCTGTTGCCAGGGATTTTCGGCGCGCCACCAACGACGACGCGACCGATTTCGCCTTCACAATGCACATCGAGAAGCTGAAGTGTGCGTTTCCAACGCATGATATTCTCTCCGAAAATCAACCACGGCGAACAATGCCGCCATTCACATGATGCGACCTAGTCTTAAGCAATACTCAACTGCATGCAGTTTGTATATTGAATAATTTTGTTTACCGGCAACAGTTTTACGGAGATCAGCGACGGTTACAGACGGCACGATCGCGATTGACGGAAAGATCGCAATTAACACCTGACGAACCCAATGCCGACTCGTTGACCACACTACCGGCCGTATCCCCGACCGAACCAATTGTGTTGCCAAGCGAACGACCGAAACGTTCAACCTGCTGACCATAATTGTCGCGGGTGCGCGGATCGAACACCGCAATCGGCGCGCTGACCACCACGCTGGCCGCCGTGCCAACGGTTTGCGCCGCCCCAATTCCAACGGCGCCAATTGCCTCGCCAAGGCCAACATCAGAGTCCGTTACTGTCTGTCCGGCAATCAACCGGTCGCCAATCAACCGCACCACTTCGGGGCTTTCGGCAAATTTACCGTGATTGAGATTGTCTCCTGACTTCAGCTTGGTGAGATCGAGAACCGTAATGCCGGCCTTTTCAAGCTGCGAGGCATAAGGCTCTACCGTCGGATCAATCTGTCCCAGACGGTCGACATTGCCAGAGATGCGGCGAGACAGGGTTAAGGCCCGGTCGTCCTGCGAAACGAACAGCGTGAACTTCGGCGGCGTCGTACCAAGTGCCGTGTACTGACGGCTGAACACGTCCACATCCAGATCAGGTGCGGCAAGAATGACATTTTTGATCTTCGGATTCACACGACCATTACGAATGGCCATCTGCCGCAGCGATTCCACCGCAAGCCAGGTACCCATGGAGTGCGCCATCACGGTGATCTCACCAACCGACTTGTCTTTAGCAAGACGGGTCAGCATTTCCTCCAACGCGTCACGGGAATAGTTGGTGCTTTCCTTGTCGTAATTATAATCGAAGATGCTGGCGCGTGATGGCCACGTAAACACCACTGGCACCACGTCCGTACCGGAATCATGCACGATCTGCGCAAAGCGATAGACCGATTCTTCGTAGCGGTTGTTGAAACCATGCACGAAGACCAGCACACGGCGGTCCTTGGAAAGGTGCTTCTTCACCCAGGAAAAACCGGATGCCTCACCGATAACCGGCTCAACTGAAACCGTGGTGAAATCCTTAAGCGGGTTGGCCGGCAATTTTTTTGGCCACTGTACCTGCCCGACCTTGCGGTTGGCTTGGGGTGGGATGGATACGGTCACAGCGTCGATCTTGAGGCCGGTGCCACGCTCTCCGCCAAACAGGATTGCGGTATTATCAGAGGGAGCACGGGTCGTCGCAACGAGAAGATTGACTTCAGACGTGCCCGGTACTGTCGTTCCGGTTGGGGTCATCACGCCGATTGGACGCCCACCACAGCCGGTCAACACGGCAAATACCATAAACACTGCCGCACATTTTGTGCGCATTCCAAAGGGCATAGATTCATTCTCCCCGAACGATGGAGCCTTCGTCAAAACAGCATCCGGCCGGGTCCCTTCTATAGCAAAGCCCAAAGAAGCGGAATTGCTTTTTACAATCCCGCCTTTTTTGGTGATCAGGCAGAAGGCAACATGGTGCCCTTTTCCCGCAGTGCCATGTGCCAGGAGAAGGCTTCTTCGAGGATATGCGGTGTATGTCCGCCACGTTTTACAGCCCGCTCATAATAATCTGCCAACTGGTCGCGGTAGAGCGGATGCACGCAATTGCGAATAATCACCGGCGCACGCTCACGCGGCGCAAGTCCACGCAAGTCAGCAATGCCTACTTCCGTCACCAGAATATCCACATCATGTTCGGTGTGGTCGACATGGCTCACCATCGGCACAACGCTGGAAATCGAACCATTCTTGGCAATAGACTTGGTGACAAAGATCGACATGTACGCGTTGCGGGCAAAGTCCCCGGAACCACCAATGCCGTTCATCATATTGGTGCCGCCGACATGGGTGGAGTTCACATTGCCGTAAATGTCGAATTCCAATGCCGTGTTGATGCCAATAATCCCCAGACGGCGAATAACCTCCGGGTGGTTGCTAACCTCCTGCGGACGCAGGATCAACCGGGACTTATAGTCCATCAGGCGCGGCATAACCTTTTCGTTCATCTCGCCTGAAAGAGTGATCGATGAGCCGGATGCGAAGGTCAGCTTGCCACTGTCGAACAATTCAAAGGTCGAGTCCTGCAGAACCTCGGAATACATTTTCAGGTCATGGAACGGCGTGTCGATAAAGCCGTGCATCACCGCGTTGGCAATGGTACCGATACCGGCCTGCAGCGGCTGCAGCTCATAGCCCATGCGACCCTGCTTCACCTCGTTGAGCAGGAAGTCCGAAAGATGGGAGGCAATCGCCTTGGTATCGTCATCTGGTGGCAGAACGGTCGAGAAGCTGTCTTCCTTTTCGGTCACCACAATAGCGGCAATCTTTTCCGGCGGAACCGGAATATAGGGCAGACCAACGCGGCTATCCGGCGTCACCACCGGAATGGGCATGCGGGTAGGCCGACGTGCCGGAATGAAAATGTCATGCAGCCCTTCCAGAATGACCGACTGCGACAGGTTGATTTCAACAATAATCTTGTCTGCCAGAATGGCAAAACTTGCCGAGTTACCAACCGATGTGGTTGGCACGATGCCGCCTTCGGAAGTAATTGCCACCGCCTCGATTATGGCAACATCAACGCCGTGGATCTGGCCCGAACGCAGTTGCTCAACGGTTTCCGATAGGTGCTGATCGATGAACATCACCTCGCCGGCATTGATGGCCTTGCGCAGCGCCGGATCGGATTGGAAAGGCATGCGCCGCGCCAGCATATGGGCTTCGACCATGGTCTTGTCGAGATCATTGCCAAGCGATGCACCGGTCATCAGCGTAATGGAGAGTGGGCTTTTCTTCGCCCGTTCCGCCAGTGCCAGCGGCACGGCCTTGGCCTCGCCAGCACGGGTAAAGCCACTCATGCCAACGGTCATGCCGTCCTTGATGAGCAAAGCAGCCTCGTCCGCACTGACCACCCTGTCGAGGAGGCTGGCATTGCGAATACGATCCTGAAGCATGAAACTCTCCTAAAAAAACGCATTGTTCGCCATCATCGGGATGGCGATATATTGCACCGCAGCAGACATCGCGCATAGTTCGCACCAGCGCAACTTGGCAATAAGTATGGGATAGTTTTGGCCACTCAGAACTGATCCATGTCAAAAAACAAGCAAGATCGCAGATAATAGCTGCGCCATTAAAACCACGCTATGACGTTAAGACTTCGGACAGGGCTAATCTACAAAGACGCGCACGCTGGACGCACGCCCATCCGCGTCAATGACAGTCAGCGTCGAATACCCGGCACCGTCCGGCAGCCATTGGCTGGTGCGCTTGCGCGACAGGTCGCGAATGGGCTTGCCATTTGCCAGCCAACGGAATGGTGCGCGCCCGCCCTGCATCTTCAAAACCAGCGGCGACATGTCACCGCCCTGCCCCGACAGTTCCACCTTTGCCCCCTCTGGTGGGTAGACGATATGCGGCGCAGCTTCACGGGTTGAAGCGGTCACAAGCCCGCTTGATGTCACACTGAAACGACGTTGCGCAGCAGGCAGATCCTGTGCGGCCAGCCGCACCGCACCTGTAGGTGCCGATGGCAAGGGTGTGATCGCCACGCCAGATTTTTCAAAGGCTTCAAACAGAATAGGTGCAGCAGAGGCATATCCCGCAATGCCCGGCACGGCGCCGTTATCGGCACGGCCCACCCAGACACCAATGACGTGGCGGCCGTCATAACCCACCGACCACGCGTCACGATATCCGTAACTGGTTCCGGTTTTGTAAGCGATGCCGCGCTGTTTCATGCCAAGCGGTGGCAGAACACTGGCCAGTATATCGCTGACATTCCACACCGCGACGGTATCCAGCATGGTCGATGTCTGTTGCGGCTGGGGCTGCGATCGAACACCGTCGCCGAGAGCGACTGGCACACCACGATTGGCAAGCGCGGCATAAAGCTGAACCAGATCAACCAACGAAACCCCGGCTCCACCAAGCGCAATGGCAAGACCCGGCGCCTCGCCTGCTGGCAGCGACAATGACACGCCCGCCCGTCGGAAGCGCACCATCAGAGCAGCCGGGCTAACCGCATCTAGCAACTTCACCGCAGGCACATTGAGAGAAAGCTGCAATGCTTGGCGGATGCTGACGTCACCCTGATAACTCATGTCGAAATTACGCGGACGATAGCCGTAGAAATCGGACGGCCGGTCTTCAATCAGCGTTTCCTGCGCTGCCACACCATCCTCAAACGCAAGGCCGTAGATAAACGGCTTGAGTGTCGAGCCAGGAGAACGCACTGCCCGCGTCATATCCACCCAGCCACGCCGCGCCGTGTCGGTATAATCGGAAGAACCGATTTCGGCGAGAATGTCTCCAGTGCGGCTGTCAGCCATCACGATCGCCACCGAGACTTTTGGCCCGAGCTTTTCAGCTGCACGTTTTGCCAGCGCCTCCAGCTCTCTTTGAACAGGCAGCGACAAAGTGGTTGAGATCTCGCCGGCATCAGGTGCCTTGCGTCTGGCAACCTCCGCCAGATGCGGTGCAAAGGCCGGCAGCTCCATCCGTCTTGAGGGTACCATTGAAAGCGATGCGCGGGCGGCTTCACCGTCGCCTACCACATCGGCAACGGCAAGGCGCAACAACACCCGCTCCCGGGCGGCCTTTGCTGCCTCAGGAAAACGGTCTGGTCGTCGCCTTTCAGGCAGTTGCGGCAATGACACCAACAAAGCAGCTTCTGCCGTTGAGAGGCGTTTCGGCTCCTTGCCAAACCATGCGAGACTTGCAGCACGCACCCCCTCGAGATTGCCGCCATAGGGTGCAAGATTGAGGTAGAGGTCAAGGATTTCCGCCTTGCCCAGACGTCGTTCGATCTGTACCGCGCGCGCTGCCTGCAAGAATTTCGCAGAAAAGGAGCGGTCCGTCCGCGGCTCGATCAATCGCGCCACCTGCATGGACAGTGTGGAAGCACCGGAGACGATCCGCCCATTCGACACCAACTGCCAGCCCGCCCGAAGCAACGCCCATGGGTCAATACCGGCATGTTGCCAGAAACGCTGGTCCTCGTAGGCAACAAGCATTTTCAAAAACTGCGGGTCAACATCACCAGCCGTTGTCTTCAGCCGCCAGCGCCCGTCAGGCGTCGCAAAGGCGCGCAGCAACTGGCCATTTGCGCCCTTCACTTCCAATGAGCGGCTAAACGCGGCATCAAGCGGCGGCGGATAGGCCTTATCGAGAGCATCCAGCGTATAGGCGGCACCGATGGTCAGAACACTGACCAGGGCAACCGCTATAGCTGTCTTTTTCCACCGCATGCTTTTGAACCGCACCATGGCGAAAGCCTTATTCGGCCTTCACCACCGACATGCGGCCGGTTGCTGTGCGGGCGGAGAACTGCGGACGATACATGTCTTCCACATTGGCCGCCGGATGATCGTAGGTACCGGGTGTGACCGCACGCACCACATAGGCCAGTGAAATTTCCGAATTGTCACCTGCCGAGCGATCAAATGCCGCCACGAAACGATCGCTGCGGAATTCGGTATGGGCCGCCTCCACTTCGCCAATCCATTCGAAATTGGAAAGCTGCGCGCTATCCACAAGGCTTGGATTGTCGATTTCAAAACCGGCTGGCAACAGGTCGGTAATCAGGATGCGCGACTGCCAGTCATGCTGCGGTGTGACATTCAGCACCACCACATAACGTTCGTTCTGCATGGCCTCGCTGATGTTCACCTCTTCACCATCAAGCGAATAATAGGCACGGGAAATCGTGAACCCATCGCCACCTGCCGCAAGCGGCGAGGCCGGCGCGGCAACCGTGGTGACCGTTGCCGTGACTGGATCGGAAGAGGCATTCGAGATGGTCAGCGGCTTGTGCAGCAACTCGTCGCCCGTCATCTGTTTGCCAAATCCACCGGTCGACATTTCGCCGTTCACATCAAGGCGAATGTCCTTGTCTTCGCCCTTAAGCGCGCGGGCAGCCAGCAGCATCCACGCCTGTTCCTGCGTGCTGGTGTAGGTCTTGTTTTCCCATTCCTTGGCAACACTGCTGGCCAGTTGCGGCACAACAGGCGGCACCGGACGGCTTTCTGCCGCCAGTGCCAGAGAGGCCGCACCATCACGCAGTGCCGAACCATAATCGGCGCGGGCAAGGCTGACATTGGCGGAGTTAGCCGCCATGCCAAGTGAGGATGCAAAGACCGACTGCGAGCGATTATTATCGCCATAAAGCGAAAGTGCTGCTCCGATCTGTGCCTTGGCCAGAGGTGTCGGGAATTCGCCAAGCGCAGTATCTGCAAAGTAGCGCAGGTCGTTAATCGCGGCCTTCTTGTTGCGGGCCAGCACATAAAGTGCATAAGCGATTTCATTGCCACGATCCCGGACATTGTTGTCAATCGCCAGGCCGTTTTGCAGGTTGGTCAAAGCCTGAACCATCGCCTGCTCCGGAACCTCATAGGACTGTTCGCGGGCACGGGTCAGGAAGTCGGTGATATAGGCATCCAGCCAAAGATCACCATAGCCGGGCGACCAGAGGCCGAAACTGCCCGAACTCGACTGGAAAGACAGCACGCGGAAAATCGCATCCTGTACGCGCTTCTTGATCTCAGGGTCTTGCGAAAGAGCAGTGTCGCTTGTCATTTCAGACAGATAGAGCAGCGGCAATGCACGGCTGGTCGTTTGCTCGGCACATCCGTAAGGATATTTGTCGAGCATCATCACCAGTGCCGGAACATCGAAAGCTGCCGAGCGGCTGACATTGACCGCAACCGATGCACCAAGCAGCATGCTGTCAGCCAGCAGATCACCGTTCACAGTCAGGCTGCTATTGGGAGCAATACGAATGTTGCGTCGTGTGGTCACCGGCAGGGCAGCTGGCCGCACCGGAATGTTCAACTCCTGTTCAAGGGCTGCACCCGTCGCATCGGCCAACCGTATCGTCACTTCGGCATTGCCGGGCATTTCGCCTGTTAATGGCAAGGTCAGATCCGCTTTCCCACCCGTCGCCAAAGTCAGGGTCTGCTGCACCAGCCCTTCACCCACTGTGGCAGCGGTGTTGCTGGAGACCGTCAGTGTGTAATCGCCAGCGCGACCATCAGTATTGGCAATATCCAGCCGCAACTGGGCCTCGTCACCGGGGCTCAGGAATTTAGGCGCACTGGCGGTAATCACCACCGGGTCACGAATGACGACATCAGACACCGCATGCCCAACCCCGGTCTTGGAATAGGCCACAGCCATAACCCGGGCAGTGCCGTTAAACTGCGGAATATCAAAGGTGATAACGGCTTTGCCTTCACCATCCAGTTTTACCGGGCCGGCAAAAAATGCCACCAGCTTTTCCGTTGGAGGGCTGCCCTGCAGGGCAACCTGCCCGCCGTCACCGCCGGTGCGCAACCGGCCTGTCGCACCCAGCGAACCGTCAATCAATCGTCCATATATGTCACGGATTTCAAGTCCCAGACTTCGCTGGCCAAAATACCAGTCATCCGGCTTTGGCGGCTGGTAACGTGTCAGGTTCAAGATCCCGACATCGACAGCAGCAACCATTACATAGGCGTCTTCATCAGCACCGGCACCCGTCACCTGTACGGGGATTTCCAGCGGCTGACGAGGCAGCGTCTTTTCCGGCAGGGTCAGCGAGACATTCAGCTTGCGCTCAGCCGGATCAACGGCCAGCCATTTGATACCGATGGCACGCATCGGCATGCGGCTTTCCTGCGCATCACCAGGGCGGAAGAGTGTGGCGGTCACATAGGCACCCGCACCCCATTCCTCGGTTACAGGAATCTCCACTTCACCGCCGTTTTCGCCAATCGAGACATTCTGGACGGCAATCAACGCCTCCGAACCGGCAGTGACCATCAGTTCACCGGCAAATTTGGAAGAAATCTGCAGCTTGGCAGTTTCGCCAACCGTGTAGCGTTCCTTGTCCAGTGCTATTTCCAGGCCATCAGGCGTTTCCGTCGAGCTTGCCTCCACGAACCAGCCAGCGTCAAACTCAACGCTGGACGTCGGGCCATCATTCTGGGCAGTTTCCACTTCCAAACGATAACGACCCCAATTGACAGGCACGGAAATCTGCCCGCCATTGGCGTCAACGGACACCGTTCCGGTTTCCATCTGACGGGTAAACACGACCGGCTCATAACGCCAGGAATTACCCTGACGATACCACTGGTAGTTCCGTTCAACCTTGATCAGCTTCCATGTCAGGCCGCTCATAGCCTGTTTTGCACCGTCTGCCGAAACGCCAATGATGTGGAACCGACCAACCGAATTCTCAGCAAGATCACCGGAAAATTCTGGCTTGATACCAATCATCGAACCTTCAGACTTGACCGGCAAAGTCAGGCTGCGCTCGACGGCACGGCCACCAGCCTCACGCATCCGCACAATCACATTGGCATTGAGAAGCTGCGTGGTCGACGGAATTTCACTCAACGTCACCGGGAAGGTCGCCTTGCCATCATCATCCAGCACTGGAAGTTCTTCCAGCGGCATGCGGCTTTCTTCCTGACTTTCCTCGTCAGCAAGACCGAAGAAATAACCGGGAAAAGCATCGCTGCTGCGGGTCGGTTTGAGGGCAACTTCGCCTTCAAGTTCAAGTCCTGCGGCTGGCGCACCGTAAAGATAACGACCATCGACAGTAACATCAGCTTCCGCACCGGGCACGATTTCCTTCACCGAGCTGGAAAGCTCGAACTCGGTCCGATCAGGCACAAAATCGTCCACCAAGAACGATGTGTCGCTCAGCGATGACGCCTTTGGATCGGTATAGACCCGCATTGTCCAGGTGCCACGCATTGCGGTGGCCTGCGTTTCAAACTGCAGCGCATGTCCGCCAAGCTCCCGGCCATCGCTGACCACGCGGCGATCCTCAACGCCGTCAGGGCGCGAGAACACGAAGGTTAGCGGCAGATTTTCAATGGCATTGCCTTCAATGTCACGGGCAAGCGCAACAGCATTGACGGTTTCGCCAGCGCGGTAAATTCCGCGCTCCGTCCAGCTCATCACATCGATAGCACCGGGGGCTGCGCGTCCTGTCACACCGCGATCGGAAAGATCAAAACCGGCGCGCGTCATATCAAGGAAAACGTAATCGCCGTCGCCATTGCGGGCGGTAATGACTGCCGGTGCCTGTGCTGCCGTTCCACGGATCAGACCGGCGGCAAAGGTCGCGCGACCTTCTGCGTCACTCGTTGCGGTCGCCAGAACTTCGTTGTTCTTGGCCAGCAATTGCAGTTCCACGCCTTCCAATGGCTTGGCGGTGCTGAGTGTACGCACGAAGACATTCAGGCCATCCGTTCCGGCATAGGTCGTTATGCCGGTATCCGACACCAGGAACCATTGCGTTGCGCGTGAATCCCAGTTTTCCGGCGCAGTGCCAGGCGGCACAGCCGTCAGAACATAGATGCCAGGCTTACGCTCAGGCAGCGCTTCATCCACCGGGAAGCTGGTAACCACATCCTTATTCAACTCAGGCTGAATAACGATATCGCCCTGCCATACCAGTTCACCGATTTCATTTTCGATACGGTCTGAACTATAGCCGTCCATCTGGGTGAGAAACTGCGAATTGGCCAGCAATGGCGCAATGTTGCGATCACCGACGCGATAAAGTTTCAGAGATGCGCTTTCGATGTTGACGGACACCAGCGGCACACCACGGCGTGCAGTGCCCGGCAATACGAAACTGTCACCGGTAAAACGCACCGAGGCCGAACGGTCACGAACGTAAATGTCGAGATCGACCTGCTTTTCCAGCGGCTCTTCCACGGAGGATGGCAAACCCGCACGCAAAGCAAGTTTGTAGCGCTGGCCATGGGTCAAACCTTCCACGCAAATTTCGCTGCCCTTGGCTTCCATAGCCTTTGGCGACGTACCATCCAGCGTCACGAAAGGCGCATAATCGACGCCGGCCTTCACCAGCGGTTCGGAGAACTGCACGCAGGCACGCGGCGATGCACTATCGGTATCAACGGTGTTGCCGATAACCCGGAAGCCCTGACGGGTGCGCAGGTCGGCGTAGGCAGCGCGAATGGCTCCATCATCGACGAGTGCAAGACGTGCCTTGTAGGTGTTGAGGGCAGCACGGTAATTCTGCGTTTTTTCAAATGCTCGCGCTAACGCATCCAGTGCGTCGGTTCTGGCGCTTGAGGTACGGCTCAGCTCATAGGCATTGAGCGCAGCAGACGCAGCCTGTCCGGCAATCGAATAATTGTTATCGACGTGGGCAGCGGTCGCAGAAAATTGCGCCCACACCGTGCCGTTGTCAGGTTTCAGTGACAGGGCAGCCTTAAAGAAATCAACCGCTTGCGGAATATTTCCCGCGCCGCTTTGCATATTGGCATTGCCAAGCAGGGCATCAAAACCCATTGCCTCCTGTTCGTCCGTCGCCGTCAGGCTGGACTTGAGGCGCCGTGCCTCCTGAACCAGATCGTCGGAAATAAACGACAATCGCTTGGGCGCACCGATATCCGGCTCATTGGACACTTCCACGACTTTGCCAGCCACAGCGCCCGGGAAAGCGTTCAACTGGTTGAAGTCCGATTTGAGGAAGCACCATTGCACCTTGGGATTATAGGTGAAGGCCTTGCAGGACGCGTCATCAAGGCACGTCGTCTTGCACTCATCTAGAGAAACATTTTGCTCGGTACGCAGGTCAAAACCGAAATAATCGCCATTTTGCGTGGTGACTATTTTACGGTCTGCCTGTTGAGCATTGGAGGGCAGCGTTGCAAAAACCGTTGCAGCAACCACGAAGGAACCGCGAAGCAAGGCGCGCAAGGACATCTGTTCTCTCCCCGACAGATTTTTATATTCGATTGTGTTCAAATTCCTTTTGGCTTGTCAACGCAGCCAAAACAAGCCTCAGAATTTATGGCTGAAATCCATAACGCCGACATGACGATATTATGCGGCTGCTGGAAGGCTAATCTTCCAGTTTGCGGGCTTCAGAAACCAGCATGATCGGAATTCCGTCGCGAATGGGATAGGCAAGGCGCCCGCTCTCGGAAACCAACTCGTTTTTCTCGCGGCTATAGGACAGCGTGCCCTTGGTCAGCGGGCAGACGAGAAGCTCAAGCATCTTCGGGTCAACCCGGCTCATTTTTTCATGCATGCAACATCACCTTCATTGCAAAACATTACCGCCATCGCTTCGCCCTTGTGCCAGTACAATTTCGGTAATCGCAATCAGTGTTTCCGCGCGTGAACGAAGATCCGGCGCCTCAAGCAGTGCCTGCTTTTCCGCAGGCCCGAAAGGTGACATCATCGACAGGGAGTTGACCAAAATACGGTTTCCGGCCCGCTCGACACTTTCCCAGTCGGCTTCCAACTGGTTGGCATCCAGAAAATCACGAAACACTCGCAACAAACTATCCCGGTCAACGGCGCTCTCGTCATCGTCTCCGGTGAGGTCCGTCAGCAAAGGCGCGTGTTTGAAAACCCGGTAGGGTTTGGAGCAGGCCACTTCGTCGATCAGCCGGAAACGGCACACGCCCGTCAGGGTCACCAGATAACGACCGTCACCGCTTTCGGTAAACGACGTGATACGGCCAAGGCAGCCGATCTGGCTTAAAACGGGCATATTGGGGTCGTAATTATTCGCCTCTGTCAGCGATGGTTGCACCATGCCGATCAACCGTTCCGCCGCCATCGCCGCATCAAACATCGTCAGATAACGCGGTTCAAAAATGTTCAGCGGAAGATTGCCACCGGGCAGCAAAAGTGCGCCGGACAACGGAAAAACCGGAACGGTGGCGGGCAGATCACTGCCCTTCACATATCTCGCATTTCCCACTTGCATCAGGATCATCCCTCAGCGTGAAAGCCACAACAGGCCAGATTTACTACAGCACCAAATGTGGTGTTTTTGCGCAAAAACGCAAGCCTTTGTCAGCGATCAGACCTGGTTTAGGAGAATAGAACGGCAGAAAGTTTACGCCGTGCTGCAACCGTTGCCGGGTCCTTGAAGCCCCATGCATCGAAAAACTCGAGCAGCAGACGGCGCGCGCCATCATCATCAAAAGTACGGTCCTTGCGCATCACCAGCAGCAGGTGATCTGCGGCCTCGTCACGCTTGCCCTGCACATTGAGGATCTTTGCCAGTTTCAGCCGTGCTTCGTGGTTGTCAGCGTTCAGTGCAAGCTCATGTTCCAGCGCTGTCGGGTCGCCCAGCTTGCGGGCTTCTTCATACTGCGCCAGTTTTTTCTGAACGGCCTGAATACCTGCATCTTCGGCAATTTCCGGCGGCAGCGACGACAGCAACTGGCTGGCGCGGTCCTGTTGGCCAACCGCAATCATGCAGTCGGCGATACCGGCGATCGCACCGGCATTGTCAGGTGCAGCTTGCATTACAGCGCCAAAAAGCTGGGCCGCCTGATCGTACTGACCATCCGCAAACAACTGGCGTGCTTCAGCCAATGCAGCTTCAATCTCGGCTGCAGCGTCATCGCCTGCCGGTCCAGCAATCTTGCCGATGAACTCGCGGATCTGACTCTCAGGCACGGCACCCATGAAGCCATCTACCGGGCGACCATCCGCAAAGGCGACGATTGCCGGTATGGACTGAATGCCAAGCTGTCCGGGAATGGACGGATGATCATCGATGTTCAGCTTGACCAGCTTCACGCGGCCGGCCGATTCGTTGATGACCTTTTCCAGCACCGGTGTTAGCTGTTTGCACGGTCCGCACCACGGCGCCCAGAAATCCACCAGAACAGGCTGGCGACGTGACTCTTCAAGCACATCCTTGGTAAAACCTGCCGTGGTCGTGTCCTTGATGAAACCGCCCTCACCAGCACCGTTAGCGGCACCATACTGGGCCGATGCGCTCATTTGCGCACCAAAAGAACCGCCATAGGGGTTGTCCATTCCGCTCATCGTCGTCTCCAGTTCTTGAAGCCAGCACAGGCCGCACTGTCGTGCGCCAAAGCATTATCGTGGCAAAGATCGTATGTCACTCGCTCACTTTCAAGACAAGCGGCGTGTGACCTGTTGCCTCGAGAAAACGCAACACGTCTTTGGAGGTTAAAGTTGTGGTTGCATCATTGGAAAGCGGATGGCCGTTAATCAGCTCGTTTTCCATCAGTGCTTCATCCAGCACAAAGGTCACTACATTGCCGGTATCGTTTATCGCACCAAACACCGTGACCGAACCCGGTACCACGCCCAGATACTCCAGCATCTTTTCCGGTTTGCCGAAAGAGACCTTACTCGCCGCACCAATCGCCTTATGCACGGTCTTCAAATCAACCACCGCATTTTCTTCGACGGTCAGCACAAAATACTGGTCCTTCTTGTCCTTTACGAACAGATTTTTGGTGTGGCCACCAGGAATGAGGTCACGCAAAGACTGCGATTCGGCCACGGTAAACACCGGTTCATGGCTCGTTGTCTTATGGGAAATGCCCAGATTATCGAAGAATTCGAACAGGGCTTCTGGCGTTTTAGGGGCCGGATTTGTCATGTCATCGCTTCTCTGCTGTCACTCGATCTGAAATAGCCGTCAGAGGGTTTTAAGCGGCAAAATCAAGTCGCGCAATGGCGACCACAAAACAAACCCCTAAAATTTCCATTTATTTTCAATAACTTGAAAGGTGAATGCGTTTTTTCTCACTCTTTTTGTCATTTCCCTGTTGCATTTGAAAATCGATTGAGCGATATAGCCCCCGTCGCCGCAACGCAGCGACCCACGGCTCAGCGACTACCCCGGGCCTTGGATTTTTGAGCGGGTGTAGCTCAGGGGTAGAGCACAACCTTGCCAAGGTTGGGGTCGAGGGTTCAAATCCCTTCGCCCGCTCCAAATCTCCGAAAAGGAGATAAATGCTCAAAACCGCCGCAAGGCGGTTTTTGCATTTCAGTCCTATTGTTTTTCAATTTCTTTGAAGCCTTCCCACAGATTATGCGCCTTCAACGGCAGAAAACTAAATGCATCACGAAATGTATTGAGTATTGCATTTGAAAATCGATTGAGCGATATAGCCGTCGTCGCCGCAACGCAGCGACCCACGGCTCAGCAACTACCCCGGGCCCTGGATTTTTGAGCGGGTGTAGCTCAGGGGTAGAGCACAACCTTGCCAAGGTTGGGGTCGAGGGTTCAAATCCCTTCGCCCGCTCCAAATCTCCTAAAAGGAGATAAATTCTCAAAACCGCCGCAAGGCGGTTTTTGCATTTCTGGCCTATTGTTTGTCAGTTTCCTTGACACCATCCCACTGAATATGTGCCTTCAGCGGCAGGTGGTCAGAAGCAACGCGTGCCAGTGCCGAATCATGCACAGTTACCGAACCAATCAATTCTTTGCGGTTGGCGATGATTCGATCCAGCGCAAGCACCGGCAGGTTGGAAGGAAAGCTCGGCACCGCCGGCGGCAAAAAACCAAATGCATCACGAAATGTATTGAGTGACGATCCTTTTCCAAGCCGCCACTCATTAAGATCGCCCATCAAAATGGTTGGCAGTCCCTCACGTTCGCCCAACAGTTCCAGCAATGCCCTCGCCTGTTGCGCTCTCGAATGCCGCAAAAGCCCGAAATGCGCAGCAATCACCCGCAGCGCGCCACCACGCTTCAATTCAAGTTCAGTGACCAGCGCACCGCGTGGCTCAAGACCGGGCAGTTTTACCGTGTGCACATCCCGGACTTTGCCTTCCTTGAACAGCAGCACGTTACCGTGCCAGCCATGCGCCTTGCCTGCCGGTGCAATGGGCACGGCGACCAGGCCATTTTCGCGCTCCAGCCTCGCCAGATCGAGCAGGCCACGTCGTTCGCCGAAGCGGGTATCGGCTTCTTGCAGGGCAATAATGTCGGCGCCGATTTCCTGAATGACGCGACTGGTTCGCTCAGGGTCAAAACGGCCGTCCCGGCCAACGCATTTATGAACATTATAAGAGGCGATCACCGGCTGTGACGTGTCCATCAACACGCCATGCTCCTGACGGCGCCGCCGATTCTTGATGGATGCCATTAGTGCGGCTTGCAGGCTCTCCGTCTTGGTCTTTTCCCTGATACGATTCACGAAATGCCATTCTCCCGCAATTACAGATAAGGTGAGGCCAACCACAGAACCCGCTCGGTAAAGCGGACCAGAAACGGACGTGCACGTAACGCATCAAGGCTGACCGCGGTTGCGTTCTGGCGAGCCGTCTCAATGCGTTCAGCGATCTGGCGGGCGAAGGCTTCATCCAGCACTTCGATATCGATCTCAAAATTCAACCGCAGCGAACGCGGGTCAAGGTTCGAAGAACCGACATAGGACCAGCGATCATCAATCACCATCAGCTTGGAGTGGTTGAAGGCACCTTCCGCCCGCCAGATACGGCAATAGTTCCTCAAAAGCTGGTCAAACTGCGCCGTCATGGCATGGTCCACCAGCTTGAGATTGTTGCTGGCCGGCACAATCACATCCACCTGCACGCCGCGGCGCGCCGCCGTGATGATCGACGAGATCAATTCACGGTCAGGCAGGAAATAGGGTGACATGATCAGGATAGAGGAACGTGCGACTGAGAACGCCCCCATCAGCATCTTGTGGCTGGTTTCGATACTTTTATCCGGACCCGATGACGCAATACGCGCCATCAACGGTGAGCCCGGTTCGGCATCCGGCAGCACGATATCCCAAACAGGGCCGTCGAGAAGCTCGTCAGTGGTAAAACGCCAGTCCTCGGCAGCAATGGTAAACAGGTCGGCGACGATTGGTCCCGTTACCTTGAAATGTGTGTCGAGCGCGAAATCCTTGCCGGCAAATTCTCCGGTGAAACCTTCTCGTATGTTCATGCCGCCGGTAAAACAGAACTGCCCATCGACAACCAGGATCTTGCGGTGCGTGCGCAAATTGGCATAGGGCAGCCTCAATCCCATCACCACCTGACCGTTGAACACGTCAGTGGTAACACCCTCTCGCTGCAGATGACCGACGATACTTGGCACGGAATAACGGGCACCCACGGCATCCACCAGCACCCGCACCTCAACGCCGCGTTTTTTTGCCTGTGACAGCGCCTCGACAAACCGCAGGCCAATACGGTCATGGTCGAAAATATAGGTTTCCAGAATGACGCTACGCTGCGCGGCATGGATGGCATCCAGCATCGCCTTATAGGCCGCGTCACCAGTTTCCAGCGGCGTTATGCTGTTGCCGGACGTCATCGCATGGCGGGTCACGCGGTCGGCCAGCGTCTTCATTGCCGCAAAGCGACGTCCAAACAGCCGGGTGACAGTCTCGCCATCGACGTCATATTGCACAACGCGGTCCATGATACCGCCCTGCACCAGGGAGCGATGCTGAATGATGGAGCTGCGCCTTATGCGATTGATGCCGACAATAAAATAGATGACTGCACCAACGATAGGCGACAGAACGATCACACCGACCCACCCGACGGCGGAGCGAACCTCTTCTTTGGTCATCGTGGCGTGGACGGCAGCGATCGTTCCCAGGACCACGGAAAGAACGGCAAGAATATGCGGCCAATAGGTCACGAACAGATCGAGCATGCATTAAATATAATACGGTTGTTGCGGCACGCAATGCGTGCCGCAATCAAAGGCTGTACTATCGCCGGAAATCCGTCGCCCGTCTTTCAGGGCAGTTTAGCGCGATGACATTTCGCGGATCGGCGGCTCAGACCCTTCCGGCAGTGGGCTGATATAGGGCTTCCCTTTACGGCGCCTGACCAGATCAGCCCGTGCAGCCTCACGCAACTGTTCACTTTCCAGCGCAGCCAGTCCTGTAGCCGCCATGACCTTAGCCACTGCCACCATGCCCTTGTGGGCCGCCGGGCTCTTGCCCTGCGCGACGAGTTGCCAGGTGTGGAACTGTGTGCCGATGGCGCAGGTTGGACCATCCGCCTGCACGGTTGGTACTACCCAGCTGACATCGCCTACATCGGTCGAGCCGGTGCTTAATGTCGCGCGATCATGCGAAGGCACGACAAAATCCGTCAGCGGAATATCCCGCTCCGGCAAGCTGAATGCGCGCCAGGTCGCTGCAATATCGTCGGGTGACAGCGCCTTGCGGATTTCCGTGGCAAAGGCACGGTCCTGCTCATCAAACTCAGGCACGCCCAACTGCTCCCATATATCCTGCATGACATCCATTAGTGGCGTGTTGGGCAAAAGATTGGAAACGGCACTGATCACCCGGCTCTCGACCGAGGTTTCCGTCATCAGCGTTGCGCCTTTTGCAACATTTTTGACACGCTCGATCAGCGACAGCATACCGTCGAGTTCCGGCGCACGCACCACATAGCGCACCTTGGCGCGTGCCTGCACCACATTGGGGGAAATGCCGCCCGTATCCAGCACTGCGTAATGGATGCGGCAATCAGACGGCATATGTTCACGCAGATAATTGACCCCGACATTCATTAATTCCACCGCATCAAGCGCGCTGCGTCCCAGATGAGGGTTTGCGCCAGCATGTGCAGCACGCCCCTTAAAGGTAAAGTCGACGCGGGAATTGGCCAGTGTCGTACTACGCTGAACGCCCGCAAAATCGCTGGGATGCCAGCAGACGGCAACATCGACATCATCAAACACACCGGCCCGCACCATAAAGGCCTTTGCCGCGCCACCTTCTTCTGCCGGGCAACCATAATAACGCACGCGGCCGGCAATACCTGTGTCCGCCAGCCAGTCCTTCAACGCAGTCGCCGCCAGCAAGGACGCCGATCCAAGCAAATTGTGGCCGCAACCATGGCCATTGGCACCTTCGGTTTCAGGATCGTGGTTGGTGGCGCCCGCCTTCTGGCTCAAACCGGCCAGCGCATCATATTCACCCAGAAACACAATGACCGGGCCACCTTTTCCCGCTTCGCCCATCAACGCGGTTGGAATACCCGCCAGATCGGCCGTGACGTTGAAGCCCTGTTTTTCCAGCATGCTGCGGTGTGCGGCGGCCGATGCCGTCTCCATGTAACAGGTCTCGGGTGTTCCCCATACGGTGTCGCTAAGCTCTATGAAGTCCTGCTTTTTATCCTCCACAATCTGCCAGATACGTGGACGGTTGGAATCTTGCTGCGTCATGCTGAAATACTTTCGTGACAGTCCCGGAATAGGTGCTGGGCGTGACCATAGCTTTTGATTGTAAAATGAAAAGTGTCGCTTCAGGCCAGCCATGCGTAAACAACGGTGGAATATAATAAATTGCTATGCCATGAGAGGCGGCAATGAATGCTAAAGCCTGACAGAAGTGGCGCACCATCGCCGCTCCCGGGCTTCGATTGGAATGTGAGTGTCATGTCTGAAACCGTAAACGGCAGCGTCATCGCCATATCCAGCCAGGTCATGCGCGGTTCCGTCGGCAACCGCGCCGCGGCATTTGCCCTTGAAACACTGGGCTTTCCGGTTTGGTCCGTTCCCACCATTGTCATGCCATGGCATCCCGGCCAGGGACCTTCCACCCGGTTGCGTTTTCCCGACGCGGATTTTGAAAAGGCGATGGACGATCTGGCCAATGCGCCATGGACCGGTGAAGTCAAAGCTGTACTAACGGGCTATTTCGGTAGCGCTGCGCAGGTGAGAGCCGTTGCGCGACTGATAAAGACGCTGCGGGAAAAGAACCCGGACCTGATTTACGCCTGCGACCCCGTCATGGGCGACAAGGGCGGGCTTTATGTGCCGCTGGAAACCGCGCACGCCATTCTGGACGAGCTTATTCCACTTGCCTCGATTGCCACCCCCAATCGTTATGAGCTTGCCTGGATGAGTGGTGCAGACCTTGAAACCAATGCCACCATTATGGATGCGGCTCTGGCGCTTGGCCCTGCACGCATGCTGGTTACTTCGGCAGTGCCGATGATGGCAGGCGGTATCGGCAATCTGTTCCTCAGCGGTAAAGCCGCCTTGCTGGCTGAACACCGTTCGATCGACAATGTGCCAAACGGCCTGGGCGATTTGCTGGGCGCGCTGTTTCTGGCGCGGGTGCTGCAGGGCATGAGCGATGAGAAGGCCCTGCAACTGGCAACGGCCAGCGTTTTTGAGATACTGGCACGCACCATGAAACGTGGCATGAATGAACTGACGCTGGAAACCGACGCCTCAAGTCTTTCTACGCCCATGGCCATGGTACAAATGCGCCACCTGATGCATCCCGGCCGGCTGAAACAAAAATAACAGCTACTCGATCTGCCAAAAAGGTGTAGATCGAGCTCATTCAGAAAATGCGAAAATACAAAACCATGCGCATTTTTCGCAATCGGGCCTGTCCCTTGCTGCTTCGGGACAGACCTCACCAACTGATTGATATTCAGTCAAAGGAAGGATAATTCGAACCCATGCAGAATTTCCCCCCATCTCTTCTGTCTGGCTACAGAAACTTCATGAGCGGTCGCTACAAGGACGAAAGCGAACGTTATCGCGCCCTGGCTGAAACCGGTCAAAAACCTCAAACACTCTTTATTGCCTGTTGCGACTCCCGCGCTGCGCCCGAAACGATTTTCGATTGCGGCCCGGGAGAACTGTTCGTGATGCGCAACGTGGCTAACATGGTCCCGCCATTTGAACCCGACGGCCAGTACCACGGCACATCCTCGGCCATTGAATATGCCGTTCAGGTCTTGAAGGTGAAGGACATTGTTGTGATGGGTCACGGCCGCTGCGGCGGCATCCAGGCGGCTCTCGACCCCAATCTCGCACCCTTGTCGCCAGGCGACTTTATCGGCCGCTGGATGGGCCTTGTGAAGCCCGCTGCCGAGCAAATCCAGAGCAACGATATCATGACGGCTGGCGAGCGCCAGACCGCACTTGAGCGCGTCTCAATCCGCAACTCCATCAACAACCTCATGACCTTCCCGTTCCTGAAAACCCAGGTCGAAGCTGGCAAAACAAAAATTCACGGCGCATGGTTCGACATCTCGACCGGTGAACTGTGGATCATGGACAGCAAAACGGGCGACTTTCGCCGCCCGGATGTGTGATTGAACTGAAGTGGTGACGGCCAGACTTACTGGCCGTCGATCGCCTGACCAATATGGGCAATCGCCTGCTGGTAAACGCTTGCAGCATTCCAGCCCTGAATGGCGGCATAGCTCGGCTGACCGGGCTGATAACCGGCACCACGAACCCAACCGTGACCCTTGAGGAAGTTTGCCGTCGAGGCAAGTGCATCGGCGCGCGAACCAACCAGATCAACGCGACCGTCACGGTCAGCATCAACGCCGTAACGAACCACGTTCAGCGGCAAGAACTGCGTCTGGCCAATTTCGCCGTGTGCTGCACCCTTGGCACTGGTCGACAGTGAACCCTTGCCGACGAGCTGCAGAGCCGCATAAAGCTGCTCTGTGAAATATTCAGACCGACGGCAGTCATAAGACAGGGTCGCAACAGCGGACAGCGTGTGCTGGTTGCCCATGAAGCTGCCAAAACCGGTTTCCATGCCCCAGATCGCAATCAGCGGGCCAGCAGGAACACCATAAGTCTTTTCAAGCTGCGCAAACAGCGCGGCATTGTTGCGCTTCATGGTTTTGCCACGGGAAATGATTGTTGCGCCGCCACGCTTCTGCATGAACTGGTCGAAGGAAAGCTTGAAGCTGTGCTGGCCACGGTCAGCGCGAATGGTAGCGGTATTGTAGGTCACATTGGCAAAAGCGCGGTCAAGAACCGACTTGCTGACACCCTTGGCAGCGGCTTCACTCTTGAAGGCATCAACCCACTGCGGAAAACCAGCAGACGTATTGCCACATTGCGCAGCCATTACAGGCGCAGCCACCAAACCGGCAAACATCGCCACACCAAGGGAAAGTACCTTCATTGCCCGCATCAGAAATTCGTCCTCGATTGTTACTTCAGGGGAACTTCGCCCCTGACAGCGCACGGCCTTGTTGCCGCGTATAAATTGTAAAATGCCTGCTCATGGAAGAAGCGGCAAATAAACTGGCCGTGATGCGGCTAATTTAAAACCCGCCTCTTCTTAACTGAACAGGCGGGTTATATTCAACGTTTCTTACGAAAAAGTATCAAGCAGCAGCTTTGCGTGGCTTGATAAGGCCACGGTTGACCAGAAGCTCGGCAATCTGGATCGCGTTAAGGGCTGCACCCTTACGCAGGTTGTCGGAAACAACCCAGATGTTCAGGCCGTTTTCAACGGTTGCGTCTTCACGGATACGCGAGATGTAAGTCGCATCTTCACCAGCGCTTTCGACCGGCGTGATGTAGCCGCCGTCTTCATGCTTGTCGATAACGAGGCAACCTGGCGCTTCGCGCAGGATGTCACGGGCCTGATCGGCAGTGATCTCGTTTTCGAATTCGATGTTGACGGACTCAGAGTGACCGATGAACACAGGAACGCGAACAGCCGTGCATGTGACCTTAATCTTTGGATCAAGCATCTTCTTGGTTTCAGCCAGAACCTTCCACTCTTCCTTCGTGTAACCGTCTTCCATGAACACGTCGATGTGCGGGATAACGTTGAAGGCAATACGCTTGGTGAACTTCTTGTTCTCGACTGGGTCAGCCACGAACACTGCGCGGGTCTGCGTGAACAGTTCGTCCATCCCTTCCTTGCCAGCGCCGGAAACGGACTGATAAGTGGACACGACAACACGCTTGATCTTGGCAAAGTCATGCAGCGGCTTCAGCGCGACAACGAGCTGCGCTGTCGAGCAATTTGGGTTGGCGATGATGTTCTTCTTGCCAAAAGTATTGATGGCATCCGGGTTTACTTCCGGCACGATCAACGGAACTTCCTGATCATAACGCCATGCGGAAGAGTTATCGATGACGACGCAACCCTGTGCGCCAATCTTCGGAGACCACTTCTTGGAGATGTCGCCACCAGCCGACATCAGGCAGATATCGGTGTCGGAGAAATCGTAATTTTCGAGATTGGAAACCTTCAGCGTACGGTCACCGTAGGAAACTTCCGTACCCTGGCTGCGTGCCGAGGCCAGCGCCACAACTTCATCTGCTGGAAACCCGCGTTCTGCGAGGATATTGAGCATCTCGCGACCGACATTACCGGTGGCGCCTGCGATTGCAACTTTGAAACCCATAATCAAGCTCTCTTTCTTCTCTCCTCTTTTTGGTGAGGGGGAACCGCATTGCTGCGATTTCCTGTTCCCCAGCCAAACCGGGGAGAGAGCGGTGGCCAGAGACGTCAGACGGTTTTAATCGTCGTTTTGGCCATAATTCGGATAGAATAAGAAAAGCGTGGTAAAGCCCCGGCTTCATCAGCCGGTCTGTTGCATGCAGCAATGTCACAGACATTTAAATGCAAGGTCGCTCTCCCTTTCGAGGCAAGCTATTAGATGGTTTAGCGGTTCTGTCAAGGCTGTATCGGCTGAAAACTGGTCGCGAAACGCCTGTCGTCAGGCAAAAGCTGCGGCACTTTTGCACAAGCAAATTAGACTAAAGTCATAATGCGAAAGCATCGCTCTTCCTCTCGTTAATTTTCTGTCAATCTATTCACTGGTGCATCGTGCCTTTTGAGGCAACCCGGAGGAGAGTTGGGTTCACGCGATGCGACCATTTTACATCTGTGGAGGACAGAAAATGGCAAACGCAGCAGCCGTAAGCGGCTCGTCCCGTCCAATGACGGGAGAGGAGAAGAAGGTGATTTTCGCCTCTTCCCTCGGAACAGTTTTTGAGTGGTACGACTTCTACCTTTACGGTTCGCTGGCCATCTATATCGGCGCGACCTTCTTCAGCCAGTATCCGGAAACGACGCGCAATATCTTTGCGCTTCTTGCCTTTGCCGCTGGCTTCCTCGTTCGCCCGTTCGGCGCGCTGGTGTTTGGCCGCCTCGGCGATCTGGTCGGTCGTAAATATACCTTCCTCGTCACCATCCTCATCATGGGCGTTTCCACGTTCCTCGTCGGTGTTCTGCCGGGCGCGGACACCATCGGTATCGCCGCTCCAATCATCCTGATCATCCTGCGCATGCTGCAGGGCCTGGCACTGGGCGGTGAATACGGCGGTGCTGCCACCTATGTGGCCGAACACGCTCCGAACGGACGTCGCGGTTACTTCACCTCATGGATCCAGACAACAGCGACACTTGGTCTGTTCCTGTCGCTGGTCGTCATTCTTGGCGTGCAGTTTGCCGTTGGCAAGGAAGCCTTTGCTGCCTGGGGCTGGCGCATTCCGTTCCTTCTGTCCGTCGCACTTCTGGGTGTTTCGGTCTGGATTCGTATGAAAATGAACGAATCCCCCGCCTTTAAAAAAATGAAGGACGAAGGCAAGCAGTCCAAGGCGCCGTTGACGGAAGCTTTTGGTCAGTGGAAGAACGCCAAGATTGCCATTCTGGCGCTGATCGGTGCAGTTATCGGTCAGGCTGTGGTTTGGTACACAGGCCAGTTCTACGCACTATTCTTCCTGCAGAGCATTTTGAAGGTTGATGGGCAATCGGCGAACATCATGGTCGCCTGCGCGCTGATCCTCGGCACCGGATTCTTCGTCCTGTTCGGTTGGCTGTCCGACAAGATCGGCCGCAAGCCGATCATCATGGCCGGCCTTCTGCTGGCGATGCTGACTTACTTCCCGCTGTTCAAGACCCTGACATGGGCCGGTAACCCGGCATTGGCACAGGCGCAGCAGGATGTTCGTGCAACGGTGACTGCCGCACCGGGCGACTGCAAATTCCAGTTCAACCCAACCGGCACTGCCAAATTCACCACCTCATGCGATATCGCAACGGCGTTCCTGACACGCAACTCCGTACCTTACGATGTTGTGATGACAGCTCCGGCCGGTACTGCAGCAACGGTTGCCGTCGGTGGCGCCACGATCAACAGCTATGACGCTGTTGCAGCGGGCGATCAGGCAACGGCACTGAGCAACACCTTCCAGAAGCAGGTCAACATTGCTCTTCACGATGGTGGTTACCCGCTGGTCCGTGGCCCTGCAAAGGTGGCTGATGCCAAGCTGGATGCCTTCATTGCAGCCAACCCGGAACTCAATCTCAATGCAGAAGCGGTTCGCGCTGGCGAAAAAGCCGTGGTGCCGGCCGACAAGTTGGTGGCTGACAAGCTGGCAACGACGGCAGAACTGAACGGCGCACCGGAAATGGCGGTTTACACCATTGCCGGTGGTGGTGGCTTCACCATGGTTTCCGACCCGGCCGCGGTGAACTGGACAGTCATTATCGCTGTACTGACGGTTCTGGTGATCTATGTGACCATGGTCTACGGCCCGATTGCCGCTTTGCTGGTCGAGCTGTTCCCGACCCGCATTCGTTATACCGGTATGTCGCTTCCATACCATATCGGTAACGGTTGGTTCGGGGGTCTGCTTCCAGCAACGGCTTTCGCGATGAGCGCGGCCAAGGGCGATATCTATTATGGCCTCTGGTACCCGATCATCTTTGCAGGGATCACGCTGGTCATCGGCCTGCTGTTCCTACCGGAAACCAAGGACCGCGATATCCACGCGATGGATTGATCACCTTACACGACCAAAAGAAAACCCGGCGCAAGACGCCGGGTTTTTATATCTGCCCTTATGTCAGGACACAGTCCTTGAGCGACCTTTCATTGTATTGGCAGCGATTGGCTTTGCACCTCACCGCTTTGCATCCTGAACATCTGCGCAAAAAACTGTTCATCCGACAGGCGACGAAGCACCGCCGCAATCATCGCCGTTACCACCACCGCAAACACCACGCGCCCAACAAGAATGCCGTAAACGTCAGCACCAAGCGAAATCATGATCAGCGTATCCTCGATCACACTATGCGCGAAACCCATAAAAACGCAGGACAAAAAGATCTGACGCGGAGATACCGTTCCCGACCGGGCCTCACGGATCAGCAAGCCGGCACCATAAGAAATTCCAAGGAATAGTCCGACAGCCGTCAGATGGCCTGCCTCGCCTCGGATACCGGCAAGCCGCAACACCGGCTCAAGGGCTTTCATCATCCATGCCATCACCCCCGTCACTTTCAGCAGTTCAAGTGCCCAGAACAGCGCAAAAAGGATGACGAACATCAAGACCATGGTTTCGCCAAGGCTCCAGAAATATTCGCTCCATAGCGGCGTGACGCTGAGCGGGATCCAGGCCGGATTGACCGGAGCCGACAGCCAGTCCATGGCCTGCAAAACATGATGCAGAAGAAACGCGTAGAGCAGACCGCCTGCAACACGTAGCACGGTGGTGGCAACCATGCCAGGACCAGCCTTCTGGATAATCTTCTGCTCGATAGGCAGACCGTGCGCAAACAGGATCAACGCTGAGAAGACGGTGATATCCGCGACAGTCAGCGACGAGACCGGAACAAGCGCAAAAATAAGCGGCACCGCGCCCCAGATCCCGACCAGCATTGCCGTCAGCCATGCCAGACCAAGTTCATTGGGCAGGCCAACCAGGCTCATCACAGGGGAAAAGGCCGGTGCGACCGCCTCGATCACCCCCATGCGCGATAGAAGCTCCGTCAGAATGGCGATGGGAACGGTAATCCGGACAAGCAGCCAATAAATGTCGATGGTATCGCGCGTTTTTAGCATGAAGGTTGATAGCAGTGGCTGCATCAGAGGCTCCTTTGACTGTGCCTTGATCTGCTACCGCAGGACCATTCGAATTTTTGGTCAAAGATTGCAACTTCGTGCAATTTTATTGCAAATCCATTTTTATGAGCCTTATGCTGCCAGCATGGACAAGATCGATCAGAAACTACTCAACCTCATGCAACGCGATGCATCACGGACCAATGTCGAGATGGCCGACGAGGTGGGTCTTTCGCCGTCCAGCTGCCTGCGGCGGGTGCAGCGCCTCCACAAATCGGGGATCATCGATCGCATCGTGGCGATCCTCAATCCCTCGAAAGCCGGACGTGGCATCAAGGCATGGGTGACGGTTGAGCTAAAACTGCATGGCGAACAGCATATGCGCCGGTTTCTGGATCTTGCATCTGCGGAGACCGCCGTGACACAGGCCTATGCCGTTACCGGTGAAGCGGATGTCGTGCTGATGTTGCGACTGCGCGATATGGAAGAGTTCGATGCACTCTGTGAGCGGCTGTTTCGGGATCAAACCAATGTCGCAAGGTTCTTCACTATGGTCGTCATCCGCACGGCAAAAGAAGAAACCGCCATCCGTCTCTAAAGGACGCTGGGTTACAGCGTCCGGTAACTGCGGTTGAAATAGAGCAGCGCTTCACCTTGACCGTTATGGCGAATGCATTGCACATCGCAGATCAATATATCGTGGGTGCCACCATCATGAATGTCACGCACCACGCAATCCAGCGAAACCATGGCACCGTCAAGCACCGGTGATCCAGTTTCAAGCCGTGACCAGACACCGGCTGCGAAACGTTCCGCCATCGGTGTTTTTCCGCCAAACAACGCACTGAGGGTCTGATGCTCCGACGTCAGCGTGTTGATGCAGACAACGCGGTTTTTGATAACCGAGGAATGGGCGGACGAGGCCCGGTTGATGCAGACCAACATGGTTGGAGGATTGTCTGAGACGCTGCACACCGCCGTTGCGGCAAAGCCAGCCATGCCCCCTTCCCCGTCTGTTGTCACGATATTAACCGCTGCGGCCAGATGCGACATGGCATTGCGAAATGCCAAACTGTGCTCAGCCGAAGATGGTGTTGTATCCTGCGTGGTCACGGTCAGAATTTGTGCCTGCATCGGTTCATCCTGCTTTCACAACAACAGGCCCGAAATCGTATTTCAAAGGACCTGATTTCAATTTTGAAAATCGCTGCGCCAGTACCGTCGGAAACGAGCGCAGCGACGCTGTACGATCACGCCAGCATGCATGCCTCTTCAAAAGACAGGCGCGGCAATCGGCCGAACAATTTCGAAGGATCACCGTGGCCGAGATTGATCAAGAAGTTGGATTTCCAGCTTGTCCCGGCAAAAAATGTCTCATCGACCTTTGCCTTGTCGAAACCGGACATCGGCCCCGTATCCAATCCCAGACTACGCGCCGCCAGGATGAGATAACCTGCCTGCAAGGTTCCATTGCGGAAGGCGGTTTCCTCTGCAACGGCAGGGCTCGAGGTAAACCAGGACTTTGCATCCGCATGCGGGAAGAGTTCCGGCAGTTTCTCAAAGAACTGCTCATCGATTGCGGCGATCACCGTGACCGGTGCTGCCATGGTCTTTTCCAGATTGCCCGAAGACAAGGCCGGACGCAGCTTTTCCTTAGCCTCAGCCGAGCGCACGAACACAAAGCGCGCTGGCGAGCAATTGGCCGATGTTGGCCCCATGCGTGTCAGTTCGTAAATTTTTTGCAGTTCCGCATCGGTCACCGGCTGATCGCTCCAGCCATTATGGGTCCGTGCTTCGGTAAACAGCGCAGCCAGCGCGTTGCTATCAAGTGGCAATGTCATGACGTTCCGTTTCCGTTTTGATTGCTGCTTTATCCTGCAACAGGAAAGCCAGCATATCCTTATTGAAGCGTGTCGCTTCGGTGATGTTGACCGCATGGGCACCGAAGTCGGTAAGCAAAAGCTTGGCGTTGGGCAAGCCATCGGCAAGCCTTATAGAGCGCGTGTAGGGCACAAGCAGATCATCTTTTGTCGCGGTCACCCAGGTCTCAGTGTCGATCGCACCAAGTCGGTCATCGATATCGAATGCCCGCAGTGCCGCAATGCGCCGCAACACATTGGCCTTGCCCTGAAAATGGGCGATGCCGTGCGCTTCATCTGCAGCCATTCGCTCCGCATGTTCACTCATCCACACGGCTGGATAGAGAAAGAGCGGCTGCGCTTTCACAAACGCCTCGACACCGGAATTTTCCAGAAGCGAAATACGCGCATCGAAACACCGGCCCGAATGCGGATCCGCTTTGCTCCACGCATTGATCAGCAGAAGCTTGTCAATCATGCCAGGCTGGCGCAGTGCCAGCTCAAGTCCAATAAGACCGCCCAGCGCATGCCCCATGAAATGAAACCGCGTCAGCTTCAATGCATCGGCAATCTGCAGCACATCATCAACCATGGCGGAAATACCGCCCTGTTCGGGCACCTCTCCGCCGGTGCGACCCGTACCACGATGATCATAGGTCACAACGCGGAAATGTTCGGCAAGATCATCTATCTGTGGTGCCCAATAGCTGCCTGATCCCCCCAGTCCGGAAGACAGGAGGATCGTTTCGACATGAGCGCCCTGTTGGCCGTGAACCTCGAAATACATCGGGCCTATTTCCCACCAATATGGGCAACGGTTGCAATTTCCACCAGCGCATCTGGTTTGACCAGGCCGCACTGAATGCAATAGCGGGCCGGTTTGTCACCCGGGAAATATTCGGCATAGACCGTGTTGACGGCCTGATAATTTGCCCAGTCGGTGATGAAGATATGGTTCATCGTCACATCGTCCATGGTGCCACCGGCTGTCTCAATCACCGACTTGATGGTTTCCAGCACATGGCGCGTCTGCGCGCCGGCATCGCCCACATGCACAACATCGTTGTTCTTGTCGAAAGGCAGGGTGCCGGACACATAAACAACGCCATCAGCAAGAGTGCCGGGTGAATAGGGAGCAATCGGCTTCTGGGTGCCTTCCGGGACAATAATCGATTTCGGCATTTCAATTCTCCTCTTGGAACAGGTGATGACGAAGTTTAGGCGTTTTCCGGTGCAGCCTGCGAAATGACGGCGCAGAAATCATTGACCGTCGCGACCCAGCCGAAAAACTTTTCGATGTTGTAGACCGTGGCCTGCTGAATGAAGTCAGGGCCGAGATGATGGGTGGCGTCTTCCAGCATCACCCCGAAATATTCGAGGTGGAACGCATCTCGGAGCGACGATTCAACACAAACATTGGTGGCAATGCCGACGAAAACCAGGTTGCGAATGCCCCTTGACCGCAGCACGCTGTCCATATTGGTGTTGAAGAATCCGCTGTAACGGGTCTTTGGCACAAGGATGTCGCCCGGCTGGGGTTGCAGCTCGTCGACAATGGCGTAGTCCCAGGTGCCTTTGGCCAGTAACTTGCCCTGCAGATCCGGCCGCGCCCGCATGGTTTTCAGGGCATTGGACTTGTGCCAGTTGGGAGAACCCGGGCCACCCGCCTCGACATAGTCCTTGTCCCAACCATTCTGGAAATAGATCACCTGCACCCCGGCAGCCCGCGCCGCATCCAGCGTTTTGCCAATATTGGCAATGGTGGATTTGGCACCGGAAATATCAAAACCGGCCAGATCGACATAACCGCCTTCGGTTGAATAGGCATTTTGCATGTCCACCACCACGACAGCGGTTTCCGATGGCTTGAGTGTGATCGGCTCTGGTCGCGCCGGCAGCGTTACACTTTGTGTGCGGCTTTTTGGGGCGACATATCCTGCAACGACGGGCTCACTCATTCTGCAGCCTCCAGTGCAGGCTTGATGTGCTGGCGGCATTTCATTAGCGGCTGGATTTTGGTGCCAAAATCCTCAACGCCCTTCACAAAGTCATCGAAGGTCAGCAACACTCCGCCGGTCCCCGGCACGGTTGGAACCTCATCCAGCATCCTGGCCACCGTCTCATAGGACCCGACCAGCGTGCCCATGTTGATATTCACGGCAGAGACCGGGTCGGCCATCTGCCGAATATTGGTATCGGAGCCGGATTTGGTATCGGCAGCCCCCTGCAAACCGAGCCAGGAAATGGCCTCCTGATCAGCACCGGCCTTGTAATGTTCCCACTTGGCGCGAGCGGCCTCATCAGTTTCATCGGCAATCACCATGAACAGCACAAAGGATGACACATCACGGCCAGTCTTGGCGGTCGCTTCTATCAAACGTTCAGCGGCAGGTGCAAAAGCGGTGGGAGTGTTAACGCCAACACCAAAGCAGAAATTGTAATCGGCATATTTGGCGGAAAATTCCATGCCGGCATTGGATGAACCAGCACAGATGACCTTCATGTCAGCCTGTGGACGCGGGCTGAGACGGCAATCCTCCATCTTGAAGTAGTCACCCTTGAAGTCACTCTGGCCATTTTCCCACAACTCCCGCAGCACGGTGGCGTATTCGCCGAGATAGTCATACCGTTTGGAGAAATATTCATCGCCCGGCCACATGCCCATCTGGGAATATTCCGGCCTCTGCCAACCCGTAACCAGATTGAGACCAAAACGGCCATTGGAAATGCTGTCGATGGTCGAGGCCATGCGTGCGACGATCGCCGGTGGCATGACCAGCGTTGCTGCCGTCGCAAACAGTTTGATCTTCGTTGTGACCGCAGCGAGACCGGACATCAGCGTGAAGGATTCCAGATTGTGATCCCAGAATTCCGTCTTGCCGCCAAACCCGCGCAGCTTGATCATCGACAGCACGAAATCGAGGCCGTATTTTTCGGCCTTGAGCGTAATTTCCTTGTTCAGCTCAAAAGTCGGTTTGTACTGCGGCGCATTTTCAGACAGCAGCCAGCCATTGTTACCGATAGGAATGAAAACGCCGATTTCCATGTCAACACTCTCCTGTGCCAATGCCTCAAGGGCGAGAATTCTTGACAAAAGAGAAGCAGGTTCCGTGCCAGATTATAAAATCAATATATTTCAATAATTTGGACAATTGGTATTTCAGATTTTTTATCAGAAGATAAAATTTTTATCATTTGATAAAATATTTCCGCCCAATAAATCGCCCGAGGCCATTATTTAGGCATCCATCAGAAACCAGTCCGCCGCTACTCAATAAGCGTAGAAATCCGGCGCTTAAAAGCTGGTGATGCAAGCCTCAACAACGCGCCTGCAGGACGTGCACTTGTTTGCTTCATTCGCAGCACCCAGATAGCGTCTGACATTTATTGCATGCGAGTATCAATGAACGCCACACCCCATCCGCCCATCCGTACCGAACGCCTGACATTGCGACAATTCGCCAGAGATGATCTGGCCGCCTACAGCGCCTATCACACACGCGCTGATGTCTATCGCTTCCTCTACACCGCACCACCTGCGGCAGAAGCGCTGAAAGCCCAGTTTGAAGCAGTGCTGTCAGCACCTTTTGCAAATGATGGTGACACGCTGCGTCTGGCCGTGACGCGGTCCCAGGACGGTGCTCTGATCGGTGAAGTTCTTTTGAAAATTGCCAACAAAGCTGCCTTGCAGGCGGAAGTCGGCTACATCTTCAACCCCGCCTTTGCCGGTAAGGGATATGCAACGGAGGCTGTGCGCGCGATCATTGATCTGGGATTCGACCAGCTCGGCTATCACCGCATTTTTGCCCGTCTAGACACACTCAATCATGGATCGATTGGCGTCGTTGAGCGGCTGAAGATGCGCAAGGAAGCGCACCTCATCCAGAATGACCGGTTCAACGACACCTGGGGTGATGAGTTCATCTACGCCATGCTGAAATCCGAATGGCAGACCTCAAACGCCCAAGATGCGAGGAGTAATCGATGAACCTCATCGAAGAACGGGTGACCATGGCGCGCGCCGGTACAAACCCGTTTGTTATTTCCCGCCTGACCTCCGGATGGCTGGTGATTGGCGATGTGCAGCCACTTCCCGGATATTGTCTACTGCTGGCCGACCCAGTTGTTCCCAGCCTCAACGTACTCGACGCCAGACAGCGAATGGAATTCCTTCATGACATGGCTATGGTCGGCGACGCATTACTCGCGGTGACTGGCAGCGACCGCGTCAATTACGAAATATGGGGCAATACCGAACCCGCCCTGCACGCACACATTATGCCACGCTATGCGACAGAGGCCGATGGCAAACGTCAGCGGCCGGCCTGCATGGGATACTCCTGGAGCGATTCCCCCTCATCATCCGGTGATGAATATAAAGACCTCAAGGACAAGCTTCGGGCCTATCTGGAGCAGAAATATCAGACGGTCTGAGACCCAGATAGCAAAAGGGCGGGAAATCCCGCCCTTTCAAACATCAGAATTCTTCAGTCCAAATCAGCCGAGCTTTTCAACAGCATAAGCATGCACAGCGCGGAATGCATCCGACGCTGCAGCAACTGCGCGCTCTTCTTCTTCCTCGGTCAGCGCGATCTCATCGAGCGCTGCGGTAAATGTACGCCAATGCAGTCCACGCCCCTCTGGCGCACCAGCCAGGTGACGTGCGCCGAATTCCTCGTTCAAGCCAAGTTTGGCAGCATCCTTCAAAAGGAAGGCGGCGCCGAGATTGGAACCCTCGACCACATACAGCCAACCCATGGCTTCCGGCAGATCAAATGCACCACCCTTGGCGAAACGTGGCTCAGCAGATGGCACAGGAACTTCAAGCCCAAGATCGGCTAGATCCTGCCTGATAAAGTCAAGACGGCGGCGACCCAATAGGTCCGGCAACATGCCATCCAGCTTTTCATTGTAGAAAAATGCATCCAGATCGCGGTGGAAAAGATACTGCGTCTGCACAAACTTGCCGAAATTTTCGCGGCTGGCAAAAGGTGCTGCACCGGTAATGAACTTGTCGAGGACCTCATGCGCTTCACGGGTCGCAGCCTTCATGCGCTTGGTGCGGCTTGCTTCTTTTTCCTGCCCAGCGGCAGCTGCCTGCGTGATGTCCATAAGGTGTCCCTCTCAAATAAGCGTGTTCCGCAACGCAATAAATCATGAGCCTATTACTCCATTTAGAATAAAAGGCAAACCCGCATGCGGTTGCAGAGACGTTTCTCACCCGTTTTTGGCGTTCATCCTGCATTCACATTGCAAATCGCACATTCCCGCCCGGTCACACCGCCTATGTGGCCTTGCGAGACCCGGTCGGGGGACCAAAGCTAGATTGGGTCTCGCAGAAGACAGCATGCCGTCACACCAATAAAATATAAGGGAGGACGCTTGTGACGTACGAATGGGACACGCGGAAAGCCCGCAAAAATCTTGCATTTCGAATCTGCACAAAAATGCTGGCTGCCATCGTCATCACAGCCATGCCGGTTGGCATCATGCTGTACACGATCGCGCATTGATTTTCTTTATATCGAGAAGTTTTGAAGTTCGCCTGGGAAGATTTGGTTGAGCTAAGCGAAATCGAACCGCTGACCTCTTGCATGCCATGCAGGAGGTCATGCTTACCTCCAGTTTCCCTACCTATCCTCCATCACCCAAAAACGCTTTCATTTCAACGAATCCGGGTAAACATCATTCGAGATGTTTACCCTAGTTGTCGGAATTTATCGAACCGACTCGACAGTTATCTCAGCCCATGAGCAAATAAGGCACCCTGACACAATCGCGCTGGTGGTCTCATGAGAACTGTTCTCTCCGCTGTAATGATCGTCTGTATGGCGGCTTTGCCCGCTCGATCCGAAACCATCCTTTGGAAAGACGTCGGGAATTGGACGATCCGCATGGACCCCTCCATGGGTAATGCCTGTTACGTCTCTACCAGTTACGAAGACGGTACAATTCTCCGACTGGGGTTTAACTTTTTAGGCAATACGGGCAGGCTCTATTTTTCACTTGGCAACGCGAAATGGAAATCTCTGGAGGTTGGAAAGGATTACCCGATCCGAATTCAATTCGACAAGGAATCCCCATGGGAAGCGACCGCCTCGGTGATAGAGATCGACACGATTCGCCATTTGCACATCAACACTCAGAACACAAATTTTGCCCAGGAGTTTAGCAGGAAGCTCGGGGTTAGCGCCTATTACGCAGGCAAGGAGATTACCTCATTGAGGTTGCGGGGCTCTTCTAAGGCAATAAATGAGATGCTTGCCTGTCAGGACGTAACCAGTCAACTCATCACCAAAAAGAACCAAAAACAAAAAGAAGAAGACCCCTTCGCTGGTGACCCGCAAGTCAAAGCCTCGGATGACCCTTTCGAACTCTAGTTCGACTAAGCGCTGGCGGTTTCAGCCCCCTCACGGAATTTGTAGATGACTGGCACGTGTCAATGCGCTGCCTGGGCGGTGATGATATACCAGACTGCACCGCACCCCGGTCGTTATGACTAGGGGCATAAACCCGAAATTGCTACGCCGCGCTTCCCGATTCATAGTTCGAGAGTCCACAAAATCAGTTAAGTTTGTAATGCCTGCATTTCACTGGGAAGATTTGGTGGAGCTAAGCGGGATCGAACCGCTGACCTCTTGCATGCCATGCAAGCGCTCTCCCAGCTGAGCTATAGCCCCATCAAGGGTTCCGGTTTTTCATCCGGTTCCGGGAAACCGAAGCGGTTTGTTTCCGTTCGGTGGCGGCTTATTACTTCCGCTGTTGGAAGATGGCAAGCCAAAAAATTCACCCGATGACATTTTTCTGTCATCGGGTGATTTATCAACAGGATCAGACTTCTTCGTCGTCGCCAGTCACACCGATGATGCCGGACATATCGTCATCGTCATCATCTTCGTCGGCTTCGAGGAATGTGTCGTCGTCGTCGTCCAACTCGACGTCATCGTCACCGATATCTGGAATGTCATCGCCGCTGTTGTCGCCATCAGCATCTTCCAGCGACACAAGTTCGACTTCCGTGTTTTCGGTATCGACTTCTGCCACATCCTCTTCTTCTGCCTGCTCCAGCTTGGCTGCTGCTGTGCTTTCCTCGAAGAAGGACAGCGGCCAGGACTTGCCGGTGTAAGGAGAAACGATCGGGTCACGGTTGAGGTCGTAGAACTTCTTGCCGGTATCCGGGTCTACGCGCTTGGTTCCAAGTTCCGCTTTTGCCACTGTCAAAGCCTCAATTTTTTTGAATGAGTTCGGTCTGTACGCCGTGGTTCCGGCAGTAGACGATAAAATTTCTAGCCGGTCCCCATAATCGTTGCAGTGTTTCCTGTCAAAGATAAACTTCAATTACCGCATCATCGACAAGTTTTCGGCACGAACGGGATGAATGCAAGCCTTCTTTATGATATCGCCCCCTCAACAGACAAAATGCCATCAGGATAACTGCAGCATGACCTTTACCATTGCCATCGACGGACCGGCCGCAGCAGGCAAGGGCACTCTTTCGCGCCGCATTGCAGAAACATACGGGTTCCATCATCTCGATACTGGCCTCACCTACCGTGCCACAGCAAAGGCCCTGCTCGATGCCAACCTGCCGCTGGATGATGAGGCGGTTGCCGAGAGGGTTGCCTTGAACCTGGATCTCAGCGGGCTCGACCGCTCCGTATTGTCGCGCCATGAAATTGGCGAGGCTGCATCCAAGGTTGCCGTTATGCCAGCTGTGCGCCGTGCACTGGTTGAGGCACAGCGCAAGTTTGCGACAAAGCAGCCGGGAACCGTGCTGGATGGTCGCGACATCGGCACTGTTGTCTGCCCCGCCGCACCAGTGAAGATTTATGTGACAGCCTCGGCAGAGGTCCGGGCAAAACGCCGTTACGACGAAATTTTGGCCAATGGCGCGGCAGCAGATTACGACGCCATTTTTGACGATGTGAAAAAGCGCGACGAACGCGACATGGGCCGCGCCGACAGCCCTTTGAAACCTGCTGAAGACGCGCACTTGCTTGATACGACAGAAATGAGTATAGAAGCCGCGTTTAAGGCCGCGAAAACCATTATAGACGCAGCCTTGCAAAAGAATTGACGTGACGGCGGAACCGGATCATCCGGTTTCTCATTTCACGGTAATGACCCGAAACGCGTCCCCGCGCCGAATAGCCTTCTTTGAAGGCGGATGTGATTTTCGGGTGTGATCAACACCAACACCGGCGCTCATGTGTCCTTAACGGGGCACATTCAGGAGATTTCATGTCAGTAGCAAACCCCACGCGGGAGGATTTCGCAGCCCTCCTCGAAGAATCCTTCGCTTCCAACGATCTCGCCGAAGGCTATGTTGCCAAGGGTATCGTAACGGCCATCGAAAAGGACGTTGCAATCGTTGACGTCGGCCTCAAGGTTGAAGGCCGCGTACCGCTGAAGGAATTCGGCGCCAAGTCCAAGGACGGCTCGCTCAAGGTCGGCGACGAAGTCGAAGTTTACGTTGAGCGCATCGAAAACGCTCTGGGCGAAGCAGTTCTGTCGCGCGAGAAGGCTCGCCGCGAAGAGAGCTGGGTCAAGCTCGAAGCCAAGTTCGAAGCTGGCGAACGCGTCGAAGGCGTTATCTTCAACCAGGTCAAGGGTGGTTTCACCGTCGATCTGGACGGCGCTGTTGCCTTCCTTCCACGTTCGCAGGTCGACATTCGTCCGATCCGCGACGTTACTCCACTGATGCACAACCCACAGCCGTTCGAAATCCTCAAGATGGACAAGCGCCGTGGCAACATCGTTGTATCGCGTCGTACGGTTCTCGAAGAGTCCCGCGCCGAGCAGCGTTCTGAAATCGTTCAGAACCTCGAAGAAGGCCAGGTTGTTGACGGTGTCGTCAAGAACATCACCGATTACGGTGCGTTCGTTGACCTCGGCGGCATCGACGGCCTGCTGCACGTCACCGACATGGCATGGCGCCGCGTCAACCATCCTTCGGAAATCCTCAACATTGGCCAGCAGGTCAAGGTTCAGATCATCCGTATCAACCAGGAAACCCACCGTATCTCGCTCGGCATGAAGCAGCTCGAGTCGGATCCATGGGATGGCATCTCCGCCAAGTACCCAGTTGGTAAGAAGATCTCCGGTACCGTCACCAACATCACCGACTACGGTGCATTTGTTGAGCTGGAGCCGGGCATCGAAGGCCTGATCCACATTTCCGAAATGTCCTGGACCAAGAAGAACGTACACCCCGGCAAGATCCTGTCCACAAGCCAGGAAGTTGACGTTGTCGTTCTCGAAGTTGATCCGTCCAAGCGCCGTATCTCGCTCGGTCTCAAGCAGACCCTCGAGAACCCATGGCAGGCATTTGCCTACAACCACCCAGCCGGCACTGAAGTCGAAGGCGAAGTCAAGAACAAGACCGAATTCGGCCTGTTCATCGGCCTCGAAGGCGACGTTGATGGCATGGTGCACCTGTCTGACCTCGACTGGAACCGTCCAGGCGAACAGGTTATCGAAGAATACAACAAGGGCGATGTCGTAAAGGCTGTCGTTCTGGATGTAGACGTCGAGAAGGAGCGTATTTCGCTCGGCATCAAGCAGCTCGGCAAGGACGCTGTTGGCGAAGCTGCTTCGTCCGGCGACCTGCGCAAGAACGCTGTCGTTTCGGCTGAAATCACTGCCGTTAACGAAGGTGGCATCGAAGTGAAGCTGGTCAACCACGAAGACCTGACTTCCTTCATCCGCCGTGCTGACCTTGCTCGCGACCGTGACGATCAGCGCCCTGAGCGTTTCTCGGTTGGCCAGACTGTCGACGCTCGCGTCGTCAACTTCTCGAAGAAGGACCGCAAGGTCATGCTTTCGATCAAGGCTCTGGAAATCGCAGAAGAGAAGGAAGCTGTTGCACAGTTCGGTTCGTCCGACAGCGGCGCTTCGCTCGGCGACATCCTCGGCGCAGCTCTGAAGAACCGCAGCGAGTAATCGTTACGGCTTTCGTCAGAAAGCGTTAGAAACAAAGAACCCGCCGAACCATTCGGCGGGTTTTTTATTGGCTATCGCATAACAGTATCATGTCGAAGGTGGCCGATGCTTCAGGCCAATCCGCCCATACGTAAATAATAGGCTTCAGCACTCTCGCTATCGCTGGCTACAGTGCCATGATCATCAACTGTCTCATCGGTATTCTGCTCAGCCTCGGTTTGTTCATCCGGGGATTGCCCCTCATCGCCTTGCGCGTGAGCATCTTGCTGCCCTTCCTCACCGTCATCACTGGAAGACGGCCACCGACCGCGATGCGGAGACGAAGAATCCGGCTCATCCTTGGCCTGCGGATTGGCCACAAAGGGCATACCCAGACCTTCCTTGCTCAGACTAGCAAGAGCTGATTGCAGAAATGGTTGTTCAAGTGCGGCTTTGGCATCTGCCAAGCCCAGACCCTGCGGCACGCCGTCAGCACCATGACGTGCGGCAGGCAGTGGCGTTTCAGGATCCGATGAGGAAGCGGCAAATGCCGCCGCATTGGCCGCAACACCCGGTTTGCCGGTGTCCTGCTGTGTGCTTTCCAGCATCTGCGAAATAGCGGCGAGATAGGTAGAAGACCCTTCCGCCCGCTGCGGCAACTTCTGCCCCGCAAGCGATGTCAGCAACAGGTTTTCCAAATCCGTTTTGGTCAGTGTGCCCTTCGGATCCACGCGCCCGCCCGCTTCAGCATTTTTGGCGGTTTCAGCCGCGCGGCCATCAACATGCGCTCGCGGCAGAGCGCGTTCGTCACGGGAAACCAATGGCTCGGACGACGATTTCTCTCTCTTTGTTGCCGCAGCTTCATTGATGTTGCGGGTTGCCACCTTTGCAGGATTATCGTCCGCGACATCTTCTTGCTGCGAGGCCGGTCCAGCTGCATTGATCACGGCCGGTTTGGCACCAGTTGATGACGCTGCAGTATCCTGTTTCGTTGGTGCAGCAGAAGTACTCGCAGACGCAGCTGCGGCAACACCGTGGCGTCCTCCCGTCTTTGCGTCATCAACGGTATCATCAAGTGGAACAACTACGGCCGACAACGACGCTTTTTGCGCCTGCTCTGCCGCCTTTGCGCCGGCAGCCTCAGCCTGTGTCGGCGGCCCTTGCATGGTGGCAGGACGAGGCTGTTGTGATTGACCTGCAGCCTGATCTTTGACCGGCAATGCTGCAATAAGATCATTGCCGGTATTCTGGCGATAAGACGATACGACGGCCTTGGCCGCCATATCACCCTTATATCGGGTCATTTCCAAGAGAACAGCAAGCCGCGCAGCATCCGGACCTGCCGGATTTTTTAAAACCTCGGCAATGATCTTCAAGGTCAGTCCCTGCAAGACCTTGGCAAGTTGCTGGTTCAGCACTTCACGCTCGCTGGAAGACAGACCGCGAATGGCCTGGACAAGGCGATTGGCGTAATCATCAACACTCTCGGCGTCCTTGCGCGGAATATTGAGCATACGTCCCAGCGCCTCAGCCAGCACTGTCACACTTTGCGATAACTGCAACTGACCGGACAGCGCCAAAACGCTGGCGCGGCCAAGATTGGTATTTTCCTGTGGGGCAACATTGCTGGAAGCCCCGCTATTGGGCGTCATTGTGCTGGCCGCACCGCCCTGCTGCTGGCTGGTGTAGCTGTTAAACGAGATATCCGTATTCGCAACTGCACGGACAGGCGTAAGCATGACGCGCTCCATTCAGGTTGAGAGACTACCCGCAACAAATGACCTTGCGTCTGTGCTTGCTGAATGAGCGTATCGATGGTTACGTTCCATCGAAACAAAGCCGCACGGACGGTAAAATTCATGACCGCTCATGCGGGTGTCCCGGCCAGCGTCGCCCTTTTCAGATGAAAAAATCGAACCGTTTCCAACCATGGGACACGCCTGCGAATTCACAGCAGGCGCTTTGTGAATATAAAGAATCACTGATGTAAGGATGCGTTGAAAAACTTAATAATTCGCTAACCATAAACCGCTGGCTGTAGCTTTAGAGCTGCCACTCTTAAGGCGAGACGCCGACAAACATTCGGTAAAGGCCGTTATCGTCGGAATTGACAGACGAAATGCTGGCCTTTGGCGGCTCCACGCTGTCAGCCATAGTCGGCTGCTGCGGCAACAGCGCATCGAGCCAACTGGCCTTGGGGTAAAGGCGAACCCGCGCCTTGGGGCGCATGTCTTCCATTTCATCAAGCGGGGTGATCGAATATTCGTCAACCGAAAACGGGGCAGCGGCCATTGACGGTGCCACGACATCCATCATGTTGCCGGTGGTCGGGCTGTTATCAGCTTGAAGCATATCCAGAATGTCAGGCATTACAGAACTCACATCATGTTTCGTTCATGGCATCTGCGAATGGCCCAATCACGCTGCATTGCGCTTGAGCAATTCGTATAATCCGTTGTCATCCACGCTGACCCAGAAAGGCGCGTCGCTTTTTCCATCCTGCACGGCATCGAGAGCGTCAGCATAATCAGCCGCCTGCTCATCCAGACCCGTCTTTTCAGCATCATTATTGTCAGACGAGCCCGATGACTCCTCTTCCGCAGAGTCCGCCTCATTGTCATTATCAGCAGTGGTTGTTTTCTCGACCGACAGTCCGGCCGACAAAAGCTGGATCATCTGGGCGGCAGCGGCAGCCTCAGTATTGCCTGTGTCGTCGCCGTCCTTACCGTTCTTCGCCTGTTCCAGGCCCTCACGAACGGCCTCATGCATGTCGATAACATCATCCAGCTTTTGCGCGTGCTGGCGCTGCTCGATATCGGCTTCACGCTCAAGCTGCACTTCGGTGTCATTCACCTCGGTCGGTTCGCGTTTGGTCTTTTCCTGTTGCAACTCTTCAAGCGACTTGGGATCGGCAACATCTTCCAGACGCTGGATCACCTTGCGCATTTCAAGCGTCATACCCTGGTCGAGCTTGCTCTGCTTGTCCAGTATGCCCTTTATCTTCTGCGCGGCCTCGCCATAGGGACTGGCAACAGCGGAAATCAATTCGTTGATGGAAACACCCATGGCTTTCAGGCCGGTTGTTTCCTCAAACTGTCTGGTGTTTTCGGGCAGGCCTGCCCGCATTGCCGTCAGATAACCTGTCAGCTGCTCATTAAATGCGTCGGGATCATCAGTGGAAAGATTGCCCTGTATTGCCAGTCGCGCAATCAACTGCGTCGCCGCATCCGGCTTCAGCCCTTTTTCCTGGGCGGTACCATCCATCACGGAAATGATCGTCGAGACATCAACGTTCAGCGAAGAGGCGCTGACCACGGTTGCCTCACCGGAAGAATTTGACTTTGGTACCATCTCCATGAAGGAGACGGCTTCCTGCAACCGTCGTGCAAAGTAAAAACCGCTTTCGTCCACGCCCTGCGTAATGCCAAGCGCAGACGAAACCCGGCCAATCAACGCGGCCATCTGGTTGCCTTCCTGCTTCAGATTACCGAAGAAATAGGCATTGATCTTTTGATTGGCAGCAGCAGTGACCGGATCATGCGTGATCTTCTGTTCAGCCGCATCATCCTTCTTCAGGCCCTTGAGCTCGTTTTCACGCTCCTGACGCCGCTCTTCTGCTTCCTCAAGCATTGAACGCATCAAATCGGATGCAATGATCCCGGAACCTGTCTGTAATGCTGGCAGCATGCGAATATCCCGACTGCATCCCTGTAGAGAACACAGCCGAAGATAGGCACCAATCGTAAAGCAAGATTTAAAAGCCGGGCCCCAAAACTACCCCGCTTAAAGCAACGTAGAGCTTATCAGATGCGTTAGTACGCAGTGACTTCACGCTCCGGTACAGCCCTTAGCTATGGGCAAAAATATCAGTCTCTTCCCAGCCAAGAAGGTCAAGCTTCGCCCGAGTTGGCAGGAACGCGAAACAGGCGGTTGCATGGTCCTCCCGCCCGTCACGCACCAGTCGCTCGTTCAACTTGTCACGCAAGGCATGCAGGTAAAGAACGTCGGAAGCTGCGTATTCAAGCTGTGCCTGCGACAGCTTGGCTGCCGCCCAGTCGGAAGACTGCTGCGCCTTGGAAATATCAACCTCCAGCATTTCCTTTAGATTGTCTTTCAGGCCATGCCGATCGGTGTAGGTGCGGGTCAGGCGTGACGCAATCTTGGTGCAGAATACTGGGGCAGAGGTGACCCCGAAGGTGTGGAACAGCACGGCAATATCAAAACGGCCATAATGAAAGATCTTCTGACGCGCCGGATCGGCCAGCATCGCCACAAGGTTCGGCGCTTCGGTCTGCCCTGCCGCAATGCGAATAACATCCGCCGAACCGTCACCGGGTGAAAGTTGTACCACACATAGTCGGTCACGGCGCGGAACCAGACCGAGCGTTTCCGTATCGATGGCGATTGCCCCGGTATAACGCGCCGCATCCTCTGCACTGATATCACCCTCGTGACAGCGGATTGTCGTCGCCATTTTCTGCTCCAGACCTGATCTTTTCATCGTTCCGGCTATAGCGGAAACAGCGATGCGACGATACCGCTTTTATATATTTTCACCATTGCCAACACTCATCACCTAGCCTGGGCTTGCCTTCGTGCTTCATCGCACGATAGGTTGGCTCTCTTCCCTCAATTGCGACGAAAAACTCCATGACAAAAAAGCTTTATCTTGCCGGACCGGAGGTATTTCTCTCCAATGCGCGCGAAATGCTGGACAGAAAAGCGGCACTGGCCCGTGAGGCCGGTTTCATACCGCTCTCACCGGGTGATCTCGCCATTCCGCCTGCAGCAACCAAGACTGAGCATGGCTGCAACATCAACGCCATCGACGAGCAGATGATGCTTGAAGCCGACGGTGTGATTGCCAACCTCACTCCGTTTCGCGGTATCGCAGCCGATACCGGCACGACCTACGAACTGGGTTTCATGTGCGCACTGGGCAAGCATGTTTTCGCTTACACCAATGTCGCGGACAATCATTTCACCCGCATCATGAACCATTATCACGGCATCGCCGCACAGGACGACGAAGGCCGTTATCGCGGCGCGGACGGACTGTCGATCGAGAACTTTGACATGGCTGACAACCTGATGCTGCACGGTGGCATTTTGCGCCGTGGCGGATCACTGATTGTCGGTGATGCAAAACCGGACGAAATCTACACCGACCTCACCGCATTCAAACAATGCCTGAAGGTCGCCGCTGAAAAACTTCTGTAATAACAGAACCGGATAACGGGACTTTTGTTGGAAACGGCAAAAGTCCGGCAATGGAGACAACGGCATGAACGGAACAATCCTCATTACCGGCGCAACGGCTGGTTTCGGCCGCGCAACGGCAAAGCTTTTCATCGCCAATGGCTGGAAAGTCATCGGCACCGGCCGTCGCGCAGAACGCCTTGAGGCCCTGAAACAGGAACTGGGCGACAATTTTTACGGATCGGTTTTCGACATTACCGACGAAGCCGCCATGCGTACCGCACTTGAGGCGCTTCCCGAAGCTTTCCGCGACATTGATATCCTGGTCAACAATGCTGGCCTGGCACTTGGCACGGGAACCGCGCCGCAGGTTCCGCTAAAAGACTGGCACACCATGATCGACACCAACGTTACCGGTCTGGTGAACATCACGCATAGCATTCTGCCAACCTTGATTGAGCGCCGCGGCATTATCATCAATCTGGCATCGGTTGCGGCAAACTGGCCTTACACAGGCGGTAATGTCTACGGCGCAACGAAAGCCTTCTTGCGACAGTTTTCGCTTGGCCTGCGGTCCGACATGCATGGCAAAGGTGTGCGCGTTACGTCGATTGAACCGGGCATGTGCGAAACAGAGTTCACGCTGGTCCGGACCGGTGGCAACCAGGATGCGTCTGACAACCTCTATAAGGGCGTCAATCCGCTGACGGCCGATGATATTGCCAACACCATTCACTGGATTGCCACCCAGCCAAAGCACATCAACATCAACAGCATCGAGATCATGCCGGTCAACCAGTCCTTTGCAGGATTCCAGATTTATCGGGAAACCCAGTAAGACAAGGCTTTTTCGCCTGCAGTGATCAAAAACGATGCAGCAAATATCGACCTATGCAAAAATGCATTGCTGCGTTGCGAGACTTGCGCTGTTCATCGGCGGAGATTGGTTTATATATCTAGACATCGAAGCGACGCACTCCTCCTCCCAGCGTCGCTAGATGTGGATCGGCGATACTCCTCCTCCCAATTGCCGATCAAGTTTAAAGCCTGCCGCACCTCCTCCCGCGGCAGGCTTTTTCCGTTTCAGAGTCCTGAAAACAAAAATTCCACGCGCCATACCTTACGCCGACAACGGGACGATCAAGTCTGGTCGTAAGGGAAAATATTGATTGAATGAATGCGGCAAATACCATGGCATTCCCGCCTGCCCATTTTGGTTTGGGCGTACCCTAACAGCTTGAGACGGGCACACCTTGGCGGCGGCCCGAACAGCAGCGCCTAAAAGGCAACGCGAAGCTATTGAGCGACGTCGAGCGAATAACGATCGATACGGCCTTGAAGCGCAGTCACGACAGCAGACAGGAACTCACGGCGGCGGGGTTCTTCGGCTGTCTCCAGAGTCACGTTCAACCGGTCACAGATTTTGCTCATAAACCCCACATGGTCGAAACGGTCAGCTTTGATGTTGACCTCAACCTCGTCCATGTAATGGGCCAGATGCGGCTCGAACTCCAGGTTCACATCCATCTGGTAGTGGGTGGCCATCTGTTCGGCAAGCGTCCCCATCTGTACGTAGGGTCCAAATTCGTGTCTCATCAAGTCTCCTCTTGTCTGTCTGGCGACTTAGATAGGTGTTGCTTGTAACAGGTGCGAGATCAACTGCTCGATGAACATGAGACAGGAGCCGTAATCACAGCTTTGTGATCACGTGCCCTGTGGTGGCAAGGAAGCCGGATTTCTCCGCCAACCCGCAAACCAATTTAGTGTTTTGAAAATGGTTTTATTTCGTTGGTGTCCACGAGAGGATTCGAACCTCCGACCCCAGGATTCATACCACTTCGGCTTTAGCCGCCGTCCTCAGACGTTCGTGGTCTGGACTGTCCCTTCACCATGGACCTTTACGGCCTTTAGGTGCTGCCCATCCAGTCTCTACACCTTCACCGGATTTCTCCGGAGCTTGGCTCGGGATTGGCATGCTGGAAGCCCAGCGAAGCGTTCCCCGAATTTGAGCAGATCGATTGTGCGGTTTCCCGGCACAACCCCCAATTTTAACTTAGGAATCCTGTGCTCTATCCTGCTGAGCTACGTGGACACTCAACGCCAGCTTCTTAACCCGCCAAAATGATTGGATCAACCGCCTTGTTGGCGTGCGCCGCTGAAAATCAGGGAATGCGTGCCAAGGTCCATGGGATCAATCTGCCAGCCTCTGCTCAACCAGCCGTACCCAGTACGAAACGCCGTAAGGAATAACTTCGTCGTTGAAGTCATAGGCAGGGTTATGAAGGCCTGCAGTTTCACCATTACCAATGAAGATAAAGGCGCCGGGACGTTCCTTCAACATGTAGGAAAAGTCCTCCCCTGCCATCGAAGGATCGACCTCGGCATTCACATTGGTATCGCCAACGATCTGGCGTGCAACCGCTGCGGCATGATCCGTCTCAGCTGCATGGTTGAAAGTGACCGGGCAGGCACGCTCATACTCTAAATCCGCCGTTGCACCATGCGCAGCGACAAGGCCTTCCACCACCTGATGGATACGTTTTTCCGCCAGATCCCGAACCGTCTCATCCAATGTGCGCACCGTACCAGCCAGCACCGCCTCGTTGGGAATGATATTGAAGCTGGATCCGGACTGAAACTTGGTGACCGACACGACAATGGAGCGCACAGGGTCAGTATTGCGCGACGCGATCAGCTGCAGGCTGCCAACCAGCTGGGCGGCGATGGCAATCGGATCGATGGTGCTGTGCGGTTGGGCGGCATGTCCGCCCCTGCCCTTTACGGTAATGAAAAACTTGTCGGGTGCTGCCATGATGCCGCCTTTACGAATGGCAAATTCGCCAAGTGCAATGCCCGGCATGTTGTGCATGCCGTAAACTTCATCAATACCAAACCGGTCGATGAACCCGTCCTGAACCATAGCCAGCGCACCTGCGCCACCTTCTTCGGCCGGCTGGAAAATCACGGCAACGGAACCGTTGAAATTACGTGTTTCGGCCAGATATTTTGCAGCCCCCAGCAACATCGCCATATGCCCGTCATGTCCGCAGGCATGCATTTTGCCGGATGTCTTCGAGGCCCAAGCCTTGCCGGTTTCTTCCACCACAGGCAGCGCATCCATGTCTGCCCGCAGCCCGATAACACGGTCGCTGTCAACCTTGCCACGGATGATGCCAACCACGCCGGTGCGGCCAATACCGGTCACGATCTCGTCAACACCGAAAGATTTCAGTTTTTCCTCGACGAAGGCTGCCGTGTTGAATACGTCGTAGAGAATTTCAGGGTTCTCATGCAGATGATGCCGCCATCCGGTAATTTCTGCTTGCATTTCAGCGGCTCTGTTCAAAATGGGCATGATGAAAATTCCCGGGCCTTCAATATAAAAGTGTGAATCGTTCAGTTCGGTTGCGGATAGTGCGCCGCAGTATTGACGTAATCAATGTACTTTGCCATCCCTTGGTCATATATGGTGAATATTGCCAATCCCGAATTGAATACGGGAATTTGAGGACACGTCTTGCCACACGCACACAGATCACCTGCAGCACGCCGTCTAATGACGGCTCTGGTCGCCGCTTCTACCGGCCTGATGGCAATTGCCACAACAGCACAGGCAAACCCCAAAATGGTGGTGGACGTCAAAAGTGGCAAGGTCATCGCTCATGAAGAAGCGTTCCGCAAATGGTACCCGGCATCACTGACCAAGCTGATGACCGCCTACATAGCGTTCAGCGCCATGAAGTCCGGCAAGATCAGCCCTGAAACGGAAGTGATCGTCAGCAAACGCGCGGCCGATCAGCCCGCCAGCAAGATGTATTTCAAGCCCGGCCAGAAACTGACCATGGACAGCGCGCTCAAGCTGCTGCTGATCAAATCCGCCAACGATGTCGCCGTAGCCATTGCCGAAAGACTGGGTGGCACCAACGAAAACTTCGTGGCGCAGATGAACGCGCAGGCTGCACGGCTTGGCATGTCTTCGACCCATTTCATCAATCCGAATGGTCTGCCCGGCAAAGGCCAGTACACCACGGCCCGCGACCTTGCCGTGCTGGCGCTGATCCTCAAGCGTGAATTCCCTGAATATGCCGGTTATTTCTCGCTGGAAGGCGTGACCACCGGCAAGAAAAACTATGCCAACTACAACATGCTGGTCGGCCGCTTCGATGGCGCTGATGGCATGAAGACCGGCTTTATCTGTGCCTCTGGTTTCAATCAGGTATCGTCTGCAACACGTAACGGCCGCTCGGTGATCTCGGTGGTGCTTGGCGCAGACAGTCTCGGCGGCCGCACTGATGCATCGGCAGACCTGCTGCAGTTGGGCCTGACCTCATCCTCTGGCGCGGGAACCTCCATTGCGTCGCTCGCTGCCTATGGCCAGGGACAGGATGTCGTCACCGACATCAGCGCGGAAATCTGTAATCCCAAAGCCCAGAAGGTGCGCAGCGAAGGCCGCGACGATGCCGGGCGCATGATTACCCACTCGCCTTACATTCAGGAAATGACACGCCCACCGCAATATTCCTTTGCTGGACTCATTCCAGGCAGCGAAACCGTTGCTGCCAACGACACCAAGAGCAGTGCAGTCAATGTTCCCATCCCGATCCCGCGTCCGTCATTCTGACTGAGCGCACAAGACAACATCGTATCATGGCACAGACACGCATTCCCGTTTCGATCATCACCGGTTTCCTCGGAGCCGGTAAATCAACGCTGCTCAACCACCTGCTGAAAGATCCTGTGATGCAGGATGCCGCCATCATCATCAATGAATTTGGTGATGTCAGCATCGATCACATGCTGGTTGAATCCTCCAGCGATGCGATTGTCGAACTGGCCGATGGCTGCCTGTGCTGCACCGTGCGCGGTGAACTGGTGGATACGCTTGCCGAACTGATGGACGGTATCCAGACCGGCAAGATCAAACCGATCAAGCGCGTGGTCATTGAAACAACTGGGCTGGCCGATCCGGCCCCGGTAATGCAGTCCGTCATGGGCAATCCAGTCATTGCCCAGAACTTTGTCCTCAACGGCATGATCACTGTTGTCGACGCTGCCAATGGTGCACAAACCCTCGACAATCATATTGAAGCGGTAAAACAGGCGGCTGTCGCCGACCGTCTGATCATCTCAAAAAAAACACTCGCCGACCCTGAAAAGCTCAAGCTGCTGATGGAGCGCCTGAAGACGATCAATCCGCGTGCCCCTGTTCTGAATGCGGATGACAAGGCCAACCTGACATCTGCCATTCTCGAGAATGGCCTTTATGACACGACCAGCAAACATGCAGATGTAAGCCGCTGGCTGGGTGAAGAAGACCACGCCCATCACCACCATGAACACAGCCACAGTCATGGTCACCGGCATGAGCATGAGCATGAGCATGAGCATGAGCATGAGCATGAGCATGAGCATGAGCATGAGCATGAGCATCATGGCCACCACCATCATCACGATGTAAACCGCCATGATGATAGCATCCGCTCTTTTTCGATCATTCACGACCGCCCGATAGAGCCTGCGGCTATCGAGATGTTCATCGACCTCTTGCGCTCCGCCCATTCCGAGCGATTGCTGCGCATGAAAGCCATTATCCAGCTGTCGGATAATCCCGATCGGCCTTTGGTCCTGCATGGTGTGCAGAACATATTCCATGCACCGGAGCGGCTTGCTGCATGGCCAGACCGGAACGACCGCCGCACCCGTATGGTGATGATCACCAAGGATCTGCCGGAAGCATTTGTGCAGGATCTTTTTGGCGCCTTCGTCGGCAAACCACGCATCGACAAGCCGGATGCGCAGGCTTTGAGCGACAACCCGCTTGCCATTCCTGGCATGCGGATGTGACGCACCGACTGTCTCATTCAGGGTCGTAATTGCAGCTATGCTCACCCAATAGGGTGAGTATTTTTTTACTTTCCGACCCTATGCTCAACATTCGAATAATCACCTATTCGAAGATAATGCGATGAACGCATACGATGCACTCGATCGGTAATCGCGCATATGACGACAACGGGCTTGAAGACCGTCACATCACAGTCGACAGTCACCGCAGCTGATGCGGCAGCGGGTATCCGCGCCATGTGCAAAAGCGATATCGATGCAGCAGAAACATTGTTCAGCGCCGCCTTTCGCAAAAAAACACCCCCAGCCGGCTCGGAACTGCGCGCTTACATTGCCAGCCTGTTTTTTGACAGCCCACCCTATACGACCGACAATGGCAGCATCGTTCACGACGATGGCAAGGGTAACATCGACAGCGCAATCTTTGCCCTGCCCATGACATTTCACACCGTCGACCGCACGACGGTGGCACGTCTGTTATGCGCCTTTGTCTCTAGCGGTGCCAAAGGGGCACTGGGTGCTGCGCGTCTGGCCCGCAACGTGCGCGCCACCCAGCAGGACATGTGTTTTTCCGACACCTCATCGGCCACCAGTGCGGACCACTGCATTGCCGCCGGCGGCATTATCCTGCCAATACAAAGCCTTGACTGGCACCGGGTATTCCAGCCTGTCTCCGCGCTGGCTCTACGGCTGCAAAAGCGGATAAACCTGCCCGGTATCGATCTGATGTTACCGCTCTGCCGTGTGTTCGATAGGGCACTGGCCAAATGGAAGCCCGGTTTCAGACCGGTCGGTGAATTCGGTTTTCAATGCAAACTTGAGGAGCCATCGGCCTTTTTTGAACATATCGCCCCGATGACTCGCCGTTTTGCCATTCGCCCTGAATGGACGAAAACCGAATTTGACTGGCTGATTGAAAAGGCAAAATTGAACCGTAAACTCGGCAAGCTGCAATGCGGCATCGTTGAGCACCGCCAAGGCACTGTTATCGGCGCCTTCCTGTTTTTCGGCAATAAAAAGCGGGTCGCCACGGTTTTGAACATTCTGTGCCAACCGGGCATGGAACTGGACATGACGCGGGAAATGTTCGCGTTTCTCAATCTCGCCGGTTACGCAACCTCACAGGGCATGGCGCAACCCTTCCTGATGAACGCGCTTGGTCGACAGCGTTTGATGAGTTTCCGGCACCGCGGATATTTCTGCATCAGCACACGTCATGACGACCTGAAACAGGCAGCGCTGCTAGGCGACATTTATATTGGCGGTCTGGCATCCGAACAATGGAGCCGGATGCTGACTGATTTCTAGCCGCCACCAACGCGTCAGAACTCCCGCAGGAAACATGAGGGGGGGTCTCATGCATGCTGCAAACGTTTTTCCCGACGCTGCGCCTGAATATGCGGATCAGGATCAAGCCCGGCATCCAGAAGACGACGTGTATAGTCCTCACGCGGGTTCTCGAAAATCTGCCGCACGGTTCCGCTTTCCACCAGTTCGCCTGATTTCATCACCATCACATGGTCGGCAAAGTCCCGCACTACGGGCAGATCATGCGCGATGAAAATAAACGCGATGCCCAATTCACGGCGCAGCTTGTCCAGCAGGGCGATAACTTGCGCCTGTATCGACACGTCAAGCGCCGACACGGCTTCATCACATACGATGAGTTCCGGTTCCAAGGCGAGTGCGCGGGCAATGGCAATACGCTGGCGTTGGCCGCCAGAAAATTGGTGCGGATAACGATCGGCATGGGATGCAGAAAGACCAACCTGCAGCAGCAATTCTTCAACGCGTGCCCGCCATTTGTTTTTCGGCAGGATTTCCGGATGGATGACCCAGGCCTCCGAGATGAGCTGATAGACGGACATGCGCGGGTTCAGCGACTGCGTCGGATCCTGAAACACCATCTGCAACTGCCGGCGCAGACTATAAAGCTCCTTCTTCGGCATGGTCAGCAGGTCACGCCCTTTCCATAGTGCCTTGCCGGAATCCGCATCTTCCAACCGCAGCAAAGCCCGCGCCAGCGTCGACTTGCCAGAGCCGCTTTCGCCAACCACAGCCATGGTTTCACCTGGCATGAGGTTGAAGGAAACACCTTTCAGCGCATGAAAGGCACCATAGGTCTTGTAGAGGTTTTCGACCTTTAACAACGGTTCGCCGGTGGCAACAGGTTCATGCATTTCACCCTGACCGGGAGCGGCTGAAATCAGCTTCTTGGTGTAGGGATGGCGTGGGTTGTGATAGACCTCATCAGGTGTTCCCGTTTCCACGATCTCACCGGAATTCATGACAACCACACGGTCTGCAATTTCCGCCACGACGCCAAGGTCGTGGGTGATCAGCAGCAGGCCCATGCCGGTTTCTTTCTGCAACTCACCCAGCAGCGCCAGAACCTCGGCCTGAACAGTTACGTCAAGCGCCGTTGTCGGTTCATCGGCAATGACGATATCCGGCTTCATCGCCAAAGCCATGGCAATCATCAGGCGTTGCCGCTGGCCGCCGGAAAACTGGTGCGGATATTTACCCATGGCGGTTTCAGGAGATGGCAGGCCAACGCGCTTCAACAATTCCAGTGCCCGTGCCCGGGCCGCATCCGCGTCCACACCATGAATGCGCATGACTTCGACGATCTGCCAGCCAACCGTGTAAACCGGATTGAGATGGCTGAGCGGATCCTGAAACACCATGGCGATCCGTTTGCCATTGATGCGCTTGCGCGCATCGTCAGTCATTTTCAGCAGGTCCTGTCCGGCAAACAGGATTTCACCACTGGTAATTTCCGCCGGTGGCATGTCCAGCAGGTTCATGATTGTCGACGCGGAAACCGATTTGCCGGATCCGCTTTCGCCGAGAATGGCAAGCGTTTCACCACGGTCCAGATGCCAGCTGATATTGCGTACCGCCTGCACGGTGCCAGTCGCCGTATGAAACTGGACAGACAGATTGCGAACCTCGAGAAGATGTTCAGCCATTTTTCTTGCCTCCGATTTCAAGTCTCCAGCGCTGCACAGGATCAAGCACGATGCGCATCCAGTTGGAAAGGAGATTGAGCGACAGGGTGGTGAGGATGATTGCCAGGCCTGGCCAGAAGGCCAGCCACCAGGCATTGGTCAAATATTGTTTGCCCTGCGCGACCATCAGGCCCCAGGTCACTTCAGGTGGTTGGATGCCAATGCCCAGGAACGACAGAGACGATTCTGCCAACATCACAAAGGCAAAATCCAGGGTGGCAATGGTCACAAGTGTCGGAATAACCATCGGCAGGATGTGACGGAACACGATGCGCATCGACGATGCACCCATAACCTGCGCCGCCTGCACGAACATGCGCTGGCGAATTTCCAGCACTTCAGCACGGGTGGTACGCAGATAGATAGGAATACGGGTGATCGCGAGAACAATAACGATATTACCGACCGAAGGCGCCAGCATGTAGAGAACTATCACGGCCAGCAGCAGTGACGGGAACGACATGATGACATCCGCCAGACGCATGATGACATTCGACACGCGTGGCGAGGAATAACCGGCAACCAGCCCCAGAAGTGCGCCAATCACGCTCGAGCAGATTACGGCAGCAGCCGCGATCATCAGCGTGTTCTGTGCCGCAACAACAATGCGTGCCAGAAGCGAGCGGCCAAGCGCGTCTGCGCCCAAAAACAGCAGCCAGCCATTTTCCAGCGAAAACGGTGGCAGGTTACGTGCCCGCAGGTTCTGCGCAACGGCCGCATCTCTCAGCAGCATTGGACCGAAGATCGCGCAGAATGTCGCGAGGATCAGGAACAGGGCAGCAAAGAACGCGAACTTGTCACGCCACAACATGCCAAGCAGCACCGAAGCCTTGTTGCGAGGTTTGGCTGAAACAGCCTGCACATTTGGAAGAGTATTGGTCATGGACATGGCCTTCAGGTCCGCAAACGAGGATCGAGCAAGCTGTAGATGATGTCGATCAGCAGGTTCATGATGAAGATGGCGAGTGCCGTGACCATGATCGCGGCAAGGATGACATTGAAGTCGCGCTGCAGGATGGAATCGATCATCAGCTTGCCGACACCGGGGAAACCAAAAATCGTTTCAACAATCACCGCACCGTTCAACATCGCTGCGGCCTGATCGCCGATAACGGTGATGACCGGCAGCATGGCGTTGCGCAGTGTATGAACGAAAATGATGGAGCGGTTACCGACACCCTTGGCGCGGGCAGTCTTGACGTAAGCCGAACCGAAGGCCGTCAGCATCGAGCCACGCACCACCTGAAGAATGAGGCCGAACGGGCGAATGAACAGCACGGCAATCGGCAGGATCCAGTGCCAGATCGTACCGGTTCCAGAGGTTGGCACCCAACCGAGCGTCACCGAAAATACCACGATGCCAACGATGGCAATCCAGAAATCAGGCGCAGAAGCACCGATCAACGACAGCAGTGAGACAAGCCGGTCAAATACACCGCCGGGACGGAAAGCCGCCAGTGAACCAATGACAATTGCCGCAACAGTCACAAGTATGATGGTGATGAGTGCAAGCTGCAACGTCCAGGTAAAGGCTTCCAGCACCACATCGATGGCGGGACGTGCCTTGCGGATGGATTCACCAAAATCAAGCTGCATCACATCGCGCACATAACGCGCAAACTGCTCGATCAGAGGATCGTTCAAACCATGCAATTCACGGAACTTGTCGAGCATTTCCTGACTGGCATCGATCGGCAGGAACAAGGCCGCTGGATCACCTGTCAGTCGTGACAGGAAGAACACGATAACGATAAGCGTGATCAACGAAAAAAAGCTCGCCACGATGCGCGTGAATATCTTTTTTCCCATCGCGTCTACTCCCGAAAGAAACGGAAAGGCGAAGACAATTCTCCGCCTTTCCTGGAGGGTGGAAAGGCTTATTTGAAGCCGATTTCAGACAGTTGAAGCTGCGAGTTGGTCGCGATGGTTGGGGTGAAATCGATACGCGGATTGACGCGAGCGAAACCAACCATGTGGAACATCATCACATCTGCAACGACATCGTTGTAGAGATAGGCAATTACCTTCTTCCAGTCTTCCGTGCGCTTGTCGCCAGTTGCAGCGGTGGCATCAGCAATCATCTGGTCGACCTTCGGGTCGGAGATACCGGACTGACGGCCCTTGCTGTCATACTTGAAGTACATGGAGAACACCGGGTCACCGCGCGAATTGTCGTGCTGGGCAGCAACGAGCTGTGGCCCACGGTTTTCCGGATAAGGCTTGGAATACTGCTTTTCGAATTCGGCCACTTCATACATTTGCAGCTTGGTTTTGAAACCGACAGCTTCAAACATCTGCTGGGCAGCTTCCAGAACTTCAACGACGTTCGGGAAGTTGTTGGTGCGGCCAACAATGGTGATTGGCGTATCAACGGCAACACCGTCAGCCTTGGCTTCTTCCAGCAGCTTCTTTGCACCTTCCGGGTCAAACGGCAGTGGCTTTACATCCGAGTTCCAGCCAAGTGTGCTTGGAGGCACCATGGCAACGGCCTTGACGGCACCCTTTGGCAGCAGCGTGCCGATGAAGGCGTCGCGGTCCAGTGCCATGTTCAGAGCCTTGCGAACACGAACGTCATCCAGCGGCTTGATGGATGTATCGACGCGCATGTAGAAAGTTTCAGAGTTCAGGTAGCTGAAGTCCATCTTCGGATCGGTGGCATCGAGCTCCGAAATATTAGTTGCCAGATCGGCTTCACCGGCGGCCACCATGGCTGCGCGAACCGCTGGGTCAGCGCGGAAGACATAGGTTGCCTTGGTCACAGCAGGCGCTGTGCCCCAATAGTCGTCACGGCGCTCAAGCGTAATGCTCTGGCCAGCCTTCCATTCGGTCAGCTTGTATGGACCGGTGCCGATTGGCTGACGGGTAAACTCGATTGGCGTTTCCGAAGGAACGATGGTTACCAGCGTCATCAGCAGTGGCAGAATTGGCTGTGCGGGCGTCGCGGTAATGTCGATTGTGTTGTCGTCGACAACCTTGGCTTCGATTTTGGTATCACCGAAATAACGTGGTGTTTCGCACGAGATCTTGTCGCTCATCGCGCGTTCGATGGAGTGTTTGACGTCGGCAGCATCAAATGCCGAACCGTCTGAGAACTTGGCGTCCTTGCGCAGATGAAAACGCCATGTGCCAGGCTGGCTTTCTTCCCACTTTTCCGCCAGTCGTGGCATCAGGCCCTTGTCGCTGCGCACATCCAGTTCGGTCAGCGTTTCGGATACGTTCTGCAGAATGATACGGCCAATGTTCGAGCGCGTTGCCATGCACGGCTCAACCAGATCGACCTCTTCATCCAGAACGACAGTCACATCCTTGGAAGCCTGCGCATAACCGGTCGTGACAACCGAAGTGGCCATCAACATTCCGAGTAAAATCCGTTTGCCTTTCATCTGTTCCTCCCTTTTTGATGCAGCACCTTGCGATTTTCCGCCCACGGCTGCGCTGCAAATGCCGTTACGAATTTTCAAGCTAGATATCGCGCTCGGCCGCAGCCTGCGCACGCCGTTTGAGGCGCCCTCCTCCCGCCACGGCCAGCGTGGACAGGAAAATCACTCCGGCGCCGATCCAGGTTGAAAAACCTGCGACCTCGCCAAACAGAACCCAAGCCATGACCGCAACAAATGGCAGACGCAGGAAATCCATAGGCGCAATATGCGACGCCTCTGCCATGCTGAAGGCCTTGGTCATCAGTGTCATGTTGATCGCACCCATCACACCTTGCAGCGCAAGCAACAAAAACTGCCGAAGATCGGGCGTCGCCCAGAAGAACAGTGCCGGAATGGCCGCCAGCGGCACGGTGACGATGAGGTTCCAGGCCACCAGCGTTTCCGTATTGTCCTTGTCCGACATGCGCTTGAGCATCAGTTGCACCAGCGCCTGAAGCGCCGAGCCACCCAGCGCAAACAGCAGGGCTGGCGCAACGGCACCGGCGGCACCGGGCTGAATAATGACAAGTGCGCCGAGAAACCCGGTGACCACGGCAAACAGCTTTGTCAGCGTGAAGGCCTCACCCAGCCACAGCCATGCACCAATCATCAGAAAGATTGGCGTCATGAACATGATCGCCATCGCATCAGCGAGTGGCGCTGCGGCAAACGCCACGAAATAACAAACGAGTGCCGCCAGCTTCAAAGCGGCGCGGCTGACGTGCTGGAACCTGTAACCCGATTTCAGAATGTGCGGTCGCGTCGCGATCAGCGGCAGAATAACTGCCAATCCGAAGACACTTCTGAAAAAGCCAATAACGAAGGGATGCACTTCGCCGGCAAGAAGACGGATCACCGCAGCGTCCGCAGCGGCCAGCGCTGCAGCCAGTGCAACGTAGCATGACGCCACCATAATGGTGCGATCATTTCGCTGGACATCCGCCGTAACCATGATTTCTCCCTGTGCATGCTCCCACATTCACCGACACAAACTTGCTACAACATAGACAATTTGTCAATTCGTTCGATATTAATGTTCGAATAAGAATTTTTTCAAAAAAATAAATATATGATATTAAAAAATAAAATTTACTCAAAACCTCGAAATCGACAAAAAACAAAAACAGACATAACTTGACAACATATCAAATTCAGCAATGATGAACGTGAAAAAAGCATCATAGGGAGGATGCGTAAGTGACACCGGAAGAAATAGCCGCCAGCATGGATGGGCGCATCGCCGCATCCGAAGGCGGACTGACGCAGGCATTTCTGCCCTCACCGAAAATTCAGAACCACGCAGCCTTTTTGCGGTTCCTACCTGACGGCACACTTGCCTGCGCATGGTTTGGCGGCACGCTGGAAGGAAAGTCCGACATTTCCATCCACGTCTCGACGCTGGCACCACAGAGCAATCAATGGTCTGAAGCCAGCCAGCTGAGCGACGATCCGAACCGCTCCGAACAGAACCCGATGCTGTTTGTCGAGCCGGACGGTGCCATCAGCCTTTTTCATACGGCGCAGCCTTCCGGAAATCAGGATGAAAGCCGCGTTATCGCAAGGCCGATCTCATTCGAGGGCACGCTGACGGCTGGCAACCCACGCGACATTGGTCTTGCAAATGGCACCTTCATCCGCGCGACCATCGTGGTGCGCGATGATGGCGCTTGGATGTTGCCTCTGTTCCTGTGCAATCCACGCCCCGGCGCACGCTGGACCGGCACTCACGACACCGCAGCCGTCGCCGTCAGCACCGACAACGGCAAGACCTGGAGTGTGACGGATGTGCCCGATAGCTTCGGCTGCGTGCATATGACGATCGTGCCACTGGACAATGGCAGGATGGTCGCCTTCTTCCGTCGCAGGCAGGCCGATTTTGTTTATCGCACGCAAAGCCTTGATGGCGGCAGAAGCTGGTCAGCACCAACTGCCACTGACGTGCCCAACAACAATTCATCGATTGCCGCCATTCGACTGCGGGACGGACGTGTGGCGCTGTTGTGCAACCCGGTATCATCAGCCGAATTTTCGCAGCGTCGTGCATCGCTCTACGACGAGTTGGAAGAACAGGACGATCGGCCGAATGCCGAAGGTGGGATCGTGCCGATCTGGGGTGTGCCACGTGCGCCCGTCACGCTTTGTGTTTCAACGGATGATGGCCACACCTTCCCGACGCGTCGTATCGTTGAAGACGGCACCGGCAACTGCCTTTCCAACAATTCTGTTGACGGACACAACAAGGAAATGTCCTACCCGGCCATGGTCGAAGACGGACAGGGCAACCTGCATCTGGCCTACACCTATTATCGCCGCGCCATCAAATATGTCCGGCTGAACAAGGGCTGGATAGACGGAGAAACTGCATGAGCACACTCGTTGGAATAACCATGGGCGATCCCGCAGGCGTTGGCCCGGAAATCACCATCAAGGCACTGTCCGAAATGAGCCCTGAGGATCGCGCCAATACGCGGGTCTATGGCAACCTCAAACAGCTGGAAGCAGCCAAGGCAGTGCTCGGCATCAATCTGGACCTGACCGGACTTGTCGTTGACGTGGAAGTGGAAGGGGCACCCGTTGCCTGGGGTAAACTTAGCGCCATCTCCGGCGATGCCTCATTCCGCTTCATCGATACTGCCGTGAAAGATTCAATGGCCGGCAAGATTGGCTGCATCGTCACCGCGCCAATCAACAAGGAAGCACTGAATTCGGCCGGCCACCACTATGATGGCCATACCGGCATGCTGACGTCACTGACCGGCTCGAAGTCCGCCTTCATGTTACTGGCGTCCGACCGGTTAAAGGTGATCCATGTTTCGACCCATGTGTCGTTGAAGGACGCCATCAACCGCGCCAAACCAGAGCGTATTCTGGCGACCATCAAGGCCGGAAATGATCACCTGAAACGTATCGGTTATGCCAAGCCGAAGATTGCCGTGGCAGGAATTAACCCGCATTGCGGTGAAAACGGTCTGTTCGGCACCGAAGACGATGAATTCATCGCGCCGGCCGTTGCCCAGGCACGCGCCGAAGGCATTGATGTTTACGGCCCTATTTCGGCGGATACCGTGTTCCACCGCGCCTATCAGGGCGGGTTTGATCTGGTGATTGCCCAGTATCACGATCAGGGTCACATCCCGATAAAGCTGGTGGCCTTCGATACGGCCGTCAACGTCTCCGTCGGCCTGCCGATTGACCGCACCTCTGTCGATCACGGCACCGCCTTCGACATTGCCGGGACCGGCAAGGCCAATCACGTCAACATGAACGCAGCCATCGCCTATGCGCGCAAGCTGATAGCCGGGAAAAATGCACATGGCAAAGTTTGAATTCAGCGGCGTTTATTGCGCAGCAACCACCCCGGTTACTGCGGATGGCAACCCGGACTTCCAGCTGTTTACCGCCCATTGCAAAGCGCTGCTGGACGAAGGCTGCGATGGCGTGGCTCTGCTTGGCACCACAGGCGAGGCAAATTCCTTCGGCCTGAAACAGCGTATGGATATTCTGGAGAAGGCGATTGCCGGTGGCGTAGCACCTGAAAAACTGCTGCCCGGCACCGCCCAGACGGCCATTGCCGACACCATTGAAATGACACGCCATGCCGTTCAGGCCGGTGTGCACGGCGTGGTGTTGCTGCCGCCATTCTACTACAAGGGTGTCAGCACCGAAGGCATCTACCGTGCCTATGCCCGTATTATCGAAGGCGTGAAGGACAACCGTCTGAAAGTGGTTCTCTATCACATTCCACAGGTGTCGGGTGTCGCTATTCCGCATGAGGTTATTGCCCGCCTGCGCAAGGATTATCCCGGCGTCGTTGTTGGCATCAAGGACAGTTCAGGCGATCTGGAAAACATGAAGGCGATGATTGCCGCATTCCCGGATTTCGGCGTGCTGGCAGGTGCCGATCCGCTGCTTCTGCCGCTGATTCAAGCCGGTGGTGCAGGCTGCATTACCGCCAGCTCCAATCTTGTCGCCGCTGAACTTCGTTTCGTGTTCGACAATTGGAATGTGCCGGGCAAGGAAGCCGCAGTCAAAGCAGCACAAGACAAGATCGTCGCCTGGCGCGAACTGACCAACGCCTATGTACAACTGCCGACCGTGAAAACCATGGTTGCTAAACGTCGCGGCGACAACGGCTGGCTGCGCGTCACACCACCGCTGATCGAACTGTCAGACGCAGAACGTGCAGATGTCTGGTCGCGCATGGACGCGCTTGAAAGAGCTTGAGGGAGAACCGCCATGGATGGAATGGCTAGACCGATCACCCTGCATCAACCCAAGCGCCTTGAAATAGGCGCTGGCGCCTCTGCCAAGCTGGGCGAATGGGCCAATGGCGCATCACGCGTTCTGGTGATTGCCACCGAACACACACTTGGTTTTGTCGACAGACTGAAGCTGACTGGCGCGATCACCGTCTTTGCCGACATTCCGCCGGAACCGGATGACAAAGCGCTCAATGCAGCCATTGAAATGGCACGTACCGTTCAGCCGGATCTGGTGGTGGGCCTCGGCGGCGGCTCGGTTCTCGATGTCGCGAAACTCGTTGCCGCTCTCTGGGACGGTCCGCAGGCGCTAGATGACGTTGTTGGCCCCAATAAAGTGGCCGGTCGCAAAACAGCGCTGGCTCAGGTGGCAACAACAGCTGGCACCGGGTCTGAAGCAGGTATTCGCGCGCTGATTACCGACAGTGTCAGCCATTCCAAAAAAGCGGTCGAAAGCCCCTACCTGCTCGCCGACATCGCCATTCTCGACCCGGAACTGACCTGGTCGGTACCACCGGCAGTAACCGCCGCCACCGGCATTGATGCTATGGCTCACTGTGTGGAAGCCTTCACCAATATTCGTGCCCATGACCTGATTGATGGTTATGCGCGCATGGGCATCCAGCTGGTCGGCAAATATCTGGCCCGTGCCGTGGAAGACGGCAAGGATACCGAAGCCCGTGCCGGCATGATGCTGGCCTCCTATTATGGCGGCATCTGCCTAGGCCCGGTCAATACTGCAGCAGGACACGCACTTGCCTATCCGCTCGGTACCCGGCTCGGCCTGCCGCATGGGCTGGCCAACGCCATCATCTTCCCGCATGTACTGGCCTATAATGTGCCGGTGCGGTCAGAAAAAACTGCCGAAGTTCTTGATGCGCTTGGCCTTGCTATCTCCAAGGATCCGGCCGCCGTGCTCACCGCGGCCTATGGTTTCTGCCAGGCACTTGGCGTGGAAATGAAGCTTTCGGTACATGGTGCGCAGCAGGAGCACTTGCAGAACTGGGCAGATGAAGCCCATGCCATCCGTAGACTGATGGATAACAATCCACGGGACATGTCAGCAAAGGATGTGCTGGCAATCTATAACGCCGCATTCTGAAAGCCGCCTGTCAGTCACTTCAAACTCAAAACAGCAAACAAACCCCGGTCAAAAGCCGGGGTTTTTATATGCGCATAACAGAAAGCCTTATGCCCCCTGGGCAAGTTCAGGCCTGCGCCCCTCAAACAATCGGTCACGCGAACCACGAAGGTGCTGGCGCATCAGGTTACGGGCCAGATCGGAGTCGCGCGTGCGGATTGCCTCGTAAATCGCGGCGTGTTCGTCAAAAACATGTCGCAGTCCACTGGCTGAATTCTTCAGCGACAGGCCATGGAACTGCATTCCAATGGCAATATGATCTTTCAAGGCCTCCATGGCCGTTGAAAAATATGTATTACCCGAAGCCTGCGCAATCGACAGGTGGAACATGAAGTCGGCATCTTCGCGGTGCCTTTGCCGGCTCGTTGCATCCTGCAATGCTTCAAGCGCCAGACGAATGACCCGGATCTGCGTATCGCTGTGCCGTTCGGCAGCGCAGGCCGCCGCTTCCGGTTCGACGGTAATGCGGAATTCATAACAGTTTTGCAGATCGGCAATATTTTCCAGTGGCCCGAACCCAAGGGGTTGCTTGACCCCTTGTATGCGCACGAAACTGCCAGCCCCCTGACGCGAATAAACAAGCCCGAGATCGCGTAACTTCTTCAGGGCATCACGCACTACCGGGCGCGAAACCTCAAATTCCGCCGCCAATTCATGTTCGGTAGGCAATCGTTCATCGCTCTGATAGGCGCCGGATTTGATGGCATGTTTCAGCCGTTCAAACACCACCTCGCTCAGGCTTTTACGATGTGAAATCTGCTCCACTGTCCGCATTATTTCACGCCTTCATGTCCCAGAATTTTCTCCGCCACCTGCACCAGTGTTTCCGCATCGCCGAAACCGCCCGACTTGGTGATGAAATGACGATCGCCATATTTGGCAACGGGCAAGCCTGGCATAATCTCACCCAGCAAGGTCAAAATGCGAATACCCTGCTTGTCGAAATAGGCTTCCGCCGACGCACCGCCCGACAGGAGCAAAGTGTCATAACCCGCATCAAGCGCCGCAACCGATGTTGCAAGATTGTCCGCGACTTCAACGGACGACAGTTCCGTTGCACCATCAACCGCCTGAACGAGGGTGAGCGCCGATGAAAGTGGCGCGGCAGCAACGGCTGTTTTCCCAACAGCACCACCTGGCGCAGCAATGTAATTCAGATGAGAAGCCACATCGCGCAAGGTACCAACTTGCGAAACGGTAATCGGATCGCGCGACCCGATGGCAATCAGCAGCTTGTTGCCTTTCACGCCGACACTGTCCTGTCGCGGGCGACCCGATTGTGCCGCCAACGCATTTGCCAGTGACAATGCGCCAACCAAAAGATCATTTTCCTGCAAAAGACCCAATGCCGCCTGCATCGCCTCAACGGTGCTGGTGTCTGGGATGATCGATCTTTCAGCAACGGCCCCCAGCCGACCAGCAATGGCGATAGGTGTTTCAACACCGAAACCGCTGATCATGCCATTGGTCACAACACGACCAAACTCGGGAATGGCAGGCAAAACAACTGCACGCTCGAACTCAAGCGCTGAAATCTCGGCCTCGACATTGCCTTTCAGCCGTGAGTCGACCTTTTTCAAAAGCGCCATGCGGCTGACCAGCTGTTTTTGTGCGAGGGCCACACGGTTGGCGGCTTCATCCGGTGCAATTTCCCGGCTGCGGGTGGTCACGGCAACCACATCTGCGCCGCCAGCAACTGCTTCACCAAGCGCGGCCTGATCGGTAACGACCGCAACGGAATAACCATGAGCCGCGAAAGGAGCGGCGGAATCCAGCGCACCCGTCAAATCATCCGCAACGATCATTAATCTGTCGACTTCAAACTTCATGCTGCTTTACCGATTTTACAAATTTTCTATAAATTGGACTCTCAAAGAGCCGCAATTTCTTTGGTAAATCATCGCATAACGGGAAATGAAAACAACAAAAATTTACAAGTCAAAAACAAATTATCGCAACTTGTGTGGCGGAATGTGACCTAAATGCACATCCTCTAAACCACCAAAATATTGAGGCAGAAAACACTGTATAGCAGCACCGGGCAACGCACAGACCAAGCGCCAGCAATTCCCCACCAAATAGCCAGAGCGTAGAACTAAAAAGGCCCCGAATTTATGGCGTCGGACAGCGCCGGAGAAAAAAGAGGCATTCTATTTAAACTTAAAGAAAACTTCGCAAGCGCGACTTCGGAGCAAATTTCACGAAGTAAAGGAATTGCACGCGACAGCCGAAAAATAAAAATCAGGCAAAGAAAACCATTCTCAAGCGCTCATATTAGCGCAAAAAACTCATTCCCCATATAAAATACAACCCGTAATTTTATATATCAAAAATACCAACCTTGAATTTCCAAATCACCTGGTGACTCGCCACAGAATGAAAAATCTTGAAATATCGGCACGTTAATCACGTTTACAAAATTTTAATCACCTAATCCTTTCGGGTCATTTCTTTAATTAGGTTTTCATATTAGCATAATTAACAAGTGATTAATAACAATGGACATGCATCATTTCGGAGATTCGAAATAATAAACATAATAATAAAGTAAAAAATGCGTATCGCTCAGGGAGGCGTAAATGTTCATGGTATCTTCTAGAATAACTCATGCAGAACGCATAAACAACACATCAGTAACAAACCAGACATTACTTTTAATCGCGGATGCGGATCTGTTTTCCGAATGCCTGGTTGAGGCACTCGGCAAAAAGTTCCCCATGTGTAATGTCATCAGCATTAACCAACCACAAGCAATCGAAGACGGGTATACATCCGATGTGAAACTGGTCCTGCTGTACAGAATTGCTGGCCAGCAGTTGCAAGATGCCCTGAACAACATCCGGGAAAAACATCCGTCAGCATCGATCGGCTTGGTTATTGATGCCGTCGGCATGCTGGAATCCTATCTCAAACAACTGGTTGAAACACGGATCATTGATGGCGTATTGCCACTCAGCCTGAGGCTTGATGTATTCATGGCCGCAGTCGATCTGTTGATCAAGGGCGGAGAACATTTCCCGTCCGCGCTGCTTGGACGTCTTGTTGAGACCAAGTCACCAACCAATTCCATGCCGCATGCCGGCACGCCCATTGGCTTGGCGTCGGCTGCAAAGCAGCATCACCATGACTTCAACGGCCTCACGACACGGGAAGTCCAGATTTTGGATCTTCTGTGCAAGGGAACCCAGAACAAGATCATCGCGGACAAGCTGCATCTGTCGGAAAATACCGTCAAAGTACATGTGCGAAACATCTATAAGAAGATGCATGTGCGTAACCGCACGGAAGCCGCATCACGCTTCTTCGCATTCGACCATGCCGAAATGGCCCATCACGAATGGAAAAACTGAGCGTACTCGTACAAAAGCTGCAGTAGCTTTTGTAGAAACTCCCCTGAGATCGTCACGGCTCAATGAGCTTTTTGTGAAGCAACATTGATCCGCGACACCCCGTTATGCCTGACAGCGGCAAGTATTAGCGCAGGTAGCAGCGAGCCTTCTGGCCAAAACCGCTCGGCGAGCAGGTATAAGGCGATGAGCCGAGATCATTGACCTTGGTAACGGCAACAGCAGGCTCGCTCTCCGCTTCAACGCTTGAGACCAGCGTGACAGACGCCTTGTCATAGGCATAGGACTTCTTCGGTGCGGATACGCGATGACTGACTTCGTTCTGAATTTTCGGTGCGCTGTTATCGGACAGAAGCGGGGTCTCAACGGCGGAACAGGACACAATGGAAAAAGCAACAACGGCAATAGAGCACGCCATTTTGGCAAGGCGCGCAGGGTTCAATGCCCCGGCGCGGTGATGAATAATAGACATATTTGTCCCCAATGCCGCAAAGTGCGGCCAGCTGCGATGCGTTTGCGGCAAACAGCCCGTCAAACACACTCGTGTTGATATTTAACTCATGCACCTCTGACCAAGGCAAGCATGTCACACCACACACAATCGCTCCCGGTGGCCAGCACACCGAACGCCGTTTCAGGCTCGGCACGCACGCTACCCTAACCTCAATCGATTGAGTGAGGCTTGCGCTCTTGCTTGATAAGAAAGGCATTATGTAGGCATGGTTAAAAATACGTACACAATGGGATTAATCAATGTATTTCCCCGGTAATCAATTGTAATATTTCAGAATTTTCGCATTGACGAAAACAAATAACAAAATATGATCTTCTTAAAAGAATAAAAAAATGGCATGAATCAAGTAAAGTCGGCCCACAACAACAAGTAATAAAGCCGCCGGAATTTCAAAAAAATCAAAACGAGCGACACAACTACACGGAAACGGTGCTGCTGTTTCCTGGTAGGAAGGAGTGTGTGTAATGCGTAAGTTCGTTCCCGATAACAATGACTCCAACGTAAACATCTATTCGAACTGGAAACCGGGCCTCCGGGCACTTGTCAATGGCGGCGCAGGTTTTCTCGGTTCACACCTGTGCGAAAGGCTGTTGCAATGCGGCCATGAGGTTATCTGCCTCGACGACTTCTCCACCGGCAGACGCACCAATATTGAACATCTGACGTCCAATAGAGGTTTCACTGTGGTGGAGCACGACGTGCGCAACCCCTATGATCTCGATGTATCTGTCATCTTCAATTTTGCGTCACCCGCATCCCCACCTGATTACCAGAAGGATCCGGTAGGCACGCTTTTGACCAATGTGATCGGTGCCCTGAACGTGCTGGAACTGGCACGTCGCACCGGTGCAACAGTTGTCCAGTCCTCCACATCGGAAGTCTATGGCGACCCTCTTATCAACCCGCAGCCGGAAACCTACTTCGGCAACGTCAATCCCATTGGCCCGCGTGCCTGCTACGATGAGGGAAAACGCAGCGCTGAAACGCTGTTCTTCGATTATCACCGCAATTTTGGCGTCGATATCAAGGTTGGTCGCATCTTCAACACCTATGGCCCGCGCATGCGCCAGGACGATGGTCGTGTTGTTTCCAACTTCATCGTGCAGGCCCTGCAGAACAAGGACATCACCATCTATGGCGACGGCAAACAAACCCGTTCCTTCTGCTATGTTGATGACCTGATTGAAGGTTTCCTGCGCTTCTCGGTCAAAAGCCCAGAATGCTGTGGCCCGATCAACATTGGTAATCCTGCAGAAATTCCGGTGCGGCAACTGGCAGACATCGTCATTGCCATGACCAACTCCAGTTCACGCATCATACACCTGCCAGCCGCAGTGGATGACCCGCAACAACGCCGGCCGGATATTACCCGCGCCAAAGAAGAGCTGAGATGGCAACCGCGCGTCAATCTTGAGCGGGGCCTCGCAAAGACCATCCACTATTTCGATGCGCTGCTCAGCGGTAAAAAAATGGCGGAGGCTGTATGAGATGCCCCGCTACATCCTTGTCACAGGCGGAGCCGGCTTCATAGGAAGCCATATCTGCAAGGCGTTATCGCTGTCCGGCATGGTGCCGGTGGCTTATGACAACCTGTCCACCGGCCACAGCGATGCTGTGCGCTGGGGACCGTTGATCACGGCTGACATTGCCGATCACAGCATGTTGCGGGCAACGCTTTCCGAGTTTGCCCCTTCCCACGTCATCCATTGCGCTGCCAATGCCTATGTTGGTGAATCGGTAACCGACCCGCGCAAATATTACCGCAACAACGTGGCCGGCAGCCTGACACTGCTGGAAGCCTGCATGGACCACCATGTCGAAGGACTGGTCTTTTCCAGCAGTTGCGCCACCTACGGCATTCCGGAAATCCTGCCGATCCGTGAGGAAACGCCACAAATACCGGTTAATCCCTACGGCCGTACCAAGCTTATTTTTGAAATGGCACTGGAAGACTATGCCGCAGCCTATGGGCTGCGGTTTGTCGCCCTGCGCTATTTCAATGCCGCAGGGGCTGACCCGGGCGGAGAGCTTTCCGAACGGCATGAGCCTGAAACCCACCTTGTGCCACGGGCGCTTCTGGCCGCCGCACACAAGGTTCCGCAACTGGATGTGTTCGGCAATGATTACGACACGCAAGACGGAACCTGCGTGCGTGACTACATTCATGTCAGCGATCTGGCTGACGCTCATCTCGCAGCGATCCGTTATCTTGTCGGTGGTGGCGAGACTCTGCGTGTCAATCTGGGCTCTGGCCGTGGCGCATCGGTTGCCGAAATCGTCGGTGCCATTCACCGTGTGACCGGCCAGCAGGTACCTGTCCAGTACGGCCCGCGTCGCGCCGGTGATCCACCCTCACTGTTTGCAGATATTGGTCGCGCCAAAGCCGTGCTTGGCTTCACACCATCACGCTCGGACATCGAAACGATCATCCGCACTGCTGCACCGACGTTCGGACTGGAGACCAGCCGATGAGCACGACACAGTTCATCACAACCGTTAACACCCAAAAGGCCAAACATAAGGTCCATGCCACGGTGTCTGACGCACTGTTCGACCCGGTCTTCACCGGGTGGAACCGTATTGCCTATCTGCTGGGTATCGCAGGCTGGCTGGTAACCTTGGTTTATTTCTGGGGCTGGTGGCTGGATCCTGACCACATGCTGTCGATGCCCTATTTCATCGCCGTCAGCGTCTCGGTGTTCTACGTCACCATCCTGCCTGCCTATTTCGTGCTGATTTTCCTCAACGCGAAAGTCGTCAAACCGGAGGCACCCTTGCCCGAGGGGCGTGTTGCCATGGTGGTGACCAAGGCTCCATCAGAGCCCTTCTCGGTGGTCAGAAAAACAATGCTGGCCATGCTCGAACAGAAAATACCGATAGAATACGATGTCTGGCTGGCAGACGAAGATCCGACACCGGAAACCAGACGCTGGTGCGGCGAACATGGCGTGTTGATTTCCACCCGCAAGGGTGTGGAAGCCTATCACCGTGCACAATGGCCGCGCCGCACACGCTGCAAGGAAGGCAATCTTGCCTATTTCTACGATCATTATGGATATGACCGTTATGACTTCGTGGCACAGTTCGATGCCGACCATGTACCGGAAACCGACTATCTCCATGAAATTCTGAAGCCTTTCGCTGATCCCGCCGTCGGTTACGTGTCGGCACCCAGCATTTGTGACGCCAATGCCGACGAAAGCTGGGCGGCACGCGGCAGGCTATACGTCGAGGCCGGTCTGCATGGCGCATTCCAGACCGGTTATAATAACGGCTGGGCACCTCTATGTATCGGCTCACATTATGCCGTGCGCACCAAAGCCTTACGCCAGATCGGCGGTCTCGGGCCTGAATTGGCAGAAGACCATTCCACCACCTTGCTGATGAATGCGGGTGGCTGGCGTGGAGTGCATGCCTTGAACGCTATTGCCCATGGTGACGGACCTTCAACCTTCACAGATCTTGCCGTGCAGGAATTCCAGTGGTCGCGTAGTCTGGTTACAATTCTTCTGCAGTATTCCAAGGACTATGTGCCAGCACTGCCAGCCAAACTGCAATTCCAGTTTCTGTTTTCGCAGATGTGGTATCCGCTGTTTTCCGTTGTCATGGCAGTCATGTTCGTCATGCCGGTTATCGCCCTTCTCGCAGGCCGTCCACTGGTCAATGTCAGCTACCCGGAATTCATGCTGCATTTCCTGCCTTCAATCTTGATGCTGACGGTGTTCACCTTCTTCTGGCGGGCAACCGGAACCTTCAGGCCGCATGATGCACGGCCGTTCTGCTGGGAAACATTTGCCTTCCTGTTCCTGCGTTGGCCTTGGTCGCTGGCAGGTTGCCTGGTCGCCATACGTGACAGGCTCAATGGTTCCTTTGTGGATTTTCGCATCACACCCAAGGGTGGCGAAAAGGCCGGATGCCTGCCGCTGCGCATCGTCGCCCCCTACATTGTGCTGGCCGGCTTCACAGCGCTTGCCATGATGCTGGCGCCGGACAGCCGCAGCACCCAGGGCTTTTACATTTTCGCAGCCATGAACGTGACGGTTTACGCCTTCCTCGTTCTGCTTTTGATGTTCCGACACGCTTCGGAAAACAGCCTTTCGGTATTGCCACGCACATGGGGCAATGCACTCGCAACAGTGTCTTCCTTCATCATCATTGCCAGTGGAGTGGTGCAACTCAACACCCATGGCCTTGGTGGCCTGGAAGCGCTGTCGCACGGCCAACCCTATGTCAGCTTTACCGAAACACGCTTCAACGCTTCCGGTGCAGGCGTTGGTGGTACCAAGACCATAAAGATGAAATTCCGGGTGAAATGGCACGGCATCCAGCCTGAACAGGAAGTGCAGGTAAAGCCGCAGCCCACTCCACCACAATACGGAATCATCATGCTGGCCAAGGCCAGACAGGATGGGTCCCTCGAGAAAGGAAGACTGTCATGAAAACTATAATCAAAAACCTCAGGCTTCCAGTCCTTCTGCTCAGCATGAGCATGCTGACACCAAGTCTGGCGCTTGCCGCAAAAGAGGTCAAAAAATCCCCACAGCTTCTGACAGCATCGGAAGTGGTGAATATGTACAAGGACAAAACCTGGCGCTGGCCAAGTGGCGGCGGACGGTTTGATTCGCAAGGTCGGCGCTTTACCGCAATGACCGAAGAAAACGGCAAGAAGTCCATCGGCGAAGGCACATGGTCAGTCGATAACCTCGGCAAGATGTGCATGAACGCCACTTGGACGACGGACGGCGAGGCCGCCAAGGCAAGGACATGTTTTTCCCATGGCAGGCTTGGCAACGTGATCTACCAGAAGCGTTTGCCAATGGGAGATTGGTACGTGTTTCGCAGTGCCAAACCCAGAGCAAGCGATGAATTTTCGAAACTTGTGAACACCGACAGCGTAACCGTTCAGGCGTTGGCGGCCAAACAGGTCATGTCAGTCAAAAAATAGTTGGAGAGGAGAAAGCCATGAAGAAGCTGAACAAAAAAATCCTGTCCGCAGCGGCTATAGCAATCCTGTTTTCCGCCGCGGCCTACCCGGTGGTCCAGTCACAGGCACAAAATGCCGCAGGCATGACAGCCGCCACCTTGCGTTCCATCACGGACAAACGCCCGACACTGCATGCCGATGGCATAAAGTTCGGTGCCTATGATCCACATGGCGACTTCGGTCAGCAACAGGGTGTAGCGACCGAACACCTCTTCCTGCCCTGGGAAGACGTGGATCTGGATAGTTTGAAAACGGCCGATGCCTATGCGTTGGAACGCAAACGCAATGTGCTGATTACCGTTGAACCCTGGTCGTGGGACGTCAGCTGGCGCCTGACCTCCGATGAGTTGCGGCGGAAAATCCTGCAAGGCGGGTATGACGAAAACATGCACGCCATTGCCCGCATGGTCTCGCAAATGAAAAGCCCTGTCATCATTCGCTGGGGCCAGGAAATGGAAGATAAATCCGGCCGCTTCTCGTGGTCCGGTTGGGCACCGAATGACTACATCACTGCCTACCGTCACATGATGGATATCGTGCGCAAGGAAGCACCCAATGCCAAACTGATGTGGTCTCCAAAGGGTGAAGACGGCCTGCAGGCCTATTATCCCGGCGACAACTATGTCGACTTTGTGGGGCTGTCGGTGTTCGGTCTCGAGGCCTTCGACAAGATCGAACATGGCGGCCCATGGACCTTCGGACAATCCCTCAAAAAGGGATACAGTCTGGTGGAAAAATACAACAAACCGATATGGGTCGCCGAACTGGGTTATGAAGGCAATGATGCCTACATCAAACCCTGGATGAACGACGTGACGTTGAAAACCACCGAGTTCCCCAAGCTGGAGGAAGTCGTCTATTTCAACGACAAGGACGTCCATCCATGGCCGCATAACCTTGGAAAACCCGACTGGCGCGTGGTGCGCAACGACCAGACCAACTGACGCGTTGCCATGCCAAACCACCCATAAAAAAGCCCCGCACGACAGGCGCGCGGGGCTTTCTGTCTAGGGCGATACAGCCGCAATCAATCCTCTTGGATATGGCTCGTATGCTTGGTGTCGCGCATGCGGATGTAAACGATCAGCGATAGGCCAATCATGATGGTGACGTACCAGAAAAACCACTCTTCATGGCCGAGCTGCTTGAACTTCAGGGCCACGAATTCTGCCGTACCACCAAACACCGTGTTGGCCAGCGCGTAAGGAAGTGCAACGCCAAGTGCACGGATGTGCGCCGGGAACAGCTCCGCCTTAACGACGGCGTTGATCGAGGTGTAACCAGTCACGATCAACAGACCCGCAAGAACCAAAGCGAATGCTGCAAAGGCATTTGTCGTTACAGCCAAAGTCGAGAAAATCGGATAGGTGCACAACAGACCGAGCACACCAAACCCGACCATCAGCGGCTTGCGACCGATCTTGTCGGAAAGCGCACCGGCAACAGGCTGGAACAACATGAACACGAACAAAGCAGCTGTGGTAATTTCCGTCGCACTTTCCTTGCTGAAGCCCGATGTGTTGACGAGGAACTTCTGCAGGTAGGTGGTGTAGGCATAAAAGGCCAATGTACCGCCGGAAGTAAGAGCCATTACCATCAACGCTTCACGCGGATAATGGCGGAACAGGGCCCAGCCACTGGACTTCGGCTTTTCAGCCGTATCAGCCTTGGCATTTTCAAACGACTGCGTCTCAACCAGACCACGACGGATGTAAAACACCGCAATGGCAAGGAAGCCGCCAATCAGGAACGGAATGCGCCAGCCCCACGAGCTGAGCTGTTCCGGCGTCAGCACACGCTGAAGAACCAAGAGAACCGCCAGCGCCAGCAACTGACCGGAAATCAGCGTGACATATTGGAAGCTTGAGAAAAAGCCGCGACGGTTCTTGCCCGCCATCTCGCTGAGGTAGGTGGCACTTGCGCCATATTCACCACCAACACTGATGCCCTGCAACAGACGTGCAAACACCAAAATGGCTGGCGCCGCAATGCCAATGGTCTCGTGGCCCGGCGTAATAGCAATCAACAACGAACCGAGACACATCAGCGTCACCGACAGTGTAAGGCCAGCCTTGCGGCCCTTGCGGTCTGCGTAGGTTCCCATGAACCAGGCACCGATCGGGCGCATCAGGAAGCCGACCGCAAAAACGGCCGCTGCGCTTAACAATTCGGCGGTCTGGTTGCCGGACGGAAAGAAGATCGGCGCAAAATACAGCGTAAAGGCCGAATAAACATACCAGTCATACCACTCGACGAGATTGCCTGCGGAACCGCCAATAATGGATTTCAAACGGGTTTTCTGATCCAGGACTGGAGTACCAGCCGGACTTGATGACATCTTATTCACAGTAACTCCAATTCGTAATTATCTGGAGATGAGGCGCGCGGAAGGTATGAGATGCGATATTTTGCCGCGCCATAAGACGGCTATACACCCGGATTGCTGCGATGCGCAAGTTTATGCTGCGACGCAGCAATATCACATTAGACCAAAGAACTAGGCGCGAAAAACAAGTATAGTGCCGAACAGGAATTCGTTCCTGCGGCAATCTTTATCAAATTATCGATGTGAAGATTTTGGTGCCCCTTGCCGGAATCGAACCAGCACTCCTCTCGGAACCTGATTTTGAGTCAGGCGCGTCTACCAATTCCGCCAAAGGGGCAACAGGAGCGAAGTCCTGTGGTATGGCGCCGGACTATACGAATGAACCGGTTCCGGTCAACCGGTTTTTACAAAAAACAGCAATTCACGAAACTTTGCTTGATCACCGTGTCGGGCGGAACCTTCACCACATTTACATTCCCGCATGTACTGGATTACAGGTTACAGCCATGATGCCGGGCAGGACGGCACCCATATACCCCTCCTTTCCTGTCTCATGCGTGGGCAACTTTCATCACGCAGATACCAAAGCAAGAGTGAAATCCATGGCACAGACACAATCCGCGCAATCCGGCCTTACAGTTTCTTCAGTTCTGGTCACCGCAGGTATGATCTTCACTGTCGGCTCGGCGCTCGGCTTTCAGCACATTGGCGGCTATACGCCCTGCGCACTTTGCCTCTTGCAGCGTGATCCCTATTATTACGCCATTCCACTCGGCATTCTCGCCATCCTCGCAAGCCTTCTGAAGCTGCCCTCATGGACCGTCAAAACACTTCTCTTACTGATTGGTATTGCCATGCTGATCGGCGCTGGCATGGGCGTTTACCACTCCGGCGTTGAATGGGGTTTCTGGGAAGGCCCGACGACCTGCGCCACCGGCGCACCGTCCATCACAACCAATGCCGGCAGCCTGTTGAGCGATCTCAACGCCATCAAGGCACCATCCTGCAACACCGCAGCATTGCGCGTGCTTGGTCTTTCCTTCGCGGGCTGGAACGTGATTGCAAGCGTAGCGCTGGCCGCAATCGCCTTCTACGGCGCAACCCGCAAAAAGATCTGACCGGGAACCGGCTTCATCAAGGCTGAAGCTCGGTATCCCAGTAAAGATAGTCCATCCAGCTTTCATGCAGGTAATTGGGCGGGAACAACCGCCCATTATTATGCAGGTCCTGCACGGTTGGCTGGTAGGGTCTCTGGTGCGGAAGCATGCCAGCCTGTTTCGGCAATTTACTGCCTTTGCGCAGGTTACATGGTGAACACGCCGCAACGACGTTCAGCCATGTGGTTTCACCACCATGCGCACGCGGAATAACATGATCGAATGTCAGGTCGTCATGAGAGCCGCAATACTGGCATTGGAACTTGTCGCGCAAGAAGACATTAAAGCGGGTAAAGGCAGGATTTCTGGCCGGTTGCACATAGGTTTTGAGGCTTATGACACTCGGTAATCGTATCGAGAAACTCGGCGATGAAACCGAGTGATCATACTCTGCTATGATATTCACACGATCTAGAAAAACCGCCTTGATCGCGTCCTGCCATGACCAGAGCGACAAGGGATAATAACTCAGTGGCCTGTAGTCAGCGTTCAGAACGAGCGCTGGCAAAGCCTGTGGGGAGACTGCAATCGTCAAGGGCTTCTCCTGATCGATTCGGCATCTGCATTGTGTATATTAGGTCTGTTGTTACAGTATTGTGAAGCCTATAAATGAAGCGCTCAAAGAAAGGCATATTTCAGGCGATTGGCAGCGCCTCACGCCGGGTTATTGCAGCGTAATAGGACCAGAAAAGCCGGGCCGCCACCGAGCGCCAGGGCGACCATTTTTCTGACAAAACAGCCAGTTGACGAACGGTCGGACGCGCCTCCATGTCAAGCGCATGGGCAACCGCAGCCTGCAAAGCAACATCCCCGGCCGGAAAAATATCCGCATGGCCACCACAGAACATCAGATAGACCTGCGCCGTCCATGGCCCTACTCCTTTGACGGCGGTCAATTCGGCCATCGCAGTCGCGGCATCAATCTGGCTCAAAGCTTCGAGATCCAGACCACCTTCGGCAACCGCCGTGGCAATACGTTGCAAGGTCTGCGCTTTGGCACGGGAAAGGCCAAAACCGGCGGCAATATCCGGGTGAACAGCCAGATATCGGTCCGCCGTCATCACCTGCGTCCCCGCGACAATCCGACCCCAGATCGCATCAGCACTGGCACGTGATACCATCTGAGACACGACAATACTGGCAAGACCGGCAAAGCCGGGTTCGCTGAGACGTAACGGCACCGGTCCACATCGGCTGGCAATAAGGCTTAAGGATGGATCAAGCGCAAACAGGGCCGTAAGCCCGTTGGTAATATCGTCATCCCCATGAATAACCGTCATCGAATTTCCCAGTCAAACCACAGCCTATAGAGGGGCCTAGGGTCAACACGTCCACCGACCCTTGGCAAACAGAAAAAAATAATGCCTGTAGAGATCATGTCTGATCTGCCACGTCAAAATTGCGTTACCCGTTTTGCTCCAAGCCCCAATGGGCGATTGCATCTGGGTCATGCTTTTTCTGCCTTCATGAATGCCGACATGGCCAGAAAAGAACTGGGTCGTTTTCTGCTGCGCATAGAGGATATCGATCAGACCCGCTGCACTCCACAGTTTGAACAGGACATTTACGACGATCTATCCTGGCTTGGCCTGTCATGGGAACAACCTGTCCGGCGACAGTCTCAACATTTCGACGACTACCGACTAGCACTGGAAAAACTTGTCGCCATGGATCTTGCCTATCCGGCATTTCTGACGCGCGGCGAAGTGAAGACAATCGTCAAGGCATCAGAGGCAGGTGGCACGCCATGGCCACGCGATCCGGACGGCGCGGCGCATTATCCTGACATCGACAAACAACGCACAGCGGCCGAACGGCAGACCCAACTTGCTGCGAATACCCCTTTTGCATGGCGGTTGAACATGCAAAAGGCCATTGCCCAGCTTGATGAACCATTGTTCTGGGACGAGTTCGGTAGCGGCCGGCATCAAACAATCAAGGCCGATCCGGCCCAGTGGGGAGATGTTGTGCTATCGCGTTCTGATGCGCCATCAAGTTATCACCTTTCCGTGGTGTTGGATGATGCGTTGCAGGGCATTACCGACGTGGTCCGCGGCATGGATCTCTATTACGCCACAGCCATTCATCGGCTGTTGCAGCAGTTGCTGAACCTTCCAGCACCAAGCTACCATCACCACAGGCTTATTCTGGGTGACGACGGACGCAAGCTTTCCAAAAGCGAGGGCAGCACCGGACTGGCAACCTTGCGCGCAGCCGGCAAAACACCATTAGATGTCCGCAGCCTGATCGGGCTCTGAACTTTCCTTGATTGTTTTGCCATTGATTGTGCGCTTGATGATGCGGCGGACCTGATACTTCATCAGGGCGGCATTGACCTCCGCACCCAGCATGAAGATCACTCCAATCATGTAGAGAAACACCAGCACGATCATCACCGACGCCAGACCGGCATAGGTGGCGGTGTAATTTGCAAATGTGGCAAGATAGGAAGCAAAAAGCAGCGCGCCAGCCACCCAGAACAGCAATGTCAGCACAATGCCCGGCAGCACATCCAGCAAACGCCGCCTGCCCGCTGGCAGCCACAGATGTGCAATCACCAGGCCGGTAAATAGGACGATGATAGTTCCGTAAACACCAAGGCTGGAGATGGTACTGAGAAAATCGGTCATCCACGGAAAGCGCACTTCCGCAAACGCAAGAGCCACCGGCACCGCCACCAGCACCGTGCTGATTGCAGCAAAAATGATGACCGCCATCAGCACATAAAAAAGGCTCCAGAGACGGGTTACGTACCACCAGCGCGTTTCGGAAACGCGATAGGCACGGTTGAGCGATATGCGCAACGCCTCTACCCCGTTAGACGCAAAGTAGGCGGCAGCCAGCACCGAAACTGTCAGCAGTCCCCCGCGCGGAATGGTCAGGACCTGCTGCACCTGGGCCGCAATGGGTGCGGCAATCGCCTCCGGCCAGGTATCAAAAATCAGATGAACGGCTGTTTCCGAAAAACTGTCCGCGCCAAGGAAACCGGCCAATGCCGTCCCAAAAATCAGGAACGGAAAAAGCGCCAGCAAAATGGACAATGCCACGTGACTTGCCATTGCCCAGCCGTCATCCTCCGCAAAATGGAAGTAGGCGTCAAAGGCAACTTTGTAGGCCAGTCGCAGAGTGGCGAACATGTCACCTCCTGATTTACGCATGCTGATTGTAACTTAGTGGGGAATATGGGAAATCAGCATCGCTTTGTACAGGGAAGAGGCATGACAGACAAACCGGTTATCATCATTACAGGTTGCTCCTCCGGCATTGGCGCCCATTGCGCGACAGCGCTGCAAGACGATGGTTGGCGGGTTTTTGCCACTGTCCGGAGAACTGAGGATATGGCGGCGCTAGAAAACCAGGGCATTGAAACCCTCCTGATGGACTATACCGAACCCACCTCGATTGCGGCGCTGGTCGACACGGTTGCGGCCCGCACTAACGGACGCATTGATGCGCTGTTCAACAACGGCGCCTATGGCCAGCCCGGCGCAGTGGAAGACCTCTCGGTTGATACGCTACGCCGCCAGTTTGAAACCAATGTTTTTGGCTGGCATGACCTGACCTGCCGCGTCATTCCCTTCATGCGCAAGCAGGGCAAGGGCCGCATCGTGCATTGCTCATCCATTCTCGGCCTTGTGCCATATCGCTATCGTGGCGCCTACACCGCCTCCAAATTCGCACTCGAGGGACTGGGTGTCACCTTACGCATGGAACTGGAAGGCAGCGGCATCCATGTCAGCATGATCGAACCGGGACCAATCGCATCAAAATTTACCGCCACCGCCCTTTCGCATATCGAGGCCAATATCGATCTCAAGAACTCGGCGCATGCGGCGCAGTACGAAAGACAACTGGCGCGCCTGGACGGAACAGGTCCGGTTAACAAGCATAAGCTTGGCCCTGAAGCAGTCTATAAAGTGCTCAACCATGCCTTGACCGCTACAAGACCGAGGCCGCATTATCTTGTTACCGTTCCAGCCAAACAGGGTGCGTTTTTGAAGAGGATATTACCCGCCGACATGTTCTATCGGCTGCTGCGCAAGTTCGACTAGCCAGAAACGGAAATTCAAAGCAAAGTTTCGCAATGTGCATTGCGAAAACTTGAAATGATGATGCGTATCAAACGCACGGCACCTCAGGGAAACAAGGATAAAATCATGTCGGGGTTCACAACAGTTCTTGCCCTCATCGTCATGGGACTTGTCGTTCTTGTGCTGATCCGTGGCCTGTTCAACATGCTCAAGGGAACGGATGGCAACAAATCCAACAAGCTGATGCAGCTGCGTCTGGTGCTTCAGGCACTGGCCATCGCGCTAATCATGCTGACATTGTGGATTACCGGTGGCGGACGTTAAGACAGGAAAAACATGGTCAAGCTGAACAAAATTTACACCCGCACCGGCGACAAAGGCACCACAGCTTTGGTGTCTGGACCACGTCGCCGCAAGGACGATCTGCGCGTTGAGACCTACGGCACGGTGGACGAAACCAATTCGGCCATCGGCATGGCACGCCTGCACACCAAGGCATTTCCCGAACTGGATGCCATGCTGATGCGTATCCAGAACGATCTTTTCGATCTGGGGGCCGACCTTGCCGCCCCGGATACGGGAGAGCCGCTGGGTTATGAACCGCTGCGGATCATTGCCGCGCAGGTAACCCGGGTGGAAACCGAAATCGATGCGTTGAATGCAAACCTTTCGGCGCTCACCTCATTCGTGTTGCCCGGCGGTTCACCGGCATCGGCCTATCTGCATCTGGCGCGCACCATTTCCCGCCGCGCTGAACGGCAAATCGTGGAGCTGTCTTTTACCGATGGCGAAACGGTAAGCCCGGCGGCACTGCAATACATCAATCGTCTGTCCGATTTTCTGTTCGTGGCAGCGCGTTTCACCAATGACGGAGGCGCTGCCGATATTCTTTGGGTGCCGGGCAAGAACCGCTGAAAATGATCATGCATCAGAGGAAAATCGATGTTCATACCGTTGCATGATTCGAACTCCCTCAAGCACATAAAAACCCAATACGTCACGATTTCGCTGATCGTCATCAATACGATTGTCTGGCTTGTGACCGGTGCGTTGGTTTCAGACGAAACCTTCGGTCGCGCGGCCATGGGGCTTGGCTTTATTCCAGCAGTGGTGTTCGACTATGCGCATCTGGAACCGGCATTGCAGATGATACCCGATGACGCCACCTTGATCACCTACGCGTTCCTGCACGCCGACTTCTGGCACCTCGCTGGTAACATGGTGTTTTTATGGGTTTTCGGCGACAATGTTGAAGATGCGCTCGGCCATGTCAGGTTTCTACTGTTTTATCTGCTTTGCGCGGCAGCAGGCGCCCTGTTCCATGGTCTGGTCGCGCCAATGTCGGAAGGTCCGCTGATCGGCGCATCTGCAGCCGTGTCAGGGATTGTTGCCGCTTATTTTCTACTGCACCCGAAAGTCCGTGTCTGGGTGCTGGTGTTGTTTCGTATCCCGCTTCCGCTACCGGCGTTTATTCCACTCGCACTGTGGATCGGCCAACAGTTTCTGATGCTGGCGGCAGGCATGGACGACAATGTCTCCTGGGCTGGGCATGTCGGTGGCATTCTGGCCGGCAGCCTCCTGGTTTTGGTCATGCGACGCAAAGGCGTGCCGCTGTTTGATCGGACTATTGTCACGCCAAAAGCAGTCAGACACATGACCGATGATGTAAAAACAATACCGGTGTCGCAAAATCAGCGGTCCAATGGCGGCATCCGATGGGGTCGCTGAAAACAAACCGCTTTATTTTATCTTCACGTAAACGTCAGATATCAATCCAACGCATGGCGTCATGAGCAATGGTCCGTTGAATTTATGGAAAAAATGCGTATCCATGTGCCCACTCGAAAATATGGTGGTCGTATGCTCTGTCCACATGATTGAAGTTGAAGGAAAGCTCCATGAAGATCCTTGTGCCCGTTAAACGAGTTGTCGACTACAACGTGAAAATTCGCGTGAAAGCAGATGGCACGGGCGTTGAACTTGCCAACGTCAAAATGTCGATGAACCCGTTTGACGAAATCTCCGTCGAAGAGGCTCTTCGTCTGAAGGAAGCTGGCAAGGCCGAAGAAGTGGTCGTTGTGTCGATCGGTCCGGCAAAGGCCGAGGAAACCCTGCGCACGGCGCTGGCCATGGGTGCCGACCGGGCCATCCTGATTGAAACCGATGAAACGGTTGAGCCACTGGCAGTCGCCAAGCTGTTGAAGGGCGTGGTCGATGCGGAAACGCCGGATCTGGTTATCCTCGGCAAGCAGGCAATCGATGACGACAGCAACCAGACCGGCCAGATGCTGGCGGCATTGCTCGGCTGGGGTCAGGGCACCTTCGCATCGAAAGTCGAGATTGCTGACGGCTCGGTTGCTGTGACCCGCGAAGTCGACGGCGGCCTGCAGACCGTTTCGCTGAAATTGCCTGCCATCGTGACCACCGATCTTCGCCTCAACGAACCACGTTACGCGTCGCTGCCGAACATCATGAAGGCCAAGAAGAAGCCGCTGGACAAGAAGACCCCTACCGATCTGGGTGTTGATATTGCGCCGCGCCTCAAAGTTTTGAAGACGGAAGAACCGGCTGGCCGCAAGGCGGGCGTCAAGGTTGGTTCAGTCGCAGAACTGGTATCGAAACTCAAGGCCGACGGCGTATTGTAAGAGACGGATAAGGGAGATTTTATCATGGCCATTCTTCTTCTGGCAGAACACGACAACGCAACCCTTTCCGACCAGACAGCCAAGACGCTGACGGCAGCCACCAAGATTGGCGGCGACGTGCATGTGCTGGTAGCTGGCTCCGGCGCTAAGGCTGCCGCCGATGAAGCATCAAAGCTGTCCGGCGTTGCCAAGGTGCTTCTTGCTGACGACGCGTCCTACGCAAACCAGTTGGCAGAACCGCTTGCTGCACTGATCGTTTCGTTGAGCGGTTCCTACGACGTCATCATCGCACCTGCGACCGCATCGGCCAAGAACGTTACGCCACGCGTTGCAGCTCTGCTCGACGTCGCACAGGTATCCGAAATCACCGAAGTGGTTTCCGCTGACACCTTCAAGCGCCCAATCTATGCCGGTAACGCCATCCAGACCGTACAGGCAACTGACGCCAAAAAGGTCATCACCGTTCGCACGGCATCTTTCGCTGCGGCTCCAGCCGGTGGTTCCGCTGCTGTTGAAGCGATCGCTGCTGCGACCAACCCAGGCGTTTCGTCCTTCGTGTCGGACGCACTGGCATCGTCTGATCGTCCTGAACTGACATCTGCCAAGATCATCATCTCCGGTGGCCGTGCACTCGGCTCGTCTGAGAAGTTCAAGGAAGTCATTCTGCCGGTTGCCGACAAGCTGGGTGCGGCCGTTGGCGCATCGCGTGCGGCTGTTGACGCCGGTTATGCACCAAACGACTGGCAGGTTGGCCAGACCGGCAAGGTGGTTGCTCCGCAGCTTTACATTGCTGCTGGTATTTCCGGTGCCATCCAGCACCTGGCTGGCATGAAGGACTCGAAGGTCATCGTGGCCATCAACAAGGACGAAGAAGCACCGATTTTCCAAGTTGCTGACTACGGCCTGGTGGCAGACCTGTTCGACGCTCTGCCTGAACTCGAAAAAGCACTGTAAGAAAACAGGCATCATGCCTTGATTGCCGGGCAGGAAACTGCCCGGCAATATTTATTAATCCCTGCACCCATATATAATGCCCGCATAACTGCACCCGCTTTGCCCGGAGGAAACAGCACCATGACCGTTACATTGAAAAATATCGGCATTATCGGAGCGGGCCAGATGGGTTGTGGCATCGCCCATGTTTCGGCATTGGCCGGATACAAGGTACATATTTACGACCTGAGCCAAAGCGGCATTGAAGCTGGCCTTGCCACCATCAACGGAAACCTGGCCCGTCAGGTCAGTCACGGCAAGCTGGAAGACGAAAGCCGCAAGAACGCGCTGTCCAAGATCAGCGGTTCGACCGATATCAATGATCTCGCATCAATGGATTTGGTGATCGAGGCGGCAACTGAAAACGAAGACATCAAGCGCAAGATTTACGCGCAGGTTTGCCCGGTTCTGAAACCTGAGGCACTGTTGGCGACCAACACATCGTCGCTGTCGATTACCCGCCTTGCATCCGCCACCGATCGCCCGGAACAGTTCATGGGCATCCACTTCATGAACCCGGTTCCGGTGATGAAGCTGGTGGAACTGGTGCGTGGGATCGCAACCGGCGAAAAAACATTCGACACCGCCAAGGGATATGTTCGCTCGCTCGACAAGGCGATCACTGTCGCCGAAGATTTCCCGGCCTTCATCGTCAACCGCATTCTGCTCCCAATGATCAATGAAGCGATCTACACGCTTTACGAAGGTGTTGGCACAGTTGAAGCCATCGATACCGCCATGAAACTCGGCGCCAACCACCCGATGGGTCCGTTGCAGCTGGCAGACTTCATCGGTCTCGACACCTGCCTCTCCATCATGCAGGTGCTGCATGATGGTCTTGCAGACAGCAAATATCGCCCCTGCCCGCTGTTGGTCAAATATGTCGAGGCTGGATGGCTGGGTCGCAAATCAGGCCGTGGCTTTTATGACTACCGTGGCGAAACACCGGTTCCCACCCGCTAACAATTCGCCATTATGCGGGGGAGAAAAGGTAAATTCACCCCCGCCAGATCATTGGATCACGGCCCCTTAGCCGCCGTGATCAAGGCTTTGGCATCAGGGCTATCCCATGCAGCCGGCCCATTCATCGATGCCAGCAGACATCCCTTGCCATCAAATAGCAGGGTCGCAGGCAGGCCAAAGGCCAGACCTTCCTTTTTCAGCACATTAAAAACACCCATCGAACTGTCGCGGTAGTAACCGAGCGCACCGATCTTGTATTCATCAAGGAAGGTTTTCGGCTTTTCATCGCCGCCCGTATCAATATTGACGGCAACCACTTCAAAGTCCTGCCCACCGATCTCCTGCTCGAGAGCGTTGAGTGCCGGCATTTCCTCACGACATGGCACACACCATGTGGCCCAGAGGTTCAAAAGCACCGTCTTTCCGGCAAAATCCGCCATCGTCAGGCTCTGACCTTCCGGCCCCTTGAAGGTAAGGTTGAGTGGACGCGGCTCGGAAGCCGGTGCCATCGCAGCCACCTGCCCCTTAGAAAACGGCGTCAACGCCGCAATACGGTCGCCTGCACCTTCACATAAACCGGCGACATTGGCCTGAGCCTCTTGAACCGAGCTGCCAGACCCAATATGCCTCATGTAAACCGCGCCTGCACCGGCGATGATACCGGCAATGGCAGCAATTCCAACAAGCTTGGCAGAGGGAAGGCGAAATGGTCTTTTTTCTGTCACTACATACTCCGGGACTGGCAAACCATGGCTGACGGCAACGACACGAAATCCTCTAACCAGATGTGGGGCGGGCGATTCGCATCCGGTCCGGCCGCAATCATGGAAGAGATAAATGCCTCCATCGGCTTCGACAAGAAACTTTATGCCCAAGACATCCGCGGCTCTATGGCGCATGCTGCCATGCTGGCTGAAAAAGGCATTATTTCGCACGAAGATAAAGACAAGATCACTGAAGGCCTGAACACAATCCTGTCAGAGATCCAAAACGGCACATTCGAATTCTCGCGCAAGCTTGAAGATATTCATATGAACATCGAAGCCCGCCTTGCCAACCTGATTGGCCCTGCTGCCGGACGCCTGCACACCGCCCGTTCGCGTAACGATCAGGTCGCACTCGATTTTCGTCTGTGGGTGAAGGAAGAACTTCAGAAAACCGAAGCCATGCTGACGGATTTGATTGCTGCGTTCCTCGACCGTGCCGAACAACATGCAGACACCGTCATGCCGGGCTTCACGCATCTGCAAACCGCCCAGCCAGTTACCTTCGGTCACCACTGCATGGCCTATGTCGAAATGTTCGGCCGTGACCGCGCCCGTGTTCGCCACGCCATCGAACATCTCGACGAAAGCCCGATCGGTGCTGCCGCACTTGCCGGAACCGGTTATCCGATCGACCGTCACATGACGGCAAAGGCACTCGGCTTCCGCGAACCGACCCGCAACTCCATCGACACGGTTTCTGACCGCGACTTCGCGCTGGAATTCCTGTCGATCGCCTCGATCTGCGCCACGCATCTGTCGCGTCTGGCAGAAGAAATCGTCATCTGGTCGACACCGCAATTCGGCTTCATCCGTCTGTCGGATGCGTTTTCTACCGGGTCTTCTATAATGCCGCAGAAAAAGAACCCGGATGCTGCTGAACTGGTGCGCGCCAAGACCGGTCGTATCAACGGTTCCCTGGTTGCCCTGCTAACCGTGATGAAGGGTCTGCCGCTGGCCTATTCAAAGGACATGCAGGAAGACAAGGAACAGGTCTTCGATGCCGCAGAAAGCCTCGAATTGGCAATTGCCGCGATGACCGGCATGATCCGCGACCTCGAAGTCCGCACCGACAAAATGCGGGCAGCTGCCGGTTCCGGTTACTCCACGGCAACCGATCTGGCCGACTGGCTCGTACGTGAAGCCGGCCTTCCTTTCCGTGATGCCCATCATGCCACCGGCCATGCTGTGGCACTGGCCGAAAAGAAGGGCTGCGACCTCGCCGACCTGTCGCTTGAGGAATTGCAAGCCATTAACCCGGCTATCACCAACGGCATTTTCGATGTTCTTTCGGTCGAAGCCTCGGTTGCCAGCCGCACCAGCTTTGGTGGTACGGCACCGTCTGAAGTCCGCAAACAGATCGCATGGTGGCGCGCGCGCAACTGATCAATTTAGCGTTACACCAGCATCACAAGAAACAGGGTGCACAAGCGCCCTGTTTTTCTGTATCAGAAGAGCAACTTTTTCCTTTGGACAGACCAATGCTTTCAAAAACGGTTCGTAGCTTCCTTCTTCCCCTTGGCATGACGCTTGCCGTCAGCCTCGTCGTTACCGGTTGCGGCCGTAAAGGCGCGATTGATCCGCCGAGCACGCCGGTAGAGCTGCGCAACAAACGCCCGGCAGATGGCCAGGAAGTCAAACAGGTTACGCCTGAACGTCATTTCGTTCTCGACCCGCTGCTTTAACGGAACTTAGACCGTGAATCATTTTCAATATATTGACGGCGTCCTGCACGCCGAAAACGTGCCTGTGCCAGAAATTGCCAAGGCCGTTGGCACCCCGTTTTATGTCTATTCCACAGCCACACTGGAACGCCACTACAAGGTGTTTTCGGCAGCCTTTGCCGATGTCGATTCCATGGTGTGCTACGCCATGAAGGCTAATTCCAACCAGGCTGTGCTGAAGACATTGGCCCGTCTGGGCGCCGGTATCGACGTCGTGTCCGGCGGTGAGCTACGCCGCGCGCTTGCAGCCGGTGTTCCCGCCAGTCGCATCATGTTCTCGGGCGTTGGCAAGACTGTTGTCGAAATGGACCTTGCGCTGGAAGCAGGCATTTACTGCTTTAACGTTGAGTCCGAGCCGGAACTGGAAGTGCTGAACCTGCGCGCCATCAAGGCTGGCAAGAAGGCACATGTTTCCTTCCGCATCAATCCGGATGTCGACGCGCGTACCCATGCCAAGATCTCGACGGGCAAAAAAGAAAACAAGTTCGGCATTTCCTACCAGCGTGCCCGCGCCGTTTACGCCCATGCAGCAACGCTTGAAGGTATTCAGGTTACCGGCATCGACATGCATATCGGCAGCCAGATTACCGAATTGCAGCCGTTCGAGGACGCATTCCGCCTGCTGCGCGAACTGGTTGAAGAGCTGCGCACCGAAGGTCATGTGATTGATCACGTCGATATCGGCGGCGGTCTTGGTATTCCCTACAAGGACGACAATAACCCGCCGCCACTGCCAGATGCCTATGCCGAGATCGTCAAGGCACAGCTTCGTAGCTTGAATTGCAAGATCGTTACCGAACCTGGCAGACTGATCGTTGGCAACGCCGGTATTCTGGTAACCGAAGTGCTGTTCGTGAAGGACGGCGGTGAAAAGACCTTCGTGATCGTTGATGGCGCCATGAACGACCTCATTCGCCCGACCCTTTATGAGGCCTATCACGAAATCCGTCCGGTCAGGATTTCTGCCGCCAATGCACCGCGCATCAAGGCCGATATCGTCGGCCCAGTCTGCGAAACCGGTGACTATCTGGCGCTTGATCGTGAAATGGCGATGCCGAAGCCCGGTGATCTGATTGCGGTCGGTTCGGCTGGCGCGTATGGCGCTGTTCAGGCGGGCACATATAATTCACGCCTGCTCGTTCCCGAAGTGCTGGTCAAGGGCGATGAATTCCACGTCATCCGTCCGCGTGGCACCTATGAAGAGCTGATCGGACTTGATTCCGTGCCAAAGTGGCTGGATTGAGATCGGCATTCCTGATCACTTTTGAGAGAAATCATCGGAAAAATGAGGGTGAGCAGCCGCTTGCCCTCGTCTTCGCCATAAACAGTGTTATCTTGTAGACATTGCACCAGAACGTCAGGCGTCCGTTTGGACAGCTGATCTGGTTGTGGAGATTTCGATGTGCGTGTCGTGCTTTGCGAAAAGCGATTAGGGTTTTCGCACCGATACGCTAGAATATTTTGCGATTCCGGTTCTTGCGGGATCAGGTGGCCAGAACCGGGAGAACGGATTGATGACCACATCCAGACAAGGCAGAAAAGGCGCCTTCGAAGGACAACCTGCGCTGGCCCGGAAGGTCGCAGCGAAACGGTTTGTGGCCAGATTGGTGCTGCTGGCTGAGCGCGCCGCCCCTCTTTCCATTTTACCGCTGTCGATTATCGCCATTTTCCTGTCGCTGGCTTGGTTCGGTATTTACCGTCAATTGTCGGACTGGCTTCGTCTCGGCGTCGTTTTCATTCTGGTCTTCGGCCTGCTGTCGTCGCTGTTGCCGTTCCTGCGTTTGCGCTGGCCATCAGCCGATGAAGCCGGGCGCCTGCTTGAAGAACGTAATGATCTGCCGCACCAGCCTGTCGGCGTGCAGGAAGACGAACCTGCATTCGACACGCCGTTTGCCCGCGCGCTATGGAAAGAACACCAGCTGCGCATGGCGCAACGTATTGCCACCCTCGATGCTGGCCTGCCGAAACCCGATATTGCCCGCCATGACCGCTTTGCGCTTCGCGCTATTCCAGCACTTGTTCTGGCAGCAGCATTCGGCTTTTCCTATTCCAACGGTGCCGGCACCGTTGTTGAGGCATTCCGCAACAGTCCGGCAGCCGGACCAATCAATCCTGATTTGCGCATCGACGCATGGGTCACGCCACCCTCATACACCGGACGTGCACCGATTTTCCTGACCGGACGTAACGAGGCTGCGACTGAGGCCGTGGCGGTGCCACAGGCATCGAAACTGACAGTTCGTGTCACCGGTGGTGAAGGTGGAGAGCAGGTTAGTTTTGAGCCGGAAATGGCAGGTCGTTTGCAACCCCTGCAGCCAGAAACAACTCCAAGCGGGCAGACACCACCGCAAGCGGCAAACAACGCCCCGGCTCCCGAAGCAGACAACAAACAGCTTCCACCACGAACCTACTCGCTGGAAATCGCCGAAAGCGGCACTCTTGTTGCCAATGGCGAACAATGGGTCTTTGACGTTATCCCGGATAAGCCTCCGGTCATCTCATTTGACAAGATGCCGCGTCGTGCCGTGAACGGCGCGCTTGAAATCGGCTTTATCGCTTCGGATGATTACGGCCTGCGTGAAGCGCACGCGATCATCGAACCTGCGGAAACAAACGAGGGCGCAACACCGCTTTATCCCCTGCCGGAATACAAGCTGGACCTGCCACGTCAAAACAGCCGCGAAATCAAAGGGCTGACCAGCCGCAATCTAACGGAACATCCGTTGGCTGGCAAAAAAGTGCGCATCACTCTGGTCGCCAGCGATGGTGCCGGACAGGAAGGTCGCAGCCCTTCACATGAAATGGTTCTACCCGGCCGCGGCTTCAGTGAACCACTGGCAGCAGCGGTTGCCGAACACCGCCAGATTTTCGCACTTGATACCCGACAGATGCCGAAAGCCATTGCCTTTAATGAGGCGGTGACAATGCGTCCGGAAGAAACCATCCCCAACAAGACGCATTATCTGCTGCTGCGCTCCGCTCATACCCGCATGAAACTTGCCTATGACGAAGCTAGCCTGAAGGACACTGCCGATTACCTCTGGGAAATCGCCCTCGGCATTGAGGACGGCGACTTGTCGCTGGCCGAGCGCCGGTTGCGCGATGCACAGAAGCAGCTTTCCGACGCCCTTGAACGCAATGCACCGGACGAAGAAATCGCCAAGCTGATGGAAGAACTGCGCAACGCCATGCAGGATTTCATGAGCGAAATGGCGCAGCGTATGCAGAATGCGCCGCAGTCCAACATGAACCAGCAGGCGCAAAATTTCCTGCGTCAGCGTGACCTGCAAAACATGCTGGACCAGATTGAAAATCTGGCCCGCTCTGGCAACCGCGATGCCGCCCAGCAAATGCTGTCACAGCTGCAACGCATGATGAACAATCTGCAGATGGCACGCCCGCAGCAGGGTCGCCAGAACCAGCAGAACAGCCAGCTGCGACAGCAAATCGACAAGCTCGGCGAAATCATGCAGCAACAGCAGCAACTGATGGACCAGACCTTCCAGTTCGATCAGGCGCTGCGTGACCGCATGCAACGCGGCGATCCCCAGCAAGAAAGCGAAAACGGCGAACAGCAACAGGGTCAGCAAGGCCAGCAGGGTGACCAGCAGCAGCCAGGTCAGGGGCAGAATCCCACCGACCAAATGACGGCGGAGCAGCTTCGCGAAGCCTTGAAGCAACTGCGCGCGCAGCAGGACGCACTTGGCAAGCAGCTAGGTGAATTGCAGCAGGGTATGAAAGATCTTGGCATGCAGCCCGGTGAAGGTTTTGGCAAAGCCCAGCAGGAAATGCAGGGTGCCGGTGAAGCCTTGGGCCAGGGACAGGGTGACCGCGCCGTTGAGGGTCAGGGCAATGCCCTGAATGCTCTGCGCCAGGGCGCACAGGACATGATGAGCCAGATGATGCAGGCCATGCGCCAACAAGGTCAGGGCCAAGGCCAGGAAGACGGCATGATGGGTCAGGGCGGCCAGAATGGTCGTGATCCGCTCGGTCGTCCACGGGCCACCAACGGTCCGGACTTCGGCGATCAGGTGCGTGTGCCCGATGAAATCGATGTGCAGCGGGCCCGCGAAATTCTCGAAGCAATCCGCGAGAAACTGGGACAGAACCCGCGAGGCGAAGCGGAACGCCGCTACCTCGAGCGTCTTCTGGATATCCGCTAATACATCTCCAAAAGCGCAGAACCGCTTTTGGAGAGCCCAGATACTGTCGTCAGGTCAGATCGTGCAGTTCTTTGCGAAGTGACGCGGTGAGTTGAAAATCTGAAAAACGGACCTTTAACCCTGACCGTTCAGGCGTGCAGGCCATAGGGCCAACCAGATAATGATCAGCGACATCAAAAGGCGCCAGCCGCACCAGCGGCCAGAACTGTCCATCGGCAGATACCTGCACGCGGATAACGCCCTTTTCAACTGTGACCCGCATCCAGAAATCGTCCGCGTTGCCTTCATATGGCGCGGTTGACCAGTCGGAGCGACCGTTGGTCAATACACTCGCCAGCATCGCGCGACCGTCGGAAAGCTCGATCCCGGCCTTGATCCAGCGGCGCTCATCAATCCGCACCATGATGCCGGCCTGATCGTAAAGCGCCTGATAAGAGCCGCGAATACGAAACTGGGCTGTAAAAGCCGGTGGTGTCTGAACCCCGAAAAAATGCCCGCTGTCACGCGTGAATCCATAATAGGTCTCACGCCAATAATCAGAACCCTCATCCGTCACCAGGTCAAGTATACCATCCTTGAGCGACCAATCCTTCGGCTCATTCAGCCAGACACCGTTTTTCAAGTCACGCTCCCGTCAGAAGTGTTGCGAAGGTTTAAACTGCACCGGTTTTAAAATGAGGATACAGAAAAGGAAAACCGAAATACCTAAGACATCAAACGCAATGCAGCTCAAGCCGCCGTGCGGGCCGCCAAGGCACGTGCAACAGCCATGCGAATATCCGGCAGAGCAAATGGCTTGGAAACCACGTCCACGACCTTCTCCATCAGGTCGTCAGCCCGCTCCCGCTGTTCGGCATAACCGGTCATCAACAGAATGCGCATGTCAGGAAATTGCGATGCCGCACGATGGGCAAGCTCGATGCCGTCCATAACCGGCATTCGGATATCAGACAAAAGCAAATCAAAGTTATGTTCTTGCAGTTTCTCCAGCCCCTCGGCGCCATCAGCCGCCTCATGGGTCTCGTGGCCATCAAGGCGCAAGGCACGCGCCACAAATGAACGCAGCGAATCCTCGTCTTCGGTAATCAAAATTTTTGCCATAATAACCATTGCTCCTGGCAGTCATCTCCAGCCGTGAGCAAAATCGCCGCTGCACCTTTTCAATCGGTAAAGATTGCGCCCTTTGTTACAAGATAAGACGCGATGCAGCGGACATGGTTAACAAGCGGTCATCAAAACGGAGGCGCTTATGCCTCCGCATCACCTTTCACGACGCCAACAAATGGCAGTTCGCGGAACGCATAAGCCACGTCCATGCCGTAACCAACGACGAAATAATCGGGGCATTCGAAGCCGACATAATCAGCCTCGAGGTTTTCCTTGCGCTTGACCTTCTTGTCGAGAAGAACGGCGATGGTCACGTTGCGGGCGCCACGCTCATAAAGCAGTTCCTTGGCGAACAGCAGCGTGCGGCCAGATTCGAGAATGTCATCGATCAGCAGAACGTCGCGGTCCTTCACATCGCTGTCGATGTCTTTGACGATCCGTACGCCCTGCGAAACCGTGCCAGCACCGTAGCTCGACAGGGTAATGAACTCGACTTCAGGCGCAAGACCGCTATCATGCAGCGAGCGAATGAGATCGGCAGCGAAAATGAACGAGCCTTTGAGAACCGCGATGACCAGCAGGTCTTTGGTTGGACCCGAAGCGATGCGCTGCGCCATATCCCGGTTACGCTCGGCGATTTGTTCCGCCGTATAAAGCGGCTCGATGATCTTTCCACGAACGACGGGCAATGCAATCTCCTTGACTGACTGTCGGGCAGACCTTGACCTACCCGTTCAACGAAAGGAAATCCGCTACCACAATCACGAACCGGAAACACCCGTTTCCATGAAGGAAAGCTTCACACGTGGCGTTTTTCCACCGGGATGGCGCAATTTTGTCGTGAATCCGTGGCTTTGACGCCCCAGAATTTCGCTAACCGGTGCTTCGATGACAATACTGGCAACCAATTGGCCATTTTCGGACAGAAGATCAGCACGGATATCTGGAACCGCCACCACATCGCCGCCATGGTTCTCGACAATACCGTTGATGGACAGCACTTCCATGCCATCTGCATCCTGTGGTGTGACGGTTACATGGGAAAGCCCAAGCGGATTCACCTGTTCCTGCGCAGCAGACGGGGTGCCCGAAACGAGTGTGAAACCACCGGAGACGCCGAAGACCACGATGACAGAAAGCGCCACCAATGCTGAATAAGCATCGACAGACAATTTGCCGAGGCGTCTTTCTACGCGCTGCATCACGCCGGAGACCGGACGAGACGGCATCACACGCTGTTGATAACGACGTTGCCGATTGTCATTGCCATAGCCGCGTGCCGGTGTTTCCTTTACCGTCACAAATTCGGCATCGACCACATCGTTTGCTGGCGTGCCGGAACGGGGCGCTTTTCGCGCCGGATGTTCAGGCAGGAGAAGATCGAAATCGAATGTGTCATGACGACGCGACGAACGGAACATACCCATGGAATTTCCTCTATGGTTTTCCGCCCTTTGAAAACTGGGCATTGAAACAAATACTCACCAAACGTAAATTTAAATGGTTAATGCTTCGCAAACATCGGGTCATCGCAGACACCGCACCACGGGCATGAAACCATGCAGCGACCTGAAACGTTCCATGCAAAATTGCCGTTGTGAAAGAGAAAGACTGGAAGTCCGTTGATCCATTTCGAAAATGTCGGGTTACGCTATGGTATGGGCCCAGAAATCCTCAGGGACATGACCTTCGATATTCCCAAAGGATCATTCCAGTTTCTGACCGGCCCTTCCGGTGCTGGCAAAACCACTCTTCTACGGCTTTTGTTTATGTCACTGCAGCCAACCCGCGGCATGATCCGCATGTTTGATCGTGACATTTCCCGCATTCCCCGCGCAGAACTTCCACTTTTGCGCCGCCGTGTTGGTATCGTCTTTCAGGATTTTCGCCTGCTTGAGCATTTGACGACCTATGAAAATGTCGCACTGCCGCTGCGAGTGCGCGGCAAGGACGAAAGCTCCTATCGTTCCGATGTGATTGAGCTTCTCAAATGGGTGGGACTTGGCGAACGCATCAACGTGTTGCCACCCATTCTATCCGGCGGTGAAAAACAACGTGCAGCAATTGCCCGTGCCCTGATGGATCAGCCGGAAATTCTGCTGGCCGATGAACCGACCGGCAACGTCGACCCTCCCATGGCAAAACGGCTTCTCAACCTTTTTCTCGAATTGAACCGGCTGGGAACCGCCGTTGTTATCGCAACGCATGATTTTGCATTGATGGATCAGATCGACGCACGCCGCATGATCCTTACCGAAGGGCGGCTCGATATCTATGAATGAGATCAACCGCCAACAGCTTTCACCGCAACAGAACCGCAAGCAGCGGTCTGCCATGCGCATCCGTCCGATGGGCCCGATCCTGCCCCCGTCCAATATTCAGGGCAATGCACTGATCGTCGTTATCGCCATCATGGCATTTCTGGCCTGTCTGACGCTGGGTGCTGTCAGCATGATCCGCGCAACGGCATCATCCTGGCAAAGCCAGATTTCCCGTGAGATTACCATCCAGATAAAGCCTGAGGACGGTCTGGACATGGCCGCCGCGCTGAGCAAGGCGCGCAACCTTGCTCTCACCTTCGTCGGCACCCGCGAAGGCACCATTCTCGATGACGCGGCCACAGCTCGCCTGCTCGAACCCTGGCTCGGTTCGGGCCTTGATCTCAATGAACTGCCTGTGCCACGCCTCATTGTCGTTACCATTGACGAAAACAATCCACCTGACTTTCAGGCCATGCGTGACTTGCTGAAAACCGAAGTGCCGCAAGCCTTTCTCGATGACCACCGCACATGGGTAGACCGTCTGGTGTCTATGGCGCGAACAACCGTGATGATCGGCATCAGCGTGCTGGGTCTGGTTTTCATTGCTATGGTGCTGACTGTGGTCTTTGCAACACGCGGCGCACTTGCCGGCAACAGACACATCGTGGAAGTTTTGCATTTCGTCGGTGCGGAAAGCAAATTCGTTGCGCATGAATTTCAGAAACACTTTCTCAAGATCAGCTTCAAAGGTTCAGCCGCTGGCGGATTGCTCGCCTCAGCGGTGTTTCTGCTGGCGGGCTTTTGGCAATCACGCTCGATAGCCACTCCGCAAAGCGATCAGGCAACAGCACTGTTCGGCACGTTTTCGGTTGGCTGGACCGGTTACCTCGGCATCTTCGGCACGATGATCTTCATCGCGCTGCTCACCACCCTGACGGCAAGGATGACCGTCATTCGCACGATTGACGATATTGACCAGATGCGTTCTGACGCTTCCCGCACTGATGGAATTCCTCCGGGCTGATATTGATTGGCGTGGAAATGCCTGTTCCTTGCCTCAATCTGCCATTATTGATTAGACATGCTGATGAGTCGGTCGCAACGCAACGATGAGACAAATATCTCACGGGAAAGCAGATCTGGAAAGGATTTGCTTTCGCGGCGTGGACCATTGCGCCGCACGGCGCGTTATCTGATCCTCATTATCCTCATCATCGCAGCCGTTGTTTTTGCCGGTTTCCTGCGCTTTGCCGATGCGGTTGCGACCATGCGACCGCCAGAAGATATCAAGGCAGATGCGATTATCGTATTAACCGGTGGCTACCAGCGGATCGATCAGGCCGTCGAACTTTTGCGCTCCGGTGCTGGTACGCGTCTGTTGATTTCCGGCGCCAATCCTTCGACCAGCCGCGCCCAGATCCGCAAGATGACACAAAGCTCGAGCGATCTGTTTTCCTGTTGCGTTGATGTTGGTTATGACGCTATCGACACCATTGGTAACGCCAATGAAGCGGCGCGCTGGATTACCGATCACGACTATACGAGCGTTCTGGTGGTGACGAACAATTACCACATGCACCGCAGCCTCTATGAACTGCGCCGCGCAAGCCCAAAGACCGAATTTGTCGCCTACCCGGTTGTCAGTTCGGACCTGACCCGAAAGAACTGGTTCGCCGACCCGGATGTGTTGCGCACCCTGCTCTATGAATATGCAAAATATGTTGGTGCAGCCGCCCGTGATATGGTTGGCATGGGCAAAAGCAATGGCCTTCGCGGCACGACTGGTACTACAGAATTAAAGTAAAGTGGTGCACACTCGAGGTTACCAATGACATTCTATGAGCAAATACAGTCGATAAGCCTCATTCTTGAATGAACCATCTGCGGGACCCCAAGTTATACTAAAATGTCAAACGGACTTGCCGTAACTGCGCCTTTTCGTGTAGGCGTGCGGTAATTGCACCCGATATTGTGGTTTCGAAATATCTCCCCTCGAAACAGCGGATGTGCCCGGAGAGTTGCCCTTTATGCTCAAGCTGCGTTCCGCACTGTTCAACACCCTGTTTTATGCCAATCTCATCCTCAGGATGGTCGTGCTGACGCCGATCTATTTCATCCTGCCACGCAAGATCGCCTATGAGATTCCCAAGAACTGGGCCCGTTCCAGCCATTGGCTGATGAAAAACATTGTCGGAACTACCTTCGAGATCGAAGGTCTGGAAAACATCCCGACCACTGGCTGCATTTTTGCGCCCAAGCACCAGTCCTTCTGGGACACCTATGCATTGCTGCCAAACCTCAATGATCCGGTTTACATCCTCAAGCGTGAACTGCTTTGGATACCGCTGTTTGGCTGGTACGCGATGAAGCAGCGCATGATCCCGGTCAACCGTGCCGCACGCGGCAAGGTTATGTTGAAGGTGATGGAACGCGCCAAGCAGGAAATGGCGAAAGGCCGTGAGCTTATCATTTACCCTGAAGGTACACGCCGCCCGCCCGGTGCTGAGCCACAGTACCGTTACGGCATCGCCCGCCTTTATCGTGATCTCAATGTTCCGGTCGTTCCCGTTGCCATGCATCCAGGCCTGTTCTGGCCACGCCGTTCGACCATGCGTTATCCCGGCCACTTCAAGGTGCGCATTCTGCCGCCGATTGAACCGGGTCTAGATCCGGATGCGTTTTTCAAAAAGCTGATACAGGTCACCGAACAGGCAAGCGACGAGTTGCTGGTCGAAACGGCAACCAATAATCCGAACCTTCCCTTGCCGCCAACCGCCATCAAGCGTCTGGAAGAAATCAAGGCGATGAAAAATCAAGACGGCTGAAGGTCGCTTCCAAACCTTTCACAGCAGGTTAGCGACCCGTCTTGCCTTTAGCACTTCCATGACAGGAACGTTTGTTACAAAATTGTGTACTAGTCACGGTTTTGCCGCTTATGACCGTTCTCATTGTGGTTGTCGCCCTGCGCTGCTGCATCCATAAGAGTGGATTACCGTTCGGGCGACGAATCGCCCAAACGACTCCGGGAGAGACGACGTCTATATGATTGCAATGAAACAGATGAGGTGGGGCGGAGCGGCCTTGCTGGCCTTAAGCTTCGCATGCGCTGGAATATTACCCGCATGGACTGGCTATGAAAATGGCCCGATTGAGAATGCGCAGGTTTTGATATTGCTGGGTGGCGCAGTCATGGCAATGGTTTTCGCCGCAGATGAACAATCAACGCTGCGATGGTTCTGGTTGGCCGTCTTTCCTGTTTGGATCGTTATGGCGCTGCGCGAATTGAGTTGGGGTGGCGTCTTCATGCCGGCCCTGTCCGTCAGTGAACACGGACCATATTTCTCATCCTCTCAGCTTTGGTATAGATCTTACATCGTACCAATGCTGGTGGCAGTGAGCCTTCTGGTTGGCGTGCTTTTTATCAAGGCCAACGGCCCGCATATTCTGAAGTACCTAGTCACTACGCGGCAACTTCCCTACGCTGATATTGTCCTTGTTATTCTCGCAATGATCATTTCAGCCGGCGCCGAGGGGCATATGGGCCTGAATTTCGGTGATTGGGGTCACATGCTGGTTCTGGAGGAGATGTCAGAAACGGCGGCTTATGTTTTCCTGCTCTCCGCCCAGGCACGGGTGAGGCTGGCGCTTCGGCACTACAGCCCCAACTAATCCCAATACGGCGACAAATGGGAGGAGATAGCGGCTTAACCGCCGCTCTGCTCTAGGCCAGATGCAACATTTTCCAGCCAAGGATCACGAATACCGATATCCGCCAGATGCTGGATTGTGTTGACCACGTAATCAGTGTTGGGGCCAGACCGACCAACACTTGATCTCACGATCCGGGCGGCATCTTCAGCGCTCAGGCCACCGGCATATTGTTCGTGCAGCGGGTCGGCCACATAGGTCACGGCACTGACCTTATGCCCGGCCGCCAAGCTAACCGGGACAATACGTTCTTTATAAACATTGGTGACAAGTTCGCGCTCGCGCAGGTAGCCGATAACCTCGCCATGATTGCTTCCCTTGACACGAAAAGCCACTCCACGGCAGGAGCCACCACGGTCCAACCCCAGAACAAGACCAGGTTTTTCCAATGTGCCACGATAAACGCTGGACCATATGCACAGAGAGCGTCTGTAACCATGCAAACGGGCCGTCTGACGTTCCTCAAACGCAAAACCCGGGTTCCACATTAAGGAGCCGTAGCCAAATACCCAAAAATCGTCCATATCGCACGCCAGATCATTATTATGTTTCGTCGCCAGCCTTGGAGAACATCATGGCAGCATCAAGCCAATCGACAAGCAACAAAAAATTTCTCTTGCTCGGTTCGGGCATTGTGCTGGCAATCGCTGTTTATACCGGCGGCTGGTTCTATGCCGCATCGGCCTTGCGTGAAACGGTCTTGAAAACCATCAGCCCGGCCGGTGGCAAGGAAATCACAGGCGAGTGCGTGGACATGGATTTCCGCGGTTATCCATTCCGCATCGGTCTGTTCTGCTCCAAGGTGAATGTCGATGACAGCACCAACGGCATTTCTGCTTCGTTCGGCTCGCTGCGGTCGGCAGCGCAGGTCTATGCCCCCAATCACATCGTCATGGAACTAGACTCCCCGGCGGAAATCCGCACGGCCCACGGCCTGTCGATCAATGCCGCATGGGAAAACCTGCAATCCAGCCTGATTGCCAAGTTGAAGGGTGTTGATCGTACCTCAACCGTTATCGACGGGTTGAAGGCCACAGCGGTCTCTTCCGTTAGCGGCCAGACAATCAACTTTAATGCCGGGCACACGGAAATTCACCTGCGACAAAACAATGCCGATCTTGATGCCGCCATTTCCATGACCGATTCGGCAACCGTGATTGAAGGCTGGCCGCAGGTGCTGCCACGCCTTTCCACCAATCTGGATGTCACGCTTGTCGGCAAGGCCGGTATGATTGATGGCAGCGACGAAGCAGGGCTTTATGGCGCAACCGGCGAACTCCGTCAGGCCGTTGCCGATATCGGTGAAGGCCGCACCATGACGCTGACCGGCCCGTTTTCTTTCGATGAAAGCGGTTATCTCTCGGGCAAGTTCAAGCTGGAAGTGCAGCAGCTCGGTGAATGGGGCAACAGCGCCAAGGAAGTGTTTCCGCAGCTGGCACCGACCATAGACAGCGCCACTAAGCTACTGCGTGCGCTTGCAGGCGGCAGCCAGCGTGTATCGGTCGATCTGGTGGTGGATCGTGGCCGCGCGACCGTAAGTGGCTTTATTCCTTTGGGAAATATACCGCCGATCTGAACCGGCGGCACGGTTTTCCAAACTACTTCTTGTCGAGGATATGCCGGCCGAAATCCGGCGTATCCACATCCTGCCCCGCCTGAACGATAGAACGGCGGATGGCACGTGTGCGGGTAAACAGCTCAAACAGCTTGTCGCCCTCACCCCAGCGAATGGCGCGCTGCAAATAGGCCAGATCTTCAGAAAACCGTGACAGCATTTCAAGGATGGCATCCTTGTTGTGCAGGCAGATATCCCGCCACATGGTTGGGTCGGACGCGGCAAGACGCGTAAAGTCACGGAAACCCGATGCGGAATATTTGATGACTTCCGATTCCGTCACCGTCTCCAGATCGTCGGCCGTGCCAACAATATTGTAGGCGATGATGTGCGGAAGATGCGAAACGATAGCCAGCACTTTATCATGGTGCTCGGGCGTCATTTCATCGACCATTGAGCCGAGTGTCTTCCAGAAGGTCTTCAACTTTTCCAGCGCCTGCTGATCGGTGCCTTCAAGCGGCGTGAAGATGCACCAGCGGCTGCGGAACAGTCCCGCAAAACCGGCATCTGGGCCGGACTTTTCCGTACCGGCCAGCGGGTGGCCAGGAATGAAATGAACGCCCTGTGGCATATGCGGCTGCATCTGAGCGATAACCGATGCCTTGGTCGAGCCCACGTCGGTAACGATCGCACCGGGTTTCAGATGCGACGCAATCTCGATCGCCACGCGTTCGGAAGCACCAACAGGCACCGACACGATCACCAGATCGGCATTCTTGACGGCCTCGGCCGCCGAAATTGTATAATGCGTGCCGAGTTGCAGTTCTTCCGCACGCTTCAGCGTCTCGGCACTGCGGGTCGACACTACAACATCGTTGGCGATGGACAGTTCCTTGATATCGCGTGCGATGGACGAACCGATAAGACCGATACCGATCAGGGCAATTCTCTCAAAATGAACATCGCTCATGCGCTGCGTCCCATAAATTCTTTCAAGGCGGATATAACGCCAAGATTGGCCTCTTCCGAACCCACGGTCATGCGCAGCGCATTGGGGAAGCCATAACCCCGCACAGCGCGCAGGATGAAGCCGCGGCTGGTCAGAAAATCATCAGCATCCGTTGCCCGTTTGCCGTCAACGTCAGGGAAATGCACCAGAACGAAGTTGGTGACGGATGGCGTGACAGTCAGGCCAAGGTCGGCAAACTCCTGCGCCAGACGCTCCAGCCAGATTTTGTTGTGCGCCACGGCCTTTTCAACAAAAGCCTGGTCACGAATGGCAGCGGCACCGGCAGCGAGCGCAGGTGCGCTCATATTGAACGGACCGCGCACGCGGTTTACCGCATCAACAACGTCAACCGGTGCATACATCCAGCCAACACGAAGTGCAGCAAGACCGTAAACCTTGGAGAAGGTGCGGGTCATCACCACATTGCGGTTGGACGACACCAGTTCAAGCCCGGCCTCATAATCATTGCGGCGAACATACTCGGCATAGGCCGCATCAAGAACCAGCAGGACATGTTTTGGCAGGCTCGCCTGCAGGCGGCGAATTTCCGCAACTGGAACGTAAGTGCCGGTCGGATTGCCGGGATTGGCGATGAACACCATTTTTGTCTTTGGTGTCACAGCTGCCAAAATCGCATCGACATCAACTGTGCAGTCACGCTCTTTCACTGTCACCGGCGTTGCGCCAGCACCCATGATCTGAATGCGATACACAAGAAAGCCGTGCTCGGTGATGATGGCTTCATCACCAGCACCCAGATACACATGGCACAGCAGACCCAGCAGCTCATCGGAACCATTGCCGCACAGGATGTTGGCAAAGTTCAAACCATGAATATCGGCAATCGACTGCCGCAAAACAGTAGCCTGACCGTCCGGATAGATTTCAAGATGGCTGGCAGCCGTGCGAAAAGCTTCAATCGCTTTGGGGCTTGGACCAAGCGGCGTTTCGTTGGACGAAAGCTTATACACCTTGGCGACACCCGGCGCATGTTCCTTACCCGGAACATAAGCAGCAATGTCCAGAATGCCCGGACGTGGAACGGGTTGGCTCAGCTCTTCATGCATGGAAACGACCTTTAGAAAAACGCCTGCTCAAACGGCATGGTGAATACCGGAAATTACAGCACCCAATCCGCGATTGCTCCCATCGCAATAAGGAACGCCATAACCTATTGAATGCCGATTGCTCCTAGACCGGAACGCAGGATTTGTCGAGGGTTAGGCCGTGTTGACTGGTCGTGTTTGGGCCTTTGCATGGAAGGAAATGGCGCAAGCCTCAGCAGCGCGGCCGAACGTCACGCCAATATCTCGTCAGCTTCGCGACACTAACCTGGAGATTTTCACCGATCTCAGCGCCGTTTTGCCTCGCGCGACCGCGTGCGGGTGGTCGGTATTCCCTGCGGCGCCAGCACCGGCACGAACACGCGGCGCGAGGCGCGCTGTGAAACCGGCAGGCCCTGATAAAGGCGCTTCTGCGCTTCCACGATAATCACGCCGGAAAACACCGGCCACAGCTTGCGGCCAATGGTTTCAAAATAGCGCCGCAGCTTGAGAATGAATTTGAGCTTAGAGGGCGGGAACAGAAGCGCTTCCGTCGACACACCCGGCGTAAAGTTTGCCTCGCGCAGCAGCGTCGTCAGCTGTCCGCGTGAATAGGGTCTGCCCGAGCCGAACGGTGTGTGCTCCATACGCGCCCAGACGCCGCGACGATTAGGAACAACGATCACCAGCCGTCCACCGGGGGCCAGCACACGCCAAAGCTCGGTCAGGGTTTCGCGCGGATTTTCGGCAAACTCCAGAGAATGCACCAACAACACACGATCAATCGACGCGTCCGGTAGCGGCAATTCTTCGTCAAACACCAAAGCAGTGGAAGACAGCTCTCCGGCGGGCCAATTCACCGCGCCCTGCCCGGCAGGCATGAAAGCAAAGGTCCGCTCGGTATCGGCACGATAACGATCGAGATAGGGTACGGCGTAACCCAGCCCCAGCAGGCGTTCCTCCGGCAGCGGCGGCCACATGGTGGAAAGCGCCATCACGATGGATTGCTCAGCCAGCCTTCCCAGTGTGGAATGATAAAATTCGCGCAGATCGACAATATCGGTGTTCATAGCCAGAATGTAGCAGCAGCCGGTTGGACTTCAAGGACAATGCACTTACATGAAAGAACGCACAACCGTAAGCCAAGGAGGAGCCTGCCATGAAACCTTTGGAAATAGAAACCTTCCTGTGCCGCAGTGATAATTTCGGCGTGTTGTTGCACGACCCGGTATCAGGTGAGACGGCTTCCATCGATGCACCGGAGGAGCAGCCGATCATCGAGGCGGCAAAGCGCCGTGGCTGGACGCTCACGCATATTTTCACCACCCATCACCACCACGACCATGTCGATGCCAATCTGGCGCTGAAAGAAAAGTTTGGCTGCACCATTCTCGGGCCTCACGGCGAAGCAGTTGCGATTCCCGGCCTGGACAAAACGGTGATGGACGGCGACGAATTCGATTTTGCCGGCCGCAGCATTAAGGTGATCGAAACACCCGGCCACACCGCTGGGCACGTTTGTTATTACATTCCCGATGACAACTTGCTGTTTGCCGCCGATACCCTGTTTGCGATGGGGTGTGGCCGCCTTTTCGAGCGTCCGGCAGCCGATATGTGGCACTCCTTCCAGAAACTGATGGCCCTGCCAGATGAAACCAAAGTTTATTTCGGTCACGAATATACCGTTTCCAATGCCCGTTTCGCCGTGACGGTCGACCTTGAAAACCCAGGACTGAAAACGCGTGCCGCCGAAGTATCCGCCCTGCGCGACGCCGGAAAATTTACGATCCCCACAACGATCGGCCTTGAGAAACAGACCAACCCTTATATGCGTGTTGGCGATGCGGCGATACGCCAACACCTTGGCATGGTCGATGCCAGTGATGAGGACGTATTTGCAGAAATCCGCACGCGGAAGGATAATTTTTGATGACAGCGCAGGCCATCATCAGGGAGCTTGAATTGCAACGCCATCCGGAAGGTGGCTGGTATCGCCAGACCTTTCGCGACACGCAGGGTAGCCAGCGCGGCCACTCAACGGCCATTTATTATCTACTGGAAGCCGGTGAACGTTCCCACTGGCACCGGGTAACCGATGCGGTGGAGGTCTGGCACCATTATGCTGGCGCACCGCTGAAATTGCATATTTCGGAAAATGGCACGGATAGCACCACCATCAATCTCGGCCCGGACGTTCTGGCGGGCGAACGGCCGCAGGGGCTTGTTCCGGCGGGCTGGTGGCAATCTGCAGAAACCACGGGAGAGTTTACCCTCGTTGGCTGCACGGTGTCGCCGGGCTTCGAGTTTTCCAGCTTTGAAATGGCTGCACCGGACTGGCAACCAGAAAACGCCTGAGGCAGTCAGGTCAAACCGTCAGCCGCCATATTTGGTCGCCGTTATATAAACGGGGCCAACCTTGGTCGGAATGCGTGCGTAGACCGGCGCGTAGAGATCCATGTTTTCGGCCTTTGCAAACCAGACTTCCATGGAGATGGATTTCAGGTACTCGATATCGGCGCGTCCCTCACGATAGCCTGATTTCGGCACATAACGAAGGGTGCAAACGATAGCATCACCACTAAAGCCGGTCGTCGAAAACGGCCGTGTGCCCTTCGAACTCAACACCAGATCCATGCGGGATTCACCGTCATAGATCGGCAGGCGACTGGGGCATACGCGACCACCGGCAGGAATGATCAGACCGGAAATCGGATCGAGAACAGAACGCAGGTCTCTGTCACGCACCTCCACCCAATTTTTAGGTTTGGTCTTCGGTTCAGGTCGCACAACCGTCGCTGTCACGTTGCCGTTGCGATAACGCACCTCATAGGTTCGGGTGCGTTTGCCATCCTTGTAAACCAGCGTGTACTGGTTTGCGAGCATACGGTTGCCACGCTTGATGCCGGATACCGCGGTACGACCGGAAATGTCCTTGATGACGCTGGCTATGCCAGCGGCGTTAAACGACCCGGTGATCGAATAATTGCCATCGGTCATCTTGGTCGAGAACGAAGCCTTGGCAATCGGCAGAATTCCAAGGTTAATGCTGTACTCGCTTTTGTGATATGTATCGGCAGCCTGCGACACGCCAAATGACGCCAGCAAGAAAGCAGTGGCCTGTAGATATTTCCGTCCGATGGCTATCATTCTCGCCTACCTTTGGCCCCGCAACCGTTTCGGACTGCATCATATAGCTGCACTTGTGGCAATAAAATAGCAGTGAATGGCGGGAAAACTCGGAAATTCCGCCTCAAAGCCAATGAGCGGCTTGACTGCGCCGCCCCACCTGACTATAGAACCGCAACTTTCCAATCATGGCCAATTGGATTGCCTTCCGGTTTTTGCCGGGAAGCTGGTTCAAAAGGCAAACACAAGAATAGGTGTACCCATGTCCCGTGTATGCGAATTGACCGGCAAGGGCGTCCAGACAGGCAACAACGTCAGCCACGCCAACAACAAGACCAAGCGCCGCTTTTTGCCAAACCTCTGCAGCGTTACGCTGATTTCTGATGCTCTTGGCCAGCGTTTCAGCCTGCGCGTATCCGCTGCAGCGCTGCGTACGGTTGAACACCGTGGCGGTCTCGACGCTTTCCTTCTCAAGGCAAGCGAAAACGAACTGAGCATGCGCGCTCGTCTGCTGCGTCGCCAGATCGCAAAGAAGACTGCTGAAGCAGCCTGATCTGCCCAAGCAAGAAATGCAAAGGCTTGATGGGCATCGCTCATCAAGCCTTTTTTATTGAATAAACATTGTTATCCCTCCAACTGGTGGCATCACCCAGGATAAAAAAATGCCCTACCTGCGTTACACATTTATCTATGTCGTCCTTATGACGCTCGTCGTCGTGGCTTCGAACATCCTCGTTCAGTACCCGCTCAGCGGCACGCTGTACGGTATCGCCCTTGGCGATCTCCTGACCTGGGGTGCATTCACTTACCCCATCGCTTTCCTGATTACCGACCTCACCAACCGCCAGTTCGGACCATCCATCGCCCGTCGTGTGGTGTTTGCCGGTTTTGTCGTTGGTGTCAGCCTGTCATTTTGGACATCTATTCCACGCATCGCCGTGGCATCGGGCACTGCCTATCTCATTGGCCAGCTTCTGGACATCTCGGTATTCAACCGTCTGCGCCGCCAGAGCTGGTGGCAGGCACCGCTGGCAGGTTCGATTGCTGGCTCCGTGCTCGACACCGCGCTGTTCTTCTCGATATCCTTTGCACCGGCATTCGCCTTCATTGGCCCCAACGATGCCTTTGCAATCGAGAACGCTCCGATCTTCGGTGTAATGGCAGCAGAGGCTCCACGGTGGATCTCCTGGGCACTGGGTGACCTCAGCGTCAAGGTCCTGGTCGGCTTGGTCATGTTGCTGCCCTACGGCGCCCTGATGACCACGCTGAAGCCAATGCCGCCAGCAAAGACTGTATAACCCCATAAAAATAAAGCCCGCTTCTGCGGGCTTTATTCATTCAGGCGAAACTCCAGCATCATATTTCGCTGAAGAAATGAGTGGTTGTCATCAGACACCAGAATGATGTGCGTGGCACCATCTGGCCCGGCGATCACATCCATTCCTTCCATATTGTCGATCTGGCTTTCCATGCCGGCCTCAAAGATCACAGGACCATCGAGAACTGCGCCCGGCTTGATAGTCGCACCTGGAATGCGGCGAATACGAACACCCACACCTTCGGCAAGGTTGAAGCGGCGTTCCAGCAATAGAAGATCACCATCGGGCAAAAACGCACTGTCGGTGACATCAAACGACGGATGGCGCGCAACCGTAAAAAGACCCTTGAGAGGGCCTTCCAGAATGGCTCCGAGAAGATTGCCATCCTCATCGATACTCTTTTCAGCCACCACGACCAACGCCCCTTCCAGGGGCGAATTTGCGGGTGAAAGGCCAATCGCTTCCACACCGCCATTGGCACGCAATTCCCCCGATGGAATAAGATGCGGAATACGTTTGACGGGCCGTGACGTGGCGAAGCCGGGATCGGGATACACATCAATCCGGTGGCGCTGCTCGTAACTGACGATAACCTGCCCATCCCGCAGAACCAGGCCTTCGGCATCCATTTCCATCTTGCGATGTGGTTCGCGCCCTGCGGCATCCAGCATCGGTGTTATTTTAACGCCGGTGACACTGACGAGCTTTCCATCAGCATCGCGTTGGATTTGACCCGTCAGCCAGTGGCCGGTATCGAGAACCGCTACAAAATTGCGTCCATCCGGACGGAAACGTATGCTGGACATAGCGCCGAACAGCGGTTCGCGCGAGCTGAGCACCAGTCCGCCGACATATTCGAGCTTTCCGAAACGGGTCTCCTTGCCGCTGACCTTGAAGCCCTGCAACACCCGTGCACTGACAGGCGCGTCAACACTGTTTGCAGCAAAAACCGGCAGCGGCATGGATAATGCGACACTGGCGACTAGCGCCGCCAGGACGCCAGTCAGAGATGCCGTATTTTTTGTCTTGCTGTCGGTATAATACGTGCGCTGCTTATCCCGCACGGCGCGCTCGTCCGGAAGCCTTTGTCGTGCCCTGCTCCTCAAACAGAGAGGCAAGCTGTTCCGTCATCGCACCAGCAAGTTCATCCGCATCCACAATCGTCACCGCGCGGCGGTAATAACGTGTCACATCGTGACCGATACCAATGGCCAGCAACTCGACCGGCGACCGTGTCTCAATCTGCTCGATAACAGCGCGCAGATGCCGCTCGAGATAATTGCCCGGATTGACCGACAATGTTGAATCGTCGACCGGCGCACCATCGGAAATCATCATCATGATCTTGCGCTGCTCAGGACGGCCGATCAGACGGTTATGCGCCCACATCAGCGCTTCGCCATCGATGTTTTCCTTCAGCAGGCCTTCACGCATCATCAGACCGAGATTGCGGCGTGAACGCCGCCATGGCGCATCGGCGCTCTTGTAGATGATGTGACGCAGATCGTTGAGACGACCCGGCGACGCGGGTTTGCCATTCGCAAGCCATTGCTCGCGCGACTGGCCGCCCTTCCAGGCCTTGGTGGTGAAACCGAGGATTTCGACCTTGACGCCAGAACGTTCCAGCGTCCGTGCCAGAATGTCGGCGCAGGTCGCAGCAACCGTAATCGGACGCCCCCGCATCGAACCGGAATTGTCGATGACAAGCGACACGACCGTGTCGCGGAACTTGGTGTCGCGTTCCTTTTTGAAGGACAATGGTTGCATCGGATCAATGATCAGACGCACCAGCCTTGCAGGGTCGAGGTAACCTTCTTCGAGATCAAAATCCCAGGAGCGGTTCTGCTGCGCCATCAGGCGGCGCTGCAAGCGGTTTGCGAGACGTCCGACAGCACCCTGCAAATGGGCAAGCTGTTTGTCGAGGAATGCGCGCAGCCGATCCAGTTCAGCCTCCTCGCACAGTTCTTCGGCAGGAATTTCTTCATCGAACTCCTGCGTGAAGATACGGTAGTCGACTTTCTCATTAAAATCGTCAAACGGACTGTTGGGGCGACGTGTTTCACCCGGCGTTTCGGAGTCGTCTTCGAGATCGTCGGACATTTCGTCCTCCGACATCTCGGCGCCATCCATCTCGCCTTCTTCCATTTCTTCCTGTGAGGCTTCACTGTCCTCGGCAGGGGCTGCATCAGAACCGGCTTCTTCTTCTACCTGCTCTTCTTCTGTCTCGTTGCTGCGTGGCTGATCTTCATCGCTCTGAGCTTCCTGATCATCTGCCTCATTATCAACATCGCCAAGATCTTCCGCCATCTGCATCGAGGTCAGCATATGACGCACGAGCTTTGCGAAAGCCTTCTGATCGTGAATGGCCGAACCAAGATTATCGAGATCGACAGAGGCCTTTTCTTCAATGAAAGGACGCCACAGATCCAGAACCTTGCCTGCACTTGCCGGCGGTTTTTCACCGGTCAGACGTTCACGCACCAGCAAGGCCACAGCCTCGGCAATGGGTGCGTCATCCTGTTTCTCAATCGTCGAGAAATTAGCTTTAGAATATTTCTCCGTATTCATGCTGCGAATGTTGGAGGCAACACCCGGCATGCGCAGCGAACCGATGGATTCGACACGCGCCTGTTCCACAGCATCAAAAATGACGCGCGCATCTGCACCCTGCGGTGCGAGGTTTGCGTGAATATCATTGTCGTGGCAGGCCAGTCGCAACGCCATGGAATCGCCAAGACCACGCGTGATGGCAATTTCCTGTGCCGTCGGCTTTTTGGAGATTTCCGGAAGACGCATACGTTCGCCAGCAAGACCCGGACGCTCATTGGCGAACACGACCTCAACCTGCGCACTGCCGGCCACGGACCGCACACTGCCGGCAATGGCATTGCGCAACGGCTCCGTATCGATCACCGTACCGCTTTTCGCTCTGGAATTATCGCCACGCATTGCCATGCTATTACCCATTCACCTGAGAAGCCCCGCCCCCCGCACGCCGTGACAGCAAAACCGTCACACAGTTTCACGTGGCATGCCATAAGGGGCGTAAAGCATTCTCATCCCTTGATAATCCGAATGTTCGATCAACCCTCAAAGAGGGGTGGTCTCACGCGGAGAGAACGATGTTTGCTGCACTCTCTTTCAGCTCAACGCCAAAGGCGCGCTGATAAAGTTCGGCAACCAGAGTGCGCTCAAGTTCGTCGCACTTGTTAAGGAACGTCACGCGGAAAGCAAAGGCGACATCGCCAAAGATTTCAGCATTTTCTCCCCAGGTAATCACAGTACGTGGGCTCATGACGGTCGAAAGGTCGCCATTGACGAAGGACGAACGCGTGAGATCGGCCAGACGCACCATCTTGGAAGCGGTTTCGCGGCCTTCCTTGGTGTTCAGCTTCTTCACCTTGGCAACAACGATATCAACTTCCTTGTCATGCGGCAGGTAGTTCAGCGTCGTGACGATAGACCAGCGGTCCATCTGTGCCTGGTTGATCTGCTGCGTGCCATGGTAAAGACCGGTAGTATCACCAAGGCCAACCGTGTTGGCGGTTGCGAAAATGCGGAATGCAGGATGAGGACGGATAACGCGGCTCTGGTCGAGCAGCGTCAGGCGACCGGAGGATTCCAGAACGCGCTGAATAACGAACATCACGTCGGGACGACCGGCATCGTATTCATCGAACACAAGCGCAACATTGTGCTGGTAAGCCCAAGGCAGAATGCCGTCCTTGAATTCGGTAACCTGCTTGCCGTCCTTCAGAACGATGGCGTCCTTGCCGACGAGGTCGATACGGCTGACATGGCTGTCGAGGTTGATACGGACGCATGGCCAGTTCAGGCGCGCAGCAACCTGCTCGATATGCGTGGACTTACCCGTGCCGTGGAAACCGGACACCATGACACGGCGGTTGTGAGCAAAACCCGCAAGGATTGCCAGCGTCGTCTCGCGGTCAAAAAGGTAATCCGGGTCCAGATCCGGTACATAGGCATCGCCCTGGCTATAGGCAGGCACGACCAGATCGGTATCAATACCAAAAACATCCCGAACAGAAACGGTTGTGTCCGGCAGGTTGGAAATATCAAGATCAATTTTGCTCATCACGTCTCCAAGGCGGGTAGCAAGCACCCAACCACATATCATCAGGCAATTATCAAGCGAGTTTAAGGTTCGCAGACCCTAACAGAAACCAGACTGCTTTAACAATTGATACGCTTGAATAACAGTCCGAAAACGCTCTTCCGAACCGCGATCGCCACCATTAGCATCAGGATGGTGCTTTTTGACAAGTTCCTTGTAGCGGCGCTTGATTTCATCCTGGGTTGCACTGGCTGCCAGACCAAGCGTATCAAAAGCCTGGGCTTCCAGTGTTTTCAACTTGCGGTTCTGCTGGAACCGTTGTCCGCCGCTACGCGCGCCACCGGAGCCGGTAAAACCAAACGGGTCGCGAATACGTGCATTTGCGCCGGCAGCGCCTGATTTCAGCGTGGAATGCAAAGGGCTATCGCGGGCGGTCTTGTTGACCCCAACCGTCCAGGTCGGACGATGACCGGTAATCGCCTCTTTCTGGTAACGCGCAATATCGCTATCAGACAGGCCAGAGAAGTAGTTATAACCCTTGTTATACTCCTTCACATGCTCGAAACAGAACATGAAGAATTGCCCCTCGGCGTTGCGGCCGACGGGTGCACGATGGGCACCAGGGCGCTCGCAGCCGTCCCATTGACAGGTAGGAGCTTGAACCTCCTGCTGACTGTCCTTTTTCCGGCGCGTGCGGATGCGATCAAAGTATTTCGAATCCAGTTTCATGATAGCCTGATTATGGGGTACGCAAAGGTACACAACAAGAATTGACAAACAGGAATGTTGCTGGCTTTTAAAGAGCCCCTTTTAGAATGGAATGAGACGATGTCACTGACCGCCCGCATAGAAAAAAAACTGAACGACGCTTTCGCACCGCAACGCCTTGCCGTCATCAATGAGAGCGGTAAACACGCAGGCCACCAGCCAGGAATGACCGGGGATGGGGAAACCCATATGCGTATCCAGATAGTGTCAGAAAGCTTTTCCGGCAAGTCTCGCATCGACCGCCACCGGGCAATTAATGCCCTGTTGCAGCCTGAACTGGACGAAGGTTTGCATGCTCTCGCCATCGAAGCTGCGGCACCGGGAGAACCCACCCGCTTTTAAGATATGTGGCCGTCAATCTGAGCAGCAGCAGGATTGGCATCGTAAGACACGATGCCAATCTCAAAAACATCAAGCCGGATGTTTTTCTTTCAGGAAGGATTCGACTTCGGAGGCGGCAACATTATCCGCAACGAAGGACTGGCCAATACCATGGGTCAGGATAAAGGTAAGCTTGCCGCTTTTGACCTTCTTGTCCTGTGCAATCGCCGCCATCAGCATTTCAACCGGTGGCAGGGTGCCGGGAATTTCATTCATCGAAACAGGCAGGCCAACCGCTTTCAGATGTGCCTCGACCCGCTTTGCGTCATCCGGGCTCGCCAGATTGACCCGCGACGAGAACTGGTGCGCAAGAACCATGCCGATGGCAACACCTTCGCCGTGCACCAGACGTTTGCTGTCATATTCAGTTGCCGCTTCCAGCGCATGTCCGAAAGTATGACCGAGATTGAGCAATGCGCGACGTCCGTTCTCGAATTCATCTTCGACAACCACATCGGATTTTGCCTGGCAGCTGGTGGCAATGGCTTCAATGCGCGCCGGACCACCGGCAAAAACCTCCTGCCAATTTTTCTCAAGCCACTCGAAGAAATCCGGTTTGTCGATAAGGCCGTATTTGACCACTTCCGCATAACCGGCGCGGAATTCGCGCTTGCTCAACGTATCGAGCACCGAGGAATCCGCCAGAACCAGATCCGGCTGATGAAACACACCAACAAGGTTTTTGCCGTGACGGGTGTTGATGCCGGTTTTGCCACCGACCGACGAATCCACCTGTGACAGCAGCGTGGTCGGTATCTGTACAAACCGCACACCACGCCGCACTGTGCCGGCGGCAAAGCCAGTCAGATCACCGATTACACCACCGCCCAAGGCAATGACTGCATCATTACGTTCAATGCGTGCCTCAAGAATGAGGTCGCAGACTGCCATGTAATGTTCGAAGCTCTTGGTCTTCTCGCCAGCTGGCAGGGTCAGGGAAACGGCCTCAATGCCATCGGTCTGCAGGCTGTCCATCACCATATCAAGGTAAAGCGGTGCGACATGTTCATCCGTGATGATCGCCGCACGGCGCCCTTTGAGACGCGAAGAAATTTCTCCGCCAGCCTTGGACATCAGACCTGGCCCGATGAGAATGTCGTAAGCGCGCCCTACCAACGGCACATGCACGCGCCGCTCCTGCGATGATCCTGTCGAGGTCGTCATGATTTGGCATTTCCATTCTTGGAGGTAGCGAGGTCACGTCCGGCCACTGCGGCCAGAACCTCAGTCACAATGATATCTTTACCCACATCGCGGGATTCGATGACCAAATCAGCCTCGGCATAGATCGGGTATCTCTTTATCATCAGGTTTTCGAGCGTGGCTTTTGGGTTCTCAGTTTTCAACAACGGCCGATGATCGCGCTTGTTGACGCGCTCCCACAATACATCCAGATCAGCCCTCAGCCACAGAGAAAGACCGGCGTTCTTGATATGATTGCGAGTAACCTCGTTGATAAATGCGCCGCCGCCTGTCGAAACCACCTTAGGGCCACCGCGCAAAAGCCTTCTGATGACACGAGCCTCAAGTGCACGGAATTCGTTTTCGCCGTATTTTGCAAACAGGTCAGTGATCGTCATGCGCGATACGCGCTCGATCTCCGCATCCGTATCGACAAAAGTAACGCCAAGTTGCTGCGCGACCAGACGGCCGATCGCGGATTTACCAGCGCCCATAAGACCGACAAAGACGATATTGCGTCTTCCGAGCTTCGCCCGTGCTTCCTCAGCAAGCGTGGGAACGGGAAATGTGAAAGATTCGCTCATTAATGTGCAGGTCCGGTTCGATTCCGGTATCTGCAAATGTTTAGCCAGCGTCAAGAGATATTCCTTATGGCTCAGGCTAAAAGCCTCAGACATTAACGGTCAAAGATTGAACGCGTCTGGTTGCCCTTTGCTTTCATCTTTTGCATATGGGACAAGACAAACCCAATCTGGCACAGCAATGATAGATGGAGGGCCAATGCCAACCCTGTTCCGCTTTTTGTTTATCTGCGCCGCCATTGTCGGAATTGTTTACGGATCCATGGTTTCACTTGTGATGCTGGTTGAACCCCGAGAACGCGATATAACCGTGCGCATTCCTTCCGAGCGCCTTAACCCGCCGGTCCAGTGAGACCAAGAGACCGCCAATGAGCAAGATGGACAGTGCCCGTCTGGAAAGTTTCCTGGAAATGATGAGCGCGGAACGGGGCGCGGCTGACAATACGCTTCAATCCTATGAACGTGATCTTTCCGACCTCTGGCAGTTTCTGATCGATAACGGCACTTCGCTGATGCAGGCGCAGCAGAGCGACCTTTCAGCCTATCTTTCTCATCTTGCCACACTTGGCTTTGCCGCCTCGTCACAAGCACGCCACCTGTCCAGCATGCGCCAGTTCTACAAATTTCTGTATGCCGAGGGTCTGCGCGACGATGACCCGACCAGCATCCTCGACGCACCAAAGAAAACAACGCCGCTGCCCAAAATCATGAGTGTGGCCGATGTGAATCGCCTTTTACAGCAGGCCTCAGCTGAGGCAGAGCAAGAAGGACCGGGGCAGCTTTCGCGGTTGCGCATGCGTGTTCTTCTGGAACTGCTTTATGCCACCGGCATGCGCGTCAGCGAACTTGTATCTCTGCCGCTCACGGCATTGGCACAAAAAGAGCGGTTCTTGTCGATCCGCGGCAAGGGCAACAAAGAGCGGCTGGTCCTGCTTTCGCGCACGGCAATGGACGCGATGTCAGCCTATGGCAGCGCCCTAAAGGCCAATAGCGACCCGAAAAACGAAAATCCCTGGCTTTTTCCTTCTTATGGTAAATCGGGCCACTTGCCGCGTCAGGTATTCGCCCGTGACCTGAAAGATATTGCCATTCGTGCCGGTATAAACCCTTCTGCGATATCGCCACACGTCATGCGACACGCCTTTGCCAGCCATCTTTTGCAAAATGGCGCCGATCTGCGTGCGGTACAGGAATTGTTGGGTCATTCCGACATTGCAACGACACAAATCTATACACATGTACTGGAAGAACGCCTGCAAGAACTGGTACAAACACACCACCCCCTTGCCAAACAGGGCAAAAAACACGATTAGAGCCTGCGGAACCGCCGGTAAGGACCGGATAAACCTTGGGCAAAACGATCGGAAACGGATCTCATGCACAACTACCTCGACTTCGAAAAACCAATCTCCGACCTTGAAGGCAAAATCATAGAGCTGAAAAAGCTCGCCACCGAGGACGAGAGTATAGACACCTCGGAGGAGATCACCCGTCTGGAAAGCCGTGTTCAGGATGCGATGCAGGACATCTATTCCAAGCTGAACCCCTGGCAGAAGACGCAGGTAGCACGCCACCCGCAGCGTCCGCATTTCGTGGACTATGCAACTGCGCTGTTTACCGACTTCACACCATTGGCGGGCGACCGCAAGTTTTCGGAAGATGCCGCCATTCAGGCAGGCCTCGGTCGCTTTAATGGCCAGCCGGTTGCCATTATCGGTCAGGAAAAAGGCAACGATACCAAGTCGCGCCTCAAGCACAATTTCGGCAGCCCGCGCCCAGAGGGTTACCGCAAGGCTATCCGCGTGCTGGAACTGGCTGATCGCTTCTCGCTTCCGGTCATTACACTGATCGATACCGCAGGCGCTTATCCCGGCGTTGGCGCCGAAGAGCGCGGACAGGCCGAAGCCATCGCTCGCTCGACCGAAATGTGCCTCAACGTCAAGGTCCCGATCGTCTCGGTTGTTATTGGCGAAGGTGGTTCGGGCGGCGCCATTGCCATTGCAACGGGCAACCGCGTGTACATGCTTGAGCACGCAATCTATTCGGTGATTTCACCTGAAGGTGCAGCATCCATTCTCTGGCGCGATTCCACCCGTGCAAAGGAAGCCGCCACCAACATGAAGATCACCTCGGAAGATCTGAAGTCGCTGGGCGTTATCGACGGCATCATTCCAGAGCCAATTGGCGGCGCACATCGTGATCCTTCCAAGGTCATCACCGCGACCGGTGACGTGATCAACAAGGCACTTTCTGACCTGTCGTCCCATTCTGCCAACCAAATCCGTGCGGAACGCCGCCAGAAATTCCTCGATATCGGCAGAAATCTCTGATTATGTCCGCATTACCAGCGAATATGGCCTAAACTAGGCCATATTCTGATCACAGACATGTGTGCGACGGAGGCAACCGGGGTGGATTGCCGATCAGTTAAGAACATGTAAACGGTTAACGCTGTATTTTAAATGACATGCTGTTGACGGAACAACGCCAACGGCGGCTTGTTTTTTCGGATCGATCTTCATGCGTTTGATACATCTTGCTCTTCTGGCGTGCACAGCCTTCGCATTGACAAGTTGCAACGATACGCTCGACACCGTCGAAGCGGACGTCTCGCACATCAAAAATAAGGTCGGCCACCCCCTTTCCCCGGCAAGACTTGCTGAAATGCAGAAAAAGGACATGGAGCGCAATGCGCCCATCATGATCCGCATTTTCAAAGAAGAAGGCGCGCTTGAAATCTGGAAAGCGAAACGTGACAACCGTTTCGACAAGATTGCCGAATATCAGATCTGTGCATGGTCCGGTAAACTTGGACCGAAGGTCAAGGAAGGCGACCGGCAAGCTCCGGAAGGTTTCTATAACCTGACACCCGGCCACATGAACCCGAATTCCAGCTACTATCTGGCCATCAACACCGGATTTCCAAACCGCTATGACCAGGCCAACGGGCGTTCAGGTACCAACCTGATGATCCATGGTGCCTGCTCCTCATCCGGTTGCTATTCGATGACCGACGCGCAGGTCCTGGAAATCTACGCTTTTGCCCGTGATGCATTTACTGGCGGCCAAAAGACCATTCAGCTGCAGGCATTCCCCTTCCGCATGACAGCGGAAAACATGGTACGCCACCGCCACAGCGAAAACCTTGATTTCTGGAAAATGCTGAAGGTCGGCTACGACAATTTTGAAGTGACCAAGCGCCCACCGGAAGTAAATGTCTGCGAGAAGAAATATGTCTTCAACCAGCAGACCGAAGGTGGATCGTTTAACGCTTCGGCACAATGCCCTGCCATGAGCACACCGCCAGCATTGGCGAACGCACTGGCAGGGTACGGCAAGACTTATGATCTTGCCTATGAAAAGGCAGTCAAAAAATACGACGGCATGGCGTGGTATGACCCAAGCGAGGCTGAGCGCAAGGCAGTTGTTGCCGACAAGCGCAAGGGCCGCGAAGCCGCTTACGCCCCCACCGGTTCTTCGCTGAAGGCTGGCAAGCTTATGAAGGAAGCGGAATTCGCTGCCCTCATGGACAAAAAGAACCATGTCACACCGGTTTTGACACCACAGGCGCCTGCGGCAACAGCCTCGACACCACGCCCGGCAACACCGCAACAGTCTCCAGTCAGCACTGGTCAGACGGCTATCGCTTCGAACACGACGCAGCCAGCCGCCGGCATGACAACAGCTTCGGTCCCTGTTCCGTCGATGAACCCGCTCGCCTTTGCGCCACAGCAGGCACCAGAGCCAGAAAAGAAAAAACCATTCTGGAAGCTTTGGGCAACGGAATGACCTCCAGCGGTCCGGAAATGCTTGACCTACGTGGGCTGCGTTGCCCACTGCCGGTTCTGCGAGCCAGAAAGCTACTTGCCAAAAAACAATCCGGATTCGAATTTATCATCGAGACCACCGATCCTCTCGCTGTGATCGATATTCCCCATCTTTGCAATGAAGACGGACACGCACTGCTGGAAAGCACTGCGCTGGAAAACAGCCACCGCTTTCACATTCGCAAGGGTTGAGCCCTTAACCTCTGCAATGCCTTCTAGGTAACAAAAGCCAAGATTGCCTTGCATAGCTGAAACCTAAAAAATCAGGTTGTCAGACAATGAAGAATGGTTTCTTATAAAACTGACTTCCCGCCTTTTGCATGCATTCGGCACGCGCCCTACACCGGCGTCGGCCAGAACCAAGATATGAGCTTTCAATGCAAGCCAAGACCACCGGCCTCCTTTATGCGCTGATTGCTTTCAGCATTTTTGCGGTTCAGGACGGTATCTCGAAATATCTTGGCACCCATTATCCGCCGGTCTTCGTGACCATGATCCGCTATTGGGCGTTTGCACTGTTTGCGATCTTCATGGCCATCCGATCCCGCGATGGGTTACGGGCAACAATCGCGGCAAACCGGCTGGGCCTGCAAATCAGCCGAGGCGTGATCCTTGCAGTGCAGATTTCGCTATCGATCACATCTTTCGCTATCGTCGGCCTGGCGCACTCTCATTCCATTCTCGCCTCCACACCCCTGATGGTGGCAGCGCTGTCAGTTCCCATCCTTGGTGAGCGTGTCGGCTGGCGCCGCTGGTCGGCTATTCTTGTTGGTTTTATCGGGGTGCTGATCATCCTCAAACCGGAAGGTGATGGATTTGACCCCATGCTGATCGTCACCTTCATTGCCGCATTCCTGCTTGGGCTTTATGGCGTTTTGACACGGCTGGCCAGCCGCACCGATAGTGCCATGACCAGCTTCTTTTATACTGGCGTTGCGGGCGCAGTGGCGCTGACCTTTGTCGGCCCGTTTTATTGGGTTTCTTTTGCGCCACATGATATTGTCTGGATGCTTGCATTGTGTGCCACCGGCATGAGTGGCCACTATCTGCTCATCAAAGCCTTTGAACTGGCCGATGCAGCCTCGGTACAGCCGTTCTCTTATTACCAGCTTGTTATGGTCTCGATCATCGGCGTGACGCTGTTTGGCGAGAGCCTGAGCACCAATATGATCATTGGCGCTGTGATCGTCGTCGCCGCGGGTATCTTCACCATTTGGCGTGAACACATGGCCGCACGCAAGAACCGCAAGACAGAGGGCTGACCGCCCTCCCGTCCCTTATGTCGCCGCGCTATTCGCGGCAGTTACCATATAGGTCTCAAGCACTTCAATCTGCTCTGCAGTGAGGTGGAGACCAATCTTGGTACGGCGCCAAACGACATCGACGGCATGGTTCGCCCATTCCTGCGTCATCAGCCAATCAACCTCTTTGGCGTAGAGATCTGCGCCAAAATGTTGACCGAGGTCGGGAAGCTGCGTGGCCGAGCCAAGCATTGGGGTGGCATTAGTGCCATAAAGCCTGACGAGGCGTCGTGCATGTGATGTTTCCAGAAATGGATAAGCAGCCGAGAGCTTTTTGACTTCGGTCTCATAACCAGTAACTACAAAATCACCACCCGGCAAACGGCTCTTTGCCGTCCATGGCGCCCCTTTGACGACCAAGGCCTTGCCAATGATTTCCATCGCATGTTCTGCAAGACGGCGATATGTGGTGAGTTTGCCACCGAACACGTTGAGAAGCGGTGCTTCGTCAGTGGCTCCATCCAGTTTCAGCACATAATCACGGGTCGCTTCCTGCGCCTTAGAGGCGCCGTCATCATAGAGCGGACGAACAGCGGAATAGGTCCAGACGATATCTTCTGCGCGAACCGGCTCAGCAAAGTATTCGCTGGCGGCATTGCACAGATACTGAATTTCCTCGTCACTGATCTTCACGTCCTTCGGATCAGCCTTGTAGTCACGATCTGTCGTGCCGATCAGCGTGAACTCATCCTCATAGGGAATGGCGAAAATTATGCGGTTGTCAGGGTTCTGGAAGAAATAGGCACGCGGATCATCGAACTTCTTTTTCACGATGATATGGCTGCCCTGCACAAGCCGTACATTATGCACGGCGTTGCGGCCCAAGGACTGCCCCAGCACCTGGTCAACCCACGGGCCCGCCGCATTGATCAGCATGCGGGCTTTAACCGTGGTGACCTGCCCACTAACCGTATCGGTCAATGTCAGCGACCAGAGCTTTCCATCACGCTGCGCTGACGTCACTCTGGTGCGGTTCATGATCTGCGCGCCACGGTCGGCTGCATCCCGCGCATTCAGAACCACCAGCCGTGCGTCATCCACCCAACCGTCAGAATATTCGAATGCCTTGTCGAAAATCGGCTTAAGAGGTTTGCCTGCCACGTCGCGACGCATGTCCAGCGACTTGGTCGGCGGCAACAACTTGCGGCCACCTAAGTGATCATAGAGGAACAGGCCGAGGCGAATGAGCCAGGCAGGACGCACACCGCCCTTGTGGTAAGGCAACACAAACCGCATCGGCTTGATGATGTGTGGCGCCATTGCCCACAGCACTTCACGTTCCATCAGCGATTCACGAACCAACCGGAACTCGTAATGTTCGAGATATCGCAAACCACCGTGAATGAGTTTGGTGGCACCAGATGACGTACCTGCAGCAAAATCGCTCATTTCAGCAAGGCCAACCGAGTACCCACGGCCAGCAGCATCGCGTGCGATGCCGCAGCCATTGATACCGCCACCGATAATGAAGAGGTCGTGTATTACTTCCTGCTGCAAGTCCGTCTCCCCAAAGGAAAATCTCATTGTATCCGGAACAGCTTACAGCACCGAAGATAATGAAATTCAAATGAAACTATGACGAATTTCAGCAGAATAACGTCATGAGTCTCAATCTGGCCAATGGGAGGCGTAAACAGATTACCCGACCTTTATCAGGCCATCGCTGCCTCACAACGCAGCAACATGCCGAATAGATCGCGAGGGTCATCCGGGTCAGCCAGAAGATCCAACTCCTCGAAAAGCCCTGTGTCGTGCAATTTGGCACGCACATAACGCAGAGCCGAAAAATCCTCGGTCGCAAAACCGACGCTGTCAAAAAGAGTAATCTGGTGATCGTCCACCCGGCCGTCCGCCATGCCAGCAATCACCTGCCACAACTCTGTGACCGGATAATCGGCCGGTAACTGCTGTATCTCGCCTTCGATACGGGTCTGCGGTGGATACTCGACAAAAATATCCGATCGCAACAGGATATCCTTGTGCAGCTCCGTCTTGCCTGGGCAGTCACCACCAACCGCGTTGATGTGCACGCCCGGGCCAACCATGTTGTCACTAAGGATCGTGGCATATTGTTTGTCTGCCGTCACAGTGGTGATGATGTCAGCACCTTCGACGGCATCCTGCGCCGTCGGACAAATCACAATATCAAAACCCTGTCCGGCAAGATTACGCCTGCATTTCTCACTCGCGGCGGGATCAATGTCATAGAGACGCAGTTGATCGATCCCGAGGATAGCCTTGAAGGCACGCGCCTGAAATTCGCTCTGGGCACCATTGCCGATGATCGCCATGGTGCGCGCGTTCTTGCGGGCAAGATGTTTGGCCGCAACCGCTGACGTCGCAGCGGTTCTAAGAGCTGTAAGGATCGTCATTTCGGTCAGCAGCATCGGATAACCGTTGCCGACGTCAGAAAGCACGCCAAATGCCGTTACGGTCTGCCGGCCTTCCCGCGTGTTCTTGGGATGGCCGTTGACGTATTTGAAGCCGTATAAAGTGCCATCACTAGTCGGCATCAGTTCAATAACACCATCGGTCGAGTGCGACGCGATGCGGGGCGTCTTGTCAAAACTCTCCCAGCGCAGGAAATCCTCTTCGACAACATTCGCAAGTTCGCGCAGGAATGTATCGATGCCGATCTTCAAGACCAGCTTCATCATGTGATCAACACTGACGAATGGAACGATATTCAGATTAGGTACGATTGTCATAGTCATCTCCTCCGCAATCAGCCTGCCCGGTTCGGGCGATCCATCACGCTCTTGCCCATCAGGCTGGCGGCGAGATCCACCATCAGCGTTGCTGTACGCCCTCTTTCATCGAGAAACGGATTAAGCTCGACCAGATCAAGGCTCGAAACCAGGCCGCTGTCATGCAGCATTTCCATCACCAGATGTGCCTCACGGAAGGTAGCGCCACCTGGGACCGTTGTGCCGACTGCCGGCGCGATGGCTGGCTCAAGAAAATCAACGTCAAGGCTGACATGTAGCAGACCGTTTGCGGCCTCGACCTTCACCAGAAACTCGCGCAGCAGCACGGCGACGCCATGTTCGTCGATCATGCGCATATCATGCACGGTGATACCAGAATCCTTCAAGGCGGCGCTCTCAGCCGGATCGACGCTTCGAATACCGATCATGCAGATGCAGTTTGGATCAACGGGGTGTTCAAGCGGTGGGAAATAGCCCGAAAAACTTTCCCGTCCGCTGTAATAAGCAACAGGCACGCCATGCAGATTGCCGCTGCGCGTTGTTTCAAGGCTGTGATAATCCGTATGGGCATCAAGCCAGAGCACAAAAAGCGGACGGCCCATTTCTGTAGCACGCTTTGACACGCCGGCAACCGTTCCCGCCGATATCGCATGGTCACCGCCCATGAAGATCGGCATGCCAAGCCCGCTTTCACGATAGGCCGCTTCACTCAGAGCTTCCGTCCAGGAAACAGTCTCACCGAGGTGGTGAACGGCGGCGTTGGGATGTGGGATTTCTGCGAACGCCTTGGGCGCCACATTACCGATATCAGTGACCGTGTGACCAAGAGCTTGAAGCGCAGTTTTAAGACCTGCAATCCTCAGAGCACTTGGCCCCATCTCACAGCCCAACTGCCCTGCTCCAATCTGCAATGGTGCACCAATCAGTCTGCATTCCATGGCCGTCACTCCTCTTGAATTCTATTTAGAGGATCAGACCATGTTTAACTGGCGAGATGAACAATAATTATTGGCAAATAGCTCCAATAGCTTTACCATTTTGGTCACTCATGGAGACAAAGTGGCAATATGGATCCGCTCGACGAAAAACTCATCACCCAACTGCGCCATAATGGACGTCGCAGCATTTCGGATCTGGCCGCAGAAACCGGCGCATCGCGTGCCACAGTGCGAGCGCACATAGAACGGCTGGAAAAGACAGGCGTTATTCTGGGCTATACCGTCATTCTACGGGCTGACGCCGTTGAAGAGGCGGTGCGGGGCATCATGATGATCGAAATCGAGGGGCATGTGACGGATCGCGTGATCCGCGCACTCGAAGGCATTGCTGAAATTTCTGAAGTTCATACCACCAATGGCCGGTGGGATCTGATCGCTGAACTTAGCGCTCCAACACTGGCCACCTTCGACGCGATCCTACGCCGCATACGTCTTATTCCCGGTATCACCGGCAGTGAAACCAGCCTGTTATTATCCTCGCCACACTCAACACGGGCGAGATTGTAAGCAAAGCGAATTTCCTTTGCTAAAAACGCATTTTGAGCTTGCATCAGGGGTTAAATCATTTATATGACGCCCTATCAGAGCGGCGCAGCCACTTCGCAGCGTTGGGGAATAGTTCAACGGTAGAACGACGGACTCTGACTCCGTTAATCTTGGTTCGAATCCAGGTTCCCCAGCCAACTCTCTTTTTCAAAAAATATAATATAATACAGTGAGAAAACGCTTCAATGAGCTGGCATTATATGTGTCTGCGTATGATTCGTAACTCACACCTTTCCAAGAACTTGCATCCTGTGACCTGCCATAACTGGGTTAGTTAATCACATTATGTCGCGTCTGATTCGGCAGCTTTTTCTTGGAGAATCCGTTGACGTCGCGGGCACCCGACCTGCCTTTGACGCGGCCGAATTATGTTGGCCCATGCCTCAACTTCTATTCCGTGCGGCTTTGCATGTACTCTCTTTAATTGGCTGCTCCGGCCTTTTAGATGCTGGCTGTATTTTGCACCCGATTATATCGGGACCTATTGTGATACGCTGGCCGCCTGCTTTCTGCTTTTGCTTCATTTCGATTTGTACGCCTCTCTCTGACGCGTTCGTCCGCCCACTATGACGTGGGCGCTGGCCTGTTGCGCAGCG
>NZ_JACVAB010000011.1 GCF_014851585.1 Agrobacterium sp. AGB01
GTTTCAATTCAACCAGCGACCACAGCACGGTTGTTCGTGCCGGTATCGACGGCGTTCACGCATTGAACAATGATATCCGCCTGCTGGCCCGCGCTGAAGCTGCCTACCGTTTTGAAAACGAAACAGCGGCCACCAGCGGCACCATCACCGGTCTTTCCGCTTTCAGTTTCGACGGGCAGGACACCAACCAGTTCTGGCTGCGCGGTGGTCTGGGTGCGGAAGTCGATGTTGCTGGCGGCACGGCCTCGCTCAACGTCAACGTGACAACCCAAGGCGACGACCCAACCGTCTGGGTTCGCTCCGGATGGAAGGTCAAGTTCTGATCATTCAGTTCAAGTGAGTGTCGAGTGCGAAGCCGGACAGGTGGGGCGCTCGTCTGCCGTTTCGTTGGCCATCGCGAGAAACCGGAAAAACCGCGATGTTCACCATCCCTGTCGCGTCCGGTTGACACGGCCCGCGCTCTGTAGGTGAACTCTATCAATTGCAGTTTGTTCCGAAGTGATCGGTGGCCCAACGGTCTGAGCGCTTTGGTTTACGAGTTAGTCCTTACCGCCTAAGAGCGAGCTTCACTCTTGCCTGCGCAGACATTAGGAAAACATAAGCTGCAGTCTCTGACATTTCTTCCAGTATCTGCATGTGGCCCCAGTCGCCGAAATTCAAACCCATATGTCCTTCGGCACCAGCGGAGACAATCATTGCGACAATAAACAGAAGAATGTCGGCAAATGGAAAGCGCCAGGTGACAATCAGAAACCTGAGAACGTAAATACCCTTGCCCTTAATGGAAAATGCCGCGCAGATCAGGCCTACGACGATGAGTGCAGGCATTATGTAAGGATTGTACCAAAGCTGCGACGAAGAGAAAAACGGTCCCTCATCGCCGTTGGACAACGGAGGCATGAAAACTCCGCCCCAGCTAAGCTCGCGAAATGCCAAGATCGCCCAAACGATAGAGACGGCAAGCCAGAACCATCGAAGCTTTGTGTGATTATCTATTGCAAACCAGAGCGCCATGGCTGCACCGCCCAGCAATATGAGAACTTGGCCAACTTCAACAGGGCCGTTTTCGAACCCCGCCCAAGCAGGCAATATTCCAGCTGCAGGAAAGCCGAGGGCTAATAAAGCCACTCCAACCCACCTCAGTTGCTTCATCACACTCATCTTGCAGATTCCAGTCACCCTTATGACCATGTCATTTCACTCAAGGTGCAGTATGTCTACAGCCTTTTCGACCCCGAAAGCGGTAAACCCAATCAATATCCGAGCCATTGGCTGAGGCTGGTCGTCCTATGTCCTTTGCTCAGGGTCTCGCCAAAGAGCAGTCCAGACAAAGTATTATTAGGGTATACCCCAAAGTTACATTCGGATGTTACACGCAGGATATGTAACATAAGGGTGGTTTTTGAACGAAAGTGACGTTACAAGCTTACAACCACCCTAATGCTACGGAATTGCCATGGCTCGCATCGGTTACGCACGCGTAAGTACACATGACCAGGATCTTGCCATTCAACATGAGCGGCTGAAGCAGGCCGGGTGCGAGATCGTCCGGTCGGAAACAGGTTCCGGATCAACCCGCAAGGGCCGCAATGAACTTGAGACGATCATGGCTTTTCTGCACGCTGGCGACGAACTCGTGGTCGTGCGTCTTGATCGGCTTGGCCGTTCTACCCGTGACGTTCTTAATCTGGTCCATGAACTGGAAGGAAGAGGTGCATCACTACGTGTCCTCGAACCGGAAATCTCAACAACTGGCTCAATGGGGAAAATGGTGGTCACCATTTTAGGTATGGTGGCGGACATGGAGCTGCAGTTCATTAAGGACAGGCAACGAGCTGGCATCGAAAACGCTAGGGCGTCGGGTGTGTACAAGGGGCGAAAGAAGCAAATCAACGACAACGAAATTCGCTTGAGAGTAGCTGCCGGGGCCACCAAAGCGGACGTTGCTAGAGAACTGAAAGTATCTCGCATGACGGTGTATCGAGCCCTAAAGACGAGGGGAATAAGTGATGGGCGTCCAAGCTGATGAAAAATTGAGACGAAGGTAGCGTTGTGGCGCGAAGCATTCAGCGACGAGACCACAGGAATATTGCGAACCATTGATGACCTGCTCTGGAAATATGCAGCGTTCAAAACAGCACTCAGGATAGTCGAGCTGTCTACGGGTGCAGCGCCGCCAAATCAAATGTTGTTCGATCTCATAGCGAGCGGCTACTGGTCAAATTTACTGCTCGGAACCAGAAGGCTGCTCGACAAATACCCCTTAATGGACCCCGCGGAGTGTACTCGCTGCGTGCCGTTTTAAACGATGTGCGGGAATGCCGACCGAAGTTAACACGCCGTGTTTTCGTTGAGGTTGTGAGAGAGTGTCGTTACGATCTTGATATTCTCCGCGAGGAACAAAACATGCGGCTAAGGGCTGCAAATGGTAAAGCGGTATGGGGCGATATGGCATTGTCGCACTCAGAACTTAGCCACGACCACTTTGATTTTTTGAGCGGGACTACGCCCTTAAACCGAACCGACACAGACATCATTCGAACTGAGATATTCGAGCAAATTGACCAGAAGCTAACGTTGCTCGACCGTATTGGCGAACATGTTAGCTCTCACGTAGCGCACTCGGGGAACTCGCAGAGCCGTAATAGCAAACAGCTAGACGCATTCAATATATCAGACGCCAGAGACACGCTGAAAACCTTGAAGGAGCTCAGTGATCTCGTGGGAGTTTGGTTTGCAAATCAGAGCGGCGCCGGGCTAGCCAAGTACATCGGAGATCAATTCCAAGGGCTTGATGCAGCACTCGTCAGGCACGAAGATATGGATGATCTCGCTCGAAACTGGCGTGTGATTGACTGCGACATTGATACTTGGGTGCTTAATCCGAACGATCTTTGAGCCTAAGTTCTTCCAGCCGTTTGACGGCGCTTGGCGGCAAGGGGAGGTTGGGATTGTTGGTCGCGGTTTCGATCAGCAACTCGTCGCTTGCCTGTTCGGTGACCTCTACCAACTTCTTGAAAAACACATCCGGATCGAGACCCGGTTCAATCGGCTGCAGAACGCGCACCTTGAAATGTCCCGGATAACGCATCGTTGAACGACGCGGCCAGAACAGACCCGGATGCATGGCAACGGGAACGACGGGAACATTGAGGTCACGGTAGAGGCGAGCAATTCCGTAGCGATACTGAGGCTCTGCACCAGGCGGTAGGCGGGTGCCTTCCGGGTAGATGATCAGCTCACGACCGTTTGCCATTTCTTCCTTGGCGCGCTCCATGACCTTCAACATGACTTTGCCACGCGCGGCGCGGTTTACCGGAATCATGCGCTGCTTCGCGGCGTACCAGCCAAACAGCGGAATCCACATCAATTCACGCTTCAGAATGTAGACCGGATCATTGAGGTTGGGTAGCAGCGCGTAAGTGTCCCAGAAGGACTGGTGCTTGGGCGCAAAAATGCAGCCAGTGGTCGGGATGTTTTCCAGCCCCTCGATTTCAAAAGTCGTGCCGACAATGGTCTTCATCAGCCAATGGTTGGATCGCGCCCAGTTCTTCGGAATTTCATAGGCAATCTTGCGCGGCAGAATGAAATAGATCGGCGTAAGCACGATCATTCTGATGATCATTTGCATAAAACAGGACGTTGAATAGAGCGGAACGCAGGCCAAGCATGAACGATTAATCTCCGACCGCATTGCGCCGGTCCGGTAAACATCCAGCCTTGAATTTCGGGGTGCGGTTAGCGAACGCCTACACGAAAACACGCCTTTCCGGCAAGAAACCTTTTCGGGCGCGACGCTATCCAGGACGGCCAAATCCGGAACAAAGATACTCGCAACTCGTTTGGGTGTAACCGAAATTTCAGCGTTGTCCTGCGAACGTCGTTTGAAAACGCTTAGCCTCGGCAAAATTCGTATAACGATTATTAGGAGGAATACCCATGCGGTTTCGATCAACGAGCATTGCTACTGCACTTATCATGTGCGTGAGCAGCGTTATGCCTGTCCAGGCGTTCCAGATGCCAACTGTCAACCACCGCCAAAGCGAACAGCTGCCTCTAGTCAACGTTCAGCAGCAACTCGGCCGTGATCGTAACGGCAACATTGTCGATATGCCTCGCATCCTGCCGCGGGACCGCAGCGGCCCGCGTGACCGCTGGTCAAACCGCGACCGAGACCGTTGGGATAGTCGCGACCGATACAACAACAGCAACCGGTATGGGTGGTACAACGGGCATCGCGGCTACCGCGATAGACGACCAGGCTACCGTCAGCACAATGGTTACTGGTTCCCGTTGGCAGCATTTGCAGCTGGTGCGGTGATCGGTGGAGCGACACGTCAGGCCGAACCATCTTATGGTAATAGTCACACCAGCTGGTGTGCAAACCGTTGGAGATCGTACCGGGCATACGACAACACGTATCAGCCAAACAGTGGTCCGCGCAGACAGTGCGTCTCGCCGTACAGCTGATAACGGATCAGGCGGCGCCGCAACCCGGCGCTGCCTTTCCTTACACTTGCGGGCTACAGCTCTGCAGCTGCTTCGATCGTTAGCCTTGCGCCGGTCATCACGGGAACAACAGTGCATTTGATTATCGAATGATAGTGTGGTCCACGCTCAACAATGTCTGGAAGCTCGTTAATGTCATTGAAGAAATAATCGACATCAATGGGACCATTTTTGGTCAGATATTCAATTGTGGCACGCCAATTCACCAATGACCTCACTGCGAATTAATGATCGGCTTTTTCGTATCTGTTCCATCGTATCGGGATGAGTTCACGTCTCGGCCGACACGATGGAATTCCAGATTGTCATTGAGATGTTGGCTTCGCAACAGGGCCTTTGCGTCGTCGCCTTTGATATCCGTATCAAGCCATTCATCGTATGCCGCCGGATCCAGGATGACCGGCATACGATCATGGATTTCTGAAATCTTCGGCGTGGCCGGCGCTGTGATGATCGTGCAGCTCGTGACATTGAGCTTGTCATTATGCGCCCAGATGCCAGCAAACGAAAAACCTTTCGCCTCTGGCATCTGAAACAGCCATGGATCTTTCTTCCCGTCCTCGGTGCTGGTCGTCCACTCGAAATATCCGTCTGCAGGAATGAGACAACGTTTCGATTTGAACGGCTCCCGAAACGCGCCCGACGTATCAACAGTCTCGATCCTGGCATTGAACATGGCCGCTTTCGGCAACTCTTTTGCGAAGAACGGCACCAGCCACCAGCGGCCATAGTCGACCATCAAATGACCGTCGCTGTCCTTGTGCGCGAAATGAACGCTCTGGGTGGGGGCGATATTATAGCGCGGCGGCATGTTCGAGGGCGGCGGGCCTTTATCCAGAATGCTATAGAGCGCGTGGATCTCGCTCCAGGTCATTTCATTGGTAAAGCGACCGCACATCAGTGTTATCCCATCCAAACAGGTGATCACAGTTCCGGACAGCTTTAGCGCATTTGTGGGCTGCCCGAAACAATGAAGCCCCGCCATGCAGCGGGGCTAATTTTGCTCAGGCGCTTGCCCGGATATTGGCATTTCCCATACTTGGTGGTGCGGTCATTACCAGCGGCATGCCAGCCTCAAGACATGCAGCAATAAACGCCTCTCGTGCGACCTCGACTGGTGCAAACCATGAAAGTGCTCCGCGGCATTTATCGACGGCCTTTTTGTACCGTTCGCCACGGCGCAGAGGCCATTCATGTTCAAGGTAATCCAGCGCGTCGTAGACACTTAGAAATGTTCGCTCCAGCCCGCATTGCAGGCGCACGCGAACGGGCGCACGAAACAAAACATCTTGGCTGTCCATTTCATACCTCCAATCTAAACAACCAGATCAAGAAGCGGAAAATATATTGGAGTGGACACAGGGTCGTTCAAGACCAGACGACCCATTTTTTAAACCAGACTACGCCCGCTCAATATCCGTCTTGGTGAAATCGTCACCTTTGAACAGCAACGGTAGGCGATATTCCTTTGCCATCGCGTAAACGAAGCAATCGCCCATGTTCAGTCGGGCAGGGCTGGCAACAACTTTGCCATATTCCCTCGCCGCCGCGATCGACTTGACATGGATCGAAGGGTTCATACTCATTTCTTTGACATTGAGGGTTTCGAGCAAAGCGGCAACGTCGACCTGTGCGTCATCGATACACTGGTGGGGAATAGGGGACTGCGCGCCGACAGTCTTGGTCGCCTCGTTGCGAGCCAAGCTAATTACCGCCTCATAGATAGTCAGGGGTGAGCAGAAAATCTGACGTTTGCTGTCTTCCAACTTGCCGATGTAATATCCCGCGTCTTCTTCGTCGGCCAGAATAGCTACGATAGCGGATGCGTCTAGGTACATTAGATTTCCCACTGCTCATCTAAAAACGCCTTCATATCGAAAGGCTCTGTTTTTGGATTAGGGCCAATTCGGCCGCGTACCCGATCCTGAATTTCCTTAATCCGTTCTCTCAAAGGCACAGTCTCTTTTGCTCGATCAAGTTCATGTTGAAGTGCACGGCGCACGGCTTCTGTCTTGTTCGGAGCTTTTGTGACTTTCATGACTTCAACGGCCAGATCGTTCACGCTGTCATCTTTGATATAGAGTTGGGCCATCCCAATTACTCCTGATTTTGTATATACGGATATATATCACGGTATATCCGTATATACTATATTTATATTGCTAAAACAGCCGGATTTGCCCTGTTTTTTCAACCGCATAATGCCGCTTTGGTCGGTCTTCCAAATCCAAAACCGGGGTAGGCACTGGCAGACGATAAAAACGCTTTCATCTGTTCGATTTGATCCGCGATTTTAAACTTCGCGTCCCAATCGCCTAAGAAATGCGCCGGGGTTTTCCATTCATCGCGAAACTCAAGCGAAAGCGTGTTGCCTTCGAGGATCACAGCGGGAATATGGAGGAGTGCAAACTGAATATATGCCATGTGAACCGCACGGCGATCAATATCCATTGCGGGCACATGCAAACATTGCTGGCAATTATGGCCGACATCTTTCATGGCCTCTGCAAGTGCAATGACCATCGCACCTGAACCGCAGGCCGATTCTTGCGCACGGATATAGCCTCGACGCTTCAGCTCGGCCGCAACATCATCGCCCGAACCGATATTGATTTTTGCCATCATTTCACAAATGGCGTAGGGCGTGAAAAACTGTCCGCGTGCGGTGTTGTGCAACTCCAGCGCATGAAACACTTGCCCCAGGATATCGGTTGGCTTTTCTTCCAGCGCCATCACGACCGCGCCCAGGATCTCGGAGAAAACCTGCAGCATTGCGGGATCGTACCGGCGCACCACTTCCAGATATTGTTTCTCGCGCTCATAGCGCTTGCGCAGATCGACCGCATTGCTCAATGCGATTGCCGCGCACTGGCACCAGTCAGAAAACACATTGTTAAGATCGTGCTTGTACCGGCACTTTTCGAACAGCTTGACGATGGTGGACACATGAGGGTTGGACACAGAAATACCCGTAGGAAAAACGCGCGCCTGGACCTTTACGAGTTCAGGCGGGATCGATTGTCATTGATGGCGGGGTAATAGGCGGGGCTAATAATCGCCTTCGTAATATTGCGGGCGCTTCTCCAGCTCCTGCGCGATGAACACCGTTGCGAACAGTGGAAACTTGGTCGTCATGCGCCGTTCGAGGTTCTTGCGACGAACCCTTGCTCTCGCTTTCTTGCTCCAGCGCCGGATAGGCCGCTGCGTCACCAGTTCCCACGTTACGGCATAACCACAACCCGGCGACCACAGATCAAGGATTTCTTGAGGGCACTTTTCACCACGCGTAACGAGTACCGCATGCAAAACACGTGGTCCCGGAGGCTGTGTATGGGGGTTTCTCCAAGCCAGCGAATAGCGCACCATTTCTGGTGTTGGGCTAGATTTCATAAGTACGGTCGCCATTGGGCAGATCGCATGCAATGTCGATGTGCATGTTCTTGACCTCAAAATCGGTATAGCGATCCGTCAGCCACTTCGCTGCAACGTTGAAGTCGGTATGGCTGAACACATCCGTTTCATCCTGATAACCCGCATGTTCGACCACGACATATTTCAAAGAAGGCTCAGGGCTCACAGCAAACTCCTATTTTCCCCGTTGGCGCTCCCTCTCAAATTTGATTGGGAATACGTATGTATTCCCGGGCAAAGGGGGGAGGGCGAAGCCAGCCCACTGGCAGATTGGTCCGGCGTCATAGGGGTCATGGAGGCAATAAAAAACGGAAGGTTCGCCCAAAGGGTGAAAGCCGTTTTTTTGCCGCAATGACAGCGCCGTGCGCGCTTGCCCCGTGATCACAGGGCCGATCCGATTGCAGGGGGAAACCAGACAAACAGGAGAATATGCGCCGCACCCGCGATTTATCGCGTGCGGGCGCTGTCTCTTGGCCTTCAGCCGTTTCTGGCAAACCACTCTAAGTCACGCAATGACAGGGCCTTGGATCAAACGCCTTGGCGTGATCCAAGAATAACAATAGAGAGCATTCGAGAAAAACAGCATAGCATAGATGGGCTAATCGGCTCCGTTCCCCAATGACTGTTCGGATGTGCAGGATAAGTCTGAACAAAGCCGACCCTTGTCGAGCACGGTTTCGGCTACTTTGCGCCGATTGGGGTCATTGAAGTGAACGCAAAATTCCGTAAACTTTTCGCTGCTGCTCCATGGCTCTTGAAGAGGAAAGTGGGATGAACCTTAACCAAGTCACCGTGACAATGCCGGACCTTGATGAGGGGTGGACATTCTATTGCGCTCTCGGCTTAGTGCCAGTGGTGGATGCACGGCCTGACTATGTACGCTTTGTCTGCCCTGACGGAAACAGCACATTTTCGTTACACAAGGGCGACGATATAGGCGCTGGAACCACCGTCTACTTCGAATGCGATGATTTAGATGAAAAATATCACAGCCTAATCGCTGCAGGAATCGCGTTCTCGACCCCGCCTTTGGCGAGAAGCTGAGCTTTTTGATCCTGGCGGAAATCGTATTCTACTTTACCTAGCAGGAAGTAACCGCATTGATCCACCGTGGCGGATCAAATCCTATCAGATATAGTAGGCCCCAGACCTCTGTTTTAGGAAAACTGTCGTCAATACTCGGCTACCGTCAGCCCGAAGATTGACGAATGAGCGTTGGCCTTTAGCCCACCGGCTGAAAAAATGGGCGCCAAGCGCAAATGCGGAATTATCGTTTTATTTGTGGCCTGAAATAGTCGACGGTGGCGTCAATAAGTGTGGTTAAGGTTTCCACGCCAGAGGTAGTGTTGAAAGCGTGATCCATTGCAACCTTCCCAACGGTGTTCCTGCCTCGGTGAGCTGCGGAGAACTTTTTTGCTGTCCCCTGCGGTATGGCGTCGTCAAGCATGCCCTCTGCAATAAATGCAGGTCCTGTGTAATTGGACAGCTCTGCAATGGGATCAAAACGTGATACCTCCGCGAAGAATGGGTGTCCCAGCGTCACACACGCTCTCCAAGGCAAGGTCAGTGTGGTCGGCTCCTCGCTGTTTAGCCCTTGGAGGTAAGCTTTTTGGCCGAACAAACGAGAGAAACACACTTCGGGTTCTCCCACCGCAGCCCAAAGTGCCAAACCTGATGGGCGATTGGTTCGACCAGCAGCAGCTGCTGCGACCAGCCCGCCTTGGCTCCAGCCGAGTAGAATGACTTGGCCATTGCCGAGACTGGGTTGGGTCGCGATGAAATCCATCGCAGCCAAACAGTCATCAATCTGCGTGGAATAGCTTGTTTCCTGAATGGAGCCATCACTTTCCCCCCAGCCCCGGAAGTCTATTCGAAGCGAAGAGTGGCCGAGATTAGCCAGCCTGGCCGCCACGTATTCGAATATCCCGATACCGACAGAGGGGATCGCAAGCTCATTGCGGGTGCCTCCGAAACCGTGGAGGAGCAAAAAAGTCGAGCTGTTAGGCTGTTCCGCATAACAAGCCGTTCCAACGATCCTATGCATGCCTGAATGGAATTGAATCGTTTTCTCGACGGCCATGAGAATAATCCTCGTTAATCGGTGCGAGGAACAGGCAAGAGGTCCTCGCAACTTGGCGGGGGAATTGGTGAGCCACTAACTATTGCCCAGCACAACTGCGCCGCCCGAAGGCCGAGCGAATTTACTCTGAACAAACGCCTTCTCAGTCATATGAGAAACATTTATCTTGAAGGTTCAAGAGTCAATAAAGCTTCGTTTGGAATGTCGCCTTAACCGTTCTCCTGACGAAAGCCGTCAGTCCTAAATACACCTCCATCTCGGCCTTGCGGAGACTGTTCCCGTCATGCGGCTTCGGGCGCCCAAAACGGTCATTGGCAGTCGAAAAAATCAGGCAGACCGTCTGAAAACTCGCTGGAGGAAATTTCTGTTATAAATCTAAGTCGCTGAATTCTGTCTGAGTTTTCAGACGTTCTGCAGGCTCTTCGCGACAATTATGCTGTGGGACGATCACCCGGATGTCACCTATCGCCCATAGCAACTTCCCAACCGGCGGAGTGCCTAATGAAATGGTAAGGTTGACCTTGTTTGCTATCGAACCAACATCCAGTTAATGTTTCGATATTCCTTGAAGCACTGCATCATGCCCAACCAGAACAATGGTCGAGCCGACCTCTTGAGGTGTTGTCAGCCGATCCAAAAGCGCTTCGCCACGAGCGAGCACTGAAGCCCAGGATTCCCCGTTTGCTGGAAGGATTTCTGCAAGCTGCTCCTTACGACTGATTCCGTGCTCAAGCATGGTCTCCTTGATTGGCTTCCCGTCCAAACTCCCGAAGTCACCCTCTATCAGGGCGTCCTCAATCTCAATGAGGTCAGAACTAGTAGGAAACGCCAACATCGCGGTCTCTATTGCCCGTTGTGGTGGTCTGACGAACACCCGCGAAACAAGCAATTTCTTCATCTGGCGCGAGGCCGCACGGGCTTGTTCTCGACCGGTTTCGTTCAAAGGAATATCGCTTCGACCCTGAAACAAACCCGCTCGATTCCAGTCTGTCTCCCCATGGCGAATGAAAACGAACGATTGAAGCTCGGTCACAGTGTACCTCTTGGCTGTCAGGCGAAAACCCTGCAGACGGTCTAAAAACCTCAGCGGAGATCCCCAAGCTAGCCTGCCATGATATATTTTTTCCATGGCACATCTATCAGGAACAGAGCGCTCACAACTACTCCTTCTACCTGAATCAGTGGACGATTATGTCGGACCGGATAATTCGGATCGCTTCATCGAAGCCTTCGTTGATGGCCTTGATCTTGCCCCTGCTGGCTTCGATCGCGCGACGGCGGAGGAAACGGGTCGTCTGAGTTTCGATCCTGCCGATTTGAGGAAACCAGACAAACAGAAGAATGTGCGCCGCACCGCGACCTGTCGCGTGCGACGCGCTGTGTTTAATTCAGCCGTGCAGGCTGGCCGCGTTATTCGGAAGCGACGAGCCCTTGCCCTTGACCCAACCTCCAACCTTAGTGATGTTAGATATTGATTTTGAGAAATACTTTTAGGAACTGATATGAAGAATTCGCGCTTACGTTGGCTGTTGCCGCCAGAAAGCGACCGTTCGATCGGGTACCACGATGGATCAGAAGTTGCAGAAGTTTGGCCAGAGGGCCTATGTGGAAATCAAATCGCAAGATGGAATTGGAAGCTTCTTGACGTTCGGGTAACTGGCGTAGTCCCAGGTAGCGGGAACGACGCCATTGACCGACGAGCTGCACAATATGAGGCCGATAACGCCTTCTTCACGAAGCGATCAACATACTAACTAATCGCTTTGGCGATATCCAAGAAAGAGAATAAGAGCACCGAAAAAACAGCATAATGGTCGCACAACGGGGGGACCCCGACTTTAGCGTATTACGTGTGTTAATTTGACGAATTCGAATGTATTTCCCTGTGAAAAAGTTTGCAGACAAAGGTGATTTCGTCAGAAAGTAGTGTCTGATTTTCGTGGGCTCGGGGAGCGCTAGGTTTACAGGGGTAAGGCACGACGTGCGTTAATCGAAACGACGGCCATATACGTCCGTCTTTATCAGGTTATGGCCGCGTTGGTTTGGGCGGAACAGCCGTCGCAGTTATTGTATTGTGCGGTCTGTTATTCGGACAAAATACCGCCGTGGCAGCGGAGACAAATTATTATGACGTCTTCAGCAACTCATATTTCGCAATGGTAAGCGGAGATGGAAGTGTTGCTGTTGGTTATTCGGGCTCCGGCTTCCGATGGTCCTCCCCAGACGGGACGCAAAACTTGGGCTCTGTAGGAACTGTCGCTAGAGCGACAAACAGGGATGGGTCAGTCATCATTGGGCTGACACTTGGTAGCCCGCAGCAAGCCTTCCGCTGGGCCGGGGGAGCATAGTTCAGCTTCCCGGTTTCGGTAGGAATACAGACGCGCTTGGTATCAGCGGCGATGGTTCGGTTATTGTCGGACAATCTGTAGACCTGAATGGTGACATCTATGCTGTACGTTGTTACGGCACAGCGCTCGCAATTCTCGATTATATCAAATTACAACACAGCCTGGGCAGTCAGCAACGACGGGGTAGTCGAAGGACAGGAGTAAGTTCCGCGATCTGGTTTTTGATTAGCTTGTAGTCGTTTTCGCTTGAAGTCGTTAGCGCAGTGCCAATTAATCTTGAACGGGTCATCTTGGCTTCCTCACGTCAATAAGGAATGCCTTTGCGTGCGCATGGTTGCCGTACGCAACCGTACCGTGCCACCAATAAATGTTATCAACCCGTGTTCATCCGGAACGGCGCAGATGCATCAACCTGAAAAATCCAATCGGAGGCAGGGTCGTATTTTCTACCAGTTTGAAAGATGGGTTATTCGCAACCCAAGCCTCGACCGATGCGGAATCAAAGGCTGAGCTCAGCCCGCAACTTTTAGCGATGGGAGAAACTGCGCGTTGCAGGCGTCGCATCGTGCCTTCCGTCTTGTTGATCTTGCTGACAATAACGATTTGCCCCTTGGGTTTCAGCACCCGTGCACACTCATCCAACAGACCTTCCGTATTTGGAATAAGGGTTATGACAAACGGAAGAGAAATCGTATCGAAAGACGCGTCCTCAAACGACATGTTGCATGCGTCCATCGCGTGAAGTTCCTTGACGTGAGATAACCTATGCTCACGGATTTTAGATCGGGCTCGCACCAGCATTTCCTCAGAGATATCAATCCCAGTGATCTGGCACTCTCTTGGATATAACGGCAGAACAAGTCCTGTTCCCACGCCAATTTCCAACACATGTCCTTTAATTGAGCCTGCGCGGCTGGCGAGTTCACGTTGGGCAGATTTGAGGAAATAACCATACACCTCGTCGTACATCGGTGCCCAGAACCTGTAGGCCTTCTGCTGCTGCTCGCGGCGGGGGTTATCTTGACGGACAGTGTGTATGCTCATCCCTATCTCCTCGAATAAAAAGCGCCTGAGATGGTCCGAACAGTGCAATTCAGTTCGGGTTCCAAAGAAAGCCGGAACAAGTTCCCATTACCGGGGTTAGGGGGCTTCGGAAGGAGGACCTCATGACCAAAAAAGATAGCATTGAACAGATCCATCAGGACAGCAAACCACAGTTTGCCCGTGGTATAAAGTCATCCAAAAATAACGGCGTTGCCAGTGCCAAGCCACGCGTTATCACAGGCTCAGATGACGCAACGGTCAACAAGTTGCCGACTGGAACCGAAAAGCCAAGCAAAGACTGGGATATTAATTACGACCCATGAGCACGGAACCTTTTGTCGGCAAAGGTGTTTTCATGGGTTGAGTTCCAGTCGGTTTGACGATTGCGGTCGGGGGATTGCGTGAACACGTCAGAAGAGAAGTATCGTGAGATCATTGCCAAATTGCGTTCGGCACAAGCCGCAGGTGGGATTGGGACATTTGTAGTAGATATCGACACCGATATAGTTGCAGCGACGCCTGAGTTCTCCAGCCTGTATGGTCTCGATCACATTGACACTCGACCAGCAGTTGATTTTGAGGCTGTCGTGATAAAGGACGACGAGAAATTGGTCTCTCACTCGTCCAGTCGCAAAGACGGTGATGCGGCAACTGAGGTCGAGTACCGTATCCGCAGAGGAAACAGTGGGGAAATCAGATGGATTGCGCGAAAGGGAGAGTTTCAGCGTGACCAGGATGGCAAACCTGTCCGTTTCATAGGTATTGCGAGGGATATTACCGCCCAGAAATTTTCCGAGGATGCCCTTAAAAAAACGCAAGAGAAACTGGCGCTCGCGCTCGAAGCTACAGGCGTTGGAACATTCGATTTCGATCTCATAAATAATGTACTGGAGTGGGACGATAGATGCCGCGAGCTCTTCGGTCTTCCGCCGAATGCTACAGTCTCATATGAAACCTTTCTAGAGGGCCTACACCCTGACGATCGCGATGCGATCGATAAAGCCGTTCAGGATGCGATTAGCGTTGACGGTGACGGCGACTACGATGTTACCTATCGGACGGTTAGCATGGTCGACGGTCGGGTCCGGTGGATTGCAGCAAAAGGGCGAACCTTCTTTGATCAGGGCAAAGCTGTTCGCTTCATCGGCACGGTGCGCGATGTCACGCAATCTCGTGAGAAAGAGCAGCTCCATAGAGAGACGGAAGAGCGCTACCGGTTGGCGAGCCGCGCAACGAATGATGCGATCTGGGATTGGGATTTCAAGACGAATTTCGTTTTGTGGAACGACGCTCTCACGGCAGCATATGGTCATCCCTTGGAAGCCGTTAAGCCTAATAGCGAGTGGTGGATCGAGCATATCCATCCCGATGATCGGGCGGCAATCGATCATTCCATCCACGCGGTTATAGACGGCGACGGCGAGGACTGGACGGGTGAATATCGCTTCCGCAGGTTCGATGGTTCCTATGCACAGGTCTATGATCGTGGACACATTATTCGAGACGAGTACGGTGATCCCGTCCGAATGATCGGGGCAATGCTGGATTTGACACGTATACAGGATGCAGAAACCGCGCTCCGCGAAAGCGAGTTGCGATATCGCAGTCTGTTTGCGGCCCTTGATGAGGGCCTCTGCATAATTGAGTTTATCGATGGGTCAAGTGGGCCATCAAGTGACTATGTTCACCTTAAATATAACGAGGCTTATCAAAGACAAGCGGGTGTATCGGGTATAGAGGGCAAACGCGTACGTGAGCTCTTTCCTGATGAAGCAGACAAGTGGATCAGCTTCTATCGCGAGGTGCTTGACACCGGCAGACCGAAACGGTTGGAGCTGAAATTTGACGAGACTCAAAAGATTCTTGACGTAGGCGCTTTCCGCCTCGAGCCGGCAGAAAAGCGGCAGGTAGCCGTCGTCTGTCAGGATATCACATCGAGGCGTATGACCGAAAGCCTGCTGCGTGATCTCAATTCCAGTCTCGAACGGCGGATAGCGGAACGAACCGCTGACCGTGATCGAATGTGGCGCCTATCAACTGACCTCATTCTTGTTGCGGATTTTAACGCGTTCATCACCGCCGCCAATCCCGCGTGGCAACGAGTTTTTGGCTGGAGTGATCAGGATTTGATTGGACTCTGTTTCCTGGACCTTGTTCATCCTGATGATAAAGACGCCACTATTGCTGAAGTCGGCAAGCTCAGTGAAGGTGCTACGACCTTTTCGTTCGAAAACCGCTATCGCAGGAGAGACGGGAAATATCGCGTGATTTCTTGGACCGCGGTTCCAGAGGACGGATATATCCATGCGGCAGGCCGGGATGTGACGGAAGAAAGAGAAGCCGCTGTCGCTCTCAAGAACACGGAAGCGGCGCTACAACATGCCCAGAAGATGGAGGCGATTGGCAATCTCACTGGCGGCGTCGCGCACGATTTCAATAATCTGCTTCAGGTCGTTGCTGGAAACCTTCAATTACTTGCCAAAGATATTGCTGGAAACGAAAAGGCGCAACGGCGTATCTCCAATGCTCTTGCTGGTGTCGACAAGGGATCCAAACTTGCCGCTCAATTGCTCGCCTTTGGTAGAAGGCAAGCTCTTGATCCGCGCGTTCTCAACATCGGTCGCCTCGTTCGTAGCATGGATGAAATGCTGCGAAGGACGATAGGTGAGGGTGTTGAGGTCGAGACTATCGTGTCGGCAGGGCTCTGGAACACCTTGGTGGATCCCATGCAGATCGAGAATGCGATCCTTAACTTGGCAATCAATGCACGAGATGCGATGGACGGGTTTGGCAAACTCACGATCGAAGTTGGCAATGCGTACATCGACGATGCCTATTCGCGCCTTTATGACGACGTGCAAACGGGCCATTATGTGGTCTTGTCGGTAAGTGATACGGGTAGCGGTATGGCGCCCGACGTCATCGAAAAAGTATTTGAACCTTTCTTTTCGACAAAGCCTGAGGGTAAAGGCTCCGGTCTGGGCCTGTCGATGGTGTACGGCTTTGTCAAGCAGACGGGCGGCCATGTCAAAATCTACAGCGAGGTCGGCTACGGAACAACGCTCAAGATGTATCTGCCGCGCTCTACACAACAGGAAGATTTGGAGATCGCTCCGCTTGAGGGGCCGGTGGAAGGCGGGGCAGAAACCATTCTGGTGGCGGAGGATGACGAAGGTGTGCGCGCAACCGTCGTCGAAATGCTGCAGGAACTTGGGTACCGGGTATTGAAAGCGCCTGATGCCACTTCCGCCCTGACGATTCTTGAGAGCGGTATTCCTATTGATATGCTGTTCACCGATGTCGTCATGCCGGGTACACTTAAAAGTGCGGAGTTAGCTCGCAAAGCAAAAGAGCGGTTCCCGCAAATCGCCGTCCTTTTCACCTCGGGCTACACCGAGAACTCTATCGTGCACGGCGGACGGTTGGACGTCGGCGTTCAGTTGCTGTCCAAACCCTACACCCGCGAGGCGTTGGCACGAAAAATCCGCCATGTCCTCAACAATGAACGTCAGATTGCGGTAGCGATCTCAGGGACTGGAACTGACGCACCAGCCCCTGAACACACCCCAGGAAAAGTGCAACGGCGAATTCTGCTTGTCGAAGACGAGGCGCTTATCCGCATGTCGGATGCAGATATGCTTTCTGATCTCGGCTGCGAGGTTTTCGAAGCTGGCTCTGCTGAAGAGGCACTGGATATATTGGAAACAGCCGACATCGACATTGTTGTAACGGATTTAGGATTGCCGGGTATGTCGGGAGAGGAATTCTCCCGCGTGGTGCGTGAACGCTGGCCTGATATTGGAATCGTCTTCTCCACTGGCATGAACCGCAAACCCAGCTGGGATGATGGAAAAAGAACAGCACTTCTTCCTAAACCCCACGGGATGGAAGAGCTTGCAGAGGCCTTGGATGCTGTCAGCTAGAGGTGATATATCAATTCCGGCTGAGCAACCACACGTCTGGACGCATTCGCAGTGCAACGACTAGTGGTCAGGTGATCTAAGCTCATCATGCAATCATAAGTGCTGGCGACAGCACGAACGGTCTGCAGGGTTTGCTGCCCTCCAGCGCATGCGGAGGACAGCAAACCTTACTCAGTTACTTGCGGCAGGTAATGCGTAGGCTATGAAATAGTCCCTTATCGGTGTTTCCATGAAATCGTGACCACCCGCGTTGATAACCACTATTTGTAGGCCGTTGGCTTCGTAGATCATCGGCGTTGCCTGGCCATCAGCCGGAAGCTTTTCCTGCCAAACCTCTTTACCCGTGCGGATATCCACGGCACGCAGTATGTCATCCGTCGCGGCAGCGATGAAAAACAATCCTGATGCAGTGACAACCCCACCCCCATTATTTGGTGTTCCGATATCCACTGGCAACATCGAAGGGATACCAAATGGCCCATTTTTGCGAGCGGAACCGAATGGACGATCCCACAGAACTTTTCGGGTGTTGAGGTCGATCGCTGTCAAACCGCCATAGGGGGGCTTTTTGCAAAGAAGACCTGTCAACGGCACCCGCCAACCTGCATTCACACGAATTCCATAGGGCGTAAGGGCTTGCGGATTGATGCTACCGTGCGAACCGGAGCCGGCGTCAGGATTGATTGTAATTGGGCATATTGTTATAATTGGCGATCATAATGTTGTTGACCGGATCCACGGCGACGCCGCCCCAATCCGAGCCGCTGCTGTAACCGGGAAACTGATCGCGAAATACCAATTACGACTTAAAGTGTGAAACCAGTTTCAGCTTTGCGCATAGCCATGCCGCCAATACGAGACGGCGAGCTGGTCGGCTTTGGTGAAACGGCCGCCTGAGCGCCAGGACGACCGAATTTTCCTGAATAAATCAAATTCAGTTCCTGCCCAGGCGAATACTGATCCTTGCATTGGAGCATCGATTGCCTCGATATCATTGATAAGCCATGCGGTTCCTGATTTTCGGCTTATCCATCTGATGTCCATCGCCGATGGAGCTGCCAGTTCTTGACGATCCTCATCGCTATCGATCTCGATGACTGCAACGCCGCGCGCATCCCGAGGCAGCGCCGAGATGAGTCTGCTGATGGCTGGTAGCGCTGTTTCATCGCCGACAAGCAGGTTCCATTGAGATGGTCTGGCACTTCCGCCTCCTGGACCCATCATGCCGATAACATCGCCGATTGACGCGTTTACGGCAAACCGACTGCCCGGTCCTCCATGTGCGTGGATGACAAAATAGATATCAAACACATTCTGCTCCGGACGGATGTCGCGAATCGTATATTTGCGGATAACTGCGCGCTCATGCGGTTCACCCCACTCGACTGTTCCGAACGCGTTGAGGTTGGGGAAGTACAAATTCGTGTCTTTCCGCGGCAGCAACAGTTTAACATGCAGGGCATCAAGCGTGTCGAAACGTCTCAAGTTCGGCGTCGAAAATGTAATTCGCCGGATGCGGGGGGAAAGGTCACGTACCGCTTCCACTTTGATCTTTCTGAGATTTGGGAGAGTAGACACTGCATCTCCATCCCCGTTCCACAGAATTTCCGCCGGGGTCTCGACGTTGAATTCCCCAACATGGCTTGTGAGCAGATATTGCACCTCTGCCAGCTGCTCTGCGTCGTGCGCATAGGCTGTAATATTCAGAACGTTGGAGCGCGCTACAAATTGCGCCGTTCCCTCACGGCAAGTCAGTCGCCACTCATTGTGTGATGCAGTTGATACGGTCGCGCCATGGCCTACCAGATGCCCGACGAGGACCTGAGCTAGTGCCGCAGCATCAGGACATCGGACACTGCTGGTCGTTTGTAGTGCCGTCACTGAAATTTCTCCTGATTGCGCGCCGGCCCAAGGACATCGATATGCAGCGCACCACGTAAATTGATGGACACGTCCGCTTCGATGCCCCAGACATCGGCAAGTATTGCGGGTCGAAACGCTGTTTGTGGCGCCCCTTCAACAACGATGCGTCCTTTATCCAATACAGCGACACGATCTGCTATTTTTGCAGCCATTGCCAGTTCGTGTAGGACGACGATGACAATCGTGCCCGATGCGGCAACGTGGCGGATGGTGCGCATAAACTCGTCTTGGTGCCTTAGATCCAAAGCACTGGTCGGTTCGTCGAGGAGTAAAACCGAAGGTGACCCAACCAGAGCCTGTGCGAGCGCTGTCATCTGCCGCTGTCCACCAGACAGGGTGTCAATGTTTGAGAGTGCGATTGATCCGAGATTCAACTTTTCAATGATTGCGGCAGCCTGTGTCTCCAGGGATGCTCGATTGTTCAAGGTGGCGTATTTGTTCGCCACACGCAGAGCGCTCATGACACTCTCGAAAACGTTAAGCCGAACGCCCTTCGGCAAGCTTTGCGGCATGTATGAAATCTTGCCAGCCCGCTGATGGGGTTTAAGTGCCGCGATGTCTGTTGTGCCGAGGGTGATCTTCCCCCGCACCGGCAAAAATCCCGCAATTGCCTTCAGCAGTGTCGACTTTCCAGCGGCATTCGGTCCTGTTAGCGCAAGTATTTGGCCGGGGTGAATTTCAGGAATCGTAACGCCTTTAAGAATCTGCCGGCTGCGGTAACCTGCATATATGTCTGCAAGGCAGAGACCCATCGCATCACTCATGTGGATTTGCCCTGTCGCACAATGAGCGCAATGAAAACCGGAACGCCAACCAGTGCTGCGACAATCCCCACGGGCAGATTGGCATTTGGCACAAGCATTTTCGCAGCGATCGATGCACCAAGAAGCAATATAGCGCCGGATAAGGCGCTTGCAGGTATAAGGTAGCGATGATCCTCGCCAATTATCATCCTGGCGATATGCGGTCCGACCAAGCCGATGAAACCGATTGTGCCGACAAAAGCAACCGCGGTTGCAGTCAACAGACTGACCCTTACGAGCGAAAAGAAACGCAACCTTTTAACGTCAACACCAAAAGACATTGCGCGCTCTTCGCCCAGATGGAGTGCTGTGAGTTGTGGCGATGACATCCAGGACAAGGGCAGCAGCACGACGACAACAACGGCCAAAATCGTTATCCCTGCCCATTCTGCGCGCTGCAGGTTACCCATCATCCAGAAAACAACCTGTTGGACGGATTGGGCCGAAGCATAAAATTGCAGCAGGGAGAGCGCCGCGTTGAATGAAAACACGAGCGCGATGCCAAACAGCACTAGACCGTCGTTGCCCCCGCCACGAAGTGTAGTCAGCAGCTGCAGCAAGGCAACGGAACCGATGGCAAAAACAAACGCACTGGACGAGACAAACCAACCCCCGGACACTAGGGTGAAACTGCTACCCAATACAATTGCAACAGCCGCCCCAAGAGCAGCTGCCGAAGATACCCCCAGGGTGAAAGGGGAGGCCAAGGGATTGTCGAGCACCGTTTGCATTTCAACCCCTGCGGTCGATAATGCGACGCCGACGAGAAGCGCCATCAATGAGGCAGGTAATCGTACATCATAGAGGATGACGCTATCAATTCTATCCAGGGAAGTGCTGTCCCACAGGCCGGAAACAACGTCCCGAAATGGTAGACCTGATGGCCCTGTAACAATATCGGCAAATAGCAACAGCAATGTAAGCGCGAACAGACATCCCAACACGACCAGGCGCCGAGCGGCGACTGCACGCTGTAATGCGATGAGGCTGTTCTTCCGTTGAGTGAGAGATGCGCTGGCGGAGCCGGAATTGTTCATGAGTTCAAATCTACAGAATAGGTACCATCCAACGGGACAGACAGAAAATCGCGGTTGATCATTGCCATACTCTCAGTAGGATCAATGTCTTTGAAGAGTTCGGGATTGAGACGCTTGGCTATGGCTTGTGCCGCGACAACATTGAACGGCGTCGCATGAAGCAGATGCCAAAGGCCGGTCAAGCGTTTCTCCCTGAAGGCGGTGAGCGGCGCCGTATCTGCCGTGTTTGCAACTTCAACCAAGCTGGCTACCGCGCTCTCGGACGATATACCCGGTCCAAGTACCAGTCCCCCGCGTCCAATAAGATGGCTCCCACCGGTGACGAACACATAATCCGGGTCAGCAGCGAATACAAATTCGCGGCGAGCCTGTATCCATGGGCGATCATTTGCCAGTGAGGCACCGAGATTGTCGCCACCCGCCAATTCGATGAAGCCACCAAGGCCAACACCGCCAGGCATCCAGCAGCAATCCCAGCCAGGGGCTCCGGCATTGGCCTGCAACATCACAACAGGCCGTTTGGGTTGTTTCTCAGCTAATCTGTTGCGGATTACATCAAGTGACAATTCATGCCAGCGCGCATACCGCTCGGCCTTTTCCTGCACTGCGCCGCCAAACAACGAACCAATAAGACGCATGCTCCGGGCCGTGTTCCCCAATGGATCATCGTAGAAATCGACGAACAGGGTCGGGATGCCTGCAGCCTCCAGACGCGCCACCACATGTGTATCTTCAGGCCCAGGACCATAGCATCCCCCAAGGATTACCAAATCCGGTCGGCTCGCCAATGCAGCCTCAACTGAAAATGTGTCGGGGCTTGCTTCGCCAACCACTGGAATATCGGACAGCGTCGGGTAGGCGGCGGAATATCTCGAGAATATCTCTTTGCTGTGACGAACAAGGTCGCCTTGCCAAGCGCAGACCAAATTGCCAGGCGAAGGATGAACCAAGGACAAGGCGAGCAACAGATGGCCATCACCGAGCAAGATGCGCTTGGGAGGGGTCGAGAGCACAGGTACCGATTGTGAAACCTGTGCCGTCGGTTGTGCACACGCTGGCCCTGCTGCCAGTGCGGCTGCACCAACTGCCATGCCCAACAATTTCCGGCGGGTAATGTCGACGCGAGTTCTTATCAGTCCTCTCCTACCAGCGGTGGGTCAGGGTCGCGCGGATTGTTCTTCCGGTTCCCCAATAGCAGTTGGCAGCATTGTTACAGGAGGACACATACTCCTTGTCGAAAACATTGGCTACATTGAGCGCAATTTCGGATCCTTTGAAACTTTCATTGATCGCGCTGAGATCAAGGCGGGCGGCGACATCGAATAGTGTATAGGATGGGGCTTCAAACTGGTTGTTGGCATCACCAAAGCTTGCTCCCGTGTAACGTATGCCCGCACCTGCACTCAGTCCCTCCAGTGCATCTGCAAATCTGTGATTTACCCACAATGCTGCCTGATGATCTGGCACATAGATTACCCGCTTGCCCGTGGCGCTGACTTCAGAGTCGATATAAGTGTAGGATGCGATGACATCCCAACCGTCCCACATAGCGATCTTGGCTTCCGCCTCGATGCCCTTCATGTCAACTTTGCCGATTTGCTGCTGCACTCCGGAGTTGGTTACAACAAGGTTACTTTGCTGCAGATCAAAACCGGCGACAGTGAACAGGTGGTCTGTTCCTGCTGGCTGATATTTTACACCGATTTCAAGCTGCTTGCCCTTTGACGGATCATAGGCGTCCCCAGTGCTCGTGTTCACTCCGGAGATTGGTTCGAAGGAGGTGCCGTAGCTAATGTAGGGCGAAACGCCATTATCAAATGCATATAGCAAGCCCGCGCGCCCGGTAAAAGAATGGTCGTTGTTAACGGTTCTGGTGGAGTTCAGGCGACTCAATGTGCTGGTTTCTGCAGCGTCGTAACGACCGGTCAAAGTCAGGCGCCAGTTATCCAGTGCCATTTCGTCCTGAAGATAGAAACCTGCCTGGCGCGTGAGCTGTTTCGAATTGGTGCTGTACGGAGCGGTGCCAATGACCGCCTGACCGTAGACAGGATTGTATATGTCGAGCGGATATGCCGTCAAAGCCAGTGAGCCGAACTGGTAGTCGGCGCTCTGCACCAAAATGTCCACACCGCCAAGAACATTATGCGTGACAGGGCCGGTGTCGAAGCTTCCGGATAGGCTATTGTCCATTGTAAACGTCTGGGCAAGGTCGTGGATCTGGACGGCACTGCGGTTAACAAGGTTTTCGCTGCCAGCCCTCAGGCCAATACCACGGACTACCTGAAGGTCGTAGTCCACTTCCATAAGGCGTGCCGTGGAGTTGAATGTAATTCCGTTGTCGAAAGTGTGTTCGTAGATGTAGCCAATTGCGCTTTGGCGGCGCTGGAAGTCGTCGTAATCGGGTTCGCCCAGAAAAACGCTGCGCGAATATTTGCCAAGTGACGACTCGTAGAGTGATCCTACCGATGGTAGGAATTGCAGCGAGCCGCCATCGTCACGAATGTGATGGCCGAGAACCGTCAATGACGTGTCCTCATCTGGCTTCCATGTCAATGCAGGCGCAATGAACAACCGATCATTATCAACGTGATCAACCTGTGTCTCCGAGGCTCGTCCCATTCCGGTTAGTCGGTAGAGAAACTGGCCTTCGTCATCAATGGGTCCACCAAAGTCAAAAGCGACTTGTTTGCGCCACGGATCGCCCAATGTGAACTGGACTTCGCGTAACGTTTCATCAGTTGGTTTTTTGCTAACAAAATTCACCAAGCCACCGGGTGGGGTCTGGCCGTAGAGTGCGGCAGACGGGCCACGCAAGGCCTCAATGCGTTCCACCATATAAGGATCAATTCGAGGCCAGGCATACGTCGCACGAGGCATGCGCGTGCCATCAAGGAGTTCAGGTACAACGAAACCACGCATGCGGATCCAATCTGCGCGAGGGTCAGCACCAAAGATTTCGGCATTCGTTGCTGGTGCGTAACGTAACGCTTCACTGGTGGTTGTCGCGGCCTGTTGGCGGATCTGTTCCGATGACGTGACCGTGATGGATTGCGGTGTTTCTGCTATCGCTCGGTCAGTTTTCGTTGCTGTCGCGCTCTTCTTTGCAACGATGCCGGTAACCGGACCCTTTGCGTTTTCGTTTTCCGTTTGTACGACAATCGGAGCCAGTTGCGTGTTTGCTTGCTGAGCTTGAGCAACTGTTAACGGAAGCAACGCCACGCCAGCGCTGAGAGCGAGTTTCAGGCCCTTGATGCGGTCGATATTTACAGAAAATGTCATCACTTTACCCCACGGCTTGGTGGTGGCGTTTTAGCGTGGACGTGTAATGATGAGCAATCAGGTCCACTTTCGCGATACTGAGAAATACTTTCGCGATTCTGTCACAAGAACTCGTTTTTTCCATCGCTGCTGGAATGCGGTACCAATGAGTGAGGCGCCATGCCAAAGCGCCGTCGGAACAGGGTCGAAAAATGGGCAGGCGTATAGCCTACTTCGGACGCAACCTGGCTTACGTTCAGGTGTCCTCCCGATAACATCTTGTAAGCCCGGTTCAGTCGATGTTCCTGCACATACCTGTAAGGTGCCATGCCGTAGATAGCCTTGAAGCCACGGTTGAGTTTGGACAGGTTTATACCGCATTGTCGCGCCACAGACGCCAGATCAGGAGGATCCGGCGCCCTTTCGACGAGGATATCGCGTGCAGCACGTACTCGATCCTGGTCTGAACGTGTCAGGAAAGCGGAAAACGTCTCGTCGTCGGCGCCTGCAAATCCTTCAAAAACCAATGAGGCCAATTCAAGCGCCTTTGCACAGCGATAAAATCCACTATGACCTTCTTGGTCTCCTAGTAATTGAGTGCCCAGAGCTCGAATGGCGGTGTCCGCTCCTCGTGCTCGCAGCAGGAGATTGCGGCAGTCCGTCTGTCGCATGCCACAAAGCAAAGTCGCAGCATCACGCTGATATTCGGTTTCAACTAGTTTCTTATCAATCTGCAGCAGTACCACTCTGAAGGGCATGTCGCGCGAGAAAATCTGTTCGCGCCTGTTTTCACCGTCACTCAGCACCGCGAAGGTTGTAGGGCTACGAATATCGAGAAGAGGTGCGTCACCTGCCGTCAGCTGCATCTTGCCCTGAAGAACGACAATTATCCTGAGCCCATCACGTATAGGCGATGAGACACGCAATGGCTCCGAAAAGATCTTGGTGCTCGTCTCCACGAGTAGCTGACCCTGAAGATGGGTCGTAACGAGCTGCGATGGAGGCGGGGAAATGTCCATATGAAACACATATTAAACCTGAGTAATTAAATCAATTATTTTGTGCCTTGAACTTTGTTATTGGCGAGGTGGATAGTTTAGATTCAACCGGTTGCTGAACTTCGTGACAAATACTGCGCATCCGCTCGTAACCACTATCTGCTTTCCTTGACTATCTAGAAGAAGCGTTTCCCTCAGGGTCAGCCGAAGAACTGGTAGACTATCTCGAAAGATAGTGGGGTGCTGACGATCCTCACCGGCACAGAGGCCGTTTGAGCTTGTGCGATACGCCATCAAATGCGTCCCATTGTTTGAACAGGTCTACGAGGACGACAGCCTGTGGACACCATTTACATCAAAAAACGCGATTTAAATCCGGGGAGTATGACGACGTGTGACCCGGCTTCCAGCTTGCCAGGAGCTTCGACTTGACAATACACACCAAGTGTACGGCGGTTTCGCCTGACAATATTCCTCAGTATTTCGGGATCTTTATCAATTCCAGGCGGGGATATGAATGTCTTTGCGCATCGTTCGGTCAGTTCGAAAACTTTCACTGTCGTGCCACCGATATACAATACAGCGTCAAGCCATTCTGATTCGGGAAATCCCGGCGCTCCAAGTAGAGGCAGGGAGTAACGGAATGCTGCTCCGCCTGTCCCACGCGCGCAACCTATGTACGTTGTCGGACAATCTGATTGAGTTCAAGGAAACATGACAGAGGCTACGTCACTCTGCCTGTTCTGACGTCACACACCTCGCGTTACCAAGTGTACGGTAATTGACCGTGGTCCGAACTTAGGGAACCGCGACAACTCGCTTCCGTTTTCCGGTCTCGAAAACAGGAGGTTGAAATGGTCACGTTAGTTGGAACGCAGTCCGATATCAAAGATCTTGTCAAACAGCTGCTCTATCTGGAGCATGATGCAATTGCAGCGTATGATTCCTGCATCGAAAGACTGGAGAGAAAAGATCTTGCCCATCAGGTCTCTCTCTTCAAGGAAGAGCATCTCCTGCACGTTCAAGTCCTTACAGACATGGCTTTGGAGCTTGGTGTCGAACCGCCAACTGAGGGCGACATGAAACAGTTGCTGACCACAGGCAAAATTGCCATTGCCGACATGATGGGCGACACTGCGATCCTCAAAGCGATGAAAACAAACGAAGACGATACAGTGACCGCCTATGAGCGCGCAGCCCGCCACGAGGATGCCATTCCCGCTACAAAAGCGTTCTTTCTTCAGGCTTACCAAGACGAAGATAAGCATCGGTCGTGGATGGAGACAACTGCGCGGACGCTTTAGGCGTGCGCCTTACGCTCCAGCGAAGGACTGGCATGCAGTCCTTCGCCACCGAGCCGTTGCTATATGCGCCGCGCGCGGGATGATGTTTTGGCAACCAATAAATCCTTCCTAACACGGAACCGTTGCCGCCGAGCGGGGTTCGGTGACCCACGCACGTGAATTCGTATGGACCTATCCATTCCTGTGAATGGCCTTGCGGGTCTGATGACCCGTTTTTGAATGAGCAAAACACCGATCATCATCACTTTGTCTTTGAGGAACGAACATGGCCAAGAAATCCAATTTGACGTCATCGTCCGACAAACGGTCTGTTGCCAATATCCACGACGTCAAAACTGACCGCGGAACGGGGGGCGAACTGCACCAGATCGCAGCCGATGATGCGGCTGTCCTCACAACCGCGCAGGGAGCGCCTGTGTATGATGACCAAAACTCTTTGCGGGTCGGAGCGCGGGGACCCCTCGTTGTCGATGACTTTCATTTTCGCGAGAAAATGTTTCATTTCGACCATGAGCGTATCCCGGAGCGAGTTGTACACGCCCGAGGCTACGGAGCGCACGGATATTTCGAGACATACGACTCTTTAGCGGCCTACACGAAAGCTGACGTTTTCCAGCGCGCCGGCGAAAAAACTCCGGCCTTCGTTAGATTTTCGACGGTTGCCGGCAATAAGGGCAGCGCGGACCTTGCACGCGATGTTCGTGGATTTGCGGTGAAACTCTATACGAATGAGGGCAACTGGGATCTGGTCGGCAACAACATACCCGTCTTCTTCATCCAGGACGCAATCAAGTTTCCAGATTTAATCCACGCCGCGAAGCAGGAACCAGATCGTGCATTCCCGCAGGCGCAGACTGCTCATGATACATTTTGGGATTTTATTAGCCTTACGCCGGAAAGCATGAACATGGTCATGTGGATCATGTCCGACCGAACCATTCCACGGTCTTTGAGATTTATGGAAGGGTTCGGAGTCCACACCTTTCGCCTTGTCAACGCGAAAGGAAACTCAACCTTCGTGAAGTTTCACTGGAAGCCGAAACTGGGACTTCAGTCGGTGGCGTGGAATGAGGCGGTTAAAATAAATGGTGCTGATCCTGATTTCCACCGACGTGATCTTTGGAATGCAATCCAGTCGGGACACTACCCGGAATGGGAATTACAGTTGCAACTGTTTGACCAGGAATTCGCCGATAGTTTCGACTTCGACATTCTTGACCCAACAAAGATCATCCCTGAGGAGGTCCTCAAACCGCAACCCGTCGGTCGGTTGGTCCTGGACCGTATGCCGGACAATTTTTTTGCCGAAACCGAACAGGTTGCGTTCATGACTCAGAACGTTCCGCCCGGAATTGATTTCAGTAACGATCCACTGCTGCAGGGCAGGAATTTTTCCTATCTCGATACACAGCTGAAACGACTGGGCGGACCAAATTTTACGCATTTACCCATCAACGCCCCAAAGTGTCCTTTCGCGCATTTTCAGCAGGACGGCCATATGGCGATGCGTAATCCGACCGGTCGGGCCAACTATCAACCAAACTCGTTCGGTGAGGGACCGCGTGAAAGCCCGGATTGGGGCTTTCAGCACTTTGCTGCGGAGGAGCACGGCACGAAAAGCAGATCGCGACCAGAGAGCTTCGCCGACCATTACAGCCAGGCCCGTCAATTCTACATTAGCCAGACACCTCCTGAGCAACGGCACATCGCTGCAGCTTTGACATTCGAGCTCAGCAAGGTAGAGACACCTCCTATCCGCGAGAGGATGATCTCGCATCTGCGCAATATCGATGAAACTCTCGCTGCAACTGTCTTTCAAAAGCTTGGACTGCAAACCATGCCTAAGGCTGCTGACGCTGCGGTAGCGACAAGGCAAGATCTTGAGCCATCGCCTGCGCTCAGTATCCTTGAGCGTGGCCCTGGTCGCTTTGAGGGCCGCAAACTCGGTATCCTGATTACCGATGGTGTCGATGAAGTATTGCTGCAGGGTCTGATGGAAGCTGTCACATCTGAAAAAGCAACATGTGAGCTTGTGGCGCCCAAGGTGGGAGGTGTGACTTCCTCGAGAGGAACGTTCATTGAAGCCCATCATATGATCGATGGGGGTCCATCCGTCCTCTTTGACGCCGTGGCGCTGCTGACGGCAGATGCCGCAATCGATGATCTTGTTGATGAGGCGACCGCGCGGGACTTCGTCGCGGACGCTTTCCAGCACTGCAAGTTTATTGGCTACGATCCCTCAGCGATACCGTTGCTGGAAAAGGCCGGCATCGCCGACAAGCTAGATGAGGGAGTTATGTCCTTGCCCGGAGAAGACGGTCTTGCAGCTTTTATGACCGAGCTGGGGAAACTGCGGGTCTGGGGTCGTGAACCTTCGCTGAAATTGGGCAAAGCGTCGGTTCCTGTTCGAGAAAACTAGAGGTCTATCTGCACCGTTTGGGGATGTGTCGACGCGAACTGTTGCGGCCCCGAAAAACGGTAGTTGCCACCCTGCGCTTCAAGGCGTCGCTCTCTCTGGAGTGAAGACGCATAACCTAACTTAGGAGGAACTAGAATTGAAAGCTCTAACTTGGCATGGAAGCGGTGACATTCGTTGTGAATCTGTCGACGATCCGACAATCCAGGACGATCGAGACGCTATTATCAAGGTCACCAGTTGTGCGATTTGTGGCTCCGATCTCCATCTGTATGGCGGGTTTGTTCCAGGAATGCATGCCGGCGATGTCATGGGTCACGAGACAATGGGTGAAGTTGTTGAGGTCGGTCGCGGCAACTCCAAACTGAAGGTAGGCGATCGGGTCGTGGTACCATTCACGATTTCATGCGGTGAATGCCGGATGTGTAAGTGGCAGCTGTTTTCGCTGTGCGAACGATCCAATCCCGCGGCCGCAAAGCAGGCCAAGCAGATCGGCTATCCTACCGCAGGCCTGTTCGGTTATTCAGACCTCTATGGCCGTTTTCCCGGTGGTCAGGCGCAGTACTTGCGTGTGCCCTATGCTGACGTTGGTCCAATCAAAGTCCCTGCTGGATTGAGTGATGAGCAAGTCTTGTTTCTCTCGGACATTTTCCCCACTGGATACATGGCGGCCGAGAACTGCAATATCGAACCCGGACAGACTGTGGCCGTCTTTGGTTGTGGGCCTGTCGGCTTGTTTGCCATCCAATCAGCGTTCCTGCTTGGTGCAGGTCGCGTCATCGCGATCGATACCGTTCCCGAACGTCTAGCGCTAGCTGAGGCGGCGGGCGCCGAGACTTTGGACTACGCCGACGAAGATCTCCAGCAGCGCATTCTCGACATGACACAAGGACAGGGACCTGATGCAGTCATTGAAGCTGTGGGGCTCGAAAGCCATGGCGCTGGCGGCGTGATGGAAACGTTGCAATCGAAATTGACGTCCACAGAAAGGCCTTATGCGTTGCAGCAGGCAATAATGGCTTGCCGCCCCGGTGGTACCGTGTCTCTGCCAGGGGTCTTTATCGGTCCAGCTGTGCCGACACCACTAGGCGCATTTGTCGGCAAGGGTCTGACACTCAAGACGGGACAGACCCATGTCCAGCGATACCTAGAGCCCTTGATGAAAATGATCGTGGATGGAAAAATCGATCCGTCCTTTATAATTACGCACCGTATCGGACTTGAAGAGGGACCAGACGCATATAAGAAGTTTCAGGACAAAGCCGATGGCTGCGTAAAAGTCGTGATCCGTCCTAACGGGTGATCAAGTAGAACAGCGCTCCAGTCGCATACGAAGGGGCACTCCGGCCTTGAACCCATTCTGCTTCGTATGGCGGCAATAATTGCGACACCTCGCCCGTCGCCCCCAAGCAGCGCAATTCGTTGTTTCATTGCGCTGCGCAACTTTGCACTTTCTAGCGTTGGTCTGTCGACATGTCCGGCAAGCCGCGCATTAGTAGGCTCGGTTAAATATCGCCCGGACAGTCTACAGTGGCGAGGGGAGTTTTTATGAGGGCCGTTTTTCGTGACCAAGTGGTATCACTTGACAGTGATGCTTTAGAACTCGTTACCGGCTTATGGATTATTTGGTGCCGCGGAAACAATCGTAATCCCGACGAGCTTTTGTCGAACTGCGGAGTTATTCTGAAACGCTTTCGCAACGGTGAAAGCAGTTCGGAGGACCTCGTTCGAGATCTTCGAATTGAGTGGTTCAGGCCCACCTCACGAACGAAGTTGAGCTATAAAATCTGCAGTCTTCGAGATATCCACCTGTGCCGAGAAACGTCCGCTTAGTAATTCGATGGCCGCATCGTGCGTTTCATCTGCCCCGCTGCAAACTGCGTCCTTTAAAACGATCACCTTGTAACCAAGCTCGATCCCTCCGATCGCAGCCGCGAGAACGCAGACATCGGTTTCGCCTCCCGTGATGACAACGGTGTCTACACCTTCTGCGTGGAGCTGTTGATGAAGGTGTCCGCTCGTCCAGGGAGAGTAGGTCAATTTATCAAATATGCGGGCTGGAGGTACAAGATGGGCGAGACCCGGCACTATGTCCAACAGCTCGGTGGCAAGTTCTGCGCGTGTCATCTCGTGCCATTTCTGATAATAGGCCTTCCACATTCCAGGCATATCGTTTGCTCGCTCCGGCGTAATGAAGCGCGTGAATATGGTTCGCTCTGGATAGCGTTCTGAGAGCTCAATGATCTCGCCCGATACGCGGCTCATCCAAGGGACATGCCAAGGGGTATCCTCGGCAAATATCCGTTGCATATCGATGCATAGATGGACCCAATGGTTCATTTTTTCTCCAGAGTGCGCTCGTACTTCATATTCACGCGATCTCAATTGGCACCACGGGCAAGGCACGCTTGTGAGCTGATGCGCGATAGGCTGCTGTGATCTTGTGATGTGCTGAAGGAGATACTGTCTTTCCTTCAAGGAAATCATCGATCTCGTCATAGGTTACACCATAGACGTCTTCGTCCGGCTTTAAGGGGGCGTCGCTCTCAAGGTCGGCGGTTGGGGTCTTAAACACAAGATCATCGGGCGCTCCCAGCTTTTGAGCGACACTGCGTACACGCCGTTTATTAAGTCCAGAAAGCGGAAGAACGTCAGCGGCCCCATCGCCGAATTTCGTGTAAAACCCCATCAACGCCTCCGCGGCATGGTCCGTACCAATAACAAGTCCCTTGCTGGACCCTGCCAGTGCGTATTGGGCGATCATGCGTTGTCTGGCTTTGATGTTGCCGAGATGAAAGTGATGACGTGGTCCTGAAAGCAGATCTTTGGCATCAACGTTTACAGCCTCCATCATTGCGTCAGTGGCGGCTTTGATATCAATTGTCACTATCCTGTCGGGGTTGATCACGGATAAGCATTTTTGGGCATCCTGCTCGTCTGCTTGCGTGCCGTACGGGAGCCGCACCGCAAAAAATTGAGCGTCGTATCCGCTCTCACGCATGGAACGAATGGCTCGTTGTGACATAAGTCCGGCGGTCAATGAATCGACTCCGCCGCTGATGCCAAGGACCAAGGCTTTTGATCCAGAGGACCGGACGTAATCTTTTAAAAAATTTAGTCGGCGCTCGATTTCGAGTGATACATCAAATGTCATTGCAACCCCGAGCGCACTGATGATGTTGTTTTGCTCGTCCTTCATGTGCTTTTGCTCCGGTAGTGCTATGGCGGGAGGATTTCTCCCATCTGATCAATTGCAGGAGCTCTCACCCTACCTCCGATGTAGGTCTATAGAGACTGACCTACGTGTAAAAAGGGAATGTCTCCACTGGAGACGTGCCAATTTACCATCGAGATCCAAGTATACGGGTGAAAGGTATCCTGGCATGATCCGAACCTCGTGATGGAAAGTTTGTTCCCAAAATTGATCGGAGGTTTACAGTGAATGACTGGGTTGCGCACCGCCCAGTGGGTATGGGGGCGAGAAGCTCGCTTTAAGGACAAGCACCCTTTCTGAACTCGATCATGAATCTCCTAGGCGGCTTATCGGTAAACAACAAATGGTTTGGCATTCCGATTGAGTATTCCAAGAAATGAACGATGCTTGGCGCCCGGCTTGTTGTTATCGATCTCTGTTAAGGATTTGATCCTGACGACGGCCGTCCAGATCCTGCGACTGACGCATGTCACGGTTGGCTTTATCGTTTGCTTCGTCTACCGTAACTTGATGACCTGGGGGCAGGATATGGTCTTTCAGGCTGTCGGGAAGCTCAGAATCCAGATCGTACGAACGGACCCTGCCAGAGCGTGTTCCCGCGGTGCGTGAGAACTACCAACGCCTGGGTTTGTGTCTGTTGGATCTGCGGCAAACGCATCGTCCGTCGCGTCTTCCGTTTGTTGGATGCGGTCGGCGTTAGCGATAGTTGAAGCTGGGTCACTTTTCAGCTGCTTGAATTCCGAAATCGAGATGTTGGCATCCCAGCCTTCGCTACTCCACACATCAGCTCGATCGTCTAGGTTGATCGTGCCCTCATCGTCCAGGATAGCGTGGGCGGTTTCGTAGTGTTCTCTTTCGACACTAAAGGAGACGAGGAAACCGCCACGCGTCAATCCTTCCGCATAGGTTGCTCTGTCGTCATCCGGAAAGAACCAATCCTCCAAATTCGCCCAAAAGTTTGATCAGCCATGACGGTGGCGTTCTCGCTGGATTCGTATCCGGGAAGTAGTCGCACCTCGGTGATTCCAGCTTCCTTCAGTCGGTCGATGACCTTATCGGCATCGCCTTGGCTATCAAACAAAGCGGTCAGGTTGCTCGTAGTACCTGCATTTCGGGATAGGAACCGGCATTGTTGACGTTGTCGTTCATCGAAATTCTCCTGCTGTTGTAAACAAACAAACCGGATGCGAAGCATTCTGGTTCATCAGCTTCAGTTGTTCTTTAACGGATCATGTCCCCAGTTCATGAGGGAGTGTCGCCAAGGCGAATGTTCCTTGTCGTCTTTCGGTCCGCCTTGTTTGAGGTGACGATGAACAAATCTGATGACTTTGCGCATGTGTTCGTAGTCGTGCTGAGTCAGTTCATCTTTCTTCTTACGTTTTATCTCCACGATGCGGCGACCTGAATGATGACCAATTGTTTCATCACCGCCATCTTTCCACCCGCTCTCCCGGCTGTCGTCGGTATTGAGCCACGTATCAAGAGAAGCTGGCGTCATGTTCACAGCATCCTGAAAATCGTTCCAAATCCGCTCGAGGTCTTGTTTTTGGGCCGTCTGATCCTCCTTGTGTGCTTGGCAAGCTAATCCGCGGGGGCCGGCGAGTGTTCCACACAGCTTTTCTTCGCCGGTCTATCCTCGTTTGAAACGTCTTGGGTCGTTGCGCGTTGTTGGAAAGGAGGCGCGATGACTGAGAAACAGGAAGAAGATAAGCCAACGATCGAAATTGTGTCTTTCCCTTTCGACCACATGACGGTCGTCAGATTCCGAGAGACGTTTCCAACCGCACGATGGGATGATCAACTTCAAGCCTGGAAGGTCAAAGGGACGACCGCTCGACGACGCTTTGATCGCTGGCTGGCATCCGAGGCAGACCGTCGTTCACCGCACGAACAGGAGCGTGGTCGCGACGCGTATGCTTTTGAACCAATCCTCTCCTCCTATCTCGACGTAATTGATATCGGCTTCCGCGTACGTACGCCGTTTTCGAGGACTGTTGTGGAGGAATTGCGCCAGATACCTTTCGCCAGATGGAACGCTGGCGATAAAGCATGGCACGTACCATATGCGTCTTACGACGATCTCCAACATCGTTGGGAAGCGATCGAAGAGGCTGCAAAGAGAGCAGAGCCCGATGAGCGTCGAAAACGTGCTGAGGCACGAAAGGGCACCGAGGAGGAGGCTAGGGCCAAGCGTCGCACGACGGAGCGGCGTAAGCGTCGACTGCCGGTACCCAGCGACGATCTTCCTCCGCTCCATCGGCCTGTGGCGACACAAGCATTCGGCGTTGTGGTGATAATTGATGTTACCGGTGAGATCGTCGATCTGTCAGAAGTTCTGGAACAGTATCCCCATGCAGACGACGAACATGTGTGGGCCCTTTGGCGGCTGCCAACGCTTGAGGAACTCGTGCACACATGGCCGGCGAAATCCGAGATGCGGCAAGAGGAGAAAGATCGAGGCTGGTGGCAGCCCACACTTGAAGAATTGCGAAAGGCGCGACGCGCCGCGAAATCCCGTGAACGGCGAATTTCTGAAGTCGTCGAAAAACCAGATTAGAGGGTCTGGGCCGATGATGCAGTTTCGGAATTGGAAGTTTGGTTTAAGTCAGTGCTGTGTTCCCAAATTGGGTTCATCGGCGTCGAAATTGCCATTACTGGCAGCATCGTACTTATCGACGCTTTTGCCGCCACCCCGCGTACCGAACGCGGTCAACTGCACCATTATTCCACGAGCACGATCAACCACGTCGACTTCATCAAGGTCATCATCGCCAGCGACTTGCACGGTTGCGACATCGCCGTCGTCGCCGATGAACTCAATTTTCCAGTAGTTATCCAAATGCTCTATGTAGGTCTCAGTGAGATGCATTTTAACTCGCCTTTTGGCTTCGAGTTCTTTCTCCAGCGACTTCTTCAGAGCGTCCATAATGTTGATGACATTGCTGGACTCTGCGGTGGACTTAGCCTTACGCGTATTGGTTTTTGATTTGAACGATCTTCTTGGTCTTAATGAGCTCGGTAAGGGTTTCCTGCATAGGATCGCCCGAGGTGAACCAAATTAACCTAATGCCCAGTGTTTGCCAGAAAGCATCAACGCAACCATCGCCGTGCTTCGGAGTTCAATCCTTCAGATCATCTGGAGGAAAAGTGATGACAAAGAGAGAGCTGATCGATACCGAAAATGACAAACGATATGTGCGTCGTGACGAAGATGGCAAGTTTAAGAAAACCGTCGATGTTGGACGGTCACTTTCGGCTGACAAGCGTCACGATGCAAAAAATGACGCCAAGCCGGGCCAGGGTGACAAGGGCGACCACAAGCGTTGATTCATGAATGAAGATCGCGACGTTCAATGTAAACGGAATAGGCGGTCGACTTGACCTTTTGCTTCGATGGCTGGAAGAGGCATCTCCCAACGTGGTTTGTCTTCAGGAACTGAAAGCACAGGACACGCGGTTTCCTCTACTTGCCATTGAAGCTGCTGGATACGGTGCGGTATGGCACGGACAAAAATCCTGGAACGGGGTAGCTATACTCGCTAAGGGTCAGGAGCCGTTGCTAACTCGCAGAGGTCTGCCTGGCGAAGCCGAAGATAGTCAGTCTCGCTACATCGAGGCGGTCGTTGATGGTGTATTGGTCGGTAATCTTTACCTTCCGAACGGCAATCCATACCCGGGGCCAAAGTTCGACTATAAGCTGAGATGGTTCAAGCGGTTGCAGGACTACGCAGAGGAGTTGCTGGAACTGGAAATCCCTGTCGTGCTAGCGGGCGATTACAATGTCGTGCCCACCGAGCGGGACGTTTACAAACCAGAGCGATGGAAGAACGATGCACTATTCCGCACCGAGGTGCGTAAGGCTTACGAACTACTTTTGAATGAGGGATGGACTGACGCTCTACGAGCCCTCCATCCCAATGAGACGATCTACACGTTCTGGCACTATTTTCGAGATGCATATGCCCGAAACGCTGGCCTGCGGATTGATCATTTACTTCTTGATCCAACCACTGCGGAAAGACTGGTTAAGGCTGAAGTTGACCGCCACGTCAGAGGTTGGGAGCATGCCAGCGATCACGCGCCAGTTTGGATTGAAATTGAAGACGCACCGTTGAACAAAGGAAGCGGCTATGACCGATCTGTTAAAAGCGGACCTCAAACTCAAGCTCGAGGAGTTGATCGACGCATACGTCGTAAACGGGATGAAGCCGGCTGACGTTATTGCGCTTGCTCAACAGCAACTGCGCGAACTCAGCAAAGCCTACGACAAGGATCCAGATCCAGCAGATGACAACGTCGCTGAGGTCGACGAGCCGGCAAATGACTGGCCAGGAGCGGATCAGGAGTAAGGGCTATTCCTTGTATTCTATAAGCTTGCCTCACGTGAGCGCCATCTCGTTCTCACATATTTCCCGGGCGTAGACGGGTCGGTTTTATCGCCTAAAACAAACTCTTTTGTTCGACAGGTTCACCTGACTTGTTGACGATGGTCGAACCGTAAGGCTCACGTGACGCGATAATGAGACCATCGTCCGGCAGTGAACACGCCAAAGCTTTCGCCTCATTCCACACCGCATGCATCCAGATGTCTGTTTCCTCTTTGGTGAGCAGCAGCACCGGCATAGCCTTTTCATGGATGGGCCGCACAAGTTCGTTCGGATCTGTCGTCAGGAAATGTGCTCAAAACCATTCGGCATGAGCTTACCCTCATCCGCACCATGAAGTACGCGCCGTACTTTCGCTCGGGCCGACCATCAGCCTCTTTTGGCAATCGTCGGCCAGCAGGCTAGAGGTGCCATAGGTGGCCATTATCAACAGGAAGTCGACTTGGCTTCATTATTGAAGGATGTCGCCGGAGACTTCGTCCATCAAGCCTCAACGCCCGATCAGGTTCGCCTGCCTTCGACCGTTTGGTCTTCTCAAAAGTGATGCAATTTTTTTTGTTACCAATCTTGAAATGAAAAATCTGCAAAACCAAATCGATTGTCGCCAGCCGCTCAATGAGGGCTGGCTTCGCTGGGAGCCAGGATTTGGCACCCTGTAACCATGTTGCTTTCAGGAGGATATGGCTATGGCAACATCTTACGACTTCGCACCACTCTTCCGCTCTAGCGTCGGCTTCGACAGAGTGTTCAATCTGCTCGAAAATGCACAGCGCGCCCGGTCGATCAGCGATTGGCCGCCTTATGATATTATCAAGACTGGCGACGATACCTACCGGATCGCGATAGCGGTGGCTGGGTTTGCCGAGGATGATCTCGACATGACGTTCCAATCCAACCTACTCACAGTCAAGGGTAAAAAGCAGGAAGAATCCTCGGAAGGTTATATCCACCGCGGTATTGCCGGGCGTCCGTTCGAACACCGGTTCGAGCTCGCCGACCACGTGAGAGTGAACGGCGCGGAACTTAGCAACGGCCTCCTGTTGATCGAGCTCGTTCGTGAGATCCCCGAGGCATTGAAACCACGAAAGATCGAAATCACGAAGGTGTCTGAACTGGCGTCTCTTCCGCCGGTCCAGATCGAAGCGCAGAAGGCTGCATAAGTCTTGGTTGAAATACGGGGCGTCACCATGGTGACGCCTCTACATCGGGGTTGGGAAGGAGAGAGTGATGAAACCCGATATGTTCCGACAACCCGTTAACATTCTTGTGGGTCTAGGATTTCCTACAGAGATAAAAGGCGCCCTAGATGCATACCGACACCTAAGTGAATGGCCGCCCCAATTTAGAGATATAACGCACTCCGTTGCCTTGAAGGCGTGTAAGGCAGCCGTCTGTGGCCAGATCGAAGCAGAGACGGCTCGCGGACTGTACAAGGCGTTTGCCGAAAAGCACGATCTAATTGCTCCCGAAGTGTCCCTTGGTGCAACGAAACGCCGTGGCGGCTGCAATCCCCATGCGCGGTAATCCGTGCCCTCACCAAACCACCGCCTGCCTTTCACAGCGCTATCTCTGTCTGCTCGTGTTACATAAGACACGTCTATGATTGTTTGCGGGAGAGAACTCCCGTCGTCCGCCGCTGATGACGACGTTAAAGGTCGCAGCGGTGGTCACGACTTATGGTCGCCCTTGTCACCTTCGCCTGGCTTTGCTTCATGTTTAGCAGCATGACGCTTGTCGGCTGAAAGAGATTTGCCGACATCGACCGATTCCTTAAACTGGCCATTGTCATCTCGGCGAACGTAACGCTTGTCCGTTCCTGTGTCGATAAATTCGCGCTTGCTCATCGGTTTCTCCCTTGGAAAATGGGCCGCCTTTGGAGCGACCCATATTTTGGTCTCAAGCTTTTTTTGGGCCCTTGGCATTTGCCGAAGCTTTAGCGAGGTGGGTCAGTTTTTTGTCAGTCGCTTCTTCCTCTTGCAGGTTTTGCTGCAACAGGGGAACCGCATCAGTAAGACCGAGCTGTTTTGCCCATTCGATCAAAGTGCCATAACGAGCAATCTCGTAGTGCTCGACTGCCTGCGCCGACGAAATCAAGCCTGCGTCCAAGGCGGGACTGTCCTTAAAGTCGTCGATAATTTCCTCACCCTCAGCGATGATGCCTTGGATAGCTTCGCAGGTTTTCCCGCGCGCGGCTTTGCCAAGCAACTCGAACACTTGTTCCAGCCGCTCAATTTGACCTTGCGTCTCATCTCGGTGCTGTAGGAAACCGGCTTTGCCTTCCTCGGACTGCGCAGCTCTCGCCATTTTTGGAAGAGTCTTCAAGATTTGCTTTTCAGCGTAGTAAATGTCCTTGAGTGTATCGAGAAACAGATCGTCCAATGTTTTTGTCGTAGCCATCTCTAACCTCTTTAGTGAATGGAAATAATTGAACTCTTGGCAACGACAAAGGGTTCCGGGAGTGGCCAGTATTCCTGCGCAGTGTTCGAACCACTGGGTTCCTGATTGATTTTTCGGTTTTGGCGAATACGTTACTGGCCATAAGTTGAAGCTGGAAGTTAAAGAGGAACAACCGTGTCAGGGCTATATTGAAATGTTGTCCTGCACCGCTTTCCATCAGATGTGTTTGAGGAACTGACACCGCAGTTGTAGTATAGACGACGGCCCACCAGACTCGGCGTACCTCCCGCCCGTCACCGTCGTTGGGTTTGTCCGTAAGCGAGGCCAACTAAGAGAGTTACTGCGCTACATGTCAGAACTGTAAGTAGAGGTTTGCGACGAATGGCTACCCGCGCCTGCGCCACCACATCCACCACTTCATCGACCGCCTTGGTCTTAAGTTCAAGTCCTGCTGTTTTCATCCGATTTTGAAGACTGAAATACTCTTCCCTGAGTGCCGCCAGTTCCTCTTCCGCAAAGGAGACATCACGATCTCGAACGCTTGCCAGGGCCTGATCAACCAACGGGGTCTCGTCATCAATGTCGGATTTCTCGATTTCTGTCGGGCTCTGAGATCCGTACGGCCGCTTGTCGACCTCACTAAACGAGTTCTCAGTTCTGCTAGGTTCGTTCGAATTCGGTAATTGCTCCATCGCACACCTCCATTTCGAACTGAAACTCCTAACAGAGCTCGCGAGTTCCGGGGTCAGACCTCGTGGCGGTTGGTTGCCAATGTAAGTGGTTCATTCTGCGAAGCGCAAATCGTGACTTTGCTAGCGGTTTCATTGCCTCCGGGATTTCACGTCTGAGACTGATCCTCAGCAAAACTTTGCCAAGCAACGCACCTTGAAGCTGAACATAATCAGCGAGTTCGAAGGCGGGTGCTCAAGTTAAAGCGTCCCGTGCCTGGGGTTTTCGCCCGCCAGACCAAGGAGCCCTCTGAACGGGCATCTGTCGCGCCAGCTCATATTGAAGCGCAGAGGGTTGTCTAAGTTTTTAGGCTGGTCGATAGGTGCGGGCAAATATATACCTCACGTTTTCGGGCCCTCACAAAAAAGCGCGTCTCTTTTGAGAGACGCGTTAAGGTTCCAACGGGCGCCACATACGAGTTCACCGCAGCGTGGCAAAAATCTAACTCTAACGGAAGGGTTGGGTTCCAACGCATTAACGACTGTACCCGAGCTGTGAGCCCAACGGTCGTCTGGAAGCCGCCTCAATTTCGTCAGATCATGATCTCTCCGCCTGTCACGGGAATGACGGCTCCCGTCATGTAGCTTCCGAGTTCAGACGCGAGCAGAACGTAAGCCCCCACCAACTCTGCTGGCTGCCCGGCCCGCCCTATAAGTGTGTTCTTTCCAAATTTGGCAGCCTTCTCGGCTGACATAGTGGAAGGTATAAGCGGCGTCCAAATAGGACCAGGTGCGACCGCATTCACGCGAATGCCTTTTTCCGCAAGCATCTCGGCAAGACCCGCGGTGAAGTTTGAAATAGCGCCTTTGGTGGAGGCATATGCCAGTAGCTGAGGCGACGGCTGCCGCGACTGGATAGAGGTTGTGTTGATAATTGAGCTACCAGGCTTCATGTGGGGAACGGCGGCCTTCGACAGGAAGAACGGCGCGTAGATGTTGGTGCGGAACGTTTCGTCCCATTCTTCAGCGGTGATGTCAGCTATATCAGAATAGGTGCGTTGGAATGCAGCGTTGTTGACAAGGATGTCGATGCCACCGAGTTCATCGACGGCGCGCTTCACGATATCGTCGCAATGTCGCTCGGATTTAATATCGCCTGGAACGATTATAGCTTTACGTCCCGCTTCCTCAACCCACTTCGCGGTGTCGCGGGCGTCGTCATCCTCGTTGAGGTAGGAAATAACGACATCGGCGCCTTCTCGGGCAAAAGCAATGGCGACGGCCTTGCCGATCCCGGAATCAGCGCCCGTGATGAGGGCGACTTTGCCCGTGAGCTTACCGTCGCCCGTGTAGGACTTTTCACCATGGTCAGGAACAGGTTCCATCTTGTTAGTCTTGCCTGGTGGCTCCTGCTGCTGTTCTGGATATGGCGGGGTAGGGTATCGTGTATCTTCCATCACGGCTCTCCTTTTTTAGGGGTTAGTGCGGTTAACTACCTTTAAGCACCTACTGTTCCGAAAGTGGATTTCAGCGGCCGCGAATACAGCCATGCCTTCGCGCCATAGAATGCAGCCAAACGGTCTCTACAGGGCGGTCATCCTGCCTTTCGGGACTTCAGCTCTTTCGCGACTGACTTCCTGCCCCATCCTCCTGCGCAATATTGAGCCCCAAAAGCTAACCGTCATTCGTTACGCTTCAGCCAAGACAACTGCTAACCGATTGCCAACCCTTGCATGGGCACGACGGCTCGATTGCCCATCCAACCTAGAATAGGTTGACGATAAGCCTGGCCAGCAAGGACTACTATTTGGGCGTGGGTGCTGTGCTGTCGTTCATTCAATTGCTGGATTACACGCTGCCTCCATTCCCGAAGTTGTTTTGCCGTCATAGATATGAGTGTCTTTTCATAGGGAGCGATAATCTCGTCCGGATCGACAATTCCATGCAGGGCGGAGAGAATGTACCAAGGGCGCTTGCCGAGCTTCGACACACGCCCGGGCTTTCTTGAACCATTCCGACTGGTAGAGCTCTGACACGCGCGGGAGGGTGTGGTGGCCTTCGCTTTAACACAGGCAACCAAATGCAACGATACGGTCATGGCATTACTCACTGCGAATTTATGATGGGCATTTTCGTATCTGTTCCATCGTACCGCGACGAGTTCACGCCTCGGCCGACACGATGAAACTCTAGCTCATCATTAGAATGCTGGCTCCGTAACAAGGCCTTTGCATCATCGCCTTTGATATCCGTATCAAGCCATTCATCGTATGTCGCCGGATCCAGGATGACCGGCATACGATCATGGATTGCTGAAATCTTCGGAGTGGCCGGCGCGGTGATGATCGTGCAGCTCGTCACGTTCAGTTTGTCATTATGCGCCCACAGTCCAGCGAGCGAAAAGCCTTTCGCCTCGGGCATCTGAAACAGCCAAGGATCTTTCTTCCCGTCCTCGGCGCTGGTCGTCCACTCGAAATATCCGTCCGCGGGAATGAGACAGCGTGCCGATTTGAACGGCTCCCGAAACGCGCCTGACGTATCAACAGTCTCGATCCTGGCATTGAACATTGCCGCTTTCGGCAACTCTTTGGCGAAGAACGGCACCAGCCACCAGCGGCCATAATCGACCATCAAATGACCGTCGCTGTCCTTGTGCGCGAAATGAACGCTCTGGGTGGGGGCGATATTATAGCGCGGCGGCATGTTCGAGGGCGGCGGGCCTTTATCCACAAAAAGCTACAGAGAGCGTGGATCTCGCTCCAAGTCATTTCATTGGTAAAGCGACCGCACATCAGTGTTATCCCATCCAAACAGGTGATCACAGTTCCGGACAGCGGTAGCGCATTTGTGGGCTGCCCTAAACAATGAAGCCCCGCCAGGCAGCGGGGCTAATTTTGCTCAGGCGCTTGCCCGGATATTGGCATTTCCCATACTTGGTGGTGCGGTCATTACCAGCGGCATGCCAGCCTCAAGACATGCAGCAATAAACGCCTCTCGTGCGACCTCGACTGGTGCAAACCATGAAAGTGCTCCGCGGCATTTATCGACGGCCTTTTTGTACCGTTCGCCACGGCGCAGAGGCCATTCATGTTCAAGATAATCCAGCGCGTCGTAGACACTTAGAAATGTTCGCTCCAGCCCGCATTGCAGGCGCACGCGAACGGGTGCACGAAACAAAACATCTTGGCTGTCCATTTCATACCTCCAATCTAAACAACCAGATCAAGAAGCGGAAAATATATTGGAGTGGATACAGCGTCGTTCAAGACCAGACGACCCATTTTTTAGACCAGATAGGCTCCAGCGAGCGAACTACGCCCGCTCAATATCCGTCTTGGTGAAATCGTCACCTTTGAACAGCAGCGGTAGACGATATTCCTTTGCCATCGCGTAAACGAAGCAATCGCCCAAATTCAACCGCGCCGGACTTGCGACAACCTTTCCATACTCGCGATTTGCAGCCAGGGCTTTACGGTGCGTTGTACCGCTTATCGAAATATCGCGCGCATTGATCAGTGTCAGAAACCTTTCGACCTGGTCCTGAGCATCGTCCAAAAAATCTTTGGGAATTGGTTTATTCGATCCGATCCGATCTTCAGTGTAAATCCGTGCCAGACTAACAACCGCTTCATAGGCCGTAAGCGACGAATACATGATCGGCTTATTGCTCATCTCGATCTTAGCCAAAAGATAGCCGCCATCGTCCTCACTGGCCAAAATTGAGATTATTGCTGAGGCATCCAGATACATTAATCTTCCCACAATTCGTCAGAGATTTTCTTCAAATCAATTGGCCTCGGGTTTGGGCCGCGTTGCGCCGCTACAGCATCCTGCAGTTCTCGAACGCGCTCACGCAACGGCACAGTTTCCTGCGCACGCTTCAATGCGTCCTGCAGTGCGTGGCGAACAGCATCGGTTTTGCTCTTTGCATTCGTAGCCTTCATAACCGCTACTGCCAGTTCATAAACGGCTTCGTCTTTGATGTAGAGTTGTCCCATCTCAAAACCTCTAACATTGGATATCCTTTCTTGTATCATAAGGATATCCATTCGGCAACTAACAAGCCTAAAACAGCCGGATTTGTCCCATTATTTCAACCGTATAATCACGCTTTGGTAGCTCTTCCAAATCCAAAACCGGGGTAGGCACTGGCGCTGCGTCAGACGATAAAAACGCTTTTATCTGTTCGATTTGACCGGCGATTTTGACGTAACGGAGTGTGGATTTCCTACTAACGTTGCATATAATGTGGAACCAACATGCCTGCATTGCAAAATATAACAACTTTAGAAGTTGTGACGGCGACGCGCTTGTCCGTAATCAAATTTGGCAAAAGCCCAGTTTCTCCCGCGCCAAAAATAATAGAAATCTTTAAAGCCACGATTTTATTGACGCTATATACTGTCTATATACGCGGCATTCTTGAATGGAGCCTCACCGTGGACCTCGCCCAATATTCAGATAATGGATTATTTGCCCCAGGTAAGATAGCTCACATGCTGCGAACGACGAGCGAAGAAATTGGTCGCTGTGCAGGCCTCGGCAAAGATGCAATCCAACGCAAGGACCGTATTAGCTCTGACAAAACCCAACGACGCCTACGTGAGATGATGGAGGTCGTTAACAAGGTCGAGTCTCCCTTCGGTTCAGCGCTGATGGCCTATGCCTGGTATCGCTCAGAGCCGCTTTCGGGTTTTCGGGCCAAACGGCAATGCAGCTGGTCCGTAGCGGTCGCGCAGAGGAAGTTCTGGATTACATCGACGCGGTGGACGCCGGCATTCACGCGTAGCTGTGCGAATGAATTATCGTGCGCTTAATCCGATCTATGCGCGTGCGCCTTTGTCCGGACGTGGCGCCGAACTTTATGGCGGTCGATTCAATGCAGGAGGAACTCCGGCCTTCTACACGTCACTGACAATTATGACGGCACTCAAAGAGGCCAATCAGGTCGGTTCGCTGCAACCGACAACATTGGCCTCCTACGAAGCAGATATTGAAAACGTATGTGACTGCCGAGACCAAACTGCCCTTCGGTCGCACGGGATGGATGCTGAAGCGCTAACCGATCCAACTTGGCGTGATCAGATGAAGCTATCGGGTGAATTACGGACGCAATCTTTTGCACGCCAACTTGCTGCAAGTGGCTATTATGGGCTTATTGTTAAGAGCTTTGCACCAGCGTCGACTAATGAGGACCTTAATTTCGTCCTTTGGAAATGGGGAAGTTTGGCTCCCTGCCGCCTTGTACTCGTCGACGACGACAACCGACTATCGAAATAGGATACCCGTGCGCTGGCTAAACTAGCTGTAGCCTCCGATCTTTGGTGGATAAGATTTGAGCTGAAATCTAAGTGTAAAGCCGATTTTGTTAACCCTAAAAAAGGCTGACAATGTCGAAAATTACCGTAGCAGACGGCTGGCAGAGAGTCGGTGATGAGGGAATTACAGAGCCATCTGGACTGGCAGCTTGTCTTAAGAGGCGCTTTGACGCGCAATAAGCGCCGAAAATTTGCGACTTGGCGGACGAGAAAAGGCTCATATTTCAGCAGCCTTGAATTCGCCGAATTTTAAGTCAGTGTATAAGGAATACATTCCTTTTCCGGAGATTGGCCATGGCGCTTGGCGCATCGCATCGCTTGCAGGAAAGCCTGGAGGCGGTCGAAACGATGACACGCTTCGCACTCGCCGTTCTCGCACTTGCTTCGGGCGTGTACACTTATCTGGGTGTTCGTAGTCTTCTGGACGGTTCGCCGACGGCGGTATTCTTCGCCGCCATCATCTATTCCGCCTCCGTATCCGTCGGCATCTATGCCTTTTGGTCGTACATGGCACGTTTCTATCCGCACATCACCGGCCGTTCGAGCCGCACAGCTATGCTTGCGGTGATGGCTATGGGCTGCGTCATGATTTTGGCTATGTCAAGCTGGTTGAACGCCGCTGCTCTCGCAGGATCGGCGGCGCTTGAACAGCACCTTGCGGAAACGGTTGAGGACTACACCGGAGATCTGGACCAAGCGCATCAGAATGCGCTTGCAGCTCAGAGCCTGTTGCCGGACATCCAACGCGCCAAGGAGCGCTTCTCCCAGCTTGCTGAATCCGAACGGCAGTCGGGCGCACTGACCGGGACCACAGGCTCTGGCAGCGTCGTTTCGCTTCTGTCACAAATGTCGTCGCAAATGAACGAGCTGGAAAACGGGATCAATGCATCGCGTGAGCAGGTGACCACTCTGTTTAATGAAGGGCAAAAACGGCTCGAGACGATGCGTGGTCTGGTCTCTGCTCCGGGCGTCGTCGAACCACGGGCCGACAAATTCTCATCAGAAGTCGTGGCCCTCACCGGTGTCATCGCTTCGCTGGGCCAAACTTCGATTGCGCCCTCCATCCGCCGGGCAGCCGACGACCTTTCCCTTGGCTTCATCGCTCCGATTCCAGACGGTGGCGTACAGGATCTGATCAGCCGTCAGGACCGTGTGATGGAGACGATCCGAACCTCTGTTGCGGCTCAATCCAAGGTGCTGTCGGAAGCCGCCGACGAGATCCTTTCGCGTGCTCCCGTGGCCGATCGGCGTTTCGTGCCGCTCTCATCGGCGGAAGCCGTTCTGCGGTATGCCTCGGATTTCATTCCCGCATGGGCAGGGGCCATTTCCATCGATCTGTTACCGGGGGTCATGGTGTTCATTCTGGCGGTGGTAAATGGCGCAATTCGTAGACAGGATGAGACGATGCCGCTTGCCGAACGTATTACGGTGTCTGAGATGATGCAGACAATGGAAATGCAGAAAGCCATCGCGGCCGGATCCATGTCGGCTAGTGAAGTGAAGGCAACAGAGGAAGCTATTGCGGAAACTGAAGGTAGCGCGGAAGATACGGAGGTTAACAACATCACCAGTCTCGGCGTCAACAAAACGCCGCGTAAAGGTCCGGCGACATGAAACCAGCATCTGCGCTCAAGGCCGTACTCAGCATCGATGATGGTGTATTGATGCGCGGTGCCTTCTACGTCCTGCTCGCGGCATCATTGGCCTTTTTGGTGGTCGACATCCGGGAGATCAACACAGCCGAAGCGGCGCGACCCGCTTTTGATACAATGCCGGACCTACCAACCCTTCTCCCGCCGACGACCGCGCCAGGTGCCCAAGGCGCACCACTTGTCCAACCCTCTAGCCCCGAGGAAGTCTTGCGCAAGCCGATGACGTTTAATCTAGTCTCAGGCGGCGTGCTTCTTGCCGAGGGCACCATCGACCCCGGTGCTGCTGGCCGTTTTGCCAATGAGATCGAGGCTCGTGGAGAGTATATCAGATCGGTATCTTTGAACTCACCAGGAGGTGCGGTGGAAGACGCTATTGCGATGTCCAAGCTGATACGGGAGAAGAATATCGCCACAAAGGTTATAGAGAAGGCGCTCTGCGCCTCCTCATGTCCAATAGTCTTTGCTGGTGGCGTGACAAGATCGGCAGAGAGGGATGCCATAGTGGGCGTGCATCAGGTGTTCAATGGTAACATCGAGCGCCCGTCGCCGGAGCAGGCGATGTCTAGTGCTCAGGCAGCCACGGCGCGTATAGCGCGACATCTTGAGGAAATGGATATCGGTGCTGGTTTGTGGATCCACGCGCTCGAAACCCCGCCGAACCAGCTCTATTATCTCACCCCCGCTGAGATGGCGGAATACCGCCTGACGACCGACGCAATCGCTGCAAGTGAACCAAACGCTGGATGACGCTTTACCGGACTTGTCCAAACACGGTGGGCGAGATGCAATACCGGGACTGTTTTCATCAAACATGGCACATCAGCCGTTAGCTTGTTAGACGATGACCGCCATCGATTTGTGGCGTGTTTTTCTGCTAGCGCACGACCCCCTTAGACTCCGTTGATCATTTCTGACAATTGACAATTCTGATCCATATTGTGTGTGATCCGTCGACCAAACAATTGATGGAGAGCGTTATGACCAAGATAGCAACCGAGCCCGTCGAGATAGCTGCAAAATGTCTCGCATGTCATATCAGATATTCCGGAATTTGCGCAGTCATGTCCGTTGAAGAATTGAGCGAGGTCGGGCGGAGAACAATCCGGCGAACGTTCAAGGCAGGCACTCCGATCTTCTTTGAGGGCGACAACGTACGAGCCAAGAACATTGTGAAGGGCGTGGTCCACCTGTCGAAGGGACTATCAGATGGTCGCCAACAAATTGTTGGGCTGCAGTTTTCGTCTGCACTATTGCCCGCTAGGATCAGTCAAGTGACAGCTCAAGCTGCCACCGACAGCGAATTATGTGCCATTCCGAATGCATTGCTTAATGACATCTTGGGCCGTAATCCCAAGGTAGAAGATGCGATGTACAAACAAACGTTGGATGAGCTTGATCAGGCCAGGCATTGGATGTTGTCAGTCGGACGCAAAACAGCCTTTGAAAAGGTCGCGAGTCTTATTCTGATGTTTGTCACGAAGGCGAGTTCCACCTCAGGCGGTGGTTATAAATGTGACCTTCCCCTCACTCGAGCTGAAATTGCTGACTTTCTGGGACTGACGGTTGAGACTGTGAGCCGCAACATGACGAAGTTGAGAGCAAGTGGCATCATTCAACTCGACAACGGAAGAACCGTTGCAGTCAACAGCCTTTCACTCTTGAAAAAGGCTTCGGGCGATTAGTGTCGGAAGTGCAATCATGCCATTTGACGAAAATCTGGGCGATTAGCTGCCAAGGAAACATCGAGGCGTCAGCGCTTATATTACACTAAACTAAAGCGCTCTGAACAATGCGCGAACCAAGCTCGAACATTCTATCACCAGTTGCCAGGTGAAACGTTTAAGCAGTCAACAGTCAAGTATGCATCGACTTGAGAATTCTCAGTCTCGTTGACTGACCGGGCTTTTATAGCCCACTGGCAACGGGGCCGCGATAACTGAGGCGTATTTAACAGAGAGCTTTTTGGAAAGTCTCTTGTCCTGAGACGCAAGTCACTCAAGTGCATTGAGGGATGATAGCAACTGCCGAAGCTGGGGCTCATCGACAAGTGGTGCCGCAACCGATGGCCTAAACCACGCCTTCTGTCGCTGTTCAGTTTCCTTGAACTTTGCGGAGTCCTTAGTCACTCTGAGCAAATGAACAGAAACCTGTAGTTCCCTGTCTCCGTCTTTAAGGTACGAATAAAATCCGATCGGCCTCTTTCGTACCTTCCCCTGAACTCCGGATTCTTCGAAAGCTTCGCGTTGCGCGGCGAGATATGGTGCTTCCTTCCGCTCTATATTTCCTTTGGGTAAAATCCACCGGCCAGTGTCTCGGCTTGTCACCAGAAGTAATTCAAGCTCGCCATGTGGTGAAAACCGGCAACATGCTGCTGCTGCCTGCTGACACGGTCTACCGTGTGCTTTCAAGCTATGACCTAAGAGTCGATCAATGTGCCTGCGAAAGTTCATGGCTTTCTCCCGAATCGAAGGGTATGCGCCAATTCTCTAAAATACAAAGTGTAAGTGTCGTTGCTGACCAATGAGTTAATGTCAGGCCAATGCCTTGGCTTGTGAAAGACTCCGAAATCTAACGACCGACATTTCTCGTGCGTTTGTTTGGGATCGAATTATGGATCGGATGTTTCGAACCAGTGCTTCGGCTGGCGCCAACCAACCAGCTAATCAATGTGCCCCACTACGCTGCGACTTAGGGTGCTGGCGTCAGATAATGAGATTTCTCCGTTCAGAACGCCGATAATCTCAGGAACCGTCATCTCGCGCAGGACAACTTGATAGAGGGCCATCGGCGCCAATGGCCCAACATGTCCGGAAACGATTGACCTGATATCGGCACGTTGTTTTCGTGCTTCACTTCGGCATAGCTCCTCAGTCGCCGCATAGAACAACAACTCGTCAGTGCCAGGAATGATCTGATAAGCCCAAATCCGAGTTTCCATCGTCCATTTCCACGTGATAGTTCGCCACGACTTATACGTGCATCTACAGCGCTATGGCAACGGACGACATGAGTTTTAAAACAAGCGGTTTGACGTAGACGTCATGAACACCGGCATGGGAGCAACAGGATTTTCTCAGGAGTTTGAGCCAGAGGACCACATGGCTACAAGCAACAGTGGAAGGCTCTAATCCTGTTTTTTGCAAACGATAGGTATGCAATAAGGAAGAAACTACAAGTCCTGAAGAAATATTGTGCGTAACTTACAAATCGCTCCATAAAAGTAGATTGCGATAAAATTATACGCAATTACTACAACCCATTTCAACTGATGGTGGGCATATTGCTCTCAACAGCACGCGAATGACGAGCGTGGACTACCCGGCATGAAGCCACTTTCTAAACCCTATACTTCATCTATTCTTTTAGAGAGAACAACATGCTTAGACTCTAAACCAACGCAGCTTCCCTCACTGCACAGCGAAATCTTGCCAGCACGAATAATAGCCTGAGAATCTCGTTTGAGCGCCTTTCGACGGGCCTACGCATTAACGAAATGGCACAGCTACCAGTCTCACCAGCAAAGGCCGGTAATTCTGCTGAAGCTGCTGCGAGCCAGGTGATCGCCAAGGCGCAGACCGAGGATGCCAATCTCAGCAACGCCCAGCTCGTACTCACAAAAATGTCTACGCTGGTACAACAGGCTGGCGACAGCGCAACAACCGCTACCGACCGCGATGCAATCGACCAGGAACTCTCCAGCCTGAAAGGCGAGTTGAAAAGTATTTCTGGTAGCACCAGCAGCGACGCATTGTCCAAGTCCTATGACGGCGGAAATGGCGCCTCCTACAGCTTGGTGGGTGCCGCCGGTTCGCGCGACATCAGCGTTTCTGCATCGACAACCGCTGAAGACTATGCCGGTATGCTGACGGCTCTGAACGGCGCGCGCGATGGCGTTTCTGCAGGCCAAGCCAGCAACAGTGTTACCATGACCACGGCGTTTAAAGACCAGACGGACAGTCTTGTAAACTCTGCAAAAAAGCTCTGGTCTGGATGTGCGTGAACTGACCCAGAATGCGAGTGAAGTATTTTCGAGCGCTACTGCGGCTCGTGAAGCACTGTTTGCAAGCAGACTGCCCATCGGCAATGCCAATATGACGATCCTTCAGGCGGCGCTTCTGCGCGACTAACCAGCCGCGAATTGCGAAATGAGAACGCGTGAGATATCTCTCACGCGTTCATTCGACGTTAATGGATTATTTATCTTTAGCTGCTGGCTCAACCGGTCTGAGCTCTGTCATAGCACGCCGACTGCCATCCATTGCCATGGGATAACTACTGTGCTCGTGAATGATCTTCCACTGGCCGTCGCGCCGGCTCAGAACAACTGTCCTTCTGTTCCAGGCATCAACTGGTCCTTCGCCTTTCTTGACGCCCTTCATTTGGCTAAGGCCGAACACGACAGCCAAATCACCTTCTACGATGACTGTCGGGTTTTGAAGTTCGACGGATACGCCGTTTTCCCAGGTATCGAACCATTCCTCGAGACCGGCGATCCCGTCGTCTGCGGTCCCGACCATTTGGAGCGGAGGAGGCAGATCGAATAAGACAACGTGTTCAGAAACTGGAGTAACAATGGCCCTGGCGTCGCCACGGGCATGTGCTGCGTCCTGATCCTTGATAATCTTGAGAACATCGTTGGCGTCAGACATGTTGGTTCCTCCCTATGTCCATTGAACTGAACGTCAGTTTACTCGTTCATAAAACGCATTCAACGCCGCGACCTCGATACCCAGTTTCGTCAATGAGGCATGCACACTCATGTGATCTTCATCTTGAAGGAAAAACCAGTAATCAAAACCAAAATTGGTCTTCGAACCATCTGCCATGGGCACATCGCGGTGATATTTCCATCGAAAGGCATTTCCGCATTGTCGGCCTTCAGATCTACAGGCCGACCCTGTGATGCCATAAAGTGAACCGTGGCGCACTGGCAGTATCCGCGACGTCAGGACTTCAATTGCTGCCGCAGCTTCTCGATATGCTCCCTACAGAGTGTTTCAATCAGGGTATGAAGTTCAGCCGTTCGCTCCTGAAGCCAGGCAAGTGCCTCTTCGCTGATCTCGAACTGTTTTGAGTAGCGCGCCTTGACGTAGGCTTCGTTGAGAATGTTGTACCATGCGGTAAAGCGCTGCTGCTCACGCGGCCAGATATCGACCAGCCGCCGGTCACGATCCTCGGAAAGCCCGCGTAGGAATTTCAGATTGTGTGAGGGTGGGGAGTAGTTGGTCAGCGTCAGGAGGTAGCAGGAATAGGCTGTCTCGACTGCTTGGTGCAGTTCGAAAACTGCGTGCTTTAGCCGCCTCTTTTGTGCCAGATATTTCGACGTGTCGAGAAACGAGCTTGCAGCAGCAATTCCCTCGTTAAAATGCTCCTCGGCTACCCTGAGCGCATCCGCTGGGCTGAGCGGCTTTGGCTCTGCCAGTGGTCGGTCATCGAACTCGTAGAGAATGATGCCTTCACGGGCGAGATCGACAAAGAAGTACTGCCCGTCATGCAGGAAATTGCTGATCTCGCGGGCACCATGCACGATCAGACCAACAGGCGTTTCGATTTCCTTATCCCACATCAGCCGGTCGGTGGCCTTGTCCCAGTATTTCGGGTCGGCCAGTTCCTTGTTGCTGACGATCACAAGAATATCGAAATCCGAACGATAGCCTTTCGAGGTATGCGGTTCGTCGACAAAGGTACCGCGGGCATAGGAACCAAACAGGATGATCTTGTAAATCCGCCCGTCTTTTTTCGCATCCGACTTCGAACGCTCGACCACGCCGGCAAACTCTTCATGGATGATGCGTACGATCTTTTCCAGTTCGACCTGCTTTTTCTGCGGAAGATGTCCGATATCCGATTTCATGGCCCCACCATCGATTCTGCTGAACCGCCACCTTAACCGCGATCGGTGGGCCATTGCCACTCCACAATCTTGTAGTGGTTGTCAGGAGAACCTTCGGTGCGAGTGCGGAGCTGAAGCAAACAGCGAGTGGCGGATAGGAATGTTGCCGGGGTCGGAGGTTGGGACTGAACCATGGAGCTTCAAGATCGTGTGGATTCCGCCCAAACGATTGTTGGGACAGTCTGCAATTATTGACTACCCATTAATTGCTTTCGATCTACTCCTCGGGATGACAGGACTGAATGGTTGTGCTTTGGCTTTAGTGATCGGAAAGATTGCGCAAGTTCGTAACGTACCACTGCGACGATGTTGCCATTGTGCAACGCTTAAAATCTAAAAACGCAAAATCGGATTAAATCTGGTTTTCAACTTCCGGACAAGCACATGCTGAGAGCCTGTAAAATATGAGTAATCTTATCTTGTTTGATTTTTGCGGTCCTTCGACTGTCACAAGTCGTTCTTGCGTAAGCAAATCGTGTTCCGTAAGCAGGCTTCTAACCGACCGACTAAAGCAACTAAGGCAAGCTTCGTGTTCCTATGAGCGTCAAGACGGAAGAGATCACCGCACTCTATGTGGCCGAACATGACAGGCTGGAACGTCAGATTTGCAGGCGAGTCGGATGCCGGGCAACCGCTTGTGATCTTGTCCATGATATCTTCTTACGCCTATGGGAGCGGGCTACGGATCGAAGGGGCGATGAGGCCGCCTATCTGTCCCGATGTGCTAGGAACGCGGCAATCGACCATAATCGGTCGGAGCGTTCACGTCGTGAATTCTTTGTGGGAATGCTTCCTGAGCAATATGCGCCAGATCCCGTTTCACCCCATGAAATCGTTTCCGCCAGACAGGAAATCAAGAGCATTGATAATGTCCTTGCATCGCTTCCCAAACGAACGAGGCACATTTTTCTTCTCAATCGTGTACACGGGAAAACTTTCTCAGAAATAGCGGTTGCAATGGGTATCTCTCAGCGTGCCGTAGCAAAGCATATGGCGCACGCTGTGGCTGCGTGCGTCGAGGCCATGTAGTAAGAGCGATTTCCGCTTTATCGGAAAACGTAGTAAGGCGGTTCTGAATAATCCGGCGCGGCTCCATCCTGTCAAATGAACAGAATAGAAATGACTTCAACAAACCAGCCTCCACCACATCGTTCGAGTTTGCAGATACGCGACGAGGCGAAACGTTGGTTTGTCGTTTTGCTACAGGCACCAAGTGTGTCAAAGCACAAAGAGTTCGAAGCGTGGCTCGACGCGGACCCGGAGCATTTTGATGCCTACCAAGTTGTCGAAACGGCCTGGCATGCGAGCGAAAAACCCGGAGAAAAGCTAGCTCAACAGCAATCCGATGAGTTAGCCGGCTACCTCCAGATCATTGATCAGAACAAACGCGACAAGAAGACTTTGCGCCGCCTTTCTGGAGTGAGCGTATGTTTCGCATTCCTCCTGGGTGGTGTCATTTGGCTGGAGCGTCCTGGTCTACTAGAGGATTTCTCTGCGGACTACGTCACGGCACGGGCCGAGCGCCAGCGTATTACACTTGCTGACGGTTCAGTGGTTCTTCTCGATGCCGATAGCGCCTTGGTGGAAAATCACTCCTCGACCGAACGACGCGTCAGCCTTTTGCGCGGCGGGGCCTTTTTTGATGTGAAACCATCCCAAACCCCATTTGTTGTCGAGGCAGGCAATGGTGAGGTTCGTGTCTTGGGAACAGGTTTTGACGTGCGCATTGTAGACGAGGGTGGCGTCGTGACGCTTGAGCATGGCAAGGTTTCTGTCCGCACCAATGAGGCCGCGGCGCAGACAATCCTGGCACCGGGGCAGCAGGTCCACTTCAGTTCGACCGGCGTAGGGGCCGTCCAGAATGTTGACCTTGAAGATGCGCTTGCCTGGAGAGTGGGGCGCTACACGTTTTACCGTGCTCGCCTTGCGGATGTCGTGCGAGAAGTTCAGCGATATCGCAACGGTCGCATCGTGATCGCCTCGTCCACGCTTGGCGACGAACGGGTGACGGGAAGCTTTTCATTGGCGAACACGGATGCTGCTCTTTCGTCGCTGCAAGCCAGCGTCGGTTTCCGCATGAATACGCTGTTCGGCCGCATGACGGTGATTGGACCATAATTTTCATGAGCATTCTCAGATGCTTATAATATTTTTGCAAAAAAAGTGTTTTTTTAAGGTTCAGTGATCGGCCTCCTCATACGTGAACGTAGTAGGGAGCACGGAAAACCATGTTTGTGTTTCAACCGTGCCCGACAGTATTCGTAGTGAGAAGGGCATAAGATCATGACGGGGCAGGGAAAACACGCGGTCCGCTTTGTAGTGGCGGCTGCGTTGATGACGGCTGCAGGCGCGGGCTCGATCAGCGTCGCACAGGCACAACAGCAAGCAACACAACGCCAGTTCAGTTTCAATATTTCACAAAAACCGGTCACCCAGGCGGTCAACGAGATCGGTCGCATCACGGGGCTTTCCGTCGTATTTCGTGAGGAGCGGCCGATCACCGCGTCTGCCAATCCTGTGCGGGGCTCGCTGACTGCCGAACAGGCGCTCAAGACGCTGCTGTCCGGAACAGGGCTTGGCTACCGCTTCAGCAATGCGGCGACAGTTCAGGTGTATGATCCTGCAGCGGTGAGCGAAGACGCAACGGCAGTTTCAGTTGATGGCTCTACAGCCCTGCAAACTATCAGCGTCGAGGGAGAAAGTGCGTTCGGTCCCGTTGATGGCCTTGTTGCCACACGGTCTGCCACAGGTACCAAGACAGATACACCCCTCATCGAAGTTCCGCAGTCCATCAGCGTCATCTCCGCGACGGAGATACGCGACCGTGGGACAGAATCTGTAAAGGACGCAGTCAGATATAGTCCCGGCGTTGGCGTCGGTGGCTCTGATAGCTCCATCCGGTCATTCGACAACATGTCGGTCCGCGGCTTTGCGCCGGCACCGCTCTATCTTGACGGTACCTATCTTCCATATACGGGCGACAGTGGCGGCTCTCCGCAAATCGATCCCTATCTGCTCGAGCGTGTGGAGGTGATGAGGGGCCCCTCGTCAGTGCTCTATGGCCAGAACTATCCAGGTGGAATTGTTAATATGGTCAGCAAACGGCCAACGAGCACACCTCTCAGAGAAGTCGTCGTAGGAACAGGGACCGACGGGAGAGCCCACAGCGCATTCGATGTTTCCGGCCCTGTCGCAGACAGCGATCAGTATTTCTATCGCTTGACAGGTGTCGCTACCCGCACGGATACAAACATAGACTACACAAACGAAAAGCGGCTGATGATCGCGCCATCGTTCAGCTGGAAGCCGCAAGACGGTACCGAACTAGCGATCATCACACATTTTCAAAAAGACAAAGGTCGGCCCGACTATCGTCCACTTCCTTACGAGGGAACGGTTGTTTCTAGCCCGCTTGGCAAGATTGACAGGGACTTTTTCACGGGTGAGCCGGATTATAACCGCTATGAACGCAGCCAGGCGGTTATCGGTTATCAATTCGACCATGAATTTGACGATGTTTTCTCCGTCCATCATAACGCAAGGTATATTTACGTTGACGATTCCTACAGGACGTTCTTCAGCAACGGCTATGTCACAAGCGGCGGCGTAACCGATTATACGCAGCTCAACCGCAGTGCGTACGATTATGCCTCCAAAAACTCCGTCTTTGCCACCGATACTAACCTTCAGGCGCGTTTTGAAACAGGACCTGTCGAGCACAAGGCGATTGTTGGCGTAGACTATAAATGGTTCAAGAATGATTATTCCGGCTACTATGGATTCGGGAATACGCCGATAGACATGGTTGATCCGATCTACGGCAACTATACAAGGCCGACCCTCGGCGCGCGGTGGGATAACCGGATCAGCCAGCTTGGCTTTTACGCGCAAGATCAGATTAAATGGGATAACTGGATCCTGACTTTAGGGGGACGTTACGACACTGCGTGGCAGGACGACAACGATATTCTCGGTTCCCTCCGCTCTAAGAAGACGGACCAAGACTTTACGGGCCGAGCAGGTCTTACCTACCTGTTCGACAACGGTTTTGCTCCATATGTAAGCTACGCAACATCATTCATGCCCTATTCCGGTTTCGATGGTAATTCCAATCCATTTAAGCCGACAACCGGTCAACAGTATGAGGTCGGCTTCAAATATCAACCACTTGGCTACGACGCGATGTTCACTCTCTCGGCCTATGACCTGAAGCAACAGAATGTGCCGACATACGATATGTTTACCAGTGTAGCGTCCCAAACGGGCGAAATCCACGTCCAGGGTGTGGAATTCGAAGCCAAGGCTACATTTTTTGACAGTCTAGATGTCATTGCGGCAGCCTCGTACACGGACTCGGTTTACTCCAGAGCCAATGATGGCACTCAAGGCAACAAGGTGCGCTTCATGCCGCCCGTGGCTGCGTCACTCTGGGTCAAATACAATCTTCCAGAAGGTCCATTGGAAGGCCTTGGTGTAGGAGGTGGCGTCAGGTATTCGGGTAGCGGTTATGGTAACGCAGTAAACTCGTTCAAATACCCGGCTTATACCGTCTTTGATGCTGCGATCTCATATGACTTTGGCGTGAAAAACGAAGACCTCAAAGGGCTTAGTTTGAACGTGACCGCCTCGAACGTTTTCGACAAGACGTACGTTTCAGGATGCAGCTATCTCAATGCCTGCTTCTATGGCCAAGCGAGAACGGTCGCTGCAAATCTAAGCTACAAGTTTTGACTGGTTGGCACCCGCCATTTTTGTGGTGGGTGCCATTGCCATCTGCAAAATCCTGAATTTGATCGGCGACAAGCCTATGCCCTCTGCAGTTTTATTTCATATTCTTGGCGCAATGCGAATTCTGATTGTGACCATCGGTGTCATCACAAGCGGGGCATCAGTTTCGAGCGCAAACAGTTTTCCTCGCAGTGTTTCACATGCGTTTGGCGAGACAATTATTTCGAAAGAACCTGTCCGTGTCGTTACGCTGGGCTGGAGCGGTGAAGACGCGCTGCTTGCGCTTGGTATCCAGCCTGTAGGGATGACACGTTACCGTTTTTTTGAAAGTGGAATGTTTCCCTGGGTAGAAGCGAGAATCGGAAATTCTGCTCCTCTCCTTCTTTCAGGTGAACTGGACTATGAGGAAATCGCTGCCCTGCGCCCAGATCTTATTCTAAGTGTGTATTCCGGTATGGATCATCTCAGTTTCCAGCGGCTTTCAGCGATTGCTCCTACCGTGGCATATCGATCGGGGCCATGGAAGGCCGACTGGAAAGAGCAACTCGAACTTGTCGGTGATGCTGTAGGGAAGCTGGATCAAGCAAGAGTTCTTGTTTCAAAGACAACAGCCGTGTTGTCTACGCTCGCAGATACCTACCCTGTTATGGCCGGAAAGAGCTTTACCTTTGGGACTTATTTTGGCGGCGGCAACAATGTCGTCATATACCTCCCGTCCGACCCAAGAGTGAAGGCGTTAACGGAAATGGGGTTCGTTTCATCGGCCGGCGTTGCGGACCTTGAAAAAAAGCATCCTGGGGAGACTTCCGTCGCGGTAAGCCTCGAAGAGATTTCCCTCATTGACGCTGACGTGCTGATCATGTGGTACGGTGAGGGAGCGCGTGCTGCAGCGGAGGCACAGCCTTTATTCAACACTGTCGGAGCCGTGAAACGCGGATCCTATGTTGCACTCGAAGACCCGGTCGATGTCTGGTCGACATCCGCTCTCAGCGTACTTTCCATTCCTTACGGTTTTCCAAGATTTGTACCGCGTCTCGCCGAGGCGGCAAGACGCTCGCAGGAGTAACGTGATGCGTAACCTTCAGAACCAGGCTGTTGTGAACACAGCTGCCAACATCTCCGATGCCGATCAGGGGCATGGGCATTCCGCGGGTGATGATCATGACCACGCGCCATACATCGAAGATTATTTTCTGGCGACCACCTCGTTTGTGGGACAACCGTCTCCCTCGTTGGTGCGGGTAATTCTGAAGGTCGAAGGTGGCGAACGGCTCGTGGGAAGCGGCCACCCGGACGAGTGGGTGAGACTTGCGCTCAAACCTGATGAAGCGACACCTGTAACCCTGCCGGTTCTTATGGAAAGTGGCAAATGGGGCAGGCCGGACGGATCTCAGCATTGCCCGAACCGTCCATACACGATCCGTCGGTGGAATGCCGATACCTGCGAGATGACGATTGATCTGGTTACGCATAAAGGTGGTGTGGCTGCGGAATGGGCAATGCGGGCGAAGGTCGGTGATGTCGTCGGCGTCTGCAATCCCGAAGGTCGCTTCTGGATCCCGAAGGGCAGTGCCTGGCTTTTGATGTTGACCGATATTACCGGCCTGCCAGCGGTTGGACGCGTGCTGGAGGAATTGCCCGCTGGTTTCAAGGCCATCGTACATGTGGAAATCGCTTGCGAGGAGGATCGACAGCAGGTCGAAACTCGTGCTGATGTATTGATGTCCTGGCACGTCTGTCACGGTCAGCGACCAGATAGGGCCGGTTACACCGAGTTGCCGCGCATCGCTGGGACAATCGACAAGTTGCCGGACGGGCCCGGTTACATCTATATCGCCGGTGAGGCCAAGGCAGCATCCGCCTGCAGGGCGCATTTCCGCGATGTGCTCGGTTTTGACAAAAACCGCATTGATGCGATTGGATATTGGATCGAAGGGCAGGCGCGGGTTTGAGTGCCACATCCCCTGTAGCAGCTGGCGTTGAGCAAGACCGCCGCGCTACTGCAACGACAAAAACGGTTCGATGGTCTGTTCTGGTCATCGGCCTCATTGTGCTGACTTCACTCTGTTTTGCCAGCCTGCTTGTTGGTGCGCGCGCAGTGCCACGGGCGACAGCGATGGATGCCTTGTGGTTCTACGATGCAAGTTCGGCCGAGCACACCGTCATCCACGACTACCGCCTGCCACGCACGTTGCTCGGTTTGCTGTGTGGGGCAGCGTTTGGCGTTTCAGGCGCGCTGATCCAGGCGGCAACGAGGAATCCGCTGGCCGATCCCGGCATACTGGGCGTCAATGCCGGTGCTGCATTCTTCGTAACGCTCGCGGTTGGTCTGTTCGGATTTCATTCCATTGATGCCTATCTATGGTTTGCCTTTGCCGGTGCGATCATCGTCACTCTTGCTATTTATGCCCTGGGTGCTGCGGGTCGAGATGGCGCAACGCCGGTGCGGCTGGTACTGTCAGGTGTGGCCATTGCCGCGGTGCTTGGTGGCATCAGTTCGGCGATCACCCTACTTGATCCATCCGCTTATGATGCGATGCGCATGTGGTCGATCGGCTCGATTGCCGGGCGCGACATGGGGGTGGTCGCTGCTGTTGCGCCCTTCATCGGGGCTGGCGTGCTGATCGCCCTGATCGCAGCCCGTCCCTTGAATGCCGTGTCGATGGGCGATGATCTCGCCCGTTCGCTGGGTGTCAACATTCTGCAGGCCCGTATCTTGACCCTGATTGCCGTGACACTGCTGGCAGGGGCCGGAACAGCCGCCGGTGGGCCAATCGGTTTTGTCGGGCTGATGGTGCCGCATGTGGTACGCTGGTTTGTGGGCCCTGATCAACGCTGGATCATTCCGTTGACAATGATCTACGCACCGGCACTGTTGCTGTCCGCCGATATTGCGGGACGTCTGATCCTTTATCCGGGCGAACTTGAAGCCGGCATCGTCACCGCCTTTATCGGTGCGCCTGTGCTGATCCTGCTCGCACGGCGCAGACAAGCGAGCGGACTATGACCCATCAACCCTCTTCCTCCTTCAATTTGGGCCGGGCCAGCCTTGCGGTTCGTCTGCTCTCCGGGCGATTATCATTGCGGCTTGATGGCCGTGCATGTGTGGTGGCGGTGCTGCTTCTTGCTGTGTCTGCCATCATCACGGTCGCATCACTGCTGAGCGGCAAATATCCGATTGCCCTGTCTGACGCCCTGAATGCACTCGCCGGCCAAGGCGATGATATGGTGCAGATGATCGTGGTGGAATGGCGTCTGCCACGGGTGGTGCTGGCATTCCTGCTCGGCGGTGCGCTCGGCATGAGTGGGGCGATCTTCCAGTCATTGACCCGCAATCCCTTGGGCTCGCCCGATATCATTGGTTTCTCGGCCGGCTCCTATACCGGAGCACTGGTCGTCATGCTGCTGCTGTCAGGTGGTTATTATCAGACGGCGGCAGGTGCGCTGATTGGTGGCATCATCACGGCGATGGCCGTCTATCTGCTGGCCTATCGGCGTGGTGTGCAGGGTTTTCGGCTGATCATCGTCGGTATTGGTGTGGCCGCGATGCTATCAGCCTTCAACGCCTGGATGATCCGCGAGGCCGATCTGCAGGTGGTGATGTCGGCTGCCATCTGGGGGGCAGGCTCGCTCAACGGTCTTGGCTTCGAACAGCTTCTGCCTGTCGTCGTCGTGCTTTGCATCGTGGTGCCGCTGACGCTCCTCCTAGCCCGGCCAATGCGCCAGCTTGAGATGGGCGACGATGCGGCTCGCGCTTCCGGCGTCAATGCCAACCGTACACGCGCTTTGCTGACGATACTCGGCGTGGCACTGACGGCTATCGTCACGGCTGCAGCAGGCCCGATCTCCTTCATTGCACTGGCTGCACCACAGATCGCACGACGGCTGACGCGCGGGGCCGGTGTCGCGTTGATACCGTCTGCCTTGATGGGTGGTCTTCTGCTTCTGGCTGCCGACTGGGCTGCACAAC
>NZ_JACVAB010000012.1 GCF_014851585.1 Agrobacterium sp. AGB01
GCTGGCAAACCCAAGATCGTCGCGATTGTCGCAACGATGCGAAAACTGCTGACCATTCTCAACGCCATCATCAGGGATCAAAAACCATGGCAAGACGCTTGACGAACAAGACAGTCGCTCATTCCCGCGCTCGTTGCGGGAATCTAGTCATTCCCAGTCTTGGGAATGGAAAGATTCTTTTCGTCACGCAGACGCGTGACGGCTGGATGCCTGTGACAAGCACGAGGCATGAGGAGAGTTTGTTGGGGCTGTTGGTGTAAAACAACTGACGATGAGCAAGCACATAACCCCTCACCAAGAAAATCTACGACTTAGCTGACGCTAAGACCGTGATTTTCTGTCCTCTCCCACAAGGGAACCATTGCATAACTGCCAGTTCAGCGTTTGCGGTTTAACACTGGCACAGTTTTCCTGGCCGCCCCTCTTCATTGAGGGCGGTTTTGGTTGTCTTTAGGTGGTGGATCGGTGTTTGAGGTGACCTGCGGACGCAGTTACCCCGTGAGGTCACGTGCTGATTGTCACCCAACGACGCATGTTGAACGCCATGACTGCAAGTAGAACCTGGGCAGAGGCCTTGGCAAGACCAACGTAACGGATAGCGTTTAGCCCCATACGTCGCTTGAGAGTGGCAAAGGTCGTTTCGACGGCCGCGCGTTTACGTGACACCGCACGGTTGAAGCGACGGGCTGCGGCTTTGAGAACAGGATGATGTTTGTTGGGACGCTTCATCAGACCGCAGCCTATACCGCGCTCCCGAAGCATCCGCTCGCGTTGATGTGTATGGTAGGCGCTGTCGGCCAGAACCCGGGCCTCGTCCCCCACGATCAATTGGTCGGCAGGCACGGTATCGTTGACATTGGCAGGCGTGGTGATGACCCGACGGATCAGGCCTGAGCCTTCGTCCACACCGACATGAGCCTTGTAGCCATAACTCGAACCCTGCCGACCCTTGCGCCGTGTGAATGCCGCATCCGGATCAACAACAATACATGTTTCTGGGCCTGCTTTCGGTTCATGGTCAGCAAGGCCATCGTTGAGACCGCGACCTCGGTCTCGTGGTGGGCGAGCCGCCTGCGTTTCGATGACGGTGGCATCCAGCATCGTGCCACGACGCAAGATCAAACCAGCCGCATCCAACTGCCGATCCAATTCGGCAAACAGCTTCTCGAGAAGTTTAAGCTCCACCAACCGGTTGCGAAAGCGGCACAGTGTGGTGTGGTCAGGGACGGCTTCATCAAGGCCAAGCCCACAGAACCGCCGAAAGGACAGCCGGTCATAGATCGCTTCTTCAAGTTCTGCATCGGACAGACCGTAAAGCTGCTGCAGCATCAAAGCCTTGAACATGATGACAACGGGATAAGACGGTCGTCCGGTTAGGCCTTCTCGTGCCACAGGCCGCAAGACCTTCTCGAACCGATACCACTTGACGACCGAAGCCAATTTGCCCAGCCGATCCGGCCCACCACGCGTCGTGACAAGTGCATCGGCAAAGCTGAACTGACCCGTCGTCTTATCGACCATCAAACAAATCCTCCAAAGCTTTAAGATAGTGAATCATACTTCAGAGATTTTGCAACGGTCCACAAGGGTAGAGGTAAGGCGCCAGCCGCGCTGTTTCACGTCATCAAAACGTTAGAGATGTGTCGCAATGGGTGCCCCAACCGCCCTCATCCCTGCAGCGGCTGCATGACCGGCCCGTCACAATCCTCTATCTCGCTTTGCAGGCGATAATAATCATCGGTGTCGATGACGGCCACATAGGTTGCCAGCGTGCACAGGTCCATTCCCGAGCAGTAGAATGCGGCGTTGCCATCACAACCCGGCGGATAGGTGTTGGTGACAAAACCGCCAAACCGGTCGCAATAGACCACCGGCGCGCCATCGCGGAATTTTTCAACGCAACCGGCCACCCAATCGCCCGAGATGATGCGGGATTGCTGCGCCAGCGCTGCAGAGACCGGTGACAATAACAGGCCGGCACTGAGAACCGCACGGCAAAACACAGACGACATAAATGACGCAGGCATCAAAGGCATGGGCTTACTCCAGATAGGGGTTGGTCAGTTCGAGTTTGCAGATGCCGCGCTCGATATCGTCTGGCACACATTCGCTGAGAATGGTGACGGTGCAGTTTTTCTGATGGTTCTGGCGGGCAAGATATGGGCTGTAGCGCGGCTTTTCAGCCACTTTGATCTTCAGTCGGGCGACACCGCCTTCACAATCCGTATGGGTAAAGTGAATGTCGCTATTACAACCATTGACCCAGCTGTCGCCCTGCATGGTCATGCAGCGCACATCGGCGCGGGCACTGGGCGAAAACAGCAACAGGCTGAGGCATTGCGACAGCACAAAACACAGCAGTGATATCGATATTTTGCGCAACGCAGTGGCCCCCGAAAACCCTGTGCAGCACGCTAATAAAATCCGCCGCTGTCAGCATCACCCAAACGGGGGATTTCCCGCCTGTTATGGTCATATAGGCTGCTCGTATGTTGCTAAACTGGAGATATTTCTTTGCGATCCACTGGCAAGAGAAGCGCAGATTACACCGCCCAAACAAGCGCAGCCACGAAGGCACGCTGGAGCACTTATCTTTTGTCGTGTGTCGTATTCGGATTCATTTGTTCTGCAACGCTATCTGCCGGAGTCTCCTTCGCGTTTGAGCCTTCATGGTACAAAGAAGACTGGTCGATGGACCCAGAGATACACGCTTTACATCAAAAAATGATTGCTGCAGATCGAGCGCTTGATGCGGCTTCGAATCCCCCGCGGAACCAAGCTGAATTCGCGCGGCAAATGATTATAAACAGCACCTTGCACGAAGAATGGCGCGCGCTGATGCAGCGGAAGGCAAGCGGTTCCGCTGGCAGTGCCACGGCCAAATCTAACGCCCCGGCGGTTGGTAACAGTACGAAAATTGCTTCATGTGTTTCTCACAAAAAGCAACAAGGACTTGATGAATACAACAGGCCAGTTTGCAAAGTGGCGGTTCGTAACAGCTGCAAAGTCGCAGTAGAATGTTCCGCCGACATTAGCGGTACTGATGCAACCGGCACCCGCCATCGCCAACGTTATGCGCTTCATTTACCAGCGGGAAGCTCTGGTGAACGCGGAATAACACAGGTTATCGGATGTGACGAACCTGAAGTCAGTTGCAAGCCCTGGCAACAGTGACGTTGTGATTTGTTGGGCGGGTAAGAACTGAAATCCACGTTCTCACTGCGCATTGTCCAAATTGTTGCACACATCTTGCCGACCCTGCCGAAAGACAGGCTTACTGGTACGGGCGCAGATAGGTGGTGATGTAGTCGCCGCTGTGCCAGGCCTCGGCGCGCACCCGCGCATCGATGCCGGATGATGTGGTGGGGGTCAGCGCAAAAATGCGTTCTGCCAGCGCATCGCCCAGTTGCATGATGGCGTCGATTTCCGCCAGCTCATCTTCTAGCGCCATATCCTCGGGCATATCGCGGAAACGCTGGTCAGCAACCTTTGCGGCCTCATGCAGTTGTGCCTGCAAGGCAAGCAGCGCCTGATCATCCGCAGGCATCACCACCGGCGTAGTGCCGGGCTGTTGCGCAGGCTTGATATCAGCGGTTTCAACGGTTTGCTCTGTCATATGTGCTAGACGTCTCCAGGTGGTGTCATGCACCATGTCAGGGATTTGAGGCTGGTCTTCGGTGTTGTCAGGGTGGTTGGTGTGCTGTGTCATGATCAGCCCACCTGGTTGATGCGGCTTGCCAGCAATGCAGCACGGCGCATTTGGTAAGCCGGCTCACTATCTGCGTTCGCATGGTGATAGTCGTCAGTTTCAGCGTGGCACCAGTCTTCCACCGCCAGCATGTAGCGTGTGTATTCCGCGCCGTTATGCGGCCGGGCCGTAAACAGCATTTTGGCAAAGGGGCCGGTCAGCCGGAATGGCCGGTTGGGGGGCATTGTTTCACTACACCCGCCAAGGCTGAGGCCCGCAAAACGGCCAGCCGCCCCCGCACCAGCCTGCACTGGCGCCTTACGCTCAGGTTTTGGCTGGCGGGTGAAGTCTGCTGCGGCTGGCCGTTGATTTGCGGAATACATCTACAACTTCCTTCTGTAACTCATGGCAGGCATAATAGGGCTTCGCACTGTGCCGGGGATAAAGAAATGTGAATTAATTCCTATTCGCCGCCGCCATTTTGCAATTGATGATGGTTTTCAGCGGCTTGGGGGTGATCTACGGTTTCAGGCGCCGGTGAAATTTACCCGCATGACGAGAAACAACGTAGGTTTCAGTCGTCCATGCCCGGCAGGGTACGGGTTAAACCAGCTGCTTGTGCTGCTCCACCGCATCGGCCCATTCGATGGCCGCGTAACGGCCAATCACCGTCTTGTCGTTATGGATGACATTGACGATGCGCTTGAAAAGCTCCGTCTCGAAGGGCGTTTCGTCGCTGGCATCGCGGCTTAAGCAGCTGCCATCCTCCAGAAACACCGCCGTGACGTAAAAATCATCCGCATCGCCTTCCAGTTCAGCGCGGCCGGAAATCAGAATGCCGCTGTCCATACGGCCATGGATGGCAATGTTCAGCTCATCAAAATCGAGAAGCGCGGTTATCGGTGCGGTATTGAGCGATGCCATGGGCCAATCTCCTGATTTATCCTGTCTTCACGCATGACCTGCGCGTTAAATTGTACGGCGGCGAAGGCCATCAGCCCGGCCGCAAGGGCAAGGCCGGAAAGGTTCTGCAAAATGCCTGATATGTGACCGCCCTCCATTGAGCGCAACAAAACAACAACACGACAGCAACACTACGGACGCGCAAAGCTACCGGCTATTCCGGCCGGTTACATGCGGCTTGCTTCACTCTCTGACATTAGGTGCGAACAAGGTTGTTACGGTGAAATACTGGCGCCTTTAAAGGCTTTTCACGTAGGTGGTCGCGCCTGCTCTGATGCGGCATTTATACAACTCACAACACCACCGTCAACACTACAGCAACATCAAGCGCAACATTAATAACAACACTTTTGGCCGGCAGATTGCGAGTGGTTTGGTGGTCCAGCAATGCTGCTGTTTTCTTGCTAGAGGATTGAAAATGAATAAGTGCTGCACTCTTTCTTTCAAAGACTGAAGAGAGACAGAAAATAGGATGCGGCGGTGCTGCGTTAGCAGGTGTTGAGTGCAAGGTTTATGGGCAGCAGGCTGCGCCACTTCAACATTATCATGGGTTTGGGCGGGGTTTCGGGTGTCAAGCGCTGACGGTTTGGGGTCAAAAGAACCCCTCACCTGATAAATCTATCACTTAGCACGCTAAGATGATGATTTTTCTTCCTCTCCCACAAGGGTAGAGGTAAAGGCGCCGAGCGGCAAACCCAACCCATGAACGCTATCCTATGTCGTTCAGTGCAACCAACATACTCCCCCTCATCTCTGTGCTTATCACAGAGATCCAGGCCATCCCCAGTCTTTGGGCTGAAAAGAAGCCTTTCGCCGCGCCGACGCGCGTCGGCTGGATTCCTGTGACGAGCACAGGAATGAGGATCGGTTGGCGCAATATTTGAGCAAGACGAGCATCGACAGCTGACTAACCCCTCACCTGAAAAATCTATCACTTAGCACGCGAAGGTGATGATTTTTATTCCTCTCCCACAGGGGTAGAGGTAAGGCGCCGAGTGGCGCCCCCACCACCCTCTTTCCCGCACTTGTTGCGGGAATCTAGTCATCCCCATTCTTTGGGCTGAAAAGAGGCCTTTCGCCGCGCAGACGCACGTCGGCTGGATTCCTGTGACAGGCACAGTAATGAGGATCGGTTGGGGTAGATGTAGGCGTTCGGACCGCTGGCATCGGTCAACCATTCCCTCAACGTCATCCTCGCCCTTGAGGCGAGGATCTAACCACGCCAGCCGCATTCGTTTCGTTTGACGAGATGTGGCTGGATACTTGGGACAGGCCCGAGAATGACGGTGGGTATGGGGTAAGGCGGAACATGACCCCTCACCTGAAAAATCTATCACTTAGCAAGCTAAGATGATGATTTTTCTTCCTCTCCCACAAGGGTAGAGGTAGGAGCGCCGAGCGGCAAACTCAACTTCCCTCACCCCTGTGCTCGTCACAGGGGTCCAGGCCCATCCCCAGTCTTGGGGATAAAAAGAATCTTTTGCCCCAACCTCGCTCTCCTTTGCGCTCGCTGTGGGCATGGCACCGGCGTCAGTTTCTGCGGCGCGCGGTTGCGAAAGCAATAACCTCAGCGAATAGAGTGGCCCGATCTTATTATTGGACGGACTGTTTTGCCGGTCCCATAGTGTCATGGTCGGATGATGATGGTGATCCTCCCAAGCGTCACTCAATCCGTCGCAAAACAACATGGGGAACAAAATGAACAAGACACTTACTCATCTGCCGGTGTTTGCCGCGCTCGCTGTTCTATCACTCAGCGGCCAGAGCCTGGCGCAGAGTTTCGACACCTCCTCCATCAAGGTTGAGGACAGTTTGGCCGCCCGATTGCCGGAAAAAATCAAGGCAAGCGGTGTCCTGACGATCGGCTCCGATACGGCCTATGCGCCCTGGGAGTTTCTGAGCGAAAAGGATGGCCAGACCCCTGAGGGTATTGATGTCGATATTGCCAATGCCATTGGCAGGAAGCTTGGCGTCAAAATCGATTTCCAGACATCGGCTTTTGAAGCCATTCTGCCGGCCCTTGGCAGCAAGTTCGACATTGGCGTTTCGGCGTTTTCCGTCACCAATGAACGCATGAAAGCCGTCAATTTCGTCAGCTATGCGGATACGGGCAGCATGTGGGCGGTGAAGGCCGGCAACCCGGCCAAGTTCGATCCCGCTGACCTATGCGGCCGCAAGATCGCCATCCAATCGGGCAGCTACCATGAAAAGGCAGTGATTGCTGAAAACGAGCTCTGCAAATCCGCAGGCAAGGCCGAAATCGACATTCTGCCGTTTTCCAAACAGCCGGAAGCGCTGACCCGCGTTGCGGCTGGCGGTGCAGATGCCACCGTGTCTGGCGAGGCAGGTATCGGTTATGCGGCAAAGCAGTCTAACGGTGCGTTTGAAACCATGAAGCCGGCTGGCGGTGCGTTAAGCAAGCATGGTCCAAACGGCATTGCCGTTGCCAAATCCGATATGGCGTTGACGCAGTTGATCGCCGACACCATCAACGCCTTGATCGCCGACGGTACCTACAAGGCACTGCTCGACACCTGGGGTGTTGGTTCCGTGATCGTCGACCAGGCGCGCGTCAATCCCGAAGTGAAGATCTGAACCGATGGCCACTGATGTCGACAATATTGGAACCGGCTTTACGCCGGTTCCCCTCGAAAAGGCCAGCGTCACGCGCAACATCGTCGTGCCGCGTCGCCATCCCGGCCGCTGGCTTGCCATTGCCATCCTGGCTGTTGTTTCGCTGCAGATCGCGCAGGCCGTTTCGGTCAATCCCAATTTCCACTGGGATGTTTACGCCACCCACCTGTTTTCCCCACAGGTTATACGGGGGGTCGGCTGGACGCTGATTTTGACCGTGGTCGCAATGACCGTTGCGATTGTGATGGCTGCGCTTTTGGTGATCATGCGCGACAGTGACAATCCCGTCTTGCGCGGCATTGCCTATGGTTGGGTGTGGTTCTTCCGGGGAACGCCGATTTATACGCAGCTGCTGTTCTGGGGTCTGTTTGCGGTTCTGTTTCCCCATCTCAGCCTTGCGATACCTTTTGGCCCCGAGGTCATCAGCGTCGAAACCAAATACATTGTCACGCCGGCAATAGCGGCCATCCTCGGCCTTGGTTTCAACGAGTCCGCCTATCTCACGGAAATCTTCCGGGCCGGTTTCAACTCGCTTGATCGTGGGCAGGCTGAAGCGGCGCAGGCACTGGGCATGAAACCTGCAAAAATCTGGTGGCGTATTCTCATGCCGCAGGCGATGCGGGTGATTATACCGCCGACGGGCAATGAGACCATTGGCATGTTGAAAATGACATCGCTGGTGCTTGCCGTGCCATTCACACTCGACCTGACCTTTGCGACCAATGCCATCTCGAACCGTCTTTACCTGCCGATCCCGCTGCTGCTGGTTGCCGGCACCTGGTACCTCGCCATCACCAGCCTGCTGATGGTCGGCCAGCATTTCCTCGAACGCCATTTCGGTAAAGGCGTTTCCGTTCACCCGACACGGGCGGAGTAGACCATGAACGCACATGTTTCAGAGTTCTGCGTTGAAATGCAGAATATCCACAAATTCTATGGTCCCGTCCATGCGCTGAAGGGTGTGGACATGCGCGTGCGGCGTGGCGAAGTTTGCGTTGCCATAGGTCCGTCCGGTTCGGGAAAATCAACGCTGCTGCGATGCATCAACCAGCTGGAGAGCATTTCGGCCGGACGGGTGTTTGTCAAAGGTGAGTTGCAGGGTTTTACCGAACACAACGACCGTTTTCACCCGCTCGCACCGGCGCAGATCGCCGCACAACGCCGCCTGACGGGAATGGTTTTCCAGCGTTTTCACCTGTTTCCGCACATGACCGCCCGCGAAAACGTCATGGAGGGTCCGCGCCACGTCAAAGGCTGGTCACGAGAGCAAGCCGGAAAAAAGGCCGATGATCTGCTGAGACGTGTCGGGCTGGATGGGTTTGGCAGCCGTTATCCCACGCAGCTTTCCGGTGGACAGCAGCAGCGCGTGGCAATCGCTCGCGCCCTGGCGATGGAGCCTGAGGTGATGCTGTTTGATGAGCCGACCTCGGCGCTCGACCCGGAACTGGTCGGTGAAGTTCTCGATGTCATCAAGGATCTGGCGCGCAGCGGCATCACGATGGTGGTCGTCACGCATGAAATCGGTTTTGCCCGGGAAGTGGGAAACCATCTTGTCTTCATGGACCAAGGGCAGATCGTCGAGGAAGGACATCCGCGCACCATGCTCACCAGTCCGCAAAACCCGCGCACAGCCGCCTTTCTCTCCAAGGTGCTGTGAGGCCGCGATGTTCAGGACCAGGCCAAAGCACTCAAATCGCGTCGCGCAGCACCCGGATGAAGTCCTCCAGAATTGTGGACGGCAGACGATTGGGCGGCGTGATCAGCAGCGTTCTGAAATGGAGCGCCGGTTCGAAGGGTCGCAGGGTCAATCCGTGGCCTTCGTAGGGTTCGGCCGTGAGCGGGTTGACCAGGCCAACGCCGATGCCAGCGGCCACCATGGCGCAGATCGTCGTCGAATACGGCGTTTCCATCACGGTGCGGACAGTAATGCCCTCCTTTGCGAAGGCGATTTCCGCTTCGCGCCGGGTGGTGTCTTCGGGCGCCAGTGCAACAAAGGCCTGGCCGGCAAGATCGACCGGGCGGATGACCTCAAGGGCTTCAAGCGCATGTCCCCTGGGCAATGCGACGGCCACCCGGAACTGGGCGAATTCCTCAACCTCCACACCGGTGCGGTCAATCTCGTCTGCAACAATGCCAAGGTCGAATTGGCCAGATGCCACCAGATCGCGCACGTTGGACGACATGCGCGCCTGGAATGTGACGGCGACATTCGGATTGGCCTGCATGAAAGCGTGAAGAGCGCGCGGCAGGACATTGGTCGACAGCGCCGACAGACAGGCGATGCGGATCTCACCGGAACCGTAATCCCGGATGCGGGCGGCTGCGCCGCGAAGATGGGTCAATCCGAGAAAGGCCTGCTCGACCTCCCGGAAAAACAACTGTCCCTCCTGGGTCGGTTGCAAGCGCCCCTTGATCCGCTTGAAAAGATCAAAGCCAAGCGAACGCTCCAGTTCCTGGATCATCTTGCTGATGGCGGGCTGGGAGACGTGAAGAACCTCGGCAGCGCGCGCCGTCGTGCCATTGGTCATCACCACGCGAAAGACTTCCACCTGTCTCAGGTTCACCAGCAGCTCCACCAACAATCAATAACTTTTACGAATAGCAGTAGCGCAGATTTGCCCGTTTCGGAATTGATTTCCGCAAACGCACAGCATTTGTTCCGAAAGGCCTTGCCATGAACGATCTCACCCAATGCGTCCTTACGCCCGCAGTACCAACGGAAGGTTTTACACCGCTCGGTATTGGTACTCATCGCGCCTCGACGATCGTCTTCAAGGACGCCGCAGCCTATGCATCGCGTGGCGAACGCGGCCATGAGGGATATTCTTACGGCCTTTATGGCACGCCAACCACCCGGACACTGGAAGCCAAGCTGACGAGCCTTGAGGAAGGTGCCTGGACATTTCTGACGCCTTCGGGTCAGGCGGCCAATGCACTGGCGGTTCTGCCGTTTCTGGCGGCCGGTGATCACATTCTGATTGCCGATACCGCCTACCCGCCAATGCGTGATCTGGCAGAGACCGATTTGCGGCGCCTCGGTGTCGATGTCGAATTCTTCGATCCCCGTTCGCCAGACGATGTCGCCTCCAGAATGCGGCCAACCACCAGGATTGTCTGGTGCGAAAGCCCCGGTTCAACGACGATGGAAATTCTGGACCTGCCACGCATTGCGGCCATCGCCCATGAGCATGGTGCATTGGTTGGTGTCGACAACACCTGGGCGACACCGCTCAATTTCAAGCCGCTGGCGCATGGCGCCGATATCGTCACCGAGGCGCTGACCAAGTTTGTGTCGGGCCATTCCGATGTGCTGATGGGCTCCATCACCGTTCGCGATGGCAGCCTGATCAAACCGATCCGCTCGCTGATCGGCAGAATGGGCATCGGTGTCTCACCCGATGATGCCTCGCTTGTGCTGCGTGGCTTTGAGACGCTTGGCGTGCGCCTGCGCCATTCAGAGCGGGTTGCGCTTGATTTTGCCCGCAGGATTGAAGGCCATCCTCTCGTGACGCAAGTTCTTCATCCTGCCTTGGAATCCTTCGCCGATCACGCGGTGTGGAAGCGGGATTTTCTCGGATCAAGCGGTGTTTTCAGCATCGTTTTCACGCCGGAGGCATCGGCCCATGTCGCGGCGTCGCTCGACGCGTTGCAGGTGTTTGCCATTGGCGCGTCATGGGGCGGCACCCGCAGCCTTGCCGCGCCCATGTCCATCACCGGCTTTCGCAGTGCGACCGACTGGGGCGGTCCCGACATCATATTGCGCCTTAGCATCGGCTTGGAAGATGAAGGCGAACTCTGGGAGGACGTGAGCCGCCTGCTGGCTTTCCTTGACGAAAAGTGCAGCGGAACAACAAGCGAGACGTCGGTGAAAACGGCCCGTCACGGCTGATATCGGCCGCGATATTTCAACACTGCTGGAAGGACAAGACGTGCCAAAGACAGAAGACGTGCTGCGCGATATCGACGACAGGTTTGACATCACGCTCAGCAAATTGCTTGAACTGGTTTCGATCCCGTCGATATCCAGCGACCCTTCCGGCAAACACGGAATTGAACGGGCAGCCGAATGGCTGAAACATGAGCTGTCGTCGATGGGGCTTGCGGCCGATATTATCGCCACCAAGGGGCACCCGGTCGTTCTTGCCCGCTCCTTCACGGCTTCAACCGAAACCCTTTCAGCGGGCAAAAAACCGCGTCTGCTGTTTTACGGGCACTATGACGTTCAGCCGGTGGGTGATGAAGGTGCGTGGAAACACCCGCCCTTTGCGCCTGATATCATTGAGGAAGATGGCGTCCACAGGTTTTACGGACGCGGGACATCCGACAGCAAGAGCCAGTTGTGGACGTTCATCGAGGCGTTGCGGGCGTGGAAAAACGTGCATGGCGAATTTCCAGCAGAGGTTATCGTGCTGCTGGAAGGAGAGGAAGAGTGCGGATCGGCGAGCTTGCCGGACTTTATTGAGGCACACAGGCATGAACTGGCCTGTGATGTCGCCTTCATTTGTGATGCCGAAATGTGGACCGCCACCCAGCCGGCCATCACCACCCAGCTCAAAGGGCTGGTGCATGAACGTGTCACGATCCTTGCGCCCAATGCGGACCTGCATTCGGGACATTACGGCGCGGTTGCCGCCAACCCGATAAGGATCCTCAGCAGCATTCTGGCAAGCCTGCATGACGACAAGGGCCGTGTCACCATCCGTGGTTTTTATGATGGGGTTCATGATATTCCGGACACCATACGCCAGCAGTGGCAGGACCTTTCCCGGCAACCGGAACTGTTTGCCGATGTCGATCTGACCGGTGGCATCACCGAGGAAGGCTACTCGCCGATTGAAGCGATGTGGGGTCGTCCAACTGTCGATATCAACGGCATTACCGGCGGTAACCAGGGGCCGGGTGAACGGTCCGTGCTGCCGGGGTCGGCAACTGCGCGGCTGTCGTTTCGGCTGGTGGCCGGACAATCGCCAGAGGCAATCCGCCAGCAATTCCGCAGCCATGTCGAACGGTTGATACCGAGAGGTTGCCGCGTTGAGTTCGAGGGTTACGGTGGCAGTTCGGCGGTCGTGCTGTCGCAAGACAGCCCCTACCTGAAAGCGGCGGCCCGCGGCCTTGAAAAGGAATGGCAAAGCCCGGCCATTTTGCGCGGAACAGGTGGTGCCATCCCGCTGGTTGAACAGCTCGGCAAGGCACTGCAGACAGAATGCGTGGTCATCGGTTTCATTTTGCCGAGCGATGCCATCCATGCTCCCGACGAACACTATGATAGCGAACGCCTGCGCCAGGGCGCACGCAGCTGGATTCGTATTTTCGAAGAGATTGAGGCTGCGACAGATTTTCGGACTTAGGCAGCCTATGACACAGACAGAACCGCCCGGGCGCAATCGACCCTCCACCCATCATCGTGCAGAGTTACCGGCGTTTGGTGCGCGGCATGTGAGGGGTGCGTCAAAAAGACCGCTCCTTATATCTTGCAACAAAGGCTTCTGAGGCGCATTTCGAGTGGGCGCTATCCTTGCGGATAGACAATTCCAAGCAACAGAATGGAAGTACTCGAAATGTCTGACGGTTCTTGGGTAGAATTGTTTCCTTACATCTTCTTCCCGTTCAAGATCATAGTGCTCGGCATCGGCATGTTTTATGCCATCAAGTGGCACCGCGATCAGGCTAAAAAGGATGAGGCGACCAAGGGACACTGAGCGTCAACTGGCGTCCGCTTGCTTCAAGCCCATATGAGGTTAGAAGCGATAAGGACCCGCTCCCAGGCCGCCACGACTAAATGTAGGGGCGACTTGCGTAGCAGAGTGCTGAGGACAACCTCGCCTCGTGCACCGGGTCCACACAATTTTTCCGTAAGCTTGTCGGCAGGAAGCTCGCCCCCAACTCGACACCCACCAGCCCAAACTGCGGAAAGAGATTGGCGGCGCAACCCGCTGACAGAACAACGCCGCCTGGAGTAATCCAAAGCGGCATTGCATTGCCGTTGCTATCCCTCGCAAGCCGCGTCACGTAGGATTAGCCCCTGATAAATCGAATGGTTTATTTCTCTGTTCGCAATTCGTCTTTGGCGATTTCATGCAGGCGTTCGAATAAAGCGGTTTCGATGTCAGGTTGAACGAAGAGCGCCGGATCAAGTGCGGCCGCCTCCAATGTTCGGTCGGCAATTTTTCGCTTCTTCCACCTATTTGACGTGTATAGGGATGCTCTATCGTAAAGAGCCTGTCGCACTTCAAAACGACTATCCTTGCGCGACGAAGGGTCCATGATGCTCCTCCATTAATCGCTGCTAAAGGATTATTTTAGCCAGAACTAAATAGGCTGTCGACTCATAAGTCAGCGTATTGTCGTGCTTGAACGAGCCACCCCATCATCATCTGATCGCAAATAAACAAAGCCGCCTGGAGTGATCCAAGGCGGCCTTTTGTTATCGCAATCCGTTGCTCACAAATCAGCGAACAACTTGTCAGCCGTATCTTCGCCGTTACGATAGCGCTGTAAAATCAAACTGCAATGTGGCAGCAATTCTTCCGCGTTTCGGTCGTTTTTTTCGCACCACACAAGAAAAAGGTCGATTAACAGTTCAAGTTCACCAGCCTCCACCTGCGCGGCGTGGCGTACAGGGTTATTTTGCACTGCTACCCCTCCCGTTGCCAAAGCTGATGTCCAATCGGACCTGGCTGGAACATGCTTTTGCTTATTCTTAGCTCCACAACGGCGGTCTCGTGCAGTAACCTTGCGAGCGCTATGTCGATGGGATCATCCTGCAAGATGGAGGGATCGCTCGTCGCCTTGAAAATTGTCTTTTCAACTATGCGCTGACGCATTTCCATGGACGATGTATAGAGCGCCACCCTCTTGGTGAGGAAGGGGCGTAGGTGAAACTGGACTACTGGATTTTCAATGGAGGGGATGGTCATGTGCCTCTCTCCGGTCCGGTAGGCTAGAGCACAGATCAACCCTCAGTCGTCAGCGCCTACGTGTTCGGTTGCTGACGATGGGCGATAATACGCCCTATTCTGCGGAGAGTCTAACAACCATTGCGGCCTGGTTACGAACCGCCGGCCCATCATCAAAGGTAGAGGCAGGGCAGAACCCCTCACCTGAAAAATCTATCACTTAGCAAGCTAAGGTGATGATTTTTCTTCCTCTCCCACAAGGGTAGAGGTAGGGCGCAAGTGGCGCGGCTCCGACCCATAACGTTGTCGTCTGTAACTCAGTGAGCGCCCCAACCTCCCTCTTCCCTGTGCTCGTCACAGGGATCCAGTCATCCCCAGTCTTAGGGATGGGAAAACTCTTTTCGCCGCGCCGACACGTGACGGCTGGATTCCTGTGACATCCCCTGTAAGCGGAACATCATCAAAGCTCCCTCAGAAGGGAACACCGGCTATGCAATAACGGCTTGGATTTTACTCTTCCTGTGTCTGGCCCAGTCGATCTTCAGGTCTTATAAGATGCAATCTCCATGTCCGGGCTGTGCTTCGCACAGACACTGCACGGATGCGGTTTATTGCAAGGCTGCGGACATATTCTCAACAATCCAAACGATATGACTGATCGCCGTTTCCAATGCTTCGCTTTACGAAATTGAAAATGGCACCGTTTTTTTCTTGAGCAAATTTTGAAAGGTTATTTGATGAGTGTGAGTTGGACCGATGCTGCTATTCTTGGTCTGCTGCAGGGACTGACGGAATTTCTTCCGGTTTCCTCCAGTGCGCATCTCAGGATTGCCGGTGAGTTTCTGCCATCAGGGGCTGATCCCGGCGCTGCCTTTACGGCAATTACCCAGATTGGTACCGAAGCAGCAGTCATCGTGTATTTCTGGAAGGATATCATGAACATTGCGACAGCCTGGCTTCGTCAGGTGTTTCGCATGGGCGCTTATGATGAGGATAACGCCCGGATGGGCTGGCTGGTGATTGTCGGTTCCCTGCCGATCGTCATCCTTGGCCTGCTTTTCAAAGACAATATCGAGCATGGCCTACGTAATCTCTACATCACCGCCGCCATGCTGATCATATTCGGCATAGCCTTGGGCGTGGCAGACCGCATCGGTCGCAAAACCCGCAGCCTTCGTTCGCTTGGATGGAGAGACGGTATTTTGTTCGGCTTTGCGCAGGCCATGGCGCTTATTCCGGGTGTGTCGCGCTCTGGCGGCACGATTACCGCCGGTCTGCTGATGGGCTACACGCGCGAAGCGGCTGCCCGATATTCCTTCCTTCTTGCAATTCCTGCGGTGTTCGGCTCCGGTTTCTACCAGCTGTTCAAGACGATGGGAGAAGATACACCCGTTGCAGCAGGACCAACGGCGCTTGCAACCTTGCTGGCGTTTCTGCTTGGTTATGCCGTCATCGTGGTGTTTTTGAAACTTGTGTCGACGAAGAGCTACATGCCCTTCGTCATCTACCGCATCGTGGTGGGCGCTCTCGTCATGCTGGGCCTGACGGCCGGCTGGTTGATGCCTCTGTAACGCCGCACACGTCTCAGCGTTTTACGGAGCCCCATCCGGGTTCCGTAAAACCTTACCGCCCGTAGCGCGTATCACCACGTATCAAAATCGTCGAAAAACGCCTGCAGCTGGCGGTTTACTTTGGGCCAGACGGCCAGCACATAGGGCAGCACCACCACATACTGGTAGGCCAGAACCAGAAAACCGGACAGGACAAAGCCGCCGATCACGGCCAGCAGAATGCTGCTGGACATGCCGTAAAGGCCAAGCGCAACCAGCGCCAGCGCAATAACATACGACTTGTTGGTCAGTAACACCTGCGGCTTGAATATGCCAAGCATGGAACACACGCGCTGCAAACCGTTGCGGTCATGGGTGAAAGAATGGCTGATATTATGGTTCTGCGCGGCAATGGTATAACCGTCTCCGCCAACCTTATAAAGGCTGATGATGCTCATCATATCGTCTTCACCGACGCTGACGGCAAATGGCAGCTTGAACAGCTTTTCCTTGCCATCTTCAAAGCGCAAACGCACTTCGCTGGTTTCCCATTGTTCGCTCTGAACCGTGGAATAAACGTGGTTGTCGCCGTTGGCTGCGTAGTTGTTGTGATGTGTTGTATAGATCTGGCTGTGCTGCTTGACGCGGGAGCCGACAACCCGGCCGGAGATACGCTCCGCATTAAATTCCACGCCATTGATGAAAACACGCTTTTCTTCGTCGCGTGGCATGACAATGCCATCACGATAGGTCGGCGTTTGTTGTGTAGTTTGAATTTCAGGCGCGAGAACTGCGGACATTGATTTAGCTACCCCTCTAATGTTGACAGTTTCGGATGCTCCTAAACGAAACTGTCCAGCCGAGGCCATTTACTCAGCCACAAAGGTTAGCGTTTTGAAAATCGCAGAGGGGGAAAACCCCTGTTAGGGCCCTTGAGTGTGCCAAACTGATTTTTAGCGTTAAAAAACAATGGCTTTATTGCCCACAAATGGAGGGGTTGTGCGGATCGGATGGGTGGTCCTCAGTGTAAACAATGCCCCAACCACTCACTCGACGTCATCCTCGCCCTTGAGGCGAGGATCCAATCACGCCAGCCATATCCGTTTCGTCTGCGGAGATGTGGTTAGATCCTCGGGTCAGGCCCGAGGATGACGGCGGGTCTGGGTGATGCACAACAGAACCCCTCACCTGAAAAATTGATCACTTAGCAAGCTAAGATGATGATTTTTCTTCCTCTCCCACAAGGGTAGAGGTAAAGGCGCGACGCCCAAAGCTGGACCTCAACACCCCAATGTGCTAGGTGAACGCCAGCAACAGCGTTGTTTGCTCCCTCCGGGACGGCCCGGATGTGGCATTGTGTGATCGGGGACGGCCCCAAAAGAGGTCGCATGACATGCCACGTATCCCCTCCCTTTCTCGGTTCACCCTGACCAAAGGCGTTTTGCCCAAGCTGATCATTGCATGGGCGGTTGTTGCGGCGTTTCAGCTGCAGTTCCACGCGCTGCTTGGCCCTGACATGTCCACCACGGTTGCCGTCTTCAGTTTTGCCGTGCTGTTTGCGACCATTTTGATGGCCGCTTTTGGCGTGGTGCATGAGGCCGATGAACTGGCCCACCAGTTGGGTGAGCCCTATGGCACGCTGATCCTGACGCTGTCGATCGTCTCCATCGAGGTGATCTTGATTGCCGCCGTGATGATGGGACCGGGCGAAAGCCCGACCATTGGCCGCGATTCCATTTTTGCCGTGATGATGATCATCATGAACCTGGTGACCGGCATCTGCCTGCTGGCAGGCGCAATGCGCTATGGCGAGCAGGAATATAATGCGCCGGGCGCCATAACCTTCATCAGCATGATCCTGGTTTTAGCCGGCATTGCGCTGCTGCTGCCCAATGTGATTGGCGCGCGTGACGGCACCTTTACCAACGAGCAGGCCATCATGATCAGCCTGCTGACGGTGGCGGGTTACGGCGGTTTTCTAGCGCTGCAAATGGGCCGTTACCGCAGCGATTACATGCAGCCGGAAGCCGGGCAGATGTCCATTCTTTTGGCGCAGGCGCCGCGCAGGTCAACGGCAGGTGACGACGCCAATTCCGCCGCCAATACCCGCAAGAACCTTGGCCATGCGGTAAAGCTGGTGGCGCTGATGTTGCCAATCGTTTTGCTGGCGCATGACCTTGCCATCATCATCGATTACGGCGTGGTGAAAGCCGGGGCACCCGTGGCTGTTGGTGGTGTGCTGATTGCCATTATCGTGTTTACGCCGGAGTCCATCACCGCCGTCAAAGCGGCGCTGAACAATGAAACGCAGCGCGCCATTAACCTGTGCCTCGGTGCCTTTGTTTCCACCGTCGGGCTGACGGTGCCGGCCGTGCTGACGGTGGGTCTGTTGACTGGCAAGACGGTCATCCTGGGCATTTCCGCCGTGGAAACCGTGCTGTTTGCACTGACGATTGGCCTGACGGCACTGACCTATCTTGGCCACCGTACCTCTGCCACGCAAGGGTTGCTGCACATTCTGCTGTTTGCGGTGTTTGGGCTGATGTTGTTTACCGCCTAAGCGGACAATTGTCGCCTCACGTAAGCGCATGTTACGTTAGGGCATCAGGGGCAAATGGCCGTTGCAATCTGCCCCTTCTGCGGTTAAGACACCAGCGCGCGGGACGACCCGTGCCTATGAAACGTTCCGGGGACGGCCCCTTTTCCACCATGGAAACAGGCCGCCCGCATGAGCATTTTCACCCCTTATATCCAAATCATTGGTCCGCAGTGTGTGTGCGCCCGGCAGTGCTGTGGCGCTGGCGAACTGCGCGTGTGCATTGCCATGGCCGCAGCACAGAGGAAGCCCCGTGGCCGGACCTGTTGAACAATTTGAAATCAAAAAAATCGTCGAAATCAGCCTTGGTGGCGTGGATATCAGTTTCACCAATGCCTCGGCCTCAATGTTTCTGACGGTTGCCCTTGCCACCGGTTTTCTGCTGCTGGCCACCGGCCGCAGGCAGCTGGTGCCCAGCCGCTGGCAATCGGGTGCGGAAATGCTGTTTGAGTTCGTGTCACGCACGTTAAAGGACAATGTTGGCAAACAGGGAATGCACTTTTTTCCATTCGTTTTCACGCTGTTCATGTTCATTCTCACCGCCAATCTGCTCGGCATGTTTCCATATGCCTTTACGGTGACGGCGCAGATCATCGTGACCTTTGGGCTCGCGGCCATGGTGTTTCTGACCGTGACACTTTACGGTTTCTACAAACACGGATTTGGCTTTCTGAAACTGTTCAAGCCCGATGGCGTGCCGGCGGTGCTGGCGCCCATCATCATTCCCATCGAGCTGATTTCTTATCTGTCACGCCCGGTCAGCCACTCGGTGCGTCTGTTCGCTGTCATGCTGGCGGGCCACATTACGCTGAAGGTGTTTGCCGGTTTTGTGGTGTCACTGGTCAGTTTTGGGGCGCTGGGTGCAGTTGGTGCCATCATGCCGCTGATGATGACGGTGGCGATTACCGCGCTGGAGTTTTTGATGGCGGTTATTCAGGCCTATGTGTTCACCATGCTGACCTGCATGTATCTGAACGACGCGCTGCACCCCGGCCACTGAGGCGGTCGTGCTGATGCCCGGCGGGGTAGAAACGACGCCGGGTTTTCAGGCTGGCAGAAGTGGTTTGTCGAAATCGACCGATGTGTCGGTGCGCCCATTGGCGGGGTAAGAAAATCGGCCAAATTCCCGGTAATAGCAACGCTGCCAGAAGCGCAAAGTCGCGTCCGCCAGCGCATCGGCGTGCAGATAAGAGGTGGCGTAATCCAGCTGGGCAGCGCGCTGTTCCAGCAGGTCCACGATGCGGGTGCCAAGCCCCTGCCCGCGCAGCTGCGGCCGCAGATAGACCCGCACCAGCTGGCAGACCTCGGCGTGGTTTTGATAGCGCTGCCCCAGCCGTTTTGCCGTGCCGGGTTTGAGTGAAAATGCGTGCAGGCCACCGGTGGCAATCAGCCGGTTTTGCGCATCGTAAACCACGCAGAACGCGCCACGGTTTGCGCCGCTGTACCAGTTTTCTTCCGCCGGTTTGATGAGGGAATCCAGATCGGCATGCCAGAAGAGGTTATAATCAATCGCGTAGGTGTCGCGGATCATTTCCAGGCAAAATTCTCGCGCCGCGCTGTACACTGCGCGGTCTTCGCTGCCATCAAGGGCGCGCAGTGTCAGGCTGGCGAGATCGGTTGGCATGGCAGGCTCCGGCGGTTCGCCCTGCTTTACTGCGTGGTGTGAGGTGGGGCAACCATATCCTCGCCGCAGTCGTGAGGATCCAATCACGCCAGTCAGATCAGTTTCGTTTGACGAGATGGGGTTAGATACTTGGGACAAGCCCAAGTATGACGGCCGGTTGAGTGCTGCAGAACAGAACCCCTCACCTGAAAAATCTATCACTTAGCAAGCTAAGATGATGATTTTTCTTCCTCTCCCACAGGGGTAGAGGTAAGGGCGCCAGTGGCAACCACACACTCCCCTCATTCCCGCGCTTGTTGCGGGAATCCAGGCCAGCCCCAGTCGTGGGGCTGGAAAGAGTCTATCCGTCACGCGGACGCATGACGACTAGATTCCTGTGACAGCACAGGAATGAGGGTCGGTTGGCGCAATGTTGGAATCAGACAATAAACGGTGTAGTTGCGGAGCCACCGCATGCGCGTGCAGGATGAATTAAAGGGACCGGAGATATAGATGGAAAGACTGGTAGGTGAAGGTTGGTCTCTTGGCGTGTTTCGGGATGGTGATCAGCTCCAGATCGCCCTGCCCGTAGACAGCAGTTTTATATCAACAAGCTTCGAATTTTCCTGTTCTGACGAAGATTACCGAGTGCTTGCAGAGGATGATTTCCGGCGACATGTGCTTGATTTTATTCTTCATGAATGGCTGCAACCAACGATGTTACGCGACGGCCCCAAGCGTGATGAAGCCAAAATGCTTGCCGTTATAAAGACTGTGCTGCACGGCAGCCTCGAAGACGTGGAAACCGAAATCGACAGCTGCCCTCAACCTTCACGCGCTCGTTACAGGTTAGAGACAATGCGCGGTGATATTGCCTGACATTTTTGTGACCGCATGACTGGATGTTTGTGAGACCGTCAGCGTCAATCAATGAGCGCCAAGCAAGCACAACCCCTCACCTGAAAAATCTATGACTTAGCGTTGCTAAGACCATGATTTTTCTTCCTCTCCCACAAGGGTAGAGGTAAGGGCGCCAGTGGCAGCCACATACTCCCCCTCATCTCTGTGCTTGTCACAGAGATCCAGGCCAGCCCAAGTCGTGGGGCTGGAAAGAGTCTATCCGTCATGCGGACGCATGACGACTAGATTCCAGCAACTCGTGCGGGAATGAGGTGGAGAGTGTGGCGCCGTTTGAATGCTGGGCCAGTCATTCCCACTACGTCATCCTCGCCCTCAAGGCGAGGATCTAAGCCATCCATCACAATCGCGACGTGGATAGATTCTCGAGACACCCCGAGAATGATGGCGGGTACGGGTTCGGCACACCAGCCTCCTTTACCACCACAACCATCTCCCCGCTAATACTGCCGCCCAAAAGAGGCGTGCGACGCGATGGAAAATGTGACGGCTGAGCAGGCCGGTTTTGCCGAACATGATGGTGATGACCGCGAGACACTGTCGGCATCGATATTCTCCGATGATGAGAAGGCCGACATTTTCGTCGCGGACGCTTTCGGCGCTGACGCGTTGCCAGCTGAGCCAGACATGGCAACACAGGACCCAGACAAGGCCGCACCTGAAAGCACAACCGCCGCCTCCCAGCCAACGGTCGATGCCGACTGGGTGCTGGCGCGGCTGGCCGAGCAGGCAGAGGCCGACATTGCCGATCTCTATGATGACAATGGCGATCTTTTGCCCGTGAAGGACTGGCCGGCGGTGTGGCGCACCGGGCTGGTGTCCGACGTGGAAATTACCGCGGTTTATGAAGGGCGTGGCGATGAGCGAAAGCTGGTTGGCCATGTGAAAAAACTGAAGCTGGTGGACCGCACCCGCCGCCTGGAAATGATTGGCAAACATGTGCGCGTTAATGCGTTTCAGGACGTGGTGAAACATCGTGGCCTGAAATCGCTGGCCGACCGGCTGGAGCGGGCCCGCAAGCGTGATGCCGAGGCCAAACCATGACCGGGGAAAGCCGCATGCAGCCGCCCGGACTTGGCCGGTTTGTGCGACCTCAACAACCCGTTTTTCGCCAAGTTAAAACCCATGCTGTTTTACCGCTTATCACCAGTTGGAGATAAATTGCGAGCCGCTATAAAAACCATTCTAAAACAGTATTTTACCACCGTAAAACTTGCCGCAACCATGCGGCCGTCGACTGCGATTTTTCGCGCATTTCCCGCCCATATCCCCAGCAGGAGACACTTATCATGACGGATGATATGGACCCCAGCGTTGACCCCGATGATGAGATCATCACGCTGGCCGCCGCCTGCCAGTTTAACCCCAGACGCTGGAGCCGCATGGCCTGGGACTGGGGTGTGGGAGAGCTGCAGGGTTATGACGGGCCACGTGGCTGGCAGGACGATATTAACGAGGTTATTTCCCGGCATTTGCAGGACCCGCAAAGCCGATATCAGCCGCTGCAGATAGCGGTGGCGTCAGGCCACGGCATCGGCAAATCTGCCGCCATGGGCATGTTGTCCAACTGGGCGATGTCGTGTTTTGAAGACTGCAAGATTGTCACCACCGCCAATACCGAGGGGCAGCTGCGCACCAAAACCGCGCCGGAAATTGGCAAGTGGTTTCGCATGTCGATTACCGCCCATTGGTTTGATGTGCAGGCCATGGCGATTAAAAGCCGCGACCCGGAGCGTGGCGAAAGCTGGCGGCAGGACTTCATTTCCTGGAGCGAAAACAACACCGAAGCCTTTGCCGGCCTGCACAACAAGGGCAAGATCATTCTGCTGCTGTTTGATGAGGCGTCAAAAATCCACGACAAGGTTTGGGAGGTGGCCGAGGGCGCGCTGACCGATGAAAACACCATCATCATCTGGGTGGTGTTTGGCAACCCGACGCGCAATAGCGGCCGTTTTCGCGAATGTTTTCGTCGGTTTCGGCATCGCTGGATTGGACGGCAGATTGACAGCCGCACCGTGCCCGGCACCAACAAGCAGTTTTTGCAGCGCATGGTCGATGACCACGGCGAAGACAGCGATTATGTGAAGGTGCGCGTGCGCGGGCAGTTTCCCTCACAATCGGCCATGCAGTTCATTTCCGCCGATGATCTGGACCAGGCACGCACCACGCATCTGCGGCCGGCGCAATATGCCTTTGCGCCCGTGATTATTGGCGTCGACCCTTCCTGGACGGGTGAAGACCCGACGGTCATCATGCTGCGGCAAGGGCTTTATTCCAAACGACTGGCCACCATTCCGCGCAACGACAATGATGTTGAAGTGGCAATGCTGGTGGCACGGTTTGAGGATGAATATCAGGCCGATGCGGTGTTTGTGGATGCCGGTTATGGCACCGGCATTGTCAGCGCCGGCACCACCATGGGCCGCAACTGGCAGCTTGTGTGGTTCGGTTCTACCAAGACAATCGACCCCGGATATTACAACATCCGCGCCTATATCTGGGGCCAGATGAAACGCTGGATCAAGGCCGGCGGCGCAATCGATCCGCACAATGAGACGCTTTACCAAGACCTTGTCGGACCGGAAACCGTGGCGCGCATGGATGGCAAAATCCAGCTGGAAAGCAAACAGGACATGAAGGCGCGCGGCATTCCATCGCCCAATGAGGGCGACGCGCTGGCGCTGACCTTTACCCAGCCGGTGGCCAAGAAAACACGCGGCCCCAAACCGATGATGCTGCCGGATGGGACTGTTGTCTATGACAAGGCCGTCGCCCGCGCCCAGATGGACTATGACCCGCTGGGTGGGTGAGAAAAATCGTCATAATTGTGTGATGTAGTTCCGCACAACCGTTGAAGGATTCGATCTTTCTGCATAATGATCAAAAGGATTGCAGAGGGGTATTGAATGAACATGGTAGCGAAAGATATTTGGCAAGACGATCTTCTTGGACGCAAACAGGATGCGGAATATCTCTACAAACTAATCCTCCATAGGTCGTCGTCTCGCCCCAAAGATCAGGGAGCTTATGTCATTAACGTGAATTCACCTTGGGGACAGGGGAAATCATTTTTTCTGAAGCGCATGTTTGAAATGGTTCAATCAAAGAACCATCCTGCTGTTTTCATCGACGCATGGAAATACGACTTCGTTGATGACCCGTACTCCATAGTCGTGTCTTCACTTGATACCTACTTCAAGGATCTGGTCAAAAGCTCGCCCGAGAAGAAAAAGTTTCTCGATATCGTTTCTGAGAAAACTGAAAACTTTCGCAAGAATTTCGGGAAAATCGCCTACACAGTAGGCAAAGAAACACTCAAAAAAGCAAGCAAAGCAGTGGTTGGTGAAGGGTTGGAAATAGCTGCAGGCTTAATCAACGAACCAACGTCTCTTGCTGACGGTAACAACGACAATCTGAATGACAAGGTCATTGCCATTACCGAGGCAAGTCTTGGCGATTTTTCAGACCAGGCTATCGATATGTACGCCCAAAAGCGCTTGCAGGATATCGATGAAGTGAAAAACAGCCTCGATAAGTTTCAGGCTAGCCTATCCTCTATTCTAGAGACCATTTTTAGAGATGGTGATAAAGCATTTCCGCTGTTTGTATTCATCGACGAGCTTGACCGGTGCAGGCCAACTTACGCTATAGCCATGCTGGAACGCATCAAACATCTCTTTGATGTCAGGGGCGTGGTATTCGTAATGGCCACAGACACGACCCAACTCGCATATTCCGTTGGTGCTGTTTACGGTTCAGGTTTTGACTCGAAAAATTATCTCGGTCGCTTCTTTCACAGATCCTACAATCTGCCGCAGCCAGAAATCGCTGCAATTGCGCATGCGCTCATTCGGGCAAGCGGCGTTGATTTAGACGATTGGAGATTTCCGAGCCGTCGCGAGGTTAAAATTGAACTGTTCGCCGAGTTCTTCGACAAAACATCAAGACTTTTCGATATGTCCATCAGACAATTCAATCAATCATTTGAAATATTATTGGACGTAACTGCTGCATGGGACCATGAATTTCAAATCGAAATTATTTATATGTATCCTCTAATATGTAATTATGTAGTTGAAAAGGATATTGATTTAAATAATGGACGAATAATTCGGGACCCTCATGATTTCTTACTTCAAAAAGAAAAAGAAAATTCAGTGAGTTGGCTTATTGAGAGAGATATATTCAACATCGACCTCAAGGAGTATTATTCTTTATATTCGCGGTATATAAAAGTGCCTTTGGGTCAGGCTTATCACGACGCGGATGATGAGTTGACAAATACTCCATCAGAGGAAATCGGTTACATTTGTTCAGTCTTGCAAAAAGAGTTCAATGCAAGACGGACAACTCTAACGGAGCGGAATTATAGCGAACTTAAAAACTATCCTGCGCTCATCAAACATGCGCGTCGATGGGAAAAGCTCGACTAAATGTAAGCGATGACGCGGCGGCAAGCTTTTTCAGCCTAAAGACTTGGGCTGGTCTGGAGTCCTTTGACAAGCACAGGAACGACGAGGAGTCTGCTCACCCAGCCAACAAGGTTTCCGCATCCACAACGCGGGCGAAGTCAGCCTCCAGATGGGCCATGGTCACGTCAAATATGGTTTGAGCGGACAGGTTTGCCGATGGCAGGTCGAAGCCCAGCACAGCGTCGCGCACCACGGTCATGTTGAAACCAAGGTCGGCGCCGGCGCGCACGGTGGAGTTAACGCAGAAACCTGCGACGGCGCCTGTCACCACCAGATCTTCGATGCCGTTGCTGCGCAGGTGCTCGGCCAGATCAGTTGAGGCAAAACCGGACGAGGTGTTTTTGACGAAGATAGGCTCGTCGCCCACCTCTTTCCCGCACGGCATGGGCTGGTAGCCCGGGGCACCTGGGTGAAATGGCGAGGCGGAATTGCTGTCGGCGTGGCGGATGTGCAGGACCGGCAGGTTCTTGGCGCGAAATGCGGTCGCCAGCGCGGTTATCTTTTCCGGTGCTTCACCGTTCACATGGTTCCGCCCGGCATCGATACGCTGCTGCATGTCCATCTGCATATCGATAATGATCAGCGCCGTTTTTGCCATGTCTCTGCCCTGTTCCATAAGTGATGTTGGCGCGTAGCTTTGAGAAAAGCGGATAGATTCTCAAGTGTTTTTGTTGTGTGATTGATGGTGCATGGCAAAACCCCTCACCTGAAAAATCTATCACTTAGCAAGCTAAGATGATGATTTTTCTTCCTCTCCCACAGGGGTAGAGGTAAGGGCGCCCGTGGAAACGCCGTGGCCAAAACCCATAACAGCGCGTTAGATGAGCGACAACACCCGTCTCGAAGTTGAGTTGGTTTGCTGAATGCACGCCTCGACCTCCCTCTTCTCTGTGCCTGTCACAGAGATCCAGTCGTCGCGCGTCTGCGCGGTGGAAAAGTCTATTCAGCCCAAGGACTTGGGCTGGCCTGGATTCCTGTGACAGGCACAGGAATGAGGATCGTTTGGAGGTGACGTCGACGTCAAACAATGAGAGGTGTGAGCCAAACGCCCGCCCAAAAAACAACCGACTACAGCGCAGAAATCCGATTGTGGCCAGCGTGTTTGGAAAGGCAGCCCCCACCCAAGCAACCCGAGCTTACAGCGCAGACACCCGATTGCGGCCGGCGCGTTTGGAAAGATACAGCCCCTCATCCGCCCGTTTGAGGATTTCGCTGGAAAGCCGGTCCGGCAGGCCGAATTCGCTCACGCCACCGCTAATGGTGGATTCGTAGCGCAGGTTCTGGCGGAAGGTAATCGGCACGTTCTTGCGCAGCTGTTCGGCAATTTCCAGTGCGTCCGGCTTGCGGGTGCCGGGCATGACGACGACAAATTCGTCGCCACCGAAACGGGCAATCATGTCGCTCTGGCGCAGGTTCTGGCGACACAGGCGGGCAATTTCCACCAGCGCCGCATCCCCGGCATGGTGGCCCATTTCGTCATTAAGGCGTTTGAAATTATCAAGGTCGAACACCAGCACCGAGGTCTGGTCGCGCTCCCGTTCGAAAATCGCCAGACGGTCGTCCAGCGTTTCAATAAGCTTGCGGCGGTTATAAAGGCCGGTCAGCGCGTCGGTTTCGCTGAGCACGCGCAGCTTGCACTGCACCTCGTTTTTTTCGGTAATGTTGCTGGCCACCCAGACAACGGCGTCTTCACCATCAACCGGAAAACCCAGGGCCTGAACGCGGCCTTCAAAACTGATGGCGTAATCAGGGCCATCGCCGGCGCCCTTCACGTCGCTGCCGCACAGCTGATATTCGACAATATGCAACACGCGACTGCGCAGTGCCTTTGCCACTTCGTCCGCAAACCACTGAGCCTTTTCCTGTTTCAGCACATCAAACATGCTCATGCCGACAAGACCACTGCCATCATGGTAATGGCGAACGTCCTTGCCGCCGAACACTGCGGCGTAACGACCACTGCGCGTCAGAATAAACGCCGGGTCTGGCAATGAAGACAGGATGGAAGCCAACTGCTGCTGCGTAAACAAAGAATTTCGTTCCCACGTTACCTGACGACACGGCCGCCACCGAAACACCCGTATGTGCTAAGCTGCACACGGCGTGTATTGGACTGCGAACCAGCCTTCCGATTGATCGAAATTAACACAACACTATTTCGTTTTCCTAAATAACCGTTTACGACCGAATAAAATAACCTTGAAACAACCTGTTTTCGGGGTGCTGGCAGCCAAATATTCTCGCGCTGGTTAGGCCGACAGACGCTCGACAATCAGCCGTATATGCTGCTGATCCAACATCTTAGGGTTCATGGCGTTGTGAATGGTGATTCCTTCAATCATCGCGTCTAGCGCATTGGCCTGCTGCACGGTGAAATGCAGCTGTAACGCACGGCGGCTGGCGGCCATCCAGTCCAGCATGACGGTTTTCAAAAGTGGGCGGCGCGAGGCATAGGCATAAAGCTCGAAGCTGAGAATAAGGTCCATGGTGCGCACCGGCCCGTCGTCACACAGATAATCCACCAGCGCGGTCCGCGCCGCAGCCTGGTCTGGCGCAGCCATCATGATCTGCATGAGATGGTCCGACACCTGAACGGACAGCTGGCGAAACGCCGCAGCAATAATGTCATCCAGCCCGGAGAAATAATAGGTGAGTGAACCCAGCGGCAGACCGGCCGTTTCGGCAATGCGCCGGTGGGTGGTATCGGCCACGCCAACACGGCCGATTGTTGCCAGCGCCGCTGTTATGATTTTTTCCCGCCTTTCGGGATCATTGGCAGGCCGGTGGCTTTTGGCTGGGGCTTTTTCTCTGGTCATGTCCAATCTCGAATTCTTGACTTTGTGTACGCACGTACATATACGCATGGTCTCGTTCACGGACCAAGAGCTATCATGCCATCGCTTAACCAAAGACGTTTCGCACTTTTTGTTTTTTTCTTCATTCCCGGCGTTGCCATGGCCTCGTGGGTAACGCGCACCCCTGCCATTCGCGACCGGATTGATGTTTCGATTGCCGAAATGGGTCTGGTTCTGCTTGGTCTGTCTATCGGGTCGATGAGCGGCATTTTGATGTCTGCTTTTGCCGTTGGCCGGTTTGGCACCCGCGCCGTGATGCTGGCCGGCACCTGGCTGGTGGCCAGCAGTGTGGCCTTCATGGCGCTTGGCACCATAACCGCACAGCCGATTGTCGTTTCCGTCGGGCTGGCCTGTTTTGGGCTTGGCATGGGGTTGGCTGAAATTGCCGTCAATATTGATGGCGCGATGGTGGAACAGGAATCCGGCCGGGCGGTGATGCACACGCTGCATGGCTGTTTCAGCCTTGGCACAGTGCTGGGCGCACTGGCGGGCTTGGGCGCCAATGCGCTGGCCGTGCCTGTCGAGGTTCACCTGGCGGCCATTGCCATCTTTATCGTGCCGGCCATTGTCCATTTCATCCGCCACATTCCCGCAGGCACCGCCAAGACCGACAAAAACCAGAGGGTGGAAACGACAGGCGCGCCAAAGGACGACTACTGGCGTGACCCGCGCCTGCTGGCCATTGCGCTTATCGTGCTGGCGGTGGCGCTGGCCGAAGGTGCGGCCAATGACTGGTTGCCAATCCTGATGGTGGATGAGCACGGCTTTTCCAAAACGGCCGGTTCCCTGGTGTTTCTGGTGTTTGCATCTGCCATGACCTTTGGCCGGTTTGCCGGCGGTTATTTCCTGCATCGGTTTGGCCGCTCGGCGGTTATCCGTACCAGTGCGGTATTTGGCGCGCTGGGTCTGGCCTGCGTGATTTTTGCCGACCATCCCATCCTGGCCGGTGCGTCCGTGCTGCTGTGGGGCCTTGGCGCATCGCTTGGTTTTCCAGTGGCCATTTCTGCGGCCGGTGACTCCGGCGCCAATTCCGCAGAACGGGTGAAAATCGTCACCATTGGCGGTTATGTCGCATTTCTGGTTGGCCCGCCGCTGCTGGGACTGCTGGGCGAAAACTTTGGCCTGCGCAATGCCATGCTGGTGGTGCTGGCGCTGTTGCTGTGCGCCATTCTGGCGGCACCTGCGGTGCGCCCGCGCAAGCTGGCCACAACAGATGAAGCCGTAACACCCACGGCATAAGGATAAAACCATGACCGAGATGGAAAAAGCACTGGCCGGTTTGCTGTATGATGCCAATAATGATGCCGGGCTGATTGAACAGCGCCACGCCGCCAAGGATGCGCTGTTTGAATTTAACAGCACGCCGCCGCGCCAGTTGGAAAAACGCCGCGAGATCCTGCGCAAGCTGCTGGGCAAAACCGCAGGGGCATTTCACATCGAAGCGCCGTTCAACTGCGATTACGGTTACAACATCGAGATTGGCGAAAACTTCTACGCCAATGTCAATCTGTGCATTCTTGACTGCGCCAAGGTGACCATTGGCAACAACGTGTTTGTGGCCCCCAATGTGCATATTTGCTGCGCTGGCCACCCGCTGGATATCGAGCGCCGCAACAAGGGACTGGAATATGCCTACCCAGTGACGATCGAGGACGATGTTTGGATTGGCGCTGGCGCACAAATTCTGCCCGGCGTGACCATTGGTCGTGGCAGCGTGATTGCCGCTGGCGCCATCGTTATCCGCGATGTGCCGCCCATGTCACTGGCTGGCGGCAACCCGGCGCGCATCATCAGGACCATCACCGAGGCCGATGTCGCCAAATACCGCGAAGCGTGATGTGAGCGAAACCGCACAGATAAACAGGCCGGAACCGCCATTGGTGTTCCGGCCTTTTTTGTGTCTGATAACGCCGATGACCCGCCGCGAATGGCCGCCCACACGCCTGCCCGCAGCACCACACGCCCCGCATATGTGCTGTGGCAATTTGACCAACGTTAAACAAACACGTCTTCTTGCTTAGAATGGTACGGTACAATACCATACCAAATTGCAATAGAGATTCCCGGAGCCAGCATGAGCACTGAACACCGCACGGCCAAAGGCAAAGAACGTGTCGAGGCCCTGAAGGAGGCCGCGATCACCATGTTTCTAGAGGACGGGTATCAGGCCGCATCGCTCGACGCGCTGATTTCGCAAGTGGGTGGTTCGCGCCGCAATGTTTACGACCATTTTGGCGGCAAGCACGGCCTGTTTACCGAGGCTGTTGTGGCGTTGTGCGGCGAAGTGTCTGCGCCACTGAACGACATGGTGATTGATGGCGCCGACCCGGAAAAGTCGCTGCGGTTGTTTGGCAAAAGCACGCTGGACATTGTGCTGAACCCGCGTACGCTTGCCTTGCACCGCATGATGATTTCCGAAGGCGGCCGCTTTCCTGACCTTGCCCAGTCCATCTGGAATGCCGGCTACATGAATGCGCAACGGGTGCTGAGCCGCTGGATAAAGGATGGCCAGGACGCAGGCCTGCTGCGCGGCGACTTTGCAGCGGAACGGTTGGCGGAAGACTTCCTTAACCTGACAGTCGCGACCGCGCAGATGCGGGCACTGGTTGGCCTGCAGCCGACGCTGGACACAGAAGAGATTGACGAGATTGTTGACCGTGCAGTGACGATGTTCCTGAACGGCGCCTACCAGCCTTACCACGCAACCGCAAACGGCGCGGGCCAAACCGCAACCGAGCCATCCAACTCTTAAGGGACACCACCATGCGCAGACCAACCCGCCTCACCCTGTTTCGCTGGCTGCTGGCCGCATTTTTTGCCTTTGGGGCCATGGGTAACCTGTTCCCGACAGAGGGTATCATGGCCGATTACCAGCGTTGGGGGTTTCCAGACTGGTTCCATTACGTGACTGGCACGCTGGAACTGACGGCAAGTGCGCTGATGTTTTCCCGTTACCGGCTGTTCGGCGCGCTGGCCGGTGCGGCGCTTATGGTAGCAGCCGCGACGACTGTGCTGATCAATGGCGAGTTTCTGCATGCGCTGATACCGGCAACGGTGCTGGCACTGTGCCTGTTGCTGGCCGTGCTGCTGCGCAGGCAAACGGCGCGCGTAAGAGCGTGATGAGCGCTGGTGTGGTGGCCGCAGCGCCACTTCACCACAGTATACCCTGGCATCAGTTTAGAAACGTTGCTGTCATGACCCTGAAAATGACAGCAACATGAGCACTTAACAGACCAACCACAAGTAATAAAAATATACTGTCAATATTTTCAACTACTGGCTGATGTTTAGGTCAAAAAAAACCTCGACCAGATGAATGGCCGAGGTTTCAAGCCTGCTGAAATGCTATCCCTCAAAACATCTCACAATATATAAAACAACTTTACCAGATAGTTTATGACAAAGACAATAGCTATTTCGTGGTATAATTAACGCGAATTCTAAACAAAATGGAACTTTCATACAATACATCGATATTACCCTTTCGCGTTAACCCAAAATTGAAAGCCAGTTTGACGAGGTGATTGCAATTCTCTAGGCACATACACTCGGTATAGTGGTGAGTGGTGTATGTGTGACTTTGCTGAGCGTTTAACAGCAGCATTTAATCAGGGAAAGACTATTCCCCGTGAGTATGAACCTGCAGAAGCGGCCAGCAAGCGCGCCAACTGCCATGAGGCTGCAGCAGATTATGTGCGCCGGAACGGTGGCACGGTTATCCGTGGATGGGTGCCGAAGGGCGCGGGTTATTACACCAAACATTGCATCGTAGAGCACAATGACCGGATGATTGAGGTGGCACGGCCAGAGCAAGCCGCCTTTCCCTTTGTGCGCCACGATCTTTTTCCCGACGACTGGAATGAGCAAGGCATTTTCGTGACGGACTTTACAGCCTGGTCCAAGGGCGACCATGAGCAACCGAGGGCCGAGAAACCCCGCAAGTTCGGTCTGTTACGTATGCTGATCGGGTAACCGCCGCCCATCTTCCCCGTGTGACATGTTGCCACCTCACGCCTTATTGCGTCGAGGGTTTGCATTGCCCCTGCAGGTTTTCGCAGGCCAGCACATTGTTGATGGTTCTGGCACCGGTTTCGCCCGGACGCAGATGGATGGCCTGACGCGACGGATGCCGCCTGCCCTGACTATCAACCCCGGTCATTTCCAGCTGGCACTGCGTGGCAACGCTACAATTGTTTTCAGCGCGAATACCGCAGGACGGATTACCAAAGCTGTCACGTTCCTGCACCTTTGAAAAAGCAACACATTGCCCAACCTGTGCGGTGCCCTGTGAGGAACCTTGTCCCGCATTGGCTTTGGCAGCGACCTGTCTTTTATGTTCAGCATCAACCGCATCGGAACAACTATCTATTAGACCGGAGCCTGCATTGATCAGGCCCTTGCAGTATGCAGCATCACCGTAACGAGGTCCGCCCGGACCGCAGAGGCGATAGAGGTTATCTTTATCTGCCTTGTATCGTCTGCACTCCGGCGTGGACTGCGCGTAAGGATGGTTTAAAAGGATGTCTTGAAGCTGGTCGAAACTCATGCCGCCTTCAGGCCATATCTGCGCGACTGATATGTTGGGCGTAGAGGCAACAGTTAAAAACGCGATTGCGCACAGGCGGGCCAGCAGGCTGAACATCATCTCTCCATCATTTCCAGGGAACTCGAGGGGTCACCAAGCCAGTTTTTACGAGACCTGGGCCTGATGTAATCACCCAGATTGGGTAACAGGGGGCGGTTTAGTTTCGCCAGATGGGAAAAGCCGCGCGGCAAACGCCCTGCGCCTTGGTTTGTTTGGCGCGGTGGCAAAACTGTTTAAAACCTGTCCTCGAATTAAATTAATCCACACTCATAAAGCGAAGACCAATATAAGAGTTAAATTCCTGATTCCATGGCACATATTGCGGAGGCGGTGTGGGAGAGCGTGAAGGCGTCGAAGGCGGGGTCGGTTACTTCATGTGGAGTATCACCGACAACAGGCTCATCATGGATGAGGTAACATCTGAGTATCATGGGTTTTCAGCCGAAGTGGGTGCGCAGGGCGTAACAATCGAGGATATTCTCGAACGCATCGACATTGAAATGCGAGACCGGGTGGCCAGCGCCATCATGGACAGCATCACCGAAAAAGCGCTGTTTGACCAGCGTTACAAGGTCATACGCCCCGACGGAACGACCCGGATCATCGCTGCCCGCGCACGGCCGATCTTCGATGCGGACGACGCGCCGTTTCTGGGCTTGGGCGCCGTACATGAGGTCACCTTCAAGCGGCCAAGGTTATTGGGCGGGACCTAAGAGCGCAGATAACCAACCACAGCATTGACGGCGAGAACAGCAAAAGGCTGGTTGGCAAGCTGCAAAGCTGTGGCAGGTTACTGCCATAACAGACCCCTCGCCTCGAAAACATCGGTCAGCTGGCCGAGAATATCAGCCTCACTGCGATGACCGAAACGCGCGTGCAAGGTCACAGCCACGGCCCGTATATCCACAAAGTGCAGCCGGTCTGCATCCGCCTTGTCGGCGTGCTTGTGGATGGCGTCCATCAACCGTTGGTCGTCACACATGCTGTTTTTCCCACGACTGTCCATTCCAAAGAGGCATGCGCCAAGGACAAAAGCCTATGCCACCATCGCTTATCGATGTGACCGGGATCATCGAGATGATCTGGCGATGCCGGGTTGCCCATCATTAGTGGCCACCGATATGCGTTTGCCGGCGCTTTTCGCCAGAGCGAAATCGTGACAGGACAATCGAGCGGCGAGACAGGATCTCGAGGAGCCGCGCACGCTTTCGCTGCGGCCGCTATTTTACTGTGTATGTCGAGAATTGAAGTGCACGAGGTTTTCACGTTGCGCGCTCCTGTTCAGCAGGCAAGAGCACGTAACAACCCTCAGTCATCAGCGCCTACATTTCGGTTGCTGACGATGTGGCAGGGTAAGCGCCACCAATGGGTATGTCCACTCACTGATTTGTTTATTTTCAGGAGCTGCGCGGCCCGCACACTGCGGTCATGACAAGTAGAGCGAGTGTGAGAAATGCCTCGTGTCGCCTAGTGGGAAATTATCTTGGTTACTCTGCGGAACACGAACACCCAGGGTTTCATCTAAAGCCCATCGCCCCTTTTCAGGGCGGTGGGGTGGTGCCGACCGTCTTGGATTATCCAGTAATGTACGTAGTTGGAGCATCGCTAGAACAGCATGGCGCGGCAGGGCAAAGCGGTCAGAGTAGATATGGATATGCGCCCCTATCTGCGGTCAATTGGGCGAACGAATTAGACGCCGCAAGGATATTTGATTCGAACGTCCTTGTTCGGAATGGGTCATATCCGTACTTCAACCCGCCAACTAACTACGCGCAGTCAGGTTCGGGGTGGGCGTTACAAGGCGGCGGAACTAGGCCGTCGATTGTGGAGCAAATCGACGCTTTGCTTATCGTTCTTGCTGCGGCCCCTGTAGGAAGCAGGATTGCATATTTAACAGGTGGCCGGAACGAAATCGACACTATTACGGTCGAAGAATACATGGTCCACTTTAACAGGGAATACGCGCGTCTGCTACCTGTGTCTGATCTAGTCGCGGTTCCTTTGTTGTGGCTTAGGTCCACCTCGTCAGGTGGTTCTTGGGTATCCGGTGGCTCCAGTCGTCAGAAGCTGCTTGATATTAACGCTGCAATTGCAGCGACTGTCGCAGGAAACCCCAAGACTATATTGGTGAACCTGCTAGACGTTGTGAACGAGGCCACAGGGGACAGAAACCCGAAAGCGGGCTATACTCAGAGTGACGGCATACACTTTTCAGCTATAGGAGCAAAAGCCGCTGGCGCTGCGATACGGGCAGCGATTATTAGTCGTTTGACTATAAAATCCTTTGGTGGGTTCGGTACTAATATTGCTCTACCACTTTCGGGTACTGGTGGTTCGTTGACGAACGCCATTGGCGTTGCTGCTGACGGGTACTCCCTTGTGAGGGCCGGAGCTGGCCCCACTGTCGAAGGCTCTAAGGACGGAAACGTGCAGGTGGTAACAGTCACACGTGCCGCCAGTCACACGCCTGTTTGGAGTGGGTTTTCGTTCACTCTGCCAGATACAGGTAGAATATCAGTACCGGCTGGCGGCAAGTATAGAGCTAGGGCAAAAATAGTCATAGAGCCTACAGCAGTGCCGGTTTCATTGGCTTTCTTTATGTCGGAATTTATATCTACGACAGTGGTGCAGAGAGCAGTAGGAAGGTGGCACATGGTCGCTGGAGGCGAGACGCCGACAGAGGCTTCAAGCGCGGCGAGTATGCAAAATATTGATGCGACAAACGGTCTTACGCTGTGGGTTGAAACTCCCGACCTCTCTATTCTCTCGTCAGGAGTAAATATTACTCTAGCCACGTACTTGCAGGTTGCCACGCAGCAAGGTGCAGCCGCGACTGTCGTAACGAGGATTGAGAATTTGGAGATTACCGCAGCCTGACCCAATAACGCCCGGGCGATACTAGGCCAATCAACCATCCCCAGAATGATTTTCTCTTCACTTCTGGAAGGTTGAATTCGGATCGGCCCTTTGGTGTCAACGACAGAATGTAGTAATCACCGAAATCATCTTTGATCTCAAAATTAATGAAGCCCATCGCTTGAGCTTCATTAAACAACACCTGTTCTTCACCTGTGATTGAGATGTTGTTAAATGTGCAAACTCCATCGAAAGATGCGGCTGATCTTCTGTGGATTTCAACCATCAAATCATTCATTTGCGATGACATGTGAGCCTCAAGGTAGGAGTGTATTTCCCCAATAACTCAATTCATGCGCGATGTGTTCTGGGATTTTGAAACTTGAGGACTCTGCATCGCCATGCTCTAAGAACGAGCAACGCAGCGGGGTATATTATGCAAGTGAAGTCCAGAGATTATCAACTCGACATATGGCGCGCCATCGCAATCATTGCCGTCGTGTTCTATCATTCGTTTCTATTTCTAGAGTATTATTCCCTGGTGCCGGAAACATATGTCTTGCTCAACAAGGCGCTGTTCCCGGTGCTTTTGCCGCCATTTTTTGCATTGTCCGGAATGCTTCATGCGAAGTCATTGCAGTTGTCCTGGCGTGATCTATTCCGACAACGCATCGCACCACTTTTGTATCTGATGGCAATTTGGACGGTCATTAGATGGGTCTACTTCGGCTATGTGCAGGACAACGTTCGCACGCCGGAAGAAGGCAAAGACCTTATGCAATTCGTGTGGATGTGGGTTAAGCCTAATACCGGCCTTTGGTTCTTGTGGGTTCTCGCCATCTACCTCGTCGTCGCCAAACTCGTCTTGAGTGTCCCGAAAGTGATTGTCTTAACTGTTGCGGCGGCACTAACACTTATCGTTTTTGGAAGCTGGTTGGTGTTTGACGGCATCGCGTACCGAAATCTACTCCAGTACTTCACCTTCTACATGGCTGGCGTCTACTACGGTCGCGCAATGGCGCAGGCGGCATCAAGTAAGTCAGTAACCGTTTTCCTGATCGCGTTCGCAGCCTATTCTGTATTGTTTATCACGCGGCATTTAGGACTTCATCTTGAAGCAGGCCTTTGGCGTTTATTGATGGCCTTCACTGGAATTATGTGGATGGCGGCGCTTGCCAGCTTGATCGCCAAGACCTTCCTTAAAGAGCCGGTCGGGTTTCTCGGCAGAAATACAATTTCGGTGTATGTCACACACGTTATCCCGATAGCTATTTTCAGCCTTCTGTTTGCTGCTTTACCTAAAACAGCCTTGATCGTCTATTTGGGGCTGCCTGCACTAATCGTTCTCAGCACGTTGTCATCGTTGGCCATTCAGAAAGTTGCCGAGGTGGCAGGTGCAGGGTTCCTTTATCACTATCCATTTAGTCAAAAAAAGATGCCAGGCAATAAGCCTGCTGCGGCGTGACAACCCACCGCCCCTTCATCATCTGGCGCCCCGCCCCTAAAAACCAAACACAAAAAAGCCCGGGACGTGCCCGGGCTTTTTGCTACTCCGTGTGGCGTTATCAGAACTTGATACCAAGGCCGATGCGGATGGCGTGCTGGTCGAGGTCGGAATTGATGACCGGGCCACCGACGCCGGTGAAGTCGAAGTCCTTGTCGCCAAAGTTGGTGTAGCGATATTCAATGCGGCCGAAGACCATGTCGGTGAAGCCATTGAAGGTTTCTTTCTGTCCGACGCCAGCGACAGGTACGTCAAGGAAGCCGCGGCCGACGGCCCAACCAGCTGTACCGTAGAGCAGCGCACGGTCAAAGGCGTAACCAACACGACCACGGACAGAGCCCTGCCAATCAAGGCCGTAGTTGAAGGCGGTAACACCACCTATAGCGAAGGAGTCATCGCCCCAGTTCTTTTCGAGATCACCTTCGATACCGATGACCCAGTTATTGTCCAGCTGATGGTTGTAACCGACAAAACCGCCGAGGATGCCGCCGTCAAAATCAGCAGAAAAACCACCGCCGAAATCGGCGTCGTTGTTGTTCCAGGCGTAACCGCCCTGCACACCTGCGGTGAAACCGGTCCAGTTGAACAGAGGTGTCTCTTCTACGGCCACCGGTGGTGTCGGCACTTCGTAGATCGCCGCCCGTACCCGGCCCATCTTCGATGCCGACGATGGGCTCTTTCTAGGCCTTGACGCCGTGCACGAAGTGACCTTCAACCGGCCGAGGTTGCTGGTCGGGATGTAGCGATTTGAGTGGATTATCGCGCATGTAGCTGGAAAAATGTCGAGTTGTTTAAACCCGACCCACCGTCGCCGGCTTGCGGCTTTATTGAGGATTTGGCGGATGGTCAGGATAAGCTTTCATGCGCCGACTAATCGCTCTGCTGCCCGTTTCTTCGTCCGCTTTCGCCATTCATTGAATTGTCTCTCGACAACTAAATGGAACAGAATTCCGCCGATTGTGGCTACAATAAACGTGATCGCTACTGCCTGATCAATTGACGTAACAAAGCCGAAAGAAATCAGTTTCGGGTAAACACGCGACATGACTTGGTAAATGACGACTATGTGGATTAGGTAGATCGAATAAGACGCATCGCCTAGAAACGAGAAAAAATTGCTAACACGTCCGCTTACTCTCCACGAAAGTGCCGAGGTAACGATGACTGCTGCAGGAATCCCTAAGTAAAGAAATCGCCAGTTGTCGGATATCAATTCACTTCGATTTAGATGCGAAACAACACAGATGAATAGTACCGCCAGCGCCGCAATGAAGCTCGAAACACGCGGAATTTTATTAACCGCATATAGGTATCCAATAGCACAACCAAATAAAAATTCGAATACAATTGGATTACTGAAGAAAACACCGAGTGCCGAGTAGCTGTATATAGCGCTCGACACAAGCCACCCGCCCGTAATCATCACTACCAAGACAGCCAAGTAGCTACGCTTCCCAATCGCGAGTGCGGCAGCAAAGGCAAGGTAGAAATACATTTCGTACGACAATGTCCATCCGGTTCCTAAGATTGGCTGGACCAGTCCGTTTGGGTTGAATGACTGAATAAGCGCCACCGACAACACAATACGCCAAACATTAAAGTCATCAGGTATCGAGTGCGACCACGCAATCACCAACCCCATCAACACCAGCGTCGCGACGATGTAAGGTGGATATATACGCTTAAGCCGCAGCCAAATGAAATTCCCGGGTGTTTTGCGTCCTTCGGCATGATCTTTCGAGACATGCACCATAATAAACCCGCTGATGACGAAAAAGATATCGACACCAACCGCCATACCTTCACGTAACCATGACCCTGACAGCCATGAATGCGAGAGATCTTGCATATATTGTGGCTGGTAGATTGTGTATGCTCGGATGCAGTGGGAAAACACAACGACTAACGCTGCAACGGCTCTTAAAATCTGTATAGAATTAAGCTTTTAACGCGACATATTGACCCTCAAAACAATAAGTATTTCTTGTTAAAAAATCAGACATATACAATCCAATTAAAAAGCCATTCAGGACAATAATTGTAAATCACGCCCCGTAGAAATTTGCACTTATGAAAAAACAATCAATATTGGTGTCACGTTATCATATGCAACAAGTGAACAACAATGCAATTCATCTGAATGTCGCAAGGAGACAGTCTGATTCAGTGACAAAGGCTCTTTTGCAGACACATAAACCGAATAACGTGTTTCGGACCGCTGGACCCGATACGTAGGAGTTATAACTCGCGACATGTGCTCATTTTGAATAATCTGTCTGTTGCGAAAGACAGGAAACTTTGAAATCTGAAAACAATGGCGCCCTCGTACAGCATCGAGGTGTAGTATTAGTCATAGCGACAAATCTGCCGCGCTTTCATCGTGGATTTCTAGAAACAACCATTGGAAAGCTATCCAGACGACGGACATTCCGTCCGAAGGATGTACTATGGTAAAATCCAATATCGGCAGTGGCATCAACATTATCTACCGTACCTCTGCTTAATTTCCTGCACATCGCCTCAGCGATAAAATTGCCTGCTGACGTTATTTGCGGTGCAATTCGCGCACCTCAAATCAGATCAACGTCTCCAGGACATTCAGCTTAGTCAGCAAAGCTGCAGGTTCATAAACGACATTACTTCGTTTCTTTCAGTATCTACGAGTTTCCCAGCATGGCCGCTTAAGGGCAGCCAAAGCGTAAGGTTTTGCTTTGTTTTACAAAAACGCACTCAACCAAGAGATCCAGCCCTTGAAAGCACGAAGCGACGTCAAATGAAGTCAAACGCTCTTCCTTGAAAGAGCTCCCTAAAAGATGACGCGAGATATTATCATGAAAATTATCTACAGCCTGACCAATGACATCAATCCGGCAGACGAAATCATCGGCGCGGAAACGCGCGTTGCGACCGATCTAGCGCCTGGCAGTTACACACTGTCCACCAAAGTCGAGAACTCAGAAGGTTGGTCCGAAAACTTCAATCAAAATATCGTTGTTCCAACCACGGCTGATACCAACCGATGGATGTTTTTCGCGACTGGCAACAGAGTTCCGGGAGGTACATCATCACTTCCTGTTGCGGTCACGGGACTGAATTACGTTGCATCCAAACTATTCTTTGGATCCGCACCATACAAAACTCGTGAGTTTCGTTTTCATTGGTCCGGTTTTGGTATCAACGAAGGCGGAACCGCACCGCAAGAACTGTTGGCACCCGGCAATAATGTGGTGATCGACAAAGCCTGGTTAACCATTGGTAACGAACGATATCCGATCGACTTCAGCGGATCTGCAAGCGCTACCATCGCCAGCGGTTCAAATGGCGTATGGGGTCATTGCGTACCTGGCGTCGACCTGCCCGCAAACTCGGTATTTGGCGTAATTACCGAATATCATGCAGCAGTGGGCGAAAAGCTGTTGTATGGATATCGTCATCAGCAAGAACGTGGCGAAAAGATCTGGGCGTCGTCCACGCTTACTTCACTAGAAGCATTGGTGGATTCCAACGCTCCTTCAACTACTGCAATCGACAATCCTGGTAATTACAACTCGCTCACCAACCAATTCCAATGCTTTGGCCCTGACATGATGTTGGCTCGTGGTGATTACGATGAACGCCCTGTTGCGTTGGTGACATCTGATAGCCATGGCGAACAGCGAAATGAAATTGCAATGTCAGCCGATGCTCGTCGTAACATGGGTTTCCTCCGCCGTTGGCTTGACGACGTCGGTGGTCTGGGTCGTATTCCACATTTTATTATTGGCGTACCGGGTGCTGCGGCGCAGCGTGAACTGGCAACAAACGCGCTCAAGAGATGGGCGGTGCTGGATGAAGCAATCGCCTTTAATCCGGATGGAAAACGACCGTTCACAGTCGTCCTTAATCAAGTGGGCTGGAACGATAACAATACTACGGCAGCAACCTGGTCGAGCCGGATTGATGCCTTGGTCGGTCGAATTAAAGCGCGCTTCAGTGGCGTGAAGGTCGTAGGCATGACGTTGTTTGGTCGGACCACCAGCTCTTCATCTTTCTCGACAACCGCTAGCCAGACCATTACCAGCCCGTTCACTGCCGCAATTTTGGGCGCCGTGAATAACGGCATCAGGACAAATGCAAGTGGCGCATTGGACGGCTATATCGATGCATTTGAGGCCTGGTCGGACCCGATTGACACCTACAAGTGGCGCCCATACCTCACTGCGCAACAGCGAGGTACCTTTGTTGAAACAGCTGGTGATGGCGTAACAACTTGGAATACGTTCAAAACGGATGTTCCTCTGAATGTGGGGCATGACTATCGCTTCGGTACAATTAGCGGAGGCAATATTCTAAGTTCCGTGGCCAATGGTGATGGTACCTGGACAAACGTACGTGCAGCCGCATATACGGCATCGGTTCCGTCGGGAACTCCGCTTTATTATTCAGTCAGCGGAGACAGCATCCATGCATCTTCAGGCCGCACAACTGAGATTGCGGAGCTGATAGCACAGTCAGAGAAAAGCAAGCTTCTATAATAGAGCGTAAAAATTTGATGGTGGTGTAATCTATTCGATTGTGTGGCCTAAGCGCTGCGCCGTCATACAGCCATCCACCGCCATGACTAAAATACAAGAAGCCCGGAACGTATCCAGGCTTCTTACTTTTTTGCAGCGCGAATTAGTCATAACTTGCGTCCAATGGATGGCTTGCTGATCAAGCTCGATATTAACCTGCCTGCATTCGAAGCGGGTGAGAACTAACTCCGTAATGTTTGTCTAACCTCCTGCAGGATCGTCCAAACTTCCCTTCACTACCGAGCAATCGCCTCAACTCGCTGCGCGAAAGGAAGTTTGAATAACCACCACGATTGTTGGGCGTATGTGGCTATCTTGAAAAGCAACAAGCATATCGGAATAGCAAGCAAAGTCGAAATGAGGGGGAATATCAACACTCCATCACCTTCGTCTGGAACTCCGGATATATCAGCGACGTGGGCTATCGTGGCCACTATCATTACGTGGATGACGTAAATTGGAAGCGTGTTAAGTCCGATATAGATGAATGACTTCGCTAGCCGTGTGCCCGTTATAAACTGAGCTATTCCAGCCATGACAAATACGCCAGACCATGCAGCAATAAAAAGAGCTGCACCATCCACCCACCATCGCCTTGAAATCAAAGCCGCCGCTGTCACCAATAGAAAAACCACAGCACCTAAGATTACGGATGACCACTTTCGCTCTGTAATCGTTTGGAAAATCTCGCGATACTGGCATGCGGAATAGAAGAAGATGAAATACTGCAGAGTATTCTCATACGAGAAGTGAAGGCGCAAAACATCAGAAAGCGTCACAGCTGAAAGCACCGACGCCACAACGACAACGAGGAGCGGCGGAATTCCCCGCAATGCGCGTGTAGCAAGAAAGAAGATGGATAAGCTCCAAAGGAACCATGCGCCACTGACAGGTTTGATTACGGACTGAAGAAGCCAAAAAATATTGTGCCCCTCAGTCGGAGTGTTTGGATTAGGAACGATACCAAAGTAGATGTACCTGATCACGGACCACAGGACAAAAAGGTACATGTATAGTGCGACCTTATGTTGAAATACGTCTTTCCAACTTTTGTTTATCGCAGATCGAGCGAACAGCCCTGCAGCAAAAAAGAACGCAGGCATTCTGATTGGGGCTAAAAAACGGTTAATGTAAGTAAGTTCCTCAACTTCAAAATCCAAAGCCGCAAGCATCAGAGTGGCATGATAAAAAACGACAAGAACAATGGATATCCCCTTGAGGGTGTCTACCCATTCGAGACGCGGAGCCATGGTGTTCATTGGAAACCTTGCGTAATCACGGATAGAGTGACTACTAACATGCCTTATTCGTAATTTAATAAATATTGTTGCTATGCAGCATATTTTTTGCGTGGAGGTTATGAGGTAACCTTAACTCCTGCCACCCCCTCATCATCCTTGACGGCGCGAGCGCCCCCCAAGATACCAAAAGGACGGAACGTGCCCGGATTTTTGATTTTCAGTGTGAAGTGATCCGAACTTGAGGCCGGTGCGGATAGCGTGCTGCCATTCGTCAGAAATCGGACCAGTCATGTCACTTTGATCCGGCCCAATGCACTGTCACCCTGCAAAATAATCTCTAGTAACGCATCGACTAAATTGAGAATCTAAAATATTACCATAGCCTCATAATCGGGGATATTATGTTGGCAAAAGCATCAAGACTGGACTGGATTGATATTGCAAGGGGATGTTCTATCATAGGCGTAGTTCTTTACCATGTAGACGGCTACGTAGAGTTATATGACCTTGATCATAGTTTGTACGGCGGGATTAACGACCTTCTCCGTCCGATCCGTATACCTCTGTTTTTCGCTATATCCGGCATGCTTGCAGGAAACGCGTTGCATTCGTCTTGGGCGGCATTGTTTTCTCGGAAAATTTGGACGTTTGCCTTTTTGTTCGGATTCTGGGGACTCGCGCGGTGGCTATATTTTGGCCAAGTGCAGGAGAACGCCGTGAAACCGAATGAGCGACTGTCTTGTTCGTCAAGCGTCTTGCCATGGTTTTTGATCCCTGATGATGGCGTTGAGAATGGTCAGCAGTTTTCGCATCGTTGCGACAATCGCGACGATCTTGGGTTTGCCAGCATC
>NZ_JACVAB010000013.1:2500-6115 GCF_014851585.1 Agrobacterium sp. AGB01
AGAAGATATGTCTGGAAGCTTCCAGGTGTTTTGAGCCCATTGGGTTTGAGACGTCCGAGCCCAGTCCTTGTGAACCCATTTGATGGCTTAGTCGGCCGGGCGTGGTGGAGGGATTGGAGGTAGGAAGGAAAGCTTGTCCTAGGCATTTTTGTTGTTTGAACTTTGGTTCATCTGATGGAAATGCTGGATTGGTGTTGCCTGACCGCGCATCACTGGATGATATCTCGAGAAGCTGGTCTTAATGATACGACCTCGAAGTGCACCGGCGTGCCTTCAAATGAGGATTGTATCGAACACGTCGATGGCATCAAAGAATGATCTGGTTGTAAAAGGTAACCGGGTCTTGCCTCCTTTGGAGGCTATGTGATGGGCATAGACAATGAGAACGAACAAGTGTTTTAAGGGCATTTGGTGGATGCCTTGGCATGCACAGGCGAAGAAGGACGTGATACGCTGCGATAAGCCGTGGGGAGCTGCGAATAAGCTTTGATCCATGGATCTCCGAATGGGGCAACCCACCTTAAATACTTGGAGAATCCAAGCTGTTCTTATGAACGGTTTGGGTTTCCAAGTATTGATATAAGGTATCTTACCTTCGAATACATAGGGGTAAGAAGCGAACGCAGGGAACTGAAACATCTAAGTACCTGCAGGAAAGGACATCAACCGAGACTCCGTAAGTAGTGGCGAGCGAACGCGGACCAGGCCAGTGGCAATGATGAATAAAGTGGAACGATCTGGAAAGTTCGGCCGTAGCGGGTGATAGCCCCGTACACGTAGAACAATCATTGTCCTTGAGTAAGGCGGGGCACGTGAAATCCTGTCTGAACATGGGGAGACCACTCTCCAAGCCTAAGTACTCGTGCATGACCGATAGCGAACAAGTACCGTGAGGGAAAGGTGAAAAGCACCCCGACGAGGGGAGTGAAATAGAACCTGAAACCGGATGCCTACAAACAGTCGGAGCCCGCAAGGGTGACGGCGTACCTTTTGTATAATGGGTCAACGACTTAGTGTAACTAGCAAGCTTAAGCCGGTAGGTGTAGGCGCAGCGAAAGCGAGTCTGAATAGGGCGATTTAGTTAGTTGCATTAGACCCGAAACCGAGTGATCTAGCCATGAGCAGGCTGAAGGTTGGGTAACACCAACTGGAGGGCCGAACCCATATCTGTTGCAATAGATTGGGATGACTTGTGGCTAGGGGTGAAAGGCCAATCAAACTCGGAAATAGCTGGTTCTCCGCGAAATCTATTTAGGTAGAGCGTCGACCGAATACCCTCGGGGGTAGAGCACTGGATGGGCTATGGGGACTCACCGTCTTACTGATCCTAACCAAACTCCGAATACCGAGGAGTACTAGTCGGCAGACACACGGCGGGTGCTAACGTCCGTCGTGAAGAGGGCAACAACCCTGACCTCCAGCTAAGGTCCCCAAGTCATGGCTAAGTGGGAAAGGATGTGAGGATCCCAAAACAACCAGGATGTTGGCTTAGAAGCAGCCATCATTTAAAGAAAGCGTAACAGCTCACTGGTCTAAATAAGGGTCTTTGCGCCGAAAATGTAACGGGGCTAAAGCCATGCACCGAAGCTGAGGATACGATCTTATGATCGTGTGGTAGCGGAGCGTTCCGTAAGTCTGTGAAGGCGGACCCGTGAGGGCTGCTGGAGATATCGGAAGTGCGAATGTTGACATGAGTAACGATAAAGGGAGTGAGAGACTCCCTCGCCGAAAGACCAAGGGTTCCTGCTTAAAGTTAATCTGAGCAGGGTTAGCCGGCCCCTAAGACGAGGCGGACACGCGTAGTCGATGGGAACCACGTTAATATTCGTGGGCCTGGTGGTAGTGACGGATCTCGTGTGTTGTACACCCTTATTGGATTGGTTGTGCAGCGAAGAGGTTCCAGGAAATAGCTCCACCGTATAGACCGTACCCGAAACCGACACAGGTGGTCAGGTAGAGTATACCAAGGCGCTTGAGAGAACTATGTTGAAGGAACTCGGCAAATTGCACGCGTAACTTCGGAAGAAGCGTGACCCCATATTACGCAAGTATTGTGGGGTGGCACAGACCAGGGGGTAGCGACTGTTTATCAAAAACACAGGGCTCTGCGAAGTAGCAATACGACGTATAGGGTCTGACGCCTGCCCGGTGCTGGAAGGTTAAAGGGAGGGGTGCAAGCTCTGAACTGAAGCCCCAGTAAACGGCGGCCGTAACTATAACGGTCCTAAGGTAGCGAAATTCCTTGTCGGGTAAGTTCCGACCTGCACGAATGGCGTAACGACTTCCCCGCTGTCTCCAACATAGACTCAGTGAAATTGAATTCCCCGTGAAGATGCGGGGTTCCTGCGGTCAGACGGAAAGACCCCGTGCACCTTTACTATAGCTTTACACTGGCATTCGCCAAGGCATGTGTAGGATAGGTGGTAGGCTTTGAAGCAGGGACGCCAGTTCTTGTGGAGCCATCCTTGAAATACCACCCTTATCTTCGTGGATGTCTAACCGCGGTCCGTTATCCGGATCCGGGACAGTGTATGGTGGGTAGTTTGACTGGGGCGGTCGCCTCCGAAAGAGTAACGGAGGCGCGCGATGGTTAGCTCAGACCGGTCGGAAATCGGTCGTCGAGTGCAATGGCATAAGCTAGCCTGACTGCGAGACTGACAAGTCGAGCAGAGACGAAAGTCGGTCATAGTGATCCGGTGGTCCCGTGTGGAAGGGCCATCGCTCAACGGATAAAAGGTACGCCGGGGATAACAGGCTGATGACCCCCAAGAGTCCATATCGACGGGGTTGTTTGGCACCTCGATGTCGACTCATCGCATCCTGGGGCTGGAGCAGGTCCCAAGGGTATGGCTGTTCGCCATTTAAAGCGGTACGTGAGTTGGGTTCAGAACGTCGTGAGACAGTTCGGTCCCTATCTGCCGTGGGTGTAGGAATATTGACAGGATCTGTCCCTAGTACGAGAGGACCGGGATGGACGTATCTCTGGTGGATCTGTTGTCCTGCCAAGGGCATAGCAGAGTAGCTATATACGGAATGGATAACCGCTGAAGGCATCTAAGCGGGAAACCAACCTGAAAACGAGTATTCCCTATCAGAGCCGTGGAAGACGACCACGTTGATAGGACGGGTGTGGAAGTACAGTAATGTATGAAGCTTACCGTTACTAATAGCTCGATCGACTTCTTCGTTCTCATTGTTCATGTCCATCAAGACGTGTTAAATTAAAGTGAGCTTCAAGCTCTCCAGCTTCTCGAAAACAACGTAAGTTGTTGCGTTTTGCCGACCTGGTGGTTATTGCGGGGCGGCTGCACCCGTTCCCATTCCGAACACGGCCGTGAAACGCCCCAGCGCCAATGGTACTTCGTCTTAAGACGCGGGAGAGTAGGTCGCTGCCAGGTCTGCTAAACGCAACTCAAAGCTTACAAAACATCTTCTCATCACAAAAAGGGCCTCGATGCCCAACACGAGGCCGCTATCAAAGCGGCCTTTTGCGTTTAAGGCATTCAATAAACGAGAAAATTGCACAGCAATTTAATCGAAAAACGCCATAGATCGCTATAACGGTTTATGGCTTGCGACAAATCCCAAGGATTTGCGCTGGTACGGATAAACTGC
>NZ_JACVAB010000014.1 GCF_014851585.1 Agrobacterium sp. AGB01
GCTCGCCATGCGCACCGTTGAGAACAGTGCCCGCAAAGTTAAGACCGACATTGGCTGTTGGTTTGGCGGCAAGTGAACCGGCAAACTCGTTCATGTCGATGATGCCCGAACCGGTTGAGGCAACACGTGCAAGAAAAACCGTCGCGTTTTCTGTCGTTCCGACAATGACAGAGCCATCGGCGCTTATGTCGCTCGCTATTTGCGTGAAGTTGCTAGTCACGGTCACGCCGTTGTTACGCAGCCAATCCTCAACAGAGATCATGCCGGTGGCATCTGTCCAGCGGAAAGCGCGGGGCATGGCGTTGCTTCCAGAGGAGTATCCAACGACCACGGACCCATCAGCGCTGACAGCCTGCCCATTGGAGTAATTGCCGCTATCCAAAGTGCCCAGGCTGACCATGCCGGTCGCCTGCGTCCAGCGGAAGGCGCGTGATTCATTACCAACGCTGCCGTCTTGTGCCTGCCCGACAACAACGGCCCCATCTGCATTAACCGCAAAAGCGTAAGAACGAGGACCGCCATTCAAGACGCCCAGGCTGACCATGCCTGTGTCTGACGTCCAGCGGAAGGCACGGTCGCCATTGCCTGCATTTCCATCACGCGAGTAGCCAATGATCGTGGCCCCATCGGCGCTGACCCCGTAAGCTTCAGAATAGCCACCACCATTTAAGGTGCCCAAGCTTACCATGCCGGTTGCCTGCGTCCAACGGAAGGCGTGGGCATCGCTACCCGCAATGCCACCATTAGAATGACCGACAATCACGGCCCCGTCGGCGCTGACATCAGATGCCGCGGAATGCGTGCCACCGCTCCAAACACCGAGGCTGACCATGCCGGTCGCCTGCGTCCAGCGGTAGGCGCGGAATACATTACCAACGCTGCCGTCTTGTGCCTGCCCGACAATAACGGAACCATTTGCATTAACCCCAAAAGCGTAGGAGTAAATACCGCCATTCAAGACACCAAGGCTGACCATGCCTGTGTCTGACGTCCAGCGAAAGGCGCGGTCGTCATAACCCACACTGCCATCAATGCCATAACCGATGACCACCAAACCATCGGCGCTGACGCCACTAGCACCGGCATAGTTACCGCCATTGAGACGTCCCAGGTCGTGATAGCCGTTTGCTTGCTGCGCCATGACATTGTGTGCGGAACATAATCCCAATGCCAGAACCGAACATGCAACCGCAGTAGAACCGAGATGTGCAGGGCTACGCTTTGCCATTAAGGGTTTTGCTTCCATCAAAACTTGACCTTCCATCCGGAGCGAACCCAGACGGTTGGGTCGTCGCCTTGGGTTGTCACGTTGACGTTGAGCGAGGCCGTGCCGCCAGCAACATCGACTTCCGCACCCAGACCACCGCGCAGCCAGA
>NZ_JACVAB010000015.1 GCF_014851585.1 Agrobacterium sp. AGB01
ATCTCAAAACTAAAAGAAACCGCAGACCATTGGCGGCGCCTACGCGCCCGCGAAAATAACCCTTCTCAAGACACAACAACCAAGGCACGCCAACAGCTCCCCAATGCGGAAGTCAAAGCCTGGAAAACGGTCAGGCATTCTGCAGGCAGCATGGAACCGCCAAATCGCACAATAACAAATGGCAGACACGCCGCCTGAAAATCAAGGCGACGCCCGCACAACATGCTCGCTCAAAAAATCCAAATAGGCGCGTACCCGGCCAGACAATGGTCCCGAACCACCATAGACACACCAGATAACCTCGACATCGCCTGGATTATAATCGTCCAGAACAGACACAAGTCTGCCCGCTTCAATATCTTCCTCCACATGAAAACCACCAACACGCCCCAAGCCTAAATCCTCTAGGCACAATCGCCGCATCGCCTTGACGAAATCATTGAAGGCACGCAGCGGAGACCGACACAACACGACGGCCGGCGCCAAAAAAGGCAGCACAACGTGCTGCACCACTTCGTATAATCGGCTAGCGCGAAAAGCAGGGCGTAATAGAGCTGATCGATCGACTTGGTTGCACCTCAGAGGGACGACAATGACCGCAATGTATGCGCTGTCTGTCAACCATGTAGAATAACTCTGCGCGCGCGGCCTCTCGAGGCGAACTGGAAGGCGCAAACCTCAATCATCTAAAAGAAAAACGCGGACGGGCCAAAGAGCCATAGGAACCGCTGCGCAACAGGCCAGCGCCCACGTCATAGTGGGCGGACGAACGCGTCAGAGAGAGGCGTACAAATCGAAATGAAGCAAAAGCAGAAAGCAGGCGGCCAGCGTATCACAATAGGTCCCGATATAA
>NZ_JACVAB010000016.1 GCF_014851585.1 Agrobacterium sp. AGB01
AAAAATTGTCATTTTTTCATCCCGCTGATTCTAAACAATAATTTCTGTAACCCAATCAAAATACAACAAAATCAATCCCAACAACAAAAATGACCGAACTAACAAACAAATCTAAGAGGGGAATCACAGTAACTGAAACAACAGAACTCGAAAGAACTACAAACAACTTGAAATTGACATGCTGCTTCAAATGACTATGAGGACATTATTCTGGATTTTCATAGTCTGATCTGAAGCGCGCGTATTGTGACAGAGAGGCAGAGCTCGCAGAGCGGCGCATATATTTCACTAGCTGGATTAATTCACGATCAGTACTCGTCATTATAGTCCAATAACGGTCCTATTTCGACGTCATGGCGCCGCAGAACCATAAATCAATTTTTGTCTGCACCCCAAAATACATGCCTGAAACCTGACCATGGTCATAATGAATTAGAACTTGGGATGCGTTTTCTAATTTGAGATGCAGTATTACTTTTCCATCTCCATTTCTATGACGCGCACTGTTACCTGGCGTGCTTGCCCTTGGACTAATGCATGACCCCGTACTTTCTTACGCTCGGCGTTCTGCCTTCAGGATGCTGCTCTGGCATGGGGGCTATTGCACTGATTCTTTACCCGCCTTTTAGATTCCGGCTGTATTTTTTGCGCCCGATTATATCGGGACCTATTGTGATACGCTGGCCGCCTGCTTTCTGCTTTTGCTTCATTTCGATTTGTACGCCTCTCTCTGACGCGTTCGTCCGCCCACTATGACGTGGGCGCTGGCCTGTTGCG
>NZ_JACVAB010000017.1 GCF_014851585.1 Agrobacterium sp. AGB01
GCTGTTTCGTTTTCAAAACGGTAGGCAGCTTCAGCGCGGGCCAGCAGGCGGATATCATTGTTCAATGCGTGAACGCCGTCGATACCGGCACGAACAACCGTGCTGTGGTCGCTGGTTGAATTGAAACTGGCCGGGAAGCCTCCCCCGGTTTCTGTGTAAGCATCCAGCTTTGAATGCGCATAAGTCAGGCTGGTGTAGGGCGTGAAGTTCCAGTCATTGGCAGTGAATGCATTCAGCCAATCGAAGCGTAGCTTTGCACCCCAGGTATCAAGATCGGCTTCACCATGCGAATAATCCATGATGCCGCCATTGAGATAACCGCGTGTGATGGACAATTTGCCCGGTGCGTAATAACCGCCGACCGTGGCATAGACATTGCCAGCGACCGGAAGCGTGACTTCCGGCGCAATGTAAAAGCCCTTGTTGATGAAGTTACCACCGGCATCGATATCCTGATCGGTGTAAAGACCACCAAAGGCAAAGCGGGCTGTTGCGCCACCTTCCAGGCCAAGACCATAACCGAAGTCGGCAAGGCCAAATGCGCCATCACTGGCGGAGCCATTGTCATAGCCGATATCAGATGTGACCCAGATCGACTGCTGCCCGGCCTCCAATAGGTTGCGCATCGGCTCGCCATGCGCACCGTTGAGAACAGTGCCCGCAAAGTTAAGACCGACATTGGCTGTTGGTTTGGCGGCAAGTGAACCGGCAAACTCGTTCATGTCGATGATGCCCGAACCGGTTGAGGCAACACG
>NZ_JACVAB010000018.1 GCF_014851585.1 Agrobacterium sp. AGB01
GGTCGCCGCGCCAAGACCGACGAGATTGATGCGCAGGTGATCGCGGCTTTTGTACTGGCAACCAAGCCACAAATCCGGCCACTGCGTGACGCGCAAACCCAGGCATTGTCGGCACTTGTCGACCGCAGACGGCAGATTGTGCAGATGATCGTGGCCGAGGAAAACAGGCTACGCCTGGCCATTGAGAAGCCAACGCAAAAAAGCATCAAGCGGCTGTTGGTCGCTCTCAGGCGTGAGATGGAAAGTATCGATACCGATCTGGATGATCATATCCGCAAGTCACCGGTATGGCGTGTGCGTGAAGCACTTTTAACCTCGGTTCCGGGTGTTGGAACCGCCACTGCACGTACGTTGCTGGCAGAGATCCCTGAACTGGGAAGCCTCGATCGCCGTCAGGTCGCTGCTTTGGCTGGTCTTGCGCCGTGGACGCGGCAGTCGGGCAAATGGAAAGGCAAGAGCTTTACCGGTGGTGGACGTTCAAAGGTGCGCACTGTCTTGTTCATGGCAGCTCTTGTTGCCAGCCGATACAACCCCATCCTCAAGGCCTTCCGGGACCGGCTGGTGGATGCTGGCAAACCCAAGATCGTCGCGATTGTCGCAACGATGCGAAAACTGCTGACCATTCTCAACGCCATCATCAGGGATCAAAAACCATGGCAAGACGCTTGACGAACAAGACAGTCGCTCATTC
>NZ_JACVAB010000019.1 GCF_014851585.1 Agrobacterium sp. AGB01
CTTTGACTTCCGCATTGGGGAGCTGTTGGCGTGCCTTGGTTGTTGTGTCTTGAGAAGGGTTATTTTCGCGGGCGCGTAGGCGCCGCCAATGGTCTGCGGTTTCTTTTAGTTTTGAGATTTTGTTTTTGGGGGAATGTTTTGGTGATTTGGTTGCGGGGGCAGGATTTGAACCTGCGGCCTTCAGGTTATGAGCCTGACGAGCTACCGGGCTGCTCCACCCCGCGTTACCAGCGCAAATCCAGAGGATTTGTCGCGACAGAGCAAACACCATGTGTTTGCATCCCCCGATTTTTGCCAAAGGCAAAATATCGTATCTTTCCAGGTTTTTGCCAAAGGCAAAATACCCCTAGGCAAACTGCATGGCAGTTTGTCCGTACTCGGTAAACTGCAAAGCAGTTTATCCGTACCAGCGCAAATCCTTGGGATTTGTCGCAAGCCATAAACCGTTATAGCGATCTATGGCGTTTTTCGATTAAATTGCTGTGCAATTTTCTCGTTTATTGAATGCCTTAAACGCAA
>NZ_JACVAB010000001.1 GCF_014851585.1 Agrobacterium sp. AGB01
CGCTGCGCAACAGGCCAGCGCCCACGTCATAGTGGGCGGACGAACGCGTCAGAGAGAGGCGTACAAATCGAAATGAAGCAAAAGCAGAAAGCAGGCGGCCAGCGTATCACAATAGGTCCCGATATAACGGGAAACATTGCGGTCCGCTCGCCGGCTGGTGCAACCAATGAACGAGAGCACATGCAAAACTGCAAGGAATAGAAGGCCACCGGCTTCGAAAAGGCACCTTTGAAGAAATTGGCAAAGAACGACACTTCAAAGAAGAGGTGTGGACCGGAGCGAATAGGGTGAGGCGAAAAAAAGGTGACGAGCAACACGAAGTCAAAGAAAAATCGCCAGCGAAAAGAGAATAGGCGAGGAGAATGCGGCACCACTAGACGGTCGGATTTCGCTTTTGCTCCCGACAAGCCCATTCTGAAAAATTGCCCCCCGCGCCAGTCAATGAAAAGCCGCCGATGGATATCTCCAGCGGCGGCCCTCCGTTACTTGGGGCAAGAAACATCTGTCAAAAGACGAGCCTTATTCCCACTCAATCGTGCCTGGTGGCTTCGAAGTCACATCATAAACTACGCGATTGATACCGCGAACTTCATTGATAATACGCGTTGCGGCACGGCCGAGGAATTCCATATCGTAGTGATAAAAATCCGCCGTCATGCCATCTACCGAGGTCACAGCACGCAGTGCGCAGACAAACTCGTATGTGCGGCCATCGCCCATGACGCCAACGGTCTGAACCGGCAGCAGAACGGCAAATGCCTGCCAGATCGCGTCGTACAGACCGGCCTTGCGGATTTCATCCAGATAGATGGCATCAGCTTCGCGAAGGATTTCGAGCTTCTCGCGGGTAATGCCGCCTGGGCAGCGAATGGCGAGGCCAGGACCCGGGAAAGGATGACGGCCGATGAAGCTGTCCGGCAAACCAAGTTCACGGCCAAGCACGCGCACTTCGTCCTTGAACAGTTCGCGCAGCGGCTCAACCAACTGCATGTTCATACGCTCAGGCAGACCGCCGACATTGTGGTGCGATTTGATGGTCACGGAAGGGCCGCCGGTAAAGGAGACGCTTTCAATAACGTCAGGGTAAAGAGTGCCCTGGCCGAGGAAATCGGCGCCGCCAAGTTTCTTGGCCTCGTCCTCAAATGTCTCAATGAACAGGCGACCAATGATCTTGCGCTTGGTCTCAGGATCGCTGACGCCTTCGAGCTCGCCGATAAAGCGATCAACGGCGTCAACGTGAATGAGATGCAGGTTGTAGTGTTCCTTGAACATGGCAACCACATTGGCTGCCTCGTCCTTGCGCATCAGGCCATGATCTACGAGAATACAGGTGAGCTGGTCACCAACGGCTTCATGGATGAGCAGCGCTGCAACAGAGCTGTCTACGCCGCCAGAGAGGGCACAGATAACGCGCTTGTCGCCAACCTGGTCACGGATAGCTTGAACGGCCTTGGCACGATAAGCCGACATCGACCAATCGCCCTTAATGCCCGCAACCTTGTGAACAAAGTTGGAAATCAGTTTAGCGCCATCGGGCGTATGCACGACTTCCGGGTGGAACTGAACGGCGTAATATTTCTTCTTTTCGTTGGCGATGAATGCAAACGGCGCATTGGATGAGGTAGCAACCACCTCAAAACCGTCTGGCAGAGCCGTTACGCGATCACCATGGCTCATCCACACCTGGTGGCGAGAGCCAACAGACCAGACGCCGTCAAACAGGGCGCAGTCCTTGTCGATCTCGAGGAAGGCACGACCGAATTCGCGGTGGTGCCCGCTTTCGACTTTGCCACCGAGCTGCATGCACATGGTCTGCTGACCATAGCAGATACCAAAAACTGGAACGCCGCTATCGAACAGAACTGGCGCGGCGCGTGGGCTACCGTCTTCCAGTGTCGAGGCTGGGCTGCCAGAAAGGATAACCGCTTTGGGCTGCAGACGTTTGAAACCGTCCTCAGCTGATTGGAAGGGAACGATTTCGCAATACACGCCGGCTTCACGGACACGGCGCGCAATGAGCTGCGTGACCTGGCTACCGAAATCGATGATGAGAACGCTGTCGGGATGTGCTGTGTTTTCCATGGCGAGCCTTTAAAGAAATCCGGCAGATTAGGCAACTGTCAGATGCCCCCAAACAGCAGAATTTCTGCGGTGAGGCAATGGTTCAAAGGGCAATCTGGCCCTGTTCAACCGCAGATGTCAGCCGGTCAATGGCCAGCGCCAGCTTCTCATCGATGATATCAAGATATTCCGTCCAGTCATCGACGTGGTGAAGCTCTGCCTTGCCATCGGAAATTCCCCGCAGACCGACCATTGGAATGCCAAAATACTGGCAGGCGCGTAACACGGCAAAACTCTCCATCTCCACCATATCCGCATCGATCGTGTCATAAGCGGAACCGGATACGATGTTGCCTCCGGTCGATAGTCGAGCACCCTCAATTCCGGGAATGAAAAACGGCAGCTTTACTTCCGCCGGAAGGTCGAGAAATGGCGTGCGGCCCTTCTCGAAGCCGAGGGGTGATGCGTCCATGTCGCGGTAGGAAATGGATGTCGCCTGGTAAATGCCGGTCTGCTGCAAACTACGCGAGCCCGCAGAGCCAAGTGAAACAACCAGGTCAGGCAGCGTGCCTTTGGTCTTGAGAAGGGAAAGAGCGGCCGTCAGGGACACTGCGGCTTCGACCGGTCCAACGCCAATCATCAGTGGCGATATTCTTGCTTTGATGTGTGGGCCGTACTCCGCTTCTGCCGCCATGGCAAAAAGGATTGATTTTCCGGCAATATCAAGAAGTTGAAAATCCATATGACTATACCTTTCAACGTGCTGAAAGGCCTTTATTTAGCCGATGAATATGACGATGCCTAGCGCATGGTTTGGGCGCGGCGTATGTCGGCGGCCTCATGCGATCCAAGTATATCGTTAACGAAAAATTTATATGGGAAATAATGTGAAAATATATATCATTATATTTTCAGTGCGTCACCTTGCGTAGTTTTAAGCAATATGGTGAGGCTTAAAGTGTTTCAGGCTAGACGCGCCGAATCTTTCTCAACAGGGCGAGACGGGTGTCTCGCCACGCAGCAGGCTGTAAACTCGGAATTAAAGCTGCACTTTATCGAAAGCAGCAGCATCGATACCAAGGGCTTCAAGGTCGGACTGTGCTGGCTTGCGGTGAGCGCGAACAGCGGCAGAAACCGACGCAGCGGCACCAAAGATAGCGATCGTCTGGCCAATGAAATTACGCGAATTCTTTGCGATATTACGCATTTTACTCTCCGTTTCTTGTACGCCCTAATAATGGTCCTCGGAGAGACTGTTTACAACCGATGATATAGCAGGCAAGCCATGCAGAAATGTTTGATCTGGCGCAAAAGCTGCCCGGGAAATTTGCACAGTCGCTAGAATTTGGTATGGCTTGCATCTGTTTGATCAAGATGCGGGAAGCCGATGACAGTCACCATTTATGGCATCAAGAATTGCGACACGATGAAGAAGGCCCGCACGTGGCTGGAAGCGCATAACATCGATTATCGTTTTCACGACTATAAGGTCGAAGGCATTGACCGTGCGCACCTTGAGACGTGGTGTGACAAGGCGGAGTGGGAAACGGTGCTAAATCGCGCCGGTACGACCTTCAAAAAGCTGGATGATGCGTCTAAGGCTGATTTGTCGAGAGAGAAGGCAATAACGCTCATGCTTGAACAGCCCTCGATGATCAAACGTCCGGTGCTGGAAAAGGAAGGAACTGTAACGGTCGGTTTTAAGCCTGAAATTTACGAGCGCCTGTTTTCCGCTTGAAGTGAGAAATAATGTCCAAGACCACGCGAGCAACGCAAGCTCTCAGCCAGAACAAGATCACATTTTCGACCGTCACCTATGATTATGATCCCGGGGCGGATCGCATCGGTCTGCAGGCGGCAGAGGCGATTGGTGAGCCTCCGCATCGCGTTCTCAAGACATTGATGGCTGAACTGGACGGCAAACCTGTATGCGTCGTTGTTCCGTCAGATAAGGAAGTCAGCATGAAAAAGCTGGCATCGGCCTTTGGTGGCAAGTCGGCCCAGATGATGAAGCCTGCGGAAGCGGAGCGTATCACCGGTTACCACGTCGGGGGTATCAGCCCGTTTGGACAGAAAAAGAAAGTGCCAACAGCAATTGAGCAGCAGGCGATGACTGAGGCGTATGTCTACATCAATGGTGGTCAGCGTGGCCTTCAGGTGCGCCTGTCGCCACAAGATGCTGTCACAACCCTCAATGCCATTGTCGCCCCGATTGTAGCGGAATAGTTATTCTCAAGACAAGGTGGTGTTGCGGGTCGACGCAGAGAGATGATTGAACATGCACTTTGATTGCGCACTAAGTTCGCCGCCCAAAATTTATCACGTTCATGGTTCCCAAGTCAGGCCGCAGGCTCTAAGAATCCAGCCCTGCGTTCCGTTCTGGTAACAAAGTTCGAGGTAAATCATGACACTCTCATCTTCGTCATCCATTGATCCTGTCAAACTTGAAAAGTTGGCCGAAGTGGCCGTCAAGGTGGGTCTGCAATTGCAGAAAGATCAGGATCTGGTCATCACGGCGCCGCTCGCTGCCCTGCCTCTGGTTCGGTTTTTGACCAAGCACGCCTATCTGGCTGGCAGCGGATTGGTGACGACATTCTATTCGGATGAGGAAACCACGCTGGCGCGCTATCGCCATGCCAGCGATGGCAATTTCGACAGAGCGTCCGGCTGGCTGTACGAAGGCATGGCAAAAGCCTATGCAAACGGCGCTGCACGCCTGGCTATTTCCGGCGACAATCCAATGCTGCTGTCGGCGGAAGATCCGGCAAAGGTTGCTCGCGCCAACAAGGCCAACTCCATGGCTTACAAACCTGCTTTGGAGAAGATTTCCAATTTTGATATCAATTGGAACATCATTTCCTACCCCAACCCATCCTGGGCCAAGCTAGTATTTCCCGATGTGCCGGAAGATGAGGCGGTCAAGAAACTGGCTGATGCGATATTCGCGGCCTCGCGTGTCGATGTGGCTGATCCAGTCGCTGCATGGGGTCAGCACAATGCCAACCTTGCCAAGCGTTCAACATGGTTGAATGGCGAACGTTTCGCCAGCCTGCACTTTACCGGCCCCGGTACAGATGTGACGATCGGTCTAGCTGATGGCCATGAATGGCACGGCGGTGCATCGACGGCAAAAAATGGCGTGACCTGCAATCCTAATATTCCGACCGAAGAAGTGTTCACCACACCGCATGCACTGCGGGTCGATGGTTATGTCTCGAGTACCAAACCTTTGTCGCATCAGGGCACCTTGATCGACAACATCCAGGTGAAGTTTGAGGCTGGCCGTATCGTAGAGGCCAAGGCAAGCAAGGGTGAAGAGGTACTGAACAAGGTACTGGATACCGACGAAGGCGCTCGCCGGTTGGGCGAGGTGGCGCTGGTGCCACATTCTTCGCCGATCTCGGCCAGCGGCATTCTGTTCTACAATACGCTGTTTGATGAAAATGCATCCTGCCACATTGCCCTTGGCCAGTGCTATTCAAAGTGCTTCCTTGATGGTGCCTCGCTCAGCCAGGAGCAGATCAAGGCGCAAGGCGGCAATTCAAGCCTTATTCACATCGACTGGATGATCGGCTCCGACAAGGTCGATATCGATGGTGTTCGCGCAGACGGTACGAAGGTGCCCGTCATGCGCAAGGGCGAATGGGCCTGATCTTTATCGGGGCATCTGGCTGCGCTGACTTAACCAGACGCTGCCTAGCACCATGATGAAGCCGACAATTTGGACTGGCGCTAGGCTTTGACCAAGCGCCAGCCAGCCAAGCAATGTTGCGACCAGTGGGCTAAGAAAGCCAAGAGAAGCAGCGGCTGACGGTTCAATGCGGGAGAGCCCGCGGAACCAGAGCAGATAAGTGAATGCTGCACCTATCAGGCCGAGATAAGCAATACCCAGAATATTTGCGGTGCTGGGCATCGGGAGGGCTGGCTCCAGCAGCAGCGCCACTGGCACAAGCAAAATTCCGCCGGCCGTCAATTGCCACGCTGTAAAGGTTAGACTTGAAACTGCCGGCCGCCAGCGACGCGTCAGAACCGTGCCAAACGCCATCGATACTGCACCTGCGAGGCCCGCAACGATTCCGATGGGATCAAGTGCAGCCTGCGGTGTGAGAACCAGCAGTGCCACGCCCGCTATGCCGATCAGGCCAGCAACAATCGCAAGAAAACGGATTGGCGTGTCAAGGAACGCGCGTGAAAAGGCAATCACGATCAAAGGCTGTACCGCGCCAACTGTCGCGGCGACACCGCCTGGCAATCGGTATGCTGAGACAAACAGCATGGCCCAGAAGAACGAGAAGTTGAGGCTTCCGAGAAGGAAGCTGCGCCCCCACCAGATACCGTTTGGCAGTTTTCTCACAAGCAACAATAAAAGCATGCCAGCGGGCAGCGCCCGTAACATCGCAACAGTTAATGGGTAGCCGTGCGGCAAAAACGACGTGGTGACGAAATAAGTGCTGCCCCATATCGCTGGGGCAATGGCCGTAGCAGCAAGATCGGTTGTGTATCGGAAATTTTGCTTCATAAAACAATCTCTACATCAAGATAAATTAGGATTGATGTATTTTATCTTGATGTCAAGATAATTTAGGTGGCCAGCCAGTTTGGAGTTTGGAGTTTGGAGTTCGGAGTTTGGAGGCTGAACGCTGGCCGAATGCGGACGCCCACCGCGTTGGCAGAATACGGGCAGTGTAATGCCTGAATTGACCTGAACCACCTTCTGAGAAATCGGTATCTGCTGTGTTCGGTTAGTTGCATTTAGCGTTGTCGCGGGAAGGTGGCCGAGGAAGACAACGGATTGTGCGTCCTGAACGTCGATTTGCTGGATTGGCGTGATGACCGTGCCCTTGAACACGACCACACCATGCAACGGTCGTCCTGTGAGTTGGAGCAAACCTAGACAATGTGTCACTGGTTTTGCCGCCGATAGTGCATTGGGAATCCTGCTGTCCGGCAATTCACTGCATAACTTTTTCCTAAATTAGGCCACGATTTGGCGAATTATGCCGTGACGTGACCTTGCGCACGTCAACGAACTCTTGTACGCAATAATCCATAAACCTGTAGTACAGGTTGGAGGAGAAATGTTTACAGAGGTTTCGCAGGACCTTGGTCTTGTCAGTGGTGCCATCAGCGCCATCACCCGCCATATCAGAGAAAATGAATTGGCTCCGGGTGAAAAATTGCCAAGCGAAATGACGCTGTCGCAGCAGCTTGGTGTGTCGCGCACCGTTGTGCGTGAGGCATTCCGGTCGCTCTCCGCCATGCGGCTGATTGACATGAGTCCCGGTAAGCGTGCAACTGTTGCCACGCTTGATCATGGTGCAATGTCACTGATGTTCGAACATGGCATTCATACCGAACAGATCAATATTCAGCAGATCTACGATGTTCGTCGTACCATTGAGGTCCGGACGGTTACGCTGGCTGCGCTGCGTCGCACCGACAGCGAAGCGCTGGACATTCTGCACCATGCCAAACAGATGGAAGTGGATTTTGGCAACAATGAAAAGGTCATGGAACATGACCTCGCCTTCCATCTTGCCGTTGCAAAAGCCTCTAAAAATCCGGTGTTTGAACTCATTCTAGGTGCGTTCCAGAATGTCACACGCCAGACATGGCCGATTGGCTGGAAAAGCCGCACATCGGACGAACAACGCCATGCGGCAGGCCAACTTCACATTGCCATCGGGCAGGCCATTGCCGCGGGTGATCCGCAAATCGCCGCGACATTGATGGCGAAACATTTCGACGAGAGCGTGCACGCGCTCATCGCAGCAGGAATAGCATAATCTGTCTTATGCGGTTCAGGGGCAGCTGATTTTTCCCTGAACCGCTTTCCAGGAGGAAATCCATGAAAATTACGAAACTTGAAACCGTCCGCGTTGCGGAACGGGCAAACCTTCTATGGGTATTGGTTCACACGGACGAAGGCATAACCGGTCTGGGTGAAACCTTCTACGGCGCGGAGACCGTCGAAGCCTATGTGCATGAATATATTGCACCACGAGTGATTGGGCGTAATCCTCTGGAGATCGACCTGTTGGCGCAGGATCTGGTCGGTTACCTCGGTTTCCGGTCTTCGGGTGCCGAAGTACGCGGAAACTCGGCTTTTGACATCGCGCTCTGGGATATTTTCGGCAAGGTGACAAACCAGCCGATTGCCCAGCTCCTTGGCGGTTTCAGCCGCAAGGAAATCCGCACCTACAACACCTGTGCAGGTACGGAATATATCAAAAAGGCGACCGGTCAGCAGACCGGCAATTACGGCCTGTCCGGCGGCAAGGAATATGACGATCTCAACGGCTTCCTGCACAATGCCGATGAGCTGGCTCATTCACTGCTGGAAGAAGGCATCACAGCCATGAAAATCTGGCCGTTTGACGCGGCCGCCGAAAAGACCCGTGGTCAGTATATCTCCATGCCGGATCTGAAAAGCGCACTGGTACCGTTTGAGAAGATTCGAAAGGCCGTTGGCGATAAGATGGATATCATGGTGGAGTTCCACTCCATGTGGCAACTTCTGCCCGCCATGCAGATTGCCAAGGCACTGGAGCCCTACAACACCTTCTGGCACGAAGACCCGATCAAAATGGACAGTCTGTCCAGCCTCGCGCGTTACGCTGCCGTATCGCCGGCACCAATTTCGGCGTCTGAAACGCTAGGCTCTCGTTGGGCGTTCCGTGACCTGCTGGAAACGGGTGCCGCTGGCGTGATGATGCTGGATATCAGCTGGTGCGGTGGTATTTCAGAAGCCCGCAAGATCGCTTCCATGGCTGAAGCTTGGCACCTGCCGGTCGCGCCGCATGATTGCACCGGTCCCGTTGTGCTGTGCGCTTCTACCCACCTCTCGCTCAACGCGCCAAATGCATTGGTTCAGGAAAGCGTACGCGCCTTCTACAAGACTTGGTACCGCGATCTGGTGACGGCATTGCCTGAAGTGAAAAACGGCATGATCACAGTGCCACCCGGTGCCGGCCTCGGCATGGAACTGCACCCGGACCTCGAAAAGGCCTTCACCGTCAGCCGTCGCTTCTCGGATGCCAATTCGATCTAAACCGATCATTTATCGCGCAAAGTTGCCAGCCAGCTTTGCGCGATGACCTTTAGAACAGACTGCCCTGATCCGTCGTGGTGGATGATGCTGGCTTTGCTGGCTTCTTTTTAGGCGCCGACGTTTCCGTTGGAGATGCAGCCCCGGTCTCATCCGTGGTAACGGCTGACACACGACCGTCGGCAAATTCCATGGACACAAACATGCCGCTGCTTATGGCTTCGGCGCGCGTTAATGTACGGTTTTCCTCATCGCGGATGACCGCATAACCGCGTTTCAGAACATTTTTATAAGACAGAGATTGTAGAATACGCTCATGTGCCGCCAGTCCTGAGCGGTTCTGTGCCATGCGGTGCAGAACCGCTGTATCGGCGCGCCGCGAAATACCGGTGACCCGTTCTTTTTGGCGTTCAACTTGTCCCAGCAGCCGCACAGGCAAGGTGCGTAGGGCGGAATCAAACGACGATACGCGGGAGGTAGCCTGTAATAGCCGACGTTCGACAATGCGATCAGCCCGCTGCATACGCTCAGTAAGCGTCTGACGCTGCACTTGCAGGCGGTGAACCAGCATGTCTAACCGCAGACCCGAGGCGATGCGTTCAAAGGTGCGCCGCTTGTTCAGCGTATTCAACTCAAGCCCGCGACCAAGCCCACTGGCAGCCTCGTCGAAACGACGACGGGGCAGGGCCAGAAGCTGGTCTAGCGAAGGCAATGCACGAACCAGTGCCCGCAGACCCTGGCGACGATTGTCCATTTGCCGTGTCGTTGAACCGGCAAGTCGTGCAGCAATTCCGGCAAGCTGCGCCTGCAAATCCGCACGAACAGGAACCGCCATTTCGGCAGCACCGGTTGGAGTCGGTGCACGCACATCGGCTGCGTGGTCTATTAGCGTCCAGTCGGTTTCGTGGCCAACGGCTGAGATCAGTGGAATGTCGCTGTCAGCGGCTGCACGAACCACAATTTCGTCGTTGAAGCTCCATAGGTCTTCAAGGCTGCCGCCGCCGCGCGCAACGATCAGGACATCCGGTCTGGCAATAGCGCTGCCGGGGGCGATCGCATTAAAGCCCCTGATGGCATTTGCAATTTCCTCTCCCGAACCGTCACCTTGCACCTTCACCGGCCATACAATGACGTGAACAGGAAAACGATCGGCAATACGGTGAAGGATGTCGCGAATGACTGCGCCGGTGGGCGAGGTTACGACGCCTATAACCCTGGGCATGAACGGCAACAACTGTTTGCGCCCTTGATCAAACAGCCCTTCGGCAGCAAGCCGGCGGCGACGTTCTTCTAGAAGCGCCATCAGCGCACCGGCGCCGGCCGGTTCCAGGTTTTCGATAACGATCTGGTACTTGGACGAGCCAGGGAATGTGGTGATCTTGCCTGTGGCAATCACTTCCATGCCTTCTTCTGGCCGGAACTTCAGCTTGCTGAAACTGCCTTTCCAAATCACGGCATCGATCCGCGCCTTGTCGTCCTTCAAGGAGAAGTACGCATGGCCCGAAGAATGTGGTCCACGATAACCGGAAATCTCACCGCGCACCCGCACATGATCAAACGCCGTCTCTACCGTCCGCTTGATGGAACCGGATAGTTCCGAAACGGAAAACTCGGTGAGATTGCTGCCAGAATCGCTCTCGAAAAAATTGCTCATTCCCGTTTCTAGCCAATGATGACCGGTTTGTGAACGTTTATGGAGAGATTGTAACGTGACGATTAATGACGATGAAACCATAACCCTACAAAGGGCTGAAACCTGCTTGCTTCCATGACCTATCGCAATGTTTCTTTAGGATATGCGGGCCATTTTGAGGTCAGTTAAAGTCGCACAGGAGGCGGACAAATGATCTTCTTAACCGCCATGGTTTTGGGCATGACAGCCGTTATGCTTCGCTCGGCATTTTGCATCATCCTCATCTGTTTGATGATCGGTGGCACCTTCGCCGCTGCAGCTTTTGTCTCAGCCGGTCCTGTCGCCTTCATGCCGTTGGTGATCGCTGTTGCCGGATACAATACCGGTATCATCAGCCTGCTTTGCGGCATGCTGCTGGTTCACAGACTGCGCGCCGCCTAAAGCTCAAGCCATCACCAACAGACAGTGTCAGGGGCGAACTCTGTAAAGCTGCAAGCCGGAAGTTTCATCCTTGGGCAAAGCCTCCATATAATCCGGGACAACACCACGCGCCAGCGACGCGTACAGCCCATCCGGTGCCGCTTCGATAAGATTTTTCGTGCCGATATCACTGGGGCAGAAGGCAAGAATGCCAACATCTGCACCACGCAGGAAAGCCTCTGCTTCCGTGGGCGATGACAGGCCGATATGGATTTCCGCCAGCATGCCACCCTGATTGCGGTGATAAGGTGCGCTCAGCACCCTATGATCTGTAAACCGCAGGATAGGTGCGCCGCTATCGACAGGAGCGGCGACAACGGTAGCTGGCAGGTTTGCCAATTGCGCGAAATCGCCTCTGCTCACGCAGGCTGTTTTACCTCCGACGGCAGCAACAGTGCGACCGCTAATCATATTCCAGCCGGTAATCGACCAAGAGGCCGCCAGAGCCCAGATCAGCGGCGTGGAAATGGCAAATAGCAGAAGATAGCAGAAGCTTGCACCAGAAGGCCGTTTTTGCATTGCTGCTTCGCGTAGGTTCGCAATCGTAACCGCGAGAACGGGAATGGAAATCAGATTTGCGAAAACTGCGACGCGAAGCTGGATCAATGAAATTACCCAGCAGATCATGATCAGAAGAAACAGCACGGCGTGAGGACGGGTCTTGTGACCGCCGGTAATTCGGTAAAGGCAGAGACCCATTGCCAGCAGGCCCGGCGCATAAAAGGCACCAAGTCCTTCCGGCTCGATCCGTGCCTGCGCGATGACACTGCGTGCCTCACCCACATTGTTCAGCCATAATTTGACCAGCAGCGGATCGAGGTTTGCAAGTGGGCTTTGCAGGCACTGTGGTGCCAGCACCGATGCGGTGCTGAGAATGGCGATGCCATTGGCTGCCAAAAGTGCGAAGCGTTTGGCCCTGGACAAAGCTGATGCGGCGCTGGCGGAAAGGAAAAGTAGCGTTCCACCGATTGCGGACAGCCCATAAAAGCCGAGCGAAAGGCTGTCACAGGTTACCAGTGAATAGGATGACGATGGAACGGTTAGAAAGAACAGCGCTGATATCGTGAGCGTCAGGGAAAGGCCGAACGCCTTTGCAGCAGCGCGGAATGCTTCGCCAATGATTGCCCACGACAAGGCGACCGCAAGAGCCGTTGCTGCAATCAGCGGCGTTGTTTCTGCACCAATTGCAATTGCGAAGGCGGCACAAGCACCGGCCACCGCGTAGTTTGAGGCTCGAAGTTTGGGGTCAAGCAGCATAGCGACAATCACCATTGTGAGTACGAGCTGCACATTGTGATGGTCAATCGCACCGGGATAAAAGCGGCTGCTACCGAAGGCGAGCAGGGCGGCCATCAGCAGGCTGATATGCATGGTGGCTTCTCCCCCCATGCGATGACCGGCAAGAGCCGTTGCTGCAAAAAGCGGAAATAGCAGCGAAAGTGGCCAGACAGTAAGTGCGACCCTCTCCGCACCTTCAGGCGATAGGAACAGGCCAAAAAAGCTGATCAAGACGGCGATGGGCACATCGATGACGCGCGACCAGTGCATCAGCGTTCCGCCGGTAAGGCCAAGCCTATATTGCATCAGGTCAAACCATCCCTGACCGGCAAGCAGGTCGCGTACTTCCACGAGACGCATCGTGTCGTCATTGTCGAGGCCGACATAATCCGTTGCCGTGAACAGGTTGCCGAAGAAAATAATACCGGCCGTGATCAGGAAATAAGCCAGCACGATAAGCCAGAAATGCCCGTTGGAGAGATTGCCGCTGTTTGCCGCTGTCAGGTTGGACATGCGTGTTTCCCTCGAAAGTCCCGGCAGGGTTTCGTCAGTCATGCTGTGATTTTCCGTATGTGTTTACTAGTCTCTTCAACCTAGATTTAACCTTCTCAAGAAATAGTAAAACGGGCTGGTTCTTGTTCTCCGGCTGAAGATTTTCTTTTGTATTGAGTAGAAATCATGACCTTTGCGCCCAGCAGCGATGTAACCGTGGCCGTGTTATTGCCGTGCTATAATGAAGCGGCAACAATTGCCGGTGTCGTGAGAGGTTTTCGCGAGGCTGTGCCAAGTGCCCGCATCGTGGTCTATGACAACAATTCCACTGATGGGACGGCCCTGCAGGCTATGTTAGCGGGCGCGGAAGTTCTGCGTGAGCGCCGTCAGGGCAAAGGTCACGTCGTGCGCCGCATGTTCGCAGACATCGAAGCCGATATCTACGTTATGGCGGATGGAGACGGTACCTATTCTCCAGCAGATGCCGAAGAGCTGATCCGCACATTGCTGACGGAACGTGTCGATATGGTCGTCGGTACACGGCGTGGCGTCACCGCTGACGCGGGACGTCAGGGACATGCTGCCGGCAATCGTATGTTCAATATCCTGTATCGCAGTATCTTTGGCGCCGATTTTACCGATATCTTCTCCGGCTACCGGGCGTTTTCTCGACGTTTCGTAAAAAGCTTTCCGGCGGTGTCGGCAGGTTTTGAAATTGAAACGGAAATGTCGGTGCATGCGTCGCGTCTCAAGTTACCGGTATGTGAGCTGGAGCTGGATTACGGTCGCCGCCCGGAAGGATCGCACTCCAAACTTTCCACCTACAAGGACGGTCTGCGCATTCTATGGATGTTCGCCATGCTGATGAAGGAGACGCGGCCTTTCGCGTTCTTCTCGATGATAAGCGCTGTAACGCTGTCGATCAGCATGGCCTTTATGACGCCGGTTCTGGCGGAGTATTTTGCCACCGGTCTGGTCTCGAAAATGCCGACCTGGATTCTCTCTATGGCTCTGCTGATGATTTCGTTCCTGATCTTTACAGCCGGTCTGGTTCTCGATTCCGTTGCGCGCTCGCGTAATGAACAGCTGCGCATCCATTATCTGAATCAGAAACAAATATCGCCCAAAGCCCTTGCCGAAACTCCTGTCCCGCGCCAGAACGGCAACGACAAGGATGTGAGGGTGGCGTGAAAAAACTTTTCTGGTTTGTGATAGCGGGCGGCTCGGGTTTTGCCGTGGATGCCGGTGTAACGCTGTTGCTGATCGCCTACACGCCAGCTGGTCCCTTCATCGCCCGTATTTTTGCGATTGCCACCGCCATGCTGTTCACTTGGCTTGTCAATCGCCATGTCACCTTTGGCAAGTCGGATCGCCGTGTTTCGCATGAGGGCTTTTTATATGCCTTTGTTGGCATCATCGCGGCCCTCATCAATTACGGCATTTACGCTCTTCTTTTGCTGCGCAATCCCGACCTGCAACCGTTCATCGCGCTATTTCTGTCATCGCTGTCGGCAATGGCATTCAGCTACTTCGGTTACTCACGGTTCGTCTTTCGTCGCCGCGAAGGTGGCAGATAGCGCTCGAGGACACGGAAACGGCTTACACCGTTTCCCAGCCATCCTTGTCAGCCGCGCGATAAATCGCATCGATAAAACGCTGGCTGTTTTTAGAGCTTTCGAGTGACACGACATCGGCATCGCCGCCCTTTGCGGCCGCCGAAAAGGCTTCAATTTCGCATCGGTACTGGCGGCTGTCCTGAAAACGGAAAATCTGTGACAGGCCATGGCTCTGGTTGGTCAACTCGACCTCTTCGGCGCCGTAGCGGTCGGCATTGAAGGGTGATTTTACCTCGATGAAACCTTCGGTGCCGTGGAACACCATGACCTGGCGGTTGGCCATCTGTGTCGAGACATAAAAGCTCAGTTCAAAATCACCGAAGTCAGCTTTGACGCTGGAATAGATATCGGTTCCGAAAACCGGGTCACGCTCCACCACGGCCTGCACGCGCTTCGGCTCCTTGCCGGTTGTGAAACGGGTGGTGATGGTGGGGTATACGCCGATATCGGGAAGGGCTCCGCCACCAAGTTCCGGAATATTGCGCATATTGCCTGGATCACGATTGAAATAGCTAAATGCTCCCTGCACATGTTTCAGCGTGCCAATCGCGCCAGAGGAGAGCAGTTCGCGCACTTTCAGCCACACCGGAGCGTAGGTCACCATATAGGCTTCCGACACCAGCACCTTGTTGCGATCACGCGCGGCAATCAGGTTGTCGACCTCATCGGCCATCAGGGCAATCGGCTTTTCGCACAATACATGTTTGCCGGCGTCAGCAGCCTTGATCGTCCATTCAACATGCTGGGAAGTGGGCAAAGGAATGTAGACGGCATCGATGACATCGGAGGCCAGCATTTCCTCGTAGGAACCAAAGGCGTGTGGCACCGAAAAGCGGTCTGCCAATTGACGTGCTTTGGCAAGATCGCGGCTGGCAATGGCTGTGACAACGGCATTTTCTGCATCCTGAATGGCAGGAATAACCAGATCCCGGCCGATTTTCGCTGTCGACAGAATTCCAAAACGTAGCATGCTCATCTCCCTAGAATGTGGACCGCACCTTAGCATGCCATGATAGACAAGCAACCGAAGACGAAAGACCGGATATGTTGATCACATTCATGGCCGGATATGTCCTGCATTTGGCGTGTAGCCCTCTTTTTACTTTTATAGAAATGCGAAAAACTGTATCCATCGAAAACTGGAGATACAGAAAATGTCCCGTGAGAAAACAGCGCTTTTGGTCATTGATGTGCAGGAATCATTTCGGCACACGCCGTATTTCGAGGAGAGCGGTCTGAATACCTATCTTTCGGCACAGCAGAAACTGATCGATGGTGCAGACACCGCCGGTATTCCGGTTGTCCAGATTTTTCACGTTGACGGTGACCACGCATTTTCCGAAGAAAACGGATTTGTCCGCACGCTTGCTGGCATTCAGGTCAACCCCGCCGTGACGTTTCGCAAAAACCGCCATTCGGCATTTGTCGGCACGCAACTTGACGCCTGGCTGAAAGAAAATGGCATCACGCGATTGATCGTGTCTGGTATTCGCACTGAGCAATGCTGCGAAACGACAACCCGCCATGGCTCCGATATCGGTTACAGTGTGGACTACGTGACCGAGGCGACGCTAACCTTTCCTATGACACATGCCTCCGGTGAAGTCTTTTCTGCCGAACAGATTGCCAGACGCACCGAGTTGGTCCTCGCCGGGCGTTTTGCGCGTATCGCCACTGTCGATGACGCTCTGGCAGGAACGAAAGCAACAGCATGATGAACACAAGCGGCGGCGCTCAAAAAACAATTATTTCTGTCTATGTGGTTCTGCCGCCGCAAACCCTTCTGCTGGACGTCGCTGGCCCACTGGAGGTGCTGCGTTATGCCAATCAACAACAAAACGACATTTCTTTTGATTGCCATTTCATCGCGTCAGGCGAAACACAGTCCACCACCATTGGCCTGACCTTGGCGGGGCTTGAGACTCTGCCAAACGAACTGCCTGATAATGCCATGGTGCTGATTTCAGGCAGCTCTTCTGTCACGCCGCCCGGTGCCGGTTTAGAGAGTGATATCACCCGGGAAAGGCGTGCCTTGGCTGATTGGCTGCGCAGCACCGTCAGGGACGATACCGTCATTATTTCCATCTGCTCCGGTGCGTTGATCGCTGCGCAAGCCGGATTGTTCGACAGACACCAATGCACCACCCATACCGACTGTATAAGTGAACTGCGCCGCATAGCGCCTCTGGCGCAGGTGCTGGAAAACCGGTTGTTTGTCGAGGATGGCAAACGTTTCTCAAGCGCGGGAATTTCGACCGGCATTGATCTGCTGCTGCATATCGTGTCGGGTCTGACGACGCCCATGGTCGCGGCGCACATCGCACAAACCATGGTCGTTTATCTCCGCCGCAGCGGTCAAGACCCGCAGATTTCGCCATGGCTGAGCGGTCGCAACCATATTCACCCGTCAATCCATAAGGCGCAGGATGCCATTATGGCTGCTCCCGCCGAAGAGTGGTCTTTACCGCAACTGGCGGGACGTTCAGGTCTCAGCCAACGGCATCTCTCGCGACTGTTTCGCGAACATACCGGCATGAGCGTGGTGGACTATGTCAACCTGATGCGGGTGAACTTGGCGCGAGATTTGATCAGCAATTCGCGACTGGACATGGAGAGTGTGGCGGAACGCTCCGGTTTTGCCTCGACACGTCATCTTCGCCGTGTGTGGTCTGAACATAATTCCCACTCACCCAGTCATTACCGTTCGCATCTGTCGTGAGATGTGACGGCCGCGATTCATCACGCGGGCAGGCAGTATCCCATCAGGGAAATTCAATGGTTATGTCTCCGCAGGATTGCTAGTTTGGCAAAAGCAGTTTTGAAAAGGAGTATTTGACGTGGAAAAACGCGCCCTTGGCCGCACCGGCCTATCCATCGCACCCATTGTTTTCGGTGGTAACGTGTTTGGCTGGACTGCCGACGAAAAGACCTCTTTCCAGCTTCTGGATGCTTTTTTTGACGCCGGTTTTAATGCCATCGACACGGCAGATGTCTATTCCGCCTGGGTTCCCGGCCATCAGGGTGGTGAGTCAGAAGCAATCATCGGCAAGTGGTTGAAACAGAGTTCGGTAAAGCGCGAAGATGCTGTCATCGTCACAAAAGTCGGCTTCGATAATAATGAGCGCAAGACAGGTCTGAGCGCCAAGTGGATAAACGAGGCTGTCGATGCATCGCTCAAGCGCCTGCAGACCGATTACATCGACCTTTATCTGGCCCACAAACCGGATGAAGATGTACCGCTTGAGGAGACGCTTGGCGCATTTGCGCGGCTGAAAGAGCAGGGCAAGATCCGCGCAATCGGATGCTCGAACTATAGTGCCAAACAGCTTCGGGCATCGCTGGATGTTGCCGCACGCACCAACCTGCCACGTTATGATGTGCTTCAGCCGGAATATAACCTTTATAATCGTGCCGATTTTGAAGGCCCGTTGGCTGACCTCTGCGTGAAGGAAGATATCGGCGTCATCAACTATTACAGCCTTGCTGCCGGCTTTCTGACCGGAAAATACCGTGCCAAGGTCGATACGGAAGGTGCTGCACGCTCTTATCGGGTAGAAGGTTACGTCAATGACCGCGGACTGGCTGTACTCGGTGCGATGGACACAGTTGCTGCCGAAACAGGTGCAAAGCTGGCAGATATCGCTCTTGCATGGTTGTTGCGCAAAAAGGCTGTGACGGCACCGATTGCCAGCGCCACAAGCCTGTCGCAGCTGGAGAGTTTCAAGCGGGCAACGGACCTGAAACTGACAGACGAAATGATGACGCTTCTCGATAAGGCAGGTGCATAATGAGCCTGCAAATTCGTGATGCCCAACCACAGGATCAGGCCGACTGGCTAAAACTGTGGAGCGATTATCTCGCCTTTTACAATGTTGATCTTGCTGAAGAGGTAACGGCTCATACTTGGGCTCGGGTGATGGACCCGGTCTCGCGTCTGTCTATGCGCCTGGCGGTCTTGGATGGGCAGACGGTGGGATTTGCCATTCACCATTTTCACGACTCCACCTGGGTTAAGACCCCTGATTGTTACCTGGAAGACCTGTTCATCGATGAGACCATTCGTGGCAAGGGTATCGGCCGCGCCCTGATTGATGATCTGATTGCCATCAGCAAGGAAAAGGGCTGGTCACGCCTCTATTGGCACACCGATGAAAACAATCAGCGCGCTCGCAAGCTTTATGACAGCTATGTCGAAAGCGATGGCCATATTCGCTACCGCCTCAAGTTCTGATCAGTCCTTGAAACGGAAGAAGTCGACGAAAGCCCTCAGCGCCGGCCGCATCTGTCGGCGCGAGGGGTAATAGATATAAAACCCGTCAAACGGCGCACACCAGTCCTCCAGCACACGCACCAGCCGGCCTGCCCTTATGTGGTCTTCGACGCGTTGTTCGAACACAAAGGCAAGTCCTGCACCGTCAATTGCAGCGCGGCAAATGAGGTTTTGGTCCGAAAGGATCAGTTGGCCCTGCACATCAACGACCAGTGGTTTTCCGTCCTTTTCCAGTTCCCATCGATAGATCCGCCCGCTTGAAAAACGACGGCTTATGCAGCGATGGTCCATCAGTTCGCGTGGATGTTGGGGAGCTGGATGTTTCTCGAAATAACGGGGTGAAGCGACAATGGCGCCGCGCCACGGGCCGCTGGCACGAACGGCAATCATATCGGCTTCGAGATTTTCACCCAGCCGGAAACCGGCATCAAATCCTTTGGCGACAATATCCTCAAAACTGTCGTGGGTGGCGACTTCAAGGGAAATGTCGGGATAAAGATCCAGAAACTCACTCAACCGCGGCATCAGCAATTCTTCTGCTGCAAGGCGCGGCAAGGTCACGCGCAAGGGTCCGGCCGGGCGACCGCCCTGTTCGGCAAGCGTGCTGATGACGGTGTCTATATCGCTCAAGGCTGGTGCCAATGTTTCAAGAAGCCGCCGGCCTTCTTCGGTTGGTGAAACGCTGCGGGTGGTGCGGTGAAGCAGGCGCAGGCCAAGGCTTGCCTCCAGCGCAGAGACGGCATGGCTGATGGCAGATGGCGCAATGCCCAGTTCCGCTGCTGCCTTGCGGAAACTTTTGCCCTCGGCCACCGCAGCCAATACGGCCAATTGTGAAAGCTGAACACGATTCATTGTTCTATTATTTAGAACAACCCACGCAGATTTGCAGCGATTATTTTTATCCGCGCATCGTCATATGGTGTGTCCGTTCCTCAAAGAATATTTCCTTCCTGAAAGGACGGACAAAATGAAAAGCAGAATTCTCGGAAAAGATCTTTCTGTCTCGGCGCTTGGCCTTGGCTGCATGGGTATGACCCACGCCTACAGCCCGTCGGCAGATCACAGCGGCTCGATTGCCACGTTGCACCGGGCGGTGGAGCTTGGTGTCACCTTTTTCGACACGGCGGAAGTTTACGGTCCCTACGACAACGAAATCCTGGTTGGAAAGGCGCTGCAGCCCTACCGCGACAAGGTGGTGATTGCCACCAAGTTCGGTTTCAAGATTGATACCAGTAAATCGGCTGGCCAGATGATGGTCGGAACCGACAGCCGCCCCGAAAACGTCCGCGCCGTGGCTGAAGCCTCGCTGAAACGTCTCGGCGTTGATGTTATTGACCTGTTTTATCAGCATCGCGTCGACCCCAATGTGCCGATTGAAGAGACAGTCGGCGCTATGGCTGATCTCGTGAAGCAGGGCAAGGTCAAATATCTCGGTCTCTCTGAAGCCAGTGCCGATACCATCCGCAAGGCGCATGCCGAACATCCGATCACGGCATTGCAAAGCGAATATTCGCTCTGGACACGCGACGTTGAAGAAAACGGCGTGCTCGACACCTGCCGTGAACTGGGCATAGGTTTTGTGCCATTCAGCCCGCTTGGTCGCGGTGTGCTGACCGGAGCGTTGAAAAGGCTGGATGGCCTGTCGGATAATGATTTCCGTCGATCGCTTCCGCGTTTTCAGGCGGAAAATTTCGACGCTAACCTGGCGCTCGTTACCCTTCTGGAAGAGATGGCGGCGCAAAAGGGCGTAACGGCCGGGCAACTGGCGTTGGCCTGGGTCATGGCGCAGGGTGATTTCATCGTGCCAATCCCCGGAACCACCAAGATTGCCAATCTGGAAAAGAACGTCGCTTCGGCAGATGTTGTGTTGAACAAGGAAGAGGTCAAGGACCTTGGCGATATGCTGTCCCCGGCAAAAGTTGCAGGCGGTCGTTATCCGCAGCAACTGGCTTCGATGGCAAGCCGCTGACAGGCGGCCTCAGGCGTGAGTGAGGACACCCTGACGGTAGGCTGAAGGCGTGGTGCCAACGAGGGACTTGAACACCCGTGTCAAATGGCTCTGGCTGCTGAATCCACAGGCGGACGCGATCTGAGCAATCGGATCGCGTCCTGCCAAAAGCATTTTGGCCTGGGAAAGGCGTCTGTGCATCACCCAGACATGCGGGGAAACCCCACAACTGGCGTGGAACATGCGCTGCAGATGAAATTCACTGAGACCGGCAATCCCTGCCAGATCATGTAGGGTCAGCGTCTGACCAAGATTGGCATCGATATAATCAATAAGCCGTCGCCGTACCGCTGGCGTCAGGCCACCCTTGATCGAAGGGAACTTCTTTCCGCCGTAACGCGGATCGGTAAACAGTTGAGTCAATGCGCTGGTCACGGCGGCATCTGCGGCCATCCTATCACTTTGCCGAGTTGCCCCTGCAATGCGCTGCAAAGCCTTTGCCATTTCAGGCGCATTGTCGAAGGTGGCCTCGGGCAACACCATCAATCTGGCGTCCTGATCGAATATTTCCGTATAGAAACGGCGCAGGTCGTCATCCTCTACGTAGAGATGCACAAACTCGAAGGTATCGGTGATTTCCCATTCCGACGAGGCGCCTTGCGGCATGACACATAAGGCACCCGGCCAACCGTTCACACCGCCATTGTCCAACCGTCGCGTGCCGGTGCCGCCTTGCAGGTAAAGGCTGAATGTGTGACCGTCAGTCCGCTCATATTTCATGCGGTCATGCGCATTGCGCCAGATTGCTGCCGAGCGGCCAAACGCCAGATCAATCGCACCAACCACATCTGCGGAAGGCGACGCCTTGAGAAAATTGAAAACGGATTGAGGTTGAGCCTGCATGATGAACCCTGACGATGAGGCCATTCTACCGAATAGTTTGGGTCCTGTCACAGTCTACGCAACGGTTCAGGTAAGCCGAGATCATTTCACCGCAAGAATATGCAAGAATGCAGTTCAGTGGCGGCGCATATCTCTCTCGCAATACCGCGAGGACCAAATGGCCAACATCATTCTGTTTATTTCCACCGTCGTGATCTGGGGCACCACCTGGATCGCAATTGCCATGCAGGTCGGGCCGGTGCCGGTCCTGGTTTCGGTCTTTTACCGCTTTGCCACCGCTGCGGTTCTGTTTCTCATCGTCCTGACGGTGATGGGAAAACTAAAAATTCCGGCACTGAAAAACCAGCCCTTCATTCTGGCGCAGGCGTTGTGCCTGTTCAGCCTCAACTTCATCTGTTTCTACAATGCCGCAAGCTACGTGCCCTCCGGTCTGATCTCGGTGATCTTTTCGCTGGCGACGATCTACAACGCCATTAATGCCCGGCTGTTTTTCGGCGACAGGATTACCGTCCGCACGTTGGTTGCTGCAGCACTTGGTGCCTCCGGCCTGTTGTTATTGTTTGGGCCTGATATCCTCATCCACTACAATGTCGACACGTGGAAAGGTGTCAGCCTGTCGGCGCTCGGCACGCTGTTCTTTTCCCTCGGAAACATGGTGTCACGCCGCAACAGCGCGGCCGGCATTACGCCGGCCACAGCTAATGCGTGGGGCATGACCTATGGGGCAATCATTTTGCTGGGTTTGATTGCGGTCACTGGAACGCCGGTCGTTGCGCCGCCCGACACCCGTTACCTGTTGGCCATGCTCTATCTCGCGGCCATTGGTTCCGTCGTTGGTTTTACCACCTATCTGATGCTGGTCGCGCGCATCGGATCGTCGCGGGCCGCTTATGCCACAGTGCTGTTTCCGGTGGTCGCGCTGTCGCTGTCGACGCTTTATGAAGGGTATCAGTGGACTTTGCTCGGTGGCATTGGCCTGCTGCTCACGCTGGCCGGCAATGTGGTGATCTTTGCAAAACAACCTGCGCCCCGAAAAACGTCGACGGCTTGAAACGTCTGCCGCAACAATAGCCAACCAAAACAAAAAGGCCCGCTTTCGCGGGCCTTGATCGTTTAAAATCAATGCTGTCTTAGGCGCGCAGCACGCCGCCGGTTGTCTTTTCGACATTGCCGACGATCTTGGCAGTCAGCGCTTCGAAATCCTCATCCGTCAGGGTCTTGTCGACCGGCTGGATCTGAACTTCGATTGCGATGGACTTCTTGTTTTCGCCAACGGATGCGCCTTCGAAAATATCGAACACGTTCACTCCGGTCACCAGCTTGCGGTCCGCGCTTGTTGCAGCCTTGATGATCGCGCCGGCTTCCACCGACTTGTCGACCACAAAAGCAAAGTCGCGCTTCACAGCCTGGAATGGCGAAAGCTCAAGCGCCGGCTTGGTGCGCGTGGCCTTCTTTTTTGGCTCTGCCATGGCATCGAGATAAATCTCGAAACCGGCATAGACGCCCGATACGTCGAGTTCACCAAGTGTTTTCGGATGGAATTCACCGAAGTAACCAAGAACGATTTTTGGTCCCATCTTGATGGTGCCGGAACGGCCAGGATGATACCAGTCCGGTCCGCCAGCCTCGATCTGCACATTGGCCATTGGCAGGCCGCAGGCCTCGATCACTGCCAGCGCATCAGCCTTGGCGTCATAAACGTCAACCGGCTTGCCGCCACCCTTCGCTGCATTGGACCACATGCGGCCGGAGCCGGACAGCGATGCTGTGCCGCGACGAACGCCGCCAGCAACACGACGCTGACCGTCCGGCGTGTCGTTTTCATAGGTGCCGGACACTTCGAAGATGGCCACGTCGCCATAACCCTTGTCGGCATTACGCTGAGCGGCGGTCAACAGACCTGGCAGCAGTGAAGGCCGCATATCGGACATGTCGGCCGCAATAGGGTTGGCAAGCTTCAGGGCAGGCGATCCGCCACCAAACAGCTTGGCCTGTGCTTCGGGAATGAACGACCATGTCACGGCTTCGAGCATGCCACGGCTGGCCAATGCGCGGCGCGCGGTGCGCGTGCGAATTTGCAGCGTCGTCAGGATACGGCCGTTGACGGCACCAAGGCTTTCCAGTGGCTGTGGCTTGATGTTGTCCACGCCATGGATACGCATGACCTCTTCAACCAGATCGGCTTTGCCTTCCACGTCTGGACGCCATGATGGAACTGAAACACTAACGCGCTCACCCGAACCTTCAATGCCAAAACCAAGCCCCTTGAGGATCTCAAGGCTTTCTTGCGTCGAAACGTCGAGACCGGTAAGGCGCTTGACCTCAGACAGCGGGAAGTCAACGAACTTGGGTTCAAAACCCTTGTAACCAACGATCTTGGCTTCACCCGCTGTGCCTCCGCACAGTTCCAAAACCAGTTCCGTGGTGCGCTCAAGGCCCGGAACCATATATTCCGGGTCGACACCGCGTTCGAAACGATAACGGGCATCGGTGATGATGCCGTGTGTACGACCGGTCTTGGCTATGTTGATCGGGTCCCACAGAGCCGATTCAATCAGCACGTCTGTAGTGTTCTCATCGCAGCCGGAATGTTCGCCGCCCATGATGCCACCGATGGATTCCAGACCATTGTCATCAGCGATGACAATGTTGGCGGGACCAAGCTTGTATTCTCGCTGGTCAAGCGCCAGGATAGTTTCACCTTCCTGAGCGCGACGGACCACCAGATTACCCTTGACCTTTGCAGCGTCAAACACGTGCATCGGACGGCCCTGATCGAAAGTCATGTAGTTGGTGATATCAACCAGCGCGTTGATCGGGCGCAGGCCAATCGCCATCAGGCGCTGCTGCATCCATTTTGGGCTGGGGCCATTTTTCACGCCACGGACGATGCGTAGGGAGAAGCCGGGGCAAAGGGCCGCGTCTTCCAGATCCAGCTTTACGTCGACCGGTGTCAGGCCCTCGACCTTGAAAGCCGGTGCCGGTTTTGTCTTCAGCGTGCCAAGGCCGGATGCGGCCAGATCGCGGGCAATACCGTAGATCGACGTGCAGTCCGGACGGTTTGGCGTCAGGTTGATTTCGATAACCGGGTCATCAAGACCGGCATAGGCTGCGAAGGATGTGCCGATTGGCGCATCTTCCGGTAGATCGATAATACCATTATGGTCGTCGGAGATGTTGAGTTCCTTTTCGGAGCACATCATGCCGTGGCTATCCACGCCGCGAATTTTGCCAACCGAAAGGGTCACATCGATACCCGGAACATAGGTGCCTGGACGTGCCAGTGCACCGACAAGACCGGCGCGCGCGTTTGGTGCACCGCAGACGATCTGAACCGGCTTGCCGTCACCGGCATCAACGCTCAATACCTTGAGGCGGTCTGCCTCTGGGTGTTTTTCAGCCGTCAGAACCTTGGCAATAACGAAGGGCTTATAGGCCGCCTTGTCATCCACGTCTTCAACCTCAAGACCGATGGCTGTCAGGCGCTCGCAGATTTCATCAAGCGTGGCATCGGTTTCAAGATGCTCTTTCAGCCAGGAGAGTGTGAATTTCATCGTCTTTTCTCCTTACTGGCTCAAGCCGCCGAACAGGGTCGGGATGTCGAGAGGGCGGAAGCCATAGTGGTTCATCCAGCGAACGTCGGCGTTGAAGAAGTCACGCAGATCAGGCATGCCGTATTTCAGCATGGCAATGCGGTCGAGGCCCATGCCCCAGGCAAAGCCCTGATATTCGTCCGGATCCAGTCCGCCGGCGCGCAATACATTGGGATGTACCATGCCGCAGCCGAGAATTTCCATCCAGTCCTTGCCTTCGCCGAACTTAACGATCGGGCCGGAGCGGTCGCACTGGATATCCACCTCGAAAGACGGCTCCGTGAACGGGAAGAATGACGGGCGGAAGCGCATCACAACGCTGTCGACTTCGAAGAAGGTCTTGCAGAACTCTTCCAAAATCCAGCGCAGATTGCTGACATTTGCCTTTTTGTCGATCACCAGGCCTTCGACCTGATGAAACATCGGCGAATGGGTGGCGTCAGAGTCCTGACGGTAGGTCTTGCCCGGAATGACGATGCGGATCGGCGGCTTTTGGGCCTCCATCGTACGCACCTGGACTGGCGAGGTATGCGTGCGCAGAACCTTGCGCTCGCCCTTGTCATTCGCAGGCAGGAAAAAGGTGTCGTGCATTTCGCGGGCCGGGTGGCCTTCCGGGAAATTCAGAGCCGTGAAGTTGTAATAGTCCGTTTCGATATCCGGACCTTCGGCAATCGAGAAACCCATATCGGCAAAAATCGCGGTGATCTCATCAACGATCTGGCTGATCGGATGGATGCGGCCACGCTCGGCAGGGGACTGACGAACAGGCAGGCTGACATCGACTGTTTCCGCTTTCAGGCGGGCCGTGATGGCTGCATCTTTTAGTTCGCTCTTGCGTGCAGTGATAAAGTCGGTGACTTCATTCTTCAGCTGGTTGATAGCCGCGCCGCGTGTCTGGCGCTCTTCCGGTGTCATTGTGCCCAAGGTTTTGAGAAGTTCGGAAACCGAACCCTTCTTGCCCAGCGCCGAAACACGCACAGCTTCAATGCTTGCCTCATCACCGGCTGCGGCGATCTCCGACATCAATTGCGATTTCAAAGTATCAAGTTCAGTCATCTTTTCCTGCCTCGCCGGGATATGTTCCAGCGGCTTGCGGTTTCACAGCATTCTTCAGATAGTCGGTCGCCATGATAAAGCGTCGCAGATCACTACCCATCCGCACGCGCCCGATCAACCGGGCAAGCGGTAAAAATCGCGCAAGAACGGTCACCAGACGCTGCAATTCTTGAACGGTGGCGGCAGGGGCCTGCTTCCGCCACAGGCGGAAGGCTTCATCACAGGTTTTTTGTTGTTCGACGGAGCGGGTCGCAACGATCAGAAACAGCAGCCACAGATCGCGGGCCTGCGCAGATTCAAGCGGCATGACAGCTTCCGGCTCTTCTTCGAAATCCATGAAGCCGATGCGGCCGTCACGCAGGAAGAAATCGCGCACATGTGGGCGTCCATGGCACAGACCGGTGGCATGCAGTGCGCCAAGCGCTTCTGTTGCCTTGACCAGCAGTGCGTCATTTTCTGCCGGAGAGGCGTTTTTCAAACCCTTGAGCATGACCTCGACGGTCGGGCCGACATCACCAAGCACAATTGCGGTATCGGACGCATAGACAATCTCTGCAACAGGAAAGCCCTTTTCGGCAAAACGCTCCATGCGACGGATTTCCCGCGCCATCATGGCGGCAGGTTTGAGAAGTGGTGACGGCTTGAGAAATGAATAGGGCAGGAGTTTTGCCAGGAAAGCCTGCAGCGAAATCCACCAGGAGGAATTCTCCGTTCCCTGACGTTTGATCCAGACGGCGCCGCTGTCAAGCTCAAGCCGCTGGATGCGCCGGTCACTGGCCAGAAGTGCCTGCATAAGGGCGGCAATATCCGTATCTTTCAGCGTGACGCGGAACCCACGCTTTTTCGTGTCCATATCCGTTGCATTTAACATAAGCCTCCGATCGTCGCGTTATGCTGGCGATCCTCCCTGTTTCATGTGCAGAGCGGCGAGAGATGAACTGGATTAAGTTCCGTCGCTCCAAGCTGTCATTGGGCATCAGATCGAGAACCGCTGGGCGTTTTCGGTCCAATGCTCCGGACGCATGTCATCGAAAGAAAAAACCCGCGCCGGATGAACCGGCGCGGGTTTAATAAGAACGAAGATGTTCAGCGCCGTATTAGTTTACAGCAGCTTCAAACTCGTTTTTCGTACCGGCTTCCTTGAGGTACTCGAGAGCCTTCTTGGAAGCGTCTACGAGTGCGCCGAACGTTGCCGGCTCATGGATTGCCAGGTCAGACAGAACCTTGCGGTCGACTTCGATGCCAGCCTTGTTCAGGCCGTCGATGAAGCGGCCGTAGGTCAGGCCGGATTCGCGAACAGCAGCGTTGATGCGCTGGATCCAGAGAGCGCGGAAGTTGCGCTTCTTGACGCGGCGGTCACGTGTTGCATACTGTCTGGACTTGTCGACAGCAGCCTTAGCTGTACGGATAGTATTCTTGCGACGACCGTAAAAGCCCTTAGCGGCCTTGAGTGTCTTGGTGTGCTTGGCGCGGGAAGTAACGCCACGTTTTACGCGAGCCATATCATGATCTCCTTAAAGTGTCCAAATACGCGGAAAAGTCTTAGAGACCGTTCGGCAGGTAGTTCTTGACGACTTTCTTGCCGTCAGGCTCGGCGAGAACCATGGTTCCGCGCGCGTCGCGAATGAACTTATTGGAACGCTTGATCATGCCGTGGCGCTTGCCAGCAGCGGCTGCAACGACTTTGCCGGTTGCGGTGATTTTGAACCGCTTCTTGGCAGCCGATTTAGTCTTCATCTTGGGCATTTTGCTACTCCGTTTTTTGTATCGAAACTGGCGGATGAGGCCTTGTTTCAAGCTATTCTGGAACGGCCTCGGCATGCCCTGCCGGACCGTTCGGACGCGCGCTTATAACCGCAGTCGGCCAAAAGCGCAACTCTTTATAAAAAGCCCTGTCAGGCTTTATTATTTGGGGGCGAGAACCATCATCATCTGACGGCCTTCGAGTTTCGGCTCGGCTTCTACCTTGGCAATCGCCAATGTGTCTTCCTTAACCTGCAAAAGAAGCTTCATGCCGAGTTCCTGGTGCGCCATTTCACGGCCACGGAACTTCAAGGTCACTTTCACCTTGTCGCCTTCTTCGAAGAAACGGCTGATAGCCTTCATCTTCACCTCATAGTCATGGGTGTCGATGTTGGGGCGCATCTTGATTTCTTTGACTTCGACAATCTTCTGCTTCTTGCGAGCTTCAGCGGCCTTTTTCTGGGTCGAGTACTTCAGTTTGCCGAGATCGAGAATCTTGCATACCGGCGGTTCGGCGTTCGGCGAAATCTCAACGAGATCGAGACCGGCCTCCTCTGCCAGTTTCAGGGCCTGATCCGTCGGCATCGGGCCGAGGTTTGTGCCTTCTTCATTGATGAGCTGAACGCGGGGAACCCGAATTTCCCGGTTGGAGCGCGGGCCCTCCTTGACGGGGGCATCGGCTTTGAAAGGTCTGCGAATGGTCGTATTCTCCTGAACTGTTTTCCGGATTGGCTGCGGCAATGACCTCCTGCCGAAGCAAATGGCGGAAATGTCGTGATTGCCGTGGCGAAGTCAATAGCATAAGTGCTGGAAAAAATCACCACTTGTCGCGGTTTTTGCGAATCTGCTCTACAAGACGTCAAAATCGAGGAGTGCAGGCATGCAAAACAGCGAAAATCCGGTTCAATACATCACTGTCGGTAACGATGATGATGCGCGCAATATAGGAATTATTGTTCGTCCTGCCAAGGCTGGTGCGACGGGTCCGACCCTTTTGTGGCTGGGTGGCTATCGTTCAGACATGTCCGGAACCAAAGCCGTCGAGCTTGATCGTTTTGCAAGTGAACATGGATTGGCCTGCATTCGGTTCGATTATTCCGGTCATGGGGTCTCCGGCGGGGATTTTACCAAGGGCACCATTTCGCGCTGGCTGGATGAGACGCTGGCCGTGATCGCAGATCAGAAACCGAAAAGCATCATTGCCATCGGTTCATCGATGGGCGGCTGGATCGCGTTGCGCCTGGTGCAGGAATTAAAGAAGCTCAAGACAGCAACGATAGACGGTCTGGTTTTGATCGCCCCGGCGCCGGATTTTACAGCCGAACTGATCGAGCCAAACCTGTCGGATGCAGAAAAAGCCTCGCTTGCAGAGCGTGGTTATTTCGAGGAGCCTTCCGAATACAGCCCTGAACCAAATATCTTTACCCGCGCGCTGATTGAGGATGGCCGCGAAAACCGGGTGCTCAAGGGCATGATCGAAACCGGTTGCCCGGTGCATATTCTGCAGGGTGGACAAGATCCTGATGTGCCTTACACCCATGCTCTAAGGTTGATGCAGTTTCTGCCGGCCGATGATGTGGTTTTGACCATGATACAGGATGGCGACCACCGGCTTTCACGCCCGCAGGATATCGAGCGTATGCTGCAGGCGGTAAAAGACATGGCGTTTTCGGCAAAACCGCAACGGTCTTAACCATATTCAACATCTCTCTGCCTTCAGCAATCGCTAATGATTGACTCAAAGCCGTCCCTCATTTTAACGTTTTGTTAAGAATGTAAGGGACGGTTTCATGATGAAAGCACCGCTGGCGCGTGCGCTGTTGATAGCAGCTGTCGCGGGATTATTCTCTGCGGCTTCCGTGCAGGCGGAAAACAAGGGCAGCCTGTCTATGGTGACAGGCGGTGTTACCTCGCAGCCAATTGGCCATTATGAGTTCTGTCAGAAATACACAGCCGAGTGCAATGTGCGCAGCAAACTGACAGCTCCACCACGTGTGACCGAATATGGCTGGAAGCTGGTGCGCGAGATCAATGCGTCGGTCAACAACAGCATCATCGCCATGACAGATCAGGAAATCTATGGTCGCGATGAGGTCTGGGAATATCCGACCACGGCCGGTGACTGCGAAGATTATGTTCTTTTGAAAAGAAAGATGATGATCGAGAACGGATTTTCCGTGTCCGACCTTCTGATCACCGTCGTTCGCAAGCCTGATGGCGAGGGACACGCTGTACTGACATTGCGCACCACTGAAGGTGACTTCATTCTCGACAACCTGTCGGATGAGGTAAAACTCTGGACAGACACACAATACACATACCTGAAGCGCCAGGCCTCGTTTAACTCCGGCCGTTGGGTTTCCATCGAAGATGGTCGCGACGTTCTGGTTGGTGCTCTGAGATAACTGTCTTAAGTGAAGCCTGCCTGTGCAGGCTTCAGTTTATGTGTCGGCCAGCAATCCCGAGGCCAGATGCTGGAAAGCATCGACAGCTCTTGGAAATGCCTCTTGCGGATTTTGAGCGGCGGCAATCCACAGTGCTGCGTTCAGCACAGCGCCATTCAGCAGCCATGTCGCAGCCTTTGCATCGACTTTTTTCAGTGTTCCATCGTCAATCAGGCCCTGAACGGTTTTTTCAATCCGTTGCAGGCAAGCCGTCTGGTTGGGCCAATTTGCGGGATCACCCAGAACCGCCGGACCATCCAGCAGCATGATACGCTGGATCTCTGGCTCCAGTGCCATTTCGATGTAGGCGGTACTTTCAGCGAGCAATGCGAGCCAGGGCGTCGCTGCATCCTCCTGGACGATGCGCAACCGTGCCAGCATCTCACCATCAATCTGGTCGATGACGGCCCATAGAAGGCCCTTTTTGTCACCAAAATTGTGATAGAGCGCGCCACGGGTCAAACCGGCTTCGGCCGTCAGGTCGTCCATGGAAGCGGCGGCGTAACCCTTTGTTGCGAAAGCTTTTCGAGCTGCAGTGATGAGCTTGGCGCGGGTTTCGTCAACCATCTGGGCACGTGTTTTCGCAGCCATTCGGCTCTCCTGGAATTAACATACGATCCGTATGCGTATTGACATACGTGATGTATGTTAACATATATTGGCATACGGGCCGTATATCAATGCTGCGTCCCGCTCACTAAAGCAATGAAAAATCGACCGATTTATCCAAGAACGCCACTGCGTAAGGCAGACCCGTGTTCTGGAATTGGACGAGTGCGTTTTAAAGGAGCACACAATGACCAAACGCGATGCTATTTTCCCTGCCAGCAGGCAAGAACTCTATGAAATCAACGGTTACTCCGCAGCAATCCGATCCGGTGATCTGCTGTTTGTGTCCGGCCAGGTCGGCAGCCGTGAAGATGGATCTCCAGAACCGGATTTCGAAAAGCAGGTGCAGCTAGCTTTCGACAATCTCAAAGCGGTCCTGAAAGCAGCAAACAGCAGCTTTGATGATATTGTCGATGTCACGACATTTCACACCGACCCTGCCAACCAGTTCGAGGTGGTGATGGCAGCCAAGAACAAGGCATTTTCGGAAAAGCCATATCCGAACTGGACCGCTGTCGGTGTGAACTGGCTGGCCGGTTTCGACTTCGAAATCAAGGTCATTGCCCGCATTCCGCAATCGAACTGATTGTTTGTTCCCGGTGAAGCACGTGGGGTATTTGCGTGCTTTACCGGCCCATGCCCACCCGCCTTCATCACTCACAGCGACGGGATTTGTGCGGTAAGACTTGGCACACAAACCATTTTTCTTGAAGCCAAGGAAACTGGATCCTATTATATGGTCCAGTTTTAATGCTTACAGGATGTGTGCAACATGGATTTCAACCCAGCAACAACAGTCACAAATTTTGTTGTTCACGGGAAAGTCCTTGTTCATGTCAACTTCGATAACACTCTCCAATCTAAGCTGGTCGACGCCTGAGGGGCGCCCGCTTTTTTCCCACCTTACGCTTGCTTTCGATGCAGAACGGACCGGCCTTGTCGGCCGCAACGGCGTCGGTAAATCGACACTTCTGAAACTGATAACCGGTGCACTGCAGCCGCTGGCGGGTGATATCTCGGTCTCTGGCAGCGTTGGCGCCATGAAGCAGATTGTGCAGATCGCAGCTGATGAAACCGTTGCGGATCTGTTTGGCGTGTCTGGTGCTCTCACCATTCTTCGCCGTGCTGAAAATGGCGAAGCGACAATGGAAGAACTGGCGGATGCCGATTGGACGCTGGAAGATCGCATGCGCGCGTCGCTTGATCTTCTGGGCCTTGCTGTCACGGCTGAAACCCTGCTTTCCAGCTTGTCCGGTGGGCAACGAACCCGTGCCGGCCTTGCGGCACTGATCTTCACGCAACCTGACTTTATCGTTCTGGACGAGCCTACCAACAACCTGGATCGTGAAGGTCGCCAAGCGGTCATCGATTTTCTGTCGACATGGCGCGGCGGTGTACTTGTCGTCAGCCATGACCGTGAATTGCTGGATACGATGGATTGCATCGTGGAATTGACGTCGCTTGGCGCAAATCGTTACGGTGGCAACTGGAGCGATTATCGTGAAGCCAAAGCCTTGGAGCTTTCCGCTATCGAGCAGGATATGTCCGAGGCCGAAAAGCAGCTTAACGACATTGCACGCAAAGCGCAGGCGAGATCAGAAGCCAAGGCACGCAAGGATAGCACGGGTAAGCAGAAAGCCGCCAAGGGTGATCAGCCACGTATCTTGCTTGGCGCCATGAAAGGGCGAAGCGAAAGTACCAGTGGAGGCTATGCGCGATTGACCGAGCGCCGCCAGACTGAAGCTACAGCAGCACTGGAAACGGCACGACGTCGTAAGGAAATCCTCCAGCCATTGGTGGTAACACTGGCGTCAACCGGTCTGCCAGCCAGCAAAATGGTCCTGCAGATGGAAAACGTCACAGCAGGCTATCAGCCTGAAGCACCCGTTCTGCGCGATGTCAGTTTTACCATCACCGGACCGGAGCGTATTGCCATCACAGGCAAAAATGGTGCGGGAAAATCTACCCTTCTGTCATTGGTTACAGGTGCGCTGAAACCGTGGGCCGGTCAGGTGCGTGTGTTCACCCCCTGGGCCATGCTCGACCAACAGGTCAGCCTGATGGATAGCGCGACCTCAATTCTTGATAACTTCCGCCGGCTGAACCCGAATTCCGATGACAATCAATGCAGGGCCGCACTGGCGAGATTCATGTTCCGTGCCGACGCTGCCCTGCAGATTGCCGGAAGTCTCAGTGGCGGTCAGCTTTTGCGGGCAGGGCTTGCCTGCACACTGGGTGGTTCATCGCCGCCACCCTTGCTGGTGTTGGATGAGCCGACGAACCATCTGGATGTGGAGGCGATCGAAGCCCTGGAAGCGGGATTGCGCGCCTATGACGGCGCGCTGCTGGTCGTCAGCCATGACGAGGTGTTTCTGGAAGCAATCGGTATAAACCGTTATCAGCTGTTGCCGATGATAATGCCGGCTGCCAGCACCAGCGATCCGCCCAGCACCACCTGAAAGACCGCCCGCATGAATGGCGTTTCCATAAAGCGGTTCTGGATGAAAGCAATTGCCCACAGCTCAACAAAGACCACGACGGCCGCGATGGCGGTGGCCGTCCAGAAATGTGGAATGAGATAGGGTAGTGCGTGGCCAAGGCCGCCAACGGCGGTCATGATACCAGAGGCAAGGCCGCGTTTGAGTGGTGAGCCTCGGCCGGAAAGTTTGCCATCATCATGGGCCGCTTCGGTAAAGCCCATGGAGATGCCGGCACCGACGGAGGCGGAAAGGCCAATGAGGAATGTTTGCCAAGTATCCTGGGTGGCAAAGGCCGCCGCGAAAATCGGCGCCAGTGTCGAGACCGAACCATCCATCAAACCGGCAAGACCCGGCTGCACATAGGTCAGCAGAAACTGGCGTTTCGCAGTTTCTTTTTCGGTCTCATCAACGCCGTCGGCCAGATGTTTGTTTTCCAGCATCTCGGCGATGTCCTGGTGTCCCCGTTCCGCATCTGCCAGATCGCCAAGCAGTTTGCGGGTATCGGCGTTGGACACGCGGGCGACCGCCTGGTCATAAAAATTCACCGCCTGCTGTTCCATGAGCTCGGCCTGCAGGCGGATTTTCTCAAGCGACAGGTTCTTAACCAGCCAGTCCGGTTTGCGGTCATAAAAACCGCTGACATGCTCACGGCGAATAAGCGGTATATTGTCGCCAAACCGGCGTATGTGCATGTCGATCAGCATATTGCGGTGCGTCTGCTCAACCTCGGCCATGTCGTCGAAAATTTTGGCTGATGCCGAGTAATCCTGCCTCAGAATGCTGGCATAGGCGCGGTAGATCCGGGCGTCGTCCTCTTCACTCGCAATGGCCAGTGCCAATATCTCCTGTTCGCTTAGCGAAGAAAAATCACGTTTTGAAGAGGCAAACAGCGAACGCAACATGGGAATGTCCTAGTTTAGAATTATTCTAAATATATTCAATGTCGCGCTGGGAAGCAAGGGATGCAAAAGGTCGCATTGCGAAAATTGCCCATGAAGACCATATGAGGCTGGCAGAAAGACATGAGTGCAGAAAGAACCGCCGGAACCAGCATGAGCGATGATCTACAGGCAAGAGCCGCCCACAACGCTGAAATTCAGCGCCGTGCCGAGGATGAGATGGCGCGGATGGGGATCGATGCGGCTTTTATCGATCATCTCGTTGAGACCTTTTACGGTCGTGTTCTCGCTCACCCGGAGCTGGGGCCGGTGTTTGATGGCAGGCTGCACGGCCGCTGGCCTGAACATATGGCCAAGATGAAGAGTTTCTGGTCGGCCATCGCATTCAAGAATGGTGGTTATGCGGGAAAACCGGTGCAGGCGCATGTTGGCGTACAGGGCATGACGTCCGGTCTGTTTCCGCAATGGCTGGCGCTCTTTTCGGAAACGCTGAGTGACATCGCCCCCAGCCGTGAAGCGCATGACTGGTTCATGGCAACGGCCGAGCGTATCGCCCGCAGCCTGACATTGTCACTGTTTTACAATCCGGCAATGGATGATCCCGCGATAAAACGGACCTGACAGGGCAAGGGGGCACGCCCCTCGGCAGCGCGCGCCCAATCGGTTATTTTCTGACTATGGTTTGGGATAGGGCCATTTCCAGTTCTGGATTTCCGGCATGTCCTCGCCGTGTTCACACACAAACATCTTGTGCTGCATCAGCTTTTCATGAAGCGCGGTCACGACATCTGCGGCCTTGTCCTTGAGAACCGGCAACCGGTTGATCGCCTCGATTGCCAGGTGATAGCGGTCCAACTCATTCATCACGGCCATATCAAACGGCGTTGTGGTCGTTCCTTCTTCAATAAAACCACGCACGTGGAAGTTCGGGTGATTGGTGCGCTTATAGACCAGCCGGTGAATGAGATAGGGGTAGCCGTGATAGGCAAAGATCACCGGCCGATCTGTGGTGAATATCCGGTCGAACTGCTCGTCGGATATGCCGTGCGGATGATGTTGCGGTGACTGCAGTGTCATCAGATCCACCACATTCACCACGCGAATGCGCAGGTGTGGCAATGCTTGCCTCAACAGATCAACCGCCGCCAGTGTTTCCATGGTCGGCACATCGCCGGCGCAAGCCATCACCACATCTGGTTCCAGCCCGTCCTCGGTGCCAGCCCATTCCCATGTGCCAAGCCCTGCTTCGCAATGACGCTCGGCCTCTTCCATGGCCAACCACTGCGGGGCAGGCTGTTTGCCCGCCACGATCACGTTCACCCGGTCCCATGTTTTCAGGCAATGGTCGCCAACCCACAGAAGGGTATTGGCATCCGGTGGCAGATAGACCCGCACAATCTCCGAGCTTTTGTTGGCAACAAGATCAACAAAGCCCGGATCCTGGTGGGAGAACCCATTATGATCCTGCCGCCAGACATGCGACGTCAGCAGATAATTGAGTGACGAAACCGGTTTTCTCCATTCCAGTTCACGCGAAACCTTCAGCCATTTTGCATGCTGATTGAACATGGAATCGACAATATGGATAAAGGCTTCGTAGCAAGAGAATAAACCGTGTCGGCCGGTGAGCAAATATCCTTCCAGCCACCCTTGGCACTGGTGTTCGCTCAATACCTCCATCACCCGGCCTTGCGGGGCGAGATTGTCGTCGGTTTCCAGCGTCTGCGCCATCCACACGCGGTCGGTGGCCTCAAACACACTGCCCAAACGGTTTGACGCCGTTTCGTCTGGCCCGAAGATACGAAAGTTCTTCTCACTTTCATTTAGCCGGATAACATCTCGCAGATAATCGCCGAGAACCTTGGTCGCTTGCCCCTCGGTTGCACCGGGTGTGGTGACGGAAACGGCATAGGTCCGGAAATCCGGCGTATGCAATTCTTTGCGCAATAATCCGCCATTGGCATGTGGGTTGGCGCCCATGCGTCGCTCACCCTGCGGTGCCAGCGCTTTCAGTTCCTCTTTCAGGGTGCCGTTTGTGTCAAACAGATCCTCCGGATTGTAGCTCCTCAACCAATCTTCAAGGATCTTGCGGTGCCCGGCATCCTGCCGGCAATTGGCCACCGGCACCTGATGCGAACGCCAATGGCCTTCGACGATCTTGCCGTCCACTATCTTGGGTCCGGTCCAGCCCTTGGGCGAACGCAGGATGATCATCGGCCAACGCGGACGCTCGGACGCGTCTTTTTGCGCCTTCTGTTTGATTGTCTTGATGCGATCGAAAATGACATCCAGCGTTGCCGCCATTTGCTGGTGCATGGCTTCCGGCTCATGCCCCTCGACAAAAAACGGCTCATAGCCATAGCCGGTAAACAGATGTGTCAGCTCTTCGTCGGGTAGGCGTGCCAGCACGGTCGGATTGGCAATTTTATAGCCATTCAGATGCAGGATTGGCAGCACGGTCCCATCAATTGCCGGGTTCAGGAACTTGTTGGAATGCCACGCGGTTGCCAGTGGTCCGGTTTCGGCCTCGCCGTCCCCCACCACGCAGGCAACGACCAGATCAGGATTGTCGAAGGCCGCACCATAGGCATGTACCAGCGCGTAACCCAACTCGCCGCCTTCATGGATCGAACCCGGTGTTTCCGGTGCCGCGTGGCTGGGAATGCCGCCAGGGAACGAGAACTGTTTGAACAGCTTCAGCATCCCGGCTTCATCCTCAGTAATTCCGGGATAGATTTCCGAATAGATCCCTTCGAGATAGGTGCTAGCTACCATGCCTGGCCCGCCGTGGCCCGGGCCGCAGATATAGATGATGTTGCTGTCGCGCGCTTTGATGATCCGATTGAGATGAGCATAGATGAAATTGAGACCGGGGGTGGTGCCCCAGTGTCCCAGCAGGCGTGGTTTGACGTGTTCTGCGCGTAGAGGCTCTTTCAAAAGGGGATTGCCGAGAAGGTAAATCTGCCCGACGGACAGATAGTTAGCGGCGCGCCAGTAGCGATCGATCAGCGAAAGCTCATCTGCCGTCAATGTTTTTTCACCGGATACTGCTTTTGTTGCCTGCGTCATACGTGCTCCTCACTCTGGTGATGTTTTGGAGAGTTGCGCACCGATTGGACGCAACAAAACGCTCCAGAAAATTCACTGCGACGCACCAGACTTGCCCCAAAAATCGAAACCCAATTTGTGGACTGGTGCAGTTCCATGCGTAGAAGATACTGGTTGGGCCGGCTTCTCCTTGACGCAAATCAAGTGACGTTGCGGTTTGTCTATGATTAGCGACCGAAGGCTACAATCATATGGCGTAGTCTTGCAATCCTCGGCTGTTAAAATGCTGTCCGCGCAAGATTCGGAACACTAAAGCCGCCTTTTGCGAAAGGATCGATTTTCCCACTTGAAGCAACCAAGAAGAAATGATTAGTAAACTGTGGGAGGCGTACCCGGCGGTTCGCCTTATGAAACTCTTCATAACAAGGCAAACCAACATGGATCGCAGATCTTTTATCCGCAATGCAGGCGCGGTTGGCGCCGGTGTCACGGCAACTGCATTGGCCGCTCCGGCCATCGCTCAAGAAAACCCGAAAATCACGTGGCGCATGACCTCATCCTTTACCAAGGGTCTGGATATTCTGTTTGGCGCGGGCCAGATTGTGGCTGACCATGTGAAGGAAGCAACCGGCGGTAACTTTACCATCCAACACTTTGCCGGCGGCGAGATCGTTCCAGCTTTGCAGGCTGCTGATGCGGTGACGGCCGGTACGGTCGAAATGGCGCATACCTGCTCCTATTATTACGTGGGCAAGGACCCGACCTTCGCGCTTGGCACGTCGGTTCCGTTCGGTCTCAATGCGCGCCAGACAAACGCCTGGTTCAATCAGGCTGGCGGTAATGAACTGCTCAACGAATTCCTAGCCCAGCACAACATTTACTCTATCCTGCTCGGCAACACCGGCGCGCAGATGGGTGGCTGGTTCCGCAAGGAGATCAACACCATCGATGATCTCAAGGGTCTTAAAATGCGTATCGCCGGTCTGACCGGTCAGGTCATGCAGAAGGTAGGCGTCACTCCGCAGCAGATCGCGGGCGGTGACGTTTACGCAGCGCTTGAAAAGGGCACGATCGACGCGACCGAATTCGTTGGGCCGTATGACGACCAGAAGCTCGGCTTCTACAAGGTCGCCAAGTATTATTACTACCCTGCTTGGTGGGAAGGCGGCCCGGCTGTTCATGCTTTCGTCAATCTCGAAAAGTTCAACAGCCTACCCGAAAACTACAAGCGCATCTTGAAGGACGCCTGCGCGGCCGGAAGCGCCAGCATGCTGGAGCGTTACGACGCGCGCAATCCGAAGGCATTGAAGGAACTGGTGGCACAGGGTGCCGTCCTGCGCCCGTTCAGTCAGGAAATCCTCGATGTTTGCCACAAGGCAGCACTGGAGACCTACGCTGAAATCTCTGCATCCAACCCAGCCTTCAAGAAGATCTATGACAGCCAGCAGGCTTTCAAGAAGGACGCCTATCTCTGGGCGCAGATCGCTGAATACACCTACGACACCTACATGATGATCCAGCAGCGCAACGGCACGCTGTAATCATCGATCAGGCAGAGTTAAACGGTCACCCGGTTTAGTCCGGGTGGCCGTTTTTGTGGGTGGAGACCAGTTTCCACACCTCACGCTCGCGCCATGCTACCGGGCTCAGGCCGGTTATGCGGCGAAATTCGCGATTGAAGTTGGATTTAGTCTGGAAACCGGCATCCAGCATGATCGAGGTCACCGATTGTTCGGTTTCTTCCAGAAGGCGACAGGCTTCCCGGATACGCAACTGATTGACGTATTGCGATACGTTCATATTGGCAGACCGATTTATGGCATTGGAAATCTGACGGCTGGGTAGGCCAAGTCGGCGAGACAGCCGTGTAAGATTGAGATTCTCATCGCGGTACAGCCGGTCTTTTTGCATAATATGCTCCAGCCGCTCCATCACTTCACGGTCTTCAGTCGAAGGTGGGATAGGCGTGTCGCTGGGCTCTTCTGTGCCAGCCTCTGGCTCGACCTTGCTGCCTTCTGCAACCGACGCCGTCAGACCGATCAGGAAAAGGCCCAGAAGATTGGCATTGCTGACGATAGCGGCGACATTGGCACCGCGTGTCCATTCGAAGTCCAGCAGCACCAGAAAGTCAAAGCAGGCAGACAGGCACAGCGCGCCCGCGGCGATGTAAAGTGCGCGGTGGGCAGGCACTACACTCGCAAAACGGGCCTCGTCCAACCCGTCAGGACCTGAACGACCCAGCGCAATAATGGCAACCGCATAACCGACGAACAGACTGATCAGAGCAAAGTCGATCGCCAGCGGATAGACCAGCATCAGCAACAGAATGATCAGCGGCGAAACGACAATCCCGGTCAGGGTAAAGTTGCGGGTGGCAGGTTGGTCATTCATCAGGCTGCGGAAGCTGGCATAAACAAGGGGCGGCAGGCATCCGGCAATAATAGGCAAAACATAACGCACGTCCTCGATGCCATAACCCCAGCGCACTCCGACTGAAATCGATTGCAGCACACAAAGGCCGATCAGCGCCAGAAATGGTCGGTTCGCTTTTTTTTCACGGGCCCTGAACAATGTGATCAGGGTGAGACCAAGCAACAGGGCAACGACAAAGGGCAAGGGAATAAACAGCACGTTAAGGGCCTTGACGAACGAAGTTTATGCGCGAAGCGCAGCAGACAAGCCGATTGCTCCGGTTTCTATTCAATGAAATGGACCAGATCGCGTTCCGGTACGACCTTGATCCTGATTGAGGACGCTAAATACCTGATTTTTGCCAGCATGGGCCATCGTTCATCCAACTCAACGAGGTTTTTTCATGCGCTTTCAAATTTCCATCGCTGCCCTTTTTATGGCCTGCACGGCTGGCTCGGTTGCCTTTTCAGCAGAGCAGGTCGGTGTGCGCAACATCAATGTTTTTTCCCCACAGCGTAACAGCAATCTCGAGGTGACGGTGTGGTACCCGTCAGCGGCGGATGGCGAAAAAACACTGGTTAGCGATAACCAGATTTTTGAAGGTTCTCAGGCTTTCAAGAATGCCACCATCAAAACGGGCCAGTTTCCGCTCGTCCTTTTGTCTCATGGCTCAGGTTCGAGGGTTGAAGGCATGGCATGGATTGCGGTGAAACTGGCTGAGGCCGGTTTTCTCGTGGCTGGTACCAACCATCCCGGTACAACAAGCGGTTATTCTACACCACAGGACACGCCAAAAATCTGGGAGCGTACGGAAGACCTATCAAACCTTGTCACCAGCCTGACCACTGACAAGGCCTGGGTGTCTTCCATCAGCCAGACCAACATCGGTGTTTTGGGCTTTTCGTTGGGTGGTGCGGCGGCCATGGAAATTTCCGGTCTGCGTGCTGACCTTGATTCCTTCATCCGTTATTGTGAAAACCATTCAGACATGATGGATTGCCGCTGGTTTGCCGGTGGGCGCGGTTACGTGAATGATGAAGCGGTATCCGTGCCGAAGCTTGATTTGCGCACCGTCGACAGGGAACGGTTTGAGCAATGCAACAGGGACCCGCGCATAAAGGCTGCGGTTCTTGTTGATCCCGCTCTGGCAACGGTCATCCAATCCGAAAGCATCAAGGACGTGACGATCCCACTGACCTTCATCAATCTCGGCGATGAGGGCAAGGTTCCGGTTGCCGTCAAAGCGGATGAGTTGTCACATCAGATCTCGTCGGCAGATTATGTTCGGCTCGGCGGTGCCGACCATTTCAGCTTTCTGCCGGTTTGCAAAAAGGACGCCAATGCTTTTCTTGAATCCATTGGTGAGTTGGACCCCATTTGCAGCGATGCCGGTCTGCGGGACCGTGCTGAAATTCATCAGGAACTGATTAAAACCATTGTCGATACCTTCACCCGCACCCTGAAAAATGGCCATTGAACCAAATGCCAGTAGAACAAAACGCCGGGAAAACCCGGCGTTTTGTCATTCGATGCGTTTGTAAAAGATCGTCGTGCTGCAATACCGGCCATCGGGGAACAGAGCGTAATCGGGGATAACGCCCACCCGTTGCCAGCCGAACCGTGGATAGATTGCTTCAGCATCGCTGCCGGTTGCAGTATCAAGAACGAGAAGCGTGCGCCCGCGTTTGGCAGCTTCTGCTTCCACCGAATCCATCAGCAGACGAGAAAGTCCTTGTCCGCGTTGCGAACGATGAATGAGCAGCTTCATCAGGTCACCACGATGCGGCTGGTTCGGTTTGGATGCCAGACCGATCTGCACGGTTCCGACAACAACGCCGTCAACCTCCGCGACGACATGGATGATGTCACCGGTATCGATGCCGTTAGCCACATTCCGCCAGAAGTCTGCCCCGTCTTGCGGAGTGAAGGGCAGCATGAAACCAACCGACGCCCCGTCATTGACGCAATCCGACAAAACCTCGCACAGGTCAGGCAGGGCGTTTAATGTATCTGCTGCGTCTAGAATTCGGATCGTTGCCATAGGTACCTGCGGTAGACTTAAATCGATGAGGGACTGTCGTTGAGAAATTTGAGATGTGTTTTATCCGCGTGTCAGCGAGTTCGCCGGTCCAAAACGACGCAGTAGTGGGCGGGCTGCTCACCCGGATTGTGAAAAACGTGGCCTTCGCCAACCGGCATGAACAGGCAATCGCCCGGCGAAAGGAGATAGACATCCTGTTGTGTCGTCATTTCCAGCGTGCCTTGCAGCAGCCAGACATGTTGGGTCATGCCATGCGAAGCAGAGTGCGGTGGAAAACTGACTTTCGCGCCAGCTGGAAACTCCACCTCAACAATATCGACATCCGAGCCGACGCGCGGCGGTGAAATTGCGCGGCGTACATATCCGGTTTCCGGATCCTGCCAGATTTTCTGTTCTGCCTTGCGGACGATTGGAGTGACTGTCTCGTCTTCAGCAAAAAAGCCTGACAGCGAAAGGCCAAGTGCGGCGCAAATCCGGGCTAGGAGCGAGGCGGTTGGGCTCGCCTCGCCGCGTTCGATACGCGAGATCATCGCCCGGCTGACGCCCGAAGCAATACTGAGCTGGTCGAGCGTCATATCGTTTTCAGCACGCAACGTGCGGACCCGCGCGCCAATCGATTTTTCGAGAATGTCGTTTTCCATGTCCATGATCAGAGATTTGCATTCTCTTATAATGGAGTCAACGGGTATTATAGTGGAATATTCGAAAAGTAACCAACCTGCGTGAAAGCAGGTTCGTCGTCCTTGATAGTCTTATGCGCCAACCTGAGCGATCCAGTCACTCAGATTATAGTAGTTTGTTACCCGGCTAACTTTACCGTCCTTTAATTCGAAGAAGGCCCCCGCGGGAAGCACGTATTTCTGTCCATTGGCCTCTGGAAGACCTTCATCGGTCACCAGATATTCACCGTTGACGACAAATTCTGCAGACGCGCGCTTGCCGTCTGCGCTGGCCATAATCACCATGTCGGTCAGGGTTTCCTTGTAGCAACGGTTCATGTGATCCATGAACTTCGCAAATACCGCCTTGCCGGTCTGGCGCTCACCCTGATTGATGTCGTGAACGACGTTTTCGTCGAGCAGGGCCAGGAAAGCATCCATGTCCTGACGGTTGAAAGCATCGTAATAGGCGTGGATGGTGGCGGCTGCTGTCATCTTTATCTCCATGGGTCTGCAACAGAACTTGGCTCACTTTGGTCGTCACGATATAACCGGGCACAACCAAGGTGAAAATGCTGTATATCGGAAAGTATCTTAACTGACATGAAAGCACTCGAAATCAAATCCGTATCCGGTGCCGATATTGCACCCTATTTTGATGACCTCGCCCGTTTGCGTATCGGTGTTTTCCGGGAATTCCCCTATCTGTATGACGGCACGATTGAACATGAGCGGGAATATCTGGCCACCTATGCCAATTCGCAAGGTGCCGTTGTGGTGCTGGCGCTGAATGACGGCAAAGTCGTTGGTATGTCGACGGGAATTCCAATGGCGTCAGAAACCGATGAGGTGAAAAAGCCTTTCATCGCAGCCGGTTATAATCCTGATCGGATCTTCTATTTCGGCGAGAGCGTGCTTCTGCCGCAATATCGCGGGCAGGGCGCTGGTGTTCGGTTTTTTGAAGAACGAGAGGCGCAGGCAAAACGGCTTGGCGGTTTTGACTATTGCACCTTCTGTGCGGTGGAGCGTCCGCTGGATCATCCAAGACGGCCCGCAGACTACAAACCACTCAACAGTTTCTGGGAAAATCGCGGTTACGTCCACAAGCCGGAACTGAGCACCACATTCACCTGGCAGGATCTAGATGAAACGTCAAAAAGCCCGAAAACCCTTTCCTTCTGGATGCGAAAGATCGAGGTGTAATTCATGACAAGACTTGCCGCTTGCCAATACGCCATTGAACTCATCGACAGCTGGGAAGATTACGTTGCGCATTTAAGCGCTCTGGTACGGCAGGCGGCAGAGGACGGTGCCGAGCTTGCGCTTTTGCCGGAATATTCTGCGCTGACGCTGACCGGCCTGCTGCCAGCTGATGTCCGCTCCGATCTGCACAAGTCCATCGATGCCCTGCAGCCCCTGCTGCCGGCTTGGCTGGAACTGTGTGAAGAACTGGCGCGTAGCCATGGTATCGTGTTCCAGCCAGGTAGCGCGCCGGTCAAGGAGTTAGATGGCAAATATCGCAACCGTGCCTGGCTGTTTGGACCGGACGGGTTGATCGGGTATCAGGACAAGCAGATCATGACCCGGTTTGAGCGGGAAAAATGGAACATTGCCGCCGGTGTCGAGGGATTAAAAGCCTTTGACACGCCGGTTGGCAAACTCGGCATCCTGATTTGTTACGATAACGAATTCCCGATGCTTGGCCGCAAGCTGGCGGAACTGGGTGTAGAGTTGGTTCTGGCACCCAGCTGCACTGACACGCTGGCCGGTGCATTCCGGGTGCGCATCGGCGCGCAGGCCCGCGCGCTGGAAAATCAGTATGCCGTACTGTCCTCCCCAACAGCGGGTGAAGCACCTTGGTCACCAGCGGTTGATGAAAATCGTGGCCGCGCAGCTCTCTACGTTCCCTCTGACTACGGCATGCCGCCTTCGGGCATTGTGGCAGAAAGCGAAAGCGACAATGTGGTCGATAGCCATTGGCTGATCACTGACATCGATCTCGGCGCCGTCGCAAAACTGCGAACCGAGGGGCAGGTGGCCACCCGCCGTGACTGGCCGGAGCAATTTGACGTATGAAAGGCCCATATTTAGTGGCCTTTTAACGAATTCCCACTTTTCGACTATCGAAGCCCCTGCTATAGCCCGGGGCATGAGCACAAATCCGAACCGCATCCCGCTTGACCATATCCGCAACTTCTCGATCGTTGCCCATATCGACCATGGCAAATCGACATTGGCCGACCGGTTGATCCAGTCGACCGGTGGTCTTGCCGAACGCGATATGTCCGAGCAGGTTCTCGACAATATGGATATCGAGCGCGAACGCGGCATTACCATCAAGGCCCAGACCGTGCGTCTGCACTATAAGGCCAACGATGGTGAGACCTATGTTCTCAATCTTATCGACACCCCCGGCCACGTCGACTTTGCCTATGAAGTGTCGCGCTCTCTGTCTGCTTGCGAAGGCTCGCTACTGGTGGTGGATGCGTCGCAGGGTGTAGAAGCCCAGACGCTGGCCAACGTCTATCAGGCGATCGATAACAACCACGAGCTCGTTACTGTTCTGAACAAGATCGATCTGCCCGCTGCCGAGCCGGATCGAATCAAGGAACAGATCGAGGAAGTCATTGGCATTGATGCCAGCCAAGCCGTTCTGATATCCGCCAAGACCGGCCTTGGTATTCCAGACGTGCTGGAAGCCATCGTCCATCAGCTGCCTCCACCGAAGAGTGAGCTTGGTGAAAAGGGCCCGCTGAAGGCGCTTCTCGTCGATAGCTGGTACGACACCTATCTCGGCGTCATGGTTCTGGTGCGCGTGCTTGATGGCGTTTTGACCAAGGGTCAAACCATCCGCATGATGGGCACGGATGCGAAATATCAAGTGGAGCGCGTCGGCGTCCTCACACCCAAGATGGTCGCTGTCGATAGCCTCGGCCCGGGCGAAATCGGTTTTATTACCGGCTCGATCAAGGAAGTGGCTGATACGCGCGTTGGCGATACCATCACGGAAGATAAGCGCCCGACCGAAAAGGCTCTTCCGGGCTTCAAGCCTGCTCAGCCGGTGGTTTTCTGCGGCCTGTTCCCGGTCGATGCAGCAGATTTTGAAGACCTGCGTGCCGCCATGGGCAAATTGCGCCTCAACGATGCGTCGTTCTCGTTTGAAATGGAATCGTCCGCCGCTCTCGGTTTCGGTTTCCGCTGCGGTTTCCTGGGTCTTCTGCACCTTGAAATTATTCAGGAGCGCCTCGAGCGTGAGTTCGATCTCGATTTGATCGCGACTGCCCCTTCGGTGGTCTATCAGTTGACGATGACCGACGGTTCCGAGCGTGAGCTGCACAACCCGGCTGATATGCCGGATGTAGTGAAGATTGCCGAAATTCGTGAACCATGGATCAAGGCGACTATTCTGACGCCGGACGATTATCTTGGCGGCATTTTGAAGCTCTGTCAGGATCGCCGCGGTGTCCAGACCGAACTCACCTATGTCGGCAAGCGTGCGATGATCACATATGAGCTGCCGCTGAACGAAGTTGTGTTCGATTTCTACGACCGCTTGAAATCCATCTCCAAGGGATATGCGTCCTTCGATTACCATCTGGATGGTTATCGTGAAGGCAACCTCGTCAAGATGTCGATCATGGTCAATGGCGAACCGGTGGATGCGCTTTCTATGCTGGTGCACCGTACCGCTGCCGAAAAGCGCGGTCGCGACATGTGCGAAAAGCTGAAGGATCTTATCCCTCGCCACATGTTCAAGATTCCGATCCAGGCGGCCATCGGCGGAAACGTCATCGCTCGTGAAACGATTTCAGCCATGCGCAAGGACGTGACAGCCAAGTGCTACGGTGGTGACGCCACCCGTAAGCGCAAACTTCTGGACAAACAGAAGGAAGGCAAAAAGCGCATGCGTCAGTTCGGCAAGGTCGATATTCCGCAGGAAGCGTTCATTGCTGCCCTGAAGATGAGCGACGACTAAGCGTTACACATCAAAATCCACAACAAAAAAGGGAGGCGAACGCCTCCCTTTTTTGTTCCGAATAGACAGTCTGTAAAAAGAAAACTGCCCGCCTCGAAAGACGGACAGCTCTCGCTCCTCCCGGTAACCGTTAGGTTATGGGGTCGTCGATGTGCCACCACCCGTTGCTGGGGCAGCAGGCGCAGCATTGTTGGCTGGCGGCTCAGCTGGCGTCGTTGGTGCCATAGGCTGAACTGCGGGAGCCTGCTCCGTTGCGGCTGGCGGTGTGGTCGTTGACGATGTTGTTGTTGGGTCCGTTGTTGGACCACCCATCTGCGACCAGATAAAGACACCCGCCAGAATGAGCACAATCAGAGCGCCGAACGGAACCCATGATGATGATGAGCGTGCTGGCGGTGCCAGATTTGGATCAATATGCGGTGGCACATTTGGATTCAAATCCGGCCGTGGGCGAAGTTCAGGATTTCTGTCATTTGGATCATACGTCATGTTACTTCCTCCTTCTGGATCAAGAACGCGTGATCGGCAAAAGAGTTCCAGTTGCGGTCAACAAGAGTTAAAAACATGCGCGATGTTGGCCATAAATGACAAAAGCGCCGGGGATATCCGCGGCGCTTTTAGGTCTATCTTAATGGTAACCCTAGCGGCTGGCGGTGCGAGCCGGACCGGATCTGGCGACCCAGCGATGCCAGTCTTCGATGCTGCCGTTGAACACATTCAGATCAATCTTGCCCGACACGCCTTGTGACAGGCCCGAACCGGAATACTGCCAGAACACCCACTTGCGGCCCGGATAAACCTTGGAAGGATGCTGGGCAACGGCACGAAGCCAGAATGGATAGTTGAGGAATTCGCCGGACAGGTGATCCTTGTAGAAGTCAGGTGCGGTGTAGATAACCGGACGCTGGCCGTAATGGCGTTCCAGCATGTCCATAAACACCTGCATCTTTTCAAGCACCTTAGCGCGTGGAAGACGCATCTTGCAGCTGGACTCACCGTTGTATTCAACGTCGATCACTGGCGGCAGGGCATCCGGGTCCCGCGGCACGTTGCGAATGAACCATTCGGCCTGATGGCTGGCCGGGCGGCACCAGTAGAAGAAGTGGTAGGCACCGCGACGGATACCGGCTTGCTTGGCAAGCTGCCAGTTGGTCTTGAACATCGGGTCGAGATGGTCGCCGCCATCGGTTGCTTTGATATAGGCAAAGTTTGCGCCCTGCGTGCGCAGCTTTTGCCAATCGATATTGGCCTGCCAGCGCGACACGTCGACTCCGTGCACGGCGTAATGATTAGGCGTAACCTTGCCGAAATTGATCGGCTTAGCGTCACGGAACTGGCGGCTATAGATCCGGGAACGTACCTGTGGGCCTGCCATGATCGCCGGGCTTGCTGCCATCGCCATCGTGACCGGGCGCTGGTCGGGAACCGGCATGCCAACGTTTGGCGCGACAACGGAAAATGCCTGTGGTTCTTCCGGCACAGGACCGCCCCACGCCAGAAGCTCCTGATGTTCATTGGAGCCGGAGGCCTGTGCGGTGCCAACTGTCGCCGAAGGAATGGGGCCGGATGTCGGAGTTACAGAGCTGGTGACTTCTCTCGACGGAGAGGAAACACCTGTCATGATGCTCTCTGGCCCAGAACTGGATGTACAGCCGGACAGTGTCAGGCAGGCGAGGAGCAATGCTGGCACAACAGATGAACGCATGGGAATCCGTACTCAAAACAAAACAGAAAATACGAGAAAAGCCTCCTCGCTAACGTTCTGCTAGGATTAAAGAACAATTATCAAGAAAGATTAAATTGCGCCCCACCAGAATGTGTTTATGGCCGTAAAACGGCTATTTTCGGAGGTTTCGGCGCCGCATTCAGCGGAAACCGAACCTGCCACCCATGATGATCTGTTAGGAAATGTGGCGAAACCACATGGTAAAAATCCATTCATTTTTAGAGACTTGAAATTCAGGCACGCGAAATGTGGCAGGATTGGTGAATGTGGGTGAACACCGTTAAGACCTTATCAACCACACGCAAAGCTTGCTGAAAAAATGACAATTAGGCCGGAACCGGGGTATTTGAGCGTTAGGAGCCGGCCAGAACCGGTTGCTGATCCTGCTTTTGCGTGGTGTTGTCACGCTGCTCGATCAGCTTTACCCAGGCGCGGGCCAGGGCAAGTCCGGCCACGTCAGCCAGTGTGCCGTTTTGTGCCTTCTGGTCGAAATAACCGGCCAGCCAACCCGGCGAAATCTTTTCAATACTGTCGGAAAAATTGCTGCGCCAACCCTCAACCACCGAGGTGTCTGCCTCGAAGTGAAACTGTGTACCGTAGGAGGCGCGGCCAACCCGAAAAGCCTGGTTGATTGCTGCGCCATTGGAGGCTAGCCGCACCGCATCCTGTGGCAATGTAAAACTGTCATAGTGCCACTGGAAAATACGGAAGTTATCGCCAACACTAGAAAACACTGGATCCCGTCGGCCTTCTTCGTTGACCTCGATATTTTCCCAGCCAAATTCACGCGTCACCTTCAGCAGGTTTTCGCCGCCATGGGCACGCGCCAACAACTGGCTGCCGAGACAGATACCGAGAACTGGCTTATCCGCTTCGGTAAAGTCACGCATCAATTTCGCAAGTTTGGGCAGGTAGGGATATTTTTCATCGTCTACGGCGCTTTGTTCGCCGCCAAATACCACAAGTGCATCGTGGCTGTCTGTATCGTCAGGCAGAGCCTCGCCGAGATAAACGCTGATGACGTCAAGCTCGGCGTTAACCTCGGCCAGGGCGACGCCCACTTGTCCGTGGGGTGTGCCAGCCATGTTTTCAATGATTGCGACGCGCATGAAGTCTACCTGTAAGAAAACCTAACGCGCTAAATTGACCATGCGACTGGACGCTTGACAAGACCAAAGGCAGCGCTGGCCACCTTTGGTCGGGGCTATTTTTCTGTGTGCCTCAGAAAGATCAGAACACTTTTTTCAGCTTGGCATCCACGGAGTGGCTGTTGCCGCCACGCACTGCAAAGAACAGGAAGATAGCTGCCCACAGGATCGACTTCTCACTGCCCGCCAAGCCCTCGGCCTTGACGATGCCGTGGAAGTAAACGGTCACAAGCAAAACGATAGTTGCGGCAAAGGCCGCAGGGCGAGTGAAAAGACCAATGGCAATTAGAATGCCGCCGAAAAACTCTGTCGCGGCCAGCAAAGGTGACCAGAACACACCGGGATAAAATCCGAGGCTTTCCACCATGCCAACGGCGCGAAAGGGGTCCATGATCTTGCCGTAGCCATGCGTAACAAGAAGAACACCGGCAGCAACACGCAGAATGGTTTCAACGATTTGGTGGGTGCTATTATAGACCGGTGCGACAGCCGGAACGATGAGACGCTGCGATGATTGAATATTTTTCGTCATAAGAAACTCCATGAATTGAACATGGTGTTTTCTCTAAAGCTGTATGACGTGAAGACAATCAAGCATCGTATAAAAACATGATTATTATTGTTAATATTTCCGTGAACGAGATTTGATGATGGAGAAGCCTGTGAACGATACGACCGCCAAACCCCGTGTTGCCATCGTATATTGCACGCAGTGCAATTGGCTGCTGCGATCCGGCTGGATGGCGCAGGAATTGCTGCAAACCTTTGGTCAGGACCTCGGCGAAGTTGCACTCGTTCCCTCGACGGGTGGCCGTTTTGAGATCACAGTAAATGACACTCTTATCTGGGAGCGCAAGCGCGATGGCGGGTTTCCCGGACCCAAAGATCTCAAGCAGCGTATTCGTGACGTGATCGATCCCGAACGTGATCTTGGCCATACGGATCGCAAGGCCAATGAGGGATTGGATACCTGAACTGCCTTAAGAGGCCAGGTCTGCAACCACGCTGTCAAGGATCAACATACCTGACGGCGTACAGCGAATGCGCGAATTGCCGAGACGCTCGACGAAACCATGTTGAATGAGGAAATCTTCGCGGTCCGGGTCCAGTTCACGCCCGGACAGCGACTGCCAGCGCACCAGATCGATCCCTTCGCGTAAACGCAGGCCCATCAGCAGCAACTCGTCTGCCTGCTCGTCATAACCCAGCATTTCCTGCTCGATCATGCCGTGGCCTTGCCGTTCAACCGATTCAAGCCACGCTTCTGGGTTGCGCTCTGTGGCGGTCGCCAGTTTCACCTTGCTTTGCGAAAGGCGTCCGTGTGCGCCGGGACCAATGCCAGCATAGTCACCATAACGCCAATAAGTCAGGTTATGGCGGCTTTCAGCGCCGGGGCGGGCATGATTGGAAACTTCATAGGCCGGCATGCCGTGACGGGCGGTAATCTCCTGCGTTGCCTCGTATAGCACTGCAGAATGCTCACCGTCCGGCACAATCAGTTTTCCGGCCTTGTGCAGCCCGTAAAAGGCTGTGCCTTCTTCGATTGTCAGCTGATAAAGCGACAGATGGTCCACCGCGTAGGAAATGGCTTCGGCCAGTTCCTTTTCCCACTCTTCCACCGTCTGATTGGGACGGGCATAGATCAGGTCAAACGACATGCGTGGGAATATCTCGCGCGCCAGCTTGATGGCTTTCAGCGCATCCGCAACGTCATGCAGACGGCCCAGAAACTTCAGATCCCGATCGTTAAGAGCCTGAACACCCATCGACACGCGATTGACGCCCGCGGCCCTGTAGCCGCGGAAGCGTTCAGCCTCGACGCTGGACGGGTTAGCTTCCATAGTGATTTCAATCCCGTCGGGCACATGCCAGTATTTGGCGATGCCATCAAGAATGGCGCCGACGGTCGAAGGCTCCATGAGGGATGGCGTGCCGCCACCCATAAAGATGCTGCTGACGACCTTAGGGCCACCAAGCGAGCGCATGGTCTGCATTTCCTTCAGAAACGCAGCTGTAAAACGCTCCTGATCGACCGGCTTGTGGCGGACATGACTATTGAAATCGCAGTAAGGACATTTGGCCGCGCAAAATGGCCAATGCACATATATTCCGAAACCGGGTTCCCCGGTATCAGGCAATAGAGTAGCACCGGGTGCAGATAGAGTACCGCTCCCGGCGCTGGTCATCATGCTTCGAGGCAGCTTTCAACAAAAAGCTTGAAGGCGCGGGCACGGTGCGAAAGTGCAGTCGCGTCGCCTGGCTTCCAGCCATGTTTCTGTTCAGACGGCATTTCACCGAACGTCGTGTCAAAACCTTCCGGCTGGAACACCGGATCGTAACCGAAACCTGCCGTGCCGCGTGGCGGCCACACAACAGTTCCTTCGATCTCACCACGGAACATTTCCGTGTGACCATCAGGCCAAGCAAGGCACAAAACACTGACGAAGCGGGCGGCACGATCCTTTGGATCTGTCACACCTTTGTCAGCAAGCGCCTTTTCAACCTTTTCCATGGCCATGGCGAAATCGCGCGTACCATCGGCGGTTTCTGCCCAATTGGCGGTGTAAACGCCGGGGGCGCCGTCGAGCGCATCAATCACCAGACCGGAGTCATCGGACAGAGCTGGAAGACCAGAAGCCTTCGCCGAGGCCCGCGCCTTGATCGCAGCATTTTCCTCGAAAGTCGTGCCGGTTTCATCCGGCTCTTCGAAGTTCAGTTCTGCCGCCGACTTTGCCGAAAAACCGAACGGACCGATCAGCTCGGCAATTTCGGCAATCTTGCCCTTGTTGTGGCTGGCAACGACGATGGTGCGGGTGTCGAGTTTACGCATGTCTTATCCGGATCTCAGGCGATTGCCTGCTTTTGCAGGGAAACCAGTTCGGCGCAGCCTGTCTTGGCAAGACCGAGCAGCGTCAGGAATTCCTGCTCGCTAAACGGTGCGCCTTCGGCAGTGCCCTGGATTTCAACGATACCGCCGGAACCGGTAATGACGAAGTTTGCGTCCGTTTCAGCAGACGAATCTTCAAGATAATCGAGATCGATAACTGGCTGGTTGGCGAAAATACCGCAGGAAATGGCAGCGATATGGTCTTTGAGAACCTTTTCGACCTTCAGCATGTTGCGGCTTTCCATCCACTTCAGGCAGTCATGAAGGGCAATCCATGCGCCGGTAATGGAAGCGGTACGGGTACCGCCGTCGGCCTGAATGACGTCGCAATCGATGCTGATCTGGCGTTCGCCCAGCGCCTGCAGGTCAACGACAGCGCGCAAGGAACGGCCAATAAGGCGCTGGATTTCCTGTGTGCGTCCACCCTGCTTGCCGGATGCAGCTTCGCGCTTCATGCGTTCATGGGTAGAGCGCGGCAGCATGCCATATTCAGCAGTCACCCAGCCCTTGCCGCTGTTGCGCAGCCATGGTGGGGTCTTTTCTTCCAGGCTCGCAGTGCAAAGTACATGCGTATCGCCAAACTTGACGAGACAGGAGCCCTCGGCGTGCTTGGAAAAATTGCGCTCGAATGAAACCTTGCGCATCTGGTCTGTTTTTCTGCCTGACGGCCGCATGACGGACTCCTCTTGAATTGGTCGGAGCCTTCTAGTGCCTTTCCCAAGCAATTGGAAGGCTCTGGCCCATCTATCCCGGTTTTGCGCCGCAAAACCGATCTTGGGAAGTGGAATTTCCGTTTTGCCGAAGGTCGATCAGTGATTATAGTTGATGGTCTCAGGCAATCGACAGAGATGACGGTCAATATGGGTTTTTCCATTCCGATAGCACAGGATCAATTCGCGTCGCTCGACGAACGTTCGCGCGAAATCTTCCGCCGTATCGTAGAAAGTTATCTCGAGACGGGAGAGCCGCTCGGGTCGCGTAACCTGTCGCGGCTTTTGCCCATGTCGCTTTCACCTGCCTCCGTTCGCAATGTGATGAGCGATCTGGAGGAACTCGGACTTATTTATTCGCCGCATATCAGTGCGGGCCGCCTGCCGACACATTCCGGTCTGCGGTTTTTTGTCGATGCCTTCATGCAGGTCGGAAACTTGTCTGATGACGAACGCGCCAATATCGATCGGAATATCGCGCCACTGTCCAATCGCGAACAACCCCTGCAGGGAATGATGACGCAGGCCAGCCAAACCCTGTCGGGCATGTCGCGGGGCGCTGGGCTAGTCATAACCACCAAAAACGATGTGGTCATCAAACATGTCGAGTTCATCCGGCTTGAGCCGTTCAAAGCACTCGCCATTCTGGTCGGTGAACACAATCAGGTGGAAAACCGTATCATTGATCTGCCGGCCGGCATCACATCTTCGCAGTTGACGGAGGCTGCCAATTTTATCAATGCCCACTTGTCCGGGCAGACACTGGATGAACTGCGAAGTGAACTGAATGCGCTGAAATTACAGGTGCAGACCGAACTTGGTACATTGGCGCAGGATCTGGTGGAACGTGGTCTGGCCGTTTGGGCCGGCGATAGCGAAGAGGGTAAACCCGGCCGTCTTATTGTTCGGGGACGCTCCAATCTGCTGGAAGGGCTTGGCAGCGAAGAAGATATGGATCGCCTGCGCCTGCTGTTTGACGATCTGGAGCGCAAGGACAATCTGATTGAAATTCTTGATCTGGCTGAAAGCGGGCCGGGGGTACGTATTTTTATCGGGGCGGAAAACAAGTTGTTTTCTCTGTCCGGTTCATCGCTGATCGTCGCGCCTTACCGTGATGATGACAATCGCATTGTTGGTGCTGTTGGCGTTATCGGGCCGACAAGGCTAAACTATTCCCGTATTGTGCCGATGGTCGATTATACGGCACAGTTGATGGGGCGGTTATCGCGAAAACCGCTATAGTTAGCTGCCATATTCCTCAACTGACAGTTCTTTGCGCACCGAATGGCGGCTAAGCCTTGATTTTTGCCCGTCAAACATCGATATCGGGCGCAACATCAAAATTTAATCTGGAGACCGTCATGACCGACGACACGAACAAGACCGGATCTGACGCAAAGCAAGCGGAAACGGCATATGAAGAAACTGTAGCGGACGCTACGGTTGATGAAAATTCCGCGCCTGTCGAAGAAACACCTGATCCTTCCGAGGCGCTAAAGGCGGAAAACAACGACCTGCGCGACAAGTTCCTGCGCCTTGCTGCTGAAATGGACAACCTGCGTCGCCGCACAGAACGCGATGTGAAGGATGCCAAGGCTTATTCGGTGGCTGGTTTTGCCCGCGATATGCTGGCCGTATCGGATAATCTTCGTCGTGCGCTCGAAGCAATTCCTGCCGAGCTGAAGGAAAATGCTGAAGCCGGCATTGCAGGTCTTATCGAAGGCGTTGAAATGACCGAGCGTTCGATGCTTTCGACCCTTGAACGCCACGGTGTTCGCAAGATCGAAGCGGAAGGTGAAAAGTTCGACCCGAACTTCCACCAGGCGATGTTTGAAATTCCAAACCCTGCGGTTCCCAACAATACGGTTGTTCAGGTCGTTCAGGCAGGCTTCACCATTGGTGACCGTGTTCTGCGTCCTGCCATGGTTGGTGTTGCCAAGGGTGGCCCAAAGGGTGAAGCCGCAGCAGGGGCTGAGCCAGGGACTGGCAGCCTGAATGAAAAAGATGCGTGATCTCTGATCACCAGCGTTTGAAACTTTTAAACCCCGGTCATCAACCGGGGTTTTTTAGTGTCAGGATCGGGAGAATTGCCGATCCAGCCAATCAAAGGCGTAGTCCTGCTGCTCGGCCTCGAAAACATGGGCGCCGGGCCAGATTTTGCTGTCCAGACAGTCTGCACGCTGCCATGCAGCCCATACATCCCCCATTTTTTGCAAAGCTTCAGTGACGGAGCTGACGGGAAAAAGCCTGTCTTCCTTGCCGGCAAAGACCAGTATGGGCCGCGGTGCCACAAGGCTTGCAACATCGGGATAATCCAGAAACTGCATAAGGCCCGGATGGGTCATGTGCCAAGCAGAACCACCACGCAGCTGGTTGTTACCCGGCACCATCAGACTCTTTGCTGTGGCCATCCAGTTCACCGCCACCGTCGCGGTGATAGTGTCGGTCAGAGCTGCAGCCTGCCAGGCGCGGAATGCGCCCATGGAAAACCCTGCTGATGCGATTTGTTGTTTGTTCACCGCAGGCAGACTGGCCAAAAATTCTGCGGTGCGGGTGTCCTCAAGCGCCATCAGACCGGCAAGGGAACTCCCCATATTGGCAAAATTGGCCGCCAGCGCCTGCTGTCCATCATACGTCAACGGCCCGCGATCGCCCCAGCCGAGTGCGTCAACTGCCAGCACGACATAACCGCGGCGTGCCAACTCGTCACCGGGAAACCTTCCTGAAAAATGTCTATCTGCCCACCCTTGTGCGGAGTGCAGCTTATCTGGATCATCCCAAGGCGAAATTAGTTTTTCTTTGCCGATATCGAATTTGGAACCATGGTCATGGTAAAAAACAGTTGCCGGAAATGGTCCCTTGCCCTGGGGTAACAAGAGCAAGCCAATAACCCGGCTGTCGCGCGTCAGGTTGAACGCAATCTTCCGGGCAATAAAATCACCACGGTCGATTTCATCGACAATTTCGGGATCAAAACCAGTTCTGTCTGGTGTCTGCCAAGTGAGTTCCCAGATCTTTGCTCGAGCTCGAGCCTTCCACTCCTCGAGATCGCTGACCTCAGGCGTCCATGCCATTGAATAGGTCAGTCGCTGTTTCAGTCGCTCACTGAAAACCGGCAGGTGGTCTCCGGTTACACCGGTCATTTGCACATCAGGCATCTGATCGAGGTCAAATGAACAGTCATCACCAACGCTGGCCCCACGCTTTTCCGGCTCCATGCATCCTCCGTCATCAGCGCTCACGTCTGATGACGGTTGATTTACCGCATGGAATGAAAAATCGGAATTGATTTTAAGGGGGATTATTAAAGCAGGTCGCTGTTGATAGACTGCTGCACGCCGTCGTGCAGCCTCAAGCGGCGTTGGCCTGCTCTTGGTTCAGGAAGGCATATATTGCCGTGTCCGAATCGGTTGCACGCAGCTTGGCAACTAGATCCTGGTCGCGCAGAACGCGGGCAATGCGTGAGAGGGCTTTCAGGTGGTCAGCACCTGCACCTTCAGGCGCCAGCAGCAAAAACACCAGATCAACAGGCTGGTCGTCAAGCGCCTCGAAATCCACGGGGCTTTCCAGACGTGCAAATACACCGACGATCGATGAAATGCTTTCGAGTTTGCCGTGCGGAATGGCAATGCCATGTCCAACACCGGTGGAACCAAGCCGTTCCCGTTGCAGAATGACGTCAAATACCTCGCGTTCCGGAACACCTGTAATCCGGGATGCCTTTGCAGCAAGTTCCTGGAGAAGCTGTTTCTTGGAATTTACCTTGAGGGCGGGGATAATCGCATCTTGTTGCAGCAGGTCTGCCAATGCCATTTCGTCTTCCTTTGTATCACCGGAGTGATTGGCGGGCGTGGTGACCACGTCCGCCAAACGTATTCCGACTGTTCAACCCTTTATCGCGGCTGCATCAATCCAGCCGATATTACCGTCGTGACGACGATAAACGATATTGAGGTATTCGGTTCCCGGGCTGCGGAAAAGCAGGACCGGTTCGTCTGTCATATCAAGTGCCATCACGGCATTTGCCACAGACATGGTTTTAATCTGTTTCGAGCTTTCCGCGACAATTGTTGGCGCGTAATCGTCCGGCACTTCATCATCTTCATCCGGAACGGCGTCCATAACCGTATAAGGAATTTCCTCGAAGGAAGGGACGTGCCCACCAGCATGGTGGTCTCTCAGTTTGCGCTTGTAGCGTCGAAGCCTCTTTTCGATTCGGGCCGCTGCTGCGTCGAAGCTGCCTTGCGGCTCGTTTGCTTCTCCCGCAGCATGAAGAACCACTCCGGTGTCCAGATGCAGCTTGCAGTCGCACGAAAAATGGGACGTCGATTTCTGAACAGTAACTTGAGCAGAATACCCCCCATCGAAATATTTCGTAACCGCCAAGCCGACCGCATCCTCGATCCTTTGACGGAACGATTCACCTATCTCCATATGCTTACCAGATACACGCACACTCATGGAATTTTCCTTTTTGTAGTGATTTGCGAATACCAGCTTACGTCAAGCCACGCGCTCATCCAAGCGATTCCAGACCTCTTTGGCCTTGCTGCGGCGTTCTGCCTTTCGATTAAGGGAGTTTGTTCGTCTCGATCATCCCGTAAAGGTGCGCGCTTCTACTCTTGGGGCAATCAGGAGTCAATGCTACCAAAGGCGGCTGGAGGCATATATTTACGGTTCGTTAATGTGCTGTCGGTGGCAAACGGCGCCCTTAGCCCAGTTTTGCAAGGGCTTTCTTCTCCCGCCGGCGCTGCACAGACGAGGGAATGTTCATCGCTTCACGATATTTCGCGACTGTTCTGCGAGCCAATTCGACCCCGCCTTGCTTCAGATTGTCCACAATGTCATCATCGGAGAGAACGGCATCGGGCGTCTCCTGAGAGATCATCACTTTTATGCGATGACGCACAGCTTCGGCCGAATGGCTGTCGCCTCCTTCCACGGCACCAATGGAAACCGTGAAGAAATATTTCAGCTCGAACATGCCGCGCGGTGTCAGCATATATTTTTTTGACGTGACGCGGCTGACGGTCGATTCATGCATTTTGATCGCATCCGCCACGGTCTTGAGATTGAGAGGGCGAAGGTGGTCAACACCATGCATCAGGAACGCATCCTGCTGCCTAACAATTTCGCTGGCAACCTTCATAATTGTCTTGGCGCGTTGGTCGAGGCTTCTTGTCAACCAGTTTGCATTTTGAAGGCATTCGGACAAAAATCCTTCGTCCTCGCCCTTACGGGCGGGCAGGCGCGAAATCTGCGCATAGTAGGACTGATTGACCAGAACACGCGGCAATGCGTCGGGATTGAGTTCCACAAGCCATGTTCCATCAGGTGTTTCCCGAACGATCACGTCAGGCACGATCGTTTCTGAAACAGAGGCTTCAAAGCCGGAGCCGGGACGCGGGTTGAGTGCACGAATTTCGCCAAGCATGTCGAGGAGGTCTTCCTCATCCACACCGCAGAGCTTTTTCAGGGTTACAAAATCTCGCTTTGCCAGCAGCTCCAGATTGCCGACTAACGCCTGCATGGCGGGGTCAAACCGGTCTTTTTGTCGAAGCTGTATCGCCAGGCACTCACTTAAAGAACGGGCGAAGATCCCGGGGGGATCGAGCGTTTGCAAGGCGGCAACGATACGTTCGATATCCTGCGCATCCTTGCCCAGACGCTCAGCCGTCTCGGACACGGTATCGGCGTGGATGTAGCCGGTCTCATCCAGCTGATCCACAAGGATTTCGGCAATTACCCGCGAAGTGGCATCCTGCAAAATGAACGGCACTTGCTGGTTGATGTAATCCCGCAAATTGGTTTTTGCCGCGACGAAGTCGTCAAGGTCATAAGCCTCGCCGCTATCATTGCCTGGCATCGATTTCCATTGATCGGCCAGTTCAGGGGCATCCGCCTTGCGCTGGTTACCATCATCCGGAAATACGTTTTCGAAACTGGTATCGAGCTGTTCACCAAGCCCAGTGCTGCGTTCGTTGTACCACTCATCCTGATCGGCAGCATGTGTGTCTGAAGGCTCAAAATCCCGCTCGGCAACACCAAAACTGTCTTCGGGGATGTCACTGCTCACGCCCTCATCACCTGCTGCAAATTCAAGCAGCGGGTTCTTTTCGACTTCCTGCGCAATAAATTGTTCCAACTCGCCATAGGTCATCTGAAGCAACTGGATTGATTGCATCAGCTGTGGCGTCATGACGAGCGATTGGCTTTGACGCAGAAAAAGGCTGGCGGATAATGCCATGACGGACGCGAAACTCCCCTTCAACGCCTTCCTGACCGCTTTTTTTAAGGTTGGCGGTGAATGAAATAGCACTTGGCCCAAAAATTGCTTTTTTATGAGATTTGGTCAAGCACAACAGGAGCGTCTAAAGGAAGATTCTTTCGCCAATGAGCGATTACAGGCTAAAATTATCTCCGAGATAAAGCCTGCGCACGTCGGGATTGTTCACAATATCGGTCGCGCGACCGTGGGTGAGAACCTCACCGGCATGAATAATGTAAGCCCGGTCAATCAGTCCCAGCGTCTCACGCACATTGTGATCGGTGATGAGAACGCCAATGCCACGTGCCGTCAAATGCCGCACAAGGTTCTGGATGTCACTCACAGAAATAGGATCGACACCGGCAAATGGTTCGTCGAGCAGCATGAAGGTTGGGTCTGTGGCAAGCGCACGTGCAATTTCAAGACGTCGGCGTTCACCACCCGACAATGCAACTGCCGGCGACTTGCGCAGATGCGCAATGTGGAACTCTTCCAACAGTTCGTTGAGCTTAGTATCGCGTTTCTTGCGATCCTTCTCGTGCACTTCCAGAACGGCAAGAATATTATCCTCGACCGTCAGGCCGCGGAAAATCGAGGCTTCCTGTGGCAGGTAGCCAACGCCAAGGCGGGCGCGGCGGTACATCGGCATTCCCGTCACGTCATTGCCATTGATGGCAATACGCCCGGAATCAACCGGCACAAGGCCAGTGATCATGTAAAAACAGGTTGTCTTGCCCGCACCGTTGGGTCCAAGCAGGCCCACGGCCTCGCCACGGCGCACCACAAGGGAAACCCCATTCACTACCCGGCGGGTGTTGTAGGTTTTCGACAGGCTGTGCGCGATCAGTGTGCCTTCGTAACGGCTTTTATCCCCTGAGAGATTGAGGGGGTTGCCGGGCGTGGCTTTGTCGGAGAACAGGCGAGATAGAGAAGGAATTTTCACGAGCAATTCTTATGGCTGTTTTTTCTGTGATTTCGGGTCGAGCAAAATGCGAACCGGCCCACCACAGCTGTCCAGCTTTGCCTGTCCGGTGTTCATAAACACCGTCAGCTTACAGCCGGTGAAAACGTTTTTGCCTTCAGATAGCACCACCTGCTTGCCCGACAGGATAAAGGTCTGGGCTGCCATGTCGAACTCGCCATGATCGGCCGTTGCTTCCTGTGTGCCGGAATTCAGGTACACCGTGTTATCGACGAAAATCTTTTCGATATCGGCATTACCGCTGGTGAGCGACGATCCTTCACCCTTGTAAAGCACGGTCATCTTGCCGGCCTTCAAGGTTGTAGTTCCCTGAACAACTTTCACATTGCCTGTGAAGTAGGCTTTGCGCTCCTGGTCCTGAATTTCCAACTGATCGCTTTCAATGGCAATCGGTTGGTCGTTGGAGAGCTTCAGCCCCTCCATCTGGCTCGTTGTGTTTTGCGCGGAGGCAGTTCCTGCCAGCGTCAAAACCGCAGCCGAGCCGGACAGCAGCGCGAGGATTGGGAAAATCGAACAACGTAAGGATCGTGACATCGGGTCGGGCTTTCAATTTTCAGCTTGTTGTATGGTCGATGCAGCGAGCCGTGCCCGAACCTGCCCCGAAAAAATTATTGTTCTGCCATTATCTGCGATCTGCATGCTTTGTGCAACAATCGAACCATCTTTGGTAGTAATGTCTACCGCTTCACTCGTTTGCATCTTGCCAGCACGCAAATCAACATCTGCAGATTGGAATTTTGCCTTGATGCCGTTGGTCATATTGATCTCGAACGGCGCAGTCATTTGCATCTTGTTGGTGTTGCGGTCAAACACGCCGCCGCTTGCTGTTACCTTAGCCACAATATCGTTCATGGGAACGGCGGCAAGCACATTTTCAAGTGTCATCAAATTTGGGCTGGCAATGTCCTGCAAGGCACGATCGGCGGTCATCGAATAGGCGATACCATCATCATTTCGACCCGCAACAGCCGGTTTTTCCATGACGATCTTGCCGTTTTCAATCGTCGCGCTCTCTACCGATACGTCAGCTGGCCACCAGGCCTTTATCAGCGACACACCAATAAAAACCATGGAAATCAGCAGAGCAGCAGCCGGAAGAATGATTTTCAGCCGGCGAACGCGCGAAGAATGTCGCATAGCAGTGCCATAGGCTGCGCCACCATCGGTGGGCACAGACGCAAGTGCTGGCGATTCGCGTAGCTTGTCGAGCATTCCTTAGATGTCCCGGGTAAAAGCGGACAGGATACCATAAATCCGGGTCGGCCTTTGTGTTTCAACGTTTGTCTTTGGCATGTGCGAAAGGTTCTGCCAATATGGTTTTTTATGCGTGCCATACAAGTAGGGCGTGATTTTTACCGAAAACAGGCTTTTTTATTTGTTTCCCGTGAGCGGCAATATAAAACCGGCTGTAACGCAAATAGTGTTAAGCCTTCGCTAGACCTCATCAAGGGACGTGAAAAAATGGATCGCATGGCAATCGCTGACAGGCGGCAATTACGCCGTAAGTTGACATTCTGGCGTGTTGCAGCGGTACTTCTTCTTATAGCAGCCTGCTTTACCGCATATCGCATGGTTTACACTCCAAGCTCAAAATCCGGCTCGGCGCATGTTGCCCGTGTTGAGATTTCCGGTTTGATTCGTGACGATACGGAACTGCTGGAACGGCTGGACAAGATTGCCAAGAGCGACAATGCCAAGGCGCTTATCGTTTCCATTTCCTCGCCCGGCGGCACGACCTATGGCGGCGAACGCATCTTCAAGGCAATTCGGGCCGTGTCTGACAAGAAGCCGGTTGTCGCTGACGTCCGTACTCTTGCAGCATCTGCTGGTTACATGATCGCCAGTGCCGGTGACGTTATCGTCGCTGGTGAAACATCGATCACCGGTTCCATCGGCGTTATTTTCCAGTATCCACAGGTAGGCCCACTTCTTGATAAGCTCGGCGTGTCCTTGCAGGAAATCAAATCGACGCCGTTGAAGGCGGAGCCGTCACCGTTCCATGAGCCGCCTGAAGAGGCGAAAACCATGATCCGAAGCATGATCATGGATACCTATGACTGGTTTGTTGATCTGGTTGCCGATCGTCGCAAACTGCCCCGCGAGGAGGTTCTGAAACTCGCAGATGGCTCGATCTTTACCGGTCGGCAGGCGCTGGCCGTGAAGCTGGTGGACCGTTTGGGGGGGGACGAAGAGATTCGCGCTTACCTTAAAGAGCGTGGTATAGACGAGAATCTGCCGGTCGCTGACTGGCGCGCGCCGTCATCATCCACGCCATTTTCACTTCTCGGGTTGGCAAAAGTTGCCAGAATGCTCGGATATGAGGATTTTCTGCCACTTGCAGGGGCTGCAAGCGAGGCAACCGACAAGTTGTTTCTTGACGGTCTCGTTTCGGTTTGGCAGGTTGAGCCACACTAAAAAGCCAATTCTTTCAGGGGGCCGTCGTGATTAAGTCTGAACTGGTGCAGATTGTTGCTGCGCGTAATCCGCACCTTTATCACCGCGACGTGGAAAACATCGTCAACGCGGTTCTTGACGAAATCACGGATGCTCTGGCGGGTGGTAACCGCGTTGAACTGCGTGGCTTCGGCGCCTTCTCGGTTAAAAACCGTCCTTCTCGTTCCGGTCGCAACCCACGTACAGGTGAATCCGTTTTCGTTGAAGAAAAGTGGGTTCCTTTCTTTAAAACCGGCAAGGAACTGCGTGAACGCCTGAACCCTGGTATGGGCGATGTCGAGGACGACGACGAAGATTGAGTTTGTGAGGATGCCGCTGGATGGTTTCATCCTTTGCGCATCGTGATGAAAAGCATGAACGGAGTATCCCATGTCGAAAAAGATCATCAACCTTCTGGTTTTGGTTCCGCTGGGTATCGTGCTGATCGTCCTGTCCGTTGCCAATCGCCAGTCGGTTACGCTGGCGCTTAATCCGTTCCGGCCGGAAGACAGCGTTTTGTCTTTCTCCGCACCGTTTTTTGTTTTCCTGTTTCTCGCCGTTATTTTCGGTATTCTCGTAGGCTCGGCGGCAACCTGGGTCACACAGGGCAAACATCGCAAGCGTGCGCGTGTTGAGGCGAAGGAAGCCAATCGTTGGCATGCCGAAGCGGACCGCCAGAAGGCTGTCGCCGCCCGCGCAACCGTCGTTCATTCAGACGCCCAGCTGCCAGCCAAGTGAACGCTGGCGCGAGTTAACGCCTTTTCTATCGCTGTTTTTCGTGCAATCGCGCTGAGGCCTTTGCCACGCGCCACACTGATGCTATTGGCTTTGCCAAGACAAAATAGCCTGAAATGGGAAAACTTCCGTTGAAGAAAAAAGATAACCGGTCCGGTGGCAAGAACTTTGCCGGACAGGATAAAAAACAATCCCGCCCGGTCCGCCCGGAAAAATCCGCATCCTCCAGGGAGCGCGGGCAAACGCAGCGCCGCCAGGAGGACACTCGGCCTGCCAGACCCGCTGTGGCGCCAAAAGACAAGATTGCGCAAAAGGATGTTGCTGCTGCATCCGCGGCACCCATCCCGCAGCGTAGCCTGATGAACCGCACCGGTGAACGCCCTGTAGAACAGGTGCCGGTCATTCTGGAATCGACCGGTGCCGGTGATTTCCACCTGATCGATAGCGGTAATGGCCTGAAGCTTGAGCAATATGGTGAATACCGTATCGTCAGACCGGAAGCGCAAGCGCTGTGGCGGCCAAATCTTGACCCGCGTGTCTGGGAAAATGTCGACGCTGTCTTTACCGGCGACACCGACGAAGACGGTATGGGACGCTGGCGTTTCCCGAAGGCGGCTCTTGGTGAAACCTGGCCGCTGTCGCTGCTGGGCGTCGATTTTCTCGGACGGTTCACGGCATTTCGCCATGTTGGCGTGTTCCCGGAGCAAATCGTGCATTGGCAGTGGTTGAAACATGCCGTTGAAAATGCAGGCCGTCCGGTCAAGGTTCTGAACCTCTTCGGTTATACCGGCGTTGCCTCCCTTGTTGCCGCCGCTGCTGGCGCAGAAGTAACCCACGTCGATGCGTCAAAAAAGGCGATCAACTGGGCAAAGGAAAACCAGGCACTTGCCGGACTTGAAAAAGCGCCAATCCGCTGGATTTGCGAAGATGCCATGAAGTTCATTCAGCGCGAAGAGCGCCGTGGCAGCACCTACGATATCATTCTGACGGACCCGCCGAAGTTCGGTCGTGGTACCAATGGTGAGGTGTGGCAGCTTTTCGACCACCTGCCGCTGATGCTGGATATCTGCCGTGAAATCCTGTCACCAAAGGCATTAGGCCTTGTTCTCACAGCCTATTCGATCCGCGCCAGTTTCTATTCCACCCATGAGCTGCTGATGGATATCATGCGCGGGGCCGGTGGAACGATTGCCTCCGGCGAACTCGTTATTCGTGAAGCGGGGCTTGATGGCAAGACGCCGGGTCGTGCTCTGTCTACATCCCTGTTTAGCCGGTGGGAGCCGAAATGAGTAAGGACTATCAAGCCGGAACACCGCGGCGCGTTGGCCAGGTGAAGGAAGTCACCAGCCTGACCAATCCCATCGTCAAGGATATCAAGGCTCTGACCCAGAAAAAAGGTCGCGAAGAGAGCGGTACCTTCATGGCGGAAGGCCTGAAGCTGGTCATCGACGCATTGGAGTTGGGCTGGACAATCCGCACGCTCGTCTATGCCAAGGCTGCCAAGGGCAAGCCTCTGGTGGAAAAGGTTGCGACAAAAACAGTTGCGTCAGGCGGACTGGTTCTGGAAGTCAGCGAGAAGGTTATTTCTTCGATCACCCGTCGCGATAATCCACAAATGGTCGTTGGTATCTTCGAGCAGAAATGGCGCGCGCTGCGCGATATTCAGCCATCGGAAAGCCAGACCTTCGTGGCGCTCGACAGAGTGCGCGATCCCGGCAATCTCGGAACGATTATCCGCACCGCTGATGCGGCTGGCGCATCCGGCGTTATCCTGATTGGCGATTGCACGGATCCGTTTTCGCTGGAAACGGTGCGTGCAACCATGGGCTCCGTGTTTGCTGTTCCTGTTACCAGGGCCAGCGTCGACGAGTTCTTGCAATGGAAAAAGCAGTCCGGCGTCAATCTTGTCGCCACGCATCTGGCCGGCTCGGTGGATTACCGGACCATTGCGTACAAGGGCAAGCCGGTTGTGCTGATGATGGGCAACGAACAGTCCGGTCTGCCAGAGGAACTTGCCTCCAAGGCGGATCGTCTGGCGCGTATTCCCCAGCAAGGTAGGGCGGATTCACTCAACCTTGCGGTGGCAACAGCCGTGATGCTTTTTGAAGCGCGGCGACATCTGCTTGATCTGGAGCTCCGCACGTAATGGAAAAAACAGGCATGTTTTCCCGATTGGTCCCGGCTTTGGCGCTCATTGTCTCATTGCTGGTGATCGACCAGATCGTCAAAACACTGGTTGAGCTTTATCTGCCTCTGCAGGAAATGGTGCCTGTTATTCCGATGCTGGCGCTCTACCGGACCTATAATCTGGGCGTTGCATTTTCCATGCTGTCGGACATGGACGGTTGGTTCATCGTGACCATGCGTCTGGTCATTGTGGTTTTTGTCATCTGGATGTGGAAAAAAACGCCCAAGGACCGCAGTTTTGCGCATCTGGGTTTCGCACTGATCATTGCCGGCGCGCTCGGCAATATCTTCGACCGTTTTCTGTATGGCCACGTCATCGACTACATCCTGTTTCACACGCAAACATGGTCATTTGCCGTGTTTAACCTTGCCGACAGCTTCATCAGCATCGGGGCGGCCTGCGTCATTCTGGATGAAGTTTTGCAGATGAAAACGGCCAAAGACGCGCAGAAAGATTAAACTTTTATCGTTTAGGCAAAGCCAATCAAAACCGCTGACATGGTAGAGATTGGGTATGAGCGACCCTGCACATCTTCGCAAGCAAATTTCCGGCGTCCTTGAGGATGCGTCTGCCCTGCAAGGCAAGGCGGACGGCAAATACCCTGCGCAGACCGCGACCCCTGCGGATCAGCTCTCCGTTGACCCGTCGGGTCAGCAGAGCAGAGCGCCGTTCATCTGGCTTGCCGCGGGTGCTGGCGTTGTTTCCACTCTGCCGTTTTTGTGGAGCGGGCTTGCCGGCTGGTCTCTTTCGCTCGCTTCTCTGGCTACACTCGGTGCTGTTGCGGTTCCGGTTTTCCGCGGGCTGAATCACTTTGTCAAAACCTCAAGTGACAGCCCAGATGAACAGGTAGTCGGATCCTTCTTGCCAGCCATCCATGATGCCATGGGTGATATCGCGGTTCTGCGTGGCATGGATCGTCGTATCATTGAGGCCAATAATACGTTTCGGGAAATGACTGGCTGCAATGCACCTGATGGCATGAGCTGCGAGGAAATTGGCGTTGCATTCCGTCCCGGCGGCAAGGCGCATTGTTACGACGTGGAAATTGCCACACCCTACGGACAGCGCATTTTCACCTGGCAGGATGCCGTGGTGCGTCTGGGGCAAAGCAACCGTCTGGTTATCCAGTCCGTGGCACGCGACGTGACGGATGAACGCCGCGCCTTGATGATGCGCGAGGAAGCACGGCAAAAAGCCGAAAAGGAAAGTGCTGTCAAAAGCAGGCTTTTGGCCACTGTCGCCCATGAAATTCGCCTGCCTCTCAGCGGTATTCTCGGAATGAACCACTTGTTGTCGCAGACAAAGCTCAATGATGAGCAGCGCAACTACCTTGATGGCACCCGCCAGTCCGGGCAGGGACTGGTGCAACTGGTTGAGGATCTGCTTGATTTTTCGACCATGGAAGCTGGCCGTTTCCGCCTGAACCCACGTGCGGAAAATCTCCGTCGGCTCATTGAAAGCATCGTCGAAATGCTTGCCCATCGTGCTCATGAAAAAGGTATTGAGATCGCCTCGACGGTTGCATCCGATGTGCCGGAATACCTTGACTTCGATCCGGCAAGATTGCGCCAGGTGCTGTTTAATCTGATTGGAAATGCCGTCAAATTCACCACCTCGGGGGGCGTGCTGATCCGTACCCTAATGGATGGAGACAATCTTATTCTCTCGATATCCGATACAGGTCCGGGCATGACCAAAACTGAACAGGCGCGGATCTTCGGAGAATTTGAACAGGCCGGTTCTGCCCGCCAACGCAGTGCCGGAACGGGACTTGGATTGGCAATTTCGGCACGTATCGTGCGTGAATTTGGTGGCACCTTGAGTGTTGAAAGCGCCAAAGGCAAGGGCAGTGTCTTCATCCTGCGTTTTCGGGCCGTTGCCGATGCATCGGGTGAGGATGATGAAGCCCGCCGCACGATGCTGACCAAAAGCAATGTGTTGGTTCTATCGCCGGAGGGAATGACAGCAATGGCCGCCAAGGCGTCCATCCACTCCTTGGGCGGGCGGTGCCGTGTTGTATCGGATATGGCAGGCGTAGAGGCGCTTGATCTCGACAGCGCGCAGGAGGACGAGGCGATCAGCGACATCATTGTCGACCATCGTTGCGCGACCCTGTTTGCCGATATTGTAAAACGCTGGCCTTGCCTGTCGGAAAAACCTGTGCGCCGCATCCTGATGGTCAATCCGGAAGAACGTGCAACCCAACTGCAGGGCGGTTACGACGCCTGGCTAATTCGTCCCTTGCGGGAAAAATCACTCGCGGACGTGTTGAGTGGGCGCCTTCGTGGCATGGAGCGTCGTGATGCCATCAATGACAACCAGCCCGGTTTCGGCGGTGCTGATATCGAACATCCGGCCGGCCGCAAGCCGATGGTTCTGGTGGCAGAAGATGATCCGGTCAACGCGCGTATTCTGCGTGTTGTTTTGGAAAAATCCGGTCACGATGTGCATTTGGTGACGGATTTTCCAGCGCTGCTGGCTGCCGCAGTCCCCGGTGCCGCCATTCGTCCGGACCTGATTATTTCAGACCTCAATATGCCAGGTGGCGAAGCCTTGGATGTTCTACCGCATATTTGCCGGGAATATGCGCATTGGCCGCGCGTGCCGGTTATCGTTCTAAGCGCCGACACATCGGCTGAAACGCGCAAATCCGTATTGGACGCAGGTGTGAGTACGGTTCTGGCAAAACCGGCCGATCCCAAGCAACTGCTGGAGGAAATCCACGCCCTGTTGCCACAGATGGAAAGCATGGTGCAGTAGGTACCAACCTTAAGTGGTTTGCCCTGTTACAATTGACCGATGTTCCTTTTCGCCGCAGGGCTCTATTGTCACTATTCTGTCGTCAATAAGTGATTTATGACAGCCGAACTCAATCGGTGGCGGAGCGATTCTCCATGGTCACAGAAATACTGAACCGCGATATTTCCGAACAGGGCGCTTCGGTCGCTCAGGTCATCGGCAAGCCGCAACTTGACAGCGGTCTTCTGGGCCGTATCGGTACATTGGAAACCCGCCTTGCGGTCAATGAACGCGAGGTTGATGCGGCCCAATCCGTCCGTTACCGGGTGTTTGTCGAGGAGATGAGGGCAAGCCTTCCTTCCGACGCCATGCGGCGCAAACGCGACGTCGATGCCTACGACGCCATCTGTGATCATCTTCTGGTGCTTGACCGCGCTATCGAAGGCGATACGGAAGACCAGATCGTCGGCACATACCGTTTGCTGCGGCAGGACACGGCTCTGGCCCATGGTGGTTTTTATTCCGCTTCGGAATTCCAGATCGGTGATCTCCTGGAGCGCCACCCTGACAAGCAGTTCATGGAGCTGGGTCGATCGTGCGTGCTGCCGGAATACCGCACCAAGCGCACCGTTGAATTGTTGTGGCAAGGCAACTGGGCTTACGCCCTGCGCCACAGAATGGACGGCATGTTCGGTTGCGCATCGTTCCCGGGTGTCAGCCCGGAAAGCCATGCGCTTGCGCTGTCATTCCTGCATCATCACAACACGGCAAAGGGCGAATGGGCAGTCAGTGCACGTCCCGAACTTTACCGTGACATGGACCTCATGCCAGTCGAGGCCGTCCATGCCCGCCGTGCCGTGTCGTCCATGCCACCATTGGTCAAGGGCTATATGCGCCTTGGTGCGATGTTCGGTTCCGGTGCCGTTGTCGACCACGCCTTCAACACAACGGATGTACTGGTCGTGCTTCCCGTGTCGGCAATCGCCGGCCGTTACGTCAATTATTATGGCGCAGATGCCGGCCGTTTCGCCAGCTAACCTGTATTGATGGGTGCTTATCGCACCCGAATAAGGGCTCGTCGCACCAGCTTCCTGTGGGAAGCGGTGCTGCCCATGTTGTGTTGCAAGGGACAAAACCGCTAGTTTGGCCGCTCGTTTCCCGCAACAGACCAGATTGTCGATTAAGCCATTGACGGACGTTCATTCCCACGCCTCGCTGATATCAGAAGAAAGCCGTGCATCGGCAACGCCGATGATGGAGCAGTATATTGAGATAAAATCGAACAATCCCGGTTCGCTGCTGTTCTATCGCATGGGCGATTTTTACGAATTGTTTTTCGACGACGCCGTGGCGGCATCGCGTGCGCTTGGCATTACACTGACCAAACGCGGCCAGCATCTCGGACAGGATATTCCGATGTGCGGCGTGCCCGTGCATGCAGCGGATGATTATCTTCAGAAACTGATTACCCGCGGTTTTCGGGTCGCCGTCTGTGAACAGGTCGAAGATCCGGCCGAAGCCAAAAAGCGTGGCTCGAAATCCGTCGTCCGACGCGACGTGGTGCGTCTGGTGACACCCGGTACGCTGACCGAAGAAAAACTGCTTGTCGCGACCGAATCCAACTACCTGATGGCGCTGACCCGCATCCGCGGCGGTGCCGAAGTGCAGTTCGCACTGGCTTGGATCGATATTTCAACGGGTGTTTTCCGTCTTTCAGAGACGAACCTGACGAGGCTTCTCGCCGATATATGGCGTATTGACCCGCGCGAACTGATCGTTGCCGATACGTTGTTTCACGATGCTGAACTGAAGCCGGTATTTGATGTGCTCGGCCGTGTTGCCGTCCCGCAGCCTGCTGTTTTGTTCGACAGCGCGACGGCAGAAGGCCGTATCGCCCGTTATTTTGGCGTCACGACGTTGGATGGATTTGGCAGTTTTTCGCGTGTCGAACTGGCCGCAGCGGCCGCGGCCGTTGCCTATGTCGAAAAAACGCAGATTTCAGAGCGACCACCCTTGGGTGCGCCGGAACGCGAAAGTGCAGCATCAACCCTATTTATCGATCCTGCCACCCGCGCCAATCTGGAACTCGCAAAGACGCTTTCCGGTGAACGCGAAGGCGCATTGCTGAGTGCTATCAACCGCACCGTTACCGGCGGTGGCGCGAGACTTCTGGCGGAGCGCCTGCTGTCACCTCTGACGGATCCGGACAAGATCAATGCGCGGCTCGATTCGGTCTCATGGCTGATCGATGATAACGCAATGGCAGAGCGGCTGCGTGAAGCACTGAAACATGTGCCGGATATGCCGCGTGCCTTGTCGCGTCTGGCACTGGAACGCGGCGGCCCACGTGATCTTGGCGCTATCCGCCAAGGCCTTTCGATCGCATCCAGCATTGCCTCGCTGCTTGAGGAAGGTCTGTTGCCGGAAGAACTGGCTGGCGCGCTCTCGGCCCTCAAATCCCTGCCAAAAGGCTTGGAGGCCATGCTTGGCTCCATGCTGGCCGACGAAATGCCGCTGTTGAAAAGAGACGGTGGTTTTCTGCGCGACGGTGCCAACCCGGAACTGGACGAAGTGCGGGCACTGCGTGACCAGTCACGGCGGGTGGTGGCTGGTTTGCAGCTGAAATATGCCGAGGAAACCGGCATCAAATCGCTGAAGATCAAACACAACAATGTGCTTGGGTATTTCATTGAGGTGACGGCCGGTAATGCCGACGTCATGATGGCGAGTGATGAGGCGAAGGCCCGGTTTATCCATCGTCAGACCATGGCCGGCGCCATGCGCTTTACCACCACTGAACTGGCGGATCTGGAAAGCCGCATTGCCAATGCAGCAGCCCAAGCCTTGACCATGGAGCTTGAGGCATTTGAGCAGATGACATCAGCCGTGGTTTCAGAAGCTGAAGCCATCAAGGCTGGCGCGCTGGCGCTTGCAGTTATCGATGTCGCTGCTGGTCTGGCCTATCTGGCGGTTGAGCAGGCCTACTGCCGTCCGGTCGTTGATGGCTCGATGACATTTGCCATCAAGGGCGGACGCCACCCGGTGGTCGAACAGGCGCTGCGACGCCAGTCTGTCGGTCCGTTCATTGCCAATAATTGTGATCTTTCTGCGCAGAACGGCGACAAGAATGGTGCAATCTGGTTGCTGACAGGCCCGAACATGGGCGGTAAATCGACCTTCCTGCGCCAGAACGCCCTGATTGCCATCATGGCACAGGCAGGGTCTTTTGTACCGGCCGAGACTGCTCATATCGGTATCGTCGACCGTCTGTTTTCGCGTGTTGGCGCATCCGATGATCTGGCTCGCGGCCGTTCGACCTTCATGGTTGAGATGGTGGAAACCGCTGCCATTCTTAATCAGGCGACCGAACGCTCCTTGGTTATTCTTGATGAAATTGGTCGTGGCACAGCGACATTTGATGGTCTTTCCATCGCATGGGCAGCCGTTGAGCATCTGCATGAAATCAATGCCTGCCGCGGACTGTTTGCCACGCATTTCCATGAACTTACCGTGTTGTCGGAAAAGCTTGGCCGACTGTCCAACGCTACCATGCGCGTCAAGGAATGGGACGGCGAGGTTATTTTCCTGCACGAAGTTGGCCCCGGTGCGGCAGACCGCTCCTACGGTATTCAGGTGGCGCGACTGGCTGGCCTGCCTGCTTCCGTGGTGGACCGTGCGCGCGATGTGTTGACACGACTTGAAGATGCCGATCGCAAGAACCCGGCAAGCCAGTTGATCGATGACCTGCCACTGTTCCAGATGGCAGTGCGTCGTGAGGACACCCGTAAAGCCAGCGCTTCTAAGGTGGAGGAAGCGGTCAAGGCGCTCAATCCCGATGAGATGACGCCTCGTGAGGCTCTGGACGCGCTTTATGCGCTCAAGAAACAACTTGGCAATGCTTGAGCGCTAAATTGCCTGTCCATGACGCCCCAAAATCGCTATAGGCCTTTGCCATTACGGTAGGCTATGGCGACCCTTAAGCAGAATGGATGCAGGCTTTATGGCCCACAAGGAAATCGATTACTCCGAAATCCTCGACGTCGAGGCTTTTCAGAAGGAATGCGACGCAGTGTTTGCCGGAAGCGGCAAACCGCTTCTGGATGCACGTTCGCAACTATTGCCAATCTTCCGCAAGGCAAGCAACGAAGGACGGAAAACGGCACGCCAGATTTTGGATGCGGACGGTGGCGGACTGGATTGTGCACGCCGTATATCCTGGTTGCAGGACCGCCTGATCGAGGTGTTGTACCATCTGGCGGTCAGTTACGTTTATCCACGCGATGCTGCTGAAATTACCGTGACCGCCGTCGGCGGTTATGGCCGTGATACGCTGGCGCCTGGCTCCGACATCGACCTTCTGTTTCTTCTGCCACCCAAGAATTCGCAGGATATGCAAAAGGCAGTCGAGTTTGTTCTCTACATTCTCTGGGATCTTGGCTTCAAAGTTGGCCATGCCACCCGCACGGTTGAGGAATGTATCCGCCTTTCAAAATCCGACATGACCATCCGCACCGCCATTCTGGAAATGCGCTACATCTGCGGCAAGATGGCATTGTCGGACGATCTGCAAAAACGCTTTGACGCCGAAGTGATCACCGGTACCGGGCCGGAGTTTATTGCCGCCAAGCTCGCTGAGCGCGACCAGCGCCACCGCAAGGCAGGTGACACGCGTTATCTGGTGGAGCCAAACGTGAAGGAAGGCAAGGGCGGTCTGCGCGACCTGCACACGCTGTTCTGGATCGCTAAATATTATTACCACGTACGCGACGCCGCCGAACTCGTAAAGCTCGGTGTGCTCTCACGCCGCGAATTGAAGCTGTTCGAAAAGGCAGATGATTTTCTCTGGGCCGTTCGCTGCCAGATGCACTTTCTGACCAATAAAGCAGAAGAGCGGCTGTCTTTTGATATTCAGCGGGAAATTGCCGCCGCGCTTGGTTATCAGCCGCGTCCCGGCCTGTCCGCCGTTGAACGTTTCATGAAGCATTATTTTCTTGTCGCAAAGGACGTGGGCGATCTGACGCGCATCGTCTGCGCGGCGCTGGAAGACCGGCAGGCCAAGGCTGTTCCCGGCCTCACCGGTGTTCTGAACCGCTTTACCAACCGCGTGCGTAAGATTGCTGGCAGCGTGGAATTTGTAGAAGACCGCGGTCGTATCGCACTGGCCGATCCCGATGTCTTCAAGCGCGATCCTGTCAACATCATTCGTCTGTTTCACATTGCCGACATCAATGATTTGGAACTGCATCCGGATGCACTGCGTGTTCTCACGCGCTCACTGTCGCTGATCGATAACAAGGTGCGGGAGAATGACGAGGCCAACCGTCTTTTCCTGTCGATCCTGACATCGCGGCGCGACCCGGCTTTGATGTTGCGACGCATGAACGAGGCGGGTGTGCTCGGCAAATTCATTCCGGAGTTTGGCAAGATCGTCGCGATGATGCAGTTCAACATGTATCACCACTACACGGTTGATGAGCATCTTATCCGCTCTGTTGCGGTTCTCTCGGAAATCGAAAAGGGCCAAGCCATCGATACGCATCCGCTGGTCAACCAGTTGATGCCGATGATCGAAGACCGCGAAGCGCTTTATGTTGCTGTGCTGCTGCATGACGTTGCAAAGGGACGGCAGGAAGATCACTCGATTGCCGGTGCACGCGTCGCCCGTAAATTCTGCCAGCGTTTCCGTTTGAACGTAAAGCAGACGGAAACCGTGACCTGGCTCATCGAACAGCATCTGCTGATGTCGATGGTCGCGCAGACACGCGACCTGCATGACCGCAAGACCATTGCCGATTTTGCCGACAAGGTACAGTCGATGGAACGGCTGAAAATGCTGCTGATCCTGACGGTCTGCGATATTCGTGCCGTAGGGCCTGATGTCTGGAATGGCTGGAAAGGCCAGCTTCTGCGCACGCTCTACTATGAAACGGAACTGCTATTATCTGGCGGTTTTTCTGAAGTTTCGCGTAAAGAACGTGCCAAGGTTGCTCGCGAAAAACTCTATGACGCGCTTACCGACTGGGGCCAGAAGGCACGCCGCAAATATACCGGTCTGCATTACGAGCCCTATCTTCTGTCGGTCGATCTGGATGACCAGATACGCCACACAAAGTTCCTGAGGGCGGCCGACAAGGAAGAAAAAGCGCTTGCCACCATGGTGCGCACCCACTCCTTCCACGCTATCACCGAAATCACCATTTTGGCACCCGACCATCCGCGTCTTTTGTCGGTGATTGCCGGTGCCTGCGCCGCTGCTGGTGCCAACATTGCTGATGCGCAGATTTTCACGACCTCTGACGGTCGTGCGCTCGACACCATTCTCATCAATCGCGAATTCCCGATCGATGAGGACGAGATGCGCCGTGGCGCCAATATCTGCAAGTTGATCGAAGAGGTGCTGTCGGGCACCAAACGTTTGCCGGAAGTGATTGCGACTCGCACCAAGTCGAAGAAAAAGAACCGGACCTTCAAAATTCCGCCGTCGGTTATCATCTCCAACGGTCTGTCGAACAAGTTCACGGTTGTTGAGGTCGAGTGCCTTGACCGTACGGGTCTGCTGGCCGACATCACCGCGACCATTGCCGATCTGTCGCTCGATATTGCCTCGGCACGCATCACGACTTTCGGTGAAAAGGTCATCGATACTTTCTATGTCACCGATCTCACCGGCCAGAAGGTGATGAATGACAACCGTCAGTCCACAATCGTGGCGCGTTTGAAAAACATCATGGCCGACCCCGAGGATTTGTTGGCCGCGACCGGTGAGGCGGCCACTGTTTCCTCAGCGGAAGCCGCAAACAATCGCATGAAAGCCCAGGCATGAGCCTTCTCAAAAAATTCGCAACAGTTGGCGCCGGCACGCTGGGCAGCCGTGTGTTTGGTTTCATGCGTGAAATGCTGATGGCTGCGGCACTTGGTACGGGACCGGTGGCGGATGCGTTCAACGCCGCATTCCGGTTTCCCAACACCTTCCGACGCCTGTTTGCCGAAGGAGCGTTCAATTCGGCCTTCGTGCCGCTGTTTGCCAAGGAAATCGAGGCAAGCGGCATGGAGGGTGCAAGAAGGTTTTCCGAAGAGGTTTTCGGCGTCCTGTTTACTGTGCTGATGGCCCTGACAATCGCCATGGAGTTGGCCATGCCGCTTCTGGTGCGCACCATCATCGCGCCGGGCTTTGTCGACGATACAGTCAAGTTCGACAACACCGTTCAGCTTGCTACCATCATGTTCCCCTATCTGGCCTGCATGTCGCTGGCCGCGATGATGGGCGGTATGCTGAACTCGCTGCACCGTTATTTCGCAGCCGCCATCGCACCGGTTTTCCTCAATATCATCCTGATCGGTGTTCTCGGCTGGGCATGGTATGGTGGCCATGATCCGCTGGAAGTGGGTTATGGCCTGTCTTGGGGTGTCATGGTTGCCGGTGTCGTGCAGCTTGCCATCGTATGGGTAGCGGTTCGCAATGCTGGTATGCGCATCGGCTTCCGACGTCCTCGTTTGACAAAAAACGTTAGCCGGCTATTGATATTGGCATTGCCTGCGGCAATTACTGGCGGCATTACGCAGATCAACCTGCTGATCAATACGGCGATCGCGTCTGGCGGTGAGGGGACTATTGCCTCGCTTGCCTATGCTGATCGCGTTTATCAACTGCCGCTCGGCGTCGTCGGCATCGCCGTTGCCACAGTGTTGCTGCCGGAACTGTCGCGCGCCCTGCGTGGCGGCCAGCATGTTGAGGCGGCGACGTTGCAGAACCGCTCCGTCGAGTTTGTCCTATTTCTAACACTGCCTGCCGCAGCAGCTTTGTTGGTCATGGCAGAGCCGATTGTTCAGTTGCTGTACCAACGCGGTAACTTCTCAGCCGATGCGACGGTCAAGGTCGCTGAAATTCTTGGTATCTACGGACTGGGCCTTCCAGCATTCGTTCTGATCAAAGCCTTCATTCCCGGATTTTTTGCACGCGAAGATACCAGAACGCCAATGATGTTTGCTGGCATTTCCGTTGTAGTAAACGTGTCGCTGGCGCTTTATCTGTTTCCGCGTTTTGATGGCGCTGGCATTGCCACTGCGGAAATTGTGGCTGGTTGGGTCAATGCCGCCATGTTGTTTGCAATGCTGGTAAAGCGTGGCCATTGGCAGATTGATATGCCGCTTCTGACCCGTATCCCGCGCCTGCTGTTTGCGTCAGCGGTTATGGCGACATTAATCTGGTTTGCCATGGGCTGGCTGCATCCTTGGTTGTCCAATGGGCATTTCGCTGTTCGGGCTGGCACCATTGCCGGGTTGATAGTGGTTTCCATGGCGGTTTACTTTGCGTTGGCTTTTGCCACCGGTGGAGCGCAGCTTTCAATGGTCAGACGCAATCTCAAACGGGGCGGCGCAAAACATACCCCTTCCAAGGATGAAAAAGCATGAGTGCCGATTTTGCGCGAAACCGCCGCATTGCGTTGGTTACGTTGGTTGTTGACAGCTACGATCGGGCCAAAACATTCTATTGCGAGACACTCGGTTTTGAGTGCCTTGCTGATGAACCGCTGCCGGATGGTAAACGCTGGCTGGTGGTGAAGCCTAATGGGGCGGATGGTTGTGGCCTGTTGCTGGCCGAGGCGGACGGTGAGGAACAAATGCTCGCCATTGGCAATCAGACCGGCGGTCGTGTCGGTTTCTTTTTGAACACGGACGACTTCGCACGTGACTATGCCGCGATGCTGGCCAAGGGTGTGCATTTCCTGGAACAGCCGCGCCATGAGATCTATGGTTCAGTGGCCGTGTTCGAAGACCTTTACGGCAATCGCTGGGATCTTTTGGAACCCAGTCATTCACCCACTTGATTGCGCGGTGTTGCGGGTGCATAAGCGCCCGCGAAATCTAACCAAGGAGCAAGGCCCTCCACAAGCCTTCGAGGACACTCATGAGCGAATTCAAGAAACTGGTTTTTTCGGGCGTTCAGCCAACCGGTAATCTGCATCTTGGCAATTATCTCGGCGCAATTCGCAAGTTCGTGGCGCTGCAGGAAGACAGTGACTGCATCTACTGCGTTGTTGACCTGCATGCCATCACCGCACAGCTGGTGCATGAAGATCTGCGGGCGCAGACACGGTCTATCGCTGCTGCATTCATCGCAGCCGGTATCGATCCGGTGAAACACATCGTGTTTAACCAGTCGGCCGTGCCGCAGCACGCCGAATTGGCTTGGGTGTTCAACTGCGTGGCGCGCATCGGTTGGATGGAGCGCATGACGCAGTTCAAGGACAAGTCCGGCAAAAATGCCGAGCAGGTGTCGCTTGGCCTTCTGGCATATCCAAGCCTGATGGCGGCTGACATTCTCGTTTATCGCGCAACCCATGTGCCTGTTGGCGATGACCAGAAACAGCATCTGGAACTGGCGCGTGATATTGCCCAGAAGTTCAATATCGATTTTGGTGGCCAGATCAAAAGCGCCGGCCTTGGGCTGGATATCGTGGTTGGCGAAGAGCCGGTTCACGCTTATTTCCCAATGGTTGAACCGCTGATCGGTGGTCCTGCGCCGCGTGTCATGTCGCTGAAGGACGGTTCAAAGAAGATGTCCAAGTCCGACCCGTCGGACCTGTCGCGCATCAACTTGATGGATGATGTCGATGCCATTTCGAAGAAAATTCGCAAGGCAAAGACAGATCCGGATGCCTTGCCGAGCGAAACCGAGGGGCTGAAAGGCCGCCCTGAGGCAGAAAATCTGGTCGGTATTTATGCGGCTCTTGCTGATAAATCCAAGGCAGAGGTGTTGCAGGAATTTGGCGGACAGCAGTTCTCGGCCTTCAAGCCTGCACTGATTGATCTGGCTGTGAATGTTCTGGCGCCGATCAATCTTGAAATGCGCCGTCTGCTTGACGACACCAACCACATCGACGCCATTCTGAGAGATGGCTCGGAACGGGCTGGCGTGATTGCGGAAAAAACCATGAATGAAGTCCGCGATATCGTTGGCTTTCTGAGGTGATAACTTGCCGCCCGCAGTATGTGTGGGCGGCTTGTCAGCTTGGCAAATTTCTATAAGCTCCGCCTCAATCGTATCAAAGGCGAGTTTCATCGTCTGGAATTTCAGAAACAGGGAGCACGCTCTATGGTTTCAAAACGGCTGTCTCGACTTGAAGGTCATCGCCGTAAATTTCTGGCGGTCATCGACGGGACGCCCGAATGCGAAAGGGCCGTTCATTATGCGGGCCGCCGTGCCAAGAACTCCAATGGCGGCCTTGTTTTGCTTTACGTCATTCCGGATGGCGATTTCCAGCAGTGGCTGGGTGTCGAGCAGATCATGCGGGCAGAGGCACAGGAAGAGGCAGAGGCCTCCATGGCCAAAACCGCGCAGAAAGTACGTGAGACCGTCGGAATAGAGCCGGAAGTGGTCATTCGTGAAGGTGCTGCCGCCGAACAGATCCATGGTTTGATTGAAGAAGACCGGGATATTGCCATTTTGGTCTTGGCTGCCGGTTCAACCAAGGAAGGCCCTGGTCCGCTGGTCTCGTCCATTGCGGGCAGGGGTGCTGCATTCCCCATTCCTGTTACCGTATTGCCAGATACGCTGAGCGACGAGGAAATTGACGCACTTTGCTGAGCGTCCGCCAAGTGGCAAGGCGCGTGCGATAAAACAAACAGCGTAAGCACGATCTATTGGCCATGTGCGGCTCAACATGCTTTAAGCGCGCAAATTGACTTTCTTTGCCGAAAGCCCATTTGTTGAATGTAATTGTCATGTCCGGGCTTGAAGAATGAGCCCGTCCGGCGTATTTTTGAACTATTCTAAATTCAGGGGCGCCGATCGCTCCGAAGGAGACATGTGATGTTCATTCAGACCGAAGCCACTCCAAATCCGGCTACGCTGAAGTTTCTTCCCGGACGCGTTGTGCTGGAAACCGGCACGGCAGAATTCCTGAACGCAGAGCAGGCGCAGGCGTCTCCGCTCGCACAGACCCTGTTTGAAATTCCAAGTGTAACCGGCGTGTATTTCGGTTTCGATTTCATCACCGTGACCAAGGAAGGTGCTGAATGGCACCATCTGAAGCCTGCGATCCTGGGCTCGATCATGGAACATTTCATGTCGGGTCGTCCGATTCTGGGTGAAGCACGCACTGCCGAGTTTTCTGACGAAGAAGACGAGTTCTTCGATGAAGGCGATGAAACCATCGTTGCTACAATCAAGGAACTGCTGGACAGCCGCGTTCGTCCTGCAGTGGCGCAGGATGGCGGCGACATCACCTTCCGTGGTTTCCGGGACGGCACCGTGTTCCTGAACATGAAGGGCGCATGCTCGGGCTGCCCATCCTCGACCGCAACATTGAAACACGGCGTTCAGAACTTGCTCAAGCACTTCGTTCCTGAAGTGCAGGCTGTAGAATCCGTTTAATACAAAGGCAAAATGGCATGATCGTTCTGGCGCTTGATACATCGGGAGGCGACTGCGCCGCCTGTGTTTATGACAGCGCCAGCGATGCCGTCCTTGGCAGAGTGTGTGAAACCATCGGCAAAGGCCACGCCGAGCGGTTGATGGGAATTGTCGATAAGGCACTTGAAGCAGCCAATCTTGACCTGAAAGCCGTGCAGCGGATTGCTGTCACTATTGGTCCTGGTTCCTTCACGGGCATTCGTGTCGGTGTTTCAGCCGCGCGTGGTTTTGCCTTGTCGCTTGGCATTGAGGCTGTCGGCCTAACTACGCTTGAGGTGATGGCCAAGGATTGGCAGGACCAGCACGGACAGAAACCTGTCACAATCGCGTTGGATGCGCGTCGTGGCGAGGTTTATATCCAGTCCTTTGCGGCGGATGGTTCGTCTGTCACGAATGCAGAACTGCTGCCTCTGGATGATGCGATTTCCCTGTTCTCACGCCTTGGGGGTGAGGTTTTCGGGTCGGGTGCATTTCTTCTGAATGGCGAAGCCAATGCCGTTGAGCCTGACCGGTTCGAAATTACCGCCGTCGCACGCCTTGGTGCTGCCAAGCCGCAAGGCGGACCTCGCCCGGCTCCGCTCTACCTGCGTGGCCCTGATGCCAGACCTCAAACGGGATTTGCGCTGGAACGACGTGCCCATGCCTGATAATCGGGCATAATATGTATTTATGCGGTGATTCCCTGCGATGATCGATCAGTATTTGACACTAAAGCCACAGTTCGAAATTGTACCTTTGGTACAAGACGATAGCCATGCCATAGCCGAACTGCACAAGCTGCGGTTCTCGCGGCCGTGGAGTGAAGACGAGTTTGGCAATCTTCTCGTGCAATCCAATTGCTATGGCTTCGTAGCACGCCAGACCAACGCGTTTTTCAGCAAACCACTGTCCGGTTTTGTGCTGGCCCGCGAGGCAGGTGGCGAAGCAGAAATTCTGACGATAGCAGTGCAGGAAAAATTGGGCCGTGCGGGTCTTGGCTGGCGTCTGATGCAGGCGGCGGTGCGTGAGGCCGCAGGCCGTGGCGCCGATTCTATGTTCCTCGAAGTTGATACCAGCAATGCCGCAGGTCTTGGGCTTTACCGCAAGCTGGGCTTCCAGCAGGTCGCGGAACGCAAGGCCTATTATACAGCCCCCGACGGTACACAGTCGACGGCGCTTGTCATGCGGCGCGATCTTCGCTAGTTGCGTTTATGACCATTTTCTATATCCCGCCTTCTTCGTGAGGGCGGGGCGTTGATATGAAGGCCTTACAACGTGACAGATCTGAACAAAACGCTCGAAGAGCTATGCGCCGAACGTGGCATGCGCATGACCGATCAGCGTCGGGTCATTGCCCGCGTGTTACAAGAATCGGAAGATCATCCTGATGTGGAAGAGCTGTATCGACGATCGTCTGAGGTTGATCCACGCATTTCCATCTCGACCGTTTATCGTACTGTAAAGCTTTTCGAAGATGCCGGGATCATCGAACGTCATGATTTTCGTGATGGTCGCTCTCGTTACGAAACCGTACCAGAAGAACATCACGATCATCTGATCGATCTCAAGAACGGCGTTGTGATTGAATTCCGCTCTGCAGAAATCGAGGCACTGCAGGAAAAGATTGCTCGCGAGCACGGGTTCAAACTGGTGGACCACCGTCTTGAGCTTTATGGTGTTCCGCTAAAACCTGAAGATTACTGAACGGTGCGAGTAGTCACGTCATGATGCTGTGGCTGCGGATTATCTATCTCGTTTTCGCTCTGACGTTGTTGACCCTACTTATGCTGCCATTTCAGCTTTTGGGCCTAGCATTTGATCTGAAGATACGACGCTGGCTACCGCGATTCTGGCATCGTGTTGCCTGCCACACCCTTGGCCTGAAAATCACCGTCCATGGAACACCGGATAAAAACCGCCCGTTGATGCTGGCGGTTAATCATGCCTCCTGGAAGGACATCATGATCCTTGGCAGTATTACCGATGTGGTTTTTATCGCCAAGACTGAGGTGCGAGACTGGCCGGTTTTCGGCATGTTGGCACGTTTACAGAAAAGCATTTTTGTCACCCGTGAGCAGAAACGCAGCACGGGCACGCAGGTGAACGAGATCGCCGAAAGGATGGCGGGCGGCGAGGTTGTTGTATTGTTTCCAGAGGGAACGACATCGGACGGCAACCGACTTCTTGAGGTAAAGTCATCGCTGTTTGGCGCCGCATCCACCGCCGTGGAGCAAGTGCCGGGTGGCATTGTCTATGTGCAGCCGGTGGCAATAGCCTATACCGGTGTTCATGGAATGGCTATGGGACGTTACCACCGTCCGCTCGTTGCATGGCCTGGATCTCTAACCCTTTTGCCGCATCTGGTGGGCGTCTTGAGATCAGGCGCGCTCGAAGTTGACGTCACGTTTGGCGATAGCGTCGCTTTCAAGCGCGGTGACAACCGTAAACATCTGGCGGTCAGTGTTACAGCTGCGATCCGCCGCATGTTGCAGCAAAGCCTTCGTGGTTATTGGCGGTAGTCGCTACACTTCGGAAAGCACTGCGTTTGTGTTCGACAGTTGCGGTTGAATGGCCGCAAGGCTGCCAGCGGCGCGTACAAAATCGATCTGGCGCGCAAAACCGGTCTTTTGCAGCAGGTGTTTGACGTGTGTGCGCACTGTCTCCTTGGCGGTCCCTGTCTGCGAAGCGATTTTCTCCAAGCTTTTTCCTTCGGAAAGCTGGGCTGCAATTCGTGCTTCAGTGGGTGACAGATCATAAAGACCTTTCAACCACTCCGCATTCAGGGTGATGTCCCCGATGGGACGAGCCAGAATAAGCAATGTTCCGCCAGCCCCGATGATATCCTGCGCCTGCATGCACGCCGGAATAACATGCAAAATTCCAGTCGGGAGACTGTTTGCCGCACGAACGGCAATCGAACGAACCGAACGCTGCTGCACAATAGTTCCTTCAAGCGCCTGCCGTAAAAGGCCATCCGCGCGTTTGTCGTAAAGGGCCAAACGGCCGAAGGCTGCCGGAAGGAACATCTGGCCTGCCAGCCCATCAAACGCGGCATTGGTGGCGATGACCTTTGAATTACGGGACAGAACTGCAGCCGGAATGCCAAGCAATTGCAGCGTGGCCATTGCGGTCATCGTTTGTTTCATTTTCAATCGGCCAGCGAGGGCCACGGCTCGTCCGAGGTGGGGACGAATAGTGTTGAGTAAATCAAGCTCTGGACCTGCGAAACGACCCTCTGCAAACCGCCGATCGACCGAAAACACGGCGATGTCGTCGCCAGAGCCTTTTATGACTGTCGCGGCAGTAAATGCGATGTCTCTTGGCAACAGAAAGTCACGAAAAATCGCCAGGCTCTGTATTTCGTCTTCTTCGAAAAAGTCTTTGTCCACGACAAATGCAGGGTAGCTCTTTTCGAGGAGACGCTGAAGACGCACGTTCCGGTCCGCCCACCCGCCGGCAATATACTCTTCCATGATGGTTTTAGTCGCCTCGGGTGCATCCCAGGTCAATTGTCCGTCGGTCAGAATAAACAGCGAACCGCCACGTCCTTTGACCTGATCTGACAGGCCGTCGATAACAGAAGGCCAAAGTTCTGGAAGAAGCCCTGCAGCATAGATTTGACTGACAATATCGTGGTGAATTTCACTCATGTAAAACTGTAGTGTTTGAGATCAATACTTCAACATAGCTTTCAAGCTTATATAAGCAGTAAAAATCACAAGAATTACAGACGGAAAATCGCAAAAATTTAGCAATTATCAATTGGCATTAGTCTGTCGACGCGGCTGCGCTTAGCAGGCGCTTTAAAGACGAAAATAGCCTGCGGCATATTTTTCTGTTTAATATGGTCCTGAAAATGACTAGGTAACCGCCATGACACAGCAAACGACAGCAATCGCCGAAACAGATCAATCGCTCAGTGACGGTAGCAACAGCCGCAAGGTTTTCATCAAGACTTACGGCTGTCAGATGAATGCCTATGATTCCGTTCGCATGAGCGATGCTCTTGCGAAGGACGGTTATGTGCCCACAGAGGACATGGCTGAGGCTGATCTCGTTTTGCTCAATACCTGTCATATCCGCGAGAAGGCCGCTGAAAAGGTCTACTCCGCGCTTGGCCGCCTGCGTGACATGAAGAAGTCGCGTCAGGAAGAGGGCCGCGAATTCATGATTGGCGTCGCCGGCTGTGTCGCACAGGCTGAAGGCGAAGAAATTTTGCGTCGTGCACCTGCCGTTGACGTGGTGATTGGCCCGCAGACCTATCATCGCCTGCCGGCCGCCCTGAAAAGAGTGCGCGATGGCGAGCGTGTGATCGAGACCGATTACGCGGTTGAAGATAAATTTGAACATCTGCCTGTCGCCGATAAGGCGAAGATCCGCACGCGTGGTGTCACCGCGTTCCTGACCGTTCAGGAAGGTTGCGACAAATTCTGTACTTTCTGCGTGGTGCCTTACACCCGTGGTTCTGAAGTATCGCGCCCGGTTTCGCAGATCGTTGACGAGGCCATGAAGCTGGTTGACGGTGGTGTTCGCGAGTTGACGCTGCTTGGCCAGAACGTCAATGCGTGGAAGGGAACCGGCCCCAAGGGTGAAGAGTGGGGCTTGGCACAGCTTCTTTACCGTCTGGCGGAAATCCCTGGTTTGGCGCGTCTTCGTTACACGACCAGCCATCCGCGCGACATGGATGACTGTCTTATCGATGCGCACAGCAATCTGCGCATCCTCATGCCTTACCTTCACTTGCCGGTACAGTCCGGCTCGGACCGCATTCTCAAAGCCATGAACCGTCGCCACACCGGCGCGGAGTATGTACGGCTGATCGAGCGCATTCGTGGCGCACGTCCCGACATCGCCATGTCCGGTGATTTTATCGTTGGTTTCCCCGGCGAGACGGATGCGGACTTCGAAGACACGTTGAAGATTGTCGAAACCGTTAGATATGCACAGGCTTTTTCGTTTAAATATTCCACACGTCCGGGAACGCCGGGAGCGGATTTGACGGATCAGGTTGCGGAAGACGTAAAGTCGGAACGCCTTGAAAGACTTCAGAATTTGCTTCTGAAACAGCAGAATGAATTTGCCGCGTCGCTCGTTGGCAAGACCATGGATATCCTGCTGGAGAAGCCGGGACGCATGCCGGGACAGCTTATTGGCCGTTCTCCATGGCTTCAGTCTGTGAATCTTGATGCAAAACCATCGCAAATCGGTGACATTGTAAATGTACGAATCACCGCGACGGGTCCAAACAGCTTGTTTGCCGAGGTGGCAGAGCGTTAAGATGGAGCCGGAGCTTACTGGGACGGGAGCCTGACCGCTTGAACGCACACGAATTGGTATCACCTTCATCGCGCCAGCCACGTTCAGCCGCGATCGACGCCAATCACTTCGTCCTCACGTTCGAGAATAACAGGATCGCTGGGGAGCTGTTTGGGCAGTACGATCAGAATCTGAAATTGCTGGAACAGCGCCTCAATATCGACGCGAGGCCGCGAGGCAATTCGGTTGCCATTACCGGCGATGTTGTGGCCACCAATCAGGCCCGCCGTGTGCTTGATCTACTGTATGAGAGCCTGCTGAAAGGCCGCTCTGTTGAACTTTCTGACGTTGAAGGCGTAATCCGAATGGTCCTAGCTGCTGACGACCAACTGACACTGCCGACGATGGAGGGCAAGGTTAAGCTTTCCATGGCGCAGATTTCCACTCGAAAAAAGACTATTTCTGCCCGCACGCCGACGCAGGATGTCTACATGCGGGCGCTGGAGCAGTCCGAACTGGTTTTCGGCGTTGGTCCAGCCGGTACCGGTAAGACCTATCTGGCGGTTGCCCATGCGGCACAGCTGCTTGAGCGTGGTGCGGTGGACCGCATCATTCTGTCGCGCCCGGCCGTTGAAGCGGGTGAACGTCTTGGCTTTCTTCCTGGCGACATGAAGGAAAAAGTCGATCCCTACCTACGCCCGCTCTATGACGCGCTTTACGACATGATGCCGGGTGACAAGGTGGAACGTGCCATCCAGGCCGGCGTGATCGAAATCGCTCCGCTCGCCTTCATGCGTGGCCGTACGCTTGCCAACGCTGCCGTCATTCTCGACGAGGCGCAAAACACCACATCAATGCAGATGAAGATGTTCCTGACGCGCCTTGGTGAAAACGGCCGCATGATTGTGACCGGTGACCCGAGCCAGGTCGACTTGCCACGCGGGGTGAAGTCTGGCCTTGTTGAGGCGCTGCAGATTTTGAACGGCGTGGAAGGTGTTTCCGTGGTCCGCTTCAAGGATGTGGACGTTGTGCGTCATCCGATGGTTGCCCGTATTGTGCGTGCATACGAGGCGCAGACAGCGGTTCCGGATGAAAGTCTGAACACGGACAGATAAAATCTGGACACGAAAAAGCGAAATACTGAAATGACAGAACTGGATATCCAGATCAGCGTCGAAGACGATGCCTGGCCCTCAGAAGACGTTTTACTCGCGCTTTGTGAAAAGGTGCTGGGCGCTGCCGCCCAGTTTCTTGCAAAGGAAGAGAAACAGCCCTTCCCGAAAATGGCTCCGGAGATTTCTCTCGTCTTTACCAACGACGCCGAAATCCGCGAAATCAACGCCGAATGGCGGGATAAGGACAAGGCAACCAATGTCCTTTCCTTCCCGGCTTTTCCGCTTGAACCGGGCGGTATGCCGGGTCCAATGCTTGGCGATATCGTCATTGCGCGAGAAACGGTAGAGCGCGAAGCTGTTGATTTGGAAAAGACTTTTGATGATCATCTGACACATCTTATGGTGCATGGATTTCTGCATCTGTTCGGGTATGATCATATGGAAACCGAGGAAGCGGAAGAAATGGAGTTGCTTGAGACTCGCATTTTGGCTTCGCTTGGACTATCTGATCCCTATGCGGGACAGGATCCGCTGTCATAATTATAGTCTGGAGCCATGAACGAACATTCGACAAGACCCTCTGAGCAGGGCAAGGAAACGGGAGAGCAGTCCTCATCGGAAGAGGGCAGTAGTCCGTTACGACAGGACTCGATACAGAAAACCAAAGGGACACTCTGGTCCCGCCTCTCACGCCTTTTGAGGCCGCTGCAAGGTGAACGCCTGCGTGAGGACCTGGCTGATGCGCTGATGACCGATGCGGATGTCGCCACAGCCTTTGCGCCCGAAGAACGGGCAATGCTCAACAATATCTTACGTTTTCGCGAAGTGCGCGTCGAAGACATCATGATCCCGCGAACGGATATTGATGCCATCGACCAGACCATGACAATCGGGGAAGCCATGATCCTTTTTGAGGAAACTGGGCGTTCGCGTATGCCGGTCTACCTTGAAACCCTCGATGATGCCCGCGGCATGATCCACATTCGCGATTTGCTCGCCTATATCGGCAAGCAGGCGCGCAACAAACGTCGGGTCGGTACGCGGCCAGCACAGGCTGAGGGTGTGAAGGCGCCAAAGACGCCACGCGCTGATTTTGATCTCGCCCGTGTTGATCTCACAAAGACGGTGCAGGAAGCAGGCCTTGTCCGCAAAATCCTGTTCGTGCCGTCCTCCATGCTGGCGGCCAATCTGTTGCAGAGCATGCAGCAGCAGCGCACGCAGCTTGCTCTTGTCATCGACGAATATGGTGGCGCCGACGGTCTTGTCAGCCACGAAGACATCGTCGAAATGGTTGTCGGTGATATCGACGACGAACATGACAATGAAGAGGCCATGTTCACCCGTCTTGCGGATGGTGCTGTTGTGGCGGATGCCCGTGCGGAACTTTCTGAGTTGCAACAGGCAATCGGTCCCGACTTCGACGTGGCAGAACATCTGGAAGAAGTGGATACGCTTGGCGGCCTAATCTTCTTCCTGCTCGGTCGTATCCCGGTTGCCGGTGAAACCGTTCATGCCGTTGCTGGCTTCGAGTTTGAAATTCTCGATGCCGACAGTCGTCGCGTAAAACGTGTTCGCATCACGCGGCACGATGCAAGCGGAGAAGACAATGACGGCGATAAGCCAATCGCTGCGCTGATCGCTGCATCCTCCCTTTCGCGTCAGGCTTCCGGACAAGCGGAAACGCCATAAATTTTGGACAGGCGACGTCAACTGATTGCACGGTCGTCGCCTGTTTTGTCGCCCCATGTAAACCGTGTCGGTTTTGCAGTGTGACTGCCAGAAATGCTGCCTATACTGCGCCGAAACCATATTATGTCCGCAGGGCAACAGACCATTTTAGAAATTCAATATTGGTGTCTACCGGATATATTTGTGCCTCTGACGCCAATTGGTTTATCTGGCAAGACACAGCGTATTTGATTCGATCACACCCATTCCGATGTGACGGATAAAATGCAACATCGAAGGCTCGCAGGATTTCGGTCGGGGCATCCTGCTTATTCTAGTCAACGGAATGGAGACCACATGGAGCGGCTTGCAGGTAGGGTCATGCTCATGGGGGGCTTTAGCCGAGCTGTTCTGGCCATCGCAGCCGGCGCTTTCGGCGCTCTGGCGCTTCCACCTGTCGGCTTTTTTGCAGCCCTGTTTATCTCCTTCACGCTGCTTGTTTGGCTGATGGACGGTTCCGTCGGTTCTGCCAGCGGTGGTGGTACCAGCCGCTGGTGGTCATCGGTGCGGATCGGCTGGCTGTTCGGTTTTGGTTATTTTGTCGCTGGCCTGTGGTGGCTTGGTAATGCGCTTCTACTCGAAGCGGATGAATTCGCCTGGGCTCTACCTTTGGCGATCCTCGGCCTGCCAGCCGTTCTTGCGCTGTTTTATGGCCTTGCGACGGGCCTTGCCCATATCTTCTGGTCAGAAGGTTTTGGGCGTATCGCTGCACTGGCGGCCGCCTTCGGCCTTGCCGAATGGTTGAGAAGTTTTGTTGCCACCGGTTTTCCCTGGAACGCCATCGGTTACGGTGCCATGCCCATTCCGATCATGATGCAGTCGTCGCATGCCATCGGCCTTTTCGGGGTCAGCATGTTGGCGGTCTTCGTGTTTTCCGCACCCGCATTGTTGGGTACACGACGCGGAGCGGTGCCAGGAATTGCTATAGCCGTCCTGCTTGTCGCCGCGCATCTGGGGTATGGTGCATATCGCATTCATACCGCGCCTGCGCGAACAGAAGACGGCCTGACAGTTCGTATCGTCCAGCCTGCCATCGACCAATCGCGCAAGCTTGAAAACACCGACAGGGCGGCAATTTTTGAAGAACATCTTAGCCTGACGGCAATGCCGGCTGCAGCCGGTAAAAAACGGCCCGACATTATCATCTGGCCTGAAACTTCCGTACCGTTCATTTTGACTCAGAACCCGGATGCACTGGTCAGAATTGCCGATGTACTGGAAGACGGCCAGATTCTTTTGACAGGAGCTGTGCGGTTCGAAGAAGCTGCACCGGGAATGCCTCCACGCTACTATAATTCCATCTACATGATTGATAGTCAGGGCCAGATTCTAGGAGCAGTTGACAAGGTGCATCTGGTGCCATTCGGCGAATATGTGCCGTTTGAGAATATCCTCACCCGATTTGGCATCGAGAATATCGTCAAACTTCCTGGCGGTTTCTCTGCGGCAGCAAATCGTAGTGTGCTGACGTTGCCGAGTGGCCAAAGCCTCTATCCGTTGATCTGTTACGAAGCCATTTTCCCGAATGAATTGGCCAATGGATTGGCGGGCGCTTCCCTGCTTCTCAACATCACGAATGACGGCTGGTTTGGCCAGACACCAGGGCCGTCACAGCACTTTTTGCAGGCTCGTTTACGGGCGGTCGAAAACGGCGTCAGCATGATTCGTGCTGCAAATAACGGTATTTCGGCTGTAATTGACCCAATGGGACAAATTGTCGCAGGTCTTGCGGGCGGTCAAAAAGGAATTTTTGACGCTACCCTGAGTAGTGCTGATCTTCAATCTGTACGTCAGGGTGTTCGCCAGGATCACTTTTGGTTGATCTTTGGAGTACTGCTTATAATAGCAATAGTTTCGCGCTTTGGTTTAGTTTTTAAGGAGAATTGACCAAAATTCCCTAAAAAGGCATAGTGATATTGCATATAGCTACAACGCAGATGGTATATGGTGGGGAACTTTGGGTCTACCGTTTCGTTGAAGATGTCGCTGGCAGCTTGTTCCATGCTTCGGATGACATGTTTTTGACGTGTTTAAGATGCGGAAAATGCTGCGGCAATGCGAAGTACCCGCAGTGACCAGTTAGGCTGGTCATTTTGCAATTACGCAACGTATCGATGTCAGGACATTGACTATGACCGAGAATAAAAAGAAGCCAAATCCCATCGACATTCATGTTGGTAGCCGGATCAGATTGCGCCGAACAATGCTTGGTATGAGCCAGGAAAAGTTGGGTGAGAGTCTCGGTATCACCTTTCAGCAGATTCAGAAGTACGAAAAAGGTACCAACCGCGTTGGCGCCAGCCGTCTTCAGAACATCGCTGGTATCCTCAATGTACCTGTTTCCTTTTTCTTCGAAGACGCGCCGGGCGATCAGCCAGGTTCGGCGACTGGCGCAGAAGCGTCCAGCTCGAACTACGTTGTTGATTTTCTGTCCTCCTCAGAAGGTCTGCAGCTGAACCGCGCTTTCGTGAAGATTTCTGATCCGAAGGTTCGTCGTCGTATCGTGGATCTGGTCAAGGCGCTCTCCGCTGAGGGCGAGGCCGAGTAAGCATTCGACAAACCGTGATTGGTTCATGATTGCCGCCGTGATTGAAAGATCGCGGTGGCTTTTTGCTGTCTACAGTTTGGTGGAGTTTCGCGGCAAAATTCGACAGAATTGCTGACATAAAGATATATTTATGTCGTTGTGTCCTTGTTTTTTTGACGTGAAATGACTAACACACGCAGAGGCCATTTCTTTGAGGGGAATCCCGTATGCGTGCCAACTACCTTTTCACCAGCGAGTCCGTGGCCGAAGGTCATCCGGATAAGGTGTGTGATCGTATTTCGGATGAAATCGTCGATCTCGTTTATCGTGAAGCTGTAAAGTGCAAAGTCGACCCTTGGGGCGTTCGTATCGCATGCGAAACCCTGGCCACGACAAATCGGGTGGTTATCGCTGGTGAAGTTCGCCTGCCGCCAAGCCTGATGAAGAAGGATAAAGACGGTAACGACGTTATCAATCCTGCCAAGTTCAAGGCCGCTGCACGCCGCGCCATCAAAGACATTGGTTACGAGCAGGATGGCTTTCACTGGAAGACCGCCAAGATTGACGTGCTGTTGCACTCGCAGTCCGCTGACATCGCACAGGGCGTGGACAATGCTGCCGACAAGCAGGGCGATGAAGGTGCTGGCGACCAGGGTATCATGTTCGGTTACGCCTGCCGCGAAACACCGGAACTGATGCCGGCTCCAATCTATTATTCGCACCTGATCCTGCAGTTGCTGGCGACAGCCCGTAAAAAGGGTGATGGCGACGCTGCAAAACTCGGCCCGGATGCCAAGAGCCAGGTGACAGTCCGGTACGTAGACGGCAAACCTGCCGAGGTTGCTTCGATCGTTCTGTCTACCCAGCACCTCGATGAAAGCTGGGACTCCAAGAAGGTACGTTCCGTCGTCGAACCTTACATTCGCGAAGCGCTCGGTACGTTGAAGATCGCTGACGATTGCCAGTGGTACATCAACCCGACCGGTAAATTTGTTATCGGTGGCCCGGATGGCGATGCTGGCCTGACCGGCCGCAAAATCATCGTGGACACCTATGGTGGTGCAGCACCTCACGGCGGCGGTGCATTCTCCGGCAAGGACACCACCAAGGTTGACCGTTCAGCTGCTTATGCGGCGCGCTACATCGCCAAGAACGTTGTTGCAGCCGGCCTCTCCGACAAGTGCACGATCCAGCTTTCCTACGCAATCGGCATTGCCCAGCCTCTTTCGGTCTATGTCGATCTGCATGGCACCGGCAAGGTCACGGAAGATCAGGTTGAGGCGGGTATCCGCAAGGTTATCGACCTGTCCCCAACCGGTATTCGTCGCCACCTTGACCTGAACAAGCCTATTTATGCTAAGACCGCGTCCTATGGACATTTCGGACGCAAGTCCGGACGTGACGGTTCGTTCTCCTGGGAGAAGCTTGATTTGGTCAAGCCGCTCAAGGAAGCATTGAAGGCTTAAAGCAAGGTATGACAGACGATAGCGAGCGGCGCGCACGCGCAACCGAAGCATTTTTCGGCAGACGCAAGGGTAAACCCCTGCGTGACCGGCAAAGCGATGATATCGCAACATTGTTGCCGGAACTGAAAATAGACCTCAATGCTGCGCCGCCCGCATCGCTTGTTTCGCTGTACCCAAACGCAGTCGGCCGGCTGCGGTTGGAAATCGGCTTTGGTGGCGGTGAGCATCTGGTTCACCGCGCGCAGGAAGAACCAACGACCGGCTTCATCGGCGTTGAACCATTCGTAAACTCGATGGCAAAACTGCTCCGGCAGGTTGGCGACCGCGGCATTGAAAATATCCGCCTTTATGATGACGATGCTACCCAGCTTCTCGACTGGTTGCCAGAGGCCTCGATCGATCAGATTGATCTGCTTTATGCGGATCCATGGCCGAAGAAAAAGCACTGGAAACGTCGCTTTGTCTCTGCAGTTAATCTCAGCCGCTTCCACCGTGTGTTGAAGCCGGCCGGAACTTTCTGTTTCGCATCCGATATCGACACCTATGTGAACTGGACGCTGACCCATTGTCGCGACCATGGCGGCTTTGAATGGACCGCAAAGTCTGCTGAGGACTGGAAGACCCCTTACGCCGGATGGCCAGGAACCCGGTATGAGGCAAAGGCCAAACGTGAGGGCCGAACATCCGCCTATCTGACGTTTATTCGCGTCTGAGTGATCTCGTTCAAATTGAATTCAATGAAAAAGCCGGGTTTTGACCCGGCTTTTTCATTTTAACCCTATGCGCGAGCAATTTGTCCTCAGACCTGCTGATCGACCTCGCTGGCCAGCGGAATAGACGGCTGGGCTCCATGTTTGGTGCAAGCCAGCGATCCGGCTGCGGCTGCACGCTTCAGCGCCGTCGCAAAATCCAGACCGTTGTCGAGGCTGGCTGCCAGATAACCGCAGAATGTATCGCCGGCCCCCACCGTATCAACCGGCTCGATCTTCAGACCGGCAGCCTTGTGCAGCTGGCCATCCCGCATGGCGACAACGCCATCAGCACCCAGCGTTATGATGATGGTTTGGCCGGTACGAGCATGCATATCCTGCATGGCCTGTTGGCGCTCTTCGCCGGAAATGCCCTGCTTGCCAATCAGCAGTTCAAACTCGGTTTCATTGGCGATGATGATGTCGGCCAATGCAGAAATGCGTGCAGCGTCTTTCGTCAATGGTGCCGTATTGATGATGCTGGTGACGCCCTTCTGTTTGGCGCCAGCCAAGGCAGCTTCAATGGCCTCGACGGGAATTTCAAATTGCAGCATCAGGATATCGCCGGACGTCATGCCGTCGAGCGCCTTGCTCGCATCGTCAGGCGTGATCGTACCGTTTGCCGCAGGAATGACGGCAATCATGTTTTCTCCGCCTTCGCCGACCAGAATGACAGCTGTGCCGGTCGCGCCTGGCGAGGTCTTGACGGTGGCAAGGTCAACACCGGCTTCATTGAGAAGTTCCAGTGCAGAGCCTGCAAAGGTGTCATCGCCTGCAGCGCCGGCCATGCGGACATTTGCTCCGGCCCGTCTGGCTGCCAGCGCCTGATTGGCACCCTTGCCGCCTGCTGCCGTTGCAAAGGTTTGCCCGGTTACGGTTTCACCCGGTTTGGGCAGGCGTTGTGCCGTGGCAACGAGGTCCATGTTGATGGAGCCGAATACAGTAATCATGATATGTCCATTTGATGTTCAATGGCGGCGACTTTGCCGACAGGGTCACTCGTCGTCAACCACCCGGAACTTGAGGCTGCCTATTCGGCTCTCCAATGATTGTGGAGAAGGCGCTTGAGGCTGCTCCGGTGTATCGCCGCCAAAATCCAGAGCTTCGATCTTGTTGCCGCGCTTGGTCAACTTGTCTGCGGAGGTCATGATCAGGTCCACATCCTTCTGTGCGGCCAGAAAATGCCCTTGCAGTTTGCGGGTCCGATCGTCCAGCCGGTTCAGATCATCCATCAAAAGCGCGACCTCGCCTTGAATGAGATGTGCCTGCTCGCGCATGCGCTGGTCTTTCAGCACGGACTGGATAACCTGTACCGACAGCATCAGCAGCGATGGTGAAACGATAACAACCCGCATGCGGTGTGCTTTTTGCACAATGGCTTCGAAATGCTGGTGAATATCGGCAAAAATCGATTCCGATGGCACGAACAGGAACGCCGTATCCTGTGTTTCACCTGCCAGCAGGTATTTTTCCGCGATATCGCGGATATGCACTTCCATGTCACGCCGGAATTGCTGGGCCGCAAGCTTGCGCACTTCAGGGGAAGTTTCCTCGCGCATGGAATTCCAGGCTTCCAGCGGAAACTTGGCATCGATGACCAGCGGGGGGGCGTTGTTCGGCATTCGCACCGTACAGTCGGGGCGGGAACCATTCGACAGTGTCGGTTGCAACGCATAGGCATTGGAAGGCATGGCGTCGGCAATGATCGTTTCCATGCGCGCCTGTCCAAAAGCACCCCGCGTCTGCTTGTTGGACAGAATGGCTTGGAGGCCAACAACGTCACGCGCCAGGGTCTGGATATTGCTTTGCGCGGCATCGATCACTGCAAGCCGTTCCTGAAGCTTGCTGAGATTGTCGTGTGTCGATTTTGTCTGTTCGGTCAGCGTGGCACCAAGTCGTTGCGACATGCCGTCGAGCCGCTGATTAAGGTGCTGGCTCATTTCAGACTGCTTGTTGGAAAGTGTTTCCGTCAGTGCCGAGATACGCCCATGCAACTCTGCCTGCGTGCGCAACAGCGTGCTCACTTCGCCGCGGGCATCGTCGTTGCGCCTTGAAAACCGCATTGATACGAACAGCGGCAGCGCAATGGAAAGCAGCAGCAAACAAATGATGATTGCGCCTGCCGAAACCTGCATGCCGCCAATGGTCAGGATCGTAATGCCGAGTGCGGGAAAATCGATGCTCATGGCCGAACTTACCCGGATTCAGTTTGATTCGGAAGATCAAAACAAGAACACGCACCAGTGTCCGCTTTATGTCTGGTATAAAAGAATTCTAAATTTAGCAAATTCGAAAGGAATGTTGGTGTAACCAAGGATTAACCATGTTTCCGGACGGGTTTAGCCGGGATCGTGGCCTTATCGGGGTTAAGGGGACCGTGCATGACAAACAACGACAGCAAACAGGTGCTCGCCAAGCGGCTCGATTTTATTGGTCTGGACACTGAGGCGCGCAAGAGGCTGAAAGATCTTGAGCCGGTGATTGCAGGTAATGTCGGATCTGCGCTCGATACGTTCTACACTAAGGTGCGGTCGACGCCCGAGACGGCGGCATTTTTCCGCAACGAAAATCACATTCAGGGTGCGAAAAAACGTCAGGTCGAGCATTGGGGTGTTGTTGGTGCCGCAGCCTATGATGAAAAATACGTTGAAGGCGTGCAGGCGGTTGGCCAGGCGCATGCCCGTATCGGTCTTGAACCCCGCTGGTACATGGGTGGTTACGCTCTGCTGATGGAACAACTGATCCATGCGGTTGTCAAAGAGCGTTGGCCATCCCGATTTGGCAAACGCAAGTCCAAGGGACTGGCAGAGGACGTTTCGGCAATCGTCAAGGCTTCGGTGCTGGATATGGACTATTCCATTTCCATCTACCTCGAAATTCTTGACGCACAGCGCAAGCAACTCGAAGAAGAGCGCCAGCGCAATCTGCGTGAACAGCAACAGGCGCTTGCGTCACTCACTAAACTTCTGTCTGCTCTTTCCAAGGGGGACCTGGAGACGCGTCTGACAGAAAAATTGCCTGATAATTTCGAAAAGATCGGCAATGACTATAATGTCTCGGTTGAAACCCTGAATGACACCATCGCGGCGGTGCGTCACACGGCAGAAGAAATTCTGAATGTCGCCACCAGTATTGCCAATGCGACGGAAAATCTTTCGCAGCGTACAGAGCAGCAGGCGGCGGGCCTGGAAGAAAGCACCGCTGCACTGCACGAATTGACCCAAAGTGTGGCAGTCACGGCAAATGGTGCACAGAAGGCTGCCTCAGCCGTCGGCGCAGCTCTGAGTGATGCACAAACCTCTGGCGAGGTGGTGACCAGCGCTGTCAAGGCGATGGGAGATATCGCCCATTCCTCCAACGAAATTTCTAAAATCATCGGTGTGATTGATGAGATTGCGTTCCAGACAAACCTGCTTGCGCTGAATGCCGGGGTTGAAGCTGCTCGGGCCGGTGAGGCGGGACGCGGATTTGCTGTGGTGGCGCAGGAGGTGCGTGAACTGGCGCAACGCTGTGCCAACGCCGCGAGAGAAATCAAAGCCCTGATCTCCCAGAGCACCAGTCAGGTGCAGTCCGGCGTCGGCCTGGTCAACAATGCCGGTGATGCCCTGCGCATGATCACCGACAGGATTGGTGACATTGATCGCATCGTATCCCAAATTGCAACGGCTGCGGAAGATCAGTCAGGCGGCTTACGCGAAGTGAACTCCGCCATCGGCGCCATGGACACCATCACCCAGCAAAATGCTGCGATGGTTGAGCAAACATCAGCGGAAACCGTCACGCTTCGTCACCAGGTCGAGCAGCTTGTCGGTGCACTCAACAAGTTCAAAACGAGAGACACACATCGCCAGTCCAATGCGGGTTGGGAAACCGCGCGCCGGGCGGGCTGAGCTTCTCGGCTGACTGCTTAAGACATGATTTATCGTGGTGAGACGATGATGTGTTTTTTCATTTCCTCTGGCAATCAGATGGGTTATGGGAAGCCATGACCATCAAACCACTTATCATTCTTCCAGATCCCTTGCTGAGACAGGTTTCAACACCAGTCGAACAGGTTGATTCACAAATCATCCAGCTTGCCGATGACATGCTGGAAACCATGTATGATGCGCCCGGTATTGGCCTTGCTGCCATCCAGATCGGCGTCGCTCGCCGTATGCTGGTGATCGACGTGTCCCGTGAGGATGAAGAAAAAGCGCCGATTGTTTTCATCAATCCGGAAATCGTCAAAACCACCGATGATCTGTCGACCTACGAGGAAGGCTGCCTTTCCATTCCCGATTATTATGCGGAAGTGGAACGCCCTGCCGGATTGACGGTCAATTACGTCGACCGCACTGGTAAGCAGCAGACCCTTGAAGCAGATGGTCTGCTCGCAACCTGCCTGCAGCATGAAATTGACCATTTGAACGGCGTGCTGTTCATCGACCACATTTCGCGCCTGAAGCGCGATATGGTCATCAAGAAATTCACCAAGATCGCCAAGGCGAAAGCCTGATCCTGCCTGTGCCGGTCATTCAACCGGCAAGGTTTTTTCCGGGCCGCAAAACTCAGGGAGGCGTCCGTGTCTCTTCGCATCATCTTTATGGGAACACCGGAATTTTCGGTGGCAACCTTGCGGGCTCTCGTGGAGGCTGGCCATCAGGTGGTGGCCGTTTACAGCCAGCCACCGCGTCCCGGTGGGCGGCGTGGTCTGGACCTTCAAAAATCCCCTGTGCATCAGGCTGCTGAATTGCTCGGCATTCCGGTTTTCACTCCCGTGAATTTTAAGGCCGAGGAAGACCGGCAACAATTCCGCTCGTTCGACGCGGATGTAGCTGTGGTGGTTGCCTATGGGCTGTTGTTGCCGGAAGCCATTCTGACCGGAACCCGGCTTGGCTGCTACAATGGACATGCCTCGCTTCTTCCGCGCTGGCGTGGCGCTGCACCTATTCAGCGTGCCATCATGGCCGGTGATAAGGAAACAGGCATGATGGTGATGAAAATGGACAAGGGGCTGGACACCGGCCCTGTTGCCTTGACAGTCAAGGTGCCGATTGGCGAAAACATCACGGCCGGGCAGCTGCATGACGCGCTGATGTTTGCCGGTGCACGCGCGATGGCGCAGGCTATGAACAAGCTGGAAGCCGACGACTTGCCGTTGCAAAAGCAGGCACAGGATGGCGTTCTCTATGCATCCAAGATCGACAAGGCTGAGGCGCGTATCGATTTTGCACGGCCGGCCCGTGATGTGCATAACCACATCCGCGGCCTGGCGCCTTTTCCGGGTGCCTGGTTTGAAACCGAAATTTCCGGCAAGCTGGAACGCGTAAAGGTTCTGGAAACAACAGTTGAAAACGGCAATGGCATTGCCGGCACGGCACTGGACAATCAGTTGCTGGTTGCCTGTGCAGAGGGGGCAATCCGTCTTCAGCGTCTGCAGAAGGCTGGAGGCAAACCGCTTGCCGCAGCCGATTTCCTGCGCGGTACGGCGTTGCCTGAAGGCACGAGGCTGATCTGATGCCACGTTACCGTATGACCGTTGAATATGACGGCACGGCCTTTGTCGGCTGGCAAAGGCAGCAAAATGATCGTTCCGTTCAGTCTGCCATTGAAGACGCTATTCTGTCTTTAACGGGAGAAACCGTGTCGATCCGTGGCTCTGGCCGTACCGATTCTGGCGTCCATGCCATGGGACAGGTCATTCATGCGGATCTATTACGGGAATGGGAGCCCTATAAGCTCAGAAATGCCTTGAACGCCCATATTGCCATGGCTGGCGACATGGTCTCCATATTAGATGTCATGTCGGTAACCGAAGATTTTGACGCGCGTTTTTCGGCGGTTCGTCGGCATTATCTGTACCGTATCATATCGCGCAAATCGCGGCTTGCGCTGGAGCATAAACGCGCTTGGTGGGTGTCGAAGGATCTCGACCATGACGCCATGCATGCGGCGGCCCAGACGCTCGTCGGTCGACATGACTTTACGACATTCCGGTCTACACACTGTCAGGCCAACAGCCCGGTGCGCACACTTGACCGGCTGGATGTGACGCGGAACGGTAACATCATCGAGATTCGCGCCTCGGCACAGAGCTTTCTGCACAACCAGATACGGTCTTTCGCCGGGACCTTGAAGCTGGCAGGTGAGGGCACCATGACCCCGCAGGATGTACGCGCGGCCCTTGAGGCGCGGGACAGAAAAGCCTGTGGGCCGGTGGCGCCGCCCGAAGGGCTGTATTTCATGCAGGTGGATTATCCTGACGTTATTCTGCCGCGAAAAAATCGTGCGGAAATAACCAGTGACGGCGACGATTTATCATAACCACGCCTTTTGGCGCATCCCGCGACACGCTTATCCGGGGTAGACACCCAGAAAGCGCTGCAGCACTTCCGATAGCAACATGCCGGGAATAAGCAGGGTCATGACAGCCGTGGAAACCAGCAGTGGCTGTTTACCGAGGATGAGGCTAAGGATGCGCGAAAACGTCCAGACCAGCGTCAACAGCAGCGCAAACCACAACAGCGCTACAAAGCCCTGCATGCCCGGCACCACCACAGCAATCAGCACCAGTGCGGCAGAAGCATAGGCAAAAGGCAGGTTCAGCCAGTTGACGACGGTGACCACGGCGGGAAACTTGCCGCGCACATCGGACATCAACATCAAGCCGCCAATCAATACGAGCGGAACGACCCAGCAAATAGCTTCTACCAGTGCCAGTCTGAGGTAATAGGAAGGGCCGGACATACTCTCCAGAACCTGCTCGACCTTGAAGGCGCGCTGCCACCAGAACCAGGACAGCAAAAGTGCAGGCAGGCTCCATATCGCCGAAAAGAACGAACGCATCATGCCGCGATCCGTAAGGTCGAGATAACTCTGACCTTTCGGATCGCCACAGAACATCAGCCAGAGGCCATGCAGGTAAGAGCGCACTTCGCTAATCGGCGGCATTGGCAAACCAGCGTTCGATAAAGGTTTCGTAGATATGGGTCAGCGTTTCCAGATCGGCAACCGCCACCCGCTCGTCGACCATATGCATGGTCTGACCGACCAGACCGAATTCCACCACAGGGCAGTAATCCTTGATGAAACGGGCATCCGACGTGCCGCCGGTCGTGGAAAGTTTTGGCTCGTTGCCAGTCACTTCGGCAACTGCACCGGAAAGCGACGATATCAGTGCGTTGTTGCGGGTCAGGAAGACGTGGCTTGGACGGTCAGCCCAAACGATATCGTATTTGGCAGGTGTTCTGTCTGGGCGCAGCGCGCCATTGGCCGCTGCGGCATCCAGACGACGTACGATTTCAGCCTTTACGCTGTCGGCGGTCCAAGTGTCGTTGAAACGAATGTTGAACGACGCGGTTGCCTTGGCCGGAATGACGTTGGTCGCCGGGTTGCCGGTATCGATTGTGGTGACTTCCAGATTGGACGGCTGGAAATTCTCCGTGCCGTGGTCGAATGGCGGGTCCATCAGAGCATGCGTCAACTGCAAAAGACCGCGCAGCGGATTGTCGGCCAGATGCGGATAGGCAGCGTGACCCTGAACACCATGTACGGCGACACGGCCGGACAGCGATCCGCGACGACCGATCTTGATCATGTCGCCGAGCCTGTCAGGATTGGTTGGTTCACCTACCAGGCAGGCATCCCAGGTTTCACCCTTAGCTGCCGCCCATTCCAAAAGTTTGGAGGTGCCGTTGATGGACGGACCTTCCTCGTCACCGGTGATCAGGAAAGAAACTGAGCCCTTTGGAGCGCCGTTCTTTTCGATATAACGGGCAATCGCCGCCGCAAAGCAGGCAATGCCGCCCTTCATGTCCACCGCACCGCGTCCATACATTTCACCACCGGCAATTTCGGCGGAAAAAGGCGGATGGCTCCATGCAGCTTCATCACCTACCGGCACAACGTCGGTATGACCCGCAAACATCAGGTGCGGGCCATTGGTGCCAATACGGGCGTAAAGGTTTTCCACGTCCGGCGTTCCCGCCTCCGTCGCTGTCATGCGCTCCACTTGGAAACCAAGTGGTGTCAGCAAGTTGTCGAGCAATGACAGCGCGCCGCCTTCTGCCGGTGTCACGGACGGGCAACGGATAAGGGCGGCGAGATTGGAAACGGGATCGGTTACGGGCATGTCTTGCACTTTCACTCAGTCACGCAGCAGTTCATTGATGCCGGTCTTGGAACGGGTCTTTTCATCGACGCGCTTCACGATAACAGCACAGTACAGGCTTGGGCCCGGCTCACCGTTCGGGAACGGCTTGCCTGGCATCGTGCCGGAGACCACGACCGAATATGGCGGAATTTCACCATAGGTGATTTCGCCGGTGGCACGGTCAACGATGCGAGTGGACTTGCCGATGTAAACGCCCATACCAAGCACGGCGCCTTCACGCACGATGCAGCCTTCAACCACTTCGGAACGTGCGCCGATGAAGCAATTGTCCTCGATGATGGTCGGGCCGGCCTGCAGCGGCTCCAGAACGCCACCGATACCAACGCCGCCGGACAGGTGAACATTCTTGCCGATCTGCGCACAGGAGCCGACGGTTGCCCATGTGTCGACCATGGTGCCTTCATCGACATAAGCGCCGAGGTTGACGAAGGACGGCATCAGCACGACATTCTTGGCCACATAGGCAGAGTGGCGCACGACAGCGTTTGGAACAGCGCGGAAACCCGCTTCACGAAACTGGCTTTCCCCCCAGTTTTCGAACTTGGATGGTACCTTGTCCCACCAGACGGAAGCACCCGGACCACCCTTGATAATGCCCATGTCATTGAGGCGGAAAGACAAAAGCACGGCCTTCTTCAGCCACTGGTTGACTTTCCAAGAACCGTCGGCCTGCTTTTCAGCAACACGCGCTTTGCCACCATCCAGAAGATTGAGGGAGGTTTCGACCGCATCACGAATTTCACCGCGTGTCGAAATCGTAACGGTGTCGCGATTGTCGAATGCGGTTTCAATGATGCGCTCAAGCGAAGCGAGATCGGTGCTGCTCATGAGAATTCCTTAAACTTCGTTGACTATCGTTGCAGACGGGAGAGCCCGGGCAATGTTCGGAAATGCTCTACAGCATTGGTCCGGGAATCGGAATGAATTTTTGATCTGTCGGGCAGATGGCTTCAAAAAAACGGAATGGACTTTACCATGTGTGGTGACATGCAGGGTGATCGCTGATTTGAGAATGGCGTCAACGCTGTTGGCGTGAGTGAAGGAAAGGCAATGCAATGGCAAAAGTGAAGAACGGCAAGCTGCATCGGAAGGACGGTGTTTGGGATCCTTTGAAAAGCAGTTCGACGGATCGTGATCAGGCGGAAGTCATTCCGAAAACCGCACAATCGGCGTCACCGTCCTACCGTCTTGCCTTTGTCGACACGGATTTCCTGTGCCGTGAAGAATTGCGCCCCGTCCGCCTGCAGCTTGAGCTCCTCAAGACAGAAATGGTGCTGACTGAGCGCGGCATCAAATCTACCGTTGTGATGTTTGGTGGTGCCCGAATTCCGGCACCTGGCATGCCCGCCTGGGCTGCCAAGAATGATGTCCAGAAGACCAATCTTGAAGCGGCGTCTGTCTATTACGATGAAGCCCGTAAATTTGCTCGCCTGTGCGCCGAAGAGGCCGCAAAATACGATCATCGTGAATATGTCGTGGTCACAGGCGGTGGTCCGGGCGTCATGGAAGCCGGCAATCGTGGCGCTTCGGAAGTTGGCGCACCATCGATTGGTCTGAACATTCTGTTGCCGCATGAGCAGGCACCCAATGAATATGTCACACCGGATTTGAGCTTCAACTTCCACTATTTCGCCATCCGCAAGATGCACTTCCTGATGCGCGCCAAGGCCGTGGTTATTTTTCCCGGCGGTTTCGGCACGCTGGACGAACTGTTCGAATGCGTGACTTTGATCCAGACCAAGCGCATGGCCCGTATTCCGGTTGTACTGTTTGGCGAGAAGTTCTGGCATTCAATCATCAACTTCCAGGGTCTGGCCGATTTCGGCACGATTGCTCCGGAAGATATGGAATTGCTGCATTTTGCCGAAACGGCAGAACGGGCATGGGATATCGTGGCGTCGTTTTATGAGCCGGATACAGTTTAACTTTTGCCAGTTACTTGATGAGTGAAAGTACAACCCAAGGATAAATGGTCTCCATCTAAGGATGTGGGCCGTTTATTTTTTTTTGGGCTTCGGACTCTATTTATAATAATTTTAGGAAACATCGAATAAATTGCAATTGTCGAGATTAATGCGACCCGTCTGCACTGAACAGACCCTCCATGATGGAGACATCCCCCATTCGTTACCCATTGTGCCGGTTTGCCAAAACTCGCGCGTTTTATTTGAGGCAATGATGTTCAATATCAAGATCAGGTCGCTTTCGACCAAGCTGATTCTTGCTACAGGCGGTGCCATTGCAACGGTTCTCGTTGCATCCAATTCATTTCTTATCCTTCAGACCAGCGAACGTGTGCACGCGCTGACGATGGAGCAGGCCAACACGGAAGCGCGCGCGATCGCCAACACCATCTCCGCAGATGTCGGGGAAATGGCAAGTGCGGCGCGTTCCATGGCCGGCGTTATCGGACGTGCCCATGAGGGCAAGTCGATGGACCGCCCCGGTATCGTCAACACCCTCAAAGCCAATGTTGAACAGAACGCATTTGCGTTCGGCAGCTGGTTCTGCGAGCAGATCGGCCTGTTCGATGGCCAGACGACGGAACTGGCGGGCAAGACCGAACTTGGCATGAACGCCAATGGCGCATTTGCGCCTTACTGGTCGAAAACCCAGACCAACGAAATTCAGTTCTCGACTTTCAACAATGACTACGCCGCTGAATGGTATTCGCTGGCGGCAAAAACCGGCAAAGGTGCTATTACCCAGCCTTATCTGGCAGAAGGTACGCAGGTTCCGACTACCATGACCTCGCTTGCCTATCCGGTTTTGTCCGGTGGCAAGATGATTGGTGTGGCAGGCGTCGATATCTCGCTGGCATCGCTCTCGACCAAGCTGCAGGCCATCCATCCATTCGGAACTGGGCGAGTGACTCTGGTATCGCAGGGCGGACAATGGTTGGTGCCGCCCTCTGCTGATCTCAATATGAAGGCCTATGCCGATAATGGCGCAGATACCGTCAAGGCTGCGATTTCCAATAGCACTGGCGGGCTGATAGAAAATCTCGGCATGGATACCGACACACCGTTCAACCGTCTGGTCTATCCATTCGCCGTTCCGGGCCTCAATGCCACGTGGGTCGTGCTTGTCGATATCCCGCACAGCGCACTCAATGCGCCGGTCAATGAGCAGACCTTCCTGATGGTGATCGGCGCGCTGGTTATTCTGGCGGCGGTTATCACGACGCTTTATTTCGCCGTACGCTTCTTCGTCCGCAATCCGCTTGCAGCCCTGGTAAAGGACGTGAAGACGCTGGAAAATGGCCAGTACGACCACACGGTGTCCGGCCAGCAAAGACTGGATGAGACCGGTGAGGTCGCTAAAGCGCTGGAAGGTTTCCGTGTCAAACTGGCAGATTCCTTGCGCATCCAGCAGGATGCGGATCATCAGCGCACTGCGGCAGAGGTTGAGCGCAACCGCTCTGAAGCCGAGCGAAATGAAAGCGGCCGCATCCAGATGCATATCGTTTCAGCGCTTGGCAGCGGTCTGAATGAACTTTCAATGGGCAATCTCGCCTTCCGTATTACGGATGACTTCCCAGGCGAATACGCAAAGCTCAAGACCGATTTCAATTCAGCCCTGACCAGCCTTGAAGACACGATGATGACTGTTAACGCAACCGTGTTCAGCATCGGCAATGGTACCGGTGAAATCACCCGTGCTGCCAGCGATCTGTCACACCGTACGGAACAGCAGGCGGCAAGCCTTGAAGAAACCGCCGCAGCACTGAACGAGCTGACTGCTCAGGTCAACTCCAGTGCCGAAAATGCCCAACGTGCGGCTGAGACCGTCAATCACGCCTGTGATGATGCTGGAAAGTCCGGTGACGTCGTCAAGCAGGCCGTCAATTCCATGAACGGCATTGCCCAGTCCTCGCAGGAAATTTCCCGGATTATCGGCGTTATCGATGAGATTGCGTTTCAGACCAATCTGCTGGCACTGAATGCCGGTGTTGAAGCGGCCCGTGCCGGTGAGGCCGGCAAGGGTTTTGCGGTTGTTGCGCAGGAAGTGCGTGAATTGGCGCAGCGTTCCGCAACCGCGGCCAAGGAAATCAAGGCACTCATCAACACCTCGTCCACACAGGTGCATGAGGGTGTTGATCTCGTCGGTCGTGCTGGCGAAACAATGGACCGTATTGCCGTGCAGGTCATGGAGATTAACGGATTGATCCGACAGATTTCGGCTTCTGCCAGCGAGCAGGCCGTCGGTCTGAAGGAGATCAACTCAGCGGTCAACCAGATGGATCAGGTGACCCAGCAGAACGCTGCGATGGTCGAAGAAACGACCGCTGCCAGCGTGACGTTGAATGGCGAAGCGGACACGCTGAAATCGCTGGTGGCGAAGTTTGCGGTGTCTGGAAATGCCGGCCATCCATTGCACTCTGTCGCCAACACCATGCGTTCTGCCGCCGCGCCTGCACCGTCACATCAGGTTAAAAGAGCCCCGGTGTCAGCGCGTGCCGCGCCGCGCGTGTCGGGTGCCAATGCGCTGGCGGAAGCAGATTGGACTGAGTTCTGAGCCAAGCCTGACCAGACAAACCAAGGTTTGCCGAACAAAAAAGCCACCGGCGCAATCCGGTGGCTTTTTCATGGGGGTCTTGGTGATGTCAGCACCGCATTAGAGGCGGGCGAAACGCTCGGTCAGAAGCGCAAAGAAACCGTCTGCATCAACGCCACCCATCACACGGGCATTGCGCTTGCGATCAGTCACGTGCCACCAATCAACGACTGTTGCGCCAATCGTCAGTTCAGAGCTGACTTCGATCTCGACATTGCAATCACGGCCGGTGAACAGTTCCGGCTTGATCAGGTAGGCAATAACCGACGGATCGTGCAGTGGCCCGCCATCCGAGCCATATTTCTCGACATCGAAACGCTCGAAAAATTCCAGCATGCCAACCATGGCCAGCGCCGGACGTGTGCCGATGTCGCGAATTTTCGCGACGCGTTCCTTTGTTGTCAGCAACTTGTGTGTCACATCAAGCGGCATCATGACGATTGGAATACCGGAACGGAACACGATGTCGGCCGCCTGTGGGTCGACATAGATGTTGAATTCTGCAGCTGGCGTGATGTTGCCGCCTTCAAAATAGCCGCCGCCCATCATCACCAGTTCTTTGACGCGCGGAGCGATCTCAGGTGCCTTGTTGAGGGCCGTGGCAATGTTGGTCAGGGCGCCCAGTGTGCACAGTGTGACTGTGCCAGCCGGTTCGCGCAGCAACGTCTCGATGATGAAATCAACTGCATGCTGGTCCTGCACCGGCATGGTCGGTTCATCGAAGTCAGCGCCATCGAGGCCCGTACTGCCGTGGACGTGTTCGGCGGTAATCGGTTCACGCACCAGCGGGCGCTCTGCGCCTTCGTAAACCGGAACGTCGGTACGATTGGACAATTCGCAGATAATGCGGACATTACGACTGGTCAGACGCAATGGCACGTTGCCGGCAACGGCTGTCAGGCCCAGAACTTCAAGCTCCGGGCTCGCCAGTGCCAGCATGATGGCAGCTGCATCGTCTTGGCCGGGATCCGTGTCGATAATGATTTTTCTGCGTTCGGTCATGGTGCGCCTGCAATTGAGTGAGGTGGTTCTTTTCGACCGTTCCGAAGTGGATTGTCAAGTTGGCTCGACAGAAGCTGCGGATGTGTCACCACGCGGCCTTGCAGGGCAGGCTTTCTCTTCCCATATGGAAGTTTGCGAGTGCCGATTGACGGGTTCGCAAAACGTCGCTTGGGTAAACAAGGACAGAAGATGAGCCGTATGACGCCTTTTGGTAGCCCGATGGTGCTGGGTTTCGATGCTATCGAAAAGACCCTTGAGCGCATGATCAAGGGCAATGACGGCTATCCCCCCTACAATATAGAGAGATTGCATGGCGAAGACGGAAAACACGATGTCTTGCGCATAACTATCGCTGTTGCCGGCTTTTCCGAAGAAGAGCTTGATGTCACGACAGTCGAAAATCAACTCATCATCCGTGGGCGCCAGCAAGAACAGGAAAAACGCGACTTTCTCTATCGCGGTATTGCCGCCCGGCAGTTCCAGCGCGTTTTTGTTCTGGCTGAGGGCATGAAGGTTGGCGAAGCGCGTCTGCGCAATGGCCTGCTTTCTATTGATCTCGTTCGTCCGGAAATTTCCCATATGGTGAAGAAAATTAACATTTCCGTCTCACAGTAGGACGCAACGCACCGTCTGCTTGAACAAGGGCACTGAGTGCGACAGGTCTTGGCGGAACAGTACAGACGTTCATGAGAACGTAAGGTTCCGAAGGGCGCTGGTGACAGCGTTCGCAAATGTGGAGGCATAAAATGCTTTTGAAGGATGCGCATTCGCGCCTTACGCAGTCACAGCTTGCTCATATCGGGGCAGGTGAGGTGGGTTATATCAGACGCATGCGCGCTGAAGAAATCAGCCGTTGTTTTCCTGAAGCGCCTGATGTCGACCCGCAGCTTGACCTTTGGGCATTGTTCGGTGCCGATGGTACACCGATCCTGCTGACTGACAATCGTTCCAGCACCTTCTTCAAGGCTGCCGAAGATCACCTCAAGACCGTAAGTCTTCACTGATCGCTTCGTTACACGGAGCTGCGTGTGCAGCTTAATGGACCATGAGGCCCGCCAGGCAAGAAACCGGGCGGGCATTATTTTTTAGATCATGTCCGTTCAGGGGAATGGACGGTCTGGCATGTCGTCAATGCTGATGACACCATCCTTGTTGCGATCCAGTCGTTCAAACAGTTTTGCACTGGCTTCAGTAACCTCGGCCTTGCTGAGCTGACCATTTTCGTCCTTGTCCGCCATACGGATCAGCATGAAACCGGCACCCTTGCCGCCGTGACGACCTTCACCCCAGCCTTTGCCACCATGACGACCCTCGCCGTGACGGCGGTCATCATTCTTGGCGTGCTCTTCATGCTTTTTATCTTTGGGAGCATCGGCATTTGCGCGTTCCGGACGCGGGTTATTGGCACGGAATTCCTCGAACTTCGCCTTGCGGTATTCGCGCATTTCCTTTGGCGTGATCGAGCCGTCCTTGTCCTTGTCGACTTCGGTAAACAGGGCTTCCTGTCTCGCGTCAAATTCCGCCTTGGATATTTTACCGTCCTTGTCGGTGTCGGCCACTTTCAGCAAATGAATGAACAGCGCCTCACGCGGCATCGGCGGGTGCCGATCCCTTGGTGCGGCAAAACTGGCCACTGTTGTGCTGCCGAGAACAAGTGCTGCACCAAGAGCGGTGAGGGTGATCTTTTTTGTAGTCATCGCTAGTACCTTTCCTTTGGTGTCCCTGAGGAAAAAGTAATGGCGCATGACGCTCCACACCACTTAAACATCCGTAATGTGGGTGACGATTTTGTAATGTTAAAGCAGGCTTATCTGCCTTTTTTAAACCGGATTTTTCATTCCCGTCAGATGGGTTAGGAACGATGTAAGATCATCAGTGATGTAATCGATGTGGGCATCGGTTTCGCCGGGAATTTCCCATCGTTCCATGACGATGCCTTCCAGATTGCGCGGCACCAGCAACACTGTCTTCATGCCAAGCGCCTTTGGCGCTGACAGATTGCGTGGCAAGTCTTCAAACATCGCGGCTTTGTTTGTTTCGAGCTTGGTCAGGGCCGCAAACTTTTCATAGGTCGCGCTGGCAGGTTTGGGCAGGTAGCCTGCGGCAACAATATCGAAAATATCTTCGAACTGATCGAGAATACCCAGTGCCCCTGCGGCGGCTTGGGCGTGTTTTACGCTGCCATTGGTCAGAATGAACTTGCGGCCCGGAAGCGCCTTGATTGCCTCACCCAGCTCCGGATGTGGCAGAAGCGGCGAATAGTCGATGGCATGTGCCTTCTCGAGGAAGTCATTGGGATCAATGCCATAATGGATCATCAACCCCTGCAGGGTGGTGCCGTGCTCGTGATAATACCGTTTTTGCAAAGCCCTGGCCTCGTCGGCCTCCAATTGCAACAGCTCTGACACGTAGGCGGTCATGTTGCGATCAATCTGTTCGAACAAATTGATGTGGTGCGGGTACAGAGTGTTATCGAGGTCAAACACCCAGTCGCGTACATGGTCGAAATCAGAGTTCTGAGGGAGATTGTGTGGCTTTGCTGTCATAGCTTTCTTATGCACCCTCGCCACGGCAAAGAAAATCGAAAAGGTGACGGCTTGCACCGCTTTCCGGGCTTGGGGCCTGCAAGTGCAGCGTGATAAAGCACAATACGTCCTACAGGACGCTAAAAGGACGCTCTAACCTATGGAAGCTTCGCACCGAGCTTTCCGGAAATCCTGTCCGATTTTCGAGCCGATGCTGTCGTCAAACATCATGGAACTCTGGATACCCATCACTATCGCTGCGGCCTTCATGCAGAACCTGCGCTCGGCATTGCAGAAGCATTTGCAGGGCTCGCTCGGCACACGCGGTGCGAGCTTTGTGCGGTTCGGCTACGGCTTTCCGATTGCCATCGCCTATGTGCTATTTCTGTATTTCACAGCCGCGCAGACATTCCCCAGCTTTCATGCGGCCTTTTTTGCTTGGGCAGTGATCGGTGGACTGGCGCAAATCTTCGCCACGATGCTGCTGGTGCATCTGTTCTCGCTGAGGAATTTCGCGGTCGGTACCGCCTACTCGAAGACCGAGCCGGTGCAGGCAGCCCTGTTCGGTTTCATACTGTTGGGTGAAAAGCTGACGACGGGTACCATCGCGGCAATCTTTGTCGGTGTCATCGGAGTAATGACAATTTCCATGGCGCGCATGCCGCTTTCGTGGCGCAATACACTGACGGCCCTGACCAGCCGGACAGCCCTGATCGGCATCGCGTCTGGCGGTGTTTTTGGTATTTCAGCAGTCGCCTATCGTAGCGCGTCGCTGTCTCTGGAAGGCGCAGGGCCAATCATGTCGGCCGCTGTCACGCTTGCCTGCGTCACCACTTTTCAGACGGCCTTCATGCTGGTCTGGATGGCATGGAAAGACAAACGGGAAATCGTGCAGGTTCTTGTCACATGGCGCTCGTCGGCGCTGGTGGGAATAGCTGGTGTGGTCGGATCGGCGTGTTGGTTTACGGCGATGACCTTGCAGCAGGTGGCCTATGTGCGGGCGCTCGGCCAGATCGAACTGGTTTTCACCTTCATGGCGTCATGGTTTCTGTTTCGCGAACGGATAAATGCCATGGAGCTTGCAGGATGCCTGCTGATCGTCAGCGGCATCTTGGGCCTGCTGTTCTGGTAAAAAACGCCCGGCCGGAAAGTAAAGCCACTTTCCGGCCGGGCGCACATGAAACGGGCATGGTGCAGTGATCAGGGAACGATCAGCGTGCCGGCACCTTCGGTGAAGATTTCCAGCAGAACCGAATGGGCAGTCTTGCCATTGAGAATGACGACGCCCTGAACACCTGCTTTGATCGCATCAATGCAGGTTTCAACCTTGGGGATCATGCCGCCGGAAATCGTGCCGTCCTTGATCAGCGCGCGGGCCTGCGAGACGGTCAGTTCCTTGATGAGTTCCTTGTTCTTGTCCAGAACGCCTTCAACGTCGGTGAGGAAAAGCAGGCGTGTGGCGTGCAGCGCACCAGCGATAGCACCGGCAAAGGTGTCGGCGTTGATGTTGTAGGTCGCGCCATCACGACCCGGTGCAACAGGTGCGATAACCGGGATCATCTCGGACTTGGCAAGCAGGTCCAGAAGCGTGCGGTCGACTTCAACAACTTCGCCCACGAAGCCGAGATCGAGAACGCGCTCTATGTTGCTGTCCGGGTCGATAACCGTCTTTTTGGCCTTTTCAGCAAACACCATGTTGCCGTCCTTGCCGCACAGACCGATAGCCCATTCGCCGGTCTGGTTAATCAGGGCAACGATTTCCTTGTTGATCGAACCGGCCAGAACCATTTCAACGATTTCGACGGTCTTGGCGTCAGTAACGCGCAGACCGTTTTCAAACTTCGATTCAATGCCCATCTTGGCCAGCATCGCGCCGATCTGCGGACCGCCGCCGTGCACGACGATAGGGTTGATACCGGACTGCTTGAGAAGTGCGATGTCTTCGGCGAAGGCCTTGCCCAGTGCAGGATCGCCCATGGCATGGCCGCCATATTTCACGACGATGGTTTTATTTTCGTATTTCTGCATGAAGGGCAGGGCTTGCGCCAGAAGCCGTGCTTGCATTTCGCTTTCAGAACTTGCCATAGAAAAACCCTCGTCGTTGGTTGCGGCCTTTTAGCGCAAGTTTTTGACGGAGGGAATAATCTCAAACGCTTAATGTGCCTGACGGACGTTAAAACCATAAATTCCGCGAGGGTGTGATTTTCCGGCGATTGACAGGCGCGGGGAATAGGCAGAGCTTGGTTGGATAGGACACATTGTGCGGGAGGCGCATGTGTCAAAACAACAAAAGTGATGACAGGGAGTGGACGGCAGATGACCATGCCGGACAGCAACAAACAAAGTGGTATGAAAGACGAGATCCTGGCCGGAGAATATGTGCTGGGTGCATTACCGCCAGATGTGCATGAGCAATTGACGCGCCGTATCCGGCAGGATCGGTCATTTGCACTGATGGTCAGCCGCTGGCAAGCCAATTTGCAGCAGGTGGCGTTTGAAGAACAGGCCACTCACACAGCCTATGCCGGGAAATTACAGACACAGACTGCAGCGATTGCGATGATGCAGGCGCGGCAACACGCGACAAAAAGACTGACTCTGGCGTATCTTTGGAATTCTGTGCGCTTCTGGCGCGCCATCGCCTTCGGGGCGATATTTTTTGCGGTACTCCTGTCATTCATGAACTGAATGACAGGAGCTGTATCTCAGACGTAGCCGACAGTCCGCACTATTTCAGCCCGCAATTCATCAAGACCGGATGACTTTTCCGACGATGTGGCAAGCACTTCCGGGTAAGCGGCAGGGTGCTTGCGGATTTTCTCAAGAGTTTCGCTCATCAGACGCGGTACGCCAGCTTCCTTGATCTTGTCGGTCTTGGTCAGAACGAGCTGATAGGAAATGGCGGCCTTGTCCAGAAGCGTAAACACTTCGTCGTCGTTTTTCTTCACGCCGTGGCGGGAATCGATCAGCACATAAACGCGCTTCAACGTCGCACGGCCACGCAGGTAGTCAAAGACCAGCTTGGTCCATGCATCGACCTGCTCTTTCGGAGCCTGTGCGTATCCGTAACCGGGCATATCGACCAGCGCCATCGGCGGAAGATCGTTTTCCTGGCCCGAATAACCGTCCGGCACGAAGTAGTTGAGTTCCTGCGTACGGCCCGGCGTGTTCGATGTGCGGGCCAGACCCTTATGGCCAACCAGCGCATTGATAAGCGAGGACTTTCCCACGTTGGAGCGCCCGGCAAATGCGATTTCCGGCGGTCCCTCAGGCGGCAGGAACTTCATGGCGGGTACACCGCGAATGAAGATCCATGGCCGTCCGAATAGCGGTTTTTCCTGAGGTAAACCTGTCGTCATTTCGGTTCGGCCGTTTTGCGTTTGAACAAGCCCTTGAGATTGTCAAACAGCTCAATCTTTGCGCCATGACGCTTCATGATAAGTGCCTGCTGGCTGATCGACAGGGTGTTGTTCCATGCCCAGTAAATAACCAGACCGGCCGGGAAGGAAGCGAGCATGAACGTGAAGATCAGCGGCATCCAGGTGAAGATCATGGCCTGTGTTGGATCTGGCGGGGTCGGGTTCATGCGCATCTGCAGGAACATCGTGATACCCATGATGAGCGGCCATACACCAATCATCAGGAAGTGTGGTACGTCGTACGGCAGCAGACCGAACAGATTGAACAGCGAGGTCGGATCTGGCGCGGAAAGGTCGTGGATCCAGCCAAAGAACGGCGCATGGCGCATTTCGATGGTAACGTAGATAACCTTGTAGAGCGCGAAGAATACCGGGATCTGCAGCAGCATCGGCCAGCAACCGGCCACCGGGTTGATCTTCTCTTCCTTGTAAAGCGCCATCATCGCCTGCTGCAATGCCATGCGGTCATCGCCATGCTTGGCCTTCAGCTCTTCCATTTTCGGCTGCATGCGCTTCATGTTAGCCATGGAAGCGTACTGCTTGCTTGCAAGCGGGAAGAACAGCGCCTTCACGACGATGGTCGTCATCAGGATCGCAACACCGAAGTTGCCAAAATAACGGAAGAAGAAGTCCATCATTTTGAACATTGGCTTGGTGATGAAGTAGAACCAGCCCCAGTCGATCATCAGATCGAAGCGCGGGATGGACAGCGATGTTTCATAGCGGTCGACCAGCGGAACTTCCTTGGCGCCTGCAAATACCAGGCTCTTCAGTTCCGTGGACTGGCCAGGGGCGACCGTAATGGCGTCGGTACGATAATCGGCCTGGTAACGGGGCTGACCATCGGTGAAGTGCGAATAACGGCCTTCGAAAGGTACGGTCTGCGGCGGAACAATCGCTGCTGCCCAGTACTTGTCGGTGATACCGATCCAGCCGCCAGTGCCCTTAGGCAGGGTAAGCGCGCCTTCTTCCGCCTTCTTGTAAGTCTCTTCCGTCAGGCTGGCATCAGGACCAGTCACACCGATGAAGCCTTCATGAATAACGAAAACAGACGGGGTGGTCGGCTTGTTGTTACGTGTCACGCGGCCGTAAGTGGAGAAGGAAACAGCTTCCTGTCCCGGGTTCTCGACCTTGTCGGCAACGGTAATCATGTAGTGTTCATCAATCGAAATGGTACGGGTGAAAACCACGCCCTTTTCGTTGGTGAAGGAAAGCGTAACCGGTGTCGTCTCGGTCAACTTGTCGCCAGAAGCGACAGTCCAGACAGTCGACGGGCCTGGTACAGAGCCTGCGCCTTCGCCGGCAATGTAACCAAGCTCAGTAAAGTAACCGTCCTTGCTGTCCGATGGAGAAAACAGCGTGATGATCGGGCTCGAGTCATCAACGGTCTCATGGTAGTCCTTGAGACGGATGTCATCGAGGCGTGCGCCTGTCAGATTGATCGAACCGGCAACTGCGCTGGTATCGATTGTGATACGCTGTGACTTGGCCAGGGATTCTTCGCGGGTCGCGGTTGCGGCTGGCTGGCCTGCAGCACCTGGGAGCGTGCCGTCTACCGTTGCACCCGACGTTGTCGACGCGGCGCCATTGGCTGCCTGGGTCTGTTCAACCTGTGCCTTGCGCGCTTCTTCAGCCAGACGTTGCTGTTCTATGCGCGGGTTCATGTAAAAGAATTGCCAGGCAAGGACGATGACAACCGAAAGGGCTATCGCGATGAAGTAATTGCGGTTCTTTTCCATCATTCTTTCCTGGAGCGGGTCTCCTGGGACCGTTTCGGTTTCCCACGGCCTTCGATACGATCGGCAAGCTGGGAGGACAGTTGGGCGAAAGGTGTTTTCAACACGTCACGCCGTGCGACAATCACATAGTCATGTCCGGGTTTCATTGCAAACCCGGCTGACAGCCTGACGGCTTCCTTGAGGCGACGGCGCATTCGATTGCGCTCGACCGCATTGCCTTGCTTTTTGGTGACCGTAAAACCGACACGAGCGTCGCTCTCAGGTTCTTTGCGGTCAAGAACTTCAAGAAGGAAATTTGCCCCCTTGCGTCTCTCTCCCTTTTGCACGGCAAGAAAATCCGGCCGGTTTTTCAACCGCCCGGGGGATTTCTTCGTCTCAGTCATCTGCCCGCGACTTTTCAATCGGGCAATCGGCAATTAAGCCGACAGACGGGCGCGGCCGCGTGTGCGGCGAGCAGCCAGAACCTTACGACCACCAGCGGTAGCCATACGGGCACGGAAACCATGACGGCGCTTGCGAACAAGCTTGGATGGTTGGAATGTACGCTTCGACATTTATTTAATACCGCGGTGTGCGGCCCTTCTTGGCTTTGCCCTTATGGGCAGGAGCGTTTCGATTGATGCCCGGCACGCGCATTAAGCGCATAATAGCCAGACGTGCGGGCTTATAAGGGCTTAAGACCTCTAAAGTCAATTGCTGAACCGCAGCTGGTTTTGTCTGCAAGATAAACAGCCGGAACGACTTTGCCGCGTAGCAGGAACAATTGCATCACTTCAGAATGTATAAATTTTGTTCCAGCAACGGCAAGTAATTAAAATCGGAAATTCTTTCTTAATGGTGCGTAGATAAATGTTGTTGTGACGAAAGGTCATGGCGGCTTCCTTTTTTCACTATTGCGTGAGGGGGCAGCACTTTGGAGGGATTGCAGTGAAAATTCGGGGCAAGATTAATCTTCTCGTGGGGCTTTTAAGCCTTGTCGCGTGTACCATCGGGGGCTTGTCTATCTATGCCGTCAATGAGTACCACAGCCGGGTTGTTGCTTTTGATGCGGCTGCCGATCGTGCGCATAAGGGGGAATCGCTCAATCGTCTGGTAACCGCCGTTGTTATGGAAGCACGCGGTATCTATGCGGCAAAGGACACAGCAACCGCATCGAAGTTTGGCGATGGCCTATTGAAGAACCTCGATTCCATGGAAAGTCTGATTGCCGCCTGGAAGCCAATGGTTCCTGCTGCACAGTCCGCCGCCTTCTCCAATCTTGAAAGCCGTTTTGCCGAATTCAGGAAGTTCCGTACCGAAACAGTCCGTCTTGGTCGCGATGTCAGCCCGCAAGCGGCCAATGAACAGGGTAATAATGACGCCAACCGCGAAAACCGTAAAGCTTATCAGGTTGATATCGACGCAATCGTCAAGGCTGACGTCGACGAGTTGAATGCGCTAAAAGCCGGTATCGAGAATTTTGGTCAGGCGATGTTCTGGATCGTGTCTCTGGTGACGGCTGCCGGCGTTATCGTTGGTTCGGCTTTTGGCCTTTACATTGGCTCCAAGCAACTGAGCGGCCCTATTCTTAAAGTCTCCGGCGTGATGAATGCTGTCGCTGAAGGTGATCTGGAGGCGGATGTCCCTTATCTTGACCGTAAGGATGAGATTGGTGAAATGGCCGCCGCTGTTGAAGTCTTCAAGCGCAATGGTCTTCAAGTGCGCCAGATGAATGCGCAGGAAGCTGCCATGCGAGCAAAGAGCGATGATCTTCAAGCCGGTATGGCCGAAGTTGTCGGCGCTGCCGCAGAAGGTGACTTCAGCCGCCGTATCAACAAGGATTACGGTGACGACAATCTCAATCGCTTCGCGCAAAACATCAATACGCTGCTGGTCAGCGTTGATAATGGCGTATCCGAAACCGGCCGCGTTATTGCAAGCCTCGCTGATGGTGATCTGACGCAGAGCATGCGTGGTGAATTCCACGGTGTGTTCGGTGAACTTCAGGGCAACGTCAACAATACCCTCGCCAAGCTGCGCGTCACTATGAGCGACGTTCGTTTGGGCACGCATAGTATTAATGACAGCGGTCTCGAACTCCGCTCGGCTGCCGACGATCTTTCCAAGCGTACAGAACAGCAGGCTGCGGCACTGGAAGAAACCTCTGCCGCTCTGGACGAGATTACCGCCGTCGTACGTAACTCGACCTCGCGAGCTCAGGAAGCAAGCACCATGGTTTCCGAGGCCAAGGAAACAACCGAGAAGTCTGGCAAGGTGGTTCGTGAAGCCGTTTCGGCCATGGGGCGTATCGAGCAGGCATCGCGTGAAATCAGCCAGATCATCAACGTCATTGATGAGATCGCTTTCCAGACCAATCTCTTGGCACTGAATGCCGGTGTTGAAGCCGCCCGTGCTGGCGAAGCTGGCAAGGGCTTTGCGGTTGTTGCGCAGGAAGTGCGTGAACTGGCGCAGCGCTCTGCAAACGCTGCCAAGGATATCAAGGCGCTGATTACCAAGTCCGGTTCTGAAGTGTCGCAGGGCGTAACACTGGTTCAAAAAACCGGTGAAGCGCTGGATGAAATCGAAAGCCGTGTTCTGAGCATCAATGAGCACATTCACTCGATTGCAACAGCTGCCAAGGAACAGTCGACAGGCCTGCAGGAAGTCAACACTGCCATCAACCAGATGGACCAGGTCACACAACGTAATGCGGCCATGGTCGAGGAAACTTCTGCCTCAACCCATAAGCTGACGGAAGAAGCTGGCAATCTGATGCGTTTGGTCAGCCAGTTCAGAGTTGGCGAGGGTAACCCGGTTGCACAGTCCCGTCCGACACTTGCCCGTTCCGGTCAGAATGGCGCGACGGCGGTTGCCTCTCCAGCCCGCCGCATGATGGGTGATGTTGCCCGCGCGTTTAACGGATCGGCTGCTGTTGCCCAGAATACCCGCGAATGGGAAGATTTCTGATATCGTGAGAGATCAGCGGTATCCTCAGTGAAATAACAAACGCCACCTTTTCAGGTGGCGTTTCTGTGTTATGGCGAGGAACGTGTTGGCAGGCATTGGAAAAACTCGGATGACCCCTTATTATGTCTGTCAGATAATGCCCAACGGATGCCCAACACCTTGGATGTGGCATCGCAGACAGGAATGAGCCGGTGTTTTCAGAAGGAGCAGACAAGGCAGGTCAAGCATTGGAGAAAGCTCCCAATGACATGCCGGGGCTGACCAAAGGTCTGTCCGGACGTCTGCTGCTCTTGACCGTGATTTTTATCATGGTGGCGGAAGTGCTGATTTTTCCACCATCTGTCGCCAACATGCGCCTGTCCTGGCTCAATGACCGTCTCAACACGGCTGCTGCGGCCGGTGCCGTCATCGATGGTTTACAAGCGGAACTTCCTCGCTCCGTGCAGGATGACACATTGTCGGCAATAGGCGCAAAGCTGATTGCCCTTCGTAAAGACGGAACCTCGCGTCTTCTGGCGGCGACCGAAATGCCACCAAGTGTCGATCAGCAGTTTGATCTCTCCCACGTGTCGCAACTCGGCGCCGTCAGGGATGCCTTCTCCACTCTGCTTTTTGGTGGTGATCGCATGATGCGGGTGTTCGGCGTGGTCGGTGAGACCGACACCATTATTGAGCTTGTCATGCCGGACAAACATCTGCGTAAGGCAATGCTGGCCTATGCTGGCAATGTGTTTCTCCTGTCGATAGTCCTTTCGCTGATTACCTCATTTCTTATCTTCGTTTCGATCAATCGCATCATGATCCGGCCAATTCGCCGTATCACCCGTGGCATCCAGGACTTTTCAGAACAGCCGGATAATCCGTCACGGATTTTCACTCCCGATAATGGTCCTGATGAGCTTTCGGTGGCCGGACGGCATCTTGCCGATATGCAGACACAGCTTCACCGGACGTTGAAGCAGCAGAAAAACCTCGCGGACCTCGGTCTTGCCGTATCCAAGATCAATCATGACATGCGCAATATTCTGTCATCGGCGCAACTGATGTCGGACAGACTGGTGGACGTAAACGATCCAATGGTCCGCAGTTTTGCGCCCAAGCTTCTGCGAACCATCGACAGGGCCGTTGGTTACACCAACGAAGTTCTGACCTACGGGCAGGCCACCGAAGCTGCGCCAAGGCGTCGTCCGTTGAGACTGAGCACAACGCTGCAAGAAGTGCGCGATATTCTGGCCATTGGCCCGCAAAGTGGCATTGAGTTTGTGTCGCAGCTGCAGTCGGAACTGGTTGTCGATGCCGATGCAGAGCAGCTGTTCCGCATTATTCACAATATCTGTCGCAACGCGGTGGAAGCATTGTTGAATATGGAGTGGGACGAAAGCATGCCACCGCGCACGCTCATTGTCTCCGGCCAGCGCAACGGCAATTCTGTCAGCATCACCATTGATGATAATGGCCCAGGGATGCCGCTCAAGGCACGTGAAAACCTGTTTTCGGCGTTTCGTGGCTCTGCTCGCTCCGGCGGGACGGGCCTTGGCCTCGTCATTGCCCGTGAACTTGTACTTGCCCATGGTGGTACGATTGCGCTGGTGGAAAAGCCGGAGCCGGGAACCCGTTTTCGCATCGAAATATCGGATCGGGCCGTCACAACCGAAACCGGAATGAAAACGGCCTGATCTTTATAAAGACGTCAGTGATTTTTTACTTCAAAAAGTCAGGACCGAAACCAAGGATTTTGTCATCGATATCGCCGATGGCCTTTTTATCTTTACCCTCGTAATCGATCGATTTGAGAATGTGCTGGATGACATTGATGCGTGCGCGCCTTTTGTCGTTGGCACGGACAATTGTCCATGGCGCGTCATCCGTATGGGTCTTATCCAGCATCTGGTCGCGCATTGCGGTGTAATCATCCCACTTTGTCAGCGCAGCGATGTCCATATCCGACAGTTTCCAGCATTTCAGCGGGCTGTGACGGCGATCATGGAAACGCTCGATCTGAGTTTCACGACCAATATCCAGCCAGAACTTGAAGAAATGCACATCGTCATGGACGATCATTTTTTCCAGCCGTGGCGTTTCCTTCAGGAAGCGTTTGTGTTCTTCCGGCGTACAAAAACCCATGATCGGTTCAACACCGGCACGGTTGTACCATGAGCGGTCAAACAGCACGAGTTCGCCCGCTGTCGGAAAATGAGAGATGTAACGCTGGAAATACCATTGACCGCGTTCGGTTTCCGTCGGCTTGGTCAGCGCAACAACCCGTGCGGAGCGAGGATTGAGGTAGGCCTTGGTAGCGAAAATCGTGCCGCCCTTACCGGCAGCGTCACGGCCTTCGAAGACCGCCATGACCTTCTTGCCTGTCGATTGAAGCCAGAACTGCACCTTTACCAGTTCAATCTGCAACGCTTCCAGCGCATTGTCATAATCTTCGCGCTTCATTTTCTTGTCGTAGGGATAACCTCCGGCGGAAAGTTTGGCGTCTTCGACCCAGGAGGGCAAGGTTGGGTCATCAATATCGAATGTCCGTGTCTTGCCATTGATATCAAGCTCAACTGCCCGTTTCTTGCTGGTATCAGCCATGGTATCTCCCTTTTCCACGCGTACAGAACGTGTAATTATCAACCGATCAACACATATTGCATGTTGAAATTCAAGTAATTTCAGGGACAGGTTTTTGTCGCCGGCTAAGGAAAATGGCCCTTTTTTATTCTCGGGGATAATGAGCTGTTTAATAACCGCTGGCTTGATGAATATCTGTCATGAAGTCACGATATGACGGATCGATGCGCCAAACGTTACGCGATTCTGCGGACATGATGTGCAATGCATTATAACTGGCGACGTTTGGAAGCGGACATGGCAATGGCGACGGATGACAACAACAATGCTGGCAACAGTGTCATCGCTAAGATGGGACGGAACTGGCTCGTTATCTTGTCCATGACCTTGCTGGCGCTTCTGGCTGTTCTGGAAAAAGGTTCGCCCTGGCTGGTGGGCGGCGCTTGGATATTGGCGCTGGTCGCATTGTTGCTGCGCGATAAATCAGCGCGTCCGGAAATCCCCCGCATGCTGCCACCTGTTGTCGTCGAAGCGGATGATGCGGTGCCGGAAAGCTTCGCCAGCTTCAAGGCCGGTCTCGCCGTGCTGGACAGCCCGATCTTCATTCTGGACAAGTCTGCGGCCATTCTGTTTGAAAACGAGGCTGCTGAAAAAATCTTCGGTCAGCTTACCACCGGCACGCATATTTCCGCCCGCCTGCGTTCGCCCAGCATACTGGACATGATCCGCGAAACCATCATGACTGGAGAGCCGAACCAGATCGAGCATTCCGAAAGACTGCCGTCCCAACAGGTCTTTATTGTCCGTATTGCACCGGCGGACCTACTGAAATCGCAGGACAAACGTTATTACATCCTTTCGTTCCGCGACATTTCCGAACTTCGTCGTATCGACCGCATGCGCAGCGACTTCGTTGCCAATGCCAGCCATGAACTGCGTACACCGCTCGCTTCTTTGCGTGGATTTATTGAAACCATGTTGGGACCAGCCAAGAATGATCCTGCGGCGCAGACGCGCTTTCTGGGTATCATGCTGGATCAGGCAACCCGCATGAGCCGTCTGGTTGATGATCTCATGTCATTGTCGCGGCTTGAGCTACGCGCTCATATCGCTCCGGATCAGAAGGTCGATCTTGTGCCGCTTCTCGGACATGTGCGGGATGCTCTGGTGCCGTTGGCCAATGAACTTGATGTCTCGATCAATCTGCATGTGCCCGAAGTGGCCGTCGAAGTGCAGGGCGAGCGCGACGAATTGGTGCAGGTATTCCAGAACTTGGTTGAGAACGCCTGTAAATACGGCCAGGAAGGCAAGGTCGTCGATATCCGGCTGAAGACACCGCCCGGAAAGCCGGTAGAAGTCAGCGTTATTGATAAGGGGCCGGGCATTCCCAAGGAACATTTGCCACGTTTGACGGAGCGGTTTTATCGCGTGAGCGTCACCGACAGTCGCTCCAAAAAAGGTACAGGTCTCGGTCTTGCGATCGTCAAGCATATCCTGACGCGCCATCGGGCACGGTTGATCGTGAAATCCGAATTGGGCGAAGGAACCGAGTTTACCGTTAGATTCTGACATACTCAGTCATCAAATTTCTGAGCTGATATAAAATGACGTTTTATATCAATGGGTTGACGTGTCACAAATGTTTCATTGAAATGACATAAAAGCATAAGCTAAGCGCGGCTAATAAGGACGCGCCGAACGCAGGAAAGTGCGAGTGCCGCATAGGCTGCGTCCTTACAAACCCATCATGGGAGAGACAAATGAACATTGTTAAATTGACCGCAGCAGCTTTGGTGGCTTCCGTTGCATTTGCAGGCGCCGCCGCTGCTCGCGACCAGGTACAGATCGCAGGTTCTTCGACCGTTCTTCCATACGCGAAGATCGTTTCCGAGACGTTCTCTGAAACCTTCCCTGCCTTTAAGGCGCCAGTTGTTGAATCCGGTGGTACCGGTGGCGGCCTGAAGGCTTTCTGCTCCGGCGTTGGTGAAGGCACCATCGACGTTGCCAATGCTTCGCGCGCAATCAAGGGCGAAGAGCTCGAAGCTTGCAAGGCTGCTGGCGTCACTGAAGTTCAGGAAGTCAAGATCGGTTACGATGGCATCGTTTTTGCGATGGATTCGTCCAACCCAGACGTAAAGTTTGAGCCGAAGGACATCTACCTCGCTCTCGCAGCTGAAATCGTTCAGGACGGCAAGCTCGTTGCCAACCCTTACAAGAAGTGGTCCGAAATCAACAAGGAACTGCCTGATGTAGCAATCGCTGCTTACATCCCTGGTTCCAAGCACGGCACACGCGAAGTCTTCGAAGAGAAGATTATGGCTGAAGGCTGCAAGGAAGCTGGTGCAACTGACGCCATCAAGGGTCTGGTTGCTGATGCCAAGCAGGCTGCTGCTAAGTGCGTAGCTGTTCGCAAGGACGGCGCTTCGGTTGATATCGACGGCGACTACACAGAGACCCTGGCTCGTATCGACGCTAACAAGGCCGGTCTCGGCGTGTTCGGTCTGGCTTTCTACGAAAACAATGCTGACCGTCTGAAGGTTGCTACCATCAGCGGGGTCGTTCCTTCCACGGAAACCATTGCTTCTGGCGAATACCCAGTATCCCGTCCGCTGTTCTTCTACGTGAAGAAGGCTCACTTGGGCGTTATCCCAGGCCTGAAGGAATACGTTGAGTTCTTCACGTCTGAAGAAATGATCGGCCCAGACTCTCCGCTGGCCGCTTACGGTCTGGTTGCTGCGCCTGACGCAGAGCGCGACGAAATCCGCGCCAACTTCGAATCCGGTAAGACTCTCTAATATCTTGACGGCGCGGGGTTTTCCCCCGCGCCGTTTATTCCCTTGGGTGTCTGGCTTGTTCCGGTTTCACCCTTGGCGTATTGGGATTGTGAAAACGGTCAGGCTGCCCACAGAGGCGTGTTGTTTGCCACCGTTACGTTGTTTTGCTGCACCCTGCCGCCCCGGCATGCCGAGGAAATTTTATGAACACATCGATCCTTTTGCTCATACTGGCATTGATCGGCATTGCCAGCTACCTGCTTGGTAGCCGCCGTGCTGCGGCGCTTGCCGGCGGCCGTTCCGCCGTCATGCATTCCCGCTCGGGTTATCACGGTTCTTATGTTCTCTTGTGGGCCGTCATTCCAGCCGCCATCATTCTGGGTATCTGGCTGATTATCAGCCCGATGGTCATCACCTCCACCGTGCGTGCCGGTTTCCCGGAAGACGTTCGCGCCCAGTCGCAAGCCCAGCAGGGTCTGGCTTACGGCATGGTCGGCGCAATTGCGCGCGGCATGAACGCCCTTTCGGCTGAAGAACTCGCCGCGGTTGAGGCTGGCACGACAGATATCCGTCCGCTTCTGTCTACCCGTGGTATTGCCTTGGCCGGCGACCCTCAGCCCTACATGATCGTTTCTGCCAAGGAGCTGAACGACCTGACATCGATGAGCCGCATTGCGATGATGGTTGTGGTGCTTGGTCTGGCCCTTGGCGGTGCAGCCGTGTCTTTCCGTTCGATTGCGCCGCGCTTCCGCGCCCGTAACAGAGTGGAGAAGTTCATTCTGACCGGTCTGATACTTGCCTCTTCGATCGCGATCCTGACCACGGTCGGAATTATCCTGTCGATGCTGACGGAAGCGATCCAGTTCTTCAATATGGTGCCAGCACATGAGTTCTTCTTTGGAACCGTTTGGGACCCACGTTTTGCGGCCGCTGGTGCAACGGATAGTTCCGGTCAGTTTGGTCTCATCCCACTGTTGATGGGTACGCTGTACATCGGTCTGGTTGCCATGCTCGTGGCTGTACCGGTTGGCCTGTTCTCGGCCATCTACATGGCGGAATACGCTTCGCCGCGTGTTCGCTCGATGGCCAAGCCACTTCTCGAGGTGCTCGCTGGTATCCCAACCATCGTTTACGGCTTTTTCGCCCTGACGACAGTTGGTCCGTTCCTTCGTGACATCTCCACCCAGATCAACGGTCTGGCAACGGGTAACTACACCACGTTCATCCAGGCACAAAGTGTTCTGACCGCCGGTTTCGTTATGGGCATAATGCTCATTCCTTATGTGTCCTCGCTGTCGGACGATATCATCACCGCCGTGCCGCGTGCACTGCGTGACGGTTCGCTCGGCCTCGGTGCAACCCGTTCGGAAACCATCAAGCGCGTTGTTCTTCCAGCTGCCTTGCCGGGTATTGTTGGTGCCATCCTCATGACGGCATCGCGCGCTATCGGTGAAACCATGATCGTTGTTCTGGCCGCCGGTGTTGCCGCGCGCATCCAGTTCAACCCCTTTGAACCGATGACGACTGTGACCGTGAAAATCGTCAGCCAGTTGACGGGCGACCTTGAATTTACCTCGCCCCAGACGCTGGTTGCTTTTGCCCTCGGCATTACGCTTTTCACCATCACGCTTTGCCTCAATATCTACGCGCTCTACATCGTGCGCAAATACCGGGAGCAGTATGAATGACCGACGCAGTTTCCTCGCCGGCCTCCACTCCGTCTGCCAAGGCGTCCACAAACCGTCGCGATATCGGTATCAAGCGTCGCTACGCTGCTGAACGCCGGTTCCGTGCCTATGGTGTCGCTGCCATCTCGTTTGGCTTGATTTTTCTCGCGCTGTTGCTGTGGTCGGTTATTGGCAAGGGTTATACCGCTTTCCAGCAGACGATGATCACGGTGCCTGTCGAGTTCTCCGAGCAGGTTATCGACCCGAACAATGAGCGCGCTCAGAATCCGGCAAAGTTGATGACCGCCAACTATCCGATCCTGGCACGCGACGCTGTTGCCAAGGTTCTGGGTATTGCACCTGACAATCGTGCAGACCTGCGCGCTGTCAATGCCATGATCTCCGATAGCGTGCGCACGCAGCTTCGCGATATCGTGACCAAGGATCCGTCGGTTATCGGTACGACCCGCAACGTGTCGCTGCTGGCAGCGGGCGACATCGACTCTGCTTACAAGGGTCAGATCGACCTGTCTGTGGCCGAGGCCAGCCGCAAGGTAAAAGACAACCAGGTTGGCTGGATGAACCAGCTTGCTGAGGCTGGCCAGTTGGCCAAGCACTTCAACACCGGCATCTTCTTCAATGGCGCATCTAGCCGTCCGGAAGCCTCCGGCGTGGGCGTTGCGCTGATCGGCTCCTTCTACATGATGCTGATCGTTCTGGTGCTGTCGCTGCCAATCGGTGTTGCCGCTTCCATCTATCTGGAAGAGTTTGCTCCGAAGAACCGCTTCACCGACCTCATCGAAGTCAACATCAACAATCTCGCAGCCGTTCCGTCCATTGTGTACGGTCTGCTCGGTCTGTCGGTGTTTATCAACTTCATGGGCTTCCCACGTTCGGCATCGATTGTTGGTGGTCTGGTTCTGACCCTGATGACCCTGCCAACCATCATCATCGCTACCCGTGCTGCACTCAAGGCAGTTCCGCCATCCATCCGCGCTGCGGCCCTTGGCCTCGGTGCATCGAAAATGCAGACGATCTTCCATCACGTATTGCCTCTGGCCATGCCTGGTATTCTGACCGGCACGATCATTGGTCTCGCACACGCTCTGGGTGAAACCGCACCGCTGCTTCTCATCGGCATGGTGGCCTTCGTTGCCAACTACCCGACCACACCAATGGACCCTGCTACTGCCTTGCCAGTCCAGATCTACATGTGGGCAAATGAAGCAGAACGCGCTTTCGTAGAGCGTACCTCGGGAGCAATCATCATATTGCTTCTGTTCCTGATTGTTATGAATGTAGGCGCAATCCTTCTGCGTCGACGTTTCGAACGGCGCTGGTAAAAGGAGCTTGAAGCAGATGAACATGATGTCAGAAGCAGCAGTTGAAAAGGCGCTGGACAAGAAAATGAATGATGTTTCGCTTAAGATGATCGGCAAAGACGTTTCGGTTTATTACGGAGAGAAGCGCGCGCTTTTCGACGTGAACCTCAACGTTCGCGAAAACACCGTAACGGCGCTGATCGGCCCATCGGGTTGTGGTAAGTCCACATTCCTGCGCACATTGAACCGCATGAATGACACCATCGATGGCTGCCGCGTTACCGGCAAGATCACGCTCGATACGGATGATATCTACGATCCGGCCATTGACGTGGTGGAACTGCGTGCCCGCGTCGGCATGGTGTTCCAGAAGCCAAACCCGTTCCCCAAGACGATCTATGAGAACATCTCTTACGGCCCACGTATTCACGGCCTGGCAAAGTCGCGGGCGGACATGGACCAGATCGTTGAATCCAGCCTTCACAAGGCCGGTCTCTGGAACGAAGTAAAGGATCGCCTGCACGAATCCGGTACCGGCCTTTCCGGTGGCCAGCAGCAGCGCCTCTGTATTGCCCGTGCGGTTGCCGTCAGCCCGGAAGTCATCCTGATGGATGAGCCTTGCTCGGCTCTCGACCCGATTGCAACGGCACGTGTGGAGGAACTGATCCACGAACTGCGCACCAACTACACCATTGTCATCGTGACGCACTCGATGCAGCAGGCAGCTCGCGTTTCGCAACGCACGGCGATGTTCCACCTCGGCCATCTTGTCGAAGAAAACGACACTGACAAGATGTTCACCAATCCAGACGACCAGCGCACGCAGGATTACATCATGGGACGCTTCGGCTAATCCTGGAGTAATCGCTCGCTGTTAACGTGAAAGAATTGTGCCGGAGCGACTTGGAGCCATTTGGCTTCGTCTCGCGTCCTTGCAGAAGCCGGAGACTTTGAAATGACATCGACACATTCGCATATCTTGTCTGCTTATGACGATGAACTGAAATTCCTGACACGTCGCATCTCCGAGATGGGCGGTCTTGCAGAGCAAATGTGCGCGGATGCGGTTCGCGCGCTGGTCAACTCCGACGCGGCTTTGGCTCAGAAGGTCATTTCTGAAGACGTCGTGCTTGACCACGCGGAACGCGAAATTGGTGATAAGGCAATTGTGACGATTGCCAAGCGCCAGCCGATGGCGGCCGACCTGCGTGAAATCATCGGTTCCCTGCGTATTGCAAGCGACCTGGAGCGCGTCGGCGACCTTGGCAAGAACACTGCCAAGCGCGTAATCGCTGTTCAGGGCACGGGCGTACCACGCAAGCTGGCACGCGGCTTGGAGCACCTGTCCGAGCTGGCACTGGTTCAGCTCAAGGAAGTGCTTGATGTTTACGCAACGCGTTCTGCCGAGAAGGCCAACGCCATCCGTGAGCGTGATGAAGAAATCGACGCCATGTATACCTCGCTGTTCCGCGAACTGCTGACATACATGATGGAAGATCCGCGCAACATCACCACCTGCACGCATTTGCTGTTCTGCGCTAAGAACATCGAACGTATCGGTGACCACGCAACCAATATCGCCGAAACCATCTATTACATGGCAACAGGCAGCCAGCTTGAAGGTGATCGTCCGAAGGACGACAGCTCCAACACGCTCGGTGCTGTAACCGAATAATAGATAGACGGACTTGAGCGGAGTACAGCCATGTTGCCGAAGATCGCAGTCGTAGAAGATGAAGAAGCGCTGAGCGTTCTGCTGCGTTACAATCTAGAAGCCGAAGGCTATGAAGTCGACACGATCACACGTGGAGACGAAGCAGAAATTCGTTTGCAGGAACGAGTTCCTGACCTTCTGTTGCTGGACTGGATGCTGCCGGGTGTTTCCGGCATCGAACTGTGCCGGCGCCTCAGAATGCGGCCTGAAACAGAACGCCTGCCGATCATCATGTTGACGGCCCGTGGTGAAGAAAGCGAACGCGTTCGCGGTCTGGCCACCGGAGCGGATGACTATGTCGTCAAACCGTTCTCCACGCCAGAGCTGATGGCACGTGTGAAAGCCATGCTGCGCCGTGCGAAGCCCGAGGTGCTGTCTTCGGTGCTGAAATGCGGTGATATCGAGCTTGATCGTGAAACGCACCGCGTTCACCGTAAAAGCCGTGAAGTGCGCCTTGGGCCAACCGAGTTCCGCCTGCTGGAGTTCCTGATGTCCTCCCCGGGACGCGTGTTCTCACGTTCGCAGCTGCTCGATGGTGTCTGGGGGCATGATATCTACGTCGACGAGCGTACTGTCGACGTGCATGTCGGACGTCTGCGCAAGGCGCTGAACTTCTCCAATATGCAGGATGTCATTCGCACGGTTCGTGGTGCGGGTTATTCGATGGAAGCGTGATCCGGCTTTTCATCATATAAAAACGTCAAAGGCGCGGCTCATAGTCGCGCTTTTTGTTTTTGGCAGAGCTTTCACTACACAAGAGCTTGCAACTCCTCGCTGCTACCGTCGCTCGATATGAGAAGTTGGCATACCCACTTTCGGGCAAAATTGGCCTGAAAATTTGCGGTTTCAGACACGCCCAATCCGACGAGCAAAACTGCGTGCTCGAATTGGCCGAAATCTAACATTCTCGGACAGGCTGTGAGGAGTAATTTAGGCCCTAAACGCAAAAAAGCTCCGGAGACCGGAGCTTTTTTGCAGGCTGATTTAGATAACTAAATCAAGAAATTGGTGCCCAGAAGAGGACTCGAACCTCCACACCCTTGCGAGTACCAGCACCTGAAGCTGGCGCGTCTACCAATTCCGCCATCTGGGCGACGGAGAGCGATGTACGGCGAGCAGCGCTCTATGTCAACGGACTTTTTTATTTTTTATGACAAATTGTTTTCAGTCATACGGATTGGCGATTCAACTGATTGAAAATAAATAGTATTTTTACGTGAAAATTTCTGCGCTTGGTTTTGCACAGCCTCTAAGCCCTTGTTTTATGCGGATTCTGTGTTTTGCCTGATTTGCCAAGGTGCTGGTTTTGCGTGGCACCAATTCCGTCACATATCAGAGCCTGAAAATCAGGCTGGCCTGTATCGATACAGGAATCTCTGGTTGTAACAGAATAAATCATATCTTTAGGCAAAAAGGGGGCTTCCGCCTCTGCCTCTCGTGATGCTAAGACAGCTTTTCGGTTACAGCGCCCGTTATTTTGGCAATGGGGGCAGCGAGGCTGGAACAGCAAAACGGAAACTGCCTTGTGAAGCTCTTCCCGTGTTGTGGCTCCGGCATCGGAACAGACTGAAATTACGATAATGACTCAACCATTCCCGCCTGTTGGCACAAGCGGGAACATAAAAGTGGGAGCTATACATGAATTCCAAAATTGGCCTCATTGCGGCAGCATTGCTGTCTGCAACATGCTTCGCCAATGTAGCAAGCGCGAAAACCTTCGTTTATTGCTCCGAAGGTTCTCCAGAAGGTTTTGACCCGGGCCTCTACACCGCCGGCACCACCTTTGACGCCGCTGCGCACACTGTTTACAGCCGCCTGCTCGAATTCGAGCCCGGCACAACCAAGCCAGTTGCTGGTCTTGCTGAAAGCTGGGAAGTTTCGGAAGACGGCACGGTTTACACCTTCAAGCTGCGTCCGGGCGTAAAGTTCCAGACAACTGATTTCTTCACGCCAAGCCGTGAACTGAACGCAGATGACGTTGTTTTCTCCATCGAGCGCCAGATCAAGACTGACAACCCATGGCACCAGTATGTTGCTGGTACATCCTGGGAATATGCTGCCGGCATGGGCTTCCCGGAACTGATCAAGTCGGTTGAAAAAGTCGACGACATGACGGTCAAGATCACCCTGAACCGTCCTGAAGCGCCATTCCTGGCAAACCTTGCGATGCCATTCGCTTCGATCGTTTCGAAGGAATACACAGACAAGCTGGCTGCTGACGGCACCAAGGAACAGCTGAACCAGAAGCCAGTTGGCACCGGTCCGTTCGCATTCGTCGGTTACCAGCAGGATGCCGTTATCCGTTACAAGGCTAACAAGGAATACTGGGGCGGCGCGCCTAAGGTTGACGATCTCGTATTCGCGATCACCACCGACGCTGCTGTTCGTTACCAGAAGCTCAAGGCTGGCGAATGCCACCTGATGCCGTTCCCGAACGCTGCTGACGTACAGTCCATGAAGGCTGATCCAAACCTGCAGGTTATGGAACAGGAAGGCCTGAACGTTGCTTACCTCGCCTACAACACAACGCAGGCTCCGTTCGACAAGGTTGAAGTCCGCAAGGCACTCAACAAGGCGATCAACAAGCCAGCTATCGTTGACGCAGTGTTCCAGGGCATGGCAACGCCTGCCAAGAACCCGATCCCACCGACAATGTGGTCTTACAACGACAAGATCGAAGATGATTCTTACGATCTCGACGCTGCCAAGAAGATGCTCGAAGAAGCAGGCGTGAAGGACCTTTCCATGAAGGTCTGGGCAATGCCGGTTTCGCGTCCTTACATGCTCAACGCACGTCGCGCTGCTGAAGTTATCCAGGATGACTTCGCAAAGATCGGCGTAAAGGTTGAGATCGTATCCTACGAATGGGCTGAATACCTCGACCGTTCGAAGGCTAAGGACCGTGACGGCGCTGTATTCCTTGGCTGGACTGGCGACAATGGCGATCCAGACAACTTCCTCGACACACTTCTCGGCTGCGAAGCTGTTGGCGGTAACAACCGTGCGCAGTGGTGCAACAAGGAGTTCAACGATCTGGTGAAGAAGGCCAAGGTTACGACCGATCAGGCCGAGCGCACCAAGCTCTATGAAGAAGCTCAGGTTATCTTCAAGAAGGAAGCTCCTTGGGCAACCATCGACCACTCCCTGTCCATCGTTCCTATGCGTAAGGAAGTCAGCGGCTTCGTTCAGAGCCCGCTGGGTGACTTCACATTCGAAAATGTGGACATCGCTGAGTAAGCTGTCATCGTTAAGCGTGCCGCGTGCCTTTTAATAAAGGCGCGCGGCATTTGCTTTGTGCAGTTCCGACAAATTAAGATGTAGGCAAAATCGCCACACCTACCAACGAACAGGTTCCTGAAGGAACAGATCGAAGGTCTACTATGATTGGCTTCCTTGTACGGCGCATAGCTGTGCTCATCCCGACATTCATCGGGGTTTCTATCGTTGCATTTTTGTTCATTCGCTTGCTTCCGGGTGACCCGGTTGCCCTGCTGTCGGGTGAACGCGTCATGTCCCCAGAGCGCCACGCACAGATCAGTGCAGCGCTCGGCATGGATCGCCCGCTGGTCATCCAGTATCTGGATTACCTTGGCGGCGTCCTCACTGGCGATTTCGGCACATCCATTGTGTCCAAGTCGCCTATTCTCGGCCAGTTTCTTGCACTGTTCCCGGCAACGGTTGAACTGTCCTTCTGTGCGATCGTCCTGGCTATCGCTATCGGTATTCCGGCCGGCATCATTGCCGCCATCAAGCGTGGTTCTGTCTTCGATCAGGGCCTGATGGGCGTTGCTCTTGTTGGTTACTCCATGCCGATTTTCTGGTGGGGTCTTCTGCTGATCATCCTGTTCTCCGGTATTCTGCAATGGACACCGGTGTCAGGACGCATCTCGCTGATGTTCTTCTTCCCGCCTGTTACCGGCTTCATGCTGATCGACTCGCTGCTATCGGGCCAGAAGGGCGCATTTGCTTCTGCTCTGAGCCACCTAGCGCTGCCATCCATCGTTTTGGCCACCATTCCGCTGGCTGTTATTGCCCGCCAGACACGTTCGGCCATGCTGGAAGTGCTGTCGGAGGATTACGTCCGCACCGCACGCGCCAAGGGCCTGTCGCCCTTCCGGGTTATCGGCATCCACTCGCTTCGTAACGCCATGATCCCTGTCATCACCACCATCGGCCTTCAGGTCGGCGTGATGTTGGCTGGCGCTATCCTCACCGAGACGATCTTCTCCTGGCCGGGCATCGGCAAGTGGATGGTCGATTCGGTCTTCCGCCGTGATTACCCTGTCATTCAGGGTGGTTTGTTGTTGATTGCGGGCATCATCATGATCGTCAACCTTATCGTTGATGTTCTGTATGGCCTTATCAATCCACGTATCCGGCACTAAGAAGGAGAAATTCCCATGGCCGATACCGCCATTTCCAAATCCGCAGAGCCGGTTTCCGCCTCTGCGATGCGTCGCCAGATGCTCAAGGAGTTCTGGTTCTATTTTTCTGAAAACAAGGGTGCCGTCATTGGTCTCTATGTTTTCATTGCTCTGGTTATCGTTGCTGTTTTCGCACCGATCATCGCACCACATTCGCCGTTCCAGCAGTATCGTGATGCTATTCTTGTTCCACCGTCATGGATGGAAGGCGGACGCCTGACATATCTTCTTGGCACGGATCCGGTTGGCCGCGATATTCTGTCCCGCCTGATCTACGGTGCGCAGTATTCGCTGTTCATTGGTGTGTTCGTCACCACGTTGTCCCTCACCAGCGGTATCGTGATCGGTGTCATCGCCGGTTATTACCGTGGTTGGGTCGACACGATGATCATGCGCCTGATGGATATCATCCTGGCGTTTCCATCGTTGCTGCTGGCGCTGGTTCTGGTCGCCATTCTCGGGCCAAGCCTGACAAACGGCATGATCGCGATCGCACTGGTTCTGCAGCCACATTTCGTGCGCTTGACCCGTGCTGCCGTCATGGCGGAAAAGACCCGTGACTACGTCACCGCGTCACGTCTGGCCGGTGCTGGTCCGTTCCGCCTGATGTTCCGCACCATTCTGCCGAACTGCACCGCACCACTGATCGTTCAGGCAACCTTGTCCTTCTCCAACGCCATTCTCGATGCGGCCGCTCTCGGCTTCCTCGGCATGGGCGCTCAGCCGCCTGCGCCGGAGTGGGGCACGATGCTCGCCGAAGCACGCGAATTTATTCTGCGTGCATGGTGGGTAGTTACATTCCCTGGTCTCGCCATTCTCATCACCGTTCTTGCCATCAACCTGATGGGCGACGGTTTGCGTGATGCGCTTGACCCGAAACTGAAGAGGTCCTGATATGGCACTTCTGCAAATTGATAATCTCACCGTTGAGTTTGAAACGGCCAATGGCTGGTTCAAGGCTGTTGATGGCGTTTCGATTTCGGTCGATCCGGGTGAAGTTCTCGCCATCGTTGGTGAATCGGGCTCCGGCAAGTCGGTGTCCATGTTGGCTGTCATGGGCCTTTTGCCCTGGACTGCGCGCATCACCGCTGACCGTATGCTGTTTCAGGGCAAGGATATCCAGAAGCTGTCTGCTGCGGAACGCCGCAAGCTGATCGGCAAGGATATTGCCATGATCTTCCAGGAGCCCGTCGCAAGCTTGAACCCTTGCTTCACCGTCGGTTTCCAGATCGAGGAAGTTCTACGCATTCACCTCGGCCTTGGCCGCAAGGAGCGTCGTGAACGTGCCCTAGAACTGTTCCGGCTGGTTGGCCTGCCGGACCCGGCTGAACGGCTCAAGCATTATCCGCACCAGATGTCCGGTGGTCAGTGCCAGCGTGTGATGATTGCCATCGCCATTGCCTGCAACCCGAAACTTCTGATTGCTGACGAACCAACAACGGCGCTTGACGTGACCATCCAGAAGCAGATTCTCGATCTGCTGATGTCGCTGCAGGCGCAGAACGGCATGGGTCTGATCATGATCACCCATGACATGGGTGTCGTGGCGGAAACGGCTGACCGCGTGGTCGTGCAGTACAAGGGGCGCAAGATGGAGGAGGCCGACGTGCTGACCCTCTTCGAAAACCCGAAAAGCAACTATACCAAGGCTTTGCTTGCCGCATTGCCGGAAAATGCAACAGGTGACCGTCTGACGACCGTTTCCGCATTTTTCGATGGCGCACCAACGCCTGCGGGAGAAACAGCATGACAGCGAACCAGTCCAACAAGACCATGCTGGAAATTCGCAACCTGAAGCGGGATTATGAACTGCCGGGCGGCATGCTCAAAAAAGGCAGAACAATCCATGCTGTGAAAGGTGTCTCCTTCAAGCTGGAAGCCGGCAAGACACTGGCAATCGTCGGTGAATCCGGTTGCGGCAAGTCTACGCTTGCCCGCATGCTGACCTTCATCGACGAGCCGACCTCTGGTGAACTGCTGATTGATGGCAAGACGGTTGATACCCGCCCAGGTCACCTGACGGCGGAAATGCGCCAGAAGGTTCAGATCGTATTCCAGAACCCATACGGTTCATTGAACCCGCGTCAGAAGATCGGCGATGTTTTGTGTGAGCCTCTGCTCATCAATACAAAGATGTCATCTGCCGAGCGTCGTGAACGTGCAACGGAAATGCTGGTCAAGGTCGGTTTGGGTCCGGAACACTACAATCGTTATCCGCACATGTTCTCCGGTGGCCAGCGCCAACGTATTGCCATTGCGCGTGCCTTGATGCTGAACCCGAAGCTACTTGTGCTGGACGAACCGGTATCGGCGCTCGACCTTTCTGTTCAGGCTCAGGTTCTCAACCTGCTGGCTGACCTGCAGGACGAGTTTGGCCTGACATACGTGTTCATCAGCCACGACCTTTCCGTGGTGAAGTACATCGCTGACGAAGTCATGGTGATGTATTTTGGTGAAGCGGTGGAATACGGCACGCGTGAAGAGGTCTTCTCGGATCCGAAGCACGAATACACCCGCACCTTGTTTGCGGCCACGCCGCAGGCGGATATCGAAAGCATTCGCAAGCGCATGGCAGCCAAGGCTGCCGCCCGCGAACAGCGCGCATAATCGAAAAGAAATGCCGGGTGCTGTGCGAGAGCGGCACCCGGCATCAATTATCCAAGGCAAAACAGGCACAAACCGTGGTAAAGGGTGGCATGCCCACAACTCTTTCAAACCCTGTTTATACGCCGCCGATGGAGCCATACCTGTCCATCGTCCACCGGGATGACGACATTCTTGTCCTCGACAAGCCAAGTGGCCTATTGTCTGTGCCGGGGCGTGACCCTGCTCTCTACGACAGTCTGGCGACTCGCGTTCAAAAGCAGTTTCCCAAGGCATTGATGATCAACCGGCTAGACAAGGACACCTCCGGTCTTGTCCTGATGTCGTTGAACCGCAAGGCGCACGCTACCGTTGCTGCCCAGTTCGAAAACCGCACGACACGCAAATCCTACATAGCCGTTGTCTGGGGGCATCTTGCGCAAGAAAGCGGCCTTGTTGATCTGCCGTTGGCAATTGATCAGGACAACAAACCGCGCCACCGCGTCGACCATGAAAATGGCCGTTCGGCGCAGAGTGAGTGGCATGTGCTGGACCGCCTGCCATTACCGGCTACCCGGGTAAAGCTGCACCCGTTGACGGGCCGCACCCACCAGCTGCGCGTTCATATGCAGGCGATCGGCCATCCAATTCTCGGGGATGCTTTCTACGCCAGTGGTGACGCGCTTGATGCCGCGGATCGCTTGTTGCTGCACGCCGAGGAAATCGGTTTTCGTCACCCGGACGGACGTGATGTGTCGTTTCGCGTTACGTGTCCGTTTTGAGGTGGCTGCGTGAGCAAGGAAACCAACAACACAGATCTGGTCGTGGATTTTGTCGGTGGCGCTGTCGGTCATCGCTTTCGCGCTGGCGAGGGGCGGGGACAGGCCCTGGCAAAGGCTGTCGGGCTGACCAAGGGGCGCTTGCCGACTATCGTTGATGCAACGGCAGGTCTCGGCCGCGATTCCTTTCTGCTTGCTTCACTGGGCGCCAATGTCACGATGATCGAGCGGTCGCCGCAGATGCATGCGCTACTGGCGGCAGGGCTTGAGGCCGCAATGGCCGAAGGTGGTCGCTACGCTGAAACCGTAGCGCGGATGACACTGCTGCACGGCGATTCCAGGCTGCTGCTGCCCGGGCTGGAAACCGACGTCGTGTTGGTCGACCCTATGCATCCTCCCCGTCACAACAGCGCACTTGTCAAAAAGGAAATGCGCGATCTCCGCGACATTGTCGGCGCAGACGATGATCAGGCCGAATTGATGCGTGTGGCGCTTGAGGTTGCCAAAAAACGTGTGGTTCTCAAATGGCCGCAAAAGGCGGACCCGATGCCCGGTCTGCCGAAACCCAATCATCAGATTGACGGCAAAAATACACGTTATGACGTGTTCATGATCTTTGGAAAGACGGATGAAACGGCAACAGGGCAGGGCTAGCGCTTGCCCGTAATAAAGTAAGGTATTCGGATGTTTTTAAGCAATGACGACCTTGTTGAATTGACCGCATTTCGCCGGCAACTACACCGGTTTCCGGAAATATCCGGAGAAGAGAAAGAGACCGCGCAGCGCGTCCGCACTTACATTGAGCAGATGAAACCGGACAGGATCATCGAAGGTCTGGGCGGCCACGGTCTGGCTGTAATCTTTGAAGGCCGTGAACCCGGTCACTCACTGCTCATTCGCTCCGAACTGGATGCCTTGCCGATTTTTGAAAAGACCGGTCTTGCCTACAGCTCACAAATTGATGGCAAGGGCCATTTGTGTGGCCACGACGGCCACTCCACCATTCTTGTGTCGCTGGGCCTTGGTCTTTCACGGCAAAGACCGCAAAAGGGCCGCGTCATCCTGATGTTCCAGCCGGCAGAAGAAACCGGCGCTGGTGCCGCCGCTGTATTGGCTGATCCGCGTTTTGCTGAGATCGTGCCTGACGTTTCCGTTTCACTGCACAATCTGCCCGGCTTGCCACTTGGCCATGTCAGCATCATGGAAGGCGTGGTCAACTGTGCCTCGCGTGGCATCAAGATCAGCCTCAGCGGCAAAACCGCCCATGCATCATCACCGGAGCAAGGCATCTCACCGATGCTGGCACTGTCAGAGTTGATGCCTGCGCTGGTTAAACTGGGTATAGGGCTACCAAAGGCCGACGAGCCATTTTTGCCAGGTTCCGACTTTCGCATGGTCACCATCACCCATGCCAGTATGGGCGAAGCTGCCTTTGGCATTTCCCCTGCCGATGCCGAGCTTTGGGCGACATTGCGCACATTGTCGGATGACAATATGGATACCCTGTGCGCTCAGGCGGAAGCGCTCGTGACCGATATTGCCAATAAAAACAGTCTGAAATTTTCCATAGCCTACGATGATATTTTCCTGCATTGCGAAAATTCGCCCGAGGCGACCACGCATATCATAACCGCACTAAAGGCCGAGAACATTCCCTATGCCGAGGATTTCCTACCGATGCGCGGATCAGAAGACTTTGGACGTTTCGGCTCTGTTTCACAGTCTGCTATGTTTTTTCTGGGGGCCGGCCAAAACCACGCGAATCTGCACAATCCGGACTATGACTTTCCTGACGAGTTGATTGATATCGGCGCCCGGATTTTTATGCGGATCATACGCAACATCAATGGATAAGGGCTGATATTGTTACGGTCACAATGCCGAGAATTTGCTTCAGCCACCATGTCATCAACGGTCAATGCAACCGGGGCCTGACAATGTTTTGATGACTGATGCTGAGGGGATTGCACCAACATGAGCGGGGCCGAGGCACTTTTCTTGACGGCTTCGACATAAACTCGTCACGAACTGCATATTACCCCTTGCACGCTCCCGTTTTGCCCGTTATGAGAACGCCGCACTTGAAGCTTTATGGCTTCCTGTGTCCGCGGAGAGGTGGCAGAGTGGTCGAATGCACCGCACTCGAAATGCGGCATACGGGCAACCGTATCGTGGGTTCGAATCCCACCCTCTCCGCCATTTGGATTTTACTCCCCGCCACTTGCCCCGCAAGTCCTTGGATTTCCGCATAAAGCCACCGGTTGCCTGCGGCCTTACCGGGAGCAGAAAACATGCGGGTATCGCGCGCGGTACAGCTTGGGGTATCGCTGGAACCATCGACTGAAGGGGCTGAAATCTCGACTCAGGGGAAGGCGCGCTCGCGTGGGCCGGGACCCTATCTTGTCAGATCAGGGTCCGTTTACATCTTCCAGATAAAGATGCCGAAGGACTTGGGAGGCGGACGTGTACCTCCTCCCGTTCGACTGAGTCTGGGTGCGTGTTCTCATCGCCGGGCAAGGCTATTTGCCGATCTGTTGGCGGCACGAGCAAGACTGTTGTTCCACACGATGAGGACGCGATACATGAGCGAACCCGGAAAGCATGGAAGTGACACAGAGCCGGAGATCACTCTGGATGCTTCTGCAGAAGCTCTCATCGAGATGCGCGGCGAACTGAAAGCATATCTGCGGATTATCAACCAGCCCGATCCACCGGTCACCCCGGAGGAGTTGCAGAAGACTGCCGGAATACGCGATCTGGTCGGATTGCATCGGGAGCTTCGGAAGCAGGAGGACGGCGAGCCATTCAACGAGCTTATCGTCGGCAATGCTCAGTTGCTGGAGCATACGGCTCTTGCCAAGCTAGGCCAGACCGCTCGCTCATCTGTTGCCCCCGCCATCCTCGTACATGAGCCTGCTGCCGTTCCGCTGCCGCCCATCATCGAGGTGCCGACGCAGGTGGCACGCGACGAGAGCGGCAAGCGGATCCCCGCCTTTAAACTGGATCGCAGGACCGCGGCGCGCAAGTCGTCAACTCTGCCGTGCCTTGGCGAAATCATGGACGAGTACCTTGAGAAGCGTAAGCTCAAGAGTGGTCCGAAAGGCGCCAAGGATATAAAGACGGCCCGCGCTAGGCTTGACGTCTTTATTGAACTGATCGGTGACCACCCAGTCGATACATATAATCTCACCGATCTCCAGGCCTTCATTGACCTCATGCAGTTTTGGCCCGGAGACAACAATCTGCGTGATCCCTCGATGTCGGCCATGCAGATCATTGACGGCAATCGTAACCTTCACCTGCAGCCGCTAACCCTCAAATCGCTTCAGGAAGGCTATGTCGCCGTCGTCAAGGCTGCCATCCGTTCTTTGATGACCGCCGGAGAATATCCTGATCCCTTTTCGGGACCCAGACTCGTCTACCCATCGACCGCTGCGGCAGCAGTCAAATCCGAGCCGCTGGCGACAAGCAAGATCAGCCAGGTGTTCAGCACCGGGGTGGCTTCTGGGCTCATGGAGGACGTCATGTTGCCGCTGCTCGGCCATCTAACGGGTCGGCGCATCGGCCTGCTCATTCATCTGACCGGAAACGATTTTCGGGAGAAGTTCACGGGTGTCTGGGTGGCGCAGCTTGCCAGTGTCAAGAAGATCGACGACGTCTGGGTTTCCACTCCACACAAGACCGACGCCAGCACAAGCTACTTCGTTCTGCACCAGTTCCTGAGCGAGATTGGATTTGTCGAATGGGCGGTTCGGCAAAAAGGCCGCTTCCTGTTTCCCAATCTGATGAGGCTTGCCGACCCCAGCAAGAGCGCATCCTCCTATATGAACCGCTTGTTCGAGCGCGCGGGTATTAAGCCGAAGAAAAAGAAGGGCGAGGATGGGGATGGCGGCGGCAAGGAGGTGTTCCATTCATTGCGTGGCGGGAACATCGACGATATGCGCGATGCGAAGATCGAGGGCCGCGACAGGCGCATGCAGTCGGGTCATCAGGTCGGGAGTGACGAACACGACAACTATGGATTCATGAATCTGGGCGAGCGGCAGGCGCGGCAGATCGCTGAGCTACCCCTTGACCCGGAGATCGATTTTTCCGTCTTCCGGGGGCTGGATTTCGACAGGATTGCTCGGAAGAGGAGGGCGTCGGGACGCTCTCGCCAGAAAAATGGCGATTGACCCATGCGCGCCGACAACCGAGCATAAAAAAGACCGCCATCAATGGGACTGGAATCCCTAGGCGGTCTTTCAAGGTGTGTTCGAAGATGTTGAATGTCGGCGCTGAAATTGTAAAGACCCCTGACACGGGTCGGTGAGCGGGGGGCTGGGACATACCCCAGCCCGGACAACAGAACTTCACACCCTACAGCGTCAACAAATTTGGCCCGGCGATCGGGACAAGTTGCTGTGCCTTGATTGGTCGGTTGATGAAGATGAACTCCGCCAGTGTGTTTCTATGCCGACGGCACGGTCGGCGAAGGCCGCGCACGTTCAGGCGGTTATTGTCGCCGATGCCATCATGTCGACACGCCGCGAACCGCTCCGCCGCATCTCCTACTCCCGCCGCAAGGGTTGGTGGACGGAGAGCAGCCGATACCGGGGTCGTGAATTTACCTACGACACTGTCGTGCCTGCCGTGGATGCTCTCCTCTACGCCGGAATCCTTGTTGATCATGACCTTCAGCCAGCGGGACGGGCGACGGGGATTCAATCGAGCTATCGGCCAGCAGCCTGGCTTGCGGGTACCACCACGCTTAGCCTTCGTCCGAAGCCGGGCGAACTGATCCGGCTGAAGGATTCGGCGGGCTCCCTCGTCTCCTACCGCGACACTGAGCGGACGCACCGCGAGCGGAAACTGGTGCAGAAGGTCAACAACCTGATCGCGGAGACGGACATTTCCCTGAATGCACCTGACGCCCATTTCGATGGCGACGTGATCCGGTTCGGGGAGCATTCGGTGTATCCGGACATGCTGTCCCTCTACCGGGTATTCAACGGCGGCTGGACGCTCGGTGGGCGATTCTATGGCGGGTGGTGGCAGTCAGTGAAGTCGAAGGATCGGCAGCACTTCATGCTCGATGGCCAGCGCACGACAGAAGTCGATTACGAGCAACTTCACCCCAGGCTGCTGTACGCGCTCGCTGGGGAGCATCTGGATGGCGATGCCTATACGCTTCCCGGTTGGGACAGGAAGCTGTGCAAGATCGCCTTCAATGTGCTCCTGAATGCGTCTGGCTATCATCAGGCACACGGTGCGCTGCTTCCGTATCTTGATGGCTGCGAGGTCTCCGCCCGTGACCTGATCCACGACATCAAGGCCCGGCATCCGAAGGTCGCGAGGTATTTCCATAGCGGCATCGGGTTGCGGCTGCAGAACGTGGATTCGGAAATGTGCCGCGTCGTCTTGGCGGACATGTCCGTGAAGAAGGGGATTGTCGTGCTCCCAGTTCATGACAGCTTCATCGTCCCTGAAACGGCAAAGGATGAGCTGGTGGCGACGATGAAGATGGCATTCGAACGGGCAACGGCGCATGTCGGAGATAATTGAGCTTTTTCAATTACATGACGTGGATGTGGACTACAAATGCAAGCTCGTGTGCCGTGTGCGTCGGCCTGCTGGGCGTGTGCTCCGGCCCGGCCCATGCTGGTCGTCGGTGTGCCCTACCGCTGCTTGCCATTCCCCACGGCGTGGTCCGGCTGAAGGCCTCCTCGAAGAGCTGACGCTTTGACTGGAGACCCCGAAGAGGTTGGAATGGAAAAGCATTAGTCGGTCACTAAACCTTTTCTCCCGTTGCGCCGGCTGATTTTTGAAGCGACCATTTTCTGAGTTCCCCGACCATAAGGAGGTTTTCCATGGAACACGAAATGGGAGTTGAACTGACGCTCACAACGAAAACGCTCGGCGACCTGTTGTCCGCCACAGCCGACGCAATACGACACATAGAAGCCGAACTCCGGGGATGCCGTCCTGATGCGCGGGAGCATCGTGAATTTCTGGAGGAACGCTTGGAGACGCATTACCGATTGAACCGAACTCTTGGTGCGACGCATTGGAGCGTGCAAAGGCAACTCGGCAGCGAAGCGCCGGGTTTTTTGAACGCCTGACGACATATGGCTTTTCAGTTCGTCCATCTCGAATCCTATAGTCGCAAGCCGGATTCCAAGGGCCGCTCGACAGGATTCGTGCTGGCCGAAGCGCGTCGCGATCCGGCGGCGTCTATCCACGTCCCGTCTCCGGGAACCCCGGTCGTCATCTACGGGGTGACTCCGGAGCAGGTCGAATCCTTACATGACAAGACTGCCGACGCGGCGCGCACGACGCCCAGGGCTGGAAAGCCGCGTAAAATTCGCGTCGATCAGCATACCCTTCTCGCCGTCGTCGCCAGTCATCCTCATACGGTCGAAGAAGTCCATGCCGACCCTCGGAAACGCGCCGAAGTCGAACGCTGGGAAGAACTGACCGTTGCCTGGCTTCAGCGCCTGTATGGAGATGCCCTCGTATCCGTAATCCGGCATGAGGATGAAAGCCACTGGCACCTCCACGCCTATGTCCTGCCACAAGCGCCGGACATGAAGGCGGCGACGCTGCATCCGGGTCAGATGGCAAAAGCCGAAGTTATGGCTGTAGGCCCCGGAGTAGACGAGGATTCTAAGATCCTTAATCGACGCGGCGACCAGGCTTACCGGGCGGCGATGCGTGTCTGGCAGGATTCGTATTTCGATACGGTGGGGGTCAAATGCGGACTGACGCGCCTCGGCCCCGCGCGACGTCGCCTGACGCGCGAGCAATGGCAGGCCGAACGGACGCAGGCGAAGGCGCTGCGGAACTGCCTCGATCGAGCGGAGCACGTCCAGCAAAAGGCCGAATCCTTCATCGTCAGGACGAAGACGGAGGCTGAGAGCCTGGTGGCCAGCGCCGAAGCAGAAGCTGCCGACTTGCGCGATGAGGCGCTGACGGCGAAAGCTGAATCCTCGCGCCAGATGGAGGCCGCGAAGGCGGCGACGGCTGCCGCACTGGCTGCGCAGGATCGGGCCATCGCAGAACAGCGGCGCGCTCGGAGTATGATGTCTCGTGTTCGAAAGGAAGCCGGACGAGTTCAGAAGGCTGCGGCAAGGATTCAACGACTGCCCAGCCTGCTGCGGACTCTCTGGGATGGTTTCCGAGTGTCGAGGCTTCAGGATCGAATCCGGCAGTCAGTCGATGACGAGATGTCCCGGCTCCGGGAACAGGCCGTGGCGGCAGCCGAACGGGCCAGCGCCGCCGATGTCGCGCGAAAAGCGGCGGAAGAGAAGCGCCGGACCATGGAACACAGCCTTGCGGAAGTCGGCATTCAGCGCGACGCCGCCTGGCGGGAACTTGCAAAAATAAGGCCTCCGGAGGCGCAGCCGTCGCTTTCGGGGCGATTGCGCCCGAGACCGTAATCCCTGCCGGAATCGGCCTATGTCCAAAAATTGAAGCCGGATTCAGGCCCGTGCAGCGCGTCTGGCACGGGCTGCCTTATCCGAGCCCATCGCGAAACGGCCACGGGTCCTGGCCCTGGCCCTGACGGCAAGGCAACCGTCGAAGCTTGAGGTTATGGCAGCAGGCACGTTCTCCCGAGGATTCAGCCCTTCCTCCCGACCGGAACGCCCGTGCGGCGCCAGGATCGTTGAGGGACCCAAGCGAGATGAGCGTATCGGAGCGGTAAGCATCGCGCCGCCATGGCGGGACCGCGGGCATTCGCGCATGGGGCGATCGGTTCCCGGCGGCAGCCATAGGAGCGTCAGCAAAGCGCCGCCAGGGCGGGACGCGGGACTGACTGCCCCCGACGCCCGCATTCCGTAGCTCCTCCCAGAATGCAGACATAGACTCTGTCTGCGAGAAACACACTCGGCGCAATCATGCGGTCGCGATCTCCACCTCTTCGAATGGCTCCTGTGAGGTCGCGGCGTCGAACGCATCGATGTCCTCCTTCAGCATAGGCGCGAGCCAGATGTTCACGGCAGTCCCGAAGAGGTTCTGGCCACGCTGCTTTATCGAATCTTCATTCCATTCTTCGTAGGAGTGCAGCTCGCGATTTAGCGTCAGAGCCGCATGCGCTCGCACAGCAGGAAGTTTTACGGAGAAGGCTCCATTCGAAACCTTCGCGTTGAGTTTATGTGTGAGGAGCGTCAGATTGCCCATCTTGTTGATCGACTGTTGACGCTCGAACTGCCTTGCGAGTTGATCGGGATCGAGTTCACCCTCGGGCACATGATCGAATCCTGGGACAGGCCAGTTTTCCTGCCACTTCTGGGGCATGACATGCTCGATAGTAAGATCGCTTTTTATGGCGATGACCTCGCCTTCGTTGGCCCGCTTCGAGTGCTCGATGGCCTCAAAAATGTGTCGTAACCGCGCTTGCCGATTCGGTTTGTACTGGTCACTTCCCATCCAAGCCGTTTTCCAGTCGGCATTGCTCGGCCACCGCATTGCGTCCGCCTGACTCGCGGACAGCAACCGACGGAGTCTTGTCAGCGGATCGCCCTTGCCGGAGCGCATTTTCGCGACGACGTCGACGAAGAAGCGATTGTAGTTTCCGGTGGGCAACGCGCAGATGTCTCGCCGAACGATATAGGATTCGATGAACTGGAGCGCTTCATCGAGCTTAGATCCGCCGAAATCGCCACACGTCGCAATGTAGAGTACGAGCGGCATCGCCGTTGAAACGTCGAATGCCTTGGAGAACCTACCGAACTTTCCTAGTGCGGTCTGAGTGGATTGCTCGGAGATCAGTCGATAAACGTCAGCACTCTGCTTGATCGACTTCAGTTCCGACTCAACCGTGTCGAATGGCTCTTCCTCCAGGATCCATTTCCGATACGCTTCGAAGAGGTGTTCCACAGAAACTACGTCCGCCTGCATCATGGCGAGGTAGTCCACGAGCATCCAATCTAGTCGCGTTTTTGTTTGCCGTCCCCTGGTGTCACCTTCGCGCCAGAACCAGCGATCCAATGGCAGCCAGTAATGCTCATAGAGCTTGTCGACGTTCAACGATCCCTCTGTCTGTCCAAGGCCCTTGGCCCGTTGGAAGATGAAGTTCCTCATGAGATCGCCCGCGGTGAGGTCGACACCTCGGCTGTTCAGTGTCTCAAAGATGGTCTGGGCGTCATCGCCACCTTCAAGCTCGATCGAAACGACGGCCAGCCCCTGCCGTAGTGCTTCAAATAGCTTCTCTAGCTTGAACGGATCGAATTCCCCGTTCACCTGGACATGTTCAAGGATTCGCTCCCGGAAAAACGCATGGGCGGCCGTCGCCGGACGGACCACTCCCTGCTCGTCTTCCGGAAGCGGTGTTGCTTTGGGAAATTCTCCTTCGGGATCGACTAGCGAAATGAACGAGCGCCGGTCCGTGAGGGAAGGCCAGAGTTTGTACTTCTCGACGTCGATGTGCTCCATCACTCCGTCATTGAAGAGGTACTTCATGATTTCGGTCGAGTATTCCTTCGACAAGTTTGTTGCCACGTCCCGGAAGGCTGCCAGCAACAACTGGAACGTCGTCAGCCGCTGTTGACCGTCAATCACTTCGAATGCTTGGATCTGCCGCCCAAAAGTTTGGATCTGGGAGATAACGATTGCCCCCATGAAATGAGGGGAAGGGAGTTGCCCACCTTCCTCAAATCGGCGTGCGACGCGATGTATGTCGTCCCACAGAAGTTCAAGCTGAGGGCTGACCTTCCAGGCATATTGCCGCTGATAGAGGGGAATGAGATAGCGGCGTTTTCCGTCGAATAGCTCAATGATGGTGCGCGTAAATGGTCTCATTGTTCCCCCGTTTAGTATGCAATCAAGTTCGTGACACCTGATCGTCAGATGAGTTCAGCGGCCTGCGCATAAGCGGCCACCAGTGACGCCAACGTCGCGCTGGGCTTCACCGCGTCATGCGGCACGAGCACATAGGTCCATGGCTTCTCGCCAGTTTCCTTCGCGTGATTGTTCGCATGATGAATCCACTTACGGGCCGCCTTCGCTTTGGCCTGAACGACAGGATCATCCACCTCGTTCTTCGCCTTGATCTCGACGATGAGCTTTTCCTTGTCGGTTTCCACGACGAAGTCCGGTTCATAAGATTGCCCGGCGGAGTACTCTATCCGGAACTGGCCGACGCCCGGCTTCATCCACCGCTGGACTAAATTCTCGCTGGCGGCTTCAATGATGACGGCGAATTCTCGTTCCTGGTCAGACTGGAATTTCTGGTACGGGTAGCAGCACTTCGCGAAGCCCTCGAACACGTATTTGGGTGTGTCCTTCAGAAGGTTGATAGGCGTTCGGAAATTCCGAATGAACGTATCACTTGGAACGTTGTAGGCCTGCGGCCTCAACATCACGAAGCCGCGCGAGACGCTGGCACGGTAGTCTGTCGGGCTTTCCCAATAGTGGGCCTTCATCTGCTCGAATACGAAGCGTGCAAGATCCTTCCCGTGCCCTATCAGCACGTTCTCGACGTCCGGGGGGGTCGAGAGATAGGCTTCCAAGCGTTTCACCATCTGCCCGGCCAGCTTGAAGAGAAGCTCGCTCTGGGTGTCGTAGTCGATCTGAGGCAGGTCCATGAGGTGTCGGACCAGGTAGTTCTCCAACCGTTCTTCCTTTGCACTATCGACAGTGCGAGCGAGGAAGGCGCGGGATTCATCCCGAAGTTTCTGGACCATTATCTGGTCAGACAGCGGCTGCCGGGCGATTGTTTCGAGATTCGAAAGGTCGAAGTCATGGAAGCCGAAGTTCACCTCACTCGTCGGCAGCACGACAATTTCCGGAATGGAAATGGTGTGCATGACGAGCTGCCTTGTCACCTTGGCGACGGTCGCGGCGACGTCGGTCTTTCGTTCGAAAGTTTCGAACGTTCCCTGTTCCGGAGCCATGACCTCCTTCACGATACGCGTGATTTCAGCCTGAACCTCCGGGGTTTCGAGCTTGTCGATACCTGTCTTGATCTTGCGCTCGAACTCGCGCTCGATCACTTCCCAGGTGACACGAGCGACCTCCCGTTCCTCGGGAGTTTCGAACACATATGGCTTCTGTTCGGATTCTTCGAATGAACCTGAGCCACCCGTCAGCATCGTTTCGACATTCGAAGGAGCGGTAACGATCTGGGCGCCGACATCAGAAACGTCGCCGTTGCCTCCGACAATGATCGTCTTGCGGATCGAGATCAGCGAGTCCGGATCGCGTGCCGCCTTGATGACGTCATCGAAACGGTCATGGGCTATGACGGTGAGGCGATCGACTGCTTCAACACCGGTCCGTTGGCCGTAAGGCAAGCGCAGCCCGCGCCCAAGCGTCTGCTCAGTCAGAATGTCAGACGCGGAGGCTCGCAGGGGAACGATGGTGTAGAGATTGGTGACGTCCCAGCCTTCCTTGAGCTTGTTGACGTGTATGACGATGTCGGTCTGTGCATCGTGTTCCAGGGCAACGAGCTTCGCAGTGGCCTCCTCCGTCTCCTCCCCTTTCGTGCCGGAGTGGACCTCAATGACGCGGCCCCTATAACGCCCCTGGAAGAATTCGTCGGACTCGACGAACTTCCTAATCTCCCCGGCATGGGTCGTATCCTGCGCCACCACAAGCATGAAAGGATGAACGAGCTTGCGTCCCGTCTGCTGCGCATAAATGGCCAATTCTGCCTTGGTATGTTCGTGGCAGTGGATGCCGTCTTCCAGCTTCATCCGTTCGAGCTGCTCCGGAGTGACACGATCAGCTCGAAAACCTTCGCGAGTGGCGACAGCCGGGTCCTTAACGTAACCATCTTCCATCGCTTGACCGAGGGGATAGTCGTAAACCACGTTCTTGAACGGAACCGACTTGGTGCCGACCGATCGGGGTGTCGCGGTGAGCTCCAGGCCCATAACTGGCTTGAGTTCCGCGATAGCCGACATTCCCGCCTTTGCACGATAGCGATGGGCCTCGTCCATCAGGAGGACGAGATCCGGCAGGCCGGAGAGATACTCGAAATAGGATTCGCCGATGTACTCGTGGAGCTTGCGAATGCGGCCCTGCTCCTTGTTGATCTTGTCGACGTTGAAGATGAATACGATAGCCGTCTCGCCGAGCAGGTCGCCACGCACGGCATAGCCACGCTCCCAGTTGTCACCCGTTTCCACGATCGGCGGAAGTTGAGCGAACTCGGCGATGCCCCGGAACACATACTTCGGCGATTTCTGCTGACTGAAGTCGGCAACCAGCTTGTTATAGATGGTCGTGTTTGGAGCCAGGATAAAGAAATGCTTCGAGCGCCCAGTGAGGTACAGGTAGGCGATGAAGGCACCCATCAGTCGGGTTTTGCCGACGCCCGTCGCCAAAGCAAAACACACGGAAGGGAATAGGCGCTCGAAATCGGTCACGCTCGGATAAGTGGCCTTGATCGCTTCCAAAGCAGCAACCGAATCCGCACTCTTCGAGAACTCGAAGGTATCAAGGACGTCGGCCAGGATGTCGAGCGCCTCCGACTGCGGCGTCCGAAGGGAAAGCCGAGCCTTGATCTGATGAATCTGCCGCTGCAACATCACTCGTCTCCCATGCTGTCGAACAGCGGCAGCGCGGCTGCCGGTCTGCTGGCCTTCGTGGCGTTCCCATCGTTAGCAACATCAGCGGCCTCTTCAGCGACAGACGCTTGCGGCAGGTTCGCTATACGGAGCGAGTAATCGTCTCGCCCCCATTCACATTTTGAGAGGATTGAGTGAGGAATCTTCTTCACGGTGAGGTTCGGAAAGCTGTCTTCCTTGGCGTTGTAAGCCTTGCAACATACCAGTAGCGTCCGATTCGGACCGACTTCCTCAGATAGCTTCTTGAGTGCATCGTAAGTCAGCGACTGGGTGGTGACATAAATGAAATCGGTTTCCGTGGAGTGCCCATGCCGCCAGTAGTCCGCCGAATCGTGGCTGGGCGCATAAATGAAGCCGAGATGACTGCACAATGCCTCAGCGAGCATCGGCGCATTGTATTCTTTTGAAACCACCCAGTTCCCGAAGCGATCCTTTGTCAGCAACGAGGGTGCGAGGGTGTAAAAACGGAACCCACCACCACCCTGCCAACCGACCGCCTCGGTTACACCCCCACGATCGGTGCCGTCGATGACCTGCTGTAGTCGAGGCACGATGTGGGTGAGCGCGTGGTCACCGAGTTCTGCCATAATCCAGCGTCTATGCAATTTGTGCGCAACGGCGCCAGTGGTGCCGGAGCCTGCGAATGAGTCGAGTACGACGTCCCCCTCGACCGTGCACATCAAAATCAGTCGTTCGATCAGCTCTTCAGGCTTCGGCGTCGAGAATTCATTCCCCACGCCGAATATTTCCTTTTGATGAGACTTCGTTTGGCGAGTCGTCGGGAGATCAGTCCAAATGCTATTATAGGGCCTAGTTGGACTCTCTTTTGCATATTCACGTGTGTAAGGCACCCACCTCTCGGAACCTGCTTCACCTCGCTTCTTCCAAATTAGCTTGTCTTCCGCGATAAGCTGGCTGACTGCCCCCTTGCCAAGCGCCCAGCACGCTTCACGTCCGTCATCATGTGTCGGGAAAATTTCAGTACCATCCGGATCGGTGATGCCGAAGTACATCGTAGGCCGATCCGTCCGGAGACTATTTTTTCCGTTTTTCTTTAGTAGTCTATCACGATAAAAGCGCCCGTCGTCGTCCGGGCCTCGGTAGGCTTGAAGGAGGGACTCATCGGCACGCTGATTGAGCTTGGCTGAAGATATATCCTTAGCGTATCCAAATATAAACTCGTGATCAGGCGTCACCGGAACTTTATTATCGTTCGGACTATCTACCTTTCTCCAAATAAAACTTGATATAAAGTTCTTTCGGCCAAATATTTCATCGCAAATTACCTTCAAGTAATGTGCTTCATTGTCGTCGGCTTGAACAAAAAAACAGCCGTCTTCCCGAAGTAAACGATGGAGGATGCGAACACGATCGGCAATCATGCTCAGCCACAAGGAATGCTCGAGTCCATCATCATAGTGGGCAAAGGCAGATCCGGTATTATAAGGTGGGTCAATGTATACTAGCTTCACGCTGCCCGAGTGGCTTGCCTCTAAAGCCCTGAGAGCGAGCAGGTTGTCACCATGGATGAGGATATTATCAAAAATGTCGTCATCAGATCGTCTCGCTTTTGCGTGACGGGACAACGCGCCATCCTCAAGCAAGATGCGCGGTTCTAGTTTCGGGCGCTCATCTTTACCAATCCAGGTAAGTTCAAGGCGCGTCTTCTTACTCATGCTGCAATCTCCCACCGGATCGTCATTACCGGCGTCACGTTTGGCGTAATGGCCAGCTTGGCCGCCACTTCGTCTAGCTTGTCGTTCACTTCTTTGCGGATTTCCTTGAGGGTTTTGAACGTGGAGAGCTTCAACTCATCTCTCTCTTCCTCAAGTCTCTTGATCCGGCGCTCTTCGATGAGTTTGTCCGCCAAGGCGACGGATTGGTTGCCTCGCAACGCCTTCCGGGCTGCCCGCGCTTCGACGTCCAATTCCTTCACACGCAGATCATTGGCGCGCTCCAGGTCTTCGGCATAGGCCTCCAGCTTAATCGTCTCTTCATCGAGCCACTTGACGTTCTCGTCTTCTGCGGCCTGCTGCGCGGCTTTCAAAGCAGCGTCGTCGATGCTCGCCATCGCGCTTGTCGGATATTCCGCATCAACGACATCGACGACGGCTGGTAGTTGAAAGAAGCGCTCTGCTGTTTCAGAAGCGAGTACGGTTCCGTCATCCGTAATTGCTGCCAGGACGAGGCTGTCCCGTGAACCCATTGCTGTCTCGGCACGGAGCAAAGATACCCGCATCCATCCGCGCTTCCCGACGTGCGCTTCAATGTCAGACAGCTTCGGTTGACCTTCCTCACGGTAGGACTGGTAGTCAAAGTGTAGCTTCGCGTCAGGCAGCGGCCGGGAAAGGCTTTCCCTTACGAGGCCGTCGGCCAAGGTGCCGTCGCCGAGACGGAAGAACTGCCACCCCCTATAATCTGCCTCGGGCCACACCGTCGACCATGTTTTTCCGGCATGCTTGAACGATGGGATACCCTCGTTGCTGAATGTCGCCTCCGGGAGTTCTGAACGAGCGAGGAGCCATAGACGACGTTCGAATTCGGACATCGTCCTTTCTATCTCTCCCCCACGCTGGCGCAGCATGTCGACGATCGAGGCGTCGAAGAGATCAAAGAGCTGCTGCCGCGTCTCCGCCATGTCCGCCTTGATCTGATCTTCAAGCTCTGCCTCCAGCTTCTGAAAGGCTTCGTTCACCTGGGCTTCGGTCCGGCAGGATTGAACGACTGCAAGCACCTTCTTCTCGAAGTCGATGCCGGATTCGATGACGCCGAGGACCTGATCGCTGGCTCCAAAAAGCCCCTCGAACAGCCTGAACTTATTGCTTAGAAGTTCATAGATTCGGCGCTCGGCCTGGTTTTTCCGGTTCAGCATATTGACGACGGTGACATCGATCTTCTGCCCATATCGATGGCATCGACCGATGCGCTGCTCGACGCGCTGCGGGTTCCAGGGCAGATCGAAATTGATCAGCAATGAGCAGAACTGGAGGTTGATGCCTTCGGCGCCTGACTCCGTTGCGATCAGGATAGACTTCGCATCTGACTTGAACGCACTGACGATTGCACTCTTCATGTCGGCGGATTTCGATCCCGAAACGGCGTCGGTTCCCTGCTTTTCCTTCAGCCAGTCCTTGTAAATCTTCTGGCTCTCCGGATCATTATTGGACCCATTCATGAGCGCAATTTGGCCAGAGTACCCGTTCTGGGAGAGGATCTCATAGAGGTAGTTCTGCGTACGAACGGACTCGGTGAAGATGACGGCTTTGCGCTTTCCGTCACGAGCCACGACTTCGTCAAGAACTTCCGGGAGTCGGCTGATGAGCTTCTCTCCCTTGGAGTTCGAACCGATCGATCTTGCAAGCGCAAGATAACCCTCCAGTTCGGAGATTTCTGCAGCGAGCTTTTTCGAGTCGATTTCTGGCCGATCCTCTTCAGAGACGTCCTCAGTAGACCCGTCTGCAGAATCGGCCAGGGTCGCGGCATCCGCTATCTCTTCCTGGATCTCTGCCGTGTCATCGATGTCCTCAACGACTGCTTCTGTCACCACCTGGTTGCGCTTCAATCTTAAGATTACATTCTCAAGAAACATCGCGATCGCTGCGATGGATGAACCGAGCGTTTTGCGTGCGCCGATGAGAACGAGCTGATTCGGCTTCGAGCCGAAAGCAATGGAATCGGTCTTCTGAAGGTAGCTTGAAACCCCTTCGTAAAGCTGCTCCTCGAGGCTATGGGGCTCGAAGTCGAAAGTCACGGCAAGACGTCGGGTGTAATTGACGTGGCCAGCGGCTTGCACGTCACGTCGCAGGTGGCGCTTGTAGAGAGGTGCCATTCGACGTCGAAGGGAAATCAGCGACTGCTTGTCGGTACCGCGTCCGTACATAACTCGGAAGGACTGCTCGTCACCGAAGAAGTTGTCGTCGATCATCGACACGAGCCCGAAGAGCTCCATCAACGAATTCTGCATGGGCGTTGCAGTCAGCAGCACCTTAAAACGAGAGGACAGAGCCTCTTTTAACCTCTTCGCCTGCGCCGAAGTGTTCTTCTTGTAGACGTTTCTCAGACGATGAGCCTCGTCGATTATGACGAGGTCCCAACCGATACGATGGATATGGTCGGAGTTGGCGGCTGCGTATTGATACGACGTGATGATGATTGCGGATTCGTTATCAAACGGCGCGCGCTGGCCGTTCTTGACGGCGTCGCGATAGGTTTTGGAGTCGAGGATGACGCTCGGCAGAGAGAACTTCTCCTGCAATTCCTGTTGCCATTGTGTTCGCAGCGAGGCCGGGGCGATGAGCAGGACATTGCGGCGACGCTCTGCCCACTTCTGTGCGATCACAAGGCAGGCCTCAATGGTCTTTCCTAGACCTACCTCATCCGCGAGGATGACGCCCTTGGACAACGGCGAGTGGAGTGCGAAACGAGCGGCTTCCACCTGATGCGGTTTCATGTCGACCCGTGCCGTAGAAAGAGATTTCGCGAATGCCTCGTCGCTTCTTCCTTCAAGCATGATGCGATGCGCAAAGAACTTTCCGTGGTAGGGAGTATAGGCCGTCATGAAAACCTCAATTCGATTCGCCGAGATAAGAACAAATGAGAAGGAGTAGTACAAGCTCGGCTTGTGTGATTCCAAACGCATTACAACTTTTGCTAACAAGAAATGTGGGCACTACTTTTCTTCAGCTTCGTCTCGAATCATTTGCGCGAAGTATTCGATTTCATCTAGCAAGCGAGGTCCATAACGCCCGGCAAGTTTCCCGGCCTCAGTCGGCTCCTTCCTTTGCGGCCCGCCAAATAGTGGAGTGCCAAAAAACTCCTCGGTCCTCTTCACTCGATCAGTGATTACAGACTTCTGTATCCCATAGCGCCCAGCGACACGATCCCTTGCGCCGTCGACGTTGGCATTTGCCTCGACTAGAAGTTCGATTGTCGTTTCCAGGTCTGTTAGCCGCATTCGTTCTCATCCCCCATATCTCCCACGCCAGAGATTTGCGCCGGTCCCTGCTTGGCCTCATCCTGTCCAAAGGTTTGGAGAAATATCTATGGATCGGGTGTTAAAGAAACGGGAACAGCGTCGAACTTGCGTGGATTGGATGCGCCGGGATGTTGCCAAACGGCGGCGACGCGATCCGACTGCGAAAACTATGCTCCAACTGCTCGGCCTATTGTCGTCGGTGCTGGCGCTGCTTCCGGAGAGGGACGCTTCGGCGCTTCCGCGACGCGGAAATTATTTCCGCAGTGATCGCTGGATGCCTCCGCCAGATTATGAGCTTGGAGCTGAAGCATGGGCCCGAGAGCGCGGACTTGAAGCAAGTTGGTATCCTGTCAATCGACCAAAGCCTCCCCCTTCATGGAGTCGTTTGGTCAAGGATCTGAACCGCAGATCCGCCAAGGATCGCGCGCGGATCATGATTGAGGAGCGCGTTCCCCTAGAGGCACTGGAGTGGCTACGGGAGATGATTAAGACTCAAGACTGGATCGCCCTACGCATCGTCGGTCATGACCGTCCGCAACAGGAAATCCGGGACCGGGCAATGATGGCGGCGCTACGTTGGGAGCTTGAGCGTCAGACGAGCGCGATATCCTCCTCGGGAGCGACCGACGACGCCGGGACGCCTGGCCCAGCACTGAGACCGCGATTTTAGAATTAAAGGGTCTCGCATTTCACGCTATCGCCCTGAAGGATTCCAATGCTCTGAGAACGCGCTTCTGGACGTCGCGGGTAGCCGCGCCGCGCCTACATGAAACGCAGAAAAATCGTCAATCCCGTTTAGGTTGACATACCGTGACCAGTAGCCGAATTCTTCGCAAGTATTGTTACGATTCTTGCGGGGGGATTAATGGCTATATTAGCTGAGCATAAATTGAAAATTCGATACGAGGGTGGGTTAGCGGATCAAAATGCGCTTCCGGGCTACGATGGGGTGACATCTATCGATGGAATTACTAGGGCCGTTCATATTGCCCTCCATGCCTACATGACGGGAGAAATCACTACTCGGGCGACAGCCTTGAAAAACGCCTCGATTCTATTGAAGCCTGCTCGTCAAGGCAGCTTCATATTTGAGTTGATAATCCTTATTGAGGCCTATCCAGCAACCACCGGAATTGCGGCGGCCCTTGGGGGGCCGATGTTGTATGACTTTTTGAAGACCGCATTCAAGCGGGCGACGGGAAGTCTCGATGCGGAACCGGAGACCACGAGCCTTCGAAAATTATACGAAAGGAAAGACCCCCCACCTCTGAAACATCCTCCTGTGGATTTCGATGAGTTGGCCGAAGTCCTTGAAGGAAGCCTTCAGGACGCGCACCGCCCCATCGGAGCCGATGGAACGATAGGTACCATCTCTATAGGTTCCACGAAGCAGGAATTGGTTAAGTTTGATGACGGTACCAAAGACTGGGTAAATACTCGCGACGAAGCCGTCGGGCTGGAAGTTTTGCGAGGAAATGTCACACGTTACAACTCAATGTCGCGAAATTCACGTGTTTACGTTGATCAGTTTGAACGTATCGTCCCAATGAGACCGGGCGGCGACTTCGCTGTCGGAAGTCTCGCGTTGTTAACGTGGTCCCTTCACGGGAGTAACGTCGGCGCCCCCAACAAGCTGGATATGCGCGTTCGCCGCGTGAATTCCGCAAGCGGCAAGGTGAAACGTTTGCTTCTGTCAGATTGCGCGAGGGCGCCTATTGACTGATGCCAATGCCTTCGGGAGAGGAAGACGGCTTTGATACTAACCGATCGGAATATGTCGATGGCGAGGATGGCAATTCCGATCGCTAGGGCCAGCGTACATGAAAACGGGCCAATCGGCCCCGGTGTCCACTTCCTAATGCATTTTGAGGGGGCATACAGCGCTTCTGGCCCCTCGGGTGGTGTCTTTATCCATCCGGTTGCATGACGTTATGAGACGGCCTTCAGCCGGGTCGTGGGGTGCAGCCACTGCCGGGCATCCTCCTCGGGCGGCTGAAAATGCCGATTCCTTGCCGTAGGCGATGTTCAGCGCCACAGGCCGGAGCTCACGGTCGCCCGCCTCGATGTTCGTGTCTACGGTATAAACCCAGCGGCCCCACGGGTCGGCTGGAAGGGGGGCGGTATAGAGGGAGAGGAAACGGCCATCGGAAGCGGTCGCCTCTGTCACGAATGCTACCTTTCCAGCCCATTCTTCGATCGTTACGGTGTGCTTCATGTTGGTGTCCTTTCTTCTGTTCACGAGGCTTTCTTAAATGCTTCCAATGCGCGAATGCCGTTGCGTTGGACGTCGCGGGCAAGGGCTTGTCCCGAGTTCGGAATGCGGGTCCTTTGGACAAGGTGCTGCGCACCAGTCCGACGATGGCGGACATAGATCATCGCGATGTAGAAGAGTGTCCCGACGGCATCTGTGTGCATCGTTTCGACAACGATGACGTCGATTGCGAGGCCGCGAATGAGGGTCTTCTTCGACTCCATCAAAATTCTCCTTAACTCGTTGAAAACCTGACTTTTATAGCAAGTTCAAAGTATTGAGCCCAGGTCGATCGGAAATGATTTGTATGCTCCCGGAAACACGGCGTCGAAGATGTTAACGTGATTCAGGATGGCACGGCGATCAGGCTGAGGTTGACTGTCGCATGGGTCGCCATGCTCGGAAGAGGCATGCCCCTCCAAGGGGGATGCCGCAGGCCGCAGCCGTTTCTGAGCGGCCCATGAGACTGTCACCGAAACGCGGGGCCACGCGACTTATCGAGAGGAGCGGTCGCCGTAGGCGATCGGATCGAGACAAGCGACTCGTTCCGAAGCTCGGGAGATTCGTCGTGGGGAAGCTGAGGGGAACCTCCGCCGGGTTCAAGGTGAGGACCTGATTTTGATCATGGAAACGTGCGTTGGAATGCGGTCCTTGCGATGGGGTATCGCTTGCGGTACACCACCGGGTATCGCAATTTCCGTAGCGTAGTTGGGGCTTTATCGCAGGCCTTGGAAAAGCGGGTATCGCGCGGCTATCTGGCGGATTGTCCCACCCTCTCCGCCATAACAGCCTTCAATATAAGGCATTTCCCTTATTATCAAATAATAGTCGAAACTGATCTGTATTTATCGTCACGCGCTATGTGTTAAGATCGCGTCACGGGAGCGTCGTCGGCAAATTTGACGTACGAAATGGTTGCGACAGCCGATACATAAGTTCGATCCCGTCGTTAATCGACCTTCGTCGCCATTTCGTCTCTCCATGTCGTTCTCACGGCAGTCGATGAGATAGGTTGATGTTCTGCTGGCAGGGCTGAGTTGTACTGCCGATCTGGCATAATCTTTTCGTGGAGGAAAAGGTTTTGAACCCGGCTGAACTGCCGTGTCCAAAGAATTGCCAGCCGAGCAGCAACAGTTTCGAATCTAAACCCAGAGGAGGAATGGGAATGAGCAGAAACAGAGGTGTCGTGTATTTGCGGCCGGGCCAGGTCGAGGTGAGAGATATTGACGATCCCAAGCTCGAGGCACCGGACGGTCGTCGGATCGAGCATGGAGTCATCCTGAAAGTCATCTCTACCAATATCTGCGGGTCCGATCAGCACATGGTGCGCGGCCGCACGACGGCCTTGCCAGGTCTTGTCCTTGGCCATGAAATAACTGGTGAGATCATCGAGAAGGGCGTCGATGTCGAGATGCTGGAAATCGGCGATATCGTCTCGGTACCGTTCAACGTCGCATGTGGTCGCTGCCGCTGCTGCAAGTCGCAAGATACTGGCGTCTGCCTGACCGTAAATCCATCACGCGCGGGCGGTGCCTATGGCTATGTTGACATGGGCGGCTGGATCGGTGGCCAGGCCCGTTACGTCACCGTTCCCTACGCCGATTTCAATCTGCTGAAATTTCCGGATCGCGAAAGAGCTCTATCGAAAATCCGCGATCTCACAATGTTGTCCGATATTCTACCCACTGGTTTTCACGGTGCGGTGAAAGCCGGGGTTGGTGTCGGATCGACCGTCTATGTAGCAGGCGCCGGTCCGGTGGGTCTCGCAGCAGCGGCGTCAGCGCGCATTCTCGGTGCAGCGGTCGTAATGATCGGCGATTTTAACAAGGAGCGCCTTGCCCATGCTGCCAAGGTTGGCTTCGAGCCCATCGATCTGTCGAAGAGTGATCGCCTCGGTGAGATGATCGCACAGGTCACAGGAACGGATGAGGTCGATAGCGCCATTGATGCCGTCGGCTTCGAAGCCCGCGGACATTCGGGCGGCGAACAGCCAGCCATCGTTCTGAACCAGATGATGGAGATCACCCGTGCAGCAGGCTCCATCGGCATTCCGGGCCTCTATGTGACGGAAGATCCTGGTGCGGTCGATGATGCCGCCAAAAAGGGTAGCTTGTCCCTTCGGTTGGGCCTTGGTTGGGCGAAGGCGCAGTCTTTCCACACTGGCCAGACGCCCGTGCTGAAATACAATCGTCAGCTCATGCAAGCCATCCTTCACGACCGGCTGCCAATCGCCGACATCGTCAATGCAAAAATCATTTCGCTTGATGACGCCGCGCAGGGCTATGAAAACTTTGATCAGGGCGCGGCAGTAAAATATGTGCTGGACCCTCATGGTGACCTGACGAAGGCCGCCTGATCTTCTCAAGCAGATTTGCGGCTAGCTGTCCTTGCCCGCCTCAGTAACGAGGCCGGACAAGGACAGCAGGTTCACCTTATGCCATTCTCCAACGTGTTGGCGTGTGCCACCACCAGTATTATTTGCTTTCGAGAATATCGACGATTTGCCGATAACCCCGGCTTTGCGCATGCTGAAGCGGTGTTATGCCATCATTGTCGGCGATATTTTTATCGGCACCTGCATCGACAAGCAGTTTGACGATTTCAACATGTTTTGGGCCGCCATCGCTCAGAATGATCGCCTCAAGCAGTGCGGTCCATCCGAGGTTGTTGACGTGGTCGATATCAACATCTGCGTCGATCAGCGTTTTCACTGTCTCGACATGACCGCGTTCCGAGGCTGGTATCAGCGCCGTTCCACCATAGCGGTTGGTGCTTTTCAGATCAGCACCATGCGAAAGCGTTAATCGCAGAATTTCCAGGTGCCCACGCGCACCGGCGTAGAGATAGGGGCTGTCCTGAATAGCGTCCTTCGCGTTGACGTCAGCTCCCGCCTCGATCAACATTTTCGCCGACTCGACATCATTGGCGTGGGTGGCAATCAGTAACGCAGTCTGGCCACGCGCATCGCGTAGTTCCAATGCAGAACCGGCCTTGATTGCCGATGCGATGGCAGGATGGTCACCGCGCCGCACGAGTTCCAACAGATCTGGTTTTGTCTCCGCCATTGCCGCTCCCGCCATTACGCTATAGAGAGCGATTGCCCGGATCATCAGCCTCAGTGATCTCTGCATGAAAGGCCATGTCCTCAACAATCTAAGCACTCCCTTGTTTTCACTCCACCGTCTTACAGCCTTTAAAAAGGCAGAGATATATCTCGGCTTGACGTGTCGGATCAATCTGCCGTGAGCATGATTGCTGGCGGCAGACACTTGATGAACCGTTCACTTTATGCCCTATGCTGTCACCAATGTCGCGCATGAGGGGTTGTGCATAGGTGGTAAAAGGCACGTATTCCCGGTTGAAATGGATAATCAGCATTCTTGCTGTCTGGCTCGTTTGCGTCGGTCTTTATGTCGCTGTTTCCGTCAATATTTCCCTCAAACGGGCCACTGATGAGCTGAATGATGCGGGATTTCTTCTGCACCGTCTGATTTCTCAGCGCGTGGCACAACATGATGCACATCTGACGACACTGGTATCGCTCATCCTCGCAGGTGACGGTGGGCAGATACAGCCGCTGTCACAGGTCAGCGAGAGCATCATTCACTTTTATCCTCGCATCACCGCTATTCAGGAAGTTGAACTGTCACGGCAGGAGGTGTCTGCTGTCACGGATGTGCGACAGGTAATGTCGGTTCCGGAAAATGCCAGGGTTGCGGATTACGCAACAATTACCAGCGCTATATTTGCGCAAAAGGCCGGTGAGGGGAAAAGTTATGTGTCTCCGTCGCTTGGCGACAATTACCTGCTGACCAAGAAGGTGAGTGACACCAACCCGGCCCTTTCCATTGTGCTGCAGATCGATCCGCAAAGGCTGGTGGATCTGGAAGAAGTACCGGCCTGGCTGACCATGCGGCTGCAACTGAACGGCACAGTGGTCATGGAACGTGTCAGCGAACATCAGAGATCCAATTGGCTGTCTATGCCGTCGTTCAGCCGCATGATCGACAGCCGGTCGCAGCCTCTGTTGCTGACTATGGAACGTCCGATTTCGGTGTTTGACCTCGTCGATTTCGTTTCGCTTGCTGTGGTGGCCGCCATCAGTCTTGCCGCGCTTTTACTGCTCGCCTACATCATACGGCAGAGGCGGGAAGCACAACGCCTGCAGGCAGCAGCGCTTGTGGCAGAACAGCGTAGCGCACTGCTGGCGCGTGAAACGCGCCTTGCCCACGCCGCCAGAGTCAATTCGCTTGGTGAACTGGCATCGGGCATTGCCCACGAGCTCGCACAACCCTTGACCGCTTTGATGAGCCAGAGCCGCGCTGCCGAGCGTTTGCTGGAGCAAGCGGGTATCGACAACACCCTTTTGAAGACGGCATTAGCGTCCAATGTGCGTGAGGCAAGACGGGCCGGCGATATGCTCAAGCGTATGCGCGACTATATCAGCAATCGGCCGCCGAGACCGGTCGGGGTTGAGGTCAACCGGGTTGTCGCCGACACGGTTGAGCTGATGCGCGCCGAGCTCGACAAACGCCATATCGCGCTGCAATGGGAGCTCGGTGCCGATTTACCGCTGCTGATGGCCGATCCGGTCGAACTTGAGCAGGTCTTTAACAACCTCATCCGCAATGCTGCCGACAGTCTTGAAAAGCTAAATGGTGCTGGGCCGGAGATCACGATTGAAACGATGCGGGACGGTGATTGGGTAAGAATAGACATCCGCGATAACGGCCCCGGCATTGACGATAAGGTGTTGCCACATCTTTTCGAGCCGTTTTTTACCACCAAAAAGGATGGCATGGGGCTTGGGCTGGCGTTGTGTTCGACATTGGTCGAGCGTGTCGGTGGACAGATCGAAGCGCAAAATAATGCCGTTGGCGGAGCCTGTTTCATTGTTAGGCTGCCGGTTCAAACACGGGAGACAGGCGCTTGACGGCAACACGCATCTATTTGGTGGATGATGACGAAGCTGTGCGCAACGCGCTGTCATTGCTGCTTTCAACCTACGCCATGCAGGTGGAGACCTTTGCCGACCCCATCACCTTTCTGGCGCATGTTGAAACAAGGCAGCCCGGTATATTGTTGCTTGATCTGCGCATGCCATTGATCAGCGGCTTACAGGTGCAGCAGAAATTGACTGAACGGAACATCGACTGGCCAATTATCATGATAACAGGTCATGGTGATGTGAACGCCTGCCGCCGTGCGTTCAAGGCCGGTGTCAGCGACTTCTTGAGCAAGCCGATTGATGAGGATATACTGCTCGATGCGATCCAGTCGGCACAAGGTCTTTTGCAGACGACACTGGAAAGACAAGAAGCCATAGGTCTTCTGGCCAGTCTGACCAGCCGGGAGCGAGAGGTGCTTGATCTCGTCTGCCAAGGGTTTTCCAGCAAGGATATCGCCAGCGCCCTTGATATCTCCGCCCGCACCATAGATGCACACCGGGCCAATATTGCTGAAAAACTCGGAACCAGTTCGGTGGCGGAGTTCGTGCGACTGACTGTTGCCGCTGCCACTCGGTAGAAATACCTAGGCGGACCTGTGGAACCGCGGATTCAATCAAACCCGGGCTGCCGTTAAAACCGGCGTCAGAAAGCAAGCAGCTTTCGAGACATGGTTTTAAGGAGACCCGACTATGAAGCGCATTCTTCTCGCCGCTACCGCTGCCGCCGTTATGACCTCGGCTGCTTCCGCCCAAGTTCTCGAAGAAAAGAATATCTCGATGGAACTGGCCAGCACCATTGCACGCGAAGCTGTCGCAGCCTGCTCGGCTGAGGGTTACAATGTTTCTGCTGCTGTTGTTGACCGCGCCGGTGTACTTCGTGCGCTTTTGCGGGCTGACCATGCTGGTTCCCACACCCCGGAAGCGGCGCGCCAGAAGGCCTACACTTCGTCGTCATCTCGCATGCCAACCAGCGCAATGGCAGAAAACATTGCCAAGAACCCAACCGCTGCTGAACTTGCCTCGATCGACGGTTTTCTGGTTCTGGCCGGCGGCATGCCGATCAAGGTTGGCAACGCAACCATTGGCGCAATCGGTGTTGGTGGTGCTCCAGGCGGCCAGTTCGATGAAGCCTGCGCCGTTGCCGCCATCAGCAAGGTCCAGGCTCAGCTGAAGTAATCAGGTCTGAACAGCAGCGCTGCCTCGTCCCCGGCGGCGCTCGCATGGCGCTTCGAACTTGGGTTTGAAGCGCCAGATGTCGTTAGCAATCTGTCACTCCCAAGTCGCGGCCAGGAATTATTCCTGATCTGCAACCAGCCGATAACCCACACCGGGTTCGGTCCTGATAATTGCCGGATTGACTGGGTTCTGTTCGATTTTTTGGCGCAGTTGGCCAATGAACACCCGCAGGTAATGCAGGTCGTCGCTATGAGCCGGTCCCCAGACGGAGGTCAGCAGGGTCTTGTGGGTCACAACCCGCCCGGCATGGCGGGCGAGCAGGGTCAGCAGGTCGTATTCCTTTGGTGTCAGCCTTATGGGCTGCTCACCGCGCGACACGGTTCGTTTCACCACATCCAGCACCAGACCATCGGCCTCGAAAACTGAAGGCATGGCGTCCGCCTTCTGGCCGCGGTGTCGCAGTGCATTGCGAATACGGGCCGTCAATTCGCCGATACCAAAGGGTTTTTCAACATAGTCGTCTGCGCCGAGATCAAGTGCCGCAATCTTTTCATTTTCGCGGTCGCGGGCAGAAAGAATGATGATCGGAATATCCGACCACCCACGCAGGCTGGCAATCACTTCCTTGCCATCCATATCTGGCAATCCAAGATCGAGAATGATCAGGTCAGGGGCAGCCGTTACCGCGGCCTTTAGGGCGTCCGCTCCGGTCCCGGCTTCAATGACACTGTAGCCTACCGCCATCAGTGCCGGTTTCAGGAAACGCTGTATCTGCGGTTCGTCATCGACAACGAGGATATTGGCAATCGTCACGGTCATCTCGGTCAGTAGGCTTTCTTATGTTTGGCCGCCGGAAAACGCATGACAATGCGCGTTCCTTTTTTCTTCACGGCCGGACTTTCGGCATGGATGTGGCCGCCCATAGATTCCACGAAACCACGTGCAATGGATAGCCCCAACCCAGTACCCGCGGCGCGTCCGTCCGGTTTTCCACGACGGTAGAATTTCTCAAACACCCGGTCCAGATCCTCTGGTGGAATTCCCTTGCCATGGTCAGTCACCGACACCAGAACGTCGTGTCCATCACGCCGAGCATAAATGTAGACTGGTTCCTTGCCTCCATATTTTACCGCATTGTCCAAAAGGTTGAATAGAACTTGCCCCAGCAAAACGCTGTCGCCTTCGATCAGAGGAAGGTCTGCGGCAATGCCAGTTTCGATCACGCGATCGGGGAAGTATTTGCGGATACGTTCGGCGGAGGCATGCACCACGTCGGAAACATCAATCCAGTCATGACGCGGTTTGAGATTCCCGGCCTCAATACGGGTCATGTCGAGAAGGTTGGCCACAAAACGGCTCATTCTGCTGCCTTCCTCCTCAATGGATTGCAGAAGATCATCGCGACTTTCCGGCGGCATTTTGTCGCCCAGTTCCCTCAGGCTGGTCACCGCACCGGTGATGGTGGCAAGCGGCGTTTTCAGGTCATGCGATATCGAAGACAACAGCGCTTCACGGTATTTCTCACCCTCCAGCTTGGCCGCCTGCGTGACGCTTTCTTCTGCAAGCCGGGCGCGATCCAGGGCGATTGCTGTCTGGTCGAGAATGGCCGAGAGCGCACGTTCTTCATTGATGTGTAGACGCTCGCTGATTTGTTCGACACCGCACACGCCAACCACGCCATGTGGTCCTCGCAAGGGACGAAACTCGAAACGGCTGTTGGGAAGCGTGCCGGTGCCGTGGCCTGCGGTTTCCTGTTTGTCATGGCTCCAGCGGGCTGCGGTCAGATCGGTGATATCCAGTTCCGTATCCGGGGGCCATGCGGCAGCAACCTTGACGTCGTTGTTGTCGGGCAGCAACAAAACGACATTGCGCTTGAGGCTGGCCTGCAACTGCGACACCGCCAGCCAGATGGCGTCATCGGCCTTGGCGGTCGTCGAAAGTTTGCGTGAAAAATCGTAGAGCGACTGCAAGGCCGTGGCCCGCACACGCGCGACGGAGGCCTGCTCTTTGATACGAGAGGCAAAACCACCGGCAATCATCGCAACCGCCAAAAATATGAACAGCGCAAACACTTCATGCGGTGTGGAAATGGTGAAGGTACGGAACGGGTCGATGAAGAAAAAATTGTAAGCCAGCGTGCACATCAGCGCGGCAAGAAAAGCAGCCATGTAACCGCCTGTGACGGACGCGCCGAGAACCGCAAGCAGAAATAACAAGGAGATGTTGGGTAGTTCGATGAAGCGGTCGATAACAAGCGCGCTGGCCGTCGTTATCAGCGTAAAGCCTACAGCAAACAGCGCTGATTGCCGCAGCGCCACCAGATTTGGCAACCGGAAACGCAATTTCCGATCGCGTTTTTCGCTGCGTTCAGGTGTGACCAAATGGATGCCAAGCCCTGCGGCGCGCCGTGACAATGCTTCATGCAGTGACAGCGCCCCAAATTTGACCCAACCGCGAAGTTGCCCGGTGCCGATGACGATTTGCGTTGCATGTTCCCTACGAGCGCATTTGAGGATTTCTTCTACAAAGTCGCTACCGATAATGTGTTGTGTCTCAGCGCCCAGCTGTTCAGCCAGTCTGAACAGTGCCTCCATGCGTTGGAAATGTTCGGCACTGCTGACCTCTCGGTCGGCGCGTTCGACAGACACGACGATCCATGGCGCATTGAGACCGGATGCCAGACGGCTGGCGACACGAATGACCTTTTCCGAGAGATCATCGGGGCCGATGCAGACTATCAACCTTTCGCCAGTGGCCCAAGGTCCCTCAATGGCATTTTGCCTGAGGTAGTCGACCATCTGGTCGTCAACGCGGTCGGCGGTTCGGCGCAGCGCCAGTTCACGCAGTGCAGTCAGGTTTCCCAAGCGGAAAAAGCGATCCACCGCCCGGCTGGCGCTATCGGGCAGATAGACTTTGCCCTCCTTTAAACGCTCAATCAGTTCTGTTGGTGGCAAGTCGACCAGCAGAACATCGTCGGCCCGTTTCAGCACGGTGTCAGGCACACGCTCCCGTACGGTCACGCCGGTAATCTGCGCCACCAGATCGGCAAGGCTTTCCAGATGCTGGATGTTCATTGCCGTCCAGACATCAATGCCGGCAGCAATTAGCTCTTCAATATCCTGGTAGCGCTTGGGGTGCCGGCTGCCATCCGGGTTGGAGTGGGCCAGCTCATCGACAATAACAATGCGTGGCCGACGCGAAAGAGCTGCATCCAGGTCAAACTCTTCCAGCATGCGGCCACGATGAGCAACCCGGATACGCGGCAGGATTTCGAGCCCATCGATCAGGGCGGCTGTTTCACTCCGCCCATGGGTTTCCACCAGCCCCACCATGATATCACAACCGTCGGCCTTAAGCCGTCGTGCCCGCGACAACATTGCGTAGGTCTTGCCGACGCCGGGTGCAGCACCCAGAAAAACGGTCAGCTTGCCCCTGCGTTCTTTCTCCGCAAGGGCAAGCAAGGCATCCGGATCTGGTCTGCGCACAGGGTTGCGGTCAGTATCCGCCATGCGGTGCCTCACGGTTTCAGGGAATCGAGCGCCATATTGATCTCTAGCACAGTTACACGCGGTTCGCCGATGAAACCAAGGTCACGACCTTTCAGATGTGTGATGACGAGATCCGCCACGGTTTGTGGCGGTAAACCACGTGCCTTGGCAACACGCTGGATCTGTGCGCGGGCATAGTCCACCGAGATGTGGGGGTCGAGGCCCGACCCGGATGTCGTGACAGCATCTGCCGGTACCGGCATGCCTATGTCGGCAATTTTGAGTTTTTCAACATCTGCAGCAACGCGGTCGCGCAGTTTGATGGACGTCGTGCCGAGATTGGAGCCGGAAGAGGCTGCCGCATTATAGGCATCCGGTCCTGTCGCAGACGGACGTGGCCAGAAATATTTGTCAGAGGAAAAATTCTGGCCGATCAGCTTAGAGCCGACAATGGTTCCGTTGTGTTCGACAAGACTGCCATTGGCCTCACCAGGGAAAATGGCTTGCGCAATGCCGGTAATGGCGAGCGGGTAGGCAAGACCGGTAAGCGCCGTCAAGGCAAACAGCAATGTCAGGGCAGGGCGAATATGGTTCAACATGGTTACACCAGATGGAGAGCTGTAATGGTGAGATCGATGATCTTGATGCCGGCAAAGGGCAGGAGAAGACCGCCAAAGCCGTAGATCAGCAGATTGCGGCGCAGCAGCACGGCGGCACTAGCCGGACGATAGCTGATGCCCCGCAACGCTAATGGAATAAGTGCGATGATGATCAGTGCGTTAAAGATCACCGCTGACAGAATGGCCGACTGCGGCGACGCTAATTGCATAATGTTCAACGCACCGAGTGACGGATAGGTCACCACAAACAGCGCCGGGATAATGGCGAAATATTTCGCCACGTCATTGGCAATGGAAAAGGTGGTCAGGGAGCCGCGGGTCATCAGCAGCTGTTTGCCGATTTCAACGATCTCTATCAGCTTGGTCGGGCTGGAATCGAGGTCAACCATATTGGCTGCCTCACGCGCCGCCTGGGTGCCGGTCTGCATGGCCACGCCGACATCGGCCTGCGCCAGTGCTGGCGCATCATTGGTACCGTCGCCACACATGGCGATCAGACGACCACCTTCCTGTTCGCGCCGGATATAGGAAAGTTTATCCTCCGGCGTTGCCTGCGCAAGATAGTCATCGACACCGGCCTCAGAGGCAATGGCCGCTGCAGTCACGGGGTTGTCGCCAGTGACCATCACGGTGCGGATGCCCATGGCGCGCAAGGCGGCAAACCGTTCTTTGATCCCGGGTTTGACGACATCCTTGAGGTGGATGGCACCAAGCAAACGTTGCCCGTCTGTCACGGCCAGTGGCGTGCCACCGCTGCGCGCAATAGCATCCACGGACTGGCGAAATGCGGCGGGGGCTGCGACCTCGCTCACGCCTGCAAATTTGAGGACGGAATCAACAGCTCCCTTGCGCAACCGGCGCTGACCGATATCGACACCGGACAGGCGCGTTTCCGCAGAGAAGTGGATGATATTGTCAAATGTGCTGTTTGGCGCGGCAATACCAAATTCACCTTTCGCAAGCGCCACAATGGAGCGGCCTTCCGGTGTTTCATCGGAAAGGCTGGCCATAAGCGCAGCCTCTGCCAGCTCGGTCTGGCTGACACCGGGAGCTGCAAGAAAATCGCTGGCCATACGGTTGCCGAAGGTGATGGTGCCGGTCTTGTCCAACAGCAGCGTGTCGACATCTCCTGCGGCTTCCACAGCACGGCCGGAAGTGGCGATGACATTGAAGCGCACCAGTCGGTCCATGCCGGCAATGCCAATGGCTGACAGAAGGCCGCCAATGGTGGTCGGAATCAGCGTGACAAGCAGTGCGGCAAGTACGGTAACCGACAGCACGGTGCCGGAATAACCAGCCAGGCCCCAGATCGCGACACACACGAACAGGAAGATCAGCGTCAAACCCGAAAGCAGAATCGAAAGCGCAATCTCATTTGGTGTTTTCTGGCGTTTGGCGCCTTCGATCAACGCAATCATGCGATCGACAAAACTGGATCCGGGAGCAACGCTAATCCGGATGCGGATTTCATCCGACAGGACCTGTGTGCCACCGGTCACGGCTGAACGGTCGCCACCGGATTCGCGGATCACCGGCGCCGATTCTCCTGTAATCGCGCTTTCATTGACGGAAGCCACGCCCTCAATCACGTCACCATCGCCGGGAATAAGCTCCCCGGCAGAAACGATGACGATATCGCCAACTTTGAGGTTCGTGGCAGGCACGGTTTCCGTATTGCCTGACGAAAGCAATCTGCGGGCAACCAGTTCGGATTTTGTCTTTTTCAGGCTGTCGGCTTGGGCCCGGCCTCGGCCTTCAGCAACCGATTCCGCAAAGGTGGCGAACAGTACCGTAAACCACAGCCATGCGGTGATCTGGCCGGAGAAAGTTGCCTGGGAGGGGTTGTAGCCAAGGTCACGCAGGAACAGCAGGGTCACCACCAGCGCAACCACCTCGGTCACGAAAATTACGGGATTGCGCACCAACTGACGTGGGTCGAGCTTGATAAAAGCGTCGCGCATCGCTGGCAGCACAATGGCAGGGTCGAAAAGTCCAGGAGCTTTATGGTCCTTTGACATGATGTATTCCTTTAGAAGCTCTGGTTGGCAAGCATCGCAAGGTGCTCGACAACAGGGCCGAGTGCGAGCGCAGGGAAAAACTGCAGACCACCGAGAATGAGGATGATGCCGACCAGTAGGCACACAAACAGCGGGCCATTGGTCGGAAATGTGCCTGACGATGCTGGCACTTTGACTTTGCTGACCAACGATCCGGCAATGGCCATGACCGGCACGACATAGGCAAAACGACCAAGCAACATGGCGATCCCCAATGTCGTATTGTACCAGACGGTATTGCCGCTGAGGCCTCCGAAGGCCGAGCCATTGTTGCCGGTTGCCGACGTGTAGGCGTAGAGAATTTCCGAAAGTCCGTGCGGACCTGCGGTTCCGACACTTGCCACCGCAAAGGGCAACATGGCGGACACGGCGGTGAAACCGAGAATGACCAGGGGCAGTATCAGCACTGCCAGCATGGCAAATTTCATTTCCCGGCTTTCGATCTTTTTGCCCAAAAACTCTGGTGTACGACCCACCATCAGGCCAGCCACAAAAACCGAGAGAATGGCAAAAACCAGCATTCCGTAAAGACCGGAGCCAACACCGCCGGGCAACACTTCACCAAGCTGGATCAGGAACATTGGCACCAATCCGCCAAGTCCGGTGAACGAGCCATGCATGCCGTTTACGCCACCGTCAGACAGGCCGGTTGTCACGGCGGCATACAGCGCCGTCATGGCCTGTCCGAAACGGACTTCCTTGCCTTCCATATTACCGAGAGAGGGGTCAACGCCAAGGGCGGTCATAATCGGGTTGCCCTGCGCTTCCGCCCAGTAGGTGACGGTAACCCCTGCGATCAACAGCACCGCCATGGCCGATATCAGCGCCCAGCCTTGACGGCGGTTCCCGACCATCTGCCCGAAGGTGTAAACCAGCGCTGCAGAAATCGACAGCATCGCGAACATGTTCAGGTAGTTGGCGTAGGTGGTCGGGTTTTCAAATGGATGCGCCGCATTAGCATTAAAGAACCCGCCGCCATTGGTGCCGAGTTGCTTGATCGCTTCCTGCGATGCGACTGGACCCAGCGAGATAACCTGCTGGGTACCTTCGAGCGTCGTGGCATTGACAGCGGCCTGAAGCGTCTGCGGCAGACCCATGGCAACAAAAGCAATCGCAACCAGTACGGCGATAGGCAACAATATGTAGAGAGTGGCCCGGGTCATATCGACCCAGAAGTTGCCAAGCGTCGATACCTTGGACCGGATGAAGGCACGTGTCAGCGCCATGGCAAGCGCCATGCCGGTGGCGGCAGAAAGAAAGTTCTGTACCGTCAAACCGGCCATCTGGCTGAAATGGCTGAGCGTGGTTTCACCAGCATAGTTCTGCCAGTTGGTATTGGTAACAAAGGAAACGGCGGTGTTAAAGGCAAGATCAGGGGCCATGCCGGCAAAACCCTGGCTGTTGAACGGCAGATAGGCCTGGCCTCTCAAGATTGCATAAAGCACCACAAAACCTGCGATCGAGAACACAAGCATGGACAGCGTATAGCCAAGCCATCCCTGTTCCCTGCTGGGGTTAACCCCGGCGGTGGTGTAGAGACCGCGTTCCAGCGGTCCGAATATCGATGACAGAACGGTGCGCTCACCTGAAAAGACCCGAGCCATGTACAGGCCAAGGGGTTTGATGGTGATAAGCACGGCGAGGAAAAGGAGGCTGATTTGCAGCCACCCGATAATAGTCATGAGAATCTCCTGTAGAATCAGAAGCGTTCGGGCCGCAAAAGCGTGACCACGAGATAAACGCCGAGGGCGAGAGCGACGAGAAGGCCGAAAAGGGCTTCAATCATGGTGTGTCCCTTCAAAGCCTGTCGAGGGCGCGGGCATAAAGCGCCAGAGCCAGTAGGGTGCCGAAGCCCACTCCCACAAAGATGAGGTCGGACATGTCAGGTTCTCCTGTTGATATGGCTAAAGGGTAGAGCCGCATCAGGTCAGGTTTCGATTGGGAATTTGTCGCCACGACATAAGGAAAAGATAAAGACGAAAGACCTCTCTTATGGCTCAATTAAATCTTTGTCTGGGCGGTAAAATGTATAAGTCTTTGTAATTAAATATATTTTAGGAATTTTTCTGTCGATTTTTCAAAGTTTTTGCACCGCATAAAGGCTTAAAATGCAAATTTATGACGAAAAGCGCTTGCATTCAGTCAGAGGACGTTTTAGAGGATCGCCACGCAAGCAAAACAAGTCTTCGCGTTACGCACCCGTAGCTCAGCTGGATAGAGCATCAGACTACGAATCTGAGGGTCAGGAGTTCGAATCTCTTCGGGTGCGCCATTTCTTCCTTCAATTTCAATATGTTAAAAACGACCTTTCATCAGCGTCTGCTGTTGTAGCTTGGTATTGTCACGTCAGTTTGGCACAAGCCATTGATGAAATATTTCGCCGACACCTAGGCGAAAGTTCACAATGGACAATACTGTTTCCCATCTCTCTTCCGATCCCCTGAATTCAATCAATCATAAGCTCGATGAGCTTCTGACCAGTGTTGCGTCTCTCTCCGAGCGCCAGCAGGTCAATGATGAGATTATGGTCGAACTGATCAAGTTTTTTCAGCGGTTTCGTGAGGAAACTCTGGAAGGTCAGCAGGTCAACGTTCAGGAGTTGCGTAGTGCGGCGGAAGCAATCATCTACAAGACCAATGATCTGATGCAGTCGAGCGTCAAGCTGACGGAAGCGGTTGCTGGCGGCCTGAAGGACATCGGTACGAAAAGCGAGCAGGCTGCGGCAGAACACTACCGTGTGCTGCGCCAGTTGGCGCAGACAAGCCTTCGCAAGCTTCCTGTGGCGTCCGGCAGGATCCGCAGCGTGTTTCTTGTTCACATGATTGAATCCTGGGATGCGCAGGTCGACATTTATCGTGCCATGCGTGCCGACGACCGCTTCGAGCCGGTCGTCGTCAGTATCAATCGCGCCTTTCCGGGTGACAACAGCTATAATGGCGAGGATGTTGTCAGCCGTGCGTTGACCAATCTCGGCATTGAGCACGTTCGCCTTGGCACGCAGAACTTTACCGAAGCACAGGAAACATTGCGGTTTCTGGCGCCGGATGTCATTTTCCGCCAGTCGCATTGGGATCGTGATTACCCGCCGGCATTCAGCACGGCAGAACTTGCCTTTACTCGCCTTTGCATCGTGCCTTACGGCATGTCGATCGTGCAGAAGTTCAGCCACTCAGAACCGCTGCCGACGACAATTTCGCCGATGGCATTTGACCAGCCCTATCACCGCTCCGCGTGGCGCGTTTTCTGCGAAACGGAACAGACCAAGTCTTATTTCCTCAGTTTCCAGCATTCGGATCCAAGCAAGTTCGTCCTTTCGGGTTATCCGAAGCATGAGCGTTTGCTAAGATCTATCGGTCATGGTGAATGGCCGCTGCCGGATACACCGGAAAACCCGTACCGCGTCATCTGGGCACCGCATCACTCGGTCGGTAATGACTGGCTGGCATTTGGCGTTTTCCATAACATGTATATGGACATGTTGCGTTGGGCACAGCGTGCGCAGCATATCCAGTTTGTGCTAAAGCCGCACCCGGCACTGTTCGCGCTGGTTGTGCGCATGGGCTTGGTGTCGCAGGCCAATCTTGATGAATTCAAGCGTCAGTGGCAGGCCCTGCCAAACTGCACGATCTTTGAGGGTCAGTATGGCGAACTGTTCGCCGCCTCTGATCTGATGTTGACCGATGGCTTGTCGTTCCTGACCGAATATCAGCTGTTCAACAAACCGCTGGTGTTTATCGATTCGCGCCGCCACGTGCAGCTCAACGCCTTGGGACAGTTGGCCGTGGATTGCGCCGAGAGCGTCAACACACTTGCAGAAGCTGAAGCCGCCGTTCTCGCCTATGCCGCTGGCAAACCGCTTGAACGCAATGAGACGCGTGCTCGTCTGCAAAACATCATGCTGCCCAATGAGCGTCCGTCGGCACTGGTTATTGTAGACGCGATTGCCGAAGGGCTTGGAAAAGAACGGGCATCTGCTGCAGCGTGAACTGGCAATCGCAGATCAGCCTGGGAAAAGATTGAGGCACTAGCAATGGCAGGCTTCATGATCCCCGAAACCACGGGGCGGACGCGGTAATTTGGAGCTTGGTATGAATATCGTTTTTCTGGCAGCGGGACGGGGTAGCCGGTTATCGGAACTGACGGGCGATACGCATAAATCGCTGTTGCCGGTGGCAGGCAAACCTGCCCTGCAGCATATTCTGGATGTCGCGGTGGCTGCAAAGCCGCGCGAGATCACCATCGTGACCGGATACCGCAACACGGATATCGAAGACTTTGTGCGTGCCACCTATGGCGATGCCGTTCGCCCGGTATTCAATGAACGTTATGCCGAGGATACCAATATCCTCTCGACGGATATTGGCGTCGATGCGCTGCGTCAGCCGCAGCATGGCTACCAGATTGTCGAGACCGATATCGTGATGCAGGAGCCCGGTTGGCAACGCATTTTCCGAGGTGCTCGCACGGCATCCGAATGGTCGACGCGCGGCCTCTACAGCGAGCAACTGACCGGTGGCACGCTGAAAACCGGTGCCGGCGGCAATGTTACTGATATCGTCTATGCCCCCAAATATGACGCAAAATACGAGGGCTGGTCGAAGCTTCTGGGAACGCTCTATGTCGGCAGGAACGAGGTTCAAGCAGACAGGTACATCCGCAAGCAAGCCATGCAGCGCACCATCGCGCAATATTACATGACACCATGGGTGGAAAACCTGGAGTTGCTGCCATGTCGCGAGCTTAACCTCAGCGCATTTTTTGCAGCCTCTTACAACGACGTTACCGCATACCGTAACGCCAGCCATCAATTTGAAGCAATGACAGCAGGACACGGAGCATAAGGTGAAGGTCGAACTCGTCGAGGTCGAAAGCCTCAAGCACATCGAAGGCTACAGCAAGCGCCGCGTGGAGTGGCTCAAGGAAAAGGTTCTGAACGAAAAGATTTGGAACAAACCCCTTGCGCTGGATGACCAGCACGCGCTCGTCATGGATGGGCAGCACCGCATGGAAGTCGCCCGTGCCTTGGGTCTCAAGCGCGTTCCCGCCGTCAAGTTCAGCTATGCCGAAGTTGAAATCTGGAGTCTGCGCCCAGGTAAATACGAATTCGACTGGAAGATGGTCACCGAGCGTGCGCTCAGCGGCGACATCTATCCTTACAAGACTGTGAAGCATCGTTTCCCGATTGATCTTCCTGTCATCAGCTACAGCCTGGAAGATCTGCGATGAGTGGTGTTGAACGTGCAATCATTCTCGCCGCAGGTCGTGGTCATCAGCTTGATGGTTACACCAAGATCCTGATCCGTCATCCAAAGACTGGCAAGACGATCCTTGACCATGCAATTGAAGCCTTCGCTGGCAAGCAGATCACAGTTGTTGTCGGCTTCCGTGCCGTTCAGATCATGGAACAGTATCCGCAGCTCGACTATGTCGTGAACTACGACTGGGCCTTGACCAACAATGCCATGAGCCTTGGTCTGGCATTGGATGAGCGCCCCACTTACGTGGTGTCGGGCGATGTGTTCTTTGATCGTCCGCTGATTGAGAAGCTGGATGCCGCACCCGCCGATCTGGTGCTGACCGAGGCGCGCGAAAACCGCACGCTGACCGCTATCCATTGCATGTTGCGGGACGATGGTACGGTTGAGGAAACCTATCAGGGCGCGGTGCGCAATGTGCGCCACCCCGAGGCAATCGGCCTGTTCAAGATCAGCAATTCCGATCTTCTCGAGCGCTGGAAAAAACTCTGCATACGCCACGGCAACCTCTTCGTTGGCCAGACCCTGCCGTGTGATGGCGCGCCTGTCGCATCTGTCGCGGTCGAGGATCATCCCTTCGTCGAGATCAACACGCCCGGCGATTATCTTAACTTCATGGAACGGTGCCGAAACCAATGATCAGATCTGTAACGGTTGGCATACCGGTTGGCGCCAAGTCTCCAGCCGAACTGGAAGAAGGCGCCAAGGGGCTGATTGCAACGGCCAGAGAAATTCTTGGCGATGCCAACATGGTGCCGCGTACGATACGTTACACGCTTCCCGCTGTTGGTCTTGAAGGGGAAAATGAGGGGACGGTTCTCTCCACCCTTCGTTGGATCGACAATCTGGCAGCCGAAACCGATGTCCGCTGGTTCTGCCTGCCGTTCGATTTTGTTGAGGAAGGTCCAAGACGCCAGCGTCTGTCCACGGCACTGGACATCATTACCCGTTTCCCACGTCTGTTCATGAACCTCATCGTCGCCGATGAGTATAAGATGTCTGTCTCGGCGGTAAATGACGTCGCCTCTCTGGTGACGCGTATTGCCCGCAAGAGCAATAACGGTTTCGACAATTTCCGGGTCGGCGCATCCTGCGGCGTGCCAGCCAACTCGCCATTCTTCCCGTTCTCGCGCCACGAAGGTGATGAAATCGCTTTCAGCTTTGCGCTGGAAACAACAGGCATCGCTCTTTCTGTCGTGCAGGAACTGGGCGTTGCGCCACCAATCAACGTGTTCCGTGATCGTCTGGTCGAACGGTTGAGTGAAGCTTTGGGTGAGATCAACCAGCTTGGTCTACAGATCGCGGAAAGAACCGGTACCGTTTACAAGGGACTGGATGCGTCCTTCGCACCGTTCCCGGATGGTGAAATGTCTGTGGCCGCCCTGATCGAACATCTGCTTGGCGCGCCTGTCGGCAGCCATGGAAGCGTTTTCATCACCGGTGTGCTTACCGATGCCATCAGAGCATCGCTGCGCGCCAGCGGTGCCCTGAGCGTCGGTTTCAACGGCGTCATGTATTCCCTGATGGAAGACAATACGCTTGCTGCCGCCAATAGCCGCCGCAACATCAACATGGATGCGCTGGTATCCCTGTCGGCGGTATGTGGTTGCGGTGTGGATATGGTACCGGTCAGTGGCAACAGCTTCCCCGAGGAAATTGCCGGCCTGACGCTTGATATTGCGCAAATGGCCTTGTCGTTGCACAAGCCGCTCGGCGTACGTGTTCTGCCAATCCCAAACAAATCACCAAACGAATTTACGGAGTTTAACCTGGACTTTCTGTGCGACAGCCGCGTTGTCGGCTTGCAGGCGCATGATCGCAGTCTGGCGACCTCCACCCCTTCACTGGGCCTTCTTTCGCCCCGTTTCTCTGATTCACTGAATAGCTAAGGCGCTCTGAACATGCTCGACAAGGACAAAGTCAAACGCTTCTGGGATGATCGTGCCTCGACTTTCGAGTCGGTTGCTTTTGAAAGCATCGCCAATCTTGAGCAAGACAAGAATAATCTTGAACTCAAGATCGACCGCGAAACACAAAAAGTGTTCGATTGGCTCGGTGATGTAAAAGACAAGACCATCGTTGATCTCGGCGCAGGCGTCGGTCAGTGGACGTTCCGCTTTACGGCCCGTGGCGCCAAGCACGTCACGGCGGTGGAATATTCCGCACCGCTGGCTGAAATCGGTCGCAATGAAGCGGTCCGTCAGGGCGTAGACAATATTGATTTCGTCGTGTCGCCAGCTGAAAAATTTCTGGCAGACGATGCATATGATGTCGTCTTCATTTCCGGTCTATTCGTTTATCTCAACGATGATCAGTCCGACGAGTTGATGAAAAATCTCGTCAAGGCGTGCAACTCCAATACGTTGATATTGTTGCGCGATGGCACTGGCCTCGAAAACCGTCATGAGATCAATGACCGGCTTTCGGAACATCTCCAGTCCAACTATTCGGCTACCTACCGTACACGCCAGCAATATGTCGACATGTTTGCCGCTGCCGGTTTCAGCATCGTTCGCGACGAGAACATGTTCGAGGAAGGTTCGCCGCTCAATAAATATCCCGAAACCCGTTTGCGCATCTATCAGTTCAAGCCGGATTTCTGAAAATGGCGAAAATCCTGCCGCTTGGTGGCGACGTAGACTGGCCGGAAGACGAAGGCGTGCTGGGTGTTGTTGGGGTTGCGCCCTGGGCGACCATCGAGTTCTTGCGCGCCTTTTACGCTCTTGTTCCAGCCACCAAGGATTGGCATTTTCCGCGTGTCATCACGGATACCAACACCAAGTTGCCAAGCCGGGGCCGTTACTTCCAGCTCGGAGAGCGTGACCCTTCGCCTTACATAGCTGAGAACATTAGGGAATTGGCGGATTTGGGTGCAACGGTCATCGTCCTGCCCTGCAATACCGCGCATCTGCTCTATGACCGCTGGGCGGTAAACGCAGCTGTTCCAGTTCCTAATATCGTTGAGGAAACCGTTGCCCTTGCCCATCATGAGCAGGCAAAGCTAGTAACGCCTTTCACCTCGACGTCGCTTGCCGATTTCGATCTATACGGTGCAGTAATCGAAAAGCAGGGCATGGCATGCCACCGTCTGTCGCCTGAGGACCAGTCGCTTGTTTCGCAGCTGCTGGAAGAGGTGAAAGTTCACAGTGTGGTTGGTGGCGCCAATCTGGAGCGGCTCGACCGTCTGTGTTCCAAACTGCGCCTGTCAGGGGTGGATACCATTCTGCTCGGTTGCACCGAACTGACCAGCCTCATGCCACGTTTTGCAAAGCATGGACTTAAGGTTTTCGATTCCAATCAGGCACTGGCTGGCAGTGCGTTCAGGCTCGTCATGGGCAAACAAAGCCAGACCACTTCCCACACGACACCTTCAGCGCTTTCCGCCTGATACGACAGCGATTATTTGACCAGCCTGACAATATGCTGGTCGAAAGCCACATCAGTTAGCCTGTCGCCAAAATGACCATCATAAGATGACACGATGATGCCCTTGGTTGCAGCGGCAACGCCTGCCGCCTCTCGTACTGTCGTTGCCGACAGAACGCGGCCCGTCGCCTCATCAAGCACAACTGCAGCATTGCCATTGGGTGAGGTCAGTCCCACAATCCCGTCACGGCGGTTCACCGCGATGGCTCCGACATAATTGGCCAGTTGTTCGGTCGTCTCCTCCGGCAGATCAATGAAGGTGATGTCCTCGCCCTTGGAGAAATATCCGGCCAGCGGCGGCAGGTCGTTGCGCGGTCCTTCGTATTGGCAGGCAAACCAGATGCGCACATCCTCACCAAGATCGACGTGACGCGTGGAAAGCTGGCTCAACTTCTCCGGCATAGTGTGTTTCTGCACTAGATTCCCGCTTTTGGCATCAAGCAGCACCAGAGATGGCTGCATGCGGTCAATATTGAGTTTGGTGCGCCCGAAGTCTGGATGGGTTTCAATACCGCCATTGGCTATAACAAGCAGGTGTCCGTCATCGCTGACGGTCATGTCATGGGTGCCGATGCCATGTGCATCAAACTCTGCAATGCGCCTGAAACCGTCCCGCGCATCATAAAGGCCAATGACACCACGATTGCCCTCAAAATCGTTTTCGCTGGCGTAAAGAATGGAACCATCGGGCGAAAATTGCCCATGCCCGTAAAAGTGTCGATTTTCCGGGGTGTGCATGACAATGGGCTCGACACCACCGCCGGGGTCGAAGGCCATGGCAAAAGTACCGGGCCGGCGGGCAAACGCCACTGTCATGCCTGACCTGTGGCAGGTGGTCATGCCATGGGCACGTGCTGGCAATTTCAGCCGGTCGATGATCTCACCGCTCTCGCTCAATGTCGCAATGCCGTAGGAGCCATCGCGTGCCCGAAAGCCTGAGGCAAATACCGCATCAGCCCGCTCGAGCGCATAAAGTGAGCGCGGGCCAAGGGCTGCAAGGAAGGACGCACCGGCGGCTTTGATGAAATGGCGCCGGTCGATCAACAGAGTGCTTTTCGCGCCTGTCATCTTTGAGCCTCAGTCGCCATCAGAAAAAGAGAAACCGGAACTCAGACCGATAGCTCCGCCATACTGGTCGTTCAGTCGGTAGATGAAATCCCGGCCATTCAGCAGAAGGTAATCAACCTTGGCGCGTTGCTCGTCATTGGCCAGGGCCTTTTCGACATCTGGATCGATCGTGCCAGCAACCCGCACCATGGATTTGGCGAGAAAGTCGATGGAGCCGCTGATCGAGCGTTGGTCGGATGGCAAAAGGTCAGCCATGCCAGCTGTTTTCATCAGGCTTTGAACGGCAGTGACGTTGTCGGCGATGCTTTTCCATGTCTGCCCTGAGCGCCAGTAGATCGCAGTGCGCGGAAATTTCACCTTTTCCGGACCCTTGTAGAAAGTCTCGATGCGCTGGTCACGAATGGTTTCCGAGCCGTGCACCAGAATGCCGAGCAGAGCGACGATCGCTTCCCGCTCATCACGGAATACCGGATTGTCCTGACCCGGCTCCGTCCAGCTCTTGGCGGCGCCATCCGGCTCGTCCCACACGGCCTTAAGGTCCTTGGCAACATTGGCAATGTTGCCAGCAACCGCAGCACCGTATCTGCAACGAAAGCCGTCTTTTTCCTGTTGCAACGCTTCGGAACCGGTGCCGTAAAGAACAAACTCCAGTGCGCCCAGACCCTGCGCGGCAACGCTTTTGCCCTTCAGGCTCTCCGCATTTGTAACAGTTTCGTCTTTTTCCGTCAGGTAACGCTGAACCTGCTTGAGACCGAGGCCCTTGCGATCAGGGTAATACAGGATACGCTCAAATCGGTTCTGTTCAATGACCGGGCCAACACGGACGATTTCGATCGTCGACCACTTCTTGACTGTGTCGGCAAATGCAGCGGTAGCAGCATCCAGGGTTTCCTGTGACGGTGCCGCACACAACGCTTTCATGTTGCTTTCCAGCGAAGTCGCAGACACCGCAAGCGCTGCATAACCCGGCTTGATGAAACCATCGACAGCCTTCTTCATGATGACCCGCACCTTGGCAGGATCAAGCGGCGGCGGTGGAGAGAGCTCCACATCCTGCGCTTTGGCGTTAAACGTCGTCAGAACCAGCATGATTGGCAGAAGGCACAAGGTTTTTCGCATGACAGGTCGCATCAAAGGGACTCCAGAAACGCCAGCAAAGCCTGCCGGTCAGATTTTTGCAAGGCTGCAAATGCATCCCGTGCCGTCTGCGCTTCTCCGCCGTGCCACAGAATGGCTTCGGTCAGGTCGCGCGCGCGCCCGTCATGCAGATAAAACGTATTTCCATTGACGGTCTTTGTAAGGCCAATGCCCCACAAAGGCTGTGTGCGCCATTCCCGCCCGTTAGCCTCGCCGACCTGTTGCCGATCGGCCAAACCATCTCCCATATCGTGCAGCAGGAAGTTGGAATAGGGCCAGATAAGCTGGAAGGCCTGCAACGTGTCGGTGGCGTCACGGCGCGTGACATATTTCGGCGTGTGGCAGTTCGTACAGCCGGATTTGTAGAACATCTCCTTGCCGCGCAGAACCTGAGCGTCACTCACCTTGCGCCGTGCAGGGACTGCAAGATTTTCGGTATAAAAGGTCACAAGGTCCATGACAGGGTCCGGCGCCTCGGTCGTGCCCAACCGGGGTTGAACCCCGGTCGGCAAGGTAAGACAGTCGGTCTGTGCGGGTGTGCAGTCACCATAGGCATTTGGTCTGTCCGGCGTGGAAATGCCGATGTCATGGGAGAATGCCGCGGCACTCTGGTCACGTACATTGGCGCTTTGCGCTTTCCAGCCAAAACGGCCGAGTTTGAGCTCGCCCGTTCTTTGGTTTCGCACCCAGGCAGGTTTGCCGGAAATGCCGTTGCCATCCCGGTCTTCCGGGTCGGCCTTGGCCATAATATCGTCGTCGTGGATGGCTTCGATCAGCCCCAGACCAAGTGTTGGCTGCGCAATGCGTGCCGATAGCGTGGTGGCGGGATCAAGTGGACCATAGTTCAGCCCGTCAATGCCATAAGTCGGGTTGCGCAGTGTTATGACTTCACCGTCACCAAGTACAACCGGCATATCCTGATAGGTAACGGTTAGCCGTCCTTCGGATTTCAAGCTGGGAATGGCGAGGTTCTGTAATTGCCCGCCATAAATTGGATCAAGAAAATTCAGGACATCATGGCGGGCGATAGCGTCCCGTTCGGACTGGCTTGATGCTGTGCGGGCCAGCCGCAGAAACATCGAGACGGCGTCCTCTCCCTCGCGGGGCGGACGGCCGCGCCCGTCATTGACGTGGCAACTCTGGCACGAGCGGGCATTATAAAGCGGCCCCAGACCGTCTGACGCCTGTGTGGAGGAGGGGGAGGACACCCATAATTTCTGAAACAGCGCATTGCCCAGCTTGAAATCCTGCCGCCGCTCGAACGGCATATTGGCGGAAAAATGCGAAAAGGCGCCGCTATTTGGTTTTGCCCGGCTGGTGGTTGCCCCGGCAGACATTGCTTCAAAAGGTTCTGGCTTTGAAAAGTCCGCCGTCGGTGCCGTGACCACACTCACGCGGTTGCGGTCTTCGTCTGAAAGATCGCTGCGCAACACGGAGGGTTTGTCATCGGCTAAGGAAGGACGCAGCAGACTTGTTGCCGCCAACGCACATAGAAGCAACCGGGAGGGCCGGAAATGGGGCATGGGGGGACCGGGCCGCACAGGATATGTACGGCCCGCCTCATTCTTACTGGAAAACAGCGTTCGGGTTGTCGAGGCTGTCAGAGCCTTCCAACTCGATCTTGCCGAGGTCGAGGGCCGTGATCACGCGCTCGACGCTCTTTGTCTGATCAACGAGACCGTCGATTGCTGCCTGAACAACGGCATTGCCTTCAGCGTTGCCTTCACCAATCATTTGGTCATAGGCTTCGCCAGCTTCAGCGCGCTTTTCCATGGCATGCATGGCGTCCAGCGTCTTGTTCAGCTTGCCCTTGACCTCTTCGTCCAGCGCCTTGTCCTTTTCCGCGACCAATTCGGAAACGGAAGGACCGGTCAGCTTGGTGCCGTCAACGCGGGTGTATTCACCGGTATAGGCCGAAGCGATGCCGATAGCATCGTTCAGATGCGAGGCATGGGTGTTGTCGGAGAAGCAATCATGCTCTTCTTCAGGATCGTGCAGCAGAAGACCAAGCTTCATGCGCTCACCTGCCAACTCACCATAGGAGAGCGAACCCATACCGGTCAGGATGGCAGTGATGCCTGCCTTGGGGTCGGCTGTGACATTCTTGGTGGCTTCACCTTCTGGTGCCCAGGCGGTGACCATATCCTGCAGATCAGCAACCAGCAGCGTGGTTGCAGCCTTCAGGTAGGCCGCGCGGCGGTCGCAATTGCCGTTGGTGCAATTCTTGGTGTCGTAGTCGGTGTAAGGGCGGTTGCCTGCACCGGGGCCGGTGCCGTTCAGATCCTGTCCCCACAGCAGAAACTCAATGGCATGGTAACCAGTGGCGACGTTGGCCTCAACTTCACCGGCTTCATGCAGGCTCTGCAGAAGCTCTGGTGTGATGTTGGCAGCATCAACATCTTCGCCGCTGATTTTCAGCGTCTTGTTGGCGATGACATTGGCAACATAAAGCTCGTTTTCATCGCTTTCAGTGCCGTAGGATGCGTCGACGTAATCGATCAGGCCTTCGTCCAGCGGCCAGGCATTGACCTTGCCTTCCCACTCGTCAACGATCGGGTTGCCAAAACGATAGACTTCTGACTGCTGGTAAGGAACACGCGCCTTGATCCAAGCGACGCGGGCGGCTTTCAACGTATCTTCGCTTGGTGTCGCGATCAGCGCGTCTACAGCCTTTTCAAGTTCCTTCGACGTGTTCAGCGAGTCTTCGAATTTGGCATGTGCGAGCTCCGCATAATGCTTGACGACAGCAGCCGGGTCGGTTGCTGCACGGGCAGGAATGGCGGTAAATGTGGCCGAGGCGGCCAGAAGCGCCAGGGTGGCGCCGAGAATGGATTTGCGGATCATGGTCCCTCCTTTTGCGACGCTAATATCCTGCGCCGCGGGCAGCCGAGTTCTGAACCAATCACAAACCTGTGTCAAATTATCTAGTTTAGAACCTTTTCAAACAGAACGGTCGAATTTGACACCCGTCATTTTGACGGGCGTCAAATGCTCGAGATCAGGCGGATTTCTGCATCGCGCAGAAAAAGAAGCCGTCCGTATCTGTTGAAGCAGGTGTCAATGTAATGGTGTCGCCATCGGACGAATGCGGGCGTTTGCCAGCCTTTCCAAACAGGTTGTCCCACTGTGGAAGTGCCGACTGAATGCTGAACTCCGGGTTCTCTGCGCAGAAATGCCGGACCTGGCGTTCGTTTTCCTGCGGCAGAACCGAGCAGGTTACATAAAGCAGGAAACCGCCGGGACGCACGAACGCCTTGGCCTGCTTCAGTGCATCGTTCTGCTGTTCCACACGCTCGTCAAGATTACGGGTGGTAATGCGCCATTTGGTGTCCGGGCGTCTGCGCCAAGTACCGGTGCCTGTGCATGGCGCGTCGACAAGCACACGATCAAATTTGCCAAGGAATGGATTAAGGCCAGCGGCGCGATCATGGACCTGCACGTTGCGGGTTCCGGCGCGCTTGAGACGCTCGATAATCGGCGCAAGCCGTTTCCGGTCTGCGTCAAAGGCGTGAACCTGGCCCTTGTTGTTCATGGATGCGGACATGGCCAATGTCTTGCCGCCGCCGCCAGCGCAATAGTCGAGAACCTGTTCGCCCTCTTGTGCACCGGCCAGATCGGCAACGATCTGGGACCCTTCGTCCTGCACTTCGAACCAGCCCTTTTGGAAGGAAAGTTCGGCCGTGACATTTGGCAGACGCGATGGGCCTGCGCCCGCGGGAATTCTGATGCCCTGCCGTGCAATCAGCGTCTTTTCCGCCCCGGCGTCGTCCAGGGCCTTCAGAACCTTTTCACGGGTGGCTTTCAAAGTGTTGGCGCGCAGATCGAGCGTGGGACGCTCATTCAGCGATTGTGCCTGCTGCAGCCAGCTTTCACCAAATGCTTCCTCAAAAGAAGCCTGCACCCAGTCAGGAATATCACCTTGAACATGCAGGGGAGCATCGGAAAGGTTCCGCGATTGAAATGCATTGAGTGCGCTGTCGGACAGCGCCTCTGGTGCAAACTTGTCGCCATCGAACTCGGCCCGCAATGCGTCTGCGGTCATGTTCCATTGGCGCAGCATCACACCGTAACCCAGCGCGGTTGCGCTATCGTCGTCCATCAGCCAGGCGTGGGAGAGTTTCATGCGCAGGGCATCGTAAACGATGTTGCCAATGGCCGCCCTATCACCGGAACCTGCAAAACGATGTGCAAGTCCCCAATCCTTCAAGGCATCAGCCACAGGGCGCTTGCGCGTCTCGATATCGGCCAGTACCTCGATTGCCCCGGCTAAACGCCCGCCCAAACGCATATGCTACCTCTCAACTATGATCGTCTGGTTGGTAGCGGTGAATGGCGGCGAGAGCAAGGCTTTCACGTTGTTTACCCGATTTGCGGGTAAAGCCGTCTTATCAGGGCTTAGCTGATGATCTGGTAGCAAACTTTTGCAGTACCGGAGCTGACCATGCCGATATGCTGTGCGGCAGCCTTTGAAAGATCGAGAACACGACCCTTAATGAACGGTCCACGGTCGTTGATGCGAACGATCACAGCCTTGCCATTGCGGTTGTTGGTAACCTTGACCTTGGTGCCGAACCGAAGCGAGCGATGGGCCGCCGTCAGGTTGGATGGGTTCATGCGTTCACCGGAAGCAGTCTTCGAGGTTAGTGCGTACCAGGATGCCCCGCCGCAGCCATTTGCTGCATTGGCTTGAAGTGGAGCAATAAACGAACAGCAAACTATAGTCGCAACGGCGATAGTCTTGTGGCCGATCTTCATCAAATTGTGCTTCCCTTTATCATCAGCGGGCGCCGGTTGATCTGTGCGGCGCTTAGAAAGGGCGAAAAATGGCAAAAAAGAGCCTTTTTCTAATCACGAAATATAAATGACTGTAATGATCATGATTTTATCGTGATGATTGAAAATGTTGAGCTTTTTGAGAAACAGTGAAAAATTTCTTTAGAATCAACAGCAAATTGAAAAGCAATTGCTAATGAATTTTAAGGTCTGGCCGTTCACAAAACTGTTATGAAAAAATTTTCCAAGACTGTGAATCTAGCGCCCAAAATCCGGTTTAACGAAATCTTAATGTGGCAAATTCTTGATAAATTCATCCGCTAAACTGGCTTTGGATGAATTTTTCATGCCAAAACCGAGGGTGGATTCAGCATTTCGCTTACCCCTGCCAGACCTTGTCGTCCCACATTTGCACTAACGACATCCGGTACTCCGGGTAGCGAAATTCAAAGCCCATATGTTGGATACGACGATTGGAGACGCGTTTGTTTTCGCCGTAGAAGGAGCGGGCCATCGCGGAGAGTTCAGCGGTTTCGAAATCCTGCTCTGGAGGTGGCTCAAGCCCCATCAGTCGAGCAGCGTAGGTCACAACATCCTGCGGCGGGCAGGGCTCGCTATCGGTCACATTGAAGATACCGTCAGCCTTCCGGGCAAAAAGGAATGCACATGCCGCACCGATGTCCTCCACCCGAATGCGATTGAAGACCTGATCCTTTTTGACCAGCCGGCGTGCCGTTCCGTTTTCCAGGTTTCGAAATGCATTACGACCCGGACCGTAAATGCCGGAAAGCCGCAAGATCGAGAGTGGCAGGCCGGAGGTTTTGGCCTGCGCCATCCATGCGTCCTCTGCCGCCACTCTTTGGACTGAGCGAACCGAGACCGGACGGCAGGCTGTTCCTTCATCCACCCATTCACCGCCATGGTCGCCATAAACGCCGACTGTTGACAGATAGCTTACCCATTCCAGTTTCGGCATCAGGCTTTGCATCGGTGCGTTGCCGATCAGGCGCAACAGCGGATCACCAGCGTCGTTCGGTCCGATGGATTGTATTAGGTGAGTTACGCTTGCAAACGTTTCACGTAGCGTATCATTCAGCTCTTCACCGTTGAAAATAAAGGGCTTTATTCCATTTTTTGCAAGCGGATCGGCCTTGTCGGCTGTGCGTGTTGTGCCTGAAATTTGCGAGACATGGGGTTGAAGGTTGGTCGCTATCGCCTTGCCGGAATATCCGGCTCCCAAAATCATCGCATGCATTATAGTCTTATGCTCCTGCCAGTCGCCATTCTTCAAGCACGTCCGGATCATCTTCCGAACCACGTGTTGCAGCGTAAGAGTGGAACGCCTGTTTGTCCATCAGTCGCGACAAGGCCCAAACGGCCATGCCGCGCACGTCAGGCGAGGGATCGTTCACGAGATCAAGACATCGGTCGACAAATGTAGCGTCACCGGAATTGCCAGCGGCAATCAGCACATTGCGAATAAAACGGTTGCGACCGACACGTTTGACCGGAGACCCACTAAAGAAAGTGCGAAAGGTCGGATCATCCAGCGTCAGCAAAAAGGCGATCGATGGTTCGTTCAGGTCGTCACGCGCCTTCAGCTTCATTTCTGATGCACTTTGCGCAAACTTGTTCCACGGACAGGCCGCAAGACAGTCATCGCAGCCATAGATACGGTTGCCGATCAGTGGACGGAAATGTGGGTCGATGATGCCCTTGTGCTCAATCGTCAGGTAGGAGATGCAGCGGCGGGCATCCAGCTTGTAGGGCGCGGGAAAGGCGTCGGTCGGGCAGGCATCGACGCAGGAGCTGCAAGACCCGCAGTGATCACGCTCCGGCCCGTCAAAATCCAGTTCGGCCGTGGTGAACAGGCTGCCGAGAAACAGCCAGGAACCATGCGTGCGGCTGACGATATTGGTGTGTTTGCCCTGCCAGCCGACACCGGCTGCCATCGCCAGCGGCTTTTCCATGACGGGTGCGGTGTCGACAAACACCTTCACATCTTCACCAGCACGGGCAGCAAAGCGCGTTGCGACCTCTTTGAGCCGGCCCTTGATAAGGTCGTGATAGTCGCGGTTGCGGGCGTAAACCGAAATTGCAGCCTTATCCGGTTTGTCCAGCAGATAACGCGGGTCTTCGTCCGGGCCATAATTCATGCCGAACATGACGATGGAGCGCACACTTTCCCAGAGGACACGCGGGTCGGCACGTCGTTCTTCCGTCTCCGCCATCCAGCTCATGGTGCCGTGGTAATCGGCCTCCAGAAAATCTCTGAGCCGTGCTGGCGCCTGCGGAATGCTGTCAGGGGCGGTGATGCGACAGAGATCGAACCCGACCGCTGCTGCCTCCGAGCGCACAAAAGCCGTCAGCTTCGCGCGGCGTTGGCTGTCGCGGTCATTTAAGGGCGCTGTTTGTGTCACCGGGTCAGAAATCGAGGTCCGCATAGTGTGAAGAAGGTGCAAGGCCACGGATCCGTTCCCCGAGCATCGGGCGGAAGGACGGCCGGGACTTCAGCCTTTGATACCATTCCTTGGTAATGGGGGATTCGAGCCAGTCGATCTCTCCCAGATAATCCAGCACGGAAACACCGGCTGCTGCCGCAAGGTCGGCATAACTCAGACGATCACCGGCAAGCCAGGTCCGTGAGCCGGACAGCCACTCGAGATAACGCATATGCTGGCGAATGTTGGCGCGTGCGGTGCGCAGCAGTTTGGAATCCGGGGCCCCACCGCCCTGTGCGGCGGTCATCTGCAGTTTATAGACACGTTCCCGTACCAGGGGGCGGGTGACGTCATTTTCCATCTTTTGCAGGAACCATTCGGTCAAGCGGCGAATTTCGGCGCGTTGGAACGGATCTTCGGCCAGCAGACGACGATCTCTTTTCAGCACACCGTGGGTTTCGTCCAGAAACTCGGCAAGCACATTCGGGCCGCAAAGCGCTCTCATATTATCATCAACATACACCGGCAGCGTGCCGGCCGGGTTGAGCGCCAGAAATTCCCTACGCTTCTCCCACGGCTGCTCCTCCACCAAATCGCACTGAAAGCCGTATTCTGACAGAATAAGACGTACAAACCGGGATGCAGTAGACATCGGTGAATGATAAAGAGTAGGCATTGATGCTCGAATTTAGAGATTGGTGATTTGTGAAAGGCTCGTGCTGCAGTGCTGCAAATATGCGCCTGTGGCAAAAGCTATAAGAGCTTAGCTAGTTCAAAACAAGTTTAAACCCAAGAGACCATCATCCACATTCTCCACGGCATATAAAAGGATTGCACATGGCGGACCAATCTATCATCAGCGCGTTGCTGCTTGGTATCGTAGAAGGTTTGACGGAGTTTATTCCGGTTTCGTCTACCGCACATGTGCTGCTTGCCGGACATTTCCTCGGTTTCAAGTCTCCAGGCAATACATTCGCAGTTTTGATCCAGCTCGGTGCGATCCTGGCCATCCTGCTGGTTTATTTCCAGAAACTGCTGTCGATTGCCATGGCTCTACCGACAAGTGCCAAGGCTCGCCGCTTTGTTCTGGCGGTCCTGCTGGCTTTTCTGCCAGCTGCCATCATCGGTGCCTTTGCCCATGATTTCATCAAGCAAGTGCTATTTGAAACGCCGATGCTGATCTGTGTCGTGCTGATCATCGGCGGCGTTATCCTGCTGGCCGTTGATCGCATGACGCTGACGCCGAAATATACCGACGTCATGGACTACTCGCCGTCACTGGCCCTCAAGATCGGTTTCTTCCAGTGCCTGGCGATGATTCCCGGAACGTCGCGTTCCGGTGCCACCATCGTTGGTTCGTTGTTGATGGGGACTGACAAACGCTCTGCAGCAGAATTTTCTTTCTTCCTGGCCATGCCGACCATGCTCGGCGCCTTCACACTTGATCTCTACAAGAACCGCGACGCACTGAGCTTCGACGATGGTGCGCTTATCGCCGTTGGCTTTATTGCGGCCTTCGTGTCCGGTCTTTTTGTGGTGCGTTCGCTGCTCGATTTCGTGTCGAAGCGCGGTTTCGCCGTCTTCGCTTGGTGGCGCATCCTGATCGGCATCATAGGTCTGATCGCTCTTCTGACGCTTGGCTAAATTTTGAGAACAAAACCGGGCTGGATGTGAAGATCATGTCTGGCCCGCTGGACACCAGAAATTCAAAAGCCTTTCCTGTTTCATTAAAACGGGAAAGGCTCAAAATGGCGTCAACGATGAAAATACCGCGCCGGTCGTCAAACCTAAAAATCAGATGCGATTTAGTGGATTGCACCGGTTGCGCAGGGATCCACACCGTAAGCCGGGGCGCATTCACTCTTTCCGGCGGCCACAGTACCCGGCGCCATGAAAGAACCTGCCAGAACTACCAATGCCGCACACGCAAAAAACAGTGCGATAGACCTGCCCATTATATATGCCTTTCAAATGATATTGCCCACATGACGGGTCGTCCATCTTGGGGATGCGAGGCTGGGGTATATGTGTCCCACCGCCCATTATCAATAGTACAGCTTGCTGAATGCTCGGTTAATGCAAAGTCTTATTCAGCGTTGCGCTTGTGCCACGCTTTCGTATCTGACGATTGTTGGCCAAAACGACAATCGCCCGGAAATAGTTCCCGGGCGATTGTAGATGTTTTAAAATTTTGAACCCCGCCCTCAGGCGGCTTTTCCAGTTTTGGCGAACTGGCCGTGGGCGCGATAATGCACCATGTATGTCGGCAAAACGGACGAGACACGAACAGGGGTAATGCCCATGGCAGCAAGTGTCAGGCCATTCTTCTCCGCGCTTTCGGAAACGACATTGTCCTTCTTCAACAGTGTAACCTGATCAGCGGTAAGAGCCGGCTTGATCAGTGGAACCATCGAGGAAATCTTGCCGATCAGCGAAGCGATCGGGAATGGCAGCGATACGAACGGGCGCTCACGATAGGTGGCAGCCAGAACTGCCTCAAGACAGTCACGGAATGTCATGACTTCCTGACCGCCGAGTTCGTAGATTGCGCCAGGCTTCAAGGCGCCATCAACGGACTTTGCAACAGCTTCTGCAACATCTTCAACATAAACAGGCTGGAACTTCGTCTTGCCGCCGCCAATCAACGGCAGGAACGGCATGGTCTGCGCCATGCGGGCAAACTTGTTGAAGAATTCGTCTTCATTGCCGAATACGACGGAAGGACGCAGGATAACCGCGTCTGGCAGAATGCTCTGTACGGCAGCTTCTGCACGACCCTTGGTGCGGGCATAGGACGATGCTGAGTTGGCATCGGCACCAATTGCCGAGATATGGGTCAGCTTGGCACCGGCGGCGCGGCTGGCTTCGGCAATTGCGCGAGCACCAAATTCCTGCACAGCGTCAAATGTGTTGCGGCCGTTTTCAAGCAGCAGGCCAACGCAGTTGACCACGTAATCGGCATCCTCGACAGCCTTGTCGATCGACTGGCGGTAACGAAGATTGGCCTGGGCGAAGGAAATCTGGCCAACATTGCCGAGTGGTTGCAAGAAGCCGGCAAGATCAGGACGGCGGACAGCAACGCGAATGCGGTAACCGCGCTTTGCCAGCGTCCGGACTACATGACGCCCGATAAAGCCCGAACCGCCGAATACGGTGACGAGAGGGGGAAGGTTTGCCAAGGTCATGACAGGCTCCTGCGAACGGAATTACTGAGGTTTTAATGGTCTCTTAGCTGAAAGCGGGCAGCAGGTGAAGAGAGAACAGCATCAAGGATTACCCTTTGATGAATGGTTCTCCATTCCCACTTGTTTTGCGTCAAATTCCCTCGACAACAACCAACTCTGCATCGGAAACTTCCTGACGAATTTTCAGGGCTTCCTGGTACTCAGGGGAGTTGAAACAATCGACGGCCGCCTGTCTCGAAGGGAATTCGATTACCACATTACGCTGGCGTGCTTTGCCTTCAAGTTCGCTAAACTCACCTCCGCGGGCCAGAAACACGGCGCCGAACCGCTCAAAGGCAGGTTTGGCGGTCGAAACATAGTCCTTGTAACGGTCGGTGTCGTGCACATCGATGCGGGCAATCCAGTAAGCCTTGGCCATCAGTTCAACTCCTTTAAAGTGCACTCTGCATTTCAGCGAGAATAGCGCGTGCAGCGGCTTTCGGGTCAGCAGCTTTCACGATCGGGCGGGCAACCACAAGATGGCTCGAACCGGCGCGGATGGCATCAAGAGGTGTCATCACACGTTTCTGATCTCCGTGATCGGCACCGGCCGGGCGAATGCCCGGGGTAACGACGGCCATATCTGGTCCAAGAACCTCGCGAACGGCGCTTGATTCTTCGGCAGAGCACACAATACCGCCCATGCCAGCTTCGCGGGCCTGTCTGGCCCGCAGCAGAACAAGTGAGCGGGCGTCGCCGCTGTAGCCGGCTTCGATGAGGTCGTCATTGTCCATGGAGGTCAACACGGTAACGCCCAGCAGGCAGAGGTCGGAGCCCTGCGCAGCCTTGACGGCCGCTCGCATTGCCTTGGGGTAGGCGTGAAGCGTCAGCATGGAAACGCCCATCTTGGCAATGTTCTCGACCCCTGATGCAACCGTGTTATCGATATCCAGCAACTTCATATCGAGGAAAACCTTCTTGCCGCTCTGGACAAGATCACGGGCAAATTCAAGCCCGCCAGCAAAGGCCAGCTGATAACCTACCTTGTAGAACAGAACGTCATCGCCAAGCTGGCTGACGATTGTTTCGGCTTCTTTTACTGTCGGAATATCAAGTCCGACGATCAGGCGATCGCGTGCGGTCATCTCGGCTCCCCGTTCGTTGAAAGCATTCCGCGCAAAGACGCGCGGCGCTGCGTTGCACCGATGTGATGAAACGCAATATGCTTTGGTCGCGTCCAAGTCGCATGAGATGGGCTGTTCCGCAAGAAAAAACGGACCCCATATATTGTCAGAGCCTTTTCATGTTCACTGAAAAGGCTCTTGGCGAAGTCTGCTGGTTCAGCTGCGGGTGTAACACCACAACTGTGCCGGCGGAATGTTGCGGACAATGAAGTCGAAATGCCGGATATGGTAGCGCGATGGCTGTGCAATGATCGGCGAAACCGGGCCGTAGGAAATCTGGATGACAGGACGGCCAACCGGAACGCGGTCCAGCAGCTGTTCCAGGAGGTTGGTGCGGGCCGACATCGGGAAGTTCAGCAGTGGCACCGCTGAAATGATGCTGTCAAAAATCTGGTCTTTCTGGTCGCCAAGCGTCTTTTCCAGATCAAACGCGTCGCCATTGATAAAATTAACGCCGGGGTAATGACGCAGAAGCTGATTATAGAAATCGGTCGAAAACTCGATTGCTGTCAGGTTTTCCGGTTTGATGCCACGGGCCAGAATGGCCTTGGTGATAACGCCGGTACCAGGACCAAGCTCGAGAACGGGAAGACCTGACTGCGGAGTGATGACGCTTGCCATCTTGCGTGCGGTGACGGAGGAGGTTGGAACGATTGCGCCAACTGCCTTTGGCTGGCTGACCATTCCCTTGAAGAAGCGAATTTCCTCTTCAAATTTTCTCCCGAAACGTTCCTTTAGGCTTAAACCCATTTGTTCCCTCTCCGTTTGACGGCGACAGTCATTGTCTGCGGTTATGTTGCGCTCGTTTGCCGCAAAAACAAGGCAAAATGTCGCAATTGGGTTCTTTGCAGATATTTTCTTTCTGCAGCTTATCGTGCCGAAGAACGCCACGGTGTTTTGATAACGACAGGCGATAACCTGATGGCCTGACGCTCAAGGCTTCGATTGCAACATGTCAGGACGCTTTAAATCGCATTGAATGAAAAACGCCGAAGGGGTGACCCTCCGGCGTTTTTAACAGATATGACAATATGTTGAGCCGGCTGTGTTACACGCGCATCGGCATCAGGACGTAAAGAGCATCATCGGCGGCAGTGTCGCGCACCAGCGTCGGCGAACCCGCGTCGGCCAGCAGGAAAATAGCGTCGTCGCCTGACAGCTGCGAGGTGATATCGAGCAGGTACTTTGCGTTGAAGCCGATTTCCATCGAGTCGTTGTCGTAGTCGATCGCGACTTCTTCAGTCGCGCTGCCGGAATCCGGATTATTGACGGTAAGCGTCAGCTGACCACTGGTGATTGCCAGCTTCACCGCACGACCACGCTCGGAAGAAATGGTCGATACGCGGTCAACGGCCTGGGCAAAGCTCTGGCAGGCAACGCGCATTTCCTTGTCGTTACCGGTCGGGATGACGCGCTGGTAATCCGGGAAAGTGCCGTCGATCAGCTTGGATGTCATGACAATCGAACCGATGGTCAGACGGATCTTGGCGTCGGAAACTTCCACCGTCACGATCAGTTCAGGGTTGTCGACCAGCTTTTGCAACTCACCCACGGTCTTGCGTGGAATGATGATGCCCGGCATGCCTTCCGAGCCGGATGGTGCCTCGACATCGGCGCGTGCCAGACGGTGGCCATCTGTTGCGACAGCGCGCAGCTTGAGGTCGTTGTCGCTTTCAATCGTGTGGAAGAAAATTCCGTTCAGGTAATAACGGGTTTCTTCCGTCGAGATGGCGAACTGGGTGCGATCGATCAGCATTTTCAGATCGCTCGCCTTCAGCTTGAATGTATGGCTGAACGTGCCAGCTGTCAGATCAGGAAAGTCTGTCTCCGGTAGGCACTGCAGCGAAAACTTCGAACGGCCGGAAGTAACCGTCATCGAGGACCCGTCCGGATTGGTTGCCAACAGAACCTCGGAACCGTCAGGCAGCTTGCGCACGATTTCGTACAGCAGGTGCGCTGGTACGGTTGTTGCGCCGGCCTGCTCGACCATGGCCGGTGTTGCTTCTGTTATCTCGAGGTCAAGGTCAGTTGCCTTCATGTCGAGGCTCGCACCGGAGGCGCGCAGCAATACGTTCGACAGGATCGGAATCGTATTCCGGCGCTCCACCACCCTGTGGACGTGGTTTAGCGATTTCAGAAGGTTGGAACGCTCAAGAGTAATACGCATGGACACTACCGCTTTCGACCGCGCGAACCGGAAACCCGGATCGACAATTGTATGCATGTCTGGCTGAACCAGAAACTGTGGGACGGGCAAAATGGCAGAGATATACCGAAAAATGCAAGAGGCGAATGCGTACGGCGCGCTCCATTTTGGTGCTATACAACATGATCCACAGCCAAAAACACCTTGGTGCCCTTGTTCAGGCATCGTCTCTTTACCATAAAGGCAGGAAAGATGCGGATAATGATCGGAAATAAGAGTGACGGATAATGAAACGAGCGGCACGCCATCAGGTGGCGTGAAGGGATATCTGGTTGGTGGCGTGACAGTGCCGTCCCGCCCGCTGGATGTGGCGCTGTACCTTGTCGCCACTCCGATCGGCAATCTCGGTGATATCACTCTGCGGGCTCTCGAGACCCTGGCCTCGGTTGATGTACTGGCCTGCGAGGATACCCGCGTCACCCGCATCCTGCTGGACCGTTACGGCATTCGCAACCGGCCGTTTTCTTACCATGAGCACAATGCCAATGAAGCGGGGCCAAAATTGCTGGCAGCGCTTGAAGCCGGAAAATCCGTTGCTCTAGTTTCCGATGCAGGCACACCGTTGGTATCCGACCCCGGTTATCGTCTTGGCCAGCAGGCGCTGGAGGCCGGTTACCGTGTGGTGCCCATTCCTGGCGCGTCAGCCCCGCTTACTGCACTTGTCGGTTCAGGCATGCCAAGCGACGCGTTTCTCTTCGCAGGGTTTCTGCCGGTCAAAGATAAGGGCAAGCGCGACCGCTTTTCGGAACTAGCCAAGACGCCGGCAACATTGATCTTTTTTGAATCGCCACATCGTATCGGTGCCACCATCAAGGTGGCGTCTGAAGTCCTTGGTGAGAACCGTCGTGCCGTGGTGTGTCGTGAACTGACCAAGACATTCGAGGAGTTTCGTCGCGGAACGCTAGGTGAATTGGCCGAGTGGTACAATGAGGACCGGGTGGTCAAGGGCGAGATCGTGCTGTTGATTGAGCCTCCGTCCTTTGACGAAGTGCCTGACATTGAGGATGTAGAGGATCTGTTGAAGGATCTGGCCTCCACCATGCCGACCGCAAAGGCTGCGGCCGAAGCGTCAAGGCTTACGGGCCTGCCCCGCAAGGAGCTTTATCAGCGACTGCTCGACATGAAGAATGCCAATGGCGGTTGAAGGCCGGCTAAAGAAACGAAAAAGGGCGCACCGGCGCGGCCATCTGGCGGAATATCTCGCCGCCCTTTACCTTGTCCTCAAGGGGTACCGCATTCTGGCGCTGCGTTATCGCACGCCGCTCGGTGAAATCGATATAATCGCCCGCAAGGGTGAACTGGTGGCGATGGTTGAGGTCAAGGCGCGCAAGGCCGAAAAGACGGCTGTGGATGCGGTCAGTTTTGAATCGCAACGGCGTATCCGCGCGGCCGCCGATGTCTGGCTCGCCCGCATGCGCGGCACAGGCCAACTGTCGCTGCGGTTTGATATTGTCGCCATCCTGCCATGGTCATGGCCCCGGCATTTCCGCGACGCTTTCTAAGGCGTTTCAGCCATCGGGAAGGGTTAGCGTCGCGCCTATGGCAGGGGCGGGAGTGCTGAACTCAACTTCTGCTTTTTGTTCAGCGTGCATCAATTGCCAACGGTTCAGCAATATTTGCGTCTGCGGAGTGATTTATCGGCATAACGGCGTGCTCTAATAACGACGTGCAATCAGCACCATGCACAACTGTAACAAATCTGACATGTAACTGTTAAAGTGGCGTCATGGAACGTCACTATTCGCATGCTCACCCCAATCAACTGGTGGAGAGGATCGAGTAATGCTCAAAAAGTTTTCCATGGCCGCACTGGCCATCAGCGTTTCGGCAACGTCTTCCATGGCGGCAACCAACATCACTTGGTGGCACGGCATGGGTGGTCGTAACGGCGAAGTCATCAACGAGATTTCGCAGAAGTTCAACGCATCGCAGGCCGACTGTGCGCTGACCCCGGTTTCCAAGGGCACTTATGAAGAAGCTCTCGCCAGCGGTATCGCAGCATTCCGTTCGGGCGAACAGCCAAACATCCTTCAGGTTTTTGACGCTGGCGCCGCCACCATCATCAACGCCAAGGGCGCAGTTATTCCTGCTGAAGACCTGATCAACAACGCCGGTTACAAGTTCGACCGCGAAGCCTTCATCCAGGGCGTACGTTATTTCTACGCGGATTCCGAAGGCAAGTTCGTCGGCATGCCGTTCAACTCTTCCGCTCCGATCATGTACATCAACACCGAAGCCTTCAAAAAGGCTGGCGTTGAAGTGCCAAAGACCTGGGAAGAATTCGAAACTGTTGCACCGAAGCTGAAAGAAGCCGGTTACACCGCGCTGACCGCCTCGCAGCTGACCTGGCAGTTCACCGAAAACTTCTTCTCGCGTCATAACCTGCAGTTCGCAACCAACAACAATGGTTACGACAGCGTTGTTGACACCAAGATGAACCTCACCGACCCGAACCTGATCAACATGTTCGAGAAGCTGAAGTCCTGGGCTGACAACGGTTACTACGCCTATTACGGCGCTGGCTGGGCCGACAACCAGAAGCCTTTCGAAGAGGGCAAGGTTGCTATGTGGATCGGTTCTTCCGGTTCGTTCGGTGGTCTGCAGAAGACTGCAACCATGCCATTCTCGGCTGATTTCCTGCCTTACTGGAAGTCGGTTGAAGGCGCTGGCACCAACACCTTCATCGGTGGTGCAGCCCTGTTTGCGATGGCTGGCAAGCCTGAAGCAGAAAACAAGTGCTCTGCTGACTTCTTCCAGTTCCTGACATCGCCGGAAATCCAGAAGTTCTACCATGAAGCAACCGGTTATGTTGCCATCACCAATGCTGCTTACGAGCTGACGAAGTCTGAAGGCTACTACGAAAAGCAGCCTGTTGCTGAAGTTGGCATCAAGCAGCTGATGCTCAAGGGTGGCGACTGGTCCAAGGGTTACCGTCTCGGTTTCTACCCACAGATCCGTTCGATCATGGAACGCGAATACAACCGCATTTTCGCTGGCGAAACGACTGTGAAGCAGGCGTTTGAAACCATCGAAAAGGAAGGCAACGAGCTTCTCGCACGTTTCGCCAAGACGGCTGGCTGATATCAGCTATCCCCGATAGTCGAATGTAAACTGGGCCTCCTTTCCCTTGTGGAAGGGAGGTCCATTCAGCGATTACCCCTATTGCGCAATTCTAGAGGTTGTCCGCCATGCGGTTTGCCGGAATTGCTTCAGGAGCAACGAGCGTGGCTTACACATCCTCTCAACCTCGCCGCATCCGGTTTCTTCCCGGATTTATCACCAGGGCGAACAAGCCGGCTGTTTTGGCCGAACCGGCTGGCATGAAACGGGTGCAGTTTTCCTCGTCGTTTCTTCCCTATCTGTTTCTTGCGCCGCAGCTGGCGGTTATTTTTATCTTCTTCTACTGGCCGTCCGTGCAGGCGGTTCAGTCTTCATTCTATATTGAAGACCCGTTCGGTTTCGGTTCGACCTTTGTCGGTTTCGACAATTACACCGACGCCGTTTCCAGTTCGGAATACGGCAATATTGCCAAGTTTACCGTAATCTTCACGGCACTTGTCACACTGTTTTCGTTATCGCTGGGCCTTCTTCTGGCGATCAAGGCCGACAAGATCATCCGTGGCAGTTCCGCCTACAAGACCTTGCTGATCTCGGTTTACGCGATCGCACCGCCGGTGGCGGGCCTGATCGGCATGATGTTCTTTGACCAGCACATCGGTCCCTTTGTAAAACTTGCCTCTTGGTTTGGCTGGGACATGAAGGTCGGGTTGAACTACTTCGATACGGCATTTGCGATGGTTACCGTCGCTGTGTGGAAGCAGATCCCCTACAACTTCATCTTCTTCCTGTCGGGCCTGCAGGGCGTACCCGTATCTGTTCGTGAAGCAGCTGCCATCGATTGCCGTTCGGGTTTCCGCCGGTTCTGGACGGTTATCCTGCCATTGCTGACCCCAACCGCCTTCTTCCTTTTGATCATCAACATCACCTATGCGCTGTTCGACACGTTCGCGATCATTGACGTGATGGTGAAGGACAAGGCTGCCAATAACCCCATTACCCTTGTCTACAAGGTCTTCATGGATGGTTTCCGTGGTAACGATATCGGTGGTTCGTCCGCCCAGTCCGTCATTTTGATGCTCGTGGTGTTTGCTCTCACAATCATCCAGTTCCGCTTCCTCGAGAAGCGCATTCACTACAGCTGAGCGGGGAACAGACATGTACAAGACAAAACCTCTCGACCATCTGGTGCTGATCCTCGGTTCGCTGTTTTTGATGCTACCGGTCGTGGTCGCCTTCATGACCTCCACCCATACGGCGGCAGAAATTCACAGCAATGGTATTACCATTCTGCCAGGTGACAACATGGTGGCCACCTACCAGAAGGTATTGACCCAGAAGGGCGGTTTTACCGGCCAGATCACCGGCTTCAATATGGTCATCAATTCGCTGATCCTCGGTGTCGGTTTTGCTGTCGGCAAAATCGTGCTGTCGATGATGGCGGCCTACGCCATCGTCTACTTCCGTTTCCGTTTTGCCACTCTCGCATTTTGGATCATCTTCACGACGCTGCTTTTGCCGCTCGAAGTGCGCATCATGCCGTCCTATCAGGTGATGAGCCAGCTTGGTCTGCTAAATACCTATAGTGGTCTGATCGTGCCGTTGCTGGCCTCTGCCACGGGAACCTTCTACTTCCGACAGTTCTTCAAGTCGGTGCCGGACGAGTTGCTGGAAGCGGCACGCATTGACGGTGCCGGTCCCTTCAAGTTCTTCATCGATGTTCTGGTGCCGCTGTCGCGCACCATGATGGCCGCCATCTTCATCATCATGTTCGTCTATGGTTGGAACCAGTATCTCTGGCCCATGCTGATGACCACGGATGAGAGTTTCTTCACCTTGATGCGCGGCATCAAGTCCATTCTCCAGGTCTGGATTGGCTCCCAAATCCCCGATTACAACGAAGCTTTTGCGCTTGCGGTGCTCGCCATGCTGCCGCCGGTTCTCATCGTGGTGATTTTCCAGCGGTGGTTCATCAAGGGCCTCACCGAAAGCGATAAATAAAGGATAGGTAACATGGCCGAGATCGAAATCAGTCAGGTCTGCAAGGATTACCATGGTGGCGTACGCGCCGTTCACGGGGTCGATATCTCCATCAATGACGGCGAATTCATCGTGCTCGTTGGCCCTTCCGGTTGCGGCAAGTCCACACTTTTGCGCATGGTCGCGGGTCTCGAAGAAATCTCCGAAGGCACGGTGAAAATCGGTGGGCGTGTGGTCAATAACGTTGACCCTGCTGACCGCGACATTGCCATGGTGTTCCAGAACTATGCGCTTTACCCGCATATGACTGTGTATGAGAACCTCGCTTACGGTCTGAAAAACCGCAAGACACCACAGGCTGAGATTGACGCACGCGTGCAGGAAGCGGCGCGCATGCTGGAACTGCAGCCCTATCTGGAACGCAAGCCGCGGGCTCTGTCCGGTGGTCAGCGTCAGCGCGTTGCCATGGGCCGCGCCATCGTGCGCAAACCGGCTGCCTTCCTGTTCGATGAACCTCTGTCCAACCTGGATGCCAAGCTGCGTGTTTCTATGCGCGGTGAAATCAAGCGTCTGCAAAAGCGTCTCGGCACAACATCGCTTTACGTCACCCATGACCAGCTGGAAGCCATGACACTGGCCGATCGTCTGGTTGTACTGAACGGGGGCCGTATCGAGCAGATTGGCGCACCTTTGGATGTTTATCACACACCAGCCTCGACCTTTGTGGCAAGCTTCATCGGCTCGCCAGCCATGAACCTCGTTGCCGGTGAATTACATGGCGATCGTCTCGCCGTCGGCCCTGAAATCATGACACTGAAGAGCTTTGCGCCTGCATCCGGTGCTGTCACGGTTGGCATGCGAGCCGAAGATTTCCGCATCGCAGGACCCGAGGAAAAGGGTCTGGCATTCCGCGTCGATTATGTGGAAGAACTGGGTTCGCAGCGCCTCGTTCATGGTTTTGTCGGCGATCAGGCAATGACGGCCGCTTTCCCGCCGGATCTGCCAGTACCGCTGGAGTTCTCGCTGACCATCGCGCCGGAGAAGCTGCACTTCTTCTCTGTTGAAACAGGCAAGCGGATTGAGCAGCAACATGCGCGTTTCAATTCGGAACAACAGGCCGCTGCTATCCCTTCATTCGCGGGCTGAAATCTCTGCATGTGAGGCCAGATCGATAAAATTGAACGAACTGGATGAACGGTATCGTTATTTGTTTGCGCTAAACCCCAATCGACAAAACTGGTTGGGGAAAGCGTATGTCGATCAAGATCATGTTGGCAAGTTCGTTGGCTATGGCAATTCGTAGCGTGCCGCTTATTCCCTTGACGTCTCGTCGCGGCAATCTGGACGCCGTCGTTGCCGCTTCAAGCCATGGCATGGACATGAAAGACGCACCAATCAATCCGGACTGGATTTTGTCCGGAACGCCGCATGCCCGTGCAGCGGACCATTCCAGAAGTCGTGATCGCGCCTCCAGCACTGCAATGTGGGACTGCACAGCCGGTGAATTTCGCTGGTTTTTCGGTTGGGACGAGACCGTTTATATCCTGGAAGGTGAAGTGCATGTCACGGCTGAAAACGGTGTGGTGAGTGTGTTGCGCAGCGGTGACGTTGCCTATTTCCGCGCCGGAACATGGGCGACATGGCGCGTTGACAACTACGTGCGCAAAGTGGCTTTCATGCGCCGTCCATTTCCGACAATGCTGGCTCTGGCCTATCGTGTCTGGAACAAGATTTTCTCGGCTCGCTCCTACAGCCTTGCCAGATAGAGCATCAATAAAACTCATAGATGCCGCATGGTGCAGCAGTTGCCTTTAAAGCCCCTCTATCCTAAATCTGTCGGGCTTTGAGAAAAGGGACTGCGCATGGCAAAAATCAAGAACGTTGCGATCCAGATGGATCATGTAGCCGGCATCAATATTGCCGGGGATTCGACCTTTGCCATGAGCCTTGAAGCGCAGGCCAGAGGCTACCGGCTGTTTCACTACACCCCGGACCGTCTCAGCATGCGTGACGGCAAGATTTACGCCAGTGTCGAACAGATGGAACTGCGCGACATCAATGGCGATCACTATTCCCTGTCAGAACCGGAGCGCGTTGATCTGTCGACGATGGATGTCATTCATCTGCGCCAGGATCCGCCCTTCGACATGGCCTATATTACCTCCACGCACTTGCTGGAGCGCATTCACCCCAAGACATTGGTCGTCAACGATCCGGCCTGGGTACGCAACTCGCCTGAGAAGATCTTCGTTACCGAATTTGCAGACCTGATGCCGGCAACGCTGATCACCAAGGACGTGACCGAGATTGCCCGCTTCCGTCAGGAAATGGGCGATATTATTCTGAAGCCGCTCTACGGCAATGGTGGCGCTGGCGTATTCCATTCGACCCGTGACGACCGCAACTTCTCGTCGCTTCTGGAAATGTTCGGGCAGATGTTCCGCGAGCCCTATATCGCCCAGCAGTACCTGCCTGACGTCCGCAAGGGCGACAAGCGTATCCTGCTGGTGGATGGTGAGCCGGTTGGTGCCATTAATCGTGTGCCAGCTGAAAATGATGCCCGCTCCAACATGCATGCGGGTGGTCGCCCCGAGCCGACAGAACTGACGGCGCGTGAAAAGGAAATCTGCGAGCGGATTGGTCCTGCACTGCGTGAGCGCGGTTTCCTGTTCGTCGGTATCGATGTGATCGGTGACTACATGACCGAGATCAACGTGACGTCGCCGACCGGCATTCGCGAAGTGAAAAAGTTCGGTGGTGCCGACGTGGCAAGCCTGTTGTGGGACGCCATTGAGCGCAAGCGCGAAGCGCAGGGCTGATTGGCCCTGCCTGCCCGGATGTGAAGGATTTGCCATTTCTTTGCATCCATTACAACTCCAACACACCATATACGTGGAATTGTTCACGTAACGTTCTTGTTTTGCGACGTCTCTTGTGTCAGGCTATTTGAGGCGGTCGGACAACGGGCAGATCATGTCTGGTCATGGCCGCCATAATCAGGTCTTCCGCCGGTCTCTAGCCATGAGGCGCCGGACCAGCGGATGCGGTTTACGGGAGCAGGCCATGGTGGCTCGGGTCAATACGGTTGCATTTCAGGGCATCGAAGGTGTGCCCGTTGAAGTTCAGGTCATGGTTGCGCCGGGCCGCGTCGGCATACAGATCGTCGGACTGCCGGATAAAGCCGTTGCGGAAAGCCGTGAACGCGTCCAGGCCGCCTTGCATGCGTCCGGTCTTGCACTTCCCCCAAAGAAGGTCACCGTCAATCTTGCCCCGGCAGATTTGCCAAAAGAGGGCAGTCATTTCGATTTGCCTATTGCGCTTGCCCTCATGGCGGCGCTCGGGGCCATACCTGCTGAAGCGCTGGCCGGTTACGTTGTTTTGGGAGAACTGAACCTTGATGGAACGATTGGTGCGGTAGCCGGCGCACTGCCTGCTGCTATCGGTGCCAATGCCATGGGTAGAGGCCTGATCTGCCCGGCGGACAGCGGCCCGGAAGCCGCATGGGCCGGTGCGGATATTGATATTCTGGCACCGCGCAGCCTGATTGCCCTCGCCAATCACTTTCGCGGTACGCAGCTTTTGTCGCGCCCGCAACCCGCTATCCGTGCGACACCTGCCAACATGCCAGACCTTGCCGACATAAAGGGGCAGGAGAGCGCCAAACGGGCGCTCGAAGTTGTTGCCGCCGGCGGTCATAACATGCTGATGGTTGGACCTCCGGGATCAGGTAAGTCGATGCTGGCTTCCCGACTGCCGTCTATCTTGCCGCCCCTGTCGGCAGCAGAATTGCTGGAGGTGTCGATGGTGCATTCCATTGCAGGCCAGCTTTCTGGCGGCAAACTGTCCGATAGCAGGCCGTTCCGCACGCCGCATCACTCTGCCACCATGGCAGCCCTTGTCGGTGGCGGTTTGCGTGCCAAGCCGGGTGAGGCATCGCTGGCCCATAATGGCGTATTGTTTTTGGATGAGTTCCCGGAGTTTTCACCGCAGGTGCTGGATGCTTTGCGCCAGCCGTTGGAAACCGGCGAATGTATCATTGCGCGCGCCAATCATCGGGTGAGCTATCCGGCGCAAATTCAGCTTGTTGCAGCGATGAACCCCTGCAAATGCGGGATGGCAGGCGAACCGGGCTTTACCTGTGCCAGAGGACCACGCTGCGTTTCCGATTATCAGGCCCGGATTTCCGGTCCACTAATGGACCGTATCGATATCCGCGTCGATGTTCCCGCTGTTTCGGCGGCGGACCTCATCCGTCCGATGGCGGCTGAAAGCAGCGTCGATGTTGCAAGGCGTGTAGCGCGTGCCCGTGAACGTCAGCAGGAACGGTATGCCAGTGCCGGTTTTGCCGAGATCAGGACCAATGCCCGTTGCTCCACCGCCCTTATTGAACGTTTTGCGGAACCAGACGCGCCCGGTTTGCAGCTTCTGCGTGATGCCGCAGAGCGCCTGAAATTCTCAGCGCGCGGTTATCACCGTATTCTCAAGGTGGCGCGGACACTTGCTGACCTTGAGGGGCACGACATCGTCAGCCGCATCCATCTGGCTGAAGCCATTTCCTATCGTATTGCCGGAGAAAGGCTCACCGCTGCGGCGTGAGGCTTAAAACTTGGGTATAGAATTGGCCCGCAGTGCGCGACAGCATGCGGGCCTTTTTGTGTTAGAGGCCGAGACCTTCAAACAATGCTGTCGAAAGATAACGTTCCGCAAAGGACGGAATGATCACGACGATGTTCTTGCCAGCGTTTTCTTCGCGGCTGCCAACCTTAATGGCAGCTGCAAGCGCAGCACCGGAGGAAATGCCAACCGGCACACCTTCAAGGCGCGCAACGAGACGTGCCGTTTCAAACGCCTCGTCATTGGTGACGGTGATGATTTCGTCATAGATCGCGGTATCGAGTACAGCGGGAGCGAAACCTGCGCCAATGCCCTGGATTTTGTGCGGGCCGGGGTTGCCACCGGACAGAACGGGGCTGTCAGCAGGCTCAACCGCAACGACTTTGAATCCCGGCTTGCGTGCCTTCAATACTTGGCCAACACCGGTAATGGTGCCGCCGGTACCAATGCCGGAAACGAGAATGTCCGCAGAACCGTTGGTGTCGTTCCAGATTTCCTCGGCCGTCGTTTTGCGGTGGATTTCCGGGTTCGCTGGGTTTTCGAACTGTTGCGGAATAACGGCGTCAGGCAGTGTTTCTGCCAGTTCCTGCGCCTTGGCAATGGCGCCCTTCATACCCTTCGGGCCTTCGGTCAGTACAAGTTCGGCACCCAGCAGCACCAGCATCTTGCGACGCTCGACCGACATGGTCTCCGGCATCGTCAGAATAAGCTTGTAACCCTTGGAAGCGGCAGCAAAGGCAAGTGCGATACCGGTATTGCCGGAGGTCGGCTCGACAAGCGTCGTCTTGCCAGGGGTGATCTTGCCCTGTGCTTCAAGGCTTTCGATCAGCGCTACGCCAATACGGTCCTTGACCGACGAGATCGGGTTGAAGAATTCGAGCTTTGCCAGAAGGTTGGCCTTGACGCCTTTTTCCTTGGCCAGCTTGTCGAGGCGTACGAGCGGCGTATCACCAATCGTCTCGGTGATCGAGGAATAGATACGTCCGCGTCCGGGCTTTCGGGCTTCTGACATGATAGTCTCCTTTAATATGCAACCGGCAGAAATTACCGCGCAGAATAGGAGCAATCACGGTTTCAGGCTAGCGAACGTTTGTTCTTATGCGAGCCGTTACTTGGAAAATTCTCGTGGAATCTCCATTTTAGTCGAACAAATATTTCAACTGGCGCGGGTGGCAATCATTGCCGCTGTTCCCGCCAGAATACCGGCGGCTGTGCGGTTGAGAATTTGCAATGCGCGGGGTTTCTTCAGCAGGGTGCGCGCCTTGGTGGCAAGCAGGATGTAGGGCAGAAGCACTGCCAACAAAACCACGAATGTCATGGCAACCAGCGTCAGATATTCCGAGATACCGATAACACGAATATCAATTAACGTTGGAACAAGCGCTACGTAAAACAGCATGGTTTTGGGGTTGCCGAGCGTGATCAGAAGACCTGACATGAAGGACATGCCGATGCTAGTGGATTTACGCGCTTTCAGGTCGGTCGACAAAAGCCCCGCCGTCCAAAGCTTCCATGCAATATAGATGAGGTAGGCAGCGCCCGCGAATTTCAACACCAGAAACGCTTCATGGAAGGTTTGCGCGACAAAGGCCAGTCCAAGAATAACGGCTGTCAGATAGACCATGTCTCCCAGAACAAGCCCAAGCCCCATGAAGAAGGTTTCACGAAACCCGGACCCCAAGGCACGCGCGACAATGGCCGTCATGCCGGGCCCTGGAATGGCAGCGGCAATGAACAGGGCTGTGGCATAAGCAAGCAGGGTGCCGATTGTCATGGAAGGCTCCGAAATCACATTCTGCTGTGCGGTGTATCCAACTGCCATGAACTTTTCAACCATGACAATTCGGGCGATGCAGACGCGCGCAAACCGATGCGTTTTAAGACCCCTCAGGCAGTCCCAGTTGAACCGAAGCCGCCCGCTCCACGGCTGGTCTCGGAGGTCTCACTGACCTCGATCACGACAACCTGCGTCACAGGTGCAATCACCATCTGGGCGATGCGCATGCCGCGTTCGATGGCGAAGTCTTCCTGCCCGAGATTGGCGAGAATGACTTTGACTTCACCGCGATAATCGCTGTCCACAGTGCCTGGTGAATTGAGGCAGGTGATACCGTTCTTGATGGCAAGACCGGAACGAGGGCGAATTTGCGCTTCAAAGCCAACGGGCACTTCGAAGATGAAACCTGTCGGCACAAGCATGCGCTGACCGGACTTCAGGATAACCGGGGCATCGGCATCCACGGCAGCGCGCAGGTCCATGCCAGCAGCACCGGTGGTTTCGTAAGACGGCAGTTCCAACCCCTCGCCATTGGCAAGACGGATGAGTTTAAGCTGCGGAGATGAGGACATATCATAAGGCATGGTGCCATTTGCTTTGCCATGGTGGCGCAGGTCAATTGCATATCGCGGCTTGAAACTGTAAAGACGGCGCCAATCAACAGGAATTTCTCAATGGCTGAAACACTCGCCGAGGCGGTATCCCGCCGTCGCACATTCGCGATTATTGCGCACCCGGATGCCGGTAAGACGACGCTGACCGAAAAACTGCTGCTGTTCGGCGGAGCGATCCAGCTGGCCGGTGAAGTGAAGGCGAAGAAGGACCGTATCCAGACCCGTTCGGACTGGATGAAGATCGAGCGCGAGCGCGGCATCTCGGTCGTCACCTCGGTCATGACCTTTGAATATAACGACCGTGTGTTCAATATTCTCGATACACCGGGCCACGAAGACTTTGCGGACGATACCTATCGCACGCTGACGGCAGTAGATGCCGCGATCATGGTCATCGATGCCGCCAAGGGTATCGAGCCGCGGACGCTGAAGCTGTTTGAAGTCTGCCGTATGCGCGACATCCCGATCATCACCTTCATCAACAAGATGGACCGTGAAAGCCGCGACCCATTTGAAATTCTAGATGAGGTGGAAGAAAAACTGGCGCTAGACACCGCGCCGGTAACCTGGCCAGTTGGCCGCGCCAAGACATTCTCCGGTGCGTATAATCTGGCCAACAACACGTTCCGTGGTGTCGATACGCAGGTTGAATCTTTGCCGGTTGATGGCCCAAGAGCAGTTGCAGACCGTCTGCCAGAAAATGAGCGTGAAGCGTTTATCGAAGAAACGGAATTGGCGAGAGAAGCTTGCCGCCCGTTTGATCGTCAGGCTTTTCTCGAAGGCCACATGACCCCCGTGTTCTTTGGTTCGGCACTGCGCAACTTTGGCGTCCGTGATCTCATCAATGCGCTGGGCGATTTTGCGCCACCACCGCGTGACCAGGTGGCAGATACTCGCACCGTTCATGCGGCGGAAGACAAGATGACGGCTTTCGTGTTCAAGATTCAGGCCAATATGGACCCGAACCACCGCGACCGTATCGCGTTTGCCCGCATCTGCTCCGGCAAGCTGGAGCGTGGCATGAAGGCGCGGCTTGCCCGTACCGGAAAGCAGATGGGTCTCACGGCGCCGCAGTTCTTCTTTGCCTCGCAGCGCCAGTTGGCTGATACCGCCTTTGCCGGTGACGTGGTGGGCATTCCCAACCACGGCACGCTTCGTATCGGCGATACGCTGACCGAGGGTGAAAACCTTGTGTTCCAAGGCGTGCCAAACTTCTCGCCAGAAATTCTGCGTCGCGTGCGACTGGAAGATGCGATGAAGGCCAAGAAGCTGAAAGAAGCACTGCAGCAGATGGCGGAAGAGGGTGTTGTGCAGTTGTTCTCGCCAGAGGACGGCTCCCCTGCGATTGTCGGTGTTGTCGGTGCGCTGCAGCTTGACGTGTTGAAAGAGCGTCTGATGGGCGAATATGGCCTGCCCGTGTCATTCGAAATGTCGCGCTTTTCGGTCTGCCGCTGGATTTCCTCGGACCAGCCTGCGGAAATGGACAAGTTCCTCAACATCAAGCGTGGCGACATCGCCCGCGATCTGGATGGCGATCCGGTATTCCTGGCACAGGATGCATTTTCGCTGCGCTACGAATCTGAGCGTTATCCGGCCATCAAGATGGTGGCCATCAAGGAATATCACGCTGCCAAGGCGGCGTGATAGCCGATCAATAGCATCCCCGGGATAAATGCCGAGAGCGCCGTGTGTCAAAGATGCACGGCGCTTTCATGCTTTTGAGGGATGTTTTGCACGTTGCGAAAATCGATTCCGATTTTTGTGGCGATGCGGTAGGGTCGGTTGAAACATCAATCGGTTACTTCGCGCATGACACTTTCAGGCAAACACATTCTTCTGGTCATTTCTGGCGGGATCGCGGCTTACAAGAGCCTTGATCTTATTCGTCGCCTGAAAGAGCGTGGCGCAAAGGTAACGCCCGTGATGACAGAAGGTGCGCAGGAATTTGTCACGCCGCTGGCGGTTGGTGCACTGTCGGCCACGCACGTCTTTACCGAGCTTTTTTCCCGGCAGGATGAGCAGGATGTCGGCCATATCCGGCTGGCGCGCGATTGCGATCTTGTTCTGGTTGCCCCAGCCACCGCAAATCTGATGGCCAAGATGGCACATGGTCTGGCCGATGATCTGGCTTCGACCGTGCTGTTGGCCACCGACAAGCCAATCTTGATTGCCCCTGCCATGAACCCGAAAATGTGGTCGGCCAGTGCAACACAGCGCAACATCGCTGCACTGAAAAACGACGGTATTCATTTCATTGGCCCGATGGCGGGTGAAATGGCGGAAAAAGGCGAGGCGGGGCTAGGCAGGATGGCTGAACCTTTGCAGATTGCCGAGGCTGTTGAGGCATACCTGGATGATGCGCCCAAACCGCTTGCCGGCAAAACAGCGATTGTCACCTCAGGTCCGACCCATGAACCGATTGATCCCGTACGTTACATCGCCAACCGCTCGTCTGGACGGCAGGGCCACGCCATAGCCGCTGCCCTTGCACGGCTGGGCGCTAAGGTGACGCTTGTTTCCGGTCCGGTTATTATTCCAGACCCGACTGGCGTGACGACCGTGCATGTTGAGCGGGCCGAAGAAATGCGAGATGCGGTGATTGGGCGTCTGCCTGCCGACATTGCCGTCTTTGTGGCAGCGGTTGCGGACTGGCGGGTGGCCACTGCATCCGATCAGAAGATCAAGAAGCAGCCGGGTGATGCACCACCACCACTCATGCTGACAGAGAACCCCGATATCCTGAAAACTGTCGGCCACCATGAAAAACGTCCGACTTTGGTCATCGGTTTTGCGGCGGAAACACAGGACGTGGAAAATAATGGCCGCGCCAAGCTGGACCGCAAGGGCGCCGACATGATCATCGCCAATGACGTATCCCCGGAAACCGGTGTGATGGGCGGTTTGCGCAATCAGGTAAAGCTGATTTCGAAAGATGGCGTCGAGGCTTGGCCGGATATGGGCAAGGATGAAGTTGCCGACCGTCTCGCAGCAGTCATTGCGGAGAAACTGGCATGAGCATTTTTGACCGCAATGGTTTTGATGATCTGCTGGCGAAATGGCCGGGTGTAACCTTTGTCGACCAGTGGGATTCTCACGTCGCCAAAGTCGGGGGCAAGGTTTTTGCTGTTCTCGGAAACAGCGACAACTGGCGTCTGGTCGTGAAGTGCTCCGAGGAAAGTTTTGAAATTCTGACTTCACTCGAAGGCATAGGGCAGGCGCCCTACTTCGCCAAACGCAAATGGATATCCATCGCAGACCATTCCCCGCTGGAGCGCGAGGAATTGGAGCATTATGTGCGCCGCTCCTATGACGTGGTAGCATCTGGGCTAACCAAGAAGCTGCGCACGGAGCTTGGGATCGCTATCAGCTGATCCGTATTGCGATGTAAACTAGCACCAAAGCAATGATCCAAAGCGCGATACGGCCCCATCGGGTGTGACGCGCTTCTGCCTTGCCGATGGCTTCTGCGGTCTGCGGATCGAAACGCACGCCGTTTTCGCTCATATAGACCAGTTCGCCATGCAGTTTTTCGGTCTTGGCGGCAATTTCCGGAATGGCCTCGGCCAGCTTTACAGCCGCCTTCATGCCGTCCTTCAAGTCAGTGACGATGCGCTTGGGACCGAGATTGTCGCGTATCCAGCTGCCAACCACCGGATCGGCAGCCTTCCACATGTTAAAGCGTGGGTTGAGAATGCGCGAAACGCCTTCCACCACCACCATCGTTTTTTGCAGCATCACCAACTCAGGCCGGGTTTCCATGTCGAAAAGCTCGGTAACCTCAAACAGCAGCGTCAGCAACTTGCCCATTGAAATGGTTTCGGCTGGTTGACCGTGGATCGGCTCGCCAATAGCGCGGATGGCCTGCGCAAAGCTCGCAATATCATGATGGCCGGGCACATAACCCGCCTCAAAATGCACCTCGGCGACGCGCATGTAATCGCGGGTAATGAAGCCATAGAGAATTTCGGCGAGGAATCGGCGTTCCTTTTTCCCCAAACGGCCGGCAATGCCCATGTCGACGGCAACGATCATGCCCTTGGCATCGACAAACAGATTGCCGGGATGCATATCGGCGTGGAAAAAGCCATCACGCAGGGTGTGGCGCAGGAATGACTGGATCAGCGTATCGGCCAGCTTGTCGAGATCGTGGCCCGCCACTTTCAGCGCCTCCACGTCAGACATCTTGATGCCGTCGATCCACTCCATGGTCACGACATCACGGCCGGTCCGTTCCCAGTCCACGTCAGGCACGCGGAAACCGGGGTCGTTTTTGGTGTTTTCGGCAATCTCTGAAAGGGCTGCAGCCTCAAGGCGCAGGTCCATCTCGATCTTGGTCGTCTGCTCCAGCGCGCGAGTGACTTCAACCGGACGCAGGCGCCGGGCAGAACGAACGAAACGCTGCTGCAGGTCGGCAATCAGATACATTGCTTCCAGATCGTTCTGGAAGCGCTGTCGCACACCGGGGCGGATGACCTTGACGGCAACCTTGCGCGGTCCCTGTGGCGTATCCACGATGGCCGGATGCACCTGCGCAATTGAAGCGGCGGCGATCGGATCGCCAAACTCGCGGTAAAGCTCGGTCACCGGACGGCCGAGCGATCCCTCGATATTGGCCTTTGCCGCGCTGATCGGGAAAAATGCCATACGGTCCTGAAGACCAGCCAGGTCATCGGCAAATTCGGCACCCACCACATCAGGGCGGGTCGCCAGAAACTGGCCCATCTTGACATAGGACGGCCCGAGCCGTTCCACCGCACGCGCCAGCCTGTCGCTACGCTCGCGACTTTTGGCACGGTTGCGCGCAAAGGGTTTCAGCAGCGCTTTGGCAAATTTTGCCGATGCGGGCAGATCATCGGACGGCAGTGCCAGAAACACGCCCTCACGCACGAGAACCCAGCCGACCCGTGCCAGCCGGAAATATGCACCCGGTAAGCTCATGCAAATGCTCTGTTCTGACGGTAGAAAGTCATTGGATTACAGTTTCCAGCCGGAATGCAGTGCAGCGATGCCGCCGGTATAATTTGTGTAGCTGACGCGCGAGAAACCGGCGGTGCGGATCATCGTCGCGAAATCTTCCTGCTTTGGGAACTTGCGGATGGATTCGACCAGATACTGATAGGGCTCGGCATCACCGGTAATCATCTTGCCGAACTGCGGAATGGCATTGAACGACCACAGATCATAGACCCGGTCGAGCAGCGGCATTTCCACTTCGGAAAATTCCAACACCAGCAGACGGCCGCCACGTTTCAGAACGCGGTGGGCCTCTTTCAGGGCGAAATCGATACGCGGTACGTTACGAATGCCAAATGCAATCGTGTATGCATCAAAGCTGTTGCTTTCCAGTGGCAGCTCTTCGGCATTGGCCTCAACAAACGTCAAATTTTCGGAAAGACCTTTCTTGGCAGCCCGTTCCTGACCGACACCCAGCATGGAGCCATTAATGTCGAGAACCGTGGCATGCGCCAGCCGGTTCGACGCCTCGACGATACGAAACGCAACGTCGCCCGTGCCGCCCGCAACATCCAGCACCTTGTAGGTCGGATCCTTGCGCGGATTGAGCGAGGATACCATCGCATCTTTCCATAGGCGGTGCAGACCGGCAGACATCACATCATTCATGATGTCATATTTCTTGGCGACCTTATGGAAGACCTCGTTGACCATGCCCTGCTTCTGGCCTTCTTCGACCTTGTGAAAGCCGTAAGACGTTTCCATGCCGCCATCTGCGGTGGTGCGGGCCTCGGTCATTGTCTGTCTCCATTCTTTATTGCGCGGCGGACCATAGCGGAAACGCTTTCGCGACGCTATCTGTGGCGGTATCAAATGGCCGCGATATGTGCAGGTGGTCTATAGAGCATAAAGTCGCATCGATAAACAACTGGATGAATGCCATGCCCGAATTGCCAGAGGTAGAAACAGTCAGGCGCGGTCTGGCGCCCACCATGGAAGGCGCGCTGATTGATGCGGTGGAATTGCGTCGGGCTGATCTTCGGTTTCCGTTCTCGGAAGGTTTTGGCTCTGATCTCGCCGGTCGCAAGATTCTGTCGCTTGGCCGCCGCGCCAAATATCTGCTGATTGATCTGGAGGAAGACCGCACGGTCGTTGCCCATCTTGGTATGTCCGGATCGTTCCGTATCGAGGCGGGGGGCGTTAGCAGTGGCAAGGGTGAACCTGAGACGCCGGGTGAGTTCCATCACCCACGTTCAAAGGATGAAAAGCACGATCATGTGATCTTTCATTTACAAACGGAAAGTGGGCCGCAGCGCGTGATCTATAATGACCCGCGCCGGTTTGGTTTCATGCATCTGATCAATCGGCGCCATATCGATCGCTATCCGGCTTTTGAAAGCCTGGGCCCGGAACCCACAGGTAACAGCTTGAGTGCCGATTATCTCGCCAGTCGTTTTGCTGGCCGCAAGCAGCCTTTGAAGACAGTGTTGCTTGACCAGAAGATCATCGCAGGTCTCGGCAATATCTACGTCTGTGAGGCCCTGTGGCGGTCGGGCCTGTCGCCGGAGCGGGCAGCCGGTACGCTGGTGACCACAGCGGGTGAGGCGGGTGACCGACTGGTTCTGCTGACCCAGAAAATTCGTGACGTGATTGCCGATGCCATCGCCGCAGGAGGATCGTCACTGAAAGACCATATCCAGACGGATGGTACGCTCGGTTATTTCCAGCACTCATTTTCCGTCTACGACCGGGAAGGGCACGCTTGCCGCTCACCCGGTTGTACGGGTACGGTTACACGGATCACGCAGGCAGGTCGCTCTTCTTTCTATTGCGCGGTTTGCCAGACCTGACACGAGCCCTAGGGAGAACGGCCATGGATTATGAAACGTTGCTGGTGGAAAAGCGCGATGAGGTTGGTGTCATCACCCTCAATCGTCCCAAGGCTCTGAACGCGCTGAACTCGACGGTCATGAAAGAGATGCGCCACATTATGCAGTCGTTCACGACAGATGATTCCATCGGCGCCATAGTCATCACCGGATCGGAAAAGGCATTTGCAGCTGGTGCCGACATCAAGGAAATGCAGACGCTCGATTTTGTCGACGCTTATCTGGGCGACTTTATCGGTGGCTGGGACGATGTTGCGGCCACCCGCAAGCCGGTCATTGCCGCCGTATCCGGTTTCGCACTGGGTGGTGGTTGCGAGCTTGCCATGATCTGCGATTTCATCATCGCATCGGATACGGCAAAGTTTGGCCAGCCCGAAATTACACTGGGCATTATACCCGGCATGGGTGGCTCGCAGCGGTTAACCCGCGCCGTAGGCAAGGCCAAGGCAATGGATCTCATTTTGACAGGTCGTATGATGGACGCTGTGGAGGCTGAGCGTGCTGGCCTTGTTTCCCGCATTGTCGCGCCAGAGAAGCTGCTGGACGAGGCTGTGGAAGCCGCCACACGTATAGCCTCCCTGTCGCGTGCCTCCGTTCTTATGGCCAAGGAAAGCGTTAACCGCGCCTTTGAACTGCCGCTTGCAGAAGGTCTGCGGTTTGAGCGGCGTATGTTCCACTCGCTCTTTGCAACACAGGACCAGAAGGAAGGTATGGCTGCATTCGTGGAGAAGCGGAAACCGGCGTTTCGCAATCGCTGATATTTCGCGCAATGGAGTCGGAATCTCTGGTTTCGTTGAAAATGCGCGTTGACGGGCGCGCGCATTCGAGCTATATGCCCGCCCACGGTAAAGGATAGCCCGTCAGGCTTGTCCAAATAACTCCCGCAATTCTGGAACGTGAGGTCTTTGAAAGGCTCTGTCCTGTGGTTGTGGAAATTAAATCGAATTCGAAGAGAGGCATACATGGCCAATACAACTTCGGCGAAAAAGGCGACCCGCAAGATCGCTCGCCGCACTGCAGTCAACAAGGCTCGTCGTTCGCGCGTTCGTGGCTTCATCCGTAAGGTTGAAGAAGCGATTGCAACTGGCGATCTCGCTGTTGCAACCGAAGCTCTGAAGGCCGCTCAGCCGGAAATCCAGCGCGCAGCCACCAAGGGTGTTCTTCACGGCAACACCGCATCCCGCAAGGTGTCCCGTTTGGCACAGCGCGTTAAGGCTCTCGCAGCCTAATATAATCCTTTTGGAATATAATTTTAAAAGCCTGGTCTTCGGACCGGGCTTTTTGTGCTTGTAACCGTTTATTAACGTCTCGGCATTTAACATGACAATCCCAAGTCAAGCTGATGACACAAAAAATCCTTTAAAATCAAATGCTTGCGAGAGGTCTTTATCAAGTAGCCTATCTTTCTCTGCGAAAGGTGGCAGAGGTTTCGAGTCAAGTTTTTTTTTAATTTTTTTATTTGTATAGCCTCGCGAAAGCCTAGAAATTTGAATCTCATTGATTCATAAGCGATTCTCCAAAATAGGCCCGGCGTGATGCAAAATGGTTAGTCAGAGTCAATGGCTGATCTTCGGCTTTGCAGAAAAATGACCATTGATCTCAACCTACGATCCTGCCTAAATGCACCTCGTCAGGGGGCACGGATTACAATCCATCAACTGTTTCGAGTATTGAATTCGAAGGTTCGATAGTTCCTTGCGGCGGGATGTTTTTCATCCCGTTTTTTCAGATATCGACACGATGCAAACTGCAACTGTGATGGTTGTAGAGCGGAATTTCTTTGTCTTGAAAAAAGTGATCTGAAGTTGAAACGAAAGGAGCACCGACAAGTGCATCGCAGGCCTCTCCATGATGAAGAGGGAAATGGGACAACCGGCTCGCGAGCAATAAACGAACTTTGAGCGATTCTTAACGAGGGGGTAGCTCAAGGCAATAACGAGAAGGTTTTCCCTGGCGGGGTATTTTCGTCAGGCTATGATTGGCAATTTGAAAGGCGGCAATATGCAAATGAATTTGGTGATGGGTGCGGCGGTAAACGGGGACCGCGCATCGCAGGCATGTGATGACGTTTGCTCTGAACCGGTAGGGGACAAATCGAAGATGACTCAAGATGCACTGTTTGAACGCTTCAGTGCACGCTTGAAGGCGCAGGTTGGTCCTGAAGTTTACGCAAGCTGGTTTGCGCGGCTTAAACTTCATTCGGTTTCCAAGAGTGTCGTTCGTTTCACAGTTCCAACGACGTTTTTGAAGTCCTGGATCAACAACCGTTATATTGATCTGATCACCAGCCTTGTGCAGAGTGAGGATCCTGAGGTTCTGAAGGTCGAGATTCTCGTCCGTTCGGCAACCCGTACAAATGTTCGCGTTCCGCAGACTGCTGAACGCGCCGAACCGGCAACAGAGACCATGGCACCGGTCGCTGCCCGCAGCAAAACTGCAGCAGCCCAGCCTATTGGTATGTCTGTACCAGCAGCCGCAAGCCAGGCTCAGCCTGCACGCCAGACATCGGGTGGACCGCTGTTCGGTTCGCCGCTCGACAGCCGTTTTACCTTTGATACCTTCGTTGAAGGTTCTTCCAACCGTGTTGCGCTGGCGGCGGCCAAGACGATTGCTGAAGCTGGTGCAGGTGCTGTGCGCTTCAACCCGCTGTTTATCCATGCAGGTGTTGGTTTGGGCAAAACCCACCTTCTTCAGGCCATTGCCAATGCTGCAATCGACAGCCCGCGCAATTCGCGCGTGGTCTACCTGACAGCTGAATATTTCATGTGGCGTTTCGCGACCGCGATCCGCGACAACGATGCCCTGACCCTCAAGGATACACTGCGTAACATCGACCTTCTGGTCATCGATGACATGCAGTTCCTGCAGGGCAAGATGATCCAACACGAGTTCTGCCATCTGCTGAATATGTTGCTTGATAGTGCAAAGCAGGTTGTTGTGGCCGCTGACCGTGCTCCATGGGAGTTGGAATCGCTCGATCCGCGTGTTCGTTCGCGTCTTCAGGGCGGTATGGCCGTCGAAATCGAAGGCCCCGACTACGACATGCGTTATGAAATGCTGAACCGTCGTCTCGGCACTGCCAGACAGGATGATCCGGCTCTGGAAATTCCCGAGGAAATTCTCACCCATGTTGCGCGCAGCGTAACGGCAAGTGGTCGTGAACTGGAAGGTGCTTTCAACCAGCTCATTTTCCGTCGTTCATTCGAGCCATTATTGTCGGTTGAACGCGTCGACGAGCTTCTGTCGCATCTGGTAGGGGCCGGGGAAGCAAAGCGGGTTCGTATCGAAGACATCCAGCGTATTGTGGCCCGTCATTATAACGTGTCTCGACAGGAGCTTGTCTCGAACCGTCGCACACGCGTTATCGTCAAACCACGTCAGGTCGCCATGTACCTGTCAAAAATGCTGACCCCGCGTTCCTTTCCGGAAATCGGACGTCGTTTTGGTGGCCGCGATCACACCACGGTTCTGCATGCCGTGCGCAAGATCGAGGAACTGATTGGCGCAGATACCAAGCTCGGCCATGAGGTTGAACTTCTCAAGCGTTTGATCAACGAGAATAACGCCTGATTTTTTCCAGTCTATGTTTTCGAGAGAAGCGGTCTTCGGGCCGCTTTTTTTCTGATGAAAGGATGGGTTACGGCCCCTCATTTTGTGAGTGCTGCTCACAGTTCGGTGTACAGGACAACACCGTCCGTTCAGTTTGACGGAACACGCGCACCGTGTTGCCTTCGTCAATCGACACCAGAATGCGTTCATCGACAATGGCGTTGCCGTCGGCATCCAGAAGCACAAGATTGGTTGTTCCATAGCTACGGCCAGTCAGCACAATTGTATGAGCGTCTGAAACCGTCGCGTCCGCCACCTTGGCGTTTCCGACAATCACTTTGCTGACGGGACGATCAAGCCGCAGAACCCGCGCATGGTTCATGGACACCCGCAACATGTCGTCGTCAGACGTGGCAATGCCAGCCATTGGCAACAGGATTGCCGTGGCAGCAATTGCGATTTTTGCCAGCGAACGGAGTGCCATTGCCATCAAATGCCTTTTTTACGCCGGAACATTATTTCCTATTCGAGAGATAATGCTCAGGTTTGGTTAATGAAGCGTTAAGGCAAAAGTCGGTTTAACCATTTCAATATGGGTCACATTAAACAATGCTGTCGGCATTCTGGACGCCCGCGTTTCATTCTGGTGCGCGGGTGAATCTCGAAATGAAGCATATCCGAGGTTGATTGCCAGTACGAATACTTATGAAATTGTGTAATTTTCAGAATAGAGTCGGTTTTTCAACGTATTGAGTAAGTTATTTACCATCCCGAAATTAGAAATGCGTTCACACTTTGTTAAGGCGTTTTCTTAAGGGGATGGCAATCGCTTCTGTGTAGGTTTTGTCCAACCGAACAACGGAAACAGTTGTCGGTGTGCTGAACAACAAACAACAGACCAGGAGAGTTTCCATGACCAAGATTTTCGCACGTTTCGTCAAGGACGAATCCGGCGCAACCGCTATCGAATACGGCCTGATTGCAGCGCTGATTTCCGTCGCGCTCATCACCGGTGCCACTGCGCTGGGCAACAAGCTGAACACTCAGTTCAACAATTTGTCCACATACCTGACAGTTGGCGCGAAGGCTCCATAATTCAATATATGTGTTGAACGACGCTGCCCCGTCTATTCGGGGCAGTACTGTTTTATTCACATTGTTCAGATGAACTTTTGAACTCGCGTATCCAAAGACATAAAGGAGAGATAATCATGGTTATTGCTGCGATTTTTCTGATCCTGCCTTTATGCCTCACGCTTGCGGCATTCACTGATCTTTTTACTATGACCATACCTAATAGGGTTTCGTTGATCCTGTTCGGTGCATTCCTTGTGGTAGCGCCCTTTACGGGCATGGCATGGTCGGCAATCGGCATGAGCCTGCTGGCTGGATTCGCCGTTTTTACAATCTGTTTCTGCCTGTTTGCCATGAATGTCATGGGCGGTGGTGACGCAAAACTCCTGACGGCTGCTGCAGTTTGGTTTGGTTTTGACCAGTCTCTGTTTTTATTCCTTGCGGCAGTGGGTTATGCAGGCGGCATCCTGACTCTGCTCATCCTACTGATGCGCTCACAGGCGGTAAGCCTGCTCGCGACCGGTTTACCTATTCCGCATTCCCTTATGACGGCGAAGAAAGTGCCTTATGGCATCGCTATTGGCGCAGCAGGTTTGATAACATACGCCGAAGCGCCTATCGTCAAAGCGGCGATTGCCAGCCTTTCTTAAGATTATCAGTCAGTAAATAGACCGCTTACAACAATATTTTCCGGAAATCTCTTGTTAACCACGAATGTAAGTGGTGCGTTAACCATAATTACACGAATTGCGGGTCATCCTAAAAGGCGAATTCAAAGCCTCAGGATTGGTCATGAAACCCGCACGCATCGTCATTCTGTCCGTCGCAGTCATTGCTGCCGGTCTCGCCGGGATGATTGCAATGAACCTTGCCAGCACTCCACAGGTCGTGGAGAAGGCGGAAGCAATCATACAGAAAGAGCCAACGGTCAACGTGCTCGTTTCGTCGGTCAACCTGCCGGTTGGCAGCCGATTAAATCCTGATTCAGTCCGTTGGGTGCCCTGGCCGCAAGGCAGCGTCGTTGAAGGATATGTCACGCAGGACAATCGCCCGGAAGCTCTGACAGAGTTGACGGGTGCTATCGTGCGTTTGCCGATGTTTGAAGGCGAACCTGTCCGCCCGGAAAAAGTTGTCGATTCCAGCAGTCGCATCATGTCGGCTCTGCTGCCTTCCGGAAAGCGCGCTGTCGCAACCGAAATATCCGTTGCCACCGGCGCCGGCGGCTTTGTCCTGCCTAACGACCGGGTGGATGTCATCATGGTTCGCAAGGGCGATGAAGGCTCTTTCCAGACGGAAAATGTTCTCAACAACGTGCGGGTTCTGGCAATCGACCAGCAAATCCGTGAGGGCGAAGATGGTGTGTCATCCGTTGTCGGTGCAACCGCGACGCTGGAACTGACACCGGATCAGGCCCGCATCATTACTGTTGCGCAGCAGATGGCTGATCGGCTGACCCTGTCGCTGCGTTCCGTATCAGACGCCCAGGAAAGTGACACTGTTTCCGCGGATTACCTGCTGAGCGGCGGCACTGGCCAACCTGAAATTCAGGTCATTAAATCCGGCTCGATCGTCAAGAACGGCCAACAGCAAGGTGCATCACAATGAGCGGGAGAGGTAACGTGAGAAACATTAAACGGACACTCCGTTCCTCCGTCACGGCAAGCCTGGCATTCTGCCTGGCTTTTTCCGGTATTCCGGGTGACTTTACACCTCGCGGCTTCCAGCAAGCTGAAGCGCAAGCCGCGTCTGAAAGCATCATTCGTATTACCGAAAGTGGCAAGGGCACACGTAAGCGTCTGAAACTTGGCCTGAACAAGGCGCTGGTTGTCGACCTGCCACAGGATGCGCATGATATTCTCGTTGCAGATCCAAGCATGGCAGACGCTGTCACACGCACATCCCGGCGCATCTACCTGTTTGGCAAATCTGTCGGCCAGACAAACATCTTCATTTTCGGTGCCCATGGTGAGGAAATCGTCAGCCTCGATCTCGAGGTCGAGCGTGACATCAATGGTCTTGAAGCGAATCTGCGTCGCTTCATTACCGATTCTGATATCAAGGTTGAGATCGTTTCGGACAACATTGTTCTAACCGGCACAGTGCGGACACCACAGGATTCAGCACGTGCGGTTCAACTCGCTGAAGCCTTCCTCAAAGGCGGTGAAGCTACCACCCGCAACGTAACATTGACAGGCGGCGATAATGGTGGCGACGCGGCAATTTTCGCCGAACAGCGCCAGACATCACAGATCGTTAACATGCTGACGATTGAGGGCGAAGATCAGGTCACGCTGAAGGTCACGGTTGCTGAGGTCAGCAGGCAGGTGCTGAAGCAACTTGGTTTCAGTGGTTCTATTGGCAGCACGAGCAGTGGCAATGGCTTCTCATTTGCAAACCCGGCCAATCTCGGTGGTGCGGTCAATCCATCCTCCGGTTTGATCACCGGCTCGATCGGATCCGGCTCCATGCGTTTTTCCTCCTACATCAATGCCATGGAGCAGGCTGGAGTCATGCGGACATTGGCAGAACCGAGCCTAACCGCTATTTCGGGAGAACAGGCAAAGTTCTATGTTGGCGGTGAATTCCGCATGCAGGGTACTCAGGAAATTTCCACTGAGGAAAATGGAGTAACCGGCGCTGAACGTCCAGTTCTGACCCGCCAGACAAACACGGTTGATTACGGCATCGAACTGAACTTCCGCCCGGTTGTTCTGTCGCCTGGTCGTATCAGCCTCAAGATTGAGACCAACGTTTCCGAACCGACCTATGAAGGTAGCGTCGTCACCGGCAGCACTATGCGCAGCACGCCAGGCGCGACCTATATGTCCATTCGCAAACGTGAGGCGTCAACCACTGTAGAGCTACCGTCAGGTGGTTCGATTGTGATTGCCGGTCTGGTGCAGGATAACATTCGCCAGGCCATGTCCGGTCTTCCGGGCATCTCCAAGGTGCCAATTTTCGGCACGCTTTTCCGCAGCAAGGACTTCATCCGCAACGAAACGGAACTGGTCATCATTGCCACGCCGTATCTCGTTCGCCCGGTGGCGCGTAATCAGATTGCTCGCCCGGATGATAACTTTAACCCGGAAAACGATGCCGCCATGTATTTCATGAACCGCGTCAACAAGGTGTACGGCCGCAAGGAGAAGGCTCCTGCCGCACCGTACCAGGGCACTGTTGGGTTTATCTACAAATGACGATGGAGCTTCAGATGAAACCGTATGCCGCTGCTCCCGGCACGAGGGGGGCCACCATGCTGGCAACACAGACAACCGTTTACGCTTCTCCGCTTCGCAGGGTATCCCTTGCGCTTGCCGTGACTGCGATGGCCAGCTTGCTGCAGGCCTGTGGCACGCGGGATGGCATGAACACTGGCGCTATCCCGGACGATTACCGCACACGCCACCCAATTACACTGAATGAAGCAGAACACACGATCGATATTCCGGTCTCTTCAGGGGACAGCCGTTTGACCACGCCGGCGGCCGATAATATCAGGGGGTTCGTTTCTAGCTACAAGGGAACGTCGACCGGTATCGTGCAGATACAGTTGCCATCTGGCTCGCCCAATTCAGCAGCCGCGTCACGCATGGGCAAGCAGATCCGCACGATCTTGACGGGCTCGGGTGTCCCTGCCGGCAAGATCGTTGAAACAGTGTACGCTGCTGGCCCACAGGGTGATGCTGCGCCAATCCGTCTCAGCTATGTCGCGGTGACGGCCATGACAGGGCAGTGCGGCGAGTGGCCGGAAGATCTAACCAGTAACACGTCCAAAAATCGCAACTGGCATAATTTCGGTTGCGCGACACAAAATAACCTCGCGGCCCAGATCGCCAATCCGATGGACCTTGTAGCCCCCCGTGGCATGACGCCAATTGATGCTGAACGCCGGTCTGTTGTCATTGATGGGTACCGCAACGGAGATAATACCGCCTCCGCTGACTAATGCAGGCCGGTACTCCATTTCCTGACAGGTGAAACATGAGCGCGATAGAATACGAGATCAAAGGCAGTGGTGACGACGAAGTGAACTTCGACGACCTGCACAAGCCTTCCGACATGGATAATCTGCGGCCCTTGCCGCGGATTTCCATTCATAGCTTTTGCGAAAGCGAAGTTATGCTGCGCGTCATGGAGCGTCTGGGCAGTGACCGGCGTATGGGTAAAGTCAGCCTGCGTATTACCAATGGTGATATTGCAGCCGCTGCAGGCATGTTTTCATCGTCACCGACACCCAACCTGATCATTCTCGAAACGAAATGTGATCCGTCAAGGCTGATGGATGAGTTGTCCCCGCTGGCCGAAGTCTGTGATCCCTCCACGCGTGTCGTCATTGTTGGTCATTACAATGACATCTCACTCTACCGGGACCTTATCCGCAACGGCATTTCCGAATATCTCGTTGCTCCGGTCAAGATGTCGGATCTCCTCTCGTCTATTTCGGCCATCTTTGTCGATCCAGAGGCTGAACCTTTGGGACGCAATATCGCCTTCATCGGAGCGAAGGGTGGGGTTGGATCGTCGACCATTGCGCATAACTGCGCCTTTGGCATCTCAAACCTGTTTTCGACAGAAACCATTCTTGCTGATTTTGACCTTCCATTCGGGACTGCCAATATCGACTTCGATCAGGATCCTGCGCAAGGCATTGCCGAAGCCGTGTTTTCGCCGGAACGTTTGGATGAGATGTTTCTCGACCGCCTTTTGACGAAATGTTCCGAACATCTTTCGCTGCTGGCAGCGCCGTCAATGCTTGATCGTGCCTATGATTTTGATCGCGCTGCATTCCAGCCGGTGATGGAACTGCTGCAGCGAACCGCGCCTGTCGCGGTACTGGATATTCCACATGGTTGGTGTGAGTGGACACGCAGCGTTCTAGCAGAGGCAGACGAGGTGGTGATCACCGCCGTTCCTGACCTTGCCAACCTGCGCAACACCAAGAACATGCTGGATTCCCTGAAAAAAATGCGCCCGAACGACAAGCCGCCACATCTGGTCCTCAACCAGGTCGGCATGGCGAAACGCCCGGAGATTGCGCCCGCCGATTTCTTCGAGCCGCTGGAAATCTCTCCGATTGCCATCATTCCATTTGATGTCCAGTTGTTTGGCAATGCGGCCAATAGCGGTCGTATGATCAGCGAGATTGATGCGAAATCACCTGTTGCGGAGACATTTTCGCAGATTGCCCACCTCGTGACCGGGCGTGCGAGCGCCAAGAAGGCCAAGAAACCGGGGCTGGGTAAGATTATGGAATTGCTGAAGCGGAAATAAACCGCTGCTCGATGAAACTGGAAAACTGGCATGTTTGGAAAACGCGGAAACGAAGACGCTGGAAGGGGTATTGGCATCGGGCAGGTGAGTGCGCCTGCGCCAATTCTTGCGCCTGTCATGCCGAAACCCGAAAAAATCGAAACGCTCGAGCCGGTAATCTCCCGTCAGCAGGTTCCGACGCCACCACTCCAGGCGAATTCTCAACCGCCTCAGCGCAAAAAAATGGCGCGCACCGAAGAGTACTATAAGACCAAAGGGCAGGTGTTCTCCGCCCTTATCGACACGATCGATCTTTCGCAGCTTTCCAAGCTGGATAATGAAAGCGCCCGCGACGAAATTCGCGATATCGTCAACGATATCATCACTATCAAAAATTTCGCCATGTCGATTTCCGAGCAGGAAGAACTGCTTGAGGATATCTGCAACGACGTTCTTGGTTATGGTCCACTGGAGCCCCTTCTGGCACGTGATGATATCGCCGATATCATGGTCAACGGTTCCGGTCAGACATTTATCGAAGTGGATGGTAAAACCATTGAATCGGAAGTGCGCTTCCGCGATAACACGCAGCTTCTCTCCATTTGCCAGCGTATCGTGAGCCAGGTTGGCCGTCGTGTCGATGAAGCAAGCCCGATATGCGATGCCCGTCTGCCTGACGGTTCGCGTGTCAACGTTATTGCTCCGCCTCTGGCGATTGATGGACCCGCGCTCACCATCCGTAAGTTCAAGAAGGACAAGCTGACGCTTGACCAACTGGTGCGGTTTGGTGCGATCACCCCAGAAGGTGCCGCAGTTTTGCAGATCATCGGTCGGGTGCGCTGTAACGTGGTTATATCAGGTGGTACGGGTTCGGGTAAAACGACACTGCTCAACTGCCTGACCAGCTACATCGACAAACATGAGCGGGTGATCACTTGCGAGGATACCGCGGAACTGCAATTGCAGCAGCCACATGTGGTGCGATTGGAAACCCGTCCGCCAAATATTGAAGGCGAAGGCGAGATCACCATGCGTGATCTGGTCAAGAACTGCCTTCGTATGCGTCCAGAACGTATCATCGTCGGCGAAGTGCGCGGTCCAGAGGTTTTCGACCTGTTGCAGGCCATGAACACCGGCCATGACGGTTCCATGGGAACGATCCACTCCAACTCACCGCGTGAGTGCCTCAGCCGCATGGAATCGATGATTGCGATGGGCGGGTTTACTTTGCCTGCGAAAACGGTGCGTGAAATCATCGCTGGCTCCGTTGATATTGTCATTCAGGCAACCCGCCTCCGGGATGGTTCGCGCCGTATCACCCACATCACCGAAGTGATCGGCATGGAAGGCGATGTGATCATCACCCAGGATCTCGTGCGGTACGAGATCGAAGGCGAAGATGCGCAAGGTAGGCTGATTGGTCGCCATGTCTCGACCGGCATCGGCAAGCCGCATTTCTGGGACCGTGCGCGCTACTATAACGAGGAACGCCGTTTGGCGGCGGCCCTTGATGAGATGGAAAAGAAATCGCAATAGGATTTGAGCGATAAATGGCTGGAAATGGGCTAACGATATTTATGCTTGTTGCGCTGGTCGGCATCTCTGCCGCCGCCCTTGCCTATGCGTTTCTTTTCCAGCGCATCGAGGTTGAAAACAAGACCGCAACCCGTGTTAACCGCGTCAAATCGGCTGAAACGGACCGCGTTAAAATAAAGGCTGCCCGTGATAGGGTTCAGGAACTGAGCAAACGGAGAAAATCCGTTCAGGACAACCTGAAGGACCTCGAAAAGCGACAGCAGGAAAAAACCAAAAAGAACCGTGATGTCACCCTGAAGGGCAAGATCACGCAGGCCGGCTTAACCATTACCATTGGCAAATTTTACATGCTGAGCGCTGTGCTCGGTTTGGTTATCTTTTTGCTTACTCTTATCTCGGGCTTGCCGTTTTTGATCGTTCTGGCCATTTCTTTCGTCGGCGGCCTAGGGTTGCCGCGCTGGATATTGGGTTTTCTTGTCGGACGCCGGCAACGCAAGTTTCTGGATGAATTTCCAAACTCGCTTGATGTGATGTGCCGATCCATCAAATCCGGTCTGCCGCTGAATGACGCTGTTCGTTTGATTGCTGCCGATGGACAGGAACCGGTGAAAACCGAGTTCCAGCGCATTCTTGATGCGCAGCAAGTTGGGCTGAGTATTCCCGAAGCGGCGACCCGCATGACGCTGACCATGCCACTTTCGGAAGTGAACTTTTTTGCCACGGTCATCACCATTCAGGCGCAGGCCGGTGGTAACCTTTCAGAGGCGCTGTCCAACCTTGCAAAGGTGCTGCGTGAGCGTAAAAAAATGAAAGCTAAGGTCAGTGCGTTGTCGATGGAAGCAAAAGCCTCCGCTGTCATCATTGGCGCTTTGCCGTTCATTGTGGCCTTTCTCGTCTACATGACCTCGCCCGACTACATCATGCACTTGTTTACCGATCCTCGAGGTCACATCATCCTCGGTGTGTCTGGTGTTTGGATGTCAATTGGCATCCTTGTGATGCGCAACATGATCAATTTCGATATTTGAGGGTGGCAGCGCATGTCTGAGGAACTCGCAAAAAGCCTGACCAATCCGACGATGATCATCGCGCTGCTTGTTGCGCTGGCCGTATTTGCAACTTTCTACACGCTTGTCATTCCCTATTTTGAAAAGGGTGATCTCAACAAGCGCATGAAGGCTGTGTCCACGGAACGCGATCAGATTCGCAGCCGTGAACGTGAGCGCATGCAAGCGGAGCTAAGCAACAAGGGCTCACTACGCACCTCCAACAACAAGTCAGCGCGCAAGATCGTGGAACGCTTCAACCTTCGCGAAGCCCTTGTTGATGAAAACACCATGAACAAGCTGCGGGCGGCAGGTTATCGCTCACAGAATGCGCTCAACACGTTCCTTGCTGCCCGTTTTATTCTGCCATTCGTATTTCTGGTCCTTGCTATCCTCTGGGTTTTTGGACTTGGGAACCTGGCAGAAAAAGCGATGCCGATACGTATTCTGGTGGTGATCGTTGTGGCGTATATCGGTTTCTATGCGCCAAACATCTACATCTCCAACCAAATGAAAAAGCGTCAGCATTCCATCAAACGTGCTTGGCCAGACGCACTCGATCTGATGTTGATCTGCGTTGAATCTGGTATTTCGATGGAAGCAGCCATGCGGCGTGTGGCGGAAGAAATGGCAGACCAGTCACCGGAACTTGCGGAAGAAATGGTGCTGACAACGGCTGAATTGTCGTTTCTTCAGGATCGACGCACGGCGCTTGAAAACCTTGGCATCCGTACACAGCTCGATATCGTCAAGAGCGTTACGCAAGCCCTAATTCAGGCAGAACGCTATGGTACGCCGCTGGCGCAGGCACTGCGTGTCTTGGCACAGGAAGGTCGAGACGAGCGTATGAACGAGGCAGAAAAAAAGGCTGCCGCCTTGCCGCCAAAGCTCACCGTGCCGATGATCTTGTTTTTTCTGCCAGTGCTTATCGCGGTTATTCTCGGGCCTGCAGGCATTCAGGTCGCCGATCGCTTCTAATTGGTTTTACCGATCAAGCACTGCAATTCAATTGCGTGAGAGTGGCGGTTGGTTCGCGTGTTCTATAGTGCGCTATAGTATTTTTCCATTGTTATTGTTTGATTTTTTGCGTCGTCTTATACAGCTGTCGGCGCCTTCCAGCCATTTTCCAACATCTTATAAACAGAACAAAGTCGCTCAACCTCGGCCTTGACAGATTGCCAATGCGGCATAATGCTAAGATGTCAGACCAATTAATAGGTCGTCGGGGAAGAAAGAGTGAAGCTGAAACAGGAGAGGCCGCCAATCGCGCCACTGCCACCGATCGATCGTGTGGCACAGGTTACCAGCGCATTGTCGGACTATATCGATAGAGCCAGCCTCAAAACGGGTGACCGTTTACCTGCCGAACGCGAGCTGATGGCAGCTCTCGCGGTTGGTCGCTCAACGATCCGCGAAATGATACGGCATTTTCAAGCGCTCGGCGTGATGGAAACTCGCAAAGGCAGCGGCACCTATCTGTTAAAGCCCGTCACCACCGCGACGATTCATATGCCGCTATCCCTTGAGACGGTAAATCTGCGCGACATCCTGCTGCAGACGCTCGAAGTGCGGCGCGGCATGGAGGTCGAGGCCAGCATGGTAGCAGCCCGCCGTCGTACCGCTGAAGATGTCGCCAACATCGAACAAAAACTCGATGAAATGGAGCGGGTACATATAGAAAAAGGCACCTCCGGTCGCCAGGATCTCGAGTTTCATCTGGCCATCTATGATGCCACCCACAACCCGCTTTTCCGCCAGTTGCTGGAACAGATGCGGGAGGCTTTCGAGCAGTTTTGGGATCAGCCATTTAATCGCCCGGACTTTGCAAGGCGCTCATTCCCATTCCATCGCACGCTATTTAACGCCATCGCTGCCCAGGATACGGAGGCGGCACGGCGCGAAACACTCAAGATTCTCGACATCGTCGAGGAAGATATCAAGGAAATGTCCAAATGAATGACGTAACCGGCACGTTCGATCTTGCATCACAGATCGTGGCCCATGACGAAACAAATGCTTTTGAAGCCGTTGTGCCGCCGATCGTGCAGACGTCGCTGTTCACCTTCTCCAGCTATGACGAGATGGTCTCGACCTATCGCGGCGAAAAATCCCGTCCGGTCTATACCCGAGGTCTGAACCCGACGGTCCGGGCATTTGAGGAAATGCTGGCCAAGCTGGAAGGTGCGGAAGACGCCATCGGGTTTGCCAGCGGCATGTCGGCCATTTCATCGACGGTCCTGTCATTTGTAGAGCCAGGCGACCGCATTGTTGCTGTGCGTCACGTCTACCCGGACGCATTCCGTCTGTTTGGCACGTTGCTGAAGCGCATGAAGGTTGAGGTCACCTATGTGGATGGCCGCGACGAAGAGGCTGTTGCCAAGGCTCTCCCCGGTGCAAAGCTGTTCTACATGGAAAGCCCGACAAGCTGGGTCATGGAAGCACATGATGTTGGCGCACTGGCAGCAATCGCCCGCAAACACGGCATCATCAGCGTCATCGACAACAGCTGGGCCAGCCCGATCTTCCAGCAGCCATTGAAGTTGGGTGTCGATATCGTCTTGCATTCGGCCTCCAAATATCTGGGTGGTCACAGCGACGTGGTTGCCGGTGTTGTTGCCGGTTCGAAGGAGCTGATTGGCCGCATTCGTGGCGAAGCATACCCGTATCTCGGCGGCAAGCTGTCGCCATTTGATGCCTGGTTGTTGATCCGCGGTATGCGCACGCTGCCAATTCGTATGAAGGCGCATGAGCAATCCGCTTTGGCGATTGCCCGCAAGCTTCAGGAACTCGATGTTGTGGAAACCGTCTGCCATCCGGCATTGGCCAATCGCCTGCCTACCGGTCTTAACGGCACGTCGGGCCTCTTTTCATTCATTTTCCGGGAAGGCGTGAATGTGCGCGCTTTTGCGGATCAGCTTAAATTTTTCAAGCTCGGCGTCAGCTGGGGCGGTCACGAAAGCCTGATCGTTCCCGGTGAGGTGGTGCTGGAACAAAAAGCACAGCCAAATTCGGCTCAGACCTTCGGCATCAGCGCCCGTTCCGTGCGTCTGCATGTCGGTCTTGAGGGAACGGATGCGCTTTGGGGAGATCTGGAAGCGGCCATCGCTGCCGCTACCTGATGGAGTAACGACAACCAACGAAACCCAACAATAGGGGGAACTGGAATGATGAAGAAGCTGCTGACCGCTGCGGTTTTTGCCTCGATGATGGCAGGCACGGCACTTGCGGACACGACATTGAAGCTGGTGGAGGTTATTACCAGCCCAGAACGTACCGAAACCTTGAAGTCTATCGTTGCCAAGTTTGAGGCAGCGAACCCGGGCACTAAGGTTGAGATCATTTCGCTTCCTTGGGGGGAGGCATTCCAGAAATTCGCGACCATGGTATCGGCCGGTGAAGTCCCTGACGTCATCGAAATGCCGGATACATGGCTATCGCTTTATGCCAACAATGGCATGCTCGAAAGTCTCGAGCCATATCTCGCAAAGTGGGAGCATACAGACGGTCTGACATCCCGTGCGCTTGAACTTGGCCGCGACGTGAAAGACACGGCCTACATGTTGCCATACGGCTTCTATCTGCGCGCCATGTTCTACAACAAGAAGCTTCTGTCCGAAGCGGGCGTGACCGAGCCGCCAAAGACCATGGACGAGTTCACAGAGGCCTCGAAAAAGATCTCAGCTCTGCCCGGTAAATACGGTTATTGCCTTCGTGGTGGTCCCGGTGGCCTGAACGGCTGGATCATGTTCGGCGCCTCCATGGCTGGCTCCAACAAGTTCTTCAATGAAGACGGCACCTCGACCATGAACAGCGAAGGCTGGGTGAAGGGTCTGACTTGGCTGATCGATCTCTACAAGAACGGTTATGCACCGAAGGACAGCGTCAATTGGGGCTTCAACGAAATCGTTGCCGGCTTCTATACCGGCACTTGCGCCTTTCTTGACCAGGATCCTGATGCCCTCATCGCGATCGCTGAGCGCATGAAGTCGGAAGACTACGGTATCATGACCATGCCGAAGGGTCCTGATGGCAAGACCTTCCCGACAATCGGTTTTGCCGGTTGGTCGATGATGGCCTCGTCCAAGGACAAGGATCTTTCCTGGAAGCTGATTGAGACGCTCGAAGGCCCAGAAGGCAACATTGAGTGGAACAAGAAGACAGGCGCTCTTCCGGTTCACAAGTCGGCTGAAAAAGATCCGTTCTACGCAAGCGAGCAGTTCAAGGGCTGGTTTGCTGAGCTGGAAGACAAGGACGCTGTTCCGACAACCATGCCGACCTATCTTGAAGAATTTGCGTTCTTCAAGGATTCGCTGGTTATCAAGACGTCGCAAGAAGCCTTGCTGGGTGACATCACCCCGGAAGATTTGGCCAACCAGTGGGCAGACTACCTGACGAAGGCGCAGCAGAAGCACCTCGCCAAGAAGTAATACAAAGTGCGGTGTGGGACTTCATGTCCTGCACCGCAATTCGCTGGCCAGATTGCTCTGCGTCAGCCCAAGAAAATAGCGGCAGTGCAGCGCGCCTGCCAAAAGGCCAGAACAGGATTGCCTTCCATGAATAACACTGCCCTTCCGCACACGCGGCGCCAGGACAGACGACCGTTTTTGCAGCGGCTGGCGCATAAGAGTGAGCCCTGGCTCTACAGCGCGCCATCGCTCATCCTGATTGCCGCCGTCATGCTGGTACCGCTGGCACTCGGCTTGTCCTATGCGTTTCGGGATGTGCAGCTTCTCAACCCGTTTTCCGGTGGGTTTATCGGCATTGAACACTTCAAAACGCTGTCACAGGATCAGGCCTTTTACCGAGCGTTGAAAAACACGCTGTGGTGGACTGGCGCCTCGGTGTTTCTGCAGTTCTTGTTCGGCCTTATTCTGGCGTTGCTCTTGGACAAACCCTTTTATGGCCGTGGTCTTGTACAGGCGTTGGTGTTTTTGCCTTGGGCGGTGCCGACATTTCTGGCCGGCCTCAACTGGGCATGGCTGTTCAATCCTTTGATTGGTCCGCTGCCGCACTGGCTATATGCTCTCGGCATCCTGGATGCGCCAAACAACATCCTTTCCGACCCTCAGCTGGCAATGTGGGGACCGATCGTCGCCAATATCTGGTGGGGCATTCCGTTTTTTGCCATCACACTTCTTGCCGCCTTGCAGGCTATCCCGCGTGATATTTATGAAGCCGCCGAAATTGATGGCGCAGGTCCCGTACAGCGCTTCATGTCAATTACCCTGCCGTTTCTGGCACCGACCATTGCCATCACCGTGTTGCTCAGAACCGTGTGGATTTCCAACTTCGCAGATCTCATCATCGTCATGACCAATGGTGGCCCGGCAGACCGCACGCAGATCGTTGCCAGCTATATTTTCACGCAAGCCTTCAAGCGGCTGGATTTTGGTTACGCCTCGGCGATCGCGCTGGTGTTGTTAGTACTGCTCTTGGCCTATTCAATGCTGATTATCCTGTTGCGCCAATCACTGCTGAAGAAGGATTGATCCCATGAGAGCCAGTAAAGTTATCTCCATCGGCGCTCATCGTATTGCGATCCTGCTGTATGTAATTGTTGCGCTTTTCCCATTATTCTGGTTGCTGAAAGTGTCGGTAACGCCAAACGATCTGCTCTACAGCGAAGGCGTGCGCATGTGGCCATCGCGCATGACATTCGACCATTTCAGCTTTGTTATCGCCCACAGCGCTTTTCCAGTTTTCTTCAAAAACAGTCTGATCGTCGCCGGCTCCACCGCCATTGTCGTGACAATCCTGGCATCGCTGTCCGGTTACGCTTTGTCGCGTTTCGACTTCAAGGCGAAATACTGGATTGTCGGCCTGATGTTGCTGACGCAGATGTTTCCGCTGGTCATGCTGGTAGCGCCAATCTTCAAGATGTTGTCGCCACTTGGTTTGACCAATAGTTTGACCGGACTTGTCGTGGTCTACACCGCCTTCAACGTGCCGTTTGCAACCTTCCTGATGCAGTCCTTTTTTGATGGAATTCCTAAGGATCTGGAAGAGGCGGCAATGATTGATGGCGCCAGCCGTTTTGTTGCTTTCCGGCAGATCATTCTGCCCCTGACGCTTCCCGGCGTGGCGGCAACCCTCGGCTTCGTCTTTACCGCAGCGTGGAGTGAACTTCTGTTCGCCCTGATGCTGATCTCCGGCAATGACGCAGCGACATTCCCGGTCGGCCTTCTGACCTTCGTTTCAAAATTCTCGGTGGACTTCGGACAGATGATGGCAGCGGGCGTTCTTGCGCTTATTCCTGCCTGCGTCTTCTTCCTGCTGATCCAGCGTTACCTTGTTCAAGGCCTCACCGCCGGTGCGGTGAAAGGCTAGGAGCTTTATTATGGCATCTATCGATATTCAAAATGTTCGCAAGACCTATGGCAATTATCCGGTGCTGCATGGGGTCGATCTGGAAATTCAGGACGGGGAATTTATCGTTCTGGTCGGTCCGTCCGGCTGCGGCAAGTCCACCCTGCTGCGCATGATTGCCGGCCTGGAAGACATTTCGTCCGGCGATATCCGCATTGAGGGAAACCGGGTCAACGATGTTGCACCGAAGAACCGCGACATCGCCATGGTGTTCCAGTCCTATGCGCTTTATCCACATATGTCGGTTGCCGACAATATGAGCTACAGCCTGCGCCTCCGCAAAACTGCCAAGGAAAAGATTGCCTCTGCCGTAAGCGGTGCGGCGTCCAAGCTTGGTCTTGAACCTTTCCTGGAACGACGTCCGAAAGCCCTTTCCGGTGGCCAGCGTCAGCGCGTTGCCATGGGACGTGCCATTGTGCGGCAGCCCAAGGCATTTCTGTTTGACGAACCACTTTCCAACCTTGATGCCCGTCTGCGTGAGCAGATGCGCGCTGAAATCAAGAAAATGCACGCCGACCTGAAAGCCACATCGATCTATGTGACCCACGATCAGATCGAAGCGATGACACTTGCTGATCGTATCGTTGCCATGAATGGCGGTGTTGTGCAGCAGGTTGGTACGCCGCTTGAACTTTACGATACCCCCGCCAATCTGTTTGTTGCCGGCTTTATCGGCTCTCCGGGCATGAACTTCCTGACCGGAACATATGTCGCCAAGGATGGCACCCATGGTGTGCGCCTTGCCGATGACATGGTGATGAAACTGGCAAAGCCGGTGAAGCTGGAAGAGGGGACATCCGTGACCCTTGGCATTCGGCCGGAACACGTCACAATAGTCGAGACCGGCGGCATTGAAGCCAATGTGGATCTGATCGAGCCAACTGGCTTTGGCATCATCATCCATCTGTCGCTGCACGGCCTGCCGTTCAAGGTCTTTACGCTGGATCGTGCTGCCCTGTCGGCTGGTCCAAAAGTCCGGGTCGATTTCCCGAGCCAGCATCTGCATGTATTCGACAAGGATGGTGTTCGCGCCATCAGCCTCGGCGCTTGAAAGAAAAAGGGCTCCCCGTTCATTGATCGGGAAGCCCTTGATCTTAGCGATTGATGGATTTCTTATCAGCCGGTAACACGCTCCATTGCCGCATGCCAGCGGCGTTTGTAATCACCAACCTCCAGCCTTCCTGCAACAATTTCGCGACCGTCTTGTGTGGTTGGTGATGGTCCCGTTAGCAGGGCTGCGCCAGCGCTGGTGCCCGTGGAGCCACCAATCGCAATCACATCCGTATTGGCGAAACTGGAAAGCGCCTTCAGGTAAAGGGTATTTTTCGCAAATGGTCCTTCCACAAGGATCGGCCCCTTGCGACCAATCAGGCTCAAGCTGACGTCCGTCATCAAGGCCAGGTAAAGCGCTGCCGCTGCATGGCGTTCTGCGTTGGTCGCACCGTCATCGGCAATCCAGCGTGCCTGATGGCCCGGAAACGGGCCGGAACCTTTCACCACACTTGGCAACAACATCATGCCACGTGCCAGAATCGCAGGTATAGACGCCTCGATGTCCGAGGTTGCGGCGGTACCGAATTGCTGCGTCAGCATTTCATATTCACGTCCGCCCATGAACCGGGATGACGGAACGGGGCGGGCATAGGCATCGACATTGGTCAGCGTATCGCGTGTTGGATCGAGTTGATCGAGCGCGCCGCCAATTGCAAAATTCACGACCCATGTGCCGGTGGAAACGACAGAGAAATTACCCTGCCTTTTCAAAAGATGCGGCAGCAGCGACGCGTTGGAATCGTGAATGCCACAATAAGCCGGTACGTCTGCCGAAAGGCCAAGGTCCGAGGCAATCTCCGGTTTGATAGGTCCCAGAACATCAAAAGCCGAACGGACCGGCGCCATCAGCGGGCGAATGTCCAGCGTATCAACAAGGGATGAAAATGCGTTGGCACCCGGGTTCCACAGGTCCGTGTGGCAACCGAGCGACGTCACTTCATTGGCCAAAACGCCGGTCAGGCGCGCCGCCCAATATTGTGGATAGGTGACGATATTGTGAACCGCTGCAAACTCTTCGGGAAAAGCAGTCTTCTGATAGTGAATCTGTGCGCCAAGATTAAGCCCGACCGACTGCCACGGAGAACCGGTTTCAGCAAAGGCAGGACGCAGGCGCGCATAGTCCTTTCGGATGTCGACGGGATATTCATGCTCGTAATCAAGAACTGGCATCGCCAGATCACCCTTGCCGTCCAGCAACGCAGCCGAAGCACCATGGGTAGTAATCGATATGGCATCGAAGCCAGGTTTAATGGCGAATGTCTTGAGGCTTGTGAGGATGAATTGCCAAAGAGCATCAATGTCGTAATGCGGATAAGGTCCGCTTTTGATGACGGTATTGGGCCGGCGTTCAACCGCAATTTCGGCACCACTCGCCGTATCAAGGACGACCACTTTGGCGTTGGTCTTGCCGATATCGATAACGGCGACGCGATGGAATGAAGAAGCATTGGTCATTTCAGATGAAACACCGTCACAAGATCGGTCGCGATAGGTGAATTATCAGGATTGCTTTCCATGATATCGGCCATATGAGCCCACCACTTCTTCATCACAGGATGATCGGGCAGCGCCGCCATGCCGTGATTTTTTAGGCGGGTCAGCACACCAAACAAGATATTGGTCTCGTGATCGAGATGGATGGAATAGTCACTCACGCCCGCCTCCTGAAGAAGTGTTACCAGTTCGGGCCAAATCTCGTCATGGCGTTTTTTGTATTCCGCTTCCATTCCGGGAAACAGCTTCATCTTGAAAGCGTGTTTTTCAAGCTCTGACATTGGTTACCTCATGGTCCGAATGCGGCGAACGATGATCGGAAGGGCGATGGTGCTGATCAAAAGCAAACCGACGAAGATCGACATGACGATGCCAGGTACGTTCAAAAGCCCAAGCCCGAATGTCACAAGCCCCATCACGAAGGCTGCGATAACGACGCCGCCGATCGTGCCGGAGCCGCCGAGAATGGAAACACCGCCAAGCACCACCATTGTGACCACTTCCAGTTCCCAGCCTTGCGCAATCGAAGGACGGGTGGAGCCGAGGCGGGATGTCAGACATACGGCAGCAATACCGCTCATCAATCCAGTCAACAGAAACAGGATGAATTTCACGCGCTCGACCGGGATGCCGGAAAAGCGTGCGGCGAAAGGGTTCGTGCCGATGACGAAAACCTGGCGACCGAAATTCGTGGCGTGCAGAAGGATGGCGAAAATGACAGCCATCACGATGAACAAAACAAATTCGAAGGAAATCACCCAGAACACGTAACCCTGTCCGAAATAGGCGAAATCTGCCGGGTATTTACCATAGGCCTGGTCACCCAGCACCATGTAGGAAATACCACGAAACAGGCTCATCGTGCCGATGGTGACAACGATCGAAGGCAGTTTCAGTCCGGCCACCAGAAAGCCGTTGAATGCGCCACAGAGAAGGCCCGTGCCAATGCCAATGGCAACAAGGCCCGGCGTGCCGACGCCCATTTGTACTGCATAACCCATGGCGGTGGAGGCGAGTGCAATGATGGCGGCAACCGAAAGATCGATCTCACCTGCAATGATCAATAACGCCATCGCAAAGGCAATCATCGCCTTTTCGGTGAAGTTGAAGGTGGCGTCCGACAGGTTCCAGGCATCAAGGAAATAGGGCGATGCAAAGGAGTTGGCGATAAAGATGAGGATCGCCACACCCAGCAGCAGTACTTCCCAGCTGGCCATGATGCGTTTGAAAGGTGTGCCGAGCTTGTCCGGGATAACGCGGGCAGGTGTGTTTTCTGTTTGTGAGACACTCATGCCGCAGCCTCCTTAGCTGTATCTTGTGCGGCCTGATCCCGCAGGATGATGCGGCCCTTCTTGGCTTCAGCGCGGGCATTGAAAACGACCGCAAGGACGATAACGATGCCGGAAATTGCCATTTGCGCGAAAGGAGAAATGCCAATCACCGGTAGGGCATTTTTGATGACGCCAAGAAACAAAGCACCAAGGACCGCGCCGGCGACCGACCCGATACCTCCGGCAATCGAAATGCCGCCAATCACGTTCGCAGCGACGCTATCGAGTTCAAAACCGGCGGCTATATCGACATAAGCGACGGCATAACGCGAAACCCAGAGATAACCGGCGAGGCCAGCCAGCGCGCCGGATAACACGAAGGCAAGGAACCGCGTCCGACCGACATCGATACCGGCGTAGATTGCAGCGTTGGGGTTGCCGCCTGACGCATAGGCGGAGCGGCCAAATGAGGTGCGTGTCAGAACCAGCCATGCACCGGCGATAATAAACACCGCAATCCAGGACAGGACCGGAACACCAAGGATCGGCAGGCGCGGAATATTGAGGAAACTCGGCGACATCTGGTGTGCATTGACCCAGCCACCACCCGACAGCACAAAGGCCATGCCGCGATAAATGGTGAGTGTACCCAGTGTCACAACGATCGGTGGAATGCGCAGCGCCCAGACGAGAAAGCCGTTGATACCGCCAAGACACGCGCCAATACCAACAGCCATGGCAATGAGCAGCGGCAATGGCACACCGGGAAAGGCTGCATTGGTCATCGCCACGGCCATGCCGGTAAATGCAAGATTTGCGGCGACGGACAGATCGATTGATTTCGTCAGGATCACGCCCATCTGGCCAAGCGCCAGAATGATGAGAATGGACGTGTCGTTGAAGATATTGACGAGATTGGCCGGTTTTTCAAAACCGGGAGCGCGCATCGAAAAGCCAATGATCATCAGGATGATGATCCCGGCCAGCAAGATTTCGCGGTTTTTAAGAAGTCGCTGCATCGTCAATTTCCTAGATATTGCCAGTTGCGGCGCGCACCAGCGCTTCCGGCGAAAATTCGGCACGTTCGAACATGCCGGCCATCAGACCTTCACGCATCACCAGCGCGCGGTCGGACATGCCGAGAATTTCCGGCAGTTCCGATGAGATCATGATGATCGACAGTCCCTCGGCGGCCAGTTCGCTGATGAAGCCGTGCACGGCAGCTTTGGAACCGATATCGATACCCTTGGTTGGCTCATCGAGAATGATCACCTTGGGCTGTGTTGCCAGCCATTTGCCAATAACAACCTTCTGCTGGTTGCCGCCGGACAGCGTGCCAACCGGAACTGAAAGCGCCGCGGCACGCAGATCAAGTCGCGTGGCATATTTGCGCGCCAGCGCGAACTCGTTGGCAGCTGCCAGAAAACCCTTGCGGGACGTGCGCGCCAAAGAAGGTAGCGACATGTTCTGATAAATAGGCATGTCGAGCGCCAGACCGTGGCGCCCACGTTCCTCTGGAACATAAACGATGCCAGCACCAATCGCGTCGCCGGGGGAGTGGATCTGGATATCCTGGCCGTTGAGCGACAAGGTGCCGGACGCCGGTCTGGTGATACCAAACAGCGATTGGCAGAGTTCAGAACGTCCTGCACCGATCAAGCCGTAAAGGCCAAGAATTTCACCCTTGCGCAGATCGAAGGAAATGTCGCGAAACTCCGTCGCGTGGCAGTAATTTTTGACCGACAGCACAGTGGCGCCAATATTGACGGCCTGTTTCGGGAACGCATCCTTGACGTCACGACCTACCATCAGGCGGACGATGTTTTCCTGCGGTGTGTCGGCAAGCTGGCCAGCGCCTACCATTTTACCGTCGCGGAACACCGCGTAATTTTCCGCAATTTCATACACTTCATCAAACTTGTGGCTGATGAACAGGATGGCCTTGCCTTGCCTTTTCAGGTTTTCAACGATGCGAAACAGATCGTCAATTTCCTTGCGGGACAGTGCGGCGGTCGGCTCATCCATGATAACGATGCGTGCTTCGACCGACAGCGCACGGGCAATCGCCACCAGATGGCGCTGGGCAATGGACAGGTCTTTCAACCGGATCGAAGGGTCGATGGTGCTCTCAAGCTTTTCGAGCAAAACCCGCGCACGGTTGTTGATGGTTTTCCAGTCGATCAGACGGAAGCGGCCTTTCGGTGCGTGCCCGAGAAATATGTTTTCGCCAACGGAAAGTTCGTCAAACAGCACGGTTTCCTGATGAATGGCTGTGACGCCCATATCGATGGCATCCTGCGCACTTTGAAACTGCACGGGCTGACCGTCGAGCAGGATTTCCCCTTCATTGGGGCGGTAAATGCCGGTCAGAATTTTCACCAGCGTCGATTTTCCAGCGCCGTTCTCACCGATCAAGGCGGTGACCTTTCCGGGATAAAGTGCGATATTGACGCCATCCAGCGCTTTCACGCCAGGAAATATCTGGCTGATGCCGCGCATCTCCAGAATGGGCGATTGGCTGGCGGAAGCCAACATGTCTGGTGCAGTGGGTTCAGCCATTTTTTCAATTGCCATGGTCATTGTCACGAATCCGGGTGCTCATGATTGAGCAGAAAGCGCACCTCACACCCGACGTCACTCTTCAGGCTGGATCCGAGGATCCAACTGCGTTGACGAAGTCGATCCATCTCAGATGGCGATGACGTTGAGTATGCAGTTGCGGTCTAAGGTCCCGACGGCTTTCGCCGCCGGGATAGCTGTCGCAGATTAGAAAATCTTCGAGAACTCATCGATGTTTGAAGAGTTGTAGATGAACGGTTCCGACATTGCGGCTTCGCTATTTTCGCCAACCTTGATCTTGCCCATGCGGCCGGCTTCGATTTCCGAGCCCGGCTTGCCGTCTGCGTCACCCTTGACGAGGTGATAGGCAATCTGTGTTGCGGAGTAACCAAGGTCGATCGGGTTCCAGATTGCAAATTCCTTGGTGGCGCCAGACTTGATCGCGCCGGCCATTTCGGACGGAAGGCCAAGGCCGGTCACGTAAACCTGGCCGATCTTGCCTGCATCCTTGACGGCCTGCGAGGCTGCGAGAACGCCAACGGTGGTTGGTGCCACGATAACCTTCACATTTGGCTGCGAGGTCAACAGGCCCTGTGCTTCACGGTAGCTCTTGTCGGCAAGGTCATCGCCATAAACCGTTGTGACGAGGTTGAGGCCTGGGAAGTCACCCAGCTGCTTTTTCATTTCCTCGATCCAGATATTCTGGTTCGTGGATGTGGTGGTAGCGGACAGAATGGCGAAGTCGCCCTTGCCACCTTCAAGGTGGGCTGCTGCCAGCTGCAGGCACATCTTGCCAATCAGCGCGTTGGAAGACGGGTTCAACTGAAGAATACGGCCTTCCGGTGCGACACCGCTGTCCCAAGAGATAACCTTGATGCCGCGCTGCGCAGCTTTCTTCAGGGCTGGAACGACAGCGTCCGGGTCGTTTGCGGAGATTGCGATAGCGTCAACGCCCTGTGCGATCAGTGAATTGATCACTTCGATCTGGCCTTCTGCCGTGGTCGAGGTTGGACCGGTATAGATGATTTCAACGCCGCCAAGTTCCTTGGCCGCTTCCTGCGCACCCTTGTTGGCAGCTTCAAAGAAGCCGTTGCCGAGCGATTTAACAACGAGCGCGATCTTCATGTCGGCAGCCTGTGCCGTCGTGCTCAAACCGGCTCCGATGCCGGCGACGCCCATGGCGACACCCAGCATCAAAGCGCGGGACAATGTTCTACGTGTAAGTTTCATGCCTTTTCCTCCCAGTTGAAAACTTGAACCCTCCCGTCAGTGCTCCTCAAGCAACCGACGTGGAACCTCTTTTATCGGGCGGCACATCGGCCACCGCGCTCGCCGATGCACCGGCGACAATCAATTTTATGCCCGCATCTTCCACCATGCGTGCCGCGTCGTCGGGCACGCCTTCGTCGGTAATGATGGTGGAGACATTTTCCAGCGGACAGAGAATGAGACTGGAGCGTTTGCGGAACTTGCTGGAATCGATCATCACGATCAATTCTTCCGCCTGCCGCATCAGCTTCTGTTCACTCTGAATAACCAGCGCGTCCGATTCCATGATGCCGAGTGCGCCAACACCCTGTGCACCGATGAAGATACGGCGTGCGTAAAAATTGCGGATTGCATCATTGTCAAACGGCGAAAGGATCAGGCTCTGGTCGCGGTAGATCGCGCCGCCGGGAACGCTGACATTGCACTTGGAATGTTTGACGAGATGTTCAGCGATCGCAAATGAATTGGTCATGACCTGCAGACGACGCGCCGACATGTAATGCACCATCTGGAACGTCGTTGTACCGCCATTGATGATGATTGCATCGCCATCGTCGCACAAATCGACAGCTTTGCGCGCAATTGCGCGTTTTTTATCGATGTTGACTGATTCGGAAACGCGGAACGGTCGCGCCGCCAGATTTCCCAACTGTGGCGGGTGCACCGCTTCGGCGCCACCGCGCACCCGGCGCAACTTACCCTGCACATGAAGGGACGCAATGTCCCTGCGGATGGTTGCTTCGGAAGCATCCGTCAGTTCGGCAATATCCTGCACCGTCACCACAGGCTTCTCCTGTATGGCGCTCAAGATAATGCGATGGCGTTCGCTTTCGTGCATTGGGGTCCTCCTGATTGGCAATTATTCGCAAACTCTTTACGTTGTCAATCAAGATCGATCAAATTAATCAATGGTGCGTCGCACAATGAAAAATTGTGATCGTTTTTGATTGACATTGCGGTTTTGATTGCGCGATATCTGCACCAACGGGAGGCGGACCGTGTTTGGTTCGCGAACGAAACACTAGGGAGGAAGACATGACGGGCCAAACCCGCCTTCTCGAAAATCGCTGGGATGATGCTTACGCCGCAAAACTCGATGAGCCCGGCAAGCTTCTGTACCGCTCCAACCTGTTGGGCGGTGACAAGCGTATTACCAATTATGGCGGCGGCAATACGTCCGCCAAGGTGCTGGAAACCGATCCGCTGACCGGCGAAAAAGTCCGTGTCATGTGGGTGAAGGGATCTGGCGGTGACGTCGGTACCATTAAGCTCGATGGTTTTGCGACCCTTTACATGGACAAACTTGAAGCGTTGAAGGGTATCTACAAGGGTGTGGAAGACGAGGACCGCATGGTCGGCTTCCTGCCGCACTGCACGTTCAACCTCAATCCGCGTGCCGCCTCCATCGACACGCCTTTGCATGGCTTTGTGCCGTTCGATCATGTCGATCACATGCATCCCGACGCCATCATTGCCATTGCCGCAGCGAAGAACTCCAAAGAACTGACACAACAGATTTTTGGTGCTGACATTGGCTGGCTTCCATGGCGCCGCCCGGGCTTCCAGCTTGGTCTCGACCTTGAAGCTTTCGTCAAGGCAAACCCGAATGCAAAGGGCGTTGTGCTGGAAAGCCACGGCCTGTTCACGTGGGATAACGATGCCAAGACGTGCTATGAGCTGACTCTGGCCATCATCAACAAGGCCATTGAATGGTTTGCTGCTCAGACAGAAGGCAAGACAATCTTTGGTGGGGCCGTTGCAAAAAGCCTGGCCGTTGAAGAACGCCGCGCCATTGCCGCCCGTCTGATGCCGGAAATCCGTGGCCGTATCGGTCGTGATGAGCGCAAGCTGGGTCATTTCGATGATCGAGACGCTGTTCTCGAATTCGTCAATTCGCAAAGCCTCAAGCCACTCGGCGCCTTGGGCACGTCCTGCCCGGATCACTTCCTGCGCACCAAAATCCGCCCGCTCATTCTGGATCTCGATACGTCAAATCCTGACGTCGATGGTCTTCTGGCCGGTCTGGACAAGGCACTGGAAGACTACCGCGCCGATTACACGCGTTATTACGAGACCTGCAAACACGACAATTCACCCAAAATGCGTGATCCAAACCCGGTCATTTTCCTGATTCCAGGCGTCGGCATGTTTTCGTTTGCCAAGGATAAGGCAACGGCACGTATCGCCGGTGAATTCTACGTCAACGCCATCAATGTGATGCGCGGCGCCTCCACGGTTTCCGAATATCAAGGACTACCGGAGCAGGAAGCGTTCGATATCGAATACTGGCTGCTAGAAGAGGCGAAACTTCAGCGCATGCCAAAACCAAAGAGCCTTGCAGGCAAGGTGGCCTTCGTTACCGGCGGTGCGGGTGGTATCGGCCGTGCCACCGCAGAGCGTCTGGCAGGTGAAGGCGCATGCGTTGTGCTGGCGGATATTGATGAGACAGCTCTTGCCAGTGCAAAAGGTGATTTTGAAAAGCGCTTTGGCGCAGATACCGTGCGTAGTGTCAAACTTGACGTGACCAAGGAAGACGGCGTGATTGCGTCGTTTATCGAAGCAAGCGTTGAATTTGGTGGTGTCGATATTCTGGTGTCCAATGCCGGTATTGCCTCATCCGCACCGGTTGAAGAAACCACGCTTGCCATGTGGAGCAAGAATATCGACATTCTGGCGACCGGTTATTTCCTCGTGTCGCGGGAAGCGTTCAAACTGTTCCGTCGACAGAATATCGGTGGCAACATCGTATTCGTCGCCTCCAAGAACGGTCTTGCCTCGTCACCGAATGCTTCCGCTTATTGCACGGCCAAGGCCGCTGAAATCCATCTGGCCCGTTGCCTTGCACTTGAGGGTGCAGATGCTGGCATCCGCGTTAACACGGTAAACCCGGATGCGGTTCTGCGCGGTTCAAAAATCTGGAATGGCGAATGGCGTGAACAGCGTGCGGCGTCCTCCAAGATCGAGGTCACGGATCTGGAAGAACATTACCGCAAGCGCTCGATGCTTAAGCTGAATGTGTTCCCGGAAGATATTGCGGAAGCAATTTACTTCCTGGCTTCGGATGCTTCGGCAAAATCGACCGGCAATATCATCAATGTTGATGCGGGCAATGCACAAAGCTTCACCCGCTAGTACAAAACGCTTTCACCCTCGGTCCCTAAAGGCCTGGGGTGATGTCGCTACTTTCGCAGGATAACCCAGATGGCATGGATAATGCCGGGTACATATCCACATAGCGTGAGAAGAATATTCAGCCAAAAATGCAAGCCAATGCCGACCTGCAAGAACACGCCGACCGGCGGCAGGATAATGGCGAGAAGAATGCGAATAACGTCCACGATTAAACCTTTGGTTTTTTAAATATCCGGACTGTTGAAACGCGATTGACGGCTATTGGTTCAATAGGCCGGGGAGGAAAAGATGACAGATACGAAAATTGCTGCTGATGTGATCGAGGCGGAAAATGCCAAACACGCTGCGGCATTGAAGGACGATTATGCAGCCCTTGGTGCCCAGCTGGCACGCCGTGGTGTTGATATCGAAAACGTCACGAAAAAGGTGTCGGAGTTTTTTGTCGCCGTCCCTTCCTGGGGTGTTGGCACCGGCGGCACCCGTTTTGCCCGTTTTCCGGGACAGGGTGAACCACGCGGCATTTTCGACAAGTTGGATGATTGCTCGGTGATCAATGAACTGACCCGTGCTACGCCGAATGTCTCGCTGCATATTCCGTGGGACAAGCAAGACCCAAAGCGCCTCAAAGCCCACGCTGATGCATTGGGTCTTGGTTTCGACGCCATGAACTCCAATACTTTCTCGGATGCGCCGGATCAGGCCCATTCCTACAAATACGGCTCGCTCAGCCACACCGATGCGGCAACCCGCCAGCAGGCCGTCGATCACAACATCGAATGTATCGAAATCGGCAACGCACTAGGCTCCAAGGCCCTGACAGTGTGGGTTGGTGATGGCTCGAATTTCCCCGGTCAGAGCAATTTCACCAAGAGTTTCGAGCGTTATCTCAGCGGTATGGCGGATATCTACAAGGCGCTGCCGGATGACTGGCGCATCTTCTCCGAACACAAGATGTATGAGCCTGCCTTCTATTCCACCGTTGTGCAGGACTGGGGTACCAACTATCTCATCGCCAACACACTCGGCGAAAAAGCCTATTGCCTTGTGGACCTTGGTCACCATGCGCCCAACACCAATATTGAAATGATTGTCGCCCGTCTTATCCAGTTCGGTAAACTCGGCGGCTTCCATTTCAACGACAGCAAATACGGTGACGACGATCTTGATGCGGGCTCCATTGAGCCGTACCGTCTGTTCCTGGTGTTCAATGAATTGGTGGATGCAGACTATCGCGGCGTGAAGGGTTTCCACCCCGCTCACATGATCGACCAGTCGCACAACGTCACGGACCCCATTGAAAGCCTGATTTCCAGCGCCAACGAAATTCGTCGCGCCTATGCACAGGCATTGCTGGTCGACCGCAAGGCACTGGAAGGGTATCAGCAGGACAATGATGCGCTGATGGCATCTGATGCATTGAAGCGTGCTTATCGCACGGATGTCGAGCCGATCCTGGCGGAAGCCCGCCGCCGTGCCGGTGGTGCGATTGATCCGGTTTCGACCTATCGCGCCAGTGGTTACCGCGCAAAAATTGCCGCTGAGCGGCCGGCCTCCAAGGCCGGAAGCGGTGGCATTATCTAAATATAACAGACTATGAATTGACCCAAGGCAGTCTCTAACGGATTGCCTTGGGCCTATCAGCGCTCGTTATGTCGCCATTTCATCAGCGCGGATTACCCGGCATCCACGATGCTCCAGGCCAGTGAGCGTGGCTTTTTCGGCTTTGGCCGTGGCGATAATCCCATCGATATTCTTGAGTTCGGTGATCTCGAAGGCGGAGACTGCGCCAATCTTCTCGGATGAGGCGAGGATATAGGCGGCGCCAGATATCGAGATAATGAACCGTTTGACCTCCGCCTCCTCGCTGTCGCCCGTCGTGATGCCCTGATCCGGGTGCAGGCCGGTGGCGCCAATAAAACAGATGTCGGGGCGATAACGCGATAACCATGCCAGAGTGGCCGCGCCGACTGTCACCACGGAATGTCGGAAAAGCCGGCCACCGACAATCTCTACTGTGATGTTGTGATGGTTCATCAGTTCCAGCGCAACATTCAGGCTGTGCGTGATGACTGTCGCCCGCAAATCCGGTGCAAGGTTTCGGGCAATGTGCAGGGCGGTGGTGCCGCCATCCAGAAATACCAGTTGGCCCGGCTCGATCATCCTTGCCGCATGTCTGCCAATTTCTGCCTTCTCATCATCGGCAATCGTCACACGATTTGCAAATGGCGCGACCGCTGGAGAAAGCGGCACCGCGCCGCCATGCACGCGTTTTAATTGCCCATCTTTTGCAAGTTCGCGCAGATCTCTGCGGATCGTGTCCTCGGACACGCCCATCGCTTTGCTTGCATCTGTTGCAACCACGCTACCTGTCTGCGCCAGCAGACGCAGCAAATGGGCTTTTCGTTCTTGTACCAACATTCAATTCAATCCTTGACTCTGCACGAGTTTGCACGAAAATACACGAATTGCAAAGAGGTAACGTTATGAGTGACAGTATTTTTCGGCCGATATCAGAGCGCGTTCTGGCCAGTGATTGGGGGCGATTGACCAAATATGAATATCAACTTCGGCTGAGGGACGGCAGTTGGCAACGCCAGCAACGGGAAGCCTATGACCGCGGCAATGGTGCAACCTGCCTGTTGTACAATCCGGCAACGGGTTCTGTTTTGCTGACCCGCCAGTTTCGCCTGCCTGTTTTCCTGAATGGCGGTTTGGAGGCGCTGATCGAGGCGCCCGCTGGCCTGCTTGAGGGAGCCGAACCGGCCGTGCGAATGCGCGAAGAATTGATCGAGGAGACCGGCTATGATGTATCGGCGCTCACCCACCTTTTTGATGTCTATATGAGCCCTGGCTCGGTCACAGAATATCTGGCGTTTTTTATCGGCGAATATTCAGAAAAGCAGAAGGTCAATGATGGTGGCGGGTGCGCAGACGAGGGCGAAGACATCGATGTTATGCAAGTGAGCTTGTCGAACGCCATGACGATGATTTCCAGCGGTGAAATCCGCGATGCCAAGACAATCATTCTGTTGCAGCATCTGGCGATCCGTCTTCTGCAGGAAGAGCGTGCCGCCTGAGGAAGGGTTGGCTTCGCCGCTTAAATGCGGGAAACGTAGACAACAAAAAGGCCGCATTAGCGGCCTTTTCGGTGACTTGTATGTTTGATCAGGCCCGACGACGTTCGCTGACAGGCTGGTAAGCCATCTTTGCGTGGAACTTGCAGTAAGGCGAGGAATCCTGGGAGTCGCAACCACAGAAATGGAAGTCTTCCGCCATTGGATCGCCAACTGGCCACTTGCAGGTGCGTTCGGTCAATTCCGTCAGGCTAAGGCGACGCGAAATTGGAACAACAACGTTGCTGGCTGGTGCAAACTCGAGAACTTCACCGCTTTCGACTTCAATCTCTTCCTTGATGAGATTGGCGCCGGAAGCGCGGGTTACCGTGCGGGTAACAACGCGCGAAGCGTAGTTCGGAGCGCGCGGAGCAGATGTCGTGCGCTTGGTTTGGGTGCGGGCGGAGGTTGCTGTGCCGCCAGCCTTTGCGCGGCCCGGCAGGCTAAGGCGGTGAACCTTGCCAATAACAGCGTTACGACTTACACCGCCGAGCTGAGTGGCAATCTGGCTCGCACTCAGTCCTTCGGACCACAGTTTCTTGAGTTTTTCGACGCGTTCGTCTGTCCAGTTCATGCCGCTCTCCGCTGTTCGCGTGTTGTAGGCAGAATCCGTCACCCTTGCCGCGGCAAGCCGCGAACACGCCCTAACAGGTATTTTGTGGTGACTAGTTCCGCCGCTTGCAGTCTAGTAATTGCCTATTAACCTAGTGTGAGGCTGACTCCGTGACAAGAGTCGAGGGAATCATCGCGAATCGATTTTCCGGTTTTCCCCAACTTGCTGCGAAAATGCGGCAGTCCTGAAGTGTCGCCAAAAGAATTATCTGCGGTTGAAGGGGATCTAAAAATACCGGAAAGTACCGGAAAACGCTGACTTTTGTTGACAGCGCAGGGTGAAGTGATGATAGTGCCGGTGCCGCCGCAAGGCGGCATTTTTGATTTTCAGGCGTTGGATAACCTGCCGCGCCGCTTGACAAACGATTTTAAGCGCAAGATGCGCGAAGGAGTGATACTGCCATGGCCGAAGCCGCGCCATTGTTCGATACTTTTTCCAGAGCCCCGCTTCGGTTCGAGCGAGGCGAGGGCGTATGGCTCATTACGGAGAGTGGCGAGCGATATCTCGATTTCGCGGCGGGCGTTGCAGTAAACTCGCTTGGCCATGCACATCCTCATCTGGTGGAAGCCATAAAGGCGCAGGCAGAAAAGGTCTGGCACCTTTCCAATCTGTATGAAATTCCCGGCCAGGAAAAGCTTGCCAAGCGCCTGACCGATGCCACCTTCGCCGACAAGGCATTCTTCACCAACTCTGGTGCTGAAGCGCTGGAATGCGCCATCAAAACGGCGCGCCGTTACCACTATTCCAAGGGTCATCCGGAAAAATTCCGTATCGTGACTTTTGAAGGCGCGTTCCATGGCCGCACACTGGCCACTATCGCAGCCGGTGGACAGGCAAAATATCTCGAAGGTTTTGGCCCGAAGGTCGAAGGTTTCGATCAGGTGCCGTTTGGCGATCTCGAAGCCTTGAAGGCATTGATCACCTCGGAAACTGCAGCTCTGCTGATCGAGCCAGTGCAGGGTGAAGGCGGTATTCGTATCGTTCCGCCAGAATTCATGCGCACGCTGCGTGATCTATGTGATGAGCATGGCCTGTTGCTGATCCTTGATGAAGTCCAGACCGGCGTTGGTCGTACGGGCAAGCTTTTCGGTTATGAGTGGACCGGCGTCACGCCCGATATCATGGCGGTCGCCAAGGGTATCGGCGGCGGCTTCCCGCTCGGCGCCTGCCTTGCAACGGCAGAGGCTGCTTCCGGCATGACTGCTGGTACACATGGCACGACCTATGGCGGCAATCCGCTTGCCATGGCTGTCGGCAATGCCGTGCTGGACATCGTCCTGGCAGATGGGTTCCTGGATCATGTCCGCGACATCACGCTGATATTCCGCCAGGGGCTGGCATCCTTGCAGGACCGTTTCCCAGATGTCATCGAAGAAATTCGCGGCGAAGGGCTTCTTCTCGGCATCAAGCCGAAAATGCCGTCCTCGGAACTCTTGCAGGCCATGCGCACGGAACATGTTCTGGGCGTGCCGGCTGGCGACAACGTCATCCGTCTTCTTCCGCCACTGGTCGTGACGGCAGAAGAGGCAAGAGAAGGGCTGCGCCGTATCGAAAACGCAGCAATCGCACTTTCGGCATCACTTAAGGCAAAAAGCGCCTGAATGGGTAAGAAGCAGGCGGCCCGGGGCAGCTTGCGGAAATAGGGTAAAAAGAATGGCATCTCCAAAGCATTTTCTGGATCTTTCGGCTGTTTCAAGCGGCGATCTGCGCTCAATTCTCGATGACGCACGAGCACGCAAAGGTGCAACGAAAGCCGGTACGGCTGACAAGCCGCTGGACGGTAAAATGCTGGCGATGATTTTCGAAAAGCCGTCAACACGCACCCGCGTATCGTTTGATGTCGGCATGCGCCAGCTCGGCGGCGAAACCCTGTTCCTGTCCGGCACGGAAATGCAGCTCGGCCGCGCTGAAACCATTGGCGATACCGCCAAGGTTCTGTCGCGTTACGTTGATGCCATCATGATCCGTACCACAGATCATAACCGTCTGCTGGAGCTGGCCGAGCACGCAACCGTGCCTGTCATCAACGGCCTGACAGACGACACCCACCCTTGCCAGATCATGGCGGATATCCTGACGTTCGAAGAACATCGTGGTCCGGTCAAAGGCAAAACCATCGCCTGGACCGGCGATGGCAACAACGTTCTGCATTCGCTGGTCGAAGGTTCGGCCCGTTTTGGTTACCGCATGAACATGGCGGTGCCGATGGGCTCCGAGCCGCATGACAAGTTCCTGAACTGGGCGCGCAACAATGGTGGCGACATCATGCTGTGCCATGACGCAGAGCGTGCTGTTGCAGATGCCGATTGTGTGGTGACCGATACTTGGGTGTCGATGAACCAGGAACACAAAGCACGCGGTCACAACATCTTCCAACCTTACCAGGTCAATGGCGCGTTGATGCAAAAGGCCAACAAGGAAGCGCTGTTCATGCACTGCCTGCCGGCCCACCGTGGTGAAGAAGTGACTGATGAGGTTATCGACGGACCGCAGTCCGTGGTGTTTGACGAGGCGGAAAACCGCCTGCATGCCCAGAAGTCCATCATTGCATGGTGCATGGGTCTTGTCTGATCACAAGGCCTGAAAGGGTCTTGATCTTTTACTGCTGACTTCCCATCTGGGTGTCTTCGAAGCGCGCAAGCTTGGCCATCTCGGCAGGGCTTGCGCGTTTTACTGCATGGTTTCTCAAACTCAGTATGGTTTTGTGGCAAAACATGCAGCTTTGAAAAGGTTCAACAGCGTTCTCAATGCGGCTTTGTTAAAAAGCACGGCTCTGTCGTGACCTTTCCAGATGCAGCATTTTCACTCCGAAAATGCAAAAAACAACCAATTGAGCGTTTCACCGGCCGGTTTTGGCGGGAAACGTGTATGCCACGGGTGGTTTCACTTTGCGTGCCCCTGTGCAAAAACACAATGACGTCACGCGTGTCCTGTAAGTGGAGCGGGTGCTGCAAGGAGTATATGGTATGGCAGATGTAACCGTGGAATTGGACGATCTGAAATTTGCGGGTGACGATAACGTGCTGCCGTTTCAGATTGAAGGACTGGACGTGCGCGGCCGTGCTGTGCAGGTTGGCCCTCTGCTGAACACCATTCTGCAGCGTCATGATTACCCGCCAGTTGTTGCGCGCCTGTTGGCCGAAGCAACGGTGCTGACCGCGCTGATTGGTACGTCGTTGAAATTTTCCGGCAAGTTGACCCTGCAGACCAAGGGCGACGGTCCGGTTGATCTGCTGGTTGCAGATTTCACCGCCCCTGAAAGCATGCGCGCCTATGCCCGCTTCGATCAGGAACGGCTGGATGCTGCCCTTGCCGAAGGAAAAACCAGCCCGGCGGAACTGCTGGGCACGGGTATTCTTGCCTTTACCATCGATCAGGGCATGGGCATGCAACCCTACCAGGGTATTGTGCCGATGGACGGATCGTCATTGGAAGAAATTGCTGGCACCTATTTCCGTCAGTCGGAACAATTGCCAACCCGCATCCGTCTGGGCGTTGCCGAGTTCTTCGATCGTGATGAAGACGGCAAGCCGCGGCACGGCTGGCGCGCTGGCGGCGTGCTGGCGCAGTTTCTGCCACAGGCGCCGGAACGTCTGCGCCAAAAGGATCTGCACGGTGGAGATGGCGATGAAGGCGACTTCGAAACCGATCATGATGACGCATGGACGGAAGCGGCAACACTTCTGGAAACTGTCGATACGGACGAATTGACCGATCCGCAGGTGCCTGTTGAGCGCCTGTTGTTCCGGCTGTTCCATGAACGTGGTGTACGGATCTACGATCCACAGCCGGTGTTTGACCGTTGCAATTGCTCGCGCGACAAGATCAAGGGCGTATTGTCCGGCTTTACCGCAGAGGAAATCCGCGACAGTGAAGAAAACGGCATGGTTTCGGTGACTTGCGAGTTCTGCTCGACGACCTACCGCTATGAAACCAGCGAGTTCGACGTTCTCTCGGCTGCCAAGAACTGATCGGGCAAATAGCTGACAAGCACCAGACTATCAAAGGCGGGCGTGACGAAAGTTGCGCCCGTTTTTATTTAGTTGAGGACGCGGGTCAGGCCGGGCGTATCCAGCGAGAAAGCTGGAATGGCGACATCGAAAACTTCGCCGTCATCGGTTTCCATCTGGTAGTGGCCGAACATCATGCCTGAGGGCGTATCGAGTGGGCAACCCGAGGAATACTCATAGGTTTCACCGGGTTGCAGGTGTGGAACTTCGCCAACCACCCCGGGGCCGGAAACTTCGTCGACCTGACCGTTCTGGTCGGTGATGTGCCAATAACGGTGGGTCAGGCGCACGGCTGCGTGGGAATTATTGGCAATGACAATCTTGTAGCCCCAGACGTAGCGGCTATCGTCCGGATCTGACTGTTCTTCAAGATAATAAGGGTCGACAGCAACTTCGATCCCGTTTGTCGTTGCACGATACATACGCGCTACCTTTAATGATCTGCTTTATTCTACACTATAACATCCGGTATTCGTCAAGAATTGACATAAAACAGGCGTTACCGAACGCTGACAATGTCGGATAGTAGATTAAATGCTGAAATAGAAGGTAAATTTAGGGCGAAGTAAAAGCCATGCTTCACGGAAAGCACGGCTTAGTTTGGTGTCAGGCCGAGACCTTGGACAGTGCCTGGGCGAAGTCATCAACCAGATCGTCAGTGTCTTCAATACCGCAGGACAGACGCAACGTACCGCTGGCAATGCCCATTTCGGCACGGGCTTCATCCGTCAGGTTCTTGTGGGTGGTGGTTCCCGGGTGGGTGATCAGGCTCTTGGCATCGCCGAGATTGTTGGAAATCTTCACGATATCAAGGGCGTTCTGCAGGGCGAAAGCTGCTTCTTTGCCACCCTTCAGCTCGAAGGCCACCATGGTCGAACCGCCCGTCATCTGGCGGGCAATGATATCTGCCTGCGGGTGATCCTTGCGGCCCGGGTAGATAACCTTTGCAACCTGCTTCTGTTCAGCAAGGAAGTCGGCAATGCGGGTAGCATTGGCGGTCTGCTGCTTGACGCGCAGTGCCAATGTTTCCAGTCCCTTCATCATCGTCCAGGCATTGAACGGCGACAGGGCAGGGCCGGTATGACGGTAATATTCCTGAAACTCTTCTTCGATCCACTTCTTGTCGGAAAGCACGACACCGCCAAGGCAGCGGCCCTGACCATCAATGTGCTTGGTCGCGGAGTAGACGACAATATGTGCGCCCAATTCAAGCGGCTTCTGGAAAAGCGGCGTGGCGAAAACGTTGTCAACAACCACCTTTGCGCCAATCTGGTTGGCCAGCTTGGCAACACCGGCAATATCAACCACTTCCAGTGTCGGGTTGGTCGGGCTTTCCAGGAAGAAAAGACGGGTGTTGGGGCGGATGGCGCCTTCCCAGTTGGCAAGGTCACGACCGTCGATCAGTGTGCATTCGATGCCGTATTTTGGAGCCAGCGTCTCGACAACCCAGCGGCAGGAGCCGAACAGGGCGCGGGCGGCAACGATGTGGTCGCCAGCCTTCAACTGGCACAGTATGGCAGAGGCAACAGCAGCCATGCCCGATGCGGTGGCGCGTGCTTCTTCGGCGCCTTCCAGCAGGCACATGCGCTTTTCGAACATGTCATTGGTGGGGCTGGCGTAACGGGCGTAAATAAAGCCTTCCGTCTCACCCTTGAAGCGAGCCTCGGCGGCTTCTGAATTTTCGTAGACAAAACCCTGTGTCAGGTAGAGTGCTTCTGATGTTTCGCCGAACTGCGAACGCAGGCTTCCGCCGTGAACGAGTTTCGTTGCCGGGCGCCAGTTATTGCTCATGTCCATCACCTTCAAACAAAAAAACCGGCCGCAAAAGCAGACCGGTTTCGAACACCCGGTCTTTTTAGCCACTTATTTAACGTGGCTGCAAGCCGACCGGCCAAATCACCACGGGATAAAATTGGCATACGCCCGTTAACGGCTTGCGTCAATGCTGGTGTTTTGGTTTTGTCGGTTGGAAAAGCAACAGGTGAGTATCATGAAAAGAACGACCGGTATTTTAACGGATGGAGCCATCCGCGGCCTGTTCGAAAGCGGCAATTTGAAAAGCGAAGCAGCACTGGATTCCGATCAGGTTCAGCCTGCCAGCCTTGATCTGCGTCTTGGCGCCATCGCGTATCGTGTGCGTGCCAGCTTCATGCCAGGCCCTGATTGCACGGTCATGTCCAAACTCGAGCGCCTGCGGTTGCACGCTATTGACCTCAGTGATGGTGCCGTTCTGGAAACCGGCTGTGTCTACATCGTGCCCTTGATGGAAACGGTTGATCTGCCCGCTGGAATGTCCGCGTCTGCCAATCCAAAAAGCTCAACTGGCCGTCTGGATATCTTTACCCGGGTCATCACAGATAGCGCGCAGGAATTCGACAAGATCCCGGCCGGCTACAAGGGCCCGCTTTACCTCGAAATCAGCCCGCGCACCTTCCCGATTGTTGTGCGCCGTGGCTCGCGCCTGTCGCAGATCCGTTTCCGCGTCGGCCATGCGCTGCTCAATGAAGCCGAACTTCTGTCACTGCACGCGGCTGAAACATTGGTTGCCAGTGAAACGCCGAACGTATCCGGCGGCGGCATTGCGCTGTCGATCGACCTAGAGGGTTTTGGCGAAGACCGTCTGATCGGTTATCGCGGCAAACATCACACCTCCGTGGTGGATGTCGACATCAAGGCGCAGCATGATGTCTTTGATTTCTGGGAGCCTCTTTATAACCGTGGCCGCTCTGAACTGATCCTTGATCCCGACGAGTTCTATATTCTCGTGTCCAGAGAGGCAGTTCATGTGCCACCGCTTTATGCGGCGGAAATGACGCCTTTCGATCCGCTGGTCGGTGAATTCCGTGTGCACTATGCCGGTTTCTTCGATCCGGGCTTCGGCCATGTGAGTGCCGGCGGTGCGGGCAGCCGTGCCGTTCTGGAAGTGCGCAGCCATGAAGTGCCGTTCATTCTGGAACATGGCCAGATTGTCGGCCGTCTGGTCTATGAACATATGCTGGAAAAACCGCAGGGCCTTTATGGCGCGGGCTCAGGGTCCAACTATCAGGCGCAGGGCCTCAAGCTTTCCAAACATTTTCGGATGTAATGGGCCAGTAGCCCATCCAAAACTGACCGCGGCTTGACAGCCGCGGTGATCTGTTGAATCTCTTTAGCCATTGCGGGTGTAGCTCAATGGTAGAGCAGCAGCTTCCCAAGCTGAATACGAGGGTTCGATTCCCTTCACCCGCTCCAGTAATTTCAGTAATTCACGATCATTTGCGGTTTACCTTCAATTTTGAAGCTGGGTTTGGTGCCAAGCAAGGCTGCCGTTCGCGCAATGATTTCCTTGGTCATTGGTGCGGCAGTGGACGCGGCGGTCCGTCCGCCATTTACACCGGTTTTGGGCGCGTCAACGATGGTCAACACAACGTAACGCGGGTCATCCATTGGAAAGCCGGCGACGAATGCGTTGAAATTGATGTCCTTGGCGTAACGACCATTGATGACCTTGTCGGCGGTGCCGGTCTTGCCACCGACATTAAAACCTTCAACTTGGGCTGCGCGGCCTGAACCTTTCAGGCCATTCCATGTGTAGAGGTAACGCATATCCGCACTGGTTTTTTCCTTGATCACGGCGCGCGAGACGATGGCTGCGTCTTCAATGGTGCGGGGCAGGAAGGTTGGGCTGATCAGATTGCCGCCGTTGATCAGGGCTGCGGCGGCGACGGCGGTCTGCAAAGGTGTCGTTGCAATGCCATGACCGAAGGAGATCGTCACCGAGTTGATCTTTTTCCATGTCCTTGGCTGGGTCGGCGTGGCCACACCAGGCATTTCGGTGTCCATCTTGGACAGAAGACCAAGCCGGGTCAGAAATTCCTGATGGCCCTCAATGCCGACACGATCGGCGATATCCGCCGTGCCGATATTGGAGGAATACTGGAAGATTTCCGGGATCGAAAGCGGGCGGTATTTGCCCTTGAAATCGCGGATCGTGAAACCACCCATGCGGATCGGACGGGAAGCATCGATAACGGTATTCAGATTTATCTTTTCGGCGTCGAGGCCCATGGCCAGCGTGAAACTCTTGAAGGTGGAGCCCATCTCGAATGTGGCATTACTCATTCGGTTGAACCACCCCTTTTCATATTCCTTGTCGACACTGCCATCGGCAAGTGTGCGGGAGGGCTGATTGGGATCGTAATCCGGTACCGATGCCATGGCGATCACTTCACCCGTATCGACATCGAGAATAACTGCGCCTGCCGCCTCGGCCTGATAGTCGACCATGGCTTTGGCGGCAATTTCCCGCACCATATTCTGCACGCGCAGGTCAATGGAAAGCCGGACGGGTTCAAGACGGGTGTCGGAGGTCAAGCCGACGGATCTGAGATCGGCATAACCTTGCTGGTCGATGTAGCGTTCCATTCCCGCCAAACCGAGATTGTCGATGTTGACGTGGCCGACGATATGCGAGGCAACCGGGCCGCCGGGGTAAAAACGCCGTTTCTCCGGGCGAAAACCAATACCGGGGATGCCAAGCGCCAGAATATCTGATTGTTGTTTCGGTGTAAGTTGACGCCGTAACCACTGAAACGCACTTCCCGATTGCAGCCTTCTGTGCGTGTCTTTCCAGTCGAGATTGGGAAGAACCGTTGCCAGTTTTTCCACGACCTCGTTAGCGTCTATGATTTTTCGCGGTTCGGCATAGAGGGAAACTGTGTTGATGTCGGTTGCAAGCAACTCGCCATTGCGATCGAGAATGTCAGGGCGTGAGGCCATGGCGTGGGTGTTGAACGAAATGGCACCGGTAACGGAGGGGTCGGCCATGCCATATTGGACGAGGCGTGCGCCGATCGTCACATACATGATGGCAAAAGCGGCGATCAAAAGAGTAAGCCTTTGCCGGGCCTGCCGTGTTCGACGCGCTCCGCTGCCCGAGATGGTTCCCCCCGGCGCCTTGCCTTTCACTTCCATGCGGAAGTGAGCGCGGCTTCTAAGCCGGACAATAAAACCAATCATTCGGCCGAAACCCACATCCGTTCAATACGGTGACACCTGAATGGTTCAACACCCGCTGAATGGAAGTGTGTCTGTAAAATGGCTGAAAGCCAACGAAAGCGTCGTTTGTTTTGAAGACGACATTAAAATTATATTAATATACATCTAAAGTTGCGGAGAGGCGGTTAACGTTTGATTTTCCTTCGGCCGGAAGCATTAAACCTTATACCGCCCATCGCATTAAATCGTCAGGCGATGCCCTTGCCGCCCGTTACACCGTAAACTTCACCGTTGATGAAGCTTGCTTCCTGTGACGCGAGAAGGACATAAACGGGTGCAAGTTCAACCGGTTGACCGGGGCGACCAAAATCGCTGTTCTCACCAAAATGCCGAACCTTCTCGTCAGGCTGGCCACCGCTCGGTTGCAGCACCGTCCAGAAGGGGCCGGGCGCCACCACGTTGGCACGCACACCCTTTTCAATCAGCTGTTTTGACAGCGCCTTGGTGTAGGCCACAATACCGGCTTTGGTTGTGGCATAATCAAGCAGGATGGGGGAGGGCTCATAGGCCTGAACAGATGCGGTGGTAATCACTGAAGAACCCGGCTGCAGATGTGGGACAGCCGCTTGGGCAATCCAATGCAACGCATAAAGATTGGTCTTCATGGTCTGATCGAAATCGTCAGTGGAGAGCTCGCTTAGGTTCTCTCGGTATTGCTGTCTAGCAGCATTAATGACGAGGATATCCAAACCGCCGAGGTCGCTGACCGCTTTTTCAACCATCTCGCGGCACCAAGTTTCATTTTTGATGTCTCCCGGCAAGGCAACACCAATGCGTCCCTCAGCCTCAATCAGTTCGATCACCCTCTCAGCGTCTGGCTCTTCATCTTCGAGATAAGAAATGGCGACATCAGCACCTTCGCGGGCAAATGCAATCGCGACGGCGCGACCTATACCGGAATCGCCGCCGGTAATCAGAGCCTTGCGTCCTGCGAGTTTGCCGGAGCCTTTGTAACTTTCTTCGCCGTGGTCAGGAGAGGGAACCATATTCTGCACCAAGCCCGGCATAGGTTGTGGCTGCGCATCGAAGGGGGGCGCGGGATATCGTTTGCGTGGATCCTGAATGGTGAGGCGGTCATTCATGTGTGCTCTCCCTGATACGGTTGCTTAAACGGCAAATGGAGCGCCACCGGTGGGAAGCGCTCCATCTAGCTGCATGGATTTTAGCGGAGGGTCTGATACCGGCGCTGTTCCGCTGCGATTTCGTCGTGGCTATAAGGATCACGCGTGTCGTCAAAACGGCTCCAGCCGTCCTGTTCATAAGTGCGTCGACGTTCAACCGGATCAACCAGGTTTGAGCGTTTGAGAATTGCCGAGGCTTCATCGACCTTTGCCTCGTCCACCTTTGCAACAACGATGCTGCCGCCACGACGTACACCTTCGGCATAAACATGGGCATGTTCCTCAGGCACACCGGCGCTGACCAGCGAGCCGATAATACCGCCAGCTGCGCCACCTGCTACAGCGCCAGCAACAGCGCCTGCCGCCGTCGCAGCAAGCCAACCTGCAGCCACCACCGGTCCGACGCCGGGAATAGCCATCACACCAAGCCCGGTCAGCAAACCAACGCCGCCACCGGCGACCGCGCCGACGCCTGCACCGGTTCCGGCACCTTCAGCGGCTTTGGTTTCAGATGTCTCGTCTTTGGTTGTGCCGTCATGCGCAACGATGCTGATGTCGTTCGAGGGAATACCTGCTGCTTCAAGCGCAGTCACTGCGTTGCGCGCGTCATCACGAGTGTCAAAAAGTCCGGTTACTGTACGCATTGATGTTTCCTCCAAATTTTTTTGAATTTTACTGAGTGACAATATTGCCCTGATAGTCGAGGCCGACATCGGCTTCTGCACCATCCTTGGTGGCCTTGGCGCGCCAGATACCCTGTGAATCAAGCGTCAAACCCGTCACCGCAGTATAACCCGCAGCCTCGATGCGCTCTTTGGCCTGTGCTTCTGTGAAGCTGTTCTCACCGGCAACAGGTGCGGTCGGATTGGTGCTATCCGGCGTGGTAACCGCAGGCGTTTCTCCCGACTGCGTAGGGGCCGGCTGCTGCGCAAAGGCTACCGTAGACAATAGAGTAACCGCTCCGGCGATAACCAGATTTTTCATTTTTTTGATCCTTTCTAGCTGTAGTGTGGATTAAACCTTTGAGACGGCAGATAGTTCCGTAGAATGCTTTTTAGTCATCTAGCGGACAAAGAAACTGGTGTTAGAGACAGCTTAAAAAATCCCGCAGCAGAACTTCGTCCTTGCGCATATGGGCGGTGCGTTTAGCCGCCGATTGAGTGAGCTTTACAAGTTTGGTACGCGTCGTCTCATCGCTTGCCAGAGCAAGCACCGCGGGATGGATGTAACTTTTCCTGCAGATTGCAGGGGTGTTGCACAGTTCCAGCGAGGCTGCATGGCACATGGCCTTGAGGGTCAGCGGTTGGCTGGTGGCGAGACACCGCAACGCGTAGCTGAACGCTGCCAGCGTCCCTCCCCAGGTTCGGAAAGTTTTGGCAGAAATGCTCTGGCCGGCAATACCTGCCAGATATCCGTTTAACTGGCTGGAATCGACGGGATGAATTTTATTGTCTGCATCCTGCCATACGAAAAGCTGCTTACCAGGCAGATCGGCAATCTCTTCAAGTATTTTCTGCAGGCGTGGCTGTTTCAGCGTCCGTTGAACCTTGGTGCCACCCTTTGCCTTGAATTTGAGGTCGATGGTGTTTCCAAATTTTACATGCCTTTTCAGCAGTGTTGTCGCGCCATATGTGCCATTGTCGCGCAAGTAAGATTTATTGCCGACCCGCAGAAATGTGGCGTCAAGCAACAGCACTATGGCTGCCAATGTCACGGTTTCTGGGCTTATACCGCGCTCGATATCGGCAATTGACCGCCGCCGGATCGCTGGCAGGCACTGTGAAAATTCCAGGAGTTGGTCGTACTTCCGTTCACCCCGCAAAGTCTGCCAATCCGGGTGATAACGATATTGCTTGCGGCCTCTCGCATCCAGTCCGGTCGCCTGCAAGTGCCCGTTCTCTTTCATGCAAATCCAGACATCTTTGTAGGCGGGCGGAATGCCAAGGCTCTTGATGCGCTGGATGATGGTCGTGTCCCTGACCGGTTCTCGATCAGGAAATCTGTAATGAAAGCCTCTGCCAGAGCGAAGCCGAGTAATGCCCGGCTCCTTGTCTTGGACATATATCAAACCACTTTTCTTCAACTCACGCGTTACAAGCGTATCCATCGGGGCACCGGCAATGAGTTAATTTGTTTGGCTTGGCGTGATATTGTCGACCCGCACGATGCCATCGATAATACCACGTTCGATTCCGGCTAGTGCCGGACCATCATCCACCACGCTATAAAGCTTTTCGTTGCGGTACATGCTGGCGTTGGCGGTAGTGACATCTTCCGCCGGCGCAGCATCGATTTCCAGAAAATCCAGCTCTCTGTCCGCAGCGACAATTCGCGCATCGCCAGCAGACACTGCGCAAACGACAAGTTCATCATGTGCTGTCGCATCAAGCCAGTTGGGATCATCGTTGGCAGCCGTTGGAATAAGCCGGTAAATACGAAGATTTTGTCCATCAATAACGGTCGATACTGGGGCGTCGACTTCCGCGGTCAGGTCACTTTTAACGGGTTTTTCCAACTTGGGGTCATCCATTGCGTTTACCTCCGTACATATTGGTCACAACGATGTACCGTTCTTCCCGGTTCCGTGCCCTCAAGCGCTACCCGCTCAGCCGTGTGTTTCACCCTCTCCCGCAAAAGCGATGGAACGATAATCAATGCAACTTGTTCAAGGCCATAGGACCCAGATCGATGGGTTGAGTTTTTGAAGGAGTTTCACATGGCAGATAAACCCAAACCTGCGGTTTTTAGCGCCCGCGAAGCCCGACAAGGGTGGCGAGGAAGTCCAGTTCTTGTGGTGTTGATTGTCAGCCTTATTCTGGTTGCAGCAGTCTGGCTTGCTGCAGAAATCTGGGGCAGCGTCAACGAACCAGACATACCAAACCCGCCAAGCGCATCTGCGCCTGCTGACAATAACAATCCAGGTGCAAGTAGCGGTGCGGGTTTCAGTGACAATCCACCCGAAGGCAGCAGACCGGCAACTGAAGGTACCGACCGTCAGCCCGTCCCATGACGGGCTGCCATGGAACTGAATACGTGCGATAGGCAAACCTCAATCGAGTTTGAACAGCGCGGCATCGGGGTCGCTGGTGCCGTTAATGTGTGCCGAGACAAGTTCTGCGGCAATCTGGCTGAATGTGATACCATTTCCGCCAAACCCCATCACGCAATAGACATTCCGGATGCCCGGTACTGGGCCGATCAACGGCAAACCGGTTGTGGTTGAGCCGAATGCAGCAGCCCATTGATAGTCCATCGGCCCGATATCAAGGCCTAGCAGCTTGTTGACCTTGCGCCGGATGGTTTGGGCTTTCCTGTGCAACTTTGCCTCGGACTGATAGGCATTGGAGTTGTTTTCGTCTTCACCGCCAACAATTAGACGTCCTGCTTCATCCGTCCTGAGATATAGATAGGGGTCAGAGGCCTCCCACAAGATATGCTTGTGCAACCAGTCCGGGAAGGACAAACCGGCTTTGCTAGAAATTGCCCATGTCGAGATGATCTCGTGTTTTTTGTTGGCAACGCTTTCCAGAAATTCGTAGCCGGTGCAGACCACGACATGCTGTGCGCTGATAAGCGTTCCATCTGCGGTTGCCATGACCACGTCATCACCGAGACTTTTGAGGTCTGTGATTTCAACCCCACTGACGATTTCCGCCCTCTGTTTAGCGGCGTAGCGCAACAAGCCCGCCGTCAACTGGCCGGGATTTGCCGATGCCGATATGTCGCTCAAGATGGCACCAGTGCGATCAAGCCCATAGTGGCTTTGAAGATCAGCCTTGTCCATGAACGTCGCTTCAATGCCAGCCTTCAGGCGCGCATCCACTTCCGTTTGCAGGCCACGCGCACCCAATTCATCTCCCGCGATATAAAGCGCTGGCTTGCGTTGCATCGCGCAAGAAATCTCCAGCGATCGGACGATATCTTCAAGTTTCAACACGGCCTTGGCGGAGCGTTGCCAGGCGCGATTGGCATTGTCCTCGCCAATCATGCCTTGCAGTTTGTGAAGAGGCACATCAATTTCATGCTGAATCATCGCGGTGCTGGCGATACTGCTGCCACGAACCGGCTCACGCTTGTCGACAATCAGAACCGATTTTCCCGGCTTCACCAGCCCCTGGGCCACCAAGGCGCCGCTGATGCCCGCACCAATGATGACAATGTCATAATGGCTTTTACCGATAAAGCTTTTGCTGCGCACGGAAATGCGCGGGCTGTCGATCCACAGAGGTCGTGAATCCCTCAGATCCCGCTCTTTTGTAAGTTTGGCTTTTTTCATGACATTCTTTCGGCGCGGAAATCATGGTTGGGTGTAACCCATGACAGTGAGATTGAACGTGCCGGAGGCAGGGTCTTTTTTAAAAAACAGGATGCCTGTTTCATGGGATTCAGAAGCGACATAATCGAATGTGACATCGGAGCTTTCAGGACTGTCAGGGGAGACAAGGTCGCCACGCACATGCACTTCTGCAGCCGTTGAAAGCGAGGTGTTGTGAATGTCGAACGTGACGCGATAATTTTCGTGTTCCGCCTGTACCGATAGCAGCGAAATCTCGAACTGCGCGGCCTGATCCTCGTAGCGGTAGATGTCCCAGCCGATCCAAACAAAGAGGGTAACAACCAGAAACGTACAAACGCCGCCCACCAGCCACTCAAGCCAATGGGGATCTGCGGTTTCCGTGTGTTTGCTTCCAACGGATTTTGTCATGATTGCTCACAGAATAAGACGGGCGGCCGCAGCACCGATCGAGGCGGGAAAGCCAAGAATGACGGCTGCGGTCAATATTTGAGAGAGTGAAGTGTGGTCCAGTCGCTCGAAGGTCCACAGCGCATAGATGCTGACAGCAAGCGCAATGACATAGCCGGGCATGGTGAAACGAATGAAAGAGTGCCACCACTGGCTTCCATCAGGCAAGCCGTGCGATCCCTTGAAATGCAGGGCGTAGACAAAACCATGCATCAGCGCGATTGAGATTAGCACGATACAGGCAGTGTGAAATGGTGTGATCTTGTAGGCAATCAGGATCATCTCGTCCGTCGGTGCGACGTTCAGATTAAGGAACAGGGCGCCGACCATCATCATGAAAAGCTCATGCAGATAACCGGTCTCGCCTTCGCCGTTGCTCTGTTCTTTTTCTTCTGAATGCGCACCCAGCTGGCTGCGTCCCAACAATGCGCCGATGCTGGCGGGCACCGATTGCAATGCCACTTTAGCAACAATGGTACTTGTGGTCAGCTGGTCGTTGAGGACGCCCAGGAGCAGCAAGATTGCGGCACTGACTGCGATGCCCAGCCCATAAGCGGTGAGCGCATCACGGATAGCCTGATGCCATGAAGAGGTTTTTTCAAAGCCAATGCGGCGCGCAAGCATAATCAGCAAAGGCAGGTTGAGAAGGCAAAGCAGCAGCAACCGCGTGCGATTGACGTAAAGGCCCAAGAACCACATTTCCATGGTCATCAGCATCGGCAGGGCAAATAGCAGGGCACCTGCCAAACCGCGGGCCAGACCTGTCAGGAAATGTCGTGTTTCGTTACCCCCGGACTGACCGGATGCTGCTGTTGCCATGTATCGCCTCCAGCATTCTGCAAGCGATAACGTGTGGTAAAGAACCTTGTTCCCACCTCAGGCGGATGTATCGATAAGTGCGATGCCAAATTCCGGACGGTAGGTGCGTCTAAGCTGGGCGGGCGTTTCCTTGACGATCACTTCCAGCGTCGGGCGGACGTAACCCTTCACGAAATGGCCGCCGCGCGTGTGCCCATCGGAGAACCCTAAAACTGCATGCAGGTGCGGATTGGGTTTGCCCCTTTCATCCAGAGTGATGTCGCCGATCAGGCTCAGTACCTCACTTTGATCATCGATTGGAATGTCGTCGTAGGTTTGTGAAGCAAGGTCGAAAAACGCTAATGTGGCTTTTTCAAACGCGCCAATCGCCGTCACCGACGCGGCGTTGATGTCGTGTTGAATGGCAAAATCCTTGATAATGCCAAATGCTTCTTCGCCGGGTTCGATCACGAGCATAAAAATGCGGTCGCTGTCGTTGGACAGCAGCTTGCTCTGCATCGGTTCTTCTCCCTTATCATGTCGTGTTGCCATCTTCATGGCTCAAAAAAGGACCGCCAGCATAACTGGCGGCCCGTTATGGTTGTTGCCTCAAGCGGCGCGGCGCGGGTGGCGCCCTTCCTCAATTTCTTCAACGATCTTGTCGACAAATGCCTCAAGATCATCAGGTGAACGTGAAGTAATGATGCCCTGATCAACCACCACCTTCTCATCCATCCAGATGCCACCGGCATTCTGAACATCCGTCTTGATGGAACCGTAGGACGTAACCTTCCGTCCGTTGATGGCGTCGGCTTCAATCAGCAGCCATGGAGCATGGCAGATCGCCGCGACCACCTTGCCGGATTCAGTGAATTCACGAACCACACGCATGGCATTTGCATCTGCCCGCAGCTTGTCCGGGTTGATCTGACCGCCCGGAAGCACCAGAGCATCGAAGTCACGGATAAAGACATCCTCAGCTGGAAGATCGACATCAACGGTATCTCCCCAATCTGCCTTGTCCCAGCTTTTGATCTTTCCTGATTTGATGGAGGCGATTTTTACATTCGCGCCACGACGCTGCAATTCCTCGTAAGGCACGCGCAATTCCGAACGTTCGTAGCCGTCAGTCGCCAAAATCACGATGTTAGCGTTAGTAATGTCAGTCATGTTTTCGTCCTTTCGGTTGTATCGGTGTTTCCGTCAGCGTTGATTGACGGCAGAAAGAATTCGACATCTTCGCGAGTTGCCTGATCCAGACTTTCAATATGCTCCTGCCAAAATTCAGCTGCTTTGCTTGGCTCTTCCTCGTACTGGCGAACGAAGGTCTTGTTGTCGTCGATCATCACTTGTCGAGTGCCGCCGAGCTTTAGGTACTGTTCGGCAAGAGTGCGTGTCTCAGTCTTTTCCATATGCGTGTCCTCAGGTAACAGGATGGAAAATGTCTTAGGGCGAAGCGCGCCGGACGGGTAAGAAGCTCGTCTGCCTTTTCGTTGGCCATCAGGAGAAAACGAAAAAATCCTGATGTTCTTCAGCGCCGTCACGTTCGTTTGACACGGCGCGCTTCTGATAAGTGAACGTGAGAGACCGGGCATTGTTCCGGTGAAAATAGGGTTGTGATCGCAGCCAGTTATCACGGCGGCAATATCAACTTCATCAGCCTGAAAAATTGGATGCCTGTTGTCTTGTGTTCACCAAGTATTGTTCACGTCGTGACTTGGTGGCCCAACCATCCGGGAACAAAAAAGCCTCAGCCTTCGTTTGTTTTGCAACGAAGAGAGGGAAATTCCCATGTTTAGAGTGGAAAAATTCGCTTCTGTGTTTGCTTTGAGCCTTGGCCTGCTGGGCGTTGTTACGATGCCTGCCCATGCTTTCAGTATCATCGCTCCTGCAGAGCAAAATCAGGCGGCTGACGGTAATACAGCCAAACGCCATTATCCTTTGGCAGCCTTTGCCGGAGAAGGTGCTTCGAATTCTGGCCAGGATAACTTCCTGTTGTCGGCAGAGGAAGTGCAGCATGTGCAATGGTGCGCCAAACGCTACATGTCTTATCATCCGGTGGATAACACCTATCAGGACAAATCAGGCAAGCGTCTGGAATGTCAGTCACCCTACTGATTGGCGCCAGATCAGGCCTTAAGCGCATAACGGCCTGATTGTGTCTTTGCCTCATTGATTTCGTCATCAAGCGCGCTCAGGCGCATCATATGCGACGTTATGTGGAGAGCGATGGCATTCCTGTCATCGATGGAAAAGCGCCTCCAGCGTTCCAGCCCGGTTATCACCTCGATCAGGTCTTCGCGTTCTTTTTCAAGTTTTGCAATGTTGCAGATCATGGTTGCCGCCCTTTCTGTCTGGGGCGCTAACGTGCTGCAAAAGCAAAAGTTCAAATAAGTAAAATTTAAGGTAAATTTTATCTTTATACCAAGAGGAAGGCGCCGTGCATTGTCTGCACGGCGCCTTTCAATTACGCGGCAGCTTTTTGTGATGCGTAAGGGTCAAACCGGCCATAAAAGGTTTCTCCCTTGGCGGCCATGTCTAGCAACAAAGGTGTTGGTTTGAAGCGTGGGCCGTAGGTCTGGCTAAGCTTGTCAGCCAGTTCCACGAAGGTCTTCACACCCATGCCGTCAATGTAGGAAAGCGCGCCACCCGTATACGGCGCAAAACCAAACCCGAGAATGGAGCCGACATCAGCCTCGCGTGGATCAGTCACAATGCCTTCTTCCACCGTTCGTGCAGCTTCCAGTGCAATGGTCACCAGGAAGCGAGACTTTAGAACGTCCATGTCCACATCGTCTGGCTTCTTTTGCGGGTAGAGGTTTTTAAGGCCCGGCCACAGAGACTTCTTTGCAGGCTTCGGTGGGTAGTCATAAAAGCCCTTGGCGTTCTTGCGGCCAAAACGCTCTTCATCTTCCACCAGCTTTTTCACCAGTGCCATCTGGCGTGGATCGACAGCTTTGTCCCCGAGATCGGCAACCGTTGCCTTGAGAATCTTGTAGGAAAGATCAATGGCAACTTCGTCGTTCAACGCCAATGGGCCAACCGGCATGCCTGCAAATTTCGCAGCATTTTCGATCATCGCCGCTGGAACACCCTCGATCAGCATCTCATAGCTTTCGGCCATGTAACGCAATACGCAACGATTGACGAAGAAACCACGCGTGTCGTTGACGACGATCGGAGTCTTCTTAATTTTCGCCACGTAATCCAGTGCCACAGCCAGAGCCTTGTCACCGGTTTCCTTGCCCAGAATGACTTCGGTCAACATCATCTTCTCAACCGGTGAGAAGAAGTGAATGCCGATAAAATCGGTTGGACGTTCGGAGTGCTTCGCCAGTCCGCTGATTGGCAGAGTTGAGGTATTGGAGGCAAAGATTGCGCCTTCCGGCAGCACGGCTTCCACCTGCTCGATGACCGCTTTCTTGACATCGCGATCTTCGAATACCGCTTCGATAACAAGGTTTGCGGTTTTGAGCGTTGTGTAATCGGCGCTTGGCGTAATGCGGGCGAGAATGGCAGCGCCTTCATCCTGCGTCATGCGGCCCTTGCCGACGCTGTCCTTGACAAGACCTTCGCAGGTCGCTTTGCCCTTGGAAGCGGCTTCATCGTCCCGGTCGATCAGGGTGACATCGAGGCCGGCAACGGCGGTGACATAAGCAATGGATGCGCCCATGAAACCGGCGCCAACTACGCCAACATGTTTCAGAACACTCTTCGGCTGGCCAGCCGGGCGGCGTGCGCCTTTGCCCAGTTCCTGCATCGAGATGAACAGCGAGCGGATCATCGCGAAGGCTTCCTTCGAGCGAAGGATTTCGGTGAAATAACGCTGCTCAACCTTCAATGCGGTATCAAACGGCAATTGCAGGCCTTCGTAAACGCATTTGAGAATGGCAAGGGCTGCAGGGTAGTTGCCAGCACTTTCACGGCGCAGAATAGCCGGTGCCGCAGGCCACAGCTGGGCTGCTGCCGGTGTCCAGATGCCGCCGCCGGGCGCCTTGAAGCCCTTTTCGTCCCAAGGGGCGACCGGTTTCAGACCATCCTTGATCATTTGTTTGGCGGCAGAAATCAGTTGATCCGGCTCGACGACCTGATGAACGAGGTTCATCGCCTTGGCGCGCTGGGCGGTCAACGACTGCCCTGTTGTCATCATCTGCAATGCCGATTGTGCATCGGTCAGGCGTGGAACGCGCTGTGTACCGCCAGCACCGGGGAAAATGCCAACCTTGACCTCAGGCAGTGCCAGCTTGACACTTTTGGCGTTGGAGGCAACCCGGCCATGGCAGGCAAGCGAAAGCTCCAGCGCGCCACCCATGCACGTGCCGTTGATGGCCGATACCCATGGTTTGCCGTTGGTTTCCACCTTGCGGTACAGCCAGTTCATCTTGCCGACGAGATCGAACAGCTTCTGTGCGGCCTCATCCGGGTTCTTCTGTTTTTCCTCATGGTAAAACGAGAACATCGATTTGATCATTGAAAGGTCGGCGCCGCCGGAAAAGGTGCTTTTGCCCGACGTGAATACCACGCCCTTGACGGCAGCATCGGCCACGGTTGCATCGACGATGGCGTCGAGTTCCTGCAGTACCTCTGCGGTAAAGACATTCATGGATTTTTCAGGCATGTCCCATGTTACGAGGGCAATGCCGTCAGCGTCAGTTTCGACGGTAAAATTTGTATAGCTCATCGGTTTCCTCCCGAAATCAAACGCGCTCGATGACCGTTGCCGTACCCATGCCGGCACCGATGCAGAGCGTGACCAGTGCTGTGTTGAGATCACGGCGTTCCAGTTCGTCCAGGACCGTCCCGAGGATCATTGCACCGGTGGCGCCAAGTGGATGGCCCATGGCAATCGCACCACCATTGACGTTCATCTTGTCGCGGCTGATGTCGAAGGCCTGACAATAACGCAGCACCACGGCTGCAAAAGCTTCGTTCAATTCAAACAGGTCAATGTCGGACAGCGACATACCGGTTTTCTTGAGAAGTTTTTCGGTGACATCCACCGGGCCGGTCAACATCAGCGCCGGATCAGAGCCAATGTTAGCAAAGGCCTTGATGCGGGCACGTGGTTTGAGGCTCATGGATTGCCCACCGGCTTTTGAGCCGACCAGAATAGCGGCCGCGCCGTCAACGATACCAGAGGAGTTACCTGCGTGGTGAACGTAGTTGATACGCTCGACTTCCGGATGCGCCATGATGCCAACAGCTTCAAACCCACCCATTTCGCCCGGCATCTGGAACGATGCGTTGAGCGAGGCAAGTGCCTGCATGTCGGTACCCGGACGCATATGTTCGTCACGGTCGAGAATGGTGATGCCATTCTGGTCTTTGACCGGGACAACCGAATTCTTGAAGTAGCCGTTCTCCCAGGCATGGGCAGCACGCTTCTGGCTTTCCACGGCATAAGCATCCACGTCATCGCGGGAAAAGCCGTATTTCGTGGCAATCAGGTCAGCTGAAACACCCTGCGGCATGAAGAATGCAGGGAAGTTGACTGATGGATCCATGTACCAGGCTCCGCCGGACATGCCCATGCCAACGCGCGACATGCTTTCTACGCCGCCTGCAATGACGATATCGTCAGAGCCAGCGGCAACCTTGCCGGCGGCAAAATTGACGGCGTCCAGACCCGAGGCGCAAAAGCGCGAGATCTGCATGCCCGGTGCCTTTGTCGAATAACCCGCCTCGAAAGCGGCAGCCTTCGGGATCACCGCACCGGCATCCATGACAGGATCCACGCAACCCATGATGATGTCGTCAACGGTTGACGTATCAAGTCCGTTACGATCGCGGATTGCTTCTAATGTCTTGGCAGCAAGACGAACGGATGGCACTTCATGCAAACTGCCGTCCTTCTTGCCGCGTCCGCGCGGAGTGCGGACATGATCGTAAATATATACCTCGGTCATTCTCTATCTCCCTGTGACGCATGGAGCGTCTTCGAAATCTTGGCGGGGCAAAAGAGGGGCGTATGCCCCTCAGAACGCCTCGGCAGCCAGTTCCATCATCGTGTCGGCACCCGTCTCGATGCGGGTCTTGCGCAGAACGGTTTCCGGCATAATACGCTCCATGAAGAACTTTGCCGTGACGAGTTTGGTCTTGAGATAATCCACGTCCGATGCACTGCCGGATGACAAAGCGCTCTGCGCTGCCTTGGCCATGCGGGCATGCATATAACCCAGGACAACAAGGCCGAAGAGGTGCATGTAGTCGGTCGAACCGGCACCGGCATTGTCAGGTTTTGCCATTGCGTTCTGCATGAACCACATGGTTGCCGCCTGCAAATCGTTCAAGCCCTTTTTCAGACCCTTGGTGTAGGTAACCAGTGCCTCATCCGCGCGGTTGTCCTCGCAGAAATCGCCGATTTCCTTAAAAAGCGCCATGACAGCACGTCCGCCATTCAGGCCAAGCTTGCGGCCGACCAGATCCAGCGCCTGAATGCCATTGGCGCCTTCATAGATCATGGTGATCCGCGCATCACGCACATACTGGCTCATGCCGTGTTCTTCGATGTAGCCGTGGCCGCCAAACACCTGCTGTGCCATAACCGCATGGTCAAAGCCCTTGTCGGTCAGCACACCCTTGAGGATTGGCGTTACCAGTCCAAGCAGGTCATCCGCCGCCTGGCGCTCCTTTTCGTCCGTAGAGCGATGGGCGATATCCGACTGCAGTGCCGTCCACAAAAGAAATGCGCGACCAGCCTCGTTATAGGCCTTGATCGTCATCAGCGTGCGGCGCACATCGGGATGCACGATAATCGGATCAGCTTTTTTCTCCGGTGCTTTGGCGCCAGACAATGAACGACCCTGAATACGTTCGCGGGCATATTCGACGGCGTTCTGATAGGCGATTTCGCCAACCGAAAGACCCTGCAGGCCAACGCCGAGGCGGGCTTCGTTCATCATCACGAACATGGCTGAGAGGCCCTTGTTCTCTGCGCCAAGCAGATAACCGGTCGCATCGTCATAGTTCATAACGCAGGTCGAGTTGCCATGAATGCCCATCTTGTGCTCGATGGCTCCGCAGACCACACCGTTGCGGGCACCCTGTGTTCCGTCGTCATTCACCAGGAATTTCGGCACGATGAACAGGGAAATACCCTTGGTGCCTTCAGGCGCGCCTTCGATACGGGCGATCACCAGATGCACGATGTTGTCGGTCATGGAGTGTTCACCAGCCGAGATGAAAATCTTCTGGCCGGAAATCTTGTAAGTGCCATCGCCCTGCGGAACCGCCTTGGTGCGCAGCAGACCGAGGTCAGTGCCGCAATGGGGTTCGGTCAAGTTCATGGTGCCGGACCACGTGCCTTCAACCATCTTTGGCAGGTAGGTCTGTTTCTGTTCGTCGGTACCGTGAACGAGGATTGCAGCAATCGCGCCCTGCGTCAGGCCGGGATACATCATCAGCGACAGGTTGGCAGATGACATATATTCGCCGATGGCGGCATGCATCGTGTAAGGAAGACCTTGCCCACCAAATTCCTGAGGAACGGCAAGACCGATCCACCCGCCGGCGCAATAGGCATCGTAAGCCTGTTTGAAACCGTCCGGTACGGAAACGGATCCATCGTCTGCGCGTTTGCAGCCTTGGCTGTCGCCGGGCAAGTTAAGCGGGAAAAGCTGTTCTTCCGCCAGTTTCGCGGCCTCACCGGCAATCGCCTCGATCATATCGGGAGTGGCGTCTTCAAAACCGGGAAGATTATTGTAGCGCTCCAAACCGAGCACATCATTGAGAATGAAAAGCGTATCTTTAACAGGGGCCTTGTAAACAGGCATTACCGATGTTCCTCCGCATCGTTCAAGCACGTATGCCAGCATAGTTACAAATTTTGACGTTTGCGTAAACGTCAAAATGCTCAGGTGGGTAAATTTATCGGGAGCAAGGAGCGGTTATTGGCGTCGGAAAAGCGAGAATCCATAAATTTTTAAGGGAATTAAAGGAAAAGTTAAAAAATACCGACGTCGGTTAACCACTTCTTTACCACGTTTCGTAAATTGTTCGAAACGTGGTGTCTGTTCGCGTTGTCTGCTCGTTTACCTCAAACGTGCATCGCAACGAGTCGGGGTTGGGGTGGCCCATTCTCGATGGCAATGCAGATCGACGCTATGGCGGACCAATGCCAACCATCGCGAAGTGAGCAGGAACATGAACGGATCGAGACCAAATCGGTATAGCGATGGCAGATCGTCCCTTGATGCCTTGAGCCGGACCATTGAGGGGCTGGAAGCTCGCATTGAGGGCCTCATGGGTCAGCCTCCTCAGGAACCACAGCCTCAGCGTCGGCCAGAGCCGGTAGAACGCCACGTTCAGCCGCCGCTTGCTGCTCGGCCGGAGCGTTTTGATCCAATCAACGAAATTCGCCAGCGCCAGCGTGCCCTGAATGCAGCGACGAGACCGCCACGGCAGGAAGATCGCCAGGAACGTCTCGAGCGGCAAGAACGCCCAGCGCCCCGCCAGCCGGAGCGCGCCCCGTTTGTGCCCGCGCCGCGCCCACCTTTGGCGCGCTCGACTGCTACACCGCCCGCAGACGCTCCTCAGCGCGCCTATCAGTCTTACGAGCCACGGCAGCCTCAGCCGCCAGTCGTTTCCCAGCCCAACGATACCGCCATGCGTGATATCGCGCAGGCGCTTGTCAGCCTGCGCCAGGAACTGAAGCAGGATCTTTCCGAAGGCATTGCGCGCGAAGTGCAGGGCCTGCGCTCGGAAATCCGCAGCATCAAATCAATCGCTGAAGACAATCAGTTTGTCGGTGATATCCGCTCCGACATCGACCGTTTGGCTGCCAGCATCGATCAACTCGGTGGCAGTGCTTCGCCGAATGCTTATGGCTTGCGCGAGGAGTTCGATGATCTGCGCGCCCTGATGGATCAGCTTGCGCGGCAGGACACCGTCAGCCGTATTGAAGATCACTGGGAGAACGTTGAGGAGAACCTCAGCAAGTTCGACACATCTGCACTGCAAGAAGAGATTGTTTCGCTGGCCTACCGACTGGATGACATCAAGGGCCACCTTGGTGCGATGAGCGACAGCCCAGCGGTTCGCATTCTGGAAGAAAAGCTGATCACCATTGCCGAAGCTGTGGAACAGCTTGGCAAGCATATGCAGCCTTCCGGTGGCGCAATTACGGAGCAATTCTCCAATCTTGACCAGCGCCTTGATGAAATCAGCCGTGCGATTGCCGCAACTAGCTCGCGCAATGCCGCACCGGCCCTGGACACATCGCTGTTCCAGCGGCTTGAAGGTCGCCTCAACGGATTGGCTGCGCAGATTGATGAGTTGAGCAACGCCTCTGCTCGCAGCAATCCGGCAGACGAACTTGCCGGTCGCATGGAAGCACTGACCCGCCGGATCGAAGAACTGGCAACCGAGCGCAATGCCGTCCATCTGGATGAGCGGCTCGATCAGCTTTCGCTGATGATGGAGCGTGCTCAAAAACCGGTTGCGCAGCCGGAGCTGACAGGTTTCCTTACCGACATTTCGCGTAAGATCGAAGCGCTGGATCATGGCACGTTCAATGATGCCCTGGCCTCGCGTCTCGATGATCTGGCACGCCGTATCGAGGATCTCGACTACCGTCAGGCACAACAGCAGCAACAGCCGGTTGCCGCCTTTGATGATGGTGCTTTCCTGCGGTTGGAAGAGCGGCTGGTCGATATCGCCGCGCGTCTTGACGAAACCTCGTCGTCATCACCGACCGATTACAACGCATTGCAAAATCTGGAAGACCAGATTGCAAACCTGTCCTCGCTGATCAGCCAGCCGGTGCAGCCTGAGCCGTTTGTAATGCCTGCGGAACTTGATGCCCGCATGGCTGCAATCGAAGATTATATGGCTTCCAACGATGAGTATATCATCGAGGCGGCACGTCAGGCGGCAGAAGCCGTGGTGGATGCCTATTCCCGCAAGGGTTTGTCGGGAAATGTCCAGCAGACCGACATGACGATGCTGAACGACCTAGCCAGCGATTTGCGCAATCTGGAAAACCTCAGCCGCTCGTCAGAAGAGCGTACCCATCGCACATTCGAAGCGCTGCATGAAACCCTCGTGCAGATTGCCGGTCGTCTCGACAGCTTCGACAACCGCTCCTTCTCGGAAACAAATTTCGCAGCAGCGCAGCAATCCTGGCAGCAGGAACCGGTAGAAAACCGCCCGGCGCGCGAACCCGCTGCCGAAATGGCATCCGGCAGCCTTTTTGCTTATGCCGGTGAAGAAGAGGCTGCACCTGCAAAGCCGCTGTTCAACAGCGCAGCCATTGAGCGTCAGCTGTCGGAAGAGGCGGCCCAGCAACTGGAAACCGCGGCAGAAGCCCTGATCATTCCGGAAGCACGTCCGCCTGCCGATGTGGCTATCGCTGATCAGCCAGCCGCTCCGGTCAAGGAAAAGCGTGGCCTGCTCGCGAGCCTGACAAGCCGTTTCAAGTCCGAGGCATCGCGCACAACAGCGGCCGAGCCACAGCAGCGCACCCAGATCAATCCTGCCCCATCGCTGGATCCGATCGACGTTCTGCCTGCCGGTCAGGAAAACGAGCTGCTTGAGCCTGGCTCTGGCGTACCGGACGTCAAGAAGATCCTTGAGCGTGTCCGTGCCAGCCAGAATGCACAGCGTGACACGGGTAAACCTGCCGCTCCTGAAGTTAGCAAGGCAGACTTCATCGCTGCTGCTCGCCGCGCGGCGCAGGCCGCTGCACAGGAAACGATGCCTGAAAAGGCATCTGGTGCTGCCAGTAAGGATGCCGCAGGTCAGGAAGGCAAAGCCTCCGCATTTGCACGTTACCGCCGCCCCATCCTGATGGGTATCGGTGCGATCCTGCTGGTGATGATGGCTCTGCCGCTGGTCAAGTCGGCTATCGAAGGTGAACCTGCATCGCAGGTTATCGAGCAGGCTCCAACCCAAACCCCGGGTGAAAACTCTGCGATCACACCTCCTGCTGCTCCGGAAGTTGCACATGAGCCGGTGACCATTCCGTCCGACCTGCTGTTGGAAAACGACAAGGCCGTTGAACAGGACGCGGCAATGACCGCCAATCAGCAGCCGAATACCATAGATGAAAGAACCATCGGTGGTGCACCGCTGCCTGAAGCTGAAACGACAGCCCAGCCGCAGCAGGAAACATTGCGTGCACCGGTCGATGCCGTTGTTGCTGACAAGATTGCGATTCCGTCTGAAATTCAGCCTACTTCTCTGTCTGAGGCAGCTGCTTCCGGCAATGCAGCTGCATTGTTCGAAGTTGGCGCACGTTACACCGAAGGACGTGGCGTTGCTGAAAATGCCGGCGAAGCTGCGAAATGGTACAAACTTGCTGCAGACCGTGGTCTCGCGCCCGCTCAGTACCGTCTTGGTAACATGCTGGAAAAAGGAAACGGCGTTTCGCGCGACCTGAATGAAGCCAGCGCCTATTACGCCAAGGCTGCAGAGCAGGGCAATGCCGGTGCCATGCATAATCTGGCGGTGCTTCTGGCCTCTGATGCGATTGGCCAGCCAAATTACGTACAGGCGGCAAACTGGTTCCAGAAGGCGTCTGAACTTGGTGTTCACGACAGCCAGTTCAACCTTGCCATACTCTATGCACGTGGCAGCGGCGTCAGCCAGAACATTGAAGAATCCTACAAGTGGTTTGCCATCGCAGCAAATGGCGGAGACAATGACGCAGCCCAGAAGCGCGATGAAGTTGCAAAGGCTATGCAGCCTGCACAGCTTGAAAGCGCGCGCGCCAAGGTTGCCGCCTGGAAGCCGACACCACTCAACGAAGACACCAATGCCGTCAACATGCCGGATGAGTGGGCTGGCATGGAAGGTGTAAAAACCTCTACGGTCGACATGACCAAGGCAATCCGCAACATTCAGGCCATTCTGAACAAGAACGGTTTTGATGCGGGAACTGCCGACGGTCAGATGGGCAAAAAGACGGTTGCCGCCATCAAGGCATTCCAGCAGTCCATTGGACAGGAACCTGACGGCCGCATTTCCGATAACCTTGTTAAGGCCCTGCTGGAGCGCAACGCGTAAACTTGAACGCCCCGGCAGCAAAGTTTCCAAATTATCAACGCAATTCCGGTAGATGAATTGACTTGCCTGCCCCCGGCAGGCATGACAGTTCAGGATGTGCGGTCAAGCCGCGTTCCTTGACTGCCGGAATGCTAAGATCAGGCAAACACTCCAAACGACCGCTTTGCCTTTCAGCCTTGACCCGTACCCTGCTTGAGGTCCGACCGTGACTGTTTATCTGCCGATTGCGGAACTGTCGGTGAATATTTTCATCATTCTGGGCATGGGCGCCGCTGTTGGATTTCTGTCCGGCATGTTTGGTGTAGGTGGCGGGTTCCTGATCACTCCACTGCTGATTTTCTACAATATTCCCCCCGTTGTTGCGGTTGCGACCGGTGCTAATCAGGTTGTCGCATCGTCAATTTCCGGTTCGATATCGCATTTCCGACGCGGTACGCTGGACGTGAAGCTGGGAAGTATCCTGCTTATTGGCGGTATTGGTGGGGCAACGGCTGGTATCTGGCTGTTCTCGCTGCTGCGGCGCGCCGGCCAGCTCGACCTTATCATTTCGCTGCTTTATGTGATTTTTCTCGGCACCGTCGGCGGTTTGATGCTGATGGAAAGCATTGTGGCGCTTCGCCGCGCTGCCCGCAACGAGCAGGTCACGTTGAAAAGACCGGGGCATCATAACTGGGTACACCGCCTGCCGTTTAAAATGCGGTTCAAGAAATCCAAGATCTATCTCAGCATCATTCCGCTGATTGGCCTTGGTTTCTTTATCGGCGTCCTGACCTCGGTAATGGGTGTCGGCGGCGGTTTCATCATGGTTCCTGCCATGATCTACCTGCTGCGTATCCCGACCAACGTCGTTGTCGGAACCTCGCTGTTCCAGATCATTTTCGTGACCGCCTATACGACGATCGTGCAGGCTGCGACCAACTATTCCGTCGACATCGTTCTGGCCTTCATCCTGATGATTGCCGGTGTAGTCGGCGCCCAATACGGGGTACGCGTCGGCCAGAAGCTGCGCGGCGAACAGCTGCGCGCTCTTCTTGCATTGCTTGTTCTGGCTGTTGGTGTACGTCTTGCCATCGCGCTGGTCGTCAGGCCAGAGGACCTGTTCTCGGTTGCCGTGGGAGGGGTGGGCTTTTGATCCGCAAACTTTTCCGCGCGCTGTTTGCCACTATGGTACTGGGTGGTTCCGCATGGGCACAAACACCGCCACAGATCCCGGCCTTGACGACATCACCTTACGGCCAACCACAGACGGTGCGTGAGACTATCGAGATTGGTGCTTCGACGACGGAAATCGCCATCACCTCGGATTTCCGTGGTGCTGATTTTACGATGTTCGGTGCGCTCAACAATCCCGACCAATTGCTGCTGGCCATCGGCCAATATGATGTCATCGTCACACTGGCAGGCCCGCTGGACCTGGCGACGGTGCGCAAGAAAGAACGTGTCTTTGGCATCTGGGTCAACACCAGCTCGATCAGCTTTGAGCCGCTGCCGGAATCCTATGCGCTTGCCAGCACACGCGATGTCAATTCCATTGCCAGCCCCGAAGTGCTCAACGATATAGGTCTTGGTGTAAACCACCTGCCTCTGGTAACGGCAGGCTACGCGGGCGAGCCTGACAATATTGGAGAGTTCCGTCAGGCCTATCGTCGCCTCAAACTATCCGATGGTATTTATCGCAATGATGAAACTGGCGTGCGTCTGGAGCGTACCGGCCTGTTTTGGGCAACGCTGCGCCTGCCAGCCAACGTACCGAATGGCGTACACACCGCCCGTGCCTATCTGTTCAAGAGCGGTGACTTCATTGCGCAACGAGAGCTGCGCCTGCGTGTCGTTAAAACTGGCATCGAACAGGCCATTACCGATGCTGCCCATCAAACACCACTTGCCTATGGCATGTTGTGTGTTCTGATCGCCGTCATTACCGGCTGGAGCGCCAGCATCCTGTTCCGCAAGGACTGATATCCTCCCGGTAATATCAGCTTGATTGCTTGATACGGATCAATCTGCAAATTGCCGTTCAGGTGCATGATGTCCTTATCAGCGCACAGGCACAGTTTCGTTCTGGTAGCGCTGTTTTTCAAGCGTTGCGGCAGGTCGGTAACCTGATGGGTCCTCTGCTGCGAAAGGGGAAATGCCATGTTCAAGCACATTCTCATTCCAACCGACGGATCACCCTTAGCGCAGATCGCTATCGATAGCGGTTTTGCGCTGGCAAAGGATGCCGGAGCCAAGGTCACGGTCATCACGGTTGCCGAACCGTTCCACATCGTCGCGGCCGATGCGGATAACATTGCCGTCATCACCGAACAGGAAGAAACGCATATTTGTGATGAGGCCGAGCAGGTATTGAAAGACACGCAGGCGAGGGCCAAGACGCTGGGACTGGAGTGCGACGCGCTGTTTGCCCGCGCCACCAAGGCGCATGAAGCGATTATCGAGGCTGCAAACCAGATTGGCTGCGATCTGATTGCCATGGCCTCTCATGGTCGCAAGGGCGTCCGTGCCATGGTTCTGGGCAGCGTCACCTCGAAGGTGTTGAGCAATTCGAACATTCCGGTTCTGGTCTACCGCCAGTAATTTGGAGGTCAGCCGATCAGGTTGTCGAAACGTACGGAATAAATCCTGTCGCGGCCGAGCATATGGGCCACGAGATGCGTCCTGTTAAATAGTCCCTTCATGGCGGCATGCCGGAGGTCCAGCCCGCCGGTGGTCACACCAAAGGCCGGCATCACAAGACGTGTGCCATCGGTGGCAAAACAGGCGCGGCGTACCGACTTTTCACGTCGCCTGACCACGGCTGCCGGATGCAGATGTCCGGCGATTTCGCCATTGGCTTGGCCTGGTTTCGGTTCATGTCTGAAGACAAGGCCGGAACAATGCAGTTCATCGACCGAGTTCCCAGGCAATCCAACCGCGCCATCAGGGTCATGGTTACCATTGACCCACAGCCAGTCACGACCTTTCGCCATATCTTTGATGGATTGGCGAAACAGCGGGGGCAGCAGGGCAGAGCCTTTCCGGTCGTGGAAATTATCGCCAAGGGTGACCACCGTCTTGGGAGCGTAACGGTCGATGAGGATTTGCAACAGTCGCAGTGTCGCAAGTGTGTCGTAAGGTGGGTGCAGCTGACCACGACGCGCGAAGGCAGCGCCTTTTTCCAGATGCAGGTCCGAGACAACAAGCATGGCATGTTGGGGAATAAACAATCCGCCTAGCGGATCGCACAGCACAGCAACATCATGCACACCAATTTCGGCGCACTGGCTTGGTGTCTGTGCAGTCACATCGCGGTAGCTGGCAATACGGTTCATGCTGTTGCGTTATTCCTTCATGGCTTCGCGAATAAGGTCTTCTGCCGCTTCCTCAAGCACCGTTTCATGGGCTTCGCCAGCCACGTGCTCGCGTCCTATTTCCAGCATCACCGGCACGGCCAGCGGCGAAACCCGCTCAAGCGCCCGGTGGGTTATATGGCTTCTGATTCGCTTCAGCATATCTCCAAGCCTGCCGATATCCAAAAGTCCGGAGGCTGCATCAATCCGTGTTGCCTCCATCAGAATGTGGTCGGGCTCATGGGTTCGTAACACGTCATAGATCAGATCGGTTGATACAGTGACTTGTCGTCCGGTCTTTTCCTTGCCTGGATGCCGCCTTTCGATCAACCCTGAAATCACGGCACAGTTGCGAAAAGTCCGCTTCAGCAAAAAGGATTCGTTGAGCCACGCTTCTAGATCGTCGCCCAGCATATCTTCGTCAAGAAGCTCATTGAGGGAGAGACGATCGTTGGCCAGCATCCGGCCCATGTCCTCCATGCCCCATATGGCAAGCGAATAATCTGTCGCCACGAAACCAAGTGGCTTGGCACCGGCACGTTCTAGCCGACGGGTCAGCAACATGCCAAGCGTCTGGTGCGCCAGCCTGCCTTCAAACGGATAACAGATAAGGTAAAAGCGTTTGCGATGTTCGAAGGTTTCAACAAGCAGCTCATTGCGTGCCGGAATGAGCGATCTTTCTTTTTGGATTTCCAGCCAGTCGCGCACCTGATCGGGCAGTTGCGACCAGCGGGCAGGGTCTGCCAGCATGGAACGGACCTGATCGGCAAGATAGGTCGATAGCGGGAATTTTCCCCCGGCATAGGATGGAATTTTCGGGTCCATGGAAGAGGCCTGCGAGGCAAGACATTCATTTTCACGGATACCCTCGAAACGTAGCACCTTGCCGGAGAACACGAATGTATCGCCCTGAACGAGCTGTTCCAGAAAATACTCCTCGACCTTGCCCAGTGACATTCCGCCGCGGCCAAGCGTGCCACGGTCATTACGTTTGACCATCCGCACATTCAGTTCGGCCGCTTCGATGATGGTCCCGAGGTTCATTCGGTATTGCTGCGCGACCTGCGGATTGGAGACCCGCCACAAGCCATCCTTCGTCTTGCGAATGCGGGCGTATCGCTCGTAGGTGCGTAGTGCGTAGCCACCGGTCGCGACAAAGTCGAGAACCCGATCATATGTACCGCGTGCCAGTGGCGCGTAGGGATAGGCACTGGCCACTTCCTTAAACAGCATGTCGGCATCAAAAGGTGTGGCACAGGCCATGCCCAGAATGTGCTGCGCCAGCACGTCCAGCGTGCCGGCACTGACCGGCGGCGTGTCCTGCGCACCAATGTAATTGGCGTCGAGTGCCGCCTGACACTCCATCACCTCGAAACGATTGGCCGGAACCAGGATTGCCTTGCTCGGCTCGTCCATGCGGTGATTGGATCGGCCGATGCGCTGCGCCAGACGACTTGCTCCTTTCGGAGCACCGACATGGACGACCAGATCGACATCACCCCAGTCAATGCCAAGGTCCAATGTCGAGGTGGCGACAACGGCACGCAACCGGTTTTCTGACATTGCCGCTTCCACCCTGCGGCGTTGTCCGGCATCCAGTGAGCCGTGATGCAGGGCAATCGGTAGATTGTCGTCATTGATGCTCCAGAGTTCCTGGAAAATCCGTTCCGCTTGCGAACGCGTGTTGACGAAGATCAGCGTTGTCTGATGCTGTTTCAGGATCTCATAGAGTTCCGGCATTGCATATTGTGCCGAGTGGCCGGACCAGGGAATGCGCTCCTGCGCATGTAATATTGCGATGTCCGGTTTCGCGCCACCGGACACGGTTATGACACCGGCAGGACCGATATCGCAATGCTGGGGTGCCAGCCATTGCCGCAGCTCCATCGGTTCGGCAACCGTCGCTGACAGACCGATTGTACGCATGCCCGGGGCGTGTTTGCGTAGCCGCGCCAGACCAAGCGACAACAGATGCCCGCGCTTGGATGTAACGAGTGAATGCAACTCATCCAGCACGACAAATTTCAGGTCTTTGAAGAACCTTTCCGCTTCGCGGTTGGCCAACAGAAGCGCGACCTGTTCGGGCGTGGTCAGCAGGATATCCGGCGGGTTCAATTTTTGTCGCTGCCGTTTACCCTGTGGCGTATCGCCGGTACGGGTCTCAACGGTAATCGGCAGTCCCATTTCCGAGACAGGCTTCATCAGGTTGCGCTCGATATCGACAGCCAGTGCCTTGAGCGGCGAGATATAGAGAGTATGCACACCCTGAAAAGCCTCACGGGGCAGCTTGCGAGACTTAGGGCGCTCGGCAAGGTCAGTCAGGGAAGAGAGGAAACCACCAAGCGTCTTACCGGCGCCGGTTGGCGCGATCAACAGCATGTTCTCGCCATTACGCGCCCGCGCCATCAGTTCAAGCTGATGGGGGCGTGGTTGCCAGCCCTTGTCCTGAAACCAGCGACTGAATACAGCCGGAAGTGTCGTGGTTTGTGCCTTACTGTTCAATCACTCGCGCCTTGCAGGTATTGCCGCAACCCGCAGCCAACGTGCGGAAGATGCTCAATATGTGGGCTGCAGGGCCACGCAAAACAACGGTAATCTTGGTGAAGTCTGGATTTTACGGTTGTTCGTCATCCAGACTGTTGCGCACTTCGGTATTCTGCTCGGTGCGGTCACGGTAAAGCGCTGCACGGCCAAGCAACATCAGCGAAACCGGTGTCGTTACCGTCATGAAGATGCCGATGAAAATCTCGTGAAAGGCAAATCGTCCTTCAGACACCGAAAAATAGATGATTGACGCCATGACAATGCCACCCGTTCCCCAGCTTGTGCCGAGGGTCGGCGCATGCAGGCGCTCATAAAAGCTGTTGAGTTGGGCAAAGCCGATAGTGCCGATCAGCGCAAGGCTGGAGCCCAGCAGGATGAAAAAGGCAACGGCGATGGCTGCCCACAGCGGAAACTCACCATATTCGCTCATTCGATCACCTCACCACGCATCAGGAACTTCGAAAGGGCAACAGTCGACACAAAACCAAGGATGGCGATGACCAGTGCAGCTTCGAAATAAAGGACGTTGCCGGTGCGAATTGCAAAGGTCAGCAGCAGTAGCATTGCGCAGACATACAACGTGTCGAGGCCAAGCACGCGGTCCTGTGCGCGGGGCCCGCGTGCAATACGCGAAACCGATATTCCCATTGCGATGGCCAGAAACAGTTGCGCAAGGCTGATTGACCAGAACAGAATGATTGAACTCATTCGAATATCTCCATCAGCAGTTTTTCATAACGGTTTTTGATAAGAGCGGTCCATGCCGTCTCGTCGACATTGTCGAGCACGTGCAAGAGCAACGTTCCCTGACTGGAGTTGTATTCCAGCCAGGCACTACCCGGTGTGCTGGTCAAAATGACTGCGAGCGTCGCAAGTCCTATCGGATGTTTCAGCTCAAGCTGAATGTTCAAGAAGCCGGACCGACGATTTTTTTCCTTCTTGAACAGGATGATCTGCGCGACTGATATGTTCGAGCGAACAATATCGAAAAGCACGATCAGGATGAGCTTGGGCAGTAGATACCAGCGACGAAACGTCGGTTTGACCGGTCGCAACGCCGCCATCGCCATGGAGGCGATCATGGCAACGATGCTTCCCAGAATAAGGTGGCCAAGCGAAAACGTGTTCAGCACCATCCAGAAGATCACAAGCGAAACCGTCAGCAGCGGATAAGGAAAGATACGCGCAATCATGGGCGTGCCTCCTCGGCTGGGCTGGTCGCCCGTGGTGCGGAAATAACACCCTGAATGTAGGATTCCGGCAGGTCTAGAATGCGGGCCGTTTCTTCCATGTAGCGCATAACAGGACCAGCCTGAATGGTCATCAGCAGTGTCAGGCCGAGCAATGCCATCACAGGTGCAATTTCGATGACCAGCACGCGTGGAACTGTGCCTTCAATCGAGGCCCAGAAGGTTCTGATGCCTGCACGGGTCATGGAAATGAGGGCTGCAAAACCGGAAAACACGATCAGGAACACGATCCACCACGACAGTGCCGGGATGCTGTCATTCGCACCAAGCCCCGAAGGGTTGAGAATGGCCGAGAGGATCGAGAACTTGGCGATGAAGCCGGACAGCGGCGGCAGACCCGCCAGAAGAATACCGCAGGCGGCAAAGCACGTGCCGAGAACCGCCATGGTTCCAGGCATCGTCACCCCCATTTCGGCGTCTTCCTCTTCATCCTCCGCGTCACCATAGGCTTCCATGGTCACGGCAAGAACGTTCGCGCCTGCATCCTGTCCGCGTTCCACCAATTCAATTAGCATGAAGAATGCGCTGATCGTCAGCGTCGAGCTGACCAGATAGAACAAGGCTCCTGCGGCGACCGTCGCATTGCCCGTGCCCATGGCTGCCAGCAGCGTGCCGGACGAGACAAGAACCGAAAAACCGGCAAGCCTGCCAAGTGCCTGCGAGGCAAGCACACCAATGGCGCCAAACACGATTGTGGCTATACCGCCATACAACAGCGCATCATGACCGAAACCTGCTGATTCTCCGGCTGTTGAGCCAAACAGCAGGAAGGACAGGCGGGCGATCACGTAGATGCCGACTTTGCTCATGATGGCAAAGATACCGCCGACCGGTGCCGATGCCGCGCTGTAGGTTGAGGGCAGCCAGAAGTTCAGAGGCCACATGCCGGCCTTGACCAGAAACGCCACGCCAAGAACGGCGGCACCCGTTTCAAGCAACATGCGCTGGTCGGGCTGTAGGGTAGGAATGCGCTGCGCCAGATCGCCCATGTTCAGGGTGCCGGTCACGCCGTAGATCATGCTGACGCCGATCAGGAAGCAAAGCGCGCTGACAAGGTTGATGGCGATGTAATGTAGACCGGCCTTGACGCGAAGCTGGCCGGAGCCGTGCAGCAACAGGCCATAGGACGCTGCCAGCATCACCTCGAAGAACACGAAGAGATTAAACAGGTCACCTGTCAGGAATGCACCATTAATCCCCATCAGCATCAGGTGGAACAGTGAGTGGAAATGTGCACCTGACTTGTGCCACTTGGCCAGCGAATAAATCAGTGCCGGAATGGCCAGAAGCGATGTCAAGAGTAACATCATCGCGGAAAGTCTGTCAGCCACCAGCACAATGCCGAAAGGTGCTGGCCAGTTACCGAGCAGGTAAACGCCGGTTGAAACGACAGCCGCCACTTCCGTGTTGACAGTCGAATTGACCTGCTGAAACAATGTGATGGTGATCAAAAGCAAGACACAGCAGGACACCAGACTGATCATCGCTTTGGCAAAACGCTGACGCTCATCAAAGAACAGCAGCAGAGCACCGGTTAAAAGCGGCAGCATAATAGGCGCGATGACGATATGCGAAGGGAAGGAGTTCATTTCGACTGCTCCCTTCCGTCAACGTGGTCCGTGCCGGTAAGGCCTCTTGCCGCAAGCAGAACGACGAGGAAAAGCGCCGTGGTTGCAAAACCGATGACGATAGCAGTCAGAACCAGTGCCTGTGGTACGGGATCGGTCAGGGTTGAGATATCAACCCCATCCACCAGCACCGGCGGCGCATTGCTTTTGATGCCACCGACACCGAAGATGAACAGGTTCACCGCATAGGACAAAAGCGACAGGCCAATAATGACCTGATAGGTACGCGGGCGCAGGATGAGCCAGATACCAGAGCCTGTGATGACGCCGATGCCGATTGAGAGAATGAGTTCCATTTACGCGCCCTCCGCTTTCGTGTCCGCAGATTTGACGCGGTAGTTACGCAGCGACTGGTGGGCAATCGCGATGAGCATCAGCACCGTAGCGCCAACGACGAGAGAGAACACGCCCAGATCGAACATCAATGCGGTGGCAAGCGGGATCTTGCCGATATAAGGCAGCTCCAGATATTGCGAGTAAGATGTCAGGAACGGATATCCGAGATACCATGATCCCATGCCGGTCATGGCAGCAACGATCAGACCAAAACCCATCCAACGCAGTGGCAGAATACGGATGCGGTCTTCTGCCCAGCGTGTACCACCGGCCAGATATTGCAGCAGGAAGGCAATCGCCATGGTGATGCCTGCCGAGAAACCGCCACCTGGAAGATCATGCCCGCGCATGAACAGGTAGACAGCGAAGGTAATGATTACCGGGAACATCCACTGCATGATAACCGACGGAACCAACAAGTAGTCACGAGCGGTATCTCCAGCCGAACGTTCCGGCCGGGCGGCATCGAAGGCGTTTTGTATCTTCTGCTGTTCGGTTTTACCGATACTTTCGCTGGCTGGACGGAAACGACGCAGCAGCGCAAACACGGTTAGCGCCACAATGGCAAGAACCGCAATTTCACCCATCGTATCAAAGCCGCGGAAGTCAACGAGAATAACGTTGACGACGTTACGGCCACCACCTTCCGAATAGGCACGCTCAAGGAAGTAGTTGGCGATAGTATTCGGCACAGGCAGCGTCATCACGGCGTAGGCAACAACCGACATCGCAATTCCGCACGAAACGGCCACCAGAAAGTCGCGGGCGCGGCGAAGCTGGGCTGGCAATTCTGTGCTGTTATCGACCTTTTCCTCGCGCTTTGGCAGCCAGCGCATGCCAAGCAGGATGAGGACCGTGGTGACGATTTCAACGAGAAGCTGGGTGATCGCCAGATCCGGCGCCGACAGCCATACGAAGGTAAGACATGTCACAAGGCCGGTCACACCGAGCATGATCAGCGCAGCGAGACGGTGATATTTCGCCTGCCATGCAGCACCAAGTGCGGCGACCATTCCGATCAGCCACAATATGACAAATACCGGATCGAAAGTGGTGACGCGTGGCAAGGTCAGTGCGAAATCTGACATTATCAGCGGCGAGACACCGGCCAGCAGTGCAAACAGCACCAGCAGGCGCAATTGCGGTTGAAGGCGGCGTGTACCGAGAGTGCTTTCCAGCCAGCGTGCCCATTTCCAGGAAACGGTAACGATAATACGCTCGAAAATACGCTGGCCGCGCAGGTGGCGGAAGACCGGCGGACCATCGTCACATTTGGCAAGATAACCGTTCAGCAACACGTAAAGCAGCACACCACTGGCCAGCGCAATCAAGCTCATAATGAGCGGCAGATTGAAACCGTGCCAGATCGACAGGCTGTAATAAGGGGTTTCCGGACCAAGCACCGACAGAACTGCGGAATGCAGGTAAGGGCCGATAGAAAGACCAGGAACGATACCAACTACAAGGCAGGCAAACACCAGAAACTCGATCGGGAAACGCATCCAGCGCGGCGGCTCATGTGGCTTCGGGTTTGGAAGGCCGTTTGGCGCAGGTCCGAAGAACACCGTGTGAATGAAGCGCAAAGAATAGGTAACGCTGAAAGCACCGGCAATTGTCGCGACATAGGGCAGGGCCTTGTCGAGAATGGAATCCGCGTGGGTTTCCACTGCCTCGGCAAAGAACATTTCCTTCGAAATAAAGCCGTTAAGCAACGGAACACCAGCCATAGCCGCACTCGCCGCCATAGCCAGAGTGGCCGTCGCCGGTAGATAGGTATAAAGGCCGCTCAGCTTGCGCATGTCGCGAGTGCCGGTTTCATGGTCGATGATACCTGCGGCCATGAACAGCGACGCCTTGAAGGTCGCGTGGTTCATCATGTGGAAGATCGCGGCCACGGCGGCAAGCGGGCTTCCAAGACTGAGCAGTGTTGTGATCAGACCAAGATGGCTGATTGTCGAATATGCGAGCAGACCTTTGAGGTCCTGCTGGAACATCGCGAAATAGGCACCCAGCAGCAGAGTGGTGATACCAGCGAAACCAACCAACCAGAACCATTCCGGTGTGCCGGACAAAACCGGCCACAGTCGCACCAGTAGAAACACGCCGGCCTTCACCATGGTTGCCGAGTGCAGGTAGGCCGACACAGGTGTCGGCGCAGCCATGGCGTTCGGCAGCCAGAAGTGGAACGGGAACTGTGCACTTTTGGTCAGCGCACCAATCAGGATCAGCACCAGTGCCGGCACATAAAGCGAATGCGACTGCACAACGGAGGCGGATTTCAGGATAACGTCGAGATCGTAACTTCCGACAATATGGCCAAGAACAAGCAGACCAGCCAGCAGGCAGAAACCGCCGATGCCCGTGACGGTCAGCGCCATACGCGCACCATCGCGAGCGGCGGCATTGTGGTGCCAGTAACCGATTAGCAGGAAGGAGAAGATACTGGTCAGTTCCCAGAAGATCGACAGCAGGATGACGTTGCCTGAAACGACGACACCGAGCATCGCGCCCATGAACAGCAGCAGGAAGGCGAAGAAACGCGGGATCGGATCTTCGGTCGACATATAATAACGTGCATAGAGCACAACCAGCAGGCCAATGCCGGTGATAAGCACGCAGAACATCCACGCAAAGCCATCAAGTCGCAGCGTGAAGTTCAGGCCAAGTTGCGGCAGCCATTCGGCGTCGTAACGCAGAACGGCACCACCGGCGACGGTCGGGTACAGGAACAGGCTGATCAGCAGTCCACAAAGGGCGACTGCGCCTGCCACCGATGCTGGACCTGCTGCCGCACTCGTTCGCAGCATCATCCCGGTGACGATGCTGCCGATGAAGGGCAAGGAAATCAGCAGTGGCAGAAGGTATTCAGGATTCATAGGCGGCGGTCATTCATCAAGCGGGTTTCAGGGGCAGATGGTGTCTCTGAACCGATGGCTCTCTTCAAACCGCAACCTCGCTGAATGCGAACCAGTAGAAAAGTATGCCTTACGGTTATGAGGCTCCGGAAGGGGGACCGCGCGGAACCCTGACAACTGAATAAGGTGATTCAGGAATGCCCTGCGCGTAGCGACCCGTCGGGGTTTTTGTACCGGCTTTGACAAGGCTGTCTATGAAAGCCGTTTGTAAACCCTCTATGCCGGAATTGCTTTTTCGCAAATCACACGGTGTATCAAACCGGTTGAGTGCTGCGCAGGTCGACGTTCCGTCATCGGTAAAGGCCTTACGCGCTAGTTCTTGCGGCTGCAGCCGCTCAAGACGGTAAGGCTTTATCGGGGAGCCTTGGCTAAGCCCGACGTGAGCACTGATAAGGACGAACAGGCAGGTGGTTGCAAGAACGATGAACCCGTAAGGATGGCGCAGGGCTGTTTGGCTTTTCCCCATCCATGGCAAGGTTACATCTCCTTTATTCGTTCGATCCGCGCCGCTCGTAATATCCCGTTGATTTTGTTTTAGGGTAATGGCGGACGCCTTGTCCAGCACATAGGGACAAGAAATGCGCTGTCTTTTGAGAAAAAATCGCAATTTTGAATGTGGTTATGAGGCTAATAGGTCAAAGTCGAAACAAATTTTACCGTTTGACGCGGCGGTTATTGTTTCTTAACCTTCGAGCAAGGAATTAACCATAAAGATTACCTGTATTCACGGCGAAAAGGGAGTTTTTCCAACTCCTCCTAGGCATGAAGCCGCTCTGCCGTACCGGGACTGATCCGGTATTCTCGTTTCAAATTTATAGCAGTTTTGAGTGTCGGCTTGGGAAACCCATTTGGTTTCGCTTGGCCGGATGCCGCCAAAACTGACTGCAAACAGGCAAATATACCGGAACGTGGGCCGGTATAAGGATTTGGGGTCGTCTCTTGGGGCATGAACTGCCGTCAGATCAGTCGCGCAAGACGCAGGGCAGCAGCCTTGGCGGACGTTTGCGCTTTGCTGGGCTCGACCAAGAGCAGTGTGAACTGTTGCGCCGTAACCGCATGACACTTGAGCCCCTGGCCCGCGGCGGCCTGCGCGATCTGATGCTGCGCTTCCAGTCGCTGCCGGACTGTTCTCCGTCATTCGAAAGTGAACACCAGCTTGACCGGCTGCACGATCTGCAAACTGCCCATTGGGGTGTGCTGACCGATGCCCGTTTTGATGCGCTTTATGCAGAGCGTGTAAAGGTTCTGTCCGACAGTGAAACGCGCATGGGTCTCGACCCGCGCTGGAACGTCGCAAGCCACGCCGTGGTGCTGGAGCATCTGCTGGTCGGCCTTATCCAGCAGGGCATGCCGCGTTCGATTTTTCCGGGTTCTCGCAAACGGGTCAATGAACTTGCAGATTTGGTGAAAGCTGTTGTCCGTTTGGTCATGACAGATACTGAAATTGCGGTTTCTCTGCGCTTTAATGAGCAGCGCATCAACCACCAGAAAGAACTGGCACGCTTGCGCAGCGAAGAGCAGGCCCGCACCGTCACCATTCTTGAAGGAACATTGCGGGCAATTGCCGATGGCAACCTGTCGGCACGTGTTGCCGATGACGATCTGCCGGAAGCCTACGGCGAGCTTGTGAAGCTGTTTAACTTTGCGCTTGATCGCATTGAAGACGCTGTTGCAGCGGTGAGCAGAAATGCTGACGAGGCCCATGCGCTGAGCAATGACTTCATTCAGGAAGGCAAGGCGCTTTCCGGCAATGCATCGCGGCAAACCGAACGTCTTCAGGATGCCGTCTCAATCATTGAAAATATTCTCTCGGCTTTCAGACATGGCGCTGAAAAGATGGATACCGCTGAAAAAGCCGTATCTTCAGCAAAACTGTCGGCGCAGGAAAGTGGCCAGGCGGTGGGCGAAGCCATCAATGCCATGTCTGACATTGAAAAGTCCGCCGAACAGATTGGCAAGATCATCGGCACTATCGACGAGATTGCCTTCCAGACCAACCTGCTTGCGCTTAATGCCGGCATTGAAGCGGCACGCGCTGGCGACAGTGGCCGTGGCTTTGCGGTGGTCGCGCAGGAAGTTCGCGCCCTTGCGCAACGTTCTGCCGATGCGGCGCGTGAAATTAAGACTCTGGTGAGCGAGACGAAAACGCAAGTCGATTCCGGCGTGAAAACGGTCAACCGCACCCAGAATGCCATCGAAGGTGTTGTCCGTCAGGTCTCTGACGTCAGCGGCATGATTACTGACATGACGACCATGACCGGCGACAATGTCGATCACCTGAAATCAGCGGCCAGCGAAATCAATGCTTTGGGTTCCGAAGCCAGCGCGAGTGCGCAACGCACTACCAATGTCGCGGCAAAAGCCGATGACCTTCACACGGTTATTCTGGAGCTAGGCCGCACGGTTCGCGAATTCCACATTTCGCACCAGAATTACCATCAGGCTGCACCGGTTGCCGCTCCGAAAACTCAACCGGAGCCGGTCGTGAGCAGCCCGAGATATTTCCAAGAACAGATACAGCAATTCAGACGGCAAGGAGTGAATTGATGGCAGGCAGAAAAAGCACGCAGGCAACATTGCAGTTGAGCGCGGTGCTGGACCTCAACGAAGCGTCGGTACTGCGCGGTAAATTGATGGAGTTGCGCGGCTCTGCGCTTGCCATTGATGCATCGGCAGTCGAGCGGGTTGGCGTTCAATGTGTTCAGGTGCTGATGGCCGGCATCAAGACATGGGAAACCGACGGCAAGGCAATCACATTCGCGAAAGCATCGGATGCTTTTGCAAAAACGCTCCAATTGATCGGCGTCAACATAGATCATCTGCTCCCGAAGGAGATACGGCAATGAAGAAAAAAGTGCTGACGGTGGATGATTCCCGCACGATCCGCAACATGCTGCTGGTAACGCTCAACAATGCCGGTTTCGAGACCGTGCAGGCTGAAGACGGCGTTGAGGGCCTTGAGGTTCTCGAGCAGAGCAACCCTGATGTGATAGTAACCGACATCAACATGCCGCGCCTTGATGGCTTCGGTTTTATCGAAGGTGTGCGCCGGAGCGAAAAGTTCCGTGCAGTACCGATCTTGGTGCTGACAACCGAAAGTGATGCGGAAAAGAAGAACCGTGCGCGGCAGGCCGGAGCGACCGGCTGGATCGTCAAGCCCTTCGATCCTGCCAAACTTATTGATGCCATTGAACGTGTAACTGCCTGATACGGGATTTTTCACAATGGATATGAACGAAATCAAAGAAATCTTCTTCCAGGAATGCGAGGAACAGCTCGCCGAACTGGAATCAGGTCTTTTGAAGCTGAACGACGGCGATCGTGATCCCGAGACAGTCAATGCCGTTTTCCGAGCCGTTCATTCCATCAAGGGTGGCGCAGGCGCATTTGGTCTGGACGATCTGGTTGCCTTCGCCCACGTGTTCGAAACCACGCTTGATTGCGTGCGTTCGAACAAGCTTGAGCCCAATCAGGACGTCTTGAAGGTCATGCTGAAGTCGGCAGACGTTCTGGCCGATTTGACCAACGCAGCGCGCGATGGTGGTCAGGTTGAGGCAACCCGCACCCGTGGTCTGGTTAAAGAACTTGAAGCACTTGCGAATGGTGAAATGCCAAGCGCGTCCAGTGCGCCGGAAGCTGCTGCGCCAAAAGTTGCAGATGCACCCGCACCAACCGATGAAAGCGGTTTCCAGCCCGTCGCATTCTCCTTCAGTGATTTTGAAGACGATATCACGCCGCTCATGGAGCCGTCGGTATACAATGTCGTGTTCAAGCCAAAGGCATCGCTCTACTCCAAGGGAAATGAGGCGGCTTTGCTGTTGCGCGACCTTTCGCGTCTTGGCGAAATGGGCATCAACTGCGACATGTCCACGTTGCCGTCGTTGGAAGATATCGATCCGGAAGCAGCCTATTTTTCCTGGACCATCACCGTAAAGACCGACAAGAGCGCGGAAGATGTTCGCAGCGTGTTCGAGTTTGCAGAGTGGGATTGTGATCTCGAAATCACGTCTCCGGAGCCGGAAGCCACGGCTGAAGAGCTGCCAATGGTGCCTGTTCCTTTCGACCTTTCTATCCTGGATGAAGAGGTTATTGAAGAGCCTGCCGTACTGTCTGCTGCTGACGATGCCGTTTCAACCGCTGGTGCTGCAAGCGACGTCTTGAGAAAAGTCTCTGCCGCAGTTGAAAAGAAAGAAGTTGCCAAGGAAGCGGCTGCTCCTGCCAACGCTGCTGCTGCTGCAAACGCCAGTGCTGGCCAGACAATCCGCGTTGACCTTGATCGCGTTGACCGCCTCATCAACCTGGTTGGCGAGCTTGTCATCAATCAGGCGATGTTGTCGCAGAGCGTGATCGAGAACGACACGACCGGCACCTCGGCTGTCAACATGGGGCTGGAAGAACTTCAGCAACTGACCCGCGAAATTCAGGATAGCGTTATGGCTATCCGCGCGCAGCCGGTTAAGCCTGTGTTCCAGCGCATGTCGCGTATCGTCCGCGAAGTTGCCGACATGATCGGCAAACAAATCCGTCTTATTACCGAAGGTGAAAACACCGAAGTGGACAAGACGGTTATCGACAAGCTGGCCGAGCCGCTGACCCACATGATCCGCAATGCCGTCGACCACGGTATTGAGACACCAGAAAAGCGCGAAGCCGCTGGCAAGAACCCTGAGGGTACTGTCAAGCTGTCTGCGAAGCACCGTTCGGGCCGCATTCTAATCGAACTGCAGGACGATGGCGCCGGTATCAACCGCGAGCGCGTTCGCCAGAAGGCGATCGACAACGATCTGATTGCCGCTGACGCAAACCTTTCGGACGAAGAGATCGACAACCTGATCTTCATGCCAGGCTTCTCCACCGCCGACAAGATTTCCGATATCTCGGGTCGTGGTGTGGGCATGGACGTTGTCAAGCGCTCCATTCAGGCGCTTGGCGGTCGTATCAGCATCACCTCGCGTCCGGGTCTTGGTTCTACCTTTACCATGAGCCTTCCGCTGACACTGGCCGTTCTCGACGGCATGGTGGTCACGGTTGCCGGGCAGACGCTCGTTGTACCTTTGACGGCGATTGTCGAAACACTACAGCCGGAAGCGCAGAGCATCCATTCGTTCGGTGCCAACCAGCGTCTGATCTCGATCCGCAACAGCTTCTGCCCACTGGTGGATGTTGGTCGTATCCTCAACTTCCGCGCAACCCAGGCAAACCCGGTCGAAGGTGTTGCTCTCTTGGTGGAATCTGAAGGTGGCGGCCAGCGCGCCCTGATGGTCGATGCGATCCAAGGCCAGCGCCAGGTGGTTATCAAGTCGCTTGAGGCAAACTACACCCACGTTCCGGGCATTGCTGCTGCAACCATTCTCGGCGACGGTCGCGTTGCTCTTATTCTCGACGTCGATGCCGTAGTTGGCGCATCGCGTGGCCAGTCCCTGAAGCAAGAGATGTCTCTTGCTGCAACCGGTTGAAAGCGGTGATGAATGACGTCGCTCAAGTTGAACGATCAACGACAGTCGCCTGATGAAGTGCTTGCCAGCGGAGAATATCCGCTGACAAGGCGCGATCTGACGGATATTGCGGCGATGATTTACGCCGATGCAGGGATTTATCTCAACGATTCCAAAGCATCGCTTGTCTATTCTCGCCTGTCGAAGCATATCCGCAATCTTGGCTTGAGTGGGTTCAAGGAATATTGCGCGCTTGTCGCCTCTCCAGAGGGAGCGCAGCCGCGTCGTGAAATGCTGTCGCATCTGACGACCAATTTCACGCGTTTTTTCCGCGAAAACCATCACTTTGATCACCTGCGTGACGAAGTACTGCCAGGTCTGATCAACCGTGCGAAAGCCGGTGGGCGCGTTCGTATATGGTCGGCTGCCTGCTCCGACGGGCAGGAGCCTTATTCGATTGCGCTGACGGTTCTGGCGATGTTCCCCAATGTCACGGATTACGACTTCAAGATCCTGGCAACCGATATCGACCCGAAGATTCTCGCACTGGCGCGCGCTGGTGTTTACGATGAAACGGCGCTTGAGACGGTCTCTGCATCCATGCGCAAGCAGTGGTTTACCGAGGTTGATGCTGGTGGTCGTAAAAAGTACCAGATCAGCGACAAGGTAAAACGTCTGATCACCTTCAACGAGCTTAATTTGATGACGCAGTGGCCCTTCAAGGGAAATTTCGACATCATATTCTGCCGCAACGTCGTGATCTATTTTGATGAGCCGACCCAGATGAAAATCTGGAACCGTTTTGCCGGTCTGTTTCCTGAGGGCGGACATCTTTACATCGGTCATTCCGAGCGCGTGTCTGGCGACGCTAAAAATGTGTTCGATAATATCGGCATCACCACCTACCGCTACATCGGAAAGGGGAGGAAATAATGGGTGCTCCAGCCAGAGTTCTCGTTGTCGATGATTCTCCGACCATGCGCGGATTGATCACGGCTGTCTTGAAGGCTGACCCGGACGTTCAGGTCGTGGGTCAGGCTGGCGATGCCATGGAAGCGCGTGCGGCAATCAAGCAACTTAATCCTGATGTTGTGACACTTGATATCGAGATGCCAGATATGAATGGCCTCGAATTCCTCGAAAAGATCATGCGCCTGAGACCAATGCCGGTGATCATGGTGTCTACGCTAACGCATCATGGTGCAAATGCATCTCTGACCGCGCTGGAAATCGGTGCTTTTGACTGTGTGGGCAAACCAGCACCTGGCGATCGCAATCCGTTTGGCGATCTTGCCGAAAAGGTGAAGGCTGCCGCACGGTCTCAACTTGTCAGCTATCGCACCGCGCCTGCACCGGTTGCCGAGCGGCCAGCACCACCCAAGGCCATGTCCGTGAATGATTATCGCGGTGGTCGCAAGATCGTGGCAATCGGTTCTTCGACCGGCGGAGTGGAAGCTCTCATTACTGTCTTGCAGAAATTTCCGGCCAATTGCCCACCGACCGTTATCACCCAACATATGCCGCCGACCTTTACCAAGAGCTTTGCAGAACGGCTTAACCGCCTGTGTGCACCGGTGGTGGAAGAGGCAACGGATGGCGCGCGATTGCAGATTGGTAAAATTTACCTAGCGCCCGGTGGGGAGCGGCATTTGCAAGTTGTCAATCACTCTGCGCCAAGTTGCAGGTTGTTGGAGCGGGAGCCGGTAAACGGTCACCGCCCATCGGTCGATGTGCTTTTTGATTCTGTTGCCGAACTGGCAGGCCGAAATGCAGTAGGTGTCATCCTTACCGGCATGGGGCGTGATGGTGCGGCAGGCCTTTTGAAAATGAGGCATGCCGGCGCGCGCACCGTCGGACAGAATGAAAAGACATGTGTCGTATATGGAATGCCAAGAGTGGCCTACGAACTGGGTGCCGTCGAGCAACAGCTGCCGTTAACCGCGATTGGCGAGGAAATTTTGAAGTTAACTGCTGCCCGGAAAGAAGGTTCTGAATAATGTCTATCGCAGAGAAAATCAAAGTTCTGATCGTTGATGATCAGGTAACCAGCCGACTGTTGCTGAGTGACGCGCTGACCCAGCTTGGTTTCAAGCAGATCACGTCCGCCGGTGACGGTGAGCAGGGAATGAAGATTATGGAGCAGCAACCTCACCACCTGGTTATCTCCGACTTCAATATGCCGAAGATGGACGGTCTGGGTTTCCTGCAGGCTGTGCGCACCAACCCGAACACGAAGAAGGCTGCCTTCATCATTCTGACGGCGCAGGGTGACCGCGCGCTGGTACAGAAGGCTGCACAGCTGGGTGCCAACAACGTGCTGGCCAAGCCTTTCTCCATCGAAAAAATGAAGGCTGCTATCGAAGCCGTGTTCGGATCGCTTAAATGATGGAAGCTGCAGCCAAGCGCGTGCATATCATTCAAGGAGAATACAAGGTCATCAAGGATCCCGATGTGGTTCTGACGACGATCCTGGGTTCGTGCGTGGCTGCGTGTATGAGAGATCCTGTCGCCGGTGTCGGCGGCATGAACCACTTCCTTTTGCCGGGTACGGGGGGAGTGAGCGGCGGGGATGCCACCCGTTACGGTGTCCATCTTATGGAGTTGCTGATCAACGGCCTGCTCAAGCAGGGTGCGCGGAGGGACAGGCTTGAAGCCAAGATCTTTGGCGGCGCAAAAACCATTGCCAGCTTCTCCAATGTCGGTGAGCAGAACGCATTGTTTGCCATGCAGTTTCTGAAGGATGAAGGCATACCGGTGATCAGTTCCTCAACGGGCGGGGATCATGGTCGCAAGGTTGAGTACTGGCCTGTTTCCGGACGGGCCCGCCAACATCCGCTTACCGGTGCGGAAGCGCAAAAAACCGTCGCTTTGGAAGCCCGACCGCAGCCGGCGCCCAAGCCGGTGGCCAACGATATCGAGTTTTTCTAGTAACGGGGTTTTTTATGTATATTGCCGAGCATTCACGGGTGGCACCATTGGAAGAAGCTCTGCCCGATGTCTTGATGCGCGTTGTGAGTGAACTTCATGACGTTGCCTATCTGATCGAGCGTATCGAACCCCAATTGCTTGAAATGGCCGATGGCGCCATCTCCGAAGATGGTCTGAAACTGCTGCAGGGCATTGACCTTGCGGTCCAGAAAACCCGTGGCCTGGCGGAATTTATCGACACGATTACCGGTACCATTCCAACCGAGTGGGTGATCGACGTCACCACGGCGCTCAGCCTGGTGAAGCTTGCCGAAATGCAGAAGGCGCTGGGCACCGGCTTACGTCACGGCCATTCGCAGCCGCTGGACAAGGTTTCCGGAGACGTCGACCTGTTCTAATCCGGCGGTGTGAAAGCCCCAATAGCATCAATTTGACAAACCGCACTGCGCGAAACGCTCGCGCAAGCTTCGTCTTCTAGGTTGCCACTAGGACTATTCGGTCTATGACTCCATGAATGACGGTGCGGAACAGAATGAATCTGTTAAATCAAGTCCCTCAGGTCTTAAGAAATATTGCAGCGCTAGGCCAAACGCGCTTGTTGCTCCTTGGTGGCGTTGGTATCGTCTCCATGGTCTTGGTCATTGCGGCGGCTGTTTACGTTAATAAGCCAGCTTACGAAACACTTTATGTCGGCCTCGAAAATGCCGACCTGAACAAGATCAGCCTTGCGCTTGCCGAATCCAACTTCCAGTTTGAAGTCGGCTCCGACGGCACAAGCATCCAGGTGCCGGTTGGTATGACCAGCCGCGCACGCGTACTGCTTGCCGAACGCGGCTTGCCAAACAGCGCCAATGCCGGTTATGAGCTTTTCGACAATGTCGGTTCGCTTGGTCTTACCTCCTTCATGCAGGAAGTAACCCGCGTTCGCGTTCTTGAAGGCGAAATCAGCCGCTCCATCCAACAGATCAACGGCATCACTGCGGCACGCGTTCACATCGTTATGCCTGATGTGGGTAACTTCCGCCGTGGCGAACAGAAGCCGACGGCTTCCGTTATGATCCGGGCCAGCGCGACAGCAGGTCGCAAGGCTGCGGCTTCTATTCGCCACCTCGTCGCATCGGCAGTTCCTGGACTTGAGGTTGATGATGTCACCATCCTCGACTCGACCGGTCAGCTTCTGGCCTCCGGCGACGATGCTGCCAACGGCGCTATGAGCCGTTCGCTGACACTTGTGCAGTCCGTACAGCAGGAAATTGAAACCAACATTGACAAGGCGCTCGCACCGTTCCTTGGCATGGACAACTTCCGCTCCAGCGTGACTGCACAGCTGAACACCGACAGCCAGCAAATTCAGGAAACCGTCTACGATCCTGAATCACGTGTCGAGCGTTCGGTCAGAACGATCAAGGAAGCACAGAAGTCTCAGGAACGTACCCCTGACACGGCAGCCACGGTTGAACAGAACGTGCCGCAGGCGGCCCCACAAGGTGGTAGCGGTGGTCCTGAATCGTCTGACGAATCCGACAAGAAGGAAGAGCAGACCAACTACGAAATCAACAGCAAGACAATTGCCACGGTTCGTAACAGCTATCAGGTCGAAAAAATCTCCGTCGCTGTCGTGGTCAACAAGGACCGTATCGCCCGTATGGTTGGCGAACCGGTCGACCAGGCCAAGATCGACGCCTATCTCGCGGAGATGCAGAAGATCGTTACCTCTGCGGCAGGCATCTCCTCTGACCGTGGCGACAATGTAACGCTGACCGCCATGACCTTCTTGGAAAGCCAGCTTCTTGATGAAGCACCAAGCGGTCCAAGTTTTATGGAAGTTCTAACACGCAACTCTGCAGGTATCATCAACTCCTTCGCCTTCATCGCTGTGGCTTTCCTCATCGTGTGGCTTGGAATTCGCCCGGTTGTCCGCTCTGTCATGGGCAATGGTGCGGCAAACGCGGAACTGGCACAGGATGCAGCCGGCCTCGAACTGCCAGACTTCTCGCCAGCAATGGGCGGCGGCGGTGGTGGTCTCATGGAAGGCTTTGGTGCAGACTTCGGCTTCGACAGCGCAGACGACCTGCTGTCTGGCGAAGATCCCAACGGCGGCTTCAACCGCCGGGTACGCGAAGGGCCAGAACGTCGCCTGTCGCGTATGGTGGAGATCAGCGAAGAAAGAGCTGCCAAGATCCTCCGCAAATGGGCCATCGAAAAGGCCGCTTGATAACAAGGCCGGGTTTCCCCCGGCCTTGTTTCGATAATTGACAGCTGTCAGCCGCGTTTTTGCCGGACATTAGTGATAGGAGCGAAGGAACTTTTCCGGGGAGATGCGCTTTATCCCTATCAACGAATCGTCTGACGCCAGCCACGCTTACGCAGGGCAGACTTCAAAACCGCCTGAAAAATGTGAGGATGTCTCGGTTTCCGGCGGTATTCCAGAAGATCACAAACCAGATCTGTGCCATGACATGAAACACCAATGCCAGATTGGTACAGCATTCATGGTCTGTTCCAGGTCGCCCGGTGAAAGGAGTGGAAATGCCAAATTCTGATAGTGGTATTTCCTTGACCGTCTCCTAGAATGAGGTGATTCGTAGGCTGAAATTTGAAAATGCTTTTGGGCGGCTCAGAGGTGATACCAATGCGTGCATCTCCGGCCGGTCTGGCCTTCCTAAAGGAAACTCATCACTTGAAGGCAGATGTGGATATTCGCAGACTGACGGTAAAACCGCTGAACCCAGCGGTGCAACCTTCATCGCGGGTACAAGTCATCAGCTGGATGGGCGAGATAGCTGGACGGGGGGACATGTCCGGTTCTCTTGATGTGTTGGCCACCTATGCGGGCGCTTCATATTATATGCTGGCCCGCGAGGATATGTTTCAGGAGAACGGTCTAAGCTTCGTCATCACATCCAACTGGCCATTCGATCTCGTCAAGAAGATTGGTGGTACGCTTGCTGCCAGCCAGGCGCGCGTGAGTGAGATGGAAAAGTGCCTCTCGCTCCTTCAGCCGCAACTGCATATCCTGCCCGATGAGGGATGCATCCCCAAAGGTACGGACCGGCAGTATTGCACAATGACGTTCTGCGTCGGCAACATACGCTTTGCACTTCTGCTGATGTTCCCAGAAGGTACAGTGCCTTCCATGGAGCGTTTGCGTGAAGTCGGCTTGTTGTGCGGCTATAGCGCCAGCTTCGGTATTGGCTATGATCTCAAGGTCGAGCGTGACATTGATCTGACCGAGCGCGAACTAGAATGCCTCTACTGGATTGCCGAAGGCAAGACCAGTGACGAAATGGCGACTATTCTTGGCATTTCGCGTAATACAATCAACAACTACATTACTAGCGTCATGCGTAAAACCGCGACGAAAACCCGCTCCGAAGCAATCGCTTACGCGGTTCGTAACAATCTTGTTTGATGGTTGATTGATGGCTTATTCGAGAGACACCACCACGGATGAGCAAGGCGGAGTACAGATTGTCCGCGTCAGCCGCACGTCCAATCGATCAGATCTTTTTCCAATGTTGATTGGTATGCAGAAGGAAATGGGGGCAAGAAATTTTGCCGTCTTCCGTGCTGCGATTTCAAGCTTTCCCAACAAGCGCAAGCTGGTGTGTGAACTCGAGAACTGGGGAATGGGCGCAGCCGAGCAGACCAATGCCCTGGTTTCGGCACTCGGCACCACACTCCTGGAGCATATTGACGGCTCGCTGCTGCCACTGATCTGGTCTACCGATCAGGGCAAGGGCATTTCCATAACACCTGAAATGGTGCCGATGTTGAAGCAGGCCGACAATACCGATCTGCCCTATGCAGGTGTGGCCCTGCCGATCAAACTCGGCAACATCGGTAATGGTCTGGTTGTCTTCTGCGGCACGGCTCTCGAGCTCGACTGCGGCACGACCATTGATCATCACCTGAAGTGCTGTCAGGTGATGATTGATCTTCTGGCGCTGGATGAGCGCCGGTCGACTCCGACAGAAGCCTTAAGCGAGCGCGAAATTGCCTGCTTGCAATTGGCAGGTGATGGCAAGATCAGTGAAGAAATTGCCGTTAAGCTTGGCCTGTCCGTTCACACGGTCAACGCCTATCTTGGCTCAGCGACAATCAAGCTTGATTCAGTCAATCGAATTCAAGCAATCGCCAAAGCAATTCGCATGGGCTACATTCATTAATTGTAGTATTATCTGCGTTTTGAAGTATTGCTGAATATTAGAAATTGATATTTGTCACCTAATCAAGTCGCCTTGAATATTAGCTGATTAGTTATTTTTTGAAATTTTTTCAATTTTAACGATTTCCCCTTACGATGCTTCAATCGTAAAAAATTGGGGAACTCCGAGATGAAGAAGCTCCTTTCTGCACCCGTCGCAGTGCAAATAATTGCTTTGACAGCCTGCCTCGTTCTTTTGGGTATCGCGGCCATCGGTGTCTCGACCTATGTCAGTCTCGAAGAAGACGTCATGGAGACGGCAGAGATCCAGACGAACAGTGCAGCCCGCGCCATGGCGGTTCTCTATGAACTGAAGGTTGGTGGTGCCACGTTGAACATCGATAATGGAAACCTTGTCAGTGTTGATCGTGCCAGCATCGGTACATTGCGTGATACGGATCTGGTGGATCGCACGGCACTGATCATCGGTGGCGTTTCCACAGTGTTCCAGAAGCAGGGCGAAGATTTCGTCCGCATGTCTACAAATGTTAAGAAGGAAAACGGCGAGCGTGCCGTCGGCACCAAGCTGGCAACCGACAGCCAAGCCTATGCAAAAATCAGCAAGGGTGAAGTCTACATTGGCAAGGCGACCCTGTTTGGCAGCGAATACATGACCGGTTACATCCCGGTAAAATCCAAGTCGGGCGCGCCGGTCGGCATCCTGTTTGTCGGTATTCCAATGCAAGTATTCTTCGATCATCTGGCTGGGCTTCAGACTATGATCCTGCTTTCCAGCGCGCTTGTCATGGGCGCCGTGGGCCTGTTGGGTTACTTCGTCATCCGTCGTGCACTGCGTCCCCTCGGTGTGCTCACCGGTGCCGTCAATTCGCTTTCGAGCGGCAATCTCGATACTGTCATCCCCTATGCAGATCGATCCAATGAGTTTGGCAATATTGCCGAAGCACTGGAAGTGTTCCGCACCAACGCGCATGAGAAGCTGGTTATCGAAGGTCGCAGTGAGGCAGACCGGATTGCCGCTGATGAAGAACGCGCCCGCAACGATGATGAAAAGCGCACACTCGATCAGCAGATCGAATTTGCGGTGACCGAACTTGCGTCTGGTCTGGCGCGCCTGTCTCAAGGTGACCTGACCCGCACACTTGACAAGCCATTCTCGGGCCGTCTTGATCAGCTGCGCATGGACTTCAACACGTCGCTCGCTCATTTGAAAAACGTCTTGCAGCAAATCCGCGAACGTACGCTGACCATTCAGCATAACGGCGACGAAATGCTGCAATCTTCAAACGATCTTTCGCGTCGCACGGAATCGCAGGCAGCGTCTCTGGAACAGACCGCAGCCGCTGTCGAAGAAATCACCATCACGGTCAAATCGTCGGCTGAGCGCGCCCGTGAAGCCAATCAGGCTGTCAATCGCACCCGCCAGAGTGCAGATAGTTCCGGCACGGTGGTGAGCAATGCCGTCGCCGCTATGGGCCGTATCGAAGACGCTTCCAAGAAGATCGAGCAGATCATCGAGGTCATCGACGATATCGCATTCCAGACGAACCTGTTGGCCTTGAATGCGGGTATTGAGGCAGCACGCGCCGGCGAGGCTGGTAAAGGCTTTGCGGTCGTGGCGCAGGAAGTGCGGGAACTCGCCCAGCGTTCCGCCGATGCGGCGCGTGAGATCAAGGGTCTCATCAACCAGTCGAGCAATGAAGTTGAGACCGGCGCATTGCTGGTGCAGCAGGCTGGTGAAGTTCTGTCCGAGATCAGCGGGCAGATCGTGGATGTCAGCAAACACGTTGAAACCATCGCAACAGCAGCGCAGGACCAGTCCTCTGCGCTGCATGAGGTCAACAGCTCCGTCAACCAGATGGACCAGATGACCCAGCAGAACGCGGCCATGGCAGAAGAATCCAGTGCTGCAAGCCAGATGCTGGCCAATGAGGTGCAGGAGCTTCTGGCACTTGTGCAGCAGTTCCGCATGGAACAGGCATCGCAATCGCACGCGCGTGAGCAATTTGCACGCGTGGCCTGATCCACTCGAAGACATCGCCAAAATGACAAATGCCCCGCAAGCAATTGCGGGGCATTTTTATTGGTTGGGTATTTCCAGGACTTTATTCTGCTGCTGCACGAATATGCGCTGACAGCTGCGTCATGTAAGCGCGCAGCACCGCAGGCCGCACTGGCTTGTGCTGAATGGTGATGCTATGTTTTTCGGCCTCGTTGCGCACCTCTGGCGTGCGGTCGGCCGTGATCAGCAGGGCAGGGATGTCTGCCTTATAGAGTGCGCGTAAAAGCAGGATGGCACCAACACCACTGCCATCGCCGAGATGATAGTCGGCGATAATCAGGTCTGGCGGCTGTGGTGATGTCACGGGCAACAAATCAAGCGCGGAAATCGCATCGGCCTGCAGCACCTCGCAGCCCCAGCCGCTGATCAGTAGCGCCATGCCCTCAAGGATTTTCGGTTCATTGTCGATGCACAGCACCCGCAAACCGACCAGCGGTTCATGCATGCCCCCGGCATTGCCGGTTGGTAGCGCTTTGACGCTAATATTTTCGGACTTGTCACGCGGCAGGCTGATACGGAAGGTCGTGCCTTTACTGAGCGTCGAGGACAGCTGCACAGGGTGGTTCAGCACGCGAGAAATGCGGTCCACGATAGAGAGCCCCAACCCGAGCCCAGTTGCCGTTCTGGCGCCTTCCTCAAGGCGTGCAAACTCCTTGAAGACAGTGCGGAACTTGGAGGCTGGAATGCCGATGCCGGAATCCATGACCTGCAGCACAACATTGTTCCCGTCACGGCGCACACCGACGAGTACTTTGCCCGACAGCGTATATTTGATGGCGTTAGAGACAAGATTTTGCACCAAGCGACGCAGGAGGTTCGGGTCGGAGCGCACGGAAAGCGAGGTCGGCATGACAACCAGCTTCAGATTTTTTTCGCGGGCAATCGGTGCGAAGTCCGTTTCGATACGCCGCAGCAGATCATTGAGCGGCACAGATGCAAAGCGGGGCTTCATGGCGCCGGTATCAAGGCGGGAAATGTCGAGAACTGCGCCGAGGATTGTTTCCACGGATTCGAGTGACGAGTCGATGTTCTGCACCAGTGTGCTGTCATTGGACACGCCAAGGCGTTCAACCAGTGCCGAGGAATAAAGCCGCGCGGCGTTGAGTGGTTGCAGAATGTCGTGGCCGGCTGCCGCAAAGAACCGGGTTTTGCCAATATTGGCTTCATCGGCAAGGGCGCGTGCTTCGGCGAGTTCACAATTCACCCGCGTCAACTCGCTGGTGCGCTCCGCCACCCTCTGTTCGAGTGTCTCATTGGCCTGCTGCAAGGCGCGGTCGACAGCCACCCGTTCGGTAATATCGGTGAAAGTCGCAACGATGCCGGTGTCCGGCATCGCATTGGAGCGCACTTCGATAATCCGCCCACTCTGCGACAGGACAATCGAAAATGGCATGTCGAGCGTCAGGAAGTTGCCGATAAGCTGGTCGGAATCCCGCGAAGTAACATCACCGCGTTCTTGCAACATGGCGACAATGTCGGAAAGCGGCAGACCAACACGACCAAACTGTTCCGGCAGATCAAGCAGGGTTCGGAACCGCCTGTTCCAAATGGTCAGCTGGTGCGAGCTGTCAAAAACCGCAATGCCCTGATCCATCTGCGCAAGCGCAGTTTGCAGCATGTCCTGATTATACTGCAGCGCTTCGCTTGCCTGATCGAGCAACCAGGCCGTATCGGCATTGGTATCTTCCGCCTTTTGCAGGATAAGCGACAGCACAAGCCGTGCCGATGACGAGCCGATGGCACTACCGAGCAACTGTTCGGAGAAATGGATAAGGGCCATATCGGCCGGCTGATCGTCATCCAGCTTTCGTCCGGCGGTTTTTTCATAGGTGGCCAGTGAACGCTGCATGCGCTCTTCGCCGAGATAACGGGCCACTGCACTTTTAAGGTCGCCAACACTGACCCGTGTTTTCCAGCCACGTGTCGCAAATTGCGAGCGGGAATGACGTTTAACGAAGATACCCGATTGAATGCGTTCCACCGGCCGTGGATTGCGCGACAGGGAGCCCAGGATAAAGGCCAGACTGTTGACGATCAGGCTAAGGATAACCGAGTTGACGAGCGGATCATGGTTTTCCGGATTGAACAGCGACAGGCCAGGGAAAACGAAACCGAGAATGCTTGCCGCAACCCGTGAATAATCGGGTCCGCCAAGGCTTGGCAAAAACAGCAGGTAGGCCCAAACCAGAAAACCTGACACCAGACCGGCAATCGCGCCACGCGCATTGGCTCTGCGCCACAACAGGCCACCAAATAGCGACGGCGCCATCTGCGCGATAGCTGCAAAGGCGAGAAGGCCGATCGACGCGAGACCGGTGGTGCTGTCGGCAGCGCGGTAATAGGCATATCCCAACAATAGAACGGCAAAAATGGCGGTGCGGCGGATGTTCAGCAGGGTCTTGGCGAAATCGGCCCGGTGCGTGGTGCGGCTCATCAGCTTGTGGCGAAGGAAGATGGGCATCACGATGTCGTTGGAAATCATGATGGAAAGTGCGACCGACGCTACGATGACCATGGCGGTGGCCGCAGAAAACCCGCCGATGAATGTGATCAGCGTGACAACAGGCATTTGTCCGGTCAGCGGCAGTTGCAACACATACAGGTCTGCCTCGCCAGTATTGCCGAGTGTGATCACACCAGCCATGGCAATCGGCAGCACAAACACATTGATGGCGACGAGGTAGAGCGGCAGCAGAAAGCCTGCCATGCGCAGTTCTTCGCTGGTACGGTTTTCGACAACGGTGACATGGAACTGGCGCGGCAACATGATGATCGCAAAGGACGATAGCATGGTCAGCACGATCCAGCGGCTGATCGGCGTCTGATACGTCAGCGCTGCCATGGCCTGCTCGTTTTGCCGGGTCAGTTCCCAAAGCTGTACAGGCCCGTCGAACAGGAAAAATATGACGTAGATGCCGGCCGTGCAGATGGCCAAAAGCTTGACGAGCGATTCCATCGAAATGGCCAAGATAAGCCCGTCCTGATGTTCGGTCGCATCGGTGTGGCGCGTGCCGAAAATCACCGCAAAACCCGCCATCAACACGGTGACGATGAAGGCAAGGTCGAGAAAGTAGAGATTACCGCTGCCAATGCCATAATCCGATGGGTTGACCATGGCGGCAACGGAGTTGGAAACTGCCTTCAGCTGCAGCGCGATGTAAGGAATGGCTCCGATCAGCGAAATCAACGCCACGATGATCGAGACGGCTGAGTTCTTGCCATAGCGCGCTGCGATAAAGTCGGCAACCGATGTCAGTTTCTCGGCCTTGGCCAGCTGGATGATACGCCTGATAACTGGCATGCCGATGGTGAAGGCAAGCACCGGACCGATATAGATGGCCAGAAATTCCAACCCGTGGGTCGCCGCGAGTCCAACACCACCGAAATACGTCCAGGACGTGCAATAAATCGCCAGGCTGAGCGCATAGACGATCGGGCGGCCGCGTTTGGAAACACTTGTCCTGCGGCTGTTGCGGTCACCAAGACTGGCGACAACAAACAACAGCAGAATATAGGCAAATGCCGCAACTAAAATAATCCACCCGGGAAGCACATGTCCTCCATCGCCCGGCAAAAATGACAGGCTTTCATGATCCTCCGAGGCAAACCATAGGACAAATGTGCAGGGTTGGAAATTACTCTTTGGTCGTCAATGGTTTGGCGTTGGCCAGATAATCACGCGCATAGATAGAGAAGCATTTAAACTTTGGTTTAGCATGTTATTATGAAGCAGTCTGGCGTTCGTTGGACTGATCTAACTGGGGACATCTTGAATGCTCAATGAATTTAAAACCTTTATCGCCAGAGGCAACGTCATGGACCTTGCTGTCGGCGTCATCATCGGCGCGGCCTTCAACAAGATCGTTGAATCCGTCGTCAATGACCTCGTCATGCCGATTGTCGGTGCGATCTTCGGCGGCTTTGATTTCTCGAACTACTTCATACCGCTGAGCTCAAATGTATCGGCTACTTCGCTTGCCGACGCACGTGCTGAGGGTGCGGTTCTTGCCTATGGTAGCTTTCTCACTGTCGCTATCAATTTCCTGATCCTTGCCTGGATCATCTTTCTGATGGTCAAGGGCGTAAACAAGATCCGCGCCAGTGTGGAACGTAAGGAAGCAGCGCAAGAAGCTGTACCGGCACCACCACCGGAAGACATCAAGCTGCTGTCGGAAATCCGCGATCTTCTCAAGACGCGCTGATCTTTTCAGCCTAGGCGTCCATCGATTTTTTGAACCGGCCAGTTGCAGGGCTGGCCGGTTCTCGACCCATCACAAAATGCGATATGATCTTCACGCAATTTCCATGGAAGAGTGCAGGGTGATTGCGTAATAAAGGACAAACGGAGTGTGTCCTTTATGCCTTTATTGAATAGCTTGAGTGCCAGATCTCTCGCCGCGCCTGCGAGCGGTATCATTGAAATCGTCAAATATGCCCGTGGCCGCGACGGCCTGTTGCCTTTGTGGACCGGTGAAGGTGATCTGCCAACACCTGATTTCATCAGCAATGCGACCGTAGCAGCATTAAATGCCGGTGAAACCTTCTACACCTGGCAGCGTGGTATTCCGGAATTGCGCGATGCGCTTTCGCGTTATTACCAGCGCCACTTCTCCGTTTCCTTGCCGCAGGACAGTTTTCTGGTCACCGGTTCGGGCATGCAGGCCATCGCGCTTGCCGTGCAGGCTCTGACATCACCCGGCGACGAGATGATCTATCTCTCACCGACATGGCCGAATATCGTCGCTGCCATCGGTGTTGCTGGCGCGAGTGCCGTTGGCGTCGGCATCGATTTTGCCGATGGCAAGTGGTCGCTGGACATCGAGAAAATTGCAGACGCCATCACGCCCAAAACCCGAGCGCTTTTCATCAACACGCCGTCCAACCCGACGGGATGGGTCGCCACCCATCAAGACCTCACCAATATTCTGGCGCTGGCCAGAAAACATGGCCTGTGGATCATTGCTGACGAAATTTACGCCCAATATTATTATGGCGAGGGTCGCGCTCCATCGTTCTTTGATGTGATGGACGAAGGTGATCGCATCATCTTCGCCAATTCCTTCTCCAAGAACTGGTCGATGACCGGATGGCGCGTTGGCTGGGTGGTGGCGCCGCCAGAAATTGCACAGGTCATTGAAAACCTCATTCAGTATTCCACCTCAGGCGTTGCACAATTCATGCAGCGTGGTGCAGTAGTCGCGTTGGACGAAGGGGATTGTTTCGTGCAGCAGAACTATGAGCGCGCCCGACTGTCGCGCGACATTCTCTGCGATGCTTTGATTGCTACCAACCGGGTAGAAACGCTGAAACCGGATGGCGCACTCTATGCATTCCTAAAAATTGACGGTGTCACCAACAGCCGTGAAGCGGCGTTTGATATCGTCGATAAAACAGGTGTCGGCCTTGCTCCGGGAACCGCGTTTGGCAAGGGTGGAGAACTGTTCCTGCGCGCCTGCTTCCTGCGCAATCCTGACCACATTCGCGACGCCGCAGACCGCCTGTCGTCCTATATTTTGAGCCGATAGGAGATCCAATAAAATTTTATCGGTTTTGAAAACGGCTTGTAAGTAACGTTTTTTGAATTACTTGCCGTTTTCTACCGGTGCACCCGTAACGTAATGAATAGTGAACAGTTGAATGGTTTTGTGCTTCCAACAAAAAGAAACAGGGAAGCACACAAATGTCTGTTCTGGTTACGGGTGGGGCTGGTTATATCGGCAGCCATATGGTCTGGGCACTGCTGGATGCTGGCGAAGACGTCATCGTTCTGGATCGTCTTTCGACCGGCTTTCGCTGGGTTGTCGCGCCACAGGCTCGTTTCTACCTAGGCGACGTCGGCGATGGCGAACTGCTGAACCAGATCTTCTCTGAAAACGAAATCGATACGGTCATGCATTTTGCAGGATCGGTGATTGTACCGGATTCTATTTCCAGCCCGCTCGACTATTACGAGAACAACACCAGCAAAACCGGAAAGTTGGTGTCCGCGGCGCTGGCGCATGGCGTGAAGAACATCGTTTATTCTTCTACTGCCGCTGTCTACGGCAACCAGCATGCAGATGGCCCGGTTGCAGAAACCGCCATTCTCAGCCCTGAAAATCCGTATGGCCTTTCCAAGCTGATGTCGGAAATCATGCTGCGCGATGCCGCTGCCGCCCATGATCTGCGTTATGTAGCGCTGCGTTACTTCAACGTGGCAGGCGCTGACATCAAGGGACGTACCGGCCTGTCGGCTGAAGGTGCGACACACCTTATCAAGGTTGCCTGTGAAGCAGCAACCGGCAGACGTGACCATGTCGATGTTTATGGTGTCGACTATGACACGCATGACGGTACGGGTGTGCGGGACTATATTCATGTCAACGATCTGGTCGATGCGCATATCCGCGCTCTGGAGTATCTGCGCGCCGGTGGCCAGCCCCTGGTTGCCAATTGCGGTTATGGCCACGGCTATTCGGTCATGGACGTTATTTCTGCAGTCCAGCAGGAATACGGCCGCACGATCAAGGTGAATTATTGCCAGCGTCGTCCAGGTGATGTCGCCAGCATGATGGCTGATTCAACCGTTGCCAAAACTGAACTCGGTTGGCAGCCGCGTTACGATGACCTGAACCTGATCATCCGCACAGCGTTGGCGTGGGAGGAAACCTTGGAAGATCAGCGTGCAGGCGATCTGGACAGAATTCAGCGCAAGCTGGCGGTCGCCGGCTATCGTTAAACCGACCGAAACAACCGGGTTGTAAATGTCAGCCCGGTGCCGCCTTGTGGGCGGGTTGATGCCGGAAAGGCATGTCCCGTTCAGGTGCCGCAGCGACAAGCCATTGCGCCGTATCAAAAAAGTTGCGGGTGCGCTTCAACTCGGCCGTCCGGTCGGTTGGCACAATCAGAATATTGTAGCGGTCCTGATTGCTGAATTCCCGTTTGATGGAAACGCGCATGCCGAAATGGTCGGTATCATAGTCTTCTGTGGGAATGGTCTGGGGCAGGTCTGTCCAGCGCAATTGCTGGGCAGCAAGCGTCAAAGCCTTGTCCAGCTGCTCACGCATGCGTTTGCCGTCATCAGTCGCAGGGCTGGCAATTTTCATACGCAGTGACGTGACCCGTCCGTCAGCCGCACCCTTTATATCCAGGAAAAACGAGGCAAAGTCGGTGGTGCCATCGGTTGCCTCATGCATTTCTTCCGCAAGGCATTCAAAGGTATTGGCGTCATAGGGGCTGGCCTGCCAGCCGCTACCGGCAATGATAAAACCGCTCTGCGCAAAGACATCGCACAGGCTCTGACCGGGAATACGAAACTGGCGCACAAAAGCCGAAGGCAGATCGTTGAGTGTGTTCAGCAATAACCGCGCCGGGATCGGCGGCAGTTGTGAGGCCTGTGGTCGCTCTGTCTTTAGGTCCGGCGCAACTGAGACAGGAGGTTTTGGGTGCAGCCAGTCAATTTGGAAGTAGTCGAGCAGCGCGCGCAGGTGCCGTTTGTCATTGGCCAACAGTAACGGCGTGCCAATCGCGGCACAGGCCAATGCAACGGAAATCAGGATTGGAAGCGTTCGGCTTTTTCGTTTGAGAGGATTATTATCCATCCGAACTGCCCCGTGAAACGCTTTGTCTTATTCGTCACCCCGACGTTCGGAGCTTGCTTTGCTTTCATCCTCTGCCACTGGAATGGCATAGGAGCCCTTAAGCCAACGAGAAAGGTCAAGAGACCGGCAGCGATCCGAACAGAAAGGATAATTATCCCGCGTAGATGGATGCCCGCATTCCGGGCAGGGCTGCGTTTTGCGAAGTGGTGTTACATTTCCTGTCGTCGTCATCCGTCTCAGCCTTCCGCCCAGCCGGATACGACATCAAAGCCTTCTCCAGCCAGTAATGTTGCTGTTTCATAAAGTGGCAGTCCCACAACATTGGAATAGGAACCGGTCAATTTTTGGACGAAACAGCCAGCAATGCCCTGAATGCCGTAAGCACCGGCTTTGCCGCGCCACTGACCCGAGGCAATGTAATTGTCGATTTCACTGCTGGAAAGGCGTTTGAAACGCACCTTTGTTTCAGCAATTTTTTGCCGGATCTTGCCGCCGGGCGTCACCAGGCAGATGCCGGTGTAAACCCAGTGGCTACGCCCGGAAAGAAGATGCAGTGCAGCTGATGCTTCCTCGACATATTCAGCCTTGCCGACAATGCGACGGCCAACGGCAACAACAGTGTCCGAGCCAAGCACATAGGCATCGCTCCAGCTCAGCTCACCCTTGATGGCGGCGTAGGCGGCTTGTGCCTTCTGAAGAGACAGGCGGCGGCACAGGGTTCTGGGATGCTCAAGACGTACTGGTGTTTCATCAATGTCCATCGGCATCAAACGCGCAGGCTTGATTCCGATCTGATTGAGAAGATCCAACCGGCGCGGAGAGCCGGAAGCCAGTATCAGCTTTTGAGTTAGTGCCGTCATGAATGCCCCAGCCGCTTCTCGAGTGTCGTGCGCTTGCGGCGCTCAACCCTGTTTTATCGGCGCAACGCTGTTTCCGAAAATCGCTTCATATGTCCGGATCGATGCGCCAGCCTTGTCGTCTTATTTGAAGCGGTATGTAATACGGCCCTTGGTCAGGTCGTATGGTGTCATTTCAACCAGAACCTTGTCGCCAGCCAGAACGCGAATGCGGTTCTTGCGCATGCGACCAGCAGTGTGGGCAATGATCTCATGTTCGTTTTCCAGCTTCACGCGAAAGGTCGCATTAGGCAGGAGTTCGGTGACGACACCCGGAAATTCGAGGACTTCTTCTTTTGTCATGTGGAGGTTTTCTTTCTGTTCTATCTATACCGGACAGATAAGTCCGGGAAAATTGGGCGGAAACTACACAATCGCCACCCATTTGTGAACCTTGCAGTTCACGAAATCTTCAATTGTTTCAAACCGTCTCTGAGAACGGTTTTCCACGGGTGGGTAATCGCTCTGTAATCATGCGTGTCAGGTAATCCCGCACGTCACGATATGCATCGAGAATCTGCTCGCGTGTGCCGGTCACGACGGTCGGATCCATGGTCGGCCAGTAGACCACATCGAGCGAATTGGAGCGGGTCAATTCCAACGCGGAGTGATGAGCTTCCGGTGTTAATGTAATGATGAGATCGAAAAAATCATCCTCGATTTCTTCAAGTGTTCTCGGTTTATGTTTGCCAAGCGTCAGACCCACCTCATCCAGCACCGCGTCAACGAAGGGATCGCGCTCGCCTGAGCGTACACCGGCCGATTGAATATAGATGCCCGGCACAATCAGCTGTTTGGCAATGACCTCGGCCATGGGGGAGCGGATGGAATTCATACCGCACATAAATAGAATGGCGCGCGGTGCTTTGGGCTCTGTGTGGCTGACTGAAGGATCGCTCATCGCCCGACCTAGCCCCGCCAGTAGAGAACGCAGACAAGGGTGAACAGGCGACGTGCCGTATCGAAATCAACTTTGATCTTGCCGGACAGGCGGTCCATCAGGGTTTGTGAGCCGTCATTGTGGATACCGCGTCGCCCCATGTCTATCGCTTCGATCTGGCTTGGGGTCGCAGACCGAATGGCTTCATAATAGCTTTCGCAGATCATGAAGTAGTCTTTGATGATCCGGCGAAACGGCGTCAGCGAAAGAATATGTGTTGCCACATCCTTGTCGTCTTCGCTTTTGATGGAAAAGACCAGTTTGGCCTCCACCAGCGAAATATACAGCCGGTAAGGGCCGCCAGCATGGCCAAGCGGCTCAAAGCTGTTTTCCTCGATCAGGTCAAATATGGCAACGGCGCGTTCATGCTCCACATCCGGCGTAGAGCGGCCAATGCTCTCATCCAGAATAATGTCACAAAGCCTGAAAGCGCCTGTGGCCATTCATCACCCTTCAGGATTGAGGCGTATGGCAACTGACTTGGCGTGAGCATCCAGTCCCTCGGAATGGGCGAGGGTGATGGCAGCAGGTGCCAGCTGTCGCAATTGTTCGGCGCCAAGCCGCAAAATAGAGGTGCGCTTGACGAAGTCGAGAACCGATAGGCCGGACGAAAAACGTGCCGAGCGCGCGGTCGGAAGAACGTGGTTCGAGCCACCGACATAATCGCCGATCACTTCAGGGGTATGGCGACCAACAAAGATCGCTCCGGCGTTTCTGACCTTACTGATCAGGGCGTCCGGATCTTCCACGGCAAGTTCCAGATGTTCGGCGGCAATACGGTTCGCCAGCGGAATGGATGCTGCCAGATCCGGAACGATGATGATGGCGCCAAAATCGGCCCAGCTTGCCGTTGCCGTTTCCGCACGCGACAAGAGTTTCAACTGGCGCTCGACAGCCGCTTCAACAGCATGACCAAGTACCGCGTCGTCGGTGATCAAAATGGATTGCGCACCACGGTCATGTTCGGCTTGCGCCAGCAGGTCGGCGGCTAGCCAGTCCGGGTTGTTGTCCTTGTCAGCAATAACAAGAACCTCGGAGGGACCTGCAATCATGTCGATACCGACCGTGCCGAATACCTGGCGCTTGGCAGCGGCAACATAGGCGTTGCCAGGGCCAACGATCTTGGCAACCGGGGCAATGCTTTCAGTCCCGTAGGCAAGGGCCGCCACGGCTTGGGCACCGCCAATGCGGTAGATTTCTTCAACGCCGGCAATATGCGCTGCAGCGAGAACTGCAGGATTGATGCTGCCGCCATTGGCAGGCACAACCATGACGATGCGCTCTACGCCGGCAACCTTGGCCGGAACGGCATTCATCAGCACCGAGCTTGGATAACTTGCCGTACCGCCGGGCACGTAAAGTCCAACCGCTTCGATGGCTGTCCAGCGGGACCCAAGACCAACGCCGATATCGTCTTCGTAGATATCGTCTTTCGGCATCTGGCGGGCATGGTGCTTTTCAATGCGTTTTGCAGCCAGCTTCAAGGCATCGACAACGGCCGGGTCGACCAGATCGACTGCAGCGGCAATTTCCTGCTTGGTGACGCGCATCGGCACCTTGGAGAAGTCGAGCCCATCAAACCGCAGTGAATATTCCGCCAGCGCCGCATCACCCCGTTTCCTGACATCATCGATGATGGCATGGACGGTTGCGTTCACATCTTCGGAAACTTCACGTTTGGTTGTCAGGAAATCCGCAAAAGTCTTTTCAAACGTCTCGGATGTCTGCTCCAGCCAGATTGCCACGTCGTATAACCCTCTCATGCCCCGCCACATCGATTGGCGGGGTATTGCATATCGCACTAAGTGTATAGCGATTTCAGGGCTGTGGCATAGATCGAAACGGATGTTTTGTGCAACATCGGGAGTGTTATTCGCCCAGATGTTACTCGTCTACGTGCTGGGGCTTTGATGCCGTTTCCCAGGAACCGCTGGCATCAGCCAGTTGCGCTTCGATGCACTCCACATCAAGCGCGATTGCACCGCCACCGGACAGCGTCAACTCGATCGTGCCGTCTGGACCATCTCCCTTTGCGGTGAAACGAATGGCCAGCAGCGAATGAACCTGATCCTTGTTGCTGCGATCGATGTCGTGAGATCGCACGGCTTGAACGCGTTTTAAAACGAGAACGGCGCGGCTGCGCTCAAAAGGCCTGTTTTTAACAGTCGCCGTTTCCCACACAAAGCGATTGACCGAAAGCGCAAACTGGCCCCGCTTAGCGTCATAGGATGCATCCGCCAACTTGAAAACACTGTCTTGCATATGGGTGGAGATAACCGCGAGATCCTCGCCGTCGAGTGCCAGAAGTTTAAGATCAGCCATTGTTCTATTCCTTGTGGCATAGCGGCGCTGTGCCGCGCCGCAACTGTTTGAGCGTACATCCTGCTGAGCGCAGTGCCGCCGCACTGGTGGCTCGGTGTAAACAGGAAATGCTTTATCAAGGAGATAGGAAATCAGGCGGCGTTGCGCAACGGGGGAATGAGACTGCGCAACACATGCTTTGCCGAAAATACGGCCGGTTATTAGTCGCTGATGCGCTCGACAAGCGCGCCGCAACGGGTCAGTTTTTCTTCAAGCCGCTCGAAACCACGGTCAAGGTGGTAGACGCGGGAAACGATTGTCTCACCTTCGGCTGCGAGACCGGCAATGACCAGCGAAACAGAGGCGCGAAGGTCTGTTGCCATGACCGGTGCGCCACGCAGGCGCTCGGTGCCCTCAATGCGGGCCGTCTGGCCGGAGAGGGTGATCTTTGCGCCAAGCCGCGCCAGTTCCTGCACATGCATGAACCGGTTTTCGAAAATGGTTTCCGTCACATGGGCCACGCCCTGCGAGCGGGTCATCAGCGCCATGAACTGTGCCTGCAGGTCGGTCGGGAAACCGGGGAAAGGTTCGGTGACAATATCAACCGGCTGAATGCCATTGCCGTTGCGCACCACACGCAGACCGCTTTCGGTCTCGGTAATGGTGGCGCCAGAGCGGCGAATGGTCTCAAGGGCTGTGTCCAGCAGGGCAGCAGTGGTGCCTTCCAGCACAACGTCACCACCGGTCATGGCCACAGCCATGGCATAGGTGCCAGTTTCAATGCGGTCTGGCAGCACGCGGTGGCGCGCACCGGAAAGCGACGTCACGCCTTCAATGGTAATCGTGGATGTGCCAGCGCCTTCAATTTTTGCGCCCATGGCGGTCAGGCACTTGGCGAGATCAACAACTTCCGGCTCCTTGGCCGCGTTGTGAATAACCGTCGTACCCTTGGCGAGTGTGGCCGCCATCAGCATGACATGCGTGGCACCGACCGAAACTTTCGGGAAAGTGTAGCTGTTGCCAACAAGGCCACCCTTGGGGGCAGTGGCAGTGATGTAGCCACCATCGATTTCCATGGTTGCGCCGAGCGCTTCCAGGCCGTCAATGAACAAATCGACCGGTCGCGTACCGATGGCACAGCCGCCGGGAAGCGAAACGCGGGCTCTGCCTTCACGGGCAAGCAACGGGCCAATAACCCAGAAGCTGGCGCGCATCTTGGAAACCAGTTCGTAAGGTGCGGTCGTGTCGACAACGGTGCGGCAGGTGAAGTGAACGGTACGCGAGTAAGATTCACCTTGGCTTTCGCGGCGACCATTGACGGAAATATCAACGCCATGGTTGCCGAGAATGCGGATCAACTGCTCCACGTCGGCCAGATGCGGCACGTTCTCAAGTGTCAGTGTATCACTGGTAAGCAGCGAGGCGATCATTAACGGCAGGGCAGCATTCTTGGCACCCGAAATAGGGATAATGCCGTTAAGTTTGTTGCCGCCGGTTACTTTGATGCGATCCATACGTCCCTACGGGCTTTGCGCCCGCCTTTCTCGTGCCTTTGTGAAGGATTGGTGTCCTTAGACGAAATCCTGCAGCGTTGCAATTTTGGCAGTCAGATTTCTTGTCAGCACGATTCGTCCGTTTTTGCGGCAGGCAAACCGATTGTTTCATCTTCTGCACCGGAACGTCGTGCCCGGGCCTGATGTTTGCGCCGCTGCAGGTTCTCGCGCAGCTTTTGTGCCGCCCGCGCCCTGCGCTGCTCCTCACGTTCTTTCACCTGATCTTTGCGGTCGCCCTTTTTCGCAATTTTTTGCTCAAGGGTATGTGCTGTGTCATCAGCGGCGGAGGAAATGGGCTCGAGCCCTTGTTTTGTGGTGTCTTCAGTCATGTTTCGACATTATCGGAAAAATCCTCAAATCCATAGAGCCGGCTATTTTTTGCACCACTATGTGAATAACTATCAAATTGCTGCTTGCGCTCGGGAAAAACCTATGGCAATAGGCGCCACGCTTGAAGTGTCGAGACCAAGTCAGACACCAGATGCTGCTATAGCTCAGGGGTAGAGCACTCCCTTGGTAAGGGAGAGGCCGAGAGTTCAAATCTCTCTAGCAGCACCATTTACCTCCTTAAAATAACTGATGATTTTCCGTTTAACCGGAATTCGGTTTATTGCGTCAAATCGCGCACTTGTCCGCAAACAGACAGGCGAAGTAGCCCCTCACGTCAAAACGATTCTTCCCAAGATCCGGAAAAGCCTTATTGGCCTGGCAGAATGCGCACCGAATAAATATTGATTGGCAAGCCGTTGCCATCGATATCGCTATTGATCAGCAGCTGGCCGGGAGAGTTTGGCACCAGTGACCGTTCAAACGTTGCGCGGAACAGCAGGTCAGCCTTTTCAGGCGTCGCCGTGAAGCGGTGGCGTGAGCAATCACCCAGGCTTGAGAAATCACAGCTGATGGCTACCTGCGTCTGGCGATCGGTCGAGGATTGCAGCGTCACCGCAATCGTTGAGGATTTGCCAGCCATTTCCTGCAGCACATTAACGGGCACTTCAATGCTGACGTTGCCCTGTTCCGACGGCGTTCTGGACGTGATGCGGCTGGCTACGCCTGCGGCCGTGGCAATCTGCTCGATGCTGGCGTTGGAACCGGCCTTCATGCCCTGTCCGCGCTTGTCGGCATGGTAGATCTCGACCCAGTCATCAGAAAAACCACGTGCCGGATCAAAAGCAGGCGTAGGGGCGTTGCCCTGAAAATCCTCCGATTCGACCTGCGCTGGTGGGTTCGGCACGCTGGTGTCGCGCTCCGCTTCGCTGAGCAGCAGCCCGGAGGAATACACCCACCATGCACCCATGCCGATAAAGGCAAGGGTAACGGAGGTCAGCAGAAGACGTGCAAAAAAGCCGCGTCGTTTTCTAGGGCGGACTGCACGTTCTGGCTTGAAGGCCAGCGAGCCGCCCTCAGACGGCGCTGTGCGCTGTTGCGCTGGTTCAGCTGCGTAAACATCGCGGGATGGCGCTTCAGGCTGCGGATAATGCCTGTCGTGATCATCAAGGCTAGGCGCCTCGTCATACTCATCCACTGGAGCGGAGCGCATATCTGGCTCAACGGATTCCGTGAAGGTTGGCGCGGTTTTCTGCGCCGAGACGGCTGGCGCAACGGCAGGGGCCACCGGTGATGAGGGCCTGATCATATGAGACTCGATCTTGTCGAGCAGCCTGTCGCGTTCCTGGGTTTCTATCTCGCGGATCAGTGTTTCCAAACGGTGACGTTGCTGGGCAATGACCTCTGGGTCATTTATGCCTTGCTTACGCATGCCCGCTTCGAGGGCCTGACGGGATGACTGGTAAATGCGCGCGCGAACCTCAGGATTTGCCCGGTCCGATTTCTCAAGCGCATTGCGAATTGCCGTTTCCAGTCCGCTCACAAAGGGTCCTTTTTTGACGTCACAGTTGATTCTTTTGCAATCGCTACCGTCAGATTTTGGCAATCACAAGCTTCAAGCTAATCAAATGCATCATTGGTCCCGGGAAAACAAGCACTCTGGCCTTTGGATAGCCGCGCAAAACACTGAAGCTATCAATGATTTTGACTTGTGTGGCACGTTCACTCTTATATTGTTGACGTGTGCGTAAACGTAAGTTGGAGGAAACGAATGCTGCCAGATGTGCTGAAAAACAATGTGAGGCTGCCTGTCGTGGCATCGCCGCTGTTCATTATTTCGCATCCGCAGTTGACGCTGGCGCAATGCAAGGCCGGTGTCATTGGCGCGTTTCCCGCTTTGAATGCCCGCCCGGAAAGCCAGCTGGATGAGTGGCTGGCCCAGCTGACAGAAGAACTTGCGACACATAATGCGGCGCATCCCGAACGCCCAGCCGCGCCATTTGCCGTGAACCAGATTGTGCATACCTCCAACAAGCGCCTTGAGCACGATCTTATGCTTTGCGTGAAATATAAGGTGCCGGTGGTGATTTCTTCACTGGGCGCGGTTCCAGAGGTCAATGCCGCCATTCATTCATACGGTGGCATTGTCCTGCATGACATTATCAACAATCGCCACGCACAGTCTGCCATTCGCAAGGGGGCGGACGGCTTGATTGCCGTGGCAACCGGCGCCGGCGGCCACGCCGGCACATTGTCGCCCTTCGCGCTGGTTCAGGAAATACGCAGCTGGTTTGATGGCCCACTATTGCTGGCCGGTGCGATTGCCACAGGCGGCGGAATTCTGGCAGCGCAGGCCATGGGTGCTGATATGGCCTATATCGGCACGCCATTCATCGCCACAGAAGAGGCCCGCGCCACGGACGCCTACAAGCAGGCGCTGGTCGAGGCGCGTGCCGGTGATATTGTCTACTCCAACTATTTTACCGGCATTCACGGTAACTATCTGAAATCGTCGATCACGGCTGCCGGGCTTGATCCTGACAATCTGCCCTCGGCTGATCCCTCGAAGATGGATTTCGGCGCTGCCGTCACCGGTGCCAAGGCCTGGAAAGACATTTGGGGTGCCGGGCAGGGCGTTGGTTCCATTGATGGTGTGGGCAGTGTTGCCGCCCTTGTGGACCGGCTGGAGGCTGAATACCGCGAGGCACGTCAACGTCTGGCGCTATGAAATCTTGCCGCTTCTGACGGGTCTCTGGCGCTCGAAAAATGCGCTCGGAATGTGCCGCCAACATTAACGGCGGCATGCTCCCGACTGGCAAATTTGACGTTAGGCAGATGGGGCTTTGCGTCGCTCAAATTGGCGGTGGCATGGCAATGGAAAATTGACCTGCGGTTATTTCAGCACTTGAAATCCACCGTCATTATCTGTATCAGCCCCCGCATGATGTTTATCCGTTCGCGGATAACAAAAGTGCCGCTTTAGCTCAGTTGGTAGAGCACGTCATTCGTAATGACGGGGTCACGTGTTCGAGTCACGTAAGCGGCACCATTTCTTCCCGATATCAAAAACTTAATATCTGCTGACGCCGAGTTTTGCGGGGGGGCGTCTCGTGTGCGTTCATTGCGCGTGGTCGAGCTAGATAGGGAGAATAATTGAGACCAAGCATGATCGGACAATCAGCAGGCTGTTGCTGTGTTGAAAGTCTTTGAGAAAATAAGTGGTGCCCGAACGCGGATTTGAACCACGGACACGCGGATTTTCAATCCGCTGCTCTACCAACTGAGCTATTCGGGCACTTTGCCTCGTGTGAGGCTCGACCTTTTCAGGTCACCGAGAGTTTTGCTCTCCCGAAAGTGAGCGGGGTTATAACATCTTGTTCGGCCATGTCCAGCGCCTGAAAGCATTTTTTTTGAGGAATTTCACGGTTAAAAAAAATGACGGCTGATTGGCCGCCAAAGTTTTCGCTAGTCCCGTGATAAATATGGGCTTTCCGTTATTAATCTTCCACAGCTGGCTTATGGCGGGTGTTCATATTCCGGCGCACATACCATGTTGCAACCGCAACCATCAGCGCAAGTAGATACCAAGTGATGGCGTAGGAGAGGTGGCTGTTGGGAAATTTCAACTGTGTCAGGCCGCCGATCGGCACGCCGCCATCATTTGGGGTGGCATCGGCATCAATGTAAAATGGCGCAGTGTCGCTCAGCGCATTCGCGGCAGCTATCTCTTCAATATTGCGCGAATACCAGCGGGCATTGGCGGGATCATTCGTCCGCAGGAAAAGCCCACCATGTTCCGGTGCGCGCATCAGGCCAACCACCGTCGCAGAACCGGTTATCTGGCCCTGCTGGCGCGTTTCGGCCAAGCGTTTGTCCGTCGGCACGAAACCGCGGTTGATGATCACTGTCGAGCCATCCTCGAGCCGCAGTGGCGTCAAGATCCAGTAGCCTGGGCCATAATCGGTAACAGTATATACGGCCGCTTCCTTGTCATTCTGGAATTCACCAGAAAGCTGAACGCGTCGATATTCATAATCTTCGGGCTTGAGTGTCGCCCATTCAGTGCGTGCGGGTGGTGCAACAGGCTCGGCATGCACACGCGCATTGATGCGCTCAATAAGATCCAGCTTCCAGCCAAGCCGCTGTACCTGCCAAGTGCCGAGCGCCAACAGTGAGGTGATAAGGCAGGCTGACAGCGTATAGAGAACAGCAACAGCCAGACGTGAAGGGCTGGTACGGTGCGCAACTGGCGTGGAATGGGGCGTAGGGGTGGTCATGGGGATCTTTCCTGCCTGTTCCGGCCCTGCACTCAAGTCTGTGCCGGAAAGAAAAACGCCGTGCATTCGGGTGAATGCACGGCGCTGACGTTGCCCTGAAAGATCAGGGCAAGTTTCGCATTTGCTCGATTGTCATGGTCGGCATCATGTTCTTGTTCATGTTGTACATGACCCAGAGCGAACCGATCAGCGTGATCATCACCACAACAACGGTGAAAATCAGTGCCATGAAGGTCCAGCCGCCTTCAGACTTCGTGTTCATATGGAGGAAGTAGATCATATGAACGAAAATCTGGATGACGCCGAGGCCCATGATCAGCAGGACTGTAAAGGTCTTGTTATCAAGAACGTCGCCCATAACCAGCCAGAACGGAACAGCTGTCAGAAGAACCGACAGGATGAAGCCGATCATATAGGACTTGAAGCTGCCGTGATCTGCGCCATCGTGATGATCGTGGTCATGATCATCGTGGTGTGCGTGTGTTTCGGAACCCATCACAGAACTCCCATCAGATATACGAAGGAAAATACGCCGATCCAGACCACGTCAAGGAAGTGCCAGAACATCGACAGGCACATCAGACGACGCTTGTTGGCCGGGATAAGGCCGTGCTTGCCAACCTGGAACATCAAAGTGACCAGCCAGATGACGCCGAAGGTCACGTGCAGACCGTGTGTACCAACCAGCGCGAAGAACGCCGAGAGGAACGCGGAGCGCTGCGGTGTCGCACCTTCGTGGATCAGGTGGTAGAACTCATAAAGTTCAACACATAGGAAGGCGAGGCCGAACACGCCGGTAATGCCGAGCCATATCAACGTTGTCTTGATCTTCTTCTTTTCCGATTCCAGCATGGCAAAGCCATAGGTGATCGAGGAAAGCAGCAGGAATGCCGTGTTGATGGCAACCAGCTTCAGGTCGAACAGGTCTGCACCGGAAGGACCGGCCGCATAACTGCGGCCGAGCACGGCATAGGTTGCAAACAGGGTTGCGAAGATGAGGCAGTCGCTCATCAGGTAGAGCCAGAAACCCAGCGAGGTGCCGTTTTCCGGGTGGTGGTCTTCCTTCAGGTAAAAGACCGGCGCTTCGCCTGTATCGGCGGTTGGTGCGTGTGTCTGGGCCATTCTGTTACGCCTGTTCTGCGAGCAGCTTGGTGCGCTCCGCTTCTACTTTGGTCACGTCCGAAGCCGGAATGTAGTAGTCGCGATTGTAGTTGAAGGTATGAGCGATGGAGACGCCGATGATGGCAAGCAATGATAGCGCAGCCAACCACCAGATATGCCACACCAGAGCAAAGCCAAGTGCAATGCTGATGGCGCTGAGAATGACGCCCGTACCGGTGTTCTTTGGCATGTGAATGGGGATGAACCCTTCCACAGGACGTTCTGCACCGCGCTTCTTCATGTCGGCCCAGGCATCGACTTCATGCACGACAGGCGTGAAAGCGAAGTTATAGGCCGGTGGCGGAGAAGACGTCGACCATTCCAGCGTACGACCGTTGAAGGGGTCGCCGGTCACGTCACGCAACTGTTCACGCTTCAGGAAGCTTACGAAGAGCTGGATCAGGAAGCAGGCAATGCCGAGTGCGATAAGGAATGCACCGAATGCGGCAATGATGAACCAGATCTGCAAGGACGTGTCTTCGAACTGGCTGAGGCGGCGGGTTACGCCCATCAGGCCGAGAACGTAGAGCGGCATGAAGGCGAAGTAGAAGCCGACAAACCAGAACCAGAAGGACAGTTTGCCCCAAAACGGATCAAGACGGTAACCGAATGCCTTCGGGAACCAGTAGACGATGCCGGCGAGAACGCCGAACAGCACGCCGCCGATGATCACGTTATGGAAATGGGCAATCAGGAACAGCGAATTGTGCAGCACGAAGTCTGCTGGAGGAACGGCAAGAAGAACGCCCGTCATGCCACCGATGACGAAGGTGATCATGAAACCGATGGTCCACAGCATGGGGACATCGAAATTGATGCGGCCCTTATACATGGTGAACAGCCAGTTGAAGATCTTGGCACCCGTGGGGATGGAGATAATCATCGTCGTTATGCCGAAGAAAGCATTGACACTGGCGCCGGACCCCATGGTGAAGAAGTGGTGCAGCCAAACGATATAGGCCAGAATGGTGATCACCACCGACGCGTAAACCATCGAAGCGTAACCGAAGAGACGCTTGCGCGAGAAGGTCGAGACGATTTCGGAGAAAACGCCGAAGGCAGGCAGGATCAGAATGTAGACTTCCGGGTGGCCCCAGATCCAGATGAGGTTGACGTACATCATCGGGTTGCCGCCGAGATCGTTGGTGAAGAAGTTCGTACCAACGTAACGGTCAAGCGTCAGCAGGGCGATCGTTCCGGTCAGGATCGGGAACGAGGCCACGATCAGGATGTTGGAACACAGCGATGTCCAGACGAAAATCGGCAGGCGCATCATGGTCATGCCCGGCGCGCGCATCTTGATGATGGTGACGATCAGGTTGATACCTGACAGCGTCGTTCCCACACCGGCGATCTGTAGACCCCAGATGTAATAATCCACGCCAACGCCGGGACTGCCCTCAATGCCGGAAAGCGGCGGATAGGCCAGCCAGCCTGTCTGTGCATATTCACCGATGAACAACGAGATCATGGTGATGATAGCGCCAGCTGTGGTCATCCAGAAGGAGAAGTTGTTGAGGAAGGGGAAAGAAACGTCACGCGCACCGATTTGCAAGGGAATGACGAAGTTCATCAAACCGGTAATCATCGGCATTGCCACGAACAAGATCATGATCACGCCGTGTGCCGTGAAGATCTGGTCATAGTGGTGCGGGTTGAGATAACCTTCGGATCCACCTGAAGCGATGGCCTGCTGGATGCGCATCATAATGGCGTCGGCAAAGCCGCGCAGCAGCATCACGAGGGCAAGAATGATGTACATGATACCGATCTTCTTGTGATCGATACTGGTAAACCATTCTTTCCACAGGTAGCCCCAAACGCGAAAGTAGGTGAGAATACCGAGAAGTGCCGCGCCACCGAGGGCAACGGCCGCGAAAGTTACAACGAGAATTGGCTCGTGGAGCGGGATGGACTCCCACGTCAGCTTCCCGAAAAGGAAGGACGTTTGATCGGAATTGACGACCATTTTAGCCTCTTGCGATTCAAAACAAATGTCGGCGCGGGGTTTCCGCGCCGTTGAAAGTCAGTGACGCCAGTCAGCCGGCAACCGGTTTGCTTTCCGGCAGGGCAGCCTTGATGTCAGGCAGAGCAGCAGGAACGAATGTCTGGCCTTCGATAGCCGCCGGCGTGGACTGCGAACCGGACGCCATGCCGTAAGGCGAAAGCGGGGTGCAGATCACGGAGTTCAGCGCCTTGGCGATATCGATGCCTTCCTTGCCGCCGCCGCCATTGGCGTCGATGTGCATCATGTCACGCATGCAAAGCTTGTTTGGCTCTACGCAGCGGTTGAGGATTGCGTCATACAGTTGTGGGTCGACACTGGCGAAGTACTCGACAGGATTACGCTCGCTCGGCTTGGCGAATTCGAGGTATTCCATCCGGCCGAAGCCCTTGCCGCCGTCCTTGACCTTGGCAACCCACTGGTCGAAGCCTTCATTGCTCAGACCGTGGAACTTGAAGCGCATGTGCGAGAAGCCAGGGCCGGAGAAGTTCGCCGAGAAGCCGTCATAAACGCCTTCCTTGTTGATGACTGCGTGCAGCTTGGTCTGCATGCCGCCCATGGCGTAAATCTGGCCAGCCAGTGCAGGCACGTAAAATGAGTTCATCGCCGTGGTGCCGGTAATTTTGAAGTTGATCGGAACATCGATCGGGGCAGCAAATTCATTGACGCTGCCAATGCCCAGCTCTGGGTAGAAGAACAGCCACTTCCAGTCCATAGCCACAACCTCGACCGTCAGGGTCTTGGTTTCAGCTGTCACAGGACGGTCCGCATCAATGCGGTCGATCGGGCGGTAAGGATCCAGACGGTGGGTTGCGATCCACGTCACGGTTCCCAACATGAGAATGATGGCAACGGGAGCAGACCAGATCACCATTTCAAGGCGCGTGGAGTGGTGCCACTCTGGATCGTAATCTTCAGCCTTCGCCGATTCACGGTACTTCCATGCAAAGAACAGCGTCAATGCAAGAACCGGAACGATGATGAGCAGCATCAACACAGTTGAGGTGATGATGAGATCACGTTGCTGGATGGCAATGTCCCCGGAAGGGTTCATAACCACGAGATCGCAGCCGCTGAGCAGCAGCAACGACGAAAATGCCATGAAGGCAGAAGAAAATTTCTTGATCGTGGGCACGTTCTTAAAACTCGTACTGTTTCAATTGTACCGCGAATAATTGCCAAACGTCATTATTGTAATGAGGTATTTTGTCGCGGTGCAGCGGGATCGCCGCAGCGCAACAGCCACGGCATGGCTGGGTGCATTATCTCATAGAAGGCCCTTGGAGCAAGTCCTTCCTGCAATCTTCATTTGACGGCTGTGCGCAGACTGTGTGACAATCCGCCGCAGGTAACGCAACGGAAGAGGAGCCAGCGCGTTACCCAACATGGTGCGCCATACGCAGGAGGAATAAAATGAGTTATATCAATAGTTCGCAGACCTATCCTGAAACACCTGCGACAGTCGATCCGGACCGCATCACCATCGCGGTCATTCTGGCAAGAATGACAGAGTTTTTTGACTTCTTTGTCTATGCCATCGCATCGGCATTGGTTTTTCCCTACGTCTTCTTCTCATACGCAGATCCGCTGACAGCAACTCTTTATTCCTTCGCAGTCTTCTCACTGGCCTTTATTGCCCGCCCCATCGGCTCAATGATTTCGCTGCAGATCGACAGAAAGTTTGGGCGTGCGGCGAAATTGACCGTCGCATTGTTCACACTCTGTGGTTCCACCATGGCGATCAGCTTCCTGCCGTCCTTTGCGGACGCTGGCATGTTGGCGCCAGTCCTGCTCGCCGTGTTCCGTATAGGTCAGGGACTTGGTCTGGGTGGTGCGTGGGACGGACTGACCTCGCTTCTGGCGATGAACGCACCTGCGAAACAACGTGGCTGGTATGCCATGATGCCGCAGATCGGTGCGGCCATGGGTTTTGGTCTGGCAAGCGCCTTCTTCATCGTTTTCTTCACTCAGCTTTCACATGCTGAATTCCTGGCATGGGGCTGGCGCTTCCCGTTCTTCGTGGCATTGGCACTTAATGTGCTGGCGCTGTTTGCCCGCCTTCGCATGATTGTGACGCCGGAATTTCAGGCCATGGTGCAAAGCCATGAGTTGGAACCAAAGCCGGTTTTCGAAATGCTGCGGTCGCAGTCACGCATCGTTCTGACCGGTGCCTTCGTTCCGCTGGCCAGCTTTGCACTGTTCCATTTGGTCACTGTGTTCCCGCTTAGCTGGGTCACGCTCAACACCAACCAGAAGATTTCAGACTTCCTGTTCGTACAGTTCGTTAGCGCCATCATCTGTGGTGGCATGATTGTCGTGTCCGGCGTACTGGCTGACAAATTCGGCCGTCGCAAACTGCTCGGCGTGGCCGCCATTCTTATCGCGCTCTTCAGTCTCGTAACGCCACTGCTGCTTAACTCGGGTGATATTGGCCGTTACCTATTCGTGTTGATCGGCTTTTCGCTGCTCGGTCTGTCCTTCGGTCAGGCAAGTGGTGCGCTGGCTTCGCGTTTCAGCCGTGAATACCGCTACACCGGTGCGTCTCTGACGTCGGATATCTCTTGGCTCATCGGTGCCGGTTTCGCACCGCTGGTGGCTCTCGGGTTCTCGTCAGAATTTGGTCTCATAGCGGCCGGACTTTATTTGCTCTCCGGCGCAGTCGCGACACTTATTGCCCTTGCATTCAGCACGACGCTTGATGCGACCTGATTGATTTTAGCAACAAACTAACCTGAGTAACCTTAAAGCCGTGAAATTCGTAAAGGATTTCACGGCTTTTCGTATTTTTATTGCGCGGACGTTAATTAATCTTGATTTCTGAAATCAACATAGATATGTAAGTCATGCTGACATAAATTGGCACGGTGTTCGTGTCGACAGCACAATTTGGCGCGGGTCATGAAATACGTTTCGACCATAAAATCGATGAAAGCGGCAATTGCCGGCACCGCGGTGCCAGCCAATACGCGCACGTCGATTATTCGCGCCGCGAAACGCCGATAACAGAAATCTGAAAAGGAGCAGTCAGGTCACCTGCGGCTCCGCCTGCGGGTGAAAAAGGTGACGCCTCGCTGCGCAACTGCGCCGGAACGGGAGATACCGATGAGCGTGAATGACCCTGATTATGGCCTTTATGACATTGCTGCCGAAAAGAGCAGCTGCGGCGTTGGCTTTATTACGCGCAAAGACGGTTTGCAGACCCATGACGTGCTGAAGCGTGGCCACGAGGCGCTTTGTGCTGTGCCGCATCGTGGTGGCATGTCGGCAGAGGGCGTTGGTGATGGTGCCGGTATCTCGGTGGATCTGTCCCTGTCTTTTTTTCGTCAACTGACCGGCTCTGTCGAACTGGAAGCCGGTCGGTTTGGTGTCGGTAATTTCTTCCTGCCGCAAAACGCCGCCTTCCATGATGAGGCTATTGAGATCATCGAAAAGGCACTTGAAGAACAGGGTTTCTCCGTGCTTCTGGTGCGCGATGTGCCGGTTGATAACAGCGCCATTCGTGAAGCTGCGGTTCGTTACCAGCTTCCCATTCGCCAATGGGTGTTTTCGGCCCATGCAGGTTGCCGCGCTCGTGGCGAGTTTGACTGGCGTATCCATAAGGCCTTGCTGGCTATCGAAGCCATTGCCTACACGCGCCCGGAACTGTCGGGTTTTTATCCGCTGTCGCTGAGTGCCCGCACCCAGGTTTTCAAAGGTCGTCTCAATTCGACGGAAGTCATGCCATACTTCTGCGACCTGGTGGACCCGCGCCATGAAGTACACACAATGTACTTTCACACCCGCTTCTCCACCAACACCGACCCGCATCCGTCCATGGCGCAGCCATTCCGCCTGATGGCGCATAATGGCGAACTGAACACCGACAAGAAGAACCGCCTTTCGGAAGCTGCTGTCGCCTTGGCACGCAATGCCAGCATCATTCGCCCCAAGGGGCAGTCGGATAGCTGCCGTCTCGACCAGACGCTGCAGGCCCGCGTTATGGAAGACGGGCTTGATCTGGTAACTGCTGTCGTTTCGATGATGCCGCCAGCCTGGGAAAATGACGAGACATTGTCGCCGCAAGTGCGGGCGATGTTTGAATATTTCTCCCTTTACGAAGAGAAGAACGATGGTCCCGCCGCGCTGATCTTTGGCGATGGCACCATCGTCGGTGCACGCCTGGACCGTCTGGGCTTACGCCCACTGCGCACCGTCGAAACAGACGAGTATCTCTGCGTAATGTCAGAAGCAGGCCAGATTGCCTTCCCACCGGAAAGCGTCATCCATCGCGGCCGTATCGAAGCCGGCGGCATGCTGTATTTCGATCAGGCCGAGCGCCGTGCATGGTCGACCGTCGAAGCGCTGGAAATGCTGGCATCGCGCCGCGATTATTCAACATTGCTGCGTGAAGCCCGTGTCACGCTGGAAGAGCTGCCTGAGGTTCCCGCAGAAAATCAGGGATCGCCCCAGCGTTACAATGGCGATCTGGAACGCCATCAGCGTTATGTCGCTTATTCGCACAATCAGGAAAGCTTCAAGTTCCTGATGGACCCGATGCTGGCGACTGGCGCTGAAAAAATTTCCGCCATGGGGTATGGCAACGCCATCAATGCGCTGTCGGATCAGGAAGGCGGCGTCGCGAAATATTTCTCGCAGCGTTTTGCGCAGGTCACCAATCCGCCGCTCGACAGTATCCGTGAAGCCGACGGCATGACGTTGCGCGTTGCGCTGGGCGCCAAGCCCAATATCGGCGCAAAGGCTGCCCGCCAGATCGTCGTGCGCTCTCCGATCCTGACCCATCTCGACATGTTGAAAATCCGTGAGCAGACGGAAACGCCGGTTCGTCGTTTTGAGATGCTCTACACCCCGATTTACAACGATCCCAAGGCCAACGAGGCCGCGTTGCAGGCGGGTATCGACAGTGTTTGCAACAAGGTCGCAGCCTTCGCTGCCGAAGAGGGTGGCATTGCTGTCATCACCGATCGCCACGTTGCCACTGATCGCGCTGCCCTGCCGATGATCATTGTGATCTCCGCATTAAACCAGAAGCTGATCGAGGAAGGCCTGCGCCTTCGCGTGTCGCTGATTGCCGAAAGCGGTCAGTTCTCCTCGTCGCATCACATTGCAGCGGCTCTCGGCTTTGGTGCATCCGGCGTTTATCCGCTCGGTGTGCAGTTCCGCGCCGAGGAAAAGTTTGGTGCAGATGCCGACAAGGCCTTCAAGCGTTTCGCCAAGGCTGCTGAAAAGTCTCTGATGAAGACCATGGGCAAAGTCGGGCTCTGCACCGCTGAAAGCTATATCGGCGGTGAGTTCTTTGAACCAAACTTTCTCGACACCAACGACCCGGTGCTGAAAAAGTACTTTCCCAACGTCAAGACGCCGGTTGGTGGTGTCAACTTTGCCGTTATCGCGCAGGCCGTCGCCGACTGGCACCGCAAGGCGTTGACCGTCAAGGGTGAGAGCGACATTCCGCTGCTTGGCCTGTTCAAGGAACGTGCCGAAGGTGCTGGCCATTCCTATGGCACCACGGCTGTGCGTGGCTTCGTTGACATGACCGAGGAAAAGATCGCGTTCCACAAGGACGCCGAAAACAGCGTTGGCGAAAACGAGGACATGTTGCGCCTGCTGCCGCTCAACCGTCTGGAAGATGCCTTCGGCCTCAACGATTCCGCCTATTACCACAACAGCTTCGACCGCCTGACACCTGAGGCAATCGACAAGTTCCAGATCACACCGGGTTATCGTGCCTTTACCCGCATGATGAGCGAAGAACGCATGCGCCGTCCATCTGCGTTGCGTGATGTGCTGGACCTGCCGGCTGACGTCACCTTTGCCAACTCGCCTGCAGAATTCCGCAAGGAAATGGGCCGTTTTTCGCGCAAGGGCAATAACAGCTTCATGGTGCGTGGCCTGACCGTTGAGAGCGTTGGTGACGAAGAGTTCCGCCTGCGCCTCACCGGTCCGTCCGGCGGTGATCTGACACGGCTTGCAGCCCTTGGCCAATCACTGGTCATCCGTTTCGGGCAGGATATCGTCGGTCATTGGTTGGAAGGCGGCGCATTGGCCGTTCAAGTCAAGGGACAGGCACTGGATTACCTGTCGCTGATCCACACCGCCCCTGCCAGCATCCCGCTTGAGGATGTTCAAAAGGCAAGTGACATCACCAGACTTCTGGCCTCCGGTGCCATGAGCCATGGCGCGCTGGTTGCCGCCGCTCATGAAGCGGTGGCGCATGGCACCAACATGGTTGGCGGCATGTCCAACTCCGGCGAAGGTGGTGAGCATATCTCGCGTTACGGCACCATACGTGCCTCGCGTATCAAGCAGTTCGCGTCCGGTCGTTTTGGCGTCTGGGCAGGTTATCTAGCTGACCCGATGCTGGAAGAGATCGAGATCAAGATCGGTCAGGGCGCAAAGCCGGGCGAGGGTGGTCAGCTGCCTTCACCAAAGGTCACGGTGGAAATCGCCGCAGCCCGTGGCGGCACACCGGGCGTTGAACTGGTTTCGCCACCACCGCACCACGACACCTATTCGATCGAGGATCTGGCGCAGCTGATCCATGATGCCAAGGCGGCGCGTGTGCGAGTTATCGTCAAGCTAGTATCGTCGGAAGGCATCGGCACGATTGCGGTTGGCGTTGCCAAGGCCGGTGCAGATGTCATCAACGTTGCCGGCAACACCGGCGGCACGGGTGCGGCTGCCGTTACCAGCCTGAAATATACCGGCCGTTCGGCGGAAATCGGCATTGCCGAAGTGCACCAGGCACTCTGCGCCAATGGTCTGCGTGCCAAGGTTCTGCTGCGATGCTCCGGCGCACATCAGACCGCAAGTGATGTCGTCAAGTCAGCCCTCCTAGGTGGCGACAGCTTCGAATTCGGCACCACGGCGCTGATGATGCTGAAATGCGTCATGGCCAAGAACTGCAACATCAAGTGCCCGGCTGGTCTCACCACCAACCAGGAAGTGTTCAATGGTGATCCGCGCGCTCTGGCGCAGTATCTGATGAACATTGCCCACGAAACACGCGAGATCCTGGCGGCCCTTGGTCTGCAGTCTCTGGCGCAGGCACGTGGCCGTTCCGATCTTCTTCACCTTCTCGACCACCCATCCAGCGTTGGCCAGCTTGACCTCCGGGCAATGTTGACTGTGGTTGAGGAGGTGAAGATCGCCAACCCGGTTTACATGGAAAAGGACTTCGCACTGGATGATGCTTTCATCGAACTGGTGCGTTCGGCCCTGGTCGACGGCAAGCGTGACAACATCGAGCTTGGTGGCAACCGCTTCCTCAACAACTGCAACAAGAGTGTTGGCGGTCAGCTTGCGGTCGATATCGAGCGCATTCTGAACCATGAACTGAGCGATGAGCAGGTGGCGACACTGCCTGCCGTCCGCCAGGATGAACGTGGTCGTCGTTTTCTGGAGCCCGGTGCCGTGCGTATCGCCACATCGGGGTCTGCCGGTCAATCCTTCGGTGCCTTCTGCAATGACGGCATGGTCATGGTCCACACCGGCACCTGCAATGACGGTGTTGGCAAGAGCGCCTGCGGCGGTACCATTGTCGTGCGTTCGCCAGGTGGTGGTTCGGCCGAGGCTGGTGGCAATGTTCTAGTTGGCAACTTCGCCCTGTTCGGTGCAACGGGTGGCCGCACCTTTGTTGAAGGGCAGGCGGGTGACCGTTTTGCGGTGCGTAACTCCGGTGCGACAGCGGTTGTTGAAGGTGTGGGCGACTTTGCCTGCGAATACATGACCAATGGTGCGGTCCTGAACCTTGGCAGCTTCGGCAAGGGTTTCGGAAACGGCATGAGTGGCGGTTTCGTTTACCAGTATGACCCCTATGGCGATCTGCCAAAGAAGGTCAGCCACGATTCCATTCTTCTGGGCTCTATCACGGGTGATGATGAACAGGCCGCGATCCATAATCAGGCCGTTCACCAGCTGCTAAGCTGGCATGTTGCCGAAACCGGTTCTGCCAAGGCCGCATGGCTTCTGGAAAACTGGGAGAGCGAGCAGCATAACTTCGTGTACGGAATGCCGCGCGCCCTGCTGCTCTACCAGGACAGCAACGAAATCCTGAAGGCAAAGCCACGCAAGGAACTGCTTGAAGAACTGGCAACGGCGCTTGCAGCCCATCAGGTTCGCAAGTTCAAGCTGGCCTATCGTGACAAGCGGGCGGTACTGAACGGTTCGGTACCTGGTTATGGCGAGACCGATACCGAGGAGATGTACGCGCTCCTCAACAATTACACGGTGCTGAGCATGGCGCAGGCCATTGCCATGCAGCGTGTACCGCTAGCGCGCGGTCCGTCCGACCCGGCGATTGAAAAGGCGGTACGCAACCTCATTCTGACCGAAGATTTTGCGCTGATGCAACGTCTGCTGAAATATGCACGTGAAGCATTGGCCGGCCACAATGACGAGCAGCTTGCTGTTATGATCGCCGCCAAGCGACTGGACGACTACAGGCAGGCGCTTTCCAAGCGCAACATCCTGTCTATGGACAGCCCGGGCACCTATGGCTGGATCATTCAGCAGAACGCCAGAAACATTGAAAAGATCGGACGCCTGCCGGGCTTCGAGGAACTGTTCGCAGCCAATGCGTTGCCGGACCTTGCCCTCGCAGCCAGACAGAACTGACTGAGACAGATTGAACTGAGTGAGAACGATGAAGATACCTTACATTCCAGAAGATGCTCCGTTCAATGGCGACCAGCGTGCATGGTTGTCAGGTTTTCTGGCCGGCCTGCACTCACGCATCAGTATTGGTGGTGAAGGCTCTACAGCCGTGGCCGCAGGTCAGTCTCCGAAGGCCGCAGCTGCGGTACTGAATGTACTCTACGGCACGCAAACAGGTAATGCCGAAGGACTGGCGATGGACATAGCGGCCGCTGCCCGCACACAGGGCATGCAGCCAGTTGTCACCGCATTGGACGATATTTCCATGGAAAACCTCGCTGTTATGAAGCGGGTGATCGTGGTTGCCTCGACCTATGGCGAAGGTGAAATGCCCGACAATGCCCAACTGTTCTGGGATGCGCTTTCCGCCGATACCGCGCCACGGTTGGAAACCGTCAATTTTGCGGTGCTGGCGCTGGGTGACACCGGCTATGACGGCTTTTGCCAGGCTGGCAAACTGATCGATACACGCTTTGAGCAACTGGGTGCCAAGCGCCTGCATGCCCGCCTTGATTGCGATATCGATTATGAAGATGCCGCTGCCGCTTGGATTGGTGAGGCACTGCCCGTCGCTGGCGCTATCGATGGTGGTGATGTCGCTGCGAATGCAGTTCCAGTCGCTGCTGCGGAACCGGCTAGGGCGAAGTCCGCATGGAACCGCAAGAACCCGTTCTCTTCGGTTGTCTCGGTCAATCGTCGCCTGTCGGGTATCGATTCCGCCAAGGAAATCCGTCACTATGAATTCGATCTCGGTGACAGTGGTCTGGAATATGAAGCCGGTGACGCCTTGGGTGTTGTCCCGTTCAATGACCCGGCACTGGTTGACGCCATTCTCCAGCGTCTTGGTGCCAAAGCTGATGATGCCGTTGCCGGCCTCGATCAGCCACTTGGCGATGCCCTGCTGAAACAGTTTGAAATTTCGACCCCGTCTCGCGAACTGGTGCAGGATGTTGGCAAGCGTGCCAATCATGAAGAGCTGAACCATATCTTGCGCAATGGTGACAAGCAGGCGCTGGACGCCTTCCTATGGAGCAAGGACACACTTGATCTCCTGTCGCTTAACTCGGCGATGGATTTGAACGTGGCAGATTTTGTGAAGCTGCTGAAGCCGCTGCAGCATCGCGCTTATTCCATCTCGTCCAGCCCATTTGCCGCCGAAGGTAGCGTACATCTCACCATTGCCAGCGTGCGTTACCACGCGCAGGGTCGTGATCATGGTGGTGTTTGCTCAACCTATCTGGCCGACCGCGTTGCGCAGGGGGAAAATGCCGGTATCTTCGTGTCGCAGAACAAGGCCTTTCGTGTGCCAGCCAACAATGACGCACCCATGATCATGGTTGGTCCCGGTACCGGCATTGCACCATTCCGTGCCTTCCTGCAGGAACGGCAGCAGCGTGGTGCCAAGGGCAAGAACTGGCTATTCTTCGGTGATCAGCATCGTGCCAATGACTTCATATACGAGCAGGAACTGGGCGAAATGAGCAGCAACGGCGTTTTGACACGCCTTGATCTGGCTTTCTCCCGCGATCAGGCAGAAAAAATCTACGTGCAGACCCGCATGAAGGAAAACGGCAAGGCGCTCTATGCCTGGTTGGAAGAAGGCGGCCATTTCTACGTTTGCGGTGATGCAACACGCATGGCCAAGGATGTCGACGATGCCTTGCATGATATCGTTGCCAGCCATGGCGGCCTGTCAGCGGAAGCCGCGGGTGATTACGTCAATGGGCTGAAGCGCGAGAAGCGATATCTGCGCGACGTTTATTGATTGCCTTGAAAGAAAAAATCCTCAGGGGCGGCCTCGAGGATTTTACGGATCTTTGCTGCGGATCTCCCTGGATTGATCAGCAATTTGTGCAGGCAAGCGTCGTACCAGCACGCTGACGGAAGAAGTCTTCCCGCGAGATATTCACCGTCTTGACCTGCGGCGGCATAACGCTTGGCATGAACATCAGCAATTCATGCGGAATGGTCAGTTCCGAGCGAACAAGGAACGTATTGGCAACGGTAAGGGCGCTTGGAATGGTAACGGCCGCACCCACAGCATAAGGCCGTGAGTCATCCTGTGCCCAGGACCAGGCGACTGTCGGTTTTGATGACGCATCAATGGAAATACCGGTGATTTTCAGCTTGAGGCCGGTGATGCCGTAAGGCTCGAAAATGCCGTCGGCAGCATTGATCATGGTTTTCAGATAGGTCTTGTTGACGCTGGTCTGCTGCGTGACGATATCGGCGATTGAGCCGGAGGCACGCGTCGCACGTTTTGCAACGCTCAAGCCAATCGTCAGCTCGAAAGATGTGATGTAGACCATCAGCAAAATGGGCACGATAATTGCAAACTCGACGGCACCCATGCCCTCGCGATCTTTCACCAGTCTTCTGAATATTCCGGAAAAGCTACGTTGTTGCTTCATCGTCCGCTCAATTGAATCGTGGTTCATTCTGGTAGGCCGATGTTGCGACAATCAGAAAATAGGACGGTACGGAGGCATCCGTCGGGCGAATATTGCTGATATAAGGCCGGATAAGGTCAGTAATGACCTGCCACTTGTAATAGGCGCGCAGCATGTTGATCGTGCCGGGACCGCCGGGTTCATATTTAAATGCCGACGTGTCGAGATCACCGTTCTTGACGGGCACTGAGCTTGGCATATCGGCAAAATTGGTAAAGGTACGTGCGTCGATAAACAGCTTTTGTGGTGTCTTTGCCTCCGTCGTGGAGCAAGTGATCATGATGGCAATTTCATTGCAGAACAGCTGGCGAAACTGTTCGGCTTCCTTGTCCGTCGTGGAATCGATCTTGTAGGTGATCTGCCCCGTGCGCAATTTGCGCGACATGTTTTCAACGGCATTGGAAACCAGCTGTTCGCCGGTAAAGGCAATGAAGGTTTCAACGATCGCAAAGATGATCATGAAATAGGGAATGGCAAGAATTGCGAATTCTATCGCGGCGGCGCCATCGCTCGATTTCCGCAGTTTTCTGATCTGTCCGAAAAATCTGAATACTGAACGCATGAGGCGTGACTATCTTCATGATGCATGGCGCCTGCCGATGCTCATCAACGGCAATACGCGGTCACGTTAGAAGCTCAATGTTTAAAATATCTTGCGCTGGTCGGAAGAATGCGACGCAAATGTAGCTTTAACGGTCATTTTTTTGCTGAAATGACCGGTTTCAAAACAAAAAGCCTGCCGTTGATAAAACGGCAGGCTCTCATCGTGTCGTCTGAAACTGGATCAGTCGTGATCGGCTTTCGACAGTACCTCAAGCGTTGGCGTCGAGGTGATGTTGAAGCCGCAGTCGACGTAATGACATTCACCGGTCACGCCACGTGATAGGTTGGACAACAGGTAAAGTGCAGATCCACCGATATCCTCGATGTCGGCGGTGCGACGAAGCGGAGCGTTTTTCTGGTTCCAGGCAAAGATGGCGCGTGCATCGGAAATGCCTGCGCCAGCAAGTGTGCGTACCGGGCCGGCAGAGATCGCGTTGACGCGAATATCGCGCGGACCGTAATCCGCAGCCAGATAACGTACAGACGCTTCAAGAGCGGCCTTGGCAACGCCCATGACGTTGTAGTTCGGGATTACACGCTGCGAACCATTATAGGTCAGGGTCAGCATGGAACCGCCATCGGTCATCAGTTCAGCGGCGCGCTTGGCAATTTCCGTAAACGAGAAGCAGGAAATGACCATGGTACGGCTGAAGTTTTCACGCGTCGTATCGGCGTAAAGGCCCTTCAGCTCGTTCTTGTCGGAAAAGCCGATGGCGTGAACGACGAAATCGATCTTGCCCCAACGTTCTTTCAAAGTCGCAAAAAGCGCGTCGACAGAAGCAATGTCTTCAACATCGCATGGCACCACGAAATCAGAATTCAGCTCTGCAGCAAGCGGTCTTACGCGCTTGCCCAGTGCTTCGCCCTGATAGGTAAAGGCAAGCTCAGCGCCCTGTGCAGAGAGCGCCTTGGAGATACCCCAGGCAATAGAATGGTTGTTGGCCACACCCATGATGAGGCCACGTTTTCCCTGCATGATGCCATTCATGGCTTTTATCCGTTGTAGCGCTGGAATACGAGCGTAGCGTTGGTACCACCGAAACCGAAGGAGTTGGACAGAACGGTATCGATCTTTGCATTGTCGATACGGTTGCGAACGATCGGTACGCCATTAAATTCCGGGTCAAGCTCGGAAATATGGGCGCTCTCGCCGATGAAACGCTCCTGCATCATCAACAGGCCATAGATGGATTCCTGTACGCCAGCAGCGCCGAGGGAGTGACCCGTGAGCGACTTGGTGGACTGGATGTGCGGGATGTTGGAACCGAACACTTCGCGGATCGCGCCGATTTCCTTGCTGTCGCCAACAGGGGTCGAGGTGCCGTGTGTGTTGATGTAGTCAACGTCACCCTTTACGGTCGACAGAGCCTGACGCATGCAGCGGATCGCGCCTTCGCCCGACGGAGCAACCATGTCGTAACCGTCAGAGGTTGCGCCGTAACCGACGACTTCAGCGTAAATCTTTGCGCCGCGTGCCTTGGCATGTTCCAGCTCTTCCAGAACCAGGACGCCCGCGCCGCCGGCGATGACGAAACCGTCGCGGTTTGCGTCATAAGCGCGCGAAGCCGTTTCAGGTGTGTCGTTGTACTTGGAAGACATTGCGCCCATGGCGTCGAACAGGTTGGACATCGACCAGTCGAGGTCTTCATGACCGCCAGCAAACATGATGTCCTGCTTGCCCCACTGGATCATTTCAGCAGCATTGCCGATGCAGTGTGCGGATGTCGAGCAGGCCGAAGAGATCGAGTAGTTGACGCCGTGGATCTTGAACCAGGTGGCAAGTGTCGCGGACGCGGTTGAAGACATCGCCTTCGGCACGGCGAACGGGCCGATGCGCTTCGGGCTGTTGTTCTTCAGTGTGATGTCGGATGCTTCAACGATGGTGCGCGTCGATGGACCGCCGGAACCCATGATGATGCCGGTGCGCTCGTTTTCGCTGATGTCCTTGTCCTCAAGACCGGAATCCGCAATCGCCTGCTTCATGGCAACATGGTTCCATGCACCGCCCTGGCTGAGGAAGCGCATGGCCCGACGATCAACCAGGTCGGTTGGGTCGAGCGAAGGCTTGCCCCATACCTGGCATTTGAAACCGTGTTCGGCGAAGTCTGGCGAGAATGAAATGCCGGACTTTGCGCCTCTGAGGGATGCTGTTACCTCTGCGGCATCGCTGCCGATGGAAGAAACAATGCCGAGGCCGGTGACAACTACGCGTCTCATGAACGTGGACCTTTTCTTTAGATTGTCGCTTGGCGGTCAAAATACCGCCGGGCGCCTGTCAGACTCTAACTGCCAGGTTCAGGCAGTCTTTTCTTTCGAAAGACCAACCCGAAGGTCGGATGCCTGGTAAATGGTTTCGCCATCGGCTTTCAGCCAGCCATCTGCGGTGCCCAGTACAAGGCGACCACGCATGACGCGCTTGAAGTCGATGCCGTATTCAAGAAGCTTGGTGTGCGGGCGAACCATACCCTTGAACTTCACTTCGCCGGTGGAAAGCGCCATGCCGCGGCCTTCTTCACCCAGCCAGCCAAGGAAGAAGCCAGTCAGCTGCCACATGCCATCGAGGCCAAGGCAGCCAGGCATGATTGGGTTGCCCTGGAAATGGCAAGGGAAATACCAGTCGTCAGGGCTGACATCGTAAGCTGCACGAATAAAGCCCTTATCGAAGGCGCCGCCGGTTTCGGATATTTCAGTAATGCGGTGAACCATAAGCATGGGAGGCAGAGGGAGCTGCGCGTTGCCGGGGCCGAAAAGCTCTCCACGGCCGCATGCCAGGATTTCCTCGTAATTGTAGCTTGATTGCCTCGTCGTCATGCTCTTTTCCGTTTCCCCAATACTGTTCAACTCAAATCTGTCTAGAGCATGTGAGGTTCAAAATGAAGCGTTGCAAGGGGTCGGCGGCGCGTCATCATGATGCATGCAAATAACAAATCCTAATGTTCTTTCCGGTCCGCATACAGGAAGCAGTCCTTATGAACCAGAGAAAAAATCAAAAACAAGGCCAATTCACAGGTGTTGCAGCTTCTGCAGGCTATAGAAGCTATTGAAACGTATTCTTGTAAAAGTTATATGCTTTAAGAGATTAACCTGAAATTGGATGGTTTTTAGGAACGGCCTGTATGTCACTAGACGCAAATATCGATATCGGTTCCCGGCTTCGCCGTTATGGCTTGCGCCCGACACGGCAGCGTGTTGCGCTGGGTGACCTGTTGTTTGCCAAGGGTGACCGCCACCTGACAGTCGAAGAACTGCATGAAGAAGCCGTGTTGGCTGGCGTGCCGGTTTCTCTGGCTACCGTCTATAATACGCTTCACCAGTTTACCGAAGCCGGGCTTATCCGTGTGTTGGCCATGGAAGGCGCGCGCACCTATTTCGATACCAACGTGTCTGACCACCACCACTTCTTTGTCGAAGACGACAATGAAGTGCTCGACATCCCGGTCAGCAACATTCAGATCGATAACCTGCCGGAGCCTCCTCCGGGTATGGAAATCGCCCATGTGGATGTTGTCATCAGGCTTCGCCGCACCCGCGATTGAACCGCGAATTTCCGACTTTCTTGTCTTTTTATAGAATATCTTCCGGCGGTCTGCCTGGACGTGTGCGATAACGCGGGAAAGTCCAGCCGAAAATCAATGCGCCGCTTCTGATCGCAAAGGCAGTCGTCACGCCAGCGGCCGATGCAGCATAAAGCGGAAAGCCCATGGTATTGGCTGCTGTGAAAACGCAGGCACCTGCCAGTGCGCAGGTTATATAGACCTCAGGGCGCAGCAACACAGATGGTTCTCCCGCAAGAAGATCACGCAAGATGCCACCGAATGTTGCGGTCAGTGTGCCGGTAACAATGGCAACGGTCGGTGAACCGGTGGCCGCAAGGCCTTTGGCGGCGCCCATCACGCAATAGGCCGACAGACCGATGGCATCGAGCCAGATCAGCAGACGGTAGCGTGACTCGAACAAGTGCGCGGTAAAAAACACCAGGATAGCCACCGAGACACAAACGAGAATGAATGTCGGGTTGAGGACCCAGAAGACCGGTGCGCGACCAAGGACCAGATCACGCAACGTGCCGCCGCCAATACCTGTTACGGCAGCTAGAAACATGAAGCCGATAAAGTCGAGCTGTTTGCGGGATGCGGCAAGAGCGCCCGTCGCGGCAAACACGGCGACGCCTGCATAATCAAGAAAACCGAGCAGGGTCATGCAATTTACCTCGAATTCAGAAAAACGGCGTCAGTGTCACGCAAGCACAATGGCTTAATATCTTGGGCCAAGCTTCGCAGACATCCATAGCGGAAAGCAATGCAAAGGAAAATGCCGTGAGATTGCCAATCGTAATCCTGCTTCAGTTGATATTCATGTTGCCCTTTTTTTCGCAAGGAGCGATGGCGCAGCAGGAACTGGTGCGGGATCCTGCCGAATATGAACAAGCCCACTTCAGCAAGGTCTGCGAGAAAGTGGAGTTTGGGGATGACTTCATTACGCAACTGGACATCAATAATGACGGCCTGATGGATGTGGTTACCAATCACGGCGCAATCACCTGCGACGGTGAGAAGGGCATGAACTGCACGGACGAAGGTTGCCCCTACAACTTCTATGTCCAGGTTCAGGAAGGCGGTCATATCATGATCGCAACGGCGCAGCTCTACAGCTATGACTTCATCAAGCGTTTCGGCAACATGGTCTTCGTGTTCAAGATGCACCCGAAATATTGCGACCGGACCGATGAGCGCCAGTGCGAGATGACGGTTCGCGTGCGCGGCACCCGTTTTGTGACCATTTCCAAGAACTGATCCGGTTGCACCCGGTTCAGGGGGCAGGCATTTTTCTTATTGTCACGCCCTGATTGTAACGATGCCGCAGCGAGCGCGGCATCAGCATGGTGATGAAGGCCAGAAGCGTGACGATGGCGGCAACGATCCAAAGGGACGCATAGTCCATATACGCCCCGACAACAGCACCACATAAAGCCCCGCTCAACATGCCAAGCCACGGCACAATTTGGATGGTCCAGTCCATCTTGCGCTCACCGATCAGCCAGCGGCCAATGCCACGCCCGAAGCGGGAGAGCGCCCCGGTCACATAGGTCAGGCCGATCGGCAGGCCTTCGACATGCTCGACGGCGGCATTGATCATGCCCATGGCCAGAACCACCATATAGAATTGTACAAGCGGCAGGTCCGTGGTCGGTATGACCGAGGCGACGGCCAATGTTGCACCAACTGCGGCAAGCACCGCAAAGATGCGGTTGTCGGCCCTGTGCGCAATGACAATCCCCACCGCATTTCCCAGCACAAAGGTCGCAATAGCCCCCAACAGTTTCAGGGTATGGCCCCAGTTACCGTCCTGCAAGGACATGGCTGCCCGTGTTGTGTTGCCTGTCATGAAGGAGACGAAGTCGCCGGACATGCGAAGGCCTATGGCGTCCGTCATGCCGGCGATAAAGGAAAGGGCAGCGACGAGCGCAATACCCATGCCGGTGCGTTTGGCCTTGATAAGAGAGCGGCGTCTTTGTCGTGTCATGATCTGCTCGACTGCGAATAGGTTTCGCGGGCCGGCGAGCCGTGGTGATGCGCGGGTCGGGTCCGACTCAAATTAGAGTGCTTGAGCTTTTGTTGTAGGCTCATTCCCCTGATCACCGCAACTTTACATCGCAGCTTCCCCGTTCAATCCGCTTTGTACGCGAGGGATAAGGTCGCAATTTACCTTGCCTGAGGTTGTGGTCGCGCTACACCAACTTGTGATTTTCACATCGGCTTGTGGGCGCATCCCCAGGTCAAGGTCCAGCTTCGTACAAAAACATCCAAAAAGTACAAGACTCTGCAAATCGGTAAATATATAGTTGCCAAATGTACTCATGTTTATTATCGGACTGCTATGAAAGAGAGCCGGGGCATCCTCGCTCAATTGAGCCAAAGGCTTGACGGTATTCATGGGTGCTCTTTTTTTACGGTAGACCGGGAAACCAATATCATGCTCGCCGAAACGTCCATCACCTCATCTGCTACCAGCGCGCGACGCAGCAATACATCCATTGCGTCTTTTTACGCTGTCGCTTTAGCAGCTCTTATGACTGCGGGTAGTGTCGCGGCGCAGACTTCGGCTCCTTCTGTAAGTTCTGAACAACCGGCAGCTGTCCAGGCACCTGCAGCGACCACCGCCCCGGTATCGCCGGCGCCGGCAACATCGACCCAGCAAAACCCTGCGCAAGCAATTCCGGTTCAGGCGGCTCCTACAACACCGGCAGCGACACCTGCACCGCAGGCCGCCGAGCCATCAACCAACGCGCCAGCAACAGGCAGTGAACAGACACCACCTGCTGCTACACCTGCGCCGAATGCGGCCCAGACTGGTCCCGCACAACAGCCAGCGGCTGCTCCGCAGTCCGAGCCAGCAGCGCAGGAGCCAGAAGCTGCGCCAGCAGAAGCTGAGCAGCCCGCTACCATGCTGGAGCAGATTTTCCAGAGCCCAGGCGAACGCTCCGACATTCCGCACGACCTGTCGCCTGTCGGCATGTTCATGGCAGCGGACTGGGTGGTCAAGGCGGTTATGATCGGGCTTGCTTTCGCATCGATCGTCACCTGGACCGTTGGTTTTGCCAAGATTATCGAACTGGCCGGTGCGCGCGTGCGCGTTGGCGCCGCCTTGCGCATTGTTCGTCGTGCCCGTTCGCTGGAGGAAGCTGTTCAGGCGGTTGAAAACAAGGGCGGCCCTGCAGCATTGATGCTGAAGGTGGCATCGTTTGAAACGAAGGTTTCCGATCCAGTTGTCGAACACACCGATGGCGCCGGCATCAAGGAGCGCGTGGCCTCTGCCCTGTCGCGTATTGAAAGCCACGGCGGGCGTCGCATGTCGCGCGGTACGGGTGTACTGGCGACCATTGGTTCCACCGCACCGTTTGTCGGTCTGTTTGGCACGGTCTGGGGCATCATGAACTCGTTCATCAGCATCTCGGAATCGCAGACCACCAACCTTGCCGTTGTGGCACCGGGTATCGCTGAAGCTCTGCTGGCAACTGCGATCGGTCTGGTCGCCGCTATTCCTGCTGTTGTGATCTATAACGTGTTTGCCCGTTCGATTACCGGTTATCGCCACCTGCTGGCAGACGTTGCGGCAGGTGTCGAGCGTCTCGTTAGCCGTGATCTCGATTTCCGTCGCGTTCCCCCCAGCGACAACAAACCTTCCGTTTCGCTTGTTGGGAGATAAGGGCTATGGCTGGCGGTATTCGTGAAGAAAGCGGCGACGATCTCTCCGAAAACCATGAGATCAATGTCACGCCATTTATCGACGTCATGCTGGTGCTGCTCATCATCTTCATGGTGGCAGCACCTCTGGCCACGGTCGACGTCAATGTTGACCTGCCGGCCTCGACGGCCAAACCTGCAGAGCGTCCCGATGAACCGATCTATCTGACGGTGAAGGAAGACTTGAGCCTTAATCTTGGCAATGATCCCGTCGAAAAGGCCAATCTTGCCTCGATGCTGGATGGCAAGACGCAGGGCAACAAGGATGCCCGCATTTTTCTGCGCGCAGACAAAACTGTCGATTACGGGCAGTTCATGGAAGTCATGAATGCGCTGCGTGATGCTGGTTATCTCAAGATCGCATTGGTCGGGCTTGAAACATTGCCCGCACCGGTTTCTCAAACAGCGCCGGGTGAAACCGGAACTGCGCCAAACGCTGGAACAACGGGAACGGCTCAATGACAACGCTCCGTCAGCCGCAGGCAAGACATTCCAGAGCAGGAGAAATCCTGGTCTGGTCTTTCGCTGCCGTCGTTATGCTTTCGGCACATGCAGGGCTTGCGGCACTGCTGTTGCTGGAACCAGTACCGACTGCGGCACAGGACGCGCCTCCGGCAGCAATCATGATTGAAATGGCTGCCCTGCCGGAATCGGTTGATACGACGGAAAATGTCATCAATCCCGATACGGCTGAAGCAGAAGATATCAAGAGTGACACGGTAGAACCTGTCGAAGAAGTGACCGACGTTCCTCCGCCCCCTGAGCCGCAACCCGAGCCAGAGCCTATCCCGGAGCCTGTTGTCGAGGAAACACCACCTGAGCCGGTAGAAGAGGTTGCAGAACCTCTGCCGGAAGAATTGCCGGAACCGATCGAAGAAATTGATCCGATTCAGCAGGAAATGGTTGCTGCGCTTGAAAATGTGGAAGTACCACTTCCGGTCAGCCGTCCGCCGCCTCCTGTTGAAAAGAAGGCTGAAGTAAAGAAGGTCGAAGACAAGAAAAAGAAGCCTGACACGCAGCCTAAAAAACCGCCGCCAGCTTCAAAGTCTTCGCAGATGGCCAAGGTCGATGCGACTGAGTCCAATCGTACAGCGGCCCAGAAGACCAGTGTTGGTTCATCTTCGTCTTCCGTGTCACCTGCACGTTGGCAGAACCGTGTAATGGCGCATCTTGAGCGTCGCAAGCGTTACCCGTCAGATGCTCGCTCCCGCAAGGAACAGGGAACGGCCTATGTGCGGTTCCAGATTGATGAGGGCGGCAATGTCCTGTCGGTTTCGCTGTCGCGTTCTTCCGGTTCTGCTGCACTGGACGAAGAAGTCGTTTCCATGGTCCGTCGTGCCTCACCGGTTCCGGCCCCGCCACCTGGCGTCAGCAAGACGATTGTCGCACCGGTCCAGTTCACCATTCGCTGAGTGGTGAACTGCATTTACAACGGATGATCCCGAATGCTCGTCTGGTCATGACAAGGGTAGCTTGCTATCGCTTGTCATGACGTGCTTTTCCGTAGACGTTTGTTTGCGGTGCAGTTGAGAAAAGGCCAGCATTTTATGAAGTTCAGTATTTCCGATGCGGAAGATTTTGTTTCCGATATTTTTGAACAGAATGGTGTGATTTCCACCAGCGCCCGCTCTACCGCAAAAGCGCTTGTTGCAGCAGAAGCTGCCGGGCAGGGCGGTCACGGGTTCAGACGCATTCCGGCCTACGTCAAACAGACACGCGCTGGCAAGGTTGACGGCAAGGCTGTCGTGACAACGAGACGTTTGAAACCGGGCGTCCTGGCCATTGACGCCGCTCATGGCTATGCCTATCCGGCGCTGGATGCAGCGGTTGCGGAACTGCCAGCTATTGCCAGGGAGCAGGGCATTGCCTTGGCGGCCATTTCGCGCTCACACCACGCCGGTGTCATGGCCCTGACGGTCGAACGTTTTGCCGAGCAGGGTCTGGTGGCACTGATGGTCGCCAATGCTCCCGCGGCAATTGCACCATGGGGTGGCACCAAACCACTATTTGGCACCAACCCGATTGCCTTTGCGGCGCCGGTTTCCGGTCAGGATCCGCTGGTTATCGATCTGGCATTGTCCAAAGTAGCGCGCGGAAAGGTCATGGCCGCCCGGCAGAAAGGCGTAAAAATCCCCGAGGGCTGGGCGCTCGATATCGATGGCAAACCAACGACCGATGCAGATGCGGCAATGGCGGGCACGATGATCCCGGCGGGTGACGCAAAGGGGGCAGCACTCGCCTTCATGGTGGAGATTATGGCGGCAGGCCTGACCGGTGGGGACTTCGCGTTTGAATCGCCATCTCTGTTTGATGAAAAGAGCCGTTCTGTTGCGCTGGGTCACACCATCATCGTCATTGATCCGTCGGTGACGGCCGGAGATATGTTTACCAGCCGTCTGGCAATGTTTGCCGCAGAGATCGAGGCGCAACCGGAGGCGCGTTTGCCGGGGCGGCGCAGTCAAGGAAACCGCAAGCGCGCATATGATGACGGTATCATCATTGAAAGTGACATTCTGGAAGAGATCGCCGCGCTCTGATCTGTAACGTGTCGGTTTCTTGCAAAAACTAGGCGGCCTGGTGAGGCAATCATTCACCTCACCAGGCCGTCAACCGCAAGTGCGATCCGCCACCGGGTAAACCCGGCCACTGCGGTTACGTATGGCACCGAAGACGTCATCGCCTCGAAAAAACCACACGGGCTGCGCTGCAAACGCAAAACTTGGCAGCGAAGATACATACATCCCTCCCCAATGTGGTTCCCGAATCCGGGTAGAGGGCATGTGATACGAAAACTAAAGCATGCTCACCGAACACAACTACCCGTTTTGGGGTGGGGACATGCAATAAGCAGAGAAAACGGCTATTTTCCGCTAATACACAACGGGGTTGAGCGGAAAATACTTTTGTCGCGGATCAGATGTCGCGCTCGATAATACCCTTGAGCAGGGCTATGCTGATAGCGTGCAACAGATTGTTCGCGCCAAGCTTTTGACGTGCACTCGCAAGTGCCGCCTGAACTTCATCTTCTGATTTTTCAAGATTTTTGGCGATAATCGAAGGGTGAGTGCCCTCCGCCGCCATGGTGAGATAGGTTTTTTCACAGTCGGTCAGCGTTTCAGGGCGTGCGAAATCGCCCGCATGCTGTTTATGCGGAGACATGGTCATTCTTTTCAATACCATTCTGACAAACATGCTCATCGCCCGCTTGGGCGGGTCGGTGGTTTTGTCGTTATTCCAAGAATTAGGAAGTATGCTGCCAAATGCAGCACAACTTCAGCGACTGTCATGAGTGAAAAGGCACGGCGCGACGTTGCGTCCGGTCATTCAGTTGCGGAGCCTAATATACAGAGGGAGATGGGAAATATATAACCTCAGGCGCCAAAAAATGTACTCGAGAGACATTTTTTAGTGATGTGTTGTCCCAATTTGGATCAATTCACAGAATTTCCTGATTTTTATCGAACATGTCAAGCAACTTTACGATGTTTTGCTGCGTCAAAGCGGGTTGTGTTATTCAATAATTTCGTGACATACTTTCGCGCAGGGCTTTTGGGGTCATGCCAAACCAGCGCGACACCGATCGCGAAAAGGCACTTGGCGCCGAATAACCCAGCCGGTAACAGATGTCCGCAATAGGTAATTCGCTTTCGGTCAGAAGCGTATGGCTGGCTTCACGCCTGACCTCGTCCCGCAATGTGTTGAGGTTGGTCCCGGCTTCCGCAAGCCGCCGCTGAAAAGTACGGGCCGACAGGCTGAAATAGGGTGATATCTCCTCAAGAGAAATATCGCGCTCATTCATGCGCATCTGCATGTAACGCCGAACCTGACTGACAAAGTTCTGCTCGGATAAAGATGAAATTTCCGGCCGCATGGCCCGACACTGCAAATCCATCAGCGTAAACAGGCGAATATCACCTTTGGGGTTTACCGCGTCCAGTAGATGTACCGGCACATGTACGCGGTTGATACGCCGTGAATATTCGATGTGTTTGGAGAAAGCTTTTTTGAAAAGGTTGGTGTTTTTAGGCTTAGGCCGTTCCAACTCGACCAGAAGAGTGTCAATTTCGTCGCCAATAATCTGCCGCAACCGGTTAAACGCCATCGCAAGCGACATATCGGTATATTGGTCGCGTTTGGCAATCACAGGCGCAAAAGTCCACGAGAGACTGGCGAACTTCTCGCCAAACTCCAGCTGTGTATCGCTGGCATTGGTCGCGTAATAGAGATGTTCGTCCACGAATTTCAGGTAATCGCGCACAGTTGGCGCACTCATCAGGCCATATCCGAATGGTCCAGTTGCACCAGGGGTGAGAAAACCCGCACACTGCAAACCAAATGTGTCATCATCCGCCAGCGTCGCGCAGGTCTCCAGAAGGCGGCACAAGCGATCAAGACTGACACGTGCCGTCATGCTCTGCAAAACGTCAGGATCAATGTCCAAGGACTTGGCAATCGGCTTGATATCGATGCCAAGGGATTGCGCATAGCCGGAAATAGCCGATCCTAAACCGGCCACAATCGTTATCTCGTCTATGAGCCTTAGATGGGGCATAGCACAATTGGCGTGTGATGTTTAACAAATGTCGCCAAATGGTAATCGCGATATTGCTAGATGTCGAGTGGTTTTGAAATTTTCTTTCGCGAAGTACCCGGAATTTTACCGACTTGAACTAAAGCAGTTTTGAGGGCTCAAGAAGCCTTAAGATTTATCTTTGACGGTAGTCTTCCAGCATCCCAACGAGCGCTTGCGCAGCTGTCTCAAGATCGCCGCTATTGTCGATCGTGGCAACATTAAAGTTGGCGGGGATGTCAAAAACACTGCGCTGTAGCCGCAAGAGAATGTCGGCCTTGCTTTCACGGCCGCGCTTCTCGAGCCGTTCCGCCAAAACCTCGGTCCGCGCCGTAATGTTGATGACCTGCAAACGAGCAAAGGCTGACTGGAAGTCGGGCAGGGTGGAGCGCGATCCGTTGACGATGACAAGGTCGCCCTTCTCCAACTGCGAGAAGACGTAAGCCGGAACACCGTAGCTAAGGCCGTGGGCTTTCCAGCACACCGCAAACTTATCCTGCGCCTCAAGCGCTGCAAATTCGTCTGATGTGACGCTGTCGTGATCCTCACCGCCAGCATCCTTGCTGCGGGTAATGACCCGGCGCACGAAATGCACATCCGGGCAGTCCTGGAAATGCTCTGCCGCCAGCGCCAGCAAGCTGTCCTTGCCGGCACCGCTGGGGCCGACCACGGCAACCAGTGTTCCGTGTCTGCCTTGTGTCATGGACTGGGCGGAAGGGTCGATGTCCATCAGGCGACGCGACGTCCCTGACGCCAGACGGAACGAACCACTGGTACGCCTTCTTCGCGGTGTACACGTACCAGATCGGCGCGCAGGCCGGTGCGTATAGCGCCACGGTCATCAAGGCTGACAGAGCGTGCTGGATTGGTCGTCACGAATGCAAGTGCCTGCGGCAACGATATGCTTTCTACCGAATCTGCGATGATAAACGGCGCGTATAGCAGGCTGAATGGAACGTAATCGGATGACAACACATCAAGTACACCCAGCTCTGCCAGATCCTTGGCCGCAATATTTCCGGAGTGGGACTGTCCGCGCACAATGTTCGGCGCACCCATCAGCACGCTCATGCCGGCCTCGTGCGAGGCGCGGGCGGCTTCGATGCTGGTTGGGAATTCCGCAACCTTGACACCATGGCTGATAGCTTCCTGCACATGTGCGGTGGTGGCATCGTCATGGCTGGCGACGGTAATGCCGCGTTCTGCACAGCGCGCCGCCAGATAGTCACGATGCGGGGCGGAATATTGCGCCGACGCCGATTTGCGACGTTCGACAAAACGGGCAAATGCCTCGTCGCTCAGGCCACGCTTCTTCTGGTAGTAGAGGATATACTGATCGAGCGACTGGAACTGGCGCTGGCCCGGGGAGTGGTCCATCAACGAAATCAGCTTCACATTCGGATCGCTTTCGAAATCCTCGAAATGTTCCAGCACGTCGGATGACGCCACTTCGCAGCGCAGGTGCAGAAGGTGCTCGGCGCGCAGACGGTTCTGGCTGGCGGCGTGCTCAATGGCATCAGCCATTTCACGCATCTCGCCTTTTTTGAAACCACCATCCTCGTCGGAGCCAAGGCGCAGGCAGTCAAACACCGTGGTAATGCCAGACGCTGCGACCTGCGCATCGTGAGCCTGCACGGCGGCTGTTTTGTTCCAGGTCACGCCTGGACGTGGCGAATAGTGCTGCTCCAGATGGTCAGTATGGAGTTCAACGAGGCCGGGGATGAGGTAATCACCTTCGAGATCCTCACCGGTAGTAGAAGGGCCAGCGCTGATATCAGCGATAAGCCCGTCACGGATCAGGACCGAACCTGAAATGATATCGTCTTCAAGGACGATACGGGCGTTGGAAAGAACCTGTTCGGAACGCATTGCTGGTGTCTTTCTATCGGGTGGCAAGCGAGTGCCAGGAGTGAACTTTAAAAGGCTCTCCACGCTGTTCTTCAACAAAAAGCGCAAGGCCGGTAATTGGGAGTGGACGGTTGATAAATTCTGAAAAATGCCCGTTGAGCACGGAATGAATATCAGGGCGATCCGGCTCTTCGGTCGGACCAGTCAGGGTCATGTGGAAGCGAAACTCTTCCATCACATGCGGGTAACCCCACAGCATGAGATTGTCGCGCTGCTTGGGTGTGAGATTTTGTGGGCGGCGGCGGGCGATGTCGGAGTCAGAAAGCGGTGCGCGGAATTCATCGAAAAAATCGACGATATCAGCGGCAAAATCCTGCAATGGCCCGTGCACGGAATGCGGCACAAGCGCGAAAAAAGGGCCGAGCTGACCAACCACGATCTGCGGAATATCAAATGCCGTGCGCATTTCAGCGAAGTTTTTGACAGCGGCAATCAATTGCGCTTCGGTCTTTTTTTCCGACAGCTCGAATGGCGCTTTCAGCGTAGCATGAAAACCGTAACGTCGTGGCTCGGCCGTCAGCTCTTCGCGCGCTTCATTGTCGGCGTGGATCTCACCGGTGAAGGCATCTCGCCCCAACCAACGGGCTGCGGCAAGGTTCAAAGGGTGTGTCTGCGGAGGTGTGAAATAAACAGCGTATCGCACTGTGGGATCTTTCAAACATCATGGGAACTACAGCGAACCTCATTTGAAGCCAAAGCCGGGTTCGCTGCAAGTCAGGCCATGCGCCTAAATGATTTCCATGACAGAATGATGATGCTGTTTACGTCTCGATCGTTAATGTGCGGTTTTGCCGATCAGTCGCGAGCGAATGGCGTTGGAAATGCCATCGAAGAGGAAGACCACAAACAGGATCAGCAGCACCATATAGGCAACCTTGTCCCAGTCGGCGTTGGTGCCCATGGCCTCGAGCAATTTGAGACCGATACCGCCGGCACCCACGGCGCCGATGATGGTGGCAGAACGTGTGTTGCTTTCCCAGAAATACAGGGACTGTGAAATGAACACTGGCAGCACCTGCGGCACCACGCCGTAACGATTGACCACCGCAGGTGACGCACCCACCGACTTGACGCCCTCGCGCTGCTTGTCATCGACATTTTCCAGCGCCTCGGCATAAACCTTACCAAGCGCGCCAGTGTCGGTGAAAAAGATAGCCGCAATACCCGGAATTGGCCCAGGACCAAAGCTGCGGGTAAAGAACAGCGCCCAGATCAGCATATCAATGGAGCGAAGGAAATCGAAGGCGCGCTTCATGCCCCAGTTGGCAAGGCGGTTTGGCGTAATGTTGCGCGCCGCAATGAAGGCGAAGGGGAACGCGACCAGAGTACCCAGCAGGGTACCGACAAAAGCCATGACCAGCGTCTGCATCAGCTTGGATAGAATGTCTGCATGCTGCCAGACCTTGTTGTTGAGGAAATCGTCGGTCATGTTGGCGATGTTGGACTGGTTCGGATCCAGCCGTTCACCAACCGTCGCCAGCGCAATCAGCTCACCGACGCTTTTGCCCCAGAATTCCGACTGTGTATCGAAGAAAAAGTTGGCCCAGCCCATGAAACGACGCTGCACGTAAACCTGGCTGTCGCGAATTTCCGCCTGACCTTCGAAACCGTAGTTGACGATGACCTTGCTTCCATCCTGCTGGATGGCGGCTGGTGCATCAACCGGGGCAGTGACCATGTCCTGTGAGATGGTGACCGTGTAAGGCGTCCCGGCAACGTAAACCTCGACCTTGTCGGTGGTAATGTCCAGCCGGTCATCCATGCTGCCATAGGTTACCGTATAGCTGCCATTCTGATCGGGGATCAACCAGTCGATTTCAGCGCCCGCCGGATATTGTCCGCGGCTCGACCATTGTGGCACCACGGCACCGTCCTGGAAGCGCAGGCGCGGTTGCGCGCGCCAGGAGTACCAATCCTGAATATAGGACGATGCACGGTCCCAGCGGCCCTGCATCAGCGCGGGGCCAACGTTGAAGAATACGAAGCACAGCGCCAGATAGGAGACCACGGCCCCAAGGCTGATGAGCAGGCCATAGCGCTGCATGAAGCTCTTGTGGAACACGTGAGGGTAGGTCTTTGTCAGGCGCTCGCGCTCGGAGGCGTGGATCGATGGTGTGGACTTCATCAGACTGTTCCTTGCGCGCTGTCAAATGCCTGCTGGCCAATCAGCCGACGGCGAAGCCATGACGAAAACTGGTCCACTGCGATGATGGTGATCAGCAGCAGGATAATGATGGCGTAGGTCTTCGCGGCATGATCGCGGCCAATGGCCAAACGGAACACCTCACCAATACCGCCGCCGCCGACCGCGCCGATAATGGTGGAGGCACGCACGTTGATTTCAGCGCGCAGCAATGCGTAGGAAACGAAGTTTGGCAGCACCTGCGGCACGATGGCGTAGCGGACGCGTTCCAGCCAGTTGGCACCGGCGGCACGTAGGCCTTCATCGGGGCGCATATCTGCATTCTCGACCACTTCGAAGAACAGCTTGCCCAGCGCGCCCACGGTGTGGATGGTGATGGCAACGATAGCGGCAATCGGACCGATAGACAGGATGGCGGTCAGCAGACCGGCGACCACGATTTCCGGGAAGGCGCGCATCACTTCCATGATACGGCGCACAACCCAGCGCACAATTCCGGCACCAACCAGATTGGTCGACGCGAAAAAGCACAGGATGAATGCAAAGCCGGTGCCGATCAGTGTCGAAACAAGCGCGATATTCAGGGTGATGATCAACTGGTAGATGAAAAACGGAATATAGAAATTGTCCGTCACATACACCCGGTCGGCGGTGTAGTTGTATTTGAGTGAGCCATCATCATAGGGCGATGGCAGGTCGAACATGGCGCGGAAAATTTCCAGCGGACTATCCGGCACGAATGTCTTGATGAAATCGAACAGGTAAGGAAGACGTTCAAAGAACTTGCCCGAATTTGCATTATTCGCGAAGTTCAGCGATGCGCCGAGCGCGATCAGGAAAACGACGATCGAAATGGCCGTATAGATCCGTCGTGTTCTCAACTGCTGCTGATAATGACGCATGACGGTGGACGCGGATTGTCCCAGCCCGCCCAGTGTCGAAGTCGTCGAATGTCCGCTCATGCTGCATCTTCCTGTTGCGAAAAAAAGCGGCGGCTTAGAAGCCGCCGCTCTGTTTTTATCCGTACCAATCAGCCGCCGATAACGGACTTACGGGCGTCGATGATGGTCTGGTAGAAGGAAGCATCAACCTTGATGTATTCCTTGTTGTCGCCCTGTGTGAACGCCTTGAAGCAAGCATTGTCGTTCTTTGGCAGAGCCAGGAAGAAGTCTTCAACCTTGGTCTTCATTTCTTCGCCGACCTTGTTGGAAACCATCAGCGGGCCGTTAGGGATCAGAGGGGACTTCCAGACTTCGACGATATCGTCCATGTCGAGGTTGCCCTTGTTGACCATCTGGTGAAGGTTGCCACCGGTGTAGCCTTCTTCCCACTTGCCAACGCCCGAACCGAAGGTCGTGCCAACGTCGAACTTCTTGTCGAGAACGGCGAGAACGAGGTTTTCATGGCCGCCGCCGAAGCCGCTTTCAGAGAAGTATTCCTTGACGGAAGCGCCGATTTCCTTTGGCAGGGCGACGTTTGGAACGAGGTAGCCAGAGGTGCTGTCAGGGTCAGCAAAGCCGATCTTCTTGCCCTTGGCGTCAGCCAGAGACTTGATACCGCTGTCCTTGCGGGCAACCATGATGGAGTAGTAACCGGAAGAGCCATCAGCCTGGGTATAGGTGAGGATCGGGTCAACAGCGTTTGGATCTGTCAGAGCGATCTTGGCGTAGGAAGACGCGCCCATGGAAGCGATGTCGATGGTGCCGCCGAGCAGGCCCTGGATAACGCCGTTGTAGTCAGGCGATGGGAAGATCTGAACTTCGGAAACGCCGGTCGCAGCCTTCAGACCTTCAACCAGGCACTGGGTGTTGCGGATCTGGTCGGCTTCGTTTTCAGAACCGTCGAGACCGATGCGCAGAACCTTGACGTCCTGAGCCATAGCGGCACTTGCAAGCATACCAACGGCAGTCGCCGCGAGAAGAGCTTTCTTGAACATGAGATCATCTCCTGATGTCCGGTTGCCCGGTTTTGCTGATGAGTGATGCCCTTGACGCGGGCGTAACGATACTGTGCGGTCTTCAAACCCCGGCGACAGCCAGAGGCTCCAGACCGGCAGATTGCTTTGCATCGGCTTCAAGCCGAGCTCCTGGTATGGTGATGCTGGTGGAGGTCATGCTCTCGTCGATGCCTGCCCCATGCGAATCCGTACCGTAAATTTCCTTGACGGCGGCAGCCGTCAGTTCCGAAGGTGTGCCGTCAAAAACCACACGGCCAGCCGACATGCCGATGATGCGTTCGCAGTAATTGCGCGCCGTATCCAGCGTATGCAGGTTGGTCAGTACGGTAATGCCTTCGCGCTCGTTGATATCGCGCAGGGCGTCCATCACGATCTTGGCGTTGAGCGGATCGAGCGACGCGATCGGCTCATCGGCCAGTACCATCTTTGGAGACTGCATCAGGGCGCGGGCAATCGCCACACGTTGCTGCTGACCACCCGACAGGGTGCCTGCGGCCTGTAGGGCCACATGTTCGATGCCAAGGCGCTCAAGTGCGGAAATCGCCATGATGCGTTCGTCATGGGAAAAAATGCTGAGGAGGCTGAGCACGGTCGAACGATGGTTCAGGCGGCCCAGCATAACATTGGTCAGCACGTCGAGACGTGGCACAAGGTTGAACTGCTGGAAAATCATTGCGCAGTCGCGTTGCCAGTTGCGCAGCGAGGAGCCGCGCAGGCTGGACACTTCCGTGCCATTGAAGCGGATGGAACCGTCGGTCGGATCGACCAGACGGTTGATCATGCGCAGCAGCGTGGACTTGCCGGCGCCCGAACGTCCGATGACGCCGACCATCTGTCCTTGAGGAATTTCCACGTTCACAGCATTTACAGCAACGTGATTGCCGAACCGGCGTGTGACGTGTTGAAGTTCAAGGCTCATTGTCTGTCCCGTACGCTATTGCTTCGGGACTTGGACCTAACACCACCCTGTGAAGCGGAAGTGTCAGTTTGGTGAAGAAATTGTTACAAACGCCAGATCAGCCCGCCGCGCGATGTTCATATCGATCAACGAAGGATTGCGCATCCATCGAACGAAAATCCCCAAGCGCGGACCGAAGCGTCTGGTGGTCCCAGTTCCACCATGCCAGGCGGTCCATGCGCTCACCCAGTTCCTGTGAAAAACGCTCGCGGATCAATTTGGCCGGAACACCACCGACAATGGTGTAGGGTGCGACATCCTTGGACACCACGGCACCCGCACCAATCACCGCACCATTGCCGATTTTGACACCGGGCAACACGGTAACACCGTGACCGATCCAGACATCATGGCCGATGACGACGCGCCGTTGTCGGCGGGCAGCAAAGAAATCTGTCTCGTCTTCGGCATCGTCCCAATAGCTGGCGGCGCGGTAGGTAAAATGGTGCAGCGTGGCGCGCTCCACCGGATGGTTGGTGGCGTTGATACGCACCGAGGCGGCAATATTGGCAAAGCGGCCAATAGTCGCGCACCAGATTGCGCCGTCCTGCATCACATAGGAGTAGTCGCCCATCTCCACTTCATGAATGCGGCAGCGTTCGGATATCTCCGTGTAGCGACCAATGGTCGAATTCTGCACATCGGCCGTCGGGTGGATAACGGGTTGAAGACCAACCTTTACACTCATGCTGCAATCTTTCTCGGTGAGAATTGGGCCACGTCAATGATGCGGTCGGCAACCGCTTCACGCACTTCTTCGTCATGGAAAATGCCGAGCAGCGCGACGCCCTGCTGTTTCTTCTTCTGGATCATGTCGATGACAACGCGGCGGTTGCGTGCATCGAGTGAAGCCGTCGGTTCGTCCAGCAGCAGGATGGAATGGTCGGTAATGAAACCGCGGGCAATGTTGACGCGCTGTTGCTCACCACCGGAGAAGGTGGCAGGTGGCAACAGCCACAATGCCTCCGGCAGATTGAGGGCGCACAGCAGTGCCCGTGCCCGTTCACGTGCATCTTCCAATGGCACCTGTCTTGCCAGCAGTGGTTCGGCAACAACGTCGAGTGCGGAGACACGCGGCACGGTGCGCAGGAACTGGCTGACATAGCCGATGGTGCTTTTGCGCACTTCCAGCACGGTGCGCGGCGGCGCAATGGCAATATCGATCACCCGGCCTTCATGGCTGATCAGGATCTGCCCGCTGTCGATGGCATAGTTGCCGTAGAGCATTTTCAGGATCGAGCTTTTGCCGATACCGGATGGCCCCCCCAGCACGGCACATTCGCCGGTGGCGACTGAAAAATTGACATTCTCGACCACGGGCAGAACGATGCCGTCGCGAAGATGCATGGTGAAGCTTTTGAAGACTTCTGAAACCACGAGAGGCGTTGTCATGAGAGTGTGCCTTTCAGACTTGCAGGATCGAGGAAACGAGCAATTGTGTGTAGGGCTGGCGAGGGTCATCCAGCACACGGTCCGTCAGACCATGTTCGATGACGTGGCCGTCCTTCATCACCATCATGCGATGTGACAGAAGACGTGCAACTGCCAGGTCGTGAGTAACAACGATAACCGCAAGGCCGAGATCGTTGACCAGTCCGCGAACCAGATCGAGCAGACGGGCCTGCACCGACACATCCAGACCACCGGTTGGTTCATCCATGAACACAAGACGTGGCGAGGTCACGAGATTGCGGGCAATCTGCAGGCGCTGACGCATACCGCCAGAAAAGGAGCGAGGCTGGTCGTCAATGCGGTCAATGCCGATTTCCACCCGTTGTAGCCAGTCCGACGCCGTATCGCGGATGTTGCCGTAGTGGCGTGCGCCAACCGCCATCAGCCGCTCGCCGACATTGCCTCCAGCCGAAACGGTCATTCGCAGGCCATCGGCAGGGTTCTGGTGCACGAAACCCCAGTCGGTGCGCATCAGCAAGCGGCGTTCTGCTTCGTTGATATGGTAGAGATTGCGGGTCACGTCGTCGCGCATGCGATATTCAACTGTGCCGGCGGTCGGCAGAAGGCGCGTCGAGATACAGTTGAGCAATGTCGTCTTGCCCGAACCGGATTCACCGACGATGGCCAGCACTTCACCGGGCCATAGTTCGAAAGACACATCCTTGCAGCCAATCCGGCCACCGTAAAACTTGGAGACATTGCTGACTTTCAGCAAAGGCGTATCGCTGTTCATTCTGCTGCCTCCGGCATGTCTGGTGAAAGGTGACCGCGATGGCCGTGTTCACGACGGTCCTCGCAGTGGTCGGTATCCGAGCAGACGAACATGCGTCCGCCCGCATCATCCAGAATGACTTCATCCAGATAAACATTGTCAGCGCCGCACAGCGCGCAGGGCTTGTCGAATGTCTGGATCTCAAACGGGTGGTCGTCGAAATCGAGGCTGACAACCTCGGTATAGGGCGGGACCGCGTAAATGCGTTTTTCACGACCCGCACCAAACAGCTGCAAGGCATCGGACATGTGCATTTTCGGATTGTCGAACTTTGGCGTCGGCGAGGGGTCCATGACGTAGCGGCCGGCAACTTTCACCGGGTAGGCATAGGTGCGGGAGATACGGCCATTATGGGCAATGTCTTCATACAGACGTACATGCATGAGACCATATTCTTCGAGCGCATGCATGACACGGGTTTCCGTTTCACGTGGCTCAAGGAAACGCAACGGTTCGGGGATCGGTACCTGATAGACGAGCACCTGACCTGCCGTCAGTTTTTCCTCTGGAATACGGTGACGGGTCTGGATGATCGTTGCTTCGCTGGTATGGGTGGTTACAGCGACATTGGCCACCTTCTGGAAGAAGGCGCGGATGGAGACCGCATTGGTGGTGTCGTCGGCCCCCTGGTCGATAACTTTCAGCGTGTCGTCCAGTCCGATGATGGCAGCTGTGACCTGCACACCACCGGTGCCCCAACCGTATGGCATGGGCATTTCGCGGGATGCAAATGGTACCTGATAACCCGGCACGGCGATGGCTTTGAGAATAGCGCGGCGGATCATTCGCTTGGTCTGTTCATCCAGATAAGCGAAGTTGTAACCGGCCAAATCATCCTTGAATGAAACTTCAGGCGGCATTGTGCGTTATCCCTTCATGTAAAAGGAGTACAAGCTCATGGATACTGGAATTCTGATTGGTTTGTTCTTTGCACTGTTCATTGCGCTGAACATCGTTTGTGCAGTTTGGTATGCGGAAAGCCTGCGTAGCAGGAACAAGCTCATTCAGCAGCATCGGCAATACTTCCCGTAATATTGGCCGACACGCTGTTTTTTGACGCCTGATAGTCGGAGCGCATTTTTCGCACCAACGCGAGTTCCGCTTGAAAATCCACGTAATGCGGCAGCTTAAGGTGCTCGACAAAACCGGTTGCCTGAACATTGTCTGCGTGGGAAATGACGAATTCCTCATCCTGCGCGGGGGCGGTTACATCCTCGCCAAATTCGTCGGCGCGAAGCGCGCGGTCCACCAGTGACATAGACATGGCTTTGCGTTCGCTCTGGCCGAACACCAGCCCATAACCGCGGGTAAACTGCGGTGGCGCCTTGGAAGAACCCTTGAACTGGTTGACCATTTGGCATTCCGTGACGCGGATTTCTCCAAGCGAGACAGCAAAGCCGAGTTCCGGCACGTCGATTTCTACTTCGACCTCGCCGATACGCACCTCACCCACAAAGGGGTGGTTACGGCCGTAGCCACGCTGCGTGGAGTAGGCGAGTGCGAGCAGAAAACCCTCATCGCCACGTGCCAGCGATTGCAGACGCAAGTCGCGCGCCATCGGGAACTCCATCGGCTCGCGCGTCAGGTCACCGGCCTTGTGGTCCAAGGGCATTTCGCCATCGGTTTCAATCAGGCCTTCGGCTGCTAGAATGTCGGACACTTTGGAAACAGGGTCGATGCCATTGCTTTCGAGCGCCGCTTCTTCAACAAAGCCGTCTTCCAGCAGCGATGGGTCAAGCAGACGGTGCGTATAGTCGAAGGTTGGGCCAAGCAACTGACCACCGGGCAAATCCTTGTAGGTGGCGGAAACGCGGCGTTCGACCCGCATGTTTCCCGTTTCAATCGGTTTCGATGTACCGAAGCGCGGCAGTGTCGTGCGGTAGGCGCGCAGCAGGAAGATCGCCTCGATCATGTCGCCGCGCGATTGTTTGATGGCCAGTGCTGCAAGTGCAGTATCGTGAAGCGAAGCTTCGGCCATGACGCGGTCAACCGCGAGGCCAAGCTGCGCAACGATCTGCTCAATGGTCAAAGCTGGCACGGAACGGTCGCCGCGACGGCGGTCGGCCAGCAGGCGATGGGCATTGGCAATGGCGGTCTCTCCGCCTTTGACGGCAACATACATCGATCAATTCTCCATCAGGTCTATGCGCGTGCTGCGCGGCAGGCAGAGGAAACTGTCACCACTTGTCAGGATGACATCGATACCGCGTGGAAAGGCCAGTCGGTTTTCCGCCCACATATGCAGGAACGCCTGCGGCAATCCTTGCGGGGCAATCTGGCGCTCGTCGCGAATACCGGGACCGGTCAACCGAAGAGGTGATCCACCATCGAGCGCCGCAACCTCGATCAACACTGTCGTCGAGCGGTCCGGATATTCCTGCGTGCCGACTGAAAACAAGCCAAGCGAGGTCAGGGCGGCGCCAGCTTCAAACACCGCGAAACGGGCTCCACTCTTGTCGGTTTCCAGTTCGGCACCAGTATGGAATGAAAGCCAGCCGGGAACGCCTGACTTGGCCAGCTCACCGTTCATCCAGAATGGCGTGTCGTGATCGCAAAGCGTCAGCAACACGGCACCTGCGGCCTTGCCCAGCGGTGCTGGCGGTTTGACACGGGCGTCAGCCACATGAATGGTTCCGGGCTGCGCCATGCCATCCATCAGCTTGCGGAATACGCCCTGGGATTCGAAAACGGGATCGGCAAAACCACCCGACAGAATATCGCCCTTGTGGTCCATCAGTCGTCTCCCCGAACCATGGTGAAGAAATTGACGCGCGTTGCCGCGGTCTCCTGTTTCTTTTGGTTGGCGGTGGCCTGAAGGCGCTGTTCAACCGGCGACAGCAGATTGGCTTCAATCATGTCCCGCGTTGCCGGCTCCTGCCAAAGGGCGTCGAAGATCGCGGAAACCCAGGCTTTCTTCTTGTTGGTGCCAAGTGCATGTGCGTGACCGACCGTGCCGGAGGCCAGGCGGATCGTGGCACGTGTCATGGTTGCTTCACCAAGGTTGAATGCATCGCCACCGCCGCCAATGCGGCCGCGTACCATGACGAGGCCGGTTTCCGGCCCACGCACCTTTTCAGCTTCGGGCGACTGTTCCAGTCCGCCCCACACGCTCATCAGTTCTTCCATGCTGGCGCGTGCGAGCAGGGCTGCGACCCGCTGACGACCTTCAATCGATGGTATGTTCTCTGTTTGCATCTTATCCTCAAATGTCTATTGATATAGACAACCATACAAGATAGGATATTGCTATCCGACTGACATGACAAGCGTGTGACATATGACTGTAACGGCCTCGATGGGCGCCAATGTGCGCAGGAAAAACGGCGTCGCTCTCTGGCGGCAGATTGCCGACCGTATCCGGCAATCTATTCTGGCCGGTGAGTATGATGCTGCTGGCATGCTTCCCCCCGAAATGGTGCTGTCTGAAACCTTCAGCGTCAACCGGCACACGGTACGTAGCGCCATCTCGGCCTTGGCGGATGAGGGGATCGTTCAGCCACTGCAAGGTCGTGGCACGATGATTGTGCGCAAGGATCGGCTGAGTTTCCCGATTTCAAAACGAACCCGCTTTTCTGAAGGGGTTGGCGACCAGGTTCGCGAAATGCAGGGGCTGCTGTTGTCGTCATCAATTGAGACGGCACCAATCGAAGTCGCCCGACAACTGGGACTTGTGCAGGGTGCGACCGTCATCTGTCTCGAACTGTTGCGCAAGGCCGACCGTCGCCCGGTATCACGCTCCACCACCTGGTTTCCTGCCGACCGGTTTGAAGGCATTGCCGCAGCCTACGAAAAAAGCGGATCGATTACTGCGGCTTTCAAGGCGGTGGGCCTCAATGACTATATGCGCGCCTCGACAAAGATTTCTGCCATGCATGCCAGCGCCGATGATCTCGCCGCACTTGAGCTTTCACCGGGGGCGATCCTTTTGGTGACGCATGCGCTGAACACCGATCTGGATGGCAAACCGGTGCAATATGCCATCAGCCGTTTTCCGGCAGACACGGTAGAATTCCGGATGGAGAACTGATTTTCAGGACTGACACATTCAACGATGTCACATAAAAAAGGTCGGAGCGCAGAACGCCCCGACCTTTTAAATTTCCGTGCTGCCAGGACTCAGTGCGCGGCGGACATGTCGCCGAGAACGTCCTTGGAGATAACGGTGGAATCCGCTTTCAGCTTGTAAACCATCGGGACACCGGTCGCGAGGTTGAGCTTGAGGATCTCTTCCTTGCTCAGGCGATCCAGAACCATCACCAGCGAACGCAGCGAATTGCCGTGAGCGGCAACCAGTACGTTTTCACCACGCAGCACACGCGGCAGAATTTCGGTGAGGTAATAAGGCCAGACGCGCGCACCCGTGTCGCGCAGGCTTTCGCCGCCCGGAGGTGGTACGTCATAGGAACGGCGCCAGATGTGAACCTGTTCTTCGCCCCACTTTTCGCGGGCGTCGTCCTTGTTCAGGCCCGAGAGATCGCCATAGTCGCGCTCGTTCAGCGCCTGGTCGCGGATCGTTGTCAGGTCAGGCTGGCCAACATTGTTGAGAACGATCTGGCAGGTGTTCTGCGCACGGGTCAGGTCCGATGTAAAAGCGATGTCGAACTTGATGCCGTAATCAGCCAGTGCCTTACCGCCTGCATTGGCTTCCTGCACGCCAAGCTCGGTCAGGTCGGGGTCACGCCAGCCGGTGAAAAGGTTCTTCAGGTTCCAGTCGCTCTGGCCGTGGCGAACAAGCACGAGAGTTCCGCTCATAGTCAATTCCCTCCGTAAAAATGAAAATTATCAGGCTTCAGATAGCCCCAAAACATCAAGCATCGAATAAAGACCGGGCTTCTGGCCACGTGCCCATATGGCTGCTGCCAGTGCGCCGCGTGCAAAAATCGAACGGTCGCCAGCATAATGCGACAGCGTTACGCGCTCGCCTTCGCCTGCAAAAATCACTGAATGGTCGCCAATAACCGAACCGCCGCGCAGCGCTGCAAAACCGATCGTGCCTTCGACGCGTGCGCCAGTATGGCCGTCACGCACCCGCACCGATGATGACGCCAGATCGATCCCACGACCTATTGCTGCTTCATTACCCAGAAGCAATGCGGTGCCGGACGGTGCGTCAACCTTGTGTTTGTGGTGCATTTCAACCACCTCAATGTCCCACGCATTGGCGGGCAGAGCCTTTGCCGTCTGGCGGGCCAGCACACCGAGAAGATTAACACCAAGGCTCATATTGCCTGACTTGACGACGCGGGCATGACGGGCCGCCGCTTCAAACTTGGCTTCATCTTCCGGCGAGCAACCGGTAGTGCCGATCACGTGCACGATGCGGGCCTGTGCTGCAAGTGCAGCAAAGGTGACGCTTGAGGCAGGGGAGGTAAAATCGATCACACCTTCTGCATTCACGAATGCTTCCAGCGGATCGCTGGTGATCGCAACACCGTTCACGCCAAGGCCGGCGATCTCACCGGCATCCTTGCCGATGAAGGCAGAGGTTTCGCGTTCAATGGCAGCATGCAGCGTGACACCCGGGGTCTCGTGAATAAGACGGATCAGGGTTTGTCCCATACGACCGGCAGCGCCGACCACAACCAGTTTCATGTCGTTGCTGCTCATGCGTCAGTTTCACTCTTCTGCGGATGACTTCAGACCGCTGCCGGTCGATTGAAGATTATTGAGGTGAGCGTAAAGCCCGTTTTCCTGCTTCGCAAGCTCTTCATGCGTGCCTTGCTCAAGCACCTGGCCGTCATGCATCACAACGATCTTGTCGGCTCGGACAACGGTGGAAAGACGGTGGGCAATCACGATCACGGTGCGTCCGTTCATCGTCGTTTCCAAGGCTTTCTGCACGTAGGATTCCGATTCCGTGTCCAGTGCCGAGGTCGCCTCATCGAGAAGCAGGATCGCCGCATTGCGAACCAGCGCGCGAGCAATTGACAGACGCTGGCGCTGGCCGCCGGAAAGGCTCATGCCATTTTCACCAACCGGTGTGTCATACCCCATCGGTTGTGCCATGATGAAATCATGCGCATAGGCCTGTCTTGCCGCATCTTCAATCTCGGCATCGGTCGCATCGGGGCGGCCATAACGGATATTGTCGCGAATGGTGCCTTCAAACAGATAAGGCTGCTGCGACACATAAGCGATGTGGTGGCGCAGCGATGCCTTTTTGACATCGGCAATATTCTGCCCATCAACCAGAATTTCACCCTCCAGCGGGTCGTAAAACCGTGGGATGAGGTTGATGATGGTCGACTTGCCAGCGCCTGAAGGACCAACCAGCGCGGTAGTCTTCCCACCTTCCGCCACGAAAGACACGTTACGGAGAATGGAATTTTCCTTGTTGTAACCGAAGGACACGTTGCGCAGCTCGATTGTCGCATTGGCAACCGTCAGCTCACCGGCATCCGGCTTGTCACGCTGCAGCGGCTGCAAATCCAAGAGCTCGTAGATCATACGGGCGTTGACAGTTGCCTGTTCCATCTGCACCTGCAGGCGAGCCAGACGGCGGGCTGGGTCGTACGCCATCAGCAGCGCGGTGACGAAGGAGAAAAATGCACCGGGTGCAACGCCGCCGTAAATCGACCGGAAGGCGGCATAAGCCAGCACGCTGGAAATCGCGAGACCGGCAAATGTTTCGGTCAGAGGTGCAGTCCGTTCGGTCAGCCGGGCAATGCGGTTCGCGCGCCCTTCGGCCGATTTGATGACCTCGTTGACCTTCTCTTCCAGCTGCTTTTCCATCGTGAAGGCTTTGACGATGGCCATGCCCTGAATGGTTTCCTGCGTCGCGCCCAGAACGCGGCTGTTGAGCACGATGGCGTCACGCGTGGCACTGCGCAGGCGTTTGGAAATGTAACGAAGACCAATCAGCAGCGGTGGTGCAACCACCAGAATGACCAGCGAAAGCAGGGCATCCTTGGACACCATGACGCCGATCAGCGCGATTAGCGTCAGCAAGTCACGTGCAATCGAGGTGACGGTCAGGTTGAGAACATCACGCACGCCGCTGACATTCTGGGTGATCTGTGCGGCAAGATGCGCCGAACGGGCTTCGTTGAAAAAACCGACCGAAAGCGTCATCAGATGCGAATAGATACGCTTCTGATATCCGGCGACAATGTTGTTGCCGATCTTTGACAGCAGCACTGACTGGCCATAAGTCGCAAAACCGCGTAGCACGAACGCTGCGAAAATGCTGGAGCATATGATGATGACGAGGTCGGCGCGCTTGTTGGCGAAGGCTTCGTTGATCACCGATTCCATGATCCAGGCCGTAAAAGCCGTCGTTGCTGCCACCACGAGTAGGCAGGAAATGGCAAGAATGTAATTGCGCAAATGCGCACGGCCATTTTCAGCAATAATACGTTTCAGGATTCCCGAAACCTTTTCGGAATCCATCGGCTTTTTTGTGCGTACGGTAGAGTTCAAACGCTGATCTGCCTTGTTAGTGTGCGGCCTCCCGCTTTTGAGGCGGTTCTATAACCAGTCGAGGCGCTTTTGGCCATAGACAAGTTAATGCGCAGTCACACCACCCAACGCCGTCCTTCAAGCGTAAGGCCATAGTTTTCAGGCGAACGAGCAAAGGTTGCAAGCCCTGCGAGTGCAGCCTGCGAATGAGTCACCACATAGGTAGGGATGGTCGAGAGCAGGGCGTTATGTGGAGCCTTGTCTTCAAAGGCTGCGCGGAACTCTCCCTGTTTAAGTGCGGGGATGATTTTCTGAGAAATACCACCCGCCAGATAAACGCCACCGCGCGCCATGAAGATCAGCGCAAGGTCACCTGCCAGACGCCCGAGATAGGTGCTGAACAGGGTCAATGTTTCGGCAGCCTGTGTGTCGTCACCAGCCAGGCCATGCGAGGTGATGTCAGCCGGGTCCTTGAAGGCGGGCTTGACGCCATCCGCAGCGCAAACCGCGTTATAAAGGTAAACCAGCCCGCGTCCGCACAGGATCTGTTCGCCAGAGATACGGCCCTCGATGGGCTCGAGATGCGGAAAAATCTGGAAATCACGTTCGCTTCTTGGGCCGATATCGACATGGCCGCCTTCACCGGGAACCGGGAACCACATGTTGCGGGCATGGACGAGGCCGGCAACGCCAAGGCCAGTACCAGGGCCAAGCACGACACGTGATGCAATCATGTCCTTGTTGTCAGGGCCGATAATGTCGCGGTTTTCATTATCGAGTGCCGAAATCGCCAGGGCCTGCGCTTCAAAGTCATTGATGACAATGATGTCTTCAAGGCCAAGCTTTTCCAGCATCTGCTGAGGACGTACCACCCAGTCGCAATTGGTCAGTGGAATTTCATCGCTTTCGATAGGACCAGCGACAGCCAGAATGGCCGAACGCGGCTGCACTGAAGTTTTGTCGAGGATCGATGTCTGGATTGCGTCATCAATGGTGGCGAAGTCGGCGGTCTTGACGCTGACGAACTGCCGAGGTTCTGCAAAGGCATCCAGGAGAATGGAAAAACGGGCATTGGTGCCGCCAATGTCGCCGATCAGAATTGGAAACGGGAGATGATCTTTTTCGATATTTTTTGACATGGATGCTCTCACCGTGGAATTTGAAACAGGGCGTGACCGGAAACGAATTTAATTAAAGCTGGAAATCGACCAGTTTTTCCGCAGTCGCCCGATTGAGCGCCATGGGAATGTCGTAGACGGTTGCAAGTCGCGTCAAGGCTTTTACATCGACATCATGAGGCATTGATGTCAGTGGATCGACAAAGAAAATCAGCATATGCACTTCGCCTTGCGCAATCATCGCGCCGATCTGTTGGTCGCCGCCAAGGGGACCGCTCTTCAGACGCGTGACGTTGAGGTCAGGGCAGGCATCCTGCACGCGGCCGCCGGTGGTACCGGTGGCGACAATGCGCCATTTGGCCAGAGACGCGCTGTGCTGGCGGGCAAAATCCGCCATGTCGTCCTTTTTCTGATCGTGGGCAATCAGGGCGATGCACTGTTCGGATGCCATGCCATCAACTTTCATGTCATGAATTCAATCGATTTGATTTCTTCTATAACAGCTTGTTGCCATTTGAAAAGCCGGGTTTGCCCGATCCGTTGAATTCAATTCACCGGACGGGCAAGTGGTATCGGTACACCGGCAGGGGCACTGCCGCTGACAGCATCTTGCGAAATAATCGCCTCGATCTGCGAAGAAGGCTGTGATGGCGCAGAATAGGCGCTTGGCAGTGCAGAGTTAACCGACGCAATGGATGGAGCCGCCAAGACCGAAGAACAGGCCTTTGGCAAATCCGACAGCATCATTGGACGCGGTTTGACCGGTTTTGCATTCGGGTCTTTTTTCGGCGGAGCCCATGGTTCTTTGGTGAACCACCAGGCGAGTGACTTGTCGCAACCGTCGCCGGCTGGAACAGCCGCCTGCGGTTTGCAACCGGCAGCACCGGCCGGGCACTTGATACGAATATGGAAATGTTCGTCATGGCCGTAAATTGGTCTGATTTTGCCCATGTCGGAGCGGTCACCCGACCATGTTTCACAAAGCTTCTTTTTGATGGCAGGGTTTACGAAAACCCGGTCTACCTGCGGATAGCTGGCAGCCTGCATCACAAGACGTGCGTGGGTAGAGGTCCAGCGATGCGGATTGACGGTCAGGAACTTGTTCTTGTCCAGCATAGAGGTGAACGGCAGGTTGTCACGCTCCTGCGGTGTCATCACGCGGTTTGGCATCGGCGTAAACCAGATGTCGGCATCAAGGCCGATCTGGTGCGATGCGTGACCGGACAACATGGGGCCACCACGTGGCTGCGAAATATCGCCCACCAGCAATCCCGGCCAGCCGATTTTCTGCGCATCCTGTGAAAACTGTTCTAGCAATGCAATCAACTGCGGCTGACCCCAGTTGCGATTGCGCGACGGACGCATGGCCTGCCAGCCCGGCCCATCCTTGGGCAGGGCAACGGCACCCGACTGGCAACCCTTGGCATAAGATCCATAAGGCGACGAGGCGTTGGCATTGGGCAGGAGCGCTGCGCCAAACAATTCCTTGGCAGGTTTGTCATCTAAAGCGTAGGCAGTGCCGCCCATGCCAATGTTGGATGAGAGGACCGCCAGCGCGACAACGCCGGTACGCCAGATGCCATCAAGTGTCGTTTTCATTCTCGTCTGCCGCATGTGAAAGTGATTTGCCCACAAGTCTAACTGAAAAGCGCATCAAGCTGAAACATCATTTTGGTGAAACAATGGTTCTGACGCCTCTGGAGACCGATCCGGATAATTAGCTTGTGAGCCACCCGCCTCTATATTTTGCCGCACTTTCGCTTATGCTTCTGGCACGCGATGACAAAATGGAGATGGACTGCATGCTATTTAACAGGCTGAAACCCTGCCTCATCACCTTGAGCGCATTATCGGTGTTGTCGACACCTTTTTCAGCCTCGGCGCAGGACGCCGACAAGTGGCGCAGCGGTGTTTCCGCGATCGGCGAACTCAAATATCCCGAGGGGTTCGAACGTTTTGCTTATGTCAACCCCGACGCGCCCAAAGGTGGCACGTTGCGTTTGTCGGCTAATGGCACGTTCGATACGCTTAATCTGTTGCTTGACAAAGGTGAGGCTGCCAACGGCTTGGGCCTCGTTTACGATACGCTGATGGTAAGCTCGGAAGAGGAATTGTCAGCCTCTTACGGGCTTTTGGCGGAGGCTGTGAGCTTCCCCGATGATATCTCGAAAGCAGTTTTTCGTCTGCGAAAAGAAGCAAAATGGGCGGATGGCCAGCCTGTGACGCCAGAAGATGTCGTTTTCAGTTTTGAGAAAACCAAGGAGCTCAGCACCAGTAAGGCGAATTATTACGCCCACGTCAGCAAGGCCGAAGTCACAGGCGAGCGCGAAGTGACCTTCACCTTCGATGAGGCAAACAACAAGGAATTACCGCAGATTGTCGGGCAATTGGCCATCGTGCCCAAACATTGGTGGGAGGGCACCGGTCCGGATGGCAAGCAACGCGATATTTCTCGCGTGACGCTGGAGCCGGTTATGGGGTCCGGTCCCTACAAGGTCGCATCCGTCTCGTCAGGGTCTACGTTGACCTATGAATTGCGCGACGATTATTGGGGCAAGGACCTCAACGTTAATGTCGGGCAGAACAACTTCAAGACCATCAGCTACAGCTTCTTTACCGACCAGGATGTGGAATTTCAGGCCTTCAAATCCGGCACGATTGATTTCCGCCAGGAGCAGTCTTCTAGCCGTTGGGTCAAGCAATATGATTTTCCCGCCGTCAAGGATGGTCGGATAACAAAAGAAGAACTGCCGAATGTCTATCGCGCTGCTGGCATCATGCAGGCTTTTGTACCGAACCAGAGACGTGAAAAATTCCAGAACCCGAATATGCGAAAGGCACTGAATTACGCCTTCGATTTCGAGGATTTGAACAAGACACTGGCCTTCGGTCAGTTCCAGCGCATCAACAGTTTCTTCATGGGAAGCGAACTGGCGTCTTCCGGTTTGCCGACAGGCCGGGAGTTGGAAATTCTGACGGAGCTGAAGGATCAGGTTCCACCTGAGGTTTTCACCGCGGAATATCAAAACCCTGTTGCTGGTGATCCCGGCAAACAGCGGACTAATCTTCTTGAGGCGAAGAAGCTGATGGAACTGGCCGGTTATGAATTGCGCGGCAACAAGATGGTCAATGCGCAAACCGGCAAACAGCTTGATATCGAACTGCTGATCGATTCAGTTGGTATGGAGCGTACGGTCACGCCGTTCATCCAAAATCTGAAAAGGATCGGCGTCAACGCAACGCTGCGTACAGTAGATGCATCGCAATACGCCAACCGCGTGCGCAGCTTCGATTTTGACATGATCGTCAAACTTTGGGGAACCTCGGCCAGCCCAGGCAATGAGCAGGCTGATTACTGGGGATCGGCAGCAGCAGACCGCCCAGGGTCGGGGAACGTGGGCGGCATTAAGAACCCTGCCGTGGACGCCTTGGTACGAAAGGTCATTTTTGCTCCAAACCGTGATGAACAGGTGGCTGCTGCCCGTGCACTGGACCGTGTTCTGCTGGCAAACGCCTATGTGGTGCCGCAGTTTTATCGCGGCTTCAGTTCCATTGCCTATTGGAACACGCTGGTTCACCCGAAAGAATTGCCTGAATATGGGCTTGGTTTCCCCAATGCCTGGTGGTCCGCCAGCGCCGGAAAATGATGCGGGTCTTGCTTTATAAGCCAAGCCTTGATTCACATAGCAAATTACGAATCATACAGTGTGCGGGATCTGCCGCACTCCGGAAAGGAAACGGTTTGACGCAGCCGATGACAGCCGAACCCAACTCCCTGAAGCGGAGCACCTGATGGGAGCTTATATTCTGCGGCGTCTGGCCCTGATGATACCGACGATTGTCGGCATCATGGGCATTTCCTTCCTCGTCATCCAGTTTGCCCCGGGCGGGCCGGTGGAGCAGGTTATTGCCCAGCTTTCCGGTTCGGGTGACAGTGCTGCGGACAGGCTTTCCGGTGGTGGCAACATGCTCGGGCAGGCTGGCGCGTTTGATGAGGGTGGCGCCACCTATCGAGGTGCTCAGGGTCTCGACCCAGAGCTGATCGCCAAGCTGGAAAAGCAGTTCGGTTTCGACAAGCCGCCTTTGACCCGCTTTCTTGATATGATGTGGAATTATATCCGCTTCGATTTCGGCGAAAGTTTCTTCAAGGGCCGTTCGGTGGTGGATCTCATCATCGAAAAAATGCCCGTCTCCATCTCGCTCGGCATCTGGATAATGATCATTTCCTATATGATCTCCATTCCGCTCGGCATCAAAAAGGCGGTATCGGATGGTTCGACCTTTGACGTCTGGACGTCGGGCATCATCATCATCGGTTACGCTGTTCCAAGCTTTCTGTTTGGTATTCTGCTGATTGTGTTGTTTGCCGGTGGCTCGTTTTTTGACTGGTTTCCGCTGCGCGGCTTGGTCTCGGATAATTTTGTTTCCCTTCCATGGTGGGAAAAGATCATCGACTATTTCTGGCACCTGGCGCTGCCGTTGACCGCGCTGTCGCTGTCGGCCTTTGCGACAACGACCTTGTTGACGAAGAATTCCTTCATTGACGAGATCAAGAAGCAATATGTCGTCACGGCAAGGGCCAAGGGATTGTCCGAACGCAAGGTCCTGTACGGCCATGTGTTCCGGAACGCCATGCTGATCGTGATTGCCGGTTTTCCTGGCGCATTCATTTCAGCCTTCTTCACCGGATCTCTATTGATCGAGAATATCTTCTCGCTGGATGGTCTTGGCCGTCTCGGTTATCTCGCGGTCATTGAGCGCGATTATCCGATCGTCTTTGGAACGCTGTTCATCTTTTCGCTGATGGGGCTTGTTGTCGGGCTGGTGTCCGACGTCCTCTATACATGGATTGATCCTCGGATCGATTTCGAACGGAGGGACGTGTAATGACCGACGTCACCTCGGGCATCGAAACTACAGCTGCAAAGCCGGACAAACCTTGGTTCTCTCCCACCACCAAACGCCGTTGGCAGAATTTTAAAGCCAACAGACGCGGATACTGGTCGTTCTGGTTGTTCCTGTTTCTGTTTATCGGCAGCCTTTTTGCCGAATTCATCGCCAACGATAAACCGATCCTCGCCTCCTACAAAGGCGAATTGCTGGTACCGGTTCTGGTGGATTATCCTGAAGAAAAGTTCGGCGGTTTTCTTGCACAGACGGATTACAAGTCATCCTTCATCCGTGAGGAAATTGAGAACAATGGCTGGATCATCTGGCCACCGATCCGCTATTCCTATCAGACGGTGAATTCCAATATTCCAAGTTCGGCACCCACGGCACCTTTCTGGATGCTGGACAGTGCGGAGCGTTGCAGTGCCTATCCGCTGGGTGACAAGGATCCGGACTGCACGCTTGGCAACATGAACTGGCTGGGCACCGATAATCAGGCACGCGACGTGACCTCACGTATGATTTACGGCTTCCGTATCTCGGTTTTGTTTGGTCTGGCTCTGACCATTGCCTCGGCTATCGTCGGTGTGACGGCCGGTGCCGTGCAGGGTTATTTTGGTGGCTGGACCGACCTTTTGATGCAACGTTTCATCGAAATCTGGTCGTCCATGCCGGTGCTTTATATCCTGCTGATCATCGCATCGATCTTGCCGCCCGGCTTCTTTATTCTGCTCGGTATCCTGCTGTTGTTTTCATGGGTTGGGTTTGTCGGCATTGTGCGCGCCGAATTCCTGCGCGCCAGAAACTTTGAATATGTCAATGCCGCACGCGCACTGGGTGTCGGCAACTGGACAATCATGTTCCGCCACCTGTTGCCCAATGCCATGGTGGCTACACTGACCTTCCTGCCATTCATCCTGTCGGGATCAATTACCACGCTGACATCGCTGGATTTCCTTGGTTTCGGCATGCCGCCGGGTTCGCCTTCGCTGGGGGAAATGATCTCTCAGGGTAAAAACAACCTGCAGGCACCCTGGCTTGGACTGACGGCATTCTTCACCATGTCCATCATGCTTTCACTGCTGATCTTTGTCGGCGAGGCCGTGCGCGATGCCTTTGATCCGCGCAAGACATTCCGGTGAGCGCGATGTCGAACAAAGTGGCCGATACAATGACCAAACCAATTCTTTCCGTCCGTAACCTGTCGGTAGCGTTTCATCAGGGCGGCAGCCAAAGCATTGCTGTCGACGGCGTGTCCTTCGATATCATGCCGGGCGAAGTGGTGGCGCTTGTCGGGGAATCCGGGTCCGGAAAATCAGTGACAGCAAACTCGATTTTGAAATTGCTGCCTTATCCGGCCGCCAGCCATCCATCAGGCGAAATCCTGTTTGAAGACAAGGATATGCTGAAGCTGCCGGAGCGCGAATTGCGTGCCGTGCGCGGCAACGACATCACCATGATTTTTCAGGAGCCGATGACCTCGCTTAATCCACTGCACACGATTGAGCGGCAGATTGGCGAAATTCTGGAACTGCATCAGGCCATGACAGGCACGCAGGCGCGTGCACGCATCCTGGAACTGTTGTTGCAGGTGGGTATTCGTGACCCCGAGAAACGCCTGAAAGCCTATCCGCACGAACTCTCGGGTGGCCAACGCCAGCGTGTGATGATCGCCATGGCGCTAGCCAACCGGCCAAAGTTGCTGATTGCCGACGAACCGACGACAGCGCTTGACGTGACAGTACAGGCCCAAATTCTGGAACTGCTGCGTAATCTGAAAGAACAGCACAGCATGTCCATGCTGTTCATTACCCACGACCTCGGCATTGTTCGCAAATTCGCCGACCGTGTCTGCGTGATGACCAAGGGCAAGATCGTTGAAACGGGTCCTGTCGAGCAAGTGTTCAACACACCACAACATGCCTATACCCGCCATCTCCTGGCTGCCGAACCGAAGGGTGAGCCGCCCCATTCGGATGACAGCAAACCGGTGGTGATGCAGGGCGATGACATCAAGGTCTGGTTCCCGATCAAGGCTGGCCTGATGCGCAGGGTTGTTGATCATGTCAAGGCTGTCGATGGTATCGATCTAACGCTACGGGCAGGGCAGACACTCGGTGTTGTTGGTGAATCCGGCTCTGGCAAGACCACGCTCGGCTTGGCGCTGGCGCGCTTGATAAGGTCACAAGGGCGGATCAGCTTTCTTGGAAACCAGATCGACGGTTATTCCTTCGAAGATATGAAACCGCTCAGAAACCGCTTGCAGGTGGTGTTTCAGGATCCGTACGGATCGCTGAGCCCGCGCATGTCGGTGGGTGAGATCGTCGCTGAAGGCCTGAAAGTGCATGAAAAGGCACTGTCGTCGGAAGAGCGTGACCGGCGTGTTGCATCAGTGCTGGAGGAGGTGGGGCTTGATCCGGCAACCCGCTGGCGTTACCCGCACGAGTTCTCCGGCGGGCAGCGGCAGCGTATCGCCATTGCACGCGCCATGGTGCTAAAGCCTCGTTTCGTCATGCTGGATGAGCCGACGTCAGCGCTTGATATGAGCGTGCAGGCGCAGGTGGTGGACCTGCTGCGTGACCTGCAGGCCAAACATGATCTCGCTTATCTGTTCATCAGCCATGACCTGAAAGTGGTCAAGGCACTGGCCAATGAGGTCATCGTCATGCGGCAGGGCAAGGTGGTGGAAAAAGGTCCATCCACCCAGATCTTCAACGCCCCGCAGCAGGATTATACCAAGGCGCTGATGGCAGCGGCCTTTAATATCGAGGCCGTGGAAACACCAGCCGTCAATCAATAATTGGCAAGTCCTGACCCGGTGCGGGCTTTGTCCCGTGCCGGTTGTTATTCCCGCGTTATGGCGTGATTTTGCCATTGCTTTCAGTTGGTGGCCGCCGCATGTTCCTCTCATCAGAGGAAGATGATGCGGGTAATGGGACTGGTGGAATGACAGCAGATGTAATCGTATTGGGTGCCGGTATCGTCGGCGTTTCCACGGCGCTGCAACTGGCACGCAAGGGCAAGAGTGTCGTTCTTGTTGACCGGCGTGAACCGGGTGAAGAAACCTCATTTGGCAATGCCGGGCTTATCCAGCGTGAAGGTGTTGTGCCATACGGTTTTCCGCAGGATCCGGGAAAAATCCTCCGTTACGCATTAAACAATAGTATCGACGCACATTACCACCTGTCCGCTTTGCCATCGGTGGTCTCGTTCCTGACCAGATACTGGTGGAACTCCAATGCATCGCGTCATCAGGCGATCGCCCGTGCCTATGCGCCGCTGATCGAACATTCGATTTCCGAACATCAGATATTGATTGAAGCGGCTGGCGCAGGGCACCTGATCGCCAAGAATGGCTGGATGGAGGCGTATCGAACACCTGAAAAGCGCGATGCCGAATATGCAGAGGCTGATCGCATTTCCGCGCAGTATGGCGTGCGTTATACCCGGTTGAGCAAGGGGGAACTGGAACAGGCGGAACCGCATCTCAGCCATGATTTTGTCGGCGCGTTGAAATGGGAAGACCCGTGGTCGGTTCTCGATCCCCGCGGCCTGACGATGGCTTATCTGGCCCTGTTCCAAAGCCTTGGCGGCAAGTTCATAAAAGGAGATGCAACCACCCTTGCGCAAACCGCAACCGGCTGGAAAGTGCGCACGCTGGATGGAGCGGTGGAAGCTGCCGAAGTGGTTTTGGCGCTTGGACCATGGGCGGATGAGGTCACACGTAAGCTGGGTTATCGTTTCACGCTTGGCGTAAAACGCGGTTATCACATGCATTATAATTTGCGTGATGGCGCCAAGCTGAACAACTGGCTTCTGGACGGTGAACGCGGATATTTCCTCGCGCCTATGAGTAAGGGCATTCGTATGACAACAGGCGCAGAGTTTGCGCGTCGCGATGCGCCGAAAACGCCTGTTCAGCTTGACCGCGCCGAAAAGGTTGCCCGGACGATCCTGCCGCTTGGTGACAGGCTGGATGCCGAACCTTGGATGGGTGCGCGACCCTGCACCACAGACATGATGCCGATTATCGGTCGAGCGCCGCGCCATAAAAGCCTGTGGTTTGCGTTTGGACATGCTCACCACGGATTGACGCTTGGGCCAATTACCGGTCGTATTCTGGCCGAGATGATGAATGGCGAAACGACAGTCATTCCCACCGATGCCTACCGCCCGGAACGCTTCAACCCGTGAAGATCGGGCGGATCAATATCTGACCAATCAATTGATTTTTCAATCAAATGATTGGTCGATTTCGTTAAGCTTGTACTTGATCACCTGAAAAAAGATCGTTTAGAAAATGCTCTTGCATTCAGCAAGAAAACAAGACAGAAGCACTCAAGTAATGCAACCGTCTTGGGTTTTACTAACCTTAAGCGTGTGGTGGTGGGGACCGGCCCGATAAATGTCAGGCAACCACATGACAGCGTCGTTCAGCCTTATGGCTGTTATCCAGCGACACTCAGAGTGATTGATCTTTGCATTGCGCTCGCCGGGAAGCATTTTGTTCTCCGGCCCGATGCATGAGTAGACAAGGATGAGAGGACAAATTTATGAATGAAGCTTTTGTTCCTGTCGGAAGACAGGCTGCTTTTGAACGCGGCAGCTTTACTGGGAACGCCAAGGAATATTTCGGCATCTGGATCGTCAACATTCTCCTGACGATCGTGACAATCGGCATTTATTCCGCCTGGGCAAAGGTGCGCCGCAAACGGTACTTCAATGGTAACACCGTTCTTCACGGCCGCGCCTTTGGGTATCACGCCACCGGCGGACAGATTTTCAAAGGCCGCCTGATTGCCTTTGGTTTCATCATTGTCATGAACGTCCTGGCGTTCATTATCCCGCCAGCTGCTCTCCTCTCACCGATCGCTATCCTTATTTTCCTGCCGTGGCTGATGATGCGCAGCATTCGGTTTAACGCACGTGTCACCAGCTATCGCAATGTTCGCTTTGACTTTGTAGGCACCGCAGGCGGCGCATTTGTATCGATCATGCTCGGCAGCATGGTTGCATTCCTGTCTTTCGGTATCCTGGCGCCTTTCAGCAGCCGTTGGGCCACCAAATATGTTTTCGGCAACCTGCGTTATGGCGACCGTCCACTCACGGCTGACCCGACGATTGGTAAGCTTTATAATGCATGGTTCATCCCGGCTGTTATGGTCGTGCTGGGCGGCATTCTGTTCAGCGCGCTTTCGGCAGTATTTCTTGCAACTCTTTCGTCTCTTGAAGGCGAGAGTTCTCAAGTCAGGTTTGCCGCTAGCCTTTACAGCACGATATTCGGTGCGTTTCTGGTCTACGGTCTTGCCGGCATCGTTTACCGCGTTGGTGTCCGCAATGTAGTCGTATCGTCTATGGTGCTGGACGGAAAACACCAGCTGGCTAGTGACCTGGGCCGTGGCCGTTATTTGTGGATCGTTATTTCAAACCTCGTCGTCAGTGTGATGACATTTGGTCTGATGCGCCCTTGGGCGGCGGTGCGCGAAGCACGTTACAGCGTCGAACACACGGCAATTCGTTTTGACGGCGATGTAGGTGAAGTTCTATCGTCCATTGAAGCAACGGGCGCTGCGGTCAGCGCCGAATATATGGACATGGAAGGCTTTGAGTTTGGTTTCTGATATCAGGAACATGGTTTCGGGCGAGTGGCATGCCGCTCGCTCGAACCTTTCAAACCCCGCACAACTCAAACTCAGTGGCCACATGCTGCTGGTTTATGGTGCCAACGACAACAGGGTTTATGTGCAGGCTGATATCGAACTGGTCGAGGTCAGCCAGCGCGTCGGCTCTATTCCTAGGGAAATCACCTTTCCTGATGGCTCGCTGTTTGAAACACCTGATAATGATGGCATCGACACATTGCTGCGTTATCACCGTAAAAAGGGTGTCGGCGTTGTCCATTGGCTGGAACAGTTTCGGCCTCGGCTGATTGGCATAACGGCTGCGGCAGTTTTCCTTGCTTACGCTACCTATCGGCTGGCACTGCCCGCCATGGTGGAGCTTGCGGTTGCGGTCACCCCACCCATGGTGCCGGAGTTGATGTCTTCCAGCACCATGGCAGCACTGGATCGTACGGCTTTTTCGCCGAGTGAACTGACCAACGAAAAACAGGATGAGATCCGGCAGGACTTTGCCAAGATCGCCGCGCATGCAGAAGGGTCGCCTGAGGATTACAAGCTGAACTTCCGCAAGGGCGGGGTCATCGGTCCCAATGCCTTTGCGCTGCCCGATGGTACACTTGTGGTCACGGATGAGCTGGTTTCATTGGCGGGCGACGATCTGCAGATGATCACCGGTGTTCTGGCCCACGAGATTGGCCATGTCGAATATGAACACAGTCTGCGCCAGCTTTACCGCGCAGCCGGTGTGGCCGGTCTGGTCATGCTGGTGGCGGGTGACGTTGGTTCCGCCATGGAAGATATCCTGACGCAGGGCGGTGGCCTTCTGGCGCTGTCGCACTCACGTGATGCCGAAGCCGAGGCTGACAGACGCTCGGTGGAATTGATGCGGGCTGCTGGCCTTGATGCCACGGCGATTGAACGTTTCTTTGCGCTGATGGAAAAAGAGTTCGGTGATCACGACAAGACAAGCATGCTTTCAACCCATCCCGGTACACCGGAACGGCGTGAGGCAATCATCAATTACGATAAGGAATTACAGAGCCGCTGAATGCCTTGAGGCGCGGTGCCTCAAGGCTTCATGTTAGTTCGACGGGCCTTCATTGAAGCCGACTTCGTCCACCAGTTCCGAAGCTTCTTTTCTGTGGGCGGCAATTTCCGTCAGGGACAGTGGATCCGGCTTGATCGGGCCAAAACCTTTGACGACGTCTGACGGCTGCGCACCGGGCAGAACCGGATATTCAAACACTTCCTTTGCGTAGATTTCCTGCGCCTCACCAGAGGCCAGGAATTCCATCAGCTTCAGCGCATTGTCGCGGTTCGGAGCATATTTCGTCATCGCAACGCCCGAGATATTGACGTGTGTGCCGCGATCGGCAGCATTTGGGAAGATGACCCGTACAGCACTGGCCCATTCTTTCTCTTCCGGCTCCTTGTCATTGGTCAGCATCAGGCCGACGTAATAGGTATTGCCAAGCGCGATATCGCACTCGCCGGAAAAAATCGACTTTGCCTGGGTGCGGTCCGTGCCATCAGGCTTGCGGGCCAGATTGTTTTTCAGACCGGTCAGCCATTCGCGGGTGTAGTCGACACCGTGATGGGCAATCATCGAGGCAAACAGCGCAATATTATAGGAGTGCTGACCATCACGAATGCAGATGCGGCCTTTCCACTTGGGGTCTGACAGTTCCTCGTAGGTGATGTCCCTTTGTGTTACGCGGTCCCTGGAAGCGTAAACGACACGGCCACGTGTCGTCAGACCGAACCACTCGCCCTCCGGGTCGCGCAGATTGGCCGGAATGTCCTTTTCAATGACCGGATCATTCAGCACAGGCTGTGTAACGCCGCCCTCCTTGGCCTCGACCAAACGTGCAATATCAACCGTCAGCAGAATATCGGCAGGAGAATTAACCCCCTCCGCTTGAATGCGCTCTACGAGCCCCTTGTCCAGAAACAGCACATTGGTTTCGATGCCGGTCTCTTTGGTAAAGGCGTCCAGCAACGGCTGAATGAGTTCCGGTTGGCGATAGGAGTAAACATTGACTTCACCGTCGGCGAAAGCTGTGGAAACACCGGAGCAAAATAAGCATCCTGTTAACGCAGCCCAAAAAACGCGAGATTTCACGCTTGCCATTGGCCTAGCCTCCATTACATTGCCATTGTTGAGTTGTTTGTTCATGATTCAAGAGAATGGTCAACACGGCTATTTCAGCAATTCTGAAATTTAATGGAATTTTTTCCAATCTTGGAATTGTTCTAAACTGAAAAACAGACTATATAACTCCACAAAGAGAGTTAGGAGATCAGCATGCGCTTGACAAAACAGACCAATTACGCCGTTCGCATGTTGATGTATTGCGCAGCGAATGACGGCAATCTTAGCCGTATCCCGGAAATCGCCAAGGCTTATGGCGTATCCGAATTGTTCCTGTTCAAGATCCTCCAGCCGCTAAACAAGGCAGGTCTGGTCGAGACGGTTCGTGGTCGTAACGGTGGTGTGCGTCTGGGCAAGCCAGCTGACAAGATCAGCCTGTTTGACGTTGTCCGCGTCACCGAAGATAGCTTTGCCATGGCAGAGTGTTTTGAAGATGGTGCTGTCGAGTGTCCACTTGTTGACAGCTGCGGCCTCAACTCAGCGCTGCGTAAGGCTCTGAATGCCTTCTTTGATGTGCTGGCAGAGTATTCCATTGATGATCTGGTCAAGGCCCGTCCACAGATTGGCTTCCTGCTCGGTCTTGATGACATGCCAGCCAGGCGTCATGCGCCAAAGACAACGGCCTCTGCGCCTGTCGCGCCTGCAGCCTGATAATTCATAGACAGAGATTTTCAAAAACCCGCACTTTGTGCGGGTTTTTTATTGGCGAAAAGCAAAACCTGCTTCGCATCTTCCGGCATAGTCGTTAGGCTGATATCAAAATATCCGCCTGTCTTGCATCGCCACATACCGATTGTTTTCCTGCCGTGATTACCAAACCAGAGATCCTCACCCTGCTGCTGACGGTTGTCGTTGGTACTGCCGGGGCCGCACTTGCAGCCATTGCAGGTATTCCTGCACCATTTCTTTCTGGCCCCGCACTTGCCGTTACAATGTGCGGACTTTTCGGCCTCAAACTAGACATTCCCAAACGCGTCCGTGATGCCTGCTTTGTGCTCGTTGGCATTTCCATGGGCACCAGCGTCACGCCTGAAATATTCCACGCCGCGAAATCCTGGCCTTTGAGTTTCGTCGCGGTCGTCGTTACCGTTGTCCTGCTACTGTATTGCGGATACTGGCTGCTGCATTACGTGTTCCGTTATGACCGTACCACCGCCATGCTTGCCGCATCGCCCGGCCATCTCAGCTACATCATCAGCCTGAGTGCTGAAACGCGCAGCGACCTTGCCAGCATCAGCATCATTCAAAGTGTACGCGTTCTTGCTCTGACGTTGTCCGTTCCTCTGATCGTTGAATATTTCGATCTCGTCAGTACCGATATTTCCGCACCGGCCGCCGCCATGAACCCGGTTGTGCTTGTCGTGACATTTGCCTGCGCACTGCTGCTCGGCATGCTGTTTATCCGCTGGCGTTTTCCTGCTGCTCTGCTTTTGGGTGGCATGGTCGTTTCCGTTGCTACCCATATTACCGGCTTTACTGCAGGTGCTGTGCCGCCATGGGCCATCCAGCCGACCTACATTCTGATCGGCTGTCTGATCGGTCTACGGTTTTACAATGTTTCGATTGGCGAACTGAAACGCGCCTTTATCGCCGGTGGAGTTTTGACCATCGTTGTGGTGGGCATTGCCGGTGCCATCGCACTCACCATTTCAAACCTCACTGGCGTGCCCCTGAATGCCGTGATGATTGCATTTGCACCGGGTGGACTGGAAACCATGGCAGCCATGGCCATCATGATGCATGCCGATGCCACCTATGTCGGCTCGCACCATATTTTGCGTCTGCTGTTTTTGTCATTCCTCATGCCAGCGGTTCTCAAAAGAACAAGCGGACCGGAAGATAGGGATGCTGGCAAATAACAGGCCGCGAGGTCGCATCCGGTTGCCTGGTTGGTCGCAAACGAAAATCCCCGGCACTGGACCGGGGATCAAACTGTCAGACTATTGGCGTTAGCGAACCAGTCGTACAGAGCCTACTGTGCCGCTGGAACCGGCAGAGCCGTAGGGCTCCAGCTGCCAGTTGGCGGAGTTGATGATCATCGAATTGACCACCATGGATATCTTGTTGGACTGATTGGTGGTCGAGTTATAGACCACGTCACGGTTCGGCAGATGGATGATGCCCTCCAACTGCTCACCCTTGGAGCCGTTGAAGATATATTGCTGCTTGTTGTTGCTGTTGGAGGCATTGCTGGTGTTTTCAAACATCAGAATGCCCTTGTAGGTGCCGCTTGTTGGTGCGGTTGCCGTAAAGGTTAGTCCACCATTGGCGCGAATTTCGCTGTTAACGTCGGGGAAGTAGAAGGTCACTCCTTCTGCCACAACGGTCGCGCCGCTGTTGATGATCATACGTCCCTTGATAATATGCAGTCCCGGCTCAAATGTAATTTTCGGGCTACCGTTAAATGTCGTTGCACAGTGAACGCCCGACTTCATCACCTGCGTCTGACCGTCGCGCGTGCCGCTTGTTGTGCAAATGGAGGAAACGGTCGGCTCGCTCAACTTGCCAGCATAGGGATTGTCAGCTGCGGCGCAACCCACTTCAAGATTGGTCAGCGTGCCGCCATTCTTGATGTAATTTGTGCCCTTCACGCAGAACCGCATCGTATTGATGGTGGAGCCGCTATTCATGATAAAGGCGGGGTTGCTGGTGGAGTGGACATCGACACCACATTTGGTGGCTTTGACATTGGCTCCGGAATTGATGAGTACAGCCTGGCTCTGCTTACCCATCACGTAAATGCACGGGCCGCCTGTGTCTGCCTTGTCGGCAATCGCGGTGGACGAGACTGAAATGTTCAGTTCATTCAGTCCAGCTAGACCCAAGAAGGATGGTTTGAATTTATCTGCGAATGTGCCGGTTACGCTGCCATCGGGATTGTTGCTGACCGTCAGCACCGCCGCGGAACTCATTTCAACCGTCTGGCCGTCTTTCGTGTCTTCCGGCAGAAACGCGCCCATGAAGTTTTCCACTTCCTGGCGCTGGCTTTTCGCGTCAGATTTCAAAACGGCAGCCAGAACGGCCGCATCCATTTTTTCCTGCAATTCCTGCTTTTTTGCAAAAGCATGGGACATATCAACGGCACCACCTGCTGCAACCAGTAGGACAGGTGCCATCACGGCGGCCATAATACCAAAATTTCCGGAGCGGTCTGAAGTCAAGCCACGTATAATCTGTTTTGTTTTAAATATTTTTGTTTCAAGTCGGGACATCATGTTCAACCGTCGTTTCATATCGAGACAAATCATTCGCTTATAAAATTGTTGTATTTTCAACGCTTTAATATTTTGAAAAGAGTGTAGGCCAACAAACGGTAAACGCGATGCTTGCATTTTTAGCAATTAATGCGTGCGGTAAAATGATTGCTGCAATGACCTTTTTTGGGTTTGCGATCATTTATGAACGTGTTAGGCGAAATTGAAATTTTTTCCTTCCTCCCATTCAGGTGCGTTATGAGAAAAGCAATCGTCGTCATGGGCGTCAGCGGCTGCGGCAAATCCACGGTCGGTGAAGCAATCGCTGCAAAGCTTGGCATTGAGTTTCAGGAAGGCGATCGCCTTCATCCTCAGTCGAATGTTGAGAAAATGGCAGCAGGCATTCCGCTGAACGACGACGATCGTTGGCCGTGGCTGGATTTGATTGGTGAGGAACTGCGCAACGGCATTGCCAAGGGCGGCATTGTCATCTCGTGCTCGTCTTTGAAAAAGACTTACCGCGAGCGCCTTCGCAATGCCTGCGACGGTGATCTGGCATTTGTGTTTCTGAATGGATCGCTTGAGCTGCTGACCGAGCGCATGGGTGCCCGCACCGGCCACTTCATGCCACTATCATTGCTCACCAGCCAGTTGGCAACCTTGGAAGACCCGACCGGCGAACCGGGCGTGGTGACCGTCGATATCAGCCATAGCCCTGAGGTGATTGTTGAAAATGCCCTTGAAGGGCTGAAGCAGGCTTAAAGCCTTGCGGCCCGGCCATTGTCCGGTGCGGCCTTCAACTTCCTGACATGACAAAAGCGCGCCCTTGCAAACAGGACGCGCTTTTTTATTGGCTATTTTACACGCCCAAACGGTCGCGCAGGCCGTACCACCATGCGCCAAGGACAGTCAGTGGCACGCGGAATGTCTTGCCTCCGGGGAATGGCAGGTTTGGCAGGGATGACCACACGTCGAAACGTTCGGCGTGACCGGCCACTGCTTCACCGAGAATCTTGCCGAGAAGGTGGGTGGTCGTGACCCCATGCCCACTATCACCATGCGAGAAGTAGACATTCTCGGCCAGTTTGCCCATGTGCGGAATACGCGTCAAAGTCAGCGCAAAATTACCACTCCACGCAAACTCGATTTTGGTTTTTTCCAGCTGCGGGAAGGTCTTCAACATATTGGGGCGGATAACGCCGGTCAAATCTGCCGGGTCTGACCCGCCATAGCCGATGCCGCCGCCATAAAGCAGCCTGTTGTCGGAGGTGCGGCGGTAATAATCGAGAATGTAATTGGCGTCTTCGACACAGTAATTGGCAGGCAAAAGCTGCTGGATCAGATCGGCATCCAGCGGTTCCGTCGCCATGACCTGGCTTGACACCGGCATCATCCTGTCGCCGATTTGCGGCAGCAATTTACCGAGATAGGCGTTGCCACAGACCAGCACATATTTTGCAGTGACCTTGCCGGTTGCCGTCCGCACGATTGGATTTGTACCGAATTCAACCGCAGTGACACGTGAGTTTTCGTAAATACGTCCACCGAGACTTTCGACCGCGGCGGCTTCGCCCAGCACTAGGTTAAGTGGGTGAATATGCCCGCCAAGCTTGTCGATCATGCCACCGGCATAACGATCGGTCTTGACGTATTTCGAAACCTCTGCCTTTGAAACCATTTCGAGGCCGGTGTGCCCGTGTTTTTCCCAATGTGCCTTGTGCGCCTCCATTTCGCGGATTTGCTTATCGGTAAAGGCGGCGAAGAACCCGCCATGAACCAGATCGCAGCCGATTGAATATTTCGCCACACGGCTGCGGATAATCTCTCCGCCTTCCAGCGACATGGCTGCCAGTTTTAGCGCCTTGTCTTTTCCGTAACGCCCCGCAATGGTTTGCAGGTCGCGGCTGTAGCCGTTGACGATCTGGCCACCATTGCGACCGGATGCGCCAAAGCCAATTCGCTCGGCCTCAAGAACGACGACGGAGTAACCGCGTTCACTCAATTCAAGGGCAGCCGACGTGCCGGTAAAACCGGCACCGATCACGCAGATATCGGCCTCAACATCGCCTTGAAGGGCAGGGCGGACAGTTTTGTCGTTGGCGGAAGCCGCATACCATGAAGATGTGTGGCCGGGGTTTGTGCTCGCAGAAGAAACCATGCTCATGTCACACCGTCCTGATATATGCGTCATATTCGACGTCGGTTACGCGCAGCGAAAACTCGGAAAGCTCCTGTTGTTTGCAGGCGGAATATAGCGTGCGATATCTTTGTCCAAAGGTCGCGTAGGCAAAGCTGGATCGTGCAAAGCGCTGCAACGCATAGTCCCAGTTGGTCGGCAAGGGTTCGTGGTTGATTGCGTGGCTGTCGCCAGCAATAGCGCCGCCGGGCTGGCGCTTTTCCTTCATGCCGGTCAACGCTGCATTGAGGATCATTGCCAGCACCAGATAGGGGTTGGTGTCAGCGCCGGCGACACGGTGCTCGATACGCGTGGCAGGTCGGCTGGCAGTAATCACCCGCACGGCAGCAGAGCGGTTGTCGAAACCCCATGAGGCATAGGTTGGTGCGTGTTCGCTGGGTCGCAGGCGGCGGTAGGAGTTGGCGTGTGGTGCAAACACTGCCATGCTTTCTCCCATGTTTTCCAGAAGTCCGCCAACCGAATGCATCAGTGCATCGGATGGACCATCAGGCCCGATGAAGATGTTGTTGCCGTTTTGATCCAGCACGGAAAAATGCACATGCATGCCGTTGCCAGCCTGTGTGCCATAGGGTTTGGCCATGAAGGTGGCATCAAGGTCATGTTTGCGCGCAACGCCCTTGACGATACGCTTCAGGAACACCGCAAAATCTGCGGCCCGTAGAGCATCCGGGACATGGTTGAGGTTGATCTCATATTGGCCGGGGCCATTTTCACGCAATGTCGTATCGGCCGCAACTTTCTGTTCGCGACATGCCGTTGCCACTTCGTGGAAGACGTTTTCGAAATCCTGTAATTCCGAAATCGAAAGCACCTGGGTCTGCCCGGTATGCCAGCGGCCTTCACGGCTTTTCGGTGGACGGACTGGGTCAAGGGCAGAGCGCACAGGGTCGATCAGGTAAAACTCAAGTTCCGTTGCGACAACAGGTGTTAGACCCAGCTTTTTGTAGCGGTCCAGCACCTGCGCCAGCACGTGGCGTGGATCGGCGAAAAAGCCGTTTCCATCGGCATTTTTCATCGCCAGCAGAACCTGTGCGGTCGGACGTCCAAGCCATGTCACGCGCGAAAGCGATTCCGGGACGGCGTAACAAATCCCGTCGGGATCACCTGTTCCTTCAGCAAGCCCGGCGGCGTTGACGTCCCGGCCCCAGATATCAAGGGCATAAACGGAGCGCGGCACGGCCATTCCTTTTTCCAGAATATCCAGCGCGCGTTCGCGCGGAATCCATTTCCCACGCGGAACACCGTTCACGTCGATGACAAAGGCTTCTAGAATTTCAATGTCGGGATTTTCATTAAAAAAGGTCTTTGCGTATTCAATATTATCCATTCAGGCACCAAAGGTCTGTTTCCGTTCATGCGACATGTCCGCTTGTCGCTAACGAAAAACATCTCTTTGCTGGTAGATCAGAAAACGCGCCACCATAACCCGCAAACACCCCATTATCGGCCGGTCCGGTTAGGTCCAACCTTTCTTGATTGAGAGCATGTTACGTGCACTGCGTGCAGAAGGCCAGCCATAAAGCGCATTACGAGAGCGAGTGGTCACGATCTCTGCAATTGCAGCTGCAAAACACAACGCCCGCAGCAATTGATATGCTACGGGCGCGTAAAATGAGAAACTTAGATTGGATTACTTCATTGTCGGCATAACGAACTCGGCGCCAGACTTGATGCCTGCCCGTGCGCCCGCAGCAAAGGGAGCTGCGAGGACGCACAGTCCAAGATCCATCAGGCGTCACTTCATTGTCGGCATGACGAACTCGGCGCCAGACTTGATGCCTGATGGCCAGCGTGCGGTGATGGTCTTGGTTTTGGTCCAGAACTTGATGGAGTCTGTACCGTGCTGGTTGAGGTCACCGAAGCTTGAAGCCTTCCAGCCGCCGAAGGAGTGGTAAGCCAGCGGAACCGGGATTGGTACGTTGACGCCAATCATGCCAATGTTGATACGCGATGCAAAGTCACGAGCCGCATCACCATCGCGGGTGAAGATAGCAACGCCGTTGCCATATTCGTGCTTCATCGGCAGATCGATAGCTTCTTCGTAGTTCTTCGCGCGGACAACCGACAGGACTGGTCCGAAAATTTCCTGCTTGTAGATATCCATGTCGGTCGTGACGTTGTCGAACAGGCAGCCGCCGACGAAATAACCGTCTTCATAACCCTGAAGCTTGAAGTTACGGCCGTCAACCAAGAGGTTTGCGCCCTGCTCAACGCCGCTGTCGATGAGACCCTTGACGCGTGCCTGCGCTTCCTTGGTAACCAGCGGGCCCATGTCCGCCTTGTCATCGGTGTAAGGACCGATCTTAAGGGCTTCGATTTGCGGGATCAGCTTTTCGACGAGACGGTTTGCGGTCTCTTCACCAACCGGAACGGCAACGGACACCGCCATGCAACGTTCGCCAGCAGAGCCGTAACCTGCACCCATCAGCGCATTGACAGCCTGATCGAGATCGGCGTCCGGCATGATGATCATGTGGTTCTTGGCACCACCGAAGCACTGGGCGCGCTTGCCGTTCATGGCAGCCGTACCATAAACGTAACGGGCGATTGGCGTGGAGCCGACGAAGGATACTGCACCAATATCCGGGTCGGTCAGGATGGCATCGACGGCGCCCTTGTCGCCATTGACGACATTGAGGATGCCTGCCGGCAGACCAGCTTCGATCATCAGTTCTGCAAGGCGGATTGGCAGCGATGGATCGCGCTCGGATGGCTTGAGGATAAAGGCGTTACCGCAAGCAATGGCCGGTGCAAACATCCACATCGGGATCATGCCTGGGAAGTTGAACGGTGTGATACCGGCACCAACGCCAACTGGCTGGCGAATGGAATACATGTCGATGGCAGGTCCGGCACCTTCGGTGAATTCGCCCTTTGACAGATGCGGAATGCCGCATACGAATTCGCAGACCTCAAGACCGCGAATGATGTCGCCCTTGGAATCGTCGACTGTCTTGCCGTGTTCGCTGGAAAGCAGAACGGCAAGTTCGTCGATGTGGGTGTTGAGAAGCTCAACGAACTTGAAGAAAACGCGGGCGCGACGCTGCGGGTTGGTCGCGGCCCACTTTGGCTGTGCTTGCTTGGCGTTCTCAACAGCCGCACGGATTTCAGCTTCGCTGGCCAGTGCCACGGTTGCCTGAACTTCACCGGTTGCCGGGTTGAAAACATCAGATGTCCGCCCACTGGTGCCGGCAACATGTTTGCCGCCAATGAAATGACCGATTTCCTTCATGATGATCCTCCAAATTGAATTGGCGGCAGCATTACGCTTTGAATTGCACAAATCAATGGTCTCGAATAATCATCTGTTGTGCAAGTTTCAACATAAGGGCCGGCAGATGAATTGGGATGATGTGCGCTGTTTTCTGAGCGTGGCCCGTTCCGGACAGTTTCTGGCCGCGGCAAAACGGCTGGGTGTCAACCACGCAACGCTGAGCCGCAGGGTATCTGCATTGGAAACCTCGCTCGGTAGCCAACTGTTCTTGCGCAGTACCAATGGCTGTGAATTGACGGAGCAGGGCGCCCGCTTTCTAGTTTCTGCCGAACGTATGGAGGTGGAAATGATGAACGCCCAGGCAGATCTTGGCCGGGTGGATGCAGCGGTGGCCGGCACGGTGCGTATCGGTGCGCCTGACGGTTTCGGTGTTGCCTTTCTTGCACCACGGCTTGGGCCCCTGATCGCCCGTTATCCGGCCCTTCGGGTGCAGCTTGTACCGGTTCCACGCTCGTTTTCGCTGTCACAGCGTGAGGCGGACATCGCCATCACCATTGAACGGCCGGACCAGGGCCGACTGGTGTCCGCCAAGCTGACTGATTATTCACTCGGCCTTTATGCCTCGCGCAGCTATGTGGAGACGAAAGGTACGCCTCCGCAGCTGGAGGCGCTCAAAGACCATGCCCGGATTGGTTACGTGGAAGATCTGATCTTCGCGCCATCACTCAATTATACTGGCGAGATCATGCGCGACTGGGATGCCGCCTTTGAAATCTCCAGTGCCATCGGCCAGACGGAAGCGGTACGCTCGGGTGCCGGCATTGGCATTCTGCATGATTATATAGCGCGGCAATATCCGGAACTTGTCCGGTTGTTTCCGCAGCACAGCATTTTGCGGTCCTACTGGACGACCTATCATGAATCGGCACGTGAACTCGTGCGCGTGCGTACTGTTGTGCAGTTTTTGCAGGAACTGATTGCCCAGGAGAAAAGAAACTTCACCTGATTCAGACATTTCGCCAGTAAATCAGTGTCCGTTAGCATTCGACGGGCCGGAAAATAAAAAATATTACTTTTGTTGCGAATGGCAATCATCGCTGTCTTGACACAACCGACAGGGAAAGAGACTTGTAGGGCAGAAAAACACCAATCCTGGATGAAAAGACCCCTGATATGACCGCATTTTTCAAACGTTTGTCCCCATCCAGCCTTGGCGTATGCGTAATGTTGCTGGGAATGCTGATGTTTGCCCTGAATGACGCAATGGGGAAATGGCTGGTTTCCACCTATTCTCTCGGTCAGGTCATCCTTATTCGTAGCGTCGCTGCAATCGTCATACTATTGCCTATTCTCTGGAAAGTCGGCGTCAGCGGTCTGGTGAATATCGAACGGCGCGGCCTGCAGTTTGCGCGTGTTTGTTTCTCGACGATCGAAATTTTCTGTTTTTATTACGCCGTCATTTCACTGCCTCTGGCTGATGTGATGACCTATTGGTTGGCAGCTCCGATCTATGTTGCGGCACTGTCTCCATTCATTCTTGGCGAGAAGGTTGGTTGGCGTCGTTGGACCGCCATCGCCATTGGTTTTGTCGGTGTGATCATCGCCCTCAAGCCAAGCTCGGCAAGCCTGACGCCGGCTGCATTTTTGTCGATTATTGGCAGTGCAGCCTTCGCCTTCATGATGATTTCCGGACGACAGCTGCGAAACACCGCCGATACCACTTTGGCTTTTTGGCAGATCGTCGGAGCGCTGCTTGCTGGTGCCGTAGCACTGCTGGTGTCTTCGGATGGGTGGGTGCCGCTTGAATCCACTTTCGATATGTCGTTGTTGTGTCTGTTGGGTATTGTTGCCATGGGCGCGCATGTGCTCGTCAACCGCGCCCTTAAACTGGCCGATGCCGCAGCCGTTGCACCGCTGCAATACACGTTGTTGCTCTGGGCGGTGTTCTTTGGTTGGCTTTTCTTCAATGACATTCCACAAATGTCGATTGTGATTGGTGCAGCACTGATTGTGGTGTCGGGCCTCTACATCTTCTTCCGCGAAAATGCGCTGAAGCGCAAAAAGGCAATTGCCGAATTTCCAAACGACCTCGTGTGAGGATATTTGGCAGCCACACCCGTAAAACGGGAAATGCCGGACAAATTTAGGCGGGAAATAGATCGGAAAACGGTTTGTTTCCCGTTTTTGATGATATGCCAAGCGCTCGGGGGACTTGACGAAATCCCAAACTTGGCAGAGTACATAGAGGCTCGCATCACAAATTTATGATCGGGCAAGAGGAACAATGGTGCCGGGCCCCTCTGGCGAGAGTTTTACGGCGCTCTCGCGATGTCGGTACCGCCTGCAAAGCAGCCGGCGGATTTTATCCCATGAAGACAACAACCACGCTTACTGCGCGTGCCTTTTGTGGCATGGCGTTTTTTGCTGCGCACGCCAGCATCTCAATTCGCGGAGAGATTTGAACATGAGCCTCTCCACCACCCAAAAATCGACCCTTTCCTATTTCAAATGGGCGTTCATCGTAACCGTCGTCGGCCTCATTCTGGGCGGCTATCTCGGTTGGGAGATGACAGGCACCGTCAGCGGCACTGCAACGATCTTCTTCATCTGCGCAGTTCTGGCTGTTCTTGAAATCTCGCTTTCCTTCGACAACGCCATCGTCAATGCCAACAAGCTTAAGGACATGACGCCGGAATGGCAGCATCGCTTCCTGACCTGGGGTATTCTGATCGCCGTTTTCGGCATGCGTATCGTCTTCCCGCTGCTCATCGTGGTTATCGCTGCCAATGTCGGTCCATGGACTGCCATGGTCATGGCTGCGACTGAACCGGATCGTTATGCGCAGATCATGCAGGACGCACATCTGCCAATCGCGGCATTTGGCGGCACCTTCTTGATGATGGTCGGTCTGAGCTTCTTTTTCGACCATGAAAAAGATGTGCATTGGGTGCGTTGGCTTGAAGAGAAGATTTCCACCTACTCTTCTATCAAGGGCATCGAAATCGCCTTCGTTCTGGTCATCATGCTGGTGTTTTCGCGTATCATTGCAGACAGCAGTGATCCGAAACTCGGTCCTGAAGCAGCAAATGTCTTCTTCAGTTCGGCAATCTGGGGTCTGTTGACCTTCTTGCTTGTGGAAGTTCTCGGCGGCGTGCTCGACCGTAGCCAGCAGATGATGCAGGGTGCGGCAAAGGGCGGTTTCGGCGCATTCCTTTACCTTGAAGTCCTGGATGCCAGCTTCTCCTTCGACGGCGTCATCGGCGCCTTCGCGCTGACTTCGAACCTGTTCATCATTGCCATCGGCCTCGGCATTGGCGCCATGTATGTGCGTTCCATGACGATCATGCTGGTTGAGAAGGGTACGCTGGCAGAATACCGTTACCTTGAGCATGGCGCATTCTATGCCATCCTCATCCTTTCGGTGATCATGTACATGCAGAGCCTGTTCCACATTCCGGAAGTAATCACCGGTCTTGGTGGTGCGGCCCTGATCGGTATCGCGCTATGGTCTTCCATTCGCTACAACCGAAATGAACGTGCCCATGAGGTAGCGGAAGAAAAACAGGCTGCTGAAGTCTGATTTTTCATAAGCAACGGACTGATATGAAAATCCCGCCGCACTCCGGCGGGATTTTTTTAGGCAAATGCTTTCGCACTGCACAAATTTTGCTCGATGCCGTTTCGGTGTCGGTTTGGCTTAAATCAGCGCAATACGCTGAAAATACTGCACATTTTGCTTCGTCACAAAACTGGCACGGTTTCTGCTTTGTAAGAGACAAGTCCAGAGGGGACGGAGAACGCCCGCTAAAAGGGTGAAACAGACCGCCGTCGATACTTGCTGTCAGCAAGAACATCGGCGGCGGTTTTGCTTTTGCGTGTTGTGTTTATCAACACAATCAAGGAAAACGGATGTGCAGAGCCATGACCCCTGAGATTTGGAGGGATATTTGCCGGTCGAATTTTCCCCTTCGGAGGCCTTGGGCCTGTGGCACAGGGTGACCCTGAAACAGGTTGAAACCGACGCCCGTGATTTGAGCCTAAGGCAGATGGCCGTTCTCCTGCATGTCTATCTTGTTCCTCCGCCACACACCGTCAGGGGTCTGGCGACAGTACTTGGTGTTACCAAACCGGTGATCACCCGTGCCTTGGACACAATGGGCGACATGGGGCTGATCGACCGCGTGCGCGATGAAAAAGACCGGCGCAACGTCGTCATCAAAAGGACTGTAACCGGTGCTCTTTTCCTTGAAAAATTTGGCGATATGATTATCGAGCAGGCAAGACTGCAAACAACGCCGGAACAACGCCCATGATACTGGATCGTCGCCTACATGCATTTCGCCCGGACCTCGCCGATACAAGGCTGGAGGGGCAGGTTGACGCAACACGGTTTGTGGCGGGTGAACCGGCGCGCATCGCGGTGCCTGTCTGTGCCTTGCGCCCATCGCCTGATCTTGCCAAGGGTATCGACACCGAACTTCTGCTCGGTGAAACCGTGCGGGTTTTTGAACGCGCAAATGGCTGGGCCTGGGTGCAGGCCGATACGGATGGTTACACTGGTTATTTGCCGGAAACGGCGCTGGGGCAGCTTGAGGCTGCGACGCACTGCATCATCGCACCCAGAACCTTTCTCTATCCGGAGGCAGAACTGCGCAAGCCACCAGTAGCAGCTCTGTCCATGGGCAACACGCTGCGTTTTGTCGGTGAGGCTGAAACCCGCGGGACACGGTATCTTCTCACTGAAAAAGGCGAGGGGGTCATTGCGGCGCACTGCCTACCGGTCGGCGAAATTGTGTCTGATGATTATGTGTCCGTTGCCGTCAGATTTATCGAGACGCCATATCTGTGGGGCGGCCGCTCCGGCTTCGGCATCGATTGTTCTGGCCTTGTCCAACTGTCCCTGTCGATGACCGGCAAGACCTCGCTGCGAGACACCGATATGCAGGTCAAATCACTGGGCTTTGAGATCGAGCGCGACGAACTCAGTCGTGGTGATCTGGTGTTCTGGAAGGGACATGTTGGCATCATGGAAGATGCTGAAACGCTGCTGCACGCCAACGGCCACAGCATGACAGTGGCCCGCGAGAATTTCGATGAAGCCGTCAAGCGCATCGGCTGGCTTTACGAATTTCCGACCTCCTACAAGCGGCTTTAAAAGGCGGCTTATGCCGTTCACGAAATCGTTGTTGCAAGCGGCCTGTTTATGGTCGCTGGCTATCCTATATTGCGGATGTAGACGTAGCAGTAAAGGTGGTGGCCGTGGCTGGGATATCAATGAAAGTTTTGGCAATCCTGCCGCTTGTGGCGACCATTGGATTTTCATCGGGCAGCGCCAGCGCGCAGACGATCTATCAGGACGGCTTCGAATTAAGTGCGCCGGATGCCTACCGCGATCTGCCGGGTGTAAAAGATCCCACCACCGCAAAACCAAAGGTACGTTATACCTGCCGCAGTGAAGTACAGACTGGCTCATTCGACAAGCGGCGCTATCGCAGCATTTTCGAAGAGGACCTTCCGGTAAGTGGTTATCGCTGCGAGGGCGGCGGGCTGACCTATTGGGGATCGCAAAATCCGACCTCAAAAGACTGGTACCCCGGCATCAATCCGTCCGACGCCTACAATTGATATGATTTATTGATGCCATTTATCTTTACTGGTGGCTTGTTTCCGGCCCATGGACTTTAGTATGTCTGTTTCTGTGTAGTGACTGGAGGGCAGTTTTGCTTTCACAGTGCAGAGGGAAACCGGCCCACCGGCCGGAAGAGGGAAGCCGCAGACATGACAATGACGGACATCGCCACCCGCGTTCATAACCACGCCTGGAAGCTCGATCCGATCATTCGTAGCCTGATCGATACGGACTTTTATAAACTTCTGATGTTGCAGATGATCTGGAAACTCTATCCAGAGGTCGATGCGACATTCTCCCTGATCAACCGCACCAAGACCGTGCGCCTGGCAGATGAAATCGATGAGGCGGAACTGCGTGATCAGTTGGATCACGCTCGCACGCTTCGTCTGACCAAGAAGGAAACCATCTGGCTGGCCGGTAACTCCTTCTACGGACGCTCGCAGATTTTTGAGCCGGAATTCCTGTCCTGGCTGTCCAGCTACCAATTGCCGGAATACGAACTCTCCAAGCGTGATGGCCAGTATGAGCTGAATTTCCATGGCCGCTGGATGGACACCACGTTGTGGGAAATTCCGGCACTGGCCATTATCAACGAGTTGCGGTCCCGCAGCGCCATGAAATCGCTCGGCTACTTCACGCTGGACGTTCTCTATGCCCGTGCCAAGGCCAAGATGTGGTCGAAGGTCGAACGTCTGCGCGAATTGCCGGGCCTGCGCATCTCCGACTTCGGTACCCGCCGCCGTCACAGTTTCCTGTGGCAACGTTGGTGCGTGGACGCGTTGAAGGAAGGCATTGGCCCGGCTTTTACCGGCACCAGCAACGTTCTACTGGCGATGGATTCTGATCTGGAAGCGGTTGGTACCAACGCGCATGAACTGCCGATGGTGGTCGCAGCGCTTGCCAATAATGACGAGGAACTGGCCGCCGCACCGTATCAAGTGATGAAGGACTGGAACCGCCTATATGGTGGCAACCTGTTGATTGTTCTTCCAGACGCCTTTGGTACCGCGGCATTCCTGAAGAATGCGCCCGAATGGGTGGCTGACTGGACCGGTTTCCGCCCGGACAGCGCACCACCCATCGAGGGTGGCGAACGGATCATTGCCTGGTGGGAAAAGATGAACCGTGATCCGAAAAAGAAGCTGCTGATCTTTTCTGATGGCCTTGATGTCGATGCGATCATCGACACCTACAAACATTTTGAAGGCCGTGCCCGTATGAGCTTTGGTTGGGGTACTAACCTAACCAACGACTTTGCTGGTTGTGCCCCGAAGGAAATTGCCGGACTGAAGCCGATCTCCATCGTCTGCAAGGTCAGCGATGCCAACGGCCGACCGGCGGTCAAGCTTTCCGACAATCCACAAAAGGCAACCGGAGAAGCATCTGAAGTGCAACGATACCTGAAGTTTTTCGGTCAGGAAGACCGAAAAAATCAGGAAGTGCTTGTTTAAGCGAGGCGCCTACCAACTGCTCCATTTACCTGCGAGAAGTGACGCCTGCTCTTGGCAGGCGTCTTTGCTGTGCCTATATCCACTCACGTAACAACAAAAGTGACGTGAGTGGAGTGAGCACATGAATGAGAAAGCGGAAACCCTGTTTAAGGGAAAGGCGGTAAGTTCCTATAATGAAGGGCCGCCACGGCAGGTCCCCGGCTACAGTGATTTGCACAGGATGATCTCGCTGTTACTGGCGGAAGTAACGCCGCAGGGCGGCCGAGTGCTGGTTCTGGGCGCAGGCGGTGGACAGGAAATCAAGGCTCTGGCCGATGCCCATGCCGGTTGGTCCTTTGACGGTGTGGATCCATCGGCCGACATGCTGGATCTGGCAAGGGCAGTGACATCGGCTCATGACAATAGGGTCCGCCTGTTCGAAGGCTACATCGAAGATGCACCACCAGCGCCTTATGATGCAGCCACGGCTATACTGACCTTCCACTTTGTCGCCGAGCAGCAACGTCTGGAAACACTCGTGCAAATACGCAAACGCCTGAAAACCGGTGCGCCGTTCATCGCGGTGCATTTGAGCTTTCCGCAAAGCGAACCGGAGCGCTCGAAATGGATCGCGCGCCACGTCGCCTATGGTTTGGCAAACGGCACCGACCCGGCAAAGGTTGAAAGCGCAAGACAGGCAATTGGCACCCGCCTTTCAATCCTCTCACCGGACGAGGATGTCGCCATGATGCAAGAGGCGGGTTTTTCAAACGTATCGCTGTTTTACGCCGGGCTCAGCATCAAGGGTTGGGTGGCCTACGCTGCTTAGTCTGCCGTGGTTCAAACCTGCCGATGGGGCGACTGTGCCGCACACAAAAATCTCCCCATTACTCTCAACCAACTAATGCAGTGCGTCTTCATTTGTCTGGCTGAGATAACAGGAAAATGGCAGTCCGGTGCTCACAGACGCTGTTGTGGTGCCGCAGTGTTACGTCAGCCTCCGATGACGGCAATTGCATCCATTTCGAACAGAATGGCCGGGTTGAAGAATGCCGTCACCTGCACAAGTGTGCTGGTTGGTGGTGCCTTTAGCTGAATAAAACGGTCCCGTACCTCTCTGAGGGTGCCGAGGTTACTCATATCTGTCAGATACATGCCCAGCTTCACGACATTGTCGAATGTGGTCCCCGCATCAGCAAGGGCAATTTCAATGTTCTCGAACACCTTTTCGGCCTGACGTTTGAAGTCACCTTCACCGACCAGCGCGCCAGTCACATCCATGGGAACCTGGCCGGAAATGAAAATTGTCTTGGCGCTGGCCGGGACAATGGCAGTGTGCGAGTAACTCGCGGTTGGCGGTAAGGTTTTTGGAGTACGAAAATCAATCAAAGAGGACATGTAAGGGTCTCCAAGTCATAAGCGAACATCGTGGCACGTGTCGGCCGACGTCCTTATGGATATTTAGGCTCTTTGTTCAGGACTGTTTTGATGTCGGCAAAGATTGAAGCCCATTCGTCATCGGAAATATCCATCAGGCCAAACCAGCGTAAAGCGAAGGCCCCTTCGGTGGCAAGAAATGCCAACCGTGCGGCGCGCCCTTCAAGCGTCGTCACATCAAGACCTTCCGTGCGGCTCTCATACCATTTCTTGGTCGAGGCCAGATATTCTGGCGACAGCATCAGCGCCGCCATCAATCCGGCGGCCTTGTAGTTTGCCGGCTCGTCAGCCTGCCGTGTCGCCTCCACATGCGCCCAGACCTTGGCCTGCGGGTCGGGAGCCTCGCCGGCAATGTCCTGGAACTTCTGGTCGTAGGTCACGAACCAGCGCGACACCATCGCGTCGATAATCGCATCCTTGCTGGCAAAGCTGTACTGGATACCGCCCTTCGTTACGCCAAGTGACTTTGCCAGCGCATCAATTGTCAGGGCGGCGGCTCCTCGCGAGCGCACAATGTCTTCGGCGGCATTCAGAATGATCTCCCGATCGATGGTTTTCTTTCGTCCCATGCCTTGCCTCTTTTTAATTCCATACGTATGTATTTAAATAATTCACAGCTATCGTTCAACTCGCTCTTAGCGACCATGGAGTTTTTATGCAGGCCAAAGCACGATGGGGTATTCTCGCGATTGTATCGAGTGCCTTGTTCATGATCGTGATCGATATGACGGTGTTGTACACGGCATTGCCGCGTCTGACACATGATCTCATGGCATCGTCCTCTGAAAAATTGTGGATCGTAAATGTCTATGCGCTGACCGTCGCCGGATTACTGCCCGCATCCGGCGCGCTTGGTGACAAATTCGGTGCACGTCTGTTGTTCCTGATCGGTCTGATTGTTTTTGGTGCCGCATCGTTGTTCGCCGCCTTTTCACCGAACCCTGCGATGTTGATTGCCGGACGGGCGCTGCTTGCCGTTGGCGCAGCAATGATGATGCCAGCCACGCTGTCGATTATCCGCCAGACATTCACGGAGCCCGGTGAACGGGCCTTCGCTATTGGTGTGTGGGCAGCCGTTGCCTCTGGCGGTGCGGCCTTCGGACCGGTCATTGGCGGCGTGTTGCTGGAGCACTTCTGGTGGGGTTCGGTTTTCCTGATCAACCTGCCCATCGTCGCGGTCGCCTTTGTCGCAACCATCCTGTTTGTTGGCCCCGGCTTGCGAAATCCGGAGCGATCATTCGATATCATTTCGGCCGTACAGATCATGATCGGGCTTGTAGCTTCGACCTATGCCGTCAAGGAATTGGCAAAGCCGGACATTTCTCTATCGTCATTTGCCGTCTCGGCGCTGCTGGGATTGGTCTTCCTGATGCTGTTTGCACGTCGTCAACGTCACATTGCATCGCCGTTGATTGATTTCAGCCTGTTTGCCAACCGCAATTTTCTGGCTGGCGTGATTGCTGCTGCCGTCGCCTCGGCTGCTCTTTTGGGCTTTCAGTTGGCATTGACCCAGCGTTTCCAGCTTGTGCTCGACATGTCGCCTCTGGAGGCAGGTCTGATGGTGCTGCCCATTCCGCTTGGTGCATTTATCGCTGGCCCGTTGGCAGGCATATTGGTGGCAAAAGTCGGCGAACGGGCGGTCATGTGGATGTCAATGGCAATCGCGGCAGCCAGCCTCGCGCTTTATTACAGTGTCATCAGCGATGGCCTCGCCGTGCAGGTTGCTGCCCTGTTTGTCATGGGCATAGGCCTCGGTGCGACAATGACTGCCGCCTCCACCGCAATCATGCTCAACGCCCCGGATCATCACGGTGGCATGGCAGCGTCGATCGAGGAAGTCTCGTTTGAACTCGGTGGTGCGATCGGTATCGCCACGCTTGGAAGTGTCCTTGCTGCGGTCTACAGCACATCGTTTGAAGCCCCTGTCGGTATCAATGACGGCGCGGCCTCGGCCCGCGATGGTCTCGACGCAGCACTGCTTCTGGCTGAGCGGGTTGGCGGCAATCTCGCCATTGCAGTTCGCAGTGCCGCAGAAACGGCCTTTGGCAATGCATTTACGGCCGTGTTGATCACTGCCGTGGTGTTGCTTGGTGCGACCAGCATCGTGGTGCGAATGCTGGCACAGCACAAACACGCCGACTGAACACCGACAGTCATACTTGCCACGCTGACTCAAAAGAAAACAACGGTGTTTGCGCACCGTTGTTTTGCCGTTTGTGCAGGTCTTTGAGCCGTTAGTTTTTGCTGATCAGCCGTAGGTTCTGGCAATGTAGTGATAGAGCGCGCGGATGGCCTGCGCTTCACCGCCAACCGACGAGTGCGGACGCTCATTCGGCGACCAGCCGTAAATGTCGAAGTGGGCCCATTTCTTGGTTTTCGACACAAAGCGCTTGAGGAACAAGGCGGCTGTGATCGAGCCTGCCATGCCGCCAGCTGGCGCATTGGTAATGTCGGCAGCGCGGGAGCGGATATCCTTGTCATATCCCATGTAAAGCGGCATGCGCCACATCGGGTCGTCCATGTCCATGCCCGCTTCGGCGATGTCATGAGCGAGATCTTCGTCATCGGTGTAATAGGGCGCAATGTCAGGTCCGAGCGCCACGCGGGCAGCACCGGTCAGTGTTGCCATGTCAATCATCAGGTCCGGCTCGTCCTGATCGGCGTAGGCCAATGCGTCGGCCAGAATAAGCCGGCCCTCGGCGTCGGTATTGTCGATCTGTACCGTCAGACCCTTGCGGCTCTGGTAGATGTCGCCCGGGCGGAAAGCATTGGCGGAAATCGAGTTCTCGACGACAGGAACGATGACGCGCAGGTTCACCTTGAGTTTGGCTTCCATGATCATCAATGCAAGGCCAAGCACATTTGCCGCGCCACCCATGTCTTTTTTCATCAGCGCCATCGAAGACGCAGGTTTGATGTCGAGACCACCGGTGTCGAAGCACACGCCTTTGCCTACCAAGGTAATGGCAGGATTGCCTTTCTTGCCCCAACGCATTTCCAGAAGGCGCGGCTGGCCTTCGCTAGCACGACCCACCGCATGGATCAGTGGGAAGTTTTCGCTGAGCAGCTTGTCGCCGGTCACGGCGGTAACTTCCGCCTTGTAGTGGGCGGCAAGTGCACGGAAAGCCACTTCAAGCTGGTCCGGCCCCATATCGTTTGCTGGCATGTTGATGAGGTCGCGTGCCAGGAAGACGCCAGCTAGTGTGCGCTTGATGCCAGTTGCGTCGGCATCCTGCGGAATGAGCATCTTGGCCGACGATGATTTGACGGTGCGGTAGCGGTCGAACTTGTAGCTGCCAAGACCGAAACCCAGTGCGAGACGGTTCACCGTCAATGGTGCTGTTTCAATGTGCCAGTCGCCCTCTGGCAGTTCGCGGGCCAGTTTGCCGGTCAGGAAAGGAAGTTCGGACGGATTGCTGCCAAGTCCGAAAAGCGCGCCACCCAGCGAGCCATCGGCCGAAGGGATGAGCAGAATGGCACCGCTTTCCGCTTTGAAACCGGCCTTGCGCGCCCAATCGAGCGCTATGGGGTCGATGGCACCTTGCTCGATATGAGCTGGCGTTACCGCAAAAACCGGCAGGGTGTTGCCCGCTTTGGCACTGAACGGTGTTGCTCTTTCGATGAACTGATACGGGGCCATGATCTGCTTTCGTAAACTTGGAGAATCAGTAAATTAACACTCTGTTAGGGTTAACAGATTATTGCTGGAGTGAAGATTGCGCCGCTTATAGGTGCAAAAGCCGTTCAACACACGCAGGGGCAATGCCATGACTGCTGTTCACTCTGTATCTACAGCGCGAAAAGCCATAATCAATGGCGGTGCCGTGCTGACTCTGGTGCTGGCATTAACCGCATGCGCGTCTACCAACAAGCATGACAGGCTGACAACAGGCTCTATCCCGACGACGGCGCCCGCACAATCATACGATAATCTCAACCAGTCTCAACTGCGACAGGCCGAAGAAGCAGCTGGCAAAGCCTATGAACGCAATCCCAAGGATGCGCGTACGGGCATGAGCTATGCCAATCTTCTGATGATGACTGGCAAAAGCACACAGGCTCTGGCCGTGATGCAGCAGATCGCTATTGCCAACCCCGCAGACCGTAACGTGCTGGCAGCTTATGGCAAGGCGCAGGCCGGTGCCGGTCAGCTGGAACAGGCACTGTCGACAATCGCCCGCGCGCAGACACCGGATAGACCAGACTGGCGCCTGTATTCTGCTGAAGGTGCCGTGCTGGATCAGCTCGGCCGCTCGCCAGAAGCGCGCACCAAATACCGCATGGCGTTGGACTTGCAGCCCAACGAACCCAGTATTCTGTCCAACCTCGGAATGTCCTACGTCCTGTCGAGTGATCCAAGAACGGCCGAAACCTATCTGCGATCAGCCTCGCAGCAACCGGGCGCTGACAGCCGAATCCGCCAGAATCTAGCGCTAGTCGTCGGGCTCCAAGGACGTTTCGCCGAGGCGGATAACATCGCCCGGCAGGAATTGACCCAGCAGCAGGCCGAAGCAAATCTTGCTTACCTGCGCGGCATGTTGTCTCAACAAAGTTCATGGAAGCAGCTTGCCGACAAGGAAAAAACTGCAACCAATTAAGGTTGTTGTGTGTTCCGGGCCGTGGACGATTTCTCTGGAAAGTGAAATCACAGCAATAACTTGCTGAATTCTGCTCATGATTGTTTTCGGGTAATATTCTCCCGCCTTTTGCGGCATTTATACAGCCAAAAGTCGTAAGGACTTTTTAAGTAATAGGCCGTTGCGTGTTTAAAAATATTCGCTTACGTTCCTCCTGCAACGTTTCAGTGAGGGAGGAGACTCATGCGTACGCGTGCTATTGTGGCTGCATTTGCGGCGAGTGTTTTGTTGCCTGCAGGTATGGCTGGTGCAACGGATCTTGAAGTAACACACTGGTGGACATCGGGCGGGGAGGCTGCCGCGGTTGCCGAACTGGCAAAGGCGTTCGATGCGACCGGTAACAAATGGGTGGATGGTGCGATTGCCGGTTCCGGCAGTACCGCTCGCCCGATCATGATCAGCCGGATCACCGGTGGTGACCCGATGGCTGCAACCCAATTCAACCACGGCAGACAGGCAGAAGAGCTTGTTCAGTCCGGATTGATGCGTGACCTGTCCGACGTTGCTGAAAAAGGCAATTGGAAAGAGGTTATCAAACCCGCAAGCCTGCTCGACAGCTGCACTATCGACGGGAAAATTTACTGCGCACCCGTCAATATTCACTCATGGCAATGGCTGTGGCTTTCCAACGCTGCCTTCAAGCAGGCCGGTGTTGAGGTTCCCAAGAACTGGACTGAATTTGTCGCTGCGGCACCTGCATTGAAGACGGCCGGTATTCAGCCGCTTGCGTTGGGTGGCCAGGCCTGGCAGGCCAACGGTCTGTTCGACACACTGGTCCTGTCACTGGGTGGCAAGGAACTGTATGAAAAGGTCTACAAGGACAAGGATGCGGAAGCCGCTGCCGGACCTGATATGGCCAAAATCTTTGCTGCTGCCGTAGAGGCACGCGACATGTCGCGCGGCACAAATGTGCAGGACTGGAACCAGGCAACCAACATGGTCATCACAGGCAAGGCCGGTGGCCAGGTCATGGGTGACTGGGCGCAGGGTGAATTCCAGTTGGCTGGCCAGACGGCCGGAACAGATTATTCCTGCCTGCCGGGTCTTGGCGTCAGCGACTACATCACCACAGGTGGCGACGCTTTCTATTTCCCGCTGTTGAAGGATGAGGCAAAAACCAAGGCACAGGACGTTCTGGCCGAAACGATTGTCGATCCAAAGACACAGGTTGCTTTCAACCTGAAAAAGGGTTCGTTGCCAATCCGTGGTGACGTGGACCTCGGCGTCGCAAATGATTGCATGAAGAAGGGTCTGGAAATTCTGGCCAAGGATCATGCTCTCACCAGCACCGACCAGCTTGTGTCCGCCGATACGCAAAAGCAGAAAGAAGACTTGATGGCGGAGTTTTTCGCCAGCACGTCGATGACTGCCGAAGATGCGCAGAAGCGGTTTGCAAGTATCATCAGCTCGGCTGATTGATCTGACGGGCGGTCTGTTGAACTTTTTATAGAGCTGCAGGCCGCTGCTTTACTCCTGCCGGTAATGTGAGTGCTTTTCTGACATTGCCGGTGACCACGCGGGTGCGGGCGGCCATTGGGCCACCCGCATTGCGATCAACGGCAACGTTTGATGAGGAGTGATCCATGGCGGGTCAAACGCGTTCAAAGCGCCCCAATCAGCTATTCCGCAATCTTAATTCGAAGATCGCGTCCATACCCATGATCCTCACTGCGGTTGTCATCTTCCTCGGCGGTACGATCTGGACGATTGTTTATTCTTTCACCAACTCCAAGCTTTTGCCGCGCGCCACCTTTGTTGGTATCGAGCAATATGAACGGCTGTGGGCTGCACCCCGCTGGATTATCTCGATTCAGAATTTGGCGATTTACGGCATTCTCTCGCTGATCTTCAGTCTGGTTATCGGCTTTCTGCTTGCCGCGCTGATGGATCAGAAAATCCGTTTCGAAAATACATTCCGTACGATCTTTCTTTATCCTTTTGCACTTTCATTCATCGTCACTGGTCTTGTTTGGCAGTGGATTCTCAATCCGGAATTTGGTGTGCAATCCGTCGTCCGCTCATTTGGCTGGACCAGCTTTACTTTCGACCCGCTCTATAATCCTGACATCGTGATCTATGGCATCCTGATTGCCGGTCTATGGCAGGGAACGGGCCTTGTCATGTGTCTGATGCTGGCTGGTCTGCGCGGTATCGATGAGGATATCTGGAAGGCGGCACGCGTCGACGGCATTCCCATGTGGCGCACCTATATTTTTGTGGTGATCCCGATGATGCGCGCAGTCTTCATCACCACGCTCGTCATTATCGCCAGCGGCATCGTCAAGGTTTACGACCTGGTGGTTGCGCAAACCAGCGGCGGTCCCGGCATCGCATCTGAAGTCCCGGCGAAATATGTCTATGACTACATGTTCCAGGCGCAAAATCTTGGCCAGGGATTTGCGGCATCGTCGATGATGCTGCTGACCGTCGCCATCATCATCATCCCATGGGCCTATCTTGAATTCGGAGGGCGCAAACGTGGCTAATATCAGCACCTTGAATACAGTCGCCGCAGGCGTTGACCCGGTTGCCCGGCAATTGTCGGGACCACGTGGCAAGAAGCCGCGAAAAACCCTCTCTCGCCGCAATATCGTGTTGTATGGCACGCTGTTTGTCGCGGCACTCTATTACCTGCTGCCGCTTTACGTGATGCTTGTGACATCGCTCAAGGGCATGCCGGAAATCCGTCTGGGCAATATCTTCGCGCCACCCATGGAAATTACCTTTGAGCCGTGGGCCAAGGCGTGGGCAAGTGCCTGCACCGGCCTCAACTGTGACGGGCTTTCGCGAGGTTTCTGGAACTCCGTCCGCATTATGGTTCCGTCAACACTCGTGTCGATCTTTATTGCATCGGTCAGCGGATACGCCATGGCCAACTGGAAGTTCAAGGGATCGGAACTGTTCTTTTCCATCCTGATCATCGGTGCCTTCATCCCCTATCAGGTGATGATCTATCCGATCGTCATCGTGCTGCGCGAAGTCGGTATCTACGGCACACTGACTGGCCTGATCGTGGTGCACACCATCTTCGGCATGCCGATCCTGACACTGCTTTTCCGCAATTACTTCTCGTCGCTGCCGGAGGAATTGTTCAAGGCAGCCCGCATCGACGGGGCAGGGTTTTGGCAGATTTATTTCCGCATCATGCTGCCCATGTCGTTGCCGATTTTTGTAGTGGCAATGATCCTTCAGGTAACGGGCATCTGGAACGACTTCCTGTTCGGTGTCGTGTTCACGCGACCTGAATATTACCCGATGACGGTTCAGCTCAACAACATCGTCAACTCGGTGCAGGGTGTGAAGGAATACAACGTCAACATGGCAGCAACCCTGCTCACCGGCGCCGTTCCGCTGATCGTTTATTTCATTTCAGGCAGGCTATTTGTCCGGGGCATTGCCGCAGGCGCAGTCAAAGGGTGATTTTCATGACTTATAGTGTTTCCATCCAAGAGCTTTCTCTGTCCTTCGGTGCTGTAACCGTGCTGGAAAATCTCAACCTCGATATTCACGAGGGTGAATTTCTGGTGCTGCTCGGTTCATCCGGTTGCGGCAAGTCAACCCTTTTGAATTGCATTGCCGGTTTGCTGGAACCGACCGACGGGCAGATTTTCATCAAGGAACGCAACGTCACCTGGGAGGAACCAAAGGATCGCGGCATCGGCATGGTGTTCCAGTCCTATGCGCTTTATCCGCAGATGACGGTAGAAAAAAACCTGTCCTTTGGTCTGCAAGTGGCAAAGGTTCCGCAGGCAGAAATTGACCGTCGCGTCGCACGTGCGGCTGAAATTCTGCAGATACAGCCGCTACTCAAACGCAAACCATCGGCCCTGTCAGGCGGTCAGCGCCAGCGCGTGGCAATCGGTCGTGCATTGGTACGCGATGTTGACGTGTTCCTGTTCGACGAACCCCTGTCCAACCTCGATGCCAAGCTGCGCTCGGAACTGCGCGTTGAGATCAAGCGCTTGCACCAGTCGCTCAAGAACACCATGATCTACGTGACCCACGACCAGATCGAGGCACTGACACTGGCCGACCGTATCGCGATCATGAAAAGCGGCGTTATCCAGCAACTTGATGATCCTATTGCCATCTATAACCGGCCCAAAAACCTGTTCGTAGCTGGTTTCATCGGTTCGCCGTCCATGAACTTCTTGCGGGGAGAGCTGGTGGCAAAAGATGGAGGCACGGCCTTCGTCACCAACGGCGTGAGCTTTAGTCTTGCCGGCTACCAGACATCGGAACCACTCGCCGCCGGCCGCCCGGTCATTCTGGGTATTCGCCCTGAACATATCCGTGTTGATGAGCAGATATCCGGCGGCGAAGTTCACGAGGCAATTGTCGACATCGAGGAGCCGATGGGTGCCGACAATCTGCTCTGGCTGAAACTTGCCGACCATACGCTGTCGGTGCGGATCGGTGGTCACCGACGTTATTCACCGGGCAGCAAGGTGCGGCTCGGTGTGGATATGTCGATGGCATCGCTGTTCGACGCGGCCACTGAAAACCGCATCTGATCCCTTTCCCGACACCCAAATATTGATGACATTGAGGAGACTTGGAAATGACAACACTTGGCTTTCAGCTTTACAGCGCCCGCAATTTTCCGCCGCTTTCCGAAATTCTAAAAAAGCTGTCCAAGGCCGGTTATCGTGAAGTCGAGGGATATGGTGGCATTTACGCCACCATGGATGATGCAGCACTCACACAATTCCGCGCTGAGTTGGATGCCAACGGGCTGACCATGCCAACCGGCCATTTCGGCATCGACATGCTCGAAAAGGAAACCGACCGGGCGCTCGCCGTTGCCCGCATTCTGGGCATTGAAGCCGTTTATTGCCCCTATCTGCTGCCAGACCAGCGCCCCAGTGATGCGGCTGGCTGGTTTGCCTTTGGGCAGCGTTTGCAGGCAGCCAGCAAACCATTCCGTGATGCTGGCCTGACCTTCGGCTGGCACAATCATGATTTCGAGTTTCACACGCTGGCGGATGGTTCGACACCGCAGGAACAGATTCTCGCCGGTGGTCCTGAACTGAGCTGGGAAGCCGATATCGCCTGGATTATCAGGGGTGGGGCTGACCCATTTGCGTGGATTGAAAGCTACGGCAAACGCATCACTGCTGTCCACGTCAAGGATATCGCGCCGTCAGGCCAGAATGCCAATGAAGATGGTTGGGCAGACCTCGGCCACGGCACTGTGGAATGGCAAAAGCTGATCGCTGCGCTGAAGAACACCTCGGTCAAACACTTCGTGCTGGAGCACGACAATCCGTCCGATATCGACCGCCTGATGGAACGGTCGATTGCATCTTTCAATGCCTACTGATTTTCATACTGGAGCATCATCATGGCCAAAGAGCTTGGCGTCGGCATCATTGGATGCGGTAATATCTCGACCACCTATTTCTCTCTCGCTCCGCTGTTCAAGGGGCTGAAAATTCTTGCCTGCGCCGATTTGAACCGCAATGCAGCCGAGCTGAAAGCGGAAGAATATGGTGTGAAGGCACAGTCCATTCCCGAACTGCTGGCCAACAGTGAGATTGACGTCATCGTCAACCTTACCATTCCCGCCGCGCATTTCTCGGTCTCTAAGGCTATTCTTGAAGCGGGCAAACATGTCTATTCCGAAAAGCCGCTGGTTTTGACGCTAGAGGAAGGCGAAGAGCTTCGAAAAGTTGCCGCTGAGAAAAAATTGTCTGTTGGCTGCGCGCCCGATACATTCCTGGGCGGCTCACATCAGCTTGCCCGTAAATATATCGATGAAGGTCGCGTCGGGCGTATCACATCAGGCACATGTCATGTCATGAGCCCCGGCATGGAAATGTGGCATCCGAATCCCGGCTTTTTCTTTGTGGCCGGGGGCGGGCCGATCCTTGATCTTGGCCCTTATTACATCGCTAACCTCATCAATCTGCTTGGTCCCGTAAAACGCGTTGCCGCCCTGACATCGATGGCCAACACAACCCGCACCATCACCAGCCAGCCGCTGGCCGGACAGACGATACCGGTGGAAACACCCACCAACATTCATGCGTTGTTGGAATTCGTCAGCGGTGCGACCATCACGCTGTCGGCCAGTTGGGATGTCTGGTCACACCGTCACGCCAATATGGAGCTTTATGGCACCGGAGGCTCGCTCTATGTGCCGGACCCCAACTTCTTCGGCGGAGTGGTGGAAGCCAGCGGCCAGAACAAGGATATCGAGCCGCTTGAAGATTGGGAGCATCCATTCGGTAAAGCCAATCAGGAAAGTCCGCAGGGGCCACGTGCCAATTACCGCACCGCAGGTCTCGCCGATATGGCCATGGCGCTGATTGAGGGGCGGGATGCCCGTTGCTCGCTGGAGCGTGCGCTGCACGGCATCGATGTCATGACCTCAATCCTGAAGTCGGGAGAGGAAGGTCGTTTCATCGACATGACAACGACATGCACGCAACCGGCTGCTCTTGGTATCGAAGAAGCGCAAAAGCTGCTGCGTTAAATTCGTGGGGAGGAAGACATGATCCGCAATCCTGTTTTGTCGGGGTTTAACCCCGACCCGTCCATATGCCGTGTCGGTGAGGATTATTACATCGCGACATCCACTTTCGAGTGGTATCCGGGCGTGCAAATCCACCACTCACGCGATCTGGTCAACTGGACCCTGGTACGCAGACCGCTGGAACGCGCCAGCCAGCTCGACATGCGCGGTAACCCTGACAGTTGCGGCATCTGGGCACCGTGCCTGTCCTATGCGGATGGCCGCTTCTGGCTGGTCTACACCGATGTCAAACGTTACGACGGCAACTTCAAGGATGCCCATAACTACATCGTCACATCAGACACCATTGAAGGTGCGTGGTCGGATCCGGTCTACGTCAACTCATCCGGTTTTGACCCGACGTTGTTTCATGACGATGACGGGCGCAAATGGTTCCTCAACATGCAGTGGAACCACCGCACCGAAAGTTACGGTGGCGCACCGAAACATCCGGCCTTTGATGGCATCCTATTGCAGGAATGGGATGCTGCAAGTGGCAAGCTGATCGGCCCGGTCAAAAACATCTTTCCCGGCAGCCCGCTAGGGCTTGTGGAAGGGCCGCACATCTTTAAGCGCAATGGCTGGTATTACCTGACCACGGCGGAAGGTGGCACGGGCTACGACCATGCTGTCACCATGGCGCGGTCCCGTTCGCTGGATGGTCCCTATGAGATGCACCCGAATGTCCATCTGATCACCTCAAAAGACAATCCGGAGGCGATGCTACAAAGGGCAGGGCACGGGCAATATGTCGAAACGCCAGATGGCGAGGCCTATCACACGCATCTATGCGGCAGACCCGTACCGCCGAAACGGCGTTGTACACTTGGCCGTGAAACGGCAATCCAAAAATGTGTATGGCGCGATGACTGGCTGTATCTGGCGCAAGGCGGTGTCGTACCCGCTGTCGAGGTGCCGTCTCCGACTTCAGCCACTCGCAAACGGGAAGAGGCCAATATTCACCACAGATTTGAAACGCCGCAATTGCCAGAGGATTTCCAGTGGTTGCGGTCGCCCTATCCTGAGCGGCTTTTCAGCCTGACTGAGCGTGCTGGGCATTTGCGATTGTTCGGACGTGAAAGCATCGGCTCTTGGTTTGACCAGTCGCTGGTGGCTCGGCGCCAGCAACATCACTCCTTCCGGGCCGAAACCGTGGTGGAGTTTTCACCCGATACCTACCAGCAGGTGGCGGGTCTCACCCATTATTATAATCGCCACAAGTTTCATGCGCTTGCTGTCACGCTGCATGAAAAGCTGGGACGGGTCGTCACCATCCTGTCATGCCCGGGCGACTTTCCACACGGTCGCTTGAGCTTTCCAATTGGCGGCGGCGTCACTGTTCCTGAGGGGCCAATTCATCTGGCGATGGAAGTGGAAGGCAACGATCTGCTGTTCTTCTGGCGCAGCCATTCAGCACCCACTTGGCAGCCGGTTGGGCCTGTTCTTGATGCCGGTGTCGTCTCGGATGAGGGTGGGCGCGGTGAACACGGCTCATTCACAGGTGCTTTTGTCGGCATGTTCGCTTTCGATACATCTGGTCGCGGACAGCCGGCTGATTTTGAAAGCTTTGCCTACAGCATCACCGACAGGGAATGACATGGACGGGTAGTCTGCGAAACAGGCTACCCGCTCGTTACATTGTCAGGCCGGGACGGCGGCTTTCAGCTCGGAAAGCATCGCGCGCAGATCCACCAACAGAGCGGCCTGCACAGGCAGGCCTTTGTCCTTGTTGCGGTCGCGGGCTTCATAACGACGCTGCGATGGCAGGCGCGCGCCCTGATCGGTAATCGAGCTGAACAGTTTTTCAGCCCGTCCCATGCTTTCCGTCATGCTCGCGCCGAGGAAGGACTGCGGATCAAGCGCAATCAGCAATTCGCCGTGGCACGGGGTTACCCCCGCACCATCGTCAAATTCCATCGATTCCGAACTCATCATGTCGTTGATCAATGGACCGGCCAACAGCTCGACCATCGCCGAAAGTGCGGAGCCCTTGTGACCACCGAAGGTCAACATAGCTCCGTTGAGGGCAGCTTCAGCGTCCGTTGTTGGATTGCCTTCGGCGTCGATGGCCCAGCCGAGCGGGATCGGTTTTCCGGCCCGGCGGTGCAATTCGATTTCACCACGCGCTGACGCGCTGGTCGCAAAGTCGAAAATGAACGGATGTTTGCCAGCCCGTGGCCACCCGAAGGCAAATGGATTGGTGCCGAAGGACGGTTTGGTGCCGCCAGCTGGCGCTACCCAGCAGTGGCTGGGGGTAACGGCAAAGGACACCAGACCCGCGTCAGCCAGCGCTTCAACCTCTGGCCAAAGCGCTGAGAAGTGGAAGCAGTTATTGATTGCCATGGCGGCAACACCCTGCTTTTTGGTTTTCTCGATGAAATGCGGCAGGCCGGCATGGAAGCCCATCAATGAATACCCGTAGTGGGAATTGACGCGCACGATACCCGGCGTTTCCGTATCCACTGTTGGCTCGGCATTGGGATCAACTTTGCCGATCTGCAGGGTTTTGACACAGCCCATTAGGCGGTAGAGGCCATGAGAATGGCACTCATCCTGCTGCGCTTTCAGGACAGAAGCAGCAATCGTTTCTGCATGACCTTTCGAAAACCCGGCAAGTGTCAGCAATTCAAGGCTTAGGGCGCGGGCTTCTTCAAAAGAAATATACTCGATCGCTTGGGTCATCTGTCACTCCTGCAGACTAATTTTTGTAGGTTTTTCGTGCCCGTACACTACCGCTTCGCCACACAAATGGAAGCGAAGCGGCAACACATTCCCTGTTGATTTGCGCTTACGCAAACGGTTCTGCTGGACCCTTGGCCGGCTGCGTAAACCAGTGGGCACCATCGTCCGCCATGTAGATATGATCCTCAAGCCGAATGCCGAACTTACCGGGGAAAACGATCATCGGTTCATTGGAGAAACACATGCCGGTTGCCAGTTTGGTCTGGTTGCCTCTGACGATGTAGGGCTCTTCATGAATTTCAAGCCCAAGTCCATGACCTGCTCGGTGCGGTAGACCAGGAAGCTGATAATCTGGTCCAAGTCCATGGCGGGACATCACTCCGCGGGCTGCGTCATCAAGGCTTGCGCAGGAAGCGCCAAGCTTCGCCGCATCGAAAACAGCCTGCTGTGCTTCACGCTCGATTGCCCAACCCGCGGCAAATTCTTTGGTTGGCTCATCGATCATGTATGTGCGTGTCAGATCGGAGTGATAACCGTCAATGCGCGTACCGGTATCAACAAGAATGACATCGCCGGCTACAAGCGTCTGATCGCCGTCGGCACCATGCGGCAGCGAGGTGGCCAAGCCGAAAGAGACAATGCAGAAAGTAGACGATGAACCGGCCAGTTCGCGGTGCCGCTCATCTATGAACCGAACGACTTCCGATGCCCGAATGCCCGGTTTCATGATCGCATGGGCCTGCCGGTGAATGTCCAGCGTCAGATCCATCGCATATTTGATGATGGCAATTTCAGCTGCCGATTTGCAAAGACGCAGATTGCGGATCAACCGTCCGCCATCGGCAAGCCGCTCGGCACCAACAGCCTTAGCCAGTGCGTGATAGATGAACAGCGGCAGAGCATCGTCCAGTGCCAGTTTTTCTGATGGCTTCAGCTGTGCAGCAACAAGTTCTGCCGGTGATTGGTCTTCTTCCCATGTCAGGATTTCGCCGGGCAGATGAGGCAGCGTTTCAACACGGCTCTTTTCAAAGCCCGGTACTATGTAGAAAAGCCCGTCCTGCGTCACCAATGCGCCAAGCAGTCTTTCACTCTGGTGCCAATGCAAACCGGTGAAATATAGCAGGCTATCGGACGCGCCGAGCAAAGTAGCGGAAATGCCGTGCGCACCCATGGTTTCACGAAGTTTTTTCAATCTCGACAGGCGTTCGTCATCTTGAATGAAGGCAGGTGGATTTTTCTGAAACATGACATTCCATTCCGGCAGGATTTTCAGGTGGGTAGTTGGATGCGGCGAAGACTAGATGGTTGTGCGCATTTTGTCGACAGCAAACGGATATCTTTGCTTCAGACGCGGGGGCGGTCAATTTCAATAACAAGCTATGGAACAGGACAGTTTCGGGAAAGCGAATAGGTGTAGCTAACAATGATAACTTTGGGCGTATTGCATCTGGATGCATTGCGTTTGCTGGAACTGTGAGCGACTGCGGAGAAAAAAATGTCCTCGACACAACCTATAATCTTGTCGATTTGTGTCCCCACATATAACCGGCAGTTTCTGCTTGAGCGCAACGTCACATTCCATTTGGATTCGTTTCGCAGACTGGGAATTCCGTTTGAAATCGTCATCGTTGACGACTGCTCGACGGATAATACACCTGCTTATATCGCCTCGATTTCCGACAATCCGGAAATCAACGCTTTCCGGCGTGTGAAGAATTCTGGCTTTGTCAGCAACTATTCGTTCGCCATGCAGCGCGCCCGCGGCCGTTATGCCGTGTTCCTCGGTGACGACGATCTGTTGATCCCGGAAAAGGTTGTCGAATATGTGCGCCTGATGGAGCAGGATCCGGCGCTCGGTGTCATTCAGGCCCCGTGGATGCTGGTTGATGGCCGTAACAACGCCAACACCGACATGGGCCCATTCTACCGCCTGCCTGGCCCGATCCGCCACAGCAAGGGCAACTTCCTGTCGATGCTGGACATGATCCTCAACTATCATGTCTTCCCGGAATTCATGATCATTCGTCGCAGTGTGCTGGCAAAGGCGATTTCCAGCCCGACGCCATTTATCTTCTGGGCATTCCTCTACACCACCCGCGCGCTCGAAGGCGGCGACATTATGTTCGTGCCAGAGCCATTTGCGCGCGTAACGGCTGTCTCCGATGATCCGCGCCAGCAACAGGGCAACAAGGAATGCATGTTCCTGTGGGATACCTATCGCGGTGGCATCGAATATCTGGTGTCACGCGCTGCACAGGTCAATCCGTTCAGCCCGGATGAAAAAGTATCGCTGAATGCCCGTATCCTAAAATTCATGATGATGCGTCAGGCCGTTGCGCTGCGCCTTCATGTCGAGGCAGGAAACTGGCCGGAAGCCTACATCATGTACCACCGCATGGCGGCCCATGAGCAGATGCCACTGTCGCCAGACGCATTTGGCCAGATCTGCAAACTGGCCGGCGTTGTCACGGCGGCGCGTGAAGCAACAGAGTTCTCGAATGAACCGATCATTCTTGATCCAATGATCGAAACCACAACGCTGAACCTGCTGCCGCAGGATATTCGCGCACGGATGACCTACCCGGTTGAAGGTGGGGCGAAGTCGCAGGAGCCACGCGCCTATCTGCGCTTTAACCCGGCATTCCCGGAAAATCCCGGCCCGAAGGACGGTATCTTTGATATCCGAGAATACATCGCCCAATTCGGCTGATCGTTTCGATCTTTCAGACATTAAAACCTGCGCGGAAAAGCTCCGTGCAGGTTTTTTTATGCCAGCAGTCTGGAGAATAACCAAAGAAAACGAAAAGACCCGGAAATCGCTATGATTTCCGGGTCGTAGAAAGGCTCAGAGATGAGGACGCCGCTGTTTCTATGTCCAAAAAGACGTTGTCAGGGCACTTTCATACGGTTGATAAACCGGGGCCAAACCGCGTTAAGCCAATTGACCGGTTTTGCGCGTCACAAAACGTGCCTCACGCAGGCTGCGTTTCAGAAACTCCGTATTGATATCCGGATTATCAGACGCATTCTGGAACGATATATGGTTGATATCGATCGCCGCAAACTCATCAGCAAGATGCAGTTGCGCGTAAATTGTCACTCCGAGCGGTTTAAGCTCAAGATCAAGAACTACCGTAGGAACGCCGTCCCACTCGAGCTTGTATTCCCCGCCCGCGCCGAAATTGACTGTGCCTGGATGGAAATACAGTTCAGCCGCAGAAGCAACCAGATCGGCAAGGCTCCCGTAGCATTCGAAACGCAGCAGAGAGATCAAGTCCGCTGGATCGAGGAGCCGTAGTTCCGAAGCGACCGGGCTAAGGGCTTCAGCAACAATTTGTTCTCGTTGTTCTGTGTAGGGGCATTTTTTCATTCGTATTACTAGACCCGCTTTTTCGCTGACCGTTGTGCAAAGACCCGATGAACGAGTTCTGCAACAGCCTTGTAAAAGGCTGGTGGAATCACACTATCTACCGAGACTTGCGCAAACATGGAGCGAGCGAGTGGTGGGTCTTCAAAAACGGGAATTCCGTTCTTTTCTGCAATTTCACGTATTTTCAACGCGATAAGGTCTTGTCCCTTTGCCACAACAACCGGAGCGTCGTTTTCATCGCGTACATAACGCAGGGCGACGGCATAGTGGGTCGGGTTTGCAATGACGAGGGTGGCGCGCGGCACATTGTTGATCATGCGGCGGCGAGCGCGGTCGCGCGCAATCGACCGCTGGCGTGACTTGACGATCGGGTCACCCTGGGTCTGTTTGTGTTCGTCCTTCACTTCCTGTTTGGTCATGCGCAATTGCGAGAACCAGTGATGGCGCGTCCAGAAAAGGTCGACGGCAGCCAAAAGTGCGGTGCAGATCAAAATGACGATCATCATTTTTTTGACGATCGTAACAAGTCGCACAAAAATCGTTTGCGGGTCCGAGAACATCGCATCGATCAATTTATAGTACTCACCCCGCAACGCGAAGAACATGATGATCGAGACAATCATGATCTTGAAGATCGATTTGCCGAACTCGACGAAACCGGGAACGCTGAATATGCGCTTGAAACCCTTCATCGGTGAAATGCGGGAGGCCTGTGGGCGCACACGCTCAAGCACGAAAGACGGCATATTCTGGAAGACTGACGATGAAATACCAAAGATGATGAACATCAACATCGCTGGCAGCAGCATATATGCGATGGCCAGACCCAAATGGGTAAACAGCGAAAACGCATCCGGCCGGTTCAGCAATTGCCATTGCTCCGGCTGGTCGAACAGATCCTTCAGGGTATCGCTAATATGGGCCGTGCTGGTCGGCATGAAAAAGACGAGATACAGATAAAAAGCGAGCGCAGACGCAAAGAGCGGAATTTCACGCGAGACAGGCAAATTGCCTTTCTCGGCCGCATCACGAAGTTTTTTCTCCGTGGGGCTTTCTGTTTTACTTTCTTTATCCTGATCGTCTGACAAGACGTCGGTCCCCGACATAAAACAAACCCGCCAGAATGGCGGGATAGTCAGGTCAGGCTAGACTGTGGTGCGTTGCGGGGCAATAGCGCAAGCCTGCCCCGCCAGGGTTTTCAACCGCTGCTTTGGCAATTACGCCGCTGCGGCATTCGCATCTGCTTCCTTCAGCAGGATCTGACCGGAGCTTGCCAAACGAATTGCTTCCTGCGCAACAGCACGGCGAGCGATAGCAACTTCGCGTGTGTTGAGCGTTGCAACCGGAACGGCCAGGTCGGATTCGATCATGCGGCGCTGGCGCGGGCTGATCGCCGAAAGGACACATTCCTTGATTTCGTTGGTCGCACCACGCAGAGCCATGGTGAGAACATCGCCGGAGACGTCGTTGAGCAGAAGGACGCGGCTGCGCTGTGGCATGACCAGCATGTCTTCGAACAGGAAGATCTTCGGCTTGACCTTGTTTGCGGATTCCTTGTTGAGGGTTTCCAGCGAACTCAGCAGCGTATCGACCTGTGGTTTTTCCAGTTCGTTCATGAGGTCTGCAACCTTCGCAGAACCACTTGCGTTTCTTTCCGCTTCAATCTCGGCAATCAGGGCCATAACGCGCTTCTCAATGATCTGCGCGGCGGCTGGGCTGACGTCCTTCATGTTGACCGTACGGTTCATGATGTCGGCGCGCTGCTCATCCGGGATGGTCAACAACACCTTGGCACCGAAAGCGGACGGCAGCATAGAAAGAATGTATGCGATGGTCTGTGGGTGTTCCTTGGCGAGGAACTTGCCAATGAACTCGGGGCTGGCGTCCTGAAGCTGATCCCAGATCGATGCTTCATAAGCCTGGAAGGCAGTTCTACGTCCAAGCAGACCGTCAACCTCTTCTGGTGTCAGGCCTTCTTCGAGAATGCTTTCAATCGCTTTGGCGTTATCCATCAGGCCTGTGCCTTCAGTGAACAAATCCTCGAATTCGTTCACGATGGCAGCAAGCTCATCCGGCGGGATAACCCGTAGGGTCTGCGCAGATGCAATAATAAGCTGCAGTTCGGCCTGCGTAAAAAATTTAAGTAATTTGCCCGCCACACCTTTTCCCATGGCGAGCAGCACGGCGGCAGCTTTATCTGCCTGAGACAACGGTTTCCCTTCAATGGGGTTACCGAAATCTTCAAAGTCCATCATGGTCTTTCCTCTCTGCCCCAAAACCGGGATCAGGCTTTCTTGATGCTCATCACTTCAATGAGTTTAACACCAAAACGTGAGTCGTCATTCTCAAGAACAGTAATTTCACCGCGTGCAATGCGTCTGCCATTTACCATTATTTCAACTGGTTCGCCGATTTTGCGATCCAGAGCAATTGTTGCGCCTTCTTCCAGGCCCATAAGACCGGAAACCAGCATGCGGCTTGTGCCGAGAACGATCTGAACATCGATTGGAATATCCATGATCAGGTCGAGGTTGTCGGTGAGGCCGCTGCCGATCTGCATTGGCGCGCCAGCAGCTGGTGCTGCCGAGAAATCGTCCATGCCGAAGTCGTTGGTACCACCGCCAAAGCTCATAGCATCGACGGTATCTGTAGCGGCCGTATCGGCAAAATCACCGAAATCGCCAAAGCCACCTTCTGCATCCGTTTTCAGGACACCGCGCAGGTCGCCAATCGCCTGATCCAGTTCGGCAGGTTCGCCGATGGAAAGCGCGTCATCTTCAGTCAAAGGTGTTTTCTTCGTAGCCATGCCGTAATTATTCCTTTTGAAACTTGCGTCAAACTGCCTTCGCTCAATTTGAGCACGACAAGATTTAACCCATCAGATGTCTCAATATCTCATCATCTGTGCTGACGTTGTTTTTCACGCGAACCATGTAGCGGTCTCCCGCCTTTCCAAACTCGCAATTGTAGATGTCGCTGCCATTGGCGCTGACCTCGACGGTGATATCGTCGCGGCTGATATCCCGGAACGGAACCACATCACCTTCCGTCAGGCGAGCAAGGTTGCGCAGGGTCATCTTCTGAAGGCGAATACGCGCCTCAAGTGTAACCTGCGAACGTTTGACCTGTTCCTTGATCAGAGCAACCCATTCCTCGTGCTTCTTGATGGCACTTGCCGATGCCTTTGGCGCAACGATCTGCGTCTTGAGCATGACGCGTTGCGGGATCACCAGCGCAAATTCCGAGGAAACCTTACCAAGATCCACCTTCAAGCGAATCAGTACACCGTACTGACCGGTGATTTGTTCATCGAAACCGCTTTTGCCCTTCGAATTGTAGGGCGGGTCAATCGCGGCTTCAAAACCGCCCGGTGCGTTGACGCCAGAACGAAGAACGCCGGCCATGCGGCCAATGACGAGAGCTGCAAGATCAAGCTCGATCTGCGACAGCGAGCGCACTTCCGGTTCGGAAATCGTCTCTGGCAGCGCGCCAAGCATACGTTCCATCAAAGTCATGATGAATGCATTGCCACAGGCCAGAATGAAGTTGGGAGACCAATTACGCAATGAGCAATCGGCCACCGCGAATTCAGGACCGATGCCGCGAACGAGATCGGTCATCAGGCCGGATTGGCAGCCGATATAATCGACCTCAATGGGGATGCCGGTTTCGCTGTGGAACATGTCCGGCAGAAACTCGCTGTAGAGATGCCCGACATCGGCGCCGATCTTGAGGATCGTCTTTTGGTCGCCAAGCCCACCTGTGAGCTTGGCAAGAAGTGCGTGGTCCATTGCGGGAGCTGTGTCTGGTGTCGTCATGATTTATCAAGCCGCCTTGTTTTCGCCGCCAGGGTTCATCATTTCCTGCTCCACGGCGTCGATCGACGGGCGCTCGTAGTTGGAAATGGTCTTACGGCCATATTCGAGAGCAACCTGCGGCACCGAACCATTCATGTAGGCAATCAGGGTCTGCTTGACGATGATATAGAGACGGTGCTGCTTGGTACGAACGATCTTGACCTGCGCTGCAAGCGGGTTGGCAATCGAGTAAGACAGGATGATCCCGAGCATGGTGCCCACGAGCGCCGCACCGATAAGTCCACCGAGAACCGCAGGTGACTCGTTGATCTTGCCCATCGCCTTGATAACGCCGAGAACCGCGGCAACGATACCAATAGCAGGGAATGAATCGCCCATCGCCGTGATCGAGTGATAAGGCTTCAGCTTGTCGTGAAGAATGGTGTCGATTTCTTCATCCATCAGCGCCTCGATCTCGTGTGAGCGGGCATTGCCGATGATGATGAGGCGGACGTAATCACAGATGAATGCAGTCAGTTCCTTGTTCTTCAGAACGGAAGGAGCTGTCTGGAAAATGCTCGATTCAGCCGGGTTGTCGATATGCGCTTCGATTTCGTTTCTGGACTTCGTGCGCAGGTCGCGCATCAGAGAGTAAAGAACGCCGAGAACATCGAGGTAATCGCGCTCCTTTGGAACGGAATGTTTGAAGGCTTCACCCAGCGCCTTGCCTGAATCTTTTACCACCTTCATGGGGTTAGCCATGATGAAGCCACCGAGACCGGCACCCCCGATGATGACAAGCTCAAACGGCTGAACGAGAACGTCCAAGTGGCCGCCCATAGCCATGTAGCCGCCAATAACGCAGCCGAAGGTGATGATTAACCCGATAATGATATTCATTGAACACTCGCACCTGACCGTTGTCTCGTGGCGGAGTTGTAGAAAATGTGGCTTGCGTGAACCTGTAGGATAGCCGCGGAAAATACATTCAGAACAAACAGTTTCGCGCAAGCAATGACCGTCATCATCCTGTCGAGGCACATCCGTGCGCAACAGGATTCGGCAACGGCGGACATAGCGTGACAACGACCTATACCAGTTATCGGCTTATCAGCCAGGATATCGGCAAGTCTCTTGATCGTATATCGAAGCAACCGGATGTTGCGCGGGAGACGGAATATTACCTTTCCAAGATCGGCTCGATCAAATCCATCGACGCTTTCATGGAAGATTCAAGGCTTTATAATTACGCGCTGAAAGCGCACGGCCTTGAAGACATGGCTTACGCGAAAGCCTTTATTCGCAAGGTGTTGACGGAAGGTGTCACCAAGGATGACGCCTTTGCCAACAAGCTGTCGGATACCCGCTATAAGGAACTGGCAACCTCTTTGAACTTTGCCGCTTACGGTGAAGCTGCGACGTCTTTCGACCGCGCGCAAAAGGATGTTGTTGCTCAATACACCCGTCAGACGCTTGAGCAAGAAGCCGGCTCCGACAATACCGGTGTGCGTCTGGCGCTCTATTTCGAACGCATGGCACCATCCATCACGTCAGGCATGGGCATTATTGCCGACGACGCGATGTCGCAGGTTTTCCGCACCACATTCCAACTTCCGGCAGAATTTGCCGGCACCGACATCGACAAGCAGGCAGCGCTGGTCGAAAAAGCCATCAAGATGGAGGATCTGCAGGATCCGGTCAAAGTCGGCAAGCTGCTCGAGCGTTTCACGATCATGTGGGAGATGGAAAACCCCTCACAGGTCAATACCTCAACGACCATTCTTGGTTCGTCCGCCGGTTTTGGAATTTCTTCCGACCTTCTTCTTTCAATCAACACCCTGAAACTCGGAGGCAAATGATATGCAGTCCGGACTGTATGTGGCCCTGTCGTCACAGATGGCGCTTGAGCGTCGTATCACCACCATCGCTGACAACATGGCGAACATCAACACCGCTGGCTACCGCGCAACGGAAGTCAAGTTTGACGAGGTGCTGAGCAAGACCCGCAACGACATGAATGCAAAAGTTGCCTTCGTGTCGCAAGGTAACGATTACCTTTCCACACGCAGTGGTTCACTCGACAGAACCGGCAACCCGCTTGATGTGGCCGTAAAGGGCGATGCTTGGCTTTCAATCGACACGCCGAATGGTCAGGTTCTGACCCGTGACGGTCGTCTGACCATCCGTGAAGATGGTATTCTGGTGTCGACGAATGGATACCCTGTATTGGATGCCGGCGGTGGCCAGATCGAACTCAACCGCGCTGGTGGTGAGATCAAGATCGGCGCCGACGGTGCGATTGTTCAGGATGACCGCCAGATTGCTCTGATGGGCCTTTACACCGCTGATATCTCGCAAGGTTATCTGCGCCATGACAACAGTGGTATCACCACCGTGGCCGCGCCGCAGCCGGTTGTGAACCGCAGTGATGCCGGCATCATGCAGGGTTACACCGAGCAATCGAACGTCAACGGTATCTCTGAAATGATGCAGCTCATTCAGGTCAATCGGGCCTTCGACAGCATCTCCTCCGTAATGCGCGAAACCGAATCCACATTCGGTGAAGCAATCAAGACACTCGGCGGTAGCCGTTAAGGATCAAGGCCATGATGGCTGACGCAGGTTCCCCTTCCAAACCGTCGACCTCCAAGCTGGCACAACTTGCCAGCCTGGTGGAACGTTATGCCGACCCCGAAGTTGCCGTTGCACATGGTGGGCGGGTGACGGCTATTGCGGCTGGCCATTACACGGTGTCCGGGTTGTCCCGGCACGTGCGTTTGGGGGAATTCGTCGCCCATCGCAGCGAAACCGGCATTCATCTCGGTGAGGTCGTTCGCGTTGAGTCCGATCTGATCTTTGTGTGCCCCATCGAACCGGGTGAACCGATCGGCATTGACGATACGGTCATCTACAAGGGGGCATTCCGCGTGGCGCCCGAGAACAGCTGGTGCGGCCGTACGATCAATGCTCTGGGCGACCCGATCGATGGATTGGGTCCATTGTCATCAGGCACGGATCGGCGTTCTATTTCCAACACCGCCCCGCCGTCGATGACCCGTAGCCGTGTGGAAAAAGCCTTCAAGACCGGTGTGCGCGCCATCGATATTTTCTCACCGCTGTGTCTTGGTCAGCGCCTTGGCATTTTCGCGGGCTCCGGTGTCGGTAAGTCCACCCTGCTGTCGATGCTGGCGAAAGCCGATGCCTTTGACAAGGTTGTGATTGCGCTCGTCGGCGAGCGCGGACGCGAAGTGCGAGAATTCATTGAAGATACACTTGGCGAGAACATGGCCAAGTCGATCGCCGTCGTTGCGACCAGTGACGAAAGCCCGATGTTGCGCAAGATGGCACCGCTGTCTGCCGTGACCATTGCCGAACATTTCCGCGATCAGGGTGATAACGTGCTCTTGATCATCGACAGTGTGACCCGTTTTGCCCATGCCATCCGTGAAGTCGCGGTTGCTTCGGGTGAATTGCCGGTGGCACGTGGTTATCCCGCGTCTGTTTTCACCGAACTTCCGAAATTGCTGGAGCGGGCAGGGCCGGGCGTCGAAGGCACCGGTACCATCACCGCAATCATTTCTATTCTGGTCGATGGTGACAACCATAACGACCCGATTGCCGACTCGACCCGCGGTATTCTTGACGGACATATCGTGCTGGAGCGCAGTCTGGCCGAAGAAGGCCGCTACCCGCCAATCAACCCGCTGGCTTCGATTTCGCGTCTTGCCAAAAAGGCATGGACACCAGACCAGGAAACGCTGGTTTCACGCCTCAAAGCACTGGTGCACCGCTTCGAGGAAACCCGCGATTTGAGATTGATCGGTGGCTATCGACCCGGCACGGACCCTGATCTCGATATGGCGATCAAGCAGGTGCCGATCATTTACGATGTTTTGAAACAGACGCCGTCAGAACCGCCAGCCGCAGATGCCTATGCCGACCTTGCGATTGCCTTGCGCAACGCAATTACCGGCAATGCGCCGCAGCAGGCAAATAATCAAAGACCAAGAGGATAACCATGCTCGACAAGCAACAAGAAGAACGTATCGAGATGGACAAGAAGGTAAAGGCATCGATTACCAGCACCGATCGCATTCTGGCGACCTGTGGTGTGACGCTTGCCGCGGCCGCTGCGTTTTTCCCATGGTACGTTTTTTTCAATGAAGACAAATTTGGCGTCACGACGCCGAACTTCGACATGACCCGTGACCTTCCTCACACCGGTCCAAAAGAAGTTTTCAGCGTTTCGCCATTGGCCATGGTCAACCGCAACAAGGATGACCGTCCGGATATTCCACCGTTGCCGTTTGATCCACTGACCACGGCGACAGTGTCGGATTCCGGCAAGGAGCGGCAGAACAACATCGCAGCACGTGAGGAGCAACCGTTCCCTGGCCACGGTTCCAACTACCGCCTGCTACACGTTGCTAACGGTCGTGCGCTTATCGAAGATAGTGCTGGCATGTACATGGTCAAGGTTGGTTCTGTCCTGCCCGACAATACCAAGCTGGCAAAGATCGAGCAGCGGGACGGCCGCTGGGTCATCGTGACCTCGAATGGCGAGATATACGAGAACGAAAGTCACTGATCACAATTCTGGAGACCCTATAATCTCCAACGGATACAGGCGCGGCTGACAAGCTGCGCCTGTTGTGTTTTGGCAACCCCAATCGCAAAGGCGTGAGATTTGCCATAACCGCTGTCGCAACGGATTTCCCGTAAGTCTGACGCAAGATTAGCAGCATAGGTTTTGACCATAAAATATGGAGAAATCTATGGAACCGATTCAACTGTTCGATCTGGCATCCCGTCAAGCGGAATGGCTCAGCATTCGTCAGGAGGTCGTGGCGACCAACATCGCCAATGCCAACACTCCTAAATACCAAGGCAAGGACGTCAGTCCTTTCGAAGCAGTCATGCAGTCGACCGGAACCACAATGGGAATGGCCAAGACGCATGCTGCGCACTTCGGCTCAAGTACGCTGAGCGACAATATCGAGGTTCGCAATTCCAAGGTGAACAACGAAATCGGCGTTCAAGAGTCCGGAAACACGATCGCTCTTGCGGAAGAAATGACGAAAACCGGTGAAATCAAGCGCCAGTACGAACTCAACGCCAATCTGGTGAAGACGTTCCATCGCATGATGCTGATGACTGTGAAGAGGTAAAGAACATGGATCCTTTAAGCGCTGCCAGCAAGATCGCAGGAAGCGGTCTGGAAGTTCAGTCCACCCGCCTGCGTATCGTTTCGGAAAACATCGCCAACGCGCGTTCGACCGGCGACACTCCGGGTGCTGACCCTTATCGCCGCAAGACGGTGACATTCGGGACCGAGCTGGACCGCGCTTCGGGCGTTGAACGCGTTACCGTGAAGAAGCTCGGCGAGGATCGTGGCAAGTACATCGAGGAATACGATCCCGGCAGCCCTGCGGCAGACGCCAACGGCATCGTCAAAATGCCAAACGTCAACATCCTCATCGAAATGGCCGACATGCGCGAAGCAAACCGCAGCTATGACGCCAACCTGCAAATGATCAAACAAACGCGTGAACTCGTCAGCGCGACGATTGACCTTCTGAAAGCTTCGCAATGATCGATAAAATTAATCAATTAAGCTCTCTTTCGCTGACGCGTGATCTTGACGGTATTTCGTCCGTCTCGACCGATCTGACCGGTGCAACGCGTGAAAAGACCCCTGGCGAACAGACCAGCATGAGCTTTGCCAGCGTGCTGGGCAACATGTCTGTCGACGCGATGAACAACCTCAAGAAGGCCGAAGTGGCCTCTTTTGAAGGTATTCAGGGCAAAGCCAACACACGTGAAGTCGTCGATGCGGTTTTGAGTGCCGAGCAGTCCCTCCAGACTGCCATTGCGCTGCGTGACAAGATCGTCAGCGCATATCTCGAAGTATCGAAGATGCAGATTTAGCACCATTAAGGACACGTAGACATGAGAGCACTTGCTATCGCCGCGACCGGTATGGATGCGCAGCAGACAAACCTTGAAGTTATCGCGAACAACATCGCCAACATCAACACGACCGGTTACAAGCGCGCCCGCGCCGAGTTTACCGATCTTCTCTACCAGACAGAGCGTGCGCAGGGTGTGGCCAACCGTGCCAACCAGGCTATCGTGCCTGAAGGCGCCAACATCGGTCTCGGTGTACAGACCTCCGCGGTTCGTAACATTCACACACAGGGTAACTTCATCGAAACAGGTAACGATCTCGATGTGGCTCTGGTTGGTCGCGGCTGGTTTCAGATTGAAGCTGCTGACGGTTCGACGCTGTATTCACGCGCTGGCGCCTTCAACAAGAACGCTGACGGCCAGCTCGTTACCATTGATGGTTACAACGTTATCCCGAACATCATCATTCCGATCGATGCAACGGAAACCGTGATCAGCCGTACCGGTCAGGTTACGGTTCGCCTGGGTAACGCCACCGAATTCACCGAAGTTGGCCAGCTACAGATTGCGAACTTCGTCAATGAAGCCGGTCTGAAGCCGCTCGGCGACAACCTGTTTGCTCAGACACCGGCATCCGGTGATGCGATCGTCGGCGTGCCGGAAGATCCAGGCTACGGCTACATCAAGCAGAACTACCTCGAAGGTTCCAACGTCGATCCGGTCAAGGAAATCACTGACCTGATCACGGCTCAGCGTGCCTACGAAATGAACTCCAAGGTTATCACCACCGCAGACGAAATGGCCTCGGTGGTCAGTAAGAACCTGAAGTAAAAACGGGAAAGGATGGGCGAACATGAGGTTTAGCCGGAAAAACAGCAGATTTAATAACGGACTTGTCCGGTTATGCATCGCGTCCGTCTTGTCCGTGGTCGCCACATCCTCCGTTGCTCAGGCACCAGTTGCGCTGGTGCCGACGCGCATCATCTATCCCGGTGAGGTGATTTCTGCCGATGCCTTGAAAGAGGTTGAAGTCACCAACCCCAATATTTCGAACGGTTATGCCAGTGAAGTCGGCCAGATCGAAGGCCTGATCTCCAAGCAGACACTGCTTCCAGGCCGCACCATTCCGGTTGCCGCGTTGCGTATCCCCTATGCGGTGACCCGCGGTGCAAGCGTCCGTCTGACCTTTACAATCGGACATATGACGATCTCTGCAGCGGGTACTCCCATGCAGGACGGTGGTGTGGGCGACGTGGTGCGTGTGCGTAACATTGATTCCGGCGTGATCGTCAACGGCACGGTCATGCGGGACGGCTCTATTCAGGTGATGGCGAAATGAAAGCCTTGCAGTCGATTGCGATACTTTTTCTGGCTTTGATGACGCAGGTGCTTGCCACCGTGCCGGCCCATGCCAATACATCGCGCATCAAGGATATCGCGTCCTTGCAGTCGGGTCGTGACAACCAGTTGATTGGTTACGGTCTTGTGGTTGGTCTTCAGGGAACGGGTGACAGTCTGCGTTCGTCGCCGTTCACCGAACAGTCCATGCGCGCCATGTTGCAGAACCTCGGCATCACCACACAAGGTGGCCAGGCAAATGCAAAGAACATTGCTGCCGTCATGGTCACTGCCAACCTGCCACCCTTCGCCAGCCCCGGCAGCCGCGTTGATGTCACGGTCAGCTCGCTGGGTGATTCCACGTCGCTGCGCGGCGGTACGCTGATCATGACCTCGCTCTCCGGTGCCGATGGCCAGATTTACGCGGTGGCGCAGGGTGCTGTCATCGTCAACGGCTTTTCCGCGCAAGGTGACGCGGCAACCCTGACGCAGGGTGTAACCACCGCTGCGCGGGTCCCCAATGGCGCAATCATCGAGCGCGAACTGCCATCCAAGTTCAAGGATGGCGTCAACCTTGTTCTGCAGCTACGCAATCCTGACTTCTCGACCGCGGTTCGTGTAGCCGATGTCGTCAACGCTTTTGCCCGCACCCGTTACGGTGGCACGGTGGCAGAGCCGCGTGATTCTCAGGAAATCATCGTGCAGAAGCCGCGTGAGGCGGACCTCACACGGCTGATGGCCGAAATTGAGAACCTGCTAGTCGAAACCGATACACCTGCAAAGGTCGTGATCAACGAGCGGACCGGCACCATCGTCATCGGCGCGGATGTTCGCATCTCGCCAGTGGCGGTCAGCTACGGCACGCTGACGGTTCAGGTCACCGAAACACCGCAGATCATTCAGCCAGCGCCGTTTTCACGAGGTGAAACCGCTGTCCAGCCCCAGACCGACATCATGGCGATGCAGGAAGGTGGACAGGTGGCCATCATTGAAGGTCCAGATTTGCGCACGCTGGTGTCCGGTCTCAACAATATCGGGCTGAAAGCCGACGGTATCATTGCCATCCTGCAAGGTATCAAATCGGCTGGTGCTCTCCAGGCGGAGCTTGTTCTGCAATGACGATATTATCTGAAACGCCAAAACGCTCCCTGTTCGAGACCCTTGGCCGCTTTGCCGCCGTCGCCGGTCTTATCCTGCTCGTTCCGGTCGCTAATGCCGAAAGCCAGCAGGCCATCCTGACGGAAATGAGCACGCAGGAAGAAATCCAGAAATTCTGCACGAACATTGCCGATGCAGCCCGCGACCAGCGTTACCTGTTGCAGAAGCAGGAACTGGAAAAGCTGCAGGCGGAAGTCAATGAACGCATCGCCACCCTCGAAAACCGCAAGACGGAATATGAGGACTGGCTGGCGCGCCGTAACCACTTCCTGGCCCAGGCAAAGGCCAATCTGGTCGATATCTACAAAACGATGAAGGCGGATGCCGCTGCTCCTCAGCTTGCCGAAATGCATGTCGAAATCGCGGCCGCCATCATCATGCAATTGCCGGCACGTCAGTCCGGCCTGATTTTAAGTGAAATGGATGCGCAGAAAGCCGCGATCGTCGCGGGGATCATGTCAAGCGCAACCGATCCGAACACCTCGAAGGATCCGTCATGACAATGCGTATTCCGGCCCTGATCTTGCCACTGATTTTGCTCGCGAGCTGCCAGAACAGCCAGACGCTGAAGGAAATTGGCAATGCGCCGGCCATGAGCCCGATTGGCACGGGCCTGCAATTCAGCCAGACGCCGCAGATGGGTATGTATCCCAAGCAGCCGAAGCATATGGCCAGCGGTTACTCCCTCTGGAGCGATTCCCAGGGTGCGTTGTTTAAGGACCTGCGCGCGCTGAACATCGGTGACATTCTCACGGTCAATATCCAGATCAACGACAAGGCTGATTTCGATAACGAAACCGAACGTAACCGCACCAATGCCAGCGGTCTGAACTGGAAGGCACAGGCAGAAATCCTTGGATGGACGCCGAACGCGGACTCCAGCATCAAATACGGTTCCGATACCGACACCCAGAGCAAGGGCAAGACCAAGCGCTCTGAAAAGCTGACACTGCTCGTTGCTGCCGTGGTTACTGGTATTCTCGAAAACGGTAACCTCATCATCAGCGGTTCGCAGGAAGTCCGCGTGAACCATGAAATCCGTATCCTCAACGTCGCTGGTATCGTGCGGCCGCAGGATGTGGATGCAGACAACATGATCTCGTATGAGCGCATTGCCGAAGCGCGTATCTCCTACGGTGGCCGTGGCCGTCTGACGGAAGTACAGCAGCCACCGGTCGGCCAGCAGATCGTCGATCTGTTCTCGCCAATCTGATGCAGTCCTAAACCGGCATGGCCTTCAGGCGGTGCCGGTTATTGCTCAAAGCAAACAGAAGTCCGGAGTAAAACAAGGTCATGGATAACGCACAGACCGGCGAGGAAAAACCCAAGAAGTCGCCTCTTGTCATGACGATAGCAAGCGTTGCAATCCTGACGCTGGTTGGCGCCGGTGGTGGCTGGTTTCTGGGTGGCTTTATCGCGCCGAAAATCGGCAAGGTCGTGGAAGAACATGCTGCGGCCGCGGCCCATGGAGGCGACAAAGAAAACGCCGGACTTCCCAAGGTCGATCCCAAGGTAAACGGTATTCTGCAGCTTGACCCGGTCACGGCAAATCTTGCCTATCCTTCGACCAACTGGATCCGGCTTGAAGTCGCGCTGATGTTCAACGGCGAACCGGACGTGAAAATGGCTGAAGATATCCATCAGGATCTGATGGCGTATCTGCGCACCGTTTCACTGCAGCAGCTTGAAGGGCCGCGTGGCTTTCAATATCTACGGGATGACGTACAGGAACGTGTTGACCTGCGTTCGGAAGGGCGAGTATCGAAGGTTATGTTCCGAACCTTTGTGATCGAATGATTCGATTTTTTTTGACCATTGCTGTCCTCTTGGTTTTGCCGGGCCTTGCTAACGCCCAGCAATTGCCGACTGATTTGCTGAATATGCAGATTGACGGTTCCGTCGCAGCATGGATCATCAGAACATTTGGCCTGTTGACGGTTCTGTCCGTCGCACCGGGCATCCTGATCATGGTCACGAGCTTTCCGCGCTTCGTGATCGCGTTCTCCATCCTGCGTTCCGGCATGGGATTGGCAACAACACCTTCCAACATGATCCTTGTCAGCATGGCGATGTTCATGACGTTCTACGTCATGTCGCCGACCTTTGATCGTGCGTGGACAGAAGGCGTGCAGCCATTGCTGCAAAACCAGCTGACTGAACAGGAAGCTGTGGTGAAGATTGCCGAACCCTTCCGCACTTTCATGACAGCCAATACCCGCGACAAGGATTTGAAACTGTTCGTGGATATCGCCCGTGAGCGCGGGCAGGAAGTCATGGCCGAAAACCTGATCGATTACCGGGTTCTGGTGCCTGCCTTCATGCTTTCGGAAATCAGACGCGGTTTTGAAATCGGCTTCCTGATTATCGTGCCATTTCTGGTGATCGATATTATCGTGGCGACGATTACCATGGCCATGGGTATGATGATGTTGCCGCCGACATCGATCTCCCTGCCATTCAAGATATTATTTTTCGTTCTGATTGATGGCTGGAACCTGCTTGTCGGCAGTCTGATACGATCGTTTTCTTGAAAACGTTCCAGAAAAAGCTGTAACAATCTGGTCTAAGTGGAAACACATCTGGATTGATGCTGCCAAGCGGCATCGAACAGCATATTTTGATGAAGTCATTACCCGGACAACCAGCAAACGGCGAGTTTGATTGCGATGCAGCCCAAAGACCTTGAAGAGCAAGCCGATACAGCAAAGGTGAGAGGTTCAGGCACGCAGACGGTTTACAGCACGTTGCGCAATGAAATTCTCTCCATGGCCCTGCCACCAGGTAGCCCGCTGGATGAGGTTCGTCTGTCCGAACGTTTTGGCATGTCACGTACACCGGTGCGCGAAGCCTTGTTGCGCCTGGCGGCTGATGGTCTGGTGACCACGCTTCCCAACCGCAACACCATTGTGTCAACGATTGATTTCGCATCCCTGCCGACTTACTTCGATGCGCTGACCTTGATGTACCGCGTCACCACCCGGCAGGCAGCAAAACATCCCAATGCTGAAGGCATGAAGACCATTCTGGATTACCAGAAACAGTTTGCCGAAGCCGTAGAAGCCAGAAATGCCTACGCGATGATCGAGGCAAACCGTGAATTCCACGTGGCAATTGCAGCGCTCGGCGGTAACGCCTACTACACCGCGTTTTTTGCCAGGCTGTTGGACGAGGGGCGGCGTATCCTGCGGCTTTATTATTCGACATTTGATGACCGCTTGCCGCGCCAATATGTTGATGAGCACGAAGAAATGATTGCAGCTATTGCCGCCGGTGATGTTGAAAAGGCCGATGAACTGGCGATTGCCCATGCCGCACAGATCGTCCGGCAGATACAGGAATATGTCGCCCGTGATATGAATAACGCGGTCGAAATTCAGGGTATCTGACCTTCCACGAGGGTGGAAAGATTGCCTTCTGTATCAATTGGGCGTGAGCTCTTGCATCTTTTGGGTTGTGTTGCGTTTTATGCGGCAACTGATTTCTGTTTTACGCATTGTCAGACTGAATATTTTTTAATTCACTTGATAGGGGGCAACCCTGATGCCGACATCACCGAAGCCGCGCACCCTTTCAGGTGCTATTGTCGAAAAAATACGCCAGGGAATTCTGGCAGGGCAATATCCCGCCGGAAGCCAGTTACGGCAGGATGCGCTTGCGGAAGCCTATGGCGTAAGCCGAATTCCGGTGCGTGAGGCGCTTTTTCAACTCGAAGCAGAAGGATTGGTTCGTATTGTGCCACAAAAGGGCGCGGTGGTGTCGGAACTGTCCGTCGCGGAAATCAATGATGTTTTTGAACTGCGGGCGTTGCTGGAACCTAGGCTGTTGCTCAGTTCGGCTCCACAATTGGATCAACAGGATTTCATCACTCTCGATAAGATCCACGGAGCTTTCATGACGGCAACTGCCAATGGTGACGTGCAACAATATGGCCAGTTGAATGCTCAACTGCATATGGCACTTTACCGTCGCTCTAATTTGCCCAAAAGCCGACAAATCGTCACCTCACTGCTGCAAACCAGTGAGCGCTATACCACCTTGCAGCTGTCAAATCCCGAAGCGATGAGCCGCGCCATGCGTGAGCACAGAGACATGATAAACCTTTGTCGCAGCAGGGAATTTGACAAAGCGGCACATTTCCTGCGCGGGCATATCGAGACGGTGCGCGAAGATCTGCTGACGGTGATTGATAGATATGAGACGGCAGCAGCACCTGCGCAATAGCTTTTGTAAAGCTCCAAATGACGTGACGGTCTAACATTGTTTTGAGGGGAAAAACCCACCCAACCGGTTTGCTCGGCAGATAGAAGGTATGATTTTCGGCTTGTTCGTGGCACTAACACACGGATGAGGAGAACCAGATGATCGTCGGAATCATAGCAAGCATTGTGTTGGCAGGTTTTGCCTTCGTATTCCCGCATAGAATGAAACTTGTCCTGACCGCCTTGGTAATCGTCTGGGTGGCAAGTGCGGCAATGATTTATTGGGAAACTGTGAAAGCCAGCGAGCGGCTGACGAGGATTGTCGCGACGGCGGCAATCGATCCCACCTGTGGCGATCCGAAATTACCACTGCGGATCACGTTCAAAAACGACAATTCGTCCGCCATCCTGAAACTCGGTTATACGCTTGAAGGCTTTGAGCCGGCATTCCGTGCCTCAGTCGCCTATGATGGTTATCAGAGCAGCAATGTCAGAATAGCGGCAGGTGAAAGTTACAGTGCATGCCGTGCATTCCGTATGCGCGGCAGCGAAAGCGCATCACCAGCAAGTCTCAACTGGGTTGTGACGGTAAACTCCGCCGAGTTTGAATGACATTATGTTTTCAGGCGGTTACCGCGCGGGATAAGCCATGAAAAAAGCCGCGCTTTTGGCGCGGCTTTCTTTTTCTGAGCATTGCTCCGTTTATTAACGGAAGAGCTGAAGAATGTTTTCCGAGTTGCTGTTTGCAATCGACAGCGACTGGATGCCGAGCTGCTGCTGTGTCTGCAGAGCCTTCAGGCGAGTGGATTCTTCGTTCATGTCAGCGTCAACCAGACGACCGATACCGCTTTCGATGGATTCGTTGAGCTTGGCAACGAATTCTTCCTGCAGGTCGATACGCATGGAGATCGAACCGAGGTCAGCAGCAGCACTTGTCATCTGCTTCAGAGCGGTTTCAACCATTGTGAGCGCGTCAGACAGGTAGTCGGTCGATGTGTTGGTAACGTCAAGCGTGAAGACGGACGCAGTGCCTGCACCCACTGTGCCAATGTTACCAAGAATACCGGTAGAAGTGACGATGCCACCAGCTGTGTTGGTGCCGAACAGAACGTTTGCAGTGCCAGATGTGCTGGAGTCCAGAACGTATTCTGTGTGCTTGACGGTAACGTTGTTGTTGCTGTCACGGACAAAACCGGAAACAACAGACTGTGTGCCGGAGCCAATAACCCAGTTTTCGCCGCTGAAGGAAGCAGCTTCTGCAATCGACTTCAGCTGGTCCTGCAGCTGGTCAATCTCTTCCTGCACCTTCTTGGTGTCGACAGAGTTTTCCTGCGCAGTAACGAGCTTCTTCTTGATTTCTTTAACAACGTCGATGGCGGATTCCATCGCGGTGTAAGCGGTGTCAACCTTGGCGGCGCCCAGACCGAGTGCGTCGGAAACGGCGTCCAGAGCCATGTTGTCAGAACGCATAGTGGTCGCGATTGACCAGTAAGCAGCGTTGTCGGATGCTTCACCAACGCGCAGGCCGGACGAAACGCGGCCCTGGGTTGTTTCCATGTTGGAATTGATGTTGCGAAGGGTCTGAAGCGCAGACATGGCTGCGATGTTTGTCAAAATGCTGGTCATTGGAAGTTGCCCCTTGAATTGGCTGATTTAAGGAAGGGACATTCCGGTATCACCGGTGAACGACAGACAGCGTCATGCTTGCTAACATATTAATAAATATGGTTAACTTGTCGTTTCGTTGCCGCTAGAAAACACCAATATGGTTAAAGAAAACCTAACTGCGCGAAAATTTGTTTAAAACGAAAAAAGCCGCCCCTTGCGGAGCGGCCTTCTTTCAAGAGTTGCAGTACGATCAGCCTTCGTACGCCGCTCTTTTTTTCTATTAACGGAACAGCGACAGAATGTTCTGCGAGTCCGAGTTTGCAATCGACAGCGACTGGATGGCCAGCTGCTGCTGCGTCTGCAGAGCCTTCAGGCGAGTGGACTCTTCGTTCATGTCAGCGTCAACCAGACGGCCGATACCGCTTTCGAGCGAGTCGCTCAGCTTGGAGATGAAGTCTTCCTGGAGATCGATACGCATGGAGATCGAACCGAGTTCAGCACCGGCACTTGTCATTGCAGTCAGAGCAGTTTCAACAGCGCTCAGAGCCTGATCAAGGTAACCAGTCGAGGTGTTGGTAACGTCCAGTTCGATAACCGAGATACCGAGCGAACCGCTGGTTGCGCCGAGAATACCTGCTGTCGTGACCAGAGCGCCGGCAGTGTTGGTGCCGAACAGAACGTTGGCATCGGTGCCGCTGTCCTTCATGACGTAGTCGGTCTTCTTGACAGTTACGTTACCGCTGCTGTCACGAACGAAGCCAGAAACAACCGATTCAGTGCGTGCGCCAGCGATCAGGTTCTTGCCGGAGAAGGAAGCAGATTCTGCAATCGACTTCAGCTGATCCTGCAGCTGATCGATTTCTTCCTGAACCTTCTTGCCGTCAACGGAACCTTCCTGGGCCGTAACGATCTTCTTCTTGATTTCCTTAACGACTTCGATAGCGGATTCCATACCGGAGTAAGCGGTATCAACCTTGGCGGCGCCAAGACCGATAGCATCCTCAACGGCAGAAAGAGCACCGTTGTCAGAACGCATGGTTGTTGCGATCGACCAGTAAGCGGCGTTGTCGGAAGCCTGTGAGACGCGCTGACCCGTAGAAATGTTGTTCTGCGTGTTCTCGAGGTTGCTGTTGATAGAGCGCAGAGTCTGCAGAGCGGACATTGCGGAAACGTTAGTCAGAATGCTTGCCATAGTAGAATTGTCCCTTTGATACGAAATACTAGTTGGGGGACATACCGGACTTAAATATTCACCGGTTCACAGCAGTTATACATCATGCTACTCGGTCTTTCTATTTACTCAGAAGAACCAAACCTGCTGTGTGTGGAAGTAATTTGGCAGTCAAAACTTGCTGAGTTATTAAAATTTGAGTCAAATGCCGGTCACTCAATCTTTATGGTTATCAAAGGGTAAACAGTTAATCACACCCGCCACAGGCAAGCTTCATGGTGGAAACTGGAAGGAATCGCCCGTCTATTTACGAAGCATCGCTTCATCGGAGTCCTGAACGTGAATATCAATTCAAGTTTTCTCACTGCAAACCAAGAATACCAGAAAGGCAACTACATCGGTGCCTTGCATGTTCTGAACGGATTGCTGGACACAAGACAGGACACCAGAACTTACGCGCTGCTGGGCAGGACATTCCTGAAGCTTGATATGAAGGAAGAGGCTGCCTCTGCTTTCGCGCTTGCTGGCAATGCTGGCGGTACCGACGCCGAAAGGCATCTGCACAATGCCATGATGCTGCATTACGAATGCGGCAACGAGGATGAAGCGCTCGTTATTGCCAAGAAATTCCTTCACAAGGCTCACAAGGATGCCGACGTGGCGTTTGTCATGGCGTCCATCTTTATCAAGCGCGGCCAAAAGGACATTCTGGGCGCTTTGAGAAAACCTCTGATCGAAAGCGCAAAACCAAATCATCTTGCCGTTGCGCTGCATCTGCTGGCCGACGCGCCTCATGATGAAGATAACTTCAAAACCATCCGCCGCACGCTGAAACTCTTCCCGGACAATCAGGGTGTGCGCCTGCTGCATCTCATTCACTCGCGTGAGTTCTGCGAATTCGAATCCATGCGCAAGCATCAGCCAATTCTGGACGCCGAAGTTGCCGGTGGTAACCTCGATATCATCCGTGCGGGCAGCCCGTTCTACAGCCTTATGTGGTGTGGCGATGAAAAGTTGAACCAGATTGCCGCCATGGCAACCCGCGCTTACGAGCCGGGTACACCAGAGCGCCGTCGTGCGCGGCCACACGACTGGTCGAATGAAAAGATCCGCGTTGGTTACCTGTCCTACGACCTGTGGGATGCACACGCGACAATGAAGCTGTTGGGCAACGTTCTCGAGCGTCACGACCGTGACCGTTTTGAAATCACCCTGTTCTGCTACACACCGGAAGAACACCTCGGCTTCAACAAATTTGACCGCAGTCTGTGGGGCAATGTGGTTCGTATCGTTGATATGACGGATGAAGAAGCCGCAAACACCATTCGCGCTCATAATATTGATATCCTCGTTGACCTCAAGGGCCACACCAAGGGTAACCGTACCCAGATCATGAATCACGAGACTGCCCCGGTTCATGTGTCCTGGCTCGGCTTTCCTGGTACATCGATCAATCTGGATATCGACTACATCATCGGTGACAGGTTTGTGCTTCCGGAATATTCCAAGCCTTACTTTTACGAAAAATTCTGCCGTCTGCCCGAAACCTATCAGCCGAACGATCCAGTTCATCGCCCTGCGCCGCGTGGCGCAACGCGCAAGGACTTCGGTCTGCCGGAAGATGCCTTCATTTTCGCGTCGTTCAATGCCAACCGCAAGATCACCGCAGAATATATCGAAATCTGGGGTACGATCCTCGAGCGCTGCAAAAACAGCCTGCTCTGGATAATGGTGGACAATGAACGTGCTCGCACCAACATCCTCAAGGAAATGGACAGCCGTGGCATCAGTGCCAAGCGCGTGCTGTTCTCTCCAAAGGTAAGCTACGAAGAGCACCTTGACCGTCTGAACCTCGCGGATGTCGGTCTCGATACATTCCCGGTAAACGGTCACACCACAACCTCGGAACAGCTGTGGGCTGGCCTGCCGGTTTTGACACGTGTCGGCACCAACTTTGCCTCGCGCGTCAGTGAAAGCCTGCTGCATGCAATTGGCCTTCCGGAACTGGTTGCGCAGGACGATGCCGAATATCTGGAAAAGGCAATTGCTCTCTACGAAAACCGCGAGAAGGCTGCTGAGTACAAACAGCGCCTCACCGACAACCGTTTTGTAGCACCGTTGTTCGATGCCGAGCGTTTCTGCCAGCATCTGGAACGCGCTTACGAAATGATGGTCGAAGAAGCCAAGGCAGGTCGTGCACCTGAACACTTTGACGTTCCGTCATTCCCGGCACGCGAAGGCAACTTCGCGCCACCAGCCGAGATCTGATAGGAACAGAGACAGAAAACAAAAACTGCCGGGGTTTCCCGGCAGTTTTTTTATGTCCAGAGATCAGGAAAAATTGCCATAAAAAAGGGCCTGTGAAAATCACAGGCCCTTTGTTTAATTATCATGCGTCCGGCGTCGCCTCAAAGGGATTGCCGGATGCGAAATGCGGAACGACGACGGTATCATAAGCCTTGAGCGCGGCACCGATTGCCTGATGCATGTCGAGGTAACGATAGGTGCCAAGACGTCCACCGAAATGGATGTTCTTCTCAGCTGCTGCACGCTGTTTGTAGCGCAGGAACAGTTCCTTATCGCCTCGGGTGTCGATTGGGTAATAGGGTTCGTCCTGACGCTGCGCAAAACGAGAATATTCCCGCACGATCACGGTTTTTTCATTCTGGTATTGCCGCTCCGGATTGAAGTGGCGAAACTCCAGAATGCGGGTATAGGGAATGGCTTCGTCTGCATAGTTCATGACGGCGGTACCCTGAAAATCACCGGTGGCAAGCGTTTCCTGTTCGAAGTCGATTGTCCGCCAGCCAAGTTCACCTTCGCTGTAATCGAAGTAGCGGTCTATCGGTCCGGTATAGATGATGGGGACGCCAGCCGGCAGCGAATTCTTCACTTCAAAAAAGTCGGTGTTCAGCAAAAGCTGGATGCGCGGATTATCAAGCATCCGTTCAAAAATCGCGGTGTAACCGTCTGTCGGCAAACCTTCGTAGGGGTCGTTGAAATAACGGTTGTCGAAGTTATAGCGGACCGGCAGGCGGGTGATGATGCTGGCTGGCAGATCCCTCGGGTTGGTCTGCCATTGCTTGGCGGTATAACCCTTGATGAAGGCGTCATAGAGCGGACGGCCAATCAGCGAGATTGCCTTTTCTTCCAGATTTTCAGGAACGCGGTCGCCCAGTTCCGCAGCCTGCGAACTGACCAGTGCCCGGGCTTGCGCCGGCGACATGCGCTTGCCGAAAAACTGGCAGATGGTGCCGAGGTTGATCGGCATTGCATAGACCTGATCTTTATAACTGGAATAGACCCGGTGGCGGTAATCGGTGAAAGAGGTGAAACGGTTGAGGTAGTTCCAGACGGTTGCATTCGGCGTATGGAAAAGATGCGCGCCGTATTTATGCACTTCGATACCGGTTTCCTGATCGAACTCGCTATAGGCGTTACCGCCGATGTGGCTTCGGCGGTCAATGATCAGAACGTTTTTTCCAAGCTCGTTGCTTACCCTCTCGGCAATTGTTGCGCCGTAAAATCCGGCACCGACAATGATGAGATCGACATTCTGAAAATCATGCATGGTTTCTGCTTGTCCGTATCAAAAGGTCATTCGGCGGCGTTCAAGGTAGCCGAAAAAATCGCGTTTAGCTGCTCTACACGTGGCATGCCGAGCTTTTCTCAGGCTTGCGAGCCGGGGCCACGTCTTGAATGACAAAGCCCCGCCCACCTTTAGTCGGGTGGGCGGGGTTTGAATATTCAGGTCTCAATGCTGTTGTCAGGCTTTGAAGCCGTACTGAATGGCGTGATAGGCGGAAACAACAGCTGCAATCTGTCCGGCATCCAGAGCATCGATCTGCGATGTGGTGATTGCCTTTAGCTGGTCGGTCGACAGGCTGGAAATATCACCGGCCGACAGGCCAGCCAAAGCAGCCGTGCTGATGGCGGCGATGTCAGCAGTCGAGAAGGTGGCAATATCCGCAGTCTTCAGCGCGTCAATCTGTGCAGCGCTCAATCCAGCCACTTGTTCGGGTGTCAATGCCTCAACCTGTGCGGTGTTCAATGTGCCGATCTGTGCCGTCGTCAGGCCGATAATCGCCTTGGGGCTGATGGCCATGATCTGCTCGGTCGAGAACTGGGCAATGTTCGCCGTACCCAGAGCCGCGACCTGAATGGCATTCAACGCCGCAATTTGGCCGGTTTTCAATGCGCTGATTTGGGCCGAGGTGACCGACGTCAGTTGCAAGTAGCTCAATGCCGCCATCTGCGCCGTGGTCAAGGCCGCAACATGTTCGTTCGACAGCGTTGCTATTGTCGCCGACGACAGGCCGGAGATCGCCGACGCACTGATCGCTGCAATGTCCCCCGTTGAAAGCACTGCCAGATCTTCGCTGGACAGAGCGGCAACTTGCGATGCTGTCAGCGCAGAGATCTGCGCCGACGACAGCACATCGATCTGGGCGGTGGAGAGTGCCACAATCTGCGCTGACGTCAGGCCGGAAATGGCACTGGTGCTCAGCGAGGCAACCTGCTCATTGGACAGCGAGGCAATCGTTGCTGTGGAAAGACCGGAAATTGCGCTGGCACTAATCGCCGCCATATCCGCTGTCGAGAATGTTGCCAGCTTTTCTTTCGAAATGGCTCCCATCTGCGAGGAGGTCAGCGAAGCGATCTGCGACGAGGACAGGGCAGAGACCTGATCGGATGACAAGGCGGAAATATTGGAAGAGGTCAGTCCGGCGATGGCATTCGGATTGATCGCCGCAATATCTGCCGTCGAGAAGGCTGCCAGATGTTCGCTTGTCAGCGCCTTGACCTGCGTCGAGGTCAACGCGTTGATTTGCGCTGAGGACAGGGCGTCGATTTGCTCACTGCTGAGGATGGAGACCTGCGCAGAGCTGAGCGCCGCAATCTGTGCGGTTGTCAATGCCGCGATTTGGTCGTGTTTCAGTGTCGCCGTATTGGCGGTTGAAATTCCCGGCAGTGCGGACGCACTGATCGCTGCAATATCTTCTGTCGAGAAGGTTGCCAGTGCCTCGCTTGATAGGGCGCCAAGCTGCGTTAAGCCCATGGCCGCGACCTGCGTCGGGGTCAATGCCTCCGCCTGCGCGGTTGTCAGCGCAGCAATTTGCGCTGTGGTGAGGCCCGGAATGGCGCCGGTGCCCAGAGCCACAATCTGATCGGTCGACAGTGTCGCGATATTCGCCGTCGACAGTGCCTTAATCTGCGTTGAACTCAAGGCGCCAAGCTGCGCGGAGGACAATGTGCCGATCTGGCTGCTGGTCAACGCAGCAATCTGTGCTGAGCTCATGGCTGAGATCTGCGCAGATGTCAGTGCCGCAATCTGTTCGCTTGAGAGAGCCGCGACATTGGCGGTTGACAGGCCGGGAAGGGCTGTTGTGCTGATCGAGGCAATATCGGCAGTCGAGAACGTGACGATATCGTCCGTAGACAGTGAGTTGATCTGTGCCGAACTCAAGACCGCCACAACGGTCGAGGTCAGCGCCTCGGCCTGTGCGGTAGACAGTGACGCAATCTGGGTTGTGGTGAGACCCGGAATGGCCGCCGCATTCAAGGCGGCAATCTGCCCCGTCGTCAATACGGAGATGCCTTCGGTTGAAAGCGCCTTGATCTGGGTCGAGGTCAGGGCACCGATCTGTGCCGAAGACAGGGTTGCCAGCTGGCCGGTGGTCAGGGTGCCGACCTGTGTCGAGGTCATCGCCGCGACCTGTGCGGTGATCAGCGCTGCAATCTGGTCGTTGGACAATGACGCAAGATTTGCCGTCGAAAGCCCTGGGATAGCGGAGGCGTTGATGGCGGCAATGTCATCAGTCGAAAATACCGCCAGCTTCTCCTTGGACAATGCACCCAGTTGTGTCGAGGCAAGTGCTGCCACCTGCGCAGAGCTCAGCGCTTCGGCCTGAACGATCGAAAGGGCAGCAATCTGCGCCGTTGTCAGACCGGGTATCGCTTTGGTGTTCAAAGCGGCAATCTGGTCAGCCGACAGAGCGCTGATGCTCTCATTGGTCAGAACCTTCACTTGCGCCGATCCGAGTGCGTTGACTTGTGCGGTCGACAGGGCAGAGACCTGACTTGCGGACAATGCGGTGATCTGTGCAGAGCTGAGCGCACCAACCTGTGCACTTGTCAGAGCCGACAACTGATCGCCACTCAGCTTCGCGATATGGGTGGTCGAAAGACCGGCAATGGCACTCGCATTGATGGCGGCAATATCTTCTGTGGAGAAGGTTGCCAGCTTTTCCGTGCTAAGCGCTGCCAGCTGTGCGGAACCGAGCGCTGCGACCTGTGAAGATACCAGAGCTTCAGCCTGTTCGCTCGACAAGGCGGTAATCTGGCCGGTCGTGAGGCCTGGAATTGCCTTGGCGTTCAACGCTGCAATCTGGTCCGGGGTCAGCGCCGCAATGCTATCCGTCGACAGTGCCTTGATCTGCGTGGAGTTCAACGCGTTGATCTGTGCCGTGGTCAGGGCCGAAAGCTGGCCGGTCGACAAGGCAGAAATTTGTGTTGAACCCAGTGCGGCGATCTGTGCGCTGGTCAGCGCAGAGACATGTTCGTCGCTCAGCGATGCGATGTTGGATGTCTGAATACCTGCAATGGCACCGGTATTGATGGCTGCAATATCTTCGGTCGAGAATGTTGCCAGCTTTTCTTTCGACAACACTGACAGCTGTGTCGAGCTCAAGGCTGCAACCTGCGCAGATGTCAGGGCTTCTGCCTGATTGGTCGACAGGGCGGCAATATGAGCCGTTGTCAGGCCGGCAATCGCCTTGGTATTCAGTGCCTCGATTTGTTGCGTTGTCAGGGCGACAATCCGGTCGTTAGGCAAAACCGCAACCTGCGCCGAGGTCAGCGCCGATATCTGGCTGGTTGACAGCGAATTGAACTGCCCGGTGGTCAGGGCGGTAATCTGGTTGGTTTTAAGCGCTGCAATCTGCGCGCTGGTCAACACTGCGACCTGATCGGCACTCAAGGCTGCAATATTGGCAGTCGACAGGCCGGCCAATGCCGACGAGGTAATAGCAGCAATATCCGCCGTCGAGAATGTTGCGAGATCCTCAGGGGTCAGTATCGAAATCTGTGTCGAGCTAAGAGCTGCCACCTGAAGCGCCGTCAACGCTTCGACCTGGGCTGTCGACAGCGTATCAATCTGTGCCGTTGAAAGGCCAGCAACCGTCTTGGTGTTAAGCGCCGCAATCTGATCGGTCGACAGGGCCGCAATCATGCTGTTCGACCAGTTTGCGATCTGGGTCGAGCTTAATGCGTTGATCTGGGTGGTGGCGAGAGCGGCAATCTGCTCCGAAGACAGTGCGGTAATCTGTGCAGAATTAAGTGCGGCAATCTGTGTGGTCTTGAGTGCTGCAATCTGCTCAGAGCTGAGTGCAGTCATATTGGCCGACGACAGACCGGCAAGGCCGGATGCGCTGATGGCGGCAATGTCAGCCGTCGAGAAGGTCGCCAGATCTTCACTTGAAAGAGCGGCGATCTGTGTCGATGTCATGGCGCCAACAAGCGCCGATGTCAGGGCCTCAGCCTGGGCCGTGGACAGTGACGCTATCTGCTGCGAGCTCAAACCGGAGATGGCTTTGGTGTGGAGTGCAGCAATTTGGTCTGTCGACAGAACCGTGATTTTTTCGGTTGCCAATGCGGCCAATTGCGCGGAGCCGAGCGCGTTGATCTGTGCGGAGCCCAGCGCAAAAAGCTGCGTGGACGACAGCGCGGTCATTTGCGCGGAGCTCAGGCCCGGAAGTGCCTTGGTGCTCAAGGCTGCAATCTGGTCCGTCGAAAGCGTGGTGACGGCCTCTGTCGAGAGCGCCTTGACCTGTGTCGAGGAGAAGGCCGCGACCTGTGAAGACGATAGGGCTGCGAGCTGGCCCGTGGTCAGCGCGGCCATCTGTTTTGTATTGAGGGCTGCAACTTGACTGGTCTTGAGGGCGGCGATCTGTTCCGAGCTGAGTGCGGTAAGACTGTCGGTGGAAATACCTGACACGGCTGAGGTTGTCAGGGCGGCGATTTCGGCCGGGGTAAAAGTCGCCAGATATTCGCCCGGCAGGACGGCAATCTGCGCGGAGGTCAGGCTTGCCACCTGCGACGACGTCAGCGCTTCCGCCTGAATGGCCGACAATGCTGCAATCTGTGTCGATGTCAGTCCTGCAATGGCTTTTACATTCAACGCGGCAATCTGTTCGGCAGTCAGTGCCGCCACACTTTCCGTCGACAAGGCTTTGCTCTGTGTCGATGTCAAAGCGGCAATTTGCGTCGTCGAAAATGCTTCGACCTGATCTGATGTCAGCGCGGTGATCTGTCCGGAGGTCAGCGCTGCAATCTGCGTTGCCTTGAGTGCGCTCAGATGTTCCTGCCGCAAGCTGGCAACCGCAAAGGTCGACAGGCCAGCAATTGCGGCTGTGCTGAGGGCCGCAATTTCGGCTGTTGTAAAGGTGGCCAGATATTCGCCGGTCAGGGCGCCAGCCTGCGCAGCCGTCAGCGCGGCAATCTGCGTCGAGTTCAACGCCGCAGCCTGAGCCGTTGACAGTGTCTGGATTTGAGCGGTCGACAGGCCGACAATAGCCTTGGCAGACAGAGCAAGGATCTGGTCGGCATCCAGTGCTGCAATGCTTTCTGTCGTCAGTGCACGCACCTGAGCGGAACTCAATGCTGCAATTTGCGCGGTCGACAGCGCATCGATCTGATGTGATGTCAGGGCTGCGATCTGCAATGTTTTCAGGGCAGCAATCTGCGTGGTCTTCAAGGCTTCGGTATGAGCCGTGCTCAACGACGCCAAGGCTTCGGTCGAAAGACCCGAGATGGCAGATGTACTGAGAGCTGCAATTTCAGCCGTTGTGAATTTCGACAGATATTCGCCCGTCAGCGCAACGGTCTGCGTGCTGGTCAGTGCGGCAATCTGCGCCGAATTCAAGGCCTCAACCTGGGCAGTCGTCAGTGCCTTGATCTGCAAAGACGTCAGGCCAGGGATTGCCTTTGTTGCCAGTGCAGCGACCTGGTCCGTCGACAAAGCTGAAAGGCTCTCAGTGGTAATTGCCTTGACCTGTGCAGCGGTCAGCGCGGCCACCTGGGCGGAGGTCAATGCATGAAGCTGTGCCGAGCTTAGAACCGCAACTTGCGCAGTTGTCAGTGCCGCGATCTGCAGCGTTGTCATGGCAGCCGTCTGGGCTGTCGACAGCGCATGCAACTGGTCAGTCGTAAAGCCAGGTGTTGCCTTGTTGCTGAGCGCGGCTAGCTGGTCGGTTGACAGGGCGGCCACACTTTCCGTCGACAGCGCGCGAACCTGCGTGGAGGTCAGAGCGGCAATCTGTGTCGAGGACAGGGCTGACATCTGGCTTGAGGTCAGTGCGCCAATCTGTGCGGCGCTCAGCGCCGTCACTTGTGTCTTTTTCAGTGCCGCCAGCTGCGCGGTTGTCAGGGCCGCAATATTTGCCGTGGAAAGACCGAGAATGGCAGCGGTGCTGATTGCCGCAATATCGGCCATCGAGAAGGTGGCCAAATCTTCCTTGGACAGTGCGGCGATCTGCGCGGAACTGAGCCCTGCGACCTGCGCCGAGGTCAACGCCTCTGCCTGCGTTGTCGAAAACACAGCAATCTGGTCGGTCGTCAGGCCCGCAATGGTCTTGACGTTCAGCGCCGCAACCTGCTCGGCGGAAAGAGCCTTCACATTGTCGGTGGAAAGAACCTTGATTTGTGCAGAACCGAATGCGGCGACCTGTGTGGTTGAAAGGGCTGCAAGCTGGCCTGAACTCAGGGCGGCAATCTGCGTTGTCTTGAGCGCCGCAATCTGGTTGGTCTTGAGGGCAGCAACCTGCTCGGAGCTCAAGGCAGCAATATTGGCGGTTGAAAGGCTGGCAAGTGCCGATGTGCTGAGAGCGGCAATTTCTGCCGGTGTGAATGTGGCAATATCTTCACTCGACAGGCTGGCAACCTGGAGCGCCGTCAAGGCGGAAATCTGTGTGGAGGTCAGGGCGCTGATCTGGATCGAATCCAGCCCGACGATCTGTTGGGTATTAAGTGCCGCGACCTGTGCAGTAACGAGACTTTCGATCTTGTCTGACGACAGGATAGCCAACTGGTCCAGCGTCAAACCAACAATGGCAGAGGGAGAAATCGCCTTGACCTGGGTCGTCGAAAACGCTGCCAGGTCCTCGGTCTCCAGCGCAGCAATCTGCGTGGAGGAAAGAGCCTTGATCTGTGTTGTCGACAGGGCGGCAATATCGTCTGTTTTTAGCGCCGCAATATCGGCAGTCGAGAGCAACTTGATCTGGCTGACGGTCAGTGAAGAAATATTCGAAATCATAAACGAAGCCTTTTGATGTATCTCACCGCTTGAGGTGCTGCTTTGCAGGCCTTCGAAAGGAAAACGTCAGAACAGTAACTGCCATTTTCGTGAGTTTCGTGCTGGCAATATCATCTGCCGCCTGTTCAGCCTGAAAATGCATGCGATTTGACACCTGCACACTGCCGCGATTTATGCTGAAACATGCTTGCCTGAGGCTGATCTGAGGCGATTGGTAAAACCCACGGTTTTATTATTCACAGGGGCTGATAGACGGCTGCATGGGCACTGGCCGGTTGCCGCATTGCGACAACCGCAGAAGGTGTTTGAAAAAGAGGACCATCCGTCGTTATTTCGCCTGTGGCCACAAACGGCAGTCACGGGCAACCGGGCTGTAATTGTCGCGTGTTGCCAGTTTTTTGAGGTACCGATGCTTGAGGCTTTCTTCGTCCTCGAATTCCACATGCTGAGCCACGATTTCGCCGCCAATCTCGTAATAGAGATCGAGATTTGCCAGGTCCGGAACCGGTGTCTCACCGCGCTCGCCTGCAACCTGCATCTGCCAGTACAATTCCTCAAGCCGTGCGGCAAGTGCAGGCATGTCGCGCAGTGTGCTTGTTTCGCGTTGTTCCTGCAGTGATGTTTTGACTGCTGCCAGGCTTTGTGGATCCTGCGCAAAGGCAATGGCGCGCGCCACGTAGTCATCGGGAGATGCACATGCCAGTTCTGGAATGCCCGCTGCGCTGATAATGCTTGTGCAGAAACGCGAGGCAAAGGTTTTACCCGGCATGGTCAAAACTGGGAGGCCCATGGTGATGGCGTCGGCGGCGGTGGAATGTGCGCCGTAAGGGAACGTATCCAGAAAAAGGTCGGCAAGACCGATCCGGGCAAGATGATCAGGATTGGCAGCTTTCGGTGCATAGATCAGACGCTGCGGGTCCACACCCTGCTGCTCTGCCAATTGGCGCAGGCGCTGATTGACGGGCTCGTCTCCGGCCAGCAACCACAGTACGCTTCCCGGTGTGGCTTTGAGAATGGCCATCCATCTGCCGAAGCAGTTTTCGGTGATCTTCTGCATGCCGTTGAATGAGGCATAGACAAAAGCATCCTGCGGCAGGCCGGTGGACGCGCGGTCCGGACGTTGTGCGATAACGCGCTTGCGGTCTACCGGCTGATTGCAGGCAATGCGCAGAACCTTCTCGGTGTAATAGATTTCACTCGATTGCGGCACGGTGTGTTCATCACCGATGATGTAGTTGTGGAACGGGCTGCCCATCGTGCCGGGATAACCGCAGAAATTGACGATAACCGGTGCCGGACGATAAGCAAAAATCTTCGTTCTGGCGTTTTTGGTGTAGCCGTTCACATCGATGAGAATATCGATATCGTCATTGTAGATGGTCCGCGCCGCGTCAACATCGGCAATGGCTGTGATGTCGCGCCAGTTGTCGGTTGCAGCCTTGATACGGTTCTGAGTGGCATCAAGCGGGCGGTCGTCGCCGGAATAGTAGGCGAAGATTTCGACACTGTCCTTGTTGTGAAGTTCCAGCACTTCACACAGCGCAAAACCGACGGCATGTTCCCGCAAATCCGACGATACGTAACCGATGCGCAAACGCTGCCCGGTACCTGTTTTCTGCTTGACCTGTTTGCGAACAAAACCACTGGTATCGGGGCGTCCGACAAGCGACTTGTGATAACGGTAGGCCTTCGCCAGCTGAAATAGCGGGTCATCGGAATAACAACCCAGTGTCAGCGGAGACATGGAATCAATCAGCTTGTCGACAGGTACATGTTCCGATGGCGTCAGGATCGGCCATTTGCACTGGCGCTGACGCAGCGACGACCAATGTTGACCGGCCTCGGTCCTTTCAGGCTTCAATTCCATTGCCTGCCACAGGGTGGTTTCTGCATCTTCCAGCAGGCCGGCCCCTTCCATCACGCGGCCAATATGTTGCAGGCACATCAGGCGGTGATTGATCCGTTCAGGGGTGATGTCGTTGGTGGCTTCGGTAAAGGTTCGCCACTGTTCAATCGCCTGCCGGGCAAGGCCGGAATCTTCCAGCGCACGGCCCAGATTGATGTGGGCTGCGCCGAATTGCGGATTGAAATTGACGCTGGCGCGCAATGACTGCACGGCACCGGCAATATCGCCCATCTGGCTCTGCGTGACCGAATAGTTGAAGTAGGCAAGATGAAGCAGCGGGTTTGTGTCGTTAAAGGCAACCCATGTCTTGTAGAAATCACCTGCAGCCCCGTGATGACCGGCGGCATTCAACGTTTCGGTAATTTGAAACAGTTCAAGCAGTGAAAGCTGCCCGTGGCGTGCCTTGTGCAAAGCGCCTGTGAGAGCTGCTGCGCCATCGGATGCAAGAGCTGGATCGTTGGACATGAGTACTCCACAACAGGCAAGCAGACTGAAAGTGCTTGAATTTGGTAACAGGTCGTCAGCGTTCCCTAATTTGTCTAGCTTGCGTTGGACTGGACAGGTTGCCGGAAGACGCGCAGGGAAGGGCATGCCGTTTACACGAACTCAGGCCAACGTTAAAAAATGCATGATTAATATCCGGCCTTATACAGCATTGGACCAGGAGGCGTGCCTGCGTCTGTTCGACGGCAATGTGCCGAAATTTTTCAACCCTTCCGAGCGGAAGGCTTTTGTAACTTTCCTGCAGGATCTCTCAGTGAGGACTGCTTTTCTGGTAATCGAAAACGACGGCGTCATCATCGCCTGCGGTGGCCATGTGATGGAAGACGACGGCCAAACCGCTGGCCTGTGCTGGGGCATGGTCGATCAATCACTGCATGGCCAAGGACTTGGCCGGTTGCTGACGGACGCACGTTTGCAAGCCATCCACAAACAGCCATCTGTCCAGCGCGTTCGCCTCGATACCAGCCAGCACACTCACGCTTTTTATTCGCGGTTTGGTTTTTCCGTTGAAAAGGTCGAGAAGGACGGTTACGGCCCCGGTCTCGACCGTCATGATATGGTGCTTTTATTGTGACTGGTTCGGCCTGGGTTTTACATTCGGGCGAGGCAGGGTCAGAGCGAGCACCGTGCCGAGCAAGGCAAAGCCACCGGTCAATGCAGCAACGGCAAACCAGCCGCCATGCTGCCAGAACCAGCCGGCGACAGAACCGGTAACACTGGCGCCGAGATAATAAAACAGCAGGTAAAGTGATGCCGCATGTCCCTTATGGCGGCCTGCGACCGGACCCACCGCACCGCTCGCCACCGAATGGCCGATAAAATAGCCGGTTGCGACAAGGGCAATGCCTGCTGATATGATGACAAGCGACGTTGAAAGGGTCAGCAACACTCCGACCAGCATGATCGCGAAGCCGGCAAGCAACAACGGTTTGCGGCCGAACTTATCCGCAAGGCCGCCGGCCACCGAGGATGAGACTATCCCGAGCGCGAAGGCAAGAAAGATCAGGCTGACCTGCGACTGGCTGAGAGCATAGGGCGTGCCGGAAAGGCGGAAGGTCGTATAGTTGAACAAGGCGCTGAAGATACTGGTGAGCGTGAAGCCAAGTGCGTAGACCCTAAGCAACCGTCCATTGCGCAAGTGCATGCTCCAGGCCTCGATATGAAAGCGTGGATCAAAGCCTGGCTGCCGCACGAAGTTTCGTGATGGCGGTAACAACCTCAGAAAGACAACCGCAGCGGCAAGACACAAAACCCCGAGAACAATCATGGCGACGTGCCAAGAGGCATAATCGGTCACCAGACCCATTCCGACACGGCCCATCATTGCCCCGAAGGCGGTACCGCCAATGTAAAGGCCCATTGCCTTGCCGAGATGAGCAGGATCAATTTCTTCCGCCAACCATGCCATGGCAACGGCAGGTACGCCACCCAACACCACACCTTCCAGTGCGCGCGCCACAAGCAGCCCGTGCCAGCTGGGAACTAGTCCGGCCACGATGTTGAGTAATGCGGCCAGCGACATGGAAACGAACATCAGGCCGCGTCGTCCGAGCGCCTGCGAAAATGCGCCAGCCAGCACGATTGAAACGGCGAGCAGCCCGGAGGTCAAAGACAGGGCAAGCGAGCTTTCAGCCGGACTGACACCGAATGATCGCGCAAATTCTGGCAACAATGGCTGCACACAATAGATCAGCGAAAAACTCGCAAAGCCAAGAAAAAACAGCGCGTATCCGGCGTTGCGATAGTCTCGCGTGCCGCGCCGAATCCATGAGGGTGGAATTTCCTGAATTTCAACTGGTGGATTTTCCTGGGATAGGTCGGTTCCAACATCCCGTTGGAGGGCAGCAGCTTGAGACATGATATGCAACTTTCTTTGTTGCCGTCATTGTCCGACTTTGTCCGTCATGTGTCCAATATATGGAAATGGCGTTTGCAATATGTTATGTAAATATCATGGAGCTTCGTCACATCCGCTATTTTCTCGCCGTCGCCGAGGAAGGAAACTTCACCCGCGCTGCTGCCAAGTTGGGCATAGGCCAGCCGCCGCTCAGTATCCAGATCAGGGATTTGGAGGCTGAAGTCGGCACTCAATTGTTCCATCGTCTGTCGCACGGTGCCGAATTGACCGAGGCGGGCCAGGCTTTTTGGGACGCGGTGCATACAATGCCGGCGCAGGCAAACACCGCTATTCGTGCAGCGCAGCGGGCATCCCGAGGGGAAACCGGACGGTTGCGGCTTGGATTTACCGGCACGGCGGCGCTCAGCCCCATCGTTTCGGCAACCATTCGTGCCTTTCATCGCAACTATCCCGAGGTGGAGTTGACGCTTGAGGAGGCCAATTCTGTGGCGCTGACCGCAGGCCTGATCGAAGGTAGGCTCGATGCCGCCATTCTGAGACCCAACAGTGCAGATCCGCCAGAGATTCGCGAATATCTGCTGAAACGTGAGCCGCTGGTCGCAGTTCTGCCGGTCGCGCATCCGGCGGTTACGGCAGATTCCGATGTCGAACTGGCATCACTGTCCACAATACCGCTGATTGTTACACCACGCGAAATCGGCGTCAGCCTGCATGAGGCAGCCATCGCCGCCTGCCGTAGCGCCGGGTTTGAACCGCTGCTCGGACAGTTTGCGCCGCAGATTGCTTCTATCCTGTCTCTGGTTTCCGCTGAGTTGGGTTTTTCGCTTGTCCCGGCTTCCATGGCCCAGTTCAATGTCATGGGCGTGGCATTTCTGACGCTGCGCAGCGAACAGCCAACCGTCGATCTTGCAGTCGCGCATCTCAAGACACGGCCATCGCAATCGGCCCTGAATTTTACCAAGGTGGCGCGTGGTCTTAGATCGGGAGACGGGGAAGGTCTGTCATAGAGCTTTCAGAAAACCAATCTATCCTGCCGGCAGCTTGATTGGAACGAGAGCGATTTATCGCTTGGCATGCATTCAAGGGAAGTTTTTGAAGAGCCTATGGCGGACAGGGTGGGATTCGAACCCACGGTACGCTTTCACGCACACACGCGTTCCAGGCGTGCGCCTTAAACCACTCGGCCACCTGTCCTTCATGAGAGACTGCATGTTTTGGAAACCTGCAAATCAACTGGAACGGCGCGATATATACCGATGAATCTCAAAGGATCAACCGCAATTTGACACTTTTTTTTATCGCGGTGCAAAAGCCTGTGTATAGCGCGATTGCAAATCGCCTTTTCGGCCTTTAATTCTAAGGTTCTGACGAGATGATTTTCCCTGCGCAGCCTGTGAGGATATACGGCATTGAAATCTTTGGCGAGAATCCTGAGTTTCGTGCTCCTATGTGTGGCCATTGTTGCGGGAACCTTTGATTCTATCCGCTCTGTGGCCACCTCTTCGGTTGATATGACCAGCACAATCGCTGCCTGGAAGGATATTTATCCGTCGTCGCTGACCATGGCAGAAGGCACGGTGACGCACTATATTCACCCCGACGCCTGGGGATGGTTGGTAGCCTGGTTGAACAGTCTTCCTGCCTTCGCGCTGTTTCTTGCTTTGGCATTGCTGTTTTGGATGGTCGGTTATCGCAAACCGCAAATCCGCAGCCGCTTTGGCTGACAGTCCCGCTCCACGCTGCATGTGAAACCTCAAGCAAACGGATCGTTTGATCCGCTGGAGAAGAGATATGTTCACGTTCGATAGCTATGCATCGAAAACAACAATGCCGACGATTGATTCGGCCATGCCCGGCCGCGACACGGTTATGCCGGTGCCGGAAACTCATTTCGTCAACGGTCATGCGCTGAAAGAACCATACCCTGAGGGGACGCAGGTTATTTATCTCGGCATGGGCTGCTTCTGGGGCGCTGAGCGTCTTTTCTGGAAAGTGCCCGGTGTCTGGGTAACGGCTGTTGGTTACTCCGGCGGTTTGACACCAAACCCGACCTATCAGGAAACAACCACAGGCCGCACCGGTCATGCCGAAGTGGTAAAGGTTGTTTATGACCCGTCCGTCGTTCCGCTTTCCGCGCTGTTGAAGCTGTTTTTTGAAGAACATGATCCAACACAGGGCATGCGCCAGGGCAATGATATCGGCACGACCTATCGTTCGGTGATCTACGCCACAACGCAGGAACAACTGGATGAAGCGTTGCATGCGCGCGACGTTTTCCAGCAAGCTTTGACGGATGCGAGAAAACCGGCGCCTATCACAACAGAGATAGAGCCACTAGAAACGTTTTATTACGCCGAGGACTATCATCAGCAATATCTTGCTAAAAATCCCGGTGGATATTGCGGGCTTCGCGGCACTGGCGTCAGCTGCAATATCGGCTAGTTTTTGATCAAAATGCCCGGCGGAAAGCTCAAAAAACAGACGTTTACGAGTTTTTCCACCGGGTAAAAAAACCGGATGAATTTTTCGTGCAGGCATGCAAGGATAAAAACAAGCACAGCCTCCAAAAAGGGCTGGCGGTTCCGCAGACATGCCTGTTAAGGGCTTGCGGGAGGACCTGATAAGATCAATTGCAACAACAGGGCTGCACGAATGAAAAAATCCATTTTGACTCTCTTCGCCATGGCTGCGATGTCTGCATCTGCATTGGCAGCAGATATCAAGCCGGCGCTGGTTTATGGTACCGGCGGTAAATTCGACAAATCCTTCAACGAAGCTGCCGCTGCCGGCGCTGAGAAGTTCAAGGCCGACACCGGCATCGAATTCCGCGATTTCGAGCCAACCAGCGACACGCAGGGTGAGCAGGCCATTCGCAACTTTGCAAGCAAGGGCTTCAACCCTGTTGTTGCCGTTTCCTTCGCATGGACATCAGCCATGGAGAAGGTTGCTGCAGAATATCCTGACACGAAGTTCGTGATCGTTGACTCCGTCGTCGAGCTGCCGAACGTCCGCTCGGTTGTCTACAAGGAAGAAGAAGGTTCTTACCTTGTGGGCCTGCTGGCCGGCATGGCCTCCAAGACCGGCAAGGTTGGCTTCATCGGTGGTATGGACATTCCGCTGATCCGCAAGTTCGGTTGCGGTTATGTGCAGGGTGCAAAGGCTGCCAACGACAAGATCGAAGTCTTCCAGAACATGACCGGTACCACCGGTGCTGCTTGGAACGACCCGGTTCGTGGTGGTGAATTGACCAAGAACCAGATCGACCAGGGTGCGGACGTCATCTACGCGGCAGCCGGTGCAACCGGTCTCGGCGTTCTCCAGACCGCTGCTGACAATGGCAAGTTCTCGATCGGTGTGGATTCCAACCAGAACCACCTGCATCCGGGTTCCGTGCTGACCTCAATGGTCAAGCGCGTCGATCTGGCCGTCTACAATGCTTACAAGGACACCCAGGACGACAAGTTCACCGGTGGTGTTCAGGCGCTCGGCGTTGCTCAAGACGGCGTCAGCTACGCGCTCGACAACGACAACAAGGCGCTCATCACGCCTGAAATGGTTGCGGCCGTTGACAAGGCAAAGGCTGACATCATTGCCGGTACCGTAAAGGTCCACGACTATATGTCGGATAACTCCTGCCCGAAATGATATGACATTTGAGGGGCGTATGGCTTTGTGCCATACGCCCTTTCCATATCCAGATTTGGAGATTTTCCGATTTGAGCACGCAGCTTGCAATCGAACTTGTTGGCATCGATAAAAAATTCGGCGCCGTTCACGCCAATAAAAACATCAATCTTGCCGTTGTCAAAGGATCCATCCACGGCATCATTGGTGAGAACGGTGCTGGCAAATCCACACTCATGTCGATCCTCTATGGATTTTATCAGGCCGATTCCGGTGAGATAAAAATGAATGGAGCGCCGGTGTCCATCAAGGACAGCCAGGCTGCGATCAGTGCTGGAATTGGCATGGTGCACCAGCACTTCATGCTGGTTGAAAATTTTACCGTGCTTGAGAACGTTATTTTGGGAGCGGAAAGCGGAGCCCTGCTGAAGCAAGGCGTTAACGCAGCCCGCACGGAACTGAAACGTCTTGAGGCGGATTACGGTCTTGAAGTTGACCCCGATGCAGTAATCGAAGAACTGCCGGTGGGCCTTCAACAGCGTGTTGAAATCCTCAAAGCCATGTATCGTGGCGCTGAAATCCTCATTCTCGATGAGCCGACCGGCGTGCTGACCCCGGCCGAGGCCGACCATCTTTTCAAGATTCTCGGCGTGCTGCGCGATCAGGGCAAAACCGTAATTCTCATCACCCACAAGCTGCGCGAAATCATGGCCATCACCGACACGGTATCCGTGATGCGCCGTGGCGAAATGGTCGCGACTCGCAAAACCGCTGAAACCTCGGTCGAGGAGCTGGCTGAACTGATGGTTGGTCGCCGCGTTCTGCTGCGTGTGGAAAAAGGCGAGGCATCTCCCGCTCAAACACTGATGTCGGTCCGCAACCTGACGGTCAAGGACAGCCGCGGTGTCGATATGGTCAAGAACGTATCCTTCGATGTTCGTGCTGGCGAAATTGTCGGCATCGCCGGTGTTGCCGGCAACGGCCAGTCGGAACTGCTCGAAGCAATAGCCGGCATTCGCAAACCGCATTCGGGAGAAATCCTGTTTGATGGCAAGACGATCGACAAGGCCGATCCGGCGCTGCTACGCGATCTTGGCCTTGCCCATATTCCCGAAGACCGCCACCACATGGGTCTGGTGTTGAAGTTCGAGGAATATGAAAACTCCATCCTCGGTTACCACCGCGATGAGCGGTACGGCAAAGGCCCGTTCCTCAATCCCGAAGCCATGCGAAAGGATGCCGAGGAGAAGATCGAAAAATACGATATTCGCCCACCGAATGCCCATTTGAAAACCGCGAATTTTTCCGGTGGCAACCAGCAGAAAATCGTCGTTGCGCGCGAAATCGAGCGCGACCCGAAGATGCTGATTATCGGTCAGCCGACCCGCGGTGTTGATATTGGTGCGATCGAATTCATTCATCGGCGCATCATTGAAATGCGGGATGCCGGTAAGGCCATCCTTCTCGTTTCCGTGGAACTGGATGAAATACGCTCTCTCTCTGACCGGATCATCGTGATGTTCGATGGTCAGATCGTGGGAGAAAAAACGGCTGATGCCGAAGAACAGACACTTGGCCTGATGATGGCCGGCATCGCCGCATGAGGGCCTTATGAGCACTGCTTCCGTACCACTTCCGAATTGGATTTCTTACGGCCTCATGCCGTTGTTGAACATCATGACGGCTTTTCTGATCTCGGGCCTTGTTGTCTGGTCGATAGGTGAAGATCCGTTCGCCGCCCTTAATCTGCTGGTGCAGGGCGCGCTGGGCCGTGGTGATGCCATCGGTTTTACGCTGTTTTACACCACCAGCTTCATCTTCACCGGTCTTGCCGTGGCCGTTGCCTTTCATGCCGGTCTTTTCAACATCGGTGCTGAAGGTCAGGCCTATGTTGGCGGTCTGGGTGCGGCCATCGTTGCCATGTCTCTCGACCATTATGTGCCGTGGTATGTAACGATGCCATTCGCCGTTATCGGCGCGGCATTGTTTGGTGCGGCCTGGGCATTCATCCCGGCTTGGCTACAGGCCAAGCGCGGCAGCCACGTGGTTATCACCACCATCATGTTCAACTTCATCGGTGCAGCCTTGATGGTCTACCTGCTGGTGAATGTGTTTATTGTTCCGGGCAAGATGGCGCCGGAAACCCGCACATTCCTGGCCGGTGGCCAACTGCCCAAGCTGGATTGGCTGATGGCAATCTTTGGCATGAAGCTCGGCCCGGCACCGTTTAACGTGTCGTTCCTGATTGCGCTGGTCATGTGTTTCCTTGTCTGGGTGCTGATCTGGCGCACCAAACTTGGCTATGAAATGCGCACGCTCGGTATCAGCCCTTCGGCAGCAGTCTATGCCGGCATCCCCTATGCACGTACGGTGATTATCGCCATGCTGATTTCCGGTGGACTGGCCGGCATGATGGCGCTGAACCCGGTCATGGGCGCCTCGGGACGTTTGCAGGTGGAATTTGTAGGTGGGGCGGGCTTTGTCGGCATCGCCGTTTCCCTGATGGGGCGCAGCCATCCGCTTGGCATTCTGTTTGCCGCGCTGCTGTTTGGCATTCTCTACCAGGGCGGTGCCGACCTGTCGTTTGAAATGCCGAATATCACCCGCGAAATGATCGTTGTGATCCAGGGTCTGGTGATCCTGTTTGCCGGTGCACTTGAATATATGTACCGCCCCGCGCTGGTGCGCATCTACCAGCAATTTACGAAAGGGTGAGAAACCATGGATTTTTTCGATATCGTCGTCAGCATTCTTGGTTCGACCGTTCGTTTGACAATTCCGCTGCTGTTTACAGCGCTTGCCGGTCTGTTTTCGGAACGTGCCGGGGTGTTTGATATCGGCCTTGAAGGCAAGATGCTGGCTGCGGCCTTTGCGTCGGCCTGTGTGGCCTATGTCACGGCCAACCCGTGGCTTGGCTTGTTTGCCGGTATTGCCGTTTCGATCCTGTTCTCGCTGACCCACGGTTTTGCCGTGATTACCAATCGTGGCAACCAGATCGTATCCGGCGTGGCGCTGAACTTCATTGCAGCGGGTCTAACGGTGGTGCTGGGGCAGGCATGGTTCGGGCAGGGCGGTCGTACGCCGCAGCTGGCGGGTGGCGGCCGTTTCACCCCCATTACCTTGCCGGGCGTGGATCTGGTCAGGGACATTCCATTTATCGGGCCGCTCTATGCCAATGTGATTTCCGGCCACAATATCCTGACTTATCTCGCTTTCCTCGCCGTACCACTGTCGTGGTGGGTGCTTTACCGCACACGGTTTGGCCTGCGTCTGCGCGCGGTGGGTGAAAATCCCGGCGCCGTCGACACCGCAGGTATTTCCGTTACATGGATGCGTTATCGTGCGGTGATCGTTGCCGGCTTCCTGTGCGGCTTTTCGGGCGCCTATCTGGCAATTGCGCAGTCGGCTGCGTTCATTGCCAATATGTCGGCGGGTAAAGGTTACATCGCGCTTGCCGCCCTGATCTTTGCGAAATGGAAGCCTGTTCCTGTCATGTTTGCATGTCTGTTGTTCGGTTTCCTGGATGCAGTTGCCAACTTCATGCAGGGCAAATCCGTGCCGCTGATCGGTGAAGTACCAGTACAGATATTCCAGGCACTGCCGTATATTCTGACCTGCGTCCTGCTGGCCGGGTTTATTGGTGTCGCAAAACCGCCGAAGGCCGGTGGTGTTGCCTATTCGAAGGAACGCTGAACATGTCTCACGATCTTTTTGAAGCCGCGCGCGATGCCATGTCATTTGCCCATGCTCCCTATTCGAAGTTCCCTGTCGGCGCGGCTATCCGCGCCGAGGACGGGCGGATCTACAAGGGCGCCAACATCGAGAACCTGTCCTTCCCGCAGGGCTGGTGTGCCGAGCCTAGCGCCATCAGCGCCATGATCATGGGCGGAGCCAAGCAGATCAAGGAAATCGCCGTGATTGCCGAAAAGCTGGCGCTCTGCCCGCCCTGTGGTGGCTGCCGTCAGAAAATTGCGGAATTCGCCAACGCAGACACCAAGGTCTATCTTTGCGATGAGACCGGCGTTCAGAAGGTCATGTCGATGGATGAACTTTTGCCCTTCAGCTTCAAGACCGAGCTGCCTTGATGTCACAAGCTATTTTCGATCTGCTGGTAGATCGTTTGCAAGGCATGATGCCGCGCGTCGCCATCGTGCTGGGCTCCGGCCTTGGTTCGCTGGTTGAAGAATTGACCGATGCGGTTCGGATCCCGTTTTCAGAACTGCCGGATTTTCCGGCAAGCGGCGTTTCCGGTCATGCCGGTGAGCTGGTTGCCGGTTACCTCGGTGGCGAACCGGTCATCATGCTGTCTGGCCGCGTGCATTATTATGAAAAAGGCGACGCCGCTGCCATGCGCGTTCCGATCGAGGCGCTGGCCGGTCTTGGCGTGCAATCGCTGATCCTGACCAATTCGGCCGGGTCGCTGCGTGAAGATATGCCGCCCGGCTCGGTGATGCAGATCGTCGACCACATCAACTATTCTGGCATGAACCCGCTGATCGGTGAGGAAAGTGATCGCCGTTTCGTGGGCATGACCACCGCCTATGATGCGGAAATGGCCGTTGCGATGCGCAATGCTGCCATTCGCGCTGGTGTGCCCATGTTGAGCGGCGTCTACATGTGGTTTTCCGGTCCAAGCTTTGAGACACCCGCCGAAATCCGGATGGCGCGCATTCTCGGTGCAGATGCCGTTGGCATGTCCACCGTGCCGGAAGTCATTCTTGCCAGATTCTTTGGCATGCGCGTTGCCGCTGCATCGGTTATTACCAATTACGGTGCAGGCATGACAGGGGCTGAACTCAGCCACGAAGAAACCAAGGACATGGCACCGATCGGTGGAAAGCGCCTTGCTGCTATCGTGCGCGAAATGATTTCAGGAGGAGAATAACATGGAACTCCAGAGCTCTCGCGAAGCTGCGGCTCTCGCATTGTCACTGCTTGACCTCACCAACCTGAATGATGACTGCACGCCTGAACAGATTGCCGCACTGATCAATCGTGCGCAGACCTCCTATGGCAACACGGCTGCGATCTGCATATGGCCACGTTATGTTGCACAGGCGCGGGCCGCATTCGGCTCAAACCACAGCTTGAAAATCGCGACAGTTGTTAATTTTCCGTCGGGTGATCTCGACGTTGCAACAGTGGTCACGGAAACCGAACGTGCGGTTGCCGATGGTGCCGACGAGATCGATCTGGTGATTCCATACAAAAAACTGCTGGCCGGAGATGAGGCTGCCGTTTCGGAAATGGTCACTGCCGTCCGCAAGGTCTGCCCGGCACCTGTTCTGCTGAAGGTCATTCTGGAAAGCGGGGAAATCAAGGATCGCGTTCTTATTCGCCGCGCTTCTGAAATTTCCATCGCCGAAGGTGCAGACTTCATCAAGACCTCCACTGGAAAAGTGTCCACCAATGCCACGTTGGAGGCGGCAGACATCATGTTGCAGGCCATCCGCGACAGCAAACAGAAGGTCGGTTTCAAGCCATCGGGTGGTATTTCCAGCGTCGACGATGCAACACTTTACCTGCGATTAGCTGAAACGATCATGCAGCCAAATTGGGCCATGCCATCCACCTTCCGTTTTGGTGCCTCCAGCCTGCTGGATGACATCTTGAACGTGCTGGGTGGCGGCACATCGGCCAAAGTTTCCAACGGATACTGATGTTGCTGCCACAAGAAATCATCCGCCGCAAACGTGATGGGGAAATTCTGGACGCTGCAGACATAGCAGCGTTTATCGATGGTTTGGCCAAAGAGAGAATTTCTGAAGGCCAGGCGGCCGCATTTGCCATGGCTGTCTATTTCAACGGCATGACCCGTGATGAAACCGTCGCCCTGACACTGGCCATGCGCGACAGCGGTGATGTGTTGGACTGGAGCGATATCGGCCTGCCGATTGCTGATAAACACTCGACCGGTGGTGTCGGTGACAATGTCTCCTTGATGTTGGCTCCCATTGTTGCGGCCTGTGGTGTCGCCGTGCCGATGATATCAGGTCGTGGTCTTGGCCATACCGGTGGTACGCTGGACAAGCTGGAATCGATACCGGGCTATAATATCGCCCCGGACGCTGCGCTGTTTCGTGATGTGTTGCGACAGGCAGGCTGCGCCATCATTGGCCAGACGGCCAATCTCGCGCCGGCGGACCGGCGACTTTACGCCATCAGGGACATTACCGCGACCGTTGAATCTGTGCCGCTGATTACGGCTTCTATCCTGTCAAAAAAACTAGCGGCTGGTCTGCAATCCCTCGTTCTTGACGTGAAGATCGGCAACGGCGCCTTCATGCAAAACAAGCAGGATGCGGAAACATTGGCCCGCTCGCTGGTCGAGGTCGCCAATGGTGCAGGCGTCAAGACATCCGCCTTGATCACCGACATGAACCAGCCGTTGGCCGATGCGGCCGGCAATACGCTGGAAATCATCAACTGCCTCGACTTTCTTGCCGGCAAAAAAGCGGGCACCCGGCTTGAGCGGGTGGTAATGGCCTTAGCTGCCGAAATGCTGTTGCAGGCCGGTGTGGCCTCTGGTGTTGCCGATGCCCATGATCAGGCCATGCATGCCCTGTCGTCCGGTCGGGCCTTGGAACATTTCGCGCGGATGGTCACCTTGCTTGGCGGGCCGGCTGATTTTGTCGAACGCTCTGGCGAATATCTTGTTGCAGCGCCTGTCGTTCATCCGGTTCTGGCGAAAGACAGCGGTTGGCTCGCCGCCTGTGAAACCCGTGAGATCGGCATGGCCGTGGTCGAACTCGGTGGTGGCCGTGTCGCCGCAACAGACACGATCGACCATCGTGTTGGACTGTCCGCCATTAAGCCGCTGGGAAGCCGCGTTGAAGCGGGTGACGAAATTGCGTGTGTTCATGCCGCTGACCAAGATCAGGCACGCAATATGGCGCAGAAACTGGCTGGTCTTCATACGATCAGTGATGAAAAGCCGGAACCAACGAACGAAATCGTGGCACGCATTACCTGACCAGCTTCAGGGTGCCGTTTTCAACCTTGAAAGATGACAGCTTGCGAAGGAATGTCATGCCGATAAGCGTTGTGCTGAGCGCCTCGTTTTTCATGACATAGGCTTCGACGTCGCGCACACGAATATTACCGAGCTCCACCCGGTCCAGCTTGATATAGGCGGCCTTTGTCAGGCCGTTGGCGGTTGATATCGGATATTTAAAATCGAGGCTGTTGACGCCGTAACCCAAGCGCCGTGCTGTTGCTTCGTTAATGACGATTGCCGATGCGCCGGTGTCGATCAGCCCGTCGACCGCCTTGCCATTCAATTTGAGTGTCGCATTGAAATGGCCGCGCGCATCCTGTTTCAGCACCACCGAACCCGGTGTAATGGCAACCTCGCGAACGGGGGCCGATACGGTCGGTGTTTCCTGCGGCTTTTCAGTGAGCATCTTGACGATTGCCGGAACCTGCGTTGCGCTGGCCGAAAGGCTGATCAGTAAAAAGACGCTGCGCGTAAACATAGGGACAATCTCGTTTTAACCGGACAAGCTTTCGCAAGGTATCGTCGGGTAAATATAGTCCGTTATGTCTTGCGAGATGCAAATAAAACGGCCATTTGCCCGGTTTATAAGGACAAATGGCAGTTCTGGTTAAGAGACGATGAAGGCTCTATTATTTCGTGCCGTACATACGGTCGCCTGCGTCACCAAGACCAGGAACGATATAGCCCTGTTCATTGAGGTGGCGATCAATCGCGGCCGTGTAAATCGGAACATCCGGATGTGCTTCCTGGAAGTTCTTGATGCCTTCAGGGGCGGCCAGCAGGCAAAGGAAACGAATGTTCTTTGCACCACGTTCCTTCAGCTTTTCAACAGCTGCAATCGAGGAGTTGCCGGTGGCAAGCATCGGGTCAACAACGATGACCAGGCGGGCATCGAGGCTTTCCGGAGCCTTGAAGTAATATTCAACCGCTTCCAACGTATCGTGGTCGCGGTAAACGCCAATATGCGAGACGCGGGCCGAAGGCACCAGCTCCAGCATGCCTTCCAGAAGGCCGTTGCCAGCGCGCAGAATGGACGCAAAAACCAGCTTCTTGCCTTCCAGAACCGGTGCTTCAATCGTTTCCATCGGCGTGTCGATGGTTTCCATCGTCATTTCGAGATCGCGTGTGACCTCATAGCAAAGCAGCGTTGAGATCTCCCTCAACAGGCGACGAAAGCCTGCCGTCGAGGTTTCTTTTTTGCGCATGATGGTGAGTTTATGCTGCACCAGCGGATGCTTGATGACTGTGACGCCGTTCATGGAGAAATGACCTTCCCTCTGTTTGTTATCTTGCTCTTCTATGTCACCGACCCTTGCTTTCGCAAGGGTTTCAGAAGGTTTTACCCTGTCATATGGCCTTTTACGCAGCACTCTCGTCCAGACGGGCAAGCAGTGCTGCGCGGGTGGCCTCGTCAACGAAGGCCGCCTCAAGCGATGTGCGGGTCAGTTGATCGATTTCCGGCTTTGAAAATCCGAAAACACCAGCGGCAAGGTCATATTCGCGTTGCAGCGAGGTATGGAAAAATGGCGGGTCATCCGAACTGATGCAGACACGCACACCGGCTTCCTTCAGGCGGCGCAGCGGATGGCTTTCAAAATCCGGATAGACGTTCAAGGCAATGTTGGAGCCAGGGCAAACCTCAAGCACCGTGCCGGTTTCCACCAGTCGTTCAACGAGTGCCGCATCCTCGATGGAGCGAACACCGTGACCGATGCGCGATGGCTTGACCAGGTCCAGCGCATCGCTGACGCTGAATGCGCCACAGACTTCACCGGCATGGATCGTGAGGCCAAGTCCAGCATCACGGGCGATGTCGAAGGCGCGGGCATAATCGGCGACGCGGCCCATACGTTCTTCACCAGCCATGTTAAAGCCGGTGATCAACGGATGTTTGACGCGTGCGGCATATTCCGCCGCGGCAATAACCTTTTCCGGCCCGAAATGACGCTCACCTGTCACGATGATGCGCGCTTCTATGCCCGTCTTTTCCTTGGCCGCTTCAATACCAGCGACCACGCCTGCAAGATAAGCGTCGGCGCCCAGACCGATACGGTCACCATGATCCGGCGAGATGATAAGCTCACTATAGATCGTGTCGATGGCCGCCAGTTCTGCAAGATAGGTCTCGGTCAGAAGGGCATAATCTTCCTCAGTGCGGAATACCGCGGCCACCGCATCGTAGCAGCGAATGAACTCGGCAAAATCCGACCAGACATAAGCGCCGTCCCGCAGGAAGGGACTGCTGTCGATACCGTATTTTTCGGCCTGTTTTGCAACAAGGGCAGGCGGGGCTGCACCTTCAAGGTGGCAATGAATTTCTGCTTTTAATAGTTTCGTCGTCACATAAAGCTCCTGCCGTATTTTCCCGGCTCTATTCCCAGATGTGCAGCAACGCTTTCGCCAATGTCGGCAAAGGTGCTGCGAATCCCTATGCTGCGTGAACGGATGCCTGGACCAAACACCATGATCGGCACTCGCTCGCGTGTATGGTCGGTTCCGCGCCATGTCGGATCACAGCCGTGATCGGCGGTGATGACGGCAATATCACCGGGCCGCATCTTGCGATGTATTTCTGGTAATTGGAGATCAAAAGCCTCCAGAGCTGCCGCATATCCGGCAACGTCCCGCCGGTGGCCGTACAGCATGTCAAAATCAACGAAGTTGGTAAAAACCAGATCACCGTCTTCGGCTTCATCGATTGTCTTGAGTGTCGCTTGCATCAACGCTTCGTTGCCATTGGCCTTGATGACGCGGCTAACGCCCTGATGGGCATAGATGTCGCCGATCTTGCCAATGGCATGTACATTGCGACCCGCCGCAACCAGCCGGTCAAGCAGGGTTGGCTCCGGTGGCAAAACGGAAAAATCGCGCCGGTTGCCGGTCCGCTGGAAGGTCGCTGCGGTTTCGCCGACAAAGGGTCGCGCAATGACGCGCCCGATATTGAGCGGATCCAGCAAAACGCGTACGGCCTGGCAAAGCTCGATCAGGCGCTCGAGGCCGAAATATCGCTCGTGTGCTGCGATCTGAAAAACCGAGTCCGACGACGTGTAGCAGATTGGCTTGCCGGTCTTGATATGTTCGGCACCCAGTTTGGCAATCACATCCGTACCGGAGGCATGGCAGTTGCCGAGAATGCCGGGAATGTTGCCGTCGCGACAGATCGCTTCGACCAGTTCCGGGGAAAATGCATCACCTTCGTTAGGGAAATATCCCCAGTCGAATGAAACCGGTGTGCCAGCAATTTCCCAGTGACCGGACGGGGTATCCTTACCATTGGAGACTTCACTGGCGCTGCCATAGAGGCCAAAAATTCGCGAAGGAATGCGCATTCCCAAAGGAAACTCACCGGTCGCCTGGCGGGATATGTGCACGAGGCCAAGCGATGACATGTTGGGCAAATCGAGCGGACCGGAACGCAAACCGGGCCGGTCAGCCGCGCCGGCCGCACAAAATTCGGCAATATGACCCAGAGTGTTTGAGCCATCATCGCCGTATCGTATCGCATCGACAGCTCCGCCAACGCCGAAGGAATCGAGAACGAGTAGAAATGCGCGTGCCATCAACCACCTGAATTATGCACCGGCGTGTCAGCCAGCACGTGTCCTAAACAATGCCTGCAAGCGAGAAGTTGAGGCCTCTGCAACTGCGTTTAAAAATAATCCCTCATATAACCACGAGAAACCGAACTGCGAAGCGATTTTCGTAAATTGCAACATAGCGTGGATATCAGGATTTATCTGCCCATATTTTTGGTGGGCTTTTGCAGGCTTTGATCATTCAAAACTTGCCATTGGCCCATCTTCGTCCTAGCTCATGCACATGACATCGAAGGTTTTTCTCTCGCAGTTGAAGTTGGCGGATTTCAGAAATTACGCCCATGCTGCCCTGGATATGGACGACCGCCATGTGGTGCTCACTGGCAATAATGGCTCTGGCAAGACCAACTTGCTGGAGGCCGTTTCGTTTCTGTCGCCGGGACGGGGAATAAGACGTGCCACCCTGCCGGAAGTCACCAGGGTGGGTGCCGAAGACAATGGCTTTTCAATTTTTGCCCATGCTGAAGGCATGGAAGGCGACGTTGCCATCGGCACAGGCATTGAAAATACCGGAGATACGGTTACACGCCGCCTGCGCCTGAATGGCACCAGTGTCAAATCCGTAGATGAATTGACCGATCACCTGCGTGTTCTGTGGCTGACGCCTGCTATGGACGGGCTGTTCAGCGGCCCATCGGCAGACCGTCGCCGGTTTCTCGATAGGCTGGTGTTGTCTATTGACCCATCACATGGCCGCCGGGCAGGCGACTTTGAAAAAGCCATGCGCAGCCGCAACCGCTTGCTGTCCGATGGCCGGTTTGACCCAGTGTGGCTGGATGGTATCGAAACGCAGATGGCGGCTCTCGGCATTGCCATGGCATCGGCGCGTCAGGAGATCCTCGGCCTTCTCACCGCACTGATTGCCGACCGAGCAGAGAGTGCCGCTTTCCCGACAGCAAGCTTGCAGTTGTCCGGTTTCATGGATGACGATCCATTGCGCCCAGCCGTCGAGCAGGAGGACATGTACCTCGCCATGTTGCGCGACAGCCGTCACAGAGATTCTGCCGCCGGACGCACGCTGGATGGCCCGCACCGTGTCAATCTGTTCGTGCGCCACCGTGAAAAGGATATGGACGCAGGACGGTGTTCAACCGGCGAACAGAAAGCTCTTTTGGTGGGGCTGGTGCTGGCACATGCACAATTGACTGCAAACATGACCGGTTATGCGCCTGTCCTGCTGCTGGATGAAATTGCCGCCCATCTCGATGAGGGTCGACGTGCCACGCTGTTTGATCTCATCCATGTGCTTGGTGGTCAGAGTTTCATGACCGGGACCGATGCTTCGATGTTTGAAGCGCTGGGTTCCCGTGCCCAGTTCTTCAATGTTTCCAATGGACGGATCTCATCCTAATATCGTGCAGGTTATGCGGGGATAAGCGTGATGGACGTGCTGACTGACGAAGAGATCGAACGCTACAAACGGCACATATTGCTGCCGGAGATTGGTGGTGTCGGCCAGCAGCGGCTCAAGCGCGCCAAAGTGCTTGTAATCGGTGCTGGCGGTCTGGGCGCGCCGATCTTGCTTTATCTCGCCGCGGCCGGTGTCGGAACACTGGGCCTGATTGACGATGACACGGTGTCGCTTTCCAATCTCCAACGGCAAGTCATCTATGACAGCGGTACGATCGGAGAAATGAAAACCGCGAGCGCCGTTGATGCGATAAAACGTTTGAACCCGCATGTCCGCACGGTGGTGTTTGAAGAACGTTTTTCACGCGAATGGGCGCAGTTGCATCTGTCGCGCTTTGACTTGGTCGTTGATGGGTCGGATAATTTCGATACGCGCTATGCCGCAGCCGACAGTGCTGAACAGGCAAAAATTCCCCTGGTCACTGGCGCTGTCGGACGGTTCGATGGCTCTGTCACTGTGCTGAAGCCCTATGAGACCGGCCCCGATGGTGTCATTTATCCAGGCTACCGCGACCTGTTTCCCGAACCGCCGCCATCAGGACTTGTTCCATCTTGTGCAGAAACCGGCATTGTCGGCGCCCTGACAGGGGTCATCGGCACCATCATGTCCATGGAAGCTATCAAGCTCATCACGCAAACCGGAGAGCCGCTTGTTGGGCGGTTGTTGTTATACGATGCCTTGTCAGCGCGGTTTGAGACCGTGCGGTACAAGAGGCGACGCTAGAAAGAGGCGTGATGTGATTGAAATCAGCAAGGTCGATGACGGTTTTGGCCGTTGGGATGAACTATTGAAACTGATCTGCAAAGCATTTGCCTATATGGATGGTGTCATCGACCCTCCGTCGTCTGCCCACGCCTTGACGCCTGAGAACCTGCGTCAGAAAGCCAATGACAAAGTCTGTTTCGTCGCCTGTGGTGAGAACGGAAAACTACTTGGCTGTATTTTCTGCAAGACGGAACCTGCAACGCTCTACATTGGCAAACTGGCCGTCAGCCCGCTGGCGCAGGGCAAGGGCGTCGGCGCTGCCTTGTGTGCGGTGGCAGAACAAACGGCACAACAACTTGGCCTGAAAGCGCTACGGCTGCAGACTCGTATCGAACTGGTCGACAATCACGGGACGTTCGGCCGCTGGGGTTTTGTGAAGACTGCAGAGCGTTCGCATGCAGGTTATCAGCGCATAACCTACATCGAAATGGAGAAACCGCTTTTCTGAACAGTCTTCAGTTCTTGCCCGGAAGAACCCGGTTCGGTGGGCGGTGGCCATCGAAATAGGTGCGGATGTTGATAATGACCTTGTCACCCATATCCATGCGACCTTCGATTGTGGCAGATCCCATATGCGGTAACAGCACGACCTTGCCCTCACGTGCCAGCTTGATCAGTTTGGGATTAACCGCCGGCTCATTTTCATAAACATCAAGCCCGGCGCCGGCGATCTTGCCATCGCGCAGGCACTGGATCATCGCTGCCTCATCAATGATGTCGCCGCGTGCGGTATTAACGATGTAGCTGGTCGGCTGCATCAGCGCCAAACGCCGGGCAGAGATCAGATGGTAGGTTGCAGGCGTTGACGGGCAGTTGATCGAAACAATATCGACACGCGCCAGCATCTGGTCGAGGCTGTCCCAGTAGGTTGCCTCAAGCTCTGCTTCCGTGGCGGGGTTTACCCGGTGGCGGTTGTGATAATGGATGGAAAGACCGAACGCTTTGGCACGGCGCGCAACGGCTGTGCCGATGCGCCCCATGCCAACAATGCCGATACGCTTTCCGGAAATGCGACGACCGAGCATCCAGGTTGGCGACCAGCCGCCCCATTCATCGGCATTGTTGGCGAGAACCCGCGTGCCCTCAACCAACCGGCGTGGCACGGCCAGCACCAGCGCCATCGTCATGTCGGCACTGTCTTCGGTCAACACATTGGGTGTGTTGGTAACGGTGATGCCCTTTTGCGCGGCAGCGTCGACATCAATGTGGTCGATGCCATTTGAAAAGCTGGCGATCAGTTTCAGCTGTGGACCGGCTTTTTCGATCATTGCAGCGGTGATGCGGTCGGTCACGGTCGGCACCAGAACATCGGCTGTCTGCATCGCGGCAACCAGCTCTGATTCGCTGCGCTGGGCGTCGTCTATGTTCAATTCTGCATCGAAGAGTTCCCGCATACGCGTTTCAACCATGTCCGGCAGCTTCCGGGTGAGGTAAACGGAGGGTCTCTTCTTGTTGCTCATGATGTGTCCGATGCCTTGTTCAGAGGTCGTTAACCAGAAAGAGCGATAATTTCTTTCATTCACGCGTTTCTACCAGACCGTTCGAGGAAGACAACAGAACTCGTCAGGACAAGTCCGACCGAGTTCCGGTTTCGATGGCCTAACTCGCCGATCTGGAGATGAGCGTATTCTAGAGATCAAAAACCGGGTTTCCTTTGATGGCAAGGGCTCCGGTTAAGAAAACGGAGGCATGCATGCGTAGATCTGCATTTGTTTTTTGCATGGCTTTATCTTTGGCGCTTGCCGGCGGTCTGGGGCAGATTGCCCACGCCCAAGGTGCAGCCAAGGGAGCCAGCGGTTTGCCGCTTCCCCGTTTTGTCAGCCTGAAATCGAAGCGCGTTAACATGCGAATCGGCCCAAGCACCGATTATGCGGTGTCATGGATGTACCTGAAGGCAGGTATGCCGGTTGAAATCGTGCAGGAATACGAAAACTGGCGCCGTATCCGCGATGCGGATGGTACCGAAGGCTGGGTGAACCAGGCTCTTTTGTCGGGAGAGCGCACAGCTGTTGCCGCTCCATGGATGCGCGGCAAGGGAGAAAGCATTTACGTGAACATGCGCCGTGAGCCGCAATCATCTGCGTCTGTCATCGCCAAACTCGAGCCGGGCGTGATGATCAGAATCGGTGAATGCAATGGCGACTGGTGTCGTGCCGAAGCAGGCCAGGCAAACGGTTGGGTGCCCCAGGGGGAAATCTGGGGCGCTTACCCGGGTGAGGCCTTTAAATAAGACCGGCTTTGCTGCCTGCTGTTTTCAGCGAGCTCATTGGCCTTGGGCCGATTTGCTGGATAACAGCAGCGGCTGCAAGGCAGCCCAGCTTGCCGCAATCTTCCAGGGAACGATCCGTGGTGTAACCAAACAGGAAGCCTGATGCGAACAGGTCGCCAGCGCCAGTGGTGTCCACGACATCGTGAACGGCATAGGCATCGACCTTCACGCGCTCTGTACCCCGTACGATCACGGCACCTTCTTCGCTCATCGTCACGGCAGCGATCTTGCAATCTGCAGCGATTTTGGACAGTGCCAGCTCGAAGTCGTCAGTTTCGTACAGCGAAAGCGCTTCTTGCTTATTGGCGAAAACAATATCCACCGTGCCGGAGCGCATCAGGTCGAGAAACTCTTCCCTGTAACGGCCAACGCAGAAACTGTCGGACAGCGTCATAGAAACTTCGCGACCGTTCTCATGGGCAATACGCGCGCATTCACGGATTGCATCCTTGGCGCGTGGCGGGTCCCACAGATAACCTTCGAAATAGGTCACCTTGGATTCGGCAACGACGTCGGCCTCGACATCCTCAGGACCCAGCTCAACGCAGGCGCCGAGATAGGTGTTCATCGAACGCTCGCCGTCTTCGGTCACGAAGATCATGGAACGGGCGGTTGGCGGGAAGGTGCCTTCCGGCTTGGTTTCGAAATAGACGCCCTGAGCACGAATATCGTGCTGGAAAATTTCACCGAGCTGATCTTCTGCGACCTTGCCGAAATAGGCGGCCTTGCCACCGAAATTGGCGACGCCGGCTGCCGTATTGCCAGCACTGCCACCGGAGGCTTCCAGAGCCGGGCCCATCAGCGAATAAAGAAGTTCGGCGCGTTCGGCATCGATGAGGTTCATCGCACCTTTTGTAATGCCGTTTTCATTGAGAAATTTGTCGTCGCAACGTGAAATAATATCAACGATAGCGTTGCCGACGGTCAGAACGTCATATTTTGCCATATATCCAGTCCGGAGAGAGTTCATCCGGGATTCCGTCATACCGATTTCTGCCCGCATGGAAAGGAAAAACCGCGCAGCGCCGGTTGTTTGAGGGATTTAAAAACTTACCCTTTCGTCATGGTAGTGTCATCTGGTGTGGCTATATGGGGATCAGCCAATTCATAGTTCTCGGTTTTAGAGAACTGTGTAAGGAAAACATGATTGTTCTCCGGCTTTTCGGCGAAACCGCACCACGGATGTACTGGTGCAGGCATTTGCTGTGATGATGAAGCGGGGATTGATCCCCGCTTTTTTCATTTCTGCGCGTGAGTGACCGATCCGCTAATTGCCGCGCAAGAATTGTCCCCCCATGGGATTTGCGTTAAAGCTGGATTCTCCCGCCTCATATTCGCGAAAGCTCCCTCCCAATGTCCGCGATTGCACTGAATGTTGCCCCTATTTTTATTCTCATCCTGACCGGATGGCTGATTGTAAAAGTAGGTTGGTTCAAGGTCGATGTCGGTGATGTACTGGGGGATTTCGTTTTCAAGATTGCCGTGCCGACCCTGATTATCCGTACGCTGGTGGAGGCTGATTTCCACGGAGCTTCGCCGTTTAAGCTTTGGATTGCCTATTTCAGCGGTGTCGCCGTGACTTGGGCTGTTGGCCATATCGTGGCGAAATATGTTTTCAAACAGGATCTGCGCATTGCCGTGATTGCCGGTATCTCGTCATCCTTTGCCAACAATATCTTCATCGGTTTGCCGCTGGTCGGTCGGTCGGTTGGTGATGAGGGTCTTGTTGCTCTGTCCATTCTTCTTGCCATCCATCTGCCGGTCATGATGATTGCCGGCACCATTCTAATGGAAAATGCTACCCATAAAGCCATCGGTGGTGAGAAGCGCTCCACCGGCGCAATCCTCAAGCAAATTGGCCGCAATCTCATTTCCAATCCGCTGATCATCGGTCTTATCATCGGCATGTCAGTGCATGCTATTGATGTGCCGGTACCCGTGGTGTTGAAATCGGTTATTGACCAGATTGCCAGCATGGCCGGACCGGCAGCACTTATTTCTCTTGGCATGGCACTCAACAAATACAGCATTCGCGGTAATGTACGCATTGCCGCCGCCATGACCACATTCAAGCTGTTCCTGTTGCCGGGCTGTGTGTGGATTGCCGGGCATCTGCTGGGCCTCAGCCCGCAATGGACAGCTGCACTGGTGCTGACAGCATCTGTGCCGACCGGCATCAACGCATGGCTGCTCGCCAACCGCTTCGGCACCGGCCATAGCCTCGCAGCATCCACCATCAGCATATCAACGCTGCTGGGTGTTCTCTCGGTTTCGCTGTGGGCATGGCTGCTGGGCTGACAACAGACCGAAGTTGCAATTACCCATTAAAAAAGCCACCGGCACTGGCGTGACGGTGGCTTTTTTTGAACGACAGAAGAAAAAATCAGTTGGTGGCCGGTGCAGCCGCCGGATCCGGCAGCGGAGCAGGGTTCGCCGACAACGTACGAAGATACGCGATCAGATCGGCACGTTCCGTTTCCTTTTTCACGCCTGCAAAGCCCATGGCTGTGCCGCTGATGTATTTCTTTGGACCTTCCAGGAAGTGATTGAGGTGGTCATAATCCCAATGGACTGAGCCGCCCTGAGCAAAATCCTTGAGTGCAGCCGAATAGCTGAAACCTTCATGTGCGGCGATTGGACGATTAACGAGATCGAAGAGATTGGGTCCAACCTTGTTGGCACCGCCACTCTCCGAGGTGTGACAGCTCTGACACTTCTTGAACACCACTTCGCCCTTTGCGGCATCGGCGCTTGCAAGGAGGGTCGCGATTGGCGTTGCAACTGCTGCTTCGCTTTCACCACCGGCACTGGCACTTTCTTCTGCAACGATCGCGAAGCCTTCCTTTTCAGGAGCAGCAGAATGGAAGATCCCTTCCGACGCTATCGAAACAGACATCAGGACGAATACGGTGCCCAAAAGAGCCCCCACGCCCATGTTTACATATGAATTCATCTACAATCGCTCCCTCACAGCCGTTTGATAACAAAACGGGCCATCTTGAAATTGCATGAAAGCTATGGCTTTTGCATAGCTTGCGCAACTTGAATATGCTCCCCACTCCGTGACGTTTTGACACTTTTCGGGCGGGATTTGAAGGGTCTCGAAATGAAGAATACGGATTTAGGCAAAGCTTTGGTGCTTATCCCGGCACGGCTTGCATCCACTAGACTGCCTGGAAAACCTTTGGCGGATATCTGTGGCAAGCCGATGATCGTTCAAGTGGCTCTTCGCGCCCGTGAAGCGGGGTTGGGACGCATTGTCGTAGCCGTTGATGATCATCAAGTTTACGACGCTGTGGCCGCTGCCGGATTTGAAGTGATGATGACGCGCGACGATCATCAGTCCGGTTCGGACCGTATTTTTGAAGCCCTTGAAAAGGTTGACCCGAATCGCGAGGCTGAATTCGTGGTCAATGTGCAGGGAGACCTGCCAACCATCGAGCCAGAAACCATCCTGGCCGCGATGCGTCCGCTGGAAAATCCGCAGGTGGATATCGCCACCCTCACGGTGGAAATTGCTAGCGAGGAAGAAAAGGTCAATCCACATGTGGTGAAGGTTGTGGGCAGTCCGCTATCGGACACCCGCCTTCGCGCTTTGTATTTTACCCGTGCCACTGCACCTTACGGGCAGGGGCCGCTCTACCACCATATCGGTCTTTATGCCTATCGCCGCGCCGCACTTGAGCGCTTCGTGTCACTTCCGCCTTCCGTTCTCGAGCGCCGCGAATCACTTGAGCAGTTGCGGGCGCTGGAGGATGGCATGCGCATTGACGCAGAAATCGTGAAATCTGTTCCGCTTGGCGTCGATACGCCAGCGGATCTGGAAAAAGCCAGACGTATTCTGGCTGCAAAATCTCTTTGATGGGACTGTCCATGACAATGAAAACCAACCGCATAGCATTTCAGGGTGATTTCGGCGCAAATTCGGATATGGCCTGCCGGGACATGTTCCCGGACATGGAGCCGCTGCCATGCCCGACATTTGAAGACGCCTTCATGGCCGTGGAAAGCGGTGAGGCCGATCTCGGCATGATCCCGATCGAAAACACGATTGCCGGCCGCGTTGCCGATATTCACCACCTGCTGCCGGAGTCCCGCCTCAACATCATCGGCGAATATTTCATGCCGATCCGCTTTCAGCTTATGGTGCTGCCGGGCGTCAAGCGTGATGAAATCCTGACCGTACACAGCCACATTCATGCGCTGGGGCAATGCCGCAAGATCATCCGCAACAATGGCTGGAAACCGGTTGTCGCGGGCGATACGGCTGGTGCCGCCAAGCTGGTCTCCGAGAAGGGTGACAGAACCATGGCCGCCTTGGCGCCACGACTGGCCTCCAAGCTCTATGGTCTCGATATCATTGCGGAGAATGTCGAAGATACGGAAAACAATGTCACCCGTTTCGTCATTCTCTCGCGTGATGAAAAATGGGAAGAGCGCAAGGACGACAACGAGGTCATCGTGACCACCTTTGTCTTCAACGTACGCAACATTCCGGCCGCCCTTTACAAGGCAATGGGTGGTTTTGCCACCAACGGCATCAACATGACGAAGCTCGAAAGCTACCAGATTGGCGGCAAGTTCGTGGCCACGCAGTTTTATGCTGATATTGAAGGGCATCCGGATGATGCCCCCGTTCGTCATGCGCTGGAGGAATTGCGCTTCTTCTCAGAAAAAGTCCGCATCCTCGGTGTTTACAAAGGTCACCCGATGCGTGGCCGTTTGCAAAACGGTCAGGCCTGATCCTCACGCGGATCCCATTCCAGCCAGTCGCGCATCAACCGGTGCGCGATGGCACCCTTCGGTGGCGGTGAGCGACCGTCCGCGCCAGTCATAGCCAGAAGTGCTGCCACCTCGTCGCGAGTAAACCAGCGGCAATCCTCAAGCTCTGCCTCATCGCGGGTAATGTCGAATGAGGTTGCTTCAGCAAAACAGCCAATCATCAGCGTATGCGGCATCGGCCATGGCTGCGATGCGTGATAACGCACGCGTCCAACAGCAATGCCGGATTCCTCATGCGTCTCGCGACGAACGGCATTTTCGATGGTTTCACCGGGTTCCACGAAACCGGCCAGGCATGAATACATGCCCGGCGCAAAATGCGGGCCACGGCCAAGCAGGCAAAGATCACGCTCCAGATCGATTGTCAGCATGATAACCACGGGATCGGTGCGCGGAAAAATCATGTGGCCGCAGCTGCTGCAAACCCGCTTGTATCCGCCGATTTTCAAATCCATGCGCGACGCGCAACGGCCGCAAAAACGGTTGTCATCATTCCAGCGCAACAGACTGACTGCCTGCGCTGTTTCGCCCAAAAGGTCCTCGTCCAGCAGTTGATCGCGGTACAGCGCACGGGCATCCACGGGTTTGAAGTGGCTTGCCAGTTCTTCTTCCGTTGTCTGCACCGGTACGGCAATTCTCGGTTCGCCATTCTGCTTGTAGCCAAGCAGGATTGCGTTGTCGAAATCGGGCTTCAGTTCTGCCAGCTCATAGGCGGCAAACAGTGGATCGAGAACCTGATCGTCATGTTTGAGAACGAGTTTTCCAGTGGTGAAGGCGAGAATATGGGTGCCTTCAATGGCGAGCGCTGTTGAGACGCAATCATCGTCGCGTTTCTCAGCCTGGCGGTCGAGGGCGTTTTGTGAAAATGCAGTGAGATTGCTTGCTTCGGGATGCGGGGCGTCAGTATCGAAAATAGTCGCTTTGTTCATTAAAGAGCACCGGTCAATCTTTTGATGAGATCGCGTTTTTCAGCATGGTCATAGGGTTGCGCCGTACCGTGGCCCCAGATTGGCCCCGGCCAGCACGTGTCGCCCTCATTGCGGGCGATGATGTGAACATGGAGCTGGCTGACGATATTGCCAAGTGCACCGATGTTTATCTTTTTGGCTTTGGTAACAGTCTTGAGCGCTTCGGCGACCATGTTGGTTTCGAAGGTCAGCATGGCCTGATCTAGCGGCGTCAGCTCAAAAACTTCGCTCAGATCGTTGCGTTGCGGCACCAAAACCAGCCATGGCCACCGCTTGTCGTTCTGCAAACGCAGCTGACAAAGGCCAAGTGTCGTGATCAGTTCGCTGTCGCGAGCGATCCGTTCATCCAGTTTGAATGTGGACAAGTGGTTCCTCCATAGGATGTTTTCATTGTGATAGCAGTTTTTTGAATGCTTGGCTTGCATTTGCTTTCGATATTGCCGATATGTGCCTTCGGGAGGTTGGTGGTGGACGAGCCACTCGCCAACCGGGTCAGGTCCGGAAGGAAGCAGCCCTAACGAGCCAGGCACGGGTCGCCGTGCCAGCCTCCCACCTTTTTTTCCTGTGCCTCAGCTTTTGCCGGGCAGCTATGCCCGTAAAACAGGCCAAAACGCAAAGCTGGCGAGGGCAATGAGCGATAGCGAACAAAAAGCAGGAACCGATTCGCAGCCAACGGCTGGCTATCGCGTTCTTGCACGAAAATATCGCCCCAAGGATTTTTCTGACCTGATGGTCGGCCAGGAGCCGATGGTTCGCACGCTGACCAACGCGTTCGAAACCGGCCGCATTGCGCAGGCTTACATGCTGACTGGCGTTCGTGGGGTTGGCAAAACGACCACGGCCCGCATTCTGGCACGCGCACTGAATTACAAGACACCGGAAATTGACCGCCCGACAATCGACTTGCGCTTACCCGGCGAACATTGTCAGGCGATCATGGAAGGCCGCCATGTCGATGTGATCGAAATGGATGCCGCCTCGCATACCGGTATCGACGACATCAGAGAAATTATCGAGCAGGTGCGTTATCGCCCGGTCTCGGCGCGCTACAAAGTGTACATCATCGACGAAGTGCACATGCTGTCGACGCAGGCCTTTAACGGCCTATTGAAGACGCTTGAAGAGCCGCCTGAGCATGTGAAATTCATTTTTGCAACGACGGAAATTCGCAAGGTGCCGATCACCGTTCTGTCACGGTGTCAGCGTTTCGACTTGCGCCGAATCAGTGCTGCAGATCTCGTCGGCCTGTTCACGACCATTGCAGGCAAGGAAGGCATCGAAGCCGAAGCTGAGGCATTGTCAATGATTGCGCGTGCGGCCGAAGGCTCTGCACGTGATGGTTTGTCTTTGTTGGATCAGGCAATTGCCCATGGTGGCGGCCGCGTTGAGGCGGACGCTGTCCGTGGTATGCTGGGTCTTGCCGACCGCGCCCGTATCGTCGATCTGTTCAGCCACGTCATGAAGGGCGATGTCGCTGCTGCTCTGTCGGAATTTGGCAGCCAGTATGAAGCAGGCGCAAACCCAGTCGTAGTATTGAATGATCTTGCCGATTTCACTCATCTCGTCACGCGGCTGAAATATATTCCCGATGCCGCCGACGATCCGTCACTGTCGGAAATCGAACGTGTCCGCGGCAGCGAATTTGCGCAGGGCGTTGCCGTGTCTGCCTTGTCGCGCATCTGGCAGATGCTGCTCAAGGGCATTCCGGAAACGGAAAACTCGTCGCGTCCTGCCGGTGCGGCAGAAATGGTTTTGATCCGCCTGACCCACGCTGCGCATCTTCCATCACCGGAGGATGCTGCGCGCCGTCTGCAAGATATCGCCGCTGGCGAAAGCAATGGTTCGCCAATGCCATCCGGCGGCGGCAACGGTGGTGGCGCACGCGCTTCCTATTCATCCGTTCAGGCGGTCGCCTCGGCTCAGTCGATGGCGGCACCGCAGCGGCAGGCATCACCCGCACCAACCGCAATGCTGCGTGCAGTGCCGGATAGCCGCCCGCAGGATATGCAGGTCGTAGCTCCCCGCACCGAAGAACGTCCGGAACCAAGCGTTCCCGTCAATTCCATTCAGGATATCGCTGATCTTTGCGGCAAGAACCGCGATCCGGTGATGAAAGCCAAGGTGCGCAACTTCGTGCACGGTGTGCGACTGGAGCCGGGCAAGCTCGATATCCGTCTGGGTGAGGGCGCGCCGGGAACCTTGCCAGGTGAGCTGGGTGTAAAGCTTAAAGAGTGGACCGGTATTCACTGGATTGTCAGCCTCAGCAAAGAGCAGGGGCAACCGACGCTGGTCGAAGCCGAAGGCAATGCGCGCACGGCTCGTATGCTCGATGCACGCCAGGATCCGGATATCATGGCGATCCTGTCACAATATCCCGGTGCAAAAATCACCGACGTGCGCATTCGCGCCCCATTGCCCGACGATAACGAGAATATTCCACCGCCAGCGATCGTTGAATCCAGCGAGGGTGATATTCTGCCGGGCGACGACATAGAATTCTGAAAGTAAGCAATTCAAGGAGTTACGACATGCGCGACATCATGGGTATGATGGGCAAGGTCAAGGAAATGCAGGCCAAGATGGAAAAGGTGCAGGAAGAAATTGCCGCCCTTGAAATCGAAGGAAAATCCGGTGGCGGTCTGGTGACCGTTATTCTGAACGGCAAAGGCGAAATGCGTGGTGTGAAGGTTGATCCTTCGCTGTTCAAGGAAGACGAAGTTGAAATCCTTGAAGACCTGATTGTTGCAGCCCACAAGGATGCAAAACAGAAGGGCGAAGCCCAGGCACAGGAAAAGATGGCTGGTCTGACCGCAGGCCTGCCACTGCCGCCCGGAATGAAGTTCCCGTTCTAAGCGCTCATTGATCCGACAGGCGTGAAGCGGTTTTGCAAAAGCCGCTTCAACTTTCCAGCATGGCGCGGAAACGGGATGCAAGCGGCGTGTCTAGAGAGGCAATCCGTTCCTGTTCGCTCAGGCGACTGGGCCGGAAACGTTGAAGCACAACGGGAATCGGCAGTTGTGTGCCCTGATAGGGCGTGAATTCCACCGCTTCACCAGCCTGCAAAAATCCACCTTTCAGCACGCGGCAATAAAACCCTGGCTGGCCTGCTGCCTTGAAGCGTGGCGCAAAGTCCGGATCACCAATGCGGGCAGACAAGGTGGCGCAGGGAATACGCGCTGCGGTCACTTCCAGTTCGACCTCTTGCATTGTCAACCGGTCGCCGACATGCAGTTTTGCGCTGTCGATGCCATCGATGACGAGGTTTTCGCCGAAAAATCCCGGTTCAACGGTCAGGCCAAGGTCATGAGACCAATAATCGAGATCGGCCGAACCCATGGCATAAATGGCCTGATCCGGTCCGCCGTGATGTTTGCGGTTGCAGACAGCATCACCGACAAGGCCTTCGCGATCGACCATGACGGCACCGTTCACCGGGTGTTTGAATATACCGGTCTTGCTGGTTTTGCCCGGCAGGATCTGTGCATCGGCTAGGCAAATGGCCTGAATTTTCATGGGATGCTTTCGCTCCTGATTCCCGTTGTCTCTTTTATGCAGTAGAGAATGCTTATGGCAAAACGAGTCACTGGTCCTGAAATTGAAAAACTGATCCAGCTTCTGGCAAAAGTGCCGGGGCTCGGTCCGCGTTCCGCGCGTCGCGCAGCGCTTCATCTTATCAAGAAAAAAGAGCAACTGCTCGGCCCGCTTGGTCATGCCATGGGTGAGGCCTATGACAAGGTAAAGATCTGCTCTTGCTGCGGCAATGTCGATACGATTGATCCATGCACCGTGTGCTCAGACGATCGCCGCGACCATTCAGTCATCATCGTGGTCGAAGATGTGTCTGACCTGTGGGCGCTGGAGCGTGCAAGCGCTATGAACACTGCCTATCACGTTCTAGGCGGTACACTTTCGCCTCTGGACGGAGTTGGTCCGGAAGATCTGAACATTATCGGTCTCATCGACCGCGCCAATGATGAAAAAGTTCGTGAGATCATCATTGCCGTAAACGCCACCGTCGAGGGGCAGGCAACGGCGCATTATATCACCGATAGACTAGCGGGTTTGCCCGTCAAGATTACGCGCCTTGCGCATGGCGTGCCGGTGGGTGGAGAGCTGGATTATCTGGATGAGGGTACGCTGACTGCGGCCCTCAGGGCGCGCACGACCATCTGAAATCCGGTCCCGGCGGTTAAAAATCCTGCGTTCAGGCACATATATGCCGTAAATTTCCGAGAAGCATCGGAGCTGATTTATTGGGAGAGAAAATGAAAACCAGATGGCTTTCCATGCTTGCCGCCACCGTTTTTCCATTGGTTCTGGCATCGGCTGCCAATGCACAGACGGCAAAACCGCCAGCTGCTGCTGCGGCCCGTTATGACGCGGAGTTTAATGCCTGGCTGAAAAAGGAAGTCTGGCCGCAAGCCCGCAAGGCGGGGGTCTCCCAAAAGACACTTGAACGCACACTGAACGGCATCTCCATCAACTGGCAGCTGCCGGATCTGGTCATCCCCGGACAAAAACCGCCGAAGGAACAAAGCCAGAGCCAGGCCGAATTTTCATCCCCGGGAGCTTATTTCTCGGAAAAACGCCTGCAGGCCTTGGCATCAACTGGCCGTGGGCTAGCCTCAACCCATGCCTCGACGCTGCGCCGTATCGAGCAGACCTATGGCGTGCCTGCTTCAGTTCTCGTTGCCGTTTGGGGCAGGGAGTCCGGATTTGGCCGTGCCAAGCTGCCACATTCCGTCATCGATGTGCTGGCGACGAAGGCTTACATGTCGACCCGCAAGGACATGTTTCGCAATGAACTGATTGCCGCCTTGCATATCGTCGATAGCGGAGATGTCGCTGCCGACCGTATGATGGGGTCCTGGGCCGGAGCCCTTGGGCAGCCGCAATTCATGCCGTCCAGCTACCTTGAATACGCGGTCGACTTTGACGGAGACGGCCGTCGCGATATTTGGAACTCGGTGCCCGACAGTCTGGCATCAATTGCCAATTACCTTGCCAAGAAGGGCTGGCAAAGAAACCGCGATTGGGGTTTTGAAGTCTCCATCCCCGCCAACGTCAGTTGCGCGCAGGAAGGTCCGGATTTGGCCAAACCCGTCAAACAATGGGCATTGATGGGCATCACCCGCATTAGCGGCAAGGGCTTCCCGTCGAACGATCTGGATGCTGCTGGCATGATGTTGGTACCGGCCGGTCGCCACGGTCCGGAGTTTCTGGTGACACCGAATTTTTATGTCATCAAGGAGTATAACAACTCCGACCTCTACGCCCTGTTCATTGGTAATCTTGCAGACCGCATCGCTTATAATGCCGGTCCGTTCCGCGGGGAATGGGGGGCGGTTGGTTCGATGCTGCGCTCAGATGTGCTGGCCATGCAGAAGGCACTGGTTGCCAAGGGTTATGATGTTGGCAAGGCGGACGGACTGGCTGGTTTCAAAACCCGTCGTTCTCTCGGTGATTGGCAATCGAAATCCAATATCGCGCCGACCTGTTTCCCTGATGAAACTCTGAAAACCAAGCTGCGCTGACCCATCAAGCCGACCGTCAATGATGGTCGGTGTGGGCCTTGTGAAAGATGTCATCGGTTGGCGGAATGGTCTGGCGTTCGATCATGCGATGAACGCGAGGACGTTTGTCGCCACGATGCAGCGTCAACAGCTTGTCCCAGGCCTCGGCATCCGCCTGGGTGCGGCGGTGGTTATGCCGCACATATTCCACCCATGTCGGAACATGGTAGCTTTCCGTCCAGATGTCAGGGTTTTCCAGATCGCGCATCAGGTTCCAATTACGCGCCCCGTCACGAATGCGGATACGCCTGCGCTCGGTCATCAGCGCCATGAACTCCGGAAGGTCCGAATCGTCGATTTCATAGTCGATAAGAATGGCGATCGGACCGCTCTGTGGTTTGATGTCGAGGCGCAGAGGCGGTTCGACAAATCGGTTCAGCGGATCGAGATTCAGCGAAGCGAAGGCTGGCATCTGCAGGAAATAGCCGACGAGCACGCCGAACAGCATCAGAACACAGGAAAGCTGAAGGGCAAAGGAAACACCGTGGATTTCCGACAGCGCACCCCAGACCCAACTGCCCAGTGCGATACCGCCAAAGGTCAGGGTCTGATAAAGCGATAGTGCACGTCCAACCACCCAGCGCGGTGTTGAAAGCTGCACGATGGTGTTGAACAGTGATAGCGCCAACACCCAGCAGGCGCCAGCTATGGTAAGCGCAAGGCTCGTGAGTATTGCGTTGGTGCTGATGGCCGTCATGCCGGAACTAAAGGCAAAGCCGAGGAAGGCAACGCGCACGATCCATTCGCTGGAAAGTGCCTCGCGCAACCGCGCACTGATCAGTGCACCGCCAATGGCGCCGAGACCGAATGCGCCCAGCATCACTCCGTAAGTCAAGGCGCCGCCCTGCACCAGGTCACGCGCCACAACGGGCATAAGGGCCAGGATGGCACTGGCTGACAGGCCAAATAGAAAACCGCGTACCAGCACCTTGCCAATATTGGGTGACATCGCCACATAACGCATACCGGAAGAGATAGCGGCACCCAGATGTTCTCGCGGCAATTGTGAGGTCGGTGCCGGCAATTTCCACTGCATCAGGGCGTAGATCAGCGCGAAATAGCTGAGTGAATTGACAAGAAAGGCCGCTGCAGCACCTGCTGCGGCAACGATTGCACCACCGATTGCCGGACCGACGCTGCGGGTAATGTTGAAACCCACACTGTTGAGCGTCACGGCGGCCGGCAAATCTTCACGCGGCACCATTTCGCCAACCGATGCCTGCCAGGACGGGTTGTTGAGGGCGGTACCGCAGCCAATCATGAAGGTAAAAAACAACAGCAGCCATGGTGAAAGCCAGCCGAGCCAGGCAAAAACCGTCAACATGACTGAAGCAACAAGCATCAGGAACTGGGCGGAGATCATGATGCGGCGACGGTCGAAACTGTCGGCTAGCGCGCCTGATATCAGTGAGAACAGCATGATCGGCAGGGAGGTCGAGGCCTGAACCAGCGCGATCATGTTTTCCGAACTGGACAGGGACGTCATCATCCAGGCCGCACCGACAGCCTGAATAAGGCCACCGAAATTGGATGCAAGGCTGGCTATCCAGATGGTTCGATAGGTCTGGTGTCTAAGGGGAGCAAGAGGCGATTTCCGGTCCGGCACGGCCTGTCCAGTAATTTTGATGTGAGTTGTTTTGTGCGAGTATAAACACACAAATGAAGGATGCCACCGTTTGAAGTGTGGAAGCGGTTAAATTGTGACAAATGGCAATATCCACTGCCTTTCTGCCGCCGTCCTTGCAATTGCGGGGATGACGGGTTATATACGGTTCAAATTCTTGATCACTTGATGAAGAGTGGAGCCGCAAGGCTCCGCTCTTTTTCGTTAAGTGGTCCCAGTTGAGAAAACGGACCGGAAAGACGCATATGTCGGAATACACTACCGAGACACGGCTTATCGTTGAAACAGGGGTTGATCGTCGGATTGCCGACATTGTCGAACCTGTTCTGACTGGCATGGGTTTCGTTCTTGTCAGAGTGCGACTTTCCAGCCAAAATGGCTCAACGCTCCAGATTATGGCTGAGCGTCAGGATGGAACGATGAACGTTGAGGACTGCGAAGCAGTTTCAATGGCGGTTTCTCCGGTTCTGGATGTAGAAGACCCGGTTGAAAAGGCGTATCATCTGGAAGTATCCTCACCGGGTATCGACAGGCCGTTGGTGCGCAAGTCCGACTTCTCGCGCTGGCAGGGTCATCTGGTAAAGATCGAAACATCGATCCTGGTTGATAACCGCAAGCGGTTCCGCGGCAAGATTGCCGAAATCGGTGCGGACGATTTTACGTTAGAGCGTGATCAGATTGCCTACGGCGAAGAGCCGACGGTTGTTATTCCGTTCAATGCTCTTTCTGACGCAAAGCTGGTGCTGACCGATGATCTCATTCGTGACGCATTGAAGGCTGACAAGCAGGCGAAAGCGGCTGCAGCCAACCAGAACGAAGAAAACGACGAAGAATAATTCCAACGTAATGCCCTTCAAAGAGGGGGCAGCTAACGCAATCATGCGACTTACGGAGACGAACAAATGGCAGTGAGTGCAAACCGGCTTGAGCTTTTGCAGATCGCCGATGCTGTGGCACGCGAAAAGGTTATCGACCGCGAAATCGTGCTTGCCGCGATGGCGGACGCCATCCAGAAAGCTGCCCGCTCGCGTTATGGTTCTGAAACCAACATTCGTGCGGATATCAATTCCAAGACCGGTGAAATTCGTCTTCAGCGTCTTCTCGAGGTTGTCGAAAAGGCCGAAGACTATTCCACGCAGATCCCGCTGGAACTGGCACGTGACCGCAACCCGGATGCCAAGATCGGTGACTTCATTGCCGATCCGCTGCCGCCAATGGACTTCGGTCGTATTGCTGCGCAGTCTGCCAAGCAGGTTATCGTGCAGAAGGTTCGTGAAGCCGAGCGTGACCGTCAGTTCGACGAGTTCAAGGATCGTATCGGCGAAATCGTCAACGGTACCGTTAAGCGCGTTGAATACGGCAATGTCATCGTTGATCTGGGCCGTGGCGAAGGCATCATCCGTCGTGACGAGATGATTCCACGCGAAAACATGCGTTACGGTGACCGCGTTCGTGCCTATGTTTACGACGTGCGTCGCGAACAGCGTGGCCCGCAGATTTTCCTGTCGCGTACCCATCCACAGTTCATGGTCAAGCTTTTCACCATGGAAGTGCCGGAAATCTACGACGGCATCATCCAGATCAAGTCGGTTGCCCGTGACCCGGGTTCGCGCGCCAAGATCGCCGTTATCTCCAGCGACAGCTCGATCGATCCGGTCGGTGCCTGCGTTGGTATGCGCGGTTCCCGTGTTCAGGCGGTTGTTGGTGAACTGCAGGGCGAAAAGATCGACATCATTCCGTGGAGCCAGGATCCGGCTTCCTTCATCGTCAACGCCTTGCAGCCTGCTGAAGTGGCCAAGGTCGTTCTCGACGAAGATGCAGAGCGTATCGAAGTTGTGGTTCCTGATGAGCAGCTGTCGCTCGCCATTGGTCGCCGTGGTCAGAACGTACGTCTGGCATCGCAGCTGACCGGCTGGGATATCGACATCATGACGGAGCAGGAAGAATCCGAGCGCCGCCAGAAGGAATTCAACGAGCGCACCAACCTGTTCATGGATGCACTCGACGTTGACGAAATGGTCGGTCAGGTTCTGGCATCCGAAGGCTTTGCCCAAGTTGAAGAGCTTGCTTATGTCGACCTCGACGAAATCGCCTCTATCGACGGCTTCGACGAAGACACTGCAAACGAAATCCAGACCCGTGCCCGCGAATATCTTGAGCGCGTCGAAGCGGAAATGGATGCCAAGCGCAAGGAACTTGGCGTTTCCGACGAACTGCTGCAGATCGAAGGTCTGACATCGCAGATGATGGTTGCTCTCGGTGAAGATGGCATCAAGTCCGTTGAAGACTTTGCCGGTTGCGCTGCTGACGACCTGATTGGTTGGAGCGAACGCAAGGACGGTGAGACCAAGAAGTTCGAGGGTATCTTCTCGAAGCTCGATGTTTCGCGCGTTGAAGCTGAAAACATGGTTGTTCAGGCTCGTCTGCTCGCTGGCTGGATCACCCAGGAAGACCTGGATGCCCAGCAGCCTGCTGAGGAGGAGGCAGACGCCGCTGAACAGGAATGAGTGGCAAGTTACGCCAGTCGGATGCCGTCCTCGAGGATGACGGCTTCGGCGCTATCAACGGTCGCATGTGCATTGTGACCCGCGAGAGCGACAAGCCAGATGATTTGATCCGGTTTGCACTTGGTCCTGACGGCGTTGTCGTCCCGGATATCAAGCGTCAACTGCCGGGTCGCGGCTGCTGGGTGAAGGCCGAGCGGCAATATGTGGAGAAAGCAATCGCGAAGAAGCTCTTCGCGCGCGCTTTCAAAAAGGAAGTGAAGGCTGGTCCTGAGCTTGTCGACATGGTTGACAGGCTTTTGGTGCAACAGCTTGCCGGAATGATGAACCTGGCCCGTAAGGCCAGCCAATTCATTACCGGCGCAACAAAAGTCGATGCGGCTGTGCGTTCCGGTGCAGCCCTTGCCGTCTTCCATGCCGCTGATGCGGCGCCGGACGGCGTTCGGAAAATAAACCAGGCCCGAACGGCTTGGCATCTCGGGATGGAAACCGAGGCAGCAATACCGTCCATTCGGCCCTTTACTGCGGCAGAAATGGACGAGTTGATGGGTCAGAATGCTTTTATCCACGCTTGCGTGCTTGCAGGGCAGGCAGGTGAGGGTGTAGTGAAGCGCGCAAACATGCTCCTAAGGTATCGCGATGGCGGTCAGTCCGGGGCAGAAGGCGGCGCTGGCCGGAATGAAGAATGACGCGGTTATCGGCTAAGGTCGACGCTGTGTTTCGGATACAGCAATTGAACGACGGGGCTTGATGTTTGTCATCCGGCCCGCGTCCGAAGGAACGGGAACGGAATGACCGACAACAACGACGACAAGACACTCAACGCACAGCCCAAAAAGACTCTCACTCTCAAGCCGAGCGGGATGAGTCAGGGTACTGTGCGTCAGGATATGGGTCGAGGTCGCACCAACGCGGTTGTAGTGGAAACACGCAAGCGTCGTCCTTCGCGTCCTGAAGACGAAAAACAGGCTCCAGTAGCGGTTGCACCGGCTCCCAAGCCAGCGGCACCGGCAGCACCAGTTGCCGCACGTCCGCAGCAGCAGCCTGCGGCGCCTGCGCCACGCATCCACCAGCCATCTTCTGGACAGCAGCCAAACCGCCCGAACCAGCAGCAGAACCGCCCGGGTCAGCAGAGCCAGCCATCGCGCCAGCCTGATCGTCCGCGTGGCAATGTTCTGCACGATCTGTCGGCCGGTGAAATGGAAGCCCGTCGCCGCGCGCTTATGGAAGCGCAGGCCCGCGACGTGGTTGAAGCCAAGCAGCGCGCTGAAGATGAAGCCCGCCGTAAGGTGGAAGAAGAACGCCGTATCGCTGAAGAGCGTGAAGAGGCTGCACGTCGTGCAGTTGAAGAAGCTGCTGCTGCCAAGGCCGCAGCAGCACAGGCTGCCGTGGCTGAACAAAAGCCGCAACCTGTTGCTCCACGCTCTGCCGCTGCACCACAGGCAGCCCGCCCGGACGCTCGTCCGCAAGGCTCACGCCCTGTTCCTGCAAATGAAGAACCAGCTCCGAATGCTGCAGCACGTGTCCGTCGTCCAAACACCAGCGACGATGATGATCGTGGTGTGCGCCGTGGTCCGGGTATGCCTGTCCGTGGCAAGGTTGCCACGCCGGTTCCCGCCAAGCCTGCTGCACGTCTGAAGACAGAAGATGAACGCCGTCGTGGCAAGTTGACTGTGACTGCTGCCGGTCTTGACGAAGAAAAGCGCGGCCGCTCCTTGGCCTCGATGCGTCGTCGTCAGGAGAAGTTCCGTCGCAGCCAGATGCAGGAAACCCGCGAAAAGATTACGCGCGAAGTCATTCTGCCGGAAACCATTACCATTCAGGAACTGTCGCAGCGTATGTCCGAACGGGCCGTTGACGTGATCAAGTACCTGATGAAGGAAGGCCAGATGATGAAGCCGGGTGACGTCATTGACGCCGATCTGGCAGAACTGATCGCTGGCGAATTCGGTCACACGGTTAAGCGCGTTTCAGAATCCGACGTTGAAGAAGGTATCTTCAACGTGGTTGATGACGAAGGTGAAATGCTGCCACGTCCTCCGGTCGTTACCATCATGGGTCACGTTGACCATGGTAAGACCTCGTTGCTCGACGCGATCCGTAAGGCGAACGTTGTTGCTGGCGAAGCCGGTGGTATCACCCAGCATATCGGCGCCTATCAGGTTGAACAGAACGGTCACAAGATCACCTTTATCGACACCCCCGGTCACGCCGCATTTACCGCGATGCGTGCACGTGGTGCGCAGGCAACCGATATCGCCATCCTGGTGGTTGCTGCTGATGACAGCGTGATGCCGCAGACCATTGAATCGATCAACCATGCCAAGGCAGCTGGTGTTCCGATCATCGTTGCCATCAACAAGATCGATAAGCACGAGGCAAATCCTGAAAAGGTTCGCCAGCAGTTGCTGCAGCATGAAGTGTTCGTGGAATCCATGGGTGGTGAAGTTCTGGACGTCGAAGTTTCGGCCAAGAACAAGCTCAACCTCGACAAGCTACTTGAAGCCGTGCTTCTGCAGGCCGAAATTCTTGACCTGAAGGCTGATCCAAGCCGTACGGCTGAAGGTACCGTTATTGAAGCTGAACTTGACCGTGGCCGTGGTGCCGTGGCCACCGTTCTGGTTCAGAAGGGTACACTGCGTCCGGGTCAGATCATTGTGGCTGGCGACCAGTGGGGCCGTGTCCGTGCTCTCGTCAACGACAAGGGTGAACACGTCAAGGAAGCCGGTCCGGCTATGCCTGTCGAAATCCTCGGCCTGTCCGGTACGCCATCTGCTGGTGACCGTTTCGCGGTTGTTGAAAACGAAAGCCGTGCTCGCGAAATTTCCGAGTACCGTCAGCGTCTGGCACGCGACAAGGCTGTTGCCCGTCAGACGGGTCAGCGCGGTTCGCTCGAACAGATGATGAGCCAGCTACAGACTTCGGGACTGAAAGAGTTCCCGCTGGTTATCAAGGCTGACGTACAGGGTTCGGTCGAAGCGATTATCGCATCGCTCGACAAGCTCGGCACCGACGAAGTGCGTGCCCGTATCGTGCATTCAGGCGCCGGTGCGATCACGGAATCGGATATCTCGCTTGCCGAGGCATCCAACGCTGCGATCATCGGCTTCAACGTCCGCGCAAATGCCCAGGCCCGTGCGGCTTCGGAACGTGCTGGCATTGAGATCCGCTACTACAACATCATCTACGATCTGGTAGATGACGTTAAGGCAGCAATGTCCGGTCTGCTCTCGCCAGAACGTCGCGAAACCTTCCTCGGTAACGCTGAAATTCTGGAAGTGTTCAACATCACCAAGGTCGGTAAGGTTGCCGGTTGCCGTGTTGTCGAAGGCAAGGTCGAGCGTGGTGCCGGTGTACGTCTGGTACGCGACAACGTTGTTATCCACGAAGGCAAGCTCAAGACGCTCAAGCGCTTCAAGGACGAAGTCAGCGAAGTGCCGGTCGGTCAGGAGTGCGGTATGGCCTTCGAAAATTACGAAGACATCCGTGCAGGCGATACGATCGAGTGCTTCCGCGTAGAGCATATCATCAGAACGCTCTAAGTTCGCTGCTCGAAACGACTAGAAAATGTGACGGGCGCCGGTTAGTCGGCGCTCGCTCCGTTTGAGGCTAATAAAATGGTAAAAGCAACATCTTCCGCCCCGTCACAGCGCATGTTGCGCGTTGGCGAACAGGTGCGCGCCGCAATAACTCAGGTCCTGCAACGTGGTGAAGTCCGCGACGATCTCTTGGAAAAGACGGTCGTGTCGATTTCAGAAGTGCGGATGTCGCCTGATCTGAAAATGGCAACTGCCTATGTGACGCCGCTTGGCGTTGCTGATCACACCCAGACGATTGACGCTTTGAACCGGCACGCGAAATATATTCGTGGTCGTCTCGGCGCGCAATTGCGTCAGATGAAGTATATGCCGGAACTGCGTTTCCGGGATGATACGAGTTTTGACAATTACCAGAAGATCGATGCGCTGTTGCGCTCGCCGGAAGTCAGTCGTGATCTTGGAGCGTCTGCAGGCAAAGTCTCCGAAGATAAAGACGAAGAATAGAAATACGGCATGTCCAAACAGCGTAAACCACAACACCGCAAGCCCAAGGGCCGCCCGATTTCCGGCTGGCTTATTCTCGACAAGCCGTTGGATTTCGGTTCGACCGAGGCTGTTTCCAAAATCAAGTGGCTGTTTAACGCCCAGAAGGCCGGTCACGCGGGAACTCTTGATCCCTTGGCGTCCGGCATGCTGCCCATCGCCCTCGGTGATGCCACCAAGACTGTGCCATATGTCATGGATGGCCGGAAAATTTATGAATTCACGGTGACGTGGGGCGAAGAACGCGCGACCGACGACCTTGAAGGCGAAGTAGTCGAAAGTTCCGATGCTCGTCCGGAAGAACAGGCGATCCGTGACCTTCTGGCGAAATACACCGGTACCATTCTTCAGACACCGCCGCAGTTTTCGGCCATCAAGATTGCCGGCGAGCGCGCTTATGATCTGGCACGTGAAGGTGAAACCGTCGAAATTCCGGCACGCGAAGTTGAGATTTACCGTCTGAGCTTGCTTGCTGTTACCGATAACAACCATGCGCATTTTGAAGTGGAATGTGGCAAGGGTACTTATGTGCGTGCATTGGCGCGCGATATGGGCCGCGACCTTGGCTGTTTCGGGCATATCTCTGAACTGCGTCGCACCATGGTCGCACCATTTGGTGAAGACGTCATGGTGCCGCTTGCAAAGCTTATCGAGTTTGAGGCGGTTGAAGATCGTGATGAGCGGCTTGCAGCTCTCGATGCGTTCCTGATCGATACGGCCGAAGCCCTGTCGTCGCTGCCACAGCTGGTCATTAGTGATGACCAGGCGCATCGCCTGAAGATGGGTAATCCAATTCTGCTGCGCGGCCGTGATGCCCCGGCCGATCACCCCGAGGCCTATGCCATGGCACGTGGCAAACTGGTTGCCATCGGTGAAATCGGGCAGGGAGAGTTCCGACCCAAGCGGGTTTTCGGATAAGACCATGCAGGAGGGGGGCGAGTAATCGCCCCTTTTCTTTGTGCTGCAGATGGTTTATAGGCAGCCCCAGCTTAAGGCTTTTGCCTTTTGCCAATGAATGGCCAGAGCTGGACGACATCCCGGCTCTAGGCGTCCCGATTTTCCTTAGACAATAGAAAGGATCGTACGATGTCGATTACTGCAGAGCGCAAAGCCGCCCTTATCAAGGAATACGCAACCGTTGAAGGCGACACAGGTTCGCCTGAAGTTCAGGTCGCAATTCTGACGGAGCGGATCAACAATCTGACGGAACACTTCAAGGGTCACAAGAAGGACAACCACTCACGTCGTGGCCTTCTGACCATGGTTTCGAGCCGCCGTTCGCTTCTTGATTATCTCAAGAAGAAAGACGAAGCCCGTTACACAAAGCTGATCACAGCCCTTGGTGTACGCCGCTAAAAAAAATCCGGCGGGTCATCGGTTTGATGCCCGCCGGTTTTTCTATCCGGCAGTCTGCCGGACTATGCCCCGAATACCACACAGGTATCGCCGGGGGACAGGAAGATGGGCCGGATGGGCCGGTACCGTCTGAAACAACCGATGACCTGTCATGGGGCAGGATTGCCGGATGCTTTTGCAACGCCGATGACGTTGCAATGAACAAAGCCTCCAGTTGTCTTGCCCGTGATGTGTCGTAGCTGCGAAGACGAAACAATTTCGCAGCGACAGTTAAGGACAAAATATGTTCAAGCAACATTCCGTGGAAATCGAATGGGCAGGCCGCCCGCTCAAGCTTGAGACAGGCAAAGTTGCCCGTCAGGCTGACGGCGCCGTCATCGCAACCTACGGCGAGACCATGGTTCTCGCGACAGTCGTTTCTGCCAAGGCTCCAAAGCCAGGCCAGGACTTCTTCCCGCTGACCGTAAACTACCAGGAAAAGACCTATGCTGCCGGTAAAATCCCAGGCGGCTATTTCAAGCGCGAAGGTCGTCCAAGCGAAAACGAAACACTGGTTTCGCGCCTGATCGACCGTCCAATCCGTCCGCTTTTCCCCGAAGGCTACAAGAACGACACGCAGGTTGTCGTGACCGTTATCCAGCACGATCTGGAAAACAACCCTGATATCCTTTCGATGGTCGCAACTTCTGCTGCGCTGACACTTTCCGGCGTTCCGTTCATGGGCCCGGTCGGTGGCGCGCGCGTTGGTTACATCAACGGCGAATACGTACTGAACCCGCACCTCGACGAAATGGACGAGTCTGTTCTCGATCTGGTTGTCGCCGGTACGCAGGACGCAGTTCTGATGGTTGAGTCCGAAGCAAAGGAACTCAACGAAGAAATCATGCTCGGCGCCGTCATGTTCGGCCACAAGGGCTTCCAGCCAGTTATCGACGCCATCATCAAGCTGGCCGAAGTTGCTGCCAAGGAACCACGCGAATTCGAACCGGAAGATTTCTCCGCGCTCGAAACAGAAATGCTCGGCCTTGCCGAAGCGGAACTGCGCACCGCGTACAAGATCACTGAAAAGGCTGCACGTTACGCTGCTGTCGACGCAGTAAAGGCAAAGGTGAAGGCTCACTTCCTGCCGGAAGAAGGCGAAGCAAAGTACACAGCCGAAGAAATTGGCGCAGTGTTCAAGCACCTGCAGGCCAAGATCGTTCGTTGGAACGTTCTGGACACCAAGAGCCGTATCGACGGCCGCGACCTGTCCACCGTTCGTCCGATCATTTCGGAAGTTGGCCTTCTGCCACGTACGCATGGTTCGGCGCTGTTTACACGCGGCGAAACGCAGGCGATCGTTGTTGCCACACTCGGCACCGGCGAAGACGAGCAGTATGTTGACAGCCTGACCGGCATGTACAAGGAACGCTTCCTGCTGCATTACAACTTCCCGCCCTACTCGGTCGGCGAAACAGGTCGCATGGGTTCCCCAGGCCGTCGTGAAATCGGTCACGGCAAGCTGGCATGGCGCGCAATCCGCCCAATGCTGCCAACCGCTGAGCAGTTCCCGTACACACTGCGTGTGGTTTCTGAAATCACCGAGTCCAACGGTTCTTCCTCGATGGCAACCGTTTGCGGCACATCGCTCGCTCTGATGGACGCTGGCGTTCCTCTGGCCAAGCCAGTTGCCGGTATCGCCATGGGCCTTATCCTCGAAGGCGACCGTTTTGCGGTTCTCTCCGACATCCTCGGCGACGAAGATCACCTCGGCGACATGGACTTCAAGGTTGCTGGTACTGCTGACGGCATCACCTCGCTTCAGATGGACATCAAGATCGCCGGTATCACCGAAGAGATCATGAAGGTTGCTCTTGAGCAGGCTCAGGGCGGTCGCAAGCACATCCTCGGCGAGATGGCCAACGCCATCACAGAAAGCCGCGGCCAGCTTGGTGAATTTGCTCCACGCATCGAAGTGATGAACATTCCGGTCGACAAGATCCGTGAAGTTATCGGTTCGGGCGGCAAGGTCATCCGCGAAATCGTTGAAAAGACCGGCGCAAAGATCAACATCGAAGACGATGGCACCGTGAAGATCGCTTCTTCTTCCGGCAAGGAAATCGAAGCTGCTCGTAAGTGGATCCACTCGATCGTTGCAGAGCCAGAAGTCGGCGCAATCTACGAAGGCACAGTCGTCAAGACCGCTGACTTCGGTGCATTCGTTAACTTCTTCGGCGCACGTGATGGCCTGGTTCACATCTCGCAGCTCGCTTCCGAGCGCGTTGCCAAGACCTCCGACGTCGTCAAGGAAGGCGACAAGGTTTGGGTCAAGCTGATGGGCTTTGACGAGCGTGGCAAGGTTCGCCTGTCGATGAAGGTTGTCGATCAGGCAACTGGCAAGGAAGCCGAGAAGAAGGACGGCGAAGCAGCCGAGTAAGGCCTTCGTTTCTTTCCGATATCGAGGCGCGGAAGATTTCCGCGCCTTTTTTCTATTTTCAAAAAGGTCGCAAATATGAGCCGTGACGCCGTCAAAACCCTGTTCCACCCGTTCGCCGCAGGCATGGTCGAAGCACCTGTGCAGGGTGAACGCGTACTGTTTCTTGGAGCCGAAGCAGGCACACCGAGGCTCGAAGGATTTGATGCCGAGATTGTTGCGGTTCAGAGCCTTCGTCCGCTTTACCGCGCCTTGCAGGCCGAACATGCCAATGTCACACCTGACCTGTCAGGCGAGGCGTTCGATGCGGCGCTTATCCTGTGCGGCAAACACCGTGGTGAAAATGAAAACCGCGTCGCCGAAGCGCTTGAACGCGTCAAGGTAGGCGGCACAATCGTCATTGCCGGTTCGAAAGAAGATGGCATCGCCACCATGCGCAAGATGCTGTTGAAGCTGGGTGTCGAAGTCGAATCCACACCAAAATATCATGGCATTGCAGTGTGGTTTAAGCGCCCCGAAGAGGTGACTGCTTACGTTGCGAAGCTGAAGCATGACGCCGTCACGGTTGATGGGCGGTTCACGGCGATGCCGGGCATGTTCTCGCATGATCGTATCGATGATGGCTCCGAATTGCTGGCATCGCGCCTGCCAACCGATTTTGATGGCAATGCCGCAGATTTTGGCGCCGGCTGGGGTTATCTCTCGGTCATGCTCGCAGAGAAGTCTCCACGCACCGCCCGCATAGATTTGTTTGAAGCAGACTGGAATGCATTGGAATTCGCCAAGATCAATCTGGAAGAAAATTGCCCGAAACTGACGGCACGTTTCTTCTGGCAGGATCTTGCTGCTGAGCCACCAAAAGAGAAATACGACTTGATCATCATGAATCCGCCCTTCCATGCAGGTGGACAGGCGGCTGAGCCTGCCTTGGGTCAGGCACTGATCAAGGCAGCGGCAGGTGCTCTGCGCAATGGTGGCAAGCTGCTGATGGTTGCCAACCGTGGTCTTCCCTATGAAACCATTCTTGCTGGCGAATTCAAAACAAGCGGTGAAATATGCCGTAACTCCCGCTTCAAGATCCTGAGCGCACAGAAGTAAAAGACAAAAAAGATGTTCCGCAAAACCGAAAGCAATGGTTTTGCGGGATTTTTTTGATGTCAGGACTTTCTGACTTTTTGCGATGCCAGCACATTGCGGATCGCAAAGCTTGAATGAATACGTGAGACGCCGGGTAACTTTGACAAAATGTCCTTGTGGACACGCTCAAAGTCTCCGGCGCTTTCAATTTCCACCCGCACGAAATAATCGGCGCCGCCGGTCATCAAAAAACACTCACGAATTTCAGAGTGTTTGCGCACTGCCACTTCGAAGCGGTTGAGATAATCTTCCGTCTGTCGATCAAGGGTTATTTGCACGATCACCGCAATACCTTCTTCGCCCGATGTATTGCCTGTCAGCACCGTGTAGCCACGGATTGCGCCGGACTGTTCCAGAATATTAATGCGGCGCAGGCATGCCGAGGGTGACAAACCAACGGCTTCTGCAAGTTTGGTGTTGCTGATGCGCGCATTGGCGCGTAGCGCCCTGATGATATGCCGGTCTATCGCATCGAGCCCTGACATGTGGTTTCTTTCATTTTGTCGCAGATTGTTTCAATAAATAGCAATAATCTGAATAATCAACACATCATCGCTGGAAAATTCGACAATACGTGCATTACCATCCTTCATTAATAATGAGGGTGAACGATAATGAACATGCAAATCAGCCGCACACATGCGAGCGGTAATGCAAGCGGTTGGCTGACAATCGATCTGGGCGCTCTATTCGACAATTACCGGTTTTTGCAGGCGCAGGCACCAGCCAGTGCCGTGGCTGGTGTGGTGAAAGCAGATGCCTATGGGCTGGGCGCAGACCATGTCGCGACCACGCTATACGCCGCCGGATGTCGTGACTTTTTCGTTGCGCATATCGACGAGGCTATCAGCCTTCGCAAACTGATTGCACAGGACGCACGGTTTTATGTGCTGAATGGATTGCAGCCCGGCAATGAAGCAAGCTGTGAAGCGTTCGATATCACACCCGTTCTCAACTCTTTGGCGCAGGTCGCGCAATGGTCCGACTTCGCAACCAGCATCGGCAAGACGCTGCCAGCAATCTTGCAGGTCGACACCGGCATGTGCCGTCTTGGCCTGCCGCCGGAAGAGCTGGAAATCCTGGTGAAGGACCAAAGCCGTCTTTCGGGCCTGCGCATTGATTATATCATGAGCCATCTTGCCTGCGCTGATGAACCGGAAAACCTGGCCAATGCAGCGCAGTTGGCTGTCATGTTGGAAGCGGCACTTGGCCTGCCGAATGCCAAAATCTGCTTTTCAAATTCAGGCGGTATCTTTCTCGGTAGCGGATATCACAACCACCTGATGCGGCCAGGTATTGCGCTTTACGGCGGTGCACCGTCGGTGCTGCGACCAAATCCCATGAAGCCGGTTGTCGGGCTTCAGGTTGCTGTGGTGCAAACCCGCATCGTGCCCGCAGGCTCACAGGTTGGTTATGGCGGTTCCTTCGTTGCAAAGCAACAGATGCATCTGGCGACACTGGCGGCCGGTTATGCGGATGGGCTGCCACGGTCTTTGAGCAACAGTGGAGCAGTGTGGTTTAACGGCCAGCGCCTGCCGATTGTCGGACGTGTGTCGATGGACAGTATCATTGTCGACATATCCGCTTTGCCTAAGGGAACCTTGCAGCACGGTTCACTCGTTGAAGTGATTGGGCCGCAGCAGAGTCTCGAAGACGTGGCCGATGATGCCGGTACCATTGCCTATGAAATTTTGACGAGCCTCGGCCGTCGTTATCAGAGAAAATACATCCAACCTCGGGACGCCGCAGCAGCCTTTACTGACCGTGCCCCCAATGCGTGAGAATGGCATGAATATTACGATCCTTGGAGCCGGTGTTATCGGTGTGACATCTGCATGGTACCTCGCCAAGGCAGGCCATAAGGTCACGGTTATTGACCGGCAGTCGGGCGCGGCACTGGAAACAAGCTTTGCCAATGCCGGCGAAATCTCGCCCGGTTATTCGTCGCCTTGGGCAGCGCCAGGTATTCCGATGAAGGCGCTGAAATGGCTGTTCATGAAACATGCCCCATTGATCGTGCGCCCGACACTGGATGCGGCAACATGGAGCTGGATGCTGAAGATGCTGTCCAACTGCACGGCAGCCCGTTATGCGACCAACAAAGGTCGCATGGTGCGAATTGCCGAATACAGCCGCGATTGCTTGATGTCACTCCGTGATGAAACCGGTATTCAGTACGACCACCGCACGCAGGGCACATTGGAAGTGTTCCGCACCCAGAAGCAGTTTGATGGTATTGCCAAGGACGTCGCCGTCCTGAAGGCGGGCGGCGTGCCGTTTGAAATACTCGACAGCAAGGGATGCGTGGCAGTTGAGCCAGGCCTTGCTCCGTCGAGTGACAAGATTGTGGGTGGTCTGCGGCTGCCAGGCGACGAAACCGGTGATTGCTACATGTTCACCACGGAGTTGGCGAAGCTGGCCGAGCAGGCTGGCGTTACCTTCCTCTACGATACGGCCATCCATCGTCTGGTTACCGAAGGTTCGGTCGTCAAGGCAGTTGAAACCTCCAAGGGCCGGATTGAAGCTGATGTGTTTGTTGCGGCCCTTGGCAGCTACTCGCCGGCGCTGGTCAAACCTCTCGGTCTTGATCTGCCAGTTTATCCAGTGAAGGGCTATTCGATTACCGTGCCGATCATCAATGAAGCACGGGCACCTGTTTCGACCGTGATGGATGAAACCTACAAGGTTGCCATTACCCGCTTGGGCTCGCGCATCCGTGTGGGCGGTATGGCGGAAATCGCCCGTTTCAGCAATGATCTGCCTCTGGCACGCAAAGAAACACTAACCCATTCCGTCGAGGATCTGTTTGGCGGGGCAGGAGATCAGTCGCAGGCCCTGTTCTGGTCGGGCCTACGCCCGATGACACCGGATGGTACGCCGGTTATCGGTAAGACCCGTTATGGAAACCTGTATCTCAACACCGGTCATGGCACTCTCGGTTGGACCATGTCTTGTGGTTCCGCACGCGTGCTTTCTGATTTGATCAGTGGTCAAAAACCAGACATTGAGACGGCCGATCTTTCGATTTCCCGATACGGCCGTTGAGGCCTCGGTATAGAGCCGAGCGAATAAGGGATTATGCAAACGGGGCTTTCAGGATGGTATCCGAAGGCCCCGTTTGTCTGTGCAGAGAGCGCATAAAACAAAAAGGCCGGGCAAGCCCGACCTTTCACAACCGCTTTGCTTCATGCCAGTACATCCGTGGTCATGGCGAAGCGATTTTGTATTTCTAAACGACAACCTGAGGTTTTCGTCTCGTTGCTCACATCCTCGCGCCAATTGGTTAACATCAAGTTAACGCCAAGGCAGCGAATGCAGTATTGCCGTGCCGTGAGCGACGTGTGAAATACATATGATCCCTATATGCTGTCGCATAAGGGCTTTTTCAAGGCCCGCTAAAATAAAACAGCTTTTGCAATCTTAATATAACGCAAATAAAAAAGGCCGGTAAAACCGGCCTTTAATCGTGTGCAAAAAACTGAAAGCTTATTAAGCCTGCAGGTTGTCTGCAGACATCTTGCCCGAACGACGGTCCTGAACCAGTTCGTAAGTAATCTTCTGGCCATCCTTGAGGCCGTTCATGCCAGCGCGCTCAACAGCAGAAACGTGTACGAATACGTCCTGTGTGCCGTCGTCAGGCTGAATGAATCCGTAACCCTTGGTGGAGTTGAACCATTTAACTGTACCAGTTGCCATAACGATTTCCTTCCGTTGGCAAATTGAATTAGCCTCGAAAAATAGTCCTTTCGAGAGCAGTTGGTCGAATTTGCAGAAAAAAGATCGTCGTTTGCGTCTATGCGGCGCCGAAGTCTGGTCGTCAAACAAATATCGATGGCGCCGACATAATTGGCTTTGCAGTTGCTTGTCAAGAGACAGGAAAGTTTGTCAAAGGCTTGAAAAGCAAAAACCCGGTGCGGGAGGAGGTGCACCGGGTTCTTGAAACTGACTGACAATTGGGAGGAGGAGTATTGTCAGTCCAAATCGGCGGGCGCTGGGAGGAGGAGTGCGCCGCGTCGATGATTTAAATGTACCGGAAACCCGCACAAAATACAGACACATGATTGCAGCGCAGCTTTGCAATTAGTGCATGGCTGGGGGCTGTTCTATTGCCATTACTCAATCGACCGCCTATCATTTAAGCATGAGCATTGAATCGGTCCGTACATATTTCGCTTCCAAATCCCCTGACATCACCGTCATCGAGACGGAGAAAAGCTCCGCAACGGTGGCACTCGCTGCTGAGGCGCATGGTGTGGAGCCAGATCAGATTGCTAAAACTATCTGCCTGCGTGCCGGTGAAGCTGTTCTTTTGGTTGTAACAGCCGGAACCAGGCGGCTTGATAACAAGAAGTTCCGTGAGCAGTTTCAAGCTAAACCCCGCATGTTGGATGCGGAAGAGGTTGTGGCCGTCACCAGCCACCCGGTCGGTGGCGTATGCCCGTTTGGCCTTGCCACGGATGTTCCGGTTTATTGCGATGTGTCGTTGAAGAACTATCAGGAAGTTGTGCCTGCCGCTGGCGCCACCAATGCTGCGGTCCGCATCTCGCCGGATCTGATGGCATCGCTCACCAACGCCCAATGGGTTGATGTCTGCCAATAACATAAAGTTGGTAGGCCCGTGAGTTTAACCGCACCTTAAATCGCCGTATTTTATTCTCATTCGAATGAAATGCAGATCGAGCGTCGAAACACGCCCGTTTGCAAGGGTTTATCGTATCAGGAGTGGTTTCGGCCATATGGCAGGCAAAAGCAAATCAGGTCGCAGAATAGAACCTTCATTCGAGGATGATGAGCTCGAAGATGAAGAGATGCGCCTTGATGCTGGCGACCGCATTGCCGGAAACTCCGCCGTTCGCCGTAAAACCGCCGCCACTGCAGCCACACCCAAAAAATCCAGAAAGAGCAAAGCTACACCTGTAAAAGTCGCGAAATCAGGAGGGTTGGTCCGGCTGGTCAGGCGCCTGTTTTACTGGTGTGTGGTGCTGGGTATCTGGGGCGGCATCGCCGTCACGGGTTTGGTTCTTTATTATGGTGCACGCATGCCTGCTGCCAGCACCTGGTCTATTCCTGAGAGACCACCGAATGTCAGGATCGTGTCCGTTGATGGCGAAGTCATTGCCAACCGTGGGACTACCGGCGGTGAAGCTCTCGCGCTTGAGGACATGTCTCCTTACATACCGCAGGCGGTCATGGCCATTGAAGACCGGCGGTTCTATTCGCACTTTGGTGTTGACCCGCTCGGTTTGGCGCGCGCCGTGGTCACTAACGTGACCTCGGGGCGTATGGTACAAGGTGGCTCCACACTAACCCAGCAGCTTGCCAAGAACTTGTTCCTCTCCCAAGAGCGCACGCTTGAGCGCAAGGTACAGGAAGTGCTGCTGTCGTTCTGGCTGGAGCAAAAATACAGCAAGGACCAGATTCTTGCGATGTATCTGAACCGCGTTTATTTCGGCTCGAATGCCTATGGTGTGGAGGCCGCATCCCGCCGTTACTTCAACAAGTCTGCACGGGATGTAAATCTTGGAGAAGCGGCTCTTCTGGCTGGCCTCCTGAAGGCGCCGTCCCGTCTTTCGCCTGCGCGAGATCCGCAAGCCGCCGAAGAACGAGCGCAGATCGTTCTTTCTGCCATGCGCGAAGAAGGTTACATCACCGATAGCGAAAGCGCGACGGCGATGTCGCAGCCGCCAACCAAGGCCAAACATTTCTGGTCGGGTGCCCAGCATTACGCTGCCGACATGGTGATCGATGAGGTCCGATCGCTGGTCGGTGAGGTGAAGCAGGATCTGGTTGTCGATACCACCCTTGATCTCGGCCTTGAAGAAAAGGCCGATGAGGCCATCACTAAGGCATTGGCTGCCGAAGGCAAGAAGCTCGGCGTTTCGCAAGCCGCTCTGGCAGCGATCGATGGCACCGGCGCCATTCGAGCAGTAGTCGGTGGCGCAAGCTACGCTGACAGCCAGTTTAACCGCGCAACCAGAGCCAAGCGTCAGCCCGGTTCGGCCTTCAAGCCATTCGTTTATGTGGCGGCTTTGGAAGCCGGTCTGCGACCCAACTCCATCCGTAATGACGGTCCGGTTCGCATCGGCAACTGGACGCCTGAGAACTATGACCAGAAATATAGGGGCGAGGTAACGCTGTCATCCGCTCTGGCACAATCGCTCAACACCATCGCTGCGCAATTGGTGATGGAGGTCGGTCCTGACCATGTGACCAAGGTGGCGCATCGTCTAGGCATCGAATCCCAGTTGCAAGCCAATGCCTCGATTGCGCTCGGTACTTCGGAAGTCTCTCTGACGGAACTGACGGCCGCCTACGCGCCTTTCATGAATGGCGGTTACAAGGCCACGCCTCATATCGTCAAACGCATTTCTGATATGGACGGCAACGTCCTCTATGAAAACAAATATGATAATCCACCACGTGTGCTAAGCGAAGCGATCGTCGCTGCGATGAATAACATGCTGACGCGTGTTGTCGATGAAGGCACGGGTAAGGCCGCCAGACTGAAGGGTTGGCAGGTTGCTGGTAAGTCCGGTACCACTCAGTCTTTCCGCGATGCGCTGTTCGTTGGTTATACAAGCAACCTGACGACAGGCATCTGGCTCGGTAATGATGACGGCACACCCATGAAGAAGGTCACCGGTGGTGGCCTGCCTGCAAAAGTATGGCATGACTTCATGACCGCCGCGCATTCGGGCCTGACCCCATCACCACTGTTTGGTCAGGGTTATGTGACCGATGAACCGGTTTTCCCACCCGATCGTCCCAACGAAAACCAGCCGGGGTCTATAACCGACATTATCTCTGGCGCCTTCGGTGACCGTCCGGCATCGCAAGGCATGCCGCCTGAGCAGGTCGGTCCGGCCAATGGTCAGCCGATGGATATTCCGCAGCGCTCTTATCCGGGCGAGCCATCCTATTCAAATGGGCCGGTGCCGCCCGCCGATGTTGGAGCAAGTGATCAACGCGGTCCTCAGCCGGCAAGACAGACGACGCTTCTCGATTTTCTGATGGGAAATTGACGAGCAGGAGGCCGCAGGTGAGTCTTGTCTCTTAATGCGACATCCTGGTGCCGGGCGACTGCCAGCGATGTTACCGACGCCTTGAGCAGAATTCGTTCATTCGGTTCTTTAAAATTTAGAATTCGTGTTTTGGTTGATTTTTTCAATCTGTTTTCTAAAGTACTGATTTTTATCAATAATATCTAATTTCTAACGCTCGTTTGGCCCGTTTCAATTAACCCTAAGGCTTGTTTTTTCATCGGCTGCCCCATTTCTGATGACTTTCCAGGGTAAATGAATTATTACTTATGATTATTGGAATGCTTAGTTGCTGTACTAAATTTTTTTAATTGAGGATTAAGATGTTTAGACTTGGCGAGGCTCGCGCAGGTGGGTTCGAAGAGATTCAGCAGTCTGGTAGTATTGTTCTAGAACCACAAAATATTTTATTTGAGAATGATCAGGTTGAACAAACACCTATGCTGAAATTGCAGTTTGCAGTTAAGCGCCTTATTGATGTCTTTGGTGCTTTTTCTGCTCTCTTAATGTTGTCTCCACTCTTTGGTGTCGTCGCTCTTCTTGTGAAACTTGATAGCAAGGGGCCGGTATTCTTCTCCCAGATTCGCTGGGGAATGAATGGAGAGAAAATCCGCGTTTATAAATTCCGCTCAATGAGAACAGATTTGTGCGACGCAACGGGTGTCGCGCAGACCGTAAAAAATGATCCTCGCGTTACAAAGATGGGCGCTATTTTGCGCAAGACCAACATTGATGAACTGCCACAGTTGATCAATGTCCTGAAGGGTGACATGTCGCTGGTCGGACCACGTTGCCATGCCATCGGCATGTTTGCAGGTGGCCGTCTTTATGAGGATCTCGTACCAAACTACCACAGGCGTCACACTGTGCGTCCGGGCATTACCGGCCTTGCGCAGATGCGTGGCCTTCGTGGCCCGACGGACCGTGCCGACAAGGCAAGAGCCCGTATCGCATCGGATATCTACTACGTCGACAATTTCTCGGTGTGGCTGGATATCAAAATTATTTTTGGAACTTTGTGGTCCGAACTCAAGGGTGGCAAAGGCTTCTGATTTTTGGCCTTTGTCTGATATTTTTTTTAAAGACGTCGTTATTTTAGAAAGCCCCGCTCCGGTAATCCGAAGCGGGGCTTTTGTTTATTTCGCGGCCAGCGCGTCCATGATCCGGATCCAGGAGCGGATACCCTTGTGGAAGGACTGCAGGTCGTACTTCTCGTTCGGGGAGTGGATACGGTCATCGGTGAGGCCATAACCGACAAGAAGCGAATCCATGCCGAGCATCTTCTGGAAGTCACCAACGATTGGGATCGAGCCGCCCATGCCGATAACAACGGCAGGCTTTGGCCATTCGTCGGAGAGCGCATTTTTGGTCTTCGTCAATGCCGGAGAATCATAAGACAGCTGGATGGCCGGCGAGCCGCCATGTTCATGGAACTCGACCGAGCAATCCGCTGGAATTTTGGAGCGAACATAGGCGCGGAACGCTTCACGCACCTGGGCCGGATTCTGCTTGCCAACTAGACGGAACGAGACTTTTGCCGATGCTTGCGCGGCGATAACGGTCTTGAAGCCATCGCCGGTGTAACCTCCGATAATCCCGTTCACTTCGGCGGTTGGTCTGGCCCATGTCAGCTCAAGAACCGAGCGGTCTTTTTCACCGGAAGGTGCGGACAGGCCAACTTCACCAAGGAAAGCCTCCGCGGTGCGGCCGAGCGTTTCCCAGGAAGCCTTGATATTGGCTGGCGTTTCTTCAACACCATCATAGAAACCGTCAAGCGTCACGCGACCTGTCGTGTCGTGCAGACCGGCCAGGATATTGGCCAGAATGTGGATCGGGTTGGCGGCGGCACCACCGAACAGGCCGGAATGCAGGTCGCGGTCCGCAGCGGTGATGACGACTTCTTCGCCAACCAGACCACGCAATGCGCCTGCAATCGCAGGTGTTTCCCGGTCCCACATGCTGGTGTCACAGACGAGTGCGAACTCTGCCTTCAACTCCCCGGCATTGGCTTCGAGGAATGGTTTGAGGGACGGGGAGCCTGACTCCTCTTCACCTTCAAACAGGATGGTCACGCGGATCGGCAGCGAGCCGTGAATTTCCTTGTAGGCGCGGCATGCCTCAACGAAGGTCATCAACTGACCCTTGTCGTCAGATGTGCCACGACCGGTGATGACCTTGCGGTCGTTGCCAAGATCCTTGATCGCAGGTTCGAACGGATCGTTTTCCCACAGGTTCAGTGGGTCGACCGGCTGTACGTCATAATGGCCATAAAACAGAACATGCGGGGCATCCGCTGTCGCCGCCGCATGGTGCGCAACGACCATCGGGTGGCCTGCCGTATCACGAACCGACGCGTCGAAACCAATCGACGACAGCGAGGCTGTCAGCCATTCGGCGGCCTTGCGGCATTCAGCCTTGAAAGCCGGGTCGGTAGAGATGGACTTTATTCTTACAAGTTCAAACAACCTGTCGAGGCTCGACGTCAGATTTTCATCGGCCTTGGCCAAAACGTTGGAAATATCAGTCATTGGGTATCCTGCCATTGGACAGCATTCTGAAACCCGCGCGGTTTGATGGGAATGCTGCCTTTTAATTCTAAGCCGGGCTTACGCATGTAATCGAAATGCGCAGTCAGTTGCGGATAACAACGTTATCGCATCGACCTACATCGCGGAAGTGTTTTTGAGTGCGCGCTGTACATACTCGATCAGCAACTCGCGCTCGAAGCGACGGAAGCCGGAAAATGCCACTTCATCCGCCTCTTTGGCAGCGGCAATAGCCTGTTCCTCGAGCGAGCGACCCTGTGCTGTAAGTTCGATGATCTGGGCGCGTTTGTCCTTGGGGTGCTGCTTGCGGGTGATCAGGCTGTCGCGCTGCATGCGGGCCAATGTATTGGCAAGCGTTGCCTGCTCGATATCCAGCCGATCAAGCAATTGCCGTTGTGTGATGCCATCTTCATTCCAGAGCTCGAGCAAGATCGGAAATTGGCCTGGAGAAAAGCCAAGTGCCGAGGCTTTTTTATGCAAGGCACGTGAAAAGGCCTTAGCCAGCTGGGCAGTCAGATAGGCAGCAGAATCGGTTCTTGAAAAGCGCATGCGATTTGAGGTCCTGAAAACAAGTCTCGCACTGGTCGATGGCATCGACAGGGCGGCTTACGCATAATGGTGCATTCTTTCCCCAAACATGCGGCGGCATTTTTAGGCGGCAAAGCCGAGGTATTTTTGCGGGGTAAGGGTAATAAAAAACCGCCACGGCCGGGAGGGGGTCGGCCATGGCGGCTTATCGAGGGACAAAGGCCCGGAGAGGGGGGGAAGGCCTTTGTCCGGTCTGACGCGGCGGGGGACGAGCCAGCTATCAGACTACGGCGTGATCAGGCGCCGTTGACTAATAATTGTGGCTGCAATTGAGGCTTTTCAAGGGAAGAAACTATTACAAATCGGTAACGTTAAGGTGAGCGTTGGACACGGGTTTTGAGCGAATCTTTCTGGGCATGAAACCGGGCCAAATCTAACTTTCTGTGGACGCAAGATGAGGCGCAAGGTAACGATGGCACCATGAAAAAAGGCGATCATCTCTTCCTCGTTGACGGCTCCGGCTTTATTTTCCGGGCGTTTCACGCAATTCCAGCATTGAACCGCAAGTCCGATGGCTTGCCGGTGAATGCGGTTTCCGGTTTTTGCAATATGCTCTGGAAATTGCTGCGGGATGCTCGCAACACCGATGTTGGCGTTACGCCCACGCATTTCGCTGTCATTTTTGACTATTCCTCAAAGACATTTCGCAATGAGCTTTATGACCTTTACAAGGCAAACCGCTCTGCACCGCCAGAGGACCTGATCCCGCAGTTCGGATTGATCCGTCATGCGACCCGTGCGTTCAACCTGCCGTGCATTGAAAAGGAAGGTTTTGAGGCCGACGATCTGATCGCCACCTACGCCCGGCAGGCCGAGGCGGTGGGCGCCGACACCACCATCATTTCGTCCGACAAGGACCTGATGCAGCTCATCACGGCCAACGTGCACATGTACGATGCCATGAAGGACAAGCAGATAGGCATCCCGGAAGTCATCGAAAAATGGGGTGTACCGCCGGAAAAGATGATCGACCTGCAGGCGATGACCGGAGATTCGACCGACAATATTCCGGGCATTCCAGGCATCGGTCCGAAAACGGCAGCGCAGCTTCTGGAAGAATATGGTGATCTCGACACGCTGCTTGAACGGGCAGGCGAGATTAAGCAGCAGAAACGCCGTGAAAACATCATAGCCAACACGGAGCTGGCGCGGTTGTCTCGTCAGCTGGTGTCGTTGCGCACGGACGTACCGCTTGAAATGCAGCTCGACCAGCTGGTGCTGGAGCCGCAAGACGGACCCAAGCTGGTTGCCTTCCTGAAGGCCATGGAGTTTACGACGCTGACCCGCCGTGTGGCAGAGGCCACGGGTGCGGAAGCCAGCGAGATTGAGGCTGCAGTCGTAGCCGTCGAATGGGGCGCAGATGCCCATGGTCCTGATGTCGGTGCTGGCACAACAGCCGCAGCACAGCCGTCGCAGGCAGCGGTGTCGGCAGACGATGCGCAGGTCGTCCGCAAGGACGGTTTCGCGCCGTCTGATCTGGCGGCATCGCGTGCTGCGTTGTTCGCATCATCGCCCATCGACACGACCGGCTATGCTACAATTTGTGACATCCAGACGCTCGATCGATGGATTGCGGATGCCTACGAGACAGGCGTTGTCGCTTTCGATACCGAAACAACATCCCTTGATCCGATGCAGGCCGAGCTTGTCGGTTTTTCGCTGGCACTCGCTGATAACAACAAGGATGGTTCCGGAACAACCATTCGCGCCGCCTATGTGCCTTTGACCCACAAGACCGGGTCTGGTGGTGATCTGTTCAGCGATGGCATCAAGTTGAGCGAAGGCCAGATACCTTTCCGTGATGCTCTTGAGCGGCTGAAGCGCCTGCTTGAAGACCCTTCCGTCCTGAAGGTCGCGCAGAACCTCAAATACGATTACCTGCTGATGAAGCGCCACGGCGTGGTGATTGACGGTTATGACGACACGATGCTGATGTCATACGTGCTGGAGGCGGGCAAAGGCACGCACGGCATGGATGCTCTGTCTGAGCGTTGGCTTGGTCATAAGCCGATTGCCTACAAGGACGTTGCGGGCTCTGGCAAAGCCAGCGTCACCTTCGATTTCGTAGACATTGAGAAAGCCACCGCCTATGCCGGTGAAGACGCGGATGTAACACTGCGCCTCTGGCTCGTACTGAAACCGCGTCTGGCTGCTGAAGGTCTGACGTCAGTCTATGAAAGGCTGGAGCGGCCGCTGGTGGCTGTGCTGTGCCGCATGGAAGAGCGCGGCATCACCATTGACCGTCAAATCCTGTCGCGTCTCTCGGGAGAGCTGGCGCAAAAGGCCGCTGCCGCAGAAGAAGAGATCTATACGTTGGCAGGTGAACGGTTCAACGTCGGTTCGCCCAAGCAGCTTGGTGACATCCTGTTCGGCAAGATGGGGCTACCCGGTGGTTCCAAAACCAAGACCGGACAATGGTCTACCTCTGCACAGGTGCTGGAAGATCTGGCCGCCGAGGGTGCGGAACTGCCCTCGAAGATTGTTGACTGGCGTCAGCTGACCAAGTTGAAGTCAACCTATACAGATGCGCTGCCGGGTTACATTCATCCCGAGACAAAGCGTGTTCATACATCTTACGCAATGGCCTCGACAACGACAGGGCGTCTGTCATCGTCCGAACCGAACTTGCAGAATATTCCGGTTCGTACTGCGGAAGGTCGCAAGATCAGAACGGCATTTATCACCACGCCCGGTCACAAGCTTCTGTCTGCCGACTATAGCCAGATTGAATTGCGTGTGCTGGCGCATGTGGCGGATATTCCACAGCTGCGGCAGGCCTTTGAGAATGGCGTCGACATTCATGCCATGACCGCCTCTGAAATGTTTGGCGTGCCGGTTGAGGGCATGCCGTCAGAAGTGCGCCGCCGCGCCAAGGCCATCAACTTCGGCATCATCTACGGTATTTCCGCTTTCGGTCTTGCCAATCAGCTGAGCATTGGCCGCTCGGAAGCCGGCGAATACATCAAAAAGTATTTTGAGCGTTTCCCCGGCATCAAGGACTATATGGAAGCGACCAAAGCCTTTGCACGCGACAAGGGTTATGTGGAAACCATTTTTGGTCGCCGGGCCTATTATCCTGAAATCCGCTCGTCCAACCCGTCTGTCCGTGCCTTTAACGAACGCGCGGCGATAAATGCGCCTATTCAGGGCTCTGCGGCGGATGTCATTCGCCGCGCCATGGTGCGTGTCGAACCGGCACTGTTGGCGGAAAAGCTTTCGGCGCGGATGCTGTTGCAGGTGCACGACGAATTGATATTCGAGGTTGAAGACGCGGAAATCGACAAGGCGTTGGAGCTTGTCGTGTCTGTCATGGAAAACGCGGCAATGCCTGCCGTATCCATGGCCGTGCCGCTGAAGGTTGATGCGAGAGCCGCGACCAACTGGGATGAGGCGCACTAATACCGGTTTTAGAGCATCCATCAAAAAACTTCATCAACCGGATCACCGTCAAAGGATCGTCAGTCGATCGTGTATCTGTCATGGAAGAAGCTGAAAACGCGCCTAGTAGCAGGCGTGTTTTAAAAGCGTTGTGACAGGAGTAGCGAATGGAAAAGCTGACGCTCTATATAGGCAACAAGAATTATTCCTCATGGTCTTTCCGGCCATGGCTTGCCATGGAAGCGGCGGGAGTTCCTTTTGAGGAAGTTCTGATTCCCTTCGACTTTGCGGCAGGCAATCCGAAGTTCAAGGATATCTCGCCCACCAAACTGGTTCCTGTCCTGCACCACGGCGATCTGCGTGTCTGGGAATCACTTTCGATCATCGAATATGTGGCTGATCTCTTCCCTGAAAAGCAGTTGTGGCCAACAAATATAAAAGACCGGGCAGTCGCACGCTCTGTTTCCATGGAAATGCTGGGCGGTTTCCGGGCTCTACGACAGGCTTGCCCAATGCACATGCGCAGGAAAAAGAGTAAACTTGAGGTGTCCGACGCGGTTCGTAAGGATGTCGAGCGTATTGAAAACATCTGGCGTGAATTGCGAGTCCGCTCTGGCGGACCCTACCTTTTTGGGGCTTTTTCGGCTGCAGACGCCATGTTTGCGCCGGTTGTCTGCCGTTTTGATGTCTATGATCTGGTTTCCAATGAAGATACTCTGGAGTATATGCAGGTGATGAAGGCGCATCCTGCATGGCAAAAGTGGTATCAGGCGGCAATTGTTGAGCCGTGGACTGTTCTCGAGGGTGAAGCATAACCCTGCAAAACCTGAAAAAATATGCGTGGGGACTGGTCAAGACCCGGTAAGGCATGTATAAGCGCGCCAAATTTCCGATTTCGAAACATGCGGCATTCAGCCATAAGTGGCAACATGCTCCGTTTCGTCCGTTAAGTGGAGTAACACAAATGGCTGTACCTAAAAGAAAAACAAGCCCGTCCAAGCGCGGTATGCGCCGTTCGGCTGACGCTCTCAAGGCTTCGACATACGTTGAAGACAAGAACTCCGGCGAACTGCGTCGCCCACACCATATCGATCTGAAGACCGGTATGTACCGTGGCCGTCAGGTTCTGACGCCGAAGGAAAGCGCATAAGCGTTTTCTGACTGACTGATTAAAAAAGCTGGCCTTGTGCCAGCTTTTTTTATGCCTGCATTTTACCGTCAGTGCAGGCGGCAGCACACTACGTATCGGCCATCTTGGAAATCGGTAATCTTCCACATACACTCCCATTGAGGATGGAGACCCGGGCGACTGTTCGGGATTGCGTGAAAACGCTGTAGTGGAGGAAATGAACGGTGAAGCATCGCTGGATACCCGTTGCTGTCGTGTGTCTGGTCTTGGGCCTTGTCGCCATGACCAAGGGCAGCGAACTTGTTTCCCGCCATTTCATGAATGAAGCCTCTTCCCAGGCCCATACAACGCTCAGGCTGGCTGTTTCGGCTCTCGGTGGGCATCTAAGCCGCTACGAGCCATTGCCCGCCCTGATGGCCGATCATGACGATATTGAAGAACTGGTTAGCGACCCTTCCAACCAGTTGCTGCGTGACCGCGCCAATATCTATCTGAAAGAGATCAACACCCTTCTGCACTCGTCGGACATTTATGTCATGACGCTGGACGGTGAAACGATTGCTGCCAGCAACTTCGATGGACCGGCCACCTTCATTGGCCAGAACTTCAGCTATCGGCCCTATTTTCAGGAGGCAGCAAAAGGCCAGCAATCGCGGTTCTTTGCCCTTGGCACCACCTCGCATAAGCGTGGCTATTATTTCTCCTCCCCCATTCTGTTCGAGAATGTCATCAAGGGCGTGATCGTTTTTAAGGTCGATATTGAAGGCATCGAGGCTTCCTTCGGTAATGGTGAAAATCGGATCATCGTGTCGGATCCTGAAGGCATCATCTTCATGACTGGTACGGCGGAGTGGCTCTATGCCTCTCTGCTGCCATTGACCAAGGATCGGTTGTTGCGAACCGAAACATCGCGCCGTTACTCGGATGCGACATTGCGTGAATTGCCATTGAGCATCGAAAGCAGTGACGGACATGCACTATTCAAGATCGCCAGCGGGCAGGGGGAGCAGGAATATCTCGCCCTGTCGCAACTGATGCCTGAAGCCGGCTGGACCGTGCGGGTGTTGATGGACACCAGTTCGGTGCGCAACCAGGTACGCACGACTGTCATTGCGGTGGTGCTCTGCCTTTGCCTTGCAGGGTTCATCCTTGCCGCAGTTCTGCAGCGCCGAGCACGATTACAGGAACGAATGGTGCTGCAGGCTGAAACACAGGCCGAGTTGGAACGAAGGGTGGCAGAGCGCACGCAAGATCTGGCGCGGGTGAACCGCCATATTGAGCGTGAAATTGCCGAACGCCGGCAAACCGAAAAACAGCTGCGCAAAACGCAAGGGGACCTCATTCAGGCCGGTAAGCTGGCCGGTCTCGGCCAGATGTCGGCCGCCCTGTCGCATGAATTCAACCAACCACTGGCGGCAGCAAAAACCTACGCCGACAGTGCGGCCCTCCTTATCGGACGTAACAGAGTGGAGGAGGCCAGCGACAACCTCAAGAGGATCTCTGCTTTGATCGATCGCATGGCGTCAATCAGTCGCCACTTACGTAACTTCGCCCGCAAACCGAATGAAAAGATGACGTCTGTCTCGCTTGAAGAGGCAATGCAGGACACGCTGGAAATTCTGCATGCGCGATTGAGGGCCGCCAACGCCGATCTTATCGTAGATTTTGGGACCAACCCCTTGAGCGTCAAGGCGGGCCTCGTCCGTTTGCAGCAGGTTCTGGTGAATATCATTTCAAATGCTGCGGATGCGGTGGAGACTTTGGAAGACCGCCGGATCTTTGTTACTGCGAAACAGCATGATGGCAGGGTCCTGATTTCGGTGCGGGATTATGGCCCGGGAGTGCCAGCCGCGATCATGGAACGTATCTTCGATCCGTTTTTTACCACCAAGGGCGTCGGTCGTGGCTTGGGTCTTGGCCTGTCCATCTCGTACAACATTATCAAGGATTTTGGCGGAGAACTGCGCGTGCGTAATCCTGAGGGCGGCGGTGCCGAGTTCGTTATCGAATTGTCGATGGCTGAGCGTATTGCGGAGGTCGCTGCAGAATGAATGGTGCCCGTGTCTTGCTGATTGATGATGAGGAAGAGCTTCGCCTTTCCACGGCGCAGGCGCTGGAACTGTCCGGTTTTTCCGTAACCATGCTGTCCAGTGCCGAACATGCCCTTGAACTGATCGGTTATAGTTTTGATGGTGTGGTCGTCAGCGATATCAGGATGCCTGGCATGGATGGCATGACATTGCTGCAAAAAGTCCGGGAGCTGGATGCAGAGATCCCGGTTATTCTGGTAACCGGCCACGGCGACGTGCAACTGGCCGTTAATGCCATGCGCAATGGCGCTTACGACTTCATGGAAAAACCTTTCACGGCACAATATCTCTCAGGTGTCATTCACCGCGCCATGGATAAACGGTCGCTGGTTCTGGAAAACAGACGCCTGCGCGCCGTCGCTGGCAAACGTGATGATCTTGAAACGAGGCTTCCCGGTCGCACGCAAGTCATGGTGGATCTTCGCTATCGAATCCGAGCGATTGGTGCCGCCGATGCCGATACCTTGATTATTGGCGCAACCGGTGCCGGTAAGGAAGTCGTGGCGCGTGCCCTGCATGATGTCAGCAACCGCGCCAATCGTCCGTTCGTGGCGATCAATTGTGCGGCCTTGCCACAGAACCTGATTGAAAGCGAATTGTTCGGCCATGAGGCTGGCGCCTTTCCCGGGGCCATTCGTGCCCGCTACGGCAAATTTGAACACGCTCGTGGCGGTACCATTCTGCTTGATGAAATCGGCTCGATGCCAATCGACATTCAAGCGAGATTCCTGCGCGTGCTGCAGGAGCGGGTTATTACCCGTCTTGGTTCCAACGACATTGTGGAACTGGATGTCCGCTTCATTGCCACCAGTAAGGTCGATCTTGAGGCAGAGGTGGCTGCCGGCCGTTTTCGCCCTGATCTGCTCTATCGGCTAAACGTCGCAACCGTGCACGTGCCATCGCTGGCACAAAGGCGGTCCGATATTCCGCTGTTGTTCCTGCATCTGGTGCGTGAGGCGGCGGCTCGTTATGGCCGCGAGGATAGGGAGGTTCCGCAAAGTGTTATCGCAGAGGTAGCGACGCGGGAATGGCCAGGAAATGTGCGTGAATTGCGCAATGCTGCCGACCGTTTCGTGCTTGGCCTATCATCTGAAAATGCCGAGCAGGTGGCCACCGATGAAGACAACAGGCAACCACATCGTCTGGCGGATAAAGTGGCGTCCTATGAGCGCGATCTGATTGCCCATTCCATTACGTCCAATGCCGGAAATCTGAAGGCGGTTTATGAGACGCTCGGTATCTCACGCAAAACGCTCTACGAGAAAATGCAAAAATACGGTCTCGATAAACGCCATTTGGGCAATTTTGCGCATCTCGACGACGAGGCGTTGTAACGCCAATTGGCCAGATGGGTGGATTTCCACCCATCATTTTTCCGCAATGTTTCGAATTCCACCCATTTACCATTTATTCATAGCAAAAGATGCTGCGGCGTCATGTGAAGCCGATTGCAGTTTCGTGTCCCCCCGCTGCAAATGACGTATCCGCAGGTTCCGATTGAGGAGTCGGTTCTTGCGAACATCATCGTCACATTCTGGGAGGAACCGATGAACTTTTTCAAGACACTGTCGTCTGCCGTCATGGCTGCAACCGTTTCGCTGGTTGCGATGTCTGCTTCTGCGCAGACCTATCCGGATCGCGGTATCACCATGGTGGTGCCTTTTGCAGCCGGTGGTCCGACCGATACTGTAGCCCGTCTGGTTGCTGAATCCATGTCCAAGGACCTTGGCCAGCAAATCGTCGTTGAAAATGTTGGCGGTGCCGGCGGCACACTTGGTGCCGGTCGCGTCGCCGCTGCTGATCCTGATGGTTACACGATCCTGCTGCACCATATCGGCATGGCGACCAGCGCCACGCTCTATCGCAAGCTGGCCTATGATACGCTCAATGCATTCGAATATGTTGGCCTCGTCACTGATGTGCCGATGACCATCCTGTCACGCAAGGATCTGGAGCCGACGGACCTTAAGGGCCTGATTGAATATGCCAAGGCCAACAAGGACACAGTAACGGTTGCCAATGCCGGTATCGGTGCCGCCTCGCATCTGTGCGGCATGCTGTTCATGAGCGCGATTGAGACACCGCTGGTGACAGTGCCTTACAAGGGAACTGGTCCAGCGATGACTGACCTTCTCGGCGGCCAGGTTGATATTATGTGCGACCAGACAACCAACACCACCAAGCAGATCCAGGGTAAAACAGTCAAAGCCTTCGCAGTGACCTCGCCAAATCGTCTTGATGTTCTGCCTGACGTACCAACTGCTGTTGAAGCAGGCCTGCCCGGCTTTGAAGTGGGCATCTGGCATGGTGTCTATGCACCAAAGGGCACACCGCAGGAGGCTGTCGATCGTCTCTCCAAGTCGCTTCAGGTCGCATTGAAGGACCCGAACATTGCAGCGCGCTTTGCTGAACTTGGTACCATCCCATCCCCGGAAGCAGATGGCACGCCCGCCGCGCTGAAGGCCAAGCTTGAAAGCGAAATCGCTCGCTGGAAGCCGGTCATCGAGTCTGCTGGTCAATACGCCGACTGATACCTCCATCTGAAAGAGCCGGCGGCAAGGCCGCCGGTCCCTTTAGCCCTTTCCATGGTGCGCTAGCGTTTGATGCATGCGCGGAAGCGGAGCTTCTATGAAATCAGTTTCCTTCAATATGTCCGAAGCCGTTTGTGGATTGATCTTTGTCGGTCTCGGCATGGCGTTCGGTTGGCAAGCTTTCGAGCTCGATCTGGGCACGACATTTCGGATGGGGCCGGGGTATTTCCCCTTTGTCCTGTCATTGGTTCTCGTCTTGTTGGGTGCGGTTATATTCCTGCGTTCTGGCAAGGTGGCACATGAACCGCTGGGCGCTATCGCCTGGCGCGGTATGTTGCTTATTTTGCCCGCACCAGTCTTCTTTGGATTTACCGTTCGCGGGCTCGGGTTTGTGCCCGCAATATTTTTCACGGCGCTGATTGCCGCCTTCGCCTCCCGTAAAATGAAAGTCCACACCGCCGTCCTTCTGGCCGCCGGGCTGACTGTCTTTTCGGTCGTCGTGTTCAATTATGGTCTTGGCCTGCCGTTCCAGCGGTTTGGTCCATGGCTCAAGTTCTAAGAGGTTTCGATGGAACTTTTCGATAATCTCGCACTTGGTTTCAGCACGGCGTCGTCGTTTGGAAACCTGTTCTTCTGCCTGATTGGCGTGTTGCTGGGAACCTTGATCGGCGTGTTGCCGGGCATTGGCGCAACGGCAACCATCGCCATGTTGTTGCCGATCACCTTCCAGCTTGAGCCGGTTTCGTCACTGATCATGCTGGCCGGTATTTATTACGGCGCGCAGTATGGTGGCTCAACCACCGCTATCCTGATCAATATGCCGGGCGAATCCTCATCTGCCGTAACGGCCATCGATGGTTATCAGATGGCCCGCAAAGGTAAGGCGGGTATAGCACTTGCCACAGCGGCAATTGGTTCGTTTTTTGCAGGAACAGTTGCGACATTCCTGGTGGCGATCTTTGCGCCGCCACTGACGGTGATTGCACTAAAGTTCGGTGCTGCCGAATATTTTTCACTGATGGTCGTCGGTCTGGTATCGTCGATTGCCCTGGCGCATGGCTCCATCGTGAAGGCACTGGCGATGGTGGTGCTGGGCCTGCTTCTCGGTCTTGTTGGCACCGATATCTACAGCGGTACACCGCGCTTCACGCTTGGCATCCGAGAATATGCCGATGGCCTGAATTTCGTGGCGCTTGCAGTTGGTGTTTTCGGCATAGCGGAAATCCTGCGCAATCTCGAAGATGAACATTCCCGTTCGGTGCTGATGTCCAAAGTCAGCGGCCTATTGCCAAGCAAGGATGATTTCAAACGTATGATTGCGCCTATTCTGCGTGGAACCGTCATTGGCTCGGCTTTGGGTATTCTGCCCGGTGGTGGCGCAATCCTTGCTTCATTCGCGTCTTACACCGTTGAAAAACGTGTGTCGAAAAACCCTGAGGAATTCGGCCATGGTGCGATTGCCGGTGTGGCCGGTCCAGAATCTGCCAATAATGCCGGAGCGCAGACATCCTTCATCCCGCTGCTGACGCTTGGCATTCCCGCCAATCCCGTTATGGCGCTAATGATTGGTGCGATGATCATTCAGGGCATTGTGCCCGGTCCAAATGTGGTGAGCGAACAGCCTGCCTTGTTCTGGGGTATCATTGCGTCGATGTGGATTGGCAACCTGATGCTGGTGGTCTTGAACCTGCCGTTGATCGGGCTTTGGGTCAAATTGCTCACCATTCCCTATTACGTGCTGTTTCCGATCATCATGGCCTTCTGTGCCATCGGTGTTTACAGCGTCAACTCCAATGTCTTCGACCTCTACGCCGTCGCATTTTTTGGTTTCATTGGTTACGTGCTGGTGAAACTGCGCTGTGAGCCGGCGCCGCTGCTGCTCGGCTTCGTGCTTGGGCCGCTGTTGGAGGAGAACCTGCGCCGTGCCATGATCCTGTCGCGCGGCGATCCGACAACATTCGTCACACGGCCGATCAGCGCCATCCTGTTGGCAATTGCAGCCTTGGTTCTGGTTGTCGTCTTCCTGCCAAGCGTCAAGGCAAAGCGTGAGCAGGTTTTTCAGGAAGAAGAATAATCCTCATCGGGTCTCACTACCCGCAACCCCGGCATTTCCTGCCGGGGTTTTTCGTTGGTGAGTGTGTCGTCCGCGCCGTTATGTCATAGCGCGCATTCTGAAAATCAATTCCGATTTTGTGGGTGCTGTTGTACAATCGTGAAAATACCCCGCAGAAGGGATGCGCCATGAAAAACGACGACGACCTTGAGATGACGCCGGAAGAAGCCCGGCAGGATCATTGGGACATGTTGTGGTTTCTGGCGCGTAATGCCGGATTCGGGGCAAGCCTTGGCCTATTTATCGCGGCTGGTTTGATGTTCTTTGATATCGGCGGTCTTGGAACCCGGATTGAACATTCCCAAAATCCGCTGTTGCCAATGTTGCTGATTTCTCTGCCTCTTGTCACAACCTTTGCCGGTGCCGTGACGGCATCCGCAATCATGTTGATGCCGTATAAACGGCGTAAGGAAAGGTGAGGTGACATTATGCCGTCGGTTGACATTCTGCCGGTGTGGGTTGAATGCAGCACTGTTGAATAAATGAGGATATGCATGCCGACTGATATGGAAGCGCGGGTAGTGTCACTGGAAGAAACGGTCGCCCATCAAAGCCGTGTTATCGATGAACTCTCGGATCAACTGGCGGAGCAATGGCGCGTCGTGGAACAAACGCGTGCCAAACTGGACCGTTTGACGGAGCGGTTTTTGAGCCTGGAAGAACAGTCATTGGACGCGCCCGCCATAACCAAGCCGCCACATTACTGAAATCCCCACATTGCAGAGGTAACAGCATTGATAGCAACAGCAGCCGAAATCATCACCTTCTGGACAAATGCAGGTCCTGAAAAGTGGTTTGCCAAGGATGAGGATTTCGACCAGGAGTTCCATGATCGATTTAAAGCTGCGCATTTTGCAGCGGCTGCCCGTGAACTGGATGACTGGCTGAACAATGCGGAAAGTGCACTGGCTCTTCTGCTATTGTTGGATCAGTTCCCACGCAACTGTTTCCGCGGAACGGGCCATATGTATGCGACGGATTCGCTTGCTCGACATTTTGCCCATAAGTCCATCGCGCAAGGTCTTGATACGGCGGTCGATGAGGCGCTGTGCGTGTTTTTCTATATGCCGTTCATGCACTCGGAAGAGTTGGATGATCAGGAGTTCTGCTGCCGCCTGATCGAGATCATTGGTGGCCCGTCATTACACCACGCCATCGAGCACCGTGACATCATCAAGCGCTTTGGCCGCTTTCCTCATCGCAACAGAATTCTCGGCCGCGACACGACGCCAGAAGAACAGGCGTTTCTCGATGAGGGTGGATTTGCCGGATAATAAAAAGGCTGGAGATTGTCACAATCTCCAGCCTTTCAATTTTATGCCGTTACGTCAGACTCTTAGCCGTCAAAGAATTCCTTCATGCGGGCAAAGAAACCCGACGATTCCGGGTTGTTTTCCTTCGACGAAAGCTGCTCGAATTCCTGTAGCAACTCTCTTTGACGTTTGCTGAGTTTCTGCGGCGTTTCGATCTGGATCTGGATATAGAGATCGCCCGTCTGCGCAGAACGTAGCACCGGCATGCCCTTACCCTTCAAACGGAACTGTTTGCCGGCCTGTGTGCCCTCAGGCACGGAGACACGCGATTTTGTGCCATCCAGTGTCGTTACATCGAATGTACCGCCTAGAGCTGCCGTAGTCATCGAAATTGGCACGGCGCAGTAAAGATCTGCACCATCCCGCTGGAAAAATTCGTGCGGTTTTACAGACAGGAAGATGTACAGGTCACCGGTCGGTCCACCGCGCATGCCGGCTTCACCTTCGCCCTGCAGACGAATGCGTGTGCCGTCTTCGATACCCGACGGAATGTTGACGGAAAGCGAACGTTCTTCGGTGACACGTCCCTGGCCATGGCACTTGCCGCACGGGTCGGTGATTGTTTGACCTCGACCATGACAGGTAGGGCAAGTGCGCTCGACCGAGAAGAAACCTTGCGCTGCGCGCACACGACCGGAACCCTGGCAGGTGCCACAGGTCTTGGGCTGCGTGCCGGGCTTGGCGCCAGAACCAGTGCATACGTCGCAGGTGATCGAGGTCGGGACTCGGATCTGCGCCGTTTTGCCAGTAAAGGCTTCTTCAAGCGAGATTTCCATGTTGTAGCGCAAGTCAGCGCCACGTTCGCGGCCTCCGGATGAACGGCGTGCGCGACCGCCACCCATCATCTCGCCGAAGATGTCTTCGAAGATGTCGGAGAAGCCGCCATTGGCGAAACCACCGCCACCACCGCCACCCATGCCGCCTTGCTCAAAGGCAGCGTGACCGAAACGATCATAGGCCGCGCGCTTTTGCGGGTCCTTCAGCGTTTCATAGGCTTCGTTGATTTCTTTGAATTTCTTTTCAGACTCGGCGTCATCTGGATTTTTGTCCGGATGATACTTCATTGCAAGTTTGCGAAAGGCGCTTTTCAGCTCCTTTTCATCGGCGGACTTGCTCACACCGAGGGTTTCGTAAAAGTCTGCTTTCGCCATGAAGATAACACGCCCCAAAATGGATTTCCGGCTGCACGAGGCAGCCGGATTTTAGTCATTCAATCAAGTACGTTCAGAAGCCAGCATTAAGCAGACTTCTTGTCGTCCTTGATTTCCTCGTAATCTGCATCGACGATATCGTCCTTGGCGCCTTCAGCATTGCCTTCACCGGCTTCTGCCTGCTGCGCTTCGTAGATCGCCTGACCAAGCTTCATGGAGACTTCCATGAGTGTCTGGGTCTTGGCCTGAATATCGTCTGCATCCGGCTCGGAAGCTTCAACGGCTGTCTTGAGCGATGCAATTGCATCTTCAATAGCCTTGCGGTCTGCTTCCGAAACCTTGTCGCCATACTCCGTCACCGACTTTTCGGTCGAGTGGATGAGGCTTTCAGCCTGGTTCTTGGCTTCAACGCCTGCACGACGTTTCTTGTCGGCTTCAGCATTGGCTTCCGCGTCCTTGACCATCTTTTCGATGTCCGCGTCGGACAGACCACCAGATGCCTGAATGCGGATCTGCTGTTCTTTGCCTGTGCCCTTGTCCTTGGCGGATACCTGAACGATACCGTTGGCGTCGATGTCGAAGGTCACTTCGATCTGCGGAACGCCGCGTGGTGCCGGTGGCAGGCCAACCAGGTCGAACTGGCCGAGAAGCTTGTTGTCCTGTGCCATTTCGCGCTCGCCCTGGCTGACGCGGATGGTTACGGCAGACTGGCTGTCTTCAGCGGTCGAGAAGGTCTGGCTCTTCTTTGTCGGGATCGTCGTGTTGCGGTCGATCAGACGGGTGAAGACGCCACCCAGTGTTTCGATGCCCAGCGACAGCGGAGTTACGTCGAGAAGCAGAACATCCTTGACGTCGCCCTGCAGAACGCCAGCCTGAATGGCAGCGCCCATGGCAACAACTTCGTCAGGGTTTACGCCCTTGTGCGGCTCTTTGCCGAACAACTGCTTTACGATTTCCTGCACCTTAGGCATACGGCTCATGCCGCCAACCAGAACGACTTCGTCGATCTCGGAGGCAGATACGCCAGCGTCCTTGAGAGCGGCCTTGCACGGCGCAACGGTGCGCTGAACGAGGTCATCAACCAGGCTTTCGAACTTGGCGCGTGTCAGCTTCAGTGTCAGGTGCTTTGGACCGGTTGCGTCTGCCGTGATGAATGGCAGGTTGATTTCGGTCTGCTGCGAAGACGAAAGCTCGATCTTTGCCTTTTCTGCGGCTTCCTTGAGACGCTGCAGCGCAAGCTTGTCGCCCTTCAGGTCAATGCCCTGATCCTTCTTGAATTCACCGGCCAGATATTCGACCAGACGCATGTCGAAGTCTTCACCACCAAGGAACGTGTCGCCATTGGTGGACTTTACTTCAAATACGCCATCGCCGATTTCCAGAACGGAAATATCGAAGGTGCCACCGCCAAGGTCATAAACAGCAATCGTCTTGCCGTCCTTCTTGTCGAGGCCGTAAGCGAGAGCAGCCGCAGTCGGCTCGTTGATGATGCGCAGAACTTCAAGACCGGCGATACGGCCAGCATCCTTGGTTGCCTGACGCTGTGCATCGTTAAAGTAGGCAGGAACCGTGATAACGGCCTTTTCGACCTTCTCACCAAGGTAAGCCTCTGCGGTTTCCTTCATCTTCTGAAGAATCATCGCGGAGATCTGCGATGGGGAATATCCCTTGCCCTGGGCTTCTACCCATGCATCACCGTTATCGCCCTTGACGATTTCGAAAGGAACGAGGCCCTTGTCCTTGGCAACGGTCGGGTCGTCATAACGACGGCCAATCAGACGCTTTACCGCGAACAGTGTGTTTGTCGGGTTCGTTACAGCCTGACGCTTGGCAGGCTGGCCAACCAGACGCTCACCATCGTCGCTGAACGCAACCATAGAAGGGGTGGTGCGTGCACCCTCTGCATTTTCAATGACCTTGGTGTCCTTGCCGTCCATAACTGAGACGCAGGAATTGGTCGTGCCAAGGTCGATACCGATTACTTTTGCCATTCTACTCTCTCCTTGAAGCGAGTTGTCGGAACCCCGGTAGGCATTCCATTGACAACTCCTTGACTTGGATTGTCTTGATATCTGTTCAGCATTTTTGCTGTTCTGGGGCGTATATAAGGAGCGATTTTTCCGGCTGCAAGGCGGTAAGCGGTGTGGAATGCGGCAAAACAAAAGAAATGGAATGGCCTACCACAGTTTATTGCCACAACATGCGTTCCAGCCGTCGAACTCCTGAGCTCATATAGGTGCTGCTGGGCGAATAATTAGAAAAAATGACATTTTGGTATATTTTTTCTGGGAGGATCAACTCAAATAAAAACGGCCCCGAGGCGGGGCCGCAATTGTCACGGAATTTCACTTATGTCAAATGGCGAGCCACTTGCGCGGTGAATCCGGCGACTGGATTTTCAGCCACTTCAGATTGACTCTGTGCCAGGGCTTTACTTCATTCGTTCGGTTGTCGAGCACGTAGTCACCCTGGTCTGTTGTCACAACAAGTACGGCATGGCCGATGCCATTTGGCAAGCGGGCGACCGCGATACGCAGGGCGCCGGAGGGCCAGCCAGCAGCAAGCAGTTTGTGGCGTTTTGTCAGTGCGTAATCTTCGCAATCGCCTTGTGTGACATTAATCTCCCAAGCGTCATTATCATCTTGATCTGACGTGTATTTTATGGCGCGGTTGATGCTGCTGTTGATGTTTTTCAGCTGGCTCATCTTGTCGGGTGACAAAGATACTTTTTTACCGCTGCCTTGAACATCGCAATCTGCAGAGTTGGTTGTGCAGAAACTCGCGAAAGAAAATGGAGCAATAGTTGTGCGGCGGGTCGAAATATGCTGATCCGGCTTCGGGGCAGCGCTGCGCGCCAATCCACTTAAGGGGGCCGCAGCGAGGCTGCTGCTACCTGCCATTAACATAGCGAAAGACAGGAATGTTGCAGTTGCTGTTTTCTTGATAAGCATGTTAGCCCCGTTTCATTGCAACCTGAATTGTTTTTATTTGGATGCTTGATATCAGGTAGTTTTTGCGGGCCAGTTAAGTGTGTATTTAAAATTTTAATGGTTGTAATTTAATTACTCAATCTGGACATATAAGTGCCATAAGGATTCTCGACGGTTTGCTTGTTTATTGAATTTCCTGCTCGGCAGGTAAATTGAGTGATATAAATGTGACGGTTTCCAGGGGTTGGAGAGGCCGGCATTTATTGTTTTAAGCCTACTGTATTGCGCCATAACGCCGTGTGGCTTATGGAGTTTGTGATTTAAAGGGACTTGATTATATTATGCGTTTTTCGAGTGTGTTGCTTTTAAGCACAGCAGTTCTTTCTGGCTGCACTGTAACCTCTTCTTCGGGGCCGGATTTTAGGTCGATCGAATCTCAGGCATCCGTCAAGCTTGTCGCTGACAAGAAGGGTGGCAATAAGGGCGTTGCAGGCATCGATTATGCGCTGATTGAAATCAACAGCCGAGTGCTTGGTTATATCGGTGGTGCAACGGGTGGTAGCATGGCGACCGGCTTCGGCGGTGGACGCGGCGGTCCTCCATCTCTGCCGCTTGGCGTTGGCGACGTTGTTCAAGTCTCAGTCTTTGAATCGCAGGCTGGCGGTCTGTTTATACCGCAGGAGGCTGGTAGCCGACCGGGCAATTATGTTTCCTTACCTGTCCAAACTATTTCGCGTGATGGTACGGTGAGTGTGCCTTATGCTGGCCGCGTACGTGCGGCAGGGCGTTCGGTTGAAGAGGTTCAGGCCGATCTCGAAGAGCGCCTGGCAAATCGCGCCATCGAACCGCAGGTCATGATCAACAAGGTCAGCAGCCGTTCCGCGCAGGTTTCCGTTCTGGGCGACGTCAAATCCGCTGCCAAAATTGACCTAAGCGAAGCTGGTGAGCGTATTCTTGACGTGATCTCTGAAGCTGGTGGCTTGAGTTCGCCGGGCATTGAATCTTATGTCACACTTATTCGTAATGGTCGCTCTGCGAAGGTCCATTACGACTATCTGACCAGCCATCCGCAGGAAAACATCTATGTGATGCCCGGCGATGTGGTGATGGTTGATCGTGAACGTCGTACATTCATGGCCTTTGGTGCTTCTGGTCTGAACGGTCGTTTCGATTTCGAAGAGTCTGAACTGAAATTGTCTGATGCACTCGGCAAGGCCGGTGGCTTGCTGGATTCAAGAGCCGATCCGGCGCAGGTCTTCCTGTACCGCGTCGTCAATCGCGACCTGCTGGTAAAGCTTGGCCTTGATACTTCGAAGTTCGTCAAAGACGAGGTTCCTGTGATCTTCCGGGCAAACTTGAGAGATCCAGCCACGTTCTTTGCGGTTCAGAAGTTCCCGATGCAGGACAAAGACATTGTCTATGTTACCAACTCGGATGCAATCGAACTGTACAAGGTTCTTGATCTGGTTGGTTCTGTACCTGCGACCGCAGCGGACGTTTCGAGTGACGTTCTTGCCACCCGCAATTCGGTTCGGGCACTTAAAAATTAAACATAATAATGGAAGCCGGTCAGGCTTTCTTTATTAATATTGCGTTAATCGTCCGTCTGTGTGATGGATTGAAAACAGATACTTATAGCCATTTGTTTTGGGGATATTTGCATGGTTATTGTCAAGCATATGCTTGGGTTGCTCTCAGCTGCAGCCATCGTTGTAGTGGCTGGGCAGTCTTCGGCAATCGCTCAGGCAACTGCACCGCAAGTTGAGGCTCCCGCAGTTGAGCAAGTTAGCACTCCTGCTGTTGAGCAGGCTGCTCCGGCGCCCGTTGTTGTGTCAAGAGCGGAAGGTGAGGCTATTGGTGCCTTCCTCGTTCGTATTCAGTCAGGCATAGCTGACGGTAGCGTCGAAGACGAAGCTATGGCGGAGCAGATTGCATTACTTTTGCCACCTGAAACCACGGTAACAGATGCGACGCGTTCGATTGTGGATGAGGTTCTTGCGTTTGCTAAGACGAATCCTACATCTGCGGAAGCTGTGGGCGATGGTCTGGCGTTGGCCGCAAATGCTGCAAGCAACGCGAATAACGCAGCTCTTGCCCGAATGATCCGTGTTCGAGTTGAAGGTGCGGCTGGTCTGCTCGCTCAGGCATTCTCTGACAACTTTACCGCGACTGCCGCTGGAGGTGGAGCTGCAGGTGCTGCTGGCGCAGGTGGCGGTGGCGCTATCGGAGGCGCTGCAGGTGCCGTTGGTGGCGGTAACGCAGGTTTTAGTGAAGGGTCTTCGCCGGTGACGCAAACGAATTCGACAAACGCACCGACCGGTGGTAGCAGCGTGAATTTTACGACGGGCAATACCACAATTGTTGGCGATGTGAGCCCAGGTTAAATTAAAGTTATGTTCCTCATACTTTCATCCAAACTAAAAGTTTGAAATTTGATGAGGAGCATAATTAGGCCCAGAACTTTCGGCATCTACTTTAGACGTTACAGTGGTATTTTATCACCTAATCTATCCTGAAGTACCGTATTTCAGAGGTGAAAGTTTGCAGCTACATAATAGACAAATTTCAGAAAAAATTTCTCACGATAATATCGATGATGAAAATCGTATTGATTTCATCGATTTTGATGCGCTGCTTGGCGCTGTACGCCGTCAATGGTTAGTCGTGGCAGTCTGTGTTGCTTGTGCTGCACTTATCGGCTTCGCAGTGGCAACTACATCCGTGCCTTTATATACAGCCAGCGCCAAGGTTCTTATGGACCGAGATGCTAATCAAGTCGTTCAACAGCTTTCTGTCATCGGTGGCGTAATGGACGATGAAGCCAGCGTTTTAAGCCAAGTAGAGTTGTTACAATCCGAAACAATAGGTCTGGCCGTCGTTGATAAGCTTGATTTGTCGAACGACCCTCAATTTATGGCCAGACAATCATCGCTTTTCGGAAGTGTCGTCCGCTTTATAAAATCCGTTGTTAGTGTTTCCCAGTGGTTCTCAAGTGGCAAAGACGACAGTGTGGCCGCCGAGGCAAAAAGACGCGCCGCGCTTGGTCGAGTCGTAGGAAATGTTGATGTTTCGAGGGTAGGGCGGACGTATGTTCTTGAAATAAAATATACATCTCCTTCACCAGAACTTGCCGCGCGTGTTGCAAATACTATTGCTTCTGAATATCTCGTAGACAAGCTGAATTCCAAATATGACGCAACCCGTCGGGCAAGCGTTTGGTTGCAGGACCGCATTGATGAGTTGCGTCGTAAAGCGATGGAAACTGACCTCGCTGTCCAGAAGTTTAAGTCTGCGAATGGCCTCGTAACTGCGGGCAATTCTCTCGTTTCAGACCAGCAACTGTCTGAATTGAACAGTGCGATGATTGTTGCTCAATCTGACTCTGCAAAAGCGGAAGCAAAACTTGACGGCATCCAAAAAGTAATAAGTGCCGGTCAATCTGACGCCATTGTAACCGACGCGCTCGACAGTTCCGTCGTCAATGAGTTGCGCAAGAAGTATCTGGCATCTTCCAAGCTAGAGTCTGAAATTTCCTCACGTCTCGGTGCTCAGCATATCCAGGCAGTCCGTCTTCGAAAAGAGATGGACGAATATCGGCGTCTGATGTTCGAAGAACTGGGACGTATCGCTGAGAGTTATAAAAGCGATCTCGCTATTGCCAAAGCCAGGGAAACTTCTCTGCAGAACAGTGTATCGTTGGCAACAGGTGTCAGTGCTGTTGCTAATGAAACGCAGGTTCAACTGCGCGAATTGGAGCGTGAGGCTGAGACATATAAGAACCTCTATCAAACATTCCTACAGCGTTACCAACAGGCTGTGCAGCAACAGTCATTCCCAGTCACGGACGCACGCGTAATTTCTAGCGCAACTGCACCAGACTCACCAAGCCAACCACGAAAATTGCTTGTGCTCGCGGCATTTTGTTTTGTTGGCGCAGGTATCGGTGCTGGTATTGGCGCATTCAGGGAATTCAGGGATCGGTTCTTCCGTACTGGAGAGCAGGTTCGTGATATCCTTGGCCTTGAATTCCTTGGCATCGCTCCGTTGATGAATGATGGTCTGCGGGTTGTTGATAACGCAACGGAAAGCAATCCTCGCAGTATTCGCAAGGCGACTGAAGTCACCAATTACGTGATTGACCATCCGCTATCATCGTTTGCTGAGACGCTTCGCAGCGCGAAGATTGCAGCTGACCTTGGGGTTTCTGAGAAAGAATGCAAGGTAATAGGTATTATTTCGACGTTGCCGGGTGAGGGGAAGTCCACGGTTTCAGTCAATTTCGCGGAGTTGCTGGCGAGCCAGGGATCCCGTGTTATCCTGATCGATGCCGATTTGCGCAATCCAGGTGCAACGCGCGCCATTGGTCGCCACGCGCAAGAAGGTCTTCTTGAAACCCTGCTTGAAGGGAAGAACCCCAAGGATTGTTTCCTTTATAATGCCCGTACCGGCATGGCTTTCTTGCCTGCTGTGGTCAAGCATCGCGTTCCGCATTCCTCTGAGTTGCTTTCATCGGTCGCGATGAGGAAGCTGTTGAGCACGCTTTCTGCCAGTGCAGACTACATCATCATCGATCTACCGCCTCTTGGGCCGGTTGTGGATGCCCGTGCCATGGCAAGCCGTATCGATGGGTTTGTCTATGTTGCAGAGTGGGGCAAAACGGCACGGCGTGTCGTACGCCAGACACTCGAGACTGAGCCTTTGATCCGCCAGAAGTGCCTTGGTGTCATCCTGAATAAGGTTGATCAGGAAAAGATGAACCTTTACCGCTCCTACGGCTCGACCGAATATTATTATTCGCGCTACTCAGAATATTACCAGGAAAAGACCTGATTATGAGAGCGACTATTTTTGCTGCCGCCATTGTTATGGCGGCATCTTTATTGGTGCTGAGCTATGCATTTAAGGAGACTTGGTACAGTTCCAGGTTTGCGAATGTTTTGTCAATCGCGCAGGATGTGGATACCTATGGCAGCGTTCCCAATGAAACGCTGCTTGCTTCGATGGACAGTCTTTCAGAAATTGTCGATGACAATGTATGCCGCTCTGACATCGTCAAGGCCGGTATGTCGCTCGTTTTGAAGGATCTGGACTACCGCTACCAATTGCAGGAAATTGCGAGCAGATCCAACGGCTTGATTTTTGCCGAACGATATCTCCGTCATGCTCTGAAGTGTTTGCCTGTTGATGGCAATGTCTGGTTACGTTTCGCAATGGTTCGCTATGCCAGAACGTCAAATTTGGACGAATTGGCGCACTCGATATCGCTGTCCCAACAACTCGCTCCAGCCGAGGAGAATATTATTCTCGGCCGGTTTGCACTGTGGAATTCGGCTCCCGCGCAGTTACAACAAAAAGCCGCCGCGGCCTACAATGCTGACAAAAATGCTGTTTGCGGTAGTCGATGGAACTTGGTCCGGAAGCAGTTACCGGATTTGTGCCCCAAAACCTCGTAGTTTGACACTAGGGTATAAACCGAAACCCGTGATTATCTCGCTGAGTTTTAGACACGTGAACGGGATTTTCGAGCCGCGTTGTATTTTGATAATTTCTCCGGCTGGCGCTGCGTGTCACCAAGTGTAGAGAGCAAAGTCTTGCTACTCTGCAGGCGGTCGCAAAAAATAATCTCCAAAAATAGCAGATACACTCAAAGGCTGTAACGCCTTGGCGTGAAAGGCATGTCAGCGTTTGCTTTCACACAAACAGAATGCTGTGTTTTCTGCCGAAGCGCTTTTTTAAAATCCGCTTAGGTTTTCTTTAACCATATTGGTGTTTTCTGTGGCCAACGAAACGGCCAGTTAACTATATTTATTAATAAGTTAGTAAGCATGATGCTGACGGCTGTTCACCGGTGTGTACCCGGAATGTCCCCTCCCTAAAATCAGCCAATTCAAGGGGCAACTTCCAATGACTAGCATTCTGACAAACATCGCAGCCATGTCTGCGCTGGAAACTCTCCGCAACATCAATTCCAACATGGAAACAACCCAGGGCCGCGTTTCGTCCGGCCTGCGTGTTGGTGAAGCATCCGACAACGCCGCTTACTGGTCGATCGCGACCACCATGCGTTCTGACAACATGGCTCTGGACGCCGTTTCCGACGCACTCGGTCTGGGCGCCGCCAAGGTTGACACCGCTTACACCGCGATGGAATCCGCCATCGACGTTGTTAAGGAAATTAAGAAGAAGCTCGTTACTGCGCAGGAAAACTCTGTCGACAGCAAGAAGGTGCAGGAAGAAATTGACCAGCTGCAGGACCAGCTGAAGTCGATTTCGGAAGCTGCTTCCTTCAGCGGCGAAAACTGGGTCATCGGCTCCGGCACGCAGTCTGTTGTTTCCGGCTTCGTCCGTGACAGCAACAACAATGTTACCGTCAAGCACACCGAATATGTTTTGAATAACGCTGGTACGGATGCGAACGTTCTGTTCGGCGTCAACACAGCTGGCAGCCTGGTAACAACAGCAGGTATTCTCGGTCAGGTTACGACCGTTGGCAGCGTTGGCTTCTCGGTTATCGAACTGGATGTTACCAACACAGCAACTGACTACCTGAAGAACGCTCTGGATATCGTTGAAACCGCTCTGAAGCAGATGACAAGCGCTGCTGCTGACCTCGGTTCGATCTCCATGCGTATCGACCTGCAGGAAGAATTCGTTGCCAAGCTCAACGAGTCCATCGAAAGCGGTATCGGTCGTCTGGTTGACGCTGACATGAACGAAGAATCTACCCGCCTGAAGGCTCTGCAGACACAGCAGCAGCTCGGCATCCAGTCGCTGTCGATTGCAAACAGCAACTCGGAAAACATTCTGTCGCTCTTCCGTTAATAAACGGAGCAACGCTCACAAAAAGAAAGCCGCGCCAAAAGCGCGGCTTTTTTTATTGGTTCTTTGGAGGAGTCATTGTCGATTTCAAAATTATTCTAATAAAACAATATATTGTCAGGCGAGCGCGTGGTTTTTCGACTTCAACTGCTCTAGCAATTTTTTACGATTTTATTAACTTTAGTAAACGACCGTTTAACCTTTGTTAACCATTTCTTCCTTAAATGGCCTCATCGAAACGATGGGTTAACCAAGACGAAGAAATGGTTAACGGGCATCAAGCCGCTCCATTGTTCCCGGTGAAATCCGGAATGTCCCTGTTTATCAGCCAATTTAGGGGCAACGAAAATGACAAGCATTCTGACAAACACCGCAGCAATGGCAGCACTCCAGACTCTGCGTGGTATCAACACGAACCTTGAAGGTGCGCAGGAGCGTGTCGCATCCGGTTTGCGTGTTGGCGAAGCCGCAGACAATGCCGCTTACTGGTCGATCGCGACCACCATGCGTTCCGACAACATGGCTCTTGATGCCGTATCCGACGCAATTGGTCTTGGCGCCGCCAAGGTTGACGTCGCCTACGCTGCAATGGAAAGCGCCATCGACGTCGTTAAGGAAATCAAGAAGAAGGTCGTTGCTGCAACCGAAAACGCAGTCGACAAATCGAAGATCCAGGAAGAAATTCGCCAGTTGCAAGAGCAGCTTCGCTCGATTGCACAAGGTGCATCCTTCAGTGGCGAAAACTGGGTAGCTGGCAATGCTGGAACGCAGTCTGTCGTAACTGGCTTTATCCGTGACTCCTCGGGCAATGTGTCGGTTAAAACAACCAGCTATTACCTCGACCCGACATCTTCCCAGGGTAACGTTCTGTTCGGCACCAACACTGCAGGTGCAATCGTGACCACGACCGGTCTGGTTGGACTGGTATCGACCATCGGCACCGTCGGTTACTCTCTCGATACACTGAACGTTGAAAGCACCACTGGCGACTACCTGACGGGCGCTTTGACCCACGTTGAAAGCGTGCTGAAGTCGATGACCAGTGCCGCGGCCGCCCTTGGTTCGATCTCTATGCGTATCGACCTGCAGGAAGAGTTTGTAAACCGCCTCAAGGAATCCATCGACAGCGGTATCGGGCGCTTGGTCGATGCGGACATGAACGAAGAATCCACGCGTCTCAAGGCCCTGCAGACACAGCAGCAGCTGGGTATTCAGGCTCTGTCTATCGCCAACTCCACCGCAGAGAACATCCTGCAACTGTTCCGTCAGTAAGCGGCGTCCCGGCTGGGGACGACTTCGTCCCGCCCTGGCAAAACAGTTACAGGCAAACGAAACCACGCTTCGCAAGGAGCGCGGTTTTCGCATCTTCAGCGGCGATTAAACTAACGACCACCGGACCAAGAGGCACCAGAACCGGCGTGTGTGATATGGAAAGAGCCGCTTAAGTCAGGTGAAATCGTCTGAAAATGCCATGTAGCTTGCGTGAAACCTGCCATGCGCGCGGGAAGTGCAATTTAGCATGTGGCAAGTGCTTGCATAACGGCACAGATGTTTGTTACCTGTTCGTTAATGATTTGTTAACGAACGACAGGCCGCTTGGCGAGTTTACGCCGCGGTGAGCATGATGCCCTCTGGTCGTTTCCGGTTCGCAACCGGATTTCCCACGCATATCGACCGAGGCCATATTTATGACCAGTATTATGACGAATGCCGCCGCTATGGCAGCACTGCAAACCCTGCGTATGATCGACAGAAATCTGGAAACAACGCAGGGCCGTGTATCGTCTGGATACCGCGTTGAAACCGCAGCCGATAACGCCGCCTATTGGTCAATCTCCACAACAATGCGCTCAGATAACAGTGCCTTGTCGGCTGTGCAGGATGCGCTCGGCTTGGGTGCAGCAAAGGTTGATACCGCCTATGAGGCGCTTGAGAGCGCCATTGAAGTGGTCAAGGAAATCAAGAAGAAGCTAGTGGCTGCCTATAGCGTTGGCGCCGACCGCGTAAAAATTCAGGAAGAAATGCAGCAGTTGCAGGAGCAATTGAAGAGCATTTCCGAATCCGCGTCCTTCTCCGGTGAAAACTGGCTGCAGGAGCGCATTGGCAACAGCGGCACTCTGCCGGCCGAAGAGCCGATTGTCAAAAAAATCGTTGCGTCCTTCATCCGTACATCATCAGGTGGCGTTGAAGTTACGACCGTTGATTACAGCCTCGATTCAAAGACCGTGCTGTTCGATTTGAGCGGCGGTAAGTTCGGTATTCTGGACAAGGAAGCGATCTTTGTTGGCCCGAACGAGGCGCAGGTCAATGTGAAGGTCGCCGCAGGCACCACAACGACAACAACCGGTTACGTTGTCGAGAAGCTGAACGACACACAGATCGCAGCACTCAATGCCGCAACACCGGATACCAATACTGATCCGAACATCTACAGCGATGGAACGGACACCTATTTTCAGGTAGCGACCAACAGCTGGGTCAAGATGGCCGGTACGCCGTCTACCGGTGCAGGCACTGAAGCGGCCTATACCGATGGCTCCGGCACTGACTGGTACTACGATATTGGCGCGACACCGGTTCTGGCGACGGATCGCTCGCTCTCGTTCTCCGTAACGACGCTGAACATCAACGAGCTCAACTCGGTTGCTGGCGTCATGAACGGTATGGTCACAGGCGGAAGCTATACAGATTCGGAAGCATTGGATGTGATGGTTCAGTTCGTGAACACCCAGCTAGAAGCCATGACCAGCGCGGCATCCAGCCTCGGTTCGCTGCAAAGCCGCATCAGCATGCAGGACGACTTCGTGTCGGCACTGATGGACGTGATCGATAAGGGTATCGGCCGTCTGGTTGACGCCGACATGAACGAAGAATCCACCCGCTTGAAAGCCCTTCAAACCCAGCAGCAGCTTGGTATCCAGTCGTTGTCGATTGCGAACTCCAACGCTGAAAATATCCTGATGCTCTTCAAGTAAGTATTTGCTGGCGTTCGGTGATTTTTAAGGGCGAGGAGGCGGCTCCTTCATCCTCGCACAAGTTTGAAGTTCTAGCGTTTCGAGTGAGTATCCTCGGCTTTTTCTGGCAGAGGGTGGAATTGACGATCTTCGAACATGGTGACGGGAATGATTTCACAACCGCATAGAAAACATGGCTTCTGGAGGCAGCACTGTGCCTCCACTTTCATGGCCATGGGCGGAGGAAGACGATGAGCGCGTCCATTGCCCGTTATCTAAAAGACTTTGGCGAAAGCCAGCCTGTCCCGCATGCCATGGATGAGACCGTAGCATTGCCGTCCTCATTTCCAGATTTTGATCTGGGCGAGGACGACAGTTTTGCCATGCCTGCACCTGTCGATGTTGATGAAGAAAAGCGCATCTCCTATGCCGAAGGTCATGAAGCGGCGACTGCGGCACTGACCGAGCAATTCGAGACTGAAAAACGCGCCATGCTTGAAAGCCATGCGGCGGAAATTGCCGAGTTTCAGGCGCGCTACCATACCGAGATGGCCGGTTTCATCGCAAGCCGTTTGCAGGAAAATCACGACCTGGTCGTCAGTAACCTCGATGAGCAGATTTCGGCCGTGCTGGCACCGGTGCTGACCGATGCACTGGCGCAGAAGGCTGTGGCCGGGTTGGCAGACATTATTCGCCCATCATTGACCGATGGAGAGGCCGTGACTTTGACCGTGAAAGGGCCAAAGCCACTTTACGACCGTTTGATCGAAGCCCTCGGCGGCAATGAAAAAGCGTTTCGTTTCGTTGAAAATGCGGATGTTGATCTATCCGTTGAGATGGACAACAGCGTGCTGGTAACCCGCATGTCTGCGTGGGCGTCTAGCGTCCGGAAGGTGTTGAAATGAGTGAAAGCGAAAATCACCACCACGGCAAAAACGAGGTCATTATTGTCAAGCGCCGCGGTGGTGATCACGACGGCGCGCATGGTGGTGCATGGAAGATCGCGTACGCTGACTTTATGACCGCGATGATGGCGTTCTTCCTTGTTATGTGGCTGGTTAACGCTGCAAACGAAGAAACCAAGGCATCCGTTGCAAGCTACTTCAACCCGATTCAACTCTCCGATGAAAAGCCGACGACCAAGGGTCTGGAAAAGCCTGTCGATGAGAAGGATGGGTTGGAGAAGAACGAACGCTCCAAGGTTAAAGCTGAAAATGCGACAGTCGGGTCTGCGGCCGCGACCGGCGAAGATCAGACATCGCAAACCGGTGAAGAGGCCAATTACTCGGAAGCCGACTTCTTCCAAAACCCCTATTCGGTTCTCGCCGAAATCGCGCAGGAAGTTGGTCAGCAGGCCAATGTTAGCGCGAAAGGTGAGGGCGGTGCTGCCGATTCCGGCCCGGCAACCGGTGCAAGCGGCGGCGAGGCTTATCGAGATCCGTTCGACCCTGATTTCTGGACACAGCAGGTACGCATAACCCGCGCTGATCAACGTTCCGAAACCCAGCCGCAGGACACACAAGCCGCGCAGCAGGAAACTCAGGCGACCGAGAACCAGCAGGTGGCGGCTGCATCGAAGCAAAGCCAGCAGCAAAACGAAGCTCCGCAGTCCAACGACATCATTGCTGACGTCGCCAAACTCAACGAGCAGAAACAGAATGACCACGAGCAGCAGGAAATTGCGGCGGTTATCCCGCAGCAGAAACCTGCTTTTGATCCGAATGAGATCAAGCCGACGCCGGATCCGGAAGAGGCTCAGCACAAGCCAACTCCTCTCGAGGAAAAGGAAGCCAAGGAGCTTCGTGACGAGATCGAGGCGCAGATCAGCGGTGTCAGCGGAAAGCTTGCAGAAGGCTTGATCGTGACGCCGGCCGAAGGTGGGATGCTCGTGACGATTTCCGATCAGAGCCAGGCGCCGATGTTCAATGTCGGCTCTGCGGTCCCGCGCCGTGAAATGGTTTTGGCGATGGAAAAGATCGGTCAGCTGTTGCAGGACAAGGGTGGTAGCGTTGTCATTCGCGGCCATACCGATGGTCGCCAGTTCAAGGGCAGTTCAAACGACAACTGGCGTCTGTCCATGGACCGTGCCCACAGCGCCTATTACATGCTGGTGCGTGGCGGTCTTGAGGAAAATCGCGTGAAGCAGGTATCCGGTTTTGCGGATCGTAGACTGCAGATTCCGTCAGATCCTTTGGCTGATTCCAACCGACGTATCGAAATTCTTCTGGAAGCGGATCGGGGATGATGCGGATGCGGCTTCCAAAACGCTGGGTATCTCTATTGGCTGCGGTCAGCACCTTTGTCGGTGCTGCCGAAAGCTTTGCCCAGTCGCCTGACAATCTGATGCCCTATTCGATGCTGCGGTCACTGCAGTTCGTGCAGGATTCCGTTGTGCTTGGTGACCATTCGGCGGCCGAGATGCAGCGCTTTATGCTGACGACCATCGATGAACGTCTAAGAGATGCACCGCCGTCAATTTTTGCTGACCCACGCAATGTGGACGCCGCACTGATCTATGCGATGAGTGGTGGTAATCCAGCGACGCTTGAATTGCTGGTCGCCAAGGACGTCGACGGCAATTTCGACACACGCGTTGCAGATGCGCTGCGGAAATATCTCAGCGGCCGAGGTACCCTGATTGCCAAGGGTTTGGGCGCCATGGTGCCGGAATATCGCAAGACCCGTATCGGACCCTATCTGGCTTTGATCAGCGGTAACGTGACATTGGCGCAGGATCCGGTTGCCGCGTTGAAATTCTATGATATCGCCCGGCTTGAAGCGCCCGGTACGATCGTTGAAGAAGCGGCGTTGCGTCGCTCGCTGGCCATTGCCGTGGAGGACGGAGACGCAGCGCAGGGCTTCAAATACGCCCAGCGTTATGCACGTCGTTTTCTGCATTCGCCCTATGCCAGCCAGTTCGCTGATTTGATCGTGGCCCTTTCTGTGCGTCGTTATGAGCATATTGAAGAGGCGACGATTACCGATACGGTCGCCCTGATGGATGCAGACCGGCAGCGCGAGACATATTTGCGTATGGCACGCATGGCGACAGTCGCGGGCAAGGAAAAACTGGCCCGCATGGCGGCAACCAGAGCCAAGGACCTTTCAACGGGTCTACCTGTTGTGGATGGGGCACCGGCAAATCTTTACGAAAGTCTCGCAAACATCGGTACTCCGGATATCGTCAGCGCGATCAAAACCATCACCAGTATCCCGGACGAACATCTGTCTGACCGCGACAAGATTTTGCGGGACGCTGCAAAGGCCATTGCTGAAGAGGTCGTACGCCCACCTGTGGCGAGTGCCGCGTCCTTGCAGCCCGGTACGGCCGGCTGGGAAGGAGAGGCGACCCTGCCGGTCGCGGAAGCGCCTGGCAGCGAACCGAAGGTCACCGAGGGCACTGGCGTTTGGCGCAATCCGACGCCTGTCATGGAAGACCTTAGTCCTGAATACAAGAGCACCGTTTCAAGCGGACGGTCAAAGCTGGATGAAATAGACGCACTGCTTAAGAAAGAAGGCTCCTTGCAATGATCGATACGAGCGCATTTACACTGACGCCACCAGTATCTGACGCAAAACCTGCGAGCGCTGGCATTAGCAAGGGCGACTCTCGGCCGAGCGGATTTGACGACGCGATGTCGGGTGCACGGAACGACCGTTCCGGGCCGCACGCATACGACCGTCAGTCGACTGACCGTGGATCTGATGATGCCGCTTCGGAAGACGATGCGAACTCGGCAAATGGCCGGCTGCAGGAAGATCAGGCCAGTGCACACGGCCAGAAAAGCAAGTTGAATGGCTCGGCAGAAAACCTTCGTGCCCATCTGTCTGCCTACGACAAGATGACCAAAACAGCCGATGACGCATCGATTGCCAAGCCCGTCAAGGGCGACCAGGTCAAGAAACGTCTCAAGGACATGGATGAAGGCGACGCGCTCAAGGGCGCGACTGTCGCCGACGCTGATCTTGCCGCCGACGACACAAAAGTACCGACGGTTCTTTCTGTCCTTGATGTGGGCGATGCAGCCGTGCAGGAGCTGGCAAAAGCCATTGCCAAGGAAAATCCCGGCGGAACCTCACGCAGCGATGAGAAACCGACAACGAAGTCGAAGGCATCCAATGCCATCGACATGCTGTCTTCGGCCAAGATTGACAGTGACGCCGAAGATGTTGATGTGAATGCCGACCCACTGACAGTTCGCTTTTCTTCCTCGCGCGCCAGTTCCGGCCGTGACATGGACATGTCGATCCGGTCGGGCAGCGATGGCATCGAGTTCAAGGTCAGTGATGCAAAGGGTGGAGCGATGGAGAACGTCACGGTTCTCGATTCACGCCGGTTCATCGGCCTTTCCATGTCGACAAATGCGTCCGCATTGACCAGCCTGATCGCTGGTGACCCTGAATGGGTCAGCGCCATGCAGCCCGGCTCCGAGCTGTCCAATGCAGCCGCACAGAGCAGCACAGGAAGGGTCGTCCATACGCTGAAGCTGCAAATGACACCGATCGACCTCGGCACGGTCACCATGTCACTGCGTATGGTTGGCGACGAATTGAACGTTCATGTGACCGTTCAGAACACTGCCGCCTACAGAAAATTGAGTGACGACAGCAAAAGCATCGTTGATGCGCTGCGTGCTCAGGGCCTTCAGGTCGATCAAATCACGCTAAATATTTCTTCGACAGAAAAAAGTGATCAGTCGAGTTCGCAAAATAATGGACAGCAAGGTCAGCAAAACAATCAGCAGGCTTTGAGTGGTCGCAACCAGGGCGAGTCAGGCAGCCAGCGCGGACAGTTCGCGGGACAGGGTAACGAAGGGGAACTTGATGTCATTGCTGAAGGGAATTCTGGTCTCGCTTCCGGTAATCACAGTTCTGGCCTTTACCTCTGACGCATCAGCGGTTGGCGTGCAGGGTGCTTGTGAAAATGAGATCCGTTCTGCGGCTGCCAAATACGGCGTGCCCGAGGGCATCTTGTATTCTGTTGGCTTGACGGAAACCGGCCGCAAGGGGCGACTTGATCCCAACGCGATGAATATTGAAGGAAAATCAGTGTTTTCCGCGTCGCGCAATGAGGCAATGGCGGCATTTGAAGAGGCAAAACGTAACGGCGCAAAACTGATTGACCTTGGCTGCATGCAGATCAACCAGCACTTCCATGGAGAAAATTTCAGTTCTCCGCAGGAAATGTTTGACCCGAAGCGCAACGTGGAATATGCGGCGATGTTCCTTAAAAATCTGCACGACAGGCATGAAACCTGGACGATGGCAGTTGCCAGATATCACGCAGGACCAAACAACGATCCGGCACAGAAGAAATATGTGTGCCGCGTGATATCGAATCTGGTCGCGACCGGGTACGGAAAATGGACCACGAACGCAAAGAATTTTTGCGACCAATAACAACCATAAATTGAGTTGCCCTATATGTGGCCGGAATCTGGAATTGTGGCGATCGTTTGCCGCAAATATGGTCGGGCAAGAGGAATTCTTATTGAATCCTACCTTTCTCCACATTAAAATAGTGCCGATTAGTTAAAATGCCTACTAAATGTAGATCAAATCGGCACTCAAAAGTTAATCAATTATTAATTTCTATAGTTAACATTCCACAGTTGTCGCAGATTCCCCCGATTCGTACCAATGCCAACATTGGCAACACCACATTGATTCGGAGGCGGACGAATGATCGTAGTGGTTGATGAGCGCGAGCTCGTTAAGAACGGATACACATCTTTATTTGGGCGTGAGGGCATTCCCTCGACGGGTTTCGACCCGCGCGAGTTTGGCGAATGGGTCACGACGGCTGCAGACACAGATCTGGCAGCTGTTGAGGCGTTCCTCATCGGCCAAGGTAACGCGTACGCGAATTTGCCACGGGCAATTCGCGACAGAACCATGGCGCCGGTCATCGCGGTAAGCGATCAGCCTTCGCTGGAGGCTACTCTCGCATTGTTCGACAGCGGAGTCGACGATGTCGTGCGTAAGCCGGTTCACCCACGCGAGATCCTGGCACGTGCAGCGGCTATTCGCCGTCGCCTGAAGGTCATCAACAATTTTACGGACATCGGCCCGATCCGCGTTTTCTCGGATGGTCGTGATCCTGAAATCAACAGCGAAGTTTTCCCGTTGCCACGCCGTGAGCGTCGCATTCTGGAATATTTGGTCGCCAACCGTGGCCGTCGCGTTTCCAAGACACAGATTTTCAATGCCATCTACGGCATTTTTGATGATGACGTCGAAGAAAACGTCGTCGAAAGCCACATCAGCAAGCTGCGCAAAAAGCTCCGTAAGAAGCTTGGTTACGACCCTGTCGATTCCAAGCGCTTCCTCGGCTATTGCATTGATTGGCAATGATTTTTTGAACCTTTGCCGCATTTCATCGGAATGCGGCAAATGAGACAGCTTCACGCAAGGCCCATCTCTTAAGTTGCTATTCAACGACCACCACGAGGGTTCTTTTAATGAGTATTTTTGGAACGATGAAGACCGGCGTTTCCGGTATGAATGCGCAGGCTAACCGCTTGGCTACAGTCGGTGACAACATCGCCAACTCCAGCACAATTGGTTACAAGCGCGCTTCGACCGCGTTTTCGTCCATGGTTCTTCCGTCCTCGGGTGGAAACTACAATTCCGGTGGCGTCAGTTCCAACATTCGCTACAGCATTTCTGAATCTGGCGGTTATTCCTACACAACGACTGCTACGGATATGGCAATTGAAGGTAGTGGCTTCTTTATCGTCGCTGAATCCCGCGATCCGGACGCAGCCCAGTTCCTGACTCGTGCAGGTAACTTTGCTCGCGAAACCGTAGAAGAGCCATCAGGCTCGGGTGTTTACAAAACCTTCCTTAAGAATGCGGCTGGCTATTATCTGTTTACGCCTTCTCAGGCCACAGCATCGAGCAACCGTTTCTCGGGTAGCGTTGTTGAAATGCCGGGTAATGACATCCAGTCGACCCCGACAACTGCCGGCACGATGAAATTCAACCTTAATAATCAGACTAAAATTGCCCCCGCGTTACCAGACCTTCCCACGGCTGAGAATATTTGGAAAACGTCCATGACCGGTTTCGGCTACCAGGGTGTCGAGATCGTTTACGATTTCACGTTCACGCGAACTGCGGCAAACGAATGGTCGTTGACTGTCACAGACAAGCGGGACCCATCAACAGTTCTGGTGGGGCCAGAGACCCTGGAATTCGATCCGGTAACAGGAGCATTGAATCCAGCCACAGGTGATCTGACAATTCCTCTTGTCGCTGGTCAAAATGACGACATCGTAGTTAGCCTTGCAGGTTCTACCACACAGAACACCGGCAGCACCATCATGAGCGGTGGCTTGAACGGTAACGGCGCTTCGGCGGTCAAGGATGTCATCATCGAAACCGATGGCAGCATCTACATCCAGTACCAGAACGGCTCCAAGGTGTTGACGGAAAGCAGGCTGATGCTTGCGACCGTTACCAGCCCAGATAACCTCAATCCGGTTAATGGCAATGCTTACAGCGCCAGCAACACATCTGGCATTCTGATCGCCAATGATCCCGGCACAAAGGGCGTTGGTAACCTGATGACCAAGACGCTGGAAACTTCGAACGTCGATATCGCCAATGAATTGACCGAGATGATTGAATCGCAGCGCATCTACAGTGCTAACTCCAAGGTTTTCCAGACAGGTTCCGAATTGTTGGATGTCCTGGTCAACCTGAAGAGATAATAGATCTCACGAGGACAGATGAATGTCACTTTCGTCAGCAATGATTACTGCACAGTCAATTTTTAATAATACCGGCAAGCAGACTGATGTTGTCTCAAGCAATATCGCCAATGTTGGTAATAAAAATTACGTTAAAAGAACTGCAATTCTGAGCGCAACAGCTTACGGCGCATCGGTTGTTACGACGGCCCGTGTTCAGAACGACAGTCTTCTGCGGCAGACACTTGCTTCGTCCTCACTTTTTTCCGGTCAGAATGTCCTTCTGACCGGCCTCGAAGAAGTAAAGAGTATCTTTGGCGGAAATGACTACGAAAGCTCTCCGAGTGCATATCTCGGAGCTCTCCAGAAAAGCCTCGACACTTATGCTGGCAAACCCGGTGACTCTGCGCTCGCAGCAACCGTTGTCAACGCAGCAACTGACCTTGCGACCTCTCTGAACACCGCTTCCAACGAGCTGCAGGCTATTCGTACCCGTGCAGACAAGGAAATGGCACTTCAGGTCGATAGCCTCAATCAGTTGCTTGCCCGTTTTGAAGTCGCTAACAATGCGGTGAAGTCGGCAACAGCATCCGGTGCTGATCCGAACGACGCTCTTGATATCCGCGACAGCCTCCTGAAAGACATTTCAAGCATTGTCGGCGTGTCCGTTGTGACGCGCGGTGACAATGACATGGCTCTTTACACCAGCGATCAGGGCATCACTCTGTTCGAAACCATTCCGCGCCAGGTCAGCTTTACACCGAAGATCGGCTACACCGCATCGATGGACGGCAATTCGCTGTATATTGACGGCGTTGCAGTCAAAGCCGGTGAAGGTAGCAACACTACGGCATCCGGCAGCCTTTCCGGTCTGTTGCAGTTACGTGACGACGTCGTTCCGACGATGCAGAACCAGTTGGACGAAATTGCCCGCGGTCTGATCACTCTTTTTGCTGAAAAGCAGGCAGACAGCACCGGTACCGATCCGGATCTGCCAGGCCTGTTCACCTATAACGATCCTGCTACAGCCACGGTCCCGGCTGCTGGCACCATCACCAAAGGTCTTGCGGCTGCCATTAAAGTGCACCCGGATCTGATCATTTCCCAGGGTGGCAACCCTGAACTTCTTCGTGATGGAGGTATCAATGGTGCGGCTTACGTCAAGAATGATCTGTCGAATGGCGGTGGCACGGGCTACTCCGCGCTTATCCGCAGCTATGTAACGGCACTCGACACATCGATCGATTTCGATCCAACGACCCGTATCGACACGGACACAAGCCTTCTCAAATACGCTTCCAACTCAATGGGTTGGCTGGAGCAGATGCGTCAGGGCGCGACCAACGCCAACGATGTGAAGACTGCAGCTTATGAGCGCGCAGAAGAGGTATATTCAAACACGACCGGCGTCAGCCTGGACGAGGAACTGTCTCTGCTGCTCGATATCGAACAATCCTACAAGGCTGCAACGAAGCTGGTCTCGACGATTGATGAAATGTTGCAATCTCTGATGAGCATGGTGAAGTAAAATGAAGACATCTTTCATATCCTCACTGGCAATGCAGAATAGCATGCGTAGCACGATCCTGAAGGCTCAGCTTGAGATGACGGATCTGACCACGGAACTGACAACAGGCAAGCACGCTGACCTTGGCGTGGCTCTGGGTGCCAACACGGCACGTAGCCTGGACCTCAACCGTGATGTGCAGCGCCTGACATCGATCATCGGCGTAAACTCGATTGCCACCCAACGTCTGGAAGCATCGCAGCTGGCACTGAAGAACATGTCGGAAGCGGCAAATGAAATTCAAAAGGTGCTTGTCCCGAACACCAGCGCAGAAGAACCGACGCTGAGCACTGTTCGCAACACGATCACCAATGCTTTCAACAACTTCATTGGCTTTGCCAATACGTCCGTCAACGGCGAGTTCCTGTTCTCCGGCATCAACACCGATGTGAAGCCGGTCGATGATTACTTCGCTGACGATTCCAAGTTGAAGCAGGCCTATGACGACGAGTTGAACTATTACATGACGAACGTGGTATCGCCTGCAGTTGGCGATGCCTCGCAGTTGACCAAGGAACAGGTCGCGACGTTCATGTCCGACATGGAAAAGAAGTTCAACGGCGAAACCAAGGTCACCAACCCGCCGCACTCCACGTTGACGGCTGGTACGGACTACGATTTCTGGACCGCCTTTGGCTCGGATTCCAGCGATGTAAACATGACAAGCCGTATCAGCCAGACGGAAGTCGTCGAAACATCGACAAACGCCAATTCCAAGGGCATGCGTTACTTCGCTTTCACAGCAATGACCACCATGACCTTCCTTCAGGACAATATCGCTCCTGAAATCCGCGAACAGGTTTCCATGGGTGCGGTCAACAACATCAAGTCCGCAATTGACGGACTGAACCAGCAGGCCAGTAAACTCGGTCTTTCTGAAGAGCGTGTTTCCAAGGCAAACGACGCTTTGTCAGCACAGAAGAAGATCATCGAAACGCACCTCATTGATCTCGAGGGCATCGATACATACGAGGCAAAGACACGCCTCGATCTGCTGAAGTCTCAAATAGAAATTGCCTACAGCTTGACGGCACGGCTGCAACAAATGAGCCTTGTAAACTACCTTTGATGATTAAAGGTAGCCGTAGATAAAGGATACAATGAATGTACCAGTTTTCCTATGCGGAGATAATGGAGGACGACGTCACCGACGCGAAAGATCGCGAGCGGCAGGCCTTGTCCAAATCTTTGGAATTACTGGACGCCGCGCAAAAAGACTCTGGGCAATACCGTCTGACGGTCGAAGCGCTCTATTACACTCGACGGGTTTGGGTGAGGTTCATAGAAGATCTCAAACACCCGGAGAACCAGTTGCCGAATGAACTTCGTGCCAATCTGATCTCCATCGCAATCTGGATTTTGAAGGAATGCGAGCGGATCAGAAAGAGGGAATCGAGCAACTTCCAAGGCATAATTGACGTAACAACCATCATCAGGGATGGACTTAAATGAAAAGTACTCTGCGCATTTCGCTCAAATCCGGCGAGAAAATCTTTATTAACGGGGCGGTGTTGCGTGTTGACCGCAAGGTTGCACTCGAATTCCTGAATGATGTTACCTTCCTTCTCGAGAACCATGTTCTCCAGCCAGAGCAGGCGACAACTCCACTGCGTCAGCTCTACTTCATCGCCCAGATGATGCTCATCAACCCGGAAGGCCGTGAACAGTCCACGACCATGTTCCGCAAGTCGGTGACGATGCTGCTGTCATGCTTCCAGAACGACGAAATTCTGGCCGAGCTGAAGCGTATTGATGCGCTGGTTGCAACGGGCAAGGCGTTTGATGCTCTCAAGGCTATCCGTTCCATGTATGCGACTGAAGAGCAGATCTTGAGCAACCAGGAAATGACGCCAGCGACTATCGAACATATTCGCAAGGAGATTGCACCATGGCGGTAGATATTGTCGGCTCCACAGCTGCATCAAACCCTTGGGCAAATGCAGGTTCCGACACCTCGGCAAGCGACAAGGCGTCGCTGAATTATGACAGTTTTCTGAAGCTCCTCATCGCACAGATGAAGAATCAGGATCCGACAGAACCGATGGATGCCAGCCAGCAGATGTCTCAGCTGGCAAGCTTCTCGCAGGTCGAGCAGTCGATCAAGACGAATACGCACCTCAAGAGCATGCTGCAGGCTGAAGCCCTGACGCGCTCGACAGATCTTATCGGCAAACATATCACCAGCGCCGATGACAAGACCTCGGGTATCGTCAAGGAAGTCGAAATCTATTCCGACGGCATTATCGCCATCACGGAAGAGGGCAAGGGCATCCTGCTGCAGGTTGGCGTGAAATTCGGTGAGAAAAGTGGGACTTCCACATCGGACACCACAGATTCCACCTCGGATTCGAGCAGCGAATCTGATACCTAAGGTCAACAATTGTTGTTCTGAGGTTTTGCAATGAACGAGGCGGATGCGCTTGATATCATGCGGGCAGCCGTTTGGACCATTCTGGTCGCATCCGGTCCTTGCGTCATTGCGGGCATGGTGGTGGGGGTAACGATTGCCTTCATTCAGGCCCTTACCCAGGTCCAGGAAATGACCCTGACCTTCGTTCCTAAAATCGTTGCTATCATGGTGACGATTGGAATTGCGGCGCCTTTTATTGGCGCCCAGATTTCCCTTTTTACAAATCTCGTCTTTTCTCGGGTGCAAACCGGGTTCTGAATTTTGTTGCAGGAATGCGCGGTTACCATTTTCGCGCAAGCTTCGGTCGCTAGTGATGGTGTGAAACCATGCGGCGGCCCTTATCGGTCGCCCCTTCTCATGAAGAGACAGGACGTTATCGATGGCGCAACCACCTGCAATATCAATACCGAAGGTCACTCCCAGCACGCGTGATGTTGGATTTGCCCTTGGTATCGTTGCAATTCTTTGCATTCTCTTTTTGCCGATCCCGGTTATTCTGGTGGATATGGGGCTGGCGTTTTCCATTGCGCTGTCCGTTCTGATCCTGATGGTATCCCTGTGGATCCAACGCCCTCTCGACTTCTCGTCGTTTCCGACAATCCTGCTGATTGCGACCATGGTGCGCTTGGCACTGAACGTGGCCACGACGCGTGTTATTCTCTCGCATGGTCACCAGGGACATGACGCCGCTGGTAGCGTGATTGCAGGCTTTTCCAGCCTCATCATGTCCGGCGACTTCGTTATCGGTCTGATCGTCTTCCTTATCCTGATCACAGTGAACTTTATCGTTATCACCAAGGGTGCGACGCGTATCGCGGAAGTGGGCGCGCGCTTCACCCTCGACGCGATCCCGGGCAAGCAGATGTCGATCGACGCTGACCTCTCTGCCGGTATTATCGATGAAAAGGAAGCTCAGCTTCGCCGCAAAGAGCTTGAAGCTGAAAGCTCGTTCTTCGGCTCCATGGATGGTGCGTCCAAATTCGTGCGTGGTGACGCCGTCGCCGGCCTCATCATCACCGCCATCAATATCTTCGGCGGCATCATCATCGGTTATTTCCGTCACGGCATGGAAATCGGCGAAGCTGCTGACGTTTTCGTAAAGCTGTCGGTTGGTGACGGTATCGTTACCCAGATCCCGGCTCTTATCGTATCTCTGGCTGCTGGTCTTCTCGTGTCGCGTGGCGGTATGTCCGGCACCACCGATAAAACAGTTGTCGATCAGTTGAGCGCCTACCCGCGTGCGCTGTTCGTTGCATCCCTTCTGATGGGACTGCTTGCTGTTATGCCTGGCCTGCCTTTCCTGCCTTTTATGGCGCTCTGTGGCGTCATGGCCTTCGGTGCCTGGTACATTCCAAAGCAGGTCGAGGCGATGAACCTCGTGCGCCGCGAAGAGGAAGAAAAGAAGGTTATCCAGAGTAAGGAAGCCGAGAAGGACTCCGTCAAGCTGGTGCTTAAAACCGCAGAAATCGAACTTGCCCTTGGCAAGCAGGTTTCGACACGCTTGCTGGGTGCCCATCAGGAGCTGGCGTTCCGCGTTGGCAAGATGCGCAAGAAATTCGCCAGCCAGTATGGTTTTGTGGTGCCCGAGATCAAGGTGTCCGACGACATCATGATCCCCGAAAAATCGTACCAAATTCGTATTCATGGAACGACGATTGCCTCCAGCTCACTGCGTGTCGGCGACGTTCTTGTCGTGACCGGTTCCGGCCGCAAGCCAACCATTCCAGGCGACGACATTCGCGAACCGGCTTTTGGCATGCCGGCTGTCTCTATCCTCGAAGCGTTTGCTGACGACCTGCGTCGCGAAGGTTTCCACCCGATTGATAACGTCTCGGTGGTTCTGACCCACCTGAGCGAAGTCATTCGCAACAACCTGCCGCAGCTTCTTTCCTATAAGGACGTGAAGGTGCTGATCGATCGTCTTGATCCGGAATACAAGAAGCTAGCAGATGAAATCTGCTCCTCGCACATGTCCTATTCCGGCCTTCAGGCTGTTCTCAAGCTGCTGTTGGCTGAGCGTGTGTCCATTCGTAACTTGCACCTCATTCTAGAAGCCGTTGCAGAACTTGCACCGCATGTTCGCAAGACGGAACAGATCGTTGAGCATGTTCGTATCCGCATTGCCCAGCAGCTCTGTGGTGACCTTGCCGACAACGGCGTCCTGCGTGTTCTCCGCCTTGGCAACAAATGGGACATGATTTTCCATCAGGCACTGAAGCGTGATGGAAAGGGCGAAATTGTCGAATTCGACATCGATCCGCGCCATCTGGAAGAGTTCAGTGAGCAGGCATCGAAAGTTATCCGTGAATTCATGGACAGGGGCCTACCTTTTGTTCTTGTCACGTCGCCTGAAACACGGTCCTATGTGCGCATGATTATCGAGCGACTCTTCGCCACCTTGCCTGTGCTGTCGCATGTTGAACTGGCCAAGGGGCTTGAGATCAAAATTCTAGGCGCTATTTCATGATAACCGACCCGCAAGGGACAATATTGGCATTGTTCCTTGCATTTTGCCGCATCGGTGGTTGCTTCATGACCATGCCGGGCTTCTCAAGTGCCCGGCTCAACATGACGATCAGACTGCTTTTGTCCGCTGCGGTATCCATGGCTTTGACGCCGATCCTGTGGGATTCAGTCTATCCCAAAGTATCGGGCGCGACACCCGGCGCCATCGTTGCGCTGATCTTTTCAGAAACCATTATTGGCGCCGTCTACGGCATGATTGCCAGACTATATGTCCTCGGCTTGCAATTTACCGGCGCTATTGTCGGTAACGCCATCGGCTTCAACGCGCCGGGCGGTGCGGACGTTCTGGAAGATAGCCAGGAAAGTCAGTTGACCAACATGATCGTCTTTGGTGGCCTGCTGATGCTGTTCATCTTCGACTTTCATCATGTGGTTCTGAAAGCGGTTATCGATTCCTACAGCTCAACGCCCGTCGGTTTTGTGCTGGATTCGCAAAAAACACTGATCACCATGACCGATACCTTACGCGCGACCACCAATGTCATGTTGCGTCTGGCAAGCCCGTTTTTGATCTATGGACTGATGTTCAACGTCGCGGTTGGTTTGATCAACAAGCTGGCGCCGCAGGTTCCTGTCTACTTCATTTCCACCCCCTATTTGCTGATGGGTGGTCTGTTCATGCTTTATCTTTCCATCGCAGCGCTGATTCGACAGTTCGCGGATGGGTTCGGACCGATATTCTTCGGTTACTGAATGATGTGTTCGGCAAGTGGTCTTCGTAAAGGCCCGCCGTGAAGGAGAAGCGCCATGGCGCAGGATAAACGCTCCCGCAAGCTCAAACGGCTTGTCACAGTTCAACGCCATATGGAAAAAATGGCGGAAGTGACGCTTGCCGATACCACCCGCCAGCGTGCGGAAGTGACAGATTCCATGGACAGTATTCTCGGCGCCTTAAGCTCTATGGACCCGGTGCATCACCAGTTCTCAAAAATGTATTCGGAACGTTTCGGGCGTCTTACCGTCAAGGACCGGCAGTTGGCCGGCGCGCAGCAATTGCAGGAAATGGCTGTTCTCAAAGAGAAAACCAAAGGCGACCGCCTGCAGGACAAAATGTACGAAGCGCGTGATGATGAAGATCGCGAAACCGATGACAATGCAATTTATGATCTATTGGAAATCATGAATGCGACACCAGCACCAGCCTCCAGCAAGGTTCGCGATACATAGTCGTCGCCACATCATACATCGCCCTTTAGTGGTGGTGAATATTCGTGATTGATGAAATGCAGATGTGGTGGGTCAAAACCTGCTGCATTCCTTTCAGGAGGTAATTGCGTGGCGATATCGATTGTTAGCGACCTTGTCATGGACGTTGTCCGTGCAGCCGATCCAACGGACGTGCAGGTTGCGCAGGATAAGCTCAAGGCAAACAAGGCGGCGTTTGCAGCATCCAGCCTTGCGGATGCGGGTAAGGGGTTCGATGCCGCTGTCGGCGTTTTGAACGATGCCGCATCCAAAGCCGGATTGGGAGACACCAATCTGCGCGCTGAGCGTAAAGAAATTCCGGAAACCTTCCGTCAGTTTGAAGCATCCGTGCTGCGGACGTTCATCGGCTCCATGCTCCCGCAGGAGAGCGAGGAAGTCTATGGCAAGGGTAACGCTGGCGAAATCTGGAAAGGTATGCTGGCCGAGCAGTTGGCCAACAGTATGACTGAGAACGGCGGCATCGGTATTGCTGAGCAGGTCTACAAGGACACGCTGCGCAAGGCTGAAAGCCAGGGCTTCGAAAGTGTCTCCTCCGTCGAAGACAAGGATAACAATGCGGCCCTGCGTATGGTTGCAGAGTTCGAACGCAAGATTCTCGGTGTATCCAGTGACATGAACGACGAGGCTAGAAATGTATAATCATAACGGAACAGAAGTCATGGAAGCAGTGTCGAACGATCATCGTATTCAGTCGGTTCTCGGACGTCTGGAAACGATCATTGATAATGAAAACGAAAAAATTGGCAAAGACCCGAAATTCGATCTGAAGGTCTCCAACGCGCACAAAAGCCGTTGCCTGTATGAACTGACCATGCTGTTCCGTGATACACCGCATGAAGAAATTGCCGCCGGTTACATCAACCAGGTTCGCGGCATCAAGGAAAAGCTGGCAACGAATGCCCGCCGCGTTGAGGCACATCTCAATGCCGTGCGTGCGGTTGCCGACCTGCTGAAAAACGCCATCCGCGAGGCTGACACCGACGGCACTTACTCGCAGGAACAATTTCTTTACGGCGCTACCTGATGTTAAAACTTCTCCTTACCGGCGTATGGGTTTGCGCAATCACGCTCGGCGCAGTGTATTTTTCCGTGCAGATGGCAATGCCACCGGCGCCGGTCAGCGAGGAGGAGGCCCGCAAGGCGTCGCTGGCTTTGGTCAAGGGAGAGCAGATTACAGTCCCTGTCATCAGTGAAGGGGCTGTAAATGGTTATTTCCTCACGCTGATATCGTTGAATGTCGACAAGGCAAAGGTCAACCTGATCGAAGGACCAAAAACAGAACTGATGACCGACGAGTTGATCACGCTTTTGGCTGGTTCCAACATGATCAACATTGCCAATGTTTCGACCTTTGATGCGGATGAGTTCAAGAAACGCATTCGCGAAGGGCTAAACAAGAAGCTCGGTGATGATGTCGTGCAGGAAGTACTGATCGAAAAACTCGATTATCTTTCCAAGGCAGACATTCGCGCCCAGCAGGGTGGTGGTGAACCGCACTCTGTCAAAATCGTTGAAGGTGAAAAGGTCGATGCGGCTCCCGCAGCCGAAGCAGCACCCTCACATTAAGTCAGGAAAGTTCGTCCTGACACCAATCAAAGGGCCGCTATTGCGGCCCTTGTTGTTCGTGCATTTTTGAAATGATTAATATTCTCTTAAAAAAATGCTTCATATTCGAAAACGCTATTTGAAAGTAAATTCAATTCTGTCAAATAATATGCCTGAACAGCGAAGATGCTGTTTAAGAGGAACTGCTAGCGCAGGACGGGTGTGGGTGTGAGTAAGTTTTCTGGATTTTCTTTTTCTGCATTTGAATCACCCGAAAAAACGACGCCTCTGGCGCATCGCGTTGACGTAAACCGTGCACGCAATATGCAAGCCGGCAAGACCTCGCAGGTTCACTATTCCCCTGACCGGGAACCGGTACCGGAGGTGTTTTCGCGCCTTGGGTTTGAATGGCTTTATCGCATCATTCGCCATTGAAACGCGCCGCCGGAAACCGATCCGGGATTTTGCGCCGACAACCGCCCATATTGGCCTTTGTTAACTGTTTATTTGCCTTGTTGATTTAGGTTTCATTAATATTACGGGGGCTCCAGCCAGTTCCGACCCGGAATATTGAGGTGGCTTGACGTGGCAGATCACGCGCAAAATATTGAACATTCGCATTTGTCGGATCGATCTGGTGTGCCAGCACAAATGCGCGGTGAAGCAAGTGTCGTGGCGCGGTCCTCGACGGGTTGGTTGAGCGCCGTTTTCAAGAAAAACCCTTATCGATTCGCAGTCAGCTGCACTGTACTTTTTACGCTGGCTGGTGTCGCACTTGGCCTGGTGGTTACGCCGTCATCTGAGCCCGAAAAGCTGACGCAGATCCGTATCCAGTTCAATATCGCTTCAACACAGCAGTCTGATTCCAAGACATTGATGACGGTGGCACAAAATGCCGTCCTGTCCGATGAGGGAAGGGCCGAGCTCGCACAACAGATCATCAATGATGGCCTGGTCCTGACATCCGCTCATGAGGCGACATGGTGGGGCCTGTTTGGTGAAGTGGTGCTCGGCAAGGTGCCAACGCCATCGGATCCTGTTCTGCGGGCCAGACATGATATGCGCGGACGTATTTCTCTGTCGCAAGCTACTGATGGCAGTGCAATTTTTGTAACGACCTACGCCGAGACATCGGGTGCAAGCGCGCGGTTTGCGCAACATGCCGCCAACCGCATCGTAACTCATATCAATGCCAGCGCGACTGGTTCTGTTCAGGGACATAACGACAGCAACCGTGCACTGTTTGAAAACGCGGAAGCGGCCGTTACCGGTTTTCAGGTCCGGCATGGCAACGACGCCATGGCAAAGATGGAAGCTGCGACACAGAATCTGGCGCTTGTGTCAGGCTCAGTGGCTGACCTGGAATCCCGTCTGGCGGACGTGACCCACAAGCTGTCAAATCTGACGCTGTTGCAGGGCGACAAGGCGCTGGCCCGTGAAATTCCAGATGATACGACGTTTCTTCCGCTCCAGGATGCTGTTCGGCAATATGTCGCCGCGTCCAAAGCGCTCGCTCAACTGTCTGTGCAATATGGCCCGAAACATCCGCACGTCATTGCGGCAACGCAGACCCAGCAGGAAACAAAGGCAAATGCTGCCCGTGCATTGAAAAACATCACCAGCGAGCTGAAACAGCAGGAGCAGGCGGCCAAGACAGAGCTTGCACAAGCCAGAAACAGACAGCGGGCGCTTGAACAGGAATTGGCGGTTTTTGGCGATGCACCTGCGGAGCTAAAAAAGCTGGAAGCAGAGCTGTCGCAAGCCCGTGAGACCTATTTCAACGGATTGACTGATAGTGACCCCAAATCGACACAGGCCTCTGCTCCATTTGCTGTCGCAAACGCACCGCTTGCGGTCAATATTCCGGCTGGTTTCCGCCAGATGATTTCAATGGCGGTGATTGGTGGTGGCTGCGGTCTTGGCCTTGGCGTTTTGACACTTGTTGCCTTGTACATCCGTTTCCGCAAGCGCGAGGCGTCAATACCTAGACACGAGTCCGCCAACGGTCCAAACATTGGCTTTTATACGGATACGCCGCAGCCGGATGCCATTTTCCCGCAGCCGGAAAGCGATGACGCTCTGGATTATGCTGAAGAGGACTTTGCAACCCCTGAAACGGCTGGTGCCTATGATCTGGCCTACGACATCGCAGCGAATGACATTCCGCTCGATCAACGTGTCCGCGAAGTGTTGATGCGCAGAAGTATCAAGGCATCACCACAAGACATCGCTGATCTGCCGCCTGTGCTGGCAGCTGCCATGCAGGGCGATTTTGAAGTGCAGTTCTACAACAAACCGGCTTTCAGCCAGCCAGTCTATCACGAGCCTGATGAAGTGGTGGAGGTCCGCCGCGACATCGCCGCCCTCCGTCAACGTTTGCACGATTACGCGAACCGCAGGGCGGTATCCTGAGCCTGAGATTATTGTCGCTTCTGTCGCAGCCTTTTTTGCTTGCAATCGATATCATTCAGCAGCATTAGGGGCGAAACTCACCCGGCTACCCGGTGTGATAGGGTAAGCCGTGCCGGTGTTCTGCTGGCAGGCTGTTATTGGAGGCAGACGCATGGTTCAGGTTATTGACGGCAAAGCGAAAGCGGTATCGGTAACGGAGGCAGTTCGTGTTGCTGCTGAGACGCTGGAAAAGACCGCTGGCGTAAAGCCGGGCCTAGCCGTCATCATCGTTGGCGACGATCCCGCCAGCCATGCCTATGTTGGTTCCAAGAGCAGAATGGCCAAGCAGTGCGGTTTTAACTCCGTGCAGCACACATTGCCGCTGGAAACCGGACAGGCTGAGCTTGAGGCACTGGTCGCATCCTTGAATGACGACCCTTCTATCCACGGGATCCTCGTGCAGTTGCCGCTTCCAAAACACCTTGATTCCGAGCCGGTCATTCAGATGATCCTGCCGGAAAAGGATGTCGACGGCTTGAGCGTCGTCAATGCAGGTAAGCTCGCCACTGGTGATCTGGCTTCGGGCCTGATCTCCTGCACACCGGCTGGCGCCATGCTTCTGGTCAAGGATATCAATGGCGAAGACCTGTCAGGTTTGAATGCCGTTGTCATTGGCCGTTCCAATCTGTTTGGAAAACCGATGGGACAACTTTTGCTGAACGCAAACGCGACTGTCACCATGGCACATTCACGCACCAAGGATCTTGCGGCCGTGTGCCGTAACGCAGATATTCTGGTGGCCGCCGTTGGTCGTCCGCAAATGGTCAAGGCTGATTGGGTCAAAGCTGGCGCAACGGTGATCGATGTCGGTATCAACCGGATTGACGCGCCGGAAAAAGGCGAGGGCAAAACCCGCTTGGTCGGCGATGTTGCGTTTGAAGAAGCAAGTCAGGTTGCTGGTGCAATTACGCCAGTTCCCGGCGGCGTTGGCCCGATGACAATTGCCATGCTGATGGCAAACACAGTGATCACCGCCTACAGAAAATGCGGAAAGGCTGCGCCGACATTCTAACGCGCTTTGACTTAAGCGTAGAAGCACGCTGCAACCGTTGACAAATGCAGCGTGCCTGAACCGCCGGATTAGACCGGGGCAGGTCCGGTAGATGCGCGCACCACAAGCTCTGCTTTCCACAGCTCCTGCACAGGCTCCACCTCATCAAACGAAATGCGATTGATCAGTCGTTGCGCCACCCGGATGCCGGCAGCGCGCAACGATGAACGGGTCGTGGTCAGCGGCACGGAAAAATTATGCGGCTTCAGTAGCGGCAAAACATCGTCATGAGCGATCAGAGACACGTCCTTGCCGGGCTTCAATCCCCGCTGGTTGAGGGAGCGAATGGCACCGAGCGCCAGTGTGGTACTGGCACAGAGAATGGCGGTCGGTGGGTTTTTCTGCGAAAGCAGCTCTTCCATATTGAGAAAACCGATCTCGTCCGTCATGGCACTGTGCCGCAGACAGTCGGCACGCAGCGCGAGGCCATATTCGGTCAATGCCTTTTCGACACCGGCCTTACGTCGGTAGGTGAAATCTAGACCTTCCGGGCCGTTCAGCAGGCCAATCCGGTTGTGACCAAGCTGCAAAAGCAATTTGGTGGCATCGTAAAAGGCGCCTTCATTGTCGACATCGAGAAACGGGTAGTCGGCATCTGCACCAAACGAGCGCCCATGTACCATGAACGGGATGTTGAACGATTTGAGAAGCGCGATGCGCGGATCCCGCTCCCGCATATAGGCAAGATAAATTCCGTCGACATTGCCGCTGCCGGCTAGCCAGCGCAAAGCGTCTTCCTCGTTGCTGGGATCTGCAGGCATGATCAGCATGTGAAAGGAGTGCCGGGCAGCCTCTTCACCGAGACCGCTTAGAAACTCGCCAAAATGCATGTCGGACTGATGCGCAGGGGCAGTCGGCATGACCAGACCGATCGAGCCGGTCTTGCCTGTTGCCAGTCGACGTGCTGTCAGGTTGGGGCGGTAACCGGTATCCTTGGCTGCTTGCAGCACGCGCTGGCGTGTTTCGGCATTGACTTCAGGGTAACCGTTCAAGGCGCGGCTAATTGTCGTTTGGGACAGACCGAGCAACTGGGACAATTGCTTCAGGTTCATCTTTGTTCCTCCTCCGCACGCTTCCAAAATTTCGCGAGACGAGCCAACGTCTCAAAAATTCAGCTCCAAAGCGCTTTGAATTGTGTAACGCCAGATTCCATTTTGCTCAATGGAAAATACAGCTCAAAACTGCAATTTCGTTGCAAAACCTATTGAAGCAAGATAACTGCAACGTTACAGTTAGATAAGGCACTTGACTCCTCTTGTTTGTGCGGGGAATTAATAGCGTCCAAAGCGCTTTGAAGTGTTTGTATAGGTTTAAATCTTTATGTGATGGGAGGTAAGTCACATGCTTAAGACATTCCTGGCAACAACAGCAGCCATGGCCATTTTCATGAACTCCGCGATGGCTGCGGATTTGAAATTCGCCCCTGGCGAAGATGCAAAATTCAACTGGAAAAGCTACGAAGATTTCAAAACAGCGCATGCCGATCTCAAGGGCCAGACCCTGACAATTTTCGGACCATGGCGCGGCGAAGATGAAGCCCTGTTCCAGACGGTCCTGGCATATTTCGCCGATGCGACCGGAATTAACGTAAAATATTCTTCTTCTGAAAATTACGAACAGCAGATCGTTATCGATACGCAGGCTGGCTCTCCTCCCAATATCGCAATTCTGCCGCAACCGGGTCTGCTGGCTGATCTCGCCGCCAAGGGCCTGCTCGTGCCACTTGGTGATGACGTCGCATCCTGGGTCAAGGACAACTACGGCGCAGGTGAATCCTGGGTGAACTACGGCACCTATAATGGCAAGGACGGCAAGCCTGCCTATTTCGCATTCCCGTTCAAGGCTGATGTGAAGTCGCTGGTATGGTTCGTGCCGGAGAATTTCGAAGAAGCCGGTTATGAAGTGCCTGAGAGCATGGAAGACCTGCTGGCTCTGTCCGACAAGATTATTGCCGATGGCGGTACGCCATGGTGCATTGGTTTGGGTTCAGGTGGTGCAACCGGCTGGCCAGCCACCGACTGGGTGGAAGACCTGATGCTGCGCCTGCACAGCCCGGAAACCTATGACAAGTGGGTCAAGAACGAAATCAAGTTCAATGATCCGGCTGTGGTTGCCGCTATCGACGAATTCGGCAAATTTGCCAAGAATGAAAAATATGTCAGCGGTGGTATCGCGGCCGTTGCTTCGACCGACTTCCGTGACAGTCCGAAGGGTCTGTTTGACATTCCGCCGAAGTGCTACCTACACCATCAGGCATCCTTCATTCCTTCCTTCTTCCCTGAGGGCACGAAGGTCGGAACTGATGTCGATTTCTTCTACATGCCAACTTATGCCGCAAAGCCTGAGCTTGGAAAACCGGTTCTCGGCGCAGGTACGCTGGTGACAGTGACCAAGGAATCGCCAACTGCAAAGGCATTTGTCGAGTTCCTGAAGACGCCAATCGCACACGAAGTATGGATGGCGCAGTCCAGCTTTCTCACGCCTTTCAAGGGTGTGAACACCGATGCCTACGGCAATGAACAGATGAAGAAGCAGGGTGAAATTCTCACCTCCGCAACGACATTCCGCTTTGACGGTTCTGACCTGATGCCGGGCAAGATCGGTGCTGGCGCATTCTGGACCGGTATGGTGGACTTCGTCGGCGGTAAGTCTGCCGAAACTGTTGCGACTGATATCCAGAAGGCCTGGGACGGCCTGAAGTAATCATTTCCTGCCCCGCCCGGCAACATCGTTGCCGGGCGGTTGTTTCTAAAGCTTTTCGTTCTCGTGATCGGCAAAAGGTCGGACGACCGGGAATAAGGGAGGGGAATGTGATCGCTCAGATCGTTTCGGCAATCGGCGTCATGATTGTCGGTGTATTTGCTTGTGCCGCCTATTATTGGCTTTCCGACAAATTTTTGCAGGTTCTGTTCCCTGTAAGCGCAAAAAATGTCATCGACGCCTCTCGCAATCTCAATCGAAGAGCCGCTGTGCGTCCATGGCTATTCGTCGGGCCAGCGCTTATCCTGCTGTTGGTCTATCTCGTCTATCCTGTCATCGCGACGTTCTTTCTGTCTTTTTATGACCGGACGGGCGTGAATTTTGTCGGCCTGGCGAATTACCGTTGGGCGTTTTTTGATGCCGGTTTCCGGCAGTCGATTTTTAACAACATCCTCTGGCTTGCCGTTGTGCCGGCTGCCTGCACCTTCTTCGGGCTGGTTATCGCCGTGATGACCGATCGGATCTGGTGGGGCAATATTGCCAAGAGCATTGTGTTCATGCCGATGGCGATTTCCTTCGTGGGCGCCTCGGTTATCTGGAAATTCATTTATGAATATCGCGGCGAGGGGCAAACCCAGATCGGTCTTCTGAATGCTGTTGTCGCCTTTTTCGGCGGCAATCCGGAAGTGTGGATCTCCATGCCGTTTTGGAACAATTTTTTCCTGATGGTCATCCTGATCTGGATCCAGACCGGTTTTGCCATGGTCATTCTGTCAGCAGCACTGCGTGGTATTCCCGAAGAAACTGTTGAAGCTGCTGTGATTGATGGTGCCAATGGCTGGCAGATTTTCTGGAAAATTCTGGTGCCGCAAATCTGGGGCACAATTGCGGTTGTGTGGACAACGATTACCATTCTCGTTCTCAAGGTTTTCGACATCGTGCTGACCATGACCAACGGCCAGTGGAATACAATGGTTCTGGCGAACCTGATGTTTGACTGGATGTTCCGCGGCGGCGGCGACAGCGGCCGAAGTGCCGTTATAGCTCTGGTCATTATGGCAGCAGTGACCCCGATCATGATCTGGAACATTCGCCAGGCCAACAAGGAAATGGAGGGTCGCTGATATGGATATTGTAAAACGTATTCGCCGTGTCGGCCTTCCACGACTGATCGTTCATGCCAGTGTGCTGTTGATCGTCATTCTGTGGTTGCTGCCAACACTCGGCATCCTCGTCAGCTCGCTACGTGACAAGGATCAGATCACCGTCTCCGGTTGGTGGACGTCTTTTGCCAGTTCAACGCAAACGGAAGCGGTGCGCTTGGCTGATCCATCAACGCAACGGCAGGAGGGTGACAAGTTCATCATCTCCGGCTCGGTGTTCGAGAATGGCAAGGGTGGTCAGGTCTCCGCATTTGGTGTGCGCGTTCAAGAACCTGCTGCCTATCCGGCCGGTGAAATTGTGGATCTTGGGGATGGCGAAAACCTTCTGCTAGAGAAGGACGGCGCTTATGAGTACAGCAAGAACGCGAGCTTTGAGGGTTCTCGCGGCAAGCGTATCTACATATCCGTTCTGTCTCCGCCGGTCTTCACTTTCGACAACTACCGCACAGTGCTGTTTTCTGAAGGCATAGGACAATCCTTCGTCAACTCGCTCACGGTGACAATCCCCGCGACGATCATCCCGATCCTCATTGCCGCCTTTGCCGCTTATGCCCTGTCTTGGATGCGCTTTTCCGGCCGTTCCCTGATGATTGCCATGGTGGTCGGCCTGATTGTGGTACCGTTGCAGATGTCGCTTATTCCGTTGTTGCGGCTTTACAACGAGATCGGCAACATCTTCGGCGTACCATCCAAAACCTATGCCGGCATCTGGTTGGCGCATACGGCATTCGGCCTGCCGCTCGCCATCTATCTGCTGCGCAACTACATCTCCGGTCTGCCCAAGGAAATCATTGAATCGGCGCGTGTTGACGGTGCCAGCGATTTCGAGATTTTCGTCAAGATCATCCTGCCGTTGTCATTTCCGGCATTGGCATCCTTTGCAATCTTCCAGTTCCTGTGGACATGGAATGACCTGCTTGTCGCCATGGTCTTCCTTGGCACCCAGAAAGATCAGCTGGTGTTGACCGGCAGCCTTAATGCGTTGCTTGGTTCACGCGGTGGTAACTGGGAAATTCTTACCGCATCGGCATTCGTCACCATCATCGTGCCGCTTTGCGTTTTCTTCGCCCTTCAACGTTATCTCGTACGCGGCCTGCTGGCCGGCTCCGTCAAGGGAGGCTGATATTTCATGAATGCTTATACCAAGGATACTGCAATGACGTCTTCGGTTACATCCGCTCTCAAGTCTGACAAGGATTGGTGGCGCGGTGCTGTCATCTACCAGATCTATCCGCGATCGTTCCAGGACTCCAACGGCGACGGCATCGGCGACCTGAAAGGCATTACCGATCGCCTCGAACATATTGCCCGCCTCGGCGCTGACGCGATCTGGATTTCGCCGTTCTTCACCTCGCCGATGAAAGATTTCGGTTATGACGTGTCGAACTATGTCGACGTCGATCCGATGTTTGGCACGCTGGCCGATTTCGATGGTCTGATCGCCGAAGCCCACCGACTGGGCGTGCGGGTCATGATCGATCTGGTGATGTCACATACCTCAGACCAGCATCCGTGGTTTGTCGAAAGCCGCTCCAGCCGTGATAACCCGAAGGCGGATTGGTATGTGTGGTCGGATGGAAAGCCGGATGGCACGCCGCCCAACAACTGGCTGTCGATTTTCGGTGGTCCGGGCTGGCAGTGGGACCCGACCCGCATGCAATATTACATGCACAACTTCCTGACCTCGCAGCCAGACCTCAACCTGCATAACCCGCAGGTGCAGGACGAGTTGTTGAATGCCACCCGTTTCTGGTTGAAACGTGGCGTGGACGGTTTCCGTCTCGACACCATCAACTTCTACTTCCACGACTTGGAACTACGCGACAACCCGGCTCTTGCACTAGAGCGCCGCAATGCTTCGACTGCGCCGGCCGTTAACCCGTATAATTTCCAGGAACATCTCTACGACAAGAACCGCCCGGAGAACCTGGAATTCCTCAAGCGCTTCCGCGCCGTGTTGGACGAGTTCCCGGATATTGCCGCCGTCGGTGAAGTCGGCGACAGTCAGCGTGGTCTGGAAATTGTCGGGGAATATACCTCCGGCGATGACAAGATGCAGATGTGCTACGCCTTCGAATTCCTGGCTCCAGATGCGCTCACCCCGCAGCGCGTGGCAGATGTTCAGGCAGCCTTTGCGACGGCCGCGCCTGAAGGCTGGGCGTGCTGGGCATTTTCAAACCACGACGTCGTCCGTCACGTCAGCCGCTGGGGTGCAGATGTGGCCGACAAGGATGCCTATGCCAAGGTGCTGTCAGCCCTTCTGTTGACGCAGCGCGGTTCGGTTTGCATTTACGAAGGTGAGGAGCTTGGACTGACCGAAGCCGATATCGCCTTCGAAGACCTGCAGGACCCATACGGCATTCAGTTCTGGCCGGAATTCAAGGGTCGTGACGGCTGCCGCACACCAATGGTTTGGGATGCCGGTCATGCACAGGCAGGTTTCAGCACCTCTGATAAGACCTGGCTGCCTATTCCTGCCGAGCACAAGGCCCGTGCCGTCAGCACGCAGGTAGGCAACGACGCCTCGGTTCTGGAGCATTATCGTCGCTTCCTGTCGTTCCGCAAGCAGCACCCGTCTTTCGCCAAGGGCGGAATCGAGTTTCTGCCGGTCAGCGACAGCGTCGTTGGTTACACCCGCTCCAAGGGCAACGAAACCATCGTCTGCTTCTTCAACCTGTCTCCGGCAGCTGCCACGGCCGCACTGCCTGACGGCAACTGGGAAGTTCTGGAAGGCCATGGCTTTGAAAGCAGTCTGAACGGACGCAATATTGAATTGCCTGCATGGGGCGCATTTTTTGCGCGTTATGCCTGAGAAAACGGGGAGGGTAGAATGGCGGGTCTGACACTTAAAGACATTCGCAAGTCCTATGGGCAGGTAAAGGTTCTGCATGGTATCGATCTCGATATCAAACAGGGCGAATTCATCGTATTCGTCGGTCCTTCCGGTTGCGGAAAATCGACCTTGTTGCGCATGATTGCCGGGCTTGAGGACATCACTGGCGGAGAGATGTTTATCGATGGCCAACTGGTCAACGACATCCCTCCGTCCCGTCGTGGCATTGCCATGGTGTTCCAGTCTTATGCGCTTTATCCACACATGACAGTGTATGATAACATGGCGTTCGGCATGAAGATCGCCAAGGAAAGCCGGCAGGAGATTGACCGGAGGGTGAGGGCCGCTGCAGACATCCTGCAGCTGACCCAGTATCTGGAACGCCTGCCAAAGGCGCTGTCTGGTGGCCAGCGTCAACGCGTCGCAATTGGTCGCGCCATCTGCCGTAACCCGAAGGTTTTCCTGTTTGACGAGCCGCTTTCCAACCTCGATGCAGCGCTGCGTGTTGCAACGCGTATCGAGATTGCCAAGCTCAACGAACAGATGCCCGACACCACGATGATCTATGTGACGCATGATCAGGTGGAAGCCATGACGCTTGCGGACCGTATCGTTGTTCTGAATGCCGGGCGTGTGGAGCAGGTCGGGGCACCGCTTGATCTCTATGAACGCCCCGCCAACTTGTTTGTCGCCCAGTTCATCGGCTCTCCAGCCATGAACATCCTGCCAGTCAAGATAACCGCTACTGGTCCGGAAACTGCGCTCGAACTCAACGGCAACCAGAACCTGCGCATTGCCGTAGAGACGCCGCAAAGTGAGGTTGGTAAACCGGCAAGTTTTGGTGTTCGCCCCGAGGATCTTTACATTGCCAAGGACGGTGAAGATTACCTGTTTGAAGGGAAGGTTTCCATTGTCGAAGCCTTGGGCGAGGTCACGCTTCTCTATATCGACAGTGGCGTTGTTCAGGAGCCGGTCATCGCAAAAATCCCCGGCATCGCGAATGTCCAGAAAGGTCAGACGTTGAAGTTTAATGCGATGAGAGAAAAACTGCATCTCTTTGACGCGAACGGGGCGACTTATCGCAAATAGAATGAATTTATAAACCTTCTGCTAACCTTCAAATTGCGTAATTTGCGGTTTGAAGGTTAGTTTCTGGAAGCGAAAGGTGAGGCAAATTCAAGTGTTTGATGGGTGCGGAGTGCTTGAAAATCAAGCCATTTTCGGCCGGTTACACTGCATTTACCGAAGTGTTTCATATCGAAACGCGCAAACAAACTTTTAAAGATTCTGATCTTAATATGAACCCATAAATTCAGTGGGGAAATATTGTGAACGCCCGTCCTAATATTCAAAAAAGCAGTTACTTCAGCAGGGAAGAATCTTTCATGTATGACCGCGAGGGGCGGTTTAAGATGGAAGATACGATGAACGCGGCGCGCATCGAATATACTGAAAAAGCAGTCATGAATATGGCTTCCCGTCGTTGTGATGTTATCAAGATTTCACAGTCGGAAGCCGTTCTTGCTCTTTTGACACAGTATAACCTGCCGCAGCAATTTTATCTCGATATCCCTGACGCCCGTATCAGCAAGATTGGTTGCGTGTTGATGCGGGTCCACGCCAACAACACCATGCAGGTACGTTTCCTCCGTCTGTTGACTCAGAAGGAACTGGACCGGATTTTTGTGTTCAGCACACATCCGGCGCATCGCGATAGGACCCTTGATCTTCGTTCCTGGTAGTCTGGAGCATGTCCATCGTCTGGATATGAAAAAGCCGCGTTGTCACCAACGCGGCTTTTTATATTTAGGGAAACTGGTTCAGTTGAACAGAACGCTGGCGCCCTGGTCTGCCGGTCCGGCATTCCGGCGGAATGTCGCAAACAACTCGCGGCCCATGCCCCATTCATTGCCAGACAGGTCCACCGTGGCCGGTTCGCGGCGAGCAAGTTCTGCCGCACTCACCAGAATCTCCAGCGTGCCGGTGACTGCATCCAGGCGCAGGATGTCGCCATCGCGGACACGCGAGATCGGACCGCAGTCAACGGCCTCGGGTGTCACGTGAATGGCGGCTGGCACTTTGCCTGATGCACCAGACATACGACCATCAGTCACCAGCGCCACCTTGAAGCCACGGTCCTGCAACACACCCAATGGCGGTGTCAGGCGGTGCAGTTCGGGCATGCCGTTGGCTTTTGGTCCCTGGAAGCGCACGACAGCGATAAAGTCGCGGTTGAGCTTGCCGTCCTTGAAGGCGTCGTGAAGTTCCTGCTGATCGTTGAACACCACAGCCGGTGCCTCGATAACATGACGCTCGGGCTTGACGGCAGAAATCTTGATCACGGCCTTGCCGAGATTGCCGGTCAGCATTTTCAGGCCGCCCGTGGGCTGGAACGGTGTTTCGATGCTGGCAAGAACCTTGGGATCATGACTGACCTCAGGGGAAGCTTCACGAATGACGGAGCCGTTTTCACCAAGTTTTGCGTCAACCGTGTAGGCTTCAAGACCCTGGCCGAACACCGTGCGCACGTCATCATGCAGGAAACCATGCTTGAGAAGCTGCTTGATGAGGAAGCCCATGCCGCCTGCAGCGTGGAAATGGTTCACATCGGCAAGGCCGTTCGGATAGACGCGAGCCAGCAGCGGCACAGCGTCGGAAAGATCAGAAATGTCTTGCCACGTCAGGACAATGCCTGCAGCGCGCGCCATGGCGATAAGGTGCAGGGTGTGGTTGGTCGAACCGCCAGTGGAGTGGAGACCGACGATGCCGTTGACGATAGAGCGTTCATCGATCATTTCGCCCGCTGGGGTAAATTCATTGCCCTGTGCGGTAATCGCCAGTGCGCGCTTCGTCGCTTCACGCGTCAATGCATCGCGCAGTTCGGTGCCGGGATTGATGAAGGAAGAACCGGGCATATGGAAGCCCATGATTTCCATCAGCATCTGGTTCGAATTGGCTGTGCCGTAGAAGGTGCAGGTGCCAGGACCGTGATAGGACTTAGATTCCGCATCGAGCAGTTCGGCGCGACCGACCTTGCCTTCAGCGTAAAGCTGGCGAATACGGGACTTCTCGTCATTCGGCAGGCCTGTTGTCATGGGACCGGCAGGAATGAAGATCGAGGGCAGATGACCGAAGGTCAAAGCGGCGATCACCAGACCGGGTACGATCTTGTCGCAGACGCCGAGATAGACGGCAGCGTCAAACATATTGTGCGACAGGCCGATGCCGGCAGTCATGGCAATGGCATCACGCGAAAACAGCGACAGTTCCATGCCCGGCTGCCCCTGAGTAACACCGTCACACATGGCTGGAACCGCTCCGGCAACCTGCGCTATGCCGCCAGCTTCCTTTGCCGCATCACGAATGATGTTCGGGTAGATCTCATAGGGCTGATGCGCCGAGAGCATGTCATTATATGCAGTGATGATGCCGAGGTTTGGAACCTTGTCGCCGGCAAGGATGTCCTTGTCGGCGGGGGAACAGACCGCAAATCCATGCGCCAGATTACCACATGAGAGAACAGAGCGGTGAACACCCTTTGAAACCTGAAGCCTAAGTCGCTCCAGATAGGTTTCACGGAAAGGTTTGGAGCGTTCAACGATACGGTCTGTGATTGCCTGAATACGGGAATCGGCGGCCATGGGCGTTCATCCTGTCTGTTGGTGACCATCGGCCTCCGCTTGGGACGGACAGGCCGATGTTCATGTTGTTGTCAGTCTTGGGGTAAACCCGGTTTCTGGCCGGTCACGATCCGGCCGGAAAAATCAGGGTGCCCAATAGATATTTACGGGCGAATCTGCCCTGTTCAGCACGGCCCGAATGGGCATTTCGTCCTCGTCCAGATCGGCCTTCGCTTTTTCAAGCGTTTCCTTCTTGGCAGCACCTTCAATGTGCAGAACAAGGAAGCGGGCATCGTGCAGGCTGGACAGATTGAAGGTCAATCTTTCTTCGCCTGCGGTTTCCGCCGCCATTGTCAGAACACTGCGCGGTTCATCGAGGTCGAGTGCTTCTTCGAGATTGTCTCCACCGGGAAAAAACGAAGCGGTGTGCCCGTCGGTTCCCATGCCGAGAATAACCACGTCGAACGGATCGCAGAACGGTTCCGTTTTTACTGTGGCAAGGGTCGCAGCATCTTCCGGTGTTGCGGCCGCCTGATAAAGCGGAATGAAATATGCGGACTTTGCGTTATTCTGCAGCAGATTGTCGGCAACCAGCTTGTGGTTGGACCGGTCACTATCTGCGGCAACAAAACGCTCATCGACCAGCGTCACATTGACCTTGCTCCATTCCAGATCGTGCTTGGACAGCGCCTGAAAAAACAGCTTTGGCGTAGAGCCGCCGGAAACGGCGATACTGGCCGTTTCCTTCTCGGCGATCGCTGCCTTGAGGCGTTCGGCAACGTCGGCGGCCAGCTTTTCAGCAAGCGCCGGGCCGTTTTCGAAAACATGCATCTGTGCGTCCATAAGCATATCTCCTTAGTCGGCGTCGTGCCAGGTGCGGCCGTCGCGCTCGATAAGAGCAATCGCACCGCTTGGACCCCATGTGCCAGCCGTGTAACCCTGCACGCCCTGTCCAATGTCTTCCCAGCTTTTCAGAATAGGATCGACCCACTCCCATGCGGCTTCGACTTCGTCGCGGCGCATGAACAGGGTCTGGTTGGAGCGGATGGTGTCCATCAGCAAGCGCTCGTAAGCGTCCGGGCTGCGCACGCTGAAGGCTTCTGCAAAGCTCATATCCAGCGAAACCTGACGCAGACGCATGCCACCTGGACCTGGATCCTTGATGAGCAGGGACTGCTTCACGCCTTCGTCCGGTTGCAGGCGGATGACCAGCTTGTTGGCTTCGATCTTCCCGGCTGCGTCGTCAAAGATCGAGTGCGGGATCTGCTTGAAGGTAACGACGATTTCCGAAACGCGCGTGGCAAGACGCTTGCCGGTGCGGATGTAGAAAGGAACGCCAGCCCAACGCCAGTTGCCGATTTCAGCCTTGATGGCAACGAAAGTTTCCGTGTTGGAAACGCCACCTTCAAGCTCGTCCAGGTAACCCTTGACCGGGCCACCGGCAGATGCGCCGGCACGGTACTGGCCGCGAACGGTGGCCTTTTCGACATTCGAGCTGTCGATTGGTCTCAGCGAACGCAGGACTTTCAGCTTTTCGTCACGGACGGCTTCGGCATCGAGTGAAGATGGAGGTTCCATCGCAACAAGGCAAAGAAGCTGCAGGATATGGTTCTGCACCATATCGCGCATCGCGCCAGCCTTGTCGTAATAACCTGCGCGACCTTCAAGGCCGACAGCTTCCGCAACGGTGATCTGTACGTGGTCGATATGCGCGGAATTCCACAGCGGCTCGTAGAGAGCGTTGGCAAAACGCAGCGCCATTAGGTTCTGAACGGTCTCTTTGCCCAGATAATGGTCGATACGGAAAATCTGCTCTTCCTTGAAGACATGACCGATCGTGTCGTTCAGGTCGAGAGCGGATGCGAGATCACGGCCGATCGGCTTTTCGACAACGATACGTGTCGACTTGGTAATCAGCTTGTGTTCGCGGATCTTGTCGGCGATGTCGCCAAAAATGCCCGGTGCAACGGCGAGGTAAAATGCGCGAACGCGTTCCTTACCTTCTTCCAGCAGCTTCTTGAGCGCATCCCAGCCATTGTTGGACTTCGCATCGACTGGCACGTAGAAAAGGCGTTCGCAGAATTTTGTGACCTGCGCTTCGTCATATTCACCCGACTTCAGATGCTCTTTCAGAGCATCCTTGGCAAATTTGCGATATTCTTCATGTGTCATGACCGAACGTGACGCGCCGATAATACGGGTCGGGTCCGTGAGTTGGTTCTCTACCTGACGATGATAAAGCGCAGGCAGAAGCTTGCGCTCTGCCAGGTCGCCTGTGCCGCCGAAAACGACGCAATCAAAGGGGTCAACAGGAATAATTTGACTGCTCATACCGATTCTCTCGATCTTCACGGGTTGGGGGCATTGATAATCTAATCGATTTAAAAACGCCAGAGTTTGTTGTCGGGAATTATTATTTTGATGTCACTTCGCTTTTATCCGGCGAAAATGAAAGTTTATCTATGGTTATGCCCACCGACTGAAGCGGGCGATTAAAAACGGTCTCGCAGCGCAAACCATGACAATGCGAGGAAAAGCAGAGGCGCACGCAACGTTGCCCCGCCGGGGAAACCTGGGACATTCAAAGATGAGAACTGCTCGAGCGCTCGATCCTTGTCCGTCAGCATATCCGCATACAGCTTGCCGCAGTAGTTGGAAAGCATCACACCGTGACCGGAGTAACCACCGATCGACATGACGCCAGGCATCACCTCACGCACGAAAGGTTGGCGTGGCATGGTGATACCAACCGAGCCACCCCATGCATGGGTAATCTCGATATTGGCAAGCTCTGGATAGATTTCGGCAATTTGCTTGCGAATATGGGTGGAAATGTCCCGTGGCGTATCGGCCGTATAGGCCTCGCGCCCGCCAAATAACAACCGGTTATCCGGCGTCATACGGAAATAACGAACCACGAAACGTGAATCGGCAACCGCCTCCTTGCCCGGCAGAATTCTCGGGAACTTGTCCAGTGGCGCGGTCGCACCAATAAAGGAGCGGATCGGCATGATATGGGCAGCGGTGACCGGTTCCAGATTGCCGATATAGGCGTTGGTCGCCAGCAACACGCGACGGGCCGTTATATTGCCCTTAGGTGTTTCGATGATTGTTTTGCCGTTCGACTGGCGAAGGCTGGTCGCTGGTGTCATCTCATAGATTTCAGCACCAGCGGCCTTGGTGGCTTTTGCAAGCCCCACCAACAATTTCAGCGGATGGATATGGCCGGTCCCGGTGTCGCGAACGCCACCATAATAATGTGTTGAGCCAAGGCGCTCTTCGGCCTCTGCCTTGTCCATATAGTACATGTGCGGGTAATTATAACGCTCGACCACCGCCTCGACACTTTTACGATAATGTTTTTCATAGGCCTGTTTGTGGGCGACATTCAACTGACCCGGCAGATACTCCATGTCGATGCCATGGGCGGCGGCGAAATCCAGCACGTAATGTTTGGCATTTTCTGCTAGATCGAACAGGCCCTTGGAGCGCTCGTAACCGATCTCGTCTTCCAGTTCATCCGGCCATGACCGTTGACCGGTGCCGAACTGGCCACCGTTGCGGCCCGATGCACCGTCACCAAAGCGGTGCGCTTCAATCAAAACAACGGAAATGCCTTTCAAAGCCAGATTATAGGCGGCTTGCAGGCCAGTGAAACCGCCACCGATAATGGCGACCTCAACCTCTCTCGACCCATCCATCGCGGGATATTCAGGTCGGTCAGCAATCGTTGCCTGATACCAGGAAATTCCGGGAGCTATCGGGCTTTGCCATGTCATTGCACATTCCTTGACGGTGTTGGAGCGCCCACCCTTCGGCCAGACACATGAGCGTGCTCCAAGTTACTCAATTCTACGCATCGTGTTCCGAAGGTCGTCCCGACCATGGCAGCGATGCCGTAGGATCAAACGTTCAGCAGCAGGAATTCCCGCTCCCACGGGCTGATAACCTGCATGAACGTTTCGAACTCCCCCCGTTTCAGACCGGCATAAAGACCAACGAACTCATGGCCAAACACCCGCTCCAGTTCCGGCTCTCCCTCCAGCAGCGCAACCGCTTCCAGCAGACCGCGCGGCAACTCGATGGAGCCTTCATTGGCAGTTTCATAGGTTGGTTCCGTCGGCTGTATTTCATTGACAATGCCAAGCCAACCACACGCCAGCGATGCGGCCAATGCCAGATAGGGATTGGCGTCAGAGCTGGGCAGGCGGTTTTCAACACGCCGTGCCGACGGACCGGAAATCGGTACGCGGAACGCGGTGGTGCGATTGTCATATCCCCACGCATTGTTCACCGGGCAGGCCATATCAGGCGTCAGACGGCGATAGGAATTCACGTAAGGTGCCAGCATCACCAGTGCGTTCGGAACATACCGTTGCATGCCGCCAACAAAATGGAAGAACTCCTTCGATGCATCGCCACTATCGGTCGAGAAAATGTTCTTGCCGGTTTCGATATTCAGCACCGATTGGTGAATATGCATTGCCGAGCCTGGCTGTCCCTGCATGGGCTTGGCCATGAAGGTTGCATAAATACCGTGCTTGAGGGCTGCTTCGCGAATGGTTCGCTTGAACAGGAAAACCTGATCGGCAAGCTCGATGGGATCGCCGTGGCGCAGGTTGATTTCAAGCTGTGCCGGACCTTCTTCGTGGATCAGTGTGTCGATCTCAAGACCCTGCTTTTCCGAGAAGTGGTAGATATCGTCGATCAGCTCGTCGAATTCGTTGATACCGGCAATTGAATAGCTCTGTCCGCCGACAATCGAACGTCCTGAGCGTCCCTTTGGTGGGTGCAGCGGGTAATCGGGGTCATCATTCATGGCGACCAGATAAAATTCGATTTCCGGCGCAACAACCGGCTTCCAACCCTTCTCCGCATAAAGCGACAGCACGTTTTTCAGCACGTTGCGTGGGGTATAGGGAACGGATTGTCCTTCGGCGTCAACCACGTCACAGATAACCTGTGCGGTTGGATCGCTTTCCCATGGCACAACCGACAGTGTCGATAGGTCAGGGACGAGCTTGAGGTCGCTGTCGCGTGGCTCATAACGGAAGTTCGCGGTTTCGTCAGGATATTCGCCGGAAATCGTATGGCGATAAAGTGCCGATGGCAGCGCCAGCGATGTATCGCCGGTAAATTTCGAGGTCGGCATCATCTTGCCGCGCGGTACACCGCCAAGGTCCGGTGTAATGCACTCAATGTCCTCGATACCCCGTGCCCGCAACCATTGTGCGGCTTCACGCCAGGAGGAAACGCCACGAGTAGAGGAAAGGTCTGGAGCTGCCGGTTTTGCCATGGTTGCCGATTTTTTTGGGCGGAGCATGGTTCTCTTTGCAGGCATAAATCACCGAAGGTCTGTTTCGAATGGCGCTATCATAACCAGAGTTTGGCAATTGGCGAGGGGGAAACCGCATTGACATTGCTCCATGTTCTGAAAAGACAAGGCAAGAGATAGCAAAGGATAAAAAATGGTTCGGCGATGCGATGTTCTGGTGCTGGGGGCAGGGGCTGCGGGCATGATGTGTGCCATCCGCGCCGGCCAGCGTGGACGCTCGGTCATCATTGTCGATCACGCCAAGGCACCGGGTGAAAAAATCAGAATTTCCGGTGGCGGGCGGTGCAACTTTACCAATATTCATGCCACGGCCAAAAACTACCTGTCGGGAAATCCTCATTTCGCCAAGTCGGCACTGGCGCGTTATACGCCCGCCGATTTTCTGACGCTGGTCGAAAAACACGGCATTGCCTGGCACGAAAAGACCCTTGGGCAATTGTTTTGCGACAATAGCGCCAAAGATATTATTGCCATGCTGTTGAAAGAAATGCGCGAGGCTGGCGCTGAGCTTCTGTTGCAGACTGAACTTTCCGGTGTGGAAAAAACCGAAAGTGGCTTCAGCGTCGCCACCTCATCAGGTGTGATCGAGGCACAAAGTCTGGTTATTGCGACCGGTGGCAAATCCATTCCCAAAATGGGCGCGACTGGTTTTGCCTATCGTGTGGCTGAACAATTCGGCCTGCCGATCATCGAGACGCGGCCCGGCCTTGTGCCCTTAACGCTTGATCCAACCTTGCTGGAAAATCTGTCCGTGCTTTCAGGCGTTGCCGTACCTGCTGAAGTATCATCAGGCAAAACGAGTTTCCGCGAAGCTTTGCTGTTTACCCATCGTGGTTTAAGCGGGCCGTCGATCCTGCAGATCTCATCCTATTGGCGGGAAGGCGAAACCATCCGTCTGAAGCTGGAACCGGACACCAATATTCTGGAGCGGCTGAAAGAAGCCCGCAAAAGCAATGGCAAACAATCACCGCAGACGGTGCTGGGAGATATCCTGCCGAAACGTCTGGCGCAGTATACCGTCGAAGCTTCCGGTATAACCGGCCCCTTGGCGGATATGGCTGATCGCAAGCTGGCGACCCTGGTTGAAGCGATCCAGAACTGGCAGATAAAACCGTCGGGTTCGGAAGGATACCGCACGGCGGAGGTCACGCTCGGCGGCGTTGATACAAACTGTCTCGACTCCAGGGATATGCAGGCAAAAACCGTCCCAGGCCTGTATTTTATCGGTGAATGTGTTGATGTAACCGGCTGGCTTGGCGGTTACAATTTCCAGTGGGCATGGGCGAGTGGCCATGCGGCAGGCGAAACGGCTTGATCTGTAATAAAACAACGAGTTAAGTCATTTTTAATGGCGATGGTGAAACACAGCGTTCATTAAGGACTTGTTAACAAGCGTCGAGGCATCCTGCTTGATACCAGCGCGGTTTATACCGTTACATGATGTGCTGCTGGGCGCCGCCAAGCGGCATGCCGGTTATGTTTCTCGTTAGGAACCGCTCATGAAAAACAACAGCAGACGTGCCCGCGCAATTGCTATTGCCCGCGCAGAGGGCAGTAAGCAGCTCCTCATCTTCAGACTGACGCTTATTGCCGCTGGTGCTTTCGCCACGCTTTGCGCGCTGCTGTTGGCGTAGTTTCTCGCAATCCAAATAGAAAAAAAAACCGGGCAGTGAACCGCCCGGCTTGTTGTGTCCAGTTTAAGGTCAGGCTGCCGCGTTGTTCTGGGCAACGATAACAGGGATCAACAGATCACCCCAATTGCCGCCGCCGCTGTGGTGGCGTGCCGAGCGAACCAGCTCAACCGAAACACCCGCCTCAACCGCATTCATAACCGCCTGATTGAGGCGATGCAGATCATTGGCCAACATACGGATGGCGGCCTGCTGGTCTTGTGTCATGGCCGAAGACTGTTCCTCGGCCCGCTCACGAACTCTCGAAATAGAAGCCATTTCCTTTTCCTCCTTTGACGCATCGGTCCCGATTGGACTTTTGATGCGAGGTTTCGCAGTGCCAGTTATTCAGCCGCAGGGCGGAACTGGTCGTGTTCAGTCGATTCATGCATGGCGGTTGTGGATGATTGCCCGCCGGTAATTGCCACTGAGACCGCATCGAAATACCCGGTGCCAACTTCACGCTGGTGTTTTGTCGCCGTGTAACCGTTGATCTCGGCTTCAAATTCAGCCTGCTGCAATTCCGAATAGGCGGCCATCTGCCGGTCCTTGTATCCGCGTGCCAGTTCAAACATGCCGTAGTTGAGCTGATGGAAACCGGCAAGTGTAATAAACTGGAACTTGTAACCCATTGCTCCAAGCTCACGCTGGAACTTGACAATGGTTGCGTCGTCCAGGTTCTTTTTCCAGTTGAATGATGGCGAGCAGTTATAGGCGAGCTTTTTGCCCGGATGAACCTTGTGCACGCCTTCGGCAAATTTGCGTGCCTGCTCGAGATCCGGTTTTGATGTCTCACACCAGATCAGGTCGCAGTAAGGCGCATAGGCATTGGCGCGTGCGATACAGGGTTCAAGACCGTTTTTGACGCGGTAGAAACCTTCAACCGTGCGGCCGGCATCGTAATCGACGAAGGGCTGATCGCGTTCATCGATATCGGATGTCAAAAGCTTGGCAGCCTCGGCGTCGGTGCGGGCGATCACCAGTGTGGAGACACCCATGACGTCTGCGGCAAGGCGCGCAGCAGACAGATTACGGATATGGGCCGCTGTCGGGATCAGCACCTTGCCGCCCAGATGCCCGCATTTCTTTTCCGATGCCAGCTGGTCCTCATAGTGAACACCGGCGGCACCCGCCTCGATAAAGGCCTTCATGATTTCGAAGGCATTGAGCGGACCACCAAAACCGGCCTCCGCATCGGCAACAATCGGTGCAAACCATGTCTCCACCGACAGGCCCTTGCCCTCAGATGTTTCAATCTGGTCTGCCCGCTGCAGGGTGCGGTTGATGCGTTTTGCCAGCTCCGGTGCCGCGTTGGCAGGGTAGAGAGACTGATCAGGATACATGGCTGACGCAGTATTTGCGTCGGCGGCAACCTGCCAACCCGAGAGGTAAATCGCCTTCAAGCCGGCGCGAACCATCTGCATGGCCTGATTGCCCGACAGTGCTCCCAGCGCATTGATAAAATCATCCTGCTCCAGAAGCTGCCACAGTCTGTTTGCACCCATTTCCGCGAGGGAGTAACGAATGTCCACAGACCCGCGCAGACGCTTCACGTCTTCAGCGGTATATGTCCGCTCGATGCCGTCAAAACGGCCTTTGGGTGCGTTTGGTACCAGATTGTAAAAATCAGTCATATCTCTCTCCCGTATGTACAAATAGAAAAGGAGACGTTTCTTCCTAAAAGAATGTCTCAGATTTCTATGACTGAATTTACATAATCACTCCGTTTAGTTCTATTGGAAACATAAAATCAGTGACTTGAAAGAGGTTAGGATGTAGTATCTTTTACTGACAGCTGTAGTAAAGTTGTAAAATTGTAAAAATAACGACAGCTCGATCTTGTAATATTCTTGTCAAAGGGAGGAGCCTGTGGCGGAGAATAAGATTTTTGCAGGCCCGCGTGTGCGGCGCATGCGCAATGGCCTTGGTTTGACGCAGACCTCCATGGCAGAGGGGTTGGGCATTTCGCCGTCCTATCTCAACCTGATCGAACGCAACCAGCGCCCCTTGACCGTGCAGCTGCTGTTGAAGCTGGCGTCTGTGTACAAGATTGACCTGGATGAATTACAGGGTGAAAGCGGCGGTGTTGCCACGCAGTTACGGGAAGTGTTTGCCGATCCGCTGCTGACGGGGGAGGTGCCATCTCCGCAGGAACTGGTCGAGGTGGCAGATGCTGCACCCAATGTGGCCGGCGGCATCATGAAACTGTATCGGGCCTACCGCGAACAGGCTGAACGGCTGTCTGACCTGGCGGGCTTGATGGCGAGGGATGGTCAAGGATCGTCTCTTTCATCGGCGCGGTTGCCGATTGATGAGGTGCGCGATGCCTTTGAACATTGCAGCTATTATTTTGCGGCGATCGATGACGCGGCCGAAACATTCCATGAGCAGTTGAAACCGGGTGACGACCTGCCGGCAGCCTTGAAAACCTGGCTGCAGAAAACGCACGGCGTCGTGGTGCGCACCTTGCCCATCCATGCGATGCCAAATCTTCGCAGACGGTATGACAGGCATTCCATGCGGCTGTTTCTGTCCGAACGGTTGTCACCTTTTGACCGGCTGCAGGAAATGGCGATGGAGGCATGCCTTCTGATGCTCCAGCCGGAGATACAGGCGTCGCTGGAAACACTGGACCTCAGTAGCCCAGAAGCCAAACGCCTGGCGCGTTTTGAGCTTGCCCGCTACGCTGCTCATGCCCTGATCATGCCTTACGGCTCATTTCTCGCGGCGGCTCAGCGTTTCAGATATGATCTGGATCTTCTCGCCTCACGGTTTCAGGTATCCTTTGAGCAGGTCGCCAATCGACTTGTCTCTTTGGGTCGGTCGAGTGCGCCTGGCATTGCCTTTTTCCTGATGGAGATTGATCAGGCGGGCAATCGCTTTCGCAAGATCGGGGCGCATGGCTTTCCGCATTCCAGCTTTGGTGGCCTCTGTCCGCGGCTCAATATCCACGCTGCCTTCAGTCAGCCGGGACAACTTATGGCCGAAGCGGCCGAGGTGCTGGATGGGGACACGTTTTTGACAATCGCCAGAACGATCGAGGGTCCAAAAACAGCCTTTGGTGAAAGGGTGCGGCGCACAGCGATTTTGCTGGCCTGCGATATCACTCAGGGCGCCGAGACAATCTATGGTGATGTTGCCAGAGTAACCAGTGGAACCGTTGGCATCGGGGTTTCCTGTCGTCTGTGCGAACGCTCCGGTTGTCTCTCAAGAGCACAAGCGCCGGTAACCCGTCCATTGGGTTTGGATGAAATGGTTACAGGATTGAGTGTTTTTGATTTTCAGTAACTCCAAAAAAGTGAAGTGGGAAAATTCTGCACTGCACATTTCCCGCTTGCCGATAATCTTTTTCCTTTCTAGTCTCATTCAAAAAGGGGATGCCGCCTGCTTCGAAAGGCGTATTAACAGGAGAAATCATGACGCAGCGCTCACTTGGTATGTCTGTCGCCTTCGCCGCAATGTTGATGGCCGGTACGGCCCTCGCACAGGAAAAAGTGGTCCATGTTTACAACTGGTCCGATTATATCGACGAATCGATCCTGACCGATTTCACCAAGGAAACCGGCATCAAGGTTGTCTACGACGTTTTTGACAGCAACGAGCTGGTGGAGACCAAGTTGCTGGCCGGTAACTCCGGTTACGACGTTGTCGTGCCAACTGCACCGTTCCTCGCCCGCCAGATCCAGGCAGGTGTGTTTCAGAAGCTCGACAAATCCAAAATTCCAAACCTTAGCAACATGTGGCCGGAAGTCAGTGAGCGTCTCGCCAAGTACGACCCCGGCAATGAATATGCCGTGAACTACATGTGGGGCACAACAGGCATTGGTTACAATGTCGACAAGGTTAAAGCAGCTCTCGGTGACGTGAAAATCGATAGCTGGGATATTCTGTTCAAGCCTGAAAATGCCGAAAAGCTGAAGAGCTGTGGCATCAACATTCTTGATGCTTCGGACGAAACCTTCGCAATTGCAATGAACTACATCGGCAAGGATCCGGACAGCAAGGAAGCTGCTGATCTGGAAGCTGGTGGTGAAGTCTACAAGGCGATCCGTCCATCGGTAAAGACCTTCAACTCGTCTGCCTATATCGACGAACTTGCCAATGGCGATACCTGCATCACCATTGGTTGGTCCGGTGACATTCTTCAGGCCAAGACGCGCGCTGAAGAAGCCAAGAACGGTGTGACTGTCGACTACGTCATTCCGAAGGAAGGCACCTACATGTGGTTTGACAACCTTGCCATTCCTGCGGATGCCAAGAATGTTGACGAAGCTCATGCCTTCATCAACTACCTGATGAAGCCGGAAGTCATCGCCAAGGCGTCTGATTATGTTCAGTACGCCAACGGCAACTTGGCATCACAGGCGTTGATGGATGAAGCCGTTTCCAAGAACCCGGCGGTTTATCCTGACGAAGCGACGATGAAGAAGCTCTTCACCATCTCCCCTTATGGACCGAGAGAACAGCGCGTTCTGAACCGCGTCTGGACACAGATAAAAACCGGTAGCTGATTTTGGGCCCGCTGGTTTAGAAACGGCCGGCGGGCGCGTTTCTGACCATTGGTTGCCAGCTTATTGGGCTGGCAACTACCATTTGCCCGCCTCATTGTTATTTTTAGGGGATTGCGAATGGCGAAGTCTCTCGGACCTGTAAAACGAAAATTCAGTCCCTGGGACGATCCCGCATCCGTACCCTTCATCCGGTTTGAAAACATCACCAAACGCTTTGGTGATTTTGTCGCCGTCAACAATCTGACACTTGATATCTATGAACGTGAGTTCTTCTCGCTGCTGGGACCATCCGGCTGTGGCAAGACCACGCTGATGCGCATGCTGGCCGGTTTTGAAGAGCCGACGGAAGGCCGTATCCTGCTGCAAGGCAAGGATATTTCAGGTACCCCGCCGCACAAACGACCGACCAACATGATGTTTCAATCCTACGCACTTTTCCCGCACATGACGGTCGAAAAGAACATTGCGTTCGGCCTGGAGCAGGATGGTTTGCCCAAGGCCGACATATCGGCGCGTGTTGAAGAAATGCTGCGCATGGTCAAGCTGACGGAGTTTGCAAAACGCAAACCAAGTCAGCTGTCGGGCGGTCAAAGACAGCGCGTTGCTCTGGCGCGCTCGATTGCCAAACGCCCGAAGGTTCTGTTGCTGGATGAGCCGCTTGGCGCGCTAGACAAAAAACTGCGCGAAGAAACCCAGTTCGAACTCATGGATATCCAGCAAAGCCTGGGCCTGACCTTCCTGATTGTGACCCACGATCAGGAAGAGGCGATGACCGTTTCCGACCGTATCGCGGTCATGGACAAGGGTAATGTGGTTCAGGTTGCCACTCCTGCGGAAATCTATGAGGCACCCAACAGCCGCTATGTTGCGGACTTCATTGGCGATATCAACATATTCGAGGCAACCGTGTCGTCCAATATGGCAGGTGTCGGCAAACCCGGAACCGTCCTTCTCGATTGTGAAGGTTTGGGTGTGACAGTCGAGCAGGATTGCAAGGCCGTAGTAGGCAGCAAGGTTGCCTTTGCCATTCGACCGGAAAAGGTCCGTATCACCATCGATCCACCAGCAGATACCACGACAAATGCAGTCAGTGGGCAGGTCTGGGACATCGGTTATCTCGGGGACTTCTCGGTGTTCCTCGTCAAGTTGGCGGACGGCCGCATCATGCGTGCGGCTCAAGCCAACGTGTCCCGCCTTGTTGATCGCCCGATCACCTTTGATGATACGGTGTGGCTCAACTGGCGACCAGATTCCGGTATGGTTTTGACCAACTAAGGGAGGTTCTTATGGCAACGGCCTCTTCGGAAAACAAACAAAGTCTTGCACGCTGGTTGGTAGTAGCAATTCCTTATTTCTGGCTACTGCTGTTTTTTGCCGTGCCGTTTTTTATCATTGTCAAAATATCGCTGTCTGGTACGGCGATTGCCATGCCGCCTTATACGCCGGTTTTTGAGGGTTTCGGCGCTATCGGCGATTTTCTATCGCAACTCAATTTTGACAATTACCTCTTTCTCACTGAAGACGCACTTTACGTGAATGCCTATTTTTCTTCGGTAAGAATTGCCTTCATTTCGACGCTGATGTTGCTGCTGATCGGGTATCCGATGGCACTTGCCATGGCGCGTGCACCGTCCACCATTCGCCCGACCTTGGTGATGCTGGTGATCCTGCCATTCTGGACCTCGTTCCTGATCCGCGTTTATTCATGGATCGGAATTCTGAAACCAGAGGGGCTGTTGACAGTGTTCCTGCAATGGCTGGGACTTATGGCGCCTGATCAGCAGGTCCATATCTTCCGTACGGAAACGGCCGTGTTTATCGGCATGGTTTATTCGTATCTGCCATTCATGGTGCTGCCGCTTTATTCAGCCTTGGAAAAACTCGACAATACCCTATTGGAGGCGGCAACCGACCTTGGTTGCCCACCATGGAAAGCCTTCTGGAAAATTACCTTCCCGCTTTCCATGCCGGGTGTGATTGCCGGCTCCATGATCTGCTTCATCCCGATTACGGGTGAATTTGTTATCCCTGATCTGCTGGGTGGTGCGGAAACATTAATGATCGGCAAGACATTGTGGACCGAGTTCTTCGGAAACCGTGACTGGCCAATTGCCTCGGCTGTTGCCGTGCTTCTTCTTCTGGTGCTGGTGGTTCCTATCGCCATCTTCCAAAACCAGCAGCAGAAAGTGTGAGGGCAGGGCGATGAAGAACAGAAAGTTTGACGTAACCGTCCTTACCCTCGGGTTTGCGTTTCTTTATATCCCGATCATCATTCTGGTGATCTATTCGTTCAATGCCTCTAAGTTGGTCACCGTATGGGGTGGTTTCTCCCTGCAATGGTACAGTGCCATGTGGTCAAACCAGGGGCTGATGGATGCCGCCTGGGTGACAGCCCGGGTCGGTGTGTTGAGCGCCACCCTTGGCACTATCCTCGGCACATTGGCAGCGCTGTCGCTGGTACGCTTTGCCCGGTTTCCGGGACGCATGCTGTTTTCCGGTATGATCTATGCACCGCTCGTCATGCCAGAAGTCATCACCGGTCTTTCGCTGTTGCTGTTGTTTGTGGCGGTTGGTGTCGACAGAGGGTTCTGGACGGTGGTCATTGCCCACACCACATTCACCATGTGTTACGTGGCAATCGTCGTGCAATCACGCCTTTTGACCTTTGATCGCAGTCTTGAAGAAGCGGCGCAGGATCTTGGTTGCCCACCTGTCAAAACCTTCTTCCGCATTACCTTGCCACTTATTCTCCCTGCGGTTCTTGCAGGCTGGATGCTGGCATTTACCCTGTCGCTTGACGATCTGGTTATTGCCAGCTTTGCGACAGGACCGGGAGCCACGACGCTGCCCATCAAGATCTACTCGCAAGTTCGCCTTGGTGTGACACCAGAAATCAATGCGATTTGTACGATCCTGATCGGTCTGGTCACCATGGGTGTGATCTTTGCGTCGATTGCCTCGAAACGGACGGAGCTGCAACGCATTCGTGATGAGCATGCGGCGGCCAAGGCTGCGGCAGGCTGAACAGCATTGTAGGTTTGAAGCTATCAGGCGCGTCAGGGTCAAACTCTGGCGCGCTTTGCATTTGGCTCTAAGGCAATCCGGTGTCGGTTTAAGGCATATGTCAAAAGACATGCGCGAGTTTTTGCCATTGATAGATTGGGGCGGTTTTTAACACACTGTTAAGAGGCGTTTGACAAAAGTAAACCAACGTGGGGCCATCCGATGAGTGGATGGCGCAAGGACCTCTGGTCCTACAGACATGATGTCGGCCTACTCCTCCTTTCGTTGAACAGCATTAATTTTTAAGGCAGCGTTAGCTGCCTTTCTTTTTGGGTGATTATTCAGACGGTCGCTGTTCTAGCGATCGTGAAACCAGTGCCACCGGAATAAGCCCTGCTGCAATGATGATGATGGCCGCAACAGATGCATCCTGTACCTTCGAGCGCGAGGCATCCTCATAGACAAGTGTTGCCAGCGTATTGAAGCTGAATGGGCGCAGCAGAATTGTCGCTGACAATTCTTTCAAAGACTCGATAAACACCAATAGCGATGCAGTCAGTGCTGCCGGTCGCATATTGGGAATGAGCACCGAAACAAGAGTTTGTAGTTTTGTGCGACCCAGAGTTCGTGACGCCATATCCATATGTGGGGAAAGCTTCTGGAAGCCGGCATCCAGTGATCCTTCTGCCATGGTCATGAAACGCACTGTGCTTGCGTAGATGATCGCAAAGGCTGTTCCGCTCATCATCAGACCGGTTGAATAGCCAAATGTGCTGCGCATGAAAGCGTCGACCTGATTGTCAAAGCCGGCAAGCGGAATAAGCACGCCAATCGCCAGAACAGTGCCGGGGATTCCGTAACCCAGCGACGCGACGCGGCCAGCTGTGCGCGTTACAGGCGATGCATTGGCGCGGGCAGCGTAAGACAGCACGAAACCCATGACGAGCGTCAGGCATGCAGCGGTGCCTGAAACAGACAGGCTATGCCATAGCGCTTTCAGCAGCTTGGGAGACAGAAATCCGTCTAGCCTTTTGGCTGCATAGGTGCCAAGCACCAGAACGGGAATGGCAAAACCGATCAAAACCGGGATCGCACAGGTGACGGTCGCCAGCCATTTCCTGGGACCAGTCAGCGGTCTTAGAAGGAACCGCTGCGCCATCATCGTGGTTTTCTGGGTGGAAAAGCGTTGACGTTTGCGCGCTGTTCTCTCCAACAAAATCAAGCAACCAACAATCAGCAATACCACCGCAGCAATCTGCGTGGCGCCAGCCAGGCTGCCACGGTTCAACCACGTCTCATAAATCGTGAAGGTGAGTGTCTGTACACCGAGATATTCGACAGCGCCGATATCATTGAGTGTTTCCATAAGCACCAGTGTCAGGCCGATCATGATCGCCGGGCGCGCCATCGGCAATTGCACCTGCCAGAAAATCCGCCAGGATGAAGCCCCCATGGTACGGGCAGCTTCGGCCGCAAACCGCCCCTGCATGCTGAACGCGGAGCGGGCAGACAGATAGATGTAAGGGTAAAGCACTGAGCTGAGCACCAGCACCGCACCACCCAGCGAGCGAATGTCCGGAAACCAGTAATCCTTGATGCTGTGATAGCCGAACACTTCACGCACTGCCGTCTGCAATGGCCCGGTAAAATCGAAAAATTCGCCAAAGGCATAGGCCGCCAGATAGGCAGGGATGGCGAGCGGCAGAACGAGCGCCAGAGACAGGATACGCCGCAGCGGAAATTCGAATGTCGTGACCAGCCAAGCGGTCAAGGCACCGAAGAAAGTTGCCAGTAAGCCGGTGCACAACAGCAGCAATACCGTCCTAACACCGGCGCGTGGCAACACATAGGCAAACAAATGCTCCCAGTTTCCAACACCACCGCTCATGGCAATCCAGAAAACCGCAATGATGGGAACGGCGACCACAAGCGCCACGAGAATTGCAATGAGGCTCAACAGGTTGAAGCGCGTGCTTGGCCCGGAGACATGCTGGAGACTGGTATCGGCTGACTGCAATTGTCTGATCCTTCCACCGGCTGTCCGGCAGAAATCCGTTACTGCAAAAGAAGCCCGCTATTTACAGCATCGTTACTCAAACAGGAACTGCTTTCATAAAGCATCATGTAAAAATCCCGCGGCAAAAGCACGCTGTCAAAAGCGGCCGCGGATTTGCGTGCGAATTAACGTAAAAAGGGCGTTGCATTCCTGTGACGGGATGCAACGCCCTCTCAAAAATCATTCGCTCAGGTAGCGAGAACGCGCTGCGAGGGAAAGTTGATTTCAACCAGCGTGCCTTCGTTGGGCGAAGAACTGATCGAAAAATTGGCCCGGTTCGCATCAACCATCGCCTTGGTCAGTGGCAGGCCGAGGCCGGTACCATCGCCACGAATGCGGTTGCTGGACGCCACCTGCCGGAAAGGTTTCATCGCCTGTTCCAGTTCCGAACGGCTCATGCCGATGCCGGTGTCGCGAATACGCAGGTTGACACTGCCATTCGGCTCATAGGCGGTTGACACAACAATCTGTCCGCCAGCGGGTGTGAAGCGGATGGCGTTGGAAAGAATGTTGAGCACGATCTGCTTGATCGAACGAAGATCGGCGACAATGGCTGGAACAGACTGCGAAAGCGAGGTGCGGATGATGACACGCTGGTTGTTGGCCTGTGGCTGCACCAGCGATACCGCTTCAGAGATCGTTTCGTTCAGTTCAACAGCCACGAAATCGAGATCCATCTGGCCGGCTTCGATTTTCGAGATATCGAGCAGATCATTGACGATATCCAGCACATGGCGTCCAGAACGGCCAATATCATTGGCATATTCGACATAACGCGGGTGTCCAATCGGCCCGAAACGCTCCGTTGCCATCATGTCGGCAAAACCGATAATGGCGTTAAGCGGCGTGCGAATTTCATGACTGACGCGGGCAAGAAAGTCGGTTTTGTGCGCGTTGGCGGTTTCCGCAACACGCTTGGCATTGCGCAATTCTTCCTCGGTACGTTTCCACTGGGTAATGTCGCGGATGACCGCGCAGAACCCTCTGGAAGACTTGAGCCGGCCGATGGTCATGAACAGCGGCAGGAAACCACCGCTTGCTTCGCGGCCGATAACGTCACGGCCGTCGTTCAGAACACTGGCGACACCATTGTTCGACAAACCCGACAAGTAATCGAGAACGGCCTTCTGGCTTTCATGGGCAAACAGAACAACGAAGGGTTTGCCGCTGATCTCGCCATTGTCGTAATTGAACAACGCGCTGGCAGACCTGTTGAGGGAGCGGATGGTGCCTTCCTCGTCCAGAATGACGATGCCATCAGTTGCCGTTTCGAGGATCGAGTGCAGTTCATCGACTTCACCCTGCAATGTCTCGACCGCAAGGGTGTTTGCAGGAGCTTCGATCACCTCGGCCACTGCAGCGACAGGGGTTGGCTCTACGACCTTGTGGACCGGCACCAACGACAACATCAGTGCGGCGGCGCCATTCCAGCGAATGGACTGCAGGCGGGCATTGACAGGAATGAGATCATTTTCGGCACTTACGGCAACCATGCCGCCACTGCCTTCGCCGATATTCTCCAGATCCTGTCTTTGCAGCAGCGCGTCAATACCACCAACCGAAGCCAGTTCCTCAACAGAGCTGTAGCCAGTCAGACGCAGGAAGTCCTGGTTGGCGTGAATAAGGTCATCGCCTGTGTGGATGAGCAGCGCCAGCGGCAGCGCATCAACGGTTTCTTCCGTCAATGTACCGACCTCACGGGCAGGTGGCGCTTCGTGTTCCACCTCGGTGATCTCAGGTTCTACGTCGGCAACCTCAGGCGCTTCCAGTTCGTCAACCTCTGACGTGGCTGTGATTTCTTCTTCTGCCGGTGTCAGCTCGTCACTGAGTGAAACGGGCGCTTCAACAGCGACCTCTTCAGAAACGTCCGAGACATCAGCAACTGGGCTTTCCAGCGCAACCTCTTGTACCACGGGTGGCAAAGGCTCGGACACCTGCGCAGGTTCCAATTCATCCTTGGGCGTCAACTGACGTGCAATTTCACGGAATGCAGCCTGTTCGCCGGGGCTCAAGCCATCACGTCCACGGGAACGATGTTCTTCCAGCTGAATGATCTTGTCCGAGTAACGACGATTTGGGGTTTCGCTGATGCGAAGCACAGGAACTTCTTCGTGTGGCGGCTGCAAAGCAACAGGCTCTTCGTGCTCTGCTTCGCTGTGCTCCTCCGCGACGATAACCGGCTCGTCGGTCAGCTCGGTTTCAGGCTCATGGTCTTCGACCTCGGCGAATGGCGCCTCGTCTGCCTGTTGCTCTTCCTGCGGTAGAATAGTTTCGGCATCTGGCAGCGTCGTGCCGACCACGTCCAGCAAAGGAGCGATATCGGTTTCGGCAAGTGTCAGGCCGATAGCATGCGGGTCTTCAACGGCATCGGCCAGTCTCACGATGCCGAAACCACGGAAACCGTCAAACTCGCGGGTGCGCGTATAGGTCGGCAGGGCCGCAAGATCGATCGGCACAACAAGTGATGTGCCTTCGACCGGCCAGAAAATCGTTTTGCCAGACCATGTGTCACGTTTGCTGAGCAGTTCGGTGATCTTGCCGTCCTTGTCGAGGTTCAGCAGGCTCGAAACATCCGCAAAGGACATGCCCTCAACAGCGGCAGAACGTGGTCCGACGGCTTCGGCGAATTCGTGCGAGATCGAGCTGAAGCAACCATTCGCATCGATTTTCCAGACAAACCGCGAAGCCCGGGCCGATGGATTGAATATGAATGTGCCCGGCGCCGCAGATGGTGCGTCGTCAGCGTGTTCAATCTGTTCAGCGACCGTTTCTGTTTCTACAACGGTTTCTACAGGTACGTCCGCGGCGGCAAGGGGCTCGATGTCGTCAAAAACTGGAAAGTCGAGGTCCTTGGAACGCTCATCATAATTTTCGGTAACAGAGAGCTGTACTTCTTCCTCTGCAACGTCGATGGTTTCCTCAGCCTCAGCCTCAGCCTCAGCCTCAGCCTCAGCCTCAGCCTCAGCCTCAGCCTCAGCCTCAGCCTCAGCCTCAGCCTCAGCCTCAGCCTCAGCCTCAGCCTCAGCCTCAGCCTCAGCCTGTTCAGGAGCTTCAACGTCAGCGAAGATTAGCGACGCCTGCGCATCAAGTGCTTCTGATGCATCAAACTCTTCGTCCTGCTGCGGCAGATCTTCAATGCTGGCGATATCGTTGATCAGTGTCTCGAATTTGTTGTCAGCCGGTTCAATAACCTGTTCTGTCACCTCTACAGCTGTCACGGGCGCTGCCGGAGCGACATCGTCTTGCTCGCTGCCGTCGAAAACCGGGTCGAGTGTCCCGATTGCGGTTTCCACCACAAACAGCAGGTTCATGATCGGTGCCTGGCTCAGCTGGCCGGTGGCGGCTGGCAAATAACCCTTGCCGGTCGGAATAGGGCGCTTAACCAGATGCCCGGCCTGATGCTGGGTCATTGTTGTCAGCGTTTTTACGGTATTAGGCGTGATGCCGAGATTGCGAAAATTATCCGACGCCGCAAGGATCAGCCCACTGTCATCCAACACCGCCAGATGAATGTCGGGATCGCTGAAACCCTCGATCATGCGATTTGCACAGTCCTGCGCCGATGGCTGTTGCACATCAACGGGCGATGAAAAAAGAATGGCCTGGGTATTGTTATCGACCTCGATCAGTTCGACGATTGCCTTGACCGGAAAGGTTCTGAAACCCGCGGCAATACGCGCGGTAAAAAACTGGGAATCGCCAACGGCCGATAGCTTGCTCGCCGCCATCGAAATCTGTCGGAAGGTGATATCCTGCGGCTTCGGGCCATGATCCACAAAATCATAGATCGAAGGCGTGCCAAACAGCGAGGCGCCGCGACCGTTTGCCCACAGGACATGGCCGAGATCGACAGAAAACAACACCAAGGCTTCGCCCCGGCCGAAACGGTCACGCACACGCTCATGAACAGCTATATCTATGAAAGGATATTGAACGGCGGGCATCTCGAAACCTATTCTGGTACTGCTGACCCCAGCATGTTTCTGTCGCTTTTCCTCATGAAAAGCCAAGCATTAATGCGTACAGGGCATGTTAACAGAATATTAAATAACTTCCCAGCGCACGGCGGTCCATAATCACCAGCAGGGAATTGGCAAACAGAGTTAATTGCCAGAAGTTTGGTTGTTGGTGGGCCTGCGGTCAATGATCGGCATTTGCTATTCCACGTCTTTTTTTGTAAAAAGTTCAAAGGGTCTTGCAAAAATGGAAAACACCCCGTATGTGACCCCCATAGCGGCCTTGCGGCCGGTCGTGTGCGGTTGTAGCTCAGTTGGTTAGAGCGCAGGTTTGTGGCACCTGAGGTCGGTGGTTCAACTCCACTCAACCGTACCATTTTTCCACATAAATTCAGACAGTTGTAAGACGCCAGGGATGTAAAAAGCCCCGTTTGCCCTGTCTGCTATGGTTTCTCACCATGTGACCGCTTTCTGGAGTTTTCGCAAATTTGCGTCCGGTGCGCCCGGTTTGTGTGTTCAGATCGAAATCACCGGCTTTGAAACGCGACTTGTGGCGCACTACGCCTAAAGCAGCATATTGATTCGCTTAAACGCGATTTTATCTCAACATTCTAACTGCATCTGTTTGTCGTTCAGGCAATCACTTTGGCGCGACTGAAAATGCGACAGATGAGGTCAAGCCGAAGCTTAATGTCGCAAAAAAGAACGTTCTGCACCCCACCGGTCGCGACGCTTCTGATTACGTCCAAATGAAAAGCCTCCCGCATTCTGACGTACGGGAGGCTTTTTATGTTTGAGATGAGGCGGCGATTTCGAGCAGCGCTGTCACGCTTATTTCTTCCAGAACAACATCAGATTGTTGGTCGTCTTGCCGCCGTAGCCGTCCATCACCTTGATATCGCTGACGAGCCGCAAACCTTCGCTGATAAAGGTGTTTTGGTAAAGATGCAGGTCTCTGTACTTGGCCACGTAACCGGACTGGTCTTCGAGAGACAGAGTATTGTGGTGAGACAGTGAGTCACCCATGATGATGAATGCGTTGTTGGACGCCAGATGGACCATTTTCTTGACGAGAGCATTAAATTTCTCATCGTCAATGATGCAGCTCGTTACGCCCATGCACAGGATGGTGTTGAACTTTTCCTGGTCTGGAGAAATTTCGTCCACCGTTGCACAGTGAAAGGTCATTTTGGGTTCGTGCGCGAAATTTTGTCTGGCAACATCCAGCAGGCCAGGCGAGATATCGTAGCCGACGATCTTCTCAGATTTCGGCAAAAACATTGCGGTATATTCGCCGTTGCCGCATCCGATATCCAAAGTCGAATGTGCGGCTGGAATATGTGAAATAATAACCTCGAGAATCTTTTTCTTTTTCTCGTAATATTCCGGTGCAGCCAGATGTGAATTGCTGGTGTTTTTCCAATAAATCTCGGATTTTTCCTGATGGGAAACCATGACGTCCGCCTTTTAAATTATGCGAAATTTCAATTTCGAATCACGTGCTTAGCACTGTTGGCAGGCAGCATCCCAATATTGCGGTGATTTTCAAGTGAAGTTACCTTGTCGCACGCTTTTTACAGGATATCTCGGTCGTGAGGCTGGGTCGGTGCGGCATGGGGGAAAGGCCCGCAATGCAGGCCGACAAACGTTCCGTCACACGCTCTCCATCAAACGAATGCATTCTGTTGTGAGGAAAGCAGTTTTCGGGCTTGTGGTTGATTGACGAATCGCGCGCAATAACTACTATATGTAGCGTTCTAGGTTCTTCCGGTCGCAAGACATGGAAGCTAAGATGGGAATATGGTGAGCCAGCGTAGTCAGGCGATGCCATAGCTGCCCCCGCAACTGTAAGCGGATAGCGTCTACTTAATTCCGTCACTGAAGCATGTGTGCTTTGGGAAGACTGGGTATGATGCCGTGACCCGCGAGCCAGGAGACCTGCCTCGAACAAGACAATCCACGGGCGGGGTGTCCGAAGGGTGCGTGTTATCCCAGGCATAGCTTGGCATGCGCACATTTGACCCCTGCCAAAGCTTCGGGGTGAAAGCATGCTGTATGAAATATGTGTTCCGTTCGTCATGATGCGCGCGCGGTATTTAATCTGATGTGATTTCAGAACCCCGAGAATTTTAAGAACCAACGGTTTTGTCGCCAAGACGTAACCGAATGCATCCGCTTGCCCATTTTATCGATCAACGAGGAACGTCATGAATATCACCGTCTACAGCAAACCTGCATGCGTACAGTGCACGGCCACGACACGCGCTCTCGAGCGACAGGGTATTGCGTACAATGTCATCGATGTTTCCGTTGACGATCAGGCGCTGATGCATGTGCAGAATCTCGGTTACCGTCAGGTGCCAGTTGTTGTGGCGGGTGACACCCATTGGGCCGGTTTCAGACCGGATATGATCAGCACGCTGTCGTGACGGACGATCGGCATGGGGCTGATCGTCTATTATTCATCGACATCGGAAAACACCCGCCGTTTTGTTGAAAAACTGGGGTTTCGGGCGCTGCGCCTACCAGTTGCGGCAGATCAAGTGCCGCCGCTGGTGACAGAACCTTATGTGCTTGTCGTGCCGACCTATGGCGGCGGCGGCGCAAAAGGTGCGGTGCCGAAACCGGTTATCCAGTTTTTGAACTCTACGGAAAATCGAAGCTTCATTCGCGGTGTTATCGCCGCTGGAAACACCAATTTCGGCGAGGCCTACTGCCTTGCCGGTGACATCATATCCCGCAAATGCGACGTGCCCTTTCTCTACAAATTCGAGCTGTTGGGTACCGGGGAAGATGTTGCGAAAGCCAAACATGGATTGGAACGATTTTGGACGTCACAACACTCGAGCGCCCACTAAAGGCGGGTGAAACGGCGCTGGATTATCACGCGCTGAACGCGATGCTGAACCTCTATGATGAGGATGGAAAAATCCAGCTCGACAAGGACAAGCTGGCGGCACGGCAGTATTTTCTCCAGCACGTCAACCAGAACACGGTCTTTTTTCATAACCTGCGGGAAAAGCTCGATTATCTGGTCTTGGAAGGCTATTACGAACAGGAGGTTCTGGACCAGTATTCCTTCAATTTCGTGCGTGATCTTTTCGACGAAGCCTATGCGCGTAAATTCCGCTTCCCGACCTTCCTAGGCGCATTCAAATATTACACCAGCTACACGCTGAAAACCTTTGACGGCAAGCGTTACCTCGAGCGCTACGAAGATCGTATCTGCATGGTGGCGCTGACGCTGGCGCGCGGTAATGAGCAGCTGGCCCGCAACCTGATGGATGAGGTCATTTCCGGTCGTTTCCAGCCGGCAACGCCGACATTTCTCAATGCCGGTAAAAAGCAGCGCGGCGAGCTGGTGTCTTGCTTCCTGTTGCGCATCGAAGACAACATGGAAAGCATTGGTCGTTCCATCAATTCGGCGCTGCAATTGTCCAAGCGTGGCGGCGGTGTCGCCCTGTCCCTGACCAACGTCCGCGAAATGGGCGCACCGATCAAGAACATCGAAAACCAGTCATCCGGCGTGATTCCTGTCATGAAGCTGCTGGAAGACGCATTTTCCTATGCCAACCAGCTCGGCGCACGCCAAGGGGCAGGGGCCGTTTATCTGCATGCGCACCACCCTGACATCATGCGGTTTCTCGACACCAAGCGCGAAAATGCCGATGAAAAAATCCGCATCAAAACCCTGTCGCTCGGCGTCGTCATTCCCGACATCACCTTTGAACTGGCCAAGAACAACGAGGATATGTACCTCTTCTCGCCCTATGACGTGGAGCGGGTTTACGGCGTGCCGTTTACCGAGATTTCGGTGACTGAAAAATACCGCGAAATGGTTGCCGACAGCCGCATTCGCAAGAAGAAGATCAAGGCCCGTGAGTTCTTCCAGATCATTGCAGAAATCCAGTTCGAAAGCGGTTATCCCTACATCATGTTCGAGGATACGGTGAACCGGGAAAACCCTGTTGCCGGTCGTATCACCATGAGCAATCTGTGCTCCGAAATCCTGCAGGTCAGCGACGCGAGTGTCTTTAATGACGACCTTTCCTACAGCCATATGGGCAAGGATATTTCCTGCAATCTCGGTTCGCTGAATATTGCTGCCGCGATGGACTCCGCAGATTTCGGCACGACCATCGAGACGGCAATTCGCGCTTTGACCGCCGTTTCGCAGATGAGCCATATCTCGTCCGTGCCATCGGTCGCAAAGGGCAATGAGGAAAGCCACGCGATTGGTCTTGGCCAGATGAACCTGCACGGTTATCTTGCACGCGAGCGCATTTATTATGGTTCGCCAGAAGGCATCGATTTTACCAATATCTATTTCTACACTGTGGCTTACCACGCAGTCCGCGCATCGAACCGGCTGGCTACGGAACTTGGTGAAAGCTTCAAGGGCTTTGAAAATTCCAAATACGCGTCTGGCGAATATTTCGATAAATATACGCAACGCGAATGGACGCCTGCGACTGAGAGGGTTCAGGAACTGTTTGAAAAGGCCGGTATTCACATTCCAACCCAAGACGACTGGCAGGAATTGAAAGAAGCGGTCATGACATCTGGTCTCTATAACCAGAACCTGCAGGCCGTGCCGCCAACCGGCTCGATCTCCTACATCAACCACTCTACGTCTTCGATCCATCCGATTGTCTCGAAAATCGAAATCCGCAAGGAAGGCAAAATTGGCCGCGTCTATTATCCCGCAGCCTATCTGACCAATGATAATCTTGAATATTATCAGGATGCCTATGAGATCGGTCCTGAAAAGATCATCGATACCTATGCCGCTGCCACACAACATGTCGATCAGGGACTGTCGCTGACACTGTTCTTCCGCGACACCGCCACCACCCGCGATATCAACCGCGCCCAGATCTATGCGTGGAAGCAGGGTATCAAGACCATTTATTACATTCGGTTGCGCCAGATGGCGCTGGAAGGCACGCAGGTTCAGGGCTGCGTTTCCTGCACGCTGTAAATTTGAGGGACAAGCAACATGAATATGCAAATCAAGGCGGCCAGCCGACTGCGTGCAATCAACTGGAACCGCATCGAGGACGACAAGGATCTGGAAGTCTGGAACCGTTTGACCGGCAATTTCTGGCTGCCGGAAAAGGTGCCGCTCTCCAATGATATCCCGTCTTGGGCAACATTAACCCCGCAGGAACAGCAGCTCACCATCCGTGTGTTTACTGGACTGACACTGCTCGACACCATTCAGAACGGTGTCGGCGCGGTAAAACTGATGGCAGATGCCATCACGCCGCATGAAGAGGCGGTGCTGTCCAACGTCTCCTTTATGGAGGCGGTGCATGCGCGCTCCTATTCTTCCATCTTCTCGACGCTGTGCCTGACGCCTGATGTTGACGATGCTTATCGCTGGTCAGAAGAAAACGAGTTCCTGCAGCGCAAATCGACGTTGATCATGGAGCAATATGCCTCCGATGATCCTCTCAAGAAGAAGGTCGCCAGCGTCTTCCTGGAAAGCTTCCTGTTCTATTCCGGCTTTTACCTTCCGATGTATTGGTCCAGCCGCGCCAAGCTGACCAACACGGCTGACTTGATCCGCCTTATCATTCGCGACGAAGCCGTTCACGGTTACTACATCGGCTACAAGTTTCAGCGGGCGCTGGTTCGTCTCAGCGATACCAGGAAACAGGAGATCAAGGACTTTGCCTTTGATTTGCTGCTTGAGCTTTATGACAACGAGGCGAAATACACCGAAGAACTCTATGATGGTGTTGGCCTCAGCGAAGACGTCAAGAAATTCCTGCACTACAACGGCAACAAGGCGCTGATGAACCTGGGATATGAGGCGCTGTTTCCGCCGGAAGCATGCAAGGTTAATCCGGCAATTCTTTCAGCGCTTTCACCCAATGCAGACGAAAATCACGACTTCTTTTCCGGTTCTGGTTCGTCCTACGTCATCGGTAAAGCGGTTGCGACCGAGGATGACGACTGGGATTTTTAAACCGCGACCTGTCTGTCCAGTTCGCACGCAAAGTGGGGTGCACTGATTTTTTGTGATAGCGGTGGTGGTGTCAGGCTGCCGCCGCCATTGGGCAAAACAAAAAACGGTTGGCTAAAATGCCGTGTGCTGGTATGTTCTGCCCAACGAAACCTTTAAACGCCTGCGGCATTGCTTCTCGCTTTGCGCGGCGAAATGGACAAGACAGTGACTGACCCCGGCAGCGGCGAAAAGCCGTCAGAATCAGGGGCGTCGACGGTAAACAAGAGCAGAGCGAAACGCTCTCGACGTGGTAAAGGCAAGCGCAACGGTACCAACCGTGGCGCCCAAGTTGCTACGCCGGTTGTTGTCGTCGGTTCCCATGCTGATTCTCAGCATGAAACCTCACCCGGCCAGGATGCCGGTGAGCGCAAGCGCAAACGGCGCAGGCGTTCGCGCGGCAGCGGACAAAATTCCAATCCAGAAGCAAAATCTGCCAGCGATGGTGCGCAAGCCAATGGCCAGGCCGCCAAGGCGGCAGGACCAAATGCCGGTTCACCTGAGGGACGCAAATCTCGCGACCGTCGCCGTGGACACCGCGGGCCGCAAGGCCGGCCGCTGGTTCCGACGCATGTTGCCAAGAACGGCAAGCCGCAAGGCCAGTCGTCCGGGCAAGACGGAACGGGATCGACGTCGCGTGGTGATGGTCACCGGCATGGCCAGCGCCAGCACAGCCATGACCGTGATGCGGATCAGGCCGCCGATATGTATGCGGCGCTTGATCTCGGCACCAACAATTGCCGCCTGCTGATTGCCCAGCCAACGCGTCCCGGCCAGTTCCGTGTCGTAGATGCCTTTTCGCGTATCGTGCGCTTGGGGGAGGGGCTGATTTCAACCGGCCGTCTTTCCAATGAGGCGATGGACCGTGCCGTGGAAGCTCTGCGCGTTTGTGCTGCAAAACTGTCGGGACGTCCCATCCGGCGCATGCGCCTGATTGCGACTGAAGCCTGCCGCGCTGCCGAAAACGGGGAGGAGTTCCTGTCCCGCGTCACCCGCGAGACCGGCCTGGACCTCGAAATCATCAGCCGTGAAACTGAAGCGCGTCTTGCCGTCTCCGGTTGCTCGTCGTTGATTGGCCGTGATGCCCGATCGGTTGTGCTGTTTGATATCGGTGGCGGTTCATCGGAAATTGCCGTTATCCGCGTTGGTGAAAATCGCTCCAACCGTCTTGCCAACCACATTACCCACTGGACATCGCTACCGGTTGGCGTGGTTACCCTGTCGGAACGTCACGGTGGTCGCGATGTTACACCGCAGGTGTTTTCTGCGATGGTGACCGAAGTTGAAGGCCTTCTCGATTCGTTCGTGTGCCCTCCATTTGCGGCAAGCGACGTACTGGAAGATTTCCACCTGATCGGCACATCAGGCACGGTCACCACACTGGCCGGTGTCCACCTGGATTTGCCACGGTATGATCGCCGCAAGGTGGATGGCTTGTGGTTGTCGGACCGCGAAGTGACAGCCATGCAGAACAAGCTGCTGGATTGGGATTTTGCTGGCCGCGCCGCCAATGCCTGCATCGGGCCGGATCGTGCCGATCTGGTGCTGGCGGGTTGCGCTATTCTGGAGGCCATTCGTCGCCGCTGGCCAGCCCGGCGCATGCGGGTCGCGGACCGCGGGCTGCGTGAAGGCCTGTTGACCGATATGATGGCGGATGATGGCGCGTGGCGACGCAATCGTCTACGCCGCCAGCAAAACGGTGCGAGATAAGGAAAAAAGTTTATGAGTAAGCCTCCAGTCGGAAGCAATCGCACCGGCCGCAAAATTGGCCAGAAGGTGAAAAAAACCAAGCTCAAGGCGTCATCGCGCCGTTGGATTGAACGCCATATCAATGACCCCTATGTGCAACGCGCCAAGCTGGAAGGCTACCGCGCCCGTGCAGCCTACAAGCTTCTCGAGATCAACGACAAACATCAGATCTTGAAGGGTGCGACCCGCATTATCGACTTGGGTGCCGCTCCGGGCAGCTGGTCGCAGATTGCCGCCAAGGTTACGGATTCGACCGAAGACGATATCCGCGTTGCCGCGATCGACTTCCTTGAGGTCGATCCTATTCCGGGCGTTCGTCTGTTGCAGCTCGATTTCCTTGATCCGACTGCGCCAGAAAAGCTGAAGGAAGCAATCGGCGGCACACCGGATCTCGTCTTGTCGGACATGGCGGCGCCGACCACGGGCCATCAAAAAACCGACCATATTCGCACGATGCATCTATGCGAAGTCGCGGCGGACTTTGCGATTGAGGTGTTGGCAGAAGGCGGACACTTCCTTGCCAAGACCTTCCAGGGTGGCACGGAAAAGTCGCTGCTTGATCTGTTGAAGCGCAACTTCAAACAGGTGCTGCATATCAAACCTGCGTCATCGCGCTCTGAGTCGGTAGAAATGTTCCTGCTGGCCAAGGGCTTCAAGGGTCGCAAAGATACAGGTGCGGCCGACCACCATGCCGACGAGCGCGATACTTTCGAGCAGGACGCCGACGAAGACGTCTAAGCGACAACGTTTCGATCTTTAATGGCTGCGCAGCCCTTTATAAGCGCTGCGCAGTGTTGTTTTCCGTTGTTATCTGATTTTCGGACGATGCCCGGATATTGCTTCACCTGCGTTTTTGTCCAGGCGGAACAGCGGTATCAGGGCAAGAAGCGAAAATGCCGCGACAATCACGAATGCCAGATGGAAGTCCGCAAGTTGCAGGTGTGAACCGGTCAATGCGGCACTGACTTCCAGAATGGTCGCCGCAAACGCAACGCCCAATGCAAGGCTGATCTGTTGCAGAACCGACGACATGGATGTCGCCTGGCTGGCCTGATTGTTGTCGATCTCCGAATAGCTCAGCGCATTTGAGCCCGTAAAGAAGAACGACCGGGCAAACCCGGACACGACAAGAACACTGATGATGATCGCGTGCGGTGTTTCCGGCACAAATAGCGCATTGGCTGCTGTTGTAAACGCGCCAACCACCGAGGCGACAATCAACGTGGTCTTGAAGCCGGTCGCGGCAAACATCCGCTTTGCAATAAACTTCGTGGTGATGGCGCCGATCGCGCCCGCAAAGGTGACCATGCCAGACTGAAATGCATTCAACCCGAACCCGATCTGCAACATCAGCGGCATCAGGAAAGGAATGGCGCCGGTCGATATACGGAAGATCGTGCCACTGACCGAGGTTATTCTGAATGTCGTGTTCTGGAAAATCTTGAAGTCGAGGATCGGGGCCGGGTGCCTGCGGGCATGGATCACGTAAAGCACGCCAGCGACGATACCGGTGAGAATTGAGGCGATGCCAATGGTCGGCGGCAGAGCAGGAAGGCTGATAACCGAAACACCGAAAACCACGCCCGATGCGGCGACGGATGACAGAATAAAACCTCTCACATCCATTGCCGGCGGATTGGTGGTTTCGATCACCGGCAAGTAGATGCTGGACAGCACGATACCGGCGACACCGATCGGGATGTTGATCAAGAAAATCCAGTGCCAGGAAAAATAGGTCGTGATGAAGCCGCCGACCGGTGGTCCCGTCAGCGGGCCAAGCAGCGCTGGGATGGTGAGCAAGGCCATGGCCGATACAAGTTCCTTGCGGTCTGTTGTGCGCAACAGGACGAGACGACCAACCGGCGTCATCATTGCGCCGCCCATGCCCTGCAAGAAGCGCGAAAGCACGAATTCTGTCAATGAACCGGATACCGCACAGAACAGCGAACCTACCATGAAGACGCCGATGGCCAGCCGGAAGATGGTCTTGGCGCCAAATTTGTCAGCCATCCATCCGCTGATCGGAATGAAGATTGCCAACGCCACCATGTAGGAGGTGAGGGCCAGCTTGAGAGTAATCGGCCCGACATTGAGGTCATGAGCAATGGTCGGCAAGGCTGTTGCAATAACGGTGGAATCCATCTGCTCCATGAACAATGCCACGGCAAGGATAAGCGGTATGATGCGGTTCATGGGAAATGCCTGCGCTGCGCTTGTGATCAGGTTCACACGGTGTGTGTTTAGTTTCTATGCGGATCAATGCCAATTGCTTTGTCGTGGATTTGACATCCATCACGTGTGTGTGATGTTTCATCTAAGTGGTATCAACGTCTTAGTCTTGTCTGCATACTCCTGCCAAATGAAAACGGACATTTTTTTGAGGAGACAGGACAATGGCTGAGATTTCAAAAATCGGCAGACGCGTACTTCTGGGATCTGCCGGAACAGGTGTACTGGCTGCTCCGTTTATCATGGCGCGTGCGTCGATGGCGCAAACCGCGCAACCACAAACCTCCATGGAGATAAACCACGCTATGGGGCCGGAAACAAATCGCTTCAAGCTTGGCAATTTCGAGGTTCTGGTCATCAAGGACGGTGCAGCCGTTTCGGGACCGCCAAACGAAACCTTCGGCACCAACCAGTCTGCGGAAACCGTCGGCGAACTTCTGGAAGAGAACTTTCTTCCCAAGGACAAGTTCGTCAACAGCTTTGCACCCGTCATGATCAATACCGGATCGGAGCGCGTGCTGTTTGATACCGGCTTTGGTGAGGCTGGCCGTGCCAACGGTAATGGACGCCTGCAGGAGGGCCTGGCCGCGGCCGGTTACAAGCCCGAGGATATCTCGGTCGTTGTCCTGACCCACATGCACGGCGACCATATTGGCGGCCTGACGGAGAAGAACGCAGCGGCATTCCCCAACGCCCGTTATGTAGCAGGCAAGGTTGAATATGATTTCTGGACCAGCGATGCCCGCGTCGGAACCCCAGCTGAAAACGGCCACAAGGGTGTGCTCGGCAAGGTGAAGCCACTTGCAGACAAGATGACCTTTATCGGAGAAGGTGCTGAAGTTGTGTCAGGCATCACCGGTATCGAGGCTTTCGGCCACTCTCCCGGCCATATGATTTTCCGGGTGGAGTCGGAAGGTCGCCAACTTGTTCTAACCGCTGATACGGCCAACCATTATGTGCTGTCGTTGCAGCGTCCGGAATGGGAAGTGCGTTTCGACATGGACAAGGCTGCCGCTGCGGCAACCCGAAAAAAAGTCTTTGATATGATTGCGACCGACAAGCTGGCATTCCTCGGTTACCACATGCCATTCCCATCCGTCGGTTATGTCGAAAAGCAGGACCAGGGTTACACGTTCGTGCCGAAGTCCTACCAATTTGACCTGTAATAGCCTCCCGTTGTGGTAGAAACACAACGAGCTATGCATAATAGTGTGAGCTGATCAGCAGACCCGGATTAATGAATCCGGGTTTTTGCTATTTCCTTCCTGTCATAGACGTGTTACCAGCCCTCGCCAACTTCCAAGAACTCCTTGTGAAACCACCGGTGGATGATTCCTCCCGGCGGATACCCTATTCTTTAATGAAGGAAATTGGCATGGCACGTATTATTCAAACGCCCACAGGTTTGGACGCCCTCACTTTCGACGATGTGCTCTTGCAGCCGGGACACTCCGAAGTGATGCCGGGCCAGACGAATATTTCGACGCGTATCGCACGTGATATCGACCTGAACCTGCCTATTCTTTCCTCCGCAATGGACACCGTCACCGAAAGCCGCCTGGCGATTGCCATGGCACAGGCCGGTGGTATCGGCGTTATCCACCGCAACCTTACCCCTGCTGAACAGGCTGAAGAAGTTCGTCAGGTGAAGAAATTCGAAAGCGGCATGGTTGTAAACCCGGTCACCATCGGTCCGGATGCCAGCCTTGCTGAAGCCCAGAGCCTGATGAAGGCACACGGCATTTCCGGTATTCCGGTTGTCGAAAACGGCGGCCAGGGCGGCCACAAGACAGGCCGTCTGGTTGGTATTCTGACCAACCGTGACGTTCGTTTTGCTTCCGACCCAGCACAGAAAATCTACGAACTGATGACCCGCGAAAACCTCGTGACGGTCAAGGAAAGCAGTGTTGACCAGCAGGAAGCCCGTCGCCTTCTGCACAAGCACCGCATTGAAAAGCTGCTGGTGGTAGACGCGCAGGGCAACTGCGTTGGCTTGATCACTGTCAAGGACATCGAAAAGTCGCAGCTCAACCCGAATGCGACAAAGGATGCGCAGGGCCGCTTGCGTGCCGCAGCCGCCATCAGCGTTGGCGATGATGCCCGTGACCGTGCAGAGCGCCTGATCGATGCCGGCGTCGACATCCTTGTTGTCGACACCGCCCATGGCCATTCACAGCGCGTTCTCGACGCTGTTGCACAGGTCAAGAAGATGTCGAACGCTGTTCGCATCATCGCCGGTAACGTCGCGACCGCTGACGGCACCAAGGCGCTGATCGATGCAGGTGCTGACGCCGTCAAGGTTGGTATCGGCCCAGGTTCGATCTGCACCACACGTATCGTCGCAGGCGTTGGCGTTCCACAGCTTGCAGCCATCATGTCGGCCGTTGATGCAGCACAGTCCCTGGACATTCCTGTGATCGCCGATGGTGGTATCAAGTTCTCCGGCGACCTCGCCAAGGCTATCGCCGCCGGTGCATCCGCCGTGATGATTGGTTCGCTGCTGGCCGGCACGGATGAAAGCCCAGGCGAAGTGTTCCTCTATCAGGGCCGCTCCTTCAAGGCTTACCGTGGTATGGGCTCCGTTGGCGCCATGGCACGCGGTTCTGCAGACCGTTATTTCCAGGCCGAAGTTCGCGATACGCTGAAGCTGGTTCCCGAGGGTATTGAAGGTCAGGTTCCTTACAAGGGCCCGGTTTCCGGCGTTCTGCACCAGCTGGCAGGCGGCCTGAAAGCTGCTATGGGCTATGTCGGTGGCGCAACCATTCCTGAATTCCAGGACCGCGCGACATTCGTTCGTATTTCCGGTGCCGGCCTGCGCGAAAGCCACGCCCATGACGTGACGATTACCCGCGAGAGCCCGAATTATCCGGGTAGCGTTTGATCCTTACGCAGGCTAGGTTGACGGCCAGTTGAATTTTTGTGCGCTCCCTGATCCAGATCGGGTCAGGGAGCGTAACTATGAATACCGATGAAGGAGAGCCCGCATGTCACCCACAACCGCAATGTTCTGGCCGATGATTGCGCATGCTTTCCTTGTTTTCGGTCTTTATTGCTTGCTGTTCATTCGACGGAAAAAATACACCTTCCTCAACGCGGAAGCGGCGCGCCGTTTCAGGGATGCCGGTGAGGAGGCGCGCGAGAGCCAGTTGGTTAACAAGAATATTGCCAACCAGTTCGAACTTCCCGTGCTGTTCCACGCTGCATGCTTGTTGCTCTACATCACTGATGCGGACAATATCGTCACTATCGTGCTGGGATGGATTTTTGTGCTTTCGCGTTACGCCCATTCTTACTTTCATGTCACCAGCAATCGCCTGCGTTATCGTGCACCGGCATTTGCCATCGGCTTTGCCGCGTTGGTCTGCATGTGGGGCTGGATGGTGATCTGGCTGGCATTTGAATAGTCGCGACTGCCGCAAAACTGCGACACAGTGAGCAACGAAACCGTTTTCTCTTGCGATAGATCAACTCTACTGAATGTTGGTGTTCTATCCTTTGACCGTTCTATGGTTGAAGGAGGCAAGACAAATGGCAGCAATGATGAAGGCCGCAGTCGTCAGGGAGTTTGGCAAACCGCTTTCGATTGAAGAGGTGCCAATTCCCGATCCGGGCCCCGGCGAAATCCTCATGAAATATGAGGCGACCGGCGTTTGCCACACGGATTTGCACGCAGCAAACGGTGACTGGCCGGTTAAGCCCAAGCCACCCTTTATTCCCGGCCATGAAGGCGTTGGTTATGTCGCCAAGATTGGCGCTGGCGTAACCGGCATCAAGGAAGGTGACCGTGCTGGCACGCCTTGGCTCTACAGTGCCTGCGGTTGCTGCGTTCCATGCCGCACCGGCTGGGAGACATTGTGCGCCGAACAGAAAAACTCCGGTTATTCTGTGAATGGCAGCTTTGCGCAATATGGTCTTGCCGATCCGAAATATGTTGGCCGTCTGCCTGACAATCTCGATTTCGGTCCTGCGGCTCCCGTGCTGTGCGCCGGTGTGACCGTCTACAAGGGCCTGAAGGAAACCGAGGTGAAACCCGGTGAATGGGTGGTCATTTCCGGTATCGGCGGTCTTGGCCACATGGCGGTGCAATATGCAAAGGCTATGGGCATGCATGTGGTTGCCGCTGATATTTTTGACGACAAGCTGGAACTGGCGAAAAAGCTTGGTGCCGATATCGTCGTTAACGGCAAGGCGCCGGATGCGATTGAGCAAGTGCAGAAAGCAACAAAGGGTGTTCACGGTGCATTGGTAACAGCCGTTTCGCCGAAGGCTATGGAGCAGGCCTTTGGTTTCCTGCGTTCCAAGGGCACGATGGCGCTGGTCGGTCTGCCACCGGGTTACATTTCCCTGCCGGTGTTCGATACGGTGTTGAAGCGCATTACAGTGCGCGGCTCGATTGTCGGGACACGACAGGACCTTGAGGAATCCCTGGCCTTTGCAGGTGAGGGCAAGGTGGCCGCCCACTTCTCATGGGACAAGCTGGAAAACATCAATGATATTTTCCACCGCATGCAGGAAGGCAAGATCGACGGCCGTATCGTTGTCGATCTGAACTAGTCTTTCACATGTCCGACAGCCTGTGTTTCTTTCAAAGCACAGGCTGTTATCATCTCTGCCAATGCCGCCATGTCGTCCGCACGCGCGCTGGTGCGTCGCCAGGCAAGGCCAATCTGCCGGGATGGCTGCGGCTCGGCAAAGGCAACGATCCTCAGATTGTTGCGTTTGGTTTCCAAGGGTACCGCGATCTCCGGAATAAGCGTCATGCCCATATCGTGCGAAACCATCTGCAGCAGCGTGGTCATCGACGTTGCACCAAAATTCACCAGACTGCGTTTGCCGGCTGTGCCACACACCGCCAATGCCTGGTCGCGCAGGCAATGGCCTTCTTCCAGCAGCAGCAACCTGTCCATGTCGACCTGCGCTTCTGTCATCGGGGAGGAGAGCACGCTGTCCTCATTGCTGGCAACGGCCATGTAAAAGCGGTCCGTAAACAGCACCTGGCTGGCAAGTGACTCGTCATCCAGCGGCAGAGCAGCAATCACCGCGTCCAACTTACCTTCAAGCAGGTCACTGCGCAGCCGGTCTGTGACGGCTTCCTTCAATTCGATTTCAATGCGTGGATAGGTTTGGCGCAGTCGCGGTATCAGTTGTGGCACAAGATAAGGTGCAATGGTTGGAATGATGCCGATACGAACTGGACCCTCCAGCACACCCGACCCCTTGCGGGCCGTTGCCTCAAGCCGATCGACCTCAGCGAGAATTGCCCGGGCATGCTGTAATATTTCCATGCCTTTTTGGGTTATAATGACCCCGCTGCGGCTCCGCTCTACTAGCTTTACGCCGAGATGGTTCTCCATCTCCATAATCTGGGCCGATAGCGCTGGTTGACTGATGTTGGCCGCACGGGCCGCTCTTCCAAAGTGAAGTGTGTTGGACAGAGTTTCAAAATACCGCATTTGCCGAAGTGTAATCATGATAGGAAAATCCTATCGAAAATGAACGCAAATACAATTGGAAATTATAGAAAGGTGATGCCAAAAACCATTGTTAGAAGTATTCTAGGCAAGCGTCCGGCCTGATTGCCGGTGACTTGCTGCCATCGAGAGTGAACCCAAAAGGAGGAAATCTTGGCTGATCGCCCGACAATGACAACCAGCGCAGGATCACCAATTCCTGATAACCAGAATTCCCTGAGTGCAGGCGAGCGTGGCCCGCTTCTGCTGCAGGACTACCAGTTGATTGAAAAACTGGCGCATCAGAACCGTGAACGTATTCCGGAGCGTGCCGTTCACGCCAAGGGTTGGGGTGCCTATGGCACGCTGAAGATCACTGGCGATATCTCTCGTTACACAAAGGCCAAGGCGTTGCAGCCGGGCACTGAAACGCCGCTGATCCTGCGCTTCTCCACCGTGGCCGGTGAGCAGGGCGCCGCCGACGCCGAACGTGATGTGCGCGGTTTTGCCATCAAGTTCTACACCGAAGAAGGCAACTGGGATCTCGTTGGCAACAATACGCCGGTGTTCTTTGTGCGCGATCCGGTCAAGTTCCCTGATTTCATCCACACGCAGAAACGTCATCCGCGCACAAATATGCGTTCGGCAACTGCCATGTGGGATTTCTGGTCGCTATCGCCTGAAAGCCTGCATCAGGTCACGATCCTGATGTCCGACCGTGGTCTGCCAACCGACGTTCGTCACATCAATGGTTATGGTTCACATACCTATTCCTTCTGGAATGATGCCGGTGAACGCTACTGGGTAAAGTTCCACTTCAAGACCCAGCAGGGCCACAAGCACTGGACCAATGAAGAGGCCGAAACCGTCATCGGTAAAACCCGCGAGTCGACGCAGGAAGACCTATTCAACGCGCTGGAAGCCGGTGAATATCCGCGTTGGACTGTACAGGTTCAGATCATGCCGGAACTGGATGCCGAAAAGACAACCTATAACCCGTTCGATCTGACCAAGGTCTGGCCACATGCCGAGTACCCACCGATCGATATCGGCGTGATGGAGCTGAACCGTAACCCGGACAACTACTTCACCGAAATCGAAAACGCTGCCTTCTCGCCGTCCAACATCGTGCCAGGCATCGGTTATTCGCCAGACAAGATGCTGCAGGCGCGCGTGTTCTCTTATGCGGACGCCCACCGTCACCGCCTCGGTACCCACTACGAGAACATTCCGGTCAACGCTCCGAAGTGTCCCGTGCATCACTACCATCGCGATGGTCAGATGAATACTCACGGTGGTATCAAGACCGGTAACCCGGATGCCTATTACGAGCCAAACTCGTTTAATGGCCCGGTAGAACAGCCGGCTGCAAAAGAGCCGCCACTGCGTATCTCCGGTGATGCCGCTCGTTACAACCACCGTATCGGCAACGACGATTACAGCCAGCCGCGCGCGCTCTTCAACCTGTTCGATGCAGGCCAGAAGCAGCGCCTTTTTTCGAACATAGCTGCAGCCATGGGTGGTGTGCCGGGCTTTATCGTTGAGCGCCAGCTTGCGCATTTCCGCCAGGTTCATCCGGACTATGAAGCCGGTGTAAGAGCTGTCCTCAAGGCCGCTCACGGTTATCAGGCCGATACTATCAGCGCGGCCGAGTGAGACTAAACTGCCAGTTGAAAACGGAAAGCCGGGCTTTTGTCCGGCTTTTTGCTGTTTTCATTAAAAAGCCCGCAACGCAGTTCAACTTTCGTCAAAAAAGCTCATGCCATATCGCAACCATTGTGGTGGCAAGGGAGCTACCCGCATGTGTTTCAGGACGGGAAACAATATGCCAAGACGTGGTACGCCAGAACGCATTGAACCAAGAAAAACGCCACAACAGGATCGCAGCATCCAGCGCGTTAATGCCATTCTTGAATCGGCAACCAGACTGATTACCAAAAGCGGTGTCAGTTCCCTGACCATGACCGCTCTCGCCAAAGAGGCCGGTATTCCAATTGGGTCGATCTACCAATATTTTCCTGAAAAAGCCGCCATCCTGCGTGCGCTGTTCGACATGATCTCGAACCGTGTCGAAGATCATGTCATTCGGTCGCTGGACGAGGCGACGTCACTGGATGAACTGAAACAGCACGTTTTCGTTTTAATTGATTGGTATTATCAGGAGTGCCGCGAAAACCCCATCTATCTCAGCATCTGGCTGAGCATGGAGATGGACAAGGCGCTGGCCAGGTTGAACATTGACCAAAGCTATCGGTTGGCAGAGATTTTCATCCGTTACACCTCATCATTGCGCAGTCCACGTCCGGGCGAAGATTATGAAGCCCGCTGTAAACTACTCAGCTATTTTCTCGGCTCCTGCATGCGCTTGTCGCTGCTGAGTGATCAGGATGAGGCGCAACGTCTGTTGGCGGAGTGCAAGGTGCTGATCGGTGAAAGCATCTAACACCGTTCAGACCGTCGCTCACCAACCCGGCAGCATATGTCCGGCCCGCAGCCTCGGCATCTTCGGATAACTTTTGACATCACTATCCAGATCATCGGTTGCCACAGCCGTCAGTGAAATATTGTCGAGGCAGGCCGAGATATGGTCGGTAATGGCGTTGGCAAGTGACGGCGAAATGCCCGGACGTTTCATCAGGCCGATTTGAACGGGCGGAAGTGGCGGGAAGCCATCACTGGCGGTCAGTACCTTCATGCCGGTCCTTAAAGCCGATTCCGGCAGGACCGAAACCGCCATGCCTGCGAGAACCGCTGAAGCGATAACCGTAGACGACCAACTGGTAAACAGAACCTGATAATCGCGACCATCGGCATCCAGCGCTGAACAGGCAAGCTGGCGCCAGTGACAGTCACGACGGCCCACGGCAAGCGGTACCGGCGCATTGTCGCGCAAGGGATGGTTGGCGGAGGCCACCCAGCAAAGCGGTTCGGTGCGCACCACGTCAGAAATACGGGCGCGGGGATTATGCGTCACCAGTGCTATATCAAGTTCGCCACGGGCCATTTTTTCCGCCAGGCTGACGGATGGTTCGCAGACAATGTAAAGTTCGACATTGGGGTGTGTCTTGGCAAAACGGCCGATAATTTCTGGCATGTACCGGTCGGCGTAGTCGTCAGGTGTGCCGATGCGCAATGTGCCTTCCAGACGATTATCATCGAAAGCTGCGATTGCCTCATCATTCAGACGAATGATGCGCCGCGCATAATTCATCAGCTTCTCACCTTCGTTGGTCAGGCGGTTGCCGCGCCCGTCCTTGGTGAACAGCTGTTTGCCGATCCGCTCCTCAAGACGGCGCATCTGCATGGACACCGCAGATTGCGTTTTGAAAATACGATCCGCAGCCTTGGTGAAGCTGCCTGTATCCACGATGGCGATAAATGTGTGTAGCTGATCGATATCAAGCGGGGCGGACATGGTGCATCCCATAAGAACCATTGATGACTAACATTAAAAACATTCGTTGGACTGATCAATGGGGCTGCGTCATTAAAGGTGCAACTAAATGACGATCAGGACAGTAAGCCTGATGGTCGCAATCGTGCCAAGGAAAGGATCTCATCATGAGCACGGCAGACCAGATTATTGCAAGCGGTATTTGCCAGCCGGAAAAGCGTGTCGAACTACGCAATGTTTCCCGCTTCGGCATGCGCGTGAATATGGTTTGGCGCAACCTCGTGACCCGTTTCCAGGTCAACCGCCTGACCGATCTCGATGATCGAATGTTGGCAGATATCGGTATTGTTCGTCAGGACGTACTAAAAGCCCTGAATGTGGGCTTGCTAGATGACCCCGCTCAGCAGTTAATAAAGGCAGCGGAAGTGCACGCGACCCAACGGTTCGCTCGCAAGACGCTCTGATTTTTTGAGTTTTCCCCGCAGGGTGATTGCCAATAGCCCTGCTTTTGCCCGGTGCCAGGCTATGCCGCACCGGGCTTTTTTTGTGCCCGGTGTAGCAAATTGTCTTGCCGGTTCAATGGGTTCAATGAGCCAACACTGCTGACGCAAATTCAGTACTGGTATTCTTCGTAAGCCGGATCAACCGACTGGTTCCAGCGGCCGTTATAGGCAGACAGCATGTCTTCTGCGAGTGTGGTCTTCTTGGCGATAACTTCATCAAGAGTGGACAGGAAAACTGTTTCGTCCTGACCTTCCGCGTTCAGTCTGTTGCGGTTTTTCAGGCCAAGGTGAGAAATTTTCAGAACTTCACGACCAATATCCAGCAGGCTATGGCCGGTAATTTCTGCCTTCAGTGCCTTGGTCGGCACATCGTCACGCAACTGATTGACCTGCTCGAACGACCAGTCCTTGGTCAGTTCATCGGCAGCCGACAGGGCCTCGTCGTCATAAAGTAGACCCACCCAGAAAGCCGGCAACGCACAGATTCTGCGCCATGGGCCACCGTCTGCACCACGCATTTCAAGAAAACGCTTGAGGCGAACGTCCGGAAACAGCGTCGAGAGATGGTTTGTCCAGTCACCGAGTGTTGGCTGCCAGTCGGCAATTTCACCCTTCAATGCGCCATTCATGAACTGGCGGAAGGTGATGTGTGTGCAGTTGTGATATTTTCCGTCACGCACGACGAAATACATCGGCACATCCAGCGCCCATTCGACATAGTGGTGGAAGCCGAAATCTTCTTTCAGGCTAAAGGGTAGGATGCCGGAGCGGTTGTTGTCCGTATCGCGCCAGATATCGCCACGCCATGAGAGCTGACCATTCGGCTTGCCCTCGGTAAATGGCGAGGAGGCGAACAGGGCAGTTGCGAGTGACTGCAACTTCATGCTGACGCGCATCTTGCGACGCATATCCGCTTCCGACGAGAAGTCGAGGTTCACCTGAATGGTGCAGGTCCGGTACATCATGTCCAGACCCTTGCTGCCGACCTTCGGCATGTAGTCGGTCATGATGGCATAACGGGACTTAGGCATGCGCGGTGTGTCGGCAAAGCTCCAGGATGGCGTACCGCCCATACCCAGAAAACGAATGCCCAGCGGCTCTGCAATGTCACGTAGCACGGCAAGATGCTGGTTGGATTCCTTGCAGGTCTCGTGAATATTTTCCAGCGGTGCACCGGAAAGTTCAAACTGGCCACCTGGTTCGATGGAAATGGCGCCCATGCCGGTGGGTTCGGCAAGGCCGATGATGTTTTCGCCGTCCATGATTGGTTCCCAGCCTAGCCGGGATTCCATGCCCTTCAGCAGGGCGGAAATGCTCGCGTCGCCAAAATAGGGCACAGGCTTATGTGTGTCGCGAAAAAACACGAACTTCTCGTGTTCAGTCCCGATGCGGAATTTCTCAACCGGCTTGTTGCCGCCTGCCAGATAGTCTGTCAGTTCCTGTTTTGAGGAGATCGGGGTCTGATCGGTAGTATCGCGAGCCATTGATGTAACCTTACTGCGCAACGTCTGTCTGTCATTCAAAAAGCCAGATAGGGCGGGACGATAGCCTCTGCAAATGAATTTCTTTCAATCATGGTTTAATGCCGATAATCGCCATCGACAGGATTGATTATTGCCAGTCTCCGATGGCCGCCTGAATAACCGCAAGTGCGGCAACAGCAGCCGTATCCGCCCGCAAAATCCGTGGGCCGAGTGGTATCGGCGTCACGCTTTGGTGGTTGCGAAGCAGCTGTCTTTCTTCTTCGGAAAAGCCGCCTTCCGGGCCAATCAACAGCGCAAGTTGGCGCTCCTTGATACGTGACAGAACGGGCAGGGGGTTCTGGCCCTCGTCGCCTTCATCGCAATAAATGATGCGGCGTGACGATGGCCAGTTCTCCAGAAGCTCACGCAGCTTCACTGGCTGCTGCACCTGCGGAATGGCCAAGATGCCGCACTGTTCGGAGGCTTCGATTGCGTTGGCCTGCAAACGTTCCAGATTGTTGATCTTGCCCTGTACATGCTGCGTCATCACCGGTTGCAGAATGCCCGCACCCATTTCGACAGCCTTCTGGATCAGGTAATCGATACGGCCAACTTTCAACGGGGCGAAAAGATAATGCAGATCGCAGGGCGCTGGCTGCGGCCGGGTCTGTTCTTGCGGCACCAGCACGATTTTCTTTTTTGACGGGAAGGCCAGACGCGCTTTCCACTCGCCATCACGGCCGTTAAAAATCAGCACCTCTGCGCCGTCCGTCATGCGCAGCACATTGGCCAGATAGTTGAACTGTTCACTGCTGGCGGCAATACCGGTGCCGAGGATAATGGCATCCTCGACATAAAGACGTTGCATGCGAAAATTGGCGCGCATTTTCTGCTCTTACATTCCGTTATATGAAGAGCCGGAACATAACCCAATAAAGCCAGGCTGCAAGAGTGGCGCTTGCAGGAACCGTTATCATCCAGGCCGCAATGATGGTCATGAAATGCGAACGGCGCACCAGATAACGTCTGCGCATTTCCACGGTGTCCGTTTCAAACACATTGTCGGTTACGCGGATCGGCTGTGCACGCACCGTAAGTTTACGGCGCTTTGAATTGCGGGTGTACCACTCACGGAAAAAGCCGACCCCAAACACCGCTCCGACGGCGGTATGTGTGGTACTGACCGGCATGCCGAGCCAGGATGCCAAGAGAACGGTCAGCGCTGTTGCGAGGGAAACGCAGAAAGCGCGCATCGGGTTAAGCTTGGTAATCTGTTCACCAACCAACCGGATCAGGCGCGGCCCGAACAGCAGAATACCGCAGGACAGCCCAAATGCGCCGATCAGCATGACCCACAACGGCACGTCAACGTCATTGCTCATCGAGTTGTTCTGCACGGCCTGTACGATTGCAGCCAAGGGGCCGACCGCATTGGATACGTCGTTTGCACCATGAGAGAAAGACAGCAACGCAGCAGAAAAAATCAGCGGTATCTGAAACAACTGGCGCAGGGACTGATTGCGGTTTTCAAGCCCTATCGACTGCTTATTGACAAAGGGTGCGCTGGCAAGCCAGGTAAGACCCGCACATAGCAATCCGATTAACAAAGAGGTGCCAACAGAAATCTGCACGATTTGCTGTACGCCGATCAGGGCCAGATAGCTCGCAAATACACCGGCCAGAATTGCCGACAGGATAGGCACCCAGAAACGTGCCGCTGCAACCTTGTCGGTGCGGTAGATGATGAATTCCTTGATGAAGGCCAGGAATGCGATGGCAACCAGTCCGCCCAACAACGGAGAGACCATCCATCCTGCGGCAATGCGCGCCATGGCAATCCAGTCAACGGCGTCAAGGCCGGACGCTGCAATGCCTGCACCGGCAACACCGCCAACAATCGCGTGCGTGGTAGAAATTGGTGCTTTTAGCCAAGTCGCGAGATTGACCCACAAGGCCGCCGCCAGCAGGGCTGCCATCATGATCCAGACGAGGACGTCGGCATTGGCGACGTCGGACGTGTCGATAATTCCGCTGGAAATCGTGTGCACAACTCCGCCGCCCGCTAAAAGCGCGCCGGCAATTTCAAAAACGGCCGCAAGCACAAGTGCTGCGCCCATGCTGATGGCTTTTGCGCCTACCGCCGGTCCAACATTGTTGGTCACGTCGTTGGCGCCGATATTGACGGCCATGTAGGCTCCGACAGCACCAGCCGCGATAATGATCCAGACCCCCGGGCTATTGCTGACCGACGCACCCGCAAAGAAACCTGCAACGATTAGAAACAGCGTTGCGGTGGCATAGTTCGCAAATTGCCTGGCAAGATAATGGGTCGCCGCCTCGACATTGGTCAGCTTGTCTAGGTCTTTGTCCAGTGTACGTTTTGTTAAGTCTGGCAATTCCATAGCCATCGTCACCTCTATGCCGGGTATCCTTTCATCCGTGGTTCAGGCGGCTTAAGGGAGGGTAGGAAAACTCATGATAACACGAGGCCTGCGAACGGAGCGCCAGGATAAAGCATTCGTTATCATGATGGGGAATATCGGTTAGTTTATGGAGCCCGCAAAATCAATATGGACGGCCCCCAAAGTGGCTATTCTTATCAGATTTTGGCTGGAATGACTGTAGAAATGCGTTTGCCGAAAGAACGAATAAGAGTTTTTAACTCCGGTTCGTTGACGCGGCTAGCAGCTTCTTCCACGGAAACCCATTCAAGTCTACGGCTGTTCTTTTCAGGGAAGTTCTTGATCAACTCTTCAACTTCCAGTGCATGAACTTGTACCTTGCAAAGAACATTCATGCCGTTGGACAGTTTTTTCTGGTATTCGTAGAAGCCGAGAATTTCTTTTTCGACCTTACCTTTTACGCCAGCTTCCTCATAGGCTTCCTGCGCAGCAACTGTATGTGCCTGCTTGCCTTCCATCGGCCAGCCCTTCGGAATAACCCAACGTCCGGTATCGCGGCTCGTCAGGACCAGGATCTCAACGCCGCCCTGCTTTTTCTTGATCCGGTAACACAAAGCCGCATATTGCTGACGCGGTGGACGGCGCAGCATGAGATAAACGTCATTGGTCAATCGGCTAAGTAGGTTCAATAACGGAGTTTCCTTCCATTTGGGCATGCTTAAATATAAGCGATGTCGAATATTATGCGCAAATCATGAAAATACGATGATTCTCGATAGTCTGCGCTTGGAAAAGGACCGTCAATATCCTGTTTGCGCCATTCCGACGACGTTCCACCGGAAATTTACGGTTCACGCGCAAGCAATTGGGTAAGACCCTCAATAACACCATCGGCCATCGGTAATTTTACCATCATCAACCGATCATTTGTGTTGCCAAGCTGACGCAGCTCTTCCAGCGCATTGGCGACGATAATGCCGCGCACACCGGGAATTTCAAACATGGCGCGGTCGTTGCCGGTATCGCCAGCCACGATGATATCGCTTGGTGCGATGCCCAGCGATTTTGCAAGCCAAAGGGCTGCATAGCCCTTGTTGGCATTACGTGGCAGTACGTCCAGATCTCGACTGCTGGAGTACACGATCTGGGCTTGAAGCCCCGCATGTTCAAGCTGCTGTTGAATGGCGGTAAGCGCATTCTGCGTTGAATCGTAAAGATACCAGCTTGATTTCAGCGCGTGCTGATACTCATCCGGCTGCTTCTTTATGCCGTCTACACCAGACATGATGCGTTCGACGGAATGGCTATTAAATCCGTCGGCGATAGCCAAACTGAAGTTGTCGGAAATGCCGGTATTTGTCTTGTGGTGCAACATCGTGCCGACGCCACCAATAATGAAGTCCGGTTCGGGCAGGCCGGTTTCGTCAATCAGCGCAAGCTGGTCATCCACCAGACGACCGCTGTTGTAAACCAGTACCGGGCGAATATCGTCGGGCAGGGAATGCCAGAAACGCGCAAAGCGACGCGTCGCCTCCGGGTTTCCGACAACCGTGCCGTCAAGGTCAGTCGAAAAAAGCCGCATCAGTCGCCGTCATTCCACGGTTCTGCCCAATCGGCTTCTTCCAGCACCGGCATCATGCTTCTCCCTTCCACCAGCGCCAGCACCTGCTGTGCAATGCCGGTCCAGGTAAACAAGCTGCGAGCCTTGTGGGCACCCATCCGCGACAGGCGGCCATAGAGCCTTTCATGTTTGAAGGGCTTCATCATGGTGATGCCCAGATCCTCCTTGTCGAAAGGATCGGCAAACAGTGCGTGACGACCATAACTGACCGCCCGGAACAAACCACCATGAATGGTCACCACAGTTGGTGTGCCACTGGCCATTGCCTCAATGGCGGTCATCCCGAAAGGTTCGTAACGGCTGGAAAGAACAAACAAATCGGCTGCACGGTAAATATCTGGCAAATCCTCATCTGACACGTAGCCGGAGAATACGACCTTGTCCTGCAAACCGAGATCATCAACCCTCTGCTTGAGTTGGTTGAGGATTGTTGTTTCCTGCGGATCCATGTTCTCGCCGCCAACGGCCAGATGCAGGCGAGCTTCCGGTTCGCGTTCCGCAAGAACCGAAAAGCCGTCAATCAGCAAATCATAACCCTTGTTGGTCGCCAGCCGACCAAGCGCCAGCACGGTTTTGCCCTCGAAGCCAAAACGACTGCGCAGCATCTGACGGGATGCTTCTGACACAGGGAAAAAGCGGTTGTCATCATAACCGGGCGGAATCATGTGCACTTGCTTGCGCTTGAGATTGTAGTCCTCAAGCAGCATGTCCAATTGTATGGGGGTCGTGGCGATCACCAGATCGCAGCTGCGATAGACGATCAGCTCGTGCTGGATGCGTTCCTTGAAGTTGAACTCTAGGTCGAAACTATCTGCCTTCTCCGGATAGTCGGTCTCCATCTGGCGTTTTTTCCAGATGCCGAGGGAATGCGGCGTATGCAGGTGTGGCACCTTAAGCGCTTCGGACAAGCGTTGACCCGCGACACCGGCGTCCCAATAGTGACTGTTGATGAAGGAATAGGTGAGGTTGTTTTTCTTGATGAACCGCAGCGCATTCTCACACCATTCCATCATGTGGCGGTGCAGATATTCCTTGGGAATAAAATCGCTGCCGCCGCAGGGAATACGGACCACGCGAACGCGTTCGTCCACCTCGTCGAATTCCGGCTGATCTTCAAAGCGCCGTGTATAGAGGTCCACAGTATAGCCAAGCTGCCCAAGTTTTCGGGCAAGTTCAAGCACATAGACAACCTGGCCACCGGTGTCCGCGGCGCCCAGGGGAGGATGGGCGGCCACATAGCCATGGGTCGAAACGAGTGCAATCCTTGGATAGCGATCCTGATCGGTCATGGGAAATATACATCCATCTTGGTATAATTTTTCAACTAATGAATGCAAATGCGACTTCATTGAAAAAGTTCCATCGGAATGGTGCGATTTCTGGTTTTTTTGTATTTCAACATAAAAACGAAGATGTCATCGCTCCCAGTAAGGGACCGGCGCGTATAATGTTGTAAGGTAGTCGATGAACAGGCGCACTTTCGCAGGCAACAGTTTGCGACTGGAATAAATTGCCGACAGCGAGACGTTTTTCGATCCCTCATAATCAGGCAAAACCTGAACGAGCGAACCGTCACGCAGTTCCTGCCCGATATCCCACGTGGAGCGCAGTGCAATGCCAAGACCGGCGATGACAGCTTCACGAATAACTTCACTCGAGTTGGTGACCAGCATGCCGTCGGGCCGCAGTGTCACAGCGCCATCCGGTCCCTCAAGCCGCCAACTGTCGTTGTTATGGGCCGGTAGACAACGATGGTGGGCAAGGTCGCTGATGTCCTTCGGCAGTCCGTGTGTCGCGATGTAGCTGCGGGAGGCGCACAATACGCGGCGAACCGGTGCAAGACGCCTCGCCACAAGGCTTGAATCATTAAGGTCGGCGATGCGGATGGCGAGATCAAAACCGCCGGCCACAAGATCGGTGAACTCGTCGCTTAGCACCAGATTGATGGCAAGGGCGGGATTGGCATCCATGAATGGTTTGAGATGGGGTGCGATATGCAGGCGCCCGAACGAGGTGGGGGCCGAAATTTTCAACGAACCTGAAATGGCATTGGCGCGTCCGGCGACAAAATCCTCTGCCTCGCCCAGACTGACGAGAATGCCTTGAACGCGCTCATAAAAACCCTGACCCGCTTCGGTCAATGAAAGCTGACGGGTGGTGCGCTGGAAAAGACGGACGCCAAGGCGTTCTTCAAGACGTTTGATGCGTTTGGAAATAACCGCTGGCGAATACCCGAGGGAACGCGCTGCTTCTGACATGCTGCCGCATTGCGCCACGAGATTGAAGACTTCAAGGTCACCAAGATTGGTCAAAATCTTTTCCATTTATGCCGGAACGGTCATCAATCCAATAGCAGCAATTGCTAGCCACGTCATCGGTCAGGCAAAGACGTTCCCGACAAGTCAATCTGGTAAAATTCCAAACACGCCCTAAATGTTGTAGGCGGAAGCAAATGTTATGAATAGCGGAGGTATTTCATGGCAGACCCTATGTCCAACGAACCGGTACGCTCGCCTGACGATAACTGGCTCGAACCTGGCAAAACCAACATCCAGCTTGTTTACATATTGTATCTGCTCAGCTTCGTAGTCGGCATTACCAGCATTGTCGGAGTTGTTATCGCCTATCTGAACAAGACAAAGGCGACCGGCTGGATGCAGTCGCATTACACCTGGGCTATCAGGACCTTCTGGATAGGCATTCTCTACGGCTTCATTTCGCTGATGCTGACAGTCGTTTTCATCGGTTTTCTGGGCATGCTGGCCACGATTATCTGGGTCGTTGTCCGTTGTGTCGTGGGACTGCAAAAAGCCGGTAATCAGGAACCGATCGCCGATCCCTACAAGTGGTTGATCTGAAGAATAATTCACCCGGCGCCAAAATCGCAAAACCATGACAGGGCGTCGTCCACCCTGTCATGGCTGGTGCGTCAACCACCGAAAATGGTGCGCAGAATATCAATGCCGCGATCGTTGAACGATACGTTGCCCTGCTTGTTACCCGGACCGACAACGATGACCTTCGTGCCAATATCGGCGCGGGCATACAGATGTTCGACATCCTTGTTCATCATACGGATGCAGCCGGACGACATATTCAGACCGATTGTCCACGGCTGGTTTGTGCCGTGAATACGGAAGATGGTGTCGCGTCCGCCCTGATAGAGATAAAGCGCGCGTGCGCCGAGCGGATTGTCTTCGCCACCCATTTGAACGGCTGGCAGAATGCGGCCTTTCGCGGCTTCGCGGCGTCGCATTTCAGCGGGCGGGGTCCATGTTGGCCATTCCGCCTTACGGCCGACCTTTACAACACCGGACCAGCCAAAACCATCGCGTCCGACGCCAATGCCGTAGCGGGTCGCGCGGTTCTTGCCTTCAACGAAATAGAGAAACTTATTGTTGGTATCGACGATGATCGTGCCGGGCGTTTCGCTGGTGGAAAGACGAACTACGCGGCGTTTGTACTTTTCCTCAACTTGCTTTTTCTGGATTGCCACCGGCTGGACATCGGTCCCTGCGGGTACGTTCAATGCCTTGTCGGCGAGTGTGACTGCCTGTGCGGATGGTACGGAAATCACAGCCAGTGCTGCCATCCCCATGGCTGATGCAAGAAGATCTCTTCGGTTCATCTATGCTCCCCTCAAACCTGATACAGGCTGAAGTTAGCCAAGCCGCCCATGAACGCAAGTCTAAACGTGCATGCGTTCCGGCAATACACGCTATACTGCCGGAATGTCGTGTTCTGTTTGTCGGATTTAAAGCCTTACATGACGATAACCTTGGTGCCGACATTGACGCGCTCATAGAGGTCGGTCACGTCCTCATTGCGCATGCGGATGCAACCGGACGAATTGTTGCTGCCGATTGTCCATGGCTGGTTGGTGCCGTGAATGCGGTAGAGGGTCGAGCCGAGATACATGGCGCGTGCACCCATTGGATTTTGCGGACCACCCTCCATGAATGCTGGCAGATAATGACCCTTTGCCGCTTCGCGGGTGATCATTTCTTTCGGTGGTGTCCAGCTTGGCCATTCCGCTTTGCGGGTAACCTGGTGGGTGCCCGCCCATTCAAAGCCGGGTTTGCCAACGCCAACGCCGTAACGACGTGCCTTGCCATCGGCCAGAACCAGATAGAGGAAACGGTTCGGCGTATCGATAACGATTGTGCCGGTCGGATGCTGTGTCTGGTAGGATACGATCTGTGGCAGGAACTGCGGCGCGATCTGTGCCTTGGCCGGTGAATTTGGTCGTACAGCAACCTGCTGCACACCGGCCGGACGCTGGCTTGTCACGCCATTATACTGGCGGGTTGGACGAACATTGACCGCCTGCTGGCGCTGGTAAACCGGCTGACGTACCGTCTGGCGCTGTGGTACCACCACAGGACGTGCACTCCCGCCACCAAGCTGCATCAGCCACGGTGCCGAAAGATCGGGGCTGACAATAACCGGAGGCCGTTCGCGATAGCGGTCATTTGCCAAAGCGGCTGAAGAAAAGACAGAAACAAGGCTTAATGCCAGACATAGAGACTTCATCGTCATCGGATCTACTCGTTACATGCACCGAAACATGTTTCGACGTTCTCACTTTCGGACAAGCGAATGGTAAATGCCGATTAATTAAAACAGGCGTGATCATGGAAACCTTGTCGTAAGGTTACCGCGGGGTTTTGAAACAGGGTGAATCAATGGTAATTCCATGGTGATTTGCACGAGGGATGGCATCAGATGAGTGAAAATGGGCTTCTGACGGGTCCGGATGGACAAGTGCGCTGCTCGTGGCATCAGGGGCTTGAAGATTACCGTCACTACCATGATGAAGAGTGGGGCAAGCCTGTGGTCGATGATATCAGGCTTTTTGAGAAAATCTGTCTTGAAGGCTTTCAGTCTGGCCTGTCCTGGCTGACGATCCTGCGCAAGCGCGAGGCGTTCCGCGCGGCCTTCAGTGGGTTCGATTTTTCCATCGTTGCAGCTTTCACTGAGGATGATGTGAACAGGTGCCTGGCCGACAAAGGCATTGTGCGGCATCGCGGTAAGATTGTTTCCACCATCAACAATGCGCGACGTGCGCTGGACCTGAAACAGGAATTTGGCACGCTGGCCCATTATTTCTGGAGTTATGAACCGTCTGCGGACCAGCGTCCGGCGGTGTTCGATTATCAGGAACTGAGAGCCAACCCGACAACACCAACCTCGGTGCGATTGTCTAAAGACCTGAAAAAACGTGGCTGGACATTTGTCGGCCCGACCACCGTTTATGCTTTCATGCAGGCCATGGGCATGGTCAATGATCATATCGAGGGTTGTTATTGCCGGAACCGGGTGGAAAAACTGCGCGCGGAGTTTGTACGTCCTTGAGCGACGAGTTGAAAAAACGCCAGTTTCTGATGTTGCTTCTTGCATCATGTGCAGCGCCAATCACGGCAGTGGCACAAGATGAGAGGCCGTCATGGCTCAACCCTGGCGAAGTGCTGAAAGATCTTGGCTCTTTTGCGCCGGGAGGTCTGCATGTCGGCGGCTGGACGCGTCAAGGCAGAGGCAATGTCTACCGTCTCAATGTCAAGTCGGGCGACGCCATGCGGATCACGCTGACGTCCTCGAGCGAATTCTTGAATTTTGCGGTTTTCGATATGGCCGATCCCGATGACGACGCAATTTTTTTCAGTGATGCCGGGGTGAAGGTCGCCACTCTAAAGGCTGACAAGGATAGCTGGTGGCTTATCCGTCCCATTCTTATCCTCAGTGCACCACGCCGCGGGTTGGGTGCACATTACGATTTACGTATCGAGAAAAACTGACGCCGATGCCTGCGTCTTTACTGATATGAGGGGGAATGCGCCCGTCAGGCGCATTCCCTTTTTATCGTTTAGTGGCCTTTGCTTTTCAGCCATTCCTTCATCATGGCAATCTCGCCTTCCTGCGCCTTGACGACCTCTTCGGCCAGCTTGCGAATTTCAGGATCCTTGCCGTATTGCAGCTCAATGCGGGCCATATCGATAGCGCCCTGATGGTGCGGGATCATGCCCCGTACGAAATCCACGTCGGCATCACCGGTAAATTCCAGGGACATGTCGCCGTGCATCTTGTCATTCGCTTCCATGAACGCCTTGGTCGATGGGCTCTCTTGCGTTTGGGCCGCCGCGCCATGACCGGCATGGCTGTTGGTGTCTTGCGCCAAGGTTTGGCCAGCGAGCATCGCAGCAAAGGCTGCCGTCAAAAGAAGTGTTTTGGTCATGAGTATAAATCCTGAGTTCTCATTGTTTCAGGGTAAAGCGGATGATACGCGGTTTTGATTTTGAACGATGAAAAAATCAGGATCGGGGAGGCGGGATCGGTGGCGCAGAGCCGGAGGTCAGGAAAACGTCACCAAAATCCGGTGTGGGATAGGCGAAGATGTGTTTTCCACTCTCGAAAACAGTGATGTGCGGTGCTGTCGTCAGACAGGCGGTACACAAGTTACTGTGTTTCATGTCTCCGCGGTGCGGGCAGGGTTCGCCTTTCTGGGTCGCCTGCTGCTGATGCGCGGAAGTGTGGTCGAGCTTTTTATGATCTGAATGTGAGGATTTATCGCCTCTCATGTCCTGCATGATGGGGCGAACGTTCATCGGCTCAATGAGAAAAGCAGACTGTGCCGGGATCGACCCGTAAAACAGCCATGCCAAGATCATCAATGCTTTTGCCGCAAATCGCATAGGCTGATTTAAAGCCGGCGATCAGCGCACGTCAACAGCAATCACCTTGTGCACGACTTTGTAATCGCGGCTCTCTTCACCCAATGGCACCACCGGCCATACCCAGTTTGAAACAGGTGTTGGCGTTTCCACGCCATACAGCAGATCAACGGTTTCATGGGTGTTTCCGTTACGATCGATAACCGTGTAGTCCGTGTCGGTCAGCAGACAGACTGCGCAGGGCAGGTTTTCCAACCCCTCGACATGCGCTTTGATCAGCCGGGGTAGAACGTCCTGTTCTCTGGCTTCCAGTCCGTGTTTGGACAGTCGGTCGCGGGCACCGGTTCCAATCTGTGAAAGCACATTGGCTGAAACGACAAAATCGAGATAGGGCACCAGCCGCAGAAACCCCAATGGCTCACAGGGTCGATCTTCCGCTGCATCTTCATAACCGGAGAGGTCGCGGTAAACGAAGCGCAGGTTTTTCAATTTGCGGAATGATTGTTCCAGCTTCACGCTGGCCGGGTGGACAAGATCTATCAACACGACGGTGTCGAACAGTCGACAGAGCTCTCTGACGGGCACATCTCGCCAAAGGCCGGAGCCCAGCACGACAGCGGTTCGTCGTTGCCGCAGTTTAGCAGCGCGTTCTAGTATGGTGCGTTTGCAGTTTTCTTCATGCGCCTTCCAGTCCTGTGTGCAGCGTTTGGCACGCGCCCACAGGTTTATGCTGTAACGAATATAAGGCCGGAACTCCCGTGGAGTGACGGCGAACGTGGCAGCATAATGGATGGCTTCGAGAATCATGATGCCTTTATCGGGTTTTTGCAGGGTGTTTGAAAGAATTTGCTGGCGGTAGCCGCGCTCGAATTGAGCGCGGCGTAACACGTCAGGCGCGGTGAGGGGCTACCAAAAGCCCGACGATCCTGCGCACCAGCGGCAGCACAAGAAGAAGCGTCGGGAAGGCAACCATCCACGACAGGCCCCATGCCGACATCCATTCACGTGCCGAGAAATCGCTGATACCGACCGCCTTGACGGTGGCAATCAGCGACACAATGAAGGTCATGATGATCGAGAGGATCAAAGGTGTCAGAAGCGCACCATATTTCGCGGGTAAGCGTGACAGTTTCATAAAGCTTCGCTTTCTGGAAATTCGTCTTCATGGACAGCACCTTGGATAAGCGCCCTCCGGATGACGAAGGGTTAGGTGCGTTGCTTGACGTCAGACGCTTACGGTTGCTGCATGCAACGGGCAAGCGACTAACAGATGGTCTGGCGCTTCGCAAGCGCTAAGGATGCAGGAAGCCGTCCTGATAAGAGCGGCTTTGGGTCGATCCATTGCCGCGACAAAATCCAATCGTCAGGACCTGTGCTGATTTATCGACCGCTGGCCCATTCTCTGTGGCTAGATTGGTCGTGTTCGTGCTTGCCGCATGCAGTCCGATCCTCTAATAACCGGCATTATCCTGAAGAAGACCGGAATGGTAAAAATGAGTGAAAAGCAGAAGAAACCGCAGAAACTGAAAGCACGCTTGCCGCGTGGATTTGTGGACCGTTCGGCTGCCGACATTCATGCCACCAATGAAATGGTCGAAAAAATCCGCAATGTATACGAGCTTTACGGTTTCGATCCGATCGAAACACCGCTGTTCGAATACACCGATGCGCTTGGAAAATTCCTGCCCGACAGTGACCGCCCAAATGAGGGCGTGTTCTCGCTGCAGGATGATGACGAACAGTGGATGAGCGCCCGTTACGATTTGACCGCGCCTCTCGCCCGTCATGTGGCAGAAAATTTCAACGAAATTCAGTTGCCATTCCGCACTTACCGCGCTGGCTATGTGTTCCGCAACGAAAAGCCGGGTCCTGGCCGTTTCCGGCAGTTCATGCAGTTTGATGCTGACACGGTCGGTGCTGCCGGCGTGCAGGCTGATGCTGAAATGTGCATGATGATGGCCGATACGCTGGAAGCGTTGGGCATCAAGCGTGGCGATTACGTTATTCGCGTCAACAACCGCAAGGTTCTCGACGGCGTTATGGAAGCTCTGGGTCTGGGTGGCGACGAAAATGCTGCCCGTCGCCTCAACGTTCTCCGCGCCATCGACAAGCTCGACAAGTTTGGTCCTGAAGGCGTCAAGCTGCTTCTCGGCCCGGGCCGCAAGGATGAATCAGGCGATTTCACCAAGGGTGCGGGGCTTGATGACGGACAGATCGAAAAGGTTCTGTTCTTCGTAGGTATCAAGAATTACGCGGAAAGCGCCGCTGATCTGGCAGCACTGGTTGCCGGCACCTCGAAGGGTGAAGAAGGCGTCGAAGAACTGAATATCATCGGTGCGCTGGTGACCAGCGCCGGTTACGATGAAACCCGCATCAAGATCGACCCGTCCGTCGTGCGCGGTCTCGAATATTACACTGGCCCGGTTTACGAAGCTGAACTGACCTTTGACGTTACCAATGACAAGGGTGACAAGGTCGTATTCGGTTCAGTCGGCGGCGGTGGCCGATACGATGGTCTGGTATCCCGCTTCATGGGCCAGCCTGTTCCGGCAACCGGTTTTTCCATCGGTGTGTCGCGCCTGATGACGGCGCTGAAGAACCTTGGCAAGCTTGGCCAGCAAAAGGCACTGGCGCCTGTATTGATTACCGTCATGGACGGTGATGTGGAAAGCATGGGCCGTTACCAGCGTTTCACGCAGGCACTGCGGGCCGAAGGCATCCGCGCCGAAATGTATCAGGGCAACTGGAAGAAGTTCGGCAACCAGCTGAAATATGCTGACCGCCTCGGTTCTCCTGTCGCCATCATTCAAGGCGGTGATGAGCGTGCGCAGAGCGTCGTTCAGATCAAGGATCTGATCGAGGGTAAGCGACTTTCCGGCGAGATCGAGGACAATGCGACGTGGCGTGAAGCGCGTGTAGCGCAGGAAACCGTTCCGGAAGCTGAACTCGTTGCCAAGGTGAAGGGAATTCTGGCCGCACAGGCTGAAGACCGGGCACGGGCAGGGTAACATGCCTTTCATCGACATGCCGGATTTTGCCGGTGAACTGCTGGATGAATTTGCCAAGCGCAAGACAGTGCGCATCGATACGCCTGTCATTCAGCCCGCCGAACCGTTTTTGGATATGGCGGGCGAAGATCTGCGCCGCCGTATTTTCCTAACCGAAAGCGAAACCGGCGCAAGCCTTTGCCTGCGCCCGGAATTCACCATTCCCGTTTGCCTTCGCCACATCGAAACGGCAACCGGGACGCCGAAGCGCTACTCCTATATGGGGCAGGTATTTCGCCAGCGTCGTGAAGGCGCAAACGAATTTTACCAAGCCGGTATCGAGGATTTGGGCGATGCGGATATCGCTGCATCTGACGCTCGCGCCATCGTTGACGCAACGGCGGTCCTTAACAGACTTTTGCCATCGCAGACGCTGTCGATAACGCTGGGCGACCAGAAGGTTTTCGAAGCGGTTGTTGCAGCCCTTGGCCTGCCATCCGGCTGGCAAAAGCGGCTTGTGCAGGCATTTGGAAATATCCAGCAACTCGAAGCCCTGCTCGAGGGACTGATCAATCCAAAACCGGTAACGGGACTGGATTCGCGGGTAGCAGGCCTGCTTGCCTCAGGCGATGAAGCGGAGCTTGTCGGTTATATCGATACCGTCATGCAGCAGACCGGTTATTCCACCAATGCAAGCCGCGCACCGGCAGAAATTGCCCGACGTCTGCGCGAAAAGCTGGCATTGGCAGCGACCCGTCTTTCCGACCATAATTTCAACACCCTGAAGACATTCCTGTCCTTGCAGGCGCCATTGTCAGGTGCATCCGAGGCACTTGCCGCATTTGCGCAGGAGGCCGGTTTGCAGCTAGGCGCAGCTCTCTCCACCTTTGATGGCCGCGTGGCTGCGTTGGCAAATTCCGGTGCGGACTTGGATAACATTCAGTACAAGGCGGCCTTCGGGCGTCCGCTGGACTATTACACCGGCCTCGTGTTTGAAATCACCAAAACTGGCAGTGTTGAAGTGCTGGCGGGTGGCGGACGTTTTGACCGGCTGATGACGCTGCTCGGCGCAACGGATCGTATCCCCGCCGTTGGCTTCTCCCTGTGGCTGGACCGTATTGAAATGGCGAGGGCTTCCAAATGACCATCACCATTGGCCTGCCCTCCAAGGGTCGCATGAAAGAGGAATCCTCTGCCATTCTCGAACGGGCAGGCATGAAGATTTCTGCCTTAGGCAATGATCGTTCCTATCGCGCCCGTGTTGACGGACGCGACGACATCGAGATCGCATATCTGTCTGCCTCTGAGATTGCTCGTGAGATCGGCAATGGCACCGTAGACTTCGGCGTGACCGGTGAAGATCTTGTGCGCGAAGGACTTGATAATGCCGATGGACGTGTCGAATTTTGTGCACGCCTCGGTTTTGGTCATGCGGATGTTGTCGTGGCCGTACCTGAAATCTGGCTGGATGTCGACAGCATGGCGGATCTTGGTGATGTGGCGGCCGAATTTCGTGCGCGCCATGGACGTCGTTTGGCCATTGCCACGAAATACTGGCGTCTGACACAGCAGTATTTTTCCGGCAGCCACGGTATCCAGCTGTATCGCATTGTCGAAAGCCTTGGTGCCACCGAAGGCGCACCTGCTGCAGGTCAAGCTGATATCATCGTTGATATCACCTCGACGGGTTCGACACTGAAGGCAAACCACCTAAAGATCTTGTCGGACGGCGTCATCCTGCGTTCCGAGGCCTGCTTTGTGCGGGCACGCAAGCCTGAACATGCGGGCGATGCGGTGGTGAAAAACATCATCGCACGCGTGCAGTCTGCCCTTTAGACTGTTGGTTTTTGTCCTGTTCATTTATGATGGCCTGCCTGAAGAGGGAGGCCATCATGCATATTAGCGGGCAGTGCCACTGTGGCCATGTCAAATTTGAAGCGGAAGCCGATCCGAGCCGTGTGGGCATTTGCCATTGCACGGATTGCCAGAGACTAACCGGCTCACCCTTCCGCGTCACACTGCTCGTTCAGAGGGCAGATCTTAAAATTCTCGATAACCAACCCAAGCTCTACCGGAAGGTGGGCGATAACGGCCGTGCCCGTCGGCAATATTTTTGTCCAGAGTGCGGTTCGCCGCTGTTTACCAGCGGCGAGGGCGAAGACGAGCAGGGATGGGGAATTCGCTGGGGTAGCATCAACGAGCGCGATATGTTGGCTCCCAAAGCCCAGATATGGGCGCGCTCCTCTGTTGCATGGCTGTCGCAGATCAACGATCTCCCATCCTATGACAAAGACTATGTGGAATAAAAAACCGCCGGAACAATCCGGCGGTTTTTGTGTTTTCCAGGAAGGGCTTATTAGCCGCGACGACCATCGATGGAATAGGCACCAGCGCCAACTGCTGCCAGGCCGAGGAAACCACCTGCGACCGCAATATTTTTCCAGAAGATCAAGCCGTTGAACATGGTCAGGAGGTTGTTTGCGCCTTCAGGAAAGTCGGGGACAACAATCGGGCCATTATGGAAGACGAATGCGGTGAACAAGCAGAAGAGTGCGAGAGCAAACGCTGCGATCTTCGTTTGGAAACCGAGAAGGATAGCAAGACCGGAAACGACTTCAAAGATGCCGGCAATGTAAGCAAGCGCGGTTGCGGCAGGCAGGCCAGCGCCGGCGATCATGCCAGCGGTGCCAGATGGATCGATGAGTTTAGGAAAACCTGCGAGCAGGAACATGGCGGCAAGAAGTACGCGTGCGCCAAGCAAGATCAGGCTGTTGGTGTTGGAATTTGTTGCAGACATATAAGGCTCCATGCGCCGTGTAGGCGATTGTGTGTGATGCTGAATTCTGCAACCATATTTGGATCAGTTTGTCTGTTTACGAAAGATAGACGAACAAAGACGATTTGTTCGCTATTGATGAACAATAGAGATCCGAAACGATGACTTTCGGGTTTAATTGCAAGCATTAAAATATTTGCAATGCGCATACAGTCTCATAACGACCGAGGAGATGTGCCGTGATCGATCTTTCTGCTTTTCCTGTGACCACGCAATGGCCGGCCACCAATCCAGACATCATACAGCTTTATTCACTTGCCACGCCCAACGGCGTGAAGGTTGCAATTGCCTTGGAGGAATTGGGGCTACCCTATGAGGTTCACAAGATCGATATAGGAACCAATGTCCAGAAATCGATGGAGTTTTTGTCGCTCAATCCCAACGGTCGCATACCCGCAATCATAGATCCACATGGGCCAAACAAACGGCCCATTGGTATTTTTGAGTCCGGTGCTATCCTGCTGTATCTCGCTGAAAAGACTGGGAAACTTTTGCCCCGCGATCCGGAGAAGCGGTATCTTGCGATACAATGGCTTTTTTTTCAGGTTGGTGGGGTCGGCCCGATGTTCGGCCAGTTTGGCCACTTCTTCAAGTATGCCTCCGACAAGGTCGCCAATAATCCATACGCGACGGACCGTTATCGTGAAGAAACCCAGCGCCTGCTGAGTGTTTTGGAAAAATGGCTGGAGCACAATCAATGGCTGGCAGGTGATGACTATTCGATCGCCGACATCGCGACATTTCCTTGGGTGCGGGGTCTGGAAGTCCATTACGGGGCGAGGGAGGCTTTGGAACTGGAACGTTATCCCGCTGTTGCAGCGTGGCACCATAAAGCAGAATCTCGCCCTGCCAGCATAAAGGGGCTAAAAGTTCCGGCCTAGGAAAGGGCTGGTTTGCCCTTCCAGGGTCCCATACCCTATATCGGTTGGAGCTTATTGCGCAAAACGGGTCGAATAAAATGCATTCTGACCAACAGGCACCTGAAAGCGTGGGAACATGAAGAGGCCGGTTATGCTGCCGTAAAAACGCTCTTCTTGGCCGCGAGATTCGCCTGCACAGAACACTGGTTGGCGTTTGTTGCCGTCTATTTTCACCGTTGTTGTGAAACAAAAGCGTGATGCAGCCATAGAAGCTTGCTCGAACAGGGCCAGAATGCTGGCGCGATCATGGGGATCATAACAACGCATCAGGCTAAGCAAGCCGCATTCTTTACCTTCAAGACCATGAAGTGACGACGACAGGCTGCCAAGTTCAATGATGCCGTTTGACAGGTTGCCGGTCCATTTCTCCGAAACGCAGAGCTGCGAAAAAATTCCATGGTCCTCGTGGCTCCATGAAGGGGAAAATTCGGCATTGTTGTTTCGCGAAATCTTAAACACAGTAGTCCCCGAATTTTATGCCGGAATGCATTCGCAGGTCTCTCGTACCTGACGATATTGGAATGCAAAATGGCACTTTAACAATTCCCATACTCAAACACGTCGCGATGAACCCGATTTGCTGGCGTAGTTTAAGTTGTTGTTATACTTATCATTATCGCAAAGTTCCGGTACACTTGCGCGTGACACACTTCAGATTGCGTTTTTCGCTGAAGCATGTGGCATTGCGATGCTGGTTGCTCATCATGAGAAACCTGAAATCGTGAATATTGCGAATGCGCAAAGTATTCACTCATACGAATGTCGGCGAGTCTTGATAAATGCTTTTTGTTTTAGACGCGCTCTGAATTTTTATCTTAGAGTTGTAAATATCTGCTGTTCGCGCAGGATTTATAGTTTCTTTTTTTTAAACGGCAATGCATTTTTGCTAAAAAACATCACATACTATGTTTTTTCCGCGATAACTCGAAAATACGACAATTTGCTGGGTTTTCAAGGGTGTTCGTCTGTCAGCATCTACCATCCGGTAAGCTCAGGGACGGAAGAAGAAAGTCCTCATACTCTATTTTTCTGCCGCAACAAGTATTTTCTAACATCAATGCTGTCCCATAATGATTCATATTAGATAATTTTGTATTTCTAATTTGTTGCAAACGGCATTTGAAACATAAAATAGTGACTGCCGTCAAAACTGTTTTGCTGAGGTCTGAGGCAAAACTGTGAAGGGTGCGAAGTTGTAAAGGCGCCGGGCGCTCAAAAAGGCCCGATCTCACATTCCAATTGGCAAAAACGATAAGACCTGTGTGCTGACCGTTTTTTTTAACCACGCGCATTAACGTTACAAGACGAGTATTGGCGCAAACAAAAAAAGGGCGATCCGAAGATCGCCCTTTCGTATACGAAACGAGTAGGACTGATTAGAAGTCCATACCGCCCATACCGCCCATGCCGCCGCCTGGAAGAGCCGGAGCATCCTTCTTTGGCAGTTCAGCAATCATGGCTTCAGTGGTGATCAGCAGGGAAGCAACCGAAGCTGCGTTCTGCAGAGCCGTACGAACAACCTTAACAGGGTCAACGATGCCGAGAGCGATCAGGTCGCCGTATTCGCCAGTCTGAGCGTTGTAGCCATAGTTGTCTTCGTTCTTTTCAAGGATCTTGCCAACAACGATAGAAGCTTCGTCACCTGCGTTGTCAGCGATCTGGCGAACCAGAGCCTGCAGAGCGCGGCGAACGATGTTCACGCCAGCTTCCTGATCGTCGTTCTCACCCTTGACAGTGATCTTCGTGGAAGAACGCAGCAGGGCAACGCCGCCGCCTGGTACGATACCTTCCTGAACAGCAGCGCGCGTCGCGTTGAGAGCGTCGTCGATGCGATCCTTCTTTTCCTTAACTTCAACTTCTGTCGAACCGCCAACGCGGATAACAGCAACGCCGCCAGCGAGCTTAGCAAGACGTTCCTGCAGCTTTTCGCGGTCGTAGTCAGAAGAAGTTTCTTCGATCTGAGCCTTGATCTGGGCAACGCGGCCTTCGATGTCGGACTTCTGGCCGGAGCCGTCTACGATCGTTGTGTTTTCCTTGGAGATCGAAACCTTCTTCGCCTTGCCGAGCATGTCGAGCGTAACGTTTTCGAGCTTGATGCCGAGGTCTTCGGAGATCACTGTACCACCGGTCAGGATGGCGATGTCTTCGAGCATAGCCTTGCGGCGGTCGCCGAAGCCAGGAGCCTTAACAGCAGCGATCTTCAGGCCGCCACGCAGCTTGTTGACGACGAGCGTAGCAAGAGCTTCGCCTTCTACGTCTTCAGCGATGATGACGAGTGGCTTGCCGGTCTGAACAACAGCTTCGAGCACTGGCAGCATAGCCTGCAGGTTCGAAAGCTTCTTTTCGTGGAGAAGGATGTATGCGTCTTCGAGGTCCGCAATCATCTTTTCTGGGTTGGTTACGAAGTAAGGGGACAGGTAACCGCGGTCGAACTGCATGCCTTCAACGACTTCGAGTTCGGTTTCAGCAGTCTTGGCTTCTTCAACGGTGATAACACCTTCGTTGCCAACCTTCTGCATTGCTTCAGCAATGTCGAGACCGATCTGACGTTCGCCGTTTGCAGAGATCGTACCGACCTGTGCAACTTCTTCGGACGTGTTGATCTTCTTTGCCTTTGCCTGCAGGTCCTTGACGACTTCTGCAACAGCGAGGTCGATACCGCGCTTCAGGTCCATTGGGTTCATGCCAGCTGCAACAGCCTTCGCGCCTTCGCGAACGATAGCCTGCGCCAGAACGGTAGCGGTGGTGGTGCCGTCACCTGCAATGTCGTTGGTCTTGGATGCAACTTCGCGAACGAGCTGTGCGCCCATGTTCTCGAACTTGTCTTCCAGTTCGATTTCCTTGGCGACTGAAACGCCGTCCTTGGTGATGCGTGGTGCGCCGAAGGACTTGTCGATAACAACATTACGACCCTTAGGGCCGAGAGTTACCTTCACTGCGTCTGCAAGAATGTCTACGCCGCGCAGCATCTTTTCGCGTGCGCTGCGGCCGAATTTTACTTCTTTAGCTGCCATTTTCAAAACTCCTGGTTTCGAATTGCCGGACGGTGTCCGGCTTAAAATTTAAGGAAACGACGGGTTCGGCAGATTAGCCGATGATACCCATAATGTCGGATTCCTTCATGATCAGAAGGTCTTCACCGTCGAGCTTGACTTCGGTGCCGGACCACTTGCCGAACAGAACGCGGTCGCCAGCCTTGACGTCGAGAGCGACGACCTTGCCGGACTCGTCACGAGCGCCGGAACCGACGGCGACGATTTCGCCTTCCTGTGGCTTTTCCTTGGCGGTATCAGGAATGATGATGCCGCCCTTGGTCTTTGCTTCGGACTCAACGCGACGAACGACAACGCGGTCGTGAAGCGGGCGGAAAGTTGTGCTTGCCATTGTCTAATCCCTCGATCAAATGACATTCATGGATCTTGTGATCCATCTGGATAGTGTTAGCACTCCCTGTATGTGAGTGCCAGCGAGACGGAGATAAGCAGGCTACCTGTACGAGTCAAGGACGGCCTGTCGGAAAAATTTCATGTAAAATGGTTACTGCGTCTGCATGACAGATTTTTTGCGCCCCGACATTCCGACTACCCGCCCCTCATTTTTTGAGTTGACTGCGACCTTTGCCCGGATCGGCCTGCTTAGCTTTGGCGGTCCGGCGGGTCAGATCGGCATGATGCACCGTATCTTGGTTGATGAACGCCGCTGGATCTCTGAAGAGCGGTTTCTGCATGCTTTGAATTATTGCATGGTGCTGCCCGGTCCAGAAGCACAACAACTTGCCACCTATTGCGGTTGGCTTTTACATGGAAGGCGCGGGGGCATCATTGCCGGAACACTTTTTATTGTGCCCGGCTTTATCGTCATCGTGGCGCTAGCGGCAGCTTACGCGCTTTATCAGGATACCCACTGGCTGCCAGCATTGTTGTCAGGTCTGAAAGCTGGCGTTCTCGCCATCATCATTGAAGCAATGCTGCGGGTGGCAAAACGTGCCCTTGTCAGTCGGTCTCTTGTGTATATCGCTGGCGCAGCGTTCATTTCTCTGTTTCTGTTTGGTCTGCCATTCCCGTTGGTGATCCTGATTGCCGGCGCTGTCGGTTGGTTTGTGGCGCGAAGAGCCATGACCTCCAGTGCAGCCGGTGAGCAATCACCTTCTTTAGGATGCGCGCCAAAGATCGACGTGCCGCCTTTGCACAAAAGAGCGGTCGGCCTGCTGTGTGGTCTTGCTATCTGGCAAATCCCCTTTGCCTTGATCTGGATTTTTGCGGCACCTGAAACCCTGGCGCAATTGCAAACCTTCTTCTCAAAGATGGCCGTTGTGACCTTTGGTGGTGCCTATGCAGTGCTGGCCTATGTGGCTCAGATTGCTGTAGAAACACACGGCTGGATGACAGCAGGTGAAATGCTTGATGGTCTGGCCCTCTCGGAGGCGACGCCTGGTCCGCTGGTGCTGGTACTGTCTTACATCGGTTTTCTCGCAGCGTTCAGAAATCCCGGTCTGCTTGATCCGCTTTTGGCAGGTGTCATGGGGGCAAGTGTTGCGGCATGGGCAACCTTCGTGCCCAGCTTTATTTTCATTTTTCTTGGTGCACCTTACGTGGAAAGTGCGCGCCACAACCGCAAGCTTTCAGCCGCCTTGTCAGCAATCACCGCTGCTGTTGTTGGTGTCATTCTCAATCTTTCTGTCTGGTTTGGCCTGCATGTGCTGTTTCGTGATGTCGAGCGTATCGCGCTTGTCCCTGTCATCAATCTCAACCTGTCAGTGCCGGTGTGGAGCACGCTGGATCCGGTTGCGCTTGCACTGTTTGTGGCCTCAGCACTGATGCTGTTTCGCTTCAAGCTCGGCATGGTGCCGGTCCTAGTGCTGTGTATCACCGCCGGTTTTGTCCGTTTGTGGGTTGGCGGTTAACTGCCGTAACGTCAACTTGCCTTTCAATCCGGTGGCTTTTTTTCTTGCCATCAACGTTGCGCTTTGCAATGTCAGCCTCAATTGTCTTTTACCCGGAAAGTACTCATGGCCCACCGCATAACCACTCTTGGCGACATTACCACGCAGTTCGACGTCATTCTGTCTGATGTATGGGGTGTTTTGCACAACGGCGTTTCGGCATTTCCGGATGCGGCCATTGCCTTGGAAGAAGCGCGCAAGGTCGGCAAGACCGTGGTGCTGATTACCAATTCTCCGCGCCCGGCGCCCGGTGTGATTGCGCAACTGCGTGCGCTTGGCATTCCCGATACCGCCTATGACCGCATCATCACCTCAGGCGACGTGACACGTGGACTGATCGCCGAGGGCCCAAGCAAGGTTTTCCTGCTGGGACCGGAACGTGACCTGCCATTGCTCGATGGGCTGGACGTTGAAATCGTACCGGAAGCCGACGCGGAATCGGTCGTCTGCACCGGGTTCTTCGATGATGAAACCGAAACACCTGAAGACTACACTGATATGTTGAAGGGCTTTATTGCCCGCTCCGTACCAATGATCTGCGCAAACCCCGATCTGGTGGTTGAGCGCGGCGAGCGCATCATTCCATGTGCAGGTGCCATGGCTGCCTATTATGAGCAGCTTGGCGGCGAGGTCCGTATTGCTGGAAAGCCGCATACGCCAATCTATCAGGCCTGTCTGGCTGCGGCCGAAGAGGTTCGTGGCCCGTTTTCGCAGGAGCGGATTTTGGCAATCGGCGACGGCATGCCGACAGATGTGAAGGGTGCCCTCTCGAACGGTCTGCAATTGCTCTATATAAGCGGTGGCATTCACGCTGCGGAATATACGCTGAACGGCCAGACGGATGAGGCATTGCTCAATGCCTATCTGAAGGGGCAGGGTGCGGCGCCTGGCTGGTGGATGCCACGTCTGGCGTAAACAGGAATTGGCGGAAATGACAGTGTTTCATCGCAACGAGAAAAAAGAGCCGCTGCCGGAAAATCTTCGCGGTGGGGTCATTGCCATCGGCAATTTCGATGGCGTGCATCGCGGCCATCGGGCTGTGCTTGAGCGGGCGCTGGAATTGGCCAGGTCGCGTGGCGTACCTGCGCTGGTACTGACGTTCGAGCCGCATCCGCGCACGATTTTCAAACCGGATGAGCCTGTTTTTCGTCTGAGCCCAGCGTCGCTCAAGGCGCGTTTGCTGGAGGCCGAAGGTTTCCAGTCTGTCATCGAATATCCATTCGACCATGATTTTTCGCAGCGCTCTGCCGATGAGTTCGTCAAATCCATATTGTCGGACTGGTTGGGTGCCAGTGCAGTGGTGACCGGTTTTGATTTTCATTTCGGCAAAGGCCGTGAAGGCGGGCCGGCATTCCTGATGGAAGCGGGCAAACGTTACGGTTTTGATGTCGCGCTGATTGATGCTTTCCGGGATGAAGGTGCAGAGGTGGTATCGTCCAGTCGTGTCCGGGCATTGCTGATACAGGGCGACGTTGTCGGTGCTGCCGGACTTCTGGGTTATCGTTATACGGTTGAGGCAGTGGTTATCAAAGGCCAGCAACTTGGCCGCACCTTGGGTTACCCAACCGCCAATATGGCGCTTCCTCCCGAGACTGCACTGAAACCCGGCATTTACGCCGTGCGCTTCCGTCGTGCCGATGGCACGCTTCATGATGGTGTGGCGAGTTTCGGTTACCGCCCGACTGTCACGGAAAATGGCGCCGCACTGCTGGAAACTTTTGTGTTCGATTTTTCGGGCGATCTCTACGGCGAAACCTGCTCCGTATCGTTCTTCGGTCATCTGCGCGATGAGTTGAAGTTTGACGGACTTGAGCCACTTGTCGCCCAGATCAAGCGCGATGAAGAAGAGGCTAGGGCGCTTCTGTCAGGTGTCCGTCCGTTGGGCGAACTGGATGCAAAAATCGCTTTTTGAGACGTCTTGCCATCCGCCGGAAAATGCTGGCGGACAATGCTTGATTGCACGGCAAGAGAGCGATTTTGTTGCATTTTTTTGGCGGGTGGCGGGCTATTGAGACGCTATCACCATCTATTCTCTTTTCAAACGGGCTGAAACGCCTTAAAGAACCGGCACTATGTTCCAATATCGGTCGACGTTCATATCCCGAATTATTGGCCCGGCCTTCCGCCCGCTGTAACAGCCGGAAGGTCCGGGATGTTGGCGCTTGTCGAGGCGCTTTCCGCTTTTGTTTATCAAAATCAATACGACGCGACCCCGTGAGGGCGCCTCAGTAACGGTACGGTTATGAACGACACCGCAGAAAAACTAGACTATTCCTCCACGCTCTATTTGCCGCAGACGGATTTCCCGATGCGTGCAGGTTTACCGCAAAAAGAGCCAGAAACAGTAAAGCGCTGGCAGGAAATGGGCCTATATAAGCGCCTTCGCGCCTCCGCCGCAGGACGTGAGAAGTTCGTGCTGCATGATGGCCCTCCCTATGCCAATGGCAATATCCATATCGGCCACGCACTGAACAAAATCCTTAAGGACGTTATCACGCGCTCGTTCCAGATGCGCGGTTTCGACAGCAACTACGTTCCTGGCTGGGATTGCCACGGTCTGCCGATCGAATGGAAGATCGAAGAAGCGTACCGTGCCAAGGGCAAGAACAAGGACGAAGTTCCGATCAACGAATTCCGTAAGGAATGCCGTGATTTTGCATCTGGCTGGATTGCGAAGCAGTCGGATGAATTCAAACGTCTCGGTATCGAAGGCGATTTTGAAAACCCTTACACGACCATGAACTTCCACGCGGAAGCGCGGATTGCTGGCGAACTGTTGAAGATCGCCAAAAGCGGCCAGCTTTATCGCGGCTCCAAGCCGGTCATGTGGTCGGTTGTCGAACGCACGGCTCTGGCTGAGGCCGAAGTCGAATATGCGGATGTCGAAAGCGACATGATCTGGGTGAAGTTCCCGGTTGTCGAAGGCCCGGCTGACCTGAAGGGCAACTTTGTTGTCATCTGGACGACTACGCCTTGGACAATCCCGGGCAACCGCGCGATCTCGTTCTCGTCGCGTTTCCCATATGGTCTTTATGAGGTTGAAACGGCCACCAATGATTTTGGCCCGCAGCCCGGCGAAAAGCTGATCTTCTCCACCCGCCTTGCGGATGACGCTGCCGCCAAAGCCAAGGTAACGTTTAAGTTGCTGCGTGGTGTCACGGCGGAGGAGTTGGCGTCGGTCACCTGCGCCCATCCATTGGCATCCCTGGGTTACGACTTTGCGGTTCCGCTGCTGGACGGCGATCACGTCACCGACGATGCTGGCACTGGTTTTGTGCACACCGCACCAAGCCATGGTCGTGAAGACTTTGACGCGTGGATGGCCAGTGTTCGCGAACTGGAAGCGCGCGGCATCTCGCCCAAAATCCCGTTCCCGGTTGGTGATGACGGTTTTTACACCGAGGATGCTCCGGGCTTCGGTCCGTCGGCTGAAGGCGGTCCCGCACGCGTCATGGATGATAACGGCAAGAAGGGTGATGCCAATGATCGTGTTATCAAGGCGTTGATCGCTGGCAATAACCTGTTTGCACGCGGACGTCTGAAGCATAGCTATCCGCATAGCTGGCGCTCCAAGAAGCCGGTTATCTTCCGCAACACGCCGCAATGGTTTGTTTACATGGACAAGGAACTGGGTGACGGCACCACGCTGCGCTCGCGTTCGCTTTCGGCTATCGACGACACGCGCTTTGTGCCTGCGTCCGGCCAGAACCGTCTGCGCGCCATGATCGAGAACCGCCCTGACTGGGTCCTGTCGCGTCAGCGCGCCTGGGGCGTTCCAATCGCTGTTTTCGCAGACGAGCAAGGCGAAGTGCTGGTGGACGACGCCGTCAATGCCCGCATCCTTGAAGCTTTCGAGGTTGAGGGTGCAGATGCGTGGTTTGCAGATGGCGCCAAGGATCGTTTCCTCGGCAGCGAGCACGATCATTCCAAGTGGCATCAGGTCATGGATATCCTTGACGTTTGGTTTGACAGTGGTTGCACGCACACCTTCACGCTGGAAGATCGCCCTGACCTGAAATGGCCAGCCGATGTTTATCTGGAAGGTTCTGACCAGCATCGCGGTTGGTTCCACTCGTCGCTGCTGGAAAGCTGCGCAACGCGTGGCCGTGCGCCTTACAAGGCTGTCGTTACCCATGGTTTCACCATGGACGAACAGGGCCGCAAACAGTCCAAGTCGCTTGGGAACGTTGTTGCTCCGCAGGACGTCATGAAGGAATCCGGCGCCGACATCCTGCGTCTGTGGGTTATGACGACCGACTACTGGGAAGACCAGCGTCTCGGCAAGGCCATCATCCAGACCAATATCGATGCCTATCGCAAGCTGCGTAACACCATCCGCTGGATGCTTGGTACGCTGGCGCACGACACCGGTGAAGACATTGCCTATGCCGACATGCCCGAACTGGAGCAGTTGATGCTGCACCGTCTGGCTGGGCTGGATAAGGTTGTCCGCGAAGGTTACGACGCCTTCGAATTCAAGAAGATCGCCCGTGCCCTGATCGATTTCTCGAATGTCGAATTGTCGGCATTCTATTTCGACGTTCGCAAGGACACGCTTTATTGCGACGCTCCGTCTTCGCTCAAGCGTCGTGCATCGCTTGCCGTTATCCGCAAGCTGTTCGATTGCCTGGTGAGCTGGCTGGCGCCAATGCTGCCATTCACCACAGAAGAAGCGTGGCTCTCGCGTTATCCACAAAGCGAATCGGTTCACCTTGAGCAGTTCCCAACTGTGCCGGGTGAATGGAAAAATGATGCACTTGCCGCCAAGTGGGACAAGATCCGCAAGGTTCGCACGGTTGTCACCGGCGCGCTTGAAATCGAGCGCCGTGAAAAGCGTATCGGTTCTTCGCTGGAAGCCGCTCCGGTTGTGCACATTGCAGATCCGGAACTGCTAAAGGCACTTGAAGGCCAGGATTTCGCAGAAATCTGCATCACCTCTGCCATCTCGGTGGTGACGGGTGAGGGTGCGTCTGATGCCTTCCGTCTGAACGAAGTACAGAAGGTTTCGGTTGAGCAGAAGCTGGCCGAAGGCAAGAAGTGCGCACGGTCCTGGCGGATTACGGCTGATGTCGGCTCGGACCCTGAATATCCTGACGTATCAGCGCGTGATGCAGCAGCATTGCGTGAATTGGCCGCAGTAAACTAAGGAAAATGACCGGATGAATTGCACTTTGGTGCTTCATCCGGTAAACCTGCCTGAAATTGGCCGGATTTTCCCAGCATTGCCAAATGAAATTGGCTATGTCTTTTGTTCTGGCTTGGCTTGAAGGGTTCGATGAAGATGATGCAAGGTTTACGCATGTCCGGCGGTATCGCAGGTGTTCTCACCGCTTGCCTGGCCTTGAGTGCATGTACCGGCAGTCCGACCTATGGCACGGGCAAATCCTCTATGGAGCAGCTTGTCGAAGATCTGGGTTCGTCGGTTTCGCTGACCGGCAATCAGGAAAATCGCAATCTGAAATACACGCCGCGTCCGGGCCTCGTTGTGCCTGCCAACGCCAACACACGTCAGCTCAACCAGCCGCAGCAGTCTCTTGCCAGCCGCGAAAACAACCCGCAATGGGTGGAAGCGCCGGAAGAAACCCGCGAGCGCCTGCGTGAAGAGGCGGAAGCCAACAAGAACAACCCGAACTACCGTTCGCCGCTCCTGGCAGGCAATGGCACCAATGGCCAGATGACCGAAAGCCAGAAGTGGGAAGCATTCCGTAAGGCCAAGGCGGAAGCCTCAGGCGGCAACGCCGTCAACGGCCAGCGCAAATACCTGACAGACCCGCCAACCGGCTATCGTTCAGCCTCACAAGAAGAGTTGAATGATCTGGGCGAACCTGAACAGAAAAAGGCCAAGCGCCTTAAGAAAGAGGCCGCAGCTGCCAAGCAGGGCAGCAAGTGGTGGATGCCATTCCAATAATGACCGGTTGAGGTATCATGCCGTTGCCCTTATCGCGACGGCATGAGATCGCAGCGTTTTAATCCTCTCGCTTGCTCTGGAAAAAATCTTTGAGCAGCTGCGAGGACGAAGTTTCGCCTATGCCGGAATAAACATCGGGTGCGTGGTGGCAGGTCGGCTGCTGGTAAAAGCGCACCCCATTGTCGACGCCGCCGCCCTTGGGGTCTTCGGCGCCGTAATACAGTCTGCGAATACGTGCAAATGATATGGCGGCAGCGCACATAGTGCATGGTTCAAGGGTCACATACAGGTCGGCGCCGCTTAGCCGTTCCTGCCCCAATGCCTCACATGCCATGCGGATCGCCATGATTTCGGCATGTGCCGTGACATCATTTAGTTCACGTGTGCGGTTTCCGGAACTGCCAATAACATAACCATCGAGGACGACCACAGCGCCAATAGGAACTTCCTGCTTTTCTCCAGCCTCTTGCGCAGCCGCAAAGGCAAGGTCCATGAAATGCATTGTTTCCGCCATTGTCTGCAATTTCCTCTTAACCACGGCCGTTTGACCTGATAGGACACGGCAAACAACAGGCAAACAACAAATGACATTCAAAGACAAGCCGACGCGCGGTGGTGACAAGAAATTTGACCGTGATCGCAAGCCTGGCAAGCCAGAAGGCAAGCCGGCGGCGAAAAAACAGTCCTATGACAAGGCGGCCGCCGCAAAGGTCGCAGCTGAAGACGCGCCGGTCGGCAAGCCGGAGCGCATTTCCAAGATCATGGCACGAGCAGGGGTCGCATCGCGACGTGATGTCGAGCGCATGATCATGGAAGGTCGTGTTTCAATGAACGGCGTCAAGCTTGATTCGCCGGTCGTGAATGCAACACTTGCCGATCAGATCGAAGTGGATGGCGTGCCGATCCGTGGCGCAGAACGCACCCGCCTGTGGCTCTACCACAAGCCTGCCGGTCTGGTGACCACCAATTTCGATCCTGAAGGTCGTCCGACAGTGTTTGACAACCTGCCGGAAGAATTGCCGCGCGTTCTGTCGATCGGCCGCCTGGACATCAATACCGAAGGTCTGCTTCTTCTGACCAATGACGGTGGATTGTCTCGTGTTCTGGAGCTGCCCACCACTGGCTGGCTGCGCCGTTACCGCGTGCGGGCCCATGGTGAGGTCGATCAGGCAGAACTGGACAAGCTCAAGGAAGGCATTGCCGTCGGCGGCGTTCTCTACGGCGCAATTGATGCGACGCTGGACCGCAAGCAGGGCCACAATGTCTGGATTACCATGGGTCTGCGTGAAGGCAAGAACCGTGAAATCAAGAACGTTCTCGGTGCGCTCGGTCTGGAAGTTAACCGCCTGATCCGTATCTCCTACGGTCCTTTCCAATTGGGTGACCTGCCGGAAGGCAAGGTTGTGGAAGTTCGTGGACGCATGCTGCGCGATCAGTTGGGTCCACGCCTGATTGAAGCTGCTGGCGCCAACTTCGAAGCGCCGCTTTACAACGACAATGCTGGTGCAGAAGACGATGAGGCACCAGCGGCCCGTCCTGCCAAGGGTGAGTGGGCAAAGCGCTCGGACGGTGATGAGAATTCACGTCCAGCAAGATCCGGCGACAAGCGTGATGACCGTGAACGTTCGCTAGGACGCCTCGATACAAAACGTTCTGACAAGCCCGCCGGGAAATTTGGTTCCAAGCCCGGTTCGAAATTTGGCGCGAAAGGCCGCGACGAAAACGAAGGCGATGATCGCCGTCCATCCCGTCCTGCTTTGGGCAGCAGCCGTACTGCCAATGTCTGGATGGCACCGGGTGCAAGGCCGACCCGCGATGGCAAGGCACGCAAGACATCAGCGCGCGCTGAAGCTGAAAGCCTGTTCAAGCAGCCATCTGCACAGGAAGAAGCACGCCGTAGCGTCGTGCGCCATGCAGATGCCGAGGGTGAGTGGATTCGCTCCGATTCTCCACCGCGTGACGAAGAGCAAGGCCGTGGCCGTGGTGAGCGTGGCGACAGACCACGCGGCGAACGGTCATTCGGTGACCGCCCACGCGGTGACAAACCACGGGGTGACAAACCATTCGGCGACCGCTCGGATCGACCAGCCCGTGGCGATAAGCCGTTTGGTGCTCGGCCTCCACGTGGAGATCGTCCCGCCGGCGAACGTTCGTTTGGGGACCGCCCGCGCGAAGAGCGTTCTTTTAGAGACAGACCGGAGCGTGGTGAACGTTCCGAACGCCCAGCCCGTGGCGACAGACCCTTTGGCGACCGTCCACCACGTGGCGATAAGCCTTACGGTGACCGTCCACCACGTGGCGATAAGCCTTACGGTGATCGTCCACCACGCGGCGATAAGCCTTATGGCGATCGTCCGCCACGCGGCGATAAGCCTTATGGCGATCGTCCGCCACGCGGAGATCGTACTGAACGTGGCGAACGTTCTGAGCGCCCGGCACGCGGGGACCGTCCGTTTGGTGATCGCCCGGCCCGTGGCGAGCGCAGTGAACGCAGCGAACGACCATTTGGTGACAAGCCACGCAGTGGCAAACCTGGCGGCGGACGTCCGGATGGCAAACCTGGTTTTGGTAAACCGCGCGGTGAACGTTCCGAAGGCGGCGCACGCGGCAAATTCGATGGTAATGGGTCTGGAGGCAAACCCGGCGGCAAAGGTCCTGGCAAGGGACCCGGCGGCAAGTCTTCAGGTGGCAAAGGGATGACACGGAATGCGGATCGTAGGCGGTGAGTTTCGTGGCCGTAGTTTAGCGGCCCCAAAATCAAACAGCATTCGCCCGACAATCGATAGGACCCGGGAAAGCCTGTTCAACATATTGAGCCATGCCTATCCGGAAGCACTGGATGGCACGCGCATTCTCGATGTGTTTGCTGGTACCGGTGCCGTCGGCCTTGAGGCACTGTCCCGAGGCTGTCGTATTGCACTTTTTGTGGAAAACGGCGTTGAAGGCCGTGGACTGCTCTGGGAAAACATCGACGCGCTGGGCCTGCACGGCCGGGCGCGTATCCTGCGGCGGGATGCGACCAAACTTGGCAGCGTCAACAATATCGAACCTTTCGACGTACTTTTCGCTGACCCCCCCTATGGGCTGGGACAGGGTGAGAAGGCTTTCGTTGCCGCGCACGAGGGTGGCTGGCTGGTGCCGGGTGCTTTGGCCATTCTCGAAGAGCGTGGCGATGTCATGGTCAGCGTTGCACCCGTCTTTAAGCCGCTGGAGCAGAGAACCTTTGGCGATACGAAGATGCATTTCTATCGTTACGAGCCGTAATCATGATGCGGTTCGCAATGTCCCTGAAGATGTTTTCACTCTGACGAGAAAACAGGGAATGTAATGGTTGTTGTGAAGGACGCTCTCGAAATGCAGGACACACCTTCGCAACCAGCCCTTACCCATAGCGAACCACGATTTGCAATTGCCCTCGGCGGCGGTGGCGCGCGTGGCATCTGCCACATCAACATCATCGAAGCCCTGGATGAGCTTGGCTTGAAGCCAGTCGCCGTGGCCGGCGCTTCAATCGGCTCGATTTTTGGCGCTGGTTATGCCGCCGGAATGACCGGCGCGGATATCCGTCAATATACGATCGACCTGATGGGCAAAAAAGGCAGCGTGGCAAACCGTCTGTGGAGCCTTGGGCCCGCCACCATGCGCCATCCCGTCGATGGTTTTCGTCTCGGCCAGTTTAATCTGGAACTTATCCTTGATGCCCTGCTGCCCCAGGCAATCCCGAAGACATTCGACAAACTGCCAACACCGCTGAAGGTGGTGACGACGGATTATTATGGCCAGTGCGAGGCTGTGGTAACAGAGGGCCACATTTGCACGGCGCTTGCTGCATCATCAGCTATCCCGGCTCTGTTCATGCCGGTGCGGGTCAACGGTCGGGTGATGATCGACGGGGGCATCTTCAATCCCGTTCCCTATGAACCGCTTCTCGATGATGCCGATATTGTGATCGGCGTCGATGTGGTGGGCGGACCGGAAGGTGACGGCACCACAATTCCCAGCCGTATCGATAGCTTGTTTGGTGCAAGCCAATTGATGATGCACTCTGCCATTGCTGCAAAATTGAAGCTCAATCCGCCACATATCTTCCTGCGTCCACCGGTAAACCGTTTTCGCGTCATGGATTTTATGAAAGCTGAAGAGGTTCTGGCAGAAACGGCGTCCGTGAAGGACGATCTCAAACGCCAGATCGAAACGCAGATCGAATTGTACCATCGCCGTCGGGAAGGGCGAATTTAATCCCGTCAAATCTGTGCGAGCTTTGAAAGTAGCTTCAGTTCTTTGCCTGATTTTGCGACCGAGTTCTCCCTTTACCCTTGATGATAGGCGCACCGGTCAATAAATGGAGCGTAACGAAAGGCGAAATAATGTCCTCTGAAATCAATTCATCCGCTCTCCTCGATCGCGCAAGCCAGTTGGTGGACCTTGCAAAACAGGCAGGTGCCGATAAGGCCGACGCTGTTGTGGTTCGTTCCCGCTCCCATTCTGTTGGCGTGCGTCTCGGCAAGGTTGAAAATACCGAGTCCTCGGAAAGCGATGATTTCGCCCTGCGTGTTTTTGTCGGCAACCGGGTCGCAAGTGTTTCTGCCAATCCGGGCTTCGACCTGAAAACCTTGGCCGAGCGTGCTGTCGCCATGGCAAAGGTCTCACCAAAAGATCCCTTCGCCTGCCTGGCGGACGAAGCACGCCTTGCTGGTCAATATGACGATCTTGATCTTTTCGATCCGACCGAAGTGTCATCTGCTGCCTTGCAGGAAGCAGCCCTGGCCATGGAAGAGGCCGCTCTCGCAGTGAAGGGTGTTTCCAATTCATCCGGCGCTGGCGCCTCCACCGGCATGGGTGGTCTTGTGCTTGTGACTTCGCATGGGTTTGCCGGAAGCTATATGGGCAGCCGTTTCAGCCGTTCCGTCAGTGTTATCGCTGGCGAAGGAACGAAGATGGAGCGCGACTATGATTTCGACAGCCGCCTGTATTTTTCCGATCTCGACAGTGCGCAGGACATTGGTCGTCGTGCCGGTGAACGGGTGGTTGAACGCCTGAATCCGCGTCAGGTCGATACGGGTAAAAACGTTACCGTTGTCTTTGATCCACGCGTGGCGCGTGGTTTTGTCGGTCATATCGCCGGTGCCATCAATGGTGCTTCAGTTGCCAGGAAGACCAGCTTCTTGCGTGACAAGATGGGACAGCAGGTTCTGAAAGGCGGTTTGTCTATTACCGATGATCCGCAAATCGTGCGTGGTTCGTCTTCCCGTCCATTCGATGGCGAAGGTGTCCGGGGCGAACGTCTTGTCATGATCGAGGACGGCGTGTTGAAGCACTGGTTCTTGTCCACATCGGCAGCCAAGGAAATTGGCGGTTTCGAGACCAACGGGCGCGGCGTTCGTGGTGGCACCACAGTTAGCCCTGCCTCAACCAATCTGGCGCTGGAACCAGGAGATGTTTCGCCGGAAGAGCTGATCGCCAGCGTCGGCAACGGTTTTTACGTGACAGAACTGATCGGTCAGGGCGTCAATATGATCACGGGTGAATACAGCCGTGGAGCAACCGGCTTCTGGATTGAAAATGGCAGATTGTCGTTCCCGGTATCGGAAGTGACGATTGCTTCCAATCTGAAGGACATGTTCATGCGTGTCACTCCAGCCAATGATGTCGACCGCAAATATGGCGTGGCAGCGCCCACTTTGGCCATTGAGGGCATGACGCTTGCCGGCCGCTGATCCGGCAAAGCAGATAGCGATTAAACAATGACGGCAGAGCAAAACAACTGGCAGGCCGATCTCGACCTTATTCTTGCTGCGGCAAGGCAGGCAGGTGAGGTCGCGTTCGGTTACTTCGGTAATAAGCCTGAGGTCTGGTGGAAGAATGAAGGCCGCTCTCCCGTCAGTGCGGCGGATTATGCGGCGAACGCTGTTCTGGAAAAGGTTCTTCGCACAGCACGGCCAGAGTACGGCTGGCTTTCGGAGGAGACCGAAGACGGTCATGATCGTCTGAGCCGCAAGACAGCGTTTGTTGTCGACCCTGTCGACGGCACGCGGGCCTTTATCTCTGGTCTGGACACGTGGTGCGTCAGCGTCGCTGTCGTCCACGACGGACTGCCGGTCGCAGGCGTTCTTGTTGCACCGGCGCTCGGGGAAGAATTTCTGGCTGTTAAAGGTGGTATCGCCCAAAGAAACGGGCAGACGATTACTGTGTCATTTCCGTCCTCGGTGCTCAATATTGCAGCCCCGAAAGATGTCATGGCGGATCTACAGAAAAACACCGCTCAGACTATCAATCGCATTAAACATGTACCGTCGCTCGCCTATCGTCTGGCGATGGTGGCCGATGGCCGTATCGATGGAACGCTGGTACGCACAGGTTCACATGATTGGGATTTGGCCGCAGCCGATCTTATCCTGCAATGCGCCGGCGGTCGCCTTGTGAACCTCGATGGTTCACCAATCATTTACAACAAGCCGGTGGTCAGTCATCCGTCATTGTGTGCTGCCAGCGAAGCGGCGCTTAGTGGACTTCTGAACGCTTTGTGAAGGCAGGTAATGGTTGACCTTTGGGCGGAAATCCCGCACAGGAAAGGGACCAGATCACATGGCAAGAGATAAAAGAAAATGACCGAATCCAGTGAAAAAAAACAACTTCTGCACCTCGTTTTTGGCGGCGAGCTTGAAAGTCTTGAAGACGTGCAATTCCGGGATTTGAACGGGTTAGATATCGTTGGTATCTTCCCGGACTATGCCTCTGCACTTACAGCTTGGAAAGCAAAGGCGCAGCAGACTGTGGATAACGCTCACATGCGCTACTTTATAGTGCATATGCACAGACTTCTTGATCCACAAACCACGAAATAACCGGCTTTAGACTTAAAGACCCCGATTTATGCTATAATATATCTCGTAGAATCGCACGGCATGGGTGTGAAAACATCCGTGCCGGATCCAAAGTTTTTTGCCGCAAATGAACAAAAAGATTCACGTCGGCTCAATTATTGACGCATTTCGAGAAGACAGAAAGTTCAAGAAAACACCTGACAAGGGGATGGCACCATTGGGCGCACGGATTGAAGGCATACCGTCATGAAAAGCCGAATTGCGCGGGTGGCACTTTCCGGTTACCGGTTGGCAGGCATGGCAGCCTATCCATTTGCCGGTCCCTACCTTACCTATCGTGCGATCAAGGGTAAGGAAGACCGAAGCCGAAAGCTAGAGCGCTTCGGTTATGCCAGCGTGGAGCGTCCCAGAGGCCCGCTCATCTGGTTTCATGCCGCAAGCGTCGGCGAGACGATGGCGCTTATTCCGTTGATCCGCGAAATCCGCAAACGCGAAATTCATGTGCTGCTGACAACTGGCACTGTGACGTCGGCAGAACTGTGCCGCTCCAGACTTGGTAGCGACGTCATTCACCAATATGTGCCGCTTGATATCAAAATCGCGGTAAAACGTTTCATCAGCTATTGGCATCCGGATGCAGCCATCACGGCGGAGTCTGAGGTCTGGCCGGTGACGATGATGGAACTGGAACAGGCCCACATTCCGCAAATACGCGTCAATGCCCGCATGTCAGACCGTTCCTTCGCCCGGTGGCAATCGCATGCCGATTTTGCCGAAACCATTTTCAACAAGATGTCGCTGGTTATCGCGCAGTCGGATCTCGATGCCGAGCGCTTCCGTGATCTGGGCGCCTGGCCGGTGATGACTTCAGGTAACCTTAAGGGCGACACGGATCCACCGCCAGTGGATCAGGAGCTGTTGGATCGCTATCGTCAGCAGATTGGCAGCCGCAAGACTTGGGCGGCCATCTCGACCTTTGAAGGCGAAGAAAAGATTGCCGGCACCGTTCATAACGCCATCAAGGCGCGCAATGGTCAGCTTTCGATTATCGTTCCGCGCCACCCTGACCGTGCCGACGCCATTGAAGCGCAGTTGAAGGAAATGGGGCTGGTTGTTGCCCGTCGCAGCCGCAACGATGTCATTGCGCCGGAAACGGATGTGTTCCTCGGTGACAGCATTGGCGAGATGGGGCTCTATCTTCGTTTGACGGAAATCGCCTTTGTCGGTCGCTCGATGACCGGTGAGGGTGGTCAGAACCCGCTGGAACCGGCCATGCTCGGTTGCGCTGTGCTATCCGGTGCACATGTGCAGAATTTCCGTGAGGCCTATCAAAAGCTGCTCCGGGCCGGTGGCGGACGTATCATTCGTGACGTCGAAATGTTGGCCAAGGCCGTTCATTATCTGATGGTCAACGACAATGAACGTTACAAGATGATGGATGCGGGCGACCGGGTCATTCAGGAAATGCGTGGCGCCTTGTCCTCGACGATTAAAGGTCTTGAACCCTACATCGCACCGCTGACCGTGACTGCAAAGCTGATGCCAAGAAATGTGGCTGCCGGTTGATATCCACCAAAGCATGTCGCATCAAAGCCTATTTATCCACATTGCGTTCCATAATGATGATGATGTGTTGTGGCCTGACAGTGGGACAGCTGTCGGGTTTCCGGTAACATGTTTTAAAATTGGTGCATTCCCGTGAACAAAGACACACAGTCGATTGCCGGTATCCTCTTCGACAAGGACGGAACCCTGCTGGGTTATGACGCAAGCTGGGGCCCGGTAAACCGGGAACTGGCCCGCATTGCCTCAATGGACGATCCTGAACTGGCAGACAGGCTGCTGTTGGCCTGCGGCATGGACCCGGTCAGCGGAAAGGTCATGCCGGATAGCTTGCTGGCGGCCGGCAATACGCAGGAGATCGCGGCCGGTCTGGTCGCTGCTGGCTCCCCTTGCGATCAGGAAGAACTGACGAAACGTCTGGACAGGCTGTTTACCGAAGCCGCTGCCCATTCCGTTCCGGTCACGGATCTGCGAGCTTTTTTTGAGCGCCTGCGCCAACGCGGTTATCGCATTGGTATCGCGTCCAGCGACAACGAGCGCTCGATCCGTGAAACGGCGCGCCGTTTCGGTTTTGAAGAGCACATTGATTTTATTGCCGGTTATGACAGTGGATTTGGTACCAAACCACAGCCGGGTATGGTGCTCGGTTTCTGTGAGGCGGTAAAACTGTCGCCGTCGCAGGTTGCCGTGGTCGGTGACAATAATCATGATCTGCATATGGCAAAAAGCGCCGGGGCGGCCTTGAAGGTTGCCGTTCTCACCGGAACTGGCTCGCCGCAAAGCCTCAGTGACGACAGCGACTATTGCCTGTCCGATATCACCGCGCTAGAGCCGCTTTTGCCGCAACGGGCTGCAATCTAACCGCGCTTTAAACAGTAGGACGGGCTAACGTTTTGCCACTTTAGTATATTTTATCGTTTCAATCGGATATTGGCAGACAGCGTATTCGGCAGGAGCGAGAGATGATTTCGGAAGCGCCGCCTTTCTGGTGGAAAAAACCGGGCTGGCAGGCATATGCACTCAAACCCGTTTCGTGGGTTTATGGTTGGATTGCCGGTAAAAGAATGCGCCGCGAGAACCGGCCATCCGTGCCTGTTCCGGTGATCTGCATCGGTAACTTTACGGTCGGTGGTGCCGGCAAGACGCCCACCGCCATCGCAATTGCCAAAGCTGCGGTCGAAAACGGGTTGAAACCTGGCTTCCTCAGCCGTGGATACGGTGGAACGCTGGATGTCACGACGCTAGTCGAACCGCATCATCGCGCCGCCGATGTTGGTGACGAACCGCTTTTGCTGGTCAGCCACGCCATGACGGTCATCTCACGACGGCGAATCGAAGGTGCACGTCGTCTGGTGGAGGCAGGTGCCGATGTCATCATCATGGATGACGGTTTTCAAAGCGCTCGTCTGACGCTGGATTATGCACTTGTGGTGGTCGATAGCGTGCGCGGCATTGGCAATGGTTGCCTTGTGCCATCAGGGCCGGTGCGTGCGCCAATCCAGGAACAGATGCAACAGCTTTCCGCCATTCTCAAGGTTGGCGCTGGTGACGCCGCCGACCCGCTGGTTCGCAAAGCGGCAAGGGCGGGCAAGACAATCTATGTCTCAGCCATTCAGCCGGTCGTGCCGCCTGATTTTGTCGGCAAACGGGTGCTGGCCTATGCCGGTATCGCAGATCCAGATAAATTTTACAGAACGGTCGAAAGTCTCGGTGGCAATATCATCGAGCGTCGCTCGTTCAGCGATCACCATACGTTCGAAGAGGATGAGATTTCCGATCTGCTGGCGCTCGCTGACAAACAGCAGCTGCAACTGGTCACGACCGCCAAGGACTTCGTGCGTTTGAGGGGTGTTCACGGCAAGGCAGAAGAGTTGCTGCAGCGGAGCCAAGTCATTGAAATCGAAATGGTGTTTGATGACCCAAACACGGCTTCCGATATCATTCGTGCGGCAATCGAGAACTGCCGCACGCGTGTGCTCAAGGGCAACTGACGATAATCAGGCCGTCGGGCGCTTCTGGTTCGGCAAAATGCCTGCAATCTTGTCTGCTTCCAGCGATGCAGCGGCATCGACATACGGTTCCTGTCGCGCAACGCTCCAGTAACGCAGTTCATCGACGGGGATCTGCTGCCCTGTCATGGCGCAGGTCACATAAGATCCATTGGTGACGATTTGAAAATCACCATCCAGATATTTGATCTTTGCTTCGCGGCTGCCGCTGCCTTCAAACCGGTTCATCCGCTGTCTCCATTCAATTTCGTGAGGTCAAGCACTGCCAATTGCAGGCCCGATCATCTCTATCCAATAATCCGTGCAGGTATGAAATACCAGCATTTAGCATCAGCTTCGGCCGAATAACCGCTCAATATCGGACAGTTTCAGCTCGATGTAAGTGGGCCGCCCATGGTTACACTGGCCAGAGCCGGGTGTGTTTTCCATCTGTCGCAGAAGCGCATTCATTTCTTCTGGCCGCAAACGGCGACCGGAACGGACAGAGCCGTGGCACGCCATTGTCGCGGCAACATACTCCAGCTTACCATTCAGCGTTGATGCAGTGTCCCATTCGGCAATTTCATCCGCCAACTGGCGCACCAAGCCTTGTGCATCGACCTTGCCCAGCATGGCAGGCGTTTCGCGCACTGCAATGGCACCGGGGCCGAAACGTTCAATTGCCAGCCCCAAAGCGTCGAAACCTTCGGCATGCTCCATCAGCCGGTCACAATCTTCTTCCGGCAGATCGATGATTTCAGGTATCAACAACACCTGTGATGGCGGGCGCCGGGAATGCAGCGCCTTGCGCATTTCTTCAAACACCAGACGTTCATGCGCCGCATGCTGGTCAACAATCACCAGTCCGTCATCGGTTTGCGCAACGATGTAATTTTCGTGAATTTGTGCGCGGGCTGCACCGAGTGGGTATTGCGCGCTCGATATGCTTTCAGTGGGCTGCTCGGCAAAAACCGTTGCCGTTTCCTGCCGGGCTGCGGGTGCTGTGACGTCCAGAAACTCGGCTTGCGTGTTCTCTGCAAAGCCAGCGGATGGCTGATAGGAAAAGGGACGGGATGGTGATGCCGCCGCACTCCACGCGTTCGCCGCCTGCGGTCTCGCTGCCGGAGCGGCTTGGAAACCCTGACGGAACGCATTCATCATGCCGCTGGTCGCTGTTGTCGAGGCGCGGTCGCCTTCGCGCGAAAGCGCCTCACGGATCGCACCGACGATGAGGCCTCGAATAAGTCCAGGATCACGGAACCGCACATCGGACTTGGCCGGATGCACGTTGACGTCCACCAGTGCCGGATCGAGCATCAATGACAGCACCGCAACAGGATAACGGCCATGCGGGATGGTCTCGGCATAGGCGCCGCGAATGGCAGACAGCAGCAATTTGTCCTGAACCGGTCGCCCATTCACGAACATATACTGATGGGCGGAGTTTCCGCGGTTGAAGGTCGGCACACCGGCATAACCGGACAGCGCAACATCCTCACGTGCCGCATCGATTGCAATCGCGTTGTCCCGGAATTCCACCCCAAGGATCTGGCCCATGCGTGCAAGCGCATCGCTGCCAGTCGCGGGCAATTCCAACGTGGACCGGTCCGTGCCTGAAAGGACAAAGCGGATATTCGGGAAGGCAATCGCCATGCGTTTGACGGTTTCAGTAATCGCAGCCGTCTCCGCACGCTCGCTTTTGAGAAATTTCAGACGGGCAGGGGTTGCAAAAAACAGGTCACGCACTTCAACGACGGTGCCGATATTGGCGGCCGCCGGGCGGACATCGGCCACTTTACCGCCAGTTACAGCAACGACGGAGCCTTGCTCCGAGCCATGCTGGCGGCTTGTAATAGTCAACTTTGCCACCGAACCGATCGATGGCAGTGCCTCGCCACGAAAGCCGAGTGTACGTATATCGTCCAGTGTCTGCGAGATCTTGGAGGTGCAATGCCGCTTGATGGCAAGCGCCAGATCGCCAGGGCTCATGCCAGTGCCGTTATCGGTAATGCGAATGAGGCTTTTGCCGCCACCGGATGTCGCAACTTCGATACGCGTCGCACCGGCATCGATAGCATTTTCTATCAATTCCTTGGCCGCGCTGGACGGTCGTTCGATAACCTCGCCAGCGGCGATCTGGTTGATGAGCGTTTCTGAAAGCTGTTTTATGGACATGATTCTATTGTCGTGGATTTGTTGTGGTGGGAAAAGAGAAATCGTATGTTTTCCGCGCCTTATTCACGGATGAAACCCGGCCATTAAGCAACGCTTAAGACAAAAACTGTAATCTCGCAAAGACTTGAAATGATTACGGGATAGTATTTCCGTCAAAGCAGTGGGTGGCCAACCGGAGGGTCACCAATTTGTAATATGTGCTTTGTTTCAAGGTCTGCCCGGTATGTTTTCTCAGCGATTGCAACAGTAACGGCCCCGTGCTCGACATCAGTTGTTTTATCAATTTTCGGAATGCCCTTGTGGCTGGAGGATAGGCGTGGGGAGCAGCAATGACTGATGTGACGTCGCAAGACGTAGACATCCAAATATCACTGCTGGAAACCGTGTGTGATGCACTGATGACCGCCGTCATTGTGTATGACAAAAACGACATCATTACCTTCGTCAGTCGCCACATTACCAATTATCTGCCATCGCTTGGAGAACGTGTTTTCGTTGGTATGCGCCTTCGGGACTTCCTGAATACACGTTATGACTGTGAGGACGTTTCCAATCAGAATATCGCTTCAGGCCGCAAGAGCAGCCGTGAGGAATGGATCGCCGAACGGCTTGCCGCCCACTGGAAAGAAAAATCCGAACATCTTGAAAAACGCGGTAGCGATCGCTGGTATCGTTACGTCAAGAAACGGCTGCCATCCGGCATCGGAATGTGTGTGATCACAGATGTCTCCGAACAAAAGAAGCGCGAGGAGCAATGGCGCGCTGATCTCGAGCGGTTGCAGCTGACCGAGGAAATACTGGACAACATTCCGTTCCCGGTCGTCGTCAAGGACCGCAACCTGACCTATGTCGCCGTCAACAAGGCGACCTGCGACATGATGGAAGTCGGCCCGGAAGCAATGCTGGGCCGCACGGTTTTTGATATTCACAGTCATGAACTGGCAAGCCGGATCGATGCGATGGATCGCCGGATTCTGGAGACCGGCCAAAGCAGCACCATTCCCGAACACCTTACCAAAATTGACGGCGAACATGCATTGCTGATCACGCGCAAGCAGCGTGTGGGCAAACCCGGCCGTTACTTCCTGGTCACAACAATGGAAGATGTCACGGCTCTGTCCGTGACCGATGAAACCGGTGAACCGGTTCTGCCCGGCATGATGCACCTGCCCTTCGTGAAAACCTCCCACAGAGGCCGACCGGTCGAGAAACGCGAAGAGCCGGATTTCGCCGCCCGCCTGAAGGGATGCCGCATTCTTTTCGTGTCGCCAGATCACAGCGTGCGGGATAATGCCTCACAGGTCTTTGCCTGTGTCGAAGCGGATTATGCGGCAGCCAGCAGTTTTGACGAGCAGGTGACCTTCCTTGATGTCGCGACATCATCAGGTGTGGCAATCGATCTCGTGGTCGTTGATTCCAACATGAGCCACGCAAGCATTGATATTGCCAAGCAATATGGGCTGTCGGTGCTGACACTGGATGCGTTCCAGATCCAGCAGGACCTTGTCCGCCATATCTATAACTTCCTGGCCACGACATCGCAGGTCAACACATTATCCAGCGTCAAGGAAACCGTAGCGGATAAGGCCATCAAGGCTGCTCGCCCCAAGACCCAGACGTCGGGTATCGATGTGCTTGTCGTGGAGGACAACGAAGTCAACAAGATCGTTTTTTCACAGATCCTCGAAAGCCTGAATGTCGGCTACAAGGTCGCGGGCTCCGGTGAAGAAGCATTGCGGATGATTGACGCCCATTTGCCGTCACTGGTGCTGGTTGATGCGACATTGCCTGACTTTGACGGATTCGAATTGGCAAGACGTATTCGCTCCGCAGAGGGCGATGGTAAGAAGATCCCGCTGATCGGTGTGATCGCCCATGCTTTTGATGGTGATCGCCGAGCGTGCCTCGATGCTGGCATGGATGATATGATTCTCAAGCCGGTCAGCCCGGACATGATCGAAACCGTTCTCAGGCGATTTTTGCCTTCCAGCAGCACCGCCGTGCGTAGCGATATGAGTGTATGATGGTCGGCTAGGTCAGGCTACCGATAATCGTCGGTATTTAACCATTGTTAAATATACGCTATATGTTTCTTAAGACATAGCCATCATTGTGCGCTAAATCGTTGCAGATTTCTTAGGACGCGAACATGAAGTCGGCGGAAGCAAACTACCCGCAGATCAGTCAGCATGAGTTGCAGGCCATGGCCTATAGTGACCCATTGACCGGTCTTGGAAATCGCTATCGCCTGCGCGACAAGGTGCGTCAGCTCGCTGCGGAACGCGCCAGTGATCCTGCTCCCTTTACCATCGGCATTGCCAATATTGACGGCTTCAAGCCAATAAATGACTTGTTTGGTGCGGCTGCCGGTGACGAAATTTTGTGCCAGGTCGCCCATCGCCTGAAAGCCTGTATCCCCGATGGTGCAACCGTTACCCGCCACGAGGGCGATGAATTTGCATTCATTTTACCGCTTGTCTTCGAGCGTACAGGCGCCGAACGCATCGGTCATATGATCAAGGATGTGTTGTCGGCGCCTTATGACCTGGGGGACCGCAATGTGCGTCTGTCGTCGTCCTTCGGTTTTGCCGTCTATCCCTTTGCGGGGCAGGAATTCGAAGATCTGCTGAAAAGCGCCGAAACTGCCTTGTATCGTTCCAAACGCCGTGGTCGCGGGCAGATCACAGTCTATTCCAGCGAAATTGCGCAGGAAATGAAGCGGGCGACGCAGCTGGAACAGGCGTTGCGTAATGCCATTATCACCGATGCCGTTGAAGTTCATTTCCAACCTATCGTTCGCCTGACCGATGAAATGGTCATTGGTTTTGAAGCCTTGGCGCGTTGGCACGATCCTGATCTCGGCTTTGTGTCTCCAGCCGTGTTTGTGCCGCTGGCGGAAGAACGCGGCTTTATCGATGCACTGTCGGAAACGCTGCTGCGCAAGGCAGTTGAGGCTGCACTCTCCTGGCCGCGCGACCTGTTCCTGTCGTTCAACCTGTCGTCGGCACAGTTGATGGATCCGGGCACAGCAGACAATATTCTCTCCATCCTTGGCCGCGCGGGTTTCGATCCCAGCCGGTTGGAACTGGAAATTACCGAAACCGCTGTCATGACCTCTGCGGAAACGGCGACCAAAATTATTTCGGATCTCAAGCAGGCCGGTGTGCGTATTTCACTGGATGATTTTGGTACGGGTCAGTCGAGCCTTGGCCGTCTGCGGGACTTCACCTTTGACAAGGTCAAAATCGACCGTGCCTTCGTGTCGCGCATTTCAACGGATCGCCCGTCGGAACACATCGTCAAGGCAATCGTCACCATGTGTGATGGTCTTGATCTCGAGGTCGTTGCTGAAGGGATTGAGAACCGCAACGAGTCTGAAAAACTGCGTGGGCTTGGTTGCGAAATGGGGCAGGGCTTTTTCTTTGGTCGCCCGGCAGATGCCAATGCAACACTACGTTATCTGCGCGACAATTTCCGCGATTTGGCACCAGTGGGCGCCTGAAAACGTCCGGGTAAAATCAGAATTTGAGCGGCGGAACTGCCTCCGCCGCTCATTTCGTTTAGGCGAGCCGGTACGCGAAGTCGTGAACGCCATTCACGTCGATACCGAGATCGAATGTTGCACCCTGCATGGTATCAGGCGACAGACCTGCATCCGCCGTGCCATCAAAAGCTGACGTGACCAGGAGCCGGTTTGCAGCCTTGCCGATGAACGCCGGGCATGTGGTTTGCAGACCCGGCACGGCATACTGTTCGAGCAACTGTCCATTGGCGTTGTAACGAGCAACGCGCCCGGCGCCCCACTTGGCGTTCCAGATATCGCCGTTCTTGTCGCATACCGATCCATCGATACCAGCATCGTCATCGCTCGCGTCAACCAGAACGGATGGTTTCCCCGTTGGCAGGCCGGTCGAGGGATCAACCGCAACACGCATCAGCTTGTTGACCCTTGTGTCGGTGTAGTAGGCGATGGCTCCATCCGGTGAAAAGCAGATGGAGTTGGGGATGCTGATATTATCAAACAACGTCGTCACAGTACCATTGGCAACATGATAAATGCCGCCAGCGCCGTCTTCCGCTGATTTACCCATCGTGCCGATCCACAGGGCACCTGAGGCATGCACGCGTCCATCATTGGAGCGGTTTGCCGGTTTGCCTGGCTCGAAATCGGTGTGCAGCGTCAGCTCACCGGTTGCGATCTGGCGCAGGAACAGGCCATTTTCGGATGCAATCAACTGACGGTCATCATCCACCTTGGCCAGAACGCTGGCTATGAAAGGGAGTTTGTGAACGCTCTTTCGGCCGGATGCGAGGTGCAATTCATGCAACTCTTTTCCAAGAATATTGAACCACCATGCAGTGTCGGTCGCAGCGTCATAGGTTGGGCCTTCACCCAACTGAAGTGCAGTTTCGTCAAGAACTTTACCTGTGAAAGGATGTAGGGTCGCCATTATGCCTCCTTGATCGCAGCGTCATAGGCGTTGATGGTGAGGATGGCGCGTTCCTTGACTTCCGCGGCCGTGAGGCCGGGTTTGTAAAGGCTTGTGCCAAGGCCGAAAGCTGTGATGCCTGCCTTGGTGTAATCGGAGAAGTTCTTGTCCGATACGCCGCCGACGGCTGCAATCAGCAGATCCTTTGGCAAAATGGTGCGGATGGCAACAATACCGGCGGGGCCGATAATGCTGGCCGGGAAAAACTTCAGACCGGTTGCACCGGCCTTGGCGGCCAGCAGTGCTTCGGTTGGTGTCAGTACGCCCGGCAATGTCACCATGCCTTTTTCGCGTGCGGCGGTGATAACCTCAACGTCGACATTCGGGCTAACCATCAGCTTGCCGCCAGCCTTGTCGAGATTTTCTACATCGTCAACGCTCAACACGGTGCCTGCGCCGATCAGGCAATCGGCAGGAGCAAGCTTTGCAGCTATCTCGATGGACTTGAACGGCTCTGGCGAGTTCAGCGGAATTTCGATGGCGCGAAAACCGGTTTCGATCAGAACGCTGACCACATCATGGGTTTCTTCCGGCTTCAGGCCACGCAGAATGGCGACCAGCGGATATTTGATGGATGGAAATGGAATGCGCATGGGTATCAACCTTTCAAATTCGGCCAGATGGTCGTAGCGGCGGCGTAAAGACCGTGGCGTACTGCGGCATCGGCATCGATAAGCGTGTAGGAAATGTCCAGAGCCGCTAATGCGGCCTTGTAGAGTTCGCCAAGTCCGCCGGATGCGACCAGAACAACCTGCGTGTCACTGGATACCTGTGAACGGGCACCGGCAATTTCAACACCGATCAGAATACCGGAGAGGCGTGCCTTGGCGTTTGTGGCGGACAGTGCATGCAGCAGCTGACCGGAGCGGACAGTGAACACATGGTGTGTCGCCATCTGCGGGTTCTCAACGGCCTTGCGCACAGCGGCAATAAATTCAGGGTTCTCGCCCGTCGTTGCTTCACCCTCCGAAACAGCGTGAGCAAGGATCGAATGTTTGGCGATAACTTCAAAAAGCTCACCGGTCATGTAGGTGGAGAAACCTTCAACAGTGCCGTCCTGTACGGTCACCCATTTGGAATGGGTTCCGGGCATGCAGACGAGGCAATTGTTTTTGACCTCATCGGAGGCCAATGCGCCGAGCAGCTGGGTTTCTTCACCGCGAATAACGTCTGGTGCCGTTTCGGCACGTTGGGCAAGGCCCGGCAGAATACGAATTTCCCGGCTTTCGCCGGGAATACGAACAGCGCCCTTCAGGACGTCTTCGATTTGTGCGGGTACGTCAATGTAACCGGCTTCGATCCAGCCTTGGCGCGCACCAGCCATGCCGCAGATCAGCACCGGAATATCGTCAGGCGCCTCCGTCGCCGCCAGATGTGCGTTCAATACGTCGGCGAAGCCCGTGCGGGCTGCCGTGGTCATACCTTCGTTGCTGCGTCGTTCAGCAAGAATGGCTCCGCTCTTGTCGAGTAGCCACATGCGGAAACTGGTGGTTCCCCAGTCCACGGCCACGAATGCGGGTTGCGCCATCAGAAAATTCCTCCGTCAACGATAATAGATTGTGATGTAATGGCTCCCGCTGCTTTTGAAGACAGGAAAAGGCACGGGCCTATAATATCTTCTGCAGTCAAGACGCGCTTGAGGCACTGTTTGCCCAATGTCGCTTCGATTGACTGTTCTGTCAGCCAAAGTTCCTTTTGCCGCTCGGTCACGATCATGCCCGGCAGGATACAATTGACCCGAATATTTTCCGGCCCAAGCCGCCCTGCAAGGCTTTTCGTCAGGCCGATGATGCCGGCCTTCGCTGCCGCATAGGATGGTAGATCACCCATGTTCATCATGAAGGAAATGGACGAGAAATTGACGATCGCCGCATCCTTTTCCTTGCGCAGGTAGGGAAGAGTAGCCTGCGTGACGAAAAACAACTGCTTCAGGTTGATCGCCTGATTATTATCCCAATAGTCTTCGTCCACGGTGTCGATGTCATGACGGTCGTCCCATGCGGCATTGTTGACCAGCACGCGAAACGAACCGGCGTTGCGCCCAGCTTCATCGATTGCTGTTTTCGTTTCAGTGATATTGCGCAAGTCGGCATGGACGAAATTCACTGGATGGATGCATTCGGCGGAAAGCCTTGCTGCCAGGGCTTCGCTCGGCGCCTTGGCGATATCGAGAAAGCTCACTCGGGCGCCCGCGCGGGCAAACCCCTCAGTCAGGGCCGCCCCAATACCGGAGCCTCCGCCGGAAATCAGAACGCCAGCATCTTTCAGATCGGAAAACCCGGGCTGCTCCATATTAACCGTTCCTCGCCATAGACATTCACTCCATAAAGTCTTGTTAATTCCATTATTTGGAACTATGTTCAATTAAATGGAATTATTCGTCGCTCTTTCGCAAGCTGTCAAGCTTGCGGCCAAGGATATCAAGGCAAATGCCTGACCATAATGTCGCAGCATCAGTGAGCACACCCGGGGAAGAATCAGCAACCGGTACACTTGGCAAGGCCATGGCTCTGCTGGAATTGGTTGTGATGGCGCCCGAGCCTTTGCGTTTCACCGAGATATTGAACATTGTTGGCCAGCCGCGCGGCACTGTTCACCGGCAATTGACCCATTTGTTGCAGGAAGGGTTATTGGAGCTCGATGCCCATCAGGCCTATGTGCCCGGCGTGCGGCTTTTGAAGTTTGCCGGCAAGGCATGGGCCCGTAATGATTTCAGAAGTGTTGCCGCACCCTATTTACGAGAATTGCAGGCGGTAACCGGAGAATCAGTGCATCTCGGTATGCTGCGCGACACTGAAGTTATCTATCTGGACAAGGTGGAGGGTAGCCGCGCCATTCGCATGCACTCGCAAATCGGCAATGCATCGCCGGTATTTTGCACCGGGGTTGGCAAGGCAGCATTGGCCACGCTTGAGCAGGAGAGGCTCTTGCAAATCGTTGATAATATTCAATTTCGTTCATTTACAGCCAGCACCATAACAAATGGTGAGGCATTGGTGAAAGAGGTCAATGCCATAAGAGCCCGCGGCTTCGGCTTTGATCTGGCCGAACATGAGGACGGTATCCACTGTGTTGCAGCGCCAATTCTTTGTACCGGTCATGACTTTGCAGCGGCAGTTTCCGTGACGGGTCCGGCGTATCGATTGACGCTTGAACATCTTGAAAAGCTTGCGCCGGTTGTTTGTAAAATCGCCGATAAAATTGCAACTGATATATCCGTTAGAATATCTCCATCATCCCGTTAGGTCATTGATTTTCAATTTGTGGGGTTACACAAACGGCGCGGTTGTGGTTTTTTAGCTCAACTACGGTTTGTAAAAAAATTCGGTCTTGGGTAGATATTCGGACCACGTTTTTTGAAGCCGGTCTATTTGTTTATCCACCTAAAGAAAAAGCCCAATGTCCATGTCTGAACACGATAGACCTGTCAGGACGCATGCAGAGCGCGTCACTGAGATCGAAGCGCTGAAGACACAATTTGATGTTTTCCGCTTTTTGAAAAATCTGACGGAAACCTGGGGCATGAAGGCATTCATGGTCGTCAATCTGCCCACCCAGGCAGGACTTGAATTATCGCAATACACGATCATCACTAATTGGCCGGCCGAACTGCTGCAGTCCTATGACAACGAAAGCCTCATCCGTGGCAGCACGGTCATGGCGGCGCTGCAAAAATCGACGGTTCCCTTTTTCGTTGATGCTGACTTTCTCAATCGAACCGAAGACCCGGCAGCCACAAAAGTCGTGCGTGCGCTGTTTGAGCGCTTCGAAATGTTAAATTCCATATGGTGCCCGGCGCATGACGTCTCTGGCGCGCGGGGTGCCGTGTCCTTCTCTGGCAACAGAGAAGCGTTCTCGCATCAGGAAATTGCCGAAATTTCCTATATTGCCACCCATATCTTCGACCGGTTGGCGTTTATCAAGCGCCTCGACAACCGCGTACCGGACACACTGACGGACCGGGAACTGGATTGCCTGAACTGGACTGCTGCTGGCAAGACCAGCGCTGAGATTGCGGAAATCCTCATTCTCTCCGAGCACACGGTCAATCATTACCTCAACCGGGCAACCAAAAAGCTGGATACGGTCAACAGGACGCAGGCTGTAGCAAAAGCGTTGCGCGTGGGTCTTATAAAATAAGACGATTTTGCTGTTTGGTGATTGTTATCTGCCGCGCCATGCGCAATCCTCTATACGATTCGTCAGGAGGACCCGTGCTTGCCGGACAACCCCATTATCTCGGTTGGTTTCTCTCCTTCCGTCGATAGCGCAATTCTTGCGATTGCAGCTGAGAAGGGTTTTGCAGCGGATGAAGGCGTCCGCCTTTCACTCGTTCGTAAAAACCTCGTTGGTGATATTGTCGAAGCCCTGCGCGATGACGAACTGTCGTTGGGTCAATTGCCTGCAACATTCCCCGTTTTGTCTGCTTTGCAACTCGCTGGTATGCCCGAAGGGTATTTTGCACCCTTTACGCTGTCGCTCGGCGGTGCCAGTCTGGTTGTCTCTCCGGATTTGCATAAACGTCTGGAGGATGCTGGCGCGCTCGGTTTGAGCCCGTCCACCGTATCCATTGCCCTGTCGCGCCTGTGTGGACGCAGAAGAGCGCAAGGTCTGGCAACACCTCTAAAGTTTGCCGTTGAAAGCAGATATGCCACCTCGTGGTATGAGCTGCGCTACATGCTGGCACACTGTCGCATTGCGGTGCCGACCGACGTCAGCATCGTTATCTCGTCACCACAGGCCATGCCCTATCTTCTGGAAGAGGGCACGATTGACGGGTTTTATGCGCCGGAACCATTTGGCAGTGCGTCTATCCTCAATGGCACAGGCTTTATGGCCACCACCAAGTCCAATATCTGGCACAACTCTCCGGAACGGGTGCTTGCCGTCAGCCAGGGCTGGGCCGAACAAAATATGCAGCATCTGGAAGCCTTGCTGCGCGCCCTTTACCGTGCCGGCCAGTGGTGCGCCAATGCCAGCAATATCGAGGAACTGACCGGCATTTTGGCAGCACCAAAATATCTGGGCGAAGATGGTGACCTTATCCTGCCGTCCTTCACCGGCTTTCTGTCGATATCCGATCTGCAGATGCTAGAAATCGAGGAGTTTTTTGTCACCAGTGGCAAGGCGGCCAATTTCCCGTGGCAAAGTCAGGCGCTGTGGTACTTCAACCAGATGATGCGCTGGGGCGATTGCCCGGCCACACTGGCCGATGACCGCACGACGTGCGAGGCGGTGCGAGATGCGTTCCGGCCGGATATTTTCCGCAAGGCCCTAAAACCGTTATTTGCGCATGTACCATCCGCCAATCTGAAAATGGAGGGAACATTGCGCCAGCCGGTTCATGTCGGCTCCTCCCGTTCGGGTCTCGTTTTGGGTCCAGACATGTTTTTTGATGGCCGGATTTTCGATCCGGAGCGTTTTGAAACCTTCAACGATCTTTGATCTATGTCAGGGATAGTGCAATCCGGGCATTGGCGAATGGCCCGGACGTGTTTATCTACGCTCGAAACCGGAAGGCAGCGCAGTCATGGCACAGGTCGAAAAACAGAGAGTTCTCGAAGTTCTTGCGAAGGTTCAGGTGCCGGGCGGCCCGTCGAACATCGTGGATATGGGCATGGTTTCGGAAATCTTTGTCACCGATGGCAAAGTCTATTTTTCCATTTCCGTGCCCGCCGGACGAGCAGAAGAGCTGGAGCCACTGCGAAAACAGGCTGAAACTTTGGTCAAAGCCATCCCCGGGGTCGCCTCTGTTATGGTGGCCCTGACGGCCGACAAGAAAGCGGGCGAACCATCTTCCTCTGCGCAATCGCGGCCGGTTCCTCCCGTCGGTGGTCTGCGTCCACCCGCACCTCGGCCTCCTGCCAAGGCGGGCATTCCCGGCATCGGTGCCATTCTGGCGGTCGCATCCGGCAAAGGTGGGGTGGGCAAATCCACCACTGCCGTCAATCTGGCCCTCGGTCTTCAATCAATCGGTCTGAAAGTTGGTATTCTCGATGCCGATATTTACGGGCCCTCATTGCCGCGTTTGCTGAAAATTTCAGGTCGCCCGAAACAGCTGGAAGGTCGTACCATCGTGCCGATGGAAAATTACGGCCTTAAAACCATGTCGATGGGTTTTTTGGTCGATGAAGAAGCGGCAATGATCTGGCGTGGTCCCATGGTCCAATCAGCATTGCTACAAATGTTGCGCGAAGTCGCATGGGGAGAGCTGGACGTGCTGGTCGTTGATATGCCACCCGGCACAGGTGACGTACATCTCACCATGGCGCAGCAGGTTCCGCTGTCCGGTGCAGTTATCGTGTCGACACCTCAGGATCTGGCACTGGCCGATGCGCGCAAAGGCATCACCATGTTCCGCAAGGTCGAGGTACCGCTGCTCGGTGTTATCGAGAACATGAGCTATTTCATCGCGCCGGATACTGGCGCGCGCTATGACATTTTCGGTCATGGCGGTGCCAAGGCAGAAGCTGAAAGGATCAATGTTCCTTTCCTTGGTGAAGTGCCGCTCACCATTTCGGTCCGTGAAATGTCCGACGCTGGAACGCCAATCGTTGCAATGGAGCCGGACGGTCCGGTTGCAAAAATCTACCGCGATATTGCCTTGCGTGTCTGGGATGCGCTGAAGGCTGGAAGTGGCAAGGCTGCACCAAAAATCGTGTTTGAATAACACTCCGGTTTTGTGAGCCGATAAATAGCGCTTGATTATAAATCCGTTTACGGGCACATGCCTGCGCCGTTCAGACGTCTGATCAGGGCGTCCGAGGCTTGAACAAAAACAGAGCGGTAGGGCGGCTTAACTTTATCCCCTGCCGTTCTGGCTTGCTGCAATCATTTGTTTGTCGCCTCCGCCCGGATCATGATAATGAACGATTTGGCGGCAGGCTGATGACAGTCAGATTTGCAAACCGGAGAAACTGATTGATCAATGCCTATCGCTCGACCTGCGAGGCAGTAACCCTCTCGGCGCAACAGCCGATTGCGGAGCTATATCCCGATATAATCTGGATCGACATGCTCAATCCTACTCAGGATGAAGAGCGATATATAGAGACTCTGCTGGGCATAGAGGTTCCCACCCGCGAAGATTTGAAAGATATTGAACCTTCCAGCCGTCTTTATATTGATAACGGCAATGTCTTCATGACGGCATCTTTGATCTGCAAGGCAGAAACCGATGCGCCGCAGTTGACGGATGTTGCCTTCATTCTGGCTGGAAATCGACTGGTCACCATCCGATATGCAGAGCCGAAATCCTTCAGCCTGTTTATTGCCGCCATTTCGCGCGTTTTCGGTGAACAACGCAGCGGCGTGCAATTCCTGCTGAAATTGCTTGAAACGATTGTCGACCGCACAGCAGAAATTCTCGAACGATCCGTAGTCGGCATTGATCAGCTTTCGGCAAGCATCTTTGGAAGTCAGGCTAGGGTCAAACGCAAGGCGCCACGGTTTCTGGAAGACCGTTTGGGCGACATTGCGTCCTATCATCGCTTGCTTTCAAAAGTACGCGATAGCCTGATGTCATTGTCGCGCCTGCAGACATTTTTGTTCAGCGTACCGGCAATTCAGCAGGACAAGGATGCAAAGGAGCTTTGCCGCTCCATCGGTCGTGATATTCCGTCGCTTTCCGAGCATGCGTCCTTTATCTCCGGCAACCTTTCGTTCTTGCTGGATGCGTCACTCGGCCTGATCAATGTCGAGCAGAACGCCATTATCAAGATATTCTCGATCGCGTCGGTCGTTTTCCTGCCCCCAACTCTGGTTGCGTCCATTTATGGAATGAACTTTCACATCATGCCGGAGTTAGACTGGACTTACGGTTACCCGGTTGCGGTGTGTGTAATGCTCTTGTCGGCAGTAATTCCGTTTCTCTTTTTCCGCTGGAAGGGGTGGCTCTGACGAGCCTGAGGTGACATGTCTCACGGATTTGGAAGTGAAGTTAACGATAGCCAAAACAGCGAAACAAAGTCTGCGGAAGGCTTGTTGGCGGCGACCCTAGGTTCCGTTGGTGTCGTCTATGGCGACATCGGAACCAGCCCGCTTTATGCCTTCCGGGAAGCCCTGAAGCCAATCGCAGAGGACGGCGTAACCCGGATCGAGATCATCGGCCTGATTTCCCTGATGATCTGGGCTTTGACGATCATCGTGACATTTAAATATGTGACGCTGCTGTTGCGTGCTGACAATGACGGCGAAGGCGGTACATTATCTCTGTTGGCTATGTTGATGAAGACGGCCGGCTCCAGACGGGCAACATTGATTTTCCTTGGACTGGTGGGTGCGGCGCTGTTTCTTGGCGACGCCATGATCACACCAGCCCTTTCGGTCCTCTCGGCCGTTGAGGGCCTCAAGCTCGTCACACCTGCCATGGATGAGTTTGTCATCCCGATCTCGGTTGCCATTCTGGTCGCATTGTTTGCCATACAGTCACACGGCACCAGCACGGTCGCGAAATTTTTCGGTCCAATCACCGTCCTGTGGTTTCTGGTCATGGGTGGCGTTGGTGTCATGCACATCTCGGATGACTTTGGAATTCTTGCCGCGTTCAATCCGCTCTACGCAGCAGAGTTCCTGCTACGAGAAGGATTTCTGGGTGTCGTCGTTTTGGGCGCGGTGTTCCTGACCGTTACCGGTGCCGAAGCACTTTATGCGGATCTCGGGCATTTCGGTCGGCGTCCTATCCAGCTAGCATGGTTCCTGCTGGTTTTTCCGGCGTTGACGTTGAACTATCTCGGGCAGGGGGCCTTTGTGCTCAAAACGCCTGAGGCCATGTCCAACCCGTTTTACCTGATGTTCCCGCAATGGGCATTGCTGCCAGCGGTAATCCTTGCGACCGCGGCAACCATTATTGCCAGTCAGGCCGTTATCACCGGCGCCTTCTCGCTTGTCCGGCAGGCTATCAACCTTGGCTATCTGCCGCGTATGGAAATCCTGTTCACATCAGAGACCAATACCGGGCAAATTTATCTGCCGTCGGTCAACACCATTCTGCTTTTGGGTGTCATCGCATTGGTCTTCAGCTTCCAAAGCTCGGATGCACTGGCTACCGCCTATGGCATCTCGGTCACTGGTGCGATGGTCGTCACCAGCCTGATGTTCTTTGAGTTTGTGCGCAGCCGCTGGAACTGGTCGTTGTGGCTGGCACTCGCGGTGCTTTTGCCACTGTTCCTGCTGGAAATGGTGTTTCTTGGCGCTAACTTGCTGAAGGTTCATGATGGCGGTTACGTGCCGGTTATGTTTGCCATTGTCTTCACTATTATAATGTGGACATGGCAGCGCGGTTCCAAAATCCTGTTTGCCAAGACGCGTCGCACAGATGTGCCACTTAAACTGTTCGTGGCTTCGGTCGAAAAGGAAAGTTCGCATGCGCCACTGCGTATTCCCGGCACGGCTATTTTCCTGACCGGTGACCCCGAGACCGCTCCTGCAGCTCTGCTGCATAATCTCAAGCACAACCACGTCCTGCACGAAAAGAACGTCATCCTGACGATCCGCACGGAAGACCAACCGCGCGTTAGTCAGGTGGAACGCTTCACCATGCGGCGGTTAAGCGACCGCTTTATTGTGGTCGAGCTGCATTTCGGCTTCATGGAAACCCAGAACGTCACACAGGCATTGGCCTATCTGCGTCGCGCCGGTTTCAAGTTCGATATCATGTCGACCTCCTTTTATCTCGGACGTCGCAAGCTGGTGCCAGATAAAAACTCCGAAATGCCAACATGGCAGAACCGTCTTTTCATCGGTCTTGCAGAAACAGCCGCTGATCCCTCCGACTATTTCCGCCTCCCTGCCAACCGGGTGGTTGAACTTGGCTCTCACGTGGTGATCTGAAAACGCCCGAAAGAACCTCAAGGCGCGGGCAGGGTGGATGATCACTCTGCTCACCTTATTTTGTGTCTCTCACTGCGTATTGTGCTCACGGCTGGCGTCTCGCTAAGTCGTTCCGCACCGATTCACGAAAACGTGTGCCGATCTTATCTGTCACTTTGTTAAATCCGCTGCGCAGGCGGGCATCTCGTTAACCAAGCATCAAGGTTAACGAACTATTTTTGCTCATATACGAGTTCGTGTCGCTGGCCCCTCCGGTCGCGTCATTTGTGTGTGTCTGCGTGTTTGGAGTGCCGGTTTTGCGTTCAAAAGGTGTGATGCGTCGCGGGTCGTTCATTTCGAGTGGGAAATGGACCTCGCCTTTAGTTCTTGGCCTCGCTGCATGGCTGGCTTTCCCCACTTTGGCATCGCGGGCCGATCTGGCCGCACTGCTTGCCGGCCTTGATGGCGGCAATAGCCAGTGGCGCATGGTATTGACCAACTCGCCGGCTGGCTCGGTCCACTCTGCTTCACTTGCCTTTAATAACGCAGACAGCGCCTCGGCTTCATCCGGTGCAGGCATGACCCTGCCGGACGGCCGCAAGATCGCTTTTGCCGACGACAAGGAAAAACATCCGACAACGCCTGATAGCGAGCGCGTCAATCGCGCCGCCAAGAAGGGCCGCGTTGTCGCACTGGAAATCATGCAGCCACCGCCAGCTTTTACAGCGGGCTCAGTTCTGCAGCGCACAAGCATGATCGACGTCGAACCGCTGAGCCGTAAGGAGCGCCCGTCTTTTGTAAAGTCAAAGCGCGAAAAGCCGGTCGAACTGGCCTCATTCTATTTCCGTCGTGATGAAAAGAAGATGGACAATGGCGTTTCGCCAATGCTTGCGTCGCTGGTCACCAACCGTAACGCGGACGTGCTGGCAACTGCCTATGCACCAGCAGAGCCGGACTTCGCCCGCGAATCTCCTTTCGACGCTATTTTGAAGAAGCCGCAGACCGGACGTTTCATTCCTGATATCGGGCCGGACGACCATGCATGGGCAGCAACGCCACTGCCGCCTGCAGTCTTTTCTGCTGAGGAGCAGCAGTGCCTCTCTTCCGGCATTTATTTTGAAGCCCGTGGAGAATCGGTGAAGGGTCAGGCGGCTGTCGCGCAGGTCATTCTCAACCGAGTTCGCAACCCGACCTACCCGTCAACCATCTGTGGTGTTGTCTATCAGAACAAGGACTGGCGCAATCGTTGCCAGTTCTCCTTTGCCTGCGACAACATCCGTGACCGCGTCAACTCGCAGCGTCACTGGAAAATGGCGCGCGAAATCGCCATGGCCACCACAGCCGGCAAAATCTGGCTGCCGGAAGTTGGTTCTGCAACCCACTACCATGCTGTTTACGTGCGCCCGGCTTGGGGCAAGAGCATGAAAAAAGTCGGTCGTATCGGATTGCACGTGTTTTACCGCACATATGGTGGCGGATGGAGCTGAAATTGTGGCCTGATGGCAACGATTAGTGTGAACAAATCCAGTGATTCCTGTGCGCTGTAGACGCCTGAAACCGGTTTTGAAGTCTAAGCTCATGTTTTTACAGTGTTAATTTGTATTTAATCAAGCGTGTTCAACGCCTTGACTATACGGGCACTCAAAACTATGTTGCGCGCGACTTCAGAACGGGCTGGAACATGTCAAAGCCCTTGCCGTTTACAACCTCAAAGCGTTCTGGCGGTGCTGGAACGAGGGAAGAAAAGGCAGGTGGGACATGAATAGCAACCGTGACGATAGTCTGGAAGAACGCCGTAAACGCCTGGCCAACGAGTTGGCAAAGGTGAAGACGGAGGATGAGGCCGAAGCAGCGGCGGAGAGAAATGCCGGTGAAACACGCAAGGGTTTCGCAATGGCAATGAAGCTGTCTTCTGAGTTCATATCCGCGATCGTGGTTGGCGCCATGCTCGGGTACCTTCTGGACTACTTAGCTGGTACGTCGCCTTGGGGGATGATTATACTTCTTCTTCTCGGCTTCTGTGCAGGTGTATTGAACGTTCTGCGTTCGGCCGGTGTTGTGGCTCAGCCACAATTTTCGGACGATGCGCAGACAAAGAAACAGAATGGGAAAAACAGCCCTTAAAGCTGTTTTTTCAATACGATGAAGAGGCGCCGTTGATGGCGCCAAAGGCAAAGAGGGCAGCCGGTGGCAAACGATCCGACACATCAGTTCGTGGTACAGCCGATTATTCCGATCGAAATCGGTGGGGTCGATTTTTCCTTTACCAACGCATCGCTGTTTATGGTCGCTACTATCGCAGCCGCTTCTGGTTTCCTGTATTTCGCAACATCGAACCGCGGTCTTATCCCGACCCGTTTTCAGTCTGTTGCTGAGATGTCCTACGAGTTTATTGCGTCGATGCTGCGCGAAGGCGCCGGAAGCAAGGGTATGAAGTTCTTCCCCTTTGTTTTCTCGCTGTTCATGTTCGTGCTCACCGCAAACCTGCTCGGCATGTTCCCATACTTCTTCACGATCACCAGCCAGATCATCGTAACCTTCGCACTGGCGTGCCTGGTTATCGGCACGGTCGTCGTTTACGGTTTCTACAAGCACGGTCTTCACTTCCTCGGCGTCTTTGCGCCGGCTGGCGTTCCAAAGGTTCTTTTACCTCTGGTGTCGTCCATCGAGGTGATCTCGTTCCTGTCCCGTCCGATCAGCCTCTCGGTTCGTCTTTTCGCGAACATGCTGGCCGGTCACATCACCCTCAAAGTTTTCGCAGGTTTCGTTGCCACGATGAGCGCTATGGGCGCAGTCGGTATTGGCGGCGCTATTCTGCCACTGATCATGACTGTCGCAATGACTGGTCTGGAATTTCTCGTTGCCTTCCTGCAGGCATACGTCTTCGCGGTACTAACTTGCATGTACCTGAACGACGCCGTGCATGGTGGTCACTGAGAAGTAAAGTCGCTGGCCCCGGTTCCCGGGCGTCAATAAAAGCCGCAACAACCATTTCTAAGGAGCTTAACATGGAAGCGGAAGCAGCAAAGTACATCGGCGCAGGTCTCGCATGCCTTGGCATGGCTGGTACGTCCCTCGCTCTCGGCCGTATCTTCGGTGACTACCTCTCCGGCGCACTGCGCAACCCATCTGCAGCAGACAGCCAGTTCGGCCGTCTGGTATTCGGCTTCGCCGTTACGGAAGCTCTGGGCATCTTCTCGTTGCTCGTCGCTCTTCTTCTGCTGTTCGCTGTCTAATATCGGCAGTGACGTTTATTGATCGCGGCGCGTTTTTTATGCGTGCCGTGATCTTTCGTATTTGCAGTACACCTGGAGGTAAGCATGTTTGTGACCCCGGCTTATGCCGAGTCAACACCGGCTGCTGGTGAAACGCATACGGAAACCGGCGTAGCACAAAGTGCTGAACACGGTTCTGGCGTTTTTCCCCCGTTCGATCAGTCTACATATGCTTCGCAGCTTTTGTGGCTGGCGATTACGTTCGGCCTTTTTTACGTGCTTATGCAAAAGGTCATCGTACCCCGCGTCGGCGGTATTCTTGAAAACCGTCACGGGCGTATAGCGCAGGATCTGGATGAAGCTTCTCGTCTGAATGCTGAAGCCGATGCCGCGATTGAAAGCTATGAAAAAGAACTCGCAGCCGCGAGAGCCAAGGGAAGCTCTATCGCTTCTTCGGCTCGTGACGCAGCCAAGGCTAAAGCCGATGCTGACCGCGCCGCTGTAGAGGCTGAATTGGCTGAAAAGCTGACCGCTGCCGAGCAGCGTATTGCTGGTATCAAGGAAAAGGCATTTGCCGAAGTTGGTGCCATTGCTGAGGAAACAACGACTGCGATCGTTGATCAGCTGATTGGTTCCAAAATCAAGGATACCGATGCGAAGGCGGCTGTCGCTGCCGCTTCCGAAAAGAAGGAGGCGTAACATGGCCTTAGACGCATCATTCTTTGCACTGGTTGGTCTTGTTCTTTTCTTCGTATTGATTGCCTACCTCAAGGTTCCTGGCATGATCGCGAAGTCTCTGGACGAGCGCGCCGACAATATCCGCAATGAACTCGACGAAGCAAAGCGTCTGCGTGAAGAAGCCCAGCACCTGCTGGCTGAATATCAGCGCAAGCGCAAGGATGCCGAAGCAGAAGCTGCAAGCATCGTTGCTGCGGCCGAACGTGAAGCGGCAGCCCTGACAGCTGAAGCCAAGGCCAAGACGGAAGAATTCGTCGCACGCCGTACCGCTCTGTCTGAACAAAAGATCAAGCAGGCTGAAGACGACGCCATTGGTGCAGTTCGTTCCGCAGCTGTTGATCTCGCGATTGCTGCTTCTGAGAAGCTGATTGCAGACAAGTCTACCGCTGCTGTGCAGGGTAAGCTGTTCAAGTCGGCGGTAGGCGAAGTCAAATCTCGTCTGAACTAAGCGGATTGCAGTTTGGATTTTGAAAGGCCGGGGCAACCCGGCCTTTTTTGTATCTGGACGACGGCTGCGCCTGTCTTGGCCATGAGAAGGGTTGATCGGACGGCGTTGCATCGACACCGCCACACCGAACGCTGGCTGCGCAGTCTTGCATTGCCACCTTCCGGCAAGTGCCCGTCTGACCGGCTCGCTCCCGATTGCAATGTTAATACTGGCGCTGTCAGCAGAGTTTCACGACAAACTCGGGCTTGGGTTGTCTCACGACGGCGTAACTGTCGGCCTTGCTCAATCAAGACATGGCGGCATAGGTGGTAAGGCTTAATCCTGACGCAGAGGGCGAAAACTCATGCGATGCAATGGGCAGGCGCCATGTTGTTCAATCGCCTGCCTGTGAGCCGCTGTGCCGTAACCTGCGTGCCCTGCGAAACCATAATGCGGGAACAGTTCTCCAGCCTGCTCCATCATTCTGTCTCGCATCACTTTGGCGACGATGGAGGCCGCTGCAATCGAGACGGATCGTGCATCGCCCTTGATCACGGCGCGGCCGGGGCAGGCTATGCCAGGCGGTACGTCACGACCATCGGCTAGGATGATGGCAGGTGATGTCGTCAGACCCAGGATTGACCGACGCATGGCATCAAGGCTGGCGCGCAAGATATTCATGTCGTCAATTCTTGTCGGTGAGGACGAGGCAATGGAGACGATTGAGGTCTTGAGGATAAGTTCGAAAAGGCTTTCCCGTTTGCCTTTGGAAAGCTGTTTGGAATCGTTCAGCCCTGGCGGAATATTGTTGGGATCGAGAATGACTGCTGCTGCCACCACCGGACCGGCCAAGGGGCCACGTCCTGCTTCATCCGTGCCTGCAACTGGCCAGAAACCTTGTTTTTGGCATTCGGTCTCAATGCTGAAATCCGGTCCAGTCAGCTGGAAATCAAAAAGGGCAGGAGAGTCGGGAGGCATACGCTTTTTCATGCGGCGGAAACTCGCATGCCAACCCGATCTCCTGCAAGCCCCGGTGCGATGATAATTGCAGCAAATACCCGAGCGGCGGCAACGGTGGTTCTGCTGGCGGCTCCTGTCTTCATGACAGATGCGGCGGGGTCATCACAAAGCGGTCCGGGGATCGGTTCGCGGCAGGGACGACGCGAACGATATCTTTCAAACGCATTCAGCCTTTGATCTGGCAATGAGACCCAGGAAGTGTGGATGTCACTGAAGACTGTGCTGAGGTTGGACGTGGTTCAGAGAAGCGAAAGCTGCACGCCGGCACCTCCCGGAGGAACGAACAGGTCATCGCGCAAATGGATGCCACGACGCACCATGCCAAGGCGTTTGGTGGCCATCTCGAACCGTCTGCCGATCTGCCAAGCGTAGGGACCGGCACCCTTCATGCGCTTGCCAAATTCCGCGTCATAATCCTTGCCATCCCGCATGGAGCGGATGAGCGACATGACGTGGCGGTAGCGGTCGGGATAATTGCGCAACAGCCAATCGCGAAACAGCGGGCTGACTTCGAGAGGCAGCCGCAGCAGCACATAACTGGCTTCAGTGGCACCGGCAGCCTTGGCCGAATCGAGAATCCGTTCGATCTCGTGATCATTCAGTGCGGGAATGACCGGGGCGACCATGACGGATGTCGGAATGCCTGCCTCGGTCAGTGCCTTGATGGCTTCAAGCCGCTTTTCCGGCGTCGAGGCACGCGGCTCCATTGAGCGCGCTAGCTTCTTGTCCAGCGTCGTCACGGACAAGGCAACCTTGGCCAGGCCCTTCTTTGCCAGTGGTGCAAGGATATCGATATCGCGTGTTACCAGAGCCGACTTCGTCACGATAGCAACTGGATGCTCCGCCTCAGCCAGAACTTCGAGGATCTGTCGCATGATGCGCCATTCTCTCTCGATGGGCTGGTAGGGGTCCGTGTTTGTGCCAATGGCCAGTGTGCGTGGTTTGTACCCGGGTTTCGCCAGCTCGCGCTCCAGCAGTTTCGCTGCATCGGGCTTGGCAAAAAGCCGTGCTTCAAAATCGATGCCAGCCGACAGGCCCATATAGCTGTGGGTGGGACGGGCAAAACAATAGATGCAGCCATGTTCGCAACCACGGTACGGATTGATAGAGCGATCAAAGGGAATGTCAGGCGATTCATTGCGTGTGATGATGGAACGTGGCTTTTCAACCTGCACCTCAGTTTTGAAGGCAGGCAGGTCTTCCAGTGTCTGCCAGCCATCATCAAAGGCTTCGCGTTGTTCTGTCTCAAAGCGACCGGATGGATTAAGCCCGGCGCCACGCCCTCGGCGACGATCAATTTCGATACGCAGGCCGGATACATTTGCAAGTGCGTTGGCAATATCTGCCGTATGGGCAGGCGCGAATGCGCTTTGCCCCGAAAGCATATGGTTTGTCATCTGGTTGCTCCGTGCGAAAACGACTCTTCGCTTCGATGATTAAATTCCTAAAACATTCATGAGAACATTACAAGAACAAAATGCGCAAACAGATTGTGGCAATTTATGATCTGATACGATAATGCTAGGTTGCATAGGACATCAGGGGTTTGGACTGCGGCATGAGGGAAGATCGTTCGGTTTCAGAAGCAAGACCACGGATGGAATTGATGTCCATCAAGGTTTTGCAAAACAGAACTGACCGACTTTCACCAGGCTTAAGTGCTTCGATGCGACCTTCCGCAATCGCTGGCGATTGGGTCCACCCATGCTGACGGTGATCATGGAATGCCGGGATCAGGAACCTGAGTTGGCTCACACCCTGTCCACGCTGGTATCCGGCGCGGTCGAAGGGCTGGTAAGCGACGTTGTGATCTTGGATCATGGTTCGCGTGATGGCTCATCGCATGTTGCCGATGCAGCCGGTTGCCGCTTTCATGTCCAGTGGGACATTAATGACATCGTACAATCGGTACGCGGCGAATGGCTGTTGCTGCTGGAACCGGGAGCACGTCCGCAAACCGGTTGGATTGAAGACATTCAGGAATACGTGGCGCTGAACAGGGTGCCCGCCAAATTCACGCCGTCGCGCAATTACCGGCGGCCATTTTTTCGACGCCTTTTTCAGAAACCGCAACCGCTGGAATATGGGCTGCTTTTGCCGAAGAAGCAGGCGGTCAGCCTGGCGAAATCCAACATGGCGCTTGCGCATTTCACCAAAGGCCAGAAACTGCGCCGCCTGAGTGCGGAGATCATCCCTTCATGGGTGGTGACGGAAGCGCGGGAAGGCCGCTAACGGCCTCAGCAAAATTACCCGCGTTTCAGATGTTCATCCAACCGCGGCATGATTTCCACGAAGTTGCAGGGCATGTGACGGTAATCGAGCTGTGCTTTTAATATGCCGTCCCACGCATCCTTGCAGGCACCGGGAGAGCCAGGCAGCACGAAAATATAGGTGGCATTGGCCACACCACCAGTCGCCCGAGATTGGATTGTCGACGTTCCGATCTTGTCGTAGGAAATGCGATGAAACACTTCAGAAAAACCGTCCATGCGTTTTTCAAACAGGGGCTCCAATGCCTCCGGTGTCACGTCACGTCCGGTAAAACCTGTGCCCCCAGTGGTAATCACCACATCGACACCCTCTGACAGGGTCCAGTCACGCACCGTGTTGAAAATCGCCTCGCGATCATCAGCGACGATGGCGCGGTCCGCCAGCCTGTGACCGGCCTCGGTTATTCTCGCAACCAGCGTGTCACCGGACTTGTCATTGTCCAGCGTGCGCGTATCGGAAACTGTCAAAACGGCAATATTGACCGGGATAAACGGGCGAGACGTATCGCTCATGGCTGCGCTTCCTGTTTTGTCATGGTTGCCTTGAAGTACCAGTCCGGCCGTTGTGCTGCCAGTGATGCCTCAACCTGTCGTGCGACCTCGAAAGAGGGGAATATCCCGAAACAGGTGGCGCCGGAGCCGGACATCCGCACCAGCGTGGCACCATGTTGTTTCAACAGGTCTGACACATCCCGGATGACCGGCAGGGCTGAAATCGCAGGCGCCTCGAGATCATTGCGCAAATTATGGATGAAAGTCTGCCAATCGTCTTTGTTCTGCGGCAAGACGTTTGGAACGGGCGGATTGTTCTTCGTCTGCAGCCTGCGGAAAATCTCCGGTGTTGAGACACCTGTCAAAGGGTTTGCCAGCACCATCGCAAATGTCGGTAGCTGCGGCAGCAGGGTCAACTCTTCACCAATGCCACGCGCCATCAGCGGCATTCCGGCAAAACACATAGGTACATCGGCACCAAGCGACAGGGCAATCGTGTCAAGTGTTTCATTGGGGATGGAGCAGCGCCAGAACCGCAGAAGCCCACGCAGCGCCGCTGCGGCATCAGCCGAACCACCACCGATGCCCGACGCAATTGGCAGGTTCTTTTCCAGATGAATGGCCACGGCCGGTGCTTGCTGTCCAGTGGCGATCACAGCTTGACGCAAAAGATCACGTGCACGCAACACCAGATTATCGGTCAAACCGTCATTGTTGGCGAGTACAGCGGAAAAGGGGCCGGAGATTGAAAATCGATCTGCATCGTCGGCTGCAAAGGACAGCCGGTCACCAGCATCAGCGAATGTGACCAGCGTTTCCAGCAGATGATAGCCATCTGCCCGTTGCCCCACCACGTGCAGGGCAAGGTTGATTTTGGCCGGAGCGGTTTCGTAAAACTCCGCCGCTCCGGAAAAAGACTGAACTGGCATGCGGTTGATCAGGATTTCTTGTCAGGCACAGGAGCAACCGGTTCTTCCGGTTTCACATCCTTTTTGGCCGTGTTTTCGGCATCCTTTTCCAGCGGCGGCAGGCCGTTGGCGATCTTTTCCTTGACCTTCGCCTTATCGACGTCATCGCTGTCGCCAATCAGTGCGCGGTTCCACTGGTAAACGGCTTCAACTTTGCGGCCAACACGCCAGTAAACATCACCAAGGTGGTCGTTGATGGTCGGGTCGCCAGCACGCAGCTCGATGGCGCGTTCCAGTTCGACCACAGCTTCATCAAACTGGCCAAGACGGTAATGAGCCCAGCCAAGCGAATCGACGATGTAACCGTCATTCGGGCGCAACTCGACCGCGCGACGGATCATGTCCATCGCGTCATCAAGGTTGAGGTTTTTATCGACCCAGGAATAACCGAGGTAATTGAGAACCTGCGGCTGCTCAGGATTAAGCTCCAGAGCCTTCTTGAAGTTTGGCTCGGCCTGATCCCATTCCTTCAAGCGTTCATAGGCAATGCCGCGCTGGAAATAGACGGCCCAATCACCACGTTTTGCCACTGGTCCGAGGATTTCAACGGCTTTGTCGTAGTTCTCCGCCATTGCCTTGTAGTCCTTGGCATCTGAGAGAACGCTACCATAGGCGAGGTAACTGCGAATATCCTTCGGGTCAGATGCCAGCAGCGACTTCAAATGTTCGCGGGCTTCATCAACCTTACCCGTCTGGGCAAGAGTCAGACCAAGCTGCAACTCCGAAATGCGGTGCATCGGCGATGTCGCAGGCACTTTCGAATAAAAATCGATAGCACGTTCCGGCTGCTTGAGGTTCTCCGCAAGGCCACCCAGCAGGATCAACGTATCGGCACTTTTCGAATCCAGTTCATGGGCAATCTGCAGGTAGAGCGTCACGATCTCTTCCGCGCCTTCGCGGTTCAACGCACCGGCAATGGAAAACAGAACCGCGGAAGCACCTTCGGTCGCAGTGGTGACCTGCTGTTCCGGCTTTTCACCCTTTTCGATGCTTTCGCGCAGGGCCTTCAGCGGGGCATAGTTGTTGGCAAAATCATCGCCAACCGAAATGGCATCCAGTGCCTTCTGTTTGTTGCCGGCTTTTGCTTCCAGGCGGGCAAGAGCCATCACGGCGCGCATATAGGTATCGCTGGCGGTGGCGCCGCCTTCGCGGTCGGTGATCGCGGCGTTCAGTCGGCTGCGTGCAACTTCAACATTGCCTGCTACCAGCGCCATGGCGCCTGCATGGTAATTTTTGAAAATCGCGTACCAGCCGGGGCCTTTCATACCATCGATCATCGCAAGGGCTTCCTTGCTTTTGCCCGCACCGGCATTCGCCCAGGCGATCAGCAGCGTATTGACCATTTTGTCGAGGTCGTTCGGGCCGGTATATTTCAGCAGCTTTTCAGCTGAGGTGAATTCCTTTTTGCGCATCGCATCAAGGGCGCGAACGATGGTGGTTACGCGCTCGACGGAAGAATCGTTCTTGAGGCTTTCTGCGATTTTTGCACCCGCATCGAAATTGCCGTTCAGCAATTGTGCAATCATCAAACGCTGGCGGATTTCCGAATTGGCCGGATCGAAGTCAAGAGCCTTGGTGTAAAGTGTAATTGCCGTGTCGTAATCCTGATCAACGTCAGCGGTGCGGGCCGCCAGAAACGCTCCGGAAAATGAGTTGACGCTGGCCGGATCGAAGGTTTCGGCTTTTTCCGCAGGTTTCGTTTCAGCGCTGGCCGTTCCCGGTACCGCCCCCAAGGTGAGAGAGGCGACAAAAGCCACGCCACAGAGAAAACGAAATGCTGGTTTGCGCCGCATGTGGAAACCCTTGATTGGTGCCGAAGCACTGAAAATACAACTTTCCATTCTTCGTCACAACAGAATGGCTTTTTTGGAGCAGGCCCGCAACCAAATCGATTTTTGGTTGCGGGATGCTGGGGAAATGACGTTCCGAGAAAAGGCGCACGGGTGGTTCAAAATCACACCGGGCGGTTTTTTCCGGTTCAGTTCACGCGCTCGATGCAGAAGTCGATGACTTCCATCAGCGCAGACTTCCAGGGCGTTTCAGGCAACGGTGCAAGCGCATCGCGTGCAATCGTCCCGTAGTGGACGGCGCGGGTGATCGTATCTGAAAGGCCGTTATATTTGCCGATCAGGCCGAGGGCTTTTTCGAGGTTCTCGTTGGAGCTTTCGCCATTTTCAATGGCGTTTTTCCAGAACTGTCGCTCTTCCGGGCTGCCACGACGGTAGGACAGAATGACCGGAAGTGTGATCTTGCCTTCACGGAAATCGTCACCGACGTTTTTGCCGAGGTCGGCGGCCTTGCCACCGTAATCGAGAACGTCATCGACCAGCTGGAAGGCCAGACCGAGGTTCATGCCGTAGGACTTCAGTGCATTGCGCTCAGCCTTGGTGGTCTTGGCCACAATAGGGCCAACTTCGGCGGCGGCTGCAAACAACGCTGCAGTTTTGGCGCGGATAACAGAGAGGTAATCGTCTTCTGTTGTTTCCATGTTCTTGGCAACGGAAAGCTGCAGCACTTCGCCTTCGGCGATAACAGAAGCGGCGGTAGACAGAACATCCAAAGCATCGAGAGAGCCGACTTCCACCATCATGCGGAAGGCTTGGCCAAGCAGAAAGTCGCCAACCAGAACGCTGGCCTGGTTACCCCATATGGTGCGCGCCGTGGACTTGCCGCGGCGCAGATCGCTTTCGTCCACCACGTCATCATGCAGGAGGGTGGCCGTATGCATGAACTCGACGCTTGTTGCCAGCTTGATGTGATGATCGCCCGTATAACCAAACATCGCTGCAGAGGCGAGGGTAAGCATGGGACGCAGACGTTTGCCACCGGAGGAAATCAGATGATTGGCAACCTCCGGGATCATCTGCACATCCGAACCGGCCTTGGAAAGAATAAGCTGGTTTACCCGTTCCATGTCTGCTTTTGTCAGCTCGACGAGCGGTTTTACGGATGCGTGTTTGTTTTTGCTCTCTTCAAGCGGTATGACGATGCCCAACGGCCCGGACTCCTGTTCATAATTTCGATTGGACAATAGAAAGGGGCGCTTGGCGCGGCAAGGGGCGAATTGCCACTGGGCATTCAAAATTATGGGATTATCGTTGATATGCTGGAAATAATCCGCACAAACGATGCGGTTCTTCTGTCCTTCGTGGAAACACTTTTGAGTGAGGCGGGGATTCATTGCATGATAGCAGACCAGTCCATGAGCATATTGGAAGGGTCGCTAGGCCTTCTGCCTCGGCGTTTTCTTGTTGAGGAAGGGCGTGCAGAAGAGGCGCGTACCATCCTGCGTGAGGCGGGACTGGGCGCTGAATTGCGTGACGAAAAGGCCTGAGGCAAGCGATGTCTGAGGTCGATGCGGACACAATCGATGCTTTTCATCGCGGACGGTTTCTGGTGGTGCAGCCCAAGGGGCGTGGCCACCGTTCCGGCATGGATGCTATGTTACTTGCCTCGCTGGTCGCGGATGACAGGCCGTGCAGAGTGGCGGATCTTGGTGCTGGTGCAGGTGCTGCTGGCATGGCAGTTGCCTCACGTCTGGAGCAGGCTGAAGTCTTCCTGTTCGAACGCTCGGACGAAATGGTTGCCTTTGCTGAGCGCAGCCTGAAACTTTCCGAAAACGCCTATTTTGCGAACCGCGTTTGCGTGCATGAGGCCGATGTCACCTTGCGGGCCAAAGCGCGCGCAGCAGCCGGATTGCAGGACAATTATTTTGATCATGTGATCATGAACCCACCCTTCAATGACGCCTCGGACAGGCGCACGCCGGATGGACTGAAGGCGCAGGCGCATGCCATGACGGAAACATTGTTTGAGGACTGGCTGCGAACGGCTGCCGCTGTGCTCATGCCCGGAGGCCAGCTTTCCCTTATCGCCAGACCGGAATCGGTTGGTGAACTGATAAGTGCCTGCGGCAAACGTTTTGGCGGGCTGGAAGTAACGCTTGTTCATCCGCGTCCGGGCCAAAATGCCGTGCGGGTTCTGGTGACCGCCATCAAGGGGTCACGAGCTCGCCTGTCTTTCCGCGCAGCGTTGGTCATGCATGCAGAAGAAGGCCACGCCTTCTCCAGTTTCGTGGATGATCTTAGTAACGGCCGTGCGGCCTATGCGCGCAAGCCTCTGAAAGGCGCGTAAAAACTGCGCTTTTTTTAACCATTGCCATTGCGTTTGACGCTTCGATGCATACATCACCAAACGAGAGCAGGATGCATCATGCTTGCTGAAAACCGGTGCGGTTTTCGCAGAGCGGCATCCGCAAATGTGTAGCAGTGAGGCAGGTGTATGGCAGGTTTATTGAGGCGGCTTTTGCCCAAACGTTTTCGCAAACGGGAAACTGTGATCCCGGTTGTGAGAATGCATGGGGCTATCATGGCAGGCGGCAGCCAGTTCCGTCCCGCCCTTAACCTTGCCACCTATGCGCCATTGCTTGAAAAAGCCTTTGCCAGAAAGGATGCACCGGTTGTCGCGATTTCTTTGAACTCGCCGGGTGGATCGCCGGTTCAGTCGCGCATGATTTATCAGCGCATTCGCATGCTGGCGGAAGAAAATGACAAGAAGGTTCTGATTTTTGTGGAAGACGTGGCCGCATCCGGTGGTTACATGATCGCCCTTGCCGGTGACGAGATCATTGCCGATCCGACATCGATTGTGGGTTCGATCGGCGTTGTTTCTGGCGGGTTCGGTTTCCCGGAGCTGCTGAAGAAGATCGGTGTCGAACGGCGCGTTTATACTGCCGGTGAAAACAAGGCGATCCTTGATCCTTTTCAGCCAGAAAAGGAAAGCGATGTCGAATATCTGAAAACCCTGCAGATCGAAATTCACAAGGTTTTCATGGACATGGTGCGTATGCGCCGTGGCGATAAGCTGGCCGATGATCCCTATATTTTCTCCGGCCTGTTCTGGACCGGTATGCGTGGTCTCGACCTTGGCCTGATTGATGGGCTTGGCGACATGCGGGACGTGCTGCGTCGCCGTTACGGCAAGAAAGTAAAGTTGGAGCTGATAACCGGTGCACGCAGCCTTTTTGGCAAACGGGTTCCGGGCGTATCGCTGAACGCGGAACACATTGCCGCAGCTTCTGTTGCAGGACTTGCAGAGGTGGCTGAAGAAAAGGCATTGTGGGGACGTTTCGGTCTGTAATCCGCCTCGCGTCGAAACGTGAGGCTGTTTCAAAGCCCGACATCAAACAAAAAGACAAGGCAGCGGGAAACGCCAATTTCATCCGCTGCTTTTGGCCAATCGTGCCAAGGGGAACGCAGTATGGCGCAAATTATATTTCTGGTGGTGCTGATTGGCGGGGCTCTTCTTTTGTATCGGCGGTTTATTTCCGATGCGGAAAAGCTGGCTGCACGCTCGCGTCAGGAGCGCAAGGAAAAGGAAACCGGCGCAACCGGCACCTTGGTCAAGGACCCGGAAACCGGTGAATATCGTCTCAAAAAGGACGATGAGGATTAAGTTGAGTATATCAAAATGGGAAACGCAACCATTATGATACGAATTAACTATTTCAACCAGTAGTTTCCAAATGGTGCATGACTTATGCAAATATCCGCCTGATTATTTTGGGGGCGTATTTTGCAAAAGATCCATTCCATCCAGGTCCTGAGAGCGCTGGCTGCACTTTCTGTTGTGTTTTTCCATGTGATTGGAGAGGCTTTTACAATAGGCGCAGCCGGTGTGGACGTATTCTTCGTCATCTCCGGCTTCGTCATGGGAACGTTTGCCATCAACGCGACGCCCGGGCAGTTCCTCTATCATCGTGTTCTACGCATTGTTCCGCTATACTGGGCGGTGACGGTTGTCATGTGCCTTGGTGCAATGGCTGGCGTGTTTTCCAGCTTCGGCTTCACCGCTGACCAGCTTTGGAAATCGCTGCTGTTCGTGCCTTATGTCAATGAAACCGGCATGCTGGCACCTCTGGTCATGGTGGGCTGGACGCTCAACATGGAAATGTTCTTCTATCTGGTCTTTGCCGTTGGCCTTGCCTTGCGTGCACCGATGTCCGTCACCGCCGGTTTTCTTCTTGCCATGGCGGCTGGTGGACAGATCATGGAATGGCAATCGCCGGTCATGCAGGTCTGGACCTCACCGCTTCTCATCGAATTCCTGTCGGGTCTATTCCTGTCGCAACTGATCCTGAAATGGAAAAGTGGTGGTCTGATCGCGATTGGACTTTCCTTTGTAGGCTTTGCAATTGCCGCCGCCACCGGTGAACAGACAGGACTGTTGCGCTTGCTCAGCTGGGGTTTGCCATCCCTGCTGCTGGTTGCCGGCTGCGTCTGGCTTGAAACGGCAGGTGCCTGGCCAAAACGCCTGTTGAAGCGGTTTGAAATTGTCGGTGACGCGTCCTACGCACTTTATCTGACGCACGGGCTGGTTATCTCTGTCGTTCACAAGGTGCTGGGAACCGGTTTCCTGTCGGGTATTGCGGTGCTCATGACGGCGATTGGTGCATCGATCATCATACATCTGATGTTTGAAAAGCCGGTAACGCGGTTCCTGAAAAAGGCATGGTCTTCCGACGGCCGAGCGGTGGTTAGCGCCAGTTGAACAGACAGAGCTGGCTGTGCCTGTGCGCAACCAGCGCCATCAGCTGTTCAGTCTCTGTCCGGCGCGCATAAAACCTTGACCCGTCGCGCCGGTCGTGGCACCTGTCCGCATCCGAAATAAGCAAGTGCTGGCCTATCCCATGACCGACGTTCCAGATCATATGAACCCTAAGCGTTCTTTTCAGGCGCTCATTCTGACGCTCCATAACTACTGGGCTGACAAGGGCTGCGCCGTTTTGCAGCCTTATGATATGGAAGTGGGCGCTGGCACGTTTCACCCGGCAACAACATTGCGCGCCCTCGGCCCAAAACCTTGGAAGGCTGCCTATGTCCAGCCGTCGCGCCGCCCGTCCGATGGCCGTTATGGTGAAAACCCCAACCGCCTGCAGCACTATTACCAGTATCAGGTCATTCTGAAGCCGAACCCGTCCAACCTGCAGGAACTGTATCTCGGCTCGCTGCGCGCCATTGGTCTCGACCCGTTGCTGCACGATGTCCGTTTTGTGGAAGACGATTGGGAAAGCCCGACGCTTGGCGCATGGGGCCTTGGCTGGGAGTGCTGGTGTGACGGCATGGAAGTGTCGCAGTTCACCTATTTCCAACAGGTTTGCGGCATCGAGTGCTCGCCTGTCGCCGGGGAATTGACCTACGGTCTTGAACGTCTGGCCATGTATGTGCAGGGCGTGGACAATGTTTATGACTTGAACTTCAACGGCCGTGAAGGCGACGAGAAGATTTCCTACGGTGATGTCTTCCTGCAGGCAGAGCAGGAATATTCCCGCCACAACTTCGAATTCGCCAACACTGAGATGCTGCATCGCCACTTTATCGATGCCGAGCAGGAGTGCATGGCACTTCTCGCCGCTGGTGCACCGGGCGAACATGATAACCACATGCTGCACAAGTGCGTGTTCCCGGCCTATGATCAGTGCATCAAGGCAAGCCATGTCTTCAACTTGCTGGATGCGCGCGGCGTTATCTCGGTCACCGAGCGCCAGAGCTATATCCTGCGGGTTCGCACGCTGGCCAAGGCCTGTGGTGAAGCATTCCTGCTGACGGATGCCGGCGGCGCAAACTGGAACAAGGCCGCCTGATCGGGCGAACCGTTTGCATGCATAGAAGCAGTGACAATATTTGGAGGAGAGAATATTGTCCGGCAGCAAATGACCTGGAACATGAAGTTGCCGCACCACTCGGGTGGGAGTGGACTTCATGCTCTCAGTGGTCACGTAGGAGAGGGGTATCCTGAATGTTTACTGCGCTTGCCATTATTGCTGCCGTTCTTGTCTATGCCGTCATCGTCTATAACGGGCTTGTCAAATCCCGTCAGATGGTCGAGGAGGCATGGTCGGGTATCGACGTCCAGCTCAAGCGCCGTGCAGATCTTATCCCCAATCTGATCGAGACGGTGAAGGGGTATGCCGCCCATGAAAAAAGCACCCTCGAAGAAGTTATAACCCTGCGCAACAAGGCGCAGGCCGTACCCGCCGGTGACGTTGCCGGCCGTGCGCAGGCGGAAGGCATGCTGGGACAGGCGCTGGGCAAACTGTTTGCTCTGGCAGAGGCCTATCCCGACCTGAAAGCCAATCAGGGCTTTCTCGATTTGCAGGCATCCCTTGAAACGCTTGAGGGCGAAATCCAGATGTCACGCCGGTATTATAACGGTGCGGCACGCGACCTCAACGTCAAGGTGGAAAGCTTTCCGTCCAATCTGGTCTCGCGCAATTTCGGCTTTACCAAAGCCAGCTATTTCGAAATCACCAACGAAGCAGACCGCGCCGTTCCTTCCGTGAAATTCTGAAACGCCAACAACCCGGCGTTATCCCGATAATACGGGAAAACATGAGATACAAATGACAGAACTGACGATTACTCCCCCCGGCAGACCTCTTACCGGCAAGGTGCAGCCTCCCGGCTCCAAATCGATAACCAACCGCGTGCTGCTTCTGGCGGGTCTGGCCAAGGGCGTCAGCCGGCTGACCGGCGCTCTCAAAAGCGATGACACGCTTTATATGGCAGACGCGCTGCGCGCCATGGGCGTGACCATTAACGAGCCGGATGAAACGACCTTTGTCGTTGAGGGCAATGGTTATCTCAGCCAACCGGAAAACCCGCTGTTCCTCGGCAATGCAGGCACAGCCACCCGCTTCCTGACGGCCGCTGCCGCGCTGGTTGACGGTGCCGTCATCGTTGATGGCGACGAACATATGCGCAAGCGTCCGATCACGCCGCTGGTCGATGCTCTGCGTTCGCTGGGCGTTGAAGCCGATGCCCCAACCGGTTGCCCGCCAGTCACCGTGTGCGGGAAAAAAGGCTTCCTCAACGACAAGGTGACAATCGACGCCAACCTGTCCAGCCAGTATGTCTCGGCGCTACTGATGGCAGCAGCCTGCGCTGGCAAGCCGATCGACATCGTCTTGGCCGGCGAGGAAATCGGCGCAAAGGGTTACATCGATCTCACCGTCACAGCCATGGGAGCTTTTGGGGCAAAGGTTACACGCGTTAGTGCCGCTGTCTGGCGCGTTGAGCCAACCGGTTATATCGCAACCGACTTCCATATCGAGCCGGATGCATCTGCCGCAACCTATCTCTGGGGTGCAGAAGTGCTGACCGGTGGCAAGATCGATATCGGCACACCGGCCGACAAGTTCTCACAGCCAGATGCTCGCGCCTACGACGTGATTGCGCAGTTCCCCAACCTGCCAGCTGTTATCGACGGCAGCCAGATGCAGGATGCCATTCCGACCATTGCGGTTCTCGCTGCCTATAACAAAACGCCGGTGCGTTTCGTCGGTATCGCCAACCTGCGCGTCAAGGAATGCGATCGTGTGCGCGCCCTGTCGCTGGGGCTGAACAATATTCGCGAGGGTCTGGCACTTGAGGAAGGTGACGATCTGATCGTGCATTCTGATCCTGCACTGGCGGGGCAGAGTGTGACGGCATCCATCGACACATTCCACGACCACCGCATTGCCATGAGCTTTGCGCTGGCTGGCTTGAAAACCGGTGGCATCGCCATCCAGAACCCGTTGTGTGTCGGCAAGACCTATCCCGGTTACTGGAAAGCGTTGGCTTCACTCGGGGTCGAATACACAGAAGCTTGAAGTTACTGAAACTGCAGGAGGTCCGGATGAAAATCCTTGTTGCGAGACTATTGGGCCTGCTGCTGTTTCTGGCCGTTTCGCCAGCAATGGCGGAAGAATATATCCAGTCCTATCATTCGGTTATTGATGTTTCCGCTGCCGGTGAACTCACCGTCACCGAAACCATCAAGGTCAATTCCGAAGGGAACGACATCAAGCGCGGTATCTTCCGCGACTTCCCGCTCTATGCACAGAACGCTGAAGGACGGCGTGCCAAGGTTGATTTTGGTGTCGTCTCGGTGGAGCGTGACGGCGCAACGGAAGATTGGCACACGGAGAATATCTCCGGCGGTATACGCATTTACACCGGCAGCGCCGACCGCTTGTTGCAGGCGGGCGAACACACCTACCAGATCACCTATACGACAGACCGACAGATCCGTTATTTCGATAGTTATGACGAGCTTTACTGGAACGTGACCGGCAATGGCTGGCAGTTTCGGATCGAGGAGATTTCCGCAACAGTTGTTCTTCCGCAGACGGTGAAAGCCAGCGAAACGGCGGTCTTTACCGGTGCGGCCGGAGAGACGGGCACGGATGCTCAGGTCATGACCGAGGGGAACGAAGTGTTCTTCTCCAGCACGCGCGCCTTCAACGAGGGCGAAGGCATGACCATCGCCGTCAAACTGCCCAAAGGTGCCATTGCCGCGCCGTCATCAGGGCAGGAAGGCCAATGGTATTTTCGTGACAATGCCGGTTATCTGCTGTCGATCGTTGGACTGGTTGTCGTTGCCCTATATTACCTGCGGGCTTGGTTTGCAGTGGGGCGCGATCCTTCCAAGGGCGTGATCGTGCCGCGCTGGGATGCGCCGGAGGGCATTTCGCCCGCACTTGTCAACTACATCGATAATAATGGCTTTTCAGGCGCAGGCTGGACAGCGCTTTCCGCGAGCGCCATCGATCTTGCGGTAAAGGGTTTTGTTGTTCTCGACGATTTGAAAAGTTCGATCGTCATTCGACGCACCGACAAAAAAACTGATCCTGCGCTGCCAACCGGCCAAAAAAAACTGTTGCAGAACATCGGTGGACCAGGCGCTGAACTGCGCATCGACAAGGCCAATGGCAAAAGGGTTGAGCAGGTTGGCAGTCAGTTCAGGCAGGCGATCGAGAAGGAACATCGCGGCAAATATTACCATTCAAATGCGGGATATACACTGTTTGGCGTGTTCCTGAGCATTGCCTTTGTCGCGGCGGTTCTCATCCTCGGCGATCTCGATGAAAACGTTATTGCGGCGGCGATTATCGGCATATTTTTTGCCGTGTTTTTCAGTATTGCCGCAACCATTATCGGCAAGAACTTTCGCGGCAGCGCCAGCCTTCCGAAAAAGATTGGTGGTATTGTGGTGGGTGCGATTTTTGCATTTACCGCTATCAGCATGTTCGCCAGCATCCTGTCGGCTATGTGGTTTGATCTCAGTCACAGCGCGCAGTTCCCGATCATTCTCGCTCTGGGTGGCATCGCCTTGCTGAATGGCCTGTTTATCTTCTTGATGGGCGCTCCAACGCCATTGGGTCGCAAAATGATGGACGGTATCGAGGGATTGCGCATCTACCTCACACTGGCTGAAAAAGACCGCATGAACATGGCGGGCGCACCGCAAATGTCGCCATCGCATTTCGAGAAGCTGCTGCCCTATGCTGTCGCTCTTGGTGTGGAAAAGCCGTGGAGCAGGGCGTTCGAAACATGGCTGGCAACAGCCGCGGCCGGTGCCGCTGCGGCGGCCTATGCGCCGGGGTGGTATGGCGGCAATTATAGTGGCGGCTTCGGGGATCGGATCGGAGGGTTTTCCTCGTCGATGGCCTCCACCATTGCGTCCACGATTCCACAACCGGTCAGCAGTTCTTCGTCCAGTTTTTCCGGTGGCGGTGGTTCGTCAGGCGGTGGCGGTGGTGGTGGTGGCGGCGGCGGCTGGTAAGTTTGCACGGCACGAGAGTGCAACAAGGGCGGCTGTGAATGGCTGATACGTCATCATATGTTTTGGCACTCATCTGCATAGCAGTTGTCGCGCTCTATTATCTCGGTGTCAGGCTCAAGGTTGGCCCCGGCCTGCCGAAAGGTTTGATCAGACCACAATGGTCTGTTCCCGAGGGCATGTCGCCCGTCCGCGCAAACTTTCTCGCACACCACACTTTTTCGTCGGAAGGCTATACGGCCTTTTCTGCCAGTATATTCGAACTCGCGGTGAAAGGTTTTGTTGTGCTGACGGATCTGGGAACCGAGATTGTTCTCCGCCGGACCAATAAAACCGCAGACAAACAGTTGCGGGCCAGCCAACAGGCCATTCTTTCCCACGTTGCAAATTCGGGAGCAGAGTTCACTATCGACAGGTTCAATGGCTGGGCGGTTGACGCGTTGGTCAAAGATTTTCGCCAGACGCTAGGAGGCGAAGATTTGGGACAATATCATGAGGATCACTCCTCATATTTTCTGTTCGGATTCATTCTCAGCATCGTGTCATTGTGTGTTTTTGTATTTTTGACCGACTTTAATTTTGAGCAGTTTGAAATACTCCTTGGCGTTTCTATGGTTGTTCCCTTTTTCTTCCTTCTTGTTCCCCTATTCATTTGGAGACTTATGGCTGAAGTCCGTGCGGGTTGTGCCGCCAAGATTTTTGTAACTGGTATCCTGGTGTTTGTTGTCTACCGGTGTAGGGATATCGCACTTACCTTCTCGCAAGACGTGTGGCAGGACACTATTGACCTTGGTTTACCTCCCATAATTTTGGCTATTGGCGGCATTTTTCTCACAAATGTGGCTTCTCTATTCCTGATCGGCGGGCGGACACCACTTGGCCGTACGGTACTGGAGCGCTTTGAAGGTTTCAGCCTTTATCTGCAATTGTCAGAAAAGGAGCGCGCGGTGATGGCCCGTGCACCATTGATGTCTGCATCGCATTTTGAGGATATGTTGCCTTATGCTGTTGCGTTGGGCGTTGAGAAAAACTGGTGCCAGCAATTCAGAAATTGGTTGATCAGCGCAGGTGTTACCTCTTCCTATGCGCCATCATGGTATGGCGGCAGTCCTGAAAAATGTTTTGCTGACTGGATCGTCGACTTCTCCTCCGCTCTTGCGCAAAGGGTTGAAGCCGTTGTTCCTGAACCTGAGAAAAAGATGAGCCGGTTTTTTTGCTATAGTTTTGCCGGATCATGGTGCTGGTTGTCTCTATCCGCTAGATAAACCTAACCTTGTCGGTAATTTAACCGTTTGCCGTGGTGACTTTTTTCACAGGGCTTGCTAAGTCCGCGACACTCTTTTGAAACAGATAAAGTTTTCATCCCATGCCCGATCTTCTGCTTGAACTCCGCTCCGAGGAAATCCCCGCCCGCATGCAGCGCAAGGCGGCGGGTGACCTCAAAAAGCTCGTCACCGACGCACTGGTTGAAGCTGGCCTGACCTATGATGGCGCGCGCGAATACTGGACACCACGTCGCCTGACGCTGGACATTCGCGGCCTGAACGCCCGTTCCGCCGATGTGAGGGAAGAAAAGAAGGGTCCACGCACCGACGCCAATGAAAAAGCGATCGAAGGCTTTTTGCGCGGCGCGGGTCTGAGCGATATTTCGCAGGCGCAGGTCGTTTCCGATCCGAAGAAGGGTGACTTCTATATCGCCGTGGTCAACAAGCCCGGCCGTCCGGCGGAAGACATCATTGCTGACGTTATGCCGGGTATCATTCGTGGTTTTGCCTGGCCAAAGTCCATGCGCTCCGGCCCGGCTTCCATGCCAAAAGGTTCGAGCTACGGCGGCATAGAAGGCAAAGGATCGGAAAGCCTGCGCTGGGTGCGCCCGTTGCAGTCCATCGTTTGCCTGTTTGGGCCAGAACATGACGAGACGCAGGTCATTCCGTTTGAGATCGATGGCATCGTTGCCGGCAATGTGACCTATGGTCACCGTTTCCATGCGCCTGAAGCGATCACTGTCCGCCGTTTTGAAGACTATGTTTCCAACCTCGAAAAGGCCAAGGTAATTCTTGATGCTGAGCGTCGCAAGGATATCATCCTGCATGACGCCAAGGACATCGCATTCGCCAACGGTCTGGAACTGGTAGAGGACGAAGGTCTTCTCGAAGAAGTGTCTGGCCTTGTGGAATGGCCACAGGTGCTGATGGGAACGTTTGAGGAAGATTATCTGCAGATCCCGGCAGAAATCATCCGCCTGACCATCAAGACCAACCAGAAGTGTTTCGTGACCCGCCCGCAGGGTGCGGAAGAAGGCCTGTCCAACCGCTTCATTCTGGTGTCCAACATTCAGGCAACCGATGGCGGCAAGGAAATCATGCATGGCAATGGCAAGGTCGTGCGTGCACGCCTGTCGGATGCCAAGCACTTCTGGACCCGCGACCAGGGTAACCTACCGGACCTCGAGACGCTGAAGGCATCTGCCGAAAAGTTCAACCTCGACCTTAACAAGCCGCTTGATCAGCGCATGGCCAAGTTGGACGCTCTCAACGTAACCTTCCACGCCAAACTTGGCACGCAGGGTGAGCGCGTAACCCGCATTCGCCAACTGGCAAAACGGCTGGCACCAATCGTCGGTGCCGATGCTGCGCTGGTCGATCGCGCCGTAGTTTTGGCCAAGGCCGACCTGCGCACCGAAGCTGTTGGGGAGTTTCCAGAGCTGCAAGGCCTGATGGGCCGCAAATATGCGCTGTTGCAGGGCGAAAACGAAAGCGTTGCTGCTGCCATTGAAGAACATTGGAAGCCGCAGGGCCCGACTGATCTCGTGCCACGTGACAAGGTTTCGCTGACTGTCGCGCTGGCTGACAAGCTGGACACGCTGTCAGGGTTCTGGGCCATCGATGAAAAGCCAACCGGTTCAAAAGACCCGTTTGCACTACGTCGTGCAGCACTTGGTGTTGTGCGCATCATCATGGAACGCAATGTTCGCCTGCCGCTGCTTTCCGTCATCAAGGACCCGGACCTCCTGTCGTTCTTCCATGATCGCCTGAAGGTGTATCTGCGTGATCTCGGTGCCCGTTACGATCTGATTGATGCGGTTCTGACACCGGAATCAGACGATCTCTTGATGGTTGCACGCCGCGTTGAAGCGCTGACGGCATTCATCACCGATCAGGACGGTATCAACCTTCTGGCTGGCACAAAGCGCGCCACCCAGCTTCTGGCTGCGGAAGAAAAGAAGGGCACCGTGGTTGCCGATGGCGTGGCAGACGAGCTGTTGAAGCTTGATGCTGAAAAGGCGCTTTATGCTGCAATAAAAACAGCCTCTGCTGATGCCGCCAAGGCTGTCGCAGGCGAGGACTTCCGTTCTGCCATGCAGGCGCTGTCGACGCTGCGTGCGCCGGTCGACAAATTCTTCGAAGACGTTCTTGTCAACGATGAAGATGCGGCGATCCGCGCCAACCGTCTGGCATTACTGAAGGCTATTCGTGAAGCAACTGGCACTGTTGCCGACTTCTCGAAAATCACTGGCTAATAAAGGGGCGTCTGGTGGGCGGAAAAATCCTCATCAGCGCCTGCCTTCTAGGCCATGGCGTGCGGTATGACGGCAAGGGAAAGCTGCTTTCCCATCCGGCGATAGAACGCTGGAAAAACGAAGGGCGTCTTGTGTCCATCTGCCCGGAAATGGCAGCTGGAATGCCCGTTCCCCGTCCGCCTGCTGAAATAGAAAATGGTGCCTCCGGTCTTGATGTGCTGAAGGGCCGTGCCCGTGTGCTGGAAATCACCGGTGGTGATGTGACGGCCGAATTCATTCGAGGTGCGCAAAAGGCGCTGGCTTTCGCGCAGGATAATGGCTGCGACTATGCCTTGCTGATCGATGGCAGCCCTTCCTGTGGTTCGGTTGCCATTTACGATGGCTCGTTTTCCGGCCTGAAACATGCCGGCAACGGCATAACTGCTGCGCTTCTCGCGCAGGCGGGCATTACGATCTTTTCCCACAACCAGATTGAACAACTCGTCCAACTGACCGAGTAAAAAATGATCCGGCGCTGCCACAGGCGATATCCGATGTCACGAGGAACGTTAGGCGTTGCTGCGCATTCTATGCCTGATGAGGTGGTCAATCGGGAGGAAACGAGCATGGCCAAGAATACGATCTGTCTCTGGTATGAAAGCGAGGCGGAACAAGCCGCGCGTTTTTATGCCGGACTTTTCCCGGATAGCGTGGTGGGCAAGGTCTATCGTGCGCCGAGTGATTACCCATCAGGCCACGAAGGCGATGTGTTGATGGTCGAATTTACCGTCGCTGGCGTGCAGTGCGTTGGTCTGAATGGCGGACCGGTCTTCAAACATAATGAGGCTTTTTCATTCCAGATCGCTACCGACAATCAGGAAGAAACCGACCGTTATTGGGATGCCATTGTCGGCAATGGCGGGCAGGAAAGTGAGTGCGGCTGGTGCAAGGACAAATGGGGTATCTCCTGGCAGATAACCCCACGTGTCCTGATGCAGGCGATGGCCGCTGGTGGAGCTGAAGCAAAACGTGCCTTTGATGCCATGATGACCATGAAAAAGATCGACGTGGCAAAGATCGCGGCCGCCCGTCGCGGCTGAGATACGGTACTGCGATTTGACCCAAACAAAAACGCCGGAGAGTGATCTCCGGCGTTTTGTCTTGTCTGAAATTATGTTGCGACCTTAGCTTGCCCGGCGCATCTGCTGGCCCATGCCATAAAGGCTGCCGGAAGCATTGGACGAGGCGGACACCCGGAAGGTGCGGATCAGCGTCAGCAGCTCTTCCGTATCCACGGCAAGGGCTTCAGCCGACGCCGTGGTTTCTTCCGCCATGGCGGCATTGTGCTGGGTGGCTGCGTCAAGCTGGTTCAGCGAGGACGAAATGGACCTCAGCGTCGTATCCTGTTCGGACGCCGAATGGGCAATCTTGGTGACAATCTCATTGGCTGATTTGATCTGGTCGGAAATACGCTTCAATGCATCGCCGGCCTCGCCAACAAGACGAACACCGTTTTCGACCTGACCGGACGAACGGGCGATCTGGTCCTTGATTTCCTTGGCCGCAGCCGCAGATTTCTGAGCCAGTTCACGCACTTCCTGTGCCACGACGGCAAAGCCCTTGCCTGCTTCACCAGCGCGTGCCGCTTCAACACCGGCATTCAGCGCCAGAAGATTGGTTTGGAAGGCGATGTCGTCAATCACGCCGATGATCTTGGAGATTTCATCCGAGGACTGCTCAATGCCACTCATCGCGCCAATGGCCTGCTCGACAACGAGGTCGCTACGGCTTGCTTCACCGCTGATTGCGGTAACTCGCTTGGCGGCCTCGTGTGCACCTTCTGCGGTCTGGCGAACGGCAACAGTCAACTGGTCGAGAGCCGCGGAGGTTTCTTCAAGGTTTGCAGCCTGAAGCTCGGTACGCTGGGACAGTTCATTTGACGCCTTGCGGATTTCTTCCTTCGAGCCACCAATGTCGATGCTCTTGGCGTTCACCTTGGCCATGGCTGCATCAAGATGTGTCAGGGCTTCGTTGAAGTTGCTGCGCAGATCCGCATAACGCGGGCCAAGATCACCACAACGAACGGTCAGATCACCCTTTGCCAGTTTTTCAAGCGACTGACCGATGATGGTGACGACATGCGCCTGCAGTTCAGCTTCGCTGCGCTGCATATCAAGGTTGTTCTGGCGTTCTGTGTTCAGTTCTCGCTGCTGCTGTTCCTGACGCTCGACCATGGCGTGGCGTTCACGAACTTTCTGTTGCAGCGATGCGGTTGCCTTGGCCATCATGCCGACTTCATTGGTCATGGTGGTGTGTGGAATGTCGATTGCGACATTTTCGTTGGCAACTTCACCCAGTGCCTTGTGGATGTCGGCCAGCGGCTGGGAAATGCCACGAATGACATAAAGTGCTGCACCGATACCAAGCACCAGAACGGCAATGCCGAGCGACAGCGCCTTGAAGATTTCAGCGCGAACCTGTGCCTGAAGATCGTCCACATAAACGCCTGTTACCACGACAAGCTGCCAGGGTTCAAAAGCCAGCGCATAGGAGCTTTTCAGGAAGGAGCCTTCAAGACCCGGCTTTGGACCGTAAAAGTCGGTCTGGCCACCACCAGCGCGGCCGAGTTTTACCAACTCGTCGCGATACTGGTAACCCTTGCTGTCCGGCTGGCCCTTATAGTTCTGGCCAACACGTTTTGCCTCCGGGTGGAACACCATTTTCACGTCGTAGTCATAACCGAACATATAACCATCAGGTGTGTAGCGGATGGCGGAAACGACTGTAAAAGCCTGCTTCTTGGCTTCCTCGGTCGTCAAAGTGCCTGCCTGTTCCTTGGCGTGATACTCTTTGAGAATAGAGACTGCAGATTGAACCTGCGTGCGCAGCATGTTGTACCGCTCTTCATAGATCGCATTCGCGGAAGAGCTGATCTGATAATATGTTGCACCGGCAAATGCGATCATCAGGGTGATGACCAACAATAGCAACTGTCGGGAAATCGGAAGATTTTTCATATCCACTCATCGCGCTTTTGCTGCACCGCGTCTCGTGAAGCGGTGGGGCAAGATCTAAAAATAGGGGGAGCGCATTCTGCACTGGTCATCATGCTGCATCGCACAACCATGCATTAAAAAAATACATATTGTTGAATAAATATTTAATTGAGCAGTTGATGTGAGGAAAATCGTTTCAAGTTTATGAGTATTATGAGGCCGTTATTCAGTGAGATTAAGTTGATCAAAAATAAAAATAAAACCAAAGCGAGCATATTGCTGCATCCGTCATAAATACTACATATTAATACATGGTGGGTTGTCGCTAATAATAAAACCCTTCACAGTTGAGTTTTAAAAATATGTTGCGCCGAACCCCGCTTCGGGGATGCGAAAGAAATCTGACAAAAGACAAATCATTAACGCGGCTGGCAGGCGGCATGCTCAAGCACAATCCGCTACAGGTTGCGGAAATCTGCGTCGGCTGATCGCAGCTCAAAGCGCACCTAGCAGAAAGGAACACGCACAAAAACACCCGCCTGTTGTTGCCACGCGGGTGAAGCTGGCCTCAAAGGCCGATCGCTGTAATGTCTGTTAGTTCAAGCGCAGCGAAAAATTGCTGAAATCAGGTTTTGTCACCGTAGAAGCTGCAACAGGTGGCTGCGGTTTGCTGATTGAGGTCGTTGTCGCCTCTAAATCAATGCCATCAGGCGCGTGTTCTGGGCTGTCCTTCGTTGCAGCCAGCGCTGTGGCGCTATCTTCCGCTGGCATCCAGGTCTTGGCGGTGCTCACGTAGACAACGGGCGAACCGCCCAGCCATGCTTCGGTGCGGAACATTTCCTTGGTGCCGTTCACATCACGGATTTCGGTTTTCTGAACACCGGACGGCAGCGATGGCGCAACATACTGGCTGGCCGTCACCTTCTCCTTCAGGGGAGGGCAGGATCCGCAACGCAGGTTGATAATGCTCTTGTTCTCTGTGCGGTCATGGTCAATGACCTCGATCGAGGAAGCCATAGCGGCATGGCTTGTCAGGGCAAACAATGCAACCGAAACAAAATAACGCATGGGCCAATACTCCTTCATTCGAAGAAGTATAGTAACCGGACTTCCTTTCCGTCCGGTCAGTAAAATTGGTAAATATTGAACGAATAACCTGTCAGGGCGACAGCTAATTAGCCCTGTTCGCGGGCAATAGCCAACCAGCCAATATCCTTCCGGCAGAAACCATTGTCCCATTCAACCTTGGAAAGCAGGTCATAGGCACGGCGTTGCGCTTCGCTCGTCGTTTTGCCTGTTGCCGTCACATTCAGCACGCGACCACCGGTTGCCACCAACTGGCCGTCTTTGAGCGCTGTGCCGGCATGAAACACCTTTGCGCCGTCGTTTGCCTGCGGGATGGACACGATGGGCGTGTTCTTTTCATAGGTTGCCGGATAACCCTTCGACGCCAGAACGACTGTCAGTGCGGTGTCGTCGATCCACTCTGCCGTAACCTTATCCAGCGTGCCGGTGGCCGTGGCGTAGAGAATAGGGAGCAGATCGCTCTTCAGGCGCATCATCAGGACCTGGCACTCCGGATCGCCGAAACGCACATTATATTCGATCAGTTCGGGGCCTTTTTCGGTGATCATCAGCCCGGCGAAAAACACACCGCTGAACGGATGGCCGTCCTTGGCCATGCCGTGAATGGTCGGCTCGATGATTTCCTTCATGGTGCGCTCGACCATGTCAGGTGTCATGACCGGGGCAGGGGAATAGGCACCCATGCCGCCGGTGTTCGGGCCGGTGTCACCATCGCCAACGCGCTTGTGGTCCTGTGCGGTTGCCAGCGCCAGCGCCGTCTTGCCATCCGAAAGGCAGAAGAAACTTGCTTCTTCACCATCCAGAAATGCCTCGACAACCACTTCTGCGCCAGCAGCACCAAAGGCGCCATCAAAACAATCGTCAATGGCGGAAAGCGCCTCGGCTTCGGTCATAGCCACTGTCACGCCCTTGCCAGCGGCAAGTCCATCGGCCTTGATGACAATGGGTGCGCCCTGTTCGCGCACATAGGCCTTGGCCGGTTCTGCTTCCTTGAAACGCTGGTAGGCGCCGGTTGGAATATCGTAGCGGGCACAGAGGTCCTTGGTGAAACCCTTGGAGCCTTCGAGTTGCGCCGCCGCCTTGGAGGGGCCGAAAGTGGCAATGCCTGCATCACGCAGATCATCCGCCAAACCTGCAACAAGCGGAGCCTCAGGACCAACGATAACAAAGTCTATCGCCTTTTCCTTAGAAAACGAGATGACCGCAGCGTGGTCTTCAACGTTGAGAGACACCAGCGTCGCATGGTCTGCAATGCCTGGATTGCCGGGTGCCGCATAGAGTGTGTCCAACAGGGGGGACTGCGCGATTTTCCACGCCAAGGCATGTTCGCGTCCGCCAGAACCGATCAACAGAACTTTCATAGTCTCACCCCTGTAATCTCGTTTCTGCGGCGTTAAGGGCAGGGGGGAGAAAGGTCAAGGAGAAAGCTGTCTTTCCGGCCTGTTTGTTCCCGCATATCCGCCTTCCGTGGCCTTTAACACCAGCTGTTCACGGTGCTTTATCGGCTTTTCTGTGGGTTTGTTCACACTTCGTGTTGTCATGCCACAATCAGCCTCTATGTTCGGCCAGATTTTAAACAGACCAGAGAAGCACATGTCCGCAGATAATGCCCGCCTTGCGCCAGTCATCGCATCTGAGATCAATGCCCGACCCGATCAGGTCAAGGCTGCCATACAGCTGCTCGATGAAGGCGCGACGGTTCCGTTCATCGCACGTTACCGTAAGGAAGTGACCGGTGGTCTGGATGACACCCAGCTTCGCACACTGGCCGAGCGATTGTCTTACCTGCGTGAGCTGAATGCGCGTCGTGCCTCGATCGTCGATTCCATCACCGGTCAGGGAAAAATGACCGACGATTTGATGGTCAAGATCGTATCGGCAGTCACCAAGGCCGAACTGGAAGACCTTTACCTGCCTTACAAACCAAAGCGCCGTACCCGTGCGGAAATAGCCCGCGAGCGCGGCCTTGGACCGCTGGCAGAAGCGATATGGGACAATCGCAGTGCCGACCCTGCCAAGCTGGCTGAGACTTATGTTCAGGGTGAAGTGGCCGATGTAAAGGCTGCCCTTGAAGGTGCGCGTGATATTGTAGCCGAAACCATGACCGAAAATGCCGAACTGCTGGGCCGCCTGCGTGACCACATGCGTCACAACGCAACGTTCCGTGCCAAGGTTGTCGAAGGCAAGGAAGCAGCGGGCGAAAAGTTCTCTGACTATTTCGCCCATTCCGAACGCTGGGCCACAGTTCCGGGTCACCGTGCACTAGCCATGCTGCGCGGCTGGAACGAAGAAATTCTGACACTGACAATCGACGTTGATGCAGAAGATCCATCGCCGGTCAAACCGTGCCAGAGAACCATTGCCAGTGCATTTGATATTCGCTCCGGCGGAGCGGGCGATGCATGGCTGATGGAGGTTGCTGGCTGGACATGGCGCGTCAAGCTGTCCATGTCACTATCGCTGGACCTGATGCGCGAAATCCGCGAACGGGCGGAAGAAGAAGCGATCCACGTGTTCGCCCGAAACCTGAAAGACCTTTTGTTGGCGGCACCCGCCGGTTCGCGCGCCACCATGGGTCTCGATCCGGGCATCCGTACCGGCGTCAAGGTGGCGATTGTCGATGGTACCGGCAAACTGCTCGATACTTCGACAGTTTACCCGTTCCCGCCCAGAAACGACATTCGTGGTACGCAGGCCGAACTGGCAAGCCTTATTCGCAAACACGGCGTTGAACTGATTGCGATTGGCAATGGTACCGGCAGCCGCGAAACCGAAAAACTGGTGGCTGACATGCTGACCCAGCTGACCGGCCCGAAGCCCACCAAGGTTATCGTGTCGGAAGCTGGCGCTTCCGTCTATTCGGCCTCTGAGCGTGCCGCTGCCGAATTCCCCAATCTCGATGTTTCAATCCGTGGCGCGGTGTCCATCGCACGCCGCTTGCAGGATCCGTTGGCCGAACTCGTCAAGATCGAACCGAAATCAATTGGCGTTGGCCAGTATCAGCACGATGTTGATCAGGGCAAGCTGTCGCGTTCGCTGGACGCCGTCGTGGAAGATGCCGTGAACGCGGTTGGTGTTGATCTCAACACCGCCTCGGCCCCACTTCTGGCGCGCGTTTCCGGTCTCGGCGCATCGATTGCTGATGCCATCGTGCTGCACCGTGACCAGACCGGTCCATTTGCCAGCCGCAAGGACCTGCTGAAAGTGCCGCGCCTTGGCCAGCGCACCTTTGAGCAGTGCGCAGGCTTCCTGCGTATTCCAAACGGCAAGGAGCCGCTGGATGCATCCTCGGTGCATCCGGAAGCCTATGGCGTTGCCAAGAAGATTGTTGCCGCTTGCGGCCGTGATTTGCGCACTCTTATGGGCGACAGTGCCACCCTGAAATCGCTTGATCCAAAAAAGTTCATTGATGAGCAATTTGGCCTTCCGACGGTCAAGGACATCATTGCGGAACTTGAAAAGCCCGGTCGCGACCCGCGCCCAAGTTTCAAGACAGCAACCTTTGCAGAGGGCGTCGATGAAATCACCGACCTTAAGCCCGGCATGTTGCTGGAAGGCACGGTTACCAACGTAGCGGCCTTCGGCGCCTTCGTGGATATCGGTGTGCATCAGGACGGTCTTGTTCACGTGTCGCAACTCGCAGACCGTTTCATCAAGGATCCGCATGAAGTCGTCAAAGCCGGCGACGTGGTAAAGGTAAAGGTGGTTGAGGTTGACGTTAAGCGCAAGCGCATCGGCCTGACCATGCGCAAGGATGGTGGCGAAGCGGCACCTCAGTCGATGCGGGAAAAGGGCAATGCCAGCGCCATGAAGCACGCCAGCGCCAAACCGCAGGGTCGTGGCAACGATGCGGGCCAATCCGGTGGTGCTTTGGCCGCCGCACTGGCAGAAGCGATGAAACGCCGCTAACCTTATCTGCGATAAACTGAAGAACAAACAACGCCGCCCCGTGTGACTTACAGGGCGGCGTTTCGCGTCTGAAATGCATCAATATTTTTGAAAACTGCCTGTCTTGAAACTTTGGCCGAAAGGAATACGGTTACAAAACTTGATAAGTGAGACTTAGCTTATTCGGGAGGTGAAATGGCCTCGTCTCTGCATGCATTGCTTGAGAAAATAGTCAAAACCGGCGACCTCGTCGTTACCGGTCCAAATGGACTTCACATTTACGGCGACGGTACGGGAAAACGGGTCGCGATCAGCTTTACCGATGATGAAGCGTCAGACGAGATTGCCAGAGACCCGACATTGAAACTCGCCGAAATCTACATGGAACGCCGCATGAATGTCGACGAAGGCGACATTTATGATTTTCTGGCTTTGATCAAGGCGAATACACTGAGCGAGGCCCTGACCTTCGGCATGATTTGGCGCGGTTTCGCGCGCGTTATCGCCTCGCGCATAAAGATGCACCTGCCAGTCAATCACAACAAAAGCAACGTTTCACACCACTATGATTTGAGCGCCAAGCTGTTCGATCTGTTTCTGGATGAGGACTGGCAATATTCCTGCGCTTATTTCAATCCGCCCGGAATAACGCTGGATGAGGCGCAGGCTGCCAAAAAACGACATATTGCCGCAAAACTGTTGCTGGCCGAGGAGCAGAGCGTCCTGGAAATCGGCTCCGGTTGGGGCGGCATGGCGATGTATCTGAGCGAAAGTTCCGGTGTTGATGTAACTGGCATCACCTTAAGCGAAGAACAGCTAAGGGTATCGCGGGGTCGTGCGTCAAAACGCAACCTGTCGGAGAAGGTGCGGTTTGAACTGCAGGACTATAAATATCTGCCGTCCAAAAAATACGACCGTATCGTGTCGGTTGGCATGTTCGAACATGTTGGGCCAACTCATTACCGGGAGTATTTCAACAAGGCGGCAGAAGTGCTGGATGACTACGGCGTTATGGTGCTGCATTCCATCGGTCAACCCTATCCGGCGCTGGCCACCAACCCGTTCATCGAGAAGTATATTTTCCCCGGCGGTTATATTCCGTCACTGGCGGAAGTGTTGCCTGCGGTGGAAAAAGCCGGCTTGTTGGTGCGGGATATCGAAATACTGCCGATGCATTATGCCCATACGCTGAGACACTGGCGGCAACGTTTCGTCGCTCGAAAGGATGACGCGGTCGCCCTTTACGACGAGCGCTTTTTCCGCATGTGGGAGTTTTATCTGGCCGGCTCAGAAATGGCCTTCACTCACGAGAATTTTCATATCTTCCAGCTGCAACTGGCAAAACGCGGTGATGTTGTTCCCGACAACCGCAATTACATTCAGTTGGCAGAACAGCGGCTGGCAGAGTTTGAAAAGACCCGCCTGCCGATGGAGAAGGTCGAGTTCTGACACACAATCTCGGATAGGATTTGACACGCCGGCAGCTACCCTGCGTAGTTAACAGATTGGCAAGGGAATATGCTTAATTTGAAATGAGAGTATCTGTTTCTCCTTTCTGTTTTGCGTATCCGGAGTTCATACATGTCCATTTCAAAGCTGGCTTTTTCCGCCTGCCTTATTCCCCTTTGTCTTGCGGGCACTGCACAGGCCGAAAGCTGGTTCTCCGGTGACTGGTATCTGAAAGTTGGTGCGGTCGGTTTTTCCGCGCCGAAGTATCAGGGCGACAACAAGAATGAGTTTGGCGCTGCGCCAATCATTTCGCTGGGCAAAGTTGGCCCGTCCGCAAAGTTTTCGTCGCGTAATGACAGTGCGTCGTTTGGTCTTCTCGATCAGGGAACGTTCCGCGCCGGTGTTGCTGCAAAGCTGATCATGCCACGTGATGAGGGTGATTCTTCTGACCTTCGTGGCATGCAGAAAATCAAGCTCGGCGGTGAACTCGGTGGCTTTGCTGAAGTCTACCCAACAGACTGGGTGCGTGTTCGCGGTGAAGTGCGCCAGGGCATACGCAGCCATAGCGGTGTCGTTGCCGATCTGTCAGCGGACATTTTCACCGACATCACCCCCGGTCTGCAGATCTCGGCCGGTCCACGCGCGACATGGGTCAGCAACAAATATAACGACAAATATTACGGTGTAAGTTCTGCGGCTGCCGCGTCCGGTGGTCCGTCGGCCTATAATCCCGATGGCGGTCTGCATTCTGCCGGTGTTGGTGCCGCCATCACCTGGAAGGCAACCGACAATATCGAGCTGACATCCTTTGCCGAATACAAGCGCCTGATGGGCGACGCTGGCAAAAGCACGCTGGTCAGTGAACGTGGTTCGAAGAACCAGTTTGTTGTTGGTATAGGCGCCAGCTACAAATTCGGGTTCAGCGTTCCTTAATCATCCTTGCTTTGCAAAAAGCGCGGGTTTAGAGCCTTTCCATGTCTCATGGTAGCAGGAAAGGCTTGGAAACCCCGGTATGGTTCACAATAGCGATATGACCGGCCGCGTTTCAGACGCGCCATCCGACAACTGGGTTTACCGACTGCTGCCACGGTGGGTCTGGCCCTATGCGCAGCTTGCTCGTTGGGACCGCCCGATTGGCTGGCAGCTTCTGATGTGGCCGTGTTTCTGGTCAGCCGCCCTGGCGGCAAATGTCGCCATGGACGCCGGAACATTTTCATGGGGCCTGCTGGCCTTCCATCTTGTGCTGTTTTTTATCGGTTCGGTCGCCATGCGTGGTGCAGGCTGCACCTATAATGATCTGGTCGATCACCAGATCGACATGGCCGTTGCCCGTACACGATCCCGCCCATTGCCATCAGGGCGGGTTACACGCAAACAGGCGAAGATTTTTATTGTGCTGCAATCGCTGGCCGGTCTCGTGGTGCTGTTGCAGTTTAATACCTTCTCTTGGGCGCTTGGCATTTTTTCGCTGATCTTTGTCGTCATCTATCCCTTTGCCAAAAGATTTACCGACTGGCCGCAGTTCTTCCTCGGTCTGGCCTTCTGCTGGGGTGCGCTGATGGGGTGGTCGGGACAGTTCGGCACTCTTGCACCGGCAGCATTCCTGCTTTACGGAGCGTCAATTGCCTGGACGATTGGCTATGATACGATCTACGCCCATCAGGACAAGGAAGACGACGAATTGGTCGGCGTACGTTCAACCGCTCGCCTGTTTGGCGACAACACACGTACGTGGCTTATTGGCCTTTACGGTTTGGCGCTTGTGCTGATGGTGATGTCTTTTGCATCTGCCGGCGTTGGCTTGCTGGCCTACGCAGGTGTTGCCGCTGCGGCAGGCATGTTCATTCGCCAGATCCTCGTGCTGGATATCAATGATGGCGACCAGTGCCTTGCACTGTTCAAGTCCAATACGCGGGTCGGCGCGCTGGTGTTTGCCGGTCTGTTATTACCGCTTACCGTCAATCTTCTTCAATAAAGAAAACCCGGCAGGAATGAATTCCGTGTCGGGTTCTTTTTGATCTGGAGATCACGTTTAAAGTCAGTTGCGTGCGATAATTTCTTTGCCTTCGATCTTCATCGCAACGCCAAGCTTGCCGGTGGATCGGCGAACCAGGAAACGTGGACGACGATTTGCGAAGTAGGAATGGCGACGGCGCGGACGAAGGTCCTGCGGGCGTGGGCCGCCAATATGGTCTTCCAACGGACGGGCAACGCCATCTGCTTCAACCATCAGCATCGGAATGCGATAGGTTTCAGACCAGTTGCGCCAGTCGGCAGCAATATCACAGAGATCATGGGCTACCAGCAGCGGAATGCACAGGGCAGGGTCCTCGTGGTGCAGTTCCAGTGTTACGGTAACCTGACCATCACCATGGTCGATGGCGCGGGCGGCAACACCCTTGAAAGCGCGTGCTGGCAGGGCAAAGGAAAGCGGCAGGCCGCTTGAATTGAGTGTTTTCTTGAGTACGGCACCGCGTTCATCAAGTGTAATGACAACGTCGGAACATCCGTCGCGGACTCCATAAGTGACCTGTTGCGGAAACCGCGCTGGATCGAGTCTGAGTGTCGCTGCGGCCCATTCGGGCTTCAAAACCGTATTTGTCATATTCATGCAACCCTTGTTTTACCTGAGAGCCTTTTGGGCATCTCCCGGGACTTTTCGTCCTCTGATGATGTGAACATAGCGCCTGCTCATTCTGGACCGCTTAAAAAACGAGGTTAAAAAACTTTGCATTCCCAGATGGTTAGCAAAGTGCCCAATGATCAGGGTTGCGGAAGTGTGAACGGAGACAGTGCAATTTTCTCCAATTGGCCACGGCAGAGGTCCCATGGTTCAAGCTCCGGGCAAGGCTACACGGGCATTTTGCCAATCTCGGAGTTCTGTGCGATTTTATCGGACGGAATTGCTTGGTTTTGTTTTGCGGTGGAATTTACGCGAAGGAATACGCGCAATGGTGTCGACTTATCTCAGCTACGATTTGATAAACCGGGACATGAAAACCAGTTTGTCACGCGTTGCCCAGCAAAACATGACCGCCCGGCAAACCGAGTATTACAAGGAGAACATCGGCAAGGTGAAAACCGTCGATGAGTTTCTGGATAATTACCAGCTCTATACGTATGCCATGGAAGCCTTCGGTCTGTCCGACATGAGCTATGCCAAGGCGTTTATGAAGAAAGTGCTTGAGAGCGACCTGAATGATTCAAACAGCTTTGCCAACAAGCTCACCGACACTCGTTACCGCCAGTTTGCTGAGGCGTTCAATTTCAGCACACCCACCAGCACGTTGCAGTCGGATTCGCAGCTGGAAGCGATGATCGGCCTCTACAACACCAATGTTGCGGATGCGGACTCGGCGATTACCGAAGAAAATCGCTATTACAATGTGATGATCAAGACGATTGATAACGTCGACAAGCTTATGCAGAACGAGCGCCTTCGCTCCTATACGCTCAGTGTCTTCGGGATTGATCAGCAGTATTTCTCCTATGCCAACATCAGGGGATTGCTGACCAGCGATACAGATGATCCCAACAGCTATTTCAACATTACCTACGGCGCTAAATACGGCGCCAATGCCACACGTCTGGCCGAGATTAACACCACGCTGACCGAAATCACCGGGCGTGCCACAGCCATCACCAAGGTCAGTGACCTCAATAGCGCGATTACCAAGGGTGATGCCCTTCAGGTGCAGATTGATGCGGCACAGGAGGAACTGGACAATGGCGGTGACGAGGAAACACTAACTGCCAAGATCGAAGATCTAAAAACTCAGCTCGCCAGCGTGTGGAGCAAGGTCAGCGTTACCGACCGTGATGCAGCGCAAGCTGCAATCACCACCAATCAGGCGCTGATTGACGATTATAACACCCGTCTTCCAGCCGTTGGCACTGAGACAACGGCCCTGACCACGAAGTTGAATGCCGAAAAGACCACGCTGACGAAGACCAATTCTGATCTGGATGTCTTCCGTGCCCTTGCCGATGCGTTTGATTTCAACGCCGATGGCACCGTAGCCCCAGGCAGTGCCCAGACGGAAGAAAACCGTCTGGTGATGAACAACGCCTATATCCTGACCAACCCTCGTTCAACTATCGCCAAGGCCGAACTGGAGCGAGATTACTTTCTGAGCAAGATCAACACGATCACCTCGGTCGAACAGATTGCTGGCGGTGGTGGTGTGACCGGTGACGCACGCCTTCTGGCCTATATCCAGACTGCGTTTAACCTGACTGATGCGACGATCATGCCGGCAACGATCAAGAACATTCTGACGGCCGACCTGAGCGACCCGACCAATTATATCGCAACAGTCGGCAAAAATGACGAGCGGTATATTGCGTTGAGAAACGCATTCAATTTCCAGTCGGATGGTACGCTTGCCGACGGCACTCTGCCACAGACGTCTGAACAGAGCCGTATTACCAATATGGGCTATATGAGCTACCATAATGACAAGGATGAAGCTGCCGACGAAAAGGCCCTTGCTTCGTTCAAGACCCAGATTGCCACGGTCACGTCGCTGTCGACCTTTATGACCAACACCAGCGTTTATAGCTATGCACTTAAGGCTGTTGGTCTCGATCCGAACACGGAAAGCGAACGCACCATTAAAGAAGTACTGAAAAGCGACCTTCAGGACCCGAAGAGCTTTGTCTACACCCTGAAGGACGAACGCTACGTCAAGCTGGCGGAGCTTTTCAACTTCAAGTCGGATGGCACAATAGGCGCGCCGGTTCTCGCCCAGTCGGAGCTTGACGTACAGACCGTGGCGGCCGCCTATATCAACGGTCGTTCGGCATTCGGCACCGAAGACGAAAAGACCCTCGCGAAAAAAGAGTCCGAATATTACACGGAAGAAATTCAGAAGATCAAATCCCTCAAGGACTTGCTGGGCAATGCCAGACTGCTGGCCTTTGCGATGGAAGCTTTCGACATTGATCCGGCCAGCGTCACGACCGAACAACTCTACAAGATTTTCACGTCCGATCTGGACGATCCGAAAAGCTACATCAATACGGAAGCCGACACCTCTTTCCGCAGGCTGGTAACCTCCTTCAATTTTGACACAGAAGGTAACCTGATGCGCGAGGACCGCGCCTCCATTCAAAACCGTAGCGGTCTTTATGAGACGCTCGACAACTATCTGCAGCAGACCTTGGAAACCCAAGCGGGTGAAGACAATGCCGGTGTTCGTCTTGCGCTGTATTTCCAGCGTATGGCCAAGGATACGACGTCCTATTACACCATTCTTGGCGATACAGCGCTTCAGAAGTTCATTACGACGACCTTCGAAATTCCTGATGAAATGGCCAATGCGGAAGTCGATACGCAGGTGACGATGATGAAGAAATACTTCGACATCGAGGACTTTCAGGACGAAGAAAAGGTCAAGAAGCTGATCTCACGCTTCACCGTCATGTATGACATGGTCAATGGAAGCTACAATCCGACACTGGCCATGTTCAGCGGGTCGACAACTATCAGCGTCGACACGTTGATGGCGGTAGCAACGCTCGGTTCGTCGCGGTAATCGCAACAGGCGGTGCCTGTTATGGCGTCGCTATGACCTTGCCGGGGTTCATGATGCCGGCAGGGTCAAAAGCGGACTTGATGCGCCGCATGAGATCGATCTCGATACCATCCCTGATATGGGCAAGTTCGTCGCGCTTCAGCTGACCAATGCCGTGTTCAGCCGAGATTGACCCGCCACAAGACAGTACCAGCTGATGCACGACGGCATTGACCTCGCGCCAGCGACCAATGAATTCTGCCTTGTCTGCTCCAATTGGCTGGGAAATATTATAATGGATGTTGCCATCACCCATATGGCCGAAGGCGCAGATACGGGCATCAGGAATAACCTGCAAAACAGCCGTCTCTGCCGCTGCCATAAATTCCGGGATGCTGGAAACCGGCACTGACACGTCGTGTTTGATCGAACCGCCTTCTGGGCGCTGCGCTTCCGACATGCTTTCACGCATATGCCAGATTGCCTGACGTTGTGCGTCTGATGTCGCAATGACGGCATCCTCAACGATACCGTTTTCCAGGCCATGCTCCAGCAGGACCTGCATCATCGCATCGGCTGCATCGCTGGAGTCGGATGTCGAGATATCGATCAGCACATACCAGGCATGTGGCCGTGCCAGCGGATCCCTGACACCGGGAATGTGTTTGGTCGTGAACTCAACACCGAGGCGCGGCATCAATTCAAAGCCGGTAAGGGCAGACCCGCACAGGCTGGTTGCTTTTTCAAACAGCGTCAAGGCAGCATCAGGGCTCGCCAAGCCGACAAAAGCAACCTGATGGCCGAGCGGTTTGGGAAACAGTTTCAAAACGGCGGCGGTAATGACCCCAAGCGTACCTTCCGAGCCGATGAACAGATCCCGCAGATCATAACCCGTATTGTCTTTTTTCAGCTTGCGAAGACCGTTCCAGATTTCACCTGTCGGTAAAACCACCTCGAGGCCAAGGCAAAGCTGGCGCGTATTGCCATACGCCAGAACGGCAGTGCCACCGGCATTGGTGGCGAGGTTGCCGCCGATGCGGCAGGACCCCTGTGATGCCAGCGTCAACGGAAACATGCGGTTTACACCGTCGGCTGCCGTATGAATGTCTTCAAGGATGCAGCCGGCGTCGGCAACAATGACATTGGCCACGGCATCGATTTCACGCACTTTGTTCATACGTTCCAGTGACAGAATGATATCGCAGGCTCCGGCCCGTGGAGTCTGACCGCCAACAAGGCCGGTATTGCCGGTTTGTGGAACGATGGCCGTGCCGGTTTTGCTCGCCAGCTTCATGATCTCGGCAACTTCTTCTGTCGAAGCAGGTTTCAGCAGCAAGGGCGATGTGCCCTGGTAAAGACCACGGTTTTCGACAAGGCGCGGCGCGAGTTCGGCCTGATCGCGAATGGCGTGGCTTGCACCGACAATGGCTGTGAACTGTGCAATGAGATCGTCTGAAAAAGCGGCAACAGTCATCTTTCACCTTTATCGTGGAGATTGCTGGATCTTATGAACGGGGTGCGGCGGCTCGTGCCAGTCGATCATTGATCGCTTCACCGAGGCCATGCCGCGGAATGGCGGTAACCGCGATGCTGGCTGCCCCGCTGGCATCCGCCAGTTTGAGATATCCGAAAAGATTTGTAGCGGCCTCGGCCAGATCACCAGACGGGCTAAGGTTGAGAACGACCTGGGCTTTGTCCTGTCCCTGCAGCGGCGCGATTTCACCGAAGGCAATAAGGGCTTCGCCTGCGTCAACCGACGTGGCTTGCAGACGCACGGCCGCACCCGGCGCATAGTGGGAGGCCAGCATGCCCGGTGCTTCAATGGCTGGCGATGCCGTTTTGGACCGCAACAATTTTTTGCCCGCAACCCGTTCAATGTCCTGTGAGGCAAGACCGCCCGGCCGTAACAGTCGCAAACTGCCGTCGTCTTCAACTTTGATGATGGTGGATTCGACGCCAACTTCGGCGGAACCTGCGTCCAGCACCAGCTTGATTTTTTCGCCCAGATCATCTTCGACATGCGACGCACTTGTGGGGCTGATCTTTCCGGAGCTGTTGGCGCTTGGTGCAGCCAGCGGTCGATCAAATGTCTTGATAAGCTCACCGGCAAAACCCTGCGGCACACGAATACCGACCGTATCGAGACCGGCAGTGGCCAGTGGATGAATGCCGCTGTTGTCTTTTAACGGCAAAACGATGGTTAGCGGGCCTGGCCAGAAAGCCTTCGCCAGCGCAAGAGACAAGTCGTCGAACTTTGCGTAGCGCTGCGCCATCTCAAGATCAGACATATGGCAGATCAATGGATTGAAACGTGGGCGGCCCTTGGTCTCGTAAATGCGTGTAATCGCTGCGGGATTAGTCGCATCGGCAGCCAGGCCGTAAACGGTTTCCGTTGGAATTGCCACAGGGTAACCGTCGCCGAGAATTGCGGAGGCAACCTCAAGGGCTTCCTGGGGATGTATATGGATATTGATATGCCGAGCCATCTAAATGCACCGTTCCTGTGGTGTGGTGCATAGCGCATTTTAGGTCCGCCTGTGAAGCGCACATTATCATTGCGCCACGGGCGGTCTGTTTACATTGCCATGATGAGTTTGCGCATTTCTTCCGTACGCGCACCAAGCGTCAGTACGTTTTTCAACGCGACCTTGGGGTCATGCGTGCGAAACAGCAGACCGTCCTTGTGAACCGAACGATCGATCTCAACGCTGTGGCCGTTGACCGCATTCATCGCGATGGCAAAATACATGCGGGAATAGCGTGGATCGATCTCAACGAAGAAACCGTCCTTCTCACCACCGATTTCCGCGAAAAAATTCGCAAAATAGAACGACCAAAGGATCTGTCGGCGCATGTCGAAACTGGTTTTCGACGCAGTCACGTGGCAGTAGCCAAGATGTGGGCTGTCTTCGAGCGTCTTGTGAAAGATCATGCTCGGGAATTGGATCGACCGGTGGAAATTGTTGAGGTGGGAGTGCGTCTTGTATCCCGCCGTTTCGAGCTTACGGCCGGTTCGGTCCGCAACCTCGTCATGCGTCATGTAACGCTTTTCTTCGGGCAACCAGCGTTCTTCGTAACGCAGGATGCGCCCGGTCCGCAGGAATTCCGAATGCATATTGCGCGCACGGGCAGGGGCCTTCTTGCGCGCACTGGCGTCGTAATAACGGATACGTGTTCCCTGTTCCACGCGACAGGTTCTCCATGGTCACTGGGACATCAGTTTATATTTAAGGAGTTAATACACGGTTTCCGGCGATTTTCTTCACAGGTGGCATGTCTGGTTGCGACTTCGTGTGTCGGAAATCAAATTAAACTATTGATTATAAACAATGATGTAGATCACGGCATTGTTTGGCCATGTCGCAAATTGTCGCCAATGCGGAAAACCATGTCGCTGTTTGCGCACCTGCGCCCTTTCAGGCGTGATTAGATGTTCACATACCGTTGAAACAGCAGTTGGAGTGCCTCTTCGACATTCTGTTTTGCCAATGAGGAATGTGGCCATGGATTTGCGTGACACCGTTTTGCGCCAACTGAAGAACCGTCGGGAAGGCTTCAGTCTTGAGCAGCCATTTTACATCGACAAGGATTATTTCCAGCTTGATATGGAAACAATCTGGTACCGCGATTGGCTGTTTATCGGACATGATTGCGAAGCGCCGAAGGCTGGCAATTATTTCACCGTTCAAATCGGAAATTATGCCGTGGTCATCGTGCGCGGCAAAGATGGTGTCATACGCGCTTTCCATAACTCCTGTCGCCACCGCGGTTCTCGGGTCTGCACCAGCCATAAGGGGCAGTCGGCACGTCTCGTCTGCCCATATCACCAATGGACCTATGATCTGGATGGCAAACTGCTGTTTGCCCGCCATATGGGCGATGATTTCGACAAGAGCGAATTTGGCCTTAAGCCGGTCGCCTGCGAAAGTGTCGCCGGTTACATCTTCATCTGTCTTGCCGAAAACCCGCTTGATTTCTCGCTGGTGCGTGCGCAGGTCGAGGGCTACATCGCCCCGCATCGCATCGCCGATGCGAAGATCGCCCATGAAAGCACGATCATTGAGAAGGGCAATTGGAAGCTGGTGTGGGAAAACAACCGCGAATGTTACCACTGCGCGGCAAACCACCCGGAACTGTGCCGTACCTACCCGGAAAACCCGAGTGTAACAGGCACGGATGGCGGCGCTGATGATCCTGAAATTGGCGGACATTGGTCACGGTGCGAGGATGCAGGTCTTCCAAGCCGTTTCCAGATTGATCCGCGTGGACAGTTCCGTGTCGCTCGTATGCCGCTGATTGGCGATGCGGAAAGCTACACCATGTCTGGCAAGCGTGCGGTGCGACGCCAGCTCTCGGATGACGTCACGATCAGCCATATCGGCGCATTGCTGCTGTTCCACTATCCAACGACATGGAACCACTTCCTGGGCGATCACTCGATTTCCTTCCGCGTGTTACCCCTCGGGCCCGAGGAAACCATGGTCACTACCAAATGGCTGGTGCACAAGGATGCGGTTGAAGGGGTGGATTACAATATCGAGGAACTGACCCACGTCTGGAACGAGACCAATGATCAGGATCGCCAGATCGTGGAAGAAAATGCATTTGGTATTCGCTCACCTGCCTATGAGCCCGGACCCTACTCCATGGTTCATGAAGGCGGTGTCATGCAATTCGTCAACTGGTATGCGGATTTCATGATTGATCGCCTGCAGGGTGACAAGGCAAAACTCGCAGTGGTTGCCTGACGTGAACATGGTGCTCTCTTATAAACATCTCGACGAAATGAAGCCGTGGAGCGACAAGCTCCACCTTCTTGAATGCCTTTCCGTCACACCGGAAACTGCAGATGTGATGACGTTCCTGTTCCGCTCGGAAGAGCCGAACTGGTTTCGTTACATGCCGGGTCAATTTGTGACGCTGGAGCTTCCTGTCGGCAACGAGGTGCTGTTGCGCACCTACACACTGTCATCCAGCCCCTCGCGGCCCTTTGCATTGTCGGTGACGGTGAAGGCGCAGGCCAATAGTATCGGCACGCGCTGGATGTTTGATAACCTCAAACCGGGCATGAAGCTTCGGGCGCTGGGGCCATTTGGTGATTTTTCCTATGTGAAACACCCCGGCGACAAATATCTGTTCATCTCGGCGGGCTCCGGTATCACACCGATGATGTCGATGGTCCGCGACATGAGTGATCGCGCACCGCAAAGCGATATCGCCTTCCTAAACTGCTCTCGCTCGCCCTCCGATATCGTGTTCCGGCACGAGCTGGAATATCTGGCACGTTTTATGCCAAAACTGTCGCTCGGCTTCATCGTCGAAAATTGCGGGCGCACAGATCTCTGGTCTGGCCTTAAGGGCATGGTGGACAAAGCCAAGATTGCTCTTCTTGCACCTGATTTCATGGATCGCACAGTGTTTTGTTGCGGGCCGGAACCGTTCATGACAGCGGTACGCTCGTTGCTGGAAGCCTCCGGTTTCGACATGAGCCGGTACCATCAGGAAAGTTTTGCTCCGGCCGCGCCGCCGCCTCTGGCTGAAATTATCGCAGGTGCAGATGGTGAGGTGCTGGCCACAGTCACCTTCACGCTTGCCGGCAAAGAAGCCTTCTGCCAGCCGGGACAGACAATTCTGACCACCGCGCGTGCCGCTGGTGTTCGTATAGGGGCAGCGTGTGAATCCGGTATTTGCGGAACCTGCCGGGTGCTCAAACTTTCCGGTCAGGTCGATATGGCCCATAATGGAGGCATTCTCGATGAGGAGATCGAAGAAGGTTATATTCTTGCGTGCTGCTCACGACCGCTGGGTGATGTAAAAGTCGAGGTCTGAATACAATCACCTGAATTTTACTTTGAGCACCGCGGTCGTGCGGAACAAAGTCCTATCAAACTCGTTTCCTCTATAGTTGAATTTGAAGTTAGTGTACTCCCTGCGATCGTCGTCTGGTAAGTGCATGTCCTCAAAAAAACTTCGTTTCGTCATTGACGATTTACTATGGAGGAATACCCATGATGCGATTTCGTACGACAAGCGTTGCTACGGCAATCGTTATGTGCATGAGCAGCATTATTCCGGCTCAGGCATTCCAGATGCTACCGGTGCCGCACTCAGGCGCAAACCAGCCCCCGATAGTTCAGGTAAATGATAACTTTCAACGTCTCGGTCGTGATCGAAACGGCAACATTGTAGATGTTCCGAGATATTTGCCAAGGCACGGTCGAGATGTTTCCCCCCGTGACCGTTGGGATGGACCACGCGTAAGAGACCGTGATCGCTGGGATAGTCGGCCAAGCAGAGATCGTTATGGCTGGTACAATGGCCACCGCGGCTATTCTGATAGACGTCCAGGCTATCGCTATCACAATGGCTACTGGTTTCCTCTAGCCGCTTTTGCAGCGGGCGCCATTATCGGCGGTGCTGTACAGCAGGGCCAGCCATCTTATGGCAACAGCCACACAAGCTGGTGCGCCAACCGGTGGAGATCCTACCGCGCTTACGACAACACTTATCAGCCCTACAACGGCCCACGGGCTCAGTGTGTATCGCCTTACGGCCGATAAGAAACTCTTGTTAACCCGCGATTCAATCGCGGGTTAATTTTTGAAAAAAAGGGTTTTCCCGCAATTCCATTCGTTAATGCTGGGTTCATGCGAACTGAAATATGTTCGTACTATAAATTCCGGAATATACCTGCGTGGTGCAGATGTAGTTCGGTGGAACAAATAACGTTTATCGCTCTGCTGGTGCAGACTTGCCCAGAGTAGGGAGAAGTCAGATGAGTAACTACCTCAAGAAAATTGCCGGTGCCGGTTTTGCTGCACTTGTTGCACTAACAGCGATCGCACCGGCGCAAGCCATGCCGCTGCCGGTGGTTCCAAGCCAGCCCAGCGTTAACCCCGACGTGGTCAATGTCCAATACTACCGCGACTATGATCGCGGCCCTCGTCGTGGTTATTACAACGGTTATCGCGGTTATCGCGAGCCGCGTCAGGGCTATCGTCACCATGACGGTTACTGGTTCCCGCTTGCTGCATTTGCGGCGGGTGCGGTGATTGGCGGCGCTATGGCTGCTCCGACGTATAGACCGGCCCCGGTCTATCGTCCTGCGCCAGTCTATCGCCCGGAACCAGTTTATCGCCCGGTTCCTACGGGCAATATCAATCCGCGTCATTACGACTGGTGCTCGGCCCGTTACCGGTCTTATGATTCCTACAGCAATACGTTCCAGCCAAATTACGGCCTACGCCGTCAGTGCCTGTCGCCGTATTTCTGATCTGTATCCTAGAAATGTCTATCAAGCTCCGTCCGGTTTCAAACCGGGCGGAGTTTTGTTTTGTGCTTGATGCATTGGCTCGACAGCCATTGGTGCTCCATGGGAATTCAATCTCATCAGCAAATTGACGTTTACGTAAAAATAAATTATTTCTGAAAACCAAACGTGAAAACGTGGTCTGTAAGGTCGTGGGAGGAATGCCGTGCAGGATAACCATATCGTGGTGGAAAAGTCTGAAGACGGATCAGGCGTTCTCGTCATTCGATTTAACCGGCCTGAGAAAAAAAATGCGATAACGCAGGCAATGTATCGACGCATCGTGAAAACACTGAATTTCGCCAATGAAGACGAGGGCGTGCGGGTTGTTGTTTTTCTCGGCACGGAAGGCTGTTTCTCGGCCGGCAACGACATGGCCGACTTCTTGACCTATGGCATGGGGCAGGTAACGGAACCGCCTGCCGGTTTTGAGTTTATCAAAGCGCTGGCGGAAGCGAAAAAGCCCTTGGTGTCCGGTGTTGATGGTTTGGCGATTGGCATCGGCACGACGCTACATCTGCATTGCGATATGACGGTCGCATCGTCACGCAGCCTGTTCAAAACGCCTTTCGTCGATCTGGCGCTGGTGCCAGAAGCCGCGTCCAGTCTGCTTGCACCACGCGTTATGGGTCACCAACGTGCTTTTGCGTTGCTGGTGGCAGGGGAGGGATTTTCGGCAAAACAGGCCTTGGAAGCGGGGCTGATCTGGAAAGTCACTGAGCCGGAAAACGTGGAATCGGAAACGCTGGAAATTGCCCGCAAACTTGCTGCCAAGCCACCACAGGCTCTGCGTATCGCGCGCGACTTGTTGCGCGGCAGCGAACAGGAAAAACTCCAACGGATGGATGAGGAATTTGCTCATTTCAGTTCTCGCCTGAAAAGTGCAGAAGCGCGGGCTGCCTTTGAGGCTTTCATGCGCCGTTAATGCTGAAGGCTGTAAAAGAATGCCGCTGGCAACCAAACGCTTAAACGGCAGTTGAAGCCAGGATGATCGGTTATTCGGGAACCAATGTAATGCGTAATATTGCCCTTGCCTGCATGGCGCTGCTGATCACCACAGCCGCCGAAAGCCGTGAGATGCCAGCCATGTCTGCTGCGCCAAACAGTGATGTTTTGCTGGCGCAGTCTCAGAACATGGATTTTAACTCTTCACAGTCACGCCCAGACCGTCAAAAAAACAACCGCGCACGTTTTGCCTGCGTGATCACGCCGCCAGAAAGCGCACGACGCTCGCAACCCTACGTCTGCCGTGTCGAAACCGGCCGGGCAGGCGGGCGCTGCCGTTGCCCAGGTATTGTCGGGAGCGGCAACCTTCAGCCAGTCTGGTAAAAAGAGATCTTTGGGGGTGAGCTTGCTGCGCTCACCCTATTTTTCGAGCAGCGCCACCGCTTCCACATGGGGTGACCACAGGAACTGGTCCACAGGCACAACGCGCACGATGCGGTAGCCACCTTCTACCAGAATGGACAGATCGCGCGCCAGCGTCAGCGGATTGCAGCTGACCGCAGCGATTTTTTTGATAGTGCTGCGTGCCAGCTCTTTCGATTGCGCTTCCGCACCGGCCCGTGGAGGGTCAAACACAACGGCGTCAAAGATCTTGAGCTCGCTTGTCATCAATGGCCGACGGAACAGGTCACGTTTTTCGGCTTTGACGGGTTTCAAACCCTGGGTTTTGCGGGCACCGGCATCCAGTGCCTTGATGGCCTTGTCATCGCCCTCAACCGCGAGAACCTGCGATTTTTCCGCCAAGCGTAATGAGAACGTGCCGCAACCTGCAAACAGGTCGACCACACGTTTGGCCTTGCCAAAATGGCCAACCACGATGTCCGCCATCGCATTCTCAGCAGCAATGGTTGCCTGCGTGAAGTTGCCGGGCGGTGGATTAACCTCGGCCTTGCCAAATTTTAGCGCCGGTTTTTGCGGTTCGATGAGGATTTCACCATTCAACGAAACGCGAGCAATGCCTCTCATCGCCAAAACGGTCTGGGTCAGCACATGGCGCTGTTTGTCATTGACGGATTTTATGCCCTCGACCGCGACATCAAGACCCGACAGGCTTTCCAGCACCGTCATGCGGAATGGTTCGGCACTCTGAACCATGGCTGTACCAATGGCCCGAAGATCGTTCAGTCGGCTGACAATGCCATCCGAAGTGACGGGACATTCGGCAATATCGACAATATGGTGACTACCTGCCTGGCTGAAACCGAGAAGCATGCTTTTTTCGGTTTTGCGCAGAGCAAAGACCGCGCGCCGACGCTGTTTGGGCTGACAGGTCACCAGAGCATCCACTTCAGGTGCCAGGCCCTTGGCTTTCAGGGCAGAAACGACGAGATCGCGTTTGAATTCGTGATAGGCCTCATCACCCATGTGCTGTAGCGAGCAGCCGCCACAGGTGCCTCCCTGACCATCCGGTCCGAAGTGGCGACAGAGCGGTTCGCGTCGCTGCGCAGAGGCTTCCGAAATCGACATGATCGTGCCTTGGTCCTTAACTCGCGCAATGGCGACGGTTTCGCCGGGCAGGCTGAACGGGACATAGACGGTGCCGTCGGGACAGTGTGCAATGCCGTCGCCCTGCGCGCCCATGCTCTGGATTTTCACCGTTTGCGTTGTCATGGCTTTTGGCCTCCGAGCAAAAATTCGATGTTTCCGTCTCCTCCGGCAATAGGCGAGGGAATGAGGCCAAGGCTTAGCCAGCCCATGTCCTCAACCAGCCATCGCTCAAGTTCGCGTGCAACATCAGGCGCGGTTTCTGGTGCCTTGAGCAGACCGGCTTTGCTGATGGCATCTCTGCCCGCTTCAAACTGTGGTTTGACTAGCAGCACTGCGTGGGCGCCAGCTTCGGCAAGCTCCAGCGCAGGCGCAAGTGCGAGCTTCAGCGAGATAAAGGAAACGTCCGAGACAATAAACGTCACCGGCCGGTCGAAAATATCTTCCGCTGTCAGGTAACGCGCATTGAGCCCTTCGATGTTGGTCACCGACGGGTTCTGTTCAATTCGGGCGTGCATCTGGCCATGGCCGACATCGATTGACGTCACGTGGGCTGCACCGCGCTCAAGAAGCACTTCGGTAAATCCGCCAGTCGACGCACCGACATCAAGGCATTCCTGGCCGCGCGGATCGAGTTTGAAATGGTCGAGTGCCGCCACAAGTTTCAGCGCTGCTCGCGAGACATAGTCCTGCGCAGGGTCAGCGGTGCTGATGGCCACGTTGGCTGCAAACATCGCAGCTGGTTTGGTGACCACCTGCCCGTTGACGCTGACCGTGCCACGTTCAATGGCATCGCGCGCGCGCGAACGGCTGCTGAACAAACTAAGTGCCACCAGCAACTGGTCTAGGCGTTGTGTTTCTGTTGAGTGAGACATGGGAAGTGTCAATGACTGCGGTCTGCCCTGAACGCAAGCCTTTTGTCGAGGTGAGCACTGATCTGACAACCATATGGCGGTGATGGGCATCATCTTTGCAACGCAAATGGTTTGTTCTGACCTATAATTTTGCTGCACACGCGAAATCCGGGTGCTTTTGCGCGGCCGATTAAGTGATTTTAAACGCGCTATCTGCAAGGTGCGATTGGCTGGCTGCCTTTAATCCCGCCGATTTGCCATGAGGGCATTTTCTAAAAATCCATGTTGCGACACCGGGGTTCTTGAGCGTCGGGCATGGTGCTGTTGATACATCAACTGTTCCGGAAAGAGCATTCAATGTCCTTGAAGAATTTCTCGATCAATTTGAAACTGATCATAACCTTCGTCGCCTTGATGGGGATTTGTCTTGTGGCATCTGCCGTGGTTTTCTGGCAGACACTCGACACGAAACGTATCTCTTCTGAACAGTTTAAAACAGACAAGATCGTGGAGTCGGTGGATGCGGCGCTCGCAGCAATGCTTGAGCAGGCCGTCAACCAGCGGGGCTTCCTGCTGTTCCGCAGCGACAGCACCTATAATGACGTATTCGCCAACCGCGAATTGATGCTGAATAAGCTCAATGAAGCCCGGACTTATGCAGCCGGTATGCCAGAGATTATTAAATCCATCGACGCGATGGAAGCATCGGCAACGGTGTTCCACAAGCAGCTTGCCGAGCCACAGATTGCTGCGCGCAAGACGACGGAAGCGCCGATTTCCGAGATCATCGAAATTGGCCGTAACCAGGCTAAGGGTCAATTGGATGGCTTCCGTACCAATGCGGCGACCATCAAATCGCAGCTTGCTGAACTGTCTGCATCACACTATGCGGCGCAGGACGCCGCACAGTTTAACCTGCAGATGGCGCTTCTTGGCGGCGGTGCAGTTGCTGGCGTGATTGCCATTGCTTTGATCCTGCTTCTGGCACGCGCTATCGCAACGCCAATCGTGCAGATGACGGAATCGATGAGCCGCCTTGCACAGGGTGACAACACTGTCGAAGTGCCGGCACTCGACCACAAGGACGAAGTCGGTAAAATGGCGCAGGCCGTTCTGGTCTTCAAACAAGCCGGTATCGAAAAGCTGCGTCTTGCCGACGAGACCGAAAGAATGCGCCTTTCGTCGGACGATGAACGTCGCCGCAACGAAGCTGAAAAGGCCCGCGAGGATGCTGAGAACAACGTCGCAGTTGAAGAACTGGCAAATGGCCTGACGGCTCTTTCCAACGGCAATGTCGCGTATCGTATTGAAAAGCAGTTCGCCCCGCGTCTGGACTCGCTTAGAAACGATTTCAACAATTCGCTTGAAAAGCTGCAGCAGACGCTGCGCTCGGTTGGCGAAAATGCTTCCGCCATCAACTCTGGCGCTGCTGAAATGTTGTCCTCTGCCGATGACCTTTCCCGCCGTACTGAACAACAGGCTGCATCGATCGAACAGACGGCCGCTGCTCTGGAAGAAGTTACAACGACAGTTCGCGATTCTGCCCGCGGTGCGGAAGAAGCAGGCAACTTAGTACAGCGTACCCGTGAAGGTGCCGAAAAGTCTGGCGTGGTGGTGCGTAATGCCGTCAAAGCCATGAAGGAAATTGAAAAGTCTTCGGGTGAAATCGGCAACATCATCGGTGTAATCGATGACATCGCCTTCCAGACCAACCTTCTGGCGCTCAACGCCGGTGTTGAAGCGGCGCGTGCCGGTGAAGCAGGCAAGGGCTTTGCGGTTGTTGCGCAGGAAGTTCGTGAGCTGGCGCAGCGTTCCGCCAATGCTGCAAAGGAAATCAAGTCGCTGATCACCGCTTCGAGCCAGCAGGTCGAAAACGGTGTGAACCTCGTTGATGAAACTGGCAAGGCGCTGGAAAAGATCGTTGCCGACGTTGCCGAAATCAGTACGCATGTCAGCGCCATTGTTGTTGCCGCTCGCGAGCAGTCCACCGGCCTTCAGGAAATCAACACGGCCGTCAATGCTATGGACCAGGGCACGCAGCAGAATGCTGCCATGGTCGAACAGCAGACGGCAGCCAGCCATTCACTGGCCCGTGAAGCAGAAGGCCTGAACACGTTGCTTGGCCAGTTCAATATCGGTGCCGTCAACCGCGTTGCCGCAACGGGAACATCATCCCACCGCCAGTCGTCGTCGGTGCGTCCACCGGTTCAGCCAGTGGTCAGAAAAACAGTGACAAGCCGTGGCCCGAGTGCCGCGACTGAAACGTCGCGTCCGGCTGCGTCGCCAGCTCGTTCTCTGGGACAGACATTGGCCCGTGCCTTTAACGCCAAACCGGCAGAAAGCACAGCCAAAGCCGCTGAGCAGGATTGGACAGAATTCTGATAAGCGGTTCCTGAAAGCGCTGTAGGCAATCACTTACAGCCTCATGGTTTCCATAACAAAATCCGACAACGCCGTGCGTCCGACAGGAGGCACGGTGTTTCTGCTTTCAAGCAGCCGTGCGAAACCCCCGCTCAGTGTTTCGCACAGCCTGCCTGGACATGAGAACATGTCTGCAACACCGGGTGTGACGTCCCGTTTGCTGCAATATTAACCTATCAACTCTGGTGGTTTTATCTTTGCGCTAAAGCACATTGCGGGGCGTTCTGCCCCTCGCAAACGATGTGCCCGCATGTCATCCATGGCATGATAGAGGGATAGGACGCCGGAGTTAACCGGCGTAACCCGTACCAGGCTGTGCCTGGCCCAGCGCCTTGAACACAGTGTTGACGATGCCAGCGCGGTCAAGCCCGGCATTGGCATACATGGTTTCCGGCTTGGCCTGTTCAACCCACTGATCTGGCAGTGTCAGGGTGCGAACCTTAAGGCCCGTATCCAGGAGACCGGCACTGGCCATGAAATGCAGCACATGAGCACCGAAGCCGCCCGCAGAACCTTCTTCAATGGTCAGCAGGACTTCATGATGGCTGGCAAGTTGGCGGATAAGGTCGAGATCCAGCGGCTTGGCAAATCGTGCATCGGCAACCGTTGTCGAAAGTCCGGCGGCGTCAAGATCTTCCGCCGCCATCAGGCATTCGGCAAGCCGTGTCCCGAATGACAGGATGGCAACCTTGCTGCCTTGCTTGATGACACGGCCTTTGCCGATTTCAAGGATTTCACCACGGGTAGGCATTTCAATGCCCACACCTTCGCCGCGCGGATAACGGAAGGAAATAGGACCTTCATCATAGGCGGCAGCGGTGCGCACCATATGTTTGAGTTCGGCTTCATCAGCGGCTGCCATGACCACCATGCCGGGCAGGGTAGCAAGGAATGTGGTGTCGAAAGAACCGGCATGGGTTGGGCCATCGGCGCCAACAAACCCGGCGCGGTCGATGGGGAAGCGCACAGGCAAGCCCTGAATGGCAACATCATGGACGACTTGGTCGTAACCGCGCTGTAGGAATGTCGAATAAAGCGCGCAGAACGGTTTGTAACCATCCGCAGCAAGTCCGGCTGCAAATGTCACGGCGTGCTGTTCGGCAATACCGACATCAAAGGTCCGCGACGGAAAGAGATCGGACAGCTTGTCGAGGCCAGTGCCGTTTGGCATGGCCGCGGTAACGCCAACGATCTTTTCGTCAAGCGTCGCTTCCTGCACCAGCGCTTCAGCAAATACGCTGGTGTAGCTCGGCGCATTGGGTTTGGCCTTGGCCTGCGCACCAGTAATGACGTCAAACTTGTTGACGCCGTGGTATTTGTCTGCGGCGGCTTCGGCAGGGGCGTAGCCCTTGCCCTTTTGTGTCACGACGTGAATGAGCACAGGGCCTTGCTGGTTGTCGCGCACATTGCGCAGCACCGGCAACAGATGGTCAAAGGAATGACCGTCAATCGGGCCGATATGGTAGAAACCAAGCTCTTCAAACAGCGTGCCACCAGTTACATAACCGCGGGCGTGGGTGACTGCCCGTGTAATGGCACGGTCAATGGTCTTGCCGAGATAGGCGGTCAGCTTCTTCCCGAAATCACGGATGCCCATATAGGTGCGGCCAGACGCCAGACGCGCCAGATAGGCGCTCATCGCACCGGTCGGCGGTGCAATAGACATGTCGTTGTCGTTCAGAATAACGATCAGGCGCGCATCGAGTGCACCGGCATTGTTCAGCGCCTCAAAGGCCATGCCGGCAGACATTGAGCCGTCACCGATCACGGCAATGACCTTGCGGTCGCTTTTGTCGAGTTCGGCTGCCACAGCCATGCCCAGACCGGCTGAAATCGACGTGGACGAGTGACCTGCACCAAAGTCGTCATATTGGCTTTCGGCCCGGCGGGTAAAACCAGAAAGACCGTCTTCCTGACGCAGCGTGCGAATACGGTCACGACGACCGGTCAGGATCTTGTGCGGATAACACTGGTGGCCGACGTCGAAGATAAGCCGGTCTTCAGGCGTGTTGAAAACCTTATGGATAGCGATGGTCAGCTCAACTACACCAAGGCCAGCACCGAGGTGGCCACCGGTACGGGAGACGGCATCGATCATTTCATCGCGAAGTTCCCGTGCCAGTTGGGGCAGGTCGCGGTCTTCAATCGTTTTCAGATCGGATGGAAAATGCACCCGGTCAAGCAATGGTGTTTCTGGCAATACGGTCAATCGTCCGGCCTTTATTCAGATGGCTCCAGCAGCAGATAAATTATCGCAAATCCATGTATTGCGAAATTCTGTCTGAGCAATTGGTCCACTTCTACAAAATGTCAACCTTGCGGCAAAGGAACAAACTCTTCTTCATCACCCGGAACAATGTCAAACCGGGCGGTTCTCCACTCTTCCTTGGCCTGTTCAATACGTTCTTTTGATGAAGAAACGAAGTTCCACCATATATATCGTTTGGAATTGAGGGCAGCCCCGCCAAACAGCATGATATGACAGCCTGTCTGTCCGCCCTTCAGCGTTATATTGTCGCCGGGGCGAAATACCAGCAATTGATCGGCGGCGAAAATATCGCCAGCAACATCCAGAGAGCCGGAAAGAATGTAGATCGCCCGCTCTTCATGCGTTGCATCGAACGGGAATGTGACGCCCGGCTCGAGGCTGATATCAGCGTAAAGTGTATCGGAATAGGTTGTAACTGGCGAAACCAGCCCACCCATCCCACCAACCACTACACGGCCGGATACGCCTTTGACATCAATATCAGGCATGTGTTCGCGCCCGGTATGGGCAAAGGCCGGTGCCATTTCTTCCAGATGATCGGGCAGCGCCAGCCATGTCTGCAAGCCGGACATAGACAGCGGGTGCCCGCGCAGGTTCTCCGGTGTGCGCTCCGAATGCACGATGCCGCGACCGGCCGTCATTAGATTGATATCGCCGGGGCGAATGACAAGTTCGGTCCCCAGGCTGTCGCGATGTTTGATCTCGCCGTCAAACAGATAGGTGACAGTCGAAAGGCCGATATGCGGGTGCGGCTTCACATCCAGCGCTTCACCGGCTTTCAAAATGGCAGGGCCCATACGGTCAAAAAAGATGAATGGCCCGACAAGGCGTCTCTGGCGGGTGGGCAGTGCCCGTCGCACGGCAAAGCCGCCAATATCACTCGAGCGTGGAATGATCAGGTTTTCGATCGCGTCGCAACTGAATGCATCACCGGCGGCTGGATCATTCCCAGGAAAAAAGGACATCGTGTATTTTCCTTCTTATTTCCCAGCAAACTAGCACAGATGAGCGGAATTGGCAGAGCACGTCTTGTGAACAGCGTGTACTGTTTTTGAATGGATCAACTTAAAGCGGAAATCCGCTTGAACGACTTATTCGCCGTCGAGCGGCTCAACACCTTGTGGTGCACCATTCCGATCAAGGCGGATTTTTTCGATGCGCTTTTCTGCGGCGGTCAGGAGGTTCTCGCAATGCTTTTTCAGGGCTTCGCCACGTTCGTAAATCTTGATGGAATCATCAAGTGCAACATCACCGCGTTCAAGACGGGCCACGATGCTTTCCAGTTCCGCGACAGCTTTCTCGAAAGAGTAGCTGCTAACATCGGTTGCGCTGGTCGTGTCCGTCATATTTAACCCTTCATCATTCTCAAAATATGCATGGCCGCCGACTCCGCCAGCCCTTCCAGATCATAACCACCTTCAAGCAGGCTGACGACCCGGTTCTGACAATATTTGTCGGCCATCTCCAGAAGTCGGCCCGTTGCCCAGTCGAAGTCATCACCGACCAGGTTGATATGTGCCAACGGATCGCGATAATGCGCATCAAAGCCGGCAGAGATGATAATGAGGTCCGGCGAAAAATCGGAGATCGCTGGCAAGACGCGGGATTTGAACGCCTCACGGAAATGATCGCTGCCGGTGTTGGGAGATAGAGGCGCATTGACCACGTTGTTCTTCACGCCGGTTTCGTTCTTGTCACCGCTCCACGGATAAAGTGGCATCTGGTGGGTAGAGCAAAACAGCACGGAGGTATCTTCCCAGAAGATATCCTGTGTGCCGTTGCCATGGTGAACGTCCCAATCGACAATGGCCACGCGTTCAGCACCATGCACTTTCTGTGCGTGGCGTGCGGCGATAGCGGCATTGTTGAACAGACAAAAACCCATGGCTTTTGACGTCTCGGCATGGTGGCCGGGAGGGCGTGATGCCACAAACACGTTATCGGCGGCGCCGGAAAACACATCATCCACCGCCGCCATAGCCGCGCCAATGCCGGTCAATGCGGCCTGAAGGCTTTTCGGTGAAGCATAGGTGTCGGCCTCAAGACGGTTGATACGGCCTTCCTCTTCCGGAATTTCCCGCATCACGCTCAGAAGATGTTCTTCCGGATGTGCCAGAAGCACCGCATCCTCATTGGCCTGTGGCGCCTGCTTGCGCTCGAGGCCACCGAAATTCGGGTGCTCCAGCGCAATGTTGAGCGACCGTAACCGATCGGGGCGTTCAGGGTGCCCCTCCGGTGTCAGGTGTTCGAGAAAAATGGGATGTTCGTAAAGACGTGTGGCCATGGTCTATCCAGGTGTCTTTTAAAAAAGGTGAAGCTGAAAAAAGCGGTCAGACGCGTTGTGGCAAAAGAGGATAACCCGCGAGAACTGCACGACCGGCAAGTGCCGCCAGAACTGCTTTGAGAACGTCACCTGGAATGAAAGCCAGCGAACCCAAGAAAGCTTTTTCCAGACCCGTGCCTGCCGCGTAACCCAGATAGGGCACACCGAAAGCATAAAGCACCGCAACACCGCCGGTGACGCTGGCAATGAAGAAACCAACGCCTTGGACCAGACCGGACTGCTGACGATTGACCAGTTTCTCCGAGAGATAACCGGTGACGAAAGCGGCAAAGATCCAGCCGATCAGATAACCGGTTGTGGGTGTGTTGAAGATCGACAGGCCACCACGACCGCCCGACAGCACCGGCAGGCCGATGGCGGCAATCAGGATCGTCAATAGCACAGCCAGCGTGCCGCGTTTTGCGCCGAGTACGACACCAGCTAGCATCACACCGAGCGATTGCGCCGTAATTGGAACGGGGATAATGGCGACCGGAATTGGCGGCAGCAATCCAAGCGCAATGATGATCGCTGAAAACAACGCAATAAGAACGAGGTCACGGGTCTTCATGGGTTTAGTCTCCCCTCAAAATATCAGGAGATGAGGTTTGGCCTCTGAAACCGCGCGCGTCAATGGCGTCGGCAATCGCATCGGCATCCTTCAACGTCATAATAATCAGCGGAACAAGGATCGTGTGCAATTTCGCCCGTATTCCGCGTGCCCGATGGGCGTCCTGCAACAACTCGTAGCGGTGAATGACCTCTGGTACGAAACGAATAACCAGCCCAACCGCAAGTCCGATGTCGGCAGCCTTGGCCAGTCCCAGTTTTTCCAGCGGACGAATGGCTAGCGTGATTTCGTCCATGAACTGCGAGATACTGACACTTGCCGTTATCGCGGTTGCTAAGAGCGTGAGCGCAGTCAGACGAAAAAGGGCAATGGTGGCTTCCAGTGGTGAGGCAAACATGAAGCTAAAAAAGGCGATTACCGCAATCGTCAGCATGACCGGCCGCAGACGCGATATGGTTTCTTTCAAACCCAGATGTGCCTGACACAAAACGCCACCACCCACCAGTAGCCCGAAGGCCAAGAGAAAGGGATCGCGCGTCATGAAAAGTGCAATGCTGAACAGGGCAAGCGAAATCAGTTTGACGCGTGGCGACAAACGGTAAAGCCAGCCGGTTCCCTCAACGTGCAGGCTTCTCATGACAAGGCCAATTCGCGGTAGAGGCTGATGGCAGTACCGGGTGACGTATCGGCGTGCAGACTACCCTGATTGAATACCAGCACACGATCGAAGGTTTCCAGCAGAGCAAGGTCATGGGTTATGACGATCAAGTCCTGCTCCAGCCCAGCCATGGTCTTTTCCACAAGTGCACGGTTCTTCAGATCAAGCTGGTTGGTCGGTTCATCCATGATCAGGATCTGGGGGCCCGTTATCGTCAATGCGGCCAGAGCCACCAGCTGCAACTCGCCACCGGAAATCTCATGGGCGCGGCGGTTTGCCAGATGTTCTATGCCAAGACGCTGCAAAACGGCTTCAACTGCGGCATCCAAGGCCGCCTTGCTCAGTCCGCGGTTTTTCAACCCGAAAGCAATGTCATCGCGAATAATGGGCAGGATGATCTGATTTTGCGGGTTCTGAAAGATAAAGCCGACCTGCCGCAAAACGGCAGCCTCGTCCTTGACGGTATCGAGCCCATTGACCGTGACGGTGCCGCTTGTTGGTTTGGTCAACCCGTTGATCATGCGGGCAAAGGTGGTTTTACCGGAACCATTCAACCCGATAATACCGATACGATGTTCGTTCAGCGTCAGGCTCAGAGGGTGAAGGGCAGTGCGGTTTTCAAACCGTGCGCCCGCCTGGTTAAAGCAGATGTCCAACCGCCACGTCTCCTGAAATACGATCATTCTTGTTCAAGGTCACGCGGAACGTTTGGAGCATCACGGCGAACCTGTAAAGGGTTCAGCAGTGGTGATGATTAGGAACAAAAAAAGAACATTGATTTTCAGATTTTATCGCACTAACGTTTTGACCATGGCGATTGAGATTGAAAATCAGATGGCACGACGGTTGTTTCTGGCAAGGCAGGGGCTTTGTGTCGCGCCCGCACGTGCCATGGACAAACAAGGCCTGTTGCAGCTTGTCGATAATATCGGCTTCGTTCAGGTGGACAGTATCGCCACCGTCGAGCGCGCCCACCATCAGATCATCTTTTCACGCAACCGCACCTACAAACCCAAACATCTGACCGAACTTCTGGAAAAGGATCGGTTGCTGTTTGAGCATTGGACGCATGACGCCTCCATCCTGCCGGCTCGATTTTTTCCCTACTGGAAGCACCGTTTCCGCCGCCGCGAACCGGGTATGATTGAGCGCTGGACAAGATGGCAAGGCGAGGGGTTCCGTCAGGCTGTTGACGAAACCTACGCACGGATTGTGCAAAACGGTCCGGTCATGTCACGTGACGTGAAGGCCGAGGATCATAAGTCGGGCGGGTGGTGGAACTGGCATCCTTCCAAAACCGCCTTGGAATTTCTGTGGCATACCGGCAAACTGTCGATTTCTGGCCGGGTGAACTTCCAGAAGGTTTATGATTTGACGGAACGGGTATTGCACCCTGATCACCACGAATCGGATGTCGATCATGATGCGTTTCTTGACTGGGCCTGCCGCGAGGCACTGAAACGGCTTGGTTTCGCAACCTCGGGCGAAATCGCTGCCTTCTGGGATATCGTAACACCGCAGGAAGCTAAGGCCTGGGTTGACAGCCACCGGGATGAATTGACCGATGTGACCCTCGCATCAGCCGATGGCAAAAAACTGCGCGCCTGCGTCGCCTTCCGTGACATTGAGGATGATTTGCAGGCAGTGCCTGAGCCGCCAAGCGGCATTCGTGTCCTCAGCCCCTTCGACCCCTTGCTGCGCGACCGTGCTCGGGCGGAACGACTGTTTGGGTTTTTCTATCGTATCGAAGTGTTCGTTCCCGAACCCAAACGGCAATACGGTTATTACGTGTTTCCGTTGCTGGAAAAGGACCAGATGATCGGCCGCATCGATATGAAGGCGGATCGCAAGCGCGGAACGTTGGACGTAAAGCGTCTATGGCTGGAGCCAGGGGTACGCGGTTCTGCCGGGCGCTTTGATAAGCTGGACGCCGAACTGAAACGGCTGGCACGGTTTACCGGTGTCGAGAGCGTCAATTATCTGGATGGCTGGAAAGGGGAATGATCCCCTTTCACCCATAATCTAAAACTCTGCAATCAACAGATTTCGGTCTCTGAGATATTGATACCAAAACCCTCAAGGCCAACATAGTGACGCTCACGGCTGGCCAGCAGCTTGATCGAACTAATGCCGAGATCTTTGAGGATTTGCGCGCCGAGACCAATTTCCAGCCACTCATGTTCGCGTGAACGAGCCTGTGCATGATCCTCGTCAATGGCTGTCTTTTTGCGGTTACGGCTTGGGTCACTTGCCTGACCAACACCGACAGAGCCTTCACGCAGGTAAACGATGACGCCGCGGCCCTGTTCAGCAATTTTTTGCATATAGTGCTGCACCGGCTGCTTGTTGCCGAAAATGTCGTCAGCAACATTTTCAGGATGCAGACGCACCGGAATATCGACGCCGTCACGGATATCACCAAAGATAATCGCCATGTGCTGCATCGGGTCCCAAGGCAGCGAATAGGTCTGTGCCTTTGCAGGGCCGTAGGGCGTATCGATGGTAAATTCAGATTCCATATCCACCAGCGTTTCTTTGCGCTGGCGATAAGCGATGAGATCGGCAACCGAAACCTGCTTCATGCCATGGGTCTCGGCAAAAGCTGAAACCTGCGGGCCACGCATGACGGTGCCGTCATCATTGACCAACTCGCTGATCACGCCAATCAATGGCAGGCCCGCTAGCTTGCACAGATCAACGGCTGCTTCGGTATGGCCGGAGCGCATCAAAACGCCGCCTTCACGCGACACCAGCGGGAATATGTGGCCGGGGCGAGTAAAGTCGGCAGCGCCGACATTGGGATTGGCAAGGTTGCGAACCGTCAATGTGCGGTCATCGGCAGAAATACCGGTCGTGGTGCCGTGCTTGAAGTCGACGGAAACCGTAAAGGCCGTGGTGTGGGCGCTATCGTTTTCTGCCACCATCGCATTGAGGTTCAGGCGTTTCGCCTCCTCACGTGGCATGGGCGCACAAACAATACCGGAGGTGTGGCGCACGATGAAGGCCATTTTTTCCGCCGTGCAATGCACGGCAGCAACGATCAGGTCACCTTCGTTTTCACGATCATCATCATCCATGACAACAACGATCTCACCGGCTTCGAAGGCGCGGATTGCTTCAACGACACGCTTTTGATCATAGGCCATGTTCAGTTCCTTACTTCAGACGGCCGGTCTGGCCACGATCCCGCAGATAATGATCGGCAACAGTGCATGCCACCATCGCCTCGCCAATCGGTACGGCGCGAATACCGACGCAGGGGTCATGACGGCCCTTGGTACGAAGATCGACGTTCTTACCGTCAGCATCAATCGACTGACGCTCGGTCAAAATGGAGGAGGTCGGCTTGATGGCAAACCGCGCAACGATCGGTTCACCGGTAGAGATGCCGCCGAGAATACCGCCAGCATGGTTGGACAGGAATATCGGTTTGCCGTCATTGCCCATTCGCATCTGGTCGGCATTTTCTTCACCGGTCAGTTCGGCAGAGGCAAAACCTTCACCGATCTCGACACCCTTTACGGCATTGATCGACATCAGATTGCTGGTGATGTCCTGATCGAGCTTGGCATAGATTGGCGCGCCCAATCCGGCCGGCACATTTTCAGCGACCACTTCGACAACCGCACCAATCGAGGAACCGGCTTTGCGGATGCCGTCGAGATAGTCTTCCCAAACCGGAACCATCTCTGCGTCAGGGCAGAAAAACGGGTTCTGGTCGATCTGGTTCCAGTCCCAGTTATCGCGGTTGATCTTGTGTTTGCCGATCTGCACCAGTGCGCCACGCACAGTGACCTGCGGCAGAATTTTTCGCGCCAGACCACCGGCCGCCACACGGGCTGCCGTTTCACGCGCCGACGAGCGGCCACCACCACGGTAATCACGAATGCCGTATTTCAGATCATAGGTGTAATCGGCGTGCCCCGGACGATACTGGCGGGCAATTTCGCCGTAATCCTTCGAGCGCTGATCGGTATTTTCGATCAGCATGGAAATTGGAGTGCCGGTGGAAATGAATGTTTCGCCATCCTCATCCAGCATCACGCCGGAGAGTATCTTGACGATATCGTCTTCACGACGCTGCGTCACAAAACGGCTTTGGCCGGGTTTGCGCTTGTCGAGATAATCCTGAATGTCACGCTGGGTAAAACGGACGCCGGGAGGGCACCCATCAACGACACATCCCAAGGCTGGACCGTGGCTCTCGCCCCAGGTGGTAACGCGGAAAAGATGACCGAAAGTATTGTGCGACATGTATTCAGACCAAGGCAATCGCGACCGTTTGTGAAGGGCGCATTGTTGATGAAAGCAAAGCTGTCATAGTGGAAAAAGGAAAGAAGGCAAAAGCCTTTCTTCCCGTGCGGCAAGAGAAACGGCAATCAAGCCTCAGGAGGCCATCGACCAGACGCCGGATTTCGCCTGTGCGGAAAAGTCTTCTGCGCTCAGCGGCTTGGCAAAGGCGTAACCCTGTAAGAGGTCACATCCCATTTGCGCCAACATGGTAGCGTGATCCATGCTTTCCACGCCTTCCGCCACGGTTTCGATGCCAAGCGAGCGGGCAATATCGATAATCGAGCGAACGAGCGCGCGTTCCTGCGATGCCTCAAGAATGGGCATGACCAGCTGACGATCGATCTTCAGACGCTTCGGCTTCAGTCGCAGCAGACTGACGATCGAGGTGTGACCTGTACCGAAGTCGTCGACCTCGATATCAATGCCCAATGCTTTGATGCTTTCAATATTCGATGACACGAGATGTTCGCTCTCATCGAGGAAGATCGATTCTACCAGTTCAAACGCCACTTCGCCGGGCATGATGTTCAAATCAGCCAGGCTTTCCATCAGGTGTTCGTTGTTGAGGCGGCGCAGCGACACGTTGACAGAAACGCGGGGCAGGGTAACGCCCTTCAGGTTCCACAAACGTTTGTCGGTCAGCGCCGTTTCCAGCATCTGCCGATCAAGTGATGCCATGACGTTAAGGTCTTCGGCGATTTTCAGGAACTTGTCTGGCGTGACGATACCACGTGTCGGATGGCGCCAGCGGATGAGGGCTTCAGCACCGACAATCTGCCTGGTCCTGGCGCAGAACTGTGGCTGGTACCAGGTTTCAAACTCGCCGTTTTCGATGCCGACCAGAATTTCATCGGCGATACGTTTGGTGTTGATAACCTCAGCCTGCAGGTTCTGCGTAAAGAACTCATAGCGGTTACGGCCCATGCTTTTGGCACGATAAAGGGCAAGGTCGGCATTGATCAGCGTCTTGCGGGCATCTGCATGTATGCCCTCACCAAACGCAATGCCGATGGAAACACCGCAACGGCAGGAAAAGCCCTCGAAATCCAGAGGTTGGCGGAAAGCGTCGATGATGTTGAGCGACAGGTCTTTCAGCGTCTCGCGGTCACAATTGTTCTGCACGACAATCACAAACTCGTCGCCGCCAATACGCGCCACCAGATCATCCTGATGCACATATTGTTTGAGGATTTTCGCAGCGTGAATAAGCATGGCGTCGCCGGCCGCGTGGCCAAGCGTGTCATTGATCTGTTTGAAGCGATCTAGATCCAAGTGGATGATCGCAAAACGGTTGCGGCTTTTGACCTCGCGTTGCGGCAGCGCATCCAGCTCCAGGTCCAGCTTGCGGCGGTTGAAAAGGCCAGTCAACGGGTCATGAAGTGAGTTATGCTCGATGCGGTTCTTGGCAATTTCCAACTCGGCATTTTTGGCTTCCGCGTCTTCCTTGGCGGTCTGTAACTGCTGGGCCAGCAACATGTCGGCGGTAATATCAAAGGCAATACCGACGATTTTTCCCTCGCCACTCCGCCCTCTGTAAATCTGTCCTACGGACCGGACATAGCGCACCTCGCCGGAGGGCAGGCGGACACGCTGGATATCTGACAACTGCGTGTTGTTAGAGGTCGACGTGTCGGCGCGCTCCGCCGCAGTTTCTCGATCCTCCTGCACGAGACAATCCAGCCAACGCTGGCGAGATACGTGGCCGTTACCGATATACTCCAGCTCATAAAGCTGGTGCATGCGGCGATCCCAGATCGCACCATCTTGAGAGAGATGCGATTCCCATGTGCCGCACTGGTAGGACGCAAGTGCAAGGTCCAGACGGCCGGAAAGCTGTTCCAGATCCTGTTCGCGGCTGAACAGCTCCTGCAGGGCGAGTTCTAGTTCCGCGTTTTTGATTTCACTGGTCGACATCGCATCGCGCAGGTTTTGCGCCATCATGCTGTCGGCAGACACATCCCAGGCAATGCCGGTCGTGCGGCGTGTGCCGTCCGGTCTGGTATAGTTGGCGCCGGCTGAGCGAATATACCTGATGGAGTTATCGGCCAGTTTCAACCGGTAGATTTGCGAGAATGTTTTGGTGCCAAGCATACAGTTGAAGACATAGGCTTCCGTGGCCGCGCGGTCCTCCGCAACAATCATGCTTAACCAGCTCTGCAGCGACACATCCTGTTCCAGCATGGCCAGACCATGCAGACCGGAAGCACGTTCGTCCCAGAAGCAGCGTTCTCCATGTTCATCCAATTCCCAGATGCCGATGTTGGAAGACTCCATTGCCAGCTTGAAACGCTGGGAAATCTCCTGCAATCGGCTTTCACGGGCGCGAAGCACCGCGATGTTGCGGTTACGCTCTGAAATCAGGAAGCTCGCTATAAAAATTGGCAGGATCATCGCAATTGCAGCCGACGATAGCATAAGCCGGAAGGTGCCTTTGCCTTCAGGCATGGCATCCCAACCCTTTTTGGGGCTGGCCATGATGTCCCAGGAACCACCGGGAATATTCAGCTGTCTGATCGCAGGCTGCGAGTTGACGACATGGTCTGCGCCGATGAAGGCGGTGGTCGTATTGCTGTTTTTCAGCGCCACTTGCAGCCCGTCCATTTCCCGGGCGATCTCATTGTCGGGATGGGCATTGGCTGCATCCAGAAACTTGTCCTGATCGATAACAAGAACGACCGCGCCATGCGCGTTAGCCTGTTCTGTTTCGCTGTCCATGATCGGAACGACGAGAATAAGGGCACCATCCTCTGCATTGCTCATGATCGGTGCAGTCAGCTTGGTATCGGCAGGTGTTCCCTGACGAATTTCCTCAAGCCGCTTTTCCATCATCTGCCGGATTTTCTCTTTCGGAAAATCTGAGACCCATTGGGCGGGGTAGATGTTCTGCAACTGGTAGCCGGGTGCAAGCCCGATACTGATGAAATGACCGCTGGAATTGAGGTTATGTTCGGCGAGACTGCCAAACCGCTCAACTGGATCATTGGAAACATTGATCGTGGAATGGGCCAGCGAGCGGATCAGGCTGACGTCATGATCAATACGCGCAGACAATCTGTTGCGCAAAAGCTGTGACAGATTATGCGCCGTGGTTCGCAATTCGGTGCGGAAATTCTCAGTATGGCGCATGTCCACGACAAGAACCGCGATAATCACCACGCAGGAAAGCAACACCGATGCGACAATTGAACCGCGATAAGTACGTGAAATGCCTGTATATTTTTTCTGGAAAAAAGATGCCGCACTCAAATCGGGAAAACTCTCCTCGCCAAAAAGTGTGCCGTGTTACGGAAATACTGCGCAATACAGCACAGATTTCACAGGCATTCTCATTTTACCCAGGCTCGCACTATAGTCGACGCGAGTTAATTTAGACTTGAAATTTTACTTGGCACGGGATGGTGGGGAAATCTCTTTGCGGGCGCTTGATTGCACTAAAAATTCAGGTCATCAATTGCGCCAAAATGTCATTGTTACGGGCGAATTCCGCCACAATCAGGAGGCAAATCTTGTCAAAGGTTTTGATGGCGAATGCGCTTGGGAAGGTTAAGTCGATGCGTTTGATGATTGCAGCACTGTTGGCGACGGCAAGCTTCTTGTCTCCGATCAACGGCTTCGCTCAGAGTGCGGATGTCGAATCCACCATCAGCAAGGTCGACGAAAATGGCCTGACCATTACCCTGAGCGATGGCAAGAACTACAAGGTTCCGGAGGAGTTTAACTTCGAAGGGCTGAAGGCTGGCGTAAAGGTCGTCGTGTTCTACACCGAAGTTGATGGCAAGCGCGTCGTTGACGATCTGGAAGTTGTCCAGTAACGCCGCAGTCATCGACCTGTTTTGAAGAATAAGGACTGGCTGATTACAGCCAGTCAGCCGTTTTATCGGCAAGCGAAATTTTCAGGATTCGATCCTGCGGAATTTCCGTGTTGGCCGCAACTGCAGTATCCATTCCCGTGACCAGCCTGAAAATTGAGCGGATAACGCCGCCGTGGCAGACACAGACCGTTGGCTTGTCGACAGACGACAGCCATGCCCCGATGCGCCATGAGAGAATCTCGTAGCTTTCGGCATGTTTGCCTGGCGGGATAAAGTCCCATTTGGCGCGGTTGCGGGCTTTCACGCGGTCAGGCACTTCAAGTTTCAGTTCGGGCAGGGTGCGGCCTTCCCAGTCGCCGAAGGAAATCTCGACCAGTCTATCGTCGGTTCTATAGTCGAGTGCAGGTAGCTGCATCGCGCTGCGGATAAGCTGCATTGTCTCGCGTGTACGGCCAAGCGGGCTGGCCACGAAATCAAACTGCGAGACAGTATCACCAAGCAGGTCGCTCAGCGCCTTGCCGTTCGCAACCGCCTGGCTGCGCCCGAAGTCATTCAGCGGTATGTCTTTTTGCCCTTGAAGGCGGCGTTCGGCATTCCAGTCGGTCTGTCCATGTCTGATTACATAGATAAGCACGCGTATCCTTTCGCCGCCTTCCGGCGTATTTCAATCAGTCTTTCACTACGGAGATGTCTGGCGCATCCACGGCCTTCATGCCGATGGTGTGGTAACCCGAATCGACGTGATGAATTTCGCCGGTAACGCCGGTCGAAAGATCAGACAGCAGATAAAGCGCAGACTTGCCAACTTCTTCGATGGACACGGTACGCTTCAGCGGCGCGTTATATTCGTTCCATTTCAGGATATAACGGAAGTCACCGATGCCAGATGCAGCGAGCGTCTTGATCGGGCCGGCCGAAACCGCGTTGACGCGAATGCCGCGGTTGCCGAGATCAACCGCCAGGTAACGAACGCTGGCTTCGAGAGCAGCCTTTGCAACGCCCATGACGTTGTAGTTCGGCATGACCTTTTCCGCACCGTAATAGGTGAGGGTGATGATCGAGCCGCCATCATTCATGATAGGCTCTGCGCGCTTGGCGACAGCCGCAAGCGAGAACACCGAAATGTCCATCGTGCGGTTGAAGTTGTCACGGCTGGTATCGAGGTAACGACCGGTCAGCTCGTCCTTGTCGGAAAACGCGATGGCGTGAACAACGAAGTCGATCTTGCCCCAATGCTTTTCCAGCGCAGCAAAAACCTCATCGATTGTTCCAAGGTCCGTCACGTCACAGTGGCCGGCCATGAAGGCACCCAACTCTTGTGCAAGCGGTTCAACACGCTTTTTCAAAGCGTCACCCTGCCAGGTCAATGCAAGTTCGGCACCTGCATCGGCGCAAGCCTTGGCAATGCCCCAAGCGATTGAGCGGTTGTTTGCAACGCCCATGATGAGGCCGCGTTTGCCAGCCATAAGGCCGGATGTCTGAGCCATGTTATGCTCCCTGATACCTACAGCGTCCTTGTGCGTTTGAGAAAACGCACAAGGACGCTGTAATATTTTAAGTTGCTGCAAGATTTTCACCGCAAATCGATTCCGATTTAGGGTGATGCAGTGGATTGACCTGCCTATGGCATAGCCTGCTTGCCGGTTCAAGCAGGCAGAGGATCATCTCCTGTTAGGGAGTGTCACAAAGGGTGCTTGACCAACAGGTTTCGTGAAAATGTCACAAATAAAGGCCCTGACGCATGTGGCGCATCAGGTCTGTTACCTTTTCGTCGGGCTTTTCCAGAAGCACGATGCGGATTTCCATTACCAGATCACCGCGTTCGCCTTTGTCGTCGTAGAGACCTTTACCAGGAATACGGATAGTCTGGTCGGAACCGGACCATGCCGGCACGGTGACGGAAATTTCGCCTTCGGGCGCCAGCAATGTAGTTTCACACCCGAGCACGGCATCCTGCAACGACACCGAAAGAGGAGTGTGGATATCGTATCCATTGATCCTGAAATTGTCGCTGCGTGCGGCAAGCAGGGTAATGGTCAGATCGCCGCGCTGCATGCCGGGGATCTTCAGGCCCTGACCTTTAAGCCGCACAACATGACCGTGGGTCATGCCAGGCTCGATCTGGAACCGGACCTCGCGTTCGTCGCTTAGCGTCAAGCTGACAGATTTCTTTTCCAGGAAATCGCTGACAGTGACGGTTGCTTCCGCCGTGATATCAGGCGCTTTTTCAATCACCTGGCTTGTGCCCGTCAGGCGTTTGAAAAGGGATGTGATGAAGGATCCGGCAGCAGCGATAGCCGCCGGTGTCTTGTCACCGGATGCATCGGTTTCGGAATAGGCCTGAGCCTCGTTTGATGTGGTGCCGTTGCCAGAAGTGCCAGCCGTACCGGAAGTGCTGCTATCGCTTGCAGAGGTTTTTGCCTGCTGCTGGCGCGCCTGCGCACCAAAAATCCGCTCCAGCATATCTTCCGGCGCTTCGGGTGCTGTCGCATCGGCAGGCTTGCCGGAGGCAGCGCCCTGCGGTTTGCGGGCTTCGGCCTTTGCCAATTCTTCCATCAGCTTTTCGGCAGCCTTTGCGCGTTCGGCGGCCTCACGGGCGGCTTCGCGCTGCTGCATGATGGTCTGCTCGCGGTGTTTTTGTGCCGCTGCCTTGCGCGCCTGATCATAGCGGTCACGCTTTTTGGGATCTTTCAGAACGTCGTAGGCCTGCCCAACCTCGGCAAAACGCTGCGATGCATTGGGGTCATCCCGGTTCTGGTCGGGATGGATTGACTTGGCTTTGGAGCGCCACGCCGCCTTGATCTCGTCGGCGGGAGCATCACGTTTGACGCCAAGCACGGAATAAGGATCACGCATCTGAACCACCGGTAACGCTTTTCCCTGTTCTTCTCATCATGAGAACGAGGGTGAAAATACACTTGCGGTAAGCTGGTCGCGATCATTCGCGCCCTCTTCCTGCTTAAACTGCACAAGACTTTGGCGACAAGTTGCTAATCAGACCTTTACGCGCGGGGTTCAGCCGCGCTCCCAGCGGGTTTTCGCGTGGATAAGGTAAATAGATTATTTCTGGTTGAAGCGGGTCATCAACCATTCGCCTGCTTCTGAAAGGCACGTTTGGCCCGAATAGCTGGCGATACCCTCATAGGAATGACGGGTGGTGTCAAAGTTGCGGCAAAGGAAGCCGGTGGAGTTGTCTTCGCGAATGGCGGTAATCACGCCAGCACTGCCGGTTGTGGTATTGGCCCAGGGAAGGGGAGAATTGGACAGTTTTGAAAGATCGGCTGACGTTACGGCATTGCGCACGGTAACATCGTCGGTCTGAACGGTGGGGCGGTTGCCACCGGACACGGAGGCTGTGGAAAGGCTGGTATCAGCCTTGTCGCCACCAAACAGGTTGAGGCTGCTGACACAGGATGTAAGCATCAAAACAGCCGACATGCTCAGGAAAAGACCTGCGCCTGTTTGCAAGCTGCTCTTTGTTCGCCTGTTCGACTTTGCTATGACGTTCACCATCTTCATGCCGGAGATCATCTCCGGGTTTGCCAATCAGTTCAGGAGCTTTTTATTCAATATGTCTGAAAGTGGGTTAACAACCGGTGACTTCACCGAGGAAAACGAACCCTTTGCTCTTTTCGGGCAATGGCTGAACGACGCAACCGCGTCCGAGATCAACGATCCGAATGCGGTCGCACTGGCAACTGTCGATGAATACGGCATGCCGAGCGTCCGCATGGTTCTCCTCAAGGATTTTGATGAGCGAGGGTTCGTATTCTACACGAACTTCGAGAGCCGCAAGGGACTGGAAATTCTTGGCCAGAAAAAGGCAGCCATGTGTTTTCACTGGAAATCCTTGCGCCGACAGGTCCGTATCCGTGGCGATGTGGAAATTGTCAGCGACGAAGAGGCGGATGCGTACTACGCGTCCCGCCCGCGTGGCAGCCGCATCGGCGCATGGGCGTCCAAGCAGTCGCGCCCGCTGGAAAGCCGTTTCGCGCTGGAAAAGGCCGTTGCCGAATATACCGTACGTTACGCGGTTGGAGACATTCCGCGCCCGCCGCATTGGTCCGGTTTCCGTATCCGCCCCGTTACCATTGAATTCTGGCACGACCGTAATTTCCGCCTGCATGACCGGGTGGAATTCAGACGCGACACGGCAGAAGGTGACTGGAGCAAGGTACGCATGTACCCGTGACCATCTGTCCTGTGCGTGGCAGATTGGCACCGCGCACCGGACACACAGTGTATCTTGATGATGAGTATTTGCGTGTTGTCCAAGACGAAGTCGTTTCAGGCCGGGCTGTTTGTCCGTGTAATAAAAGCCGCCCGTGTTCCGGCCCTGGCATTGTGTTCCGTGGCGGCTATGACATTTGGTGGTTCTGCGAATGCCATGGACGAGGTGGCCTTGAAAGCGGCGATGGCGTCGTTCGGCGAAGCGGCGCAAGCGCAGCGGCTGGAGAATGAGATTGCCGCTTACGTAAAATCAGGTGACCTCGAAAAACTCACGCAATTGGCTGAAGACATCCAGGCCAAGGATGGAGAGTTTCTCAATATTCTGACGCTGATCGTTGAACAGCAGGAACAGGATGTCAGTGAAGAGCTGGCGCTGATGGCGGTTGATCCACACCAGATCGCTCTGCAAATGGGGCCGTGTCACCACGCCAATATTGCCATCCGCTCCTTGGCGCTGATGATCGCTGATGGCGCCGAACCCACCATCAGAAATGATGTCGTCATGGTTGATGGCACTCAGCTCGATAATGTCTTTGCTGAAACCATCAATCGCTGTGAGCGTATCAAGGGTTTGCCGCAGCGTGTGCCGCAGATCGGCTCATTATGTATGATGACCGGTAACTGCTCCGATGATCCGGACCTCGCACCGCAGCCCTGATACATCTGCCTTGGCATTATCTTTTATAAATCGCGCACAGCTGCGTCGTTGATTGTGTTGATGAAGTCGGTCTTGGCGCGCGTATAGGCGTCGCCATCATATTCAAACTTCTGTGCCAGTTGCAGTTTTAGCCCCTGGTACTGCAGAGCAAGATCGCTGTTCTCGCGCAGCCTGTCCCTGAACAGAACACGGCGGGTATGGGTCAAACTGTCAGGCGGGCATACATAAAGACGCTGATGGGGCAGGACGTCGCGACGCAAGAAGGCCCAGACGCCGTCGCCATCACGGCTGCCGCGCGGTGCATAACCAGCGTGTTCCAGAGCGGCTCGGCAAAAATCCATATCAGTGAGGTCACCAAGGATGATGTCTACATCGATACAGGGCTTGGCAGACAGGCCAACAACGGCCGTGCTGCCAATATGCTGGATATCAAGGAATTTGCCCGGCAGAAGGATGTGTATGTCCTGCCGGATTTTTTCGAATTCAAGTGGCCATGAGGCATCATAGGGAACGATTTCAACCTTCGTTCCCATAGGGTTTTAAGCCTGTGTGCCGCCGACGGTGACTTGATCCATGCGCAAGTGCGGCTGGCCAACACCAACTGGAACCCACTGGCCTGCCTTGCCACAGTTGCCAATACCGGTGTCGAGTTTCATGTCGTTACCAACCATCGAGATGCGCTTCATAGCATCCGGGCCGTTGCCGATCAGCATGGCGCCCTTTACCGGCGCACCGATCTTGCCGTTTTCGATCAGATAGGCCTCGGTGCAGCCGAACACGAACTTGCCGGAGGTGATGTCCACCTGACCACCACCGAAGGATACGGCATAAATGCCCTTCTTGACTGAGGCGATAATTTCTTCCGGCGTCTTGTTGCCGCCCAGCATGTAGGTGTTGGTCATGCGGGGCATCGGTACATGGGAGTAACCCTGCCGTCTGCCGTTGCCCGTCGGCGTCATGCCCATCAGGCGGGCATTCTGGCGGTCCTGCATGTAGCCGACCAGTTTGCCATTTTCGATCAGGACATTGTAGGCAGACGGTGTGCCTTCATCATCGATGGTGATGGAGCCGCGACGGTTGTCGATGGTACCATCGTCAACCACGGTCACATCAGGTGCTGCAACCATCTCGCCCAGCAAACCTGCAAAGGCTGAGGTTTTTTTGCGGTTGAAGTCACCCTCAAGGCCGTGACCAACCGCCTCATGCAACATCACACCTGGCCAGCCGGAACCCAGCACGACATCCATGGTGCCCGCGGGCGCATCGATGGCGCTCAGGTTAACCAGTGCCTGACGCAACGCCTCGTCGGCGCCGCGCTGCCAGTTGTCTGTCGCGATAAAATCACCAAAGCCTACACGTCCGCCCGACCCGAAGGAGCCGCTTTCCTGGCGGTCGCCTTCTCCGGCAATAACGGAGATGTTGATGCGGGTCATCGGGCGAATATCGCTGACACGGTGGCCGTCGGCGCGCAAAATATCAACGATCTGCCAGCTTGCCGAAACCGATGCCGTCACCTGACGTACCTTCGGATCCTTGTCGCGAAGGTAGGTGTCGATATCCTGCAGCAGCTTTACTTTTTCTTCGAAGCTCGGTGAACCGATCGGGTTCTCGTCACCGTAAAGCTTGCGGTTTGTTCCCTGTGGAGCGGCCGCGTAAGAACCGGAATAACCCTTCGTTACGGCAGAAACAGCATCCGCTGCGCGTTTGAATGCGCCTTCAGACAGTTCACCGGCATGAGCATAACCAACGGTCTCGCCAGCCACGGCGCGCAGGCCAAATCCCTGGTCGGTGTTGAAGCTGCCGCCTTTCAGGCGTCCATTATCGAAGGTCAGTGATTCCGCCTGCGCATGTTCGATAAACAGTTCACCGTCATCCGCTCCCGAAAGAGCATCTGCCACAAGCGCGCGCATCTTTGCTTCGTCGCAATCAAACAGGGACAGAAGATCTTTCGTCATCACATGCTCCATCGGTTTGCCGTGGTTTCTGGCACTAGCGGACCTAATCCCTGATAGTGCAGACCATAGCGTAAAATTATGAAGGGCGTCCGCCGGGTCTGCGAACGCCCTCAAGGTATGATGTAGGCTCTGGTGGTCGCTGGCGCAAGCAGGCCAGCGGTCAGGCAATCTGGTTAGGGAAGTGCGTCGTACCCTTCGGAAAAGCCGGAAAGTTCGATCGGAATACCAACACGATCCTGATCAACTGATTCCCGCAGTGCAAAAACGGCTGACTTGCCAGCGCGCAGCACCTTCATCAGTTCGTCGTCAATGTCCACTTCCACGTAGCAACCTTCAGAGAAGCAACGTGTGAAATATGCGCGGCCGATATTGTTATTGTCGACGTAAAGCTCCATCCCGTCTTTCAGCAGCACGCCGAGCGGCGCCAGAATGCGCAGAATGCGGGATTTACGGTCAGCGGTCTTTAGCACGACAACGGAGAGACCAACTTCGGGCCTGTCATCCGCAATCACGTTTTGCATCAGCGCACACTGCTCTTCAGACGCACCAGCCGGCTTGTCGCAAATCACCGACCACGATCCATGGTTGGAACGCGCCATGCCCGGAGCGGGTGGCTGGCCGGGTGCAGGCTGCGGTTGCTGTGCCATAACCGATACTGTCGGCATGATGATCGCTAGTCCCGCGGCTGCAAGCACAGTGCGGGCAAACGGGGTGAAACCCATGAGTACCTCTGGAATTCGAATCAATGCGGCTATTTTGCCCTTCGCTCAAGGAAATGAAAGCCTTAATCCTTCAATTCCAGTTGAGTGCGGCGGAAATTGGACTTCCCCGTGAAATCTTCAAACAAGCCTGATATGTCAGCTAGTTCATGTTTTTTAGATATAAACGATGAAAAACATTCTGAAATTGATGAATGCCAAAAAGCCGCACCCGCTTTCGATTGCGGATATTGCGGCGACGTGCAAACTATGGTTTGAGTTTATTCTATAGCATGGATTCTGCGTTTGAGTTTGAGATGGATCAAACGCGTGAGGGAGAGATACCGTGATTAACAGAATTTACGTGGCGCTGGGGGCATTTTTCTGTCTGCTCACGGCTGGCGGCGCCCATGCCGACCAGCCGGTACATTGGCAAATGGGGATGCAGGAAGCTGCCACAATTATTATGCACGACATTCGTGCGTTTGAGCAGTACACCCTGTGGTTCATTGTGCCAGTTACGCTTTTTGTACTTGCGCTGCTGATCCTGGTGGCAATCAAGTTTCGTGCAGCCGCCAATCCGGTTGCATCCAAGACCAGCCATAACACGGCAATTGAGGTCGTCTGGACACTGGCGCCAGTTCTGATCCTGCTGTTCTTGGCTTTCCCGTCTTTCAAGCTGTTGAATGCACAACTTATTCAGCCGGAAAATCCGGACCTGACATTGAAGGCGACTGCAACGCAGTGGCTGTGGAGCTATGAATATGCGGCGGCTGAGGGGGCCGAGCCCGTGTCTTTCGATAGCTACATGCTCAAGGAAGAAGACAGAGACGCCGCCGGCAAGACCGACAAGGCTGTTTATCCGCGCCTTCTGGCTGTCGATAACGAACTGGTCGTTCCGGTTGGCAAGACCGTCCGCCTTCTGGTGACGGCTGCTCCGACAGATGTTATCCATTCATTTGCAATGCCAGCCTTCGGTATCAAGATCGATGCCGTACCGGGCCGTCTGAACGAAACATGGTTCAAGGCTGACCGTGAAGGTCTTTATTATGGCCAATGTTCCGAGCTTTGCGGCAAGGATCATGCTTTCATGCCAATCGCCATACGGGTGGTTTCCGAAGATCAGTACAATAGCTGGCACGCCGCCGCAGGCTCTGACCTGGGCGCAGCCAACAAGGCACTGACTGCTTCTGTCGAGGGTGGGGTACGCACCGTCGAAGTGGCTGGAAACGAAACCAAGTAAAGGTAGGGTGAGGCAAATGGCTGGACATTCCGCACAAGACGACCATCACTCTCATGGTCATTCCGCTCACAACGAGCACGCGCATGACGAACATCATGCACATACACCGGGCTTTTTCGCCCGCTGGTTCCTGTCGACGAACCACAAGGACATCGGCACTCTCTACCTGATTTTCGCGATCATCGCGGGCATCGTCGGTGGCGGCCTTTCGGTTGTCATGCGTATGGAGTTGCAGGAGCCTGGTATTCAGATTTTCCACGGTCTTGCGGCCATGGTTTATGGTTTTGAAGGCGATGCCGCTATCGATGGCGGCAAGCACATGTTCAACGTGTTCACCACTGCACACGCCCTCATCATGATCTTCTTCATGGTGATGCCGGCGCTGATCGGTGGTTTTGCCAACTGGATGGTGCCGATCATGATCGGTGCGCCTGACATGGCTTTCCCACGTCTGAACAATATTTCGTTCTGGCTCATCGTTCCGGCATTCATTCTGCTTATCCTGTCGCTTTTCGTGGAAGGACCAGCGGGTGCTTATGGTGTCGGTGGCGGCTGGACGCTTTATCCGCCACTGTCGACAACCGGCATGCCGGGACCGGCGGTTGACCTTGCGATCTTTGCGCTTCACGTTTCAGGCGCGTCTTCGATCCTGGGTGCGATCAACTTCATCACAACCATTCTCAACATGCGTGCGCCGGGCATGACCCTGCACAAGATGCCGCTGTTTGCATGGTCGGTTCTGGTAACCGCGTTCCTGCTCTTGCTCTCCATGCCTGTTCTGGCTGGTGGCATCACCATGCTGCTGACCGACCGTAACTTCGGCACTGCATTCTTCTCGCCGGAAGGCGGCGGTGACCCGATTCTCTACCAGCACCTGTTCTGGTTCTTCGGTCATCCGGAAGTGTACATTCTGATCCTGCCTGCTTTCGGTATTGTCAGCCACATCGTGTCCACCTTCTCGAAGAAGCCGGTATTCGGTTACCTCGGCATGGCTTACGCTATGGTCGCCATCGGCGCCGTCGGCTTCATTGTTTGGGCTCACCACATGTATACGGTTGGCCTGTCGCTGGAAGCACAGCGTTACTTCGTGTTCGCCACGATGGTTATCGCTGTTCCGACCGGTATCAAGATCTTCTCCTGGATTGCAACGATGTGGGGTGGCTCACTCAGCTTCCGCACACCGATGATCTGGGCTATCGGCTTCATCTTCCTGTTCACGGTTGGTGGCGTCACGGGCGTACAGCTCGCCAATGCTGGTCTCGACCGTTCGCTGCATGACACCTATTACGTGGTTGCACACTTCCACTATGTGCTTTCACTGGGTGCGGTGTTTGCGATCTTTGCAGGCTGGTACTACTGGTTCCCGAAGATCACCGGTTACATGTACAGCGAAACCATTGGTAACATTCACTTCTGGGTAATGTTCGTGGGCGTGAACCTGGTGTTCTTCCCGCAGCACTTCCTCGGTCTTGCGGGCATGCCACGTCGTTACATCGACTATCCGGATGCCTATGCCGGCTGGAACATGGTATCGTCCTACGGTTCTTATATTTCCGCAGTGGCTGTTCTCATCTTCCTTTACGGTGTATGGGAAGCCTTGGCGAGGAAGCGTGTTGCGGGTGATAATCCGTGGGGCGAGGGTGCAACCACCCTTGAATGGCAGCTTTCGTCTCCGCCTCCATACCACCAGTGGGAACAGCTTCCGCGCATTCGCTAAGGCGAAATGACGTTGGTACAAGGATATCGCGCCGATGCGCGCGGTATCCTGATTGAATCAGGATTAAGTTTGAAATGACTGTTATCGACAATCACGACGTATTGGATGCGAAAGGCTCTGGTCTGTCAGAAGCCGGTGCTCGTGATTATTTCGAATTGCTCAAGCCACGCGTTATGTCGCTTGTCGTATTCACAGCATTTGCCGGTCTTATCGTGGCGCCAGGCAGCCTTAACCCGGTACTTGGCTTCATTGCCATTCTGTGTGTTGCTGTTGGCGCAGGTGCCTCCGGTGCGCTGAACATGTGGTACGATGCTGATATCGATGCGGTCATGACCCGTACGGCAAATCGTCCGGTGCCTTCCGGTCGCGTTGCGCCCGGCGAAGCTCTGGCATTCGGCCTTACGCTGTCGGCCTTCTCGGTGATGATCCTCGGACTGGCGCTGAACTGGCTTGCTGCAGGCATCCTTGCCTTCACCATCTTCTTCTACGCCGTGGTTTATACCATGTGGCTGAAGCGCTCGACACCGCAGAACATTGTGATCGGTGGGGCGGCCGGTGCTTTCCCGCCAATGATCGGTTGGGCCTGTGTAACCGGCGACGTGACGCTGAACAGCGTTCTCCTGTTCCTTATCATCTTCCTCTGGACGCCTGCGCATTTCTGGGCGCTGGCATTGTTCAAGATGAAAGATTACGGTTCCGTCGGTATCCCGATGATGCCGAATGTGGCGGGCGAAGCTTCTACCAAGAACCAAATGCTAGCATATACTTTGCTGACCTCTGCGGTCGCTGTCGCGCCATCATTTACCGGTCTTGCGGGCGTTGGCTACGGCATTTTTGCGGCCGTACTCAGTGTGATCTTCATCTATTTCTCCCTGACCGTGCTGCGCATGCCGGACGGAGATGAAAAGATGGTTCCTGCGAAAAAGATGTTCGCCTACTCGATCTTTTACCTGTTCGCGATCTTCTCTGGACTTCTGGCCGATCACTTCGTGCCATCATTCCAGACGTTAATGGCGGGGTGGGCCTAATGGAAACAGTAAAACCAAGCGAAGCAGAAAAGAAATCAAGACGTGGAAGAAACATCGCGCTCGGCCTCGTATTGGCGGCGTTGGTGGTCCTTTTCTACGTCATTACGATCATCAAGATAGGATCGCACTAGAGCATGTCGCGCAATAGTGCGCTGCAGTCACTTCTAACGCGACAATGCGGAGAGAAATGGCGGGCAGTGCAGAGATTGCATCTTAAAGATCGTTACACGCCCCGGGTTTTTCGAAGCGCGTAACGAAAGAAGGGAGGAGGAGCGAAATGACAACGGCAAATGTAGGACCTGCAAAACGCACAGGGAACGGCACAATTCTGGTGCTGTGCCTGGTATTCGTTTGTGGCATGGTCGGCATGGCCTATGCCGCCGTCCCCCTCTATCGCCTTTTCTGTCAGGTCACCGGTTATAACGGCACCACGCAACGCGTTGAGCAGTACTCCGAGACCATTCTTGATCGCACCGTAAAGGTGACGTTCGATTCCAACACATCCAATGGTCTGAACTGGGACTTCCGCCCGGCACAACGTTCAATCGATCCCAAGATCGGTGAGACGGTCGAGGTCCGCTTCAAGGCGACCAACCGGTCTTCGGTGCCTACCACGGGCACAGCTGTCTTTAACGTGACGCCGATGGAAGCGGGCGCCTATTTCAACAAGGTTGAATGCTTCTGCTTTACGGAAACCACCTTGCAGCCAGGCGAAACGCTGGAAATGCCGGTGGTGTTTTTTGTCGATCCAGATATCGTCAAGACGCGCGAAACAAAAGACATACACACAATGACTTTGTCCTATACCTTTTATCCGTCGAAAACGGACAAGCCGGTGGCAGCGCTACCGGTAAAAACAGAAGGTCAGGAACAGAAACTTTGAGAGAGGGAATCGCACGCTCTGATCGGGAGGGTGTGATTTTGGGAAAGCAGTCAATTCGGGGAATTGTCGGATATGGCAGACACGCACGAAAAGAAACATGACTACCACATTATAGATCCAAGCCCCTGGCCACTACTGGCTGCTGTTGGTGCATTTGTGCTGACCTTTGGTGGCGTCTGTTATATGCGCTACCTCTCGGGTAGCTCGATGAAGCTGTTTGGTCTGGAAATGGCCAATCCTTGGCTGTTCTACATCGGCCTCGTGCTGGTGCTTTACGTCATGTATGCCTGGTGGGCAGACACCGTGAAGGAAGCGCATGAAGGGCACCACACTCGTGTTGTGTCGCTGCATCTTCGTTACGGCATGATCATGTTCATTGCCTCGGAAGTCATGTTCTTCGTGGCATGGTTCTGGGCTTACTTCGACGCCAGCCTCTATCCGCATGAGGCAATTCAGGCCTCGCGCCTTGAATATACAGGCGGTCAATGGCCACCCAAGGGCATCGAAGTGATCGATCCATGGCACCTGCCACTGTACAACACCGTGATCCTGCTGTTGTCGGGTACCTGCGTTACCTGGGCACACCATGCCATCCTGCACAATGATCGCAAGGGGCTGATCAACGGTCTGGCGCTTACGGTTGCTCTTGGCGTCTTGTTCTCGTCCGTGCAGGTCTATGAATACATGCACGCGCCGTTCGACTTCAAGAACTCTATCTATGGCGCCACATTCTTCATGGCGACCGGCTTCCACGGCTTCCACGTTTTTGTCGGTACCGTGTTTCTACTGGTCTGCATGTTCCGTGCTCTAGCCGGGGACTTTACGGCGAAACAACACTTTGGTCTCGAAGCGGCCGCCTGGTACTGGCACTTCGTTGACGTGGTTTGGCTGTTCCTGTTCTTCGCAATCTATATCTGGGGCGGTTGGGGCGCACCGGTTCACGGTTGATCGCCAAACAACAGACAATGTCGGGCGGCAGCAATGCCGCCCTTTCTTTTTGCCTGCCCTGAAGCATGTTGCCGTTAAACATGTTTTAGTGCGGGAATACGTGGAGACAGAGGAAAAGCCATGCAGGATGACAGCGCCCTTTATCCACCGGTTGATCCGGTTAAGTGTGGCTTGAAGGGGCATTGCCCGCGCTGCGGGCAGGGGAAACTGTTTGATGGTCTTCTCAAGGTAAAACCAGAGTGTTCAGCCTGCGGGCTTGACTATTCTTTTGCCGATGCGGGTGATGGGCCGGCCGTGTTTGTCATGCTGATCGTCGGTTTCCTGATTGTCGGTCTGGCGCTCTGGCTTGAGACTACCTTTGAACCGCCCGTCTGGGTTCACGCCCTGATATGGTTGCCACTGACGGTCATTGTGTCCCTTACCCTGTTGCGTGTTCTGAAAGGCATCATGATTGCCCTGCAATATAGAAACAACGCCAGCGAAGGCCGCATCGATCGTGGCTGACATCAACATGACAACAGTTGGAAGAACACGGAAACTGGTCGCTGGCTTGAGCGCCTTGGTCGCTCTGGCAATCCTGTTGGGGCTTGGTACGTGGCAGGTACAACGCCTGCACTGGAAAGAGACGCTGCTGCAGGACATCGAAACCCGCCGCACCTCCGAGCCGCTGACGCTTGCACAAGCCGAGCAAATGCTCGGCAAACAACCACTGGAATATCGCCGGGTGAAGGTTCAGGGTTTGTTTGACAATACCCGTGAACGTCACTTCTTTGCCACCCATCGTGGGCAGACCGGGTATTATATCTACACGCCGTTGCGACTGGAGGATGATCGCTTCGTTTTTATCAACCGTGGTTTCGTGCCCTATGAGTTGAAGGAGCCGGCAACACGGCTCGCCGGAGAAATAATGAGCGGCCCTGTCGTTATTGAAGGACTGCTGCGTGAGAAGCTCACGGAAAAGCCTTCCTCGATGGTTCCGGAAAACGATCTCGCCAAGAATATCTTCTACTGGAAAGATTTTGACGCAATGGTGAACAGTGCCGGTCTTGATCCGGCCACGGTCGTGGGCTTTTTTGTCGACGCCAACGATGCGCCGAACCCCGGTGGATGGCCGCAAGGTGGCGTAACGCTCATCGATTTGCCAAACAATCATCTGCAATATGCGATAACATGGTACGGACTTGCCGCTGCCCTTGTCATCGTCGCCGGATTTGCCTATTTCCGGGGAACTAAAGGTAAAACCGGGTAGCAACTTTACCGGCTCGCCAAGGAGAAGGAATGAACACCATCGTTTCCAAGTCGCCCCTGACGATTCGGCTCTGTGGGCCGCGCGGTTTTTGTGCAGGCGTGGACCGGGCCATTCAGATCGTCGTTCTGGCGCTGAAAGCCTATGGTGCTCCCGTTTATGTCCGCCACGAAATCGTTCACAACCGTTACGTGGTTGAGGGGCTCGAGGCCAAGGGCGCGATCTTTGTCGAGGAACTGAACGAGATTCCACCTGAACACCGTGAGCAACCGGTGGTGTTTTCGGCCCATGGTGTGCCGAAGTCGGTGCCTGAAGATGCGCAGGCCCGTAACCTGTTCTATCTCGATGCAACATGCCCGCTGGTTTCCAAGGTGCACAAGCAGGCCATGCGCCACCAGCGTTTGGGTCGCCACGTCGTGTTGATTGGCCATGCCGGTCACCCGGAGGTCATCGGCACCATGGGTCAATTGCCTGATGGTACCGTCTCGCTTGTCGAAACCATTGAGGATGCAGCGGTCTATGAACCGGCTGATGCCGAAAATCTCGGGTTTGTCACGCAGACCACTCTTTCGGTGGATGATACGGCTGGCGTTATTGCCAAGCTGCAGGAACGTTTCCCGTCCATCCAGTCGCCTGCGGCTGACAGTATTTGTTACGCAACGACCAATCGCCAGGAAGCCGTCAAGCAGGCTGCTCCCGGTTGTGATCTGTTCATCGTGGTCGGCGCACCCAACTCTTCCAATTCCAAGCGCCTCGTTGAAGTGGCCTTGAGGGCAGGGGCAACGCGCTCCGTTCTGGTGCAGCGCGCTTCTGAGATCGACTGGGATGTAATTGGAGATATCCGTACGGTTGGCCTGTCGGCGGGCGCCTCGGCCCCGGAAGTGATTGTTGACGAGATTATCAGCGCATTCCGCGAGCGTTACGACACAACACTGGATCTGGCTGTGACGGTTGAAGAAACCGAGCATTTCCTTGTCAACAGAGAGCTGCGCAGCATTGAATTGACCACTGCCGATATGGCATTCGTAAATGGCGATTCACGCGACATCATGCCTGCAAAATCCATCTTTGCTGCAAACCTCTGATATTTAAGAGACTTCAAATTGGCAGTTTACACCGATATTACCGAAGACGACCTCAAGAGCTTTCTGGAAGCCTATGATGCAGGGGAATTGACCTCCTACAAAGGCATTGCCGAAGGTGTAGAGAACACCAATTTTCTGCTTCACACCACCAAGTCGCCGCTGATCTTGACGTTGTATGAAAAGCGGGTGGAAAAGTCGGACCTGCCGTTTTTCCTTGGCCTCATGCACCATCTGGCAGACAAGGGACTTTCCTGCCCTCTGCCGCTGCCCCGCAAGGATGGCGAGTTGCTGGGTGAGCTTTCAGGCCGCCCGGCCGCCCTGATCTCCTTCCTTGAAGGCATGTGGCTGCGCAAGCCGGAAGCCAAGCATTGCCGCGAAGTCGGCAAGGCTCTGGCCGCCATGCACCTTGCGGGCGAAGGTTTTGAGATCAAGCGACCCAACGCGCTGTCCGTTGAAGGCTGGAAAGTTCTCTGGGAAAAATCCCGTGAACGCGCTGACGAAGTTGAAAAAGGCCTGCAGCAGGAAATTCAGCCGGAAATCGATTTTCTGGCAGCCAACTGGCCTAAGGATCTGCCGGCTGGCGTCATTCACGCCGATCTTTTTCAGGACAATGTGTTCTTCCTGGGCGACGAACTGTCTGGCCTGATCGACTTCTATTTCGCCTGCAATGACTTCCTCGCTTATGACGTTTCCATCTGCCTCAACGCTTGGTGCTTTGAAAAGGATGGTGCCTATAACGTCACTAAGGGAAAGGCGTTGCTGGAGGGGTACCAGTCCGTACGTCCACTGAACGCTGAAGAGTTGAACGCACTGCCGTTGCTGGCGCGTGGTTCTGCACTTCGCTTCTTCCTGACCCGCCTCTACGACTGGCTGACAACGCCAGAAGGGGCATTGGTGGTCAAGAAAGACCCGATTGAATATCTGCGCAAGCTGCGCTTCCACCGGTCCATCAACGACGTGGCCGAGTACGGATTGGCCAGCGAATGAAACATGTCGATATTTTTACCGATGGCGCCTGTTCGGGAAATCCAGGACCGGGTGGCTGGGGCGCTGTTTTGCGTTATGGCGAAATCGAAAAGGACATGTGTGGCGGTGAGGCGGAAACGACCAACAACCGCATGGAGCTGATGGCGGCAATTCAGGCGCTTAACGCCCTGAAATCCCCCTGCGAAGTCGATCTCTATACCGACAGCTCTTACGTTAAGGACGGTATTACCAAATGGATTTTCGGCTGGAAGAAAAAAGGCTGGAAAACCGCCGACAATAAGCCAGTGAAAAATGTCGAGCTATGGCAGGCACTTGAAGAAGCGCGTGACCGGCATAAGGTGACGCTGCACTGGGTCAAAGGTCATGCCGGACACCCGGAAAACGAACGTGCCGACGAACTGGCGCGCAAGGGTATGGAGCCGTTCAAGACACGGTGACGCCAATCGGCGTCTGATTTAACCTTGCCAAAGCCTCATCTCTACCTATCTTGTCGTCAAATAACAGGAGAGGTCATTTATGATTCAACATTGCGTGTTTCTGCGTTTGAAAGCCTCGACCACGGCTGATCAAAAGCAGGCAATTTATGATGCCATTGCGGCCTTGAAAGATGTTGTCCCCGGAATTACCGATATCAAGTTCGGACAAAATGTATCGCCGGAAGGCTTGAATGGCGGTTTTCTGGACGGGTTTATCGTGACACTGGAAAGCATTGAAGCCCGTGATGCGTACCTCACCCATCCGCAGCACGTTGAGGTCGGCGATGAGATCATCACATTGACCGATGGCGGACTGGCGGGAATTCTCGTCTTTGACATGCTGATCTGAGCGGCACGCGCGCCTGCTGCGCGATATCGCATCGTACAACAAAAAGGGCACCTTCCAGCTGGAATGTGCCCTGATTTTTTTGACTGTCTTCAGATCAAAGCTGTTCGATCATCGTCGCCGCGGAGGAAACCGTGGCCTGGCCTGGGTTTTCCTCGACGTTCAGAGACTTCACGACGCCATCATCGACCACCATGGAGTAGCGCTTGGAGCGAACGCCAAGGCCGCCACCCGACAGATCTGCATCCAGACCGAGTGCCTTTGTGAAAGAAGCATCCCAGTCAGCCAGGAAGTGGATCTTGCCAAGGCCGCCAGAAGACTGCGCCCACGCACCCATGACGTGCCAATCATTGACGGCAACGACGGCAATATCGTCAACGCCGCGTGCGAGAATGGCATCGCGGTTTTCAAGATAGCCGGGAAGGTGGTTGAGAGAACAGGTTGGCGTAAACGCGCCCGGAACGGCGAAAACAACAACCTTCTTACCCTTGAAAAGGTCTTCTGTGGTGGTTTCTACCGCGCCATCCGCTGTTTTTTCCTTGAAGGTGGCCGAAGGCAGCTTGTCACCAATTGCAATGGTCATTGAATGCTCCTGTTGAATAAATGGAAATGACTAAAAGGTTTTCCGCGGGGCACCGTAGAGGCTAAATCGGTCTGTGAAAAATGAATTTTGTTAAAACTGAAGCGGGCTTTCGATTGCCTTGCCACCGGCCTTTATCAGAACACGCCAATTGCTACCCGGCATGCTGAAGCGTTTGGGCAGTCCACTCACATCCATATCAAAAACGGCGTGTCGTCCCGTTTTCTTGATATTGGAGGGGCTGGAGAATGCGTAGCCATTCGGCCCTGTCAGATAGACCTCGAATGTCTCGCCAGCACCCTCGGGTAGCAGGACGTCGAAAGCGACCGTATTGTCGTGTTTGTGGGCGTAGGATACGACCTTGAAGTTGTCGTCGGGTTGCAGAGGCAGCTTTTTGTATGCGGTTTCAATGATCTGGCGTTCATCCAAGGTTGCTTTGGAAGACTTACCTGCGGTGATTTCGAACTCCGCCTGAAACGGTATGCAGATATTCTGGCAGACGCCGATAAAAGCAGACAGCTTGGCAGAGATTTCTTTCGAGGGGTCGAACGCGCCAAGTTTGAAGGGCAACAACACGGACTGATCATAGCCGATATCGCGCATCTCGCCGTTCATGATGAGTTTCGGAACAGGAAAAACAAGCGATTGAACAGTGACACCACCGCCCGGTGAACTGGCTTCAATATGCGGCGGAATACCTGCTTCGCCCGGTTCACGCCAATAGGTGATCCATCCCTGCTTGAGTTCGATTTCCAGTCCGGCTTGAAGCATGCCATTTTGGTCGACATCCAGTGTCACCACACGCATGCGGCCGCCTTCGCTTTCCGCCCATTCGGTGACAGTGGCGTTGCTGGACGTTGCTGTTCCAAGGACGCTGAGGCTGGCAAATATGGACAGGGCTTGAAGTGATCTGGAAATACGCATGGGTTCTGATTTACTCCAGCCGCCAGCGCTCTGCCACTTCATATAAAAAAAATTCAATCATTTTCAGTTGATTGATTGGCCACAATGCCGCATCCTGAATGAATTGGGCAAAGGGCAGGGCCGACAGTTTCCAAAGATCCGGAGGTGAATATGAAGTTTTCAACTCTCATGGACAAGCGAGAACGGGGCTTTCTGGATGGACAATTTCTCATTGCCATGCCAGCGATGAACGACGGCAATTTTGCCCGTTCAGTGATTTACATTTGTGCGCATTCCTCAGCTGGTGCCATGGGTTTCATCATTAACCGGCCACAGCAGATAACCTTTACTGACGTGTTGCTGCATTTGAACCTTATGGACAGCAACGACGCTATCATGCTCCCAAACCACACGCGGGAATTCCCGATCCAATGCGGTGGTCCGGTAGAAAGCGGCCGCGGCTTTGTTTTGCATTCCGATGACTATTCCAGTGAGTCCAGCATTCCGGTGAGCGACGAAATTTCGCTGACAGCAACGCTGGATATCGTGCGCGCCATTTCCAATGGCCGTGGACCGGATCGTGCGACGATGTTGCTTGGGTATGCTGGTTGGGGACCGGGGCAACTGGAGGAAGAAATCGTCCAGAATGGTTGGCTCAACTGCGAGGCGAATGAAGGTATGATTTTTGACCGCTCGCTCGATAACAAGTACCAGCGTGCGCTTTCATTGATGGGCATTGAGCTTTCTGCATTGTCGACCACGGCCGGGCACGCCTGACGACTCAAAAATAATTCGAAAGCGTTTGGAACCAGCATGAGCCGCTGACGTTTTCTCCACGCTGCCGCTACAGACGGCAGAAAAGTTTAAAGGAGAAGTCCAATGGGTAGCATGTCGGATAAGGTTGCTGGTAAGGCAAATGAAGTCGCAGGCAAGGTGAAGCAGGGCGTGGGCAAGGCAACTGGCAATGACCAGATGCGTGCTGAAGGTGCTGTTCAGGAAACCAAAGGTAAGGTCCAGACAGCAACCGGCAAAGCCAAAGATACCGTGAAGAATGTAGTCGACCGCATGTAAACACCCCATGCTTGACTTGTCGTCTGACCGGCAAAGCAACGTTAAGTGCAGGTAACCTTTTACCTGCACTTTTATTTTGTTTCATTGATGCGACTGCGGGGTTGAAATGAGACTTTTTACATGCGCGACGTGCGGCCAATCCATTCATTTCGATAATAGATATTGCGTGAAATGCGGAAGCCGTCTGGCTTTCATTCCAGACATGGTTGCGCTGGAAGCGTTGCAGCCAGCCGGTGAACCGCTTTGGAGCTTGGTGTCATCTCCTGAGCGACAAGTTCGTTTCTGCGCCAACGAGGTTCACGACATCTGTAACTGGGCGATCCCTGCCGAGCAGGACGGTGAGTTTTGTGAAGTCTGTAAACACAACAGACTGGTGCCCGATGCTTCGACCGCGGTTGGTCTTGAGCGCTGGAGACGTATTAGCCAAGCGCAGCGCCACCTGTTCTATTCGCTTTTACGGTTGAGATTGCCTGTGCCTGACCGCCTACAAGACCCGCAGAGCGGGCTGGTGTTTGATTTCCTGGTGGACGAGGTAACGCCGGATGGCAATATCATTCCCGCCATGACCGGCCATGAGGAAGGGTTGATCGCCATCCGTGCCGCTGAAGCGGATGACGCGACACGCGAGCAAGTTCGCAGCAACATGAATGAGCCCTATCGCACCATGCTCGGGCACTTCAGGCACGAGACAGGGCACTTCATTTGGAACAAGCTGGTACGTGATGCAAATCGGTTCGAAGCATTCCGCGCCGTGTTTGGCGACGAAACGCAAGACTACGCCGAAGCGCTCGAGCGCAATTACCAGAGTGGACCGCCCGAAGGTTGGCAGGAAAATTACATCAGTACCTATGCCGCCAGCCATCCCTGGGAAGACTTTGCCGAATGTTTTGCCCATTACCTGCATATCATCGATACACTGGAGACGGCTGGGTCTTTCGGCATGGCGATCGAACCTGAAGGTCACAAGGAGATGGCCGCAGAAGTTGAGTTTGATCCGTATAAAGCCCGCAGTGCAGAACAGCTCGTATCCGTCTGGGTGCCGCTCAGCGTGGCGATGAACTCCATCCACCGCAGCATGGGGCAGGGAGATCTCTATCCATTTGTCGTTACACCGGTTGTTACCGCCAAGCTCCAGTTCATTCACGAACTGGTGCATGGCGATATTTCAACGGATCAGGCGCGTTTGGCTGGCTGAAAACGCTCGCGCAACAGCTTGAGTGAAGCGTCTGCATTTTCCGGTGTGCCGAAAATGAAGCTCTGGCCGTAATGGCAGTTCATGCGTGCCAGTTCGGCTGCGTCTTCTGGCGTTTCGATGCCTTCGGCCACCACATGCATTTCCAGGGCACGGGCCATCGCGATCACCGACATAAGCAGGATATTGCGCTTCTCTGTAGAATTGGCGACCAGCGCCTTGTCCAGCTTGATCGTATCGAATGGAAAGCGGGTCAGATAGGCAAGCGATGAATAACCGGTCCCGAAGTCATCAAGGGCAAGGCTCAAACCTGTGTCCTTGAGCTTGTTGAGGACAAGCCGTGCCTGCTCGGGGTTTTCCATCACGATGGATTCGGTCAGTTCCAGCTTCAACTGCTTGGGATTGCAGTGTGTGCGTGCCAGCATGCTGCGAACATCGTTGTAAAGTTCGTTGTTTAGCAACTGGGCGCTGGAGATGTTGACGGAAACAAAGATCGGCAATTTGTCGATCGCCTGTTGCCATTCCACGAGGTTGGTCGCAGCGCGCTCAAGTGCAAACATCCCGAGCTGTTCGATCAGGCCTGAGGCCTCTGCAATAGGAATGAACTCACTGGGTGGAATATTGCCGCGCTTGGGATGCTCCCAGCGCATGAGAGCCTCGAAGCCTGCAATATCGCCATTATCAAGCCGGATGATGGGCTGATAGGCGAGGTAAAGCTCCTTTCGCTCCAATGCTCGGCGCAGGTCGCTTTCCAGCTGCAAACGGTCTGTACCGGAACTGCGGAACGCCGGACGGAACGGTTCGACACGGTTGCCGCCAGACCGTTTTGCACGGTACATGGCAAGTTCGGCGTCGCTGAGCAGTCCGGCTGCACTGTCCTGCTGATCTATCCAGGAAACCAGACCAACCGATGCCGTCAGGATGATTTCACGTCCGGCAAAGTTGATCGGCACCATGATCGCCTTGTTCACCGCATCGGCAAAATCAGCAATACGGGCCGGATCTCGTTCGGAAACGAGGATAAGGCCAAATTCATCACCACCCAGGCGGGCGAGCGTATCCTGCGGTTTAAGCAGGCGGCGCAGGCGGCGGGTCAGTGCAATTAGGATATTGTCGCCGGCGGCAATGCCCAGCGTATCGTTGACCAGCTTGTAGCGGTCGATATCGATGGCAAGAACCGTCGGGCGGACACTGTCGCCGTCAGCGGTCAGGTTAAGGATCGATTGCAAACGATCAAGGAAAACCTGACGGTTCGGTAGGCCGGTTAGATTATCGGTGAGCGCATCCTGCAAGAGGCGCTCCACCGAGTTTTTCTGCTCGGTAATGTCAGTAATCGTTCCCACGCAGCGAATGATTTCACCGTTGGAGCCGAGAACCGGCCGAGCCCGAATCTGCAGCCAATGGAAATGACCATCTTCGGCGCGAATGCGGAATTCATGGTTGAAACGACCCTTACGGTGGTCGAGTAGCACGTCTAGCGTCGCCTTAAACCGGTCTCGGTCGTCGGGATGAAGGCGTGGCAACCAGTTGCGCGCTGCGCCATGCATGCTGCCGGGATGAAGACCCAGCTTGAGGGAAATGTCTGGCGTGGTCACGATGCGGTCACGGGTAACATCCCAGTCCCAAACGGTGTCGCCGCTGCCGGTTAGGGCAAGTGACTGGCGCTCGAGGTCTGAAAACAGGCCTTGCTGGTAGGCGCTGCCAGCAAAGGCATGCTGGATGACTGTAAAGCCGATCAACAGCACGATCAGGACAAGACCACCACCCAGCGCCGGCTGGATAATGTCATTGTCCAGTTGACCGGTAACGGTCAGCCAGCTGCCGAAAAGCCATGCAAGGATCAACGCCCATGAAGGCACCAGCAAAATGGCGCGGTCATAGCGGTTGAAGCCGAGATAAATGATCAGGGCAATACCGACGACACCGGTCAGGGCAAAGGAAATACGGGCGATACCCGACGCCACCGACGGGTCATAGATCGCAACGCCGAACAGAAGTGCCAGACCGACAACCCAAGCGAATGTCGCATAACCAAGATGGGCGTGCCACCGGTTGAGGTTGAGGTAGGTAAACAGGAAGATTACAAGGCTGGATGCGAGAGCGACCTCCGCCCCCGCGCGCCATATTCGCTGATCGCTTGAGGTCACGCTGATCAGCTTCTCAAGGAAACCGAAATCCACGCAGATATAGGCAAGAACAGCCCAGGCAAGGGCAGCCGAAGCTGGCAAAACCGATGTGCCCTTGACCACGAACAGAATGGTCAGCAGCACCGCCAACAGGCCGGCAATGCCAAGCACGATACCGCGGTAGAGTGTAAAGGCGTTGACGGTGTCCTTGTAGGCTTCCGGTTCCCACAGATAAATCTGTGGCAGTTGCGGCGTGGAAAGCTCGGCAACGAAGGTAATGACAGAACCGGGGTTCAGGGTGATGCGGAAAACGTCGGCATCCGGGCTTGGCTGACGGTCCAGCGCAAAACCTTCACTGGGGGTGATAGCGATGATGCGCTGAGAACCAAGATCCGGCCAGAATACCTTGGAATTCACCAGACGGAAATGCGGGGCAACGATAACGCGCTCAAGCTGCTCTTCGGACACGTTGGCGAGCGCAAAAACTGCCCAGTCACCCTGGTGGGCAGGAGAGCTGGCACGCACCTCGATACGGCGGCGAATACCATCGGGTCCCGGTGCGGTGGATACCTGAAAGGCTTCACCCTGATTGACATGAATATCGGTCGTGGCGGTCAGGTCCAGCGCGGTGGCATCGCGCGAAATCTTCACCGGCTCAAAGGCAGCAGCAGTCGTTGCGAAACCGGCCAGCGCCAGTAGGGCCGAAAAAAAGATGGCGATTGCTGCGATCAGCCGTGAAACTCGAAATTTTGAATACATGCCAGCCATAATCAGTCCGGTTTCCTACTGTCATGGCGACCATCAGCGATTAAGGAGAACATGGCATGATCGCGCCACTCACCATTGATCTTGAGATATTCTCGCAAGAGACCTTCCCGCTGAAAGCCGGCATTTTCGAGCAACCGGATGCTTTTGAAGTTATCTGGAATACAGGCTGCCTCAATTCGGTGCAACTGTAGCCCATTGAAGATGTAGGGTATTACCAGTCTTAATGCGGCAGACATATGACCTTGTGCCGCATATCGTTCGCCCATCCAGTATCCGATCATGCAGCTTTGCGCTGCACCTCTGCGTATGTAGCCGATTGTAAGACCGCCGAGAAGTAACATTTCGGGCTGTTTGAAAACTAGGAGCGCTACAGCGGTGCCGGAGGAGAATTCCTGGCCGTTGCGGATTACCCGCGTTCTGAAAGAACCTTCTGTTAACTCATCTGGCCGCCAAGTCGGTTCCCACGGTTGCAGAAACCGACGACTTTCAGAGCGTAGCCCGTGCCATTGCCGAAAATCCGAATATTGCGGCAGGCGCAGCAAATAGGACGAATCGCGAATTTCCGGTTTGTCGCCGTTTCGTGAGAAAAAACGCAACATGGCTCGGCTCATTCAATTCCCCGTTACGACCATCGCCTCCTGATCGTTGTCAGGGGCGTCAACCTAGGCATTTGCTTTTTTCTGTAAGTGCTGCGGTGCTGAGAGGGCAGCGGAGATATCGTCCATGGACGCGAGATTTTCCAACGGGCCGATGGCAGACAGTGTCGGAGCCTTGTCGAAGAACAGGCGTCCGGCAAGATCCGTCAATCGCTCGGTGGTGATGTCACGCAGGCGCTGCATCATCTCGTCATTGGGGATGGGCCGACCATAAAGCATCATCTGCCGTGCAATCTGTCCGGCACGGGCGGCAGGGCTTTCCTGACCCATCAGCAACTGCGCACGAATCTGGGCCCGGGCACGCTCGATTTCCTGATTGTGGATTTTATCAGAAGACTTGCGAAGCTCCTCCAGAATAACTGGAACCAGTTCCGGCAGATCGTTTGCGCCTGTTGCTGCGTGGATGCCGAAAATGCCGGTATCGGAAAAGCCCCAGTGGAACGCATAAACCGAATAACACAGACCGCGATATTCGCGCACTTCCTGAAACAGTCGCGAAGACATTCCGCCGCCCAGAATATTGGCGAGAATTTGCGAGCAGTAGAAATCACGGGCGTGGTAGGCTTTGCCTTCAAAACCGAGCAACACCTGCGCATCCATCAGGTCGCGCGTTTCGCGGATTTCACCGCCGGTGTAGATCGCCTTCTGCATGACAGGCAGCGCATTCGGTGTCTGCGGCAGGCTGGAGAAGCGCTGCTCGACCTGCTTGACAAATGTTTCGTGGTCAACGCCACCGGCAGCAACGACGAAAATACGGTCCGTCGTGTAGTTGCGGGAAAGATATGCGCGAATTTGTGAGGTGGTAAACGACTGGACCGTCTCAGGTGTGCCAAGAATTGGCCGGCCGATGGTCTGATCTTTATAGGCAACGCCGGAAAAATTATCGAAGATCACGTCATCGGGAGTGTCGGTGGCAGCGCCGATTTCCTGCAGAATGACGTTTTTCTCGCGCTCCAGCTCGTCTTCCTCAAACGAGGATTCTGTCAGGATATCAGCCAGAATGTCCACTGCGAGCGGGACATCGTCCTTCAGGACGCGGGCGTAATAGGAGGTGGTCTCTGTCGATGTTGCGGCGTTGACTTCACCGCCTACGTTTTCAATCTCTTCCGCAATCTGGCGGGCTGTGCGTCTCGCCGTGCCCTTGAATGCCATGTGCTCAAGAAGGTGAGCAATGCCATGCTCATTATCGGTTTCATTGCGTGAACCCGATTTGATCCAAACCCCGAGGGCCACACTCTCAATGTGTGGCATGCGCTCGGTTACGACCGTCAACCCGGACGCAAGCCGGGTTACTTGAACATTCATTTTAACGTCTTTCCGCGTCTCTATTCCTTGGCGCGCGCATGTTTGCCGATAAAGGTTTCAACGGCTTTAAGGTCGGCCTCAAGAATTTCGAAACGCTCCTCCCGGTTCATAAGATCAGCGAGCCATGATGGAAGGGCCGGATCGATTGCGCAAGCGGATTTTACAGCCGCCGGAAATTTTGCTGGATGAGCAGTGGCCAGCGTAACCATCGGGCTGCGTGGCTTTTCATGCTTTTTCGCCACAAAAACGCCGGTTGCTGTGTGCGGATCCAGCAAATAGCCAGTTTCCTGCAGGGTGTCGCGAATGGTTGCTGCAACCTGCTTTTCGGTTGCACGGCCTGCGCGGAAGTCGCGACGAATAAACTTCATAGCTTCTTCTGGAATTTCAAAAGAGCCGGACTGCTTGAGACCATCCATGGAATTGCGCACGGCACGCGCATCGCGGTCATAGGCTTCAAACAGCAGGCGCTCGAAGTTCGAGGAAATCTGGATATCCATCGAAGGCGAGGTGGTCGCCTTCACGCCACGCATTTCATAACGGCCAGTCTTCAGCGTGCGCGCCAGAATGTCGTTGTCGTTTGTGGCGATGACCAGACGATCGATTGGCAGGCCCATTTTCTTGGCGACGTAGCCTGCGAAAATGTCACCGAAGTTGCCTGTTGGTACGGTGAAGGACACTTTGCGATCCGGAGAGCCCAGCGTCAGTGCCGAAGTGAAATAATAAACCACCTGCGCCATGATGCGCGCCCAGTTAATGGAATTGACGCCGGACAGTTTGACGGTGTCGCGGAACTTGGCGTCATTGAACATTTCTTTGACGAGATTCTGGCAGTCGTCGAAATTGCCGTGAACGGCAATGGCGTGCACGTTCGATGCGGTCGAACTGGTCATCTGGCGCTGCTGCACTGGCGAAACCTTGCCGTGCGGGAAGAGGATGAAGATGTCTGTACGTTCGCGGCCGGCAAACGCGTCGATTGCGGCGCCACCAGTGTCGCCGGATGTGGCGCCAACAATAGTCGCTCTTTGATCGCGCTGCGTAAGGGCGTAATCCATCAGGCGACCGATCAGCTGCATGGCGACGTCCTTGAACGCCAGCGTCGTGCCGTGGAAAAGTTCAAGCACGTAGGAGTTGGGACCGGTCTGCACCAGCGGAGCAACGGCTGGATGTTTGAACGTGGCGTAGGCCTCGTCTATCATCGCGCGGAAATCATCAGCCGGAATTTCGCCGCCTGTAAAACGGTAAAGCACTTCAAAGGCGATTTCCTGATAGGACTTTCCGCGCAGCGCACGAATTTCCTTTTTGCTCATCGACGGCCATTTACGCGGCACATACAGCCCGCCGTCGCGTGCCAGACCGGCAAGCAATACATCGCAAAAACCCAGCGAAGGGGCTTCGCCCCTGGTCGAAACATATTCCACGAGATGGTCCCTTGTCGTAAGCAGTCAGGTCGCCGAAGCAAAACAGATATGGTGGTATTCAGTGATGCTGAGGAAAATTCAAGCAAATCCGAACAGGCCAATCGATTTTTTCCGACGTCGCTGCTATAGACCATCGCCAACTGGCGTGAAAGGCCGTTAAACAGGTTCTCCGGTACACCTCGGAGGCAGTGTAGAGGATTGAACAGAGTGTCAGGTCATATTTTGCGTTTATCCGCCGCCATGTCGCTGCTGGCTATCGTTGCCGGATGCAACTCTTCCAGCCCATCGGAAGCGCTCGGCATCGGCGAAACCGGCGGCAGTGCAACCCCGGCAGCCGCAGCTGTTACGCCGGTTGTGCAGGCAAACTGCCCCAAGGTAACGGTTCTCGATAGCAATGCCGTGCATCGCGTTTATGCGCGCGGCGCCAAGGATAATCCGGAACAACTGGTTTATCAGGCGTCATTGGCTGACAGCACCCGCGCCTGCACGATGAACATGGACACATTGACTGTGAATGTTTTGGTGCAGGGCCGAATCGTTCCCGGTCCACAGGCAAAGCCAGGTGCGGTGACATTGCCAATTCGCGTCTCTGTAAAAGATGGCGACGGTGAAATTTTCTCCGAGGTAACGCAGTTCCCGGTCAATATTGCGGCTGATGGTGGCGCACAGTTCATCTTCAACAATGACCATGTTGCCATTCCAAATGGCCCTGGCGGTGCACCAAAGACTGTAAACGTCTTCGTCGGCTTCGATGATGGTGTGAAAAAGAAGAAGTAACGACTGGCTGGCCCGTCAGCGTAAATCTGCTTTAGTCGGGTGGCAAGGTTTTGAAAAATGGGCGGAAGAACAACGTGTTCCTCCGCCCATTTTCTTTATCAGGAAATGCCGCCCCAATCGGACAGCGCTGCAACGACAGCCGGCAGGTCCATCATGCGGGCGATGACGGTTTCTGCGCCCGCATCGGTCAGCTTGTCAGCGTGGCCTGGGTAGGTGTGCGAGGCGCCGGTAAAGCCGATAACACGCATGCCAGCCGCTTTTGCCGCATGAACGCCGTGAACGGAATCCTCGACAACAACGGTCTTGGATGGCGAGACATTAAACTGGCTGGCGCCGTGCAGGAAAATATCCGGTTTCGGTTTTACCCTGTCCGGACCAAGGTCTTTGGCCGAATAGATATGCGGATCGAAATAAGGCTTCAGGCCGACTTTGGTCAGCATCATGTCCAGACGCTTGCTGCTGGAATTGGAGCAAATGCAGCGCTGCAGCGTCAGGCGCGCCAGCGCAAACTTGACGCCTTCGATGACTTTGACGTCGCGCTGTAGGCGGGCATCCAGCAGCTTTTCCGATTTGTCGAGCAGCGATGCCGACAGCGGTATGCTTGCTTCACGCTCAACAGCCAGCAGAATATTGTGCCATGTCATGCCGGCAAAACGTTCGCCCATCTCTTCCACGGTAATCGGATAGCCTGCATCTGTCAGAAGTGCGGATTCGACCTGCGCGGCAATGATTTCGGAATCGACCAGCACGCCGTCACAGTCAAAAATGATAAGGTCGAAGGCGCTCATCTGCGCTCCTTTCAGAATAACAAATCGCGGCGCTTTTAGACCATGCGGCGGTTAAGCTCAACCTGCTTGCTTTTGTTGCTCGACAAGCTCTGCACCGCATTCTATGGGAAAGCATGGCTCCTAAAGAACCCCGCAAGCCGGATGATACAATCGCGGCGCGTATCGCACGCAGTCTCGGCGACCGGATCGTTCGTGGTGAATTGTCGCCGGGTGAGCGGCTGCGGCAGGATCATATTGCTGAAGAGTTCGGTGCCAGTCACGTCCCTGTGCGTGAGGCTTTTCGGAGGCTTGAAGCGCAAGGGCTTGCCATCAGCCTGCCGCGACGCGGCGTAAGGGTTGCAGATTTCGGTCTGAACGAAGTCCGCGAAGTTGCTGAAATGCGCGCGGCTCTCGAGGTTCTGGCCTTGCGACACGCCATTCCGCACATGACTGCCGCCATTCTTGATGAGGCTGAGGCCGCAACGGCCGAAGGCGACAGCGCGGCGGATGTGCGAAGCTGGGAGGCGGCAAACCGGCGCTTTCACCGGTTGATCATAACGCCTTGCGGCATGCCGCGATTGCTTGAAACGATCGACGGGCTGCATGCGGCGAGCGCGCGTTTCCTGTTTTCCGCTTGGCGTGCCGGATGGGAGCGCCGTACAGACCATGACCATCGCGCTATCCTGAATGCCTTGCGTTCTGGCAGGGGAGAGGAAGCTGTGCGTATTCTCGATGGTCACGTGCAATGGATTGGCCGAACCGCAATACGCACACCAGCCGGCTCCACGAAGGATGCCTTTGCTATCGTCGGATAAAATTATAGATAATTTTATTTCCGCGTAATTCACTGTAAATAAAGCCATTTATTGAAATATCTCCACAGCCTCCTGGTGAAGGTGCGTGCTATTTTTCAAGTTTTGAAGATTCCATTTGGTTCTTGGACGGTTTGATCCTTATAAATTCAGAATTATCTATAATTTTGAAAAGGAAAGATAATGTCAGGAAAAGTATCTGCTTTGAACGGTCGACTTATCGATAATCTCGAAAAGACTCTGTTTGGGAAAGTCGTCCTCGTGGTTGCCGGCACGCTGGTGTTGGCAATCGCATCACAGATTTCGGTGCCCATGGTCCCTGTGCCAATCACCATGCAGACATTTGCTGTGACGATGATTGGAGCGCTTTATGGATGGCGATTGGGCGGGCTGACAGTTTTGGCATGGCTCGCTGAGGCGATGGTCGGTTTTCCCGTTCTTGCCGAGTTCAAGTCGGGCATTGCACCCTTCATGGGGCCGACCGCAGGATACCTCGTGGCATTTCCGCTAATGGCGATATTTGTCGGTTTCCTCACTGAAAAGGGCATATCGGCCAATCGGTTGTTTGCCGGCTTTTCATTGCACCTTGCCGCGAACCTGCTTTGCCTGCTCTTGGGATGGATGTGGCTGGCACAGGTGATCGGCGCTGAAAAAGCCTGGATCGCCGGTGTTGTACCATTCCTGATCGGCGCGGTCCTTAAATCTGCTCTGGCAGCAACGCTGCTCAAGGCAACCATAGGCCGGGTAAAGACCTCTTGAGTATACGTCTGCGCGGGCATCATCTGCTCTGCATGTTGACCTTTGTCGGTGAGGGCTACACGACGGCCTTCACCGATAATTATCGCAAAATCGCCAAACGGCTGTCTGCCGGTGAGACAATCGAGATTGTCGATGGACCGGACGATATATGCCAGCCCTTGCTCTGCAGTCAGGGCGCGCATTGTTACAAGGAAAGTGTCGTGCAGCGCGATATTGCTGCATTGGATGCGGTTGGGCGGTTGCTCGGGAAAACACTGTTGATTAGTGATACGCTGAAACCCGACCACGTGTTTCTGTCACGTTTGCGGTTGGCATTTTCACACAATTCGATTCGCAAAGCCTGCCATGATTGCGAATGGAGTTCGCTTTGTGACAAGGTTGCCGCCTCCGGTTTCAAGGGCGTGAAAATCATCTCTGAAACCGTCGAACCCGCTGCGTGCCATGGTTAATGGCACGCTCGCTTCTTCTATTTGTCACACTGCGATGACCAACTGAATACAAATGAAATAATGCTTTTTTGTCAGATATTTGCGTTTTTCTGTTCCGCATTCAGTCTTTGATAACCATCTTCGGTAACCATAGGCATCAGTTCAGTTCGAGTAAGCGTATGGAGCGAGTACCGATGGCATCAGTTTATCCGCTGGCCGATTTTCGGCGTGCCGGTTTTGATCGTGCAGGGCAGGAGGATGCCTGGAAAGACAGCATCATCAAGGGCGATTGCGTAGCAGCTCTTGAAGCACTGCCGAGCCAGTCGGTCGATGCGATTTTTGCCGATCCACCCTATAATCTTCAGCTTGGCGGCACATTGCATCGTCCGGATCAGTCTGTTGTCGACGCCGTTGACAATGACTGGGACCAGTTCGCTTCGTTTGAGGCTTATGATGCTTTTACACGTGCATGGCTTCTCGCCTGCCGCCGTGTGTTGAAGCCCAATGGCACGATCTGGGTTATTGGCTCCTACCACAATATTTTCCGCGTCGGTGCGATGTTGCAGGATCTCAACTTCTGGCTCCTCAACGATATCGTCTGGCGCAAAACCAACCCGATGCCGAACTTCAAGGGTCGCCGGTTCCAGAACGCACATGAAACCATGATCTGGGCCAGCCGCGATTCCAAGGCCAAAGGCTATACCTTCAACTACGAAGCGCTGAAGGCATCTAACGATGACGTGCAGATGCGTTCCGATTGGCTGTTCCCGATCTGCAGCGGGCATGAGCGCCTGAAAGGCGAAGACGGCAAGAAGGTTCATCCGACGCAGAAGCCGGAAGCATTGCTGGCGCGTGTCATCATGTCCTCGACCAAGCCGGGCGATATCATTCTCGATCCATTCTTCGGTTCTGGTACCACCGGTGCCGTTGCCAAGCGTTTGGGACGCCATTTCGTCGGCATTGAGCGTGAACAGGATTACATTGATGCAGCTTCCGCTCGCATCGCTTCGGTAGAGCCGCTGGGTAAAGCCGAATTGACGGTTATGACTGGCAAGCGTGCTGAACCACGTGTCGCGTTCAATACGCTGCTTGAAAGTGGACTTGTTCGTCCAGGCCAGGTTCTGACCGATGTGAAGCGCCGTTATAGCGCCATTATTCGTGCGGATGGTACGATTGCTTCAGGCGGTGATGCGGGCTCAATTCACCGGCTTGGAGCCAAGGTGCAAGGGCTGGATGCCTGCAATGGCTGGATGTTCTGGCACTTTGAAGATGGTGCTGACCTCAAGCCTATCGATGAATTGAGAAGTGTCATTCGTTCTGAACTGGCAAAGGTAGAATAAACGATCCACCGCCGCGCCTGTCTGCCAGTTTCTCTTTCCGGTGTAAGTACCTCTAGTCCCGGAAGGAGATGAACGGCCCCCGAAGCGAAAGCCTCGGGGGCCGCTCTGTTTATAAGCTATTTCTGTATAGTGCTGAAATGTTGGTCATATAAGTATTGCTTTAGATAACAAAACCATGACAGTTTCACACAAGCCTGTGTCTTTATCTCTGTTTTCAGAGGAGACATGGCGAGTTGCGAAAGCATAAACGTCTCACGCATGAATTCTGAAATCCTGCCGTTTACGGCTGGACTGACGCAGGTGGGAGACCGCCATTTCCTGCCTGCGTCAGATATTCGCTCACAGCACGCCGTGCGCTTTCAAATCTTCTCTCAGCTTTTCAATGCCGGTAAAATGCACTGCCTGCCATCCGGCCTTGCGTGCGCCTTCGACATTCGGATAGGAATCGTCGATAAACAATGTGGCCGAAGGCTCCAGATTAAAAGCCTTGTGATGTGTTTCGTAAATCGCGACATCGGGCTTTATCAATCCAACATCGCCGGAAACGGTGACCCCACGTGGCCGTTTCAAAAATGGGTACATTTCCTGCGCCTGCCGGAATGTGTCCGACGCAAAGTTGGTCAGCATCGTCACGTCACGACCGTCCTCGATCAGTCCAAGCATGATCGCAACGGACTCGTCATAGGCGTGCGATACCATTTCATGCCAGTTTTCGCGAAACGCACGGATATGTGCTTCTTTTTCCGGATGCTCTGCAATCAGCAACGCTTCAGCATCCTGCCAGGTGCGACCTCTGTCCTGCTCCAGATTCCATTCATGCGTACATACATTCTCGAAAAACCACTGGCGCTCTTCCTTGTTGGGAATGATGCGGCTGTAGGGAATGTCAGGATCGTAGTGGATGAGTACTTTGCCAATATCGAAAACAATATGCCGAATAGTCTGGGTCATGCAGAGGTCCTGTTATGATCGAAAGCAAACGGAATAGCCTGTTTGATCGCTTTTTTCATGACTGTTGGCAGCGCTTGCGCATCAAGATTTATGACTGGCTCCCACCATCCGTCATTGACATGATTTTCGCTGTCCGCAGGAATTTTTGCCCGGTAGATCGAAAGTCTCAATTCAAAATGGGTAAAGACATGCACGATTGCGCCTGCGGCCTCCCAGTCCGCTGGCAACGGCGCTTCTTCGGTCCCCGTCGTGCCGTCGATCCTCGCTGTCCAACCCGTTGTTGGCACTTCTGTCATGCCACCCAGCAAGCCGCTTTCAATCCGCCGCCGCAACAGAATCTCGCCGCTGTCATTGACAGCAATAAAGGCTGCACCGAGCCGCACCGGCTTGTCTTTTTTGGGTGCCTTGACCGGAAAGCGCTCCGGATTGTCAGTGGCAAGCGCCAGACAGTGCTCGTTGAACGGACAGAGTGCGCAGGCCGGACGCTTCGGCGTACAGATAGTAGCACCCAGATCCATCATCGCTTGCGCAAAATCGCCGGGACGGCCGGCCGGCGTCAGCGCAACGACCTTGGCTTTCATGGCCGGTTTTGAAGATGGCAAGGGCGCGTCGATGACAAAGAGCCGCGAGATAACACGCTCGACGTTACCGTCCATCACGGCAGCCTGCCGATTAAAGGCGATCGCTGCGACGGCGGCAGCGGTATAATCACCAATACCGGGCAGGGCTCTCAAGCCATCTTCATTGTCCGGAAATATACCGGCATGGTCACGGGCAACGGTTTCGGCGCATTTCCGCAAATTACGCGCACGTGCGTAGTAACCGAGCCCGGCCCAAGCGGCCATCACATCTTCAACCGGTGCATCAGCCAGATCGGTAACGGTTGGCCAGGCGGCCAGGAATTTTGCGAAATAGGGTTTTACCGCCTGCACGGTCGTCTGTTGCAACATCACCTCAGACAGCCAAACGTGATAAGGGTTAGCTGTGACACCTTTTGCTGCCATGGCAGGGGATGTGCGCCATGGGAGTTCCCTGTGATGCCTGTCATACCATCGCAATAGCAGGTCGGATAATGCTGGACGGTCGTTCGTGAGGAGCATTGCACCTTTTCCGCGATATTTATGTCACGCGACACCCCTGGTGGAAACTGTTTTCAACGGAAAAGCAGGGATATGTCACTGGTAATGGCGCATTCTTTAAACTATGCCAACCATCTCATATAGGGCCATGCAAATCTTAGTCAATGAAAGTGGAATTGATGAAGCCTCTGTCAATGAATGCAAACAACCATGTGTTCATTATTGCCGTGGCGGCCTTGGCAGGTGTCGGCGGCTCGGTCACGACGATCCTGTTGATAGCCTCCGTTGTCTGGGCGATTGTTTCTCTTTCTCTGAAACGTTTTCCGCCAGCCTTTTCCAGACAGGATCTTTTCCTGATTATACCGGCCATCGTCTACGTTCTGGTGCAGCTCCTCGCCATGATCATCAATTCGGATACCGGTTTGATGCCTGCACTGCGCAAGCTGGCACCATTGCTGCCGTTCTTGCTGTTCTGGCTGATGCTGCCGCGTCTGCGCATTACGTCAGGAAGGACCCTTTTTGAGAGTTTTGTCCTGGGTGCGGCGATCTGTGGCATCCTCGCTTTGCCCATTGCCATGTGGCAGGGCGTTATTCTGCGGACTCGTGCAGAGGGCGGAGCGGGTAATGCGCTGCCATTTGCCCTGATTTGCGCTCTGTTTTCAGTGCTTGCATTGTTGAACCTGCTGTCTGAGGTCAAATGGCGCAAGATTGTTGGTTTCATTGGCTTTGTGGCTGGCTTCGTCTGTCTGCTGCTGTCTCAGTCACGCGGCATGTTGCCGGCAACCGTCCTTGCTATCGCTTTGTTCGCAATGTTTTTCCCAGCCACTATCAAGCCGTGGCTGAATATCAAGGGTGCGCTTATTCTGGCTGTTGTTGCCGTGATCATCGTGTGGTTCGGCATCAGCAGTGCCGATAGAATTCGCGATACGATTACCTATATGACCAGCGAAAATGCCACTGCAACCGACACATCATACAGTGTCCGGATGGACTTATGGAAATATGGCCTTGAGTTGGTTCAGCAGAACCCGGTTTTTGGTTATGGTGTTCAAAACAGACGTGCGCTGATCGAACAGACCGGACTGCAGTTCACCCACTTCCACAATGGTTTTCTGACGGCGATGGTTGATTCAGGTATCGTCGGTTTCCTGTCTTTGGTCGCGTTGCTCTGCGCACCGCTTCTGGCCGCGATCAATGCCGCTCGTGATGATTTTTATCGCCAGCGCCTGTTTGTCGCTATCGTTTTGACTGCTACATATGTGGTTGGCGGCATGACGAACTTCATCTTCGGCCACGATATCTACGACAGTATTTTCCTGTGGTCGGCGCTGGTTATTTTTGTCACTCTGCCAGTCAAAACTGAAGAGAACACGAAGGGAAATGTGCGTGGCACCGTTTAAGGGACGCAGACCATCTGTTGTCCAGATATCGGAAGTGGCCAACGGTATCATCGACCCGGTGCTGGCGCGCCGGGCAGGGATCAGCACCGCCCTGCTTGGTTCCTGGGATGAAATTGCCGGTGAAGATTTTGCCGACTGCACCCGTCCTGAAAAAATTGCCTGGCCGCGACGCGACGATGCATCCGACGGCAGCGGTTATCAACCCGGTGTTCTGACGATTGCCTGCGAAGGCGCACGTGCGCTTTTCCTGACCCATGCGCAAGGTGAACTGATTGCCCGTATCAATGGATTTTTCGGTTATCCCGCCGTGCGCCAGATCCGTATTGTGCAAAAGCCCGTTTCGCAGGCGATACTGCGCAAGAAAAAACCGCAGCCATTAAAGGGAGACGCCGCAAAGCGTCTTCACGACATGATGGAAGGTATTGAAAGCGAACAGCTTCGCAAGGCGGTGGAGCGATTGGGCACCGCAGTGTTGCAGAAACCTGCGCGCGGACGTTCTTGATCAACGGCAATAGTGTCGGAAAATACTTCCGAATGTGCACTGATATTTTAGCGAAACGAGCTTTGGTCACAATTCTTTGACAATAAGAATGAGAATGGCTGCTTGTTATGAACAGGCCGCCGCGATATCGGAAATACAGACATATCGAGTCTTCACACGAACAGGTGCTTCAATGCCTTCTTCCGAACTTACCATGACCCGCCGTAATCTTCTTGGCAGCGTTGCTTTGGCAGCGGTTTGCGTAACCTTGCCGATTTCGCTGGTTGCGGATTACGCAAGCGCGCAGGAACTGCCGCAATCCATTGGCGATGTGGATATGACGGAAGTGCTCAAGCCTGGCCCTCTGCCAGACAAGGCGCTTGGTGATGCCAACGCACCAGTCAAGATCGTGGAATACATGTCCATGACTTGCCCGCATTGCGCAAACTTCCACAACAACACCTTCGACAAGATCAAGGAAAAGTACATCGACTCCGGTAAGGTGTACTTCGTTATCCGCGAATTCCCGTTCGATCCGCGTGCTGCTGCGGCCTTTATGCTGGCCCGTTGCGCTCCTGAAAACCAGTATTACCCATTCGTCTCCATGCTGTTTAAGCAGCAGCAGACATGGGCGACAGCACAGGATGCACGCGCCGCATTGCTGCAAATGTCGAAACTTGCCGGTTTTTCACAGGAGAGCTTCGAAGCCTGCTTGACGAACCAGAAGCTTCTGGATGATGTGAACGCAACGATGCAGCGTGGTGCTGGCGAGTTTGGTGTAAACTCTACGCCAACCTTCATCATCAACGGCAAGAAGTATGCTGGAGACATGTCGCTTGAATCCATGTCGGCCCTTATCGACAGCCTTAGCTAAACGACGTTCCACTCAAATGACGGGCGGCGGATCATTCCGTTCGCCCGTTTTTTATTGCTTATGCGCTGCCGGGGATAACGATCAATGAAGTTCAACAAGCTACGCCTTGTCGGCTTCAAGTCGTTTGTCGAACCATCCGAGTTCATCATTGAGCCGGGACTGACTGGTGTTGTCGGTCCGAACGGCTGCGGAAAATCCAACCTTGTTGAAGCGTTGCGTTGGGTGATGGGGGAAAACTCCTACAAGAACATGCGCGCCTCCGGAATGGATGACGTCATCTTTTCAGGTTCCGGAAATCGTCCGGCCCGCAACACCGCCGAAGTTGGCCTTTATCTCGACAATGCAGACCGCACGGCACCTGCGGCGTTTAATGATGCAGACGAAATTCAGGTGACGCGACGCATTGAGCGCGAAAATGGCTCGGTCTATCGCATCAATGGTAAGGAAGCCCGCGCCAAGGACGTGCAACTGCTGTTTGCTGATGCATCAACCGGTGCCCGCTCTCCATCGATGGTCGGGCAGGGGCGCATTGGCGAGTTGATTAACGCCAAACCGCAGGCCCGCCGTCAGTTGCTGGAAGAGGCAGCCGGTATTTCCGGTTTGCATTCCAGACGCCATGAGGCGGAACTGCGCCTGCGCGCTGCAGAAACCAATCTTGAACGTTTGGAAGATGTAACGGCGCAGCTGGAAAGCCAGATTGAGAGCCTGAAACGTCAGGCCCGTCAGGCAAATCGCTTCAAGAGCCTGTCTGCCGATATTCGTGCCCGCGAGGCCATGTTGCTGCACATCCGTTGGGTGGAAGCCAAGCAGGCGGAAGGCGAAGCCGAAAGCGCACTCAATCAGGCCACTGTTCTGGTTGCTGAAAAAGCCCAGAAGCAAATGGAGGCGGCCAAGGAACAAGGCATTGCCAGCCTGAAGCTGCCGGAATTACGCGAGAATGAAGCGCGTGCCGCAGCCGCCTTGCAGCGCCTGCAGATTGCCCGAACCCAGCTTGATGAGGAAGCAGGCCGCCTGCTCAGACGTCGCGATGAACTGACCAGACGCTTGGCACAACTGGGAGAAGACATCGCCCGCGAAGAGCGGCTGGTTGCCGACAATGCCCAGATCCTGACACGGCTGGATGCCGAAGAGGCCGAGCTGGTCGAGACACTGGCCGATAGCGGGCGTTATGCCGAGGAAACGCGCGAAGCCTTTGAGGCGGCCGCAGCAAAGCTCAGCGAAAGCGAAAATGCCGCGACGGCACTGACGGCCCAGCGCGCGGAAGCGGCTGCTGCCCGTACCCAGCTTGAACGCGCCATTCGTGATCTCGCCGACCGAAAGATGCGCCTTGAAAAACAGGCGCAGGACGCGTCCTCCGAACTGGACGCCATCTCCGAAAAACTGTCTTTGCTGCCGGACCCCGCTGAAAAGCGCTCGGTGGTCGAGGCGGCGGAAGATGCGGTCAGTGACGCGCAGATTGCGGTTGAAGAGGCCGAAACGGCACTGACGGAAGCGCGCAGTGGTGAGGCCATGGCGCGTGCACCGGTGGATGCGGCGCGGGCGCGGGTAAACGGTCTTGAAACCGAAGCCCGCACCATTTCACGCATGCTGGCGGCAGGCGCAAGTTCTGGTACATTTACGCCGATCGCTGAAGAATTGACGGTTGGCAAGGGTTTTGAGGTAGCTCTTGGCGCGGCCCTTGGCGATGATCTTGAAAGCTCACTTGATCCGGCGGCTCCGACCTATTGGAGCCTCAGCGGTGACGCGAGTGCTGATCCTGCGCTGCCAACCGGACTTGCCTCTCTGGCCGAACATGTAAAGGGTCCGGCGGTCCTGTCGCGAGCGCTCAAGCAGATCGGCATTGTCGCAAACATTGAAGACGCACTTCGCCTGATGCCGAAGCTGCAAACCGGCCAACGGCTTGTGACGCGTGAAGGTGCGGTGTTCCGTTGGGACGGCCATGTCACCGGCGCAGATGCCCCGGGGACGGCCGCCCTGCGGCTTGCGCAGAAAAACCGTCTGGCTGAGCTGGAAGGCGAGATGGAAGAAGCGCGTTTTGCGCTCTCGGAAGCCGAAGAACTGCTTGCGGCGACGGCGGATGAAATTCGCCTAGCCGATATTCGCCTGAATGAAGCGCGCGAAATGAGCCGTCTTGCCGTGCGGCATCTGGCGGAATCGCGTGACGCGCTGTCCAGTGCAGAGCGCGCCTCCGGTGACCTGATGCGCCGTCGCGATATCGTCAGCGAAGCCGTCAACCAGATTCGGTCGCAGATCGAAGAGGTTGTCATTCAGGAAGAAAATGCGCGTATCGAAATGGATGATGCGCCTGATCTGACGCTGATCGATACCCGTTTGCGCGAAGTCCAGATGGAGGTAGCGACCGATCGTGGCCTGTTGGCCGAAGCCCGCGCCCGTCACGAAGGTCTGAACAGGGAAGCCGAAGCCCGTCAGCGCCGTATCAACGCCATCGCGCAGGAGCGCAGTACCTGGCAGGCACGTGTTGCCAGCGCTTCCGATCATATTTCGACCTTGCGTGAACGTGAGGAAGAAGCCCGCGAAGAAATGCTCGATCTCGAGGTCGCGCCAGAAGAGTTCGATGAAAAACGCCGAGCGCTTTTGACGGAACTGCAAAAGACTGAAGAGGCCCGCCGTCTGGCCGCTGACCAGCTGGTGCATGCGGAAAATCTGCAACGTGAAGCAGACCGCACGGCTGCAACGGCACTGTCAGAACTGGCGGAGGCCCGCGAGCGTCGCGGTAGAACCGAAGAACGTCTGGTATCTGCGCGCGAAAGACGCCAGGAAACCGAACATCGTATTCAGGAGACGCTGAATGTCGGTCCACATCAGGCCTACCGCCTGACGGGCCTTGCCGCTGATGCAGCGCTGCCTGATTTGCGCGAAGTGGAGCGTGAACTTGATCGCCTCAAGATCGAACGCGAAAGACTGGGCGCGGTTAACCTGCGTGCCGACGAAGAACAAGCAGAACTGTCGGAAAAACTGACCGCGCTGGTCAAGGAACGCGATGACATCATCGATGCCATCAAGAAACTGCGCGCCGGTATCCAGAGCTTGAACCGCGAAGGACGAGAGCGTTTGATCGCTGCCTTCGACGTGGTCAATGGCCAATTCCAGCGGCTGTTCACGCACCTGTTCGGCGGTGGCACTGCGGAACTGCAATTGATTGAATCGGAAGACCCGCTGGAAGCCGGCTTGGAAATTCTTGCCCGCCCGCCCGGCAAAAAGCCGCAGACGATGACGCTGCTTTCAGGTGGCGAGCAGGCATTGACGGCAATGGCGCTGATCTTCGCTGTGTTCCTGACCAACCCGGCGCCGATTTGTGTGCTGGACGAGGTGGACGCACCGCTGGATGACCACAACGTCGAGCGTTACTGCAACCTTATGGATGAAATGGTGGCGTCAACCGCAACGCGGTTTGTCATCATCACCCATAACCCGATCACCATGGCCCGCATGAACAGGTTGTTCGGTGTGACCATGGCAGAGCAGGGTGTGTCGCAACTCGTGTCGGTCGATCTTCAGGCAGCAGAGCGGCTTGTCGAGGTTGCGTGATCAGGCCTTTTGCAGTCTGAGACCGGTTCCCCAGGGATCGACAGCTTCAACATCGCCATTCTCAAGCTGGGAAATCTTGTAACCTGCTGCCTCAAGACGGGCCTGCTGCTGCTTGATGTCAGCCGCGTCGGTGATCGTCAGCGAGAACCAGGCAAGCCCGGTCTGTTTGTCATCGCGCAATTCGGCGCCCCGGCTGTTCCAGGTGTTGATAGCGACATGGTGATGATACCGCCCGGAAGACAGGAAGGCAGCGTCCTCACGGTTGCCGCGTGTTGAGGCGAGACCCACTGCATTTTCATAAAACGCACGGCCCTTGGCGATATCGCCGACCCGCAAATGCATGTGCCCGATACGCAGATTATCCGGCGCGATCGTATAATCGTCCTTTGTTGTATCGGTCAGCGCGACGATGTCGTCGATATCAAGCTCCTTGGTGCCCATGGTCACCACATCGCCATCCCACTGCCAGCTGTCCTTCTGACGGTCACTGTAGACTTCGATGCCGTTGCCTTCGGGGTCGTTCAGGTAAACGGCTTCGCTGACATTGTGGTCGGCAAAACCGGTAACCGGTGCCTGCATTCTTGCGACATGCACAAGCCAGCGGGCAAGATCCTTGCGGGTGGGCATCAGGTAGGCGATGTGGAATAGGCCCGCAGCACTCTGGCTCTCAAATTCCGCCTCCGGCATGTGAATGAGATGCAGCAGCGCGGTGCCACCGGCACCAACAATGACGGTGTTGCCGTTGCGTGCAATCTCGGTGAAGCCCATCACCTGCCGGTAATAGGCAAGCATGTTATCAAGGTTTTTTACCCGGATTGCGGCCTCGCGGATATGCATTGGCGTGGTCAGCGCAAACGGCATGGCATCGGTGGAAAGGGTCAAGTTGGTCATGCCTTCGGCTTTGACAGCACCGGCCAGGGCAGCACTGGCAGATGTCACGCCAGCAAGTTTCAGAATATGTCTGCGGGAAAGGTTCATGGAAAAAATCCGGAAGTGAGATTGATTTCCCTTACGCCGCGTTTTGTGCTCTTGCATCTCACGAATGCGTCAACCGTTTACCGAAAATTCGTGATCCTGAGAGGCAAGGCATGCAATCGCCTCATTTCTGTTGCACTGCGCCGAAGCAGTTATACGGTATCGATTTTAAATAGCCGGATGATGCTATAAAGATTTGAAAAACAAGACCGCTTCTGGGTGGAGAGCGTTGATGAAGAAATGGGTCTACACCTTTGGCAACGGGGCAGCCGAAGGCAGGGCGAGTGACGTCGAGATCCTTGGCGGCAAAGGGGCAAATCTTGCCGAAATGGCAAGTCTCGGCCTGCCGGTGCCACCTGGCCTGACCATCATCAGCGAAGCATGTGGCTGGTATCACGTCAACGGCCGCGATCTGCCTGACGATCTTAAACAACAGGTCATGACAGGTATTGCCGACATGGAGGCCATGTCGGGTCGCAAATTTGGCTGCGGTTCGCAACCTTTGCTGCTTTCAGTTCGGTCTGGCGCGAAAGTCTCGATGCCCGGCATGATGGATACTGTCCTCAATCTCGGCCTCAATGATCAAACCGTGGAGGCGCTGGGCCATGATGCTGGTGACGCACGTTTTGCCTGGGACAGCTATCGCCGCTTTATCCAGATGTATGCCGATGTGGTCATGGGCCTCGACCACGAGGTTTTTGAGGAGGTGCTAGAAGATGAAAAGGCACGCCTCGGTTATGAATATGACACCGAGCTTTCCGCCGTCGAATGGCAGCACATCGTCACGCTCTACAAACAGATCATTGAAGATGAGCTGGACGAGGTATTCCCGCAGAACACCGAAGTGCAGTTATGGGGAGCCATCAAGGCTGTTTTTGCCAGCTGGATGAACCCGCGTGCCGTCACCTACCGGCAGCTTCACAATATTCCGGCAGCCTGGGGAACCGCGGTCAATGTCCAGGCCATGGTGTTCGGCAACCTTGGCTCTACTTCGGCAACCGGTGTTGCTTTCACGCGCAATCCATCAACCGGAGAAAAAGCCCTTTACGGCGAGTTTCTGGTCAATGCGCAGGGTGAAGATGTCGTGTCCGGCATTCGCACACCGCAATCAATTACCGAAGAAGGCCGTATTGCATCCGGATCGGACAAGCCGTCCATGGAAAAATTGATGCCGGAGGCGTTCGAAGAATTTGCCGGCATCTGCGGCGATCTCGAGCGGCATTACTGCGATTTGCAGGACATGGAGTTTACCATTGAGCGTGGCAAGCTTTGGATGCTGCAGACCCGCGCCGGCAAACGCACGACACGTGCCGCGCTCAAAATTGCTGTCGATATGGTGGATGAAGGGCTGATCTCCCGTCATGAAGCAGTATCGCGCATCGAGCCCTCCTCGCTGGACCAGCTTTTGCACCCGACGATTGATCCGCGCTCGCAGCGTCCTGTCATCGGCTCCGGTCTGCCTGCCTCCCCTGGAGCTGCCACCGGTGAAATCGTCTTTACCGCAGAGGCAGCCGTTGCTGCGGATGCAGAAGGTCGCAGCGTCATTCTGGTGCGTATGGAAACCAGTCCTGAAGATATTCACGGCATGCATGCCGCAGGCGGTATCCTGACGACACGCGGCGGCATGACCAGCCACGCGGCCGTTGTTGCACGCGGCATGGGTATTCCCTGTGTCTCCGGTGCCGGTTCCATGCGTGTTGATTTGCGCAACAACACGCTGGTTGGGCTGGGCTGTGTGCTCAAAAAGGGTGACATTATCACCATTGACGGTTCCTCCGGGCAGGTATTGCGCGGTGAAGTGCCGATGGTACAGCCGGAGTTGTCAGGTGATTTTGCCCGCTTGATGTCATGGGCGGATGAAGCACGCCGTATGACAGTTCGTACCAATGCCGATACCCCGCAGGATGCACGTGCTGCCCGTGCCTTCGGTGCGGAAGGCATTGGCCTTTGTCGTACCGAGCACATGTTCTTTGAGGAAGACCGCATTCACTCCATGCGGGAAATGATCCTTGCCGACAGTGAAGAGGGCAGGCGGGTCGCACTCGACCGGCTGTTGCCCATGCAGCGGTCCGACTTTACCGAAATATTCAAGATCATGCATGGCCTGCCGGTGACCATCCGTCTGCTGGACCCGCCCTTGCACGAATTCCTGCCAAAGACCGATGGCGAAATCGTTGAAGTTGCGGCGGCCATGGGCATGCCGCAAACCGTATTCCGTCAACGGCTGGATGCTTTGCACGAGTTTAACCCGATGCTCGGCCATCGCGGGTGTCGCCTTGCCATTTCCTATCCTGAAATTGCGGAAATGCAGGCGCGGGCGATCTTTGAAGCGGCCGTTGCCGCAGCCAAGGAAACTGGCGCACCTGTGGTGCCGGAAATCATGGTGCCACTGGTTGGCTTGCGCTCAGAACTTGATTATGTGCGTGCCTGCATCGATCGCATCGCTGCCTGCGTGGCGGAAGAAACCGGTGTGAAAATCGATTATCTCACCGGCACGATGATCGAACTGCCGCGTGCCGCCTTGCGCGCTCATATCATTGCCGAAGCGGCCGAATTCTTCTCGTTCGGTACCAACGACTTGACGCAGACGACCTTCGGTATTTCGCGTGACGATGCGGCGCGGTTCATCACGACCTATCAGCGCAAGGGTATCATTGAGCGTGATCCGTTCATTTCGCTCGATTTTGACGGGGTTGGCGAATTGATCCGTATTGCTGCCGAGCGCGGCAGGCAGACCAAAAGCGATCTAAAGCTCGGTATCTGTGGCGAGCATGGTGGCGACCCGGCATCGATCCATTTCTGCGAAGATGCGGGGCTGGATTATGTGTCTTGCTCGCCGTTCCGTGTGCCGATTGCACGGCTGGCCGCCGCGCAGGCTACTATAGCGGCGAGGGCATTGTCCGCCTGACTGGCGGTTCGCGCTAAGACGACTTCTGCACGATCACCCGGCGTTCAATAACCACCGGTTGGCGGAAGAACATGTCGTTCTGCCGTTGTTGCCAACTGCGTGCTTCTGCACGACGGTCCAGATCGATATCAAGCAGGCATCTGGACATGGCATCTGTTCCGACTTTGAAACCATAACCGCGGCAGGTCGCCTCGTCGGCAGCACGCCGCTCTTCCGGTGTCATGGTTTGGCAGGACGCCAACGTCACTGCCGCACAAAACAAGCCGATGAGAGAGAAAATACGCATCTGAACACCTCCAATGCCGAATGGCCGTGATGCACATTTTCTACAACGAATAGAATGGCATCTGGTTCGACTGATACGCCCGTTTGATCGCTTTCGGAAGAATTTCTTTTGTCGTCACGTTTGCCGCAACGCGAATCCGGTCTATTTACTGGCAGATGGTGATTCTTGGGCCATTGGTCTGACCATCCGTTGCCGGATGGCAGGCTTCATATAACGACTGAAAAATATCCGGGTGGCTGTTTCCATGGCTGTGCGCTTCGTTCGACCTGTTTCCCGTGCTGCCGCTGCCTCGCGTTATTTCGGCCTTGTCGCACTGTGCCTATTTGTATTTGCCGTGCCGCTGTTCCGGTTCGGGCCACTCACCATGCCGGACTTTGTCAGCCTGGTGCTGATTTCTGCAGGCCTGGCGCTTGTCGCAGTGCTTTTGGCATTTTTTGGTCTTTATCGGCTGTGGATGACAGGGGCAAAGGGCGGTCGATCTGCCTTCAAAGCCATCCTGTTATCGGCTTTGCCTTTGGGCGTCGCGATTTGGGCAGGTTTTCTCTATTGGCAAAACCCTGTTCTTTACGATGTCTCGACCGATACCACTGATATCCCTGAATGGATCGAGGTGCCCACGGCCAACCAGCAATGGTTTTCCCGTCCGCCAATTACAGCCGAAACGAGGGTGGAACAGGCTGAAGCCTATCCCGGTTTGACCGGGAGGCGTTATGAAGGTGCTGTGGACCGTATCTATCAGGCGGCACGTAAAGTCGCGACGGCGCAAGGCATCCGTATCACCGAGACACGTGGACTTGCAGGCGCCATTCCTGACCAGCCGGAAGCGTTGCCTGCGCCGGAAGAAAATCTATCGGGTGAGACATTGAATGACGAGCCACCGGCAAATGTGCCGGTACCGCTGTCGAGACCGGCGGATGCGCCGCGACCGATGTTTGGAACGGGCGGCGATGTGCTGGTGCAGGGTGCGACACGCTCCTTCATCCTTGGTGCGCGTTTTGATGTCCTGTTGCGACTGCGGGAAGAAACGGAAACGACGCTGGTCGATATTCGCGTTGCCTCACGTTTTGGCCGGCATGATCTCGGGACAAGCGCCAGTCTGGCGGAAGCCTATCTGCTGGCGCTGGATGCTGAGATGCTCGGCATATCGGGGGACTGATCCCTTAAGCATTACGTCGGGAAATAAAGCCCTGACAGCAATGGCGGGCCATCGGTTTGCACACGCCCCTTTTCAAGCAGGTCTTCCAGATGCGCCAGAACCGAAAGAGCTGCAGCGCCGTGCAGACGCGGATCAGTGCTCTGGTAGATAACCTTGACCATGTCGGGAATCCTGCGGTCACCAGCCTTTATCCGCTCCAGAACGGCCCGTTCGCGCATACGACGATGGGTCCTCAATCCTCGCATAAAGGAAGAGGGGTCTTTCACCGGGCCACCATGGCCGGGCAGGAACAGCCTGTCGTCTCGCTCCAGCAGCTTTTCCAGTGACGCCATATAGTCGCTCATCGCGCCATCCGGTGGTGCCACAATGGTGGTTGCCCAGGCCATGACATGGTCGGCGGAAAATACGATGCCGGTACCGTCAAGCGCAAAGGACGCATGGTTTGCGGTATGGCCGGGTGTGTGCAGCGCCGTCAACGTCCAGCCATCACCTGATATGCTCTCATTGTCGCCAATGGCGATATCCGGCGCGAAGGTGTAGTCGGAGCTTTCTGAAAACGGGTTGCGTTCATCGGCATGCAGCGGACGTGCAGATCGGTGTGGACCTTCAGCCACGACGATGGCACCGGTGGCATCTTTCAACCGGGCAGCAAGCGGCGAGTGGTCGCGGTGTGTATGGCTGACAAAAATATGGCTGACTTCCCGACCTTTCAGGGCGTCGATCAGAGCTTGGAAATGCGCGTCATCTTCCGGGCCGGGATCGATAACTGCAACCGATCGGTTACCAACAATGTAGCTGTTGGTGCCATGAAAGGTAAACGGCGAAGGGTTGTTGACGGTAATCCGCTGGACATGATCGCTCACCGGAATGGCTGTACCATAGGCGGGCAGAAATTCGCGGCTGAATTCCGGGTCTGGCATCTGTCTGGCTAACGCCCTTATTTGTATTCGATTTCGATAAATGACATTGGCTCGTTACCAGCATTGACGACATTGTGCGAAACGCCTGCCTCCCGCCGATACGGCATGCCGCGCGGTGTGTCGACGCGACGGCTGCCATTTTCATCCTCGATCAGGAAATGGCAATCGGTCATCGGCACAACAACGTAACCAAGCCCGTGGGTATGGTGGCCGGTATCGGCACCGGGCTCAAAGTCCCAACGGATGATCCGCACGACATCGTCATCAAGCAGTGTGGTTGGCGTGGCTGGGGGACGTGCGCTGTATTTGCTCATGTGCGCTTTCAAGCAAAATGATCGGCAATATCGGTTGCTTTATGAACTACCATGAAGATGGTCCGGTCCTAACAAGAAATATTGCAGTTCTGCAAACTTAATGATTGCCGCTGCCCTTATGCTTTGCTAATCAGGCGCCACTCGAATAGCAGCGCTTCGCCCTGCTGTTTTGTTGGGGCGTCGCCAAGCGGTAAGGCACCGGTTTTTGGTACCGGCATTCCCAGGTTCGAATCCTGGCGCCCCAGCCACATTTTTCCAAGATGATTTTGAGTTTTAAGTCTGCTGATCAATCGGTCGGGCAGCGTCAATAACATTACGGCCCCGATGTTACTGCGGGGCCGTATTGGTCTTTGGATATATTACTCAGCAGTCAGGAATTCTGCGCAGTAACTCGGGCCGTTCACGCCTGGGCGGTCGGCAACCGGGCGGATCGAGCGGATGGTGTAATCTTCCGAAGCTGTGATCTGCACGGTGCACGACAGGTAGAGCGTGCGGGCTGGTGCAGTCTGCTTGCCACGCTTGCCGTCCTTAGTCTGCTCAAACTGCGCAGGAACGCGTGTGTTTTTGTATCCGCCGCGCCATGTGTAAAGCGTTTCGCTGCCAGATGCCGTGTCGCTGATCGGCGGGCCGTATTTTGCGAAAAATACGCCTGCGGACTGTCCCTTCCAGCGGCTTTCGATTGGATTTGTTGCTGGCAGTGACGTTGTGGTGCAGGCGGTGAGGGCAACAGCCAGCCCTGCCAGCATTACGCTGCGAAATCGCATGGTCGAGATCCTTTTGAATTTTGTCCGGCTGATTGCCGTTTATGTGCGTCGCCTAGCAGATTTGTTGCGTCGAATGGAGTGTTTTGCGAGTGCTAATGTGCGATTTATTGACGGAATTGCTTTTTTGTAACGTTTGCACCCGGCTGAAAATTGCGGATGCGCAAGCCCAAACGAAATGAGCAAAGAACCATCATAAAATTTACACAAAAGCTGCGTTGTCCGCTTGTGGAACTTTTTAGGCTGGTCTATAGAGTGCCGCAGGTAACGGAGTGTAGCGCAGTCTGGTAGCGCATCTGGTTTGGGACCAGAGGGTCGGGAGTTCGAATCTCTCCACTCCGACCATATTATCCCATAAAATCAACTATTTTTACCTGCGACTTCAGTGGGTTGGCGTGTTCTATTTCGCCTCCGCGCACAGTTTGCAAACGCGCTTTTTGCTCTCCCCAGATTATAACTCATGGCTTGATGACCGACTGGTGTCGGTCGGGTCGCGCTCTTCTTCACCATTGTGGTTGATGTCGCCAATAGCGCAAAAATTATCACAATTTTAACCTATTGGCACCTTGGTTAAAGAGTTGTTAACCATGTTCGGTTGTATTGCATGCAACCTCTCATAGCTCATGACGAGCATCTCACAATTTTTCCATGAGCTATTATGACCAGCATTCTTACGAACGTTGGAGCGATGTCTGCACTCCAGACGTTGCGCGCCATCGATTCCAGTCTTCGGCAAGCACAGAACGAGACCTCTTCAGGTCTGCGTATTTCGTCTGCGTCTGACAATGCTGCCTACTGGTCGATTGCGACCACCATGCGATCGGACAACGTGGCGCTGTCTGCCGTCACCGATGCTCTGGGTCTTGGCGCTGCGAAGGTTGATACGGCCTATGCTGGAACCAGTTCGGTTGTTGATGTGCTCAAACAGTTCAAAGCCCGTCTGGTGGCTGCGAAGGAGGAGGGCCTGGACCGCTCCAAGATCCAGGAAGAGCTGACGCAGTTGAATGCGCAGGCCGAGAGCATCGTGGCGTCTTCAAGCTTCAGCGGTGCCAACTGGCTGAACACCGACGCGACAACCCATCTGATGGAAACGGACAGCCTGACATCATCAGTGGTTTCCGCTTTCGTCAGATCAAGCGACGGTTCGGTTGCCGTCAAGACGACAGAGGTCGATCTGAAAAGCATCAGCATGCTTAATGCCGGCGGCGGTGGCATTCTGCAGAAAGATCTCGGCGGCGTGAGCGACATGGGCGGTTTTGCCAATGCCAACATGAATGCCTATGCCCATAACGGCCACGAAACCCACGAATTTACAGGACCTGCTACGTTTGATGTTGGCGACTTCATCGAGTTCTCGGTGTTGATCGACGCGTTCGACACCGACGCCGGTGTAACGGTCAACAATTTGAGAATAGACAAGAGCGTGATTGACAACGCCCTTGGTACGACCACCGGCACTATCAACAATGCCTACGACATGACACGTGTGTTGCAGCAGGTGTTCGATGATAACAGCGTTCCCTTGTGGGCTGTAAGGCCGTCGACTTATACGTCCTTCGGTAACTCTGCCACCCGCTTCGAAATTGGTTCGCTTGAGACTTCGGGGCGTAATGGTTCAAGCGTGGACATCGTCGGGGTAAGCTCAAGTTTTGCGGTGGGACATCCAGCAGGTTTTGCGCTGGGGCTCGAGGATGCGCCATCCAACAATCACGACAACATGTTCCCCAAGGGCACTCTCAGCTTCACCGAAGGGTTCATGGTTTCGGCAACTGCGGAAATCCGCTTTGACGTTGAGGTCAATGGTGGTGGCGTGCAGACAATGCTCATCAACAAGGCAGTCGTTGATGCGGCCCTTGGCACAACAGATGGATATATCGGCGACCGCCACGAACTGGCGACTGTGCTTGCCTATGTGACGGCAGGTACCGGCGTCACGGTCATATCCAATGATCTGGAATATCCAGGCGTTGTCGTCTTCATGGCTGATCCGGCGATGTATCCCGAAGCCGGAAACCGGGCAGCAAGGTTCAACGTTTCAAACGTGCGCACCAACCTGCCATTCTCGCTGGATTTTGACCTCGCCGAGATCGATGTCACCTCCACCCGTTTCAAGATCGATAAATACATTGAGGGTGTCGAGCACATGTTGCGCGAGGCGATTGACAGCGCCGCGACACTTGGAGCGCTTTCCATGCGTATCGACATGCAGAGCGAATTCGCTAACCGGCTTTCCCAGTCTATCAGTCAGGGCGTCGTCCGGCTTGTCGATGCCGACATGAACGAAGTCTCGACGCGCCTCAAAGCGCTCCAGACACAGCAGCAGCTGGCAATCCAGGCGCTGTCGATCGCCAACTCCAACTCCGAAAATATCGCGCAACTGTTCCGCTGATCAACCGGCAAACTGAGATCTTGGAGGCCAAACCGTCATGCCATTGGATGACGCTTGAGGAAGTCCGTGACAGCTTGCCGAAACAGCGGGTGGGATGGAGCGTTGCCGTGAGTGGCGCCATCAATTTCCACATGCTCGATTTGCGGGATGCGGCTCTTGAGTTCCCGCATGGCTTCCGCCTGCCAGTCCAGTGAACCGATAATGCCGAGAACCGGCAGCGACGTCCTTTCGATACTCGCCTTCATCTCCTCAAGGGTCACGGTATGGTCAGGCATCGAGCGTTTGATGGCTGAAAGCGACAGTGCATCCTTGCCCGCGAGCCTCTGGCGCGAAATCTCAATAACCTGCTCTGGGCCGGGTTTGGGCGAACCAGTCCACATGCGCAATATGTGCTTTGTCATTGCACCATTGGCCAGTTCATCCGCCTCGTCAGAGATAGCCTGAAGTTCTGCGGCCGTAAAATTCCAGCGTCCGACCCCGCCGCCGAGTGTCAGGCTTGCCATGCGCTCGGGCGCGATAGTCAGTGTTTGAGCGGCGATATGCGCACCAAGCGAATAGGCTAGAATATGCGCGCGTTCCAGCTTCAGATGATCCATCAGGCGCAACACATCCAGCGCCATTTCCCGGCCGTAGTCTTCGCGGCGGTGCAGGCTTTGGCTGTTGCCATGGCCGCGATTATCGAGGGCGATGACGCGAAACTGGCTCGGCAACGCGTCTAAAACGCCATCTTTGCCCCACTGGGTAGCGGTGCTGGAGGTGTAGCCATGGGTCAGAATAACCGGTTCGCCTTCTCCAGCTTCACCAAAAGCAAGGCGGGCATTGCCGGATTGAAAAAAATGATCTGTGGTCATCATATGCGTGTTCATTTCCGTAAAATTGTTTGCGAATACTCTACGATATTTTGAAGGGACGAAAACGAGTTTCCATCACTTGCGAGCAATACAGTGTTTGGGTTGGTTTATGATGATCTAATACTGTACCCCCATTTATGGGGGTGTGGCACATAATGCGTTTTCTTTTAAATATTATGAACAGAAGCGATTCAAGTTCCGGCCGATAATATTCCATCTACAACGTTGCAGTTCGAAGATGCGGTTGAAATAGGGTAATTACACCGGGATCGTTCTCCAGAGGTGCATGATTGACATTACGCAACAAACGCACGGCGCGTGAAAAGATTACCTTGCAGCACGTCGCAGAAAAAGCAGGTGTCAGTGCAATAACCGTTTCAAGAGCATTGCGGGAGCCCGACAAGGTTTCCGAGACATTGCGTGAGATGATTCTGCAAATTGTAGCGGAGATGGGTTACGTTCCCGATCTTGCAGCGCGGGCCCTTGCGCGTGGCAGCAGTGGTTTCATTGGCGTGCTTGTTCCATCCCTGTCACATGCTGCCGTACTAAGTGTGGTGCGTGGTATCGAGGAGCGGGTAAGGGGCAGTGATTACAGCATCCAATATGCCAATACCCATTATGATCTGGCCGAAGAAATTGCCAAGATCCGCCTGTTTGCCGCGCAGCGTCCGGCCGGTATCATTCTGGCCGGGGTGGAAGATCACGGCAGTATGGAAGCGCTCATGCGTGAGGCCGCATGCCCCATCGTGCAAACTGTTGATGTCAGTTTTCCATTGTCGGAATTTGCGGTGGCGATTGACCACCGAAGTGCGGCACGAGCCGCAACACGGCACATGCTGGCGCAGGGCTATCGTCGTTTCGCACTGATCGGTGGCGGCAATGATTTCCGGGTCCGACAGCGCCAGATGGGCTATTGCGAGGCGATGCGCGATGCTGGCCTATACGACGAAAAACTGGTGTTCTGGGAGGATACGCCGCCAAGCCCAAGACTCGGCTCTCGCCTCGCGCGCGCTTTCATTGAGGCCGTGCCAGACGCTGATGGTGTATTATGTCACAGCGATGATGTGGCGCTGGGTGTTATTTTTGAGGCTCAACGTCTCGGCATCCGTATCCCCGAAGATTTCGGAATCTGCGGCTTTAACGATCTGGACTTTGCGAGCGTTACTGAACCGCCGCTGACGACGGTGCGTATTCCGCGTTTCGAGATGGGTTACCGCGCTGCCGACATGCTGCTGACGCTGGCGGCCGGAAAAAAGGTTGAAGAGAAGATCGTCAGCCTCGACTATCAGTTTGTCGAGCGGCAAACCACGCGGCGACTGCGCAGCCCTGTATCAATCTGAAATAAGTCTCTGAACTGCTTTGGAACCTTTTCCATCGCCTTGTCGTTATTTATTCGAACAAGCAAGGAGGTAGAAACATGTTACGAGCAATGCTTCTGTGGGCCATGGGCGTACCGTTTGTTGTTGTGCTTTTGATCTGGATGTTCTTCCTGCACTAGTAGGAATACTTGAAGATCTCCAAACCAAATGCGGTATGCCGTAACAGGCAAAAATCAAAAAGCCACCTTCCGAGGAAGGTGGCTTTTGTATTGGCTGAACGCAGAACCTCAGCTCAGATCATTGATGATCCGGTTGGCCGTGGTTGCATTTGTCCGGCGAACGTCAATGTCATCACGGCGGTTCGCAAACAGCTCGCTCGACAGCAACTTTTCAGCCAGATCTGCTGGCAGTGATAGGATCACCCGTTCATTGCTGCCCAAAGCGCTAACATCGCTGCGCTTGGATACGATCATGCCACCGGCAACCGTGTTGTTGCTGTCCGGGTCGATCAGGATAAACGAGCCGGTTGCACGGTTCAGTTCATAGGGGTCGAAGATCGCAGTCTCATCAAAGGACAGATGCACCTTGCCGATGGCATTCATTGCCAGTGCGGTCGAATGTTCCTGCCATTTGCCGTTCTTGAGGTCGAGTTGCGAAACCGGCTCAACCGTTACACGCTGGCGGCGACTGCCGCTTTTCAGCCAGTAACGTTTATTGGGCTCAATGCCACCGGGTTGCAGGGCAACCAGTTGCGCATCAAAGGCAAGCCCGGCATGCGGCTGGCCGTCAATCGAGCTGATGACATCGCCACGGGAAATGTCGACCTGCCGGTCAAGCACCAGTGTGACGGCGTCACCTGCCACAGCAGCGTTGCGCACCAGATCAAACGTCACGATCTGCTTGACATTGGCAACCGTCCCGGACGGCAGAATGACGACGGAGTCACCCGGCTTGACTGAGCCACCGGCAATCGTGCCCTGATAACCACGGAAGCTTTCGCCCGGACGCGATACGCGCTGAACTGGCATGCGGAAACCAACGGTTTGCGAGGAGCGAACAGTGGCCAGTTCCAGTGTTTCGACCAAAGTCGGACCATCATACCATGGCATGGCGGCATGACCGCTCAACACCACGTTTTCGCCCTTCAGCGCAGACATGGGAATCGCGGTAATCTGCTTTACACCCAGCGACAGCGCAAATTCGCGGAAGTCATGGGCAATAAGCTCAAAGCCGGCCTTATCGTAATTGGTCAGGTCGATCTTGTTGATCGCCAATACAAACTGCTTGATGCCCATCAGGGCAGCAATCGTCGCATGACGGCGGGTCTGCTCAAGAATGCCGACGCGGGCGTCGATCAGCAGAATGGCGAGATCGGCCGTGGATGCACCGGTTGCCATGTTGCGCGTATACTGCTCGTGACCGGGCGTGTCAGCGACGATAAAGGCGCGTTTTTCGGTCGAGAAATAACGATAGGCGACATCAATAGTGATGCCTTGTTCGCGCTCGGCCTGAAGACCATCCAGCAACAATGCAAAGTCCGGCAGACCAAGGTCGTTCTGCTTGCCGCTGTCACGACGTAGCGTTGCAGCCTGATCTTCCTTCACAGCCTTGGTGTCCCAAAGTAGGCGGCCGATCAGGGTCGATTTTCCATCATCCACGCTACCGCAGGTAATCAGGCGCAAGGGGCGCGTGTCACGCACTGCCTTGACCGGTTCTGCAAACGGCAGAATTGTAGCGGAGGTGGTTTCGTTATGGGAGGCCATATCAGAAATATCCTTCGCGTTTCTTCTTTTCCATGGAGCCGGACTGGTCACGGTCAATGGCGCGGCCTTGCCGTTCGGAAACAGTCGCAATTTCCAGCTCGTCGATAACTTCTGTCAGCGTCGTCGCTGTGGAGCGGATGGCGCCGGTCAGCGGGAAGCAGCCGAGTGTACGGAAGCGGATCATGCCTTCCTGCTTCACTTCGCCGGGCAGCAGTTCCAGACGCTCATCTTCCGCCAGGATCATCATGCCATCGCGCTCAACATAGGGGCGCGTCTTGGCGTAATAGAGTGGCACCAGCGGAATGTTTTCCGCCTGAATGTAACGCCAGATATCGACTTCCGTCCAGTTGGACAGCGGGAAGGCGCGTACGCTTTCGCCACGCTTGATCATGCCGTTATAGATGTTCCACAGTTCCGGGCGCTGGTTGCGTGGGTCCCAGCGGTGATCTGGCGTGCGGAACGAGTAGATACGTTCCTTTGCGCGGCTTGCTTCTTCGTCGCGGCGTGCACCACCGAATGCAGCATCGAATTTGCCGGCATCCAGCGCCTGCTTCAGCGCTTCGGTTTTCATGATGTCGGTGTAAAGCGAACCGTGGGTAAACGGCGAAATCTTCTCGGCATCACCACGCGGGTTGGTGTGGGAAATCAGGTCGAGATCATATTCCTTGACCATGCGGTCACGGAACTCGATCATTTCCTTGAACTTCCAACCGGTGTTGACGTGCAACAGCGGGAAGGGCACGCGACCAGGGAAAAATGCCTTGCGCGCCAAATGCAGCAGGACAGACGAGTCCTTGCCGATGGAATACAGCATCACAGGATTTTCGAACTCGGCTGCAACTTCACGGAAAATGTGAATGGCTTCGTTTTCAAGGGCTTTCAGATGGGGATCAAGAGGCGGCTTGGGTGCAAGCGGGCTTTTGCTTTCCGTTTCCGGAAGGGCACTAGACATGTAAAAACTCCGGGATTTCTGAATTCTGAGAAAAGGTTACTGCTGGGATGATGAGGGGAGGAGAGAGGCTTGAGGCGCTTCCGCAACATGGAGGCCGCACTCGCGCTTTTCGTCGTTTTCCCACCACCAGCGTCCGGCGCGCTCAGGCTCGCCGGGCTTGATGGCGCGTGTACACGGTTCGCAGCCGATCGAGGGATAACCACGTCCATGCAACGGGTTCACCGGAATGCTCTCCTTCGTCACATGGGCGTGGATCGCATCAATGTCCCAGTCTGCAAGGGCGTTGATTTTGATGAGGTTTCTGTCCGCATCATATTCGGCAAAGGGTGTGGACGCCCGGTTGCCGGACTGACCACGGCGCAGGCCGGTAATCCAGAAAGAAGCACCTTCCAGCGCTCTGGCCAGCGGCTTCAACTTTCTGACATGACAGCAGGCATGGCGGGCTTCAACGCTCTCGTAAAAGCCGTTTAGGCCGTACTTGGCGGCATAGGCGTCGATGTCATCCTGTTCGGGATAAAAGCGACGGATGGCAATATCGTAGCGTTCTTCGGTTTCCGAAATCAGCGTAACGGTTTCGGCAAACAGACGGCCGGTTTCAAGCGTTGCCACTTCGATTGGAAGCCTGTGTGTGCCGATGGCAGCGGTGATAACCTGGTCTTCAATGCCAAGGCTGGTGGTAAACACCGCACGACCGCCGAGCCCTGCCACAAGCGATAGCCTTCCGGCCAAATCCAGTGAGGCAAGGGCTTCATCCAGCGACACAACGTCGAGAGGTTTATCGGTCTGCAAAGGCTTAGGCATCGTCATCATCGGCATCCATCTGCGATTTTGGCGATTATCGGTCTTCAGGCCGCTCTTTGTAAGAAATGTGAGTCTTTGGCCTTTGCTTTAGGGAGCAAATATCTCTCACACACGCCAATTCTTAAGCAAAACGTGCCCACGCGTAAGAAGGGCGCTCATCGGTTTGAATTCTTTCGGAAATTGCGCTAATGCGGGGGGGAACATTTGTTTGCGTGGCGTGTTTTTGGTTTTGTTATGATTTCCCAGAAGGCGAAATATGCGTTGAGGGCGCTGGCCGCATTGGCACAAAGCGATGACGCATGTCCTGTACAGATTTCCGATATAGCCAAGAAACGAGCCATTCCGAAAAAGTTTCTGGAGCAGATCCTTCTTGAGCTGAAACGCGAAGGTTACGTCGAAAGCCGACGTGGCAAGCAGGGTGGTTATCTTCTGCTGCGCCCAGCCAACGATATTACTTTTGGCGAAATCCTGCGTCTGATCGATGGTCCCGTTGCGCCGCTGCCCTGTCTGTCGCAGACAGCGTACCGCCAATGCGAGGACTGTGATGGCGAAAGCCAGTGCGAAATTCGCCACGTATTCGCCCGCGTTGCCGACAGCACCCGCAACATCCTGTTCAACACCACCATCGCGGATTCGGTCAGCGGTGTGATGGTTCCGGAGTTGCTCAAGGCCTGACGCTTGATGCGATTTGTCGGGGAACAATATTCCGCCTGAATGAATTATCCTGCCTGTAGTGCCCCGTTTTTCGCATAAAAACGTGAATTCGTTTTGCCTGTGTGTTTGAGTTCAAAGGGCCATATTGCGCAATTTTGCCGTTGTGCACTGTGTTTATTGCCCGCCGGAAAGCCGGGGGGAAACACTTTTGCGATTACAATTCATGCGATTGACCAAGACGACTGAACCAGTAGAGTTAAGAGGCATCCAATAGGAGGAAAACCTATGTCAAAGCTTCTCTCCGGCTTGAGCATTCTTGCTCTGAGCCTTTCACTGACGGTTGGCTCGTTTAGCGCCGCCTCGGCCGATACTAAACTGTTGAACGTTTCCTACGACCCGACCCGTGAGCTTTACAAGGATTTCAACGACGCCTTCGCCAAGAAGTGGAAGGCTGATACGGGTGAAGACATTACCATTCAGCAGTCGCATGGCGGCTCCGGCAAACAGGCCCGTTCGGTTATCGATGGTCTTGAAGCCGATGTAGTTACGCTCGCCCTGCAGAGCGACATTGATGCCATCGTGAAGAATGGTGGCAAGATCAACGCCGACTGGCGCACACGCCTGCCGCACAATTCATCTCCTTATACATCGACAATCGTTTTCTTGGTCCGCAAGGGCAACCCAAAGGGCATCCATAACTGGGGTGACCTCGTAAAGGGCGATATCCAGATCGTAACGCCAAACCCGAAGACCTCAGGTGGTGCACGCTGGAACTACCTTGCCGCCTGGGCATGGGCCAATGAAGAGTACAAGGGCGATCAGGACAAGATCAAAGCGTATGTGGGTGAACTCTACAAACGTGCTCCAGTGCTGGACACAGGCGCCCGTGGTTCAACGGTAACCTTCGCACAGCGTCAGATTGGTGACGTGCTGCTGGCCTGGGAAAACGAAGCCTATCTGGCCGGTGAGGAATTCGGCAAGGACGCTTTCGATATCGTTGTGCCGCCGATCTCCATCCTCGCAGAGCCACCAGTCGCTGTGGTTGACAAGAACGTCGATGCCAAGGGTACCCGCAAGGTCGCAGAAGCTTACCTGCAGTATCTTTATTCTGACGAAGGTCAGAACATTGCTGCCAAGCACTTCTACCGTCCATCCAACCCGTCTGTCGTCGCACCTGATCTGTTGAAGCAGCTGCCAGACATCAAGCTGGTCACCATCGACGACCCGCTGTTTGGCGGATGGGCCAAGGCGCAGCCGGAACATTTTGGTGACGGCGGGATCTTCGACCAGATTTACAAGCCCGGCAAGTAAGCGGATGATGTGAACATTCTGGATTGGCAGCAAACCATTCCAGACCGGATAAGATATCGACCGGCCACAAGCCGGTCGATGGCGCGTAAAGTGCCAGCGTGGATTTTGCCTGACGCGTGTCCTGACGTCTGGTGCCTGAACAACAGCTGAGAGTGGCGGGATTAGTCCAGTTTTCCCGGCGTTCTGAAAAAGGGTGGCTTTTGCCACCAGAGTTTACCCGGAGCATTGATGAGCAATACCCCATCGCCAAGCAGGTGGAAGTGGCGTCAGTCGAGTGTCCTGCCAGGATTTGGCCTGACGCTCGGCTACACGATAACTTACCTTTTTCTTATAATTCTCATTCCACTTGGCGGCTTGGTATGGTCCACCGCAAAACTCGGTCTGGCAGACTTTATTGCCATCGCCACAGATAGCAGAACACTGAACGCCCTGCGCGTCAGCTTCGGCACGGCCTTCGTAGCTGCCATGGTCAACGCGGTGTTCGGCGTCATAATCGCATGGGTGCTGGTGCGCTATCGCTTCCCCGGCCGCCGCTTTGTTGACGCCATCGTCGATCTGCCGTTTGCTTTGCCCACCGCCGTTGCCGGTATCGCGCTCACTGCACTTTATTCCAATCGTGGTTGGGTGGGGTCATGGTTTGAGCCCTTCGGCATCAAGATCGCCTTCACACCAACCGGTATTGTCATCGCGCTAATCTTCATCGGTCTGCCATTTGTGGTGCGCACCGTGCAGCCGGTCATGGAAGAAATTGACCGTCAGGTGGAAGAGGTTGCCGCGACTTTGGGCGCCAACCGTTTTCAGACTATCACTCGTATTCTGCTGCCGGGTCTGGTTCCGGCAATCCTCACGGGCTTTGCACTGGCGTTCGCCCGAGGTGTGGGTGAATACGGTTCGGTCATCTTTATTGCCGGCAATATTCCTTATGTCTCGGAAATCGCGCCGCTGTTGATTGTCATCCGTCTGGAGGAATTCAATTACGCAGGCGCAACAGGCATAGCGACAATCATGTTGATCATTTCCTTTGCGATGCTTTTTGTCATCAATCTCATTCAGGCTTGGAGCCGCAAGAGGTACGGATATGCCTGATAACGCGCGCACCATCCAATCCAGACCATTCCGTGATCCGGCAACTGAAGGTCCGCTTGCAATATTGGCGCTTTTTGCTCTGGCTTTCCTCTTTCTGGCCCTGTTTCTGGTCCTTCCGCTGGTCTCGGTGTTTTTTGAAGCTTTCCGCAAGGGCGGGGAAGCCTTCTGGGAAGCGATTGTCGAGCCAGATGCTCTGTCGGCCATTCGCCTGACATTGCTTGTCGCGGCAATCTCTGTCCCGCTAAACCTGATCTTCGGTGTCGCAGCGGCCTGGGCCATTGCGAAGTTCGAATTCAAGGGCAAGGCTTTCCTGATTACGCTGATTGACCTGCCGTTCTCGATTTCACCTGTGATTTCGGGCCTTGTTTATGTCATCCTGTTTTCGTCCCACAGCGTGCTCGGTCCATGGCTGAAAAGCTACGGTATCGAAATCCTGTTTGCCGTGCCCGGCATCGTATTGGCCACGGTATTTGTGACCTTTCCGTTCGTGGCACGTGAACTTATTCCGCTGATGCAGGAGCAGGGAACGGGTGACGAAGAGGCGGCCATTTCGCTCGGGGCCTCCGGCTGGCAGACCTTCTGGTATGTGACCCTGCCCAACATCAAATGGGGCCTGCTTTACGGCGTGTTGCTGTGTAACGCGCGTGCCATGGGTGAATTCGGTGCCGTCTCGGTGGTGTCGGGTCACATTCGCGGTGAAACCAACACCATGCCGTTGCATGTCGAGATTCTCTATAATGAGTATAATATCGGTGCTGCATTTGCTGTCGCAACGCTGCTGGCGGGTCTGGCGCTGGTTACGCTCGTTCTGAAAACTATTCTTGAAATTCGCTTTGGCGCGGGCAACGCTGCCGGCAAGCATTGAAGGGCATTTTTATGGAAGTCAAAGTTTCCGGCATTACCAAGCAGTTTGATCGTTTTCCGGCTTTGAACGATGTGTCGCTGGACATTCGTTCTGGAGAACTGATCGCGCTTCTTGGACCTTCCGGTTCGGGCAAGACCACGCTGTTGCGTTTGATCGCCGGTTTGGAGCAACCCACGCAAGGGCTGATCTTTTTCGGAGATGAGGATGCCTCGCACCGCAGTGTTCAGGAACGTAACGTTGGTTTCGTGTTTCAGCACTATGCGCTTTTCCGCCACATGACGGTGGCCGAGAATATTGCCTTCGGCTTGAAGGTACGCCCGTCGGACACACGTCCGGCCAAAAGCGAGATCAAGCGCCGCGTGTCGGAACTGCTTGATATGGTGCATCTGAGCGGCCTTGAAAAACGGTATCCGAACCAGCTATCTGGCGGTCAGCGCCAGCGTGTTGCTTTGGCACGTGCCGTGGCAATCGAACCAAAGGTCCTGCTGCTCGACGAACCTTTCGGTGCGCTCGACGCCAAGGTGCGCAAGGAACTGCGCCGTTGGCTGCGCGAATTCCATGACCGCACCGGCCATACAACGGTCTTCGTGACACACGATCAGGAAGAGGCGCTAGAACTAGCCGACCGTGTGGTGGTGATGAGCCAGGGTAAGATCGAGCAGGTTGGAACGGCTGACGACGTGTACGATCGTCCCAACTCACCTTTCGTGTTTTCATTTATCGGTGAATCTTCCAGCCTGCCGGTGTCGATCAAGGACGGCCATGTTCTGTTCCAGGGTGAGCAGATCGGCGTTTCCGATGAAGGCAAGGGTGAGGGTGAACTGTTCTTCCGTCCGGAAGATGTCGAACTGACTATCGATCAGGGCGCGCTATACGGCAAGGTTACCACCTGTCGTCGTCTGGCCGGAACACGCATTGCGGAAATCGACATCGCCAATAACGGCCATGATCCCTACCATCTGGAAATCGAAGTGCCGCTGCATGCGTCGATCGTTGTTGGGCAGGAACTGCGTTTCCGCCCAACACGCTGGAAGATTTTTCAGAAGTAATCTTAGGGGCTCGGTGTGCTGGCCGGGGCATCGTGACGTTGCGTCGCGCGTTTGTCACGAATGCTCTGTGCCAGGAAAACTCGCGAGAGGCCATGATAAAGTGGTTCATGCGAAATGAACCGCGACGTCAGATAGCCCAGCATGGCGGCTGCCATGATGGGTAGAACGCCTTCGTGATTGCCGGTCATTTCCAGAATGATGACGAAGGCTGTCATGGGCGCTTGAACGACACCGGCAAAATACCCCGCCATGCCGACAATCGCACCAAGACCAATACTGGCGCCGAGCATGGAGGCAACCGTACTGCCAAAACCTGCTCCAACCGACAGCGATGGAGCAAAAATTCCACCGGGGATACCGGACAGCATGGCAAGCAATGTTGCGGCAAGTTTTTCGACGAAGAACAACTGACCGGTTCCATGTCCTTCAATGGCCGCCCGCGCCTGTTCATAGCCGGTGCCGAATGTTGCGCCACCGGTCATGACGCCGAGCAGTGCGGAACCCAAACCGCATATCAGGGCAATAAAGAGCACTTTTCGCAACGGCGTATAGCGGTTCCATCGACGTATACGCTGCGAAATCTTCAAGGCGAGTGCGCTGAACAGGGCGCCGAAAACGCCACCGCCAACACCGCAAACCAGAACCAGTGCCCAGTCTTTTGCAGTGGTGGCCAAGACAGTGCTTGCACCGAAATAAGTGTAGCTGCCGACCAGCGCAAGCGAGGCAAGACCGGAAAGAATGACGGCCATGAGCACCAGGCCGTTAGCACGGGATTCGTATGCTCTGCTCATTTCCTCAATGGCAAAAACGATGCCGGCAAGCGGCGTGTTGAAGGCCGCCGCAATGCCCGCAGCAGAGCCAGCGAGAATGAGGCCACGGGCTTGCGCTATGCCACCCCAACGGGCGGCTTGCAGCATGATGGATGCACCCACCTGAACTGTCGGGCCTTCGCGTCCGATTGACGCGCCGCACAGCAGGCCGGTGATCGTGAGAATGATTTTTCCCGTGGCGACTTTCAGGTTTAAGAGCCGGGAGCGATCTTCGACATCACGCAAATGGCGCGCAGCAATAGCCTGCGGAATGCCACTGCCTTGAGAGTTGGGGAAAATGGTTGCTGCAATCCATGTACAAAGCATGAAGCCAGCAGGTGTAATGATCAATGGCAGCAGGAAGGTGTATTCACCTGCAGATGTCATGGCAAAAAACAGATGCTGCGCGGCATCCGCCATTTTTGCAAAGGCAACGCTGATGACGCCGACTGCTATTGCACCCAGCCAGAAAATTCCTCTGGGTTTCCACACACGCCAAAACCCCCACATCACGCGTGAGCGACGCAGCATTTTCAGCTTCTTGTAATTCATGGCATCGGAAACGATCTTTAGTCAGTCAACGATCAGGCTGCCCTCTTATCTGCCTCGTGTAATGCCATTGCAAATAAAAATCCCCACATATCTGGCGGGGATTTTCGATTTTGACGGTAGCACTCGTTTATCTGTCACTGACGGCAGCGCGTGGATTGGTCCATGGCTGCTGGTTGGAGCGCGGCAACGGCTGGCGTCCGAGAATATGGTCAGAGGCCTTCTCGCCTGTCATGATCGACGGGCCATTCAGGTTGCCATAGGTGACATGCGGGAATATTGAACTGTCGGCGACGCGCAATCCTTCTACACCAATCACCCGGCATTCGGGATCGACGACCGCCATTGGGTCATCACGGTCGCCCATCTTGCAGGTGCCGCAAGGGTGATAGGCGCTTTCGAGATGTTCGCGAAGGAAGGCATCGATATCATCATCGGATTGTACCGCATTTCCCGGCTGAATTTCAGGACCGCGATAATCGTCAAATGCCTTCTGGCCAAAGATCTCGCGTGTCAGCCTTACGCAGTGGCGGAACTTCTCCCAGTCTTCCTCATGGCTCATATAATTGAATTGGATAACCGGATCGGCCTTCGGGTCGGCGGAGCGCAAGGTCACGTTGCCACGCGACTTTGACAGATTGTAGCCAACGTGAACCTGGAAACCGTGGCTCTTGGCGGCAGCACGGCCGTCATAAGAAATGGCCACTGGCAGGAAGTGGTACTGGATATCCGGTTGCTTAAGGCCCGGCTCTGAGCGCAGGAATGCACAGGCCTCGAACTGGTTGGAGGCACCAAGGCCACCCTTCGATAACAGCCACTGCGCGCCTGCCACGCCCTGCCAGAACCATGGCAGCCAGGAATAAAGCGATACTGGCTTGGTGGATATCTGCTGGAAGTAAAACTCCATATGGTCCTGCAGGTTGGCGCCGACACCCGGTCGATCAACCTTCACCTCAATGCCCATATCCTGCAAATGCTGCGCCGGGCCGATGCCAGACAACAGCAGCAATTTGGGCGAATTGAACGAGGAGGCCGACACGATCACTTCGCGGCCAGCCTTGATGACCTCGACACGACCTTTTCGTTCGATTTCCACGCCGGTCGCACGACCGTTTTCAATGACGATCTTGCGGGCAAATCCGTGCACCAGCGATACATTGGGGCGCTTGAGAGCCGGCCGGAGATAAGCATTGGCGGCAGACCAGCGCCGACCATTATGGATGGTCTGCTCCATCAGGCCAAAACCTTCCTGCTTCGAGCCGTTGTAGTCCTCGGTCATTTCAAAACCGGCCTGCTGGCCGGCCTGAATAAAGGCGTGAAACAGCGGGTTCTTGACCGGACCACGCTGTACATGCAGCGGACCATCGGTGCCGCGCCAGCCTTCTTCCCCGCCATGGCTGTGCTCCATGCGCTGGAAGTAGGGCAGCACGTCGGCATAGGCCCAGCCACGCGCGCCAAGCTCTTCCCAGCGGTTGAAGTCTTCGGCATGGCCGCGCACGTAGACAAGACCATTGATGGACGATGAACCGCCAATCACCTTGCCGCGCGGTGCGGTGATGCGGCGATTGTTGAGGTTCGGTTCCGGCTCGGACAGATAACCCCAATTGTAACGTTTCATGCTCATCGGCCATGCAAGCGCCGCCGGCATCTGGATGAAGGGGCCAAAATCACTACCGCCAGCCTCGATCACGATGACGGAATATTTGCCGTCTTCGGAGAGGCGATAGGCCATGGCTGAACCGGCCGAACCCGAGCCGACGATAACGAAATCTGCTTGCTGCATAGAATTTCCTTGAAACGATCTGTTAGTCGTAAGAGTAGGCGGTTGGTGTCAAAAATAATTTAGGGTTGTATTTCCCGGTTCGAACTTTAGCTTGAAACCTTGTTGATCTTTCAGGCGGACTTAGACGATGGGAACCGGATCGTTCAGTCAGCGGCTTCTTAAAAAACTCGTTCGTACCGAGATGGCGCGAAATGACGATGAGCTTGCTCGAGAGCGATTCAGCGAGGGTGTTGTTAACGTCCACCGTGATCAAAGAGACAACCGGCTGCCCGGCGCACGTTTTCAGCTTCGTCAGGGAAGGAAATTTCTTCTCGCGCTTGGAGCATTGATCGGCCTGTTTATGCATCGTCTTTCCGGCGTAAATCTGCTGGTATGTGTTGTTGCTTTCGGAGCGTGTAGCGTGTTGATCTTCGAATGGTTGAGGCAAATCAAAGTGCGCCGGGACGCACACTTTGACTAATACCTACGTCATAATGCCCAGACCCCGTCAGTAAGGCGCGTCCACCTTGCCCATGCCGACATAGACCGTCTTCAATTCGCTGTAATGGTCCAATGCCGCAACCGAGTTTTCACGACCAAAACCAGACTGTTTGGAACCGCCGAACGGAATTTCGACAGGGCAGAGATTGTAGGTGTTGATCCACAATGTACCGGCCTGGATTTGGTCGACAACACGGTGAGCGCGCGACAGATCGCTGGTGAAGACACCACCGGCAAGACCAAGCTCGGTCGCATTGGCACGTGCGATCACGTCTTCTTCGCTGTCGAAATCCAGTACGCACATCACAGGTCCGAAAATTTCCTCACGGGCAATCGTCATCTCGTCTGTCACATCGGCAAATACGGTTGGCTGCACATAATATCCAGCACCGGAAACCGTGTTGGGAATGCCGCCGCCGGTAATGAGTGTTGCGCCTTCGGCTTTGCCTTTTTCAATATAGGCAAGAACCTTTTCCCGCTGCGCCAACGACACCAGCGGGCCAAGCTGAGTTTCTTCATTCATTGGATCGCCAACCGACATGGCCTCGGTACGCACCTTCAGCTTGGCAAGGAACGTATCCTTGATCTTGCGATGGACGAAAACACGCGTACCGTTGGAGCATACCTGACCACTTGAATAGAAGTTGCCAAGCATTGCACCGCCAATGGCGCTGTCGATATCGGCATCATCGAATACGATCAGCGGCGACTTGCCGCCAAGTTCCATGGTGACGTGTTTGAGGTGGCTGGCAGCCGCAGCGGCGACCTTGCGTCCAGTCGCAACGGAGCCGGTCAGCGAGACCTTGGCAACGTCGGGGTGATTGACCAGAAGCGGGCCGGTATCGCGGTCGCCCTGAATGACATTGAAAACGCCCTTGGGCACACCGGCCTCAGCCAGAATTTCTGCAATCTTGAGGGCGCCAAGCGGTGTGTTTTCTGAAGGTTTGAACACCATGGTGTTACCGGCTGCAAGCGCCGGTGCGCCTTTCCAGCAAGCAATCTGCTGCGGATAGTTCCAGGCGCCAATACCGACGCAGACGCCCAGTGGCACACGCTTTGTATAGGCAAAATCGGAGCCTAGCGGAATGTAGTCGCCGTTGAGAGCTGCCGGTGCAATGCCGCCAAAAAACTCAAAGGCATCGGCACCTGATGTCGGGTCGGCAACAATGGTTTCCTGAATGGGCTTGCCGGTATCGTAGGTTTCCAGTTCGGACAGTTCGCGGTTGCGCTCTCGGATAAGGTCTGCAGCGCGCTTGAGAATACGGCCACGTGCCGTCGGGCTCATCGCCGCCCATTCCGGTTGCGCACGCTTGGCCGCAGCAATCGCCTTTTCGACGATAGCAGGGGTTGCAGCGTGCAGCTTTGCGATCACGTCACCGGTTGCAGGATAAATGCTTTCGAAAGCTGTACCCTGCTGGTCTTCAACATATTCGCCGTCAATAAAATGCGAGGCAGTTGGTTGGGTTTTCATATCGAGAACTCCGAAAAAGAAATTCGTTTAGTGTTTAGGGGCAAGGGCACCGGTGAAGGGGACGAGTTTTGCGTCCAGATAATCCTCCACCAGGGCGATTGCAGATTTGATGTCAAAGCGCGCGGCGCGCAGGCTGTGACGGATGTAGAGACCATCGATCATCGCAGCGGCACCTTCGGCGATGCGCGCGGCATCATCCAGCGGGCAGAGCCGCTTGAGATCCGCCAACAAGTTTGAGCGCAGCCGGTGTGTATAGAGAGACAACAGCCGTCTGGTTTCCTCCGACCGCTGTGCCTCGACGTAAAAGGCAAGCCATGCGGCAATCGTTTCGCTGGTGAACTGGTCTTGCTGAAACGAAACACGGATAATGGCAGAAAGCCGCTCGCGTGGACCACAGGCACTGTTGAGTGCCGCAATCGCATCTACGCGCAAATCCCGCAGCATGCTGCGGATGCTTTCCAGCAGAAGCTGTTGTTTGCTGCCAAAATAATGGTGTGCCAATGCCGCAGACACGCCAGCTTCCCGGGCAATCTCGTTCATTGTGACATTGAGCGAACCGTGATGGCCGATTGCCCGCAACGTGGCATCCACCAAAGCCTTTCGGCGCAACGGCTCCATTCCAATCTTCGGCATAGGTGTCTCCTGATATCAGTCAGAATTACAGTTGATTGATTGATCAATCAATAAAAATAAATGCCGTTTTGCCGTGAGGCGGTTTCATGTTGCGCTAAATCAATTGCTGTCACCTATTAGGCGTATATGATAAACGTATACCGTGTGGATGGAGTGTCAAAAATGTCCGATTTCCAGCCTTTGAGAATGTCCGGTATTCACGCCAAATGGGGGTGGTTCGTCGCTCTAGGCGTTGCTCTTCTTGTGTTTGGTATCATCGCCTTTGCGAACCTGATGGTGGCGACCGCTGCCTCAGTCTTTTATGTCGGTCTGCTGATGCTGATGGGTGGTGTCATCCACCTGATCCATGCGTTTCAGGTCAAGGGATGGGAAAACATCCTGTTCTGGACTTTGAGTGGTGTCCTCTACCTGCTGGCAGGCATTATCGCGTTTCAGAACCCCAACCTGACCGCCGCCGTGCTGACGTTGATGATGGCCGTCGCCTTGGTCATTGCCGGGGTGTCGCGCATATGGCTTGGCCTGAAGCTGCGTCCGTTGAAAAGCTGGGGCTGGGTGGTTGTCGCGGGTGTCGTCACCGCACTGGCGGGCTTCATCATCGCGCTTGGCTGGCCAGTCAACAGCATCTGGGTGCTGGGCCTTTTCCTGTCGATTGATTTGATGATGCAAGGCTGGGCGCTGATTGCGCTTGGGCTTGCGCTAAAATCCTGAACATCAAAATGCAGGTAAAATAACAAGGGCGGCGGAACCTGCAGCGTATCGTCTGCATTATTGCTCGGCTCAACCGGGTGCGCTTGCGTCGAACATTCATCCCGAATGAGTTTTGTAAGTTGCGGTAGTTTGTGCTAATATAATGTCTTCGGATTACCAATGTCCGGTGCCACGGTCAGGCTCAAAATAATAAGACCGCAACCAATCCAAAGCTGGCCCAATTTTTCGGCAGTTCTGCCAAGGGTCATGATTTGAGAAAAAGGGAGAAACAATATGCCTATGGTCACTGTGTCAGTTTCCCCGGAGCAGGCGGCGAGAATGCGCCATGCTGTTGAATGTGGTGCATACGCATCCGGCAGCGAGGTTGTGCGTGCCGCATTGCGTTTGTGGGTCGCATCGTCGCAGACAAACGACTTGAACGTTGCTGCTAAAGGTCAGCAAAATCATGAAGATGAGCGAGTGAATGTTGCAGAGCTTTTTGCAGCTCACGCAGACAAGAAGCGGTGCGGCTGATGCAGCGTCCTGTCTAACAATATTGGCCGGCTGAAGTGTGACAGTTATGTCATAAAACTTTCATCCAACATTCACATACGGTCAATCTTTTATTGACCAGTTTTCAGGATGCTTCTCCGTAAAAAGCGGTGTTGTCGCCGTGCCCAAAAGGCCGCGTAAACCCGTATAATTATGGTACGGAGAATAATCATGACAACGGCTCTGGCGTTGGATCACCCTTCGATACGTCGTTTTGCCAGCGGACAGATGATGTCCATGTCTAAATTGGTTCTGGAAACGGCATTTCAGCCGATTGTGGAAACCACAACAGGAACGGTGTTCGGTTACGAAACCCTGATGCGCGGTCACGAAAAGCTGGGCTTTTCTTCTCCCTTGGCGCTGCTTGATCAGGCGGAAAGTGACGGCCAACTTGTCGCGCTGGAAAACCTGCTGGCCAGCAGGGCACTGGCCAAGTTTTCGACCTTACCTGATTTTACCTCTGCCACGCTTTTTCTCAATCTTGATGTTCGATTGATACGTCATGGGGATGCCATTCTCGACAAGCTTGTTTCGCATCTTTCGGGCGCCGGTATCGCGCCGTCTTCAATCTGTTTTGAACTGTCTGAACGCTTCGACAATACCAGCGTGCCGGAATTTTCTTCGCTGATCGCCAGAATGCGCAAGGAAGGTTTCAAGATTGCCATCGACGATTTCGGTGTCGGTCATGGCGAAATGAAACTTCTTAGCGACTACCAGGTGGATTATCTCAAGATTGACCGCCACTTCATCGATGGTGTCGACAGCAATGCACGCAAACGCCATCTGGTGCGCCACATCGTCAACATTGCGCATGTTCTGGGTGTGCGGGTTATCGCTGAAGGCATTGAAACCGAAGCGGAATTCCTTGTATGCCGCGAATATGGCGTTGATCTGGTACAGGGCTGGTTCATTGCCCGGCCGACAACCTTTACCACTGAATTGCAGCCGGCCTTCCCACATCTCCAACATTTGGGCGAGAACCGTCGCAGCAGCCAGTCACTGGATGAAATACTCATCCGTAAACAGATTGAACGTCTGCCGACCGTTTATGAGAACGACAGCATCGACAGCGTGTTTGAACTGTTTCGCAGAAACCCTGCCCAAGGCTTTTTCCCGGTTCTCAATGCAAATGGCGAGCCGCGCGGTGTTATTAATGAGCACCACCTAAAAGAATATATCTATCAGCCCTTTGGTCGCGACCTGCTAAAGAACAAGGTCTATGAGCGCACCATATCGCACTTTGTCGACGCCGCGCCGATCGTTGGTCTGGACGCTGATGCAGACCAGTTGATGTCGATGTTTGCCAGCATGGATGGCAGCGCCTGCGTGATCTTGACGGAAAATCTACGTTACGTCGGTGTTGTCTCTGCGGCCTCGCTTATCAAGGTCGTCAATGAGAAAAAGCTGAAAATGGCGCAGGACCAGAACCCGTTGACGGCACTACCTGGCAACCGTGCCATCAGCAGCTTCATTGAAGAGGGCTGCCGCGACGACGACGATACCCGTTTCCTGTGTTACTGCGACTTTGACAACTTCAAGCCGTTCAACGACAAATACGGTTTTCACATCGGAGACCATGCAATTTCATTATTCGCCGCTCTTATGCGGCGTTACTTCTTTGCTGGCGGCTGTTTCCTCGGCCATATTGGCGGCGATGATTTCTTCATTGGCGTTCGTGGCTGGTCGCGTGAGGAAATCTTGGAGATTCTTGAAAGACTGCTCAGCGATTTTCACGGCGACGTCATCGAACTCTACTCTGAAGATGACCGGGAAGCAGGCCGTATCGTTGGTCACGACCGCTTCGGAACAGAGCGTTTCTTTGCGCTGCTGCGTTGTTCTATTGCCGTTCTGGAGCTGCCGAAAGGTCTGATGATTGGCGACAGCGAGCGTATCGGAAGTGAAATCGCTGCTATCAAGAAAGCCGCCAAGGACAGCAAGGACGGCCTGACGGTCCGGGTATTTAACGGGACAAAATGACGCCAGTGGCAAAGCGTCTTCTTTTCTTCGCCATACCATTCCTCTAAGCCTTTCCCCCTGCATTGTTTCAGGAGGATTGTTCTATGGCATTGCCGCATGAAATGAATTTTGTCGATCTGCCCTCTTTTGGCGGCGCCGAGGTTATGGTCTTGGCCAAGGGGCCTGTACCTCAACCGAAGACGGGCGAAATTCTGGTCCGGGTTGAAGCGGCAGGAATCAACAGGCCAGATGTGGCGCAGCGGCAGGGAACCTATCCGCCTCCCAAGGACGCCAATCCGATTCTGGGCCTGGAAATCGCCGGCGAAATTGTTGCGCTGGGCGAAGGCGTAAACGGTTTTGCCATCGGACAGAAGGTCTGCGCGCTCGCCAATGGTGGCGGTTATGCCGAATTTTGCGCCGTTCCGGCTAGCCAGACATTGCCGTTTCCCAAGGGATATGATGGAGAACGTGCAGCTGCATTGCCGGAAACCTTCTTCACCGTCTGGGCAAACCTGTTCCAGATGGCAGGTCTCGGCGAAGGCGAGAGCGTTCTTATTCATGGCGGAACAAGCGGCATTGGTACCACGGCCATCCAGCTTGCCAAGGCGTTTGGTGCCAAGGTCTATGTCACGGCGGGATCCGCGGAGAAATGCGAAGCCTGCCTTAAGATCGGGGCCGATGTCGCCATCAATTACAAGACAGATGATTTTGTTGCCATCATCAAGGAAAACACTGGCGGAAAGGGTGTCAACGTTGTTCTGGATATGATCGGCGCTGATTACTTCGAGCGCAATCTGGCAAGTCTTGCCAAGGATGGTTGCCTGTCCATTATCGCGTTTCTCGGCGGTGCGGTTGCCGAAAAGGTTAACCTGACACCAATCATGGTCAAGCGACTGACGGTAACCGGTTCTACCATGCGACCGCGCACCGCGGCTGAAAAGCAGGTTATCCGGGACGAATTGTTACAACAGGTCTGGCCGCTCATCGAAAACGGAACCATTGCGCCTTGCATTCACAAGGTCATTCCATTCAGCGATGTGGTTGAAGGACACAGGCTGATGGAAAGCAGTCAGCACATCGGCAAAATCGTACTTAAGTTGAATACGTAAGAAAGCCCTTGAAATCGCCCATGGATGGATTACCTTTCTCTCATGTTCAACGTAGCGAAAGGAAGGTGATCCAATGTCTAATGAGATTTCGATCTTTGTACTGGGCTTGGGAAAGGAGAAGGTTTTGACGGGGCAGCCCTCGGCCTGACCAACCTTCCTTCGGACTGCCATCTTGAATGACAGTTCGGGTCCTCTATCAGGATCAAACTCATGGAAGGGTCGCGTGAGCGGCCCTTTTCCTGTTTTTACGACCTATCAAATCGCGATATTGCCGGTGCGTTGCATACCAAACCAGCCAAGGCCGGGGACCTTTATGCCGGGATTGACCACATCGATACCGGCGACAAGCCCAAGCAGATGGACTTCAAATCCGCTGCGCACGCCAGCGGCAACCCCGATCAGACCTCTCCAGGACACATGGACATCTTTCCAGTCGTCATCGACATGGAACAAGGCGGCATTCGGCACATAATCCCGCCCGACCGCATCTGGCGGCAAGGCTACACCCAGTTCCGGTACCGAGCGCAGCACATGCGCAACAAATGTATTGGAGTTGGGGCCGGGGTAGATCTGATAACCACCCTGTTTGGCGTACGGGTACGCGGCAATCGCCTTTTCGATTTTCGGGATCAGCCACTCAGCTTCATCACCCTTGATCGCAATGACCTGACGTGGCGGATTGGAATACCAGAAAGCGTCAGGCGGATAGTTGTTCACCCTGATAGGATTGCCCCAGCCAACCTTGTCATAGCGGTTGTAGCGCGCCGCGTTTTTTTCCTTGGTGACGATCCATGCATGGCTAGCCAGCGCGCCTTTGAAGCCGCCAGTCATCGCGGAAAACACGTAAACCGCAGCATCCTTCTGGTCATCTGCTTTCGGCAATAGGCCAGATGATGACCACTTTGCCTCACGCCAGCTGGAGGGCTTGTCGCGAATGGCCCATAACCCGGCAGATGCGATGGCCGGTAAAAGGAAGATGACAAAAACCAGAACGAAGAAACGTTTGACGTATCTCATATTGCCCCGTGCGTTGTATCCAGTGCCTTTCAAAGCGCAGCGCCTTCTGTAAACTGCGCAAGCGAAGCTGGAATGGCTGAATGATCCTTGCCTTGAATCAGCTGTGATGTAAGGCGTCATCCAGTAGAAGCCTATATTATCTGGAGTTTTTTGAGGCCGTTATGAACAATCCTGTTACTGTTGAAGTTACCCGCGGAAATCTGGTCGAAAGCCGTCATCATGGTATGGCGGTGGTGGTCGACGGTGACGGCAAGATACTGTTTTCGGCCGGCGATATTGAAAGGGGTGTTTTCCCGCGTTCGGCGTGTAAGGCGATGCAGGCTCTGCCACTGGTGGAAAGTGGTGCCGCAGACGCTTACGGCTTTGGTAACCGGGAACTGGCGCTGGCCTGCTCGTCGCACAATGGCGAAGATGCCCATGTCGAACTGGCGGCCTCGATGCTGGCAAAAGCCGGTCGAGACGTGAATGTGCTGGAGTGCGGTGCCCATTGGTCGTCCGATCAGGCAACGCTCATTCATCAGGCCCGTACGCTGGAAAAACCAACCGCCCTGCACAACAACTGCTCCGGTAAACATTCCGGTTTTGTCTGCGCCTGCTGCCACATGGACGTGGATCCGCAAGGTTACGTCGGTTACGACCACCCTTTGCAGCAGGAAATCCGTGCAACCATGCAGGCACTGACCGGCGCCGTGCTCTCCCATGAGGTTTGCGGCACCGATGGCTGCTCCATTCCCACCTATGCAGTTCCATTGAAGGGGCTGGCACATGGCTTTGCCAAAATGGCAACCGGGACGGGGCTTGAGCCCTTGCGGGCCAAATCGGCAAAACGCTTGATCGACGCTTGCATGGCTGAACCGTTTTACGTTGCCGGGACGGGCAGAACCTGCACGCGTCTGATGCAGGTTTCCCCCGGTCGCATCTTTGCAAAGACAGGAGCTGAAGGTGTGTTCGTCGCGGCTCTTCCGGAGAGTGGCATTGCCATGGCGGTAAAATGCGAAGATGGGACGACGCGTGCGGCAGAAGCCATGATCACGGCACTGCTGGCGCGTTACTCTGACAAGGGAAGTCAGCAACAGGCCGACCTGCTGGCCATGTCGAACCGTGGCATGAAAAACTGGAACAAGATCCACGTCGGCGACGTCAGGGTCGCTGCCGGTTTTGCGCAGTAAGGTCGCAAAACTTCGTCCTTGATCAAAATTAAAGGAAATCGAAAATGTTTACGCTGTTTTCCATGCCGGGCACCTGCTCGCGGGCCAGCCATATTACGCTTGAGGAATCCGGTTTGCCTTACAAGGTCAAGCGGGTTGATTTCAGCAAGCAGGAGCAACTTTCGCAGGAGTTTCTGGCCGTTAATCCGAAGGGCAGGGTGCCAGCGCTGGTGACATCCAGCGGTGTTTTGACGGAAACACCTGCCATTCTGTCGTTCATCGCGCAAATGGCACCGGCCGCCAAACTGGCGCCGCTGGATGACGCCTTTGAATTTGCGCGCATGCAGTCCTTCAACGCTTATATTTCATCCACCGTGCACGTTGCGCATGCCCATGGCCGTCGTGGCAGTCGGTGGGCGGATGAGGCGTCATCGCTGGAAGACATGAAGCGCAAGGTGCCGCAGGTCATGAGCGACTGTTTCGAGATTATCGAACAGGGTTTTCACGGCGGCCCATGGGTGCTGGGCAACCAGTATTCAGTGTCCGATCCTTATCTGTTCGTGATGTCTGGATGGCTGGAAAGCGACGGTGTCGACATCGCCAGTTTTCCAAAAGTGCATGACCATTACCAGCGCATGTTGGCGCGCGCTGCCGTCATCAAAGTGCTTGAGGCTGAAAAGCAGGCTTGAAACATCAAGCCACCCCGGTCAACATTCGGGGTGGCTTGTTTTATTATTGGCGTGTCATGCGGCTTCAGCGCCACGTGCATCCCACATCGCCTTGAAAGCTGGGCGGGACTGGCAGCGTTCCAGCCAGGCTTTAAGTGCAGGATATGTGTCGATCAGTGCCGTATGGGCCTGCGCATAACGGACCACCTCAGCAACATTGATGTCGGCAACGGTAAAACGATCACTGATCAGGTAGTCATGTGACGCAAGATGCTGCTCGAGAACACGCAACGGCCGTTGCAGCAGGCGGGCTGCGACATCAATCACCGCTTTGCCAGCAGCCGTTTTGGCCAGATCCTCAGCAAAGGTCGTGGATATTTTCAGCGACTGCGTTTCAATCTCGGTCGCAGCGAAGAACGACCACTGCATCACTGCGCCATCTTCGGACAGGTCTTTAGGCGCAAGCGGGCCACCATATTTGCGGGCAAGGTAAAGATTGATCGCCATCGATTCGTATAGAACGATGCCGTCATCTTGGATGCAGGGTATTGTCCCCATAGGATTGATTGTCAGAAAAGTCGGGGAAAGCGTGTTCAGTGGTGCTGTGTCGGCAAGGGGATTGTCGAGACGTCTGGCTTGGATGACCGGCACATGTTTGTAGGCGATACCAAGTTCTCCTGCCAACCAGAGAGTGCGCGTGGCGCGGGAGCGGTAAACACCGTAAATAGTCAGCATGATGGTCCCCTGTGTGCAGCCGCTTATCGCAACTGCGAAAGAAAGCAAATTATCTCAAAATCCTAAGGCCACGTAGTCGGCACTTTTGTGCCTCACAGTCGCCGGTTTTCGCGGCGAGCCTATTGTCGCTTTTGTCTAAACGAAAGGAAATTTAAACCGTTTTATTATGAATTTTTCTGAACCTGCTATCCGGATCAAATTGCTACCTTTTCCGTTAATTTGTAATATTTTCTAACAAATCGGTTGCATGCTTGGTTTTTCCGGGAATCTTTAATCAAGCATAAGCAAATATTCGCTAAGTCCTATAGACTAACGACGCAGATCGAATGAATTACCTGTTTTAAACGTGCATTTGAGAATGTGCTGAAAAATCTAACGCAAGTTTGGATGGGTATTTCTTGAAACAGGCCGTGAAGAGATGGCGAAGCCCATGACAAAAGTTCTTGATGTATCTTTTCTCAGGAATAACGGCGGCTTTACCGAAGCGGATCAACTTCTTGGCTTGGTCAATCTTTTGCCTGACATGGTGTTTGTCAAGGATGCTGCAGGTCGCTTTATCTTTGCCAACGCAGCACTTCGCAAGTATCTCGGGCTGAGTTCTGACGAACCGCTGAACGATCTTCACGAAAGTCATTTCCTGCCCGAAAAGTCAGTCAGCAATATTCTTAGCGCCGAAGCTCGAATTCTGGAGACAGGTGAGTCGACTGCCGACGTGGAAGAGTGCTTTTCTTTTAGCGGCAGGCCTGTTTGTTGGCTTTCGACGACGAAAATTGCACTGCGAGACGAGCAGGGCCGCATCAACGGTCTGGTTGCCATTTCGCGCGACATTACCGAAAACAAAAGACAGGATACGATACGACGCGGCAGTGCAGCATTGTTCGAATTGATAGCGCGCAACCAGCCGCTGGACATGATCCTGCACGCACTGACTTTGCTAGTCGAAAGCATGGTTGAGGGCATTTGCGCGTCGGTTTTGCTATTTGATCAGGAAACTGGAAAGCTGCGTCACGGTGCTGCCCCCAGTTTGCCGGAAGCCTATTGCCGCGTGATCGACGGGATTACATTCGGCCCGAAGGTTGGTTCTTGCGGTACGGCTGCCTGGCGTAGTGAGCCGGTCATCGTCGAAGACATAGAAAACAGTCCTCTATGGGAGGACTATGTCGAGATCGCCCGGCCGTTCAAGCTTCGCTCGTGCTGGTCCACTCCGATTATGGACTCCAACAGGCAGGTGCTCGGCACCTTTGCGCTTTACTCAGGTGAGGTGCGCAAACCTTCCGCTCACGAAAAAGAGCTGATCGATATGGCGACAAGCATTGCCAGTATCGCGATTGATCGTTGGCATAATGAAGAGCGGGTGCGTTTCATGGCGCATCATGACCCCTTGACCGGCCTGTCCAACCGCACGCTGTTCTGGACGCAGTTCAATCGTGCGCTGCACGAGGCCAAGCGCGAAAACCGCATGGTGGCAATTACCTACCTCGATCTCGATGACTTCAAGCAGGTGAATGACCTGTTCGGCCACGCCGCCGGTGATGAGGTGCTGTGCAGGGTGGCGGACCGGATCGTATCCTGCATCCGTGCTGCCGATATTGCCGTACGTCTTGGCGGGGATGAGTTTGCGCTGGTGTTCAGCAATCCCAAGCATGATGAGGAGGGCGTGCGTCGACGTCTCGCGGAGATCAGGGAAAAGGTCAGCATGCCGATTGATGTTGAGAGCGCTCGTCTCAAAGTCGATTGTTCGATCGGCGTTGCGTTTTACCCTGGCGATGGCCAAACGGCCGAAGACCTGCTCGCCGCAGCCGATGCCGATATGTACAGTGCCAAGAAGGCAGGTCGTAACCGATTGACGGTGGTACAGGTCGAAGAATGATCTGCAAAAGCGGACTTCAACGGTAAATCGCCGCCTGCGGCATTATGTGTCAGTCGCATGTGCAGCTTTTGTGTCCGTTGTTTTCATTGATGTATTTTTGATTTTGAGTGCGGGCGGAATGCTTGGAATGCGCGCATTTGATCTCGCTCAAATTCAGCAAAAGCCGTCAGGCCTATAGTTTTCGTCAAGCATATTATTCGCTTTAGAGCTTTACGGAGATAATAAAATGACACGCACAGATGCCGTAATCGATGCCTTCGCAGGTCCGGTTCTGGCCGGTTTCGCGATTGTTCTTCTTCTGTCTGCCCGTCATGCGGAGGCCTGGAAGCCGAGAAAAAGCTACCGCCAGATCCCGCACCACGTGCCACCGGCCGCCATTGCACATCAGGGACCTGTCAGGCCGACAAGTCACGTGCGTTTCGCGCATTTTGAGGGCTGACTACCTTTGGCAAACCTGTCGTAAACGCTGATCACACCAGCTTCGCGCCAGCCGAAAGGTTCATCATGAGGGCAACGATATCTGTGTGAAGCGGTTCAATGACAGACATATTCAAGAAAACCTGCCGTCGCTCGCTGTCCGTAGCGGCCTTGATGGTTCTGCCTTTTTTAGGGGGCTGCCTGTTCGTGACGGACACCAGCCGCATGAATGCGGATGTTTTCGTGCGAGAAACGGCACCGGTGTTTCAGTATAATGATGTGAACTCCAACCGGCAGCCGCCACGGGAGCGTCTGCCCGGCCAATTGTCGCCGCAGCCGCCAGATCTATTCCGTACACGCTTCCATCAGCAATATGGCTTACCTGTTCCGGGCCAGCCCCTGTCTTATGGCTTGCCAGTATCCAATCCGCTACACCGCGCCATGTATGGCGTGGTCAATGATGATGGCCACACACTTCCGGCCGTTCCTTACAGTCGTATCGATCAGCGTTTCCTACGGCAGGAAGTCAGTTATCAGACGAACGAGCCGCCGGGCACGATCGTTGTCGATACCAACCAACATTTCCTTTATTTGGTACAGGATGGCGGCAAGGCCGTCCGTTATGGTGTAGGGCTTGGAAAAGACGGTTACGCCTGGTCCGGCCGTGGCAAAATTCAGTGGAAGGCCAAATGGCCACGTTGGACACCTCCGGATGAGATGGTGCAGCGCCAGCCTGAACTCGCTTCCGTATCTGCCCGCAACGGAGGCATGGTGCCCGGTTTGAACAACCCGCTTGGTGCGCGTGCGCTTTACATTTTCAAGGACGGCAAGGACACGCTGTACCGCGTTCATGGAACGCCTGACTGGCAGTCCGTTGGCAAGGCAACGTCATCCGGATGCGTGCGGCTGCTCAATCAGGACGTGATCGATCTCTATGAACGCGTGCCGCAGGGTGCGCCAATTGTGGTTATTTGAGCACGGTCACCATTTGATCGTATCGCCGTGACTGCGGTTTAACGCACCGGTTGCTGGAATTTAGGGATGCCTTAACTAATGTGGGAATAAATCCTTGACTGCGAAATGAGTACCGCACGTCAGTATGTGATGTCCCGCTTATGAAAGAATTCCGGCCTTCATGATGAACCCCGACCAACCAGATTTTTCCAAAAGATCCTTCCTGTCTTTGCTTGGCCTGTCCTCCGTGGCGCTGCTCAGCGGCTGTGCATCTTCCGGCAACTACAATCCCTCCGCAGTCGCCAACAATATATCCGGTGGCGTTCGCCAGTTTTTTGGCGGTCGTTTGAGTGATGAAGAACTGAATGTCATGTATGGCTCGATTGAGGATGGCGGTTATGTCATCCCAGCCGTGCCTTTCAGGCAGATCGACTCGCGTTTTTACCGCCAGCGGGTTGTCGACCCGACCGGCGAACGGCCCGGCACCGTGGTTGTGGATACGCGGTCGCGCTTCCTCTACCTTGTTGAGCAGGGTGGTTCGGCCATGCGCTACGGCGTTGGTATTGGCCGTCAGGGTTTTGCATGGCAGGGTGAGGGCGTTATCCAGTGGCGTCAGAAATGGCCAAAGTGGACCCCTCCAGATGAAATGGTTGCCCGCCAGCCAGAACTCGCCAAATATTCTTCCAAGAATGGCGGCATGCAGCCTGGTTTGAAGAATCCGCTTGGCGCGCGTGCGCTCTACATCTTCCAGAATGGGCAGGATACGCTTTACCGCCTTCACGGTTCGCCCGAGTGGAATTCCATCGGCAAGGCAGTTTCCTCAGGCTGTGTACGCCTGATGAACCAAGACATTATTGACCTCTATGAGCGCGTTCCCAACAAGGCGCGTATCGTCGTCTGGCAGTAATTGTCCTGACATCAATATATATTTTCAAAACGCCGTATGCAGTTCGCATGCGGCGTTTTAGTTTTGGGTGTCGTTGAGCCGTGCGCTGAGGTTCTTGAGCGTGTCGCGTATGGCCGCCAGTTCGTCAAATCCGCAGCCGGTTGCCTGGCCAATCGCCTGCATCACGCCAACCGCATCTTTTTTCAAGTCCCGTCCACGATCGGTCAGGGTAATCAATACCTGACGCTCGTCTTCAAGGCTGCGCTTGCGACTAATCAGCCCTGCTTGCTCAAGCCGCTTGAGGAGAGGGGATAGGGTACCTGAATCCAGGCCTAGCATTTCGCCGAGCGCCTTGACGGTAGCTGTATCTCTTTCCCACAGCGCCATCATGGCAATATATTGTGGGTAGGTCAGACCAAGTGGATCCAAAAGAGGTTTATAAGCCCGCGTGAACGCATGGGCCGCACCGTAAAGTGCAAAGCAAATCTGATGTTCCAATTGTAAGTGCTTCTCAAGCTCATCCCTGTCCATGGCGTCTCCTGCAATTCCCGCGCTTAATGGAACAATCGGCGGGGCTGTAAGTTCCTTGGGCATGCCGCCAAAGATTGTTTCTAACGCTGTTGTGCTTTTCACAGATAATATTTTTGGTGGCAATGTGCAAAATTATATTGCGCGCAATTAAATGGAGTGATAGGTAATACTCATCAAATCAACCGAAGGGAGTTAATGCCATGCCAATTCTGTACAAGACAAAAGCAAGCGCAACCGGTGGCCGCGCTGGCCGCGCCGCTTCGGAAAATGGGGTCCTAGACGTGACGCTGACAGTTCCTAAGGAACTCGGTGGCGACGGTGCAACCGGCACAAATCCGGAGCAGCTTTTCGCCGCCGGCTACTCAGCCTGCTTCCTCGGCGCGCTTAAGGTTGTTGCTGGCAAGGAAAAGGTAAAGATTTCTGAAGACACCACTGTGACAGCAACCGTGGGCATTGGTCCGCGCGAAGATGGCGGTGGTTTCGGAATTGATGTTGCTCTCAGCGTCCATATTCCAGGCGTCGAGCGCGAAGTCGCTGAAAAACTGGCTGCTGCAGCACACATCGTGTGCCCATACAGCCACGCCTTGCGCACCTCGACGGAAGTGCCTGTCACTGTTGAGTAACCGCAGTAATACCAACATAAAGCCGGCGGTTCATCCCGCCGGTTTTTTTATGGGTTTGTATGAAGGATGTTATCTGGAGATGTCGAGCAGGTCCTGCCGCAGACGGCTAGGGTTACCACTGACGATACCCCGTTCAACATCCGCATGGACACTTTCCCAGATCGGAAAGGCGCTGACCAGCAGTTGCATGCCCGCTTCGGTCAAACGCAGTCTTTTTCCCCGCTTGTCTCTGGGGTCGGGCTCAATGCTGACAAGGCCTTTTTTCTGAAGAGGTTTAAGGGCGGCCGTCAGTGTTGTCCTGTCCATGGCGAGCAGTTGCGCCACTGGTCCCATCGGTGGCGGCTCCGGTCTGTTGAGCGACATCAGCAGTGAGAATTGGCCATTGGTCATGCCTAAGGGCTTCAATGCATTGTCGAAACGCCGCGCCAGCGCACGCGCTGCCCTTTGTGCGTGAAGGCAAAGGCAACTATCGCGCACCAGAAGCGTTGTTGAAAAAGGAATCACTGTGACATTTGACATGACTAATATATGTTGATATCAACGTAATTAGTCAAGCAAAAGCTGATCGAAGGAGGATTGATCATGTCTCATGCTGTCGTTTCTCAAAAGGAATGGCTGGAAGCCCGCAAAAACCTTCTCGTGCTGGAGAAGGAAGCCACACGTGCGCGAGACCGGCTGAATGAAGCGCGACGAGAGCTGCCCTGGGAAAAGGTCAGCAAGGACTACATTTTCGACGCACCGTCCGGTCCTAAAAATCTTTCCGAACTGTTTGATGGCCGCAGCCAGCTCATCATCTATCATTTCATGCTGGCACCGGATTGGGAGGAGGGCTGTGTCGGCTGTTCTTTCTTTGCCGATCACGTCGATGGTTCTGTCATACACATGCAGCATGCCGATGCCACATTTGTTGCCGTGTCGCGTGCGCCACTGGCAAAGATTGAGGCCTACAAGACACGTATGGGCTGGAAGTTTCCTTGGGTCTCGGCCGAGGACAGCGATTTTAATTACGACTATCAGGCGTCTTTCCGGGATGAGGAACTTTCAGACGGAGGGATCACTTATAACTACCGCGAGATACCGCCCATGGGCGACCTCAAGGATTTGCATGGTATCAGCGTGTTTGCAAAAGACGAAAACGGCGAAGTTTTCCATACCTATTCCACCTATGCCCGCGGCTGCGAACAGACCATAGGTACTTTGATGCTGCTGGATCTGGTGCCAAAGGGACGAAACGAAGACGGCGTGATGAATTGGGTGCGACGCCACGATCAGTACGAAGATGCACCGAAGGCCGCAAGCTGCTGCCATTGAAACATCATCTGGAAAGGCCGCAACAACGGCCAACCGGATCATGCGTCAACTAAAGGATTTGGAGTGCTTAAACACCCTTACGTAATCTCTGGAGGAAAAGATTATGGAAAGTGCCAAGCCGCAAAAACAGCATGAGTTCCTGCAACGGATCGTGGGGGACTGGGTTATGGTGTCCACATCGGGACATGAAGGCTATAATCCCGATGATCCCGAGCAGGTGTTTACCGAAACCGTTAAATCCATCGGCGGTCTCTGGATCGTTGGCGAAGGCAAGGGAAAGATGCCGGATGGCAGCCCGATGACTGCGCTTATTACGGTTGGCTATGACCCTGATAGAGGTGATTTTGTCGGCACCTGGGTCGGGTCTATGATGACCAATCTCTGGGTCTACAAGGGCTGGCTGGAAGCAGACGGCAAAACATTGACGCTGGAAGCCGAAGGTCCCGCCATGGATGGCACCGGCGGCACCGCCGTTTATCACGATGTCCTGACATTGCATGACGACAATAACAGAACATTTTCCGGCAGCGTCAGGCAGCCGGATGGCAGTTTCAAACAATTCATGTCTTCTGAATTTCGCCGGAAATGACAGCGGTTACGTTTGTGCCGCCTAACATGTGACCAATGGGAGAGTGCAATGTCTGATACGCATGGCAAGTTCATCTGGTATGAACTGATGACGCCCGATACCGAAGCTGCAGCACGGTTTTACGGTTTTGTCGTTGGATGGACGGCGGCGCCATTCGAAAATGCCGCCATGCCCTACACCATTTTCGAGACCAATGGTCGGGGTGTCGGCGGCATGATGGAGCTGACCGACGAGTTTGCCAAAAGTGGCATACCACCGAACTGGACCGGTTATGTCGCTGTCGACAATGTAGATGAGACTGTGCGCAAGATCGACGCCGAAGGCGGAAGCATCATGCGCCCTGCGGAAGACATTCCGGAAGTCGGCAGGTTCGCCGTGGTCAAAGATCCTGACGGGGCGGTTCTGTGCATCATGACACCTCTGCCTATGGATAACCAGCCGCCGGAAGCAGCTCCGGATGCACCCGGCCATGTCGGCTGGAGCGAGCTTTTCACCGACGATGTCGAACGGGCGAGTGCATTTTATCACAGCGTCTTTGGTTGGACGAAGGACCATGATTTGGACATGGGTGAAATGGGGCCATACCGCATTTTTGCCTATAAGGATAAAGCCATTGGCGGCATGATGAAACGCTTGCCGCAGGTTCCCGTCTGTCACTGGGGTTACTACTTCAATGTCGACGCCATCGATGAGGCCATTACACGCGTCAGCACCGGCGGCGGCCAGGTGATAAACGATCCCATGGAAGTGCCCGGCGGCAGCTGGATCGTCAATTGCCTTGACCCACACGGGGCCTATTTCTCGCTGGTCGCACCACGCAAGTAAACGTAGTGCTCGCGCGTGTCAGATATGCCCCCTTTGCCCGGACCAGGCAAAGGGGACATTTTTTATCCGAAGGACGCAAAGAAATCTTCGGGGGCATCGACCTCAATCAGTTTGCGTTTTTCGATTAGCCAGAAGCGGTTGGCAACATCCCTGATAAAGCTGCGGTCATGGGATACCAGAACGCAACTGGTGGTCTTGCCGGTCAGCTCTTCGCCAAGGGTTTCTTGGCCCTCGATGTCGAGATGGTTGGTTGGTTCATCCAGCAAGTAGAAATTGGGTGCCATCAACCGCAGCACCAGCATGCTGAGCCGTGCCTTTTGCCCGCCTGACAACAGGCTGGTGGCGCGCTGTTGCATGATGATGCTGATGCCAGCCCCTGCCAGCAGGGTGTGAGCCTGCTGGTCGGAGATATCAAAACGCCGGGTTATCGCGACAAGTGGCGTTTCCTCCGGTGACAACACATTCAGCGCTTGATCAGCGTAGCCAAGCACAAGCGACGATGTTGCGCGGATACTGCCGGTAGCCGACGGCTGTTCAATCGCGGCCTTCAACATCCGTATCAGGCAGGATTTTCCAACACCATTGCGGCCCAGCAGGACAATGCGGTCGCCCTGGCGAATGTATTGTTTACCGGTCCTGAACAACAGCGTTCCGTCCGGTGTCGTCACGTCGGCGTCCTCAAGGCTAAGCAACACCTTGGCGTGTGTACTGCGGCTGGCCAATGCAATGTTGCCGCTCGACTGTTCGCGGTGAGCAGGACGTGAAGCATCCTCCAGCTTTTCTGCGCGCTCCTTCAGTTGTTTTGTCTTGACGACAAGCAGGTCGCTGCCGGAATTGATGCCGATATTCTTCAGCTTGGCGGCCTGCTGGCGCAGTTGCTGCGCCACCTTGATGTTGCGCTGGTAGAGGCGTTCTTCCGAGGCATCCACTTCATCAAGTGCAATACGTGCCTTGCTGTAGGGCAGGGCGAAGGATTGCGAACGTTCCGGCCGCAGGAACAGGGTGCTGCGAGTTGTTGCGTCCAGAAACGCCCGGTCGTGGCTGGCAATGACGATTGCCGTTTCTCGGGGCAGTCCGGCTAGCCAGTTCTCGAGGACAGCTATTCGTTCCAGATCGAGGTGATTGGTCGGTTCGTCCAGCAGCAACACGTCGGGCTCGCGTATCCAGACCCTGGCCAGAAGGGCCTGCCGTTGCCAGCCGCCACTCAATTCAAAAAGCGACCGGCCCCTCATCTCAGCTGGTACTTCGAGCATGTCCAGCAGCATGTCGACACGCCAGCTTTCCATGGTCGCCTGCTCGTCAGGCAGGCCACCGGAGACCATGTCGTGAAATGAAAGCTTCGCCAGTGCCGGTGTTACATGCTGGGTAACATGGCCGATGGTCACGCCGCGCGCCGAAGTAAGCTGGCCTTCAGTTGTGTCGATTTCGCCTGCCATTGCCCGCAACAGGGTCGATTTACCGCGCCCATTGGCGGCAACAAGGCCGATGCGGTCACCGGCCGAAATGCTCAGGTTGAGGTGTGTAAAAAGGGGCGCGGTGAGTGTGACGCCAAGGTCACGAATATTGATCAAAGTCATTGAAATTCTCGGGTCTGCCAAGCCGGAACCCATGGGGAATTACCCATGAGAACATGCTGACGGTGCCTTGGGCAACACGACAGCAAAATCCGGCGATCAAAAACATGCAGGCACAACGCAAAAGGTCGTGCTGCGTCTAACCGCTACGGTAGGCAAACCAGAGTGATATGTGTCCGGTCAGCCCCGCAAACGCATTTGCAGGGCAGAAAGGTGCGTGATCTGGCAAAAACGCCAGAAGCATGAAATGTCCATGCGAAGCCTCCTTTCAAAACCGGTTTCAGATGCCAATTCATAACACAAGCTGTTTTCTGAAACAATCAGCCGACATTGGTCACTTGGCGGTCAACTGCGCCGTGGCAGCCGGACGTGGTCAATGAAGGCCCGAAGTTTGGGCGCCAGGTTACGGCGGTTTGGATAATAGAGATAAAACCCCGCAAAGCTCGGGCAATAACCATCCAGTAACGACACCAATTGCCCACGTTCGATGTATGGGCGAAATGTCTCTTCCATACCGAAGGTAATGCCGGCACCGGCACAGGCCAGCTTGATCATCAGTTGCATATCATTGGTGGTAAATTCCGGTTCCACCGCCACGGCAAATTCACGGTCGTTTTCCGCAAACTCCCATCGATAGGGGGCAGCGCCGGGGCGGGCACGCCAACCGATGCATCTGTGGTCGATCAGCTCTGCAGGGTGGGAGGGTAGGCCATGGTGATCTCTGTAAACTGGTGCGCAGACCGCAAGCTGACGCTGCTCGACCGAAACAGGCACCGCGATCATGTCCTGGGCAATCAACTCACCCAGACGAACGCCCGCATCATATTGTTCGGCAACAATGTCGAACTCCTCATCGGTGACGACAATATCCAGCTGAACTTCTGGATAGGTCTCGGCAAAACTGGCCAGCAGTGGCCCGGACAGAAAGCGTTCGGCAATCGACGACACGGCCAGCCGCAATTGCCCGCGCACCGCACCGCTGAACGACGATGTGGTGAGGGTGGCCTGTACGAGATTGGCGATTGATGGTGACACGTCGGCATAAAGCTGTTGCCCTGCTTCGGTCAGGCTGACGCTGCGTGTCGTGCGCTGGACGAGCGCAATGCCCATCGTTTCCTCCAGCTTGCGAATGGTCTGGCTGACCGCCGAGCGCGTGACACCAAGACGGTCGGCTGCGGCGCGAAAATTACGCTCCTCGGCGACCAGGCAAAAAGCTGACAGTGCATTGAGATCGATATTCATTGGTTAGAAAATCTACCTACTGAGTTCATGATTGAGGCGGTTATCACGACAATGCCTGTGAATTATCTTCCTTGCAACAGCAGAGGCCGGAAAGGTCGAGCTGGCAAACCAAGGAGATGAAACATGGTAATGAACAAAGTCGTTCTTATTACAGGCGCATCCAGTGGTATCGGTGCAGGCATTGCACGCGAACTTGCTGCCGCTGGCGCCAAGCTGGTTTTGGGCGCCCGTCGCATGGATCGCTTGGAGGCATTGGCAGACGAGTTACGTCTGGCTGGTGCGGATGTGGTCGCCCATCCGTTGAATGTGACACACCGGGAAAGCGTCGCAGACTTCGTCGAGGCTGGTCGTAAGGCTTTCGGACAGGTCGACGTTATCGTTAATAATGCCGGTATCATGCCCTTATCGCTGATGTCGTCGCTGAAGGTTGCCGAGTGGGACCGCATGATCGACGTCAACATCAAGGGTGTGCTCTACGGTGTTGCAGCTGTCCTGCCGGAAATGATCACCCGTAAGTCCGGTCAGATTATCAATATCGCCTCGATCGGTGCACTTGCAGTGTCTCCGACGGCAGCGGTCTATTGTGCGACCAAATTTGCGGTACGCGCCATCTCCGATGGTCTGCGTCAGGAACACAAGGATATCAGGGTGACCTGCATCCATCCCGGCGTGGTGGAAAGCGAACTGGCCGACACCATCACCGATCCGGCAGCCGCCGAACTCATGAAAACCTACCGCGCTATTGCGTTGAAGCCAGATGCCATTGGCCGCGCCGTGCGGTTTGCCATCGAACAACCTGATGGCGTTGACGTTAATGAAATCGTCGTGCGCCCGACGGCTGCGTGACGCGGGGAGATCCAGCAAATGAAAATGGTTTCAACATCAATTGCGATGGCGCTCGCATCTGTCGCTGCAGATGCCAGCCCGTCCAGAGCGAACTCCATGATGAAAACAGAAAACACCGAGCAGACATCGCAAGCGGTTACACATCCTTACATTGGCATGTGGGTGACGGGCGACGGTCAGATCCGTCAGGAACTGTTGGCAAACGGGCGCTACGATGAAGCGCGCGGCCAACGCAAAAGCGCCTATCAGGGGCGTTACGAAGTCACCGGAAATCATATCGATTATTGGGATGACACCGGCTTTACTGCGGACGGCAAGTTTGTTGACGATGTGCTCTATCATGGCGGCATGATTTTTTACCGCGAGAAATAAGCCGTCGCCAGAACGTCAATAGATGCCACCGCCCGTGCCTCTCTGGCCGGGCGGTGGCATAATTCTATCGCTTCAGGCTTCCGAGAATGCCACGCACAATCGCCCGACCGACCGATGTCGCGACCGAACGGGCGGCACTTTTCATTGCAGCTTCAATCACCGTCTCGCGCTGGTAACCATTGGTACGGCGTGGCGCAGAACCGCGCGAACCGGTTGTTGAGGCTTCTTTCGGTGCGTCGCCAAATCCCGGCAGCGTCCAGCGTCCGGCAGCGCTGTCCGGCTGCGCGGCCTGCTCTTCGGCGGCACGCTTGGCGGCTTCGGCCTCAGCTGCTTTTTGAGCGCGGGCAGTCAGAATTTCAAACGCGGATTCACGGTCGAGGTCGGTGTCGTACTGTCCGGCAACCGGGCTGACATTCATCACGCTTTTGCGTTCCGCATCGGTCAAGGGACCGGCGCGACCAGAGGGGGGGCGAATAAGCGTGCGTTCCACGATTGAAGGGGCACCCTTCTCCTGCAGGGTGGAAACCAGCGCTTCACCGGTGCCGAGCGTGGTGATGACCTCAGCCGTGTTGAAGGCTGGGTTTTGGCGGAAGGTGTCGGCAGCGGTCTTGACCGCCTTCTGTTCGCGTGGGGTATAGGCGCGCAAGGCATGCTGCACACGGTTACCAAGCTGCGCCAATACTGTCTCTGGCACATCGAGCGGGTTTTGGGTCACGAAGTAGACGCCAACGCCCTTGGAGCGGATCAGGCGCACAACCTGTTCCACGCGCTCGATCAGGACCTTTGGTGCGTCGTTGAACAGCAGGTGCGCTTCGTCAAAGAAGAACACCAGTTTTGGTTTGTCCGGATCACCCACTTCAGGCAGTTCTTCAAACAGTTCCGACAGCAGCCACAACAGGAAGGTGCCGTAGAGGCGAGGGTTCATCATCAGCTTTTCAGCCGACAGAACAGAAACAGCGCCACGTCCATCATTGGTAACACGCATGATGTCGCTGATTTTCAGGGCTGGCTCACCGAAGAAATGTTCAGCACCCTGTTGCTCCAGCACCAGCAGACCACGCTGCAACGAACCGACCGATGACTTGGAAATCAGGCCAAACTGTCCCGAAAGCTCGGAGGCATTTTCCGCCATGTAGTTGAGCAACGATTGCAGATCTTTCAGGTCGAGAAGCGGTAGGCCACCCTTGTCTGCAATCTTGAAGGCAATGTTAAGCACGCCTTCCTGAGCCTCGGAGGCATCCATCAATCGGGCCAGCAAAAGTGGTCCCATTTCGGCGATAGTTGCGCGCACCCGGTGGCCTTTTTCACCATAGAGATCCCAGAAAATGACCGGGAATTCCTGGAAGGTGAAATCAGAAAAACCGATCTGTTCGGCGCGTTTGCTGACCCAATCTTTTGCCTCGCCAATCGCGGCAATGCCGGAGAGGTCGCCTTTGATATCGGCGCAGAATACTGGCACGCCGGCATTGGAAAAGCTTTCTGCCAGAACCTGCAAAGTCACGGTTTTACCGGTGCCGGTCGCACCGGTTATCAGGCCGTGCCTGTTGCCAAATTTTAGATCCAGATATTCGCCCTTGTTGAGAGTGTCGTCCGGATTGCGGCTTGTGCCGATGTAGAGTTTTCCATCCTGCAACATGTGGGCATCTCTCCTGTTAGGCGTCTGACTGTAAGCCGGTACACTCGTAAAAACACGAGGCACCCTTCGTTGTTTATCAATCTATTGCAATGTTCTTGTAAGGCTGCAAGCAATGTCCAACAACAAGTTGCTGTGCGCCATGCTAAACGCTGCATAGTTTGCCTCAGTGGCTTGAGTCGGCAAGATATTTGTTTTACCTTGACGTTAACGTCAAAATAATCAGGAGGTGACGATATGAACCAACTCGTAACGCAGGTGGCCGACAAGGTCGGTGTCAGCCCGGAAGTGGCTGAAAAGGCCGTTGGCATGATGCTGGGTTTTCTACAGCGCGAAGCCGATGACGGCGCCATTGCCCGCATGATCGAAGCCATTCCCGGTGCGACCGAGCTGGTTGCACGCTTTAACGGTGAAGGCGCCGGTGGCGGCGGCGGTCTGCTGGGTGGCTTGATGAGCGCCATCGGTGGCGGCGGCATCATGGGTCTTGGCCAGCAGCTAATGAGCCAGGGCCTTGGCATGGGCGAGATTACCGCTCTTGCAAAGGAAACCATTGCAGTTGCCCGCCAGCACGCTGGTGATGAAGTTGTCGATCAGGTTATCGCCTCAGTTCCAGGCCTCAGCCAGTTCACCTGATCAGCAATTGATCGCCTGAAGTTTCAAAGGGTGCATCTGCTATTCAAACGCAGATGCACCCTTTTTTATGGAGGCAGGTCAAGGGACAGGGCAGGGCTCAGCCTGCCGCCGCTGCAAAATTGCGCCGCGCCTTTTCAATTTCGGCGTGATGGGTCTCCGCCCAGATCCATACTCCGCAAAATGCACCACCCAGACTGCGGCCAAGATTGGTCAGGCTATAGTCGACATGCGGTGGAATAACCGGATGCACGGTGCGTTTCACCAGCCCGTCACTCTCCATCTGCCGAAATGTCTTGGTCAGCATCTTCTGGCTGATGCCGCCCACCAACTTGCCCAGTTGTGTAAACCGCACGGTTCCGTGTTCTTCCAGAACCTCCAGAATAAGCATCGTCCATTTGTCCGCCACCTTGGCGATGATGTCCTGCACCAGCGCTTCAATCACTGGGTCGACATTATCAGGTATCTCATCATGCAGGCGTTTTTCGATGATCGGATCGACGGAATGCCTTTTCATACAGACACTCTCCTTTTGGTAAGTATAAATCTTTTGGGTGCCTTCTTTCGATTAGAGAGGATGATAGCTAATCTTTGTCTAGACAACAAGGAAAGGGCATCGCCATGAAAACCACAGGTAACACCATTCTCATCACCGGCGGCAGCTCCGGCATTGGTCGTGCACTGGCCGAAGCATTTCATGCCCTCGGCAATCAGGTCATCATAAGCGGTAGACGCGCCAACGTGCTGGACGAGGTCACCAAGGCAAATCCCGGCATGGCATCCTTTGTGATGGACGCAACCGATGCTGCTGATATCAGCGCATTCGCCGACAAAGTGGTTGCGGCCTATCCCGCATTGAATGCGGTCATCAATAATGCCGGTATCATGAAAAACGAAGCCATTCCGTCAGCGCCTGATTATCTCGCCATCGCGGAAGAAACCATTGCCACCAATCTTCTGGCACCCATTCGCCTGACGGCGGCATTGCTGCCGCATTTCCTGAAACAGAAGAATGCGACAGTGTTGACTGTATCGTCAGGTCTTGCCTTTGTGCCGATGGTTGCAACCCCGACCTACAGCGCAACCAAGTCGGCCATTCATGCCTACTCGTTGACGCTGCGCGAGCAGTTGAAGGCAACGCCGGTCGAGGTTATCGAGATTGTCCCACCTTACGTGCAGACCACCCTGCAGGGTGAACATCAGGCAACCGACGAACGCGCCATGCCCCTGGAAGCCTTCATCACGGAAGTCATGGATATCCTGACAAACCGCCCGGATGAAAAGGAAGTGGTAGTCGAGCGCTGCAAGCCGCTGCGCTTTTCCGTTGAAAACGGTGCTTTCGACAAGGTCTTCCAGATGGTCAATTCCATCCACGCATAAACAGGCGCGGTCCAAACAGACAACATCCGGCAACCATCATCCGTTGCCGGATGTGCTTTTATCCAGAACCTCCTGCAGCGCTGATATGAACACGCTGACCTTGGCTGGCAGCAGCTTGCGGGTGGGATAAACCGCCCAGATAGCGATTGTCTGAGGCGCGACATCCTCAAGCTTGACCTCAACCAGTCGCCCGGACTGCAAGTCCTTCTCGACATTCCAGTTGGCAAGCAGGGCAATGCCGCCACCGGCAATACTGACCGCATGGCATCCCTCGATGCTGGTCGCGGAAAAGCGCGGGTTCAGCCGCATATGTCGTTCATGTCCATCGGCGACAAAGTTCCACTGCTGGATGTTGGCAATCGGCAGGCAGTTATGCTGTTGCAGTTCTTCGAGCGTGCGCGGCGTGCCGTATTTTCTGAGGTAGTCGGGCGACGCCACAAGAACACGCGGATTGTCTGCCAACTTGCGGGCAATCAGATTGCTGTCCTTTAACCTGGCAATACGAATGGCGAGGTCCATACCGCTGGACACCAGATCGGGCAGGGCATCGCTGAGGTCGAGGGAAATGCGCAACGAGGGATGGGCCTCTAGCAATTGTGGTACGAGAGGTGCCACAAATTGGATGCCAAAAGCCACAGGAACCGACACGCGCAGCAAGCCGCTGGCCTTTTGTGTGCCGGAATTAAACTGGGCGAGTGCTTCTTCGGTATTTTCCACCAGTGCCTGCGCGTAAGGTAGAAATGTCTCGCCCTCCGCTGTTAGCGAAAGCGAGCGGGTCGTGCGGTGCATCAGGCGCACCCCAACCGTTGCCTCCAGTGCAGCCAGGCGACGTGTGGCCGTCATGGACGGCATACCAAGCCGTCTTGCCGCCTCGGACAGGCTACCAGCAGAAACAGCCGTGGTAAAAACCAACACGTCTTGAATATTCATTGTATCAATTTCCGTTATACGGGTTGAACTGCATAGGTCACTAAATCTTATTTTGATTAAATTGTATATCTGCGCCAACTCTTCGGCCAGAAAGGCGTGAAACATGAACACGACGAAAACCAATGCACCGCAGGCTAATGCCGGCTTGAGCAAGTGGAGCTTGCTGGCAATGGCGGTAGCTAGCGGCATTGCCGCCGCGAATATCTATTACAGCCAGCCGATGCTCGGCATCATGAAGGCAGGTTTCCCGCATGATGCGATCACCAGCTTTGTACCGACCGCCACACAGCTCGGATTTGCATTCGGCCTGTTGCTGCTTCTGCCGCTCGGGGACATCGTAAACCGCCGATATCTCATCATCGGGCAATTCATGGCCCTGTCTGTCGCGCTGGCGGCAACAGCTGTTGCACCAACCGCATGGATCTTGGTCATCGCCTCATTTGCCGTTGGCGTCGGGTCCGCGGTCGCTCAGCAGATCGTGCCCTTTGCAGCCTCGCTGGCAGCACCGGAAAAACGTGGCGCCACCATCGGTACCGTTATGGCCGGTCTCCTGTCAGGCATTCTGTTAAGCCGCACCCTGTCCGGTTTTGTCGGGCAGCATGCCGGCTGGCGGGAAATGTTCTGGATCGGCGTGCCGATGGCACTTTTTGCCGCCGCATTGATGTTCGTTGCCCTTCCAAACCACAAGCCATCGTCGCGCATGCCTTATCGTAAGGCGTTGGTGTCCTTGGTGCACATCTGGAAGCGTGAACCGGATTTGCGTATCGCTGCATTGGTGCAGGCGGCGCTGTTTGGCTCCTTCTCGGCATTCTGGACCATCCTTGCGCTTTACCTGCAAGGTCCTGACTTCCATCTGGGCGCAGATGTCGCTGGTCTGTTCGGTGTGGTGGGCGCTGTCGGCATCTTCGCAGCACCGCTGGCAGGCCGTATCGCTGACAGTCGTGGACCACACTTCGTGGTATGGTCAGGCGCGGTTCTTGCGCTTGTCTCGTGGATTGTCTTCGGGGCATGGGCGTCGCTGGCTGCACTCGTCATTGGCGTCATCATCCTTGACTTTGGGGTGCAGAGTGCCCTCGTGTCCAACCAGCACATCATCTATGCGCTGGATCAGGAAGCCCGTAGTCGCATCAACACCATCTTCATGACCAGTATGTTTTTGGGAGGTGCTAGCGGTTCTGCTCTCGCAACCGCCGCCTGGGGTTATGATGGATGGACTGCCGTCAGTGTTCTGGGCGCGGTGCTTGCCATTGCTGCTGTAGTTGTTCGGGTGTTCGACCATCGAACCCGCACCGCATTGGCGCGGTAAGATAGGCCCGATATGCAGTGAAAGGACGGCTTCGGCCGTCCTTTCCATATGCGGGAGGAACATTTCAAGCGACACTGCGTTAGGGGCAAAGGTGCAACCTGACATGAGGTGTCCGGAGCATTCTGTGTGAGTGCATCAGAAGCTCGTTAATTAGTATTCCCTTTCAAATTGAAACATCTCAAAAACATTATCGCAACCGGTGGATGAAATGTCGTTCAGCAACGACACCGGATTGTGGTCTTTGAAGAATGACGCCCGGCAAGATGGGCTCATCCACTGAAGCCACCCTGAGAATAGAGCGCGCTTCACCTCTGCTGATGCTGGTGTCGAAAAGCCTTTCCGGCACCGGTGATTTTTTCAGATCTGCGAAAGGAGAACACATGTTTGTTCTCATTATTGGGGTTGTTGCAGCCATACTGGCTCTGGCGATATTGTATCCCGGCGTTCAACTCGCAATGGCTGGCGGAAGCGTCTTCTATGTGGTTATAGGCATTGGTTTGTTGCTGGCGGCCATCCAGCTCATTCGTCGGAGACAATCTGGCTATTTTCTCTATGCACTGCTTCTGATCGCCACCTTCGTGTGGACCATCTGGGAAGTGGGTTTCGACAAGTGGCAATGGATACCGCGCGGTGCATTGCTGACCTTCCTGGGATTATTGCTCAGCCTGCCACCGGTGCCCTACGGCCTTAAAACCAAAGGCAAAAGCGTTGCTTTGTTGCGCATGACAGTTTTTGTTATCGCTGTATTGGGTGTCGTGTCATGGTTTGTCGACCCGCGGCTGATTGATGGCGAACTTCAACCGCAAACCGCCCAGGCCGAGCCCGCTGCGACTGGCACGCCGGCTTACCCGGCAGATGATTGGATTGCCTATGGCGGCAACAATTTCGGCCAACGTTATTCCTCCCTCAGTGATATCAACGTCGATACTGTCAAGGGGCTGACCGTTGCCTGGGAACACCATACCGGCGATTTGAAAACTGCCAATGACAGCAAGGAGTTTACCTTCGAGGTGGCACCTTTGAAGGTCAACGGACTGCTGTATCTCTGCACGCCACACAACATTGTCGAGGCACTGGTCCCGGAAACGGGCGAGGTGAAATGGAAGTTTGACCCTGAGCTGAAACCCAGCACATTCTTCCAACACCAGACATGCCGTGGTGTGTCCTATAATGACAGCAGCGATTTTGTCGCCGCCCCTGCAGCATCTGCTTCCACATCAATTCCTGTAGCACCCGCTGCTCCGGCAACCGAAGGCACGACACAGACACAGCCACAAACGCAGGCTCAAAACCAAACACCGCAAGTGGTTGCGCCAGTTCCGGCTACATTGACCTGCCCACGGCGTATCATCTCCACCACGGTTGATGGTCGCCTTTATGCGCTGAATGCCGATACCGGTGCACTTTGCACCGAGTTTGGCGAAAATGGTTATGTCAATCTTCTGGCGCAAATGCCGATGTTGCATGAATCCTCTTACATGCAGACATCAGCGCCTCTGGTGACGAAAAATCTCATCATCATCGGCGGTTCGGTGTCCGACAATTATTACGAGGACAACACCTCGGGCGTGATCCGCGCCTATGATGTGCGCACGGGCAAAATCGTCTGGAAATTCGATGCCGGAAAACCGGACGAAACAGCGCCTCTGGCGGCCGGTGAAACCTATGAGGCCAACTCTCCCACCGCATGGACAACCTTCAGTGCCGATGAAGCCCTGGGTCTTGTCTATGTGCCTTTCGGCAACAAGTCTCCTGATCAGTTCGGTATGAACCGCACTGAAGAGGACACGCAATTTGTTGATGCGCTGGCAGCACTCGATATCGAAACCGGCAAACTGCGCTGGAAATTCCAGACCTCCTATCACGATCTTTGGGACCGCGATAATCCGTCTCAACCGACACTTCTCGACCTTCCAAAGGACGGCAAGAATGTACCGGCGGTGATCATGCCAACCAAGGGCGGCAACTTGTGGGTTCTCAACCGTCAGGACGGCACGCCTATCTTGCCGGTCAGTGAACAGAAGGTCAGCACGGAAACCGATGTGCCCAATGAAAAACCGTCACCGGTGCAGCCGATCTCGTCGCTGAACTTCACGCCGGCACCGCTGCGTGAAGTCGATATGTGGGGTGTCTCACCGATCGACCAGGCGATGTGCCGTCTGGCATTCAAGCAGGCGCGATATGATGGAAATCCTTTTACACCTCCGGGTATAGGCAAACCGTCGCTTGTCTGGCCGGGCAATATCGGTGTGTTCAACTGGGGGTCGATCGCGGTTGATCCGGTCAACAAATGGCTGATCGGTACACCGCAATATCTGCCCTATCTATATCAGGCCTATCCACGCAACCCGGATGATCTGAATGCCCGTCTCTTCACCAAGGAGGGCACCAACCCCGGCAATGAAAATCTTGGTGGGCCATTTGGCATCAGCATCCTCAACTTCCGGTCCGGCATTGGCCTGCCATGCAATACACCGCCATGGGGTGAAATGGTTGGCGTTGACCTGACAACGGGAAAGACCGCATGGAAACGCCGCAACGGCACGGTGCAGGACCAGAAGATATTGGGATATTCATGGCCGATCCCGCTGCCGATGGGCATCCTCGCCCATGGTGGCACCTTGACCACGGCAGGCGGTGTGTCCTTCACCGCTGCCACGCTCGACAACTATCTTCGAGCTTACGACATGAAGTCAGGCGAAAAACTGTGGCAGGCCCGTCTGCCGGCCGGTGGGCAGGCAACGCCCGTCACCTATCGCGGGGAAGATGGCAAACAATATGTCGTCATTGCCGCCGGTGGTCATGGCTCAATCGGCACGACGCTGGGTGACAGTGTTATTGCCTATCGGCTGAACTGATGGAAAAAGAAAGACCCCGCCCATGCATATGGGCGGGGTCTTCGTCTGTTTTGCTCTGAGTTGACTACTCGGCCGGCCGGATCACTTCTTGACAGCAACGACGAAAAGTCGCGGGAAGCGCAGCAGGACACGGCCGTCCGCCATCGGCGCGTAGGCCTTGGCGATGCGCGCCGTATAATCCTCAAGAAACGCGTCCTGATGTTCAGCACCGGCGGCATTCAGATAGGGGCGCAGTCCAGTACCTTTCACCCATTCGACGATCGCGCTGGCATCCGTCATCGGGTGATTATAGATCGTGTGCCAGACATCGACCCGTGCAGATTTCGGACCAAGCCGGTCGAGATAGGCGGTTGGGGAGGGCAGTGGTTTACGACGCAACGATCCCTCGGCAAAGGCCGGGGCCCAAGGTCCGACAGACGCGGTTTCTCCCATCGAGACATGGGTCGGTTCAGACAGATTGTCCGGCATCTGGACCGCCAGCACGCCGCCCGGTTTCAGATGATCCATTAGCTTTTCCAGAACGCTGAGATGGTCCGGTATCCACTGGAAAACCGCATTGGCATATAAAAGGTCGGCCGGGGTATCGGGTTGCCATGTGGAAAGATCGGCTTTGCGAAACTCGGTATTCGGCAGGCGATCTCTGGCCTTTTCCAGCATGTCGTCGTCGCTGTCCACGCCGGTGATCACATTCAAACCGTAGCGGTTAGTCAGCAGCTCTGTGGAATTGCCGGGACCGCAGCCGAGATCATAACCCGCCATTACCGTTTCCAGCGGAACCTGCGCCAGCAGATCGCGGGCAGGGCGTGTTCTTTCATCTTCAAACCGGAGGTATTGTGCGGCGGACCATGCCATATCTGTGAGTCTCCCATGCTGACACCTTCGCTCAGGTGTCCCGTTTCAATTACACAGTTTTTACCCGCTCCATCATTTATCGTTATACGTCCATTTATCAAGTTGTTGGTTCGATGGAAGATTCTTGCTCAGATACCGCAGGTGAATATTGTTTTGCGTCGTTTTGTGTTTTTGCGGAAAAATTATCTTGACCTGGTGCAGGTCGAGGCATTCACTCCGGCCACTTATCTATAGGAGACTTTGAGAATGGCCGTCGATACTTCACCGAAATCAAACACCTGGACCTATGTTGACGGTGAATGGCTGCCCGGCAATCCGCCGTTGATTGGCCCCACCTCGCATGCCATGTGGCTGGCTTCGACAGTGTTTGATGGAGCTCGCTGGTTTGACGGTCTTGCGCCGGATCTGGATCTGCACTGCCTGCGCGTCAATCGCTCGGCCACCAACATGGGCATGATCCCGACCAAAACCCCTGAGGAAATCGAGGCGCTGGCACTCGAAGGCGTCAAGAAGTTTGATGGCAAGACCGCCATCTACATCAAGCCGATGTATTGGGCTGAACATGGCTCAGTTGGCAGCGTTGTTGCACCGGATGGTGCCTCCACCCGTTTTGCTCTTTGCCTGTTTGAAGCACCGATGGATGCGGGCAAGTCGCTGACGCTCACCGTTTCTCCGCTGCGTCGCCCTTCGCCGGAAACAGCCATGACCGACGCCAAGGCAGGCAGCCTTTATCCGAATAGCGGCCGTGCGATCATTGAGGCGCGTTCGCGTGGTTTCGACAATGCCCTGATGCGCGATATGAACGGTAATGTTGCTGAAACGGCAGCCTCAAACATCTTCATGGTAAAGGATGGCGTTGTCCTGACCCCGGTTCCAAACCGCACCTTCCTTGCTGGCATCACTCGCTCGCGCGTTATGGGCCTGCTTCGTCAGGCGGGTTTCGAGGTTCGCGAAGCGACGCTTTCGGTTGAAGACTTCAAGAACGCCGATGAGATTTTCTGCTCCGGCAACTATTCCAAGGTTTCTCCGGTCACCAAGCTGGACGAGAAGGAATTGCAGGCTGGTCCGGTCGCCCGCAAGGCATTGGAGCTTTATCTTGAATGGGCCAAGTCAGGCACTGACGCCTAATTATAGATCGACCAAACGGCCGGGTTCCCCGGCCGTTTTTTTATCCTGCCACACATATTCCGGATGACGGCAAATGGCCGAAAAATCTTCGCTTAACATCATTATTCGTCAGAGCCATACAGACGATATCCCAGCGATAACCGAAATTTACCGTGATGCTGTCCTGCACGGCAAGGCGAGCTTCGAAATCGACCCGCCCTCTGCTGATGAAATGCTCAAGCGCCGCGACGCTTTGGTCTCTGGTGGGTTTTCTTATCTGGTGGCAGAGGTCGAAGGCCGTATCGCTGGTTACGCCTATGCCGGTGCCTACCGTGCGCGCCCGGCCTATGGCGCAACGGTCGAGGATTCGGTCTATGTCAGCCCCGATGCCAAAGGCATGGGCATTGGCCGAAAATTGCTGGATGCGCTGATTGTCGACGCGACGGCCAAGGGCTTTCGGCAAATGGTGGCGGTGATCGGTGATTCCGCCAATGCCGCTTCGGTCGGCGTGCATCGCGCGGCAGGTTTTGAAATGGTTGGCACATTGAAGTCAATCGGCTGGAAGCATGGCCAGTGGCTTGATACTGTGCTGATGCAACGCCCGCTTGGTGAAGCAGATACGACGCCGCGCTTCCAGCCCTGATATGATTGGGGATATCTCGCCTTATGGCTTGACCTGATCGGGAATATCGATCTTGACGGTGTCTGTCGTCATTTCACCGCCGATTTCCACGGTCTTTGCCTGCTTGTCATAAACGCAGATATGGTTGATTGTCGCGTCGGCCCCCTTGGCTTTGCCACTGACGATCGCAAGGCCGTAGCTTTCGCTACCAAACGGATCGACCACGATCTTGGCGTTCTCGATCATGCCTTCCGTGGCGGCAAGGCATTTCGCTTGGACGTCGGCAGTAAACTCCTGCCATGCTTCATCCGATGAGGCGGCAGCAGGGAGTGAAATCAGGCTTGTCAGAATTGCAGTGCAGAGGGTTTTCCTCATCTTGTCGCTTTCCTTGTCAGTAATGCCGAACCGAAGTTCTTGAATCGGTACGCAACCATCGAATGCGATTGTGAATTTCTGATGTTGGTAGTGGAATTTTCTCTTTTGCCGGAACATTTTGATATTTCGCAGGTTGCCTCAATTGAGTTCCGCTCCTATGTTCCGCGCACAAGGTTTCAAGGAGCGGGTCACCGCTGCAACAAGGAGTACCACCATGGCCTTCGAACTTCCCGAACTTCCATACGACTACGACGCTCTCGCACCATACATGTCGCGCGAAACGCTCGAATTCCACCACGACAAGCACCACAAGGCATACGTAGACAACGGCAACAAGCTTGCTGCTGAAGCTGGCCTTGCTGACCTGTCGTTGGAAGAAGTCGTCAAGAAGTCTTTCGGCACCAATGCTGGCCTGTTCAACAATGCTGCCCAGCACTACAACCACGTTCATTTCTGGAAGTGGATGAAGAAGGACGGCGGCGGCAACAAGCTGCCTGGCAAGCTGGAAGCTGCAATCAACTCCGACCTCGGCGGTTTTGACAAGTTCAAGGCAGACTTCATCGCTGCCGGTACCACACAGTTCGGCTCTGGCTGGGCATGGCTGTCGGTCAAGAACGGCAAGCTCGAAATCTCCAAGACCCCGAACGGCGAAAACCCGCTGGTTCACGGTGCAGAGCCGATCCTCGGTGTCGACGTTTGGGAACACTCCTATTACATCGACTACCGCAACCTGCGTCCAAAGTACCTCGAAGCCTTCGTTGATAACCTCATCAACTGGGACTACGTTCTGGAGCGCTTCGAAGCCGCTTCCAAGTAAGGTTTTCAACCTGCGATTTTACGAGACACCCGGCCTTTGTGCCGGGTGTTTTGCTATGTGGCTGCGATGTCATATCGCTGTCATGTGCAGGGCATAAAGCCGCCGCCATGACACATCTTGCTGCACCGCTATTTTCCTTCGGCATCATCGCCGACCCCCAATATGCCGACATCGAACCGAAGCCTGATATGGGGCGCTATTACGCCAATAGCCCACGCAAGCTCGATGCGGCGATTGAAACGATGAATGGCGAGGATCTGGCCTTCGTCGTGACGCTGGGTGATCTGGTCGATCGTGACTGGAACAGCTTCGATGCAATTCTTGCCTGTTACGACAAGCTGCGGCACCGTTCCGTTCTGTTGCCGGGCAATCACGACTTTGCCGTCGATGTTGAGAAATTGCCAGACGTCTATCAGCGACTGGGCATGCCATCGCCCTGGCATGATTTTGCCGAGCAGGGTGTGCGTTTCATTGTTCTTGATGGATCCGACGTCAGCCTGTTTGCACCGGAAAGACATGACCCGAGGCGCGAGATCGCGGCTACGCGGCTGGAAACTCTGCAGGCGGTTGGCGCCATCAATGCGCAGACCTGGAATGGTTCATTGAGTGATGAGCAGTTTGGCTGGCTGGAAAACACGCTGGAAGACGCAGCACGCCTCAATCAGAAGGTCGTGATCTTCTGCCACTATCCTGTCTTTCCAGATAACGCCCATAACCTGTGGGATACGCCGCGCATTCTGTCGTTGTTGGCCGACCATGATTGTTTTGTGGCATGGTTCTGTGGCCATAACCATGTCGGTAATTATGGCGAAATAGACGGCAAGCATTTTCTCAATTTCAAGGGCATGGTGGATACGCCTGACGAAAACACCTTTGCCATTGCCGATGTCTATGTTGACCGTATCGAGATTCGCGGTTTCGGTCGTGAAGACAGCCGCACCCTGGCGCTTTGATAGCTCTCAAACATTGGTCTTTGGCGTTTGACTATATTGCCAGTTGGCCATCCATAGCTGGCGCAAAGCCTCACCTTGATGTTTGAAGAAGTCCTGTGTTTCGACGCAGGTTTTCACACGGTCCGCACGGAAGTTGCGGATCGCCTGCCGCAACTCGCACCAGGCGACGATATTGGCGGTTTCGGAATAATAGATCACCGCGATTGGCCGTATCCGCCGTTCGGTCAGCGAACCGGCTTCATCCTGATAGGCGATATCAAGCTTTTCCTCGTTGCGAACGGCGCGTCGGATCATCGACAGGTCCACGCCGTCAGGCGAATTGGCAATAATGCCCCAGGCATGTAGTGCAGTGGTGGACAGAATGCGGGAGAGCGGTTCGGGGACCGATGAGGCAATCTTGTCGCTGACCCGCTTGGCTGCCTGGCGTAACTCCGTGTCACCGGTTCTGCTGACAAGCGCTAGAGCTAGCACGATGGCTTCCGTTTCCTCGATCGAAAACATCAGCGGTGGCAGGTTGAAACCGGGCCGCATGATGTAACCCACACCACGTTCCCCTTCGACTGGCACACGCATGGCCTGCAAGGCGGCAATGTCGCGGTAAACCGACCGAGGCGTCACCTCCAGCGTGTCGGCAATCTGCTGTGCGGTCACCGGCTGGCGTGCCACCCGCAATATCTGGATGATTTCGAAAAGCCGTGATGCTTTGCGCATTTCTGTCCCCGAGCGAAGGCTACTGACAGAACGCTGTCAGTAGCAGGAGATTATAGACAATAGAAATTGGTTGAAAACCTTGGGATAGCGCGCAGTTCGCAGCAAATAATGAGGGGACATACTGACATGGCCTATAGCGAAAACCTTTGGCTGTTTTTCCTGCTTTTGTTTGGCATCATCATTGTGCCGGGCATGGACATGCTGTTTGTGCTTGCAAGCTCTTTGACCGGCGGAAAACGCACCGGCTTTTTCGCTATTCTCGGTATCGTGGCCGGTGGTGTCGTCCACTCGCTGTATGGTGCGGCCGGTGTCGGGCTACTGGCTGCCTGGATGCCTAGCCTGTTCACACCGCTACTGGTGCTGGGCGCTGGTTACATGATCTGGATCGGCATCAGCCTGATGCGCAGTTCAATCACCGTGCAGGGCGATGAGGCATCGTCTAGCAAATCGGCATGGCGTGCCTTCCGGCGCGGCATCCTGACCTGCCTTGCCAACCCCAAGGCCTATCTGTTCATGCTGGCGGTTTATCCGCAGTTTCTGAAACCCGCCTATGGCCCGGTGTGGACACAAGGGTTGATCATGGGGGCCATGGTGGCTGCGACCCAGTTCAGCGTCTATGGCGCATTGGCGCTGACGGCGGATAAAAGTCGCAGGTTTCTGGTTTCATCACCTGCAGCAACGGTTTTTGTCGGACGTGCCGCGGGTCTGGTGCTGGTTGTTGTATCGGCGCTAACCCTGTGGGCGGAATTGACAAAAGTCTCTTAGATGACTGTTTTAGCAGCGAAAATCACCAAACCTCACCTTATTGTGACTTCTCTAGAAACGTCAAACGGGGCATGTTTGGGCGTCCCTAAATGTTGAATCGTCCCTTTGGCCGGTATCAAGGAGAGAAGCATATGAAATTGAAGACCATTGCGGCTGCCATGTTGTTCGGCTGTCTTTGCGCCGGAGCGGTTTCCGCTGCTGGCGAAATTGAAAAGCGCGAAGGCATGATGAAGCAAATCGGTGGCGCAATGGGCGCGCTGAATGCCATCGCCAAGGGCCAGAAGCCTTACGATGCTGAAGCGGTGAAGGCTGCTGTCACGACCATCAGCACAAATGCCAAGGCATTCCCTGATCAGTTCCCGGCGGGTACGGAGACCGGAAGTGCGGCGTCTCCAGCCATCTGGCAGAATTTCGATGACTTCAAGGCCAAGTCCGAAAAGCTCGGCGCAGACGCTGATGCCGTTCTGGCGCAGCTGCCTGCCGATCAGGCTGGCGTTGCAACCGCCATGCAGTCGCTCGGCGCTGATTGTGGTGTCTGCCACCAGACCTACCGCTTGAAGCGTTAAGCTTTAAGCCTGCTGAGAATGTGCGGCTGTTCAGCATGAGCCGCACATTCTGCTGACGATATCCATGGTCTGTCATCCCGATCGCTGGGGGTACGCGCAGACCGGCATTTTTCAGACTGTTTTTCAGACTGTGCATTTCGGGAGAATGATATGGCTTCGAAGCTTGTAAAGCTTGGTGCCGCCGCGGCTCTGGCTGCTGTTGCAGGTGCAGGCATTTTCTTCGTCGTTACGGCGCCGGACAGGCAGGCGCCAAGCCATTGGGCCAATGCCGGAACTCCAGATCTCGTCAATGGCGAAAACCTGTTCTGGGCCGGTGGTTGCGCAAGCTGTCATGCAGCGCCTGATGCTACGGGGGATACCCTGTTACAACTCTCTGGCGGCGCGCCGCTGCATAGCCCGTTCGGCACATTCTATGCGCCAAATATCTCGCCGGATTCAAAGGCCGGTATTGGTGAGTGGACCCTTGCAGAATTTGGCGATGCCATGACCCGTGGCACCGGCCGCAATGGTGAGCACCTCTATCCGTCCTTCCCGTATGCTTCCTATGCGCGAATGCCCGCCAAGGATATCAGCGATCTGTTTGCCTATATCAAGACATTGCCTGCCAGCGATCACGTCGCGCCGAACCATGACTTGCCATTCCCGTTCAACATCCGCCTGGCTCTCGGTGGCTGGAAGTTCCTGTATTTTGACGAAGGTGCGCCACGCGTCCAGCTGGCAAATGCCGATGCCGCACTGGTGCGCGGCCAGTATCTGGTCGAAGGGCCGGGCCATTGTGGTGAATGTCATACACCCCGCAACCTGTTGGGTGGTTTCCTCAAAGACAAGTGGCTGGCCGGTGGCCCCAATCCGGAAGGCGAGGGCAGCATTCCCAATATCACCCCTGGTTCCAGCGATATGGAAAACTGGGCTGATGCGGATATTGCAAGCTATCTGGAAACCGGCTTCACGCCAGAGTTCGACAGTGTTGGCGGCTCAATGGTGAAGGTGCAGCAAAACATGGCGCGCCTGCCAGCCGAAGACCGTGATGCGATTGCCGCCTACCTCAAGGCCATCCCGGCACGGTAATATCCTGTCTGAAAACTGATGTGGACGAATGGTGTGGCAAAAGCACCGTCGTCAACAGTCGGTTCTAAGCGGCTGCCATCGTCGGCTGGCGGAAGGTAATGTCAGCGCATCCAGACATTTCGAACAGCCATGCCGATGATGAAAAGCGGTATGGACGCGTTGCTCACGATATGCAGCATTCGTATTCGCGCGGCCAATCGGTCGCCTTTCTGTGCGCGTTGTTTCAGGATGGTATTGATCTTCGAAACATTCCTCCATCCGCCGAACCATGGTGGCTTCTGGTCGTCCAGCCCATCTTCTCTGGCGATCTTGCGGGCGTAGAAATATGTTGTGTAACCACACACCATGCTCACTACGAGTACGACCACTATCCACTGGTGCATTTGTTTTCCTCAACAACTAAAAATCACAAAAAACGCTCTTAACGTGCAAGCCCTTAGTGGTTGATAATGCAGCGTTGAAGATGGATCGACTTCGTTAACCACGCCTTTGAGAACCCTGCGGATTTAATCATCTCGTAAGCTGTTGCCTTCAGTAATGCCCGGCCTAGACGGGCGCTACCATTGCTTATTTCAGGCATGTGACGTCTCTGCATATTCGGGGTATGAAATGAATTCGATACTGACGTGCTTGGTGTATGAGCACGATATGCGACTGGTAGTGCTTGCGGGAATATTGTGCCTTCTTTCCGCGACGGTAGCGATGTTGCTGCTGCGGCGCGCTGTAAAAAGCACTGGCTTACCTCGTGTGATCTGGATTGCTGCGACCGGCGGGGCAAGCGGGTTTGGCATCTGGACCACCCATTTCGTGGCAATGCTTGCCTATGATCCCGGTTTTGTGTTCGGTTATGAAATTAATGGAACGCTGATTTCGCTGGCGGTTGCCATCGGAACGACGGTGGCGGCTGCGGCCTGCGCGACCTACGATACCGGTCGGCACGGTACTGTTGCTGCAGGTGTATTGTTCGGCATCGGCGTCACCAGCATGCACTTCATCGGAATGACGGCAATTGAACTGCCTGGCACCATTGTCTGGGATCGTTCCCTGGTCATTGCGGCTTCCATTTTGGCCGTTGTGCTATCTGTGCCAGCATTCGCGGTACGTCGCGCTGAAAAGACCAGCGGTTCACCTGTCATCCTGCCTGCCGCACTTTTGACGCTGGCAATCGTTGGCATGCACTTCACCGCCATGGGTGCAATCACTGTCGTGCCGGATTACTCCGCGCCAGCCAGCAACGTCATCTCTGCGGGCGTGATGGTTCTCATCATCACCTGCGTGACACTGTCCTTCCTGTTTGCCGGGCTGACGGCAGCAATGTTTGCCATGCGGGCAGAAATTGCAACGGTAGCTGGTGAAACCAATTTCCGACGCCTCGTGCAGGGTGTTACCGACTACGCAATCTATATGCTGGATACTGAGGGACGGGTCAGCAACTGGAACGTCGGTGCCGAGCGCGCCAAGGGTTACACGGCAGATGAAATTGTCGGCCAGCATTTCTCACAATTCTATTCACAGGAAGACAGGGCCGCAGGACTTCCTGAAAAGGCGCTTGAGACAGCCCGGACGAAAGGCAAGTTTGAATCTGAAGGATTGCGTTACCGCAAGGACGGTTCGTCCTTCTGGGCGGCTGTGGTAATTGATGCAATCTACGCTGAAGACGGCACCTTGGCCGGGTATGCCAAGATCACGCGGGATTGCACCGAGCAGAAACGTGCCGCCAACCGCATTCAGGAGGCTTCCGACAATCTGGCGCTTGCTTTGGACAACATGGCCAATGGCATCATGTTGTTCGACAAGGACGAACGGCTGGTTCTGCAGAATACACGCCTCAATGAAATCGTTGGTATTCCCGATGACGCGGCTCTGGTGGGCAAGACCTTCCGGGAAATCTGCGAACTACCCTATGGCCATGATTCGGGCAGCAAGATCGACGCCTCTGACTTTTATCACGGCCATATCGACCTGATCCGCGCGCCGGAAGGTGGCGAAACCATTCGCACGATCCAGAACGAACGCACTGTGCGTGTCATTCATCGCCCGGCCGTGCAAGGCGCATGGGTGACAACCGTCGAGGATATTACCGAACGGGTTAAATCTGAAAAACGCATTGCCCATCTTGCTCGCCATGACGTCTTGACCGGCCTGCCAAACCGCCGCCAATTTGTCGAAATGCTGGATGCCGCTATTCGAGACGCCGATACACTGACTTCAAAGGTCGCCGTTATCGCAGTCGATCTCGATAATTTCAAAGAGGTCAACGATACGCTCGGCCACGCCGCAGGTGACAGCGTTCTGGTGACATTGGCAAAGCGCCTGGGCGAACGACTGCTAACTGGCGAAACGGTTGGCCGCTTGGGCGGCGACGAATTTGTTGCCATAAAAAGCTTCAACGATCAGACAGAATTGGATGAATTCATCCGTCGCATGAATCGCTTGCTGACCACCAAAATAGAACTGTCCCACACCGAGATTGTGCCAGGTGCCAGCCTTGGCGTGGCGATTTATCCGCAGGATGCTACTGATCGGGAAAAGTTGCTCAGCAATGCCGATATGGCAATGTACCGTTCCAAGGCCAGCATCGAACAGAAGATCAGCTTCTATGAAGCGGCGATGGACGAAGCGGCCAGAGAACGGCGGGCCATGGGCCGTGATATCTGGATTGCGCTTGAACAGAAGCAGTTCTACTTGACCTACCAAGTACAGCGTTCGGTGAAGACCGATGAGGTCACCGGCTACGAGGTGCTGCTACGTTGGTTGCATCCAGAGAGAGGTCTCGTTTCACCAGTCGATTTCATTCCGATTGCAGAAGAATGTGGTGCGATCTCGGCGATTGGCGAATGGGTGCTGCAACAAGCCTGCCGTGAGGCCGCAGATTGGGACATCCCGCATAAGATTGCGGTCAATCTGTCCCCATTGCAGTTGAACAATGTTATATTGGTCGAGAAGGTCCGCGAGATTCTGCTGGACACCGGCCTGCCTGCTGCGCGTCTTGAGCTTGAAGTCACCGAAAGCGCCATCATTGGCGACAAGGCGCGTGCACTGCATATCCTGCGCCAGATCAAGGCGATGGGCGTAACGATTGCGATTGATGACTTCGGCACTGGTTATTCGTCGCTTGAAACACTGCGGTCCTTCCCGTTCGATAAGATCAAGCTCGACAAGAGCTTCGTACATGAGCTGGAAAGCCGACAGTCCAAGGCTTTCGTCCGGGCAATTGTTGCACTCGGCAAAAGCCTCGATGTGGCGGTGCTGGCTGAAGGTGTCGAGACACGCGAACAGTTGCAGGTGCTTTTGTCGGAAGGATGCGACGAGGTTCAAGGCTTTCTGTTCGGTCGCCCCGCAACACGCGAACAGCTGTCTGCTTCCACGCCTCTTCTTTTTGGTATCGGCAAAGCTGTGTGAGTTGATACCAAAAACGACTGCCCGTCTCGTGAGAAACGGGCAGGCCAAAATTCCGCGATATCAATGATGTACGGACGGATGAACAGCAGGCAAGGTGCAATCCTTGCTTTTGTTGTTATGACGCTTTGGCCAGTCCCTTGATGGCGGCCTTTGGCTGGTAGATGGTGTTTTTGCCGTAACCGCGATCTTCCGGCCCAAGCTTGGAGGCATCCGAGCCCGGCTCACGCTGCCATTTGCGGCGGTTAAGCTTGAAGCGCTTGACGAGATGTTCAAGTTCACCAGCACCATCGGCCAATGCTTCGGAAATGGCGCTCATGCTGCTGACCATCGCGGCATTTTGCTGGGTCATTTGATCGAGCGAGCCGATTGCCGAATTGATCTCTGACAGCTTCGTGGATTGTTCAGAAGAGCCAATCGCGATGGCCTCGACATTGCTTTCGATGCTCTGCACAAAGCCCTGAATGTTCTTGAGTGCATCACCTGTCTTACCAACCAGTCTGACTCCTTCATTGACCTCATTGGTCGAGTTCTTGATCAGGCCGGAGATTTCCTTGGCGGCGGAGGCTGAACGCTGGGCAAGCTCACGCACCTCCTGCGCGACGACCGCAAAACCTTTGCCTGCTTCACCGGCGCGGGCAGCCTCAACACCGGCGTTGAGGGCGAGCAAATTGGTCTGGAAGGCGATTTCATCGATGACGCCGATAATCTTGGAAATCTCGCGTGATGCGGTTTCAATGCGCGCCATGGCATCAACCGTTGCATCGACAACCTGCACGGAATCGACTGCTGCAATGCGGGCGTCCTGAACCAGCTTGCGGGCCTCGGCCGTGCGACCGGTGGATTCGCGAACCGTCTCGGTAATCTGCTCAAGGGCGGCGGAAGTTTCCTCGAGAGCCGCCGCCTGCTGCTCGGAGCGGGTGGCGATGCCACTGGCACTGGCGCGCATCTCGCCGCTTTTACTGGACAGCATGGCCGTTTCGGTCAGCACCTGCTCAAGGGTTTCCTGGAACTTTGCCAGCGACTGGTTGAAGTCGTGGCGCAGGTGGTCGAATTCAGGAACGAAGGGGTCATCGATTGTCAGACGAATATTGCATTCCGCCAGACGTTCAAGACCAGCGCCCACTTCCTGAAGTGCCCGTACGCGACCAGAGACATCGGTGGCAAACTTCACAACCTTGATGACCTTGCCTTCATCATTGAGGATTGGGTTGTAGGTCGCCTGAATGAAAATGGCGCTACCATCCTTGGTAATGCGCTTGAACTCGTCGGCATAAAATTCACCGGCAGCCAGACGTGGCCAGAAACCGGCATATTCATTGGAGGCAACATAGTCTGCCTCGCAGAACATCTTGTGGTGGCGTCCCTTGATCTCTTCGAGGCTGTAACCCAGCGCCGAGCAGAAGTTTTCATTGGCGGTCAGGATCGTGCCATCCGGCTTGAACTCGATGACGGCCTGCGCGCGCGACAGCGCGGAAATCTTGCCCTTGCTTTCCACGCTCTCCTGCTTGGCAGCAGTAATGTCGGTGGCGATCTTCACGACTTTGACAACCTTGCCGCCGCGGATAATCGGGTTGTAGCTGGCCTGGATCCAGATTTCTTCACCGCTCTTGGTCAGGCGGCGGAACTGGCGTTGCTCATACTGGCCGGAAGCGAGGCCCTTCCAGAACGTCTTGTAGTCTGCTGCGGCAGCGTCTTCTGCGCGCATGAACATTCGGTGGTGACGACCTTTGATTTCATCGAGCCGGTAACCGAGCGTCGCGCAGAAATTTTCGTTGGCGTCGAGCACCATGCCGTCGGGTGTAAAAGATATGATGGCCTGCGATCGGCTGAATGCAGACAGGATAGCCGCGGCTTCCGTGCTGAAAATGCGATCAAACCCCATAACTCCACCTGTCAAACTTGGTTAACGTCTATAACTATTCACTGGCAAATTTTAGTTAAAACTTTGATTAGATTTCCGCATTTTCAACTCTAACGGTACAATCACCTTGTCACGCAGCGACACTGATTGCCCGATTGAAACGTCGCCCATTGACTCAAACCGTGCCGCGCCGGATAACAATGATGTGATGGTTCCTTGCCGGGTTTTCCGGCGGGATGAAAAGGGAACACGATAGGGAATTGTCCTCATTCGTGGCTGCCCCCGCAACTGTGAACGGAGAGCCTGAAAACAAAGAGCCACTGGTCTGGCGCATCGACGCGAAATCATAGTGATTTTGCACTGTCGATGCGAAAAAACAGACAGACCGGGAAGGTGTTTTCAGGTTACGACCCGTGAGCCAGGAGACCTGCCATCGCGAGAGTGTCCATGCCGGCGGGGTGTCCGGAATTTGCGCGGTTTTGCGGAAATGCTTCGGCGGTTTCCTCTTTCTTCGTGTGCTTCCCCGTGGTGACGGATGTCGATTGCGGATCCGCGTGTCCATTGCATACGCTGCCGGTTCCGTTTTTGAGACTGCGTATGCATTGAGCGAGAGGGTTCACCATGTCTGTCCAAAACAACGTCGCCACGCAGGCGGTATCTGTAAAATCTGCCAGCGCAGTCCAGTCGCTTCTGGCCGTGTTCTGCGGCCTGTTCATCATCGGTTTTGTCGGCTTTTCGCATATCGAGGCCGTGCATAATGCCGCGCATGATACGCGCCATGCCAACGCCTTTCCCTGCCACTGAGGGAGAGCGGCATGTCGTCTTTTCGTAATATCGTTTTTACATCCGTTCTGGTGGGGCTGATCTGCGGACTTGCCGTCAGTCTCATGCAATATGTCGGCACCACCCCGTTGATCCTGCATGCCGAGACATTCGAATCGGCTGGAGGTGAGGCCGGGCATAGTCATGACGCAGCACCAGCAACCGGTGAAGCAGCTGCACCCACTGGCCACGCTCATGACGAAGAAGCCTGGGGACCGGCGGATGGTTTTGAGCGGAACGCCTACACGGCTGCTGCCAATATTCTGACGGCAATCGGTTATGCACTGGTTCTGACCGGCCTCATCTCACTGCGGGGCAGCAATATTGGCTGGCGTGAAGGTCTGTTCTGGGGGCTTGGCGGCTTTGCGGCCGTGGCTCTGGCGCCGATGGTCGGTCTGCCGCCTGAATTGCCGGGAAGCCCGGCTGGTGAACTGGCCGCGCGTCAGGCCTGGTGGATTGGCACTGCGGTAGCAACAGCGGGTGGCATTGCCCTGCTTGCCTTCCGTCGTGAGCCATGGGCAGCGGTTCTCGCTATCGTGCTGATTGCTGTGCCACATGTCATCGGTGCGCCGCTGCCGCCGGAAGGCGAGCATGCATTGGCACCACTGCCACTGGAGCGTCGGTTCATCATCCTTGCCACACTCACCAGCTTTGTTTTCTGGGTGTTGCTGGGTGCCTTGAGCGGCACGTTCCTCAAGCGCTTTGAAGCGGCCAAGTGAACAACGGTTCTGCCGAATGGAGCGTGGCGCTTGATGCGCTGCGCTTTTCTGTTACCGGGCATGGCGCGCCTTGCGCCGTGCACCGCCTTGCTTTCAAGGCATTGCTTGGTGCATCACCGGATAGCGAGGCTTGCCTTGCCTGTTTTACCGAGCATCAGGCTGCGTTTGAAGCTGCCGCCCGCGACAAGATCAAGCGACAAAATCTGGCGATGGATAAAAGCCTTCATCTGAACAGTCGGGATATTCGTCGCGCATTGGGTAACGATATCGCGCCGGGTCCACAGCGTGTCTGCCGGGTTCTCGACCGCGATTTTACCAGCTGAACTATCTCAGCGGTGCTCGGCTGCAAACGCCTTAATTTCTGCTTCCGCTTCCGGTCCCCACAGGTCAAGCGCCTTGAGGATCTCGGTGGTAAAACTGACCGGCGCGGTTCCCGCTGCCGTGATAATGCCCTGATCGCGTACCGCCTGTGGCTGGTCGCGATAATAATCGGCGCCCGTATAGGCTGGATAGGCGCTGTGTGAGGCAAGTGAGTTGCCGGTATGGGCAACGTTATTCAAAATGCCGGTGCTCCCGAGCATGCTGGCGGCCGCGCAAATGCCGGCGACCACACGCCCCTCCCGCCGGAACCGCTGCACCATCTCTGTAAAGTCCGGCGCGCTGCCACGCTCCCAACTCAGTCCGCCGGGAACAATCAGCGCATCGATCGATGCCGGATCAAGTGCACCATAGGCCACATCGGGCATGACTTTCAGGCCACCCATTGACGTTACGGGCGAACCATCCGGTGACGCAATGATGATTTCGGCACCCAGATAGCTGCGCGCCACCGCACTGAACAGGGCGCTTTCCCAATCGGCGAACTCGGGCGTCAATGCAATTGCAATACGGGTCATTGTCTTTGTCCTTGCTGACAGCAATCCAACGTTACGCAATAGCCTGCATGTAGCGCATGCCGGTGACCGGACGCGGTGTGAAGTCCATGTTTTCGTAGAAACGATGTGCAGCAACATTACCGGTGGCGGCACTGACAGAAAGGTAGTCACAGCCGCAACGCTTTGCGACATCGCGTGCACGCGACACCAGATGCTGGCCAGTACCGTGACCGCGATGACCATCACGGACGTAAAGGTGGTGCAGTTCCATGCCACGACGCGCCTCCTGCGCTCTGTAGAGCGGAACGAGAATGGCGTAGCCGATCAGCTCATCACCGGCTTCGGCAACAAGTGCGGTAATCCATGGAATAGGGCTGAACAGGTCGAGTTCCAGCTTTTCCGGCGTCATCACCGATGCGTCGCCATGATGTTTGGCAAGCAGAGCGATCATTTCGTTGAGCTGTGGCAGGTCAGCCTTGCGTGCGCCGCGAATGGTTACAACGGCGGGGCGTGGAAGGGTAATGGCACTGTCTTCGGTCATTTTTCGGTCCTTCGGGTTTTTTGAGGTGCCATCAGGACGTTTGAAAAACAACAAAGCCGCCTGACGGCGGCTTGTTGACATGATGATCTGTCGAGCCGCCCTTTACAGGTAGGCCCAAAAATACGTGCAGGAGATTGGTGCGCGATTGTTGATCATGGGCGACTAGATGCTCCTGAATCACAAGATTGTCAATCGGGATTTTTGCAGATGTTTCGTTTCAGTAAGGCCGCCTGAAATTAATGCTCACCTTCGCACAGCTTATGGTCCGAAAGTGCCCGGATCACGTAGCAATCTTCTATGGAATGCCCGTCGCAATGCGAAACGATCCGCTCCAGTTCCTGCTCCAGTTTTTTCAGCTTGGCAATTTTCCCGCGCACGGCGACCAGATGATCAGCTGCGATCCTGTCAGCACCCTCGCAGGGCTGCTGCCGGTGGTGGCTGAGGCGGATCAACTCACGGATGGCATCAATGTTGAGACCGAGATCGCGTGCGTGACGAATAAAGGCCAGCCGTTCCAGATCGGCCTTTTCATACCGGCGCTGATTGCCTTCGGATCGCTCTGCCGCCTCAATCAGCCCCATCTGTTCATAGTAACGGATAGTCGGGACCTTGACGCCCGTTCGCTTGGAAAGATCACCGATGGAAAGCATGTCCCGCTCCTCAAACCCATAGCTCTAGAAGACTTAAGGTTTTTCGCGGGATATATCAATGTCAAACAGCGTCAACCTCAAGCGACTGTTCAGCATCGCTTTTGCCGGATTGGGTATTATCGACATCAAGCGATTGCTTGATTGCCGCTTTGATCTTTTCCTCAACGGCCAGACGTTCGTCTGCTGGCAGAGCGGCAAATTCTTCTTCGGAAAGACCCAGTTGTTCCAGTAGCTTGGCGCGGATCATTTCGCCCGGCGTCAATTGTGACCATTCCTGCAATTCGGCCAAAAGACGATCACTGGATGATGTATCAACTGCATCGCCTGACATGGTGGTGGCTTCAGACTTGAGTTGTTCGATGTCCCAAAGGGAAGAGGCGAGAGACGCGTAGCTATTGACGCTGCTTGCGGCATCCTCGCGGCCACGCGAACCGGACTTTTCCTCGTCTGGTGTGAATGTTGCTCCCGATGTAACCGGCGAGAAGCTGTCTTCGGTTTTCGCGTCCCGTAATCTCGAACGCATCGGATAATAACTGTCCATATTTGAAATGGTCGTCATCGTGATTCTTCCTTCAGGAATCGTGATGACTAAACTCTACGAGCCGAAACATTCGCGAGGGCTGCGTCGGCATGGTTCTGTACTTCGAAGTGTGCCTTTTAATTTTCACAGAGATATAGTATACCCCCCTATATTATATTTAGGAGGGCCTCATGTCTCATACCGTTCGGGACAAGGAAAAGTTGCTGGCTCGTGTTCGTCGCCTCAAGGGGCAGATGGAGGCGGTCGAACGTGGGTTGGAGGCGGAGAAGCCCTGCGGCGAAATCTTGCAACTGTTGGCCTCAGTGCGCGGCGCGCTGTCCGGACTGACGGGCGAGATCATGCACGACCACCTGCATGAACATGTTGTGCATGCGGAAAGCGATGCTGAGCGTGAAAAAGCCGCCGATGAACTGGCGCAGGTCCTCAAAACCTATATTCGATGAGCGAAAGGTAACGGCCATGGCTGTTGATGGAAACTTTGCGGACAATGCACAACATGAGCACGTGTTTCTAGGCCGCGACCACGAGCGGAACGAGCGCCGTGTGTGGATGGTAATCGCGCTGACAAGTGTAATGATGGTAGCGGAAATTGCCGCCGGTACGATTTACGGATCGATGGCGCTGACAGCCGATGGCTGGCACATGTCCACTCATGCTGGCGCGATGCTGATTTCGGCACTGGCTTACATGTTTGCCCGCAAATATGCCCGCGACCCTCGGTACTCCTTCGGCACCGGCAAGTTCGGTGATCTCGCAGGATTTGCCAGTGCGGTCATCTTGGCGCTTGTGGCGCTGCTAATCGCCTGGGAAAGTGTGGTCCGCCTAGTGGCGCCGGTCGAGATTGATTTCAACCAAGCCATTCTCGTTGCTGTGCTGGGGCTTGGCGTCAATCTGGTCAGCGCCTGGTTGTTGAAGGACGATCATTCGCACCATGGTCGTGACCACGGACATGATGATCACGCCGGTCACGGCCACCACGCTCACGCGTCTCACGGTTCTCATGGATCGCACGGCAGCCATGGAGGGCACGACAACAATCTGCGCGCCGCCTATCTGCATGTGCTGGCAGATGCCTTGACCTCGGTTCTGGCCATCGTTGCGCTCATACTTGGTAAATGGCAGGGCTGGGTCGTGCTGGACCCATTGATGGGTGTTGTTGGTGGTCTTGTTATTGCGCGCTGGTCTTGGGGGCTAATTCGCGCCACCTCGGGTGTGTTGCTGGATGCGACACCTGCCGACAAGGGGCTGCCCAAAACGATCCGCGATATCGTCGAGAAAGACGGTGATGTGGTGACCGATCTGCATGTCTGGCAAGTTGGGCCGGGGCATTACGCAACCATTGTTGCTTTGGTGTCTCCGGCTGGAAAAAGTCCTGAGCTTTATAAAAAGGAATTAAGTAAAGTTCCGAAACTGGCGCATGTTACCGTGGAAGTCTCCGCTGCCGCGTAATGCGGCACGGTCTGTCAGAACTCTTCATATTCCTGATAGGCGCCCTGAACCCATTCCATCTTGGCGGCAACTTTTTCTTCTGCCGAGATGGGCTTGGAGGCATCCTGGTCAACAGGTGCACGCGCACCGCCGACAGCCCAAAGAACATTGGCCAACGAACTGGATAGTACCGTGCTGCTGACGGTCGGCAAACCACTTCGTCTGCTCTGCTCTTGTTCCTGCTGCACAGGCTCGGCGTTCTTCTTGTCCAAGTCATGTATGCGACCCTGGTAGGGGTTGCCACTAACGCTGCTTTCAATCTGCATGGCACTTATCCTGCGTTGAAAAATATGACGATTATCTATCGTCCAGAACTTGCGTCAGGCTGTTTTTTGCCGGTTTTCCGGGCTTGACAGGGGTAAAGGTGCTGCTTCGCGGCACTAAAACCACACATTCTGAGAAGAAATGACCGGTCATTACTTGGGGTGCGCAACCAATTTGCGCGCCAATGACTGTTTCAGCCAAGAATCGGCGGGGTTTTTATTTGGTTGTTGAGTCGGGGAGAGAATCGGTTGCTACACGGCCACTGAAATGCCGGTAGCAGGATGTCCATCAAGACAGAGGTCTTCAGAACGGAGATCGTCAAAAGCGACTGCCCCGGCATCGCGTTTGCAGTGCCGGGGCAGGGAATGTTGTATCAGGCCTTTGGCTTGCGCTTGGCGAAGGGCTTGTCCTTCTTGGCTTGCGGCTTGCCGGCATTGTCGCCTGTCTTCTCAAACTTCGGCTTGCTGTCTTTTTTCTTCCAAGGCTTGTCGCTGGTCTTGGCTGCGAAGTCAGGCTTGCCGCCAAACTTCTTCGGGCCGGAGGAGGAGGGGCGGTCATCACGACGCTCGCCACGCTTCTCGTCGCGACGCTCAAAGCTGCGGTCGTCACGGCGCTCAGTCGACATATCCGGCTTGCCCTCAAGGGCCTTGACGCGGATACCCTTTTCAAGGGCCATGTCTTTGCCAATCGAAGATACGAAACGGTCAACGGCATCAGCGGCCAGTTCCACATAGGTTTCGTTCTGCTGCATGCGGATCGCGCCAATATCCTGGCGGGTCAGCTTGCCGAAGCGGCACAACATAGGAATGAGCCAACGTGGTTCAGCGCTCTGCTTGCGGCCAACCGAAAGCGAGAACCATGCGCTATCGGCAAACTCGTTGCGATCGCGGCGTGGTGCCGTGTTTGTGTCGCCCTCAGTGTTTTCGCGGCGCGGCTTACGGGTGTTATCAACCGAAACCTCGGTCAACTCTTCCGGAGCGGAACGGCCGGAGTGGTAGAGGCGGATAAAGGCCGCTGCCACCTGTTCTGCGCCGTGCGTTTCAAGCAGCGTTTTGACAAAGCCGCTTTCGTCGTCGCTGATTGCCTGCGAAAGCGAGGCATCGGCCAGCAGACGCTCGGCGTCACGCTCGATGATCTCGTCGGCAGATGGGGGACGTACCCACTGTGGCTGTACGCGTGCACCCTCGAGCAGACGCTCGGCCTTGCGACGCTGGTTGACGGGCACGATTAGAGCGCTGACGCCCTTGTTGCCAGCGCGACCGGTACGGCCACTGCGGTGCAGCAGTGTTTCCGAGTTGGTCGGCAGGTCGGCATGGATAACCAGTTCCAGACCGGGAAGGTCGATACCGCGGGCGGCAACGTCGGTTGCGATGCAGACGCGGGCACGACCGTCACGCATGGCTTGCAGCGCGTGTGTGCGCTCGTTCTGTGTCAGTTCGCCGGACAGGGCAACAACAGAAAAACCACGGTTGTTGAAACGCGCTGTCAGGTGATTAACGGCTGCACGGGTTGAGCAGAACACGATAGCATTGCGTGCTTCGTAGAAACGCAGCGCATTGATAATGGCGTTCTCGCGGTCGGCAGGTGCCGTCAGCATCGCGCGATATTCAATATCACCGTGCTGCTTCTGTTCGGAAGCGGCCGCGATACGAATGGCGTTTTTCTGGTAGCTTTCAGCCAGCTTGGCGATGCTGCGCGGCACTGTTGCCGAGAACATCAGTGTGCGGCGATCCTTAGGAGAAGATTCCAGAATGAATTCGAGGTCTTCACGGAAGCCAAGGTCGAGCATTTCGTCGGCTTCATCCAGCACGACGGCGCGCAACGACGAAACGTCGAGCCCGCCGCGATTGATGTGGTCGCAAAGGCGACCAGGTGTGCCGACAACAATGTGCGCGCCGCGTTCAAGCACGCGACGTTCGGTGCGAACATCCATGCCGCCGACGCAGGACGCAATCGATGCGCCAGACATTTCGTAGAGCCACTCGAGTTCGCGTTTTACCTGAAGGGCAAGTTCGCGGGTTGGCGCAATTACCAGCGCCAGAGGTGCGGCCGCAGGGCCGAAGGTTTTGCGGTCTTCCAGCAGTGTGGAAGCAAGTGCAAGACCGAAGGCTACGGTCTTGCCGGAGCCGGTTTGGGCGGAAACAAGCGCATCGGCGCCTTCCAGCTCGGGTGCAAGCATGGCCTGCTGCACAGGTGTCAAATCAGTATAGCCACGTTTTTGCAACGCCTGAGCGAGCGCCGGGGCAAGGCCCTGGATGTCTGTCATCTATCGTCTTTCGGAATTGGAGAGCGTCCGCCTGCACAGGTCTTGGAAACAGTGCTGGTGGACCATTCAGCCCCGGAAATACCGGTTCATTGGCCGCGCTTCTACTTGGAATACGCGGCTTTGTACAGTCCAGCAGTCGAAAATGCCTGAATTCAGCGCTTCAAGCAGCCTAACATGGTGAATATTGCCGGGAAAAAAGTCACAGGCCAGACCTAATGCAGGGTGGATTCACCCAAGAAATTGAGATTGCTTGTTCGGCAGCTGCTGTATCTCTGCTTCGCATCTATCAAACAAAGGAGCGCTCGCGATCAAGAATGCGATTGAGTGCCGCGGCCTTTTGCTATTTGCAACGGCATTTACTCCGCCGTGTGACCAATAAGGTTTTTGGCCGGGCGAACCGATCTGCGAAAAACCGGCATTGCGCGTGCTTGACCTTTTCGGTAATAGACGCGCAACTTGAGGCTCAAGGTCATATTGAGCTGGTATGAGGTGCCGTATCCGCCGTGCGGACGGCGTAACGGGTGGTACTGGTCAAGACTATGGCTCGCATTGTCATGAAATTCGGCGGAACGTCCGTCGCCAATCTCGAACGCATCCATAACGTGGCGCGCCATGTGAAACGTGAAGTAGATGCCGGTCACGAAGTGGCCGTTGTTGTGTCTGCCATGTCGGGCAAGACCAATGAACTGGTTGACTGGGTGCAGAACATGCCCAAGGTCGCCGGTGCGGATTCACCGTTTTATGACGCGCGCGAGTATGATGCCATTGTTGCATCCGGTGAGCAGGTAACGTCTGGTCTTTTGGCCATTGCCTTGCAGTCTTTGGGTGTCAATGCCCGTTCCTGGCAGGGCTGGCAGATCGCGATCCGCACGGATAACGCTCACGGTGCTGCCCGTATTCAGGAAATCGATGGTTCGGACATCATCCGTCGAATGGGCGAGGGGCAGGTTGCCGTTGTCGCCGGTTTCCAGGGCATTGGTCCTGACAACCGCATTGCAACGCTTGGCCGTGGCGGCTCCGACACCTCTGCTGTTGCTATTGCCGCTGCCGTCAAGGCAGATCGCTGCGATATCTACACCGACGTCGATGGCGTTTACACCACTGACCCGCGCATCGAGCCAAAAGCGCGCCGCATGAAGAAGATCGCATTCGAGGAAATGCTTGAAATGGCATCGCTCGGCGCCAAGGTCTTGCAGGTCCGTTCCGTTGAACTGGCCATGGTACACAAGGTTCGTACCTTCGTGCGTTCAAGTTTCGAGGATCCCGATGCACCGGGCATGGGTGACCTTTTCAATCCGCCCGGTACGTTGATTTGTGACGAGGATGAGATCGTGGAACAGGAAGTAGTCACCGGCATCGCTTACGCCAAGGATGAGGCTCAAATCTCCCTGCGCCGTCTGGCAGACCGCCCGGGCGTATCGGCAGCCATCTTTGGCCCGCTGGCAGAAGCACATATCAACGTCGACATGATCGTGCAGAACATCTCTGAAGATGGTTCGCGCACCGACATGACCTTCACCGTGCCAGCAGGCGACATGGACAAGGCGCTCAAGATCCTGGAAGAAAACAAGGCCCATATCGGCTTTGACGTTGTCCAGAGCGAGCCCGGCCTTGCCAAGGTTTCCGTCATTGGTATCGGTATGCGCAGCCATGCAGGTGTTGCTGCCAGCGCCTTCAAAGCGCTCGCCGCCAAGAACATCAACATCAACGCCATCACCACGTCGGAAATCAAGATTTCTATCCTGATTGACGGTGCATATGCGGAACTTGCAGTTCGCACTTTGCATTCCGCTTACGGTCTGGATAAAAGTTGATTCGATAGCGGTGGTTCGCACTGCTTCGGTTTGCCGAAGCACTGTCCTCCGTTTGGAGCGTGCTTTGTATGATGCCTTGAGGAGTGGGCGTCGTACGAAGCACGCTCCAACTTGTTTGATGTGTGCATCACTCAAAACGTGAACCGTTTTCGTGCGGATGCTGTAGCGAATGAAGGAGCATCGCGATGAGAGACCTTGCAGCCGGTCCGCGCGTCCTCCTCAAGAAGCTTCGCGAAATGATGGCGGAGCAACTTGAGCCTCAGGAGCGCTTGGACCAGATTGTGCGGCAGATTGCCGGGAACATGGTCGCGGAGGTGTGTTCCGTTTACGTGCTGCGTTCTGATGGCGTCCTCGAACTTTACGCCACAGAGGGTCTGAACAAGGGTGCTGTCCACCTGGCCCAGCTTAAAATGGGGCAGGGCCTTGTCGGTACCATTGCCGCATCGGCGCAACCGCTCAACCTTTCCGATGCCCAATCGCATCCCGCTTTCCGCTACCTGCCGGAAACCGGCGAAGAAATTTATCACTCTTTCCTCGGTGTGCCGATTTTGCGATCTGGCCGCACTTTGGGCGTTCTCGTTGTGCAGAACAAGGTCAGCCGCAATTACCGCGAAGATGAGGTAGAGGCGCTGGAAACGACTGCCATGTTGATTGCCGAAATCGTTGCGAGTGGTGAACTAAAGAAGATAACCAAGCCCGGCGTGGAGCTTGACCTGACGCGCGCAATCAGCGTCGATGGCGATGGCTATAGTGAAGGCATCGGTCTTGGCCACGTCGTGCTGCATGATCCGCGTGTCGTGGTCACCAATCTTCTAAACGAGGATGCCGATACCGAAATCCGTCGTCTGGCTGAGGCGATCGGTTCCCTGCGCCTGTCGATCGACGACATGCTGCAGCGCCGTGACGTACCCACCGAAGGTGAACACCGTGAGGTTCTGGAAACCTACCGCATGTTTGCTCATGATCAGGGCTGGGTGCGGCGCATGGAGGAAGCCATCCGCAACGGCCTGACGGCTGAGGCGGCGGTCGAAAAAGTGCAGAGCGATACCAAGGCGCGCATGATGCGCCTGACCGATCCCTATCTGCGCGAGCGCATGCATGATTTCGACGATCTTGCCAACCGCTTGCTGCGCCAGCTTACCGGCTTTAGCGGGCGTGGCCCGGGCGAGGATTTCCCGAGCGACGCCATCATTCTGGCACGTGCCATGGGTGCTGCCGAACTGCTGGACTATCCGCGGGAAAAACTGCGCGGTCTTGTGCTGGAGGACGGCGCGGTTACCAGCCACGTTGTAATCGTGGCGCGTGCCATGGGTATTCCTGTTATCGGGCAAGCCGCAGGCATCGTGGCCCTTGCCGAAAACAATGACGCCATCATCATTGATGGTGATGATGGGCAGGTGCATCTGCGTCCGATCATGGACCTGCAGCGCGCTTACGAAGAAAAAGTACGGCTGCGCGCGCGTCGTCAGGAACAGTTCCGCGCTTTGCGCTCTGTCGATCCAATCACCAAGGATGGCCAGTTCATTAATCTCAAGATGAATGCTGGCCTGCTCGTAGACCTGCCGCAACTGGCCGAATCCGGCGCTGATGGCATTGGCCTGTTCCGCACCGAACTGCAGTTCATGATTGCCTCGACCATGCCGAAGGGAGAGGAGCAGGAAGCCTTCTATCGCAGCGTTCTGCGCAATGCGAAAGGCAAGCCTGTTACCTTCCGTACCCTAGACATTGGCGGTGACAAGGTCGTGTCCTACATGCGCGGACAGGAAGAGGAAAACCCGGCGCTTGGCTGGCGTGCGATCCGCCTGTCGCTGGACCGTCCCGGTCTGTTGCGCACACAGATGCGCGCTCTGTTGCGCGCAGCCTCCGGTGCCGAATTGAAGATGATGCTGCCGATGATTACGGAAGTGTCTGAAATTCACGCGGTGCGCGAACTGATGCAGAAAGAAATTCAGCATCTGTCCAAGTTCGGCCATGCACTGCCGCGCAAACTGCAATTTGGTGCCATGCTGGAAGTGCCAGCCTTGTTGTGGCAGTTGGACGAACTGATGCAGGAAGTTGACTTCGTGTCTGTTGGCTCGAATGATCTTTTCCAGTTCTCCATGGCAGTGGACCGCGGCAATGCACGCGTTTCGGACCGTTTTGATATTCTCGGCAAACCGTTCCTGAGGATCCTGCGTGACATCGTGCGGGCCGGCGAACGTAACAACAAGCCGGTGACGTTGTGCGGTGAAATGGCCGGCAGGCCGCTTTCCGCCATGGCACTGATCGGCCTTGGCTTCCGTTCGGTCTCCATGTCGCCCACATCGATTGGTCCGGTAAAGGCCATGTTGCTGGGGCTGGATGTTGGTGCGCTGTCGGTCGAGTTGAATGCGGCGCTCGATGACCATAAATCTCTGGAAAGTCCGCGCATCCTGTTGCAAAGGTTTGCCGCGGAACATTCCATTCCAGTCTGAGACACAAGGGATTTCCCGCGTTTTTGAGCGCAATGTGTTTCAGGTCTTTTTGAATTCAAATACCGGAGCGAAGGTTGGCAAAGCTACCCGTCGAAAAAATGCGCGAGCTTTCAAGGCGTTTCGAGGAAATCGAAGCGCGGATGTCCGCTGGCCCTGCTGCTGATGTCTATGTGAAGCTGGCGTCCGAATATTCCGAGCTTCAGCCTGTGGTGAAGAAAATCCAGGAATATGAAAAGGCATTGGCCGAGCAGGCAGACCTGCAGGCGCTTCTGGCTGACAAGACGACGGACCGCGACATGCGTGATCTGGCCGAAGCTGAATTACCTGATCTTTCCGAGCGCATCGAGCAGCTCGAAAAAGAGATGCAAATTCTGCTGCTGCCCAAGGATGCCGCCGACGAAAAGAGCGCTATTCTGGAAATTCGCGCCGGCACCGGTGGCTCGGAAGCAGCCCTTTTTGCAGGCGACCTTTTCCGCATGTATGAACGATTTGCCAGCACCAAGGGCTGGAAGGTTGAAGTGCTGTCATCCAGCGAAGGTGACGCAGGTGGTTTCAAGGAAATCATCGCCACCATTACCGGGCGCGGCGTGTTCTCCAAGCTGAAGTTCGAATCCGGTGTCCACCGCGTTCAGCGCGTGCCAGATACCGAAGCGAGCGGCCGTATTCACACGTCGGCCGCAACCGTTGCGGTGTTGCCCGAGGCCGAAGAAATCGATATTGAAATTCGCCCGGAAGACATTCGCATTGATACGATGCGCGCGTCCGGTGCCGGTGGTCAGCACGTTAACACCACGGACTCTGCGGTGCGCATCACCCACTTGCCGACCGGTCTGATTGTGACCAGTTCGGAGAAGTCGCAGCACCAGAACCGCGCCAAGGCCATGCAGGTGCTGCGTTCGCGCCTCTATGATATCGAACGGCAGAAGGTCGACAGCGAACGGTCCGCCGATCGTAAAAGCCAGGTTGGTTCGGGCGATCGTTCTGAGCGTATCCGCACCTACAATTTCCCGCAGGGTCGGGTGACCGACCATCGCATCAACCTCACGCTTTACAAGCTTGACCGGATGATCGAGGGCGAAATTGACGAGATGGTGGACGCGTTGATTGCCGACTATCAGGCCGGACAACTCGCACAGTTGGGTGAACAGCGCGGATGACGGTCGCACCGCGCACCATTGCCGACCTGTTGGCTGAGGCCCGCAAACGTTTCGACGCGGCCGGTGTGGCTGATCCGGTCTTTGATGCGCGCCTTCTGGTGAGCGGCATTCTCGGGCTGTCTCTAACCGATGTTTTGCTCAAGGGTAGCGATAGTGTTGCCGATGATGTGGCGCAAGGGGTACTGGGTGCCATTGCACGGCGAGAAACCGGCGAACCTGTCCACCGCATTCTCGGCAAGCGTGAGTTTTACGGCCTGGAATTTTTCCTGTCGTCCGGCACGTTGGAGCCACGCCCGGATACCGAAACACTTGTTGATACCGTTCTACCGTATCTGCACTCCGCAGTTGCCGCCAAAGGATCGTCGCAGCTGCTGGATATGGGGACCGGGACGGGCGCAATCTGTCTTTCGCTGATACACGAATGTCCGGGCGCAGAAGGTGTCGGCAGCGATATTTCCGAGGATGCCTTGGCAACCGCTTGGCGTAATGCGGTGGCAAATGGTGTTTCTGACCGCTTTAAAACAGTGAAAAGTCACTGGTTTGACAAAATCGAGGGCAGTTTCGACATAATCGTGTCAAACCCGCCTTATATACGAAGCGCTGTCATTGAAACGCTGGACCGCGATGTGCGGGAGTTCGATCCCATGGCTGCTTTGGATGGCGGGCCGGATGGTCTGGAACCCTACAGGGCAATTGCCCGTGGTGCAGGCGGATTTTTAACAGAAAATGGCATCATCGGGGTCGAGATCGGGTTTGATCAGAGACAAGATGTTGAAACGATCTTCAAGTCAGCCGGTTTTCCTTGCATCGCAGGGGTGAAAGATTACGGTGGAAACGATCGTGTTCTAGTATTTCGAAAGTAAGGGAGCCGCTGCGCTTCCCTCCTGTTTTAAGGATATTTTGCAAAGCAAAAGAAAAGACTTGGTTTTCCGCATGAAGCGGGATAGTTTGCAGCCACATGCAGGGTGACTGAGGGCGAACTAGATTCGCCCGGGTTTGGTCAGTCCCTAGGGGAGTTCCTTGAAGAACTCTGAAAGGCTGGGCGTTTCCGGCATGTGAATCATAAACTTCATTTCGCAAGCAACCCGGTAAAGCCATGGGGGCAACCGGACGCGAAGGCGAGGTCTTGATCCGGCCTGTCCGGCAAGCCGCGTGGTTAATTCGTGAGCACAACAGAATTCAGGTGAGCAATTGATGAGGCCAGGACAGCAAAATAAGCGCGGCCGTGGGCGTGGAAATAACAACAACAATAACAACAATAATGGCGGTGGTGGTAATAACAACTTCAACCGCAAGGGCGGGAATCCGCTCACTCGGACCTATGACAGCTCCGGTCCGGATGTAAAAATCCGCGGTACTGCCCAGCATATTGCTGAAAAATATTCCGCTCTGGCCCGTGATGCGCAAAGCTCCGGCGACCGGGTTATGGCTGAAAACTACCTGCAGCACGCAGAACACTATAACCGCATCATTGCTGCCGCACAGGCGCATATGCAGGAACGTGTCCAGCGTGACGAACGTAATGCTGACTACAACAACGAGCGCGATGGTGACGACGTTGACGGCAACGACAACGATAGCGACAGCGACGACACAATCGGTTCCGCTGCTCCGCAGGTGCAGCAGTCTGGTGATGACGATGAACAGCCTTCCTACGATGACGGCAGCGGTCCGCAGCCCGTAATCGAAGGCACGCCGCTCGAGGTCGCCGTGGAAGAAGAAGCTCAGGCAGCTGAAGCTCCTCGTGAGCGCCAGCCGCGTCGCCGCAGCACTGGCCCGCGTCCACGTCGTCCACGTCGAACCGCTGAAAATGCGGAAGGTGGCGAAGAGGCGGGTGGCGAGGCTGCTGCTGAGCCAGCCGCACTTGAAGGCGCCGCTGAATAAGCGACATACTTCCTATAGAGATATTTCGAAAACCCCGGCTTGCCGGGGTTTTCTGTTTGTGCAGATGCGGTCGCAACGACTAATCGTGCCGCAGCAAATTTGATGATCGTCATGCGCTCATGTTTTTCTGCGTTGCGTTGTCTGCAACCTCTTTAAACCGCGAAAATCGCTTACCATATCAAGCACAACGGAAGGGCCGGTTGGCTGCTTCCAAAGCATGTTTCTATCCAGGACATGCGAAACGAAGAGGCGATGGTGCGGATATGTCCGTTGGCGTCGTAGCGGGGCTTGCCGTTATCGGGAGCCTTTACCCTAACATCCGGGTCTGTGCCGCTTGAGGGCAGACCGGTTCAAGGAGGCATATATGAATATCGAAAAATACTCCGAGCGGGTGCGCGGATTTTTGCAATCTGCCCAAACCCATGCGCTTGCTGAGGACCATCAGCAGTTTGCGCCGGAACACGTTCTGAAAGTATTGCTGGATGACGACCAGGGCATGGCGTCTTCGCTGATTGAGCGTGCTGGCGGTAATGCCAAGGAAGCACGGCTCGCCAATGATATTGCGCTTTCGAAGCTGCCTAAGGTCTCCGGTGGCAATGGCGGACTGTCACTGACGGCACCGCTTGCCAAGGTATTTGCAACGGCCGAAGACGCTGCCAAGAAATCCGGCGACAGCTTTGTCACGGTCGAACGCCTTTTGCTGGCTCTGGCCATTGAAGGCAGCGCGTCGACGTCAGCGACACTGAAAAAGGCTGGTGTTACTGCGCAAGGCCTGAACCAGGTTATCAACGACCTTCGCAAGGGTCGCACGGCAGATACTGCCAATGCAGAACAGGGCTTTGATGCGCTGAAGAAATTTGCACGCGACCTGACTGCGGAAGCTCGCGAAGGCAGGCTCGATCCTGTGATTGGCCGCGACGATGAAATTCGCCGCACCATGCAGGTTCTGTCGCGCCGCACGAAAAACAATCCGGTTCTGATCGGTGAACCCGGCGTTGGTAAAACAGCGATTGCTGAAGGCCTGGCATTGCGTATCATCAATGGTGACGTGCCTGAAAGCCTCAAGGACAAAAAGCTGATGGCGCTCGATATGGGCGCGTTGATTGCCGGTGCGAAATATCGCGGTGAATTTGAGGAGCGCCTGAAGGCTGTTCTGAACGAGGTTCAGTCAGAAGACGGCGGCATCATCCTGTTCATCGACGAAATGCACACGCTGGTCGGTGCAGGCAAGGCAGATGGCGCAATGGATGCGTCCAACCTGCTGAAGCCGGCTCTGGCGCGTGGTGAGTTGCACTGTGTTGGCGCGACCACGTTGGATGAGTACCGCAAGCACGTTGAAAAAGATCCGGCTCTCGCCCGTCGTTTCCAGCCAGTTTTGGTTGATGAACCGACAGTGGAAGACACGATTTCCATTCTGCGCGGCTTGAAGGAAAAATACGAGCAGCACCACAAGGTCCGTATTTCGGATTCGGCACTGGTGGCGTCTGCGACTTTGTCCAATCGTTATATTACCGATCGCTTCCTGCCGGACAAGGCGATTGACCTGATGGATGAGGCTGCATCGCGTCTTCGTATGCAGGTTGATTCCAAGCCGGAAGAACTGGATGAACTGGACCGTCGTATTATTCAGCTGAAGATTGAGCGTGAAGCCTTGAAGCAGGAGACCGATGTGTCCTCTGCCGACCGGTTGAAAAAGCTGGAAGACGAACTGGTTGATACAGAAGAGAAGGCGGATGCGCTGACGGCGCGCTGGCAGGCGGAGAAGCAGAAACTCGGCCATGCTGCGGACCTGAAAAAGCAGATTGACGATGCACGCAACGAATTGGCAATTGCACAGCGCAGTGGCCAGTTCCAGCGGGCAGGTGAGTTGACGTATGGTATTATTCCGGGCCTTGAAAAAGCACTTGCTGCGGCGGAAGAACGCGACGCAAGTGGTGCTGGTTCAATGGTGCAGGAAGTGGTGACGGCGGACAACATCGCCCAGGTTATCTCGCGCTGGACAGGCATTCCGGTAGACCGGATGTTGGAAGGCCAGCGTGAAAAGCTGCTGCGTATGGAAGACGAACTGGCCAAATCAGTGGTCGGTCAGGGTGAAGCCGTTCAGGCGGTTTCCAAGGCGGTGCGCCGTTCGCGTGCCGGTTTGCAGGACCCCAATCGTCCAATCGGCTCGTTCATCTTCCTAGGCCCGACCGGCGTTGGTAAAACCGAGCTGACAAAGGCGCTGGCACGCTTCCTGTTCGACGACGAAACCGCGATGGTTCGCTTGGACATGTCGGAATACATGGAGAAGCATTCCGTGGCTCGCTTGATCGGTGCGCCTCCCGGTTATGTCGGTTACGAGGAAGGTGGTGCACTGACGGAGGCCGTGCGTCGCCGCCCATATCAGGTCGTGCTGTTCGACGAGATCGAAAAGGCGCATCCGGATGTGTTCAACGTGCTGTTGCAGGTTCTTGATGATGGCCGCCTGACCGATGGTCAGGGTCGTACCGTCGATTTCAAGAACACCATCATCATCATGACCTCGAACCTCGGTTCGGAATTCATGACGCAGATGGGCGACAATGACGATGTGGAATCGGTGCGGGAACTGGTCATGGAAAGGGTGCGTAGCCACTTCCGTCCGGAATTCCTCAACCGTATCGACGACATCATCCTGTTCCACCGCCTGCGGCGTGAAGAAATGGGCGCGATCGTCGATATCCAGTTGAAGAGACTGGTGGCCCTGTTGTCCGAGCGCAAGATCACGCTTGATCTGGATGAAGATGCCCGTGTCTGGCTTGCCAATAAGGGTTACGATCCGGCCTATGGTGCACGTCCGCTGAAGCGCGTTATTCAGAAGACGGTACAGGACAAGCTGGCTGAAATGATCCTTGGTGGCGAAGTGCCTGATGGCTCTCGCGTAAAGGTGACATCCGGCACCGACCGTCTGCACTTCAAGGCAAAAGCCGGCAAGGGCAGTACGGAAACCGAAGCATCTGCCGACGCTGCTTAAGGACTAAATCAGGGCACCCAATTGGGTGCCCTTTTTGTTTGGCGTTCCCCCTGAGTGACTGAGGCCTCCGTGCACCGACATCTGGTCCTCTCGGCGCGACAATATCTCCCACTCAGTCGTCTTTGGATGCGGCTTTTCACGCGCCCACAAGCGCCCAATCGTAGCAATTCAGATGTCCAGCCCGAGGTCTTGGAACAATCTCGTCTCAAAAAACGTTTAAGCAGTCTGTTGCAAGTAATTCGCAATTGCATTTCAAAAATAAACATGCCACCTTGTTGCAAATGGTTCTTAATAGCGTAGTGTTGGTGTGAGCAAGGAGTGACTTATGTTTGATATTGTCAGGCGCGGGCTTTTGGGCGGAATGGCTGCCGTGGTGGCGTTGGGTGTTACCGGTGGCGTGGCGTTTGCGCAGGAAAAGTTCAAAGCCGTGACGACCTTCACGGTCATTGCTGACATCGCCAGAAATGTCGCGGGCGACGCTGCCATCGTCGAGAGCATCACCAAGCCCGGCGCTGAAATTCACAACTACCAGCCGACGCCAGGCGATATTCGCAAGGCGCAGGGCGCGCAGCTCGTGTTGTGGAACGGCCTTAACCTCGAATTGTGGTTCGAGAAGTTTTTTGTAAAGCTGAGAGATGTGCCAAGCGCAGTGGTTTCAGATGGCATTGAGCCAATGGGCATTTCTGAAGGTCCCTATGAGGGCAAACCCAATCCGCATGCCTGGATGTCGCCCAATGCAGCACTGATCTATGTCGACAATATCCGTGATGCTTTCGTGAAATATGATCCGGCCAATGCCGAGGCCTACAAGGCCAATGCAGAAAGCTACAAACAGCAGATCAAGGACGCCATTGAACCGATCCGTCAGGAGCTGGCAGCCCTACCTGAAAACAAACGCTGGTTGGTATCGAGCGAAGGCGCATTTTCTTATCTGGCACGCGATTTCGACCTGAAAGAACTGTACCTTTGGCCCATCAATGCCGACCAGCAGGGCACACCACAGCAGGTGCGTAAGGTCATTGATGCCGTTCGTGAAAACAAGATTGGCGTCGTCTTCTCGGAGAGCACCATTTCCGCGGCCCCGGCAGAGCAGGTGGCCCGCGAGACCGGCGCAAAATACGGTGGCGTTCTCTATGTCGATTCGCTGACTGAAGCTGACGGTCCGGTGCCAACCTATATCGACCTGTTGAAGGTCACATCCGATACCATTGCCAAGGGACTTGCATCGTCCTCCTGACATGATCCGAACTTTTACGGCCTGCAGTTTTTGCAGGCCGTTTGTTTTTGTAACCGCTGAAAAGGAATGCTTTTCATGAATGCGCACACCGGCTGGCAAACGGGAACGGAGGGTTCCGGTATTTCCGTCAACAACGCCACCGTGACCTATCGCAACGGCCATACGGCCTTGAAGAATGCAAGTTTCCAGATACCAACAGGCACGATCGCGGCGCTGGTGGGGGTAAATGGCGCGGGCAAGTCGACGCTGTTTAAGGCCGTGATGGGCTTTGTGCGTATTGCCCAGGGCTCGATTTCCATATTGGGCAAAACTGTGCCGGAAGCCCTTCGGCAAAATCTGGTGGCCTATGTACCGCAGAGCGAGGAAGTGGACTGGAACTTCCCGGTGCTGGTGGAAGATGTGGTGATGATGGGCCGCTACGGCCATATGGGTTTCATGCGCATCCCCAAGGCTGCCGATCGTGATGCAGTGACCGCTGCCCTTGCACGCGTCAACATGAGCGAGTTTCGTGGCCGCCAGATTGGTGAGCTTTCCGGTGGTCAGAAAAAGCGCGTTTTTCTGGCGCGTGCGCTGGCGCAGGATGCCAAGGTCATTCTGCTGGACGAGCCCTTTACCGGCGTTGATGTAAAAACCGAGGAGCAGATCGTCCACCTTCTCCGTGCCCTCAGGGATGAAGGCAAGGTCATGCTGGTGTCGACCCACAATCTCGGCAGCGTGCCGGAATTCTGTGACCGTACAATTCTGATCAAGGGCACGGTGCTGGCCTATGGGCCGACCGAAGAAACCTTCACCAAGGACAATCTGGAAAAGACCTTTGGTGGCGTGTTGCGCCATTTTGTTCTGAATGGCTCGGATGGCGGAAAGCCATGGCCGGTCGGTGTCATGACCGATGATGAACGGCCGCTGGTTTTGCGCGACGGACGTCCAGTCTCCGGCCAAAGCGTGACATCGGAAGGGGCAGACAATGATGAACGCCCTCGTTGAACCCTTCACCTATGACTACATGCTCAATGCCATGTGGGTGTCTGCTCTGGTTGGCGGTGTCTGTGCGTTCCTATCCTGTTACCTGATGTTGAAAGGCTGGTCATTGATTGGCGATGCGCTTTCGCATTCCATCGTTCCAGGTGTGGCCGGTGCCTATATGCTGGGCCTGCCGTTTTCCATCGGGGCATTTTTCTCAGGTGGCTTGGCGGCGGTGACCATGCTGTTTCTCAACCAGCGTACCAAGCTCAAGGAAGATGCGATCATCGGGCTGATCTTTTCGTCCTTCTTCGGACTTGGCCTGTTCATGATGTCGATCAACCCGACGGCTGTGAACATCCAGACCATTGTTCTTGGCAATATTCTTGCCATCACGCCCGCCGATACATTGCAGCTTGCCATTATCGGTTTTGTGTCGCTGGCGATTCTACTTCTCAAATGGAAGGACCTGATGGTGACGTTTTTTGACGAAAGCCATGCCCGTTCCATCGGTCTGCGACCAACGTTCCTGAAAGCCGTGTTCTTTACACTGCTGGCAGCATCGACAGTCGCAGCCATGCAGACCGTCGGCGCGTTCCTTGTCATCTGCATGGTGGTCACACCGGGCGCAACGGCCTATCTGCTGACAGACCGTTTTCCGCGTCTGCTGGGCATTGCTGTTGCCATTGGTTCACTCACCAGCTTCACCGGTGCCTATGCCAGCTATTTCCTGGATGGTGCGACCGGTGGCATTATCGTCGTGTTGCAGACGCTGATCTTCCTCATCGCCTTCTTTTTTGCCCCTAAACATGGGCTGGTGGCATCTCGCCGCCGTGCAGCTCAGGCGCAGGAGGTGGCGATATGAACTTCCTCGAACCCTTCGAATTTGACTTCATGGTCAACGCGCTGGTCATCGCAGCGCTGGTTGCCGTGCCAACCGCCGTTCTGTCCTGTTTTATGGTGCTGAAAGGCTGGTCGCTGATGGGCGATGCCATCAGCCATGCGGTGTTTCCCGGCGTCGTCATCGCCTACATCGTTGGCCTGCCATTTGCGGTTGGCGCCTTTGTTGCCGGTATGGTCTGTGCGCTTGCCACCGGTTATCTTAAGGATAACAGCCGTATCAAACAGGATACGGTGATGGGTGTGGTGTTTTCCGGCATGTTCGGACTGGGGCTGGTGCTCTACGTCAAGATCCAGTCAGATGTGCATCTCGATCACATCCTGTTTGGCGACATGCTGGGCGTGAGCTGGCAGGACATTACCGAGACGGCGGTTATTGCGGTCATCACCACTGGCATTATCAGTCTGAAGTGGAAAGACTTCCTGCTACATGCCTTTGACCCTGCTCAGGCAAAGGCGGTGGGCCTCAGGGTAAACCTGCTGCATTACGGTCTGTTGTGCCTGATTTCGCTGACCATCGTCGGCGCACTGAAAGCCGTCGGCATCATTCTCGCCATTGCCATGCTGATTGCGCCGGGCGCGATTGCATTTCTGCTGACACGCAAGTTTTCCACCATGCTGATGCTTGCAGTGGTCATTGCGCTTACGGCGTCTTTGCTCGGCGTCTACCTGTCGTTTTTTATCGACAGCGCCCCGGCACCGACCATCGTGCTTCTGCTGTCGGCAATGTTTGTTGCCGCCTTCGTGAGGGCGAGCATCGTCACGGCGAATACCGAGGCCAACAACGGCTAAAACAAAACGGCCCCGCCTGTTCGGAAAACAGGCGGGGCCGTTCAACTCAAACTTTACATCTTGCCCGCGACCTTGATGGCAAAGGAATATTCAAAGGCGATTTCCTCCAGTCGCTGGAAGCGTCCGGATTTGCCGCCATGGCCGGCGGCCATGTTGGTCTTCAACAGGATTGGCGCGTCGCCTGTGCTGTACTCGCGCAGTTTTGCCACCCACTTCGTTGGTTCCCAATAGGTCACGCGTGGATCGGTAAGTCCGGAAATCGCCAGCAGTGGCGGGTAAGCCTTTGCACCGACATTGTCGTAAGGGCTGTAAGCCGCAATCCAGCTATATTCCTCTTCTGAATCGATCGGGTTGCCCCATTCCGGCCACTCCGGTGGTGTCAGCGGCAGCGTGTCGTCCAGCATCGTCGTCAGCACGTCCACGAACGGAACGGCTGCAATAATGCCAGCGAATTTCTCTGGTGCCATATTGGCCACGGCACCCATCAGCATGCCACCGGCCGATCCCCCTTCAGCGATGATCTTGTCGTAAGAGGTAAAGCCCTCTTTCACCAGATGGTCGGCCGCAGCGATGAAGTCCTTGAAGGTGTTCTGCTTGTGCTCCATCTTGCCGGTTTCATACCACTCGAAACCCTTGTCCTTGCCGCCACGAATATGGGCGATGGCATAGACAAAACCACGATCTGCCAGTGACAGATTGTTGGTGCTGAACGAGGCGGGAATGCTGATGCCGTAAGCGCCGTAGCCATAGAGAAGGCAAGGGGCCGAACCGTCCAGCTTGGTATCCTTGTGGTAGAGCAGAGATACAGGCACCAATGCTCCATCATGCGATGTCGCCATGACGCGGCGGGTTACGTAGTCATCGATAGTGTGGCCGGATGGAACTTCCTGGGTCTTCAACAATACGCGTTCACGCGTCACCATGTTGTAATCGAACAACTGGCTTGGGGTGGTCATCGACGAATAGGAGAAACGGATGGTGTCGGTGTCATATTCAGCTGCTCCCTGCAGGCCGAGAGAGTAGGCTTCCTCGGCAAAGGCAATGGCGTGTTCTTCACCGGTCGCGCGGTCACGAATGACGATGCGCGGCAGGCCATCACGGCGTTCCAGCCACAGCAGGTGGCGGGCATGCGCAAGATGCGACAGGATAAGGCGGCCCGGTTCATGCGGCACCACTTCCTTCCAGTTTTCCTTGCCCGGTGCCGTCACCGGCGCTTCCATGATCTTGAAGTCCTTGGCATCACCATCATTGGTCAGGATGTAAAAAACATCACCGCCCTCGGTCATGGAATATTCCACGCCTTCCTCACGCTTCGCCACGATGACAGGCTCGGCAGTCAGGTCGGCGGTGGACAGCAGGCGGTATTCGCTGGTCTCATGGTCATGAATGTCGATGAAGATCCAGTCTTCAAGCAATGAGCCGCCAACGCCCATAAAGAAGCCAGGGTCCTTTTCCTCATAGACGAGGCGGTCTGTCGATTGCGGCTGGCCGATGATGTGATGGAAGACCTTGGACGGCCGATGGTTTTCGTCCTGCAAGGTGTAGAAAAAGCTCTTACCGTCAGGCGCCCATGCGCCGCCGCCACCAGTGTTTTCGATCACGTCATCAAGGTCTTCACTGGTCGCAAGATTACGAACCCGCAGTGTGAAATATTCAGAGCCCTTGTCGTCATAGCCCCAAATGCCATGAGTGTGGTCGGACGAGTTGTCGATGCCAGCGAGGCGGAAATAGTCCTTACCTTCAGCTTCCTTGTCGCCATCAAGCAGGACCTGCTTTTCACCACCGTCGCGTGGGGTGCGGAAATAGTGTGGCTGCTCACCACCGGTTACAAACAACGTGCCGTAGGCGTAAGGACCATCTTTCATAGGCACGGACGAATCGTCCTGCTTGATGCGGCCCTTCATCTCTTCAAACAGCTTTTCCTGCAGTGGTTTGGTGTCGCTGAGGGCAGCTTCCATATAAGTGTTTTCCGCTTCCAGATGGCTACGGATTGCCGGATCGAGCAGGGTCGGGTCCTTGAACATTGCCTGCCAGTTGTCTGCCCGAAACCACGCATAGTCATCGGTGCGGCTGATGCCGTGACGCGTATCCGTTACCGGCTTTTTTTCTGCGACAGGAGCGGCGGGGAGGTTCTTGAATATCGACAAAACAAACTCGCTTTCATCGGAAATGAATGGCAGCGCCAGTGGCCGTTTTCAGGCCGTGGCACCAGTGGAAGAAGATGTAGAGAGGGGCGGGGGAAGGATCAAGGTTGAATATCCACAGGCATCTCTGCTGGCCCCTTGAGATTTACCCTGTTTCGGGCACAATTCGACGATACAGCCTTAGGTATGTGGAAAAGAGCGGTTGCTGTTTTTATTTTCCAGGGAATCGAAATCACCAGGTCAGGATAATATGCGTCACCTTCTCCCGGCAGTTGTTCTCGTTGTCGTGTCAGCTGTTCCATCCCTTGCACTGGATAGTTCCGTCAAAAGACAGTTGAACGCGCTCGCACCGGAAGAACGTCTTGAGCAGCGTTGTGATATCGAGGCTATGGAGCGCATCGCCGCCGAACAGAAGGGCATGAGGCCGGACAAGGTCATCGCCTACACGTTCGGTGAGCCGCAGGTCACGGAAAACTCCATCAAGGCGGCAGGCGCCGTGTTTCGCAGCAGTGGCGAATGGTACAAGCTGAAATATAAGTGCCGGACCAGCGAACAGAACCTTGCCATCCAATCCTTTGATTACCGTGTGGGCGAAAAAGTCCCGGAATCGCAATGGGGCCAGTATTACCTTTACAACTGAAGCAGCTTTGCTGTTGACCCAGCCATAATTCAGGCGTTTATCCGGCGCATCCGCTTTTGATATTCTCCCGTTGAGCTGTGTCTGCCATGCGCCGTTATCTTCTTTCCAGCCTCGCCAGCGTTTGTTTTGTTGCGCTGTTTTCAGTGCCCGCCTTTGCGTCATCAGGGTTGGTTGAGCCGACGCTTAAAATGCGCCCGCAGGCAAGTGGCGTAACGCGGGTTGCCATCACGCTGGATGCCTGCATGGGCAAGACCGACTTTCGAATTCTCGATACGCTGGTCAAAGAGCGCATTCCCGCGACCGTGTTCGTGACCGCACGCTGGATCAGGCACAATCGAGATGCGCTTGCCATCATGCTGGCCAATCCTGATCTGTTTGAGATTGAAAACCACGGACAAGACCATATCCCGGCCATCGACCGTCAGGTCTCTGTCTATGGTATTACCGCTGCCGGCAGCATGGAAAGTGTCATGCGGGAGGTCAATGGTGGGCGTGAGGCCATCCTTGCGGCCACTGGCAAGGAGCCCAGCTGGTTCCGTGGGGCAACCGCCAAATACACCCATTCGTCGATGGCTGAGATCAATGGTATCGGCGAACGCATTGCCGGTTATTCCATCAACGGCGACGGTGGTTCTCTGCTCGGTGCCGGCGTTGCGCAAAAACGCATTGCTGCCGCTAAGGATGGTGATGTGGTGATTGCCCATATCAACCAGCCAACCCATCAGGCAGGTGAGGGCGTTGCCAAAGGTCTGCTCAACTTGAAAAAACGCGGGGTCACCTTCGTCCGTCTGGATGATCCGGGATTTGATCCCGAAACCAACTAAAGCTTAGTCGGGAAGGTTCGGCACCACTTTGCGCGACGGGAAAAGCTCCTGCGCGATTGTCATGCCAATCAATGACAGAGGGAGCGCCAGCATGGCGCCTGCTGCACCCCACATCCATGTCCAGAAGATAATCGCAACAAACACGATAAACGGGTTGATTTCGAGGTTGCGGCCGATCACGGCCGGAAACACCAGATTTTCCATCAACAGGTGAATGGTGAAGAACACAAAGGCGGGCAGCAGGCCAAGCAGCAACGTATCATGGGTCAACATGCCAGCAATCGTCAGGGATATGGTCATCACGGCAATGCCGATAAACGGGATGAAGCTGGAGAGGAAGGCAAACAGCCCCCATAGCAATGGCATGGCCAGACCGCCGAGATAGGCAATAAGAACCATGGTAACACCAAGCCCGGCATAAATAAGACTGGCGGTAGCGAAATAGGTGCCAAGCACATGTTCCACCGATCCGATGGTACGGATGGTCCGTAGTCTTTGGTGGCGGGCTGGAAAGGCCATGATGATGCCCTTGCGCAACCGCAAGCGGCTGTAAAGGAACATCAAAAGTCCGGCAAAGAAGATCAAGCCTTGCACAATCGCGGGTGTCAGGCTGGACGTGACGACGGACAGGATACCGGTGCTGCGGTCCAGCAGCGATTCCATCGACATTGTGCCGAAGCTGAAGGTCGCCGCAGAAATATTGAGCCATCTCACACGCTCAAGATAGGGCAGGAAACGTTCTGCGGTCTGATCCAGAAGTTGCGGCCCCTGAGAAGCGAGCATGGAAAGTGGATCGATCAGCGAATTGATGACGAAAATGAACACCAGTGCCACAAGGCCTGACAGAATGAGCGCCACGCCAAAGCCCGGAATACCGTAACCAGCCAGCTTTTCCGCTGCCATCCCAAGGATCATCCCGACAACGATTGCCATGACGATGGGGATCAGCACTACGGACAGCAGGTGTACGCAGGCAAGAAAGGCAATGGTGAACAGACCGACGATCGACCACTTAGCCGCAACTTCCAGCGCTTCGCGACCCAATGGCTGCTGGCTGCGCGCATCGTCATCGGGCGAATTTTTTCTTGATACGTGTCTGTGCTGCGGCGCCTCTACGATCGGTGTCACCGGAACTTTTTCATCGATTTTTATGGTGCCGTTCATGATTTCATATCCCCGTCCGGGACAGTAACGTTCAACAACAGTTACGGTTCCCAAAGGGGGAGGGTGACCAGCAGAGATTTTAAGCTGCGAGCCTTAGACCAATGCCCCATGGATCTTTCAGAACGATGCCGTCGCTTTGACGTTCAGTTGATATACCCAACCGGTCCAGTGCGGCGACCGCGCTGTCCAACGCACCCTTTTCGTTGAAGCGCAGCGAATAACCGGCAAGACCTGTCATGTTGTCGCGTCGGGCTTGGGTACCACGGCTGTTCCAGATATTGGCGGCAACATGGTGGTGGTAGGAGCCGGTGGCAAAGAAGCTGGCGCCGGGATAGCGCGCCATGATCTTCAGGCCGAGCACGTCCTGATAAAACTCGTCTGCCTGCGGAATGTTGCCGACCTGCAAATGAATGTGGCCGATGGCGGTACCTTCAGGCGCACCTTCCCAAAGTGTCTTGGGGGCAGAGTTATAGAGCTCCTGTAGGTTGAGGCGCAGGGTGTTCATCTCCACCGTGCCGTCCTGCTGGTAGGTCCATTCCAGAGGCGAGCGGTCGCGGTAAACTTCTATGCCGTTTCCTTCCGGGTCAGACAGATAGATCGCCTCGCTGACCAGATGGTCGGATGCGCCATCAAGCTGAATATTGTTGTGCGCAATATGGGCCAGCCAATGCGCCAGATCCTTGCGGCTTGGCAGCAGGAAGGCGGTATGGAACAGGCCTGCCGCGTTGCGTGGAGCACGCTCGGCATTGCTGGATGTGGATAGGGTCAGCAAGGGTTGGCCGTTGACACCGAGTATCTCTCCGCTTGGCTGTTTTTCAATAACCGACAGGCCGATCACCTTCTGGTAATAGTCGGAAACGCGCGCCAGGTCGTTCACGATAAGATGTGCCTGCCCAACATAGGCCGGCCGTGTCAGTGCAAATTGCGATGTTTCAGTCATGATGTCACGAACTCCATCTACGCTGGCGTGCTTGATCAGCAGGCGGCCGTGCGCTGCGGCGCCGTTCCGGCGACGCTTTATTTGATGTGAATATGATGCCTCGGGAACGTTCAGGAAAGAGGGACGTTTGGTGATTGAGCGTGCACTATTTGTTGACAATGATGTTGTCTGCGCTTGACCTTAATCAAGGCAGAGCACCGCAAATTTGAGAAACTGCATGTATCGGTTGTGGAACCGAATTATAATTCTCGCGGCGACTGGCTTTGCGCTGCGTCGGGGTTTGGGAACTGGGCTGTCATCGCGCGCAAATAGCCGCAGCCTTAACGTGGAAGGAGAAGCATATGTACAAGAAGATCGTTGTACCTGTTGACATGAGTGCCATTGAAAAGGGTGAAAAGATCATCCGCAAGGCATCGGGTTTGCTGGATGCTGGTGGCGAGATCGTTTTGCTGAATGTGGTCGAGCAGCTGCCGGGCTATATCGCCATAGACCTTCCAGTCGACCTGATTGAAAATGCGATCGAGGATGGCAAGGCAAAACTTGTGGAACTGAAAGAGCGGACAGGCATTCAGGCAACAGTTGAAATCCGCAGTGGCCCGCCGGCGCGTGAAATTCTTGCCTGCGCGGAGGAACATCATGCAGATCTCATCATCGTCGCTTCGCATACGCCTGATTTCACAAACTATTTCATCGGTGCGACAGCGGACCGCGTTGTACGCCATGCAAAATGCTCGGTGCTGATCGACCGTTAAAAGCAAGGCTGCACGACATCTTTGAATTGGCGCAGCGGTCTCTCGATGGGTGGCCGCTGCGCTGAAATCGACCATTAGAGGACATGGGTTATGGATACGTCTGGCTATGAAAAAATCCTGCGCGACAGGCAACGTGAACTGAACAAGCGGCTGCGCAAGATCGAGGATGACTTTGAGCAGCCGGTAAACCCTGACAATGAAGACCGTGCCGTTGAACGCAGCAATGACGAAGTTCTGGATGAGCTTGGTCAAGTCGGACAGGATGAGTTGAAGGCCATTGATGCTGCTCTGGTGCGCATTTCCGACGGCACATTTGGCACCTGCGTCAGATGTGGAAAGACCATTTCCGCTGAGCGCCTCGCAGCCGTGCCCTATACGCCGTTTTGCCAGGAATGTGCGGCAGAAATGCAAGCTGAACAGGTGTGAGACGATGCTGTGGCCTGGCGCTTCGCCGGCCACATCTTCATGACAGGCTGCAACATATCCGAACGCAATGTGATCGTCAGTTTCGAGGCACCACTTGCTGTTGGCGCGTGTTGTCGGCATTCTATACGCCGGACAGCAGGAACGGACCATGAGTGAACTTTGGCGTTTAGGCCGCAAATATGATTTTCACGAAATCGTGGCCGACGGCATCGTGCATGGCGTCGGTATCGTACTGGCCTTGATCGGCGCAACCGCGCTGATCTTCTACGCTACAGTATGGAGCACATTCAGCGGCATGGCCGCCGCCTGGGTGTATGGTCTGGGGCTGGTTTTGTGCCTGTCCATTTCTTTTACCTATAATATCTGGCCCCATTCGCGTACCAAATGGTATCTGCGGCGGCTCGATCATTCTGCGATCTTTTTGCTGATTGCCGCCACTTACACCCCATTCCTGCAACGCGGTGCAGACGAACCGCTGATCGTGTTTATGCTGGCTTTCATCTGGCTGGCAGCCATTGGTGGCATTGCTCTGAAATGCCTCTTTCCCGGTCGTTATGACCGTCTGGCCATCCTGCTTTATCTTGGCATGGGCTGGAGCGGGGTTCTGATCGCCGCGCCGCTTTCACAATATCTGTCGACGGTAACCATCTGGCTGCTCGTGGCGGGCGGCATGATCTATTCGCTGGGCGTGATCTTTCACGTTTGGGAAAAACTGCGATTTCAGAACGCCATCTGGCATGGCTTCGTGGTGGCTGCCGCTGCGGTGCATTATTCTGCGGTTATCACCTGTTTCAGCCTTTCGCCTGTCACCGGCCTGTGAGACATAAGAGCCATATTCCGGCTTTACATGTGATGGACATACCCGATGACACTTATTGTGCGTGACGCGACGGAAGCAGATCTGTCTGCGATCATGGATATTTATAACGACGCCGTTCTCAACACCACGGCAATCTGGAATGACACGGTGGTTGATTTGGAAAACCGCCTGAACTGGTTCAAGGCACGCAAGGACAAGGAATATCCTGTTCTTGCAGCTGAACTGGACGGCAAATGTGTCGGTTATGCTTCCTATGGTGACTGGCGTGCTTTCGACGGTTTTCGCCGGAGCATGGAACATTCCGTTTATGTGCGTAAAGACACGCGTGGCACTGGTGCCGGCAAATCACTGATGCAGGAACTGATTATCCGCGCCAAGCAAAATGGTGTGCATGTGTTGATCGGAGCAATCGAGGCGGAAAATGCCGCGTCCATTCGTCTGCATGAAAAAATGGGCTTTCGCCATGTCGGCCGGTTTGAGCAGGTCGGCATCAAGTTTGGTCGCTGGCTCGACCTGACCTGCATGGAACTGCGCCTCGGCGAAGCGGATCCGACGTGAGCAACATCCATTTCATCACCCACCCTGAAGTCGTGGTCGATCCGGCAAAACCGGTGCCCCGCTGGTGCCTGTCCGATAAGGGCATTGCCCGCATGCGGATGTTTGCTGCCTCTGCGGCCATGGCCGAAGTTACGAACGTCTGGGCAAGTGATGAAACAAAGGCCATTGAGGCGGCGGGCATTCTGGCCGGGTTCCAGGGTCTTCCGGTTCAGGTGCAGCACGCGCTGCATGAAAACGATCGCAGTGCGACCGGCTTTTTGCCGCCCTCTGAATTCGAAGTCATGGCGGACCGTTTTTTTGCCGAACCCAACGAAAGCGTGCGCGGTTGGGAGAGAGCGATCGATGCACAAAACCGTGTTGTGCAAGCCTTTCGGCGGATTGCTGCAGAGACAGACGGGGCAGGTGATGTGGCGATTGTCGCCCATGGCGGCGTTGGCACGCTGCTACTGTGCGCCCTGCAGGGCGTAAAAATTGACCGCGCCTATGATCAGCCATTTCAAGGGCATTACTGGACATGGTCGCGTGAGGAGCAGCGCGTTCTTGGCGGATGGCAATCCATCACGCCGGAGTAAGCCTCTGTCGCGGTGAAAGCCGAAGGCCTTCCACGCAAAGGTGACGCCCCGAAAGACGAAGGGCAGGTTTATGTGATCCTGCCCCTCATCAATTTCATGAATACGTGTTTTGTTATTGCGGCTCAAACACCATGGAATGGCCGTTAATGCAGTAGCGCAATCCCGTTGGTTTGGGTCCATCAGGGAACACGTGGCCGAGATGGCCACCGCAATTAGCGCAACGGATCTCGGTGCGGACCATGCCGTATTTTGTGTCACTGTGCTCGGTCACCGCATCAGCCTTGACCGGCTCGAAATAACTTGGCCAGCCGCATCCCGCATCGAATTTGGTATCTGAATAAAACAGCGGCTCATCGCAGGCAGCACAACGGTAGAGACCCTTTTCATTGCTATCCCAATAGGGGCCGGTAAACGCGCGCTCAGTACCGTGTTCCCGCAGGATATGGTACTGTTCCGGGGTCAGTTGTTCTCTCCACTCCGCATCGGTTTTGACGAGTTTAGATGTCTTGATGTCGTTCATGGCGCTGATCCTTTCTGTTGTCCCTTTAGATAAGGTGCGTTACGTCAAGAAAAAAGCCCGCAAGTGCCAGTTCCCCGCATTTGGTGGAGAACTTTGTGTATGGCCCGATTCTCGCTGAAAATGGTTGAGGCACGACCCATGTTACCCTATTGAAAAGAGGGTGTTGTCGAGGGGGATTCTTGACAGTTCCACAGGGGGTGAGATGTCTGAAAATGTCACGTTGATGACATTCATTGTGCTGTTTCTGCCATTTGCAGGCGCGCTGGTTGCACCGTTTCTGGTTCGCAGATTCAGTCACAACGCCGCCTGGATACTTGCCCTCATTCCGGCCGTTGCTTTTGCCCAGTTCGCCTCTTTTCTGCCGCTTGTCGCAGCGGGGGATGCCGTCACTGGCGGTTATGTCTGGGTGCCTAGCTTCGATCTCAGTTTCTCGTGGTTTCTTGACGGCCTGTCGCTGACCTTCGCTCTGTTGATTACCGGTATTGGAGCTCTCATCGTTCTCTATGCTGGCGGCTACCTCAAGGGCCATCCGCAGCAGGGTCGCTTCCTATCCTTTCTGCTGCTGTTCATGGGGGCGATGCTCGGCGTTGTCGTCTCCGACAGTTTCCTGATGCTGTTCGTCTATTGGGAACTGACCTCGATCACCTCATTCCTGCTCATTGGTTTTGACCATGAGCGCGTGGCATCGCGCCGCGCGGCATTACAGGCGCTGCTGGTCACCGGTGGTGGTGGTTTGGCTCTGCTGGCAGGCCTGATCCTTATCTGGAACATCAGTGGCGTCACCCAGCTGTCCCAACTGATGCAGGGCGGCGATATCTTGCGTGCCAGCCCGTTCTATCTGGTCACGCTGGCACTGGTTCTCGGCGGTGCTTTCACAAAATCCGCGCAGTTTCCATTTCATTTCTGGCTGCCCAACGCCATGGAAGCACCAACACCTGTTTCGGCCTACCTGCACTCAGCGACCATGGTCAAAGCTGGCGTCTACCTTCTGATGCGCCTTAATCCGGTATTGGGCGACACACCTGCCTGGGAAATCCTACTGCCGCTCTTTGGTGGCATTACCATGCTTGTCGGCGCGTTTCTGGCGGTACGGCAGACCGACCTCAAACTGATGCTGGCCTATACGACGGTGTCGTCTCTTGGTCTTTTGGTCATGCTGACCGGCTTCGGGTCGCCGCATGCCATCGAGGCGGCCGTGCTTTATCTCATCGCGCATTCGCTGTTCAAAGGCGCACTTTTCATGGTCGTCGGAATTATCGATCATGAGGCTGGCACCCGTGATGTGACGAAGGTTGGCGGACTGCGCAAGGCTATGCCGATAACCTTTGCCGCGGCGCTGATCTCTGCGATTTCCATGGGCGGCTTGCCGCCGATGTTTGGGTTCTTGGCCAAGGAAGAAATCTACTATGCGCTGGCGCATAACGATCCGCGCGCCGTGTTGTTTCTCGGTGTCGCGATCATCGGCAATGCGCTGATGTTTGCCATTGCCTTTGCCGTGGCGTTGAAACCGTTCCTTGGCAAGCCGGTCAAAACACCGAAACATGCGCATGAAGGGCCGGTATTGTTGTGGGTTGGCCCGACCGTCCTGGCCGCATGCGGGTTGCTGCTGGCACAGTTTTCCGGTGTTGCCCACCAGTTCTTGTCGATGCCAATGGCCAGTGCCGTTGCCGGAGAGGTGAGGGCGGTGGAGATATCCCTGCTGCCGCATATCGGTGTTCCGCTGGCGCTATCGCTACTGACAGTCGTGCTTGGAATTGTCGCCTATAAAAGCCTTGCGAAGCTGCGCATCCTTATTGCGTCGACGCTGCAGGCAATTGGGGGCGGACCCGACAAGGGCTTTGACGGTTTCGTGGCCCTGATGGTCAAGATGGCATTTCATGTTACCCGCTTCATTCAGCCGGGCCGGATGGAGTTTTATGTCACAGCGACCTTTGCGGTGCTGGCCTTTGCACTGCTGGTACCATTGTTGGTTTATGATGAACTGCCTGACATGCCGGTCTGGCCGCAGGACATTCTGCTGCACGAACTGACTTTCATCGTGATTGCGCTGATTGGTCTTGTCGCCATTTTGATGGCGAGAACTCGTCTGACAGCGATTGTTGCTCTGGGCATACAAGGGTTTTCTGTCGCCGTTCTGTTTTTGCTGTTCGGCGCACCGGACCTATCCTTCACCCAGTTCATGGTAGAAACCCTGTCGGTGGTCATTCTAACCCTTGTCATGACCCGGTTGCGCCTGTCTGCGGTCGATCACCGCTCCTGGGGGCAGATCATACTCGACAGCACCATTGCTATTGCATGCGGTACCGGTTTTGCGCTGATGCTGCTCAAATCCACGCAAGTGCCATTCAACAACAGTCTGACGGACTTCTTCAATCAGTGGTCCAAGGTGATTGCCCACGGCGCCAACGTGGTGAACGTCATTATTGTCGATTTCCGTGGCACGGATACGCTGGGCGAAATCTCTGTGGTGATGATCACCGGCCTTGCCATTCTGGCGCTGATCCGGCTGCGGGCAGGTGTGCGTATTCACCCGCTGGATGATGACCAGGGCGGGCAGGAGAAACGCGCATGAATACGATCATCCTGCGGACCATTGCGCCGATAATTACCAGTCTGATGGTGCTGTTTTCTATCTTCGTGCTGCTGCGCGGCCATAATGAGCCGGGTGGCGGTTTTATCGGTGGACTGATCGCCGTTTCCGCGCTGGCCATCTATGGCATTGCCTTTGGGGTCAACGCCGTTCGTCGCGCTATCCGTTTCCATCCGCTGGCCATTGCAGGCGCGGGTCTGCTGCTGGCAACCGTATCCGGTTTGGTATCTGTCATTGCCGGTGTGCCTTTCATGACAGGCCTGTGGGTCTATCCCAGCCTGTTCGGCGTCGAAGTGCCGCTTGCCACCGTCATGTCCTTCGATGTCGGTGTTTATCTTGTCGTTGTCGGGGCCATAACCTCCATTGCGCTGGCGCTGGAAGAAAGGGACGTTGACTGATGGAAGCTGTTCTTTCTGTTGTGGTCGGCATTTTCTTTTCCGTCGCCATCTATCTCATGTTATCGCGCTACAGCATCCGCATCCTGCTGGGCGTTGCGGTGCTGGGCAATGCCGTCAACCTGCTGCTATTTACCTCCGGCCGTCTCACCCGCGAAATCCCGCCAATCATTGGTGCAGGCATGGACACGTTGCCTGCAGACACGGCCAATCCTTTGCCACAGGCGCTGATCCTGACAGCCATCGTGATCTCATTTTCGTTTTTCTGCTTTCTGCTGGTGCTGACCTGGCGTGCCTTTCAGGAACTGAAAACCGATGACACGGACGAAATGCGTAAAGCCGAACCGGCGCATGAACCCTTGCCGCCGCTTGGCTACTGACGTTTCAGCATAGAAAGAAAAAATGGCCGCTCCTTCTTCTACAGTGCCAGATCACGCCGCCGCCATGGTCATGCAGCCCGTTGCTGCCTCCGAGTGGTTGATCATCCTGCCGGTTGCCGTCTGCATCGCCTTTGGTGCCATCTTGATGATGGTGCGCCACTCCACATGGCTGCATGCACGTATCGCGCTGACAGGTCTTGCGGTGCTTGTGGTTCTGGACGCCGCTCTGTTGTGGAAGGTTGCAACACAAGGGCCGTTCACCATGGTCATGGGGCGCTGGCTGCCGCCATTTGGCATTGCCTTTACCGCTGATTTGACTGGTGCGTTGCTGGCCTTTGTTGCGGCGCTGTCGGCGTTTGCCTGCGGCCTTTATTCCCTGTCGGATATGGATGAAAATCGTAAGCGGTACGGTTTCTATCCATTTTTGATGTTGCTGATGGCCGGTGTAAGCGGCGCATTCCTCACCGGTGATATCTTCAACCTCTATGTTTGGTTTGAAGTGCTGCTGATTTCGTCCTTTGGCCTGCTGGTACTGGGGTCGGAGAGAGAGCAGATCGACGGTGCGCTGAAATATGCGGTTCTCAACCTCATAGGCACAACCCTGTTCCTGATCACCGTCGGCTACCTCTATGCCATCTTCGGCACGCTCAATATGGCTGACATTGTGCTGAAAGCCGGTGATCTACGGGGTATTGCTCCGATGATGACTCTGGCCTGCCTGTTTACACTGGCCTTTGCGATGAAGGCAGCAGCGTTCCCGGTCAATTTCTGGCTGCCTGCATCCTACCACACGCCCAAGATCGTGGTTGCGGCATTGTTCGGCGGTTTGCTGACGAAGGTCGGCGTCTACTCTTTGCTGCGGGTCATGGTCATGCTGTTTCCGGTAGAGCGCGAAGAACTGAGCTTTGTGATCGCCATCGTCGCAGCCCTCACCATGATCCTCGGTGCACTTGGCGCTCTGGCACAAAATGATATCAGGCGCATGTTGGGCTACGTTGTGGTGTCCGGTATCGGTTACATCATGGCAGGTGTCGCAATTGGCACCACAGCGGGTATCAGCGGCGCAATATTTTATGCTGTCCAGTCCGTGTTGCTGATGACCGCGCTCTACCTTGTGGCAGGTGTTGCCGCCCGCATTGGCGGCGGCTGGTTGCTCTCAGAACTTGGCGGCCTCTACAAAACCGCACCTCTATTCTCCGGCATGGCGCTGGCACTGTTCTTTGCCGGGGCAGGGCTGCCGCCCTTCATTGGATTCTGGCCGAAAGCCATGTTGGTCAAGGCTGCAATTGATATCGGCGCGTGGTGGCTGGCAGCTTCGCTGCTGGTGGCCGGTTTCATCATCACGCTGACCTTTGGTCGTGTCTATCTTCTGGCCTTCTGGCGCCCACAGGTGAAGCAGGTCGGCACACAGACTGCTGTCACACTTCAGCCAGGTTCTTCGATTGCGGTTACTGCTATCGCCGGCCTTGCACTACTTGTGACGATTGGCGGCGTATTTCCAGAAACCGTCTTTAACCTCAGCCAGCGGGCAGCAGAAGGTCTGGTGGATCCATCAGCCTATATACGGTCTGTCTTTCCTGAGGGGAGCCTGAGATGACCCTGCTTATCGTCAATGTTCTCTTTGTTGTCGTCTGGGTTGCCATTACCGGCAGCGCGACGCTTCTCAATATCGGTTTCGGCTTTCTTCTGTCAGCATTTACGCTTTGGTTGATCCGTGATCAGGTGGGCGGACGCAGTTACTGGACCCGTATTGGCCGTATTGCGTCGCTGATCGGACTGTTCTTCAAGGAGTTAATGCTGTCGGCATGGACTGTCGCTGTGATGGTGGTGAAACCGCGTCTGGACCTTCAGCCCGGCATTTTTGCCTTTCCCCTGACTGTGACCAGTGACTTTGAGATAACCTTGCTCGCCAACCTTATCACGCTGACACCGGGCACACTGTCGGTGGACGTGTCGGAAGACAGGCGTTACCTTTACGTGCACGCCGTGGATTGCTCGAATATCGAGGCAACGAAGCGGGATATTGCCAATGGCTTTGAGCGCAAGATCATGGAGGCCTTTCGATGAGTGCCGTATCCCTGATCGTATCATGGGCAACCGTTGCTGCCCTCGTCATCCTCTCGCTGTCATTTCTGCTGACCGTCTACCGCGTCATAAAGGGGCCAACACTCCCGGACCGGATTGTTGCCCTTGATATGCTCGTTGGTATTGTGATCGGCTTTATCGCGGTCATCGCCATCAAGACAGGTTTCACGCTCTACATCGATATCGCGATAGCCCTCGGTCTTGTCGGGTTCCTGGCAACCGTGGCTTTTGCCCGCTTCGTGTTGTCACGCGCGCCGAGCAAAAACGGCGTTACTGTTAAAGCGACGGGCCGGCAGGAAAAGCCGCAGCGTAAAAAAGCATCGAAAAGGAAGAAGTGATGGAGCTGATCATCGCGCTCATAACCGCGTTTCTGATGCTCTCCGGCGCGCTGTTTGCGCTGGTGGCAGCCATCGGCGTCAACCGCTTCCCAGACCTCTATACGCGCATGCACGCCGCCTCAAAGGCAGGGACGATCGGCTCTGGTTTGCTGCTATTGGCGGTAGGAATTCATTCTGTCGATATTTCAATTTTGGCGCGAACTATAGCCGGTTTCTTTTTCTTTATATTGACGGCGCCGATCTCTGCGCATTTGCTTGCCAGAGCAGCCCATATCGCAGGTTACAAGCTTTGTGATGTGTCTGTTATTGATGAATTGAAGATAACCGAAAGTTGAAAATCTGAATATTATCCAGATCTCCAGCTATATATTACCAAATCATAAGGTTCTCTAACGTCAAGATAGAATTTTCTTGAGGAATACGTAAATTATAAGAAATCAGTAGCTTAAATTAGTATGAAATTATAATTGGACTTTTTTTGAAACGGTGTTATTCGATTTCCCATTAAGTTTCTGATGCTGGTTTTCCTGCCGCGCAACATGCTTTGTGATCATTGAGACTACGTGATCAGTGCTCTCCTAAATGAGCATATGCTTTGTGCGGCGTCGTTGAATGGCCAGTAACAGACGATGTTTGCTTTGTCTGCTGGAAGCCATTTGGGGGTGGTTTCGTAACATGTTCATAAACATGGAAGGGCAGGATCAAACGTTGCCGTACCGGAACGAATTGATAGGAGATACTTATATGACTGAAACCGCATACGGTAGTGCACATGATCTGCTGGTTGAACTAACCGCTGACATTGTTGCCGCCTATGTCAGCAATCATGTTGTTCCGGTTGCAGAACTGCCAAGCCTCATTTCTGATGTGCATTCCGCCTTGAGTGGTACAACAGCCCCAGCCCCTTCTGTAATTGCTGCCGAGAAACAGAAACCTGCCATCTCGGTCAGAAAGTCGGTTCAGGACGATCAGATCATCTGCCTCGAATGTGGCGGTTCCTTCAAGTCGCTGAAGCGCCACCTGACAACCCATCACAACATGACGCCGGAAGACTACCGCGAAAAGTGGGAACTGCCGGTTGACTATCCGATGGTTGCCCCAGCCTATGCCGAAGCACGTTCGCGCCTCGCCAAGGAAATGGGTCTTGGCCAGCGTCGCAAGGCTTCGCGCTAATCGCTTTCAAGTCTGCAGTGCCTCGACCATGTTCGAGGTCGCGACTTTAAACTGGCAACAATGAGTAGTTTTGAAAACCGGCCCTCAGAGGCCGGTTTTCTTTTGCGTGGATTTTTGTGTATAAAGAGGAAAAAAATCACATTTATTTCATCGCTCGATGCGTAGTCTGCGCAACGATATCTCGCTTTCGATAGGTTGAAAATATACGAACATACTGTTTTTAAATGATTAAATAATGTTGCCTCGCGGGTCTGTTCGTGGTCGCTCCGCAAGGTTGCTGCGGGGATGTACAAAAGTGTTATGATAATTTCCCCTTGCATGCAGCACGTGACATGAATTAATTCCTATTCATGAAGGGAGTTCGTTCATGCCAGGGGATACACAAAGGAAAGATATCCAGCCACAACAAGGCCAGAAGAACCCGGCCGCACCAATGGTGATGTGCGGCGGATTGCCATTTTCCACCCGCCGCGTCTGCCGTATCGTCAGGCAGTTGACCAGCGAATTGGTGGTACTTGCGGGGGAGCGTACCCTGGTGCGCAGTGACCGGCGCCGAGCGGCCTGCCACATTAGGCAGATTGCGATGTATGTATGCCATGTTGTGCTTGGCATATCTCTCAGTGATATCGGCATGTCCTTTGGCAAGGACAGGACAACAGTCGGTTATGCCTGCAATGTTGTCGAGGACAGGCGCGACGACCCCGGTTTCGACGAGTTCGTTTCTGTCCTTGAGCGTATTACAGCCTCAGTCTTCAGCAAGGCCGACATCTGAAACGGTTCGCCATGTCGCGGTGAACGAAAACAAACGACACAAAAAAGGTGCGACCACAATCGCGCCTTTGAAGGTAGAGCGGGCGAACCTTTTCCAGGATGAAACCAGTCCGAAGGACTTGCCCGCCAACTGGATTCTTATTGCAGCCGCAGCCGTGCCTCTTCCCGAATACGATTTATCATCGAACGCAGGCCATTGGCGCGCTGGGAAGAAAGGTGCTCCACTAGGCCGATCTTGTCGAAGACCTGGATGGCATCCAGCTGCGTGATTTCGGAGGCATGTTTGCCCGAATAGACCGCAAGGACGATAGCGACCAGCCCGCGCACGATATGGGCGTCAGAATCGCCCTCAAACGTCATCATAGGGTCTTTGTCGGCATCTGCATGTGTTACGAGCCAAACCTGGCTGGCACAGCCCTGAACCTTGTTCTGGGCGTTCTTATGCTCGTCGGCCAAGTCAGGCAGTTCCTTGCCCAACTCGATCACGTAACGATAGCGATCCTCCCAATCATCGAGAAAGGCAAAGTCGTCAATCATTTTGTCGAGAGAGGTCATCACACTATCCATTTAATTGCTTGCCGCCATATAGGTGAAAATCGTGATGATTTGAACCGCAAAGCAAAGAAAAAGCCCTGCCGGATTTTCACCGGGCAGGGCGTGACCAAATTCTCAGGCCAGTTCAGGCAGTCCGGCGGCAGACGATGGCTATCAACTGTCCGCAAGGGGTGTGGGCCGAAGGGGTGGTTTTCTTCGGCAGGAATTTCAAATGGCGAGGGCAGCGCCGAATTCAGAGGATATCAAAGGGCAGGGCGCTTTTGCGGAACCGGTACGAAACCTTCAGATGTCGCCTTGTCCCCATTCTGAGGGAATTCAACGCTAATGCTTGGCGTACCGGTCGAGGCGGTGGTCAACTCAGCGGTGGCCTTGTCTTCATTGACACCAATCTGGGTGTCGAGAAATTCATAGGCAACCTTGGCGCCGTCACGGGCACGTCCGGCCAGAGCGTGGAATGTCTCTGCACCCTGTTCACAAACTTCAGGTTTCTCCGTGCAGATTGCACTGACATAACGGTAGGCTTCACTGGCAGCAGAAACTGCACCTGCGACATTCATCGGTGTCGAGGTCTGCGATTCGTTCTGCGCGGCGCCAAAATAGGATAGCGCCACCAGCACCAACGAAAACCAGAATGTTCCTTTAATAAGAAACCACATTGTCAACTACCCTGTTTGTTGGCTTGCCTTTCAGGCCTGCCTTGTTTTGCAACGGTATTCCCGTTTGCGAATGCCCTGTTTTTCGGGCTTGAGCAGAACCTACACACAACAGACCAACAGCCGTTTGAAATTTCCGGCGGTATTTTCATCAAATTTGATTCAAATTTTATCTTTTTTCCTTTTCCGGCATCCAGTCCCGGGCAATTGGATCGAATTTAAACGATCATGTTAAGCATAATTGCGGCAGCGCGGCCCTAATGCACCGCAAACCTTGGGTTCTCTTCGCCACAATGATTAACGGCATTTGGAAAATTGAGCAAAATCCGTCGCTTACGCGTCATTAACCATGTTTGGCAAAGTCGCTGTGAAATGTTCCGAAATGAGATTTCAGACCCTTTTGCTGCCCCATCTGGCCCATGTCTTTATCCTTTCTTTAAGTGGCAAGACCTATTCTCCGGCCTCGAGAAGACCGTTTTAGGGTTTTGGTGTGCAGGTATTGAGTAACATTGCTGAAAGAGCGGTTGCAGGCATTGATCATGTCGCAAGCACGTGGCTTGCGCGCATGGAAGAAGATGCCGTGCATCGGACCGCCAGAGTGCCGGTGCTGCGCCGGTTCATGGCGTTCAGCCTGTGTGCACTTTTTGTCGTGCCGACCATTATGAGCCTGTTTGTAAGTCCAGCAATTGCGCTTCCGGCAGGGGCAGCCATCGTGCTGGCAAGCTTCCTTATTGTCATTGCCGTATATTTGGGTGTGCGCCGTCCGGTATCGTCCGCTGCAACTGTGGCCAACCAGCCGGTCAAGCTGGATGCGCTCGCTGCCTATGTTCCTGGCGTGGTTATCTTTTTCGACGAGCTGGGCATGGTGCAAAATGTTGCCGGTCGCGACATCGACGCCTTTCCCAAGAGCGTCAAGGATTGCGCCGGTTATTTGTTTGCCGAGCGTATTCATGTGACGGACCGTATTGCCTTTGCACAAGCGCTGGATTTCCTGCGCCAAGGTGCGGAGCAGTCGTCTGTCGACCTGCGTTTCGAACAATCGTCTCTTAGCCGTGGTGTCGATCAGTTCCTGCATACCCGCATGGATTTGACGGCGGTTCGCGAGCCGAGTGGTGAACTTCTGCGGGTCATTGGCCAGCTGCGTGATACGACCGAAAAGGAAGTTTTGCGCGGTGAAGTGGCACGCAAAGTCGCCGAGGCCGAATCGGCCAATGACGCCAAGTCGCGTTTTCTGGCCGCCGTCAGCCATGAGCTGCGCACGCCGCTCAATGCCGTCCTTGGTTTTTCGGATATCCTTGCCGGTGAATATTTCGGCAAGTTAGAGAATGATCGCCAGCGCGAATATGTTGCGCTGATCCGCCAGTCCGGTGCGCATCTCCTGTCGGTGGTCAATACCATGCTGGACATGAGCAAGCTGGAAGCCGGTCGTTACGAGCTGCTGATGGAGCCGTTCAACATTGGCGAATCGATTTCGACCTGCGAAGCCATGCTTAGCCTGCAGGCCAAGGAAAAGGGCGTCACTCTGACCAGCCGCGTCCAGCGCGATCTCGGTGATGTGGTTGCAGACCAGCGCGCAATCCAGCAGGTTCTCATCAACCTGACTGGCAACGCACTTAAATTCACCGATGCCGGTGGCGTCGTCAGCATGGATGCGGCCCGCGAGGGCAACACGCTGAAAATCTCCGTCAGCGATACCGGCATCGGTATTGCCGCTGACAAGATCGATCTGTTGGGCCAGCCTTTCATGCAGGTTCAGAACGAATATACCCGTCGCTATGAGGGCACGGGGCTTGGTCTTTCGCTGGTCAAGGGACTGGTTGGTCTGCATGGCGGTCGTTTCGCTATTGCCAGCCGTCCGGGTGAAGGAACAATTGTAACGGTTACATTGCCAATTGACGGTTCAGGCGCAATTGGCTGTGCACAGAATGATGAAACCGAGCGCATGGTCGAATTTCCGCCACGTCTTCGGCAGATCGCTTCTGTGGAAGTTATGAAAGAGGGAAGTGTAAATGGCACCGCGAAAGCGAAAATCGCCTGAGAGGAAACCAGCCCGCCGTGAGCCGGGTGTCGTTTCTCTGGCTGTTGGCGCTGTGGGGCGCCAGGTGGGGTATCAGCTCGGTCAACATCCGCGCCTTGTCGCCGGTGTCGCCGCCTTTACGATTGTCTTCGGTTTCGTGTCTGCCAACGCGCTCTGGTACCAGCCAGGTGTGCATCCGTCGCCGTTTCTCAGAACCCGTGACGAGGTCAATCCCAACGGCATTGCCGGCTATCGCGTTGCACAGCCACTCGATGCAGCGGGCGATGTAACGACATTCCGCATTGAGCGCGCACCGGGTGAAGCGGGAGATCAGCAGAACGGCGGCCAACCGCAGGACGGCGTATCGCAGCAGGCCTCGACACAGGTGTCCGACGGTCAGCCATCCCAAGTGCCTTCGCAACTCGTAGCCGAGATCCAGCAGGAACTGGCCCGCCGGGGGCTCTACGATGGCAAAGCTGACGGCAAGATCGGTCCACGCACCACGGCGGCAATCTTGTTCTTTGAAGAAACCGTTGGCATGACGCAGACCGGTGAGCCGACCACGCGCGTTCTCGCTGCACTGAAAATCGATGGTTCGACCGTATCGGCAATTCCCAGAGATCGCCCGAACGAGAGCGCCGGCAATCAGGGCGTCGCGATTGACCCCGTAGCCGCGGCAATCCGCAAATCGGAGAATACCAAGCCGGCACCGGTCAATGCAACGGCGCAGAATGCCGCCATTAAGCCGGTCAATAATGAGCTTGTTGCCAAGATCCAGCAGGGGTTGGTCAACATCGCGTATGCCAATGTGACCGTGGACGGCATGCTTGGGCAGCAGACCCGGACGGCGATCCGCCACTTTGAAAAACATTACCGCCTGCCTGAAACAGGCGAACCAAGCGATGCGGTATTGAAGAAGCTGAAGGATATCGGCGCCCTGTAACAGGGCCGCCTCTCCATTCAAGCAGGAAACCCTAAATGCGGTTGAAATCGGATATCTTTGTCGCCGCTCTCATTCGGCGGGTATTTGCCACTGGTGATTTCGCAGCCGTTGAAAAACGCGGTGCGGAAGAGGCAGGTGCGATCTTTATCCGCCAGCGATTTCGTGACGGCTCCGAAACGCTTTTTGGCCCGGCGCCACAGGTGTTCTCCGACAGTGAGGAAAGCGACGCAGGACGCCGCTTCGAGGTGCGTCTGCGACGGCAGGATGCAGCAGTGGTTGCCGCTGTCATCGAGAAGGAAAGTCGCTTTGACAGCGACCTCTGGCTGGTGGAAATTGAAACGGAAAACGCCAGTGACCTGTTTACAGTCGTGAACGGCGATATCTGAGAATCATGCTGGCTGGTCGTGTCAGCCAAACCGTTTCTGTTTGTCCGCATCCTTGGGCTGGAACGTATAGCTGTCGGCACGGCGCCAGCTTTCGATGCGCTGTTCACAGGCGATCGCGTCCAGCTTGTACAAGATGCCTTCAGCCCGGCTGATGTCACCAGTCTTCTGGCTAAGATGCGGATAGAAGCCCTGTAGCACGAATATCGCGTCTGACGCGTTCATGCCGAGCCCCTTGAGGGTTGTTGCCAACTGCACGCCGGAAATATCAAGCATGATGCGCTCTGCAAGCCAGTGGCTGGCCGAAAGCGTGTTTGCAAGGGCGGCAGAAAACTGCCGGGCATCCCGCTCGCGGGCAAAACGCACCAGCAACGCTTCCTGAATGTCGCTCAGGCGGCGAAGACCCAGCACATCGTCGGATGGACGGCTGACCTGCCGAGCCATTGTCTTGATCTGCTGGCGAAGTTCTTCCTCCCGCGATGGATTGCTTGGCGGAACATCGATGATTTCGGAAGGCACAGGTGCGGTCTGAACGGCCTGCGCGTCCGTTGCCTTTGCCGTTTCCACGGGTTGCGAGGCGGACTGCGAATGGCCAATGCAGACCAGAGCATCGATGACGGTTGGCGAGAGAGATTCTCTGCGCACAATGGCGCGCGCGTGGGCACGCCCTTGCGTTCGGGCAATGGTGATCAGCGTTTCGTCATTGAGAGATTTCGAGGAAATCAGAAACGGTGCGGAGATCGAAATCGGCTGGCTGGCAATAAAAAATGCCACTGGTGCCGGAATGTCGGGATGTTGAGACAGGGCAGCGATGGCCTGGCGTCTTGCCTCATCGGTCGAAGCGGCAAACAAAGGCATGAAAAGCTCTGCAAACTGGCGCAATTCCGACTTCGATGGATGTGCAAGTGTCTCAAAGCTTGTGACCGTAGCCATCAGCACGACATCTTTCTTCCGCATGGCCGTAGGCCTTTCAAGTTCTCGAAACCGGTCGTCCAAAGCGCACCCAATACAACTTACGCAAACGCAATATTGTGTAGATTTAGAACAAATGCGTTGACGTCCTGTTAACTATGGGGCGCGGCGCGCCAAGTTTTTCAGCGAGAGGGAAAGTTGCTGTGGAAAATCGAGAAAAAATCGGGGAGGGCAGGAGATGGCGAACAAAGCGCAGCATCTGGAAATGCGGAACCCGCACCATAGTTTTGCTATGAAATGCGGGCCCTAACCGTCGTCATGACGGCTGAATCCTATAGAGAACACTGAACCTTATTCCGTCAAACGCTGATACACGGATTTCGCCCCCAAATTTTGGGGTGTCAAAAAATGGCGTGAGAAAAAACTATTTCATTACAACGGCATAAATCGCCTAAATCTTGGGTTGTTGAAATGAAAGCCCGTGGTTGTAAGATTAATAAAATCTTAGTGATCTACTACGAGATTTTAGGGGCCAGCCTGTGGATATCCGCGCAGTTGCGTCCAAATTAGCATTAACTATCTGTTAACCATAATGTGGCTTGATCGCATACTATGCAGTGGTTCGAATACCGAGTGTAGAAGGCGTTTCAGAATGTCAGTGTGACCGCATATAATGAGCCTGACTTATCGCCTTCTTCATAATGTTGACTCAAGTGCCCATGAGTGTGCCAAAGGTCAATGAATGATGCAGCGAAGGAGAGGAGCATGGCAGACATTATCAAACTGGACAGTGCGAATGATCGCTCTTTCCATGGTGTGAAAGCGAAAAACAGCCAAGCCATCAACGGTCCGGCGCAAATCCTGTTTTTCACTGGCGTGCGTTATGAACGCCGCCCGACGGAACCGGAAACACCGGCACCCACAACGACCAACGGTCGACCTGTACAGCCAGGAAAAGCCGTCAAATCCTGATGGACCGCATCAGTCAACATGCAGGTAGCGGGTCAATATCCGCTAGGTGTTATTATTGCCATTGAAATGGTTCGCATTTCGCCTGATCCAGAAATGTCTCGGCTTCCTGAACGAAGCTGCTCTGCGGCGTCATTGTCCGCAAAACCGCATATCCCTCTGTTTGAACAGATGATGTCAGAATGGCCTGTGCCAGCGCTGCAGGCTGCGATTTGCGGATTGTTGAAAGCTGCACCGGTGTCGCCACCAGAATATCCATCACACCTTCGGCCGATGTGCGGTCATTCATGCTGAACACTTCGTTGGATGCGCTGTCGTAAATGGCAATCGACCAGAACGGCACATTGCCGAAGGCAGTCAACCGCAAGGGCATCTCTTCAATGTCAAAGGTGCAGACGGCCACCTTCATGAACGGGTCGCCACTGCCAAGTGCTGCCTTGTCACGCTTATCCTTCAACAGATGAAACGTGTTGGCGGGCCCTTCGGCCATTGAGCGCGTATAGGCATCACGATTGCTGAAATGCGGAACAGCCAGCACGATGATGAGGTGCAGCAGGGCTGCACCGATCAGGCCGGTAAAGATTGCCAGTGCGATCCTAAGCATTGCCACACCCCGTACGGATAATGCTTGGCATGGTCAGATCGATAAGACCGGAGCTGCCCGCGACGGGTGTGTCGAGCAGTGTTAGCACCAGTTTGAACTCTCCGCTTGCGGGAATGGCCAGCCAGTTGAATGTCTGGGCGGTGGAGGCGACAGCGATATCGATATCACCCTCAGGACCGCGCAAAAGCGTGCGTGAATTCAACGCCGCCGGCCGCCCGCTGCCGTCGTCCAGCAGATTGCCCTGCATATCGGCAGCGTAAAGCGTCCAGAAGCGGGCAGGTGGTGTCACGCCCTCGATATTGTATCTGCAGCCGCCGACCAGTCTGTTGCCTTGATTGTCGACTGTTGCGGTAAAGGCCAGGCCCTCGGCGGTGCCGTACAGCAACTTGCCAGCGTCTGCGCGGTGAGATTTGGCATAGGGATCGGCATTGACTGTTTGGGCTTCCGGGAAGGCGTCCCATTGGCCGATCCGGATGGAACCGAAACCGGAGGTCGCTTCCAGCGCTGCTAATGTCGAGACAATGCCGCCACCAAAAGCGATGACCAGCATGATGGCGACAAGAAAGGGAACCCTTAGCACTTCTATATTTCCTGTTCCGAACCGCGCCATGGTTTACCGCGAGTATAAAGTCAGTCTGCGGAGGCTGGAAGCCTGTCTGGTTTACCTGCCTCAGACCGGCTCCAGCCTGCTGTTTCGTTTGCTTCTCGGGCAAAACCGGTGCCGGTATGCCCCTGCAAATGTTAGAGCGCCGCTGTGTTTTCAAAACACATCAAGGGCATTCTAACCTATTGAATCTGCATATCGTGCTTCCCCGGGCATCGTGCTCGTCCCAGCTCCGATGCATTAGAGGGGTATCACTGATTCCCGTTTTGGGAAATGCAGAGTTTTTGTCATGCCCCGCTTTGGTTCAATTCTGCTCTTTGGTTGAATTGGATGGAGTGTCGATACCCGCTACCTTTTGCACCGATAGCGACAGGGCAGGTGCATCCTTGAAACGCTTGCTCATGTCACGAATGATGCGAGTTGCTTCGGTCGAAAGCGAACGGGGACGCACGAATACCGGCATGTTTTCTGTCGCACTGGCCACATTTGCAGACCCTGCCGCCGGTTCCGGACGCGAGCCCGACGGAAGCGGGTTCTGAATACCGGGGATCGGGCGGAGCTCCATGCCCTGATGGGCATAATCCATCAGCCGCTTGAAGGTCATCGCAGGCAAGGCACCGCCGGTCATGTTGTTCATCGGAGAGAAATCGTCATTACCAAACCATACGGCGGTGGTGTAGTTGCCGGTAAAGCCGACATACCAGGCGTCGCGGTAGGACTGCGATGTGCCGGTCTTGCCGCCGCTGACAATGCCGTTGTCCAGTGCGCCACGGCGGGCGGTACCATTGACCGGAATAGTCACCAGCATGCGGTTCATTTTGGAGTTGGCTTCTTCGCTCAAGACGCGGCGGGCAGGTTGTTCGTCGCGTTCGAAATCGTAGAGCACATTGCCTTCGTAATCGAGCACCTGTTCGATACCATGGCGACGCGATTGCATGCCGTCTGCCGGGAAAACAGCGTAACCGGTGGCCTGATCAAGAACGGTCACTTCCGACGTGCCAAGGGGAATGGTCTTGTCTTCGCGCAGCGGGGTCATCACACCCATGGCCTTTGCCGTATCGACAATGACCTTGGTGCCGAGAACATCCTTTGCGAGGCGTACCGGCACTGTGTTGTAGGACTTGGCCAGAGCGGTTTCCAGCGTCACCTTGCCAGCGTAAGAGCGGCCATAATTCTGTGGCGACCAACCGCGCCAGGTCACAGGCGCATCGGAAATCAACGTTTCCGGCTTGTAACCCTTTTCCATGGTGGCGGCATAGGTATAGACCTTGAAGGACGAACCGGGCTGGCGAAGCGCATTGGTGGCGCGGTTGAACTGGCTTTCGCCATAGTCACGACCGCCGACCATGGCACGCACGGCGCCACCGTTTTCGATCATCACCATTGCGCCCTGTTTGACGCGGTAGCCTTCGCCATATTCGCGAAGACTGGATTCCATCGACTGCTCGGCGACGCTTTGCAAGCCGGTATCAACCGTGGTGCGTACCACCACAGTGTGATCCTTGAATTTGCCGGAGGCCGAAAGTTTCTGCACCTCGTCGAAGGCCCAGTCGAGGAAGTAGTCGGGGGTCTTGACCTCGGCACGGTCGATTACCGTCGCCGGGTTGCGGCGCGCACCAATAACCTGACCTTCGGTCATCAGGCCGCCCTGAACAAGGTTGGACAGAACCTGGTTGGCGCGGGCACGTGCGGCAGGCAGGTTGGCATGCGGGGCGTATTTCGCCGGTGCCTTGAACAGGCCAGCAAGCATGGCAGATTCCGCCAGTGTGACGTCGCTCAGGTTCTTGCCGAAGTAAAACTGTGAGGCCGCAGCCGCACCAAAGGTGCCGCCGCCCATATAGGCGCGGTCAAGATAAAGGCTAAGGATTTCTTTTTTCGACATGTTGGCTTCAAGCCAAAGCGCGAGGAAAGCTTCCTTGACCTTGCGTTCCAGCGACCGCTCATTGGTCAGGAACAGGTTCTTGGCCAGCTGCTGGGTCAGCGTCGAGCCGCCTTGGACGACGCCGCCCGCGCGGGCGTTTTCGCTCATGGCACGGGCAAGACCTATAAAGTCGATACCGAAATGTTCAAAGAAGCGACGGTCTTCCGTTGCCAGAACCGCCTTGATGAAATGGTCGGGCAGTTCATCAATTGGCACTGAGTCTTCATGGATAATTCCTCGATGGCCAATTGTATTGCCGTAACGGTCCAAAAAGGTCACGGCGAAGTCGCCACGATATCGCCAGTCTTTTTTGGTTTCTTCAAAGGCAGGCATGGCAAGCGTCAGCAACAGCACGGAACCGGCGGCTCCAAGCGTCAGCGCATTGCCTGTGAGGTTGATAAGATGTTTTTTCCAACCCTCGACATGGAATTTCCGCGAAAAGATCGTTACTTCTTCCCAGAGGTCAACGAGGCGGAACCCTGCGGTCCACAAGCTGGAATCGATCCATGAATCGATTCGCAAGAGAATGTGGCGCTTGCGTTTGAGCGGTTTATTTGTGTTCTTGTCTTCCTGCACGTCGCGACCATGTCCTGTTCGGGTCTGAAAGGAATGCTTGACGCATTGAGCTTGCGCGGGTCATTCCTCGGCATCGGCCCCTGTAGATAAGAAATACCGCATATCTCGATGCTTGACGAGGTAGCAAAATCCGGCGATGGCGCGCGATGATGAAATGGAATGATGAATAATGAGTGACCTTCCGTTCTGGAAAACGAAATCGCTGGAGGAAATGACGACACAGGAGTGGGAAAGCCTCTGTGACGGCTGCGGCCTGTGCTGTCTTAACAAGCTGGAAGACTGGGACACCGGCGATGTCGTATTCACCTCCGTTCGATGTCAGTTGCTGGATGGCCATTCCTGCCAGTGCAGCGATTACCCCAATCGTCGCGCAACGGTGCCAGAATGCATCCAGCTGACCCCGGAACTGGTCGATGAAATCGGTTGGCTGCCTCCGACTTGCGGTTACCGGCTGGTGCGTGACGGTGACGACCTCTACTGGTGGCATCCGCTGGTGTCTGGAGACAAGGAAACTGTTCACATTGCAGGTATTTCGGCACGTGACCGCACTGTGAGCGAGCTTGACGTCGACGTGGATGATTTCGAGGACCATGTGGTCGACTGGCCGCTTCGGGTGGGAGAAAACGCGCCTGAGCGCCCCTGACACCAAAAACAACGGCAAGGAGATCAGTGAAACCGTCATTGATCTCTACCGTGCCCACGCCGCGGAGTTCGATCAGTCGCGTGGCAAGGACATGCGGGAAGCATCGTGGTTTGATCGCTTCCTGTCTCTCATACCTGCCTCATCGCATATTCTTGATATCGGCTGTGGTTCGGGCGAACCTATAGCGCGTTATTGCATCGAGCGCAGTTGCGCTGTAACCGGTATTGATGCGTCCGGCGAATTGATTGCGTTGTGCCGCTCGCGTTTTCCAAATCACCGCTGGCATGTCGAGGATATGCGTCAGCTTGATATCGGCCAGCAATTTGATGGCCTGATTGCCTGGCACAGCTTTTTCCACCTGACGCCGGATGACCAGCGCTTAATGTTTCCGCGTTTTGCCAGCCACGCAAAATCCGGCGCCGCACTGATGTTTACCTCGGGGCCGACCGCCGGCGAGGTGGTTGGTGAGTGGCAGGGCAGGCCGCTTTATCACGCCAGCCTTTCTGCAGAAGAGTATCGCCAGCTACTACATGACAACGGATTTCGAGTGTTGCATCACAGGGTAGAGGATCCCCAGTGTGGTGGCGCAACCGTGTGGCTGGCACAGAAAAACTGATACGCACCATCCTCTCTCACAACACCCTTCGATCACTGAGCACGGCAAGCGCATCCATTAAACGGCTATTTTTATTGAGATTTACGCCAGGGCTGGCCTAGTTTTGCCACGCTTCAATAAAAAACAACACCGTCCCTTGACCTTACCATGATGGGAAGCCCTACATAGGGTTCAGCGAAAGACGATTGCGCTGACTAGCGCCGTTTTGATTATGAGATCCATCTGACATCCGGGGGGATCTCAAAAAGGGGTTCCCATGAACGAGACCATTAAACACATCCACTCCGCTGAGCCGGTTTCCGTTCCCGTTGAAGGTATGACATGCGCTTCCTGCGTTCGCCGGGTGGAAACAGCCGCCGCGAAGGTGCCGGGCGTTGCAGCCAGTTCCGTCAATTTTGCTACCAAGAAACTGACCGTTGAACCTGGCGACGGTTTTTCGGCCAAGGCACTGGCCGCTGCCGTGAAAAAAATGGGTTATGAGGTAACCCCGAACCATCTTGAGCTGAATTTCGAAGGATTGAACAATTCTCAGGAAGCCGAACGTCTTAAATCAGTGCTGGAAGCGGTCGCGACAGTGGTCAATGTTCACGTCGATGCTGAACAGGGCGCTGTCCATATCGAGACAATTGGCGGGCGCCACGAGCGCGACACACTGTTGCAAACGGCCAATGCGGCCGGTTTCAAAACAAAGGTGGTATCGGGTACGGCACATCACGCCCATGCGGGCCATGCACATGCTGGCCATACCAGCGATACATCGGGTGATCAACCCTCCCATGGTGGCCATGACCACATGCAACATGTTGGCAGCGAGGCGTCCTTAAAGCGTGACCTGTTGATTGGTGGCGCGCTGACTTTGCCGCTGTTTATTCTCGAAATGACTGGCCATATCTACGAGCCATTCCATCACTGGCTGATGGGCGTCATTGAAACGCAGACGCTGTATTACATCTATTTTGCGCTGGCGACAGTGGTCATCTTTGGCCCCGGCTGGCGTTTCCTGAAGGCGGGCATTCCGGCATTGTTGCATGGCGCACCGGAGATGAATTCGCTGGTGTCGCTTGGTGTCCTCGCTGCCTACGCCTATTCGGTGTTTGTCACCTTTGCACCAGACCTGCTGCCCTATGAAGCGCAGTTCGTTTATTACGAGGCGGCCACCGTTATCGTGGTGCTCATTCTGACGGGGCGTTTGCTGGAAGCACGTGCGAGCGGCAAAACCGGCGATGCCATTCGTAAACTCGCCAGTCTGCAAGCCAAAACCGCACGTGTTGAACGTGAAGGTCAGGAAATCGAGATTTCTCCTGATGACGTGGTGCTGGGTGATGTCATCATCATTCGCCCCGGCGAGCGTATTGCCGTTGACGGTGAGGTGGTTGAGGGCGCGTCTTTCGTCGATGAATCGATGATCTCGGGCGAACCGGTGCCGGTTGAAAAAACAGTTGGCGCAACGGTGATCGGTGGCACGATCAACAAGACAGGCGGTTTCAAGTTTAAGGCGACCAAGGTTGGCGGCGATACCATGCTGGCGCAAATCATCCGCATGGTTGAAGAGGCCCAGGGTTCCAAACTGCCAATCCAGTTGCTGGTCGACCGGGTCACGGCCTTGTTCGTGCCAGTGATCATCGCCATTGCCATTATCACCTTCTTTGTCTGGCTGACCTTTGGTCCGTCACCGGCCTATACCTATGCTCTGGTCAATGCCGTTGCGGTACTGATCATTGCCTGCCCATGCGCCATGGGCCTGGCAACTCCGACGTCCATCATGGTTGGAACGGGCAGGGCAGCTGAGCTTGGTGTGTTGTTCCGCAAGGGGGATGCCCTGCAAGCCTTGCGTTCTGCCGAAATCGTCGTTGTCGACAAGACCGGTACTGTTACCAAGGGAAGCCCGGAACTGACCGATCTCGTGGTGGCGGAAGGTTTTGGCGAGGCGGAGGTGTTGCGTCTGGTTGCAGCTGTTGAAGCGCGCTCCGAGCATCCGATTGCCGAGGCCATCGTGAAGGCTGCCAAAGACCGGGATTTGGGTGCCGTAAAAGCTGCACAGAATTTTGAGAGCGTCACCGGCTACGGCATTGCGGCAACAGTCTCCGGCCGCAAGGTTGAGGTCGGTGCTGATCGTTTCATGAAAAAGCTTGGGCTTTCCGTTGACGTGTTCACTGAGGTTGCCAACCGTCTGGGCGACGAGGGCAAGAGCCCGCTTTATGCGGCAGTCGATGGCCAATTGGCTGCGATCATTGCCGTTGCCGATCCGCTGAAGCCGACCAGTGTCACTGCCATCAGGGCGCTGCAGGATATGGGCGTTGAGGTTGTCATGGTGACCGGCGACAATGAGCGCACCGCCAAGGCGATTGCCCGCCAGGTTGGCATTACCCGCGTCGTGGCGGAAGTGTTGCCGGAGGGCAAGGTCAAGGCCATCCATGATCTGCGTCAGGGCGGCAAGACGCTTGCCTTTGTTGGTGATGGCATCAATGACGCTCCAGCCCTTGCCGAGGCCGATATCGGCCTTGCCATTGGCACGGGTACCGATGTTGCAATCGAAAGTGCCGATGTGGTGCTGGTGGGTGGTGACCTGACCGGCGTGGTCAATGCCATTGAAATGAGCCGTGCGACCATTCGCAACATCAAGGAAAACCTATGCTGGGCCTTTGGGTACAACGTTGCGCTAGTGCCGGTGGCGGCAGGCGTGCTTTACCCGTCCTTTGGCATTCTATTGTCACCAATGCTCGGCGCGGGCGCCATGGCGCTTTCCAGTGTCTTTGTGGTGGCCAATGCGCTGCGACTGAAAACCGTCAGGGTTTCGCACCATGACATGTCTCAACAGGGAACCCATGCCGCATGAATATCGGGCAAGCTTCATTAGCCTCCGGCGTCTCTGCCAAGATGATCCGTTATTATGAGCAGATCGGCCTCATCCATCCGGCAGAGCGAACTGGCAATAATTACCGGGTGTATGGCGAGCAGGATATTCACAACCTGCGCTTCATCAAGCGGTCGAGAACGCTCGGCTTTTCACTGGAGGAGACCGAGACGCTGCTAAAACTCTGGCAGGACAAGAGCCGGGAAAGCAGCGCCGTGAAGGAAATTGCGCTCTCGCATATCGCCGATCTTGAACACAAGATCGCAGAAATGAAGAGCATGGTGACGACCCTGTCACACCTGGCCCATTGCTGCGGTGGCGACCACAGGCCCGATTGCCCGATCCTCGATGATCTCGCCGGGTTTGACGTGCCGCCATCCAACCCATCTCACCGTCATAAAAACTGAAACAGCATGAAAGGAAATATCATGAGCGATACCGTAACATTCCATGTGCCGGACATGACCTGCGGCCACTGTGAAAAGACCGTGCGTGGCGCGCTGGCAGATGTACTGCCGGATGCAGAGGTCAGCATCGATCTTTCGACACATAGCGTGTCTGTTACAGGAAATGCGCAGACTGCCGAAGAAGCCATTCGCGGGGCTGGTTACAGTCCTGAAAAGGCAGCGTGACAGCCGCCAGTACCTTTCACGTCGCCATCAATGGCCTGTTGAAGACCAGACATTGATGGTGATGACGCCGGCCATGATGAGCGCAATGCCGATAATCGCCGGCAGGTCCAGCTTCTGGCCCATTAAAACCCAACCGATAATGGAGATCAGAACAATGCCGGTGCCGGACCAGATGGCATAGGCCACGCCGACAGGGATGGTTTTCAGCGTGATCGACAAGAAATAAAACGCCGCACCATAACCGACCACTACAATGAGTGACGGTACCAATTGGCTAAAGCCATGCGACGCTTTTAGGGCAGCCGTGGCGATGACTTCCGAGACAATTGCAATGCCAAGTGCGAGATATGCGTTCATGCCCACGCATCAAGCAGAAAAGCGAAATCTCGTCACGTGAATTTTCGATGATTTCAGGTCCATAAACGAGCCGACGCCGGTTATGTCGACCCGATCATCTGTCATTCTGGTATGCCGAGGAATTTGAAGGCAGGGCTTTCCTTGAATTCGCCGCTGGTTTCTCCAGAAAAAGTATGGTCCTGATCCGGTCCCAGATCGAGCTTCAGGACTTTGCCGGTGTTTTCCGCAAAATCCAGCTTCTTCAAATCGACCCAAAAAGTATTTGGAGTCAGTGCCGACTCGAAGAAGTAAAGTTTGCGCTTGTGGTCCACCACAACGCGCCAGCGGGTGGATGAGATGTTCGGTTCTTCCGGCGTGTTGATGCCAAATGGCACCGAGGCATTGCGGATCACGCTAAATACGCTGGCAAGTGCCCGGTTGGAATCTTCTTCCTTCGGAATGGCGTTCACGTAAAACGATGCGCGGGCAAAACGGTCCGCCGCACGGTTGGTGCCCGGCAGCATCGTGGTGCCACCAATGCTCTTCCAATAGGCGTTGAGTGCCAGCTGTTGCTCGAACTGCGGAGAATTCGTCATGACCTGGTAATCACGGTTGTGATGAATGACCTGCTTGCCCTTGATATATTCGACAATGGCGCTGTCGCCGCTGGCGTCGGACATCGACAGGTGAAGCGTGGTCAGCCGGTTTTCGCCAGGCACGTTATCGGTAACAACGGTGAAGGGTTCTTTTTCCAGTGCTTCGACAGCTTCTGCAACGGTGGCAAAGTTATCCAACACATATTGCGCCCAGGCGGCGATTGTCAGCCCGGGCTTGTTTTTGTCGAGCACCGGGTATTCCGATTCCGCCAGCCACAGCAGGTTGGCGTTCAGACCCATTTCATTGATGCCATCGGTCGTGGAGACATCGTAGCCCGTGGCGACCACGCTACCATATTTGGCTTTCCACTTTATCGAATTCAGCCCGGTTTCACCTGTTCGTTCTATGCCGCGCGGCAGTACCCAAAGATTGGTCGCAACGTCATTTTTCCAGTCCATGGAACGTGCAGTGATGATGTTGTCGTTTGGACCGAGATAGACAACGCGTGTGCAGGCTTCGGCAGTGGTCTGAAGTGTGAAAACGCTAGCGAAGGCAAGGGCGACCAATGATTTTGAAACGTTAAGGCGTCTGGCTTTCATGGGAGATTTCCTCTGCTTGGAGCCTGGTATCAGGACGTTCAAAAGCGCATGGAAAAACCAACGACAGGCCCATGCTGCGTCACGTTCCAGCGGAACTTGTTGGCACCGGTAAAGTCGTCGCTTTCATAGTCCTGATGCAGCACGCGGTATCCGGCCCGCAGGATCGTCGGTTTGCCAAACATCGTGGTGCGATAACCGAGATAGGATTGTGCGTTGATGGTGAATTTCGATCCGACATCAAACCCGCCAACATCCACCGAGCTAAACAGGTTCCAGCGATCGGTGAGGTCGGCATTGACGCGCAGACCGATGAACGGATCAACCCAGTCGGCGCTTTTTTGGGCGCTCAGACCCAGAAAATGCACGGTGCCTTCCAGCTTGGTCCATCGAATACCAGCGGTCGGTTCAATCGAAATGGTACGTGGGCGGTTGAAAACAGTCTGACCACCCAGCTCAGCTTCATAGGCCTTGAAAAAGGCGCCAGCACTCAAGGAAGTGGTCTTGATACCAAGATCGAGTTCATTGGCCAGCAACTGCTCGTCCTGACTGGTACGCACATGTTGCGCGTCAAAATAGACGCCCCAAAAGCCATTTGTGATCTCGACATTGCCCATAACGACGAAGTCGAGATGTTTGAGAACATCTGAGAAGGGCACATCGACATCAGTGTCGAAGCCGGCCAGTGAACCGTCACCGTTCAGGCTGGCGGCCCAAGCATAGGGGCTTACAATCACGGCCCATTCGCGTTCAGGGGCCATGCGCTCTGCGTTGAAATCAGCGCCGAAAGCCGGGAAAGCGAGTGACAGCGCCGCGACCGACATCAATGAACGAATGGAATGATACAAAGCAGCGCCCCCGCCATTTACGCATCTGGCGAGGATAATAATCAGAAGTTATTGTCGCGCAATCTAATTCAATGCAGGGTGGATGAAATTTAAAAGACTACGGTTTGAGGGCCCATACGGTTGCGTGTTGTACTGAACCGGCAGGCGCGTGCAACAATGCGGAACTGACCGGGGCAAAGCCGTCGATCCGTTTAGTGCCGACCCAGCGTCCCCTGTCGGCGAACACTTCAATCGAGCCGAAATCGAGGAAAATACGAAAGCGGGAAGGTCTCGCATCCCGCGCCAAATAATGCGGGGATGGAGCACCACTTTTATCCTCGTGACGGATCCACAGCCCGGTGTCATCGCACACGACACCGAGGCGCAAGGTGGGATGTTCAAGTTCCAGATCGAAGTGTCGACCGGCTTCCGATGTTTCGAAAAGCAGTTCGATGGCGCCGCTGAGAAATGTCACGCGTTCGCCAGCCGCCAAACGGGTGCGGTCGAGAATTTGACTGCGCAGGCTTTCAGCCGCACCAATCGGAGGGGTCAACAAGGCATCACCGGCAAGGTGCAGTCGCCTTGGCAATGTCATGGCGGTGGGAAAATCGATTTCCGGGCTTGCATCGCACCAGTTGGCCAACCAGCCGATACCAACGGCGGTATCGCCATCCAGAAAGGCTTGAAACGCATAATTGTCGGTGCCGAAATCCAGTTCCTGTCCGAAGGACTTGATGAAGGTTTTTCCGTCGAACCAGCCGACATCGGCCATGGTCAGGTTCTTGCGACCGGTCTGCGCATCCTCGCTGTGCATCAGGCCATAAATCAGTACCCAGCGCGTGGCACGCCCGGTCACCGGCCCATCCAGTGGCAACAGGCATGGACACTCGATGGCCGTCGTCTTGTAGCGGGTCTCGATCAGCAATTTACCAACATAGGTCCAGTCGGAAGCGGCGGTCGGATCCTGTGTTTCATAAAGCAGGATAACGCCGCCCTGATCGCTCTGGCTACCAAGCAGCATTTTCCAGATGCCATCCGGTCCCCTGAACACATATGGGTCTCGAAAGTCGGGCGTCAGACCTTCATTTGCCGGGCGAGTGGCGAGAATAACGTCGGCCTGTCCAGCCATGATCAGATCATGTGAAATGGCGGTTAGCTGAATCTGATGTTCCGGCTCGCGCCCCAATTCTTGCTCGGTGAAAAACACACGAATGCCCGGTCCTTCGGCAAGCGGAATGGTGGTGCCGGAAAAGGCCCCGCCACGCTTGTCGGGTTTCGCGGTCAGTTCCTCGGATGGGAACAGGAAGATAGGCAGATGCCGCCAGCGCAAGTAATCGGATGAAACCGCGTGGCCCCAATGCATGGTATTCCAGTGCAGCCCGTGTGAATAATGCTGATAAAACAGGTGCGGTCGCCCTTCAAAACGACCAAAACCGTTGGGGTCGTTCATCCAGCCGAAGGGTGGGCGGAAATGATAGCTGCCTGATATGTCAGGGGCGGCATTGTCCGGCTTGGTGTGAACCACGGTAATGCCGGTTTCCAGTACGTCGGAGGCCGTAAACCAGTAGATGACCGAAACGGCCGTTAGCGCCGTGTCATAGTTCAGTTCCACATGGCCGCCGCCGAAAATCTGGTAGATACGAAATGAATATTCGTCGGTATTGGAACTGGAAACTTCGGCAAATTTCCCATTGGCATTGGAAAAGGCAACGGCACCTGCTTCATCTTCTTTTTTGGCCTTCAGCCATATGTGGAATGTCGTGTTGACAGGTAGGTCGAGGTGGATGGTGCGAATGGCGCTCTCTGCTTCGATGGGCAAGGATGTGTCGTTCATTCGGCGTCCTTTCTCGTCTGTGTCTAACTTTAGACAACGAAACTAAGGCGCAAAAGTTCAGCAAGAAAAAGGCTACGTGGTTTCAACGCGCGCATGTTGCCGCAACCACGACGCTATGTTTGCGGCACATCATAGATGTTTCATTAACTTAGAAGTTGAACTTATCGTGGAGATACAAGGGTTTACATTTGTTTAGATAGTCATGGACTATAAAGGTGCCGAAATTTCACTTTTATCCGGTAGAACAAATGTCTGTCATTACTAATAAAACCTCTGAAGTGCATGCCGAGTTACGTGCGCTTAATCAGGTTTTTGCTACGGTTCGGTACTCACCGGATGGCAGGATCAAGGCTGTAAATCACAGGTTTTTGCGCATCACCGGATATGAACTACCTGACCTGATAGGCCAGCAGGAAACCATGTTCCTGTCCAAAAGTTACCAGCGCACAGAACAGAACGCGATCTGGGAAGATCTGCGCGCTGGCAAGATCGCTGAAAAGCGTTCGCTTTGCATCACCAATGGCGGGCATGAAATCTGGCTACATTCGCGTTATGTGCCGCTGCAGAACGACGGTGGCCAAATCACTGAAATCGTGCAGATCGTTGAGGATGTGACTGAGCAGCAGACCCGCGAAGCGGACGAGCGCAGCCAGATCATCGCCATTAACAAGACTCAAGCCGTTGCCCATTTTTCGCTCAGCGGCGTCATTCTCAGTGCCAATGAAATCTTCCTCAATGCCATGGGCTATGAGGAACAGGAGATACTTGGCCAGCACCACTCGATTTTCATCCAGCAGGAAGAGCGGGAAAGTACAGAATACAAAGCTTTCTGGGAGGAACTCTCCAACGGCGCACACCGCGTGGGGGAATGCCGCCGGATCAACAAGGATGGCAATGAAGTCTGGCTGCAGGCGGTTTACAGCCCGGTACTAGACCCTGCTGGACGTCCGACAAAGGTGGTTAAATACGCCACGGACATTACCCAGCAAAAGCTGCGTCAAGCCGATTACAGCTGGCAGATTACCGCCATCCACAAGTCAAACCTTGTCATAACTTTTGATATGTACGGCACTATTCTGGATGCCAATGACCTGTTTTTGGAAGCGACCGGTTACACGGAAAACGAAATTTGCGGACGTCATCACCGCATCTTCGTTGAGCCATCTTATGCGCATAGCGGCGAATATGCCGCCTTCTGGCAGGACCTTCGCAAGGGGCACCATCGCTCCGGCCAGTACCGCCGCATCGGCAAGGACGGCAAGGAGGTCTGGTTGCAGGCGACCTACAATCCGATTTTCGACACCAATGGCCAGCCGGTCAAGGTGGTGAAATACGCCTCTGTGGTCACTGATGAACGTTTGTTGCAGGCCGATAATCAGGGTCAGATTGCTGCGATCCACAACGCGCAATGTGTGATTTCCTTCGAGCTCGACGGCACGATCATCGATGCCAACGAAAACTTCCTTGATGCCACCGGTTACCGTTATTCCGACGTACGCGGCATGCACCACAGCATGTTCGTGGATGAGGAGTATACCAAAACTGAGGACTACCAGTCCTTCTGGAAAAAGCTGTCAGAGGGCAATCATTGCGCGGGTGAGTATCGCCGCATCTGCAAGGATGGTCGCGAGATCTGGCTGCAGGCAACCTACAATCCCATTCTCGACATGAACGGTAAGCCGTTTAAAATCGTCAAATATGCGACCGACGTCACCGCTGACAAAATGATGCATGCCGATCATGTTGGCCAGATCAACGCCATCCACCGCTCGCAGGGTGTCATCGTGTTTAACCTCGATGGTACGGTTGCCGAGGCCAATCAAAACTTCCTGAACATGTTCGGTTATGAAGCCAATGAATTGGATGGAAAACACCACGCGACGCTTGTTGAAAAGGAATTTGCTGCCAGCCGAGAATATGTCGAGTTCTGGGATCTGCTGCGAACCGGTGCTTATCATTCGGGCATGTACAAGCGTCTGGGCAAAGACGGCCGCGAAATCTGGATCCAGGCCTCCTATAACCCCGTTCTCGATCTCGATGGCAAGCCGGTCAAGGTCATCAAATACGCCACCGATGTCAGCTCGAATGTTGCCCTGGCCGAAGCCTTCGAAGATGCTCGCCGTCAGGCCAACCATGATGCGGCAACGTCGCTGCCCAACCGCGCCAAGCTTTCCAGCTTCATGAATGCCTGCCTTGGTGGCCCGGAAGCCAGCATGGTGGTTTTCTACATCGACCTCGACCGCTTCAAGCCGGTCAACGATACATATGGCCACCATGTCGGTGACCGGGTGTTGGGTGAGGTGGCAGACCGTATGCGCCGCGCATTGAAGGACGACCAGCTTGTTGCCCGTATCGGAGGTGACGAATTCGTTATTGCCGCACCGGGAATGACGATGGATGAGATCGAGCCATTCTGCAAAAATCTCTACAAGTCTGTCACTCAGCCGATCCGTCACGATGGTGGTGAGGTGAGCATTGGCATGTCAATCGGTATTGCTATCGCGCCAACCGATGCGACGACACCGGATGAGTTGTTGCGGATGGCCGACACGGCCCTGTACCGCTCCAAGGAAAATGGTCGCGGGCATTACAGCTTTTTCGCATCCGACATGAATGAGAAGATCAGCACACAGCGTCAGCTGGCCGAAGACATGCGTCACAGCCTGACGGCTGGCGACTTCTATCTCGAATACCAGCCAAGATTTGATACGCGCCAGAGAACGATCCGCAGCGTGGAAGCACTGGTTCGCTGGGCGCACCCGGAACATGGTCGTATCAACCCGATGGACTTCATTTCCATTGCCGAACAGAACGGTCTGATCGTTCCGCTGGGTGAATGGATATTGCGCACTGCCTGCAATGCTGCTGCACAATGGGACAGTATCGGCGTTTCCGTCAACGTATCGCCCATTCAGTTCCGAGATGCCGGGCTTGTAGACAAGGTCAAATCCTGCCTGCTGGAAAGCGGTTTGCCTGGCCATCTGCTGGAACTTGAAATCACCGAAGGGGTGCTGCTGGAGGATGCCGAGCGCGCCAACGACGTGCTGCGGGATTTGAAGGCGCTGGGCATAAAGCTCGCAATGGACGATTTCGGAACCGGATATTCCTCACTGAGCTATCTGCGCAACTTCCCATTTGATGTGATCAAGATCGACCGCAGCTTTATCTCCGACATCGATTCCAGCGATAGTGCACGCTCGATCATTCAGGCCATCCTCGGTCTCGGCAAGGCGCTTGGCTTGTCCGTCACCGCTGAAGGTGTCGAAACCAACGAGCAGCTTGTCATGCTGACTGCTGATCAGTGTAACGAGGTTCAGGGCTTCCTGATGGCGCGACCTTTGACGACAAATCAGGTCAGCGAACTGCTCAATGAAATCCCGCAATTGAAAAACAAACCGTCGCTGGATGTTCTTTCAAAGGCGTCCTGATCGATCCGCTGCCGGCCTTCATCTCGGCGATGGAACAAAATTTTCCCTTTGCTGTTCTTCATGCGTGAAATCTCATCATGTGTGGAGAACAGATATGAATTGGCTGTCGATAAGTCTTGCGGCAATCACCCTGACAGCCACTTCACTTCCCGCTTTTTCCCAATCCATGAAAGCTGTCAGCCCACCAGCCCAGAAAAACCAAGCTGTGACCGCCGCCACGGGTGAGGTTCATTACATTACCGATGTTGCAGGCAAGCGCGTTCGTCTTGTCGGCTCGCGTTTTTACACCGATCCGGCAAATGCCATGCAGTTTCCCGGCCGGGAAAACCCTACGCTTGAAAGAAATGATCTGGCTGACGCAGCAGTGCAATAAACGACAAGCGGCATGCGGGGGCACATCATGAAAAAGACAAAGGCGAAAGAGCCGGCAAAAGCTGGGCTTTTGAAACGTGAGGATCAGGAAGGCGGCAAGGCGACATTCCCTGAGTTGTTCTTCGATCTGGTGTTCGTATTTGCGCTTATCCAACTGTCGCACACGCTGGCAGAAGATTTCGGTACGACGGCACTCGTCGAAGCGGCAATCCTTATCCTTGCGGTGTGGTGGCTGTGGATCAACACCACCTGGCTGACCAACCTGCTGAACACCGAAAAGGAAGTGGTCAGGCTGCTGCTGTTTGCCATGATGTTTGGCGGAATTCTGCTGGCCATTGCCATCCCAGAAGCCTTTGCCGAACAGGGCACGGTGTTTGCAGCCATCTACAGCGCCATTCAGATCGGCAGGACATGTTTTGCGCTCTATGTGTTCAAAGGCGTTGATGACGAGAATTATCGCATCTTTGCGCGTATGGCGGTGTGGCTGGTGTTTTCAAGCCTGTTCTGGTTTGCCGGGGGACTAGCCGAACTACACCTGCGCATAGTGCTGTGGACGCTTGCCATTGTGGTAGAATATGCAGGACCGCTGGTAAAATATTACGTACCGGGTCTTCAAACCGGTGGTGAAGAAAAGCTCGGGCTGTCGGGCGAACATCTGGCTGAACGCTGTGCGCTTTTCGTCATCATCTGCCTGGGTGAAACCATCCTGACGACTGGGCGCACTGCGTCGGAACATATGAATTCCAGCCTGACTTTCGTTGTATTCTTCTGCGCCTTTTCCAGCACGGTGCTGATGTGGTGGATCTATTTTGATTATGCGCAGCAGCGGGTGTCCGAAAAGGTGGATGGCGCTGCGGAACCGGAAAAGATCGCTCAAAGCCTGTTTAATTACGGTCATTTGCCGATCGTCGCGGGCATCATCTTAACCGCGGTGGGGGAAGATTTCAGCCTGTCGCATAGCCATGACGAAGCGACGCTGCGCCAGACGCTGGCCATCATCGGTGGGCCGGTCCTGTTTCTGGCCGGAGCGATCGGTGTGAAAATGGCCTCGGCCCATATGCGGTCAGTTTCGCATTTTGTCGGCATTGCCATTTTGGTCGGCTTGCTCTTCCTGCCGGGCCTGCCGCTTTATCTATTGCAAATTGCCAGTGCCGCCGTGCTTTTGATGGTCGCCATATGGGAGTATCTCGTTGTTCGCCGGCGTTCAGTCACCGTTTCCGCTGCATGACGCTGTGTGGGTGAAATCCTCTCGCATCTTTGCCTGACAAGCCCCATATAGAGGCAAACGCAGGGAGTGAAACCTTGACCCAATTCGATAATTCATATGCCCGTTTGCCCGAACGGTTTAGCGCAGCGGTCATGCCAACGCAGGTGAAAGCGCCGCAGCTTATTGCTTTTAACAAGCCACTCGCCGAGGAGTTGGTGCCGGATCTCGCCGATGCCGATAATGTGCGCTTGGCGCAGATTTTTTCCGGCAACACCATTCTGCAGGGCTCCGAGCCTCTGGCCATGGCCTATGCTGGCCACCAGTTCGGCGGCTTTGTGCCGCAGCTTGGGGATGGCCGTGCAATCCTCTTGGGTGAGGTGGTCGACACATCCGGCAAACGCCGCGACATCCAGCTGAAAGGGTCGGGCCGTACGCCGTTCTCTCGGCGAGGGGACGGGCGCGCGGCGCTTGGGCCGGTTTTGCGCGAATACATTGTCTCGGAAGCCATGTATGCGCTTGGCATTCCCGCAACACGCGCGCTTGCCGCTGTGACGACAGGCGAGCGGGTGCAGCGTGAAACCGGTCTGCCGGGCGGTGTCTTTACCCGCGTTGCCGCAAGCCATATCCGCGTTGGCACATTCCAGTTTTTTGCCGCCAGAGAAGACAATGAGGCCATCAAGGCCTTGGCCGATCACGTCATTGATCGCCACTATCCGCACGCCAGACAGGCAGAAAACCCATATCTTGCCATGCTGCAGGGCATTGCCGCACGCCAACTCGAACTGATTGCACGCTGGCTGATGGTCGGTTTCATTCACGGCGTGATGAACACTGACAATATGGCGGTGTCGGGCGAAACCATCGATTTCGGCCCCTGTGCCTTTCTCGATGAATACCAGCCGATGAAGGTGTTTTCTTCCATCGATGCGCAGGGGCGTTACGCCTACAACAACCAGCCCGGTATCGCCCAGTGGAACATTGCCCGGCTGGCGGAATGCCTGCTGCCGCTGCTGGATGAGAATGTCGAAAAAGCAGCCGAGATGGCCAATGGCGTGCTGGCAGATTTTGCCGGAACTTTCCCGCAACGCTGGCTCAGCGGTTTCCGCCAGAAGCTTGGCTTAAACAATGAAGAGGACGATGACGAAGCGCTGGTGCAGGATTTGCTGGAGCAGATGAAGCTGGGTGAGGTCGATTTCACACTCGCCTTTCGTCGGCTGTGCGATGCCGCCGAGGGTAACGTCGAGCCTTTCCGCAGTATGTTTATTGATCTGCATTCGATTGATACGTGGCTTGCGCGGTGGAAAGAACGGGCAGGGCGCGAAGTTACGTCACCGCAAGGACGGGTGGTCACTATGCGCGCCACCAACCCGGCAATCATTCCGCGCAACCACCGCATTGAGGAACTGATTGCGGCGGCAGTCGAGGATGGTGACTTTGAACCCTTCCGCGACATGTTGAAGGCAATTGCCAAGCCGTTTGAAGAACTGCCGGAATTTTCCGTCTACATGCAGCCGCCAATGGGCCATGAGCGAGTGTTCAGGACATTCTGCGGGACTTAAGTCCAGCGCAAGCAGCTTGGGGGCGAAAAGTCATCGCCCCCGATTGTGCAGCTTTAGCCGACCTTCGCCAAACCGTCATGCGGCGCATAATAGTGGCCGAAGCGATTGTTTAGGAATTTGGGCAGAGCAACTTCTTCCTGCTTCACGAAACCCTTCTGTGGCAGGGTGCCATCGGCCAGAAGATCCAGGACCGTGCAGATGCCGGCGGCTGTGGTGACCTGGATCGCGCTCATCATGCGGCCTGATACGGCGCCGGCATAGACCTTGTTGGCATAGGTTTCCTGAAGGAAACGGCCACCGCGCGTGCCGCAAACAGTCACGAACACAATCACCACGTCCTGCATGGTCGCAGGTAGGGCATTTTCAAACAGGTCCTTCAGCACCTCGCGGCGGTTGCGCAGGTTGAGGTCGTTTAGCAGCGCCTTCATGATCGACACATGGCCGGGGTAACGGATAGTGCGGTAGTTCATGGTGCGCACCTTGCCTTCGAGCGTCGCCGCGAGTGTACCAAGGCCACCCGAGGTGTTGAACGCCTCATAGGTCACGCCATCCAGTGAGAACTCTTCGCGCTCTTCCAAAGCAGGAACGGCGGTCAAACGACCTTCGACAATCGCTTCACACTGTTCGATATATTCGTTGATCAGGCCGTCGGTGCTCCAGGTCAGGTTATAGTTGAGCGCATTGGACGGATATTGCGGAAGGGCACCAACCCGCATGCGCACGCTGTCCAGTTTGTCGAAACGGGAAGCGAGATCGGCAGCCACGATGGAGATGAAACCGGGTGCCAGCCCGCATTGCGGGATGAGCGCGGTGTTGGCGGTTTCCGCAAGTGCCTTGACCCGGCGGGTGGATTCAACGTCTTCGGTCAGATCGAGATAATGTGTGCCGACTGCAACCGCCGCTTCGGCAATGCCCGAGGTCAAGTGAAACGGTGCGGCTGAGAGAACGGCGAACTGACCTTTGAGCAAGGCCTCAAGTTCCGTACGGTTGGTAATATCGACAACTTTGGTTTCAACCAGCTCATGGGCCGGCACATTGGCCAACTGTTCTGTAGAACGATCCGCAACGGTAATCCGGTAATCACCCGTGGCTGCCAGCATCCATGAAATGGCAGAGCCAATATTTCCAGCGCCAACGACGACAATGTTTTTCATTTTTATTTCCCCACAGGATGATGCAATTTTTTAACAGAATGCCGATTTTTCTTGTCGATTCGTAGCTGCATATGTTTCATATAGACGAAATAAATAACGCATAATGCCGACAGGATTGCGCAATATGACGGTAAGCGACAAGGATCGCGCTTTGCTGGCGCTATTGAGTGAAAATGCCCGTATGCCGGTGACGGAACTGGCGCGCAAACTTGGCCTGTCACGCACCACGGTACAGGCCCGGATCGAGCGTCTGGAAGCGGATGGGGTGATTGCCGGTTACGGCCTTCGGCTGTCGGATGCCTATCGCAGCGGGCTGGTGCGGGCGCATGTGCTTATCACCATCGCGCCCAAATCCCTGCCGGCGGTGACGGCGGCACTCGCCGCGATCAGCGAAGTCACGACACTACACTCTGTCAGCGGCACCTTTGATCTGATTGCCATACTGGCAGCCCCATCCATTGCCGATCTCGACAGCCTGATTGATCGCATCGGCGCAATCGATGGGGTCGAGCGAACCCTGTCGTCGATTATTCTGTCGACCCGGATTTCGCGCTGAAGCGTTCAGTTTTTCTCGGCAGCATTGTCATCATAGGCTTTTTGCGCCGCAAGCACCGCTTCTATATTGCCTTCCGCCCAATGGGTCAGCGCCGCAACGGTTTCATTTAACGTCAGCCCAAGCGGTGTCAGTGAATATTCCACGGTCACCGGGACAGTGGGGAAGACCTCGCGGTTGACGAGGCCGTCACGCTCCAGCTTTTTCAACGTCTGTGACAGAACCTTCTGCGAAATGCCTTTGATGTCCCGTCGCAGATGGTTGAAGCGCACGGTCTTGGAGCGCAGCCGGTCCAGGATCAACAGCGCCCATTTGTCGGCCAGCCTGTCCAGCACCATACGGGTGGGGCAGCGATCCTCGTAGACATCATAGACATGTTCCATCTCAACACCGCTTTGGCACGGTCCCCGGTTTCCTGATGGAAACCATGTGACTTTAAAGTGCTCTCTTTCGCCACTTTCGTGATGAAAGTATGTATCTCAAGCACACATAGTTTCTAACGGATACTAAGAGGTTTTGAAATGGCAGGCAAGGTTCTCGTATTGGGGGCAAATGGAAACGTCGGCAAACCGCTGGTCAAGCTGTTGCTCGACAAGGGCGAAAGCGTGAAGGCCGCTTCCCGCTCCGGTAACGCTATTGATGGTGCGGAAGCCGTGCGGTTTGATTACGATGACGCGGCAACCTTCGGCCCGGCTTTCGAGGGCGTCGATCGTGCCTACATCATGCTGGCGGGTGGTTATGTCGATGCCAAGGGCAAGTTATTGCCGGTGATTGAGGCTGCTATCAGCCGCAATGTCAAAATCGTCTTCCAGAGCGTGCTGGGTGTCGATGCCGATGACAGCATTCCTTACCGGCAGGTGGAACTGACCATCATCAATTCGGGTGTGCCTTATGTCATCCTGCGGCCCAATTGGTTCTCGGACAATTTCCACACTTACTGGAAGGCAGGCATCGACCACGGTCAGGTCTCGGTTCCCGCCGATGATGGCAAGTCCAGTTTCATCGATGTGCGGGACATTGCCGCCAGTGCAGCCGCAGCACTCACCACAAGCAATTTTGATGGCAAGGCGTTTAACCTGACCGGGCCTGAAGGATTGGGTTATGCTGACGCTATTGCACTTATCTCTAAGGCAACCGGCAAGCCGGTGACCTATTTGACCTTGAGTGACGAGGCCTTTATCGGCCTTTTGACCGGTGTTGGTGTACCGGAGGATTACGCAACATTCCTCACCTCGATCTTCTATCCGGTCCGTCAGGGTTGGACGTCAGGTGTGACCGGTGATGTTGAAACGCTGACAGGTAAACCTGCACGTTCGCTGGAAACCTACATCGCCGACAATCTCGCGACACTCAAAGCCTAAGCGAAGACCTTAGATAGGGCAGAGCTGTTCTGCCCTATTCTGTCAGACTGCGCCGCTGAATGAAAAACCCCTTTAGCCGCTCCGTCTCTTCCGCGTTCCAGCCTTCTGGCTGTGTCACCTGTATCCAGGCATCAATATAATGCTCCGGCGCGTAGACGTGGCCATAACCCATCGGTGCCGTTGTTGCAGAGGCGACATCAAGTCCCAATTGCAGAAGTGTCACGACAGGGAACCAGCGCAGCGACAGCGACACATCCGGCCCTCGCGGCGTGTCCATCCATGCGGGACGGCGATAAAGCGCCGATGGCTCGAAGAAGGTAATCGGGTCGCTGGCATATTGCAGGTAGACAATCCGCATCGGTCCCCATGGCTTGTCTGGCATTTCCGCCGTGGTGGTCTGGTTGGCAAAGCGGATGACCGACGAATCCCGGAAGCGTGGCAACCATGCCGGCGAACCCGGTTCGCGGCCGTTGGTCGCCATGCGCCATGTTGTGCTGGAAAAGGGTGGTCCGCTCCATAGCGCACCGTCAAACGGATCGGCAAGAACATCATAAAGATCGGAGGATTTTTGTGAGTTCAGCGAGCCAAGGCTCAACCCATGCAGGTAGAGTTTGGGACGCTGGTCTTTTGGCAGTGTGGTCCAGTAACCATAGACCTCCTGAAACAGCGCCCGGCCGGTTTCGATGCCGTAATCCGGCTCGGTCAGCAGCGCCAGCCAGCTGGAGAGATAGGAATATTGCACGGCGATGCTAGCCGTATCGCCATGGTGCAGATATTCGAGCGTGTCGACTGCCTCAGGGTCGATCCAGCCGGTGCCGGTTGGCACGATGATGGCGAGCATTGAGCGTTCAAAGCCGCCTTGGCGCTTCAATTCCTCAAGCGCCAGTTTTGCTCGGTCCTGCGGTGTCTCGGCTGAGTTCAAGCCGGTATAGACGCGGATGGGTTCCATCGCCGGTTTGGTGGTGAAAGCTTCGATTTCTGCCTTCGAAGGGCCGGTTGCCACATATTCACGGCCGCGTCTGCCAAGCCCTTCCCAGCTGACGAGAGAAGCGCTGCTGCCGGTCTTGCTGGCATCTGTCGGTCGGGCAACATCTGGCTCCATCATCGAGTCGAACTGTTTCAATGATGAATCCAGCGCTCGGAGGCCGATGTCGAAAATGATACCGTTGACCACCATCCATGACAGCGACACGGCAACTGCGATGCCGACAACATTCGCCACCCGGCGCGGCAGGAAACGGCCACTACGCTGCGACGTAAACCGCAGGATAAACTGGAAAAGGCGACCGGCGGCAATCAGAACAATGCTGATAGCCGCAGCGATCAGGCCGGTTTTGGTCGGATGTGCACTATCAACCGGATGAAGCTGCATCAATATACGAATGGAGTTCTGCCATTCGGCTGCCTGCCACAAGAAAAAGATCGCGGTGACCAGGCTTGCAAAAGAAATGAGAAACCGTATGCCCCGCGCCTGATGGCGGTTCGGTTCCGGCAATTGCAGATAGGCCCACACCCAGTGCAGGAAGACACCGATCATGTAACCGGTGCTGAAGGCAAATCCACACAGTGCCCCCTGCATGACATAGGTCCGGGGTAGCAAGCTTGGCGTCAGCGACACGCAGAAAAACAGCGTGCCAATCAGAATGCCGGTGATTGAAAGAGAACGGAGACTATTCCTAAGGAATTGAAAATTCATGAGGGTTTCAAAATCCTGTTCGTCATGTCCGCAAGTCTATTACGGGTGTTTGGCGAAAGCCAACAGATAACTGTAATAATCAATAGCGGGCAGGAATGTGGTCCGGTGATTAAAGTCCTCACGATGAGACGCGCTTATGGTAAGACGGTTTTTCTGTTGAACTAGAGGAATCCGGCAATGGCCAAACGAACGTCACCTTGGGGTGGAAGTTATTCACACAAGATAAAGACCAACAAGCCGAAGAACGTGGCCGAGGCCGCCAACAATCGTCTGATGGCTATTGAGGCGATTGACCGCGGCATGTGTTTGTCGATGACATATGAAGGCCTTCCGAGGGTTGTCGAAGTTCACACTGTTGGAACGACAACGGCATTTCGGCCAGCGATGAGCGCTTGGCAAGTCGATGGTGAAAGCAATACGCCACCCATTCCTGATTGGCGGTTATTCAGCTTCGATGAATGCTTCAACGTCACGTTGACGAGCACGCCTTCTGAAGGCCCGCGCACCGGTTTTAGAAACGGTGCCAAACAATTCCGGAAAATCGACAGAGAGATTTGATGTGTCGTTCCGACGCACCATTTACCGTCAACTGAGGGCGGCAAATCTAATAAAGTAAGGGGCACTACGTGCCCCCTACGAAAACTTACAAAATATTACTTTTTGCTCGACGTAGCCGGCTTTTGCTTCGATCCCAGATCGCGCATCTGACGCCATTCATCTTCTAGACGCTGTGCAACATCATGGGGAATTGTCGATGTCATTGGCATTCCTCCTATTGGTCATGGCGGGGTGATGAACGTGAGGATTACTGTGATTGTTCCCGGCTTCAAGCAAAAAAATACTCCCGACCCGGCTTTGAGACATTAAAATCGATTAAGATTTTTTCAAATCGATTAGCATTTGATGAACGGAAATAATTGGCCTGCCGAGGAAAGGTGACGCCCCTGCATCATTGCGGGTCTTTTGAGGCAGGCCGTCCTTTTTCAGCACAAAAAATGCATTAAATCTGGATTGAGAATCTGCCCCCAAATCTGCTGCGGGATTATTTCAGCCGCACCACGCGGATTGATCATACAACGCGCAGGTGTTATCGCCGGGGCAGTTCAGACGAATATAAAGCAAGGTGCAGCCGTGATCCGTCACATCGTTTTTTTCACAGCCACAAAAGAAAATCGCGAAGCGGTCAGGGCAGGTCTGTCGATCCTCACGGCCATTCCGCATGCGTCCAAGCTGGAGATCGGCGAGAATGTGAAAAACGATCAGTGGCACAATGAGGTTGATTTTGTCGTATACGGTGAGTTCGAAGACGAGGCAGCCCTTGCCGCCTACAAGGCCCACCCGGAATACAATCGCTCGACCTCCACGGTAAAGCCGCTGCGCGAAATCCGCATCGCTGCCGACTATGATAACGCCAAGGCTGTGACCAGCCCGATCGTCGATTGAGCTCTTAGCCCTATTAAATGGCAGGATTTGCAAACCGCCCGAAAGAGATTTCAGGGCGGTTTTTCGTACTCGCTGGTCATCATTCTAGGTGGCGGGATCGAAACCATCCATCAGGATGAAGGAACCTTCCTGCCACTGGTGCTGATTGATCAGCGGCACCAGACGGGTGAAATGTTCGGTCGCACAATGGGCATCGAGTGCTGCCCGGTCTGGCCATTCCTCAACAAAAATGAAGTGGCCGGGATCTTTCTGATCAACAAAAAGATCATAAGCAATGCAGAGTTTTTCCTGTTTGGTTTTCTCAACCAGCTCGCGGTACAGCGGCATGACGATCTCGACTGCCTCTGGCCTGATGAAATCCTGCGCAATGACTTTGAGCATAAGCAATACCTCACGAAAACAAACCGCTACGACCTTTTGCGGAATCAAATTCCGCCAAAGTTGAATCAGTGTGTGAAGTACCGGACTCATTATGTGAAGGACAGCGCGCAAGAGATTCAAATGAATCGTCAAATCAGGTTTGATAAAGCGCAAAACACGGTCTTTCAGGCCACACCTGGTGGTCCTGCAAGTAATGCCGATCTTAATTCGAAGAAATGAAATATGTCTGAACGTCCCCATCGAACCCTGCGTCTGCAAGGGCGGCATCGATAGGTCGGATAGTAACAGTTCCCATCCGCAAAGAGGCTCGCCAACTCGCTCTTGTGGAATCACGCTGTGGATATCCACGGACAGGGTCTCCATGTACTTGGTAGTACGACTTCGTTTTATGGCAAAGTTTTTGCCATCAAGTCGTTGAAATGACAAAGAGGGGAAGGGCGGTGTAAACCTTGTTTTCTTGAATTATGGCGTCATTCATTTGCCATTCAGACGTATTGCGCTACATATTCTCTACCGTGTTTTGTATTTGGAAGTTTGTGGAATGGCATCACCTCTGATCATAGCGACGCTTGCAGCCGGACTATCCGGCTTCATAGCGCCGGAGGCTGATATGCAGGACCGGGTGATATTGGCCGCTGTAGATTGCAGTGCTGCCGTCTCCCGTGTCATCCGCGAAACCGGCGGCCAGCTTCTTTCCGCTCAGCCGTCGGGGGACGGCCAGAGTTGCGTTGTGACTGTGCTGGTGCAGGGCGGCGGCGAGCGACCAAGAAAAGTCACGATGAGAGTTCCCATGTAACTGGAGTTGCTGGCGGCGGGGGTATATCCTCGCCAGCACCCGGGCGGTGGGTGAATTAGAGGGTTAAGGGCGGACATGCGCATTCTTGTGGTCGAGGACGACACAAATCTCAACCGACAGCTGACAGACGCGTTGAAGGAAGCAGGATACGTGGTCGACCAAGCCTTTGATGGCGAGGAAGGGCACTACCTCGGCGATACCGAGCCCTATGATGCTGTCGTGCTGGATATCGGCTTGCCACAGATGGATGGCATTACCGTTGTTGAAAAATGGCGTGGCAGTGGCAAGGGCATGCCGGTGCTGATGTTGACGGCGCGTGATCGCTGGAGCGACAAGGTGGCCGGTATTGATGCCGGTGCCGACGACTATGTCACCAAACCATTCCATGTCGAGGAAGTTCTTGCCCGCGTGCGCGCACTTATTCGCCGCGCCGCTGGCCATGCCTCTTCTGAAATCATCTGTGGCCCGGTCCGCCTCGATACCAAGACATCCAAGGCGACGGTCAATGGCATCACGCTCAAGCTGACCTCACACGAATTCCGCTTGTTGTCCTACCTCATGCATCACATGGGTGAGGTCGTGTCCCGCACCGAACTGGTCGAACATATGTATGATCAGGATTTCGACCGTGACTCCAACACGATCGAAGTATTTGTCGGTCGCTTGCGAAAGAAGATCGGCATCGATCTTATCGAGACCATTCGCGGTCTGGGTTACCGCATGCAAGCGCCTGAAAATGCAAAATAGCTCGCTAACTGCCCGCGTTCTGCTGCTAGCCTCTTTATGGTCAGCACTGGCGCTGGTGGTGATTGCTGTGACAATTTCCACATTGTACCGGCAGGGTGCTGAGCGCAGCTTCAGCGACCTTCTGCGCGCCCAGCTTTACAACGTCATCAACTCGGTCTCAATCAGCAATGAAAATACGCTGACCGGCAGCCCGCAGTTGGGCGACCTGCGCTTTGCCCAGCCCGATACCGGTTGGTACTGGGTGGTGGAGCCACTTGGAAACTTTACCGCCGCTCCCTTGGTATCGTCATCGCTCGGTGTGGCAAGCCTGCCAGTTCCCGGCATTCTCGACGCTCCCTTCGACAGTCGTTATGAGCGGTTTTATCCCGTTGTCGATGAGGCCGGAAATCGTGTGCTGGTTGCGGAAACGGAAGTGGTGCTGGATGGCGAGGGACGTGCTGCGCGGTTTCGCGTGACCGGCAACCTTGATGTCGTCGAAGATGATATCGCCAGCTTCTCCAACAGCCTTTATATCGCATTGGCCATTTTTGGTGTCGGTAGTCTTGCAGTGAATGGCTTTGCCATTCTGTTCGGCCTTCGTCCGCTTGATAGGGCAAAGGTTGCGCTTGGAAAAGTGCGCAGTGGTGATGCCGAGCGTCTGGAAGGAACCTTCCCGCGTGAAATTCAGCCGCTTGCCACGGAAATCAATGCGCTGATCGATAGCAACCGCAGACTTGTCGAGCGTGCACGGATGCAGGTGGGCAATCTGGCCCATTCGCTGAAAACCCCGATTGCCGTTCTGTTGAATGAGGCGCGGCTGCTGGATCATCAGCAAGGCGAACTAGTTCGCACGCAGGCCGAGGCGATGCAGGCGCAGGTTCAGTCTTATCTCAGCCGGGCACGTATCGCCGCGCAGCGGGGTTCCATTCTGGCGCGTGTCGAGGCAGAGCCTGCACTGGAGCGGCTGGTACGTGTCATGCGCCGCCTTAACAGCGACAAGAATTTTACGCTGCAAGTGGCGCCAGCCGGTCTGGTTCTGGCCATGGAGCAGCAGGATCTCGAGGAGGTGGTTGGCAACCTGCTGGAAAATGCGGCACGGTTTGCCGCCTCTAACGTTAGTCTGACGCTGGAAGTTTCCACGCAGGCGCCGTCAGATCCCGAAGATGCCCGCCGAACCTGGGTGAACCTTGTTGTCGAGGATGATGGCCCGGGACTGGAGCCTGAGCAGATCAGTGAAGCGATGAAACGTGGCAAACGTCTGGATGAGAGCAAGCCCGGAACGGGGCTTGGGTTGTCCATCGTCAGCGAGGTTGCCTCGGAATATCATGGCACATTCAAGCTGTCGCGCAGTGCATTGGGTGGCCTCAAGGCTGAGCTGTTGCTGCCGGGACTTTCGAAAGAACATGTATGACAGTGCAGGCTACTCAAAAAACGACACCGGAAAACCGTGCAGCTTTCGTGGAGCGTGATGGAACGGCTGACGGCAAAGAGTCACTAAAACGCACCATCTCTTTGTTTTTACGTGTATCCCCAAGGAAAACTGCTTCACTCTTTTTCTGGAAGTGTTCTAGAATAGCGACAAGCGTATTCGTGGCCGGTGAAAACAGAAAAACAAGATTTGGTAAGATGATCAATCTCGCAATGCGTTCGGCAGTCGTATCGGCTGTATCCCTGTCTGTTTTGAGTGCCTGCACAACGACCAACCGTGCAGCGGGCACCGGTGGTTTGCTGTCGCGCAGCTCCGCCACCTCGACACCCTATATCGCCAGCCTGCAGGGGGGCATCATCGCGCGCAGCGGATTGAAGTTTGAACGCAATGACCTGCAGCGCGCATTGGAAGCCGAATACAAGGCACTTGAGGCAGCCCCCGGTGGCCAGCCCGTGACCTGGAGCGGCGACGACGGCAAGGGTCAGGTTGTGGCGGCAGCACCTTATCAGGTCGGCGGACAGAATTGCCGCCAGTATACCCACACCATCACCGCGGATAGCCGCGAGACGAAAGTGCGTGGAACGGCGTGCCGAAATGCGGACGGATCCTGGACGCCTTTGACATAAGTCATGGCAAGAGGGTGTTTTTAGCCCCATGAAAGATGCGCAAGGTTGCGGCACATTGCCTCAAATTTGCGTTATTGCGGGCCTGCTTGTTTCAAAAGGGACCGCCTTCGAGTAATGGGCATTATGTTCTGGATTATCGTCGCCATACTGACGGCAGCCGTGGCTGTTGTCCTCATGTACCCCCTGATGCGCAAGGCCGAAGTGCTGGAGGCAACAGAGAGCGGTGAAGTTGCCGTTTACAAGGACCAGATCGCGGAACTTGAACGCGAGCGTAAAGGCGGCCTGATAAGCGATTCCGAAGCGGAATATGCGCGTGCGGAAATCGGCCGGCGGCTTCTTGCTGCTGATGCAAAAAGTTCCACGAAATTGGACAAGCCTGCCCGCGTGCAAAGCAGCCACAAGTTTGCGTCTGCATTTGTCACCGTGCTGCTGCCTGCCTTTGGTCTCTGTCTTTACTTGCTGACCGGCAGTCCGGAAAAACCGGACATGCCGCTAGAGGCACGTCTTGCAAATCCCGGCAATAACATGTCGCTGCTGATCGCCAAGGCCGAACGTCATCTGGCGGAAAACCCCGACGATGGCGCAGGTTGGGACATTTTGGCACCGATCTACTTCCGCACCATGCGTTTGGGTGATGCCGAGCTTGCCTACCGCAATGCCATCCGTATCCAGGGGCCAAGTTCTGATCGCCTAATTGGTCTTGGAGAAACGCTGGTGGCGGCAAATGACGGTATCGTCACGGAAGATGCACGCTCAGCCTTTGAAGAAGGCCTTCGCCTTGACGCCACCAATCCGCGCGCCCGTTTTTATGTTGGCCTTGCCTATGAGCAGGCCGGCAGAAAACAGGAGGCACTCGCTACCTTTGAGGGACTGGTGAAGGATTCCAAATCGGATTCGCCGTGGCTACCACTGGTTAATGAGCATATCGCAGCATTGAAACAGGACAACGGACCGACCGTCGACAGGGCGCAAACCCAGACACAGGGTCAGGCACAATCACAGGACAGCGAGCAGCTTGGCAATCCGAGCGCTGAAGATATCGCCAATGCGCAAAGCATGAACACCGAAGAACGTCAGGCGATGATCCTCGGAATGGTCGAAAGCCTTGATGCACGCCTGCAGGAAAATCCTGACAATTTTGAGGGCTGGATGCGTCTGGTCCGTTCCTATGCCATGCTCAAGAACGAGACCAAGGCACAGGAAGCTCTGAAAACTGGCCTGAAATCATTCCCCGTACAGGGCGAACAGGGAAAACAGCTCGTTGCTTTGGCAAAAGAGCTGGGACTGTCGCTTGAAGGAGTTTCGCAATGACACGCAAGCAGAAACGCCTGACGATCATTGGCGGTGGGGTCAGCTTTATCATTGCCGCAGTTCTGCTGGTTATGTTCGCCTTCGGGCAGGCCGTTGCCTATTTTTACATGCCGTCTGATCTGGCCAAGACCACCGTTGAGCCGGGCACCCGCATTCGCCTCGGTGGGCTGGTGGGTGAAAACTCCGTGAAGCGCGGTGAGGGCACCACGATCAGCTTCAACGTCACCGATGGCTCTGCAACCGTGCCGGTAACCTATACCGGTATTCTACCGGATCTTTTCCGTGAGGGACAAGGCGTTGTCACCGAAGGCTCATTTGATGCGGCAAGCCACATGTTCGTGGCCGATAGTGTTCTGGCCAAACATGATGAAAACTACATGCCCAAGGAAGTTGCCGACGGTCTGAAAAAACAGGGTCTGTGGCAGCATGGCGAGGAAGAAGCCGCAAGTGGAGCAAAGCAATGATTACCGAGGTCGGTCACTATTCGCTGGTGCTTGCATTGGCTGTTGCCTTGATCGTATCGATCCTGCCGGTGATTGGCGCGCGTCGTAACGACGTTGCACTGATGGATATCGGAAGCCTCGGCTCCATCATGTTGTTCCTACTGGTCAGCCTTTCCTTTGCAGCGCTTACCAGAGCCTATGCGGTGTCCGACTTCTCGGTCGCCAATGTCTACCAGAACTCGCATTCGATGATGCCAATGCTCTACAAGCTCACTGGCGTTTGGGGCAACCATGAAGGCTCGATGATGTTGTGGTTGCTGATTATCACCTTCTTCAGCGCGCTGGTCGCCATTTACGGCCGCAATCTGCCGGATACGCTCAAGGCCAACGTGCTGGCAGTTCAGGCGTGGATTACTCTCGCTTTCCTGCTGTTCATTCTGCTGACTTCGAACCCGTTCGAACGGCTTGATCCGGTGCCGGCCGAAGGCCAGGACCTCAATCCGATCCTGCAGGATTTCGGTCTGGCGATCCATCCGCCGCTTCTCTATCTCGGTTATGTCGGCTTTTCCGTCTGTTTCTCCTTTGCTGTAGCTGCCTTGCTGGACGGTCGCATCGACGCAGCCTGGGCGCGCTGGGTTCGCCCGTGGACGCTGGCCGCATGGACCTTTCTGACGGCCGGTATTTCCATGGGCTCTTACTGGGCCTATTACGAGCTCGGCTGGGGCGGCTGGTGGTTCTGGGACCCGGTTGAAAACGCGTCCTTCATGCCATGGCTTGCCGGTACGGCACTGCTCCATTCGGCAATCGTCATGGAAAAACGCGAAGCGCTGAAAATCTGGACGGTGCTTCTTGCCATCATGACTTTCTCGCTGTCGCTGCTGGGTACCTTCCTGGTGCGTTCCGGTGTGTTGACCTCGGTCCACGCCTTCGCGACAGATCCAAGCCGCGGTATCTTCATCCTGGGCATTCTGACCGTGTTTATTGGTGGTGCGTTTGCGCTGTTTGCATGGCGGGCACCGATGTTGAAGGCGGGTGGCATGTTCGCGCCGATTTCGCGTGAAGGTGCACTTGTCCTCAACAACCTTGTCCTGACGGTTGCCACCGCGACGGTTCTGACCGGCACGCTTTATCCGCTGGTTCTGGAAACCTTGACCGGCGAAAAGATTTCGGTCGGTGCGCCGTTCTTCAATCTGACCTTCGGCCTTCTGATGGTGCCGATCCTCATCATCACACCATTTGGGCCGTTGCTGGCCTGGAAACGTGGTGATGCACTGGGTGCCCTGCAGCGGCTCTATGTTGCAGCCTCACTTGCATTCTTGGCTGGTCTTGTTCTGTGGTACGTGGAAAATGGCGGCCCGGTTATGGCGGCGCTGGGTATTGCCGCCGGTTTCTTCCTGATCATCGGTGCCTTTACCGACCTCTGGTACCGCGCCAACTTTGGCAAGCTGGCCTTCGGCATTGCTTTCCGCCGTCTGAAAGGTCTGCCACGCTCCGCATTTGGTACCGCTCTTGCCCATATGGGCCTCGGCATCACGGTTCTCGGCATCGTCATCGTGACCACCTACGAAACCGAACATGTGCTGGAAATGAAACCTGGCATGGTCACCGAAGCTGGCGGTTACACACTGGTATTTGATGGCATGCGCAGTGCTGCCGGCCCGAACTTTACCGAAGATCGTGGCCACTTCAACATTTTGAAGGGCGGTGTGATGGTTGCCGATGTCTGGTCGTCCAAGCGGCTCTACACCGCACGGCGTATGCCAACGACTGAAGCGGGCATTCTGACCTTCGGCCTCAGCCAGCTTTACGTCTCGCTTGGTGATCTCACCGAAAATGGTGGCATTGTCGTGCGTGTCTGGTGGAAACCATTCATTCTGTGCATCTGGGGCGGTACGCTGTTCATGATGGCTGGAGGCTTCATGTCTCTGAGCGATCGCAGGCTGCGGGTGGGGGCGCCCACGCGCAAGGTCAAGCCGGTCAAGGCACCAGCACTGGAGGCGGCCGAATGATCCGCAGTCTCGTCGTCGCCGTGCTTCTGCTGTTTTCGACAGTCCCTGCCATGGCGGTTCTGCCGGATGAAATCTTGAGCGATCCTGTTCTGGAAGAGCGCGCACGAAATCTCTCGGCGCAGCTGCGCTGTATGGTGTGCCAGAATCAGTCCATTGATGATTCCAACGCAGAACTGGCCCGCGATCTGCGCGTGCTGGTGCGGGAACGTCTGGTCAGCGGCGACAGCGATCAGGACGTGATCGCTTATGTTGTGTCCCGTTACGGCGAGTTCGTGCTTCTCAAGCCACGTTTCAGCGCTCGTACCGTGTTGTTGTGGGGCGCGCCTATCCTGTTGACACTGGCTGGCGTCACATCGCTGCTGGTCTTTGCCAGACGGCGTAACACATTGCCCACACAGCAGAAATTGTCTTCCGAGGAGGAAGCGAAAATCCGCTCACTTCTGGAAAAACAGGACTGACCCTTTTCGTGAGAGCCCGGACGGCGCCAACATTACCGATTTTTCATGCAGCAGACACCTGATTGTAAGGTGAGAGCTCCTATATCTTCATCATCCACCGCTTCCCGCTAACGGGCTCCAGTTTGAATGATGAAAGAAGGTACCTCCATGCTGAAGAATTTAACCGGACGCATTTCCGTAAACACCGCGCTCAAGACATCAACTGTTGCGGGTCTGGCTGCCGTCATGCTGGCCACCGGTCTCCCACTCCATGTTGGTCAGTCCTTGGCTGCACCTGTCGAGGTTAACGCGCCGCAGGTTGCAAGCTTTGCAAACGTGGTTGATGCCGTTTCCCCGGCCGTTGTTTCGGTGCGTGTACAGACCAATGTCCAGCCAGCGTCTGACGACAACAGCAACTTTTCCTTCAATTTTGGCGGTCGTGGTCTCGACCAGCTTCCTGACGACCATCCGTTGAAGCGTTTCTTCCGTGAATTCGGCGGGCCAACACCCGGTGACCGCGATCATGCAGACCGCGCACCAAACCGCCGTGGACCTGGCAAGGGCGCACTTCGCCCAACCTCGCAGGGTTCCGGCTTCTTCATCTCTGAAGATGGTTACATCGTCACCAACAACCACGTTGTCGATGATGGCGCTGCCTTCACCGTGGTAATGAACGATGGCACCGAATATGATGCCAAGCTGGTCGGCAAGGACAGCCGGACCGATCTGGCCGTGCTGAAGGTCGATGTGAACCGCAAGTTCACCTATGTTCAGTTTGCCGATGACAGCAAGGTGCGCGTTGGTGACTGGGTTGTCGCCGTTGGTAACCCGTTCGGCCTCGGCGGTACGGTCACGTCGGGCATCATCTCTGCCCGCGGCCGTGACATCGGTTCTGGCCCATACGACGACTACCTGCAGATCGACGCTGCGGTTAACCGCGGTAACTCCGGTGGTCCTGCCTTCAACCTAAATGGTCAGGTTGTCGGTATCAACACCGCGATCTTTTCGCCATCCGGCGGTAACGTCGGTATTGCCTTCGCTATTCCGGCAGCCGTCGCCAAAGACGTCGTTGCTGACCTGATGAAGGATGGCAAGGTGGAGCGCGGTTGGCTCGGCGTTCAAATCCAGCCGGTCAGCAAGGACATTGCGGAATCGCTTGGTCTTTCCGAAGCAAGTGGTGCTCTGGTCGTTGCACCACAGGCTGGCTCGCCTGGCGACAAGGCTGGCATCAAGCAGGGCGACATCATCACTGCCGTCAATGGTGACACCATCAAGGACGCTCGCGATCTGTCCCGCAAGATTGGTGCATTGGCGCCAAACACCAAGGTTGAAATCTCCCTGTGGCGCGACGGCAAGTCTCAGCCAGTCACCGTAACACTGGGTGACCTTTCCAGCGATGAGGCTTCCCCGACAACGCCAAGCACCTCGCAGGGCAATGAACAGCAGCCATCCAGCGAAAAGGCACTTGCAAGCCTTGGTGTGACGGTCGCTCCGGCAGAAGATGGCAAGGGACTAAGCATCACGGACGTTGATCCGGATTCCGATGCCGCAACCCGTGGTCTCAAGACCGGTGAAACGATCACCTCCGTGAACAACCAGCAGGTCAGCTCTGCGGCTGATGTGGAAAAAATCCTTGAACAGGCCAAAAAAGACGGCCGCTCCAAGGCTCTGTTCCAGATCCAGACCGAAAACGGCAGCCGCTTCGTCGCTCTTGATATCGATGCAGGCTAAGCCCGTTTGAACGTGTGCCGGGGCGTTCATGCCCCGGCATTTCCTTTTCAGGAGGTTTCTTATGGATATCAAGCTTCAAGATGCCACTGCCTCAACTGTTTCCAGTTGTGCGGAAAAGGCGGACGGCGCTAATGTGCCGCACATGAAGATTCTTGTTATTGAAGACGACCTTGAAGCTGCGGCCTACATGACCAAGGCATTCCGCGAAGCCGGGATCGTGGCCGACCACGCCAGTGACGGCGAAAGCGGCCTGTTCATGGGCTGCGAGAATACCTACGACGTTATGGTCATTGACCGTATGTTGCCGCGCCGTGATGGCCTGTCGGTCATCAGCGAGCTGCGCCGTCGAGGCATTGAAACACCTGTTCTTATTCTTTCGGCTCTCGGCCAGGTCGATGACCGTGTCACGGGCCTGCGTGCCGGCGGCGACGATTACCTGCCGAAGCCTTATGCATTCAGCGAATTATTGGCTCGCATCGAAGTGCTTGGGCGCCGCAAGGGCAAGCCTGAACAGGATATGGTCTATCGTGTCGGTGATCTGGAACTCGATCGCCTGTCCCATGATGTACGCCGCAACGGCAAGGAAATCCTGTTGCAGCCCCGTGAATTCCGGCTGCTTGAATATCTGATGAAGAATGCCGGTCAAGTCGTCACCAGAACCATGCTTCTGGAAAACGTCTGGGACTATCATTTCGACCCGCAGACCAATGTGATCGATGTGCACGTATCCCGCCTGCGCTCCAAAATCGAAAAGGACTTCGAGAAGCCTTTGTTGAAAACCATTCGCGGTGCGGGTTACATGATTAAAGACGAAGGGTAAGCCCGCATTATGGCTGGTTTCTGGCTTCTTCAGAGATCGACGGCGGTTCGTCTTTCTGCGCTTTACATTCTTCTTGTTGCCCTGTGCGCGGCATTTCTTGTTTTCTACGTTACAGCCCTGTCCGAACGTCTGCTGAACCAGCAGACGCGAGACTCGCTGGTGCAGGAAGTGCTTGAGGTCCAGCGCGCCTATGAACGCGGTGGCATTAACCCCATGCTGCGCATGCTGGAGCGGCGCGCGCGCCAGCCGGGCGCCAATCTCTATGTGATCGCTGGTCCCAATGGCGAAATTCTTGCAGGCAACGTTGCCTCGGTACAGCCTGGTATATTCGACAAGGAAGGCTGGACCGGATTTCCTTTCCGCTACCAGCGTTATTCGGAAACGGGCGACAGCGTAAAACATCTGGCCGCTGGCCACGTATTTTTCCTTGATAACAGCATGCGCATCCTGATCGGGCGTGATCTGGGTGAACCCACCAAGCTGCGTCTGCTGGTTCGCAATGCGCTGATGGTGGCACTTGCCATCATGGGTATTGGTGCACTGGTCATCTGGTTTGCCATCGGGCGCAATGCGTTGAAGCGTATCGACCGCATGTCTGCCGCCAGCAAGAAGATCATGGCGGGTGATCTGTCGCAGCGCCTGCCGGAGGGGCGCTCAGGTGATGAATTTGACCGACTGTCCAGTTCGCTCAACGCCATGCTTGGACGCATTGAAAAGCTCAATGAAGGCCTGCGTCAGGTCTCTGACAATATTGCCCATGACCTGAAGACACCACTGACGCGACTGCGCAACAAGGCCGCTGACGCGCTCGGCAGCCCGGATGACGACAGTCGTAAGATCGCACTGGAAGGCATTATTGGTGAATCCGACCAGTTGATCCGCACCTTCAATGCACTGCTGATGATTTCGCGCGTCGAGGCTGGTTCGATCGCGGCCGAAATGACGGAAGTGGATGTTTCCGCCATCGCGGCCGATAGTGCCGAACTCTATGAGCCGGTTGCCGAAGAGGTCGGGCTGACGTTGATTGCAGAGGTAGAGCAGGGTATCTCGCTGAATGGTAATCGCGAACTTATCGGGCAAGCTTTGACCAACCTGATCGACAACGCCATAAAATATTCCTCGGAAAGCGATGGCGAAAAACGCATTCGTGTCAGCCTTGCCAAAAGAGACCAGAAGATCGTTCTCTCCGTCAGCGACGACGGGCCTGGTGTCCCCGCCGACAAGCGTGGTGAGGTGAAAAAGCGCTTCGTCCGTCTGGATGAAAGCCGTTCCAAGCCCGGCACGGGCCTCGGCCTCTCGCTGGTGGAGGCGGTGATGGAACTGCATGGCGGCACGCTGGAACTGTCCGATACCAATCCCCTCGGTGCGGCATGTCCGGGCCTCACTGTTTCGATGGTCTTTCCCGTTTCAAATCCCTAAACTCTCGCCATTGAACGATACGAAGCCGATTCCATTTGCGTGGAACCGGCGGCAGAAAAGTATCGACAAGGGAGAGAAACATTGCCGCAGGACAAGACAACGCAGAACCGGCTGGATGCTGTTGCGGCGGATATTATCCGGCCCTACACGCAGACGGAGCTGAAATCCGTTTTTTCCATTTTAAAGGACATCGCCAAAAACGAACCGTCCGTTGCCAGTCTTTTGGCGACTGAGACGCCTTTAAAAGACTTTATTGCCAATGCTTTCACGCTCTCGCCCTACCTGCGCGATATGGCGACCATGGATGACGGATTGCTGACTTTGGCAATCAGTGAACCGGTGGACGCCACGCTACAAAAGCTTGTCGATGATGCACGCAATTGTTGGCGTACCGATGCACAAGGCGCTTTCCCGAGTGAAAGCGATGTGATGACACGGCTGCGCATTGCCAAACGTCGATTGTCCTTCATCGTTGCCCTTGCCGATCTCGCCCGTATTTATACCGCCCGTGACACGGTGCGCTGGTTAAGCGACATGGCAGATGCGGCCCTGTCTGCCGCGATCGACTTTCTGCTGCTGTCGGCCCATCAGGCGGGCAAGTTGCAGATCAGCAATCCCGACGCGCCATCGGAAAAATCCGGCCTTGTCGTGCTAGGCATGGGTAAACTCGGTGCGCGAGAGCTTAACTACTCCTCCGATATTGATGCGGTGATCTTCTTTGAACCGTCGGCCGGCATCGTGGCGGATCCGCTTGAAGCAACCGAGACCTTCGGACGCCTGATGCGTCGCCTTATCCGTATCATGCAGGAACGTACCGGTGATGGTTATGTCTTCCGCACAGATCTGCGCCTGCGGCCTGATCCTGGCTCTACGCCGCTTGCCATTCCGGTTGAGGCAGCGCTTCTTTATTATGAGGGTAGGGGACAGAACTGGGAACGTGCCGCCTATATCAAGGCGCGCCCGGTGGCCGGTGACATCAAGGCTGGTGAGAACTTCCTGCGTGAACTGACACCCTTCGTGTTCCGCAAATATCTCGATTATGCGGCGATCGCCGATATTCACTCCATCAAGCGGCAGATCCATGCCCATAAGGGCCATGGCGCGATTGCCGTCAAAGGCCACAATGTCAAACTTGGCCGCGGTGGTATTCGCGAGATCGAGTTTTTTGCCCAGACCCAGCAATTGATCGCCGGCGGCCGTATGCCGGCCCTTCGCGTTCGTGCCACCGAACCGGCGTTGAATGAGCTGACCACCGCGAAATGGATCGATGCTGATACCCGCGACGAGCTGATCGATGCCTACTGGTTCCTGAGAGAAATCGAACACCGCATCCAAATGGTCCGCGATGAGCAGCTTCATACACTGCCGGACAGCGAGGCTGAACTGAAGCGCATTGCCTTCATGTTTGGGTTTGCCGATACAAAGACATTCTCCAGCCGGTTGGAAGAGGTGCTGCGTCGGGTCGAAAAACAGTATTCCGAACTGTTCGAGCAGGAGACCCGTCTTTCCATCGGTACGGGCAATCTGGTGTTCACCGGCCAGAAGGACGACCCAGACACATTGCAGACCCTCAGCAAACTGGGCTTTGAACGGCCACAGGACATTTCACGTGTCATCCGCACTTGGCACAATGGCCGTTATCGCTCAACGCAGTCTGTCGAGGCACGCGAGCGACTGACGGAACTGACACCACAATTGCTGAAAGCCTTTGGCGAAAGCAAACGTGCGGATGAGGCTTTGCTCCGGTTTGACAACTTTCTGTCTGGCCTGCCGGCCGGCATTCAGCTGTTTTCGCTGCTCGGTAACAATCCCGCCCTGTTGTCGCTGCTGGTCACTATCATGTCGTCCGCGCCGCGACTGGCAGATATCATTGCCTCGCGTCCGCATGTATTTGATGGCATGCTCGATCCTGGTCTGATGAATGATATTCCGACCCGTGAATATCTGGCAGGCCGTATGGCGGGCTTCCTGGCGCCTGCCCAGCACTATGAGGATATTCTTGACCGGTTGCGTATCTTTGCCGCCGAGCAGCGTTTCCTAATCGGTGTTCGGCTTCTGACAGGCGCTATCCGTGGAGAGATGGCGGCACGAGCCTTTACACACCTTGCGGACCTCGTGATTGAATCAGCCCTCAATGCTGTTCTGGAGCAGATAGAGCAGGCGCATGGCCGTTTCCCCGGTGGTCGCGTGGCTGTGCTCGGTATGGGTAAACTCGGTAGCTTCGAGCTAACTGCGGGCTCCGACGTCGACCTGATCCTGCTCTATGACTACGATGACAGTGCAACCGCATCTGACGGCGAAAAACCGCTGGATGCTGTGCGTTATTTCACCCGCATTACCCAGCGGCTCATCGCTGCGCTGTCTGCCCCGACGGCCGAGGGTGTTCTCTATGAAGTTGACATGCGTCTGCGCCCGTCCGGCAACAAGGGGCCAGTGGCAACGCGTCTTTCCGCCTTCGAGAAGTACCAGCGCGAGGAAGCCTGGACCTGGGAACACATGGCACTGTCACGCGCCCGTCCTCTCTGCGGTGACCCAAGCCTGAGACTGGATGCAGCCACCATCATTCGTTCGATCCTTTCGCAGAAGCGCGAAATCAGCAAAATTGCCGCCGATGTAAAGGAAATGCGCACCCTGATCGAACACGAAAAGCCACCGGCTGACATCTGGGATCTCAAGCTTATCCCCGGTGGTCAGATCGATTTGGAGTTCATGGCGCAATTTCTGCTGCTCGTCACGGTCACCAAGGGGCAGGAATTGCCGCTGCTTGGCCAAAGTACCTATGACGTACTGGACGCGCAGGCAGTTGGGGCGATGGAGCCATCAGCCTTTGACGACTGCCTGAAAGCCATGCGGCTATGGACGGCGTTGTCGCAGATCATCCGCTTATGCATCGATAGCCGTTTTGAACCGAAGGAGGCCCCGGCCGGGCTGATTGATCTGGTCTGCCGTGCAGGCGAATGCCCTGACATTGCAACGCTTGAAGGTGAAGTGAAGCGCCTGTCTAAAACCGTTCGGAAAACCTTCAATGCGCTGGTCAAGAACGGCGGATGACAGGCTGCATCGGGATCAATGCAGCATGCATCCACGTGGCTGGACGTGAGGGATAATCAGGGTAACGACAGTGCCCTTGCCCTCGCAGGAGCGGATCTTCATCGTGCCGCCATGCAGGTGGACAAGCGAGCGCGAGATTGCCAGGCCGAGACCTGAGCCACCCTTGCTTTTGGCGTATTGGCTCTGCACTTGTTCGAAGGGCTGGCCGATCTTGTGCAGCGACTTGGTGGGGATGCCAATGCCCGTATCGGCAATCGTCAGCATCAAGGCGCCCTGATGGACATGGGTGCGCAGGGCAATCCGGCCACCTTCTTCTGTAAACTTCACCGCATTCGAGAGAAGATTGAGGAAAATCTGCTTCATGGCGCGACGATCACCCGTCATTGTCAGGCCGGTGCACATGCGCTGTTCAATTGAGATGCTCTTCTGTTCGGCCTGAATGGAGGTCAGGCGCAGGGCTTCATCAATCAGTGGCGCAAGATCGATATTTTCCGGGTTGATACGCATATGCCCGGCTTCGATCTTCGACATGTCGAGAATGTCGTTGATGACATTCAGCAGATGTTTGCCGCTGTCGTAAATGTCGTGCGAATATTCCTGGTATTTCGGGGATCCGACCGGACCGAACATCTCGTTCACCAGAATTTCCGAGAAGCCGAGAATAGCATTCAACGGTGTGCGCAACTCATGGCTCATATTGGCAAGGAATTCCGACTTGGCCTTATTGGCCGCTTCAGCGCGGTCTTTTTCCGCTTGGTAGTTGGCGTTTGCCAGAGACAATTCCGACTTCTGTCGTTCAAGCGTGTGACGCGAGGCTGAGAGGTCGCCAATCGTCGCCATCAACCGTTTTTCAGAATCGCGCAACCGTTCCTGATGGCGCTTGAGAAGGGTAATATCGGTACCAACCGACACGAGGCCACCGTCACGGGTCCGTCGCTCATTGATCTGCAGCCAGCGTTCATCGGCAAGCTGTACTTCTGTTGTACGCGAAAGACCGGACTGGTCGCCATCGGCGATACGTCGCTCGACAACAGGGCGCGCTGCCGCAGCGTTTACAGCGGAACGTTCCGTGCCGGGAATAAGGACGCTATCCGGCAGACCATAGGCCTGCTGGAAGTGGGCGTTACACATCACCAGGCGGTCATTTTTATCCCAGAGAACAAAGGCTTCAGAGGTACATTCAATCGCATCTGCAAGGCGCTGGTCAGCTTCCGCATAACGTTGCGCCAGACGATGCTGCTCGGTCACATCCATCACAATGCCGATGACATGGGTACGGCCGGTCACGGTGCGAATGACCTGCGCGCGGGCGCGCATCCAAACATAGTGACCTTTTGCGTGTTTGATCCGGAAAATCTGGTCGATCTGGTTCAGTTCGTGTCCGGCAACAGCACGGGCAAGGGCGTAGAGATTGCCGTCCTGAGGGTGCATCATGCGGGCAACATCGCTGAACGACAGCGGCTTGTTGCGCGGCGGCAGTCCGAGCATCTCATAAAGCGAACTGGACCAGAACATGCGGCGGTTGGCGAGATCGAAATCCCACAGACCACAGCGGCCGCGCGACAGCGCCGTATCAACGCGCAGATTGGATTCCAGGAAGATCTCGTCGGCTTCACGCGCCCGTTTGACCTGCATGTAATAGGCATAAAGGATCACAATGAGGATTGAGGAAATGCCGGCGAACAACGTGACGTTCATGGCAATTTCCTGCCGCCAGAACGAGCGGATGGACTCCAGCGACTGCGCTGCAATCACCATACCGCCCTCGGTGCCGATTGGCATCATCGTGGCGTAATGTGGCGTGCCGTCAATATTGGTCTCGATCGTGCCGGGTGCGCCGGCAAAACGGCGCACAATTGCAATTTCCGGCAGGAGATTTGTCAGGCTGGTACCGATATAGATCGAAGAGGCGACGCTGGAAGTTGCAAAGACTTTGCCTGAGGCGTCAGACAGCAAAACGAAGGTATCGCCACCCATGCTGCCTTCGGGAAATGCGGCAGAGAGTTTCTGTTCAGCTTGCAGGCGGTTCTGAAATGAAAGCGGAGCGGTATTTTCAGACAATACGGACCGGGAGGTTATGGCGATTAGAGCCGTGGACTGCCGGGCGGCATCGTCCATTCGGTTATACTCTGCCATGATGCCAAGCGTGCGTGACGCAGCGACCACAACAAGGAAGGCTGTAATGAGTATGGGAATGAGACGCTTGAGCGTCGTCTCCACCTGCGGCAGCTGACGCGGAGATCCGTGAACCAGCCCTATCAAATTGCTTGATAGCTGCTCGCTCCAGACTGAAAAATCAGAAAACTTGGCATACGGTCGCTCATCGCCCGCAGTCGCCCGCCGCACGTTCGTCATTGTCCCGCCTTGATGTCCCTCGATTACAGCGCCGCGCCATTCATGTCGCAAATCAGGACGCTGTCACAATTTGAAAAGCCGCATAGCCCACTCTCAAGACCTGTTCAGATCCCCAAGACCAATGCGCTGATCCAAAGCACCGCCGCTCGAATCTACCCTAATGAATCAAAGGCTTTGTGTGTTGTCCAGAGGCTTTGGTTAAAAGATTATTAACCCCTTGAACCGACTCACGGTTTTTTACTCTTGTCTGCGTCCGGTTGCGAAATGCTGTTTTAAAACAAAAAAGGCCGGAGAAGCTCCAGCCTTTTTTGCAAAAGAAACTCTCAATCAGCCTTTGAGAGTCCTCTCAACGATGTCACGCACATCAGTGGAAAGCGCTGGTGCGTGCTCAATTTTCATCAGGGCAGAACGTGCCTTGTCAGCCCGGCCGGCCTCGAGAGACCGCCATGAGCGCATGCATGTCAGAATGCGCGCAGCAAGCTGCGGGTTTTTCTTATCGATTTCGATGATCTGCTCGGCAATGAAAGCGTAGGCTAGACCATCCGGGCGATTGAAACCGGTGGCGTTTGCAAAGGCAAAGTTGCCGACAAGCGAGCGAACGCGGTTCGGGTTGCCTGCAATGAAGTGCTTCGACTGCATCAACTTCTTGACGCGGTCCAGCGCGTCGTGGCCGGGAATGGTGGCCTGAATGGCAAACCACTTGTCGATGACAAGTGCGTTGTTTGCAAAGCGTGTTTCAAACGACGCCAGCGCTTCTGCTGTCTCGGTCGCCGCAGGAAAGCGGTGCGCAAGGACGGTCAAGGCATGGGCAAGGTCAGTCATGTTGCTAGCAGTGCGGAAGGCTTCTGCTGCTCGTGCCGGATCTTTTTCGGCGTAAGACAGGTAGAGCAAAGCACTGTTGCGCAGGGCACGGCGTCCGGCACTGGCTGCATCTGGCGTAAATTCGCCTTCGGTGCGCATGTCTTCCGCTAGGCGGACAAAGGTTTCCTGGCCACCCTGTGCGATGATCGCCAGCACTTCGCCACGTGCTTTGTGAATGGCGTCGGGATCATTGTCCCTGCCAAGTTCACGGGCAATGTCGGATTCACTTGGCAGCGCAAGCGCCTGCGCTCTGAAGGCAGGTTCCAGACTGTCGTCTGATGCGATTTCCAACAGCGCTGTAATCAGGTCCGGTGCAAAGCTGACAGCCTTGCCCTGTTTTACCGATGTCACGGCTTCGATCAGGTTTGGTAGTGCAAGGTCGGTAATCGCCTGCCAACGCGAGAACAGGTCTGCGTCATTGCGGGCAATATGCACGAGGTCGGCAGGTGTTTGGTCGAAATGCAGGTTGATCGGTGCGGAGAAGCTGCGGTTGAGTGAAACAACCGGGCGAGAGGAAATGCCGGAGAACACGAAAGTCTGTGAGCGCTCGGTCAGGTGAATGACACCATTGGAAAACTCGCCACCCTCGACCTGTGTCGGCTCGGCAATCTGGCCATTGTCCAGCAGCAGCGCGGTGCTGAGCGGAATATGCATCGGCTCTTTGTTCTGCTGGCCGGGTGTTGGCGGAATTGTCTGCTCAAGCGACAGGGTACAGGTCTGTGCTGCCGCGTCGTAAGCAGTGGATACGCTGACCAGCGGCGTGCCGGCCTGACGGTACCACAGCGAAAACTGTGTCAGGTCACGACCGCTGGCATCTTCGAAACATTTCACAAAGTCTTCGACGGTTGCTGCATCGCCGTCATGACGTTCGAAATACAGGTCCATGCCCTTTTTGAAACCATCCTGGCCAAGCAGGGTGGCAATCATCCGGGTAACTTCGGAGCCTTTTTCGTATACAGTCGTCGTGTAGAAATTGTTGATTTCGCGGTATTTCTCTGGACGAACGGCGTGTGCGAGCGGTCCGCCGTCTTCCGGAAACTGCTCCGCTTTCAGGTGACGCACTTCCGCAATACGCTTGACGGCGCGCGAGCGCATGTCAGCCGAGAACTCATGATCGCGATATACGGTCAGGCCTTCTTTCAGGCACAGCTGGAACCAGTCGCGGCAGGTAATACGGTTGCCGGTCCAGTTATGGAAATATTCGTGAGCGATGATCGCTTCGATATTGGCGTAGTCCGCATCGGTTGCGGTCTCAGGATCGGCCAGGACGTATTTGTCGTTGAATACGTTGAGACCCTTGTTCTCCATCGCGCCCATGTTGAAGTCAGATACGGCAACGATCATAAAAATATCGAGATCGTATTCGCGGCCGAAACGGTCTTCATCCCACTTCATCGAGCGCTTCAGCGCATCCATGGCGTAGGTGGCGCGCGGCTCCTTGCCGTGCTCGACGTAGATCTTCAGCGCAACTTCACGGCCAGACATGGTTGTGAATGTATCTTCCACAACGCCTAGATCGCCTGCGACAAGCGCAAACAGATAGCTTGGCTTCGGGTGCGGATCGAACCAGGCTGCGAAATGACGGCCTTCGTCGTAATTGCCACCACCGAGAAAGTTTCCGTTCGACAGCAGTAGGGGATTACCCTCTTTCTGCGAGATGATGGTGATCGTGTAAGGTGCCAATACATCCGGACGATCCGGGAAATAGGTGATGCGACGGAAGCCTTCTGCTTCACACTGCGTGCAGTAAATGCCGCCAGTGCGGTAAAGGCCCATCAACTGGGTGTTGGATGTCGGGTTGATATAGTTGGTAACGCAAATCTCGAACGGTTCGCTTTCCGGCAGATCACGGATTGTCAGGCTTTCCGGAGTTGCGTCATATTGTGCAGCAGGAATATCGATCTGATCCAGAAGCAGACCGGACAGAACAAGCTCGTCACCATCCAGTACCAGCGGTGCTTTTGCATCGACACCTTCGCGCCGGTGAAAAATCAGACGCGCTTCGACTTTGGTGTTTTCAGGGTCGAGTTCAAAGGTGAGATCCACCCGTTCCAAAACAAAATCTGTTGGGCGGTAATCTGCCAGGTGAACGATCTGGCCCGTGTCTGTTCGCATGACTATTCCTGAATGAACTTATGTCTGCCGCTACCGGACATCATGGAACATGCCGCCCGAATGTAAAATTAATTTTGAGATTCACAATCATGTGAAACGCGAAAAACATAATGTCCTTCGTAGTAGCTGCCAGACAATCTGTTCACGGAAAACCAATGAATGTGCCTCGCATTGGCACATATTCACATCAAATGTTGAACGATTACTGAAATTATGTCTTTGCCCGAATAATAATTTGGCAAATCTATATGGAGGAGTAAGTCGAGGCAGACTTGACCTCCCCGGTGGCAAGTTCTTACCGCAGCTTACTTTGTTTTCGCTGTGTTGGCGGAGACAATATCCTGGCCATAGCATCGAACTTATGTCGCGCTGGAAAATGCCTTGTAAGCGACGATCAAAACACGCGCCGCAATAGGTGCCGTAAATTTCCAAGCCTATTCATGGTTCGATAACACGTTTTGATGAAAGTGCGATCAAATATGGGTTATAGGTAAAATCCATTTCCGTGCGCCGCCGTCTCTGCTTGCTTCGATAGCGCGTTTTTTCCAGATGTCCTGAGTGCAATTCCGATGAGCGTGGCAGCAATAAATCCAATTCGCGGTATCAGTTTCAAGGTGCTGTCGGTAATGCTGTTTTTGATGATGCAGACCTGCATCAAGTCGGCAGGCGCGGATATTCCGGCGGGACAGATTACCTTTTTTCGCTCGGCCTTCGCGCTGGTCCCCATTCTTATCTATCTTGCCTGGCTGAAGGATCTGCCAGGTGCTTTTTATACCCGTCATCCCTTCGGTCATTTCAAACGTGGCGTTCTCGGCATCCTGTCAATGGCCTGTGGTTTTTATGGCCTTGTGCATCTGCCCATGCCGGATGCCATCGCGCTTGGTTATGCCTCTCCGCTGATGGCGGTCATTTTTGCCGCCGTGTTGCTGCGTGAACAGGTGAGGGTCTATCGCTGGACGGCCGTTTTCGTCGGCATGATCGGCGTTATTGTTATTCTGTTTCCCAAGCTGACTTTGCTGCGGGAAGGTGGCTTTGGCAGCAGCGAAGGCATGGGCGCTCTCTCGGTCATGGCGGCAGCAGTGCTGGCAGGCATGGCGATGATCCAGGTGCGTCAGTTGGTCGTCAGCGAAAAGACCGCCACCATCGTTGTCTATTTCTCGATAACCGGTGCCGTCTTGTCGCTGTTTACGTTGCCATTCGGTTGGGTCTCACTCAGCGCCACGGATACCGCGCTGCTCATCGCCGGTGGTATATTTGGTGGCGTGGCGCAGTTGTTCCTGACTGAAAGCTACCGCCATGCCGAGGTTTCGACCATCGCACCGTTTGAATACAGCTCCATCATCATCGGGATCGGGATTTCCTATGTGATGTTCGGTGATATCCCGACATTCACCATGCTGGTGGGAACAGCTATCGTCATTTCGGCCGGTATCTTTATTATCTACCGCGAACATCGTCTCGGACTGAGCCGCAAGGCAAGCAAGAAAGCCTCAACCCCACAGGGCTGATTTTCTTCATATAAATGCGTAGAGTTGTAACATAACTGTCTATTGCACCTGTTACCCGTTGTCCTGGTTGTTAAAATTTAGTTAAAAGATAATTCTAGGGTAATGCAGTTTTTGCTAATGCTTGTGTTGCAGGCTGGTAAAAGCGGAAATGGGGTTGAGCGTGGTGAAGTGCACGCCTGCTTTTGCAGGCGGTGTATTATCCTGTACGCTCATGATTGCGATGCATGCTTCAATCAGTGATTATGGTGAGACTGCCAGGTTCGTTCATGTCGGGAGGATATCTTGAAAAGATATACGCCCGCTGAACTTGTAGAACATCCGGCATTCGTTAGCGGCTTGAGTGATCTGGCGCAGGTTTTACGCGCCGTCTTCGCGGAAGGTCCACGGATGGCCAAGATGCTTGCCGCCCACCAACGCTGGTTATTAAGCCAGGCCGGAATGGCGTTGCATCTTGAAAATGGCGAGGCGGGCCTGACGATTGCCTCCCTGCGCGATCTGATCACGCCCCATGGCATTGCCAGCCGTAACACTGTTCAGAACTTTCTCGAGCAGTTGGAAATCTACCGCTTCATCGAAGTAGTCGGTAAAAACGGCCGCTATTATCCGCGTCGTTACCGCGCGACGGAAACCACCGAAGGCGCGATGTTCCGCTGGTACGCCAGCAATCTGATGGTGGTGGATGGCATGGATGGCGGCGTGCGTGCGGCGCGGCTGATCAGCCAACCGCAATTGTTCCGGCTAGCTCACCCACGCGCCATTCGCAATTGCATCGAATCCAAGGAATGGCGCGAACCGCCCGAGAACGTTGCAATGTTTATGTGGACGGAAGGCGGCGGTCTGGTGGTGGATGATTTCATCGCCCGCATCAAAAATGTCGATATAACCCAGAAACGCATCGATATCGGTTACGTCAACATTCCTGAACTGGCGACCGAGTTCATGATGTCGCGCACCCATTTCCAGCGTATGATGCGCAAGGCCATGGATATGGAGCTGATCGGCTGGTCAGACGATGCGCCGCGTTCCGGCATGTGGTTATCGAAGCAGTTTCTGCATGACTATGCCGGCTGGCAGGCTGTGAAGATCGCCCATGTCAACAATGCATTCGTGACGGTCGTGGAAAGCCACGGTGATGAGATGACTATGCCACAAGTCAACCGCGATTGACTGTGCGGTCTTGCTGGCCGTCGATGGTACCAGTGCGCCAATGGCGCTTTATTTCCAAAAAGGTCCATAAAAACCAAAAGAGCGTCTTTCTGTCGAAAAACGCTCACGGTACCGCAATTTTTAAAACGTGACGCCTTTGGATCAGCGTGCACGAAAATCCGCAAAAACTTGCGAAGGGCGCGTTACACCATGCTGAACAGCATAGGCACGTGCGGTAATTTGTTCGTTCGTTGCCGAACCGAAACGGTGGTAACCCTGACTGGAGCGGGGGCCAACCCCTGCGAGCCTGAGTGTTTCAAAGCCGGAGTGAACCGGACGAAAGCGAGTTGTCATAGCCTTGGTTCCTTAAACCTATTTCCTCCCAAGACATGAGGTGCTTATGACAGCGGTCGTCGGATTCGACAATCAGGGTAAATGCGGCGCTGTTATGCGTTAACCGCATGGCTATTTTCATAAAACATTTACAATGGTCAAAAACCAAGCATTTACATTTGAGCAAGACGGGATTTGAAAGATAATAAATCCTGCCAGGCCAATGCCTTACTGGCTGGAGCATTAAGCAATTCCTGCGGATGCAGGCTGGCAAGTGCCGGAATAATCGCGCCGCCAACGGGCACTTCACGCCACTGACCGCGCATTGTGTGGATGGTGCCGGTGCCGCCAAAGAAGAATCGGGCGGTGACGTTGCCCAAAAGCAACAGCAGTTTCGGCTCAAAAAGCGCGATCTGCCGCTCGATGAAGGGGCGGCAAATGTTCATTTCCGGCCCGGAAGGGGCGCGGTTGCCCGGCGGGCGCCATGGCACGGTGTTGGCAAGCGCGATCTGATTGCGGTCGAGATCGATCGCTGCCAGCATACGGTCTAGCAACATGCCTGCCTTGCCGGAGAAAGGCAGGCCGTCGCGGTCGTCATCCGCATCCGGCATTGGGCCAATGATCATGACCTTGGAGCCCGGTGTACCCGTCGCAAACACCGTATTGCGCGCACCGTTTTTAAGATTGCAGCCGTTGAAGCTTTCAAGGGCAGTTTTCAACTCTTCCAGGGAACGCGCACTTTCGGCCGCAAATCGGGCCGCAGCCACCGCCTGTTCGTCTGGCACCGCCATATTAGGCATGGAAGGTGTCGCCGCCGCAGGACGTCCACCGGCGGCGGCAGATGGTTTGCCGGCATCGCCCCGTCCTGCCGTTTGGCCGGAGCGTGCATTGTCCGTCTGCCGCACCTGCTGTTTGGCACGGCTTGCCTCAAATTCCGCAAACCGGTCAATGGCCGTATCCTCCAGCAACCAGTCAACGCCAGCATCTGCATGAAAATGCAGAAGCGCGGCGAGTTCGGCGGGGGATAGGTCGTTTGCGGATATCATGAGGTCAACATAGTGATCTGGCGGCGTAGATCAAAGTAAAAAGCGTCTTTGGTTACGCCGTCCAACGCTCAATGTCGCCATTCTCGCCAATCATGGCCAGACCGTGCGCAATCGACAGCAGTTCTCCGCCGCTTTCAATCTTGTCGGCGTCGAAACGCTGCGTGAAGATTTTACGCACCGCAGGAACGAAGGATGTGCCTCCAGTCAGAAAGACCTTGTCGATGCTGGATGCATCAGTGTTGGTCTTGGTCAGGACTTCGTCGAGCGCGTCTTCGATCTTGGCTAGATCGTCGCTGATCCAGGTGTCGAAATCCGCGCGGCGCACGGTCTTGCGGCCGGACTTTCCAAGCGGCGAGAAATTGAACTCTGCCTCTTCATGCTGCGACAGTGCCATCTTGGTGGCCGAAATGGCCTGATAGAGCGGATAACCTTCGTCATGCTCAACCAGATCGATGAACATTTCCAGCTTTTCCGGCTCTAGCGCAGAACGCACCAGTGATTTCAGATCGGTGAATTCCTTTGACGTTTTGAAGATCGAAAGCTGGTTCCAGCGGCCGAAATTGACGTAGTAGCCGGCCGGTACATCGAGAACCTTGTCGAAGCTCTTGAACTGGCTGCCTTTGCCGATCTCTGGCGAGACCAGATTATCAATCATGCGAAAATCGAAATGGTCGCCGGCAACGCCAACACCGGAGTGACCGATGGGTTTTGCCGAAAGCTGGCCGCCATTGGTTTCGAAACGAATGAGTGAATAGTCGGTGGTGCCGCCGCCGAAGTCGGCGACCAGAACATTCGCATCTTTCTTGAGGCTCTGGGCAAAATAGTAGGCGGCTGCCACCGGCTCGTAAACATAGTGGATGTTTGGGAAACCCATGCGCGTCAAGGCTTCATTGTAGCGCTGCAGGGCAAGGTCTTCATTCGGGTTGGAGCCGGCAAACCGCACGGGACGACCAGCTACAACAGTGCCGATATCACCGTTCCAGTTATCGCCTGCATAGGTCTTCAGCTTGCGCAGGAAAACCTCCATCAGATCTTCGAAGGTCTGGCGCTTGGCGTAGATCAACGTGCCCTGGAACAGCGAGGAGGCGGCAAATGTCTTGATCGACTGCAGGAAACGGCAATCACCGGCGTGATCGATGAACTGGCGAATGGCGGCCTGACCGGCTTCCACCTGCAATGCCGCAGCACCAAGCGACGGATCTTTCATAAAGGAAAGTGCGGTTCGCATGCTGTCTGTGTCACCGGCCATGCTGCTGAATTGCATGGAACGGCTCTGCGTGCCGTTTTCAGAGAGAGCCATGACCGTGTTGGTCGTGCCGAAGTCGAGGCCGAGCGCCCGTGCCATTGCGGTATCCTTTGTCGATAAAATAGCTGGCCGGACTGAGCGATGTCAGTCCCGCAAATAAAAAGGCGTCAATTGACACCTGTGATTTTTGAAGAGGGCGGGTGATCGCATAGGAGATTGTGAATGGCAAGCATGGCGCACGCGTTTTCTTAAGTCATGCCGCAATAAAGCCACGGGGGTTGGCGCAATACGAAGATGGGGATGGACATGATTTGATGAAACGCACGGCGCTTGTTGTTTTTGAGTAAGGCGCCTCAGGAGGGCGACGTATGACGCAAACACTTTATCGTTCGGCATTGTTTTTTAGTTTGGTATCAGGCGTTTGTCTGAGTTTTGGTGCGGCCGGTGCAGCAGAACCGGTTCACTGCACGGTCATTCTGGATGTGGCGAGCCGGCAGGCTCTGCACCGTGAGGGGGATTGCGATAAGGCCTTTGCACCTCAATCGACTTTCAAATTTCCTCTGGCGATCATGGGTTATGATGCAGGCATTCTGACGGACGCCACAACGCCGAGATGGGACTACAATGCCGAATGGAAAAGGCCGAAGCGCGAACAGCAATCGGTCGATCCGACGATTTGGGAAAAGGATTCCATCGTCTGGTATTCGCAGGAAATTACCCGAAAGCTCGGCAAGCAGAAGTTCGCCGAATACGTCAAGGATTTTGAATATGGCAATGCCGATGTCAAAGGCGTACCCGGCCATACGGATGGGCTGACAGAATCCTGGCTGATGTCGTCGCTGAGGATTTCTCCTGATCAGCAGGTCGATTTCATGCGCCGCTTCGTGAGTGGAAAAATACCGGCCTCCAAGCAAGCTTATGACAATACAAAGGCGATCATCCCGCAATTTACCGCCGCTGACGGCTGGTTGATTCACGGTAAAACCGGTTCCGGTCGTATTCGCAACAAGGTCGGCAAGGCAGATGGTAATAACTGGCTTGGCTGGTTTGTCGGCTGGGCAGAAAAGGGCGATCAGCGGGTGGTCTTTGCCACGCTGAATGTCCGGGAATGGACAACCAAGGAACCGATCAGCTTTGCGACCCGTGACGCGCTGATTGCAGATCTGCCAAAGCTGGTGAAGTAATTTAGCGGATAAAGCGCCGTGCCACGAAGATCATGGCCAGCCCGGCAATCGCCAAAAGTGCGCCGCGCAACATCCATGGGCTTTGATTGATCATAAAGCTGGAGGCAGGGTAGGGGAAATGACCGCTACCCTGCCCAATCCAGATCACGCCGATAAGCGTTAGAAGAAACCCAAGGACGGTCAGCGAAATTCGAAGCACCTGCATGATAAACCCCGAAAGAGAAAGCTGGACCACCATAAACCGAATACGCGTCACAAACTACATGCGGGTTGAAAAGACGGGATTATCAAACGAAAAAAAGCACGATCAGCGTACACTCTACTGGTCGCGCTTTCCATTGATGTCACCAAGCCCAACGCTTAGATAGAGTTTGCAGCGCCGCCATCGACCCGCAACATGGTGCCGGTGATGTAGCTTGCACCTTGCGAGCACAAGAACGCACCTGCAGCGCCAAATTCATCCACGGTGCCGAGACGGGCTGCCGGAATAGTCTTGACGGACGATGAGCGGATTTCCTCAAGGCTCTTACCAGTACGCTTGGCATTGGCGCCATCCAGTTCGTCGATCCGGTCGGTGTGAATGCGGCCGGGCAGCAGCATGTTGGATGTGATGCCGAAACCTGCCACTTCGCTCGACAATGTCTTGCTCCAGCCAACCAGCGCGCCACGCAATGTGTTGGACAGCGCCAGATTGGGGATCGGTTCAAAAACGCCGGACGAGGCGACGGTGACAATACGGCCCCAGCCTTGCTCCTTCATCTGCGGCAGGAAAGCGCCGGTCAGTGTGATGACGCGCAGCACCATCGACTGGAAGAAGGTCTCGAGCTTCTCGGCTGTGATCTCTTCGGCAGTGCCGGGTGTCGGGCCGCCGGTATTGTTGATCAGGATGTCGATGCCGCCGAGCTTTTGTTTAACGGCGTCAACCATCTCGGCCACAAAATTTGCCTCGGAAATGTCACCACGAACCCAATCAGCCTTGCCTTTGCCAAGCGCGTTGAGAGCTTGGCAATTTGCTTCCAGCTTTTCACTGGTGCGGCCAACCAAGAGAACATTGACGCCTTCCTTGACGAGTGCCGTTGCAATGCCAAGACCCAGTCCGCGTGAAGAGGCAAGAACCAGTGCGCGTTTGCCGGAAATTCCGAAATCCATGTGTCATTCCTTATGAAATCGAGACGTCATTCTTTGTATAGGGTGCGCAGATCACGATTTGAAGGTCGAGACACGCATTGATGCATTTAGGCAAATGGCACTTTGCCGGGATTGAACAAACCGTTGGGGTCGAGAGCCTGCTTGATCTGTTTTGCCAGACTGCGTTTTATCGGGTCAGCATAATTTTCGTAACCATATCTTTTCTCAAAACCCACGCCATGCTCGGCCGAGAAACTGCCACCAAATTCGCGGACACCGGTATAGATCGCGTCCTGAATATGGACGGTCTCGTTGTCATCCGGTTCATCGCACTTCACGGTCAGGTGCAGGTTGCCATCGGCTATATGGCCGTAGACATAAAGTTCGTAGTGCGGGTTGAGCACGTGAAAACGGGCATGCAGATCCGCGACATAGGCATCCAGCAGGGCAGGCGGCAGTGACACGTCGAAGGAGGGTGGATTGTTGTAGAACTGGTAATAGAAACCGGACTCCTCGCGCAGTACCCAGATTTGTTTGGCCTGGGTGCCAGACTGCGAGAAAATGCCATCGAGAATACCGATGTCCTCCCAGATGTCGGCAAGGGCCGCCTCCAGATTGCTGCGCGCCGTTTCTTCATCACTGGACGAAATCTCAACGATGAAGGCGCAGGCGCTTTCCGGCAGCCAGGAGAGGTCAAAATTGCGCAAGGCGGCATGGTCACGAATAAACAGTGGCCACATCATTTCTGCCGCTTCCAGCTTGAGGCCGGTCATGTCAGTGAGACGTTCGGCAATGGCCAGCGCGCTTTTCGCATTATTGACCGCCAGCATGGCGGTGGCGCGGTATGGCCGCAAAGTTTCAAGTTTCAGCACGAGGCGTGTGATGATACCGAACGCGCCCTCGCTTCCGATCAGCAACTGCTTGATGTCAGGCCCGGCACTGACTTTGACCACGCGGGTCAGGTCGCTGAATATCGTACCATCAGGCATGACGGCCTCGATGCCGAGTATCTGATGGCGCATGACGCCGTTGCGAAATGCCAGCAGTCCGCCTGCATTGGTGGCCGCCATGCCGCCAATCGTTGCCGTTCCGCGCGAAGGAAGGTCAATGCCGGTGGTGAGGCCGTATGCCGCTGCCGCTTCCTGAAGGGCCTGCAACGTCATGCCCGCCTGCACTGTTACGGTCTTTTCCTCGATATTGATGCTATCAACGGCGTTCAGCCGTGATGTCGAGATGATGATCTGCCCTTCATGGCTGACGCAACCGCCAGCAAGACTGGTGCGCCCGCCATGAGGCACAATGCTGACGCCGTGTTCGCGACACCATGTCACCAGTGCAGCGACGTCCACTGCGCTAGAGGGAGACACCACAATGCCTGCGCCAAAATTGTCCGGGTGTTCTCCGGGGTCGCGTCCTTGCAAGTCGGCATGTCCTGCAACGTGCATATCCGGGAAGGCAAATTTCAGCTTCGCTTCAAGGGTGAGGGCGGACGTGTCTGGCATTAGCGGTTCGTTTCGCGACGTGAATTCAGTTGGCAAATCAATAGCAGCCTGCGGCCGGGCGTCCAATGTAGTTTGAGCAATCCACTAATTTTGATGACGACGTGCCTTGACGGTCAAGCGTGATCATTTGCTTAAACGCGCCTTGACCGACGCTAAAACCGACCTTATTTGTATATTACGTGAACGTAAAAGTAATTTAATCGTCAGGTTGTCTGACAATAATGTGTGAATCGACATGACTTGCCGCATTCAGCGCTCGACAAGTGCCGTTTGCTTTGCCAAGAAAGAACCGAAAGACAGGGACGGGGTGGTCAACCCGGCGGGATTGAGAGGCTGATATGACAGAGCAACATGAACTTCCTGAACGCGAGTCGATGGAATTCGACGTTGTGATTGTGGGTGCAGGTCCTGCGGGTCTGTCGGCAGCAATTCGTTTGAAGCAGGTTAATCCGGACCTGTCGGTGGTTGTCTTGGAAAAGGGCGCCGAAGTTGGCGCACACATCCTGTCCGGCGCGGTGGTTGACCCTATTGGTATCGACCGCCTGTTGCCCGGCTGGCGTGAGGAAGAGGGCCATCCCTTCAAGACCGAGGTGAAGGACGACCAGTTCCTGTTCTTAGGGCCTGCTGGCTCAATTCGTCTGCCCAACTTCATGATGCCACCGCTAATGAGCAATCACGGCAATTACATCGTGTCGCTTGGTCTGGTCTGTCGTTGGCTGGCGGAAAAGGCGGAAGCTCTCGGTGTCGAGATCTATCCCGGTTTTGCTGCCAGCGAGGTTATCTATGGTGATGACGGCGCTGTCATTGGCGTTGCAACCGGTGATATGGGCATTGAAAGAAACGGCGAACCTGGCCCCAACTTCACGCGCGGTATGGCCCTGATGGGTAAATATGTGCTGATCGGTGAGGGTGTGCGTGGTTCTCTGGCCAAGCAGCTTATCTCGAAATTCGACCTGCAGAAGGACCGTGATGTCCAGAAGTTCGGTATCGGCATCAAGGAATTGTGGCAGGTAAAGCCCGAGAAGCACAAACAGGGTCTGGTGCAGCACTCGTTCGGCTGGCCGCTGGGCTTTAAAACCGGTGGCGGATCTTTCTTGTATCATCTGGAAGACAATCTGGTGGCCGTCGGTTTCGTGGTACACCTCAACTACAAGAACCCGTATCTTTATCCGTTTGAAGAGTTCCAGCGGTTCAAGACGCATCCGACGATCAGTGAAACCTTCGAGGGCGGCAAGCGCCTGTCCTATGGCGCCCGCGCCATCACCGAAGGCGGCTACCAGTCGGTGCCAAAACTTTCCTTCCCCGGAGGCGCACTGATCGGCTGCTCAGCCGGTCTGGTTAATGTGCCGCGCATCAAGGGCAGCCACAATGCCGTGCTATCTGGCATGCTGGCGGCAGAAAAGATCGCCGATGCGATTGCCGCAGGCCGCGCCAATGATGAAGTGGTCGAGATCGAAAATGAATGGCGCCTGGGCGACATCGGCAAGGACCTGAAGCGGGTTCGCAACGTCAAACCACTGTGGTCCAGGTTCGGCACGTTGCTGGGCATTGGCCTGGGTGGTCTCGACATGTGGATCAACCAGATTTTCGGCTTGTCAATCTTCGGCACCCTGAAGCACGGCAAGACCGATGCGGAAAGCCTTGAGCCTGCTGCGAAACACAAGCCGATTGCCTATCCGCGACCAGATGGCGTGTTGACCTTCGATCGCCTGTCATCGGTGTTCCTGTCTTCCACCAATCATGAGGAAGACCAGCCGGTGCATCTGCATGTCAAGGACATGGATTTGCAGAAGCGCTCCGAGCATGATGTCTATGCAGGGCCTTCTACACGTTACTGTCCGGCAGGCGTGTATGAATGGGTCGAGAAGGATGGCGAAGAAGTCTACGTCATCAACGCGCAGAACTGCGTGCACTGCAAGACCTGTGACATCAAGGACCCCAACCAGAATATCAACTGGGTTCCGCCACAAGGCGGCGAAGGGCCGGTTTACGCCAATATGTAAGATGGCCCGGCCCGCACGGACCGCCGTCGACAAGGACAGAAGGCCAGGTTGTGAAAATGGATGATCTTGTCTCGTTTTCCATTCGGCCCGCGCGGCGCAATGAAATAGAGACATTGAGACAGATTGAGCTCGATGCCTTTTTTGCGCTTCGCGATGCCGGCGGGATTCCGGGCGAACCAAGCGCCACATCGGCTGACAGTCTTTTCGTCATGCTTGACAATGGTCTTCTTGTCGTTGCCGTAAACAGCGAAGATCGCCCCTTGGGTTTTCTTGGCGCAACGCAGATCGGCGATGAACTCTACATCAATGAAATCGATGTTTTGAGGGCAGTGCAAGGCAAGGGGCTGGGCAAAGCTCTGATTGTCTGGGCTGTCGAAGAGATGGGGCGACGCCGACTGCGACGTGCGACGCTGACCACCGACCGGTTTGTGCGGTTCAACGCACCGTTTTACGCCCGCAACGGTTTCCGTGTGTTGGCGGATGATGAACTGTCGTCTCATCTGCGGCAAACACTGGGTCACCAGATTAAATGTGGTCTTGATCCTGCCCGCCGGGTCGCCATGGCTTCGGATAAGCACTAAATCCACAACCGCGTGCAACGGCCTGTTGAATTCCCTGCGTTTAACCATGACATGTGGGGAGGTGCTGATATAATGCTGTGGCGCATATCGCGTCCTGGGGTGGTGTTATGGACTTTGGTGTTAAATGCGGCGTTATCTCCTTTGGCCTTAAAAGCAGATGGCTATGGTCTGCTGTTGCGGCATGCGGTTTTCTATCGGTCATGACCTCAGCGCATTTCACTGCCGCCGCCGATTGCCGGTCTGATCCGGCCCCCGGCGTGGACTGGAGCCAGTGCAACAAGCGATTGCTGATGCTCGGTGGAAGCAATTTCGAAGGTGCCAACCTGGAGGGCACTGATTTCACCTATACAGACCTGCGTGAGTCGATTGTGAAGTCGGTGAACTTCACCAAGGCCAAGCTGGTCAGAACGTCACTTGCAAATACCGATCTTGCAGGCGCAACACTCAACAAGATTGAAGCCTACCGCAGCGATTTCACCAATGTGAAGGCCGACAAGGTGCCATTTGTGAACGCGGAAATGCAAAGAGCCGATTTTACCGGCGCACATCTTGCTGGCGCGGATTTTTCGAAGGCCGAACTCGGCCGGGCGAATTTTGAGAACGCGGTGCTGGATGACGTGCATTTCAGCATGGCAAACTTGTCTCGCGCGCGCTTCATCGGTGCAAAGCTTGGCGGCGCGGTGGATTTGCAGAACGCATTTCTTTTCTTGGCACGTTTTGAAGGCGTCGACCTGTCAAAGGTCTCTGGATTATCTCAAGGCCAGCTTGATCTCGCCTGTGGTGATGCAAACACCAAGCTACCGGAAGGCCTTACGGCATCTAAAGAGTGGCCCTGCCATCCAGACGAAGACCCTTCATGATGTAAAAAATCCCCCTGACCAAAGGCCAGGGGGATTCAAGATCACTAGAAGCCGGACAGGACGATCTTGCCCTTGGCCGTGCCGCTTTCAATCAGCGCATGGGCTTTTTTCAGGTTGGCGGCGTTGATGCTGCCATATGTTTCCGTCAGCGTTGTCTTGATTTTCCCGGCATCGACGAGTTCTGCCACATGGCTCAACAACTTGTGCTGCTCGATCATGTCAGGTGTCTGGAAGACAGCGCGTGCGAACATCATTTCCCAGTGCACCGACAGGCATTTACGCTTGAATGGCATGACGTCAAACCCGCCTTTGGGATCATCAATCAACGCAAAACGGCCCTGTGGTGCCAGCAAGGTCACGCTTTCGCCGCCATGAAGATCGCTCTGTGTGGTGGAAAACACGAAGGAAGGCGCGCCTATTCCAAGTGCCTCGACCTGCGTGGCTATCGGCTGGCTATGGTCGATGACATGGTGAGCGCCGAGTTCTTTTGCCCATTCTTTCGTTTCCGGACGTGACGCCGTTGCGATGATCGTCAGATCGGTCAGCTGGCGCACCAGTTGGATGGCAATCGAGCCAACACCACCGGCGCCACCAATGATGACGATGGCGTTAGCGCCACCGGATACCGGCTCATTGATCTTTAGGCGATCATACAGGGTTTCATAGGCGGTGATGGCTGTCAGGGGCAGGGCAGCCGCTTCTTCAAAGCTCAGGCTTTTGGGCTTTGCGCCGACAATGCGCTCATCGACCAACTGGAATTCACTGTTGGAGCCCGGCCGGTTAATGACGCCAGCGTAATAGACCTCGTCTCCGGGCTTGAACAGGCTGACCTTGTCGCCAACCGCCTTGACCACACCCGCCGCATCGAAGCCGAGTACGCGGTGCTGGCCATCTTCAGGCACAGCACTTTTGCGCACCTTGGTATCAACGGGGTTCACCGATACCGCCTTGATCTCGACAAGCAGGTCGTGACCGGTGGCGACTGGAACTGACAATTCAATGTCCAGAAGGGACGTTTCGGCAGTGATGGGTTGAGGGTTCAAATAACCGACGGCACGCATGTAAAGCCTCCTTGCTTGTTTGCATGCATGGTAATTGATACATATGAAATGAAACCGCAAGAATGCACAAATTCTGTATATACGCACAAAAAGGATACTGTGATGTCTCGTCCTCGTGCAAAATTGACTGGCAACTTTCCCGGCTGTCCCGTTGAATCCACGCTGAGTTTTCTCGATGGCAAGTGGAAGGGCGTCATCCTCTATCACCTGCTGAATGGCGGTACGCTTCGCTTCAACGAACTGCGTCGCCACATTCCAAGCGTCACCCAGCGCATGCTGACCAAGCAGTTGCGTGAGTTGGAAGAAGCAGGTCTGATTTCTCGCAAGGTTTTTCCCGTCGTGCCGCCTCGGGTGGACTATGCGCTGACGCCACTGGGTCTCAGCATGCAGCCGGTTATCGCCGCCCTGAAGACTTGGGGTGATAGCCACGTCGTTTGCGAGAACGGCACGAAATACGTCCGCACACCGGATGGCAGGAAGGAACTGGCAGCCTGAGCTGCCAGTCCTTTGATCAGAGCAGGGTGCCGCTGAGGATCAGCAATGCGACGCTGAAGTAGATGACCAGACCCGTGACATCGACAAGAGTTGCCACAAAGGGTGCCGAGGCGCTTGCTGGATCCAGACGCAGTTTCTGGAGGATGAACGGCAGCATTGAACCACAGATCGAACCGAAGCTGACGATGCCGACCAGTGCGGAAAATACCGTGAAGCCAACCAGCAGCCAGTGTTCGCCGTAATCGTAAAAACCTGCCTTCTGCCATACCGTCAGCCGCAGGAAACCGATTGCGCCGAGTATGGTGCCCAGCATCAGGCCGGTTGGCAGTTCACGCAGCAGAACTCGCCACCAGTCGGAAAGCTTTAGCTCTCCCAGCGCCAATGCACGAATGATCAGTGACGTTGCCTGCGAACCGGAATTGCCGCCGGAGCTCATGATCAGCGGAATGAACAGCGTCAGCACGACAGCCTTTTCCAGCTCGCCCTCAAAATGCTGCATGGCGCTCGCCGTCAGCATTTCACCGATAAACAGCGCAGCCAGCCATCCGGCACGTTTGCGGATCATCTCTGGAAAGCCGATTTTCATATAGGGCTTTCCAAGAGCCTCCATGCCACCGAATTTCTGTGCATCTTCGGTCGTGTCGGCAATCATCGTGTCGATCACATCATCGACGGTCACAATGCCAAGAACATGTCCGTGTTCATCAACCACAGGCAGGGCCAGCAGGTTGTGCTTGCGGATCAGCTTGGCGACCACTTCCTGCGAGGCCAAGGGGTCGATGAAAACAACGCTTTCTGCCTGGGCGACCGACAGGATCGAGGCTTCTGGCTGACCGGTCAGCAGGCGGCGAAGTGTCACGACATTTGTCAAAACGCCGTCATGGCTCAGCACATAGATGGCGTAGACCGTTTCGCGGGAACGACCGACTGTACGGATATGATCAAGCGTCTGCTCAACGGTCCAGTCATCAGGGACGCTGACAAACTCCGTGGTCATGATGCTGCCCGCCGTGCGGGGCGGATAGTTCATCAGATGCTGTATGGCGAGTGCCGTTGTGCGGTCCAGTCGTGAAGACAGCCGGGCGCGTTCACCGTCTTGCATTTCCTGCAAAAGGTCTGCGACACGATCGTTTGCCATGGTGTTCAGCAGGCGAACGGCAACGTCGATCGGCATTGCGTTGATGATGGCAGCGGCGTGATGCAGCTCCGGGCGAGCCAGAATGGCCACGGCTTTTGGCTGTGCCATGTTGGAAAGGGCAGATGCAGCCTGTGCCACGTCAAGCGTGTTCAGTTGATCTACACGTTCTGCAATGGTGAGGCCTGTTGCATGGGTGCCACGAAATAGGCGTGCAGCCTTGCCGGCTCTCTGGGAGAGGGTGTGAAAGTTCATGATTACTCACCTTTCTATCGATCCGCCGATTGCGGCAGATCGTGGTGAGCCGACAGGAGTCAGATCAGAGCACGAACGCCGTTCTCGGCAAAGGCAATCGACTAATACTGTCGCTAGACATCTAATGATGCTCCGGTTGAAATCCGCGCGATGAAAAACCATGCGCGTAAGGCATGTGTTGCGCCTGAAACGGCCAATAGTCAAGAAGAGAATAACTACGTTTTTGCAAGGCTGCTTTGCTTTGGCACGCGTGTCGAAAAACGATGCCAAAGCAATGCGCTAAGGGGGCAGTTCAGGCCGTTTTTGCGCGTTTGTCGATGGAGACGGAAATCGCAAAAACCACAAGGCCAGCGGCTGAGAGTGCAGCGCCGACATAACCGGTTGCAGCGTAGCCGTAGCCCCATGCAATCACCAGACCACCGAGCCACGCGCCAAGCGCATTGGCGATGTTGAAGGCGGAGTGATTGGAGGCGGCGGCCAGCGTCTGTGCATCCGCTGCAACGTCCATCAGGCGGGTCTGAGCAGCCGGGCCAGCTGCAAAGCTACAGCCAACAAGGAACACGCAAAGGCAAAGCATGAACCAGTTATCAGCTGTTAGCGAGAACAGTGTCATGACCAGAATGTTGAACACCAGCATGCCACCAATCGTGCCGGTCAGCGAAATATCGGCAAGGCGTGAACCGATGATGTTACCGACATTCATGCCGATGCCGAACAGCGCCAGAACGATGGAAACCGAAGCAAGCGGCATCATCGCAACATCGGTCGTTGTTTTGGAAATGTAGCTGAAAATCGAGAACATGCCACCGAACCCGACCGAAACGATCAGCAGGGTCAGCCAGACCTGAACGCGTTTGAATGCACCAAGCTCACGTGCAATGCTGGCACCTTCGGCAACAGTGTCACGGGGCTGGAACAACCACACCAGGCCAACCGTCAAAAGCCCGATACCACCCACCAGCATGAAGGCCGCGCGCCAGCTCATCAACTGGCCGATAAATGTCGCCAGAGGTGTTCCAAGCAGTGTTGCAATGGTCAATCCCAGCATTACACGCCCGACAGCTCGGGTTCGTTTGTGGACGGGTGCCATGGAGGCGGCCACCAGTGCGGCAACACCGAAATAGGCGCCATGCGGCAAGCCGGTTATGAATCGCAGTGCGGTGAAGGAAGCAAAGTCCGGGGCCACGGCACTCAGGATGTTGCCGATGGTGAACAGCCCCATCAGACAAAGCAACAACGTACGACGGCTAAGGCGCGCCGACAGAACCGCAATGATCGGTGCACCGACCACAACACCCAGTGCGTAAGCGGTAATCACATATCCGGCCTGCGGAATACTGACCCCATAGGTGCTGGCCACTTCCGGCAGCAGACCCATAATGGCGAATTCACCGGTACCGATACCAAAGCCACCGGCAGCCAACGCAATTTCGATAAGCGCGATTGCAAGGGGCGATAACTTGGCCGCGTCAGTCGCGGAACCGGATGATTGCGCACGTGTATCGTGCATGACGGACTCGGTCATGAGGAAACCTGATATGTGAACTGTATTCGGTGCGGGAGCTGCAACGGATGTGCAGGGACTGACAACTGGTCACCAAAATGACCTGATCTGACGTTTATCATTTGATTGTGCGGTGCGGTAGAGGCTTCGCATCAAAAATGACGTCGGGTGATTTTATCTGGAACAGAATTTCAAATCATGAGTTTTATCGCCGCGGCAACGGGCGGCCCATCTGTGGGGAACAGAGATGAAATTGATTGCTATATTCAACCGCGACGGCGGTACGTTCAAAACAACTGACATGACTGAATATTGCTCTCTGGTACAGACAACGTTCCGCGGGGCAGGGCATGATATTGAATGCCGCCTTGTCGAAGGCGCCAATATTGTCGAGGAAATGGAAAAGGCAGCGGCAACGCCAGGGCTCGATGGCCTGATTGCCGGTGGCGGCGATGGCACCATCTCGGCTGCTGCCGGTATTGCATGGAAAAATGGCCTTTCACTCGGTGTCGTTCCCGCCGGTACCATGAACCTGTTTGCCCGCTCGCTAAAGCTGCCGCTTGATATAAGGGCGGTCGTTGACGTGCTGGCGGAAGGTAATGTGCGTGACGTGGACATCGCCAGCGTTAACGGACGCCCTTTTGTACACCAGTTTTCTGCTGGTCTGCATGCCCGCATGGTGCGTTATCGCAACAACATGGCCTTTGCCTCAAGGCTCGGCAAGATACAGGCGAGTGCCCGTGCGGCGCTGGGCGTCGTGCTCAATCCACCGGTCTTCGATGTCGAATATATGGTCGATGGCGTGACGCGCCACCGGGAGGTCTGCGCCATTTCTGTCTCTAACAATGAATTTGGCCAACATCCCTTTCTGGTGCCAGATGATGTTGCCGGTGGCCATCTGGGTTTTTATCTGGCCGACGTCATGACGCCACCGGGCGTCGTGCGACTGGCCTTTGATATCTTGCGAGGCAAGCTGAAGGAAAATGCTGCGGTCACCTCAATGACCACGCCGGAACTGGAGCTGCATTTTCCCAAAAGCCGCCGCGATGTGCGCTGCGTTATCGATGGCGAGTTGCTGCCGATGGAACGGGATGTGCTGATCAAGCTGCATCCCGGGGAATTGAAGGTGTTCACGTCCCCGGTTATCCAGCAAGCTGCTGCCTGACGTTCATACTCTCGGCAGGTAAGTCCGGTAATCGAAGTCCGATACCGTCTGCAGATAGGTGATGGCTTCCTTGCGTTTGGTATCGGCAAACAGCTTTTGATAGGCCGCGCCAAACGCATCGGCGATAAACGCCGATGCCGCAAAATCCTCGACGGCTGTCAGAAAATCGTGGGTCAGCTTGCTCTGGGATTGTACTACACCGCCGGGTTCGGTTGCCGGACCGGGATCAAGATCATTTTCGATGCCGCGTAACATTCCCCCTAGAATGGCCGTCAGTAGCAGATGCGGATTGGCGTCTGCACCGGCAACCCGGTGTTCAATGCGCGCTGCCGGACCGTGCGTATCGGGGATACGAACAGAGGTACCACGATGGGCAAATCCCCAATCGATGTCGACAGGTGCAAATGAGCCGGGCTGGAAACGCCGGTAGGAATTGGCAAAAGGTGCAAAGATCAATTGCGCATCGCGCATGGTCTCCAGCATTCCTGCACACACAGACTTCAGTCGGGTTGGTTCACCGCCTTTCGCGTCGAGTATATTGTTGCCTTCTCCATCGAGAATGCTGATGTGGACATGCAGCCCCGATCCAGCCTGATCCGAATAGGGCTTGGCCATACATGTCGACTTCAGGCCATGGTGTTTGGCAGCCTGTTCGGCAATCCGCTTCAGATAAATGCAGTCGTCGGCGGCCGCCAATGCATCTGGCCTGTGCAGCAGGTTTACTTCAAACTGGCCGGGGCCGAATTCTGCTGTTGTTGCATCAGCGGGCAGCCCTTGTATCTTGGCCCAGGCATTCAGCGTTTGCAGATAATCGTCCATGATGTCTGTGGCGCCCATATCGTAGAGCTGCGCACCGGTCGCTTCGCCCTTGTAGGCAAGCCGGGCAGGCGGGCGTGGTTTGCCGGTTGCGCGCCAGTCATCCTCCACAAGATAAAACTCAAGCTCGGTCGCAACAACCGGTGTGAGGCCAAGCTGCGCATAACGTTCCAGCATGCGTGACAGTATGGCGCGCGGGTCCATGAAGCTTGGTCCACCATCCATGTCGTGCATGGTGGCCAACACCTGCGCTGAACCCTCTGGTGCCCAAGGCATCGGCGCCAGGCTGCGCTTGTCTGGCACACACACGCCATCAGGATCACCCAGCGTTAGCGACAGGCCAGTAAATTCGTCATTGTCATCACCCCAGATATCCAGCGACTGCGTGGAGGCGGGAAGCCGGACGGAGCTTTCCCATATTTTTTTCTCGGCTTTGAGCGGAATGCGTTTGCCTCTGAGATCACCATTCATGCCAACAAGCAGCAGCTCTATGCGTGGCTGCATTTCAACAAAATGGCTAGGGAGTACGGTTTCTCTGCGGGTCATTTTGGTATTTCGGCTTTCTCGTCTGATCGTAGAACGTGCAACGATAAGCTTAAACACACCGCCTTGCCAAACGCATTTCATAACGCCATGCTCGCTCCAGCAACATGACTGAGAAAATCGGTGGTAACTGGCATGAATGAAATGAGCAAAACCCTTTCCAACCTCGCAGCTATCGATGCTGCTCACCATCTTCATCCTTTTTCAGACATGGGTAAGCTCAACGAGGCCGGAACTCGGATTATCGAGCGTGCCGAAGGCGTTTATATCTTTGACAGCAACGGCAAAAAATATCTCGATGCATTTGCCGGCCTGTGGTGCGTAAACATCGGTTACGGCCGCAAGGAAATGGCGGAAGCGGTTTCTCGCCAGATGAACGAGTTACCCTACTACAACAGCTTTTTCGGTACCACGACCCCGCCAACCACCTTGCTGGCACAGAAGATCGCGTCCCACACCGGCGGTCACATGAACCATGTGTTCTTTACCAATTCCGGCTCGGAAGCCACCGATACCTGGTTCCGCATGGCACGTGTTTACTGGAAGGCACTGGGCCATCCACAAAAGACCAAGATCATCGCGCGCCGCAATGGTTATCACGGTTCCACCGTAGCCGGTGCCTCGCTTGGCGGCATGAAGTGGATGCACGAGCAGGGCAACCTTCCGATTGAGGGCATCGCCCATATCGGCCAGCCCTACTGGTATGCCGAAGGCGGTGATCTGTCTCCCGCCGAGTTTGGCTTGAAAATGGCCAGAGAACTTGACGCGAAGATCGATGAGCTGGGCGAAGACAATGTCGCAGCTTTCGTTGCTGAACCCATTCAGGGCGCGGGTGGTGTTATCGTGCCGCCTGATACCTACTGGCCGGAAATTGCCCGCATCTGCAAGGCACGCAACATTCTGCTGGTTTCCGACGAGGTTATCTGCGGTTTCGGCAGGCTCGGTTCATGGTTCGGTTTCCAGCATTTCGGTTATCAACCGGACCTCGCGCCGGTCGCCAAGGGACTGTCTTCTGGTTACCTGCCAATTGGCGGTGTGTTGGTGTCGGACCGTGTGGCGGAAGTAATGATCAAAGATGTCGGTGACTTCAATCACGGCTTTACCTATTCCGGTCATCCGACATGCGCGGCTGCTGCGTTGGAAAATATCCGCATTCTGGAAGATGAGGGTCTGGTTGACCGCGTCAGAGACGACATTGGACCTTATTTTACCAAGGCATGGCAGAGCCTGGCCGATCATGAAATCGTCGGTGAGGCGGTCAATGTCGGTTTGATGGGCGGTTTACAGCTTGCTGTCGATAAAACCACGCGCCAGCGTTTTGCCAAACCGGACGATGTCGGCATTGTCGTGCGCAATCACTGCCTTGAAAACGGGTTGGTCATGCGTGCCACCGGCGACCGCATGCTGGCCTCACCAGCATTGACGATCAGCCATTCGGAAGTCGATCGCATTATCGAAACACTGCGCAAGGGGCTGGACCACCTTCGCGATACCGTCAAGGAATAGGACATTCCGTCTGGCACTTAAGAAAAACCCCGCTTCATTGAAGCGGGGTTTTGTATTTCTGGAATTATTGGAAGGCCGTCTCATAGAAACTGCGCAGCTTGCGGGAGTGCAGTTTTTCCGGCGGCATGGCGGCCAGCTTCTGCACCGCACGAATGCCGATTTGAAGATGCTGGGCAACCTGCGTTTTATAAAATGCCGTTGCCATGCCCGGCAGTTTCAACTCGCCATGCAGTGGTTTGTCTGAAACGCACAGCAACGTGCCGTAGGGCACACGGAAACGGAAACCGTTGGCGGCGATGGTCGCAGATTCCATATCCAGTGCGATGGCGCGTGATTGCGAAAGCCGTTTAACCGGGCCAGCCTGATCGCGCAGTTCCCAGTTACGGTTGTCAATCGTGGCGACGGTGCCGGTCCGCATGATACGCTTCAGCTCAAAACCTTCGTAACCCGTGACTTCGGCCACGGCTGCCTCGAGTGCAACCTGCACTTCCGCCAGTGCCGGAATAGGCACCCACACTGGGATATCATCATCCAAAACATGGTCTTCGCGCACATAGGCATGGGCCAGCACATAGTCGCCCAGGCGCTGGCTGTTGCGCAGGCCGGCGCAGTGGCCAACCATCAACCATGCATGCGGACGAAGCACGGCAATATGGTCGGTAATCGTCTTGGCGTTGGATGGTCCAACCCCAATATTGACCAGCGTGATACCGGCATGCCCCTTCTTTTTCAGATGGTAGGCAGGCATCTGTGGCAACCGCGACAAGGTCATGTCGGTTTCCGGGCGATCTGAACCGGCATGGGTGATGATGTTGCCGGGTTCGACGAACTCCGTATAACCTTCACCGCCCTTTGCCATCAGGTCGCGCGCCCAGTTGGCGAACTCATCAATATAGAACTGGTAGTTGGTGAACAGAACGAAGTTCTGGAAATGGTTGGCACTGGTCGCCGTATAGTGGCTCAGACGCGCCAGCGAATAATCGACGCGCTGTGCGGTAAAGGGCGCCAGCGGCGCAGGCTCGCCCGATACCTGATCATATTCACCATTGGCGATCAGGTCGTCTGTATTGTTGAGATCCGGCGTATCGAAAAGATCGCGCAGCGGTACATCGGAAAGAGACGATGTGGCGGAGGCCTCGACATGGGCGCCTTCCCCAAAGGCGAAATGCAGCGGAATGGGCGTTGCCGATTCCGATACGGTAATCGGAACATTGTGGTTGCGCATCAACAGCTCGAGCTGCTCTTTCAGATAATGCCTGAACAGATGCGGACGGGTGATTGTTGTGGTGTAAATGCCGGGCGACGTGACATGGCCGTAGGACAGTCGGGAATCCGCGTGGCCAAAGCTCGTCGTTTCCATGCTGACCTGCGGATAGCAGGCACGGTAACGGCCGGTTATCGGCGCACCCGCGGCAAGTGCGGTAAACGCATCAATCAAAAATTTGGTGTTGCGTTCGTAAAGCGCGGTCAGGGCCTCGACCGCCTCTTTGTGATCTGTAAAGACCTGCGGCGCATAGGGCTCAGGGCTTATGAAAGTAAGGGCTGATATAGAAGGGATTCGTGTGCTCATGAGGCATTATAGATACGCTATTGAGACACGCAAGCGACAGCACACAGCAATGAAGTGCAACGAGACTGTTATTTTTTATCTGTGAGTGCGGCGATTCCCATGGCCTGCAAACCCTGATGTTTTAGCCCAGCGCGCCGCGCTGCAAGCTTATCAACAGAACAAAGCCAGCGCCTTTGTTCATCGCGCTACGTTCATTTTCTTTCATGGCGGCAAGCCCCGCAATAGGGCCAAGAAACATGGTGGCGATGAGAGCCAGACGAACACTGCTGTAAACCGTGCCGGAGAAGGTCTTGGTCATGGTATTTCGTCCTTCTTACAGAATGGTCGTGCAGTTGGTCTGGATGGATTCGTTGCAAGGCGTAATGGTGCCAATTTGCATACGCTGGAAATTACGGTGCGGATTGATGGCAAGTGCCGCAAAAGACATCGCAAAAATGGCCATCAGCAAAGTAATGATCGTTAAACGCCGTATCAGAATTGCCATTGTCCGCTCCCCTTTGCGAATGTGATGCTATGGTTTTGCCACATTCGGTCTGAACCATTGCTGAGAGCCAAATTCATCTCGCGTTCAGAAGCATTAACAGGGCTGGTAAGTGCAGATCTGCGCTTAACCATAGGAGTGCGCGGGCAATTTTCGGGGACTTTAAGTAAGTGAGCCAGAATGGCAGGCGGTGCCATCCTGGCTCCTTCCCGTTATTGAACAGAAAACGTTCTAAAGCCTTGTCCAGGTCTGCGACTTGCACAGAACCTTTAGAACGCATCCTTTCATTTTCAGGGAATTGCCGGAAACACTGCCTGAACCACTATAGGTCTTGTCATTGGCAGGATCGGTGATTTCGCCGGAATACTCATTACCGCTGCCGCTCATGCGGCCAATCTGCTTGCCCGCATGTTTTCCGGTTTTCAGCGTTACGCAGAAAGCAGAGCCGCAAGAAGCGATCGTTGCCGTTTCACCGCTTTGGGTTTTCCAGTTCCCTTCGATATTTTCAGCCGCAAATGCCTGACCTGAAATCAGCAGTGCAGCAAGAAGTGCAATCCGTTTCATAAATCCTCCTCCGGTGTTTGACGGCCAAGCGCGCGCACGAGCCATCAACATCGTGTTCCTCCACACGAGTGGGCAATTTATAGTTTACGTTCACGTAAAAGGAAAGAAGGTTTGCTGCCGCTGACAGTGGTTTTCCACCCAGATAAACGTGGTGGTTTATGCAAATGGAAAAATGGATGCTGTTTTTAAAGTTAGCAAAGGGTTGAAATCGGCGGGTAAAATTTTCGTAAAATTTTCGCGAAATCCCTTAATTCTCAGGCAAAGCCATATTTAACAAAAACTCAAATTTACCAACTGTTTGGACTTTGTTTGTCTCAAATTAATCATGCATTTTAAGCGTCCGTTGAAGCGGCTTTGGCATAGTAAGCCCATCAAACGAGCAGGGAATAACCCGCCAAACCGGAAGGATACGCAAAGCCGCAGAAGACGGCGCGATCCTTTCGGAAGCCCGGATAAGGGGCAGCACAACGACTGAACCAAAACAGGCTTTAACAGGGATAGAAAAACAATGGCACGCTTTGAAATTCGCGATATCGAAACAGCAGCAATGGGCGGTGAAGCCCGCGCCGATGTGTTCTGCAATCTGGGTCTTATCTACGCCACAGGGCGCGGATGTGACGTTGATGTGGTTGCAGCCCACAAGTGGCTGAACATTGCAGCAATCAAAGGATCCGAGCGCGCAGCAAGCCTGCGTGCCGACCTTGCCCGCAACATGAGCAAGGCCGACTTGGCTGCGGCACTGCGTGCTGCACGTGAATGGATGACCATTCACTAATTGATAAGGCCAGAAAGGCCAAAACGAGATACCCAAGGGAGGGTAGAACGAAGATAACTCGCAAGAGGAACGCGGCGGGGAATTTGGGAAGGACTGACAACACGCAAATGCTGAAGGGCAAATCCATTTGCGAAAATGTTGCAGAAAACCGAAGCTTGCGCTGACACATCAAACCGCGACTGGCAGAAACAAGGCCAGCGCGGTTTTTTCTTGTTCGGTGTTGCGGGAAGAGGCTGGCCGTATCAGGCCAGCTTTTTCAGCACTTTCGGCAGTGCTTTTTCAAAGAGATCAAGCGACGATTGAATGCCGGCGCTGACCCGAATGCAGCGGTTAAGCGGTGCAACACCCGGCATGCGAATGAACACGCCGTGTTCCATCAGGCCATCGACGATAGCTTTGGCATAAACGCCGTCGCGACCACAATCAATGGTGACAAAATTGGTGGCGGACGCCAGCGGTGACAGGCCATTGGCCTTGGCAATTGCCGAGATACGCGTGCGGGCTTCGTCGATCTTCTGTACGACCTCATGCAGATAGGCCTGGTCATTCAGCGCGGCCAGTGCTGCGGCGACGGAAACCCGTGCCATGCCGAAGTGGTTACGAATCTTGTCAAATGCCTGCACGTTTCCAAGTGTGCCGATCGCATAACCGACGCGGGCGCCTGCCAGGCCATAGGCCTTTGAAAACGTGCGCATTCTCAAGATATTGGGCAGGCCGATAAGTGCTTTAACGTCAGGCGTTGCACCCTTGGGTGCGGTTTCACAATAGGCTTCATCCAGAATGAGAAGACAATTGTCCGGCAAGGACTTCGCGAAATTCTCGACTTTGTTTGCGTTCCACCAGCTGCCCATCGGGTTATCAGGGTTGGCGAAGTAGACCAGCGGTGCGTTTTCACGCTTCACGGCGTCAAGCAGACCATTCAGATCTTCGCGGTCATTGACATAAGGTGTTGTGACCAGGCGTCCGCCAAAACCATTGACGTGGTAATTGAAGGTTGGGTACCCGCCAAATGACGTGACGACAGGGGTGCCGGGCTCAACGATAAGCCGGGCAATTTCACCCAACATACCATCCACGCCGCTGCCGACCGCAATATTGTCTCGCGATACGCCATGGTGGATGGCCAGTGCTTCCTTCAGTTCAAAATTTTCCGGGTCAGCATACATCCACGTTTCGGTTGCCGCATTGCGCATGGCCTCAAGAACAGACGGCGCCGGGCCGAAGCTGCTTTCATTGGCGCCGATACGGGCTTTGACGGCCAAGTGGCGATTACGCTCTATGGCTTCAGGTCCAACGAAGGGAACGGTTGATGGCAGGCTGGCGGCGAGGGGCGTAAAGCGGGAAAATGCGGACATTACAGACTATTCCGGTATCGATTTGAAATCGACGACACAATAGGTTGAAAACCATCCCGTGCAAGCCACGTTTTTGCTGAAACTGTACGGACGCCAATGACTTTTGCGTCATGCGAAACCGCACAAACTGGCCCTAAATACCAAAAAGCGGGGGCATCAGAAATGACCTGCGCCTTGATCTTTTCAAGGTGTCTGCACTTACAGGCTGGCGTCGAAACTCAGTCTCTGCACGTGGTGCAGGAACTCTGGATCGATCAGCATATTGAAGCCGATAACCGCTTTTTCTTCTTCGCGGCGGATCAACGTGCAGCCAATTTCGTCACGAATTCCGAGCAATTCGAGGAAGAAGTTATTGGGAATTTCCACCTCGGGGCTGACTTCGAGTTCAGCGCCGTAGAGTGAAATCGTCCTGACAAGGCAACGTACGCTGTCCTTGGTGCTCAGGTGGCGGCCGAGTACCACGATCTTGCCGGGGCGGTCGATCGTGAACTTCTCGTACATCTCGTCCTGAGGAACCGACTGCCGTGGATCAATTGTTACGTTCAATGGCATGACAACCTCCCATGATTGCCCATTATTTATATATGAAGGTACGCCTCAAGCATTGCTCCAAGCTTAATCGAGCTTCTAAAATACAAAACAATGTGCATGATTTTGCCACACAACGACGCTCAGAATTGCTTCTGCGCAGTTGTTCTGTGTGGTTGGCTCCACGGGAGTTGACGCAAGGCGTACGCAGCGTTACGCCTTTGTCATGTAAACAAGCATGCGGTTCTCTTGCGACGAATCGTAATGGGGAGTCGTGTTGTGAGTGGCAGATTGGTCATTGTGGGGGCAGGGCAGGCGGCCTTCGCACTTGCTTCTAAACTGAGAGCGCTAAAGGATGATCGTCCCATCACAATCCTCGGCTCAGAAGATGTCCTGCCTTACCAACGTCCACCTTTATCCAAGAAATATCTTCTCGGTGAAATGACTTTTGATCGGCTGCTGTTTCGGCCGGAACAGTGGTACACCGACAATAATGTTGAAATCAGAACTTCGGCGTGGGTTGAAGAAATCGACCGCGTTGCAAAGACTGTTCGTCTGCAGGATGGCAGTACCGTTGTTTACGAAACACTGGTTTTGGCAACCGGTGCCGAACCACGTAGCCTGCCACCTGGCATCGGTGGTGATTTGCAGGGCATTTTTACGGTTCGCGACAAGCGCGACGCGGATCGCCTGATGGAAGAGATGCGTCCCGGCCGCCGCCTGCTCATTGTCGGCGGAGGTTACATCGGACTTGAGGCTGCGGCTGTTGCCCGCCATCTCGGCCTTGACGTGACATTGATTGAAATGGCGGATCGTATCCTTCAACGCGTTGCGGCGCGTGAAACTGCCGATGCCATCAGGGGAATCCACGTGTCGCATGGTGTTTCCATCAGGGAAAAAACCGGCTTGGTTCGTCTGAACGGCGACAACGGTCACGTGAACACTGCGGAACTGTCCGACGGTTCTGTCATTGATGTGGATTTTGTGATTGCCGGTATCGGCGTGACCCCCAATGACCGCTTGGCGCGCGAGGCCGGGCTGGATGTCGCCAATGGCGTGGTTGTGGATGCCTTTACCCGCACATCAGACAGTTCAATTCATGCATTGGGCGATTGCGCAGTCTTGCCTTGGCAGGGCACGCAGATCCGGCTTGAATCCGTACAGAATGCCGTTGAGCAGGCAGAAGCCGCTGCCATCGTCTTGACCGGTGAGGACCGTCCCTATGATCCAAAACCGTGGTTCTGGTCCGATCAGTATGATGTGAAGCTTCAGATCGCCGGATTTAATGCTGGCTATGACGAAACCTTGGTGCGCATCGGCACACGTGAGGGTAGTCTTTCCATTTGGTATTTCCGCCAGGGCCAGTTCATCGCCGTCGATGCTATCAATGATGCCAAAGCCTATGTCACCGGTAAAAAGATGCTCGAAGGCGGTATCAATCCGGACCGTATGATTCTTGCCGATACCTCAGCTGATCTCAAGCAGCTTCTTGTTTAAAGGAAAGTGCATGCCCGTCTCTGAAAATCGTTTCAAAACAGCCATTAAATCCGGAAAACCACAGATCGGTCTGTGGCTGGATATGGGCGAGGCAATCGCTGCCGAGATTGCTGGAACTTCTGGATTTGACTGGCTTGTCATTGATGGTGAGCATGGCCCGAACGACCTGCGCAGCATTATCGAGCAGCTGAGAGCACTTTCCAGTTCGCCGGCAGAGCCCGTTGTGCGTGTTCCCGTCGGCGAAACCTGGATCATCAAACAGATGCTCGACGCGGGCGCCCGTACACTTCTCGTGCCGATGGTCGATTCGGCCGAACAGGCGAGAGAGCTAGTGCGTGCAATTCATTACCCCCCGCACGGCATTCGTGGGGTGGGAGCGGCGGTTGCGCGTGCATCAGCGTTCAACACGATTGATGACTACGCTGAAACGGCGGCTGAAGGTCTGTGTCTGCTGGTGCAGGTTGAAACCCGCGCAGCGATTGCCGATCTCGATAATATCCTCGCTGTTGAAGGTGTCGACGGTGTTTTCATCGGTCCGGCTGACCTTGCGGCTGATCTTGGATATCTTGGTCGGATGGACGCACCGGAAGTGCAAGAGGTGATTGAAAACGCCATCACCAAGATTGTTTCAGCAGGTAAGGCCGCTGGCATCTTGACCTTCAATGAGACCTTCAACCGTCGTTACCTTGAACTCGGCGCGACTTTTGTTGCTGTTGGCGCGGATGTGTTCGAGTTTGCTACTGCGCTTAGGAACCTGTCTGCTCGCTATAAGGTGGGCTCTTCAGCGACCAAAAGCCCGGCCAAGGGATATTGAAGGACGAGGCGGAGTATCACATACTCCGTCACGTGGCCCCGACAGTGGTTTCCGCTTCAGTCATCGTTGCTGGCGTTCAGTTTTTCCGGTGGAATGCCCTGATCGCCAGAATGCAAATAGCCCTCATTTAACAGCCAGTTGCGCAGGATCTGCCGTATAGCGTCATCTCGCTGCATCTGCCTCGATGTCGCAAAGGACATCAATGCTTCCTCGAGTTCTGGTTCGAATACTTTCGTTCTTTCCATTTGCATGATTACTACTCCTCCCCGCTTTCAAAATGCCAACGACAAAAAGGGGCGGTAAACGCCCCTTTGAGATAGTGTCTTGCTGTCTTACGGCAGACGCCAGCGCGATGGAGGCTGGTTCGAGCTGCTGTTGGCGATAAAATAGCCAAGCGCAAATCCGATAACGCCAACCGTCGTCAAAAGCGACGTCGCAGTGCCAGGGTTTTCCTTGACGGCTTCGACGACATTGTAGCCTTGTTCACGTACGTTATGGGCTGCTTTGCGCACCCGGCTGCTAGCATCGTCAACGACTTCAGCAGCGCTTTCCGAAAAACTTCCGGCTCTTGCCGACACTGACTTAGTCAGTGAATCAATCTGCGATCGCAGTTCTGCAATCTGCGTTTCAATCGTGTCTTCCACGACATTGAGTTTGGTTTGTGCCATTACCAATCACCTCATATGGTTACGGGTAAAGAACGGCCTGAACTAACATTTGGTTCCAATGTCGGGTCGTATTTTGGTTTGAAATGAAAGCATTCGACCTGCCGCGCGCCAACGAGCGCAGCGCAGGTCGAATATATCTGGCGCATACAGCCTCGAAACTACGAGGCGTGATTTATTTGACGTGCCGTTCCAACACGGGCAGGCACATATCGAGATCGTGTGACGCCAGATGTGCGTAACGCATTGTCATCTGTAATGTCTGATGACCGAGCCACATTTGCACACGCCTGATGTCAATGCCGCCCTGAACAAGCCTCGACGCGCATGTATGTCGCAAGATGTGCGGAACGACATCGTCATCACTTCCAAGCCCGACCGTGTGGCGAGCCGCGTGCCAGCTTGTCCGGAACCGTTGCTGATCAATGCCAGCAAACGGACCTTTTCCGCGCTTCTCAGATGCAAAAACCGCATCATAGGCACGTGTGGTCAACGGTACCGATCGGCTGCGGCCGGATTTGGTCACCCAGAATGTTGCACGTCTTTCGACGATATCACCCCATTGCAGCCCAAGACCCTCTCCAAGACGTGCGCCGGTATCGACGAGAAAAATACAAAGTCGTTGATAGACCTCTGATTCTTTACCTATTGCCTCAAAAAGGCGCCGCTCTTCTTCATGATCAAGAAAGCGAATACGTCCGGCCTTTTCCTTCTCTCGCCGGAATTCCGGCAAGCTGTGGATATCCCCCATTTTATGCGCCTTGCGCAGCAACTTTCGCAGCGCAGCCATCTTTCTGTTGATGGTGGCATTGCTGTTGCCGCGATTACGCAGCTTGCCAATCAGGCTATCCAGCATATCCTGAGAAAACACAGTAAATAACGGATTTTCTAAAATTTCATGCAATTCGCCAATGAAATTATTGACGTTGTATTTATGGCTTCCCGGCTGCCACAAAATGTCGCCGTAGCGTTCGAGCAAGCCCTTTAATGAAATTTCTCTGACCAGCTTTGCTGCTGTCGTTAAATTATACCGATATGGAAAATCATAGGACCCGTAGTCCCTCAAAATTCCCGTATCGTCGCCCACGCATAATTGCTGCATCTAGTATGCTCCTTTGCCCCCTTTCCGCCAATGATCATGGCCGGTTAAAATTTCATAAAATGCAAACTATCGTTGCATCTTAGAATGTTTCAATTTCTATGCGTCCGCGAGAAAAACGGACCCATAAAGCAGCCGACATAATACCCGTGTCCCCAAGCATATCGGCCTCTGTGAGCGAAGATGAATAATCCGTAATAAAAAATTCACCACGCTTATGAATTGAGCAGCCCTAATGCTCAAAATGAAGAAGCCCGGCATTTCTGCCGGGCTTCACTGACATCAGTCAGATTAGAACGAACGGGTCAGGCGAACCCAACCAGAAACGTTGTCGTCTTCGTTGTCTACGTCAACGTAGTCAACAGTCGCACCGACCTTGAGGCCCTTAGCGAGCTGGTATTCAGCCAGAAGGCCAACGCCCCAAGCGTCTACGTTGTCCTGTGTGCTCCAGTAAGAAGCAGATGGAGTGATCGTCAGCTTGTCTGTAGCCTTGAGAGCGTAAGAAGCAGCAACAGTCCACTCGTAATCGTTGTTAACGTATACGGTTGTGCCGGAAGCCCAACCAACAGCAACGTTCAGTTCGCCTGGGCCAACTGGAGCAACGAGAGTTGCGTACAGAGCGCCTTCTTCAGCTTCGAAGTCGTAAACGCCGCGCAGAGCGATGTTCGATGCGCCGAAGTCAACCTGTGCGTAACCTTCGATACCGAGTTCGTTGCCTGGGTTGTTTGGAACAGCAACGCCGCCAACCAGTGTCGAGCCGTTGTATTCGCCAGACAGGTCGTCTACGCCGAGACCGATGCGGAACGAGCCAGCGTCGTACAGGTAGCTGATGGTGTTGAAGTTGGAAGCGTCAGCAAAGTCGTCGAGTTCGCCGTTGATGCCGGTGTCATCCCACCATGTGAGAGCCTTACCAGCCTTGAGGCCGCCAACAGTGATGTAAGCCTGCTCGAGCGAAACGGCGGAAGAAGGTGTGCCAGCGGAGCTGTAGTTGCCCTGCAGACGGATGTAGGTGCCGATTGTGCCGAGTTCAGAGTCGGTCTTCGTGTCGAAGAATACGCGGCCACGAGTAGCGGAGTACCAGTCGCTCGTGCTGTTTGCACCAACGTCTTCACCGAAACCAACAGTGAAACGAACTTCACCGCCGATGCGCAGGCAGGTTTCAGTGCCTGGGATGTAGAAGTAGCCAGCGCCGAAAGCGTCGCAAACGCGAACGTATTCCAGGGGCTCTGGCTCAGCAGCGACGATAGCGTCAGCGGCCTGTGCGCCAGAAACTGCTGCGAGTGCTGCAGCGGAGCCGATGAGAAGGCTCTTGATGTTCATATTGACCTCCAGTCAAGTTTGACGAAGGGCTTCAAAAAACAGCCGGAATCGCAGCAAAAAGCGGGCTTTTTGCGGAGTTCATTGTTTTCGGAGAATTCGGCGTGGCAAATCCAGATCCTAAATGCGAACGTGGGATCGCATCTCATGATCGTCAATTATTTTGGGAAATCAATATGATGGCGGAGAGGATGGGATTCGAACCCACGATACGCTTTTGACGTATACTCCCTTAGCAGGGGAGCGCCTTCGACCACTCGGCCACCTCTCCGGTGCGGCCTGATTATTGCGTAACTTTTTTGAATGCAAGGCCTTTTATCATTATCAACGAAAAACACTGCGCTTTCTTCACAGGGAGCGGCCTCATGCACGCGCTATATATAGGATGGCGCGTTTATAGGACGGATTTTGAAAAGAATCACCTAACACTCCAGCAACAGAATCTTGGACGATTCTCCAAATTTCGTGGTGGGACAGCTGTTAGGATGGGTGAACCAGCTGCATGCGATAACCTGCCCGAGACGGCTAGTCAGCCGAAAACACCAGGCTTTTAGCCCTAAAATCCCTTGAAATTGTGCTGAAAGAATACGAAACCTCAAAATGTCGTCTCGTTAAGTGACGGATTCAAAAGGTTTTTATTAAGAAGTCGTAAACCTTTTCCACTGCCAGCACCATGTTTTGTGTCCTTTGCGCAACAGCGTGGGATGAAGCAACACAGGAAAGTGCGTTTCCGTGAAGATGATGATTGCATGCGCGGGTTCGTTTTGTATTTTCAACATCAGGAAGCGCGGCGGTGGATCGTCCGTTTCTTAAATCGACGGGAATGGGGCAGGGAATGCTGTCCTTCAGCTAAGAACCCAGACCCTTGTGAAACTTGACTGGAGGTCAATATGAACATCAAGAGCCTTCTCATCGGCTCCGCTGCAGCACTCGCAGCAGTTTCTGGCGCACAGGCCGCTGACGCTATCGTCGCTGCTGAGCCAGAGCCCCTGGAATACGTTCGCGTTTGCGACGCTTTCGGCGCTGGCTACTTCTACATCCCAGGCACTGAAACCTGCCTGCGCATCGGTGGTGAAGTTCGTTTCACCGTTGGTTTCGGTGAAGACGTTGGTGCAGACGAAACTAGCGACTGGTACTCCGCTACTCGTGGTCGCGTATACTTCGACACGAAGTCTGACTCCGAACTCGGCACAATCGGCACCTACATCCGTCTGCAGGGCAACTACAGCTCTGAAGGTGGCGTTCCTTCCTCTGGCGTTTCGCTCGAGCAGGCTTACATCACTGTTGGCGGCCTGAAGGCTGGTAAGGCTCTCACATGGTGGGATGACATCGGTATCAACGGCGAACTCGACGCATTCGATAACGCAACCAACTTCAACACCATCAGCTACCTGTACGATGCTGGCGCGTTCCGCATCGGTCTCGGTGTAGACGACATCTCCAACGTTTGGGTCGGCGCTCCTGGCAATGAAATCGGCTTCCAGGCTTACGCCCAGGTTGACTTCGGCGCTTCGAACCTCGCTCTGCGCGGCGTTTACGATACTGAAGCTGAAGAAGGCGCTCTGTACGCAACTCTCGTAGCTCCAATTGGCCCAGGCGAACTGAACATCGGCGCTGGTTGGTCTTCTGGCGTTAACGCCTACGTTGGTTCTTATCGTGACCTCGGCCTCACTTCTGGCTGGTCTTACGAGTGGACTGTTTCCGCTTCTTACGCTCTCAAGGCAACAGACAAGCTGACGATCACTCCATCGGCTGCTTACTGGGAAACCGAAAACAACGACGACATCTGGGGCGTTGGCTTGCTGGCTGAATACCAGCTCGCAACTGGCCTGAAGGTCGGCGCGACTGTCGACTACAAGGACTCCGACCTGCTCGGCGACAACACTTCTGGTTGGGTTCGTCTGACCCGTTCGTTCTAATCTGACGTTAAGTCGATTAGTGAAAGCCCGGCAGCAATGCCGGGCTTTTATGTTTTGGAAGATATTTCGTTCGTAAAGTTAAGGTTGTCGTTATGCCTATGGCAATGCCGCGCACCTGCGTTCGCTGGCTTCAATAAAAGGACAGCCCCATAATATGGCTGCGCCACAGCGTCTCTCTGATGCTCGATGAATTTCAATGCGAATGCGCTCAGTAGCGCCCGACACTAAAGAAGCTGAATCGTGGCAGCCCAAAAATGGCGCAAGAGCATCAGGCAACGTTTTGATTCGTTGTGAGATAACTGTGCTTAACGACCGTTTCTCAGATCGTAGACAATGTCGGACTTCTGCCCCAGCCGTGTTTTGTAGACCTGATAATTCTCCATCACCCGCTGCACGTAATTGCGGGTTTCAGGGAAGGGGATACGTTCAATCCAGTCAACAACTTCATCGATCGGCTTGCCGCGCGGGTCGCCATAGCGCGTAATCCATTCGGGAACACGTTTTGGCCCAGCGTTATATGCAATGAAGGTCAGGATGTAGGATCCGCCAAACGCATCGATTTGTTCGCCGAGGTAATGAGCGCCGAGCGTCGCATTATATCCAGCATCACTTGTCAGCTTGGCTGGCGTGAAGGTCAGGCCATGGCGGTTTGCAACGCCTTTGGCTGTTCCTGGCAGAAGCTGCAGCAGGCCACGGGCGTCGGCGGGCGATATGGCGCTTGGATTAAACGCGCTTTCCTGTCTGGCAATTGCATATGCCAAAGCCTTGCCGGAGCCGGCAATATTGGCGCTGTCAGGAATGACACCAAGCGGATAGGCCAGCGCTGCCGCGTTGATACCGCGTGAAAAGGCGGTTTTGCCAATCTGCAGCGATACCTGATGGTTACCGTTACGCTCGGCACGTGCCGCCAGAATTGCAAGTTCGCCGGCACTGTCCAATTGTTGAGAAAGCGCCCTGTAGAGGCTGTCAGCTCTCCAGCTGTATCCGGCGGCCTCGAGACGGTCTATTGCCCGCACCGCTTCGCGAGAGGCAAAAACCTGTCTGTCTGTGTTGCTAGGGGTCGGGTAGGTGACATTGAGCGTCTTCACGCCGATTCGTGCCGCCGCCAATTGACCATAAAACGTGCCGGGATGGTTCGCCGCCTTGGCAAAATAGTCACGTGCATTTCCTGGCGCGCCAGCTTCTGCGGCACGGCCAAGCCAGTAATAGGCGCGGGATGCGGAGAGAGGGCGATTGGACGTATCAAGCAGTTTCTGGAAATGTTTTTCGGCGGTCTTAGGATCATTCAGCGCACGCAGCGCGTACCAACCGGCATGAAACTCTGCGTCCGCAACATCGGTTGGAGATGTGGCGGCGTGGTTTGAAACGATACGATAGGCCTGCCTGAAATCCCCAAGATCAGTCAGGCCGCGAGCGATGATACGTTGCTCGTTCCACCATTCGCCAGGATTGACGAGCTTTGCCTTGTCCAGCGGCATTTGCTCGAGCAGCTTGGCAGCTTCAGGATATTTCTGCTGGCTGCGCAAATATTCGACACGGGCAAACAGATAGGCCGGATCGCTCGTCCATGACTTGTCGACGGCGCTGAGCAGTGACGACGCATTGCTGGAGCGCTGCAAAACGGCACCCCAAGCCTTGTAAAGCGACTGCGCCTTGCCGAGATCTCCGAATCGCTTAGCCTGACTAATCCGGCTGCGATACATCAGATAATCCATGCGGGCCTTGTGATCAGCGCTGGTCAGCAGAGATGAAAACTCGCTTAAGACCTGATCCTCAAGATCCTTGTCCATACCCTCGCGCAGCCAGATACGGCGAATATTGGCCGCGGCTTCACTTGCCTTGCCGGTCGCCATCAAGGCGCGCGAAAGAACAATGGCGCCTTCGGCTGTCTCCGGCTGGCTTGTGCCGAATGATGCCAGAACCTGAGCTGCCGGTGGATTTTCGCGCAGCAGCGCCCGTTCCGAGTTGGATCGGAATGCTGCAACGCCTGGCCAGCCCTTAAGCTCGCGTTGTGCCGTGGCAATTTCAGAGGAAGGTACTTCTTTCATACCGGAAACGGCAATCGCCCAAGTCAGAATGTGCCGGTCCAGACTGTCTGCTGCCAAACCGTTGCGAATCGCGATGGCGCGAGCCGCATTACGAGACGATAGGGCATCCAGTCCGCTTTTCAGGTCGGTCACATCACCGGGTCGGCTGGTGCGGGGAATAGCACCGGTAATAATTTCAGGATTGGGGGCTGCAAACGGGGCAGGGGCATTGGGACGAACGTAAGGCAGTGGCGCCGATGTCGGCAGGGTAGCGGCTTCCGGCACGGGTGATGCAAAGGCATGCCACACACCTGCGCTCAAACTCGCCGCCAGAAAGGTTATCGCCGTCTTCTTCATCCCGTCACTCGCAACTTTGGAAATTCACCTTCCATTAACCGCCTGCTGCATTAACGAAACCTTACTCCACTGCTTCAAATTCGATCAAATATCTTTGAGCGAACCGTGCAGGCGTAATCAGACCAGTTTGAGAAATAAAACTGTCACATGATTTTGTTTTTAGCAGAAAATAGCGCCCTTGCATGCTTGTCGGCTGATAAGACCGGAACTAATGTGTGGCGGTTTTAACCATGGAAATGCGGCTGAAGCGTGGATAGCCAGTCGCAAGGAGCTTTGTATGTTCAAGGGATCCATTCCCGCCCTCATTACTCCGTTTACCGCCTCAGGCGCGGTAGATGAAACGGCTTTCGCCGCTCACGTCGAGTGGCAGATTGCGGAAGGCAGCAGCGGCCTTGTGCCGGTTGGCACGACGGGAGAGTCGCCAACCCTTTCCCATGACGAGCACAAACGTGTCGTCGAGCTGTGTGTGGAGGTCGCGGATAAACGGGTTCCAGTGATCGCAGGTGCCGGTTCTAACAACACCAGCGAAGCCATCGAGCTTGCAAAGCACGCGCAGGACGTTGGTGCTGACGCATTGCTTGTGGTGACACCTTATTATAACAAACCAACGCAGAAGGGGCTCGTCGCTCACTTCTCGGCTATTGCTGAAGCTGTGAGCCTGCCTATCGTCATTTACAACATTCCGCCGCGATCAGTCATCGACATGAGCCCGGAGACGATGGGTGCGCTTGCCAAGGCACACGAAAACATTGTCGGCGTTAAAGACGCTACCGGCAAGATTGAACGCGTGTCAGAGCAGCGCATTTGCTGCGGCAAGGACTTTGTTCAGCTGTCCGGTGAAGATGCCACGGCGCTTGGCTTTAATGCTCATGGTGGTGTTGGCTGCATTTCCGTTACCGCAAACGTCGCTCCCCGCTTGAGTGCAGAGTTCCAGGCCGCCATGCTGGCTGGAAACTATGCTCTCGCACTGGATTATCAGGATCGTCTGATGCCGCTGCACAAGGCAATCTTCATGGAGCCAGGTGTGTGTGGTGCAAAATATGCACTTTCGAGAATTCGTGGCATCAACCGCACCGTTCGCTCTCCGCTAATGAGTTCGCTGGAGCCAGCAACCGAAAGTGCTATTGACGCCGCGCTGAAACACGCAGGACTCATCAATTGATATCAACTGGTGGAGGCGCGTTGTGTTGCGCGGCTTCACATTCCGACATGCCTGCACTAAATAAGGCGTATAAAACCGTTTGCGCATACAACGCGACGACATAACAAAAAAACGACAAAAGGCGGATCGGATTCCATGGCTCCCAAAGGCAGTCAGCGCACGGTAAAGAAGATTGTCGCGGAAAACCGCAAGGCACGCTTCAATTACGAGATTATTGATACCTACGAAGTCGGCTTGGTACTCACCGGCACCGAGGTCAAATCGCTGCGTGAAGGCAAGGCAAACATCGCTGAATCCTATGCGTCGGATGAAGGCGATGAAATTTGGCTGATCAACTCGCATTTGCCGGAATATCTGCAGGCCAATCGTTTCAATCATGAGCCGCGCCGCCGTCGCAAGCTGCTGCTGACCAAGCGTGAAATCAATCGCCTGCGCTCTGCCATCAACCGTGATGGCATGACACTTATTCCGCTCAAGATTTATTTTAATGATCGCGGCCGCGCCAAGATGGAGCTTGCGCTAGGGAAGGGCAAGAAGTTGCACGACAAGCGCGAGACGGAGAAGGAGCGCGATTGGAATCGCCAGAAGTCCCGACTACTCAAGGGTGATTCCCGCTAAGGCTTCCATCCTTAAGGATGCCATCAAAGTAGGCTTAAGATAACAAGAAGGGCTCCAAAACCGACGTTTTGGAGCCCTTCTTGTTTTGTTGTACCTTAAGCTGCGCGGTAAACTGGTTGTTCGAAGCTCATCTGGGTAGAGACCTTGAAGCGGGAAACAAGATCCGCGAGGCTGCTGCTGATATCGCTGAGGCCGTGTGTCGCTGCATTGGTTTCTTCAACCATCGCAGCATTCTGCTGCGTCAATTGGTCCATGCTTGCAACGGCGGTGTGAATTTCCTGAATGCCGGCGGCCTGTTCCTGCGCAGCCGTCGAAATCGCACCGATATGCTCTTGAATGCTGTCGACTTTTTCACCGATGGAATGCAGGGCTTCGCCGGTCTTGTTGACGAGAGAAACACCGTGCAACACATCCGCGAAAGACTTGTCGATCAGGGTCTTGATTTCCCTGGCAGCAGAGGCGGAGCGTTGTGCCAGTTCACGGACTTCCTGGGCAACCACGGCAAATCCCTTGCCGGCTTCGCCAGCGCGCGCCGCTTCAACACCGGCATTGAGTGCCAGAAGGTTTGTCTGGAAAGAAATTTCGTCGATCACGCTGATGATCTGGGTGATCTTCTGCGAAGAATCTTCAATTGCCCCCATTGCCTGAACGGTCTCGGCGACAATATCTCGTGATTTATTGGCCTGTTGGGCCGAACTGCGCACAATATCTTCGGCCTCACGCGTACGCTGGGCGGACTGGCGGGAAATTGTAGTGATTTGCTCAATCGCGGTCGAGGTTTCTTCAAGCGCCGCAGCCTGTTGTTCTGTTCTGCGCGCCATATCGTCCGTCGACGTTGTCAATTCGCGCGTATTGGCAGAAATCTTGTGTGTCTCGACGACGATATTGGAAAATGCTTTGGAAAGATTGCTGACAGCCTGGTTGTAGTTATCGCGCAGCGATTCAAACTGCGGCGCAAGGGTTGCATCAATCTTGGTGGCGAGATCACCACTGGCCAATTTATTCAGGGCCTGGTTGAGAACTGCCAGAGCATTTTCCTGTTCGGCCTTCATCTGCTGCTGCTGAATTTCCGCTTTTTCACGTTCTTCAGCCAGCGCATCAAGATACACAGTGATGGAGTAATCCATGTCGAGCAGGGCGGCTTTGAGCACAACGGAAATGTCGCGCGTCAGTGCCCTGGCCTTGCTGTCGTAGAGAAAGCCTTTCAGCTGGTTTTCAATCAGCGCCTTGACAATGCCTTCGACGACAAGCGCGTAGGCGCCGATATACCAGCGTGGTTCAAGTCCGAGCTTGGCGTGGGTGTGGCCAATAGCACTGACGGCCTTGACGTAATCTTCGTCGAAACGACCGCTGGCAATACGCGACCAGTGCTTGACCTGCATGCTCTTGGCGTGTGCAATATGCGCATCATTGGCAAAGAACTTTGCGGTATGGGGAACCGTCTTTGCCTTGTTGTAGAATGTATCCAGAGAGCTGCTCAGCGAATCTGTGATAACAGGCATGATGTTGTGAAGATCACGCTTTTGGTTTGCGGCGATTCCCAAAAAGGAAAGTCGTTCTTCCAGTGCCTGATAACTGTTCTGCTTGCCACTCATGAATTTAACTCGTTCATTTGCCCGAGGAGAAGAGTCTCCTGGTCCCGTGGCGTGACAAGGCCACAATTAGGTTTAATCAATTCCTAACAAAGGTTTTGATGAAATAGGCAGTGTGGAGGAGAGAGTACCAATTAACCTCGGTTGCATCGCATATTTCTCATGCATCCAAGCGCAGTCGCTATGCTGCCCAAGTGTCTGGCAAGAATATGTATGGTTAAATTAAGTTAAAAAAAATTTTTGCAGAAATTTGACTTTGAGCAAGTTCAACGTGTGCTTAGTTTTATTGCGTTATTGTTTTGAGTGCAGAAAATAATGTGAAATAAACGGGAAATATAAAATCCGTAATCGCAAAATGCAGGGAATGTAAAAAATGAACCCGCACTGTCAAAGCATTAAGCTGTTCGACAGTGCGGACTTGTGGATGTGAAGTATAAATTCCGAAACAAGACTTTATTCCTGAATTGCGCCTTCGGTAACACGCTGTGGTTTTTCCGACGGGTCACGGCCAATCTCAGCTTTCAAGGATACGAGATCGATGAAGTGATCTGCTTGGCGACGCAGGTCGTCAGCAATCATTGGCGGCTGTGTTGCCATGGTGGAAACGACGGAAACCTTGCGGCCTTTACGCTGCAAGGCATCTACGAGCGTGGTGAAATCACCATCACCAGAAAATATAACAAGATGGTCGACAGTGCTGGATTGCTCCATGGCATCGACGGCCAGTTCAATGTCCATATTGCCTTTGATTTTACGGCGGCCCATGGAATCAGTGAATTCCTTGGCAGGTTTGGTCACAACTTTGTAGCCGTTGTAATCAAGCCAGTCGATCAATGGTCGGATGGATGAATATTCCTGATCTTCAATAAGGGCCGTGTAATAATACGCACGCAGAAGGTAGCCTCGTTTCTGGAAAGCTTTTAGCAGCTTGCGGTAGTCAATATCAAAGCCGAGATTTTTAGAAGCTGCGTAGAGATTTGCGCCGTCGATGAAGAGAGCAATTTTCTCTCGGGGATCGAACATGTATGGTTGGTCCTTCCTCATAAATGCGGGCCAGAAATGCTGACCAGGATTTCAAAACCGGTAGTAGCAAATCACTTTAGTTACTCATCATACATTATGAGCACGTCATATAAAGTTCATTATTCGAGGTTTAGCTTTATTCCAAGTCAATTATGGCTGATAATTCACCTAAAAGCGCAAACAATGCGCAAATCCTACTAAAGTTACGCCCATTCACGAAAAACTTGAATTTTGTGCCCAATCACTGTATCGGGCAAGCATACAAGCGATATAACGACCGCAAAGGACAGGCAATGGCCCGTGTCACAGTAGAAGACTGCATTGATAAGGTAGACAACCGTTTTGAGCTGGTGCTTCTCGCAAGCCACCGCGCACGGCAGATCTCTCAGGGCTCGCAGATCACGATTGATCGCGACAACGACAAGAACCCAGTCGTGGCTCTGCGCGAAATTGCTGACGAAACCCTGTCTCCTGACGACCTGAAGGAAGACCTGATCCACTCGCTGCAGAAGCATGTTGAAGTGGATGAGCCAGAGCCCGATCCAGCTGCTGTTGCGGCAAATGCTGCATCTTCCGACAGCGAAGAGGATGACCAGCCAGAAGCGATCACATTCGACCAGATGTCGGAAGAGGATCTGCTGGCCGGTATCGAAGGCCTCGTTCCGCCGGAAAAAAGCGACGATTATTGATTCTCTTATGTCGGCTAGGGCAGGCGGTTACCGTCTGTAAATCTTTGCTGTCATAATTTGATCCCATATGATGCAGAATTGTGCGCCAATCGAATAGATTGGCGCGCTTTCTTTTTAATGGCGGTTGGTTTCCAATGATGAGGCAATACGAACTCGTTGAGCGGGTTCAAAAATACAAGCCGGATGCAAACGAGGCGCTGCTGAACAAAGCCTATGTTTATGCGATGCAAAAACATGGCCAGCAGAAACGCGCCAATGGCGACCCCTACATTTCGCATCCGCTTGAAGTTGCCGCCATTCTCACAGAAATGCACCTCGATGAATCGACCATCGCTGTTGCTCTCCTGCATGACACAATTGAAGACACCTCTGCCACACGTCAGGAAATCGACGAGCTGTTCGGCGAGGATATCGGCCGCCTTGTTGAAGGTCTAACAAAGCTCAAGAAGCTAGATCTGGTCAGCAAGAAGGCCAAGCAGGCGGAAAACCTGCGTAAGCTGCTGCTGGCCATCTCTGACGACGTGCGGGTGCTGCTGGTCAAGCTGGCCGACCGTCTGCACAACATGCGCACCATGGAATACATGCCTGCGGACAAACGCAGCCGTATTTCCGAGGAAACCATGGAAATCTATGCGCCGCTTGCCGGCCGCATGGGTATGCAGGACATGCGTGACGAGCTGGAGGATCTGTCCTTCCGTTATCTCAATCCTGAGGCCTACGAGACCGTGACAAAGCGGCTCAGTGAGCTTGAGGAGCGCAATCAGGGTCTCGTCAAGAAGATTGAGGACGAACTGCGTGATCTGCTGGTAGCGAACGGAATAATCGGTGCCATGGTCAAGGGGCGGCAGAAAAAGCCCTATTCGGTTTTCCGCAAGATGCAGTCGAAGTCACTGTCGTTCGAGCAGCTTTCTGACGTTTACGGCTTCCGTCTTCTGGTTGGTGATATCCCGTCCTGTTACCGTGCCTTGGGCATTGTGCATACGCGCTGGCGCGTGGTGCCTGGTCGCTTCAAAGATTATATCTCGACGCCGAAGCAGAACGACTACCGCTCTATCCACACCACCATTGTTGGTCCCTCGCGTCAGCGTATCGAGCTGCAGATCAGAACCAAGCGCATGCACGAGATTGCCGAGTTCGGCATTGCTGCGCATTCACTGTACAAGGATGGCGAAAACGGCGAGGGGGATTTGCTCTCTCCGGAATCCAACGCCTATTCCTGGCTGCGTCACACAATTGAGGCGCTTGCCGAAGGCGACAATCCGGAAGAGTTTCTGGAGCACACCAAGCTCGAACTTTTCCAGGATCAGGTGTTCTGCTTCACGCCAAAGGGCAAGCTGATTGCGCTGCCGCGTGGTGCAACGCCCATCGACTTCGCTTATGCCGTTCACACCAATATCGGTGACACGACCGTGGGTGCTAAGATCAACGGCCGTATCATGCCGTTGGTAACGCGCCTTAATAACGGTGATGAAGTCGAGATCATTCGCTCCGGCGTGCAGGTGCCGCCTGCCGCCTGGGAAGAGATCGTGGTGACCGGAAAGGCGCGTGCCGCCATTCGCCGTGCAACCCGTATGGCCATCCGCAAACAATATGCAGGCCTCGGTTATCGTATTCTGGAACGCACCTTTGAGCGCGCAGGCAAGGCCTTCTCTCGTGATGCGCTGAAACCAGCCCTGCATCGTTTGGCGCAGAAGGACGTTGAAGACGCGATCGCGCTTGTCGGTCGTGGCGAAATGTCGTCGCTCGACGTGTTGCGTGCGGTTTATCCTGACTATCAGGACGAGCGCGTCACCGTGAAGCTGAATGGCGATGACGGCTGGTTTAACATGCGCAGCGCATCCGGCATGGTCTTCAAAATCCCCGGCAAGTCGCGTTCTGTATTGGAAGACGATGGTGCGGCAGAGATTGCAGAAGGACCTGATCCTTTGCCGATCCGTGGCCTGTCCGGAAATGTTGACGTACATTTCGGGTCAGCTGGTGCCGTACCGGGCGATCGTATCGTCGGCATCATGGAAAAGGGCAAGGGTATTACCATCTATCCCATCCAATCACCGGCATTGCAGCGCTTCGATGATGAGCCGGAACGCTGGATTGATGTGCGTTGGGATCTGGACGAGGCCAACAAGTCGCGCTTCATGGCGCGTCTGATGATCAATGCCTTGAATGAGCCTGGAACCCTTGCCTCTGTTGCGCAATCCATCGCCACGCTCGACGTCAACATTCGCAGCCTGAACATGATCCGCATCGGTACGGACTTCTCCGAGCTGTCGCTGGATGTCGAAGTCTGGGATTTGCGTCAGTTGAATCAGCTTCAGTCGCAGTTGAAAGACCTCGATTGCGTCTCAACCGTGACACGTGCCTTCGATTGAGGCAGAAATTGCACTTAAAATAGACATTAAGGCCGCTGTTATGCGTTGAGTGCATACCAGCGGCCTTTTCATGTCTGTAGTCAAGTTGCTCGTGCAGGACTATCTTCCAGATCAGAAAACAGGAACAAAGTTTCCGACGCCTTGGTGAAAACTCAATTCAGGGCCGGTTTGGAAGAAAAGGAAAAGATCATGTTTAGTCCTATTCGTAAGATTGCTCGTGCTGTTCGTGGTAAGACTGTTCAGGAACGCGAGTTTGACTACCTCAATGCTTCGATGTCGCAGGTTGATCTTGAGTTTCGTCAGCGCGAAATCGATCGCGGCCTGTTCCGCCGTTAATCTAGTCAGGTTTAACGGCAAGGCCTCTATGGATCGCATTTTGTAACAAACGCCGCTTGGCGGTTTTGAAACGATGCAATAAACTAACCAGATGCCATTTCGCCGGAAAAAACCTGCTGGATTTGTGGAAAGATTGCGCGCGCTGATTTGGCCGCGCAAAGGGTTTAAGCGTTCGTTTCGCTATTTGGCGCTGCGACTTTCACGCCTCTCGGCGTCGCCGCATTCGATTGCGGCAGGCTTTGCCATCGGTGTTGCCGTTGCGTGGACGCCATTTCTGGGTGTCCACATTATTCTGGCATTGGCTGTGGGCTTCATATTGCGTGTCAGTCTTGTGGCTGCGGCACTGGGAACGGCGGTCGCCAATCCTTTAACACTTCCCTTCATCTGGGCATCCACATGGGAAATCGGTCGCCAGCTTTTGCGCAGGGACGAAACGGCTGCCACAAATAATCTCGATCTGGGTTCGCTTATCCACCATGTGAGTTTCCGCGAACTCTGGCGGCCCGTGCTGGAGCCGATGATTGTTGGATCGGCGCTTCCTGCACTGTTAAGCGCCTTCATTGCCTATTTCGGTGTCTTTTTTCTGCTGCGCGCCATGCGCCGTCAGCGTCAGCAAGCACTTTCTTTCTCCAATAACGATACAGGAATTTCTGCATGATAATCGGCATCGGCAGTGATCTCATCGACATTCGCCGGGTCGAGAAGTCTATTGAACGTTTTGGCGAACGTTTCACCCACCGCTGTTTTACGCCCATTGAACGGGCCAAATCCGACGGACGGAAAAATCGGGCTGCGTCCTATGCCAAACGTTTTGCAGCCAAGGAGGCCTGTTCCAAGGCTTTAGGCACCGGGCTTTCGCATGGCGTGTTCTGGACCGACATGGGTGTTATCAATCTGCCGGGTGGAAAGCCGACCATGGCCCTGACTGGCGGGGCAGGTGAACATCTTGCAAAATTGCTGCCGGCAGGCCACGAAGCATTCATCCATCTAACGATCACAGATGAATTTCCTTACGCTCAAGCATTCGTGATTATTGAGGCAAGGCCCGTCAGCGCTTAAGCAATTTTCGCCGGACGGTGGTGAAATTGCCGCCACGGTCTGGCATTGAAACAGAATACTTTCCTTTACGCTGGAAAGGTTCTAGAGAAGTCTTCGATTTTAGGAACGAGCAGGCAGGTCTTTAAGTGTCCGATAAAGCTGAAAAGAAGCAGAGCGCCCTTTGGGAAAACATCAAGGTCATCGTGCAGGCATTGCTGCTTGCGATGGTTATTCGTACGGTTCTGTTTCAGCCTTTCACCATTCCGTCCGGCTCGATGATGCCGACGCTGCTGGTTGGCGACTATCTGTTCGTGAACAAGTTCTCCTATGGCTATTCGAAATATTCGCTGCCATTTTCGCCCAACCTGTTTTCGGGCCGCATTTTTGCAAGCGAACCGGAGCGTGGTGACATCATCGTATTCCGTCTGCCGCCAAACCCGGAAGTGGATTACATCAAGCGTCTCGTCGGCCTGCCGGGTGACCGTATTCAGGTGACCAATGGCGTGCTGTTCATCAATGGCAAGCCGGTTCCAAAGCAGCCTGATGGCACCTTCACGTCTGACTACCGTCTTGATCCAGGCTCTGACGTTCCGGTATTCCGCGAAACGCTCGATAACGGCGTGACCTATGATACGCTGGATCAGGTGCAGGATTCGCGCGGCGATAACACCCGTGAATTTGTCGTGCCGGAAGGCCACTACTTCTTCATGGGCGATAACCGTGACAACTCTCTCGACAGCCGCTTTGACGTCGGATTTGTTCCCGCGGAAAACCTGATCGGTCGCGCCAGCATCATCTTCTTCTCGCTGGGCAACGACACATCCTTCCGTGAATTCTGGAAATGGCCTGCCAACATGCGTTGGGACAGACTGTTCAAGGCCGTGGAATGAGCAAGGCAAAACCTCTTTCGCCGGAGGAAATTGGCCGTATCGAAGCTCTCATCGGTCATGTATTCACAGAAAAGGCGCGGCTTGACCGCGCCTTGACGCATGCAAGTGCCCGTTCTGCTTCCGCCGGAAATTATGAGAGACTGGAATTTCTGGGCGACCGCGTTCTGGGGCTGTGTGTTGCAGAACTTCTGTTTTCCACCTTCCGCTCTGCTGCGGAAGGTGAACTGTCCGTTCGTTTGAACCAGCTGGTCAGCGCCGAATCCTGCGCTGCCATTGCCGATGAAATGGGCCTGCATCAATTCATTCGTACCGGCGCAGACGTCAAGAAACTGACCGGCAAAAGCATGCTGAATGTTCGTGCCGACGTTGTGGAAAGCCTGATCGCCGCGATCTATCTCGACGGCGGCCTGGATGCCTCGCGACGCTTCATTCTCAAATTTTGGCAGAAGCGCGCCACCCGCATTGATGCCGGTCGCCGTGACGCCAAAACCGAACTTCAGGAATGGGCGCACGCCCGTTTTGCCGTCACCCCATCTTACAGGGTTGACGATCGCAGTGGACCGGATCACGATCCACGCTTTACAGTGACTGTGGAAATTCCCGGCGTCGCACCGGAAACGGGTGTTGAACGCTCGAAACGCGCAGCAGAACAGGTTGCCGCCACCAAATTACTCGAACGAGAAGGCGTCTGGCACAAAACGCCCGCCGCAGACTGATTGGACATTATGACCGAACATGAAAACAATGAAGGCCTGGGCGACGAAACCGTTGCCGCCGGTCCAACCCATTCCGGGTTTGTCGCGCTTATCGGCCCGACCAACGCCGGCAAATCGACGCTGGTAAACCGGCTGGTCGGTGCAAAAGTGTCCATCGTCAGCCACAAGGTGCAGACGACACGCGCCGTCATGCGTGGCATCGCCATTCACAACAATGCCCAGATCGTGTTCATGGACACGCCTGGCATTTTCAAACCACGCCGTAAGCTGGACCGCGCCATGGTGACGTCGGCCTGGGGTGGTGCCAAGGATGCGGATGTCATTCTGTTGTTGATCGACAGTGAACGCGGTCTGAAAGGCGATGCGGAAGCCATTCTCACCGGCCTCAAAGATGTGCCACAGCCAAAGATCCTGTGCCTCAACAAGATCGACCAGGTGCAGCGCGAAGATCTTCTGAAGCTGGCGGCTGCTGCCAATGCCGAAGTGAATTTTGAGCGCACCTTCATGATTTCGGCCACCAATGGTTCCGGCTGTGATGACCTGATGGATTATTTGGCGGAAAAGCTGCCGGAAGGCCCTTGGTATTACCCGGAAGACCAGATTTCAGATTTGCCGATGCGCCAGCTGGCTGCTGAAATCACCCGTGAAAAGCTGTTCCTGCGTCTGCATCAGGAGCTTCCTTATGCATCGCATGTCGAAACCGAAAAGTGGGAAGAGCGCAAGGACGGCTCTGTTCGCATCGAACAGGTGATCTATGTCGAGCGCGACAGCCAGAAAAAAATCGCACTTGGCAAAAACGGCGATGCGATCAAGGCAATTTCAACTGCGTCCCGTAAGGAACTGTCTGAGATCCTCGAGCAGACAGTGCATCTCTTCCTATTCGTGAAGGTGCGCGAGAACTGGGGCAATGACCCAGAACGCTTCCGCGAAATGGGTCTGGAATTCCCGAGAGGATAAGGCTGATTTTCAAGAGGACGGTTGGAACAATTGCTAAATGAGCGAGTTAGTAATCGCATAACTTAATTGTTCACAACCGTTTTGAAAATCAATGGCCCCTCGAAGTCCAGCTGGATCGTCAACCACCCCATGTGAAAAGTGTCCCTTGCGGCACATGCCGCATTTTCGAGATTTTTCTGGCAGTGAACTCGCATTTGTATCCCGTTTCAAAACCGGTGAGCTGACCGTTGAACCGGGCGCGCTGATCCTGATGGAAGGATCGCATAGCGCCCACCTTTATACCGTGCTCGACGGTTGGGGATTTCGCTACAAGACGCTGGAGGATGGGCGCCGGCAAATCCTCAATTACCTCATGCCTGGCGATCTTGTCGGTCTTCAGGGCACCGTTATGGGAGAGATGCAGCATTCTGTCGAAGCGCTCTCTCCGGTCACCCTGTGCGTTTTTGAACGTGGCAGGCTGAACAACCTTTTCACCGATCATCCGACGCTTGCCTATGACCTGACCTGGATTGCCGCCAGTGAGGAGAGAATGCTGGACAGTCACTTGCTCAGCATCGGTCGACGCACTGCGCTGGAGCGTGCCGCCTACCTGATTGCGTTTCTTTACAGCAAGGCGCGTGCGGTCAATCTGCTTGGCAAGGAAGATACCTTGCCGGTCACCCAGCAACATGTGGCCGATACGCTGGGCCTGTCCATCGTGCATACCAACAAAACCCTGCGCAAACTCTCCGATCGCAATCTGTTGCGCTGGACGGACAAAGGCTGTCTCGTGCTGGATGAGGCAGGTCTGGCGGCCGTTGCCGGTTGGGACGGTGACGACAAACAGAGTCGGCCGTTTATCTGAGCTAACGTCCAGGAACATGTCTTTTTTAAATGACGTCTTGGTCCGCATTTGCGATTCCATAATACGGGTCGCAGTGTTGCGAGGGCCGGGCAGATGGGTGAGGATAGAGAGAAGATATGGTGCGGCAACGAGCTCTCGTGCTGGAAGATGAATATCTCGTCGCGCTGGATATCGAGACAACCTTGCTTGGTATGGGGTTTGATACGGTTGACATCGCGACATCTATTGCAGGCGCAGTTACGGCTCTAGAAACGCACATTTATGATTGCGTGTTTCTGGACGTGAACATCGCAGGAGAAAACAGCTTTGATCTGGCGCGTGCGCTGGGCGAGCGGCAAATTCCCTTCGGCTTTATCAGCGGTTATAACGATACCAGTGGCTTCCCCGAGGATTTGAAGCAGGCGGTAGTGCTGGGCAAACCGTTTGATGACGGCGAATTTGCGACCTTTGTGTCCGGCATTCTCGGCGAACATGAAAAACGCGCCTCGTCTGAGGCACGGTAGGCTGTAAAGCAATTTCGCTTCTCGGGCCGATGCTGTAGAGTGACTTGAATCAGCATAGCGGCAGTTTATTCCATGCAGTGGCAGGACGAGGCAATCATTCTTGGCGTGAAGCGCCACGGCGAAACAAGTGTCATCGCCGAGGTGATGAGTCGTTCGCGTGGCCGCCATTTGGGCATGGTTCGGTCCGGCCGTTCCCGCAGCATGCAGCCGGTGTTGCAGCCGGGCAATCTGGTTGATGTGACCTGGCGTGCGCGTCTGCATGACCACCTTGGTGAATACCGCATGGAGCCTGTGCGCTTGCGCGCTGCCCAGCTGATGGAAACCGCAACTGCGGTCTATGGTGTGCAGGCCATGGGTGCGCTTCTCAGATTGTTGCCGGAACGTGATCCGCATCCGCATCTGTTTGAAGCGATGAATGTGATTCTTGAAAACATGACCAATCCCGCCGATGCCGGGGAACTGTTCGTGCGGTTTGAGCTCGCCGTGCTGAACGATCTCGGTTTTGGACTGGATTTGAGTGAGTGTGCGGCAACCGGTACGCGCGACGAACTGGTCTATGTCTCACCCAAAACCGGGCGTGCTGTGTGTCGTGCTGCCGGTCAACCCTATGCGGACCGAATGTTGATGTTGCCGCCGTTCCTTGGCCATCAGGGCAGAGCTGCCGCCACCTGTGAGAGCCTGACCGCCGCTTTCCGACTGACCGGTCATTTCCTCAACCGCCATGTTTATGAACCGCGTGGCCTAAACGACAATGCCGCCCGAGACGGTTTCGTCCAGGCGGCATTAAAAGCGTTGATGGCTGTCCAGCAGCCAGTGCTGGATTAGGCGATCGCTGGTCGCTCAACCGCCTGTTCGCGGATTGGCCAGTGAACAATGGCCGCAAAGATACCCATTCCCACACCAAGCCACCATACGAGATCGTAAGAGCCGAGAATATCGTAGAGGTAGCCGCCCATCCAGACGCCAAGGAATGAGCCGATCTGGTGCGAGAGAAACACCACGCCACCGAGCATGCCCAAATGACGCGTGCCGAACATGATGGCGACCAGTGCATTGGTTGGCGGAACGGTGGACAGCCACAACAGACCCATTACGGCAGCGAAAATGACAACTGAAAGCGGCGTCTGCGGCAGCAGCAGAAAGGCCGTCACGGCAATCGAGCGGCCAATATAGATATAGGCAAGGAAATAAGGCTTGGAGTAACGCTGGCTGATGTAACCTGCCGCCAGCGAGCCGATGACGTTGAAGAAACCGATCAGTGCCATGGCAATGACAGCGTAGCGCGGTTCAACACCTATATCACCGAGATAGGCCGGGAAGTGGGCGGTGATAAAGGCCACCTGAAAACCGCAGACAAAAAAGCCGGTTGTCAGCAACAAATAACTTTTGTGGCCAAGAGCTTCCCGCAGGGCCTCGCCAGCCGTTTGCTTAAACTGCGCCTGTGACTGCGTGCCGGATGTCGCGTTGCCGCGCAGCGGCCATGCCAGCAATGGAACGATCAGCATCATTGCGCCGATATAGACAAGGCTGTCGGACCAGCCATAAGCCGAAATCAAGCCTTGGCTGATCGGCGCAAAGAGGAACATGCCAGCAGAACCGGCGGCCGTTCCGATACCAAATGCCATGGTGCGCTGCTGCGGCGTCACATTGCGGGCAAAGGCCGAGAGGATGACGCTGAACGAACCGGCGGCAATGCCAAGGCCGACCAGTACGCCGCCGCCAAAATGCAGCCAGAAGGGTGATGTGCCAAAAGACATGCACACCAGACCCGCAGCGTAAAGAATGCCGGACAGAATAAGCACACGGCCTGTTCCATATTTATCGGCAAGCGCACCGAAAAACGGCTGGCCGATGCCCCAGAACAGGTTCTGCAATGCCATGGCAAGCCCAAAGGTCGAGCGGTCCCAGCCAGTGTCCTGCAACATTGGCAGCTGGAAAAAGCCCATGGCCGAGCGCGGGCCAAAGGTCATGACGGCAATCAGCGATCCGGCAATGATGATGAGCCAGGGCATCGGCTGGCGGATAGAATCGGGCATTCAGTAATCTCCTGATAGGCGCCCATATTAGCTTTCATCATATTTTCGCGCCAATCAGTTTTGTTGAGGTTGTGCATAATGCGCGTTGATGGAAACTGCATTTGCTGTCAAAAGCATCGCCACCATTCTATGTTGTATTTAAAAGGAAAATCTCAGCCAATGATATGTGTTCGCCGTGCCCGCTCTGCTGATGTCGACGCCATTTTTGATATCCGGACGAGTGTAACGCAGAACCATCTGACGCATGAACAACTGCTGGAGATGGGCATCTCGCAGGATGTGGTGACCGAAACGCTGGAGAGTGCAGAATGCGGCTGGATTGCCGAGGTGGACGGGCAGCCGGCTGCCTTCGCCATCGTGGACTTTGAAGACGCCTCGGTATTTGCGTTGTTCGTGAAACCGTCATTTGAAGGCCGTGGCCTTGGCCATCTGCTGATGGATAAAGCCGAGAAAGCCCTGTTTGCCAGCCATGAAACCATCTGGCTGGAGACGGACGCATCCCCGGATATTCGCGCCAATGGCTTTTACCAGAAACGCAACTGGATTGCCGTTGGCGTCGATGACAAGGGTGATGTTCGTTACGAGAAAAAGCGCGGTTGAGGGTTAACCGCGCTTCTTGATTGCCCAGCCGTCATTGCGGCTTTCGATAATGATTGCCGTGTCACCCACGGCAATCTGGCCTTCACCACGCGGTGTGACGTTCCAACCGAAAAGCGGGCCGGGCACACGGCGGTCGGCCGACATGCGTAACCGCCCCATCGCCTTCATTGGCGACGCACCCTCGCGCGAACCAGTCAACTGGTCCTGAGTGGTCATGATGCAGCGGGCACAGGGTTTGACCAGATCAAAACGGATGCCGTTGATTTCCAATGCCGCCCAGCGGTCTTCCGCCCATGGCTCATCCGTATCCAGCACGACATTGGGACGGAAACGATCCATGCCAATGCCGTCTTCGCCATTGGCGGCCATGTTTTCATTGAGTGCAGCCAACGACGCAGTTGTCGTGACGAGGATCTGATAGCCGTCGGCAAAGGTGACGGGCGTTTCATCGCCAGCCCATTCTTCAGAGGCGATGCGCGTGGACGCCTCATCAAAAAACACCAGCTTGAGTTCGGTGCCCATCCAGCCTGACAGCACGGTGTTGATCTCATCCGGTGCCACGGCTGCATTGACTGTTGATTTCCAAACCACGACATCCATGCGTTCTGGCGAGGGCAGGGCGAGAATCTCGCCATCCGTGTCGGTGGACAGGCGCAGTCCGCTGCCGGACTGCAAGGCGGTAATCCGCGCGATGGATGGCAATTCGCGTTGGGTAATGAACTGACCGGAAGCATGCACAAACATGGCGCGGCGATCGCCGGGCAAACCTTCCCAGGTGATAGGGCTTTGCGAAAGCGGAATGCCGCGCGCACTTTTCAGCGGGTAGATATTCAGCGCCGATATGCGCATGCAAACCTCCTCAGATTTCATCCAGAAACAGATCCAGCACCTGCTGTAATCTGTCATGCCGTTCCTTGGCCAGCGCCCTTCCGGTTTCTGTCTTGAACCCGTCGGCCAGCGTGAACAACTTCGTCTGGAAGTGGTCTATTGCAAATGTCCTGTCGTCAAGGGGGCGTTCTCTGGCTAGTGGGTCTTGCGGGTCATAAAGTGCTGAACCCAACCGTCCGGCAATATAGAAACACCGGGCTGCCCCCACCATGCCGATGGCGTCCAGCCTGTCCGCATCCTGCAGGATTTTTGCCTCCAGCGTTTGTGGCTCCAGATTGGCGGAAAAACTGTGCGTGGTAATGGCGTGTTTCACCGCCTCGATATCTGCGGTCTGCCAATTCAGCCCCAGCAATATGCCTTCGGCCTTTTCCGCAGCCAGCCGTGAGGCCTGTGCCCGCAGCGGTGAGTTCTTCTCAACGGCCACGCAATCATGCAGCAACACACTTGCAGCCAGAACAGGTCCATTGCCGCCTTCGGTCGCATGAATACGCATTGCGTTGCGAAACACGCGGTGGATATGGGCCAGATCATGCGAGCCGTCATCGCCCTCGGTTGCGTGAGGAATCAACTGCTCGGCAAGCGAAGCGAAGGGGGCGAAGGATTGGGCCTGCATATGTTCTTTCCTTGGAATTTTTTCGCTGTTTAGAACCAAGTGCAGGCCATGGCAATCTGCATCACGTCTTGCTTTCGGCGAGAACTTCCGCCGCTGATTTTCCGGTCAGGATCTTCTGGTAGAACAGACCAATTCCGATCAGCACCACACCCAGACCAATGAAGGAGAGGGCGCGCAGCACACCTTCAAGGTTGCTCATGTCAATAAGGAAGGCTTTTGCAACTGCCAGCAGCACCAGCCCTGCGGAAGCAAGACGCAGGCTCTTGGCATCAAATTTCGAGCCGAGCGCCAGCAGCAGAACGCCGATTGCCAGCCATACCACCGAGTAGGTGTAGGTTTCGCTCTGTAGGAAGCCTTTCCAGCTGGCGATATTTTCACCCTGCCAGAAACGACGCACCGACAGTGTTGCCCAGGCAAACAGAAGTGCCGCACCAGACAGTGCCAGCATCACCACATAGGCAAGCGGACGTTTGCCGCGCGCGTAATAGGCAAGCCCGCCATAGGCCATCCCAGGCAACAGATAACCGATCAGCAGCAGGTTGAGGAACGGCCATGGTCCGGTATTTTCACCGCTGAAATACGGGTTGAGTGCGCCGAAATGCATGGTCAGAACATTGACCATGGCAATGGCGCCGGCAATCATAGAGCCAACACGGAAGATCGGGCTTGGCGATTTCAGGTCGAGCGTCATCAACACGCCCGACATGCCGATGGTCAAAAGCGTATAGATCGACTGTTCACCAAGTGTCGGAACCGCGTCGTTCAGTACGCCGCCATTCATGGCGTGTCGAACGAGGATTGCAATCGCCAGGAGGCCCATGAGGCTGGCAATGGCCTGCAGGAAGTTCTTGATGCGGTTTTCCGGCCAGTTGCGCAGCTGGTAAGCGGCAGCGATGGCGAGCACCGCCGGAATACCATAACCGGGCAGTAGCGCGTTGAATACCGGCGTCAGCCCAAGGTTTTGTGGTCCGACGATTGTGGGTTCCCAGGCGATGCGGCCAAGAACGCCGACGCTTGCGATGGCCATGATCCATGGCAGGGCGTCCCATGTGCGCCACCGGGTGGCCAGAACATAGACAAAGCCCAGCACGGAAAGCAGTACGGTTGTTGCCAAACCATCAGTCAACGTATGCAGGGTAAAGGCGAAGGCGATAAATGAGCCTGTCACCAGCAGGTTGAGCGGCATCCGATATACAGCATCCTTATCCTGCCTGTGCAGCCATTCCGCGCCGGCAATCAGGATAAAGCCAAGTGCCAGACCATAGGCTGCGTGCGGCCAATCGCGTGTCAGGTTACCATATTCAACAAAGCTAATTGTGCCGAGCCATACAGGAATGATGGCCGCAATGCCGGCCCAAAGCAACGCAAAGTCAGGATCTTGCTCGCCCTTGCGCTTGAGGAAGGCAAAGCTGCACAGTAGGAAAATGGCGCCAAGGCCAAGTGCGATGGCAATATCGGCACCGACATTGCCCTGTGCGACAGCCGGCGGGGCAATGTCGGTGCCGGTAATCATTCCCGAGAAATAGAACACGCTACGGGTGGTCAGTGTGACGATGGCAAGGGCGCCAAGTGCGGAAAATACCGCAGGCCATACGGCAAAATGGCGGCTGGCACCCAGCGCCGCGAGGGCTGCGATCACGCTTGCCATGGCAAAGCTTGGATGAATATTTGTCGACGCGGCTGTCAGGACCATGGCCATGGCGGGCAAGATCGCCGCCAGTGATGCGGTCAGGCTGATAGCGATCGGGTGGCGCGCCGCCAGTTTCAGCATGCGCACGGACAATCTGGCAGGTGCGGTCTTCTGCGGCGGATCCGTTTCTGCGACGCTTTCCTGTTGTTGCAGTTGTCCATCAAACGCCTTGCCCGGCCAGATGAAGATGGTTCCAGCCAGCATTGCCAGCAAGGCAAGTGTCGGTGGTGTCAGGTCAACGATATCGCTGGCGCCGATATAACCAAGCGCCCAGAGCCCAAGGCCGGCATTGGCAAGTGCCGGGACAATTTTCCAGTTCTGGCTGCGGCAGGCGAATGCGGTGGCAGCCCAGGAAATGGTGAGGAAAATGAACAGCGCCCATATGTTGGGTGTCTCGGTCGAAACCAGTGCTGGCGTTAACATGGAGCCAAACAGACCAAGCCCGGCCAGTGCCTGCCCATGCAGCAGCGAAAGTCCAAGAGTGGCAAAGGCCACCAGACCAAGCGTTATAAACGCTGTTGTCGGGCCGATATACTCGTAGATTCCATAGGCGGCAAAGACCACGCCAAACAAGGTGAGTGAGCCTGCAGCCGTCAGAACGCCGGGGATCATGGCGTTTGAATAGGCGGCTGTTACGCTGGGAACGGCCTTTCGGCGAATGGCTTCACCGGCAGCCCACAGCAGAAGACCAAAGATACCGGCCAGAGCAAGGCGTACGGCTGGGCTGAGCAGTCCGCTTTCAATGGAATATTTGACAAGGAAGATGCCACCCAAGGCCAGCGCGATGCCACCGGCCCAAACCGCCCAGCGCGCGCCTAGACGGTTTTCAAAGCTTTCGCGCGGCGGCAAGGTCGCTGCTGCTGTCTGCTGTTCCGGCACGGTCTCTGTGACAACATCCTGGTCCTGCGCCACTTCCTGTGCGACGAGATCCGCGGGGCGTGAGGGTTCCTGCTCTTGTGGCCTAAGGGCAGCGACGTCTTTTTCCGGACCTTCTGCGCCAAGGAAAGCGTCCTGCTGTTCTGCCTCGGCCTGCAGGCTTTCTTGCGTTGCCACGGGCGGCTGGCCAGCTGCCAGCATTCTTTTCAGCGCCTTGACTTCACGTTCAAGGACTTTGATGCGACTGGCACTGCGGAAACTGGAAACGAGCGTGTAGATAAAGGCGGCCACATAGGCTACGGCCAGCAGAACGAGCATTTCCAATAGTCACTCTCCCGATTATAGCGGTTCAGAAACACGAGCGTGTGGCCATGTCTGCTAAACAGCGCAAAAACAGGAATGCGGGGTGTTTCCGTGACAAAGCATGTCCGGAAGCACTGTTCATTCCTGTGCCTCATCCGGTTTTATACGTGTGTGCGAATTTATTGTGCAAGCCATGATTTAGCCAGCTCAATATCGGATGCACCGATATCGTGTCCGTGAGGCGCAGTTTCCAGCCGTATTTCTGCGCCTGCGCCTGACAATATCTCGGAAAGACGCACGGTCTGATCGCGGTATTTGTCGGTCTCTCCGGCTGAGAGCAGGATTTTGCGGCCGCTCAAATCCGCCGCCGGCCAATGTTCTAACACCGGCATGGCCCGCAGTAGAAGTGTATCGGCCGCAAACTGCGGGTGAAGCGCAAAAAACGCCGCCAGGAAGTTGGCACCGTTGGAGTGACCGATGAAACGCAGCTTTTTGACATCAATGCCATAGGCGGCAATCGCGCCCTCGACAAAGGCGGCAAAGGCTTCGGCTTCGCGGGCAATATCGCTCTGGTCAAAGGACGAATTGCCAAAACGCCGGAACCAGCGGGCAATGCCTTCTTCGGTGCTGCGACCGCGCACCCCAAGCAGCGTGGCGTTGGGTGCCGCTTTTGCGGCGAGAGGCATAAGGCTCGTTTCGCTGCCGCCGGAACCATGCAGTAATATCAATACGCTGCCATCCGGCTGCTGCGGTGTGTAGAAGCGGTGCACGAACGGCAATTCGCGGTAAATCACCCGCTCATCGCCCGGCATTGCAAATTGCGGCAGGGAAACTCGGGCAGCCTCAGCGTCGGCCTCAAAATCGGGTGGAATGAACAGCGCCTCACCGAGTCTGTTGGGCGCTTCGTCAATGGTCATGCCGGGACCATCGGTCGCCATTTCGATCAGCACGCCGCCGGGCTCACGCACATAGAGTGAGGCGAAATATTTGCGGTCATGGGTATTGGTGACGCTGGAGTTCAGCTTTTTCAACTCGGCATGCACGCTGTTCAACTCGTCGTCGTTACGGGCGCGAAAGGCAATGTGGTCAACCGTGCCGGTGCCGGGTGCGCTAGACCAGAAGCCGGTGGCATCGCGCACATCGATAATGTCGCCGGAAGCCGAAACCATGCGGCGAATGGCGCCTTGCTTTTGTGTGAAGACGTAACCGAAATAGCGGGACAGAAAGCTCTGGGTCTCATCCTGCGCTTCGCTGAGCATCGTCGCGCCACGGATGCGGCGGATGGCATGCTCACGCGGAATGCCCGGCGCTTCATGCGGGTCGGCCTCGGCAAATGCGGTCGTGCCACAAAGCTTGACGATGATTCCGTCCGGATCTTTCAGCCGGATGACCGGTTCGCCAAATTCCTCCATCGGGCCTTCGGTGCGAATGCCTGCCGTTAGTGCGCGGGTCAACCAGAAGCCAATGCTGGCGGGATCAATCGCCAGAGATACTTCCAGCGTTTGCCCGTGACCGACACGGCCTTGACCACCATCTTCCCAGATCAGGAACGTTACGAGGGAGCCGGGGCTTGCGGAGTGATCGCCATAGATCAAATGTAGCTGCATCGCATCTTCAAAACCTGCGGTGCGTTTGACGAGGCGCAGGCCAAGAAATCCGGCATAGAAGTCGACGTTGGCCTGTACCTTCCGGGCAATCATGGTGATGTGATGAATGCCTGCATCCGCGATCATGCTCAAACGACCTTTCTTCAATCCTTGTCAGCTCTGCACCATATGGTCGCGTCACCTGACATTACGCAAGGGCAGGAGTGTGGATATCACTAGGAGGTGAAGGTTTTGCGCAAAAAGCGTGCGTGTTGCTTTTTGTCTTGTCTGTAAATGATTAAAAAATAAACAGTATTAAATATAGCATATTTTATGTGCATTTTTTACTTGCGCCTTGAGTTTGAATTGGATTTGATAAGGCTAATTCAATCAAAAACTTCCAGGGGGAAGAACAATGTTAACGCGCAGGTTGTTTTCGAAAATCGCGACATTTACGGCTCTTGGCCTTTCGGTCGGCTTTGCCGCTCCGGCGTTTGCCGAAACGCCGATCAAGTTCACGCTCGATTGGAAGTTTGAAGGTCCGGCCGCCGGCTTCCTGCTGGCGGTGGACAAGGGTTACTTCAAGGCCGAGGGACTGGATGTCACAATCGATAGCGGTAACGGTTCGGTGGAAGCCATTCCACGCGTTGCCACCGGTGCCTACCAGATGGGTTTCGGCGACATTAATTCGGTGATGAAATTCCTGGATGAAGACCCAAGCCAGAAGGTGAAGGCCGTCTACATGGTTTATGAGCGCCCGACATTTGCTGTTGTTGGCCGCAAATCGCTCGGCGTCACCACAGACCCGAAGTCTCTGGAAGGCAAGAAGCTTGGTGCGCCACCGCCGGATGGCGCGTTTGCCCAGTGGAAGGCCTTCAAGGAAGTGGCTGCGCTTGACGACAGCAAGATCACCATCGAATCGATTGGTTTCCCGGTACGTGAGCCGATGCTGGCCAAGGGTGATGTCGATGCGGTCTTTGGTTTTGCATTCTCGGTCATTTTGAACCTGAAGGCGCAGGGTATTTCTGATGATGATATCGCCACCATTCTGATGGCTGAAAACGGCTTGAATCTTTACGGCAACGCCGTGCTGGTAAACACTGATTTTGCCGAGAAAAATCCAGAAGCCGTCAAGGGTTTCCTCAAGGCTCTCGCCAAGGGGTTTGCTGATGCCGTGGCCAAGCCGGAAGAGGGTGTCGCGGCCGTTCTTGCGCGCAATGAAACCCTCAACAGCGAGATCGAACTTGAGCGCCTCAACATGGCCAATGCCATGAACATCAAGACACCTTACGTCGTTGAAAACGGTATGGGCGGTATTGATCCGGAGCGTCTGGCCGCCTCGATCGAGACACTGAAAATCTCGCTCGGCCTCAAAGGCAACGTCAAGGCTGAGCAGGTTTTTGATGCCAGCTATCTGCCAGCCAAGGAAGAACGCATGCTGCCTTGATTGGCCGCAAAGTCGCATCGTTATGCCCGGGCTGTTCCCGGGCATCTACCAACGCTCATAGACTTGCATGGGGAATGGACCGGGAGGGGCAACAATCGCCCGGTCCGCCCACGCAGGTGAGCGTCAGAATTACAGGGACTGGGAACATGGCTCATCTGGTTGAAATCGATAACGTTGACATGCGTTATGGTGGCGCGGCGGGAACGCTTGCCGTGTCAGGTCTGAACCTCACCGTGGACAAGGGGCAATTCACTGCGGTCGTCGGGCCTTCGGGGTGTGGAAAATCGACGCTGATGAAGCTGGTGACCGGCCTGCACATTCCGCAGGTTGGCAACGTGATTGTTGCTGGAAAACAGGTGACACAGCCTGTGTCGATTGTCGGCATGGCGTTCCAGAACCCGACTATGCTGCCATGGCGCACGACGTTGGAGAACATCCTGTTGCCGCTGGAAATCGTCGAAAAGCACCGTCATCGCCTGCGTGCGCATAAGGCCGAATATGTTGCCAAGGCAGAACGCCTGCTGGAAATTGTCGGGTTGAAAGGATTTGGCTCGAAGTTTCCATGGCAGCTATCAGGCGGTATGCAGCAGCGCGCCAATCTGTGCCGCGCACTGATCCACGAGCCGGAACTACTGATGCTGGACGAGCCGTTTGGTGCGCTGGATGCCTTCACCCGTGAGGAACTGTGGTGCGTCATCCGAGACCTGCATGCGGCCCAGAACGTCACGATTATTCTCGTCACGCATGATCTGCGCGAGGCAGTATTTCTGGCCGACAAGATTTTTGTGATGACGGCACGACCAGGCCGTATCCTGAAAGAACATACGGTGCCGTTTGTCCGGCCCCGGCAACTGGACCTGATGTATGAGCACAGTTTTAACGACATGGTGCACGAACTGCATGGTGAAATTGCAAAGGCGAGGGTAGCCGCATGAGTGCGTTCGTCGAAACTGGCATGGCCACAGAACGTCCCAAACCTCTGATCGCCCGGGTCAATTGGGTCAAGGCGGCACCGTGGCTTTATACGCTGGCGCTATTTCTTTCGTGGGAACTGCTGGTCAAGGCGCTGGATATGCCGCCGACCATCCTGCCGTCGCCGACGCGGGTGTTTCAGGCCATTGCCCAATATTGGTCACCCATCTGGAAAAACTCGCTGCAGACGCTTTACACGACGACGCTCGGTTTCATTCTGGCGGTTGTCGCAGGTCTGGCTATCGGCCTGTTCATTGGTTGGTCAAAGACCATTTATGCCGGGCTTTATCCGCTGATGATCGGTTTTAACGCGATTCCGAAAGTCGCCTTGGTGCCAATTCTTGTCATTTGGTTCGGTATCGGCACGGTACCGGCTGTCCTGACGGCGTTTCTGATTTCCTTCTTCCCGATCGTGGTCAATGTTGCCACAGGCCTTGCTACCATCGAGCCGGAAACCGAGGATGTGCTGAGGGCGCTTGGCGCGAAGAAAATGGATATCATGCTGAAGGTGGGTATCCCGCGCTCCATGCCCTATTTCTTTGGATCGCTGAAAATCGCCATCACGCTTGCCTTCGTGGGGTCTGTCGTCTCAGAGACGGTGGCCTCCAACTATGGCCTGGGCAATATGATGAGCTCCGCGCAGAGCCAGTTCAACGTGCCCCTGGTGTTTGCTGGCCTGCTGATGCTGGCGATAGAAGGTATCGTCATGTATGCGGTCATGGCCTGGCTTGAAAGACGCATGACCGGTTGGGCGCATCGCTCCACTATGGGACAATAACCCAAACAAAAAGGCCGATTGTGAAATCGGCCTTTTTGTTATGGCGTTCGTTATTCTGCCGGTTGCGCCGCCGTCACTTCTGACCGTTCGTCAAAGGCCAGTTTCATCGCTTTTGTCATGTCACGGGTCGTTGACCACCAGCCTTCGCTGCGCGCCCAATAACGTAATTTCACGGTGGCGGTATCCCCACTGACGGAATCAATGAAGGTAACAGGGGCAGGATCGAGCAGCACGCGACTGTTGGAACGTGCGACATTCATCAGAGTGTCCTGCGCCTCTGCCAGGCTTTCGCCCTTTGGTACAGTCACGCTTAACTCATGGCGACGCGACGGAAAACGGCTGTAATTGGTAATCGGCACATTCCACAGCGTCGAGTTTGGCGCCAGTCTGTATAGTCCGTCACTGGTTTTCAGCTCGGTGGCAAATAGACCAATTTCAATCACGGTTCCGCTGACCGCGCTGGTTTCAATATATTCGCCAACCCGAAACGGGCGCAGCACCAGCAGCATGATACCGGCGGCAATATTCTGCAGCGTGCCTTGCAGGGCAAGACCGATGGCCAAACCTGCTGCACCAAGAGCCGCCAGAATAGAGGCGGTCTGCACGCCAAACTGGCCAAGCACCATGACGATTACCAGAATAAGGATCACATAGCGGATCGCACCGGAGAAAAACCGCGCCAGCGTTTCGTCAAAACCGCGAATGCGTGACAGGCCCTCGAAAGCCCAGCGCTGCACGAACGATGCCGCCAACCAGCCGATACACAAGAGCAACAACGCCCCCACGATCGAGAAGGAATATTGCACAAGCAGCGCGCTTGCCTGACGAAGAGCCGCCTGCGAAGCGACAAAAAATTCCGTAGCTTGTTGTTCCATGAAACTATTCTGAAGCCTTGTTTCCTAAATGTTCAAATTGCCAACGACAAAGATTGGAAATGGTTCCGCCAAAAATGCAATGCATTTTATATAGCGCGCAACGCGTGCTTCGAGCCAGTCAAACCGGCCGTTGGGTGTCGTCAGCCTTTCAATGGCAGTACAAAGGGAACATTTCCATCTGTATCGGCGCCCCGGCCAATAGCCTTGAAGGCGGCAACCAATCGGCCATCACGGTTCAGCAGGCGGTCGCCAATTTCGATGATCCGTGAATTGGGCGTTGCATAGGGTGAGGCCTGCCGCAAACGTTTGGCCAGATCCTGTTCGTTCTGTTCCGGGTATAACGCCAGAGAAACAAGGGCAGCAGCAGCCGGAGAGCGGGAGACCCCCATCCAGCAGTGGACCAGCAGCGGAGCCGACTGATCCCAACTCTTCGCAAAATCGATCAGGTTCTGGATGTGACCATCCTGCGGGGCGATCAAATTACCGGTGCCAGCAAAACTGATGTCATTCATCGCAAGCGTCAGGTGACGCTCTGCAAGAATGACCGCAGGGCGATGGAAATCCTGCTTCTCAGCCAGCAGGCTGACCATTTCCCGAGACTTGTGGCGTACCGCCATTTCTGCAATTCGCCCCAGTGGTGAAACAACAATTGCGGTCATGCAACACCGCTTTTCTGCTGGGTGCGTAAAGATTCGATGGCGTTGAAACGCTCAATGAACAGGTGCTGGGCCTCAAGGGCCGGCAAAGGGTCAATCAACAGCATGTCGCAGGTAATACCACGGGGTTGGCCAAAGAACTTCTTGGCCTCGGTCATCGAAAAACCGGCAAGCTCGGTTGCCTCGAAATAGGCCGCAACCGTATCGGCCTTCTTGATGCGGTCCTTGAGTTCGCTGGATGGGTGCGGCGCCAACGAGAAGCGCAGATGAATGGCCGCCTCTAGCCGTTTCTCCACCGACTTGTAACCGCCTCCGACGACCGACTTGAACGGAGAAATCATGTCGCCGATCACATATTCCGGTGCATCATGCAGCAGGGCCATCAGCATTTCGTCTGGCGTGGCGTCATTGCTGCGGCTGAAAATCGTCTCGACGATCAGACTGTGTTGTGCAACCGAAAATGCGTGATTGCCGTGCGTCTGGCCGTTCCAGCGCGCAACGCGAGCAAGCCCATGGGCAATGTCGGCAATTTCAACATCAAGCGGCGAGGGGTCCAGCAGGTCGAGGCGGCGGCCGGACAACATCCGTTGCCATGCGCGGGTGTTGAGCTTTGCGGCCACCCTTATTCCTCCGCGCTGGCTGTGTTTTCCGCGGCCGGGAAGCTCAAACCGCTCCACGCAGGCAATGTGAGTTTGACGGGCGTCTCGCCAGCTAGGATAGGTGTCTCGGTGGCCAGAGCATCTGCCACGCGGTCAACGCGCACAATCGCCACGCCGTTATTGCCAGACACACTGCCCAGTGTGCCAATCGTTTTGCCATTGGCCGTCAAATCGGTGCCACCAGCCGGAAGGTGAGCATCGGCCTCCACGATCACCACACGTCTACGGGCAGTGCCACGATGCTTCATGCGCGACACGACTTCCTGTCCGACGAAGCATCCCTTTCTGAAGGATACACCGTCATTGACGTCCATCAGCACGTCATGCGGAAAGGCATCCTGCAATGCGTAGTCTGAGCCCGAATGAACAATGCCAGCAGAAATCCGCAATGCATCATAGAGCTCAGTTGGGCCGCTGGCAGAGGCACCGGCTGCGCGATAGAGTGCAATGCCGGCCTTGGCAAAGCGGCTGTCCAGTTTTGCACCTTCAGGCTTGTCGCCATCCCAGAAAATACTGACACCTTCCTGCGCGTGCGGTTTGATCTCAACGGCCGCTCGCAGCTTGTACATGGTCAGGCGGCGGATCAGTGCGTCCAGCTGGCTGTTATCGGTTTCGAGAATAAAACCATCCGCCTCACGCGACACCAGAAAATCAAACAGGATTTTGCCTTGTGGTGTCAGAAGGGCGCCAGCGCGCACCTCATTCTCCGGCAGGTTCTCAACGTCAGTGGTGATGAGATTGTTCAGGAATTCCTGTGCGTCTTTGCCCGTAATCTCGATCTGGCGCTGCTGCGGTAAAAAGGCGGAGGACATTTATGTGTTCCTGTTGAAGTGTCAGGTGTGATGGATCGCGATATCCCGTCGCGCTGACGACAGCCGGCGAAAAGGGATCAGTCAACACAAGGCAAGACTGTATGTCAGGGATTTAGGCATTGAACGTTCATGCGGCAAGCCATGCTCGCCACATTATCGAATGCATCTGCTTTCAGTTCAGTCGCCTGCGGTGAAAAACTTCCACTGGCCATCCGGCGTGATGCCGATGCGGTAAAAGCTGTAGGTGCCGTATTCCTGCATGTCGGCAAGATCACCCGCGGTGATGATGCGCAGCAACTCGACCTTTTCCGGTGCCGTCAACTCACCCAGTGATTTGCCCACAAAGTAAGGCCAGACATACATTTCTTCCGGGGTGCCAGCATCCATATGGGCATAACCGGTGGACAACAGATCAAGAAGAATGGCTAGAACTTCCAGCCCGTCAGGATCGCCGGAGAAGCTTTTCAGCGCGGCAATCGGGTCATCCCCGTCGTCGCCGGTAATCTGAGCCTGGTTCGGGCCGGGATTGACCAGCGGACGCAGCTTTTCGATGTCGCCTGTGGCCGACGCTTCAACAATTAGCTGACGCAGGCGCTGCACGGCGGCAGGGGCCTTGGTATTGTCGTGCTGAATATCGGAAACAACTGACTGATCTTCGTCCGGTTCACCGGCCGTCTGGTCATTGGTGCCAGCAGATTTATCGATCAATGGGCTCGGCATGGGAATGCCGCCGTCCGAATCACCCTCTACGGTATTCGGCTCAGTCACCTGCGGTGCGCTCTGTGCACTCTCGCTAGTGGCCTGATCAGGCATGTTCTTGAGTTCTGAAAGCGCAAATACAGGTTGGGCTGTCACCAAAACCGCAGCAAAAATAGCTGCCGACAGGGCCAGTTCTTCCCTAACACGAAACGTCATAATGCTACCCTCCGGTTTTACTGGATGGTGCGGGTCGGGGAAAATTCGCCTGCCAGCATTCTTTGGCGCAGTGATTCGAGCATGGCTTCTGCTCCAGCCTCACCATGCAGGCGAATCGTTTCGCGCATGGCCAGTGCAATGGCAGCGTCGGCAATGATTTCCGGTTCGATGCCGTCGGCCATACCGTCGGCCCAGGCTTCGTTCTGGTGTTCCAGAGCGACCTGCATCTTCTCGTGAACAATCATTTCGGCGATGTCGTTGCGGCTTTCTTGCATACTTTCTTCCTCGTCGAGACGGTTGAAGTCTTACCACCTCGTTAACAACTCTAACAGCCTTTTATCAAAACGGCACGGGTTGCGGTAAAAACAGGTTAATTATTTCCTAATTTCCGAAGCGAGAAGCAATTTCTGACGCAAGTGTTGCACCTTCGTTACGGTATTGCTCTTCGGCCACCACGGCAGCCTGTGTGCATTCGGTATAAACAGCAGCAAATGAGCGGTATCCACGGTTGAAGGCGGCGGTCAATTTCTGCCGTCTTTCCGGTTCGTTGGCCGTTTCTGCGGCCAAAAGATCGCTCATCGCCTTGCGCCAGTCTTCCTTGACGTCCTTCTGACAAAGGTTGCGCAGGTAATGCACGGCACCTGTGACTTCGGCCAGACGTGACAGCTTTTGATCATAAGCTGTCGAGGCTGAATTGGCAGGCGCAGAACCTGATGGAGCAGAGCTCGACGGGGCTGACGGTTGCGCAAACGCACCCATGGCAACAAACAGCGTTGCGCAAAATGCAGACGATGCTGAAAGTCGTGACCGTGGTTTGCTCATTGTGGTTTCATGCCGCGATTCTGTAATGAGTGCAATTGCTTGGCCACGCGTTCACAGCATTCCAGAACGCTTGGCGGAACCGGCAGATCGCGCACTTCCTCCACCGTGTACCAGCCGGGATCTGCCGCATCATCATTGGCAACCGCTTCTGCCGTATGGTCTGCTTCCACCAGAAATACCGACAGGAAATAGTGGCTAGAGGCGGCGCCGCTTGCCGTTTCAGGCTTCAGATCATAGGTGGCAAAAAGCTGTGGATTGCGCGCCTCGATGCCGGTCTCTTCCAACAATTCGCGCAGTGCCGCGTCTTCCGGTCTCTCACCCGGCTCTGCCTTGCCGCCGGGAAAGGCGAACATGTCGGCCGATGGCGGGTTCTTGCGCCTGACCAGCAACATGCGGTCACCGCGAGTGACGATTGCGGAAGAGGCGGGACGAGGCTGCGGCATGGAAAAGTACCTGTGCGTATGATGTCTGCGATACATGCTTAGTCGTTCAGGAAGCGCTTTGGAATGTCTGCATGGAAGGGAAACATTGCAAAACAGGGGCGTGCTTCGGCGATGACACGTTTTATCGACGGGCGATGCATCAGCCGTTCGAAATAGCGATCCAGTGCTGGTTTGCCCGGCCCGATAGGATGGACGATAGACGAATAGAACAAGGCAGGGGCACCAGAACAATCTGCCAGTGTGAATTCTTCCCCGCATATCCAGATTTTGCCGGTGAGTTGTCGTTCCAGCATTTCATAGGCGGTATTCAGGGTCTGCCGCGCTTCGTTCACCCCAAAGGCATCCTGATTGCCTTCCGGCCTTATTTTGTCCGTGACAATTTTCTGCATGGGAACGCTGATATAGAGGTCAAAGAACCGGTCCCATAACCGCGTTTCCAGCTGTGCATCCGGGGCGCTCGGCAATAGCCTTGTGTCGCCGGGGTAGTGCTGCTGCAAATATTCGATGATGATGCTGGTTTCACCCAGCACCTGATGACGCCGCTGGTCCTCCATCACCGGTATTTTGCCGACCGGCCAATGGTCGATAAGTTTTTGCGTGGACTGCGCGTCGGAAAAATCGATCAGTGATTTTTCAAACTCGGTGTCGTTCTCGTAAAGTGCAATCAGCACCTTGTGACAGAACGAGGCAAGCGGATGCATGTGCAAGGTGAGTGTCATCGCTCGGGTTTCCCAAGATTGCACCTGGACTGGTGTGTTTTAGCAGCAGCCCCAAACCGCTATCATAAGCGGGGAATCACTATGTCTTTCGTGTGACGCAACATCTCATCCGGGCCGAAAACCGAACCAATGAAGATTTATCTGATCTATGCCGCCGCCGCATTGGCCGAAATTGCCGGATGTTTTACCTTCTGGGCATGGCTGCGGCTGGAAAAATCGGCGCTATGGCTGGTACCAGGCATGGTCGCTTTGGCCGCCTTTGCGTGGTTGCTGACATTGGTGCCGTCTGAAGTGGCGGGGCGGGCTTATGCCGCTTATGGCGGCATGTATATTGTTGCCTCACTTTTCTGGTTATGGGGTGTCGAAGGCCAGTCACCTGACAGATGGGATTTTGCGGGCGGCGCCATCTGCCTTGCTGGTGCCAGTCTCATTTTGTTCGGGCCGCGTGCCTGAGATCATTTTGCCGATGCCGTGACACTGGTTGCCGAAGGAAAATAAAATGTGCGGACGATTTGTATTGCTGGCAACGCCCGACGAACTCGCTGAGTTTCTAAGCCTCATCGAGCTTGATGACTTTCCCGCACGTTACAACATTGCCCCCACACAGCCGATCCTTGTCGTGGTAGAATCAGAAACGTCGCAGCCGGGCAGCAACCTGCCGAAACGGCAGGCGGTGCTGGCGCGTTGGGGGCTGTTGCCCGGCTGGCTGAAAGATCCCAGTGATTTTCCCTTGCTGATCAATGCACGAGCCGAAACCGCAATTGGCAAGGCGTCGTTTCGTGCGGCCATGCGCCACCGTCGTGTGCTTGTTCCGGCCAGCGGTTTTTATGAGTGGCGACGTCCTGACAAAGACGAGGGCGGCAAACCGCAGGCCTATTTCATCAAACCGAAACGCGGTGGTGTTGTTGCCTTTGCGGGTCTGCTCGAAACATGGTCATCGGCCGATGGTTCCGAGGTCGACACGGCGGCCATTCTCACCACCTCGGCAAATCGGTCGATCAGCCGTATTCATGATCGGATGCCTGTGGTTATTGCGCCGGAGGATTTCAGCCGCTGGCTGGACTGCAAGACGCAGGAACCACGTGAGGTGGCTGACCTGATGGTGCCAGCGGATGAGGATTTTTTTGAAGCCATTCCCGTATCCGACAAGGTGAACAAGGTCGCCAATGTCGGCCCTGATCTTCTTGAGCCGGTTGAAGAAACGCTTCCACAGAAGAAAAAGAAAACGGGGCCGGACTCTGGCCAAATGTCACTGTTTTAAACGGCGACATACCCTAATGCGCTTTGGCAAGCTCCGAAAAGCCGCTGAGAATGTCGAGGTCTGCAAATACCCGGTTTCGGCCATTGCTCTTGGCCATGTAGAGCAGTTGGTCGGCAGCATTCAGCTGGTTGTCGAAAGGCTCACCCTTTTCAATTTCGACAACGCCGAGTGATATCGTCACAGCGATTTCGGTGCCCGTCAGCTTTACGCCGGCGGTCTCAACGGCATGCCGCAGGTTTTCGCAAAATGAACGAGCCTGTGTTGCATCGAAACCCCTCAGGAAAATAGCAAATTCCTCACCGCCAATACGGGCGGGAAGATGTTTGTTTGTCTCGCAGCTTTCAGCCAGCAGGGCAGCAATATTTCTCAACGTGCGGTCGCCTGCATCATGGCCGTAGGTGTCATTGATCTTCTTGAAATGATCAATGTCGAGAATGGCAAGCGCACCTTTGCCATTGTTCTTTTGCAGATCCGCCATCATCAACTTGGTCTTCTCAAAGAAGGAGCGACGGTTTGGCAGGTTGGTCAGGTGGTCACGTTCGGCCAGATGCCGCAGGCGCTTTAACTGCTTCAGCGTCTCAATGTTGTTGTCGATACGGCATTGCAGTTCTTCCAGCACAAACGGCCGGTAGATGAAGTCCGATGCGCCAGCTTTCAAAAAGCTTGCTGACAGCAGGCGGTCCGTCGAGGATGACACGCCGATAATGCGCAGGTCTTCCGAGCTGCGATATTCGCGAACCTTACGGGTCAACTGATAACCGTCCATGTCTGGCATGTGGTAATCGGTAATCACCAACTCGATTGTCTCATCTTCTTGCAGAATATCGAGTGCCTGTTTGCCGCTGAGGGCTTCTATAACGCGAAAGTTCTGCCGTTCGAGTATTTCAACCAGCCCGGAACGGGCAGAGCGAGCATCATCCACAACGAGAACGGAAAACAGCCGGTTGGTGATAATCCTCTCAACTGTTTTGATGACAGCATCCACCGTCCGATGGCCGTCCTTGATGATGTAGTCGATGATCTTCTTTTCGGTGTAACGCTTGCGCGCCTGTTCATCGAATGTCGCGGTAAACACGATTGTTGGAATTCTGGCGGCCGAAAGCAACCCAAGAATCTCGCCATCAGGTGCGTCAGGCAAGTTCAAACCGGTCAAGGCGATGGTGAATTCGTGGTCGGCAATCAGCGCAGCGGCCGCGCTCATCGTATCGCAATGAATGACCTCGGCACTGGTTTCGCCTTCCAGCCGTTGCTTCAGCAACATCGACAGCGCAATGGAATCTTCGACCAGCAAGATCTTGTGGGGCAGGGCGTTCACGTCAGTATAGTGCGCATCCCGGTTATCCCGTACGTAAGACATTGCATTCCCCCTGGCCGTTACTCTTCACGAGTCAGATAATGAAGGTGGATTACCAATATCTTAGGATAACTTAACACGGACGAAAGGTCGCAGCACTTTCCAATTCGTATGTGCGGTTTCTCAACGTATTTCCAGAAACCCTCGACGCGGGGCTTGATAATGCAGCTGGGAAGCCAGTAGTAAATTTGTCATTGTCCAATGATGCAGAGCCCGCCTCGCGGATGGTTGAGAGCCCCGCTTAAATTTCAGGAAAACAGAGATATGCCGCCTTTAATGTCTGCCAGCCTTGCCGGTTTTCTTTTGGGAGGTTCGCTGATTGTCGCAATCGGAGCCCAGAATGCCTTCATTCTGCGACAGGGGCTTATCCGCAATCATGTCTTCCTGCTGTGCCTGATCTGCGCGCTGTCCGACGCCTTACTGATTGCCGCAGGTGTTGCTGGCCTTGGAACGCTAGTGTCGCAGTCACCCATTTTGATTGCGGTGGTGACGCTGGGTGGTGCGCTCTTTCTGGCATGTTACGGTTTTCTGGCTTTCCGCCGTGCCTTGAAGCCGGGCGTCATGCAGGCAGATAATTCACGAGGGCTGGGCCTGCGCGCGGCGGTCATGACCTGCCTGGCATTCACCTTCCTTAACCCGCATGTCTATCTGGATACTGTGGTTCTGCTGGGCAGCCTGTCAGCGGCCTACGAGGGAAGTGCGCGTGTCGCCTATGGTGCAGGTGCGGTCGTCGCATCATTCGTGTGGTTTTTTGCCTTGGGATACGGCGCGCGTTATCTGGCGCCGTTATTTGCCCGTCCATCCGCCTGGCGTGTGCTGGATGCCATTATCGGCGTGGTCATGAGCCTCTTGGCTCTCAGTCTTCTGGTCCGGTTCGTAAAGCAATTCGTGCTGTAAAAGCAGTGGCGGCAGGAAAAGGTGCTGGCTCACCAGAGTGAGCCGGTATTCCTGCGGATCAATCAGGCCTTTTTGGCCGGTGCTTGGGCTGGCTTGCTCTTCTGCATCATCGATGCGGCGGCAACAGCTTTCAGACCCAGTGGCTTGTAGTGGCTGTTCAGATCAGGTTTCGGCGTCGGGTTGGTAGTCTTGTTTTCACTCATTGTCTCTCTCCTCGAATAGTCCATGGTCTTGATATTTGGCAGATTCGTTGCCGTGTTGTTTCATGACCAATCATGACAAATTCGAGGCGATTACAAATCAATTGAAGATTGCAGCCTGCGACAAATCGTGCGCGGATGCTGTCAATCTTCAATCAGAGGTACCTTTTTTCTCTCAGATACCGCGGTCTAGGCCGTCACCGCTATCGCCGTGACTGTCCTCTTCGATTGTCAGGGTGCCATAGCGCTTGTGCCAGACGCGGGCACTGAACGGCAGGAAGAGGAGATAGGCTGCAACGGTCACCGCCAGCACTTCCCAGGTAAAGCTCATCAACAATGCAACATAGAGCACGACGATCAGCATCAGCGGCAGAACGATGTCGCGCCGAATACGGGTTTCGGATTTGCCAGACCATACCGGCAGGCGGCTGATCAACAGATAACCAATCAAAACTGTGTAAGCGCTGGCAACATAGGAAAAGGGCGCCGTTGGCGGCATGCCGAGAAAACCGAGATAGACCGGCAGCAATACCAAAAGTGCGCCCATCGGGGCTGGGACACCGACAAAGAATTCATTCTGCCAGGGTGCCTTGATTTCACGTTCAATCATCACGTTGAAACGTGCCAGTCTAAGGCCCGCGGCAATGACGTAGATCAGGGCGGCAATCCAGCCGAAGCTGCGGGCCTGATCCAGCATGAAGGCGTAGAGCACAAGCGCCGGCGCAACACCAAAATTGACGATATCGGCCAGCGAATCCATTTGTGCGCCGAACTTGGAGGTCGCCTTCATCATGCGGGCCACACGTCCGTCGATACCATCGAGGAACGCCGCCAGCAGAACCATGCCGACTGCCAATTCGAAGCGGTTTTCGAAGGCAAGCCTGACACCGCTAAGCCCCGCACAAATCGCCAGTACCGTGATCAGATTGGGAATGACCAGCCGCATGGGGATTTCCCGCAGGCGTGGCCCACGGGCATTATCCTGCCCATTCTCGTGTTTGCCGTTCGGTGCCGGTTCTGCGGGGGTAGAGGTTTGCATGAAGGCGTCCTTGCGGTTATCCGTCAGTTGCGGCGGCTGATGACCGGACCCTTGGTCGCGGCAAATTCAGCGAGAACCGTTTCACCGGCAATGGCGGTCTGGCCGACAGACACGCGCGGCTCGGTGCCGGCTGGCAGGAAAACGTCAAGACGCGAACCAAAGCGGATAAGGCCAAAACGCTCACCGGCATCTACAGGCTCGTTTGGCTTGACCCAGCAGACGATACGACGGGCAACCATGCCGGCAACCTGCACGACGCCGATCTGGCCGTGACGGGTTTCGATAACCAAACCGTTGCGCTCGTTGTCTTCGCTTGCCTTGTCGGCTTCAGCGTTGAGGAACAGGCCTGGGCGGTAGGCGATATTGACGATGCGGCCACGAACCGGTGCACGGTTCACGTGGCAGTTAAAGACGTTCATGAACACCGAGATGCGCAGCATCGGCTCTTTGCCAAGCTCCAACTCATGCGGCGGAACAACCATCTGGATTGCGGAAACCTTGCCGTCTGCCGGGCTGATGACGAGGTCATCATCCTGCGGCGTGACGCGCTCAGGGTCGCGGAAGAAGTAGGCGCACCACAGGGTCAAAACCAGACCAACCCAGAACAGCGGCTCGGCAATCCAGCCTAGCACCAGCGACGCCACGAAAAAGGCAGCGACGAAAACGTAACCTTCCTTATGGATCGGTACGATGGTGTTACGAATGGTATCGAACAGGTTCATAGGTATTTTTCTCCGATTTTTATATTTCTTGCATGCCGCCCGGAAGCATCGATTGTTTCCAACGTGCGCGCCAAACCAGACCCATGCTGACTACAGGCAAAAGGCCGGATGGGCAATGCGTCAGACCAAAGCATCAACGGTTTGTGTGTGCTCTGCCTGCGATAATAAGGGGATAATAGGGATTATCTCCCCATGTCGCAAATTACCGCATGTCTCCCAAAAGTGGTTTACCGGTTTTGGGGTAAAGACATGCCGCAGACAAGAGCGCGGAGGCGCATGTCTCCCAAAAGTGGTTTCCCGGTTTTGGGATAAAGACATGCGGCAGGTCCGGCACAGGTCACGTTGCTGTCGCAAGGTGGTTCAGTGTGCCGGTGTTCCCCGGTCGACAATGCCGAGGTCGTCGGTCTCGCGCACCTGACGCAAGCGCTCTTCGGCACGGCTTGCTTCGCGCTGGCGATCCCACATTGATGCATAAAGACCATGGGCCGCGATAAGGTGAGGATGTGTTCCGCGCTCAACGATGCAACCATCCTTCAGCACGATGATCTCGTCGGCATGAATGACCGTCGACAGGCGGTGCGCAATGACCAGTGTCGTGCGGTTTTGCGAGACGATATCCAGTGCACTCTGGATTTCCTGCTCAGTATTGGTGTCGAGCGCCGATGTTGCCTCGTCAAGAATGAGGACAGGCGGAGCCTTGAGAATGGTTCTGGCAATGGCAACACGCTGCTTTTCACCGCCTGACAGTTTCAGGCCGCGTTCGCCCACCATTGTCTCGTAACCCTGTGGCAAGCGTTCGATAAAGCCGCTGATCTGCGCGGCGTCAGAAGCAGCCTTCACGTCGCTGTCAGCGGCAGACGTGCGGCCGTAACGGATGTTGTAAGCAATCGTATCGTTAAACAGCACGGTGTCCTGCGGTACGATGCCAATGACGGAGCGTAGGCTCTTCTGCGTCACGTCACGGATTTCCTGCCCATCAATGGTGATCGTGCCATCCTGAATATCGTAGAAGCGATAAAGAAGTCGCGAAATGGTCGATTTGCCGGCCCCTGAAGGGCCAACAATTGCAATCGTCTTGCCAGCCGGCACGTCAAACGAAATGCCCTTGAGGATCGGACGGTCTGGGTCGTAGGCAAAATGGACGTCCTTGAAGGAAATCGCGCCACTGCCGATAATCAGTTCCTTGGCATGTGTGGCATCGGTAACTTCTGCTTCCACTTCCAGCAAATCAAACATCTGCTCGATGTCGGTCAGGCCTTGACGGATTTCGCGGTAGACGAAACCGATGAAGTTCAACGGCACGGATAGCTGCAACAACAGCGCGTTGATAAACACGAAGTCACCAATGCTCTGTTCGCCACGCTGTACGGCCAGTGCCGACATGACCATCATCACCATAGAGCCGATGCCGAAAATGACGCCCTGGCCGAAGTTCAGCCAGCCAAGCGACGTCCAGATGGCGGTCGCGGATTTTTCATACCGCGCCATCGCGCCGTCGAAACGGTTGGCTTCCATGTCTTCATTGCCGAAATATTTGACGGTCTCAAAATTGAGAAGTGAATCGATGGCCTTTGTATTGGCGTCGGTATCGCTGTCATTCATCGAACGGCGAATGCCAATGCGCCAGTCGCTGGCCTTCACCGTGAACCACACATAGGTCCAGACCGTGATGACTGTTACCAGCACATAGGTAAAGCCATAGGTCCACCACAGGATGACGGCGGTGAGCAGAAATTCGATGAAGGTCGGGGCGGTGTTGAGGATCGTGAACCGGACAATGGTTTCAATGCCCTTGGTGCCGCGCTCGATGATACGCGACAGGCCACCTGTCTTGCGCTCCAGATGGAAGCGCAGGGACAACTGGTGCATGTGCACGAAGGTCTTGTAGGCAAGTTGGCGCACCGCGTGCTGGCCAACGCTGGCAAACAGCGTATCGCGCAACTGGTTGAGGCCAACCTGTAACAGACGAGTAAAATTATAGGCGATGACGAGAGCGACCGCCCCCAGCAGAAATACCGGTAACAGGCTGGTCGCATCCTGTTTGCCATTCAGTGCATCTGTTGCCCATTTGAAGAAATAGGGAACAAGGATCAAAACCAGCTTGGCAGCAACAAGAAACAATGTGGCCCATACCACTCGCATCTTGAGGTCGGTTCTGCCATGCGGCCACATATAGGGCCACAGGTTCACCAGTGTGTTCAGCGGATTGCTGGAATCCGCGGAGATAGTTTTTTTCTTGTCTTGCTGCATGTTCTGGCTCCGACCACTGCCGAAAGGCCGACAGCATAACGGCGGCTGTGATAGCCGCCGTTGAGTGCGAAATAAGTGCTGAACTTGACGATTGCAATCCTACCGGAGGATTTTACCGCCCTTAGCCACCGGTCAAACGCTTGCGGTGCAGTTCTTCTGCATTCGGCAGTGCCTTGTCAGGCAGGCCGAAAATCTGGCCGGGCTCAATCAGGTCAGGGTTTTGGATCTGGTCCTGGTTGGCAAGGTAGATCGTGGTGTAACGAACGCCCTGTCCGTAAACGCGGCGGGAAATCTGCCACAGCGTATCACCACGGCGAATGATGACGGCATTTTCATTATGGGCAAGCGGTGCCTGCTCAAATGTCTTGGGGCCTTCATTGCTCTGTGGAACAGGCTCGGAGGTCAGTTCGGCAATGCGGGCTGCAAGACCTTCAAGGGCATTGCCGACGGCTCTTACGTCATTCGGCAGCTTGTCAAGAACAGCAGCAATCTCGCTGGCACGGTTTGCCGTTGTACCAACAAAAGCTGCGAAACCTGCCTCTGCAGAGGCCGCTGCACGGAACTCCGACAGGGACTTCAGCGCAAACGAGGTGGCGGAACGAGCCGCAACCATCTGTTCCATCTGCGGTGTCTTGCCGTCAGCATATAGCGCCTGCAACAGACCGAATGCCTTGGCGACTTCTTCGCGCAGGTTCTTGAACACCGAAACATCGCTGAGCGGGCTTTCGGCGGCCGCTGTGCTGGTGGCCGCAGCAGCACCGGGCTGTACGGTCACGGCAACCTGTTCGCCCTCCGGGCGTGCAAATGGAACATTGACTCGCACCAAAACCTTGCCGGTGCTGTCGAGCATTTCGGTGCTGACGGTGTGGTTGCCGACGCTGAGATCAATCGTGCCTTCAACGACAAAGCTGCCAGACGCCAGCGTGGTTGTGGTGCCAATTTCCTTGTCATCCACCAGTGCGCGGATGGTAGAACCGGCAGGAGCCGAACCGGCAACGAAAATCTTGTCGCCTTCGAATTCAACTGCGGTGACCTGAATAGCTGCCTTCTCGCTTGTGCCTGCATCGGTTGGCGCTGTTCCGTTAATTGCAGGTGGCTGTGCTGCAACTTCGTCGGAGCCGGCAGGAAGACCGGGCAGGGCCGCGGTTTCAGCTGGTGTTGCCGCTTCGCCCGTGGCAGGCGTGGCTGGTACGGTTGCTGCCGGTGTCTGCTCAGGCAGGGTCAGCAAGCGGCTCGCTTCGCCAGGCTTGGTGACCATGGCCAGCAGGTTGCCTGCCTTGTCTTTCGGAACAGAAACCGTGGCGATTTCATCAGACTGCAGAACCTTTCCGTCCTTGTCTGTGCTGCGCAAGATCAGCTGATGATCGCCAGGAGGCAGCGGATTGTCGAGAACGGCCGCAAAGTCTCCGCTCTGGCCGATGTCGGCCTTGGAGATGACCTGACCATTGTTGAGAATTTCGAGTACCGAACCGGCCTTGGCCTTGCCGGCGATAACGGCAGAGCCATCCGGCTCAACGCGCAGCACGTCAAACACCGGAAGGTCATTGGAAGACTGCTGGTTATCTGCCGGTGCCGCAGCAGGGGCAGATGTCGGCGCGACAGGTGCGCCATCATCGGTACCTGCAAAAATACCAGCCAGACGGCCGATCTGTGCGGCAGCATCCTTGGCGCTGACTGGCAGCTGACGCAGGAACGTTCCAGCACGCTCGGCTGCTGCACGCGCCGTGGTGATCAGTTTGGATGTCGTGTCATCCAGTGTCTCGGGAATATCGACGTCAGACAGCTCCTTGAGCGCAGCTTCGACCTTGGTGCGGGCTGTGGCGTAGTCTGCATCAGACGGGATGGCGCCATTGGCAAACAGGCCGGTCATCTGGTTGATAGAATCCGTTGCAGAGGCCGCAAGGCGTGCAACCTTGTCGGCAACCTTGGAGGTTTCTTCCGCTGCATCGTTAAGAATATCGGACGCACTCTGGCCGCCCAATTCGACGGCATCCTTGACGGCAGTGCCCGCATTGTTGATGGCATCACCAATCGGCTTGCCGTCCTGCGATATCCGTGGAAGCACAAAGAACACCATGAGCAACGTCGCTACCGCGAGCACGATAAGCGCCAGTAGGCCGGCCCGTTTGTTTTTCATCCTTTGAGTCTCCGGATATGTCTCTTTTCTATCAATCGGAATTGCTAGCTTTTTCCACCCCTATACACAAGCGTTTGCAAGGGAAAACAGCGTTTTCGGGCAATTCATTCACCCATATTTTCTTGACGGATGACGAAAGGCATTGTTCCTTCGGTCCATGACCAGTGAAAAACATTCGATTCGATCCATCTGCGTATATTGCGGCTCTCAACCCGGTCGTGATCCGGCCTATATGGAAGCCGGTCGCGCGCTTGGAAAAGCTATAGCCGACAACGGTCTTCGCCTCGTTTATGGCGGCGGCACAAAGGGCATAATGGGCGCCGTTGCAAGCGGCGTACTCTCCAATGGTGGCGAAGTGACCGGTATTATACCGGAGTTTCTTGTCGACATGGAGGCGACCCGCCATTCTCTCGGACAATTGAACGAGTTGATTGTCACCAAGGACATGCATGAACGCAAACACAAGATGTTTGAACGTTCAGACGCGTTCGTCACCTTGCCGGGCGGTGTTGGCACTTTGGAAGAGATCGTGGAGATCATGACCTGGGCGCAACTTGGCCGTCACGCCAAACCGATGGTCTTTGCCAATATCAACGGTTTCTGGAATCCGATGCTGGAGCTTATTCGCCACATGCGCGACGAAGGGTTCATTCACCGCGCCCATATGCTGAACCCGCTGGTGATTGACGAAATCAAGGATATCGTTCCGGCTATCATTGAACGGGCAACGGCACAGGCTAACCCGGATGGCGATAGCTCGGTTATCTCCCAGCTATAACAAGCACTTTACAAAAATGACTTTCCTGCCTCGTGGAAGACAGGAAAGTCTCATGCTTTAGCGGCCTTTGAGCTGCCGCAGCATGGCGAATGTATAAATCACCAATGCAGTCCAGATCAGGCAGAACGAGACCAGTTTGGCCGTGCTGAAATGTTCGTTGAACAGGAACACCGCAATCAGGAAGACGATGGTCGGCGCGATATATTGCATAATGCCGATGGTCGAAAGCTGCAGCAGCTTGGCGCCATTGCCGTAAAGCATCAGCGGTATGGCCGTCACGGCACCAGCAACCAGAAGCAGGATCGTGTCACTGGAGCTATCGGCCAGGAAATGGCCGCTGCCCGTCATGCCAAGATAGATCATGTAGCCAATGGCAGCCGGGCTGAGCAGCAGAACCTCGAGCAAAAAGCCCTGATTGGCGCCAACCGGCAGTGTCTTGCGGAAGAAGCCGTAAAAACCCCAAGAACATGTCAGGCCAAGCGCTACCCACGGCATGGTGCCAGCATCCCAGGTCAGGATCACGACGGCGACCGCGGCAAGAGAAATGGCTGCGATCTGCATGGGAAGCAGACGTTCTTTCAGCAGCACCGCGCCGAGAAAGATGCTGAACAGCGGGTTGATGAAGTAACCCAGGGCCGCATCGATTGCGTGACCGGCACCAATCGCCCAGACATAAATGCCCCAGTTGATGGTGATCAGCGTTGCCGTCATGCAGGCAAGCAGAATGGTGCGCGGCGACCGAAAGGCCGCCTTGAGGTCCTTGGTCTGGCCCAGCACAATCAGCACGACGGCCGCAATGGGAATCGACCAGAGAACCCGGTGGGCCAGCACTTCTGCTGGTGAGATATGCGCCACTGCCTTGATGTAGAGCGGCAAAATACCCCACAGAAGATAGGCGCTCAACGCAAGGCTGAATCCGCGCGTGCTTTCGCTGCGTGGTGCAGCGGGGGTGATGCGTTCGATTTCCATTGGGGTTTCCTGCCGGATTTTTTTATTGAGAACGCAATAGTCCAGTCCGGCAGAATAAGCCAATTCATTTCAGTGAACCATCGATCAGCAAAGCTTCACCGTGCTGACACACGTTCAGGCCGTTATTTGCCGGCAAATTGGTCAAGGGCGCGGATGGTGCGATCCAGAATGCCCGGTTCTGAGAGCGCGTGTCCCGCACCTTCGATGACATGAAGCTCCGCCTTCGGCCATGCCTTGGCCAATTGCCAGGCATATTTCAGCGGGCAGGGCATGTCGTAACGACCATGTGCGATGACGCCGGGAATGTCTTTGAGCTTGTGGGCATTCCGCAACAGCTGCTCTTCTTCAAGCCAGCAGTTGTTGACGAAATAGTGGTTCTCCAGGCGCGCAAAGGCGATGGCAAATGTATCGTCACCGTGTTTGGCCAGAAGATCGTCGCTGGGCAGCAGGCATATGGTGGCACCTTCCCACTGGCTCCAGGCTTTGGCGCATTCCAGTTTCTTGGCCTCATCGTCGCCAGTCAGGTACCGGTGATAGGCCAGCATCAGGTCGCCACGTTCCTGTTCCGGAATGGGCGCAATGAATTTTTCCCAGCGATCGGGATACATCTCCGAGACGCCGAACTGATAATACCAATCCATCTCCGGCTTGGTCACGGTATAGATGCCACGCAGGACCAATTCACTAACGCGGTCTGGATGGGTTTCGGCATAGGCAAGTGCCAGTGTCGAGCCCCATGACCCACCGACCACCAGCCATGTGTCGACACCGACCATCGCACGCAGACGCTCGATGTCATCAACAAGGTGCCAGGTCGTATTGGCTCCCAGATGGGCGTGCGGTGTCGAGCGGCCACAGCCGCGCTGGTCAAACAGAACGACATCGTAGAGCGCCGGGTCGAAGATACGCCGCTGCATGGCGTTGACGCCGCCGCCTGGGCCGCCATGTAGGAAAACCGCCGGTTTTGCGCCGGGTGTGCCGACCCGTTCCCAATAGATCGTATGCCCGTCACCGACATCCAGCATGCCCGTCGCATAGGGCTCGATCTCGGGATAGAGGGTACGAAGGTCATTGCTCATGCTTGGTCCTCTGGCGGCCAGACTTCAGTGTCATGGTCGGGATGCTGGAAAGAAATGATGGTGGCTTCATCCACGCTCTGCTGGACCGACGGTTTTTCAAAAAGATGGTCGATCCATGGCATGCGATGTTCGAAATTGACCTGAACCTGTGGCTCCAGCACCTCTGGCGTGTCGAACGCGCCAATGGCCAGCTCTACACCGCCGGGGTAATGATAGGTCAGGGGCGTGCCGCATTTTTCGCAGAAGCCACGGTGGATCTTGGCAGAAGACCGGAACAGCTTTGGCTGACCACGTGTCCATGTCAGATGGGCCTGATCGGCGCTGACAAGCGCACCGAAAAAATTGCCAAACTGTTTCTGGCACATGCGGCAATGGCAGATTGATGGTCGTCCGATCTTGCCCGCATGAAACCGCACTGCGCCGCACTGGCAGCCACCGGAAAATCCGCTCTCTTGCATGATGCGCCTTTGCTTACTTCAGGACTACATAGGTTATGACGGCACTAGTCACGATCACGATCAGAGCGCCCTTGGCAATCACCCCATAGAGCAGCCACGTGGGCATTTTCATGCGTGTATCTTGCGTGGTCATGCTTTTGTGTCTGGCCAATTTGTCGTGTCGTGATCAGGGTGTTGGTAAGATGTCAGATTGACCAGATAATCCACAGAGGTCAAATCTTCCTCGGTCGCGACGGCATGCAGGCGGTGCAGATCGTCCACAAAGCCAACCTTGTTTTCGACACCCCACTGGATAACAGGCGGCAGCAAGGACGGATTGTCGAAGGCACCGGCGGCAATGGCCATGCCATCAGGCGCTTCATAGGTTAGCGGTGTGCCGCAGTCGGCACAAAATCCGCGCTTCACCACATCGGATGACTGGAACCGTTTCGGTTCACCTCGCGTCCAGCTGAAGTTCGCTTTTCGCACCGACACCAGCGGCGCATAATAAGCGCCAAATGCCTTCTGGCACATGCGGCAATGGCAGATGGAGCTGTCTTTCAGGTCACCCTCGGCACGAAAACGTATCGCGCCACACTGGCATCCACCGGTGTAAATCGTCATGGCTGGCTTCCTTGTTTCATCCGCAAAGCATGAAGACTAACATTGTCGATATCTTGCAGGACATCGTTGTTCCAGAAACGCAGGACGGTCGATCCGTGTTGCAGTTCAAGTTTCCTATATTACTGATCATCGCTCATCCGAGCGATGATCTATTGAAGATCGAGCCGGACAGGGAAGGCGCTGTTAGCGCTTTAATTCCCAGGTCGTCACCCGTTCGCCAGTTTCCTTGTCCTTGCCGTCCTTGAGCTGAATGCCCTTTTCAGCAAGCTCGTCACGAATGCGATCCGCTTCAGTGAAGTTCTTGGCTTTCAGCATTTCAAGGCGCAATTCCACCAGCGAATCGATAGCCGCAGCAACGGCTTCATCCACTTCCGCCTTCTTTGGTAAGACACCGAGAAGGGCCGCACTGGCAGCAAAGACCGCGATCTTTGACCGGTCGGCGTTGGCGGCCTGCGCCAGAGCATGCAACGCCTGTACGGCAGCAACCGTATTCAGGTCATCGGCAAGCGCATCCAGAACCGTTGCGTCAGGTGTGGCATCGCCCGGCTCAGCCGCTGGCCACTTCGCCAGCAACCGTTCGGCCTCTTCCAGTCGCTTGACCGAGAAGTCAATCGGCTCGCGGTAATGGGTCATCAGCATGGCGAGGCGCAAAACCTCGCCCGGCCACTGCCGGTCGCCGAATTTGTTGGTATGCAACAATTCGTAGATGGTGAAGAAGTTGCCGTCCGACTTGGACATCTTGCGGCCTTCAACCTGCACGAAGCCGTTATGCATCCACAGATTGGCCATCACATGCGTGCCATGCGCGCAACGCGACTGGGCAATCTCGTTTTCATGGTGCGGGAAAATCAGGTCGAGACCGCCGCCGTGAATATCGAAAACTTCGCCGAGGTAACGGCCGGACATTGCCGAGCACTCAATGTGCCAGCCCGGACGACCACGACCCCACGGGCTTTCCCAGCCGGGTTCGTTATCGCTGGACAGCTTCCACAAAACGAAATCGGACGGATGTTTTTTGTGAGCATCGACGGCAACGCGGGCGCCAGCTTGCTGCTCATCCAGCGGTCGCTTAGACAACTGGCCGTAGTCGGTCATCGAATGGGTGTCGAAAAGCACTTCACCGCCCGCATTGTAGGCATGACCGCGGGCAATCAGCTTTTCGATGATATCGATCATCTGGGCGATATTGTCGGTCGCACGCGGCTCGATGGTGGGCTCGAGATTGCCAAGTGCAGCAACATCCTGATGGAACTGCTCTGCGGTCTTCTGGGTCACCGCATGAATGGCGTCATTGAGCGGCAGGTGCGGGTAGTCACGCAGCGCACGCGCATTGATCTTGTCGTCGACGTCGGTGATGTTGCGGGCATAGGTGACATGCTTCTCACCATAGACATGGCGCAGCACACGGAAGAGCACGTCAAACACGATTACGGGCCGCGCATTGCCAATATGGGCAAAGTCATAAACGGTTGGGCCGCAGACATACATGCGCACGTTCTGTTCATCGATAGGCGCAAATGCGGCCTTTTCGCGGGTCAGGGTATTATAAAATTTCAGGTTCATTTCAAATTCTCCCGAACAGAACCGTAACTGGCGCGGGTGCGTTTGTCATCTTGCCGTTGAGAAGATGCGAAACAGCCGGGCCGGTTTGGAGACTAGATAACGTGCTTTGAGTGACGTGACTGTGCAGGTGTCTGCACAAAATCCGCTTAGCTGTCTGAACAGGAACATCGTGCGCCGCGAACATCAAGAATGATCTTCGAGTCGATGTCGCAAACCGTATCAAAACCATGGTTGAAGGGCGCCATTTTCATGGTCAGCCTTATGGCGCGCCCGATAGATTTGGTCAAGAGCCTGCAACCTTGCTGCGGTGTCATGCCTCCTGGAACAGGTCTCCACTTGGGAGGTATGTTTTGGCAGGTCTTATTCCGGCAGACGGTAGTCCAGGAACTTGTTGTCACGCACAGAGAAAAGCTTGCCGGTTTCGGTCTGCTCAGGTGCCAGCAATGGCAGCAGGGTCTTTGCAACATCGGACGGTGTCGGCAGCGTCGACGGATCTTCGCCTGGAACCGCCTGCGCGCGCATGGCAGTGCGTGTTGCACCGGGATTGACGCAGTTGATGCGTAGCGCAGTCTTCTGCGTTTCTGCAGCCCATGTGCGGCCGAGCGCTTCCACAGCAGCCTTGGAGGCGGAGTACGCGCTCCAGAACGGGCGACAGGAATGGGCAACGCCCGACGACAGCAGGATGGCGCGACCGGCGTCAGATTTGATGAGCAGCGGCTCCACCGAACGGATCAGACGCCAGGTCGAGGTGACGTTGATGGTCATGACCTTTTCAAAGACTTTCGCCTCGATATGGCCGATGGGGGAAATCACACCCAGCACACCGGCATTGGCCACCAGAATATCAAGCTTGCCCCAGCGTTCGTTAATGGAGGCGCCAAGACCATCGATGGCATTCATATCAGCGAGATCGAACGGCACCAGCGTGGCCGAGCCGCCTGCGGCCTGGATGGCATCGTCCAGTTCCTCAAGTCCGCCAACCGTACGCGCGCAGGCGATGACGTGCGCGCCAGCTTTTGCCAGTTCCAGTGCGGTGAAGTAGCCGATGCCGCGTGAAGCACCAGTTACCAGTGCGATCCGGCCAGTAAGGTCGATGGTCATGTGTCTCCCCCGAAGAGTAAATCAGTCTGTGACTGCCGTCTTATGAGGAAGCGACATGGGCGGCAATAGGCCAGAAGGTCGCAAAGCAACTGCCACAAACAAAAAGCCCGCGCAGTGGGCGCGGGCTAAAGCTTGGTTTATCAGCCGTTGCTGGCCAACATCGATATCTTGCTGCCCATGGCCTCGCCGTTCTGATCGAGAAGGCGGGTCGGGTAATCACCCGTGAAGTAATGATCGGTGAATTGCGGACGCGCATTGTTGCGGTCCTCACCACCAACGGCGCGGTACAGGCCGTTGATCGACAGGAAGGCCAGCGAATCCACGCCGATGAACTTCGCCATGTCCTCGACATTGGCGTACTGGTTTGCCAGCAGCTTGTCGGCGTCAGGCGTGTCGATGCCGTAGAAATCCGGGTGGAAGATCATCGGGCTGGCAACGCGGATGTGAACTTCCTTGGCGCCGGCTTCGCGGATCATCTGTACGATCTTGACCGAAGTCGTGCCACGGACGATGGAATCGTCGACCAGCACAACGCGCTTGCCTTCAATCATTGCACGGTTGGCAGAGTGCTTCAGCTTGACGCCGAAAGCGCGGATCTGCTGGGTAGGCTCGATGAAGGTGCGACCAACATAGTGGTTACGGATGATGCCGTATTCGAACGGAATGCCGCTTTGCTGGGCAAAACCAAGCGCTGCAGGCGTGCCACCATCCGGCACGGGCACAACGACGTCACCTTCGACCGGGGCTTCCTTGGCCAGGTTCATACCCATGTTCTTGCGGGTGGTGTAAACGTTGCGACCGCCAACCACGGAGTCAGGGCGTGCAAAATATACATATTCGAACAGGCACAGCCGTTCCGGCTGCGGCTTGCTTGGCTTGCGGGCGTCGATAGTGACCGAACCATCCGGCTGCACTTCGCAAATGATCACTTCGCCGTTTTCAACATCGCGCACGAACTTCGCGCCGATAATGTCGAGCGCACAGGTTTCCGAACAGAAGATCGGCTTGCCGTCCAGTTCACCCATGACCAGCGGGCGAATACCGGTGGGGTCGCGTGCGGCAATCAGCTTGGTGCGTGTCATGGCCAACATCGAATAACCGCCTTCCATCTGACGGATTGCGTCGATGAAACGGTCAGATGTTGAGCTGTGGCGCGAACGGGCGATTAAGTGCAACACAACTTCGGTATCGGAGGTCGACTGGCAGATTGCGCCAGTAGCGATGATCTGTCGACGCAGGGTCAGGCCATTGGTGAAGTTGCCGTTATGGGCAATCGAAATACCGCCTTCTTCCAGTTCGGCAAACAGCGGCTGCACGTTTCGCATCGCCACTTCGCCAGTGGTAGAATAACGAGTGTGACCAATGGCGATATGGCCAGGCAGGCGGGCGAGGGTTGCAGGGTCGGTATAATGATCACCGACCAGACCCATATGGCGTTCCTGATGGAAGCGCTTGCCGTCGAAGGAAACGATGCCGGCGGCTTCCTGTCCACGATGCTGCAAGGCATGCAGGCCAAGAGCGGTCAGCGTAGCTGCGTCCTCATGCCCCAAAATGCCAAACACGCCACACTCTTCATGCAGCGTGTCGCCATCGATAACATCTTTGATCGTGGAATGCGAAAGCGGCTGGTTCATGCGTCTTGCCTTTGCTCCCTACAGTACCGTGCCTCATCTCATAAAGCGTTCGAGGTACTGTAATATTTTGATCTTCGCCCAACCTTCAAATAGTCGTGATTTGAAAGTCATGCGCCCAAAAAACAAAGACCTGACCGGTGAAATATTTCTCCGGGAAGGTCCGTTACTGCTCTGTTGAAAAACCATACCACATGTAAGGCGTCTTGCGTATCACGCAAGACGCAACACAGTGTCAATTGTTTGTTGCCGGTGCGTTGGTTGCAGGGGCCTCTTCAGAAGGCGCCTGTTCCGTTGTCGCGTCCTGATTACGGCCCATGATACGATCAAGAACTTCCGGCTCGATGTTGCTTGGCAGCACAGCTTCCAGCTTCTGCACCAGCATGTCGAGGAATGGCTTGGACTTGGCCTGGGTCATCCATGTCGGCTGGATCTTGACGTCAACCAGCCAGTTCCAGAATGCCAGTGCAACGACCAGCAGCAGAAGGCCGCGGGCCACACCGAACAGGAACCCAAGCGTACGGTCCAGCGCGCCGATGCGGCTGTCGATGATGAAGTCGGCAATCTTGGACGTGATGAACGAAATAACGATCAGCGCAACAAGAAAGACCACACCTGCCGAACCGGCAATCGCGATGCGGTGGTCATTGGTGTAGTTGTTGGCGTAAGGCACCAGAACCGGGTAGAGATAGTAGGCGGCAGCAGCCGAACCAACCCAGCTTGCTATGGACAGAACTTCGCGGGAAAAACCGCGCACCATGGCCAGAACGGCTGAGAAAAGTACAACGGCGAGAACAATACCGTCGAAAATCGTGATGGGCATATACCAGCTCCAAAGGTCGCGGGGCTTTATCAAAGCACCGTCTTGCCTGTTTGCGATCCTCTTACACCACAGGCTTAGCCAGCGAAAGGATCAATATTCATCTTCCTCAACCTGTTTGAAGCGGTTGGCGGAACCTGCGATGCGCGCAACGAGATCCGGCAGGCTTTCAATTTCTGCCCATCGGCCATTGCCGGTTTTAGGCAATTCCGCCGATGCTGTTGGAAGCAGCGCCTGGGTAAAGCCCAGTTTTTCCGCCTCCTTTAACCGCTGCACCGTGTGCGAAACGGGTCTTACCGCTCCTGACAGGCTGACTTCGCCGAAATAAACACAATCGGCCGGAAGGGCAAGACCGGCAAGCGACGAAACCAGTGCGGAAGCCACAGCCATGTCGGCGGCCGGTTCCGAAATGCGGTACCCGCCGGCGACATTGAGGTACACATCGTGCTGGCCAAGTCGCACCCCGCAATGGGCTTCCAGTACCGCCAATATCATCGCAAGGCGTGACGAATCCCAACCGACAACGGCGCGGCGCGGTGTGCCGAGAGAGGTGGCTGCCACCAGCGCCTGCACTTCAACCAGGACAGGGCGGGTGCCTTCCATGCCGGCAAAAACCGCAGCGCCCGGGGCTTTTGCGTTGCGTTCACCCAGAAAAAGCTCCGATGGATTGGAAACTTCCCGCAGTCCCTTGTCGGACATTTCGAACACGCCGATTTCATCCGTCGGTCCGAAACGGTTCTTCACCGTCCGCAGGATCCGGTAGTGGTGACCGCGGTCGCCCTCAAAATAAAGCACCGCATCCACCATGTGTTCGACGACACGCGGACCGGCAATCTGGCCTTCCTTGGTCACATGGCCAACAAGCACCATGGCGGCACCGGTCTGTTTGGCAAAACGGATCATCGCCTGTACGCCGGTACGTACTTGGGTGACTGTGCCGGGTGCCGAATCGGCGGTGTCGCTCCACAGGGTCTGGATGGAATCGATAATTACCAGATCCGGGCGCTTGCCTTCGGAAATTGTCGCCAGAATATCTTCGACATTGGTTTCTGCCGCCAGCAGGACATCGGTTTGTGCCGCACCCAGACGCTGCGCACGCAGACGAACCTGTGCCACTGCCTCTTCACCTGACACATAAATAATGCGCTGGCCGCGCCGGGAGAGGGCTGCGGCGGCCTGCATCAGCAGCGTCGATTTACCAATACCGGGATCGCCACCGATCAACACTGCTGAGCCGCGGACGAAACCGCCACCGGTGGCGCGGTCCAACTCGTCCATGCCGGTTGCAATGCGCGGTGCTTCTTCTGATTCCCCTGATAGTGCCGTCAAAGCGACCGGACGACCTTTCTTGGGTGTTTTGCCAGGCCCTGAGCCGATGCCACCCATCAGGTCATCTTCAATGATGGTGTTCCACTCACCGCAACCTTCACACTTGCCAACCCAGCGGGTGTGCACCGTGCCACAGTTCTGGCACACGAATTGGGTTTTGGTCTTGGCCATGCGATTGTGGCTCCCGGCAGTATCTTGAATGAGAACAAATAAAGAACTTAATGCCGGGATAAACGCCTGCCGTCGGCTTTGCAAGCCTGTTGTTTAAAGGCGGTGCGGTTTTAATTATTCGCCGTCGAACAAATACTGCCGCTCATAGCGTAGACCAAGACCCGTCAGCATTTCATAGCCGATGGTTCCTGCCGCACGCGCGACCTCATCCACCGGTACATTTGAGCCGAACAGTTCAATGTAATCTCCAGCGCGCACGGCATTGTCAGGCACATCGGTGACATCGAAAATGGTGAGGTCCATGGTCACGCGACCGGCAACTGGTACCCGGTGGCCGTTGATGAAACCATAGGCGCCACCATAACCCATTTCCCTCAAAGGAATGCCGGAACCGGAAAGCGAACGCTGATAACCGTCGGCATAACCGACTGATGCTATGGCAAGGCGGCTGGCGCGCTTGAGCAGGAAAGTGCCACCGTAGCTGACGGTCTGTCCTTCACCGGCTTCACGCACCTGAATGATACGGGCTTCCGCCTTGGCGACCGGGCGCATCGGATTGTCCACGTCATTGACGGCTTCGCCACCGTAGAGCGCGATGCCGGGACGGGTCAGATCGAAGTGATAGTCTGGACCCAAAAATATTCCAGCAGACGCTGAAAGGCTTGATTCGACACCTTCGAAAGCAGCGCTAACCTTACGGAATGATTCAAGCTGTGCCTTGTTCATGGCAGAAGAGGGCGTGTCCGCCGATGCGAGGTGAGATAGCACGAGAACCGGGTCGAAGCTGGCTGGCCGCGAGATATCGTCGGCCAGAAACAGTGCCTCATCCAGCGGCAATCCAAGACGGTTGAAACCGGTATCGACATGAAGGGCGAAGGGATGATCACCCCGTTCGGCAAGGGTCGACATCCAGAAGGCCAGTTGCTCTTCCGACGCGACGACAGGCACAAGATCATTGTTGAATAAATGAGCTTCCTGTCCCGGCCAGATGCCTGACAGCACGAAGATACGGGCCTCGGGAGCGTGCGGACGCAGCGTCACGCCTTCGGCAACTGTTGCCACGAAAAAGTCCCGTGCCCCGGCGTGGTACAGCGTGGTGCCGCAATCTTCGATACCCATACCATAGGCGTCGGCCTTGACCACCGCGGCGGTCCGCGCCTTGCCGGAGCGTTTTTTCATGTCGCGCCAGTTATCCGCCAGTGCACCTAGATCAACGGTCAGCCGCAGCGGCGCATGCTCGAATTCGTCATAATCGGAAAGGCTTTCGTCGAAATCGGTCATGCTGTCTCGCAATGCTGCTCATAAACTATTTGCGCCAAAGCCTATCACTTTTGTTCAAGACGGTAATGACGGATTGATTTATTCTTTCACTATGCACAGCGTTTCGCAGAAACAGGCCCTTGACGATATGCCGCTTGCCACGACGGAAACCACACGTTTCTGGCGCGACAGGCGGTTCAGGGATATGGAGTGCCTGAGCGCGACTTTCCTGACGCATGAATATTCCCCGCACGCGCATGAGACCTTCAGCATTGGCGCCATCGAATCCGGCTCGCAGATATCGACGATCAATGGCACCCGAGAGCAGACTGGCCCCGGCAATCTTTACCTGATCAATCCTGGCCAGATCCACGATGGTGCTCCGGGAGGTGAAGGTTATCGCTACCGGATGATCTATCCCGACATGGAGTTGTTGCAGGAGGTGATTGAGGACGTGACGGGCAGGGCGTTTCATGGCACGCCGTCTTTCCCGCGCTTTTTGCCAAAAGACCCGCAAATGGCCGCCGCGTTCCAGATTGCCCATCAGCGGCTCGAGCAGAAGTCCGGTGCGCTGGAGGCCGATGAAGGAATGTTCAGCGTACTGGCAGAACTATTTCGTCGCCACGGCAGCACGATCATCCTGCCGGTGGAAACGCGCGAACGCACCGCAGTTTACCGGGTAAGGGATTATCTCACTGACAATTGCGAGATCGACATCGGGTTGGAACAACTGGCGGCCATTGCCGGGCTCAGCCGCGCGCATTTGATCCGGGCGTTTCGTAAAGAGTTCTACATTACACCACATGCCTATCTGACGGATGTGCGTATTCGCAAGGCGCGTCGTCTGTTGCGGCTGGGCTATAATCCCGCCGCTGTGGCACTGGAATGCGGATTTGCCGATCAGGCGCATTTCACCCGCCACTTCAAAGCGCGCACCGGCATTACGCCGGGTCAGTTCCGCGCTGCCTGAGACCAAATCGTCTGGCAACGGTTCTGGGCTGTTCTCGGTCCCCATCACTTTTGTTCAAGACGCACCCATCATCCTTCTCTACCTGCCATCTTCCAGAATATCGGAGATGATGATGGCAAAGATTGTGAAGTCGGGTGACATGCTGGCGGGGTTGCGGGCCGCAGCGCCTCTTTTGGTGGCGATGGTACCGATTGGCGCGGTGTTTGGTGCGGTCGCGGTTTCAAAGGGGCTGTCGGCACTCGAGGCCTGCCTGATGTCGCTGTTTGTCTTTGCCGGCGGCTCGCAGTTCGTTGCCATGGATTTATGGACCCATCCGGCAAGCTGGGTGGCGCTCGGTTTTGCCGCTCTGTTGGTCAATCTGCGCCACGTGCTGATGAGTGCGTCCATCGCCTCGAAGCTCGATGGGTTCAGCGGCTGGCGCAAATATGCCGCCATGCTGGTACTGACGGACGAATCGTGGGCGTTGTCAGAATTCCGTGCGATGACGGCCAGGCTGACACCGGCCTTTTTTGCCAGTGCTGCGCTATCGATCTACGCCGTCTGGAATGTCTCGACACTGGCTGGCGCCTTGCTTGGCTCGGTCATGGGCGACATGACGGTGATCGGGCTCGACTTTGCCTTTCCCGCCGTGTTCATCGTGTTGCTGATGGGGTTCTGGAAGGGCACCGAAACCGGACTTGTGCTGCTGGCCAGTGCGCTGACCTCATGGGTGACACACCTCTACATTCCCGGTGCCTGGTACATTGCCACGGGCGCACTTGCCGGGCTGGCCGTGGCAGCCTTTGGACGGACGGAAACTTTGCCGGATGAGAACAAGGCTGATGCGGAGCAACCAGCATGAGCCTTGATACATCAACATTTTTTGCCATCCTTGCGATGATGGTCGCAACCGTAAGCACCCGTATGGGCGGTTTGCTACTGGTCCGCTACACCAATCCCGGCCCACGCATGAAAAAGGCGCTGTCATCGGTGCCACCAGCGGTGCTGATGGCCGTGGTGACGCCAACCGCCTTGTCAACCGGTACGGCGGAAAGCATTGCCTGTCTGGTAACGGCTGTGGCCGCACTTCGCCTGTCACTTCTGCCGGCGGCTTTTGCCGGCGTGGCAACGGTCGCAGTCCTGCGTTCAATCGGTTTTTGAAACCCTAACATCAGGCTGCTACGGGTTGAAATGCCCGCTCGCGACCTTTACTGCGGTTATTCACCTTGAGTTGTCTCAACCTGGGGAGTGCCGTTTATGCGGAATAACTACAGGGCTGCAATCGGGCCGCTTCTTCGCATTTATTCTGACTACTGGAAGAATGCCCGGCTGTCGATTTCCCTTCTTGTCGTGACTATCCTTGCGGGATCGATACTGGCTGTCACAGGCCCTTATGTCTTTTCCCGGCTGGTGGACGATCTGCCGGATACGCCGGTGCGCTGGATGCTGGCCTTTACCTTTTATGCGCTGCTGACAGCCGGTGCCATGGGCGTGCAGCGCTGCACGCAATACATGGCCGTCATCCATTCCGAACGGCTGGATTACATCGCTGCGACCGGTTTCTTCGAGCGGATCATCAACAAACCGCCATCGTTTTTTACCGATCACAATCCGGCAGAAATCCAGTCGGCGCAAACGCAAGGCGCATCAGCAACATCCATCTTCATGCAGATGATGTTCATTTCGTTTTTGCCTGGGATTTCGGCTTTCCTGTTTGCAACGCTGATGCTGGGCGCGGTCATCAGTTTTGACGTGCTGCTGATCGTATGTCTCTACGGTGCGATCTTTATCGGTCTGACACTGGTCTCCAACCGCATCACCGGTCCCTATCTCGAAAAGGCCATTGATGCCGGACAGCAGAATGCCGGTTTTGTCGGTAATGCCATCAGCATGATCGAACCTTTGCGGCACACCGCCAGTACGGAATGGATGAAGGCACGCTTTGCCGAAAGTGCAGGTTCGATCTACGACAATTGGCGGCTCTATTCGCTGCGCCGTATCGTGTTCGTGGCAATGATTTCGCTGGCGCTGGCTCTGCAATTCATCATCACCTTCTACCTGCTTTTGCCACGCTATGAACAAGGGCAATTGTCCGTGGGTGACATCGTGCTGTTCAACATGCTGTTGTTGCAGCTGAATGTGCCGTTTGAGCTGATTGGCCAGTCGATCAACGAAACAGTCAGGGCGCTAGCCCGTTTTGCGCCCTTTGCCCGCATGTGGAATGCACCGGAAGAGGAAAGGGCGGGCGGGGAGGCCGGACTGGTTCTGTCGCAGGGCGTGATCGAATTTGAGGATGTCGGTTTCCGCTATGAAAATGGACGCGGCGTTGAAAATGTCTCGTTCCGTGCGTCGCCCGGACGGCTCACCTTTATCACTGGCGAAACCGGTTCGGGAAAATCGACCCTGTTCAAGCTGCTGCAAAAAACCATGCTGCCGCAAAAGGGGCATATCCGTATCGATGGCCGCGATATTGCAACGATCGACCGAGATGACTGGTTTTCGGCGGTTGGCATCGTTCCTCAGGAAGTGCAACTGCTCAATGACACTCTCACCGCCAACATTGTTCTGGGACGTCCCTATGACGAAGCGCGGCTGCGCCGTTCAACCGAGCGTGCGGCGATCCTTGAGCGTATCGAGGCCATGCCACAAAATTTCGAAACCAAAGTTGGAGAGCGTGGCTTGAAGCTGTCGGGAGGGGAGCGCCAGCGCATTGCCATTGCACGGGCGCTTTATGCAGAGCCGGTCATTCTGTTGCTGGATGAGGCAAGCTCCGCGCTTGATGATGAAACCGAACGCGAGATCATGGACCAGTTACGCAAGGTCGATGCCGACATGACCATCATTGCGATCACCCATCGCCAAAGCAGTATCCGTCCACAGGATCAGGTCATCGCTTTGCCTTCAGGCGTTAAAGCAGAATGAGAGCGTTATCCCCGATATTCGGAATCAATTTCTGAGAGCGCCAGCTCAAGACATTGAAAACGAAACGCCCCGCTGAAAAGCGGGGCGTTTCGTATCAGTGTTCTTCGTACTGGCTGAAGGATGGGTCGGCCAAATCCGCAAAGCGGGTGAATTCCGACTGGAAGGCCAGTTTAACGGTGCCGGTCGGTCCGTGACGCTGCTTGGCGATAATCACGTCAGCCGTGCCCTTCACCTTGTCGAACAGTGCTTCCCACTCCGCATATTTCGGATCATCCGGATCACGCGGTTCCATGTTCTTGACGTAATATTCCTCACGGAACACGAACAGCACAACGTCGGCATCCTGCTCGATCGAACCAGATTCACGAAGGTCAGAGAGCTGCGGCCGTTTGTCTTCGCGGCTTTCCACCTGACGGGACAGCTGTGACAGCGCGATGATCGGAACGTTCAGTTCCTTGCCCAGCGCCTTCAGGCCCGTGGTGATCTGGGTGATTTCCTGCACGCGGTTTTCACCGCTTTTGCCGGAGCCGGTCATCAGCTGAATATAGTCGACTACCAGGCAATCAAGGCCGCGCTGGCGCTTAAGGCGACGCGCACGTGCCGACAGCTGGGCAATGGAGATACCACCGGTCTGGTCGATATAAAGCGGAACCTTCTGCATCATCTGGCTGCAGGCAACCAGCTTTTCGAAATCGGCTTCGGTGATTTCACCACGGCGGATTTTCGAGGATGACACTTCTGTCTGCTCGGAAATGATACGTGTTGCCAGCTGTTCGGACGACATTTCGAGTGAGTAGAAACCGACGACGCCGCCGTTCTTGGCCTTGAAGGAGCCATCCGGCTGGATTTCCTGCTCGTAGGCAGCTGCGATATTGTAGGCAATGTTGGTGGCAAGCGAGGTCTTGCCCATACCCGGACGACCCGCAAGCACGATAAGGTCAGAACGCTGCAAACCGCCCATACGGCCATCAAGAGAGTGGATGCCGGTGGAAATACCCGACAGGTTGCCGTCACGTTCAAACGCCTGGCCCGCCATGTCGATGGCCAGCGATACCGCGTCATTGAATGACTGGAAGCCACCGTCATAACGGCCGGTTTCCGCCAGTTCGAACAGGCGGCGTTCGGTATCTTCAATCTGCGTCTGCGGTGGCATGTCGAGCGGCGCGTCATAGGCAATGTTGACGACATCCTCACCGATCTGGATCAGCGCGCGGCGCAGCGCCAGATCGTAGATCGCGCGGCCATAGTCTTCCGCGTTGATGATGGTCACGGCTTCGGCAGCAAGGCGCGCAAGGTACTGCGCAACGGTCAGATCACCCACCTTGTCATCAGATGGCAGGAAGGTCTTGATCGTTACCGGGTTGGCAGTCTTGCCCATGCGAATGATGTCGCCGGCGACTTCGAAAATCTTGCGGTGCAGCGGTTCATACAGATGAACCGGCTTGAGAAAGTCCGAAACGCGATAATAGGCGTCATTGTTGACGAGAATAGCACCCAGAAGGGCCTGTTCGGCTTCAATGTTGTTTGGCGCTTCGCGGTAATGCGGTTCGGCCGGGGAGACCGGGGCGATCTTTCGTGCTGCATCATTCATTGTCTAATGGTCTCCCTGTATCTGCGTCTCATGTGCGCTAACACAGCCGTCCGAAAACCGGGGTGCGGGTTTCGGAAAGCAGCAGACGCAAATGCATTAATTATCGCGTTGGTACATCCAGCTTGACACACACGCTCACTTAACGATGTGGCGGTACCGGCCGGGACAGTCAATGATATAGTTGCAACACTGCCAAACAGCCGCATTTCAGGGGGATTTGGGCGATCACATTTTATGTTGTCCCCATCAATCCACAGCCCTTTCGGCGTTGAGTGCAAAACCCCAAAACGAATCAAACCGCGTCAGCCTTGAATTTATGGCATGGCTGCCACGTCAGCAAAGCATCTTGAAAATCGTCAGTATCACGTATAAATAGGCAATAAATAAGTAGCATGCTAATTATAAGGAAGTCATATCGTGTCGCGACAAACCGACAAGGAGCAACTGCTGGATGAAATGTCATCCTTCAATCGCAAGCTCAGGACGTTTTTCGATGCGCGGGTAGGCGAGCAGGGGCTAACACTGGCGCGGACGCGGGTGCTTTTTGCTCTGTCGCGCCGCGGATCATTGACCCAGAAGCAGCTTGCCGAAGAGCTTGAGATTGAAACGCCTACTCTGGTGCGCGTTCTCGATGGTATGGAAAAACAGAACCTCATCGAGCGCCGTGAAGAGGCCGGCGACAGGCGCGCCAAGCGCATTCACATGACACCGGAAGGCGAGGCGACTGCCGCCACGGTCAATGCAACGGCTGCGGATCTGCGCAAGCGAATTACCACCGACATTTCTTCTGAAGATATTGCCACCACGCTTAAAGTCGTGCGTAGTCTTATCAGCAATATTCAGGCTCTTTCTTCAGGTGAGGAAGACAGATGAGCACGAGCGGTACATTGTCTGCGCAGGCTGAGGATGAGGCATCGCCCGCAATTGCGGATCAACAGGTCGTGGTCGCAGAGCCACCACCTGTGGCACCCGCTCAACCACCTGAGAAATCCCTGCCGGAAAAATTGATCTATATCGCCGCTGGCCTGCTGTTTTTCGTTACGCAGGGTCTGGGCATGAATATCGTCACGGCCAACATGTATCAGCTGCAGGGCGAGTTTTCAGCTACGGTTGCCGAAGTCGTCTGGCTGTCTGCTGCCTATATGGCGCCCTATGCCAGCCTGTCGATCGCGCTGTTCAAGATCAGGGCACAATATGGTCTGCGTCCCTTTGCCGAACTGAGCATTATTCTGTTCGTCGTGGCCTCCTGTCTCAACCTGTTTGTCACAGACCTGCATTCGGCGATTGTCGTGCGCTTTGTCAGCGGCATGGCGGCGGCACCGCTATCGTCGCTCGGCTTTCTCTATATCCTTGAAGCCTATCCGGCGCACCGAAAATTGTCTTTCGGTCTCTGCACGGCGCTCACTGGCACGCTGTTGTCTGCGCCTATTGCCCGCATCATCTCTCCCTCACTGATGGAGATCGATGGCTGGCGATCGCTTTATACGATGGAACTCGGCGTGGCGCTGATTGCGCTGCCAGCCATCTACCTGCTGCCTTTGACAGCACCACCTCGTGCCAAGATTCTCGAGCGTGTCGACGTGTTGAGCTATCTCTTTCTGGCTACGGGCCTTGGCTGTCTGGCCTTCTTCTTCTCGCTTGGTCGGTTTTACTGGTGGCTGGAAGCAAGCTGGCTGGGTCTGTTGCTTGCGGCTGCCGTCGTCTGCCTGACCTGCATGGCCTTCATCGAATTGCACCGCAAGAATCCGATGATAGACTTGCGCTGGATATTCTCGCGCCAGAACCTGCATATTGCCGCTGTTCTGATTATCTTTCGTGCCGTGACCTCAGAACAGTCGACCACGGCCGTCAGCTTCTACCAGCAGCTGGGCATCATGAATGACCAGACGGTAACCCTCTATGGCATCATTCTGCTGGCAACGATCCTTGGTGGCGCGTTCTGTGCCTTCCTGATGGTAACGAAATATGTTGATACAGCCCACGTCATCGCGCTCAGCCTGATTGCGATTGGTGCTTTTCTGGATAGCCAGGCGACAAACCTGACCCGGCCGGAACAGATGTATTTCAGCCAGGCGATGATTGCGGGAGGTGCTGCAATGTTCTTGCCGCCTGTCATGGCCAAGGGATTTGCCAGCGCCATGGCCAAGGGCTTGCCCTATCTCGTCAACTTCATCGCCATCTTCCTGTTCACGCAGATCAGTGGCTCTTTGATGATGACGGCGGCACTCGGCAGCTTCGTGACGATCCGTGAGAAATTCCATTCGAATATTCTGTCGGAACATATCGTCCTGACCGATCCGAATGTTGCGCTGAGAATATCGCAGCTTGCCTCGTCATACGGCAAAGTCATTACCGACAAGACCCTGCTCAACGCCGAAGGCGTATCGATGCTGGCACAGCAGGTAACGCGCGAGGCCTATGTGCTGGCCTATGCCGATACCTTCCTGCTCATTTCCATGGTGACCGCCGCTGCGCTGGTCATGCTTCTCATCCACCTCGCGTGGAACAGGATCAAGCCTACGCTGATGCCTGCTGAACCCGCCACGGCACCCCAGAACTCATAACGCCAGAATTCATAACGAACGAGTCAGAAAATGCTCAAGAAAATATTCACCCCGGTTTCCCTTATCGTCCTCATGGCTGGCCTGACGGGTCTCGGCATGGTGCTTTATGCATGGCGCCTGCCACCCTTTTCCAGCTCGGTAGAAATGACTGACAATGCCTATGTCCGTGGTTATGTCACGATGCTCAGCCCGCAGGTCAGTGGTTACATCGTTGATGTGCCCGTAAAGGACTATCAGGACGTCAAGCAGGGCGACATTTTGGCCCGCGTCGATGACCGCAGCTACGTGCAGAAACTGTCGCAGGCCAAGGCGACACTGGACGGCCAGAAGGCATCCCTTGCCAATTCCGACCAGAAGGAAAATGCCGCTCGCGCCAATATCTCTTCCAGCGAAGCGTCGATTGAAAGTGCGCAGGCCGCGCTCAAGCAGGCACAGCTGGCTTCCGACCGGCAGGACAACCTGACCAAAAGCGGTGTTGGCACATCCAGCACGCAGGAAGAGGCGCATGCCACGCTTGAAAAGGCCAAGGCGGCGTTGTTGCAGGCCAAGGCAGCGCTCGAGGTTTCCAATCAGGATCTGCAGACCATCATCGTCAACAGGGGGTCGCTTGAAGCGGCTGTTGCAAGCGCCGAAGCCAGTGTCCAGCTGGCAGAGATCGATCTCGGCAACACTGTCATTCGCGCCCCGCGTGACGGCAAGGTCGGTGAAGTTGGCGCACGGCTTGGCCAGTATGTCACGGCAGGCACACAGTTGATGGCGGTCGTGCCAACCGACGTCTGGGTCATCGCCAACTTCAAGGAAACCCAGCTTGCCGGCATGCAGGTGGGGCAACCGGTTTCGATTTCCGTTGATGCCATGCAGCGCAGGGAAATTCGTGGGCATGTCGAGCGTTTCTCGCCGGCTGCCGGTTCGGAATTCTCTGTTATCAAGCCTGATAACGCGACGGGCAACTTCGTGAAGATTGCCCAACGCATCGGTGTGCGTGTGGCGATTGATCCCGGCCAGGATATGACTTCTGAGCTGTCACCGGGCATGTCTGTCGTGGTGCGAGTGGACAAGAGCAAGGCTCCGGAAGCGGTGCACAGCGTCTCCAACTAAGTGGAGAAAGGTCTGCCGCTCCCCGCCGGGGAGTGTCTGCTGCGATCGTCACGCAGACGATCGCATACTCTCAGTGCCTGAGTAACGATCGGATGCCACAGTTACCCAAAAACGACAAAACCCCGGATGTTGCCATCCGGGGTTTCTTTTTCAGCCCTGAGGCTGAAATTCTTATTCGTTGTCGAAGTCGCCTTCGGCTTCTGGATCGAAGAAGTCTTCTGGACGCAGAGCATCTTCGTCAACGCCGTAGATAGCGTCAGCAGAGGTGAGGCTTTCGCCCTTTGCCTGACGTTCAGCTTCTTCAGCAGAACGAGCAACGTTCAGCTCAACCGAGATTTCAACTTCGGAATGCAGGTGCAGGAGAACGTTGTGAATGCCGATGGTCTTGATCGGTGTGTTCAGCTCAACCTGGTTACGACCAACGGTGAAGCCTTCTGCAGACAGGATTTCAGCAACGTCGCGAGCAGCAACGGAACCGTACAGCTGGCCGGTTTCGCCTGCGGAGCGAACGACGATGAAGGACTTGCCTTCGAGTGCTGCTGCAACCTTGTCGGCTTCAGACTTGCGCTCGAGGTTACGAGCTTCGAGCGTTGCACGCTCAGAGTCGAAACGGGTCTTGTTGGCAGCGTTGGCGCGCAGAGCCTTGCCCTGTGGCAGCAGGAAGTTACGTGCGTAACCGTCGCGAACCTTGACGATTTCGCCCATCTGGCCGAGCTTGTTGATGCGTTCGAGAAGAATGACTTCCATCTTCTTGATCCTTTCTTGTTTTAATTGTTGGTTTCGTTCGTTGTGTCTGTTTTCCGCATCGGAGTAAGAGAAATCGTGCTGCGCACGTCGCTCATGCCGATGACGAGAATGATGAGCAGCGGCAACATGAAGACCGCCGAGAGATAAGCAAGCAGCAGAACCGGCAGACGCCAGTCCTTGCCGCGTGTCCGGTAATGCAGCGACGCATAACCCGACATCAGGAAACCTGCGCCGAATGTTCCTGCGATAACCGCACCACACATGGCGATGACCCCGCCAAGGAAGGTTGCGACGATACCAGCAAGGAACACGAATACCGCGTTGCGATGCATGCGAAGTGCTGCCGGAATGTCCTCACGTGGGCGAAGGCCCTTGCCGAAAGAACCAACCAGGCGGCTGGCAAAATAATAGGCTGCAAACAGCAGCATAACCCAAAGAGCACCCTGCATGATTGGCAGCATCAGCACCATTAGAGACTTCGTCTGGGCAAGCGCCAACTGGTCAGGGGAGAAGGATGGTTCCTGCGCCGTGACCGAAGACATCATCAGGTCAACCATCTGTGACACCAGTTCTGGGCCGTAACCGATGATCGAGCCGAGAATGATAACGGCAATGCTGATGGCGATGCACAGATGCAGGATGATGCCGGATAGTGGGTACCAGGCAAGCAGGTCTTCAGGACCGCCGATTTCCGATGCCGGGCGCGCAAGATTGGCGTGGTGCGAAATCCAGGCAGCAGGTACCAGCGTGAAAATCGCCAAACTCAGCACAGCTAACATCGGAGCCATCAGTGACCCGACAACGCAAGCGGTAATAACGGCGATAATGGAGGCGCGATTGCCCCAGCCGAGGCCGGCAATGAAAACAGGCATTGCGGAGGCGGCGTAAAGCAGGAACGCTAAAGACGGCTGTCTGCTTGCGCCCAGTGTCAGAAACACGGCGGCAATACCGGCAAGAATACCGGAAATCAGCACTGTCTGGTTCAACTTTATCACGTCGCTGTCCTGCTTCTATAGCAGTTAGAGGACCGTCTTTAAAAACGTCGTCCCCAACATGGGTTTTATGTCTGGTATCGATCCGCGCCCAACGCGGAAGGAATTCGAAGCTGCGACCGACTGATTAAAAGTCAGTTGCGCTGTAGAAAAACGAGGCTGCACAACGTGCAGCCTCGTCTTGAGTTCATTACGCTACAACGTATGGCAGCAGGCCGAGGAAGCGTGCACGCTTGATCGCCTGAGCGAGTTCGCGCTGCTTCTTCTGGGAAACGGCTGTGATACGGGAAGGAACGATCTTGCCGCGCTCGGAAATGTAGCGCTGCAGAAGACGGATGTCCTTGTAGTCGATCTTCGGAGCGTTAGCGCCGGAGAAGGGGCACGTCTTGCGACGGCGGTGGAACGGGCGGCGTGCCTGAGAAGATGATGCGTCAGCCATTGTTTTTCTCCTTAACGCTTATGCACGGTCTGTGCGCGGACGGGGAGCGCGTTCGAAGCCGCCTTCACGCGGGCCACGATCAGAACGCTCTGGACGGTCGCCATCACGACGTGGACGGTCGTCACGGTCGCGCTTCTGCATCATAGCAGACGGGCCTTCCTCGTGAGCTTCAACAGCGATGGTCATGTAACGAAGAACGTCTTCGTTGATGCGCATCTGACGCTCTACTTCGTGGATAGCTGCTGCTGGTGCATCGATGTCCATCAGGGCGTAGTGAGCCTTGCGGTTCTTCTTGATGCGGTATGTCAGGGACTTGAGGCCCCAGTTCTCGACTCGGCCAATCTTGCCGCCGAACGATTCGATAACGCCCTTGTACTGTTCTACGAGTGCGTCAACCTGCTGGGCGGAAATGTCCTGCCGAGCAAGGAAGATGTGTTCATAAAGAGCCATAATAGCTTGCCTTTCTTGCGTTTTGTTCTCACCCGGTTACGGCGCTAAGCCTCAACGACTGGTCTTGATCGGGAAAACCCGTTGCAAGAAAAGTGTTGTTCGAGACGGTCGAGAGCGGAGACACGGGAGGCCGGAAAAACCTTATGGTTCCTGCTGTTTCGAAAACGAAACCAGCCCTCCGTTCAGCCACCAGCCAGTAAGACCGGATGTTGCGAACAGCGCGCTTATACGCATTTCTGGCCGTATTGCAAGACTTCGCAGCAAAAAGGCGGTGCGGAAGTGCCTTTAAGACGCTGGGTTCAACGTGAGGTCTTCAATTTTCCATGCTTGAAGTCTTCTTTTACGAAAGTGGTGACGTCTGCTTTTTCCATTTGCGCAGGCGACTACGGGCGTTGGCGTAGGGTGATGCCGTATTGAACTGGATCATGCGACCCAGGCTCCATTTGCCGTACCACGGGCGGCCATACAAGGCGTCATCATCCAACGAGTGAACGAGAGACATCAACTCTTGATGTGTGGTTTCAAAGCGCAGCAACAATGGCACATAGGATAGAGAATCATAGTCGCGGTAGAACTTGGCTGCGAGTTTGCCGAGTTCATTCCATTTATATCCGGTTTCCGGAAAATCGGGTTCTTCACCGGCAGCACGTAACCTGTACCATTTGAGAACAAGTTCGCCCCAGCCGGTCAGATAGGCCACCAGATCTTTCACGCTTATAGTCGTGCCTTTGGCGTGACCTTCCAAATCGGACGTGGTCGCCAAGGTCTGAGGTATAGAAGCAAGCTCGGACAGCAGTTTTACGAAACCGCTCTCCATGGCGTTTAAAAGCTCTGCCTTGGTCTGCGGTACTGCCATGCCTGATGCCTTCGGCGAATTAAAAAGCGCGGTAACTGCGCTGAGCTACCGCGCTTTTATGGGATCAGATCGGCATCGGGTACAGGCGGTGTATTGCCGCAATGCCCTTCAGCACGTCGTCGGAAAGTGTCACGTCCTTGGCAGCGACATCTGTTTTCAACTGTTCCATCGTCGTCGCGCCAATAATGCAAGACGCCATGAACGGACGTGTCAGTGTAAATGCGATCGCCAGCTGTGCTGCATCCAGTCCGTGCTGGGCAGCAAGATCGAGATAGGCTTTGACAGGTGCCTCCTGAAGAGGCTGAAGACGGCCGCCGATATCGGTGTTGATGGTGCCGCGCGAACCGGCCGGTCGGCCGCCGTTCTGGTACTTGCCGGTCAAAATGCCGCCAGCCAGTGGCGAATAGGCCAAAAGGCCGACATTCTCATGGTGGGCAACTTCAGCCAGGTCGAGATCGAATGAACGATACAGCAGATTATATTCATTCTGAATGCTGGCGACGCGCGGCAGGCCCTTGGCCTCTGCCAGATCGATATACTTCTGTGTGCCCCAGGCGCTTTCATTGGACAGGCCGATAGCACGGATTTTTCCGGCTTTCACCAGTTCACCCAGTGTGTCGAGCTTTTCATTGATCTCGGCAAGTGTGCGGACAGTGTCCTGTCCCGAAGCATCAAAACCCCACGCGCCGCGGAAGTGATAGGTGCCGCGGTTTGGCCAATGGACCTGATAAAGGTCGATATAGTCTGTGCGCAGGCGCTTCAGGCTGGTGTCGACGGCCTCGCGAATGCCATCAGCATCGATATCGCGACCGTTACGGATATAAGGACGGCCGGAACCGGCAACTTTCGTGGCCAGAACGACATCCTTGCGTTTGCCGGTTTTCTGGAACCATGTGCCGATATAGTCTTCGGTAAGGCCCTGCGTTTCGGCCGAAACCGGTGTCGTCGGGTACAATTCGGCGGTGTCGAAGAAGTTCACACCGTTTTCCACGGCATAATCCATCTGTTCGTGCGCTTGCGCTTCCGTATTCTGCGTGCCCCATGTCATGGTGCCAAGGCAGATTTCCGACACGGAAATGCCCGTGCGCCCGAGGGTGTTGTATTTCATGAATGAAATTCCTGACGTGATGAAAGAAAAGGGAAGGTCTTGGAATTTAGGAAGGAATTGCGCTGGCGCAAGTCAAAAATATTGGTTCTGGTAACCGGGTATAAAACCGCAAGGACTTGTGAATCCGCAGTTTCTAAGCGGCATCGCACTTGACTCCGTACGTCATTGCGTGAATTGGAAAGCAAAAAATAACCGAAAAAACAGGAAATACCTCATGAAAATCGCTTTCACCTTTCCCGGACAGGGCAGCCAGTCCGTTGGCATGGGCAAGGATCTTGCCGAGAATTTCGCTGAAGCTCGTGCGGTTTTTGAAGAAGTTGACGAGGCTCTGGGACAGAAGCTTTCCGACATCATGTGGAATGGCCCGGAAGAATCCTTGACGCTGACGGCAAATGCCCAGCCTGCGCTGATGGCTGTTTCCGTTGCGGTCATGCGCGTTCTGGAAGCCAAGGGCCTGAACCTTGCCGACAAGGTTTCCTTTGTTGCCGGTCATTCACTCGGTGAATATTCTGCGCTATGCGCTGCCGGTACATTCTCGCTGGGCGACACCGCCCGTTTGCTGCGCATTCGTGGCAATGCCATGCAGGCTGCGGTTCCAGTTGGTCAGGGCGCAATGGCGGCCATCATCGGTCTCGAGCACGGTGATGTCGAAGCGATCTGCAAGGATGCGGCCGCTGGCGGCATCTGCCAGATTGCTAATGACAATGGTGGTGGCCAGCTGGTTATCTCCGGCTCAAAGGCTCCTGTTGAACAGGCGGCTGCACTGGCCTCCGAAAAGGGCGCAAAGCGCGCCATCATGTTGCCAGTCTCCGCACCGTTCCATTCGGCACTGATGGCGCCGGCTGCTGACGCCATGCGCGAAGCGCTTGCCAACGTGACAAAACATAACCCGGTCGTGCCGGTTGTTGCCAATGTGCGCGCAGCCCCGGTGACAGATGCGGAAGAAATCGCCAGACTGCTGGTCGAGCAGGTGACGGGTCAGGTTCGCTGGCGCGAAACCGTTGAGTGGTTCGCCGCCAGTGATGTGACTCAATTGTATGAGATTGGCTCCGGCAAGGTGCTAACCGGTCTGGCAAAGCGTATCGACAAGACGGTTTCTGGCACTGCAGTGAATACTGCAGCCGATATTGACGCCGCCATTGCAACGCTTCTTGGCTGAATGCAGCGCGCATTTTGAGATAAGGATAAAAACATGTTTGATCTGACTGGCCGCAAAGCACTTGTTACCGGCGCAACCGGTGGCATCGGCGAAGAAATCGCCCGTATGCTGCATGCGCAGGGCGCAACGGTTGGCCTGCACGGCACCCGCGTCGAAAAGCTTGAAGCGCTGGCTGCTGAACTTGGCGACCGCGTGAAGATTTTCCCGGCAAACCTTTCCGACCGCGACGAAGTCAAGGCGCTGGGCGAAAAGGCTGAAGCTGAGCTGGGTGGCGTCGACATTCTGGTCAACAATGCCGGCATCACCAAGGACGGCCTGTTCGTGCGCATGAGCGACGAGGACTGGGATAATGTTCTCGAAGTGAACCTGACAGCCATGTTCCGCCTGACGCGCGAACTGACGCATCCGATGATGCGCCGCCGTTTTGGCCGTATCATCAACATCACCTCGATTGTTGGCGTGACCGGCAACCCGGGCCAGGCAAACTACTGTGCCTCCAAGGCCGGTATGATCGGCTTTTCGAAGTCGCTGGCGCAGGAAATTGCAACCCGTAACGTCACCGTCAACTGTGTTGCTCCAGGCTTCATCGAATCGGCCATGACCGGCAAGTTGAACGATAAGCAGAAAGAAGCCATCATGGGTGCCATTCCCATGAAGCGCATGGGTACTGGCGCCGAAGTCGCGTCGGCTGTTCTGTACCTTGCTTCGAATGAGGCTGCGTACATGACCGGACAGACGTTGCACGTCAACGGCGGCATGGCGATGATCTAAAGCGTTGTTTCTTCGCATGTCGTTTGCAAACGTCTTTGCGCGACATGCGTTACGCCCGCAGGCATTGTCAGGCTCAAATAGTCTGTAGAGTGCGGTGTGCGGCGCGATTTTCAGTCTTTTCGCCCGAATGAAACCGTGTTAATCGGGCGAAGACTGTGAACAGTTGTCCCGTCGGGAACAGGCGATGGTTGCTCTTTTTTGTGACTATGGCTAGCCTTAGGCGGGGTGAAAGGGTTTGCCCTCGGTGCTGGATTTGAACAGCGCATGCGGGTGTTAACAGGGCAGGGTGTCGCAAGGCAGCCCTTCAAGGATAAAGGTCGAGGAAACCGACATGAGCGATATCGCAGAACGCGTAAAGAAAATTGTAATTGATCATCTTGGCGTTGACGCCGAAAAGGTTGTTGAAGGCGCAAGCTTCATCGACGATCTGGGCGCTGACTCGCTCGACACGGTCGAACTGGTTATGGCCTTCGAAGAAGAATTCGGCGTTGAAATCCCGGACGACGCTGCTGACTCCATCCTGACGGTTGGCGACGCTGTAAAGTTCATCGAAAAGGCTCAGGCCTAATCGATCAGAATGAGGGAGGGTGAGAGCCTTCCCGCCTTGGCCCGGCTAAGTTCCGGGCCAAAGTTTTATCATGGACATGTGAATTCTATATAGGTGGAGCGTTGGCGATGAGGCGTGTCGTTATCACCGGTACCGGCATGGTATCTCCTCTTGGATGCGGAACTGAAGTAACGTGGGAACGGCTATTGGCCGGCCAAAACGGTGCCCGTCTCGTAACTGAATTCGAAGTCGAAGATCTTCCGGCAAAAATTGCCTGCCGCATTCCAGTTGGAGATGGCTCCAACGGAACGTTCAATCCAGATGACTGGATGGAACCGAAAGAGCAGCGCAAGGTCGATCCTTTTATTATTTATGGCATGGCAGCCGCCGATATGGCGTTGAACGATGCTGGCTGGCACCCGGAAACGGACGAAGACCAGATCATGACTGGTGTTCTGATCGGTTCTGGTATTGGTGGCCTCGATGGTATTGTTGAAGCGGGCTATACATTGCGTGACAAGGGTCCGCGTCGTGTTTCACCATTCTTCATTCCTGGGCGACTTATCAATCTTGTTTCCGGCCAGGTTTCCATTCGCCACAAGCTGCGCGGTCCGAACCACTCCGTTGTAACGGCGTGCTCCACCGGTGCGCATGCCATTGGCGACGCTGCCCGTTTGATCGCACTAGGCGACGCGGATGTGATGGTGGCCGGTGGTGCTGAATCACCTGTTTGCCGCATTTCGCTGGCCGGTTTTGCAGCCTGCAAAGCCTTGTCTACACAGCATAATGACGACCCACAAAAGGCGTCTCGCCCCTATGACCGTGACCGCGATGGTTTCGTGATGGGTGAGGGTGCCGGTATCGTTGTTTTGGAAGAACTGGAACATGCCAAGGCACGCGGCGCAAAGATTTACGCCGAAGTGGTTGGCTACGGCCTGTCCGGTGATGCCTTCCACATCACCGCGCCATCTGAAGACGGTGACGGCGCATATCGCTGCATGTCCATGGCACTGAAGCGTGCCGGCCTGACGGCTGCCGATATCGACTACATCAATGCCCATGGCACATCGACCATGGCTGACACCATTGAACTGGGTGCGGTTGAGCGCCTGGTCGGTGATGCGGCGTCGAAAATCTCCATGTCGTCCACCAAGTCGGCCACCGGCCACTTGCTGGGCGCGGCCGGTGCAATCGAGGCGATTTTTGCAACACTGGCAATCCGCGATAATATCGTGCCGCCAACGCTGAACCTCGACAATCCCGATGTCGAGACGAAGATTGATCTCGTGCCACACAAGGCGCGCAAGCGTGACGTGAACGTTGCCCTTTCGAACTCCTTCGGGTTTGGTGGCACCAACGCCTCGCTGGTGCTGCGTCGTTACGAAGACTAATCAAATCTTTCGTGACTTGCCGTTTGTAGCGGAATCAATCAAAAAGCGATGAACATCGCGGGCCGGAAACCAGATGCTTTCCGGCCCGTTGTTTATTCCCATGGCATGTTATTGCAGTTTTTACGCGTAACGACCTCGAAACATGGGCAAATTTGTGCAGACTGCCTGCCGAACCTGTTTTTGCCGCATTGGATGGTCACATAGGCCATTTTGGAATGCAGAACTGAAAAGGACCGCCGGTGAGCGATACGAACCAGAACAATCAGTCGCCTTACGGACGTGATGCCTCAGGCGAAAACAAGACTGGCCCGATCATTCCCAAATCGCCGACCGAAGCTTTGCGCCCGGAAAAGGTTCCAGCCCCACCAAAGCGTTCGCGCAAGGCACACGGACAGTTCATCGTTTTCCTGAACTTCCTGATGAGCCTGGCGGTTATCGGCTGTATCGTCGCTGTTGGCGGTTTCTATTACATGATCAACACGTTCCAGTCGCCGGGCCCCTTGGCCACCAACACGCACTTCATCGTGCGCAATGGCGCAAGCCTGTTTGACATCGCCAACAATCTTGAGCGCAGCGGCATTATCGATAACAGCCGCGTGTTCCGTTACATGACCGATAGTATGGGGAAGGGCCAGCGCCTGAAGGCCGGTGAATACGAGATCAAGGCCAATGCCTCGATGAAGGAAATCATGACCCTTCTCGAATCCGGCAAGTCCATTCTCTATTCCGTGTCGCTGCCGGAAGGCCTGACCAGCAAGCAGATGTTTGATCGCTTGCTGAATGACCCGGTTCTGGAGGGTGATCTGCCTGCAGCAATTCCTGCTGAAGGAAGCCTGCGGCCTGACACATACCGTTTCTCGCGCGGCACCAAGCGCCAGGAAATCGTGTCGCAGATGCAGGCGGCCCAGAAGGGATTGATTGAACAGGTATGGGCCAAGCGGGATGCCGATCTGCCAATCAAGACAGTTGAAGAATTCGTCACGATGGCCTCCATCGTCGAGAAGGAAACCGGCAAGGACGACGAGCGCGCCCATGTCGCCTCGGTATTCATGAACCGTTTGCAGAAGGGCATGCGCATCCAGTCTGATCCGACCATCATTTATGGTCTGTTCGGCGGTGACGGCAAGCCGGCTGATCGTCCGATCTACCAGTCGGATCTGAAGAAGGAAACGCCTTACAATACCTATATCATTCGCGGCCTGCCGCCTGGCCCAATTGCCAATCCTGGCAAGGCCGCACTGGAAGCTGTTGCTAACCCGTGGCGCACGGAAGACCTGTATTTCGTTGCCGACGGCACGGGTGGTCACGTGTTTGCAAAGACACTGGATGAGCACAATGCCAATGTGCGCCGCTGGCGCAAGATTGAGGCGGAACGTGCTGCCGCCGGTGGCACCGCGGAAACCGCCGTTGACGGTCAACCGGGTGGCGCTGAGGCGGAAAAGCCTGCCAACTGATTGTTTGTTACGGGCGCCTGCAGGAAAACTGCAGGTGCCTTTCCTTTTGAGTACGCCAAACAAAAGATAGGGCATTTCCGGTGAGCGCCAGTCACCTGAAATGCCTTAGCCATGAGGGCAAGATGACATTGCAATCCATGACTGGTTTTTCCCGCAGCGAAGGCAACAGTGGTCGCCACCGGTGGGTCTGGGAGCTTCGTTCCGTAAACGGCAAGGGGCTGGATATGCGTCTGCGTCTGCCGCCCGGCATGGAGGTTCTGGAGGTCGAGGTAAGACGGCTTGCCGGTGAAAGCCTGGTGCGTGGCAACATACAGGCTTCACTGTCAGTGTCCGTGACCGACAATCGCCTTGAGGCCGTCGTCAACCGCGAAACGCTGGATGCGGTGATGATGTTGAAAACGGAGCTTGGCGGCATCATTGCTGATGGGCCGATGAGCTTTGATACGCTGCTGTCGATCCGCGGGCTTATCGACTTCCGCGAGGCGGAAGACGACGAAGACACGCGTACCAAACGCGAGCAGGAATTGCTGGCCGGTTTTGGTGACGCTCTGACGAAACTGAAGGAAATGCGAGAGCGCGAAGGTGCGGCTCTGTTTACGGTCCTGAGCAGCCATATTGACCGTATCGCTGAGCTGGCAGCCATCGTGGAAAACGATCCTTCCCGCCAGCCGGACAAGATTGCAGCGCGGCTTTCCGCGCAGCTGGCACAGCTTGGCGATGGTGTGCACGGGCTGGACCGCGACCGTCTGCATGCCGAGGCAGCCCTGCTGGCCACCAAGGCGGATCTGCGCGAAGAAATCGATCGTCTCGGCGCCCATGTGGTTGCCTCGCGCGAATTGTTAAAAAAAGGCGGCCCTGTTGGTCGCAAGCTCGATTTTATTGCACAGGAATTTAACCGGGAATCGAATACCATCTGTTCCAAATCGAACGCCGTTGCCGTAACGGAAGCGGGTATCGAATTGAAAGTGGTTATCGACCAGTTCCGTGAACAGGTTCAGAATCTGGAGTAGACATATGGCACCGGTGAGCAACTCTCCCGACAAGATCGCCCGCAGAGGGCTTATGCTGGTGATCTCGTCTCCTTCGGGGGCAGGCAAGTCGACGATTGCCCATCATCTTCTGGAAGATGATCCAACGCTTGGCATCTCCATCAGCGTGACGACGCGGCCCAAGCGTCCAAGCGAGATCGCCGGCAAGCACTATCACTTTGTGACCATCCCGCAGTTTGAGCGCATGCGCGAATCCGACCAGTTGCTGGAATGGGCCGAGGTTCACGGCAATTTTTACGGCACGCCACGCGAACCTGTCGAAACGGCAATGGCCGAAGGGCGTGACATGCTGTTCGATATCGACTGGCAGGGTGCCGAGCAGTTGCAGGACAAAATGTCGGCCGATGTCGTGTCGATTTTCATCCTGCCGCCAACCATGACGGAATTGCAGTCGCGTCTTCATCGCCGCGCTGAAGATACCGAAGAGGTCATCCGCACGCGCCTGTTGAACTCCCGCTCTGAAATCGAACATTGGCGTGACTATAACTATGTCATCGTCAATGATGACCTCGACAATGCCTTCCGTTCGGTCAAAAGCATTGTCTATGCAGAACGCTTGCGCCGCGACCGTCGCCACGGCATGTTCGAATTCGTCACCAAGCTGCTGGAAGAAGAACCTAAGCTGTAAAGGTGTCGCAGGAAGGCGACACATTTGCTCACCTTTCTGATCCAGATCACTTCAGTATGATTTTTGCGATGTATTCTCCTGGCTGTGAAATCACAGCATACAGGAGAATACCATGAAAGCTGCGCGCTGGCACAAAGCCAGAGATATTCGCATTGAAGACGTGCCGACACCTGTGCCCGGTCCGGGCCAGGTCAAAATCAAGGTCAAATGGACCGGGATTTGCGGTAGCGACCTTCATGAATATGTCGCAGGCCCGATTTTCGTGCCGGTTGATAAACCCCACGCCGTCAGCCACGAGGTCGCCCCAATCGTGATGGGCCATGAATTCTCTGGCGAAGTTGCTGAAGTCGGCGAAGGTGTCACCAAGGTCAAGCCAGGCGACCGTGTGGTGGTTGAGCCAATCCTGTCCTGCGGCAAGTGCCCCGCCTGCCAGCACGGCAAATACAATCTTTGCGAAGACCTCGGTTTCCACGGCCTTTCCGGCGGTGGCGGCGGGTTTTCGGCCTACACAGTCGTTGGTGAGCGCTGGACACACAAGATGCCCGAAGGCCTGTCCTTCGAGCAGGGCGCGCTTGTAGAGCCTGCTGCGGTGGCATTGCATGCCGTCCGTCTCTCCAGCCTCAAGGCAGGCGGTACAGCCGCCGTATTTGGTGCTGGCCCTATCGGTCTTCTGGTCATCGAGGCACTGCGCGTCGCCGGTGCAACATCGGTCTACGTTGTCGAACTGTCCGAGCAGCGCGGCGCCAAGGCCAAGGAGCTGGGAGCAACGGCAGTGATCGATCCGTCCAAGGAAAATGCAGCAGCGCGTATCAAGGAACTGTCCGGTGGCGGTGTCGACGTGGCGTTTGAAGTGACAGGCGTTCCAGCCGTGCTGCAGCAATGCATTGATGCCACCCGCTATGAAGGTGAAACGGTTATCGTTTCGATCTGGGAAAAGGAAGCCAGCTTCCAGCCAAATACGGTTGTTCTGAAAGAGAAGACCCTGAAGGGCATCATCGCTTACCGCGATATTTTCCCGGCTGTCATGGACCTGATGGTGCAGGGATACTTCTCGGCCGAGCGTCTGGTCACCAAGCGCATTGCACTGGATGATATCGTTGCCGAGGGTTTTGAAACGCTGGTGAAGGAAAAGACCCAGATCAAGATTTTGGTTGAGGCACCAGCCTGATATCACGCAATCTTCCCGCGTGGCTTTTTGCCGGACCTACTGCGTTCAAACCTGCGGCATTGTTTCTTGCCGCAGGTCACAACCCCATAACAGGGAACTGGTGACAGATTTTGATTAGAGGGCGTTGGCGATCGCCACGAACTCTTCCACCGATAGCGTTTCTGCACGGCGTGTGGCGTCGATACCAACTTTTGCGAGCAGTGTTTCACCGCCCAGCGGTTTCAGGCTCTGGCGCAACATCTTGCGGCGCTGACCGAAGGCAGCTTCTGTTACTTTTTCCAGCCTGGCCGCGTCACATGGCAAAGGATTGGTCTTGGGCAGAAGATGCACAACTGTCGAGTTGACCTTCGGTGGTGGTGAGAAGGCCTGTGGCGGCACGTCAAATGCCATTTCCGACACCGTTCTCCATCCGGTCAGGACGCCGAGACGCCCGTAATGATTGTCACCCTCTTCGGCGACAATACGCTGGCCGACTTCCTTTTGGAACATCAGCGTCATCGACAGCCAGTAGGGCGGCCACACAGGTGGCAGCAGCCAGTTGAGCAGCAGTTGCGTTCCGACATTGTAGGGAAGGTTGGCAATGATGCGCACCGGCTCGCCCGCTGGTACCAGCGAGGCGAAATCAGTCTTGAGCGCATCACCCTCGATGACTTCAAGGCGACCGGGATAATGGTCTGAGATTTCTGCCAGAACCGGCAGGCAGCGCGCGTCGCGCTCCACTGCGATTACTTTCTTGGCACCAAGCGACAGGATGGCGCGGGTCAGGCCACCGGGGCCGGGACCAACCTCAAACACCGTGACGCCTTCGAGAGGGCCAGCGGTGCGGGCAATCTTCTGGGTCAGGTTGAGGTCGAACAGGAAGTTCTGTCCCAGCGCCTTGCGCGCATCAAGGCCATGTCGCTGTATGACGTCACGCAGTGGCGGAAGTTCGTCAATGCCCGCCATTATACCGTTGCCGCCTTCTGGCGTTCCACAAGCTCGGAAGCGAGGTTTAGCGCGGCAACAAGGCTGCTTTCGCTTGCCATGCCCTGACCGGCAATTCCGAAGGCTGTGCCATGGTCCGGTGAGGTGCGAATGAACGGCAGGCCCAGCGTGACATTGACCGAACCGTCAAAACCCAGCGCCTTGGCAGGAATAAGCGCCTGGTCGTGATACATGCAGACTGCAACGTCATAACGTTTGCGCGCTGAATCATGGAACATGGTGTCGGCGGGCAGGGGGCCAATGGCCTCGATACCTTCATCACGCAGCTGCATGGTGGCCGGATGCACGATGTCGCGATCCTCATGGCCAATTGCGCCATCTTCGCCCGCATGCGGGTTAAGACCGGCAACAGCAAGCCGTGGTGACGCGATGCCAAACTTTTCTTTCATGTCCTTGGCGACAACCCGGCAGGTGTCGACAATCAACTGCTGCGTCAACTGGGCAGCAATGTCCTTGACAGGAATATGGATGGTCACAGGCACGACCTTGAGCTTCGGTCCGGCAATCATCATCACGGGGAAGACCTGCTTGCCAGCAATCTGCAACGAAAGATCGGCCAGAAATTCCGTATGACCCGGGAAACCGAAACCAGCCTTGTAGAGGATCGACTTTGCAACCGGGTTTGTCACGATCGCCGCCGCCCGTCCCTCAAGGCACAGCTTGACGGCAGTCTCTATGCATTTGATCGTCGCAAGAGCGGATGCTTCGTGCGGCTCACCGGCCTGCACGGCAAAACCTGCGGGAATATCGAGCACGGGAATGGCCTTGTCGAAAACGCTTGCCGCATCTTCTGGTGTTGCATCCTGCACCGCGACACTGACGCCGATCACCGCTGCCCTGCTTTCCAGCACGGAGCGGTCACCGACATAGATGAATGGCTTTATGCCGTTCTGCGAACGGTTTTTCCATGCTGCAATTGCAATATCAGGACCAATCCCGGCGGGGTCGCCCTGCGTCAGGGCAAGCGGAAGTTCAAGAGCAGCCACGTATATTCCTCAGACTCAGTTATTGACGATCTGAGCCTTTTTCCGCAACTCATCAAGATATTTCTTTTCGTTGGGATTATCGCCATTCTGCTCTTTGGTCAGGTCTTCAGCGCGGAAAACGACTTCTGCAGCGAAGTCATCCGACACCTGGCGTTGTTTGCAGATCGCGAGGTATTCGACGCCCTTTTCCGTGACGCGGGTAGCGGTGGTGCCGCCCTCCTTGGTCTTTTCAATCAGCGGCTTCCAGTCTGGCGGCAGCTCAGGCGCCAGAATGCGGCCGAGATCGCGAATGGACACATCCATCATCGTGGCTGCAAAGGTCTTGGCCTGTTCGCAACCCGGGTATTTGGAACGGGATGCTTCGGCTTCCGACTTGCGCTTGCCGGTAATTGACTGACGTTTTGCCTCAGGTACGACAAAGATGATCTGCTGCAGGAAATATTCCGTGGTGACCGGCTTTTCCTTGCGTTCCATCATGCGTGTGACCAGGTCCTGGTTGGACATGCGGCCGGAGCTGCCATAACGGGCATTGACCAGACGAGGCCAGCTCATCTGCACGGCGATAAATGCCTTGAAGTGTTCAGCAGTTACGCCGGACTGCGACAGGATCTGTGTCAGCTGGGTCGGGTTCATCTTGTTGCTGGCAGCAAACCGGGCAAAGGAAGCATCCACGGCTTCCGTGCTGACCGACATGCGCATGCGCGCGATTTCTTCGCGCTTCAATGCCTCGTCGATCATCTGCTCTCGTGCCAGCTTGTTGAGGTCACCCTTCTGGCGCTGCAGCTTAAGGAAGGCGACGCGTTTGGCAATGTCGCTGCTGGTAATCGGGTTCTTGTTGACAACCACAGCCACAGAGCTTGCGGCAGCATTTGCATCAAATGAATGAGGTGCAAGGAACAGGGGCAGGGCCAAGAGAGCCGTTCCGAGTGCCACAGTACGTAATGTGGCCTTGCCGAAATTCATCATGTCCTTCTCCTTATCCCCGAAGCGGATGAGCTTCGCCCCTGAATATCACGATTTATGCTGCCTGTTATTGTAAGGCGCCCGTATATATCACCGCTTATGCTGAAACAGCAACGGTTGCAAAGCGTTATTCCTGCCCGCAGGATTTGGCAAAAGCGTGGCGTTGCCGTGCTCGCATTCGATAATCGAGCAAAAACCGGCATCGACAAGGCGATACCGGTTTAAAAATGTCGTCATCAGTCGGTTGAACCGATGTTGATGTCGCCCAGCGTACGGAAGCTGAGGCGTGCGCCGATCGACCAGTCATTCGCGGCCTGGCGCTGCGAATTGATTGTGCCGACGTCGGTATATGCAACGGTCAGGATCGTGCATTCGTCCTGATAGGTGATGCCGATTTTACGCTCACTGGAGAACTTGTTGTTCAGATCGTAGTTGATCGAACCGAACAGCGACCAGTTGTCGTTGACCTTCACGCTACCTGCGGCCTTAACAATGTCACGGTCAAACACGTAGCCATAGTCAGGCTGCGCCTTGACCTGGGTGTAGCTGACCTTGGCGCTGAAACGACGGTCAGTGTAACCGACGCCGGTTTCAGAACGCTCGATCTCCAGATCATCCTTGTCGAAGCGAAGGCTGGTCGACAGAGTGAGGCCGATTGGGGCGTCGATTGCCGCCATGGCCACATAGTCGGAGCGATCTGTTTCGAGGCCGGAATTGGCACCTACATTGAGCAGGTCCGGGCTTGCAAACGAGTTTTCGCCAGCCAGAAGGAACGACTGTCCAGCCACGGCGCGGATGCCATAACCATTATCAAACGTACCGTTGTAGCGAATGCCGAGATTGGCACGGGTGCCGCCTTCGATGCGGTCGAAACCGCTGAACTTGTCGCGTTCGAACAGGTTGGTTGCGTCAAACACGAATGCCTGGGCATCTTCGTTTGGCAGGCCGCCACCATATTGTTCATTTGGACGAACAAACAGCTGCGCAATCGGCTCGATGACGTGACTGCTGCTCGTACCCGAGATCAACACGGGATAACGAACTTCAAGACCACCGGTGACCATTCCGCGCAGCGTCGCGTCAGAACGGAAATCGCCGTCATAGGTCGAAGGTGCTGTCATGTCGTTCCAGCTTGCATCACCGCGTGCGGCGAGAAGTGGAGTGACCTGCAGGCCGCTATCGAAGGTAAATGTCCGCTTCCACTCAGTTTCGGTGGTGAAGCGCGAATACGTACCTTCAAGTCCGTTACGGCGCTGGCTACCGTCGAGTGTGTAGATGTCCTGCTCAAGTCGTGTCAGGCTGGTGAAGTTTGTCGTAACCGACAATTCGCCGCCATAAACATCCTCAGGGGCATACCATTTGTAGTCAAGCGATGGATGAATGATCGCCTGCTTGCGCTCTTCTGTCTCAGCCTCGTCGCGGTCCTGAATGTTGAAATAGTAGCCATTCAGATCGAACGAGTTACGCGTACCTTCACCGGTCAGGTAGATGCGGTTGGTCTGGGTAGAACCGCTATATCCAGACAGTTCGTACGTACGCGAGAAGTTGTTGTCGGTCTGGACCATCACGTCCCAGCCGAATGACCAGCGCGGATTGATTTTGAAATCACCCTTGGAGGCGATCATGCCGCGGGTGTCATTTTCCGCGTCACTGGTGCCCAGCGTAAAGGCATCAGAATTTTTCTGGTTGATGCCAGCCATGTTAACGGTGTGGCTGCCATTTTCGAACCGCTGGCGGATTTCTGCCTGAAGCAGGAGGCCCTGGTTCGTGTAGTAATACGGCGTAATCGTCGCATCGGCTGTATCGGACAGGACCTGGAAATACGGAACGCCAATACCAAAGCCAAGATTGTCCGTCACGCTCATGCGCGGGAACAAAAAGCCGGACTTACGCTTTACCGTATTATCAGGAACGACCATGAAGGGGAGGTAGGCAATCGGTTTGCCGAACAGTTCAAAACGGGCCTTTTCCAGACGTACGGTGTGCGTCTTGCCGTCCTGAACTACACGTTCTGCCTTGACCTGCCACAGCGGTGCCTTGTCTGGGCGCTGGGCGCACGGAAGACAGGCTGTATAAACACCATTGTTCAAGACGGTGGTGTTTTCGTCGATACGCTCGGCGCTTTCGCCGGCAATACGGGTATTGTCGGTTGTCTCAACACGCAGGGAATTCAGGAAGCCTTGCGAGAAGTCATCTGTAACATCAAGTTCATCGGCGTAGATCTTGTTGCCGTCAGGTTCGATCAACTCGATGTTTCCACGTGCGATAACGCGGCCAGTCTTCTGGTCGTATTCAACTTGCTGGGCGACCATGCGGTAACCCGTATAATGCATACGTACGCCACCCGTCGCGATAACGCGCTCGGAGTCACGATTATAGGTCAGTTGATTTGCTGTAAGCAGGAGTTTCGAATCATCTGTGTTTTCCGTTGTGACAATGCCATCTTGGGCAAAGGCCACCGGAGCAGATGATATGTACGCGCACACAGCGGCACCCGTCAGAAGGGCCGCCCATAGCCGTCTGATATTCCCGCGGTCATATACCGCCACTAGCCGTCCTCCTGATGAAGCAGCACTGTTGCCCCTAACGCGACCGCCACGATGACTGGTACCCAGACCGCGACGAACGGCGGGATCACGCCACTACTTCCGAATGCCCTTACGAGCACGGTTATTACATAAAGCACGAAGCCGGAAACTATTCCACCCAGAATCACCGAGCGGGATTGAGCGAACCGGCTGAATTTTAACGATACTGTTGCTGCAATCAAGGTCATGGCGACCAGCAGTAACGGCATCGAAAGCATGAAATGATATTGTGTCTCGAGTGCCTTTGACGACAGACCGAACGAACGCGCAATCTCGATTTTTCGAGAAATATCAAAGAAAGCAACGGTTTCCGGCTGCGACATACGCTCTTGCACGAACTCCTGTCTCAAATTGGTGCTGATTTTTGCGCTTTGAAGGAAGCTCGGAATTTGTCCTGGCTGTGTCTGATACACATCAGTAAGATTCCAGTAACCATCCTCCAACTTTGCTGTGCGTGCGTCCTGCCGCATGGTGATGTTGCCGTCCGTATCAAAATGGATCAGCACGGCATCATTGAGCAGGGTGCCACCGTCCTCGAAGCTCTTCGAGCCGATGATTGTGTCCTGTCCGGCGCTGGTTTGACGCAGCCACGGGATCATGTCCGACTGGTGTACGCTGCCACCGCTGTTGCGCCATCCGGCTTCCATCGTCAGGGACTGACGCTGGCCCCAGGCTGCAAGCGGGTTGACGATGGTCATCGTGGCAACGCCCATAAGGGCAGCGCCGATGATGAACGGCATCATGAACTGCCATACGGAAATACCAGCAGCGCGGGTAACAACCAGCTCATAACGCCTGTTCAGCGAAATCAGCGTCGTCATGCCAACAAACAGCGCGATGAACGGAATGGTCTGTTGCAAGATCAATGGCAGACGCAGTGCCGTCAGACCGAGCGCCGCAGGCACCGAGTATCCCGGCAGGCCGGAAAGGCGTCTTGCCGTTTCACTGAAGTCGGCAAGGAAAATAATGCCGGAAACGCCAAGCAGAAACCACACCATGGTGATCAGGTAACGGCTAAGGAAATAACGCGACAGCGTGTTGAAGATCATGCGCTGGCACCTCCCTTGTCAGAGGTAAAGCGCTTGACGACAGAGCGGCGCAGCTTACCCAGACCGTCGGCGAGAGCAGAAGGCAGGCGCAACTTGCGGCCGGTCGCCAACAAGTACATGGCAATAGCACCGCTCAGCACCGGAATGGCGTAAACGAATGGAATGAAAGCCGCGTTCTGTTTCACCTGATTGGTGAAATAGAAACCGAGCCAACGCAGCATGAAGGCAGTGATCAGCGCCGCGACCATCGGATGCATGCGTGCTTCACGGTGCGAACGCGCGTCGGCTGCAATGACCAGCGAGATCAACGCAAAGACGACTGGAAACATCCAGTCGGACAGTCTGCGGTGCAGTTCTGAACGGAAGTTTCCAGGCGACTTCTTATAGGAATCGGACTCGACATCGGGAGACAGAAGGAATGCCAGGCTGCTGTCGCTTGCGGCAAATGTCTGCTCTGTCTTGCTGCTTTCCGACATGGTCGACAGGTCGAAGGCATAGGACATGAACTTGACGATGGACACTTTGCCATCAGGCGTCTTCTGCTGCACTTCACCATCACGCATTGTGAGCGAGGTGCCACCGGCGTCAATAGCGCCTTCCTTGGCGTAATAGATCAGGTCGAAATTCGGGTCGCGCCGGTCGGCAACGAACAAACCACGCAAAACGCGGCCCTGTCGTGCATCGATCTGTACATACAATCCGTCCTGAATGGTGCGGAAGGTCTTTTCTTCGATCACTGAAGACAGAAGATCTGCGTAAGCCGTTGCCACCATCTGTCGCGCCGTGCTGCGGGCAGGCGGCTCGATGAAATTGGTAACCACGAATGAAAATGCGCCGAGCACAACCGCCAGAATAAGAACCGGCCGAAACAGGATGCTGCGCGGCGAACCGGCTGCATCGATGATGGCCAGCTCGGAATCATTGTTCATGGCTGTCATGGTCTGCGTGATGCCAATCACCAGCGCAAACGGCAAAACAACCGGAATAAGTGTCGGCAGAAGCATGGTTGCCAGCGTGGCAAACGAACCCATGGACTGGCCAGTGTCCGTCACAAGGTTGATCCGCTGAAGAACCTGTATCGTCCAGATAATTGCCAGGACCGGAAGCAATGCGGCCAGAAACATCTGGCTGGTGCGTTGCATTATGTATTTTTCAAGTAGCGTCATTCCGGTCCCTGAAGACGTTTTGGCTTCATTCCCTTAAGGGAAGTTCGGCTTATCTAATCGCATCGAACGGCATTGGCGACTCCATGCCAGTCACAAATCCGTTTTATAAAACCTTTTTTTACGGACACTGTGTCTTTTCGTCCGCCGCTTATGGCGCGTTTTTGCTTGCCGCAAGCTTATGTGGATAATTCATATAGGTTGAGCGCAATGAAACATCAAAATGACCGTTTCGAGATGGATTGAACATTTGCGCTGGTCAATTAAAAGACGATGATCGGCCACCCGGTTTGATCTTCTGGTTGCGCCACCCATATGGTGCCTGAACACAAACCGGTCCTTAAACGATTACGTACGAGCAGGAAAATCATGTCCGCCAAGTTCAATATCTCTTTCGCCAAATCTGCTGCCCTTGAAGATGCCGTTGCCGTATTGCTGCAAGCGGCAGGGGAAGATGCGCCCGCCGGTGCCCAGCAGGCTGATCCCGGTGGTGTGATTCCGAAGGCGGCGAAGATTGCAGGCTTTTCGGCCAAGTCGATGAGCGTGCTCGATGTGATCGCGCCGCATAATTCCGATGCCGACCGCATTGTGGTGCTGGGTCTCGGCAAGGCCGGAAAGCTGACCCCCCATGACTGGCTGCGCGCCGGTGGTGTCGCTGCCGCCAACTTCAAGAAGGCCAGCAAGGTCGTGATCTATGCCGATGCACCAGGCGTGGATGTGGATGGTGAAGCTGCAAGCGGCATCGCGCTTGGCCTGCTTCTGCGCGCCTATTCGTTTGACGCATACAAGACCAAGAAGAAGTCAGACGATGAAAAGACATCGAAGACGGTTGAAATCACCATTGTAACGACAGCGCATGACGCTGCCGAAAAGGCGTTCAAGACGGCGCAAGCCGTCGCCGAAGGTGTCAATCTCGCCCGCGAACTGGTCAACCTGCCACCAAACGTGCTCGGCCCAGAAGAATTTGCCGACAAGGCTGTTGAACTGCAGAAGCTCGGCGTCGAAGTCGAAATCCTGGGCGAAAAGGAAATGAAGAAGCTCGGCATGGGCGCATTGCTCGGCGTGGCTCAAGGTTCGGTTCGGCCCCCACGTCTCGCAGTCATGCAGTGGAAGGGTGGCTCGAAGAAGGATGAGCCGATTGCCTTCGTCGGCAAGGGCGTGGTGTTCGATACCGGTGGTATCTCGCTGAAGCCAGGTGCTGGCATGGAAGACATGAAGGGCGACATGGGTGGCGCTGCGGCCGTGACCGGCCTCATGCATGTGCTGGCGGCCCGCAAGGCCAAGGTCAATGTAGTTGGCGTCATCGGTCTGGTTGAAAACATGCCTGACGGAAATGCCCAGCGTCCGGGTGACATCGTCACCTCCATGTCCGGTCAGACAATCGAAATCATCAACACCGATGCCGAAGGTCGCCTCGTGCTGGCTGATGCGCTCTGGTACACCAATGACCGATTCAAGCCAAAATTCATGATCAATCTTGCCACTCTGACCGGTGCGGTCACGGTTGCTCTTGGCAATCTGCAGGCTGGTCTGTTCTCCAATGATGATGAACTGTCTGCCCGCTTGAGCACTGCCGGTGACGTGACCGAAGAAAAACTGTGGCGCCTGCCGCTCGGCAAGGACTATGACAAGATCATTGATTCCAAGTTTGCCGACATGAAGAACAGTGCTGGACGTCTGGCCGGTTCGATCACTGCTGCCCAGTTCCTGAAGCGTTTTGTTGGTGACACGCCTTGGGCGCATCTCGACATTGCCGGCACCGCAATGGGTTCGCCATTAACCGAGATCAACCAGTCCTGGGGTTCCGGCTACGGTGTGCGTCTGCTGAACGAGCTGGTTAGCGCCCACTACGAAGATTGATGATCATCGTACCGCCCAAGGGCAATACCCCTTGGGCGGTATGTTATACTGCGATTTGAAGCATAATGAATAAAGGCGTGGGCATTCCGATGACGGAAGTTCTTTTCTACCATCTAACGGAATCGAAACTCGAGGATGCTCTGCCGCCTTTGCTTGAAAAAAGCCTGGAGCGCGGATGGAAAGTTGTGGTCCAGACCGCCGCTGATGATCGACGCGATGTACTCGACACGCATCTGTGGACATTTCGCGATGACAGTTTTCTGCCGCATGCCACCGAAGCGTCGGATGAGGCTGCAAACCAGCCGGTTCTGCTGACGTCATCTCCTGACAACATCAATCAGGCCAGTGTGCGCTTTATCGTTGATGGTGCCGAACCACCCTCGATTGATTCCTATGAACGTATCGTCTTCATGTTCGACGGATACGACGCAACCCAGCTTGAGGGCGCACGCGCCCAGTGGAAAAAACTGAAAGGCGAGGGGCATAACCTCACCTACTGGCAGCAATCGCCCGAAGGTCGCTGGCAGAAAAAAGCCTGACGCTTGCGCCGTATCTGCCTGACAAGGGCAGTTTTATCGGCAGCGGTACGGTGCCGACCTAATATATCAATGGAAATAATTACGGGTTGTTTCTCGGGTGGAACGAGACCCTAGTCTGCTGATAAATCTTTGTTTAATTTTGTAGTCACGGCTAATGTTTGCTGGTCGTGAGCCTTGCTTGAGGGAAGTCATCTCCTCGAATTGGGCGGGAGAGGAGACATAATGGGTCAAACCGTTCCAGTGCCGGAAAACGAAACTGAACGATTGATGGCCGTACGTTCGATACTGCCTTTTGGAATTGAAGCGACTCCTGAACTTTCTGCCCTGTCTGAACTTGGGCAAAGTGTGTTCTCAACAACCCGGGCTGCGGTTCATATCGTGGATGAGGATTGGCTGCACATTGCTTGCCAGGCCGGTATGCCGTTTTCGGACTGCTCTCGCGATATTTCGATTTGCACCAAAGTTATAACTACCCAAAAAACGTTGATCGTACCCGATCTGAGCGTGCACTCTGAATTGAAGGACTTGCCCTATGTGAAGGCCGGGCCTTGCCTGCGGTTTTATGCAGGCGTGCCGATCGAGCTTGACGCAGGGCTCGTAGTGGGGACTTTCTGCATTGTTGACACGCAACCTCGCCAGCTTTCACCCAATGAGGTTGAAAGCCTCCAACGGTTTGCTGTGTTGGCGGCAGCACTGTTGCGGTTGCAGCGCGCTAATTTCACCATGAGCCTAGCCGAACAAGATTTGAAAACGGCTGCCATGACCGATCCGTTGACAGGGTTCTTTAACCGCAAGGCGCTTGACCATCTCGTGACGCTGCAGCTCAATGCCGCATTGCGCGACGACCAGTTCTTTGGTGCGCTCTACCTCGATATGGATGGCTTCAAGGCGATCAATGACACGCTCGGCCACAGCGCTGGTGACACGGTATTGCAGGAAGCTGCCATACGTATACGCGAGACGGTTCGCGCCGAGGATGTGGTGATCCGTGTTGGTGGCGACGAGTTTGCGATCTTTATTCCAAGGCCGGTTGGTCCAGAGAAGCTGGGCGAACTTGCAGACCGGTTGCTGGTGGCATTCCGCGAACCCTTCGATGCCGATGGAGAACATCTCGTTCATGCCCGATTGAGCATTGGCGGCGCCATTGCGCCAGAGGCAGGACGTGATTTGGGAACCTTGCTGCGCACCGTCGACAAGGCGCTGTATCAAGCCAAGGCCGAAGGCCGCGACCGCTTCGTCTGCCGCACGAACTGATCAAACTCAGTCGGGGTCTTCCGCGCCACGACCGATCGCGGCGCGGAAAAAACATATCAATCGTAGAAGGAATCCACGAACTTGTGACGTCCGAGCAGGAATGCATCGGCAACATGGGTCAGTGGCGCCAGATCGACATCCGACTGCTTCGCCTTGATGATCTCGGCAAAACGTTCGTAAAGCGCCGGATATTCCCGTTCCGGTTCGGCAAACTTCAACTCGCCGTTGATCGACAATTTCGCGCCGCCTTCAGACAGCACCATCTGGCCAGCGTCGGTTTCGGCAACAATGTCCCAGCTCTGCTTTCCGGTCTGGCGCCAATCAAATTCGGCGTGCACATCAAGGCCGGTCACGTCGGCAAAATGGATGTCGGCGGCAATTGGCGCATCACGGTTTTCCGGAAACTCGAGCGTAGCCTTGGTGATGAACAAGGCGCGCGGCAGGATATGGGTGATGATCGACAGGGCATTGATGCCGGGGTCAAACACGCCAAGGCCGCCAGCCTGCCAGATCCATGCCTGGTTGGGGTGCCAGTGGCGCACGTCTTCTTTCCAGATCACATGAACGCTGTTGAGCTTGGTGGAGGCGAGGAAGGACTTGGCAGCCTCTACAGCGGGGGCATAACGCGAGTGCCAGCTTGCAAACAGTGAAAGACCCTTGGAATCGGCAATGCGCACGAGATCCTGCACTTCCGACAGGGTGGCGCCCGGTGGCTTTTCAAGGAAGACGTGTTTGCCAGCCATCAGCGCCTTGTGTGCGGCTTCGTAACGGTACTGTGGCGGCATGCACAGCGATACGGCCTCAAGCTCAGGCACGGCCTCCAGCAATGCGTCGATTGTGCCGTAGGAAGGAACGCCTTCAACAGTGCCGTGACGGCTTGCTGTCGCGATCAGATTGAAATCCGGGTTGCTGGCAATAGCCGGGAGATGCTGGTCCCGGACGATTTTACCGACGCCAACGATGGCGAGCTTTGTACTTGGCATGATTGCTATAATCCGTCTGACTGTTCACGCTATAAATATTATTTTACAAGGTTGTAGCAGAAAGATGAAGGTGAGCAAGATGGCTCGGGCCAATCCATGTGCAAGTTTTGGATTGGTCGCAATTTGCCGGTAAAATAGCGGTTTTTCAGATAATTCCGGCCATCAGCATCGGTTTTTCGTCTGGCTTCTTGTAGCGCAAATGTACGACTTTATAGCCTTCGGCCTTTAGCTGCGTCAGCAAGGCTGGCAGCATGTTGGCGGTGCGCTTGTGAATGTCATGCATCAGGATAATGCCGCTGCCACGGTGGCGCAATGCATCCATTGTACGCGAGGCGACAATGGCTGGTGAATCCTTGAAGTAATCCTTCGAATCGACCTGTACGTCCATGATGACCATGCCACGGCTGTCGAGCGCGTGGCGCAGGCGTCCGGTGTCGGCCAGATAAGGAAAGCGGAAGAACGCTGCGTCCGTATCCGTTGCTGTCGCAACGGCATTCGCACCACGGGAGATTTCCGACATTGCCTGATCGAACGACAGGCTGCGCAGATTGGGATGGCGATAGGTGTGGCTGCCGATACTGTGACCGTCGGCGACTACCTTCTTGGCAATGTCAGGATGGCTTTTGGCCATTTCGCCAACCATCAGGAAAGTGGCTTTCACGCCAAACTCGTCCAGCGTCGCCAGAATGCTTTCCGTTTTGCCAGGTACCGGGCCGTCGTCAAAACTCAATACCACTTCCTTGTTGGCAAGGCTGATATCCGAGAAGGATGAAACGACGATATCGCGTCCGGCCAGGCCAAATGGGCTTCCGGGGCGCATCCATGCAACAGGCGACAGCGCAACGGGGTCATTGGCATGAACAGGGCCATGGGCCGGCATGGTCGCGGCAAAAGAGGTCTTCAGCGAGGCGCCATTAAGATTGGGTTTCCCGGCGCAACCGGACAGGCAGACAGACACAAGTGCGGCGGCGGAAATGGCGCGTAACAGCATGAAGATTCTCGAAAAAAGAGCAGGCTTAAGTGCCTGCGACTTTCTCCGATTATGGTTAATGACTGGTTACTTCACTGCGCGCTTTTTAACGGTCGCGTAAGATTTTAACCGGCCATCGCCTCTTCATATTCGCTGGAAAGCAGCAGCCATTGCTCTTCCACATCGGAAAGCTTGGCGGCGGCTTCACCACGTTCCTTCACCTTCTGCGCAGCCTTGGCTGGCGCCTTTTCGTAAAGGGCAGGGTCTGCGAGTTCCGCATCGAGAGACTGAATCAGCTTCTCAAGTTTTGCTGTCAGCGATTCGATTTCATTGATCTTTTTCTTCAGTGGCGCCAGCGTGGCACGCTTTTCAGCATTCGCCTTGCGCTGGTCCGCCTTTGAAGCCGCATCTACTGCGACTTCAATTTTTTCTTCTTTTTTTTTACCCGAGGAAACGATGAGGTCACGGTATTCATCCATGTCGCCTTCAAAGGTCGTCACGGTGCCGTTGTTTACCAGCCACAACCGGTCAACGGTTGCCTCGATCAGGTGGCGATCGTGCGAGATCAGGATGACTGCACCATCATAAACGTTCAGTGCCTCAATCAAGGCGCGGCGGCTGTCGATATCCAGATGGTTGGTCGGTTCGTCGAGGATCAGCAGGTTTGGCGCGTGGAACGCGGCGAGCCCCATCAGCAGGCGGGCTTTTTCACCACCGGACAGATCCTTGGCAGCCGTTGCCATCTTTTCCGTGGCCAGACCCATCTGCGCAACGCGGGCGCGCACCTTGGCTTCCGGTGCCTGCGGCATCAGCTTGCGCACATGTTCCACCGGCGTTTCGTCCGGGATCAGATCATCCAGCTGATGTTGCGCGAAAAAGCCGATCTTGAGAGATGGCGCCAGTCGCAGGTCACCGCTTTCAGGGGCCAGCTTGCCAGAGATGAACTTGGCAAATGTAGACTTGCCGTTACCGTTGGAACCCAAAAGCGCAATACGGTCGTCATTGTCGATGCGCAGGTTCAATCCCTTGAGGATGGGGTTGCCGGGCGTGTAGCCAACTGCGCCGCCATTGATCGCAACGATGGGCGAGGCGGGCTGCTTTTCCGGTTCGGGGAAGGTGATCGGCTGCACATGATCTTCGATCACGGACGCGACGGTCCCCATGCGCTCCAGAGCCTTGACGCGGCTCTGCGCCTGTTTTGCCTTGGAGGCCTTGGCCTTGAAACGGTCGATAAAGCTCTGCAGGTGTTTGCGCGCGGCATCGTTCTTTGCCTTGGCCTTCATCTGCAGTTCGTCGTTTTCGGCCTTCTGGCGTTCAAACTGGTCGTAACCGCCGCGATAGAAGGTCAGCTTTTTCTGGTCCAGATGCACGATGGCATTGACCGCATTGTTCAACAGGTCACGGTCGTGGCTGATGATGATAACCGTGTAGGGATAACGACGGATATAATCTTCCAGCCATAGCGTACCTTCAAGGTCGAGATAGTTGGTCGGTTCGTCGAGCAGCAACAGGTCCGGCTGAGCAAACAGCACGGATGCTAGCGCCACACGCATGCGCCAGCCGCCGGAAAACGACGATGCCGGGCGCAGCTGTGCCTCCTGGTTGAAGCCGAGACCGGCCAGAATGCTGGAGGCGCGCGCCTCCGCCGAATGGGCGTCGATATCGACAAGACGCATCTGGATTTCCGCAATGCGATGCGGATCCGTTGCGGTTTCAGATTCCAGCAGCAGTGAAGCACGTTCCTTGTCGGCCGCCAGAACAATCTCGATCAGACTGTCCTCGGTGCCAGGTGCTTCCTGGGCCACCTGGCCAATACGTGCGTTTTTAGGAATGGTGACGGCACCGCTTTCAGCGCCCATATCGCCGGTAATCACCCGGAACAGGGTGGATTTTCCAGCGCCATTGCGTCCCACCAGACCGGCTTTTGTGCCGGACGGCAGTGTCACGCTGGCGTGGTCAAGAAGAAGGCGTCCGGCAATGCGGGCTGAAAGGTCGCTAATCGTAATCATGGCGCCGTTTTGGCTGAACTCTTGGCTTAAGGCAAGAGCGTGAAAGCCACAGTTTACGTCAGGAATTTGAAGGCTTTTGAATTCAGGCGCCGATTTGCAGCAGATAGCTGTTGCGCGAACGTTTGGCGACGTCCCGCGAATAGGGAACCACACAGTTGCCTTCACGGCTGCGCGCCGCCAGCAACGAAATTTCGGCATTGCCATAAAACTCGGCGGCTGAGGTCAGTCCATCGACAACAGCGACACCGATCGATACGGTCAGTTTGTCGTCCTGTCCGGTCTTGTTGATAAAACGCAGCGATTCAACCGTGCGACGCAGACGCTCCGCGATGTTTTCAGCTGCATTAAGTGGCACTTCGGAAAACAGGAAGGCGAATTCGTTACCGGCTGTGCGGGCGACAAAATCCTGCTTCTTGATCGATTTGCGGAACAGGGCTGCCAGACGTCGCAGGGCACGGTTGCCGGCGGTTGCGCCATAACGCTCGTTCACCTGACGGAAATTGTCGATATTGACCAGCAGCATGGCAAAATGCGTCTGCGGTTGCTTGTCAATGAACAGGGCTGAGAGTTTTTCAGCAAAGGCGATGCGATTGGGCAGCATCGTCAAATGGTCGCGCAAGGAAATACGGCGAGCCTTTTCAATGCTGGCTTCACACTCCTGCATGGTTTCCAGACCTTTGGTCACGAAATGCAGCAGGCTGGATTGTTCCTCATGAAGCAAGGCGGCAAAATGCAACAGCTCTTCCTGCGTGCCGATATGGTCTGCATCAAGGCCAGAGGAAGCGAGAAGCGTGGTGGAGCGGTGCAGCGCAACAGTCAGACGTTGCGAAATCTGTTCAATGGTACGGCTGATCTCGGAGGCAGCTTTGCCGGCGGTAATGCCGCAATGCCCCGGCAGATTGTATTTCAGACCAATCTCGTCAAGGTCGTGCTGCTGCGGTGCATTGCCAAGCGCGAGTATATCGCGCCCCATTTCAGGGTTGTGGCCGGACAAGACCTCATAAAACAGTTCATAGTTGCGAGGGATGGGGGCAACATGCATCTTCGCCATGAACTGGATGATCTTGGAAGCAACGAGGTTATTTCTGGCAACACTCTTTGTCGCCTTTTTAGCCAGTTCTGCGCCCATATCCGTCTTGGTCCCCTTGTCGAACGAAATGATGCCCAAGCAATTACGTATATTTGCGATTACTTGTATTTTTAATGGTTATTGCAGCAATTCCATCGTCTTATGACAAACTCTCCTTAAAATTGAATAAAGGCCTCATTATAGAATTCTGTATTTACGGAACGATGCTTCGTTATTGTTATTATTGATAGGCGCCATGATAATTGCTGATTTGATCATGGTCAGAAGATGAGATTTGATAGGGCGAATAGCAGCCAGGAGAACACTTGATGTCGAGAACGCTTTATTCCCTTTGTGGCAAGGATACGGCCCGGCCTTTTTCACCACATTGCTGGAAAACAGTTCTCTCATTGGGGCATAAAGGGCTGGATTTTGAAGAAAGACCACTGCCTTTCAGCGCTATTCCCGCTGCAGAGGGCGGCTTTTCGAAAACTGTTCCTATCCTGCGTGACGGCGACTACCTGGTGAATGACAGTTTCCAGATCGCTCTCTATCTCGATGAAGCCTACCCGGAACGGCCCTCGCTGTTTAATGGCGAAGGCGGCAAGGCCATGGCACGGATGATTGAGAGCTGGTCGCAAACCACATTGCACCCGGCAATTGTTCGCATCGCGGTTGTAGATATCCATGACATGCTGGAACAGAAGGATCAGGTCTATTTCCGAGAAAGCCGGACAAGGGCTCTTGGAAAATCGCTGGAAGAGGCCAGTGCGGAGCGGGATGCTGAAATTGCGGCTTTCCCGCAGAAACTGGAACCGTTGCGCCGCACCTTGAGCTATCAGCCCTTTATCGGTGGCGACGGCCCGCTGTTTGCCGACTACATCGTGTTTGGTGCCTTGCAATGGGCACGGATTGTTTCCGGCGTCGATCTTTTCGGCGCTGATGACCCGGTGCGAGAGTGGTTCGAGCGTTGCCTTGATCTCTATGGTGCGAGGGGTCGGAGTGTGACACCCGCATGAAACTTGGACGATCCCCCTTGTTTTCGGGCCTTTGGGCGGGTAAACACCGCCCACTTTCTTTAAAGAACAAGGAAACGGACACATGGCGATTGAACGCACATTTTCGATGATCAAGCCGGACGCAACCAAGCGTAACCTCACTGGCGCCATCACCAAGGTATTTGAAGACAACGGCCTGCGCATCATCGCGTCCAAGCGCGTCTGGATGAGCAAGCGCGAAGCTGAAGGCTTCTACGCTGTTCACAAAGAGCGTCCTTTCTTCGGTGAACTGGTTGAAGGCATGACTTCTGGTCCGACCATCGTTCAGGTTCTGGAAGGCGAAAACGCTATCCTCAAGAACCGCGAAATCATGGGCGCTACCAACCCAGCAAACGCTGACGAAGGCACCATCCGCAAGCAGTTCGCTCTGTCGATCGGCGAAAACTCCGTTCACGGTTCCGATGCTCCGGAAACAGCTGTGCAGGAAATCGCTTACTGGTTCGCAGAAACAGAAATCGTTGGCTGAATCAGTTTGTGAGCGACCGGAATCACCTTTTCAGGGAAACGGTTCAAACAACTGAAATACATTGAAGAACGGAGCCGAAAGGCTCCGTTTTTTATTGGCGTGTTTAGGGTTTTGGAGTTGTTGGCTTTATATCGAGCAACCCTGAACAGGGCTCATATCCGTCGTGCCATCGGTCCGAAACACATCCGGGTTCGGTGTATAAAGCGGCCCGACGACCAGCGGCTTGGCCGGCAGCTGTGACTGATCGGTGTTCGAGCTTATGCTGGTTTCGATTGTTTGCCGTAACAACCCATCGGCGTCTTTCAGCCGGATCGTCACCTTGTAAGGCCGACCCTTTTTCACGCATTCAATTGGCGGGCTTTGCAGCACAATTTTTTCCGTTTTGGGAAACAGCTTCTCGACGGTCGAGAGAGGAGCACCGCCGCGTGGATTTTCAAACTCCGCCTCTGCCGTGCTGCCAGCCGTGATCGGGGCCAACGGTTGCAGCGTGACCAGATAATTGGCGGTTGCCACCCGGTAATTGAACACAAACATGCGGCCGGACAGTTTGGCGATGTCGCCGTGGTCTTCGCGCTGGCAACCAGCCATCGATACAGTTGCCAAAAGGAATACAAGACTGAGCGGCCTCATGCCGTTTCCTCCTTTGTGCGATGGTAGTGGCGGGCAGCTTTTTGCCTGTTGCCGCACACGGCCATGTCGCACCAGACGCGGCTACGGTTTTTGCTGCGGTCAATGAACAGCCAACCGCAATTGCCACAGATCCTGATCCGCTGCCGCTCCGTGCCGGCAATCAGCTGCAGCGCTGATCTGGCGGTCGCGGCCTCCAGCGATTGATCATGCGGCGCATGGCGAAGCGCAGCGGCAGCAGTCTCCAACAACTGCGCCAATAACAGGCGGTCATCAATTCCCGAGACAGCCACTCGGAAGTAGCTGTCAGTTGCCTCACGCAGCGAAAGCAGCAGGGGGCGATTGCGTGCCTTTGTCGGCACCAACTCAGCACCGTGTTTTTGGTCGCCGCTCAGCGCACTTGCGGCGGCCGCAAAACTGTCGATCTGCTTGGGCACGGCAAACCGGTCGAGAGATTTTTCGGGAGAAAATCGCAAAATCACACTGTTTGCCACATCAAGGGCAAGCGTGCCGCCAGAAAATCGGTGTGGTGTCCACGAAAAATCCATGCCAAATTATAACTGTTAAAATGACTTTTACCAGTTATAATAATGTGACGGTTGAGGGCGGCGTGATGGCATATCTCGTGCAGCAGCTTTTGAATGCCATCCCCATTGCAGCGCTTTATGCGGTGCTGGCCTTTGGTTACACGATCGTTTTTTCGCTGACCCGTCGTGCAGATGTTACCTATGGCGCAATCTTCGCTTTTGCCGGCCAGACCTATCTGTTGTTTGCGGATTTCGGCTGGAACCAGCTGTGGCTTATTCTGCCAGCCACGTTGGCTTTTGGCGCAGCCTTTGCCCTGTCGGCTGGTTTATGGGCAGGCGTGGTCGTCGGACGCACGATCATTCGCCCCTTGGTGATGGCCTCACCCAATGCGGTCATGGTGGCAGGTCTTGGCGTGCTGATTGCCCTGATGGAGGGCGCGCGGCTTGCAGCCAATACGCGGGTCTTGTGGTTGCCGCCTCTGTTTCAGGGACCGATTGTGCTGTTCTCCTATCAGGGCTTTTCCCTGACGGTGACGGCCGTGCAGCTTTTCAACACGGTTGTTTTCCTGTGCCTGATTGCACTGATCAACTATTACCTGCGCGTCTCGACTTTTGGGCGGCAATGGAAAGCTGTGGCGAATGATGCCTTTGCAGCCGAGCTATGTGGTGTCAATTCCGGCCGTATCCTGTTGCTGTCCTATTGTCTGGCCGCCTGCCTTGCGGCCATCGCCGCGATTTTTGCGACCAGCTATTATGGCAATATGGACTTTGGCGCGGGGCTGACATTTGGGCTCAAGATCGTGCTGATCTCGGCGGCCGGCGGTTATTCCAGCCCGCTTTCCTCTGCCTTTGGCGCGGCAAGCATCGGAGTGGCAGAGACGCTATGGGGCGGCTATGGTCCGGTCATGTGGCGCGACGCAGCCGTGCTGCTGGGGCTTGTGGTCTGGTTGGTGATCCGCAGAAGCGAAACTCAAATACCGTAGGGATGGTAGTGCTTAGCGCCACTTGTCCTTGGCCGTTTCATCGGCGCTTTTGGCATTGATCCATTCACCGGTACTGCCATCCTTGCCATGTTCTTTTTTCCAGAACGGCGCGGATGTTTTCAGATAATCCATCACGAAGTTTGCGCCATCAAAGGCTGCCTGCCGATGACGCGAGGCGGCAATAACCAGAACGATGTTGTCGCCGGTTGGGATTTTGCCAAAACGGTGGATGGCCGTCAGGCCAAGAAGGTCAAAACGTTCAATGGCGAGCGCAGCGATGCGGTTTAGCTCCGCTTCTGCCATGCCGGGATAATGCTCAAGCTCCAGTGCAGACAATGTGCCGCCGTCATCACGGCAAAGACCGGTAAAGGTAACGACAGCGCCAATGCTGCGGTCATTGTCGGTCAGCTTTTTTGCTTCAGCGGCTGCATCGAAGTCATCGGACTGCACACGAATGGTCGGCTTGATCGTCATGGTGTACTCGTAACAGCTCTTAGTGAGTTGGCCGGGGTGTAACTACGGACCCCCTTATTCCTGTGACAAGCATAGAATTGAGGGAAGGGGTGTTGCGCCCTTCCATCCCAATCAGCCGCCGGTCATTGGTGGAAAAATTCCGATTTCGCGCGCGCCCTCGATGCTTTCATCGTGGTCGATATGTTCCTGATTGACAGCGACGCGGATGGCGTGCGGAAATTCAAATGCCGCCTCGTAATTCTCGCCAAGCGTGGTCAGATAGGCCAGCAGATCACCTGCCGTTTTGACCGAAGCGGGGATATCCAGCTCCTCTTCGGCCGTACCAATCTTCTCCCGAACCCAGGCGAAATAAACGAGGCGTGTCATTATTCGGCGTCCACGATGTGCTTGAGGCCAGCCCTGAAATAGTCATAGCCGGTGTAAATCGTCAGCGCGGCCGCAAGCCACAACAGGCCGATACCGGTTTCGGTGGTGTAAGGCAGAACCTTGTCGCCGGCAGGGCCGGCCAGCAGGAAAGCGATGGCCACCATCTGGATGGTGGTCTTCCCCTTGGCGATCTGCGTGACCGGAACGGACACCTTCAATGCAGCGAGATATTCGCGCAGGCCGGACACAAGGATTTCACGGCACAGAATAGTAATGGCGGCCCATACCGACCAACCGGCAATCGTACCATCTGCTGCCATCAACAAAAGAACGGAAGCAATCAGCAGCTTGTCGGCAATCGGATCCAGCATGCGGCCGATGTTGGATGTCTGGTTCCAGATACGCGCCAGATAGCCATCGAGAAAGTCGGTGATAGAAGCGACGATAAAAATCCACAGCGCTGTCCAGCGCGCAAAATCCGAGCTTGCCAGCTGTCCCTCCACAAAGAAGCACAGTACAATGACCGGTACGGCCAGAATACGGGCATAGGTAAGAAGATTCGGAATATTGTACGCGCGAGAAGCCATTGAGAACCTGCCTTACGGAATTTCAGCTTTAGATGAAGCCGCACGCTGTCAGCGTCAACATCTGTTTGTGTTTTTTTTAGCAAGCAGATGACGAGGAGATCGTCATTCTGCGCCATTTTCGTGAAAATGATTATAAACCTGCCGGGCAACCGCCTCGGAAATGCCGGTTACATTCATCAGGTCATTTAGACCAGCCCGCGAAACGGCTTTTGCCGTACCGAAATGCTGCAAAAGCGCGCGTTTGCGGCCGGGACCAATACCACTGATTTCATCCAGCGGATTCTTGATCATTTCTTTTTTGCGGCGTGCCCGGTGGGAGCCGATGGCAAAACGGTGCGCTTCGTCGCGCATGCGCTGGATGAAGTAGAGAACCGGATCGCGTGGCGGCAGGGAAAAGTCACTGCGACCGTCGGCAAAGAAACGTTCTCTGCCCGCATCACGGTCGACACCCTTGGCAACACCGATGGCCGTGACGCAATCGCCGATATCAAGTTCATCAAGAATACCACGAACCGCTGTCATCTGGCCTTGGCCACCATCGATCAGGATAACGTCTGGCCATGCGGGGAAAGGCATGTCAGCGGCATCCTCGGTTGACGTAACCTGATTGCGATCGGGTTTGCCTTCTTCTTTCAACAGGCGCGAAAACCGGCGGGTCATCACCTCGCGCATCATGCCAAAGTCATCGCCGGGCGTGATGTCCGTCGATTTGATGTTGAACTTGCGATACTGGTTCTTCACGAAACCTTCCGGTCCCGCCACCACCATGCCGCCAACAGCATTGGTGCCCATGATATGGGAGTTATCGTAGATTTCGATACGGCGTGGCACATAAGACAGGTTGAAGGTGTCTGCAAAACCTTTCAGTAAGCGCTCCTGCGACGACGTTTCAGCCAGCTTGCGGCCATGCGCTTCACGCGCATTGCCCAGTACATGGTCAACGATATCCTTTTTCTCACCGCGTTGCGGCACCGAGATCGTGACCTTGTGGTTGGCCTTTTCGCCAAGTGCTGCCGCCAGCAGTTCCTGTTCTTCCACTGTCTCGGAAAGCAGGATTTGCTTTGGCACCGGTTTGTCGTCGTAAAATTGCGCGAGAAACGCGTTGAGGACTTCCGAAGGCGGCAAAGAAGGATCGGCTTTCGGAAAATAGGCGCGGTTACCCCAATTCTGGCCGGTGCGGAAGAAGAACACCTGGATACAGGAAATGCCACCTTCGTGATGAATGGCAAACACGTCAGCTTCTTCAATGCCAGCCGGGTTGATGCCCTGATGGCTCTGCACATGGCTGAGGGCTGCCAGCCTGTCGCGGTAGACGGCAGCGCGCTCGAAATCCAGATCTTCCGCCGCTTCGTTCATCTGCCGGGCAATCGCGGTCTTTACGCTTTGGCTTTTGCCCGAAAGGAAGTCTTTGGCTTCCTGAACAAGTTCTGCATACCCCGCATCGCTGACTTCATGCGTGCAGGGGCCGGAACATCGTTTGATTTGGTAAAGCAGACAGGGGCGGGTGCGCGTTTCAAACACACTGTCTGTGCAGGTGCGGATAAGAAACGCCCGTTGCAACGAGTTGATGGTGCGTCCAACCGCACCGGCCGATGCAAATGGCCCGAAATAATCGCCCTTACGGGCGCGGGCGCCACGATGTTTGAAGATCGCAGGGGCGCGATTGTCAGCCGTAATAAGAATGTAGGGAAACGACTTGTCGTCGCGCAGCAGCACGTTGAACCGCGGGCGCAGACGTTTGATGAGGTTTGCTTCCAGCAGCAGAGCCTCGGTTTCCGTGCGGGTGGTGACAAACTCCATATTCACCGTCAGCCGCACCATTTGGCCAATTCGGTTGGAGTGGAAGCGGCCCTGGGCGTAATTGCCCACACGCTTTTTCAACGAGCGTGCCTTGCCGACGTAAAGCACGTCGCCTGCGTCGTTGAACATGCGGTAAACGCCCGGCCGGTTCGGCAGGTGTTTCACAAACTCGGCAATCAGGTCCATGCCCTTCAGGCCGGTTTCATTTTTCCATCCGGCAGACCAGTCAATGGATGCGCCAACGCTTGCGACTTCGTTCTCAGGGGACGAAGCAATGGCGTCATCTTCATCATCGTCGGTTTCATCGAAGAGAATGCCGCCCTCGGGCAGCTTCTGTCCGTTCATTCAGGTATCTCCGCCACGTCAGGGGTTTCCCAAGCGAGGTGTTGCCCGCCATCAAGGGCGATCATCTGCCCGGTGATAGACGGTGTGTCAAAAAGAAAACGAACCGTGCGGCCGAATTCATCCGGCTGCGGTCCTCTCTTTAATATAAGGCCGTCGATCTGCGCCTGAAAGTCCTGTGGTCGCTGTCTTTCACTTCTAAATGACGGACCAGGGCCAATGGCATTCACCCGCACGCGTGGTGCAAAGGCCTGCGCCATGGTTTGCGTTGCGGTCCAAAGTGCGGATTTAGACAAGGTATAAGAATAAAAGCGTGGATTGGGTGCCCAGACTCGCTGGTCAATAATGTTGACGATCAGACCGTTCATGTCCTGCGGCAACTGGTGCACCAATCCGGCTGCCAGAATGGACGGCGCACGGACATGAACGGCAAAATGTGCGTCAAATGTCGCCGAATCGAATGTATCAGCCGAATCGCTGCGGAAAATCGAGGCGTTATTGATGAGAATTCCGATAGGACCAAGCGTGTTACTGGCCTGCTCCATCAAATCGGATGTTGAGGCGATATCGGCAAGGTCTGCCGCAAAAGCCTGCGCTTTGCCACCGTTGCGCCTTATTGTATTAGCGAACTCTTCTGCTTCGAGGATGGAAGAGCGTGCATGGACGGCAATAGCGAAGCCGTGAGCAGCCATATCTTCGGCAATTGCCCGCCCAAGTCGTCTGGAAGCGCCGGTGATCAAGACTGTTTTTGGTATTTTTTCCATCGAAACCGGCTTTATATCTGCATCTAAGTATATAGGAAGACGATATAAATCAAATTTCGAAGCCCTGTACAGCGCCGTTTCGCGTTATACAGGAATAGGGTTTTAAGTATATTTGGTGTTTATTTTAAATAAATACATGTAAAATTCGACTGTTCTGAATTTAATGAAGTGTTATCCTTAACAAAAATTCGTTGTATTTTAGCAACGTCAAACTTCAGTCACTGCCGCGCCACAAAGAATTCACAGTTTGGCTTTTTGATCTCCTCATTCACCCATCATTTTCAATTTCCAGAAGGGCAGGGAACCTAACTGTTTTTAACCGCGTTGAGACTTTGGTTTAGCGCACAATGCGGTGGTGAAAAGGAGAATGACATGCGTATTTTTGTTGCAACTCTTATGGCTTCCACGATGGCAGCAGGAGCTTTCTCGGCAGCCAAGGCGGCTGACGCGGTCAACGAAGTTCCACAGGCACCAGTTGCTTATGAGCAGCCAGCACCGGTTTCCGATTGGTCCGGCGCTTACGTTGGTGGTACCGTAAACTACGATTGGGGCCGCTTTAGCAGCAGCAACGATGGTCGTGATGCCAAGGGCTTTGGCGGTGGTCTGTACGGTGGTTACAACTGGCAGAACGGCCAGATCGTCTACGGTGCAGAAGCAGACATCGGCCTCGGCGATGAAAGCGGTTCTGCTGGTGCAGTTGGCACCGGTCTTTCCGGCAAGCAGGGCGTAAACGGCTCGCTGCGTGCTCGTGTTGGTTACGATATGAACCCATTCCTGATCTATGGTACGGGTGGTCTCGCAATCTCCGAGAACAAGCTGCGTGACGCAACGTCCAGCGACAGTGCAACAGCACTCGGTTACACCGTTGGTGCAGGTGTTGAAGCTCTCGTAACCGACAACATCACAGCTCGTCTTGAGTACCGTTACTCTGACTACGCTAAGAAGGACTACACACTTGACTCTGGTTCCTTCTCCCGTGGTTACGACGACCACAGCGTTAAGGTCGGTATCGGCGTGAAGTTCTAATCTGCGGAAACGCGATTAAAAGAAAACCGGGGCCAACAGCCCCGGTTTTTTTATGCGCTCTTATTGGATGCACACCGCGCAATAAAAAGAGCAGAGAGGCGGACCTCTCTGCTCTTTTTGTATGTCGGCGGTTGAAGCGTCTAATTACGCCGGTGTCTTCATCTCGGCATAGTCCTTGAAGCGCTTGCCAAATTTTTCTGGCCAGGCGGCCAAGTCTTCGCGGCCAGTTGCCCATTCACCAGCAAAACGCAGGTCGAGATAACCGATCATCGCGGCAAGCGCGAAATGGCCGCCATTCAGTTTTTTACCTGTCTTGGGAAGATTGGCGTTGAGGTAGTCCAGTGCACGCGCAACCTTGCTCCACTGCTTGTCGATCCATGGCTGGTGGATTTTTTCTTCTGGACGGAAACGACGCTCGTAAACAATGGCGAGCAGACAATCCATTACGCCGTCGCACAGTGCTTCGAGGATTTCCGCATCGGCGCGTTTTTGATGTTTTTTTGGATAGAGTTTTCCAAGCGAAAGCCTGTCAAGATAATGCATGATGGCGACGCTGTCGTACACCGAATTACCGTCATCTAAGAGCAAGGTCGGAATCTTCCCAAGCGGATTATTGTCAATCAGCGTCGCCGGTTCGGCATTGGTATCGACGCTGACGTCCTTAATGCCGAGATTAAGATAGCGGGCAGCCATACGCACCTTGGCGGAATAAGGGGAGGCGGGGGAATAAAGCAGTTCCATTGATGTTTCCTATCGGATGGGGGGAATGGTCATTTGTTTTGTTTGGCAGCCCTGGCTGTCGACTTGCTGACAGGCGCGAAACTGCAAATCCTGGGTGAGGCAGATGCGGACCTCTTCAAAACGTCCGCCGTCGCAGCTGATTGAGATACCATGTTGGCTCATGCGCGGATTGGCGGCAATGAATGCCTTTTCCAGCCCGTCGGCAGAGATTGTTTGATTGTTCTGGCCTTGTGAAATCGTCGGCGGTAATTTTACCGCGTCGAAGGCAGCCCGTGTGGCAGCAAAATAGTCCTTTTGCGAAAGCCCGGAGCAGGAACCGTGTTTACGCCACTGGTGGCCGATCAGCCCCATTGACGGCATGATGTCGAACATCGATCTGCCCAGCGCATCGGGAACCCGTTCTGGTTCGCTGCTTGAACAAAACTGAGGGTAGCCATTCTCATTTTGTGGCCACAGGCCATGCACCACAAAACCATAACGGCGGTTGGTGCCGCATTGCTGACGGTTGCCCGCGCCTTCCGAACTGGCGCAGTAACTGGGCGACCATGATAGGGACAGCACGTAAAAATCAAAACCTGTGGACTTTGGCAGAGTGCGTGTCGGCGTGCCAACTGGTGCGGTGCCGGATGTCTGCGTGTTGTTACCAGTCTGAATTTGGGGTGAAGGCGCTACCGGTTTCTGAGGAGCAGGTGCTTCCTCACGAAAGGAAACTGCCGCGGCCACAGCCATCACGCCAAGCGCGATTATGCCTGCATATTGTTTCATGGGCGGCAAGGACGTTCGTAGGCATGAGGCATCGGGCAATTACCTGAATGGATAACTGAAATGTGTTTCAACTTTATATCAGCTTTACACCCCAGAAAAACGGGGCCATCGCGCATTTTCTGAAGGGATTTCAACTATTGTTTGATACGATAAACGCGATGGTAAAGGTTGAAAGTTTATTCAGATAACGACTAAAGTTGGACGAATCTTTTAATTCGTTGGCGTGCGGAAAGATGAAAAGGCTGTGCAGCCTTTTGTCGTCTCGTCGCGTTATTCATCAGTGATCACGCTGATGGGTAGGATGGAGTGTGAACAAGGCAGAGACGCTGCCGGGAGGAACAAGCGGGCATGTGCGTATGAAAGTGAAGAAATATCTATGGCCGGTCGTCGGCCTCGCGACGATAGGGTTTTCGATATGGCTGCTTTACCATGAAGTACGCGGATTATCGCTTGATGATGTCTGGGACAGCCTGACAGCGATTTCGTGGAAAGGCTGGTCGCTTTCTGCACTTTCAACACTTCTGGCCTACGCGGCCCTTGCCGGATATGACCGGATCGCCTTGCAGCATCTTGGCCGCAAAGTGAACCTTCTTTTTATTACGCTGACATCGTTCACCACTTACGCCTTGTCGCACAATGTCGGCGCATCGGTGTTCTCAGGTGCTGTGGTGCGGTACCGCGCTTACACGTCGAAGGGCCTCAGTGGCACGGAAGTGGGTATTCTGGTGGCCATGTGCTCCTTTACCTTTTTCTTCGGCACAATGTTCCTGACCGGTCTGGTGCTGGTTTATGAACCAGACATCACCGAACGCTTCGGTGACCTGCTGCCGGTTGGTGCTTCAAGGACAACCGGGTGCATATTGCTGGTGCTTTGCGGCATCTATGTCGCCGGAAGCCTGCTGAAACCGCGCCCTCTGAAAATTGGAAGCCGTGTGTTTCCCTATCCGGCCCCGCCCTTGGTCGCACAACAGCTTATCATCGGGCCGCTGGAATTGATCGGCGCGGCTGGCATTATCTATTTTGCGCTGCCGGAAGCCGGAAACCCCGGCTACATGGTTATTCTCGGCATCTTCCTGGTGTCGTTTTCTGCGGCCTTGATTTCTCATGCTCCGGGCGGCCTTGGCGTGCTCGAACTTTTGTTCGTCACAGGCCTGCCGGATATGAACCCGGCAGATGTCATTGCGGCTCTTCTGGTGTTTCGCCTGTTTTACCTGATCATCCCCTTGGTCATGGGGCTGATCGTCATTCTGCTGTTTGAACGGGCAAAATTGTCCGAGCCGGACGAACCGTCCACGAGTGGCTAACACCACGCGACCGGCGAGGTTTCAGGCCTCGCCGCGCAACCAGAACGCACGCTGGGACGCATAACGATCCTGTGCCATGACTGTTTTTAACACTGGCAATAGCGTGTGCAACTCATCCTTCAGGGTGAAGGGTGGGTTGACGATAATCAGGCCGGAACCGCTCAATCCCTCTTCGCGGTCGCTGCGCACCGAAAGTTCGGCACACAGCATCTTGGGGATTTCGAGCGCTTGCAATTGCTCGTGAAAGTCCTTTATCGGTGCACCTTTTTTGATGGGATACCACAGGCAATAGGTGCCTGTTGCAAAACGTCGGTAAGCCTTGGCAAGTCCATCGACCAGACGCTCATATTCACCGGCGATCTCAAAGGGTGGGTCGACCAGAATCAGGCCGCGTTTTTCCTTAGGCGGCAGGTGGGCGCCCAACGCCAGCCAGCCATCCAGCTCGGTAACACGAACCTGAAAATCCCCTTCGAACTGGCGCGATAATGCTCGGGCGTCGTCCGGATGCAGTTCCATGGCGGACAACCGGTCCTGCGGGCGCAACAACAGGCGCGTCAGCTTGGGCGAGCCGGGATAAAGCTTGACACCACCATCGGGGTTCAGTTCCCGGACGGCGGAGAGGTAAGGTTCCAAGAGATCGGCGACAGGTGCGGCAAGCTCGGCCTGCATGAGCTTGCCGATGCCGGTCTGCCATTCGCCTGTCTTCTGTGCTTCTTCGGAGGACAGGTCATAAAGTCCGATACCGGCATGGGTATCCAGAACCCGGAAAGCCTTGTCCTTGTTCTGCTGGTAACGAACCAGCCGCGCCAGAACCGCGTGTTTGAGAACATCGGCAAAATTGCCTGCGTGATAGATATGGCGGTAATTCATGCGTGCCGATGCCTTTTATGAATAATCTTGATGATGGTCAGTTGGCACTTTTGGCCGCTTCACTCTTGCAATATAGAAAACTGATGAACGTTGCGACCCAGATTTCACCCAAATCCACCACCGGACACACTGTTTGTCCGCATGACTGTCCCTCCGCTTGCGCTCTTGAGGTGGATATCACCTCTGAAGGGCGCATTGGCCGTGTGCGCGGAGCCAACAGCAACACCTATACCGCAGGTGTCATCTGCGCAAAAGTGGCCCGCTATTCCGAACGGATTTATCATCCCGGCCGACTGTTGACCCCCAAGCGCCGCAAGGGTGCGAAAGGGGCTGGTGACTGGCAGGAAATCAGCTGGGATGACGCACTGGATGAAATTGCCAATGCCTTTGTAAAGGCAGAAGCCGCACATGGTTCGGAAGCCGTCTGGCCGTATTTTTATGCCGGCACCATGGGGCAAGTGCAGCGCGACAGCATTGAGCGCCTGCGTCATGCCAAACGGTATTCCGGATTTTTCGGCACAATCTGCACCAATACCGCCTGGACCGGTTATGTGATGGGCACAGGCGCATTGCGTGGGCCGGACCCTCGCGAGATGGCCAAGGCCGATGTTGTTGTGATCTGGGGCACCAATGCGGTTGCCACGCAGATCAATGTCATGACCCATGCGGTGAAGGCACGCAAGGAACGTGGTGCCAAGATCGTCGTCGTCGATATCTACGACAACCCAACCATGAAACAGGCCGATCTGGGACTGGTGCTGAAACCCGGCACCGATGCGGCGCTTGCCTGTGCTGTCATGCATATTGCATTTCGTGACGGGTATGCCGACCGTGCCTATATGGCCAAATTTGCCGATGATCCCGCCGGGCTCGAAGCCCACCTGCAAAGCAAAACACCACAATGGGCCTCGCAAATCACTGGTCTGTCCGTCGAGGAGATCGAGGCCTTTGCGCGGCTGGTCGGCACGACCAAAAAGAGCTTCTTCCGTCTCGGTTACGGTTTTTCCCGCCAGCGCAATGGCGCAGTTGCAATGCACGCGGCGCTGTCCATCGCAACTGTGCTCGGCTCCTGGCAATATGAAGGCGGTGGTGCATTTCACAACAATGGCGAAATCTTCCGCCTCGACAAATCCGAATTGATGGGCACGGCCTATGCTGATCCGGATATTCGCCAGCTTGACCAGTCGCAGATTGGCCGTGTGCTGACCGGCGATGCCGCAGCGCTTCGCAATGGTGGGCCTGTGACGGCAATGCTGATCCAGAACACCAATCCGATCAATGTCACGCCGGAACAGCGGTTGGTGAAGCAGGGCTTCCTGCGGGACGACCTGTTTGTTGCGGTGCATGAGCAGTTCATGACGGAAACGGCAGAGGTCGCCGACATCGTGCTGCCCGCTACGATGTTCCTGGAACATGACGATATTTACCGCGCTGGCGGTCAGAACCACATCACCCTCGGGCCCAAGCTGGTGGAGCCGCCTGAAACGGTGCGCGCCAACCTGTTTGTCATCGAGGAACTGGCCAAGCGCCTTGGCGTCAGCCATATGCCGGGTTTTGGCCTGACGGCACGTGAACATGTCGACCGCATTCTGTCGGCCAGTGGCTGGCCGGGTTTTGACGCGCTGTTGGAAGACAAGTGGATTGATGCCCAGCCACCCTTTGAGGTCGCACATTATCTGCATGGCTTCGGCCATGCGGATGGAAAATTCCGTTTCAGCCCTGATTGGCGAAACGGTCCGTCACCGGACAAGCCACCAGAGAATGTTGGCCTGATGGGGCCTGTGGACCAGTTGCCACTGTTTCCCGACCAGGTCGATGTGATCGAGACGGCCGATGCCGAACACCCGTTCCGGCTTGCCACCTCGCCAGCGCGTAACTTCCTCAACTCGACCTTCAGCGAAACCAAGACATCGCTGCAAAAGGAAGGTCGTCCGGAAGTGATGATCTGTCCTGAGGATGCCGAGACCTTTGCTATTGCTGACGGCGATGTGGTGCGAATTGGCAATACACGCGGCGAAGTTCGGCTTCACGCCAAGATCGTCGCCGGTGCACGCGTGGGCGTGCTGATCGCTGAAGGGCTGTGGCCAAACAAGGCACACCTCGACGGCGAGGGCATCAATGTGCTGACCGGTGCGGATTCGCCGGCCCCCTATGGCGGCGCGGCATTCCACGACAACAAGGTCTGGCTTCGCAAGGAGTAAGGCTCAGCTTGTCTTGCGGACGCCATGAAGATGGTAAAAAACGGTGTTAGGCCTCGAGTTTCGTGGCGCGACAAGACATGCTGATTGTCTTGTGTCGTGACGTGACAGCGGAATTGGAAATGGAGATGAGTGTGGATAATCAGGTGAATAGCGGTACTCTGGCAGCCAATGATGATGGCCGGATTACGCTGGTTGAAAAACAAACCGTCTGGAAACGCTTCGTGCATATGCAAACATTGGTGTTTGACCAGAAAATGCCTGATGGCCGCGTCATCCGCATTGACCGAGAAGTGCATGATCATGGCAGTGCTGCCGCCATTCTTCTGTATGATGCGGCACGCAACATGGTGGTGTTTGTGCGCCAATTCCGTCCGGCGGTGTTCATGAACGGTGAACCGGCCTTCCTGCTGGAAGTGCCAGCAGGCCTGCTGGATGACGACAATGCCGAAGATGCCATTCGCCGCGAGGCAATGGAGGAAAGCGGTTATGCTGTCGAGAGCGTCAAATATCTGTTCGACATGTATGCCAGCCCCGGCACGCTGACGGAAAAGGTCAGCCTGTTTTTCGGCAGGATCGATCTGGATATCAAGGCAGGTGAGGGCGGTGGGCTCGACAGCGAAGGCGAAGACTTGGAAGTCATCGCCCTGTCGCTCGACGATGCCTTTGCGATGATCTCCACGGGCGAAATCACCGACGCGAAGACAATCATCCTGCTGCAATGGGCAATGTTGAACCGGCAGACGCTGTAAAGGCTAATAGCTCAAACCTCGGTGGCTCGAGGCTTTAAGCGGAAATGATAAAGGAGGTGGCGTCCGTGGCGCCGCTTTCGCAGATTGCCCTGCCGCCTTCCATACGCACCTTGCCTTCGGCGAGACGCTTCAGCGCCAGCGGATAAAGCTGGTGTTCCACGGTCAAAACGCGCGCCGCGAGGCTTTCGGCATTGTCATCCGCCAGAACGGGCACCGCAGCCTGGCCGATCACCGGACCTTCATCCATACCCTCTGTCACAAAATGCACGGTGCAGCCGGTAATCTTTGCGCCGGATGCGATTGCACGATCATGTGTGTGCAGGCCGGGGAAAAGCGGCAGCAGCGATGGATGGATATTGATGATGCGGCCTTCATAGGGCGCGATAAAGTCACCCGAAATCAGGCGCATGTAGCCGGCAAGGCAGATGATATCAGGATTGATGTCAGCCAGCGCAGTCAAAATGGCGCTCTCATGTTCTGCCTTGCTGGCAAAGGATTTGCGCTCGAAGGCAAGGGTGGCAATGCCAAGTGCCCCGGCTTTTTCCAGACCGCCAGCCGAAGCCTTGTCAGAGATGACGCAGGCAATCTCCGCTGGAAAGGATGGATCCTCGCATGCCTTAACCAGCGCCAGCATATTGGAACCGCCGCCGGAAATAAAAACCACAACCCGTTTTTTGCGGGCAGGCGAGGACTGGTTACTCATAGACCAAGCGTACCCTTGTAAACCGTGCCATGGTCACCCTCGTTACGGGCAATCATACGGCCAAGCGGGAATACGGTTTCGCCTTCCGCGGTCAGCGCGTCTGTCACCTTCTGGGCGTTTTCAGCCGAGACGACAACGATCATGCCAACGCCGCAGTTGAAGGTGCGCAGCATTTCATTGGCTGCAACGCCGCCGGTCTTGGCAAGCCATGAGAAGACCGGGGGTACCTTGATCGAACCGAGGTCGATTTCTGCGGCGAGGTGCTTTGGCAGAACGCGCGGAATGTTCTCCGGAAAGCCACCGCCGGTGATGTGTGCCAGTGCCTTCAATGCGCCGGTTTCGCGGATCGCCTTGAGAAGTGGCTTCACATAGATGCGTGTCGGGGTCAGCAGGGCTTCACCCAGCTTCTTGTCTTCCGCGAATGGTGCGGGTGCACTCCACTCAAGGCCAGACAGCGACACGATCTTGCGTACCAGCGAAAAACCGTTGGAGTGAACGCCCGAGGAAGAGAGGCCCAGAATAACGTCGCCTTCGGCAATGTCGCCGGCTGGCAGCAGCTGGCCACGTTCGGCAGCGCCAACTGCAAAACCGGCCAGATCGTAATCACCATCGGAATACATGCCAGGCATTTCAGCGGTTTCACCACCGATCAGCGCGCAGCCGGATTCGCGGCACCCGGCCGCAATGCCGGATACGATGGCAGCGCCCTGATCCGGGTCCAGCTTGCCTGTTGCGAAGTAGTCGAGGAAGAACAGTGGCTCGGCGCCCTGTACGACAAGATCGTTGACGCACATGGCAACCAGGTCGATACCAACCGTGTCATGATAATCTGCGTCGATAGCAATCTTCAGTTTGGTGCCGACGCCGTCATTGGCCGCAACCAGAACCGGATCCTTGAAGCCTGCGGCCTTGAGATCGAAGAGACCGCCGAAGCCGCCAATTTCACCATCAGCGCCGGGGCGGCGCGTCGAGCGAACAGCAGGCTTGATTTTCTCGACCATCAGGTTTCCGGCGTCGATATCCACGCCTGCATCGCTGTAGGTAAGACCGTTCTTGCCGGACTGGCTCATGGCTGTTGTCTCCGCTATCGCCTTTTGGCGTGCCCTTCGCATGAGCGGGGGTGTTATGCAAGAGTAACCAGGGCCTCTACCCGCTTTTTCACGGGTTTGACCACGTTTTCCTCACTTCTGCCTGTTCGCTGTGGCCTTAAACCCGATCAAGTCTTGACCGTTCCGGTAGGTGCATCCTATCTCCTGATGAAATGCAAAGGCGATTGCGCCACAAGGAACCGACGATGCAACCTCATATCAGTGGCACAAATTTGCGACGCCAGGTGTTTTTCTGGATCGGCGCGCTTGCGATCTTTGTGATCTTTTTGACGGTGTTCAGTTCCATCCTTCTGCCATTCGTTGCAGGCATGGCGCTAGCCTATTTTCTTGATCCGGTTGCCGACTGGCTGGAGCGTCGCGGTTTGAGCCGTATGATGGCGACAGTGGTCATTCTGATTACTTTCGTGTTGTTGTTTGCTCTGTCGTTGATCATCATCATTCCGGTGGTTGTCGCGCAGGCCTCTGATTTCATCACCCGTATTCCCGGCTATATCTCGTCTCTGCAGCAGCTTGTCGCTGGCACCGGTTCGACAATCCTGCCGGATTGGGTGGCCGCACAGGTCGAATCCATCCGTGAAAACTTCTCCAAGCTGCTGGCAGAGGGCGCCGGTTTTATTGGCACGCTGCTGACGCAGATCTGGAACTCTGGCAAATCTCTGTTGGATGTCGTGTCGCTGCTGGTGGTGACACCTGTTGTTGCCTTCTATCTGCTGCTGGACTGGGATCGCATGATCAAGAAGGTCGACAGCTGGATACCACGCGACCATGTGCAGACCGTGCGCCAGATCGCCAGCGACATGGACACCACCATTGCCGGTTTCGTGCGTGGGCAGGGCTCCATGTGCCTTATCCTGGCCATCTATTATGCCGTAGGCCTTTCTCTGGCTGGCCTGAATTTCGGCCTGCTGATCGGTTTTGCAACGGGCATGCTCAGCTTCATTCCTTATGTTGGTGCGACGCTGTGCCTGCTGATTGCCGGCGGCGTGGCCCTGGTACAGTTCGGTGCGGATTACGTGTCGATTGCCATTGTTCTCGGCGTGTATTTCACTGGCCAGTTCATGGAAGGCAATGTTCTCCAGCCTAAACTGGTGGGTGGCAGCGTGGGCCTTCATCCGGTATGGTTGATGTTCGCACTTTTTGCTTTCGGTGCGATGTTTGGTTTCGTCGGTTTGCTGATTGCGGTGCCGGCGGCAGCGGCGGTGGGCGTACTCGTGCGGTTTGCCCTGTCGCGATATCTCGAAAGCGATTTATACCACGGACGTGCGCAGGCTTTGCCTTGGGAGGGGCAAAAGGATGAAGCAGCCGTCAAGACGATCACACAGAGCCAGAAATGAACGACCCACAAAATCCTGACCGGGCCCGGCCAAAAGCCGAGCAGCTTCCACTCGTCTTTTCTCATGTCACGGCGTCCAGCCGGGATGACTTGCTGGTGTCTGCGCCCTTGAATGCTGCCGTATCAATTGTCGATGCATGGCCGAACTGGCCGTCGCCGGTGGTGATTCTGGCCGGCCCTATCGGTTCTGGAAAATCGCACCTTGCCAATATCTGGCGGGAAAAGAGCGGTGCGACCGACATTCATCCCATTGCAGGCAGCCAAGCCGCCCGCAAGGCCGAAACCGGTCCGGTAATTTTTGAAGATGCTGATCGCAACGGTTTTGATGACACGGAACTGTTCCATGTCATCAACAGTGTCCGAGAAAACGGCACGTCACTGTTGATCAGCACGCGGCTTTGGCCATCTGCCTGGCCGGTTACGCTGCCAGATCTGCGTTCGCGCCTCAAGGCGGCGACCGTGGTGGAAATCGGTGAGCCGGACGAGGACCTTCTCGCACAAGTCTTGATGAAGCTTTTTGCTGATCGTCAGCTTTACATGGATGACAAAATCATCAGCTATATCGTGGCGCGAATGGAACGTTCACTGGATGCGGCGCAGACGGTGGTGGAGAAACTGGACAGGCTGGCGCTTGCCCGTGGTATCCGCATCACTCGAGCCCTGGCCGCAGAGGTTTTGAACGAACCAGGCAATGACATGGATGATGATTGACTGTCACAGTTCCGTCGTCAAACTGTTATAATGGCAGATCAATGTTTTACGGGTGGAGTTGTTGATGGATTCGGCAATACAGGACAGTCACGAACAGGGCATCACAGAAGCTCCTCAGCGTAGCCCTTTGTGGGACAGCCCTGAGCGGTTTATCAACCGCGAATTTTCCTGGTTGCAGTTCAACCGCCGCGTTCTCGAGGAAACGCTGAACGTCGCGCATCCGCTGCTGGAGCGTTTGCGTTTTCTCTCGATTTCCGCCGCCAATCTCGATGAATTTTTCATGGTGCGCGTCGCCGGCCTTGAGGCACAGGTGCGCCAGTCGATCACTGTCAGGACGCCGGATGGAAAGACACCAGCTGAACAGCTCGAAGACATCCTGAAAGAAATCGACAACCTGCAGATGGAACAGCAGGCGTCGCTTGCTGTTCTGCAGCAGTATCTTGCCAAGGAAGACATCTACATTGTGCGCCCTGCCGCACTGGCTGATGAGGATCGCCTGTGGCTTGAGACAGAGTTCGAGGAAAGAATCTTTGCGGTTCTGACACCGCTGTGTATCGACCCTGCGCACCCGTTCCCGTTCATTCCGAACCTTGGTTTCTCTATGGTTCTGCAGCTGGAAAGCCTGCATGGTCGCGAACCGATGACCGGCCTTCTGCGCCTGCCGCCAGCACTCGACCGCTTCATTCGCCTGCCGGATGAGGGCAACACCATTCGCTACATCACGTTGGAAGATGTGGTTGGGCTGTTCATCAACAGGCTTTACCCCGGTTATGCCGTCAAGGGTTTTGGTACCTTCCGCCTGATCCGTGACAGCGATCTTGAAGTTGAAGAAGAAGCGGAAGATCTGGTTCGCTACTTCGAAAGCGCTCTGAAGCGACGCCGTCGCGGTTCGGTTATCCGTATCGAGACCGACAGTGAAATGCCGCAATATCTGCGCCAGTTCGTGGTTCACGAACTCGGCGTGCCGGAAAATCGCGTCGCTGTTCTGCCCGGCCTTCTGGCGTTGAATACGATTTCCGAAATCGTCAAGGCACCGCGCGATGAGCTGAAGTTCGAGGCTTACAATGCCCGCTTCCCGGAGCGTGTGCGTGAACATGCCGGTGATTGCCTGGCCGCGATCCGCGAAAAGGACATGGTTGTTCACCACCCATACGAATCCTTCGACGTCGTGGCGCAGTTCCTGCTGCAGGCTGCCCGCGACCCGGATGTTCTGGCTATCAAGCAGACGCTGTACCGTACCTCCAACGACAGCCCGATCGTTCGTGCTCTGATCGATGCTGCCGAAGCCGGCAAATCGGTGACGGCGCTTGTCGAATTGAAGGCACGCTTCGATGAAGAGGCGAACATCCGTTGGGCCCGCGACCTTGAGCGCGCTGGCGTTCAGGTGGTGTTTGGCTTTATCGAACTGAAAACCCACGCCAAGATGTCGATGGTCGTTCGCCGTGAAGACGGCAAGCTGCGCACCTATTGCCACCTTGGAACGGGCAACTACCATCCGATTACCGCAAAGATTTACACCGATCTTTCCTTCTTCACCTGTAACCCGAAGATTGCCCACGACATGGCGAATATCTTCAACTTCATCACGGGGTATGGTGAGCCGGAAGAGGGCATGAAGCTGGCGGTTTCGCCCTACACGCTGCGCCCACGCATCATCAAGCACATCAATGATGAAATCCAGCACGCAAAGAATGGCGCGCCGGCCGCCATCTGGATGAAGATGAATTCGCTCGTTGACCCTGAAATCATCGATGCACTTTACCGTGCAAGTGAAGCAGGCGTTGAAGTTGACCTGGTGATCCGTGGCATCTGCTGCTTGCGTCCGCAGGTTGCCGGCCTTTCGGAAAACATCCGCGTCAAATCGATCGTTGGACGCTTCCTGGAACACAGCCGCATTTTCTGCTTCGGCAATGGATATGGCCTGCCTTCGGAAAAGTCGCTGGTTTATATCGGCTCCGCCGATATGATGCCGCGCAATCTTGACAGACGCGTTGAAACGCTGGTGCCGTTGGTTAACCCAACAGTGCATGAGCAAGTTCTTTCACAGATCATGCTGGGTAACCTGATTGACAACCAGCAAAGCTACGAGATACTTGCCGACGGAACGTCCAGGCGCATTGAGGTGCGCAAGGGCGAGGAACCGTTCAACGCGCAGCACTACTTCATGACCAATCCCAGCCTTTCCGGACGTGGTGAAGCCTTGAAATCCAGTGCGCCAAAACTGATTGCGGGTCTTATCTCGGCTCGCAAGAAACAGGCTGAATGACAAGATCAGAAGCACAGGGGCGGCTTACCGGCATCGCCCCCGTTTCCGTCATCGATATTGGTTCGAACTCTGTTCGTCTCGTCGTTTATGAAGGTTTGTCCCGTGCACCGGCAGTACTTTTTAACGAAAAAGTACTGTGCGGTCTGGGTAAGGGGCTGGCGCTTACCGGTCGTATGGACGACGAAGGGGTAAGCCGCGCGCTTGCATCACTACGTCGTTTCCGTGCACTGTCAGAACAGGCTCAGGCCCACAAACTCTATGTGCTTGCAACCGCTGCCGCGCGTGAAGCCAGCAACGGACCTGATTTTATCCGTGAAGCCGAAGAGATTCTGGGCTGCGAAATCGAAGTCCTCTCCGGCGAAAAAGAAGCGCTCTATTCGGCATACGGCATCATCAGCGGTTTTTATGACCCCGATGGCATTGCCGGTGACCTTGGCGGCGGTTCGCTTGAACTGATCGATATCAAGGGCAAATCCTGCGGGCAGGGCATTACCTTGCCGCTCGGTGGTATCAGGTTGTCCGAGACATCTGGAAGCTCGCTTGAAAAGGCCGCGACCTTTGCCAAGAAACAGATCAAGACCGCCAAGCTGCTCGCCAAGGGCGAGGGCCGTACCTTCTACGCGGTTGGCGGGACATGGCGCAGCATTGCCAAGCTGCATATGGAAATTCGTCAGTACCCGCTGCACATGATGCAGGGTTACGAAGTGCCGTTGCAGGAAATGCTGGCATTTCTCGATGACGTCATTACAGCCAAGGATTCGAAGGATCCCGCATGGCAGGCGGTCTCAAAAAGCCGCCGTTCGCTTTTGCCCTACGGTGCCATCGCCATGCGTGAAGTGCTGGAAGCGATGAAACCTTCCAAAGTGGTGTTTTCTGCTCAGGGCGTGCGCGAAGGTTATCTCTATTCGCTGCTCAGCGAAGAGGATCAGGATACCGATCCGCTGCTGGTCTCTGCCGATGAACTTGCCATTCTGCGTGCACGTTCGCCCGAACATGCCCGCGAGCTGGAAGACTGGAGCGGTCGGACTATACCGGTCTTCGGCATTGAGGAAACGGTGGAAGAAAGCCGCTACCGCCGTGCCGCCTGCCTTCTGGCCGATATCAGCTGGCGCGCACATCCGGATTATCGCGGTTTGCAGGCCGTCAACATCATCGCGCACTCCTCGTTTGTTGGCATCAGCCATCCCGGCCGCGCCTATATCGCGCTTGCCAACTACTATCGCTTTGAAGGGCTCAATGATGACGGCACGACCAAGCCGTTGACGGCGATTGCCGGTGATCGCATGGCGGAGTTGGCCAAGCTGCTGGGCGGCATGTTGCGTGTCGTCTACCTGTTTTCCGCCTCCATGCCCGGTGTGATTGATCACCTGCGCTTCCGGCCATCGGACAATCCTGATCTCGATCTGGAATTTGTCGTTCCGCATGACTATTGCGATTTCGCGGGTGAGCGGCTGGATGGCCGCCTGCAGCAACTGGCGAAATTGACAGGCAAACGTCTAGCCTTCGTTTTCGAATAAAATCAGAAGCGCTGCCGATATCCCGGCAGCGCTTCTGTTTGTCTTAGTTACTTGGCGTCCAGCAGGTCTTTGACCTCAATCAGAACGAATTCATTGTCGTCTGCCTTGTCGAGTGCACGACCGGCCGAGAAGGGCAGGTTGTTGTCATTGCCAACAATGATGTGTGTCGCGTCAACGCGGTCAACATTCTCAATGGTAACGAACGGCATGTCATAGAAACCTTCGCCGCCACCCTGACGCTTCTTGTTGTCCGGATCGGAAATATTCAGCAGGTCGATGTAACCGATCTTGCGGGCAGCCTTGCCAACATTGGCATCGTTGAACTCGATTTTGTAGATGCGCTTGACCTTCGACGGAACGGCAAAGCAGTTGGTCTCAGGCTTCTTCGGGTCGGCGCAGGCCTTGTCGGCAGTACCGGCACCATTGTCACGTTCGATGACCAAAGCGGTGGTTTCGTCCAGCATGTTGAAGTCGCCGATCGCTTCGCCACCTTCGGCCAGCGGGTAAAGCCATGTGCGGCCTGTCCAGGACTTCGAGGCAACATCCAGCTCAATGATACGAAGGCCGGTTGCGCCGTCTTCGGTTTTTTCCAACTGGCCATCAGCGGTGTAGAGTGGGCCTTCCAGCATGCCGTACAGCTTGGAACCGTCCTTGGACATGGCCATGCCTTCATAACCACCTGAACGCTTCAGGTTGAAAGCAGGCATTTTCTGTGTCGGGTTGCCCGGCAGGGTCAGGGTAGGATGATCAGGCGACTTCACGTCGATCTCGCCAGCCTTGGTGGCGATGACGTCGGTCAGCTTGCCGTCGCGGGTGAACTTCAGGATATAAGGTCCGAATTCTTCACCAATCCAGAAACCGTCTGCAACAGGCTGGATGGACTCAACGTCAAAATCAGCGCCGGTCAGGTAACGCTTGTCGGAACCTTCCATGACGATTGGGAAGGGAGCCTTTTTGTCCGGGTCGGTCAGGAACGCGGTTTCAAGCGCATTCACCTTGCCTGCATCCCAATCGAAGGAAAGATGGTGCAACATCAGCATGGAATCGCTGGAGTTGATCTTCGAACCGAAACCATTGTCGGAAAGGCTCCAGAAGGTGCCATCTTCCATAGCCTTGATGCCCGAAAAACCCTGCATGGCCTGACCGTTGAACGGCATGGAAAGGCCGGTTGGCCGAACACCGTCCATGCCTGGAACCGTGCCAAGACCTTCAGCGCGCTTGCGATCTGCTGTCGTGAACTTGGCAGATGTCTTGAGGTGTTCAGGCGCATCTGTTGGTGCTGGAATAATGGTGTTGGCAGGCAGAATGGCATGCGAAACGAGCTTGGCAGGGAATTCTTTTTCGGCGGCAATTGCCGAGAAGCCGGAGATCGCAAAAATAGCAACAGAAGCAAGAAGTGTTTTGGTCATTAAAATCACCTGTCGGTTGGCACAAAAACAATGCTGTGTCGGGTACGCAGAGTTTGTGAAACTGAGGTGATGGGTGATTGAAGCTTTGGTGAAAGTTTTATGATGGCAACGTTATCATCGCCAAATCAGGCGCTTCTCGTAAGCTGCTGGTTCTTTTAATAAAATTTATGACTTTACCAGCGAGCAGACACCCAGTGTCTGGCCGCGACCCTTCACGGCATGTTCGCCCAGATACTCGCTTTTGATCCCCTTTGGCAGCAAAAGGCGGTGAATGAGATCGGACGAGATCAGGATCGGATGGCCAAGCATCTTGCTGAGGGATTCAAGTCGGGCGGTGGTATTCACCGTGTCTCCGAAATAGGTGATCTTGTGATGGTCGACACCGATTTCAGCCGTGATGACAGGACCGCCATGCAGGGCAAAGCGCAACTTTGGCATGACGCCGAAGGTCTTCATCCAGAAGTCCTGCCGTTTTTCGATAGCGACCAGAATGTCGAAGACACATTTGATGCAGGCTGACTTCTTGATGGCATCCTGAAAGGGCCATGTGATGATGGCGGCGTCGCCGATGTAATCATCAATTGCCCCGTTATGCCGACGCACGGGTGCGGCATAGGTGGCGAAGATTTCGCGCAGGAATTCCTGCGCTTTCATATCGCCATGGGTTTCGGCAAATGTCGTGGAGCCAACAAGATCGATAAAGATGAAAACGCGCTCTTCACGCACGGGACGGCGATAACGGCCCAGCAGCAGATCTGTAAAAATGTCGCGGCCGAGCAGTTCTCGCACCCGCATCACGAATACGATGATGCTGCAAACGATGCCTGTGAAAATCAACGTCTGCGGTTCGGCATGAACCGCGCGTTGCCAGTCGACTTTCAAAATGCCGGTTGCCCAAAGCAATGTTCCTCCCACGGCAAATCCGCAGAAAACCAGAACCGCGTACACGATCAGGCCTATTGCTATGTATGCTGGCGTTGGCAGGAAACTGATGCGGTGCGAAAGCCGGGGCAGGATGTAGCCGCGCTCAAAGGCAAGAATAGGCGCACAGGCAAACAGTGCATAGGTCGCGCCAATCAACGGCCCACCACCATATTCCAGAAAGGCATATGCGACGCCGCTGCCGGCAACTGCCAAAAACAGCAGCAGGTAGTCCAGCATTAAAAGGAGCTTTCGCATATGGTTCCGATACTTTCGATGAAATGCCGCCGCCGTCGAGGTCGGCGCGTTGGCTGCCTAGACTGCAACCGAGACTTTAATGTGGAAATCGATTTGCCAAAAGTGACGATTTGGAAAGGTGTTTCAAACGCTTTTTCACTGTTGCCGGATTGCACGTTTGGCTGGCCATCTTGGCCGGTCGGGCAATGACGACAGGACGTTCAACCCGTTTATTGGAAAACGGCTCGCGCGGTTAAATCCGGTCTCCCCAGAGGCCGGATTTTAACAGGGCGACGAGGAGACTGGTTTATATTATTCGGTCGGCAGTTCGACCGCCTCAACCTTCTTGCCGGCAAAACGCAAGGCAACACCACCGTTGATGAGCTTCAACGCAACATCACCGAACAGTTCCTTGCGCCAGCCGGACAGAGCGGCAACCTGGGCCTTTTCACCTTCGGAAGCAATCCTGTCGAGGTCATCGCTGTTGGCGATGATCTTGGCTGCAACACCGTGCTTGTCTGCCGTCAGTTTCAACAGAACCTTGAGAAGTTCAACGGCGGCACCTGAGCCTTCCGGAGAGTGGCTGTGACGTGGCGCTTGTGGCATCTCGGTCTTCGGCAGGGCAAGAGCGGCGTTAACGGTTTCGATGATGGCATTGCCCGACGACGAGCGCTCCCAACCCTTTGGAATGGTGCGCAGGCGCGACAATGCCTCGCTATCCTTGGGCTGTTGCTGGGCAATCTCGAAAATCGCATCGTCTTTCAGAACGCGCGAGCGCGGCACATTGCGGCTGCGCGCTTCACGTTCACGCCATGCGGCCACGAATTTGAGAATGGCAAGTTCGGTTGGCTTGCGCAGGCGCGACTTCAGACGCAACCATGCATCGTCAGGATGCAACTCATAGGTGTCGCGCGACTCGAGGATGTTCATTTCCTCGGTCAGCCACAGCGAGCGGCCTTCGCGCTCAAGCTTGGCCTTCAGCGCCAAATAGACGTCGCGCAGATGGGTCACGTCCGCCAGCGCATAGTCCAGCTGCTTTTCGGACAGCGGACGACGGCTCCAGTCGGTAAAGCGCGACGACTTGTCGATTTGAACGGATTTGATCTTCTGGACAAGCTGGTCGTAGGAGATCGAGTCGCCGAAACCGCACACCATCGCGGCAACCTGCGTGTCGAAGATCGGGTGTGGAATAAGTCCGCCGAGGTGGTGGATGATTTCGATGTCCTGGCGGGCGGCATGGAAAACCTTCACCACATCAGGGTTTGCCATCAGTTCGAACAGCGGCGAAAGGTCGATGTCTTTTGCCATCGGGTCGACCAGCACTTCCAGTGTTGGGCTCGCCATTTGAACAAGACACAATTCAGGCCAGAATGTCGTCTCTCGCAGAAATTCCGTATCGATTGTGATGAAGTCCGATTTTGCAAGTTCCTTGCAGGCGTCGGCAAGTGCTGCTGTCGTTTCGATCATGTTCTTCTGGCCAGTACTGTAACGTATTGCGTCTTACTTTCCCTTTGAGCACCGTATGTCAATACAAACTCGCCATTTCCCAGCCTTTGAGGGGCTGTTTCCAGCACTCAGACGGCATCCTTGTCGTTTTTGTCACGACTTTTCGGTGGTTGCGCCGCCAGTTTGCTGAAATAGGCCGAGGTTCGCAAAAGCGCCCGAAAACGCCAGTTGCGCTCTTCAACAGGCACGCCTGGACGCATCTGAAGGCGGTAGATGGTATAGATAATGAATACGATCTGCACCGCGGCCGTATAGATAAATAGCGCCTTAGGCCCGTAGATATCAATCAGCACCGAGGCAAGCAGTGGCCCGATGGTGGCGCCCAAGGACCAGAAGAACAACAGCCCGGATGCCACCATGGCATGTTCGCCTTCCTTGGCGTGGTCATTGCCGTGCGCCGAACTCAACGAATAGAGCGGCAGGGCAAAGGCACCAAAAACGAAGACGCCGATAATATTGGTCCATTCGTCCGTTCCACCAAAAAACACTAAGAACAGGCCGGTGATGACAGACCCAGCCGTGGTGGCAAGAATGACGATGCGGCGGTCATAACGGTCGGAATAGGCACCCAGCGGATATTGCAGCACCACGCCGCCAATAATGCCGGCACTCATGAAGGTGGCGATGGCGGTGACAGACATGCCGATCTGTTCGGCATAGATCGGACCGATATTTCGAAATGCTGCCATGCTGAGACCGACGGCCACGCAACCAACCACCGCCAAAGGCGAGATGCGCCACACGGCGGCCGGATTGAACTTCATGGCATTGGGCGGGGCAGGGTTGGACTTGTCGGCCAGTGAAATCGGCACAAGCGACAATGTCAGTGCCATGCCGATCAGTGAAAATACCGTCGGCCCTTCAACCCCGGCCATCGGAATAATGTACTGCGCCAGCGTGACGGAGCCGAGGTCGACCAACCTGTAAATGGACAGGGCCCGGGCGCGGTTGGAATTGGTGACCTGTGCGTTGATCCAGCTCTCAATGATGGCAAACAGACCGGCAACCGCAATGCCGATGAGAAAACGCATGGCAAGCCAGAACAGCGGATGCGTGACCAATGCCATGGAAATGGAGGCGGCCGATGAAATCGCTGCAAGGGCCGCGAAGGCCCTGATATGGCCAATTTTTCGCAACAGGCTGGTGACGTAAATGCAGCCGATTGCAAAACCTAAACTGTAACCGGCGCTGATCAGGCCGATGGTGCTGGGTGAAAAGCCCTCGGAGAGACCGCGCAGCGCAATAAATGTGCCTTGCAGACCATTGCCACCGATCAGAATGCCGGCAGTTGCGAGAAGGGGAATCAGCGGGCGGATCTGGCTCATGGGGACGAATCATCGCAGGAGAATGAAAAAAGCGTCTAACGTTCCACAGTCTTAGTGGCATGTCGGCTTGAAGGACAGACGAGAACACGACATTCTTGTGCTTTGCCTTGACAAATCGGGCGAGCCATGCGCTTTTCCGGCAAAATTTGATCGTGCGGCAACAAGGCCGCAGCATGTTTCAGGATAACAAAATGCATCGTTACCGCAGCCACACCTGTGCCGCTCTTCGCAAGTCCGACGTCGGCGCGACTGTCCGCCTTTCCGGTTGGGTTCATCGCGTGCGAGATCATGGCGGCGTCTTGTTCATTGACCTTCGCGACCATTACGGCATTACGCAGGTTGTTGCCGATCCAGACAGCCCGGCGTTCAAAGCCGCTGAAACCGTGCGTGGCGAATGGGTCATCCGCATCGATGGTCTGGTCAAGGCCCGCTCGGAAGACACCGTCAACAAGGGCATGGCAACCGGCGAGATCGAACTTTACGCGCAGGAAATCGAAGTTCTCGGCGTTGCCAAGGAACTGCCGCTGCCGGTGTTCGGTGAGCCTGAATATCCGGAAGACGTGCGCCTGAAGTACCGCTTCATCGATCTTCGTCGTGAAACACTGCACAAGAGCATCGTCAAGCGCACGCAGATCATCTCCTCCATGCGCAATGGCATGGCTGAGGCTGGTTTTGCCGAATACACCACACCAATTCTGACGGCATCTTCACCGGAGGGTGCACGCGACTTCCTCGTGCCAAGCCGTATCCATGAAGGCAAGTTCTTCGCGCTGCCGCAGGCACCGCAACAGTACAAGCAGCTTCTGATGGTTGCCGGTTTCGACCGCTACTTCCAGATCGCGCCTTGCTTCCGTGATGAAGATCCACGCGCCGACCGTCTGCCGGGCGAGTTCTACCAGCTCGACGTGGAAATGAGCTTCGTGACCCAGGAAGATGTCTGGGAAACCATGGAGCCGATGATGACGTCGGTGTTTGAACAGTTTGCCGAAGGCAAGCCAGTTACCAAGCAGTGGCCACGCATTCCTTACGACGAAGCGATCCGTAAATACGGCTCCGACAAGCCGGATCTGCGTAACCCGATCGTCATGGAAGCCGTTACCGAGCATTTCGATGGCTCCGGCTTCAAGGTCTTTGCAAACATGATCGCCTCGAACCCGAAGGTTCAGGTATGGGCCATTCCGGCAAAGACCGGCGGTTCCAGAGCATTCTGCGACCGTATGAACGCTTGGGCACAGTCACAGGGTCAGCCAGGTCTCGGTTACATCTTCTGGAAGGAAGAAGACGGTAAGGTTGGTGGTTCCGGTCCGCTCGCCAAGAACATTGGTGAAGAACGCACCGAAGCGCTGCGCGTACAGCTCGGCCTTGAAGCTGGTGATGCCTGCTTCTTCGTCGCAGGTGATCCGGCCAAGTTCTACAAGTTCGCTGGTGAAGCACGTACCCGTGCTGCTGAAGAACTGAACCTGATCGACCGCGACCGCTTTGAAATGTGCTGGATCGTTGACTTCCCGTTCTTCGAATACAACGAAGAAGAAAAGAAGATTGACTTTGCGCACAACCCGTTCTCCATGCCACAGGGTGGTCTGGACGCGCTGGAAGGCCAGGACCCGCTGTCCATCAAGGCTTATCAGTACGACGCAGTCTGCAACGGCTTCGAAATCGCCTCCGGCTCCATCCGTAACCAGTCGCCTGAACTGATGGTCAAGGCGTTTGAAAAGGTTGGCCTGAGCCAGGCAGACGTTGAAGACCGCTTCGGTGGCCTTTACCGCGCGTTCCAGTACGGTGCACCTCCGCACGGCGGTTGCGCATTCGGTATCGACCGCGTTGTCATGCTGCTCGTCGGTGCCAAGAACCTGCGTGAAATCACGCTGTTCCCGATGAACCAGCAGGCACAGGATCTGTTGATGAACGCACCGGCTCCTGCAACGCCAACACAGTTGCGCGAATTGGCACTGCGTGTTGTTCCAACACAGAAAAAAGACTGATTATGTCTAAGATGTGCGGACCGTCACCCGGTTCGCACCGATCATTTGCAACGGCAGCCCTCGGGCTGCCGTTTTCCGTTTCAGCCTGGTTCGAGTCCGAATAGCCACTAAAGTACTATGATGGGTTGATCGCTTAAAATTCGATTCAACTGCCTTTTGTGCGTCGCAAAAAATTCACGAGATTGTCACGCTGATTTCGGCATTTCTTGAGCTTTGCGGGGGATTCCGTAGACCAACGAAAGGGTCCCCTATGCCAGCTTTTTTTCCTGTTGCCTTGCGCATATCGCACCGTATTTCTCTTTTGGTCCTCGTGGCGCTGCTTGGGTGGGCGGTTGTGGTCGGCACGTTTCTGTTCCAGCGTCACCTTGAGGCCGGTTACAAAAAATCAGCAGAGCGGGTGGAGGAGCGGCAGATTGTCGTTTCCAAGATCGTTTCGGACCTGCATGTCGCACAGCTCGAGGAAAAGGATTTTCTGCTGGCAAAACACATGGCCGCTATCGAGCGTTTTGATGGCGTGGTGAAGGACACCGGCTCGCGGATCGAGACATTACGCGCTGACAACGATACCGGCGCGACCTCGAAGCTGGAAAGCCTGACCAATGCGCTTGGTATCTATTCCACCGCAGTTGCAAGTCTGGTTGCCAAAAACAAGGAGCTGGGGCTGGTTTCATCTGATGGTCTTGAAGGCGCAATGCGCCGCGCCGTCCACAATATCGAAAACCTTGTGTCAGGACTGGAAAACTCCAACATCCGCGCCAGCATGTTGATGATGCGGCGTCACGAAAAGGATTTTATCCTGCGCCAAGACCCTGTCTATGTAGCGAAGCACCGTGACGAGGTCGAAACCTTCAAGGCAGAAGTGAAGAAGGAGTTCCGCCCCGGTGCCGAACGTCAACGCATCATGGATGCGCTGGATATCTACACGGCATCTTTCCGCTTTTACGCCGAAGCGACGATCGTGGAGCAGGGGCTTCGCAAGGACGTCGATAACGCTTACGTCGCCATGCAGCCTTTCGTCAGCGATGTCATGGCCTATTACACGGCCGAGAAAGCCCGCAATGCCAGCGACAATGCTGCTGCAGAACAATGGACCATCCGCATGGTGACGGGGCTGATTGCGCTGACCGTGTTCAGCCTGCTGGTCAGCGTCTATTTTATCGGACGGTCGATCAGCCGCCCTGTCGCTGCCATGACCGATGCGATGCGCAATCTGGCCGATGGTCAAACCTCTCTGGCCGTGCCGGGGCTAAGCCGCCGCGATGAATTCGGCGCCATGGCCAAGGCACTGGAGGTTTTCCGTCTGGCGGCGATCAGCAAACAGAAGCTGGAAGAAGAAGCGGCCCATGCACGCGCCCGTTCAGAGGCAGAACGCAAGCGCCTGCAGGAAGAGGCTGAAAGCCATGCACAGGCACGGCTGATGGAGGCGACGCAAGGGCTGGCATCGGCGCTGCAGCGTCTTGCCAAGGGTGATCTGTCCTTCCAGTTGACCGTTCCATTCTCGCAGGATTTCGAGGCGCTGCGTCACGATCTCAATCAGACCCTGGCACAGTTGAATGGTGCCATGGGCGGCATTGCAGAAGCCGGTTATGCGATTGACGGCGGTGCCCGTGAAATCAGCCAGAGCACCGACGATCTGGCGCGTCGGACAGAACAGCAGGCAGCCTCGCTGGAACAGACTGCCGCCGCACTGGATGAGTTGACTGCCAATGTGCGCCTGTCTGCACAGCGTGCCGCACAGGCGCAGAACATTGCCACACAGGCCGGCAGTGAAGCCGAACAGACTAACCGCCTTCTCGAAGATACAATTAAGGCGGTTTCCCGCATCGAACGGTCCTCCGAGCAGATTGGCAGCATTATCTCTGTCATCGACGAGATTGCCTTCCAGACCAACCTTCTGGCGCTTAATGCCGGTATTGAGGCGGCGCGTGCCGGCGAGGCAGGACGCGGTTTTGCTGTCGTGGCGCAGGAAGTGCGTGAACTGGCGCAACGCTCCGCCAAGGCGGCCGGTGAGATCAAGGCGCTCATCAACAACTCCGGCAGCGAGGTGCGCGAAGGCGGGCGTTTCGTGCGCGAAACCGGCGAAGCCCTGTCACGTATCGGCGGCTCGATTGTCGATATCCGTGAACATGTCAATGCCATTGCTGCAGCATCGCGCGAGCAGGCGATCGGTCTTGGTGAAATCAACAGCGCCATCAACCATCTTGATCAGGCAACGCAGAGCAACGCCGCCATGGTGGAAGAAAACAATGCAGCCGGTTCGGTTCTGTCACGTGAAGCTGGCCGCCTGAATGAACTGCTGCAAATGTTCCAGTTGCAAGAACAGACACCACATCAGCATGAGCATCCGTTATCTCGTCGCGTCGCCTGATGACGCTTGGATCGGCATAAGTTTAGTTCTAAAAAAAAGCCCCGGCAAAACCGGGGCTTTTTGATGCTTGTCTTCAGAGGGACTTGCCGCTTCTGGAGGCGAGGGCACGTTGGCAAGATTGAACCGCGCAACGTGCCGAGCAGGCAAACTTAGTCGTTTGCAGAAACCGTCACGCCAAGAACGGTTGGCAGCGTGTTTGGCGCACCCATGGCCGCACCGATGATCATCGGGAACGGAACCGGGTTCTCTGGAGCCGCAGAAATCGTGAATTTTTTTGGGTCATCTACATAGGCGTTGACTGCGGCTGATACTGCGTTCTGCAGCTCAGGCAGGTTCAACTGTGCCATCATCAACGGCGCCATGCCCTTGATGGTCTGGGCAAGCTGGTCGCTTGTCATGCCCTGCTTTTCGGCCGCAAAATCAAGTGCACGCTTGCTGATGCTGTCGTCGGTGAAGCTGATTTCAGCGTTGACGAAGCTAAGCTGCTGGGCAAGGCCGAGCATCGCAAGGCCAGCGGCCTGATCTGCCTGTTCCTTGTTCGGGTTTTCAGCTTGCGCCTTGACGGTTTCCTGCATCGACTTGATGAAATCGAGTGTGTAGCCGGAGAAGCCAAACGCAAGGCTCAGGCTGCCGATATCATCCAGTTCCAAGGTGTAGTCGCTGATATCGACTTTGCCGGACGCAACTTCCCAGGTGCCTTCCATGCTCATCTGGCCGGCAAGAGACTTGATGGCGAGCTTGTCCAGCGCTTCCTTGCTGGCAGGGTCCTTGACGTCGCTCAGGTCGGCCTGGAAGCCGGTTGCACTCATGTCAAAGCTGATTTCGTTCTTGTCTTCGCTGATGTTCATGGTTGCGGTCGTCTCTTCGAGAGTGACCACGTCCTTGCCGTCAACCTTGACCTTGACTTCACCGCTGTGGGCTTCGTCATAGAACAACAGGCCATCAATCGAGCCGGCGTTGGCCGCAGCAGGAATGGTGATGCCCTTCATGTACATGTCGGTGACGGTAATCGTCGTTTGTTTTTCGGTGAAGTTGATGTCGTCGAATTTTGCGGTGCCGACGTGGTACCCGCCATTGTTCTCTTCAACATCTTCGAACGTGATGTCGCCCAGCGGGAACTTCTGCTCTCCAACAGTTGTCGCGCTGAACGCGGCGCCCTTGAAAACAACCGTCGAGCCGTTTGTTTCGACTGCATCGGCGGTGAGGCCAGCACCCTGCGTCTTATAGGACTCGTTGATCTTCTTCAGAAGGTCGTTACCGTCGAGCGCGAAAGCCGTACCGGAAAATGCCAGAACCGTTGAACTGGCAAGCAAAAGCGCCCGGAAATTGGTCTTCATGGTTGTTTCTTCCCTTTTGTGGTCTGCTTTGAATCTAACGTTCGTCGCATTTATAGGTGCTTGCGGAATGCTGTCCACTCCCCAAACTCTTGGCGGACGGAGGGCAGCAATGTCATTTCTCAATCAGCCTTAATGAATTGTTCAGATTTGGGCATCGCGCTTCAACGATTTTAACGCGGACTGTGTTCCATGTGCCGAATATCGATTGTTCTTCCCGTCATCCACAGGCGAAAGCCCCTGGATTCCTTGCTGGGAATCAGCATTTCGGCTAGTCAAGCAGCATGGGAAAAAATCTTGTTCCTCCGTCTGGCGGAGATGATAACATTCATCCGGTCGATCTCAAGGCTGCGCTCGAAGAGCGTTACCTTGCCTATGCGTTGTCGACCATCATGCACCGCGCCCTGCCGGATGTGCGCGATGGCCTGAAACCGGTGCATCGTCGCATCGTGCATGCCATGAGCGAAATGGGCATCCGCCCGAACTCGGCGTTCAAGAAGTGCGCACGTATCGTTGGTGACGTGATGGGTAAATTCCATCCGCACGGCGACGCCTCGATCTATGATGCGCTGGTTCGCCTGTCGCAGGATTTTGCGATCCGTTATCCGCTGGTCGATGGTCAGGGTAACTTCGGCAACATCGATGGCGATGGTGCAGCGGCGATGCGTTACACCGAAGCGCGCATGACCGAAGTCACGGCGCTGCTGCTCGAAGGTATCGACCAGGACGCGGTTGATTTTCGTCCGACCTATAATGAGGAAGACGAAGAGCCGATCGTTATGCCCGGCGCGTTTCCCAACCTTCTGGCAAATGGTGCGTCCGGTATTGCCGTGGGCATGGCAACGTCCATCCCGCCGCACAATGCCCATGAGATTTGTGATGCTGCCCTGCATCTGATCAAGCATCCCGATGCGCCCGTTGAAAAGCTTCTGGAATTTATGCCAGGTCCGGATTTGCCGACCGGTGGCATTATCGTGGAAAGCCGCGAAAACATTCTCGACGCCTACAAGACAGGTCGTGGTGGTTTCCGCGTTCGCGCAAAGTGGGAAGTCGAAGATCTTGGCCGTGGCGGCTACCAGATCGTCATCACCGAAATTCCCTATCAGGTGCAGAAATCGCGCCTGATTGAAAAGATCGCAGAACTGTTGATTGCCCGCAGACTTCCATTGCTGGAAGACATCCGCGACGAGTCGGCGGAAGACGTGCGTGTCGTGCTGGTTCCAAAGAACCGCACGGTCGACGCAACACTGCTGATGGAATCGCTGTTCAAGCTCACCGATCTTGAAAACCGCATTCCACTCAACATGAACGTGTTGTCGCTCGGCAAAATCCCGAAGGTGATGGCACTGAATGAAGTGCTGTTGGAATGGCTGAGCCATCGCAAGGACGTGCTGGTTCGTCGTTCGCGCTTCCGTCTGGCTGCCATTGATCGCCGTCTGGAAATTCTCGGCGGCTTGCTGATCGCCTATCTCAATATTGATGAGATTATCCGCATCATCCGCGAGGAGGATGAACCGAAGCCGATCATGATGAAGCGCTTCGGGCTGACGGATATCCAGGCCGAAGCCATTCTCAACATGCGTTTGCGCTCCTTGCGCAAACTGGAAGAATTCGAAATCCGCACGGAATTCGATGCTCTGAGCAAGGAAAAGGCCGAGATCGAAGCGCTGCTGGCATCTGACGACAAACAGTGGCAGGTCGTTTCCTTTGAAATTGGCGAAGTGAAAAAGAAATATGCCAAGGCAACCGAACTCGGTCGCCGCCGCACGCAGTTCGCCGATGCACCGGATGCCGACCTCGAAGCCATCCATCAGTCCATGATCGAGAAAGAGCCTGTCACGGTTGTTATCTCCGAGAAGGGCTGGATCAGGGCGCTGAAGGGACACATTTCCGACACGTCGTCGCTGACCTTCAAGGAAGGCGATGGTTTGAAGCTGGCATTCCCGGCACAGACCACCGACAAGTTGTTGCTGGTCACCACCGGCGGCAAAGCCTACACGCTGGGCGCTGACAAGCTGCCGGGTGGCCGTGGTCACGGTGAACCGGTTCGCATCATGGTCGATATGGAGAATGATCAGGACATCCTGACCGCCTTCGTACACGACCCGGCGCGCAAGTTGCTGCTAGCATCCACCGCCAGCAATGGCTTCATCATCACTGAATCGGAAATGATCGCCAATACCCGTAAGGGCAAGCAGATCATGAATGTGTCGATGCCGGATGAAACAAAGCTGGTCGTGCCGGTTCCTGCCAACAGCGACTATGTTGCTGTTGTCGGCGAGAACCGCAAACTTCTGGCTTTCCCACTGGCACAGATGCCTGAAATGTCACGCGGTAAAGGCGTTCGCCTGCAGCGTTACAAGGACGGTGGCATTTCCGATGCGAAATGTTTTGTCTTTGCCGAAGGTCTGGCATGGGAAGACAGCGCAGGGCGCAGCTTCAGCAAGGTTGGCGACGAGCTCACCGAATGGATGGGCGACCGCGCAACCGCCGGCCGCACCGTGCCTAAGGGGTTCCCACGCAGCGGCAAGTTCAGCGGCTAAGTCGGAATTGAAAAACAACAAAAGCGGCGAAACAGACATCTGTTTCGCCGCTTTTTTATATCCGGACTTTGCCTTTAAAAACTGACGGCGGCCTTAAGGCTTTTCCGCACCTTCGTCCTGCTTGTGATCATAAATCTCCCAGCCGCGCGGCGTCAGATGTTCCTGCGGTTGGTAGCGCGTCTTGTAGCCCATTTTCTGGGAGCCATTGACCCAGTAACCGAGATAGACATGCGGCAGGCCAAGGTTGCGGGTGCGGGCAATATGATCAAGGATCATGAAGGTACCGAGCGACCGGCGCTCCATCTCGGGATTAAAGAACGAATAGACCATGGACAGGCCGTCACTCATCACGTCGCTCAGCGCCACGGCCAGCAATTCACCACGCTTGGTGCTGTCAATGCCGGAACCGGGAACCCGCACGCGATATTCAATGACGCGGGTATTCACATGGGTGTCTTCCACCATGACTGCATAATCCAGCGCCGACATGTCGGACATGCCGCCATCATGGTGGCGGCTGTCGAGGTAACGGCGAAACAGCGCAAACTGTTCGGTTGACGGTTCCGTCGTGTGGATGCTGGAGACAATATCGCTGTTGGTTGATAGAACCCGGCGCATCGAACGCGTCGGGGTAAAATGTTCGGCCAGAATGCGAACGGACACGCAGGCGCGGCAGGTTTCACAGGCCGGGCGATAGGCAATGTTTTGCGAACGGCGAAAACCACCCTGGGTCAACAGGTCATTCATTTCAGCAGCACGAGGCCCGACAAGGTGTGTGAACACTTTGCGTTCAAGTTCGCCGGAAAGATAGGGACAAGTGGCCGGTGCCGTCAGGTAGAACTGCGGGGAAGGCGTTGTCTGGGTATTCATCGAACCTTGGTTGCTCCCTTCGCCTGTCGCATATTGTGACAGAATGGCAAAAACCGGAAAAACGTCAACTGGCCGATTGTACTACCGCGTCATTTACTACTGAACTGTTTGCAACCGAACCTCGATTATGAGGTACGGATCGCAACAGTGCCAAGCAAAAGGTCATGGATCAGGCGTGAGCGATCGGTAAACAGGCCCACCAGAAGAATAAGTGGCGTCAGTACCGAGTTCAGCACCCAGAACAGAACGATGTGCGCAGTCGCAATCAGGAAGTCTATTTTACGGCCATCGGTGCGCGCCATGGCAATGCCCATGGCTTTCATGCCCGGAGACGCCTGCGATGAACCGCCAAGTGTCACGCCGAAATAGAGCAGTGCGACAATAATATAGAGGGCAGGGTAGAGGAACCACGCTAAGCCGAGTGTGATAACGCCAAGGAAAAACACCAGAACCGCTGCTGGCACCCACAACACGGCAATCAGCAGGTAGTCGATGCAGAACGCAAAAACACGACGGCTCAACACGCCGCTATAAGCGCGCCAGTCCTGCGGCACTGCATAGGTGTTGTTTGGTTCAATACTCATCGCGTTTCTCCTGTTTGCTTTTGATATGGTGAGAAACGCGCGAGTTTCAATCTGTTTCCCTGGCGTTTCGCGTCATTTCCCTTTGGCGAGCGCGCGAGCGACTTCAACGGCGAAGTAGGTCAGGATGCCATCGCAGCCAGCGCGTTTGAAACACAGAAGCGTTTCCATCATCACCCGGTCGCCATCGATCCAACCCTGCATGGCGGCAGCCTTGATCTGGGTGTATTCGCCAGATACCTGATACGCGAAAGTCGGCAAACCGAATGCCTCCTTCAGACGCCAGCAAATATCGAGATAGGGCAGACCCGGCTTGACCATCAGCATATCGGCGCCTTCCTCGACATCGAGGGCTGCGTCACGCACCGCTTCTGTGCCGTTGGCCGGGTTGATGTAATAGCTGTTCTTGTCGCCCTTCAGCAGACCGCCGGTGCTGATCGCTTCGCGGTAGGGGCCGTAAAAGCCCGAGGAGAATTTGGTGGCATAGGACATGATGCCAACATTCTGGTGACCGGCGGCATCAAGGCCGCGCCTGATAGCACCAATACGTCCGTCCATCATTTCCGATGGGGCAATAATGTCGGAGCCGGCATCGGCCTGCAGAATGGCCGCCTTGACGACATGGTCGACGGTCTCGTCATTGACAATATCATTACCGCGCAAAATGCCGTCATGGCCGTGGCTGGTGAACGGATCAAGCGCCACGTCAGTAATCATGCCAATATTTGGCACGGCTTTCTTGACGGCGGCAGTTGCCAGATTGATGAGGTTATTGGCCTCAAGAACCTGGGAGCCCGTTTCGTCACGCAGGTTCATTTCTATATTCGGAAAGGTGGCAATTGCCGGAATGCCGAGATCGGCCGCTTCACGTGCAGCCTCGACAAGACGGTCCACACTCATGCGGTTGACACCGGGCATGGCAGGGATCGGATCGGTAATGCCGGTGCCCGGCACCACAAAAACCGGCCAGATGAGGTCATCAACGGTCAGTCTCGATTCCTGAACCAGGCGGCGTGTCCAATCTGCCTTGCGATTGCGCCGCATGCGGCGGTGTCCTGTTACATCATCAACGAGGTGTGTCTTGTCATTCATAATAATCGTCCTTCCTGCCTGCCATCAGCGGATGGCAGGTATGATGAGAGCCTCATTAACATGCTTGCCCAGACTTGACGAATGTACGCTTCGCCGCACCCTCGAAAAATATGCGATAAAATTCTTGGATAGGACCAGTGACCGGAAACAAGCCGCTGGTCGCTTGCAACGGTTCGACGTATCGTCCCGCCATGGAACATGATTCTTCGCCCGTGCTGAAAAGATCGCTGACGGAAATCCTTTTCGTGGGTTTCCTGCGGCTGGTCGCCATCTCCTGTTTCTGGTTCGGTTTGCAATATTGGGCGATGTTGACTGGCTATTCGCTGGGTGGGCGCGGGCGCTTTGATATGCTCAACCTGCCATGGCGTGTTGCCGGCAGTGGTCTGGCCGTACTGTTCCCTGTTGCCGCACTTGGATTATGGGTCGGTGCATCCTGGGGTGCCGTCATCTGGGTTATCGGCGCCGGTGCGCAGGTTGCCATGTATCGGATTTGGCCAGATATCTTCGGACACAACACAATTGTCCCAATTATGCACGGGCTTGTTGCGGCCGTTTATGCCCTGTTTCGGGCCTCTTTCTGGTTCGATAACCGCCAGAACGAGGATCGGGTAAGGTCTGATTTACCATAATAATAAAGCTTTCAAGGCCGAAATCGTTCAAATTTTAATGTTTAGAGCATTGATTTAATTGATATATTTTTGGACGCCCTGCTATTGGTCAAAAGTCCCTCCACAAGGGGAAATATGCGGTAAGGATTTGTTAAGCCTGCATTTTAAGTAGAATTTTATGCGCATTCGATAGGTTCTCACTCAAGGCGGAACACAAAACAAAAACCGCCAAACAAAAACAGTGAGGCAGTCATGATCAATAGCAAAGTAAAGCCACAGGCAGCAGTTTCGGACGTACAGGAAGAATCAATCCGTTCGCTCTACATGGAATCGCTGCACCTCGTAGAACGTCTTCACCGTCGTCTTCTTGATGTTATCAAGGACGAGTTCGACCGTCAGGGTCGTGATGACGTCAATGCCGTTCAGGCACTTCTGCTCTTCAACATCGGCAACTCTGAACTGACCGCCGGTGAACTGCGTTCGCGTGGTTACTACCTCGGTTCGAACGTCTCCTACAACGTCAAGAAGCTGGTTGACCTTGGCTTCATCAACCACCAGCGCTCGCGCATCGACCGTCGTTCGGTTCGCATCAGCCTGACGGACAAGGGCCAGCAGATCGCTGAAACCGTTGCCCGCCTCTACGAGCGCCACATCGGTTCGATTGAAAAGGTCGGCGGCATCGGCACCGGCGAGTTCTCTGAAATGAACCGTCTGCTGCAGCGTCTGGACCGTTTCTGGAACGACTCGATCGCTTACCGCCTGTAATCGGCCTTAAAAATTCTGCACTCAAAACCGGATGCGGCTGACGTCGCGTCCGGTTTTGTCGTTACTGGCGTGTTGCCTCAATGCCTCGTCACAATTTTTGCTTGTCACACAGCTTCGTGAGCAAAGGGTTGGTGACACGAATTGGCCATATTGATATGAGACCGCAAATTCACACTAAACCGGTGGTTTGTCTGGCGTTGCGGCCCTTTTGGTCCAGCGATTTCGGTGAGCGTATTTGCCGACCGGTTCACGCTGTGAGCGTGTTTGTTAAACATATGGCTTTAGGCATTGTTCATAGTGCCTCTAGAATGGCTGGTAGGGTAAATATGACAAAGAAGATCGGAACTGAAGTTCTCTCCCGCCGTACGCTGCTGCGTTCGGCTGTTTCTGTCGGGGCGGCGGCTCTAGCTGCACCAGCTCTGGCGCAGACCGCAATCGATGATCTGATCGGTGCACCGCGTCGCGGCAATTGGGATGATCAGTTCGACGCACAGGCATCGCGTGCGTCAGTTGGTGTTGTGTCCAACAGCCCGGTCCTTGGCCTTGATGCGCCGATGAATATCCAGCAGGCCATTCTTGTCCATCAGAACATCGTTTCCAACGGGGGCTGGCCGCAGGTCAATGCGGGCCAACAGCGCCTTCAGCTTGGCGTTACCGACGGCGCGGTGCAGGATCTGCGTCGCCGTCTGGTGATCTCTGGCGACCTTGACCAGTCTGCCGGCATGTCCAGCTCTTTCGACAGCTATGTTGACGGTTCGGTGAAGCGTTTTCAGGCCCGTCATGGTCTGCCTGCCGATGGTGTGATCGGCGAATTTACGCTGAAGGCGATGAACGTACCCGCCCAGACGCGTCTTTCGCAGCTGCAGACCAACCTTGTGCGCATTCAATCCAGATCGGGTGATCTTGGCCAGCGTTACGTGATGGTCAACATTCCGGCTGCCTATATTGAAGCGGTTGAAAATGATCGCGTTGTTCTGCGCAACACGGCTGTCGTGGGTCGTGCAAGCCGCCCAACGCACGTCATCAACTCCAAGATCTATGAGGTTATCCTCAACCCTTACTGGACCTCGCCACGCTCCATCATCGAAAAGGACATCGTTCCTTTGATGCAGAAGGATCCGACCTATCTTGAGCGGAACAATATCCGCCTCATCGATGGCAAGGGCCAAGAGGTTTCGCCGACGACAGTTGACTGGTTTGCGCCAAAGGCACCGAACCTGATGTTCCGTCAGGACCCGGGCAAGAACAACGCAATGTCCTCGACGAAGATCAACTTCCATAACCCGAACAATGAATATATGCACGACACGCCGCAGCAGGGGCTTTTCAACAAGCTGATGCGCTTCGAATCGTCAGGCTGTGTTCGCGTTCAGAACGTTCGCGATCTGACGAGCTGGATGCTGCGTGACACGCCCGGCTGGTCGCGTCAGGAAATCGAGCGGGTTATTTCCACCCGCCAGAACACGCCGATCAAGCTGGCGCAGGAACTGCCGGTTTATTTCGTTTACATCACAGCCTGGTCCGCAAAGGACGGCGTTGTGCAGTTCCGTGATGATATCTACGGCAATGATGGCAATGCGGAACTGGCGCTGAACACCACCAGCGGCATGGAACAGCCATCCGGCTCGATCGATGACGATCTCGTGCCGCGTAACTGATCGGTACTGAAAGACTTAATTGAAAGCCGCGTTCTTGATGGACGCGGCTTTTTTGTTTGTCGAAGAATGTCTCCTCAAAACAGCCGACGATTTTGTATGAAAGACGCACCATGCAACAAAGATTTGAAGCGCAATGCATGAGGGTGACTAAGCGCGGCGTATTTTAATGGCAGTACGTGACGATTTTTTCGTCAAACGTCGCAGTTTGACGGGCAAATCTCGTTGCCTGTATTGCTCTTGAAAGGGCAGGGCGTTAAGACGCCATCGCATTACTGTTTCAGGAGCTTCCATCATGTCGAACACAGATGCCTTCTTCTCTCGCCCACTAGCCGAAGTCGATCCGGATATTTTCGGTGCGATCGAGAAGGAGCTTGGTCGCCAACGTCACGAAATCGAATTGATCGCCTCGGAAAACATTGTTTCCCGCGCTGTACTTGAAGCGCAGGGCTCGATCATGACCAACAAATATGCCGAGGGATATCCGGGCAAGCGCTATTATGGTGGCTGCCAGTTCGTGGATATCGCTGAAGACCTGGCCATCGAGCGTGCCAAGAAGCTGTTCGGCGTCAACTTCGCCAACGTTCAGCCAAACTCCGGTTCGCAGATGAACCAGGCCGTGTTCCTGGCGCTCTTGCAGCCGGGCGATACCTTCATGGGTCTTGACCTGAACTCGGGAGGTCACTTGACCCACGGTTCGCCTGTCAACATGTCCGGCAAGTGGTTCAACGTTGTGTCCTACGGTGTTCGCGAAGGCGACAACCTGCTGGATATGGACGAAGTTGAGCGCAAGGCCAAGGAAACCAAGCCGAAGCTCATTCTGGCTGGCGGCACGGCTTACTCCCGCATCTGGGACTGGAAGCGTTTCCGCGAGATTGCTGACGAAGTTGGCGCTTACCTCATGGTCGACATGGCGCACATTGCCGGTCTCGTTGCCGGTGGTCAGCACCCATCGCCATTCCCGCATTGCCACGTTGCCACCACCACCACGCACAAGTCGCTGCGCGGCCCACGTGGCGGCATGATCCTCACCAATGACGAGGATCTGGCCAAGAAGTTCAACTCGGCTGTATTCCCTGGTCTCCAGGGCGGCCCGCTGATGCACGTCATCGCCGCCAAGGCGGTTGCCTTCGGTGAAGCCCTGCAGCCTGAGTTCAAGGATTATGCAGCGCAGGTCGTCAAGAACGCCAAGGCTCTGTCCGAAACGCTGATCGAAGGCGGTCTGGATGTTGTTTCCGGCGGTACCGACAACCACCTGATGCTGGTTGACCTTCGCAAGAAGAACGCCACCGGCAAGCGTGCAGAGGCTGCTCTCGGCCGCGCTTACATCACCTGCAACAAGAACGGCATTCCATTCGACCCTGAAAAGCCTTTCGTCACGTCCGGCGTGCGCCTTGGCACACCAGCCGGCACGACGCGCGGTTTCAAGGAAGCGGAATTCCGTGAAATCGGCAAGCTGATCGTTGAGACGCTGGATGGCCTGAAGGTCGCCAACTCCGACGAAGGCAATGCTGCCGTCGAAGCTGCAGTTCGTGAAAAGGTCGTCGCACTGACCGGCCGTTTCCCGATGTACCCGTATATGTAAGGAAGAATAGCTGATGCGTTGCCCTTTTTGCGGTTCGGAAGACACGCAGGTCAAGGACTCTCGACCCGCGGAGGATAATACCTCCATCCGCCGGCGGCGCATCTGCCCTGATTGCGGCGGTCGCTTTACCACCTATGAACGCGTGCAGTTGCGCGAGTTGATGGTGCTGAAAAAGAGCGGCCGCAAGCTGCCGTTCGACCGGGACAAGCTGGTGCGATCTTTCGAGATCGCGCTGCGCAAGCGCCCGGTTGATCGTGACCGGATTGAACGCGCCGTTTCCGGCATCGTTCGCAGGCTGGAAAGTTCTGGCGAGACGGAAATTCCGTCGGAAGAAATTGGCCTGCAGGTTCTCGAGGCTTTGAAAAGCCTCGATGACGTGGCTTTCGTGCGTTACGCATCGGTCTATCGTGATTTCTCCCATGCGGAGGACTTCGAGAACGTTATTGCCGAGATCAACGCCAAGATTGCCCGTGATACGGATGCGGGGGCCTAAGCGTGACCAGCCCTGCCGATGATGAAAAATTCATGGCGCGGGCAATTGAGGTTGCGCGCCGCCATCTCGGTCTAACCGATACAAATCCCTCCGTTGGCTGTGTTATCGTCAAGGACGGCAACATCGTTGCCGAAGCATCGACATCGGTGAGTGGTCGCCCGCATGCCGAGCGCAACGCGCTGGCGCTGGCCGGCGAAGCTGCCCTCGGCGCAACTGCCTATGTGACGCTGGAACCCTGTTCACATTACGGAAAGACACCGCCTTGCGCTAATGCATTGGTTGAAGCTGGTGTGGCACGCGTGGTGGTGGCGGTAAATGATCCCGATGAACGTGTGTCGGGCCGTGGGTACCAGATCCTGCGTGATGCTGGCATTCAGGTGGAAACCGGATTGCTGCGCAAAGAGGCGCAGCGCGGGCTTGCCGGATACCTCATCCGCAAAACGAAGAACCGCCCGCAGGTGATTCTGAAACTTGCCGTTTCCTCGGATGGCAAGATAGGCAGGGAAGGTGAGGGACAGATTGCCATCACCGGACCAGAGGCACGTCAGGCCGTGCAGACCCTGCGCGCTGAATGTGACGCCATCCTTGTCGGTATTGGCACCGTTCTGGCCGATGACCCTGAACTGACTGTGCGTATTCCAGGCATGGAACACCGTTCTCCTATTCGCATCGTGCTGGACCGCAATTTGCAAATCCCAACGTCGTCGAAGCTGGTTCGCACGGCACGTGACGTGCCCGTCATTGTGGTGACCAGCAACCAGACCGCACGGGCAGATGAAGCCTGGCATCTGATGCAGGGCGGGCTTTTGGCCGGTGTCGGCGTTGAACTTCTCGATGCTGTTGGCCTCGCCAGCCTTTTGCACTCGCTGGGTGAGCGCGGCATGTCCAACCTTCTGGTGGAAGGCGGTGCGGCTGTTGCCCGCTCATTCCTGGAAGCTGGACTAGTCGATCGTATCCTGCTGTTTGAAGGGCCTGACGCGATCGGTGCCGGTGGGGTTGAATCACCGCTTGCGCGCAACGATATGCCCAAGGAATTTACGTTCGTCGGTGAGACGGCCTTTGGGGCCGACCGCTGCTTTGAATATGAAAGGCCGCTTTGATGTTTACCGGAATTGTCACCGATGTTGGAACTGTTGCTCAACTCTCGGAACTGCCGGAAGGTGTGCGTCTGCGGGTCTCGACCAATTACGACCCCAAGACAATCGACATGGGTGCATCGATCTCCCACGGCGGCATCTGCCTGACCGTGACCAAACTGCCGGATGAAGGCAGCAATGAACGCTGGTATGAGGTGGAAGCCTGGGAAGAAGCCCTGCGCCTGACCACCATTTCAAGCTGGCAGAAGGGCGCGAAGGTCAATCTGGAGCGCGCCTTGAAGATCGGTGATGAGCTCGGCGGCCACATCGTGTCCGGCCATGTCGATGGCAAGGCTGAAATCCTGTCGGTTGAGTCGGAAGGCGAAGCAGTTCGCATTCGCCTACGTGCGCCCGAAAACCTCGCACGTTTTGTTGCGCCAAAGGGCTCCGTGGCGCTGGATGGAACCTCGCTCACCGTCAACGCCGTTGAAGGTACCGATTTCGACGTTCTGCTCATCCGTCACACGCTGGCCGTCACCACATGGGGTGAACGCAAGGCTGGTGACTTCGTGAATTTCGAAGTCGACACCATGGCCCGTTATGCCGCTAGGCTGGCTGAGTTCCCGGCCGCGACAGCACAATAACCTCTCCGTGGTATTCACTCCGGGCAAACTCCTGAAAGCCCAGCTTTGCCGCCAGTTTTAGGGAAGGCTGGTTTTCAGGATTGATGATCGCCGTCATGGTCATGGCGGGAAAGCTCTGCTCGCCCCAGGCGATCAAAGCTTGCAGTGCTTCAAGCGCATAGCCCTTGCCATGTTGGTCGGGCGACAACAGCCAGCCTGTTTCCAACGTGCCTTCAATGGAAGGTTTCATATCGCGCTTGGCTTCATGGAAACCGGCTTCACCAATAACCCTGCCACTCTGCTTTTCTTCAATGATCAGAAAACCGAAGCGGAAATGGTGCCAGTGACCAGCCGCACGCAGCAGCCGTGCCCACGTCTGTTCCGGCGTCGAGGGTGAGCCGCCAATATAACGCACCACATCTTCATTTCCCCAAAGTGCAGCATAGGTCTCGAAATCCTCAAGCCGGTGCGCGCGCAAAGTCAGGCGTGGTGTTTCCAGTGTCGGGATAGGGATCATGGTGTCTGCGTCTGCAATTTTGGTTTCATGGGACGTGCTCTTTAGAACCAGTTCTATAAGCGCTGACAAAATAAAAACACTTGCCCCTTTTGCCAAACGGGTATTTTTGTTTCGGCTACAAAATGAATTCTACTGCCCCTACGGTCGAAAGGAAAAATCATGCCGTCTTATGAACTGCTGATCACCTTTTTCATAACGACTGTTGTGTTTGCCTATATTCCGGGGCCCGCCATGCTTTATGCGGCGGCTCAAACCATGGCGCGGGGACGTGCCTCTGGCCTGATGTCGGTTCTCGGTATTCATGTCGGTTGTTATGTGCACATCATCGCCGCCGCTGCCGGCATGTCCGTGCTGTTTCAAGCTGTTCCCTGGCTTTATATGGTCGTCAAACTTTGCGGCGCTGCCTATCTGATCTGGCTTGGTTTTTCGATGCTGCGCACCAAGGTTGCTGGTGGCGAGGTCAATCTGGCGATTGCGCCGAAATCAGCCAAGCGCGCCTTTTTCGACAGCATTATCGTGGATGTGCTGAACCCGAAGACGGCTCTGTTCTTCCTGGCGTTTCTGCCACAGTTCGTGGATCCTGCGGCTGCCTTTCCTGTATGGCTACAGTTCCTGATCCTCGGCTTTCTGGTCAATGTCATTTTTTCGTCTGCCGATCTGGTCTGCGTGCTTTTGGCGGGTGCAATGTGGGCAGGTTGCAGCGTTCTGGTTCCATGCAGCGGCTTGCTCAACGTGCCGCCGGCACGGTGCTGATGGGACTTGGTGTGCATCTGGCCTTGCAAAGAAGCTGATTTGAATTTGCATTTTTGCAGATAAGATAAGGCACCGCTCCAGCGGCTACTTGCAATTACACATACGAAAATGCTTGCTAAACCACGCAAGCCATGGTTTGACCGCGCAAAAAGCCGGAATGTTTTCGGCAAAACCTTTTCAGGAAACCTCCCATGTCCAACCCACACCTTCTGATCGTCGAAGCCCGTTTTTACGACGATATGGCCGATGCGCTTCTCGAAGGCGCGAAGTTCGCACTCGATGAAGCCGGTGCGACCTACGATATCATCACCGTTCCAGGCGCACTCGAAATCCCCGCGGCAATTGCCATGGCGCTGGATGGTGCAGACAATGACGGCACTGAATATGACGGGTTCGTTGCCCTTGGTATGGTGATCCGTGGTGAAACCTACCACTTCGATATCGTTTCCAACGAATCTTCGCGCGCGCTGATGGATCTTGCTGTCAGTGAATCGCTGCCAATCGGCAACGGCATCATGACCGTCGAGAACGAAGAGCAGGCTTGGGCACGCGTGCGTCGCTCGGACAAGGACAAGGGCGGTTTTGCTGCCCGTGCAGCCCTGACCATGATCGAACTTAAAAAGAAACTGGGTGGCTGAGGCATGTCGAATACTGAAAACAGCTCCGAGCCACGTCAGCCATCCAGCAAGCCTGTGAACCAGCGTGGCGCTGCGCGCCTTGCTGCCGTTCAGGCGCTGTACCAGATGGATGTCGGTGGCACAGGCGTGATGGAAGTTGTTGCCGAATATGAGGCACATCGTCTTGGTCAGGAAGTTGACGGCGACACCTATCTCAAGGCTGACCCATCGTGGTTCCGCTCTATCGTATCGGGCGTTGTGCGTGATCAGACCAAGATCGACCCGCTGGTTCGCTCTGCGCTGCAGGAAGACTGGCCGCTGTCGCGCCTCGACGCAACTGTCCGCGCCATTTTGCGTGCAGGCACGTTCGAAGTGCTGGAGCGCAAGGATGTTCCAACGGCGGTTATCGTTACCGAATATGTCGAGATCGCCCGCGCGTTCTTCGAGCATGATGAGCCAAAGCTGGTGAATGCGGTATTAGACCGCATCGCCAAACAGGTACGCGGCGAGACAAAGCGTAGCTGATGATGTGAATTGGGGTGAAAGACATGAGTGGCGCAGTTGTTCCGGGGCTTGAAAATCAACTCAGCCAGGCAAAGCGCAATGTCTTTCTCCTCACTCTGGCGCAAGCCATTCTTGCGTCCGCACCGCCGATTGTCTTTTCGGTTGGTGCATTGGCAGGCTACCAGTTGCTGGGTGCCGACAAATCTCTGGCAACGGCACCACTGACCGGCTTTAACGTCGGCGTCGCATTTGGTGCCATTGCCGTGGCCATGGCCTCGCGTTTCCTTGGTCGCAAAGCCAGCTTCATGCTTGGTGCCTTGCTCTGCTCGATCGGTGGCGGTATCGCCGCGCTTGGGCTTTTCCGCATTGATTTCTGGCTGTTTGTCACCGGTTTCCTGCTGATTGGTCTGGCTGGCGGCTTTACCCAGAAAATCCGTTTTGCTGCGGCAGATGCATCGCCATCCTTCTACAAGCCGCGCGCCATTTCCTGGATTCTTGCCGGCGGTATCATCTCGGCAGTGCTTGGGCCGCAAATTGCCATCTTCACCAAGGACATGTTCTTCCCAGTGCTGTTTGCCGGTGCTTTCATCGCCATCATCCCGCTTGGGCTTGTGGCGGTGGCGATCTTTGCATTCCTTGATCTGCCGGAAGTCAATACGAAGCAGGCGACGGATGAGCCGGCCCGTCCTCTGATGGACATCGTGGCGACGCCACGTTTTGCAACCGGCATGATCTGCGGCATCGGCTCCTACGCGTTGATGACATTTATGATGACCGGTGCACCGCTCGCCATGGTGATCGGCTGCGGTTTTCCCTCGGAAATGGCGACGCTAGGCATCCAGTGGCATGTGCTGGCAATGTTTGCGCCGAGCTTCTTTACCGGCATTCTGATTGCCCGCTACGGTGCAGAAACAATTGTCGCTGCCGGTCTGGTCATCCTGATGGCCTGCGGTGTAGTTGCCCATATGGGCATCGAACTGTGGAATTTCTGGGGTGCGCTCATTCTGCTTGGCGTCGGCTGGAACTTCGGATTTATCGGCGCGACAGCCATCGTCACCTCCAGTTACCGCCCGCATGAAGCGGACAAGGTGCAGGGTTTCCACGATATCATCCTGTTCAGCACCGTTGCACTGGCATCCTTTGCCTCCGGTCAGGTGTTTACCGCCTGGGGCTGGAATGTCATGAACCTGATGATCTGGCCGATAGCAGGCCTCTGCCTCATTATGGTTTTGTTTCTCATAGTGAAAAACCGTAAAACCGTAGCCGCCCAAGGCTAAACAATAACCCTCACTGTGCTTCATTTTAGCAGAATCGACCTAACGTAAGGTATGGGGCTTGACGCGAAGCCATCCGGCAACGCAATCTTGACGAAGACGGCTTTTGTCCTTGGGAGGGGGCGAGGAAGCCAATGGGAAATCGCCTGTAAAGCGATTATACCCCGCTCATCGGTCGAGCGGGCAAGGGACTGTACTGCATAACTCCTTAAATCGTACCCGATTTAAGGCAAAGATTATGCAGCAATTTAAAATGTTAAAGCGTCCTTTGTGCGTTTTATAAAACGCATAGCGCTTTAAGACAGATCTTTTGTTCTTCGCAGAAGGGCCAGCAGGTCTGTTGCCATACATGAAACGCAATTCCTTTCGGAAAACCGTTCAGAACTTTTCCGGGAATCGCTCGAAGCCACGTTGAAACGGGTCATGCCCGCCAGGCGTGTTTTCTCTTGGTTTTGTCGCATGTCTTGTTCCCAAAACCCTTTGCCACTTTCGGGAGACATGCTCTAGGGGAGGTAAGTGTGAATGACTGTAATTCCCGTTGTAATAGCATGCGGACTGCTTTCTATCATTTATGCGATCTGGGCCACCAGAAGCGTTCTCGCTGCCGATCAGGGCACGGAGCGCATGCGCGAAATTGCCGGTTACATTAGAGAGGGTGCCCAGGCCTATTTGGCACGGCAGTACCTGACGATCTTCATCGTCGGCCTTATCGTGGCGGTTCTCACATGGCTGCTTCTGTCCACCGCGGCGGCCATTGGTTTTATCATTGGTGCCGTTCTTTCAGGCGTTGCAGGCTTCATCGGCATGCATGTATCGGTTCGCGCCAATGTGCGCACCGCACAGGCTGCCTCGCATAGCCTTTCTGCCGGTTTGGATATTGCTTTCAAATCCGGTGCAATAACGGGAATGCTGGTTGCTGGCCTCGCACTGCTGGGTGTGTCGCTCTATTATTTCATTCTCACTGCGGGCCTTGGCCATGAAAGTGGCTCGCGTGAGGTCATCGATGCGCTGGTCGCGCTCGGTTTCGGCGCTTCGCTGATTTCGATCTTCGCACGTCTCGGCGGTGGTATCTTCACCAAGGGCGCAGACGTTGGCGGCGACCTCGTCGGTAAAGTGGAAGCGGGTATCCCGGAAGATGATCCCCGCAATCCGGCAACCATTGCCGATAACGTCGGTGACAATGTCGGGGACTGCGCCGGCATGGCGGCCGACCTGTTTGAAACCTATGCTGTATCCGTCGTGGCAACCATGGTGCTCGCCGCGATTTTCTTCGCCGGGACGCCCGTCCTGTCTGACGTCATGGTCTATCCTCTGGCGATTTGTGCGGTATGTATCGTAACCTCGATTGCCGGTACCTTTTTCGTCAAACTTGGCTCAAACAACTCCATTATGGGTGCGCTCTATAAGGGCCTGATTGCAACGGGTGTCCTGTCAATCGGCGGCCTTGCCCTTGCCACCTCCATGACCATCGGCTGGGGCTCCATTGGCACCGTTGCAGGTATGGATATCACCGGTACCAACCTGTTTATCTGCGGGTTGATTGGTCTCGTCGTCACCGCGTTGATCGTGGTGATTACCGAATATTATACCGGTACCAACAAGCGCCCGGTCAACTCCATTGCCCAGGCCTCGGTAACCGGCCACGGCACCAACGTTATCCAGGGTCTGGCTGTTTCGCTCGAATCAACTGCGCTGCCAGCCATCGTCATCGTTGGCGGCATTATCGGTACCTACCAGTTCGCTGGTCTTTTCGGCACGGGCATTGCGGTAACCGCCATGCTTGGCCTTGCCGGCATGATTGTCGCGTTGGATGCATTTGGTCCCGTTACCGACAATGCCGGTGGCATTGCCGAAATGGCGGGCCTTGACCCAGAGGTCAGAAAAGCCACCGACGCGCTGGATGCAGTAGGCAACACCACCAAGGCCGTGACCAAGGGGTACGCGATCGGTTCCGCCGGTCTCGGCGCTCTGGTGTTGTTTGCCGCCTATTCGAACGATCTGGCCTATTTCGCAAGCAATGGTGACAAGTACCCTTACTTCGCCGATGTCGGTGAGATTTCCTTCAGCCTTGCTAACCCCTATGTCGTGGCAGGCCTGCTCTTCGGTGGTCTCATTCCATATCTGTTCGGCGGTATCGCCATGACGGCGGTTGGCCGCGCAGCTGGTGCAATTGTGGAAGAGGTCCGTCGCCAGTTCCGCGAAAAGCCCGGTATCATGGCAGGCACCGAAAAGCCCGATTACGGCAGGGCGGTCGATCTGCTGACCAAGGCCGCAATTCGTGAAATGATCGTTCCGTCGCTTCTGCCTGTGCTGGCACCAGTGGTGGTCTATTTCGGCGTGCTGCTGCTGTCCGGTTCCAAGGCATCAGCATTCGCGGCCCTGGGTGCCTCGCTGCTGGGAGTGATCATCAACGGTCTGTTCGTGGCCATTTCCATGACGTCGGGTGGCGGTGCATGGGACAATGCCAAGAAGAGCTTTGAAGATGGTTTCGTCGATAAGGATGGCCAACGCCATATGAAGGGCTCCGATGCGCACAAGGCATCTGTGACCGGCGATACGGTAGGCGATCCCTACAAGGATACGGCCGGCCCGGCAGTCAACCCGGCCATTAAGATCACCAACATCGTTGCGCTGTTGCTCTTGGCCGTTCTCGCAGCCTGATACGCTAAGTGCCAAAACCAAAAAGCCCGCGGACATCTCCGCGGGCTTTTTCTTTGGATGGTTCGAAAACTCTTAGAAGCCGAGTGGATCGCTGCCGCCACCAAGCAGGTTGCGGGCTGCGTTCGCGCCGCTGGCGCCACCGGTAAGAAGCTGCTGCAAGAAGGTGAGGTCGCGGCCACCGGTCGGTGTCGTACGCGAGATCGTGTCGAATACCTTGCCATCCTGCATGGTGTAGTTGGCCTTTTTGTCGACCACGCCATCCTTGCTGAAATAGATCGCCAGAATGTTCTGCTCCACCAGCTTCGGCTTCATGAAGGCGGCTTTGCGCTCACGCTTCTGGGAAATGTAATAAAACACTTCGTTGTCGAAGGTCGCAGTTGTCGAAGGGGTGCCCATGGTCAGCAAGACCTGTTCACGGCTGGAACCAACCGGAATCAGCTGCAACGATTGCTCATCGACCACGTAACCATTGTGGAAAATGTCCGTTGTGCTGGAGCAAGCCGAAAGCAGGCTGGACGCGATGACGATGGCAATAGCAGTTTTGCCGAGAAATTTGACCCTCTTGGTGGATTCCTGGTTGCTCAACGATGTTTCCCCGACTGCAATCATAAGGCACCTTCCGGCATAGCATGCTGCACAGCTTCTGTGCACACGATTATGTCTTTCCGGGGACAACCGCCCACGGATGTAGCGATATTTACATACTATTACGGGAACTCATTCCGGGAAACATATGCTGACATGTGTTTCACACCGAGACTGAACGTGACCGCAACGGCATTGCAATTCGCGACTGCTTCGGTAAACCAGCTTTCATAATCATGCAACAAGGGCAACGGGATCAAGGCGATTTACTTCGCTCATATCCGGGAAAATTCATGATCTTCCGACTGTTCAAAAAGAAAAACAGCAACCAAGCCATTGTCGACCGGCAATATGCGGCCTTGACCTCCGCCGCACGCCAGCCAGGTTTTTATCTGCATATGGGCGTGCCGGACACCGTCATGGGCCGTTTCGAGATGTTGTCGGCGGTCATGATCCTTTATTTCCGTCGCACCCGCACGTCGGACACCAGCGGCCAGGAAATCGCCCAGGAAATTGTCGATGCGTTTTTTCAGGATCTGGATCATTCTATCCGGGAACTGGGCATTGGCGATCAGGGCGTGCCAAAACGCATGAAGAAGCTTGCCGGCATGTTTTACGGACGTCTGGAATCCTATGCAGCGGCTCTCGATGGGGATGATGCGCAGGCACTTGCGGCGGCCCTCAAGCGCAATATATATCCGCAGGCAGATGCCGACACTCCTGACATGGAGATGCTTGCACAGTGGATGATTATGGCTTCGGCATCGCTTGTCGATCAGTCCGAAGAAATTGTGGCGACCGGCACTGTTACCCTGCCGTCTCCTGCCGAATTGAGGTTCTCATGAGCGACTACAGACCTGACAACGACGACGCGCCATTTTCCTACCCGGTCAAGGTTGGCCATATTTCTGCCAATCCGGTCAGGATTGCTCTGGAGGCGGACAAGGATGAGCTGAAGGCGCTTGCCAAGTCGTGGAACGTATTGTCTGTGGCGGCGCTGAAGGCCGAATTGCAGGTTTCTCGCTGGAAGAAGGACGGAATAAAAATATTCGGTTCTGTTCAGGCGACCATCACACAGGCTTGCATTGTTACGCTGGAGCCGATCACCAGCCGCATTGATGAACAGGTCGAGCAGATCTTCGTTCCCGAAGGTTCCAAACTGGCCCGGATCATCACCAATGACGAAGGTGAAATGGTTCTGGACCCGGATGGACCTGACATTCCCGAGCAATTTACCGGTGATACGGTGGATGCAGGCGAGGTCGTGGCCGAGTTTGTTGCGCTTGCAATCGATCCCTATCCCCGCAAGGAGGGTGCAGAGTTTGCCGGTTTCGGTGAGAAGGAAACGCAGGAAGAGCGCAAACCTTCGCCATTTGCCGTGTTGAAAGACTGGAAAAAGGACTAGGTGAGCCGCCACGTGAAAGAAATTGGTTGTAACGGAAGGCGGAAACGGTATTTTCCCCGGCAATCCCGCCGCAGCGGCGGCCAGAAGGATCAGTGACGAGTGATCAGAATTTCAATTGACGTCATGGGTGGTGATTTCGGCCCTGATGTTGCCATTCCAGGTGCCGCAAAAGCACTGGAGCGGCACAATGACGTGACATTCATATTGTATGGCCAGAAGGAACGGTGCGAACCGATTTTGGCGCAATATCCCAAACTGCGCGAGCGGTCTGTTTTCCATCATTGCGAAGTTTCCGTCGCTATGGATGAGAAGCCAAGTCAGGCCTTGCGGCGCGGACGTTACGTCTCCAGCATGTGGCAGTCCATTGAAGCGGTGAAGGCAGGCGAGGCGGATGTTGTCGTTTCTGCCGGCAATACCGGTGCACTGATGGCCATGGCGAAATTCTGCCTGCGGACCATGGCGCGTATTGAGCGGCCTGCGATTGCTGGCATCTGGCCAACCCTGAAAGGCGAAAGCATCGTTCTGGACGTTGGTGCGACGATTGGTGCGGATTCGCAGCAGTTGCTCGATTTTGCCCTGATGGGCGGCGCCATGGCGCGCGCGCTGTTTGATATTGACCGTCCGACCGTTGGTCTTCTCAATGTTGGCGTTGAAGAGGTCAAAGGTCAGGACGAGGTACGCGAAGCAGGACGCCTTATTCGCGAAGCAGACCTCGGTACGATCGATTATCGTGGTTTCGTTGAAGGCAATGACATCGGCAAGGGTACCGTCGACGTGGTGGTGACCGAAGGTTTCACCGGCAATATTGCTCTGAAAACCGCTGAGGGAACCGCACGACAGATTTCGACATTGTTGAAGGAAGCGATTTCGCGCAGCTTCATCGCCAAGATTGGCTATGTGTTGGCAAAGAGCGCTTTTGATGTGCTGCGTGAGAAGATGGATCCGCGCAAGGTCAATGGCGGCGTGTTTCTTGGCCTGAACGGCATTGTCATTAAAAGCCACGGGAGTACCGACGCTCTCGGTTTCGCGTCTGCTATCGATGTCGGTTATGACATGGTTCATAACGGACTGAATGCGAAGATAGAAAACGATCTCAAGATTTACCACGCGAGACGCTTGCCGCCACCTGGCCCCGAAGCGACCGTGGATGATGAGGAATAATAAGATGATCCGTTCAATCGTTCGCGGTTTCGGGGCGGCACTTCCAAAACGTGTCATGACCAACCAGGAAATCGAAGGCGTTGTCGAAACCACCGATGAGTGGATCGTGCAGCGCACCGGTATCCGCCAGCGCTACATTGCAGGCGAGGGTGAAACCACCGCATCGCTAGGTGAAGCAGCTGCCCGTGCAGCACTTGCCAATGCCGGCATTGAAGCCGACCAGATCGACATGATCATCGTGGCGACCTCTACGCCCGACAACACGTTTCCGGCCACCGCCGTCAACATCCAGAACCGCCTGGGCATATCAGGCGGTTTTGCCTTTGACGTGCAGGCTGTCTGTTCCGGCTTCGTGTATGCGATGACCACGGCGGATGCCTATATCCGCGGCGGCATGGCAAAGCGCGTTCTGGTGATCGGCGCGGAAACCTTCTCGCGTATTCTCGACTGGAAAGACCGCACCACCTGCGTTCTGTTCGGCGATGGCGCCGGTGCCGTTGTGCTGGAAGCAGGCGAGGGCGAGGGTAAAACCTCCGATCGCGGCATTCTTGCGTCGCAGCTTCGCTCCGACGGCACACACAAGGACAAGCTCTATGTGGATGGCGGCCCGTCTTCGACAGGCACAGTCGGCCATCTGCGCATGGAAGGCCGTGAAGTCTTTAAGCACGCCGTTGGCATGATTACTGACGTTATCGAGGCTGCATTCGATGCCACTGGCACGACGGCTGACGATCTCGACTGGCTGGTGCCACACCAGGCCAACAAGCGCATTATCGACGGATCCGCCAAGAAGTTGGGTATTCCGCTGGAGAAGGTGGTCATCACCGTCGACCAGCACGGCAACACCTCTGCGGCGTCCATTCCGCTGGCACTTGCCGTTGCTGCCGGTGACGGTCGCATCAAGAAGGGCGACCTCGTCATGCTCGAAGCCATGGGTGGCGGTTTCACCTGGGGCGCGGTATTGCTGCGCTGGTAAGATGCTTGCAAGGCGTTGTATTTTCTTCGCCTTGCAATTATACCCTTAGACGTCGTTTCGAAGAGATAAAACAGATTCAAAAACAACCGCTTGACCGGTCGTCTTTAGAGAAATAATCTCTGGCGGCTTCATTGAGACCATATAAATTTTTGTGCGGGGAAAAATGGCCGGGAAGACAGTTACGCGTGCAGATCTTGCAGAGTCGGTTTTTCGAAAGGTCGGGTTATCCCGTACGGAATCCGCAGAGCTGGTCGAAACGGTTATCGATGAAATTTGTAATGCGATCACCCGCGGGGAAGTCGTAAAACTTTCGTCCTTCGCCACGTTCCAGATCCGCGAAAAGAACGAACGTATCGGTCGCAATCCAAAGACCGGTGAAGAAGTTCCGATCTCTCCCCGTCGCGTGATGACTTTCAAGGCGTCCAACGTTTTGAAGCAGCGCATTCTCAAGGCACATGCCTCCAGAAAAGCAAAACAGAAGCCGCAAAATCCCGGTAACTGAACATTTTTGTGACGACATAAATGGGAGCTTGGCTCCCATTGCGCGTTCTTATTGTGAAAACGCATGAATTATGCGCTTCAAGCCATTGAAATAAGTACGACTCACATCATAATCCCACACATGTTTTCAACATGCTGCTCTATTGCTGATTCTGTTGTCGGCAATCTGTGAGCGTGGCTCAGGCATTCGCCATTCTGTTGAGCGTTGTGAGCCCTGTATATGCCGTTTGGGCGGTTTGGATGGAGTGAAGTTTGGACAAGAGCCCTGACGCCTTTAGGACCATTAGTGAGGTGGCTGACGACCTTGATCTGCCGCAGCACGTTTTGCGTTTCTGGGAGACACGGTTTCCACAAATCAAGCCAATGAAACGCGGCGGTGGCCGCCGTTATTATCGGCCTGATGATGTGGACCTGCTCAAGGGCATCCGCCATCTGCTGTATGATCATGGCTACACCATCAAGGGTGTGCAGAAGCTTCTGAAAGCCAACGGCAACCGTTTTGTTGCTGCCATCGCTTCCGGCGATATGGCGACGATGGAAGCTATCATGGCGGCAAGCGGCGAGAAGGAAACGGCCGAACCGCGCGTTGCACATCCTGACGATGATGAAGTTGTCGGCCGTCCCAAGGCAAAGCCAAGTGGCCGTTTTTTTGGCTTTGGCGGTGGTTCGTCCAACAGCGATACGCCGGAAATCTCCATCGGTAAGTCCAGCATCACCAAGGATGACCAGGCGCTGCTGCAAGAGGCGCTTTTTGACCTGTTGGAATGCAAGCGCCTGCTGGATCAGGTTCGCTGACACCAGTTTTCATTCTGTTCTCAACAGAAAAAAGCATCTGAAATCAACAACTCGGTTGGCATAATGCCATTTGCCAACCTTTTGGAAACCCCTTTTGCCAGACAATACGAATCGGACAAAAAGGGGTGTTTCGCGTGAGCAGCACAAAAAGCAGAACCCGCCGTAAACCGGCAAAAAAGCAATCCGGACAGAGCCTGTGGCCTTTGCTTGGCGTATGCGCGCTCGTTGTGGGCGGTATCCAAGTTTACGAACATCGTGACAATCTTCTGCCGTCGTCAACACGCACGACAAAGGCCACCAGCAACCAGACAGCCGCTGCGCCGAAAAAAGACGTGTCATCTTTCAAGACGGCGGCTATTCCGCCAAAGCCGGTGAGACCGGAAAGCTTAGGTACCAAGGTACAGAAGCAGGCCGCCAATGATGGACCAGTGCCACCGCGCGCCGTTCCCATGCCGGTTGCCCTTAACGCGACCGTGCCGGCATCTAGGCCAACCGAGGTCAAGTCTGAAGACAGCAAGGACATCCAGAAATCCGCAAAGGCATCCTTCGCATTTTGTGGCATGTCAGGTCTCAACAACTGTGTGGCCAGCGGCGATACATTCTGGTTGAAGGGCACCAAGGTGCGAATCGCTGGTATCGTTGTGCCGCAGACTGACAATGCCCGCTGCCTGAATGAACGCCAGAAGGGTTTTGCTGCCAAGGTAAGGTTGCGCGATATGCTGAACCACGGCGCCTTCGATGTTGCCCCTGGGGCAGCAGATGGCAAGGTTATCAGCCGTTCCGGCGCCTCCTTCGGAGAGCAGCTGATCCGGGAAGGGCTGGCACTACCGGCCAATACAAAAAATCAGTCATGGTGCTGATAAGCAGGAGTTGACCAGAATGCGTGTGGCTGTGTAGATGAAGCCGCAAGCAGACGTGGCGAAATCGGTATACGCAGCAGACTTAAAATCTGCCGACCTCGGTCTTGCGGGTTCAAGTCCCGCCGTCTGCACCAATGACCGCCAGATGCCGGTCGCAACTTCCCAGTTTATTTTAATATTCGCTCAAAGCCGTCGTTTGGCGAATGTCCCTGTCAGTTCTTCCAGAAAATCGGCATCATGATCACCAGCACTGTCAGGATTTCCAGACGGCCCATCAGCATCATGGCTGACAGCACGTAAAGGGCAGGGTCGGTGATGGTTGAGAAGTTGCCAACCGGTCCGATGATCGGGCCGATACCGGGGCCGACATTGGCGAGTGATGTGGCAACGGCAGAGGTTGCCGTCAGGAAGTCATAGCCCATGGCGCTGAGCGCCAGGCTGCCACTGATCCACAAGGCAATGAAGCAGCTGAGGAACAGGAACACGGTGCGAATGGTTTCAGGGTCAACCACCTGATCGCCATATCGCACCGAATAGACCGCATTGGGGTAGATCAGCTTTTTCAGGCCGGTCTTGGCAACGTTAAAGATGATGACGAATCGATAGGCCTTGATGCCACCAGCCGTCGAGCCGGAGCAGCCACCCATGAAGGTGGCAAAGAATGCCACAACCACCACAAACGGTCCCCACAGCGTGTAGTCGTCGCTGGCGAAACCGCCCGTGGAGAGGATCGAGGTTACGTTGAAGAAGGAGTGGCTGAGCGCCGAATCCAGCGGAACACCGTTGCGCAGGTGGTGATAAACGCCAACCGCGATGGAAATGACCGTGAGGTAACCGAGAAATACCGCAATCTGCGGATCGCGCACAATGTTCAGGCGTCGTTTGACGGCCAGCAAAATCATGATCGAGAAGGGCAGGCTGCCGAGAACCAGAAAGATGGTGGCGATCCACAACAGCGCGATACTGTCGAAATAGGCAAAGGACGCATCATGTGTCGAGAAGCCGCCTGTTGCCACTGTCGACATGGCGTGGTTTAGCGCATCGAAATGGCTCATGCCGGCCATGTCATAGGCAATCGTGCAGGTCAGCGTCATCAGCATATAGATGCCGACAAACGCCCGCGTAAAATGCGCGAGGCGCGCAAAGGGCCGATCATTGCCCGTATCCGATGATTCCATACGAAAGAAGGTCATGCCGCCGACCCGCAACAGCGGCAGGATGAACAGCCCCAGCGCCACGATACCGATACCACCGAGCCAGCAGAGCAGCGAACGCCACATCAAAATGCCCTGTGGTGCTGTGTCCAGACCGGAAATGACGGTGGAGCCGGTGGTGGTGATGGCAGAAACGGATTCAAAAACCGCCTGAGCAAAGGTCAGGTCCAGTTCGGAGAGATAAAAAGGGATCGCACCGACCAGGGAGAAAACCAACCACAACACGTTAACCAGCAGAAAGCCGAAACGTTTGTTGAATTGTGGTGTCTGTCCACGGGTTGCCAGCGCGCAGGCGAGGAAGAAGCCGCCGCACATGAAGCCGGACAGGGCAAACACCGACCAGTCGTTATTTTTATAATAGAGATCCGCCATGGCAGGAATGAACATGGCAGTGGCCATGTAAAGCCCGAAAATGGACGCGACATACATCACCGAGCGCAGCAGATTTGTATTCAAATAAGTCGCCTCGGTTGGTTGTTTTGCAAAGAGTCTTTGTCTCTGACGTTCGCATATGGCATAGCGGGTGCCATCGTGAATTTCAATGGAACGATAATCGTGGATAAGAAGCATGTCGAGGAAGCACGGCAGGCGGTAAGGGCACTATTTCCTGAAACGCCGCTGCAACTGAATGAATATCTCAGCAATCGCTACGGCGCCCGAATTTGGCTGAAGCGTGAAGACCTGACGCCTGTTCGCTCCTACAAGATTAGAGGCGCGTTCAACTTTCTGCGCAAGGCCATGCAGAATGATGACGCGGGGAACAACAAGATATTCGTTTGCGCTTCCGCGGGTAACCACGCGCAAGGCTTTGCTTTTGCTTGCCGCCATTTCGGCGTTCAGGGCGTGGTGTTCATGCCGGTTACAACACCGCAACAGAAAATCGACAAGACCCGCGCCTTTGGTGGCGAGTTCATCACCATCCGTCTGATCGGCGATATCTTTGACCAGTGTTATGCGGCCGCCCGTGAGCATGTCGAAGTTATCGGTGGCTGCATGGTGCCGCCCTTTGACCATGAAGACATCATCGAAGGGCAGGCGACTGTTGCTGATGAAATCCTTCAGCAGTTGCCTGAGGGCACAGTGCCGGATTTGGTTGTGCTGCCGGTTGGCGGCGGCGGCCTTGCTGCCGGCATCACCGGTTATTTCGCCGACCTGATTCCGCAGAGCGGCTTCCTGTTTACCGAGCCGGAAGGTGCGCCAAGCCTCAAGAAAAGCCTTGAGGCCGGCCAGCCGATTACGCTCAACAAGGTCGACAACTTTGTGGATGGTGCAGCCGTTGCCCGTATCGGCGACCTCAACTTCGAAGCATTGAAGCATTTTCCATCCGAACAGGTTCACCTGATGCCGGAAAACGCCATCTGCGTCACCATTTCCGAAATGTTGAACGTCGAAGGTGTGGTTCTCGAACCAGCCGGCGCGCTCTCCATTACGGCGCTGGAAACGCTGGGTCGTGAAAAGCTGGAAGGCAAGACAGTGGTTGCTGTCGTGTCCGGTGGCAACTTTGACTTCGAGCGCCTGCCTGACGTTAAGGAACGCGCCATGCGCTATCGTGGTGTGAAGAAGTATTTCATTCTTCGCCTGCCACAGCGCCCGGGTGCCCTGCGCGACTTCCTGGATTTGCTGGGACCGGACGACGACGTTGCCCGTTTCGAATACCTCAAGAAGTCGGCGCGTAACTTCGGTTCGATCCTGATTGGTATCGAAACCAGTTCGCGCGAAAACTTCACTGGCCTGCTAGAGCGCTTTGAGAAAGCGGGCCTAGGCTATGAGGATATTACTGAAAACGATATACTCGCGAACCTGATTATCTGACGAAACATCTGTGCAGGCGACGAAGTCTCGCCGTCTGCACAATTGCTGCGAAAGTGAAAGACATATGGCTGGCTTCTTCTCGAAACTCTTTTCGGCGTTTGGTTCGGGCAATTCGGATGCTGCAGCACCCGCTGCATCTGCTGCTGAACCGGAAATCTATGGCGACTTCGCCATCTACCCGACTCCGTTGAAGGAAGGCGCACAGTTTCGCCTTGCAGGCCGTATCGAGAAAACCGTCAATGGTGAAGTTTTGAGCCACAAATTCGTGCGCGCCGATGTTTTCACATCGCTTGATGATGCCAACGAATTTACCATTCGCAAGGCCAAGGTAATTATCGACCAGAGCGGTGCCACGCTGTTTTCAAACAACTAGGCGTCTCAAAGCGTAAATGCCCTCAAATTCCATCTTAATAATCCGTTTGCCATCCTGCGTTAGGCTGCGCGGGCGCGATGTTTGCGTAACACGAACTGGCTGAACAGTTCTCAGGATGGCTGGCGATGGAATTCATTAATCTGGCGCTTTTCCTCGTCGAGGCCGTTTTTTATTTTTCCGTCATGACTTGCTTCCTGCATTTTCGCAACAAGCTGGGGCTTGGGGTGTTTTTGACAGCGCTTGGCGTCATGCACTTCATGGAAACCTATCTGGCAGCGGTGTTTTACATCCAGCTGCCGTTTGGCGTGGCATCTCCAGGGTCCTCCATCCTGTTTGCCGGCAAGCTGATGATGATCCTCATGCTGTACATGAAGGAAGATGCAGCCATTGTCCGTCAGCCGATCTATGGCCTGTTTCTCGGTAACCTGCTGACCGTTGCCATCGCCCAGCTCGTAAAATTCCATCATGTTTCCACACTGACACCGGGTCAGCCGATCAACACCGGTTTTCTCGATGAAATGGGCATCCTGATGGTGTGGGGAACAGCATTCCTCTACCTCGATTCCATTGGCATCATTCTGCTGTACGAAAAGCTTGGTACCTTTCTACGCCGTCGCATCGTGTTGCGCTTTGCTATCTGTGGTGCCGTTATCCTGACCTTCGATCAGGCCGGTTTTTACGCAGGTTTATACTATCTCTATGATGCACCTGCTCAGGTGTTCTTTGACGGATGGCAGGCCAAGCTGCTGGCAGTCGGCCTCTATACGATGATGTTTGCCGTCTATCAGAATGTCACGACCACAAGGGCCTTTTCCAGCAACAACCGCAATGTCGGCGACGTGTTCAACGACCTGACCTTTCGCGAACGGTATGAAGATCTTCTATCGCGGTCCGGCGTGGATGTGCTGACAGGTGTGCCCGACCGGGCCCGAATGGAAGCGGAAATTCCAAAGGCGCTGGATGCCAGCCTTCGCGACGATACCCCTGCCAGCCTGTTGATCATCGATATCGACCGGTTCAAATCGATCAATGACAGCTTTGGTCACCTGAAAGGCGACGAGGTGTTGAAGGCCGTCGCCGCCGTTTTGTCACGCAAGACGGAGGCATTCGGCCGGCTGTACCGGTTTGGCGGGGAGGAGTTCGTTATCTTTCTGCCATCGACCAATCACGACAAAGCCATGGCCTTTGCCCGTTCCGTCCAAAGCAGTTTTTATGAAGGGGTCAGGCGCCCCGATGGCACGTTGCTGACACTCAGTATTGGTGTTGCAACCTCGCAGGAAGATGGCTTGAGTTTCAACACGCTGCTCGCCCAGGCGGATGTACGTCTCTATGAGGCAAAAAATAACGGCCGCGATCAGGTTCGCGGCCGTTATGAAGTCTTTCAGGACTGAATATCTTTCAAAAAGAAAGATTTGGAGCGCTCTGCTGAATCAATCAGGCAAGCAAGCGCTCACAAAATTATCAGGCAGCCTTTGCCAACTCTTCAACCTTTGCCTGAGCAGAGGAGAGTGCCTTTTCAACGGCTTCAGGGCCGAAAGCCAGGCCTTCAACGTAAACAACTTCCACGTCGGTCATGCCCATGAAGCCGAGAACAGTCTTCAAGTAAGGAACAGCGTGGTTCATGGAAACGGCTGGGCCTTCGGAGTAAACGCCTGCAGCAGCGAGAACGACATAGACCTTCTTGCCAGTTGCCAGGCCCACAGGGCCGCTTTCTGTGTAACGGAAGGTCTGGCCAGCACGTGCAACGTTGTCGATCCAGGACTTCAGGCCGGAATAGATGTTGAAGTTGATGAGGCCGGTACCGATAACGACGGTGTCAGCAGCCAACAGTTCTGCAACCAGCTTGTCGGAGAAATCGGCAGCAACAGCCTCTTCTTGCGAACGGGCTTCGGCAGGCTTGCGGATAGCGCTGGTGGTAACGGTGTCGAGGTGCGGGATTGGCTCGGCAGCCAGGTCGCGGCGCACGATGTTGCTGCCGGACTGAGCCTTCAGCTTTTCAGCCAGGTCTGTCGCAACCTTGTTGGAAACGGAATCTTCGCCACGTGGGCTCGATGTGATCAGCAGAATATTAGACATGTCATTTCCTTCGAATAAGCCTTGGGAGGTCAGAGCGGGCAGGGAGAACCGTTCTGTTTGAGCCATATATTGTTGAATGGAGCCATCGAAAAAACTGTGATAATATAGAACTGAATTATCGATGAAATGGATAAGACATGGACGCCAATCCAACACTCGACCAATTGCAGGTGTTTTTGACGGTGGCAGAAACCGGAAGCTTTTCAGCAGCTTCGCGTGCCTTGAACCGCGCCCAATCGGTTATCAGCTACACCATTGCCAATCTTGAAGCGCAACTGGAGGTCAACCTGTTCGAACGCAACGGTGTTCGTCAGCCAAAACTGACAGATGCGGGCAAGGCGATGATCGAGGACGCCCGGCGTATCGTATCCGACCTTCAGGTCATGCGGGCCCGCGCCAAAGGCTTGCGTCAGGGCTTGGAGGCCGAAGTTTCGGTTGCCATCAGCACCATGGTACCGAATCGTGCTGTTGTCGAAGTCCTGCGCGAGTTCCGGGATGAATACCCTTCCGTTTCGCTGCGGCTCAATGTCGGCGAACTGGGAATGGTCACCGACATGGTGGCTAGCGGGCAGGCGACGATCGGCCTTGGCGGCGCGGCCATCAAACCGCAGGACGATATCTTCTCGGAAAAGGTCGGCCATTCCTTCATGTTGCCGGTGGCAGCGCCGAACCACCCGCTTGTGTTGCTGGGCCGTCCACTGACCTTGGCGGATGTACGCGACGAGGTGCAGTTGGTGGTCACTGATGCGTCGGGCCTGACGGGTAGCCGCCAGTTCAATGTGCTGTCCTACAAGATATGGCGTGTCAGCGACATTGCCACCAAACACAACCTCATTCTTGGTGGTCTGGGCTGGGGTGGCTTGCCGGCCTCCGTTTTGCAGGATGATCTGGCCGCCGGTCGTTTGGTCCACCTGCAGCTTGAAGCCTATGAACAGGGCGAGTACCCGCTTTATGCCATGCGCAAGGTCTCGACCCCTCTGGGTCCTGCCTCAAGCTGGATGGTGGAAGCGTTCCGCCAGCGGCTTGGCATGTGCCTCAACCATCAGGATTTCACCAAGATGATCAGCCGCACAAAACCGACAGTAAGGGTGGTGGCTGCCGAATAGGCGCTACCCCTAGGGCAAGGCGTTTCCTCGGGAAACCGCGCAAATAAAAAAAGGCAGAGCAACATCAATTGCTCTGCCTTTTTTGTTTTATGCATACGCCTTAATCAGAGGATCAGGCGGAACTTCGCAAAACCTTCGGCGCCGTCTCCGGCTTCCTCGATCTTTGCGCCTTTCACGTGGTCGGCATACTGACGGCCCCTAGGGCCGGTTTCGAACGTTGCGGTGGTGTTGGCAACAGGCGCAAACGACCAGTTTGCATCAGCCTCAGGGTTGATTGTTCCCTGGTCAACGATGTAACGCACGATCACATCGCGGTTGGTATCCGGTGCCTCGAAGATGATCTTGTCAGTGGCGATGTCAGGGAACTTGCCGCCACCGCTGGCGCGGTAGTTGTTGGTCGCAACCACGAATTTCTGCTCGGGATCGATTGGCTTTCCGTTGAACTGCAGGTTGACGATACGATTGCTTTCAGGCGTTACCGTCTTGCCATCCTTGTCGTATTTCGCGGGTTTCGAGACATCGATCTGATAGGTCACGCCGTCAATAACGTCGTAATTATAGGACGGGAATTCCGGGTTGAGCAGCGGAGCGTCCTTGGAGCCCACTTCAACCGTGTTGAACATGCCCGCAGACATTTCCAGCCAGTTCTTGACCTGCGCACCGGTAATCAGGACGGCCTGCACCGTATTAGGATAGAGGTAGAGATCGGCCACATTTTTGATGGCGATATCGCCCGCTGCGACATCCGTATAATATTCTGCACCACCACGACCACCAGCCTTGAACGGCGCGGCTGCGGAAAGAACCGGATAATCCTTGTATTCCGTCTCTTTCAGCATGTCTTTGATGTACCAGGTCTGCGCATTGGAAACGATCTGCACAGATGGATCATCCGCAACCAGTGCGAAATAGGAGTAGAGCGGAGCAGAGGTCTTGCCAACCGGACGGCGCACATAATCAAGTGTCGCTTCATGGTCGGCCTTTACGGCATCCAGAACCGCCTGTTTGCTTTCGACATCCGCAACGATCTTGCGCTTGTCATCGCGATGGTAGATCGGGCGTGCTTCCGTTGTGAAGTCGACGATCTTCCACGCCTTGCCGTCTTTTTCGAGCAGCAGGTCGATAAGGCCCAAATGTGAACCCCAGAAGCCGCCCATGACGGTTGGCTTGCCCATCAGCGTTCCCTTGACGGGATCAACGCCTTCAATACCGTCCCAGGTCTTGGGGCCGGGGAATACCAGATGCTGGTGACCGGTGAAGATGGCATCAATGCCTTCAACGCCAGCCAGATAGAGCGACGCATTTTCCATGCGCTCGGTCTGGCCCTTACCGTCAATGCCGGAGTGCGACAGCGCGATGATGATGTCGGCGCCTTCTTCCTTCATGGCAGGAACCCAGGCCTTGGCAGCTTCCACAATGTCGCGGGTCTGCGCCTTGCCTTCAAGGTTCTTGGCATCCCACTGCATGATCTGCGGTGGAACGAAACCGATAATGCCAATCTTGATCGGGCTTTCCTTGCCAGCGCCGTCCTTGATCTTTTTTTCAAGAATGACATAGGGCTTGAAGAACAGATCATCCTGCTTCGGATCGCTGGCCAGCTGACCTTTGGTCACGTTGGCGCAGACATAAGGGAAGTTCGCACCCGCCAGTGTGTTGGACATATAGTCCAGGCCATAGTTGAACTCATGATTGCCCAGCGTGCCACAATCGTAACCCAGAACATTCATGGCGTTGATGACAGGGTGCTTGTCGCCCGCCTTCATACCACGCTCATAGGCGATAAAGTCGCCAAGCGGGTTACCCTGCAGAAAGTCACCATTGTCGACCAGCATGGAGTTGCCAGCTTCGGCACGGATCGAATCCATGATCGTGGCCGTACGTGCAAGGCCCATCGTGTCATTCGGCTTGTCGGCATAATAGTCATACGGGAACACATGCACGTGAATATCCGTGGTTTCCATTATGCGCAGATGAGCCTGATTGCCCTGCGCACGCGCTGCAAACGGGTGCAGCATGACGAGCGCGGAGGAGGCAGCTATACCTCCCAGTAGCGACCTCCGTGTGATGGGATGAAGCGCGAACAGCGACGAAGACATGGGAACTCCTTGATATGATCTTGGGCTGACCTGAAACCAGCCTAAGGCCATTCTCAGATGAGTGCATCAGGAAAATGACGAAACGTCTTTTTCCCGAAATTTTTAAATGTGCATAATGTCTTTGTGCATTTAGCGGGCGAGGGTCGGCTTGACCTCCTGATGGAAGAACCGGAAATAAGAGGAAACCTGTGCCAGCGTGTTGGTGGACATTTTCAATTGAACACCCAGCCGGTTCATGTGATGCCACTGTACTTCACCCTCGATGAAACCCAGATCGTCACTCTGGATTTTCACCCGGCTGCCTTTGGATGCCGTAAATGGCCCCTGCAATTCAATGGCGATACCCGTTGCCGACAGGTCGACGACGCGTCCGGCAACGGATTGGTTGAAATAATGCACCGTGGCATAGATGCGGGTTTGCTCGCGCTTTGCACTGCGCGTCTGCATCGTCATATTACCTGTCATAGTGTCTACCCGACCCAGTTTAAGCTACGGGTATCATTGCAGATAATTCTTACATGCCATTTAGAACGATGCGTAAAATTAAACCTAACCGCGATCTATTCGGCACTGGTAACAATTGTTGCGGGCCGAACGGACATGCACATAGGCAATCTCCAGCCGTTCAAACAGGCTGGCGGCACGTTGTGATATCTCCGCTGTCGGTGTCACTGCACCGGTGCCGTACACGATGCGGTCGTCGTGGCCATAACCGCGCACGATATAATCAGCACTTTCAAGCATCGGCGGCAAAACCTCGCTTGCCGCATAGCGAGGGCATGACCGCTCGTGGATAAAGATTGGCCCGGTCTCGGCATAGGGTTGCAGGTCGTTAAACGGCCGGTAGGCGAGGAGGAGCATCGCTTCTCCGTCAGCAATTTCACCAAGGCAATGGCGGCAGGGCATGCCGCCTGGTGAGACCGAGCGTTCGGCGGGTTTGCCATAGGCATCATTGTGCCCGGCCCGAAATGCATCTGCCTCTTCAGTCGGCATGGCGGTAAACAGAATGGTGTTCATGTCAGTGGCTCCAAATGCGTTGCTGCTTTGTCGCTATGCGCCGCAAAGCATCGTCCGCCCACCCGATTCTTGTGTGTGACCGGGAAAAGCCCATTGTCAGACTCATGTGCTTTGATGCTCTATTTGCGAAACTTTCATGCACGGCCCGGAGCGCCTTATGCCGCACAGTATTTTTGCGTTTTTTATTTCTGCGTTGGTGGCTGTATTTCCCGCATGGAACGTTTCGGCACAGGATAGTCCCGACTTCGAAAAGCTGACGGATCAGCAGATCGAGGAAATGGTACAGTTCGTTGTCGGCAACGGTATCTTTATTCTGTACCACGAAGCCGGCCACATGCTGGTTTCTGAGTTTGACCTGCCTGTGCTGGGTCGAGAGGAAGACGCGGTTGATAACCTGTCATCCATCCTGATGCTGGAGGCTGACGATGACCTGCTCGATCAGGCCATTATCGATGCAGCCGATGGCTGGTTCCTGTCGAGCGAAGCGGCAGCGGACGCAGAAGAGGAACAAGCCTTCTGGGGCGCCCACGGGTTGGACGAACAGCGTGGCTGGGCCATTGCCTGCTCGATGGCTGGCCACGACTACAAGAATTTCAAGGAATTTATTGATTCTCTGGAGTTTCCTGAGGACCGCCGCGAGGAGTGCATCTCGGAATATCCGCAGAAAGTGCGCAGTTGGAATACGCTTCTGAAGCCGCATGAGGCGACTGCCAATGCCAGCACGAAGTTCGAAGTCACCTATGAGCCGATCACAGACCCAAGCCTTGAGTTGTTTCAAACGATCGTCAAGGAATCGAAACTGCTGGAATTGATCGGTACCTCCTTTTCCGGCCTCTATAATATCAAGGACGGTATCAAGTTGACCGCAAAACAATGCGGTCAGGCGAATGCCTTCTGGTCGCCAAAAGACCGCGAGATCACCTTTTGTTATGAGTTCGCCAAGTTTCACGGCGAACTGGTCGCCAATTACTTCTTGAACAATGCCGCTGACGAAACCCAGCCGCAAAGTGAAACCGACAGCGATGACGCGACTGTTGTTGGTCTCACCAGACAATAAAACAATGCGTCACGCATATGAGGCGTGCCCATATGCGTGACGTTAATCCTGATGGGATTAGCGCAGGAATTCGTCGATACGACGCAGCGTAACGCGACGATTGCGCCATTCTTCAAACTGCGTGTTAACAAGCAGATAGCTTTCGCCGTAACCCACTGTTTCCAGTGCCCTTGGCGGTACACGGAATTCCTGCACCAGCAGCCACTTGAGTGATTCTGCGCGACGTTCCGACAGGACCTGGTTGGAGGCCTCAGAACCAACTGCGTCTGTGTGACCCTCGATCAGGAAACGTGCACCGCGACGGCGGCGAAGGATCTGTTCCAGGGCAACGCCGATCTCGCGTACTTTACGATATTCTGAACGGGGAATTTCAGCCGAACCGAAGGCAAAATTGATGGACTGAATGTCGATGGAAGGGGCGCTGCGGCGCAGTTCCGGCCGGCGTTTGAATTCCTGGATGGTCACGCGCTCTTCCGGACGCATGCGGCGCGACGGTGCTGCCTCAAGACGGCGCATGATGGTACCGGAAGATGGAGTTTCCTGCGCACTGGTAACTGCGGGAACAAACGCTGTGGCAGCAAGTGCAGTCAGGAAAGATCGACGGTTCATGGCTGGTTTCCTTTAACTCGTTATTGTCGCGGGCAAACTGCCACGCACAACCTGAAGGAAACCTGAACCGGCGGTTGCCGCCGGTTCAAACTGATTAATGGTGCAATCCGCCGTCAGTAATCAGTTGTGAATGGCGATATTGAGCAGTTCCGCCTCGCTCAGTGGCTGAACCCAGGCCTGATAGGTGCCGACAGGCGAGAAGCCCATCATCTGGTAAAGCTGCAGCGCACGCGGGTGGTCGAGTGTGTTGGTGGTAACAGTGACTTTTTTCGGATTGTCCTGCCAGGCGGCGTAGAGTGCCTGCAACAGGAACCATTTGCCGATACCAGCGCCAATCGCTTCTTCGAACAGGCCGAAATAGGAAAGCTGGGTCACGTCATCATCGCGCTTGTACAGTTCGAAGAAGCCGGCAGGCGAACCGTTCATATACAGCACGCAGACGCTGTTTTTCGGGTCGCTCAAAATAGCGCCAAGTTCCGCGTCGCTCATGCGCATGCGTTTTTGCCAGTGCCAGCGTTTGCCGACCCGCCAGTATAGATAGCGGTAAAAATGCAGCGGAATGTTCGGGGCACGCATGATCGCGGTCTGGATGTTGACCGGAACCGCAATGCTGATCTTTGGCGCAGCCGTCATTTCAAGCTGCGTGACATGGGCTTTCAGCGGATCAGTGTCTCGGGGCGCGATCGGCTCGGCAGGGCCGGTGACCACAGGCGTGTCTTCAAGGCTGCCCCACTGCGACCAGGAGCCATCGAACAGGCTGTTGGTCTTGTGGCCAAGCGATTCAAGCGCCAACGTGATGACCGCTGCCGTCACGCCGGAACCACAGCTGGTGACAACCGGTTTGGAAAGATCGATGCCGGCTTCCGTCACCATCTTGCGCAGTGTCGCCAGATCCTTGAAGTGACCGTTTTCAGAAAATGCCGTGGCAGGCAGGCTGCGGGCGCCAGGCATATGGCCAGAGCGCATGCCAGCACGCGGTTCGGCCTCATCGCCGGTAAAGCGGCCAGCGCCACGCGCGTCGGCAATCTGTTTGCTGCCGGCGTCGACAACACTACGCATTTCGTCCAGTGACGTGACACGATTTTTCTGGAAGTGCGGGATAAAGCTGACAACTGGCGGTTCTGGCAGGTCGGTTTCAAGCGGCAGGTTTTGCGCTTTCCAGCCGTCGAGACCACCATCCAGCACGTAAACGCTTTCGGCACCCATGACGCGCAGCATCCACCATACACGCGGTGCAGAGAAGAAACCGGGGCCATCGTAAACGACGATCGTATCGGTTTCCTGGATGCCAAGTTTGCCAACCTGCTCGGCAAAATATTCCGGCGAGGGCAGGGAATGCGGCAGGCCAGTGGTGTGATCCGCAATCACGTCTTGATCGAAAAACACGGCACCGGGAATATGGCCCTTGGCGTATTCGTCGGCACCATTGCGCTTGTGGGCTGGAAGATACCAGGATGCGTCGACGACACGGAACTCAGGTGCCCCAAGCTGTTTGTTCACCCAGTCCGCCGAAACGATGAAACGACTTTTTTCGTTGCTCACGATCTAGTCTCCCTGCTGCTCAGGCTGCGGAATCGGCCGCACCGAAACGGATGCGAAAACGCCGGTTTTCTTTGCCCTTCTTTTCAATCTTTGCGATGTGTATCTCACCGACTTCATGTGTCTTTGAGACATGTGTTCCACCGCAGGGCTGGCTGTCAATTGCCGAGTTCTCACCTATGCACACAAGACTGACACGACCAAGGCCAACAGGTGGGCGCACGTTCTTGGATTTGACGATGCCGGGATTGGCCAGCAATTCCTCATCGGTGATCCACTGCAGGAAAACGGGATGGTCGGCATTGACCAGTTCCATCAGCTTGGCCGATACCTCGTCCTTGTCGATGGTTTCCGACATGTCGAAGTCGACACGCGATTCGTCCTCGCCAACGGCGGCACCAGTAATCGGCCATTGGCAGACAACGGACAGAAGATGACAGGCGGTATGCATCCGCATCAGCTTGTAGCGGCGCTCCCAGTCCACATGCAGCACGACCTTTTCACCGGGCGCCAGATTTGCCTGTCCTTCAAGCGGAACGTGGATAATAATGCTCTTGTCCTGACCGTGTCTGGTTTGCCCAAGCTGAATTCTGGAGCCGTCAGCACGCTCCAGAAAACCGGTGTCGCCAGGTTGCCCGCCAGAGGTAGCGTAAAAGCAGGTCTGGTCCAGCTCAATGCCCCCGTCTTCGTGAATGTCTGTTACCGTTGCCTCGCAGGTGGAAAGGTAAAAATCATCACGAAAGAGGGCATTCACTGGCATAGTCTAGGCACCTTATGTGGTTTCATACGGGACAGATATATCGCTTTTCCCTGTGAGCCAGGCCGGAACAGGAAGCCCCTTGGACCGCAGGAATGCGGGATTGTAGAGCTTCGACTGGTAACGGTTGCCGTAGTCGCACAGAATGGTGACGATTGTATGCCCCGGACCGAGGTCTCGGGCAAGGCGAATTGCACCAGCAATGTTAATGCCGGTTGAACCGCCAAGGCACAGGCCTTCCTTGGTGACGAGATCAAACAGCACCGGCAGGGCTTCCGCATCCGAAATGCGGTAGGCGAAGTCAGGTGTGAAATCCTGCAGGTTGGCGGTGATGCGGCCCTGACCGATGCCTTCGGTAATGGAGTTGCCTTCGGATTTCAGGGTGCCGTTTTTGTAATATTCATAAAGTGCCGCACCATCGGGGTCGGCAATGCCGATCTTGATGTCAGGGTTGAAATCACGAAGGCCATCGGCAACGCCAGCCAGCGTGCCGCCGGAGCCAACAGCGCAGATAAAGCCATCAACCTTACCATCCGTCTGGTCCCAGATTTCAGGGGCGGTGGTTTCGATATGGGCCTGACGGTTGGCAATGTTGTCGAACTGGTTTGCCCACACGGCGCCGTTCGGATCGGTTTCAGCAAGCTGCTTGGCCAGACGTCCGGACACCTTCACATAATTGTTCGGGTTGGAGTAGGGGGCAGCTGGCACTTCCACCAGTTCAGCACCCAGCAGCTTCAGCGCGTCCTTCTTTTCCTGGCTCTGTGTTTCAGGAATGACGATAACGGTGCGGTATCCAAGCGCTCTGGCAACCAGTGTCAGGCCAATGCCGGTATTGCCAGCCGTGCCCTCAACAATCGTACCGCCGGGGCGCAGCAGGCCGCGTTTTTCAGCATCGCGAATAATGTACAGCGCCGCGCGGTCCTTGACGGACTGACCGGGGTTGAGAAACTCCGCCTTGCCAAGAATTTCGCACCCTGTTGCCTCGGATGCGGCATTCAGACGAATGAGTGGAGTGTTTCCAATGGCAGTCAAAACAGAGGTATGTATCGTCATGGGTCGACCTTCTTTCGGACGCGTATGATTACCGTTGCTTTGAGCGGATTGACCCCTGTTGTGGCAAGAAATTCTGTTTCTGTGAATGCCTCAAACGGGCAAAATTCATCTTATAGGCGAGGTTTTCATCCAGTCGGCTCCATCAGCGGTAGGCGGATCGACGCTTAGCGGAACAGTGAGAGCACGCTCTCGCTATTGGAGTTGGAGATGGAGAGAGCCTGCACGGCAAGCTGCTGCTGTGTCTGCTGCGCTTTCAGGCGTGTCGAAGCTTCATTCATGTCGGCATCGACCAGACGGCCAATACCGCTGTCGATGGAATCGCCAAGTTTTGAGGCAAAATCCAGCTGCAGATCGATGCGCGTCTGAATTGATCCGAGAAGCGAGGCCGCACTGACCACCTTTTTCGTCATGCCTTCGATCACTCTTATATAGCGGTCGAGATCGACAGACGGCGCAGTGATGTCCATGTCGACGAGGTTCACATCCGGCGGGTTGCCGATATTGTCCCAGACACCGGAAATCTTGATGGAAGAGCGATACCCCATGTCCGGATACATGCTCTGGTCAATGTCGAGCGTGATACGCGAGCCGCTTGAGGTGACACTGGATATGCCCTTGCCGGTCAGCACATGCTGAAGCACGGTCGCCATATCGGTCGCATTGTTCACTTCGCCTGTCGTGATGCCCAGTGCCGTATCGACATCATCCTTGGTCACCTTGATCATCTGCGGTGTTCCACGGTTCAGCGACAGGTCGAAATAGAATTCGACATCGGTTTTCATGCGAAAGCTGTCGCCGAAATTGAAACCGAAATCCGTGTATCCACCATCGGCAACACCGGTGGGGGCATTCAGACCGAATGCGTAACCACCCGCCAACGTCGACGTGACATTGCTCATTCTGACCGAAGAGCCGGGCAGACCTGCCATTTCTCCAGAAAAGAAACCGTAGGTTTGCATAACGCCACCGATATTATGAGCCTGTCCGAAGCCACTGCCGCGGCTCGGATCGGAGGGGGGAGGTGAGCTCCATGTCGCTCTTGAAACAACCACCATCCAGTCACGGACCGTGCCGATGTAACCATTGGCGCCAGCGCCCAATGCGTCATCGACGGTGCTTCTGTCGATTGTCAGCGTATAGGTCGTTCCGGCTCCAAGCGCGCTGCCATCTGCCGTGTAATCGAATGTTATGACGTCTCCGGCGCCAAAGGTGGCGCTGTGCGGAAAGTTGAAATATTGCCAGCCGGACATTTCATAGCTTTCCCAGTCCACATTGCGCAGACCACCAATATCGCCAATGGCGCGTGAGTCGACTTGCAGCAAGCCGTCACCGGTCGTGTTGAACAAGGTGAGTTTGGACACGTCGACATCGGTTGTCTTGACGCTGACGCCGCCATTGTTGTTTCGGACAAAGGACGACACAACCGTGTCCATTGACTGGGCTCGGTCAAAGATGTCGTCGAAATCTGTATTCAGCCAGTTTTGTCCGCTGAAGCTCGCCGATTCTGAGACGCTTTTGGCCTGATCGATAAGCTGCGCCAGCTCTTCCTGAACCTTTGTCCGGTCGACGCTGTCTTCTTTTGCCGTGACGAGTTTTGCCTTGAACTGTTTGAGAATCTCGACGGTCGATTCCAGACCCTCATAGGCCGTATCGACCTTTGCTGCCCCAAGGTTCAACGCATCTGTCACGGCGTCAATGGCCATAGTGTCAGAACGCATGGTGGTGGAAATGGACCAGTAAGCCGCATTGTCTGCTGCTGTCTGTACACGAAGGCCGGAACTGACTTGGTTTTGCGAACGGTCCAAATTGGAACCGATCGTCCGCAGGGTCTGAAGCGCAGAAGTCGCTCCAGCGTTCGTGAGAATGCTGGTCATAGGTATGCTCTGTTGGGGAATTCAGACGCTCATCATGAGCGTGAGAGTGTAGCCCACATAGAGCCCCAGTTATGGTTAATAGATGGTTTATTACAATTGTCAAAAATAACGATTTGCCAATTTTTCACTATGGAAAAACAAGGCATTATCGACTGTACGGGGAGTCGCGGGCAGAACGCTGCACTGGCATCTAAAAAATGAAAACAGCAGGAACCAATCAGCACTGACATCGTTATGTCATCAAGCTACGCTAATGGTAGTACCAGTTGACGTCTTTGACCGCGGATGTACCGGCACTGACAGGATCAACGGACGAGAAGGTCGGCACTCCGTGTCCGGCCTTTTTTGTTGGCTTTGCAAGTATGCTTATTTTCGCCAAGAATCTGGCAGGGCAAGCCCAACCGGGAATATTGGCTGGAGGTGGCATCAGGCGGAGATCTCCGCCTGCAATCGCTATACGGCTATACTGGCTTAGTGAACAGACGGCTCTTCTTCGCCATCCAGGAAGCTGCGAATGCCATCCTTCTCACAGGTCGCCAAAAACTCTTCCCAGGCGTCCTTGTCGGTCGCAAACGGCTCGTCCCAGGTCGTGACGTCGTCCTGCTCGCTGATGACCTCGAGTGTCCAGTCACCCTGGGTTCCTTCAGGGCGAAAGATATCGACCAGCACGGTGATGCCGTCGTCTTCAAACTCACCGGCAAACTCGGAGTGTTCCATTTTTTGTTTTTTTGTCATTCCGTGATTCTCCGCTTCTGATGTGATGAACTTGCCACTTGGGCCGCTTACCGCGTTTTACGCTCTGTCGTTGGTGTTTAGCCAGCCAGCGACTCAAACGCAAAAAATCGCCTGGCGATAATAACGACAAAGCATGTCAGTTACCGTTGCAGGATTTTCACAAAAGGAAAATAAGTTTTCCAGAGCGCGGATATGAAAGTGCGGGAGTTTTCAGCGATATTGTGTTCTATAAAGAACAACCATTTAAGAGATAAATGGCTCCCCGGGCCGGATTCGAACCGGCGACCTGTCGATTAACAGTCGAATGCTCTACCGCTGAGCTACCAGGGAATGTCCACCGCTTGTCGTGGTGTGAGCGGGGTAATACAAATGCTTTTCCCATTTGCCAAGTGCTTTTTTCAAAAAAAATGCATTCGTCTTGTTTTATTCACAAAAGGTCCCATTTTGCAGGGGATGTTGAGCGAAAATAATTTTGGATGTTTTGGCCAAATGAGGCTGAGAGAAGTGATACGTCGATGAAATTTGGAATCGATTCCAAAAATGGCAAACTGAATCTCGGAAAAATCAGCATCTCAATGCCAAGATCCCGTTATGGGCGCATCACGGCGGGCTCTCTGCTCATCGTCGGCGGTGTGCTGGGGTTTTTGCCAATATTGGGATTCTGGATGTTACCGCTTGGCGTAATTGTGTTGTCGCATGATTTGCACATAGTGCGCAGAGGCAGGCGCCGCGTCACCATATGGTGGGCGCGGCGTAAAGGTTCACCAGTGCCTGTAAAAGACCTGCAGCCTATTCAGCAAAAAGACCACCAAGCCCCTGGCCAGCAATAAACGCCAGATAAGCGAGAACCGAAAAATAGACGACGGTCAGCACGAGGAAGGCATAACCGCCGACCACGAAGAAGCCGTCACGCTGGATCATGCCCGCAGAAAACAGCAGGATGGCCACAGCTGGCAGCGTATTGGAAAATGGAATGAGGCCGAGCGGCAACATCAGCAGAATGCCGGCCGCCATGATGGCAAGACCATTGATGCGGTTGGCAAACAGGCTGCCGGTCAGAGCAGGCAGGCGAGGGCGGATATAATTATCCAGCTTCGAGACGATCGAAATTCCCTTTTCCAGCGCGGGCAGCAGTTTTGACGTCTGCATCTGCTTGTCCAGGATGCGCGCAGGCAGCCAGGGCATGCGGTTGAGCGTGATGGCAACGCTGATCATGATGATTGCCGCACCAAACACGGTACTGACGCCCGGAATAGATACCGGAATGAGAAACGGCAACGACGCAATGGCGCAAACCAGCAGCAATCCCTGTTCGCCGATAGAAGCCATCAATTCTCTGAGCGTAATCGTCTGGCCATCGAGCTTGCCGATCAGTTTTCTAAGCGTTGCGCTCAACTTCTCGGACGTATCGGTGAAGGTGAAATCGTTTGCCGTCATGTTTTATCCCGTAATTTAAATCAGGGATTGATAACAGGTATGGCACGAATTGCCTATGAGAAAGCAGGGGCAACAAAGCTCCTGCCATTCACATGGCTGCGATTTTACCGGATGTCTGCCTCAAACTGTTCGCGATTTAATGCGAAACCCACTTGGTATAGGCGCCCGCTACCAAAACAATCATCAGCACGCCAATGATGAATGGGTTAAGCGATGTGAACAGACCTAAGATGTCCATGACATTTCCTCCTCAGTTCTCCCACTGACAACTATATGACAATTTTGAAATATATGCCAGAAAAACAATGTTTTGGTTGCGATGCAGCATTGACTTTTCTAAAAGGTTCGCGGTTTTGCGATTGCGCATGTCTGAATGCGTAAAGGGGGCCTGCGCTAAATGGCGCTGGCATGACGAATGAATATTTGAGTGTTTTGGGCCGGCGTAAACGCCCGGTTTCATCTTTTGATTTTCAGGAAGGTTTGGAAAATGCTGCGTGGTTTGTATGACTGGACCATGGCGCTTGCGCGTCGCAAGACCGCCGTATGGTGGCTGGCAATCGTCGCCTTCGTGGAAAGCTCAGTGTTTCTGGTTCCCGCCGACGTGCTGTTCTTGCCAATGGTTCTGGCAAAGCCACACCGCGCCATGCACTACGCATTTGTGGCCACGCTGTTTTCCGTGCTCGGTGGTATAGCAGGGTGGTTCCTTGGCCATTACGCATTTGAAAGCATCGCCCGTCCGGTGCTGGAGTTTTATGGCAAACTTCATGCGTTTGAAGAGTTGCAGGCGACCGTCAACTACGAAACCATTGTACTCTTGCTGATCACGTCGGGTCTGGCGCATCTGCCGCCGATCAAGGTCGTCACGATCCTGTCGGGTGCGGCCAATATCAGCCTTAGCCTGTTTATCATCTCCGCGGTTATCACCCGTGGTGCACGGTTTTTCATACTGGCCGGTCTGCTGCAGAAATATGGCGAGGACATCCGCCACTTCATCGAAAAGCGCCTTGGCCTGATCAGCGCTATGGCTGCAGCCGCACTCATTGCCGTTTATGCGGCTTACGTTTTTCTGAAGTGAGGTTTTGTGAGGAAAATCAATCACATCAATGGGGGTGTGATTGAGGAAATGGTCGGAGCGACAGGATTTGAACCTGCGACCCCTTGCCCCCCAGGCAAGTGCGCTACCGAGCTGCGCTACGCTCCGAACTGCCTAAAAAGGCTTGGTTCGATTAATCTTTTTAAAATACCGATGCAAGCTTAAAATCATTTGGTGAATATAAAAGTGCGGGGCGGGCGGCACCTCGCACCCTGCAAATCAGATGCTCATCCGCGCTCTAGCCATTCACCCATTCCCCACCATGCAATCGACCAGTTTTTCCTTGGAGACACTGCCGACAGGGCGTCCCTGTGAGCAGACGATATTGACGACCGATGCGCCGGCCTTGGTCAGTTCCCGCAGCGACTGTTCGACAGTCAAATCTTCCGACAGTTGCAGGGAAGGGCCGATAGACTTGGTCTGCTCCGCAACCGCGCTCAGGCGGATCACGCGGCCACGGTTCACCTCCTTGACGAAGGATTCAATATAGGCGTCGGCCGGGTTGAGCACGATATCTGCCGGCGTACCCTGTTGAATGACCTCACCGTCGCGCAGGATGGCTATTTTGTCGCCCAGTCGAAGTGCCTCATCCAGATCATGGGTGATGAAGACGACAGTCTTTTTGAGTTCCTTTTGCAGTTCCAGCAGCACGCCCTGCATGTCGACGCGGATCAGCGGATCAAGCGCTGAATAGGCTTCGTCCATCAAGAGGATTTCAGCATTGTGCGTCAACGCGCGGGCAAGACCGACACGTTGCTGCATGCCGCCGGACAGCTGGTTGGGGTAGTGGTTGGCAAAACCTTCCAGCCCAACACGCTTGATCCAGATCTGGGCGCGTTCTTCGCGCTCTTCTTTTGCCGTCCCCTGAATTTCAAGGCCGTAGACGGTGTTTTGCAACACGTTACGGTGGGGCAGAAGGGCAAACTTCTGGAATACCATTGCCGTCTTGTGGCGCCGAAATTCCCGCAATTCGTCCTGGCTCATGCGACAGACATCATCGCCGCCATACAGAACTTCGCCAGCGGTTGGTTCGATAAGGCGGTTGATGTGGCGAATGAGCGTTGATTTGCCAGAGCCGGACAGGCCCATGATCACCGTAATGCCGCCGCCGGGAATGGTGATGTTGATGTCGCGCAAACCCAGGACATGGCCATGTTTCTGGTTCAGTTCGGTTTTTGTCATGCCATTGGCGACGGATTCAACAAAGTTTGCAGGCCGGGGTCCGAAAATCTTGTAAAGGTTCCGGATCTCAATCGATTGACTAGTCATGCGTGATTTCCCGGTGCTTTTGCAGGCGCAGGCCATAGGCTTGGCTGATACGGTCAAAAATGATGGCGATGCCAACAATGGCCAGCCCGTTAAAAATGCCGAGCGTAAAATACTGGTTGGCAATGGCTTTCAGCACCGGTTGCCCTAGTCCCTGCACGCCAATCATCGAAGCAATCACCACCATGGCCAAAGCCATCATGATGGTCTGGTTTATACCGGCCATGATGGTGGGCAGGGCAAGCGGCAGCTGCACGTTCTTCAGCTTCTGCCAGCCGGATGACCCAAAGGCGTCTGCGGCCTCCAGCACGTCACGATCGACCATGCGGATGCCAAGATTGGTCAGGCGGATCATGGGCGGGATGGCGTAGATGACAACCGCAATCACCCCGGGCACACGCCCGATGCCAAGCAACATCACCACCGGGATGAGGTAGACGAAACTCGGCATGGTCTGCATGACGTCGAGCACGGGATTAACGACATTCTGCAGCCGGTTTGAGCGCGACATGGCAATGCCGATCGGCAGTCCGATAAGGATCGATACGACAGTACAGACAAGGATCATCGACACCGTCTTCATCGTATCGGCCCACATGTCGAAATAACCGATGAGGAAGAGGGTGAACACGCAGCCGATGACGATGGGCACACTGCGGCTGCCAAGCCAGGCAATGGCGGCGATGACCACAATGATAATCGGCCATGGTGTGCCGGTCAGCAGGCGCTCTGACCAGATCAGGAAACTTTGCAGGGGACTGAACAGCGCTTCAATGTCGCTGCCATACGCCCGCGTAAATCCGCGAAATCCTTCGTCGATGCTTTTTTTGACACCGCGAAGGGTTTCGGCATCCATTGTCGGAAACTTCCAGAACCAATCCATATGAACGTCCCCATGACGATAAGGGCGATGAGAGCCAGGTTGGATCCCCCGTTTATTGTGGGTGTGTCTCCAGTCCCGGCCGCCTCGGTGTTGGAAATGCCGGTGCCTCAGGTCACCTGCGGTTTCCGATGGCTTTTAAAAATCAGAGCGATGCCTTGATCTTTTCTGCCACATCAGGGGAAACCCATGCCGTCCACAGAGCTTCGTTATTTTTCAGGAAGTATTTTGCACCTTCTTCACCGGTTGCCTGGTTGTCGCTCATCCACGCAATCAGCTTGTTGACAGTGTCGTTGGTCCAGGCGCGTTTGTTGAGGTAATCCATGACCGGACCGGCGCGGTCGGCAAAGCTTTTGGCAACAACGGTTTCAACCGTGTCTGTTTGCCAGGCATTCAGCTTTGGATCGGCGCAATCGGCAACCGAAGTGCAGCGTTTCCATTCGGCGGCGTCATAGGTGGTGTCGAAGTCGAGCTTGACCATCTCGTATTTGCCGAGCAGGGCGGTTGGTGCCCAGTAATAAGCGGCCACTGGCTGTTTGGCCTCATAGGCCTTGGCAATCGCGCCATCGAGGCCGGCGGCTGATCCGGTGTCAACCAGCGTAAATCCGGCCTTTTCACCATCATAGGCTTTAAACAGCTGGGCTGTCACCACTGTGCCACCCCAACCCTGCGGGCCGTTGTAGACGGCGCCCTTGCTGCTGTCTTCCGGTGCCGGGAAAAGCTGTGGGTTTTTAAACAAGTCACCCACGGTCTTTATGGTCGGGTTAGCCTCGGCAACGTATTTCGGGATCCACCAGCCCTGTACGGCGCCGTCAGAGAGAATTTTGGCGGCGCTGATGAACTTCCCTTCGGAGATGCCACGGTTTACGATTTCCGGCTGCAGGCTGACCCATGCCTCGGGTGCAATGTCTGGCTGGCCTTTTTCGGCCATCGAGGTGAGTGTCGGTACGGTGTCACCGGCAACCAGTTCCGCCGTACAGCCGTAACCGGCTTCGAGAATGAGTTTGTCGACATTGGCGGCCACTTCAGCGGACTGCCAGTTCATGTTGGCAATGGTAACTGTGCCGCAATCTGCTGCGGAGGCCGTTGTCGCAAAACCGGCAAGGCTTGCGGCAAGAACGGTGGAGGCCAAAAGCATTTTCATTTTTTTTGTTCCCTCTGGTCGCGGTGTTACGTGAACCCGGGCGTCTGCGGCACCGCGTCCACAGACGTGCCTATTGAGCCTTCATTTACCAAGAGGGGGCATTCCGATTGCGTCAGATCATGCCGCATTGATGTATATTTTCAATTTTTTTGAAGTTGCAAAAACGCAAAAGCCCGGAAAACAGCCAAGCTTTCCGGGCACTCTTTTGGTTGCGGAACATGCTGTGCCGCTTGCTGGAAGCGGTGTCGCAACACGCCAAGGGAAGGCGTGTATATAGCGCCCCAATTCAGCAGTTAATTCGTGTCGCTGGACCCTGAAGACGAAACCATCTTGTCTGTTCCGCTTGCCGGCGTGTTAGCGTTGGCAGCTGGCCATGACAGGTAATAATATTTGCTGCCGACAGTGCCGAAATAGGCGTTCTCGCCGGTGGTCTTGTCGATGTAGCTGCCGTCGCTGGATTTGGCGTAGGAAACATCCTCGCCGCGTGTCAGGCGCTCTTTCAGGAAGTCACTCCAGTTGTTGGTGGCAATGGCGGTTGCCGCACCTGATGAGGTGTCCTTGTGCTTTTCATCATCGACATCCCAAGCGGCAATCTTCTGGCCGCTGACCGGGTCGGTCACCGTCAGTGTGCCAGCCTTCAGGGCAGCCAACATCGCATCTGCCTGCTTCTTGCCTGCGGCAGTGTCGGCCATCTCTTCAAGGCTGTCTTTCAGACTGCGCATGAAGGAGGCGGTCGTGACGTCCGTCGAGACGGGTGTTGTCGTCGTGGTACTTGATGTCGTGTCATCAGTTGAACTGGAATTCTTGGTGGCCAGTGTCGTCAGCAGCCGCGTCAACGTATCGTTGGAGGAGCTGGTCGACGTGTCCAGGCCATATTGCTGCAAAATCGAGCTGGATGCGGAGCTGGTCGAGGTTGTCGTTTCCTCCTGCTCCTTCAGGGCTTTTAGGGCGATTTGCGTCGTCATCAGCCGGATGGATTGAATCGAAGAAACCATGAACTGCGCCTGTATGCTTCGCGGAAATGGCTTCCGCGCGGTTATCGGACAAGCGATAGCGTTCTATCGCCTGTCCTCAAACTATAGCGACATGCATGCGCGAGGCTTGAGTATCGGCAAGCCTTGTCTGAAATCAATTTTCTTGAATTTTTACGCCGTTTGGACCGATCTGCATCTCAATGCCTGCAGGCTTGCTTTCCTGATGCCAGACATAGGCACCAAGACCTGCAGCGAGGATCACCAGTGCGCCGATGATGAAATAAAGATTGTTGGTTCTCGTCATTCAAGTCTCCCGTCATACTTTCGAGAGTGAAATGCGCAGGAATGCCAACGGGTTCCATCAGCAACACCATGTCAGCGAAAAATTATTGCCGCTGCTGACGTTGCCATTTCAGTTCCAGCGCTATGCAGCCCCAGATGATGCCGAGCAACAGGAAGAAATGCCGCCAGTGGTCGGTGTCGATGACATTGCCAATGATCAGATGGCCGACAAAACTGACCCAGGCAATCATCAGGAAAGGTTGCCATGGACGATCCCGCAGCAGGTATCTGAACCCTTCCACCACCGTCCAGCACATCAGGGAGACATAGCTGACAAAACCGAGCCAGCCGTGAGTCGTCAGGCTTTTCAGCCAGATATTATGCTCCGCCTCCGGGAAGATGGTGGCAAACACCATGGGACCAATCCCGAGCGGATTTTCCATGGCCATCATGAAGCCAATGCGATGTCGCGCAAATCGCCCAAGATGGCCGCCATCATAATCCTGCACGGCCTTTGTTCGGCTCAAGAACAGGTTGGAGACCTGTTCGAACTGCAAGGCGACCATCAATGCGATAACCAGAAACACCACGGCCAGCAGTGTCAGCACCAGTATTTTAAGCCGGAAGGCGGTGGAGCGCTCTTTCAGCAACATCAGCAGAACGAGCATGACGGTTGCGATAAGAAACAGGCCCCAGGCCGCACGGGAAAACGACAGGAAAATACCGAGCACCAGAATGAGCAGGCCGAGAACCTTAAGCGGCATGCTGCTGACCCGACCGGTCAACAGGCCATAAACCAGAAACAGTGACGGCGTGACGAGAAACGGGCCAAAGACGTTCGGGTCTTGGAACGCGCCCTTGGCACGGTCATAGAGCGTGAACACTTCAAAGCCGGGAATGGCATTGAAGTAACCGAGAATGCCCAGCATCGAGGTGATCAGGGCGGCAAAAACCCAGGCTTTGAAAATCAGCGACAGCCGCCGGTGATCATCTTCCGTGACAGCAGCGTAAAACACCGATGTCAGCGCCAGAAAGGTTGAGACGGCGAGGTACATCGGCCCTTCGCCAAGATCCGACATGACCAGCAGGGAGAGAAAACCACCGGCATTGAACACCAGCAAAAAAGCCAACAGCACGATGACGCGTTTGGACAGGCGAAGCCCGAGCAGGAACCAGATTGCGACCTGCGCCACCATCATCAGCTCGTAAGGTGCCGGTTCGGAAATAACAAAACCGGACAGGAACACGCCAAAGGCAAGCGCAAACGCGCCAATCATCCGCATGGCGGCCAATGGCGCGTTGAAACCGGGCGTATCTGTCAGGCTGACGTTGCTCAATAGGCGTTTTCCGATTTGAGCAGCCTGATCGGTGTCAGGAACATGATCTTGAGGTCGAACATCAACGACCAGTTTTCGATGTAATGCAGATCAAAAGCGGTGCGAAACTTGATCTTGTCGCTGTTGTCGATCTCGCCACGCCAGCCATTGATCTGCGCCCATCCGGTCACACCGGGTTTGACCTTGTGGCGGGCAAAATAATGCTCGACCACATCGGCATATTTCAGGTCGCCGGTCTGGGCCATGACCGCATGCGGTCGAGGGCCAACCAGCGACAGACTGCCATTCAGCACGTTGAACAGCTGCGGCAACTCGTCAATCGAGGATTTACGCAGGAAACGGCCGACAGGCGTCACGCGCGGATCGTTCTTGGTCACTGCCTTTTTGGCTGTCGGGTCGCTAAGCTCGGTATACATCGAGCGGAATTTCCAGACATTGATCGTCTCGTTGTTAAAGCCGTGGCGTTTCTGCTTGAAGAAAACCGGACCCTTCGAGGTGGTTTTCACGGCAATGGCCGCGCCAATCATCACCGGCCACAACAACAGCAGGGCCACCACGGTGAAGAACAGGTCAAAGATGCGCTTGGCAACCGAGTCCCAGTCGCGGATCGGTTTGTCGAACACATCCAGCATCGGCACATTGCCGACATGCGAATAGGAGCGCGGGCGGAAACGCAGTTTGTTGGCATGTGCGGCGATACGAATATCGACCGGCAGGATCCACACCTGCTTCAACAGGGCAAGAATACGTCCCTCGGCCGAAATCGGTAACGAGATGATCAACATGTCGAGTTTGGTCAGGCGTGCAAATTCCACCAGTTCGGCGAAGGTGCCAAGCTTTGGATAACCGGCAACGATATCAGGCGAACGATCGCCGGTGCGGTCGTCGAAGATACCGCAGATGCGGATATCATTGTCCGGCTGCTCTTCCAGCGAGCGGATAAGGTTCTTGGCTGCATCGCCACCACCGACGATAACCGCACGACGCTCCATGACGCCATTACGGCCCCAGTGGCGGATTGCCACGCCGGTAAGGATACGTTCCAGCGCGAGAAAGGCAGCACCGGCCACAAACCACATGGCAGTTGTCAGCCACGAACTGCCACCGGTAGGATGAAAGGCGAGAAGAAGAAGCACCGTCAGCGCAAAACCGGCGGTATAGGCCATCAGGATACGCGGCATCTTGGTCATAGGCGTGCGCAGCGACGGCAACTGGTAAAGATCAAGAGCATAAAGCATCAGGCCGGTCAGACCTGCACCCGCCACCATGATGGCAAACAGGCCAAGCAGGCTGCCAACCGTATGTTCCGAGGCCAGTATGCTGACGATGCAGCCAAGGATCACCAGCCCGGCAAATTCCAGCAATTGCAGCTGGCCGATAATGATGTTGGGGGAGTGATTGCCCGTACGCAGCTGATTGGCGACCTGTCGTGCCAACGGGTTGAGCGACACTGGTGGGCTGTCTCCATCACCAGCTGAACGACCGGCAATCTCGGACACCTTTTTGCGCAGTTCATTGATATCGAGTTGCTGGTTTTGGACGTTGCTCATGGACGCATTCCGTTTTGCATTTTGGCGCAACCATAGCGGCAACATGCTAAGAAACGTTTATGGCGACAACCAAGTCTTTAGACAGTCGTACCGTGCTGATACGACCTGTGAACGGATGGTTAGTCTTGCATCCCGTCAGGTGCGGGGCAGTAATTCCCGATAAAGGCCAAGAATTTGTCCGGCCATTACGGGTGTGGAAAACCGCTGCCGGAATTCAATTGCATCAGGCAAAGCTTGCTGTCGCCACTCAGGGACTTGCAAGCTGCGAACCATGGTCTGCGCCAGGCTTGTTGCGTCTCCTGCCGTGACCAGCGCCGGGCTCTGTTCGCCCATGATCTCGGAAATGCCACCAACCCGTGAGGCAATCACCGGTTTTCCGGCCGCCAGTGCTTCGAGAATGATGTAGGGCAGGGATTCTGCCCGTGAGGGGACAACGACCGTATCCGCCAAAGCAAATGCCTTGCGGGCTGGCATGGATGGATGCATGACGAGCCGGTCAGACAGGCCGGCCGCCGCAATTGCGTCGCGGTACTTGTCACGCTCGGGCCCATCGCCGACGATCACGCCGGTCAGGGTTTGCCCAGACAGTTTTTCAGCCTGTGCAAAGGCATCGATGAACACATCGGGACCTTTGAGGTCACGCAACATGCCGATGTAGAGAAAATGGCTGGCATTTGCATTGAGCGGAACCGGCGCAAATTCGCTTTCCTGCACGCCATTATAAATCATCCGCGCTTGCGTGTGCGGTTTACCGACCTTTTGCGTATAGGTGTTCTGCTCGTAATGGCAGACGAAACACAGCGCATCGGTAAAGCGCTCTAAAAGGCGCTCCACATTAAAGAACACCTGACCGCGCAGGGATTTGCGGTCATAGTGCAGGCTGCCCCCATGGGGCGAATAGAGGCGGGCTACGCGATACCTGTTCACCCGCAGAGCTGAGCCGATGAGACGGGCGAGAACGCCGCCTTTGGCGCTATGGCCATGGATTACATCTGGCTGCAAACTTTTGATATGTTGATAGGCTTTCCAAAGAGCGCCCAGGTCGGATGGGCCGACCGAACGTCCGATGGGCAAACGGATAAGCCCCAGCGACAGCATGGGCTTGATCTGCTCAAACAGTTTTTCCTCGTGCTCACCACCGGTTGAACTGTCGCACAGAATGCCAACCTCATGTCCCAGCTTTACGTGCTCTTCCACAAGGTCACGAACGTGGCGGAATACACCACCGACCGGTGAGCGAAAGCAATGCAGGATGCGGAGAGGTTTTTCTGTGGTCATGTTACCGTTACTGGCAATCAGAAGAAGCGTTCACGGACATACACAGTGTCACCAGCGAGGATTGGTCCCGAGATATTGATGCGCCCCGTCACGATTTCCCCGTTGATTTTGCGGGTTACATCCACGTCGCGCTGGTTGGCACGCGTGGAGAAACCGCCGGCAATAGCGATAGCATTTTGCACGGTCATACCAGGCACATAGGAATATTGCCCCGGACGACCGACTTCACCCATAATGAAGATTGCCCGGTAACGGTCGATTTCGATCGTCACATCCGGGTCACGCAGATAGCCCTGTCGCAGTTTCTGGGCGATGGCCCCTTCAAGCTGCGGCAATGTCTGGCCACGGGCAGGGACCGGGCCAATGAGAGGGAAGGCGATGTAACCAGCCTGATCCACCGTATAGCTGTTGCTCAGACCGGTCTGCTCGAAAACGGTAATCCGCAGTCTGTCGCCGCTATCCAGCCGGTAGGGTTGGATGGTCGCTTCGTGAAAGGCTTTCGGAGCGGGCTGATACGCCGAACAGCCGGACAGTGCCGCAGCAAAGGCGGTCACAACGATAATGGCGGTACGGTTCAGGGCGCAGAACATTCGCGCTTGGGCTCCACAAAGCGGCAATTACAGACGTTATCGATCTGTTAGGGTTAACGCCGAGTAAATGATGCGAAAAAAGTATGAAACTGCGCCTTTGAGATCGCGAAGGCCGGTTAACGGTTGGGTTACCATAAAGTCCTAAAATTACGGCAACAGGAATGTAATGGACGGGCGCGCGCGTCGTGCAGCCGTTTCGTCCAGCCTGCCCTTGAGGGGTCACGATGCAGGAGTTCGCATGTCAGCGACAGGCCGTAATGATAAAGACGTGGATATCGACCTGGCGCGGCTGGTGCTTGCCATCTGGGAGAGGCGGGGAAAAATTGCAGCCGTGACATTGATCGCTGGCGGCGTGGCGTTTGCCGCGTCCAGTGTCATGTCGCCGGTCTATCGCAGCGAGGCCCGTGTCCTCATCGAAACCCGTGCAGCATCATTCGGCAATGCAGACCCGAACGGTACTGGCTCCCAGCAGGTGCTGGACGATTTGAATATCTCCAGCCAGACGCAGCTTCTGCAATCGGTCGACCTGATCAAGCAGGTTGCCCGCAACATGAAGCTTTACGAGCTGCCTGAATTCGACCCCGGTGCCAGCCCGTCAATGGTGTCGCGCCTGCTGGTCATGATCGGCATGAAAAAGAACCCGCTGGAAGTGGCCCCGGAAGAACGGGTCATTTCCGCTTTCCGGGAAAAGCTGCAGGTTTACCGCGCTGAGACGTCGCGCGTTATCGCCGTGGAGTTTTCCTCCAAGGACCCGGTGCTGGCCGCTGCCATCCCCAACGAAATTCTTAAAGTCTACCAATCGCTGCAGACTGACGCCAAACTCGATGCAAATTCTGAGGCCGCACGCTGGCTTGAGCCGGAAATCGCCAGCCTGCGCGAAAAGGTACGCGAAGCCGACAAGAAGGTGGCGGATTACCGTGCCTCTTCCGATCTGCTGACAGTCGGTGAAAACACCACCTTTGCAACACGACAGCTCGGTGACATCTCGACCGAACTGGCACGTGTTCGCGGCGAAAAGGCCAATGCCGAAGCGCGTGCTGAAAATGTGCGCAATGCACTGTCCTCCGGCCGCCCGACCGACACGCTGCCTGACATTATCGGTTCGCAGATGATCCAGCGTCTCAAGGAAACCGAATCCGGTATCCAGTCGCAAATTTCTGATCTCTCGACCACCATGCTCGACGGTCATCCTCGCATCAAGGCACTGCGTGCGCAGCTTGGCGGCATCCGCAGCCAGATTGAAACCGAAACCCGCAAGGTGTTGGCAAGTCTAGAAAATGAAGCGAATGTATCCCGCCTGCGGGAACGCCAGCTGGTGCAGCAGCTCAATACGCTGAAGGCAGACGGCGCACGTGCCGGTGAAGATTCTGTTGGCCTCAATGACCTCGAGCGTGATGCAACGGCGCAGCGTCAGTTGCTGGAAACCTATCTGGCCCGTTACCGTGAGGCGACCTCGCGTACGGCCAGCACCGATTCCAGCCCGGCTGATGCCCGCGTCATCTCTGCTGCCATCGAGCCGCGCGAACCGTATTTCCCCAAGGTTGGACCGATTGTCATCGTCGTTTCGCTGGTCACCTTTCTGTTGTCCTGCGTTGTCGTGATGCTGATTGAATTGTTCACCGGACGCGCCTTGCGGCCTGTCGGTGCATCCAGGCAAGAAGAACTGGAAACGCAGGCCACCGTGGTTGAGGCTGTTGCCGTGCCGGTTGCCGTCGTGGACGTGCCTGCCGACCGCATCCAGGTGGCAAGTGATGAGGCGTTGGCCGCAGAAATGGAAGAAACACTCGACCTGACCGAGACGCCTGAAACGCTCGAGGCGGCTGAGGCGAACGTGGTGGATAATGACGCGGCCGAGCAGTCTGGTCTTGAAACATTCTCCATCGAAATGGTCGCGGAATATCTCGCCATGAAGGGCGTCGGCCCGGTTGCAACCGTCGTATCGCCGGCTGGCGATGCCGGCTCCACCGCAACCGTCATGCTGGCGCGCGCCGTGTCGGAAAGCGGCAGAACGGTCGTGCTGGTCGACATGACGGCGTCGGCTTGTCCGACCCGCCTGATGGCGCCGTCCTCCAATCTGCCTGGTATTACCGATCTGCTGGCTGGTGAAGTCAATTTTGCCGAAACCATTCACAATGACCGCCTGTCCAGCGCCCATATCGTGCCGCAGGGCAAGACGCCGGCGCATGAGGCCATGCGGGTCATCGACCGTCTGACGATGGTGGTAAGCGCTTTGGCTGACGTATACGACACGGTACTGATCGAGTGCGGTGCGGTTGATGTGGTGCGGGCGGCTGGAATTCTGAAAAACCTCTCCACCGACATCATCGTTTCGGCGCCACAGCCGGACAAGGAAAGCCTGACGGGTGTCATGCAGACCTTGGCTGATGATGGCCATTCCCGCGTGCTGATCATGTCCGGCATGAGCAGCCAGCGTCATCCGCAGGATAGCAGCCGTACGGCGGCGTAATGGCCACCGTCTGGTCTCAGTCGCTTTCCGGTTTTGCGGTGTCCTTCTTGGCCCGCAGGGACTGGATGAAACCGTAGAGTTTGGGATGCGCCTTGATAAAGCTTTTAAGCGAGGCAAGCGCGCGGTAGCCAATGGCCGGCAGATACCCCCGCACAGATAGGGCACGGAAGATGTCATGTTGTACGGTTTCGACCGTGCACCAGCTTCTTTTGTAGAGCTGGTCGCCAATGCCGAAGTCGAAAATGGCGGCACCCTCGGCACAACTTTTCTCGATCATCAGCCAGAACAACAATTCGCCGGGGCTGGCATCGGCTGCCAGGTGTTGGTGGATCGAGCCGAACTGACAGATCACATGATCGCCCTTGCGCGACAGCCCAGCTAACGCAGCCACAGCGTTATTGGAACCGGGCAGGCGAATGGCATGGAGTTCCAGCGGCACATTCTCAAGGTGATAGGGCGCGTCGATAAGGCCATGGAAAAAGCTCTTGATCGCCTTGTCCTGGAAGACGTCAGGAATTTTCTGTGCCGCGAAACGTTCTGCCTTTTGCTGGAAAAACGTGTCCAGCAGGGCATGTTGTTCCTGGCGATCACGCGTCAGGTAATATTCGTAGCCACCAATCTCGTTCAGACGCTTGGTCTGCACGCGGTACTTTTTGCGACGGCGCTTGGCATTGACCTGCGCCAGCGTATCTTCAAAACGTGGCAAAAGCGGCAGCTGAAATGACCGATTCTGGTTTTCGCTGGTCGCCAGCGCCCTGAGCGGGTGCCGCCGTCCACGCCAGGTAAGCGGAATATTCTGCAAGGCCAACACATCGACGCGGTCGGATAATTGGCGGCGTATTTCGCTCAGGATAAACTGTGCATCTCCAGGCTTGGCCGTCTGCGCATAAGCATCGTCGAACAGGCCGGTATTGATATTGTTGAAATTGCCGCCCGGGAAACGCGCCACACGAAATGGGCCCTTGCGGCGGATTTCGAGCGGGATGAGAAACACCGTCTGGCCGGACACTTGACCACGAATGACCAAAATCGGCGTGCCCATGGCCTTGGACCATGCCGCGCACCACCAGTAACTCTGGTGGACGGAGTTAAGTGGGGAGTGCTCCAGACGTTGCCAGTCTGCCTCGACCGCCGCCATGTCGGTGACAACATCAACCGACAGCGGACCGGAAACCGCATGCGCAACGGCATGTTCAAAAACCTTCTGGCTTTCTGCTTCCGGCAGGTCTGGCTGTATTGCTCTCATCAACAACTCCGCAACATCTGCCGCAAAATAGCAGCAAGCCGTGCAACAAAGAGTTTATCGGCCAAGATGCGAGCTGAAACTTGTAAGTGCAGTTAGCACAAGGTTACTGGCCGGGTTTGCGGCCCGCCATCCACTTTATCAGCGCCATGGCCGGCAATACCCACAACAGACCAGTGCCTATGAAATAGAGCAAATGAACCCACCAGGGCGATTCCGCCAGATTGGCCGCTGCATAGGACGTCGCCAGAATGGCATAGACAATCACCATGATGATGATGACGATGGTGCCGATGAACGAACGCAGACGAGTGGGCATGAGTTTCTCATTGTGTTGACGTGTTTGTGGGTCCGCGACGGCTTGCCGCAAACATGCAGGGCTTGTTTTGCCTTAACGGTTGGGGCAAATCAACGTCATAGCTTTCTGCAGAGCCATGAAAATGACATGCCCTGCCTAATGAAACTGTCCTGCCTTGGCCAGAGACCGGCCAAGGGTACCGGCCTTCTTTGACGGGGTGAGCAACCCCTGTGGAGTTGAGAATATGAGCCTGAATACCGCAGCATTGGCTGGGAACCCTTCTGAGGCTGCAATAGAGCAGACACTTGTAAAGCAGGATCGTAATCGCCGCGTGCTGCGCATCTGGCTTGGTTTTGTTATTTTTACCCTGTTTTGCCTTGTGCTGGTGGGTGGCGCAACGCGCCTGACGGAATCAGGCCTTTCGATTACCGAATGGAAACCGATCCACGGTGCCATTCCGCCGCTTTCGGTGGAAGAGTGGCAAGAGGAGTTCGATCTCTACAAGCGCATTCCGCAATACCAGGAAGTCAACAAGGGCATGAGTCTTGATGAGTTCAAAACGATTTTCTGGTGGGAATGGGCGCACCGCCTGCTGGCGCGTGGCATCGGTATCATCTTTGCACTGCCACTGGCGTTTTTCTGGATCACCGGTCGCGTGGAAAAGCGCATTCGTTTGCCGCTGGTCGGTCTGTTGGCGCTGGGCGGCTTTCAGGGCTTCATCGGCTGGTGGATGGTTTCATCCGGTCTCGTCAACCGCACTGACGTGTCGCAGTACCGCCTTGCCACCCACTTGACCATCGCCTGTCTTATCTTTGCGGGCTGTATGTGGATCATGCGCGGTCTTTCGCATCATTCGCAGGATGCGGTCGGTGAAAGAAAGGGGCGCACCTTTGCAGCCGTGCTGTTCTGTCTCTGTCTGTTCCAGATCTATCTCGGTGCACTGGTGGCCGGTCTCAATGCGGGTCTGTCTTACAATACCTGGCCACTGATGGACGGTGCGGTCATCCCGAGGGATCTTTTCGTTCAGCAGCCCTGGTGGATCAATCTGTTTGAAAACCCCAAGACCGTGCAGTTTATCCACCGTCTAGGCGCCTACACACTGTTTGCAGTAGCACTTTGGAACATGGTCAGGCTGTGCCGTGACATCCCGGGATCGCCGCATGCCCGGCGCTCTGTGCTGCTGTTCGTGCTGATCCTGATCCAGGCGATCCTCGGCATCATCACGCTGCTGATGCATGTCGATATCCATGTCGCGCTGGCCCATCAGGGCATGGCATTGGTTGTTCTCGGATTTGCCACTGCCCACTGGCGCGGGTTTATCGGTGAATATTCCGCGCCGGTAGCCGTCGAGGTGCGTGACTGATAACGTTTAGAGCAGGGTGCGCGCGATCTGAAGAAACGCCAGACGTTCGCGCGCATTCTCACTGGCATCAAATGAGGTGCCATCTTCCACTGACCAGCAGATCGACAATCCTGCATGCGCGATGGCGTAGCGCAGGATTTTTTCTTCCCCGCATCCCAGCATCTGTGAAAACAGTGTGGTCAGCGCCTTGATGCGCGCCGGCTTGATAATATCGGGCAGGGCATTCAGCGGATTGCCGAAGATGTTTGCCACATCATAGGCGGCGTCACCAATCAGACCCTGCGGGTCAATTGCCAGCCAGCCGCGCGTGCCGCCGGACACGATGTTGTCGTGGTGCAAATCGCCATGCAGGGGTTTGATGTTGTCCTGTGTACCGAGAAGCTGCAATGCCAGCTGTCGGGCAAGGCCAAGCGGCTCACGCAGCATTGTGTCATAGCCGTCGAGTGACAGGTCAAATAGTGCTGCAAAATGCCTGTCGAGCGGCGTAAGGTTCTCAAGCGTCGCGGGTGAGGGCGCGTGCAGCCTGCCCAGTACATCGGTTATGATCCGGGTGCTGGCGGCCTCACCATGTTCAAGACGGAACTGCCGTAGTGTCAGGTCGCCCGCATCTTCCAGCAGGCAACTCATGCCATGGCTATCGATCAGCCTGATGGCGCCGTTGCCGTCCCGCCAGCGCAGGAAGGCCATGCCCGGCAACTCTCCGATGCCACGCGGCTTGAGTTCCTTCAGCACCGCCTTCTCACCGCTGTCAAGCGTCACGCGGTAAACCAAGCTGCTTGGTGTATCGGCAAGAAGAAAGGCGGAGGATATGCTCCACGGCCTTTTGATGTCTACGGAAATAACAGGTGCGGTTTTGCCTTCGGTCATGCCGAGAGCATCAGTTCCATGTTCTGCACAGCAGCACCGGATGCGCCCTTGCCGAGATTGTCCAGCAGCGCAACGAGGTTGATATGCTCGCCGCCTTCGGTGCCGAACACGAACAGCTTCATGGTGTCCTTGCCAGCAAGCTCCTCTGCGTCGATGCGTGACAGGCCCTTGCTTTCGTCCAGCGATACGACTGAGACGATGTCCTGACCGGCATAATGCGCAACCAGCGCATCATGAATGGTCTTGATCGTCGTGCCGTCCTTGAGATCGGCAGCAAACAGCGGCACCTGTACGATCATGCCCTGTGCGAAGCGGCCGACCGATGGCGAAAACAGCGGAGAACGATCGAGCAGACCATGGGTCTTCATTTCCGGAACGTGCTTGTGCTTCAACGGCAGGCCGTAAAGGAAGTTGTTGGCGGTAATCGCATCGTCGCGGCTCAGATCTTCCATCTGGGCAATCATCTGCTTGCCGCCACCGGTGTAACCCGAGACAGCATTGACGGACACGGGATAACCATCAGGCAGCAGACCTGCTGCGCGCAGCGGACGGATGAGGCCGATGGCACCAGTTGGGTAGCAGCCGGGGTTGGCGACGAAACGTGCGGAGCGGATCTTGTCGCCCTGTGCATTGTCCATCTCGGCAAAGCCATAGGCCCAATCAGGCGCGATGCGGTATGCTGTCGATGTGTCGATAATGCGCACATTGTTGTTGCCTGCGACCATCGATACGGCCTCTCTCGAGGCTTCGTCGGGCAGGCACAGAATGGCGACATCGGCATTGTTCAGCATGTCTTCGCGCATGGCGGCATTGCGCCGTTCTGCCTCGGGAATCGACAGCAGTTCGATATCGCGGCGGTCGGCCAGGCGTGTGCGGATCTGCAAGCCCGTTGTGCCGTGTTCGCCATCGATGAAGATTTTCGCTGTCATGCCCTTATCCTAGCTTTTTCAGTGGGTTATTGCGATTGGCGGAATCAGAGTGCCAATCGCTTGAATCAATTCCTCAGCGCGCCTTGGCAAGCCGTTCGGCGCGCAGGCCAAGCATATACATTGCAACTGTGGCACCGGCAATGGCGGTAATGTCTGCATGGTCATAGGCGGGCGCCACCTCCACTACATCTGAGCCTCTGATGTCCAGCTGGCCAAGTCCGCGCAGGATCGAGAGTATCTTGGAGCTGGTTGGCCCACCGGCAACCGGCGTGCCGGTACCGGGTGCGAAGGCCGGGTCAAGGCAGTCGATATCGAAGGTCAGATACACGGGCTGCCCGGCAGTGCGGTTGACGATCAGCGAGGAGACGTCACCCGCCCGCATGTCTTCGACGTCGTGCCCGTAGATAATCTTGATGCCAAAGTCATCGGGTGCGTGGGTGCGAATGCCGATCTGGATAGAGCGGTCGGGGTCGATCAATCCGTCACGCACGGCACGCGCCACGAAGGAGCCGTGGTCAATACGTTTGCCATCATCGAACCATGTGTCCTGATGGGCGTCGAACTGAACCAGCGCCAACGGCCCGTGCTTGGCAACATGCGCCTTCAGAAGCGGCCAGGTAATGAAGTGATCGCCACCCAGCGTCAGCAGGTAGTCTGAGCGGGACAGGATCTTGCGTGCTTCTTTTTCGATCTTGGCAGGGGTCTGCCAGTGGTTGCCGTAATCCAGCAGGCAATCGCCATAATCAATGGTCGGCATGCCCTCGAACAGATCGCGATGAAACGGATATTGTGGGTCGTTGTCGAAAATGGCTGAGGCACGGCGAATGGCCTGTGGTCCAAAGCGAGCGCCTGGTCGGTTGGAGGTTGCAGCATCAAACGGAATGCCCCAGACAACAGTCGATGCGCCGTTTAGATTTTTGGTGAACTTTCGCCGCATGAAGGAAAGCGTGCCCGCATGGGTCGGGTCTGTTGCTGCTGAGGTGAGGGAAGAAGCCGTGAATGCGTGGTCGATGGTTTTTCCCGGCATGCGTCAGTCTCCGTTTTATCGAATCCGTAAGCCTGTTCTGTGCGCGCGATGTGTATGTCCAGTGATGGCATTCGCTTTGTCAGCAACATCGCTGTGCGGCAAGATGCTCGACATTGTCCTTTCATGCAACAACACTTTCCCGACGTGAATGGCGGCCAGCGTTGCGCCTTCATGGAAACGAAAAAGCCGAAACGAAAAAAGCCGAAACGAAAAAAGGCGGAACCGAAGTCCCGCCTTTTCGAAGTCTGTATCCCGAAAGCGATTAACGCTTGGAGAACTGGAACGAACGGCGAGCCTTAGCCTTACCGTACTTCTTACGTTCAACAACGCGGCTATCGCGAGTCAGGAAGCCACCCTTCTTCAGAACAGAGCGCAGGCCCGGTTCGAAGTAGGTGAGTGCCTTGGAGATACCGTGACGAACGGCACCGGCCTGACCGGAGAGGCCACCGCCAGCAACAGTTGCGATAACATCGAACTGGCCTGTGCGTGCTACAGCAACAACTGGCTGCTGCAGGATCATCTGCAGAACCGGACGTGCGAAGTACGCGGTGAAGTCGCGACCATTGATGATGATCTTGCCAGAGCCAGCCTTAACCCAAACGCGGGCTACGGCGTTCTTGCGCTTGCCGGTTGCGTAGGAGCGACCGAGAGTGTCAACCTTGCGGACATGTACAGGAGCCGAAGCTTCTGCTGCCGGAGCGAGGTCTTTCAGAGAGGAAAGATCGGCCATTATTAGGCGCTCCTTACGTTCTTGCTGTTGAGCTTGGCAACGTCGAGAACGACCGGCTGCTGTGCTTCATGTGGGTGGTTGGAACCAGCGTAAACGCGCAGGTTCTTCATCTGGCGACGGCCGAGCGGGCCGCGCGGGATCATGCGTTCAACTGCCTTCTCGAGAACGCGCTCCGGGAAGCGGCCTTCGATGATCTGGCGAGCTGTACGCTCCTTGATGCCGCCTGGGTAGCCGGTGTGCCAGTAGTATTTCTTGTCGGAATACTTGTTGCCGGTGAAGACAGCCTTTTCCGCATTGATGATGATGACATTGTCGCCATCGTCAACGTGTGGTGTGTAGGTTGCCTTGTGCTTGCCGCGAAGACGGTTTGCAACGACGGTGGCGAGGCGACCAACAACGAGGCCTTCGGCGTCGATGATGATCCACTTCTTCTCCACCTCAGCGGGCTTCTGAACGAAAGTCGACATATTACTAGTCTTTCTGTCTGGACCCATGGGCCATAAGGCTCTGGGCGTTTTTTGTTGCTTGGTTTTCTTGCGCCTGAACGCAAGGGTAGGCCGCATTTGCATGAAATGTGACTTGGGCGAGCTTATACGTGGGTGCTGAAAAACCGTCAAGGTTTCGAATTTGGATACGGCTAGAAAAACGCAAGTAAAATCAATGGTTTGTTTGTGTGGTATTTTAATACCTCACTTTTTAGCCCAGCCGCATCACCAAAACACCCGCTGCAATGACGGCACCGGCCACATAACGCCAGATACTGGCCTTCTCCTTGAGGATAAAAACTGAGATGACGATGGCAAACAGGATCGATGTTTCGCGCAGCGCCGCAACGATGGCAACCGGCGCCTTGGTCATGGCCCAGAGAGCAAGTCCATAGGACAGGATCGAGCCGCCACCGCCCAGAATGCCGCGCCACCAGTTGCCGCGCACATGGTTGATCACGGCACGGCCGCCGCGCATGTAGATGGCGTGGCTGAACAGCAAGACTGGCGGCAAGAGTGACATCCACAAGGTATAGGAAATGGCATTGCCTGCCTCACGGGCGCCAACGCCATCCACAAAAGTGTAGCTGGCGATGACGACGGCATTGAGCAGCGCAAAGATCGTCGCGGTGCGGCCGCCGTGGCGTGCCTCGAATGCCAGTGTCATGATGCCTGCGCAGATAACGAAAATTCCGGTGAGCGCCATGGGTGACAGATGTTCGCCAAGAATGAAGCTGCTGCTGGCGGCAACCAGCAACGGCGCCACGCCGCGCATCAGCGGATAGACCAGCCCGATATCACCGAGTGTGTAGGCAACGGCCACCAGGCGGAAATAGATGAACTGCAGAACTGCCGATGCCAGAATGAAGGGGAGCGCTGTGATGTTCGGCATCGGTAGGAAGGGCAGAAAGGGCAGGGCACAGCAGGCGCCGCCGGCCGCAATCAGTGCGGCATCCAGTGACTTGTCCTTGCCGGATTTGACCAGGGCATTCCAGCTTGCATGGAGCAGCGCTCCGAAGAGAACCAATAAAAGCACATCGATAGACAAGGCAATGATCCGCGAGCGAGGAAAACGGCAGGTTATGTCCAGTTCTATTCGCAGTGAAAGCGCAAGTGCAAGCGGTGTGATGCACGCTTTATTGGGGATGAGAAAATGTCGTTGTCGGGCGACTTATCGAACGATGCTTTTGGCTGCATCGAAAAGCTGTGTTGGTCGATTTTTCAATGTCAAATAATAGAACAATACAACTATTTGGCGATTTGATTTACTGGTAATTTTTATGGGTTTTTTTGCAGCATCGAGACGTGGAAAAGCTAGTTGTTCTGGGAATGTTACAATTTGCGATATATCTGAAGTGTCGCTACTTGCCATTCGTCACTTAATTACTGGTTCAGACGATAGTAGATTTGCTCCCGCCAGGCGTTTTATTTCGTTAAGTTGGAATTTCTAATTAAACTATAAGTAGTCGCTAAAATGCCTATGAATAAAACGTGAATTTATCAAATACAAAAAGTGAACATTTTTCGCGCGTAAATTTTATTTCGTCGCATGCGAAACGGCACCGCAACAACATTGCGCCGAAAAACTGATGGAATTTTACGTGGTCAGCAGTCTCTGCCAAATGAAAACGGGCTGCAACGATCATTGGTGCGCGGTTCACATTTGTACACCGGGCAGTTCTTTGCGTCGCGGGTGGGAACACTGCTGTCAGCTGCGTATTCGCCGGTATCGCACTGACGGTCGCTTCGGACGTAACGGTCATAAAGCGTCATGTTGCGTACGCGCGTCGATGGGTAACGGAGAATGGCTGCGCCCTCACGGTCGATAGCACTCTGTACCGCTGCACAGCTCATGCCTGTTGTATTGTAGCGGGAAATGGCAGCGGCCGGAGAGGCCGCAAGCACGGCAAACATTACGGCGAATGTTGTCTTCAGCATGATCTGGTCCTTTTCTTTTTGTTGTTGGATCCCATATGCAAAAGTGCTTCGCATGTCGTAGCCCTTCGAAAAGATAGTCACCCATCCAAGGAACCGGATCATGCAGCACGATACTTACGACAATGATTATATAGCAGAAATTCTCGGCTCGGTGAAGACAATTGCCCTGACTGGCGCCTCGCCAAACCCGGATCGTCCAAGCTACGGCGTCATGCGGTTTCTGCTCTCTAAGGGCTACCGGGTGTTTCCCGTTAATCCGGGGCAGGCGGGCAAGGAAATTCTCGGCCAGAAGGTCTATGCGCACTTGGCCGATATTCCGGAGCCCGTTGATATGGTGGATGTGTTCCGCGCCAAGGAGTACCTGTCATCAGTCGTTGAAGAAACAATCCTGCTTTCGCCACGACCCAAGGTCATTTGGGGCCAGCTTTCCGTGCGTGACGATACAGCAGCCGCCAAGGCTGAAGCCTACGGTATCAAGATGGTAATGGACCGTTGCCCGGCAATTGAATATCCGCGCCTCAATATTACACTGGGTTGAGCGCGCAACAGGCTTATCATTTGCTGCCAAGGCGTTATGATCCTCCAAAGTCCAGTTCAAGGTCTGACATTTTGGAGGAAATACCATGTCCAGCAACAATCCCGGATTTGCGACGCTTGCCATTCACGCAGGCGCGCAGCCTGACCCGACCACGGGTGCCCGTAACACACCGATCTATCAGACGACGGCCTATGCCTTCCGGGATTCGGATCATGCTGCTGCATTGTTTGGCCTGAAAGAATTCGGCAACATCTATACCCGCATCATGAACCCAACTCAGGCGGTGTTGGAGGAGCGTGTCGCGGCCCTTGAGGGCGGCACGGCAGCGCTGGCCGTTGCCTCCGGTCATGCTGCCCAAATGCTGGTGTTCCACACATTGATGCAGCCGGGCGACAATTTTGTAGCCGCACGCCAACTCTATGGCGGTTCCATCAACCAGTTCGGCCATGCCTTCCAGAATTTTGGCTGGCAGGTGCGTTGGGCGGATACGGCTAAACCGGAAACCTTCGAAGAACATATCGATGATCGCACCAAAGCGATCTTTATCGAAAGCCTTGCCAATCCTGGCGGCACTTTCGTTGATATCGCTGCTATTGCTGAGGTTGCCCGCAAGCACGGCCTGCCGCTGATCGTCGATAACACCATGGCCAGCCCATATCTGGTTCGGCCGCTGGAACATGGCGCCGACGTGGTCCTGCATTCGCTGACCAAGTTCCTCGGTGGCCACGGCAATTCCATGGGCGGTATCATTGTCGACGGCGGTACATTCGACTGGTCGGCGTCCGGCAAATATCCGATGTTGTCCGAACCGCGCCCGGAATATTCCGGCACGGTGTTGCACGCCACCTTCGGCAATTTTGCCTTTGCCATTGCCTGCCGAGTGCTTGGATTGCGTGACCTTGGTCCGGCCATTTCGCCGTTTAACGCCTTCCTGATCCTGACGGGTATCGAAACCCTGCCGCTGCGCATGCAGCGCCATTCGGAAAACGCGCTTGCTGTTGCCAAATGGCTGAAAAAACACCCCAAGGTCGGCTGGGTCCATTATGCTGGACTTGAGGATAGCTCCAACCACGCCATCCAGCAGCATTATTCGCCAGCCGGTGCCGGTTCTGTCTTCACCTTCGGGCTGAAGGGCGGTTACGATGCCGGAAAGGGATTTGTCGCCGGTCTGCAATTGTTCTCACACCTTGCCAATATCGGTGACACCCGCTCGCTGGTCATTCACCCGGCCTCGACCACCCATGCCCAGTTGACGCCGGAACAGCAGGTCGCCGCCGGTGCCGGACCGGATGTTGTGCGTCTGTCCATTGGTCTTGAAGACGTCAAGGACATCATCGCTGACCTGGAACAGGCGCTTTCAAAGGTGTAACCGCGAACAAGTGAGAAATCTTAAAGAGCATTTTTATAAATTGAATACAGTTTCTTAGGAAGATTTTCAGTCTGTTTTGATGCCGCGATTCAATAAGCCGTTAGTAGCCAGCTACTAGCGGCTTATTTGTTTTGTCAGCTGAACTATTAGCAATGGCAATAAATGACTGGCATAAATGATAATAAATAATATACGTATATTATTCTGATTACTGTTCTCAGGAGGAAATGTTGGCTTCAAACAGATTACGTGAATACCGGCTTGGTGCCGATATGACGCAAGCCGAGGCGGCTCTGGCTGTCAGGGTTACTCAGCCGACATATCAACGCTGGGAGACTGGAGGAAAAGTTCCGGCGGGGAAGCTGGCTGCATTGGCGAAGTTATTCAACGCAACACAGGAGCGGCTTCTCGGAATCAATCCTCCCATTAAGGCTGTGTTCTACGATAACGGAGCGCCTGACGATCAACAGTATTATGGTGAGGTATCAATTCATTTTGTATCTGGCGGAGCCCCGCTCGTCCTTTCGATATCAGAGAAGGCGCGTATGCAGTTTTCCGAAGCAATGATGGAAACGAGCTACTTTATTCCTATTCGGAGCCTTACCAATCAATTGGTAGCAATCCGCCGTGACGCAATCGCTGACATTTACTTCTGCAGTGAAGCATATGACGATTTTGGACCTGAACACAAAACTTATGAGTTTCCTTCAAGTTTGCGATATCCCGATAACCGGGATTGGGAGATTATCGAATCTATTGTTTGCGATTTTGATGACGGTAAATACGATGCGGAGAGCGTCGCGCAGTTGACAAGGACACTTTGCGGCCCGCCGGACGACGTCATCGAACAGGACCTTGCAGCGGGCAGGGTGTCGATAGCGCAGGTGGAGGAGATGAAAAGAAAAGTTCCGCTGGTTCTTGATGAGGCAGAGAATTTGGCTCTCTTGTGCGTTTACCAGATCTCGCCTGGGAAACGGAGGAAGATTTTCATTGATAGCGACAGAAATATTTACGACGCATTCTCGGACATCTACTCAGGTGAATACATGCCAAGTTACGGCTCAAAATATGTCGAGGGCGTTGGATACCATCACTACCTGTTTATGAACCCCACGGTGCTCGATTTCATTTCGGTTCCCACTCACAAGTATCAGATGGGAATGGCGCAGGCGGAAGCTGCGGGAGACGAAGATGATGAGTGATGCCCGATTGTAAGACACACTGATCCAACAGAACCCGGAGAACAGCATCTCATGGCATTGACCCTGTCATTCAACCTCGAAGAAAAACTGGCGAATATTGAGCCGGAATACGGCGCGCCGAAACCGGAACGTCTGATCTCGGGAGACCCAAAATTCACCACATGGAATTTCGAAGAGGCTGACGGCGGGGTCTACGCAGGAATCTGGCAATCAACGCCTGGCAAGTGGCGCGTGGAATATGACGAGTGGGAATATTTCAGCATTCTCGAGGGCCATTCGGTGCTGACATCTGACGACGGTCAAAGCTTTGCATTGCGTGCTGGCGACCGGATGCTATTAAGGCCCGGCTTCAAAGGAAGCTGGGAAGTCCTTGAAACGACTCGCAAGGACTACGTGATCCGTCTTTGAAAAAGGACGGGCCGGAATGAATAGGGTAATGTAATGAGAATACTGAGAACGTTTCTGATCGTAGCGATCGTTTCCGTCGGTTTTATTGGTTTCCAGTGGTACAAATATGTAACCAACACGGACAGCCCCTATGATGAGGTAGGCATCGAGCTGAACAGCCGTATGCCGGGACCAATCAACAAATGGGGTTGTGACAAGCTGCACGAGACATTTGGCAATGTTCTCCCGCCCTATGGTTGCCAGGGTGGCAGCGATGGGCGGCAGTGGATTTAACCGCCACAGCATCATATAGACAAAAGCGCCGTGTGTTTTCATCAAACACACGGCGTTTTCATTTTAATGGACAGGTTTCAGGCGCGGCATCCAATCACCAGACAAGATCCAGACGGTCCAGACCATGGAAATGGTAGACATCCTTGACCTCAGGTGTCCGGGCAATCTTCATGCCTGGCAGGCGAGCAAACAGCAACGGCAGCGCGATATTCAATTCAAGACGTGCCAGCGGCGCACCAATGCAGAAGTGAATGCCAGCACCGAAGGACAGATTGGCACCCTCGGCACGGTCTGGCTTGAAGGTAAGGGGATCGGTGAATTTTTGCGGGTCGAGATTGGCCGCCGCCAGAATGAGGCTGACCTTGTCGCCGCGCTTGAAGGCAACGCCGTCGATCTCCACCGGCTCAAGAACCCAACGCTGGAAGATATGCACGGGCGCACAGATGCGCAGCGTCTCTTCAACCGTGCGCTCGGTGGTCCTGTCATCGGAAAATAACGTATCCGGCGCAACGCCACTTTCCAGGATTACCCGAACCGAATTGCCGATCTGGTGAACGGTCGCTTCATGGCCGGCATTCAGCAGAACGATGGTGGTCGACACCAGCTCGTCATCGGTCAGGAACTGGCCTTTGTGTTCGGTGTGGATCATGTGGCTCATCAGGTCATCGCGCGGATTTTCGCGACGATCCCTGATGATGCTGCGAACATAGTCAGCGAATTCCTTGGCCGCCTTGTCCGCCGCATGTTCATCTTCGGTGGTGCGTTTGAACATATACATGCCGACATAGGCATGAGACCATTCCAGCAGCTTCGGGCCCATCTCTTCGGGAATGCCGATCATCCGGGCAATCATCGTCACCGGGATGATATCTGCGAAGGAGGCGAGAAGCTCCGTCTTACCGTCTTTTTCAAAACCGTCGATCAACTTGTTGGCCAGCGCCTCGATTTCCGGCTTCATGATCTCGACATGGCGAGAGACGAAAGCGCGGTTGATGAGGGTGCGCAGCCGCGTATGTTCCGGTGGTTCGATTTCCAGCAGCGAATGGCGCTCGGCCGCATCGAAATGTTTGACGTGTTCCTGCGGTTCGGCAAGGCCCAGTTCTTCGCGGTTGGCGACATGCAGGATCTGCCGTCCGAAACGGCGGTCGCGCAAAAGCGCGTTGACGTGGTCATAACCGGTGAAAAACCACTGTTTCTGTTCCTCCCAATAAAAGGTGGGACAGTATTTGTGCAGAGCCGCATAAACAGCATTCGGATTTCCGAAGAACTCCGGGTTGCGGGCATCAAGCGAGACATGGCGTGTAGCGGTGTCGATTTTGAGAAAATCAGGAATATCAGTCATGCAATCATATCTATTGGAATGGGTGCCGGGCTGGAAGATGTTTTCCAAACCGGAGATGAATGAGCGGTGCGTTCCTGATCTTAGCGGTTGGCAATCGCGGTGATGCGGGCCAATGCCGCGACCTGACGGTCGGCATTGTTATCCATCGGGTCTTCATCACGATCATTGGCGGCAATGACCACGTTGTTTTCACCGTTGAAGAATACGGTTCTGTTGCGGCCGGCCTTCTTGGCGGCGTACAGCGCCCGGTCGGCAATGGTCATCAGCGCGTGGAGATCCGGCGCGCCGCTGTTGTCAGTCGCGATACCGACGCTGACAGTCATGGGAATGGTTTGCTTGCCATCGTCAAGCGGTGTGCGGGCCAGGTGCAGCCTGATGGTTTCGGCAACCATGATCGCCCGGTCGGGAAGGGCGGTTTCCACAAGCAACGCAAATTCTTCGCCACCCATGCGCACGAACATGCCTGTCTCGGAAATGATGGTTTCCGCCATGCGTGAAAACCGCGTGAGCGCAATATCGCCGGACTGGTGACCGTAGCGGTCGTTGATCTTCTTGAAATGATCGATGTCGAACAGGATGAGAGCCACGCTGTGGCCAGAACTGGCCGAGCGTTTTGCCAGTCTTTCGAATTCTTCTGTCAGGCCACGGCGATTGCGAACGCCGGTCAGTTCATCGGTCGTTGCCAACAGGTGCAGGCGCTTTTCGGTTTCTTCAATATAGAGCATGGCGCTAAGCGTGATCACGGCAACAAAGAACAATGCGCCGTAAATGGCGGTAATAGTTGTCAGCGGTACGACATTTCCGGTCGCCATATTATGCTTGATAACCACATAGGCGGTGATTGCTCCGCACAGGGCCTGAAATACCAGCAAACTGGCAAGGGTTTTGCGCGTTGGGCTGCGCTTGCCCTTGTAGTTCAGAAGAACACTGGCCAGCATGAGGTAACCAAGGCCCGCGGCCGTATGATAAAGAACGATGCGATAAGCCATGCTGTCACGTACAGGTGGGACAAACATGAACGCCACCCACAGCAATGCAGGGATCGCGACCCAGCCTTCGATCTTTTTGCCGCTGATTTTTAGGAGGCCTGCAAGCCAGCAGGCAAAGCCTAGCAGCGCGACTGTATTGCCCACCTGAATAGAGGCGAAATTCGGGATTTCCCCGCGCAGCATCACCAGGACGCAGCCAATCGTATTAAGCGCGAAGCCGGACGCAAACAGCAGGTACTGTGTTTTGGCGCGTTGTCGCAGCCACATGCCAAGCAGCAGAAAAGCCAGGGTGAGTGTTTCTGCGGCCCAGAGAAGCATTACTGTTTTGGCATCAAACACCGTACGATCCTAATCTGCGCGTTTGCGCGTTGCTTCACGCGCCATGATCCTCATGATCATGGAGGAAACGCTTGAAACTAACCTGATGGCACGAAGTTCTATTCCGGGAGGAAATGCGGGACGGGCCTGCGCGGAAGTATCAACACCAATTGCTAATGGTTCGTTGCCGGACCGGGGCAAAACTGGGGTGATCCAGAGGTTTATTTCTGACCTATAAACCCCACCAAAGCGCCGGAGGCGGGCTGCGCGACACGAAGGTGCTTGAACTCTTGAAACCTGCACCAGATATAAAGGCCACGGCGGTGGTCGATATTGGCTGCAAATGTGGAAAAACGAGTTCGAAATTTCGAAAAACCGGTACGGCGATCATCTTCGGAGCAGATTTCATTCCCGTTATGAGAAAACTGTGCTGGCGTGGGCTTTGCTGAGACGATGTGACGGGTAATGGACTTGAGAATTCATCAATCATTCACCACATCCCGTTTTCGTCGTTGATGATCAAGCATCGTCAATGCGTCGCTATGGCGACTCATGCGAATGCTCATTAGAGCGCCAGTAAGAAATGCCCGCTATTAAGGATATCCGCCGCCTGTGTCTTGAAGTACGGGGCTTGGACACTCTATGTAGAGAATGAAGAAATAGATTTGATTCCGGTTCGCAGATCGTGCCGGGCAAGAGTTGATAAAGGACGGACATGAGAAATCCAGTTGATACCGCCATGGCTCTGGTGCCGATGGTCGTGGAACAGACCAATCGCGGCGAACGGTCCTATGACATCTACTCGCGTCTTCTCAAGGAACGCATCATTTTCCTGACTGGTCCGGTTGAAGATCATATGGCGTCGCTGGTTTGCGCCCAGCTGCTCTTCCTTGAGGCTGAAAACCCCAAGAAGGAAATTGCGCTTTACATCAATTCTCCGGGCGGCGTCGTGACCGCCGGCATGGCAATCTATGACACCATGCAGTTCATTCGCCCGGCCGTATCGACGCTCTGCGTTGGTCAGGCTGCGTCCATGGGTTCGCTGCTGCTGGCTGCCGGTGAGAAGGGCATGCGTTTTGCAACGCCAAACGCCCGTATCATGGTGCACCAGCCATCCGGCGGCTTCCAGGGCCAGGCATCCGACATTGAACGTCACGCCCGTGACATCATCAAGATGAAGCGCCGCCTGAATGAAGTTTACGTGAAGCACACCGGCCGCACGCTCGAAGAGGTTGAAAAAACCCTTGATCGCGACCACTTCATGGACTCGGAAGAGGCAAAGGATTGGGGCGTCATCGACCGCATCCTGACGTCGCGCGCTGAAATCGAAGGTGCGTCTGCTTAGTAACGCATGCGCGTTTTTGACAATGGTTTGAGACCCTCTGTGGAAATAGAGGGTTTAAACCGGGAAAGAAAACGCTAATAGTACATATTAAGGCTATGTTGAAAATTTATGACGTAGCGTTGATGCTTGAAGGGGATTTCGTTGCCTCCGGGGTTCGGATTGTTTATCCGGTCCGGTTTAGTACCCCCGGAAACAATGCGGGCACGTATCCTGAAAACGGAAAACGTGCCGGCAAGCGGTGAGTTTACCGCATTCCGTTTGACGGAATGACGGCGTGCTGGAAGGAAAGAGATATGAGCAAAGTCAGCGGCAGCAACGGCGGCGACTCGAAGAACACACTCTATTGTTCATTCTGCGGCAAGAGCCAGCACGAGGTCCGCAAGCTTATTGCTGGACCGACGGTATTCATCTGCGATGAATGCGTCGAATTGTGCATGGACATCATTCGCGAAGAGAACAAGAGTTCCATGGTGAAGTCCCGCGAAGGCGTTCCCACGCCGCAGGATATCATCAAAATTCTCGATGAATATGTCATCGGCCAGATGCAGGCGAAGAAAATTCTCTCCGTGGCCGTTCATAACCATTACAAACGTCTGGCACACGCCTCGAAAAACGGGGAAGTGGAACTGGCGAAGTCGAACATCATGCTGGTTGGCCCAACCGGTTGCGGCAAGACCTATCTTGCCCAGACCCTGGCCCGCATCATTGATGTGCCCTTCACCATGGCCGATGCCACGACACTGACCGAAGCTGGCTACGTGGGTGAAGATGTTGAAAACATCATCCTCAAGCTGCTCCAGTCTGCCGATTACAACGTTGAACGCGCTCAGCGCGGTATCGTTTACATCGACGAAGTGGACAAGATTTCCCGCAAGTCTGACAACCCATCCATCACGCGCGACGTGTCGGGTGAGGGCGTACAGCAGGCTCTGCTGAAGATCATGGAAGGCACGGTTGCTTCCGTTCCTCCACAGGGTGGTCGCAAACATCCACAGCAGGAATTCCTGCAGGTGGATACGACCAACATCCTGTTCATTTGCGGTGGCGCGTTTGCCGGCCTGGACAAGATCATTTCGGCACGTGGCGAAAAGACCTCGATTGGTTTTGGCGCAACGGTCAAGGGTCCGGAAGATCGTCGTGTTGGCGAAGTGCTGCGTGAACTGGAACCGGAAGATCTGGTCAAGTTCGGCCTTATTCCTGAATTCATCGGTCGTCTGCCGGTTCTGGCAACGCTCGAGGATCTCGATGAGGACGCACTGATCCAGATTCTGTCGGAGCCAAAGAACGCTCTGGTCAAGCAGTATCAGCGCCTGTTCGAGATGGAAGATGTGGAACTGACATTCCATGAAGACGCGCTGCGCGAAATTGCCCGCAAGGCAATCACCCGTAAAACCGGTGCTCGCGGTCTGCGTTCGATCATGGAAAAAATCCTGCTCGACACCATGTTCGAATTGCCAACGCTTGAAGGCGTTCGTGAAGTCGTGATCTCTGACGAAGTCGTCAGTGGTGTAGCGCGTCCGCTCTACATCTACGCCGATCGCCAGGAAGAAAAGACCAACGTTTCGGCCTGATTCGATTACGCTAGAATTGAAAGCCCCTTGCAGCACGGCTGCGAGGGGCTTTTTCTTTGGCCAATGGCCACATTTCATGGTGTCCCAGGAGAAAGCCTCATGAGTTTTGTGTCTGCCGTTCTCGTACATGTCGCTGATATGGATGAGGGGCTCGCGTGGTATCAGAAAGCCTTTCCAGGCGCCGTGCGAACCGTGTCGCAGCCTTCAGGGTTCGAGTTTTTGCAGATCGGTCAGACGCAGCTGGAACTGGTGCCGGCCGATGACAAGGTAGTAAGCGGGGCCGCTGGCAGTGTGGTCTATTGGTGGACGGACGACTTTGAAAAATCGCTCACCCATCTGCAGGCGCTTGGAGCGGTGCTTTACCGTGGCCCGATGAGAATCGATGGTGATATCCTGATGTGCCAGGTTCGCGACCCATGGGGCAATTGCATAGGTCTACGCGGCGCTGCCCTCTCTGTGGCATAAGGGCAGGGCTGTCAGTTCGGTTTCTGGCGCTTTTGGCGACGCTTTTATCGCAATTCTGCGACGTTCCTGCGGATGGCGGCTATTTTGCGTGTAGAGCCGTTTGCTCTTTGCTGATAATGTTTTACAACTGATTTGTGACGCGGTGTTTCGCGTCTGGCGGCAAGTGTATTTCTGCCCCGCAAGCATGTTGCTTGCGACTGCGTAAAAATTAGTCTTAGTACACGCCGCATTTTAAATTTCGGTCCCTGGCGGGATACCGGCGTTTCGTCTGGCTTGAAATTGGGGTGATGAAACTCCATTTCTGGTAGGAAACGAGAATGCGCCGAAGAACCCAAGAACTTCGGCAGAGTGGCTCATTGAGGCCATGGAAAGGAAATAACATGACGAACACTACGTCTGCAGCATCTGGTGGCACTTATCCTGTCCTTCCCCTGCGCGACATTGTTGTTTTCCCGCATATGATCGTCCCGCTGTTCGTAGGGCGTGAGAAATCTATTCGTGCGCTTGAAGAGGTCATGGGTTCCGACAAGCAAATCATGCTTGCCACTCAGATCAATGCTAGCGACGACGATCCTGAACCATCTGCTATTCATGACGTTGGCACGGTGGCCAATGTTCTGCAACTGCTCAAGCTGCCTGACGGCACCGTCAAGGTGCTGGTGGAAGGCAAGGGTCGTGCAAAGATCGACACTTACACCAGCCGCGAAGATTTCTACGAGGCAACGGCGGACCTTCTGGACGAAACCAAGGATGATCCTGTCGAAGTAGAAGCACTTTCCCGTTCGGTCATTTCCGAATTTGAAAGCTACGTGAAGCTCAACAAGAAGATCTCCCCTGAAGTGGTTGGCGTTGCCGGCCAGATCGAGGACTATTCGAAGTTGGCTGACACGGTTGCATCGCACCTGTCGATCAAGATCAGCGAAAAGCAGGAAATGCTCGAAACCGTCAGCGTGAAGCTGCGTCTGGAAAAGGCGCTTGGCTTCATGGAAGGCGAGATTTCGGTTCTTCAGGTTGAAAAGCGCATACGTTCTCGCGTCAAGCGCCAGATGGAGAAGACCCAGCGCGAATATTACCTGAACGAGCAGATGAAGGCGATCCAGAAGGAACTCGGTGACGGCGAAGACGGCCGTGACGAGATGGCCGAACTGGAAGAACGCATCTCCCGCACCAAGCTCTCCAAGGAGGCCAAGGAAAAGGCCGAGGCGGAGATGAAGAAGCTGCGCCAGATGAGCCCGATGTCGGCAGAAGCCACCGTCGTGCGCAACTACATGGATTGGCTGCTTGGTCTGCCATGGGGCAAGAAGTCCAAGATCAAGACTGATCTGAACAAGGCTGAGGAGATTCTCGAAGTCGATCACTTCGGTCTCGACAAGGTCAAGGAACGTATCGTCGAATATCTGGCCGTGCAGGCACGCGCCACCAAGATTCGCGGACCGATCCTGTGCCTCGTTGGCCCTCCAGGCGTTGGTAAGACTTCCCTTGCCAAGTCCATCGCCAAGGCAACCGGCCGCGAATATGTTCGCATGGCGCTGGGTGGCGTACGCGATGAGGCGGAAATTCGTGGTCACCGCCGCACCTACATCGGCTCCATGCCGGGCAAGGTCGTGCAGTCCATGAAGAAGGCCAAGAAGACCAACCCGCTCTTCCTGCTCGATGAAATCGACAAGATGGGCATGGACTTCCGTGGCGATCCGTCGTCGGCTCTGCTCGAGGTGCTGGATCCGGAACAGAACTCCACCTTCATGGACCACTACCTTGAGGTGGAATATGACCTGTCCGACGTGATGTTCATCACCACGGCGAACACGCTCAATATTCCAGGCCCGCTGATGGACCGTATGGAGATCATCCGCATCGCCGGTTATACCGAAGATGAAAAGCGTGAAATCGCCAAGCGTCACCTGCTGCCTAAGGCCATCAGGGAACATGCGTTGCAGCCGGACGAGTTTTCCGTCAGCGACGATGCGATCATGGCGGTCATCCAGCAGTATACCCGTGAAGCCGGCGTTCGTAGCTTCGAGCGTGAATTGATGAAACTGGCACGTAAGGCCGTGACCGAAATCATCAAGGGCAAGACCAAGTCCGTGGCTGTAACGGCTGCCAACATCAATGACTATCTGGGCGTTCCGCGCTTCCGTCATGGTGAGGCTGAACGTGAAGATCAGGTCGGTGTTGTCACCGGTCTCGCATGGACCGAAGTTGGTGGCGAACTGCTGACGATCGAAGGCGTGATGATGCCGGGCAAGGGTCGTATGACCGTGACCGGTAACTTGAAGGAAGTGATGAAGGAATCGATTTCGGCAGCGGCATCCTATGTCCGTTCGCGCGCTGTTGATTTCGGCATTGAGCCTCCACGTTTCGACAAGAGCGACATCCACGTTCACGTTCCCGAAGGTGCCACTCCGAAGGACGGCCCATCGGCAGGTGTGGCGATGGCAACCGCCATCGTATCGATCATGACCGGCATTCCTGTTTCCAAGGATGTCGCCATGACCGGTGAAATCACACTGCGTGGTCGTGTTCTGCCCATCGGCGGCCTCAAGGAAAAGCTCCTTGCAGCTCTGCGCGGCGGCATCAAGAAGGTGCTCATTCCGGAAGAAAACGCCAAGGATTTGGCCGAGATTCCGGACAATGTGAAGAACGGAATGGAGATCATTCCTGTGTCCCGCATGGGTGAGGTTATCGAGCATGCGCTGCTGCGCAAACCCGAGCCGATCGAGTGGGATGGCAGCATTGAGACGCCACTCGTTGCCACCGTCGAAGGTGTCGATGACGCCGGTCAGACGATCGCACATTGAGGTTTTACGACCTCACGTGAAGCCATATTGGTAAAAAACACACAAAGGCTGGCAGAAATGCCAGCCTTTGTTGTGAAAAAAGCAGCTAGACCTCTTGTTTTTCAGGCGATTCCGGCGCTTTTGAGTTGCGGGTCGCAGGTAGCTAGCTATTCTGCGCCCGGCTTAATTTGAGTCGTTTCAAACCATAGAAAGGGGTGGAAACATGAATAAGAATGAGCTCGTTTCCGCAGTTGCCGAAAAGGCCGGTCTCACTAAGGCAGATGCTGCTTCCGCAGTTGACGCTGTATTCGAAACCGTCCAGAGCGAACTGAAGAATGGTGGCGACATCCGCCTCGCAGGTTTTGGCAGCTTCACTGTCAGCCGTCGTGAAGCCTCCAAGGGCCGCAACCCGTCCACGGGTGCTGAAGTTGATATTCCTGCCCGTAACGTGCCGAAGTTCTCGGCTGGCAAGGGTCTCAAGGACGCCGTGAACTCCTAAAGTTTCCACTATGCGCTGCCTCGCGGCGAGTGAGCGCATATTTGGCTTGTGAGTACTGAAATTGAAAGCCCGGTGCCTTTGCATCGGGTTTTTATTTTGACTTGCGTCTGTTTGCTGTGGATGACCCGGCTAAATAACCGATGTCTGTCATTCGTGTGTAACATGCGTGCAGCAGAAGCCGACTGTTCGATTTAATGGAACAGGAGGCTTCCCATGACGTTTCGTTTTACTTCGGCCGGCCTGATGGCTGTGCTGCTTACTTCCGTCGCCTTGCCTGCTGCTGCTGATCAGGTTTTCAACCGCATTGCATCTTTCCCGGTGGCGCTAAACCTGCCCAAGGACAAAGACGCCAAAACGGTATCGTCTGCTGAGATCATCGCGGCCAGTGAAGATGGCAATACACTGATCTATTCCGACAGCCCGCTGGGCGGCATTGGCTTTATCGACATTACCGATGCCAAGGCACCGAAGGCTGGTGGTGCCCTGCTGCTGGAAGGTGAACCGACGTCGGTTGCCGTTGCTGGAACCAAGGTTCTGGCCGGTGTGAATAGCTCCGAAAGCTTCACCAAGCCATCCGGCAAACTGGTGACTGTCGATATCGCCAGCAAAAAGATAGAAGCCAGCTGCGATCTGGGCGGTCAGCCTGATTCTGTCGCCATTTCACCTGACAAAACATTTGCCGCCATCGCGATCGAAAATGAACGCGATGAAGACGTCAATGACGGCGCATTGCCGCAGATGCCGGCTGGCTATCTGGTCACAGTTGCCCTCAAAGACGGCGTTGCCGATTGCGCCACCGTCAAGCACATTGACATGACTGGCCTGGCAGATATCGCACCGGAAGATCCAGAGCCGGAATTCGTTTCCATCAACACGAATGGCGACATTGCCGTGACGCTGCAGGAAAACAACCACATCGTGATTGTTGATGGCAAAGCCGGCACGGTCAAAAGCCACTTCTCCGCTGGGACGGTTGACCTGGAAGGCATCGACACCAAGTCGGACGGCGCCCTGAAGTTCACGGACAAGCAGGAAGCCCGTAAACGCGAACCTGACGCCATCAAGTGGCTGGGCACAGATCGTGTTGTCATCGCCAATGAAGGCGACTGGGAAGGCGGCGCACGCGGCTTCACCATTTTCGACACAGCTGGCAAGGTCCTCTATGAAGCTGGCGCTTCCTTAGAACATGCCGTCGCCAGTATCGGCCACTATCCCGAGAAGCGTTCGAGAGCCAAGGGCGTAGAGCCTGAAGGTCTTGAAGTCGCAACCTTTGGCGATGACCGCTTTATCTTCGTTCTGTCCGAGCGTAGCTCTGTGGTTGGCGTTTACAAGGATACCGGCGCAGAACCTGAGCTGACACAGCTTCTGCCATCCGGCATCTCTCCAGAAGGTGCTGTGGCGATCCCTGGCCGCAATCTGCTAGCAACTGCCAACGAGGCCGATCTGGTCGAAGATGGTGGTGCCCGTTCGCACGTCATGTTGTTTGAGCGTGCAGAAGGCGAGGCGGCCTATCCGCAGCTGGTATCGGCAACGGTAGACGGCGCGCCAATCGGCTGGGGTGCATTGTCCGGTCTGGTCGCTGACGCTGAAAAGGATGGCATCCTTTATGCGGTTTCCGATTCGGTTTATGGCATGCAGCCATCGATCTACACGATCGACGCAACCCAGAAACCTGCTGTCATCACCTCTGTCTTGCACGTGAAGCGTGATGGTCAGCCTGCCCAGAAACTCGACATCGAAGGCATCACTCTCGATGGCAAGGGCGGTTTCTGGCTGGCATCGGAAGGCAACAGCGAAAAGCTGCTTCCGCACGCACTTTACAACGTCAACGCCAAGGGTGAGATCAAGGCCGAGATCGCACTGCCGAAGGAGTTGCTTGAGGGTGAGACCCGTTACGGCTTTGAAGGTGTGACCGTTGTGGGCGAAGGCGACGACGCCACCCTGTGGATGGCTGTGCAGCGCGAATGGGGCAAAGACGAGAAGGGCTTCGTGAAGCTCGTCTCCTATAACCCGAAGGCCAAGGAGTGGGGCGCTGTGCGTTACCAGCTCGACAAGCCTGAAGCCGGTTGGGTTGGCCTGTCGGAAATCTCTGCCCATGGCGACCACGTCTACATCGTGGAACGCGACAACCAGATTGGTGATGCCGCAGCCATCAAGAAGCTGTACCGCGTTGCAAAGGCTGACCTGAAGCCTGCCAAGATCGGTGGCGAGCTGCCTCTCGTGACCAAGGAACTGGCCCATGACTTCCTGCCAGACCTTAAGGCGCAGACCAATGGTTACACCGTCGACAAGCTGGAAGGCTTTGCTTTCGACAAGTCTGGCAAGGCTTACGCCGTGACCGACAATGACGGCGTGGATGATTCCTCGGGCGAAACACTATTCTTTGCAGTGGACCTCAAGGGCACCAACTGATTTTTAACGCACTAAAAAACGGCCGGACACCAAAATGTCCGGCCGTTTTTGTTTTGGAGTGAGAAAATTCGGGCCACTGACGACGAATCGCATCCTGACGTCAGGACTCAGACGGTGATGTGCTCCGGCAAACGGGCATCAATCCACGCCACCATGTCGTCCAGTACGCGTTCCTTCCCCAGATCATTGAGAAGATCATGGAAATGCCCCTCGTAAAGTTTGAGGGTTTTGTCGCTGGAGCCTGCCGTTTTGTAAAAAAACTCGCTGCCGCTTGGCACTGTCGCTTTGTCAGCAGTGCCATGCAGAATCAGCAAGGGAAGTTTTATGGTCGGAAATTCCCGCTTCAAATGTTCATCGGCACGCACCAGAGCAGCAACTGTTGCAGCTGGCTGTGTTTCATTGGCAATCAATGGATCGGCATTGAGAATACGTACAGCCTCGCCATCGCGTGAAAAATCTTCATTTTTCAGTTTGAGCACCGGTAGGCGAGGGAAGAACCCACTTAAAAATTTGGTGATTCCAAGAACGAAATTGGGGGCGGGCACCTTGAAAGCAAAACTTTCGCAAATCAGGCCGGCCAATCCATCCTGCATTTCCAGAGCATACGAACATGAAACGACGCCACCAGCGCTGTGACCCAGCAAAAAAACTGGCAGATTCGGATTGCGGGATTTCGCCAGATCAATGACGATGCCGAGATCGGCGACATAATCGGCAATATTATCGACATAGAATCGCGGTCCATCGGATTTCCCTCGGCCGCGTAAGTCGAGTGCATAGACAATAAAGCCTCTTTGCATGAATTTTTCGGCGGCCCAGAGATACTGGCCGCCATGAGAATTCACGCCGTGGCAAATCACCACGACGGCCCGAGGCACAGAATCGGGTTTCCACGAGCGTACGAAGAGTCGCAGCCCGCCTGTTGTTGATAAAAATTCTTCCTGAAATGCACTGCCTTCCATCTGCGTCATCGGAAACTCCCGTGGTCAAGGCGTGGGAATTGACCTTTATCACGGGAGCAGCGACGAGCGAAGCGCAAAAATACGCGCTATGATTGCGATGGTGGAGCGAATAAAAACGATGCGGTCAGCGAGTAGGTGCGTTTCTTATTCTTCGTCGGATAAAAGGCCGTCATACACCTCGAGCAACGCAGCGGTTATTGCGGCACCGAGTGCATTTGCAGCCTCGCGAATGGTCTCTTCACTGCTGTCGCGCACTGCAATCGCCAGGGATGAGCCCTCAACGGCAATGATCTCCTTGGCGCGTTCGATTGCCCACAGACCGAAATCACCACGATTGTCGATTGAGATAGTGTCCATGTTGATAATTCCCGTTGGTTGTTTTTTCTGACCAAGCGGAAAACAATACGCCACGAATAAATGGCGACATTCAAGATACTTAAAAGGGGAGACAAGAAGGAAAATGGTGGGCGATGAGAGACTCGAACTCCCGACATCCTCGGTGTAAACGAGGCGCTCTACCAACTGAGCTAATCGCCCTTCGCGTCTTGCGAACCGTTTGTTGTGTTCGCCGCGTCGGTGGCTGTGATCTATGCGGATCAGAAAAAAAGCGCAAGTCCCCTTTGTGAAGTTTTTTCAAAATTTTCTGATTTCGCTGTGCGCAATTGCGTAACATCCCGAGAAAATAAGGGTTTTTCCCAATCATAAAAAATTCAAGAAAATTTCACTCTCTATAGGACGCCCAAAACAGGGGAGGGCTGTGGATAAAATCAGCCGTTTGGGAGGGATTTTGAAAAGAAAAAAACGAAAGCGTATTTTTTGTCATGAAACCTGTTGACACCCAAACATGAACCCCGTAGTTAGCCGCTCACGGACAGTCGAGGCTGCTTCGTTAGGCAGGTTTCTGCTGAATAAGGATTAAGCGGGTGTAGCTCAGTTGGTTAGAGTGCCGGCCTGTCACGCCGGAGGTCGCGGGTTCGAGCCCCGTCACTCGCGCCATCCTTTCCTCGAAAAACGCAGATGAAAATCTGCAATGCGCGGGTGTAGCTCAGTCGGTTAGAGTGCCGGCCTGTCACGCCGGAGGTCGCGGGTTCGAGCCCCGTCACTCGCGCCATTTATTTTTAAATGTCCCCTCCATCATTGTTTATACGCTCGTCTCTCCAGAGACTGTGGCGTGCTTTGCGCGTTGCGTGCGGTTCAAATGAATCGCGTTTGCCGCCCAATATTTCCTTCCTTTTTTGCTCATATTTCCGTTGTGCAAAATGTGCTTTTTGCAGTGCAATTTCCAGCAAATTTCTCACCTTTGTGACTTTGTTTTTTCTTTGGCGGAATATTCATTTTTTTTAAGTATTTAGCGGTATCCAAAGGGGTGGGTGCCAAGGTAGTGTATCGTTATTGTTGCGAAACGATGCGGCAACCGGGTTGAAATGATGCAGAAACTCTTGCAGAGAGAACCCGGCTGCGCTAACGACTTTGGCGTTGCAACATGATTTTTGTCCTTGCAGACGGTTTGTCGCAAGGGATTGTCCGGCGCTCGGCTCGGACAGGGAAGAGTACGATGACTGAACTCCTCAGTTCCTATATTCCGATTGCAATTTTCATTGGTATCGCGCTGGTCATCGGACTGGCGCTGCTTATCGCGCCATTCGCAGTTGCTTATAAAAATCCGGACCCGGAAAAGCTGTCTGCGTTCGAGTGCGGTTTCAATGCCTTTGATGATGCACGTATGAAGTTCGACATTCGCTTTTATCTGGTGTCGATCCTATTCATTATCTTCGACCTTGAAGTTGCGTTCCTGTTCCCGTGGGCTGTGTCCTTCGGTGAGTTGGGCTGGTTCGGCTTCTGGTCCATGATGGTGTTCCTCGGTGTTCTCACCATTGGCTTCATCTATGAGTGGAAGAAGGGAGCTTTGGAATGGGCGTAGGTCAAGACAACACGACGCTGGTTGCTCCGAAGCCGAAAGGCATTATCGATCCGTCGACGGGTAAGCCTGTTGGCAGCAACGATGCGTATTTTACCGAAATCAACGACGAACTGGCCGATAAGGGCTTCCTTGTCACCTCGACCGACGAGCTCATCACCTGGGCTCGTACCGGTTCGTTGATGTGGATGCAGTTCGGTCTGGCCTGTTGCGCCGTTGAAGGACTGATGCAGGCCTCTGGCCCGCGTTACGACCTTGAGCGCTTCGGTGTTGCACCGCGTGCGTCACCGCGCCAGTCGGACGTTCTGATCGTTGCCGGTACGCTGACCAACAAGATGGCTCCGGCTCTGCGCAAGGTCTATGACCAGATGCCTGAGCCACGTTACGTTATCTCGATGGGTTCCTGCGCTAATGGCGGCGGTTATTACCATTATTCCTACGCTGTGGTGCGCGGTTGTGACCGAGTCGTCCCGGTAGATATTTACGTTCCGGGCTGTCCCCCCACGGCAGAGGCGCTGCTTTACGGCGTGCTTTTGTTGCAGAAGAAGATCCGCAGAACCGGAACGATCGAGCGTTAAGGGCAAAGGACAGTACCAATGAGTGAAGCTCTTACCGATCTGGCTGCCTATGTTAAGGAAGCACGTGGTTCGCTGGTTGAGTCTGCCGATATTGCTTTCGGCGAACTCACCCTGAACACAACGCCAGCCAATGTTATCGCACTTCTGACCTTCCTGCGGGATGACGTCCAGTGCGGTTTTATCAACATTATCGATATCTGCGGCGTTGACTGGCCGCGCCGCGAAAAGCGTTTCGATGTTGTCTATCATCTTCTGTCTCCGCGCCAGAACCTGCGTGTGCGGGTGAAGCTGCAGGTGGCGGAAGACGAGGGCGTTCCATCCTCGACATCCGTGTTCATGGGTGCGGAATGGTTCGAACGCGAAGCATGGGATATGTACGGCATTCCGTTTGAGGGCCATGCCGACCTTCGTCGTATTCTCACCGATTACGGCTTTGAAGGCCATCCGCTGCGCAAGGACTTCCCGGTTACCGGATTTGTGGAAGTACGTTACGATGACGTACTGAAGCGCGTTCTGTATGAGCCGGTCGAGTTGAAGCAGGAATTCCGTAACTTCGACTTCCTTTCTCCTTGGGAAGGAACGGATTACGTTCTTCCGGGCGACGAGAAGGCGAAGCAATGACGACCGAAACAACGCGAGAGCAGGGGCAATGTCTTTGCGGCGCCGTTCGCTTCGAGGCACAGGTTGGTGCCCGGGAGGTCGGTGTCTGCCATTGTTCCATGTGCCGTCGCTGGTCCGGCGGCGTATTTCTTGCGGTTGAATGCGAAGGTGTGACGTTTGCAGACGAAAAGGCGCTTGGCGTCTATTCGTCTTCTGAATGGGGTGAGCGGTGTTTCTGCGCGTCGTGCGGCAGCACTCTTTTGTGGCGTTCCAAGGATGGTGCGCACACGGCCGTTTCCGTTCAGGCATTCGAGAACCCTTCCGATTACCGGCTCGTTTCGCAGATTTTTATAGACGAAAAGCCTGATTGCTATTCATTCACCCAGGCCACGAAGAACATGACCGGTGCCGAATTCATCGCCATGGTCACGTCGGCGGAGCAAAAGCATGACTGAACATAATGTTCGCAACTTCACCATCAACTTCGGCCCGGAACACCCTTCCGCGCACGGCGTGTTGCGTCTTGTTCTTGAACTGGACGGTGAAATCGTCGAGCGCGTCGATCCGCATATCGGTCTGTTGCACCGCGGCACGGAAAAGCTGATCGAAACCAAGACCTACCTTCAGGCCGTGCCGTATTTCGACCGTCTGGACTACGTTTCGCCGATGAACCAGGAGCATGCCTTCGCGCTTGCTGTTGAAAAGCTTCTCGGCCTTGAAATCCCGATGCGTGGTCAGTTGATCCGCGTGCTGTTTTCCGAAATCGGCCGCATCCTGTCGCACATCATGAACGTCACCACGCAGGCTATGGACGTTGGCGCCATGACACCGCCTGTCTGGGGCTTCGAAGAACGCGAAAAGCTGATGGTGTTCTATGAGCGTGCCTGCGGCGCGCGCATGCACGCAGCCTATGTTCGTCCAGGTGGCGTACACCAGGACATCCCGCCAGAGCTGGTCGATGATATCGGCAAGTGGTGTGACCCGTTCATTACCGTTCTCGACAACATCGAGGGCCTGCTGACCGATAACCGCATCTATAAGCAGCGTAACGTCGATATCGGCGTTGTCACGCTGGAAGACGCGTTCAACTGGGGCTTCTCGGGCGTTATGGTTCGTGGTTCCGGCGCTGCCTGGGACCTGCGTCGTTCGCAGCCTTACGAATGTTACTCCGATCTGGAGTTCGACATTCCTGTCGGCAAAAACGGCGACTGTTATGACCGTTACCTCATTCGTATGCAGGAGATGCGCCAGTCGGTCCGCATCATGAAGCAGTGCGTTGAGCTTCTGCAGGGCAAGTACCGCGTTGGCGCCGTATCGGCGCTTGACGGCAAGGTCGTTCCGCCGAAGCGTGGCGAAATGAAGCGTTCGATGGAAGCGCTCATTCACCACTTCAAGCTCTACACCGAAGGTTACCACGTGCCAGCCGGTGAGGTTTACGCCGCCGTTGAAGCACCGAAGGGTGAGTTCGGCGTCTATGTTGTCGCCGACGGCAGCAACAAGCCTTACCGCTGCAAGATTCGCGCTCCGGGCTTTGTGCACCTGCAGGCCATGGATTTCCTCTGCAAGGGCCACCAGCTCGCCGACGTGACGGCTGTTCTTGGTTCTCTCGACATCGTGTTCGGGGAGGTCGACCGCTAATGCGTCTGCCACTGGCATATATGGCTGTTCTGTTGTCTGGCGCGTCTGCTGCATTTGCACAGACATCGGACAACATGAGCTCCGCATCCAGTGGCGGCGTTTCCACCATTCGAGGACTTCTGTCCGCAGGCTACGAGATCAAAGCCTCGGTGCCCAACGGCAAGAAGTTCATTGTATTTTTGCAAAAAGACAAATCGGCTTATGCCTGCGAATTCGCCACGGTGGTGGAGTCGCGGTGTGAGCCGTTAAACTGATGAGGCGTGAGCTAGTATGTCCGTTCGTCGATTAGCCGAAGATCAGGTCCAGCCTGTCAACTTTGCCTTCAATGAGGCAAATGCTGCATGGGCGGAAAAGACGATCCAGAAATATCCGGAAGGCCGTCAGCAGTCCGCAGTGATTCCTCTTTTGATGAGGGCTCAGGAGCAGGATGGCTGGGTTACCCGTGCCTGCATCGAGCAGATCGCTGACATGCTGGATATGCCCTATATCCGCGTACTGGAAGTTGCGACCTTCTACACCCAGTTCCAGCTGAAGCCGGTCGGTACGCGCGCCCACATTCAGGTGTGCGGTACAACGCCGTGCATGCTGCGTGGTTCCGAAGCGCTGATGGATGTCTGCCGTCACAAGATCCACCATGATCCGCTGACGCCTAACGCCGAAGGCACGCTGTCCTGGGAAGAGGTTGAATGTCAGGGCGCCTGCGTTAACGCGCCAATGGTTATCATCTTCAAGGATGCCTATGAGGATCTGACGCCTGAGCGTCTGGAAGAGATCATCGACGCGTTTGAAGCAGGCAAGGGTGACACCATCACTCCCGGCCCACAGATTGACCGTCATTTCTCGGTACCTGAAGGTGGCCTGACGTCGCTGACCGAAGAAATCAAGCTGGTTCGTACCAATCTGGAAGCTCCGGCTGCTGCACCTGCTGAACCCAAAGCAGATACGGCACAGGTTCCGCCGTCCAATGCGGCAAAGCCTAAGACGGATGCACCTGAAACAGATCCAAAGCTGAAGACACCTCTTACTGCCCCAAAGGCAGCCGAGGAAAACGTCAAGGCAGCCGAGAAGGAAGCAACTGGCGTAGAGACGAAGACTGAAAAGCCTTCTCTGGACGACAAGAACCGTCCTGCCGCCGTTGCAAAGCCGGAAACCCCGGATGATTTGAAGTTGATTTCGGGTGTAGGTCCGAAAATCGAATCCATTCTGCATGACATCGGCATCTTCACCTTCGCGCAAGTTGCGGGATGGAAAAAGGCCGAACAGGAATGGGTTGATGGCTACCTGAATTTCAAGGGTCGTATTGTGCGGGACGATTGGGTCCGCCAGGCCGAGGCGCTCGCCAAAGGTGGCGAAGCCGAATACATTAAAGTCTTCGGCAAAAAGCCGCGGTAAGAGGTGACGTATGTTAAAAGATCAAGATCGCATCTTTACCAATATCTACGGCCTTAAGGACAAGTCCCTGAAGGGCGCGATGTCGCGTGGCCATTGGGATGGTACAAAGATCCTTATCGAAAAGGGCCGTGACTGGATCATCAATGAGATGAAGGCCTCCGGCCTTCGTGGTCGTGGCGGCGCTGGCTTCCCGACAGGTCTCAAGTGGTCCTTCATGCCGAAGGAAAACGACGGCCGGCCACATTATCTTGTGGTCAACGCCGACGAATCCGAACCAGGCACCTGCAAGGACCGTGAAATCCTGCGCCATGACCCGCATACCCTGATCGAGGGTTGCGTTCTGGCCGGTTTCGCCATGGGTGCCCACACGGCCTACATTTATGTTCGCGGCGAATACATGCGTGAGCGTGAAGCGCTGCAGGCCGCAATCGATGAATGCTACGACGCCGGTTTGTTGGGTAAAAACAACAAGAACGGCTGGGACTTTGATGTTTACGTGCATCATGGTGCCGGTGCCTACATCTGCGGCGAGGAAACGGCACTTCTGGAAAGCCTCGAAGGCAAGAAGGGCCAGCCACGTCTCAAGCCGCCATTCCCGGCCAACATGGGTCTTTATGGCTGCCCGACCACCGTTAACAACGTTGAGTCGATTGCGGTTGCGCCAACCATCCTGCGCCGTGGCGCTGCATGGTTCTCCGCCATTGGCCGTCCAAACAATGTCGGCACCAAGCTGTTCATGGTGTCCGGCCACGTCAACCGTCCTTGCACGGTCGAAGAAGCCATGGGCATTCCGTTCCGTGAGCTGATTGAGCGTCACTGTGGCGGTATCCGCGGCGGTTGGGATAACCTGCTGGCTGTTATTCCGGGCGGTTCTTCCTGCCCGGTCGTCAAGGCCGAGGATATCATCGACGCACCGATGGACTTTGACGGCATGCGTGACGTGAAGTCGTCCTTCGGTACGGCTGCTGTGATCGTGATGGACAAGTCTACCGATATTGTTAAAGCCATCTGGCGTCTGGCTGCTTTCTACAAGCATGAAAGCTGCGGCCAGTGCACGCCTTGCCGTGAAGGTACAGGCTGGATGATGCGCGTCATGGAGCGCATGGTGAAGGGCAACGCTCGGAAGCGCGAAATCGATATGCTGCTGGAAGTGACCAAGCAGATCGAAGGCCACACCATCTGCGCGCTGGGCGATGCGGCTGCATGGCCAATCCAGGCTCTGATCCGCAATTTCCGTCCGGAAATCGAACGGCGTATCGATGAATACACCTACAGAGCCATGGATCATGGTGCTGTATTGGAAGCCGCTGAATAATCGGTTTCGATTGTGCAGGGCAGGGTGCCGGTAATGATACCGGTGCCTTTGACAAAATGAAGCATGAAGCGCAGTTCGTTTGCGCTATTGCGATGAGGATTTGTCGCGGAACGCAAAGAGTGCGGGACGGACAGGCAACAGGACGTAAGTAGAACCATGGCAAAGCTCAAGGTTGACGGTAAAGAGATCGAGGTTCCGGATCATTTCACGCTGTTACAGGCGTGTGAGGAGGCTGGAGCTGAAGTTCCGCGCTTTTGTTTTCACGAGCGTTTGTCGGTCGCGGGTAACTGCCGCATGTGTCTTATCGAGGTAAAGGGCGGACCGCCCAAACCTGCCGCATCCTGCGCCATGGGCGTACGCGATGTGCGTGGCGGCCCGAATGGCGAACTGCCTGAGATTTTCACCAACACACCTATGGTCAAGAAGGCCCGCGAAGGTGTGATGGAATTCCTGCTGATCAACCACCCGCTTGATTGCCCGATCTGTGACCAGGGCGGCGAATGCGACCTTCAGGACCAGGCTATGGCCTTCGGTATTGCCGGTTCGCGTTATGCTGAAAACAAGCGTGCGGTTGAAGACAAGTATATTGGACCGCTCGTCAAGACCGTGATGAACCGCTGCATTCACTGCACGCGTTGCGTTCGCTTCACGACGGAAGTGGCTGGTATCGCTGAACTCGGCCTGATCGGCCGCGGTGAAGACGCTGAAATCACCACCTACCTCGAGCAGGCTATGACATCCGAGCTGCAGGGTAACGTTGTTGACCTGTGCCCTGTTGGCGCGCTGACCTCCAAACCGTTCGCGTTTACGGCCCGTCCGTGGGAACTGAACAAGACTGAAACCATCGACGTGATGGATGCTCTGGGTTCTGCAATCCGCGTTGACACCCGTGGTCGCGAAGTGATGCGCGTCATGCCGCGCGTCAACGAAGCCATCAACGAAGAGTGGATTTCCGACAAGAGCCGTTTCATCTGGGATGGTTTGAAGACCCAGCGTCTCGATCGTCCTTACGTTCGCCAGAACGGCCGTCTGGCACCAGCATCCTGGGGTGAGGCCTTTGCCGCCATCAAGTCCGCAGTGTCCGCCGCAAGCGGCGACAAGATCGGCGCGATCGCTGGCGACCTGGCATCGGTTGAAGAAATGTTCGCGCTCAAGTCGCTGCTGGCATCGCTTGGTTCAGCCAATGTCGACTGCCGTCAGGACGGCGTTGCTCTTAACCCGGCGCTCGGCCGTTCAAGCTACCTCTTCAATGCCACCATCGAAGGTATTGAACAGGCTGACGCATTGCTGATCGTTGGTGCCAACCCACGTTACGAAGCTGCCGTGCTCAACGCACGCATTCGCAAGCGCTGGCGCCGTGGCGGTTTCCCGATCGGTCTGATCGGCGAAGCTGGTGAACTGCGTTACTCCTATGACTACCTCGGTTCCGGCACGGACACGCTGAAGGAACTGGCAGATGGTTCGCACAGCTTTGTTGAAAAGCTGAAGAACGCCAAGAACCCGCTGATCCTCATCGGCCAGGGCGCATTGTCGCGCGCTGATGGTGCAGACGTTCTGGCAACTGCTGCGAAGCTTGCCGTTGCTGTTGGCGCCGTCTCCGAAGAGTGGAATGGTTTCTCGGTTCTGCACACCGCAGCATCGCGCGTTGGCGGTCTGGATCTCGGCTTCGTGCCGGGGCAGGGCGGTGTCGCCGCTGCTGAAATGGTATCGTCGATGGACGTTCTGTTCCTGCTCGGCGCAGACGAAATCGACCTGTCGGCCAAGGCTGCGAAGTTCACGGTTTACATCGGTTCGCATGGTGACAACGGCGCAATGAATGCCGACGTGATCCTGCCCGCTGCTGCCTACACCGAAAAGTCCGGTATCTGGGTCAACACCGAAGGCCGCGTTCAGATGGGCAACCGCGCCGGTTTCGCACCGGGCGACGCTCGTGAAGACTGGGCAATCTTGCGTGCGCTTTCCGACGTCCTCGGTCATAAGCTGCCGTTCGATTCGTTGTCTGCACTGCGCGCACAGCTTTATGCTGCCCATCCGCATTTCGCCGGTCTCGACGAAATTGCAGCTGGCAACGCATCCGATATCGAAGCTCTGGCCAAAAAGGCCGGTAAAATGAACAAGTCCGGGTTTGCTTCACCCGTGAAGGACTTCTATTTGACGAACCCTATTGCGAGAGCGTCCGCCGTGATGGCCGAGTGCTCCGCATTGGCCCGCAACAATTTCAAGGCTGCGGCAGAGTAAGGCAGGAGATTATGGATTCGTTTTTCTGGAGCTATGTCTGGCCCGCGCTGATCATGATCGGCCAGTCCCTGCTGCTTCTCGTTTGCCTCTTGGTTTTCATCGCGTTCATCCTGCTGGCTGACCGTAAGGTGTGGGCTGCTGTTCAGCTGCGCCGTGGTCCAAACGTTGTTGGTCCTTGGGGTCTGTTCCAGTCCTTTGCCGACCTTTTGAAGTTCATTCTCAAGGAGCCGGTCATTCCGGCCGGTGCCAACAAGGCGGTTTTCCTTCTGGCGCCGCTGGTTGCAGTGACGCTGGCTCTGGCGACTTACGCCGTTATCCCCTTTGCGGATGGCTGGGTCATCGCGAACATCAATGTCGGTATTCTTTATATCTTCGCGATTTCGTCGCTCGAAGTTTACGGCATCATCATGGGTGGTTGGGCGTCCAACTCCAAGTACCCGTTCCTCGGTGCACTTCGTTCCGCCGCGCAGATGGTGTCTTATGAAGTGTCGATCGGTCTCGTTATCGTGACCGTTCTTCTTTGCGTCGGTTCGTTGAACCTGACCGATATCGTCAATGCACAGCAGACCGGACTTGGAACAATGATCGGCCTTCCGGCTTCGTTCCTCGACTGGCACTGGTTGCCATTGTTCCCGATGTTCATCGTGTTCTTCATTTCGTGCCTTGCAGAAACCAACCGTCCTCCCTTCGATCTTCCGGAAGCGGAATCGGAACTGGTTGCAGGTCACATGGTGGAATATGGCTCGACCCCATACATGATGTTCATGCTCGGTGAATATGCGGCCATCGTTTTGATGTGCTCGCTCACAACCATCCTGTTCTTAGGGGGCTGGTTGCCGATCGTCGACGTGTGGTTCCTGAACTGGGTTCCAGGCATTGTGTGGTTTATCCTCAAGGGCGGCATGGTCTTCTTCATGTTCGCTCTGGTGAAGGCATTCGTTCCGCGCTACCGCTATGACCAACTGATGCGACTCGGCTGGAAGGTCTTCCTTCCTCTGTCGCTCGCCATGGTCGTTATTGTTGCATTCGTACTCAAGCTGACGGGAACGGCATAATGATGTCCGTTCAGTCCGCTTGCAGATTTGGAGGTTGAGATGGCAAGCCTTTCACAAGCCGTCAATTCACTGTTCCTCAAGGAATTCGTCGGAGCTATTTTCCTGACGATGCGCCACTTCTTCAAACAGAAGGCAACGGTGAACTATCCCTTTGAAAAGGGCCCGGTCTCTCCGCGCTTCCGTGGTGAACATGCGCTGCGCCGTTATCCAAACGGCGAAGAGCGTTGCATCGCGTGCAAACTGTGTGAAGCCATCTGTCCTGCGCAGGCCATTACCATTGAAGCTGGTCCGCGCCGTAACGATGGTACACGTCGTACCGTTCGTTACGACATCGACATGGTGAAGTGCATTTATTGCGGTTTCTGCCAGGAAGCTTGCCCGGTTGATGCGATTGTCGAAGGCCCGAACTTCGAATTCGCCACTGAAACGCGCGAAGAACTTTACTTCGACAAGGCTCGTCTTCTGGAAAATGGCGATCGCTGGGAACGGGAAATCGCGCGCAACCTCGCGCTCGACGCACCGTACCGCTAAGAAAGCATGTTTCCGTCGCTCTGACTGTTACGGAAAACCGCAAATTGTAAGTAGGGCCTGCCGGTTTTACCGCAGGCCTCCAAACGGGCAGGGTGACAGGTTTCGCTCGCCCGATCAGGACAAAAAGGCACCAACATGGGTCTGCAGGCTGTATTCTTTTATATATTCGCCTTCGTCGCGGTCGCGTCGGCATTCATGGTTATCTCGGCAAGGAACCCGGTCCACTCGGTTCTCTTTCTGATTTTGACCTTCTTCAACGCTGCTGCTCTCTTCCTGCTGACGGGCGCTGAATTCCTCGGCATGATCCTGCTGGTCGTTTATGTCGGCGCTGTGGCGGTGCTCTTCCTGTTCGTCGTCATGATGCTGGATGTCGATTTCGCGGAATTCCGCTCTGGCGTTCTGCAATATGCACCAATCGGCGCATTGGTCGGCGTCATTCTTGCCGCCGAACTGATCATCGTGATTGGTGGCAGCATGATTTCGCCTGAGGCAGCAAAGTCGATTAGCATGCCAATACCGCCAATCGCGGAGCGCACCAATACGGCGGCTCTCGGCGATGTGCTCTACACACATTACGTCTATTACTTCCAGCTTGCTGGCCTTGTGCTTCTGGTCGCCATGATTGGTGCGATCGTACTGACCCTGCGTCACCGTACGGACATCAAGCGTCAGGACATTTCCAAGCAGGTTGCCCGCGATCCGAAGACGGCTATCGAAGTCGTCAAGGTAAAGCCGGGGCAGGGTATCTGAGGCGCGGACGGATCAAGGAATAGAAAATATGGAAATCGGACTTTCCCACTACCTGACGCTCAGCGCCATCCTCTTCACGATCGGCGTGTTCGGCATCTTCCTGAACCGCAAGAACGTCATCATTATCCTGATGTCGATTGAACTGATCCTGCTTGCCGTGAACCTGAACATGGTCGCTTTCTCGTCGTTCCTCAACGACATCGTTGGCCAGGTGTTCGCCTTGTTCATTCTTACCGTTGCTGCTGCTGAAGCCGCTATCGGTCTTGCAATACTCGTTGTCTTCTACCGCAACCGCGGCTCGATTGCCGTGGAAGACGTTAATATGATGAAGGGCTGATAAGGCTATGATCTATAAGGCTATCGTCTTTCTGCCGCTTATCGGCTTCCTGATCGCAGGCCTCTTTGGCCGCTCGATCGGCGCGAAGGCTTCGGAATATGTCACCAGCGGTCTGATGATCGTTGTCGCAATCCTGTCGTGGATTGTTTTCTTTAACGTTGCGCTCGGCCATCACGGCGAGGGCGGCGAAGTGATCAAGGTTGAAGTGCTGCGCTGGATCCAGTCCGGCGGCATCGATGTCCAGTGGGCATTCCGTATCGATACATTGACGGCTGTGATGTTCGTGGTGGTCAACACCGTGTCCACGCTGGTTCACCTGTACTCGATCGGCTACATGCACCATGATCCGCATCGCCCGCGCTTCTTTGCATACTTGTCGCTGTTTACCTTTGCGATGTTGATGCTCATCACCTCTGACAACCTGCTGCAGATGTTCTTCGGGTGGGAAGGCGTGGGTCTGGCTTCGTACCTGCTCATCGGTTTCTGGTTTAAGAAACCGTCGGCTTCTGCTGCGGCCATGAAGGCGTTCATCGTCAACCGCGTCGGTGACTTTGGTTTCATTCTCGGTATTTCCGGTGTGTTCGTGCTGTTCGGCTCGATCAATTTTGAGACGATCTTCGCGGCTGCCAGCACCTATCTGCCTGCAGAAGGTGCTGCATCGACCGAAGCTGTCATCAACCTGTTCGGAATGCAGCTCGACAAGGGACATGCGATCACCGCTGTCTGCTTGCTGCTGTTCATGGGTTCGATGGGTAAATCGGCGCAGTTCCTGCTGCACACCTGGCTGCCAGACGCGATGGAAGGCCCAACACCTGTGTCGGCGCTCATTCACGCTGCGACCATGGTGACCGCGGGTGTCTTCCTTGTTGCCCGTATGTCGCCTCTGTTCGAACTGTCGCCAGATGCCCTGACATTCGTGACCCTGATCGGCGCGATCACTGCATTCTTTGCAGCAACGGTTGGTCTGGTTCAGAACGACATAAAGCGCGTTATCGCTTATTCGACCTGTTCGCAGCTCGGTTACATGTTCGTGGCTCTCGGCGTTGGCGCTTACGGCGCGGCCGTATTCCACCTGTTCACGCACGCCTTCTTCAAGGCGCTGTTGTTCCTTTGCGCCGGCTCGGTCATTCACGCCGTGGATGGTGAGCAGGACATGCGTTACATGGGTGGTCTGCGCAAGCACATCCCTGTCACCTTCTGGACAATGACAATCGGTACGCTGGCTCTGACGGGCGTTGGTATTCCTGGAACAGTGATCGGCTTTGCCGGCTTCTTCTCCAAGGACGCGATCATCGAATCTGCCTTTGCCTCGCATTCCAGCCTTGGCGGTTTCGCCTTCACGCTGCTGGTTATCGCGGCTCTGTTCACCAGCTTCTATTCATGGCGCCTGGCGTTCATGACCTTCTTCGGCAAGCCACGCGCTTCTGACGATGTCATGCACCACGTTCATGAATCGCCAATGGTCATGCTCATTCCGCTGTTCATCCTGACGGTTGGTGCGCTGTTTGCCGGTGTTGCCTTCGTGGAATACTTCTACGGCCATCACTATGAGGAATTCTGGAAGGGTGCATTGTTCACCGGTCCTGAGAACCACATCGTGCATGAGTTCCACAATGTTCCGACCTGGGTAAAGTGGAGCCCGTTTGCGGCAATGGCTCTTGGTTTCGTGACGGCCTGGTACATGTATATCAAGTCGCCTTCGGTACCGAAGCGTCTCGCCGAAACACACCGTGGCCTCTACCAGTTCCTGCTCAACAAGTGGTATTTCGATGAACTGTACGACTTCCTTTTCGTGCGTTCGGCCAAAGCCCTTGGCAAGTTCCTGTGGAAGAAGGGTGACGTCGCTGTCATCGACACCTACGGACCAAACGGTGTTGCAGCACGCGTGGTTGATGTAACCAACCGCATCGTTCGCCTGCAATCCGGTTACCTCTATCACTATGCCTTTGCGATGCTGATTGGTATCGCGGCCCTTGTTACCTGGATGATGCTCGGGAGTGCCCTGTAATGACCGATTGGCCAATTCTTTCCACGGTCACGTTCCTGCCTCTGGTGGGCGTCGCACTTCTGCTGCTGACGAATGAAAACGGTCCGTATGGTCGCCGTAATATTCTGAACGTCTCCCTGTTGACGACAGTGTTCACATTCATCGTGTCGCTGTTCGTCTGGATCGGTTTCGACAATTCGAACCCGGGCTTCCAGATGGTTGAGAAGCATGCATGGTTCGGCGAGATCGCCGCTTACCACCTGGGTGTCGACGGCATTTCCATGCTGTTCGTCATCCTGACAACATTCCTGATGCCGTTCTGTGTTCTGGCCAGCTGGAACTCGGTTGAAAAGCGCATCAAGGAATACATGATCGCCTTTCTTCTTCTGGAAGTGGTCATGATCGGTGTGTTCGTGGCGCTCGACATTGTTCTGTTCTACGTCTTCTTCGAAGCAACACTGATCCCGATGTTCGTTATCATCGGTGTTTGGGGCGGCAAGGATCGCGTCTACGCATCCTACAAGTTCTTCCTCTACACGCTGCTCGGTTCCGTTCTGACCATGCTGGCCATCATGGCGATGTACTGGCAGGCTGGCACGACCGACATCACCGAACTGCTTAAATTTGGCTTCCCTGCAGGTATGCAGACGTGGCTGTGGCTCGCATGTTTCGCGGCGTTCGCGGTGAAAATGCCAATGTGGCCGGTTCATACATGGCTTCCGGATGCGCACGTTCAGGCACCGACCGCTGGTTCGGTTATCCTGGCTGGCGTCATGCTGAAGCTTGGCGGTTACGGTTTCATCCGTTTCTCGCTATCGATGTTCCCGCTGGCATCCGACTATTTCGCGCCGTTCGTCTTCACGCTGTCGGTTCTTGCCATCATTTACACCTCGCTGGTCGCGCTGATGCAGGAAGACATCAAGAAGCTGATTGCTTATTCGTCCGTTGCCCACATGGGTTACGTGACCATGGGTATCTTTGCTGCCAACGTGCAGGGCTTGCAGGGCGCTATCTTCCAGATGCTGTCACACGGTATCGTATCGGGTGCGCTCTTCCTTTGCGTAGGCGTTGTTTACGACCGCCTGCACACTCGTGACATTGCCGCTTACGGTGGTCTGGTCAACAACATGCCGAAATATGCTGTTGCCTTCATGATCTTCACCATGGCCAATGTCGGCTTGCCTGGCACCTCCGGCTTCGTCGGCGAATTCCTGACACTGGTCGGCGTTTTCCGTGCCAACACCTGGGTCGCCCTGTTTGCCGCCACTGGTGTTATCCTTTCTGCCGCCTATGCGCTGTGGCTCTACCGCCGCGTCATTTTCGGTGCGCTTGAAAAGGAAAGCCTGAAGGCGATGCTCGATCTGTCTCCACGCGAACAGGTCATCCTTTACCCGCTTGTTGCCCTGACGATCTTCTTCGGTGTCTATCCGGCTCCGGTATTCGATGCGACTGCCGCATCGGTCGATCTGCTGATCAACAACTATACGGCTGCACTGCAGGCGGCGCAAAATGTTGCGCTCACTTTGAATTGACGACAGGACCCGTTGGACATGACCGCTGAACTCCTCTTAGCCAGTCTGCATATCGCGACACCGGAACTGATCCTTGCGGTCGGTGCCCTGGCGTTGCTCATGGTTGGCGTATTCTCGGGCGACAAGTCGACAACGACAGTCACGGGCCTCGCAGTTGCGCTGCTCGTCATTGCGGGTCTCTGGATCGTCTTTAACCCCGCAAGTGGCGTCGCTTTCGGCGGCGCTTTCATCGCCGACGCTTTCGGCAACTTCATGAAGGTGATTGCCCTGATCGGTTCGATCGTGGCGATGATCCTGACCATCGGCCACAACCGCGTTGAGCCGATAGGGCGCTTCGAATATCCGGTTCTGCTGGTGCTTGCCACCCTTGGCATCTTGCTGATGATCTCGGCAAACGACATGATCTCGCTCTACATGGCGTTGGAACTTCAGTCGCTTGCTCTCTACGTCATCTGCGCCATCAACCGCGACAGCCTGCGCTCAACGGAAGCTGGTTTGAAGTACTTCGTGCTCGGCGCGCTGTCCTCCGGCATGCTGCTCTACGGCATGTCGCTGGTCTATGGCTTTACCGGTAACACCGGCTTTGAAGAAATTGCCAAGGTTCTGACGTCTGAAACCCGGTCGCTCGGTCTGGTCTTCGGTCTGGTGTTCGTGCTGGCTGGTCTCGCGTTCAAAATCTCTGCCGTTCCGTTCCACATGTGGACGCCAGACGTTTACGAAGGTGCACCGACCCCGGTTACTGCGTTCCTGTCCGCTGCTCCGAAAATCGGCGCGATGGCCATTCTGGTCCGCATCGTGGTTGAAGCCTTCCAGCCGGTATTTGCCGACTGGCAGCAGATCGTCGTGTTCATCTCGATCGCATCCATGTTGCTTGGTTCGTTTGCCGCTATCGGCCAGCGCAACATCAAGCGTCTGATGGCCTATTCCTCCATCGGTCACATGGGTTACGCGCTGGTTGGTCTTGCCGCTGGCACGGAAGCGGGCATCTCCGGTGTTGTCATGTACATGACTGTCTACATGGTCATGACGCTCGGCACCTTCGCTTGCATTCTGTCCATGCGCCGCAAGGAAATCGGCAATGTCGAGAGTGTCGACGACCTCGCAGGCCTGTCCTCCACCAACCCGTTCATGGCCGTTGTCCTGACCGCACTGATGTTCTCGCTGGCCGGTATTCCGCCGCTGGCAGGCTTCTTCGGTAAGTACTTCGTGTTCCTGGCAGCCATCGAAGCCAAGCTCTACGCACTGGCTATCATCGGTGTGGTTGGCTCGGTTGTTGGTGCATTCTACTACCTGCGTGTGGTCAAGGTGATGTGGTTTGACGATGCCAAGGGTGAGTTTGAGCGCCCAGCTATCGAACACCGCATTGTGTATGCGCTGTCCGGTCTCTTCGTTCTCGGCTTCATTCTGTTCGGCGGACCTGTCGGTAACGCAGTCAACGCTGCAGCCAAGACATTCTTTTGAGCGGAACCAGCATGAGACCCGGCCGGAAATTCATTGATGAATTCCGGCACGAGGGTCTGGATGAAACCTCATCGACCAACATCGAGTGTTTCGCCCGCGCAAAAGCGGGCGAAACTGGTAATCTCTGGGTTACCGCTGCCCGCCAGACAGGCGGGCGTGGCCGGCGCGGCAGGCCCTGGGTCTCAGAGCGCGGCAATCTCTACGCTTCTCTTCTTCTGATTGATCCATCTGCGCCTGAACAAATGGGCTCCTTGCCACTGGCTTTTGCTCTTGGTGTTTATCGTGCGCTGCGCACAGTTTTGCCCACAGGTGGACAGCCACTTGAGATCAAATGGCCAAATGATGTCCTGATTGGTCGCAAGAAGACCTGTGGCATCCTGATGGAAGCGGAATTCTTGAGTGACGGACGCCGCGCCGTTGTCAGCGGTATTGGCATCAACATTGCCCACAAGCCTGATAATCCGGCCTATCCGGTGACGATGTTGTCGGAACATGGTGCCCCCTGTTCACCGGATGAATTGTTTGCCCATCTGTTCCGCGAAACGGCGTCTGTACTGGAAATCTGGAACCGCGGGCAGGGTGTTGCCGAGATCATGAATGCCTGGCGGGCTGCGGCCTGCGGCATTGGTGAGCGGATTACCGTCAATCTGCCGGATCGTTCCATTTCCGGGCGCTTCACCGGAATTGATGATAATGGTTTCCTTCTGCTGGACGAAGACGATGGCCCCTCACGCGCCATTGCCGCCGGCGATGTATTTTTTGGTGGCACCTGACCGGTAACCGCAACTTCGGTATCGCAGGCAACACCTTTGGACTTGGAGCATCCTTGCAGCTCGGTAATCGCAAGGCGTCACAGCGGGTGCGCATCGGCTCCGTGAAACTGGCGGTTTTAAGTAAATGCCGATGTTTGCAAGCGGTGATGAAACAACGACCGGTACCGGTCCCGTTTCGCCGCGATATGGAAAAGAACGATGTCGAAACAGGATGAACTCGTATTCCTGCCACTGGGTGGTGTTGGCGAAATTGGTATGAACCTAGCGCTGTATGGTTACGGCCCGGCTGCCAAACGCCAGTGGATCATGGTGGACTGCGGTGTAACCTTTGCCGGTCTGGATCTGCCGGGTGTTGATTTGGTGCTGCCTGACATCAGCTACATCGAGGCGCAGAAAAACAATCTCAAGGGCATCATCATTACCCATGCCCATGAAGACCATTACGGCGCGCTCAATGATCTGTGGCCGGGCCTCAACGTGCCGGTCTTCGCCTCGGGCTTTACGGCAGGCATGCTGGAAGCCAAGCGCAATTACGAAGGCACCCGTGCTGAAATCCCGATCACGCCGTTCAAGGCTGGCGACCGTATCAATGTCGGGCCATTTGAAATTGAGGCCGTGGGCGTCAACCATTCCATCCCCGAGCCAATGTCGCTTGTTATCCGTACGCCACTGGGTAACGTCATTCACACCGGCGACTGGAAAATCGATGACGCACCGTCACTTGGGCCTTTGACCGATGAGGCCCGTTTCCGTGCGCTGGGTGATGAGGGCGTACTGGCACTGATGTGCGACAGTACCAATGCGCTCCGTGACGGTGTTTCGCCATCCGAACACGAAGTGTCGGAAGGTCTGCGCCAGATCATTGAAAATGCCGAGGGCAGGGTGGCCATTACCACCTTCTCTTCCAATGTTGGCCGTATCCGGTCGATTGCTCAGGCGGCGGAAGCCGCTGGCCGTGAAGTGCTGCTGCTTGGCAGTTCGCTGAAGCGCGTTGTCAACGTTGCCCACGACATCGGTATCATGGAAGGCATTAAGCCGTTCCTGGCGGAAGATGAGTATGGTTACATCCCACGCGACAAGGTGGTGCTGATCCTCACCGGGTCGCAGGGCGAGGCGCGCGCCGCACTTGCCAAGCTGTCACGCGATGAGATGCGCAACGTGGCGCTGGCGGCCGGTGATACTGTCGTGTTCTCCTCCCGTGCCATTCCGGGTAATGAAAAGGCCATTATCGACATCAAGAACGGCCTGATCGAGCAGGGCGTGCATATCGTTACAGACAATGAGGCACTGGTGCATGTCTCCGGTCACCCCCGTCGCAACGAACTGTTGAGAATGTATGAGTGGACCCGTCCACAGATTCTCGTGCCTGTTCACGGTGAAGCCGCTCATCTGGTTGCCCAGAAGGAACTGGCAGAGCAGGCCGGTATCGCTACGGTGCCAAAGGTGCGCAACGGCAATATCCTGCGCCTGGCACCTGGCCCGGTAGAGGTCATTGATGATGCGCCCCATGGCCGCGTCTTCAAGGACGGTAAGCTGATGGGTGATTTCGAGGAAATGGGCATCGGCGACCGACGCAAGCTGTCCTTTGCTGGCCATGTCTCTGTTAACGTCGTGCTCGACAGCCGTTTCGACTTTGTTGGCGATCCGGACGTTGTGCCTTTTGGCCTGCCAGAGTTCGATGACGAAGGCGAGGATATGGAAGACACGCTTTATGACGCCGTTCTTGGCGCTGTGGAGAGCATTCCACGCAGCAAGCGCAAGGACCTCGACATGGTACGCGAAGCGGTGCGCCGCGCCGTGCGTTCCACAGCGCATCAGAGCTGGGGCAAAAAGCCTGTTGTGACGGTATTCCTGACCAAAGTCTGACAGGCGGCGGCCAGAACGTCATTCTAAAAACGATATGGGCAGGAATAACTGCCCATATCCTGTCGACCCACAGGCTTCGGGGAGGAGGCTATGCTCGGACGTATCAACCATGTGGCACTTGCGGTGCCTGACCTTGGCGCCGCAGAGGCAGCCTACGGCCAGATGCTGGGCGCCAGCCTGTCGGAACGGCAGGCGTTGCCGGAACACGGCGTAACCGTGGTATTTGTCGAACTTCCAAATTCCAAGGTTGAACTGCTGGAGCCGCTCGGCGACGCGTCGCCGATTGCGGCCTTTCTCGCTAAAAATCCGGCTGGCGGCATGCATCACATCTGTTACGAGGTAGAGGACATCGTTGCCGCACGTGACCAGCTGAAACAGTCCGGTGCGCGTGTTTTGGGCGATGGTGAGCCCAAAATCGGTGCGCATGGCAAGCCGGTGCTGTTTCTCCATCCCAAGGATTTTTTCGGCACGCTGATCGAGCTTGAGCAGGTCTGAAACAGATCTGGCAAGCCGCACTTCAAGTGGTTTCTCAATTTCTGGCGTTTGATAAAGCGATTCTGAAACAATGCCTTGCCGCGAAAAAGTGAATCAATTTATGCGCTTGGCCACAAAGGACTGTTGAAAACATTGTTTGTGCGCCAGCCTTGTTTGCCTATAGTTGCCCATAACAGCCTGTCTTACCGTCACACGTATCAGTCGGGTAAGATGCGCTCCAAACCGGATAGCAGGTGCCCATGACCGTTCTCTCGTATTTCGCAATCTACTTCGTCATCTGGTGGACCACGCTGTTTATCGTGCTGCCCATTGGTTTGCGGACGCAGGCGGAAGAGGGGGCGGTTGAACCCGGCACGGTGGCCAGTGCTCCAGCCCGTTTCCGCGGTTTGAAGGTCATCGCTCTCAACACCGCCGTTTCGGCCGCACTGCTTGCGTCCTGGCTGGTTTTGACCTGGTGGTTCAATTTTGAACTGGAAGACATCTTCGAGCTGTTCCCGATGTTCAATCGGTGATTTTGCACGCTCCATCAGCCGACGCACGGACAGCGTTTCCTGCACACTGTGAGAGTGTGCAAAGTGGTGCGTTTCAATGCTGAAATCAGTCCGGGTTGGTGCTCGACCCTCATGTGTGAGGAGATGAGTCTTTTCACACCAAATTTGCCGTCACATGCCTGTCATGAACAAGCGGCACAGAGTATTTCGAGTGATTTAGTGGACTTGACAGTCGCAATTTCGACCAAATTTGCGTCGCCCGGTTTAAGGGGTTGCTAAAAGGCAAAAAAAAACAAGGCGTTGAAGCCTTGTTTTCTAATTTTCGCGTGATCTGTAACCGTTGCCGGGGCAGCGACGAAGCGCGCCTAAGATCTGATCCTCCCAAGACTGACCGCGAAATTGGCAGGAATTTGTTCTTCATGCCTGTTTTATGAGCTAAAGCTAGCCCAATCTCCGATGCTTGTCATTAGATTTTTTGCATTTTTGCTACAGTCGGCAAAAAATTCCCTATTGGGCGATATGTCGCAACGCAAGCGACAAAAATATTCTGCGACAATCAGTAATAGTGGATATTGATGTCGCAAAATCGTCATGTGCGTGGTTTCTGGTGTTGTCCAGTGCCGGGTTTCCTTCTGTCTGGGAAACGTTTATGAACGGCGCAAACAGCCCTTTGTTGCGGCGATTCCCGGCAGGAGAGTCCGGATCGCCAAAGTCACGGAATCCGATATGCGTCTCAGCCGTTATTTCATGCCCATCCTCAAGGAAAATCCCAAGGAAGCGGAGATCGTTTCGCATCGCCTTATGTTGCGTGCAGGCATGATCCGCCAGCACTCGCAGGGCATTTATTCCTGGCTGCCGCTGGGCAAGCGCGTTCTCGACAAGGTCAACAAGATCGTGCGTGAAGAACAGAACCGTGCCGGCGCCGTTGAACTGTTGATGCCAACACTGCAGTCCGCAGAGCTGTGGCAGGAGAGCGGCCGTTATGAAGATTACGGCAAGGAAATGCTGCGCATCAAGGACCGTCAGGATCGCCAGATGCTGTACGGCCCAACCAACGAGGAAATGATCACCGACATTTTCCGTTCTTACGTCAAATCCTACAAGAATCTGCCGCTGAACCTCTACCACATTCAGCTGAAGTTCCGTGATGAGCTACGTCCACGTTTCGGCACCATGCGCTCGCGCGAGTTCCTGATGAAGGATGCCTATTCTTTCGACCTGACGAAGGAAGGCGCCATTCATTCCTATAACAAGATGTTCACCGCGTACCTGCGCACCTTCTCGCGTCTTGGTCTGCGCGCCATTCCGATGCGTGCTGACACTGGCCCAATCGGTGGCAACCACAGCCATGAATTCATCATTCTGGCCGACACGGGTGAATCGGAAGTGTTCTGCCACAAGAGCTTCCTCGACCGCGATATTCCTGCTGCCGACACCAATTTCGATGATGTCGCCGGCCTGCAGGCGGTGTTCGACGACTGGACCTCGGATTACGCTGCCACGTCTGAAATGCACGACGAAGCCGCTTACGACGCGATGCCTGAAGACAAGCGCATTTCGGCGCGCGGTATCGAAGTAGGCCACATCTTCTATTTCGGCACCAAATATTCCGAGCCGATGGGTGCGAAGGTGCAGGGTCCGGATGGCAAGGAACACCTTGTCCACATGGGTTCCTACGGCATTGGACCAACACGCCTTGTTCCCGCCATCATTGAAGCATCGCATGACGAAAACGGAATCATCTGGCCGGATTCGGTTGCCCCATTTGATGTTGTCATCATCAACATGAAGGCAGGCGAAGCATCGACCGACGCCGCATGCGAAAAGCTTTATTATACGCTGACAAATGCCGGCAAGGATGTGCTGTACGACGATACCGATGACCGTGCCGGTCAGAAGTTCGCAACGGCCGATCTGATCGGTGTTCCGTTGCAGATCATCGTTGGACCACGTTCGGTTGCCAATGGTGAAGTTGAAGTGAAAAACCGCAAGACCGGCGAACGTGAAAACGTCACGATCGAAGCAGCATTGAACAGGGTCCTCGGCTGAACGGCTGAGGCGGGGAGACGAGATGGCACAAGCCGGGGCTGACAACGCTGCTGGTCAATCCGTGAAGGATACCGCTGCGCGGCCGTTTTCGGCCTTTGAGCGCATGGTCGCGTGGCGCTACCTGCGCGCCCGCCGCAAAGAGGCGTTCATTTCGGTGATCGCCGGTTTTTCTTTTGTTGGCATTATGCTGGGTGTGGCAACGCTCATCATTGTTATGGCGGTGATGAACGGTTTCCGCACCGAGCTGATTTCCCGAATTCTGGGCATTAACGGCCATATGGTCGTGCAGCCCATTGATAGCCCGTTCAACAATTACGATGAGCTGGCTAAAAAATTTGCAGGCATCAAGGGCATCACCATGGCACTGCCACTGGTGGAAGGCCAGACGCTGGCGCAGGGGCGCGCCGGTGCAGGCAGCGGCGCGCTGGTGCGCGGCGTGCGCGGCGAGGACCTTGAGAAGCTGAAAGAGGTTTCCAGCAACATCAAGGTCGGCGATCTCGTGGGTTACATGTCCGGTGAGGGCGTGCTGGTCGGTTCCCGCCTGGCCTCGTCACTTGGTGTCACAGCCGGTGACCAGATCACCCTGATTGCGCCGGAAGGCGACATCACGCCGATGGGTGTCAATCCGCGCGTCAAATCCTACACGATCTCAGGCGTTTTCGAGATCGGTATGTCGGAATATGACGCCTCGATGGTCTACATGCCGCTTCCCGAAGCGCAGCTTTATTTCAATGCAGATGGTCTGGTGCAATCGATCGAGCTGTTCGTGGAGCATCCAGATCAGGTTGATACACTGCGTCCACTGGTGGAAGAAGCCGCAGGCCGGCAGATTTACATCACCGACTGGCGTCAGCGTAACCAGACCTTCTTCTCGGCCCTTCAGGTTGAACGCAACGTGATGTTCATGATCCTGACGCTGATCGTGCTTGTCGCAGCGCTTAACATCATTTCCGGCCTCATCATGCTGGTGAAGGATAAAGGTAGCGACATTGCCATTCTGCGCACCATGGGTGCAAGTTCCGGAGCGGTCATGCGTATCTTCTTCATGACCGGTGCTGCGATTGGTCTTGTGGGTACCTTTGCCGGTGTTCTGCTCGGCGTGATTGTCTGCCTGAACGTGGAATCGATCCGCCAGTTCTTCTCGTGGGTGTCGGGTACGGTGCTGTTTGATCCGCAGCTCTATTTCCTCAGCCAGCTTCCGGCTGAAATGGATATTAGTGAAACCATTTCCGTTGTCATCATGGCGTTGACGCTGTCGTTCATTGCCACGATCTTTCCGGCATGGCGGGCTTCAAAGCTCGATCCTGTGCAGGCTCTGCGATACGAATAAGGAACGCGACATATCATGAGCAGAAACATCGCGTTGCGGCTGACGGGCGTACATAGAAGTTACGGGCAGGGCGACAGTGTCCTCCATATTCTCAACAATGCCGAGTTCGAATTGCGAAGTGGCGAGATTGTTGCGCTGGTCGCACCGTCGGGCACGGGTAAATCCACGCTGCTGCATCTTGCTGGTTTGCTGGAGCACCCGGACGAGGGTGAGGTTTATGTCGATGGTTTGCCTTGCGGCACATTGGCGGATGACAAGCGAACGGCAATCCGCCGCAGCGATATCGGTTTCGTCTACCAGTTCCATCACCTGCTGCCGGAATTCACCGCGCTTGAAAATATCATGATGCCGCAATTGATTGCCGGTCTTTCCGACAAGGAAGCCCGTCAGCGCGCCGCACAGCTTCTTGACTACATGCGGATTGGCCACCGTGCCGATCACCGTCCGGCTGAGCTTTCCGGTGGTGAACAGCAGCGCGTGGCCATTGCCCGTGCCGTTGCCAATGCACCGCTTCTGCTGCTGGCCGATGAGCCAACCGGCAACCTCGATCCCGAGACGGCCCATTATGTGTTTGAAGCGCTGGAAGCTCTGGTGCGCCAGTCTGGTCTTGCGGCGCTGATTGCGACCCATAATCACGATCTGGCCGCACGCATGGATCGTCGCGTCACGATCTCCGAAGGCAAGATCGTCAGCTTCTGATTTTGCCGCACATCACATGACCTGAGTTTGAGGAAAACCCGGCCACCGCGCCGGGTTTTCTTTTGCGCGCACATCACGCGGGAACTTTCACGCCGCAACGGAATTTAAAAGAGACCTAAAAAACATATTGACTCTGAAACAAAATGAGAACAAACTGGAAACATAACGAGTAAGGAGAGTACAATGACCGACATGATCCGTGACGTTGCCGCCTTCGCTTCCATCGCTGTCTTTGTTGCCAGCTTTTCTATGATCCTCACTGCACTCTGATATTTTTGCCGCACATAACAGCGTGTATGTGCGGTTGTCCTCGTTGTTCTGTGCTATTGGCTGTGGACTTTGCGGGCTGAACATCAGAAAATCCCCCGTGATTCAGAACACGGGATATGCGGCGCATGAGTGATACCAATTCCACCAATGGAAATGCAGGGCAGGCCGGTGGAACACCGGGTTTCGTGCATCTTCGGGTTCACTCGGCCTATTCGCTTCTGGAAGGCGCGTTGCCGCTTAAAAAGGTTATGTCCAAGGCTGTGTCCGATGGGCAGCCAGCCATTGCCATAACCGACACCAACAATCTGTTCGTGGCACTGGAATTTTCGGAAAAGGCGCGTGATGAGGGCTTGCAGCCGATTATCGGCTGTCAGGTTTCCGTTGATATGGAAGACGCCATTGAAGAACGGCGTTCGAACAATCTCGCAAAACTTCCCGCCCTTGTGTTCCTTGCAGCCACCGCTGCGGGTTACGAGCGCCTGGTGGATCTCATCAGTCGCGCTTATCTCGATGGTGAAAGTGGCCAGTCGGTACGCGTTCATCGCTCCTGGCTGGAAGAGGGCGATAATGACGGGCTGATCGTGCTGACCGGCGCCTCTGGCGGCCCTGTCGATATGGCCCTGAAAGACGGGCACACCGCCCTGGCTGAGAAGCGCTTACTGGCCCTCAAGGGCCTGTTCGGCAATCGCCTTTATATGGAATTGCAGCGGCAGGGCAATTATGACCGGGCGCATGAGCGCCGTGTCTTGACGCTTGCCTATGAGAACGACGTGCCGCTGGTTGCCACCAACGAAGCCTTTTTTCCGTCACGCGCCGATTACGAGGCCCATGATGCGTTGATGGCCGTGGCCCACAACGCCATCGTCTCCGATGATACCCGCTTTCGCCTGACGCCAGACCATTATCTCAAGAGCCGCGAGGAAATGGTGAAACTGTTTTCCGATTTGCCGGAGGCATTGGAAAACACCGTCGAAGTGGCGCATCGTTGCTCCTACGTGCTGAAAAAGCGCGGACCTATTCTGCCGCGCTTTACCGGCGCCAGTGACGATACCGATGCTGCCGAAAAGGCGGAGTCGGAAGAACTGCGCCGTCAGGCCGTTGAAGGCCTGGATATGCGCATCGAAAAGCTCGGTATTGCCGCTGGCTATACCGAAGAAGAATACCGCGAACGACTGGACTTCGAACTCGGCATTATCGAGCGTATGAAATTTCCCGGTTACTTCCTGATCGTTGCCGACTTTATCAAATGGGCCAAGAACCACGATATCCCGGTTGGTCCGGGCCGTGGTTCCGGTGCGGGCTCTCTGGTTGCTTACGCGCTGACCATTACTGACGTTGATCCGCTGCGCTTCTCGTTGCTGTTCGAACGCTTCCTCAATCCTGAACGCGTTTCGATGCCCGACTTCGATATCGACTTCTGCCAGGACCGCCGCGAAGAGGTGATCCGCTATGTGCAGCAGAAATACGGCCGCGAACAGGTAGCGCAGATCATTACCTTCGGTTCATTGCAGGCGCGTGCGGCGCTGCGCGACGTTGGTCGTGTGCTGGAAATGCCTTACGGTCAGGTCGACAAGATCTGTAAGCTGGTGCCGAACAATCCGGCAAACCCGACGCCACTATCCAAGGCAATCGAAGAAGAACCGAGACTGCGCGAAGAGGCAGAGGCCGAGCCCGTGGTGGCGCGCCTGCTGGATATTGCCCAGAAGATCGAAGGTCTCTACCGCCACGCCTCGACCCACGCCGCCGGTATCGTGATCGGCGACCGTCCGCTGTCAAAGCTGGTGCCGATGTACCGCGATCCGCGCTCCGACATGCCGGTAACCCAGTTCAACATGAAGTGGGTTGAAAGCGCCGGTCTCGTCAAGTTCGACTTTTTGGGTCTGAAAACCCTGACCGTGTTGAAGGTCGCGGTGGATTTTGTTGCCAAGCGCGGCATTCATGTCGATCTGGCCGGCATTCCGCTGGATGACCAGAAGACCTATGAAATGCTTTCGCGTGGTGAAACCATCGGCGTGTTCCAGGTGGAAAGCGCGGGCATGCGTAAGGCGCTGATTGGTATGCGCCCCGACTGCATCGAGGACATTATTGCGCTTGTGGCGCTTTATCGTCCGGGCCCGATGGAAAACATTCCGGTCTACAATGCCCGTAAACACGGCGAGGAAGAGCTGGAATCGATCCATCCGATGATCGACCACCTGCTGAAGGAAACGCAGGGCGTTATCATCTACCAGGAACAGGTGATGCAGATCGCCCAGGTTCTCTCCGGTTACTCGCTCGGCGAGGCCGATCTTCTACGTCGCGCGATGGGTAAGAAGATCAAGGAGGAGATGGACAAGCAGCGCGAACGTTTCGTCGAAGGCGCGATGAAGAACAATGTGTCGAAGGCGCAGTCCGACACGATTTTCGATCTTCTGGCCAAGTTCGCCAACTACGGCTTCAACAAGTCGCACGCAGCTGCCTACGCGATTGTCTCCTACCAGACGGCCTATATGAAGGCGCATTATCCGGTGGAATTCCTTGCCGCCTCGATGACACTTGATATGGCCAACACCGAAAAGATCAACGACTTCCGCCAGGACGCCTCGCGTATGGGCATCGAAATCGTCGCGCCTTCGGTGCAGACGTCGTTCCGCAAGTTCGAGACGGGTGAAAACCGCATCTATTATTCGCTGGCGGCCTTGAAGGGCGTCGGTGAAGGCGCCGTTGACCACATAGTTGAGGTGAGGGGTGACAAACCCTTTGCCAGCCTTGAGGATTTCTGCCAGCGCATCGATCCAAAACAGATCAACCGGCGTGTGTTTGAAAGCCTGATCAATGCCGGTGCCTTCGATTGTTTCGGACGTGACCGTGCCGAACTGATTGGTGGTCTTGATCGCGTTATCGGTTTTGCGCAACTGGCACAGGAAAATCGCGTCAGCGGTCAGTCGGACATGTTCGGCTCCGGTGGCGCCAATGGTCCGGAACGGCTTGCACTGCCAACCTTCTCGCCATTTCTGGCCTCTGAAAAGCTGCTTCGGGAATATCAGGTTCTTGGCTTTTACCTGACCGCCCATCCGCTCGATACATATCGTGCGACGCTCGAAAAGTTACGTGTGCAGAACATTGCCGATTTCACCGTCGCGGTAAAACAGGGCGCGACTGCCGGTCGCCTGGCCGGTACGGTAACCGGAAAACAGGAGCGCAAGACCAAGACCGGTAACAAGATGGGCATCGTGACCTTCTCGGATGCGTCCGGTCAGTATGAGGCTGTTCTGTTTTCGGAAGGGCTTGGCCAGTACCGCGATCTGCTGGAAGTTGGCAAATCGCTTGTTATCACCGTTCAGGCGGATGAGCGCCCTGAAGGCATCGGCCTTCGTATTCTGACCGCTCAGTCACTGGAGGAAAAATCCGTCTCGATGCAGAAGGCATTGCGGGTTTTTGTCCGCGATTCCGGTCCGCTTAAAATGATTGCCAAACACCTCAACGCCAAGGGCGATGGTCTGGTGTCCTTCATCGTGATCAAGGATGACGGGCAGCGCGAGATTGAGGTGGAATTGACTGAAAAATTCCGTATCTCACCGGAAATTGCCGCCGCCTTGCGGGCAGCTCCCGGCATTGTCGATGTCGAATTGATGTAAGGCCTTAAAACAATTATCGCCCCGTTTTGTCTGCGGGGCGATAAGGCAAGAACCGAAATCTGGCGGTTACGACGGGCGTCGTATCGTCTTGGTGATGGTAATGAAATCGGTCCCCTGTCCGGTCTCGGGGAAGTGACTGAGGTCTGTAATGGTAATCGATGTGCCAGCGACCAGCAGGTCTTCAATGCGTTTGCGCGCGTCGTTGGGAATGTCGATCCGGTCGAGAACTTCGCTGGCGCTTTCCTGCAATTCGAATTTGTCCGCATCGATACCGAGCCTGCGCATTGTAGCGGCAGGCAGGTGGTTTTCGAGCGTGATCGAATACCAGTCGGCCCGCCCACCGGCGTGATCAACGGCCGTTGCTTCCAGGAAATGTGTACCAAGCGGCAGGTTGGGGTCCTTGATACCAACGGCCACCTCGAACAGTGGCTTAAAGTCCTGGCGTACCTGAAGCTGCCCTGCCGGCGGGGCGTCGTAACCGCTCGCCGCATAAAGCGCTGTCACGAATGCATCGGTAACAGCGGTTCCTTTTTCGCTCAGGCCCTTCCAGCGTTTGAAGCCATTGATGGCGCTGATGGTCATCTGTCCCATCTGGCCATCGGTCTTGCCGGCGTCAAAACCAAGCGTGTTGAGCATGGTCTGGATGTCGACCATCTTTTCGCGGTCGCCGCGTCGTGTGATCAGGATACGCATCGGTTTGGTGGTCGGTTTAACGACCGTTTCCGGCGTCACTGAATTGGTGTGTTCATTCATCGCCACTTCCACCTTCAATGAAGGATCGAAGGAGGCGGGACGCAACTCGACATCGGACAGCAGCAGATTGCCATCAGGCTGTTCAACGGTCGGTTGGAACAATGTGCTGTGCCAGATGCGCTGCGGCTCAACCGGTTTTTCGGACACGATCACATGTACGCCGCGCTCGGTCTTGCCATAAAGCGATTGGGCAAACCCCGCCGGCAGGCGAATACAGCCATGCGATGCGGGGTAGTTCGGCACCTTGCCTTCGTGAAGCGCAATACCGGACCATGTCAACCGCTGCATGAAGGGCATCGGCGCATTCGAATAGATATTCGATTCGTGGTATTTGCGTTTCTCAAGAATTGAGAAAATGCCGGTTGGCGTGTCATGACCGGGTTTGCCGGTCGAAACTTTTGAGGTTTTTATCAGTTCGCCATTGTCATAAACGGCAAGAGACTGGGTGCTTTTCGAAACGATAATTTGCAGTCCTGCGGAATCATACGCAAAGGCACTTTGTGCCAGTACGGAAGTCGACAAAAGACAAGCACCCAGAAAAAGACGCAATACCATGGGGCTACTTACTCCAACGCAATACAGAGGCTTGGAGTTTATCAATTAGCATTTAATGAAGTTTTTAAGCGCCTTCACGACTTCGTGTAATTGCGCCGTTTTACAGCCTACTTTTTCACTTCGAACGTATAGCCGGTCTCAACGCTGGCCTTGCCAAACTTGTCGCGCAGCTTGTCCATGGCAGCTTCCGCCGCCGCACGCCGTGACGCCTGTTGGTCAATGAGATCGGGCGGATCGGCAATATGGCCATCGCTGAGATCAGACACCCCAATGCCGATCAGGCGGAACTTTGTACCATCCGTTTCCTTTTCCAGCAGGCTGAGACCGGTGCGGAAAATACGATCTGCAAGCTGCGTTGGGTCATCCAGTCGTTTGTTGCGGGTGCGGCTTTTGAAATCGGAAGTTTTCATTTTCAAAACAACGGTATGCCCGGCTATGCCGCTCTTCTTCAATCGCCAGGCAACTTTCTCCGATAGCGATCGCAGAATGCACACAAGGTCCTCATGCCGCGAAATATCGTTGAAAAAAGTCGTTTCGGACGACACGCTTTTGATCGGGTCGTTGTTATGCACCGTGCGGTCGTCAATGCCCCGCGAAAGGCGGTAAAGCCGCTGTCCCATCGTGCCATAGCGGCGCATCAGCGTGTCTTCTTCCATCACCTGCAACTGGCTTATCAAACGAATGCCATCGGCCTCCAGCGTCGCGGCAAAGGCCTTGCCGACACCCCAGATGGTGGTGACGGGGCGGGTGGCCAGAAAGCTGACGGCTTCCTCTTGCCCGATCACCGAAAAGCCGCGTGGCTTTTGCAGGTCCGACGCGACCTTTGCCAGAAACTTGCAGTAGGAAAGGCCGACGGAAATGGAAATGCCGACTTCCTTTTCCACGCGCTTGGCAAATTTGGCCAGAACGCGGGCAGGCGGGTCATGATGCAGAAGTTCGGTGCCGGACAGATCGAGAAATGCCTCGTCGATGGACAGTGGCTGCACAAGCGGCGTCAGTTCCTGCATCATGCTGCGGATCTGCCGGCCAACCGTGCTGTATTTTTCCATGTTGGGTTTGACGACAACCGCCTCGGGACAGGCCTCCAACGCCTTGAACATCGGCATGGCCGAGCGAACGCCATGAATGCGGGCAATGTAACAGGCGGTCGAAACGACACCGCGTTTGCCACCGCCGATGATCACGGGCTTGTCCATCAGATCAGGATTGTCGCGCTTTTCGATTGAGGCGTAAAACGCATCGCAGTCTATATGCGCCAGACTGAGATCATAAAGTTCGCCGTGATAGACAAGGCGAGGGCTGCCGCATTTCTGGCAACGGCGAATACCATCGGGCTGACCGGCCAGACAATCGCGGCAAAAACCGGGGGCGTGTTTTGTCATGGTCAACTCAGGAACAAAGAATGAACGTTCGCCACGTTATTCTGTTGCCGGAATTTACTCAAGACAGACCTATAAAAGAAACCCGGGTGAGTGGGTTCAATACACACCCGAATCGAGACCCGGACCGGAAAAATGGTGCCACGCGGCAGCAACGTCCTCGGGTTTTGTTTCTGTTGCTGCGCAAAATGCCATCAGGTCAGGCTCGTGGCTCATCAGAAAATCAAGTAATCCAGCAAAAAAGCCGGGGTCGCTGGCGGCATGTCGCAGCATATTGGCCTGCAGGCCACTCAGCGCCAGAAAGCGGGAAAGCAAGTCGGGTTCATTGGCCAGCCAGCCAAGTATGGCGGCGGCTGTTTCTTCCGGTTTTGCGGTGGCGGCAGCACTTGTTTTTTTGTCTCGCAGCATTTCTTCGCCGAAGTTACCTATTTTTCAACCAAATCGCATTAGCGTCGTTAAACTATATACGATGGAATCGGTTCTGCGACACACTTATATGTCGGTGGCATGGTTTCAAGGCGCATTGAGGAATTGTCGCTATGCCAAAACAGGTCATGATAGTTGAAGACAACGAGCTTAACATGAAGCTCTTTCGCGACTTGATCGAGGCGTCGGGTTATACCACGATCCAGACACGCAATGGCATGGAAGCCCTTGATCTGGCACGTAAACATAAGCCCGACCTCATTCTCATGGATATTCAGTTGCCGGAAGTATCCGGTCTGGAAGTGACCAAGTGGCTGAAGGAAGACGATGAATTGCACGTCATTCCCGTGATTGCCGTAACTGCATTTGCGATGAAGGGTGACGAAGAACGTATTCGTCAAGGCGGCTGTGAGGCTTACGTCTCCAAACCGATCTCCGTTCCCAAATTTATTGAAACTATTAAAACCTACCTTGGCGATGCCTGAAGGCATTTGAGGACTGATAATGACAGCAAGAATTCTGGTCGTTGACGATATACCGGCAAACGTAAAGTTGCTGGAAGCGCGCCTGCTTGCTGAATATTTTGATGTTCTGACCGCGGAAGACGGCTTCAAGGCACTCGAGATTTGCAACAACACCCAAGTCGATATTGTCCTGCTCGACATCATGATGCCGGGTATGGATGGTTTTGAAGTCTGCGAAAGATTGAAATCCAATCCGCGCACCATGCATATTCCAGTCGTCATGGTAACCGCACTCGATCAGCCGTCCGACCGGGTACGTGGCCTCAAGGCCGGTGCCGATGACTTTTTGACAAAGCCGGTCAATGACCTGCAACTGGTGTCTCGCGTCAAAAGCCTCGTTCGCCTGAAAACCATGAGCGACGAACTGCGCATGCGCGCAGAAACGGCGCGTGCCATTGGCATTGAAGACCTTCTGCGCGATGAAGGTCGCATCGAGGAGCCGGGGCAGGTGCTGCTGGTCGATCCGCGTGCGAATTCTCAGGAACGCATTATCAAGATGTTGAAGCCAGTCGCGGAAGTGACAGCCATTTCCGATGCGCAGGCGGCGATCTTCGAGGCTGCGGAGCAGGGCTTTGAACTGGTCATCGTTAGCAGCAGCCTTGATGACTACGACCCCTTGCGTCTGTGCTCACAGTTGCGCTCGCTCGACCGTACACGTTTTCTGCCAGTGTTGCTTATTGCGGAGCAGGGTGGCGAGGACATGATCGCGCGAGCGCTTGATCTTGGCGTCAACGATTACATTACCCGTCCGCTGGACCCCAACGAGCTTGTGGCTCGCACACTGACGCAGTTGAAGCGCAAGCGTTACAATGACCGCCTGCGCAGCAGCGTTCAGCACTCCATTGAGCTTGCCGTCACCGATGGCCTGACGGGCCTGCATAATCGCCGTTATCTCGACAATCACCTCAAGGTGCTGTTCAACCGAGCCGCAACCCGTGGCCGGTCACTGTCGGTATGCATTACCGATATTGACCGCTTCAAGGTGGTCAACGACACCTATGGCCACGATGCCGGCGACGAAGTCCTGAAGGAATTTGCCGCCCGCCTGCGTGCAACGGTTCGCGGTGCGGATCTGGCCTGCCGTTATGGTGGAGAAGAGTTTGTGGTGGTCATGCCGGATACTACGGCGGAAATGGCTGCCAACATCGCTGAGCGGCTGCGTATGAGCGTCGAGGGCAAACCTTTCGTCCTGCGTTCCTCCGGCCAGGAAATCAATATCACGGCGTCCCTGGGCATCTCGTGCAACAGCCCCAATGTCGAGACGCCAGAACAGCTTCTGAAAGAAGCAGACAATGCGCTCTATGATGCCAAGCGGGCAGGGCGTAACCGCGTTGTGGCCGCAGCCGCCTGACGGCCGGCCGCGACATCCCGTCCCCAAAATAGTCCAACGTTAAGTGCCACGCCTGTCGAGCCTCTTTAGAGGGGCGGTAGCGGTGTGTATTCGAATTCCCGAATTATCGGCCCTCAGAATTCAGGTATTGCGATCATTTGGCTTGTGGATAACATGGCGCAATCTTTGAGCGATCAGGCATAGTCTCGTGCCTGTATTTTCGCGCTCTTTTTTTGCGATTTGTCAATTTGTCACGTAACGTTGCGGCAGTTGGAATATTTCCTCTGCCTAATCATTGATATATTTCATCACAGATTTTTGATGATGCTCTCACCATTTTCGCCGGATCGCGCGGCTCTTCAAGTCAAGACTATGGTTCTTTAGAAAATCAGGAATTTTTACTTGAGTGTATTTTCCTTTATTTATGAAAGTGCTATGTTCGCTTAAATAAATACTGTGCCGCTTATGGTCATATTTAACCATATTTGCATTTCAAAACGGCATTGCTTTAAGAAGTTGTTGATTTTTTTCATCGTTTGCGCGACGTTTGGTTCAACGGCATAACTTTCGTGAATTGTGTGCAAGCACAGAGACAGAAATAACCGCAAGTTACTTGTCTATGGTGTTTCAGGGTTGGTTTTTACTTGGTCTATTGGCCGTAGTATCCAGCCTGGTAAGATACCCCATGATGCTCAGGTCCGCCGCATCTCCTGGGTCGTGGGGTCGGTCGGTTGGAGTGCACTAAACGGTTCCTCGTACCGTCTGCAACTCCGACCGACCCCCATTTCTCTCTCAAAACGTATCTAACTATAACGGTCGATCCATCTGGTCGCATTGTCACATCTGTCTGCTTGTGCGCGCTTGCGCCCCCCGCCGGCATGATGTCTGTGAGATCTGTCGTATGAAGAAGAGGCAGGGTCGCACCGTCGCCAGCGACAGCATGGTTGCCATAACGACTTGGCGCTCTAAATGACGGCTTGTGCTGTCATGCTGCACCAAACAAAACAGGCGAGGGGCCTGAATGCAAAAAGCGCACTTTCGGATGAAAGCGCGCTTTTTGAAAACTGCAAATTCCAGGAGAAGATTACTTGATCTTCGTTTCCTTGAATTCAACGTGCTTGCGTACGACTGGATCGTACTTTGTCTTCGTCATCTTGTCCGTGAACGTACGGCTGTTCTTGGTGGTGACGTAGAAAGTACCGGTGTCGGCTGTCGACAGCAGCTTGATCTTGATTGTTGTAGCTTTCGCCATGGTCGTCCTGCCTTTAACAAAATAGTGAGCCGCTGACCTGTTCGATCCCGGCTAAATCTGGCGCGAAACTACGGATCGCGCCCAAAAAGTCAAGCCTGTTTTGACTTCAAAACCAAACGTGCAATGGAAAGAACCACATAAAACGCGAAAAATGCGGCGAGAGCCCAAGCAAAACCATTGGTTCCGTTCAAATCCATCGACACGCCAACGATCTGTGGACCGCTGATCGTGCCAATCGCATAACAAAAAATAAAGGCTGCATTGGCTGAAACAAGGTCAGAGCCGGTCAGGCGCGAGCCCAGATGCGTCAGGCCCACCGTGTACATGCCGGAGACACAGCCACCCCACAAAAGCAGCATGGAGGCCAGCAAAGCCCAGCTTTGCACCAGAAATGGCAGGGTCAGCGTTCCGACAAAGCCTAAAAGCGCCATCAAACCCAGCAGCAGACGCCGGTCTTTGAGGCGATCGGAGAGCAGCCCGATCGGGATCTGGAAGGCCATGTTGCCCACACCCATCACCGTCAGCAGCAGGGCTGCCTGCGATTCGTTGAAACCTTCGCGCGTTGCATAGATCGGAAACAGCGAAAGGCCTCCCGCCTGCACTGAGCCAAACACAAATGCGGCGGCCGAGGCCATTGGCACCAGCCAGATGTAGCGGGCGAAGTGATGATTCGGCTTTTCGTCGAGCCGCGGGCTTTCCTTGCGGGCGAGGAAGATGGGAATCACCGCCAGCAGGATCACACCTGCGCCTGTCACAAACGGCGTGATGCCATCACTGCCAACCAGCGAAAACAGAAGCGGACCGGCCGCGAAACCAACGGCAAGGCCGGTAGCATACATGCCAAGCACCATGCCGCGCTTTGAGGGAGGAGCGGTGGCATTGATCCAGAATTCGGAGAGAATGAAAAGCGTGGTGGTCGCACCATGGAAGACGATGCGCAGCGGAAACCACATCCAGAAGGCGTCAGCGAAATAAAAGCCCAGCGCGCTGATGGCCGAGATGAACACGGCAATAATCATCGTGCGTGCCACACCGCAATCATGCGCCAGTCTTGACGTCAGCGGCGCGGCGAGCATCGAGGCTACACCAGCCATCGCAGAGTTCACCCCGATCATCGTCGACGATATGCCGCGCTTTTCGAGAATCATGCTGAGTAGCGGCAGGCCAAGCCCGATTGCCACGCCAACGGCGCTGATCGCGGCAATTGCCGCAAACAGGGAAGGCCAGTGAATTTTGTCGGTGGCATGGGTACCGCAGGTTTCAGGCTTTGTCATATAGACCTTCAAAGGTGCTCGCGGACGGCAAGTCCGTGACGCATGAAATAAAACGGTACCGCGTTTTCAAAGGATAGCGCTGGATCAACTATCATGAGCTTTGTGACATCTTCGAGAATGCTGCGCGTAATTTGCGCCATGTTCAGACTGCAAAGGGCGTCCGTGTCAAGCCATGACACGTCAACAAGTTCATCCGTATCGTGCATAGCACCGGGATCTACACCGGCTTCATCGGTAAAAGCACAGAAGAAACGTGTGTCATAGCGCCTGATATGGCCAGGTGGCGTTATGGCGCGTGCCACAAATCGCAGGCGTGAAAGATCCGGCACATGAGTTGTGGATGAACTGGCACACAGCCCGGTTTCCTCATGCAATTCGCGCAGTGCTGCCAGCGCAAGCGCCCGTGCGCCACCGACACCCAGTGGCCGGGAGACCCGTTTGCGCAGTCCTGAATGCACCAAGGGGTCAAGATCGCCGGTAAAGGGCAGGGTGTGGTCGTAACGGTCGCGCCGGCCGCCGGGGAAAACATAAACGCCGGGCATGAAAACATGTCCGGCTCCACGTTTGCCCATCAGGATTTTAGGGGTACCGCTGCTGCGGTCTATTAGGATGATCGATGCGGCGTCGCGCGGCCGTGTTGCCGCAAAACGTTGCTCCGGAGGCGTTACACCCCTGTCCGGTGACATTGTTTAGAACGATGAACCGTCGATTTGCACCTTGTCCGGTTCTCGTCCGAAACCGTGCATTTTCAGCGCCCACTGCAGGCCGATGACACCGCCCTTGATCGGTTGCAACGTCACGAGTGCGGCTAGAATGGTAATCGGCACCCAGATGGCGAAGTGTACCCACATCTCTACGGCCATGATCATGTCGGTCATCATGAAACCACCAACGGCTATGTGGCCGAGAATGACGATGGAAATATAGGGCGGCAGATCGTCGGACCGCTCGTGATGAATTTCTTCGCCACAGGCTGCACATTCATGCACAGGCTTCAGCCAGGCACGGAAAAGCTTGCCACTGCCGCAGGCCGGGCAGTTGCCGCGGATACCGCGCATGATGGAGCGTCCTGTGGGACGGTCGTTTGTCGAGTCGCCAAAAGTCACGGTATCATGGCTGTTATCTGCACTCATGACTGCTTCCTTTTTCTGGCGGCTCTTATCCGCCTGTGTTATCTGCGCCGTCTTGGTGGCCGTGTACCCGGTTTTGCCGATACCCTTGAGGTCTTGCGACCCGCCTTGTGAAAGGACCGCGTAGCGGTCGGCATTTTGCGACCTTCACTCAATATCTCGAACCGAAGCGCACCGGCCAGAGGCACAGCTTCAGCGAGGCGAACCTGAACAGTGTCGCCAAGCTGATAGCCAAGCCCGGTCTTTTCACCTGTCAGAGCCTGATGCGCCTCGTCGTAGATGAAATAGTCCGTGCCAAGTGTAGATATGGGTATGAAGCCGTCTGCACCATAGTCAGGTAGCGCGACAAAAAGTCCCGCTTTTGTAACGCCAGATATTCGGCCTTCAAATTCTTCGCCGACCCGCTCAGAGAGGTAGTGGGCAATCAAGCGGTTGATCGTATCGCGTTCGGCGGCCATTGCCCGGCGCTCGAATGTCGAGATTTCAGCCGCAATATCGTCCAGCATGCCTTCTTCTGTTGGCGTAATGCCACCTTCGCCAAAGCCAAGCGAACCGACTAGCGCGCGGTGCACGATCAAGTCGGCATATCGGCGGATTGGCGATGTGAAGTGGGCATACTTCATCAGGTTCAGGCCAAAGTGGCCTATATTGTCAGGGCTGTAGATTGCCTGGCTCTGCGAGCGCAGCACCATTTCATTGACCATGATCTGGTGTGGCGTGCCGAGGGCACGTTCCAGAATACCGTTGAATGAGTTGGCTCGCATGGCACCACCCTTGGTCATGGAAATACCAAGTGTGTTAAGGAACTCGCGCAGCGTTTCCTGTTTGGCAAGCGATGGCGTGTCGTGAACACGGTAGACCAGCGGTTGCTTTTTCTTCTCCAGCGTCTCAGCGGCGGCCACATTGGCCTGGATCATCATTTCTTCGATCAGCTTATGGGCATCCAGCCGCTCGGGAATGATGACCTTGTCCACCGTGCCATTGGGGCGCAACAGGATCTTTCGCTCCGGCATGTCGAGTTCCAGCGGCTGACGACGATCACGCCCGCGCTTCATGATCTCATAGGCATGCCACAGCGGCTTTAGAATCGGCTCCAGCAGTGGTCCGGTCTTGTCATCAGGCTTGCCATCAATGGCGGCCTGCGCCTGCTGGTAGGAGAGTTTTGCCGCACTCTTCATCATGATGCGGTGGAAGGTGTGGCCAGCCTTGCGGCCTTCCTTGGAGAAGGTCATGCGCACCGCAAGGGCAGGGCGGTCAACGCCTTCCTTCAGCGAGCAGAGATCGTTCGAAATACGCTCCGGCAGCATCGGTACGACGCGGTCAGGGAAGTAGACGGAGTTGCCACGTTTCAGCGCTTCCCTGTCCAGCTGCGAGCCGGTGCGGACATACCAGGACACATCGGCAATCGCCACGGTCACGATCACGCCGTCGGGATTGTCAGGCGATGTATCAGGTTCGGCATAAACCGCATCGTCATGGTCCTTGGCGTCGGCCGGATCGATGGTGATCAGTGGCAGGTCGCGCCAGTCCTCACGGTGCGTCATGGTCGCAGCCTTGGCCTCATCGGCCTCATCCATCACACCTTGCGGGAATATGTGCGGGATACCATGGGCATAGATGGCGATCATCGAGATCGCCTTTTCAGACGCAACGGAACCAACGACTGACAGTACCTTGGCGCGTGTCAGGCCATAACGACCGCTGTTGCGGCCAACTTCGACTTCGATCAGATCGCCGTCCTGCGCGGTGCCGACACCTTCCGGGTCGATCACCATTTCGTCGCCACGGCGTTCGATCGGCATCAGGCGTCCACCGCCACCGGGGGTGGATTTGAATACGCCGAGCAGGGCACCCTGACGGCGGTCAAGAATTTTAATGATGCGGGCCGTATAGGCAGGGCCACCACGATTCTTGGCGGGGAAAATCTTGGCCAGTACGCGGTCGTTCAGACCGGCGGTCGGCGCCTTCTTGCCACGGTCCTGCGATGACTGGCGGATCAGCACGGCAGGGGCAACGCCCTGTTCGTCCAGCCACTCGGCCGGCCGCGCAATCAGTTCGCCATCCTTGTCGCGGGTGGTAATGTCGAGAACGGTGACGGGCGGCAATGCACCCGGCCGTACCAGCGACTTACGGTTTTTCTGCACCATGCCGTCGACTTCCAGCTCCTTCAGCAGGGCTTTCAGTTCGACACGGGTTTCACCTTTCAGGCCAAAAGCCTTGGCGATTTCGCGCTTCGATGCCTGTTCGGGATGGTCGGCAATAAAACGCAGCAGCACGTCGCGCGGCGGTACCTGGCCGTGCACAATGTTTTCGCTTTCGCTCACCCGTTTTCCACGCCCTGTTCTTCCGAACCCATCGTTGGAGGAGCCGGTTGTCTTGCGTGGGGATTTGCTCACGATTCCGCCTTCTTTGCTTTCGGTGCAGCCTTCTTCGCCGCGGTCTTGGGCTTGGCAGCTGTCTTGCTTTTCGCTGCCGCCTTCGGCTTGGCCTTTGCCGTGGTCTCACCATCAGCCGATGCGGCCTTCGACGTTGCCTTTTTTGCCTTTACCGGCTTGCCACCGGTGCCGGTCTTGGCAATCCGTTCGGCAATCAGTACCAGGGCTTCTTCCATCGTCACGCTGTCAGGGGCCTGCGCCTTCGGAATGGTGGCGTTGACCTTGCCCCAGTTGACGTAAGGACCAAAACGGCCGTCACGCACGGTAATCGCGCCGCCATCCGGGTGGTCACCCAGGGTTTTCAGCGCAGCCGGTGTCGAGCCACGGCCACGTCCCGGTGCAGCCTTCTTTTCGGCAATCACGGTCACGGCACGGTTCAGACCAATCGAAAATACGTCTTCAACGCTTTCAAGGTTGGCATAACCACCATCATGCAGCAGGAACGGACCATAACGACCGATACCGGCAGAAATCATTTTACCGGTTTCGGGGTGCTGGCCGACATCGCGTGGCAGATTGATCAGTGCCAGTGCTTTTTCGTGATCGATCTCTTCCGGCTTCCAGCCCTTGGGCAGGGATGAACGCTTGGCATCTTTGCCTTCACCACGCTGGATGTAAGGTCCGAAACGACCCGAACGCAGTGTCAACTCTTCGCCAGTATGCGGATCAGCACCCAATGCCTTTGGTTCGTTGAGTGCGGCCGCATCTGCTTCCGCGCCCTCCGAGTTCAACTGGCGGGTAAAATTGCATTCCGGATAGTTGGAGCAACCAACGAACGCGCCGTATTTGCCGAGCTTGAGAGACAGGTTGCCTGTGCCGCAAACCTGGCAGATGCGCGGATCGGAACCGTCTTCGCGCTTTGGAAACACCAGTGGCGCCAGAACTTCGTTCAGGGCATCCAGCACGTTGGTAACGCGCAGTTCCTTGGTGTCTTCAATCTGTGCAAAGAAGTCCTTCCAGAAATCACGAAGAACCTGCTTCCAGTCCAGTTCACCAGCGGAAATCCGGTCGAGCTTTTCTTCCAGATCAGCGGTGAAGTCGTACTCCACATATTTGGTGAAGAAGCTTTCGAGGAAAGCCGTCACCAGACGTCCACGCGAATGCGGAATGAGCTTGCGCTTGTCGATGACAATATATTCGCGGTCACCAAGCGTTTTCAGCGTCGCGGCATAGGTGGAAGGACGGCCGATGCCGAGCTCTTCCATCTTCTTGATCAGCGATGCTTCCGAATAACGCGGTGGCGGTTCGGTGAAGTGCTGGCTGGCATTGATCTTCTGCTTGGCGAGGTCCTCGCGTGCATTGATCTGCGGCAGACGGCCTTCATCGTCACCGTCGTCACTCTGCTCGCCATCTTCTTTCTGGTCGGTATAGGCGGCAATGAAGCCGTCGAAACGGATGACCGAGCCGACAGCGCGCAAACCAGCCTGTTCGCCATTGTTGGTGGCAATAATTTCAACGGTGGTGCGTTCAATTTCAGCCGACGCCATCTGGCTGGCAATGGCACGCTTCCAGACCAGATCGTACAAACGGAACTGATCAGGATCGAGAAAACGCTTAACCTGATCCGGCGTGCGGTTGAAATCCGTCGGGCGAATGGCTTCGTGCGCTTCCTGAGCGTTCTTGGCCTTGGTGGAATAGAACCGCGCCTTGTCCGGCACATAACGCGCACCAAACTGCTCGCCGATCGAACTGCGTGCAGCATCAATCGCTTCCGGCGCCATCTGCACACCGTCGGTACGCATATAGGTGATCAGACCGGCAGTTTCGCCGCCAATGTCAATACCTTCGTAAAGCTTCTGGGCCACCTGCATGGTGCGGGAGGCGGAAAAGCCCATACGCGACGACGCGGCCTGCTGCAGGGTAGAGGTGGTGAATGGAGGGCCCGGATTGCGCTTGACCGGCTTTGCCTCAACGCTGTCAACGACATAGGACGCACCTTCGAGAAGGGCTTTCAGACGATTGGCGTCATCGCCGGTCTTGATGCCACGGGCCTGCAGGCGCTTGCCATCGGCAGCCACCAGCTTTGCCTCGAATTCGTCACCGCGTGGCGTCTTCAACAGCGCCGAAAGGTTCCAGTATTCCTCGGAAACGAAACGTTCGATTTCCGATTCGCGGTCGCAGACCAGACGCAAAGCCACCGACTGAACGCGGCCGGCCGAACGGGCGCCTGGCAACTTGCGCCACAGAACGGGGGAAAGATTGAAGCCAACGAGATAATCAAGTGCACGGCGGGCGAGATAAGCATCCACCAGCGGAATGTCGAGATCGCGTGGCTGCGCCATGGCATCCAGCACAGCCTTCTTGGTGATGGCGTTGAACACCACACGCTTGACCGGCTTATCGCCCAGCACCCGCTTTTTCTTGAGCAGGTCCAGCACGTGCCAGGAAATGGCTTCCCCTTCGCGATCAGGGTCGGTTGCCAGAAAAAGGCCATCGGATGCCTTCACGGCATCGGCAATATCCTTCATGCGTTTTTGCGACGCGCTATCGACCTCCCAGGACATTTCAAAGTCCTGGTCGGGCAGCACTGAGCCATCCTTGGCTGGCAAGTCCCGCACGTGTCCGAAGGATGCAAGAACCTTGTAGCCTGGGCCGAGATACTTGTTGATCGTCTTGGCCTTGGCCGGAGATTCTACGACGACGACATTCATATTATTGTTTCTCTGGACAAGGTTCCGCCAATAATTCCTGCCGCGCCCTTTGCCGACACACGGCTCTCAAGTCTTTCGACATGGACAGGGAATTGCTCCGGGTCAAGGGGGAAACGCAATTTTCTGTCCTGTAAAACAAATTGTATGAGTGGGTATTCCGATGCCATTTTACAATCGAAGATGGTTTTTTGGCCGTTTTCATCCATTGGAAATCAGCGATATCTTGCCGCCGGCATGGCGCTGGATGCGCCCGGCAATGTCCAGTTCCAACAGCACTAACATGATGGCCGATGCCGACAGACCTGTGTGGCGAATAATGTCATCCATCTCGACCGGCGAGGGGCCGAGCGCATTGGCAACCAGCGAACGGTCATCATCGCGCGGCTCGCTTATGTCGCTGTGTTGTACCGGTTCATTGATGTGGCCGAACAGCGGCAGATCGGGCGCGACCAACGGCGAGATAGCATCCAGCACGTCTTTTGCTTCGGTAATCAGCGTCGCACCGTCCTTGATAAGGCCGTTGGTTCCCTGACAGCGTGTGTCGAGCGGTGAGCCGGGAACCGCAAACACCAGCCGTCCGAAATCGCCAGCCAGTCGGGCCGTGATCAGAGAACCGGAACGTTGCGCCGCCTCGACAATGATGACGCCCAGCGAAACACCGGCAATCAATCGGTTACGGCGTGGAAAGTCACGGGCACGTGGCTCCCAGCCAAACGGCATTTCGCTGATGGTCACGCCGCCATTGGCGTAGATTTCATCCAGCAGCGAAAAGTTTTCCGGCGGATAGGGGCGGTCCAGTCCGCCGGCCAGCATGGCGACGGTGCCTGTTGCAAGGCTGGCTCGATGGGCGGCCGCATCTATGCCGCGTGCCAGACCGGAGGCGATCGTATAGCCTTCACGCCCGCAATCGCGCGCCATCATTGCCGCAAATTTTACACCGTTGATCGACGCGTTGCGGGAACCGACAATGCCAATGCTGGGGCGAGTTGCCGTGCGGCCGTCACCTCTCATGGCAATCAGCGGCGGCGCAGCATCAATTTCCTTGAGGGCTGGCGGATAGTCCGCCTCACCAATGCCGACGAAGCGCGCGCCAAAACGCTGGGCGATTTCAAGTTCGCGCTCAGCTTCGTTCAAGGTGGTAATATGAAGGTTGCGGGTGGAACCGCCCCGCCGCGACAGATCGGGCAGGGCATCCAGTGCCTTTTCGGCGCTGCCAAAATGATTGATCAACTGGCGGAAGGTTGCAGGGCCGATATTTTCGCTGCGGATAAGCCTCAGCCATGCAATTTTCTGTTTTTCGGAAAGCGGCATGCCGCTCGGTCTTGCACCGTCATCCGGCATTTCGCGCCCCCGCTTAGGGCCGCACATGCTGTCAGCCCTTTTTCCCTATCTTGCTTTCCGTGCCGGCAATCAGTCTGGCAATGTTTTCGCGGTGTTTCCACCAGGAAATGATGCTCAGCAACGACACCAGCAGGGCCGTCTTTTCCGGGCCCAGTATCCACAATGCAACCGGAATGACAAGCATTGCAACCAAGGCGGAAAGCGAGGAATAACGCGTGGTGAAGGCGCACAGCAGCCATATCAGCGCAAAGGCCAGCATCACGCGCCAGTCAACACCCAGCAATACGCCGATATAGGTGGCAACACCCTTGCCGCCCTTGAAACCCAGCCAAACCGGGAACAGGTGACCGATAAAGGCAAAAAAGCCAGCAACCAGCGAGGCTTCATAACCCCAGAGCTTGGCTGCGAGAAGCACAGCAACCGTGCCTTTCAGCGCATCGCCCACCAGTGTTGCGGCAGCCAGCTTCTTGTTGCCGGTGCGCAGGACATTGGTCGCGCCGATATTACCGGAACCGATCTTGCGCACATCGCCCAATCCGGCCATGCGCGTCAAAAGCAGGCCAAACGGAATGGAACCGAGCAGGTAGCCGAGAAGTGCAGCCGCCGCCAGAAGGGCAGGCGCCGTTTGCAAAGTCATGAGTTCACTCATTCAGTCCCCCTTATGCGCATCGGCTAGAGAACCGGACCCAATTTCCGGAAAGCCGATGCGTCATTCTATATATAGAGCATTGTTGTGTAGTGTCTTTAAAGACGCCCGTGCTCTACGCGCTGTAAACCAGCTTGCCTGCCACATAGGTCGAAACTGCCCGGCCACTAAACCGCGCATCTTCAAACGGTGTGTTCTTGGATTTCGACACCAGTGCGTCCCGTGAAACCAGCCATGGCTCGTCGAGATCGATCAGCGTGATATCCGCCTTTGCACCCGGCTTGAGCGTGCCGGCATCCAGACCGAAAATCTGTGCCGGACGGGTGGACAGCGCATCGATCAGACGCATCAATGGCACATGGCCGCTGTGGTGCAGACGAAGTGCTGCCGCCAGCATGGTTTCCAGACCTACGGCACCGCTTGCAGCGTCACCAAACGGCAGGCGCTTGGTGTCAACGTCCTGCGGGTCATGCGAAGACACGATGATGTCGATCGTGCCGTCCTTCAGCGCTTCAACCATGGCCATGCGATCATCTTCAGCGCGCAAAGGCGGCTGCAGCTTGAAGAAGGTGCGGTATTCACCAATGTCGTTTTCGTTGAGTGTCAGGTGGTTGATGGAGATGCCGCTGGTGGCTTTGACGCCACGGGACTTGGCAACCTTGATCGCTTCTGCCGATTCCGGCACGGAAATCTTGGCCGCGTGGTAGTTGGCGCGGGTCAGACCGGCAATGCGCAGGTCACGCTCCAGCGGAATGATCTCGGCTTCTTTCGGCACGCCGGACAGGCCCAGCCAGCTCGCAAAAAGCCCCTCATTCATGTCGCCACTGCCGATATATTTGTCGCGGGTTTCAAGGGCGATCACCGCGCCCAATTCACGGGCATAGGTCATGGCACGGCGCAGAACCAACGTATCGGGCAGCGTATGGCGACCATTGGTGAAGGCGACCGCACCGGCTTCCTGTAACAGGCCGAACTCGGTCATTTCCTCACCCTTCAACCCCTTTGTCAGGGCCGCTGCCGGGTGCACGTTCACGATGGCCTTGTCACGCACCATCTTTTTGACGAACTCGACCAGCGCGATATCGTCGATGACAGGATCGGTGTCCGGCATCATGATGAAAGACGTCACGCCACCGGCGGCCGCTGCGCGCGACGCGGATTCGATGGTTTCGCGGTGTTCGGCACCGGGTTCGCCAATAAATACGCGGGCATCGACCAGACCGGGAACGGCAAGCAGACCCTTGGCGTCACGCACGGTGGCACCTTCAGGCGTGCCCTGGTTCTGCGCATCCTTGCCAGCGGCGAGGATCGTGCCATCGGCGTCAATGATGATCGTGCCGGTTTCATCGATATTGCGGGACGGGTCGATGATACGGGCGTTCTTGAGAACGGTTGCGACGCTCATGCGCGTTCTCCCTGATTTTGCGACAGAAGCAGGGTTTCCATGACGGCCATGCGCACGGCAACACCCATTTCCACCTGGCTTTCGATCACGCTCTGCGGGCCATCGGCCACTTCGGAGGCAATTTCAACACCACGGTTCATCGGGCCGGGGTGCATGACCAGCGCGTCTTCCTTGGCAGCTTTCAGCTTTTCGGCATCCAGTCCGTAATAATGGAAATATTCGCGCACCGAAGGCACGAAGGAGCCGGCCATGCGCTCACGCTGCAAACGCAGCATCATGACCACGTCGGCGCCTTTCAGACCCTCCGCCATGGAGTGGTAAACTTCCACACTCATGTCGGCGATGCCGGATGGCAGCAGAGTTGGCGGCGCAACCACACGCACCCGCGCACCCATTTGGTTCAGGAGAATGATGTTGGAGCGGGCAACACGCGAATGCAGCACATCACCGCAGATCGCAACCGTAATGCCGGATAGACGGCCCTTGGCGCGACGGATCGTCAGCGCATCAAGAAGCGCCTGAGTCGGGTGCTCATGCTGGCCGTCGCCAGCATTGACCACAGAGCAGGCCACTTTTTGCGCCAGAAGTGCTGCCGCACCAGCCGAGGAGTGGCGCACAACAAGCACGTCCGGCCGCATGGCGTTCAGTGTCATGGCCGTATCGATCAGCGTCTCACCCTTTTTGACGGAGGAGTTGCCGACCGACATGTTCATCACATCGGCGCCAAGACGTTTTCCGGCCAGTTCAAACGACGACTGTGTACGGGTGGATGCTTCGAAAAACAGGTTGATCTGTGTCAGACCACGCAGAGTGGTGGTCTTTTTCTCGCGCTGACGGCTGATTTTGACAGCCTCATCGGCCTTGTCGAGAAGAGTGGTGATATCCTGATGGGAAAGGCCCTTGATGCCAAGCAGATGGCGGTGGGGGAAGAAGACCATGCGGTGTGCCTCCTGACGGGCGCCGCATCTTCCCTTGAAAATGCCCGGAACGCCCGAATGCTGTATCCGTGCGCTCCCATTCGCTGTGAACACGCCTGTGGAGTGCCGCGGAATTCGGTCCTGCGCTCTATAGAGAACGCATTGGCGTGGGGCAAGCGTCCGATGGTGGATGAATGTGAAAACGTGGTGATGTTTCCCCCACTTGCTTTATATCAAGGCGTGAACCGTGGTGAACGGGCAGTGTCGGGACAGGTTAAACGGTCAATACGGCCGTTCAGGGTAAATTGGAATCGAGAGAAATGCAGTCCTATTCCGCTTTTGCATTTGCCATTCTTGCGCTGTTGCTGACACCAGGCCCGACAAATACGCTTCTTGCCTTGTCCGGTGCCGGGCGAGGGGTGCGTGCATCGCTGCCTTTGATGCTAGGCGAAATCTGCGGTTATCTGCTGGTTGTAGTGCCTCTGACCATGCTGGCATCAGAGTTTCTGGCCACGCACACCGCCATTTCGCAGGCAATCAAGCTGTGTTCGGCGGTCTGGGTATCGTTTCTGGCGATTCGCCTGTGGACATTGCCACAGTCCACATCCACCGCACACGCCATCACCGTGCGCCGCGTTTTCATCACCACATGCCTTAACCCCAAGGCAATCATCATCGCACTCGTTTTAATGCCGCAGGGGTCGGTCGCGGAACTTCTCCCCTATATCGCCATGTTTTCCATGCTGATCGTCTGTGTGGCGCTGGTCTGGTTGTCGGCCGGTTCGTTCTTGATACGCGGCGCCAGCGAACATTCGCCACGGCTGGTACGCTGCGTTGCCTCGGTATTTCTGATGGTACTGTCGCTTGGCCTTGCCGGAAATGTCTTCGGTATTTTGTAAGGCTGGTTGCGAGGTAGAGAAAGTTGCACATGGGGGAATGGAATTGCCACGACAGCTTCTGATGGGTGCCATTATACAATATGACCCCCATGCAATTTGGAAAAAACTCAGCTAGAAGCAATTCATGACTCAGAATTCCCGGACTGAAGAAGCGCTCGCCGAATTGAATCAACCTGCCCCATGGGCGGAAATCAATGCCTATCGCTCGGACCCTCTTATCGTTGACCTGACATCGGATCTGGCGCGCCCGTTGCGTGACGAATTCGACCAGCTTGGACGCTATGTTACCTCGCCTGAGGCGCAGGAACTTGCCCGCATGGCCAATCAGGGCGTGCCGCAGTTGCGCACCCATGGTCCGCGAGGCGAGCGTCTGGATCAGGTGGAGTTTCATCCGGCATGGCATGCGTTGATGCGCCGTTCCATGGCGTCAGGCCTGCATTCCAGCGCCTGGGAAACCAATCCCGATACCCGTGGCAACGAGCATAAGGCACGTGCCACGCGGTTTTATCTGACAGCACAGCTTGAAGCCGGCCATCTTTGCCCGTTGACCATGACCAGCGCCTCGGTGGCCGCGCTCATGGCATCGCCACGCGTGCAGAAGGAATGGGCGCCGAAAATCCTGTCGCGCAAATATGATTCGACCAACAAGCCGGCCATGCAGAAAACTGCCGTCACTGTCGGCATGGGCATGACGGAAAAGCAGGGTGGCACTGATGTGCGTGCCAACCGCACCAGCGCAGAACGGGTGGGCGAGGGCATCTACCGCCTGTCCGGCCACAAGTGGTTCCTGTCGGCGCCAATGAGTGACGGTTTCGTCATGCTGGCGCAGATGGGCGAGGGCATGGGCTGCTTCCTGGTGCCGCGCATTCTCGAAGATGGTTCGTCCAACGGCCTGCGTCTGCAGCGCCTGAAGGACAAGCTCGGCAATCGTTCCAACGCGTCGGCGGAAGTCGAATTCACCGATGCCTTCGGGTACATTCTGGGCGATCCCGGTACCGGCATTCGCACCATTCTCGACATGGTCACGTTAACACGGCTTGATTGCGCGCTGGCATCGGCCGGCATTATGCGAGCCTCGCTGGCGGAAGCGGTGCATTATACCCGTGGTCGTCAGGTGTTTGGCAAAAACCTGATCAGCCAGCCGATCATGACCCGTGTACTGGCCGATATGGCACTGGATGTGGCAGCTGCCACGGCGCTGTCTTTCCGTTTGGCCTCGGCCTTTGACAATGCCCGTAACAATCCGGCCGAAGCCGCTTATGCACGCGTCATGACGCCCGCGGTCAAATACTGGTGCTGCAAGATCGCGCCTGCCTTGATCTACGAATCCATGGAATGCCTGGGTGGCAATGGTTACGTCGAAGAGCGTCCAATTGCCCGTCATTACCGTGAAGCCCCTGTGAATGCCATCTGGGAAGGCTCCGGCAACGTCATGGCGCTGGATGTCCTGCGGGTGCTGGAACGCGGCAAGGATCTTTTCGATCTGGTGTTCAGTGTGCTGGAACGGGATCTTGGCCCTTCGGGCAAGAAGACCACCGAAGTTCTGCGTGCCGCCATTGCGCTGTGCGAGCGTGATGAGGGTGCTGCCCGCCTGCTGATCGAACAGCTGGCACTGGCCGCAGCCGCTGCCGAACTGTGCCGACTGGGGGCAGGGCGCATCGCCGATGCCTTCCTGGAAACCCGTCTGGCGGGTGGCTGGCGCTCGACCTATGGCATGCTGGATTCGCGCTTCGACGCCTCATACATCGTTGACCTGCTTTATCCGCCTGTTTCATAAACCCTGACTGCCCATGACAGCCTTGATCGAAAATATCTATGATCCGGCGCTGGTTGAGGGGCAGTCCTCGCGTTTCATCATCCTGACTGGCTGCTCGGGCGGCGGAAAGTCCGCGTTGTTGTCAGAACTGGCAAAACGTGGTTTTGACGCCTGCGAGGAACCGGGCCGCCAACTGGTCAAGGAACAACTTTATATTGGCGGCGATGCGCTGCCTTGGCAAAACCTGTCGGCTTTCATCGATCTGACGATTTCGCGTTCCATCAATTTCATGATCGAGGCTGCCAAACGTCCCGGCGTGACGTTTTTTGATCGCGGTATTATCGATCAGATCAGTGGCGCGGCCCATGCCGGTCTTGAACCAAAACCGTGGTTTGAAACGGCGGCCCGCCGCTTCAGGTATAACGAGACGGTATTTGCCGTTCCGCCATGGCGGGAAATCTACCAGACGGACAGCGAAAGGCAGCATGGTTTTGACGATGCTGTGGCCAGTTACGAGGCCTTGATTCAAAGTTACAGCGATTATGGCTATCGCGTTGTAACGATTCCCAAAACAAATGTTGAGGATCGTGCGGATTTTCTGCTGAAAACAATTTCCAATCGCGATTCTATGCAGTAATCCGGCTAACAGCATGTCTCCCGGTGGTGAAACACATCAGGAGCAAAGACAGGCGACACAACATGACAACAGACAAGTCGCATGAATCAGATTGATGACGCAGCGCGCCGATGACGGCGCACCGCGTTGAAAGTTTTTTCTGTTTCCGGCAACAACAACAGACAGTTAGACGCCTTGCTCGAATCGATACTTGAAACAAAACCGGCCCCGCGCATCAAGGATCGCGCCGCGACGGAAAAGATCATCTTCAATGCCGCAAAAGCTTTGCTGGCAGAGGAAGGCTTTCAGGGCTTCGGCATCAACGCCGTTGCGCGCCGTGCTGGCTGCGACAAGCAATTGATCTATCGTTATTTCGGTGGGCTCGAAGGTCTGGTCGATGCAATTGGTGAAGACCTGGGCTCCTGGGTCAAGGACCGCATTCCTGAAGACACCGGCGGCATGTTTCTGCTGACCTATGGCGACCTGATGGAAAAGCTGGCGCTTTATTTCATGGATGCGCTGCGCGAGGATCCGCTGGTCTGCAAGATCGTTGCCTGGGAAGTGTCTGACAGTTCCCCGCAGGTGACCCGTCTGGCGGAAGCCCGTGCCAAGTCGTTAGCCAAGTGGCTGGAACGCATGAAGGGATCGCTGGCGGCACCCAAGGGTGTTGATACCGCCGCCGTTAATGCCGTTCTGTTCGGCGCTATCCAGCACATTGTTATTTCCGCTGCCACCAGCGGCCAGTTTGCCGGTGTCCCAATGAAGACGTCGAAAGATTGGGAAAAAATTGAAACCGCTGTGAAGCGACTGGTGAGGGGCGTTTACGGCTGAGATCGCCTATCTAGCAATGTATATAAGTGAATCAAAATACAAACCCGTCGGAACTTATCCGACGGGTTTTTGTTGTTTTGGCGGACGGAAAGTTTTCCACAGTTGGACGGCTGTCGTTAACCATGTTTTCATGTTGTGTTTGCGCCATCAATTCTGCAGGTCCACATTACGTTAATGATTTGTTAACCATGCGCCGGTTGAGCGTATGCAGAGGAACCGCCGTGTACCGTTGGATATCCTTGTGCGTCATGATGACGTTTTTTGCATTCTTGCCGTTGGACATTTATGCTCCGACTGTGAACCTGTGTATAATGGCCTTTGCCAGATGGATCGTCGTGTCCGGTCTGCCTTACGGTGTGTTTAATCAGGAGCAGGCGGCATGAAGTGGTTTCTGATTTTGTGGGCCGGGCCAATCACGCTTCTGGGTAGCTGGTATGGCCTGTCATACTACGACATGAGCTTCGGCATCTTCATGCTGACGCGTGAAGCGCATGAGTTGGTGTTCAATATCTATGGAAATATTCTCGGCATTCCGCCCGAGACAATTCCGCCATTGGTGGCACGCGCCATCGTGGTCGACAGTCTGATCGTGTTTGCGATCATGGGCTTTCGCAAGCGCAAGGCCATTGCCAAATGGTGGCGGGGAAATGCTCAGTCTTCAGATGGCAGCGAGATCGTCCTGCCAAGTGCCGACAATCTGTCCAGAGCGCCTTGAAGAATAAAGCTGGCGGCGGCCGAATCGATGCGTTCGGCCCGCTTGGCACGGGAAACATCCATTTCCAAAAGCGCACGTTCTGCCGCAACCGTTGAAAGACGCTCATCCCAATAGACAAAGGGCAGGTCGGTTTTTTCACCCATCGAGCGCACGAAGGCGCGAGTTGCCTGAACGCGTGGTCCCGCAGAACCGTCCATGTTCATTGGCAGGCCTATAACAAAGGCCAGAACTTTTTCCTTCGCCGCGAAATTCAGCAAAACCTGCGCATCCTGCGTAAACTTTACCCGTTTGATCACCGGACGAGGGGTGGCAAACCGTCGTGAAAGATCCGACATGGCAAGGCCTATGGTCTTGGTGCCAAGGTCGAGCCCGGCAATCGCCTGTCCCGGTTGGAGAACCTGCGCCAGTTCCTCTATGGTAATGCTCGCCATGGTTCTGCCCTGTCATGATGTGTTTATCGTTGCTGACATATGACATTTTCTGCCGTAACAGAAACGAAAATCTGAATTGAAATCAGGAGATACACGATGAAACTGACATGGCTTGGTCACTCCGCTTTCCGTCTTGAAACCGGAAATGCCAAAATTCTCATCGATCCGTTCCTGACGGGCAATCCATCCTTCACCGGCCAGGACGCCAAGGATGTCGCAAGCGGCATCACCCATATCCTGCTGACCCACGGTCACGGTGACCATGTTGGCGATACGGTGCGCCTGGCGCAGGAGACGGGTGCCACGGTTCTGGCCAATGCCGATCTCGGTGCATGGCTTGGCACCAAGGGCGTTGAAAAGATCGAAGTCGGTAACACTGGCGGCACCGTCGCGTTCGAAAAGTTCGGCTTTTCCGCCACCTTCACCAATGCGCTGCATTCTTCAGCACAGATCACTGAAGACGGCGTTTCACATGCACTCGGCAATGCCAATGGCCTGATGCTGCATTTCGAAGACGGTCCAACCGTCTACCACATGGGCGACACGGATATTTTCTCCGACATGGCGCTGATCAACGAGTTGCACCAGCCTGAAGTTGGTCTGGTGCCGATCGGTGACCGCTTCACCATGGGTGGTGCGGTTGCAGCGCTCGCCTGCCAACGTTATTTCAACTTCCGTTATGTCGTGCCTTGCCACTATGGCTCGTTCCCGATCGTCGACCAGACACCGGAAAAGTTCGTCGCTGGCATGGAAGGGGCCCAGTCCACGGTTGAAACGCCGAAAGCCGGGGCAAGCATCACGTTCTGATATTCTACCGTTGCGAATGACGGGCATGAACATTATAGCGAAGTAAAGCAGTTTCAGGAAAACCGGCCGCCGGTTTTTGCTGGAAACAGCACAAGAACACGAAAGGGCCGGTCACAGCTCCCGAAAGGGCGGTTACCGGCTCTGGATATTCCATCGGAGAAGAAACATGTCCGTCGATCTCGCCACCGTAAAACGCGTTGCGCAACTTGCCCGTATTGCCGTCACCGAAGACGAAGCAAACCAGATGCTGGGCCAGCTGAATGGCATCCTTGGCTTTGTGGAGCAGCTCTCGGAAGTGAATGTCGATGGCGTTGAGCCAATGACATCAGTTACGCCGATGGAGATGCGCAAGCGTGCCGATGCTGTGACTGATGGCAACAAGGCGGAAGACATTGTCGCCAATGCGCCGGTGTCCGAACGGAACTTCTTCATGGTTCCAAAGGTCGTCGAGTAAGCCGTGGATACACTGGTGCGAAACGCGTGACGCAGTTTTGCAAATGACAGTGCCAGACAGGAACTTGATAACCGCATTTGCCAGTCCGATTTTCTAAAATTCGAAAGCCGTTGCCGATATGACCGAACTGACCAGCCTCACCATTGCCGAAGCACGCGAGAAACTGCAGGCGAAGGACATTACCGCCGTCGAACTGACGGACGCCTATCTTGCGGCTATTGATGCTGCCAATGAAAAGCTGAACACCTATGTCGCCACCACGCCTGAAAAGGCACGTGAGATGGCAAAAGCGTCTGACGAGAAGCTGGCCGCAGGCAAGGGCGGTGCGCTCGAAGGCATTCCGCTTGGCGTCAAGGACCTGTTCGCCACGCGCGATATCCACACGCAGGCATGCTCGCACATTCTCGATGGCTTCAAGCCAAAGTACGAATCGACAGTCACCCAGAACCTGTGGAATGCTGGTGCGGTTTTGCTGGGCAAGCTGAACATGGACGAGTTCGCAATGGGCTCTTCCAACGAAAGCTCTTATTACGGTCCAGCCATCAACCCATGGCGTGCCAATGGTTCTGACCAGAACCTGGTGCCTGGGGGTTCGTCCGGTGGTTCGGCTGCTGCCGTTGCTGCACATCTGTGCGCCGGTGCAACCGCAACCGATACCGGCGGCTCCATCCGTCAGCCTGCTGCCTTCACCGGCACAGTCGGCATCAAGCCAACCTACGGCCGTTGCTCGCGCTGGGGTATCGCAGCCTATGCATCCTCGCTCGATCAGGCAGGTCCGATTGCCCGCGACGTGCGCGACGCAGCCATCCTGTTGAAGACCATGGCAAGCGTCGACACAAAGGATACCACGTCGGTTGATCTGCCGGTACCGGACTATGAAAAGGCCATCGGCCAGTCGCTAAAGGGCCTCAAGATCGGTATTCCAAAGGAGTACCGCATCGATGGCATGCCGGAAGAAATTGAAAAGCTCTGGGCACAGGGTATCGAGTGGCTGAAGGATGCGGGCGCCGAGATCGTCAACATCTCCCTGCCGCACACCAAATACGCTCTGCCAGCCTATTACATCGTCGCACCTGCCGAAGCCTCGTCCAACCTTGCCCGTTATGACGGCGTTCGTTACGGCCTGCGCGTTGACGGTGGCAACATTGCCGAAATGTACCAGAACTCCCGTGCTGCCGGTTTCGGCAAGGAAGTTCAGCGTCGTATCATGGTTGGCACCTATGTGTTGTCGGCCGGTTATTATGATGCCTATTACCTCAAGGCGCAGAAGGTTCGCACGCTGATCAAGCGTGACTTCGAAAATGTCTTCCATGAAGGCGTTGATGCCATTCTGGCGCCAATCACCCCGTCGTCTGCATTCGCCATTGGTGATGAGGAACTGGCATCGGATCCAGTCAAGATGTACCTGCAGGACGTGTTCACCATTACGGTCAACATGGCTGGTCTGCCGGGTCTTTCGGTTCCGGCCGGACTTGATGGCAAGGGTCTGCCGCTTGGTCTGCAGCTCATCGGCAAGCCGTTCGAGGAAGAAACGCTGTTCAAGACAGCTCACGCCATTGAGCAGGCCGCAGGCAAGTTCACGCCTGCCAAGTGGTGGTAAGCACCTTTTACATTCGCGCTATAAACGAGGCTGACCGTGAAGCGGTCGGCCTCGTTGGTTTTCGGGCATGGCAATCCAGCAATGCATTCGAGGATGTCTATCTCGATCCATCGGTCATTGAGCGTGTCCGGGGTGAATTTGCGCAATTTGCCGCCACATCAACCAGCGATATCGCAGTGGTCGAGATCGACGGTGAGATTGCCGGCTGGGGTGCGCGGGATGGTGAGCCCAACCACATTTCTGACCTTTGGGTGGGCCCTGAATGGCAGGGGCGTGGCTTCGGTCGGGCACTGGTCGAGTATTTTCTGCAGAAGATGCGCGCAGCCGGCATCGGGGCAGTGACGATCAGCACCCACGCCAAAAACGTCTCAGCCATCCGCCTTTACGAACGGTGCGGTTTTCAAATCGTCTGGCAGGGCCAGCAATGGTCTGACAGCATGAAGGTGGAACTGCAAAAGGTGCGGTTGGAACAGGTGCTCTAATCTGCGGAGATGAACCGGGCAGCAATGCTACTGCCCGGCACAGCCATTTACCTGTTGTCGAGTTCACCGCGTACCAGTTCCAGCCCGCGTGTGGTGATGCGATAAGGCTTGCCACCGGCAGAGGCGATGGCCCGCTTGCGTTTCAGCTTGCGGAAGGTCTCGAGGTTGAGGCCGCTGAAAATCCAGCCGTCACGGGTGTAAAGGCTCAGCTTTTCGATTTTGCGATTGTCGTCTCGAACGAGTTCTATTCTGCCGCCTTGCGCGAGCAGGTGAAGGATGCGCTGTTCGGCGCGTGAAATGTCCATTTTCGGAAATCCGGTCGGCGTCCTCAAGGACGCATGAAAACACACCCGGCTGCCATAAAGGCATCCGGCTCGGTTTCATTTGGGTCCGGCGCGCAAGATACTTGCGGGCAGGGCCGTTACCGGGACTCCGATTGAGAGAACATAAAGGCTCCTTCGTTACATTTTCTGGTTAGCGAGCAGGGCCGCCATGGTCAAGTCCAGGTGATTCTCGTGTTGTGCGCATCCTGTTTCAATCCGTGTTGCTGTGTTCGCATGGCCACGGAAAGCTGGTCACGGCGGTAATTAATACAACTCTCAAATATACATGTTGAATGAAGAGCTTGGCAAAAGCTTGTACTGGTCAAATGTGGGAATGAATGGTCTACTGCAACCGGACGATCGGAGGTAGCATTTGGTCAGCATACGCAATGCGCGGGAAGACGAAGCGGCATCACTTGCAGCCCTGGGGTTGCGGGCCTGGGAAATGGCCATGGCGCCGATTGGCGTTACCAAAGCGCTCAGTGAGAACGCCCGATCTGCCTTTGAAAATTTCACGCTGTCTTCGTGGCTGAGCATTACGGTCGCAGACCTGGATGGCGAAATTGTCGGTTGGGCGGCACGCGAACACTTCGATGACAAGATCAGTGATTTCTGGATAGCGCCGGAATATCAGCGCAAAGGCGTGGGGGCACTGCTTCTTGCCGATGTCGAGCGGGAAATTATCGAGCAGGGCTTCACATCGGTGCGGGTTGAAAGCCATGCCCAGAACGAGCAGGCTATCGCCTTTTTCCAGAAGCATGGCTACAGCGTGAACTGGTTGACCGTGACCTATGCGCCGAAGCTGGACCGCGACGTGCAATCCATCGGCTTGAGCAAGCAGCTGGTCGAGGAGCCGAAGGATACCTACGGCCCCGGATTTTGAGGTGTTGCACAGCCGCCCGAATTATGGGGCAGGCGACACGATCTCATAGGTGCATTTGAACGACGCGGCGGCGATCCGGTAGGTGTCCTTTTCGTCTGACGGCACCTGCACAATGGCATCGCCCGGCTTGGCAACCATGCTTTCACCCCAAGGCGCGGTGAAGGTAAAGGCACCGGTTTTCTCCGACACGATGAAATAGTTCATCTCGCTGCCTAGCGGCTTGAAGGCGCTGTAACCCTGCGCATCGGCTTTTGATTGCGCCTCGCCATAACGCTGTGGAAACTTGGCGGCATTGACCAGGATCTCCTCGTTGCCGGTTTCCGGGCAACGGTTGCGAACAACCCAGTCACCGGCTTCTGCCGGTTTGGATTTGGTCTCGACACCTTCACCCTTGATGATGGTCACGATAACCTCTCCCGCCACCGCGGGGCGGGCATCGACGTCCTTGGTCTTGCGGGCAATGCCCGTCAGTTTCTGTGCCTTGGCGTCGGTCATCAGGGCAACCTGATCCTTGACCGGTGCATCCTGGGCAGGCGCCATGCCGGCAAAAAAGAGGCTGGCTGCGAGTGATCCGTAAAAGAGCGAAGTTTTGTTCATGGCGATGATCTCTGTGTGAGGCGCAAAACGCTGACGGAACCGATAGAGTGCGGAGCGTTACCCAATATATTTTCCAATTGTGTGACAAGGCAACTTGTCTCGGCTTCAACAGCGCGACAAGTCTTGCGCATGCAGCACATTTGTTTTACCCCACAAACAGAAAAGAATGTATCCCGCGAGCTTGATATGACCCTTGTAGATGTGCGCACACCAGATCCGAAACGCTTCATTCCCGGTGCTACCGGCGATTGGGAAATTGTAATCGGAATGGAAGTCCACGCACAGGTTTTGTCCAATTCGAAACTGTTCTCAGGCGCATCCACGTCGTTCGGCAATGCGCCAAACGCCAACGTGTCGCTGGTTGATGCTGCCATGCCAGGCATGTTGCCGGTCATTAACCAGGAATGTGTCGCGCAGGCCGTTCGTACAGGTCTTGGCCTAAAGGCCCAGATCAACAAGCGTTCGATCTTTGACCGCAAGAACTATTTCTATCCGGATCTGCCGCAGGGCTACCAGATTTCGCAGTTCAAGGACCCGATTGTCGGCGAGGGCAAGATCATCATCTCGCTTGGACCGGACCGCCAGGGCAATTTTGAAGATATTGAAATCGGTATCGAGCGTTTGCATCTGGAACAGGATGCCGGCAAGTCGATGCATGACCAGCACCCGACAATGTCGTTTGTTGACCTTAACCGTTCGGGCGTTGCCTTGATGGAAATCGTCTCCAAGCCTGACATGCGCTCGGCCGATGAAGCCAAGGCCTACATGACCAAGCTGCGCGCCATCGTGCGTTACCTTGGCACCTGCGATGGTAACATGGACGAAGGCTCGATGCGCGCTGACGTCAACGTTTCCGTGCGCAAGCCGGGCGGCGAGTTTGGCACACGTTGCGAAATCAAGAACGTCAACTCCATCCGTTTCATCGGTCAGGCCATCGAATCCGAAGCCCGTCGTCAGATAGGCATTCTCGAAGATGGCGGTTCGATCGATCAGGAAACTCGCCTGTTCGATCCGGTCAAGGGCGAAACCCGCTCGATGCGCTCCAAGGAAGATGCGCATGACTACCGTTATTTCCCCGATCCGGACCTGCTGCCGCTGGAATTCGATGACGCGTTCATTGAAAGCCTGAAGGCTGACCTGCCGGAACTGCCTGACGACAAGAAAGAGCGTTTTGTCAGCGAGCTCGGTCTGTCGGTTTATGACGCTTCCATTCTGGTGTCTGAAAAGGCAATTGCCGATTATTATGAAGCCGTTGCGGCTGGTCGCGATGCCAAGCTGGCTGCGAACTGGGTTATCAACGACTTGCTGGGCGCCTTGAACAAAGCCAGCAAAGGCATTGAAGAGACTCCTGTTTCTGCCGATCAGCTCGGTGGCATCATTGACCTCATCAAGGCTGAAACGATCTCCGGCAAGATCGCCAAGGACCTGTTCGAAATCGTCTGGAACGAAGGCGGCAACCCGGCAGAGATCGTTGAAAGCCGTGGCATGAAGCAGGTGACAGACACCGGCGCCATCGAAAAGGCTGTGGATGAAATCATCGCCGCCAACCCGGATCAGGTCGAAAAGGTCAAGGCAAAGCCGACCCTTGCCGGCTGGTTCGTTGGTCAGGTGATGAAGTCTACCGGCGGCAAGGCCAATCCACAGGCCGTCCAGGCTCTGGTCAAGGCCAAGCTGGGCATAGAAGAATAAGGTCGTTTTGACAGAGATGGGGCCGGGACCGGAAAAGGTGCCCGGCCTTTTCTTTTTAGAAAAAGGAATTTTATCATGTTTTTCGTTCGCACCGCGAGTGAGCGCGATATTGAGAAAGTTCGCACATTGCTGGCCCAGACATGGCACGCTACCTATGACCCGCTCTACGGTAAGGACAAGGTCACGCAGATGATTGCCAGCTGGCATTCGCCACAGGCCATCAAGGAGCGCATCGAGAAAAAGGGCGGGGAGTTTCTGGTTGCAGATGACGGCAAGCGTCTGGGCGGCATGGGATATGCTGCCATGTCCACCAAGATGACCAAGACGGCATTGTTGTATCAGCTTTATGTTGCGCCGGAATTCCAGCGTCAGGGCGTTGGCCGGGACATTTTTGCCGAACTGGAAACCTGCTTCCCCGACGCGGAAATCATGCGCCTAGAGGTCGATCCCAACAACAAGCCCGCGATTGCCTTCTATCAAGGTGTTGGTTTTGTCGAGGTGGATGAAATCGATCGTATGGCCGGCGTTGACGGTTTGCCGGGCATCGTCATGGAAAAGAGCCTGCGCAGATGAAGATACCGGCCGAACAACTGACGATTCGTGAGGCGCAGGAGCGTGATATTCCAGCGCTCGCCGCCATTTACGCCGCTGACGAGGTTGGCTCGCACGGCGACACGACCGACCCGGAGGCGCTTGCTGATTACAGCAGGGCCTTTGATGCCATTGCTGCATCTCCCAATGAAAGCCTGTATGTGGTGGAGTTGGAAGGCGAAATCGTCGGTACGTTCCAGACGGTCGTTCTCAACAAACTGGTCGGCCGTGGATCGGTTTCCATGGCCATGGAAGCCGTGCAGACGCGGTCTGACATGCGCGGGCAGGGTATTGGCGCCATCATGGTCGATTACTGCATCGACAAGGCAAGAAAGCTGGATATCGGCACGGTGCAGCTCGTTTCGAACGTGGCCAGGCTGGACGCGCATCGCTTTTACGAACGGCTTGGCTTCGAGAGGCGACATTTCGGCTTCAGAATGAAGCTGAAATAACATTGTGATGGTTGGAAATACTGGACAATCGCGCCGCATGGCGGCATAAGCTGATGCCAGCATGCTGCGCTTGCGTAGGCGCTTGCATGGGCAAGCCGAAGGAACGGATATGAAGACTCTTATCACTCAAATCTTCACCTGGTGGAATGGCCAGACGATCGGAGCGCGCTTTCACACATGGCGTTTCGGCAAGAAGGTAGGGCAGGACGAGTTGGGTAATATCTACTACGAAGGCGGCACCACCTCCTGGGGCATGCCGCGTCGTTGGGTTGTCTACAACGGTTACGCAGAAGCTTCCGCAATTCCGCCAGGCTGGCACGGCTGGATGCACTACCGCACCGATGTGCCTCCTTCGCAGGAAGACTACAAGCCGCGCGACTGGCAGAAGGCACACCAGCCAAACCTCACAGGCACGTCGCAGGCTTATCGCCCGAAGGGCTCGCTTGCTGTTCCTGGCGAACGTCCTCGCGTGACTGGCGACTACGACGCCTGGACACCGGGCAACTGAATCCGGCTGCTGCACGCTTTTCGCCATATTCGCACTATAGCTGGAAAGCAGGTTTGCTTTGGCGTGCTTGCGGTTTCAATTCTTGAGGGACGGTTTGATATGAGGAAATTCACGCGGGATGGTTCTTTGCGTGTGCTGGCTGTTATTGCACTGGCATGCCTGCCTTCCCTCGCAGTGGTGAACAATGCCGCCGCGGAGCGTATTTCCAACAAGGTTGCTGTCTTCTCCGGTATCGACAAGATTACCGGCCGCATCACTTCTTTCGATGTCTATATCGATGAGACCGTACAGTTCGGCGCGTTGCAGGTGACACCGAAGGTCTGTTATTCGCGTGACGAAACCGAAGCGCAGAAGATCGATTCGTTTGTCGAGGTCGATGAAATCACCCTCGATCGTAAGGTGCGTCGCATCTTTACCGGCTGGATGTTCGCAGACAGCCCCGGTCTCAATGCCGTTGAACACCCGATCTATGACGTTTGGCTGACGGGCTGCAAGCAGCAGTCGGAAGTCGTTGCTCCATCGCAGACCAACTGATCGAGCCGTCGCGCTCCTCGGAAAACCATAGACTTTTCAAAACAGACACATGACGACCAAGCGCCTCTGCCTTTGATTGGCACGCGCTTTTTGTGCTGAAATCTCGGTGGTGTCGTTCTGGCCAGTGAAGAGCTCACGCCGCAGGTGAGGGGCTCAGATGCTGGCCCTTAAAAACGAATCGTCGGCCGGTCGACGGCCTTTTCCAGCAGCTTGGCATAATCTGCCTTGGGAACGTCGATGGCACCGAAGGTCATCAAATGTTCGGTCGTGAACTGCGTATCGAGTAGGGTAAAGCCCTTTTCCCGCAACCGCTCGACCAGATAGACGAGGCAGATCTTCGACGCGTTGGTGCGGCGGGAAAACATGCTTTCACCGAAGAATGCCGAGCCTAGAGACACCCCGTAAAGTCCGCCAACCAGTTCATCGCCTTCCCAGGCCTCAACACTGTGGGCGTGGCCCATCATGTTCAACTCGCTGTAAAGCGCGCGGATGGTGGCATTGATCCAGGTGCTGGGCCGGTCGGAGGCTTCCGCCGCGCAACCGCCAACCACGGAATCAAACGCCGTGTCGAAGCGGATATCGAACGGTTTGCGCCTGATGGCTTTGGCAAGACTTTTGGAAACATGGAAAGCGTCGAGAGGAATGATGCCTCTGACTTCTGGCTCGACCCAGAAAATTTCAGGGTCGTCAGCCGAATCGGCCATGGGAAACAGGCCAACGGAATAGGCGCGCAGCAGTATCTCGGGTGTTATTTCCGCGTTTCTGCTGCGTCGCCCAGCCATTTTTAGTGTGCGTCACCGGCCAGATATTTTTCCAGCCAGTGAATGTCGTAGTCACCCTTCAAGATGTCCTCGTTCTGCAGGAGGTCCTGGAACAGGGGCAGGGTGGTCTTGATGCCATCCACAACGAACTCGTCGAGCGCGCGGCGCAGACGTGCAATGCACTCCTCACGGTTACGACCATGCACAATCAGCTTGCCGATCATGCTGTCGTAATAAGGCGGGATCTTGTAGCCCTGATAGGCACCGGAATCGACGCGAACGCCAAGACCACCTGGTGTGTGGAAATAGGTCAGCGTACCAGGAGATGGGACGAAGGTGCGTGGGTCTTCAGCATTGATACGGCATTCGATGGCATGGCCATTGAACTTGATATCAGCCTGCGTAACCGAGAGGCCCTGACCGGAAGCAACGCGGATCTGCTCCTGCACGAGGTCCATGCCGGTGATGGCTTCCGTGACTGGATGCTCCACCTGCAGACGGGTGTTCATTTCAATGAAATAGAACTCGCCGTTTTCGTAAAGGAACTCGATGGTGCCTGCACCGCGATATTTCAGCTTGCGCATGGCGTCGGCGCAAATCTCGCCAATGCTCATCCGCTGCTCGACGGTCAGAGCAGGAGAGTTTGCTTCTTCCAGGACCTTCTGGTGGCGGCGCTGCAAGGAGCAATCGCGTTCACCCAGATGCACGGCATTGCCTTCACCGTCACCGAAGACCTGAACTTCGATGTGGCGTGGTTTGCCCAGGTATTTTTCCATGTAGACAGCGTCGTTGCCGAATGCTGCCAGAGCCTCGGAGCGGGCCGTGGAAACGGCTTCGTCCAGATCGGCCTCGGTCTTGGCAACCTTCATGCCACGGCCGCCACCGCCTGCCGTTGCCTTGATAAGCACCGGGAAGCCGATCGACTTGGCGATTTCCATCGCGTTTTCCGGCTTCACTTCACCATCAGAGCCGGGAACGACGGGGATACCCAGTTCCTGTGCTGTCTGCTTGGCGGTGATCTTGTCACCCATGATGCGGATATGGTCAGCGGTCGGTCCGATGAAGGTAATGCCATGCGCATCGAGAATGTCTGCGAACTTGGCATTTTCCGACAGGAAGCCGTAACCGGGGTGAACGGCATCCGCGCCGGTGATTTCGCACGCCGCAACAATCTGGTGAATGTTGAGGTAGCTGTCACGCGACGGAGGAGGGCCGATGCAAACGCTTTCATCAGCAAGGCGCACATGCATCGCATCCGCATCCGCCGTGGAATGCACGGCAACGGTTGGAATGCCGAGTTCCTTGGCGGCGCGCAGTACTCGAAGCGCGATTTCGCCACGGTTTGCTATGAGGATCTTGGATACCATGCTTATCCGCCTTATTCGATGACCACGAGGGCTTCACCATACTCCACAGGCTGAGCGTCGTTGACGATGATTTCCGTGACCTTACCGGACTTTGGAGCCGGGATCTGGTTCATGGTCTTCATGGCTTCAACGATGAGAAGCGTCTGGCCTTCCTTGACGGTGGCACCAACTTCGATGAATGCGCGGGCGCCTGGAGCTGGCGACAGGTAAACCGTGCCGACCATAGGCGAAGTAACGGTGTTTGCCGGGTTGCGGGCAGGGGCAGCAGACGCCGCTGGCGCTGCGAGCGGGGCCGGTGCTGCAGGGGCAGCTGGTGCCGGTGCTGCATAAGCAGGAGGAGCCGCTGCGTAAACGGTTGCTGCCGGTGCGGAGCGCGAAACGCGAATGCGCAGGTCGTCCTGCTCGATTTCGATTTCCGACAGGTCGGTGTCGTTGAGAATGTTCGCGAGATCGCGGATCAGTTCCTTGTCGATACCGTTTTTCTTTTCAGCCATAACGAGACCCTATTCTCTTGTTTATTCTTATTGCGTGATATTCTTCAGTGCGTTGAGCGCCATGATGTAGCCGTAGGGGCCGAAGCCGCAAACCATGCCTTTGGCGGCGGGCGCTATCATCGATTTGTGGCGGAATTCCTCGCGGGCGTGGATATTGGAAATGTGCACTTCCAGTACCGGCACGGAAATAGCGCGAATGGCGTCATGCAACGCAATTGACGTATGCCCGTAAGCACCCGGATTGATGACGACGCCGATCGCGCGGTCGTCGGCTTCGTGAAGCCAATCGACCAGCACACCTTCATGATTGGACTGGCGGCAATCCACCTCAAAGCCGAGCGACTGGCCTGCCTCGCGGCAATCCTGCTCAATATCTTTCAAGGTTTTTCCGCCGTAAATACCTGGCTCCCGCTTCCCAAGCATGTTCAGATTGGGGCCGTTGAGGACGAGGACTAGCTTGCTCATGTACGGTTCCGTCAAAAATTCAGCGCCACCTATAGACTTTAAGGCGATCAAGGAAAAGCCCTGTTCGCCTTAAAGCACGGGTTGTCCTTAATCTTATGGTCATGAAGAGCATTTTGATGTGGATTGTTTGATTGAAACGGCAAGGCCCGTGCTACTGCGCGGCATGAGCGTGATTCCTGCTTTGGCACAGAATAACCGCTCGTAACTGTCTGCAAGGGAATATTTCTTGTCAGCGGGATGACTAGGGCCGGTGGCAATTCCCGTGACCGGCACGGGAATTGAAGACCTTGAGGACGCAAGGCGCCGGCTGCTCTGTTACGAGCAGGTTGCCTTGCCGCAGGTGCGCATATTGGCAATCTTCTCTTTCAGTGGATCAGCGCCAACGGCGCCGAAAACGGCCTCGGTGCCGATGATGTAGGATGGAGTGCCGGTAATGCCGAGGTTGTTGGCAAGCGAATAGGCTTCCTGAACCTGCGGGGTGTTGGGGCTTTCTTCCATCGACTTGCGGATGGCAGCCTCATCGATACCGAGCGAGGTTGCGACTTCCATGGCGCTGTCTTCATTGGCGCGACCGGTGCTGCCAAGCAGCGTGCGCTGGAATTCCGGGTACTTCTCCGGCGCCACCAACTTCACGGCATTGGAAACCTTGTGGGCGGCCAGCGACTCAGGACCGAGGATCGGAAATTCCTTGAGCACGACGCGAATGTTCTTGTCGGACTTCAGGATGTCGTCCATGTCGCTCATGGCGCGCTTGCAGTAACCGCAGTTGTAATCGAAGAACTCGACGAGCGTCACGTCACCCTTCGGGTTGCCGAGGCTGATATCGAATTTCGATTCGAAAAGCGCTTTCTGGTTGCTGCTAACCGCCTCTGATGCCTTGGCGTTGCGTGCCTCTGACTGTTTGCGCTCAAGCGCATCCTGCACTTCCAGCATGATCTCCGGATTGGCGATCAGGTATTCCTTGATATACGCGCCGATTTCCTTTTTCTGCTGGTCATCCAGTGCGTGAGCAGGGGCGCTGATGCCAACTGCCGAGAAGGCCATGACGCTGGCAAGCGTTGCGGATGCTAGTGAAAATTTCATTTCGGCCTCGTTGTCATTGAAAGACGGTAGCAAACATATGGTGCGGTGTTTGCAGATTAATTCATTTTACGGCAAGCCATAAACGCCACAACCGAAAAAATAGCGCCCATTGTCGCGGCGGCTGGATTGTTATTGGCAAAAGAATGCGGCAAGTCTCCGACTTGAAAGCGGCCCACGTCCTCAAAACAACACATCCCTGTGCGCTACAGTTTTACCACCACACATCTTGCTTCACTAAACCCTAACCATTTTGGGGGCTGATGCTGGAGAAAATAAGAGAGGCTTCGTTTTGATTCCTGTTTCCAGCCGCAGTGCCGTTGAACCCTTCCATGCCATGGACATTTTGGCCGAAGCCAATCGCCGCAAGAAAGATGGTCGCCCCGTCATTTCCATGTCGCTTGGCCAGCCAGCCCATCCCGCGCCCAAAGCCGCTCTCGCGGCGGCCAGCGAAGCGCTGAAACACGGGCGGATTGGTTACACCGATGCGCTTGGCCTGCTTGAGCTGCGTGAAGCCATTGCCGGTCACTACCGCGTGCAGCATGGCATAGATGTTGACCCGGCGCGCATTGCGGTAACGACAGGCTCTTCCGCCGCCTTCAATCTGGCATTTCTGAGCCTGTTCGATGCGGGTGATACGGTTGCTATCGCCAGACCTGGCTACCCGGCCTATCGTAATATTCTCAAAGCACTCGGCCTGAAGGTTGTGGAAGTGCCTGTTACGGCTGAAACGGGCTTTACGCTGACGCCAGCAAGCCTCGAGCGGGCTGAAACGATTGCCGGCTGCAAGCTGAAGGGCGTTCTGCTGGCAAGTCCAGCCAACCCCACCGGTACCGTCACCGGACGTGAGGCACTGAAGCGGCTGGCAACCTATTGTGAAAGCCGCTCCATCGCGTTCATTTCCGACGAGATCTACCACGGACTGACATTTGTCGGCGAGGAAACCTCCGCGCTGGAAATCACTGATCAGGCTGTCGTCATCAATTCATTCTCGAAATATTATTGCATGACCGGCTGGCGTGTCGGCTGGATGGTGCTGCCGGAAAGTCTGGTGCGCCCGGTCGAATGTCTTGCGCAGAGCCTTTACATTTCTGCTCCGGAACTGTCGCAGATTGCTGCTGCCGCCGCTTTTGGTGCAGCTGAAGAACTGGACGTCTACAAGGAAAGCTACCACACCAATCGTGACTTCCTGATGGAGCGTCTGCCACAGATCGGCCTGCCGCTGGCGTCGCCGATGGATGGTGCCTTTTACGCCTATGTCGATGTTAGCCGCTTTACCAATGACAGCATGGATTTCGCAAAGCGGATGCTCACGGAAATCGATGTTGCAGCCACTCCGGGCATGGATTTTGACCCCACAGAGGGGCACCGAGCCCTGCGTATTTCCTATGCCGGTTCCGTGTCTGATATCGCCGAGGCGGTTGGCCGCATGGCCGGCTGGCTGAAAGAAAAGCGCTGATTTCAGCGCTTTGATCTAAGGGATAAAAGAATCTGATTTCAGTGCCTTGCGGCGATTTGCGGAATCAAACCCGCAGGCACTTGAATCAGTTTATCAACCGGCATTGTCGTCGGTGGTTTCATAGACAAACGTGCTTTCAAAAGCCGTACGGCCTTTGCTGGTGAAGGTCAGAACCCGACCTTCCGCACGCTTGATCCATTGTTTGTCCAGCATGGCGTTGAGCAGCGATGCACCGAGCGAACCACCAAGATGGTGGCGTCTTTCACTCCAGTCCAGGCAGTGCAGGCACACCGGACGACGCGCCTTTCGCAGGCTTTTCAGATCAATGCCGAAGTCGGAGAAAAACTGCTGGCCCTGATCGGTCAGAGTAATGGTTTCATCCTGCGAAATCACCAGACCGCGCTGGGTAATGCCGTGCAGCAATTGCACGCCGCTTTCCCCGGCCAGATGGTCATAACAGACCCTTGCTTCACGCAGCGCCGCGTCCTTGGGGCCAGTGCGGACCCGAACGGCGCCGGTGCGCTGGGCAAGCCCCATCAGCGCTTCGAGCACCTGCGCCACATCTTCGCCCGACAGACGGAAATAACGATGCCGTCCCTGTTTTTCGGCTTTCAGCAGATTGGCATCGCTCAGCTTGGAGAGGTGCCCGCTGGCCGTCTGTACCGTGACGCCGGCGGCGTTTGCCAACTCGCTGACGGTCAGCGCGCGGCCATCCATCAGCGCCGTCAGGATGTTGGCGCGGGCAGGGTCGCCGATCAGTGAGGCGATAGTTGCGATAATGGGTCCGTCTTTCATACTTCGATCATAGCCGAAGCATTGACGTACAGCAATGGCGTAGACCGGAGGCATGTCATACGAAAGGACATCGCTATGCTGACCTGCTTTATTCGATATGAGATTGACCCCTATAAGGTCGATTCTTTCGAACACTATGCCCGCAACTGGGGACAAGCCATTCCACGCTGTGGTGCAGAACTGATCGGTTATTACGCGCCGAAGGAGGGCTCTAGCACCATTGCCTACGGCGTCTATAATATCGAGAACCTCGCGGCCTATGAAGCCTATCGTGCACGTCTGGCAGCAGATCCACTCGGGCGTGACAACTACGAATTCGCCAGGCGCGAACAATTCATCCGCCGCGAAGACCGGCTATTCTTGCAACTGGCATCCGCACCACATGGGGAGAGTGAGCGATGATATCTGTGATATTCGAGGTGTGGCCAGCCGAGGGTGAACGGCAGCACTATCTCGACATAGCCGCCAGACTGCGCGCTGACCTCCAGACTATCGACGGGTTTATCTCGGTCGAGCGGTTTCAGAGCATCACCAATCCCGACAAGATGCTGTCGCTTTCGTTTTTCCGGGATGAGAAAGCAGTCAAAGCCTGGCGCAATCTCGATGCCCACCGCGCGGCCCAATCCGCCGGCCGCAATGGCGTCTTTGCCAATTACCGTCTGCGTGTTGCCAGCGTTATCCGTGATTATGGCTTAGATGAGCGCGAAGACGCCCCGCCGGACAGCCGCCAGCGTCATGAAGCATAGTCGCTGAAAAAGAGCACGGGCGCGCCGGCCATTTTTCCTCTCGCCAATCTGTCAGACAAAAGAAAACGCCCGCAGCGTCGTTGCGGGCGTCTTTTGTATTCGTCACGCTTTATCGCGGCGCTTTGGCGAAACCTTTGACAAGAATTGGCCCCGTGGGTCGACCAGTTGGTGATCCCCCAGCCGTTTCCAGCGTGATTTCGTAGAGCTGCTCTCCCTGCGGTTTGGGCAAGGCCGGTCCTTTCAGAGCAGCAGAGCGGCTGTTTTCGAGCAGACCGAGCGACACTGGCCCCATATCCTGAGAGGGCAGGGTCCACACCTGCAACGTCTTGCCTTCTGGGACAGTGAAATCGGCCAGCAGCTTCACCGTCGCCTGTTCGTTGCCGAAGTCTTCGACGATTGCCTGAGCTTCACCCTTGGCATCAAGCAGCACAGCGATCACGACAGGATCGGGTCTGGTGAGCAGGCTCCAGCCGAGCGTCACGGCAAGCAGCAATGTTGCTGCAAGCGAAGCCATCGCAGTCCAGCGCCAGCCGGACTTGACGTTGTCATTGCTGGCGGCAGGGGATGGCGCTGTGGCGATATCAGGGGCAGGGCGCGCAGCCGAAATACCAGCATCAATCCTCTGCCAGAGTTCCTCCGGCACGTCCAAAGGTTCGGCCGTCGCATCAAGCGGCAGAAAACGCTCGCGGCTCACAACGACCGCGGCACGCAGTTCGGCGTCTCTTTCGAGACGCACTTCGAAGGCCGCAGCCTCCATTGGCTCCATCAGGCCAAGGACATATTCATCGGCAAGGTGGATGATGTCGTGTTCAGGGTTGGTGCCGGTCATCGCATGCACTCCCTCAATGCGGAAAGTCCTCGTTTTATCCACGACTTTGCGGTGCCAAGCGGCAGCCGCAGGCGTCCGGCAATTTCGCCGTGAGTATAACCGCCGACATAGGCCATGAGGATTGTTCGCCGTCGCGTTTCTTCCAGTGCGCCAAGGCATTCATGCAGGCGGCTGCCACTTTCCAGACGTTGCCACGATGCCATGATCTGGTCGATCTGTTCGCGGTCCTGCAATTCCTCAAGTTTATCGCTGGTAACAAGATCTTCGCGTTTGCCATCCCGCAGCATGTTGAGCGCGTGGTTGCGAATAACGGCATAGATCCAGCCGCGTGCCGAACCGCGTCCCGGTTCAAATTGATGCGCCCTGGTCCATATACGGATGAACCCTTCCTGCACGGCTTCCTCAGCAAGATCGCGCCGCCTCAAAATGCGCTGGGCTACAGCCACCAGCCGTCCGGCCTCACTATCATAAATATGCCGCAGGGCTTTGCGGTCACCTTTTGCACAGGCTGCAAGCGCAGCGTTCAAATCTTCGCTTTGATCCTGCGTCACCAGCAAACGGTTCTCCTCCCGAACATGTCTCTCAAACGGGTATCTCACAGATAGGGCGCCTGTTCCAGACATCAGCTTGTCCTGTTTTTTGAACGCAAGGCTTCATCATTCTCTGTGGGGTTACCCCTCAAAGCCGCAAATGGATGCAGCATAATTTTTTTATTTGCCTGCATCCAAACGGCATCTCCCGTGTGTCTACCCATTGAGAGGCGCTTCACAGGTGTTGAAGCGGGGTTCTCTGAAACAGATATCCAAAGGGAGAAATGCCATGCACATGATCCGTTCCGTATTGATTGCCTCTACCGCCGTTCTTGCTGCCGCATCCGCACATGCCGCACCTGTTCTTGGCCTGACCGGCGACAAGACGCTGGTGATGTTTGACACAGACAAGCCGGAAGTTTCCAAGACCATGGATGTGACCGGTGTCGACAAGTTGGTGGGCATTGATTTTCGTCCCGGCAACAAGACCGTGGTCGGCGTAACGCCTGAGGGAACCATCGTCACAATCGATCTGACCAGCGGTGCCGCAACTGAAGTGGCCAAAATGGACAAGCCGCTGGGCATGACCGAGGCGCCTGTGGTCGTTGACTTCAATCCGATGGCAGACCGTCTGCGTTTCATGACCGGCACCACAAATCACCGTGTTCACCCTGATACCGGTGCTGTGACGGTTGACGGCACATTGGCCTATGAAGAGGGTGACATGCACAAGGGTGAAACACCCAACATCGTTGCGGCCGCTTACACCAACTCCTGGGGCAAGCCTGAAAAGACTGCGATGTACAATATCGATGCCACGATTGGCGCGCTGATCCAGCAGACCAAACCAAATGACGGTACGCTGAAAGCCATTGGCAAGCTTGGTATCGAAGGCACCCCGGCCACTTACGCTTTCGACATTCAAGGTGCGGAAGACGGCAAGAACACCGCCTATCTCGTCGCCAATAAAACCCTCTACACTGTCAATCTTGAGACGGGTGCTACCACGCAGGTTGGTGCAGTCACAGGTATCGACAACGAGGTGAGGGATATCGCTATCTTGCCTGCCATGTGAGGCAGCAACAGCTGAAACCTCACGCCAAGCAATGAATCAAAAAATGAAAAGCCGCCCGTAAGTGATTCTACGGGCGGCTTTTTTCGTATTCTATTAGGTTACTATCAGAAGAAACCGCGGCGCTGCCACCAGCCGCCCTTACGCGGCTTTGGATCATCGCCATCACCTTCGGTCGAGGCTGTGGACGTTACCACAGGCTCGGAAGATGAAACGTTCTCACCGCGGTTGGCGCGGACAGGTTTTGCGTCATCACTCAGATCGGCAGAAGCTTCACCAACTTCTTCAATCGCTGCGTCGACAACCGTCTCTTCAACAACCACAGGCTCTACGGTTTCAACCTTGGCCTTGGCAGGCTTTTCGGCTTTGGGAGCAGCAACAGCCTCTTCAGCTGGAGCGTCTTCCTGTGCCTTGGCCTTGCGGGTGCGGCGTGGCTTCTTGGCTTTTGGCTCTTCGGACACCACTTCGTCGCTACCACCTTCAACGACGCTAGCCGCGGTTTCTACAACGACGACGTCGCTTTCGCTGGCAACAGCGGTCTCAACCGCAACGCCTTCATCGGCAGTGCTGTTGTCGTCACCATCAGTTTCACCCGAGGCTTCGATATCGTTCTCTTCATCGGAGCGATTGCGACGACCACCGCGCTTGCCACGACGGCGACGCTTGCGCTTGTTTTCTTCGTCAGACGAACCGTTTTCAGCCGAAGCTTCATCGGCAGTCTCGTTGGCGTCACCACCAACGGTTTCTACGCCGTTGTCAGCATCGTCATCGCTCTCGTCGCCTTCATCATCGCCCTCGGCACCATTATCCTGTGCCTGCGCGTCCTGACCGTTCTGGCCGCCCTTGCGACGACGACGACGACGACGCTTGCGCTTGCCGCGATTGCCATCTTCATCACCCTCAGCGCGTGCCGGCTGGGCAACTGGTGCCTTGATGATTTCTTCCTCGTCTTCATCCTCTTCGATTTCGAAGACCGGATCATCTTCTTCTTCGATCACAGGCAGAAGCTGGAGCAGGCTTTCAATTCTGACCGGGTTTTCGACAGGTTCGCCACGATCGATAGCGAAGTGCTGCGAGCCAACGCTGGCATCGGCGGCGATGATGATCGACACGCCAAAGCGGTTTTCATAATCGACAATCGTGCCACGCTTGTGGTTGAGCAGGTAAAGGGCAGTGTCCGGCGTTGAACGCACAGTGATGTTGTGCGTTGTGTTTCGCAGCAGATATTCCTCGACGCCACGCAGCACGTGCAGGGCGATGGAAGACTCGGAGCGCACGTGGCCGGTGCCGCCGCAATGCGTGCACACCTGCGTCGTGGATTCCAGAACCGAAGCGCGAATGCGCTGGCGGGACATTTCCAGAAGGCCGAAATGCGAGATGCGGCCAACCTGAATGCGGGCGCGATCGTTTTTCAGGCAATCCTTCAATTTCTTTTCGACGGAGCGGTTATTGCGCTTTTCTTCCATGTCGATGAAGTCGATGACGACAAGACCGGCAAGGTCGCGCAGGCGAAGCTGACGTGCAACTTCTTCCGCTGCCTCAAGGTTCGTTGCCAGCGCGGTTTCCTCAATGGAATGCTCGCGGGTCGAACGGCCCGAGTTGACGTCGATGGAAACCAGAGCTTCTGTCTGGTTGATGATGAGGTAACCACCAGACTTCAGCGTGACCTGCGGCTGCAGCATGCGGTCAAGCTGCGCTTCGATGCCGGAGCGCGAGAAGATCGGGTGAATATCGCGGTAAGGTTGAACCACCTTGGCATGGCTCGGCATCAGCATCTTCATGAAGTCTTTTGCTTCACGGTAGCCTTCTTCGCCGGACACGATGATTTCGCTGATGTCGCGATTGTAGAGGTCGCGGATCGAACGCTTGATCAGCGAGCCTTCCTCGTAAACGAGGCAAGGGGCTGTGGAGTTCAATGTCAGTGTGCGGACATTTTCCCACAGGCGCATCAAGTATTCGAAGTCGCGCTTGATCTCGACACGTGTGCGGTTGGCACCTGCTGTACGCAGGATAACGCCCATGCCGTTTGGTACTTCCAGATCGCGTGCGATTTCCTTCAGGCGCTTGCGGTCCTGCGGCTGGGTGATCTTGCGGGAAATACCGCCGCCACGAGCCGTATTCGGCATCAGCACGGAGTAACGGCCGGCCAATGAAAGGTAGGTGGTCAGGGCTGCGCCCTTGTTACCGCGTTCTTCTTTGGCAACCTGAACCAGAATAATCTGGCGGCGCTTGATGACTTCCTGAATGCGGTACTGCTTGCGTGGCTTGCGCGCTACGCGATCAGGAACCTCTTCCATGGCATCTTCTGCGCCGACGGATTCGATAACTTCCTTCTCATGGTCGTCGTCATCGTCGTCATCGTCGTCAGAGCCATTGCGGCGAAGACCTTCGACCTCTTCCGAAATCGTGTCAGCGTCAACCATCGCAGCCATTTCGCCGCCTGGGGTCTCATCATCGCTGCCGTAAGCTTCGGCTGATGCTTCTTCTTCAGCATCGGCCTTCTTCTTGCGGGGCCGGCGTACGCGCTTCTTTGGCTTTTCTTCCTCGGCAGGTGCCTCAATGTTGGCGGCTTCTGCTTCTACGTCTGCAGGCGCAGCTTCAGCTTCAACTTCGGCAGTTTCCTGCGGCGCTGCGGATTGCGGCTCTGATGTGTCGGAGACTTTCGCATCAGTGCTCAGCGGTACAATGCCGATGTCCGGCTGGTCAGCTGTGGAAAGATCGACTGTCGCTGTATGGTCGTGCGGTGAATCCGCTGGCTCGAAATCATCGCTACCGCGATGTTCTTCGGCTTCTGCTCTCAGAAGTGCCTGACGATCCGCAAGCGGGATCTGATAGTAGTCGGGATGGATTTCTGCAAATGCCAGAAAGCCATGACGGTTCCCACCGTAATCGACGAAGGCTGCCTGAAGCGATGGTTCTACCCGGGTTACCTTTGCAAGGTAGATATTGCCCCGGATCTGCTTCTTGTGCTCGGATTCGAAGTCGAACTCCTCAATCCGGTTGCCTCTGACGACTACAACCCGCGTCTCCTCTTCGTGGGAGGCGTCGATAAGCATTTTGTCTGCCATGTAATCTCTGCTCCTCGACGCGACCCCGTGACAGACGAGGATCGTACCGCCGAAAAGGCGGTTCTCCCGTATCTATGAGAGGGTGCGTCGGAAATGATGTTTACCGCTTGGCGCGCGTCAACTGACAACAGCGAGGCGAAGGGCAATGCAAAATGCTTGCCGCTTTGGCCTTGTATGTAAGAAAGCTGTTGCAACGACACCATTTGCCCAAGCCGGTAATACGATAATAACTGGCCCCTTGAGGCCGATGAGTTTGCCCTTCCAGAAGGGCGGACGGTGGCATGCCACCGGGTATATGCCCGGCTCATGCCGGAATTGTTCCAGTTTCAGGAAAAATGTAGCGACGGCAGATGATTCCCGTTTTGCAGCGCCAGCGTCTTTACGATTGGCAGCCCTACGGGTATCTATCCCGTTAACATCTAAACCCTCAATTTGTGTTGTATGGTTTATCCGGCTCAATAGCAATAGGCACGCTAAATATGCCATATTGCTGGAGTAATTCAGGCGTTAACAAATGCTTCACCAATGGCTGTGAATGTGGTCTGACACGGACCGAAACAGGGCAGGGCGGCGCGGTTTCGAGAGGCATTGGGGGCTTTTGAAAGCACTTTTGCTAAAATGACGAATATGAAAAAAAGATTTGGGCTGTCATGATTATTGCACAAATGCGGGCGGCAATCCGGTGCTCGACGCGTATTACGCTGCGAATCACCCTTGCAGCCACTCTGACGGCAGTCACTTTCTTCTCCGTTCCAAACGCTGCTTTTGCAATCGGCGAGAGTTCAAGGATGGTGGCGAGCGCGGCCCGTATCGCCGGAAACGAAGCCCGTACCCGCGTTGTCATCGATTTTGCCGAAGAGCCGGAATTCGAGGTTCATTATCTCGATTCGCCGGAGCGTATCGTCGTTGATCTTCCATCCACCGATTTTGCATTCCCTGCCAAGGATCTCGAGGCTGCCGGCCTTTTCCGTGACGTGCGTTTCGGCACGATGGACGAGGGCCGCGCCCGGATCGTTCTGACCGCCAAGAAACCGGTGCGCCTGGCCATATCCGAGGTGCAGCCAAATTCTGAAGGCAATGGCGTTCGTCTGGTGCTGGACGCTGAAATCACCGACAAGGCGACCTTCGCCAATCTGGTCAAGGACCAGAGCTGGCAACCGCCATCTCCAGTCACCACCGCCTCGGTCGATGGCGTTGTCAGCGGCAAGAGTGACCGGCAGGCCCAGTTCATCATCGCAGTTGATGCCGGCCATGGCGGCATTGATAATGGTGCGCAGGGCGGCAAGACCGGTACGCATGAAAAAGACATTACCCTTGCCTTTGCCAAGGAACTGACAGAGCGGCTGAACAAGGAGCCCGGCATTCAGGCCGTGCTGACGCGCGAATCCGACGAGTTTCTGGCCCTTTCCGAGCGTGTGCAGATCGCCCGCCAGAAAGGCGCTAATCTTTTGATTTCCCTGCATGCCGATACGCTCAAACAAAAGGGCATTCGTGGCGCAACCGTCTACACCATATCAGACCGCGCATCCGACCGCATGGCGGCTGAACTGGCTGAGCGCGAAAACCTGTCCGACGAACTGGCCGGTGTTGCCATGCCGGCAAGCCAGCCGGAAGTGGCCGATATCCTGCTCGACCTGACACGGCGCGAGACACAGGCGTTCTCGGTGACCTTGGCCGGTAATATCCTGGCGTCGTTTGAAGGGCAGATCGGCCTGATCAACAACCCGCATCGCTATGCCGGTTTCCGCGTTTTGCAGGCGCCTGATATTCCCTCCATTCTGCTGGAAATGGGCTTCCTGTCCAATCCGGAAGATGAAAAGCTGTTGCTCGATGTCGAATGGCGTAAAAAGCTGGCCGATGTCATGGCAAAGGCGGTCGGAAAATATCACAATCAGTTCGTCGCCAACGGCGGTTGAAGCGTCCACTTTCCAGTAACTTTTTCGTGGGGTCGTGGCTTTTGCGGCGCCAAATACAACCACAGGGTTTGCTGCGGGAGAGGCAGTTCTCAGCTGTTTGACCTGTTGCGATAAGGTGACCCTTGGCCGGAAAAGGTCTTGGCAATGGCCCTAATGCCAGCTTTACTGGGGTAGGGCCCTATTTTACTCACATTCCCGGCGTTACTCGGCGTATGTGTGGGCGACTCGTCGCTTTTGCATAAAAGACTTTGTTTGGTGTGGCTTATGACCGGCTATATTGGCAAATGCTGATGTCCCGGCTTGTCATTGCCGGAGTGGTGTGCAAAACCGCACCGACTATGCGAAAATGCGCTTGATGGTGAGCGCGAATGCCACGTTCGGATTATCGGTAGCTTTATATGATAAGACTGATTGGATATTTCTTCGGTATTGCAAGCGCGCTTTTCCTGTGCGCTGCTGCAGGGGCTGCGCTTTATCTCTACACCCTTCGCGAGCAATTGCCGGACTATGCCGTTCTCAGCTCCTACGAGCCGCCGGTCACGACCCGCGTTCACGCCGGTAACGGTGCCCTGATGGCAGAATATGCGCATGAAAAGCGCCTGTTCCTGCCCATCCAGGCCATTCCAGACCGCGTGAAGGCTGCGTTCCTTTCCGCAGAAGACAAGAATTTCTATAATCACCCCGGCGTTGATATCTACGGTCTTGGGCGCGCTATTCTGGTCAACATCCAGAACCTCGGTTCCGGCCGTCGCCCGGTTGGTGCATCAACCATTACTCAGCAGGTCGCCAAGAACTTCCTGCTGACCAATGACCAGACCATCGACCGCAAGATCAAGGAAGCGATTCTGTCCTTCCGCATCGAGCAGACCTATTCGAAAGACAAGATTCTTGAGCTTTATCTCAATGAAATCTTCTTCGGTATGAATGCCTACGGTATTGCCGGTGCCGCGCTGACCTATTTCAACAAGTCGGTCACCGAACTGACCATTGCCGAAACCGCCTATCTGGCATCGCTGCCGAAGGGCCCGGCCAACTACCACCCGTTCCGTTACGAGAAGGCTGCTCTTGAGCGCCGTAACTGGGTGATCGACCGTATGGCCGAAAATGGCTACATCAACACCGCCGATGCGTCGGAAGCAAAAACCCAGCCGCTTGGCGTAAATCTGCGTCGCGGCGGTGCCCACCTGTTTGCGTCTGACTACTTCGCCGAAGAAGTCCGTCGCCAGATCGTTGATAAATACGGCGAGAAGGCCCTGCTGGAAGGTGGCCTTTCGGTTCGTACCTCGCTTGACCCGGTCTTGCAGGTTGAAGCCCGCAAGGCGCTGCAGGACGGTCTTCTTGACTATGACGAGCGCCGTGGTTTCCGTGGCCCGGTCGATGAGATTGACGTATCCGGTGATTGGGGCGCTGCCCTTGCCAAGATCCGTCCGCTGCGCGACGTGCCGGAGTGGAAACTGGCCGTGGTGCTGGATGCTGGCGATCAGTCCGTTGATATCGGCATGCAGCCGGAAACCGATGCCGGTGGCAAGGTTGTCCAGGACCGCGTCCGTGCAAGCATTCCAGCGGAAAACATGAAATGGGCTTACCGCGATGCGACCGGCAAGCGTAACACCGCCAAGTCGCCAAGTGGCGTTCTGAAGGCTGGTGACGTTGTCTATGTCCAGGCATTGACAGAAAACGGCAATACCTTCCGTCTTCGTCAGCCACCGAAAGTGCAGGGTGGCCTCGTTGCCATGGACCCGCATACCGGCCGCGTTCTCGCCATGGTTGGCGGTTTCTCCTACGGTCAGTCGGAGTTCAACCGTTCCACGCAGGCCATGCGCCAGCCTGGTTCGTCATTCAAGCCGTTCGTTTACGCTGCAGCGCTCGACAATGGGTATACGCCAGCTTCCGTTGTGATGGATGCGCCGATTGAGATCGTCTCTGGCGGTCAGGTCTGGCGTCCGCAGAACTACGGCGGTGGTTCCGCTGGTCCGTCGACACTGCGTCTCGGTATTGAGAAGTCTCGTAACCTGATGACCATCCGCCTTGCAGACGACATGGGCATGAACCTTGTTGCGGAATATGCGGAACGTTTCGGTATCTATGACAAGATGCTGCCGGTTCTCGCCATGTCGCTCGGTTCAGGTGAAACGACCGTGACCCGTATGGTCTCTGCCTACGCGGTTCTGGCCAATGGCGGCAAGCAGATCAAGCCAACCGTGATCGACCGTATTCAGGACCGTTACGGCAAGACGATTTTCCGTCACGAAGAACGCACCTGTGAAGGCTGCAACGCGCAGACCTGGTCAGGTCAGGACGAGCCGACCATCATCGATAACCGCGAACAGGTTCTCGACCCGATGACAGCCTACCAGACAACATCCATGCTGGAAGGCGTCGTCACCCGTGGTACGGCCGCTGGTAAGATTCCGGTCAAGGATCGTCCGGTTGCTGGCAAGACAGGCACCACCAACGATGAAAAGGATGCTTGGTTCGTGGGTTACACACCGGACCTCGTGGCTGGCCTTTACATTGGCTTCGATACGCCAGCACCGCTTGGTCGTGGTGGCACCGGTGGTTCGCTTGCAGCGCCAATCTTTGGCGAGTTCCTCGCAGCTGCTGCCAAGCACACACCGCCCGGCAAGTTCATCGTGCCTGAGGGGATGCAGTTCATCGCCGTCAACCGCAAGACCGGCATGTATGCCAATGAAGGTGATCCAGACACGATCATGGAAGCCTTCAAGCCAGGCACCGGCCCGGCCGACAGCTTCTCGGTTATCGGCATGGAAAACTACATGTCGCCGGAAGATATCATGCGTGCCTCACCACAGGCACAGCAGGCCATTACCAACGGTGGTGGCGGGCTTTACTAAGCTCCACACAACAATGCAGCGAAGGCGCGGGTCTTTACATCCGCGCCTTCGGCATTTATGCACCGGGGCCAGTTTTCCTGAGTGGGCTATGACGTCCAGAGACTTTCAACGAAGGTGAAATAGCAGCGAATGCGCAACGAGATTGTGAATGTTGTCGACGAAATCAAGCAGGCCATAAGCCTGCTGAGGAGGCATCTTTGACTGGGATCAGGCGATAAGACGACTGGACTGGTTGAATAACAAGGCAGAGGATCCAAACCTCTGGAACGATGCCACAGAAGCACAGAAGCTGATGCGTGAGCGCCAGCAGCTTGACGAAAGCATCAGCGGCGTCAAAGCCCTCGAGCAGCAGGTCAACGATAATATCGAATTGATCGAGATGGGCGAGGAAGAAGGCGATCAGGATATCGTCAAGGACGCCGAAGAGGCATTGAAGGCGCTGCGCAGCGAAGCCAACCGCCGGCAGGTCGAAGCGATGCTGTCTGGTGAAGCCGACGCCAACGACACCTATGTTGAAGTTCACTCTGGTGCTGGCGGTACTGAAAGCCAGGACTGGGCCAGCATGCTGTTGCGCATGTACACCCGCTGGGCTGAACGCCAGGGCTTCAAGGTTGAAGTGCTGGAAGTGCATGACGGGGAAGAGGCGGGCATCAAGTCTGCAACCATTCTCGTGAAGGGCCACAATGCATTCGGCTGGATGAAGACGGAATCGGGCGTTCACCGTCTGGTGCGTATTTCGCCCTATGACAGCAACGCGCGCCGCCACACCTCGTTCTCGTCGATCTGGGTTTACCCTGTTGTTGATGACTCGATCCAGATCGACATCAACGAAAGCGATTGCCGCATCGATACCTACCGTTCGTCGGGCGCCGGTGGTCAGCACGTTAACACCACCGACTCGGCCGTGCGTATCACGCATATTCCAACCGGTATCGCTGTGGCCTGCCAGCAGGAACGCTCCCAGCACAAGAACCGCGCCAAGGCGTGGGACATGTTGCGTTCGCGCCTGTATGAAGTCGAACTTCAAAAGCGCGAAGAAGCGGCCAATGCACAGGCAGCCTCCAAAACCGATATCGGTTGGGGTCACCAGATCCGCTCCTACGTTCTGCAGCCTTACCAGCTGGTCAAGGACCTGCGTACCGGCGTGGAAAGCACCGCTCCGATCAACGTGCTGGACGGCGATCTGAACGACTTCATGGAAGCCGCACTGGCTCACCGCATCAGCGGCGGTGCCGATATTGATGTTTCCGACATCGACTGATTTCAATATCTCCGTAAGGTGTATTGAAAACAAAGCATTAGAGCCTGTTGATGAATCAGATCGTGAGCGACTTGATTCAGTTTGACAGCACCAAAAGAACCCGCCTGAGCAACGCTTCGGCGGGTTTTCTTTTGGCAGCAAAGCGCTGCCTGAGATCAAGCTCCGGAGGAGACCAGGTATGTGGGCGTATTCATTTGCTCAGGCATAAAAAATCCCCGGTCGTGGCCGGGGATTGATCATGTCAGAAGTGATTGGTTCAGAACAGCCGCAGGCGGCTACTCCACAGCGTTCAGTTCGAGGCTCGCTCGATCTTCATGTCGCCAAGCTCATCAATCAGCACTGTCCAGGCTTCAGTCTCTGTCGACATCGGATCGGTCTTCAGGTGAACGGTAACAAATAGGCCCGGCACATTGCCGTTGCCTGACGAGCTTTCCGGACGAATGTCGGTGACATAGGCCTTGAACTTCGAAAACTCTTCCAGTTCCACCGTCTGGATCAGGTCAGGGCCATTTGGCGTGTAGGCAATCTGCTGCATAAAGATGCGTGCCGTGCCGTCATTCTGTCGCATCGCAACGACCTTGTAGTAACCACGGCGTGGCGGTGCGGCCGCAGGCGGTGGTGCTTCCGATGTCGCTGTCGTGGTCGTTGCCGCAGCGGGGGCCGGCTCGTCTTCCCAAAGGCCGCTGCTGGCGACGAAAATGGCAGCGACAGGCAGGTCCTCGATAGGGGAGGTTGGTGTCGTCTGAGCGTGAACGGCTTGCAGCGAAAGCGCAAACAGTGCGGCTGTCAGGAGGGCTTTTGTAACTAGACCTGGCATTTTCATCATTTCATCAGTTCGTGAATTGTTCAGCGAGAATTCGGTCCGACCATGAGCGGTCAGGATCGGACAAAATCACCGCAGTTCTATCCTGGGATTGTGCGATACGCACACTTACCACGGATTTAACCTCGGTGTGATCCGCAACCGCATTGACGGGGCGTTTTTCAACTTCCAACACATGAATATCCACCGTCACCTTGTTCGGCAACAATGCACCACGCCAGCGGCGCGGACGAAACGCGCTGACCGGGGTCAATGCGAGAAGGGGTGATTCCAGTGGCAGGATCGGCCCGTGAGCGGAGAAGTTATAGGCGGTGGACCCTGCAGGCGTTGCAACCATAACGCCGTCACAGATCAATTCCTCCAGCCGTATCTTGTCATCGACGGTCACCTTCAGCTTTGCAGCCTGGTGCGACTGGCGGAAAAGACTGACCTCATTCATGGCGAGCGCGGTAAATTCCGCTCCATGCACGTCCGTCGCGGTCATTTTTAATGGGTGGAAATCATTGCCGGTGGCAATCGCCACACGCTCATGCAGGTTGTCGACGCGGAAATCATTCATCAGGAAACCGACCGAGCCGCGGTTCATGCCATAGACACGTTTGCCGGAATTCATGGTTTCATTGAGGATCTGCAACAGAAAGCCATCGCCACCCAGCGCAATGATGACATTTGCCTCGTCAAAGGGGGCGTTTCCATACCGGGCAATCAATGCTTCGCATGCGGCGCGGGCATCCGGTGTGTTGGCGTGGACAAATGATAGCGACTGTTGTGAACCGGACATGCAATCTACCTTTTGGAACAGTACCTTGGTACAGGAAGTCAGGAGGGTGCGACAAGCTCTTTCAGGCCTGCAGCCGGCGCGTTTTATGATGTATGGCCTGATATTTTCGAACAAACGTCACAATGGTCGGCTCCCTGCCTGATTTGATGCACCCTATAGGCGGAAAATGGCAGTTCCTTATGACGGTGTCTGAAAATATGCGGCCGTTATGAAAACTGTTCACCATGCGCACGATTAATGGCGCTCCGACTTTATCAGTTGCAATGCCCATCATTTGCGGGCTTGCAGAGAAAGCCGGGGTCGGGCAGGTTGCGGCAAAAGCATAAGGAATAAAAAACGGCAGGAGACTGGTGTGGCGATCGAATACAGTATCTATGATGTTTTTACCGACAAACGTCTTGAGGGAAATCCTCTCGCAGTCATGTATGATGCTGATGGGCTTGATGACAAGACGATGCAAGCCATTGCTCGCGAGATGAACCTGTCGGAAACCGTGTTCATCCGCAAATCCGATAACCCTGCCTATGCCGCATCCTTACGCATTTTCACCCCCGGCGGTGAACTGCCCTTTGCAGGCCACCCGACAGTTGGGGCTGCCGTGGCACTGGGGGAGCGTAACCCCAATGGTGGCGACGTGGACATGGTTTGCGTTCTCGAGGAGAATGTGGGGCCAGTTCGCTGCGCCATCCGGCTTCGCAAGGATGCGCCTGGGTTTGCCGAGTTTGATCTGCCGCGAAAGTCTTCCCGTATCGAGCTGCCGCTTGACCGCGCGAAGCTGGCCGATGCACTCGGTGTCAGCGAAGGCAATATCGGTTTTGAAAATCACCAGCCCTCGATCTGGACGGCTGGTGTGCCATTCCTGCTGGTGCCGCTACACAATATCTCCACCATCAGAGAAATGGATTTTGATCCGCAATTGTGGGAACGCTCGGCGCCGCTTGTGGAGGGGAGGCTGGCTGCCTGCTACGTTTACTGTCGTGGTGGTGTGAACCACACCGCCAAATTTCACGCGCGCATGTTCTCGCCTGAAATGGGCATTGCCGAAGACCCGGCAACCGGTTCGGCTGCGGCGGCACTGTCCGGCGCCATCCATCATTTTGACGGCCTGTCCGATGGGCATTATCCGTTCATGATAGAGCAGGGCGTCGAGATGGGTCGCCCTTCCTTTATTCATCTGCATATAGATGTGAAGGCCGGTGATATATTCCGCGCACGTATTGGCGGCAGTGCCGTCCGCGTGGCGCACGGCACCATGGATATTTGATAAAAGCCTGAAAATTGGAACCATTTTTGTGGATTGCCCGTTTCCCTGACAGAAGGAGAAACGCGATGCAACACACGGGTAACGGCTCAGGTAGAAGTGGTAGCCGTCAACTGACGGCCGCAAATGGCGGAGCAAACTACTCTCCAAACATCATCCATTTGCATGGAACCCATGTGGCAATGATCTTTCGGCGTTTCTGTCCCAATCCTCTCGATCTGCGCAGCGAACGCCGGTCGGTGACGGATAAAGGTTCTGACGAACACGGTAAGAAAGCGTGATTTCGTGATTCTCGAATTGCGGGTTACTCTTCTCTGGCAGTGAAACAGCGAAAGGAGAATGATATGAAGGCAATTCTCATAGTCGCCTCAACACTTGCGCTTTCGGCCCCTGTAGCGTTTGCCGAATGCGCTGGACATGCCAAGCTGAACACATCAGCTGCAGTCGATAATGAAATCAAGACAGCCAGCATTGCCAAAACGGCAGATCAAAAGACCGATGAAGTCTTGATCATCCAGAAAAAAACTGAGACGCCCGAAACAGCTCGGCAGACAGAATAACGATATAGGTTTGATGTGATCCCTCGTGCCCTTTCTCCAGTCGGGCGCGGGGGATTTTTTACGTCACGACGAATGCGAAAATGATATGTCCGACGATGGAGATGGCCAGAGCGCCAAGAAGAACGATAAGCAAAATGCGGCTCATGACCCATCCTCGAAATCTGCATGAAAGACATGAGACGAGAGGCGGCGAAGTTATTTCGCAGTCTCGAATTTCACAGTCATTTCAGGAAGTTAATGGTGGGTGATGTAGGGCTCGAACCTACGACCCGCTGATTAAGAGTCAGCTGCTCTACCAACTGAGCTAATCACCCGCCGCCGCCCTCAGGCGGTGTGAGGGGGCTATAAAGAGGAAAAAAAGGAATGTCCAGCGCGGAAATGAAATTTCTTCGTTTTTTATGACAAAAAAATTTCACTCACGCTGGACACGCCCATCTTTTTCTCGAAGATCGACGGTAGAGAATGCTCTCGGGAATGTCTGTTAGTCGTTTGTAAATACAGGAGGAATCACCTCCGGAATGCACGTCCGACGGCAATGAGTATGCACGCGCCAACAAAGCCAGCAATGAGATAGCCCAGCCAACCGGTCAAAACGACGCCAAACAACGATAGTATCGCATTGGCGACAATCGCACCGATGATACCAAGGATGATGTTCATCAACACGCCAAGATTGCTTTTCATGAACTGTTCAGCGAGCCATCCGGCGACACCACCAATGACAATTGCTGCAATCCAGCCAACACCTGCAGATTCCATGATTTCCTCCCACGCTAACTGCAAGTTTAAATTTGGTGATTCTAATATTAAATACAAGGGAAAACAGCGGCTCTACAGCGTTTCTGGCCTAAAAAAGGACATCAGAAGCCGCTTGGAAGCCCTATTGTCGCGGCAATCGTTTTTCATAAACCGCTACGCGCATTATTTTGCGGCAAATTGCACGCCGAATTGCGGGTAGTCGAGGGGGATTGAGCAAGGGCTAAAGGCCATTTTGCCGGGCCAATTTTCAATCCTTCACACAGGTTTTGAATATTTTTGCGTGACACGTATGAAACTGATGTTCGTTGTGTGCTTGTTTAAACAGCGTGATGAATTTCAGATTCGGGTCGCAAGTGATTCCGTACGCCGGAAAGGTAATTGACGTGTTTGGCATTCCTGACGCCCGGCGTTTGCCGCGGCTAGCTGTATTGATTGTTCTTTTGTCGCTCAGTGCTTTGTGTGCCGTGCCTTCGTTGGCGCTATCGCAGGATGGAGTACCGGCGGATGCGTCGTCACCGATTGAGCAGATGCGGACCGACCTGCAAAACAACAAGGCTGCACTTGGTAACCTGGCAGAGACCGTTGAAGCGGCAAAAGATGATGATGCCAGACTGGTGGACCTTAAGGCCCAGTCCGATGCCATTGCGTCCAACGCGGTTAAATCTTCGGTCAGCCTGCGCCCACGTTTTGAGGCCGCCAAGACCCGTCTCGATGAACTTGGCGAACCGCCGAAGGATGGCCAACCGCCAGAAGCGCCGATCGTCACCGAAGAGCGCAGCCGTTTGATTGCCGAGAGAGCTGACATCAATGCGCTGACGGGCGAGGCGGAACAACTGTCCACGCAGGCCAGTCAGTTGTCCAACCACATTACAGATCTGCGCCGGTCTCTTTTCAAGGATACGCTTTTCAAGCGCACCGAGATTTCGCTGAATGTGTTTTCGGCTGCCGGTTCGTCGCTGGTCAACGAAGTGTCGTCCTTCCAGCGGGTGGTTGGCAGTTGGTGGACCTTCGTGTGGAACTACAAGCCGCTTCAACTGCTGTCTGCTATCTTCCTGTCGTTGCTGGCCGCCATGCTGTTTCTGGTCGGCGGCTACAAGTTCCTTGGCAGCCACATGGAACGCAGTGCCTTCTCGGGCGAGCCGGGTTATATCCGCCGCCTTTCGGTGGCCTTCTGGTCCACCATGGTGCAATCGGCCACAGTCGTTGCCTTCCTGGTGGCATCGGCGTTTTTGCTTGAAAACTTCAATGTGCTGCGCTCAGACATTGCGCCGATCGTCTTTACGGCCATGGGCTTTACCGGTCTGGTTTATTTCGTCTGGCGTCTGACATATGCAGTGTTTGCACCCAAGCACCCGAACTGGCGTCTGGTTCGCGTCAGCAATACTGGAGCGCACCACCTGACATGGGCCGTTTTGGCCATGACCGTGGTCAATGGTTTCGACTATCTGCTGAGCGGTATCAGTGAGGCGCTGTATTCACCTGTTATCCTGACGGTGGTGAAAAGCTTCGTTGCATCGGTCATTGTCGGTATCATCCTCATCATCATGTCCTTCATGCACCCGGTCATGCAGAAGGATGCCGATCCAGCCGCACCCGGACAACGCCTGCCACGCTGGATGAACGTGTTGTTTCGTCTGGCCGGCCTGTTTATCATCGGTGCGTGTTTGACGGGATATGTTGGCCTTGCTCGGTTTGTGTCGACACAGATTGTCGTCACCGGTGCCGTGCTGGCTACCATGTATATTGGCATTCTCTCCGGCAAGGCGATTTCCAAACAGGGCATATTTGCCGATTCCGTCGCTGGCAGTTTCCTGTACCGGCGTTATGGCCTAGGTCCTGTGTTTCTTGACCAACTGGGACTTGTTGCCGGTCTTGGCATCTATGTCGTCGCACTTGCCTTTGGCGTGCCGCTGATCCTGTTTTCCTGGGGTTTCCAGCCCGGCGATATCGAAAACTGGGGCTATCGCTTGCTGACTGGTATTCCGGTTGGCAACACCAATATCTCGCTGCTGGCGGTGTTCGGTGGCATAGCGGTTTTTGCGATTGGCTACGTCATCACCCGCTGGTTCCAGCGCTGGCTGGACAACAATGTCATGGCGCGCAGCAAGGCTGATGCCGGTGTGCGCAACTCGGTCAAGACGGGCATTGGTTATCTCGGTATCGCCATTGCCGCCATCTTCGGTGTTTCCTCCGCTGGGCTTGACCTCTCCAACCTCGCACTGGTGGCCAGCGCGTTGTCGGTCGGTATCGGTTTTGGCTTGCAAAATATCGTGTCCAACTTCGTGTCGGGCCTTATCCTGCTGGTGGAGCGTCCATTCAAGGTCGGCGACTGGGTGGTCACAGGCGCGACCGAAGGCACCGTCAAGCGCATCTCGGTGCGTGCGACCGAAATCGAAACCTTCCGCCGCCAGTCGATCATCGTACCAAACTCCGAGTTCATCAATTCTCCGGTTGGCAACTGGACACACCGTAACCGTATCGCCCGTTCGGAAATTCCGGTTGGCGTCAGCTATGAGGCTGATCCACGCAAGGTCATGGACATCCTGCTGGAACTGGTGCGCGCCCAGCCGCTTATTCTGAAAAATCCTGAACCGCATGTTGAATTCTTGCGCTTTGGTGACTTCTCGCTTGATTTCGAAGTGCGCTTCTTCCTGGCCGACCTGTCGGACGGTTTGCCGGTTCGTAACCAGTTGCGGATCGATATTCTCAGACGCTTCCGTGAGGAGGGCATCGATATCGCTTCGCCACAGCGCAATCTCAATGTGCATGTCGACCGTGACAACTCGCAGGCTCTGGCCAGCAAACTGGTGGAAGAGAGCGAGAAGCTCGCGCGGAAGGAAAAGGACGCGGAAGAGGGCGAGGGCGGAAATGTCGAGGTGAAGCCTGAACCGCAACAGGTTGAGGCGGCGGCGAACACAAAAGCGGCCGACAAATCTGCTGACGGTGTGTCCACTCGGCCAACGGCCAAATCGACAGACAAGAAAGGCTGATTGCCACTATTCAGCCTCTATTCATGGCGTGCCCCTTAGAATCACCGCATACTCTTTTTGACAAAGAGGTTGGGCTATCAAGGGGGGCGGCTACATCAGCCGAAAACGCATGAAGCATGTATTGTCCGTGATGATGGTTATTGTTCTGTCTGCGACAGCGGCTGTCTCGGCTACTATTACCAATAGCGACGCGGAGCCGGCTTCTCTGGCCGTTAGCGAGGGTGGAAATCGGTTTGATGTGGTGATTGCACCTGGTGCCTCGGAACAGGTCTGTGCCTCCAATTGTTTCGTTACCTTCCCGAATGGCGACCGCATTGCGCTGGAAGGCACGGAAAATGTTGAAATCGTCAAAGGTTCTGCTGTCGTCAAGTAACGGCGCACAGTGGCGATTTTCCGTGTTTTAAAAGCAATTTGCCAACCGTCGCGGCAAGCCTTGCGCATGTCGTAAACAGGCACCTGATATCGCTCTCGAATTGCATATTCTGACATCCGCCAGCAGTTTCGCAAAAGGCCGTATCAAACCGGCCGGCATGCCTCAGAGGGATTTCGGATTATGAAAACACATGCACGGGCCGTTGTTATCGGGGGTGGGGTTGTCGGTGTCTCGACGCTTTATCATCTGGCCACCAAGGGCTGGAGCGACAGCATCCTGATCGAGCGCAAGGAACTGACATCCGGTTCCACCTGGCACGCTGCTGGCCTGCTGCCGCTGTTCAACCTCAGCTATTCCGTGGGGCAGATCCACAAATATTCCGTCAAATTCTATGAGGAATTGCAGGAAGAAACCGGCATGAATGTCGGTTTCTCCAAAGTGTCCAACATTCGTCTGGCGCGCAGCAAGGATCGCTGGGACGAGTTTATGTATTATGCCGGTATCGCCGAAACCATTGGTGTCAACGTCAAGCTATTGACCCCGGAGGAGTTGAAAGAAGTCTGGCCGCTGGCAGAAACCGACGGCATTCTCGGCGCAATCCAGCACCCCGATGATGGTTACATTCAGCCGGCCGACCTGACGCAGGCATTGGCCAAGGGTGCGCGCGACAAGGGCGCCACCATTTACCGCAACACCACGGTTACCGCCATCGAGCAAATGGAGGACGGCAAGTGGAAGGTCACGACCGACAAGGGGGAGGTGATTGCCGAACACGTCATTTCCTGTACCGGCAATTTTGCCCGCAAGACCGGTGAGATGGTCGGCATCAACATTCCCGTCATCCCGGTCGAACACCAGTATATCGTCACAGAACCGCACCCGGCCATTCTCGAGCGCAAGGCTAAGGGCCTGCCGGAAATGGGCGTTCTGCGTGAATCCGACAGCGCCTGGTACATGCGCGAGGAAGCCGGTGGCCTGATCCTTGGCCCTTACGAACACGGCGCGCCGGTCTGTTATGTTGATGGTCCGTCGCCGGAAAGCGAATATGAACTGTTCCAGGAAGAGCTGGAACGCCTGATGCCGCATATCGAAACGGCGATTGCGCGCGTGCCGATCTTCGGTGAGGTTGGTATCAAGAAGGTCTATAACGGCGCGATTGCCTATACGCCGGATGGTAACCCGATTGTGGGTCCTGCACCCGGCCTGAAAAATTTCTGGCTGAATGAGGGCCATTCCTTCGGTATTACCGCAGCCGGTGGTGCTGGCTGGCAGCTGGCGGAATGGATTGTCGAAGGCGAACCAAGCCTTGATATGATGGGCGTCGATCCGCGTCGTTTCGGCCCCTATGCGACCGAGGGCTATCTCATTGCCAAGAATGAAGAGGCCTATGCCAACGTCTTCACCATGCATTACCCGGATGAGGAGCGTGCCGCGGCGCGTCCACTCAAAACAACACCCGTCTATGACCGCCTGAAGAAACTCGGTGGCGTGTTCGGCTCTGTCTATGGCTGGGAGCGTGCCAACTGGTATGCGCCAGAAGGTTACGAACTGCCCGAAAGCGAAAAGGGCGTCGGCGTCGATGTTCTGACCAACCACAATTATGCGCCACCGCTCGATGATGGACGCACGGTCGAAAAATGGTCGTTCCGCCGCTCCAACTATTTCGAGCATGTCGGCAATGAGGTGAAGAATGTCACCAACAATGTCGGCGTTCTCGACATGTCGGCCTTTGCCAAAATGGAAGTGTCGGGCCCCGGCGCACGGGCTTGGCTGGACAGCATTCTCGCCAATGCCATTCCCAAGAAGCGCGGCCGTATTGCGCTGACCCACCTGTTGACACCGGCCGGTGGCGTCAAGGCGGAATTCACGGTTTATGAATGGGCACCAGGTCGTTTCTACCTAGTTTCGGCAGGCGGTCTGGAAGCCCATGACCATGATGTTCTGCGTCGTCTGGCACCGACAGATGGTTCGGTGGTGCTGCAGCCAATCACCCAGAAATACGGCGTGCTTGTTCTGGCGGGCCCCAAGTCGCGTGACCTGTTGAAGAAGCTGACCCGCACAAGCCTCGACAACAAGGACTTCCCATGGCTGACCGCCAAGGAAATCTCGGTTGGTGTGGCGCGCGCCCATGCCTTGCGCGTCAACTTCGTTGGCGAACTGGGCTGGGAACTGCATCACCCCATCGAAACCCAGAACTATATTTTCGACCAGTTGATGGAGGCCGGTGCCGAGTTCGGTATAAAACCGTTTGGTATTCGAGCCATGGTGTCGATGTCGGTCGAAAAGTCCTATCGCAACATGGGACGTGAGCTGTCGGTGGAATATAACGCCTACGAATCCGGCCTTGATCGTTTCTTGCGCCCGGAGAAATCCTTTATCGGCCGCGATGCGCTGGTCGCCTATAAGGAGAAGGGCGTCAAATGGATATTCTCGACACTGGTGGTCGAGGGCAATACGGATGTCGATGCGCGTGGCTCGGAGGCAATTTACAATGCGAACGGTACGCTGGTCGGTCGTGTGACGAGTGGCGGTTTTGGCTGGCGGGTCGGCAAATCTCTGGCGCTCGCCATGCTGGCACCGGAGTTTTCTGAAATCGGCACACAGCTAAAAATCAAGATCCTCGGCAAGTTGTATGACGCTCAGGTGGTGGCAGAAAGCCCGTTTGATGGCGATAACCAAGTATTGCGGGCCTGATTTGCCCGTGTAAGGCAACAAATCAGCCCCGGCGTAGGCGTCCGGGGCTGATTTTAAATAGTGTATATCAGCAATACGCGATTAATTATTCCGCAAAAACTATTGGTTACAGTCCGGCGCAGAGGGGCTTTGTCCACAACCGGGGGTGTCATGAACTTTTTAGGAATTACCGGGATGCAATATTCCGGTGTACCGTTTTCTGCGCAACGTATCATTCTTGCCGAAGACACCAACGTCTTTACCCAGCTGGTCAGCACACGCCTGATGGATATGTTGGGTGTTCAGGTTACCATTTGCCGCAACTTCGAAGAGTTGCAGGAAGCTTATGATGCCGCAGATGGTCCGATTGATCTGGCGATTTCCAACATCAATCTGCCGGGCGCTGAAAACGGCGAGGCGCTGGAATATCTGATCGATCTGTCCGTGCCGACCATCGTGTTCACCAGCACGTTCCATGAGGCGACCCGCGAAAAGCTGATTGCCAAGGATGTGGTCGATTACATCATCAAGGACAATGTGTTTGCCGTGGATATGTTGACGGAATCGGTTTGCCGCTTCCTGACCAACAGCCGCCATCACGTTCTGATCGTGGACGATAGCCCAACCGCGCGTGCGCTACTGTCCAGCCGTTTGAAGCGTTATAACTTCCGCGTCAGCCTGGCCGAAAGCGGTGCCAAGGCGCTGCAGATCCTCAAGGACAACCCGGATATCGGCCTTGTCGTGACCGATTACAACATGCCTGATATTGACGGTTTCGAACTGACGCGCCGCATTCGCACCATGCGCGGTTCGCATGAACTGCGTGTCATCGGTGTGTCGTCATCGACCAATCGTCTTTTGTCGGCACGCTTCCTGAAGGCCGGCGGCAATGATTTCATGCTGCGACCTTTCATCGATGAAGAGTTCTATTGCCGCGTCAACCAGAACCTCGACACGCTGGTACAGATCCGCATGGCAAAGGTCGGTCGCGCCGCTTAAACGGTTGATATCGTAATCTGAAATTCTGAAAACGCCCTCTATGGCAACATAGGGGGCGTTTCGCCGTTTTGGCTGCAGGTGCGATATTTTTGCTTCGCCAGCGAATAATTACGCCGCCATTTTCTTTCGCTCCTTGTTGGTGGCGAAATTCGTTCCTATCTTCAAGCCGTAGCGTGTGGGGAGGATGCGCGGGAGAATGGCTGGCTTTTTTTAAAAGCCTGCTGAGCAAATGGAGCATTCCTTGGATATCACTGAACAGGCTGCGCAGGCTAAGCCCCTTGCGCCTTGGCCTACCACCCCGAACGATATTCTTGACTGGCTGATCAACGGAACCAGCCAGGAGCCTTTTATTGACCATTTGCTGAAAGGCCTGTGTGAGCGCATTGCCGCCTACGGCCTTCCGCTGGCCCGCTCGTCCATGCATTTCAGAACCCACCATCCGGAGTGGTTGGGTGCGCGCCTTTTGTGGGAAACGGGCTTTGACGAAGTCCAGATCGACATGTTTGGCCGTGATATGCTGCGCAGCGGCCAGTACATCAAAAGCCCGGTCAACGAAATCCTCGATGGTGCCGACGAGCTTCGCAAGAAGCTGGACAAAGAGATTGAGAATGGTGGCTGGCACGATTTTTATCATGAGCTGAAGCAGCAGGGTATTACCGATTACGTTGCCTGGCCGGTGATCCACACCCGTGGAAAACGCCATGTGGTGACTTTTGCCACCAAACAGCAGGGCGGTTTTTCGCCTGAACATATCGTCTTCCTGAAAGACCTTCTGCCGGTGTTGTCAATGGTGACGGAAATCCGCGTCAAGAACATCATGGCGCGGACTTTCTTGGAGACCTATGTCGGCCCTCACGCCAGTGAACAGATTTTGGCAGGTGCAATCACCAGAGGGTCCGGTGCTACCATGAGCGCCGCCATCATGATCTGCGACCTTCGTGGCTTTACCGAAATCTCCGATCTTTGGCCACGCGATGATGTGATTGAAATGCTGAACGGCTATTTTGACGCACTTTCCGAGCCGGTTGAAAATCACGGTGGCGAAATCCTCAAATTCATGGGCGATGGTCTTCTTGCCGTTTTCCCGATGGACAATGAAAATGCCTGCCAAAATCTGCTGGAAGCGATCCGCGAAGGCCAGAAGGGTATGGAGCGGCTGAATGCCGAAAACCAGCGGCGCGACAAACCTTTCCTGCGTTACGGCGTTGGCGTGCATGTCGGGGATGTGATGTATGGCAATATCGGTTCCAAGCGACGGCTGGATTTCACGGCCATCGGCCCGGCGGTCAACATCGCATCGCGGCTGGAAAGCCTGACCAAGGAAGTCGGCCACTCTGTGCTGTTCTCCAAGGAGTTTGCGAAAAAATCCGGTCACTGGAAAGAGTTGAAGCCGCTTGGCAGTTTCATGCTGCGCGGTCTCGGCGAACCTTTCGAGGTCTATGCCATGCCCGAAGAAAGCTGATCGAAGAAAACGGACTCAGGCCCCGCGCATTTTGCGCTGTATTCCCTCAGAATGAGATGCCCGAATGTGGCTTCTGTTCGGTCGCAAAGACCCTGTCGAGCGCGTCGATATCGGCGCGTTCTCCATGCAAGCGGCCGGACGCCGCCAGTGACCAGGCCGGGGATGCGCCAAACACCAGTTCCGTGAGCGTGTCGATTGGCAGGCTGATCTTTGGTGTCTCACTCGATTTTGCCGCGCCATCTGCACCAACCGTCCACACGCCATTATTGTCTGCGATCAGCGGATCGGTGACCTCTATCACCACACGGGCGTTGCTGTCGTAAGAACGGGCGTTCAGCAACTTATGAAGATCGAGTGGGCGTATCCAGCTTTCATCACGCAGCTCCGAGGTCTGCACGGCGCGCAGATTTTCAACCAGCCGCGGCAATGGATCATCGACCGGACGTGATGGCAAAATGACCTTGTGCAGAATGTCCTGCGACAACACATGGCCGAGCAGCGCTCGCCAGGCATCATCATCATGAGCGATCAGATCATCGACAATGGCCGTGCGCTGCGTTGAGGTAAACCAGTTGTCCGTTGCCTGAATATGGAAACGGATATAACCGCGTTCCGCCCCTTCAGCGCCAACCACCACGGCATGATGCGGGGTGGATGCACGTCGGGTGCGAAACTCCTGAATTTTCCACCAGCCGTCCCAGCGTTGCAGGCTGGCAGAACGTGGCGAGGGCGCTGCAGCTGCAACCCTCCGGAACAGGTCGAAACTCTCATAGGCATCAACCACGCGCAAATCCTTGCGCCGCTCTGGTCGTGGTCGCCCGCCATTGGCAAGGTCAACATTCTGCCGTACTGCCCAGGAGGCGATGCCATATCCGTAACGTCCATAGATCCGGGCGTCAGATGCGCGCAGGCCCGCCACCACATAACCCTCGGCATGGGCGCGCTTTAACTGCTTGCTCAACAGCGTACGGGCAATGCCGTTGCGTGTCTGGGTCGGCGCGACGCCAACATGCGTCACCGCAAGGTGACTGACGTAATTGCCTCCGGGTAGGGCAACAGAACCGCCATAACCATTGACCACACCCTGCAGTTCACCGTCGATAAATCCACCGAGCGGTGAACCGCTTTCCAGATAGGCGGTTTCGGCCTTCGCATCGGCGTGACCAATGTCGCCAATGCCAAGCATGGCCTGACGAAACTGGGCAAAGGCCTGTCGCTTTTCTTGCGTGCTGGTAAGGGCGCGAACCTCTATGGGGCGGGTCTGTTCAGTCATGTGGGGTATCCCGAAAATTGAAAGCAGCAACGCCTGCGCACAGCATTATCAATGCGCAGCCGTCTTTGGTGTCCTGTCAGGGCAGGACACCAATTTCTACATCACGACACCGGCGCCAGAAGACCACGGGATTTCAGGCGGGCGGCAGCGCCTTCACCAAAATGCCATGCTTCTTCCAGATGCGGTTGGCCGGAGAAGATGAAATGATCAAACCCTGCCTTGTGGTAGGTCTCGATCAGGTCCGCCACCTGTTCATGGCTGCCGACCAGCGCGGTTCCTGCGCCACCGCGCACGAGGCCGTAACCGGACCACACACCGGGATGGATTTGCAGTTCGCGGGCTGATTTTGGCAGGCCATCCCGTTCGGCATGCAGCGCCGTCATATGGCTTTGGCCGACGGATTCCGATTTTGCCGCGAGGCTTTTGGCGTTTGCCACCTGATCAGGGGAAACCCAACCGAGCAGCTTGTCGGCCACCGCCCATGCCTCATCTTCGGTGTCGCGGGAAATCACATGCAGGCGAATGCCAAATTTAAGGTCGCGACCCTTCGCCGCCGCCTGTGCCTTCAGCTTCTTGATGTTGTCGGCCTCAATTTCCGGCTGGCGTCCCCAGACCAGATAAACGTCGGAATGCGAGGTGGCGACTTCGGTTGCTGCGCCGCTTGCGCCACCGAAGAAGATCTGCGGCAGCCCGTAAGGGGCCGCATTGATGCGCGCTTCGCGGATATCGTAATGTTTGCCCTTGAACGAAAACGGCTCTTGGGCGCTCTCGTCGGAAACGCCGCGCAGCACCTGAATGAACTCGGCCGTCCGCTCGTAGCGTGCATCGTGGTCAAGGTGGTCGCCAAACCGCGCCTGTTCAAAACGGTCGCCGCCGGTCACCACGTTGAGCAGCAAACGACCCTGCGTCACCCGCTGAAAGGTAGCGGCCTGATGCGCAACCAGGGTCGGCGAAATCAGACCGGGGCGAAAGGCCACCAAAAATTTAAGCCGTTTTGTTTCGGCGGACAGGGCAGCGGTGGCAATCCACGCGTCTTCGCACCATGTGCCGGTTGGGGTCAGCACAGCGTGAAAGGGCTGGGCTTCTGCTGCCCGTGCGACCTCACCGAGATAGGCGAGGGTGGGGGCGCGGTAACCGCCGGCAAAGTCGATAAGGTGGCTGTCATTGCCCGAACCAGTCAGTCCGCGGCTGTCGCCATTGGTTGGCAGATACCAGTGCAGATGAATTTTGCCACTCATGACCGGGTCTCCGAAGCGACCGATGAAGGTCGCTTCCGTCTTGATGAAATGCTGTTATGTGTCATGCGAAGTCTCGTTGTGTGAAGGAAGGAACCCGGTGGTTTGCCTGTTCACGCCGGCCAGGTACGGCAGCGATGAGGGCGCGGGCATAGTCTGATTTTGGCGCGCGAACGAGCGCGTCGGCGGGAGCAACCTCGACAATCTGGCCGCGCTGCATCACCGCAATCCGGTCGGCAATCGAGGCGGCAACGCGCAGGTCGTGGGTGATGAACAGCATCGACAGGCCAAGGTCCTTTTGCAGTTCGGTCAGCAGCGTCAGAACCTGCGCCTGCACCGAAACATCAAGGGCCGAGACCGGTTCATCGGCCACCAGCAGTTTCGGCTGCAACATCAAGGCACGCGCCAGCGCGATACGCTGGCGCTGGCCGCCGGAAAAGGCGTGCGGCTTGCGGTCGGCTGACCGCACATCGATGCCCACCCGTTGCAAAAGCTCGTTCATCCGCGCTTCTGCATCATCCTTGCTGGCCCCGAAATGCAGGACAGCTTCCGTCAGGATACGGCGAATGCTGTGGCGCGGGTTAAGCGAAGACTGAGGGTCCTGAAACACCATCTGCACCAGTGGCCGCCGCTCACGGGTAAACAGGTCTTTGGCGCTGACGATTTCCTCTCCGGCAAACCGGAAGGTGCCGGCATCCCGTTCAATAAGCCCGGTAATGACCTGACCGAGCGTTGATTTACCGGAACCGCTTTCACCGACCAAAGCAAGCGTCTCACCCTCTCGCAGCAGCAGGTCAACGCCACCAAGCGCTGCCACCGGTTCACGTGCTGCGCGTAGCAGACGACGCGGGGCGGCATGGGTCTTGCGGATGCTGTCAAGCTGAAGCAGCACCGAACCATTGACCGGTGGGCGATGTCTTTTGTCATCAAGGTCAGGCACAGCTGCCAGCAACCGGCGCGTATAGGGGTGCTGTGGATGCGCCAACAGATCGGCCGCACTGCCAGCCTCAACGATTTCGCCGTTTTGCATCACCACAATACTGTCGGCAATGTCGGCAACCACACCAAAGTCATGGGTGATGAACAGCACCGCAAGACCGCGTTTCGCACGCAGATCAAGGATAAGCCTGAGGATTTCGGACTGGGTGGTAACATCCAGTGCCGTGGTCGGCTCATCGGCGATTAGCAGTTCCGGTTCGCAGGCAATCGCCATGGCGATCGCCACCCGCTGCCGCTGGCCGCCAGACAGTTCATGCGGATATCGCTGGCCGATCTTGTCGGGCTCAGGCAGTTTCATGGCCGCAAACAGTGCGGCGACCTTGTCTTTTGGTGCCGGAAAGCCATGGGCTTCAAGTGTTTCCGCCACCTGCCGACCAACCGTCAACAGCGGGTTGAGGGCGGTCATCGGCTCCTGAAAAATATAGCCAATGCGCGCGCCACGCAGTTTGCGCAGTTGCACGTCATTGAGAGACAGAACGTCTTGCCCATCAAAGGACAGGGCACCGCCGGTGACCTTCAATGTGTCGCCGGGCAACAGGCCGGCAATGGCGGAGGCGAGAACCGATTTGCCTGAACCGCTTTCACCCACGATGCACAGCACTTCGCCGCGTTCAATCGACACCGTTGCATTGGAAACCGCAAGTGATCGGTCTGCCCCCCTGGGGAGGGCGATATTGAGCCTGTCTATGGCAACAAGCGGGAGGTGTTTCTGGCTCATGGCTGATGCCTCCCGGCATGTTTGGGGTCCAGCCAGCGCTCCAGCCCGTCACCAACCAGATTAAAGGCCAGAACGGTGAGGAAAATTGCCAGCCCCGGCAGGGTGGAAAGCCACCAGTTGACGCTGAACGAGGTACGGCCAGAGGCCAGCAGAAAACCCCAGGATACGGAATCGCGGCTGCCAAGCCCAAGAAAGCTGATGCCGGATTCAATCATCACAGCGCCTGCAATCAGCAGTGAGGCCTGCACCACCACCTGTGGCAGCACATTTGGCAGCACATGCAAAATGGCGATACGCAGATGCGACAGGCCACTGACCCGCGCCGCTCGTACCCAGTCGAGACGCCGTATCGACAACACTTCGGCCCGCACAATGCGGACGATGGGCGGCCATGAGATGAGGGCGATTGCAAATACCACCGTCCAGCGGGTTGGCGAGAGAATGGCAACGATCATGATCGTCAGCAGAAAACCGGGGATCGTCTGGAAAAACTCGGTGATGCGAATGATCAGCTCGTCGGCAATCTCACCAAAATAACCGGCCAGCAGCCCAAGCGTCACACCAAGGCTGACGGCAAATGCCACGACACTGACAGCCACGGCCAGCGTTGCCCGGCTGCCATGTACCAGACCGGCTGTCAGGTCACGCCCCAGCATATCCGTACCGGCCGGGAAACCGGGTGATAAGGGCGGAAGGTTTGGCCGGGCGACCATACGCCATGGATCGCCGGGGTAGATCAGGTCTGCAAAAATCACCAGGAATGCCAGTGCGGCCAGCACCACAAAACCGAAGATCACAGGCGGTCTGAGCAGGGGATGGTTTGGCCAAAAGTTCATACCGTTCCCTCCCGGTCTAGGCGCGGGTCAATCAGTCGGTAGGCAGCATCGGCAATCAGATTGGCAAGGATCACCCCAAAGGACGACACGATGAACACGGCAAGAAGCACATTGTAGTCACGGGTGGTCAGCGCGTTGAAGGCCAGCCGGCCAATGCCCGGCCATGCAAAAACCGTCTCGACAAGGATCGAACCGCCAATCAGCTGGCCAGCCTGCAAGGCGGCTATGGTAATCGTCGGAAGCAGGGCGTTTCGCAGCAGATGGTCACGCCAGATGCGCCAGGGCGACAGACCCTTGGCCCGCGCAGTGCGAATGAAATCCATGCCGGACACCTGAAGTAGTGCGGTGCGCGACACCCGGGCGTGGATCGACATATGGAAAAGGCCAAGCGTCAGCACCGGCAGCACCATATGGGCCAGACGATTGACAAAGGCTGGCCATCCGCCTTGCGAGGCGATGGCGGGTGTTTCCATGCCGTAGGATGGCAGCCAGCCGAGTTTGACGGCAAAGATGATGATGAAGACAAGGCCGACCCAGAACATCGGCATGGCAAAAAACGCCACCGATATCGTGGTGATGACGCCATCCAGCGCCGAACCCGGTTTTCTGGCCGCAAGGGCACCCAGTGTCACGCCGAGGACGACCGAGAACAGAAAACCGCTGATCGTCAGAACAAGCGTTGCCGGAACTTTTTCAAGCACGATGTCAATCACCGGTCGCTGGTCACGATAGGACAGTCCAAAATCGAATGTCGCGACACTCTGCAGATATTTCCACAGTTGCAGATAAACCGGCCCATCCAGTCCGAGGTGACGGCGCAGGTCCTCGACAAAGGCCGGGTCACTGCCACCCTGGTCGCCGGCCAGAATGAGCGCCGGATCACCTGGCGCCAGACGCAACAGCAGGAAACTGCCGATGACCACGAACAGCAGTGTCAACAGCGCCTTGGAAAGCCGCAGCCCAATGGCATAGGCGGCAAGTGCCGACCGGCCTCCGAGTGCAGGGAGGTGCCCCTGCGCTGTGTTTTGCCTTGCCGCCATTACTTCTTCAGCCAGACATTGGCGAAATTGTCATCGGTGCCGAGCGCCGTGGTGATGAGGTCCTGAACCTTGTCGCGATAGAGCGTCGGGAAGACAATGTCGTGGGTCCAAACCATCGGCACATCCTGCGACAGGATCTTCTGGACCTTGGAGTAGATTTCCTTGCGCTTGGCGTCATCCTGCTCATGCGCACCCTGATCGAGCAGGGCATCCACTTCCGGGTTGGAATAGCCGTTGATGTTACCGCCGGTGCTGCCGGCATTGTCGCCCTTGACCGTCTTATAGCCGTAGGAAATGCCAATTCCCGGATCGGCAGTGGTGTAAACGAAGTTTTGGGCAATATCGTAATCGAAGGTGGTCAGGCGCTTGAACCAGCCTGCAACATCAACGGACTGGATATCCACCTTGATGCCAACGGCACCCAGCGCCTCGCGCAGATATTCCGCTTGCCGTGACCACAATTCACCATAGGGCAGAGGCACCAGCTTCAGGGTGAAACGTGTACCGTCGGCACCAGCCTTGTATCCTGCCTCATCCAGCAAAGCGGCGGCCTTTTCTGGATCATAAGGATAGGTCGTCTCGACACTTGTGTCCTTGTAGGCCGACAGGCTGGAGAACGGGCCGTTGATAGTCTTGCCGTAACCCGCAAAGATGGTGTTGATGATGAAGTCGCGATCGATCGCCTGTGTGATGGCCTGACGAACTTTCTGGTTGGCAAGAACCGGATTGCGGTTGTTGATGTGCACGTAACCGATTGGCTGCAGGAACTCCCAGCCACCCTCGTTGACCGCAACACCCTCAAGCGCCGAGAGGCGGGGAATGTCGAAGTTTTCGACGTCACCCGAGCGAAGTACATCGACCTGTCCCGTTTCAAACGCAATGGCGCGAGAATTCGCATCCGGCACGATCTGGAAGTCTATTTCATCAAGATAGGGTTTGCCCGCATCCCAATATTTGTCGTTGCGAACCAGGCGGATGATGCTGCCTTTGTTCCACTCCGAGAATTTGAACGGGCCGGTGCCGATAAATTCGGAATTTGCAGGCGCGGTGCGCAGATCGGTAACGCCGACATATTTATGGGCCGGAACAATTGCCACGTTGAGCGACCAGAGGAAGGCCGGGTAGGGTGCCTTGAGGGTAAAGACGACTGTTAGATCGTCAGGCGTTTCGATGTGGTCGATCTGGGCGCTGAGATCTTTTGAGCGAGCATGCTGTATTGGCAGGAAATCGCCGATGCTGAAGGCGACATCCTTTGATGTGAAGGGCTCGCCATCATGCCAGGTAACGCCGGGGCGCAGCTTGAACGTATAGGTCTTGCCATCGGCGGAGATTTCCCAGCTTTCCGCCAGCCGCGGAACAGGGGCGATCTCCTTGGCCGAATAACCAAGCAGCGAATCGTAGATCTTGTTGCCGACAAAGGTCGCCGGACCCAGGCGGTTGATGCCGGGATTGAGCGAGATGGGTTCCGGCTGGACGATCAGGTTCAGTGTTCCTCCACTTTCAGCTGCAAAGGCTGCCGACGATAATGCGGCGCCGACAAGTGCCCCGGTTAACCCAAGCGTAAATGATCTCCAGCTGCGTGCCATTAGTCCAGAATCCTTAATTTCTATACTTTTTATAGATATGCTACATAAACGAGTGGAAGGCGCGGCATGTCTGTTCTAAATTTTTGCCTATAAATGAAAATCTTCTATCGCCAGGCACCGACCCGGCATGATTTTCGTCATCTGATGATCCGCAGTTTTGACGCATGCGTACTGAGCGCGGAATGGGCAGGGCGGAAGTCTATTCCGCAGATTGCTTATTAAGCAGGCAGATATTTCCCCCTGAGCCGAGAAGTTTGGAAGTTTGCAACATTCTCGGAATGTCTAAAATCTATAAATATTATAGACATTATCAATTAAGGTTATTCCGATGAAATCTCATTCTCACCGCTCGGCACTGGGACGTGTTGCGTCGAGCCTTGCCATTATCGTTGCGCTTGGGGGACAGGCGCTGGCAAGTGAGCCGCAATATGGCGGTACGCTGCGTATTGCTTCCCTGCAGGCGGATCTCGATGCGTTTGATCCGCTGACCGGTTACAGCACGGATTCCTGGGAAATCTTGCGTGCGGTTACTCGCCAGCTGGTCACCTATCCCGGCGCATCCACCGACATAAAGGACGATACCAAGCTGGTGCCTGACCTTGCCAAGTCCTGGGACGTGTCTGACGAAGGCAAGACCTATACCTTTCATCTGAAAGACGACGTCTTCTTTTCCGGACCGATTGACCGCAAGATTGTAGCAGGCGATTTCGTTTACAATATCAAGCGCTTCTGTGATCCGAACAAGCAGGTCGCCGCCATCAACTACTTCAACCTGGCGATCTCGGGCTTCAAGGCCTATTGCGAAGAATTTGCCAAGGTTCCGACCGGTGATCTCGCTGCAACCAAAGCCTTCATCGACGCCCACGAAATCTCTGGCGTCAGCGCCCCTGATGACAAGACGCTGGTCATCAAGTCGGATTCCAAGAACTACGACTTCCTCAACATTCTCTCGATGAACTTCGTGTCTCCACTGCCACCGGAAGTCGCGTCGAAATATTTCCCTGACTCAGCCGAGTTCCGCAAGAACTTCCCGTCCAGCGGTCCTTATTACGTTGATAGCTATCAGGACGGCCAGAAGCTGGTTTTGAAAAAGGCCAAGAACTTCAAGCCGGAAAGTGACGAGGCCCGCAAAGCCTATGTCGATGAGATCGTCGTTGATTTTACTGCCAATAGCGAAGACAGCATCGTCCAGAAGATCGAGGCAGGTGAGGCGGATCTTTCGCTTTATCTCGACACACCGCCAAGAACCGCGATCAGACGTTTCCAGACCCAGAAGGCGGAACAGCTGCATTCGTCCAACAGCGGCGCGGCCAACTTCATCACCTTTAATGCTCGCCCGGAAGCACAGAGCGACGGTGCCAATGCGTTGAGAAAGCCGGAAGTGCGCCAGGCGCTGACCTATGCCGTTAACCGCGCCCACCTCGTGCAGGTTCAGGGTGGCCCGATTGCCGCCGTGCCCCTGTCGCAGATCATCACCTCGACAATTCTCGGTTATGAGGCGTTTGATCCTTATCCAACCGAAGGCAACAAGGGTGACGCGGCAAAGGCCAAGGAATTGCTTGCCAAGGCTGGTTATCCCAATGGCGTGAAGTTTGATGCCATCTACCGCACCACAGCCCAGTTTGAGGCGATTGCCGTTGCGGTGAAGGAAGATGTGGCGGCGGCAGGTATCGAGCTGAACCTGATCCCGGTTCCACCGACCCAGTGGTACGCCTTCATTCAGGATGCCAAAAGCAGATGGGACATCTCGCTTGGTGGCCAGTTTGCGCCAGATTGGCAGGGTCCAAGCACCCGTATGCTTCTCGGCGGTTGGTTGAACTCGGATGCCTCGCCATGCGGCACAGGCAACGTCAATTCGATCTGCTACAGCAATGCCGAACTCAACAAGCTGGCAGCTGAGGCATTCCCGTCTGACAATCCAGGTCCGATCTGGACCAAGGCCGACAAGATCGTCTCTGCAGACATTCCGTGGATCCCGCTGTTTGAAAAGCGCAAGATTGCGATCACCTCTGATCGCATCACCCACTGGGCATGGTCGTCGCTGGCTGTTCAGGCCGACATCACCAACATTGCAGTGAAGAACTAGTCCGATGAGCGTCTTTTCCGTTCACGATTTGCAGGTTCGTTTTGGCACCGTCGAGGCGGTCAGAGGCGTATCATTTGATGTCGAAGCGGGAAGGACGCTGGCAATCGTCGGTGAGTCCGGATCGGGCAAGAGTGCCAGCCTGCTGGGGGCAGCTGGTCTCCTGCCAGCCTCGGCAAAGGTTCGCGGCAGTGTTCTCTACCGGGGGCGGGAGATACTGGGCGCGTCACCGGCGGCGTTACGGAAGATAAGAGGGGCCGAGATCGGCTTTATCTTTCAGGACCCGCTGAGCAACCTTCATCCACTTAAGACGATTGGCGACCAGATCGGTGAGGCGATATCGGCGCACCGATCCATCGGCAAAAAGGAGAAGCGCGAGCGTGTCCTCGCGCTTCTCCACGACGTTGAAATTTCAAACCCGGAAAAGCGGCTGGATGATTATCCGCGCCATCTCTCGGGCGGTATGCGCCAGCGCGTGATGATTGCCATTGCCATTGCGCTGAACCCCGGCCTGATCATTGCCGATGAGCCGACCACGGCGCTCGACGTCACTGTTCAGGCATCCATTCTTGATCTGCTGCGACGTCTGCAGGAGAGGCACGCTACCGCACTGGTCTTCGTCAGCCATGATCTGGCTGTCGTGTCCGATATCGCCGATGATGTGGTGGTGATGCGGGACGGTCTTGTGGTCGAACGTGCCGCTGCAGATGCAATCTATACCACACCGAAACATGCCTATACCCGCGAATTGTTGAGTGCGGCGCGGCTGGACGGTCCCAGAAATTATACGCAGCCACCGGTCGTCAGCTCCGCCCAGTCGCTGCTTGATGTGGACGGTCTCAGCCGTTCTTTCGTTGCAGGCCAACCGGTGCTGGAGGACGTGACGTTTTCGATCGCCAAGGGCGAAATTCTAGGGCTGGTCGGTGAGTCCGGGTCGGGAAAATCAACCATTGGCCGGCTGATTGCCGGTCTTGACCGGCCCGATGATGGCTCCATTGCGCTGTCCGGCGTTAATTACGCAAGGGCTGGGCGGCCGACCACACTGACCGGTGCAGCACGCCGCGACATTCAGGTGGTTTTTCAGGACCCTTACGCCAGCCTCAACCCCAGGCGAAGCGTTGAAGCCATTCTTGGCGACAGTTTTGTGATTGCCGGTGAACGGGACCGCACACGCCTGCGCCAGCAAGTCCGTCAGTTGCTGGCAGAGGTGGAACTGCCGGAGGCCACTGCCACGCGTTTCCCTTCACAGCTCTCAGGCGGTCAGCGGCAAAGGGTGGCCATTGCACGGGCAATTGCTTCGCGCCCGTCGCTTGTCGTGGCGGATGAGCCGGTGTCGGCGCTCGATATCACCACACAGGCCAAGATCGTCGAACTGCTGCGTCGCCTGCGCGACCGGCTGGGGATTTCCTTCCTGTTCATTTCGCACGATCTCGGTGTGGTCGGTGAATTGTGCGACCGCGTCATTGTGCTGGAGAAGGGGCATATCGTCGAGGCCGGCCCGACAAGGCGCATCTTCGAGCGGGCAGAGCACGCCTACACAAAGCGTTTGCTGGCCTCGATGCCCGGCGGCAAACGGCAACCCGTCAATACCGTGGTGAAGGCCGTGTCCTATGTCGGTTGATGTTATCGAAGAGGCACCGCGCCGTCACTGGTTGCCGGAATTTGCCGCTGTCTTGTGGCTTGAACGCAGCGTGCGGGTTGGCGCGATTATCGTCTTTGCCGTGCTGGTGGCAGCCGTCTTGGCACCTCTGGCCGCCTATCTGACCGGGCATGGCCCGACTGACCTGTTTCCGGATGTGGCGCTGGATGAGATGGGCCTGCCGGTTGGACCATCCTGGGCCTTTCCGCTGGGGGCAGATGGCAACGGTCGTGATGTGTTTGTGCGCACGCTTTACGGCGCGCAGATTTCACTGCTGGTCGGCATTCCCGCCACCACGGCCGCGATGATCATCGGAACGCTGATTGGCATGATCAGTGGTTTTCTCGCCGGTCGCGTCGACCGTATTGTCAGTCAGGCCATCGATGTCGCCATGTCGTTTCCGTTTGTTGTCACGGCGCTCAGCCTGCTGTCTTTGAACAGGGGCGAGCAGGGCATGCCGGTAATTTCGCCTGTGATTGTCGTTATTCTGGTTATTGCGCTGTTTTCCTGGACCTACTTTGCCCGCCTGACGCGCGGCATGGTTCTGGAACTGCGCTCCAGCCCGATGATTGAGGCGTCGCTGGTTTCTGGCGCTTCAAAAGCCCGCATCATCTGTCTCGATATCCTGCCCAACATCCTGCCGACCTTGCTGGTCTATTGGGCCGTGCAGCTTCCGGCCAACATCGTGGCCGAAGCGACGCTGTCCTTTCTCGGGGTTGGTATTCAGGCGCCGATGCCAAGCTGGGGCAACATGATTGCCGAGGCGCAGCGCACCTCGCTTTATCAGGACCAGCCCTGGTTTCTGGCCGGCCCCGCACTTGCCCTTTTTCTCACCGTGGTCGGCTTCAATACAATGAGTTCCGGGCTCAGAACCGTGCTCGATCCGCATCAAAGGCGTTTGTAATCCATGACCAGAAACCTTCTTTCCACCGTGTTTCGGTCCGCCTCGACACTCGTCATCGTGCTGATCCTGTCGTTTTTCATCACCCGTATTGCCTACCGTAATCCGGCCGCCATGCTGGCACCGCGCAACGCCACGCAGGAAACCATAGACGGCGTGGCGCGGGCGCTGCGTCTCAACGAACCATGGTATGACCAGCTGTGGTATTACCTGTTCCGCGGGCCGGACATTCAAGGCGTGCCGATGGGGTTGATGCACTGGCCGCCAGCACTCGGCTTTTCCTTCCGCAAACAGGCACCGGTTACCGACCTCATTTTGGCCAAGGTGCCGGTGACGATCTCGCTGGCACTTGGTGCGCTGGTCATCTGGATGACGATATCGATCATTTCGGGTGTTGTCGCCGCCCGGTGGCATGGCCGCTTCATTGACCATGTGCTGGCCTTTTTCGCCTATATCGGCCTGTCCATTCCGACCTTTCTGAGCGGCATCCTGATCTCCTATTTCTTTTTCTACCAACTGACCAACCACGGCTACGGCTGGTTTCCGAGCAGTGGTTACGTGCCGTTGACGGAAAATCCGCTGGAATGGGCAAGGCACCTCATCCTGCCATGGGCAACGCTGGCGATTGCCGAAATCGGCATTTTCCAGCGCATCGTCAGGGCAGGCATGCTCGACGTGCTCGGCCAGGATTACATCCGCACCGCCCGTGCCAAGGGCTTGAGTGAAGGCAGGATCTACCTGTCGCACGCGTTGAAGGCAGCCCTTAATCCGATCATCACGCTGGGTGGGCTTGAGCTTGCCGTCATCATGGGTGGCGCCATCGTCACCGAAACGATCTTCGGCCTCGACGGCATTGGGCGCATGGCGATCACAGCTGCGCTGGATGGCGATTTCCCGCTGGTCATCGGTACGACGATCTTTGCCGCATCCGTCTTCGTGGTGTGCACCCTGACCGTTGATCTGGTCGCGCAATGGCGTGATCCGGCGTGACGCCGCGTGACCTGTCCAGTCCTGTTCGACGCGCTGATGGCAGCCCGTGCCGCTCAAACCCGACAATTATGCAGATGGGCCTTCAAGGCCCGTCGCCAACACAACAGACATTTGCGCAGCATCTTTTCCTGATGTTGCGCCATCATGAAGGAGAATGACATGACCGCAGTGGATGCAACGCTTTCCCGCACCTATTTGCGCCCCGCAACTGCCCGGGAAGAGACGCTTGTCGAGCGCTTCCAGCCGGTGTTTGACCGTATTGCCGAAGGCAGTATTGAGCGTGAGCGCAACCGCACCTTTCCCTTTGAACAGGTCCAATGGCTGAAGGATGCCGATTTCGCTCTGGTGCGTGTGCCAATGGAGTTTGGCGGTTTTGGCGCTTCGCTGGAACAGGTGTTTTACCTGCTGGCCCTGCTGGCAGAAGCAGATGCCAATGTCGCCCATATCTGGCGCAACCATCTGGCCTTTGTCGAAGACCGCCTGAATGCACGGCCATCTGCCGCCAATGAGCGCTGGTTGAAGCGTTTCCGCGACCGTGAATTTGTCGGTGGCGGCTGGACGGAAGCCAATAACGGCACCTACGCCACCATCAAGACCACGGTCACCAAAACCGATGACCACTACCGGGTCTCCGGTGCGAAGTTTTATGCCACCGGCAGCCTTTATGCCGACTGGCTGGATGTCATCGGCAAGGATGCCGAAGGCACGCTGATCACCACACTCGTCAACCGCCACCAGCCTGGCGTTGAACTGACGGATGACTGGCCTGGTTTTGGCCAGCGCACGACGGCCAGCGGCAGTGCGGTTTACAAGGATGTCGTGGCGCATGAGGGGGATGTCTTTCCCGCCAGCGAACGTGTTGTCTATCAAGGGCATTTTTACCAGACGGCGCTGTTGGCCGTTCTGACCGGCATTACCCGTGCTGTGCTGCGCGATGGTATCAAGGCGCTCAAATCCCGCGGCCGCAATTACCCGCAGGGCCTTGATCCGGTGCCCGCACAGGATGCGCAGTTGCTGCAGGTTATCGGTGAAGTGTCGGTGCGGGCCTTTACGACTGAAGCGGCACTTCGCCGTGCCGCCAGTTCGCTTGACCTGATTGCCGCCGCCCATGCGGTGGGCAATGTCGAATTGCGTGACCAGCGCGCAACGGCAAGCGAAGTGGCTGTTGCGCAGGCGCAGATCGCCATCGTCGAGAGCACGCTTTATGCCGCCACCCATGTGTTCAACGCGCTTGGTGCCTCGGCAACATCGGAGGAAACCGCGCTTGACCGCCACTGGCGCAATGCCCGCACTCTGGCGTCGCATAATCCGGTTGCCTACAAGGCGCGCATCCTCGGTGACTATCTGGTCAACGACAAGTCCCCGGTGTCGAGCATCGCGCGGCTTGGTCGTGGCGGGCAGGGCAACTGAGGAGTGGCACAATGACGAAACCCTATCTTGCCCTTGCACTGGCCGGGCCGCATTTGCTTGAACTGACCGGCAGCCGTGAACTGCTGTCGCGTTGGGATGCCTTGCCCGTTGCATTCACGGTGCTTGGCATCGACCGCATTGACGGCAGCGAACCTGCATCCGTCACCCTGGCCAGCAGTGCTGCCGGTGCCACACTGGCAGGCGCGACCGAAAACGGCCGTTTCCTGATTGCCGCCGCGCCACAACGGGACCACCCCTATAATCTGGCACGTCGTGTCGCGTCGCTTGCCCATCTCTCCGGCGGGCGCAGTGGTCTGCTTGTCGGCATTCGCGATGCCTATGCACCGGAGGGTCCAAAAGATGCTCCGGCATGGGGCGGGGCAGGGCTTGGCGGTGGCGCACAGCTGAATGCAAAGACAGCCTATGACACAGCCGTTGCCGTGCGGGCTCTGGAGCAAAGCTGGCCGCATGATTCCATCATCGGTGATCGCGATAGCGGCATTCTCGTACAGTCAGATCGTATCGTGCATGTCGATATCGCCAACAGCTTTTCGATTGCCGGGCCGCTCAACGCGCCGGAGCCACAAACCGGTGCCTCCGTCATCGCCTGGTATGGCCATACGAAAGCGGATGCACCGCCAGCGGGAGAAGATAACCCGATTGAGCTGGTGCTGGGTGGCGCAGGTACCGTGCATGTCGTTTCCCTGGGAGAGACGCCTCCCACCGATGCTGTGTCCGGTGTCGTGTTGAAAGCAGGCAACGATCAATCGGTGCGGGAGTTGCTGGATGTCGCCGAGCGCTGGCTGGCGGATGGTTTTGCACCAACCGCGCCTGGCGGTTCGCTCCGAGACGCCCTCAACCTTTCGGCGCCACGACCGCTGCCATCGACGGTGCGCCCCGCGTTTCCGGCGCCAAAACCTCACGTCTCTCTGTAGACGGTATTGGGAGACATTTCAGATGACAAACAAACGATCTGGCCACGTCCTGCTCGGCATCAACGTGCTGGTTCTCGGATATCTTCCGGCGGCGTGGAAAACCCCATTGCTGGAAAAGGATGCCTTCATTGATCCAGCCTATTGGGAAAATATTGGCAAGACCGCAGAGCGTGGCACGCTGGACGCGCTGTTTCTGGCAGACGGTCCGCTGCTCGGTGACCCGGCCTATGATGCCAATCCGGTACGGCTGGAACCGTCGGTCAACTGGGGGCATGTGGCGGCCGCGACCTCTCGTGTCGGTCTGGTGGCAACGGCGTCTTCAACCTTCAACGATCCGTTTGAACTGGCCGAGCGCTTCTTGTCCTGGGACCACCAGACGGGTGGACGTGCGGCATGGAATGTCGTAACAACCCGTGGCGTTCCGGCGGCCCGCAATTTCGGCATTTCAGACATTCCAGCCCGCGATGACCGCTATGAACGGGCCAGCGAATTTGTCGATGTCGTTCGGGCGCTGTGGGCGTCTGCGGCTGACGGGCGCGACATTGATCACCACGGCGAGTTCTTCGATATTTCTGGGCGCCTGCGTGTGCCGCCATCCAAACAAGGCCAACCGATTATTTTCCAGGCCGGTGGCTCGCCGCAGGGCCGCACACTGGCAGGCCGCATCGCCGAAGGTGTGTTTGCCGCGGAACTGACTAAGGCGCAGGCCATCGAGCATTATCGTCTGGTCAAGGGATTTGCCCGCGATAACGGCCGCTCGCCGGATGATGTGAAAATTCTGCCCGGTCTGTTGCTGAGCCTCGGCAGCACGGAAGAGGAAGCCCGTCGCCGCAGTGACGAAATCCATGACGCCGGTCCGGCATCCTATTCCATCGGTTGGCTGTCACAGGCCATCGGTTACGATGCCTCGAAACTGGAACTGGACGAACCGTTTCCCGATGAGGTTCTGGGGCCGATCAAGGACGCCAAGACCTTTCTTGGTAGCATCGGTTTTCGTGAATCCATCATCACGCAAATCCGTAAAACCAACCCAACGGTGCGTGAATATCTCAAGCAAACCCGTTACACCGGGTCGGGTCATGCCGGGTTTGTCGGCACGCCGGAACAGCTGGCCGACCACATTGAGGACTGGTTCCATGCCGGCGCCATCGATGGTTTCAACCTGCAGCCGGATCGGCTGATCGATGGTCTGCCGGTTATAGCAGACGAGCTGGTGCCAATTCTGCGCAAGCGTGGCCTCTATCGCCACGAATATGAAACCGAAACGCTGCGGGATCATTTTAGGGCGGCGTCACCAACCCCGGCTTTTTGAGGACGCTGGTTTTCCTCATGCCTTGTGCTTGTCACAGGCATCCAGTCGCCGCGCGTCTGCGCGGCGGAAAGGGTCTTTTCATCCCAAAGACTTGGGATGACTGGGGCCCTGTGACAAGCACAGGGAAGAGGGAGTGTGAGGCACGCTCCATAGTATCATTAGTTTTCAGGTCGACACACTTCTGGCGCCCACATGACCATTGCGTCCGGCAAACCAGCCATTGATGGCGGCGATGGTGCCAATCACCACAAACAGGATGGCGCAGCCAGCAAAGCTGCCGGTCCAGCCGCGGATGAAACCGACAATCAGAGGTCCGGTGGCCGCAAGCAGATAACCCACGCATTGCGCCATACCCGAGAGATGGGCGGCAATATGTGCATCACCGGAGCGCAGCACAATCACCGTCATGGCGGCTGCAATCAACCCACCTTGGCCGACACCCTGAATGACCGCCCAGATCCACACGGTCGAAAGCGGCGCAAACAGCAGGCCGATCAGGGCGCCAACTGCCAATGCGCACAGCGTGACGTTGATTATGGACTGGTTTTTGCCACGCACGGCAATATGGGGAACAACGAGGCAGGCGGCGGCCTGCACCATGACCGATATTGATACCACGGCACCGGCGGTCACACCGTCAAGGCCGCGATCCCTGAGGATCGGGACCAGCCAGCCAAACACGCTGTAGGCCAACGCCGACTGCAATCCCATGAACAGGGTGACATTCCACGCCAGCCTGTCGCGCCACAGGCCTTCCACACGAAAGCCGGTGCGCACCGCACCGCGCTTGACCATGAACACCTGCGGCAGCCAGATGGCACCAACCACCAGTGCCGGAAGCGCCCAGGCCGCAAGGGCGGCATTCATCGAACCGCCAAGCATGGCTTCCAGTGGCAGGGTCAGGCCGGCCGCACCCGCCGCACCGGCGCACAGCGCCATGGTATAAAGGCCGGTCATCAGGGCTGCCTGTTTGGGGAAGTCACGTTTGACCAGACCCGGCAACAACACATTGCCAACGGCAATGCAGGCACCAGCCAGTGCCGTGCCGATGAACAGCAGCGGCATTGAAGACAGACCGCGCAAGGCGGTGCCAAGCGACAACAGCAGCAATACGCCAAGCAGTGTCCATTCGGAACCGAAACGCTGTGCCAAGCGCGGTGCAAAAGGCGAAAATGCACCAAGGCAAACCACGGGAAGCGTAGTCAGCAGACTGGCACCAAGAGCAGACAGTCCAAGCTCGGAGCGTATTTCCGGCAGCAGGGCAGAGGCGCTGGAAAACACCGGTCTGAGGTTAAAGGCAATCAGCACCAGGCTGGCACCAAGAATGACACGGCCAATTGTGCTGAATGCCGGTGGTGCCGGCGGCGGAACAATGTCTACCTCGGCATCTACAAGGGTTTCGCCAAGCGGCTCCAGTGTCTCGGCAAGCGTGTTTTCAAGCGTCTGCGCAGGATGAGCGGCAGTGGCGTGAGCTGGGGTAGGGGAATGAGAATTCATGAAAGCAGCAATCGATCAAGGGTGGAAAAGACGGGCGCCATAAAGCGCCGCACCGCGGCGGCAGCCTTGTCGGGATCGCCCGTTTCTATGGCATCGACAATGTCGGCATGGGCCTGCATATCGGGTTCAGGGACCTCCTCATCAAGCGTCGCTTCAATGGTCTCGGTGATGGAGGAAGAGAAGAAATTGTAGATTTCGATCATCGCCTGATTGCACGACGCCGCTATCACCGCCCGGTGAAACGCCAGGTCACGGGCAATGAATAGTGCCTTGTCGCCACCGGAATAATTGCCGCGCTCGGCCAGCAGGCGTCGCAGTTCGGTAATCATCTCAGGTGTGTGGCGGATGGCGGCCAGCCGTGCGGCCTCGACATCAAGCGCGCAACGCGCCTCGAACTGGTCGCGCAGGCTTGCCCTGCGTGCCTGTGTCAGCGGCGCCGCCATGTCTGTGGTTGACAGCACATAGGTGCCGGAGCCTTGGCGGGTCTCCAGCAACCCTTGCGCCACCAGAACGCGCACGGCTTCGCGCACCGTGCCGCGGCTGATCGACAGCATCTCCGACAGGGTGGTCTCGTTGGGCAGCTTCTCACCAACCTGCCAGCGCACGGCGATGATCTCGCTGCGAATGGCGTTGATAGCGCGTTCCGTCAGGCTTATTTTTTCAAGGTTCTGCATGATCTAATCATAAAGTCATCTGATGACTTTCGATTATGCCTGTGCATCTGTTTTGTCAATCATCAAGGTGGGGGGTGCATACCGTCAATTGTTTGACGTTGACGGCTCAACAAATGCTCCTCATGCCTTGTGCTTGTCACAGGCATCCAGCCGACGCGCGTCTGCGTGACGAAGAGACTCTACCCCCAAGATTGGGGATGACTAGATTCCCGCAACAAGTGCGGGAATGAGGGAGATCGGAGCGCAACTCGGCGCCCATACCTCTACCCTTGTGGGAGAGGAAGAAAAATCATGGTCTTAGCAAAGCTAAGTCATAGATTTTTCAGGTGAGGGGTCCAATGCCCCTACAACGCTTATTGTCTGGCTCCAACAGTAATTTCACCCAGCCCTCATGCCTCGTGCTTGTCGCAGGCATCCAGCCGACGCGCGTCTGCGCGGCGGAAAGGGCCTTGTCATCCCCAAGACTGGGGATGGGCCTGGATCCCTGTGACGAGCACAGGGAAGAGGGAGGTTGGGGCACCGTCAGCAAATATAGGAACGATGGAGTTGTGGAGCCATCAGCGAACCCAATTGCACGACCGATGAAGACCACAATCACCCCCAATCCAAAACCAAAAAAAGCCCGGCTCAACTCCGGGCTCCAATAATCTTGAGAGAAGCTGTTTCTGCAGCGTTTAATCAACGTCGTTTATTTCTTGCCTGCGAATTGATCTCGCTTTTGTTCCTTCGATTGTAATCGATCGGAGATGTGTTCCCACCGATCCGCAATTTCTAATGCGAGAGCTTCAAGTTGTTTCCGTCTTTGTTTGTAACGTGATGCTGCGAAGTGCGTTTGCTCATCGAATATGTCTGCGACAAAACACATCTTGGGATCAGAGCTGCCAATAAAGTCTAAGGCCTCTTCTGTGAACCAATGCAGGAGAGTGGCAAACAGGACGCCTCTCTCTGCATTTTCAGCTGAGCGAAGTGGTTGAGTTTTCCCAAAGTATATTTTGGCAACTCCGATAAACGGATGTTTGAAGCCACTTTGGTTTCTTTTTAGGATTACAGATGGCTTTACGCGGACGATAATTCCGCCGATCTCCATATCAGTTGGTAACCCATTTAGTCCCTCAACGTCAGAAGTTGAGACTAAAGGCCAATGCATATTTGTTATGTGTGAGATAGCATCCATTGCATTCAATAAACGCTGCTCGTGATGATCACTATAAGCATCCAGTTTCTGATATGCTTGGTCTAGCGCTACTAAGCGGTTTTGATCAGTACAACCTGACAAGAGAAAATTGCCAGTTGCTCTTTCAATATCAGGATACTTTGTATCCAAAATATATGTCGGCGGCAGTAAGGCACTTTCTATGATTGTCACACGCTTCTGTGGACTTGCGAAAGCGTATTCTACAAACTTGTGTGCACTGATCACTTTTTCAGACATAAGCGGATCTTTCTGCGCTTGGCGCTTTGGATAAATGCCACGCCCAACTCGACTCAAAGAAAGACTCTCCGTAAAATGACCTTGCTACAGGGTGAAGAGCTTCTTTTCGCCCCACGAAGAGCGTATGCTTATTCGTGGAATTCAAAGCCGAGACCGCCAAGTCTCGGCTTTGTTGTTTTTGTGGACCACTGTACGCGCGTGCTCCTTTGACGTTTCTCATAGCCATCAATGACAAAAGCCCAAGGATGTTATCCTCGGGCTTTTGAATAGTCATAGCGCCAGCTCTCAGTTACTCTTCTCAGGAGCAACCGCTTGTCGCGCCGCATGTGTCGCACTTCTCGCAGGTGCCGTTACGCACCATGGTGAAGTTCTGGCACTCGGAGCACATGTTGCCGGTGTAGCCCTGGGCAATCGAGCGCATGCGGCGTTCATTTTCCACCTTCTTGGCTTCCGTCTTGGCTGATGCTGCGTCGGCAGCGGCCTTGTCGGAGAAGAGGGCTGTTGCTGCCTGTTCGGTCTCGGTTGCCAGCGATTCCTCGGCAATCTCTTCCGCCAGTTCCTTGGCGCGCTCTTCGTAATCGCGCTTGAAGGCGACGATTTCAGAGGTGGAAACGGCGGTTGCCACTTCCAGCTTGCGCACGGCACTGCCGCTGAACGAGGTCACGCTTGCCGAGGCACGCGCAGGCGCCGCTGTTGCTGCACCCTTCGGCTCGGAGGAGGCGCGTTCGCTGTTGGAAACCAGCGTTGGCTTGTAACCGCGGGTCCAGCCAGTGGATACCAGGTTGGTCTTGCCTTCCTGAATGCCCTTGCCGAGTGCCGTGTTGGAGAAGTCCGACGTGTCGACATGGGCCAGATCGTGACGGCCAAGATAGGACACGGCGAGTTCGCGGAACACGTAGTCGAGGATCGAGGTTGCATTCTTGATCGCGTCGTTACCGATGACCATGCCAGCCGGTTCGAACTTGGTGAAGGTGAAGGCCTCCACATATTCTTCCAGTGGCACGCCATATTGCAGGCCGAGCGAGATGGCGATGGCGAAGTTGTTCATCATCGCACGGAAAGCAGCGCCTTCCTTGTGCATGTCGATGAAGATTTCGCCGATGCGACCGTCACCGAATTCGCCGGTGCGCAGGTAAACCTTGTGACCACCAACAGCAGCCTTCTGGGTGTAACCCTGACGGCGGTTCGGCAGCTTTTCACGCTCGCGGCTGACACGCTCGACAACACGCTCGACGATCTTTTCGGTGATGGTGACGGCCTGTGCCGCAAGTGGCTGCTGCATCAGCTCTTCCAGTGCGTCTTCGTCGTCCTCATCCTCAACCAGCGAGGAATTGAGCGGCTGCGACAGCTTGGAACCATCGCGGTAAAGGGCGTTGGCCTTCAGCGCCAGCTTCCAGGACAGCATGTAAGCTGCACCGCAATCTTCAACCGTTGCATCATTCGGCATGTTGATCGTCTTGGAGATCGCACCGGAGATGAATGGCTGGGCAGCCGCCATCATGCGGATGTGGGATTCTACCGAGAGGTAACGCTTGCCGATCTTGCCACATGGGTTGGCGCAATCGAACACGGCCAGATCTTCGTTCTTGAGGAACGGTGAACCTTCCAGGGTCATCGCACCGCAAACGTGAACGTTTGCTGCTTCGATGTCCTTCTTGGCAAAACCGATGTGCTCCAAAAGGTTGAAGCTCATGTCGGACAGCTGCTCGTCGGAAACCTTCAGCGTGTCCTTCAGGAAGTCCGCACCGAGTGTCCACTGGTTGAACACGAACTTGATGTCGAACGCGCTCTTGAGGGCAGCATTGACGGCTTCAATCTTCTCATCGGTGAAGCCCTTGGCCTTCAGCGTGGTCGGGTTGATGGCCGGTGCCTGGTTGAGGTTGCCGTGACCGACAGCGTAAGCTTCGATTTCAGCAATCTGGCTTTCGGTGTAACCGAGCGAACGCAGGGATTCCGGAACAGCGCGGTTGATGATCTTGAAGTAACCGCCGCCAGCCAGCTTCTTGAACTTTACCAGCGCAAAGTCAGGCTCGATACCGGTGGTGTCGCAATCCATGACGAGGCCGATCGTGCCAGTTGGCGCGATAACGGTGGTCTGGGCGTTGCGGTAACCGTTCTGTTCACCAAGTTCCAACGCCTTGTCCCACGCTGCCATGGCATGTGTGACGAGGTCAGGGTCGGTGCAGTCTGCGTGGATCAGGGCAACCGGATTTACCGACAGTTCTTCATAACCATAGGCCAGACCGTGGGCGGCGCGGCGGTGGTTACGGATAACGCGCAGCATGTTGTCGCGGTTTGGTGCAAAGCCCGGGAACGGACCAAGCTCGCCAGCCATTTCAGCCGACGTGGCGTAGGAAATACCGGTCATGATCGCGGTCAGCGCACCGGCAATGGCGCGGCCTTCATCGCTGTCATACGGAATGCCCGAAGACATCAGGAAACCGCCGATATTGGCGTAGCCGAGACCGAGTGTGCGGTACTCGTAGGACCGTTCAGCAATCTGACGCGACGGGAACTGCGCCATCATCACGGACACTTCGAGAACAACGGTCCACAGGCGAACGGCGTGTTCGTAGTCTGCAATGTTGATGCGCTTGGTGGCCGCATCCTTGAACTGGATGAGGTTCAGCGAGGCGAGGTTGCAGGCCGTGTCGTCAAGGAACATGTATTCCGAGCACGGGTTGGACGCGCGGATCGGGCCCGCAGCTGGCGAGGTGTGCCAGTCGTTCATGGTGGTGTTGAAGTGCAGGCCTGGGTCAGCCGATGCCCATGCGGCATGGGAAATCTTTTCCCACAGGTCACGTGCCTTCAGGGTCTTCATGACCTTGCCGTCGCGGCGTGCCGTCAGGTTCCAGTCACCGTCATTTTCAACGGCGCGCAGGAAGTCATCCTTCAGCGAAACGGAGTTGTTGGAATTCTGGCCCGAAACGGTCAGGTAGGCTTCCGAATCCCAGTCCGTGTCATAGGTCTTGAACTCGATGTCCTTGTAACCCTGCTGGGCAAACTGGATAACGCGCTTGATGTAGTTTTCTGCGACCTGATCCTTCTTGGCAGCGCGGATTTCGCGCTTCAGGGCAGGGTTCTTTGCAGGGTCGAAGCAATCGCCATTGTCGGCTTCGCAGTTCACGCAGGCCTTCATGATGGCCTTGAGGTGCTTGGCAACAATCTTGGAACCGGTAACGAGGGCAGCAACCTTCTGCTCTTCCTTCACCTTCCAGTCGATATAGGCTTCGATGTCCGGGTGGTCGACATCAACAACCACCATCTTGGCCGCACGGCGGGTCGTGCCGCCGGACTTGATGGCGCCAGCTGCGCGGTCACCGATTTTGAGGAAGCTCATCAGGCCGGAAGACTTGCCACCGCCGGAGAGCTTTTCGCCTTCGCCACGCAGGTACGAGAAGTTGGAACCGGTACCGGAGCCGTATTTGAACAGACGGGCTTCACGCACCCACAGGTCCATGATGCCGCCTTCATTGACCAGATCGTCTTCAACGGACTGGATGAAGCAGGCATGTGGCTGCGGATGTTCGTAAGATGACTTGGACTTGGTCAGCTTGCCGGTGAAGGGGTCAACATAGAAGTGGCCCTGGCCAGGACCATCAATGCCATAGGCCCAGTGCAGACCGGTGTTGAACCACTGTGGAGAGTTTGGTGCAACGCGCTGGCTGGCCAGCATGTAGGCAAGCTCGTCACGGAAGGCGAGAGCATCTTCTTCGGACGAGAAATATTTGCCCTTCCAGCCCCAGTAGGCCCATGTACCGGCCAGACGGTCAAACACCTGGCGCGCATCTGTTTCAGAACCGTAACGCTCGCCTTCCGGCAGTTCCTTCAGGGCCTTCTCGTCGGCAACCGAACGCCACAGGAAGGACGGAACGTCGTTCTCTTCAACCTTTTTCAGGAACTTCGGAACGCCGGCCTTGCGGAAATATTTCTGCGCCAGAACGTCGGTCGCAACCTGGCTGAACTGCGTGGGAACGTCGATATCCGCCAGACGGAAAACGATAGAACCGTCCGGGTTCTTGATTTCGCTGACGGCCTTGCGGAAGTCGATGTCCGCGTAAGGCGTCTGGCCTGGCTTCGTGAAGCGGCGTTCAATGCGCATTGTGTTCGTTCCTCGTCCAATTGGCGCCCGTCAAGGGGGCGCAATAATCCGGTCCGACTTCGCGTTATCGCGCGCAGCCGGGTGTTGCCGATCTGAATGGGATGTTCATCCGTAGATGGGCATCCTGTATCTCGTGGTGATTTCGGCTGCAAGCATACTATATATAGTATTAACAGTTTCTTGCTACCAGTCCCCGCATCATATTTCCGGCGGTAAATTCAGATCACAAAAAGTCTCACGCTCCATGCCTCTCATGGCCGAAACGCAGACAAACGCGTGTACTGAAACTGAAAAGAACCGGCCTCGTTCACCGATTCAGTTACCGCCGCAACATGTTTGCTACTTTCGAGATTTGCAGTGATTCCGTCAAGCCTTAGTTTGCAACCTCTTGTTAACCACAAGATATTGTGTGGGGAGGCTGTGGAAAACGGGGAAAGCAAAACCTGCTATAAATTTCAGATACTTGGCGTGGATTGCTGAAACATTGTCCACAGCGCCTTACTGCACGTGAACCCGCGAAAAGCCCTATTTACTGGGCTATCTTTAAAATGTCACATTTTGTTACAGCTATTTTTGACGGTAATTCCATCCCCAGTTTTTTGCCAAAAACCGCGAAAATGGCGATCTGTCCAAAAAAGCGCAGATAAGTGAAGTTTTCGCTTGTCTGTCACCAAAAGCACCACACTTTTCCATGGCTGCCCATCACATTCGTCTCAAACAATATTGGCGAGCGGGCAAATTTTTTTGTCGCAGCGGTGGTTGGCTGATTCTATCGGCACCACTAGGGCTAGGGGCTGGGCCGGATCTATGGATATTTCGTCAGCGGAAAAATGCCCTCAGAACGCGTGTCCTGAGGGCAGATATGTTACGCCGTCCTGCGCCGCAGGGTAACGGTGGCGATGGCGATGACAGCCATGGCCGCAAATGCAATGGAGATATCGCGGTAAAGCGCCGCAAAACCAAACCAGCCGATCCAGGGTTGGCTGGCAAGCGGTGATGTAAAGTGGCCGAGAAACATCGAGTGCCGAAACCATGCCACTTGCCTGCGCAAGCATCAAAAAGCCGGTTGCCATGAGAGCAAGCCCACCTGCCAGAATACCAGGCACCGCCAAACGCGATCGCAACAGGCCAAAGCTCATAGCAACAAGGGCGCCGGCCAGATTGAAGGTGCCAATGGCATAGCCGATGGCGCTGGCACTGTTGATCGCCAGATGCCGCAGGAAAAACGGCAGCTGGGATGGCACGGTGTAAAACAGCACATTGATCAGATAGGTCGCCAGTGCCAGCAACAGCACCTGCGACCAGTTTGCGGACACCACAGCTTTTGCCGGGCCCCCTGATGGTGCTGTCTTTTTGGCAGGCTCGCTCAGAAATGCCAGCACTGCAGGCAGAATAAGGAACGAGGCGGCATAGATCGCAAAAGGCACCCGCCAGTGAATATCGGCCAGAATGCCGCCGGTCACCACAAAGGCAACACCGCCAAACTGTGTGAAGGCCTGTTGCAGGCCAAGATAGCTTTCTCGCTCGGTGCCGGTAAAATAATCGCCTGCCAGCGTGGTGCCGACGGTCATGATGCCGCCAATCGCCAACCCAAGAACGGCTCTGCCAAGCAACAGGAAAAACAGATTGTCCGCCAGAAGGCCGGACATGCCTGAGAGGCCATACAGCACCATGCTGATGACCAGCAGCTTTTTACGGCCAAACCGGTCTGCCAGAATGCCGGCAATGGGTGCCGACATTGCCACGAATATCGCCGGTAGTGTCAACACCATGCGGCTCAAAAGCGCGACATGCTCTGTACCGGCAAAGGTCTGCTCAATGGCGGGAAGGGATGGTGCCACTGTGGTGCCGGCCATAATGGTCAAGGTGGCCACGAACAACAAGGTGCCCTTCAGGGCAAGGCTATGCTCTTTCATTATGCCGTCTTTCGGTAAGGCGTGGTCTCACGTCCCTGTTTCAGCGTATGGGCCCACCATTGCAGCCTGGCCATCATTGTCTCAAATGCGGTTGTTGCGGAGGCGCCGGCATCAAGCCGTCCATCCGGGCCAACGTTTTTCCAAGGATTGGAAAAGCTGACAACGTCACGCGTGGTTACCGCATGCAGTTCGGAAAATACCGGGCGAAGCTGCTCCACCGCGCGTAGGCCACCCGAAATTCCACCGTAACAAACAAAACCGACGGGTTTTGCGTTCCATTCCTCATAGGCGGAATCGATCAAGATCTTCAAAGCGCCGGTGTAGCTGCGGTTATATTCCGGTGTGATGACGATGAAAGCATCGGCGGATTTCAGGCTCTCGCGCAGTCTTTTCGCCGGCGCTACATCCGTACAGTGCCCCTGCGGCAGGTTCAGTTCACGCGGATCCAGCACTTCAACATGGATATGCGACATGCCAGCCAGTTGCTCACGGACCCAAGCCGTCATCACATCTGCAAAACGCACGGAGCGGGCACTGCCAATAATGACGCGGATGGAAAGTGTTTTGTCAGTCATGGAAAATCCTTTGGTGTTGAATAATCCATGTGGTAATTCCTCAAGTAAGGTTGAGGTCAATAGTGATGACAAAAAAACTTCGGCAATTGCCGATCATGCGGGACTTGAGTGTGGGGGAGGTGGCGGAACGCGCCGGTGTTGCCGTGTCCACCTTGCATTTTTATGAGGCGGAAGGGCTGATCAAGGGCTGGCGCACCAGTGCCAACCATCGACGCTACGGGCGTGATGTGCTGCGCCGCATCGCCATTATCAAGGTTGCGCAACGTGCCGGTATTCCACTCAAGGAAATACAGGGCGCGCTCGGCGCATTGCCCGATGAGCGAACACCCAATTCGAAGGATTGGCAGCAATTGGCGGCGGATTGGCGCTCAGACCTCGATGACCGTATTGCGCGGCTGACGCGGCTACGCGATCAGTTGACCGGCTGTATCGGCTGCGGCTGTCTGTCTACCGATGAGTGTCCCTTGCGCAATCCCGGTGACGTGCTGGGTGAAAACAGTGTTGGTCCGGTGCTGCTGGAGCCGAATGGCTGACACAAAAAAGGCCGCGCCAAGCGCAGCCTTTTGAGATGTCATGGCATGGCATGACATGAAATGACGGCGATCAGCCGCGCGAACCCTTGGCAATCGGCTCCTGATAGGAGAAGCCCATGTCCCATGGGAAATAGATCCAGGTGTCCTGGCTGACCTCGGTCACGAAAGTGTCGATCATCGGCACGCCGGATGGTTTTGCGTAGACACAGGCAAAATGCGCCTGTGGCAACATTTCGCGCACTTCTGAAGCGGTCTTGCCGGTGTCCGTCAAATCGTCAATCACCAGAATGCCCTTGCCCTGCTCGGTGGTCAGTTCAGGCGAAATGCCCTTCAGCAGGTTCATCTCACCCTGATTGACGTAGTCATGGTAAGACGCGATGCAAACTGTCTCGATGAGACGGATGTTCAGCTCGCGCGAAATGATTGCGGCAGGTACCAGACCGCCGCGGGTAATACAGACGATAGCGCGAAAATCCTGGTTCAGACCTGCGAGGCGCCATGCAAGTGCGCGCGCATCTCTGTGGAATTGATCCCATGAAACGGGGAAAGCTTTATCGGGGAGAGAAGACATGAGAAAAGCCACCATGAGCGTGTTGTGTTGATGGCTTTCGCTAATAGCGGCAACACCGCTGAAAAATCAAGCTTTGCACAGGTCGACTGGTTCGTTTCACACAGCTGTTATAAAATTACACTAGCTGCTTTCCTGTTTCCTAATTCCCGCAGGAGAAGAAAAAATGCGTATTTTTAGCAAATTTGTCGCCGCATTGGTGATTGGTGCAACTTTGACGACGCCTGTCTTTGCGCAGGATAAGCCGGCAAAGAACGTCATTCTGCTGATTTCGGATGGCGCAGGGATCAACACATGGCACGCCGCCAGCTATTATCGCCACGGCGCGCTAGGCCATGAAGTGTATGACGATTTCGACGTGAAGGTGTTCTCGTCCACGCATCCGCTCAACACCTCCAACACCCCGACCAAATCTGCCGAAGGCACCGTGACGTTCGATCCTGCCGAACTCTGGAAGTCGGAAAAGTCTGACAGCGTGTTTGAAGGTTCGCTCGGCAACTATCCCGGTTATTTCACCGGTTACGATTATACCCGCGCTTATTACACAGACAGCGCCGCAGCAGCCACCGCACTCGCTACCGGTGTAAAGACCTACAACAATGCCATCAATTGGTCGAATGATGACGAGAAGCTGAAGCACATCGGCGAATATGTCGTTGAAAGCGGTCGCGCCCTTGGCGTTGTCACCAGCGTTCAGTGGAGCCATGCAACACCGGCCGGTTTCCTTGCCCATAATGCAAGCCGCAATGAATATGCCGCCCTCGGCAAGGAAATCGTTGAAAGCGGTCTCGCAACTGTTGTCATGGGGTCCGGCCACCCGCTGTTCGACAATAACGGCAAGGCAGTTGAGCCAAAGGACGACAAGGCCTATCGTTACGTTGGCGGCAAGGACACGTGGGACAAGTTGAAATCTGGCGAAACCGCCTACAAGCTCATTGAGACCAAGGCTGACTTTGAAGCCCTCGCGGCCGGTTCGCTTGACCTCGGTGACAAGACCAAGATCATTGGCACCGTTCAGAACAACGCGACCACCCAGTTCAACCGCAGCGGCGTTGGTTTTGGCGACAAGCTGGACAACCAGCCTGAACTGGCCACCATGACCAAGGCAGCCCTGAACCTTATCTCCAAGGATGAAGACGGCTTCTTCCTGATGGTTGAGGGCGGCGCGGTGGATTGGGCAGCCCATGCCAACAACCTGCCACGCATCATTGAAGAGCAGATCGAATTCAACGAAGCTGTTGAGGCAGCCGTCAAATGGATCGAAGAAAACAGCTCTTTCGATGAAACCATGATCATCGTGACCACCGATCATGGCAACGGCCTGCTGCAGGGACCGGACTCCGATAGCAAAGCCTATTCCGACATCATCAACCAGGGCGCAGGCGCCATGCCGCTGGTGCGTTGGAACTCCGACACCCACACCCGCGAGCTGGTTCCGGTTTTCGCCAAGGGCAATGGCTCGGACTTTTTCACCAAAAATGCAAAGCCGCATGATGGTCTGGCCCGTTACCACGTTCCTGCTGCAAGCCAGGTTTACGTTGATAACACCGACATCTTCCGCGCGTCGGCTGCCGCACTCGGCATCACCGTTGACCAGAAGACCAACTGATCAACGGCAGATAACAATGGAAAAGGGCGGCAATCTTGCCGCCCTTTTTCGATTCGGTCTGATGTGACTTTTAGCTTTAACGCGACAACAGCGTCAGCGCGGTCATCGAATCCAGAAGCGTGCGGGTCACGCCGCCAAACAGCATTTCCCACCAGCGCGAATGGGTATAGGCACCCATCACCAGCAAATCGATGCTGTCATCCGAAAGGCGGTTTTCAATTGCCGCATGGGCCGAAAGCGTGCCTGATGTTGACTTGGTTACCACACTCACTTTCACGCCGTGGCGCGCAAGGGTTGCTGCGAGTTCTGCACCAGCCATAGCCGGTGACTGCGTTGCGGTTTCTGGCGGATCAACCGTGAAGATCTCAACGCTTTCTGCTTCTTTCAGGAAGGGCAGGGCATCAAAGGCCGCACGCGTTGCTTCGCGTGAACCGTTCCAGGCAATCAGCACCCGTTTGATCGGTTTGGGTTCGTTGAGAATATAAGGCACCAGAAGAACCGGGCGGCCGCTTTCAAACAGAAAGCTTTCAATATCGGAACGGCTGTCGGAAAGGCTGGATGAATCGCTCTGTCCGGCAATCACGATATCGGTGCAACGGGCGCTGTCGACGGCGGATGCAGAGGTATAACCAACCGAGGAAACGAAGCTGCGCCACTCATGCGACACACCATTTCCCGAGAGTTTTTGCTCGAAAATCTGGGCAATTTCCTTGGTTTCTTTCTGCGCGATATCCTGAATAGCCTGAATGGAGGCAGGATCAGGAATTTCCATGGGTGCAACGACGGGTACAGCCGCCATGGTTTCCATATGCAGGCCAATCACATGCGACGAGAACCTGTTCGCCAGAGCAATGGCGAATTCACTAACCTTTGCTGCGTTTTGAGTGCTGTCCAGAACGGTCAGAATTGTTTTGTAGCTCATGACGATCTCCTCAATGGTATGCGTCTCAAGTATCTTGAGACTGGTCCTTCTCGAAATATGTCGCCTTGATCCTGATCAAGTTGTCACCGTCTTTCGGTCCGGTGAAAAGATAACGCGCCAAAGCACTTAACGGTTCACGTGCTGGCGGCAGCCTTTTCACGCCCGATCTGTTCCAGCATGTCCGAAACCGCCTGCGCAGCAGCATGCAATACCGCCGCATCACGAGCGCGAACGACGATTTCTGTCGAGAAACGCTGTCCGTCATATTTTGGGTAGGAGCCAATGCTGGTTTCAGGATGGTTTTTCTGAACTTCGCCCAGCGCCGTGCCGATATCGCCTTCGCCATAAGGGCTGGCAACCGACTGCGACAGCAGCTTTACACCGGTTTTCAGGTGCGGGACGACATTATGGACCATGGCCTGGAAGACCTGCGGCACACCGGCCATCACATAGACATTGCCGATGTTGAAACCGGGGGCGGTCGAAACAGGATTTGCGATATGGGCAGCACCTTGTGGTAGACGTGCCATGCGCTGACGGGCCTCGGTAAATTCCATGTCACGGGCGCGGTACATGTCGGCCAGCATACGCATGGCTTCCGCCTCATGCACGCACGGCACACCAAAGGCTGCGGACACCGCATCGGCGGTTATGTCGTCATGGGTCGGACCAATTCCGCCCGATGTGAAGACATAATCATAACGGCTGCGCAATGCATTCAATGCCTCGACAATGGCATCCTGCTCGTCTGCGACAATACGCACTTCCTTGAGGTCGATACCCGACAGGGTAAGCACATCGGCGAGGTGTCCAATATTCTTGTCTTTGGTGCGGCCTGAGAGCAGTTCATCGCCAATGGCAAGCATGGCGGCGGTAACGGAAACGGGTGCAGTGGTCATGAAAAATCCGCGGTTGTGTCTGTTGAACGTAGCGCGATGCCGATGGAATGCAAGCGCGTCATTGCTACGAAAAAGTGAATGCAAGACAAAAAGCGTTCAACATCATTGAACAGTGCGTCTTGATGTGATCGGCTGGTGAGGTTGCAGTATCCGGGCTACATCTTTGTCACGTAATTGATGAGCGGCAGGATTATGCTGCGACAACTTCTTAAACGGGTCTTCGGCCCTCAAGCAAAGGAAACCGAGAAAATGGCAAAAGTACTGGTTCTGTATTATTCCTCCTACGGCCACATTGAAACCATGGCATATGCCGTGGCGGAAGGTGCAAAGTCTGCCGGTGCAGACGTTGTCGTAAAGCGCGTACCTGAACTGGTTCCGGAAGACGTTGCCAAGTCCTCGCACTTCAAGCTCGATCAGGCAGCCCCAATCGCAACGGTTGATGAACTGGCTGAATATGACGCGATCATCGTTGGCGCCGGCACACGTTTCGGCACGGTTGCCTCGCAGATGCGCAATTTCTGGGACCAGACTGGCGGTTTGTGGTTCAACGGCAAGCTGGTTGGCAAGCTCGGTTCGGTATTCACCTCAACGGCGACCCAGCACGGTGGCCAGGAATCCACCATTCTCAGCTTCATCCCAACCTTCCTGCACCACGGCATGGCCGTTGCCGGTCTGCCATACGCCTTCCAGGGCCAGATGGGTGTTGATGAAATCAAGGGTGGTTCGCCTTACGGTGCGTCGACCATCACCGACGGTGACGGTTCCCGCCAGCCTTCGGCCATCGAACTTGAAGGCGCAAAGTACCAGGGCGCGCACATTGCCAAGCTTGCTGCCAAGCTCGCTTCCTAAGATTGCGATAGGTCTTTGAATGCCGCCGCCTGTCAGACATGACAGGCGGCGTTTTCATTTGTGTGGTTCTCAAGCCAAAGCGGCAAGGCGCAGTTCACGCGCCGCCTCGACCATATTGACCAGCGCCGGTTTGACCTCGTCCCATTTGCGGGTTTTCAGGCCGCAATCGGGATTGACCCACAGCTGGCGGTCACCAATGCGCTGCCGTGCCAGCGTCATCAGCGTGACCATCTCGCTGACGTCAGGAATGCGTGGCGAGTGGATGTCGTAAACACCGGGTCCGATTTCATTGGGGTACTGATAGGTCTGGAAGGCTTCCAGCAGTTCCATCTTCGAGCGCGATGTCTCAATGGAAATCACATCGGCATCCATGGCCGCAATAGAGTCGATGATCTGGTTGAATTCCGAATAACACATATGGGTGTGGATCTGGGTGTCATCGGAAACCCCTGTCGAGCACAGTCGGAAGCTTTCGACCGCCCAATGCAGATAGGTTTTCCAGTCGGCGTGGCGTAGCGGCAGGCCTTCCCGCAAGGCCGCCTCATCGATCTGGATCATGGTGGCGCCAGCTTTTTCAAGATCGCTGACCTCATCGCGGATCGCAAAGCCAATCTGGTAGCACACGGTGCTGCGGGCAACGTCATCCCGCACGAAAGACCAGTTGAGAATGGTCACCGGCCCGGTCAGCATGCCCTTGACTGGCTTGTCGGTCAGCGACTGGGCATAGTGCCACCATTTGACGGTCATCGGGGCAGGGCGCGACACGTCACCAAAAATGATGGGCGGGCGCACATAACGAGAGCCGTAACTTTGCACCCAGGCGTGGCGGGTAAAGGTGAAGCCGGTCAACTGCTCGCCAAAATACTGCACCATGTCATTGCGCTCAAACTCGCCGTGAACAAGCACATCAAGCCCGATCTCTTCCTGCCAGCGAATGGCGGTTTCAGTTTCACTTTTCAGGAAGGCATCATAATCCGCATCACTGATCTCTCCTTTGCCAAAGGCTGAACGGGCTTTGCGAACCTCTGATGTCTGCGGGAAGGAGCCGATGGTCGTGGTTGGGAACAGCGGCAGATCAAGCTTCTGTTCCTGCAAGGCCTTGCGTTGCTGGAAGCCGCTTTTACGGCTGGTCAGGGCAGGAGACATCGTGGCCAGTCGCGCCTTGACCTCTGGATCGTGAACCTTGGGTGAGGTCCGGCGCCCTGCGGCTGAGGCCGATGATGCCGCGAGCGCGTGCGTTACCGTTGCGCGTCCCGAGAGAAGTGCCCGACCGGTGACATCAAGCTCTGCCAGCTTTTGCGTGGCAAAGGCCAACCATGACTTGATGTCCTGATCAAGCTCGGTCTCCAGCTCGAGATCAATCGGTACATGCAGCAACGAGCACGACGGCGCAATCTGGATTTTGTCGGCACCAACCTGCGCAATAACCGGCTCCAGACGATCGAGCAGCTTTTCAAGGTCGCTGCGCCACACATTGCGGCCGTCAATGATACCAAATGACAGAACGAGATTGTCCGGGCGGTTTTGCAGCACGGTTTCAAGCTGCTCTGGTGCCCGCACCAGATCGATATGCAGGCCGTCAACGGGCAGTGACAAGACGGTTGAGAGATTGTCGCCGATGGCCCCGAAATAGGTGGCGAGCATGATGTTGAGGTTCGGAACCAGCGTCTTTAACGCGGTGTAGGCCCGGTGATAGGCCTGCCGTTCCGCCTCGGTAAGATCAAGGACCAGAGCAGGTTCATCGATTTGCACCCAGTCAGCTCCCGCAGCACTCAACTCGGCCAACAGCCGCGCGTAAACCGGTAACAGCCGCTCCAGCAGATCCAGTGGCGAAAACTCACCCTCTGCCTTGCCAAGCTTGAGGAATGTCACCGGGCCCAGAATGACCGGGCGTGTATGAATGCCCTGCGTCTTTGCCTCAATGAACATGTCCAGCGGTTTGTTGGCGGTGAAGGCGAAGGTCTGATCGCGGGTAAATTCCGGCACCATGTAGTGGTAATTGGTGTCGAACCACTTGGTCATTTCAAGCGCTGGCACGCCATGTTCATGCTGGTGGTTATGGCCGCAATCGGCATGGTTTTCATGGGTGTGGGCGCGGCCTGTGGCGCCGCGTGCCATGGCAAAATAGGTGTCGAAATCCACCTGCGCGCCAGATTTTTCATAGGTCCAGCCATAGGCGGCGGGAACCGCACCAACCATGACGGCCGTATCGAGCACATGGTCATACAGCGAAAAATCATTGGACGGGATGATGTCTATGCCGCTGTCTTTTTGAAGTTTCCAGTGGTCTGCCCGCAGCTTTGCGGCAACATCCAGCAGTGTGGCGCGGTCTGATTTTCCGGCCCAATAGGCTTCCAGTGCGAATTTGAGTTCGCGGTGTTTTCCAATGCGCGGGAAACCGAGATTTGCAGTCTTGATGGTCATTTCCTTAACCCCGAAGGTTGTGGGCAAGGCATTGGCTGACGCATCGACGAAAGGCGCTGATGTGCCTGTCGCAAAAGCGGCACACCGGGACACCCCGCCCGTGAACGTTATCTATCGCGGCAGGTCTCCTGGCTTACGGGTCATCATAACCGCTCGTCTTCCCGAGGTGTTCGCCTCAGTGACATGGTGAACGGCAACTCTCCGTCTACAGTTGCGGGGGCAGCTCCGGCGTTGGGGTGAAACCCTGACCGTATTCCCTCTTAGCTACGGAGTGCGACCTCCACAGAACCTCGATGCACTAACTATGGCCGAGCGATAAAATACAGTCAAGGTGATATAAAGATATATTTATATCCTTATTGATTTCGTGGTTGTTTGGTCTTGCTGTTTTTATTGGACAAGGGCAGGGGCATTGCTTTAAATAAAATTGGTTTATTGGTCGGACCAATTTTAAGGCGATGAAACCCATATGAGAACTGTTCGATTGTCTGATGCCATTGCGGAACAGATCGAAGTGCTGATCAGCGCTCGCGGGCTGAAAGCGGGTGATCGCCTGCCTGCCGAACGGCAACTGGCGCTGGAACTGAAGGTATCGCGCTCGTCGCTGCGTGAAGCCATCCAGCAACTGGCCAGCAAAGGACGCCTGACAAGCCGCACCGGTGGTGGCAATTATGTCCAGGAACCGCCACGCGGGTGGTCGCAGAATGCACTTGTCGATCCGCTGTCACGGTTGTTTGCCAGCGATCCGGCTTACCGGTTTGACGTGCTGGAAATTCGCCACGCGCTGGAAGGGGCTGCCGCTTACCATGCCACTTTGCGCGCAACGGATGAAGACAAGGCGCGAATCTCCGACTGTTTCGAAACTCTGATCAGCCTGCAGGGCAGTGACGATTCGATGGCACTGGCCAAGGCGGATGCCGCCTTTCACCTGTCCATTGCCGATGCCTCGCACAATCTGGTGCTGATTGAAGTGATGAAGGGGCTGTTTGACCTGCTGAAAGCCAATATTTCGCAAAACCTCGAGAAACTGTACGTCATTCCGAAGGTGACTGAGCCGCTGTCATCGCAGCACCGCGAACTGCGTGACGCCATTCTGGCCGGTGACGGCGAGCGCGCCCGCCGGGCGGCACATGTTCATATCGATTTTGTCCATTCATCGTTGAAATCCATCGACGAAGACGAAGCGCGCCTGGCGCGCTCATTTTACCAAGGTAGTGTGAGGGGGTAACACCATGATTATTTCTGCGTCTACAGATTACCGCGAGGCCGCACGACGCCGGCTGCCGCCGTTCCTGTTCCATTACATCGATGGCGGTGCCTATGCCGAACACACGCTGCGCCGCAATGTCAGCGACCTCTCCGACGTCGAACTGCGCCAGCGTGTGCTGAAAAACATGTCTGATCTTAGCATCAACACACAGCTGTGGGACGACAAGCTGTCCATGCCGGTTGTGTTGGCCCCGGTCGGCCTGAGCGGCATGTATGCCCGCCGTGGCGAGGTGCAGGCGGCGCGTGCGGCGGCCAAAAAGGGCATTTCCTACACCATGTCCACCGTATCGGTGTGCCCGATCGAGGAAGTGACGCCTGAAATCGACCGCCCGATGTGGTTCCAGCTTTACGTGCTGAAAGACCGCGGTTTCATGAAAAACGTTCTGGACCGCGCGGTCGCGGCCGGTGTGAAAACGCTGGTGTTTACCGTGGATATGCCGGTGCCGGGCGCCCGTTATCGTGACGCCCATTCCGGCATGAGCGGCCCCAATGCCGAACTTCGCCGTTACTGGCAGTCGGTCACCCATCCGCGCTGGGCTTTTGATGTGGGCCTCAACGGCAAACCGCATGATCTCGGCAATGTTTCGAAATATCTCGGCAAACCAACGGGCCTTGCCGATTATATCGGCTGGCTTGGCGCCAACTTCGACCAGTCGATTTCCTGGAAGGATCTGGAGTGGATCCGTGAATTCTGGAAAGGCCCGATGATCATCAAGGGCATTCTTGACCCAGATGATGCCAAGGATGCCGTGACCTTTGGTGCCGACGGCATTGTGGTGTCCAACCACGGCGGCCGCCAGCTGGATGGTGTCCTGTCTTCTGCACGCGCCTTGCCGGCCATTGCTGACGCGGTGAAAGGTGACATCAAGATCCTCGCCGATTCCGGCATTCGTTCCGGCCTTGATGTGGTGCGTATGCTGGCACTGGGTGCCGATGCGGTGATGATTGGCCGCGCCTTTGTGTATGCGCTGGCAACCGCCGGTGAGGAGGGCGTTCTCAACCTTCTCAATCTTTTCGAAAAGGAAATGCGCGTTGCCATGACGCTGACCGGGGCCAAATCCGTCTCCGACATTTCCTCAGACCTGCTTGTAAAGGCGATGAGGCAGCTTTGATGCATGCAATGAACACTGACGCCGCAACTCTGTTGCGCGAATTTGGCGGTATTGTTGGGGCAGGCCACGTGCTGACCGCCGCCAAGGCGACACGCCGGTTCCGCAAGGGGCACCGTTTTGGTGACGGCAACGTGCTGGCCGTGGTGCAGCCGGGAACGCTGGTGGAGCAGTGGCGGGTCGTCAAGGCCGCCGTTGCCGCCGGACGAATCGTCATCATGCAGGCCGCCAATACCGGCCTGACCGGTGGCTCGACACCTGACGGTAATGATTACGACCGCGAGATCGTTATCGTGTCGACACTGCGCCTGAAGGGCATTCAGGTGATCAATGACGGCAAACAGGTCATCTGCTTGCCCGGTGCGACGCTCGACCGGCTGGAACAGACACTGAAACCGCTGGGGCGTGAGCCGCATTCTGTTATCGGTTCATCCTGCATCGGTGCCTCGGTGCTCGGTGGCATCTGCAACAATTCCGGCGGCTCGCTGGTGCGACGCGGACCGGCCTATACCCAGCTGGCCCTTTATGGTCAGGTGGATGAGGCGGGTGAACTGCACCTCGTCAATCACCTTGGCGTTAAGCTGGGTGATGCCCCGGAAGACATTCTGTCCCGGCTCGAAAAGGGCGCCTACAGCCCGGACGATATCGTCAATGATCCGACGTTCGTCGCATCAGACCAGAATTATGCCCAGCATGTGCGCCAGGTCGATGCGCCGACACCGGCCCGTTTCAACGCTGATGTGACCCGCCATTTCGAGGCTTCAGGCTCTGCCGGCAAGCTGGTGTTGTTTGCCGTGCGGCTCGACACGTTTCCGATGGAAAAGAGCGCGGTGTTTTACATCGGCTCCAACGATACGGCAGACCTGACGGCGGTGCGTCGCCATATGTTGACCGCCTTTGATACGCTGCCGATTGCCGGTGAATATATTCACCGCGACGCTTACGATATCGGCGAAAAATACGGCAAGGACACCTTCCTGCTGATCGACCGTTTCGGTACGGACAAGGTACCAGCCGCCTTTGCGCTGAAAAGTCGGGTCGATGCGTTTTTTGAAGGGTTCAAGCTGCGTGGCGTGACCGACCATATTTTGCAGACGGTGATGGCGCTGTTGCCGAGCCATCTGCCAAAACGCATGCGGGAGTTTCGCAAGCGGTTCGACCACCATCTGCTGCTCAAGGTTTCGCTCGACAGTGCACCGGAAACCAAGGCCTTTCTGCAAAGCTATTTTGCCAGCCGGGAAGGTGACTTCTTCGAGTGTGACGCAGAGGAGGGACGCAAGGCCTTTCTGCACCGCTTCGCGATTGCCGGTGCTGCCATCCGTTACCGCGACACACACCGCAGTTCAGTGGAAGACATTGTCGCCCTCGACATTGCACTGCGTCGTAACGACGACGACTGGCTGGAAACCTTGCCGGAATTCATAGAGGGCAAGCTGATTAGCAAGCTCTATTACGGCCACTTCTTCTGCCATGTTTTCCATCAGGACTATATCGTCCGCAAAGGGCATGACCCGATCGCCATCGAACATGAAATGTGGGACTTGCTGGACCGGCGTGGCGCCGAATATCCAGCTGAACACAATGTTGGCCACCTCTATAAGGCCAAACCTGAACTTAGGGCTTTCTACCGGTCGCTCGACCCGGCCAACGTGTTGAACCCCGGCATTGGCCAGACATCGAAATTCTTCTGCTGGGCGGAACGATAAGGCAAAAAAAGGGTGGTGAGAAACACTCACCACCCACTCTTTTATTTAGAAAGACGCCAGTAGCGGTAACGCTACGCACCCTGCGATCGCAATCAGCAGGAGTATTTTTATATAGCGGACGCGGCGCGTTCGTCCGCCATCCCAATCGTATGCCATTCAACCTCGCGTTTTTAATCGCGCTTAATAAGTGAACGCTCATCCTTGTGTGAAACTGGAAAATAGGCACAAAACCTTAAGAATTTGTAGGTTGAAAATAATAGGGACAACAACCGAAGGGCTGGCGTACCAGCGCAGCGACGCGGAAAATCCTTATTCAGAATAAAAAAAGCTGATATTCAGAACGACCCTCTTGCGCATCGTTTAGGATTATTCTAAACCCCCGCCACCACAACAAAATACGCTTAGCGATGGCCTCGTGGCGGAGTGGTGACGCAGAGGACTGCAAATCCTTGTACCCCGGTTCAATTCCGGGCGAGGCCTCCAAAATCTCTTAATTGACTCAGTTCGTTGGCACCAAAGCCACGCATGTCACTCGCAGTTTCATAAGTCGGCGCGATCAACATTATCCGCCCTGAACGCGAAAAACTTTCCAAAAGAATCCAAAACTGCTTGCCTCAGTCATCTTTGGCCAGCGCCGTTCGTTGTTTTGATGTCTGTGATTTGTGGTCACGGCCATTCGGGCAACGCACATCCCTTATCGACATCTGTTTATCTTCAACATGAAGGGGATTGTTATATGCGCAATATTGAAATCAGGCCTGACGGCGCAACCGTTGAACTAACACTGCATGAACTTGTTATTTTGAAAAACGCAATGAACGAAACTCTGGATGCTCTCGGCGATGACAGCATTAGCATCCGTGTGGGTACGACCATGGGTGAGTTTTTGACGCTTTTCAGAGAGGTTCAACAGACAATACAGGCGTGCCGAAGACCAGTTGTGACTGATTGAACTCTGTTAAAGATCTGCCTTGTTTGGGGCAGTGACCCTAGGCGACGCAGTTCGTCGCCTGAATATCTTCGATTTTATTCGAGATTGCAGTCGTTCTGAGGAACAACATCTTCAACCGAATCTCTATCGTCACCATCATCAACAGGGATCTATATGCGTAACATTGAATTCAAACCTGACAGAGCGACAGTCGATCTGACAGTCAATGAATTCCGGATTCTAAACAACGCCATGAATGAGATTTTGAATGGCATTCGCATTCGTGGTTTTAGACCCCGTGTGGGTGCAACCAGACGGGAAACCGATATCCTTTTGAGACAAGTTCAGCAGGCCGCAGGGGCGTGCAGAAGACTAGCAGAGAATGATTGAATTCCGAGAGACTGAAAGGCCTAGTTTCGTACAACCATCAACAGGGATCTATATGCGTAACATTGAAATCAAACCTGATGGGGTAACCGTCGATCTAACACAGCATGAACTTTACATGCTGAAAAACGCTATGAATGAAGTTGTGAACGGCATTAGAATTCGTGGGTTCAAAGCCCGTATGGGTACAACCAGACGGGAAGCCGATATCCTTCTGGACCAACTATTTAATGCAGTACAGGCTTCTCGAGCATCGGCTGCGACGGAGTAGACGACCCGACCGCTAGCGGTCTCAATTTTACCAATACACCAACCGGGCCATTGACTTCCGAACACGGCAATATCACCCAGGACGTTCAAGAAACCCTCAGCACAACGTCGCAAGACGTGACATCATATGTTTGAAAAACATGAGATCTGGAGACATACGGAAGAAGCCGTGCTCCGCCATTTGATATTCAGAGATATCACAACCAACCTCTATTATTTGCAGCAAACTGACAGCCTTTATGCGAATGGCTCAAAGGAAACAGCTGAATCCGCTGCGCTTCACCTCAGTATCGCCGTCGAGCTTTTCATCGAAGTAATCCCCTCCAGTAAAGATGGGGGACGCGCCTTCAAAACGCTGGCCGAGGCCGCAGATAGCTGGAACGATTGACGCAAACCGGCAGTGCTGGGGTTCACCTTGCGCTGCCGGTTGATCGATAAGTGGATGCGAGCGTTGTGGCGCAGGATTACTGCGGCTTCTTCTGCTTGCTGGCCTCTACAGCCCGTGCACCCAGGGTAGGAGCGGCGGCAACCGGTGCAGCCTTATCCTTCTTGGGTTTGCGTACTTCTTTGTTGCTTCTAACTTGACCCTTGGCCATTCGAATCTCCTCTTCAAAGCAAAAGATAGCCGCGCTTTGCGTGACAATAGCAAGGGAAATCGGAGTTGTCATTCGGGAAGGGGCGGCGGCAGAGCCCCGTTGTGCTGATCAGGTGGCATCCTGACAAAAGCGACCCGTCCAAGTGGTGTCGGCGGCTAAAAGCTAAAAGCGTGGCGACAGTGTCATCGAGCGCATTAAGCAGCCGAGACGGGTTTTACACTTGGGAGAGGCTGGCACACCTCGTGCAAACTCTGGCGGTCCACTGGCGTCGCTCCTCGAATTCTTTACCTTGCTCAAATTTTTCTGATGATGATTTCAACAGTACTTAAGGCATCGAGAATTTTTGTATGATTTTCATGAATAAACAGGCCTTCTCACATAATCGGTTGGCTTGAAAATGTCCTCTGGACTTTATTCTGGCTTCTGATACGGATTTGCGCAAAGACACTCCCTTCGCAAAACCTTGCGCTATACGATCATGCCGTGGGTTGTCCAAATATTACACGGGCCACCTTGAGGAATTGAATGTATTATCACGTAAGCAGTATTGAACATGCTGTGGGCGCTACTATCGAGCCCGGCAATTGGGGGACAACAGTCCGTTTGTTTGGTCCCGAAACCGCAGTTAAGGCTGTATCTCACATTGAAATAATACTGTGGGAAGTCGCACTGGAAACAGCGAGGTTGGCACTTGCCCCTCAACGTCCGTCACGCCTCAACTGTGTGTTTGTGTTCGAAACAGTCGATATGGCCTTTGCCTTTCAACGCCAGTACCGGCCCGATGCCCGTGTTTTCGAGCTGGAACCGACCGGCGAAGCCAGCACCTACCGCGGTGATTTTGCCTTGATCGCGAAAGCTGATCGTAAAAGACCATATGCGGACTATATGGCAGAAGAGAGCAAGGCATATTGGACAGCTCCGAGCGCGGAACAACCTGAAATACTGTACGGGGGCGCCTTGCGCGTTGTAAGGCAGGTTCTGGCCTCTGATACACCGCTGGTTACCCCACACCATGCTGCCGCAGGGTAACCAACGTCTCTTTACCAACGGGTGGATCAGTTGGCGCGCGTAGGGGCGCTGTCCACCAGGTCTTGATAGAGGCCCATATCCAGAAAGGCCTCGGATTTGACAACGACGCCATCTTTCATGGTCAATATCCAGAGATATTCATTGCTGTAGGTGTCATTGGTGGTTGTCGTGGCGGAAGCATCGAACCGCACGATCACGTCGTCATCCACCGCCCAGATTTTTTTGACCACCGGTTTAAGCGGTGTGCTGAGCCGCGACAGAATAGGGGCGGAAGCATCGTTTACGAAACTGTCCAGGCCGCTATAGGTGCGCGAGTAGGGGCCTGAGCCGCGAACTGTCCATTCGACATCAGGTGAAACGACGCGCGTGAAAGCTCCGCCTCGTTCTGCCCAGTCTTCGAATGCCTGCTTTACGATGGTCTCGTTGCGGGCCGTCACGTCAGTGCTGACCGCCGTGCCAGCGTTTGCATGGGCCGATGACGCAGCAAATGCAAGCGTCGCGATGATCGTCCAAGATCGAGCAATTTTGTAGATCGTCATGTCTTAAACCTTCCATTTTTTCAAGGTCAACTGCGCGCATGGCGCGTCAGCGGTGGCGTTGATCGGGAAAGGCTGTCTTCACGTTCGGGGCTGCTCTTAACCTGTGATGGGGCTATCTCGTGCCAAGTCCCACATCTCCTTCCCAATCGGCAATGAGTGTAACGGGGTTAGAGCGTTTAAATTACCCGCCTAATACTGCACAGGCTGGTTAGCTGGACTTACCAGTTTCGAAGTCAGCAGAAGCCGTCAGCGCCCAAGGTGCCGCGGGCGGTCAGGACGATGCACAAGAAGCTTTGACTGCTATTTTTCTAGAAGCATGACATCGGTCACGTCGCGCCCGGTGTGGCGGGGGATGATCATCTTGGTCAGATCAAAGCCTTGCCGGCGTGCCTCGGCAAGATAGTCTTCCAGCGTTTCTGCGGGAATCGAACTCTCGCGAGCCAAAACCCATAGAAACTGACGGTCAGGCGTACCGACCAGCGCGACACTATAGTCGGGATCGATCTTGAGTACCCAGTAATCGCCATCGGTAAACGGCAGCCAGCGCAGTGCGGCAGGAAGAAAACTGACCTTCAGCTTTGCATGTGTCTCGTCAACCGGCTTTGCCTCGCCGACAGCCTGAGCTGCCTGCTGATCTTTGTCGAAACATCTGTTGTCAACGCGAATAGCGCCGTTCTCTTTGAGGGAGTAACGTGCCGTGATGTCAGTTGCGGCATTGTCTTCATATTTCAACGGCAAGCGGATAATCTCGTACCACCGGCCAAGATAGCGATTGAGATCAAGGCTCGGTAGGGCTGTAACGTTGGTCATGTCTTTGGCTCTCCTTCGAGGAGAACCTGAAACGCACATGCTGCTTGTCCAGTTGCAGCGGCGAAGAGCATTAACCCTCACCATGAGAAAGAGTGGATTACCCTCAGGCATACTGCCAAGAAGTGTTTGTCTCAGGAGACAGACATGAAACTTTATATTGCTCTGATCGTCGTGCTTTTTGCCAGTTCCAGCGTTGCAGGCGCCCAATCGAAGACACGCGTTGTAAAGGCTGATGTAATCGACACCTACACCGCCTACATCGGCGCAAACGACCTTAACAATTCCAACGGAACGTCACTGACGAAACCGTGGCAGATCATTCGCCAAGACCGGGCAAATTATCATGTCTATGACCTCAGAGACGTAGGGGATGAGGGTGACGAGTTCTTCACTGATGCGCAAAACCGTCAGTCGCTCGAAGAGATGCTGAACAACGGCTCTATGTCGGCTGAGGCTCAAAGAATGATCCTGCGTGGTGACTGCTGGATCACCGTCAAGATAATGGGTCACGAAAACCGGGGCACATTCCTTGTGGTTGATGTCTGGGAGTGACAACAGCGGTATTCGATGCTGTCGCCCGGTTTAGTCCGATATAATGCTGACACCAGTATCCCTTTAATCCTGCCCTGCCTTTTGTTCATCGAGGAAGTTTAGCACCCATTCGAGCGCGTGAAACAGGTCGCTGGCGCCTGAGAAGATGTAGTCGATCGTCGTTGTCCATATAAAATAGGCGTAGATCAGCATCAGCGTCACCGCCAGCAGCAACAGCCAAGGCCAGAGCGGCTTCTTCCTGGGTTCGGTATCGGGTCTATCAAGCTCGTCGATGGTGTTCATCCTTGGGTATAGGGACTGTATGTCATTTAACCCATACCGGCGGCCTTGGCGCAAGTCGTGGGAGGGGCTGAACTGGGCGCAAATCGTGATGACATTAGCGGTTTACAGTCGCGTATCACACCATTTGACACTGTCACGCCCTGGCTATGTTCACCCGTTAAGAACAGAGGCAGGCAGGTGGCTATTCCATGGCGAAAGCGTGGAACCAAAATTCACGTTGCCCGTTCTTTTCTCAAGGACATTGGGTCCCACGGAGGGTTGGTTAAATGCGCGACAGTTTGATCGAAGTTTCGATGTTTGGTGCCGTTATTCTGACATGCCTTTACATCACCGTACCGCTCATCTGAGCATGTTTGTAAAAATTATCGGCTAGCCGGTTGTTTTTATCGTCACAGTGCGACGCGCACGCTTGAAAGCGCAGGCATCGCCAATTAAGACGTATCGCAAGGAAACAGCGTTTTGGCGCTCGTTTCGAATTTCTACAGAGGCGATACGATATGATGGATTTCGAAAAAGCACGTGTGAACATGGTCGATAGCCAAATCCGCACGACCGATGTAACGTCGCATTCCGTGCTCATGGCATTTGTGAATGTGCCGCGTGAAGCATTCGTGCCGCAAGCGCAGCAGACCATCGCTTACCGCGATGAAAATGTGCAGATCTGTCCCGCCTCTGATGGCCGTCCGGCCCGTTACCTGACCGCACCTTCGCCTCTGGCCAAGCTGTTGCAGCTGGCCGCTATCAGCAAGGACGACGTTGTTCTGGAAGTTGGTTGCGGTACCGGTTACGTCTCAGCAGTTCTATCGCAGCTGGCCGGTTCGGTCGTGGCAATCGACAATGACGAAAAGCTGGTGGAAGCTGCAACGGAAACCCTTGCCAAGCTAGGTTATGACAATGTTGCAGCCGTCGTTTCCGACCTGGAAAAGGGCTATGCCAGCGAAGCACCTTACGATCTCATCTTCGTGAACGGCGCCGTAGAATTCATTCCGGATGCACTTCTCGACCAGCTTCGTGAAGGTGGCCGTCTTGTTACCGTCGTCGGTTATGGCAACTCCGCAAAGGCAACTGTCTACAGCCGCGCCGCCACAGGCTTCTCGGTAACGACCTCGTTTAACGCCTCGGTCAAGCCGCTTCCAGGCTTCCAGAAGGCAAAGGAATTCGTATTCTAAGCAGGTAAATGCTGCTTGTTCACGGATAGACAAAGGCCCGGTTTTGACCGGGCTTTTCTATTTTTCCACAACAATAATCTGTGTATCGCGGCAATTCCCGTCAAAAGGGTCATTCAGTTCCGATTCGCACTGCCATAAACTAGCGGTGATTCGGGGCGTGTTTCGTGTTTGCCCCAGCCAATAACAGCAATGGAAAACGGGGATAGAAATGGCTCAGCCAAGTGTAGCGCGTGAACCGTCCATGGAAGAAATCCTGGCGTCGATCCGCCGTATCATCGAAAGCAATGAGCCCGGTCCGTCTGGTGCTTTTGCTGGCAAGCTTCCTCCTGTCTACGACGATGAGAGCGACGACGATTTTGGTATCGCTTTCACGCAGGCCGGCAACCCGGCTTCTTCCGCCGAGCGCCGCGGCGAGATGACAAGCCCGCCGCCCCACGTGCCGCCCGCGGCAAACCAGACCCATGGCGCGGCAGCGCAACCTGTTCCGGAAAAGGCTATGTCGCTTGCTGATGTGGCGGCTCGGGTGAGGGCTGCTACCGGCCGCACGCTGGAGCCAGCCTTGAGCGCGCTGACCGCTGAAACATTGCAGGACAAGCCGGAAGCAAAGCCGGTTGCGGCACATGCCGCTTATGAGAGCCCCGTCATGGCTGCCCGCCTGGCGGAACTGCGTGGTTCCATCGACGATACCGCAGCCGAAATTTCGCGTCCATCGCAGCCATTTTTCAGCGAAGAAAGACAGGCGACCATTTCGCCGTTCCCGGTTCGTGAAACGCCAGCCGTGCAAAGTGCGCCGGCTGTTGCCTGGGACGAAGAAACCTTCGAGCAGGCGCTTGAGCTTGCCGACGTTCACGAGGCCGCGCCGGTGGTAAACCCTGCGCCAGTCGCAGAGACAATGCAGTTTGTCGAGCCCGTGGCGGAACCGGTTGCAGAGGCGCCATCTGCCCTGTCCAGCCTCATTTCCGTTGAAGCCGGTGCGCAGATTGCCCGTTCGTTCAACGAACTGGCCGACGTGTTCAACGGTGTTGAGCGTCGCTCCATCGAAGACATGGCGCAGGAAATGTTGAAGCCGATGCTGCAGGACTGGCTGGAAGATAACCTTCCAACGCTGGTGGAGCGTTTGGTGCGCGAGGAAATCGAGCGCGTGGCGCGCGGCCCACGCCGCTAATTTCCATCAAGGTTAAACAAAGCCGCGCCGGTTTCGGGGCGGCTTTTTTGTTGCGCAGCTTTCTGGCCGTTGCGGGGTATAATTTCCTCACCATATATGAGAAAACAACGGGATAGGTCATTTTGTTGAATCAGTGTGGGATGAACCTGATTCTGTTCCTGAACGGGATTGGATGTTACGTCTAGGCCCGCTCTTTCACCTGCAAGGCGATGCCCGGTGCCGGGAAGCTGCAATGGTCGCCCGGTCGGGCAGCAGTTTTGGTTGAATTTGCCACTTTCTGTTGACTCTCTACCGCCCATCCTTATTTAAAAACAAATACAAGAACTCAAAATTTCAGGTCAGGAAATGCTCGAAAAGACCTACGATTCCGCTTCGGTTGAACCGAAAATCGCCAAAGCATGGGACGACGCCAATGCGTTTCGTGCCGGTGCCAACGCGGCACCCGGCGCTGAAACCTTCACAATTGTCATCCCGCCGCCAAATGTCACTGGCTCGCTGCACATGGGTCATGCCCTGAACAATACGCTTCAGGACATCATGATCCGTTTTGAGCGCATGCGCGGCAAGGACGTGCTGTGGCAGCCGGGCATGGACCATGCCGGCATTGCCACGCAGATGGTGGTTGAACGCAAGCTGGCCGAACAGAAGCTGCCTGGCCGTCGCGAGATGGGCCGTGAAGCCTTCATCGACAAGGTCTGGGAATGGAAGGCCGAATCCGGCGGGTTGATCTTCAACCAGCTGAAGCGCCTTGGCGCCTCCTGTGACTGGTCGCGCGAACGTTTCACAATGGATGAAGGCCTGTCGCAGGCTGTTCTGGAAGTTTTCGTCAGCCTCTACAAGGATGGCCTGATCTACAAGGACAAGCGCCTTGTGAACTGGGACCCCAAGCTTCTGACGGCAATTTCCGACATGGAAGTTGAGCAGCTGGAAGTGAAGGGCAATCTCTGGCACTTCCGTTATCCGCTGGAAAAGGGCGTTACCTACCAGTACCCGGTTGCCTTTGATGAAGACGGCAAGCCAACGGAATATGAAACCCGCGATTACATCGTGGTTGCCACGACCCGGCCGGAAACCATGCTGGGCGATACCGGCATTGCGGTGAACCCGGAAGACGAGCGCTACAAGGCAATCGTCGGCAAACACGTCGTACTGCCGATCGTTGGCCGCAAGATTCCGATTGTTGCCGATGACTATGCTGATCCGACAGCCGGTACCGGCGCGGTCAAGATCACGCCCGCCCACGATTTCAACGATTTTGAAGTTGGCAAGCGTGCAGGCCTGCGCGCCATCAACATTCTCAATGTCGACGGTACGGTCACCATCAAGGACAATGAAGACTTCCTGGAAGGTCTCGACCATCCGGCAGCACTTCACGGTGCCTGGGATCGCCTGGAAGGGCAGGACCGTTTTGCGGCCCGCAAAATCATCGTCGAGATTTTCGAGGATGCCGGCCTTCTCGACAAGATCGAGCCGCACAAGCACATGGTGCCGCATGGCGACCGTGGTGGCGTGCCGATCGAACCACGCCTGACGGAACAGTGGTGGGTCGACAACAAGACGCTGGCTGGCCCTGCTATTGAGGCGGTTCGTGACGGCCGCACCAAGTTCGTTCCGAAATCCTGGGAAAAGACCTATTTCAATTGGCTGGAAAACATTGAGCCATGGTGCATCTCGCGCCAGCTGTGGTGGGGACACCAGATCCCGGCATGGTACGGCCCTGATGGCCAGGTTTTCGTTGAAAAGACGGAAGAAGAGGCCCTGCAGGCTGCGATCCAGCACTACATTTCTCACGAAGGTCCATGGAAGGCCTGGGTTGAGGAAAAGCTTGAAAACTTCAAGCCAGGTGAAATCCTGACCCGTGACGAAGACGTTCTCGACACTTGGTTCTCGTCGGCACTGTGGCCATTCTCGACGCTTGGCTGGCCGGAGCAGACACCGGAACTGGCGCGTTATTACCCGACCGATGTTCTGGTAACCGGCTTTGACATCATTCCGTTCTGGGTCGTTCGCATGATGCAGATGGGTCTGCACTTCATGAAGGATGACGCCGGTGTGCCGGTAGAGCCGTTCCACACGGTCTATATCCACGCGCTGGTTCGTGACAAGAACGGCCAGAAGATGTCGAAGTCCAAGGGCAACGTCATCGACCCGCTGGAACTGATCGATGAATATGGTGCGGATGCGCTGCGCTTTACGCTGTCGATCATGGCAGCGCAGGGCCGCGACGTGAAGCTCGATCCTGCCCGTATCGCCGGTTATCGTAACTTCGGCACCAAGCTGTGGAATGCGACACGCTTTGCGGAAATGAATGGCGTGAAGCGTAATAAGGCGTTCCTGCCGGAAACAACGACGCTGACCATCAACCGCTGGATCCTGACCGAACTTGCCGTTACGGCAAATGAGGTAACGGAAGCCGTCGGCAACTATCGTTTCAATGATGCTGCAAGCTCGCTGTACCGCTTTGTCTGGAACCAGTTCTGCGACTGGTATCTGGAACTGCTCAAGCCTGTCTTCAGCGGTGACGACGAAAAGGCAAAGGCCGAAGCGCAGGCGTGCGCGGCTTATGTTCTGGACGAAATCTACAAGCTGCTGCATCCGTTCATGCCATTCATGACGGAAGAGCTGTGGGCGCATACGGTCGAAGAAGGCGAAAGCCGTGACGGTCTGCTGTGCCATGCCGCTTGGCCAACGCCAGAATTCACCGACACCGCTGCTGCGGCCGAAATCAACTGGCTGGTTGATCTCGTCACCGGCATTCGTTCGGCCCGTTCTGAGATGAACGTGCCGCCGGGTGCGACAGCGCCGCTGGTTGTCGTTGGCGCCAATGGCGTGACCCAGTCGCGTCTGGAACGTCATGACGCTGCCATTCGTCGTCTGGCCCGTGCAGAAAACATCACGCTGGCCAACGCCGCACCGAAGGGTTCGGCGCAGATCATCGTCGGTGAGGCAACTGCATGCCTGCCACTTGGCAACCTGATCGACGTCGCGGCTGAAAAGGCCCGTCTCGAAAAGGCAATCGGCAAGGCTGAGGCTGAAATTGACCGTATTGCCAAGAAGCTTGGCAACGAGAAGTTTATTGCCAATGCCGATCCGGAAGTTGTTGCAGCAGACCGTGAGCGCAACGCCGAGCTGGAAGTACAGATCGCCAACCTCAAGACCGCGCTGACACGGGTTAACGAGGCCAGCTGATCTGCTGCTCAAATACGAATTACGAAGGCGCATTCTGAAAGGGATGCGCCTTTTTTGCTGCCTCATGGTGGTAACGGCAGGGTGCTGGCGCGCTGGCCGAACGCTCCAATGTTTCGCGGTTAAAGGGTCAGCCATTCCACGTCAAAGGGCTGGCAAACCTCGAGAAAAGTCGAAAACTGTATCGGCTGTTACAGTTTTTCGCGATATTTTCCCGAATGCCCAAGCTGTAGTGATAATGTTACAGTTTGCGGGTTCGGTAGAATTTATTTCTGCGTTTTGTCTAAAATTCTAGTTATGTTGGAATCTCGTCCCAAATGACCTGTTTTTTTTTGGATTTATCAAAAACTTACGTAAAACTTTTGAGCTAATCTAAAGGTAGCAGGCAAAATTCTGGCATTGTCATTTTGGGCGAACAGCTTCACTGTTTCACCATCACATTGCCTTGTTTGGGGAGAGAGATGGCAAAACGTGGATTTATTAAAGGCGCATTGTGCCTTGTCGCAGGCAGCATTGTTGCATCGCCGTCCTTTGCTGGCGGTTTGGAGCGCGGTGGTTACAACATCGACCTTCTGTTCGAACCTTCAGATTACGCCTTGGATGCTTCCGGCACCTTCGTGATGCCGCACCGCAAAGTTAAGAACGCGGTCGATAATCCGTTAAAGAGTCCTGCTCTTGGCGTGGCTATTCCATTGCCAGCAAGCTGGAGCACTTCTGCGGACGATGCTGAAAGTTACTGGTCACCACGGATTGGCATGAAGGCCTCGATCGGCGATTTAGGCGATTGCATGTTCGACTATTCGCAGCCTTGGGGTGCGGATCTCAACCCTGGTATCTGGCAAGGTGCTAGCTACAATATTGAAACCAAGGTCAAGTCGAATAATTATGCAGCGACTTGCCGAGTCAAATTTGAAGCTGGCAAGGGCGATTTCTCGATCATCGGTGGTGCATTCTATCAGGAAATCAGCGGCTACAAGTATCGCCAGGTTCTCGCCCCCGCTGCTTTGGGTCCGGCGTATCCCAGTCTGTACTCAGGTATCGGCAAGCTAGATATGGAGGGTGATGGCTGGGGTTGGCGCGCAGGCATTGCCTATGAAATCCCGGAAATAGCATTCCGTGCGAGCCTCGTTTATAACAGCGCTGTTGATCACGATCTCACTGGTAACGTTGATTTGACGGGGTTACCTGCTGTGGCTGGCACGCCACTGGCCATTTACGGCGGCAAGATTACTCCTGTCTATGGATCGGTTTCCATGCCGGACAGTCTTGAGCTGAAGCTGCAATCCGGTATCGCACCGGACTGGCTGGCCTTCGGTTCCGTCAAGTGGACCGATTGGAGCCAGATCCAGGTCGTACCGTTCTGCCCTGTTGGCGTTTCTCCCTGCGTTCCTGGAGCAAGTTCGCTTAACACTCTTGACCTCTTCTACCGTGATGGTTGGACTGTTTCAGGTGGTGTTGGGCACAAGTTCAACGATCAGTGGAGTGGGGCGGTTAGCGTCACCTGGGATCGTGGCACCTCGACCGTCATCGGTACACAGACAGACACTTGGATGCTCGGCACACAGCTGATCTATTCACCGAACAAGAACATTGAGTTCAAGATCGCCGGTGCGGTTGGTCTGCTGACCTCGGGTAGTTCATCAATTGGCGGTGCGCGTTGTGGAACGGGAACGGCGATCTGTGGGGATGAGGCTGGTTATGACTTCGGCAACGACGTCGTGGCGGCCATCTCAACCGGCATCAAGGTCAAGTTCTGATCGACGCCATTTACTGAAGCAGACTGGTGTCTAATTGGAAAAGTGAAAGGTCCGGTCCCTGCCGGGCCTTTCTTTTTTTGTCGCCTAAAATTGTGACGATTTAGCAACACATTTCTGCAACCTTATGCACGCGGTGAGAGAGAGGCACATTTGTCCATTTCCCGCCACAAAGGAAGCGTTTCGCTATTCTCACGGGTGGCGATTTTGCCGGGGGGCAAGCGTGTCGCGTAGCATCCGTGAACGTGGTGAAAGTGAAAACGGTTTTGAATTCAGGGTGTAAGGCTTATCAGCGGAGACGGGCATCTCCATCGATTGCAACTGCCACACAGGCTGTTGGTAAACGCCGTTATCTTGCCGGAAATGTTTCCTATATCTGTTCCCGTGAAACACGGAATTGGACTCGGCTTCCAAATGACCGCGTAGTGATAACTGCGGCCAGAAAGACGCAGTCGCCTCGGAAAATCGCAAATGACTGCGGTTTGTCTTTGCAGTGTGACAGCGGTCTTGGATATACGCCGAGACGAATGAAAGAAGTTCGGTGAAATGTTGAAACGTGAAGCCAACATCCTGAAACCCCTGTGTATGGGTTTCCTCATTGCCTCCTTGGCAATGCCTGCAGCTGCATTCGATATCAATGCGGGTGTCACGAAGGAATCCGGACCGTTCGACCTCTTCAAATTCGGCTTCAAGGCCTACAAGAACGGCAAGAAGGAAGACGCGGTAGAAGCCTATCGTTATGCGGCCGAAAAGGGCCACACAGGCTCCCGCTGGGCACTGGCCAACATGTATGCCTATGGTGACGGTGTCGCCAAAAATGACTTCGAAGCCTTCAAAATCTACAATGAAATTGCCAGCCAGGGCGTAGAACCCGGTTCTGAAGACACAGGCTTCTTCGTGAACGCTCTGCTGTCGCTGGCTGACTATTATCGCCATGGCATTCCGGGCAGCCCGGTAAAGCCTGATATGTCGCAGGCCCGCCAGATCTACTTCCAGGTGGCATCGACCTTTGGCGTTGCAGAAGCGCAGTTCCAGCTTGCCCAGATGATTCTGGCGGGTGAGGGCGGTCGAGCGGATGCCATGCAGGCCAAGAAGTGGCTGAACCAGGCGCGCCGCAACGGCCATGCTGGTGCGATGTCGGTGTTTGGCAATGTTATCTTCCAGGAAGGCCAGACCGTACGCGGACTTGCCTTCATGACCGCAGCTCTTGATCGTTGCAACCCTTCTGAATGCCCTTGGGTTCAGGATTTGCAGGAACAGGCCTTTGCGGTAGCTGGTGAGGGTGATCGCCGTGACGCCATCTCGCTTGCCCAGAGCATCCGCTCCGGCAATTTGGACTGATCCCTGATAAGGATTATCCCTGTAACAGGCTCACGCCTTTTAAGCGCCGCCACCTGAGAGGTGGCGACGGATGTGAACGCATAAATTCATGGGTGAGTGAAGCCTGCGCGACCGCAGGCTGATAAGATCAGCTGGCGAAGTTGAAGAAACCGCAAACCGGCACATGGTCCGATGGCTTTTCCCAGGCGCGCACATGTTTCTCGATCGAAACAGCCTGCAATTTGTCAGAGGCTTCCGGCGACAACATCAGGTGGTCGATGCGAATGCCGTTGTTCTTTGGCCATGCGCCAGCCTGGTAATCCCAAAAGGAATAAAGTCCCGCCGCATCGGTTGTCGCACGGGCCGCATCCACAAAACCGAGATTTTCCAGACGGCGGAAACTCTGCCGTGTCTGCGGCAGAAACAGCGCGTCGCCTTCCCAGACCTTCGGGTCGTGGCAGTCATAGGGTTCGGGAATGACGTTATAGTCTCCGGCCAGAATGAACGGCTCTTCAAGCTCCAGACGTTCAGCTGCATAGGCGCGCAGCCGCTCCATCCAGCGCAGCTTATAGGGGTATTTTACCGGGTCGTCCGGCGGGTTGCCGTTTGGCAGGTAAAGCGAGCAGACGCGAATGACGCCGCCCTTGACCGAGAATACACCTTCAATAAAGCGGGCCTGTTCATCGGTATCATCACCTGGAAGGCCACGGCGCACTTCGTCCGGCTTGATCTTAGAGAGAAGCGCAACGCCATTGAAGCCCTTCTGGCCATGTGTTTCCACGTGGTAGCCGAGGGCTTCGATTTCGAGGCGAGGGAAACCTTCATCAACGGACTTGATTTCCTGCAGACAGGCGATGTCCGGACTGGAATCCTTCAGCCACTGGCAAAGGTTTTCAATGCGTGCCTTGACGCCGTTGATGTTCCATGTGGCGATTTTCATCGGATACCCCGTTTTTCTCAAGGTCTATCTTTACCCGATGAAAAGGCAATTGACACCCGTTTTACCGCTGAACTCACAGGAAGGGTTTAAACGGAAAAACTCGTTCCACATCCGCAACTTGCAACCGCATTCGGATTCTTTATCTGAAAGGATTGACCGAGAAGATTATCGACGAAGTCGATCTCGGAGCCGGCCATGTAGATCAGCGACATGCTGTCGATCAGAACCTTGGCATTGTCGCGTTCAATCACCACGTCGTCGTCGGCCTGTGTGTCCTCAAGGTCAAACTTGTAGGAGAAACCGGAACAGCCGCCACCTTCCACGGAAACGCGAAGGGCCTGCTTGCCGGCGTCTGCGCTGACGATTTCGGCGATTCTCTTGGCGGCCGATTCGGAAAGGGTTACGTCTATCTGTGTCATGTTGTCCTCATGGCCGGGGTCAAGGTCCGGAGAGATTTGTTTAAACGCAATTATAAAACACTCAAAGAAGAGGTCTATACCCTGCTTGAAGGAAAAGTCTGTGTTTCCGTTACTATGCGACAGGCCTTAGCATAGGTATGAATGTGGGTGTGAAACGTCAATGGCAGTCGAGAACAGGGTGAGACATGAGAATTGATCAGCGTGCATTGGGTTTTGGAAGCGGTGAGAGGGCAGTGTTTGCTGCTGACCCGTGGACGACACGCGGCCGCCTTTTTCCTGAACCATCCAGCCTGACCCGTTCCGAATTCCAGCGCGACCGTGACCGCATCGTGCACACAACGGCGTTCCGCCGGTTGAAACACAAGACGCAGGTATTCATCAGCCCTGATGGCGACCATTACCGCACACGTCTGACCCACACGGTTGAAGTGGCGCAGATTGCCCGTGCGCTGGCGCGTGCGCTGAAGCTGGACGAAGACCTCGCAGAAGGCGTGGCGCTGGTGCATGACTTTGGCCATACGCCGTTTGGCCACACCGGCGAAGATGCGCTGGACGAAATGCTGAAACCCTATGGTGGTTTTGACCATAACGCCCAGTCGTTGCGCATCGTCACCAAGCTGGAACGCCGCTACGCTGATTTCGATGGCCTGAACCTGACCTGGGAATCGCTGGAAGGTCTGGTCAAACACAATGGTCCGCTGGTCGACGCCAACGGGCAGGGGCTGCGTGGGCCGGTTCCATTGCCGATCGTTGATTATTGCAAGCTGAACGATCTGGAAATTGGCAGCTTTGCCAGCCTTGAGGCGCAGGTCGCGGCCATCTCAGATGATATCGCCTATAATACCCATGACATCGATGATGGCCTGCGCTCCGGTTATCTGACCTTTGAGATGCTGGAAGAAGTGCCGTTTCTGGCCGGGCTGATGGCGGAGGTGCGCGCCAAATATCCAAATCTCGATGGCGAACGTTTTGCCAATGAAATCATGCGCCGGCAGATTACCCGCATGGTCGAGGATGTAATTGCCGTCACGCAGCACAATCTGTCTGTCGTCAATCCGCAGAGTGCCGCAGATGTGCGCGGCGCCGATATTACCATTGCCACATTTTCTGAAGGTATGGCCGAGACCGACAAGCAGATCAAGAAGCTGCTGTTTGGGCACATTTACCGTCATCCCGAAATCATGCGCGTTCGCGCCGGGGCAACGCAGATCGTCTGCGATCTGTTCAAGCGCTACATGCAGGACCCGAAGGAAATGCAGGGCCATTATTGGGTTGACCATATTGCTGGCCTCAGCGAAGGGCAGCTGGCACGGCATGTGGGCGATTATCTCGCGGGCATGACCGACAGTTATGCACTGAAGGCGCACCAGCGATTGTTTGACCATACCCCTGATTTGCGATAGGCAGCGCCTCAACTTCTTTAACCATGGATACGGATGGAAACCCGTTCGCGCAGGTGGATGCAATGAACCTTTTTGCCGACTTCGATACCAGAATCAAAAACGCGCTCGAAACGATCGATATCGTTAAGGACAACCGCGCAGCCGTTGATTTCGGCCGAGTAACCGTTGAAGCCCCTCGCGATGCAAGCCATGGCGATGTCGCCACCAATGCTGCAATGGTGCTGGCCAAGCCGCTTGGCACCAACCCGCGTGCCCTGGCAGAAATCATTGTCGAGAAGTTGAAGGGTGAACCTGACGTTGCCGACGTCAATGTTGCCGGCCCAGGCTTCATCAACATCAAGGTCTCCGTCGGTTACTGGCAGCGCCTGCTGTCGGCAATGATCGAGGCTGGGATTGATTTTGGCCGCTCGACAATGGGCGAGGGCCACAAGGTCAACGTCGAATATGTTTCGGCAAACCCGACCGGCCCGATGCATGTTGGCCACTGCCGTGGTGCCGTTGTCGGTGACACGCTTGCCAACGTGCTGTCATTTGCCGGTTACGACGTGACCAAGGAATACTACATCAACGACGCCGGCTCGCAGATCGAGGTTCTGGCGCGGTCGGTATTCCTGCGTTACCGCGAAGCGCTGGGTGAAGATGTTGGCGCCATTCCACCGGGTCTTTACCCAGGGGACTATCTCGTGCCTGTTGGTAAGGAACTGGCGGACGAATACGATATCAAGCTGCGCGCCATGCCGGAAGAAAAGTGGCTGCCGATCGTCAAGGACAAGGCCATCACCGCAATGATGGCGATGATCCGGCAAGATCTGGAAGCGCTGAACGTCAAGCACGACGTGTTCTATTCCGAGCGCACGCTGCATGCCGGCAATGCCGGTCCTATTCTGTCGGCCATCAATGACCTGACCTTCAAGGGCCATGTCTACAAGGGCACGCTGCCGCCACCAAAGGGCCAGTTGCCGGAGGACTGGGAAGACCGCGAACAGACCCTGTTCCGCTCCACCGAGGTGGGTGACGACATGGACCGTCCGTTGATCAAGTCGGATGGCAGCTACACCTATTTTGCGGCTGACGTTGCCTACTTCAAGGACAAGTTTGACCGTGGTTTCACTGAAATGGTTTATGTGCTTGGCGCAGACCATGGCGGTTACGTAAAGCGCCTTGAGGCGGTTGCTCGTGCGGTTTCCGAGGGCAAGTCCAAGCTCACGGTCCTGCTGTGCCAGCTGGTCAAGCTGTTCCGTGACGGTGAGCCGGTCAAGATGTCGAAGCGCTCCGGTGACTTCATCACTCTGCGCGATGTTGTAGATGAAGTCGGCCGTGATCCGGTTCGCTTCATGATGCTCTATCGCAAGAATTCTGAGCCGCTTGACTTCGATTTTGCCAAAGTAACGGAACAATCGAAAGATAATCCGGTATTTTATGTGCAGTATGCTCACGCACGTTGCATGTCTGTTTTCCGTCAGGCGAAAGAGGCATTTCCTGACCTCGACGTCAGCACGGCTGGCTTCGCAAGCGGTGCAGGTTTGATCAGCGATGTCAATGAGTTACAGCTTATTGCCAAGCTGGCGGAATATCCGCGTCTGATCGAATCTGCAGCCTCTTCTCAAGAGCCGCACAGACTGGCATTTTACCTCTATGATCTGGCAAGTTCGTTCCACGGACACTGGAATAAAGGTAAAGATCAGCCTGAATTACGATTTGTTAACGATAAAAACCGAGAATTAAGCGTTGCCAGACTTGGGTTGGTGAATGCTGTCGCGAATGTTTTGAAGTCCGGACTGGCCCTCGTAGGGGCCGATGCACCGGCCGAAATGCGCTAAAGCGTCACCATTTACCCACAATGCGCTGGCAAAAGCCGTAATGCGTAGATAGTGGAACGTGAAATGGTCGAGAAAAACGCCGCGTATAATCGAGACGCTCGGAGTGATGTATTCGCCGAGGATGATCCCTTGGCGGAACTGACCCGTATCGTCGGTTTCGATGAACGTCCTTCACATGTCGTTCCTGTTGCTGCGCAGACACCTGCGCAGCAGGTTGAAAGACGGGAACCTGAATTCAATCTCGAAGACGAGCTGTTGCGCGAATTCGAGATTTACGATGCGCCACGCCTGGATCCTGTCGCCGAGTTTTCTCCGCGCGAGCCGGTGGCACCGCCGCAGTCTTTTGAACGGCCATCCGCACCGGCCCCTGTCTATCAGGAAGAGCCGCGCTACGAGCCTGAACCAAGCTATCACGAAGAGCCCCAGGCACCTGTCGTTCAGGCACCTGCCGTTTACGACGAGCCGGAGCCATCCTTTGCGCCTTCCTACGAGCAGGAAGTTGCGGCTTACGCGAAGCCTGCCGAACCCGATTACCCAGAGCCGCAGTTCGCGCCAGAACCGGACGTGAATATTCCGGAGCAGGGTGGTTGGAACTACGTCAGCGAACCTGGTGTGGTCGAGTATCGCGAGCCTTCCTTAGAGTTGCCCCCAGTCAGTGTTGCTGCAGAGCCAGCCCCTGCACAGGAAGAACCTGAGCTGCCGCGTGTCGAGCCTGCCTTCAATCTGGCCGATGAGCTGGAATTGAACTTTGGCTCAATGGCATCCACCTTGCAGGCCCAGAACACCGTGCCACAACTGGCACCGGTAGCGGCTCCTACCGCAACGCCGCAGGCCGCTCCGCATCTGCACCGTTCGTCGCTGGAAGTGTCGGGTCTGCGTTTGCCGCTGGCAAACTTCGGCTCACGCGCCACACCGGTTGCGCCGCGTCCGCAGGCAGAGCCTGTGCGTCAAGTGCCGGTTGAGCCAGTGTTCGAGCCTGCGCCCGAGCCGGTTGCCCAAGCTCCTCTCGCACAAGCACCTGTCACTCAGGCGCCTGAAGCACCGTTTTCCCCAATGGATGAACTGCTTTATGACGTTGATCACTATTCCGTCCGCAACGACAATACCGCCGCCCAGCAGCCGGTCTTTACGCCAGCTGCCCCGGTTGCACCTGTTGCGGCTGCGCCGCTTCTGCAGCGCGCCGAGCCCGTAAGCCCTGATGTCTTCCAGGTTGCGCCGTCCTTCTACGAGCCTCCACGCAGCCAGGCGACGCCACAGGCGCCAAAGCCTGTCGCACCTGCTCAGGCAGCGCCGGTTGCTCCTGTTGCCGCCGCACCTGCCGCTGAGTTCGAGCCCTTTGCGGATGATGCGTTCGAAATGGCGCTTGATGATATCGATCTGGATTTCGATCTGTCCGACATCGGCAATGTTGAGCCGGTCGCCGCAAAGCCGATTGAAATGCCACGCGTTGTGGCTGTACCGGCACCGCCAGTTGCCGCTGTTGCGGCTCCAGTGGTTGCCGCTGCTGCCTTTGCTCCGCAGAGAACGCAGCCTGCTGCCACAGCTCCGCAGTCATTCTCTTATGCGCCGCAGCCTGCCCAGCCTGCTCCGGCACCAGTTGCTGCACGGGCACCAGCCCCTGCGCCAGTAGAGCTTGAGCCGCTGCCATTCGACCACGGCCAGATTGGCGACACCGAAGATCGTCCGGAAACCATTGGTGAGATGGAAGTGCCGGATCTGCCAGTTGGCGTGTTTGAGCCGAAGCCGGCCCCACGCCGTCATGATGATGATCTGGACCTCGACACCGAGCTTGCAGCACTGTTTACGCCTGCATCCACGCCAGCCGGTCTTGATCGCAACAGAAATGCTCCAAACCAGTCCGCTGCCCGTTTGCAGCAGGCCGCAGCACCATTTGAAAATCTGGATGATTTTGAAAAGGCGCTGGAAGAGGATTTCCGCCACAGCATGAAGGCGGCATCTGAGGGCAGGGCTGAACAGCAGCATGCTCCGCAGAACCTCCATGAACAGCCAATGCCGCCATATGAAAACGAAGAGCGCCGTTCGCGTCGCTGGATCGTTCCGGTGGCCGCTCTCGGTGTTGTTCTGGTTGCCGGTGGTGTTTACGCGCTGATGTCCGGTGGTTCGCAGACGTCCGGCAACGGTGCGCCAATCATCATTTCTGCCGACAATGATCCGGTCAAGGAAGTGCCTGAAAATCCAGGTGGCAAGACTGTGCCGAACCAGGACAAGGCGGTTTATGACCGTGTTGCTGGCCAGACCGCAGCTGATCCCAAGCAGTCGTCGCTGATCTCTTCCAGTGAAGAGCCGGTTGATGTTGTGCAGAAGACGCTGATCCCTGAGAACTTGCCGATGGAAGGTGAGGACGAAAGCGATTTCGGTAACATGGGTACGCCGGTTGGTGAAACCGAAGATCCACGCCTGCTGGCGCAGAATGATGCACCAGCCCGTGCATCCGAATCCGAAAGCAATGCACCTGCCGTATCTCCACGCAAGGTCCGTACGATGATCGTCAAGCCTGATGGCACGCTCGTCGCACAGGAAGTGCCAGAGACGCCAACTACGACACCGGCAACACCAGCATCCAACGCTGCACCGGAGCCAACACCTCTGAGCACCGCTGACAATGCCACGGCTGCCAACGATGTGCCGAAGGTGATCGAAACCAGCCCGGTTGCCGTGGCAACACCTGCCGCAACGGCTCCAGCTGCTGCCAACAACGGCGCGCCTGTACCGTCGGCACGTCCGGCCGCACAGCAGGCAAATGCCGCCGTTACCTCCAGCCAGCCAGTTGCAACAGCACCTGCGGCCCCGGTTGCTCCAGCACAGCCTGAGCAGGCTGCCCCCGTGCAGAACACCGTCTCGACCGGTGGTTATTATGTGCAGATCGCCTCGCTGCCGAGCCAGGCTGAAGCACAGAAGTCCTACCAGAGCCTCTCCGGCAAGTTCGGTTCAGTTATTGGTGGTCGCGGCGTTGACATCAAGGCAGCGGAAGTTGCTGGCAAGGGAACCTACTACCGGGTTCGCATTCCAGCTGGCGACAAGAATGAAGCCGCAGCACTGTGCGAACGTTACCGTGCCGCTGGCGGAAGCTGCCTGATTGCCCGCTAATTGCTGATGGCATAAAATTCAAAAACCGGGTGCGCTTGCCGTTCCCGGTTTTTTATTGCCCGATCGGTACAGCCGATCATTACATCCAATCCTCCACATGAAGCCGGTGAGCGCCATGACAGAATCTAAAGCCGTAATTTTGGGATGCAGTGGCCTGACACTGACGCCTGAGGAAGTTGCCTTTTACAAAGCGGAACGTCCGTGGGGATTTATTCTGTTTGGCCGCAACATCGCAGAGCCGGATCAGATATCCGATCTTGTGGCTTCTATGCGGGACGCGATTGGGCGCCCCGATGCGCCTGTGATGATCGACCAGGAAGGTGGACGCGTACAGCGTATCAAGCCGCCGATCATGCAGGCCTATCCTTCGGCGGATGCCTTGGGTGAAATCTACAAGGCAGACCGGGAAAAGGGGCTGCGCGCCGCCTGGCTGATGTCGCGCCTGCATGCCTTTGATCTGATGAAGTTCGGCATAACAGTGGATTGCCTGCCGGTTCTGGATGTCCCGGTACCTGGCGCCAGCAATGTCATCGGCAACCGCGCCTATGGCTTTGATCCCGAGACTGTGTCGCTGATGGGGCAGGCGGCGGCGGATGGCCTGAAAGCCGGCGGCATGTTGCCTGTGATGAAGCACATGCCCGGCCACGGACGCGGCATGGTGGATTCCCACCATGAGCTACCGGTTGTCGATGTGCCGGTGGACGATCTGGACAAACATGACTTCGTGCCATTCCGTGCCCTGAACAAGGAACTGATGGCAATGAGCGCACATTTGGTGTTTACCTCGATCGATCCGGATGCACCGGCCACCACATCCAGAAAGGTCATCGACGAGATCATCCGTGACCGCATCGGTTTTGATGGCCTGTTGATGTCTGACGACACCTCGATGAATGCGCTGCGCGGGACATTGGGCGAGCGCGCCGCCAATATTGTGGCAGGCGGTTGCGATATGGTCTTGCATTGCAACGGCGTGATGAGTGAAATGCTTGCGGTCGTGAAAGAAGTGCCGGTCCTGTCTGGACGCGCTCTGGAGCGTGCGAAGGCAGTTGAAGCGGGCTTCCAGCAGGCTGATGGCGGCGATGAAGCGGCGCTGAGAGCAGAATTCAACGCAATGTGGGCAGTTGCCTGATATCATCAGGTAAAACAGGCCGGTTTCCGGCGGATGGGAAGATGGCGGCAGACAAGTCCCGCAACAGCACACCTATGGACAAGCTCTGGCAGGAAAACACTGCCGAGCGGGCCACGGGTGAAGCTGCGCTGATGATCGACGTTGCGGGCTTTGAAGGCCCGCTCGATCTATTGCTGCATCTTGCCCGTACCCAGAAGGTGGACCTGTCGCGCATTTCGGTGCTGGCGCTGGCCGAACAATACCTGTCCTTCGTCGATACGGCGCGGCGGGTGCGCATCGAGCTTGCGGCCGACTATCTGGTTATGGCGGCGTGGCTTGCCTTTCTGAAATCCAAGCTTCTGATTCCGCAACAGGCCAAGGATGAGGGCCCAAGCGGTGAGGAAATGGCCGCAACGCTGGCCTTCCGCCTGAAACGCCTTGAGGCGATGCGTGAGGCGGCGGAAAAGTTGGTCAACCGCGATCGTCTGGGCCGTGACGTGTTCGTGCGTGGCGCACCGGAGCATATTCCCCATACCAGTCGGTCGGTGTTCGAGGCCAATCTCTATGATCTGCTGAGTGCCTATGCAGCGCTTCGGCAGCGCCACGCCATTACCCATGTGACGATTGAAAAACGTCAGGTGTGGTCGCTGGTCGATGCCCGTGAGCTGCTGACCTCGTTGCTGGGCGATATCGATGACTGGACAGCGCTCGACCAGTATCTGTTGCAATATATAGCCGACCCTGCACACCGTGTGACCGCGATTGCCAGCGCCTTTGCCGCATCGCTGGAACTGGTGCGGGAAGGCACTCTGGAAATACGGCAGGATGGCGCCTTTCAGCCGATTTTTATGCGCAAGGGCACCGGCAAACCGGTGCTAGGCCAGCCTGATCAGGATACCGAGAATGAGTGACCATGAACCGATGGACGACAACACCATTGCGGACGTGGTGAAAACCGAACCACAGGTGGCCCTGAGCCGCGTGGAGCGTGAAGCCGAACGTATTGCCGAGGCGCTGGTGTTTGCCTCTGCCGAGCCGGTCTCGGAAGCCTTCATTGCCGAACGTCTGCCCAAGGACATGGATGTGTCGGCACTGATGTGGCGCTTGAAGGTTGCCTACAACAACCGCGGGGTCAATCTTATCCAGATCGGCGGGAACTGGGCTTTCAGAACGGCCAGTGACCTGTCATTCGTCATTCGCACTGAAGACAAGGAGCCGCGCAAACTGTCGCGTGCGGCCTTGGAAGTCCTTGCAATCATTGCCTATCACCAGCCGGTCACGCGTGCGGAAATCGAAGAAATCCGTGGCGTGCAAACCTCCAAGGGAACACTGGATGTGTTGATGGAAGCGGGCTGGGTGCGGTTTCGCGGGCGCCGGCGCACACCGGGTCGGCCGGTCACCATGGGCACGACGGTCGATTTTCTCGATCACTTCGGTCTTGAGGAACTGCGCGACTTGCCGGGTCTCGAAGAACTGAAGGGGGCAGGGCTGCTTTCCGGTCGTATTCCGGCCAATTTCGGCATACCGATTCCATCCATGAACGATGATCTGACGGATGAAGAAGATCCGATCACGCAACTGGATCTGGAGGAACTGGGCCTGTTGATGCCCGGTGGCGCCGGCGACGACGACTAATAAAACTAAAATGCTGGAAAACCTCGCGGGAGTTTGACCTGCGACAACTCCTCAATTGCGGGGGCGTGCATTTTGGTGTTTGAAAAACAGCAATAAACATCTTACATCGGTTAAAAGCGCAATTCAGGAGTTTCGGTTATGGGTTCTTTCAGTGTGTGGCATTGGCTTATCGTTCTGGTCATTGTCCTGGTTCTTTTCGGCCGCGGCAAGATTCCGGAACTGATGGGTGATGTTGCCAAGGGCATCAAGAGCTTCAAGAAGGGCATGGCTGACGACGACGCAACGCCGCCCGCATCGACCGACAGCAAGACGGTTGATCACAAGGCTGACGAAATCAAGTAAGACTTGGCCGTCAAGGCCAGTCTGACCGGCGAGGCGAGCGTGTCTCGGGAGCATATTGATGTTTGACATTGGTTGGAGCGAGATTCTGGTGATTGCGGTCGTATTGATCGTTGTCGTCGGACCCAAAGATTTGCCTCCAATGATACGTGCCTTCGGCAAAATGACGGCCAATCTACGAAAGATGGCGGGCGAGTTCCGCAGTCAGTTCGATGAAGCGCTGCGTGAAGCTGATATGGATGATGTGCGTCGTACCATTTCCGACGTACAGAACCTGAATCCGACAAACTCCTTGCGGGACGCCATGAACCCGCTTCGCCAGCTTGGTCAGGATATCAAATCCGATTTGCAAAAGGCAACGACACTGGATGACGCAAAGTCGGGCACGCCCGCAACCTCTGCGACACCAGCTTCCTCGACACCGGTTTCGGTGCCCGAACCATCGATGATGTTGCCGGATAGTCCTCCGGCCATCATCCCCGATGCTGCAACGCCAGCACCTGTTGTTGCCAAGGCAAAACCGGCTGCAAAACCGCGTGCGCCGAAAGCATCGACCGCCAAGGCCGCACCGGCAAAGGCTGCCACCGCAGCCGAGGCAACCACGGTTGCTGCAAAGCCAGCCGCCAAGCCTAAAGCCAAAACGGCGTCAGTCGCACCTGCTGCTGATACGGTCGAGACAGCAAAGCCGGTCGCTGTGAAAGCAACGCCAGCCAAGGTTACGCCGGCGAAAGCCGCGCCCGCCAAAGCCGCGCCAGCCAAGACCGCTTCTGCCAAAAAGCCATCCGTTGCCAAGGCTGCAACTGATGTGGCTGACAAGCCTGCCGCCGCCAAAAAGCCAGTGGTGCGGAAAACCGCCGCCACTGCAAAGACTGCCAAGAAGGACGAAGCATGAGCGGCGATATAGAAGACAAACCCCAGCCGCTTGTCGAGCATCTGATGGAGCTGCGCACGCGGCTCATCTGGTCGCTGGTGGCTTTTTTTGCTGCTTTTGTGGTGTGCTTCGGCTTTGCCAAGCACCTGTTCAACTTTCTGGTCATTCCCTACAAGTGGGCAGTGACCTGGGCAGGACTTGACCTTTCCAAGGCAGAACTCATCTACACCGCCCCGCAAGAATTCTTCTTCACGCAGGTAAAGGTGGCGATGTTCGGCGCGATTGTTATTGCGTTTCCGGTTATTGCCTCGCAGCTTTACAAGTTTGTGGCGCCCGGCCTCTACAGGAATGAGCGCGCTGCATTCCTGCCATTCCTCATTGCATCACCGATCCTGTTTCTGATCGGTGCAGCACTCGTCTATTTCTTCTTCACGCCCATGGTCATGTGGTTCTTCCTTGCCATGCAGCAGTTGCCGGAAGAGGGCGAAGTTGCCATTTCGCTGATGCCGAAAGTGTCGGAATATCTCAGTCTGATCATGACGCTTGTGCTGTCATTCGGTCTGGTGTTCCAGCTACCTGTCGTCACCACGCTTCTGGCCCGCGTTGGTCTGCTCACCAGCCAGACGCTTAAGGACAAGCGCAAATTCGCCATCGTGATTGCCTTTGTCGTGGCCGCCGTTCTCACGCCGCCCGATCCGCTTTCCCAGATCGGTCTTGCGCTGCCTGCGATCATTCTCTACGAGATTTCCATATACTTGGCTCGACTCGTGGAGAAGAAGCGGGAGGCGGAAAATGCAGGCAAGGAGCTTGAAGCCTCCGAAGACGCCTGACGTTTTGTCCGGCATGCTATTTTTCATGAGCCGGGCTTCAAGCCCGGCTTTTGCTTTTTTGAAGTAACCGCAGGCAAACCGAACAGTCTGGAACGACAATGCTCGATATTAAATGGATACGCGAAAACCCCGAAGCTCTGGATGCCGCCCTGGCAAAGCGCGGCGCGGAGCCTCTTTCTTCCGGTTTGATAGTGCTTGATGAAAAGCGCCGTGCCGTTATTCAGAAACTTCAGGAAATGCAGTCCCGTCGTAATGCCGCCTCCAAAGAGATTGGCGCAGCCATGGGACAGAAGAACTTCGAGCTTGCTGAAAAGCTGAAAGCCGAAGTTGCCGAGCTGAAAGAAACCATGCCACAGGCAGAAGAAGAGGACCGCCAGATCACGGCAGAACTCAACGACGCCCTGTCGCGCATTCCCAATATTCCCTTCGATGACGTTCCTGTCGGCAAGGACGAACACGACAACATTGTTGCGCGTGTCGTGGGTCAAAAGCCGGGCTGGAACCATGAGGCGAAAGAACACTTCGATATCGGTGAAGCGCTTGGCTACATGGATTTCGAACGCGCAGCCAAATTGTCCGGTGCCCGCTTTACTGTTCTGACCAGCCAGATTGCACGATTGGAACGGGCGCTTGGCCAGTTCATGATTGACCTGCATACAGGCGAGCACGGTTACACCGAAGTGTCGTCGCCGCTGTTGGTGCGTGACGAAGCGATGTTTGGAACCGGCCAGTTGCCGAAGTTCTCCGAAGACCTGTTCAAGACCACGGATGGCCGCTGGTTGATCCCGACGGCTGAAGTCACGTTGACCAACCTGGTTTCGGGCGAAATTCTCGATCAGGAAAAGCTGCCGCTGCGCTTTACCGCGCTGACGCCGTCCTTCCGCTCGGAAGCTGGTTCTGCCGGTCGTGATACCCGTGGCATGCTGCGCCAGCACCAGTTCTGGAAGTGCGAACTGGTTTCGATCACCGATGCGGAAAGCGCTGTGGAAGAGCATGAACGCATGACGGCATGCGCTGAAGAAGTGCTGAAGCGTCTTGGTCTGCATTTCCGCACCATGACATTGTGCACCGGCGACATGGGCTTTGGCGCACGCAAGACGTATGACCTTGAAGTGTGGCTGCCAGGCCAGAACGCTTACCGCGAAATCTCGTCCTGCTCGGTCTGTGGTGACTTCCAGGGTCGCCGTATGAACGCCCGTTACCGGGGCAAGGAAGACAAGGCAACGAAGTTCGTTCACACGCTGAACGGTTCCGGCACGGCTGTTGGCCGCTGCCTGATTGCCGTTCTCGAAAACTACCTGAACGAAGACGGCTCTGTCACAATTCCGGACGTGCTGCTGCCATATATGGGCGGTCTGACCAAGATCGAAAAAGCAGCCTGATACTGCCGAAAGGGTATATGAATGCGCATTCTTCTGACCAATGATGATGGTATCCACGCCGAAGGGCTGGCGGTGCTTGAGCGCATTGCGCGCAAGCTCTCCGACGATGTGTGGATTGTCGCTCCGGAGACGGATCAGAGTGGTCTGGCGCATTCATTGACGCTTTCTGAGCCACTGCGTCTGCGCAAGGTTTCCGACAAGCATTTTGCCCTGCGCGGTACGCCAACCGATTGCGTCATCATGGGCATTCGCGAAGTTCTGCCCGGCAAGCCTGATTTGGTGCTGTCGGGTGTAAACTCCGGCGCCAACATGGCTGACGACGTGACCTATTCCGGCACCATCGCCGGCGCCATCGAAGGCACGCTGCAGGGCGTGCGTTCCTTTGCGCTGAGCCAGGCCTATGCCCATACAGATGATGGTGACCGCATCGTGCCGTGGGAAGTTGCAGAAACCTATGCACCTGACCTGATCAAGAAGCTGATCGATGTCGACCTGCCGGATGGCACGTTCCTTAATCTCAACTTCCCCAACTGCGCGCCGAAAGACGTGCAGGGCGTGACCGTGACCGATCAGGGCAAGCTGGACTTCGGTCTGACCGTTGAAGAGCGCAAGGATGGCCGTGGCCTTCCTTATTACTGGCTGCGTTTTGGCGAGCGTCTGGGTACCTTCCGCGAAGGCACCGATATTCACGCCGTCAAGAACGGCAAGATCTCGGTAACGCCTTTGAAACTCGACCTGACAGATTATACGGTCAAGGATCGTGTAGCCAAGGCGCTTGGTTTTGGAGTTGCAGATTGAAATCGCCAATGATCGAAAAAGAGGGGTTTGCTGCTCTGGTCCTGCGTCTTCGGGCCGAGGGCATCTCCGATATCGATCTGTTGACGGCAGTCGAGCAGACGCCACGCTCGCAATTCGTACCATCGCAATTTGCCGACGATGCCTATTCCACCCGAACCATCCCGATTGATTGCGGATCGTTCATGGAAGGCGCCGATATGGCGGTTAAAATGCTGGCCCGTCTTCAGGTGAAGCCGGGGCAGCGTGTTCTGGAAATCGGAACGGGCAGCGGTTTTACCGCCGCCGTTCTTGGCCGCATGGCAGAACGTGTCGTCTCTATCGATCGTTACAGGACCCTGGTTCAGGGGGCGCAGAAACGTATGGAAGGCCTTGGCCTTCGTAATGTCGTGACCCGCCTTGCCGATGGCAGCAATGGTCTAACAGGCGAGGGCACCTTTGACCGTATTCTGATTACGGCAGCCTTTACAACCTTTCCACGCTTCATGGCCGACCAGCTCGTTTCCGGCGGCGTTTTGATTGCGCCGCTGATGGTGGATGACGAGCGTTGCGTGATGATGCGTTTGTCGAAAACCGGCAGCCGTTTTGAGCGCGAGGATATGTTCGAAGTGCCTTATTTGCCGCTTATACCGCATATGGCGCGCCATATCTGATTTTTTCTGTCGCAATTGCTGTTTTTTAAGGCTTTGAATTCAAACAAGGAATTCAGGTGACGCCTTGCGTTTTGCCATGTCTTAATTGTCATGGTTATCGAATTGTCAAAAAAACTGCGCGGAATTTAAGCGTCTTAACCGCGTAGTAATACTAACGCGCTTTAATCATATCCATAGACGCATGGTTTTTCCGTTCTCGGGAAATGGGCCTTGCAAGAAATGAGTTTGCGCCGAGGCAGTCAGTTTCGGCGGGTTGGCGTCAGTGTAGATCGAGTCATGCGTATGAAGAATTCGCCCAAAATCGGAAAATCAGTCGCAAGAGTTTTGGTTGCAATCTCGCTGGCAGGCGTGGTTACGGGCTGTAGCTCGGATGCCACCCGGTTCAGCGGTCTGTTTTCCAATGAAACGGATACGATGACCACTGCATCAATCCCTTCCAGAAACGGTGCGGGTGCCTATGGTCAGGCACCGATCCCGATGGGTGATGTCAATGGCTCATCGATGGCATCAGCTCAGCCTGCCGACGGTAATAACAATCAGAATTATAACCAGCCATACCAGAACAACTCCGGTAATTACGGCTCGGTTCAAAGCTCCAGCGCACGGGTGGCCTCTTCGCCGTCGACGATCCAGCGCTCGGAACTGACAGCTCCATCCGCAGGCAACACGCTTCGCGAACCGCAGTCGCGTAATCAGGCGATGGCACAGCCATTCCCGTCGGCCAACCCGCAGCCTGCCGCACCGGCGGTTGTTGCGCAGGCTCCGGCTGCACCGCGTGCTGTTGACCAGCTTTCCACCGCGTCAACCAAGCCGTCTTCAAATGGCTGGAATGCGCAAGGTGGCCCAAGTGTGACGCTGCGCCAGGGTGAAACCATTGCGACGCTGTCCAAGCGTTATGGTGTGCCTGAAAAGGAAATCCTCAAGGCCAATGGACTGACGACGGCTTCGGCTGCGGCACCAGGCCAATCGATCACCATTCCGACCTTCGGCACGCCACGTAACGCTGCCAAGGCGGCTGCGGACAACGTAAATCTCGCCAATGACGGCAACCTGCCTGCACCAGCCCGCCAGAACGACCAGAACCTTGCTGTTCTGCCATCCGCTGCTGCTGCCCGCGACAAGGCATCCGGCGAAGCTGCAAAGCTGACACCTCCAGGTGGCAAGCCTCTGCCGCCAACCGGTGGCTACAAGGTGCAGCCGGGCGACAGCCTTGCCAAGATAGCCAAGGCAAACGGTGTCAGCGTTGCTGCTTTGAAGGCTGCAAATGGCCTGTCGAACGAAAACATTCGTATCGGCCAGACGCTGCGGATGCCTTCTGCCAACACCGACAATGTGAAAACTGCGTCGATCACGCCGAAGGAAACACCGGTAGAGCCGGCAGCACCTGCAAAGACTGAAACCGCGGTGAAGTCGCCTGAGCCTTACAAGGCACCGGTCGCCACTTCGACAGTCGGCGAGATCGAGAAGAAGTCCGACGTGGCATCGATTGCTCCGGCCGCAACAGGCATCGGCAAATACCGCTGGCCGGTTCGTGGCGCCGTGATCTCCGGTTTCGGTGAGAACGTCGATGGCAATCGTAACGACGGTATCGATATCTCGGTTCCCGAGGGTACGGCGATCAAGGCCGCTGAAAACGGTGTGGTTATCTACTCCGGCAACGGTCTGAAGCAGCTCGGCAACACGGTTCTGGTTCGTCACGACGATGGCAAGGTGACTGTTTACGGCCACGCTTCCGCCCTCAACGTACAGCGCGGCCAGAAGGTGCAGCGCGGCGATACAATTGCGACATCGGGCATGAGCGGCAGCGCGAAACGCCCACAGGTTCACTTCGAAGTGCGCAAGGATGCGACGCCGGTGAACCCATCAGGATACCTTGAGTAGGTAGTGCGTCTCAGGGAAGAAAAAGCCGGGCTTTAGCCCGGCTTTTTTGTGTTCACAGGCATGTTTCTTGGCGCCAATTTAGGCGCTTTTACTTCAGTCCAGCGTATCCAGAAATGCCTGCGCAATGGAAAGCTCGTCCGGTGTGTTGATATTGAAAAACGGATCAATCGATGAGGTGGCGCTTTCAATCTTGGGAAATGAAATGCCAAGCGTAGCATGCCGGCCGAGGAAGTTACGGATACGACGGTTTTCATCCACCGCCAGCCATTGTTCCAGATCGTCTGCAATGGCGACCGGCCACAGACCGAATACCGGATGCACCTGACCGGCAGATGCGGCAATGATGACCGTGCTGTCATCCGTCATGTAAGACCGCAGCTGGGCTTCCAGAGTTTCGGGAAAGAACGGACTGTCGGCCGGTACTGTCAGCATGTGGCTGGCGTCCGGCGCCACGGTCGCCATGTGACGCAGTCCAGCTAAAATGCCCGCCAGCGGCCCTGCATGGCCCAGTTTGGTATCGGGCACCACAGGAAGGCCAAACTCGTCTGCCCAGTCATGGGGTGCGTTCAGCGCAAGGTATGAGACCTGCGGGCGGATACGCTCGATGACATGCGAGAGCAGGGGGCTGTCGCCCAGTTGCTTGAGCGCCTTGTTGCTGCCCATGCGGCGGGAAAGGCCGCCAGCGAGAATGAGGCCGGGAAGATTTTTATGCATTGTCGTCTCGTTGTGACAGGCTGGCTTCCTGTCGTTCGGCTTTGCGCGTGAAGTATGTTGCGTAAAGGGCGAGAAGCCCGGTTGCAACCATCATGAACAGCAGCGGCTGTGTGCCGGAGGTTGGCGATAGCAGCGAGGTTGCGATAACAGACAGGGCAGCACCGCCGCCAATCGTCAGCGCACCACCGAGACCGGAGGCCGAACCCGCCAGATGCGGTTTTACGCTAACCATGCCGGCATTGGAACTTGGCAAGGTCACGCCATTGCCAACGCCGATGAGCGCCAGCGGCATGAAGAAGGCGTAAGGACTGTGAAGGCCCGTATTGGCAAGCACGATGGCGATGACAATTCCGGTCATGGCGATGAGATTGCCGGACACCATCATGCGGATAATACCGATGTCACTGGCATAACGGCCGGAGATGAAGTTGCCGAGCATGTAGCCCGCCGCCATGAAGAAGAACTGCACACCCAGCATCGCCGGTGTCAGGCCGTAAAGTGTGCTGCCAATGAATGGCGCACCACCGAGGAACGAAAAGAACAGACCGGACGAAAATGTCGAGGTCAGCGCATACCCCCAGAACAGCCGTGATTTGAGAAGTTCCGGCCAGGCCTTGAACTGTGCAGAAAAACTGGTCGACTTCTGACGGTTGGTTTCACCAAGATCGAAATAGACAAGCGCAATCACCAGCATCGTCAGGCCCATCAGCAGCAGGAAACTTGCCTGCCAGCCGCCGATATCATTCAGGACACCACCAATCATCGGCCCAACCATCGGCACGACAGACATGCCCATGGTCACGTAGCCAATCATCGAGGCTGCTTGATTGGCCGGCACCATGTCGCGCACCACGGCTCTGGCCAGCACGAAACATGTTGCGACACTGGCCTGCGCAAAACGCGCCACCATGAACACACCGACATTGGGCGCCAGAAAACAGACCAGCGTTGCAATGCACATGATGCACAAGCTGACCAGCATCACCGGCCGTCTGCCAAACAGGTCAGACAGGGGCCCGACAACCAGCTGCACGCAAGCGGTGGCGGCGAGATAACCCGAGATCGACAGCTGCATGACGGCATATTGTGTCTCGAAATGCGCTGTCATGGCCGGCAGCGAGGGCAGAAACACGTTCATGCTGAGGGCAGAAAGCCCAGCCACCATAACCAGCGTGAAAATATGTGGCGGTGTTTTTCTGTTCAGAAAACCTACGTCAGTCACTTCATTACTCCTGACGCGTCACCGCCCTTAATGATTGCGGATAGGGCTGGTTTGCGTCATTCCGGCAGAACGGGATTTTCAGGAATCCTTGGCCGATTTCATCAGATAGCGTCGTCTCTCGCGATAGAACGTGTAAATGCCGGATGCAATGACAATCGCTGCACCGATCAAGGTCCAGATGTCAGGTTTTTCCTGGAAAACCAGAATGCCAATCATCAGCGCCCACAGCAGGCTGGTGTAGCGGAACGGCGCGACGAAGGAGATTTCGCCCGAGCGCATGGCGAAGATCACCGTCTGATAGCCGGAGAGCACCAGGATGGACGCGACGGCAAGATGGCCGATGACACTCCATTCCATCGGCTGCCAGCCACCCATCGGCACGATCAGCAATGCGCCAAACGCCGTATTGGCAATGGCGGTAAACATGCTGATGGTCAGCGACGGTACGTCGGCATACATGCGCCGCGTCACCAGATCACGACAGGCCGTGACGAACACGGATGCAATTGCCAGCAATGCGCCGGTGGTAAACCCTTCCGACCCCGGCCGAATGATGATCAACACACCGGCAAAACCAATGCCAATCGCCACCCAGCGCCGCCAGCCAACCGGCTCGCCCAGAAAAAGTGCAGCCCCCAGCGTCACCACCAGTGGCAAGGACTGCATGATTGAGGAAATGCTAGCAAATTCCACCTGGCCCAGTGCAGTCAGAAACAGGACAGTGGCGGTAATCTCACTAACTGTCCGCAACAACACCAGTGGTCGAAACAGTGTCTTGATGGGCCGCAGCGCGCCAAAATATTTGGCGAGCGCAATGATCAACACAGTGGTCATCACGCCGCGTACGAACATGATCTGGCCGGTATTCATGAATGGGGTGACGGATTTCACCAATGCGTCGTTGATGGTGAAGCTGGCCATGGCAAGTGCCATGAACATCGCGCCTCGGGTATTTTCCGTCATTGCCATTACAGTAGAGCCTCTCCCGCCCGAATCCCCTCGGACACGGGCCAGTAGTAGCCAATCGATCATGGCTGTGCGAGGTCAGCGAGGCGGGAAAACGTCTGGTTGTGGTGACGAATTAAATAAGCAATATACAATGCGCGAGCGACGGCTCAGCCGCCGGTAACACTCATGTGGCGGGCGACAGCTGGGCGCTTGTGTGTGCGGTCAATGATGAAGTCATGCCCCTTCGGTTTGCGCAGGATTGCCTCGTCAATGGCATTGGACAACAGGCCATCATCCTCGCTGGCTCGCAGTGCGGTGCGCAGATCTGCGGCATCGTTCTGGCCAAGGCACATGTAAAGCGTGCCGGTGCAGGTCAGGCGCACGCGGTTGCAACTTTCACAGAAATTATGGGTCAACGGCGTGATGAAGCCGAGACGGCCGCCGGTCTCTGTCACCTTGAAATACCGGGCAGGGCCGCCGGTCTTGTAGGGAATGTCTGATAGCGTGAACTGTTCTTCCAGCTGCGTGCGCAGTTGCGACAGCGGCAGATAACGGTCGGTGCGATCTTCCTCGATCTCACCCATCGGCATGGTTTCGATAACGGTCAGGTCCATGCCGCGTCCATGCGCAAATCGGATCATCTCAGGAATTTCAAACTCGTTGAAATCCTTCAATGCAACCGCATTGAGCTTGATCTGCAGACCAGCCTTCTGGGCGGCATCAATGCCTTCCATGACCTTGGAGAAATCACCCCAGCGCGTGATCTGCTTGAATTTGACCGGGTCCAGCGTATCAAGCGACACATTGATGCGGCGCACGCCACAGTCGTAAAGTTCTTCGGCATTGCGTGCCAACTGCGACCCGTTGGTGGTCAGCGTCAGCTCATCAAGCGTACCAGCATAAACATGGCGTCCGAGATTGCGTACCAGTTCCATGATGTTCTTGCGCACCAGCGGTTCGCCGCCGGTCAGGCGCAGCTTACGCACACCCTTTTGAATGAAGGCGGAACAGAGCCGGTTCAGCTCCTCCAGCGTCAACAGGTCTTTCTTGGGCAGGAAGGTCATGTGTTCCGACATGCAATAGGTGCAGCGGAAATCGCAGCGATCTGTCACCGACACACGCAAATAGGTGACCGCACGCCCAAAGGGATCGATCATGGGTTCTGAATTTGGTGTCAGGGCTTCGGTTTTTCCGACTGGTCCCAAAAAGCTGTTCAACGTGCCAACTCCTGCTTCGAACACATGTTCAATGTGATACTGTTTCAGGCCAAGCCAAGGTGTTCGTTGCGCGTGTTTTATCTAGAGACTTGCTTATAACGAAACAAGACCATAACTGTGAAACACTACAAGACATTAGGGAAATGAACAATGAGTGATCCTTGGCCCACCGAATTGAAGGTCTCACAGGATCGCCATCTGCTGTCTGTTACCTTCGATGACGGTGCGCAGTATAAAATCCCGGCGGAAGTGATGCGGGTTCTGTCGCCGTCGGCAGAAGTGCAGGGGCATGGCCCCGGCCAGAAGGTTACTGTGCCTGGCAAACGCAATGTTGCCATCCGCAATATGGTCGCCGCTGGAAATTATGCTGTTCGCGTCGTTTTTGACGATGGTCATGACAGCGGTATCTTTACGTGGAAATATCTGCTGGAACTCGGGCGTGATGGTGACAAGCTGTTTGCGGCTTACGAGGCTGAACTGGCAGAAAAAGGACTGAGCCGCGAGCCGCGCCGCCGTTAGGCTGCAGGTGGTAAACGGCAGATACTGATTTATTCCTTTCATACGAGGGCGCTTGAGCCGACCGGTTCTGATCAGAGGCGCTCCAGACGTCATTTATACATATACGCACAGGTGAGGTGAACTTTGGCGGTTGAAGCAAACGGCAATGATTTGTTGCAGGTGGTGGTGCTGTTGAGCGCAGGCGTCGTTGCCGCCCCGTTGTTCAAAAAAATCGGTTTGGGCTCCGTGCTTGGTTATCTGGCCGCCGGTCTTGTCGTTGGTCCCTTTGGGTTTGGGTTCTTTTCGGATTCGCAGGCCATTCTGCACATCGCCGAACTTGGCGTCGTGATGTTCCTGTTCGTCATCGGGCTTGAAATGCAGCCATCGCGGCTGTGGTCGATGCGCAAGGACATCTTTGGTCTCGGGGCATTTCAGGTGTTGGCCTGTATGGCAGGCCTGACGGTCATTGGCGTCAGCCTTGGTTATCCCGCCATTCCGTCGTTCGTGGCCGGTACCGGTTTCGTGCTGACCTCCACTGCCATCGTCATGCAGATGCTGCAGGAACGCGGCAGCATGTCGACGCTGAAAGGCCAGCGCATCATCTCCATCCTGCTGTTTGAAGACTTGGCGATTGTGCCTCTGTTGGCGCTGGTGGTGTTTCTCGGCAGCGGCGGCGAAGAAGTGACGGCATCGCAAAGATGGTTGTCCATTGGCATTGGCCTTGCAGCCATCGCAGCGTTGATTGTTGCCGGTCGTTATCTGCTTAACCCGTTTTTCCGATTGCTCGCCGCTTCCGGCGCACGAGAAGTCATGACCGCTGCAGCCCTTCTGGTGGTGCTGGGATCTGCTTTGTTGATGCAGATGAGCGGGCTTTCCATGGCCATGGGTGCATTTCTGGCCGGTGTGCTGCTGTCGGAATCGTCATTCCGCCACCAGCTGGAGGCCGATATCGAACCCTTCCGCGGCATCCTGCTAGGCCTGTTCTTCCTTGCTGTCGGCATGGCAATTGACCTGACCGTCATTGCCCAGAACTGGAAGATCGTCGTTGCCAGTGTGATCGGCTACATGGTGCTGAAGTCTGTCATCATCTACGGCGTGGCGCGTATTCTCGGCACCTGCAAACGTGAAAGCCTCGAGCGTGCGGTGCTGATGGCGCAGGGCGGCGAATTTGCCTTTGTGCTGTATGCTGCCGCCATTTCCGCCGGCATCTTCAACCGCGAAGAAAATGCGCTGTTGACCGCAACCATCATCATTTCGATGATCCTGACACCGCTGATGGTGATCTTGCATGATCGTCTGGTTCCTGCCGCCGTGCCAGATACCCATGATCTGGACCTGCCGGAAAATGTCGAAGGCACGGTGCTGTTGATCGGCTTTGGCCGTTTTGGCCAAATTGTCAGCCAGCCCTTGCTGGCGCGCGGTTACACGCTGTCGCTGATTGACCGTGATCCGGAATTTATCCGGGAAGCAGCGGAGTTCGGTTTCAAGGTCTATTACGGTGATGGTTCACGCTCTGAAATCCTGCATGCTGGCGGTGCTGCCACCGCCAAGGCTGTACTGATCTGCGTGGACGACAAGGAAGCGGCCATCCGCATTGCCGAGATCGTCAAGCACGAATTCCCGCTGGTGCCGGTGCTGGCGCGCGCCTTTGACCGTGCCCACGCCATCGATCTGTTGAATGCCGGTGTTGATTACCAGATCCGCGAGACGCTGGAATCGGCACTGAACTTCAGTGAAGAAGTGCTGAACGTGCTTGGTGAAGACATGGAAGTGGCAGCACGGCTGGTCGAAGAATTCCGCGATGTTGACCAGGAACGCTTCGCGCTTGAAGTTGTCGGCGGCATCTATGCGGGACGATCGCTGGTGCGTGGAAATGCCCAGCCGGCCGACCTTGTTGCGGCACGAACGGCAAAGAAACGTGCGCAGCAGGAAAGCGCCAGTGCAGAGGCGAGGGGATGACGGTTTACCGTCATTCTCCTGTCATGTGACGGTGCTTTCACACATGCATGAGAAGGTGAGGACAGATGAGTATCATACAGTCGGTTGAAGAATTGCAGGCCATTTACAATGGCGTTTCCGAAGCGTCGGTCGCCAAGGTCACGGAACGATTGACCGCCGAATACCGGCTGATGATCGAAACCTCGCCCTTTGTAGCCCTGGCAACCGTTGGTCCTGAGGGCATGGACTGTTCGCCGCGTGGCGACCGGGGCGGTGTTGTGCGGGTTGCCGATGACAAGACGGTGCTGTTGCCCGACTGGCGTGGCAACAACCGTATCGATTCCCTTCTCAATGTTGTTCGTGATCCACGCGTCGCGCTGATGTTCCTGATCCCCGGTTCCAACACCACCATGCGCATCAATGGCAAGGGACAGGTGTCGATCAATCCGGCTTTGCTGGAAAGCTTCGTGATGGATGGCAAACATCCACGCACCGTTTTGGTGGTGAGCATTGATGAGGTTTATTTCCAGTGCGCCAGAGCCTTGATGCGCTCGGAACTGTGGAACCCGGAGCACTTTGTTGACCCAGCGACACTGCCGACACCCGGTACCTTGCTGAAGGCTGCAAAGGCAGACTTTGACAAGGACACCTACGACAGCACCTGGGCTGCTCGTGCCGCCGTCACCATGTGGTGATGCGCGGTTTGCGGCGGACAGGACAACAGCCTGATCAATAAGACGACGACCAATAAAAAAGAGCCTGTCATGCTTGGGACATGACAGGCTCTTTTCATTCTGGATGTTTGGTGCTGGTTACTACTTGTAGATCAACCAGTTCTTGCCAACGTAATTCTTCTGCATGCCTTCTTCAAAGAAAATGCTGCGGTTACGCCCGGTTTCCTTGGCATGGTAAAGTGCGGTGTCAGACTGTGCGTAAAGCTCGCCAGGACCAGAGGCTTGCGACCCCATGGCATAACCGATCGAGATATTCACAGGGCCGTAATCCGTGCCCGAGCGCGAGTTGCGGAACGGTGTATTTTCCAGCGACAAGCGAATGCGTTCGCAGATTGTCATCACCTCATCGACATTGTTGCCTTCAAGGATGATTGCGAACTCTTCGCCGCCGGTGCGGGCCACAAACACGTCCTTGCGAACGTTGGAGCGGATGAGATTGCCGACGGTTGCCAGGATCTTGTCGCCAACCGGATGACCATAGGTATCGTTGATCCGCTTGAAGTGGTCGATGTCGAGCAACACGAGCGATGTCAGATGAAGGCCAATGGAACTGTCGAACAGGGAAGACAGCTTTTCATCAAAAGCGCGGCGGTTGGAAAGACGGGTCAGCGAATCCGTATTGGCGATACGCTTGTATTCGTCCAGTTCCTGACGAACCTGGTTCATCTCTTCGGAATGACGGCTGACGCTCTGCGCTGTCTTTTCACCATGGGCTGCGGTATTGCCGGTTGCATCCTGCAATACTTTGATAACGCTGCCGACAATATTGTTGCTGGTGATATTCTTGTTGGAAATACGCGCAACAGTTTCGACCAGCAGCTTGCTGTAGTTTTCCATTGAATTCTGTTCATGCTGCAAAAGCGACAGCAGGGATTCCAGCTCAGAGCGAACCTTGTCATGCGCAGTTTCAATGATACGGCCGTGATTATGGTCAAAATACTGGTCGCCCAGCGCGTCGAGTTCCTCCTGGGTCGCCTTGCTGCCAAGGGCAGCCAGCTCGCGGGTGAGGGCAGGGTTAGAGCCAATATAGGCTTCATAAAATAGACTGTAATTGCGGGGTATAGGTGCCACGCCCATGCTACGCATGGCATAGGTAATCTGACCGGCAATATCAGGAACCTGCGCCTTGGGCGTGGTTACTGTGCTCATCAAAGTCTCCAAATAATTCTAGGCTTAAATCATGCTAAATATTAGCACCCAATTTCTTTTGGAATATTTAATTTTGGTGATGTGTTCTATTATTTCGAAAATGATGATGTAAGTATAGTCGCAATTTAAGTTGCTGTTTTTATATTGCTTTTAAGGTCATCAACCGAAGATTGTTTTTGCTTTAGCGTTTTGCTTGTATAATTTTTTGCCATTGATTTTTCTTGGGTTAGTTTTGGGCATCAATGGTTTTTGCAATAACGCTAATACGTTGGCGAAAATTGCCAAATAAAAAACGGCCCCGTTTCCGGAGCCGTTCGATGTATATCTTTCAATCGACTTACTTCGGGCCGATCATCTCTTCTGGACGAACATACTGATCAAACTCTTCGTTGGTCAGGTAACCGCCGCCGACAGCCTCTTCACGCAGCGTCGTGCCGTTCTTGTGTGCAGTCTTGGCAATCTTGGCGCAGGCGTCGTAGCCAAGCTTGCTGTTGAGAGCCGTGACCAGCATCAGGGAGTTTTCAACGCCCTTGCGGATGTTGTCTTCGCGCGCTTCGATGCCAACAACGCAGTTGTCGGTGAAGGACACGGCCGCGTCGCCCAGAAGCTGGACGGACTGCAGGAAGTTGTAAGCCATCATCGGGTTGTAGACGTTCAGTTCGAAGTGGCCCTGGCTGCCTGCGAACGTAATGGCGGCCTGGTTGCCGAAGATATGCGCGCAAACCTGCGTCAATGCTTCAGACTGCGTCGGGTTGACCTTGCCTGGCATGATCGACGAGCCAGGCTCGTTTTCTGGCAGCGACAACTCGCCAAGGCCGGCGCGTGGGCCAGAGCCGAGGAAGCGGATGTCGTTGGCAATCTTGAACAGGGCAGCAGCGGCAGCATTGATGGCGCCGTGCGAGAAGACCATGGAGTCGTGCGCTGCAAGTGCTTCGAACTTGTTCGGTGCGGTGACGAAGTCGAGACCGGTGATGGAAGCGATTTCTTCGGCAACTTTTTCAGCGAAGCCGACTGGTGCGTTAAGGCCGGTACCGACGGCGGTGCCGCCCTGTGCCAGTTCGCAAAGGCCGGGCAGGGTCAGTTCAATGCGCTTGATGGCAGAAGCAACCTGTGCGGCGTAACCGGAAAATTCCTGGCCAAGCGTCAGCGGGGTGGCGTCCTGCGTGTGCGTGCGGCCGATCTTGATGATGTGGGCGAAATTCTTCGCCTTCTTGTCCAGCGCTGCATGCAGGTGCTTGAGGCTTGGCAGAAGGTGGTGAACGATCTCTTCGGCGCAGGCAATGTGCATGGCCGTCGGGTAGGTGTCGTTGGACGACTGGCTCATATTGACGTGATCGTTCGGGTGAACAGGCTTCTTTGAGCCCATCTCGCCGCCCAGCATTTCGATGGCGCGGTTGGAGATCACTTCATTGGCATTCATGTTGGACTGGGTGCCGGAACCGGTCTGCCAGACAACCAGCGGGAAGTGGTCGTTCAGCTTGCCGTCGATAACTTCCTGCGCTGCCTTGACGATGGTGTCGCCAACGGTGCTGTCCAGGCGGCCAAGTGCCATGTTGGCGCGGGCTGCTGCCTGCTTGACGATGCCCAGTGCACGAACAACCGAAAGTGGCTGCTTTTCCCAGCCAATCTTGAAGTTTCCAAGCGAACGCTGTGCCTGTGCGCCCCAATATCTGTCGCTTGCGACGTCGATCGGGCCAAATGTATCGGTTTCCGTGCGGGTGGCTGTCATCGGTCCTGCCTCTTAATGCTCAAATCCTCCGGCAAAACGGCACTTTTGCACGCCTTGCGCGCGCAGACATATAGAGCCATCCGCCCAGCATGGAAAGCCCATATGACCCTATCTTGAGTGTAACAATGGGGTTTGTCGAAAATCGAATATTCCGCGCCGTGGCATATCCGTCACATGGCGTTTTCGCGTAAAAACCACAGCAGTCATGATGTATTGATGTTTGTTATTTTATGTATAAGCCATCAAAAATAAAGGAAAATTTAACCATTTAATCCAACCCTGCATGGAGTGCTGACGATGGTGCTTCCGTAACGGAAAGTTGAGGTGCTCGATGCCCCGCACTGTCGTCCGTTTTCTTTTCAAAAAACCGGTAATCGGTTAGACAGTCATTAAATAAAGACAGGCGGAATCAGCTGCATTCCCGCCTTATGGTGTGAGGACGAAATTGCATACAGGATCTGGAAAAACATCGGCTGCATTCATGCTGGCAGCCGGGCTTGCGTTCTCGGTAGCCATGCCTTCATCTGCTGGTGCGGTCACGTTGCTTGATCTCTTGCGCGGTGGTCCGGGCAAGCAGGGCGCACGTGAGCAGCAGGCGCTGCCCGGTGTTGTCACAGGCAACGGAAGCAGTGCCCGTGTCACAAATGATGCCGATCCCGAGCCGCTGCCGCGTATCGCTGGTCCGCGTTATTACACCTATAAGGCTGACGCGACCCAGACGGTGAAAACCACCGGTTTCGGCCAGGCCGATAACGAGGCGCGTTTCCTTGATAATGCCAAGGTCACCGCACCGGTTGATGTCGCCAAGGCGCTGGAAGCCTATTATGGTGCTGGCGGCAAAACGCTTTGGGTCACCAATGGCGAAGTCAATGAAAAGGCCAATGCCGTTCTCGAGTTCTTCGCAGGCGTTTCGGCAAGCGGTCTAGATCCGGCCGACTACATCATTTCCGCTCCCGCCAGTGACGTTACCGCCAGCATCAGCGAAACGCCAGCAACTGTGCCAGAAGAGCCAGTCCAGCAGCAGGTGAGCGGCACCAACGACGCTTACCAGCGCGCATTGATGCAATTTGAACTGTCGCTGTCGGCAAAGGTCCTGACCTATGTGCAGGACAATATGCGTGGGCGCGTCGATCCGAACAAACTGTCCGGCTATCATGATTTCAAGCGCAAGACCGTCAATCTTACGCCGGTTCTGAAGCTGTCGCGCCTCAGCACCGATATTACGGCCTATCTGCGCAGCCGCGAACCATCAAACCCGGAATACCTGTCGCTGAAGGCGGAACTGGCTGCACTGCGTGAGCAGGACGGCAACGAGCACGAGCGTATCGTTCTGTCCGACAACCTGCTGCTCAAGCCCGGCAACACCAATGCTGAGCTCGCCAATGTTGTGAAGGCAATCCAGCACCGTTCGTCAGAAAGCCTGAGACAGCAGCATTCCGAGATATTCACAACCTACCAGCAGACCCCGGAATACACGCCGGAACTCGTGGAACTGGTCAAGGCCTTCCAGGGCGAACATGGCCTGAAGGCTGACGGCGTTATCGGCCGTGCAACGGTTCGCGCCATGATTGGCGACAGCAACGAAGCCAAGATCAACAAGGTCGTGGTGGCGATGGAGCAGGTGCGTTGGCTGCCAGCCGACCTCGGCCAGCGCTATGTCTTCATCAACCAGCCTGCCTTCATGGCTTATTACCACAATGAAGGTAAGGAAGAGTTCGGCATGAAGGTGGTTGTTGGCTCCAAGGCCAACCAGACCTATTTCTTCCAGGACCAGATCCAGACGGTGGAGTTCAATCCTTATTGGGGCGTTCCGCAGTCGATCATCGTCAATGAAATGCTGCCGAAGCTGCGCAATGACCCATCCTACCTGGACCGTCTAGGTTATCAGGTTGAGGTGGGCGGCAAGCCGGTTTCGTCGTCCAGCGTCAACTGGTACGGCTCCACAAATGCTATTGCGGTTCGTCAGCCGCCGAGCAGTGACAATGCGTTGGGTGACCTGAAGATCCTGTTCCCGAATGCGCACGCCATCTACATGCATGACACGCCTGCCAAGAGCTTTTTCTCCCGCGACATGCGTGCGCTGAGCCACGGCTGTATTCGTCTGGTTGATCCGCGTCGCATGGCTGCGGCCGTGATGGGTGTTGGCATCAGCGAGATCGACCAGCAGATCGCATCTGGCAAGAATCGTGCAGTTCAGGTGCCGGTTAAAATTCCTGTTTACGTCTCCTACTTCACGGCATGGCCGAACAAGGATGGCAAGGTCGAGTTCTTCGACGACGTCTATGACCGTGACAGCTACGTCATGAAGGCTTTCGGCGTCACCAGCAAGGCACGCGGATCGTCGGTCTGAGACGACATCACCAAAAACAAAAGCGCCCGAAAGGGCGCTTTTTTTATGCGATAAATTCTAAGGTCTGGCTGATATCAGGCCGCCTTTGCGCGCTCGGAAATCAACTGTAGCAACAGTTCCGGTGTCAGTTCGTCAAACGAGCTGATCACGTAGGATGGGTCCAGCTGTTCAACCGGTATGTCGGTGTAACCGAAGGTCACGCCGATGGATGGAACGCCAGCGTTTTTGGCGGCCATGATATCGTTGACGCTGTCACCGATCATAATGCAATTGTCCAGACGACCCTTGGCAAGTTCCACGGTGCCGATGATGTGGGCGGCATCGGGCTTGCGCACCGCAAAGGTGTCACCGCAGGTAATGGTCGGGAAGTACTGGGTCAGATCCAGCTGTTCCAGCAGTGGCAGTGTCAGCACGGCCGTTTTGTTGGTGCAGACGGCAAGCTCGAAACCGGCGTCTTTCAGACGCAGCAGCGCCTCGATAATGCCGGGGTAGGGTTTGCTGTCACCGGGAATGTTCTGCTTGTAATAGTCGATGAAGCGCAAAAACAGCTCTTCCAGCCGTTCGTCGGACAGCGGCTTTTCGCGCAGCGCATAGGCGCGCTTGATCATGGTTTTAGCGCCCTGGCCAACAAGATGCATGAGATCTTCGTAGGTCACAGGGGCAAGATTGTCTTCGGCAATTGTGCTGTTGAGGCTGGTGACGAGATCGGGTGCAGTGTCGATCAAGGTTCCGTCAAGGTCGAAAATGGCAAGTGGCGCAGTCAAAGGCGTTCTCTATGGCTGGGATTGAATGTCATGGGGCTCACAATTCTGTGCGGCAGCCTAAGCAATGCCATGGGCATTTGCAATAAACTGCTGTCATCCGTGATCTGTTCGCGCATAAGGGCTTTCGTTTGGCAAGCGAGGCGTGTAAACAGCACGCGAAGAAAACGACTGGAGATTTTGGCATATGGATGCCCGCCAGATGAAGATTAAAGCCGCCGAGGCTGCCTTGTCCTATGTTGAGGATGGTATGCGGCTCGGTATTGGCACTGGTTCGACAGCCGAAGAATTTGTCCGTTTGCTGGCCGAAAAGGTCGCAGGCGGTTTGAAAGTGCAGGGGGTCCCAACCTCCGAGCGGACCGCGCGTCTGTGTGTAGAACTTGGCATTCCATTGAAATCGCTTGAAGAATTGCCGCAGCTTGATCTGACCATTGATGGTGCGGATGAGGTGGATGGCAACCTTAGCCTGATCAAGGGCGGCGGCGGCGCATTGCTGCGTGAAAAGATCGTTGCAGCGGCATCGTCGCGCATGATCGTCATTGCTGACGAAAGCAAGGTTGTCGAAACGCTTGGCGCATTTCCGCTGCCAATCGAGATCAATGCCTTTGGACTTGCCTCTACACGCATTGCGATTGAGGCACTGGCATCGCGCCTCGGTCTGACGGGCGAGCTGAAATTGCGTGGAACAGAGGATGGTCCGTTCACGACTGACGGCGGCCACCTTATTTTTGACGCATCATTTGGGCGTATTCCTGATTCAGAAACGCTGGCGAACCAACTCAATGCGATTCCCGGTGTTGTGGAACACGGACTTTTCATCAATATGGCGTCGCTTGCCATTATTGCCGGCCCTGGCGGGGCACGTGCAATGCAAGCAAGAATATAACAGGAGCAAATATTTCATGATCAGAATAGCGGGACTGGGCCGCGCTGCCGCTGCTTCGATCCTTTTTTCAGGTCTCGTTTTCGGCTCTGCCGTACGGGCGCAGGAAATTTCGGAAGAGCACATCACTGCGGCTAAGCAGGCCATTGCAACGCTTGGCGTTACCGAGCGCTTCGATGCCATTCTGCCGGGCCTTGCCGAGCGTTTGAAGGCTCAGCTCATCCAGGCTTCGCCAAATGTTCAGGACGCGATCAGCCAGACGGTTGATGAAACTGCGCTGGCGCTGGCGCCACGTCGTGCCGACCTCGAGCGTGAAGCTGCTGCGACCTACGCAAAGACCTTCTCGATTGACGAGTTGAAGGCTATCAGCGCGTTCTACAACAGCGAAGCTGGCAAGAAGCTCCTGAAAGACGGACCGATTGCAACACGCGAGCTGTTGAAGGCTGCTGACATCTGGGCATCCGGTATCAACCGCGACCTCAGCGAAAAGAGCATGGCTGAACTTCAGAAGGTTGCCGGTGCCGATCTCGCACCACTGCCAGCCGAAGGCGCTGCCCCGGCTGAAGCACCGAAGCCTTGATCTTCAGTTTTTCGTGAATTCATTAGCCCGGCCTCATGGCCGGGCTTTTCATTTGGTGTGTTGAATACCTATATCAGCAGCACACAGACGCAAGGATACCGGGGCCGTTTATCGGGTATCTTCACAGGGGTATATTATGACAGCTTATGACTATGACCTTTTCGTTATCGGTGGTGGTTCCGGTGGCGTGCGCAGCGCGCGCGTAGCCTCTTCGCTTGGTAAAAGTGTCGCTATTGCCGAAGAATATCGTTACGGCGGAACCTGCGTCATCAGAGGCTGTGTTCCCAAGAAGCTGTTTGTTTATGCCTCGCAATTCCCCGAGCATTTCGAAGATTCTGCCGGTTTCGGCTGGACGGTCGGCGAGCGTAGCTTTGACTGGAAAAAGCTCGTTGCTGCCAAGGATCAGGAAATCACCCGTCTCGAAGGCCTGTATCGCAAGGGTCTGGAAAACGCCAAGGCTGACATTTACGACAGCCGTGCTGAGCTGGTGGATGCCCATACCGTCAAGCTGGTGAAGACCGGTCAGACCTTCACGGCTGAACGCATTGTCATTGCCGTGGGTGGTACACCCAATGAGCACAAGGCACTCAAAGGCCATGAGCTGACGATTTCCTCCAACGAGGCTTTCGATCTTGAAACGCTGCCGCGTTCCATCCTGATTGCCGGTGGCGGTTACATTGCTGTTGAATTTGCCAATATCTTCCACGGTCTTGGTGTGGAAACGACGCTGATCTATCGCGGCAAGGAAATCCTGTCGCGCTTCGATCTCGACATGCGTCGTGGCCTGCATGAGGCAATGGAAGCCAAGGGCATTCGCGTCATTTGCTCTGATGTTATCGAGGAAGTCTCCAAGGCACCGGACGGTGGTCTTGTGGCCCGCACCCTCAACAACGGCACGCTGTCGGTAGACACCGTCATGCTGGCGCTGGGACGTGACCCCAATACCAAGGGTCTTGGCCTTGAAGCTGCAGGCGTGGCGCTTGACAAACGCGGTGCGATTGTCGTGGACGAATATTCGCGCACCAACGTGCCAAGCATCTTTGCACTGGGTGACGTCACCGACCGGGTACAGCTGACGCCAGTGGCTATTCATGAGGCGATGTGCTTCATCGAAACCGAGTTCAAGAACAATCCGACCAAGCCGGATCATGATCTCATTGCCACCGCCGTGTTCTCGCAGCCGGAAATCGGTACGGTTGGTCTTTCGGAAGAAGAGGCGGCCTCGCGCTATCAGGAACTGGAAGTCTACCGTGCGCAGTTCCGCCCGATGAAGGCAACCTTGTCCGGTCGCTCCGAGAAAACGATCATGAAGCTGATTGTCAATGCTGAAGACCGCAAGGTTGTTGGCGTTCACATTCTTGGACATGAAGCTGGTGAAATGGCGCAGCTGCTTGGCATCACCCTCAAGGCCGGTTGCACGAAGGATGACTTCGACAACACCATGGCGGTGCATCCGACAGCGGCCGAAGAGCTGGTGACAATGTATTCACCGAGCTACAGGATCCGGAACGGCGAACGCGTCTGAATTCGGTTTTTCTGATATAATCGATTTACGGCCCCACCCGGGGCCGAAATGGTACTGATTGATGCAATGGCGACCTATGCAAGGGCGTCCGACAGGTTTATAAGCCGCCTCTATTTTGGCGAGGACGGCTTCCCGCATTGTGCGGGAAAGGAAACAGGTGAGTAAAATGGCACAGAATTGGAACCCGGCGAGCTGGCGACACAAGCCTATACAGCAGGTGCCTGATTATCCGGATCAGGACGCATTGCATGCAACCGAAGCCAAACTCGCAAAGTATCCGCCACTCGTTTTTGCTGGTGAAGCACGTCGTTTGACGCGCTCGCTGGCCAATGTTGCCAATGGCGACGGCTTCCTGCTTCAGGGCGGTGACTGTGCGGAAAGCTTTGCCGAGCACGGCGCTGATACTATCCGCGACTTCTTCCGCGCCTTCCTGCAGATGGCCGTTGTGCTGACCTATGGCGCGCAGCTGCCTGTCGTAAAGGTCGGCCGTATTGCCGGTCAGTTTGCCAAGCCACGCTCTTCGAATGTCGAAGTGCTGGATGGCGTGACGCTGCCAAGCTACCGCGGTGACATCATCAACGGTATCGAATTCAACGAAGAGTCCCGCGTTCCGGACCCTGAGCGTCAGGTCATGGCATACCGCCAGTCGGCTGCAACGCTCAACCTGCTGCGCGCCTTCGCCATGGGTGGTTATGCCAACCTGGAAAACGTGCATCAGTGGATGCTCGGCTTCATCAAGGATAGCCCGCAGGGCGACCGTTACCGCAAGCTGGCGGATCGTATCTCTGAAACCATGGACTTCATGAAGGCCATTGGCATTTCGGCAGAAAACAATCCAAGCCTGCGCGAAACAGATTTCTTCACCAGCCACGAAGCTCTGCTTCTCGGTTACGAAGAAGCGCTGACACGCGTCGATTCCACATCGGGCGACTGGTATGCAACATCCGGTCACATGATCTGGATTGGCGACCGTACGCGCCAGCCGGACCATGCCCATGTTGAATACTGCCGTGGCATCAAGAACCCGATCGGCCTGAAGTGCGGTCCGTCCATGACGGCAGACGGCCTTCTGGAACTGATCGATATTCTGAACCCTGCCAACGAAGCCGGTCGCCTGACGCTGATCTGCCGCTTCGGTTATGACAAGGTTGCCGACCATCTGCCGCGCCTCATCCGCGCTGTAGAGCGGGAAGGGCGCAAGGTTGTATGGTCATGCGATCCGATGCATGGCAACACGATCACGCTCAACAGCTACAAGACGCGTCCATTCGAGCGTGTTCTGTCGGAAGTGGAAAGCTTCTTCCAGATCCACCGCGCAGAAGGCACGCATCCGGGCGGCATCCACGTTGAAATGACCGGCAATGACGTAACGGAATGCACCGGCGGCGCACGTGCCGTAACAGCAGACTCGCTGTCTGACCGTTACCACACCCATTGCGACCCCCGCCTGAACGCAGACCAGGCCCTGGAACTGGCTTTCCTTCTTGCCGAGCGCATGAAGGGTGGCCGCGATGAAAAGCGTCTCGCTGTCGCGAACGCCTGATCTGGACTGTAAGGTCTGACATAAAGAAAGCCGTCGGAGAGATCCGGCGGCTTTTTAGTTGGCTGTAGGAGAGTTCAGCAGAGGAGAATTACTGCACGAGGGCAGGTTGCATGCAGCGCACATCCGTGACGCGTACATCGGCTTCACCGATCTTGATACCGAGTACCAGCAGCGTGTTGTAGAGCACGGTGTCGAGTGGTTTGGTAACCAGTGACAGGGTGTCTGCCAACGCTGATGTGACAAGGGTCGGTGTTCCCAGAGTCAGGAACAGAACCTTGATATCAAGATCGAGATTTTTAAGCAGCGACTGGATCAGCGAAGTCGCGGTATCCTTGGTCGAGACATTCTTGACGGTGCCTTGTGTTATGTCCGCCTGAGAGAAGGTCACTTTGGTTTTGGTCATGTTGGAGGCAGTGATTTGCGCCTTGCCAAGGATTTTCAACAATGCTGAATCCACCACCGCAGCCTGCACGACGCGCGGTGTCTTGCCAAAATTGTTGAACGCCGATGTATCGACATCGCCAAGCGCAATATCGGCGGCACCCGGCACCACGTCGACATCAACCGTGCCCTGACCGCCACCGGTGCAGCGAATGGCTGCAAGGCGTGCTTCGGACTGAGCTAGATCAATATAGATTGGCACTCGCACCCGAAGACCGGCAATAGCGCTCAAACCATCCACCGCCACTTCGACCGCCAGACGTGTCTGCGCAGTACGAACCACGGTGCCCTGTCCACCCACCGCCAGAGCAGGGGTGCCAACCGGCGCCTCGCCGATGGCCAGCTTGATCTTGGTGGAGGCAAGACCTGGAATGCCGGCGCCGAGGTCGACGGCAATCTGCTGGCCACCATTGGCGGCGATGGCTGAGGCGTTGAGAAGGTCAAACACGCTGTCCATGACCTTCAGATTGTCGCCGGCACCAATCAGCTGCTCCTGCACGGGACCTAGATTGAGGACTTGCGCCAGTTTCAGGGTCAGCTGGGTTTTGTTGGCGGCACGTTCCAGTGTCTTCAACACCGTGGCAACGGCCGGTTTGACGCCGGTGGTCTTGCCCAGCACACTCAACAGTTTACCGTAGGTAATGTCGGTGTTCAGCAGGTCCTTATAGGTACCTGCGGTTAGGTTAAGGTCGAGCGCCAGGGCATTGAGAACCTGCAACGCATTGATGTCTGCATCGATCAGCGCGTTGTAATCCATGACATTCAGATTGACTGTCGTGCCGAGCAATCCGCCGAGAATGGCATTGAGCAGACCGTTATTGACACTGGTCAGCCGTGAACCGATCGAAAAGGCTGCCAACTGGTTGCCTGACGCCGTGCCGCTTGCCGAAATGGTCGGAGCACTGGCAAAGGCACCGGCAAAAAAGATCTCGCCTTTTTCGGTAATTACCACCTTCAGCGCATTGGTCGGTGTCGCATTGGGCACAAAACGCTGGCCAACCGCGATATTGGGATCAGGCTCGTAGCGACCTTTGATCACTTCGGCATAACCATTGGCACTCGTAAATGGCTTTTGCGGATCAAAGGGCACAACGCCATTGGCGGTGATCAGGCCCGCCGGGCTGACGACGCCAAGATTAAGGTTGTTTAGCTTGAAATATTGCGCGACGGATTGCTCCGGATTGTTGATATCTGCGACACCGGATATCGCCGCGAGATCGGCCGCCTGTTGAACCTCACGCTTCTGGACAGTCAGATAACCATAGTCCACGCCGAGTGCTAGAATGCCGATGAGAATAGGGGAAGTCAGTGCTGCCGTCAGTGCAATATTGCCGGAAGTGTCGCCGGCGAAGCGACGGACGAGCTTCTCAAGATACCACATTCAGACTCCTCCGATCCTGATCGTGGAAAATCGCTTGATGCTTTTTTCCGGCAGGGCATAGGTATAAAGGTTCCAGATCGGCAGACCCCGGGCATCATACTCGATGGTCACAGTGAACTGGTTGGGATTGGACGGATCGCTTGCGACGGCAACGGTAAAGGCGTTCTTGTCGAGGAAAGCGTAGTTCAACGTGCTTTTCTTGACGAAATCCGTTGCCAGTGTTTCCCGTTCTTTTGTATTGAGCCCTGCAACAGCGGTGCGTGCAGCATCCGCCGCCACTTGCTGAACGGCGTAGGCAGCCGTCAGGTAAATGCCGTATGCGATCAAACTTAGCAGGATGAGGATGAACATCGGGGCGATGATTGCAAACTCGACTGCCGATGCGCCTGATTTATCGCGCAGCACACTACGTATTGAATGCATGATGCGTCCTGTTTTTCGTTTTATTATTATATTCGAATATACTGACGCTTATGTGTTAAGGAATCGTTGATGCGCGAGCGGGCAGCAACCTGCGCGGGAAGCGCCGAATAGTTTTGTTTTTACAGTGTCTTGGAAAACGGCAGCGAACACACGCTGACGTTAGATAAGGCCCATGCCCTTGAAGCTGACATGACCATCCTTGCCGATGATGATGTGGTCATGCACGGTGATGCCGAGCGGCTTTGCAGCTTCGATGATTGTGCGGGTCATGTCGATGTCGGCGCGGGACGGTGCGGGGTCACCACTGGGGTGATTATGCGCGAGGATCAAGGCAGTTGCCGACAGTTCCAACGCCCGTTTGATGACCTCACGCGTATAGACTGGTGTGTGATCAACCGTGCCTGTTCCCTGTACCTCATCGGCAATCAGCACATTGCGTTTGTCGAGAAACAGAATTCGAAACTGCTCCCGCGTCTCATGCGCCATGGCGGCATGGCAATATTCGACGACTGCCGACCAGGAGCTTAAAATCTGCTTGTTGCGGATTTCGCTTTTCAGCGTGCGGTGGCCGATGGTCGATATCAGCTTGATATCCAGCGCCACGGTCTCGCCAATGCCCTTGACCTCTTGCAGCAGTGCCGCAGGTGCGCCAAACACGCCGCTCAACGTACCAAACCGGGCAAGTAATGCCTTGGCAATCGGTTTGGTGTCCTTGCGCGGGATGAGCCTAAACAGCAGCAGTTCAAGGATTTCATAATCGGCAAGCGAGGTGTCGCCATTGTCCCGGTAGCGGCTGCGCAGCCGGTCGCGGTGGCCGTGATAATGGTGGTCGACAGATGGGTCGGCCTTGGCTGGGGCTTTCGCTGTTTTACCTGTCGCTTCGGGTATGCCGAAGAAAACACGTTCGTCGGCATCCGTCAGGGAAAGGTCCAGACTTTCCTGCCCGGCAGAGGTTGAGGCAAGTGCTTCATGTTCTGCTGTTCGGGCAGGGTCTCTGGCCATGGTTCAAGCCTTGAGCGGAGCAAGGCCCGGGCGGTCAAGGCCACCAGGCGACAGCGTGAAGATTTCACAGCCGGTCGCGGTCACGCCAACGGCATGTTCATATTGCGCGGTCAGGGAGCGGTCGCGGGTGACGGCCGTCCAGCCATCGGCCAAGACTTTGACATGTGGTTTGCCGAGATTGATCATTGGTTCGATGGTGAAGATCATGCCTTCACGCATTTCCGGACCTTCATGCGCTTCGCCATAGTGCAGGATGTTCGGCGTGTCGTGGAACAGCTTGCCAACCCCATGGCCGCAGAAATCGCGAACGACGGAGCAACGTGCCGCTTCCGCATGTGCCTGAATGGCGGCACCGATTGCGCCGGTGCGTGCACCCGGACGGACAGCCGCGATGCCCAGCATCAGGCATTCATGGGTCACTTCCAGCAGGCGCTCGGCAGCGCGCTTGATTTCACCAACCGGGTACATGCGGCTGGAATCACCGTGCCAGCCATCGACGATATAGGTCACGTCGATATTGACGATGTCGCCATCGCGCAGCGGCTTCTCATTTGGAATGCCGTGACAGACGACATGGTTGATCGAGGTGCAGACCGACTTGGTGTAACCGCGATAATTGAGCGTGGCGGGCAGGGCACCATGGTCCATGCCAAACTCAAACACAAAACGGTCGATCGTATCGGTGGCAACACCCGGTTTGACGATACTGGCAAGTTCATCGAGGCAGCGTGCAGTCAGCTGGCAGGCCTTTCGCATGCCCGCAAAATCCTCTGCATTATACAGCCGGATCGCCCCAGTATTCTTGAGTGGCGCAGAGGCTGCGTCGATATAGGTCACCATTGTCCGCTTTTCCTGTCGTTTTCTATACTGTTCATAAAACAGCAAGGCAGTGTTCGTCTATCGCAACCACCTCATCGACTGCAATTTCCAGCGGTGAAACACGACATTTTACCGCATAGGCTTCAACACCCTGCCGAATGGCGAGGTTGAAAGCAGTAGCGTAAACCGGATCGAGGTCAGAGCAAATCCGAAACTGGTCGCAGTCGTCGCGCTGGATCAGGTAGAGCATGACGGCACGGTGACCGGCCGTTACCATATTGCCAAGCTCCTGAAGGTGTTTGGTGCCGCGCAGTGTTGCGGTATCTGGAAACTCCGCCAGACCGGGCTGACGCATGAAATGCACGTTCTTCACCTCGACATAGGCATCCGCTCGGCCATCCGCTGACAGGAGAAAGTCGATTCGTGAGTTCTGGCCGTATTTCTGTTCCCGTCTCAGGGTGTCGTAACCGGAGAGGGGGGCAATCACGCCGTTGCGGATTGCCTCTTCCGCCAGCCGATTCGGCATACCGGTGTTAATGCCGACGATTGTGCCGTCGGCTTCCACCAGTTCCAGCATATAGGTGTATTTCCGGGTTGGACTGACGTTGTGTTGCGACAGCCATATGCGTGATCCGGGCTCGGTCAGGCCGCGCATCGAACCGGTATTGGGGCAGGAGCCGGTGATAAATGTACCATCTTCGAGTTCCGCGTCGAAAAGAAAGCGTTTGTAGCGGCTGACAAGACGGGCGGGAACAAGGGGTGTGCTGAAAATCATGCGGCATATCTGGGCGTTTGGACGTGAGGTTACAAGCCGATGCGTGACCCAGCTGTGGCCAAAGCATCGATGAAGAATTGCTCCACAATATTTATAATCTTTGTATTTGCACATGCCGGGCGAAAACGAATACAAGTTGAGCCGCAGAGCCTGAATGATGAGCTGGCTGGCAAAGTGAAGAAGTTTTATCCTGCGGGATAATTGCCGGGACAAGATCGATGAAAAACAGTTTGATGATTGTCAAAGCAGGAACGCGACTGGTCCCCGGTGCTTTTGTTGCTGTGTTGCTGGCAGGTTGCACAACGCCACAGCCGGTCGATACCACTGCCTCTTTTAATACCCGCCCGGTGGCGCAGGTTGTTGGCCCGCAGCCGGTAAGTTCCCAGCCTGCGGTCAAGCAAGACACCGGCACGTACCCAACCTTCTCAAAGCCACTGACTTCGGCTGCCGACCAGATGTCCGACACTGAGGCCATGGAACTGCAAAAGCGTCTTTCGTCGCTGGCATCTGCTCGCAAGGCCGGCCGGGTCAGTGAGGCGGACTATCGCCGCCAGTTGCAGGAACTGCAAAACCTTGCCACGCATCACGGTGAGGATGCACAGGCGCAGATCGCGCGATAATCCCTGTCCAAATTCTCTAGAACAATGGCGCGTCGGAGAAATTTCCGGGGCGCCATTTTTATGTTTAACCGAGGTTTAAAACGCTATCTGCGTTTTTACGTTTTGGCTTAATCGTTGAATTACTTGGTTTTTTAACGGCAAATCATGGTTTGTACGTTACAGTTCTCCCACGTCAATTAGGCCTTTCAGCAAGGCTTGAAGGGCGCTTGTCGCCGCCGGATCAGTGGCTGCGGTTTCTTGGGGACTGGGGAATGAAATTCGTTATCGCGGTGGTGCTGGCTTACGGGATCCTGTTTTCCGCAAGCGAAGCAAAGGCACCCTCTTTATTTATGTCGCATGATTCGGCCGGAGTTTCGAGTTGGCAAATCCCCGGCCGGATAGCTCAGTCGTTGCCTGCCGCATAATTCAGGCGGTCGAGATCGCCCACGGTGACGTGACGATTGTTCTCGATGTGAATGACACCTTCCTTGCGCAGCTTGGTCATTTGACGGCTGACAGTCTCAATGGTCAGACCCAGGAAATCGGCGATATCTGCGCGTGACAAGGGCAGGTCGAAACTGGACTTGTCCTCATTTTCCGGATCGATATGGGTGGCAATCAGGTAAAGGAAGCTTGCAACCTTCTCCTGCGCCGACTTGCGACCAAGCGTCAGCATCCAGTCACGCGCCTCATCCAGTTCCTTCAGGGACTGGTCGTAAAGCTTGTGCTCCATCTGCGGTGACTGGTTGAGAATGCGGTCCACCACATTGCGTGGGAAGATACAGATGTTGACATCCGTCGCCGCCTCGACCGTTGTGTTGCTTTCACCGACAAATGGCCGGCCAAGGAAGTCCGGTGCAAATTGCAATCCGACAATCTGCTGACGACCGTCAGACATCATCTTGGACAGCTTCACCACGCCGTTGAGAATATTGGCGTAAGTGGAAATAGATTCGCCCTGGCCAATCAGCTCATTGCCCGCCTCAAGCTTGCGTCGGCTGGAATGTTTGCTGAGTTCCATCAGCTGTGCAGGGCTCAGGGAGCTGCACACCCCGCCATGGCGGGCCTCGCAGGAGCGACAGACAACTGGCTCTTCCGAGTTATGAATGTTTTTAAGCAGCGTATCCATGAGGCAATATCCGATAGTTGCGGTAAAGTGCCGAAAAATCGGCACAAATTTACCCTTCCCAGTTTCTTAACGAAGCCGAATGTCCCCCTACGACTATCTTTGCGGAATGTACGCTTTGATTTGATCGAAGTCAAAGTTGCAAACTGTCGCAGACGCTACTTTCGGGTTATGTTTAGAATGGCCAAGGTAGAAATTGCATGTCGGAAAAGCTTCTCGAAAAATATTCCGGCGCGGTTCCGCGTTACACGAGTTACCCTACTGCACCCCACTTCCACGAGGGGGTCAGCTGCGGCATTTATGCGCAATGGCTGGGCAAATTGGGCGATAGCGACAATTTGTCATTGTATTTGCACATACCTTATTGCGATCGCCTGTGCTGGTTCTGCGCCTGTCACACCAAACACACGCTGAAATATGAGCCGATTGCCAGCTACCTCACGTCACTGAAACTTGAAATCGCAGCTGTCGGTCAGCGGATATCACGCGATGCCAGGGTCACGGCCGTACATTTTGGCGGCGGTTCGCCAACCATGTTGAAGCCTCAAGATATGATTGATCTGATGGACTGTCTTCGCGCGGCCTTCAATTTTGCCGAGAACGCCGAAATCAGCGTGGAGATGGACCCCAACGATCTCGATGAGCCGAGATATGATGCGTTGGCCGCCATCGGCATGACCAGAGCAAGTCTTGGCGTGCAGGACTTCGACCCCAAGGTGCAGAAAACCATAAACCGCATTCAGACCTTCGAGCAGACACGGTCGGTAGTGGAAGCGGTGCGGGCGAGGGGCGTACGTTCAGTCAATTGCGATATTCTTTACGGCTTGCCCTACCAGTCGCTGGACACACTGGCGGAAACCGTCAGGTCGATCATCTCGCTCGATCCGGATCGAATTGCACTGTTTGGTTATGCCCATGTTCCATGGATGAAAAAACACCAGACCATGATCCCTGACGAGGCACTGCCTGATATTGTCGAGCGTTACCGGCAAATGACGCTGGCTGGTGACATGCTGGTGGCGGCTGGTTATGTGGCAATCGGCATCGACCATTTTGCAAAGCCGGTCGATAGTCTGGCCGTTGCCTGTTCGAATGGGGACCTCAAGCGCAATTTCCAGGGTTATACCGATGACAGTGCCACGGCGCTGATTGGTCTCGGCGCATCTTCGATTGGCAAGCTGCCACAGGGGTATGTGCAGAACATGCCGGCGACAGGCGAATATCAGCGCATGGCTGAGACCGACGGCCTGTGCGTGGTGCGCGGTATTGAACTCAGTGACGATGACCGGGCCCGCGCCTGGGTCATTGAGCGCATCATGTGTGATTTCGCCTTCGACTTTGCCGAACTGGAGCGTGAATTCGGCCGGGATCCATCTGGTATTATTGCCGAAGCAAAACTGTTTGCGGCACAAAACAGCGATGGTATTGCGCAGATTAAAGGTCAGGTCTTTTCGCTCACAGAGGCGGGAAAACCCTTTGCGCGCACGGTCGCTGCGGCGTTCGATAGTTACTTATCCACTGGAAAAGGTCGCCATTCGGTTGCTGTTTAAGCAACACATTGACAGCAAATTACACGTTCTTTGCTGGTACCCATTGGCTTTTCAACTTGATTTGCCTATGTGGTGCGTCTGATAAGCGTTATTTGAAGACAAAAGACAGACAAGGATTATGGGCGTGACAGCTACATTTGACAAGGTTGCCGACATCATCGCCGACACCAGCGAAATTGACCGGGAAACCATTACGCCGGAGAGCCACACAATCGACGATCTGGGCATCGACAGCCTTGATTTCCTCGACATCGTATTTGCGATCGACAAGGAATTCGGCATCAAGATCCCGCTCGAGCAGTGGACCCAGGAAGTCAACGAAGGCAAGGTAACGACAGAAGAATACTTCGTGTTGAAAAACCTCTGCGCCAAGATCGACGAACTGAAGGCCGCCAAGGGCTGATCTGTTCCGGCATCCGCAATTTTGTGGACCGCTGAGTGAGTTGAATATTGGTTTATATCCCTCACGCCGGAACCGGCGGGAGGGATTGTTTTATTAAGCGGAGGGCAAATGCTTCTCGAATATTTCCAGATGATCGACCACATCGAGTCTGTCGATAAAACGGCGCGCATATTGAAGGCACGCTCTGTTGTGCCGGCAAAAAGCCCGGTTTTTGAAGGTCATTTTCCCGGAATGCCGCTTGTTCCCGGTGTTTTGCTGATTGAAACCATGGCGCAAGCCTCCGGCATGCTGGTTCTCAGCCTGACCGATTTTGCCGCCATGCCGTTTTTGATGACGGTTGACGGCGCCAAAATGCGCACTTTCGTGGAGCCGGAAGCGGTTCTGGATATCGAAGCGTTTCTGGAACATGAAGGTTCCGGTTTTGCTGTGACCAAGGCTAAGATCACCTCTGGTGGCAAGAAGGTCTGTGACGCGCAGCTGAAACTGCGCACAATGCCGTTCAGCGATATTCCGCTTGGTCCAATCGTCAAGAAACGCGCAGAAGAAGTCGGCCTGATGGCTGCTCTTGCCGCCTCTGAAGGTTGAAAAACGCGCTATCAGCCGGTTCGACCGGTGAATAAACAAGGTTTTGAAGGCCTCGTTCGGGCCTTCGCCATTGCCAAGTCGTTTTGTGCGGATTATTCGGCAAGCATGTAATGCCGCAAGCTGGCGCAAACGCATGAACAGCGGACGCGAACCACGGTGGGTCCTGCAACCGCAGAGGATGACGTATGAGCAAATCTGACAATGATGTGGTGATAACAGGTGTTGGTATCGTGACCTGTCACGGTGTCGGTACTGAAGCGCATATCGCTTTGCTTTCCGCAAGTGTAGCGCCGGAAACGATTGTCGAGAGCGAGAAGTTCAAACCTTACCCGGTTCACCCGCTGCCTGAGATCGACTGGTCTACGCAGATCGGCCGCAAGGATCAGCGCCAGATGGAAAACTGGCAGCGCCTTGGCGTGTTTGCCGCGGGTCTTGCGCTGGATGATTCCGGTTTCAAGGAAGACGCAGACGCCTGCGCCACCATGGACATGATCGTTGCTGCCGGGGGCGGGGAACGTGACATCAACGTTGATACGCTGATCGTCGATGAAGCCTTGAAGCGCAACGACCGCGAAATTCTTCTCAATGAAAAGCTGACGACGGAACTGCGCCCGACGCTATTTCTTGCCCAGCTTTCCAACCTGATGGCTGGCAATATTTCCATCGTGCACAAGGTCACCGGTTCGTCGCGTACCTTCATGGGTGAAGAAGCAGCCGGTATCTCTGCCGTCGAAACAGCCTTCCACCGCATCCGTTCGGGTGAATCAAGCCATGCGCTGGTTGGTGGTGCTTTCTCGGCCGAACGTCCTGACATGATTTTGCTGTTTGAAGCCATCAATGCCCACGCCCAGGGTGACTGGCAGCCATTGTGGTCGCGCAGCACTGATCATGGTGGTGGCATGATCACCGGTTCGGTCGGCGCATTCCTTGTTCTGGAATCGCGCAAACACGCCGTTGACCGTGGTGCAAAGATCTATGCCCGCATCGACGCCATCGAAGGCGACCGCGGCAACCGCGACGACGCGAAGATGGAAAAGCGCCTTGAGCGCCTGCTGTCTCCAGCCGGTGATGCGGCCGATACGCTTGTTCTGTCGGGCGCCAGCGGTTTCCATGACGTGACGAAGCGCGAAAAGGCTCTGCTGGAAAAGGCGCTGCCAAACGCTGTTATCCGTGGTTTCAGCGGTGTTACCGGCCATGCGCTGGAAGCGCAGTTCCCGCTCGGCCTGGCACTCGGTGCCCTTGCGATTGAAAGCGGTGCAAAGCTGCCAGCCTTTGATGGCGCACAGGAAAAGCCGATGTCGACAAGCGCCAACACGGCAGTGGTTACCACCGTCGGCCACGTGCGTGGCGAAGGCGTCGCCGTTTTGTCCCGTGATGTTTGAGGAGTAAAAAAGATGGCATCATCCAGCTTCAAGGATCATCTCGGACGCCCAATCGTTGCCGTGACCGGCATGGGCATCATCACCTCGCTCGGACAGGGGCTTGAGGACAACTGGTCTGCACTGACATCAGGCAAATCAGGCATTCACAACATCACACGTTTCCCAACCGACGGCCTGTCGACCAAGATCAGCGGAACCGTTGATTTTATCGAAATTCCGGCGCCGAACTCGGTCGAGCGTTCCTACGCCTTTGCCCGCGAAACCACCATTGAGGCGCTGGCACAGGCCGGTCTGTCGGGTGAATTCGGTGGCCCGCTGTTTTTGGCTGCGCCGCCAATCGAACCGGAATGGAGCGCACGCTTCGAACTGGCCGATCGTTCGCCACCGGCTGACCAGCCCGGCGACGCCTATAACCGTTTTCTGGCAGCCATGCGCCAGCGTCCGGATGCCGCGTTCCAGGAAGCAGCACTGTTCGGTGCGATTTCCGAGCGTCTGGCCGACCGGTTTGGCACACGCGGTCTGCCGGTAACGCTGTCCACGGCCTGTGCATCTGGCGCCACCGCCATTCAGTTGGGCGTTGAAGCCATTCGTCAGGGTCGTACAGACCGTGCACTGACGGTTGCGACCGATGGTTCGGTCAGCGCCGAGGCGCTGATCCGCTTCTCGCTGCTGTCGGCCCTTTCTACGCAGAACGACCCGCCGGAAAAAGCGTCTAAGCCATTCAGCAAGGACCGTGATGGTTTCGTGATTGCTGAAGGTGCGGCAACGCTGGTGCTGGAATCGCTCGAATCTGCCGTTGCACGCGGCGCCAAGGTTCTCGGCATCATCAAGGGCGCTGGCGAAAAGGCCGACAGCTTCCACCGCACACGCTCCTCGCCAGATGGCGCACCTGCCATTGCAACCATCCGCGCGGCTCTCTCGGATGCCGGTATCGCGCCAGAGGGCATTGGTTACATCAATGCACACGGCACCTCGACGCCGGAAAATGACAAGATGGAATATGGCGCGATGCTGGCCGTGTTCGGTGAAGGCCTGAAGGACATTCCATTGTCGTCCAACAAGTCGATGATCGGTCACACGCTGACGGCAGCCGGTGCGGTTGAGGCGGTGTTCTCGCTGCAGACCATGCTGACCGGCACCTTGCCGCCGACCATCAACTACACCAATCCCGACCCGGCCATCGCGCTTGATGTCGTGCCAAATGTGAAGCGGGAAGCGCAGGTCAGTGCCGTGCTGTCCAACTCCTTCGGCTTCGGCGGACAGAACGCAAGCCTTGTCATGACACGGGAACCGGCTTAATCGGTTTCCCAACGGCACCGGCTCGCATGACTGAACAGGTTTATGGGGCCGGATGCAGAAATTCAAAAAGGGTGAGCGTCCCTTGTGTGTCATGTCAGACGCGCGGGCGCTCTCAACCAAACAAAACGCCTTCGGGCGAAGGACTTTATCATGCGCGCCTTGCAACTCGTTGATGACCGTAAACTTGAAAGAGTGGAACTGCCGGAACCGGAAGCACCAGCACCGGGTGAAGTAACGCTTCGGGTCAAGGCTGTTGCGCTGAACCACATCGACGTCTGGGGCTGGCGCGGCATGGCATTTGCCAAGCGCAAGATGCCACTGACGATCGGCGCGGAAGCCTCCGGTGTTGTTGAGGCCATCGGCCCTGGCGTATCCAACGTTCTGCCGGGCCAGCTGGTGTCGATCTATGGCGCACGCATCTGTGGTCTGTGCAAGCCATGCCGTGAGGGCAGGGACAACCTGTGCGAACACGTTTCTGGCGTTCATGGTTTCCACCTCGATGGTTTTGCGCAGGAAAAAATCAACATTCCAGCCCGCCAGCTGGTGCCAGCGCCACACGGTGTTGACGCTGTTGCTGCCGCACTCGCACCGGTGACCTTCGGTACCGTTGAACATATGCTGTTTGACAATGCCAAGCTTGAGCCGGGCGAAACGATCCTGATCCATGCCGGTGGTTCCGGGATTGGCTCGGCTGCCATTCAGCTCGCCAAGAAGATGGGTTGCACCGTCATCACCACAGTTGGTTCCGACGACAAGATCGAACGTGCCAAGGCACTGGGTGCCGACCACGTCATCAACTACCGCACCGACCGCTTCGAAGGCGTTGTGCGCAAGCTGACCAAGAAAAAAGGCGTTGACGTTGTGTTCGAACATGTTGGCAAGGACACATGGGCCGGTTCCATGTTCTCGCTGAAGCGTGGCGGCCGTCTGGTGACCTGTGGTTCGACGTCGGGTGTTTCGACCGACATCAACCTGATGATGCTGTTCCAGCAGCAGCTTAAGCTGCTCGGCTCCTTCGGTTGCCGTATGGAAAACATGGCCAATGCCATGCAGAAGATGGCGCGTGGCATCGTACATCCAGTTATCGACACCGAAGTGACCTTTGACGATATTGATCGTGCGTTGGAGCGCATGGAGACCCGTCAGGTATTCGGTAAAATCGTTCTCAGAATGGATTGATGCCCGTGAAGATGCTTGTGACGCGCATCGTCTTGGCGCTGATGCATTTTCGGCAATGGCTGATTGCGCAATTTGCGTTTGGCCTGCTGAATGTCCTGAAGCTGTTCCCGGCTGATCCGGCCATGCGTTTTGCGGAACGTTTTGCCAGATGGGTTGGCCCCAAGACCAAGCGTCACAAGCTGATGCTCTATAATCTGGAGCGCGCATTCCCTGAGAAGTCGCAGCAGGAACGTCTAGATATCGCCATGGACAGTTGGGCGAATATGGGGCGTCTGGCGGCGGAATATGTATTTCTGGACCGGTTGTTCGACTTTGATCCGGAAAACACCACGCCAGGCCGCATTGAGGTCGAGGGTATCCCGATCTTCCTCGACCTGCGTGATAATCCGCGACCTTTCATCGTGTTTACCGCCCATACCGGCAATTTCGAACTTCTGCCGGTGGCAGGCTCTGCCTTTGGCCTGATGGTCACTGTGCTGTTTCGCCCACCGAACAACCCTTACATCGCCGACAAGGTATTCAACTTCCGTCGTGCGCGCATGGGCGATCTTGTTCCCTCGCATGCAGGTTCATCCTTTGCACTGGCGCGCCAGTTGGAACGGGGCGGTGGCGTTGGCGTGCTGGTTGACCAGAAGTTCAACAAGGGCCTGTCGACACAGTTCTTCGACCTTGACGTGAAAACCAACCCGCTGGTTGCCAAGCTGGTTCGCCAGTTCAATTGCGAGGTTTATCCAGCCCGTTGCATCCGTTTACCCGACAACCGTTACCGCCTGGAAATCGAGCCAAAGATCACGATTCCGGTCGATGAGAAGGGCAATGTCGATGTGGCCGGCACGGCCCAGTTGTTGAACGACAAGGTTGAAAGCTGGGTGCGGGAACACCCGGGGCAGTGGCTCTGGTACCATGACCGCTGGAACATCAAATCCAAGCTTTGAAACAGCTTTCGGGTCTCGAAAATCACGAAACCCTGGCACCAGCTTCAGAATTTATAAAACACGTGGATTTCGGCGGTTAACCAAACCAAGAGTAGCGGTTTGTAAACGCTTCTGTTTTTGTGATATTAGTCCACCATGAATTGAATTTTGGTTGATCGGTCTCAGCGTATCCCGGCCTTAGTTGAAGGGATAATTTCGGAGGTTCATCTGTAATTGCATGCGGATTGCGATAATCTTCTCGGGAGAATTGCTTTGAAGACTTTGGTTGAGCGGTTCTGGCAACAATATGCACGGCTGAGACATGCGGTCGAAACCAACGACGCGGTCGCTGTGGAGGCGCTTGATCGGGAACTTGATCCGATCCTTGAGGCGATCATCCACAAGGAAACCCGAAACCCTGATGAGATCCGGATCCAGTTCCAGTTCGCAATTGATTTGCTGAACGAGGAGGCTGAGGATTTTGCTGGCGTCCAGCGCAACACAGAGTTGCTGGAAACCCTGGTAAACCGCTACATCGGCAAGGGTTATTCCCCCAACGACAAGGACGGCAAAGAGCACACCGTGCTGGATGAGGCATGGTTTGACGAGCAGTCCGACCGCATCATCGTGGTGTCCACGGATTACCGTATCTTCTATTGCAACGCTGCCAATGCCAGCCGCTATTCGCTGTCGGTAGCCGATATGCTCGGCAAGCACATCGCGGAGTTTGTCGGTCTGCACCGCTTCCAGCATGGCCTGAAGGAAAAGCTGGTTCAGTGCTTCCAGGGTGAGGCGACGCAGTTTACCTACGCGGAAGATAATGATGGTCGCACCATCGTCGTTTCGCTTGGTCTCACACCTTGCTACTCGTCATCAGGCACGCTTCTCGGTGCGATGATTGTTCTGCAGGAAGCAGCTGACCGCCGCAGACGTTCGGGCGCTGCCTGAAACATTCCTTTGATTATTCCTGACCGTATGTGCTGCAACCGACTCCGGTTGCCGTTCGGTCAGCGTGTTATTTCCGGACATTGAACTGATTCACAATCTGACACAGCTGTTTCATTATGAGACAGGTAAGGGCGGCTGTACGCCGATCTGCAATCCCCAATTCGTACATATTGATTTGTCTAAAATCTGTTTCAAAATTGCGACACTTTGGGTGCTTTGCAGTTCGTGATGATTTGTTTTTTGAAGTATCGGAAATTTATTTATTTAAAATTTTCACGTAATTCATGTCCTGTGTTTTGAAATAAAGTAGAAAACAAATATCATTTTTTATGTTTATGCCTGTTTCATGTGATTTTGATTTTCCTCACGTATTGCTTTCGAATTTTCTGAATTATCCAGAGTGAGTTTCCGGAATATATTTAAGAATTCATAGTGTTTTCTGTGTTTTTGCTTTTGCTAAATTAAGAAATTCTAATTCAGCCGTCATTTGACTGATTGAATGTGAGGGGTCGTCATGTTAGTGCCTTCCAGAAGGAATGTGCGGGCATTTGACCATTCTCGCACACGGACATCCGTCGCATGTTTTTACCGCAGCGCGGATATCTGGCAGACCATTTTGGAGACTGGCATGTTGGGGCTTTTCGAAGCGTTTTCGACAAAATGTTTGCAGTTGCAGCAGGCCGTATCTGCCGGACATGACGAACTGGTCCGGGCTCTCGACCGTGAGTTGGACCCGCTCATCGGCATTATCTTGTCCTATAAAGCGCAAAATGCCTATGAAATGCATATGCAGATGCAGTTTCTGGCGGCGCTGATCCGTGAAGATGCGGATGATCCGTCAAGCGTGCTGCGCCATTCCGCTGCCATGTCGATGCTGATCGACCGTTATTTCGCCGACAGCACCATGCAGGCTGAAGACGCTCGCCCCGCCATTGTCGAGACGAGAGTAAAACAGCAGGTCTATCCTGATATGCTGTTCAGCGAAGTGGTGCTGGATCTGCTGCCAGACCGAGTGGTGGTGATCACCACCGACTGCCGTTTTCTCTACGCCAACAAGCGTTATTCGAAATATTTCAACAGAACGCCACTATCTCTGATCGGCTCATCGATTTCAGAGCTGGTTGGCAGCGAATATTTTGAAATGAAGATCAAGCCGCGCCTTGATCGTTGTTTTGAAGGGGAAAGCCTTGATTATACCCACGAGCCGTGGGGGCAGGGCGAACGGATGGCCCGTTACCGCATGACGCCGCTTCGTTGTGCTGACCACCGCATTGCCGGTGCCATCGTGGTCATGCAAGACTTGCATGAGGCCTGAGGCGCGGCATTGCGCCGTGCCATTGTCTGGTTGTTGATGGTCCCGCGACCAGGACCTTGTTTTCAGAAGTCGAAGACTGCCGTCATCCGCTCCCACAGGGCAGGGTCGACCTGACCAATAATCAACCGTGCCGCCATGGCAAGGCAGGAGATGATCAGCAGGGGACGGATCAGCTTTGCGCCATTTTTCATGGCGAAGTGCGAACCAAGCTGCGCGCCAATGAACTGGCCGATGCCCATGACAAAACCGATTTTCCACAACACTGCACCGCTGATCGTGAACACGATGAAGCTGCCGACATTGGAACCGAAGTTCAAAAGCTTGGTGTGAGCTGTGGCTTTCAGCATGCCGTAACCGGCCAATGACACGAAGGCCAGCATGAAGAACGATCCGGTACCGGGACCGAATATACCGTCGTAAAAACCGATCAGCGGCACGACCGTGCAGCCGAACATAAAGGATGAAATGCGTCTGTGGCGGTCCTGATCGCTCAGCTGCTGTTTGAATGCGAAATAGAGCGCAATACCAACCAGCAGGAACGGCATGATAAAACGCAACACTTCGGCCGGTACAAAGGCTGCGGCAATGGCGCCGAATACTCCGCCCACCATTGACAAAAGTGCCATCGGCAATTGGCTTTTCAGGTCTACCAGACCACGCTTTGTATAGGCGTAAGTGGCAGACGCCGAACCGAACTGCGATTGCAGCTTGTTGGTGCCCAGTGCCTCAAGCGGTGGAATGCCCATGATCAGCATGGCCGGAATGGTAATCAGCCCGCCGCCGCCGGCAATGGAATCGATAAAGCCGGCAACAATGGCGACAACAAACAGGGTGGAAAGCAGGTGCAACGTGACGTCGGTCAAGGGGAGAATTCCGGGAGGGGCAAAAGATGACAGCGTTATTGTCACTGAAGCCAATGCTTGGCAAACGCTATTTGAGTTCACGTTAGGGATTGCGGATGCGCCGCTTATGATTAATGTGCCCGCACCCGGCGGCACATCAGCCGGCATAGAGAGATTTTGCGGAGCATACTGAATGCATAAGGTGATATTTGATACGGATCCCGGCGTCGATGACGCAATGGCCCTGCTTTTCCTTCACAGGCACCCGGAGATCGATCTGATAGGCATCACCACGGTTTTTGGGAATGCGCCGATTGAGATCACAACGCGCAACGCGCTTTTCCTGAAGCAGCAATGGGGCATTTCCGCACCGGTCGCCAAGGGCGCCAATGTGACGTTTGATCCGTCCCGTCCCGAGGGACATTGGCCAACCTTCATCCACGGTGAAAATGGTCTGGGCGACATCGATATCCCCGAGACCATCGACCTGCCGGTCGATCCGCGTCCGGCCCACCACTTCCTGATCGAAACGGTGAAGGCCAATCCGGGCGAGGTGACGATCATTGCGGTTGGCCGCATGACAAACCTTGCACTGGCATTGCGCGAAGATCCGGATTTCGCCGCACTGGTGAAAGACGTCATCATCATGGGTGGCGCATTCGACATCAACGGCAACGTATCGCCAGCCGCCGAAGCCAATATTCATGGCGACCCGGAAGCGGCCGATCTGGTGTTTACCGCACCTTGGCGCGTCACTATCGTTGGTCTGGATGTCACGACCAAGACCGTGATGACCTCGAAATTCATGGATGACATGGCAAAAGCAGGTGGCAAGCCGGTGCAACTGCTGTCGGACCTGTCGCAGTTCTATATCGAGTTCTACAAGGTACGCACCGGCGACGGCATGGTTGTGCATGACAGCTGCGCCTGCGTTTATCTGGTGGCACCGGAACTGTTCGAGACACGCAGCGGTCCGGTTCGCGTGGTGTGCGGTGGTCTGGCCGATGGTGCGACCATCCAGAAGCCGGATGGTCGTGGTTTCCCGCCAGGCAACTGGGATGGTCATCCAAGCCAGCTCGTTTGCACCGATATCAAGCCGGATGCGGTACTTTCGCTCATCCGTTCTGTCATCGTGGACGGCAAGCACGCCTGATTGTCGGGCCGATTGCAGCAAAATGGCCGGTTTCCGGCCATGGTTGCCTTGCATTCAAACCAAAACTGGCGTTAAGCAAAAACGTGTTTACGCATCACTGCGTCGGATCGGCTGCCGTAAAAAAAGCTTATATCCGACACATCCATGCGCCACTTCATCTCAATGCAGATGACGATGTCCGGCGACATGGGATGGAGTGATCAGGCTGGCGCCAATTGACCGGTTAAATCGTTAGGATTTTCCGATCTTTGCGCTACAATACCAGAATCTGCAGGATGTGTTCGTGTCGGCAGGTTACTGTAATAAAAACGAACTTTCGCAAATGCGCCGGGCAGTGCTGGCGCATTTTCATGAGGAAGAAGATGGAAGAGTTTCACAAGGTCAAGCGTCTGCCGCAATACGTATTCGAACAGGTAAACCGTTTGAAAGCGAGCGCACGAGCGGGTGGCGCGGATATTATTGACCTTGGCATGGGAAACCCGGATCTTCCGACCCCGAAAGCGATCGTCGACAAGCTGTGTGAAGTCGTTCAGGACCCACGCACCCACCGCTATTCCTCGTCCAAGGGCATTCCCGGTCTTCGCAAGGCACAGGCCGCCTATTACGCCCGTCGTTTTGGCGTAAAGCTCAACCCCGATACCCAGGTTGTTGCGACACTCGGCTCCAAGGAAGGCTTCGCCAACATGGCGCAGGCAATCACTGCGCCGGGCGACGTTATTCTCTGCCCGAACCCGACCTATCCGATCCACGCTTTCGGCTTCCTGATGGCTGGCGGTGTTATCCGCTCCATGAATGTCGAGCCGGATGAGACATTCTTTGGCCCGCTGGAGCGCGCTGTGCGCCACTCCATTCCAAAGCCATTGGCGCTGATCATCAACTACCCGTCCAACCCGACGGCGCATGTTGCATCGCTTGATTTCTACAAGGACATCATCGCATTCGCCAAGAAGCATGACATCATCGTGCTGTCGGATCTGGCCTATTCGGAAATCTACTTCGACGAAAACAACCCGCCGCCATCGGTGCTGCAGGTTCCAGGTGCCATGGATGTGGCCGTTGAGTTCACCTCCATGTCCAAGACCTTCTCCATGCCCGGCTGGCGCATGGGCTTTGCGGTCGGTAACGAGCGTCTGATCTCGGCTTTGACCCGCGTAAAGTCCTATCTGGATTACGGCGCCTTCACGCCGATCCAGGTTGCTGCTACCCACGCCCTGAACGGCGATGGCTCCGATATCGCCGAAGTGCGCAACGTTTACCGCCGCCGCCGTGACGTGATGGTTGATACATTCGGCAAGGCTGGCTTTGAAGTGCCACCACCGGCCGCCACCATGTTTGCTTGGGCCAAAATTCCGGAAAAGTTCCGTCATCTGGGTTCGCTTGAGTTTTCCAAGCTGCTCGTCGAAAAGGCCGATATTGCGGTTGCTCCGGGTGTTGGCTTCGGCGAAATGGGTGATGACTATGTTCGTCTGGCTCTCGTTGAAAACGAACACCGCATTCGTCAGGCTGCGCGCAACTTGAAGCGCTTCCTGTCCACAGCTGATGAAACGATGCATAACGTCGTTTCTCTGAACGCTCACCGTTAATAACGGGGGCAACTCCCTGGGTGGCCGGTCCCGGCCACCTGTTATTACCAAAACAAATCAGGATTATATCAATGGCAGATTCATTGAGAATCGGCATAGCGGGGCTCGGCACTGTCGGCTCGTCGCTTGTGCGCATCATCCAGCAGAGAAGCAACGAGCTTGCGATTACCTGCGGACGCGCGATTGAGATTATTGCCGTTAGCGCGCGCGACCGTTCGCGCGACCGTGGCATTGATCTCACCGGTATTACCTGGTTTGACACACCCGAGCAGATGGCAGCCGAAGCTGAGATCGATGTGTTCGTTGAACTGGTTGGCGGTGCATCTGGCCCCGCCAAGGCAGCAGTCAGAACCGCGCTTGCCCGCGGTCTGCATGTGGTGACAGCCAACAAGGCATTGCTTGCCAAGCACGGTGTGGAACTGGCAACTACGGCAGAAGAGAAGGGTGTTCTCCTGAACTTCGAAGCTGCGGTGGCCGGTGGTATTCCCGTTATCAAGGCACTGCGTGAATCCCTGACCGGCAACCACGTGACCCGCATCTACGGTATCATGAACGGTACCTGCAATTACATCCTGACCAAGATGGAGAAGGAAGGCCTGTCTTTTGAGACGTGCCTGAAGGAAGCGCAGCGTCTTGGTTACGCTGAAGCGGACCCAGCCTTTGACATCGAGGGCAATGACACCGCTCACAAGCTTGCCATTTTGACGACGCTGGCATTCGGCAACAAGATTGCAGCTGACGACATCTATCTCGAAGGTATCACCAATATCTCGATTGAAGATATCCATGCCGCTGCCGATCTCGGTTACCGCATCAAGCTGCTCGGCGTTGCACAGATGACTGAGTCCGGCATTGAACAGCGCGTTCACCCAACCATGGTGCCGCTGGATTCCGTGATTGCGCAGGTGGATGGCGTGACCAACGCTGTTGCCATCGAATCCGATATCCTCGGTGAGTTGTTGATGGTTGGCCCCGGCGCTGGTGGTAATGCAACGGCATCTGCCGTTCTTGGCGATATCGCCGACATCGCCAAGAGCCGTCCTGGCATTCAGCAAGTTCCGGTGCTTGGCCGTCCGGCCAAGTCGCTGGAAAAGTACCGTCGCGCCAAGATGAAGAAACACGAAGGCGGTTACTTCATCCGCCTGACTGTCGCTGACCGCGCCGGCGTGTTTGCCAGCATCGCGACAAGCATGGCTGAAAATGGCATTTCGCTGGAATCGATCGTGCAGCGCTCGCGCGCCCAGACGCCGGATGCCCCGCAGACAATCGTGCTGGTGACCCATGCAACCATGGAAGACGCCGTTCGCAAGGCCGTCGCCTCCATCAAGAGCCAGGCTTACCTGACGGATGAACCGCAGGTCATCCGAATCGAACGCACAAAGGCTGCCTGATTCGCGCCGCATTTCGGTTTTCGCACCGAATTTTGGTTCCATTTTGACATTATCGATGCCCTGCCGCTGGTTATGCCCACGGCGGGGCATTCGCTTTTACAAAATGTGACTGCCGTTAGCCCCGATAGCCGCCTTTGAGTACTCTATTTTGCTTACGCAGTAAGGAGTAAGGCTGGTCAAGGGCGTTAAGTGACAGTACCATGACATCAACTGAAATCACCAAGCGAGGGAGGCGCGTCGTGAGTTCAATTGTTCTGTTCAAGGATATTGGTCCTGTCGAAAAGGCAAAGGTTCATCCTCTGCCAAACTTTTCGAACGACAATTTTGCCCTGTGTGAAAATGAAGAAAGTTTCGCCCGACGTAATTGGGCGGTGCTGACCATTCTGCTATCCGTCGTGGCCAGCAGCGTCGGAGCCTTGGCTCTGCCGATTGTTCTGGGCTGATTTGACACGATAACAGCCACCATGTCTGAGGAGGGTGGTGGCTGTTGTGATGGTCTGGAAACTGCATGCTTTCCGGACTTTTCCTAAAGCGGCGCACATCCATGATGTGCGTTGTTTTGGCTGGCGTAAAACGCCATGCCACGGCTTTGAATGTGACCAGCTTTGCAGCTCGAGCCTTGCCGTAAAGGCCGTTCGTGCAGTTGGGTGATGCCATGCTTTGCGGCCGGTCATGTCTTCCAACAAAGTTTTCGCCCTCTCTTGCTCTTGAAACTCCCGCACGACAGAATAAATGCTCGTCTTTAAGCCACGAAAGCTGTTTAACCGCTTTCATTATGTGTTGAGTTTGGCAGAGCAGGATAGTGAATGACGGAACCGGTCGATACCGTGCCACGTGCGTTTCTGGGTGTGGAGCGATCGGTCAGCGACCAGCGCTGGGTGTCACGGCTTGATCAGGCCGGGCAGAACCGCGCCCTCGCCATGGCGCAGCTTCACGGCATGCCGGAACTGATCGCCCGTGTGCTGGCCGGGCGTGGCGTTGCCGTTGATGAGGCACTGGAATTTCTCGACCCAACCATCCGTAACCTGATGCCCGATCCGCACACGCTGACGGATTGTGAACTGGCCGCCAATCGTCTGGCCGCCGCCATCGAGAAAAACGAAAAGATCGCCATTTTCGGTGACTATGACGTTGATGGTGCGTCGTCGGCTGCCTTGATGTTCCGCTTCCTTAATCATTTCGGGCTTGAGCCGGAAATCTATATTCCCGACCGTATTTTTGAAGGTTATGGCCCAAACCCCGCCGCGATGCAGCAACTGGCCGCCAATGGTGCCACACTGATCGTGACAGTGGATTGTGGCTCCACCAGCCATGAATCGCTGCTGGCCGCCAAGCAGGCCGGCACCGATGTGGTTGTCATAGACCACCATCAGGTCGGTGAAACGCTGCCGCCTTGCGTGGCGCTCGTAAACCCCAACCGCCAGGACGATCTCTCAGGCCAAGGCCATCTCTGTGCCGCCGGTGTGGTGTTTCTGGTACTGGTGGCAACGCTGCGAGTGATGAAGGACAAAAAGGACCGCCGCGCCTTCACGCTCGACCTTCTGTCCTTCCTCGATATCGTGGCACTGGCGACCGTGTGTGACGTTGTGCCACTGAAGGGGCTGAACCGTGCCTATGTGGTGAAAGGTCTGGTTGCAGCCCGCCACATGAACAATGCCGGTCTGGCGGCGCTGTTTAAGATTGCGGGTCTTGGCGGTCCGGTCACGCCCTATCATTTCGGTTTTCTGATTGGTCCGCGCATCAATGCTGGCGGCCGGATTGGCGATGCCGCACTTGGCAGCCGCCTGTTGACCATTGATGACCCGTCTGGTGCTGAAGTCATTGCGGCAAAGCTCGATGAACTGAACCGCGAACGTCAGGCGATGGAAACCGTGATGCTGGCCGAGGCGGAAGCCGAAGCACTTGCCGAATATGGTGACGGCTCCGGGGCAGGGGTTATTGTCACCGCCCGGCAGAACTGGCACCCCGGCATTGTCGGCCTGCTGGCATCACGCCTCAAAGATCGCTTCCGCCGTCCTGCCTTTGCCATTGCCTTTGATGCAAACGGCAAGGGCACCGGTTCCGGCCGCTCGATCAATGGCTTTGATCTTGGCCGCATGGTACGAGCTGCCGTCGACAATGGCCTTCTGGTCAAGGGGGGCGGCCATGCCATGGCAGCCGGCCTGACAGTGGAGCGCAGCGCGCTTGGCAAGCTTAGAACCTTCTTTGAGGAAAGCGCCTCCAAGGCCATCGCATCGCTGGTCGAAAACAGTGCGCTCAAGATAGATGGTGCAATTGGTGCCTCCGGTGCGACGCTGGATCTGATCGACCGGCTGGAAGCGGCTGGCCCCTATGGTTCGGGCCATTCACAGCCGATTTTTGCCATTCCGGCCCATCGCCTCAAAGATGCCCGCACCGTGGGCGCCAATCACGTCAAGATAACGCTGGAAGCGCTGGATGGCAGCCGGCTGGACGGTATTGCATTCCGCGCGGCAGATGCGCCGCTCGGCCAACTGCTGCTGAACGGCAGAGGCCGCTCCGTGCATGTTGCCGGAACATTGGGCGCGGAACAATGGCAGGGTCAACGCCGGGTGCAAATCCGCGTGCTGGACGCGGCAATCGCCAATTGATGTCACAGAAGCTGCTCGAAGGCTGAAGCAAGACTCTGATGCCGCAAGCGACCGCCCAGCAGTTCTGAAATGCTCAGTGTTGGTAGAGTTCAACCGTGCGACCGGTGGCAACTGCAAGCAAGTTGTATTCAGCGACCAATCCGCCGCCTTTGCATTTGCCATCACCCACACCAAAAGTCGGCGTTGTGATCGTGCCGTCAATATCCATGCCGACAATCTGCCCTTTGTCATCAAGTACGAAAATTTGTCCTTGATGATACAGCGGCTGGCCGACGATCTCGCCTGGTAACGGCTGGCTCCAGACCGCCTCGAGTCGCGCCTTTTTAAACAGCAACCCTTTCTTTTCCAGCGACGCAACACGGATCGTGCTGTTGTCGTCACCAGCAATGATGCGATTGCCGACAACCAGTGGACCTGACGTGATCGCCGTGCCCTCAGGAATGGCCAGAGATGCCTTCAGGGCGCCATTGGCAGGGTCGTAGAGGTGGATGGCATTGCGGGCGCCCCAGACCAGCAGGCCGTCCACAATGGCGGCATTGAAGTGATACTGATCCGCTGTCGTTGACCACAACCTGTTGCCTGACTGCTGGTCGATGCACAGCAGATGCACGGTCGATTCTCCGAACTTGGCGCCGGAAACAATTGCCGTGTGGAAGATCTTGCCGTCATGCGCCAGAAACCGGTAGGCGTGACCTCCGGTGTCATGGGACCAGAGGACGTCGCCAGTCGCTTTATCGAGACACCAGGTCTTCTGGCTGCCGCCACCGGTTTCGGCAATGAAGATACGATCCCCGCTCAGAACAGGCACATTGACATTGCGTGTGCCAAAGGCGCTGGTCCACAGCGTGCTGCCATCAGGCGCATAGGCGTGAACCGCGCCGGCGAAGCTGGCAACATAGATATTGCCATGATTATCAATCAGCGGTTCCGTCGCCACATGGTCGATCGTGTGTCGCCACACCTCACGCCCGTCGGTTTTTGAGAGGGCGATGACACTGCTCTCGAAGAAGCTCTTTTTGTCGTAATGAAAAACGCCGACAACCTGGTCCTTGCCAATAACAGGCGTGCGGGCCGAGACATTGCGCTCCTTGGGCAGCGCATAATTCCAAATCATCGTCCAACCGGTGTTCATGGCCAAACCTTCTGGATGAAAATGGTTCGATGGTGTCAAAGGGAAATAGCAACAAAGCGCAAGGTTGTGTACCCGCTAAAGCCACGCTGAGGGCAGGGTATGGCTTGCGCATGTCAGCGCATGGCAAAACGAACAAGCGACGTTGTCGCTGTGGCGTTTTTTATCATGATGTAGGGGAGAGAAGCACAGTGGTACGCCCTAGGGGAGTCGAACCCCTCTTTTCAGAATGAAAATCTGACGTCCTAACCGATAGACGAAGGGCGCGTACGCTGTGTTGGCGCCCTTATAGTCAGAGGTTTGATTTCCCGCAAGCACCAAATTGCATTTTTTTGCGTTTCGGCTGTGGAAAATTGCATTTTTTTCCAGTTGGCCTTTTAGGTGAGGGGATTGCTGTAAATATCTGAAAATGTCGGCATAAATCGACATGCAGAAAGATCGTTCCCGAGGCGGGAATGATGCAGTTTTTCAATTTAGGGGAGGATCACAGTGGTACGCCCTAGGGGAGTCGAACCCCTCTTTTCAGAATGAAAATCTGACGTCCTAACCGATAGACGAAGGGCGCATACGCTGTGTTGGCGCCCTTATAATCAGAGGTTTTATTTCCTGCAAGCGCCAATTTTCGTTTTTTGCAAAAAAATGACAATGCCGATGATTTTATTGTTCAGGTTTTGTAATTGTTGTTTTAAATCAGTGGCTTGTTGTTTTTCTGTCGCTCTGCGGTGACATTTAGTCGGGTATGTATAACGGCCATCTGGGCATAAAAAATGGGGCCGAAGCCCCATTTTTCCGTTTTCGATTCCTAGTGAAGAATCTGGCTGAGGAACAATTTTGTTCGCTCGTGCTGCGGATTGTCGAAGAACTCCTGCGGGGAGTTTTCTTCGACGATCTGGCCCTGGTCCATGAAGATAACCCGGTTTGCCACCTGGCGTGCAAAACCCATTTCGTGGGTTACGCACAGCATGGTCATGCCTTCTTCGGCAAGGCCCACCATCGTATCGAGAACTTCTTTCACCATTTCCGGGTCGAGCGCCGATGTCGGCTCATCGAACAGCAGGATTTTTGGCTTCATGCACAGCGAGCGGGCAATCGCCACGCGCTGCTGCTGACCGCCGGAAAGCTGGCCCGGATATTTGTGAGCCTGTTCAGGGATCTTCACGCGCTCCAGGAAGTGCATGGCAATCGCTTCAGCTTCTTTCTTTGGGGTCTTGCGAACCCAGATCGGTGCCAGCGTGCAGTTTTCAAGGATTGTCAGGTGAGGGAACAGGTTGAAGTGCTGGAACACCATGCCCACTTCGCGACGAACCTCATCGATCTTCTTCAGATCGTTGGTCAGTTCGATGCCATCCACCACAATGCTGCCCGACTGGTGTTCTTCCAGACGGTTGATGCAGCGGATCATTGTCGACTTGCCCGAGCCGGAAGGCCCGGCAATGACGATACGCTCACCGCGCATGACCTTGAGGTTGATATCGCGAAGCACGTGGAAATCGCCATACCATTTGTTCATGCCAACGATTTCGATAGCGACGTCGGTATCAGAAACCGTCATTTTTTGTGTTTGGGGTCCTGCCATGAGTGTTTCCCTTATCTTTTATGTCCGGTGTCGAGGTGTCTTTCCATAAAGGCAGAGTAACGCGACATGCCGAAGCAGAATATCCAGAAGATGAAGCCTGCGAAAATCAGGCCGGTCAATGGTGTTACCGGGGTAATCCACGTCGCATCGCGGAAATTGAGCTGCACAATACCCAGCAGGTCGAACATGCCAATGATCGATACCAGAGAGGTGTCCTTGAACAGGCCAATGAACGTGTTGACGATGCCGGGAATAACCAGCTTGATTGCCTGCGGCAGGATGATCAGCCGCGTGGTCTGCCAGTAGCCGAGACCGAGTGAATCGGCACCTTCAAACTGGCCTTTTGGAATGGCCTGCAAACCACCGCGAATAACTTCCGCCATGTAGGCAGATGCAAACAGCGCAACGCCGACGAGTGCACGCAGGAAGTTGTCGATTGTCCATCCGGTTGGCAAAAACAGCGGCAGCATGACGTTTGCCATGAACAGAACGGTGATCAGCGGCACGCCACGGATGATTTCGATGAAGCCGACGCACAATGTCTTGATGGCAGGCATTTTCGATTTTCTGCCAAGTGCCAACAGAATGCCGAGCGGCAGTGACACCGCAATGCCGACGAAGGACAAAATGAGCGTGACCATCAGGCCACCCCAAAGAGGTGTGTCTACGCGCTGCAGGCCGAAAGCACCGCCATGCAGAAGGTAGAAGGCAACCACTGGGAAGATGATGAACATCAGGACGGCGTTGATTGTCTTGCCAGGGATCTTTGGAATGAGCAGCGGCACCAGCAATGCAATGAGCATGACTGTTACCAGTAGCGGACGCCATCTTTCATCAAGCGGATAACGGCCGAACATGAACTGCGCAAAGCGGTCCTCGACAAATGCCCAGCAGGCACCGGTCCAGCCTTCCGGCTGAATGCCACCCTGGACGACGGTGGCACACACGGAACGGTCAGAGCCGACCCATGATGCCTTGATGAACAACCAGTCGATGGCCGGTGGTACGATAGCCAGGATGATGGCGACCGCAATGAGCGTCAAAATCACGTCTTTGGGGCCGGAGAACAGATTTTTCCGCAACCATGCAACAGCGCTTTTTTCGTCCTTTGGGGGAGGTGCCGCGCCAACCATGGCGGTGCGGACATATTCTACGTTTCTTGTGCTCATCAGCTTATCTCTCCACCAATGCCATCTTGGCGTTGAACCAGTTCATGAAGAGCGATGTGATGATGCTGATCGACAGATAGACAATCATCCAGATCGACACAACTTCGACGGCCTGACCGGTCTGGTTCAGGGTCGTTCCGCCGGTGGACACCAGATCGGGATAACCGATGGCGACACCCAGCGAAGAGTTCTTCGTAAGGTTGAGATATTGGCTGGTAAGCGGCGGAATGATGATGCGCATGGCCTGCGGCACAACGATAAGACGGGTGGTCTTGCTGGATTTCATGCCAAGCGCGGTCGATGCTTCCGTCTGTCCCTTCGGAACGCCGCGAATACCGGAACGAATGGTTTCGGCAATGAAGGCGGCGGTATAGAAGGAGAGGGCCAGATAAAGCGCGAAAAACTCCGGCAGAACAGTGCTGCCACCCCTGATGTTGAAGCCACCGGCAACAGGTACGTCGAAAGTCAGCGGCGCACCGGCAACCAGAAACGCCAATAGCGGCAGCCCAATCAGGATGCCGAGGCCGGCGCGGAAGATCGGGAAGGTCTGACCGGTTTTCATCTGGCGTTTTGTCGCCCATTTGGACAAGGCCACAACGGCAATGATCGCAACCGGAATGGAGATTGCGAAAATCAGCGAACCTTCGCCCCAAACAGGTCTTGGAATAGAAAGACCACGGTTGTTGAGGAAGATGCCAAACGGCAGATCGTAGGAATCTCTGACATTGGGAAGCAGGCGCAAGACGCCCGTGTACCAGAAGAAGATAACCAGAAGCGGTGGGATATTGCGGAACACCTCGACGTAAACCGTGCAAATCTTGGCGATCAGCCAGTTGTTGGACAGACGCCCGACACCGACGATGAAGCCAATGATTGTTGCGGTGATAATACCGGTTATCGCAACGACTAGTGTGTTGAGGAATCCGACGACCAGCGCCCGGCCATAGGTGGAATCGCTGGAATAAGCGATCAGCGTGTCACCAATGTCAAAACCAGCGCGGCTATTCAGAAAGCCGTAGCCAGACGCCGTGTTGGAACGTGCGAGGTTGGTCGCCACGTTGTTGGCAATAAACCACACGACGGCAACGAAGATGATGATGGTAACGATTTGAAAGAAGATTGAACGGACTAACGGATCATAAAGGAGTGAACCGGAGGATCTGTTGCCGGAAGACGCAATTGTAGCGTTATCTGCCATGTTTGCCCTATCCCCATGTGGCCATGTTGGCCATCTTGTTATTGTAAAAGGCAAGGCGGGTTTAAGCCGCCTTGCCGTTGACGAGGATTAGCGAATTGGTGGTGCGTACTGCAGGCCACCCTTTGTCCAAAGGGCATTCTGGCCACGCTGGATTTTCAGCGGAGAAGATTCGCCGAGGTTGGCCTCGAAGATATCACCGTAGTTACCCAGTGCCTTGACGATGTTGTAGGCCCAGTCATTGGTCAGGCCAAGGTCGGTACCAATCTTCGAATCAGTTTCCGTGCCAAGGAAACGCTTGATATCCGGGTTGGTGGTGCTTGCCTTGATTTCATCGACATTGGCTTTGGTGATGCCGAATTCTTCAGCCTGAACCAGTGCGTAATGGCTCCAGGAAACGATATCGAACCACTGGTCGTCACCCTGACGAACGGCTGGTCCAAGTGGCTCCTTGGAAATGATTTCAGGCAGAACAAGATGGTCATCCGGGTTTGGAAGACCAAGACGAACGGAATAAAGACCGGACTGGTCGGTGGTGTAAACGTCGCAACGGCCAGCGGCGTAAGCAGCGTTCACTTCTTCGAACTTTTCAAACACGACTGGCTTGTATTCGAGGTTGTTGGCCTTGAAGTAGTCGGCAAGGTTAAGTTCGGTCGTTGTACCGGACTGTACGCAAACGGCCGCACCGGAAAGCTCAAGTGCCGATTTTACGTTGAGGCTCTTAGGAACCATGAAGCCCTGGCCGTCGTAATAGTTGACGGTACGGAAGTTGAAGCCAAGTGCGGTGTCGCGGCTGATGGTCCAGGTGGTGTTACGGAACAGAACGTCGCCTTCACCGGACTGCAGAGCCGGGAAACGTGTCTGACCTGTTGTTGGTGTAAACTTCACCTTTGTCGGATCGTTAAAGACCGCGACTGCCACAGCGCGGCAAAAATCGATGTCGAAACCTGTCCAGTTACCGCTGGCATCCGGCGAAGCAAAACCCGGAAGACCTGTGTTCACGACGCATTGTACAAAGCCCTTGGCCTTTACGTCATCAAGTGTTGCGGCCGAAGCCACCGAACCTGCACCCAGCGCAGCTGTGCCGATAATGGCCGACAGAATTGCCTTTTTCATATTTTCCCAACCTTTGTTTATTATTTAATCGATTTAGAAAGGGCGAATACAATTATTTTCTTGTATTTCTCCCCCTCCGCATCACCTCCCGGTGCGCTCTTGCATCACAATCATAATTGCCTTCATGGTCAAGTCTTGGGAGAAATAAAATTGCCTAAAAAAGAGATTTTTCAGTTTGATGACTGTGAATGAAGCAATTGTATAAATTATAGGCGGTGAGTGGGCAAAAATATCGCGTTGCAACCGCCATCTTTAAAACGTTTCTTCTGAGGGTTGACCTGTTCGCTGCGGCCTAGCATGTTCACTGCACTAGATATCAGTGAGTGTTTATCCCGAAATGACAAACAAAAATCTTCTGCTTTCCGGTGCGGGCGACAATACGCGTCTGGCACATCTCGGAAATGATCCATCCGATTATTATGGCTTTGTAAATCCGCCTGTTGTGCGTGCCTCAACCGTGCTTTTCCCTGACGCGCAGGCCATGGCAGACGGCAAGCAGAAATACACTTACGGTACGCATGGCACACCGACCACGGATGCGCTTTGTGAAGCTATTAACGAGCTGGATGGTGCAGCGGGCACCATATTGGTGCCATCGGGTCTGGCAGCGATTACTGTGCCGTTCCTGGCCTATCTGTCGCCGGGTGATCACGCATTGATTGTTGATTCGGTCTATTTCCCGACCCGTCGTTTCTGCAACACCATGCTCAAACGCATGGGTGTAGAGGTCGATTATTATGATCCGCTGGTGGGCGCTGGCATCGAAGCTCTGATCAAGCCAAATACCAAGCTGGTGCATCTGGAAGCGCCAGGTTCCAACACCTTTGAAATGCAGGAAGTGTCGGTCATTTCGGCCATTGCCCACAAACATGGCTGCGTCGTTACCATGGACAATACCTGGGCGACGCCGCTCTATTTCAAGCCGCTCGACCACGGCGTTGATATTACCATGCAGGCGGCGACCAAATATCCGTCAGGCCATTCCGACCTGCTGATGGGCTTTGTGTCGGCCAACAAGGAACATTGGGACACGCTCAACGAAGCCAACATGTTGCTTGGCCTGTGTGCGGCACCGGATGATTCCTACCAGATGCTACGCGGCCTGCGCACCATGGGCGTGCGCCTTGAGCGCCATCAACAGAGCGCACTTGCCATTGCTGAATGGCTTGAGGGCAGGGACGATGTGGCCAGTGTGCTGCATCCGGCCCTGCCAAGCTTCCCCGGCCATGAAATCTGGAAACGCGATTTCAAGGGCGCAAGCGGCGTGTTCTCCTTCGTGCTGAAGGCTGGCGCAGATGAATTCAAGGCCAAGTCACACGCATTCCTCAATGCGCTGAGACTGTTCGGTCTTGGGTATTCCTGGGGTGGTTATGAAAGCCTGGCCGTGCCGGTTGGCCTGTCTGACCGCGTGATTGCCAAGGCACCTGAGGGCGGTCCTGTTATCCGCCTGCAGATCGGCCTTGAAGATGTCGCTGATATCCGCAAGGATCTTGAAGCCGGTTTCAAGGCGGCAAGCGCCGTCTGAATTGACGACCTTCGTAAGTTTTAAAGAGCGCCGCCATCAATGGTGGCGCTTTTTTATTCTGAGGGATGCATGAAAACACCAGAGACAAAGCCGCGTCTCTCCTTCATCCCTTGGCGTGGTAGCCATAAAGCCAGTCAAGGTCTGCTGCAAAAGATTGCGCCGGACGGACGGCAAACAGCAGGTCACGTCCAAGTTTGAACGGGCCGCTGGCATGGTAGGCAAACCGGTTCATCTGCGCCCGCTTGCGTGCCTTGTTGATGCGCGGCACGCGCAGGCTTTCAAACGCCGCCAATCCCTGAGGCAGGGTTGCCGCTGACATCACCTGACCGGCAAGTTCAAAGGCGTCCTCGATGGCCATCGCCGCACCCTGCGCCGCAAATGGCATCATCGCATGGGCGGAATCACCAATCAGCACCGTGTTCTGGCCATTGTGCCAGCAGCCTTCGCTCAATTGGTAAAGTGGCCAAAAATTGCCGTTTTCGGTCTTGGTCAGCAATTCTCTGATAGACGGGTGCCAGTCACGGAACTGCTCAAACAGCATTTCTTTCTGGTGGCCGGTCGATTCTGCCTTCCATGTCTGGCCTGGATCGGCACCGATGGAAATCGCCACGACGTTAAAGGCTGAAACCTCTTTCAGCGGATAGGCGACAATGTGACCCTTGGGACCTAGGAATGCCTTGACCGACTGCTTTTGCAAGAAGGACGGCGCCACATCATCATGGATTGTAAACCGCCATGCGACATTGCCTGAAAAACTGGGCGAGGGGCTTTCCGGAACCGAGTAGCGGGCGCTCGACCAGACGCCATCTGCGCCGATGATCAGATCATGATCGGCAAAAGTGATGGCGGAGATATCTGCCGTGCGCACGGTTTCAATGCGTTTGCCCAGATGCAGATGACAAAGCGGATTTTTCAAAACCGCACCCAGAAGCGCCTGCTGCAGGGTTGAGCGGTGCAGAACTCCGTAAGGTGCCCCCCAGCGTGCACGCGCCAACTGCCGCATGGGCAATGACATCAGGGTTTTCAGGGATTGGCCGGAGGTCAGGTCGATGGTTTCAGGTTCGACCCACAGCGGCTCGATATTGGCCAGCACATCCAGCTCGGACAAAATGCGAGAGGCATTGGGGGATATTTGCAGCCCGGCGCCCACCTCCGTCAGGTGATGGGCCTGTTCGATGATATGCGAACTTACGCCGTGCCGGGCAAAAGAAAGAGCGGCGGTCAAACCGGCAATGCCGGCACCGACAATAGCGACAGATTTTACGGGCATAAATGCACCGATCAGAAAGAGAGGAAAGCGGTCAGGCTGCCTTCACATGAAAAACACAGCCCGGTGGATTTGTCTGCTCGGCCTTGAGCGTTGGGTTGTAACGGAAAAGGGTCGAGCAATAGGAACAGACCTTTTCGTTGTCATCGCCCATATCGATGAAAATATGCGGATGATCGAAAGGAACGGAAGCGCCCGTGCACATGAATTCCTTGACACCGATTTCGATCATCGGGTGACCGCCATCGTTCTGGAAGTGAGGAATAGTGTGATGACCGGCCATGCGGATCTCCAAATGCTTTATGTAGATTGAAACCTTGACTGCTTTGGCATGACATCTAGCGATAAATGAAGTCAACCTCCACAGAAATCGAAACATATCAGGGTTCAACCTTCAGGATTCATGACATAAGGTCGGCCAAAAAGGATGTCTTTGATGAATCTCAATACCCCCGATTTTTCTTTTTATCAGCGCGATGGCCTGAAGCTGGCCTATTTCGATGAGGGCGACCCGGCGGGCGAGCCGGTTCTGCTCATCCACGGCTTTGCATCGACAGCCAGTGTAAACTGGGTGCATCCCGGCTGGTTGAAGACATTGGGAACCGCCGGTTACCGGGTGATTGCCATTGATAATCGTGGCCACGGCCAAAGCGATAAACCGCATGATTCCGAGGCCTATTACCCGCCGATCATGGCGGAAGACGCCATTGGCCTGCTCAACCATCTCGGCATTTCCGAAGCGCATGTCATGGGCTACTCCATGGGCGCGCGTATCTCCGCCTTTCTGGCGCTGGCCCACCCGGAGCGCGTGCGCTCGCTGGTGTTTGGCGGCCTTGGCATCAATCTCTGCAATGGTGTCGGCGATTGGGACCCGATTGCCGAGGCGCTTCTGGCACCTTCGCTTGACGGCGTTACCCACGAGCGTGGCCGCATGTTCCGCATGTTTGCCGACCAGACCAAAAGCGATCGCCTTGCGCTCGCTGCCTGTATTGCCACCAATCGCATTCTGGTCAGCCGCGAAGATGCTGCCCGGATCGACATGCCCTGTCTGATAGCTGTAGGAACCAAGGATGATATTGCCGGTTCACCACAGGAATTGGCCGACATCATGCCCAATGCCACCGCACTCGACATTCCCGGTCGCGATCATATGCTGGCGGTGGGTGACAGGGTGTTCAAGGCAGCCGTGCTGGAGTTTTATGCTGGTCTTACCAACAATGCCTGAGCGGTCATGAGCCCGATATTGTCCTGGGTTTATGGTCAGATGAAATGACTTTAAGGCGCTGTGATACCGCTTGCCGGACGGGCCGCGCCTTAAAAGTAGAAATGTTATGCTGGAGACGCGCCGATGGCTTGATATGCCATTGCGCTCACCCATTTCTATCCGAAACATTTTTCGGTATAAGAAATGTTCTAAGGTAAAAGGAGACCATTATGGTCGTGCGCAATGAAGTTCGCCAACTTGAACAGGTGGCCGTTGTCGATCCCATCTGGGGCAGCCTTCTTAACGAAGCGCGCAGTGCCGCTTCGCAGGATCCATTGCTGGCTGCATTTTTCTATTCGACAATTCTCAACCATCCTTCGCTCGAAGCGTCCGTCATTTACCGCATATGTGAGCTCCTTGATCACCCTGACATGCAGGCCGTTCTGCTGCGTCAGACCTTTGATGAAATGTTGAAGGACTGGCCGGAATGGGGCACCATTCTGCGCGTTGATATTCAGGCGGTTTATGACCGCGATCCTGCTTGCACGCGCTTCATGGAGCCGGTGCTGTATTTCAAGGGTTTCCACGCCATCCAGACACACCGCCTGGCACACTGGCTGTTGAAAAAGGGTCGCAAGGATTTTGCGCTTTATCTGCAAAGCCGTGCCTCGGTGGTTTTCCAGACGGACATCAACCCGGCCGCACAAATTGGCCGTGGTATCTTCCTTGACCATGCCACCGGTCTGGTGGTCGGTGAAACCGCCGTCATCGGTGATAATGTCTCCATTCTGCATGGTGTCACGCTGGGTGGTACAGGCAAGGAAGGCGCAGACCGCCATCCGAAAATCCGCAGCGGCGTGATGATTGGTGCCGGCGCAAAAATCCTAGGCAATATCGAAATTGGCAGCTGCTCGCGCATTGCTGCTGGTTCTGTCGTGCTGAAGCCGGTGCCGCCAAAGAGCACCGTGGCAGGCGTGCCAGCCAGGGTGATAGGAGAGGCCGGGTGTACCGAGCCATCGCGTATAATGGACCAGGTCATCGGCGCGGATATCTGATCCGCGTGTCTGCAATCATAGGTGCAATCGACGTGCATTTTTGATGCGCAAGAACACTTTTTGCGGACTTTACTTTGACCTTTGTCCCATGCCACAAGCGGCGCAAAGCGAACTGCACAGGAGATAGAGTGTGAAAACCGAAGAGATCAAAAAGCTCGACGCTTATTTCAAGCGCACCTTCAATCCGGAGATGGCGGTCAAGGCCCGTCCTCGTAAGGATGACTCGGCTGAAGTCTATCTCGGCGAAGAGTTTCTGGGCGTTGTCTATGTCGACGATGAAGATGGCGATCTGTCCTATAACTTCTCGATGGCCATTCTCGACGTCGATCTCTGATTGAGATTTGCACCAACTGTTGGGTGCCCAATAAAAAACCTCCGGTCATGCCGGAGGTTTTTTCGTTTCGGGTGATGATTGGAGCTAGAGCGGATTATTTCGTCAACGGTTTTCTCAACCGTCCGGCCAGATCCTGAATATATTGCCACGCAACACGGCCGGAACGACCGCCACGGGTGGTTGCCCATTCCAGTGCTTCTGCCTTCAATGTGTCCTCGTCGATGCCAAGTTCGAAATGTTCGGCGTAGGAATTGATCATCGTTAGATAGTCTTCCTGATTGCACTTGTGGAAACCGAGCCACAGGCCGAAGCGGTCCGACAGCGACACCTTTTCCTCAACCGCTTCCCCCGGATTAATGGCGGTGGACTGTTCGTTTTCCATCATGTTGCGCGGCAACAGGTGGCGGCGGTTTGAGGTGGCGTAAAACAGTACATTGTCTGGACGGCCTTCAATGCCACCATCCAGCGCTGCCTTCAGCGACTTGTAGGCGGTGTCGTCATGGTCAAAGGACAGGTCGTCACAGAACACGATGATGCGGTGATCCTGATCTTTCATCAGGCTCATCAGCGCGGGCAGGGTAGAAATGTCTTCCCTGTGCACCTCAACCAGCTTCAGGGAAACGCCGGTTGCGTTGCGCACATCTTCGTGAACAGCTTTGACCAGCGAGGACTTGCCCATGCCGCGCGCACCCCACAAAAGTACGTTGTTGGCGGGAAAACCTTCGGCAAAGCGCAGTGTGTTTTCATGCAGAATGTCGCGCACATGGTCGACACCGCGGATCAGCTGCAAGGCAATGCGGTTGGGGCGCGGTACTGGCTGCAATGACTTGTTTTCTGCCGACCATACGAAACAGTCTGCCGCACTCCAGTCGTTCTTGGCAGGCGCTGGGCCCGCCAGCCGCTCGACAGCATCGGTAAGCCGGCGAATTTCGTTGAGGAGGAGTGCAGTCGTCTGATCTTGGGTCATTATAGGTCTCACGCTGTTTAATGCAGGCGTTTTAAGGGGATATTAAGGTTCGGTAGCATGGCGTTTCGATGCTCGAAAGGTTATGAGGTGCTGAATCGGTACGCAGCATGTCCCATGTCTGTTGCATTCGTGGCGATCACAACTATATTCCGGCGGCTTGAAGCCGGGTGGGCGGAATTGTTTGCCCGTGAATATGAGGAGTTTTATATGTTAGTTACTGAAGCATTCGCCCAGGATGGAGCTGCTGCTGCTACCGGGTTCGGTTCCGGCCTTGAAATGCTGTTCCTGTTCGCACCGCTGATGGTCGTCTGGTATTTCTTCCTCATCCGCCCGCAGCGCGCGCAGATGAAAAAGCGTCAGGAAACACTGACTGCTATTCGTCGTGGCGACCAGGTTGTTCTTGGTGGCGGCATCACCGGCAAGGTGACCAAGGTTATCGACGACGCTGAAATTGAAGTCGAAATCGCTGAAGGCGTAAAGATCCGTGCACTGCGCACCTACATCGCTGAAGTTCGGGTCAAGGGCGAGCCGGTTAAAACCGAAACCGCTTCCTGATTTTTGACGCAGAGGGAAGGCGATACCGCCTCCCGACACCAACCTGGTCGAGACCTCTATGCTTTATTTTTCCCGTTGGAAAACCGTTTTTATCTGGCTTTCAGTCGCGATAAGCGCGTTTATTGCTTCCTCTAACCTGTTTTCCGAAGAACAGCTGCAGGGCATGCCCTCATGGTATTCGGACAACAAGGTTACACTTGGTCTCGATTTGCAGGGTGGTTCTCACATCATGCTCAAGATCGAGCGTTCCGACATTGTCAAGGAACGTCTTGAGACGATTGTGGGGGATGTTCGCACGCAGCTGCGTGACAAGAACGTTCGTTATTCCGGCCTTTCCGGTACCGGCCAGATTGTTCAGGTACGCATCACCGATCCGGCGCAGATTGACGCCGCAAAGGAAGCCTTGCGTGACCTGACCTTGCCTGTGTCTGCCGGCACGCTGGTCGGTGGCTCCGTCACCGAAGTCAGCATGAGCGATGATGGCAACGGCCTGCTGCGCCTGAGCCTGACGGATGACGGCATCAACTACCGTCTGTCGTCGGCTGTGTCGCAGTCGATCGAAGTTGTCCGTCGCCGCGTTGACGAACTGGGCACCACAGAGCCTCTGATCCAGCGTCAGGGCGATGACCGTATTATCGTTCAGGTTCCTGGCCTCCAGGATCCGCAGCGCCTGAAGTCGCTGCTCAACCAGACCGCCAAGCTCTCTTTCCACATGGTTGATACAACCATGCCAATCCAGGAAGCGATGAACGGCCGTCCACCTGCAACATCGCAGGTCATGTATTCGAATGATGATCCGCCAGTTCCATATCTCATTGAACGTCGTGCGCTCGTTTCGGGTGAAAACCTTGTTGACGCGCAGGCCAGCTTTAACCAGCAGAACAATGAGCCTGTTGTTACCTTCCGTTTTGACAGCCGTGGCGCACAGCGTTTCGCCCAGGCAACCCAGCAGAATGTTGGCCGTCCGTTTGCCATCGTTCTTGACGATCAGGTCATTTCCGCACCTGTGATCCGCGAACCGATCATCGGTGGTTCCGGCCAGATCTCCGGTAACTTCTCGGTACAGGGTGCCAACGATCTTGCCGTGCTGCTGCGCGCCGGTGCCTTGCCTGCAACGCTGACTGTTGTGGAAGAGCGTACCGTTGGTCCAAGCCTCGGTGCAGACTCCATCAATGCCGGTCTTTACGCCAGTGCCATCGGTGCCGTCGGCGTTCTGATCTTCATGGTGGTGTTCTACGGCTTCTTTGGTGTGCTCGCCAACATTGCTCTGATCGTCAACGTCGTCATGCTGCTGGCCCTTCTCAGTATCATCGGATCAACCCTAACCCTACCGGGTATAGCGGGTATCGTGTTGACCATCGGTATGGCGGTGGACTCCAACGTTCTGATCTATGAGCGAATAAGAGAAGAAGTCAGAAGCGGAAAACCGCTTATCCAGTCTCTCGACCAAGGCTTTACGCGCGCTTTCGCGACCATTATCGACGCCAACCTGACGACCCTGATTGTTGCTGGCGTTCTGTTCTACATGGGTACCGGCCCGGTTCGCGGCTTTGCCGTCACGCTCGGTATCGGTATCATCACCACCGTCTTCACCGCCTATACCCTGACCGCATGGATGTTTGGCGTGTGGGTCCGTCGTTCGCGTCCAAAGCACCTGCCAAAGGGTGTGCGTACGGCCATCTTCGACGGACGTGACTACCCGTTCATGGCCATTCGTCGCTACATTTTCATGTTTACGACCGTTTTGCTCATCGTCTGCGTTGGCGGCTTCGTGACCAAGGGTCTGAACCTCGGCATCGATTTCCAGGGCGGCTCGATCATCGAAATCAAGGCCAAGCAGGGTGAGGCGGATCTCGCTGATATCCGTGAACGCCTGAACGAGCTTAACCTCGGTGAAATCCAGGCGCAGGGCTTCGGCTCGCCACAGGACGCTCTCATTCGCATCCAGGCGCAGGAAGGCGGCGAAAATGCCGAGCAGTCTGCCATCACCCTGGTTCGTGGCGCGCTTGAGGACAATTACGACTTCCGTCGTGTTGAAGTGGTGGGACCTGCCGTTTCCGGCGACCTGACCTTCACCTCGACGATCGGTATCCTGATCGCCATGTTCGCAACCATGATCTATATCTGGGTGCGGTTCGAATGGCAGTTCGCGCTCGGCGCCATCATATCGATGGCCCACGACGTGATATTGACCATCGGCATGTTCGTGTACTTCGGGCTGGAATTCAACCTGACCAGTATCGCGGCGGTGTTGACCATCATGGGTTACTCACTGAACGATACGGTGGTTATCTACGACCGAATTCGCGAAAACCTCAGGCGTTATAAAAAGATGCCGCTACCGGTGCTGATCGATGCGTCTTTGAACCAGACATTGTCCAGAACGATCCTGACCGGTCTGACTGTTCTTCTGGCACTGGCTTCGCTCTACCTGTTCGGTGGTGAGGTTATACGCTCCTTCACCTTTGCCATGTTGTTCGGTGTTCTTATCGGTGTGTTCTCATCGGTTTACATCGCTGCACCGATCCTCATCCTCTTCAACCTTCGCCCAGATTCGAAGGCCGACGAGGAGAGCGATGGCAAGGCAACCGCCCTCACTGGCAAGGCCTAGGGGCTGAACCATGGCAGGTGGCATTGAAATACGCCCGGCCCATTTTCCCGGCCGGGCCCCGATAGATGCTTATGGCAATGGCGGTTTCCGCTTTGCCGAGATGTCACACCGCGGTTCGCTGCTGTGCCTGCCATCCGGCATCCACGGGTGGAATGCCACCGACCCGAAAAACCTGACGGTGGACCTGTTCGAAAAAGTTTTCGAGCAGGCCGCCGAAATCGAGTTCCTGCTTTTGGGAACCGGTGAGGGGATGCTGCTTTTGCCGAAAGAGCTGAGAGCAGCGTTCCGTGAAGCCGGTATTTCCGTCGACAGCATGAGCACCGGCGCTGCCGTCAGAACCTATAATATCATGTTGTCCGAAGACCGGGCTGTCGCCGCTGCATTCATCGCGGTGGACTGACACGAGACTGTCCGGCAATGGGGAGCATTCTGGCGTGAGCACTCAGGATACAGGCGCAATCTGCCTTAACATGTTGCGGGATCTCGACCGTGACAGATATCTGGCATGTCTGTTATCGCCAGAAGACAAGCGCCCCGCACTGGCTGCCCTTTATGCCTTCAATGCCGAAATTGCCCGCATCCGTGACGCGGTGAGAGAGCCGCTGCCCGGCGAAGTGCGCATGCAGTGGTGGCGCGATCTCCTGGAAGGCAACGCGCATGGCGACAGCCAGGCAAACCCGGTTGCTGCCGGCCTTATGGATTGTGTGGAGAAATACCGCCTGCCGCGTCCAACGCTGATCAACCTGCTCGAAGCGCGTATCTTCGATCTCTACGACGACCCGTTTGAAGACCGCAATGCGCTTGAGGGATATGCCGGTGAAACGGCATCCGCAATCATTCAGCTGGCAAGCCTCATTCTCGATCCGCAGGCCGCAGCCGGCAGTGCCGATGCCGCAGGCCATGCAGGCGTGGCGCAGGCGATGGCCGGAATGATGTTGCTGGCACCGCTGCACCGCCGTCGCGGACAGGTCTATATCCCCGTTGATATTCTCTCAGCCACCGGTCTTAACCGCGAGGCATTCCTTGCTGGTGAAGACAAGGACCGCATTACTGCGGCCATCGATATCTTCTGTGCAATTGCGCTTGATCATCTTGGCCATGCTCGCAAGACCAAAGTCGATGCGGCCTGTTTCCCCGCCTACCTGCCAGTGGCCATGACCGAGACGGTATTGAAGAGTGCGAAGAAGGCTGGCGCCTCTCTCTTTGAGGCTGACATTCAGCCGTCTCTGGTGCGTCGCCAATGGCTGATGACCAAATCTGTTTTCCTGAAGCGTTTTTGACAGACGGTAAAATTCGCACAAGCCTCGCAGTGTAGGAACATCTCGCTGCAGTCGGGCGTTTGTCCTGAAAAGGAGAAATAGAATGAATTTGATCGTCGGGGCCATACTTGGCGCTGTGCTTGTCGTTCTGGGGTACTACATCACCCGGATGCGTCGTGCCACGGATGATGACAACAGTCATGATACGGGCCAAGCGATCATTGATTTCTCGCGGGCATTCCCCACTGAAGCAATCAGAAGCCTGCATATGACCAAAAACGGTAAAGCTGTTTTTGTCCGGCTTCATGACAACAAGGCCGGCTTCATGCGCAACATGGGCTCGCACTACGCCTGCATGCTGATTGCACCGGGGTCATTGCGCATTGAACATTTGCCGACAGGCGATGGCTTTGCCATTCAGTTTGCCGACGCTCCAAAGCATAGCGGCGAGTTTCGCTTCCCGTCGGCCAGTGAAGCGGCTGATGTTTCCTTGTGGCTGCTCGGCAGCTTTGTCGAAGAAGAAAAGAAACATCCGATTGAAGAGGATGCCGCACCGGCCATCAGGCACGACACGGCAGAACCTTCTCCATCGGTATAATTCAGCTGTTTTGAGACGCGGTTACTCTGCCGCGTCCACTTCCGGTGATGGTGCAAACACCGGCGCTTCGACGCCCAGCCACTCGGCGCAATCGCGCAGCGCTCTGGCAGCCATCAACTGACGCTTCATGATCGTCTTGTCCTTGCCTCTAAAGCGCTTGACGCCTTCAGGCTTGACGATCGAACCCGGTTCCAGTTCCGGGAACAGGCCAAAATTGACATTCATTGGCTGGAATGAACGTTTGCCCGGCTCATCATCGGATGCAAGATGGCCGCCGGTAATGTGGTTGAGCAGAGAGCCAAGTGCCGTGGTTGCCGGTGGTAGGCTTGGTGTCTCGCCCTTGCGTTCTGCAGCCGTGAAGCGACCAACCAGAAGGCCGATCGAGGCGCTTTCCACATAACCTTCGCAGCCAGTGATCTGACCGGCGAAACGCAGACCCGGACGGGATTTTAGCGTCAGAGAGGGGTCGAGCAGGCGCGGGGAATCGATATAGGTGTTGCGGTGCAGCCCGCCCAGACGGGCAAACTCGGCATTCTCAAGGCCCGGGATCATGCGGAACACTTCCGCCTGCGCGCCATATTTCAGCTTGGTCTGGAAACCGACCATATTGTAGAGCGTGCCGAGCGCATTGTCCTGACGCAACTGCACAACGGCATAGGCCTTGACGGTCGGGTTATGGGCGTTGGTCAGGCCCATCGGTTTCATCGGGCCGTGACGCAGGGTCTCGCGACCGCGTTCAGCCATGATTTCGATTGGCAGGCAGCCGTCGAAATAGGGTGTGCCTTCCCATTCCTTGAAACCAACCGTGTCGCCGGCAATCAGCGCATCGATGAAGGCATGGTACTGCTCTTCATTCATCGGGCAGTTGATGTAATCCTTGCCCGTGCCGCCAGGTCCAACCTTGTCGTAACGCGACTGGTACCAGCAGATATCCATGTTGATGCTGTCGCGGTGCACGATCGGTGCAATGGCGTCAAAGAAGGCAAGCGCGTCTTCGCCGGTTTCAGCCTGAATGGCAGCGGCCAGATCAGGCGAGGTCAGCGGACCGGTGGCAATGATCGCCAGATCCCATTCCGTCGGCGGCAGGCCACTAATTTCCTCGCGCACGATGGTGATCAGCGGATGCGCTTCAAGCTCTTTGGTGACCGCTTCGGCAAAGCCATCGCGGTCAACCGCCAATGCGCCACCGGCCGGAACCTGATTCTTGTCAGCGCAGGACATGATGAGAGAGCCGGCGAGGCGCATTTCCGCATGGATGACGCCAACCGCATTGGCTGTCGCATCATCGGAGCGGAAGGAATTGGAGCAAACCAGTTCTGCAAGGCTGTCACCCTTGTGAGCATCCGTACCGCGAACGCCGCGCATCTCATGCAGGATAACAGGAACTCCGCTTTGGGCGATCTGCCAAGCAGCTTCCGAACCGGCAAGTCCGCCACCGATGACGTGAATGGGAGAATATTTGTTATCTTGCATCACATACTCACAAAACGCCGCTCAAACATTGTCGCGGGTAAAGCCTTCATTGGGGGATTATTTGAAAAAGCTCCCAAGAGTTTTTGAGTATCGCATCTCTCGTTTGACAGTGCGCTTATCCAGCAACCTTGTTTGATGAGCATTTGCCCATTGCACTATCATGGGGAGGGCAGGCTTCCAATAGGAAGCACAAAAAGAAAACGGCGCCAGATGGCGCCGTATCCTTTAGGTTTTCCGTCAAGGGTCCGCTGGGGAGGTCATCCAGCGAGCGCGCTTTGATTAACGGAAAGAGCGTGCAGCAACGTTGCGAATGTCGTGGCGGGTAAGGCCAATGTCATTCAGTGCCTGGTTGGAGAGACCACCAAGTTCGTTAAGTGTACGACGGTAGCTGATCCAGTTTTTTGCAATGCGAATCGGGTTCATGGGTGTTTCCTCAAACTTCTGATCTTGTGACCGGGGCAGAGGTTTCTGCTCTCTCGGTGTTGAGGGTCTTATATATACAACCTGCTATGTTGTGGAGTGCATTAAATAGGCGACTGCCATGCAAATGTGCAGTGAGTTGGCTAAGAAAGCGGCCGTGCCTGTTATTTAGGCTGCGATGTCTGCCTATTGGGCATGATGCAGACAAAAGAAAAAGGCCGCAAGCTTTTTCAAGCTTCGGCCTTTTTAGGTGCTATTCGACAGAACCTCTTGGGATGGTTTGCCGACTAGCGAAGTCAGTGGCTAGTATTAGTAGCCAACTGCTGTGCGTGCTACGCGGCGGATGTCGCCACGGCCAATGCCCAGGTCGTTCAGTTCGCGGTCGGTCATGCGAGCGAGTTCTGTAACGGTCTGTCTGTACTTGCGCCAGTTGTTAAGCGAGCGAGTGATGTTCATGATCGTGATCCTTTTGATCTCTGTTGTGGTGCTCTGCAGTGTTTTTTGCTGCACCCGTTTTCTGAAGCTGAATATAGCGATTTCAGCGAAAACAAACAGAAACAAGAATAGATGACACCTATGCGTCAAATGCACGGCTAGGGCGCCCTGCGACCCGTTTTGGTGAAATAAAAAGCTTATTTTTGATGCAGAAGCGATTTGAAGCGGCATTTTTGGGTGATTTTCACCAGCGGTGCGCCGTGAATGCTTAGCAAAACGTAAATTTAAATCGATCTGGAAGCGCTGATACAGCTGTTGAAGTGCCAAATGTCGGAGGTGGGGCAAATAGATGGCAGACATGTGTCGAGTGCATGTCTTTTGGGCTGCGGCAGATATCTCAGTGCATCGTTGTGTCTATGGCGATTTGACGGCTTGGGTTGTGCAGTTTGCGAGGGTTTGGCTGCATTGAAATGCGGGTAGGGGACGACCTCTGCTGGTCGGACGTCTTTGTCTGGGCCGGCGTATATATAATGAGTCGCCACGCGTCTTGTCATGCGAGGGGCAACAGGATGCTCCATGTGTCGCAATCGGCAGGAAATGTCCCTTAGCTGGCTTAAAAGATGTGTGACCCTGCTGCGATCATTCTCTATTTACGCCGGGAATGGCGGGATATTGCAGATAGCTGCTGGATGACGACGAATAACTGTCATTTTTCCTTTGAACTCCTGAAAACGGATGATATAGAGACGCGCGCTCCGGAAGGCCTCATGTGCCAGATGTTGTTTATGCAGGATTCAAGAGCGCGGGTATGGCGGAATTGGTAGACGCACCAGATTTAGGTTCTGGCGACGAGAGTTGTGGGGGTTCGAGTCCCTCTACCCGCACCATCTGAATCGCTTAAGAAGAATGTGTGAAGCTTCTTGCTTCGCCGCTTCTTTGGCTCAAGCGCAGTTTTTGCTCGGCAAAAAGTTTGTGCATGAAGTATATATAGCCACGTCCGGTTTTAGTTTCCGGCGTCGTGCTCAAAGTAACCAACGGCTGTCTGAGCACTGCCGCCATGATGTGAAGGTACGAAAATGCAGGTTATCGAAACGCTCGCTGAAGGGCTGAAGCGCGAAATCAAAGTAGTTATTCCGGCTGACGACATGAAGTCTCGCCTCAATGAGCGTCTTGCTGACGCCAAGGACAAGGTCCGTCTGAACGGCTTCCGTCCGGGCAAGGTTCCTGCTGCACACCTGAAGAAGGTATACGGCAAGTCGATCATGGCTGAGCTGGTCAACGACCTGATCCGTCAGAAGCCTTCTGAAATCCTGACCGGCCGTGGTGAAAAGTCTGCAACGCAGCCTTCCATCGCGATGACCGAAGACGAAGCAGAAGCCGACAAGATCCTGAACGGCGAAGCTGATCTCGAATTCACACTGACCTACGAAGTCATTCCTGCCATTGAGCTGAAGTCCAACGACGGCATCAAGGTTACCCGCGAAGTTGTTGAAGTCTCTGAAGACGAAGTCAACGAGCAGATCCTCAAGGTTGCTGAGAGCGCCCGCTCTTACGAAACCAAGAAGGGCAAGGCTGCTGACGGCGACCGCGTGACCATGAACTACCTCGGCAAGGTCGACGGCGTTGCTTTTGACGGCGGCGCTGCTGAAGATGCTGAACTGGTTCTCGGTTCTGGCCGTTTCATTCCTGGCTTCGAAGACCAGCTCGTTGGCGTCAAGGCTGGCGACGAAAAGACCATCACCGTTACGTTCCCTGCTGATTACCCAGCTGCAAACCTTGCTGGCAAGGAAGCTGCCTTTGACATCACCGTCAAGGAAGTTGCTGCCGCTGCTGCTGTTGAAATCAACGACGAACTGGCTTCCAAGCTCGGTCTCGAATCGGCTGAAAAGCTGAAGGAAATCGTTCGTGGCCAGATCGAAAGCCAGTACAGCAACGTAACCCGCCAGAAGGTAAAGCGTCAGATCCTTGACCAGCTGGACGAAATGTACAAGTTCGACACGCCAGCTGGCCTGGTTGATGCCGAGTTCGACAACATCTGGCGCCAGATCAACACCGATCTTGCACAGTCTGGCAAGACCTTTGCTGACGAAGACACCACGGAAGAAGAAGCACGCGAAGAATACCGCAAGCTTGCTGAGCGCCGCGTTCGTCTCGGCCTCGTTCTCTCCGAAATCGGCGAGAAGGCAAATGTTGAAGTGAGCGAAGAAGAAATGCAGCGCGCGCTGTTCCAGCAGCTGCAGCAGTTCCCTGGCCAGCAGAAGGAAATCCTTGATTTCTTCCGCAACACCCCAGGCGCTTCCGCTTCGCTGCGTGCTCCGATCTTCGAAGAGAAGGTCATCGACAAGCTGCTCGGCGAAATCTCTGTAACGGACAAGACCGTTTCCAAGGAAGAACTGCTGGCTGACGATGCTGAAGAAGCATCCGAGACCAAGAAGAAGGCTCCGGCAAAGAAGAAGGCTGCTCCTAAGAAGAAGGCAGCTGAAGGCGACGCCGAGTAATCCTTTTCATCCACCGGATGACCAATTTAAAAAGGCCGTAGCACCCGCTACGGCCTTTTTCTTTTGCCATAACAGGAAAATTGCCACTTTCACCTGTAGTTTCGACTATTCGCAATTGCAAAAATATCACGCTGCATAGCAAACAAAAATGTGAACGCCTTTCACTCTTGTTCATCTCCCGTTCATCTGGCACCCTTGGGTCATCGTTATCGAGTCACGTCTGAGAGATGTGGGTGAGGGATGACGTACTGCCGATAGTCGGCGGTTGGCGAAGGTCTGCTCGTCGCAGCATGGCTTTTGCGCGTGGTGCCGGATGCGTTCCGCACTCAGTAGCGTCGATGTGAACCAGATATGGTTCGTTGTGGGTCGATGCCAATATTCAACGGGTTTTGCGTCATGGCACTGCGTGAAGACGCATGTCTGGCGCCCTGAGGTGATTGAGGGCAGACTGATGTATGCAAAAACCAGCCAGCGTATGTTTCTGGCAATTGTCATGCTGGTTCTTTCTCCGTCCCTGTCATTGGCAGATGAGCGTGGATTGATCTGGAACCCGGTGAAGAACTCGGACCGGTCCTACACGACAAGGATTGGTGCCAGGTTGCCGACCGACACGCCCATTCGTGGCGGGTTGGAAATGGGCGTGAACGCGTCCAAGGGGGGCGCGATCGTTGATTCCCCGGTGCGCCTGTGGGGCAATCTCACGCTGTTGTCAGAGAATCTGCCTGGTGTGTCGATGGCGCGTGATATCGGCGTGCTGATGAATGCGCTGACCGGTTCGGGCAGCGTTACAATGACGTCCTCGCAAAAGCGCATCGTCACGTCCGAGCTGGACGTGGAAACCAACAGGAACTTCACTGTGCGGTATGATGGTTCGGCCCGCCAATGGGGTGGGGTGAATGTGTCGCAATCGCTGCGACTGACGCGCTCGGAAACCGGGACCAGCTTCGTGCTGACCGGCAATAGCAAGGATACGTTTTCTGAATTCAGTTCGGATGTGGCGCTTGAGCAGCGTCTGGGTGACAATATCACTGTAACCGGAACGCTGAGGCAGGGTTATGAAGATCACTTCCGCCCGGCCATCAGCGCCCGTTACAAAATCAGTTGGTAGTGACGTAAGGCGAGTGCGCCTTACGTTTCTTTTTTCAGTTCACCCATACGGTTCCATGCGTCGAGGCCGGCAATCTTGTAGGCTTCGGCAAGGGTAGGGTAGTTGAAGGTATTTTCGACGAAATATTCGACGGTGCCTTTGAGGTTGAGAACCGCCTGGCCGATATGCACCAGCTCGGTTGCACCTTCACCGACAATATGAACGCCAAGCAGGCGGCGTGTCTTCAGCGAGAAGATCATCTTCAACAAGCCGGTATCGAGACCCATGATATGGCCGCGCGATGTTTCGCGAAAATGCGCAATGCCGCATTCATAGGGAATGCCACGTTCTGTGACTTCCTCTTCGGTCAGGCCGCAGGTGGAAATCTCTGGAACAGCGTAGATGCCGTAAGGGAAAAACTGCGGTGGTTCGCTGGTCGGTGCACCAACCGCGTGGCGCGCGGCAATACGGCCCTGTTCCATTGAGGTTGATGCGAGGCTTGGAAAGCCGATTACGTCACCGGCCGCATAGATGTTGGGAACCGAGGTCTGGAATGTCTCGGGGTCCACCTTAAGGCGGCCGCGACTGTCAGCCTCAAGGCCGCACGCGGCAAGGTTAAGCGTGTCGGTCGCGCCAACACGACCCGCAGCAAACAGCACAGTTTCCGCCTGCAGAACACGGCCGTTGCCAAGTGTCACCTTGCACTTGCCGTTTTCTTCGCGCTCGATCTTTTCCGCCTTCTGGCCGAAGATCAGCTTCATGTTGCGGTCGCGCAGCTGGTAGGCAAAGTCTTCGACAATTTCCTTATCGATGAATTCAAGCATGGTGTCACGCGGTTCAACTACGGTCACCTGGGTGTCGAGCGCGCTGAAAATCGTGGCATATTCAATTCCGATAACGCCGGCGCCAATCACGATCATCGAGCGGGGCAGTTCCTTGATTTCAAGGATTTCGTCGCTGTCGAGAATGGCATCATGGTCAAAGGGCACATGTGGCGGACGGTAGGGCCGAGTGCCTATAGCCAGCAGAATCGAAGTACCAGTGACTTTCTGCACTTCGCCATCACTCTTCACAACCTCAAGCGTGTTGGCATCAATGAAGGTTGCCATGCCGCGCAGATGCTGCACACGGTTTCTGGCAAACTGATGCTCCAGAACTTCGACTTCATGGTCGAGTGTGATGAGAAGACGGCGGCGAAGATCTTCGGCGTTGATTTCCTGTTTGACACGGTATGAGCGGCCGTAAAAACCGCGCTCACGCCAGCCAGTCAGGTTCAAGGCTGTCTCACGAAGCGTCTTGGAAGGAATGGTGCCAGTGTGCACCGAAACGCCGCCCACGCGTGAACCTTTTTCGATAACCAGAACTTTCTTTTCCAGTTTTGCTGCCTGAATAGCGGCGCGACGTCCTGCCGGGCCACTACCGACAACGATGAGATCGTATTGATTCATGCAAAGCCTCGAAACGATGAACTTCTAAAGATAACGGTATTCCCGTTTAATGAATGGCTTCCGGTGGAGATGTCATGATGCCATCCGCGTCAGGCGATAAACCGAATCCGCCTGCCATTGCTGCGCCAACAGTGCACTGCAACAATTGCCTGCGTCAATCTGTAGCGTACGAGTCTGACGGATTCGTAACTGAATGGCCGTTTTGCGAAAATAAATATCGTGGCGTTACAAACCGCTAGGGAGACGGACTGCGTCGTCCGGAGACACTTGCGAGCCACCTGCTTACGGTCACTTACTGTTTCTGTAGGTTTGACAGCTGTTCACGAATGCCCGCCATATCTTCGCGCAATGCTGCCAGTTCCGCCAGCACCTTCATGTCGATCTTCTGGTGCAGGGCAAACACTTCCAGCTCGGCCTTCAGGTTGACCTCATAATCCTTGGCCGCCTCAAACCTGTCACGGGTCGTCTGCCGGTTTTGCGACATCATGATGATCGGTGCCTGAATGGCTGCCAGCATCGACAGGATGAGATTGAGGAACACGAAGGGGTAGGGGTCGAAGGCATCCGAGGTCAATACGATGACGTTGATCACAGCCCAGGCAATCAGGAAGGCTAGAAAAGTGAGGATGAAGCCCCATGATCCGCCCACTCTGGCGATCGAGTCGGCCAGACGTTCCCCGAATGATGTTTCGGCCGAAAAGGCCGCATTGGTGTCCGTACTGACAAATTCCCGGTTTTTCGCGATTTCGAGAACACGCTTCTCGACATCTCCAATGTCTTTTTTGGAGCTTTTGAAACGCGAAACAATGGCTTCATGAATATGGGACACAATATCTCTCCGTCATGGGAACCTGCTAGAGGCTGACGAAGAGATAAGCGTTTGCCGGGCGTTCGTTCAACTGCTTTCGGCGGGTGTCCGTGTTTCGCCCCAGCTATCTAAATTGTTCAGCCAGTCAAAGCCGGGGAAAAAGCGCGACTTGCCGTATTTTTCGCCAAACATCATGTCGTACTGCAGCAAGCGGTAGTCCCTGATGATGTCGGGTATCGACTGGGAGGAAATCGACCAGTCGGCAATGCCGTTATCCTTGGCATCCACCAGCATGTGACGGTCCACAACCGGGTACTGCTTCTGCACACGGCCAAGCATGCCGGTGTAGAAGGGATCATCCATACCGGCAGTTTTCAGCACGTGGTACGGCAACATGGCAGGGCTGATCGAGCCGATGTTTTTGCGTGTACCTGACTTGGACGACCACACTACCAGAGGGGTCTCATGTTCGCGCTTCATCACCTCAAGCGGCGCGCGGCGTGTCGCCACCATGCCCGGCATATAGCCGCTTTCGACATAGACCTGACCCATCGGTGGCAGGTGATCGCCAAAAGTCACGATGATGGTTTCGCGGTTGCGTTTCTTGGCCCAGTCGATCAGGCGCGCAATGCTCTTGTCGGACTCGTTCACGCCCTGCGCATAGGTCGCCAGCGCGTCTTCGGCACCGGGCGAAAGATTGCCCTTGCCATCAACCCGGATGGAATTGCTGGCGTAACGGTTTGCCTCATAGGGGCCATGGCCCTGCAGCGTCACCGCAAACAGGAACAGCGGGTTCTGCGCGTTATCGGCCGTGCTCATGATCTGCTCGAACAGCGCCTCGTCAGAGGCGAAGATGCCGCGCTTTTCCATGGCCGGCATGTTTTCTTCCGAGCGGAACTCTTCAAAGCCAAACGACTTGTAGACCTCCTTGCGGTTCCAGAACCATTCCTGGAACGGATGCATGGCAATGGCCGAGTAGCCCTCAGCGCGGAAGAACGTCGCCAGCGATGGCACCGGGCCGCGTATATATTGCTGATAGGGAATGCTGCCATAGGGCAGGAAGGCGTTGGAGAAGCCGGTCAGCGCTTCAAATTCCACATTGGCCGTCATGCCGCCAAATTCCGGCGAAAACACATTGCCGGACTGTGTGGCGCGAATGGTCGGCATCGGGTCTGGCGTCAGCGAGACGTTGGAAAGCTTGCGCGGGTCCCACAGCGACTCGTTCATGATGACGATAACGTCGGGCCTTTTGCTGTTGTTGATGGCAAAGGCCGAACCGTCGGCATAGATATCGGCAATATTATCGGCATTATAGGCATCCGGCGCCGAGACATTGGCCATCGGAATGTTGAAGGTAAAGGCCATGACAAAACCGTTATGGCGATAGTTTTCCTTCTGGTCCCACATCATCGGAATAATGTTCAGGCGATCGCGGATCCAGGAATATTGCGAATATTCCATCAGGGAACCAAGACCGGCCAGAACCGGAACGGCAAGCACGAGGCGCCACAGACGGCCGGTGAGTGGCAGCGCAGGCGACGCCTTGTAGATGAAGCGGGCTGCGAAAACGATGGCAACAATGGCAATGGCAAGACCGGCAAACACACCGACCGCCGCCAGTGGCCGCGCCTGCAACATGGCGGGCAGCAACTGGAAAATCTGCCGGCCAAACAGCATGTCTGACGGGTAGAGCGGGTCAGACAGATAAAACTGCTTCTGGCTGGAAATGAGGGCCGGGATGAGCAGTGCCGGTACCGCAATGATAAACGATTGGTAGTGGCGGCCAAACAGCGCGTCGAGTGCGATCATCGCCAAAAAGACCGCAGCAACCGTGGTCATGCCGGGGCGGGCGGTCGAGGTCAAAAATGTGCCGACATCGGTCAGCGTGCCGCGGGCAATCCATTCCAGGAGAACGACCAGAAGCAGCGCGCCAAGCAGGGTATTCACCACGAAAACCGCTTCGCCCAGCAGCATCGTTATGCGCTTGATACTTCTTGTTGAAAGGGCAAAAGCAGCCCTCTCGGTTTCCTCGATCTCGGGAACCGATTTACTCAATGTCGTCACTCCGGCGGTATGGTCACAGAATCATGAAAAGATCTGTCGTCAATTTGTCATGTAACTGTCACATAAGTTTCATGAACGCGACATGAACTGTTGAAAATGCACAGTGTTTCGGGATGAAATTTACGTGACCGCGCCTGTGCTTCTCATCACTGATTGCGGAGTAGGACGCCACACGTTAAATGGTTATGTATGAGCGACTTACACACCACACCGAATACTCTTCGAATTGCTGTCGGGCAGTTCAATCCAACGGTTGGCGACGTGGCGGGCAACCTCGCCAAGGCGCGTGAGGCAAGGGCAGATGCGGCCAGCCAGGGTGCTGACCTTCTGCTTCTGACCGAGCTGTTTATTTCAGGTTATCCGCCGGAAGATCTGGTTTTGAAGCCGGCGTTTCTCAACGCCTGCCTGACGGCGGTTGAAGATCTGGCGGCAGACACCGCCGATGGCGGTCCCGGCGTCATCGTCGGTTTTCCACGACAGGGTGAACTTGGCCGCCACAACTCGGTCGCCGTGCTGGACGGCGGCAAGATCTTGATGCTGCGCGATAAGATCGACCTGCCGAACTACGGCGAGTTTGACGAAAAGCGTGTGTTCGTGGCCGGTGAAATGCCCGGTCCCGTCAATTTCCGTGGTGTCAGGCTTGGTATCCCGATTTGCGAAGAAATCTGGAACGACATGGGCGTGTGCGAAACGCTGGCCGAAACCGGTGCTGAATTGCTGCTGGTGCCCAACGGTTCGCCCTACTATCGCGGCAAGGTGGAAGTGCGCCATCAGGTGGCGCTGCGTCAGGTGATCGAAACCAATCTGCCGCTGATTTTTGCAAACCAGCTTGGCGGGCAGGACGAACTGGTATTCGACGGCGCAAGTTTTGCGCTGAATGCCGACAAGAGCCTGGCATTCCAGATGAGCCAGTTTGAGGCGACACTTGCGGTCACCGACTGGAAGCGCACTGAAAACGGCTGGCACTGCCACAGCGGCCCGATGTCGAAAATCCCCGAGGGCGAGGAAGCGGATTACCGCGCCTGCCTGTTGGGCTTCCGCGACTACGTCAACAAGAACGGTTTCAAGAGCGTCGTGCTTGGGCTGTCCGGTGGTATCGATTCCGCCATTTGCGCCGCGATTGCGGTCGATGCGCTGGGTGAAGAGCGTGTTCGCTGCATCATGCTGCCATACCGCTACACCTCAGATGAATCGCTGAAAGACGCTGCCGATTGCGCCAAGGCGCTGGGCTGCCGTTACGACATCGTGCCAATTGTCGAGCCGGTGGAAGGTTTCCTGTCGTCGCTTGCCGACCTGTTTGAGGGCACCGAAGAGGGCATTACCGAAGAAAACCTGCAAAGCCGTACCCGTGGCACCATCCTGATGGCGGTGTCTAACAAGTTTGGCTCCATGGTGGTGACAACTGGCAACAAGTCCGAGATGTCGGTGGGGTATGCAACACTCTACGGCGACATGAATGGTGGCTTCAACCCGATCAAGGACCTCTACAAGATGCAGGTCTACGCCATTTCGAAATGGCGTAACGAACACGTGCCGCCAACCGCGCTTGGTCCGTCCGGTGAGGTGATACCGGCTAACATCCTGTCCAAGGCGCCATCGGCCGAACTGCGTCCAAACCAGACAGACCAGGATTCGCTGCCACCATATCCAGTGCTCGACGATATTCTGGAATGCCTGGTGGAGCAGGAAATGTCGGTGGATGACATTGTGGCGCGCGGCCATGACGTCACGACCGTACACCGCATCGAGCATCTGCTTTATCTTGCGGAATACAAGCGCCGGCAGTCTGCACCGGGTGTGAAAATTACCAAGAAGAACTTCGGGCGTGATCGGCGTTATCCGATCACCAACCGGTTCCGAGACCGGTAGAGATAATAGCGGCGCGGATCAAACCGCGCCGTTTTTGTATTGTGGGTTGCCGTGCATGGCCGCAACACTACTCTCGTCGTCATTCTCGGGCTTGGCCCTGATATCTGTCGGCGTTGCATATTTGGCGCCGGTTTAGATCCTCGCCACCGGGGCGAGGATGACGTTTGAGTGAGGCGCGTCCCACCATCTCCCTTACTCCTATACCTGTTACAGGAGTCCAGTTGACGTGCGTCCGCACGGCGTAAAAACTCTATTCAGCCCAAAGACTTGGGCTGGCCTGGATTCCCGTGACGAGCACAGGAATGAGGATCGGTTGGTGTTGCTCTCTACACCAAGAGTTTCTTCTATTCGTGAACGTTGCCGGTGCCGCAACCAAACTCTCGTCGTCATTCTCGGGCTTGACCCGAGAATCTATCCACGTTGCATATTTGGCACCGGCTTAGATCCTCGACACAAGGACGAGGATGACGTTTGAGTGGGTGGATGAGCTTGAAACACACTCATCTCTGTCCTCGGGACAAGCCCAGGATGACGGCAGAAATAGAGGAATGCACCATTCCCGTACCTATATCACCTGACCGACATCGATGCGGTTGCCATCCGGGTCTTCAAACACGAAGGCGCGCAGGCCGTAATCCTTGTCTTGCAGACCTTTGATGATGCGCAGGCCATGTTGTTTGCACAGCGTATGCAGGGCATCGACGTCACTCACCATCATGTGGGCCACGTTGAAGGGGGCTGCCTCGTGTGACGGCTGCAGGGTCAGATGCAGCTCAGCATTGCCCTGTTTCAGGATCATGAAACCAACGGGATTGCCGTTTTCAAATGACTTAGTGAAACCGAGTACACCGACATAGAAGTCATGGGCCTTTTGAATGTCCTTGACGGGAAGCATGGCGGCAATCCGGCCAAAACGGATGCCTTGATCGGCGATGGAATTCATCGCGGAACCTCGAACCTGGGAGAAACGGGGCAGGGTAAACGGACGGTGCCGAAACGCTGCTGTTCTCCTTTTTTGAATTTGCAGGACGGTGCCTGCGGCAATAGGATCATTATGTGAAGGTGTCGGGCGATGCAAATGAAATGTCGGCCACTCCTGTCGATGAGCAACCCCGGGAGGATGCGTGCGCAGTTCCATCGAAATCTACAACATCCGTACCCGTCAGATGCGTGTGGTCTGGCAGACCGAGGCGCTGTTTGAAGCGCCCAACTGGTCGCCGGATGGCCAGTACCTTCTGCTCAATGCCGATGGGCTGATCTATCGCCTGTCGCTTTCGGGTGATCCGACACCGGTCAAGGTGGACACAGGGTTTGCGACCCTGTGCAACAACGATCACGGCATTTCGCCTGACGGTTCGCTTTATGCCATTTCCGACAAGGTGGAGTTTGGCAAGAGCGCAATCTACCTGCTGCCGTCTTCCGGCGGCACGCCAAGGCTGATGACGCACAATTTGCCATCCTATTGGCATGGCTGGTCGCCGGATGGAAAATCATTCGCCTACTGCGGCATTCGCGATCAGGTTTTTGATATATATTCCATGGACATAGAAAGCGAAGTTGAATCACGTCTTACGCATGGTGAGGGCCGTAATGACGGGCCGGATTATTCCGCCGATGGCCAGTGGATCTATTTCAATTCCAGCCGCACCGGACTGATGCAGATATGGCGTGTGAAGACTGATGGCTCATCCGTCGAGCGCGTCACCGACAGCAATTTTGGAGACTGGTTTCCACATCCGTCGCCATCAGGCGACAAGGTGGTGTTCGTGTCCTACGACGCCGATGTCTTTGATCATCCCCGTGATCTGAATGTGCGGGTGCGGTTGATGGATGCCGATGGCGGCAATGTCGAGACGCTGTTTGAACTGTTTGGCGGGCAGGGCACCATGAACTCGCCCAACTGGTCGCCTGATGGCGATGAGTTTGCCTATGTCAGGTATTTCCCGGCGACCTAACGCCACATGCTCCCGTGCTTGCATTTGCGCGATGTAGCGGACATAAGCACTGCCGTCAGGTGCCTGCACGACGTGCGGGAGAATCGGGAATCCGGTGCAAGACCGGAGCGTGCCCAACGCTGTAAGGCGGACATCTGCTGCACCAATCGCCACTGGATGTTCCGGGAAGGCGGCAGCGGAAGGACGATGCCAAGCCAGAAGACCGGCCAGACATCATAGACCAGCCCGTATGGACGGCGGGAATGGTTGTTTGCCGGGTGGGTTCTGAGGGGCCTGCCGGCGATAGGCATTGTTGGGGATTGACGATGCAGGACGATCCGTTTTCTGAAGCCCGCCACGCGGCCGGCGCTTTTTCCTGTGACGACAAGGCAGCCGTTTACCGGGCCATTGAGACGCGCCGTGATGTGCGCAATGAGTTTGAAAGCCATCCATTGCCGGATGATCTGGTGACAAGGCTGCTGGCTGCCGCTCACGCCGCGCCCTCGGTCGGTTTTATGCAGCCGTGGAACTTCACACTGATCAGGGATCATGCGATGCGTGAGGCCGCCTGGCAGGCTTTTGCCCGTGCCGATGAGGAAGCGGCGCTGCTGTTCGAAGATGACAGGCAGAGCCTTTATCGTAGCCTCAAGCTCGAGGGCATTCGCACCGCCCCTCTCAGCATCTGCGTGACCTGCGATCCGACCCGTGGTGGCACCGTCGTTCTGGGGCGCACCCACAATCCACGCATGGATGTCTATTCCACGGTCTGCGCCATCCAGAATCTGTGGCTTGCCGCCCGTGCCGAAGGCGTGGGCGTCGGTTGGGTCAGTATCTTCCATGATGCAGACATACGCCGCATTCTCGGCATACCCGACCATATCGAAATTGTTGCCTGGTTATGTCTGGGTTATGTGACCGAACTCTACCGAGAGCCGGAACTGGCCGTGAAGGGCTGGGCCAAAAGGCTGCCGCTGGAAGATCTGGTTTTCCACGATCAATGGGGCCGTCGCTAAATCTATTGGCGCGTGTGAGGAAAAGCGTCGTGCATCACTGCTGCTGCGGTTGTGCACCTTGTAGAGCCGGATTGTGCAGATCGATCCGGCTGGTTTCCTCGGGCAGAAACTGTGGTCCGACGACCCGGACTTTACTATCTTTGGGATCATAGTCGCGCTCGACAGGCGCTGCGGCAACCGGCTGTTCTGTCTGCTTCTTTTCGCCATTCGGCGTCTTGATATCGGTAACGCCGGAATAGGGTTCTGCGGGTTTTGACTGGTTGGCCTCTTCCTGCTTTTTCATCTGGTCGAAATATGACGCCATGTTGCAGCCGCAGGACGGCGAGCGGGTGTCTGCTGACGTGTTGCGATAGGCAAAGGCGGTCGGCAGGTCCTTGTATGGTTTGCCGGTCTCGGCAGAAACCATGTCCGCACTCTCCTGACCTTGCAGGGAGTGGTAATAAAGCTCCGTCTCAGAACCCGGGCACATTTGTTCACAGGTCGCGGCCTGACGGCGAAAATCAAGCGGTGAGGCATTGGACGAAATCGGGAAAAATGCGCCGTCACAGGTCCGTACGCACAGGGTTCTAAGGCCGCCCTGCATTGGCGGTGTGAACACCGGCTGGCGGTTCGGGTCCACCTCGATCATGCCGGGTGGGGCAAATTCCTGGGTCTGGTCATTCGGGCTAGCGGCGGCAGACTGCGGGCGCTCGTCAAAGCAGCCATTGGCATCAAGTGCGGCCATGATACGATCACGGTCAACGCCTCGATTGCGCTGCTGTGCCATCATCTGGTCGCGGCTGACAAGCAGGTCGTCACGCTCCGCCTCGGCGTCATAAAGTGCATCTTCGATCTGGTCGCACAGCTGGGCATTTTCACCGCCGTAAACGACGATGCTGCCGCTCGAGCAGCCATAGGCTCTCAGATCATTGCGGATTTTGCGGATGATGATGTTCTGGCGGGTCAAGGCGCTGGCAAAATGGCGCACTTCGGCAGTGTTGCCAATAATCTGCGCCGGTGCGCGCAATTCCTGACGCAGGTCATCACACACCGAGGCAGCAAAGGACACGGCAGGAAAGCTACCGATCAATACCGGTAAAAACAGCATTGTAAAATTGCGCAGTTTCAAAGCTGTCACCTGTATGTTCCGCTTCCGATGTGGTTGCGTTTTCGGCTTCGCGTCTGCGGCCATCCAAACAAAAAGGATGGAAAAAGATATGCCGCAAGCGCCTCATTCATCAGATTGTTATCATATAAATGAGGCAGTTGCGGCAATCGGCAATTCAAAACTGCGTTAACGCAGCTTTAGGGCACCATTACGGATGCGAGGCTTCCACGACAGCCAGGGCTGCCATGTTGACCACGCCGCGCGATGTCACGGTTGGCGACAGAATATGTGCGGGCAGGGCGGTGCCGAGCAGGATCGGGCCAACATGCAGCGCATCTGTCATGGTGCGAACCAGACCGAGCGAAATATTCGCCGCGTCAAGGTTCGGGAACACCAGCAGGTTTGCTTCGCCAGACAGCGTGCTGTCAGGCATGGCGCGCTTGCGCAGGCTTTCGGTCAGGGCAGAACCACCCTGCATTTCGCCATCGACTTCCAGATCCGGTGCGGTGTCACGCACGATCTGCAAGGCGTCACGCATCTTGCGGGCGCTTTCCGAATCACGCGAACCAAAGTTCGAGTGGCTGATCAGCGCGGCCTTTGGCGTGATGCCGAAGCGGCGGATTTCCTGAGCGGCCAAAATGGTGCTTTCCGCAACTTCTTCTGCGGTTGGATTGTAGGTCACAAACGTATCGGTGAAGAAGGTTGCGCCACGTTGCGAGATGATCAGGCTGAGGCCGGAGAATGCACGCACATCCTTTTTCTTGCCAATGATCTGGTTGACGTCACGCAGGTGACGGTCAAAACGGCCTTCAAGACCGCAGATCAGCGCGTCTGCTTCACCGCGCTTGACAGACAGCGCACCGATGACGGTGGTGTTGGTACGAACGATGGTGCGGGCAGCTTCCGGGTTGATACCCATGCGGCCAACCAGCGCGAAGTAATCATCGACATATTCGCGGTAACGTGGATCGTCTTCCGGGTTGACCACGGCAAAGTCCGCATGAGGACGAATGCGCAGACCGAAACGCTTGAGGCGGGATTCGATGATCTGCGGACGGCCGATCAGGATCGGTACGCCGGTGCCTTCTTCCAGCAGAACCTGGGCGGCACGCAGCACACGCTCGTCTTCACCTTCCGAGAAGATGATGCGCTTCTTCTCAGCCGATTTTGCAGCGGCAAAGATTGGCTTCATCACGAAACCGGAGCGCCAGACGAAACGGTTCAGCTGGTCGAGATAGGCGTCGAAATCGGTGATTGGACGCGATGCAACGCCGCTTGCTGCCGCCGCACGGGCAACGGCCGGTGCAATGCGCAGGATTAGGCGCGGGTCGAATGGCGATGGAATGAGGTAGGTCGGTCCAAACAACGGTGTGTCACCGGAATAGGCTTTCGCAGCCACTTCCGAGATTTCTTCCCGCGCCAGTTCGGCAATTGCCTTGACGGCCGCCATCTTCATTTCTTCGTTGATGGTGGTTGCACCACAATCAAGGGCGCCGCGGAAGATGTACGGGAAGCAGAGGACGTTGTTCACCTGGTTCGGGAAGTCCGAACGGCCGGTGCAGATCATCGCATCAGGACGGGCCGCACGCGCGACTTCCGGCATGATTTCCGGGTTCGGGTTGGCAAGCGCCAGAATAAGCGGCTTTTCAGCCATCTGTACCAGCAGCTCAGGCTTCAGAACGCCAGCCGCCGACAGGCCGAGGAAGACATCTGCGCCATCGATGGATTCGGCCAGAACGCGCTTGTCGCTCTTCTGGGCGTAGATTTCTTTCCACTCGTCCATCAGGGTATTGCGGCCGTCATAAACGAGGCCTTCAATGTCGTGAACCCAGATGTTTTCTTTCTTGGCGCCCAGCGATACCAGCAGGTTAAGGCAGGCAAGGGCTGCCGCACCGGCGCCCGACGTGACGATCTTGACATTGCCAAGCGACTTGCCGGCCAGTTCCAGACCGTTCATCACGGCGGCAGCCACGATGATGGCGGTGCCATGCTGGTCGTCATGGAATACTGGAATGTTCATCTTTTCGCGCAGCTGGCGCTCGACTTCGAAACATTCAGGCGCCTTGATGTCTTCAAGGTTGATGCCGCCAAAGGTCGGCTCCAGCGCCGAGATGGTCGAGACCATGTCGTTGATGCCGGGCGCGTCGATTTCGATGTCGAATACGTCGATGCCGGCGAATTTCTTGAACAGGACGGCTTTTCCTTCCATCACTGGCTTGGAGGCCAGCGGACCGATATTGCCGAGGCCAAGAACAGCCGTGCCGTTGGAAATAACAGCCACCAGATTGGCGCGTGCCGTATATTCGGCGGCCGTTTCGGGGTTTTCGTGAATGGCAAGGCAAGGTGCTGCAACACCCGGCGAATAGGCCAGCGCCAGGTCGCGCTGGTTGCCGAGCGGCTTGGTCGGTTGAATTTCGAGTTTGCCGGGGCGCGGATAGCGGTGGAAAAAGAGCGCCTGTTCGTCCAGGTCAGCACTTGCTGGTTTTGGTTGAGTTTTGTTTTTATCCTGCGAATTCATTCCTGCACCGCTTTTTTCAAATGTTTTCGTTGGGCTTCTGAATACATCAATCAGCCCCATGGTACAGCCGTTATTTGATTGATTCGTGTCAAAATGAGTGTGGGTGAAGAGGGTTTTGCGGCAGAAAATAGTCCTTTGTCATGATGCTGAAACACGACTCTGGTTCTGGAGTATGTAGTTTGATTGCCAAGACAGGGGGATGAATTCCGTGGCCCGGCAAATGGAAACCAGACATTTCAGAACCTTATTTATCTCGGACGTGCACCTTGGCTCCAAGGCTGCCAAAACCGACTACCTCCTAGATTTCTTGCGTCATCATGATGCTGACACGATTATTCTGGTGGGAGACATCATTGACGGCTGGCGTTTGCGCCGCAACTGGTACTGGCCGCAAGGCTGCAATGATGTTGTACAGAAACTGCTGCGCAAGGCGCGCAAGGGTGCCCGGATCATCTATATTCCCGGCAACCATGATGAGTTCCTCAGAGAGTTTCCCGGTTCGCACTTCGGCGGTATCGAAGTCGCCGAACGCATGGTGCATGAAGCGGCAGACGGCAAGAAATACCTGATCATCCACGGCGATGAGTTTGACGTGGTCGTGCGCAATGCCCGTCTGCTCGCTTACCTCGGTGACTGGGCCTACGACGCAGCAATTGCCATCAATGTGATACTGGCGGCCGTTCGTCGCCGTATCGGCCTGCCATACTGGTCGTTCTCGGCCTGGGCAAAGCTGCAGGTCAAACATGCCGTCAACTTCATTGGCGAGTTCCAGCGCGTTGTGGTGGACGAAGCCAAGCGTAACGATGTGGACGGCGTTATCTGCGGTCATATCCACCACGCCGTGATCAGCGAGATGGACGGTATCCGTTACATCAATACTGGTGACTGGGTGGAAAGCTGCACGGCAATTGCCGAAAATGAAGATGGCAGCTTTGAACTGATCACCTGGATGCAGGCTGAAGAAAACCCTGAAAACATCGAGCAGGAAGAACAGATCGCTCTGCCACCGTTCCCGATGCGCGCTGCCTGATGTGACAGAGTGACAAGCGCCTCTCTGGGCGCGCATTTCATCTCAGGCTGTCACCCGAAAACAGCGGTTGCCTCCAGTGTTTGGCGGCAACCCAGCTACTTTTTCGGCGTTACTTTGCGTCCACGTGCCACTTTTTCCGGGACGCTTTTTCCATATTCATTCCACCAGGCCGTCAACGCTTCCATTGTCGGACCGAGGCCTCTGGCTTTCGCAGTTATCTCGTACTCCACGCGAGGCGGGACCTCGGCGTAGACCGTGCGGGAAACCAAACCGTCCAATTCAAGCTCCCGCAATTGGGCGGTCAACATATGCTGGGTGATGCCAGGAATGGCTTTGCGCAGCTCGTTGAAGCGATAAATGCGCTGGTTGAGAAGCCACATGATTTCGAGTTTCCATTTACCCGAAAGCAACGCGAATGCACGCCGCATTTCTTCGTGCATATTTGTGCCGTCCGGCTCATTAGTCTGGTTTTCCATACTTACCACGCGAAATTCATCCTACTCGCGAATATTCATCTAATACCACATTTTCGATGCGAACACCGGATAATCAGCAGTCCTAATCCGGAACACTGAAAATCTTGAATGGAGCAATCTGCCGAAGTCATTCGGCGGCAAGGGATATCTCATGTCTGAAATCTATATTTACTGGGCCGTAACGATCCTGCTGGTCGCGCTCTATCTTGCCTCTGCCATAACCTATGTCGCAAAGACCGAATGGGTCCGGCAGACAATTGCCGGGTTCGGTTACCCAACCTATCTCGTCCATATTTTGACGGTCGTGAAGGTCGCCGCTGTCGTGGCCATCCTGTCCCGCTTCAACGTTGGCTTGAGCGATCTGGCCTATGCCGGGATGCTGTTTCACCTTCTTCTGTCCGGGCTGGCCCATATCGGGGTTCGAAAGCCCGCAAGTGCTCTGCCTGCCATCATAGGGCTGGCGCTGCTTGCCGCATCCTTCACCACCCAGAACGCCGGGCGCGATGTTCCATCACCTTATGCCATGGCGCAGGCGCGCTAATCCCCCACTTGGAAAGGAAATCAAAATGGGAAAACTGACTGGAGAAATTGCCATCGTTGCAGGCGCTGGCAGAGGAATAGGTCGAGCGACGGCAGAGCTATTCGCCGCTGAGGGCGCAAAAGTGGCTGTGCTGTCGCTTACGCCTGCAAATGTAAATGCGGTGGTCGACAGCATTCAAGCCAAGGGTGGCACGGCGCTCGGCGTGACGTGCGACTTGAGTGACGGCAACCAGATTACCGAAGCCGTCGCCAAAGTCGTGCAGACATTTGGCGGCATCGACATTCTCGTGAATGTGGCCTTCGACCCATCTGCGGTTCACTCGCCGATTCTCGATTTGCCAGTCGACCAGTTGCAACGCAATTTCGATATGGGACCGATAGCGTATCTGCGGACCATGCAGGCCTGTCACCCACATCTGAAACGATCGGGTGAGGGATGTGTGATAAATTTCGCATCGCTGGCTGGTGTTTTGGGCATGTCGCCTTACGGACCGTATAACATGGCCAAAGAGGCCGTTCGTGCACTCACCAGGTCTGCGGCGCGCGAGTGGGGACCGGACAATATTACGGTCAACAACCTTCTTCCTGTCGCCGACACCTGGGGTGCTGCACAGAATGCTCCAGCGCCAACCAATGCACTTGGTCGTCACGGCTCGCCGGAAAACGACATCGCGCCCGTTGCGTTGTTCCTTGCCAGCAGCGATTCGAGATTTATTACCGGTTCAAGTCTGACGCCGGATGGCGGGCAAATCATCGATAGCGCAAGATAAAACATCTACGTTGGCGTGCTGTATCGACAGCACGCCAATTTCTATCAGCCCCACAGCGACCGTTCTGGCGGATGCACCAGCGAACCGTCATAGGTCAGTGCCGGTTCGCGATCTCTGGCCAGCAACAATGGACCGTCGAGATCGGCATATTCGGTACCCTGTGCCAACAGCACAGCAGGCGCCATGGCCAGTGACGTTCCAACCATGCAGCCGACCATGATGGTGTAACCCAACCGGATGGCTGCCTGCTTCATCACAAGCGCTTCCGTCAAGCCGCCGGTCTTGTCCAGCTTGATGTTGATGGCGTCATAGCGGTTGCGCAGGGTTTCGAGATCGGCGGTTGAGTGAACGCTTTCATCGGCGCAGATCTGCACCTGCCGGTGGATGCGTGCCAGGATTTCGTCCTTGCCAGCGGGCAGGGGTTGTTCGATCAGCGACACATTGAGCGCGGCTGCAACGGCAAGATGGTGCTCGATATTGTCGTCGGTCCAGCCTTCATTGGCATCGACAATGATCCGACTGTCTGGGGCGGCCTTTCGCACGGCCCGCATGCGGCTTTCGTCGTCATCGGTGCCAAGCTTGATCTTGAGCAGTGGGCGGTGTGCATTGGCAGCCGAGTTGCGCGCCATGGTCTCGGCATCACCAAGCGAAATCGTATAGGCGGTGACCAGTGGCACGGCCGGTTCATGCAGGATCTGTGAGGCAACACTCAGACCAGAGCGTTTTGCCTCATAGTCCCAGAGCGCGCAATCGACGGCGTTACGGGCGGCACCCGGCTTCATCACATGTTGCAGCTCCAGCCGATCCAGCCCTTGAGAGACGGCGTCTGCCATCTTCTCGATATCGGCAATCACGCCCTCTATGCTTTCGCCGTAGCGCTTATAGGGCACACATTCGCCAACGCCGGAAAAGGCGCCGTCGCCAATGGTGCATGTCACGACGTCCGCTTCGGTTTTGCTACCGCGTGAAATCGTGAAGCTGCCGGCTATTGGAAAGGATTCTGCTATCACCTGAAGTTGCGCGGACATAAGTTACACTTCGATATTGTGCGGAAATCGTGCGTAAAATCAAAAAACTCGCGAAATCCGGCCTGTTGCGATGGCTTGTCATCTTGTGAAAAGATATGAATCGATAGATTCGATGGCAAAGCTGCACGCGTATAGGAAAAGATGCAAGCTCGCGATAACAACACGGACGCCCATCAGGCGAGCATTGCTTCGGATGAAAGTTCCGCAGGCGGGCCTGTGCGTTTTTCGCTGAGCGGCGATTGGCGCAACGACACGATCACTGGCGTTCTCAAAGAAATTTCCCGGCCCGGCCAAAACAAACAGTCCGGCAGTGTCGAGATCGACCTGTCTGGTATTGGCCGTGTCGATACTGCAGGCGCCTGGATCATTCAGAAGTTTCGCAATGAACTGAACGCCAACGGCGCCGAGGTCAGCTTTACCGGTGGCAACACCCGCGTTGAGGAGCTGGTCGAAGCCTTGCCGAGCGAGGCGGGTCCGCCACCCGATGCCGCGCCGCGCAAACGTCTTGTTCAACGCGTTTTTGAGCCTGTTGGCCGCAATGTTGTACAGGCGGGCGGCGATTTTCTGGCTGGCATGTATATTCTCGGCTCGGCCGTGCGTGGTGCGCAGATGAAGCTCGGGCGGGGGACTGGTGTGTCTCCAGCCGCCATCATCAACCAGATTGACCATATGGGCGTGCGCGCCGTGCCAATCATCGTACTGATGTCGTTTCTGATTGGTGCGATCATTGCGCAGCAGGGCGCGTTCCAGCTTCGTTATTTTGGCGCGGAAGTGTTCGTGGTCGATCTCGTCGGCATTCTGCAGCTGCGCGAAATCGGTGTACTGTTGACCGCCATCATGATTGCCGGCCGCTCCGGTAGTGCGATCACCGCCGAAATCGGCTCGATGAAAATGCGTGAAGAAATCGACGCGCTGAAGGTCATCGGTCTCAACCCGGTTGGCGTGCTGGTTTTCCCGCGCCTTGTTGCGCTGACGATTGCCCTGCCGCTTTTGACCATTCTTGCCAACTTTGCCGCGCTGTTTGGCGCAGCCGTCGTGGCATTGATCTATTCCGGCATCACGTTTGAAGTTTTCCTGTCGCGTCTGCACGCGGCTGTTGAAATGTCGACCATCGCGTCTGGCATGATCAAGGCGCCGTTCATGGCGCTGATCATCGGTATTGTCGCCGCAGTCGAAGGCATGAAGGTGGGGGGCAGCGCGGAATCGCTTGGCCAGCACGTCACGTCTTCGGTTGTTAAATCCATCTTCGTCGTCATCCTCGTAGACGGGCTTTTTGCCATCTTCTACGCGGCGATCGATTTTTAAGGAGATGGCCGTGGCAGACAACACCGACGTCAAGAAAATCGACATCCAGAAAAACGACAGCAAAAAACAGGACCGGGAAGTCGTTCTCTCCGTGGAGGGACTGACGGTTGGTTTTGGCGATAAGCTGATCCTCGATAATCTCGACCTCGATGTCTACAGAGGCGAAATTCTCGGTTTCGTCGGGGCATCCGGTGCCGGCAAGTCGGTGCTGATGCGCACCGTGCTGCGGCTTTTGCCGCGCCGTTCCGGCAGCATCAAGATTTTGGGCACCGATTACGACACGGCTAATGAAGAAGAGCGCATGGCGCTCGACACACGACTTGGAGTGCTGTTCCAGCAGGGCGCGCTGTTTTCCGGCCTGACGGTCAAGGAAAACATCCAGCTGCCGATGCGCGAATATCTCGATCTGCCAAAGTCGCTGATGGATGAGCTCGCACGCCTGAAGATCGATATGGTCGGTCTGAAGCCAGATGCCGCTGATAAATATCCGTCTGAATTGTCCGGAGGCATGATCAAACGTGCGGCTCTTGCTCGGGCACTGGCGCTTGATCCTGATCTGGTGTTTCTGGACGAACCGACCTCGGGTCTTGATCCGATCGGTGCTGCAGAATTCGATAACCTTATTGCAAAACTGCGTGATACGTTGGGTTTGACCGTTTACATGGTGACCCACGACCTCGACAGTCTGTTTTCCGTCTGTGACCGCATTGCCGTTCTCGGCAACAAGAAGGTCTTGGTTGAAGGTACACTTGAGGATATGTTCGCCTGCGACGATCCTTGGGTTCAATCATACTTCAAGGGCAAGAGAGCCAGAGCGGTTGTGTCTCCGAATAACGTGCATGAAAATTCGATGGAGTAACAAAAGCTATGGAAACCAAGGCAAATTACACCATCGTCGGTATTTTCACGCTGATCGTTGTCGCGGCAGCCTTCGGCTTTGTCTACTGGATGGCCGAGTTTGGACGCGGCGGCCCGATGGCGCAGCTTATCGTGCGCATTCCCGGCTCCGCCAACGGTCTGTCGGTCGGCTCTCCTGTGCGCTTTAACGGTATTCCCGTCGGTACGGTGCGTGGTCTGTCGATCGATTCCGACGACCCGCAATATTCCATCGCTTTCACTGAAATTCAGGCACAGGCACCGGTGTTCACCAGCACCCGCGCTGTTCTGGAAATTCAGGGCCTGACGGGCGCTGCCTATATCGAACTGTCCGGCGGTCGCAAAACCGACGAACGTATCTTGCAAAAAGCGTTTGAAACCGGACTTCCGGCCGAGCTGACTGCCGATCTGTCAAGCGTGACCAACCTTCTGGCAACTGCCGACAAGATATTGACACGCGCCGACAATGCGATCGGCGAATTGCAGGGGTTCGTACAGGACGCGAGGGGTCCGTTGACCCAGACGGTGCGCAATGCCGAGAAATTTTCCACTGCGCTGGCTGATAACTCCGATGGTATCGACAAATTCCTGGAAAGCATGAGCTCGCTGTCGGTCACCGTAAAGTCGGTGTCGGGACGTCTGGAAAGCACGCTTGCCGCCGTGGAAGATCTGGTGCGCGCCGTTGATGCCAAGAAGGTCGATACAATTCTCGCCAATGCCGAAAAGGTCAGCGGCGATGTCGCCAGAGCTTCAGGCAACGTCGATGATCTCATGGCGAGTGTGAAACGTACCGCCGAAAGCTTTGAAAAAACCGGAGATGACGCGCAGGTCGTGTTGAAACGGGCAGACACGCTACTGGCTGCGGTGGATCCGGCCAAGGTTGGCACCGCGGTTGATGATATTTCTGTGGCGACCAAGGATGCACGCAGCGCGATTGCCTCCTTCAAGGGTGTGGCTGACGATGTGGACAAGCGCCGTGACCAGATTGATCGGACCATTGCCGATTTCCAGGAAATGGCCGGCAAGCTGAATGCTGCCTCCAACCGCGTTGACGGAATTCTTATAAAAGTCGACAACTTGCTTGGAACCGATGACGCCAATTCGCTGTTTGTGAAGGCGCGTGAAACTCTGGCATCGTTCAAAGCCGTGGCGGATAACCTGAATGCGCGTGTTGGTCCTATCGCCGATAATCTGGCACGGTTTTCCGGCGCAGGGCTGCGGGACGTCCAAGCGCTCATTGGAGACACCCGTCGGACGGTCGATCAGTTGAATAATACGATTATGAACTTCGACCGTAATCCGCAAAGGTTGATTTTTGGCGGTGAAACCGTCAAGCAGTATGATGGAAGAACACGGCGTTGATAATGATTCCGTACAAGGTGGCAAAGGGGTAATGTGAATATGGCTGTTGCAATACGCCCTGCGACTATCCGTGCGGTACTGGCATTTCCCTTTGTTCTTATGTCGTTGAGTGCTTGCGGCACTGCCGCCAAGAACGATACATTCGATCTTTCCGCGTCATCTTTGGCATCGACCGAAGGCCGTTCGCTAAAGAACCGCCAGATTCTGGTGCCGGAACCAACCGCGCTGAAAACGCTCGACAGCGAGAATATCGTTGTTCGCCTGTCCTCATCTGAGGTTCAGTATCTGGCAAGCTCGCAGTGGAGCGATCGCCTGCCGAAGCTGGTGCAGTCCAAGCTGGTGGAAGCCTTTGAAAACACCGGCAAGCTGGGTGGCGTTGGCCGTCCGGGGCAGGGCCTGGCCATCGACTATCAGGTCGTGACCGATATCCGTTCGTTTGAAATCGATACCAAGGGCGGCAATGTCGCGGTGGTGGAAATTTCGGTCAAGATCCTCAATGACCGTAACGGCACCATCAAGGCGCAGGAGTCGTTCAGAGCTCAAACGCGGTCGTCCGGCACGACAAATGCTGCCTTCGTGAAATCACTGGATGGCGCATTTGCCGCCGTATCGCGCCAGATTGTTGACTGGACGCTGAAGTCTCTCTGATAAAACGATCAGACTCTGTCTCTCGTTTAAGAGCGGCAGAGCTTGAGAATGAAGTTTTCAGCTTCCATGACAGAGCTTGTCACCTGCGCAAACAGATTGCTGTCAGCAGGATTGCTTTCCAGATCTCTCGCCGCTGCCGATACACGAAATGCACCGACCGCATCCGCAGAACCTTTCAGGCGATGGGCCAGTGCGACGATCTTGGCATGATCGGCGTCAGCCAGTTCATGCAGGATGACACGCGTGTTGCGGGCAAAAAGCTGGAGGATTTCGATTTCGAGATCTTTGTCACCCATGGTCTGTTTTGCCAGGTGGGCGAGGTCGACGGGTTTGGAATTGGCTGCAAAACTGGATGAAAAATTATCCGGCATACTAAATGCCATACTTGCCGCTGCCATGATGGATTTCCCATTTTGTTATATTCTGTGCCGGATTTACGCACATGACAGTGTGGTATCTTCCTAAAATGCGGCACAAAGCGGGCTGATTTTTTTAGATATGGTTAATTTATGTTAAATCGATATGAAACAAGAGCTTGCTGATTAAGATGTGATTTAAAAACTGTTAACAAGGGCGCTCATTCCCAGGTGAGGGCAAATGCGTTAATTGTTTCAAGGGCGTAAATGTGCCACTACGATACTGCTATGGTGCGTGCGCTCAGGCCGGAACTTTATGAAATGACACAATGATGTTATTTTCGTTCCGTGAATGAGGGGTGCGCCATAGGGGGTGCATAGTAATGAGCGGGACATGTTCTACCGTGTAAGGGTAGGGTTTCCTGTAGGCATGATGCCTCGGACGGTCTTAGGCGGCTGACTGATCGAGGTTATATCTGGCCGGGCGTATTAGTAACGAGGCGTAACCGCATGGCGAATAACAAGTTCAGTGACTCGATCGACGAGACTGCTTTTCAGGCGCTGGAGGATGCCCTCCAGAGTGGCAAATCTGAAGCAGATGCACAGCCTCGGAGACGATCGACGCCAAAGTCCTCGGAGGCTAAAGTGCCCGACACGTCCAGAAAGCCGGTAGCAGACCCTGCGCCGCGTACTGCCGCTGAACAGAACAGAGCATCGGGGCTTGAGGCCGCCAATGACGGTTCCAAGCGCAATCCGGTTGCTCTTTTGAAGTCGCTGGAAAGCACATCCATTACATCTGCCATCCGCAACGCCACAATCGTCTCGATTGTCTGGGCGCTGTGCGGCCTGGCACTCGGTCAGGCCATCTACGGCAATCTGATCTGGGAAGCCGGCTCATTGGCAGAACTGTTTGCCATTCCGGGCATCATGGCCGTGTTTGTCGGCATTGTTGTTCCTGTCATTCTTTTCTACGCCTTTGCCATCATGATGGCGCGTGCCCGCGACCTGCGTAACGCGGCCCGTTCGATGGCAGAAGTTGCTCTTCGTCTGGCAGAGCCGGAAACCGTTGCCGCTGACCGCATCATGTCGGTAGGGCAGGCGGTTCGCCGCGAAGTCTCCGCCATGAATGAGGGCATCGAGCGCACCATTGCCCGTGCGACAGAGCTGGAAACGCTCGTTCATTCCGAAGTGAATGCACTTGAGCGCAGCTATGCCGACAATGAACTGCGTGTTCGCAGCCTGGTCAGCGAGTTGTCTTCCGAGCGTGACGCCATCGTCAACCACGCCGAGCGCATCCGTGCATCGATCATCGGTGCGCAGGACGAGATCAAGGAAGAACTGTCGCTGGCTGGCGAAGAGCTGTCCATCCGTCTGGCAACAACTGGCGAAGCCTTTGCGTCGATGATCGACACCCGTTCGGCTGCTCTGCTTGAGAAGTCGCGTGTGACGACCGAAGCCATGGGCAGCCTGATTGCTGCCAAGACCGACAATCTGCTCAAGGCGCTGCACACATCCGGCACCAGCCTTGCCAATGAATTCGACATGCGCCTGCACAACCTCACCTCGACCATGTCGGACCGCGGCGGTGTGTTGCTGGAGCAGTTTGCGACGCAGGCTTCGACACTGGATGCCGGCGCTGAAAAGCTCAATTCCGCAATTGAAGAGCGCACACGCCTTCTCAACGAAGTGCTGACATCGCGCACCAAGGAATTGTCCGATAATCTCAACCGTGGCGAAGAGGCGATTGCCGGTTCGCTGGACACCGTTCTCAACAAGTTGGGTGAGACCCTTGACGAGCGCGGTCTGTCGTTCCGCAAGAGCTTGCAGTCCACGGCTGACGACGCAATCATGGATCTCGATCTGCGTTCGGGTCTGTTTGAAGAGCGCCTTCAGGCAACGGTTGGTCAGGTCAACTCGGCCTTTGACGAGCGCGTTGCAGAATTTGCCAGCGCGTTTGATCGTCGCGCCGGTTCGCTCGACAGCAAGCTTATGGAAAGCCTTGCCCGTATCAACGAGGCTGTTGCCGGCGGTTCCGATGCCATCGACGGTATCTTGAGCTCCAGCATTGATCGTCTCGGCTCTGCCCTGACGGACCAGTCCTTCGCTCTGGCGACGGCACTCGGCACCGGTCAGGAAATGCTCGAAAACGCTCTTGATGAGCGTAGCCGCGAACTCACCAATGCCGTTGCATCGCGCACCCAGGAAATCACCACGGCGCTTGGCGATACGCATGAACGTATCGACAGCATCATGGCAGAGCGCAGCGGTGCATTGTTCAATGCCCTGTCTGCCAGCCAGAACCGTTTTGACGAAACGCTTGCGCACCGCTCCGAAGCCATCACCAATTCGTTGTCTGGCGCTCCAGAGCGCATGGCTGAAATTCTCGATGCCAAGGCCGCAGAAATTACCAATGCTGTTGCCGATATCGAACAGCGTCTTGCTGCTGCTCTCGAAGGTCGCTCCACAGCCATTGCCGAGACACTGGAAGAGAAGGCCAACTACATCACCAGCGCAGTTGCCGGTGTTGAAGAGCGCCTGTCCAACACGCTGGATGATGCTTCCATGGCGATTTCGCTGTCGCTGGAAAGCCGCACCTCGTTCCTCGCGGATACCGTGTCTGATGCCCAGCAGCGCATTGCCTCGACACTGGATGGTGCTTCGTCTTCGATGACCAACGCTCTGGAAAGCCGCACGGCCTACCTGACCGAAGCGGTTGCCGACGCCGAACAGCGCCTGTCGAACAAGCTGGACGACGCATCCATGTCGATGCAGCTGTCGCTGGAAAACCGCACATCCTTCCTAGCCGACGCCGTCTCCGATGCCGAGCAGCGCCTTGCCTCGACACTGGATGGCGCCTCGACTTCGATTACCAGCGCGTTGGAAAGCCGCACGGCTCACCTTACGGATGCAGTCACGGATGTTGAACAGCGTCTGGCCAGCACGCTTGAGGGTGCATCGTCTTCGATCACCAACACGCTGGAAAGCCGCGCGGCTTACCTGACCGACGCCGTTTCGGATGTCGAACAGCGTCTGGCCAACAAGCTTGATGACGCCTCCATGTCGATAGCCATGTCGCTGGAAACCCGCACATCGATCTTTGCAGAGACGGTATCTGACGCTGAACAGCGCATTGCCAGCACGCTGGATGGCGCGTCGTCGTCGATTTCCACGGCGCTGGATAACAAGACGACCTACCTCGAAAACGCGGTTGCCGGTGTCGAACACCGCCTGACGTCGTCGCTCGAGCAGACGTCTTCGGCAATCCTCGGTTCTCTGGAAGAGCGCGCCGCTGTCATCTCCGGTTCGGTCATCAACGTCGAGCAGCGTCTTGCCGACACGCTCGAGGGATCTTCGGCCAATATTTCCGGCATGCTGTCCGGCAAGGTCAACGAGATCAGCAATGTTGTCACCGGCATCGAACATCGCCTGGTCAACACGCTCGACGACAAGTCGGCTGTTATTGCTGAAACACTCGGCCGTAACGCTGCCCATATCGAAAACACCGTCGGTTCTGCGGCCCACCTCATCGACAGCAAGGTCAGCGATGCTGCCTACCTGATCGAAAACAGCGTGACGGGTGCAGCCAACCGTATCGAAAACGCCATCGACGGCGGCACCGACAAGTTTGCCGGCACGCTGGAAACTGGTGTCTCGCGTCTCGAGCACAGCCTCACCGCGTCGCACGAGCAGATCAAGAACACCTTCGAGAAGCGTCACGCCGATATCGAGCAGACTTTGACATCTGCCGGCGACAAGCTGAACGAGATGTTGTCCGATCAGGCCGTATCCATCGGCACCAGCGTTGCGTCGAGCACCGGCATGCTGGAAATGTCTCTGGAAGGTCAGCAGGAAGCCCTGCAGCGCGTTATCGCCTCTAGCAGCGCCGATCTTGAAGCAAGACTGCGCAACGGCATTGGTGAAATCGCTGGCAAGATCAGCGATGCGGCAGGGGACATCAGCACTGCTGCAGACAGCCTGTCTTCGCGCATCGACCAGTCGGTCAGCGGCGTTGCTGGCCAGCTCGGTGAAACCGAAGCCCGTCTTGGCCAGTCGCTTGACGGCTTCCAGCACCGCATCAAGACAGACCTGCACAATGTCAGCGCAACGATTGATGAGGCCAATGCCCGCATCTCCGAGACGCTCGGCACACGGTCGCAGGAATTCGTCAGCGCCGGCAGCGAAGTTGCCGATCGCATTTCGTCGACCATCGACGAGCGCCTTGGCACCATGGACCGCGCGCTGAACATCGGTCTTGAAAACGTCAACCGCACCATCGGAGAAAAAGCCACAGGCCTTGCCATGACACTGCGTGAAGCCGTGACTTCGGCCACCCAGAGCATGGACGGTGAAGCACTGCGGTCTGCTGAACTTTTGGCCAGAACCGGCAGCGAGTTTGCCTCGAACCTGCGTGACACGGTTTCCACCACCACCCGGAACATGGATGGCGAAGCCCAGCGCTCGGCAGAACTGCTGGCCAGAACCGGTAGCGAGTTTGCCTCGACCCTGCGTGACACGGTCTCGACCGCCACCCAGGACATCGGTGGCGAAGCCCAGCGCTCGGCAGAACTTCTGGCCAGAACCGGTAGCGAGTTTGCCTCGACCCTGCGTGACACGGTCTCTGCCGCCACGCAGAACATCGACGGCGAAGCGCAGCGCTCGGCAGAACTGCTGGCCAGAACCAGCAGCGACTTTGCCCAGCAGGTGCAGGCTCGTAATGCTGAGTTCACACAGGCCATCGAAAACCGGTCTGGCGATATCATCAACCGTATTTCGGATGCGCAGAACCGCTTGTCCTCGCAGGCTGCTGCCGTTGCCCAGACCTTCTCCGAAGCTGGCAATGTCATCGTCAACAAGGTTGCCGAAGCAGAAACCGTGGTCCGTTCGCAGGCCGACACCATTGCCCAGAGCCTGTCGCAGGTTGAGGCAGCACTTGGTGCCCGTGGCGACTCCATCCGCACGACGCTGGATGAGCGCACCCGCGAACTGAACTCGATGCTGGCCAGCCGTTCGGCAGAACTGTCGCGCCTGATCGAAGAAAAGGCCCGTCCGGTCGTCGACCAGTATGCCAATATCGGTCAGGAAGCTGCCCACCGCATCGCAACGGCTGCCCGTGAGGGTGTTGAAACCCTGTCGGCCACCAATGCAGAAATCGTCAACCGCGTTGAACAGACGGTTGGTGATCTCAATGCTGCGGTCAGCAAGGCCTCGGTAGACTTCAACGCGGCCGACCAGTCGCTCGGTCAGACGGCAAACCGTTTTGCCGAAACCGCTTCGCAGGCTGCCGACATGGTGTCCAGCTCCAGCCGTCTGCTGGAAGGAAAGATCGACCGTCTGTCGAACATTTCCGGCCAGACACTGTCGCAGGTTGCCGGTATCGTTGGCCGCTTCGAAGAGCACTCCAAGATGCTGTCGCAGGCATCCGATCTGCTTGGCGCGGCCCAGTCCAGCCTGGTTGGCACATTGGAAGAGCGTCAGGATACCCTGCGCAGTCTGGCCGTAAGTCTGGTTAAGCGCTCCGAAGACATTGAAGCCACAATGCGCAACGTTGTTTCTTCCGTTGAAGGAACAATGGGCCATGCGGAAGAACGTGCAGCCAATGTTGCCGGTACGCTGAAAGAAAACCTGTCGTCTTCGTTCTCTGAAGTTGGCAAGGCTCTGGACGAGACCGAACAGCGTGCCCAGTCTGCCGCTGCCAATATGCGCAACGCTCTGCTCTCTGCCGGTCAGGAAGCAAACCGTTCCATCGAAACGACACTTGCGGACGCTCGCAAGTACTCGGACGAACTGGCCGACCGTGTTCGCAGCGGCGTCCAGTCCTCGCTGGCCGACGTCGACAGCATCCTTGGCAGCGCCACGGAGAAGTCCACGGCTGCCGCTGCAAACGTCCGCGAAACACTGCGTCTGGCAGTCGAGGAGGCGGTAACCCGCTTCTCCGGCGCAACCGACGAGATCCGTCGCTCCAGCCAGGACATTCGCAAGGAACTGGATTCGACCCGTGCAGAACTGAAGCGTGGTGCTTTCGATCTGCCGGAAGAAGCCAAGGAAAGTGCGGCCGCCATGCGTCGCGCCGTAGCAGAACAGATCAAGGCGCTGCAGGACATTTCGCAGCTGGTCGGCCGCTCGGCCACCCAGATGGAAATCTCCCACGCACGCCCTGCAGCCCCGCAGCCGGCTCCACAGGCACCACAGCAGGCCGCCCCACAGGTTGAGCGTCGTGTTGCAGAACCTGCACCACAGCCAGGTGTCGCGGCTCCTGTAGCGCGTGCACCACAGCCACAGACCCCGGCACAGGTGCTGGGCACCTCTGCTGGTCTGCGTGGCAGCCTGCCACTGGAAACCGCAAAGCCGCAGGTCCAGACAACAACCATCTCTGACCAGGCCGTACAGCGTGGTGAGGGCAGTGGCTGGATCAGCGATCTGCTGCGTGGTGCATCACGTGACCCGAATGCGCAGCAGGCAACCGCTGCTGTCCGTCAGCCGGCAACCCGTCCGGCTGCTGAAACAGTACCAAGCCAGGCATCGCGCAACACAGACAACCGCAATCCGCGTCACATGGTGGAATCGCTCAATTCCCTGTCTGTCGATATCGCCCGTGCTATTGACCACGATGCCTCGGTAGACCTGTGGCGCCGTTACCAGCGCGGTGAGCGCGACGTGTTCACCAGACGCCTCTACACGCTGAAGGGTCAGCAGACCTTTGATGAAATCAAGCGCAAGTATGAGCGTGAATCCGAGTTCAGAACTGCGGTTGACCGTTACATCGCTGACTTCGAAAAGCTGCTGGCCGACGTTGCGAAGACAGACCGTGACCGCACTGTAACCCAGTCCTACCTCACGTCTGACACCGGCAAGGTCTACACGATGCTGGCCCACGCCGCCGGTCGTTTCAATTGATCTGAAAAGTATGTAAGCACTTACGTACATTGAAAACCGCCCCAATCGGGGCGGTTTTTGTTTGTGCAGGGGGTAAAATCCTTAAGCCTTGGGCGTTCCAACGCAAAGGAATGCCCCATCGATGTTGCCATTTGGGTCTTGGCTTTCTATGTGTGGAACAAACGATAACCCGCAATTTCTGGATTTCTGACATGACAAAACTGACAATCGTTGCTTTCGACGGCGCGGCCATTGACCTTGATGTTGCAGACGGCTCCACCGTTATGGAAAACGCCGTGCGCAATTCTGTTCCTGGCATTGACGCCGAATGTGGCGGTGCCTGCGCCTGTGCTACCTGTCATGTCTATGTCGATGATGAGTGGGCCGAACGTGTTGGCCCGCCAGAAGCGATGGAAGAGGATATGCTGGACTTTGCATTCGACGTGCGTCCAACCTCGCGTCTGTCCTGTCAGATCAAGATGAGCGCCGAGCTGGATGGCCTCATCGTACACGTGCCTGAGCGCCAGGGCTGATATTGCCAGCTGCCGGCACCCGTTACAGGCACCATCTGCCAACAAACGCGCCGGTCATTTTCCGAATTCGGTTTCGGCCAAAAAAAGCCTCGCTCTCCGCATGAAGAGCGAGGCCAGGCGGGCATGCCGCCACGAGGCGAGGGAGGATGACACCTGTGGTTCTGTGGACACGCCAGGGAACTCGAACGCTGCTAACAACTTGGAAATTTGCCGAACGGATGGGTATCGCATAACCACATGTTGGCGCGACCCTAATCCATTGAAATCTGAAGTCTTTCCCACTCCGTATTTAAGTTTTTTATAATTAAAAACACTGATTCGCCACGCCAAGAAATCAATCATAAAAGCGTGGGATCAACCTTAGGTGAGCAGGGTTGGCCGGGCGGCCTTGACGGCCATCGCCGGGCCAAATCACGAGAAAACATCACGTAACGGAAGTTTGTTGCCGAACGCACATTGATGCAGCCGCGCGGTGCCAGCGGTTAGTTGGGCTGTCAAAGCGCCAAGGGAGGCGTCATAAGCAATGTTTTGGCATGGCAGGGCCAAACCTCGCCAGCGTCATCCTCGCCCTTGTGGCGAGGATCTAAGCCATCAGCCAAATCCGCAGCGCCGCAAGCGAAATGCCTGAGCGGCACCAACCGCAGCCTCGAATCAAACCATCCGTCTGCAACATGTGCGGAAAAACGGCCCAACCGCTCGAGGAAAACAGCGATCAGTTGTCACGCGCCTTGAGACGGTGGCTGAGCAGGCGCATCATGCGTGCATCGAAGTTCTTGCTTTCGATGCGATCAAAACGCTGCTGGTCTCTGTCATGTTCGGCCATGACCTTCTGCGTTGTGTCGGCCACTTGGGCTTGCAGTGCTTCACAGGTCTTTTGCGGACGAAGACCTTTCAATCTTTTTTCCAGCATCCGGCCATAGCTGCGCGAAATCTCGGCGTGGCGTTCTTCATGCCGTTTGATATCGGCCGACAGGGTGTCCCAGATCAGCGCCAGATCGGCGCTGGTGCGTGCGCGGTTTTTCCAGCGCGGCAGCAATATCTTGGTGTGCAGGGTGACCTTCACTTCGCCAATATTGCAGCGGCCGTCCTTTTCCACATAGGTCAGCTCACCGCCGAACTTGATTTCGGTGGCACCGGGATGTCTGGCACCTGTGGATTGGGTCAGTGGGCCGCGATTGGACAATTCACGGTCGAGATCTGCCGCAGTTTTGCCCCCGATCTGGAAGTAGGAGATCGATTTCTGAAACTGGGTTTCCGCCTGTGTCGAATGCGTGAATGCAAACAGAAAAGCCGATGCGGCAACTGCACGCATGAGACCGGGTATAAAATTCATGTGCCAGACTGCCGGTTGAACTCGTGAAACGATTGCTGCATAGGCGGAGGTGATACAATACAAATTGGCGTGACTCTTTGTAATATCGAAAGGTCCTGACTGTGGTGATAACAGCCAACAACAAGGTGTGGCAAGCCGCTCATGGCCGAAGCCTGAAACTGGATAGGCGTGGCCGTATTATGGCCATCGTCAATGCTACGCCGGATTCCTTCTCCGATGGTGGCCAATTCAACACAGTGGATGCCGCCTTCAGTCATGCCATGATTTGCCTGTCGCAAGGCGCCGACATCATCGATATCGGTGGCGAATCCACCCGTCCGGATGCCAGTGTCGTTGGCGCTGCAGAAGAGCAGGACAGGGTGTTGCCACTGATTGAAAAGCTGGCACAAGAAACCGATGCACTGCTGTCCATCGATACCTACCGGGCTGAAACGGCTCGCCTTGCCGTTGCGGCCGGTGCCCATATCATCAATGATGTCTGGGGGTTGCAGAAGGATCCTGATATGGCCTCAGTGGTCGCGGAGACCGGCGCCGGTGTCTGCATCATGCACACAGGACGTGAGCGCCAGAAGCTGGCTGACGTGATTGATGACCAGATTCATTTTCTGAAACAATCGCTACAATCCGCTGAAAAGGCAGGCATAAACCGCGATGCCATCGTGCTGGACCCCGGTTTTGGTTTTGCCAAGAACACCGAGGAGAATATGGCGCTGATGGCAAGGTTTGGTGAGTTGCAGGCGCTTGGCCTGCCGATTCTGGCCGGCACATCGCGCAAACGTTTTATTGGCGCTGTCACCGGGCGGGAGGTCGCCAGCGACCGCGACGCCGGTACCGCCGCCACCACCGCCTTGCTGCGCATGGCAGGTGCGGTGGTGTTTCGCGTTCACAATGTTGCCGTCAACCGTGACGCGCTGGCGATGGCAGATGCAATGCTTGCTGCGCGCAAGGTCCAATCAGGAGAAGAAGAATGAGCCGCTACACAATCCTTTTGAAAAATTGCTCCTTCTTTGCGCGCCATGGTGTGCTTGATCAGGAAGAGGCGCTGGGTCAGCGGTTCTTCGTCGATGCGGAAATGGAGGTCGAGGCTGGCGATGCGCTGGAGACCGACAATATCGACAACACCGTCGATTATGGCGTGGCCTTTGCCGTCATCGAAAAGATCGTCATTGGCAAGCGCCGTTATCTCATCGAGGCGCTGGCCAATGATATCGCGTCTGCGCTACGCCAGCGTTACCCGCAGATCGTGCGCGTCAACATCACGGTGCGCAAACCGTCAGCGCCGGTTCCCGGCATTCTCGACTATGCGCAGGTCAGTGTAGAACAACATGCCTGACATGGAATGGACCATTGCAGCCCTTGGGCTAGGCGGCAATCTCGGTGACCCGCAAGCCAGTATGGCACAGGCGCTGAAACTGATTGACGAGGACGCCGATTGTGGCGTGCTGGCCGTGTCGAAACTTTATCGCACACCGCCATGGGGCAAAACCGATCAGGCCGATTTTTACAATTGTTGTGCGCTAGTCAAAACACGCTTGCAGCCGCTGGCGCTTCTTGATCGTTGCCTTGAGATAGAGCGCGGCATGAAACGTGTGCGTATTGAGCGCTGGGGCCCGCGCACCATCGATATCGATGTGTTGGCCTATGGTGATGTGACACTGCAATCGGAGCGGATTGAAATTCCGCATCCACGCATGACCGAGCGCGCCTTCGTTATGGTGCCGCTTGCCGATATTGCCGCTGATATGGTGATAAAGGGCAGGGCCGTGTCGCAGTGGCTGTCCGGTCTCAGTGCTGAGGGCATTGTCGAGGCAAATAAAAACCCGCTCTGGTGGCGGGTTTAAAGGGGGCGTCAGAATTGGTTCGGCTTATTTCTTGATAGAGCCGACAGCAATCTGGTCAATGTCGCGTGCCAGTGTCAGGCCGATAACCGGAACCATCTGGTCTGCTACCTTCACCGAAATGGTGATGTTCATGGAATTGCCGTTCTGTACGCGGGCAACCATGGCCCCGTTCAGCTTTGAGCGGTTGATGCCAACCACAACCTTGTCGCCGGAAACCTGACCGGACACGATGTCCAGACCCTTGCCTTCAGCGCCGTCAAGGAACTTGCCGGTGTAACCATTGCCGCTGCGGGTAATGGTGGCCGACATAGGCTGCTTGAACACGCCAACGCGGCAGGTGCCACCCAGCTTGATGCCGGTTTCCTTGCCGTCAGCAGGTTCGCCCACCAGATCACAGGTAAACTTGGTGCCCTTGTATTTGCCGGCAACAATCTCGCCCGGCCCCTTCCAGGAGCCGGCGACCGACGAGAAGAAAACGTCATCAGCAGAGGCTGCATTGGCAGCGCTCGGCGTCATTGAAAATGCAAGCGGCACAACAGCGGCAAATCCGCACACGACCGAAAAGAAGCGCGAATACATGATACTTTCCTTGGCGAAAATGCCTCGATTTGATGGGGCTAATGTATTGCGGGAATGGTTAATGTTTGGTTTATTTCGAGTGAGGAATTGACAGGTTGGTAAGTTTTGAAGCGCCTTTTCGCGGCTTCAACCCTGTGTAAGCAGGGGTGGAATTTACACCTTTTGCCTCAGGCCTGACCCTTCAGGTCAGGCCGCAAATCCGAGATGAAATCGCTGATGCCGGGCCGTTTCAAGGCGCGGAATGGCAGCGGGCGGCACAGATCCATGGCGGCAATACCGATGCGCGCCGTCATCAGCCCGTTGATCATCCCTTCACCGAGGCGGGCCGAGAGTTTGGAGGCCAGTCCATGGCCCAGAACCTGTTGTGCCAGCCCGTCGCCGACCGCAATTGAACCGGTGACAGCCAGATGTGCAATGACATCCCGCAGCAGGCGCATCATGCCAATTGATCCCGGGCGCCCGCCATAAAGTTCGGCCATGGAACGGACAAGCCGCACCACTTCAAACAACACATAGGCCAGGTCGACAATGGCGCGTGGGCTGACGGCGGTAACGATCGACACGCGTTTGGAGGCGTTGAGAATAAGCGCACGCGCCTGCCGATCGATGGGTGTCAGCAATTCGCGCTCGGCAAAATCCAGCAGATGCGGACCGTCGATAATATCGTCCTGCGTTGCCTTCAATGCCGCGCGGCCTTTGGCAGTTTCGGCGCGGTGCGACAGGATGTTTTCGAGCTTGGCAACAACGGCTTTCGCAGCGGTTGCCTTTCGCTCCAGCGCGGCCTGTTCAGCCTCGACCTTGAGCGATTGCACGGCGTTAAGCCGCCATATGCCAGCCACCTCGCGGGCCACGATCACCAGCAGCGCCAGAACGGCTATCGCCACGGCGGTTATGGCAGTGTAGCCCAGCCAGTCGGCGCGGGTGAACAGATCACGGATCAACTGGTCGGCCCACAGACCAAGCGCCAGCGACAACAGGAAACCGAATGCGCCAACTGCCAGCTTGCCGAAAGAAAACCGGTGTGGGCGCGGTTCGGCAACCGGCGGCGCAAGGCCCGCATCCACGCCACCCAGAAACGGATCATCCTCGTCAGGCGTTATGGCAACTTCGCCGGCAAAGGCCTGCGGCAGACGGCGCACTGGTGGCGGCTGTTGTTTTTCTGTGTCGAGAGAAAATGCCTCGGGGCGTCTTTTGCCTGGTGTCGGGCCATCATTGTTGGAATTGGTCATGCGAGCCTGTCTCCGAAAAGGAACTGCATGGCACGGTCAAGCCGGATATGGGGAACCGAGAGCTTGATGCCACCGCCAGTTTCTTCGATTTGCGGCGGCCGGAACCGCACAAAATTGATGTCGGGCATGCCGTCGCTATTATCAGCGGCAAATAGCGGTTCGGGATTTTCCGGCAGGTCGCCGGGAAAGATTGCCGTGGCGCGGTTGCCGTCGAATATTTCGCCATTGATGCTTTCACCTGATATCGGCGTGCCGACGATCACCGGCAGGGTGTGGCCATCCTGCTTGACCGTTGCCTCACGCGTTGCGCGCACCGACGCCAGCGCCATTACGTCAATGCCGGCACCGCTCATGCCAATGCGGGTAATGGCGCGGTCCACCAGTCGGCGCGTCAGGCTTTCCAGCCGGTCATGGCTTTCATGGTGCAGATGGTCGGCCTTGGTGGCAGCCACCAGAACCTTGTCGATGCGCCGCCCCAGAAGCGACGACAGCAGCGTATTAGTGCCGGGACGGAAGCAGGCCAGCACGTCGCCCAGCGCCCGCTCCAGGTCGTGCAACGCCTCCTGACCGCGATTGACGGCCTGCAGCGCATCGATCAGCACGATCTGGCGGTCAAGGCGGGCGAAGTGTTCACGGAAGAACGGTTTCACCACGATATTTTTATAGGCGTCGTAGCGCCGCTCCATCATGGCGCGCAGTGAGCCCTTGGGGGCTTTTTCATCTGTCAGGCCCGGCAGCGGCGCAAAAGTCAGGGCAGGTGATCCCTCAAGATCACCCGGCATCAGGAAACGGCCCGGCGGCAGGGTGGACAGCGACCGCTCATCGGATTTGCAGGCGCGCAGATAGCCGCTGAAATGTTCTGCCAGTTTCTTGGCTGTCATTTCATCGGCCGGTGCATTGACGTCGAGAGTGGCGGCATACTCCAGCCAGTCACGGGCCAGCTCTGCCCGCACGCCGGTTCCGGCCAATTCGACAGTCTCATTGCTGAAAGTGTTGTAGTCGCGCTCCAAAAGCGGCAGGTCCAGCAGCCATTCGCCGGGATAGTCGATGATGTCGATCGACAGCTGGCCGGGCGACAACCAGCGACCCCAGCCGCTGGCGCTCTGGTACTCGATGGTAATGCGCAGCTCGGAAATGGCGCGGGTCGAATCAGGCCAGCTTCGGTCGCGCACCAGCGCCTGAATGTGGTCTTCATACTGAAAGCGCGGAATGGCGTCGTCAGGCTGTGGTTCCAGCCGGATGGAGGACACACGGCCCGATCGCACCGGTTCAAACAACGGCAGGCGGCCGCCATTCAGCAGATTATGCACCAGCGAGGAGATAAAAACCGTCTTGCCGGCACGCGAAAGACCGGTCACGCCGAGCCGCAATGTGGGATGCGTCAAGGAACTTGCCCGGTCATAAAGATTGTCAAATGCGATCAGCGCGCCGTCTGTTATCGATGAAAGCGATGGGGGCAAGAGCAATTATCCCATTAAAATTAGAAATTTCTCCACGAATATAAGAAGGATTGGTGCTTAAAAAAGTGGCTGGAAAACAGAAATATACCGGGCCGACGGCGGCCGCGGCTTTTATGGCGCAATAAAATCTACAACTTTCCACTTCAGCGGCGATGCCTCGTCGCTGGCATCACAACTGAGCACAGCAAGGCCGGCGGTGGGGAAACCTGACGGTAAATGGCTGTGGAAATCATCTTCGCCAACCAGTGATTCCAAGAGGTCGGCAATAGTTGGATTATGGCCAATCAACATCACCGATTGACTTTCGCTTTGTGAGGAAATCAGGTCGAGATACGTTTGTTCGCTGGCATTATACATTTCATCGATGAAGGTAATCTCCGGCTCACCTGGCAGCGAACGGCGGATCGCATCGCTTGTCTGGCGGCAGCGTACAGCCGTTGAACACAGGATGACCTGCGGGCGATAACCCTTGTCAGCTGCCTTGTCCGCAACGATTTCCGCTTCCGCATAACCTCTGTCATCAAGCGTTCTGTCGAAATCTCCCTGACCCGGATTTGCCATGCCAGAATGGGCGTGACGAAGCAGATAGACACGGTTGAGGGAAGTAGAGTGCAGCGCCATCTGTTGAGATTCCATTCTGTAAAATTCCGGTTTTTGAAGAATAGACTGCTTTGCCTCAAGTGTCCTCAAGGAATACGCGAATGCAATCAATGTTTTGATGCTGGCTATTCACGGATTGTAAAAGGGATTAAAAAATGGACATTTAGCTGATTTTTGTGACAACTTTAAAAATGCCTTAAAACCTCTCAGAAGGCTTGAATCTCCATAGGTCCTTGGAGTATACACCGCCGCATAAGAGATGTTCTTCGAGGAGAATCGCGTTGAGTGAGAAGATCGATCTTAGTGACTATGTGCTCTCTGAGAATGATGAGTTCATGAATGCCAATCAGCGCGCGTACTTTCGTGCGAAACTGATTGGTTGGAAAAATGACATCCTTCGCGAAGCAAAAGAGACCCTTGGTCATCTCGCGGAAGAAAGTGCAAACCATCCTGACATTGCTGATCGCGCCTCTTCGGAAACAGACCGCGCCATCGAACTGAGAGCAAGAGACAGGCAGCGCAAGCTTATTTCCAAAATCGATGCTGCCTTGCAGCGTATTGACGAGGGAACCTACGGTTACTGTGAAGAAACCGGTGAGCCTATTGGCTTGAAACGGCTTGATGCCCGCCCAATCGCAACGCTTTCCATCGAAGCTCAGGAACGCCATGAACGTCGCGAGAAAGTTTATCGCGACGAGTGATCTCAAACGGTGAAAGCCGGATGAGTTTCAACTGACCAAAAAAAAGGCGCGTTTTACGCGCCTTTTTTCATGTCTGCTGGTGGCCGATTGTGGCCCGTTATTACCGATCGCGTGTCACGGACATTTCGCCGAAGATGCGCGCCATTTCCTTCTGGATTTCGTTTTCGGTCGAGGCGCCGGAAATGGGCGGGGCAGAGGGGTCACGACGCGGCTGCTGCTGTGTGCTGGCAACCTGCGCAAAACCTTGCTCGGCAGGAGCGCTCTTGGCGATTTCCGCTTCCAGGAACTTTTCAAAGTCGCTGCTCAGAGCCTCGTTCGACAGAGTTGGCTCAGGGGCGGGTGCGACCGGCTTGATTGGCGGTTCAACGGTTTCGCGGTTTGGCAGAACCCGATTGCGCGCCGATTCCAGGATGTCGCCGGCATTGATCTCATCCAGCGTATAGGGCGACGTCTGAAGGATCGGTGGAGGCTCGACTGCTGTTGTCACAGCTGCTGGTTTGATGGGGGGCACAACATCGGGTGGCGTTGCAACGGCGGCAGCCACGGGGGCTGCGGCAACCACCACTGGCGGTCTGTCGATGACCGACGGTGCAATAGGGCCAGCAACCGGTGGAGCAGCCGGAGATGGCGCAGCTTGGGTGGCAGGCTGAGTAATTGGCGACTGGACTGCAGATACGGGCGGCGCGCTGGCAGGCGCAACAACGGGTGGCTCCTGGCGGAATGGGCGTGGCGCCTCGGACGCAGGTTCAACCGATGGTGCCGGTCTTGCGACGGATGGTTCCCTGGTCACGGATGGCGTTGCTACTGTCGGAGCAACAGCAGGGGCGGCTGGCGTGATGATCGGCGGCACTACAGGTGGTGGTGTGATGACAGGCGCAGGCGCTGAAGCCGGTGCAGAGGAAACGACCGGTGGCGGCGTGATCACGGGTGCCGGAGCCGGAGTAGGCGCAGGCGGCACGACCGGTGCGGACACAGGGGCAGGGGTCACGATTGGCGCGGCCTTGACCGGCTGCTCATGGGTCACTTCACGGGTCTGCGAAATCGTGCGCGGGGTCTCGCGCTTTTCAACCTGCTCCTGCCGCTCATCATCATAAGGTGAGCTGGACAGCAGGTTGTCACGCTGATCGACCGGCGTCAGAACCGGAATGGCGCCAATGCCGCTTTCAATGACGATATCGGTCGGGCCGCCAATCATCACAAGATGTTCGACATTGTCCCGGCGCACCAGAACCAGCCTGCGGCGCGCATCGACAGCTGCCGCATCCAGCACCTGCAAGCGCGGCTGGCGATTTCTGCCGCCACGAATGAAGGGGGAAGAGCCGCCGCGCCGCTTTATCAGCCACAGGACGATAGCAAGACCGATTAATGCAACGCCAACACCGACGACAGCAATAATGAGATTGTTTCCGTACGAGCCGAGGGCCTCGTTCACCATATCCATGATAGTTGCGTCTTTCTAAAATTCGAAAGCGGACAAATCCTTATAAACGGATGTTACATTATCCGCTAAGTTGCTCAAAAAGACGATTTTTTTAAGTCGCTGACAAGATTTTATCGCTGTTGTCCCGGATTATATCTCACCTGCGGAGCAAATCATTCCGTATACACGCACTAATCTGTGGTGATTTCCTTCAATTTCTTGATGGTTTGATGGTGGTTATGTCGCAGCATAGCTTTTGGCTGGCTGGTTAACTTGCTACAAGGGCAAGAGGTGGGCGATTCCGTGTGTTTCACGGAAATGAGCTGCAAGAATACGAGGTTGAGATGACACGGGTGGGCCAGGCCAGCGAAAATGACGACCTGCCATTGATGGACAGGCAAGCCCGTTCAGGAACGGTTGTACGAATACTTTTCCTTGCGGTCATTCTGGTGGCCGCTGCAGTGGCTTTCGTCTATTTCAAAGATTCTCTCGAAAACGAGATCGTGCTCGGCATTCTTGGCGTGCTCGCCATGGTCGGCATATTTTTTCTGGTGTCGTCGATCATCGGTTTTATCGAGGTCATGCCGCAGTCGCGCTCCGACGTGTTGGCGAGACGCTTTCTGGCAAGCCATCCCGATGGGATTATCGTCACCGACCCCAAGGGCCGCATCGTTTATGCCAACAGCGCCTATTGCCAGATGACCGGCGCGGTCAAGGCCATGGATATCCAGAGCCTTGAGACGCTGCTGTCGCGCAATCGCGAATCGACCGAAGCACTGTACCGGCTGATCAACAAACTGCGCGAAGGTCAGAGCGGCCACGAAGAATTCCGGCTGCTGAAATCGATCGGTGATGGCACGACGTCATCCGGCCCGCATTGGTACCGCCTGAAAGCCCGTCTGTTGATCGAAGCCAGTGGCGATGCGTTGCACGTGTTCCAGATCATTGACATCACCGCCGAGCGTGAAGATCAGGAGAGATTTTTCCGCGAGCTGCAAAATGCCATCGATTATCTCGACCATGCACCATCAGGTTTCTTCTCGGCCGGTAAAAAGGGTGAGATTATCTATTTGAACGCCACGCTGGCCGAATGGCTGGGTATCGACCTTGCCCAGTTTGCGCCGGGTTCAGTGACCGTGTCCGATATTGTGGCGGGCGAGGGCATGGCTTTGCTGCAATCGGTCAAGCCGTCGGCTGGCCAGTCACGCACCGAAACGGTTGATCTGGACATGCGCAAGGCCAATGGCCAGAGCGTGCCGGTTCGCCTCGTGCACAAGGTTGCCGCCGCCCGCGATGGTTCTATCGGCGAAAGCCGCACCATCGTGCTGATGCGCACCAATGTCGAAAGCGATGATCGTTCGGCCTCAGCCATGCGCTTCACCCGCTTTTTCAACAATACGCCAATGGCTATTGCCTCGCTGGACGGGCAGGGCCGCATTCTGCGCACCAATGCGCCGTTCCTCAAACTATTCTCGTCGGTGGTCAGTCGTGATGATGTTGACCGCGGCATTCCGTTTGAAAAGGTCATCCACGACAATGAAAAGGGTCATCTGGCGCATGCGCTGGAAGCAGCCCGTGACCGCCAGGGCGATATTGCACCCTTTGATTCCCGCCATCCGGGCGAAGAAGGCCGCCATTTCCGCTATTACGTGAATGCGGTTATCGACCAGAATGAGGAGGCGCCTGAAGAGGTCGCCATCGTTTATGCCATCGAGGTGACAGAGCAAAAAGCGCTCGAAACCCAGATGGCACAGACCCAGAAGATGAACGCAGTCGGCACGCTGGCCGGTGGCATTGCGCACGACTTCAACAATGTGCTGACCGCCATCCTGCTGTCGTCTGACCATCTTTTGTTGCAGGCGCGTCCAGCCGACGCCTCCTTTGCCGACCTGATGGAAATCAAGCGCAACGCCAACCGTGCAGCCGTGCTGGTGCGCCAGTTGCTGGCTTTCTCGCGCAAGCAGACCATGCGTCCAGCCGTGTTGAACATGACCGATGTCGTCGGTGACCTGCGCATGTTGGTCGACCGGCTGATTTCCGGCACCAATGTCAAGCTGGAGGTCGACTACGGCCGTGACCTGTGGTCGGTCAAAACTGACCTGTCGCAGTTCGAACAGGTGCTGATCAACCTGTGCGTCAATGCGCGTGATGCCATGCCAAGCGGCGGTACCATTCGCATCAAGACGCGCAATGTCAGCACTGAAGATGCTGCCGCGCTGAACCGGCCAGACATTCCAATCGAAGAACTGGTGATGATTGAAGTGTCCGATACCGGCACCGGTATTGCGCCTGAAATCATGGACAAGATTTTCGAGCCGTTCTTCACCACCAAGGATGTTGGCAAGGGTACCGGTCTTGGCCTGTCGATGGTTTATGGCATCGTCAAACAATCCGGTGGTTACATCTACCCCGAATCGGAAGTGGGCAAGGGCACGGCATTCCGCATCTTCCTGCCACGCCACATCGTCGAGGTTGTTGCCGTTGATCCTGACGTCGCCGCTGCCGCTGGCGATAAAAAGCTACTCGGCGCAGCACCAGCCGCAGCTGCCAAGAATGACGATGTCGACCTGACCGGCAAGTCTGCCGTCGTTCTTCTGGTGGAAGACGAAGAGGCAGTTCGCCGTGGTGGAAAGCGTATGCTGGAAACCCGTGGTTACACGGTGCACGAGGCCGGTTCCGGCATCGAGGCGCTGGATGTGATGGAAGAGCTGGAAGGCAAGGTTGATATCGTAGTTTCCGACGTTGTCATGCCGGAAATGGATGGCCCGTCGCTGCTGCGCGAACTGCGCAAGAACTATCCAGACATGAAGTTCATCTTTGTGTCCGGTTACGCAGAAGACGCCTTTGCCAAGAACCTGCCTGAGGATGCCAAGTTCGGCTTCCTTCCCAAACCGTTCTCCTTGAAACAGCTGGCCGTTGCGGTTCGTGAAATGCTTGATAATGAAGGGTGATCTCTCCCTTCTCTCTCTTGGCGTCCGGACAAGACCGGGCGCATTCACGGCGACAGGCCGCGTGATATCTTGACGATAGGCAGCACTGACTGGGCAGATATCGTACTGAGAACCAATCGGGTATCGTCAGTTGAACAGGCCGCGAAGGTGCTTTCCGACGTACAGTGGCTGTTTGGTTTCCGCGCCTATTATGTGTTCGACCGACCGAAGGCGAGCAGCTTGGGCTTTGAAGAACCGCACCAGTTTTCCAATTTGACGGATCTGTTTCTGTCACGGTTGAAGGCAAGCGTGCCTGACTTCGAAGACAAGATCTTCATTGATTCCCTGTCGCGGCTCATGCCTGTGCCGTGGTTTATTGAGGAATACAGCAAGCGCGCCATGTTGAGCGATGCGGCGGTTAAGCTGTTTACGGAATCACGGCTGACCATGGGCGTGAATTTTCCAGGCTTTGGGCTGTGGGACAAGATTCGCATCGTCGGTTTTGCTGGCTCTCGAAAAAGGCCGGAACGTGACGAGCTTGATCAACTTAATTTGTTGATGATCCAGATGCATGAACGCCTGTCTTTGGTGTTCAAGCCGCAGGACAACACTGAAACCACGATGACATCTCTGGAAAAGCAGGTGCTTCATGCCGTTTCGGAAGGAAATCGTGTGGCGCATGTGGCCGGAAATCTTGGTCTTTCCACACGCACAGTTCAATATCTGATGAATTCCATTTGCCGAAAGCTGGATGCTTCTTCGGTAGAACATGCTGTTGCCAGTGCCTTGCGGCAGGGGCTTATCTACTGAAATACTGAACTTTATGCCCTTTGCGATGGTGTTCGTAAAACTGCAAGTAAATTCATTTGATTTTACGGTTGCGTCAAAGGGGCTTAAAATCGCAATCTGAACACTTAAATAAGTGGGGAAGGGATTTGATTTCCGATATGATCTCCCCACCGGAATTGATTTGGAGAATGATGAAACATGATCGCTAAGACGATCTACATGCAGGGTGAAGGTGACAATGATGGTGAAGGCGGTACCAACCGCGGAACATCGGTTATCACCCGCACTAAGCCCAAAACCAAAAAACCAAATCTCTACCGGGTTTTGCTTTTGAACGACGACTATACGCCAATGGAATTCGTTATCCATATTCTGGAGCGCTTTTTCCAGAAAGACCGCGAAGCGGCAACGCGTATCATGTTGCACGTCCATCAGCATGGGGTCGGTGAATGTGGTGTCTTTACATATGAAGTCGCCGAGACGAAAGTAAGTCAGGTCATGGATTTCGCCCGACAGCATCAGCATCCGCTGCAATGCGTCATGGAAAAGAAATGAGGATCGCAACGTGCCAACTTTTTCCCCAAGTCTTGAGAAGGCGCTGCATCAGGCATTGACCTTTGCCAACGAGCGTCATCATGAATATGCAACTCTTGAACACCTGCTTCTGGCACTGATCGACGATGCAGATGCAGCAGCCGTTATGGGTGCGTGCAACGTCAATCTGGACGTTCTGCGCAAGACCGTCGGCGATTATATCGATAATGAACTGTCCAACCTCGTCACAGGTTATGATGAGGATTCCAAACCGACATCCGGTTTCCAGCGCGTCATCCAGCGTGCGGTCATTCACGTCCAGTCGTCTGGCCGGGAAGAGGTAACAGGCGCCAACGTGCTCGTTGCGATCTTTGCCGAGCGTGAAAGCCACGCCGCTTACTTCCTGCAGGAGCAGGAGATGACCCGTTACGACGCGGTCAACTACATCTCGCATGGTATCGGCAAACGTCCGGGTACGTCCCAGACCAGAACACCGCGTGGTTCCGAAGACGGCGAACCGGAAAACAAGGCTCCGCGCAGTGACGAGGATGCCGGCCCGAAAAAGCAGCAGGACGCCCTGAAGGCTTACTGCGTCAACCTCAATGAAAAGGCCAAGGTCGGCAAGATCGATCCGCTGATCGGCCGCCACGAAGAGGTCAACAGGACCATTCAGATCCTGTGCCGTCGCTCGAAGAACAACCCGCTTTATGTGGGTGATCCTGGTGTCGGTAAAACGGCGATTGCCGAAGGTCTGGCCAAGCGTATCGTGGAAGGCAAGGTGCCGGAAGCACTGCGCAACGACACGATCTTCTCGCTCGACATGGGCACGCTTCTGGCGGGCACACGTTACCGCGGTGACTTTGAGGAACGTTTGAAGCAGGTCGTCAAGGAACTCGAAGAGTTTCCTGGTGCGGTGCTGTTCATCGACGAAATCCACACGGTTATCGGTGCTGGTGCGACCTCCGGCGGCGCAATGGATGCTTCAAACCTGTTGAAGCCAGCCTTGTCCTCCGGTTCTATCCGCTGCATCGGTTCGACGACCTACAAGGAATATCGCCAGTTCTTCGAAAAGGACCGGGCATTGGTTCGTCGCTTCCAGAAGATCGACGTCAATGAGCCATCGATCGATGATGCCATCGAGATCATGAAGGGCCTCAAGCCATATTTCGAAGATTACCATCATCTTCGTTATACCAATGAAGCCATCAAGGCGGCGGTTGAGCTGTCGGCACGTTACATTTCCGATCGCAAGCTGCCGGATAAGGCAATTGACGTGATCGATGAAACCGGTGCCGCACAGATGTTGCTGCCAGCGTCGCGTCGTCGCAAGCTGATCACCGAAAAGGAGATCGAGGTTACGATTGCCACCATGGCCCGTATTCCGGCGAAAACCGTTTCCAAGGACGACGAGATGGTTCTCGCCAACCTTGAAAAGGAACTGCTGTCGGTCGTTTACGGTCAGGATACGGCGATTGAAGCTCTGTCCACAGCCATCAAGCTGGCCCGTGCAGGCTTGCGCGAACCCAACAAGCCGATCGGTTCCTATGTCTTCTCCGGCCCGACGGGCGTGGGCAAGACCGAGGTTGCCAAGCAGCTTGCTGCTTCGCTCGGTGTGGAGATGCTGCGCTTCGACATGTCGGAATATATGGAACGTCACACCGTTTCGCGGTTGCTTGGCGCACCTCCCGGCTATGTCGGTTTCGACCAGGGCGGTCTGTTGACCGATGGCGTCGATCAGCATCCGCATTGCGTCGTGCTGCTGGACGAAATCGAAAAGGCCCATCCGGATATCTACAACATCCTGTTGCAGGTTATGGACCACGGCTCGCTGACCGACCACAACGGCAAGAAGATCGACTTCCGCAACGTCATTCTGATCATGACGACCAATGCGGGTGCATCGGAAATGGCCAAGTCGGCAATCGGTTTCGGTTCGTCCAAGCGTTCGGGTGAGGATGAAGAGGCATTGAACCGCCTGTTCACACCGGAATTCCGCAACCGTCTGGATGCGATCATTCCGTTCTCGCCGCTGCCAACCACCGTTATCCACCGCGTGGTTCAGAAGTTCGTTATGCAGCTGGAAAGCCAGCTTTCCGAGCGTAACGTTACTTTCGACCTGCACGAAGATGCGATTGCCTGGCTTGCAGAGCGTGGTTACGACGAAAAGATGGGCGCACGTCCGCTCAGCCGCGTCATTCAGGAACATATCAAGAAGCCTCTGGCCAATGAGATCCTGTTCGGCAAGCTGAAAAAGGGCGGTGTCGTTACCGTGACCGTCGGCAAGAAGGAAGATGGCAAGGAAGGTCTTGTTCTGGAATCACATCCAGAAACTGCACCGGTCAAGCCAAAGCCGGAAGCCGAGTTGAAAGCTGCCAAGGCAGCCAAGACAAAGGTCAAGGCTGCCAGCAAAACGGCCAAGGCTGAGCAAGCGGAAGCCGAGGTTCTGGTCGTGGACGAGCCGGAAAAGGCAAAGTCTGAAACCAAGGCACCACGCAAGGCCAATACGGTGCCGAAGGTGCCAAAGAAGAAATAAGCGACAGCTTGTTATCAACGAAGTGCCGGGTAAAACCCGGCACTTTTTATATGTGCCCGGCACTGTTCACAAAACATTCGGGCCACCATTTTTTGACCTGCGCGCAGCAGGTTGTGATCCATGAAAGCGTGACAATGTCTGCGGAAGTAAATCAGGGTACGCATGCCCTGTGGTTTGCCAAGGGAATGAAGGGGATATTCTCGTTGCCCGCCATGATCCTCATGGCGTCCTTCATTGGCTTTAGCGCCTTTGCCCTGGAATCCGGTTTTACCCGTGAGCAGGCTGTGTTCATGACCTTCACCGTCTGGGCACTGCCAGCCAAGATGATCCTGATCGGTTCGATGCTCGGCGGTGCCAATCTGGCGGCATGTTTCCTGGCGGTGACATTGTCTTCCGTGCGCATGATGCCGATGGTCGCTTCCATCGTGCCGGACCTGAAAACCTCACGCACACCCACCTGGCTTTTGCTGTTTCTGTCGCATTTCGTGGCAATTACCGCCTGGGTGTTCACCACCCAGAACATCAATTCCGTGCCGCGTCCGTTTCGTGTGTCATGGTTTGCCGGTTTTGCCATCACGCTGACACTGGTCAATACGCTGATCGTGGCGGTGTCCTTCGGCATCGTTGCGTCCTTTCCGCCGCTGGTGGCGGGCGTGCTGTTTTTCATGACGCCGGTCTACTTCGTGGCCTCCATCTGGGCGTCGGCCACCCATTCGGTGGTCAAGGTCGCCTTTATCATCGGCCTGATCGCCGGCCCGCTCTTTGCGATGATCGAACCGGAATTCGACATCATCTACGCCGGACTGGGCGGCGGTACGCTGGCCTATTTCATTGACCGCCGGTGGTTTCGCCGCAAGATCCAGTCGCAACCCGGGGAGATCGAACCATGATCGCCCTGGAAGGCTGGTGGCCTTATCTGCTGATTGCCGTTGCCGGGTGGCTTGCCACCGATATCTGGCGCTGGCTTGGCGTGATTGCCGGCAACAGGCTGAAAGAGGGCTCTGAGGCGCTGTACTGGGTGAGGGCGGTTGCCACCGCTCTTGTCATGGCCGTGACGGCCAAGCTGATCGTGTTTCCAACCGGCACGCTGGAGCAAACGCCGATGTGGCTGCGCATTGGTGCTGCAAGCCTCGGTTTTGCAGCGTTCCTGCTTTTGGGGCAGCGCGTGCTGGTGGGGGTGGCAGTGTCGATCCTGCTGCTGACTGCAGGGCTGTTGTTCATCGGTTTCTGAATTTGATACCGCGCATGAAAAAGGCAGCTTACCCCGGGGGAAGCTGCCTTTTCGTTTTTCTGTCAGGTGCATTGATATGCGCCGAGATGATTACAGTGCGTCGCGCACCTTCTGTGCATTGGCAGCCAATACAGCGCCATCCTCCATCGTGCCGGAATGTGGCTTCAACGGCTCGCCTTCCTTGCGTGGCACGACGTGGAAATGCAGATGGAACACGGTCTGACCGGCCGCCGGCTCATTGAACTGCGCGACGTAAACGCCATCCGCATCAAAGGCCTCCTTTGCGGCATTGGCGAGCTTTTGCACGACAGGCAAGGTCTTTGCCAGAACGGCCGGGTCAGCATCGAACAAATTGCGCGAACCGGTCTTTGGTATCACCAGCAGGTGACCCGGTGCCTGTGGCATCACATCCATGAAGGCCAGCGTGTCGTCATCCTCGTAAACCTTGTGGCAGGGAATTTCGCCACGCAGGATTTTTGCAAAGATGTTGTTGTCGTCATAACCGGTGGTCATTGGAAGCTCTCCTCATGAAATAAAGGGCAATAGACGGCCTAGAGATTAAAGGTTCACTCCTGCCGTTCGCCTTTGCGGAATGGGCTGTGGTCGTCAAGATAGTCGCTGATCTGCTCCACTTCCTCGCGCTCTCGTTCGAGATAGGCGGAAATGGCGTTGCGCAGACCGGCATGGGCAATGAAATGCGCCGAGTGGGTGGTAACTGGCGTATAACCGCGCGCCAGCTTGTGTTCGCCCTGTGCACCGGCCTCAACCCGCTGCAGGCCGCGTGACAGCGCAAAATCGATGGCCTGATGGTAACAGACCTCAAAGTGCAGATAGGGGTGGTCTTCAATGCAGCCCCAATGACGGCCATACAGCGCATCGGAGCCGATGAAGTTGATGGCGCCAGCCACATAACGCCCGTCGCGTTTGGCCATGACAAGCAGGATGTCATCCGCCATGCGTTCACCAATCAGCGAGTAGAAGCTGCGGGTCAAATAGGGGCGTCCCCATTTGCGGCTGCCCGTATCCATGTAGAAGGTAAAGAACTGGTCCCAGATTTCCTCGGTCAGGTCGCTGCCGGTCAGCCAGTCGATGCTGATGCCGTTATCCAGTGCCGCCTTGCGTTCCTTCTTCAGGTCCTTGCGCTTGCGCGACGATAGCGCATCCAGAAAATCCGCATGGTCGCGGAACCCAGTATTGATGAAATGGAACTGCTGGTCGGTGCGATGCAGAAAACCTGCATCCGTCAGAGCCTGTGTGTCACCATCCGGTGTGAAGGTGACATGGGCGGAGGAAACGCCAATCTTTTCCGTGACCTGACGAAGACCCGAGGCCAGTACCGGCCGGAAGCGGGCAGCATCGACATCACCTGCCGTCAGCAGGCGCGGGCCGGTTGCCGGCGTGAACGGCACTGAACATTGCAGCTTGGGATAATAGTGGCCGCCAGCCCGCTCGAAAGCATCGGCCCAGCCATGGTCGAACACATATTCGCCCTTGCTGTGGTTCTTGAGATAAGCGGGGATGGCGCCAACGAGAACGCCGTCGCCGCGCTCCAGCAGCATATGGTGGCCAAGCCAGCCGGTTTCTGCGGTGGCTGATCCGGACTGTTCCATGGCCGATAGAAAGGCATGGGAGACGAACGGATTATAAGGTTCCATCCGCATTGTTTTCGACGCGCCGGAAAGCCTGTTCCAGTCTTCCGGGTCGATATCGCCAAAGGATTGTTCAATGCGGATGGAGTATTCTTCGCTCATGCGTTTGCCGACTGGCTCTCTCGTGGGTCAGAACCGCGAGGGTCAAATCCCTCGAATGTCATCTGGTCTGCATATTTATAGGTAATCGCACGGGCATTTTCATCCCTTACCGTCCAGGTAATTACCGGAATGCTCAATTTGCGCTGCGCTTCGATGAAGCTGTTGGGCAAATGACCGTAGTGATAGGAAATGAAATCGATACCGATCTGCATCGCCTCGTCATGACGGAAAAACTCTTCCGGCTTGTCACCTTCTGCTGTCAGGCCGATTGGCCATGGCGAACCGGCCCTTTTCAGGTCCTTCAGCAGGTGGTGGTCAAAGCTCATCAGCGCAACCGGGCCCTGATAACCCTCAAGGTCTTCCAGCACGGCTTCGGCAAAACCGTCATCCACGCCGTCACCTTCGCGGCCCTTCAGCTCGATGACCAGCGGCACCTTGCCGGCGCACAGCTTCAACAGCTGTTTCAGGGTTGGAATACGGTCCTTTGTCTGGCCGACCGACAGTAGCCCGAGCTCGGCGGAGGTCTTTTCGCGCACATCGCCCTTCATGCCGGTCAGGCGCTCCATGTCGTCATCATGGAAAACAACGGGAACACTGTCTGCTGCCAGTTGCACGTCGCACTCAATGGCAAAACCGGCCTCAATGGCACGGCTGAAGGCAGACAGCGTGTTTTCCCACACCTGATGGTTCATGTCATGATAGCCGCGATGGGCGACGGGCTGGGCTGTCAGAAAGGCAAGCTTTACGGTCATACGTCTATTTCCACGATTGCGTCGATCTCGACGGCAGCATTGAAGGGCAGGGAGGCAACGCCAACGGCGGCGCGGGCATGTTTACCCGCTTCACCGAAAACATGGCCAATGAGGTTGGAAGCCCCGTTGATGACAAGGTGCTGTTCTACAAATTCCGGAACCGAGGCCACGAACCCGGTCAGCTTGACCACGCGGCGTACTTTGGAAAGGTCTCCATCAAGGGCGGTTTTGACCTGTGCGATGATATTGACGGCGCACAGTTCTGCAGCGCGCTGGGCACCTGCCACGTCGACATCTCGGCCCACATGACCGGTCACCGCAATCTTGCCTGATTCCATGGGCAATTGCCCGGAGACATAAAGAAGATTGCCGCTGATGGTGAAAGGAACGTAGTTTGCCGCAGGTGCCGCAGCAACTGGCAGTGTATAACCAAGCTCTTTAAGGCGCCCTTCAATGACATCAGACATTTTTGACTCGCGGTTTTGTTGTAAAACGAACAAGAATCCGGCATTCAGGATGGACGATCCCAAGCGACGGGCGCATGCTTTCTACAATATGGGCGATGAGTCCAACAGGAGATATTGAATGTTAGTTCGCAACATTGCGTTTGTTTTCGTCGCCAGCCTTTCAGGCTCCATTGCAGGCGCGGCGCAAGCAATACCTGGCACTGCTGCGACAGGCCTGATTGCCCACCGTGCGGTTTATGATCTCGAGCTGCGCGATTCCACCGATCGTTCCGGCATTGAAGACATGTCCGGCCGCATGGTCTACGAGTTTACCGGCTCTGCATGTCAGGGATACAAAACCGATTTCCGTTTCGTCACCCAGATCAATACCGGCGATGCCGTGCGCATGACCGACCAGCAGACGACGACGTTTGAAGACGCGGCCGCAAAAAAGTTCACCTTCGACACCAAGTCGTTCACCGACGATAAGCTGGACAAGGAAGTCGGCGGCTCGGCAGCCGAATCGGACGCCGGCACGGTTGTCGATCTGGTGCGGCCCGACAGCCGCAAGGTCGATCTGGTGGCCAGCGACTTCCCGACCGAACACATGCTGCAGGTCATCGACAATGCCCGCGCCGGCAAGCGCATGTTCGAATCACGCATTTTCGACGGTTCCGACAATGGCGATGAAAGCCTGATCACCTCGACGCTGGTTGGTAAATCGCAGACACCTGTGTCGGATGACAAGGAAGCAGGCGAGGCGGGCCAGTTTTCCAAGGCGCCGTTCTGGCCTGTGACCATTGCTTATTTCAACGACAAAAGCGGCACGGACGCGCTCCCGATCTACCGTATGTCGTTCAAGCTCTATGAAAACGGCATTACCCGTGATCTGGTTCTCGATTACGGTGACTTTGTTTTGACCGGCAAGCTGAAAAAGCTCGATATCCTCGAAACGGCTTCCTGCGACAAGCAAACCCAGAAATGACATAGGCGTGCCTGAAAAGCGTGTAACAAACGCAGTTCAGGCACCTGTTGTGTTGAAATTCTCTCTTATTCGCTTGCTTTTTTCGTGAAGCAGCGGTATGCGCCACACCATTCCACACGCGAAGCTTGGGATGTTCCGGGAGAAATCCGGTTCGTTCCGCCCGGTGGCACTCTTTAAAACAGTGCTGTTCGCTTCGCGGGGGTTAAACCGGAAAAGGAGTTACAGGCATGGCATTGCCAGATTTTTCTATGCGCCAGCTTTTGGAAGCGGGCATTCACTTCGGTCACCAGACACACCGCTGGAACCCGAAAATGAAGCCGTACATCTTCGGCGATCGTAACAACATTCACATCATCGACCTGGCCCAGACCGTTCCGATGCTGTCGCGCGCCCTTCAGGTCGTGTCCGACACCGTTGCTCGTGGCGGCCGCGTTCTGTTCGTTGGTACGAAGCGTCAGGCTTCCGACATCATCGCAGATAGCGCAAAGCGTTCGGCTCAGTACTACGTCAACTCGCGTTGGCTCGGTGGTATGATGACCAACTGGAAGACGATCTCCAACTCGATCCAGCGTCTTCGCAAGCTCGACGAGATCCTGAATTCGGAAGGCTCTGGCTACAACAAGAAAGAGCGTCTGAACCTTGAGCGCGAGCGCGAAAAGCTCGACAAGGCTCTCGGCGGTATCCGCGATATGGGCGGCACCCCAGACCTGATGTTCATCATCGACACCAACAAGGAAAAGATCGCAATCGAAGAAGCCAAGCGTCTTGGTATTCCGGTTGTTGCAATCATCGACTCGAACTGCGATCCGGATAGCATCGACTTCCCGATCCCAGGTAACGACGACGCTTCCCGCGCAATCGCGCTGTACTGCGATCTGATCGCTCGCGCTGCCATCGACGGCATCGCACGCCAGCAGGGCGCTTCGGGCCGTGACCTCGGCGCTTCCGAGGAGCTGCCAGTTGAGCCAGCTCTCGAAGACGAAGCAGGCGCCTGATATTAAGGCCGTTGGGCGACCTTAGGGTCGCCTTTCACAATCAGGATGCGCAAGGCCGTTTCTGACCGTCAGGTCGACGGCCTTGTTTGTTTAAGCCCGCTCTGTCCTTTGAGTTTTCGGGGCAGGGCGAGCTGATAAAGTTTCGTGATGGGTTTTTCATCACGCTGTCATAATACCGGGACATTCGTTCCAAAACTTGGCGTCGGTGCCGCGTGATTCCGCCGGTTGACCGACTGAAGCGACAAGAGGCACACAATGACTGAAATCACAGCCGCAATGGTAAAGGAACTGCGCGAGAAGTCCGGCGCAGGCATGATGGATTGCAAAAAGGCTCTGGCCGAAACCAATGGCGACATGGAAGCCGCTATCGATTGGCTGCGTGCCAAGGGTATCGCCAAGGCTGACAAGAAGTCTGGCCGTACCGCTGCTGAAGGTCTCGTTGGCATTGCAACGATCGGCCATAAGGCTGTTGTCGTTGAAGTTAACTCTGAAACCGACTTCGTTGCCCGTAACGATGCCTTCCAGGACATCGTTCGCGGTATTGCGCAGGTTGCTCTGACAACCGATGGCACTGTTGAGGCAGTTGCTTCCGCCAACTACCCTGCAACTGGCAAGTCTGTTTCCGACTCGCTCAAGGACGCTATCGCGACCATTGGCGAAAACATGACCCTGCGTCGTTCGGCTGCTCTCGAAGTTGAGCACGGCGTTGTTGCAACCTACATCCACAACGCTGCTGGCGACGGCATCGGCAAGCTGGGCGTTCTGGTTGCTCTGAAGTCTGTTGGCGACAAGGAAGTTCTGAACTCTGTTGGCCGTCAGGTTGCCATGCACATTGCTGCAACCAACCCGCTTGCTATCCGTTCTGAAGAAGTTGACGCTGCTGTTGCAGAGCGCGAACGCAACGTATTCATCGAGCAGGCCCGTGAATCCGGCAAGCCAGAAGCCATCATCGAAAAGATGGTTGAAGGCCGCATGCGCAAGTTCTTCGAAGAAGTTGCTCTTCTGTCGCAGGCTTTCGTTGTCAACCCGGACATCACCGTTGGCCAGGCTGTCAAGGACGCTGAAAAGCTCGCTGGCGCCGAAATCGAAGTGACCGGCATGGTTCGTCTTCTGCTCGGCGAAGGCGTCGAAAAGGAAGAAAGCGACTTCGCTGCTGAAGTTGCAGCGGCTGCAAAAGGCTGATTGCCTCTTCACCAAACAGTGAAAAAGCTGAGGGCATCGCGTGACAACGCGGTGCCCTTCGTGTATCGGCGTTTCGGATAGATTGCGAAGGATCAACAATGTCTCCCAAACCGCTTTATAACCGTGTTCTTCTCAAAGCGTCTGGCGAAGCCCTGATGGGGGATCAGGGGTTCGGTATTGACGTGAATATCGTCGACCGTATTGCTTCTGATATTGCCGAGGCCCGCGCTATGGGTGTCGAGGTTGGCGTCGTGGTCGGCGGCGGCAATATTTTCCGCGGCGTGGCCGTGGCTTCCAAGGGTGGTGACCGCGTCACCGGCGACCATATGGGAATGCTGGCAACCGTCATCAACGCGCTGGCGCTGGCGACATCGCTGCGCAAGCTCGATATCGACACCGTTGTCTTGTCGGCTATTGCCATGCCTGAGATCTGTGAGAGCTTCTCGCAGCGTGCGACGCTCTACCATCTGTCGCTTGGCCGCGTTGTGATCTTTGCAGGTGGCACAGGCAACCCGTTCTTCACCACCGACTCGGCTGCCGCACTGCGTGCAGCGGAAATGGGCGCACAGGCCATCTTCAAGGGCACGCAGGTGGACGGCATCTATTCTGCCGATCCGAAGAAGGTTCCGGACGCGACCCGCTTTGACGAACTGACGCATTCCGAGGTTCTTGCCAAGGGCTTGGCGGTGATGGACGTTGCAGCCGTTGCACTGGCCCGTGAGAACCATATTCCGATCATCGTCTTCTCGATCCACGAGAAGGGCGGTTTTGCACAGATATTGACCGGCGGCGGCCGCAAGACCATCGTGCACGATAAATAATCAGTGTGAGGTGATTCCGTATTCCGGAATTTTGCCTTTGCTGCCTGAAAAAGATGGAGTGAAAAATGAGTGGTGTTGACCTTAATGACATCAAGCGTCGTATGGATGGCGCAATTAACGCATTCAAGAGCGATATCGCGTCCCTGCGTACGGGCCGTGCTTCGGCCAACATTCTTGATCCGGTAACAGTTGATGCCTATGGTTCGCGTGTTCCGCTCAATCAGGTGGCCAACATTACCGTTCCAGAATCACGCATGCTTGGCGTGTCCATCTGGGACAAAACCATGGTTGGTGCTGTTGACCGCGCCATCCGCGAATCCAACCTCGGCCTGAACCCGATCGTTGACGGTCAGAACCTGCGTATTCCTCTGCCTGAGCTGAACGAAGAGCGCCGTAAGTCGCTCGTCAAGGTCGCGCATGATTATGCGGAAAAGTCCAAGGTCGCTATTCGCCACGTTCGCCGTGACGGCATGGACGACCTGAAAAAAGCCGAAAAGGATGGCGACATCGGCCAGGACGAGAGCCGTTCGCTTTCTGAAAAGGTGCAGAAAATGACGGATGATACCATTACGGATATCGACCGCTTGCTTTCTGAAAAGGAAAAGGAAATCATGCAGGTTTGATGGCGTATTTACAGCCTCCTTATACTGCAGTCTTAATGCTTTTCGTGTCCGTATTTGTTGACTTGGATCCCCATGCCAAACGTTGATAGTTCTTCTATTCCCGAGCATGTTGCCATCATTATGGATGGTAATGGACGCTGGGCAAAGCAACGTGGCCTTCCTCGTGTCATGGGACACAAGCGAGGCGTTGAGGCTGTGCGCGAGGTTGTGCGTGCATCTGCTGATTATGGCATCAGGTATCTGACCCTGTTTGCCTTTTCCTCTGAAAACTGGCGCCGTCCGGAAGCCGAGATCAATGATCTCCTGGGCCTCCTGAAGGCGTTCATCCGCCGCGACCTGGCTGATCTGCATCGCTCGAACGTGCGCGTTCGGGTGATTGGTGAACGCACAAATCTCGGTTCGGACATCAAGTCTCTGTTGCTGGAGGCTGAGGAAACCACACGCAATAACACCGCGCTGACGCTGGTGATCGCGTTTAATTACGGCTCGCGCGATGAGATTGCGCGTGCTGTCGCTGGCATGGCGCGGGATGTTGCTGCGGGACTTCTGTCTCCCGCCGACATTACACCCGACAGCATCTCTGCACGGCTGGATACGGCCGGTATTCCAGACCCAGACCTGATTATTCGCACCAGCGGCGAAGAGCGTCTGTCCAACTTCCTTTTGTGGCAGGCCGCTTATTCCGAACTGGTATTTGTGCCGGACTTCTGGCCAGACTTTGATCGCCAACACTTCATGGCAGCCCTAGAGCAGTACAGATTGCGTGACCGCCGCTTTGGCGGATTGACAGCGCAGGCTGCTGTGGCTGGTGCCTGATGAGCCGTGAACTCAAGCTGCGGATCGTTTCCGCATTGGTCATGGCTGCGGTCATTCTGTTCGCAACATGGAACGGCGGAATGATCTTCCGTTTCGTGGCGGCGGCTATTGCCCTGTTGATCTATTACGAGTGGACCAAGATCACCAAGCTCGGTGAGACCAATCCTGCCGGTTATTCCTGGGGCTGGTTTGCCATTGCCGTCATTGCCGGCAATACACTGTTTGGTGAACCGTCTCTCGACCTGCCATTGTTGTGTGGTTTCACCCTGACGGCGACGATTTTCCCCATTCTGCGCGGCAAGAACTGGTGGCTGGTCGGCGGCATTGTCTACGCCGGCCTCAGCGGCATTTCGCTGGCAGCCATCCGTGGCGATGATTTCCCCGGCCTCGTGTCGATGCTGTTCATCTTCGCGGTTGTCTGGGGAACCGACATCCTGGCCTACTTCGTGGGCAGGGCGATTGGCGGTCCAAAGCTTGCGCCATCCATCTCGCCCGGCAAGACCTGGTCAGGCGCGATTGGTGGTACGGTTTCTGCCGTTATTGCCGGTGGTATCGTGGCCTTTGCCTATAAGGGCGAGCTGAGTTTCAGCGTGATTTTGCTGGCCGTGGTCTTGTCTGCCTTCAGTCAGATCGGTGATCTGTTCGAATCATTTATCAAGCGCCGTTTCGGCGTGAAGGATTCCAGCCATTTGATCCCGGGTCATGGCGGGGTTATGGACCGGGTTGACGGACTTGTTTTCGCCTGCTTTACCGTATTTGTAATCGCGGTTGTCCATGCCGCCTACACCGGTTACGCACCCGGTTCTACTGGTGGGCTTCTGCTGGGCTTTTGATTCGCAGATATTTCGCAATCGTGTGAAGAACGGAAGTTATGATGAGTGTGCTGATGTCGGTGCTGGGTTTCCTCGGGGGCTATATTGTTCCGTTCATCCTCGTGCTCACGGTTCTGGTTTTCGTGCATGAGATGGGCCACTACCTCGTCGGTCGCTGGTCTGGTGTGCGCGTAACCGCCTTTGCCGTCGGTTTCGGCCCAGAACTTCTCGGCTACACTGACAAGCACGGCACGCGTTGGAAACTCTGCGCAATTCCGCTTGGCGGCTATGTAAAATTCTTCGGCGATGAAGACGCAGCCAGCAAACCGGACAGCGATGGCCTGTCCAAAATGTCGCTAGAAGAGCGCGGCCAGACGCTGGCCGGCGCAAAACTGTGGAAAAGAGCGGCGACTGTTGCCGCCGGTCCCATCGCCAACTTCATTCTCGCCATCGCGATCTTTGCCGTCATGTTCGGGATTTACGGTCGCACGGTTGCTGATCCTGTCGTGGCTGAAGTGCGCGAAAACAGTGCCGCGGCCGTCGCCGGTGTCTTGCCAGGTGACCGCCTTATCGCGCTTGATGGCAACCGCGTTGCAACCTTCGAGGACGTGCGTCGCTACATCAGCATTCGTCCTGGTTCGCAGGTCGATGTGACGATCGAGCGTGGTGGCCAGCAGCAGGTTTTGAAGATGGTGCCGGAGCGCACCGACACGACCGACCAGTTCGGCAACAAGATCGAATTGGGCATCATTGGCATCGTAACCAACCAGGATAGCGGCAATTTCCGCCATATTACCTACACGCCAATCGAAGCGCTGGGTGAGGGCGTGCGCGAGACCGGACAGATCGTCACCGGTACATTCCGCTATATCGGTAATCTCGTCATGGGTCGCATGAAACCCGATCAATTGGGCGGTCCTGTGCGGGTCGCACAAGCTTCGGGCCAGATGGCAACTCTAGGTGTTTCTGCAGTTATCCAGTTGGCGGCGGTCCTGTCGGTTTCGATAGGCTTGCTTAACCTTATGCCTGTTCCGGTTCTGGACGGCGGCCACTTAGTATTCTATGCGGTCGAAGCAGTGCGGGGGCGGCCATTGGGTGCTGGCGCACAGGAAGTTGCTTTTAGGATAGGGCTTGCCATGATTTTCAGCCTTATGGTATTTGCGACATGGAATGATATCAGCAGCTTGCTCGGGTAAGGTGCGTATTTAAGTAGTTTTGTTAGTCGATTGTTTACTATGTTTTCACGCCGTCGTGGCGATTTGGTCACGCGAAGCGACGAAGTAAACAGAAATTAACGTTGGCGCTTGCTTGTAGAGGAAAAGCAGGTAAAACGACGCAGATGGCCGGAGTCGGGTTCTGCCCGCTGAGGGACAACGGGAAAAGGTAAGAAGTGAAAATGAAGGCTGGTTCAAGATTTTTGAACGCGGTATCGGCGGTTGCGCTGTCTGCTGGTGTTGCTTCGGTTGTGGGCGTGGGAGTGCTTGCTTCTTCGGGTGTTGCTAACGCTGCTGTTATTAACAGAGTGGATGTGCGTGGCGCTGAACGGGCAGGGGCTGATGCCGTTCGTTCCAACATCACGATCCAACCCGGCAAGAACTTTTCCAACGCTGATATCGATGAATCCGTAAAGCGTCTTTACGCAACGGGTTACTTCTCTGGCGTCAGCATGAGCGTTTCCGGCAGCACACTGGTTGTGACTGTCAGCGAAAACCAGCTGGTCAACCAGGTTGTTTTCAACGGTAACCGCAAGATCAAGGATGACAAGCTGTCTGGCGTCGTGCAGACCCAGCCGCTCGGCCCTTACGATCCTTCGCTGGTAACCGCTGATATCGAGCGTATCAAGCAGGCTTATTCTGCAATCGGTCGTAGCGACGTTGAAGTCACGACGCAGACGGTAACGGTTGGCGAAGGCCGCGTTAACCTCGCATTCGTGATCAACGAAGGTGAGCGCACCAAGATTGCACGCATCGATTTCGTTGGTAACAAGGCTTACAGCGACGGCCGCCTCGCAGCCGTTCTGTCGACCAAGAAGTCCAACATGCTGTCGTTCCTGACCCGTAAGGACGTTTACAGCGAAGACAAGTTGCGCACCGACGAAGAAACACTGCGTCAGTTCTACTACGACCGTGGTTATGCTGACTTCCGCGTTGTTTCGTCTGAAGCCGTTCTGGACGAGCAGTCCAACGAATACACAATCACCGTTACGGTTGAAGAAGGCCCACGTTACGACTTCGGTCCTGTTGCGGTCGAATCGACAGTTGACGGCGTTGACTCCGGCGAACTGCAGGGTCTGCTGGAAAGCCGCGAAGGCAATCATTACAGCGCCACCAATGTTCAGAAGAGCATGGAATCCATTTCCAAGCGTGTTGCTGCAGCCGGTTATCCGTTTGCACGCGTTACGCCACGTGGTGACCGTAACTTCGGCACCAACACGATTGGCGTGACCTACATCGTTGATCAGGGCGAGCGCGCTTACGTTGAGCGTATCGAAATCCGTGGCAACACCCGTACACGTGACTACGTTATCCGTCGCGAATTCGACATCAGCGAAGGCGATGCGTTCAACCAGCAGGTTGTAACTGCTGCCAAGCGTCGTCTTGAAGCTCTTGGTTACTTCGCCAACGTCAACATTTCCACAGCTCCGGGTAGCGCTGCTGACCGCGTCGTGATCGTTGTTGATGTTGAAGATCAGCCAACAGGTTCGTTCGGTATCGGTGCAGGTTACTCCGAATCGGATGGCGTTCTGCTCGAAGCCTCGGTTGAAGAAAAGAACTTCCTCGGTCGCGGCCAGTTCATTCGTCTGGCAGTCGGCGCTGGTGAAGACAACGCTCGTACCTACAACCTTTCGTTCACCGAGCCTTATTTCCTCGGTTACCGTCTGGCAGCTGGTTTCGACGTGTTCCGCAGCCAGAGCTCGAGCGAAGACTACTACGATTACCAAGAGCAGGGCTTCACGCTTCGCGTAACAGCTCCAATCACCGAAGAGTTGGCAACAACCTTCCGCTACACCTACAAGGACTTCAAGTACACGGGTGATGGCGATTGGCAGTCTGGTACCAACCTGGCACAGCCATACAAGGACCTGATCACTGGCGAGAAGTGGACCCAGTCCGTTATCTCCAACACGATCAACTACAACACGTTGGACGACCGCCAGACGCCACGCTCCGGCTGGCAGGCACTGTTGACCAACGAGTTTGCGGGTATCGGCGGTGACTCCGAGTACTACAAGATCTACGGTAAGGCGCGTTATTACCACACGCTTTCGGACGAGTTCGACATCATCGGCTCTCTGACCGCAGCTGCTGGTTACGTTGTTCCAACTGGCGACAATTTGTACGTCTTCGACCAGTTCAAGATCGGTGGACGCCAGATCCGCGGCTTCGAAAACGACGGTATCGGTCCACGTATCGATGGCGACTCGATTGGCGGCACGACCTACTTCACCGTTTCGGCTGAAGCAACGTTCCCAATGCCGGGTATTCCTGAAGACGTCGGTCTGCGCGGCGCGGTTTATGCCGACGCTGGTACGCTGTACGGCAACAAGACTGGCTACGCTTCCGAAGGTGAAAGCAGCTCGCTGCGTGCATCTGCCGGTATTGGTGTGATCTGGGCATCGCCTTTTGGACCACTGCGTGTTGACTACGCAGTACCGTTCATGAAGGAAGACTATGACCAGGAACAGCGTTTCCGGTTTGGAATCTCGAACAACTTCTGATATCGGCAGTCCAGAACTGCGAGTTTGAACTGTTCTGGAGTTCCCTGTTGATGGACTATAATGAATTTTTTCCGCCCCATGATGGGATTAAGCTGGCCAAACTGGCTGAAATGCTTGGGGCGGAACTCTCGGAACCGAACGAGGGTGAACGTATCGTTCGTTCGGTAGCTCCGGTTTATCGTGCTGCGCCTGATCAGGTCTGTTACATCCTGTCGCGTAAGAACCGGGCCGAGCTTGAAACATCCAATGCTGCAGCCATCATTTGTGATGTCGCGCTGAAAAGCCTCATTCCCGCACATATTCCTGCTCTTTTGACCAAGGTGCCCCACACGGCCTTTGCCAATGCCGGTGCAATTCTGCATCCCATTGCCATGCAGCCGTCGCCGGTTGTCGACGTTGTCGGCGATATTTCGCCTGCCGCGCATGTCGATCCGACTGCACGATTGGAAGAGGGCGTAATTGTCGAGCCGATGGCCGTTATCGGCGCGCGCGCCAATATTGGTGCCGGTACCCGAATCGGTGCAGGGGCCATCATCGGCTCTGATGTCAAAATCGGCCGCAATTGCACGATTGCAGCTGGCGCCAGCGTTCTGGCCGCCCTGATTGGCAACAATGTCATTTTGCACAATGGTGCGCGTATCGGCCAGGACGGCTTCGGTTACGCACCAGGCCCGCGCGGCATGTTGAAGATCGTGCAGGTTGGCCGCGTTATCATTCAGGATCATGTTGAGGTGGGCGCCAACACCACCATCGACCGTGGCACCATGGATGACACGGTGATTGGTGAAGGCACTAAGATCGACAATCAGGTCCAGATTGGCCACAACGTGCGTATCGGCCGCCATTGCGGCATCGTCAGCAAGGTTGGCATTGCCGGCAGCACCCGTATCGGTGACGGCGTGATGATCGGTGGTGCCGCTGGCATCAATGGTCATATTTCTATTGGAGACGGCGTGCAGATTGCTGCGATGAGCGGTGTGATGGCTGATGTCCCGGCCGGTGCTCGTTACGGCGGCGCACCCGCACGTCCTATGAAACAATATCTGCGTGATATGGCCGAGCTTTTGGCCCGGGCGGATGAAAGAGATAAAAAAACAGGAGAAAAAAATGGCTGATGGCGAGGGGATTACGCTTGGATCCGCGGATATCAAGGAAATCATGCGGCTTTTGCCGCACCGTTATCCGTTTTTGCTGATTGACCGTATTGTGCAGATTGATGGCGACAACTCCGCCATCGGCATCAAGAACGTGACGGTCAACGAGCCACATTTTACCGGTCACTTCCCTGACCAGCCGATCATGCCAGGCGTTCTGCTGGTGGAAGCCATGGCGCAGACCGCAGGTGCGATCTGCTCGCGCAAGCAGGGCGGCGGCGGCAACCTGGTCTATTTCATGACCATCGACAATGCCCGTTTCCGCAAGCCGGTTGTGCCGGGTGACCGCGTGGAGTTCCACGTCGTCAAGCAGAAGCAGCGCGGCAATGTCTGGAAGTTCCATTGCGATGCCAAGGTTGATGGCGTTCTGGTTGCTGAAGCCGACATCGGCGCGATGATGGTGCCAGAGGGCCAGCAATGAGTGTTATTGCCGCTTCAGCCAAAATTCATGCGATGTCATTCATCGAAGATGGAGCCGTCATCGGTGAAAATGTGTCCATCGGACCATTTTGCCATGTAGGCCCGAAAGTTGTGCTGGGTGATAACGTGCAGCTGGTGAGCCATGTCGTGGTTCTCGGCAGAACCACGGTTGGCAAGGGTACCATCATTTGGCCGTCGGCGGTGATTGGTGGCGATTCGCAAAGTGCCCATCACAGCGCCGTTGATACGACGCTGGTGATTGGCGACAACTGCACGATCCGCGAAGGCGTGACCATGAACACCGGCACGGTGGAACATGGCGGCACCACGATTGTTGGCGACAACAATCTGTTCCTGGCCTATTCGCACGTCGCGCATGATTGCCGTCTGGGCAACAACATCATCCTGTCCAACAATGTCATGCTGGCTGGCCACGTCACCGTTGGTGACCGCGCCATTCTGGGCGGCGGCAGCGCCGTGCATCAGTTCACCCGCATTGGCAGACAGGCGTTTATCGGCGGTCTCTCGGCGGTCAGCTATGATGTCATTCCCTATGGCATGCTGAACGGCAACCCCGGCGTGCTGAGCGGCCTCAACGTCGTTGGCATGACCCGCTCAGGTGTCGAGCGTTCCGAAGTGCACCGCGTTCGTCGCGCCTACAAGGCGATCTTCGAAGGCGAGGGCTCCGCGCGTGCCAATGCGGCCGCCATCCGTGATGAATATCTGGATTGCCCGCAGGTCATCGAAATTCTTGATTTTATCGGCGCGGATAGCGACCGGGCCCTGTCGTCGCCATTCAGAGGCAAATAACCGTGGCAAGCGGTGATCGGCTGGCCATTATCGCAGGAAGCGGTCTGTTGCCCCATTATGTGGCAAAGGCAGCCGTCGATGAAGGGGAAAGCCCCTTCATCGTGCGCCTGAAGAATGAAGCCGATCTGAACTGGGATGGCTATGAGAGCGAGATTATCGGCGTCGGTGATCTCGCAGGCCTTGAGCGGATTTTCAAAAACAACGGCATCGGCCGTGTCGTGCTGTCGGGCGGCGTAAAACGTCGTCCGGAATGGCGTGAAATCCATCCCAACCTCAAATCTCTCTTGAAAATTCCGTCCGTCATCAAAACCCTTCTGGCGAAGGGTGATGACGCCGTGCTGCAAATGGTGATGAAACTCATCGAGGCGCAGGGCTGCCGCGTGCTGGGCGCCCATGAGATCGTGCCCGGCCTGCTGGCCGTGACTGGCCCAATGGGTGCGAGGGTGCCTGACAAGGCCGACCAGGACGATATTCGCAAAGCCATGCATGCCGCCAAGACCATTGGTCTGTTGGATGTGGGGCAGGGTGCTGTCTCCGTTGGTGGCCGTATCGTCGCGCTGGAAGGTGTTGAAGGCACGGATGCCATGCTGGAGCGTGTGGCGCACTTGCGTGCCAATGGCCGTATCTCGCAGCGTCGCAAGGGCGTGCTGGTCAAGCTCTGCAAACCGCAGCAGGATGTACGCGCAGATCTGCCAACCATCGGACCCTCAACCATTGCCAATGCTGCCAAAGCCGGTCTTGCCGGTATTGCGGTAGAAGCGGGGCGCTCGTTGGTTCTCGACCGCGAAACCATGTTGAGAGATGCCGATCAGGCAGGCATATTTGTATGCGGCATCGATATGTCGCTGGGCGGAGACTTCAAGGAATGAGCGATACACTCAAGGTTGGCGTCATTGCCGGTGAAGTCTCGGGCGACCTGTTGGGCGCCGACCTGATCCGCGCCCTAAAATTACAATATCCCGGTACGATTGAACTGGTGGGTGTTGGCGGTGACGCACTTGAGGCGGAAGGCCTGAACTCGCTGTTCGACTTTTCCGAACTGTCGATCATGGGTTTCACGCAGGTGCTGGCCAAGCTGCCCAAACTTCTGTCGCGCATCAAGCAGACGGCCAATGCGATTATCGCCGCAAAACCCGATGTCCTGCTGATCATCGACAGTCCCGATTTTACCCACCGCGTGGCAAAACGCGTGCGCGCCGCTTTGCCATCCCTGCCAGTGGTCAATTACGTCTGCCCAAGCGTCTGGGCTTGGAAGGAATACCGCGCGCAGGCGATGTTGGCCTATGTCGACCATGTGTTGGCGGTATTGCCGTTTGAGCCTGAGGTCATGCAGCGCCTCGGCGGCCCGACAACCACTTTTGTCGGCCATCGCCTGAGCGTTGAACCCAACCTGCTCGCCGTGCGCAATGAGCGCAATCAGAGGCTGGAGGCAGGGGCGGACCAGACGAAAACCGTGCTTTTGTTACCCGGCTCACGATCGGCCGAGATTTCCAAGCTGATGCCGGCATACGCGCAGGCTGCGCAGTCCTATGTCGAGCGCAATGGCGATACGGAATTTGTACTGCCGACCGTCAAGAGGCGCGAAGCGCTGGTCCGGCAGTTTGCCGCCAGCTGGCCGCAAAACATCAAGCTGACCATCAGTGCCGAGAGCGATTTCAAATGGTCGTCCTTTGCCAAGGCAGATGCCGCCATTGCCGCATCCGGCACGGTCATTCTGGAACTGGCGCTGGCCGGTGTGCCAACCGTATCGGTCTACAAGACCGACTGGCTGTTTACGATGCTGAGCAAACGTATCAAAACCTGGACAGGCGCGCTTCCGAACCTGATCGCCGATTACGCAGTTGTGCCAGAATATATCAACGAGGTGGTGCGCCCCGGTTCCATGGTGCGCTGGCTGGAGCGTTTATCTTCCGACACGACGCAGCGCCGCGCCATGCTGGAAGGTTACGCGCTGGTGCAGCAGCGCCTGCACACGGAACGTTCACCTGGTGAACGCGCCGCAGAAATCCTGCTGGATGTCGTGAATGCCCGCAATCCGGCTCGGAATTAACCTCAAAACCCACTTTCCGCAAAATATCTCATAAACGAACGAAAGCGGCCGCCGGTAGCCTTGCGGTTGCTGGCAGTTGGGAGTACCGCAGAACGACATATCTGTGCCTGCTTCGGCCGCACATCTTCTCTGCGCATACAATTCTGCCCCAATTTTTCGCCTTCATCACGTTCTGACACTGTCGAAAGTCTGCCAATGAATACGGGTTTTCTTCTGGGATTGCTTGCTTACGCCAGCTTTTCGGGGGGAGACGCCCTGATCAAATCGCTGGGCGGCAAGGTCAGTGTGTTTGAGATCGGCTTTTTCAGCATTTTGTTTTCCGCCTCGATCATCTTCTTCACCAAGCCGAAGGACGAGCGCTGGCGTGAGTTCTGGCGTATCAGTCGCCCATGGGCAGTCCATGGCCGTGCGATTTCCGGCTTGCTGGCCGGTATTCTCGGCATTTATGCCTTCACCACCATTCCACTTGCCGAAGCCTATGCTCTGATCTTCCTGTCGCCGCTGTTCGTTACCATTCTCTCGGCGCTGGTGCTGAAGGAGGATATCGGCATCTGGCGTTGGGCCGCCGTCTGCGCCGGCATTGTCGGGGTGATGATGGTGGTGCGTCCCGGTTTTCGCGAACTGCATCTGGGCCACGCCGCAGCGGTTGCCGTGGCCTTTCTGGCGGGCCTGACCATCGTGCTTCTGCGCTCTCTCGCGGGCAAGGAAAAACGCACCTCGATCATGGGTGTGCTGTTGATCTACGGCCTGTTGTTTAACGGCCTTGCCTCGGTCCCGACCTTCCAGATGCCGGAACTGAAATATTTCGGTGTGTTTGCGTTGATCGGCACCTTTACCGCCATCGGCCAGATTACCCTGCTGATCGCCACCAAGATTGCCCCAGCCAGCCAGATTGCGCCCTCGCATTATTCGCAAATCCTCTGGGCGGTGGCGATTGGATCGCTGTTTTTCGGCGAATATCCGGACCGTCTGGCGGTCGCCGGTCTGGTGGTTATTGCCGGTGCTGGCCTGCTGACCATGTTCCGTGAAAAAATCCGCCTGGGCACCGTGCGCTGGAACCCGTTCTTCCGCAATCGGCTGTGAACCGGCGACAGTCTCAATCGTTATTCCTGAAAACGTTCTGATCGGTTACAGTGCGTCAACAAATGCGTGGCTTGTTGCCATTAAGCCTATGGCTTCATAACGATCCCATCAGATGACCGAATGAGGATCTTAACATGCTTGTCGACGGAAAATGGACTTCAGATTGGCACCCTGTTCAGGCGACGGATGCCAACGGCGGTTTCGTGCGCCAGACATCCGGGTTCCGTCATTGGGTCACTGCGGATGGTTCAGCAGGCCCGACAGGTGAGGGTGGTTTCAAGGCAGAAGCCGGTCGTTACCATCTCTATGTCGCGCTGATCTGCCCCTGGGCATCACGCACGTTGATTGGCCGCAATCTCAAGAAACTGCAGGACGTGATTTCCGTTTCAGTCGTCGAGCCTTCCATCTCGGATGAAGGCTGGCGTTTTGGTGACTATCCCGGTGCAAACCGCGACGAGATCAACGGCAAGTCCTATATGCATCAGATCTATACCAGCGCAGATCCGCATTACACCGGCCGCGCCACCGTGCCTGTGTTGTGGGACAAACAGACAGCCACCATCGTCAACAATGAATCTGCGGATATTCTGCGCATGCTGAATTCCGGTTTTGGGGATCTGGCCGACAATTCGGTTGATCTGTACCCGCCGCATTTGCGCGCCGAGATCGATGCGCTGAACGAGCGCATTTACCCCAACCTCAACAATGGTGTGTACCGCGCCGGTTTTGCCACCACACAAAGCGCTTATGACGAGGCCTTTGCCGATGTGTTCAAAACGCTGGGTGAGCTGGAAACCCGCCTTGAGCGTAAGGGTCCGTTCCTGTTCGGTGACACGGTCACCGAAACCGATATCCGCCTGTTCGTAACGCTGGTACGGTTTGATGCGGCCTATTACGGTCTGTTCAAATGCAATCTGAAGCGCATTGCCGATTATCCGGCCCTCAGCGCTTTCCAGCGCAGCATCCTTGATGTGCCCGGCGTGCGCGAAACCGTCAGTATCGACCACATCAAGCGCGGCTATTATTCGATCAAGGCGCTCAACCCAACGCAGATTGTGCCTGTTGGCCCTGATCTGCCGGGTCTGGCACCGGTTTCGCTATCCTGAGGGAGGTTGTCATGACATCCAATTCCACACGCAAACTGATCATTGGCCTGCACGGTGTTGGCAGCAATGGTGCTAACCTCGCGCCGCTTGGCAGTTTTCTGCGCCAGTCTACACCGGACATGGATTTTGAAAGTCCGGACGCGCCATTCAGCTTTGGCAATGGCCCGGGTCGCCAGTGGTTCAGTATCGATGGCGTGACAGAAGCAAACCGACCACAGCGTGTCGTGGAGGCGCGTGCGGCCTTTGATCAGGTGCTGGGCGATATTATTGCCCGCCACGCGCTGACGAGCAACCTCGACCGCGTGGCGCTGGTCGGGTTTTCGCAAGGGTCCATCATGGCGCTGGATGCGGTGGCTTCCGGCCGATGGCCTGTGGCGGCGGTCGTTGCATTTTCCGGCAGGCTTGCCTCACCGGAACCCTATGCTCCGTCGGAAACCACACGCCTGTCGCTCATTCACGGCACGGCCGATCACGTCATGCCATTTGCAGAAAGTGAAAAGGCAAAGGCAGCGCTGGCCAAGGCGGGCGTCAGTGCCGAGTTGCACACGCTGCCCGGTGTTGGCCACACAATTTCGCAGGACGGAGCGGTGATCGCCGCCAACTTCCTTTTGACTGCCTTTGGCGCCAGGGCCTGAACCTTCCAGCAACATAGTGTCTACGGGGCGGCCTGTGGCGGCCCCTAGCGACTGACCTCACTCAGCAGCCATGTCTGGAAGGCGCGCGCCAGCATGTTGTCCTGCCGACCCTCGGGGGTGGCAATGTAATAGCTGTTGTCCGTGGTCAAAGGCAGGTCAAATAGCACCTGCAACCGGCCCGATGCCAGCTCGGCCTCAATCAGGTAACGCGGCAGCAGGGCAATGCCCATGCCGCTGGCTGCCGCTTCTATCACCATGGAGAACTGGTCAAAACGGTTGCCGCGAAAAGCATTTTCCGCAGTCACCTTGCTCATCTCGAACCATTCCGACCACAGTTTGGGCCGGGTTGTCAGGTGCAACAGCGGCATGGTCTGCAGGTCAGTAGGGTTGGCGATGTTCGCCTTCGCCAACAGGGAAGGGCTGGCCACAGGCAGGATCACCTCATTGCACAGAAAGGTGCAGGTGCCATGCGCCCAGACCGGCTGTCCATAATGAATGGCAAGGTCAAACCCTTCCTCGTCAAAATCAAATGGGTGCGAACGCGACGCAACGGTGATGACCGTATCGGGGTGGCTCTCGATGAACTTGTTGAGACGCGGCATCAGCCAGCGGCTGCCAAAGGTCGGCAGGGAGGCAATCGACAGCGCAGAGCCGGATTCGCCTGACGCAACAGCGCGCACCATCAACTGTTCGGACTGCTGCAAAAGGCGCTGCACATCGGGCAAAAACTTGCGTCCGGCCTGTGACAGCACCACGCGCCGCCTGATGCGCTCAAACAACTGCATGCCGGTTTGCGCTTCCAGGTCACGGATCTGGCGGCTGATGGCACTCTGTGTCAGGTTCAGTTCTTCGGCGGCCCGTGTGAAGTTGCCATGCCGTGCCGCACACTCGAAAGCCTGTAAGGTCACGATGTCAGGTATCAGGCGGCGTCTGGGGTCCATTATTCCGATCTCGCATCAACATAATTGGTTTCGTCATTTGAAACCGGTCAATCCTGGCGTATATGATTACGAGAAAGAATAAACTGGCACTTTTCGTCAAGTGGGAAACGACAGCATGTCGTGTAAAATCCATGGGTTTTGCAATAACGAGATGCGTAAAACAAACAGCCAAGGCCCGTTGCAGATAACAGGCTTTGGCCTGTTCAGGCCCGCGACACGGTAAAGAAGACCGAAAATTGAAGTGCAGGGCAGAGTGTTTTCGCCAGTATGGATGAAGCGCCGCCACTGCGGGGAAAATGGAGCTTAAAATGGACGCAGCAACCCAGAAAATCGATGTGGTAAAGGAAGCGGCAAACCTGCTGGAAAAGATGGGCGTTTCGTCCAGCCTTTACACTGGCGGTAACATGCCATCCTTCAGCCCGGTTACCGGCCAAAAAGTTGCAGACCTCAAGACCGTGTCCGTCGCTGAGGTGGCAAAGGTGGTTGAAAAGGCTGATGCTGCCTTCAAGACATGGCGTCTGGTGCCGGCACCACGCCGTGGCGAACTTATTCGCCTGCTGGGTGAGGAACTGCGCGCCTTCAAGACCGATCTTGGTCGACTGGTGTCATTGGAAGCCGGCAAGATCCCGTCCGAAGGTCTCGGTGAAGTCCAGGAAATGATCGACATCTGCGATTTCGCAGTGGGTCTGTCCCGCCAGCTTTATGGCCTGACCATTGCCACGGAACGTCCCGGCCACCGCATGATGGAAACCTGGCATCCCCTCGGTGTCGTTGGCGTTATCTCCGCCTTCAACTTCCCGGTCGCTGTCTGGTCGTGGAATGCGGCGTTGGCGCTGGTCTGCGGCAACTCTGTGGTGTGGAAGCCGTCTGAAAAGACGCCGCTGACGGCGCTTGCCGTTCAGGGCATTTTTGAGCGCGCCGTTGCCCGTTTTGGCGATGCGCCAGAGGGGCTGAGCCAGGTGCTGATTGGCGATCGTTTTGTCGGTGAAGCACTGGTTGACCACCCGAAGGTGCCGCTTGTGTCTGCCACCGGTTCCACCCGCATGGGCCGCGAGGTTGGTCCGCGTCTTGCCAAGCGTTTCGCCCGTTCCATTCTGGAGCTCGGCGGCAACAATGCCGGTATCGTTTGCCCATCTGCCGATCTCGACATGGCACTGCGCGCCATCGCATTTGGCGCCATGGGCACAGCTGGCCAGCGCTGCACGACCCTGCGTCGTCTGTTTGTGCATGACAGCGTGTACGACCAACTCGTTCCACGCCTCAAGAAAGCCTACAGCTCGGTCTCCGTCGGCAACCCGCTGGAAACATCCTCGCTGGTTGGTCCGCTGATCGACAAGGCAGCCTTTGACGGCATGCAGAAGGCGCTGGGCGAAGCCAAGAACCACGGTGGTACGGTTCTGGGTGGTGAGCGTGTCGATACGGGCGCCGCTGACGGTTATTACGTCAAGCCCGCTCTGGTGGAAATGCCAAAGCAGGACGGTCCTGTGCTGGAAGAAACCTTCGCACCTATTCTCTACGTGATGAAGTACAGCGATTTCGACGCTGTGATCGATGATCACAATGCCGTTTCCGCTGGCCTGTCGTCGTCGATCTTCACCCGTGACCTGCAGGAATCGGAACGCTTCCTGTCGGCCGATGGTTCGGATTGCGGTATTGCCAACGTCAATATCGGCACGTCAGGCGCGGAAATCGGTGGCGCCTTTGGTGGCGAAAAGGAAACCGGCGGCGGCCGTGAGTCCGGCTCGGATGCGTGGAAGGCCTATATGCGCCGCGCAACCAACACCATCAACTACTCAAAGGCCTTGCCACTGGCGCAGGGCGTTTCGTTCGATATCGAATAACAGAGCGCAAAGGGCAGGGCGGCGACGTGCCGCTTGGCCGAGGTGACTGAAAATATAAAGGCCGAGGCGTGATGCTTCGGCCTTTTTGTTTTATGCTGGCTCGGTGGGTGCGCAAACGGTCGATTGGTGCGGATCGGTGTCCCCGCACTCTTGCGTCGTCCTCGGGCCTGTCCCGAGGATCCAATCACCTATCATTGAGCGAAACTGATGCGGTTGGCGTGGTTAGATCCTCGCCACAAGGGCGAGGATGACGCCAGGGAAATGTCAGCCGCTCCGACTATCACTGGCTTTTACGCGAAGACGGTCACCACAATCTCCCTCTTCCCTGTGCTTGTCACAGGGATCCAGTCCCAGCCCAAGTCTTTGGGCTGAAACAAGTTTTCCCCCGGCCGCGCAGACGCGCGTTTGCTAGATTCCCGTGACAAGCACACGGGAATGAGCGACTGTCTTGTTCGTCAAGCGTCTTGCCATGGTTTTTGATCCCTGATGATGGCGTTGAGAATGGTCAGCAGTTTTCGCATCGTTGCGACAATCGCGACGATCTTGGGTTTGCCAGCATC
>NZ_JACVAB010000020.1 GCF_014851585.1 Agrobacterium sp. AGB01
GTACGTGTCGACGGATGGCGAGACCTTCACCTACACCAGCAGTTGCGGCGTCACGCCGGGCATCTCGTCGTTCGAGATGTGGGAACGGCCGGTGACGCATTTCGCGATGGGCAATCCGCGCGTGCTGCCCTCGGGCCGCATGGCCTGCGACTGACGACTGGCCTTCCGCAAAAAAGAAAGGGCCCGGCATTGCCGGGCCCTTCTTCGTTGCGACAACCGGGTTACAGGTCGATACCGAAGCCCACGCCGGCCGACTTCTCGTCGCCACTGAACGCACCACCGATGCTGAAGGACGCGCGTTCGCCGATCGGCTTCGAGTAGCCCACGGACAGGGCGTTCTCGCCGTTCTGCCAACCCGCGCCCACGGCGACCCGTCCACGCGGACTGCGGCTGCCGGCGGCGTTGATCGCCATGTTCAGCATCGCCGAACTCATCGCGCCCATCCGGTCGAGACGGCGGTCCTGCTCGGAGAAGCGACGGTCCACGTC
>NZ_JACVAB010000021.1 GCF_014851585.1 Agrobacterium sp. AGB01
ATCTCCTTCATTGCACTGGCTGCACCACAGATCGCACGACGGCTGACGCGCGGGGCCGGTGTCGCGTTGATACCGTCTGCCTTGATGGGTGGTCTTCTGCTTCTGGCTGCCGACTGGGCTGCACAACATGCATTCGGGGTTCAACTTCCCGTTGGTGTGATGACCGTCAGCATTGGCGGCATTTATTTCCTCTGGCTTCTTATTCGCGAGGGTCGCAAATGACCGCATCCAACACCCATCCGGTTCCCGCCCGTTTGCATGCGGACAGTGTGACGCTACGCTATGATGAGCGTACGATCTCAAAAAACCTGACAGTCTCGATCCCGGATGGTTCGTTTACCGTCATTGTCGGGCCGAATGCCTGTGGCAAGTCCACGCTGCTGCGTGCCCTGTCGCGGCTGCTGTCACCTTCCTCCGGTCAGGTGATCCTCGACGGCAAAAACATAACCGACATTCCCGCTAAGGAAACCGCA
>NZ_JACVAB010000022.1 GCF_014851585.1 Agrobacterium sp. AGB01
TGCCTGTTGCCACTGGATGGGCCGGTGACCGGGCGTGCCACTCGCTGGGTCCTGCTTTCTGGCCTGCTGCACAGCGCGGATGCGCCGCCCGGTCGCCCTAACCTGCCCCTGGCCGCTGTCTTCTTGTTCTCCTTCCCCCCCTTCCTCCCTTCCTTCTTCCCTTCCCTTTCTTTCTTCCCCTCCCCTTCTTCTTTTCCCTCCTTTCTTTCTTTCTCTCCCTCCTTTTTTCTCTTCTTTTTTTCCCCCTTTTTCTCTTCCCTCCCTTCCCTCTCTTTTCTTTCCTTCCTCCCCTTCCTTCTTTCCTTCCCTTTCTTCTTCCTTCCTCCCTTTCTCCCTCTCTTTTCCCTCTTCCCTCCCCCTTTCTCCGCCCCCCCTCCACCCCTTTCTCCCCCCTTTTTTCCCCCCTTCCCTTCCCCCTCTCCTCTCCCCTTCTCTTCCCTCTGC
>NZ_JACVAB010000023.1 GCF_014851585.1 Agrobacterium sp. AGB01
TGCGGTCGACAAGTGCAGACAATGCCTGGGTTTGCGCGTCACGCAGTGGCCGGATTTGTGGCTTGGTTGCCAGTACAAAAGCCGCGATCACCTGCGCATCAATCTCGTCGGTCTTGGCGCGGCGACCGATGGCATTGGCATAGGAGCGCACCTGTGACGGATTGACGATGATCACGCATAAGCCACTGGCAGATAGTTTGGCTGCCACCAGTGTTTCGTAACCGCCGGTCGCTTCCAAGGCAATGAGATCGACGT
>NZ_JACVAB010000024.1 GCF_014851585.1 Agrobacterium sp. AGB01
GTTTCAATTCAACCAGCGACCACAGCACGGTTGTTCGTGCCGGTATCGACGGCGTTCACGCATTGAACAATGATATCCGCCTGCTGGCCCGCGCTGAAGCTGCCTACCGTTTTGAAAACGAAACAGCAGCCACCAGCGGCACCATCACCGGTCTTTCCGCTTTCAGTTTCGACGGGCAGGACACCAACCAGTTCTGGCTGCGCGGTGGTCTGGGTGCGGAAGTCGATGTTGCTGGCGGCACGGCCTCGCTCAACG
>NZ_JACVAB010000002.1 GCF_014851585.1 Agrobacterium sp. AGB01
TTGCGTTTAAGGCATTCAATAAACGAGAAAATTGCACAGCAATTTAATCGAAAAACGCCATAGATCGCTATAACGGTTTATGGCTTGCGACAAATCCCAAGGATTTGCGCTGGTACGGATAAACTGCCATGCAGTTTACCGAGGTAACGCGGGGTGGAGCAGCCCGGTAGCTCGTCAGGCTCATAACCTGAAGGCCGCAGGTTCAAATCCTGCCCCCGCAACCAAATCACCAAAACATTCCCCCAAAAAACAAAATCTCAAAACTAAAAGAAACCGCAGACCATTGGCGGCGCCTACGCGCCCGCGAAAATAACCCTTCTCAAGACACAACAACCAAGGCACGCCAACAGCTCCCCAATGCGGAAGTCAAAGCCTGGAAAAACCGCCGGCGACAAAACGATCAATAACCAATGGTAGACACGCCGCAAGAAAATCAAGGCGACGCCCGCAAAACATGCTCGCTCAGAAAATCCAAATAGGCGCGTACCCGGCCAGACAATGGTCCCGAACCACCATAGACACACCAGATAACCTCGACATCGCCTGGGTTATAATCGTCCAGAACAGACACAAGTCTGCCCGCTTCAATATCTTCCTCCACATGAAAACCGCCAACACGCCCCAAGCCTAAACCCTCAAGGCACAATCGGCGCATCGCCAATCCGCTGTTGACAGCCGCATTGCCTGAAATTGGAATACGGTAGACATCGTCAGATCCAGGATTTCTGAACGGCCACTCATTCAGACTTCGACTGAAGTTGAAACTGAAGCAGTTGTGGTGTGCGAGGTCTTGCGGCGTCTTGGGCATACCATGTTTGTCGATATAGGCCGGCGACGCGACGATGACCCGTGGCACTTCAAGCAGTTTGCGGGCCTTCAGGGAGGAATCCTGTAGGGCGCCCGAGCGGATGGCGATATCCGTTCGTTCCTCGATAAGGCTGATAACGCCGTCTGTCAGTGAAATATCGAGTTGAACTTCTGGGTATAGTTCAAGGAATTTTGGTGCGAGTGGCAGCAGATAACGTTCACCGAAAGCGAGTGTCGCATTCACACGCAGAAGTCCGCGGGGAACCGCTTTGCCGCCGCTGGTGATGATCTGTTCCGTCTCCTGTATGTCTGCCAAAATGCGTTTTGCTCTGGTCAGATAAATTTCGCCTTCTGGGGTCAGGGTGACGAGGCGAGTTGAGCGCAACAGCAGACGTGTCCCCAGACGGTCCTCAACACGGGTTACGAGTTTGCTGACGGCAGAAGGAGAGAGTTTTAGTTTACGTCCGGCGGCAGAAAAACTTCCCAGTTCGGCGGCCGCCACGAAGACCTCCATTTCGCCGGTACGGTTGTCCATGCGCACTACCTCATGAATTCAATTCAAAGGTATTTATCCATTATTGCCGATTATCAGGCAAGTCGTCTTCCTCCATATAGGGTGCATCAATCAGTCAGACGGACAGCAGTGCTGTCGTCAGCGCCCCCGATAGATTTCGAGGGGAAAGAGGAAGTCATCATGCCCTTGGCTATATTTGCTTTGACGATCGCAGCCTATGCGATCGGCACCACCGAGTTCGTGATTGTCGGATTGTTGCCGACAGTTGCGACGGATCTCAACATCTCATTGCCGCTGGCTGGTCTTATCGTCAGCGTTTATGCGCTTGGCGTGACCTTTGGTGCGCCGGTCCTGACGGCGTTGACTGGCAGGATAGAAAGAAAGCCGCTGCTGCTTGGCCTTATGGCGCTGTTTGTTGTTGGTAACGGGCTGGCGGCATTGTCATCCGGTTATGAGTTCCTTCTTGTGGCACGCGTACTGGCCGCTTTTGCGCATGGCGTTTTCTTCTCTGTTGGTGCGACCATCGCTGCAGATCTCGTGCCGGAGAACCGTCGTGCTTCGGCAATTGCCATGATGTTCATGGGCCTGACGGTTGCTATCGTCACCGGTGTTCCACTTGGTACATATATTGGTCAGGTTTTCGGCTGGCGCGCTACCTTCTGGGCGGTGTCGATGCTCGGTGTCATTGCTTTTCTGGCAATTGCGACACTTCTGCCAAATACGCTCAAAAAGGCAGCGCCTGCACGTTTGGTTGATCAGGTCCGCGTTCTCGGTTCAGGACGCCTGCTGATCGTCTTCGCCATGACCACTTTCGGATATGGCGGCACGTTTGTCGCCTTCACCTTCCTCGCGCCAATCCTGCAGCAAGTGACCGGCTTCTCCGCATACAGCGTCAGTCTTATTCTCGTGCTCTACGGTATCGCTATTGCTGCTGGTAATATTGGCGGCGGCAGGATTGCCAATCACAATCCGGTCAGAGCGCTTGTCGGTCTGTTCCTGGCGCAGGCAATCGTGCTTCTGGTGTTTTCCTTTACCGCTGTGTCGCCTGTTCTCACATTGGTGACGTTGGCTGCACTCGGTTTCCTGTCCTTTGCAAACGTACCAGGCTTGCAGCTTTATGTCGTGCAGTTGGCCAAAGAGCATCGGCCGGGAGCCGTTGATGTCGCCTCTGCACTCAATATTGCTGCCTTTAACCTCGGCATTGCCATCGGCGCGTGGCTGGGCGGTCTGGTGGTGGAATCGCCGCTCGGTCTTGTCGCTACGCCTTGGGTTGGTGCCATTCTTGTCGCCGTCGCCCTGCTTCTGACAATTTGGAGTGGTGCGCTCGACCGTCGTGCCGCGTCACCGGCGTTGAACATTGCCTGATCGTTATCAGCCCGGCCGATTTGCGGTCGAGCTTGCTAAACCGGCACTTGATGTCCAGCCGGTTCTCAAGTCCAATCATTCCCGGCGAAAATCGCTGCGGATTAATCAAGGAGTAAACCAATGCACACTGTTACCGCAAATGGGGCGACCATTCCCGCGCTCGGCTTTGGTACGTTTCGTGTTCCCGGCAGTGATGTCCTCAGGATTGTGCCGAAGGCGCTTAAGACCGGATTCCGCCATATCGACACTGCGCAGATTTATGGCAATGAAGCGGAAGTTGGCGAGGCCATCGCCGGTTCAGGCATCACGCGTGGCGATATCTTCCTGACCACAAAAGTCTGGGTCGACAAATACAAACGCGACGCATTTGTAACTTCCGTTGACGAAAGCCTGCAGAAGCTGAAAACCGACTATGTTGACCTGTTACTTCTCCATTGGCCAAACGACGCGGTTCCATTGGCTGAGCAGATCGGTGCGTTGAATGAGGTCAAGGAAGCCGGCAAGGTGCGTCATATCGGTGTATCCAACTTCAACACGGCTTTGATGGCGCAGTCCGTTTCACTTTCAAAGGCGCCGATCGTGACCAACCAGATTGAGTATCATCCGTATCTCAATCAGGATGTCGTGATCGCCGAAGCCAAAAAGTCCGGCATGTCGATTACCAGCTATTTTGCCATGGCGGATGGCAAGGTGCTTGCCGACCCGGTTCTGAAAGATATTGCTGCCAAACACGGCAAGTCGGTTGCTCAGGTCGTATTGCATTGGCTCGTCCAGCAGGACGGCGTTATTGCGCTTTCCAAGACGGTGACTGAAGCTCGTCTCGCCGAGAATGCAGCGATTTTTGACTTTGCCCTGTCTTCAGAGGAAATGGCGGCCATTCACGCGCTTTCCAAAGCAGACGGCCGTATCGTGTCCCCGGATGGCCTCGCGCCGGTTTGGGATGCTGCTGTCTGAAAAACAACAGGAGGAGCCTGTGCTCCTCCCCAAATGCCTTTTTACATTTGTCGATGGCGTTACTCGCGCGCGCCATCGGCAAGCTGCATCAGCCCCGGCATGTTGCAGACCAGAAGTTTCTGGCGGCCACCCTGCACAAGACCCTTGGATTCCCAGCTGCTAAGAATGCGCGACACCGTATGCAGTGTCGTTCCGGTCATCTCGGCAATATCCTGTCGGGATATCGGGAAATCGATCCGAATACCTTCGCTTTCCTTGCGCCCGGCCTGTTGTGACAGACGAAGCACGGCGTGGGCGACACGGCGCTCCACTTCCTGCGTGGACATTTCGCGAATACGCGTATGGGCTTCTTCCAGCCGCTGGCCGATGGTCTGCATGGCAGACACTGCCAGATAAGGGTTTTGCTCGACAAATTGTGGCCAAAGGTCTGTCTGCCAGGACAGAATAACGCTTTCAGCAGCGGTGGTCGCCGTGCCGGGATAGTCGGTTCTTTGAAGAGCCTTGGCAAAACCGAAGAGATCGCCTGGATGCACTACGCGTACAATGATCTGCTGGCCATCCTGCGTGACTTGGGTGACTTTCAACCGGCCATGAATCAGCAGGAAAAAATGGGATGCGGCCTGTCCCTGCTCAAAGATCGCTTCGCCGGGCGGCACAAGCCGGGAATTGGCATGGGACAGAAGCTTGTCGAGATCTTCGTCCAACATTTTACTGAACAAAGGCAAAGCCCGGATGACGCTGCGGTCAATCTTCACCAGATGTCCTCTCCAGACACCCTGTTTCCGCTTGTCTGCGGTAGTCGACGCTTCTGATCGAGCGGTGACGGCAGGATTAGTCTCGTTAAATATTTCCGTATTGTTTCGTCGCTGTCTTTAGCACGTGTCGAGGGTTGTGGAAAGGTTGTCGGGGTTGTTAAACCGACCAACCATGGTGGCGCAGCCGTGCTGCAAGTGGTGCATACCAACGTGTGTCTTTGACCAGCCGAAAGCCGAGATTATCCGGAGGTGCGCCCACCGCACAGCCGCCGCCCTTCGGATTGCGCACAAAACCGCTAAGCGCTGCACGGTGTTTACCCGAAGCAACCGGAATACCACATGAAGAGACGGCGCTCGTCACATTGCCGTTGGCATCCAGATTGACACGGCGACTGCAGGTCGCTGTCCATTCCCATATGTTGCCACCAAAATCCGACAGGCCATGCTCATTCTCGCCGAACGTGCCGTATGATTGCGGAACCGGATTGCTCGAGGCTTTACGGCTGGTCTGGCGTTCGTAGTCTGCCAGCCAGCGTGCGGCAGGGTTGGTCGAATCCGTATCGACATCCAGTTTTTCATCAGGAAAGATCGAGCCGGCAGCGAAAGCCAGTTGCGCGTCACTTGGCAAGGTCCAGACCTCGCCGGTGCGAGCACTCAGCCACGCAGCATAGGCTTTTGCATCGTCGTGGCTGATGCCAGTTGCCGGCGTTCTCACATCAAGTGCAACGGTAAAGCCAGGCTCTGGTGCAGCACAGGCACCATCCGTTACGCAACGGTTATAATCGCTGCCCGAGACCTGATATTTCATGATTGTCAGTGCACGGTTCATTGTCATGGTGCGCATTGGTGCGTCAACGGCGTAACCGTTTTTGAAATATTCGCCGTCTTCACGATAACTAAAAGTGCCCGTCGGAATGACAATGGTTTGTGGTGCGTCAACGCTCGCAACAGGTGTACTGTCTGAACCGATGATGCCCGCTTGGAGAGCTGCTGTTGCGGTCAGCACCGCGATAATTGACAGCGGAAGCGCAATCGAGAGAGCTTTCGATGCAGGTTTTAGACGAAGCGCGGTCATAGCAGTCTCCTTGCGCCATCAGTCGTGAATATGTGCAGCTTATATTCCGTACACCCACGGGGTGGGCCAGGGGGCCGGGCTGTTTCCGGTCCCTTGGCTCCTTGTCATGTTAGATGCTCGATGGTGCGAGAACCGCAGTCATCAGGTCGTCGTTCCAGTCACCAGTGACCTTGAAATGAGCAGCCGCGCCCAGTTCGAAGGCTTCGATGAGGTTGTGGTTCACATAGGCGTAAATGCCTGGCTGCTCGAAGGTGTAGAATGCTGCACCTGCCGTGCCGCCCGGAATGAACCAGGTTTCCTGATCGACGTCTGGAATGTTGCGGAATTTGCCGGTTGCCCAGACATAATCGCCGTGGCCACCGATCAAGTGTGGACGGGTATCACGGTTGGCCTGCGAGTGGACAATCAGCACCTTTTCGCCAACGGCTGCCTTCAGCGCGTTATCACCTGTCAGAGCACCGACTGCGCCGTTGAAGACGATATGGCTTGGGGTCAGCGTGCGCATGACTTCCAGCGTGTCGACCATGGCATCGCCAGCACTGTCATACTTCTTGAAGGCACCCTTCTCGTCACGGGGCACGTAGAAGTCTTGCTCACCGACATAATAGACGCGGTCATAGGCCAGTTCCTTACCGTGACCATCTGTCAGGCCGTCGCGTGGCAGAACCATGATGGCGCCATTCATGCCCGAGGTAACGTGCCAAGGCACCATGCCGGGAGGTGCGCAATGATAGACAAATACGCCAGCCTTGGTGGCCTTGAAGCGCAGGATTGCCTTCTCACCGGGGTTGACGATTGTCAGGCCGCCGCCACCAAGGGCGCCTGTTGCCGAGTGGAAGTCGATGTTGTGCTGAAGCTCGTTGGTGTCAGGGTTAATGAGCGTCAATTCAACATAGTCATTCTGGTGAACGACCATCAGTGGGCCGGGAACCGAGCCATTGAACGTCATGGCGTGAACTTCAGTACCCTTGTCATCCAGCACCATCTTCTTTTCTTCGATGGTCAGTGTGAACTCGACAATTTTTGGTCCGCCGACAGCTTTCTGGGTGTGTTCATGCACGAACGGTGGTTTCGCCAATTCCACTTTAACGCGCGTCAGCGCCGCAATCTCGGCGGGTGTCAAAGCCTTTTCAGCGGTCTTTGTTTCGCCTGCTGCATGCGCGGTCGCTGCGCCGATGACAGGTGCCATCGCACCAGCAAAAGCCGCACTAGCCAGTATGTTCCGGCGTGTGATGTTGAAGTTGTCAGTCATCGGGTTTCTCCTTCTCCGATAGGACAAGCCTTGCTTGGCCCTGTCGTGATCGTTTTTAGCTCAACTCGCGAATTACAATTTGAGATGGAACAAAGAGCCCGTTTTGACGGCTGCGACATTTTGGCTGGGGGTGTCGCGGTCTTTGCCTGTTCGCAAAGACGGGGTGGCCAGGGGTGGTTAGACAGATGTCAAGAATTCACCACGAAGGCTAATCCCAGGAGCAATATCATGAGCGGTACAGAAACAATCCGGCAAGACGGACATGCCCGTCCAAAGGACGGAGTTCCAAGAGGTTTGTCACGCACCGGACCGGTCATTTTTTCTTATGGTTTCCGCCCGTTCTTTCTGGCGGCGGCCATTTGGGCAATCGTCACCATGGTCTTGTGGATTTCCGCATTGAGCGGGTTCATCCAGATCGGCGGCGATTATGGCGCGCATAACTGGCACGCGCATGAAATGCTATTTGGTTTTGCCTCGGCTGTGCTTGCCGGGTTTTTGCTGACAGCCGTGCCGAACTGGACAGGCCGTTTACCGGTGTCCGGGTTGCCACTGGTGCTGCTGTTCGGGTTATGGTGTTTGGGACGGTTGATGTTCCTGGTGCCTAGCGTGTTTGGCATGACATCAGCTGCGGTGATCGATGGTCTGTTTCTTCCGGCCCTGCTTGCGATATGCGCAAGAGAAGTCATTGCCGGGCGCAAATGGAAAGACCTGAAGGTACTGGCGGGGCTGCTGGCGCTTTCAGCCGCCAATATCGTCTTTCATTATGCGGCGATCAGCGGTGATCACAGCCACGTTGCCACACGGCTTGCGGTTTCGGCCTATACGGTTCTGGTGATGATCGTCGGTGGACGTATCGTTCCAAGTTTTACCCGCAACTGGATCAACAAGTCTGGCCGTACCGATTTTCCTGTTCCTTATAATAACTTCGATACGGCGGCGATTTTAACGGGGGTTGCCGCCCTTGGTGGTTGGACCTTTGCACCGGAGAGCCCATTAACGGTCATTGTCGCTGTAATCGCCGGGTTCATGCATGCGGTCAGGCTTGTGCGCTGGCGCGGTTGGGCCACGTGGCCAGAGCAATTGCTGGTGGTTCTGCATGTGGCTTACGCCTTCATACCGCTCGGCTTTATGGCCATTGCGCTGGGTGCCTATGAGGTGATGGATGCCCGCTCGGTGCTGCATATCTTCACCGTCGGCGTTGTTGCCTGCATGATGCTGGCCGTGATGACGCGCGCCAGCCTTGGTCATACCGGTCGCAAACTCCATGCAACGAAGATGACGGTTGCCGCCTATTTGGCGCTGATTGGCAGCGCAGTACTGAGACCTGCCGCAGAGGCCTTCCCGAATGCCATGATGCACCTTCACGCCTGCTCGGGCGCCCTGTGGATCATCGGCTTTCTGTTGTTCTGCATAGAATTCGGGCCGATCCTGACACAGGAGCGCAAACCGCTGCGGACTTGACGGTTCGCAGCGGTTTTATCTTTCAGAATGAACCAAAGAAAATGCCCCGCTTGTTGTCACAGGCGGGGCATTTTGATGGAGGTATGCTTTGTTTCCGAGATTACGCTGTCAGTTCGGCGGCATGCCAACCCTGATGAACATACGGAATGCTGTGCGGCCTTCGTCGAAGTTTCCTGCCCATTGATGGCCATTCGACATCAGATCAGCATATAGAAAAACCGGTTCCTGCTGCATAACGGCAAAAATGACAGACCCCGGAGGGTGGCTCTTTGTGGCTTCCGTCAGCCGCTTGATTTGCAGTGGTGGAGCCAGTTCGACGAGATCAAGATATTCGCTGGGATCCGGCCATGCTTCCGGTTCCGCTGCATCATGGACCAGCGTTGGTGACACGGAGAGTTCTTCGCTTTTTTTATGCGGAATGAACTGGACCTCCCACTCACCATTGCCAAGCTCTTTTTCCAGATGATCGAACCCGCGGCGCGCCATGACATTGAACAATGGCACCGGGCGAAAGGTTGTCATGATCGTCAAACCTTCACCCGGAGCCAGCGATGCCACAGTCTCCATGATGGCGGGGAATGGTTCGATGCCACTGCGCAAAAGTGGACGCAAATCCAGTTCTTTCATGATGCCATTCATGGTTCACCTTTTATCTTTGAAACAGCTTTTGCCGATTTTTGCAGACGTCTAACATGCAGGCGGATTGCTCTTAATGGTTTGATCCACAGCAACAATCGCAGCCGGAATGTTCTTCGTCACTGCTTTCGCTCTCACCTGCCATACGATTGATGTCAAGGCGCCAGACTTCTGGACCCTGCTCGAGATATTCCCAGCCAAACTCGCCGGGGAAATTGGTGGCCAGCTGGTACAATAGTGGGCGCGGGTCATGATCGCTGGTGATCTGCAGCGACTGGCCGGCGGTCAATGCGCCTAGAGCACCAAAAATCTGCGGATGACGTTCATGGGGCGGAATGACCCTGACATCAATGTTGGTAACGGGCTGAGCTTCGGACATAATGTGTTTCCATCGCCGCAAAACAAGGACTGCTCATGCGTGCGGCTGCCGCTTGAGCAGCCCGGAAGCTACCTATTGTCACAGCGGGCAACGTTGACGCGGCTCAAATAAATCTGAAAATTGTCATGTATGCGCTTTTACGCAAAGAAGGGCGCATTCTTCACGGGCAGGATGCGGGCACATTTGTAACCGTAAAGGAGTGCCCCCATGCATCAGCCGCTTATCGAGAAATACGGTGAAGCGCGACTGCCGCGTTACACCAGTTATCCGACCGCGCCAGCCTTTTCGGCCACGATAGGTGCCGGAACATATTCGGACTGGATTACGGAAATTCCACTGCAGGACAAAGTCTCGCTTTATCTGCATATTCCGTTCTGCCGATCGATGTGCTGGTATTGCGGCTGTCACACCACGATCACCAGCCGCGACCACCCAATCCTTGATTACCTCGACGTCCTTCATGCGGAGATTGATCTGGTGCGGGCGCGTACATCTGGTCGCCTGAAGGTTGGCCATGTGCATTTTGGCGGTGGTACACCCACCATCATGCAGCCGGAGGAGTTCCTGCGGTTGATTGCATTGCTGGGCAAAAATTTCGCTTTTGACAGAACAACCGAGATGGCTGTCGAGATCGATCCCAGAACATTGACACCGGACATGGCGATTGCGCTGGGTGAGGGCGGTGTCAGGCGTGCAAGCCTTGGAGTGCAAAGCTTTGACCCTATCGTGCAAAAGGCCATCAACCGCATCCAAAGCGAAGAACAAACGCAGACCGCCGTCACGAGGTTAAGAGCTGCCCGCGTTCCGCGTATCAATTTTGACCTGATCTACGGCTTGCCACATCAAACCGTGGCGTCCTGTATTGCCACTGCCAAAGCTGCAATCAAAATGCGGCCGGACCGGTTTTCGGTGTTTGGCTATGCGCATATTCCCAGCTTCAAACAACATCAGAAACTGATTGATGAAAAAGTTTTGCCAGATGCCATGGCGCGGGCAGAGCAGGCAGATGCCATTGCCGCCACTCTCGAGCGGGCAGGTTATATCCGCATCGGTCTCGATCACTACGCTTTGCCCGGTGACGATATGGTGATTGCACAAAAGTCAGGACGTTTGCATCGCAATTTCCAGGGCTACACGACGGATGCCTGCCAGACTTTGATCGGTCTGGGCGCTTCCGCCATCGGACGCATGCCTGGTGGGTATGTGCAGAACGAAGTGCCACCCGGCATTTATGCGCGGCAGATTTCCAGCGGGCAGCTGGCGACCGTCAAGGGATATCGTTTGACCACCGAAGACCGGATGCGCGCCGATCTGATTGAACGGTTGATGTGCGATTTTCGCGCCGATGTGGCGGGGATTGCTGCGGGTCATGGTTTTGATGCTGCCATGTTGTTGGAGGACAATCGCCAACTCTCCATGCTGGAAGATGATGGCGTCGTTGACATCAGAGATGGCATCGTCAGCGTCAAACCGGATCAACGCTTCATTATTCGTGCCGTTGCGGCCTGTTTTGATGCCTATCTGCATTCATCGGGCCGCACACATAGCAAAGCGGCCTGATCCTTACTTCGCGAAGGCGTGTAAGATCGTCGGGAGGACATTCTACAAGGTAATGAAGACTGAAACAAAACAGCCCCGCTATTTGGCGGGGCTGTTATTTTGGTGGTATTTGCTGCGGTTAACCGGCCAAGCTGCGATAGATGGCAGGCAAGGCCGAGGGCAGTTTGGAAATCCTGTTGACGATGGCATAGCCATTCTTGGCAAAGATCGCCGGAATGTAGGACTGGGCTTGCCTGTCCACCGTCACACCAAACACGTTGACGCCGGAGCGCCTTGCCTCGGTGATGGCCCGGCGGCTATCTTCGATGGCAAACCGGCCTTCATAGTGGTCAACGTCGTTGGGTTTGCCGTCGGTCAGCAGCAACAGCAACTTGCGTCTGTCAGGGCGCTTGCGCAACTCCGCAGCCGCATGGCGAACCGCAGGGCCAATACGGGTGTAATAGCCAGGTTTCAGTGCGGAAATGCGTCGCTCCACCTTGTCGCCCATTGGCTCGTCAAAATCTTTTACCGTTTCCACCCGCACCCATGAGCGACGACGGGAGGTGAATGTCAGAATGGAGTGGCTGTCGCCGCAGGCCGACAGTCCGTTTGCCAACACCAGCAGGGCTTCTTTCTCGACATCCAGAACGCGGCGGTTGTCAAACCACGCATCAGTGGACAGCGACACATCGACAAGAATGGTGACGGCAAGATCATGAGCCTGCGGTCTGCTCATCATGTGAATGCGATCACTGCCTTGACCGCCGGCAGCCATGTCGCTTCGCACACGGACTACGGCATCCAGATCAAGATCGTTTCCGTCGATCTGGGCTTTGAGCATTTCATGGCGGGGACGCAGAACCTCGAATTGTCGTTTGACGCGGCGGATCAAGCTCTTGGTTTGTTCATCAGCTTCTGGCGGTATTTCCGAACCAGCGGCCGCCGAGGTAAGCACGCGGCAATGGTTGGGCAGATAGGTGCCGCTTCGATAATCCCATTCCGGATAGGTCAGATCTGCCGCCAACGGGGTGCGATCCAGTGCTTCCGGTGGAAGGTCAAGATCGAAACGGAAGCGGGCGGATGGTCTGCCCTTGCGTTCGCCAAGCGTCATCTCGTCGAGTTCATCGGCGGCGCTGGTGTCATTATCGTCACTATCGTCGCCGGGGCGATCGACATTGACCATTTCTGCCATGGCCAGGATCTTTTCGAACCGGTTGAGAATGAACGGGCTGCGTTCGGTCTGGCGATTTTCGGCCTTTTCTCGGACCGCAATGTGCCGGGCGGTTGGTGCACCGTTTGGCCGGGCACCACTGGCCGGCTGGTCTTCATTGTCGCGCGGTTCGGAGGCTTCCCGCAGCAGCGTATCTGGCCACAAAGGTACCGGCAGCATCGGCAGATAACCAGGCGGTGCCTTGTATGGGAACTTGAACGGCTCGACCGGCGCATGGTGTTCGGCACCATTTGCCAGCATCGCCAGAATACGGTTTTCAACCTGCTGCTCGACCTTGGGAAGTGGTCTTTTCTGACGCACGGCAAGGATGGCAGCACACAGGCGACGATAACGGCTTTTCATGCCGGGAAAGGCTTCCATGACATGGTCAGCCAACTTTGATGCCCGATCAAGCCGGGTGAGATCGTTCAGCAGCAAATCGTCTGATGGTAACTGGTCGAGCGGTAGGCAAGCCATCGCCGCTGCAAGCCAGACATAGAGGTCACGGTTAAGTCCTTCGTCCGGGAACAGGTCGATGACTGGAGGCAACATCAACGTGGCGTGGTCACGGCCCGGCTGGGCCAACTTTTCCTCACCGAGTCCCATGCGTTGGCGCAAACGCAAGCGGTGGGTGGACGTGCGGGCACGGGTCGGCGCGATCTGCACCGCCCGCTCACCGCCAAAACCGCGAAAGCACACAGCCAGCACCGTTTGCACATCGTCCAGTTTGACGGCATGTTCAGGAAAACGCAGCCATGTTGCCGTTCCGCCAATCAGGCGATGCCATGCACGGCCAACGGTTTCTTCCAGTTCCAGAAAATCCAGCATCGAACTATCCTTGCCGCATCGGCGCGAAATCCGGTTTCGAATTTCGCAATGACGATACGTAGCTTCAGTGTGTCGGGGGGCCTTTTGCACCGTGTAAGGCGCAAAGTGCCTTAGCGGATCATTGCGTCCGCGATCTCGAAGAGGGCTGCCTTGACATCCTGCTCATCGGTCAGCGGTTCGATCATGGCTGCGCGGACGGCGTCACGATTGCTCATGCCGGCATCGATCAGGCTGGCGCAATAAACGACGAGGCGGGTCGAGACACCTTCTTCAAGGTCATGGCCTTTCAGGGTGCGCAGACGCTGCGCCAGATTGACCAGCGGTTCGATGTCAGATTCCTCAAGGCCACTTTCCTTCGAAACAACTGCTATTTCCTGGTCCTTCGGCAAAAAGTCGAATTCAATGGCGACAAAACGCTGCCGGGTGCTGGGTTTCAGGCTTTTCAGCAGGTTCTGGTAACCGGGGTTGTAGGACACTACCAGCATGAAGCCGGGAGGTGCGTCCAGCACTTCGCCGGTGCGTTCCAGCGGCAGAATACGCCGGTCATCGGTCAGCGGGTGAAGCACGACGGCGACATCCTTGCGGGCTTCAACAATTTCGTCGAGGTAGCAAACGCCGCCTTGACGAACCGCTCTGGTTAGCGGGCCATCCGTCCAGACCGTATCGCCACCTTTTAGCAGGTAACGGCCCGTCAGATCGGCAGCAGCCAGATCGTCATGGCATGAGACGGTGGAGAGCGGCAGTCCGAGCTTGGCGGCCATATGGCTGACAAAGCGGGTTTTGCCGCAACCGGTTGGACCTTTCAGAAGCAGCGGCAGTTGCCGGGTCCATGCTCTTTCAAACAGCTGGCACTCATTGCCGGAAGGGCTGTAGAAAGGAATTTCCGTGGTGGTCTTTGGTCCGTCCCTGAAGATCGTGTTCATGTTTTTCTCTCCATGAGATTTTGAAAAGGGAAGCGCCGGCCCCTGGGGTATAAGGGCCGGCGCGTTTCTCATTCGGCAGGCTGCACTGCACGGGTGACGTCACTCCGTCGTTCCTTGCCGGGCACCAGGACTGCCCAGGTGAACATGAGAGCCGAAATGAGAACTCCAGCGCCCGTCGCCAGGCGTATCCAGTAAAACAGCGACAGCTGTTCCTGCACGTCCATGTAATTGTCGCCGAGCACGCGCTGCAGGTGCACCTGCACAACACCGGCAAAGGTCAGGGCAAAGGTCATCAGGAACATGGCTGTGCACATGATCCAGCAACTGGCCATTGACAGCATCTGGTTATACGGCGCGCGCTTGCGCATTTCCGGCATGGCATAGGCCATCATGGCGAGGTTCAGCATCACATAGGCGCCAAAGAAGGCGAGGTGGCCGTGCGCGGCGGTGATCTGCGTGCCGTGGGTGTAATAGTTGACCCATGACAGCGTGTTGAGGAAGCCCCAGACGCCAGCCCCGAAAAATGCCATGACCGAGCAACCGATCGACCACAACAGGGCGGCGCGGTTGTCGTGCTTGCGTCCGGCCTTCCAGGTCATCATGAAAGTAAAGATGACCATGGTGAAGAACGGTGCGACTTCCAGCGTCGAGAACAGTGAACCGATCCACTGCCAGTATCCGGGAGCGCCGATCCAGTAGAAGTGGTGGCCGGTGCCGAGAATACCTGAGAACAGTGCCAGGCCGACAATGACGTAGAGCCACTTCTCAACCACTTCGCGGTCAATGCCATTGAGCTTGATCATCAGGAAGGCAAGGATCGAGGCCATGATCAGTTCCCACACACCTTCAACCCAGAGATGGATGACGTACCACCAGTACATCTTGTCGAGTGCCAGATTGACCGGGTTGTAAAAGGCAAACAGGAAGAAGATCGCCAAACCCCAAAGGCCAAATAGCAGGATGTTGATGACGGTGGTCTTGCGGCCTTTCAAAGCTGTCATGGTGATGTTGAACAGGAACATCAGCACGACGATGACAATGCCGACCTTGATGGCAAAGGGCTGTTCCAGGAACTCGCGTCCTTCATGGATGCGGAACAGGTAACCGACCACGGCAACAGCGGCGGCGACGAGGAACAGCCAGAACTGGATGATCGCCAGTTTCGGGCTGTAAAGCTCGGTTTCTGTCTCTTCCGGCAGCAGGTAGTAAGTCGAGCCCATGAAACCCATCAACAGCCAGACAACAAGGGCGTTGGTGTGGATCATGCGGACGATGTTAAAGGGTAAAAGCTCGGACAGCGTGTTGGGCACCACGTAGATTGTCGCTGCAAACACACCGAATATGACCTGCGCTATGAACAGGCCAATGGCGCCATAGAAGTAAAGCATGGCGACTTTTTGCGTCTGGTATTTCATGTCTTCTCTCCTTGCCTCACATCTCACCCGGCATCATTCGGTGGCCAGTTCTGGGTCTTGATGCGGCTTGCCCACTCAAGGAAGTCGACAAGATCATCAAGTTCCTGATCGGTCAGGTTGAACTGGGGCATCTGACGTCTGCCTTCGATGCCGGTCGGCTGTGCCGCCATCCATCCCTTGATGGAATCGCGTGCGGACTCCTTGTCCTCAACGCCGCCGTAACGCTTCCAGACATTGCCGAGTTCTGGTGCGAAATAGGCACCTTCGCCGAGCAGAGTGTGACAGTTGATGCAGGAGTTTTTCTCCCAGACATGTTTGCCGCGGGCGACACTTGCCGTCAGCGTGCTTTCATCCGTAGAAACGGTGCGCATGTAATAATGGCTGTGGGCGGTAAGCCCGACGAATATCGCAAAGAAGAATATGGAGCCGCCATAAAAGACGTTGCGCGCTCCTGTCTTGGTCAGGCGTTCTGCCATGCCATGGTCCTTTCCATTCCGGGGAACCGCCAGCGCGGACCGGCTTGATCGAACCCTTTTCCGGGGTGTTTGGCTGTTGGGCGGCGCACTGCGGTAGGGCTGGGACCTTTCTAGAGGCTGGGGCAGAGCCGTCTTTGCCATTTGGCAAACAACAGGCACGCTATCGGCCCCAAGTTGCGTTCAAAGATGGTAGACGCCCTGCAGAACAGCGCGCAGCAGCGCTGCTGAAGCAAAAAGCACAGGCCATGCCAGCAGAGCATTGCGCAAAAGACCCGGCTCGCCGCCAAGGCCCAGAAACTCATCGATAATGCGTCGGGATTTTAACAGCGAAAACAGCAGCACCAGGCACGCAGCAGCAAGTGCTGGCATGTAACCAGCCTGTCTTGCCGTCACCACGGCCATGCCCGCCAGCACCAGAATGCAAAGAATGACAAAGGTTTTGCGCAGTTGTGAAGATGTACGATCGAGCATGGGTCTATACCAGATAGATAATGGGGAAAATGACGATCCAGACAAGATCGATGATGTGCCAGATGGTCGTGACCAGCGTGACGTTTTCGTCTTTCGGTTTCACGGCAACGATCAGCAGCAGTCCTGCAACAAAGATGACGTGGAAAAGATGAAAGCCGGTGAGCATGAAATACAGCTCGTAAAAAGTGCCGTAGGCCGCATCTGATGCGAAGGCGATTTCGGTGCTGTATTCGTAGAGCTTCAATGCGGTGAAGACGAAACCCAGCAGGGCCGCCAAAATCAGCGCCCGCCTTCTCACCTGCAGCGAGCTATTGCGACGGGCGGCGATGGCTGCCTGCCAACCGCTACCCAGCAGTACCAGTGTATTGAAGCCCGCAATTTGCGGCCGCAAATGGCCTCTTGCTGCGATAAATCCGTCTTCGTTCAGGGCAAAGGCAATCAGAAATGCCGCCAGCAATGCCCCGAATACAATCAACTCACTCCATACCAGAATCCACATCAGCAGATTGCCGTTGTCCTCGTCTTTTGCCGCCATGACCTCATCCATATTTGCCGAATAGCAAATCAGGCATAGGCGGGTGCACAATGTGCTTCTTTGCTGCTGATCAAAGAACGCCGTCAGTAAAAGCTTATGGTCATGACAAAGCGCAATTACCATTTGATGGAGCATAAGCATGAACGACGCTCAGGTCGGACTCATTGTCGCAACGCCTATTATTATCGGCTTTTCTATCCTTCTTTACCGAATGGGGGTGTTACAGGGACCGGGCACCATTTCGGCCGTGCTGGCCTCTGCTGCCATAGCAACCGTGCTGTTTCTGGGGCAGTGACAAAACAAGCGAGGATCCTGCCGTGATAGAACTTTTAGCCGCACTGGCATTGTTCGTTGCCCTACATTCTATCCCTGCCGTGCCATCGGTGCGCAGCAAGCTGGTTGCAGCCATGGGCAGGCCTTCATATTTCGGTGTCTATTCTCTGGTGTCGCTGGCGGCCCTTGGCTGGGTTTTCCACGCGGCCCTGATGGTGGACTATATTCCCCTGTGGGACACCGCGCCCTGGCAAGCGCATATGACATTTCTTGCTGCGCCACTTGGGGTGTTTTTTGTTCTTGCTGGCCTGTGCAGCGTTAACCCGCTGTCCATCTCGGTGCGGCAGGGAGAGAAAGCCGGGGCGATCGTCACTATTACCCGGCATCCGGTTTTATGGGGTTTTCTGTTCTGGTCAGCAGGGCATCTCGTTCCCAATGGTGACCTGCGGTCGCTGATCCTGTTTGGCGGTTTTGCCCTGTTTTCGCTCGGCGGAATTCCGATGATTGAAAAACGCGTCCGCAAGAGATTGGGATCTGGCTGGGCTGAGGCGACAGCCCGTACCTCATCCATTCCTTTTGCGGCTTTGTTGTCCGGCAAGGTGAGACCAGCCTTTGATGCACCAATGCTGGTTGCTGCCGCTTTGACGGGACTTATCACATGGTGGTTGCTGGCTGGCGGTCACGCCGCGCTTTTCGGTGCCGACCCGATGCTTTACATGTAATCGCAGGACTTCAGGAGGCCGCAATCACATGCGGCTCCCATGCTTTTGCCTGTGGCGACGCCGACAAACCAAGCTGGTCGATTGCGCGGGCGGCAAGTTGATCGACAATATCAGCCACACTTTCCGGAAGATGGTAAAATGCCGGCACGGGCGGCATGATCATTGCGCCCATTTCTGTGGCCGCGCACATGTTGCGCAAATGGCCAAGGTGCAGCGGTGTTTCCCGTGCCATCAAAATCAGTTTGCGGCGCTCTTTCAAATGCACATCTGCTGCCCTGACAATCAAATTGTCGGAAAAGCCATGGGCGATTGCCGCCAGTGTTCGCATGGAGCAGGGGGCAACAATCATGCCCGCCGTGTGGAAAGAACCGCTGGCGACAGCAGCGCCAATATTGGTGACCGGATGGTTGAAATGCGCCAGCGCCGAAATTCGCTCAATGGCGGCCGCGCCGACTTCATGCAGCAATGTTTGACGGGCAGAGGGCGAGATGACCAGATGGGTTTCTACTCCCCGCATGTCTGCAAGACGCTCAATGATGCGCACGGCAATAGCGGCGCCGGATGCACCGGTAATGCCAACAACGGCCCGTGACATGGTCATGGTTTTTCTCCCAATCCGAGCTCACTCCACATGGCGTCGACTTTGGCAATCACATCTGGCGTCATCGACAGCACGCGGCCCCATTCCCGTTCTGTTTCACCTGGCAATTTGCGGGTGGCATCCAGTCCCATCTTGCCGCCAAGACCGGCCTTGGGAGAGGCGAAATCGAGATAATCAATGGGTGTGTTGTCGATGATCGTCACATCGCGTGAGGCGTCAAAACGCGTGGAAAGTGCCCAGATGACATCCTCCCATTGGCGAACATTGATATCCGGGTCCACAGCGATGATCAGTTTGACGTAATTGAACTGCGGCAGCATGGACCACAGGCCCATCATGATGCGCTTGGCCTGACCGGGATATCGTTTGTCGATGGAAACGACGATGGCGCGGTAGGAACAGGCTTCCGGGGGCATCCACAGATCAACGATCTCGGCAAACTGTCGTTTGACCAGTGGCAGGAAGATTTCCAGCATCGCCTCACCCAGAACCGAGGGTTCGTCCGGAGGCCGACCGGTATAGGTCGAGAGATAGACTGGTTTCTGCCGCATGGTGATGGCAGACAGGGTCATGACGTGAAACGGTTCAACCGAGTTGTAATAACCGGTGTGGTCGCCATAGGGACCTTCTGCTGCCGTCTCATTCGCCGAGACGGTTCCCTCCAGAATGATTTCCGCATTGGCGGGGACCGGCATCGGAACCGTCACTGCCTGTGCGATACGGCTTCGCATGCCGCGCAGCAGGCCTGAAAAACCAAGCTCACTGATATGTTCCGGCAGGGGCATGACGGCCGCCAGAATGAGGGCTGGATCGGCGCCGACCGCAATGGTAACCGGCATGTCCTCTCCACGATTTTGCCACATGCGGTGATGTCGTGCGCCACCACGGTGAGCGAGCCAGCGCATGATCAGCTGGTTCCGTCCCAGCACCTGCATACGGTAAATCCCGACATTGATGTCGCTTGGATCATCCGGTGACCGGGTGATCACAAGCGGCCAGGTTATCAGCGGCGCAGGTTCTCCCGGCCAGCACCATTGCACGGGTAATTTTCCGAGGTCGACCTCATCACCCTGCAGAACAATGTCCTGCACCGGTGCGCGCGCTACCTGTTTCAGGCGCATGGAAAATGCCGCCTGCAACATCGGCAATTTGTTCCATGCATCCTTGATGGAGTGTGGAGGGCGTGGCTCGCGCAGGTCGGCAAACCGTTCCGCCAGGGCTTTCAGGCCGCCGGTCTCAACTCCCATGCCCCATTCTATCCGTTGCTGCGTGCCGAACAGATTGGCCAGAAGCGGTATGTCATGCACCTTGCCGTCTGCGGCCACCGGCTTTTCAAACAGCAGGGCAGGCCCGCCATTTTGCAACACCCGGCGGTGAATTTCCGTGACCTCATGCACCAGCGACACGGGCTGTTCAATGCGCTTCAACTCACCACGTTGTTCTAGCATGGCAAGGAAGCCGCGCAGATCACCGGCGCGGGTCGGCGTGGGTTTTTTATCCATCATGTGTTCTGTCTGGCGGCTGCAAATCATTCTGTCTTTGCGCTCGGTCAAACGGATTTGCGTCCGGTGCGGTTAGTTTGCCGCACACTGGTCCATAGAGTTAGAGACGCCCATGATGACTTTTCCAACCGCTCTTGCGAAACCGATGCGCTATCTGCCGCTGCCGATTGTGCAGCGCGTGACCGCGCTGATGCTGACGCAAATCATGAAGCAACATCCTGATCTGTTTGGCCGCCTCGCAGAGCATCGCAACAAACATTATGCGTTTCTGCCAAGCGACCTGCCGTTTGCTTTTTTGGTTCATCCGGCCCGACCCTCGATCACCGTCAGCCGTAAAAGCCGTTACTTGAAAGCGGACGCGTCGGTCACGGGACCGCTGTTCATGCTGCTTGCGCTGATGGAGGGACGGCAAGATGCGGATGCACTTTTCTTCTCGCGTGATTTGACGGTCACCGGAGACATGGAGGCCATGCTGGCGCTCAGAAATGCGCTGGATGACAGCGGTGTCGATCTGCCACACGATCTGGGCAGCATTGCCGGGCCGCTTGGTCCGTGGGTGACCAAGGCTGCAAGCAACCTGCGTGGGCGCATCCTGTCAGAAGGCGGGGGTGCGGCATGGAACTGATCTGTCCTGCAGGAACACCCGCCGCCTTTCGTGAGGCCGTCGATGCGGGGGCTGATGCCGTGTATTGCGGTTTCCGTGACGAGACCAATGCCCGCAATTTTCCGGGCCTGAATTTTTCGCGTGAAGAACTGGCGGACGCGATTGTCTATGCCCGCAAACATGGCACACAGACCTTCGTGGCACTCAACACCTTTATGCGGGCAGGCAGCGAGGAGATCTGGTATCGGGCTGCGGCCGATGCGGTCAAGGCCGGCGCCGATGCGCTTATTCTTGCCGATTTCGGTTTGATGGCCCACGTCGCGGAAACATTCCCGGAGCAGCGTATCCATGTGTCGGTACAGGCCTCCGCTTCCAATGCGGATGCCGTCAACTTTCTTGTCGATGCATTCGGGGCGAAACGGGTTGTGCTGCCACGAACCTTGACCATTCCGGATATTGCCCGTTTGGCACGGCAGATCCGCTGCGAAATCGAAATCTTTGTATTTGGCGGTCTGTGCGTCATGGCGGAAGGGCGCTGTTCGCTCTCGTCCTATGCCACGGGAAAGTCGCCGAACATGAATGGTGTCTGCTCTCCGGCCAGCCACGTGCGTTACCGGCAGGACGGCAAGGACCTGGTGTCCGAGCTTGGCGACTACACCATCAACCGTTTCCCGGATGGTGAGGCGGCGGGTTACCCGACCCTGTGCAAGGGCCGTTTCGATGTGGCCGATGACAAGGGGTATGCCTTTGAAGACCCGGTCTCACTTGATGTAATGGATCAGATTGACGCCCTGCGCGATGCCGGCGTCAGCGCGCTGAAAATCGAAGGCAGACAACGTGGCAAGGCCTATGTGGCCGAGGTTGTGTCCACCCTTCGCAAGGCACTGGATGCCAGCGCCGATGAACGCGGCAAACTTCTGTCGCGGCTCAGGCTTTTGAGTGAAGGCCAGCGCACCACGTCGGGCGCATACGAAAAACGCTGGAGATAATGGCATGTCACAAATACCAACGCTGACGCTTGGGCCCGTTCTCTATTTGTGGGAAGGGGAAAAGTGGCGTGATTTTTATTTCCGCATCGCTGATGAGGCACCGGTTACCCAGGTTTTTCTGGGTGAAACCGTCTGTTCCAAGCGCTTCCACTTTACCGAACCGCATCTGGCCGAGGTTATCGAACGGCTGGAAAATGCCGGCAAACAGATTGTTCTGTCGACTCTTGCCTTGGTGACGCTGGAGCGCGAAAGCCGCCATGTTCGTGGCCTGATTGCCGATAGTCCTTACCCTGTGGAAGCAAACGACCTTTCGGCCTTGGGCATGTTGCGCGGCACGCCGCATGTTATTGGTCCAATGGTCAATGTGTATAATGCTGCGACGGCGCGGCTGCTGGCCTCGCGTGGCGCCACCGCGATCTGTCTGCCGCCCGAGTTGCCGGTGGAATCGGTCAATCGCATTGTTGCTGACACGCCTGATGTTGAGTTTGAGGTATTTGCATTCGGCCGCATGCCGCTGGCCATTTCGGCGCGCTGTGCCCATGCCCGTTCTAAGGGCAATATCAAGGATAATTGCCAGTTTGTCTGCAAGGATGATCCGGATGGTCTAGCGGTCAAGACACTTGATCAGCAGTCGTTTCTGGCGCTGAACGGTGTGCAGACCGTATCGCATACCTGCCAGTCGTTGCTTGGAGAATTGCATGATTTGGCGCAGGCGGGTGTTTCCCGTTTCCGTCTATCGCCGCAGGACTGTGACATGGTGGCGGTTGCCAGGATCTATGATGATGTGCTGGCTGGTCGGTGCGACGCCGATGATGGCATCGAGCAGATGCAGCGCATCTATGCCGGCGTGCCGCTTTCCAACGGCTTCCATCACGGACGCGAGGGTGCCGCATGGGTTGCCCGCGCCCGCAACACGGCCCATGGAGCAAACCTCTGATGATCAACACAAAAGACCCGGTTGAAAAAATGCAGCCGAGAACCCTAAGCGTGAGCGACATTCCCGACGCCATTCATCTGGTGCGCAGTATCGTCATGAAAAGTGCGCTGGATTGTGAGTGCCGCGACACGGTGGACGCTGCCCTGCAGCAGCTTGAGTCGTTCGAGCAGCAGCGCAATCAGGCAAGACTGCTGGTGATGGCGCGTGAGGAGCGCCGCAAGATCGGTATCCTCCTGGATATGCTGGGGGATTTTGCCGAGGATGACGAGACGGACAGCGGCATTATCGAAGCGGCCAGCCTGCTGTTTGCAGACATTGCAGCTGCCGCGCAGGAGGGCTCCCGAATTCTCAAGGAAATCACCTCGCCAGAAACATGCGTCTAATTGTCATGTTTTCTCCGCTGTTTGATCCAGAGCAAAGAGCGGGTACTTGCAAAATGTCATCTCCGGGACAGTAAAGTCTATCAAGGGATGAATGGCATATGCGCTTGTCGGGGACGGGGTTATTTACGGTAACGGCATTGCTTGCCGCCGGGGTTTCGAGTGTTGCGTTGGCACAATCGGCAGCGCCCGGCTCTACGACAGTTCTGGACACGATCACGGTTGAAGGCAAAACATTGTCGGGCGTGGAGCAGGCGCGCAGACGCCTAAAGGCCATTCCGGGCGGGGTGTCTTCTATTCGGCCGCAGGCGGATGCCGGTCCAGCCGTGCCGACATTGGCCCAAGCCCTGTCTTCCGCTCCCGGCGTTGTTGTTCAACGGTTCTTCGGTGGCAATGACCAACCGCGTGTCCAGATCCGTGGTTCCGGTCTCCAACAAAACCCGGTTGAACGCGGTATTCTGGTGCTGAAAGATGGCCTGCCAATCAACCGCGCCGATGGCTCTTATATTGTCGGCCTGGCCAATCCGGGGCAGGCCAGTCTCATTGAAGTCTACCGTGGTTACACAGCAAACCGTCTGGGTGCGAGTGTGCTGGGTGGGGCGATCAATTTCGCTTCGCCGGTCGAAAAGGGCACAACGATTTCCGCAGGCGGTGGCAGCTTTGGGCAGGCCGATGTTTCCGCAAGAACCGGTTTTGACGGCGAACGTTTTGCAGCCGGATTTTATGCCGATGTCAGCCGCCGCGACGGTTTCCGCGATTACAACGACTCTCGTCGGGTTAATGTCGGCGGCGTGGTGGAAGCCGAGCTTTCCGACATCGTGAAAACCCGTCTCTTTGCCAGCTATACCGATCTTGGTTTTGATGTGGCTGGACCGCTGAACAAGACCGCGATGGAGGCCAATCCACAACAGGTTTCACCGGGTCCACCCACCAGTCAGGGACCCAATGTCATCCGCGACAAACCGCGTCGTGAAGCCAGCCAGTTCCTGATCGGCTCTCGTACATCAATCGAATTGGAAGAACATCTTTTCGATATTGGTCTCGGCTACACCTACACCAAGGACATGTTCCGCTTTCCGGTTTCGAGTGGCGTAAGACGCACCGAAGGTGGCGATGTGACCGGCCTGTTGCGTTACGCCTATCAGCCGGATGCTTCTGCCCTGTTGCCGCTGTTTGAAACATCCGTGCAGTACACGGTCGGCTCGTCGGACCGCACCTACAATATCAATCGCGCCGGTGGTGATGGACCGGCTTTCTTCAGCAATGATCTCGATGCTTCGACGTTATCGTTGAATGCCGGATTGAACATCCCGCTGTCGGATACGGTGACGCTGTCGCCTTCCTTGTCCTACACCTATGCAACGCGTGACAGTAAGGATCTCTGGGCGGCAGCAACGCGGCCACGTCTGACCTATGGTGCCGGTGGTGGTGTCCTGTCGAATGTGGCCGCTCTCGATACCAGCTATGAGCGCAGCTACAGCGGCTGGTCACCGGCCCTTGCTGCAAGCTGGCGGCCAGATGAAAACAACATGCTGTTTGCCGCGTTGAGCCGCAGCTTTGAACCACCGACCCATGATGATCTGCTCGGCACCACCGGCGGCACACCGAACGCCTCGCCAACAGGCTTTTCGACACCTGATCTCGACGCGCAAACCGCAACAACGGTGGAGATGGGTTGGCGCGGCAAACGTGGCCTGTGGACCTTCGATGCGACGGCCTATTATTCCTGGGTCGACAATGAGCTGTTGAGCCTGCGCGATAGCAGTGGTTCTTTGCTGGCGGCTTTCAATGCCGACAACACGACCCATGCCGGCCTTGAACTTGGTGTGTCCAGCGAAATCATCGACGGGTTGACGGCACGCATGGCCTATGTGCTGCAGGACTTTCGGTTCCATGATGATCCGGTGCGTGGCAACAACCGACTGGCCGGCGCACCGCGCCATGTCGTCAATCTGGCCCTGCAATATGCGCTGACTGAGCAGTGGGACATCGGTGCAGCCTTGCAGTGGGTGCCCTCCAAAACGCCGGTCGATAACATGAATACGGTGTTTGCCGATCCTTACGTCGTTGTCGATGTGAAGAGCGAATATCGCATCAACGAAACGCTGTCGGTCTATGGCGCAGTCACCAATGTCTTCGACAAGACCTATGCCTCCTCCACGCTTATTCTTGATCAGGCAAGCGCCGGTCAGGCGGTTTACCTGCCGGGTGATGGACGTGCGTTTTATGCCGGCATCAAGGCACGTTTCTAACGAAAGGACGGGATCATGACTTTGCTTACACGCCGCCAAACCCTTTCGGCACTGTCAGCTTTTACGGTCACCGGTCTTGCCGCACCCTCGCTGTTGAGGGCTGAGGCACCGCTGACCTTTTATGGCCCACCGGCGGCACCATCGGCCGTGCTTGCCCATGCGGTTAAGGGTGGCTTCCTGAACGAGGTTGCGCCGGGGGCGATCTTCAAGGCGTGGAAAACGCCGGATGAAATGCGAGCAGCCGTTGCTTCCGGTTCGATGGGGGCGGTCGTCATGCCAAGTTACGGCGCGGCCAATCTTCACAATCGCGGGCTGGGCATCGGTTTCCTGAACGTGCTGACCACCGGCCTCCTCTACATCGTGTCGAAAGACGAAACGCTGACGACACTGGAAAGCCTGAAAGGTAAGACAGTTGCCTTACCGTTCAAGAACGACATGCCCGACATCGTGCTGGCCCGACTGATCGCAGAACAGGGCATCAAGCCAGGGGAAATCGCACTTGAATATGCCGCTTCTCTGCCGCAAGCCGTGCAGCTGCTGTTGACGGGCAGGGTGGATGCCGCGCTGCTCAGCGAACCAGCGGCAACCGCCGTACTGATCAAGGCCAAATCCTTCTTCATGACCGTGCACCGCACCATTGATGTTCAGAAAGAATGGGCCAAGGTCTCGGGCAAGGCTGAAATTCCACAGGCGGGTTTGGCGCTGACATCGGAGTTTCAGCAGAAACTTGGCAAGGCCGGCATCGCGGCATTGCAGACGGGTATCGAGACGGCGCTGGCAAGTGCCATTGCCAATCCGCAGACCGCCGCAGATGCCGCTGCCGATACGCTGGGCTTCCCGGCTGACATTATCGCGGCTTCCTTCCCGACCAGCCATCTGTCGGCTTTGAAAGCCAGTGCGGCACGGGCTGATCTCGAAGCCTTCTATGATGAGCTTGCGAAGGCCAACCCTGCCATTATCGACGGTAAAAAGCCGGATGACAGCTTCTATCTGGTGTGAATGACATGAACCGTATTCTCGAAGGTTTCGGCTGGACTGGGCGCTATCTCTGGGCGGGGTGGGCCGGACTTTCGGGAATATTCTGTTTTCTCGCTGCCTGGCAGGCTGGGCATGAAATCTACGGCTCGTTCATTCTGCCGTCGCCGGGAGAGACTTTTTCCGCAATTGCGCAACTGGCAGCTCGGCCAGATTTCTTCGGCATTCTGTCGCAAAGCGCGGTGCGTGCGCTTGCCGGTTTTGTGATCGCGGCTGGCATCGGCACGACAGCTGGACTGCTGGCAGGTTACTCTTTTGCGGCCATGCGCTTGATGAAGCCGGTGGTGACGGTGATGCTGGGCGTGCCGCCGATCGGCTGGATCGTGCTGGCGCTGATCTGGTTCGGTTCGTCCGGCGGCACGGCTATCATGACCGTGGTTATTGCTTCCGCTCCGGTGTCCTTTGCCGGTGCACTGGAAGGGGTAGCCAAACGTGACCGGCAGCTTGAGGTCATGGCGCAGGCTTTTGGGGCGTCGTGGTTTTATCGCCTGCGCACTGTCACGCTTCCCCATGTGTTGTCCTACCTGTTTCCCGCCTGGACGACGACGGCCGGCAGCGCATGGAAGGTCACCGTCATGGCAGAGCTTCTTTCCAATTCCGGAGGCATTGGCGGTGAGCTGGCAACCGCGCGCGCCTTGTTCGACATTCCGCAGGTAACTGCCTGGCTGGCGATCACCGTAACGCTGGCACTGCTGACCGATTACGGATTGCTGCATCTGCTGCGCGAAGCGCTGGAGCGCTGGCGGGCCGCCGGGCTGCCATGGGGTGTGAAACGATGAATGACGCTATTGCTCTGCATTTTGAGCGTGTCGGTCACGCCTTTCTTGGACGGACCCTGTTTGAGGATTTCGATCTGGATGTCGCAAAGGGTGAAACCGTTGCTCTGCTTGGTCCTTCCGGTAGCGGTAAGACGACCATCCTGCAAATTGCCGCCGGCATTATCGAACCGGTGAAGGGCCGTTTGCAAAGAGGCTATCGCCGGCAGGGGCTGGTGTTTCAGGAGCCGCGGCTTTTGCCATGGATGACATTGATCGACAATATTGCCTATGGTCTCGCGGCCGAGGGCATGTCGAAACGCGAACGCCGCCAGATTGCCAGTGCCTTTGCGCTGGAAGTCGGGTTGGAAGAAACCGATTTTACAAAATACCCGGTTGAGCTTTCCGGCGGCATGCGTCAACGCGCCGGTGTGGCGCGGGCGCTTTCCGTAAATCCGGATATGCTGTTTCTCGATGAGCCGTTCAGTGCCGTGGATGTCGGCTTGCGACGCCATTTGCAGGATTTGTTGATTGCGGCAGCGACCAGACGCGGTTTCTCTACCCTGCTGGTGACGCATGATCTTTATGAGGCGCTGCGGGTCGCGAACCGGCTGATTGTACTTTCCGGGTTTGCTGGTCGGGTGCTTGCCAATTATCTGCCTGACGGGCAGCCAGGGCAGCGTCAGGAACGGATGATTTTTGAAGAGGCAGAGCGTCTGTCGCGTGATCCGGCATTCGGTGAGTTGTTTTCGGCACGGGAGCGGCGCAGATGAAACGGCATCCGATCCTGTCCGAAGCGCTGCGGTTGTTCTTTCCACTTGCAGCTCTGCATGGCGCCCTCTGGCCTTTCCTATGGGTGCTGGTGGGCAGTTACGACCTGCCATTTGCTTACGACATTGCCCCGTCGCAATGGCATGCGCATGAGATGATTTTTGGCACCTATGGCATGGCCCTCGCCGGGTTTTTGGTTGCCGCCGTGCCGGAATGGACCGACACCAAAACCAGCAGTGGCAAAACGTTGCTCTGTCTTGCAGCACTTTGGTTGCCCGCCCGGATTATCGGTGCTTTGGGAGCTGATGCCCTGAGCCTGCTGGCAGGGCTGTTTGATCTTGCATTTCTGCTTGCTGTCGCCGCTATCATAGGCAGGGCGATGCTGGAGAGGCGGACCACAAAACATCTGGCGTTTCTGGCTTGGCTGCTACTGTTTGCCGGGGCTGAGGCCGGTGTTCGTTATGCTTGGCAGGTTGGCGATGTTGAACTGGCTTCCCGGATGCTGGAAGCCGCTCTTTGCATTTTCATCGTGTTGTTTTCGCTGTCGGCTTCGCGCATCAATGTCGTCGTCATCAATCTGGCGCTTGATCCCACGGGCGAAACCTCGCCTTACCGGCCGCATCCCGGACGCAGACACATGGCGGGCGCCATGGTCACGCTCTATCTTGTGGCAAAACTCGCCTTCCCAGACAGTGACGTGTCCGCATGGCTTGCTCTTGCTGCCGGCGCTGCATTTTTCGACCGGCTGGCTGAATGGTTTGTCGGCCGCGCTGCGTTCAAAACAGAGGTTCTACTGCTGGCTTTTGGCAATGCGTCTGCGGGCATCGGTTTTCTGGCGCTTGGGGCAACCCGTCTTGGTTTTAACCTATCGCCCGCTGCCGGTCTGCACATGTTGTCGCTGGGCGCTCTCGGCTGCGCTGTCATGGCGGTGTTTATCATCGCCGGTCTTCGTCATACGGGGCGCAACCTCGACCGTTTGCCATGGCAGGCGCATGTTTCTGCTGGTCTGATGATCGTCGCCGCACTGGTTCGGGCGCTTCCCGAGTTTGATGCACTATCCGCCATAGCGCCCTATCATCATGGTCTGAGTGCTGCCTTGTGGGCGCTGAGTTTTGGCGTGTGGTTGCATGGCTTCATGCCATTCATGCTGCGACCGGGCGTCGATGAACAAGGCTCTTGCGGCTGATCTGAGGGCATCCCATCTCATTGCTCGCCCCAGAATTCATTGCCCGTTGTGTAGGCATGGCAAATTGATGCTGCCGATTTTTGTGACTTAAGTCTGCAATCAACTCCGAGCGGGCCCCCGCACTCGATCATTTTTCGCTGCAATTACAATCCCGTTTTTATCTGGCACGCTTGTTGCTTCGTTTTGAAGGCGTCCAACGGCGGGCGCTTATAGCAAAGCTGCTGATCTGAAACTGACGTTCCTCAAGGGACGGCAATTTTCGATCTGCAGCTTTTTTGTTTTTGGGATTATCAAAAGACCGGAAGGTCTTGCTCGAACCGGGTGATGTGTATGCAGGTTTTGCCATGACAGATACCAGAACGGTCAAAGGCTCCTGTCCTTATTGTGGTGTCGGCTGCGGTATCGTGATGGAGGTCAGGGACAACCGCGTGGTCAAAGTTTCCGGCGATAAGACCCACCCGGCAAATTTTGGCCGGCTTTGCACGAAGGGCAATAGCTGTGCGCAGGTTATCGCGGATCCAGGCCGGATGGATAAGGCTCATATGCGCCATGGACGCGACCAGGACCAGGTTCCGGTTGCCGTTGAAAAGGCGATCAAGGAAACTGCACAGAGGCTGAAGGCGATTATTGAACGGCACGGGCCGGATGCGGTTTCACTCTACGTGTCCGGGCAGATGTCGCTGGAGGCGCAATATCTGTCCAACAAGCTGGCCAAGGGATTTATCCGCACCAAACATATCGAATCCAACTCGCGCCTTTGCATGGCAAGTGCTGGCAGTGGTTACAAGCTGTCACTTGGCTCTGATGGACCGCCTGGTTCCTACGAGGATTTCGACAAGGCCGACCTGTTTTTTGTGATCGGCGCCAATATGGCGGATTGCCATCCGATCCTGTTCTTGCGGATGATGGACCGCGTCAAACAGGGTGCCCGTCTTATCGTGGTTGATCCGCGCCGCAATGGTACTGCGGACAAGGCAAACCTGTTTTTACAAATTCGGCCGGGAACCGATCTGGCGCTGCTCAACGGTCTTCTGCATCTGATTGTCAAAAACGGCCATACAGACAGCGGCTTTATCGCCGAGTTCACTGAAGGCTGGCAGCAAATGCCTGCTTTTCTGGCCGATTACACGCCGGAAAAAGTCTCTGACATTACCGGGCTTGCAGTCACAGATATTCTGCAGGCTGCTGACATGATGGGTGCGGCGCGGGAGTTGATGAGCTGCTGGACCATGGGGCTGAATCAAAGCACGCATGGCACCTGGAACACCAATGCTATCTGCAATCTGCACCTCGCCATGGGCAAGATCTGTCGGCCCGGGAGCGGACCTTTCTCGCTGACCGGCCAGCCCAATGCCATGGGTGGGCGCGAAATGGGCTACATGGGTCCGGGTTTGCCGGGCCAGCGTTCCGCACTTGTTGAATCAGACCGAACCTACATCGAAGATCTCTGGAATGTTCCGCGTGGAAGCCTGCGAGCGGAAGCGGGTGGTGGGACGGTTTCGATGTTTCAGGAGATGGCGGACGGGCTGATCAAGGCCTGCTGGGTCATCTGCACCAACCCGGTTGCCAGCGTTTCCAACCGCGACAATGTCCTGAAGGGTTTGAAGGCAGCCGAGCTTGTGGTGGTGCAAGACGCGTTTCTCGACACGGAAACCAATATCTACGCCGATATTCTCCTGCCCGGCGCGTTATGGGCCGAAGGCGACAGCGTCCTGATCAATTCGGAGCGCAACATCACGCTGACACCAAAGGCGGTTCAGCCACCCGGCGATGCGATGCCCGACTGGTTGCTGATTACCCGTGTTGCGCAGGAAATGGGATATGCCGAGGCATTCAGCTACACCTCTTCAGCGGAGGTGTTTGACGAGATCAAACAGGCCTGGAACCCGAAAACCGGATACGATATTCGTGGGGCAAGCCACGAACGGTTAAGCCGTGGTCCATTGCAGTGGCCGGTGGCATCGACAGAAAGCGCGTCCCGCAACCCGATCCGCTACCTTAATGACGGCCAGAGCCAACCCCTCAATATGGACGAGGCTAGAGCACCACGGCTGGTGTTTGCCACGGCCAGCGGCAAGGCTGCTTTTTTCTCACGGCCGCATATGGATCCTGCTGAAATGCCGGGGGCGGAAAGACCCTTTGTCCTGAATACCGGCCGCTTGCAACACCAGTGGCACACGATGACCAAGACCGGCAAGATCGCTACGCTGAACAAGCTCAACCCCGGTCCGTTTGTCGAGATCCATCCTGAGGATGCTGCCGAATTTGGCATTGAAGACAAGGACAGGGTGGAAATCAGAAGCGCACGCGGACGGGCTATTTTACCGGCCGTGGTCACCGACCGCGTTTTGCCCGGTAATTGTTTCGCACCATTTCACTGGAACGATGTGTTTGGGGATGATCTCGCCATCAATGCTGTGACCAGTGATGCGGTTGATCCGATCTCCCTTCAACCCGAATTCAAATTTACGGCCGTTTCAATTCGCCTCAGCGAAAAAGCCAACAAGCCCGAATCCGCAAAGGAGACCTTCCCCGTGAACGCCATTGCAGATCAAGCCACCGCCTTTTCTCTTTCTCCCGTGTCGGAAATTGCCGCTTTCAGCATGATGACCGGTGTCAGTCTGGCCCCCGCGCCGGTATTGACCACACCGGAACAGACCTATCTGCAAGGCTTTATAACAGGCCTAAATGCGGCAGCGACTTTGGGTATTATTGAAACACCGGTTTTGCCTGCCAATGCACCCTTTGTGCAGGAACGTCGGCTGTTGATCGATGGCATGCTTGCGGGGCTTTTTTCACGCAGTCGCCTTAGACAGAGTGACATAGTGCCGCTGGCGCCGTTTCTTGTGCCGACGGACAGTGTGGAAAGCGCAGGTCAAAGCATTGTTATTGCTTGGGCATCGCAGACCGGCAATGCGGAAACCGCAGCGAGTGCCTTTGTCAAACAATTGGCTGCACAGGGAAAACATCACCGGCTCGTTGCCTTGGAAGACCTGTCGGCTGAGGATTTGGCAAGTACCGGCATCTGCCTGTTTTTCGTCAGCACCTTTGGTGATGGTGATCCGCCCGACAGTGGGGAGGCGTTCTGGAAGATGTTGAATGCGGAGAACGCCCCGCGACTTGAGAGGCTTCACTATTCTGTCTGCGCATTTGGCGACAGCAATTATGATCAGTTCTGCGGTTTTGGCCGTAAACTGGACCAGCGGTTGGCGACACTTGGCGCGCAGCGCCTGACTGAGCGGATGGATTGCGAGCCGGATTATCAGAACGTCATTGCCGAGTGGGAAACGCGTGTCCACGAACAACTGCAGCCAAAAAAGGAGGCGGCAGTTGCCTCAAACTCATCATCGGTTGTTGTCGTTGATACCGAAAAGCCGGATGCCAAACCGGCTTTTACGCGTAAAGCTCCCTATGCGTCTCGGCTTCTGGTCAATCGATGCCTGACGAAAGAGGGCGGGGCAAAGGATGTTCGCCAGTTTGTGTTTGATCTTGGCGAAAGCGGCATGGTTTACGAGGCCGGGGATACGTTGGGCGTGTGCCCCAGCAACTGTCCGATTCTGGTGGAAGAAATTCTGGCCTCACTTCACCTGGAAGCCAATAGCCCTGTTACGCTTGATAGTCTGGGCGAAATGCCGGTTTTCGAGGCGCTTCAACGCCATCTCGAGATCGGCAAGGCAAATGTCGATTTTGCAAAGTCGTGGGCAGCACTGTCCGGTAACAAAGCCCTGACCGACATTCTGGCTGGTGGGAAGGAGCAGGTGGCGAACTGGCTGTGGGGCCGGCAGATTGCCGATGTGGTGGCTTTTGCGCCTTGTTCCCTTAGTGCACAGGATCTGGTTTGCAATCTCAAACGGCTTCAGCCGCGGCTTTATTCGATTGCGTCCAGCCCGAAATCACATCCTCGCGAAGTTCATCTGACCGTCTCTGTCGTTCGCTATCTCAATGAAAGGATGAGCCGTTCAGGCACAGCCTCGGCATTTCTGGCAGATCGTGCCACAGACTGCCCAGTGCCGATTTTTGTGCAGCCTTCCTCGCATTTTCGACCGCCGCGCAATTCAGATGCGCCAGTGATCATGGTGGGGCCGGGGACCGGCATTGCGCCGTTCCGGGGATTTCTTCAGGAGCGGCAAGCCACGGGCGCGAAAGGAAAAAACTGGCTGTTCTTCGGTGAGCAGCGGCAGGCAACTGATTTTTATTATCGTGAGGAATTGGAGCAGTGGCAGAAAACCGGCCATCTCAACCGTCTTGATCTGGCATTTTCCCGAGATCAGGACGCAAAAATCTACGTCCAGCACCGCATGCAAGAGCAGGGTGCCGCGCTGTTTTCCTGGTTGGAGGAGGGAGCGCATTTCTACATTTGTGGTGACGCAAGCCATATGGCGCGGGATGTGGATACCGCTCTTAGGGATATTGTTGCCAGGCATGGCAACATGGATTGTGATGCCGCCGAGGCATATGTAAAGCGGCTTTCATCCGAAAAACGTTACCTCAGGGATGTCTACTGAGCAGGCTGCTGTAGCGTGTTTGTTCATGTCCGAAATTGACAAGCGCAGCGGTCTATCAAAAGAATGTTGGCAAGCCGCGCGATTGTTCCTAAGAATCGCTTCTGCGGCATCACCAATCCTGCCGTATCGAAATCACGAAGTGGACGGCAAGCTTTGGGACTGGATAATACTTTTGATACAGCCAGGGATCGCGCCTTGCTGGAGGCTCTGTTCAAAGCGGCGGTTGAAGCCGCTGACCCGTTAATCGGCATTAAAAAACATCTGCCGTCACCGCCGAAGAATGGCCGCACGGTGGTTATCGGTGCTGGAAAAGGCGCTGCACAAATGGCTGCTGCTCTTGAAAGCCTGTGGCCTGAACCGTTGAGCGGTGTGGTGGTGACCCGCTACGGATATGGCTGTAAGACGCAATCAATCGAGGTTATTGAGGCCGCCCACCCGATGCCTGATGAAAATGGACTTGCTGGGGCCAAGCGGCTTTTCGAGACCATTTCTGGGCTTTCAGAAAACGATCTGGTGATCGCACTGATCTGCGGTGGCGGTTCGGCTTTGTTACCTGCGCCGCCAGAAGGTTTGACGCTTCAGGACGAGATCGTCCTCAATGAGATGCTGCTGGCGTCGGGCGCGCCAATCTCTGCGATGAATATCGTGCGCAAACATCTTTCCACCATCAAGGGCGGTCGTCTTGCTGCAGCGACAAAAGCCCGGGTCGTCAGCCTGATCGTATCGGATATCCCCGGCGACAATCCTGCATTTGTGGCATCGGGCCCGACCATTCCGGATGAAACGACACGGCAGGATGCGCTTGAGATCGTCAGGCAGTACAAACTTGCCTTGCCGGAGGCCGCATTGCGCCATCTGAATTCGCCAGCAGCGGATGCGCCACATCCAGGTGATGTCGTTTTTGCACGCAACAGCCAACACATCATTGCCTCTGCCAGCGTCTCACTTGAGGCCGCCGCAGATGTTGCCCGGTCGCACGGGCTGGAGGCTCATATCCTGTCTGACTCGATTGAGGGCGAAGCGCGCGAGGTGGCGTCGGTGCATGCCGCATTGGCGCGCGAAGTGGCTGTCCGCAACCGGCCGTTTCGCAAACCTGTGGTTCTGCTGTCCGGTGGAGAAACCACCGTGACCTTGCGGCAAAAAGGCGGGCGAGGCGGTCGCAATGGTGAGTTTGCGCTTGCCTTTGCCATTGGCATCAACGGCCATGATATCAGCGCACTTGCCGCAGATACCGATGGGATCGATGGTTCCGAAGATAATGCCGGTGCCTTTGTTGATGGTAGAACCGTACAACGGCTGCGGGCTGCCGGACTTGATCCACGGGTCTTGCTGGATGGCAATGACAGCTTCAGCGGCTTTTCTGCTATTGGCGATATATTTCACACCGGTCCAACCGGTACCAACGTCAATGATTTTCGCGCCATTCTGGTCCGCTGACCCCTACGCGCAATGAGAGCATGTCCATGATCCTCTGTTTTGATATCGGCGGCACCACGATAAAGGGTGCCTTGGCGTATTCGACTGAAGACATTCGCCTTTTGCCGCGCGTTACAACGCCGAAAGATGATTTCACAGCGTTCGTCGGCGTGCTCCGTCAGGCGGTTGAAGACTGCGAAACGAAGCCTGAATGTGTGTCGATTTCGATTGCCGGTGTTGTCGATGAAGACAATGGATGGGCAACTGTTGCCAATATTCCCTGTATTCACGGGCGTGATCTGAAAGCTGATCTCGAGGTCGAACTTGGTCTGCCGGTTATCGTTGCCAATGATGCCGACTGTTTTGTGATGGCGGAAGCCGGCATTGGTGCCGGCAAAGGCCACCGGGTGGTTTTCGGTGTTATCCTCGGGACAGGTGTTGGCGGCGGACTGGTGATTGATGGCAAGCTGATCAATGCCAATGGCGGGTTTGCCGGCGAATGGGGGCATGCTCCGGTCGCTGCGACACAAGCGGGCAATCCACCGGCTCATATTCCGCCGTTCCGCTGCGGTTGCGGTCTTCACGGCTGCATCGACGCAACCTGTAGCGCGCGCGGTCTGGAGAAATTGCACGAGCTTCTGCATCAGGAGGAGAAGTCCAGCCAGCAGATCATTGATCTCTGGTGTGCGGGCGATGAAAAAGCCACTCGTACCATCGATGTCGAGGTCGATCTGCTTGCGTCGCCGCTTGCACTGGTGGTCAACGTTACGGGCGCTAGTATCGTGCCAGTTGGTGGCGGTCTTTCGAATTCGCAGGAATTGCTGTCGGCGCTTGATGAAGCTGTGCGCAGTCGTGTCCTGAGAAAAATTTCCCGACCGCTTGTGGTCAAGGCGCAGTGCGCCATTGAGCCGGGACTGGTGGGTGCGGCGGTGCTTGGGCTCGCGTCACTTAGCGACTGAAAGCACGCGCATTTATTGCAAATAAATATCCGTCGGGCCATCGCCGCGCCCGGTGGTTAGCCAGTTGCGGGTGACGCCAAGAATGCTGGCAATGGGATCGAGATAATTTTCCGGCGGTTCATCGCGGTCATTTTCCCAGTAAGACCAGACAAGTGCGGAAATTCCGAGCTTTGCAGTGACGATTTCGGTTGAAAGCTGTGCTGCATCACGGGCCAGCGAGAGACGGCCACCGATCGTGTCGTCATGGGCGGAGAAGGTCGGGAAAAAAGGGATTGTCACAAGATATCACCTGCCGGTCATGACGGTAACAGCCGGGCGATTTGGACCGCCCGGCTGTAAAATTATCAGCCTTTTTCTTCACCGACCCATGCGGCGATCTGATCGGGATGATCTTCAATGTATTTGGCAACGGCCTCGTCGTAGGATGTTTCCTGAGCGTTGAACATCGCGGCTTCCAGATCGGCAATCGGCAGCTTCATGCGTGACAGGAACTCAGCGACCTTAGGGTTTTCTTCCTTTAGGCCTTTACGCGCCAGAATGTCGACATGTTCTGCTTCGCCAAGCGAGTTTTTAGGATCGGCGATGTAGCGCAGCTTGTATTTGCCAAACATCCAGTGTGGGCTCCACGAGGTGGCGACAAACCATTTTTCAGACCGCATGGCGCGGTCGACAGTGGTCAGCATGCCGGCTTCACTGGAAATCTGCAGCTTGTAGTCGCTCAAGGCGTAGTCTTTCAGTGCCTGTTCGGACAGACGTGTCAGGCCCGCGCCAGGATCAATGCCCTGAACGGTGTTGGCCAGCTGTTTTTTCACGTCATCCTTGGCCAGATCTTCGATCGAGGCGATGGCATCTTCCGGAATGTAGTCGGGAACGACCCATCCGAGCTTTGCACCTTCGTAAACGGTGCCAAGGGTCTCAACCTTGTCTTTGACCTTGTCATAATAATCCGCATGGGTCTGCGGCAGCCACGCCATCATCATGGCGTCAATGTCACCACGGCTGACACCCTGATAGAGCGGTGCAACATCTGTCTGCACCAGTTCAACCTTGGTGCCCAACTTATCTGTGATGACCTTGGCGGCAAGTTTGGTAACAAACTCGGCATCCGACCATGCTGCCCAGCCGATTTTGACTGGCTTGGCATCCTGCGCGACGGAAAGTGTCGCCGTGCTGCCAAACATCATGGCTGCAAGGCCAAGGGTTGCGATTGTCTTGAACATATGTGCTCCTTTTTTGAAGGTTCGCATGGGGCGGGTTTGAGCCCGCTTATGGGGGAAAAGTTAGTTGGTGGCAGTGACCAGTTGTGGTTCGCGGGCGTTCTTGTGAAACAGCACACGCCAGAAGGCAGGGCGTTCCTTGCCAAGGCTTTGGGTGATGCGGTCCAGGATGACAGCAAGAATGACGACGGCGATGCCACCTTCAAAACCGGTGCCAACATCTAGGCGCTGAATGCCTGTCAACACGGTATTGCCGATGCCGCCTGCGCCAATCATCGAAGCAATGACCACCATGGAAAGCGACAGCATGATCGTCTGGTTGATGCCGGCCATGATGGAAGGCATGGCGTTCGGCAACTGTACCTTGAGCAACAGCTGCGAGGGTGTGCAGCCAAAGGCGAGACCTGCTTCGATAAATTCTGCATGCACTTGGCGAATACCCAGATTGGTCAGGCGAACGACCGGTGGCATAGAGAAAATGACGGTGGCTATGGTGCCCGGTACCGCGCCGAGACCGAAGAACATGGCAGCGGGAATAAGATAAACGAAGGCAGGCATCGTCTGCATGAGGTCCAGCGTTGGACGGGCAACCGCGGCAACCTTGTCATTGCGTGCCATGGCAATGCCCATCGGCAGGCCAAGCACCATGGCGATGATGGTCGATGCCAGCACCAGCGACAGGGTCTCCATCATTGCCGACCACAGTTGCATATGGTTGACGAGATAAAGCGACAGGGCCGTGAAAACCGCAAAACCTGCACCGACGCGCCAGAGAGCCAGCGCGACAAAAATGGCGATGCCAAGTGGCATGGGAATGGCCAGCAAACTGTCCTGAATGCCGCTGGTTACAAAACCGATTGCTGCGGCGATGAAATCCAGTGCAGGGGAAAAGTTATCCAGAATGTAATTGACGGCAATGTCTATACCGTCTCCGATATCGAAATTCATGAGAGGGTCCAATTGTTGTGGCGACGACGAAGAACGGGGTGAGCTGTTCCATCCGCAATCGCCGGAGTAAAAGGCGGCATGTCCTTAAAGCGCAGCTTGTCAGGACATGGGGTTGCGATGGTCATCAGTTGGTGCGGTCAAGCGTTTCCAGCAGTGTGGACTTGCTGATTGAGCCCAGGTAGCGGTTGCTGTCATCGACGACAGGCACAGGCCATGGGCTGCCTGCAACCTTGCTCATCACATTGGACAGGGGTTCGGATGCGGCAATCGCCTCGGCTTCTGGAAGGAAGGCGTTGCGGTAGGGATCGCTCGCGCCAGCCTTGACCTTTTCCACAACGGAGGTCTGGCTGACCATGCCATGGTAGGTTTTGTCGCGGCCGAGAATGATCGCGTATTCGCGGTCAAAGCTCTTCATGCGCTCCAGCGCCGCGGCGGCTGAAACGCCCTGCCGTTCGATGATGGTGACCTGCGTCTTGCGGGCAATATCGCCAGCCTTGAAGACGTGCGAGACATCCACGTTGCGGAAGAACGAACGCACATAATCATTGGCTGGGTTGAGAACGATTTCGTCCGGCGTACCAACCTGCACCACATTGCCGTTTTCCATGATGCAGATACGGTCGCCGATGCGCATGGCTTCGTCGAGGTCGTGGCTGACGAACACAATCGTGCGGCTGTGTTCAGACTGAAGCCTGACAAGTTCGTCCTGCATTTCTGTGCGGATCAGCGGGTCGAGTGCCGAAAACGCCTCGTCCATCAATAGAATTGTGGGTTCACTGGCAAGAGCGCGGGCCAGACCAACACGCTGCTTCATACCACCGGAAAGCTGATCGGGACGGCTGTTTTCATAACCGGCAAGACCAACGGCAGCGAGGGCGGCCATGGCTTTTTCATTGCGCTCTGTTTCACCAACGCCTGCCACTTCAAGACCGAAGGCGGCATTGTTCAGCACTGTGCGATTGGGAAGCAGGGCAAAGGACTGGAATACCATACTGATGTCGCGTCTGCGCACGTCAATCAGGTCACGCTGCGACATGCCGGTAATATCGCGTCCATCGATTTCGATCGAACCGGATGTCGGTTCGATCAACCGGTTGAGAAGGCGCAGGAGAGTGGATTTTCCAGAGCCCGACAGGCCCATGATGACGAAGATTTCGCCAGAGCGGATGTCGAAACTGGCGTCATTGACACCGATCGAACAGCCCGTCGCCTTGTGAATTTCGGATTTTTTCTGCCCTGACCGGAGCATTTTCAAGGCTTTCTCGGGATGGTCACCAAAAACCTTGTAGATGTTTTTCAGACTGATCTTGGTCGAGTGCTGCTGCACAGACGTCTCATTTTCAGTTGTCAAAGCCATACAATATGAGCCGCGCTCAATAGCGCAGGCATTCTCCTTGAGTTGAAGACTGTAACGCCAAAGAATAAATATCCTTATACGTAGTCTTTCTTGCGTTATTATTGGTTGTCCGGTTTCACCCGAACATTATGGATTTTTTATCGTGCAACTTGTTCAATAACAAAGTCACGCACGCGAATTTAGCGGCCATGTTGCACGCAGTAATATTGATAATTACGGTGCTTCCGCGATGAAGTGTGCTCATCATATAATTCAATTAACTTGAATTGTCTACCAAAAAATCAAATTTTTGGAAATCCATTGCTAAAATTGCCTTATTTCAGGTTGAAAGTAGCTCAAAAATGTCTTCTCGCTTAAGGTTGTTGGAACGATAATCTGCGCACGCGCTTTTTGTTCCACACCCCCTGGAAAATAACGGCTTTTCAGGGCGCTTTCTGCGCTGGCTTGGATCAGGAATGAAGCAGTCTTGGCGTCGCCGGAACGGGTGGCAATTTCGACAGGCCAATTCCCAGACTTCCCATCAATCGGTCAAAGGCCAACTTGGCTTTTTCGGTGTATTCCCGATGGACAGGATTATCCGAATAATATCCCCTAAGCGTCGAGAATACCTCCAGTGCTTCGACTGTCTTTCCAGATGCGGTCAGTGCAACGCCACGTTTGTAGAGCGCCTCGCGGTTAAATGGCGACAGTTTGGTGACTTTCTGGAACGTTGCCGATGCTTCTTCGTAGTGATGCAGCGCAAGCTGTGTTTCACCCAGCCGCATCAGCACAGGAACCGGACTATCGACCTGCCTGGCGAGAGCGGAAAAGGCATCTTCCGCCTGCGGGAGTTTTCCTTTTTCAAACAGCAGATTGGCCAGCCCGAAACGCGCGCCATAATGTTGCGGTGCGGCGTCGACAACCTGTTTGAAGGCAACCTCGGCATTGCCCTTCTTGCCCTCCTTGTACAATTGCAGCGCCTTTTCATAGACGAAGCGAATGCTACGAGGATGTAAGGTGCCGCCGAGATTTTCCCCGGTGCGGGAGCGAAACAACGTGCAGCTTATCTGGCGTTCATCCGGTCCGAACATATATTTGTAGGGCTCGTTGCCACGCAGGAAGTCATAATAGCGGAAGCCATTATCAATTGCCCGGCGGATGCAGTAGCCGTGCAGGACAAAACCCGGGGAGGGAGTTTTCCAGTTTTCATCTCGTCCCGTGACGTAAAACAGGACGGCCATTTTTTGCCGGTCGACAATATTGGCAAGTGCTCCTAATGGTTTGCCCTGATACCACAGGACCGGCACATCCAGATTGCCGTCGACAAAACAATCCATCAGCATTTCGCGTGATCCCGCGATCAACCTTTCGGTGCGCTCCTTGCCCTTGAAAGGCGCCCACTTTATGCGCCACAGGTCGAATAGGATTGTAATGTCGCGTTTGATGGTTTGCGGGGTTGCAAAGGTGATTTGCCAGTCCGCGTCGCTCTCCACTTTGCGCAGGAAGCGCCGTAATTTCTGTCGTGACTGGCTGCTCATACGACTATCGAGATAGGCGTCAAAAGTGTCCGGCAACGGTACGCCTGGGCACACGCAATTGTCGATGTCATTCAGGCTCTTGGGCGTGCTGTCCCGGAACATGACTTCCGGCCCTTGTAGTGCCCGTATCATCGCTTCACGGCGTCCCGGAGGGCCATAAAAATATTCTATTTTCAGGTTCGTCCAGTTCTGCTGGCGAATATAGGAACAGAAACCCTCAACGGCATGTTGCTCATATTCTGCCACGGTGAGGAACCCGGTATAGTCAGCGGCAAAATTCCCGGCCATGATCATTTCATCATAAAAACGACCGGTCTTTTCGTTGAGGATCGTGACGATTCGCAGGGGGAAAAAGGCGACGTAGGGTGAACCTTCTGCCTTTTCGCGCAGGGCCAGAATAAACCAGCGCTTGCGGCGGAAAAGATAGCGTTTCAACCACACCCAAGACAGGAAATGCTGTGCGTATGGGTCGCTCATGAAAACGCGATCCCAATTCTCACGCACATCGTCAAACGCCTGATCCGTATCGATTACATCGATGCGCATGGTCCCCTCCCGTTACGATTTACCTCTGTCGGGAGTGTTCATTGTATTGGGAATTATTCGGCTTCAAATATTCCCTATGGGTGAAAATCGGCCATCAATAGGGATTAGGCTCACGCCCATGTCACCGAAAAGACGTGGCCAAATGATCAGAATTTTTTCTTGAGGAAGTAACGGCCGATGGCATTTGGTGCGCCTTCCAGTTCACCAAATACGGTGTAGCCCATCTTTTCGTAAAACGGTTTGGCCTGAAACTCGAAAGTATCCAGCCATATGCCGATATAACCACGGTCTCGAGCAATTTTTTCGGCTTCTTCAATCAGGTGTGAGCCGAGTTTCTGGCCACGGAACTGTTCGGGAACGACGAGGTATTTCACAAAAGCCCAACCGTAGCTGTCAGTGCCGTAAAGGCCGCCCAGTACCTCACGAGTGCCAGGGTCACGTACCAGCACGGCAAAGTCCGGCTTATCCTCAATCATACCGCGGTTTGCCCGGTTAAACTGGCGCAACGGTGCGATGATTGCTGCACAATCCTGCTCGGTCGGGTTTTCGGTAACGATGTCGATGATGGGCAGGCTCATGGGGAAATTATCCTTTGAATTTTCCCCGTATAAGAGCGCCTGCTTTTCGCTTGTCAATATGAGTGGGAGGCTTGAGATGGCTTTACAACTCGCCTGACACATGAGGGCTGGCGTGAATGAAATTCCAGATGGTCTTGCTGAGTTCGACTATCGCGCCGATCGATTTTTCAAGGGAGTCCAACTCCTTCTGGTCCATCTGCTCAACCTTGCCGTAGCGGACTTCCTTGTCATCGTCGAACAGACGCATCAGTTGAGTGCTGGAAATCTCGCCGTTTTCGTCAAACGAATAAATGCAGTGATTGTATTTGTTGCGCATTTTGGATTCAGACTTCAACCGTGACATCATGCCGAGAATGGCCTTCCGCTCGGCCGCAGGCGTTGCGGAAAGCTTGGCAAGTCGCTCGATGAGATCGATGCGGGCGCGCGTTGTATTAAGTGTCAGAAACACCACAATGGCTGCTTCTTTTTCAACGCGAAGCAGATGAGCGATGATGTAGATCAGCAGGCTTTCCGTATTGGTCCAGACGTAATTCAAACGTCCGACACGTAACAGAACATCTGACATTGCTGCCATTGTGGTCCTCCCATCTGGCATGACAGCACGATCATATGCTTCCGTCTGACGATCATCAACGTTCCTTGAAGGCGCGTGACATGCTGTCTGAAATCGGTTTCGTCAGATACTCGAAGAAGGTACGCTCAGATGTCTGGATCAACACATCCGCCGGCATGCCGGGAACCGGATGAAAGCCATTGACGCGGGCAATTTCCTCATCGGGAATGCGGACACGCACAATGTAGACATCCTTGGTCGAAAGACCGCTGCTTTCTTCGATACTGTCGGCTGATACGTAAAACACTTTGCCATGCAGCACGGGTGTGGTTCTGCGATTGAGGGAAGACAAGCGGATCGCCGCTGTCTGACCTTCATGCAACTGGTCAATGGAGGTGCGTAGCACCTGTGCCTCAAGGATCAGCGGAACACCCGCTGGCAGGATTTCCATGATCGGTTTGCCGGTGGTAATAACGCCACCTGCGGTGTGGTAATAGGAACGTATGACTGTGCCGGTCACCGGTGAGCGGATAATGGTACGGTCAAGCACTTCGGCCGCTTCGTGCAGCTGTTGGCGAATACTGTCGAGGTCGGATTCGGCCGTTTCCAATGCGTCCAGTGCTGCCTGTTTGTTGGAGTTGATCGCGATGATTGCTTCTTGCCGGAACTTGGCAATCTCTGCCTCGCTCTGGTTCATCTCGCCACTCAGCCGGGCGATATCGCCCATAGCATCTGCTATGGCCCGTTCCAGCGCCAGCATATCGGTTTTGCGGATGACGCCCTCCTTGGCGAGGCGCACCTTTGAATCTCGTTCCTGCGTCAGCAAAGATAGCTGACGATCAAATGAATCCTTTTGGCCCTTGTACCCCTCGTAACGGAATTCAAGAGATTTGATATTCTTTTCAATAAGGTTCAGTTGTTCTTCTAGCTTGATCTGTTTGCTGTGAAATACAACGTTCTGGCTTTGAATGATCGCATTGATATCCGGGTCGGCAGCTTCTTTCAAAACGATATCCGGCACTTTGAAAGTTTTCTCGCCTTGCGCCTCGGCACGCAGTCTGGTGACGATCGTTTCAAGTCGCAGTTGGCGTAGCTTCAGCATGCGTTCGTTCGAAAGAGCAGCGGTTTTGTCGAGGGTGAGGAGTACATCTCCCTCATGCACCACATCACCTTCACTGACGCCGACATCCTTGATAATGCCGCCTTCCAGGTGTTGGATGATCTTATTGTTGCCGGTGGCAACAAAACTGCCTTGCGCGATGATGGCAGATGCCAGCGGTGCGGTTCCCGCCCAGTAGCCAAAGCCGCCAAATGCGGTGAAAAGCACGGCCAGACCAACAACGCTGTGCAAACGTATCGAGCGTGGCACCTCGCTATACCATTCAAGCTGGCCTTGTTCTTTTATATCCTGCTTTTTGCCTTTTTTCCGGAAAGTCATTTGCGTTCTCCCTCAATGCGTGGAGCAGGGCCATTTTGTTCGCTTTTGTTGCCGCGCGACAGCGCTTTCAGGACGTCCATCCGTTCGCCAAACATCGCCACGGTGCCGTCTTTCAGGACCATGATCTTGTCAACGCATTGCAGAAGAGCAGGGCGCTGGGTAATCGTGACCGTTGTGATGCCCTGTTTCTTTGCGTGGATAATGGCTTTTGCCAGTGCAGCCTCGCCTTGCGTATCAAGGTTTGAATTTGGCTCATCCAGCACCACGAATTTCGGATCTCCGAAGAAAGCGCGGGCAAGGGCGATACGTTGTTTCTGGCCGCCGGAGAGTGGTGCGCCATCGGCCGCCACGACGGTTTCGTATCCTTGCGGGAAACCGGCGATCAATTCGTGCACATCCGCCAGCACCGCGGCCTCGAAAATCTGGCGATCCTCGACATCGTCACGCATGCGGCAGATGTTAGCCTTTATGGTGCCGGGGAAGAGCTGCACGTCCTGTGGCAGATAGCCAATGCTTTCTCCGAACTGCCGCTGGTCCCAATTGCGCAGATCCATGAGGTCGAGGCGCACATTGCCTGAGGTTGGCATGATCGAGCCGACCAGCATCTTGCCAAGGGTTGTTTTGCCGGAACCGGAATTGCCGATGATGGCAAGCGATTCACCCTTTTGCAGAGAAAAGGAAATGCCGTTGAGAATAACCTTCTTCTGTGGTGGTGGCACAAACAGCAGGCGTTCTACATCCAGTCGCCCTTCAGGATTGGGCAAGCGCAGGCGTGGGAAATTAAGCGGTGAATTCAACAGCAGCGCCTTGATGCGTCCGTAGGCCGTGGCCGACTTGTTGAACTGGTGCCAACCTTCGATAGCACCTTCAATTGGTGCCAGCGCGCGGCCGGAAATGATCGACGCAGCAATGACCATGCCGCCTGTCAACTGATCGGTCAGGGACAGATGGGCCCCCCAGCCGAGCAAGGTGATCTGTGTGATCATTCGGCAGGCTTTGGATATGCCGGAAAAGATGATGTTACGATCCTGTGCTGCAACATGTGACTGCAGCGAACCGGCTGTCTCACGCCCCCACATTTTCACAGCTTCCGGGATCATCGCCAAGGCGTTGATGATCTGCGAATTGCGCGACATGGAGTCGAGATGGAAGTTGGCGCGGCTAAGATAGACATTTGCTTCGGCAAACTGGCGGGCTGTGAACTTCTGGTTCAGCCATGCGATCAGAAAAAGCACCGCACAACAGACCATGATGATGATGCCCAGATGCGGATGCACCAGATATACGACCACAACAAAAAACGGCATCAATGGCGCGTCGAGAAACGCAATCAGCGTGCCCGAGGTGATAAAGGACCGCAGTTGCTGCAGGTCCTGCAAAATCTGGTAGTCCTTGCCATTACCATGCATCGATGCGCGCGCGGCGGCGCTAAGAATTGGGGCGCCCAGACGTACCTCAAGTTCAACCGCCGTGCGCATCAGGATGAAGCGGCGAATGGAATCGAGGAACGCCTGCAACAGAACCGCGCCAAGGACTGCGACGGACAGCATGATCAGCGTATCCATTGAGCGGCTGGTCAAAACGCGGTCGGAAATTTGAAAAAGATAAAGAGGAATGGCAAGCAGCAGTACATTTATGGCGATTGTGAACAACATCACGATGATCATGTTGCGCCGGATTGCCGCAATGCCCTTCGCCAGGCTGACCGCAAAATTCACCGGTTCGCTGCGTTTGTGGAAGCCGGTATTGTCGCCGCCGCCACCACCGCCGCCACCGCCACGAAATTCCGGGTCCTTGCCATTGCCGCCACCGCCGGTCGCCACGCGGCGTTCATTGTCACGTACAGGGCCGACATTGCTATCGATTGTTTTGGTGAAGGCTGGAACCTCTGGTGCTGATTTCAACTGTGGTTCTGGCTCGCTTGTTTCACGGTCGATGGGCCGTTGCGGAGGAACCTGTTCTTCAGGGGCTATACGTGCAGTTTCCTGCGGCATGGGGTGAGGCGTTGGTGCGACTGGCACTTCTGGAGCGGAAATTGTTGTTGTTGGCCGGGTCGGTTCGACCGGTGGTGGAGCGGTAAGCTCCACCCTTTCATTGCTTCTTACCTCTTCAACGGGTTGGGACAGGGTGCGAAATTTTTCAACGGCATCATTGATGGCTGAAATGCATGCCTCGGTTACCTCGTCTTCGGTTTTTGCCTTTCCGTCGGCAGTTAGATTACGCGAAAACTGGTTCATCTGCTTCTCCTTCGGAATGCTATTTACGCGACGACGGATTGCATGACGTCGACTGGATGTGCCGACGACCAGGACAGGTCGTGACCGGCGTTGATAACGCCGTCGGTATCGTCCACCGCAGGGTTGTCATCATGGAGAAATGCTATGACCTCGTTTGCGAGGCCGCTTCCAACGGGCGTTGGCTGAGAGGTATCATGTTCGATGATGCCGCCTTGAATCAGGATCGCATCTGAATAGAGGTTACCTGCCAGGTAGGTTGTGGAACCGAAACTGTCGTAGTCAACAATCTGGGCGATGTTGACGATGGCATTGCTTCCGGTGTCGATAGTCACGGTCGCATCGTGATTGTTCTCAAGAACCTTGGATATGGCCTGGGTCACATCGTCGGAATCTCCTAGAATGCTAACCTGTTTGATGATGTTGACGTCGAAGAGGTTGCCCGTGATGTAGAGGACATTCAGTCCCGCGTAGCCCGCAAAGGTCGGGTCGGTCGCAAAGCCATCAGGAAGGTTTGGATCGCGCTCATTGATGGCGTCAACCGCTTTGCCAATGTGGTCCGGCATTGCCTCGAAACGATCGTTGCTGCCAATATTGTGGATGGATGCCTGGTTCCAGATAAGGTTGTTGCCGGATTGAACAACGGCACCATTGGTGCCGCCCAAATCGGCCGCGGCGCGCACCCAGTCATTATCGTAGAGTACGGCGATCTGGCTGATGATGCTCATGTCAAGCAAATTGCCGCCAACAATGATGAGATCGAACTGCGTGCTCATGCCCAGGAACGAAAACAGATTGATGGCGGCATTACCGCCTGTCAGAACACTGACCTCGGAGCCGGTGGTCGTGATGGTCATCGTGTCGTTGTCGGAAATGAACTGATATTGTTCCAGCCAGTTCACAAAGCAGACATCGCCATCAACAACGCTGACGCGCCAGGCGGTTGGGAATACCAAGTCTCCATGCTCATCAACGGCAGAAGGGTTCGTCGAGTATTCGTACGCGCCTCTTTCGAATGTCGCGATATTGTATGCCGCAGTTGCAGAATGGTTTTCTGAAGTTGTGAGTGCGCTGTCTATTTCGTCGCGGTCGCTATAGACAAAGGCTTGGGTTATCGCATCGATCTGATGGTAATCGCCCATTACGGCCATGACTGGAGCCATCACGCCGGTATTGGTTAGAGTTGTAATATTGGCGACGATATTGGCGCTCGCTGCAATATCCACACTATTGATATGTGCTGAGTCGCTTTCCAGTGAAACGTCACTTTTTTCTGGTTCTTCAGCAGGTTTGGCGATTCCGCGCTCAGGCATGAAATCATTGACATCGGGTGCCTCTGCGGACAGCGTGCCATTGATGTAGACACCATTAATTTGCTGGGCAGCCAAAACGAAATCGACTTCTGCGCCGGTGTTTAGGGAGGCAATGTCATTTTCGCGGGCGTTGTCGACGTAGTCATGGACATCCTTGGCAATGTCTTGCAGTTTTGCGTATTCATCCGTGCGGGTGAAGCCCGAGAACGGGACATAACCCTCGGCCTTGTCGTAAAACTCCATCATGCGTGCAGTGACAAAGGTCGTGTCGCGTGGAATGTTCACACCGTCAGTCATATTCAGATAGTCATCGTCCTGCAGCAGATTGACCTGCGCGGTGTGCGCGATGATGGAGCCAGGGCCGCCGTGGATGACGAGTTCCTGTTCTTGCGGAAACGGCCCGACCCCTGGATGGTGCATGCGCGGTGCGCTCAACCCGAGAGCATGACCGGCGTGCAGACGGTCGAGAGCGTCGTTGAAATCTCCGGCTGGCCTGTAGCCGAGGTAATTCCAGTCATAATAGGGAGCGTGATAATTGACGCCGGGTGCATAGTCCTGCAAGGCAAGCCGGGAATCGAAATCCCGATCCTGTGTTTCCTCTGTCTGCAGGGCAGGATCTTTGTCCGGGGTGCTTCTGCCGTCGAGAAATTTCTGGCGCATGCGTGCTTCGTCGGTTTCGGTCTCGAAGAGGCCGATGAAGTGCGCGATCATTTCCGAAATTTTGTCGTCATACACATACATGGTGAACCCCTCCTTTTAGAGCGGCATCACGAACAGAAATCGCAGGCTGGTCACTTCAGGGGAGACTGGGAGCGTGCGATTTCTGCTGCCACCGGATGCCCTTTGCCGGTTTTCACAACCGCCAAACTGCACCGGCGGGTGCCGGTGCAGCCTTTTCATTGTCGAGGGAGCATCAGTGACTTGAGGTATCTTCGCCCACATCGGTGATGTGAGAGTTGCCACCGATGATGCTGACATCAACGGCATTGCTGAGCATGTTGGCGCCCTGTACCAGTTCCATGTGGAAGCCGGAATTTGCCAGGATCGCAGATGCATCGGCTGTGCTCGTGCCTGCGACGTCGTCGCCTGCCTTGAGGTCCCAACCCTTGCCGTCCATATCCACACCTTCAGCGCCGTAGGCTGTGCCTGCATCGGCCTTGAGGTGGTTTTCAGCGCCGCCGTTGTTCATCTTGACGTCATAAGCGACGTCTTGATCAGCAAGGTGGTTGGCCTGCACAAGGCTGAAGCCTGTGTTATGGCTGCCACCGTTGAGGGAGCTGTTCAGTACGTTGTCGACATCCAGTGTGAACGAGAAGTCGTCACCGAGGTTGAATGTGAGGTCGCCACCGGCAATACCCAGATTGCCAAAGTCCTTCACATCATCAAGAACGGCAAAGTCGGTGTCCGACTTGTAGAAGCTTTCGGAAGAATTGAAGCTTCCTGACGTGTTTGTTGTGTCGTCATCCGATATGTTCTTGATGTCCGTGTCGGTATCGGTAACTGTGGTTGTCTTGATGTTGGTGTCGTTGTCCGACATGCTGACTGTTTTGCTGTCATAGCTCCAGTCATAGTCTACCTTGGTGTCTGTGTCGGTGATGGTCGTCGTCTTGGTGTTTGTGTCATTGTCCGACAGGCTTACAGTTTTGCTGTCATAGCTCCAGTCGTACTCATTGTCGCGATTGTCGCCATTGCCTACTGCAACGTCGACTTTCGCATCAATGTCCGTGTTGGTGCTGTTGTCGCTATTGTCGTTGTTGCGGTTGTTACCATTGGCTGCGCCGACATTGCTGTCTTCTACGCTGGTGTCATTGGTCGCTGTGTTGGCAAAGCCGTCTGAAAGCGCGCCGATTTTCGTGATGTCGTCGTCGCTGCCGCTTGGCGATTTGTGATCGTAAGCACCCATTTCATTTCCTCCAAAAGAAATTGGAGCAGCTTTCGACATCCCTTTCATCTAAACGGGATTTTTCGTCTGTGCATGCTCCGTAGCGGTTACAGTTGGGCAGATGTGATCAATACAATTCATCTGCGGTTCATCCCGACCTGTTGATCAGGCCTTATTGTCCGGTCTCGCCGGTTTTTTGGGATTGCACGTCACAAAATACAAAGTCGTACAAATCCGTTCTGACAGCCGTTGCCAGCTGCAAGTCATGCGTTCATATGATTGTCGTTTAAGAAGGAAGGGCTGCTTACGTGCCAAACACAAATGCATTTCTGCGACGCTTCCGTGCTGCCCTGTGGCAACGGTCAAACTGTGTCTGATAAGGGGATGTTTTGATAGATACCAATTCGGGTTACGTCGCCGCAGGCTAGCACGGGAGCAATATTTCCCAATTTATCTATATGTAACAAAAAGATTTTTTAGCTTTTGGCTTTTTCTGCGAAAGGATGTGCGGAACTTTTCGTGCGCGAAATGATTACTACCCTTCGTACTTTGGCCGCATTGATCATTATATCAACACAGACAACCCGTATGGATATTTTTATTTTGTAAATAAGGTTCAGGCTTATTTTAAACGCCCGTCAAATTGATGGCTTAACCTTATCACGTAACAATTCGAGCAAGGCCATTCCGGCTGGATGTCGCACAATTGACCGAAGAGATTTGGTGAGTTGACATTCTGTTGTGCGCCGCACAAGATTAACGAAAAGTTACACCGTCGCGAATGGAAACAGGCAATGGCTGAGCACATAACGGACAGTTCGACTTTGAAATCGAAACTTATTGCATCTGCGTCATATGACGAGGATAATCGCATGCTGTCCGTGACATTTCACGATGGTCGCCAGAGGACAATCGCTGTGCCTCGTGCCATGTATGAGAACCTGATTACGGCACAATCTCCCGGCTGGTATTACACCCGCCACATCAGCCCGCTCCGCAAATTGTTATGAACGGCTCTGCCTTTTCCGTCGTCCGGCGGAGGGGCGCAGGCTTATGGTAACAAGCGGCACAAGTAGTGCTGCGAAACTTGTCGCCATGCCCGGTATCTGCACGGAAAAATCGATTGCCGAGTGAATGGCGACCAGAACGATAGCCGCCAAGCCAAGCTTGGGTGCGAAACCGTAGTTCTTTCTCTTAAAAATGCCTCGTATGAAGATGGTTGCGAAGATGACGACAAAAATCGCAACCAGAATGGCAAACACGACGCCGAGCGTCAGTAGGCCTTCCATGTAAACATTATGGGCACGGGTCCATACGCGGGCTATACCGCAGGTGGCTTCATGATATCCGGCGTAGACGGATTGGAAGCTGGACAGGCCGCTGCCCCAAGGCAAATGATCTGCAACCGCGGATTTGATAAACGGCATGACGCAGAAACGACCGTCTTCACCGCCAGCGGCTTCGATGCGCAGGGACGCACGTCCGGCAAAGGCCGAGAACATGATCATTACCGTAAACATTGCAGCGCCCGTGAGGGCAAAGGGGCGGATGCGCGTCCATAACGTTGGTCGGGCGAAACTCGTGGCGGATGATTTTTTCGCACCAGACACCAGCATGACGGCAAGCATCATCAGGGAAATGAACGTTGCAGCGGTTGCGCCACGCGAGCGCGTCAGCATCAACGCAACAAAAGCCCCGAACAGCAGCAGAGTATAAAAGCCGGTATGCAGAAGTTGTTTTTTCTGGTTGTCGGTCAGGCCTGTGCCATAGGTGATGCGTCCCCAGATATGGCGAATTTCCAAGGGCTCAAGTGTGCGCCATGCCAGCGTAAACAATGCCAGCAGCAACAGGCCGAGGAACGTTCCTGCGGTGTTTCTGTTAATGAAGAAGCTGGTGAGGCTGTCGAGATAAAATTTCTTCTGCCCAAAGCCGAGAGTGCCGGGCAGAAGCAGGAATTGCAGGATGGACCACATGGCAATGATCCCGCCACCGATGCCGATGATCTTGAGCGCGGACAGTGCGCGTTCATCCGTATCATACAGCATCAGGCCAAGCATGAAGATGCCTGCACACAGCGCGATTTTCAGAAAACCGCCCATGTCGTCCGCCGGGGTCAAGGATATCACCGGTACGGTATCAGGGTTGAGTTTGACCACTTCCTGCCAGGCGGGGTGCGCCAGCATATGGCCGGGCAGCGGGCTGGTCTGGAACGTGATAAAACCCAAAATAGCTATCAAAACAATGGCCGTTCCGATTATAACTGAACGGGAATATTTCGGCAGACCTGTCGTTGCCAGCATCATCGGCAGCAGTGCAAAAATGCCAAGACAGAGGATTGGAACAGTTTTTGTACCCGAGCCACCGTAATCAACGACCGACAGCAAAATAATCAACCAGTAAATTACTGAACAAATGCTCCGTGCTTTACTTGCGACGAGGCTCACTGGCAGGGAAAGCGTACTCAAGACAGCACCTCATGCACGGCAAATGCATTTTCTGAAATTTTTTAAGGTCATAACGTGGGTGTTATAGAATTGACGCCCATAAACTATTGAACAGTTCTATGAAACAATAATTTTCGGTATGATTAATGCAAGAAGTCACAAGACTTGTTTTCCGTCTGTTTTGCGCTGTTGGTTTTTTCATGCTGGCTATGATGGTGGTTGCACAAATTGTCGCGCCACCAGAAAGTGATGCATCATCACATTTGCTTGAAAAGGGGCTGTATCCACCGGATCAGCGGGCCGTTTGGACGACGGAACCTGTAAAAGTACAGCGTCGCGAGCCGGATATTCCTCTGATCGATGAATTTCCCTACAAGTTCCGTGCACAATTCAACATGAAAATCCACGACAGTGCGTCCTTCTCGACGGACGAAGGTATCTTCCTGCTGGAAAATGTCGTCGGAATACCCTCACGCAAGATTTGCATTGATAAAAATGGCCAAAGAAATGCATGTGGCGCAAAGGCATCGGTTGTTTTGCGGAACATTCTGGCCAGAAAGTTTGTGGAATGTCGTAGAACTTCCATCGCACTCAGGACATGGCTCGTCGATTGCCGTATAAATGGGCGCAGCGTTTCTGATATGTTGTTGGAAAAGAATGCTGTAACGCCTTTGGAGCGGGCCGCGGCTGGCAGCCCCAAATGAATTGGAATGCTGTGCAGGAAAGTTTTTCGATAGAATGATACCGTCATTGCAAAGACTGTTCGGGAACAAGGCTGCACCACAGGCTGCGACCGAGCCCAGAAGGCAGAGAATCGATCTTGGTCCGCAAATCCCGCATTATCCTATCTACGCCATCGGGGATGTTCACGGTCGTATAGATCTGCTGCAGCATGCCGAAAGCCTTGTGGCAGGGGATCTGATTGCAAATGGACAGGCAGGTCTCGTCATTCTTTTGGGTGACTACATCGATCGTGGCAAAAACTCAGCTGATGTCATGAACTATCTCTGTGCACCATCTTCTTACGGCCTGCAGCGCTATATCGTCTGCGGCAATCATGATGATGCGTTTCTGCAATTTCTGGATGACCCGGCACGCCATATGAACTGGCTGGACTTTGGCGGCCGCCAGACATTGCTGTCCTACGGCATCGATGCCGATTACATGCTGACGCGTGGCAAAAAGGGTATTGATGATCTGAAGCGGGCGCTGGCTGACACCATTCCTGTACAGCACGTGGAGCTGTTGAAAGATATGGTGGGTTATGTCCGGATCGGATCATACGTGTTTGTGCATGCCGGCTTGCGGCCGGGCGTGGCGCTGGAGGAGCAGGATGACCGCGACCTGTTGTGGATCCGCGAACCGTTTCTGTCACGCGGGCCGGAACTGCCGTTTCTGGTGGTGCACGGTCATACGGTTTATGAGCGGCCGGAAACCGGCCCTAACCGCATCGGAATTGACACCGGTGCTGTCAACAGCAACCGTTTGACTGTTCTCAAACTTGAGGATGGCAAAGGCTTCATTCTGTCCTGAAGCCAGTTTTTAAAATTGCTGTCTATTTTGTCAGGTGAACGGCAATACGGTCTTTACCGGCTTCAATGACATGGCGCATCGCAACCGTTGCCTTTTCTGGATCACGCAGGGCAATGGCGTGGGCGATACGCAAATGGTTGGTTGCGATTTCCTCGATGGTTTCTGGCGAAGCGGCTGGTGACGACAGCTTGAAGGAGATTGCCAGCGCTGCTTCGATCAGACCGCTTGCCGAACGCATGAAGGGATTGCCGGACATGCGGGCAATTGCGAGATGGAAATCAAGGTCCACCTTGGCGATGGTTTCCGGTGTGTGACTAAGGTCATCAAACCGGGCAGCAATTGCATAAAGCGCTGCAATATCGTCGCTTGATGCCTGAGTGGCGGCAGCCGCTGCGGCTGCCGGTTCCAGCGTCATGCGGATTGTTGCCAGATGTTCTACAAACTCCTGATCTAGTCCAGCGTCGCAGCGCCAGCCAAGAACATCAGCGTCAAAAAAGTTCCAGCTTTCACTGCCCAGAACGCGGGTGCCAACTTTCGCCTTGGGTTCGACCAGCCGTTTTGCGGCCAATGTCTTCATTGCTTCCCGGAGAACCGTGCGCGAAACACCAAACCTCAGCGTCAGATCGGCATCTCCCGGCAGGATCGAGCCTTCGGCAATGCTGCCCGAGACTATTCCGCTGCCCAGTTCCGCAACAACATGTGCGTGGCTACTGCGTCTTTTACGTCCTGTGATCGTCGTTTCAAGCAGCCCCACGAAATCTCCTTGGCATTGGCCCATTTCTACATTTCGTTAAAACTGTACGTCAAATTTCAGTCATTTGCGAGAAATAGCTTGATCGTCTCCTGACACAACAGGGCGATAAAAATTCAGCATATAGTATGATTATTGTACTCATGTTTGCTTTGCAATAAAAAATATATGTGTCTTTGGAGTAAATTAGCGTATTAAAAATAATGCAGTTTAGCTCTTTTATACGAGAGTGCCGTGTTTGGTGCCAACGACTCTTGACAAGCGTTCCCCTCGCTAAATAGTAATACAAATAACGGAAGCGTGGACCGTAGTGGCATAGCTGCGTGCGGATACCTTCCCAGACAGAGCATTGACGCGGCTGTCGTCTTAATTTTGTTTTGAGGCAATCACCATGGGAAATTCCGATAATCTTCCGTCCACTTCCGGAAAACTGCGTTCTCGCGCCTGGTTCGATAACCCGGCCAACGCGGATATGACGGCGCTTTATCTCGAGCGTTACATGAATTTCGGCTTGAGCCAGGCGGAATTGCAGTCAGACCGTCCGATTATCGGTATTGCCCAGACCGGTTCTGATCTTTCGCCTTGCAACCGTCACCACCTTGAGCTGGCCAATCGCCTGCGCGAAGGTATCCGTGAAGCTGGTGGTATCGCCATCGAATTTCCAGTCCACCCAATCCAGGAAACCGGCAAGCGCCCGACCGCTGGTCTCGACCGTAACCTTGCTTACCTCGGCCTCGTTGAAGTGCTGTACGGTTACCCGCTTGACGGCGTTGTTCTGACCATCGGTTGTGACAAGACCACGCCTGCCTGTCTTATGGCGGCGGCCACCGTCAACATTCCGGCAATTGCACTATCCGTTGGCCCGATGCTGAACGGCTGGTTCCGCGGTGAGCGTACCGGTTCTGGTACCATCGTCTGGAAGGCACGCGAACTTCTCGCCAAGGGCGAAATCGACTATCAGGGCTTCGTGAAGCTGGTTGCTTCCTCTGCACCTTCGACTGGTTACTGCAACACCATGGGTACGGCCACGACCATGAACTCGCTGGCTGAAGCACTCGGCATGCAGCTGCCAGGTTCTGCCGCTATTCCGGCTCCTTACCGTGACCGTCAGGAAGTTTCCTATCTCACCGGTCTGCGCATTGTTGAAATGGTCAAGGAAGACCTGAAGCCTTCCGATATCATGACCAAGGATGCTTTCATCAACGCAATCCGCGTCAATTCGGCAATCGGTGGTTCCACCAACGCACCGATCCACCTGAACGGTCTTGCACGTCACGTTGGCGTTGAACTGACGGTTGATGACTGGCAGACCTACGGTGAAGACGTTCCGCTGCTGGTGAACCTGCAGCCAGCCGGTGAATATCTCGGCGAAGATTATTACCATGCCGGTGGCGTTCCAGCCGTGGTCAACCAGCTCATGACGCAGGGTCTGATCAAGGAAGACGCGATGACGGTCAATGGCAAGACCATTGGCGACAACTGTCGCGGTGCGATCATTGAAGACGAAAAGGTTATCCGTCCTTACGAGCAACCTTTGAAGGAACGTGCCGGTTTCCGCGTACTGCGTGGCAACCTCTTCTCGTCTGCCATTATGAAGACCAGCGTTATCTCGGAAGAGTTCCGCAACCGTTACCTGTCCAACCCGAACGATCCGGAAGCCTTCGAAGGCCGTGCGGTCGTGTTCGATGGTCCGGAAGATTACCACCACCGGATCGACGATCCGTCGCTGGCTATCGATGCCAACACCATCCTGTTCATGCGCGGCGCAGGCCCGATCGGTTATCCGGGCGCAGCTGAAGTTGTGAACATGCGTGCACCTGATTACCTGTTGAAGCAGGGCGTCAACTCGCTGCCTTGCATTGGTGACGGCCGTCAGTCCGGTACATCCGGCAGCCCATCGATCCTCAATGCTTCGCCGGAAGCCGCTGCTGGCGGCGGCCTTGCGATCCTGAGAACAGGTGACCGCGTTCGCGTTGACGTGGGTCGCGGTAAGGCTGATATTCTCATCTCCGGTGAGGAACTGGCTGCACGTTACGAAGCTCTGGAGAAGGACGGCGGTTACGAATACCCGGCCCACCAGACCCCATGGCAGGAAATCCAGCGTGCCATTGTTGGTCAGATGGAAAGCGGTGCTGTGCTCGAGCCTGCGGTGAAATATCAGCGCATTGCCCAGACCAAGGGTCTGCCGCGCGACAACCACTAAAATACAGGCTGTTCTCCGCAACTTTTTGTGGAGAACACTCCCCGCTCTGAATACGTGAGCGACAGTATATTTGCTGCATCATCCTGAAAGCCGTCCTTAAGGGGCGGCTTTTATGCATTTTTGATAAGATTCTTACTTATGCGTCGTAATCATTCTATTTCATTAATTGGTTCTCAATACCCCCGGTTGATGATGGTTTTCCATGGGGTGAGGCCTGTGAAAAAAATACAAACCGGACACAGTGCCTTCGTATGACTGGGAATTACTTTGTCACATGGTTCAGAAAATTATCCGTTCGATTGAAACGGGGGTGCCACAACAGGCAGGCGCTCATGTCCGCCCGCCGACACTTTTCACGCGTGTGAACGCGTGGAGGCGCTCGCTTGTCGGTAAGATCACCCTTGTTTTTCTGGGCGGAGTAATTTTTGCCTATGGCGCCGGAGCTTTTGTCGGCTGGTCGATGTTTGTGACTGCCGCCAGTGAACAATGGCGTAACCAGGCGCGGATCAATACCCAAATCGCCAGTGCTACCTTGCGCAGCATCTACACCTACATTGCTGTCAGTGTGGATGATGGCGGGCAGGTCGATCGCATTGTTACCGATCAGCCGATCGGCGATGACGAATCCGTCCTGGTGACCGGTTTCAGTCCCATCGATGTGCTGGCGCTGGTCAGTGCGCAAACCAAAAAGACCACGTGGCTTTACCGTTATGATACCGAGCAGGCTGCATTTGTCAGCGTTGCCGTTGCCTATGATGGTGGTTCCGGTTCAGACGTATTGGCGCCGATCCATGATCCGATTTTTCAGGATTATGGTGGCAAAGGTGAGTTTGCCACCGGTTTTGCGCAAATCGACGGCGTAAAACATTATATTGGGCTGCTGCCGATCCTGAAAAACCAGGGTGGCGAGGTTATCGGTGCTGTGGCGACCAGCATCGGCACGGACTCGGAGCTTTATAATGTCCAGCAACGGTTGCTCCGGAACTCCCTGTTGGTGCTGCTAGGGGTTTTTAGCGTCACAGGCATCATCGTCAGCTTTGTTGCCAAGCGGTTTCTCAAACCTGTTCCGGCGCTTATTCAGGCGACGTTGCGTATCGCCAACGAAGAAACCGATGTGGCAACACCGTTTCGCAACCGCAAGGACGAAATCGGTGCGATGGCCACAGCCATTGAAAGCCTGCGTGAGGCGGTGGTTGAAAGAGGCCGGTTGCGACAGGTGCGCGATATGGCGCTGCAAATGGAGCATATGGCCCACCATGACGGACTGACCGGTTTGCCCAACCGTGCCTTGCTGATGAAAACCATGAATGCCTGCCTGGAAGAGACCGCTCAGACCGGCAAGATGTTCAATGTCATGTTGCTTGATCTCGACCGCTTCAAGACGGTCAATGACACGCTTGGCCATGCGTCAGGCGATGCGCTTCTAGTGTCCACGGCATCGCGTGTTCGTTCCGTACTTGGTCCCGATGACATCGCGGCACGCCTCGGTGGTGATGAGTTTGCGATTGTGCAGAGGGTGAACCGCAATCCATTGCGCGAGGGCCAGAAGCTGGCCTCGCGCATTCTGGAATCCATCTCCACCAGTTTCATGCTGGATGACCATGAAGTGATGGTTGGCACCAGTATTGGCATTGCCTGTGCGCCTGCGCATGGTGTGTCTGCTGGCCAGTTGCTGCAAAATGCCGATCTTGGTTTGTACCGTGCAAAGGCAATGGGACGCGGCATTTCCGTGTTCTATGAAGAAGGTATGGACATGGCCGTTCAAGACCAGCATGCGCTGGAAATGGACATGAAATTTGCGTTGCAGAACAATGAATTCGAGCTGCATTACCAGCCGATCATCAATTTGCATGATGGCAGGATTGCCGCTTATGAAGCGCTTGTGCGCTGGCGTCACCGCAAACAGGGGATGATCCCGCCCGACAAGTTCATTCCACTGGCGGAAGAAACCGGCTTTATCATTCAGCTCGGCGAATGGATCCTGCAACAAGCCTGCACCGATGCGATGAGCTGGCCTGATAACATCAGGCTGGCTGTCAACCTTTCTGCCGTCCAGTTGCGACAGAGCAATATCGTCGGAACGGTTGAGCAGACCTTGCAGGAAACCGGATTGTCACCTGAGCGCCTTGAGCTTGAGGTGACGGAAACCGTAATGCTGACCGGTGCGACCAGCATTACGGCTTTGGCTAAACTCAAGGAAAGTGGCGTTCGCATCGTTCTCGATGATTTTGGAACGGGTTACGCCTCGTTTGGGGCGCTGAGAAACGTGCCCTTCACCAAATTGAAGATCGACCGCGAATTCGTGGCCGGCTTGCCGGATGATGCGACCAGCAACGCCATTATCAGTGCCATCACCACACTAGCGCGGCAGGTGGATATGGAAATAACAGCCGAAGGTGTTGAAGGGCCGGGACAGGTTGCAGTGCTGAAGGTTGCAGGTTGTACGGAAGCGCAGGGTTATTACTTCGCGCGGCCGATGCCTGCGTCGCAACTGTGCCATGATCTGTTGACAGAGAATGAAGATTTTTTGAGGAAAGCAACGGCTCACGGTTGAGCGAAACAATACCTTTTCAGATGTTTAGGTAAATCAGCAGGAGACTTGGAATGCGTAAATTTGCGTTGTCTCTTATTATGCTTGGCAGCCTTGTGTCCTGGTCGACGGCCAGCGCGGAAACGGCAAGTGTGACATTACAGGCCATATCCAAATCGGGAAAAATCCGCATTGGTTACCGTGAGGCAGAACCTCCGTTTTCCTACCGCTTGCCATCCGGTGAGGTGGTCGGTTTTTCGATCGATCTCTGCAAAAGTTTGACAGACCACATTCGCCAATATCTGAAGCTGGACAAGCTGGATGTCGAATATGTCATGGCGACGCCGGCCACACGGTTCATTCTGGTCAAAACCGGCAATATCGATATTGAGTGTGCGGCAACGACCAACACGGCAGAACGCCGCAAAACGGTGGATTTTTCCTATTCGAATTTCATGACCGCAACGCAGTTCGTGTCACGGACCGAAGACGGCATTTCCAGCATGAAGGATTTGACAGGGCGTTCGGTGACCTCGGCATCCGGCACGGTCAATATTGATCAGCTGAACCAGATCAACCGTGAGCAAAAGCTCAACATCGCGGTCATTCCAACCAAGAATAACGAAGAGTCCTTCGAACTGGTGGCCTCGGGACGGGCATCAGCTTTTGTGATGGATGGTATTTTGCTAGCTGCGATGATTGCCCAGTCACCAGACCCGTCGAAATACAGGCTGTCTGAGGAAACACTGAGTGAACCGGAGCCTTATGGCCTGATGCTTCGCCATGGAGACACAGCCTTCAAGACGCTGGTTAATGATAGCCTGAGGGAGATTTTCGCGGGAGATGAAATCAAGGCACTTTACAGCAAATGGTTCACTTCGCCGATACCGCCGAGCAACATGAATATGAACCTGCCGATGTCTGCAGCTTTAAGAAAAGCCTACGCAACGCCAGTGGAGTTTAACGATTAATCCCCATGCTGTTGTTTGATGATGAAATGAAGCTCATGCTTTCAGAGGATCACCATGTTGCGACTTAAAGCTCTGCTTTTTACCGGCTTGATGATGGTGTCGTCCGGTCAGCTTCTTGCGCGTGAACCGGTGCCGACACTGGAGAGAATGACACAGTCAGGCACTATCAAACTTGGATATGCGACTAAAAACATCCCGTTCTCCTATCTCGATAACAAGGGTGAACCGGTTGGTTATACGATTGATCTATGCAGGCGGGTTGTCGATCTGGTGAAGCAAAACCTTTCCCGGCCTGATATCAAAATTGAGTTCGTTGAACGGACTGCCAGTAACCGCGTGGTGCTATTGAATGACGGTTCTATCGATCTGGAATGTGTTTCCAGCACAAATACCGAAGAACGTCGCAGAAGCGTGTGGTTCTCCTATAGTCACTTCATTACATCGACGCGTTTCGTGACGCTTAAATCCAGCGGAATCAACTCCATCAACGATCTGGCGGGACGTACTGTCGTCGTTACCAAGGGTTCGACCAATATTGCCCAGCTGAACACCATCAACCGTGAAAAGAGCCTCTATCTGGCATTGGTACAGGGCGTCAGCATCAATGATGCGTTTGATATGGTCACGCAGGGCAAGGCATCTGCCTTCGTGATGGATGGAATTCTACTGGCGTCTCTGGTGGCGAACGCGCAAAATCCCGAGAACTATGCGTTGTCTGCGGATACGTTGTCAGAACCCCAGCCCTATGGGCTAATGTTGCGCAAGGACGACGTTGGCTTTCGTGATGCGGTCAATGACGCTTTGTTGACGATCTACAAAAGCGGCGAGATCAACGACATCTACAACAAATGGTTCATGACGGACATCGGACCTGATGGCGTCAACCTCAACACGCCGATGACTGACGATCTGAAGGAAGCGTTCGACAATCCTGTCAAACTCGGCGACTAATACTCAACCTTTTCAAAACGTTGGCGGGGTGCAGGCGCTGATCACTTCGCAGGGAACTACACCCACGCAGCGAAAGCGGTGCGGGCGACGGCTTTCAAAATAATAGGCATCACCCGGCCCGAGAATGCGGCGTTCATCTTCCACGATGACTTCCAGCCGACCGCTTAAAACAATGCCGCCTTCTTCCCCTTCATGGACAAGTGGCACTTTGCCGGTGTCAGCACCGGGCTGATAACATTCCTTCAGAATTTGCAGGCTGCGGCCAAACAGATTGTTGCCCACTTGGCGAAAAGAAATCGAGCCCTTGCCGATTTCAGTCAATTCTTCCGCTGCGTAAAAGAACTGCCTTGGTTTCTCCGGCTGAAACGCGAAGAACTCGGCGAGGCCGATCGGGATACCATCGAGAATACGTTTTAGAGCGCCAACTGACGGGTTGGAGGCGTTCGATTCAATCAAAGAAATGGTGGAATTCGTGACGCCTGCACGTCTCGCCAATTCTCTCTGCGAGAGGTTGTGAAGCGTTCTTAAATGTCGCAACCTGTTGCCAATATCAACTGACATGCCTTAACCCTGTTGTCGTTGTTCGAAATATCGAAACATTAGCTCTTCGGCATCAGTTTTTTCAATAGGTTGGCTTCTCGAAGAAAAAGGCTTGTTGAAGAAGGGGAAATATTTCACAAATTGGCAAACATGGAGAGCATCATGAACGCGCATAGCAAACCCAATACACCCGTGCTTGAAAATTTCTGGATGCCATTTACTGCCAACCGGCAGTTCAAGGCAGCGCCTCGTCTGTTGGCCAGTGCCTCGGGCATGTATTACACCGACGTTGACGGCAACAAGGTTCTCGATGGCACTGCCGGTTTGTGGTGCGTGAATGCCGGTCACGGCCGTGAGCGGATTGCCGAAGCCGTCGAGCGTCAGCTTCGCACCATGGACTTCGCACCAACCTTCCAGATGGGGCACCCGATTGCCTTTGATTTTGCCGAAAAGCTGGCCGCGATTGCGCCGGGCGGTGAAGCTGCCCAACTGGACCGCGTGTTCTTTACCGGTTCCGGCTCTGAGTCCGTCGACACCGCGCTGAAGATTGCAATTGCCTATCAGCGTGCCATTGGGCAGGGAACGCGTACCCGCATTATCGGTCGTGAAAAGGGCTATCACGGCGTTGGTTTTGGCGGCATCTCGGTTGGTGGCCTCGTCAACAACCGTCGTGTTTTCCCGCAGATCCCCGCTGACCATATGCGCCATACGCTGGATGTAGAGCGCAATGCATTCAGCAAGGGCCTGCCGCAGCATGGTGTCGAACTGGCAGATGATCTGGAGCGGCTTGTCGGCCTGCATGGGGCCGAAACCATTGCTGCTGTGATCGTTGAGCCGATGTCCGGTTCTGCTGGCGTGGTGCTGCCAGCAAAGGGTTACCTTGAGAAGCTGCGTGCCACGGCGGACAAATACGGCATCCTGTTGATTTTCGATGAGGTGATCACCGGCTTTGGTCGCCTTGGAACACCTTTCGCCACGGATTATTTTGGCGTTGTTCCTGACCTCGTTACGACGGCCAAGGGCATTACCAATGGCACGATCCCGATGGGCGCGGTGTTTGCCAAGCGTGCGGTTTACGATGCACTGATGCAGGGACCGGAAAACCAGATCGAACTGTTCCACGGTTATACCTATTCCGGGCATCCGGTTGCCTGCGCGGCTGGCATTGCAACGCTTGAAGTCTATGCTGAAGATGGCCTGTTGACCCGCGCAGCAGAGCTTGCCGAATACTGGCAGGAGGCGCTGCACTCCTTCAATGGACATGCAAATGTCGTTGACGTTCGCAACCTCGGTCTGGTTGGCGCGATCGAACTTGCACCACGCGACGGTGCGCCGGGAGCCAGAGCCTATGACGTCTTTGTTGATTGCTTCAGCAAGGGTCTGCTTATCCGCGTGACCGGTGATGTGATTGCGCTTTCGCCGCCGCTGATTATCGAGAAGGAACAGATCGATACGCTTGTGTCGATTATTGGCGACGCAATTAAAAGAGCAGCCTGATCAATCCTGAAAAAAAGGCGCCAGTCACTGGCGCCTTTTTTTGTAGGCTGTTTCAAAACACCATCATTGTTTGTCGTCCGTGTCTTGTCGTGCCGAGCGGGAGCGGAGCAATGTATGCGCTGACCGTTTTGGCTCCGGCAGCTTGTCTTCATCCAGTGAGGCGTAAAGCCAGTCGATAAACACACTGACGATGGGAGCGTTGCGCATTTCGTGACGACAGGCGACGTGAAACGCGTCATCAGCCGGCACAGTCAAATCGAATGGCAGGACAAGCTCACCCTCGGCAATCAGGTTCGCGGCGGTGATGGTATCGCCCAAGGCAATGCCCTGTCCATAAAGGGCGGCCTGTGTGGAAAGATGGGCGTCACTCATGAAGTGCTGGCGCGGGCGAGGTACGGCAGTTGCGTCTGCCGCCGTCAGCCAGGTGTTCCATTCCCGGCCGGTATCCCCATGCAGCAGCACATGATCCGACAGGTCGCGTATCGAACGCAGTGGCCTGTTGTTGAGCAGGGTCGGGCTTGCCACGGGAAACAGCCGGATTTCGCTCCACAGGCTGCTCCATATACCGGGCCACCGGCCGTTTCCATAGAGAATGCACAGATCAATATCGGACGAGTTGAGCATGGCCGGATCATTGCCGGTCATTAGCGTCAGACTGATATCCGGAAACTGTTCCGAGAACCTGTTTAGCCGTGGGATCAGCCAAAGGGACAGAAGACCAGCCACGCTGCCGATCGTCAGTTTTCCGCCGGTTGCAGGGCGTGCCATCAGGGCAGTGGCTGCAGCAATACTGCCGAATGCCTGTGTGACGACAGGTAACAGGAGTGCACCCTGTGAAGTCAGTTTCAACCGTCTGCCGCCCCGTTCAAACAGCACTGTGTTAAGGGATTCCTCGAGCGACTTGATCTGGTGGCTGATGGCGCCATGCGTCACGTTCAACTCCCGCGCAGCGGCCGACAAGGAGCCACGTCTGGCAGTTGCTTCGAAGGCCCTGAGAGGGTTGAGCGGGGGCAGACGACTGGACATTGAGCGTTGTCCTTGTGTGAGAAAAATTCACATTAATTGCTACAACAATGTGAATTGCTTTTTCAATTGCCTTGCGTTGAAATGACGAAAACATGGGCAGTATTTTTACCGTCCAAAAAATGTGCGGCGCACCTGGATGCGTTGCTGGTCAATGTGAATGGGAACCACAAGATGGCATTCGACGACAAAAAGCTGCAAGAACTGAAGACGAAGTATGGCGAAAGCCATGGCGGTGAACTGTTCGATCCCAAGTTCAGCAAGGTGGCGAGCAAGATCTTTTCCAAGAACGGCACACGTGTTGCGCCCTATGCTGGAATGCCGACGCTGCTGGCTGCGCCGCATATGCCTGTCGACAATGACGAGCCGGATTTCGGCAATCTTCAGGTTGCCCTGCTTGGCGTGCCGATGGACCTTGGTGTGACCAACCGCACCGGCTCTCGTTTCGGGCCGCGTGCGTTGCGCGCCATCGAACGTATTGGTCCCTACAATCACGTTCTCAATTGCGCGCCGGTGCATGATTTGCGCGTCGCTGACATTGGCGACGTCGCCTTCCGCAGTCGTTACCGTCTGGAAATGAGCCATGACGACATCGAAAAGCGTCTGAACCAGATTGTCGATGCCGGTGTTCTGCCGCTGTCAGTGGGTGGCGATCATTCCATCACCCATCCGATCCTCAAGGCGATTGGGAAAAACCGTCCGGTCGGCATGATTCATATCGATGCGCATTGCGATACTGGTGGTGCCTATGATCTGACCAAGTTCCACCATGGTGGTCCCTTCCGCAATGCGGTTCTTGATGGCGTTCTCGACCCGACCCGCACGATCCAGATCGGTATTCGCGGCTCGTCCGAATATCTGTGGGAGTTCTCCTACGAATCCGGCATGACCGTTATCCACGCCGAGGAAGTAACCGGCCTCGGTATCCCCGCAATCATTGAAAGGGCCAAGGCAATTATCGGTAACGGCCCGACATATCTGTCTTTCGACATCGACAGTCTTGATCCATCTTTTGCGCCCGGTACTGGCACACCGGAAATCGGCGGACTGACGACGCGCGAAGTTCTTGAGCTGGTTCGCGGCCTGAAGGGCATGAATATCGTGGGTGGTGATGTGGTTGAAGTGGCACCACAATATGATGCCACAACCAATACCGCACAGGCTGGTGCGCAAATGTTGTTCGAAATCTTGAGCCTGATGGTGTTTAGTCCTTCCGTCAAAAGCTGATGATGACTTATTATCCGTAACAAAAACTGGGGACGGTCTGATAAAAGAAGACAGGCCGAACAATAAAGGAGAAGTCGATGTCTGAAAAAATTACATTGCCGGTCAGTCGCCGCACGGTTCTGGGAGCCGGTCTTGCTGGCGCATCCATGCTGGCCATGCCTTCCATCCTGCGCGCGCAGGACAAGTCGCTGAAGGTTGGCGTCTACGGTGGTTACTTCAAGGATTCGTTCGACAAGAACATTTTCCCTGAATTCACCAAGGCCACCGGCATTGCTGTTGAATCCGTTGCCGAGCCGACAGGTGAAGCATGGCTGGTACAGCTTGAGCAGGCCGCCAAGGCAGGTCAGGCTCCGGCCGACGTTTCCATGATGTCGCAGGTGGCGGTTCTGAAGGGCCAGGCGACCGATCTGTGGGCACCGCTTGATCTTGCCAAGATCCCAAGCTCGTCCGGTCTCATCGATCGTTTCATCAACAAATATCCTGATGGCCGCGTGTCCGGTATCGGTGCGGTGTCCTGGTACATCACGCTGGTCACCAATACGGATGTCTACAAGGAAGCACCAACTTCCTGGGAAGCGCTTTGGGATCCGGAAAATGCCGACAAGATCGGTCTTCTGGCACTGGTGTCCAACTCCTTCCTTCTGGAGGTGACAGCCAAGACATACCTTGGCGGCACCAACGCACTCGACACCGAAGAGGGTCTTCTCAAGGCGTTTGAAAAGCTGGCGGAAGTGAAGTCTAATGTCAGCCTCTGGTACCGTGATGAGGCACAGTTCGAACAGGCGTTGAAGTCGGGCGAAATCCCGATGGGTCAGTATTACCACGACGTAACCGGTCTTGCTGCTTCGCAGGGTCAGCCGGTTCGCTCGACCTTCCCGAAGGAAGGCGGCATTCAGGACGCCGGTTCCTGGGTTCTGTCGCGTGCATCCAAAAAAACCGAAGAAGCGCATGCCTTCATCGAATATATGAGCCAACCGGCAACGCAGGCCGTGCTGTCGCGCAAGGTTGGCACAGCGCCAACCGTAAAGCGTGAACTGACCGATCTGACGGCGGAAGAGTTCGCGGCAGTGTCGACGGATATCGATCCGGTTATTCCACGTTACGATCTCTACCAGACCAAGTCTGACTGGTTGAACCAGAAGTGGACTGAGATGATTGCCGGTTAAGGCACTCATTTACAAAACAACATCCGGTCCGGGGAAAACCCGGATCGGCTTTCAAAAAAAATAAACGGGGAATGTATGTCCGGTCTGGCCCTGAATAATATCGTCAAGCAATTCGGCAACTTCACGGCCGTGAATGGCGTCAGCCTGAATGTTCCGCACGGCACATTCGTCTGTCTGCTTGGCCCTTCCGGCTGCGGAAAAACGACATTAATGCGTATGATCGCCGGGTTGGATTTGCCAACCAGCGGCACGATCCGTCTTGATGGTGATGACATTACAACCGTGCCGACGCACAAACGCGACCTTGGCATGGTGTTCCAGTCGCTGGCCCTGTTTCCGCATCTGACGGTGGGCGAAAATATCGCCTACCCGTTGCGCATCCGTGGTGCTGGCAGGGAAGAGCAGAAAAAGCGCGTTGACGAGCTGCTGGCGATGATCCATCTGCCCGGTTACGCCGATCGCCCCGTTTCCAAACTATCTGGCGGCCAGCGCCAGCGCGTCGCCATTGCCCGTGCCCTAACAATTTCGCCAAAGCTTTTTCTACTGGATGAACCCCTGTCGGCGCTGGACGCGAAATTGCGTGAGGCGATGCAGGTTGAACTGCGCCAGCTTCAGCAGCGTCTGGGCATTACCACCATTGTGGTAACCCATGATCAGCGCGAAGCGATGACCATGGCCGACACGGTTGTGGTGATGAATGGCGGCGAAATACGCCAGGCTGCTGCTCCGGTCGATGTCTATCGTAAACCGGCCGATACCTTCGTTGCAGACTTTATCGGCATGACCAACCTTATTGATTTTTCCGCAGACAGTGCTGGCCGTGCTGTTGTGCTTGGCGAAGCTGTCGAGGGATTGGCACTTTCGTCCGGCCTGTCAAAGGGCGTGATTTCGGTGCGCCCGGAAGATGTCGAACTGACGGCGCCTGGTCATGGCACGATATCCGGAACCGTTACCTTTGTGCGTGATCTTGGTGGTACGATCGAAACATTCGTCGAGGCGGGCGGTAAGCAGATTGTTGCCGTGTCGACACCGAGCGCCCGTCCTCAGGTTACTGTCGGGCAAAATGTCGGCGTGAAGCTCGGCGCTGACGTCTGCGTGGTATTGAAATCATGAGACGGGAAGCGCCGCAAAAACTGACCGATTACGGGCCGCTGCTGTTTCCAGCCCTGATGCTGATCATTTTCTTCGTCGTTCCCTTTGGCACGATGATTTCGGTTTCGTTTTTTCAACGCTTGCAGGGGGCGTTTTACGAACCGGCCTTCGTTCTCGACAATTATGCCCGGTTCATGAGCCTGTTTTTCGGGCGTGTGCTTGGCTTTTCACTGATGCTTGCGGTGCTTGTCGCCATTTGCTGCGTGGTGATCGCCGTGCCCTTCACCTACCTGCTGTCGCGCTCGGCGCGAAAAGTGCAGGTACTGTGGCTGGTGACACTGTTGTCGGTGTTGTCGCTGTCTGAAGTCATGATCGGCTTTGCATGGTCAACGCTGTTTTCGCGCACCGCCGGTATCACCAACCTGTTTGTGGCGATCGGGTTGATGGAGCAGGAAAAGGCTCTGACACCAAGTTTTGGCGCTGTGTTGACAGGTATTGTCTACCAGGCACTGCCTTACACCGTTCTGGTGCTTTATCCCGCACTTGTGCGGCTTGATCCGACATTGACCGAGGCTGCGCGCACGCTTGGTGCTTCACCGATCAAGGCGTTCTTCACAGTCGTGGTGCCAGCGCTCAGAAGCACGATCATGGCAACCTCGATCATGGTGTTCATCTTTGCGCTCGGTTGTTATTTGCTGCCTCAGTTGCTCGGCCGTCCGCAGCACTGGACCTTGTCGGTGCTTATTACAGATCAGGCGATCTACCAGTCCAACATGCCGTTTGCGGCGGCCATGGCGGTATTCCTTGTTCTCGTAACCCTTGGGCTTGTCGGCTTGACGCTGTTTCTGGGACGGAAAGGAGAGGCGGCATGACTACGTTTCTGAAACGCCTGTTCTTCACGCTGTTCGGCCTGTTTCTGGCAATGCCGCTGATTGTGGTTGCCGGCGTGTCCGTCAATGAAAAACAGACGCTGGCATTTCCGCCGCAGGGTTTTTCACTGTCGTGGTATGGCGAAATTTTTACCAATGTCGAATGGCGTAACGCGCTGTTTGCATCGGTAACGCTGGCTGCTCTTTCGGCTGCACTTGCGTTGTTGATCGCTTTGCCGCTGGCGTGGTTTCTGTGGCGTCGTATCGCGCCATGGGCAAATATTTTTCAGGTGCTGGGTGTTGCGCCATTTACGCTGCCACCAGTTATCACAGCGCTTGGCCTTTTGACCTTCTGGGCAACAACAGGCTTTTATGGCCAACCATGGACGGCCGTTATCAGTCACGCCATCTTTTTTGTGACACTGCCGCTGGTGACGATTTCACTGGGATTTTCCTCGATCGACCGCTCGCTGGTTGAGGCTGCGTCAACGATGGGCGCCAATGACCGCACCATCTTCAGGACTGTAGTATTGCCATTGATCCTGCCCTATCTCGTGTCGGGTTATGCCTTCGCATTCGTGCTGTCGCTCAACGAATATATCGTCGCCTATATGACTGTCGGTTTCACCATGGAAACTCTGCCGATCAAGATCTTCAATGCATTGCGTTACGGCTACACACCGACCATGGCCTCGGTGACCGTGTTGTTCCTGACAATTGCAGCTGTGGTCTTTGGTCTGGTGGCGCGGTTTGGTGACTTGCCGAAACTTCTGGGTGCCATGTCCTCCAACGACAAGTGAGAGTCATGAAGATCGCAGCTTTGCAGATGCAGTCGGTTTTGGCAGATGTTTCTGCCAATCTGGCGCGTATTGAACAGGCAGCAAAGGAGGCAGCCTCGCAGGGTGCCTCATTGCTGATTGCGCCTGAACTTGCTGTCACCGGTTACGGGGCTGGCGAAGCCATGGCGTTACTGGCATCTCCGGCCGGTGGCGAGATTGAACAACGCTTGGCAGAGATTGCACGCGTCTATTCGATTGCCGTTGTGGCGGGGTTTGCAGAACGTGCCGGGGATAACGTTTATAACAGCGCGATCTTTGTCGATGAAAAGGGCGATAGCCGCATCTATCGAAAATCCCACCTTTATGGCGAATACGAACGCGGCCTGTTTTGTGCCGAAAAACCATCGGCTGTGCTCGTTGAGCATGGTGGCATCACCTTCGGCATGCTCATTTGCTACGATGTCGAGTTTCCAGAAAATGTCCGCCGTCTTGCACTTGCCGGCGCTGAGCTGGTGCTGGTGCCGACAGCCTTGCCCAAGGGGGCGTCGGGCAGCTTTATTGCCCAGACCATGATCCGCACACGTGCCTATGAAAACCAGGTTTATGTTGCTTACGTCAATCACTCCGGGAGCGACGGCGCCTTTGATTATGCCGGACTATCCTGCATTGCAGCGCCGGACGGCCAATTCCTCGCGCAGGCGTCCGCGGACAATGACGCCATTCTTTACGCTGAGATAGAGCCCGGGGCCTACGCGCAATCCCGACAGGAAAATACCTATCTGCGCGATCTCGTTTCGCTCACATAAACAACCAGACAGACGCTTCAAGCATCTGCCGGGTTACGGAAGGAAGCACGTTGCTTCAGGCGATCTGAGCAACGTGCTTTATTTTTGTGGTGTCAGCCGATTGACATCAGGCTGGCGTTGCCGCCGGCAGCTGTGGTGTTGACGCTGACAGATACTTCTTCAACCAGCCAGTTCAGGCAATAGGCCTGCTCTTCACCGGCCAGTTCAACGCTCGATGCGGCCTGTACGAGAACAAGCGGGCCAGGCAGGGCGGCAATAAGCCCGTTGGTCTGCTTGATCTTGTCGACATTGCCTTCAACCAGCGCGCCAGCAAATGGTCCTGCGTTCTTCCAGTCTGCAGACCATGTGATGCGATTTGCGATCGCCTGCGGCACGCCGGAAAGCGATGGCTGCAGGTTTGCTGCCGTATCGATGACCACGTTGTTGCCTGTCGCCAATGCTGCCGACAGCTGTTGGTAGAGACCGCTTTCAGTTTCCGGAACCAACAGGATGCGACCGCGCGGATGCAAAGCATAGACGTTGCGTTCGCCAACCGGACCTTCCAGTTCGGTTTCAAAACCGACGGCGGACAGGTCTGCGGTGTTGCGGGCATTGGCGGAGGCCGATGTCTTGCCCTTGCTATCCAACCACTTTGCAAATTCGGCAATTGCCGGATCGGCTTTGCCGTTGTGCTTTTCTGCAAAGACCGGTGCCTTGGTCGACAGACGGCCAAGGTAGAGTGGTCCACCTGCCTTAGGACCGGTGCCAGACAGACCGCGACCACCGAATGGCTGCACACCGACGACCGCGCCGATGATGTTACGGTTCACGTAGAGGTTACCCGCCTTCACGCGAGACAGGACATGGGCGATGGTTTCATCAAGGCGGGTATGAAGGCCGAATGTCAGGCCGTAACCGGTTGCGTTGATGTCATCGATCAGCTTGTCGAGGTTGTCGCGCTTGAAGCGGATGACGTGGAGAACGGGGCCAAACACTTCGCGCTTGAGGTCGGACAGGTTTTTCAGTTCGATGATGGTTGGTGGTACGAATGTACCCTTGCCAGTTTCGCCAGCCAGTTCGATCTGTTCGATGCGGTTGCCAATCGAACGCATGCCCTCAATGTGGCTTTCGATGATGCCCTTGGCTTCAGCAGTGATAACCGGGCCAACATCCACCGACAGGCGGTCAGTAAGGCCAATGCTGAGTTCGTGCAACGCACCCTTCAGCATGGTCAGCGTGCGGTCTGCCACATCTTCCTGTAAGCACAGGACGCGCAGCGCCGAGCAACGCTGGCCCGCGCTGTCGAAGGCAGAAGCAATCACGTCGAAGACAACCTGTTCTGCAAGGGCAGAGGAGTCGACGATCATCGCATTCTGACCACCGGTTTCCGCAATCAACGGAATTGGGCGGTTGCCTGCCGATACGCGCGTTGCAAGCTGGCTCTGGATAAGGCGGGCAACTTCGGTGGAGCCGGTGAACATGACACCGGCTGTCTGCGGCGCACCAACTAGAGCAGCACCAGTTTTGCCGTCGCCAGGCATCAGTTGGACGGCATCGGCCGGAACGCCTGCTTCATGCAAAAGACGGATGCCTTCTGCAGCGATCAGCGGGGTTTCTTCCGCTGGCTTTGCGAGAACCGGATTGCCGGCGACCAATGCCGCAGTCACCTGACCGATGAAAATCGCCAGCGGGAAGTTCCATGGGCTGATGCAGACGATTGGACCGAGCGCCTTCTGTTCGCCTGTAAAGTTGTTGCGGGCTTCTTCCGCGTAATAACGCAGGAAGTCGATGGCCTCGCGCACTTCTGCAATGGCGTTGGGCAGGGACTTGCCCGCTTCGCGCACAATCAGGCCAAGCAATATTGGCATTTTTGCTTGCATCAGATCAGCAGCGCGCTCGATGATTGCTGCACGTTCTGCGACCGGCAGATTGGGCCAATTGGAAGCAGTAGCAGCCTCGAATGCCTGCTTGACATCAGTTTCCGACGGTTCGGTCACATAGCCGACGATATCGGTGTGGTCGCCAGGGTTCAAAACCGGACGGCTTGCACCCGTCGATGCCGGGAAAGCCGCCGTCCACTGCATGGCGGCACTTTCCGTAAGGGCGGCACTCAATGCCGACAGAGAGTTTTCGTTAGCAAGGTCAATGCCGTCGGAGTTGCGGCGCTCTGTGCCGTACAGGCCGGCTGGGCTCGAAATCCTATCATGCTGAGCACCCGGAACCGGCATTGCCTTCACAATGGCAACCGGGTCGGTCAGCAGGTCATCCACCGGTACAGCGGGATCGGCAATACGGTTGACAAAGGACGAGTTGGCGCCGTTTTCTAGAAGACGGCGAACGAGATAGGCGAGCAGGGTTTCATGCGTTCCGACAGGTGCGTAGAAACGGCACGGACGATCCAGTTTGTCCTTGCCGACAACTTCACTATAAAGCGGCTCACCCATGCCGTGCAGGCACTGGAATTCATAATCGCCAATTTTGAAGTCCGGTCCAGCAAGGTGGTAGACGGTCGCCATTGTCTGCGCGTTGTGTGTGGCGAATTGCGGGAAGATCACGTCGCGTGCGGCGAGCAGCTTGCGCGAGCAAGCAATGTAGGACACGTCGGTGTGGATCTTGCGGGTGTAAACGGGGAAGTCTTCCAGACCATCCAGTTGCGCACGCTTGATTTCCGCATCCCAATAAGCGCCCTTGACGAGCCGCACCATGATACGGCGGTTCGAGCGACGGGCAAGATCGATGATGTAATCGAGGACAAACGGGCAGCGGCGACCATAGGCCTGCACAACGAAGCCCAGGCCTTCCCAGTTGCCGAGATCAGGATCAAGCGCCAGTGATTCCAGCAGGTCAAGCGAAAGCTCCAGGCGGTCTGCTTCTTCGGCGTCGATATTGAGGCCGATGTCGTAGTTTTTCGCCATCACCATCAGCGCTTTGACGCGTGGCAGCAGTTCCGCCATGACGCGGTCTGCCTGCGAGCGCGAATAACGTGGATGTAGTGCGGAGAGCTTGATGGAAATGCCGGGCCCACCATAAACGCCACGGCCAGCAGATGCCTTGCCGATGGCATGGATGGCTGCCTCATAATCCTTGTAATAGCGCTCTGCGTCCTTGCCGGTTGTGGCTGCTTCACCCAGCATGTCGTAGGAATACTGGAAGCCCTTTGCTTCATAGGGCTTGGAACGCTGGATGGCTTCGCCAATCGTCTGGCCGGTCACGAACTGCTCGCCCATCATACGCATTGCCATATCGACGCCACGACGAATGACTGGTTCGCCCGCGCGGGCGATCAGACGGGTGAGGGCGGAGGAAAGACCAGTATCGTTGACGGTCGATGTCAATTTGCCGGTGATCACCAGACCCCATGTGGCGGCATTGACGAACAGCGAGCGACCGCCACCGATGTGCGACTTCCAGTCACCATTGGCAATCTTGTCACGGATCAGTGCGTCACGGGTTGCGGTGTCGGGAATGCGCAGCAACGCTTCTGCCAGACACATCAGCGCCACGCCTTCCTGGCTGGATAGCGAGTACTCCTGCACCAGACCTTCCACGCCGTTGCCTTTTGCCTTCGAGCGCAGGGCTTCAATCAGCTTGCGGGCGATGGAGCGGATTTCCTGTGCTGACTGTTCGGTAACAGTGGCGCGTTCCAGAAGAGGAGCAATGCAGTCCTGTTCGGAGCGGCGATAAGCCTGGGTAATGGCCTGACGGTAAGCATTCTGTTCGCGTACCGGTGGTGCAAACCGCTCGAAGACGCCTTGAGCAGTCGTATTTCCATTCACACCCATGCTGCCTGTGACATCCGCCATCGGTTCGTCCTTCCAATTCTCAATGCATGAAATCGTTTTTGCAAAGGTGTTCAGAAATATTTTGCGCACCTTTTCTCTGCAGAGAACATAACATTTCGCAGAAAATTGCATTGTCCTTATTTTTGCAATAAAATAGGCAAAACAGTCTTATTAAATCATGATAAAGGTCTATATTGATGGTTCAAGGCGTAAAATCAGGCGATTTGGATCAGTTCGACATGAAGATCCTTGAAGCACTCAGCGATGATGGCCGCATGTCGGTATTGCAGTTGTCGAAACAGGTCGGCCTGTCGAAAACGCCGTGTCAGGCCCGACTTAAAAGACTGATCGAAGACGGATATATTCTGGGTTTTCGCGCCACGCTCAATCCGGCCAAGCTGGGACTTGAACATATTGCCTTTACCGAAGTGAAATTGTCCGACACTCGCGAAAAGGCGCTTGAGGATTTCAACTCGGCTGTGCGAAAAATCAAGGAAGTCGAAGAATGCCACATGATCGCGGGCTCGTTCGATTATCTTCTCAAAGTCAGAACAACGGATATTCGTAAATATCGCCGGGTGCTGGGTGAAAAAATCTCCAGCCTTCCATCCGTTTCCAATACATCGACCTACGTCGTGATGCAGTCCGTGAAGGACACGGGTATTTAAGGCGCAAGCGCCTGTGGTTTTCGCGCAAAAGGAAAAAGGCTTGAGAGCGTTGAACTCTCAAGCCTTGATATCAGCGAATGATAGCGCTGGTGGTGACCGCAGTCATCTGGGCATCCGGCCCAAACTCCCGCTCATCCTCAATGCCGAGCAGTTCCTGCAGGCGCAGACGCGCGCGGCTTACACGGCTTTTGATAGTGCCAACAGGGCAGCCGCAAATTTCGGCCGCTTCTTCATAGGCAAAGCCTGATGCACCAACCAGCAGAATGGCTTCACGCTGGTCATCTGGCAATTGGGCGAGTGCCTGCTTGAAATCCTGAAGGTCTACTGAACCGTTCTGTTCTGGTGGCACCGAAAGCTTCGACGTGAAAGCACCGTCGGTGTCCTGGACTTCGCGGCCTGATTTTCTGATCTGGCTGTAAAATTCATTGCGCAAAATGGTGACAAGCCAAGCCCGCATATTGGTGCCAGGTTGATAGCTGTCCTGTTTTGCCCACGCTTTCATGATGGTGTCCTGAACTAGATCATCTGCGCGATCGCGCGATCTAATCAGGGAAATGGCGAAGGCACGCAAGTTTGGCAGCGCAGCAAGCATTTCCCGCTTGAAGTCGCGCTCATTCTGATCCGAGGAACCGGTCATCGCGCCTCCGATGTACCGGCGTTACGCTCGGCTTCATCCAGCTTTTCCAGCAGATCGAGAAATTTGTCCGGAATACCTTCGTCTTGAACAGTGTCGTAGAGTTCTCTTAACTTGCGGGAAATAACAGTACGTCCGGAGGCTGGAACAACTGGTCCATCCGCCTTTCCTGCAATATCGTCATCTGTCTGAAAATCACTCATAACTTAAAGTAGTCCTTTCATCGCCGTACGGAAAATGCGGCAAGCAAAAAAGAGTTCCGGCAGTGTGGAACTTTTTTTTAAGTGTTGTGTTTACACACGGATTTGCACGGCAAATCGCATGTAAGGGGAGAATTATTAATGTCAGTTTCCACTCGTATAGCGCCTCATCTGCCTTATTTACGCAGGTTTGCGAGAGCCGTATGCGGTTCCCAGACCACAGGTGATGCCTATGTTGCTGCGAGCCTTGAGGCCTTGATCGCCGATGTCAGTATTTATCCCAAGACCAGCAGCGACAGAGTTTCAGTCTATCAATTGTTTGTCTCTATTTTTGGTTCCGTTAGCATCAATATAAACCCCGAAGAACCGCTGAGTGGTTGGGAAAAACAGGCCTCTGCCAACTTGGCAGCACTGCCGCCTCTTCCACGCCTGGCATTTCTCCTAACCACAGTGGAAGAGTTCAGCGCCAGTGAAGCGGCGGAGATAATTCAGGTTTCGGAAAAGAAGCTTGGCGAACTGATTGACACAGCCGCATCGGAAATCGCCCGCCAGGTGGCAACCGATATCATGATCATCGAAGATGAGCCTTTGATCGCCATGGATATCGAGCAAATGGTGACAGACCTCGGTCACAACGTTACCGGCATTGCTCGTACCCACAAAGAAGCCATCGAGCTGTTCAAGACCACCCGTCCAAAGATGGTTCTTGCAGATATCCAGCTGGCCGACGGAAGTTCCGGACTTGAAGCGATGAATGAAATCCTGCAGTCCACATCACTGCCAGTCATCTTCATCACGGCATTCCCGGAGAGATTGCTGACTGGCGAACGGCCAGAACCGACCTTCCTGGTTACCAAGCCATTCAATCCAGATATGGTGAAGGCATTGATCAGTCAGGCGCTCTTCTTTAATGAAAATTCACGTGCTGCTGCATAGGTGATTTGCCCGGTCATGACGGAGGAAGGGCAAGGCTCTTCCCCGGACATGGTATTCGTCACAACTTTCGCAAAGCGGTTGTCGTGACATTGTTTAAGGAGATCATGAGTGCACCGTCTGGCTTGGTACACGCCTGGGCAGGATGAGCAGGAATTACGTGAATCGCTGATACTCGCTCTGCTGGATTCCGGCGAGACTGTCATGCTTCAGGATTGTTCCTCAAACTACATCTTCATTGCCAACCTCCCGGATCTTTGGCAGGTTCCCGCCGGGTGCGAACCGACTGATGAAAATCTTTTTGGATCGGAGTTGGCCCTTCGGCTTTCAGATTTGAAGCAAGGGCTCAACGTGTCCGGTGCCAGCGGTATGCTGGAGGTGAATGCGGGCGAAGACCGGATTTTCCAGTTTGCTGCCTACACAACCGTTACGCGCGGTGAGCAGCTTGTGATCAAAACGACGATCCGCGAGGTCACTGCAGAACGCAGGCGTGAACAACTATTGCGCTCTTTATTGCGTGAAGTGAGCCACAGGTCGAAGAACCTGATGGCGATCATTCAAAGCCTTGCTTCGCAAACGGCACGTTTTACACTGTCGAAAGACGAGTTCCTGCGCAAGTTCAGGGGGCGTCTGCATGCGCTGTCGCAGGCGCAGGATCTGATTACCGACTCCGATTGGAGAGGCGCTTCGGTTTTTGACCTATTGCGTCAGCAGTCCAATCTCTATTTGCCGGAATATCCGCATCTGGTTCGCATGCATGGCGATAATGTGCTGCTGAACCCGAATGGTGCTGTCTATGTCGGGTTGGCGTTTCATGAGCTGGTGGTTAACACCATCTCTCATGGCGGCAATTTGGCAAGCCATCTTCCAGTTACCTTGCACTGTACCCGCTCGCAGACGGATGGTGAGGATCGGCTGGAAATTCTATGGGAAGAGCCACTGTCAAACCGGCCTATCGAACCAAAGTCTGAGGGGCATAAACACAATGCCCATTTTGGCAGTGTTGTGCTTGAAAAGGTCGTCCCGGCGGCTTTGGCTGGCGAGGCGGTATATGAAATTCATACCCACCACATCCGCTATCGCCTGACGTTCCCTATTTAACATTGGTATCTTCTGTCAGTTTTGCGACCCTCCCCAATTTTGTTGCGGGAGGGTTATTCATGTGGGCAAGTGATCGATACTTAGGAAATCAGCCATAAAAAAAGCCCGGTTCGGGGGCTGAACCGGGCTTTTTTATACAGGTCTTAGGGCGGGACCTGCATAAGCCAAGGGAATGACGGGGGACGGGGTAACATTCCTGGCTTGCAGAAAGAATGCGTGAGCATTCATTTCGTTCCCAAGAAATTTTGATTTTTATTCTGCCTCGGATGTTTTGCTTGATTTGATGAAATAGCGTGTTGGGGCAGTGAGCGTCCAGGCAAAGCCAGAGGTGGCGTAATCCATGGAGACAACGCCCGAAAACGCGCCTTCCGCATGACGTTTGACAATGGTTGAACCAAATCCTTTACGGCTTGGTTGTTCGGCCGCTGGCCCATTTTTCTCGCGCCAGTAAATCGTCATCATTTCCTGACCATCTTCTCTTTCAGAGTGCTGCCATTCAATTTCAACAATACCGTTTTTGACGGACAGCGCACCGTACTTGATGGAGTTGGTTGTCAATTCGTGCAAGATCAATCCGAGATTCTGTGCTGCCTCTGGCGAGAGCATGAAGTCTTCACCCTTATTGACGACTTGCTGGCTTACACTGCCGAACACATCAAGATGGGTTTCGATCAATTTCTTGATTGGCAATCCCTGCCACTGGGTTTCTGTCAGGGCACGAATAGACATGCCAAGGCCACGCAGTCTGTGATCGACCTCTTTCTGGAAATCAGCAATCGACGTGTTTTCACGCGCAAGCTGCCGCATCATCGCTTGCACAAGTGTGAGGATGTTTTTTGATCGATGAACAAGCTCGTGCAGAACCAGCAACATGTGGTCTTCAGCCTGACTTCGGTCGAAGGAGGCATTTGACAGAGCAATAGCCACCTGGTTCGCTTCGGTGATCTTGGTCTGTACCGGAGCAACAATTTCCCCCTGGCCGATGCGCTCCGCCATATCGGTTATTTCCAGTATCGAGCTTCGCAGTTGCCGACCGACGATATAGGCGCCGATGACTGCGGCTAGCACCATCAGCACGCTGCCTATCATCATGTTGCGCCACGTGCTGACCAATGCGACTTGGCTCGAGGCTGCCGGACCCCAGATAACGGTTTTCCATGACCAGCCGAGAAACTGAGAATACGCGAAGACGTTGCCGTGATCGTCGAGAAAGTTGCCACTGAAACCGCTCATGCGGCCGAGCAGATTTTCCTCAGTAAATGCTTCTCCAGGCACGACCTTGCCTGGTTCGCTCGAGATAATCACCCTGTCTTCATCGTCCAGCACGGCAACAGACCAGTCAGCAGGCAGGTTCTCTGTCGAGATAAGCGGGCGAAGATCAGCGGCATTTTGCGTCATGATCAGTGCATCGCCTGTGCTTGCAAGTCTCGACGGTAGCGGCAATGTAACGTTAAACACCCATTGCTTGCTGGTGTTGCCAAAAAAGATATTCGATACGGTTATGCGGTTTTGAGACAGCGATTTCGAGAGGTCTGCCTGCTCAGGAATTTTTCCCAGCGTTTCGCCTGATGGCAGGCGCGTGTTCAGCTTCTGCTGCCCGTCTTTGGTGGCGACAATAACGTAAAGACCTTCTTGCGCGAGGCTTGAATGAATACGGCGCTGAAAGGCGGGAAGATCGTTGCTTTCAAGTTCTGGAAACTGTGCCAGCAAGTTGAGGGATGTTGCCATTTCCTGCAGGCGGCGCTCAATGCTGCGGCTTATCGCTCTGGCATCGTCTACGGTTTCACGTTGCAGGTCGGAACGTTCGTCAGCCTCGAGTTTGAACATAAGGTAGCCGGTAAAAATAATCAGCGGCAAGGTGACGACAGTGGTCATCACCACAATATAAGCTCTTAGCGACGCGACTGGAAACAACCGTCCAAGGTATGCTTTGAGTTTCTCGATCATCCCGTTCCTTGTCGGTCATGCGACTGATTTCATTTTCAGGCGATGAGAACGATTGCCAAACTGGCGATACGTTATTTCATGCCGGATCATTTTAAAAGCATGATTACACCCCGAAATTTAGGGCGTTGGAATAAAAAAGCAAAGACATTTCCGTGTGTTGAGCAACTTTCTCGATAAAATAAGGAACCATCTCCGCCGTTGTGCCGTTTCCATACCGAACAGCAAACACAACCGAACGTACCGGTTATTGCAAGTTCTTGATGTTACGAAAGGAAGGTTCGATATGAAGAAGACACTCACCATGATCGCATCCGCTGCCCTGTTGGGTTCAACTGCGTTCGCACCACTTGCGATGGCGCAAACCACACCGGCCCCGGGTGCTCCAGCAAGCCCTTCGGTAGAAAGTCCTGCGGCTACACCCGCAACTCCCGTTGCTCCTGCGACACCTGATGCAACTGTTGCGCCAGACACGGCTGCTACCACTTCGGGTGAATATTTGACTGAGCAGTCTGAGCAGCAGGTCAGTGCCAATGACTATATCGGCAAGTCGATCTATACCTCTGGTGATGAAAGCATTGGTAACGTAACAGACCTGATTATTCAGGAAAACGGTGGCATTGACGCAGTTGTCGTTGGTGTCGGTGGTTTCCTTGGTATTGGTGCTAAAAACGTAGCGCTGCCAATCGACAAGGTGACTGTAACGCGTGACGCTGAAGCTGGTACCGTTCGTTTGACAACGATGGAAACAGCTGATGCCCTGAAGGCGGCACCACAGTTCATGACGCTGGAAGAAAAGCGTAATGCACAGAATGCCCAGGCGCCAGCAATGCCTGATACCTCGACAACCTCGTCGACCACCCCGTAATGGTTGGTTGAGTTCAAATAAAAAGGCGATGCTGTTGGCATCGCCTTTTTTGTTGTTTGTCTATCAGAGACATTTCAGCCGTTATGTGTGGAATGCCACTGCCAAGCCGAACTGATAATGTCTCTCAGCGTATATTGTGGATCCCAGCCCAGAACTTCGCGGGCCTTGTCATTGTTGGCCACCAGTGTGGTGGAGTCACCCTCGCGACGATCGGCATAGGTCACCGGAAATGGGCGTCCGGATATTTCGGAAATTGTATTCAGCAATTCCTTGACCGTGGTGCCGGTGCCGGTGCCAAGGTTCAACTCAACAGTTGAGCCTCCCGCCAGCAGATAATCGACAGCACGAACATGGGCGTCGGCCAGATCGAGCACATGGATGTAATCACGAACACAGGTGCCGTCGCGTGTGTCATAGTCTGTTCCGAAGACCTTGAAACCTTCACGGCGGCCAAGTGCAGCGTCGATCGCCAGCGGGATGGCGTGGGTTTCCGGCGTATGCCATTCGCCTATACGGCCTTCAAAATCCGCGCCTGCCGCATTGAAGTAACGCAGGATAACCGAACGCAGGTTTTTGTAGGTGCCAAAATCCTTCAACGCTTGTTCAATGATCAGCTTGGTGCGGCCATAGGGATTGATGGGTGCTTGCGGGTGCTGTTCATCCAGAGGTACGCGTTCCGGAAGACCATAGGTCGCGCAGGTGGACGAAAACACAAATGCATCGATCCCGGCATTTAGCGCGCAGGAGAGCAAGGTCAGTGCACCAATGACATTGTTGTCGTAAAAGGCGACCGGTTCCTTGACAGATTCACCAACTTCGATCAGTGCCGCAAAGTGCATCACCGCTTTCGGCTTGTGTTTTGCAATGACCTCGTCAAGGCGTGCACGGTCTCTGATGTCGCCCTGCTCGAATGGGCCCCAGCGCACAAATTCTTCATGTCCATTGGAAAGGTTATCGTAAACAACGGGCTCGTAGCCTCTTTCTGCAAGCAGGAGGCATGTGTGCGAGCCAATATATCCGGCCCCACCGACGACGAGAATTTTTTCTGGCATCTACTGTCTCTCAATTACTGCACCACGCGTTTCATTACATGGTTTGCGGATTGAGGCCAGAGACGCAGGTAGTTGTTACGGCAATATTACAGGAGAATGGTATCCGGCCGTCCGAGAACAGCCGGATAGATTTGTTACTTGCGCACGATCGGCCGGGCAGCCAGAAATGCGAGCACACCGGCCGCCGCCAGAGTGACATAAGGCCGCGACTGCATGGCGTTGCCAACCAATGACTGCACAACAAGCGGCGCCATCGCAGCTTGTGCCACTCCAGGCGGAGGGCCGTAGACACGTGGCCGGTTCATTACAGCCAAGAATATCAGTGCTATAACACCAAGCAGAAAGGCGATGCCTGCAATCAACAAAGCCGCAGGGCCAGCGCCAATTTCCTGGGCCAGATAGATGGCGCCAGCAATGATGCCGAAGATCAGAGCGACCAGAAAACTGAACAGACAAAATCCCCACAACATGGCTTTGGAACGCATGCGGCGGGTTATAACTCTGCCCTCACGCTGGCTGTCGCTGAGGTAAACTAGAAGGGTTTGGAGCATGGCGATTATTTAGCGCCGGTTGATAACGGCAAGCAAAAAGCCGACCGCAACAGCAATGCCAATAGACTGCAGGGGCTTCTTTTGCACCTGTTCTGTCAAGCTCTGGTTGAGGGCGGAAAACTCGTCCCGAACATTTTGCGCTGCTTGGGTGGAGACGCTGATTGCCTCATCCGTTACACGACTTGCCTGCGCTTTGATCTCATCTGTCGCATCAACGCCTAGCGCTTTCACACTTTTGGCGAGGCCAGCAAGGTCTTCTCGCAAGCGTGCGAGCTGCTCGGCAATTTCCGCAACATTCTCATTTTCGAGCGCCTGATCAATCTTTTCATTCACGTTGCGTGGTCCAGCCATGTGTTGTCCCTTTCAGTTGTTGCCCTGTAAAAAATACGTCTATTGCGTGTCTCACATATAGCCGAAGAAGTAGAGAAGGATAATGACTGGGATCGGAATACCGACCAGCCAGAGAAGAATGCCTCTCATATTTATCTCCATTAGGGCGCTCGCAGGTATGCTTCACGCCAACTTTACCAACTGCGGGCTTAAACAGCTCGAGACTGCATATTGTTCCATGACAAAAGGAATTTGCTGGCGATGGCAGTCTGTTGATGGCTTTTTTGGGCAAACAGGTTTTGCACAGACACAACATTTCTGCGTGGTTATTTGTTTTCCTGTCACAAGCATCATATAAGGCCCATCAAAATCCTATAGACGAAGATGTGACGCCGCAATGATTCAGACACCTTATTACATGATCGACAAGTCCAGACTGCTCCAGAACATGGAGAAGATTGCCTATGTGCGGGAGAAGTCCGGCGCCAAGGCTTTGCTGGCGTTGAAGTGCTTTGCCACATGGTCGGTGTTCGATTTCATGAGCCAGTATATGGATGGCACGACATCCTCATCGCTGTACGAGGTTCGTCTCGGCCATGAGAAGTTCGGCGGAGAAACTCATGCCTACAGCGTGGCCTATGCCGATTACGAGATCGATGAAGTCATCTCGCATGCCGACAAAATTATTTTTAACTCGATCAGCCAGCTTGAGCGTTTTGCTGACAAGGCCGCCGGTATCACGCGCGGACTTCGTCTCAATCCTCAAGTTAGCTCGTCCAGTTTTGATCTGGCGGACCCGGCCCGCCCGTTCAGCCGTCTCGGTGAATGGGACGTCACCGAGGTCGAGAAGGTCATGGATCGGATTTCCGGCTTCATGATCCACAACAACTGCGAAAACAATGATTTTGCGCTGTTTGACCGCATGTTGACGCAGATCGAGGACAAGTTTGGAACGCTACTGTCTCGCGCCGAATGGGTAAGCCTTGGTGGTGGCATTCACTTCACCGGTGAAGGTTATCCGATCGATGCGTTCTGTGACCGTCTCAAGGCGTTTTCGCAAAAGTACGACGTGCAGGTCTATCTGGAGCCAGGCGAGGCTTCGATCACCAAGAGCACGACCTTGGAAGTGACGGTTCTCGATACGCTTTATAACGGCAAGAACCTGGCAATTGTCGACAGCTCGATCGAAGCCCATATGCTTGATCTGCTGATCTACCGCGAAAATGCCAAGGTAACACCAAATGAAGGCGATCACAGCTTTATGGTCTGCGGTAAGTCCTGCCTCGCCGGCGATATATTCGGGGAGTTCCGTTTTGGCTCCGAGCTCAAGATCGGCGACCGGATTTCGTTCCAGGACGCTGCTGGCTATACTATGGTCAAAAAGAACTGGTTCAATGGCGTGAAAATGCCGGCCATCGTCATCAAGGAACTGGATGGCTCGCTCCGTTCGGTCCGTGAATTTGATTTTGCCGATTACGAGCAAAGTCTGTCGTAACATGAGCTGTCATAAGGGCAGCTCCTGTAAAACCTAATCCAACAGTATCTTATCCCCGTGGGGAAAAGGAGGCATCACCTGAAATGAAGAAGAACGTTCTCATCATCGGCGCCGGTGGCGTGGCACAGGTCGTGGCGCATAAGTGCGCCCAGAACAGCGATGTATTGGGAGACATTCATATTGCGTCACGCACCGTTGAAAAGTGCCGCAAGATTGTCGAATCCGTACGCGAGAAGAAGAGCCTCAAAACCGAGGTGAAGCTTGAGGCCCATGCGCTTGACGCTATGGATGTTGAGGCAACAAAAGCCTTGATAGAGAAAACCGGTGTTGAGATTGTTATCAACGTCGGTTCGGCTTTCGTGAACATGTCCGTTCTTCGCGCCTGTATGGATGCAGGTGTTGCCTATATGGATACTGCTATCCACGAAGATCCAGGCAAAATCTGCGAAGCACCACCGTGGTACGGAAACTACGAGTGGAAGCGCGCCGCAGAGTGCAAGGAAAAGGGTATTACTGCCATTCTCGGCGTCGGTTTTGACCCGGGTGTCGTGAACGCCTATGCACGTCTTGCCAAGGATGAATATTTCGACAAGGTCACCTCGGTTGATATCGTTGATATCAACGCTGGCAGCCATGGTCGCTGGTTCTCCACCAACTTTGACCCGGAAATCAACTTCCGCGAGTTCACGGGCGTTGTTTACTCCTGGCAGAACCAGCAGTGGCAGACCAACAAGATGTTCGAGGTTGGCCAAGAATTTGACCTGCCGGTTGTTGGCAAGCAAAAAGCCTACATGACCGGCCATGACGAAGTGCATTCGCTGTCCAAGAACATGGACGGTGCCGATGTCCGTTTCTGGATGGGCTTTGGTGATCACTACATCAACGTCTTTACCGTGCTGAACAACCTTGGTCTTCTGTCCGAAAAGCCGGTTAAGACCGCTGAAGGTCTTGAAGTTGTGCCGCTGAAGGTGGTCAAGGCCGTATTGCCTGATCCGTCATCGCTTGCACCTGATTATGTCGGCAAGACCTGCATTGGCGATATCGTCAAGGGTACCAAAGACGGCAAGGAACGCGAAGTCTTCATTTACAACGTGGCTGACCACAAGGAAGCCTATGAAGAAGTCGGCAGTCAGGGCATTTCCTACACTGCTGGCGTACCACCAGTTGCTGCAGCGATGTTGATTGCGACCGGTGAATGGGATGTGAAGCAGATGGCGAACGTGGAAGAACTGCCGCCGCAGCCATTCCTCGACATCCTGAACCGCATCGGCCTGCCGACGCGCATCAAGGATGAGAACGGCGATCGCGCGCTGGACTTCTCTTGAAGATAGACAAAAAGAAAGCCCCGCAATTGCGGGGCTTTTTTATGGCCTATTCAGCCGGAACCTTGATCTTTTTCGGTTTGGCGGGCGCAGCAGCCTTTGCTGTGGTTTTTCTTTTGACGGCCGGATGGGTGGCGGTGGACTCGTTCAAGAGTTTAAACTCCCGGGTCGCCTGACCCCAATGTTCGGCATCCCTGCCATTTGGATGTCCTTCTGCTTCCCACAAGGTGTAGGCACGCTTGCTGATCCATTCGTATTCCGAAGACTGCATTTCAAATCTCCTGTTGCTGATCGTTGCTTGTGCAACGCGATACGCATGGCCGGCAGGACGCTGGACAGGGATTGCGCCGGCAATCGGAGAGGTCATTACAAGGCATGATTCGGCATGCGTCAAGCGTTCTTGCTGCGCTGCAAGAACGCTATGGTTGCCATTTGTCAAATGCGTGCGATTTTTGGGACGAAAGTTGTATCGATCCCGGACCGGCATTGGTGTTTATCAATGCATTGCCACCTGCAACATGTACTTTCACAATGAAAATCGAACAGCGATTCCAGGCATTCAATTTTAGGTGATCAGATGAACGACATGACCGGTCCCGACAATGAGCTCATGCTCGAGCGTAAAGGTTATCTTGGGATCATCCGGCTTAACCGGCCGCGTGCACTTAACAGTCTGAACGTGAACATGGTGCATCATATGAGGGAGGCATTGGCCACCTTCGCCGATGACCCCGAGATTGCCAGTGTCATTGTTGCCGGTGAGGGCGGGCGGGCTTTTTGCGCCGGCGGAGACATCCGCATTATCCATGATCTTGGCAAGGCAAACGATCCTGATGTCAGCCGTTTTTGGCGGGAGGAATTTCCGCTCAATTACACTATCGCACATTATCCCAAACCCTATATCGCCCTACTGGATGGCATCGTCATGGGAGGTGGCGTGGGGCTTTCCGCCCACGGCGCGTTCCGTGTGGTGACGGAGACGACACGTCTTGCGATGCCCGAAACCGGGATCGGTTATTTTCCGGATGTCGGGGTCAGCTGGCTTTTGCCAAAGGCGCCCGGGGAAATTGGCACATGGATGGGTTTGACCGGCAATGAGGTCAATGCCGCGGATGCGATATTTGCAGGACTTGCGGATGTGCACGTTCCAGCAGAGCGACTGGAGGAGTTGACCACTGCAATTTCTGCACTTGACCCATCGCATGTGCATAAGGGCATTGAGATGCTGTTGGCGCAATTTTCAACGCCGCCAGCACCGGGGATGTTTGAAACCGGTCGCGAGCTTGTCGATGCCGTGTTTAGCCATGATACGGTTGAAGAGATCATTGCCACGTTGAAGGCCAAGGCTGATGCTTTTTCACAAACTACACTACAGACCCTGCAGAAGAGATCACCAACCAGCCTGAAAATCACCTTGCGTATGTTGCGGCTGGCCCGTGAAAGTTCCGGTCTGATCGAATGTCTGGAGCGTGAATTCGCGGCTGGATTAGAGGTTTTGAAGGGCCATGATTTTTACGAGGGTGTGAGGGCGGCGATCATCGACAAGGACCGCAATCCCCAGTGGCAACCGGCTATGCTGAGCGATGTCGCAGATGAAGATGTCGCACGGTATTTCGGCCAAAATCCCCACCCGGTTTTTGCCAGCCACAGGCTGTAAACTGGCAAAAGCTTTAGGCAATACTTCCTCCTATTTGCCTACGAGGGAATATTAATCGCATTCCGCCAATTCATTTGGCGTAAAATTCTCCTTTCCCGAGAGGTGTTGGAGGGGGATTCCTCGCATGAGCTGTCTGCTATCTATAGTTTCATCGGCAGTTCATTTGTGGGGAATTCAATGAAGCGCCTTCTCATTCTCGGTTCAGCACTTGCTGTTCTCTTCTCCGGTCAGGCTTTTGCCGAACCGCCGAAAACGCTGCTCAACGCATCCTATGACGTTGCGCGTGAAGTCTTTGCTGCCGAAAATGAAGCCTTCATCAAGGCGCATCCAGGCGTAACGGTTGACCAGTCACACGCCGGTACCTCCAAGCAGGCGCGCGCCATTGTCGAAGGTCTGGAAGCCGACGTTGTGACGTTCAATCAGGTGACGGATATCGATTTTCTGGTGAAGCAGGGTTTTGTCTCTGCTGACTGGCAGAAAGATTTCCCGAAAAATGCTTCGCCATTCTACTCCTTCCCGTCTTTCCTCGTTCGCGCCGGTAACCCGAAGAATATCAAGGACTGGGATGATCTGGCCCGCGATGATGTGAAGATTGTTTTCCCGAACCCGAAAACCTCCGGAAATGCCCGCTACACCTATCTGGCTGCTACCGCTTACGCCAAGGAAAAGTTCAACGGCGACGAGGCGAAGGTTGAAGGTTTCGTCAAGAAAATCTTTGAGAACGTTCCGGTTTTTGACACCGGAGGCCGCGCTGCCACCACCACCTTCGTTGAACGCGAAATCGGTGACGTGATCATCACGTTTGAAGCGGAAACCCGTGGCATTGCCAAGCAATATGGCACCGACAAGTTTGAAAGCGTCGTGCCGTCGGTCAGCCTGCTTGCAGAATTCCCGGTTGCTGTCGTCGACAAGGTCGTTGACAAGCGTGGCTCGCGTGAACTGGCAAAATCCTACCTCGACTTCCTATACACGGAAGAAGGTCAGAAGATCGCCGCTGAATTCGGCCACCGCGTCAACAACGAAAAGGTCGCTGCGGAATTCAAGGATCAGTTCCCAGCAATTCGCCTGGTGACCGTGGACGATGTTTTCGGTGGTTGGGATAAGGTGCAGAAGGAGCATTTTGCGTCCGGCGCTGTCCTTGACAAGCTTTACGGCAACCGTTGATAAAATCGAACTGAATACGGATTTAACCCGGCAGGGCAAACCTGCCGGGTCAATTTGTTTGGGGGATGCCGTTTGAAACGCAATGTCTTGCCGGGGTTAAGCCTCTCACTCGGCGTAACCCTTTTTTACGTTGGCGTTATCGTGTTGCTGCCGCTGGCGGCACTGGTGTTCAAGGCTGCCAGCCTTGGGCCTGTTGAATACTGGAACATCGTATCATCGCCGCGCGCGGTTGCCAGCTACCGCGTTACGGTTCTTTGCGCCTTGGCGGCCACGTGTTTTAACGTCGTGTTCGGACTGGCACTGGCATGGGTGCTGACCCGTTACCGTTTTCCTGGTTGGCGTTTCGTAGATGCGATTGTCGATCTGCCTTTTGCCTTGCCGACTGCCGTTGCCGGTATCGCGCTGACGGCCCTGTTTGCCGGCAATGGCTGGTTTGGCTCCGTTCTGGCCATGGTCGGTATCAAGGTTGCCTACACACCGATCGGCATCATGATTGCGATGGCCTTTACCAGCCTGCCCTTTATCGTGCGCACTGTGCAGCCGGTGCTGGAAGACCTCGATCCTGCTCTCGAAGAGGCCGCACAATCGCTTGGTGGCTCTGACTGGGAAATCTTTCGCAAGGTCATTCTGCCTTTACTCACACCCGCCATCCTGGCCGGTCTGTCGCTGTCCTTCGCCCGCAGTTTAGGTGAATTTGGCGCGATTATTTTCATCGCTGGCAACCAGCCATTTGAGACTGAAATCACCTCGCTGCTCGTTTTCATCCGGCTTGAGGAATATGACTATCAGGCCGCCGCAGCGATTGCGTCTGTACTGTTGTTGACGGCATTCCTGATGCTGGCGGTGACCAATCTGCTGCAGGCTCGGGCGCTGCGTTATACGGTGAGGAACTGAAGCCATGAGTGCAATCTCTTCTCATCGCAAACCGCCACGCGTTGGTGATACGCCGCTTGTTCGCCGCTCCCTGATTGCTTTTGTGCTGATCATCGGTTTCCTGCTGGTGGTTGCGCCGCTTGTTATCATTGGTGTTGAGGCTTTTTCGGCTGGCTTGAAAGCCTATTCCGCGACGATCATTCATCCGGATACACGCCATGCGATTTTCCTGACGGTGATCACGGCGCTGATTGCGGTTCCGGTCAATACGGCGTTTGGTATTGCGGCGGCATGGGCGATCACCAAGTTTGATTTTCCCGGTCGCAGGCTGCTGTTGGTGGTGATCGAAATACCCTTTTCAATCTCGCCGATTGTTGCGGGTGTGGCATATCTTTTTGTCTATGGTCTGCAGGGGCTGTTTGGGCCGTTGCTGGATGCCTACGACATCAAGATCCTGTTTGCTCTTCCGGGCATTGTGATTGCCTCTATGTTCGTGACGGCCCCCTTTGTGGCACGTGAGCTTATTCCGCTGATGCAGGCGCAGGGCCGTGATCTGGAAGAGGCGGCAACCTCGCTGGGTGCTTCCGGCTGGCGGACGTTCTTCTCGGTCACATTGCCGAATATCAAATGGGCGCTGCTGTATGGTGTAGTGCTCTGCAACGCCCGTGTGATGGGCGAATTCGGCGCGGTTTCAGTGGTGTCGGGCAATATTCGCGGGCAGACCAATACGCTGCCGCTGCATATCGAGCTGCTTTATCATGACTATCAGACGGCGGGTGCCTTCGCGTCCGCCTCCATTCTGGCTTTCCTGGCGGTGGTGACCATCATTGCAAAGGTCATGCTGGAACGACGCGGCGCCGGGCGTGGCCGCAAGGCTGAAAATGGTGCCAGTGCTGCACCCACGGAGACACATGCATGAAAATCCGCCTCGAAAATGTGGTGAAGACCTTCGATACATTTCGTGCCGTGCATGATGTGTCTCTGGATATCGAAAGCGGCGAACTGCTTGCACTGCTTGGTCCTTCGGGCTCTGGTAAAACGACGATCCTGCGCATGGTGGCCGGGCTTGAATATGCCGATGGCGGCCGCATCATGTTTGGAGATGAAGACGCGACCAATATTCCGGTGAGAGACCGTGGGGTTGGATTTGTGTTTCAGCATTATGCGCTGTTCCCACACATGACGCTCAATGAAAACATTGCTTTTGGCATGAAGGTGTCGCGCGTCAAACGTGACAAGGCAGCGATTGCTGCACGCGTTGACGAGCTGTTGCGGCTGGTGAAGCTGGACGGTCTAGGTGATCGGTTCCCGGCACAGATTTCCGGTGGCCAGCGTCAGCGTGTTGCTCTGGCACGCGCGCTTTCAGTTGATCCGAAAGTGTTGCTGCTGGATGAGCCGTTTGGTGCGCTTGATGCCAATGTGCGCCGTGATCTGCGTCGCTGGTTGCGCGAAATTCATGAGGAGCTTGGTATCACCACGATTTTCGTGACGCATGATCAGGAGGAAGCGCTCGATCTGGCCGACCGTGTGGTCATTCTGAAAGACGGAAAGATCGAGCAGCAGGGCACGTCTAAAGAGGTTTGCCGCAATCCGGTGTCGCCGTTCGTCATGCGCTTTCTGGGCGATGCCAATCGTATCTCCGGCGTTGCCAGAAACGGCAAGGTGTTTGTCGGCGAGATGGAATTGCCCTTTGCCTATCATTCCGGTGACGGCAAGGTCGATATCTTCGTTCGTCCAGTCGATCTGGATTGGGAACACCTCCACGACGGATTGCCTGCCAAGGTTATCCGGGTGCTCGACCGGGCCGGTGAACGACGGGTGATTGCCAGCACAGAAGCCGGGGATATCCTCGAATTCGATGTGCCGCCGGAAAACGGTGTAGAGGCTGGTGAAACCGGATATGTGGTCGTGCGACGGGCCCGGATTTTTCCAGCAAGCTAAAGCCCAGGGTATTATGAGCTGAGGGTGAACTCGCCCTGCGCCTTGATTTCACCATTGATCAGAAGATCGACCTGATGGCGGCCCGGATAATGTGTTCGGGTCGTAAAGTCTTTTATAGCGCGGTTGATGCCAAGTTCGACACGCTCGCCAGGTTCCAGGTGCAGTTCCTTCCACTTGAAAACCTTGGGCGCCGTGCTGCCGGCTTTTTTGACGTAGTGTAGGGCATAGTCCACCACCAGCTTTTGTCGCTCCGTACCGGCCGCCTTGATCGCAGCGGTAATTCGCACATTCTCGCCAAGTGAGATGTTGTCGGGTGATAGCTGAAAGCTCTCAATAACAACGTCTGCCTTGCTCTTCACGCCAAGAATGGCCAGAGCCGAGTTGTCGCCTTTCTTGACCAGTGTACGCAGCGCCTGGCGGACGATCCACGTGGTATGCTGATTATCCGTTGGCCATGTCGCCACCTTCTGCAAAACGAAGGCCGGATTATCCTTGGTGATGTCATTGAGATGGTTGGCCACGGATTTGCGGACATAAAGCGATGGATCGTTTTTCAGCTTCTCCAGAATAGGCATGACCGGGGCCGGGTCGTCTACCAATGCCTTTAACTGGAAAGACCATGGCAAGCGCGGACGGCAACCTTCCGAACTCAGCCGACGCACATGCTCGTTTTCATCAAATGCCCATGTCTGCATAACATCCAATGTGCGCGACATGTCCTTTGCCAGGAAATGCCGGATTGCAAATTCCGATGAGCCGAAACGGGTGAAAAAGTGCAGCGCCTGCATCGACTGTTCGAAATGGTCCTGACCATAAAGCGCCACATATTCTGCAAGGCTGATCGAGGTGAAGCCATGATTGATGTGGGGTGCTAGAGCCGAGAGAATTTCGATATTACGGTTGTAGTCGCCAGGCAAAACGGCGTGCCAGGCAACGGCTACTTGCCGCATGCGTTGCATGATGCCAAGATCATCAAGTCCCAACATGGCATGGTGCATGAAAGCCGCTTCATCAAACGGCGCGTATGCTGCCTTGGTAATGGACGCAAGGTGCCGCAGGCGGTCGCGATTGAATATTTCCTTCAGGGCGGGCTGGGGTTCTTGCGCCATTTTCTGCGATCCGATTGTTCTCTTTTTGTTCCTTAATCGTAAAACGTTAGCGAGGCAATCGATAAAAGAAAACCCGGCGTTTATGGCGCCGGGTTTTCTCGAAAAGCAGTGCTGTATCAGCTCATCTGGCTGATGAAGCGGGTTTCGAGATAGGCCTGTGTGGCTTCAGAGCCACCTTCCGTGCCGTAACCACTGTCCTTGATACCACCGAACGGCACTTCCGGCAGGGCCAGACCATTGTGGTTGATGGTCAGCATGCCTGCTTCCACCTGGCGACCGAGGTCGTGGGCCGTCTTGGCGGAACCGGTGAAGGCGTAAGAGGCAAGACCGAAGGGCAAGCGGTTTGCCTCCGTCACTGCGTCCTCGAACTTCGAGAACTTGTTGATGATAGCGACCGGGCCAAACGGCTCGTCATTCATGATCTTGGCGTGGGTTGGTACATTGGCCAGAACCGTTGGCTCGAAGAAGTTGCCACGGTTGCCGATACGGTTGCCACCGGTCTTCAACTCGGCGCCATGCGAAACAGCATCGTTGATCAGTGCTTCGATGGCCGGAATGCGGCGTTCATTCGCCAGCGGGCCCATGGTGACATCGCTTTCAAGGCCATTGCCAACCTTGACGGCCTTGGCAGCTTCCACGAAGCCTTCAAGGAAACGATCGGCCACACTTTCCTGAACCAGGAAGCGGGTCGGGGAAACACAGACCTGACCGGCATTGCGGTACTTCGACAGGGAGGTAACGGCAATTGCCTTTTCGATGTCCGCGTCATCAAAGATCATGACCGGTGCGTGACCGCCCAATTCCATGGTGGCGCGCTTCATGTGCTTGCCGGCCAGGGCGGCAAGGTGTTTGCCGATTGGTGTCGAGCCGGTAAACGAAATTTTGCGGATAACCGGATGCGGAATGAGGTATTCGGAAATTTCGGCAGGAACACCATAAACGAGGTTGATAACGCCAGCCGGAACACCGGCATCAGCGAAGGCGCGGATCAGTTCGGCCGGTGATGCCGGGGTTTCCTCTGGTGCCTTGACGATGATCGAACATCCAGTTGACAGGGCAGCGGACAGCTTGCGGACGATCTGGTTGATCGGGAAGTTCCACGGTGTGAAGGCCGCAACCGGGCCAACCGGCAGCTTGATGGCAAGCTGCGAAACCCCAGTGGCGCGTGATGGAATGACCTGACCGTAGGTTCTGCGGGCTTCTTCGGCAAACCAGTCGATAGTGTCGGCCGCGCCCACCACTTCCATGGAAGACTGTGCCAGCGGTTTGCCCTGTTCGCGGGTCATGATCCAGGCAATGTAATCCTTGCGTTCACGCAGAATGTCGGCAGCGCGACGCATGATCTTGGAGCGATCATAAGGCGAGGTATCACGCCAGACCTTGAAACCTTCGTCCGCCGCGGCCAGCGCCAGATCGAGATCAGGCTTGGTGGCGTGGGCGATCTTGCCAATGATTTCGTCGGTGGCTGGGTCGCTGACAGCAATCGTCTCACCGTTGATGGCATTGCGCCATTCGCCGTTTATGAAAAGCTGGATGTCTGGATAAGTGTACATGTCAAACCTTCGTGATTTGGTGTGTATCAGCGCGCCAGGGGGGAGACCAATTCCAGGACTTGTCCGGTGGTTACAAAACCATAGACGTGAAACTGGCTGACAGCGCGTTGTAAAATCTTGTGCCGTTATAGGATGGGAGACCGGACACCTGACATATTGGGTTTCGTCTGCTGCATTGCAATATGATTTGCGTTCAAATTTATTGAACTGAAACGTCGTTTTAGGTGCAGCTGGGCGCAATTGGCACGTTTGAATCCATATTCAGTCATAAAAAAACCGGCACCTTTTTGGATGCCGGTTTTTTGCTGCTGAGGGCTTGCAAGATCAGAAGAAGGCTTGAATACCGGTCTGCGCACGCCCAAGGATCAGTGCATGCACGTCATGGGTGCCCTCATAGGTGTTGACCGTTTCCAGGTTCTGCGCATGGCGCATGACGTGGTACTCAATCTGGATGCCGTTGCCGCCGTGCATGTCACGGGCCTGACGCGCCACATCCAGAGCCTTGCCGCAATTGTTGCGCTTGACGATGGAAATCATTTCCGGTGCCATCTTGTGTTCATCCATCAGGCGGCCAACCCGCAAGGAGGCCTGCAGACCAAGGGTGATTTCCGTCTGCATGTCGGCCAGTTTCTTCTGGTAAAGCTGCATGCCAGCCAGCGGCTTGCCGAACTGTTTGCGGTCAAGGCCATATTGGCGGGCACGGACCCAACAATCTTCCGCAGCACCCAGCACGCCCCAAGAAATGCCATAGCGGGCGCGATTGAGGCAACCGAACGGACCCTTGAGGCCGGAGACGTTTGGCAGTAGCGCGTCTTCGCCAACTTCAACGCCGTCCATGACGATTTCACCTGTTATGGATGCACGCAGGGACAGTTTTCCGCCGATCTTCGGAGCTGAAAGACCCTTCATGCCTTTTTCCAGTACGAAGCCGCGGATTTCATTGTTGTGTGCTTCAGACTTTGCCCAGACCACAAAAACATCCGCGATCGGTGCGTTGGAAATCCAGGTCTTGGCGCCACGCAGACGATAACCGCCTTCGACCTTTTCGGCGCGGGTCTTCATGCCGCCGGGATCGGAGCCGGCATCCGGTTCCGTCAGACCAAAGCAGCCGATCAGTTCGCCGGACACGAGGCCTGGCAGGTATTTGTCTTTTTGCTCTTCCGAGCCGTAGGCAAATATTGGGTAGATGACCAGCGAAGACTGCACGCTCATCATCGAACGATAGCCGCTGTCGATACGTTCAACTTCGCGCGCAACGAGACCATAGGCCACGTAACTTGCTTCTGCGGCGCCGTATTTTTCAGGCAGTGTTACGCCGAGCAGGCCGGTCTGGCCCATCAGGCGGAACAATTCCGGCTCGGATGTCTCGGTGAGATAGGCTTCCTGTATGCGAGGCAGAAGTTCGGCTTCGGCAAATGCCGCTGCCGTATCGCGGATCATCCGCTCGTCTTCGGTCAGTTGGTCTTCGAGCAGGAAGGGGTCCTGCCAGTTGAATGCAACACGCTCGCTCACAATCACGTCTCCTGTTTGTAGGATCGATAATTGGGCATTGCGCCGTCGCAAGCAAGCAATGTTTACTCATTTTCCTATTCCATATAGTAATGATCCATGACAACGCTCAGCCGCAAATTACTGCCGTCTTCCAGTGCACTTGCCGCCTTCGATTCCGTGGCGCGGCTTGGCAGTTTTTCATTGGCTGCCGATGAATTGTCGCTCACGCAGGGTGCTATCAGCCGGCAAGTTATGTCGCTGGAAGAGCAACTTGGTGTACGATTGTTTGAGCGTGGTGCACGTGGTGTTTCGTTGACAGCTGAAGGCCGGACTTATGCCAAGGCGATCGGTGCAGCGCTGGGTGAAATACGCGCTGCATCCCTGCAGCTTATGACTAAAACGCATGGCAGTGTTTTAAATCTGGCCATGTTGCCGACATTCGGTACACGTTGGCTGTTGCCGCGTATTCCCGATTTCGTCGACAGCCACCCCGAGATCACCATCAATTTTGCCACCCGTATCGGCCAGTTCGATTTCGAGAGGGAGGGCATCGACATGGCGATCCACATCGGGCAGCCGGATTGGCCAGCGGCAGAAAGCACGTTTCTGATGCCGGAAATGGTGGCGCCGGTCTGCAGCCCTGCGTTTCTGGCAGATCATCCCATCAAATCCGCGCAAGATATTGCAGATTTTCCGCTACTGCATATGGCATCACGGCCGGGCGCCTGGGATCACTGGTTTCAGAGCTTGGGTATTGTCACGTCTCCCTCCAAAGGCATGCGTTTCGAACAGTTTTCAAGCGTTGCGCAGGCCTGTATTGCCGGGCTTGGTATTGCATTGATGCCATTGTTTCTGATTGAGGTGGAGTTGAAGGTCGGGCAGATCGTGCAGGCGTTTCCGCATCAGGTCAGAAGCCCCAGCTCCTATTACGCCGTCGCACCGGTTTCGCGCAGCAATCATGTGCCGGTAAAGCTGTTCCGCGAGTGGCTACTGGGGCAGGTCGAGCAATATCGAAAACAGGCCAATTTATAAATTTTTGGCGTCGTTTGAGGGCGTTACCGCGTTATCCCTTGTTTTTGAGGCGACGGGACTCGACTCGCAAATTCATCTCGATTATGCTGATTAAACGTTTAATCACTACGATTGATTGGTATGGCAACTCTGCGGCCCGGAACAAATCTGAGCGCGATCGCAACGGCATTGGGTGTGTCGGTTGCGACGGTGTCCAATGCGCTGTCGGGCAAGGGTCGTGTTTCTGCCGAACTGAGCGAAAAAATCCGCAAAACCGCTGATGAACTGGGTTATGTGCCAAGTTCTGCCGGGCGTGCACTTCGCACCGGTCGCAGCGGCGTTCTCGGACTTGTTCTGCCTGACATTGCCAATCCCCTTTTCCCGCAAATTGCGCAGGCCATTGAACAGGCCGCTGGCAATGCCGGTTACGGCGTGCTGATTGCCGACTCCCGCGGCGAAATTTCCAAACAGACCGAAGCGATCAACCGGCTTATCGAGCGGGGTGTTGATGGCATGGTGATTGTTCCTCGTCGTGGCACCCGCATTGCTGATGTGGATTTTCCCGTGGCTGTTATCGACAGCCCGTCGACACCGGGGAACACGGTATCTGCGGACCACTGGGAAGGTGGCGCAACTCTTGGCAATTACCTTTCCGATCTCGGTCATCGCAAAATCCTGCTTGTCGGCAAAAACCCTGACTCCAACGTGCAGAATGACCGATTGGGTGGCATTCGCTCCGCCTTGCCAAATGGCTGCGTGACGGAGACGTTGTGGATAGAACGGTTGGAACAGACGGCCGGTGGCGATTGCGGTCTCGGACTGGCGGAAAAGGTGCAGAACGGATTTACAGCATTTGCGGCTGTGTCCGATCTGCATGCCCTGCGTATTTTGACGGAGTTGCAGCGCGAAGGCATCAACGTGCCCGAGCAGGCCAGCGTTGCAGGATTTGATGATCTTATCTGGGGTCCTGTCGTCACGCCGCCATTGACCACAATGCGTATGGACATGGACCGTATTGCAGAAATTGCCGTGGCAGCACTCGTCAGCGTGATCGAAAACGAGGATGTGGCCGGAAAACACATATCGGGAAATGTCACCTCGGAGGTTTCCAAGGTGCCGATGGAACTTGTCATTCGTGGTTCGGCAGGCCCGGTGACCAATCGTCTTATGAACGTCAAGAACTCTAGAGCTGGAGAACAAATAACATGAAAAAGATTCTTTTCGCGTCGGGCACAGCCCTGATGCTGACCATGGGTGCCGCACAGGCGCAGGACAAGACACTGACGATCTCCGTCTACGCATTTGCCCAGGATGAGTTCAAGGAACTGGTCTACACACCATTCGAAGAAAAGTGTGGTTGCAAGCTGGTCGTTGAAACCGGCAACAGCGTTGAGCGTCTTGCCAAGATGGAAGCCAATAAGGCAAATCCTGTCGTTGACCTCGCAATCGTTTCGATGGCTGACGCTCTTTCCGCCACACGTAAGGACCTGACGCAGAAGATCGATGCGGCCAAGGTTCCGAACATCGAAAAGCTGTACGACATTGCCAAGGACCCAAATGGCGACGGCATGAGTGTTGGCGCCAACTTCTACGCCACATCCATCGTTTACCGCACCGACAAGATGAAGATCGATTCCTGGGCTGATCTTCTGAAGGACGACGTTGTTGATCACGTTGCTTTCCCGAACGTCACAACCAACCAGGGCCCGCCAGCGCTCTACATGCTCGGCAAGGCCATCGGCAAGGACACGCCTGACCTGAAGGGCGCTATCGAAGCGCTCGGCGAAAAGAAGGACGAGATCGTGACCTTCTACGTGAAGTCTTCGCAACTCGTGCAGCTTATGCAGCAGGAAGAAATCTGGGCCGCACCGATCGGTCGCTTCTCCTGGGCACCTTTCACCAAGCTTGACCTGCCATTGGCATGGGCAACGCCAAAGGAAGGTCAGACAGGCGGCATGAACGTTCTGATCCTGCCAAAGGATGGCAAGAACGAAGACCTGGCACTGCAGTTCATGGACTTCTGGCTGTCCACAGACGTTCAGAAGGCTCTGGCTGAAAAGCTGGTCGACAGCCCGACCAACAAGGAAGTCAAGGTTTCCGACGATGTTGCCAACAACATCACCTATGGCGAAGAAACCGCAAAGAGCCTGCAGCTCATTCCGTCTGCTGTTGCTCTCGACAACCGCGACGCATGGTTGTCCGAGTGGAACGCCAAGGTCGGCCAGTAATACAGATAGCCTCCCAAGGCTTGAGGAGTGCGGCTCGGAGTAACCCGACCGCACTCCGCTCTTTACGAGGTTTGACTACGCTTTGCGGTGCACGGTGCACCGCTTGAAGGATGATTTTAATGTTTCAGAACCGGACTGAAGCTCTGGCGCTTGCTCTGCCGGCAGCGATTTTTGCAGCAGCGGTTTTTCTTGTGCCGGTGTTCATGCTGCTTTCGGAGGGTTTCCACACTCCGCAAGGGTGGACATTGAGCGCCTATGTCGACTTTTTCTCCGAGCCGCTGAACCAAACGGTGTTTCTGCGCACCCTTAAGCTGGGCGCTATCGTGACGCTGGTGTCCGCGGTTATCGGTTATGTGGCGGCTTTCGCCATTGTCAGCTTGCCGCCCGGCTCCAAGGGTCACGCTGTCAATCTGGTTGTTCTACCGCTGATGATTTCACCGGTTGCGCGCACCTACGCTTGGATCGTTATTCTGGGCCGCACCGGTATCGTCAATCAGGCGCTGATGTCGATCGGTTTGAGCGACGCGCCGATCCGTATCCTGTTCAGTGAAACGGCCGTGTTTATCGGTCTGTTGCAGCTTTTCCTGCCGTTGATGATCATTTCGCTGATCAGCGCGCTTGAAAACATGCCGAAGGACACGATTGCTGCTGCCCGCGTGCTGGGTGCCAATTGGTTCCAGGTGTTCTGGAAGGTCATTCTGCCGCTGACCAAGGAAGGTCTGGTGGTGGGTGGTACGCTGGTTTTCACCGGTTCGCTGACCGCCTATATCACGCCCGCAATCCTCGGCGGTTCCAAGGTGCTGATGCTTGAAACGCTTCTGTACCAGCAGGTTACGGTTTCAAACAATTTCGTATCCGCCAGCGTCATCGCTTTCATTCTCATCATCATGAGCTTTGCTGCCAACATCCTGCTCAAGCGACTGGCGACAGCGAGGAACAAGAAATGACCCAACGCCTTTTCATTCCCATTACGCTACTGTTGGTGCTCGCCTTCCTTATCGGACCGTTCCTGATCATTGTGGCGGCATCCTTCTCCGCCGGTGATACGCTGGCTTTTCCGCCACAGGGTTTCTCCCTGAAATGGATCGCCAAGGTCTTTACGGTTGAGAGCTTCCGGGCAAGTTTTGCCATGTCGATGTTCCTGGCGATTGGCGGCACGTTTACGGCCCTGGTGCTCGGCATCCCCGCTGCTTACGCCATGTCGCGCTACAAGCTGCCGTTTGCCGAGACGGTCAGAACCATCGTTTCCGCGCCGATTATCGTGCCGGGCATCATCGTTGGTCTTGCATTGCTGCGTTATTTCGTTGTGCCATTTGGCGTTGGCATTACGCTGGCTCTGTTTCTGGCGCATACGGCGCTCATTCTGCCCTATGCGGTGCGGGTGGTGTCTGCCAGCCTCAACAACCTGCGTTCGGACATTGAGGAAGCGGCTGTTCTGCTTGGCTCCTCACGGCTTGGCGCTTTCTTCCGGGTGGTGTTGCCCAACATCCGTGGCGGCATCCTGTCCGCCTTCATTCTTGGTTTCGTAACGAGCTTCAATCAGGTGCCTGTGTCGCTGTTCCTGTCCGGTCCAGGCGTGCGCACCCTGCCCATTGACATGCTGGGCTACATGGAAATTGTTTTCGATCCGTCCGTTGCCGCGCTTTCTTCGCTCTTGGCTTTCCTTTCCATCGGCATTGTTTTCCTTGCCGAACGTTTCCTGGGGTTCTCCCGTTATGTCTGACGCAAAATATCTCTCCCTTCAGAACCTCTCGCTGGCCTACGGCAATTCGATTGCCGTCAAGGATCTCAATCTGGACATCCGCAAAGGCGAATTGCTGGCGCTGCTTGGCCCGTCGGGCTGTGGCAAGACCACGACCATGCGCGCTGTTGCCGGCCTCATGCCGATTGCCGGTGGAAGGATTGACCTTGATGGCGTCGACATTACCCGCGTATCCGCCAACAAGCGTGCGGTCGGTCTGGTGTTCCAGTCCTACGCGCTTTTCCCTCACCTGACGGTGTATGAGAATGTTGCCTTCGGCCTCAAGCTCAAGGGCATGACCGGCAGAAAGCTGGAAGACAAGGTCAATTCCGGTCTGAAGTCGGTTGGCCTTTCCAACTTCGCATCGCGCAAGCCGGCAGAACTTTCCGGTGGTCAGCAGCAGCGTGTGGCATTGGCCCGTTCGATGGTGATGGAGCCGAAAGTGCTTTTGCTGGATGAGCCGCTGTCCAACCTCGATGCGCGTCTGCGTCTTGAAATGCGCACTGAACTTCAGCGTGTTCAGAAGGAAACCGGTGTAACGATGATCTTCGTTACCCACGACCAGATCGAAGCGCTGGCGCTTGCTGACCGCATCGTCGTGATGAAGGGCGGTGCCATCGAGCAGATCGGCACGCCGGAGGAGATCTACAATGCGCCGGTTTCTTCGTTCGTTGCGGATTTCGTCGGTTTTGAAAATGTCTTCTCGCTTGACAATGGCCAGTTGAAAACGCCGAACGGCAATGTGGCCCTTTCCGGCCCGATCCCTTCAGCAGGATCGGGTGGGGGTGCACCCGACGTCATTGCCGGGTTGGCCTGGAGACCGCGCATGGTAAATCTCGGTTCCGGTCCTTTCCGGGGTACCGTGCGCGGCACATCCTTTGCCGGCAACACACGTGAATATCTTCTCGATACGCCGCTTGGCCCGATCAAGGCGGAAACGGATGCCGCACTGCCACCGCATGCGTTGGGCGACGAACTTGATTTTGACCTGCCGATTGAAAAAGCGGCACGTCTGAACGAGGTCTGAAATGGGCGTCTGGATCGATACCGATATGGGCTTTGACGACATTGCCGCCGTTCTGGTGGTGATGCAGTCTGGTCTTGAAATAGACGGTGTGTCGCTGGTCTTTGGCAATGCGCCACTCAAACAGGCCTGCCAGAATGCAGCAGGTGCGGTTGCGGCGTTTGGCTGGGATTTTCCGATCCATAGTGGCCGCGAATTGCCGGTGCTCGGCCAGCTGGAAACCGCCGAGCGTATTCTCGGTGAAACGGGCATTCCGACGCTTGGCCGGACCCTGCCAGATGTTGGACCGCTGACCATTCCGCGTGGCATGGCTTTTACCGCATTGTGTGACTGGCTGGAAAATGGCGAAGGGGAAAAGCGTATTCTTGCGCTCGGCCCGCTCACCAATATTGCAGCGCTCTGTCTCGCACGGCCCGATCTTGCCGAGCGAATTACCGACCTGACCTGGATGGGTGGCGGCGTTACCGCTGGCAATCACACTGCCTCTGCCGAGTTCAATGCCTTTGCGGATCCTGAAGCCCTGTCGATTGTCATTTCCAGCCGTTTGCCATTCCACATGGTGGATCTTGACCTTTGCCGCCAAGTGACGGCAAGCCCTGAGGATGTTGATCCGGTGCGCAACGCCGGTGGCCGTAACGCCGAGATGATTGCTGATTTCCTGGGTGGTTTCATTCGTATAGCAACCAGCCGTGGTCGCTCCTCGATGGCGCTTTATGATCCGGTTGCTGCCGTGGCATTTTGTTATCCTGAGCTTGTGACATGGCAAAAGGCACGTATTGACGTTGAGCTGCAGGGCACGTTCACGCGGGGACGCACGGTTCTCGAAGCGCGGCCCGGTCGTGCCGTGTTCAACGCCCGCTACGGTGCAGAGGTCAATGCTGAACGTGCCCGTGACATCATTTTGAAAACCCTCGTTGTGGAGGGGGCGCGATGATGTCGGATTATCCCCAGCATGAGCCTGACGATCTGAACGTTGAGGCTCTGCGAAGTCATGCCGTGGCGGCAGCCCGTGGTGACATGCCGTTTGATATTCTTATCAAGGGTGGCACACTCGTTGATATGGTGACGGAAGAGCTTCGGCCTGCCGATATCGGTCTCGTTGGTTCGCTGATTGCCAGTGTGCATGAGGCTGGCAGTCGGTCGGATGCCGAGCGGGTAATCGATGCCAGCGGTGCCTTCATCGCGCCGGGCCTGATCGACACGCATATGCATATCGAAAGCTCCATGGTGACGCCGTCGGTTTATGCCTGTGCCGTTCTTAGTCGAGGCGTGACCAGCATCGTCTGGGACCCGCATGAATTCGGCAATGTGCATGGTGTCGATGGCGTGCGTTGGGCTGTTGAAGCGGTCAAAGGCCTCAATCTCAGAACCATCGTGCTTGCACCATCCTGCGTGCCATCCGCTCCGGGTCTGGAGCAGGCCGGTGCGGATTTCGACGCCAGTGTTCTGTCGGAACTGTTGTTCTGGCCGGAAATCGGTGGCGTTGCGGAAATGATGAACATGCGCGGCGTCATTGATGGCGACCCGCGTATGAGCGCCATCATGCAGGAAGGTCTTGCCAGCGAAAAGCTGATCTGCGGCCATGCGCGCGGTCTTGCCGGTGCCGACCTCAATGCCTTCATGACGGCTGGTGTCACCTCCGATCACGAGCTGACCTCTGCCGATGATCTGATGTCGAAGCTGCGGGCCGGCCTGACGATTGAGCTTCGCGGTTCGCATGATCACCTGCTGCCGGAATTTGTCGAAGCGTTGAACAAGCTGCGCCACCTGCCGCAAACCCTGACACTGTGCACCGACGACGTTTTTCCCGATGATCTGCTCAATGGCGGTGGACTGGATGATGTTGTGCGGCGGCTGGTTCGTTACGGTCTGCCGGCTGTCTGGGCGCTGAAGGCCGCGACATTGAACGCAGCCATGCGGCTAGGTCGCTCTGACCTTGGTCTGGTTGCCGCGGGAAGACGCGCTGATCTGGTGCTGTTTGAGGACCTGCAAAACTTTAGGGCACGCCACGTCTTTGCAAGTGGTGTACCGGTTGCCGAAAATGGTGTGATGTCTTTGGCTCTGTCGGCTGCCGATAGCAAACCGCTGCTTGGCTCCGTGCATGTCGAAGAACTGTCGGCCGATGATTTCCGGGTGAAATCTTCCGGCAACAGAGTTCGTCTTGCGACGATTGACCGGCCGCGCTTTACCCAGTGGGGTGAAACGGAAGCCGAGGTCGTTGATGGTTTTGTCGTGCCGCCGCAGGGAACAACCATGATTTCGGTTGTTCATCGTCATGGCAAGGCGACTGCCGAACCCCGCACCGGTTTCCTTGTCGGGTGGGGAGAATGGGACGGTGCATTTGCCACCACAGTTGCCCATGACAGCCACAACCTCACGGTGTTTGGTGGCAATGTCGAAGACATGGCACTGGCTGCCAATGCGGTCATCAAGGCAGGCGGCGGCATGGCCGTTGCGTCGAAGGGTAACGTGACGGCGCTGCTGCCGTTGCCATTGTCAGGATTGGTGTCTGAGGCGCCACTTGCCGAGGTATCTTCTGCCTTTGAACAGGTTCGCGAAGCTGTGGGCAATGTCGTTGAGTGGCAACCGCCTTATCTAGTGTTCAAGGCCTGCTTTGGTGCAACGCTTGCCTGTAATGTTGGTCCACATCAGACCGATATGGGCATTGCTGATGTCGTCACCGGTAAGGTCATGACAAGCCCTGTTCTGGCCGTTGTCGACTAAGATATCTAACTTGTCACCCCCGTCGCTTAAGGCGGGGGTGGCGTCTGCTGACCGTCAGGTTTTCACTCGGCCAGCAATTCCTGCTCGACCAATGTCGACCAGAAGGCCACGCCCGAGGCGATGGCGTCATCGTTGAAGTCATAGGATGTGTTGTGGTGCAGCGCGCCGTCCACGGCTGGACCATTGCCCAGCCAGACATAACAGCCCGGCACCTTGCCTGAGAAGAACGAGAAATCATCGCCGGCCGTTGACGGTGGGAAGCTGGTTTGTGTTTTTGATCCAAACACAGTTTGCGCTGCCGACAAAGCCCGCTTTGTTGCGTCTGCATCGTTCACGACAGGTGGAATGCGGCGTTCAAATTCATAGGAAACCTCAATGCCGAACATGGCGGCCGTGCCATGTGCCAGGCGGCCGATTTCTTCCTCAAGCTGGTCTCGGACATGCGGTGTGTAGGCGCGGGCCGTGCCGCCGATTTCAACGATGTCCGGAATGACATTCAGGGCCTTTGGATTGCCAGCCTGTACGGAGCATGCGCTGACGACAGCTGGCTGCAAAGGATCAACCACCCGCCCAACAATGCTTTGCAACGAGGCGAGGAAACTGCCAGCCGCTGTAACCGGATCGCGGCCCAGATGCGGTTTTGCACCATGGGTACCAACGCCTTTGAAAATGATGCGCCAGCTGTCGGACGAGGCAAGTTGCGGGCCTTCGACCACAGCCATCTCATCGGTTGCGAGGCCGGGCATATTGTGCAGGCCGTAGACTGCATCGCATGGAAACAGATCAAAGAAACCGTCTTCCAGCATTTTGCGCGCACCGCCACGACCTTCTTCGGCTGGCTGGAAAATGAAATGGACTGTGCCTGAAAAATTGCGGGTTTCGGCGAGATAACGTGCAGCACCCAACAGCATGGCGGTGTGCCCGTCATGGCCGCAGGCATGCATTTTTCCGGCGACGGTCGACTTGTACGGCCGCTCTGCCACTTCCGGCATGGCGAGCGCATCCATGTCGGCACGCAGGCCGATGGTTCTGGTGCCGTTGCCAATCTGCAGCGTGCCGACAACGCCGGTCTTGCCCATGCCGCGATGGATTTTTACGCCTGCTTCTTCCAGCAGTTTTGCAACGATATGGCTGGTGCGCTCTTCTTCAAAACCAAGCTCGGGATGGGCATGCAAGTCCCGGCGCAGTGCAGTCAGAAACGGCACGTCTTTTGATATTCTGTCCTGCATGGGCATTACGGTATTCCTGCTGGTAAATGGAACCGGAAACGAGCGGCGGTTCCTGTCTTTCGAGATGTCCGCTAAGCTTATAGTCCGTAGCGGCTGGACACAAATCAGAATTGGCTCTGCGGCGCTAATTATCCGAAAACTGCGTACACTTTTTGATCTGATGCTTTATAAGCGCGGCAATCAGTGAAATGAACAGCAACCTCTGAATTGACTGACCTTTTCCAGTACTCAGAGCAAGGTACCCGATATGCTCCCTCACGAATTCTGGCAGGAAATCCACGCAGCTGGCAGTTTTGATGTTTCCGGCCCCCATGACGGATTTTATCCGGCAAGTCTTGACGATGGACAGCAGATTCTCCTGCCAATTCGTCCGCTTGCCGATGGCCAGCATGCGCTTGCGTCGCTGATCGTCAATCAGGCCAGTTTTACGGTGCTGGATGCGCTTGCGGAAAACCTTGCAGCGAAGCTTAGAGCCTATGATCCCGATGTGATTGTTGGTTTACCGACACTGGGACTGACCCTTGCCTCGGAAGTTGCCCGCAAGCTCGGCCACACACGGTATGTGCCGCTCGGGACATCGCGCAAGTTCTGGTACCTGGATGAATTGTCGGTGCCGCTTTCCTCCATCACCACACCGGACCAGCAGAAACGTCTCTATATAGACCCGCGCATGTTGCCCCTGATGGAGGGGAAAAGAATAGCGCTCATCGATGACGTGATCTCCAGCGGAACATCGATTATTGCCGGTTTGTCGCTGCTTGCAGCGCGTGGATTGGCTCCTGTGGTGATTGGTGCGGCGATGCTGCAATCCGACCGTTGGCGTGACCGGGTTTCCGCCTCGGATCCGGATTGGCAGGCAAAGGTTTGTGGCGTCTTTCACACGCCTGTTCTTGGCAAAACGCAAGACGGCTGGATGGCGTAATCTGGCCGCTTAGAGGAACTGGTGAAAAAAGCGTCGTGATGAAAAATCCGGCTTGCACTCTTTGAGGATATGTTCTTAGCTTTTAATACGACAGATATTCGAGCCTTTGGAGGTAGCCTCCTGTAAAGGCTGCTCGCGCGGTGACATTCCGGCATCTGCCAGACAAAACGGCCATTATGGCCGCCCGCCCAAATCGTATCGGACATTCCTGCATGCAATTGATTTTTGATGGTCACAATGATGTTTTGCTTCGCTTGTGGCACAACAGCAAAACCGGCGCGGATCCCGTTGCCGAGTTTATGAAAGGCACCAAAGAGGGGCACATGGATGCGCCTCGCTGCAAGGCCGGTGGTGTGGCTGGCGGGCTTTGTGCCATCTATATCCCATCGGGTGATCTGGTTCTGAAAGAGCCGGATGAAAACGGTCACTACGAGACGCCTTTGGCGGCTCCGCTGGAGCGTTCCCCCTCTCTCGATATTGCGCTTGAGAAAGCAGCGATTGCCCTGAAGCTCGACCAGGCCGGTGCCTGGAGACTGTGCCGCAGCACCGCCGACATTCGCAAAGCGATGGCGGATGGCGTGTTTGCTGCCGTCATGCATATGGAAGGCTGCGAGGCGATCGGGGCTGATCTCGATGCGCTGGAGGTGTTTTATGCGGCAGGCCTGCGCTCTCTCGGTCCGGTTTGGAGCCGTCACAACATTTTCGGCCATGGTGTTCCATTCGCCTATCCAATGACGACGGATACCGGACCTGGCTTGACCGATGCCGGTTTTGAACTGGTGCGTGCGTGCAACCGCTTGGGTATTCTGATCGATCTTTCGCACATCACCGAAAAAGGCTTCTGGGATGTGGCAAAGACCAGCGACCAGCCATTGATTGCCAGCCACTCCAATGCGCATGCATTGACGCCGGTCGCCCGCAACCTGACCGACAAGCAGATGGATGCAATCAAGGAAAGCAAGGGACTTGCAGGCCTGAACTATGCCGTGACCATGCTGCGTGCCGATGGTCGCAATGACGGCAACACGCCAATTTCGGACATGATCCGCCATATCGACTACATGGTGGAGCGCATGGGAATTGATTGTGTCGCGCTTGGTTCCGATTTCGATGGTGCAACTATTCCGGCAGAAATTTCCGATGCGAGTGGCAATCATATTCTGGTTGCCGCGCTTCAAAACGCGGGATACGGTGAAGAAGATATAGCTAAAATATGCCGGGAAAACTGGCTGAGGGTTCTGGCTCAAGCGTGGCATGAGCCAGTGAAAGGTTGAGTGCAGTCGCACTCACAGAAAAAGGGGAAACTATGATTAAGTCGTTCAATAAAAACATGCGTATCCTCAGCACCAGTGCTGTGCTCGCCCTGTCGGTTGCATTTGCACCACAGGTGTTTGCTGCAACACCGGCGGACACGCTGGTAGAAGGGTTCGCAATCGACGACATTATTTCGCTCGATCCGGGTGAGGCGTTCGAGCTGTCGGCGGCGGAAGTGACCGGTAACACCTATAGCAAGCTGGTCACGATCAATATTGACGATACGTCCAAGGTGATTGGCGATCTGGCCGACAGCTGGACGATCTCTGACGATGGCATGACCTATACGTTCAAGCTGAAGTCGGGCCTGAAGTTTGCTTCCGGCAACCCGATTACGGCTGCTGACGTTGCGTTCTCGTTTGAGCGTGCAGTCAAGCTTGATAAATCCCCTGCATTCCTGCTGACGCAGTTCGGCCTGACCGGCGACAACGTCACTGAAAAGGCGAAGGCTTCAGACGATGCGACCTTTGTCCTGACCGTCGACAAGGCCTATGCACCGAGCTTCGTTCTCAACGTGCTGACCTCTACTGTTGCGTCCGTTATCGACAAAAAGCTGATCGAGGAAAAGGCAAAGGCCGTTACTCCGACCGACGACTACAAATATGAAACAGATTTCGGCAACGAGTTCCTGAAGACCGGATACGCCGGTTCCGGCCCGTACAAGATCCTTGGCTGGAAGGCCAATGAAGCGGTTATTCTGGAAGCCAACACCAACTATTACGGTGAAGCACCAAAGCTGAAGCGTGTCGTTTACCGTCACATGAAGGAAAGCTCCGGTCAGCGTCTGGCGCTGGAAAACGGTGACATCGACGTTGCCCGTAACCTTGAGCCAGGCGACATGGAAGCCGTTTCCAAGAAGGAAGGCCTCTCGGTTACCTCAGCACCAAAGGGCACCGTCTATTACTTCAGCCTCAACCAGAAAAACGAGAACCTGAAGAAGCCTGAAGTCATCGAGGCCTTCAAATACCTCGTTGATTACGACGCGATTGGCGAAACCCTGATCAAGGGCATCGGCGAAATCCACCAGACATTCCTACCAAAGGGCCAGTTGGGTGCACTCGACGAGAACCCATACAAGCTGGACGTTGCCAAGGCCAAGGAACTGCTGGCAAAGGCCGGTCTCGCTGATGGCTTCACTGTCACCATGGATGTTCGCAACACGCAGCCGGTAACCGGCATTGCCGAAAGCGTACAGCAGACACTTGCGCAGGCTGGCATCAAGCTGGAAATCATTCCAGGTGATGGCAAGCAGACACTGACAAAGTATCGTGCACGTACGCACGACATCTACATCGGCCAGTGGGGCTCGGACTATTTCGACCCGAACTCCAATGCTGAAACATTCACCATTAACTATGACAACTCCGACGAAGGCAAAAACAAGACACTTGCTTGGCGCAACGCCTGGGACGTGCCTGAGCTGACGAAGGAAACACAGTCTGCGCTTCTGGAAAAAGACAATGCCAAGCGTGCGGCGATTTACGAAGACCTTCAGAAGAAGGTTCTTGAAGCCGGCCCGTTTGTCGTGATTTTCCAGCAGACAGAAGTTGCCGGTTACTCCGCCAAACTGAAGGGTTTCAAGCTTGGTCCGAGCTTTGACACCAACTTCGTTTTCCCGATCTCCAAGGATTGATCCGTAAGGGATCACGCTTTTGAGCATCGTGGATACAAAACCAAAGGCAAGGCGCGGCAAAAGCCGCGCCAACGCACGCCTTAAAGCCGTTCTCGGCTTCGCCCTTACCGTCATCACGACCTTCTTGGGTCTGTTGGCCGTAACCTTCTTTATCGGTCGTGTTGTGCCTATCGATCCGGCTTTGGCCATCGTGGGAGACCGTGCACCGGCGCATGTTGTGGAACGGGTGCGTGAGCAACTCGGTCTCAATCTGCCTTTGTGGCATCAATTCATCATTTACATCCGGCAGGCACTGTCGGGTGATTTCGGCATTTCCGTTCTCACGACCAATCCGGTCATGCAGGACATCAAGCGCGTTTTCCCCGCCACCATGGAGCTTGCTACGATTGGTACGCTGATCGGTGCGGTGTTTGGTATTCCGCTTGGTGTATTGGCAGCTGTCAAACGCGGCAGCTTTATCGACCAGATCGTTCGCATCATTGGACTTGTTGGTTATTCTGTGCCGATCTTCTGGCTCGGACTTCTAGCTCTTCTGGTATTTTATGCGCAGCTGAACTGGGTGGCCTATCCCGGGCGTATTGATATCGTTTACGAATTTACGTTCACGCCCATTACCGGCTTTTATCTGTTCGATGCCGCATGGCAGGGGCAATGGGATGTTTTGTGGGACTTGTTCCGTCACATCATTCTGCCGTCCGGTCTGCTTGGCTATTTCTCTCTTGCCTATATCAGCCGCATGACGCGCAGCTTCATGCTAAATGAACTGGCACAGGAATATGTCGTGGCAGCTCGCGCCAAAGGTCTTTCCGAGGCCCGCATCATCTGGTTCCACGCATTGCGCAATGCTGCCGTGCCGCTGATGACGGTGATTGCACTGTCCTATGCCGGATTGCTTGAAGGCTCGGTCCTGACGGAAACAATCTTCGCATGGCCCGGTCTTGGGCTGTATATTACCAATTCGCTTCAGAATGCGGACATGAATGCCGTGCTGGGTGGTACCATCGTTGTGGGTGCCGTCTTCGTCGGCATCAACCTTTTGTCCGACCTGCTGTACCGCACACTCGATCCGAGGACGCGCAGCCGATGAATAGACTGACTACATCACTTAAACCCTATAGTCGTGAATGGCTGCTGTCGGACCGTCCAACCTCGCGCAAGCAGGCACGGCTTGGTCGTGCCTATATTATCTGGCGGCGGTTTTCTGAAAACCGACTGGCGCTTGCTGGTCTCGGTATTATTCTGGCTCTTATTCTGGTGGCCATTTTTGCCGATGTGCTGGCGCCGCACTCACCGGTACAGGGCGATTTGCGCAATGCGCGCCTTATGCCACCGGGCACGGCAGGGTACTGGCTTGGCACTGATGATCAGGGACGCGATATCCTTTCGCGTCTTATCCACGGTTCGCGGCTGACGCTGTTTGTCGTTGGACTGGTGGCGATCATTGCAGCACCTGTCGGACTGATCATCGGTACGGTTTCCGGTTATGCTGGTGGCTGGGTCGATGCGGTTCTGATGCGCATTACCGATATCTTTCTGGCATTTCCAAAGCTGGTTCTGGCGCTTGCGCTGGTCGCGGCTCTCGGACCGGGTATTGAAAATGCGGTTCTGGCGATTGCGCTGACCTCATGGCCTCCTTACGCGCGTATTGCCCGTGCAGAGACCATGACCTTCCGCAATTCGGACTTCATTGCCGCTGTGCAGTTGATGGGTGCTTCACCACTTCGCATCGTGCTGAAACACGTCATGCCGCTGTGCATGTCGTCGCTGATCGTGCGTGTGACGCTGGATATGGCCGGCATCATCCTAACGGCTGCCGGTCTCGGTTTTCTGGGCCTTGGCGCACAGCCGCCGCTGCCTGAATGGGGTGCGATGATCGCGTCCGGGCGTCGTTTCATTCTCGACCAGTGGTGGGTTGCCGCCATGCCGGGTATCGCCATTCTCATCGTCAGCCTTGGGTTCAACCTGCTGGGTGATGGTTTGCGTGATGCGCTTGACCCGAAGGAGGCTGGACAATGACGCCGCTTCTGACGGTAGAAAACCTGCGCGTGACCTTTCCGACACGAACGGGTGAGGTGCAAGCGGTGCGTGGCGTATCGTTTACGCTTGGCAAGGAACGTCTAGGCATCGTGGGCGAATCCGGCTCCGGCAAATCGCAGACGGGCAGGGCCATTATGGGCCTGACGCCGGGACACGCGAAAATCGAGGCAGACCGTCTCGAATTTGCGGGCGAGGATTTGCTTGGTATGTCCGCGAGCCGGCGGCGGGCGCTGCGTGGCAAGCGTGTTGCCATGATCTTGCAGGACCCGAAATATTCGCTCAATCCTGTCATGACGATTGGTCGCCAGATTGTCGAAACGCTGAAAACGCATGAGCGCATAGGTTCTTCCGAGGCACGCAAACGGGCCTTGGACATGCTGGAAGCGGTACAGATCCGTGACCCGGAACGTGTGTTCAATCTTTATCCGCATGAAGTCTCAGGCGGCATGGGCCAGCGCGTCATGATTGCCATGATGCTGGTCTGCGGGCCAGAACTTCTGATTGCCGATGAACCGACGTCTGCACTCGATGTGACGGTGCAGCTGGAAGTGCTTGGCATTCTCGACAAGCTTGTGACCGAGCGTGGCATGGGGCTGATTTTTGTGTCCCATGATTTGCGACTGGTGTCGTCCTTCTGTGACCGGGTTATCGTGATGTATGCAGGGCGGGTGGTTGAAGAATTGCCTTCCGCAGACCTTGCCTCGGCCAAACATCCCTACACGCAGGGGCTTTTGAAATGTCTTCCGCAGATCGGTGATGATCGTCATCCGCTGCCGGTTCTGGAACGCAAACCGGAGTGGGCGCTATGACGGCTGTACTTTCTGTTCGTGACATGGTGGTCGCCTATGATGATTTCGTGGCGCTCGATCAGGTCAGTGTTGATGTGGCGCAAGGTGAATCCTTTGGCATCGTGGGTGAATCCGGTTCGGGTAAATCCACGCTGTTGCGTGCGATTGCCGGGCTTGCCTCCTTTGAAGAGGGCAGCCTTTCGGTTGCCGGACGCTCCTACAAGGGCAAAAAGCGCGACAAGAGCTTTTACCGCGACGTGCAGATGGTGTTTCAGGATCCCTATGGTTCCCTTCATCCGCGCCAGACGGTTGATGCCCTGCTGTTGGAGCCGCTTGTCATTCACGGCATGGATAATCGCGAGCACCGTATATCGCGTGCGCTGGATGAGGTTGGTCTCGGTGCAGGTTTCCGCTTCCGTTATTCGCATCAGCTTTCAGGTGGCCAGCGTCAACGTATTGCCATTGCCCGCGCGTTGATCGTGGAGCCTAAAATCCTGCTGCTGGATGAGCCGACGTCTGCTCTCGATGCTTCCATTCAGGCTGAAATCCTCAATCTCCTGGAAACGGCACGCAAGAAGCGCAAACTGACCTTCGTCATGGTTAGTCACGACCTTGGCGTCATCAGCCATATGTGTGAACGCCTGGCGGTGATGAAAAGCGGCAAGGTTGTGGAGATGCTGGCTGCAAAGGCACTGGAAACCCGCGAGTTTTCTGCCGATTACACACACAAGCTGCTGGTGGCGAGCGAAGGTTTCCGCCGCAACTGAGCAAGACGTGTGTCTCGCGACCCATCTCATTCCTGTGCGTGTCAGGAATGAGATGTTTTCGTGTGACATTATCTCCCCTATGCTCCGCCTGTTTTAGAAGGATTTCTGCCGGATGAACCTGCGTGCATTGCTGTATTTCGACGAACTGGTGCGCACCAACTCAATGCGTGCGGCAGCGGAAAACCTCAACGTTGCGCCAACAGCCATCAGCCGCCAGATTGAAAATCTCGAGGAGTATTTCGGAACACAACTCGTGGAACGATCCAGCCGGGGCGTGACGCTAACGGCTGCTGGTGAATTTCTGGCCGCACGGGCAGGCAAGACCCTGCGTGAACTCGATCAGGTCCATCAGCTGATAGATGACCTGAAGGGGCTAGAGCGTGGACAGGTAACAATCTATGCCAATGGCGCGGCGGTTTCGAGCCTGCTTGCACCGGTTCTTTCTCAGTTTAGCCGGACCTATCCCAAACTGCGTTTCGAAGTGCGGATTACCAGTGCCCGTCAAGCCATCGATGCGCTTGTCTCCGCGCAGGCCGATATCGCCATCACGCTGTTTGCGCCAAAGACCTCCGAGGTCAAAATCCGCGCTCGTCGCGAAATCGCCTATGATGTCATTCTCCCGGCTCGCCATGCTCTTGCCGGTAAAGATGGCATATCACTCGCAGACCTTGCGGCCCTGCCATTGGCGCTTCCGGAAAAGAATTTTGCGGCACGACAAGCCTTTGATGCCCTGTTTGGCGAAGCGGGGATTTCTTGTGAACCGGTGGTTACGGCAAGCTCACTCGAAATTCTGAAAGAGCTCGTCCTGGACGAAACCGCCGTAACGGTGTTGCCTGCCATGGCGGTCAAACGCGAAATCAATGCCGGACTGATGGTCGCGATCCCTCTGTGTGGCACCAAGGGCGTTCGCACCCATGTCGAGCTTTGTGTTGCGCCCGACCGGGAGCTGTCCTTTGCCGCTTCAACGCTTGCCGATTTCATCGAGCACTTCATGCAGCAATCTATTTCAGAGTAGGTGGTTGATTTTTACCCCTGACTTCGTGTAGCGATTTCGGCAACGCGATGAACACAAAATGTTTGCGCGATTTTGCGAATATGCGGCAGTGTATTTCTTTGCTGTTGCCGCTTAACGGGGGATAATGATGCGCAGATATTTTTCGCAGCCGGTACAGCTGACGCGGCGCGTGGCGCTTGGCATTGCGTTCAGTGGTGCTCTGGCACTGTCCTTTGTTCCTGCATCCGTATTGGCTGCACCCAAGACCACGCTTGTTCTTGGCATGGGCATAGAGCCAGCAGGGCTTGATCCGACCATTGCCGCACCTGTCGCTATCGGTCAGGTGACATGGCAGAATATTTTTGAAGGTCTGGTCCGCATCGACCATGACGGCAAGATTCAACCACAGCTGGCTGAAAGCTGGACGATATCTGACGATGGCAAGACCTACACATTCACGCTGCACAGTGGTGTCAGCTTTCATGATGGCGAAGCGTTCGATTCGTCCGTTGCCAAGTTTGCACTGGACCGGGCGCGTGGCGATGCATCGGTTAACCCGCAAAAACGGTTCTTTACCTCGATTGATACGATCGACACGCCTGATGCCACCACTCTCGTCATCAAACTGAAGCAACCTGCCGGCAGTCTGCTGTACTGGCTGGGTTGGCCTGCATCGGTGATTGTTGCTCCGAAATCTGCCGAGAACAACAAGACCACGCCTGTTGGTACCGGACCATTCAAATTTGTGAACTGGGCCAAGGGCGACAAGGTCGAATTGGCTCGTTACGATGCCTATTGGGACAGCTCCGCATCGATCCAGCTTGAAAAGGCGACGTTCCGTTTCATCACCGACCCGCAGGCGCAGGCTGCGGCTGTGAAAGCCGGCGATGTTGATGCATTTCCGGAATTTGGTGCACCGGAACTGATGCATTCCTTTGATGGCGACAAGCGTCTGGTGACCGTCATTGGCAATACCGAATTGAAGGTTGTTGCGGGAATGAACAATACCCGCAAGCCGTTTGACGACAAGCGGGTTCGTCAGGCCCTGATGATGGCCGTGGATCGTTCGGCCGTAATAGAAGGTGCATGGTCTGGTTATGGTACGGCGATTGGCAGCCACTACACGCCCAATGACCGCGCCTATGTCGATATGACCGGCACATACCCGTACGACCCTGAAAAGGCGAAGGCACTGCTGGCTGAGGCCGGGCACGCCAATGGCCTGACCTTTACGATCAAGGCGCCTCAAATGGCGTATTCCCAACGCACATCGCAAGTCCTTCAGGCGATGTTTGCGGAAATTGGCGTAACGATGAATATCGAAACGACGGAATTTCCGGCCAAGTGGGTTTCCGATGTACTGAAGGGTGCAGACTACGACATGACCGTTGTCGCGCATGCCGAGCCGATGGACATCGATATCTACTCACGGGAGCCCTACTACTTCAATTATCGCAATCCGGCCTTCAATGAGATCATCCGCAATGTCGAGATGACACCTGATATTGCCCAGCAGGATGCGCTCTACGAAGACGCACAGGAAATTCTGGCAAAGGATGTGCCGGCGCTGTTCCTGTTCGTGATGCCAAAACTGGGCGTCTGGGACGGGAAGCTGAAGGGATTATGGGAAAACGAACCTATTCCGTCGAACGTCCTGAGCGACGTTCATTGGGAAGAGTAATCCTTGGGTTTACAGGTTGAGAGACGTGGTATGACCGCCGTGTTGTGGAAGGTATTATGCTGAAACTCGTCGGTCGTCGCCTACTCAATCTGATGCTGACCCTAGCTGTCGTTTCAGTGCTGATCTTTTTTGTGATGGGGCTGCTGCCGGGTGATCCGGCGGCCATCATGCTTGGCACCTCGGCCAGTCCGGAGACACTAGCGGCCCTTCAACAACAACTGGGCTTGGACCAGCCTTTGCCACTGCGCTACCTGCATTGGCTCGCCGGTGTTTTGCAGGGCGATCTCGGGCAGTCCATCACCTATGGCGTGCCGGTGACGGGTCTTGTTCTGGAACGGCTGAAGGTTACAGTGCCACTGGCGTTGATGGCCATTGTGCTGTCCATTGCCATTGCCTTGCCACTCGGTGTGCATGCGGCCAGAAACCGCAACAGGGCGTTTGATGTGGTGGCTGGCATGTTCTCTTATGTCAGCATAGCAGTGCCCGGTTTCTGGGTTGGGCTGTTGCTGATCATTCTGTTTTCGACATTGCTGGGCTGGATGCCAGCTGGTGGTTTTCCCGGCTGGCAGGCTGGCATTGCTGCCAGTTTGCAGGCACTTGTCATGCCAGCGGTGGCACTGGCGCTTTCACAGGCCGGTGTGCTGACAAGGGTCAGCCGGTCGGCCGTGCTGGAAGTGCTGAATGAGGATTATGTCCGCACCGCGCGCGCCAAGGGCTTAAGCGAAGCTGCCACCGTCTGGCGCCATGCCGTGCCCAACGCGCTGGTTCCTGTGGTGACGATGATCGGATTGCAGTTCACATTCCTGATTGCTGGAACTGTGCTGGTCGAGAATGTTTTCAACCTGCCGGGGTTGGGCAGGCTTGCCTATCAGGCCCTGTCACAGCGCGATATCATTGTCATGCAAAGCGTGATCATGTTTTTCTGCGCTCTGGTTATCATCATGAATTTCCTTGTCGATCTGGCTTATCTCTTCATCGACCCTCGCTTGAGAGCGCAAGTGTCATGACGGTATCCGCCATACGTCGCCCGATCTTCATGACCGGTTTTGTCATAACCACGCTGTTGCTGGCCATTGCCGTGTTGTCGCTGTATTGGACGCCGTATTCGCCCACAAAAATGCAGATCGCCAACAAGCTTAAGGCACCGCTGGAGCAGGGGTTACTTGGCACGGATCATTTCGGGCGTGACGTTCTGTCGATGCTGATGGTGGGTGCATGGAACTCAATTTCAATCTCGCTGATTGCCGTGACGCTCGGTGCCAGTGTTGGCAGCCTGATCGGTGTTGTGGTGGCCGCCAAACGCGGGGTGACGGAAAACATTGTCATGCGCCTGTGTGATATCATCTTTGCTTTACCGCCCATTCTTTCGGCGATGATGCTTGGCGCGTTTCTCGGTGCCGGGCGTTTTACGGCCATCGTCGCGATTGCCGTGTTTATGGTGCCGGTGTTTGCGCGATTGACGCTGGGCTCCGCGCTTCAAATCTGGACGCGTGATTATGTTACCGCAGCCATTGCCATGGGGCGCAGTCGTTTGCAGATCACGCGGGCGCATATTCTGCCGAATATTGCCCATATCATTACTGTGCAGATTACAATCCAACTTGGTCTTGCCATTCTCACCGAAACGGGACTGAGTTTCCTTGGTCTTGGCATGCCACCACCCACCCCAACCTGGGGGCGTATGCTGTCGGAAGCACAAACTTATCTGGGTGTGGCGCCATGGCTTGCCATCATGCCGGGTATTGCCATTGCGCTTGCCGTGCTTGGTTTCAATATGTTGGGAGATGGTTTGCGAGACTTGTTGGATCCTCGCTCGCGCTCAACCTGAAATCGGCACCCCTGGTATTATGGAAACATTTATCTATTTGTTTTTACTGTTATTTTCTATTGATGCCTGATGTTCGGCGTGGTCATCTTTGCCACTGTTAATTTGCCTGCAAATGCGTGGTGCAACGTGATTTTCAGGCGTATCCTAGCAGGCACTGTTTGACAGCGGCCCGCAAATAATGGCAGCAAAACAGGCGGGATTCTTGAGAAAGGCGCTGTTGAATGGCAAAGCGGTCCGAGACTGGCAGTCGTCTGGATGATGCAGCACGTGCTGGCTGGCTCTATTATGTTGCTGGACGTACGCAGGATGAAATAGCTGCAGCCATGAGCATTTCCCGCCAGACCGCGCAGCGTCTCGTGTCGCTGGCGGTGGCTGAGCGTCTCATTAAAGTACGGCTGGATCATCCCATCGCTGCATGCCTTGAAAAGGCAGAAGCCCTGCGTCAGAAATTCGACCTTCGATATATCGAGGTGGTACCGAGCGACCCCGAGGGGATTTCGACCACGGTCGGCATTGGCGAGGCCGCAGCGGCAGAGATCGAGCGATGGTTAAAACGGCCAGACCCTATCGTGCTTGCGGTGGGTACCGGCCGCACACTGAAAGCGGCAGTGGACCAATTGCCGCCGATGGAGTGCCCGCAGCACCGGATCGTTTCTTTGACCGGCAATATCGGACCAGATGGCTCTGCAGCCTATTACAACGTCATCTTCAGCATGGCCGATGCCATCAAGGCGCGGCATTTCCCGATGCCTTTGCCTGTGTTGTGTTCATCTGCGGAAGAGCGGGAACTGCTGCATGATCAACCGCTTGTGCGCTCAACACTGGCTTTGGGCACGGCCGCTGACGTGACGTTTGTCGGTGTTGGTGAAATGGGTGAGAACGCGCCTCTGTGTCTCGATGGTTTCCTTGGTGTCGACGAGATGAAGGCGCTGGTTGCTCAGGGTGCAGCCGGGGAAATCTGCGGCTGGATGTATGATGAGAATGGCCATATCCTCGACAACATCGTCAACCAGCGGGTGGCGAGTGTGCCGCTTCCGTCTCGCGACAGTTCTGTCGTCATTGGCATCGCGCAGGGGCAACGTAAATTACTGCCCATGCTGGCTGCTTTGCGGGGACGTTTGCTCAATGGTTTGATTACCGACGAACGTGCCGCCGAATATTTGCTCTCTCACTGAGCAAAAAATAATCATTCCTTTTCATATCGTTAATTGCCGGTCGCATCAATGTGACAGGTCGGGGCTTGACTTTATCTTGCCTTAAGTGAGTAATTGCCCTGGAGCAAAGCGAATGCTCAATTTTCTTCTGGGAGGAAGATATGACATTGAAAACAATTTTGCTGGGCGCATGCTCAGCGCTCGCCTTTGCGGGCATGGCTTCGGCTGAAACCCTCACCATCGCAACCGTCAACAATGGCGACATGATCCGTATGCAGGGTCTGACGGAAGACTTCACCTCCAAGAACCCAGACATCAAGTTGGAATGGGTTACACTGGAAGAGAACGTTCTGCGTGAACGCGTCACCACGGATATTGCCACCAAGGGCGGTCAGTATGACGTGCTGACAATCGGTAACTACGAAGTTCCAATCTGGGCCAAGCAGGGCTGGCTGCTGCCTCTTGAGAAGCTCGGCGATAACTACGACGTTGATGACCTTCTGCCTGCTATCCGCGGTGGTCTGTCCGTTGAGGGCAAACTTTACGCGGCGCCGTTCTATGGCGAATCCGCGATGATCATGTACCGCAAGGACCTGTTCGAAAAAGCTGGTCTGAAGATGCCGGAAAACCCAACATGGGAATTCATTGGCGATGCTGCACGCAAGATTACCGATCGTTCTGCAGACATCAACGGCATGTGCCTGCGTGGCAAGGCCGGTTGGGGTGAGAACATGGCGTTCGTCACCGCTCTTGCCAACTCCTACGGCGGTCGCTGGTTCGATGAAAACTGGAAGCCGCAGTTCGATCAGCCTGAGTGGAAAAATGCCCTTCAGTTCTACGTGGACCTGATGAAGGATGCCGGCCCGTCCGGTGCTTCCTCCAACGGCTTCAACGAAAACCTGACATTGTTCCAGCAGGGCAAATGCGGCATGTGGATTGATGCCACGGTTGCTGCATCCTTCGTGTCTAACCCGAAGGATTCCACCGTTGCTGACAAGGTCGGCTATGCGCTGTTCCCAACACAGGGTGAATTGAAGAACCACGGCAACTGGTTGTGGTCCTGGAACCTTGCCATTCCTGCCAGCTCGCAGAAGTCGGAAGCTGCTGAAAAATTCATTTCGTGGGCAACAAGCAAGGATTACACCGCGCTTGTAGCCTCCAAGGAAGGCTGGTCAAACGTTCCTCCGGGTACACGCACCTCGCTCTATAAGAACGAAGAATACAAGAAGGCGGCTCCATTTGCCGAGCCGACCCTTGCAGCGATGGATGCGGCTGACATAACCAAACCAACGGTGAAGCCAGTGCCGTACACAGGTGGCCAGTTCGTGGCTATTCCTGAGTTCCAGGCACTCGGTACAACGGTTGGCCAGCTTTTCTCTGCTGTGGTTGCCGGTCAGTCCAGCGTTGATGACGCCCTTGCTGGCGCGCAGTCCACCGCCACGCGTGAAATGACCCGCTCCGGTTACATCAAGTAATCCTCCTGAAGACCACTGTCCGGCACCTGGTGCCGGGCAGTGGGCATGCACTGACTGCTTGAGTTGGTCGGGCATGGGCCTGCGTTGACACCCATTCAAAACAAGAAAATGCCAGACGTTGTTTGCTGATCAAACAAGGAACGTCATTGGGAGGGAGCCGCATCGATGGCTACGCAAAATACAAAAAATCTGGCGCGCGTGATGATGGCGCCCTCCGTTTTGCTGCTGCTGGTCTGGATGATCGTGCCGCTGGCAATGACGCTCTGGTTCTCTTTCCAGAACTATAATCTGCTGAACCCGGCCAATGTCAGTTTCGCAGGTCTGTTCAATTACAAGTTTTTCTATACCGATCCGGCCTTTTTCCAGTCGATCTGGAACACGCTGGTGATTGTTGGCGGCGTGCTGCTGATCACCGTCATTGGTGGCATCGCCATTGCACTGTTGCTCGACCAGCCGATTTTCGGTCAGGGCATCGTGCGTATCATGATTATCTCGCCGTTTTTCGTCATGCCGCCGGTTGCTGCGCTGATCTGGAAAAACATGATCATGCATCCCGGATACGGGGTGCTGGCGGACTTGAACAGGTTATTCGGGTTTCAACCGATCGACTGGTTTTCACAGTTTCCATTGTTATCAATTGTTATCATCGTCGCGTGGCAGTGGTTGCCTTTTGCAACGCTCATTCTGTTGACGGCCATGCAATCGCTTGACGGCGAACAGAAGGAAGCGGCCGAAATGGACGGCGCAAACTTCATCAACCGGTTCATTTATCTGGTGCTGCCGCATCTGGCGCGCGCAATTACAGTCGTCATCCTTATCCAGACGATCTTTCTGCTTGGCGTCTATGCGGAAATCCTTGTCACGACCAATGGCGGTCCGGGCTACGCTTCGACCAATCTCGCCTTCCTCATCTACCGCACTGCTTTGCTGGGCTACGATGTAGGCGGAGCTTCCGCTGGCGGTATCATCGCCGTTGTACTGGCCAATGTGGTTGCCATCTTCCTGATGCGCGCCGTTGGCAAGAACCTGGACCGATAGGAGGCTTTGTCATGGCTCGCCAAATTACCAAAGGAAGAAAAATCGGTCTGACAATTGCTGCCTGGGCTGTTGCGCTGATTATCTTTTTCCCCATTCTCTACGCATTCATCACCAGCATAAAGACCGAGCCGGAAGCGATTGCCGGGTTCAGCCTCTGGCCATCGGGAACGTTTGAAAACTATGTCACCGTCAACACGCAGCGGGACTATTTCAAGCCGTTCATGAACTCGGTCATCCTGTCGGTTGGCTCAACCATCCTGGCGCTGATCGTTGCCATTCCGGCGGCTTGGGCGATGGCATTTTCGCCGACCAAGCGCACCAAGGATATTCTGATGTGGATGCTTTCCACGAAGATGATGCCTGCTGTCGCTGTGCTGGTGCCGATCTATCTGATGTTCCGTGATGCCGGTTTGCTGGATTCCCGCATCGGTTTGACCGTCATGCTGATGCTCATCAACCTGCCGATCGTGGTGTGGATGCTTTACACCTACTTCCGTGAAATTCCGGGTGAAATTCTCGAGGCGGCCAGAATGGATGGCGCGTCACTCTGGAATGAAATCGTGCATGTGCTGACACCGATGGCGGTGCCGGGTATCGCGTCTACGCTTCTCCTGAATGTCATTCTGGCATGGAACGAGTCCTTCTGGACCATCCGTCTGACGACCACGAATGCAGCTCCGTTGACGGCGTTCATCGCGTCTTTCTCCAGCCCTCAGGGTCTATTCTGGGCAAAGCTTTCGGCAGCATCCATGATGGCGATTGCACCAATCCTCGTTCTTGGCTGGTTTTCCCAGAAGCAACTCGTTCGCGGCCTCACCTTCGGCGCGGTCAAATAAGGATAAAAACAATGGGCAGCATTTCTCTCAGAAAAGTCTCGAAAGCCTTTGGTGAGGCCAAGGTTATTCCTTCCATCGATCTCGATGTCAACGATGGTGAGTTCGTGGTGTTCGTCGGACCGTCCGGCTGTGGCAAGTCCACCCTGTTGCGCCTGATTGCCGGACTGGAAGATGTGACCGGTGGTCAGATCATTATTGATGGCAAAGACGTGACGGAAACGGCACCGGCCGAGCGCGGTCTTGCCATGGTGTTCCAGTCCTATGCGCTTTATCCGCATATGAGTGTGCGCAACAATATCGGCTTTCCGTTGAAGATGGCCAAGATGGACAAGGCGGCCATCGACAAGAAGGTCACCGATGCGGCCGGTATCCTCAATCTGACCGACTATCTGGAGCGTCGGCCTTCACAGCTTTCCGGCGGCCAGCGCCAGCGTGTGGCGATTGGTCGTGCGATTGTGCGAGAGCCATCGGCGTTCCTGTTTGACGAACCTCTTTCCAACCTGGACGCGGCGTTGCGCGGCACCATGCGTCTGGAAATTTCGCAGCTGCATAACACGCTGAAAACAACGATGATTTACGTCACGCACGATCAGGTGGAAGCCATGACCATGGCTGACAAGATCGTGGTGCTTAACCGCGGTAACATCGAGCAGGTTGGTTCTCCGATGGAGCTTTACCGCTCTCCTGCCAACCTGTTCGTGGCAGGTTTTATCGGTTCCCCACGCATGAACCTTTTCAAGGGTGCTTACGCCCAATCGAAGAATGCGGCGACTGTCGGCGTGCGGCCTGAGCACATTTCATTGTCGCATGAAAGCGGCGTCTGGAAGGGCAAGGTCGTGGTGGCGGAACATCTGGGCTCAGACACGTTCCTGCACCTTGATGTTGAAGGCATTGGCAGCATCACGGCACGTGCTGGCGGCGAATTCCAATGCAAACACGGCGACACGGTTTTCCTGACGCCGGATGAAGGCAAACTGCATCGTTTCGACGAGCGGGGTATCGCCATTGCCTGAGCTTGGCTCAGGCACTTGGCATCACGAATAATGTTTCCTATCGAGGATAGTACCATGACCTGCAAACTCTCTCTGGCAACACTCGATCAGGTAAAAGCGACTGCCTCTGTTCCTGCCTATTCCCGTGCGCAACTCTCTGCTGGTATTGTGCATTTCGGGGTTGGCAATTTTCACCGCGCTCATCAGGCCGTCTATCTGGATGACCTGTTCAATGAAGGTCATGATCATGACTGGGCGATCATTGGTGCAGGCGTATTACCATCTGACACCGCGATGCGCGAAAAACTTGCGGCGCAGGATTTCCTGACGACGGTTGTTGAACAGGATAACAACCGTACGGCTGCCCGGGTGACGGGGCCGATGATCGATATCTTGAAAGTCGGCGATATCAATACGACCGTTGAAACATTGGCAGATCCCAAGATCCGTATCGTCTCGATGACGATTACCGAGGGTGGCTATTTCATCGATGCGTCCGGTTCGTTTAATCCGGCACATCCTGCCATTGTCGAAGATGGTCGTAATCCGGCTGCACCCAAGACGGTGTTCGGTTTTATCGTGGCCGGTTTGAAGGCGCGCCAGGAGCGCGGCATTCAGCCGTTTACCGTGATGTCCTGCGATAACATTCCGCATAATGGCAAAGTGACCCAGAATGCGGTGGTTGGTCTTGCGAAGCTGTCCGATCCGGCTTTTGCCGACTGGATCAGGGCCAATGTTTCCTTCCCCAACTCGATGGTGGACCGCATCACGCCGGCGACCGGTGAACGCGAAATCAACATTGCCCGCGATGACTTTGCCATTGAAGATAACTGGCCGGTGTTTTGCGAAGAGTTCAAACAGTGGGTGATGGAAGACAATTTCCCGGCAGGTCGTCCGAAGCTTGAAAAGGCCGGTGTGCAGTTCGTGCCCGAAGTCGCACCTTACGAGCATATGAAAATCCGCATTCTCAATGGCGGTCATGCCGCCATTGCCTATCCTGCCGCTTTGCTGGACATCCACTTTGTGCATGAGGCGATGGAACATCCGCTGATCCGGGCTTTCCTTGCCAAGCTGGAAAAAGACGAAATCATTCCGGTTATCCCGCCGGTGCCGGATACTGACCTCAACGCCTATTTCGATCTGATCGAGCGACGTTTCGCCAACCCGAAAATTGGCGACACCATTCCACGTCTGGCGCAGGATGGCTCCAACCGTCAGCCAAAATTCATTCTGCCATCGACGGCTGACCGTCTGGCGCGCGGTGAGGATATTGTTGGTCTGTCGCTGGTTTCGGCGCTCTGGTGCCGGTATTTCCACGGCACGTCCGATAGCGGCCAGAAGATCGTATTTAACGATGCCAGCGCCGAGCGCCTGCAAGCTGCAGCCATCAAGGCCAAGGACGATCCGTCGGCATTCCTGGTGTTCGACGACATTTTTGGCGAGGTCGCCAAGTCAGAACTTTTCCGCAAACGCTTCGCGCATGCCTTGCGGACGCTGTGGAGCCAAGGTACGGCAAAGACACTTGAACTTTATCTGCAAAACAAGCTCACCAGCTGACAAAGAGATGCGCCATGCATAACGAAAACACTCCTCTGCTGATTTTCGATTGCGATGGTGTTCTTGTTGATAGTGAGCCGCTGTCGATTGCCGTTCTGATCGAGATGCTGTCCCATCTGGGCGTGCATATTTCAGAAGAGGATGCGTATGATCGTTTCCTGGGGCGCAGCGTCGCGAGCATGATTTCAACCCTGTGGAATGATTACGGGGTTGAAACCGATATCGACTTTCTCGACCATATGCGCAGCCTTCTCTATGAACGCTTTCGCACGGATCTCAAACCTGTCACCGGTGTTGCGCAGGCACTGGATAATCTCGAGTGCCGCCGTTGTGTTGCGTCATCCAGCCAGCCAGAGCGCATTCGTTTTTCCCTTGGCCTGACTGGTCTGCTGGACAAGCTGGAGCCGCATATTTTCAGCGCGACCATGGTCAAGAATGGTAAGCCGGCACCTGACCTGTTTCTGTTTGCCGCTGAAAACATGCAGACCAGCCCATCGGACTGCATTGTTGTGGAAGACAGCCCTGCCGGTATCATCGCTGCAAAGGCTGCTGGCATGACTGTTCTTGCATTTACCGGGGCAAGCCACGCCCGCTTTCCAGCCTTTCGTCAAAAAATTGAAATCCTGCAACCGCACGGCATGTTTGACGACATGGACGATTTGGTCCACCTTGTCAGTCAATTTACAAAAAACGGTCATGCAACCAACGAAAGACCGATGCGTTCTTGAAGCCTGATTCAGGGTCCGGTTTTTGAATGATGCCAAGGGGTGGGAATTATCCGTATGCGTGAGTTTCTCGTGGCGGTCGATGTGGGCACCGGCAGCGCGCGTGTCGGCGTGTTCACAGTGAAGGGCGCCTTGCTTTCGCGTGTCGCACATCCAATTTCCATGAGCAGGCCACAGGAAAACCATGCGGAACACCAGTCGGAAGAAATCTGGCAAGTGGTTTGCCGCTGTGTGCGTGAAGCCCTTGATATTGCGAAGGTAACCGCGGGCCAAGTTGCTGCCATCGGGTTCGATGCGACCTGTTCGCTGGTTGTGCGTGGTAAAAAAGGTGAGCCGGTTACTGTGTCGGTCACGGGTGAAGACCGTTTTGACACGATTGTCTGGCTTGATCACCGTGCTCTGGCCCAAAGTGACTTTTTGTCCGCTTCCGGCCATCCGGTTTTGGAATTTTCCGGCCAGTCAATTTCACCGGAAATGCAAATCCCCAAGCTGATGTGGCTGAAGCAACAAATGCCGGAAACCTGGCAGCGTTCGGGTTACTTTTTTGATCTGGCAGACTTTCTGACCTGGAAAGCCTCGGGTTCGGCCAACCGGTCACTGTGCACGCTCACGGCCAAGTGGAATTTTCTGGCGCATGATGGTGGCTGGTCCGAAGATTATCTGGCAATGGCCGGTCTTGAGGATTTGCTGTCGCGCGGCGGTTTGCCGTCATCGGCCATTGGGCCGGGGGCAAGCGTCGGATTTGTCTCCGCCGAAGCCGCACAGCAGCTTGGGCTTGATACCGGCTGCAAGGTTGCTGCAGGCATGATTGATGCCTATGCGGGCGCGCTTGGCGCTTTGGGCGGTTGCCTGAAAGATGATATCGAGCAGCATGCCGCGCTGATTGCCGGCACATCCAGTTGCCTCGTTGCCTTAACGGAAAAACCCAAACCGGGCCACAGCCTGTGGGGACCGTATTGGGATTGTGTGCTGCCCGGCCATTGGCTGGTCGAGGGTGGGCAATCGGTCAGTGGCGGCCTGCTCGACTACATCGTGCAGATGCATGCAGCTGGTGGTAAACCTGAGACCAGTTTGCACCAGCGTATAGAGCAACGCGTGCAGCAATTGCGGGTGATGGAGGGGGCGGAGTTTGGTAGTCGGCTGCATGTGCTGCCTGACTTCCATGGTAATCGATCCCCCTTGGCTGATCCCCATGCGTTGGGCGTTGTCAGCGGCCTGACGCTGGACATGTCCTTTGACGGGCTCTGCCGTCTATATTGGCGCACAGCCGTGTCCATCGCGCTTGGCACGCGGCATATTCTCGAAGCTATGGAAGACACCGGCTACCACATCGATACGCTGCATGTGACGGGTGGTCATGTGCACAGCAGGTTGCTGATGGAGCTGTATGCCGATGTGACCGGTCGAAATATCTTGATGTCAAAAACGGTTGATGCCGTGCTGCTCGGCACGGCAATGACGGCGGCCTCAGCCGCTGGCGTGCATGCCGATCTTTTTGCTGCCGGTAAGGCAATGCATTCGGCCGGAGAGATGTTACGGCCCAATCCGGATCTCACCGGTGGTTATGACCGTGATTATCGCCGGTTTATGGCCATGCAGAGACATCGTGAGGAACTCGAAAGCCTTTGACACTTTGTGTTCTGCGATGCCAGCGGTTTTACCGTTTCAGAACGCTAGGACCCGGTTCAATTCCATCAGCCGCTGGCTGCGATCCTCGTTTTCGCTCTGCAGCTGTTTTGTGACGGCACAAGCCAAAAACTCGATCATCGACAGCAGCTGAATGGCACTGCCATGATCGGTCATCGGCACCAGCGGGATCATCAGGCAGATACTGGCACTGCCCGGACCCCATTCGTAATAACGGCCGGTAATCAATACGACGGTGTAACCGGCTTTGACTGCCTCATGTCCGAGACGTTGGACATGCGCCGGGTTGCCGCCGCAATCCACGATAATCAGTGTGGTGTTTTCGGGTCTGCCGTCAAAAAGTGCGACATAACCCGCGCCTTTTTCTCTCAGGTGATGCACATTGCCACGCTGTTCCAGCAATTTTGAATGCAGGTAATCGGAAATGCAAAACGCGTCGCAGCAGGAGACGATGAACACATCTTCGCTGGAAGCAATGGCATCAAGCGTCTGTTGCCAGACAGGCTGGCGACAGAGGTCGTAGACGTTTTGAATGGACTGAACCTGCTGCAGCAAAAGCGCCGAAAGAGCGTTTTCCGGCGTGTCCGGTTGTTTCGGTGCCACGATGTCTGTCTGCGGCAGCTGCAACGAAGCGGGATCGCGCAAATGCTGGCGAATGTCGCTGAACTGCTGATAACCGAGCGAACGGATAAAGCGACCGACAGTCATCGGGCTGAGGTTAAGGCGCTGGGCTAAGGTCGCAGCCGTTTCGAATGGCAATTCCGCGAGATGTTCCAAAAGGTATTTTGCAATTCTACGCTCGGAAGGCGTTCCGAATTTCAAAAGCCGGGTCAGTTTCAGGAGTAGATTTTCCAACGCCGTTTGCCTGTTGATCGCGACCCCTATAGGAGCGTGCCGCATGAGTTGGCAAACTATTTCCCCCATAAGCTGTCATGGGACAAACATTAAATTAGAAAGTGCTTTTTTTCAAGCCAAATCTTGGGTGTTGCATTTACATTTTATTAATGCTTGCCCGGGTCTCCATTGCGATAACCGCACTACCTTCCTATGTGGGAAACAATTGTGACTTTGCGAGGGACCAAATGATATTTGATGCGACACGTTTGGCCTTGACCAACATCCTTTCGCCCGAGACACGTTCGGTTTTCTGGAAGGTACTGGCTCTTACCCTGCTGGTGCTGGCTGGCCTTTGGGTGGCCATCCGACAGCTGTTCATTTACTTAGCGTTGCCGTGGATCGATACGCTGTTGCCGGGTATTCCGGACTGGGCAGGCTGGCTTGGATTTGTGTTTGCAATTCTCGCAGGCATCGGGCTGGCACTGGCACTGGCCTTGCTGATTGCGCCGGTAACAGCCATCATTGCTGGTCTGTTTCTCGACGATGTGGCCGAAGTGCTTGAGAAACGCGATTATCCGCAAGATGCGCCGGGCCGTGCCATGCCGATGGGCGAGGCCATTTGGGCTTCCCTCAAGTTTTTTGGCGTAATCATTCTTGGCAACCTGATCGCGCTGTTGTTGCTACTGGTTCCCGGCGTCAATCTGATCGCTTTCTTTCTGGTCAACGGTTACCTCCTGGGCCGAGAGTTTTTCGAATTTGCTGCCATGCGGTTCAGGACGCCCGATGAAGCTCGCCAGTTGCGCGCAAAACACGCGGCCACGGTGTTTACCGCCGGCCTCGTTATCGCGCTGTTCCTCGCCATCCCGTTCGTAAACCTGCTGACGCCACTGTTTGCTGCCTCGCTGATGGTGCATTTGCACAAATCCATCAGCAAGCGCGAACCACCGTTAGTCACGCAACAGTTGGGCCGGTAACTCGACCAGCGGAGCCGGAATATCGCAGGATTTTTCAGGTGACTTGCATAGATCAGCGATCACGCAGCGCTCGCATTCCGGTTTGCGGGCCTTGCAGCAGTATCGTCCATGCAGGATCAACCAGTGATGGGCGTGGAACAGGTATTGTTCCGGTATGATTTTCATCAACTTGTCTTCAACGTCATCCGGGGTCTTGCCCGGTGCCAGACAGAGCCGGTTGGCAATACGAAAGACGTGGGTATCAACGGCCAGTGTTGGTACGCCGAACGCCATGGACATCACCACATTGGCGGTTTTGCGCCCCACACCTGGCAGCGTGACAAGTTCGTCGCGAGTTTTTGGCACCTCGCCGCCGAAATTGTCGATCAGCATGCGCGAGAGCGAAATGACGTTCTTGGCCTTGTTGCGATAAAGTCCGATCGTCTTGATGTGATCGATCAGCCGTTCCTCACCAAGGTCGAGCATTTTTTGTGGGGTATCGGCGATCTTGAACAGGGCACGTGTTGCCCGGTTCACACCAATATCCGTTGCCTGCGCTGACAGTGCAACCGCCACCAACAGCGTGAAAGGGTTGGTGTGTTCCAGTTCACCCTTGGGCTCAGGTCGTTGCACAGAAAAACGCCGGAAGATCTCCTCCAGATCTGCCTTCGAATACAGGGAGCGGGGCGTGCGTCCTTTACGCGCAGAAGTCTGATTTGACTTTTGCAAGGTTTGGGTGCTGGATCGTTTCTTCGCTATTGTCATGCCTTCATCTATAGCCAGCCGGAATGCGGGAACGCAACGTGGATACGATAAACGATGAACCGGTTTTTGCTGCACAGTTGGTGCCACACCGTTCGCTGGGGCGAAAAGGGTTTCGGGTGCTGCTGTTACTGACCGGCATGGTCTGCTTCGTCTACGGGGTGTTTTTTGTCGTTACCGGCGCCTGGCTGGTTGGCGTGTTCTTCGGTCTTGATTTTCTGCTTCTTTATGGAGCCTTCAAACTCAACTATCGGGCCGCGCGCAGACGGGAGGAAGTCACCGTCTGGCGCACCCGCCTGTCGGTGCGTAAATACGCTCCTTCCGGACGGATGGAAGAGCATGTTTTCAACCCGTTCTGGACACGGTTTCGGGTGCGTCGACACGAGGAATTCGGCATCCTCTCCATGCATGTTTCAGGTCAGGGGCAAATGACGGATGTCGGCTCCTTTCTCAATCCGGATGATCGTGAAAGCTTTGCGAAAGCATTCAAGGGTGCTTTGGCCAGAGTAAGACGCAGAATTTAACGTGATGGTTTGCAGACGCAAGAAACGGGTGGCGATGATCGTCTGTCCGTGGTCTTCTGTTGCCAAGGAGACATGCGATGAAAGCCGATCTTATTTTGCAGGAAGACATCACACCGGACGGTTCCGATTACGAGACCGTCCGGCAGGTCATCGAGATCATGACGGTGGACTACCGTGATCAGCCATCGCTGGAAATGATTGCGGCGCGTATGGGCAGATCGCCAACACAGTTGCAGAAGACATTCACGCGGTGGGCCGGTCTGTCACCGAAAGCGTTTCTTCAGGCTGTGACGCTCGATCATGCGAAACGTCTATTGCGTCAGGAACAGTTGCCGTTACTGGAAACCTCCATCGAGGTTGGCATGTCCGGGCCGGGCAGGTTGCATGATCTGTTCGTTACACATGAGGCCATGTCGCCGGGTGAATGGAAGGCCAAGGGTGAAGGACTGACGATCCGCTGGGGTTATCATGTCTCTCCATTCGGTCTGGCGCTCGTCATGGTCACCGACCGTGGTCTGGCGGGCGTTGCCTTTGCCGATGCCGGTGAAGAGGCCGCCTGTTTCGAGGATATGGCGCAGCGTTGGCCGAAGGCGAATTACGTCGAAGATGTTGCCGCCACCATGCCTTATGCCTCGCGTATTTTCGAGCCGCAGGCATGGCGTTGCGACCAGCCGCTTCGCGTGGTGCTGCTGGGCACGGATTTTCAGGTCCGTGTCTGGAAAAGCCTGTTGAAGATCCCGTTTGGTAAGGCGGTTACCTATTCCGACATCGCGCAGGATATTGGCCAGCCCACGGCCTCCCGCGCGGTGGGTGCCGCTGTCGGTGCAAACCCGGTGTCATTCGTGGTGCCCTGCCACCGTGCGCTTGGCAAAAGTGGTGCCTTGACCGGTTACCATTGGGGCCTGACGCGTAAAAGGGCCATGCTCGGCTGGGAATCCGCGCACGCCTGAGATGTCAGGCGGCGGAACAGTCGTTTGACAGGGCCAGCAATGCCCGTGCGGCTGTTTCATCTGTTATAAGGGTGTTACAGCCGATGCGTCGTATTGTGGCCTGAATGGCGACAGCACGCTGCGCGCCACCGGATGCCAGAACAATGTGCTTTGCTTTCTTCAGCGTCTCGAGGTCGATCGACATGACGCGCTGGTTGATTGGATGCTCAACGGAATTGCCGTCCTTGTCGAGGAAGTTGAACATTGTATCGCAGACGCAGCCTGCATCGATCAGTTCTTCCAGCGTCTGGCGGCTGATAAAACCTTCGGACAATGACGTGGACTGCGGGCCTATGTCGCCGCAGCTGACAATGGCGATATCCAGTTTTTCAGCCAGATCGTAAAGCGTGTTCAGTCCGCACTTTTCAATGAGGGTTTTGCGGGTTTCGACGGAATCGACCAGCAGCGGTGCAAGAAACATGTAGCATTCGGCGCCAAGTTGGCTTGCCAGTCGCCATGTGTAATCCAAAGGGTTGGTCTGGTGTACGGCGACGATACCGCCCAGCAAAGAAACCACTTTGCAGTTATCACGACGCGGTGGGCGGAAGCTGGCAAGCGAAGCTGTCATGGTACGCCCCCAACCAACGCCTATGGTGGCATTTTCCGGGATGGCTTCAGACAGAAACTGCCCGAGCGCCAGTCCCACTGCCTTTGCGATGGCCGGTGCCGACGTGTTGGCCGGGGAAGGAACAATGATGGCCTCGTCCAGCCCGTAGGCTTTTTCGAGCTGTCCCGCCAGCTCAATGAAATCTTCGATACCTTCGTTGATCCAGATCTGGACTTCGGACCGTTTCATGGCCTCGTCGAGCAGGCGAATGACGGTGGACCGGCTGATCCCCAGTTTTTCGGCGACATCTTTCTGCGTCATTCCCTGATTATAATAGAGCCAGGCGGCTCTGAGGCGTAGGGACGAGGCTTCGGAAATGGATGTGTGGGTTTCGCGTCTGAGTTTCGCCACGCTTATCACCAATGTTTGTTATGCAGCGAGTATGACTTTCGTGAAACTTATGTCAATTGCGTTGCGCAAATGTCTTGACTTTTGTCGATCTGCCAAGCGATACTTTTAATCAGGTCAGGACCGTAATTTCGGCCGCACTCCCATGGCTTTCATGGGGGAACGAAACGGCGGCTGAAGCAGTTTTATAGTCAATCCATAAGGATCACCCGGATGACGTCCAAGCTCGATCAACTCCGTTCCATTACAACCGTGGTTGCTGATACCGGCGACATTGATGCGGTTGCACGCCTCAAGCCAGTCGATTGCACAACAAACCCGACCATCGTTCTTAAAGCATTGGGAACGCCTGCGTTTGCAGATGCGGTCAAAGAAGCTGTCAGCTGGGGTAAAAAACAGGGCGGCGATCAGGATGCCGTTGTTGCCGCCGTCGCAGATCGTCTTGCCATTTCGGTTGGTGCCGCACTTGCCAAGCTCGTTCCGGGCCGCGTTTCCACCGAAGTGGATGCTGACCTGTCCTTCGATACCGAAGCCTCCATTGCCAAGGCGCACGGCATCATTGCTGCCTACAAGGAACGCGGTATTGAGCGTGACCGTATTCTCATCAAGCTGGCTTCCACATGGGAAGGTATCCGTGCTGCGCAGGTTCTGCAGTCTGAAGGCATCGATTGCAACCTGACCCTGCTGTTCTCCAAGGCCCAGGCGATTGCTTGTGCAGAAGCCAAGGCATTCCTGATTTCGCCATTCGTTGGTCGTATTCTCGATTGGCACAAGAAGTCCACCGGTCAGGATTACACGTCTGAAACCGATCCGGGCGTTGTCTCGGTGCGTGGCATCTACAACTACTACAAATCCAACGGCATCTCGACCATCGTCATGGGTGCTTCCTTCCGCAATGCAGGCGAAATCGAAGCGCTTGCTGGTTGCGATCGTCTGACCATCAGCCCGGCGTTGCTGGAAGAACTCGACAAGGACCAGGGTACGCTTGAGCGCAAGCTGTCACCTGACAATGTCACGGCAGAGCCGCTGCAGTCGCTGGACGAAAAGGCGTTCCGCTGGATGCTGAACGAAGATGCAATGGCAACTGAAAAGCTGTCGGAAGGCATCCGTCTGTTTGCCAAGGACCTCGTTGCACTGCGCTCGATGGTCAAAAAAGAACTTGCAGCCTGAGGTTTGTTGGAACTTTTGAAACGTTTACCCGTTTAATTTCCAAGAATACTCCAGTGCCAAACGCGACCGTCTCCCTGCCGGTCGCGTTTTTTATTTGCTGTGGTGCAATCTATCTTCTTATTGAGTGCGGCTGCCGGCAACGATTTCCGAAATGCGGGCGGCTGCTTCTACAATATAGTCCAGACACACTTTCTGGGTCGGCGCATTGGCGCTGAGCGGTTCAATGAACGGGCAAGTCAAAGCCGCAATGGCGGTGCCATCCAGTGTCAGCACCGGTGCCGACAGTGTCGTGACCACGGCGGTTTGCATGCTTTTCATGATGTCATAACCGTCGTGCCGGATGCGGCTTAATGTTTCACTGAGATTGTCAGGTGTCGACATGCCCTCGTTGAAACGCAACTGCTCGGCAACCATCATCTCGCGTTGTGTTTCGGTCTGGAAAGCCAGCAGGATATGGCCAGACCCGGTGTTGAACAGGCTCATATGCGCGCCAACCCGCACCGACAGCGCCCAATAGGTCGATGAATCCTGCTGGGCAATAACAGTGACAGCGCCTCTGTCGTGCACAGTCAGATGGCAGGCCTGCTGTGCCTTGTTGGAGAAGTCGCGCATGACAGGCGTGGCGAACGATACCAGTCTGCGAATAGGGGCGTGAAAATGGGCAAGGCCGAACATTTTCAGGCTGAGGAAAAAGCGGTCGCCATCCTGACGGTAGACGTATCCGCGCCGTACCAGACGATCGAGCATACGGTAAAATTCGCTAGGGCTTTTGCCGAGCGACTTGGCAATTTCAGCCTGGGTCAGACCGCCATCCGTATGGGCCAGTAGTTCGAGGATATCCAGCCCTTTGTCGAGCGCGGGCGCACGATAGCGATCACTATTGTCTTCGGTTGTCATGGTACCCCTCCACTAACCTCATTTTGCCTATGCCAAACATCTTGTTGTCTGTCTGTTGCGCTTGACGGCTTATAAATACACTGTTTACATATGAATTATCAATCCGCATCTGAATGTCCTCATTGTGAAGGCCAGTCATCGGCGCGGTAAACTGGATTGGCAGGGAGGATTACCATATGTCCCAGAATTTTGCAGGGCAGACCGTTGTTGTAACGGCCGCCGCGCAGGGTATTGGCCGCGCAACGGCTGAACGTTTTGCAAGCCTTGGTGCGCGCGTTATCGCAACGGATATCAATGAGCAGGCACTGGCCACACTGGAAGGTGTTGAGAAGCGCGTTCTGAACGTTCTGGATGGCGACGCTGTAAAGGCATTTGCGGAAGAAGTTGGCCCAATCGACGTGCTGTTCAATTGTGCGGGTTACGTGCATGCTGGCACTATCCTCGAATGCGAGGAAAAGGATTGGGACTTCTCGTTCGATCTGAACGCCAAGGCCATGTACCGTACCTGCCGCGCATTCCTCCCAGGCATGCTGGAAAAGGGCAAAGGTGCTATCGTCAACATGTCGTCAGTGGCATCAAGCGTTAAGGGCGTTCCAAACCGGTTTGCCTACACGGCGTCGAAGGCAGCTGTTGTTGGTCTGACAAAGGCGATCGCTGCTGATTTCGTGACCAAGGGCGTTCGTTGCAATGCGATTTGCCCGGGCACCGTAGACAGCCCATCCCTGCATGAACGTCTGAAGCAGACCGGTAACTACGAGCAGGCATTGAGCGACTTCATTGCGCGCCAGCCAATGGGCCGCATTGCAAAGCCAGAAGAAATTGCTGCACTGGTGACCTATCTGGCGTCGGAAGAGGCCGGTTTCACCACGGGCCAAATCCATGTGATCGATGGCGGCTGGACTGCCTGATTATGAAACAAAGACCCGCTTCGGCGGGTCTTTGTTGCTTCATTTTGAGACTGCCGCATAACGGGCGTGCGGCTGCTCGACGCGCTTGACTATTGTCAGTTTGCGCCTGTCAACGCTTTATACATGAAGCGCGGCAATATTTTTTGGCAGAGTCCAAAAATGGTTCACTAAAAACACTGAATAACACTCCGGGTTAAATCTTCGTCAAGGAGAAACCGTCAGGATCAAAGCCAGTCTGAACGTGGATTTTTGATCCATGCCGGATGGTCTTTGGTTGGCCCATTAGGGCTGGGGCATTGCGTAATTGACGGGGTAGGTATGTCAGGGCGCCTAGTGTGAAAGCAGTATTCAGCCGAATACGGCTTTCCCGTAAAGTAGTGTTTATCAGTTGCGGTGTTCTGCTTATCAGCGGAGCAGCTGGTCTCGCTGGTGTTTACGTGGGTACCGAACGTTTGCTTGGCCCTTCCTATCGTTCCGTCAATGGTCTGGAATGTCAGGCCGTCCAGACTGTGACCATCAAGAAAAATGGTACGTTCTGGATAAGGCAGTTTATCCGCACAACCGGTGGCGATGGTACGGACAGGCTGAAAACCGCCGTGCGTGTAGCCAAGGCTATTCATGAAAAACAGCACCCTGATCTTGTGCAGGTGTCGGTTCTGGACGCCAATGGCCCGCAGCTGCGCTCCGAGATGCGTGGCCGTGCGATTGCAGCGCAGGCGGTTTATATCCCTGATATGGCCAAAATACCCGAAGGTACGGATGGCAAGCAATATTCCGGCTTCTATTATGATGGTGTGCCGAACGCACAGGGTTTTTTCTACGGCTTGAGAATTGACCTTCCGCTTGAAGACATTGAGCAGGTTGTACATTCGTTGTCCGATAATACCGGCTGTGAAGGTGGCGTGTCGGAGAATGTCGAGGGTGCGCATGGAAAAAGCGATGGGCATGGTGCGCCAGCAGAAAAAGCCGCGGAGCCGGCAGGGCACAGCGGCGAGGGTGAATCCGGCCATGGTGAGCCGTCGGCAGAGGCGCACCCTGTGCCAGATGATGAACAGTTGCTGACGTCGACGCCCGTGCATGACAGCGGTAGCATTTTCAGCCTCAGCTACCTGAAATCTCTAATTTTTGGGAAAGGCTCCGCCACTGCGGAAGCCGCAGAGCAGGACCACGCACCCGTTGCGGACGCACCTGCGGCCGAAGCCAAGGCGTCTGAAGGTCATTCGCAGTCATCTCACTGATATCTAAGTCATTTTTCAAAAGTTCGATGGAGAACAAAAAAGCCGGAGGCGTTTTTGCGCTCCGGCTTTTTGATGCTCTGCTTGTGTAACACGCTGCAGATGGTGGTTATCACGCAGCGTGTTGTTGTTTTTTGACGATCAGATGTTTCTGCCAAAAACCGCTGAACGGTCCTGTGAAACATGCCGCAGCGTCAGTCGGCCTTCTGGCGGCGGGCAGGGAAGAGAATGACGTCGCGGATCGACGGTGCATTTGTCAGCAGCATAATAAGACGGTCAACGCCGATGCCGAGACCACCTGCTGGAGGCATGCCCTGATCGATTGCATCAAGGAATTCATCGTCAAGCTGCTTGTCTTTTTCGCCGCGGGCGTGAGCCTGTTCCAGCTGCTCGACCATACGGCGGCGCTGTTCCTCTGGATCGTTGAGCTCTGAGAAAGCGTTGCCCACTTCCCAGGCGTTGCAATAGCTTTCGAAGCGTTCCACCAGACGTGGTTCACCCGGAACTTCCTTAGCGAAAGGCGAGATGTCCTTCGGGAAGTGCGTGACGTGGCTTGGTTGGATCAGTGTGCCTTCAACCTTCTCTTCGAAGATGAATGCCAGGCACTCGCCCCATGTCCAGTCCTTCTCGACTTCGAAACCGGCAGCTTTAGCGGCGGCGCGGGCTTCTTCATCGGTCTTGATGTTCAAGAAGTCGATGCCGGTTGCTTCCTTAACGGCGTCAGGCATAGGAACGCGCTTGAACGGACCCTTGAAGGAGATCGTCTGGCCCTGGAACTCCAGCTCTGTCGTGCCATGGATGGCGACGGCGAGGGTTTCGAACATGCGCTCGACCAGACCCATAATGTCTTCGTAGTCGGAATAGGCCCAGTAGCACTCCATCATGGTGAATTCAGGATTATGCCGCGTGGAAACGCCTTCGTTACGGAAGTTGCGGTTGATCTCGAATACCTTGTCGGCAAGGCCGGATACCAGCGTGCGCTTGAGGAACAGTTCCGGCGCAATACGCAGATACATGTCTTGTTTCAGCGTGTTGTGGAAGGTCTTGAACGGATCGGCAGTCGCGCCGCCATAAACCGTCTGCAGCATTGGTGTTTCCACTTCGAGGAAACCTTCCGCTTCCATGAAGCGGCGAATGCCAGAGATAATTCTGGAGCGCTGCTGGAAGCGCAACTTTGATTCTTCATTGGAGAGAATGTCCAGATGGCGCTTGCGGTAACGCACTTCGACGTCGGAAACGCCGTGCCACTTTTCAGGCATCGGCAGCAGCGACTTCGTCAGCATGGTGATTTCTTCAGCGTTGATGGTCAACTCGCCACGCTTGGTGCGGCGAACCTTGCCAGTGACGCCGATAATGTCACCCATGTCGATCAACGGCAGCAGCTCACGCGCCGCTTCCGGTGTGGTATCCTTGTGGCTGAAGATCTGCACCTTGCCAGACGCGTCATGGATGTCCATGAACATGCCGGAGTTGCGGTTGGAATAAACACGACCAGCAACGGTGACCGTATCACCGGTTTCGACATCCGGCTCGATATCGGCGTATTTTTCCGCCAACTCGGCATTGGTCATCGTGCGGTGGAAATGCGCAGGGTAGACGTCACCGATCTTTTCGCGCAGCAGCGCCAGTTTCTGGCGGCGCACTTCCGTGACGTCGGAGGAGAGAGCGGTTTCGGTTGTCTTGTCGTTCATTGTTCAATTCCTGTTGCGGCGGTGCCGCGGCGGCAATTAGTTTCCGGTTCTCCCTCATCCCTGTGTTCATCACAGGATACCAGTGCGCACAGGTCTTTGGGCGCGGGAGATTCTCTTTTATGCATTCACGGCGCAAATACGCCGTGGCTGGTTTCCTGTGACAAACTCAGGAATGAGGGGCGAATGATAATCCGCCCCGGCAAACCTTAGCTTCCGCTGCCAACCATGGTAGCGACAACAGCAATGGCAACCTTCAGACGCTGGCGTACCACGGAGCGGCCAAGCAGCGCCATGCTGTCAAACAGCGGCAGCGAACGCGATGTGCCGGACATGGCAACGAATAGCGGCGGTGTCACCACGCGCAGTTTCTTGCCGGTTCGTTCAGCAAGGTCACGCAATTCTGCCTCGATGCTTTCAATGTTCCAGTCTGGCATTTTTTCCAGATCGGCAGCAACGGTGGTCAGGATTTCATGAATTTCTTCCGGCTTGCTTTTCAGCCCTGCGAAGGAGGCTGGTGTCAGGCCAACATCACCAGACAACAGGAAGCCTGCCAGCTGCGGCAGTTCGCTCAATCGGGAGATGCGGCTCTGTGCCAGCTTGAGGCCTTCGGTCAGACGGCCGTTTTCCGATGACCATTCGAAAATGCGGGCAAGGAATTCTTCCTGGCTCAGCTTTTCGCGAAGCCAGCGGCCATTCAGCCAGTCCAGCTTCTGCACGTCGAAGATCGCGCCAGCCTTGGACAATGCATCCGGGTCGAACTTGTCTGCAAGCTCGTCCATGTTCAGGAGCTCTTCGCCTTCACCGATCTGCACGAAAAACAGACCCAGGAAGTTCATCAAGGCTTCTGGCAGGTAACCGAGTGCCGAGTAATAGGAAATCGACGTCGGGTTCTTGCGCTTGGAGAGCTTGGACTTGTCGGCATTGCGCATCAGCGAAAGATGCATGAATACCGGCTGGTCCCATCCAAAATAACGGTAAAGCAGAATGTGCTTAGGCACCGAAGCCAGCCATTCCTCGCCACGCGCAACGTGGGTGATCTTCATCAGATGGTCGTCGATGACATTGGCCATATGGTAGGTCGGCATGCCGTCGGCCTTCATCAGGACCTGCATGTCAACGGAATCCCACGGAATCGATACTTCGCCGTACACGCCGTCGGTGAAGTCGCAGGAACCCTCGGTCGGGATCTTCATGCGAACAACCGATGTCTCACCGGCCGCCAGCTTGGCTGTTACTTCTTCAGCTTTCAGATGCAGACACAGGCCGTCATATTTCGGCGGCTTGCCAGCGGCGCGCTGTGCTTCACGCATCTGTTCCAGGCGCTCAGGCGTACAGAAACAACGGAAGGCATGGCCTTTATCCAGAAGTTCCTGAGCATAGGGCTGATACATGTCCTTGCGCTCGGACTGGCGGTACGGGCCGTAAGGACCGCCGACATCAGGGCCTTCGGACCATTTCAATCCGGTCCATTTCAGTGCTTCCAGCACTTTCTCTTCATATTCGCGGGTCGAGCGGGTCGCATCGGTATCTTCGATGCGCAGGATGAACTCGCCGCCGGTTTTCTTGGCGAACAGATAGTTGAAAAGTGCGATGTAGACAGTTCCGACATGCGGCTCACCGGTAGGAGAGGGCGCGATACGGACGCGAACGTTGGAAGTGCTCATTGGATGATCGCTCGTATTGACGTGCAAGGGTTACGGGAAGTTCCCGTATGCGACGACTGGTTTTAGCATGCTTTGTGGAAACGGGACTTGGGTATCTAGGATGCCCACAATTCCGCAATTTTCCATTGGAATGGCCTTAGGCCACATTCAGCCCCATGCGTCAAGAAAATTAGGTCAAATCAGGACGCCGGCCAGACGTAAAGCAGCATCGGTATGCTGGCGATGATGATCAGAAATGATAGCGGTAGACCAAGCCGTGGATAGTCGCTGAACCTGTAACCACCCGGCCCCATGACCAGAGTGTTGCACTGGTGGCCGATAGGGGTGAGGAAATCACAGCCGGCGCCAATGGCGACAGCCATCAGGAATGCCTCCGGCTTGAAGCCAAGTGTGGTGGCAAATCCTGCCGCGATCGGGCCCATGACAAGTACCGTTGCGGCATTGTTGAGGAATGGCGTGACAGCCATTGCAGCCAGCAGAATGAGACCAAGAGCCATGAAGGGTGGCATGCCTTTGGCCGTTTCCCCCAACCAGGTCGCAATAAGGTCGCTCGCACCTGTCGTGCGCAGTGTATCGCTAACCGGGATAAGCGCCGCCAGCATCACAAGAATAGGGCCATCTACTGATTTGTAGATGTCGGACAACGGGATAGCGCCAATGGCGATCATCGCGAAGGCGGCGGCAAAGAAGGCAACGGCGACCGGTGCTATGCCGGTGGCCGCAGCCGCCATGGCAGCTGCAAGTACCAAAAGTGGCAAAATCGCGCGTCTGCGGGTGCCGAGCAGGATTTCACGTTGCGCCAGCGGCAGAAGGTCGAATTCCTTCAAAACCTGTGAGATGTTTTTGCTGTTGCCTTGCAAAACGATCACGTCACCGGCCATCAACGACAGATCACTCAGGCGCTGGTTCAGGCGGTGTCCGCGACGGCTAACGGCAATCAGGTTGACACCGCGCGTGTAGGACAGAGCCAGTTCCTTTGCCGAAAGGCCATTGAGGATCGAGGCATTGTCAATCACCGCTTCCATGGCAATGACATCGCTTTCTTTCTGGCCACTGCCGGTCAGTGGCTTGCCCGAAAGGGTTAGTTTTGCACTGGACACCACCCTGTCCAGATCGGTGGCATTGCCTTCCAGCAGAAGTGTGTCGCCAACCTTAAGCACAACATCGGGGAAGGGAGAGATCCTGCGGTGGCCTCTGAGAATGGTGGTGGCAATGACCGCACCATCGCCCTGTTTCAGCAGTTCATTGAGGCTTTTGTCTTTAATCGGTGAATCCGCTGTTATGGATGCCTCGGCTGTGTAGGCGGATTTTTCCATGATGTCTTCGACAGAGGCGTCCGGTTTAGTGCGCACTGGCAGCAGCCGGTAGCCAAATGTCAAAAATAAAATGCCGATGACCGTCAGGCCAAGACCGACAGGTGTGAAATCGAACATTGAGAAACTTTGACCGGTCATTTCCTCACGCAGTCTGGAGACCACGATGTTGGGTGAGGTGCCGATCTGCGTCATCAATCCACCGAGCAAGGCGGCAAAAGCCATCGGCATGAGGTAGAAGGACACGGGGCTGCCGGACTTTCGGGCAAACTGAAAAGCCACCGGCATCATGATAGCTAAAGCGCCGATATTCTTGATGAAGGCCGACATGACGGCCACAACAATCATCAGGAAAGCGAGCTGCAACCCTTTCGAGCGCATTTCGGGGAAATATTTCTTGATCAGTGTGTCAACGATGCCGGAACGGGCCACCGCCGTGCTGACGATCAGTGCACTGGCGACGATGATGACGATATCGTCACTGAAACCGGAAAACGCCTTGTCGAAGGGCACGATACCCACCGCAACAGCGCCTAATAGGGCGGAGCAGGCAACCACGTCATAACGCAACTTGTCCCAGATGAAAGCTGCCATCATTGCTGCGATAACGGCGAAGGCTAAAATCTGGTCTGTTGTCATTCAGGAAGGCACTTTCGGCAGGAGAGTGATTGGCCAGAACAGCCGATCCGATGCGGAATTAAACGTATGAAACCATAGCGCGTTCCGTCGTCAAAATGCAAAAGACCCGCCCTTGTCAGGCGGGTCTTTCAATATTGGATTCAGCGGTTAATGCTTGGCGGCCTGTCGTTTACGGGCACGGGCGTTACGCGCCATCATGTTGAGAAGTTCGACTAGGGCAGAGAAAGCCATAGCTGCATAGACGTAGCCCTTCGGTACATGCATGCCCATACCTTCTGCAATCAGCGTGGTGCCGATCATCAGAAGGAAGGCCAGAGCCAGCATGACGATTGTCGGGTTGCGCTCAACGAAGTTAGCCAGAGGCGTCGCGGCTACCAGCATCACAGTCACAGCAAACACAACAGCAACGATCATGATTGGCAGATGCGGCGTCATGCCAACGGCAGTGATAATGCTGTCGACCGAAAATACGAGGTCAAGCAGCAGAATCTGAATGATTGCAGATGAGAACGTGTTGGTGACCGTTCCGCCAACCATGTCTTCCTTGTGGTCGATAGGGTCAACATTGTGGTGAATTTCCTTGGTCGCCTTCCACAGCAGGAACAGACCGCCGACGATCAGGATAATGTCTTTCCAGGAGAAGGGGTGACCGAAAACTTCGAACACCGGGTTGGTAAGCTGTACGATCCAGGCGACAGTGCCAAGCAGGCCAAGGCGCATGACAAGTGCGAGGCCAATACCGATCTTGCGGGCTTTTTCACGCTGTTCCGGTGGCAGCTTGTTGGTCAGGATCGATATGAATATCAGGTTGTCAATGCCGAGCACGACCTCCATGACGATTAGGGTAATCAATGCCACCCAGGCAGTGGGGTCGCTCAAGAGAGGGAGAATGGTCTCCATCGGGGGGTGTTGTCCTTTCAATTGTGCAGCATTGGCAAATATACGACGCAATCATGTACGTTATAAAACGCGAGAAACAAGCGCATTTATTTCAACGATATGGCTGATTATTCGTAATTTTCGCGTTTAACGCGAAGTTACGCCTGCGCAGATTTTGCCTAATGCGCTCAACTGATTTTGGTTCCGTAAGCGGCCATGAATACGCGCACGGCGCTGTTGACCACCCGGTCCAGTTCCTGCTGCGGCACGTCGCCATCAATTTCACCAAACAGGCGAAGTTTGAAAAACGGACCTGACGACAGTTCGATATATTGCCGGGCGGCCAGTTCGATATCGTCGACCTGCAAGTTTCCAAGCTTCACATGATGTTCAATGAAATCCTGCAGCACGCTTTTGATGTTGACCGGTGAACTGGCGAAAAAACGCTTCGCGAGACTGGGCATGCGGTCAATAACGCCAATCACAGAACGCATAGCAGGTATGACCTCAGAGCAGGTCATCTGTCGGGAAAAGGTGAAGCCGAACTTCTTGAGACCTTCTTCAACCGCTTGTTCCCCCGCCAGCACATCACGCATGGCTTCGGCAAAACGGGTACGGTGCCTGTCGATCAGGGCCGCAAAAAGATCTTCCTTATTTGCGAAGTAAACATAGATCGTACCCTTGGAAACGCCTGCTTCGCGGGTAATATCGTTCATGCTGGCAGCATCAAAGCCAAGTTTGCGAAAAACAATCCAGGCGCCATCGAGTATCTGTTCGCGCTTTGCAGGGTCTTCTCCCGCCGCGAAACGCCCGGTGGTGACCGGCGTGCCAGATGTCTCCATGTCTTCTTGCGTGCTCACACTCTTATCCCTGTTTGAAATTTTGATTCCCGTCAAATCGAACTGATTGGTTCGATGCCCTCTTGATATGTGTTATGAAAAGCTTTATGTCAATCGAACCGAACGGTTCAGTTCAATAAAATTATATCCTACATGGTGGTGAGCACATGTCTGCCCAGAACACAGGCGCGGTACGCGCGGTCAATACAAATGAGGGCGCAGATGAAACGGCGCGTAAAGATGATGCGGTAGAAATCACATCGCAGACACCCGCGCCGCCACAGGATGCGCCACAGCAGAAGAAGGCAAAGCGTCGCTCGCCTATTTTGCCTGTGTTGGCAATTGCCGTGCTGGCTGGTGCCGGCTGGTATGGTTACCAGTGGTGGACGGATGGTCGTTTCCTCGTCTCAACCGATGATGCTTATATCGAAGGTGACATTGCGATCATTTCGCCAAAGGTTTCCGGTTACGTGAACAAGGTCCACGTCGTCGACAATCAGGAAGTCAAGGCTGGTGATCCGCTGGTCACTCTGGATGATGGCGATTATCGGATCGCGCTTGAACAAGCCGAGGCGCAGGTTCGTACCCAGGAGCTGTCGCTGTCGCGTATCGATGCACAGCTTGCCGGTGCCAAGGCTGCTCTGCAGCAGGCCGAAGCACAGAAGGGTGCGCTTGACGCAGCACTGCGCGGCGCGGAAATCAACCAGAAGCGCGCCAACGAGTTGCAAGCCAAGGATGTTGGCACGGTTGCCTCTGCAGATAATGCACAGGTTGCGCTTGATCAGGCTGCCGCAAATGCTGTTGCCGGTGCGGCAAGCATCGAATCAGCCAAAGCCAATATCTCACTGCTCGCAGCGCAGAGAAACGAAGCTGAAAGCACCATCCGTTCGCTGGTTCTGGCGAAGGACAAGGCTCAACGTGACCTTAGCTTTACAGTGTTGAAGGCGCCGTATGATGGTGTCATCGGCAATGTGGCTGTTCAGGTGGGCGATCTCGTCTCAACCGGCAAGCGGCTTGCAGCCCTGGTGCCAATGAATGACCTCTACATTGATGCGAACTTTAAGGAAACGCAGATCGCCAAAGTCGAGCCGGGTTCCAAGGTGCGTATCCATGTGGATGCACTCGGCAAGCAGGATATTATCGGCACGGTCCAGTCGATCTCGCCGGCTTCCGGCTCGGTGTTTTCCATGCTGCCACCTGAAAATGCCACCGGTAACTTCACCAAGGTTATCCAGCGCGTGCCTGTTCGTATAGCTTTCTCGGCCGAAGATCTTGCCAAGCATAATCTTCGTGCCGGTTTGAGTGTCGTCGTGGACGTGGATACACGCACTGCACCTGACAACAATGCGGTAGCGCAGAAGTAAGCGCGAAAGGCTCGCATCATGACGGAAGCGGTCATCCGAGGCGGCAATGCAGTTGCCGCGTCCGATCCCCCCATGGATAAAAAGCGGCTCATCGCCTTCTTTGCCATGGTCGTGGGCATGTTCATGTCCATTCTGGACATCCAGATTGTGTCTGCCTCCCTCGCGGAAATCCAAGCTGGCCTTGGCGCCGGCTCGGATGAAATCGCCTGGGTGCAGACGTCCTACCTGATCGCTGAAGTTATCATGATCCCGCTGTCGGGCACGCTGGCGCGTATCCTGTCAACGCGTGTGCTGTTCAGCATGTGTGCGGCAGGTTTCACCCTGTCGAGCGCATTGTGCGCCACGGCCACCAATATCGACCAGATGATCGTGTACCGCGCCATTCAGGGCTTTATTGGCGGTGGCATGATCCCTTCGGTGTTTGCGGCAGCTTTCACCATTTTTCCGCCGTCCAAGCGTAGCATCGTGTCGCCGATCATTGGTCTGGTGGCAACACTTGCGCCCACCATCGGTCCGACGGTGGGTGGTTATCTCAGCCACGCCATGTCCTGGCACTGGCTGTTCCTCGTCAACGTTGTGCCGGGTATCATCGTCACATTGCTGACTTGGAGCCTGATCGACTTCGACAGGCCAGAAAAGTCGCTTTGGAAGAAGTTTGACTGGTGGGGTCTGCTGGCTATGGGCGTGTTCCTCGGCTCGCTGGAATACGTGCTCGAGGAAGGCAACAACAAGGACTGGTTCAACGATGAACATATCGTTGTCGGTTCGATTGCCATGACCATCGGTGCGGTTGTATTTTTCTGGAGAGCTTTCAAGGTCGAATTCCCGATCGTGGATTTGCGGGCCTTCATGGACCGAAACTTTTCGATTGGTTCACTGTTCTCATTCGTGATGGGGGTTGGCCTTTACGGTCTGACCTATCTTTACCCGCTCTATCTCGGACGTATCCGTGGTTACGACTCGCTGATGATCGGTGAGACGATGTTCGTGTCCGGTCTTGCAATGTTCTTCACGGCGCCAGTTGCCGGCATGCTGTCCAACAAGCTCGATCCGCGTGTGATGATGGGTATTGGCTTCCTCGGATTTGCCACTGGCACCTACATGATGACCGGCATCACCTCGGACTGGGATTTCTACGAGCTGCTTGTTCCGCAGATCCTGCGCGGTTGCTCGCTGATGATGTGCATGGTTCCGATCAACAACATTGCTCTTGGCACGTTGCCGCCGCAGCGTATCAAAAACGCGTCAGGCCTGTTCAACCTCACCCGTAACCTCGGTGGTGCGGTTGGTCTGGCCATAATCAACACCATGCTGACACAGCGCACCGATGAACATTATGCGCGTCTGTCGGAGCATGTTAACTTCAAAAATCCGGAAGCCCTGGACTGGTTGAGCAGTGTAGGTGCGAACTATGACAGCTATGGTCTGGATGGCGCTTCAGTCGCTTTCAAGAAGCTGGCGGGCATGGTAACGCAACAGGCATGGCTACTGTCATTCGCCGATGTGTTTATGGCCTTGACGGTGCTGTTCTGCTTCCTGGTGACGCTGACGTTGCTGATCCGCAAGCCATCTGCTGCACCGCCTGCGGGCAGCGGCCACTAACGATTTTCCCTATCCACCGCCGAGGCCGCCAGAAATGGCGGCCTTTTTCATTTTGCGTTTAAAGATGATTGCCCCCGTCTGCTATTTTTTGATTTACGTACCTCAAATTTGGGAATAGAAGGGCTGTCGGAGGACGGAAATGAAGCCAACAGTTCACGACATTGCTGCGAAGGCGGGTGTGAGCCTTGCCACGGTTGACCGTGTGGTCAACCTCCGTTCCGGTGTACGGGAAGTGACCAAGGCGCGTGTGGAAGCAGCCATCGCCGAGCTGGGTTATGTGCGTGATGTTGCCGCTGCCAATCTGGCGCGCAGCCGCGTTTATCCACTGGTTTTCATTTTGCCAAACAATGACAACTCCTTCATGCAGGCATTGCGGGATGAGGTGCGTGCAGCGATTTCGCGTGGCCCTTCGGAACGCGCCGAAATTACGCTGCTTGAAATTCCCCCATTTGATGCGGCCGCACTTGTGGCTGCGCTGGAAACCGCGCGGGCCGACATGCCGGCCGGTGTTGCGTTTGTTGCCGTTGAGGGTGATGCGGTGCGTCAGGCGGTTGCGGCACTGTCGGATGACGGCATAGCGACGGTGACCCTTGTTTCGGATCTCTCCGGTTCAAAACGCGACCACTATGCCGGTGTCGACAACATTGCTGCTGGCAAGACGGCGGCCAGTCTGCTTGGGCGTTTTGCCAATCCGTCGGCCAACAAGATTGCTGTGCTGGCCGGTTCGCTGATGGTGCGCGATCACCGTGAACGCGTCGACGGTTTCATGTCGGTGATGGGATCAGAGTTTCCGCAGCTGGAAATTCTACCGGTTCTCGAAGGGCGTGATGATGTCGCGACGGTTGAAACGCTGGTGCGCGATACACTTGCCCAACATGCGGATATTGGCGGTATTTACAGCCTCGGTGCCGGTAACAGGGGTCTTATCCGGGCGTTGGAAAACCTGCCGCAATCGCGTGGCAGACCGGCGGTCATTGCCCACGAGCTGAGCACCCACACCACTGCGGCGCTCAAGGCCGGGCTTATCGATGCCGTACTCAATCAGGATGCCGGGCATGAGGTGCGTAGCAGCATTCGTGTGCTCAAGGCCAAGGCTGACAAGGTAGGAGTGATTGCGGCACAAGAGCGCATTCGCCTCGACATATTCATGCGAGATAATTTGCCGTGATTGCAGATCCTTCTCACCGTATTTTCATGGAGGAATAACATGTATCTTGGTCTCGATTTGGGGACGTCTGGCGTCAAGGCGCTGCTGATTGATGGCAACCAGCGCATTATCGGTTCTGCCAATGGCGCACTTGAGGTGTCCCGGCCTCATTCCGGTTGGTCGGAGCAGAACCCTGCGGACTGGATCAAGGCAAGTGAAACGGCAATTGCCGGACTGAAGGCCTCCCATGCCAAGGAGCTTGCTGCCGTGAAGGGCATTGGCCTGTCCGGGCAAATGCATGGTGCAACCCTTGTTGATGCGGCCGGTGCGGTGCTTCGTCCCTGCATTCTATGGAACGATACGCGCTCTTATGCCGAGGCAGCGAAGCTGGATGCAGACCCAAGGTTTCGCAAACTGACCGGTAACATCGTGTTCCCGGGCTTTACCGCGCCAAAGCTGGCATGGGTTGCCAAACATGAACCGGAGATTTTTGCAAAAGTCGCCAAGGTTTTGCTGCCAAAGGATTATTTGCGTCTCTGGCTGACCGGTGAATATATCTCCGAAATGTCGGATTCTGCCGGAACGTCCTGGCTCGATACCGGTGCCCGCAAGTGGTCGGCAGAATTGCTGGATGCGACTGGACTTAACGAAAGCCACATGCCTTCGCTGGTGGAAGGTACTGAGCAGGCCGGTAAACTGCGCGGCGAGCTGGCGTCTGCTTGGGGCATGAGCGATGTCGTGATTGCCGGTGGCGCGGGTGACAATGCTGCATCGGCTTGCGGCATGGGTACGGTGTCGGAAGGCGCTGCTTTCGTTTCGCTGGGGACATCCGGCGTATTGTTTGCGGCCAACAGCAGTTATCTGCCCAAGCCTGAAAGTGCCGTACATGCATTTTGCCACGCCTTGCCAAATACCTGGCACCAGATGGGCGTTATCCTGTCGGCAACCGATGCCCTCAACTGGTATTCCGGCATTGCAGGCAAATCTGCAGCCGAACTGACCACAGAGCTGGGCAACAACCTTAAGGCACCAAGCGGCGTGACATTTGCACCTTATCTGTCTGGTGAGCGCACACCACACAATGACGCGGTCATTCGCGGTGCCTTTATCGGTCTTGGTCATGAAAGTGACCGTTCAGTTCTGACGCAGGCGGTGCTTGAAGGTGTCAGCTTTGCCATCCGTGACAATCTGGAAGCGTTGAAATCGGCTGGTACAAGCATCTCGCGCGTCACGGCCATTGGCGGCGGTTCACGTTCGGAATACTGGCTGGCATCGATTGCAACGGCCCTTGATGTGCCGGTTGATATTCCCGCCGATGGTGATTTTGGTGCTGCCTTCGGTGCCGCACGTCTTGGCCTTATTGCGGCCACGGGCGCCGACCCGGTTGCCGTGTGCACGGCGCCGCAGACTGCCAGAACCATCGAGCCTGTCTCGGCACTTAGCGGTGCCTACGATGCTGCCTATCAGCGTTACCGCGAGCTCTACCCAGCCATTCGCCAACTCGCGCACTAACATCCCGTTTTCTTCCGGCGCAAGCCGGGGGTCCACTTTCATTGACAGAGGTTAGATTTTCAGGAGGAATACCCATGTCGACAGGCTTTTTTGGTGACATCACCAAAATAAAATATGAAGGACCGGACAGCACAAATCCGCTGGCGTTTCGTCATTACAATGCGGACGAGATCGTGGCTGGCAAACGCATGGAAGATCACCTGCGTTTTGCGGTGGCCTACTGGCACACATTCACATGGCCAGGTGGGGATCCGTTCGGTGGCCAGACATTTGAGCGCCCATGGTTTTCCGATACAATGGATGCGGCAAAACTGAAGGCTGATGTTGCCTTTGAGTTCTTCTCGCTGCTGGGTACACCGTTTTATTGCTTCCACGATGCGGACGTTCGCCCGGAAGGTAATAGCTTTGCGGAGAACACCCGTAACCTCAACGAGATCGTTGACCACTTCGAGAAGAAGCAGGCGGAAACTGGCGTCAAGCTTTTGTGGGGTACTGCCAACCTGTTCTCTCACCGCCGTTACATGTCGGGCGCTTCGACCAATCCGGATCCGGATGTGTTTGCATTCTCGGCTGCGACCGTCAAAACCTGCCTCGATGCTACCAAGCGACTGGGCGGTGCCAACTATGTTCTGTGGGGCGGACGCGAGGGGTATGAAACCCTGCTGAATACCGACCTGTCGCGCGAACTTGACCAGATGGGCCGCTTCCTGAACCTTGTTGTCGAATACAAGTACAAGATTGGTTTTGAAGGCACGATCCTGATCGAGCCGAAGCCGCAGGAGCCAACCAAACATCAGTATGATTATGATGTCGCAACGGTTTACGCCTTCCTGCAGCGTCATGGCCTGGAAAAGGAAGTCAAGGTCAACATTGAGCAGGGTCACGCGATCCTTGCGGGCCATTCCTTCGAGCACGAACTGGCCATGGCAAACGCCTTCGGCATTTTCGGCTCCATCGACATGAACCGCAATGATTACCAGTCCGGCTGGGATACCGACCAGTTCCCGAACAACGTGCCGGAAATGGCGCTGGCCTATTATCATGTTCTGGCCGGTGGTGGCTTCCAGAACGGCGGCACCAACTTCGATTCCAAGCTGCGTCGCCAGTCGCTTGATCCGGCTGATCTTCTGATCGGTCATATCGGCGGCATTGATTGCTGCGCCCGTGGCCTGAAGGCTGCTGCCAAGATGATTGAAGATGGCGCGCTGTCGAAGCCGCTTTCGGACCGTTATTCAAAGTGGGATTCTCCTTCGGCGCAAAAGATGCTGCGTGGCGAGTTGAAGTTGGATGACATCGCAGCTCTGGTTGAGCGTGACAATATCAATCCTCAGCCGAAGTCGGGTCGTCAGGAATATCTCGAAAATGTCGTAAATCGTTACGTTTAAAACGGCCGAAAAGCTTTATGTAAAAAAGCTGATGAAAGGCGGGGATCAAACCCCGCCTTTTCTGTTGCTAACTCGCTGCATTTGCACCAAATCCCTGTCGTAAAAGTTTTGTATGATTTAACTGAAACGTTGCAGTAGGCGATGATTTGCTTTTATACCTAGCAAACACCTGTCCAGGGCAGGACAAAAACCCGATACTCAACGGGCCAAATTATTCAGGAGGAGACGGAATGATCGATCCCAAGGTGCTTGCAACACGCTTTCCCGGTGATTTTCTGTTTGGTGTCGCAACGGCATCCTTCCAGATTGAAGGAGCATCCAAGGCTGATGGTCGCAAACCTTCGATTTGGGATGCTTTTTGCAACATGCCCGGACGTGTTTATGGTCGCCACAATGGTGACGTTGCCTGCGATCATTACAACCGTCTGGATGCCGATCTCGATCTCATAAAAAATATGGGTGTCGAGGCATATCGCTTCTCTATTGCATGGCCACGCATCATTCCTGATGGCACCGGTCCGATCAATGAAAGAGGTCTGGATTTTTATGACCGTCTGGTTGACGGCTGCAAGGCGAGGGGCATTAAGACCTATGCCACACTTTACCACTGGGATCTGCCGTTGACCCTGATGGGTGATGGCGGCTGGACGGCGCGTTCCACCGCCTATGCCTTCCAGCGCTACACCCGCACTGTGATGGAACGCTTGGGCGACCGGCTGGACGCTGTTGCCACATTTAACGAGCCATGGTGCTCGGTGTGGCTTAGCCATCTCTATGGCATTCACGCGCCTGGTGAACGCAACATGGACGCCGCACTGGCGGCGATGCATTACACCAATCTTGCCCACGGCCTTGGCGTACAGACCTGCCGGGATGTTGCACCCAACGTGCCGGTTGGTCTGGTGCTGAACGCACATTCGGTCATTGCTGCTTCCGACAGTGCTGCGGACAAGGCCGCAGCCGAGCGGGCATTCCAGTTCCATAATGGTGTGTTTTTTGGCCCTGTGTTCAAGGGTGAATATCCCTCGGATTTCGTTGAGGCGTTGGGTGACCGCATGCCGAGTGTCGAAGAGGGCGATCTCACCATCATCAACCAGAAACTCGATTGGTGGGGATTGAATTATTACACACCAATGCGGGTTGCCGCTGATCCAAATCCTTCAGCTGAATTCCCAGCCACGGTTGAAGCACCTTTCGTCAACGATGTGACGACCGATATCGGGTGGGAGGTCTATGCTCCGGCCCTGCATTCGTTGGTAGAGGAGCTTTATCGCCGTTATGAATTGCCCGATTGCTACATCACCGAGAACGGTGCCTGCTACAATATGGGTGTTGAAAATGGTGAGGTCGATGACCAGCCGCGCCTTGATTATTACGTTAACCACTTGTCGGTGGTTGCCGATCTGATCAAGGACGGTTACCCGATGCGTGGTTATTTTGCCTGGAGCCTAATGGACAATTTTGAATGGGCGCAGGGTTATCGCATGCGTTTTGGCCTTGTGCATGTCGATTATGACACTCAGGTCCGGACCGTCAAAAAAAGCGGCAAATGGTACTCGTCGCTGGCGGCCGAATTTCCGAAGGGCAATCACAAAAAGGCTGCCTCGTAGTTTTGGGTGGTTACGTTGCGATGTCTGCTTGCAGTTGTGGACTGGCGCCCTATGTGTAGCGGGTTTCAAAATGAAACCTGCACGCTTGCCTGATGGCAGCGTCAGTGATCCTCCCAAGGAGACTACTTTGCTTATTGAAAAACTGAACTGGCGTTATGCCACCAAAAAGATGGACCCGTCCAAGCCGGTAACGGAAGACAAGGTTGCCCGTATTTTGGAGGCGGCCCGTCTTGCTCCAACATCAAGCGGCTTGCAGCCGTTTGAACTTATCGTCGTTACCAATCCGGAAGTGCGTGCGAAGATCCAGGAAATCGCCTGGAACCAGGCTCAGATTACCGATGGTTCCCACCTTCTGGTTTTTGCAGCGTGGGACAACTATACCGCTGAGCGCATCAACGGCATGTTCGATCTCGTCAATGCAGAGCGCGGCATCAAGAACGAAGGTTGGGAGAACTATCGCCAGATGCTCCTGAACATGTATCCCCCGCGCGATGCTCAGGTGAACTTCGAACACGCTGCACGTCAGGCCTATATCGGGTTCGGCATGGCGCTTGCTCAGGCTGCGTTCGAAGGCGTGGATTCGACACCAATGGAAGGTTTCGATCCGGACAAGCTGGATGAGATTTTGGGCCTGCGTGAGAAGGGTCTGCGCTCGGTTACCATCCTTCCGCTTGGCTACCGCAAGGAAGATGGTGATTGGCTGGTGAACCTCAAAAAGGTTCGTCGCCCGAACGATCAGTTCATTTCTTCGGTAAAGTAATCACTTTACGGCCAGAACTGCGGAAAATTTTCCTGAAACTGCCTTTTAGTTGAAAAATTTTCCCTGTCAAAAGGTGTCGCATACAGGCATGTTTGGGGCACCTAAGAAAGTCGATAACGACTTTGGTGTGAAAGCAGAATAAAATGACACGGACTATGTGCTGTAACCGAATGTGCTTCGTGATTGCGTAACGACACGCACTGAATGCACGGGTGACTTATCTTGCGAGCATCGTTGATGCTGTGAAAATGGCGCGATAGACACCAGAAACGCAGAATCCTTTATTTCAGCCGGAATTGATTTAAAGAGATACGCACAACAGACATTATCCGTAGAGTTATCCATGAGTTTCCAATTGACAGCGGGCGGCACCGCTCAGCAACCACCAGCACATGCTGATGCCATGGTTGTGTTTGAAAATGTCACCAAACGTTTTGGCGGCCAAAACGGCGAATCGGCGTTTACGGCGCTTGGCGGTGTGGACCTTTCTGTTCCACGCGGCTCCATTACCGGCATCATCGGGCGCTCAGGCGCTGGTAAATCCACACTGATCCGGCTCGTCAACGGCCTGGAGACGCTGACATCCGGTCGCGTTCTGGTCGATGGCGTTGATGTTGGCGGGTTGGATGAACAGGGTCTGCGCCAGTTGCGACGCTCGATCGGCATGATCTTCCAGCATTTCAACCTGTTGGCTTCGCGCACCGCTTACGACAACGTGGCCCTGCCGCTGGAGATTGCCGGTGTCAGCCGCCAGGATATCAAAAAGAAAGTTCAGCCTCTGCTTGAACTTGTCGGGCTTGGCGATAAAGCCAACCGCTATCCGGCGGAACTGTCCGGCGGTCAAAAGCAGCGTGTCGGTATTGCCCGCGCTTTGGCAACCGAACCCAAGCTGTTGCTATCCGATGAAGCAACCTCGGCGCTGGATCCTGAGACCACCCAGTCCATTCTTGAACTTCTCCAGAAGATCAATTCGGAACTGAACCTTACGGTGCTTCTCATCACCCATGAAATGGAAGTGGTGAAAACAATTGCGTCGCAGGTTGCCGTTATCGACAAGGGTCTGATTGTCGAAAGCGGTCGCACCTTTGATGTGTTTACGGCTGCAAAGCATGAAACCACCCGCAGCCTGCTGTCATCTTCGATCGGTGCAAAACTGCCTGAATGGATCAGCGGTGTACTGAAACCGCAGCCGGACATTGGTGATCGCGTTCTGGTACGATTGATTTTCTTTGGTGCGACAGCCTTCCAGCCGCTGACGGCAAGACTGGTCAGCGAAATCGGTGCGGATGTGAATATTCTGGCCGGCACGATCGAGGAAATTGCAGGCGAACCATTTGGTTCACTGGTGGTTTCCTATCCCGCAACACCTGAAACAATTTCCCGCGCTGACCGCCTTTATGCGGAAACCGGACTTGCCACGGAGGTGCTCGGCTATGTCGCCTGATATGCTCTTTGTCCTTCTATGGAAGGGACTTTTACAGACATTGCACATGGTGGCGATATCGGGCCTGGTCGGGTCGCTTGTTGGCCTGCCGATCGGCATCTTCCTCGCCACCAGCGGCAAAGGCGAGCTTTTTGAAGCGCCGATCACCAACCGTATCGTTGGTTTGATCGTCAATGCTGCCCGCTCGACGCCGTTCATCATTCTGGTGGTGGCCATCATTCCATTTACCCGCCTTGTTGCCGGTACCTCCATTGGCACTTCGGCAGCCATCGTTCCGCTCACGGTTGCGACCATTCCATTTGTCGCCCGTCTGGTGGAAGCAGCGATCCGTGAAGTCGACAAAGGTCTGGTGGAAGCGGCGCGCGCCATGGGTGCCACACCGGTGCAGATCGTTACCAAGGTTTTGCTGGCCGAAGCCAAGCCTGGCATTACGCTGGCGCTTACCCTGACCCTAGTCAGCCTGATCGGTTACTCGGCCATGGTCGGTGCTGTCGGTGGCGGTGGTCTTGGTGACCTTGGCATTCGCTATGGATATCAACGTTTTATGCCAGAAGTGATGCTTGCCGTTGTCGCAGTGCTGATCGTTCTGGTGCAGCTGGTTCAAAGTGCGGGTGACAGGCTTGCCCGCCATTTCGACAAGCGTAATCGTAAAAACTAACAAGCAATAACAATCTACCCCAAGGAGACTGACATGAAAAAATTGATTATCGCAGCTTCCCTCGCTGCCCTGTTTTCCACCGGCAGCGCGCTGGCTGAAACCATCAAGATCGGTGTAACGCCGGGCGAACACGCCAAGATCATGGAAGTGGTCAAGGAAGTGGCTGCCAAGAAGGATCTCGATCTCGAAATTCTTGAATTCTCTGATTACGTTGTTCCGAACCAGGCTCTGAACGATGGCGAACTGAACGCCAACTCCTTCCAGCACCAGCCATACCTCGACAACCAGGTTGCCGACCGCAAGTTCGACCTCGTCAGCGTTGGCACAACCATCACCACTCCAATGGGCGTTTACTCCAAGAAGGTAAAGAGCCTGGACGAACTGAAGGACGGCGCGACAATTGGCATTCCGAACGACCCGACCAATGGCGGCCGCGCTCTGCTGGTTCTGGCCTCGAAGGGCCTGATCAAGGTCAAGGAAGAAGCTGGTCTCAAGGTAACGCCAGCTGACGTTATCGAAAACCCGAAGAACCTGCAGTTTGCAGAATTGGATGCTGCCCAGCTTCCACGCGCGCTTGATGATACCGATGCTTCGGTCATCAACACCAACTACGCTTCGCAGGGTGGCCTTAATCCGAAGACCGATGCTATCGCTATTGAAAGCGAAAAGTCGCCTTATGCCAACATCATCGTTGTGCGCACTGCCGACAAGGACCAGCCATGGGTAAAAACTCTGGTTGAATCCTACCAGAGCCCGGAAGTGAAGGCTTACATCACCGAAGAATTCAAGGGCACGGTTATCCCTTCCTGGTAAGCTTTTTACCGCGAAATACCCTAGAGTTTATGGGCCTTCCTCGCAAAAGCGAGGGAGGCTTTTTATTGTCCGAAAAACTCCCCTTAGCCGACTACAGTTTCATACCTGTGTTTTTTTAGGGGGATGGCCGGTCACAGATTTAATATCTTTTGAATAATTTCCCCGGAAAGTGTTGTTTTCTCGAAGGGAATTGCATGCGGACCAAACCGCGAAACGTCGTGAATACATCGCAAAGAGAGTGGCGTCGCATCGTCACTGCTCTCCTTGCTGCTTTGGCCGTTATTGTAACAGTCGTCACGATGCTCGTTTTGTCCGCTCTGAACGACGTTGCCCAGAACACCAACAAGCTGGATGAGGAACGTTCACGCGAAACCATTACCGGTGCGTTGGAGACGTTTCAGGCTCAGTTGGGTGCAACGCTAAACGACTATGCCGCCTGGGACGATGCTGCCCAGTTCGTTTACGCCGCCAATGGTCACGACTGGGTTGTCAGCAACTACGGCGATATGACTGTCAACAGCGAGTTGTTTGATACGGCGCTGGTGATTGACGAAAATAACCGTGTTCAGATGTTTTATCAGTTCGGGCAGCCGGTTCTGCGTTCTCCGCAGGAACTGTTCCCGACCGGTCTGACAGAGCTGCTCAAGACTGTGCGGCAGATACCTTTCGGCCAGAACCCAGAGACGACCGGCTTTGTCCAATCGGACCGCGGCATTACCGTTGTCGGCGCAGCACTCATCCGCCCCAAGATGGCACTTGACGTTCCCGCTGGTGAGACACGTCGTTATCTGGTGTTCGCCCGTCATCTGGACACCGCCAAGATCAAGCGTCTGTCGAAAACCTATGTTGTCGATGGTCTGCAATTGCGTAAAGCCAACTTTGACGCTCGCTACTTCGTGAACATCTTCAGTCCGCAAGGTGAGGTGCTTGGCAAATTGACCTGGCGTTCGCGTGCACCCGGTGATGTCAGCTTCCGTGAGGTGCGCCCGACTGTTCTCCTGGCTGTGGTTATTGCCGGCCTGTTTTTCCTGACGCTGTTTTTTGTCGGCTCAAAAATTATTGGCCGTATCAAGACTGATGAGGCGCATGCCAAGGAAGAGGCGCTGCGGGATCGTCTCAGCGGCCTTTACAACCGCGCCGGACTATTCCAGCGTCTTGAGCAGATGGTTGCCAAAGCCCGCCTGGGGTCCGATGACGTCAACCTTCTCTATCTCGATCTGGATGGTTTCAAGGAAGTCAACGATTCCTACGGACACGGAACGGGTGATCGTCTGATCAAGGGCGTTGCTGCTGGCCTGAAGATGCTTGTGCCGCAAGACGCGGTTCTTGCGCGTTTGGGCGGCGATGAATTTGCTGTTGCCATCAACGGTCCCTATTCTAAGCAGCAGTGCCTTGATCTCTGTGAGGCCTGTCTGTTGCTGTTTTCCGAACCATTCGTGATTGGTGAGCGCGTCGCAACGATCGGCTGTAGCATTGGCGTTGCGACCTCCGAGCGCGGCGAGGTCGACGGCGAGGAATTGCTGAGACGCGCCGATATGGCGATGTATGAAGCCAAAGAAAATGGCCGCGGTCGCTGGGTTTCCTATCATGAGCAGTTGGATACCGAACGTGAAGACCGCAACATGCTGGAAGCGGATTTGCGTCGTGCCATTGAAAAAGACGAATTGACGGTCGTTTTTCAGCCTGTCGTCAGTGCAAAAAGCCGCCGCATCACGGGGGTTGAGGCCCTGGTGCGCTGGAACCGTGACGGGCACGGTCCTGTGTCTCCGGAGGTGTTTATTCCGGTCGCGGAAACCAGCGGTCTTATCGACCAGTTGGGTCTAATCGTGTTGCGCAAAGCCTGCATGACCGCCCGACGCTGGCCAGAGATCAAACTGTCGGTGAATATCTCTCCGGTTCAGTTCAGAAATCCGTCCTTCTCAACCTCTGTGCATGATGTGTTGCGTCAAACCCAGATGGAGCCGGAGCGGCTACGCTTGGAGATGACAGAAGGCTATTTCATCCAGCATCCTGAACGTGCCAGCTTTGTCATCGAGAAGCTGAAGGCTCTTGGCGTTCAGATTGCGCTGGATGATTTTGGCGCAGGTTTTGCCAGTGTCGGATATCTGCGTCGTTTCGGTTTTAATAGAATGAAGATTGATCGCTCTCTGGTGGCGGCTCTGGAGAATGGTGGCCGTTCGCTTGACATGCTCGAAGCGACCGTAGCGTTGGCGCGCTCGCTGGAAATTCCTGTCACGGCCGAAGGCGTGGAAAGCGTCGAGCAGGCATCCATTCTGCAATTGTGCGGTTGCGACGAATTGCAGGGATATCTGTTCTCAAAGCCGGTTTCGCCGGAAGAGGTGACTTTGCTGTTGGAACGCCAGAAGGCAACCTTGCCCCGTGATGAGCAAAGGGCATTTGGCTGAGCGGCTTTGCGTGTATTCAGCCTACCTGTTTCCGGGACAATCAAATTCCAAAAGATAAGGGCACACTGACGTTCAAATCAGTATGCCCCAGCATTTTGATATAAGCCGTGTTGGCTTAGACTGGATCGGCTTAGCTGCCGATGTGTTTTTGACCGCGTTTCTTGGCCAGCATGATCTGCTGCTGACGGTCACGAAAACGCTGACGGTCTTCTTCCGTGCGTTCCTCATAACAACCCGGGCAAGATACGCCTTCCTCGAACATAGGAGACAGGCGAACGTCCGGGGTAATCGGATTGCGGCAGGCGTGGCAAAGCTGGTGGTTGCCTTCGGCCAGTCCGTGGGTCACCGAAACGCGCTCATCGAACACGAAACATGAGCCTTCCCAGAGGCTTTCTTCCTGCGGAATTTCTTCCAGATATTTCAGGATGCCGCCCTTGAGGTGGTAAACCTCTTCAAAACCCTGCTCTTTCATGAAGGCAGTGGCCTTCTCACAGCGAATGCCGCCAGTGCAATACATGGCGATTTTCGGCTTGTTGTGCAGGCCGGGATTGTTTTTCACCCAGTCTGGAAACTCGCGAAATGTCTTGGTGTTCGGATCGACAGCATCCTTGAAGATGCCGATTGCCGTTTCATAATCATTACGCGTATCGATCAGGATCGTCTCAGGATCCGAGATCAGCGCGTTCCAGTCCTTCGGGTCGACATAGGTGCCAACAATCTTCTTCGGATCGATATCCGGAACGCCCATGGTGACGATTTCTTTTTTCAGCTTCACCTTCATGCGCACGAACGGCATTTTGGAAGCGCGGCTTTCCTTGTGTTCCAGCGCGGAAAATTCCGGCTGCGAACGGATGAAAGCCAGAATTTTGGCAATGCCCTCGTCCGTCCCGGCAATCGTGCCGTTGATACCTTCATGGGCCAGCAGCAGCGTGCCCTTGATGCCATTTTCCTGGCAGGCGCGGAACAGCGTTTCGCGGAAGCTTTCAAACTGCGGAAAGCTTGCGAAATGATAAAGGGCAGCCACGAGAAATTCGCCAGTGGCTTCCGGGCGTGGAAGAATTGTTGTGTCGGTCATGGCGCTGAAATACAGCCAGACGGCACGCTACGCAATGCGGATTCGACGATTTTTACAGGGTTCAGGTGATTTTGAATTTTGTCAAATCCCTTGGTGTACAGGCATTCTCACGCAGCGCATGCCCGGTTCCAGAGTGACTTGATGGTCTTGCTTTCGGCGTCTGGGCGATCGCGGAAAACGAGCTCGGACAGCTCCAGAGATGTCTGTTCCAGCTTCTGCTGCTGGTTGATGATGGCGTCCAGCAACCGGGCCAGTGTATCGCCATTGCCGAAAATATCGGGTTCGCGATCTGCACAGGCGGCCAGCACCGAAAGGTCATTCTGGTGACCCAGCAGTTCGGCGAGAGTGGTGGCGTTCTTTTCCTTGGCCAGCATTGCGGAGGGCCAGATTTTTCGCAGCAAGGCGAGATACATGCGGTAGGTCTGGCAACATTTGCGCAGGTCGTGGAAAGCTTCCGCTTTCTCTCCCTTGCGGCATTCTTGCTGGGCAAGGGCGGCTTTTTTGCCATTTGTCAGCCAGGCCCTGGCAATGCCTTTGGCGATGCTGCGCCTGCTGTCAGGCAAGGACAGGCCCTGCACGGCGATCAGCGCTTTTTCGCACTCGGCTATGGCAGCGTTTATGACGCCAGAGAGATCACCTTCTTCGTTGTAAATGCGATCACGTCTTTGCGTCAGCGCGGCGCGTGCCATATCAAGTGCTTCGGCTTCTGCGGCGGAACGAGCGTGCTGGTGAAGGTAATTGATGTTTTCAACCAGAGCGGCGGCATCGCGTGCACCGGAAAGCGAGCGGGCAACGTCACGCAAGCGGGCATTTTCCGTTTTGAAGAAACCAGGGGCCAGCGGCCTGATCAGCCGGTAGAGGCCACGCAGACGCTTGAACTTCTTGCGTGCCTCATGAATGGCTTCGTGGCGATCGCCAGTCGTCTCGGACAAAATGGCAATGGCGTCTGCCAGCAGCGCACTGCCAAGTTTGCGCACCTCTTCCGCAAATGGTTTTGCAGGATCAAGACGATACGACATCCGGCAGTTCCCCGAGCAGGTTTTCCGTGGCCAGATATTGGTTCGAGTACCGTTTGTCGCCGGTCACTTCACGGCCCAGCCATGTTGGCAGGTCGGGATTGTCGTCGACCGATGTCAGTTCCACTTCGGCAACGACCAGACCGCCATATACACCTTCGAAGACATCAACTTCCCAGGTGAAGTTGTTGTGCTCGACAAGGTGGCGGGTTTTCTGGATGACATTGCCAATGGCGGTTCCGATCATCTCCTGCGCATCGCCAAGCGCTATCGAATATTCATATTCGTCGCGTACAAGACTGCTGGCGCCAATCTTGATCGTTAGTGTGGCGTCTTCATCGTTGACGATGCGTACGCGGACTGAGCGGTTTTCTGTTGAAACGACATATCCTTGACGGAAGGTCATGCTGGAGGACACGTCGGTTTTCCATCCATCGCCCGAAACGAGAAATTTGCGTTCTATTTCTTTTGCCATGCAAGCCCATGTCCAATTTTGTGGCACACTATCTCATGGTTTCATTTGGAAAAAGCAATTTGCCTGAAATATTTGCTTTAGTCTCGACAGGACAATCACGACGCGATAATTCATCACCTGTAATTCAATCGTTTCATATCTGGGAGGCACCATAATGGCGCAGGACTCTGAAAAACTTCTTTCCATCCTGAAACTTCAGCCGGTTGTGCCTGTTCTGATTGTTGACAGCGTTGCCTCTGCCGTCCCGCTGGCCCGTGCACTGGTTGCCGGTGGTTTGAAGGCCATCGAAATCACCATGCGCACACCTGCGGCGCTTGATGCCGTGCGGGCCGTTGCCGCAGAAGTTGAAGGCGCGCATGTCGGCGCCGGCACCATTCTCAATGCTCGGGATTTCGACGCGGCTGTTGAAGCTGGTTCGACATTTATCGTCAGCCCAGGCGTTAACAGAAGCGTTCTGGATGCTGCCAAAAATTCCAAGGTTCCGTTGCTGCCAGGTGCTGCAACCGCCAGCGAAGTCATGGCGCTGCGCGATGAAGGTTACAAGGTCTTGAAGTTCTTCCCGGCCGAGCAAGCTGGTGGCGCACCTTACCTCAAGGCACTGTCTTCGCCGCTGGCGGGCACCTTCTTCTGCCCGACCGGTAGCATTTCGCTGAAGAACGCCAATGACTATCTGTCATTGCCAAACGTTGTTTGCGTTGGCGGTTCCTGGGTTGCACCGCGTGAACTGGTGGCAACTGGCGACTGGGCTGGCATTACCAAGCTTGCAGCAGAAGCAGCGGCTCTCGCCGTCTAATCAGATAGCAAGACCAGAATTTTCGCAAAGCAGTGTGATACCCGTCACGCTGCTTTTTTTGTTATTTGTATTTGGCTATTGCCGTTCCTATCTCCAGTAACGAGTTTGATCGATACAGGAGATTTTGATGTTCGACGCCAAGAAGCTTCTTGAACAATTCCTTGGTTCCCAGGTGCCGGGACTTTCAGGGACTGTTCGTGACAGAGCAGGTCAGGCTGCCGATATCGCCAAGAACAACCCGCTGAAAACCGGCGCACTTGCCGCAGCTATTCTTGGCACAAAGACCGGCCGCAAGCTGGCGGGCAACGCTGCAACCGTGGGTGGTATCGCTGCCATTGCCGGTCTTGGTTATCTCGCATATCAGAATTACAAATCCGGACAGGCGCCGCAGAACGCACCGCAGCCTGAGCCGACAACCGAACTTCTGCCGCCACCGGCAGATTCGCCCTTCCACCCTCAGGCGGCAACACTGTCCAATGACTTTGCCCTGACGCTGGTGCAGGCGATGATTGCTGCCGCCAAGGCTGACGGTCACATTGATGCCGGTGAACGCGTGCGTATCATGGAAAAGGTACAGATTTCCGGCCTAGATACCGAAGCTGAACGGTTCATTGAAAAAGAGTTGGCTGAACCGCTCGATCTCGATGCACTGGTGGCCGCTGCCAAGACCGAAGAGCAGAAGGTGGAGCTTTATACGGCGTCGCGCTTGACTATTGATCCAGATACACGCGCAGAACGCGGTTATCTTGACCTGTTGGCCGGCCGACTTGGCTTGCCGGATGCGCTGGTCGACCACATCGAAGCCACGGTTTCTGCAGCAAAGGCCTGACAAGATTTCGGTGGGGTTGCGCGTTAGGTGGCAACCCTGCTGCCGGATATGCTGTTGTTTTTGAGCAATGACTAGCCTACATCTTTTCTCAACAAAATGGTGAGGAAAAGAATGCGCGATCTTGCTGATTTCAAGGGATGTCCGGCTCCAAAACCGGTGACGCTTAACGGACGGTATGTCACCGCACAGCCATTTGATCGCACCGCACATCTGCAGAAACTGTGGGATGCTCTCGGCGGTTTGGAAACCAATGCCCTTTTGAAATATTTCCCGCAGCAAGCCTTCCCGAATGCCGATGCGTTTGGTGACTGGATCGAAGGCGCGCGGCAGAAACTCGGCTGGGTCACTTTGGTATTTACCGAAAATGCCGGCGGTACCGTTGTTGGTATGGCAAGCTATATGCGGCCAGATCCTGCCAACGGGGTGATCGAGGTTGGTTCCGTGGCGCATGGCGCAGCGATGAAGCGTTCACCGCTTTCCACCGAAGTTCATTACCTGATGGCCAGACATGTGTTCGAGGATCTTGGTTATCGCCGCTACGAGTGGAAATGCCATAATGAAAACGAGCCAAGCAAGGTCACGGCGAGACGTTACGGCTTTACCTTTGAAGGTGTGTTCCGTCAGCACATGGTGTCAAAGGGTGCGAACCGTGATACCGCATGGTTTTCGATCATCGACAGCGAATGGCCTGTGATCCGTGATGCTTTTGAGGCATGGCTTGAGCCCGACAATTTTAACTCCGATGGCTCACAAAAACGCAAACTGGAAGATATTCGTGCGGGGATGTCCGCATGACCAGTGCTGATCCAAAAGAGCGTTCGCCGATATTTGCTGCTGCCGTGATTTTTGTTGGCGTTGCCCTGCTGTTTTTTGTGATGCCAAACATCATGCTGTGGCTGGCGGATTATTCACCCTGGCTGGCCGCGGCATTTGGCGCAGTCGCAGTGCTGTCATTCTTTCTTCTGTTCTGGTTGCGCGGGCGGTACCAGCGTCGCAAGGACCAGTCTGACACCTGACTGCGTGGCGCATCACGACTGCAGGGAAGCACCGAGCAAGGCGAGGCCCATCAACAACACAAACAGCGCACCGGCAATCTCAATGACGGTGGCGACGCGCATGGCTTTCGTGGTGCCGGAACCTGCGTACCGAACAGCCACGTCCTTGGCCATGACAGCCAGGGTGGCGAGGATGGAAACGGTGATCGCCGTGCCGATCGACATAGCCAATACAGACAGGACACCGCCGAGATAGAGGCTGTTCAACAGCGAAAAGCTCATGACGATGATCGCGCCTGAACAGGGGCGCAGGCCCACGGCAATGATGGCAGACCATGCTTCATGCAGGCTGAAATCACGAGAACGCAACATGGATGGGTCCGGTGCGTGGGCATGACCGCATGTCGAGCAGACATTGCCGGCGCCACTGTGCTGATGATCGGGGAAAACCTGCTGCCCCTTAAATTTGAGACCTGTTCCCATGCCCTTGGTGCCAAGGGCGCTTGCGCCAGCATTTTCAACAACAACAGGGGCAGCGGCCGGTTCTCGCACCATGATGCTGCGTAATTTGCGTACCAGCAGCCATGCGCCAAACAGGGCGATCATCGCAAAGCTGGCAATCTCCATGGCTTGTGTGGCCTTGGTCATGGTGATCGACGTGCCGCGCAGGACCAGATAGGCCGCGCCGACCAGCAGGATGGCGACGATGCCCTGCAGCACCGCTGAAATGAACGAGATGAGCACACCGCGACGCAGCTCCGTCTCATTGGCAATCATGTAGGATGAGATTACTGCCTTGCCGTGGCCGGGACCGGCGGCATGGAACACACCATATGCGAAGGAAAGGCCGATCAGCGAGGTCAGGGCCCAAGGATCTTCGCGCATCGCCTTCAATGCACCGGTCAGTGCGCGATAGAAGCTTTGCTGGTGCATGTTGATCCAGGCGAAAAATGAGCCGAATGGACCTGATACGGAGAAGGATGGCTCCGCAGAGCCAATGCCAAGCGGAGATTGCGCATGGGCAGCCGTTGCCAGAAAGATGCCGCTGATCACAAGAAGCGGCACCATGCGGTTCAGTCTGCTTGTCATGGGCAGGTTACCTCAAGCCTTGTCGAAAACAGTTTCGACATGTCTGTTCCGGTCGGGTCGTTAAAAAACGCGTCCGTTAAGGTAGACTGGTTCTGCGCCAGAACCTCATCGGCGTCCGGGCGGATGACCGCACGTTTACAGGCGTTAAAACCGTCTCCCTTGGTGGCCAGATCTGTATCATTTGCGAAATCGATCGCGGTATACATTGTCGGATCCCACACACCAAAGCTCATCTTGCCTTTCATTGGCATGGGCTTAGCGGGCTTGATCGAAAAGAACATCAAGATCTGGCCGTTGTCGTAATCGACATGGATGGCGTCCGGTTTGGCAAGGTCGGTCTTTTTCCCGTCTTCGGTCACGAAGGTATAATAGTCGAAGTCGGCAAGCGATTCATGTACCACCTTGCCCACTTCGGCCAACTCATCCTTGTCGAGCTTCAAATCGCTGTTCTTGTCGAAATCCAGCATCACACTGGCAGAGAACATTTCGTCAAAACGCCAGATGTTGCGCAGTTCGCTGATGTTGCCGTCTGAACCGGCAATGACCTCGAGACGTGCTTCTGCAAAGATATGCGGATGGGCAAAGGCTGGGGCAGGGGCGAGCAACAGCCCAGCCGCGATTGCAGTTCTTGTCTTTTTCATCAACCCATGTGCCCTTCGCGAATCTGTCAGCCAGTTTTAGCGGAAAATGGGACCGAATTTCGACTCAGCTCACGATCAATTTATCGGCGACTTATCCGTTCTTGCGAAACCAGTTCGACAGGAAGTCGACAAAGCTGCGCACTTTGGCGGGCAGATAACGGCGATGGGGATAAACGGCATAGATGCCGCGGTCTCTGGCGATGTAGTCGTCGAACAGTGTTACCAGTTCACCGGACTGAATATAGGGCTTGGCAATGAAGTCCGGTACCATGGCAACACCCAGTCCGGCACGAGCGGCGCGCAAGGTCGCCTGCGGCGAATTGACTTCAATCGGGCCGCTGACAGCCACCGAGGCATTGGCGCCATTCGGTTCGAAATAACGGATGTTGTTGTGGAAGCGTGAGTTGGTATCGACAATGAACGGCACGCGGGACATGTCTTGCGGCTCATTCAGTGGACCGTACTGAGCGACAAAGTCCGCCGTGGCGACGGCGTAGACGCGAAAATCGGAGAGCTTGCGGGCAATGAGGCCGGAATCTTCCAGCTTGGTAATGCGCACCGCAAGGTCAAAACCCTCCTCGATCAGGTCAACGAAACGGTCTTCTGCCAAAATCTCCAGCTGAAGCTCCGGATTTTCCTTGGCGAAGTCGATCAGGCTCTGGCCGATTTCGGCGTCGATGAACGTGCGTGGTACCGAGATGCGCAACTTGCCTTTCAGGTCCGCATTGTTCTCACGCACCAGGTCGGCGAGGTTGTCGATTTCCTTCAGAATATCAGAGGCGGTGCGGTAATAGGTATGGCCCGCTTCGGTCAGCGAAAACTGCCTTGTCGTGCGGTTCAGCAACAGGGCGCCGAGATCGTCTTCCAGCTCGCGCACATATTTCGAAAGCAATGCTTTGGAACGCCCGGTTTTGCGGGCCGCAGCTGAGAAACCTTCCGCTTCGACAACGTCAATAAATGCGCGGATGCGGGTGAGGGTATCCATGGCCGTTTTCTCCTGTTTGTTCCATATAATTGAACGTTCAGGCGCAGCTGTTCAATGAAAAAATACATGGTGAAAAAAACCTCAATTCGATGAAAAAATCCTCTTGATTATGACGGCGAATATTCTTATTTCCCGTTTTGCCCAAAGTCGCACGTGCCCATGGGTGTCCGCCGTCCCTCGATGTGGTGAGGAGTTCGGTAAGGTACCTGGAACTAACCCCTCCAGTCGCTATTCCGGCCAACCGGAAAATGCGAGGACATCTGAAGCAACGACGGTGCGGGCCTTTCTGGTTCTCTGCCGGCTTTCCATCAGCCGGGGTACTAAAGAGGCACACCATCATTGCCGGAAGTGCGGTTGGGTCCAATCCCTCCAATCTATGGCAGACAAAGCCGGATAATTCCCGTGGCAGGGTTTTGTCCATATTTGCGCCTTGAGCGTATGCAACTGATCTGCGCCTCCACCGGCTGATCGGTAAGCATATCTCGAGCGTTCTTTGTCCTCCGGAATTTCCGGAGCCGGATTATACAGGGATTATAACGATGACGACTGCACGCATCCTTGACTTCATCAAGACCCGCCGTCCTGAAGGCCCATGCCTCGTGGTTGACCTCGAGGTCGTGCGCGACAACTACCATGCTTTCGAGCACGCGCTGCCGAACAGCTCGATCTATTATGCCGTGAAGGCAAACCCGGCTCCTGAAATCCTGTCGCTGCTCGCCTCCCTCGGCTCGAACTTCGACTGCGCTTCGGTTGCCGAAATCCAGATGGCGCTTGACGCCGGTGCGACAGCTGACCGTATTTCTTACGGCAACACCATCAAGAAGGAGCGGGACATTTCCCGCGCTTTCGAACTGGGCGTTGGCCTGTTTGCGGTCGACAGCCACGAAGAAGTTGAAAAGATTGCCCGTGCAGCCCCTGGCTCGCGTGTGTTCTGCCGCGTCCTGACTGACGGTGAAGGTGCCGAATGGCCGCTTTCGCGCAAGTTTGGCTGCGTACCGCAGATGGCTGTCGATGTTCTGGTTTACGCACACCAGCTTGGCCTTGAATCCCACGGTGTGTCCTTCCACGTCGGTTCGCAGATGTTGAACCTTGACGCATGGGACGCTGCTCTTTCCGACGCAAAGCGGGTTTTCTCCTCGCTTGCCAAGCAGGGCATCCACCTGAAGATGGTCAACATGGGCGGTGGTTTCCCGACCAAGTATCTGCGCGATATTCCATCGGCAGAAGCTTACGGTCAGGCAATCGATGCTGCGCTTCGTACGCACTTCGGCAACCAGATCCCACAGACGATCATCGAGCCAGGTCGTGGCATGGTCGGCAACGCCGGTGTCATCAAGGCAGAAGTCGTGCTGGTTTCGCGCAAGTCCGACAATGACAACCATCGTTGGGTTTACCTCGACATCGGCAAGTTCGGTGGTCTGGCTGAAACCATGGACGAAGCAATTCGTTACCCGATCCGCACCGAGCGTGACCAGGACGAAATGCAGCCTTGCGTTCTGGCTGGCCCGACCTGCGACAGCGCCGACGTGCTGTACGAAAAGAACATGTATCCGCTGCCCGTCTCCCTGACGATCGGCGATGAAGTTCTGATCGAAGGTACCGGTGCATACACCACCACGTATTCGGCGGTGGCGTTCAACGGTTTCGAGCCGCTCAAAGCCTATGTGATCTGAGTGTTCTTTGGCCGGGCTGTCAGTGCTCCGGCCAATTAACCCGGATCTTTCCGTTCCGGCCTCGCGCCACGCTTTGCGCAACCCCTGCTTGCTGCACCTCCTCCAGTGAGGATGAGCGGACGAGGGGCCGGAACGGCTTATTCACAATATTGTTTTGGGGCCGCTTGTGCGCGGTTATGTAACGGGAGGCCGTGATGGCCGCTGTTCTCAATTCAGTCCGGGCGTTTTTCACGCCGCAGACATTCCATATCGAAGCTGAAAATCCGGGCGATGTTGTTGCGCGCGAAAACCTGCTTGACCGTGCCATGGGCCCGGGCCGTCGCCGCAAGTCTTCCGAGAAGCTGCGCAAGGGCCGAATTCCGGCCGATGGTTTGGCACTTGTTGCCCGTGACAATGATGGTCACGTGATCGGCACGGTGCGCCTGTGGAATGTTGAAGCTGGTGTTACGCCGGAAGGCCGTCCGCTGCCTGCACTTCTGCTAGGACCGCTTGCAGTTGATTCCTTACATGAGGGCAAGGGTATTGGCGCAGCTTTAATGCGTGCGGCGATTTCCGAAGCGGCCAACCGTGGCCATGGTGCGGTTCTGTTGGTTGGCGATGCGCCTTATTACGAACGTTTCGGTTTCTTTGCAGCCAAAACACAGCATCTGGTGATGCCAGGTCCATTTGAGCGTCACCGTTTTCTGGCGCTGGAATTGAAAGACGGTTGGCTGGATGGCGCTGCCGGCATGCTGGTGGCCAGCGGCCGCAAGCTCTCCTACTGAATTTGATTCCCTGACATTCCGTGCGGTGGCCCCTTTCGGGGCCATTGTCATATCGGGCAACTATTATTTGTGTGACATTTTTGTCGCGAATCGATTTTCCGCGTTTTAAAACGCGGTGTTAAACCCTTGTGTTTGATCTGGCTCAAACCACCGTTGCTGTTTCGGGTCTCATAGTCTCTCCCAACAACCCTGCTGACAGGAAAACCTATTCCAAAACCGCAGGCGATGTTGTCGTGCCAACCCTGCCGCTGATGGAGCAAAGCAGGTTTCGGTGCTCAATTGGTACAAGGAGAGATGAAATGAACACGAAGAACGCAATGCGGGTCATGTTGATGGCTGGGGTAGCATTGATGGGTGCCAACGCTATGGCAGCAGATCTCGCGCCACCAGCGCCAGCGCCAACCGTTGAAGAAGCCATCGAGGCCGCAAGCCCGTGGATGATCCGTGTTCGTGGCGTTGGCGTTATCACACATGACAGCGGTTCTGTTGATCAACTGTCCGGCGCAGGTCTCTCTTATTCCGATACGGTTATTCCCGAACTCGACATCAGCTATTTCTTCACCGACAATATCGCTGCAGAACTCATCCTCGGCACAACCTATGCCAAGATCGATGGCACAGGTGGTCTTGACGGTGTACCGGTTGGCAAATCCTGGCTGCTGCCACCGACACTGACACTGCAGTACCACTTCACCAATTTTGGCAACTTCAAGCCTTACGTTGGCGCCGGTGTGAACTACTCGCTGTTCTACAACCAGTCTGAAAAGCCCGGTTTCTCCAATCTCGATGTGAAGAATGATTTTGGTTACGCGCTGCAGGTTGGCGCCGACTACATGATCAACAAAAACTGGGGTGTGAACTTCGACGTGAAGAAGATCTTCCTCGACACCAAGTGGACTGCAACACATGACCTGCTTGGTCCTGTCAGCGGCAAAGCAAAGATTGACCCTTGGCTGATCGGTGCCGGTATCACTTACCGCTTCTAAGGCGCTAGCTGCCAAGCGGAGTGGGTTTGTTCCATGAACATATCCGCTGCAGTTCCGTTTAATGCCGCTTTCAGCGAGGCCCGTTTGACGAAGACGGGCCTTATCTCGTATAAGGGCGGCACGGGTGAGAGCCCCGGCCGTCCGCAGGCATATGCCATGGTGAAGTCTCTCTTAGTCAAACCACGGTTTTCCGCATTTTTGCATGCAACCCGATGGCAACGCGGGCCCCTTCTGAATAGCATGCTTTTGTTGGAGAACTGTCGTGGCTCATACGGCTTCACAATCACATGTGTCTCAGGCGCTGCCATCGCTTGAGAGTTTGAAAGATCAGGCAAAACGTCTTCGCGCACGGCTCCATGCCGAGGGGCAGGAGATGTCTCATTCAAAATCACTGGAACTGATTGCCGCACAAATGGGGTTTCGGGACTGGAATACCTTACATGCGTGCGTCGGCAACCGTCCGCCATTCAATCCCTATCTGTTGGGGTCGAGGGTGCGTGGCTTTTATCTCGGACAGGCTTTCGAGGCCGAGGTTTTGGGCGTGCAGTCGCTTGGCGGCAGTCCGGAGCGGTACAGGTTAACGTTGCATTTTGATCAACCTGTCGATGTCGTGACGTTTGAGAGCTTCTCTGCTTTCAGGCAACGCGTGCATTGCAACGTTGACGGCACTGGCCGGACGACCGAGAAGACATCGAATGGCCGGCCGCAGGTGGAACTGGTCTGGTAGCCAGATTAAAAGCTCAGGAAACTTGGGGCAGGGGTGGTTAGCAAGCCTGTAAACGCCTGCCCTAATACTTTGTTTTGTAATCTGATTCGCATTCGGGCGCTTTGGGTGCAATTTATGGCAAGGTCGCAGGGCTTCCTGAGCACCTGCGTTCCTGCTTTTGATAAACGCTGACGCGACAAACGCTACTCAAGTGTGAATAAAGTCCCCTTCTTGTAACCGTTTATAAACCTAAACGCGAAAGTCATCTGGGGATTTTCGAGTGTGACATATTTGTTATAGACAACCATAGGAAGAGGTTGTAGCGAGAGCCAATCATATCAAGGAATGTACTAATGTTGAAAAATCTTATCCTCGCCGCAGTTGCTGCATCTGCTTTGTCGGGCGTTGCCCATGCTGCTGACGCTGTGAACGAGGTGCCTGCTGCACCTGTCGCCGACTACGCTGCACCTGCATTTTCGTGGGGCGGCTTCTACGGCGGTGTGACCGGTGGTTACGCTTGGGACAAGGTAAAGCTGGACGACGGCATCGATTCCGGTTCGACCACCTTCAATGGCGCACGCTTCGGTGGTTTTGCTGGCTACAACGCCGAAATCGCACCTTCGATCATTCTCGGTGCTGAAGGTGAACTCGCTTATAACTGGGGCGACAAGACGTTTGAAGACGTTAAGATCGAAGCTGGTCTGAACGGTTCTGCACGTGCACGTGTTGGTTATGCCTTCGACAAGGCCCTGATCTACGCTGCCGGTGGTTATGCCGTAACCAAGGGTAAGATTTCTGTTCCTGGCTACAGCGACAGCGACACGTTCCATGGCTGGACGGTTGGCGTTGGTGTTGACTACGCCGTAACAGATAACATCTTCGCTCGCGCTGAATATCGTTACAATGACTTCGGCAAGAACACCTACACCGACGGTGCTGACAGCTACAGCCTCAAAGTCAGAGAGCATCAGGTCAATGTCGGCGTTGGCTACAAGTTCTAAGGCGCTTTAATTATCGATTTGCAAGATGCCCGGTCTCTTTGTTGAGGCCGGGCATTTTCGTTATTATGCTTCCGGTATTCGTTAAGATTGTAAACGTTAAGCTTAACTTTTTATTATAACATTAGCATATGCTTGCATAATAGGCACGCGCGGCTACCATTGGAACTGCATCAACGGTGATGCTCTTTATGCCGTACCTTTATAAGAGCAACAAAATGCACCGAAAACTCAAAGGGGGCCGCAAAGCCCCCTTTTTTCGTCTGGTCTTTTAAGTCGCTGACTGTCAGCCGGAAATATCGATAACGCCGCAGTCTCCGGCTTCCGAAGCAAAAGCCAGCAGCTTGCCGGTGCTGCTCCATGACATCGAGGTGATGGCACCTTTGCCGGGGCGGCGCAGCAGCGCTTCTTTGCCGTCGGCAAGTCTGACACCCAGCACCATGCCGTCGATAAAGCCAATGGCCAGTACATCTTCCGCCGGGTGGAAGCTGACGCAGGTCGCCATGATATTGGCGCGTGTGCCCAGTTCCTGCGGGGCTTTGCCCATTGGGCCATCCTTGCCAGCAAAGGGCCAGACAATGGCAGCAGGCGCACCTGAAGATGCTAGCCACTTGCCCTTGGCGGACCAGGACAGCGATTTGACCTTGGCCGGATAGCCGGTCATGCGCATGTGGCGCGCTTCCATACCACCCTTTGTTGCTTCCATCTTCCAGCCATGCAGCGCGTTTTCCTGCATGGTGGTGACGAGAAACTTGCCGTCGTGAGAGAAGGTGACGCCAGTATGCGCACCCTTCCATTCCAGATCGACAGGCTCGCCAGCCATGCCAACCCAATGTAGGGAAACGCCATTGTAACGGGCAACGGCAATGCGCATGCCCTTGGGCGCAAAGGCCACGCCTTCGACGGTGCGGGTTTCGGTAAATTCCTTCACGCTGCCATCACCGAGGCGCACGAAGGTGGATTTTCCAACACCGTAGGCGATGCTGTTCTGCGGACCGCCAGCGACGACTGAAATCCACTTTCGGGGCACATTGGCCAGTTCGTTGAACGAGCCGTCATGCAGCACGCGCAGAACCTTGCCATCTTCACCGCCGGTCAACAGTGTGGCGCTGTAAGGATCGCGAATGCAAGTCAGCAGCCCCTGATGGGCCTCGGTTACTTTTTCACCGCCATCAAGCCGGTGAATTGTGCCGGCCGCTGTTGCGAAAAAAGGAATATCGCCAAGGAAATGCGTGGAAACGACATGGCCTTCCAGATCAAATGGAGCAACGGTGGGCATTGAATAACGGTCTTTCTGTGTTTGGTATTCTGGGTCCTGCAGGGACGTTTTCACGCTACCCCATCATGGTAATGGTCGGGTTTGGCCCGACCATCGACAACATTTCGAGACTGGAGCCCCAGGTCAAGCCCGAGGACGTCTGGAGGTTATGCTGACATGCCTGAAAAACGGGTCTTCAAGCACATGTCATGCATCACGCCGTTGCTTCGCAGGCGTGGAAGCTCTTTTCCAGCTTTTCACGATCAAGATCGCGGCCGATGAAAACGAGGCGGGATTCACGCTTTTCACCGTCTTTCCATGGACGCTGGTGATCACCTTCGATGATCATGTGAACGCCCTGAACGACGTAACGTTCGGCATCGCCCTTGAATGCGATGATGCCCTTGAGGCGCAGGATATTCGGGCCGTCCGTCTGGGTAACTTTCTGGATCCATGGGAAGAAGCGGTCGGGGTTCATTTCGCCGCCGCGCAGCGAGACAGACTTTACCGTGACATCGTGAATGGCCGAGACATCGCCATGATGGTGATGGTGGTCATGACCGTGATCGTGGTGGTGATGATCGTGGCCATCATGGTCGTGATGATGATGTCCGTGATCATGATGGTCATGGCCGCAATCCGGGCCGCAGACATGGTCTTCATGGCCGTGCTCAAGGAAATGCGGATCGTTTTCCAGAGCACGCTCAAGGTTGAATGCACCCTGATCAAGAACGCGGGCAAGATCAACGCCGGAGCGGGTGGTCTTGTAAACGCGCGCGGATGGGTTGATGGCATGCACGACATCTTCGATGCGGGCCAGTTCTTCCGGGCTGACGAGGTCAGTCTTGTTGATGACGACAACGTCGGCAAAGGCGATCTGGTCTTCAGCTTCGCGGCTATCTTTCAGGCGCAGAGGCAGGTGCTTGGCATCAACCAGCGCAACAACGGCGTCGAGTTCGGTCTTGGCGCGAACATCGTCGTCCATGAAGAAGGTCTGGGCAACAGGAACAGGGTCTGCGAGACCTGTGGTTTCGACGATGATGCCATCAAAGCGGCCGGGACGGCGCATCAGGCCTTCGACAACGCGAATAAGGTCGCCACGAACGGTGCAGCAAACGCAGCCGTTGTTCATTTCGTAGATTTCTTCATCAGACTCAACGATCAGATCGTTGTCGATGCCGATTTCACCGAACTCGTTGACGATAACTGCATATTTCTTGCCGTGGTTCTCAGAGAGAATGCGGTTGAGCAGTGTCGTTTTACCAGCACCGAGATAGCCGGTCAGAACGGTCACGGGAATTGGCTTGATTGGGGCTGTTTCGGTCATGGGAAACCTCGAATAAGAAAGACGCGTCGGAACGCCAAATAAAATCTGCTGTTCATATAGGCTGCGTGTGCGGGCAGTTCAAAGAGAATCTGCCTTCAGTTTTTTTGATCCATGCTGCTGGCCCGCCATTATCTGTTGGCAAGCTGCGCCATATCAAAGGAATTGATGTCTTCAAGCAGTTCGACCAGTCCGGCGATGGAGTGGTCTATCAGTGCCTCTCCTTTTTCAGCCGTGGCAGCACTGGCATTTCCCGCCACACCAAGCGGATTGAGGTCACTCATTTTCCAGCCGAAAGCATGCGGGCCATAGGCGCGCAAATGCTTGTAATTCCTGGAGAAGTCTTGCTGCTTTGAGGAGAAGTTGCCTGCCTTGTCCATCTCCACCAGATCGGGATACATCGCCAGCATTACCGAGGTTTCGATATCGCCACCGTGGATGTCGAGTGCCTTTTCTTCCGGCGTAATCAGACCGGTTGGTACGCCAAAGCGAGTCCAGCTTGTGGCAACCGCTAGCATTCCGAACCTTACACGGGCTTCAGTTGCAACGATGGTCATAAGCGGCGAATTGCCGCCATGCGCATTCAGCATCACGAACTTTTTGATGCCCCTAGACGCTACTTCTTCGGCAATGCCGAGCCAGCGTTCCACGGCTTCGTCGTAACGCAGGGTTCTTGTTCCCGGCACGTCGATATGTTCGATTGAATACCCGACCGGCTCTACTGGCAGAAAGCTGACGGGGAGGGATGGAGGAAGCGCCCGTTGCAAGCGACTGACAATTCCAGTCGCAATCAATGTGTCCGTTTCAAACGGCAGGTGCGGGCCGTGCTGCTCATGGGCGCCCAAAGGCAGCACAATAATACGCCTCGCCGGGTTATCCCCTGATGCTGTTACATTATCTTCGTAAAACTGCGTGTATGTGTTCGGCATCTGGCAGTGCGATCCGGCTTTCTGTATTGGATATCGTACAGCTTATATCCGATCCGCTATCCGGTAAAAGGTTCAAAGGCGATGGGCAAAAAAGACAAGAGCGAAAAGAAGGTCAAGGACGGCAAGAAAAAGGACGAGGTGCTGAACCCTGAAGTTCTGGCGCAGTCCATTGCCCAGGCCGCCCGGTCCATGCGCACAGCGCTTAGCCACAGTCTTGCAACCAGCGGCCTTTATGCTGGCCAAGACGGTGTTGTACTGGCCCTTGCCAATGAGGGCAGCATGACCCCCGGCCAGATTGCCCAGAAGCTGGGGGTAAAGGCACCGACGATGACCCGCACAATCGGGCGCATGGAGGCGCAGGGCTTTGTCGAGCGCAGTGAAGATGACGGTGATGGTCGCATGACCCGGGTCAAGTTGACCGATGCCGGTCTGCGCAGCGTCGATCACATCAATGCTTCGCTTTCGGTGTGCGCGGCACGCGCCATTGACGGACTTTCCAACAAGGAAGTCAAAACGGTGGTCAAGTTGCTGCGGGTGATTGATGCCAATTTGCAGGCCAATGGCAGCGCAGAATAAGCCATCCTGATTTCTCTCCATTGCGGATTTCCCGGTTTATCAGATTTTCGTGATTAAACAGATTGCGAAATCTATTTAAATTCTTTAGATAATTTTAAATGGGGAATAGCAGGGCCTGATCAAGCCCGATGTGGAGGGGAGCCTTTGGCTCAAAAAATTAAACTTTCGACTATTGCGGAAAGTCTCGGATTATCAACGGCAACCATTTCTTTGGCGTTGCGCGACAGCCCGCTGGTTGCTGCCGATACGCGCGAGAAAATCAAGGAACAGGCCCGCACGCTGGGTTATATTTATAACCGCCGTGCCGCCAGTCTCAGAACCTCCAGATCCGGCATCGTCGGCGTGGTTTTCCATGATGTGATGAACCCGTTTTACGGAGAAATCCTCAAGGCCATCGAGAGTGAACTCGACCGTAGTCGCCAGACTTTCATTCTGTCGAACCACTACGATTCCGTTGAAAAACAACGCAATTTCATCGAGACGTTGCTGCAGTTGGGCAGTGATGGCATCATTATGTCGCCTGCGATTGGCACGCCGACCGAAGACCTGAAGCTGGCAGAAGAAAACGGCATGCCGGCCATTCTGGTTGCCCGCTCGATGGACGGCGTTGATATGCCGACCTATCGCGGTGACGACAGCTATGGCATCTCGCTGGCCACCAACCATCTGATCAGTCTTGGTCATCGTACCATCGCCATGGTGGGCGGTACTGACCAGACCTCGACCGGTCGTGACCGTTATCAGGGTTACGTCAATGCGCTGCGCAAGGCGAATATAGAAGTTGATCCGAACCTGCGTATTCCTGGCCCACGCTCCAAACAGGGCGGCTTTGAGGCGGCGGTTCACTTCTTGTCTCTGCCACAAAAACCGACAGCGGCGGTGTGTTGGAACGATCTGGTCGCCATCGGTCTGATGAACGGTATTTCACGCGCCGGTTTTGTGCCTGGTGTCGATATTTCTGTTACCGGATATGACGACCTTGAGGAAGCGGCAATTGCAACGCCGGCTTTGACCACCGTGTCCAACGGTCAGGCCGAGGTTGGCCGGATGGCAGCGCGTGCGCTGCTTGACCGCCTTGAGGGCAGCCACGAACCGGATGGTATCCATCTGATCAAGCCGGAAATGCGTATTCGCCAATCAACTGGCCCTGTCCGCCCAAGACAGTAACGGATATCGGCATCGTGGCCTTTCAAAGTCATACTATTCTGTTTTAAAGTCTCGAATTGTATGGCGGCAGACAAGGGCATGTGGGGAGATATTTATCCCGTCATGCATTGCCTGCAACAGGCGATCAAGGGCTTCAAAGCCTTCATCGCGGGGCTGTTTGACGTATGGATAGACAAGCTGAGCTTGAAATGAATTTTACATTTGCACGGCTCATTTTGCCCTTCAGACCGCAAATTTCCTCGCAGAATGGATGAATTACTGGGTCCTGACCCTATGGAGGAAGTGCATGTCTGATACCAAAGCGACCGTTCTCGTTCCTGGCAAGATCAATCCGCGTGTTACCGAACGTCTGCAGGGCAATGTTGAAATCATTACCGTTCCGGCCGGTGGCGAGCTTGTTCTGCCTGAGGGCGTAGCTGAACGCGTACGTGGTATTGCCGTGTCCGGCGTTGTTTCTGCGGCTTGGATGAATGCCCTGCCGAAGCTTGAAATCATTGCCAATTTTGGCGTCGGTTATGATGGTGTGGATGCCAAACATGCGGCATCGCGTGGCGTTGTCGTGACCAATACACCGGATGTTCTGAACGATGAGGTGGCTGACACCACCATTGCGCTGCTGATCAATACGCTGCGCCGTCTGCCGCAGGCGGAGAACTATTTGCGTGAAGGACGTTGGGCCAAGGAAGGCGCGTTTGGCCTTTCGCCATTTTCGCTCAAGGGTCGTACCATCGGTATTTTGGGCCTCGGTCGTATCGGCCTAGAGATTGCCAAGCGTCTTGAACCTTTCAAGGTCAATCTTGGCTACCACACCCGCACAAAGCGGGATGACGTGGCCTACACCTATTATGGTTCGTTGAAGGAAATGGCTGAAAAGGTCGATACCTTGATCAGCATCGTGCCTGGAACGGCGGCGACCCACAAGATTATCGATACGAATATCTTCAAGGCATTGGGGCCGCAGGGCGTGTTCATCAATGTCGGCCGTGGTTCAAGCGTTGACGAGGATGCTCTGATTAAAGCGCTCCAGGACAAGGTGATCGGTGCTGCCGGACTTGATGTGTTCTACAATGAGCCGCAAGTGCCGGATGCGTTTCTGAGCCTCGACAACGTTTCGATATTGCCGCATGTCGCTTCGGCGTCCGTTCCGACGCGAAATGCGATGGCAGATCTGGTGGCCGACAATCTTCTTGGCTGGTTCAAGGACAAGACAGTACTGACGCCGGTGCCAGAAACTCCTGTCAAGGGTTGATGGGCGCAACAGCATGCTGAAATCTGATCTCTCCCTCTGCGGGAGAGATTAATGCGCCGGTATCAGGCCTTGCTGGCCTGATATTCCCTGATAGACTTACCGAAAGCTTCAAAAAGGGCACGAGACGGTGCATCCGTCTCAGCCCAATATTCCGGGTGCCATTGCACACCGACGGCAAATCCCTTTGCATCGATAACCGACACGGCTTCAATCGTGCCATCCTGTGCAGTCGCCTCCACCTGCAGACGCGGCGCTGTTTCGGCAATCGCCTGACGATGCAGAGAGTTGATCTGGATTTCGCCTGCGAGACCCAGATGCTGGGCGATGCAGGAACCTCCGCGGATGATCACTGGCTGGCGAATGGCATAAGCCTCGTGCCGATCAACATCGGTGGGTTTGCGATGATCCCACACTCCCGGCTGCTCCTGAATTTCACTGGCCAGCGTGCCGCCCAGTGCCACGTTCAGTTCCTGAATGCCACGGCAGATGGCAAACATTGGAATGCCGCGTTCCAGTGCACGACGGATCAATGGCAGGGTGGTCGCATCACGCGCGGGATCGAAAGGTCCGTCGCTCTCCTTGGCTTCCATACCGTAGAGTGAGGGATGCACATTGGTGGCGGAGCCGGACACCAAGACGCCATCGACCCGGTCGAGGATTTCATCGATGTCATTACCTTCGACAAGTGCCGGGATAATGAAGGCCATGACGTCAGCGGCCTTGAGCGCTGCATTGATATATTGTGTCTGTGCCGCATGCCATGTTGTGCCGTCGAACTCCCTGATATCGGCTGGGATGGCAATGACTGGTCTTGGCATGATGTCTCCGGCTGAACTTGAAATTTTCAAGCCTTGTAAAAATGCCTGTTCGTGATGGAAGTCAAGCGTCCGCTAAACCCACGAAGTGATTGCTGAATGCAGCTCATTCTTTAGTCTAAGGCTATGTGCTGCAGGCGGATTTTCGCCCGTTTTTGCCGGTAAATGCGGCTAACAGGCCGGTTCTGGCGTGTCTGAAAATCGTGGCTGATCTTGCCAGCGCCAAAGTGCTCATGTTTACTTTCAACCAGGCGTAGCCGTGGGGAGAACGGTCAAGCTTTGTCGCGATTATCTGGGAGGATAATATGGATCGCCGCTCATTCTTGAAGAACAGTGCAGTGACAGGTGCGGGTGCAGGTGCCGCAGCTGTGTCGTTGGCCGCACCGGCAATTGCGCAGGAAAAGACCAAGATCACGTGGCGTCTGACGTCATCCTTCCCCAAATCGCTGGATACAATTTTTGGTGGGGCAGAAGACATCGCCAAACATGTTGCTGCGGCAACCGATGGCAACTTCACGATCCAGACATTTGCCGCCGGTGAAATTGTGCCCGGCCTGCAAGCTGCTGATGCCGTGTCGTCAGGCACAGTGGAGATGGCGCATACCTGCTCCTATTATTATGTTGGCAAGGATCCGACCTTTGCGATTGGTTCGGCCATTCCGTTCGGTCTTAATGCCCGCCTGACCAATGCGTGGTTCTATGAAGGCAATGGCAACACGCTGATGAACGAGTTTTATGCCAAGCATAAGATTTACGGCATCGTCGCCGGCAATACCGGTGCGCAGATGGGTGGCTGGTTCCGCAAGGAGATCAACACTGTTGATGACTTAAAGGGCGTCAAGATGCGTATTGCCGGTCTCGCTGGCAAGGTGGTGGAGAAACTTGGTGTCGTGCCGCAGCAGGTGGCTGGCGGCGACATCTATCCGGCGCTTGAAAAAGGCACCATCGATGCGGCGGAGTGGATCGGACCATATGATGACCACAAGCTCGGTTTCCAGAAGGTGGCGAAATATTATTACTATCCGGCCTTCTGGGAAGGCGGACTCGCCATTCACGCCTTTGTTAATCTTGACCAGTGGAACAATTTGCCAAAGCATTACCAAGCAGCACTGCAAGACGCCTGCGCTTATGCAAATACCCATATGATGGCGAAATACGACACCAAGAACCCGACAGCCATCAAGCAGTTGGTCGCTGAAGGCGCGGTGCTGCGGCCGTTCAGCCAAGAAGTGTTAGAGGCCTGCTACAAGGCGTCGATGGAAGTTTACAGCGAGATTTCCGCTACCAATGCTGACTTCAAGAAAATCTATGAAGATCAGGCGGCGTTCAAGCGGGAAGGTTATCTCTGGATGCAGCTGTCCGAATATACCTTCGATACGTTCATGATGATCCAGCAACGCAGCGGCAAGCTGTAGGATCGTCGCAGACTATTCTTGAGCGTAGCCAGTTCTAAGTAAAAACCCCGCCAGAGCGATCTGGCGGGGTTTTTGATAGTTATTGGATCTTTGGTGGTTCGCTAAGATTTGGCATGCCGGGCAGTCCGCCACCCTGGCCACCACCCGGTTGAGCTGGCGCACCATCCATTGGCGGCAAGCCGAAGTTTGGCATGGTGTTGCCCCCCTGATTGCCGAAGGCGGGCACCTCGATCTTGATCGAATTCAGGTCGACTTCAGGTGCTTTGTCCAGCCAATAGGTCACGGATTCGGGCCAGAAGATCACGATGGCGACGAGGATCAACTGCATGCCGAGCCATGGTATCGCCCCCATGTAAATATCTGACGTCTTGACCGATCTCGGTGCGATACTGCGAAGGTAAAACAACGCAAACCCGAAGGGCGGGTGCATGAAGCTGGTCTGCATGTTGATGCAGATCAGGACGCCGAACCAGATCAGGTCGATACCGAGCGACTGTGCAACCGGTGCCAGCATCGGGATAACGATGAAGGCGATCTCGAAGAAATCGAGAAAGAAGGCGAGGAAGAAGATGAAGATGTTGACGAAGATCAGGAAGCCGATCGGGCCGCCTGGAATGCCTGACAACAGGTGTTCTATCCACAACGAACCATCCATGCCCTGAAACACCAGGCTGAAGCAGGTCGCGCCCACCAGAATGAACACCACCATCGATGTGATGTGCATGGTGGAGTGCATGCCCTGCTTGACGAGATCCCAGGTCAGGCGGCGATGGCCTGCAGCCAGTGCCAGTGCACCGACAACACCCAGCGCACCGGCTTCTGTCGGTGTGGCAAGGCCGAGGAACAGCGTTCCCAGAACCAGGAAGATCAGCACGATGGACGGGATCATACCGCCGAGCACCTTGAGGACGAGGGCGCGGTTCAACTCGCCACGCGCTTCCGGCGGCAGGGCTGGCACATCCTTCGGGCGAACGAGCGACAGGATGAAGATGAACAGCAGGAAGATACCGACCTGAAGGAAGGATGGTCCGATAGCACCCAGATACATGTCGCCAACCGACTTGCCGAGCTGATCAGCCAGAACGATCAGCACGAGCGATGGCGGGATAACCTGGGTGATGGTGCCGGAGGCGGCAATAACACCCGTCGCAAGGCGTGGGCTGTAACCGTATTTCAGCATGATCGGCAGTGAAATAACGCCCATGGTGATAACCGACGCAGCAACCGTACCGGTGATGGCGCCGAGAATGGCACCGACGACGATAACCGCGTAGGCTAGACCGCCGGGAACGGCGCCGAACAGTTTACCGGTGCCTTCCAGCAAATCCTCCGCCAGACCGCATCGTTCGAGAATTGCCCCCATGAAGGTGAAGAACGGAATAGCCAGCAGTAGATCGTTCGAGACGATGCCGAAGATACGCAGCGGCAGAGCCTGCAGAAACGCTGGCGAAAAATGCTCGGTAAAAATACCGATGACGCCAAACATCAGACCGACGGTTGCGAGCGAAAAGGCCACAGGAAAACCGTACAGCATGAAAATGACCATGCTGACGAACATGAGTGGCGGCAGAATACCGTATTCGAACATGTTTTAAGTCCCCGTTCCCGACGCCGTTATTGAAGTGGTTTTTCGTATTTGGTGTCGAGTGCCACCAAACCGGCAAGAGCGCCGAAACGCTTGATCAGTTCCGACAGACCCTGAAGGAACAGCAGCGCAAAACCTGCAACGATAATGAGTTTGACCGGCCAGCGGATAAGACCACCGGCATTCGAGGACATTTCACCCTGATGGAAGGACAGGGCAAACATCGGCCAACTGAGCCACATCAGGTAGAAGCAGGCGGGAAGGAGGAAAAGTGTAATGCCGATAATATCGACCCAGATACGGGCACGCGATGAAATCGAACCATAGATGATGTCGACACGGACGTGCTCGTTCATGCGTAGTGTATAGGACGCGCCGATCAACACGATGAACCCGAACATGTACCACTGGATTTCAAGCCAGCCGTTGGAGCTGTAGTTGAAGATGTAACGCACAAGGGCGTTGATGGCACTGACGAGGCAGCATATCAGAACGAGGTAACCTGAAACCTTGCCAAGAAACTCACTGATCGCATCGATCACCGTGCTCAGCTTCAATAGAGCTGTCATTATTCTCCCCCTCTTGTCGTCTTTTCGTCCCTGATCCGACTCCAAGGCTATATTTATTGATTTTGCCACGCATTGTATCCTGCCCTTAAGCGGGCAGCGAAAAAGCCATTCAAATTTCTGTATGTGTTGTATTGTTGAAATGCAACGGTCCTGACATGCGTCAATAGTAGTGCTGTGCGCATTTATATCGATTTGATGCGGCATCACGTCCATTGCGCAGTTTAGTTGCTTTGTGTTAGGTCTCGGCGTGGAGAGAGAGCCGTAAAGGTCACGTATTCCGGCGTTTTATTGCGTATCGCGCTTCAAAAAGCGTCTGTTCCTTTACGGATTTTTGGAAGGGAAATTACCATGAGCGAACATCATACCGGACCTGTCGAAGTCGGCGCGCCGATGAACTATGCAGAGCACGAAAAAACCTACAATCTTTTTCTAAGCGCGACCAAACTGGGTACCATTGCGCTTTGCGCATTGATGATCGCCATGGCCGCAGGGTTCTTCACCACTGCCGGCTTTTTCGGCGGATTTATTGTGTTCGTCGTTCTGCTTGTAGCGGGCACAATTATCCTGCGCTGATATTTCGTCAGCAATCTGATTGGTCGGAGCCATCCTGCTGGAGATCAACGTCTCCACCGGGCTGTATTGCCGTGAAATTTAATGGATGGAACATGCCGGGCGCATCTCCGGATTTTCCAGTGATCTAAGGAGAGTCTGCGTTGAGCAGTGTGGTATTTGTGGCGAAGGAAACCTCGCCGGACGAACCGCGTGTTGCCGCTTCGGCGGAAACCGTCAAAAAGATGATCGGCCTCGGACTTGAGGTTGTTGTCGAAGCCGGGGCGGGTCTGCTGTCACGTATTCCCGATGCGGACTACGAAAAAGCCGGAGCGAAAATCGGCAAGGCAACCGACGCCAAAACCGCCGATGTCATTTTGAAAGTTCGTCGCCCGTTGGACAAGGAAATCAAGTCCATCAAGCAGGGCGCTATCGTCATTGCCATCATGGACCCCTACGGCAACGAAGAAGCGCTGGCTACTCTGGCAAAAGCTGGCGCCACGACATTCGCCATGGAACTGATGCCGCGTATCACCCGTGCCCAGTCGATGGACGTTCTGTCGTCGCAGGCCAACCTGGCCGGTTACCAGGCGGTTATTGATGCGGCTGGCGAATACGACCGCGCAATGCCGATGATGATGACCGCTGCCGGTACCGTGCCAGCTGCCAAGGTGTTCGTGATGGGTGCCGGTGTTGCCGGTCTTCAGGCCATCGCGACGGCACGCCGTCTGGGTGCTGTGGTTTCGGCCACCGACGTCCGCCCGGCTGCCAAAGAACAGGTTGCTTCTCTCGGTGCCAAGTTCATCGCCGTTGAAGACGACGAGTTCAAGGCCGCCGAGACCGCTGGCGGTTACGCCAAGCAGATGTCGGCTGAATATCAGGCCAAGCAGGCCGCTCTGGTTGCCGAACATATTGCCAAGCAGGATATCGTCATCACGACAGCACTTATTCCGGGCCGTCCGGCACCGAAGCTTGTTTCGCGCGCGATGCTGGCCTCCATGCGTTCCGGTTCGATTGCCGTTGATCTAGCTGTCGAGCGTGGTGGCAACGTGGAAGGTGTCGAGGCCGGAAAGGTTGTTTATGTCGAGGGCGTCAAGGTCATTGGTTACAGCAACGTCGCGGGCCGAGTGGCGGCATCGGCGTCGCTGCTTTACGCAAAGAACCTGCTGACATTCCTGGAGACGATGATCTCAAAGGAAACCAAGCAACTTGCCCTGAACACGGAAGATGAACTGGTCAAGGCAACCATGCTGACGCATGGTGGCGCCGTCGTTCATCCGAATTTCGGTGGCGTCAAGAATGAAGGAGCCGCATGATGGCGAATGAAGTTTTGAACAAGGCTCTTGATGGGCTGGATCAGGCTGTCGAAGCGGTCAAGGCTGCAGCGGCGCAAACGCCTGATGTTGTTGACGCTGTCGGTTTGGCGGCGCACGGTGTATCCGGCGGCGCAATCGATCCCTTCGTATTCCGTCTGGCTATTTTCGTGCTGTCGATCTTCGTCGGTTATTACGTCGTGTGGTCGGTAACGCCTGCACTGCACACACCGCTGATGGCCGTTACCAACGCGATCTCTTCTGTGATCGTGGTCGGTGCATTGCTTGCCGTTGGCATTTCCACTTCCGGTCTTGCGACCGGTTTTGGTTTCGTGGCGCTGGTCCTCGTATCGGTCAACATTTTTGGTGGCTTCCTCGTCACCAGCCGCATGCTCGCCATGTACAAGAAAAAAGACAAGTGAGGGCTGCCTGAATGTCCCAAAATTTTGCTGCCTTCCTCTACCTCGTTTCCGGCGTGCTGTTCATCATGGCGCTGCGCGGCCTTTCGCATCCTGCCACCAGCCGCAAGGGTAACCTGTACGGCATGGTCGGTATGGCAATCGCCATCGGCACGACGCTGCTTCTGGCAACGCCGTCCTTCGGCGGTTTGGTGCTGATCATCCTCGGTCTTGCTATTGGTGGTGGTGCCGGTGCCTATATTGCCCGCACAATCCCGATGACGTCGATGCCGCAGCTGGTTGCCGGTTTTCACTCGCTGGTTGGTCTTGCTGCTGTGCTGGTGGCAGCTGCTGCCATCTACACACCGTCATCCTTTGGCATTGGCGAGCTCGGTTCGATTCATGCGCAGGCGCTGATTGAAATGTCGCTCGGCGTGGCAATTGGTGCCATCACCTTTACCGGCTCGATCATTGCCTATTTGAAACTTGATGGTCGCATGTCGGGCAAGCCGATCATGCTGCCGATGCGCCATGTCATCAACGCATCGATCTTCGCTGCCATTGTCGTGCTGATCGGCATTCTGGTTGCTACCGAAAGCCACTTTGTCTTCTGGCTGATCGTTGCCCTGTCGCTGGTCTTCGGTGTTCTGCTGATCATCCCGATCGGTGGCGCTGATATGCCTGTGGTTGTGTCGATGCTGAACTCCTATTCGGGCTGGGCTGCAGCCGGTATCGGCTTTACACTCGGCAATCTGGCGCTGATCATCACCGGTGCACTGGTTGGTTCTTCGGGTGCGATCCTGTCCTACATCATGTGTAAGGGTATGAACCGCTCGTTCATCTCGGTTATTCTGGGTGGCTTCGGCGGTGAAGCAGCTGCTGCCACCGCTGACGATGGCGTTCAACGCACCGTCAAGCAGGGTTCTGCCGACGATGCGGCTTACCTGATGGCCAATGCCTCCAAGGTTATCATCGTGCCGGGTTACGGCATGGCGGTTGCACAGGCACAGCATGCGCTGCGTGAAATGGCCGATACGCTGAAAAAGAACGGCGTTGAAGTGAAATACGCAATTCACCCTGTTGCCGGTCGTATGCCTGGCCACATGAACGTGCTGCTGGCCGAGGCCAATGTGCCTTACGATGAAGTGTTCGAGCTGGAAGACATCAACTCTGAATTCGCACAGGCCGACGTGGCCTATGTGATTGGCGCGAATGATGTGACCAACCCGGCTGCGCGTGACGACAAAACCTCGCCGATTTACGGCATGCCGATCCTTGATGTCGACAAGGCCAAGACCTGCCTTTTCGTGAAGCGTTCGCTTGGTTCCGGTTATGCCGGTATCGACAACACGTTGTTCTACAAGGACGGTACGATGATGTTGCTTGGCGACGCCAAGAAGGTGACGGAAGAAATCGTCAAGGCCATGAACCACTAATCATCGGCTTGGGATTGTTTTGAAGGGTGCGTGCAGCAGTGCACGCGCCCTTTGTTTTGTCTTGCGTCGTCCAGAGTTCGTGATGGTTTGGAATACAAAAAGCCGGAAGGTTTCCCTTCCGGCTTTCGATCATGATTATGTTCGGCTCAAGCTTTATGCGCCGCCGCGAGTACGGGCAACGCCGTCAAGTGCTGGTTTATATTTGGGATCAAGACGCGCTGCGTGCGAATAGGACTTTGCCGCCTTTGCAGTCTCATTGCGACGCTCATAGACCAAAGCCTGGTTTGCCCAGGATTCAGCGATCTTGTCGTCCAGCGCAATGGCCGTGTTGAAGTCGGCAAATGCATTTTCATCGTCGTTGAGGGCGATGTAGGAGATGCCGCGGCCGTTATATGGCTCTGGCGAGCTTGGCGACAGCGAGATGGCCTTTGAGAAATCTTCGATTGCCTGCGCATGCTGGTTGCGGAGCTGATAGATCAGACCACGGTTATGCCAGGCGCGACCATCCGTGGTTTCAAGCTGGATCGCCCGGCTGAAATCGTTGAAGGCCTCATTGGTGCGGCCTGTCTGGCGGTAGAGGTTACCTCTGCCGATATAGGCCACGTCATAGGATGCGTTGATCTGCAGGGCGGCGTTGTAATCGGCAAGTGCCTGCGCCTGCTGCCCCATGTTGCGGTTGACCAGCGCGCGGTTGGCGTAAGCCTGGTAAAAGCGTGGGTTCAACTGGATGGCGCGGTCGAAGTCGGCCAGCGCACGGCGGAAATCACCAGCGCGGCCGTAAGCGGAGCCACGTACATTGTAGCCTTCCGGATCCTGCGGGTTCGAACTGATAACCGACGACAGGGAGGCGATGTTTTCACTGGAGCCCTGAGCACGATCCAGACGAATGGCGTCGGATGGCTGAGTGGTTGTGGCGCAACCGGATAGGCCGGCAACCAGCAAACAGGCCATGATCGGGAACAGTGCCGATGTCTTGTGCTTATCAACCACGTTGCGCCGCAGAGTGTTGGAACGAGCGGTTGCACAATTCATGTCGGCGATCATCTGGTGTCTTTTCCCTTAAAGGCCTGGCACTCAAATATGCTTGAGGCCGTAAACTGAAAAAGCGGCGGCGAAAATTCGCCCCCGCCCAACAAGCATTCAAAAACGTCGAAAAGACGACCGCTTAGCGAGCCGCACGGGCGCCAGCAACCAGGCCTTCGCGCTGTGCACGCTTGCGTGCGAGCTTGCGAACGCGGCTAATTGCTTCAGCCTTTTCGCGAACACGCTTCTCGGATGGCTTCTCGAAATGGTCGCGCATCTTCATTTCGCGGAAGACGCCTTCGCGCTGCAATTTCTTCTTCAGAACGCGTAGCGCCTGATCGACATTATTGTCGCGGACTAGTACCTGCACGTGTATCCCGTTCCTTTGTTTGGTTCTTAGAGCCGAAGACGAATGGCATCCTCAGGCAAACAAAATATCGTTCGTTGGCCAGCCGGCCACGCGATTGGTGTGGTGCAATATCAGATGATCTGCAGAAAGTCCAGCCGTTAACCTAGACGGCGCGTCAAAAAGCCCGGCTGCGCCGACATCGGGCAAATCAACAGCGCTGCCTTAATACAACGAATATGTTGCTTCATGTCAAAACATCGTGTGTCATGCGTCGCAAAGTGGACGATACAGCATGTCGCGATTTGTCATGTATGGTGCGCTAAAAACTCTACCGATCCTTCCAAGGGAGTCTGAAATCACATGCGGAAATATTCGGTTTTTGCCGTGGCCCGCGAGGCATTACGCGGTCACAAGGGCTGGGACGCCCAGTGGGTGTCGCCCGAACCTCGCAGTGAATACGACGTCATTATCATCGGCGGCGGCGGGCATGGTCTTGGGGCAGCTTATTATCTGGCCAAGGAGCATGGCATTACCAATGTTGCCGTTCTGGAAAAAGGCTGGCTGGGTGGGGGCAACAGTGGACGTAACACCACCATCATCCGCTCCAACTATCTCTACGAAGAGAGCATGGACATTTTCGAGCATTCGTTGAAACTGTGGGAAGGCTTGAGCCAGGAATTGAACTACAACGTCATGTATTCGCCACGCGGCGTGATGATGTTATCGCATAACATCCATGACATGCAGTCGTTCAAACGCCACATCAATGCCAATCGTCTTTATGGCATTGATAATGAGTGGCTGACGCCGGAACAGGCCAAGGCCTATTGCCCGCCGCTCGATATCTCCGGCACAGCCCGTTACGCGATCAATGGTGCTGCCTTGCAGCGCCGTGGCGGCACGGCCCGTCATGATGCGGTCAATTGGGGTTATGCGCGTGCCGCCTCCGATCGGGGTGTCCATATCATTCAGAACTGCGAAGTGACCGCCATCCGGCGCGGGCCTGACGGTGCGGTGATCGGAGTTGAGACGAACCGTGGATTTATAGGTGCGAAAAAGATTGGCGTATCGGCGGCCGGGCATTCGTCTGTCGTCATGTCGATGGCTGATGTGCGGGTGCCGCTGGAAAGCCAGCCGCTACAGGCGCTGGTGTCCGAACCGCTTAAGCCCATCATTCCATGCGTGATCATGTCCAATACGGTGCATGCCTATATTTCCCAATCCGATAAGGGAGAGTTGGTAATCGGTGCTGGAACGGACCAGTACACATCCTATTCGCAGACCGGTGGTTTGCAGATCATCACCCACACACTGGATGCCATTTGTGAGCTTTTCCCGGTTCTGCGGCGCGTCAAGATGATGCGCCAGTGGGGTGGCATTACCGACAACACACCTGATCGCTCCGCCATCCAGAGCGTGACGCCGGTGCCAAACCTCTTTGTCAATTGCGGCTGGGGTACCGGCGGCTTTAAGGCGACGCCGGGTTCAGCGCATCTGTTTGCGCATCTGATTGCACGGGGTGAGCCGCACCGGCTGGCCGCCGGGTTGACGCTCGACCGTTTCCGCACCGGCCGACTGATCGATGAAGCCGCCGCTGCGGCAGTTGCGCACTAAGGCTTGAGGACTAAACCATGCTGATTATTCGTTGCCCTTATTGCGAAGATGACCGTTCCGAATTGGAGTTTCGCTGGGCGGGTGAGGCGCATATTGCGCGCCCTGAAAACATTGCCGAGATTTCCGATGAGGCTTTTTCGGAGTTCTTTTTCATGCGTGACAATACCAAGGGGCTGATTTTTGAGCGCTGGCGCCACATTCATGGCTGCGGGCGTTTTTTCAATGCAGCCCGGCACACGGTCAGTGACCGGATTTATCTGACTTACAAGGCAGGTGAACCGAAGCCTGATGCCGCTGCCGGTCTTGAAATTGCCAGTGATAAAGGAGCGTCGAAATGAGCGGCGCATATCGTATTGCCGGGGTGGGGCGTCTGACGCCTGCACGCACTGCCCGTTTTACCTTTGACGGGAAGATTTACACGGCGCTTGAAGGTGACACGGTGGCCGCAGCATTGCTGGCCAATGGTGTTCACCTTATTGGTCGTTCGTTCAAATATCACCGGCCACGCGGTTTTCTTTCGGCAGGTCCTGAAGAGCCCAATGCCTTGATTGATGTGTCGCGCGATGCTGGCCGTCGCCAGCCAAATGTGCGCGCCACTGTGCAGGAGGTGTTCGACGGCGCCATCATCCGTTCGCAAAACCGCTTCCCAACCCTGTCTTTTGACGTAGGCGCGATCAACGATCTGTTTTCACCGTTTTTTGCCGCCGGTTTTTACTACAAGACCTTCATGTGGCCGAAGAGCTTCTGGCACAAGATTTACGAGCCGGTCATTCGCCGGGCTGCCGGGCTTGGCGTGGTACCAGATGAGGCGGATGCCGATCACTACGCAACCCGCTACGCGCATTGTGATGTGCTGGTGGCGGGCGGTGGTGCCGCGGGTCTGACGGCGGCACTTGCCGCTGCCCGAACCGGTGCCAATGTGATCCTTGCGGATGAGCAACCGGAGGCCGGTGGCGCCCTGCATTTCGACAAGGGTGCTATTATCGATGGCATGGAAGGTTATGACTGGGCGCAGGCGACCATCGCCAAGTTGAGAGCCATGCCAAATGTGCGGATCTTGCCGCGCACCACCGTCTTTGGATATTACAATCACAACTTCCTTGGGCTTGCGGAACGATTGAGCGATCATTTGGTGTTGCCGGAAAAGGCGCAGCCGCGTGAGCGTCTGTGGCAGGTTCGCGCCAAGCAGGTTGTTCTGGCGACAGGCTCCATCGAGCGTCATATGGTGTTTGCCAATAATGACCGACCCGGCATCATGCTGGCATCGGCAGGGCGCACCTATCTCAACCATTATGGTGTGGCGGTCGGTCACAAGGTGGGCGTCTATACCGCCCATGATTCTGCCTATGAAACGGCCTTTGATCTGAAAAAGGCTGGCGTCGAGATTGCCGCTATTGTCGACTGCCGCGATAACCCGGCGGAAAGCCTGTTGGCCGAGGCACGTTCGCTCGGCATCACAGTCCTGACTGGTCATAGTGTTTTCAACACATCGGGACGTTTGCGGGTGTCGTCGATAACCGTCGGTCGCAACGGCGGTGCGTCCAAGCGCAAGATTTCCGTTGATGCTCTGCTGGTTTCGGCGGGCTGGACGCCTTCAGTACATCTGTTCTCGCAATCACGCGGCAAGCTGCGGTTCGATGCGCAGAATGATCGTTTCCTACCTGATGTCCATGTGCAGGACTGTATTTCCGTTGGTACCTGCAATGGCACGGATGACTTGGAAGCACTGATTGCCGAGGCGCTTACGGCCGGTGAAAATGCCGCAAAAGCGGCCGGTGCCGCCGAGGATGCCGATGTCTACTTCACCGGTAGCAACTCGCGCAACTGGACCGGTGGCATGATCGGGGCGGCGGAAGGTGCAGGGGAAGATAGCGGCGTCAAAGCCTTTATCGACTTCCAGCACGATGTCTGCGCCAAGGATATTCGCCTTGCGGTGCGTGAAGGCATGCACTCCATCGAACATATTAAGCGCTTCACGACGAACGGCATGGCTTCTGATCAGGGCAAGCTCTCCAACATGCATGGTCTCGCCATTGCTGCGGAAGCGCTGGGTCGCGACCTGCCGAAAGTGGGACTGACCACCTTCCGTGCGCCCTATACGCCGGTGACCTTCGGCACGCTGGTCAACCACTCGCGTGGCCATCTGTTTGATCCGACGCGCAAGACACCGATGCATGCGCTTGAAGAGGCTGCCGGTGCGGTGTTTGAAGATGTCGGCAACTGGAAACGTGCGTGGTTTTTCCCGCGAGCCGGTGAAAACATGCACGAAGCGGTCAACCGCGAATGCAAGACCGCCCGTGACACGGTCGGCGTGTTTGACGCTTCAACGCTCGGCAAGATCGAGGTTGTTGGGCCGGATGCCGCAAAGTTCCTCAATCTGATGTATACCAATGCCTGGGACACGCTGAAACCGGGCAAATGCCGTTACGGCATTATGACCCGCGAAGATGGCTTTGTGTACGATGATGGTGTTGTCGGGCGCATTGCGGAAGACCGTTTCCATGTGACGACGACAACAGGTGGAGCGCCACGCGTGTTGCACCATATGGAAGATTATCTGCAAACTGAATTCCCGCATCTGAATGTCTGGCTGACATCGACCACCGAACAATGGGCGGTCATCGCCGTGCAGGGACCAAAGGCGAGGGAGGTGATTGAGCCGTTTGTTGAGGGCATTGATATTTCCAACGAAGCCTTCCCGCATATGAGTGTTGCGGAAGGCAAGTTCTGCGGTGTGCCAACCCGGTTGTTCCGTGTGTCGTTTACCGGCGAACTTGGTTTCGAAATCAACGTTCCCGCGGACTTCGGACCGGCAGTCTGGCAGGCCGTTCGCAAACGGGCAGAAGCGGTGGGTGGTTGCCTGTACGGTACGGAAACCATGCATGTTCTGCGCGCCGAAAAGGGGTACATCATCGTCGGTCAGGATACTGACGGCACAGTGACACCTGACGATGCGGGTCTGTCCTGGGCGGTTTCCAAAAAGAAGACGGACTTTGTTGGCATTCGCGGGTTGAAACGACCTGATCTCGTACGGTCCGGACGCAAGCAATTGGTCGGGCTTATGAGCAAGGAACCCACAATCGTACCGGAAGAGGGCGGTCAGATTGTTGCCGATCCCAACCAGCCCAAACCGATGACCATGCTCGGTCATGTCACCTCTGCCTACTGGTCGGAAAATCTCGGTCGTTCCATCGCGTTCGGCCTGGTGGTGGATGGCCATAAGCGGGTGGGCGAGACGCTTTATATCCCACTCGTAGACAGAACGATTGCCGTTGAAGTCACCGATATGGTGTTCTTTGACAAGGAAGGAGGCCGCATCCATGGCTGATACGATTGAAGCAACAAGAACACAGCCGAATGCCAGCTTCCGGCGTGTTCAGGGCAGCGTTTCCATCGAACAGGCGGCATTCGCATCACGCATCTCGCTGCGTGCCAAGGAAGATGCGGTTGGTCCTCTGTCCACGGCACTTGGTCTTGTGCTGCCAACCAGACCCAAAACATCCAGCGTGTCAGGACTGCGTTCAGCATTGTGGCTCGGGCCGGATGAGTGGCTGGTGATCGACCAATCAGGCGGAGATCTGATGGCGGCTTGTGCCACTGTCGATGCCATACATTCGTCTGCTGATATTTCTCACCGCAACACGGCCTTTATTGTGTCAGGTGAGGATGCGGCCGATGTGCTGAACGCAGGCTGCCCGCAGGACCTGTCGCTTGCGGCCTTCCCGGTGGGTGCGGTTTCGCGCACGCTGTTTGGCAAGGCCGAAGTGGTTATCTTCCGTGTGACCGAGGATACGTTCCGGCTGGAATGCTGGCGCTCATTTGCGGAATATGTCGGCGGGTTGCTGCGTGAGGCGGCATCCGAAGTCATATTCTGAGAGTTGACGTGTAAGGCGCGACGGGCTGTTCCGGTCAAAGACCGGGCCAGCCAAACCATTCTTCCGAGCAGCCATCTGCCGAGGGAAGATGAAAAATCGGCGTGACCGATTTCACTTTTTCAATCTTCGGTCGGTCTGTCTTTCGGGTCAAACTGAACGATGGTTGTCCATCGCGCGGTCAAGGCAGGTTTCTTTTCGTTTTCGATTTCTACCGAGACATCGTAGCTGGTCATCATCATGGCCGCGCCGCGCAGGCGTGCTTCAACCAGTGTGAAATGCCCACGGATACGAGCACCGCTTTTAACCGGGCTGACAAAGCGAATATTTTCAAATCCATAGTTGATACCCATGGTCTGTTCGCGGATCTTTGGCAGCGCGCTGTAATTGATGGCAGACAGCAGCGACAGTGTCAGGAAACCATGGGCAATGGTGCCGCCAAACGGGCTTTCAGCCTTGGCGCGTTCCGGGTCTGTGTGAATGAACTGTTCGTCCAGAGTGGCCTTGGCAAAGGCGTCAATCATCGGCTGATCGACGAGGATCCAGTCCGATACGCCGATCTCGCTGCCTACCAGGTCTTTTACGTCTTTTAATGAAATTTCGCGGGTCATAAGATTTTACCAGAAATGGTGAGGTGAAGCGCTGCAATGCCTCAGTCTATGTTTGTTGCCCATCTCCCAACAGTGGTGTGCAGTTTTGGGAGGCGCGCTGCTACATCATAAATGTTCACTTGGTGTGGCAATAACAAGATATGTCAGGAGTGATGATAGAAGCCGACGCTGCGGGCAGGCACGGTAGCGCTCTCCTTCTCGGCATCACCGCCAACAGACTTCCAGCCGCTGCTGGGAAGGATAAAGTTCTGAGGTTCGAATGTGCGGTTGAACAGCACGGCAAGACGCGTCGATTTGATGGTTTTCAGGTCTTTGGTTTTTAACAGCATGGCAAAGGGTGTGCCATCGGCTCTTTCCCAATCTGCGACGCTCATAGCCACGCCTTCAGGGTTCAACCATTCGACATCCTGCTCGCTTCCGGTGAAAAATTCCGTCGAGGAAAAGACAGCGAAGCGTTTGCGCAAAGACGACAGGAACGCGGTGTGGGCAACCAGTTCGCTGTTCAGGCCTCTCCAGTCGAGCCAGGTAAGCTCATTGTCCTGCGCATAGGCATTGTTATTGCCCTGCTGTGAGCGTCCACCTTCGTCACCTGCCGTCAGCATGATTGTCCCATGAGTGACAAAGAGTGTGGACAACATGGCTTTTACGTCAGCGACACGTCTTGCAAGTATTTCCAGATCGTCGGTGTTACCTTCTGCACCATTGTTCCACGAATGGTTTTCATTATGTCCATCACGGTTTTCTTCGCCGTTTCGCTCATTGTGTTTGCCGGCATAGGAGACGATGTCCATCAGGGTGAAACCATCATGGGCGGCGAGAAAATTGACGCTGCGGGTTTCCGTTCCGCTGTGGCGTGAAAAAATGCCTGACGAGCCGGCCAGCGCATCGGCCAAGGCACCTGTTGTCCACTGGTCGCCACGCCAGTAACGACGCAGATCATCCCGGGCTCGGTCATTCCATTCCAGATAGGAATCCGGAAAATTGCCAAGCTGATATCCATCCGGTCCGATGTCCCAGGGTTCGGCAATCAGGATGCGATCTTTCAGCAGAGGGTCGTTGTGAATGGCGGCCAGTGTCGGTGATTGCCGTTCGAAACCGGTTGCCGAGCGACCCAGCACCGGCGCCAGATCAAAGCGGAAACCATCTATGCCCGCATGCTGAACGAAATGGCGCAGACTATCGACAATAAGCCGACGCACCGGCTCGCTGTCGCAGGCAACTGTGTTGCCGGTGCCGGTATCATTGACCAGTACACCGGGATTGTCTGCTGCGTGGCGATAATAATTGAGATTGTCGAGCCCGCGCAGTGACAGCGTTGTTCCGTGACGATCACTTTCGCCGGTGTGGTTGAACACCAAATCGAGGATGACGCCGATATCCTGTGCATGGAGTGCGGCGACGGTGTCGCGCAGCTCGTTCACGCCACCGGGCGCCAGACGCGGATCAAGTGCCATGAAGGCAACGGGGTTGTAACCCCAGCCATTGGTCAGGCCGAGAGGCGGCAGATGGCGTTCGTCAATCCAAGCGGTGATCGGCATCAGTTCGATGGCATCAACACCGATATGTTTGAGGTAGGCTATGACCGACGGATGGGCGAGAGCTGCAATCGTACCACGCTGATGTTCAGGCACATCAGGATGCAGCATGGTGAAAGGTTTGACGGCAATCTCATAAATGAAACCGCCCTTATTGAAGCGCGGTTTGTCCAGTGTGACGGGCTTGTGCCGTGTCACAACCGATTTTGGTGTGACGAAGGCTGTTTCCAGGCCAAAGGTGAACAGGCTTGAATGATTGGAAAAGGGACGATCGAGCACGGTCGCGTACGGATCGACCAGCAGTTTTGTCGGGTCGAACCACAGGCCGTGATCGGGCGCGTAAACACCGTGTGCCCTGTAGCCATACCGTGCGCCGGGTTTTACGCCATCAACAAACAGGCGGTGAACATCGTCATCGCCGCGTTCCATCGCCAAGCGGGCAATTTCCTTGTTGCCGGTTTCGTCAAACAGGCACAGTTCAAGTTTCGATGCATATTGAGAGCGGACCGCGAATTCGACGCTATCCTGGAAAAGCTGGGTTCCCCCATGCAAAGCACTGCCGGTGTTGGTGAAAGCGGTGTCATCTGCCATTGGAAGATATTTCCCGAGCTTTTCCTGCATGGTTTTGACAGGAAGGTTTCGACCGGCGCGCATGGGTGCGGCACCGCACATTTTACTGTGCAGTGCCTGCTGTTATCAGGTGATAACGGTTGGCTCGGAACGGCCGGTATGGGACTTGATGCCTGCAATGGTATCTGCCACGGAAATCAGGTCGGCCAGAGCTTCCTGCGTGTCAATGGCGTGACGGGCCGGATCAGCCTCGTAACGTTCGACATAAAGGCGCAGCGTTGCACCGGCGGTGCCGGTGCCGGACAAGCGCAGCACGATGCGCGAACCGCCTTCAAACAGAATACGGATACCCTGATTTTTGCTGACGGAGTGATCGATCGGATCGTGATAGGCAAAATCATCGGCCGAGGCGACCTTGAGGTTGCCGTAAGTGGTGCCAGGAAGGGTTGCTAGTTTCTCGCGCAGCGTTGCAACAAGCGTGTTGGCGGCGGTGGCATCAACCTCTTCATAGTCGTGACGCGAATAGTAGTTGCGACCATATTCGGCCCAGTGTTTTGTCACGATGTCTTTGACGCTTTCCTTGCGGACGGCGACGATGTTGAGCCAGAACAGCACGGCCCAGAGACCATCTTTTTCACGTACGTGGTTGGAGCCGGTGCCGAAGCTTTCCTCACCGCATACCGTCACCTTGCCGGCATCCAGCAGGTTGCCGAAGAACTTCCAGCCGGTCGGGGTTTCGTACATGCCAAGGCCCAGTTTTTCGGCAACACGGTCTGCTGCGGCGCTGGTTGGCATGGAGCGGGCAATACCGGAAATGCCGCCAGCGTAACCGGGTGCCAGTTTGGCATTCGCGGCAATGATGGCGAGGCTGTCGGATGGTGTCACGAACATGCCCTTGCCGACCACCATATTGCGGTCGCCATCGCCGTCCGACGCAGCGCCGAAATCGGGACCTTCTGCGCTCATTACGTCGTCGTAAAGTTCTTTGGCGTGCACCAGGTTCGGGTCAGGATGGTGACCACCAAAGTCCGGCAGAGGAACGGCGTTGCGCACCGAACCCTTTGGTGCACCCAGGCGCTTTTCGAGGATTTCGACCGCATAAGGGCCGGTGACGGCGCTCATGCTGTCGATGATCACGCCAAAGCCGCCAGCAATCAATGTCTTGATGGCGCCAAAATCAAACAGGCTTTCCATCAGTTCGGCATAATCGGCAACGGAGTCAATGACCTCGACGGTCATGCCGCCAGCATCGACCGAGCCGATGACATCCAGATCTATGTCGGAAATATCGGCGATCTTGTAGCTGTCGATAACCTTGGTGCGAGCGAAGATCGCATCGGTAATTTTTTCCGGTGCAGGGCCGCCATTGTCGACATTGTACTTGATGCCAAAGTCTTCATCGGGGCCGCCGGGATTGTGGCTTGCGGATAGTACGATGCCACCGAAGGCGCCATATTTGCGAATGATGTTAGAGGCGGCCGGCGTGGAGAGAATGCCACCCTTGCCGACCAGAAGCTTGCCGAACCCAGCTGCTGCAGCCATTTTGATGGCCTTCTGGATGACTTCGCGGTTGTAATAACGGCCATCGCCGCCAATAACCAGTGTCTTGCCATTGAAGTTTTCAAGTGAGTCAAAAATGGATTGAATAAAGTTTTCTGCGTAATTTGGTTGCGCGAAGACTTTCACCTTCTTGCGCAGTCCGGACGTGCCGGGTTTCTGATCCTGAAATGGCGTCGTTGCGACGGTCTTGATCATTGTTCAATTGCCTTTCGAAGCAAGACGGGAATAAAGGTCGGCATAAAGGCCTGCACTTTTTTCCCACGATACGTCTGATTTCATGCCCTGTTTCTGGATTTGCGTCCATAGTTTCGGTTCACTGTAGAAGCGCAATGTCTTGCGCAATGCCTGGCGAAGACCGTTGGCCGACACGGGCGAGAACTGAATGCCGGTCGCTGCCTTGGCGGCAAGGGCAGCCGGGTTAGCATCGATAACCGTGTCATTCAGACCACCGGTACGGGCGACAACGGGCACGCAACCGTAACGAAGGGCATAAAGCTGGGTCAGGCCACAAGGCTCAAAACGGGAGGGGATGATAATACTGTCGCAACCTGCCTGCATGAGATGTGAAAGTGGTTCATTGTAGCCTATAGCGACGCCTAGGCGGCCATTGTGGCGGGAAGATGCCGCAAGCAGAGCACCTTCCAGAGCGATATCGCCAGCACCCAGCACCACAAGCCGTGCACCCATATCGACGATTTCATCGGCGACTTCGGCCATCAGGTCGATGCCTTTTTGCCAGGTCAGGCGGGAAATGATGCATAATAGTGGCGTGTCGTCTTCATCGATGCGGAAGTGCGACGCGACGGCGGCTTTGTTGGCTTTGCGCGCCTTGATGTTTGCCTGGCTGAAGTTGTCCGCGATCAAAGTATCGGTGGCCGGGTTCCAGACCTGCGTGTCGATGCCATTGACGATACCGAACAGGGCATCCGCCCGGCTGGCAATAACTCCTTCAAGGCCCATGCCAAATTCTGGTGTGAGGATTTCCTCGGCATAGGATGGGCTGACAGTGCTCAGCGCAGTCGCGGTTTGCAGACCACCTTTCAGGAAACTGACGGAACCGTAATATTCGACAGCTTCCATGAAGGCATGGGCTGGCAGACCCAACTGACTGAAAATAGTGGCGTCGAACTGGCCCTGGAAGGCGATATTATGAATGGTCAGCAGGCTTGGAATTTCCGGTGCCTCACCATATCGCATATAGACCGGTGCCATGGCACCTTGCCAATCATGGGCGTGCAGAATGTCCGGTTGCCAGCCGGGCAGTTTTCCGGTGGCGATTTGTGCCGCCGCCAGCGACAGTGCGGCGAAACGTTTCCAGTTATCCTTATAGTCCTTGCCGGTCGCATCAAGATACGGCCCGCCCGAGCGCGCAAACAGGCTGGGTGCGTCCAGCACCAGCAGGTCCAGACCCTCATGCGTAACTTCGAGAATGTCGCCGGTTTCACCCAGCAGATTATCGAAGGTCGCAATCTTGCGAGCATCCTTGATCGCCGACATGACCGGCGGATAGCCCGGAATAAGGGTCTTGGTTTCCACCCCCAGCGACTTGATCGCAAGGGGCAGGGCGCCTGCAACATCCGCAAGGCCGCCGGTTTTGATGAGCGGGTAGACTTCGGATGAAACCGAAAGAACTTTCATAGGTGTTACACGTCCAGCTTGTCGATCATGGATTGGGTGATGAGGCATATGCCGTTCTCGGAACGGCGGAAGCGTTTTGCATCCATTTCCGGGTCTTCGCCAACGATCAGACCTTCTGGAATGGTCACGCCATGGTCAATGACCACATTGGTCAAACGCGCATGCCGGCCAATGGTAACCTTCGGAAGAATGATCGCACCTTCAAGACGCGAGTAGGAGTTGGCGCGAACACCTGTGAACAGCAAGCTGCGGTAAAGCGACGAACCGGAGATGATACAATCGCCTGACACCAGCGAGGAAATGGCCGACCCACGACGACCTTCGTCGTCATGCACAAATTTGGCTGGCGGGTTAATCTCCGCATAGGTCCAGATCGGCCATGATTTGTCGTAGATATCCAGTTCCGGCAGAATATCGGTCAGGTCGATATTGGCCTGCCAGTAGGCATCGATTGTGCCAACATCGCGCCAGTAAGGAGCACGTTCAAAATCGGAACGGACGCAGGATTGCGCAAAACGATGCGCCACGGCCTTACCGTTTTCCACGATATAGGGAATCATATCCTTACCGAAATCGCGGCTGGAATTGGGATCGTCGGCATCGCGACGCAGGCATTCCATCAGGAATTTCGTATGGAAGACGTAAATGCCCATCGAGGCCAGCGCGAAATCCTCGTTGCCGGGAATGCCAGGCGGATCGGCCGGTTTTTCGATGAATGCGCTGATTTCGTCCTTGTCGTTGACATGCATGACACCGAAGCCGGTTGCTTCCATGCGCGGTACTTCCATGCAGCCAATGGTGACATCCGCGCCTGAATCGACGTGCTGCTGCAGCATCAATTCATAATCCATCTTGTAAATGTGATCGCCAGCCAGAATGACCATATATTCAGGCGCATAGGGCTCTATGATGTCGATGTTCTGGAAAACGGCATCGGCGGTACCCTCGTACCACTGCGTTTCCGACACGCGCTGGCTGGCCGGCAGAATATCAAAACTTTCGTTTCGTTCCGGACGCAGAAAGTCCCAGCCGCGTTGCAGGTGGCGAATAAGCGAATGGGCCTTGTATTGCGTGGCCACGCCAATGCGGCGGATACCTGAGTTCAAGGCATTGGACAGTGCAAAATCAATAATGCGGGCTTTGCCGCCAAAATAAACCGCAGGCTTGGCGCGTCGGTCGGTGAGTTCCTTCAAACGGCTTCCACGCCCACCGGCAAGCACATAGGCCATAGCATCGCGTGCCAGAGGCTGTATTCTTTTTTCGCTCATGTTCGTCCTCCCTCATGGGCCTTCATGTGTGTGCTGTCAGTTTTCTGGTTCCAGCATGATTGTGGCCAACGGCGGCAATGTCAGCACCGCACCAATGGCCCCTCCCGCATCAACGGCTTGTACCTTGCCGCCGTTTCCTTTGCCGCTGCCGCCGTAAATCTCGGCATCGGTATTCAATATTTCGCGCCAGCGGCCAGCCGTTGGCAGCGGCACATAATAATTTTCACGGTAGACCGGGGTAAGATTGCAAATCACCGCAACCGGCTTTTCACCCGGTGCCGAACGAAGCCAGGCAAAAACAGAGTTTTCCTGATCGTCGACCACCAGCCAGTTGAAGCCCTCCGGCTCACAGTCACGGGCATGTAGTGCCGCTTTCGACCGGTAGGTCAGGTTAAGGTCGCGGACCAGACGACGGATGCCTTCATGCATGTGATATTGCAGCAGATTCCAGTCGAGTGACTTGCTTTCACTCCACTCGCTCCACTGGGCGAATTCCTGTCCCATGAACAACAGCTTCTTGCCGGGGTAACCCCACATGAAGCCGTAATAGGCGCGCAGATTGGCAAATTTCTGCCAGTCATCGCCTGACATCTTGGCAATCAGCGACCCTTTGCCATGCACCACCTCGTCGTGAGACAGAGGAAGCACGAAATTTTCGGTGAAAGCGTAGAGAAGGCCGAATGTCAGTTCCTGATGGTGGAATTTGCGGTGCACCGGCTCGCGTGCAAAGTAGCTCAGCGTGTCATGCATGAAACCCATGTTCCACTTGAAGCCAAAGCCGAGGCCACCCTCATGCACCGGATGCGAGACCTTGGGCCAAGAAGTGGATTCTTCGGCAATGGTCATGATGCCCGGATTGGCACCATAGGCCAGCTCGTTCATCTTTTGCAGGAAGCGTACCGAATCCAGGTTTTCGCGCCCGCCATATTCATTGGGGATCCACTCGCCTTCTTTGCGAGAGTAGTCGAGGTAAAGCATCGAGGCCACGGCATCGACACGAAGGCCATCCAGATGGAACTTTTCCGCCCAGTAAAGAGCGTTGTTGATGAGGTATGACATCACCTCAACGCGTCCAAAGTTATATATCGCGGTGTTCCAGTCGGGGTGCATACCCTGACGCGGGTCGGCATGCTCGTAAAGTGCGGTGCCGTCAAACTGGCGCAGACCATGTTCGTCGGTCGGGAAGTGGGCCGGAACCCAGTCGAGGATAACGCCAAGGCCAACCTTGTGCGCACCATTCACAAAACGGGCAAATCCTTCCGGTTCTCCAAACCGCGCCGATGGCGCAAAAAGACCGGTGGTCTGGTACCCCCAGGACGGGTCATAGGGGTGTTCGGTAATGGGCATGAACTCGATATGGGTAAAACCCATGTCGACACAGTAGGGGATGAGCTCTGCGGCCATTTCATCCCAGCTCAGCATGCCACCGTCTTTGTGCCTGCGCCACGACCCGGCATGCACTTCGTAAATGCTGATCGGCTGACGGCGCTGATCAACCTTGGCCCAGTGCTCCATATGCTCCTGATCTTCCCATTTCTGGACCAGTTCAGGTGTTGTCATCGAGCCGTTTTTAGGGCGCAGTTCTGCCCGGCGGGCATAAGGGTCTGCCTTCAATGGAAGGCGGGTGCCATCGGCGCCAATAATCTCGAATTTGTAGATGCAGCCGGCATAAACGTCCGGTGCAAAAATTTCCCAAATGCCGGTATCGGCGCGGTTGCGCATGACATGGCGTCGGCCATCCCAATTGTTGAAATCGCCGACCACCGACACCCGCTTGGCATTTGGTGCCCAGACGGCGAAATGAAATCCTTCGACCCCTTCGAACTTGAGCGGGTGTGCACCCATCTTATCGAACAAGCGCAGATGCGATCCTTCACGGACCAGATAATCATCCATCGGGCCAAGCACAGGACCGAAGCTGTAGGGGTCGGTGACTGCCCACTCTGCATCGCCACGCAGCGCACGGTATCTCAGGGCTTTCCTCGACGTCAGGCTGACCGGACCTTCGAAGAAACCGGCCGGATCGCGGCAGGTCAATTCACCCACAACGTTGCCGTCAATCGTCAGAGCCGTTACCGCTTCCGCGCCAGGAATAAAACAGCGCGCAACGAAGCCGTCTGCAACTTGATGCACGCCGAGAATTGCAAAGGGGTTGGAATGCAGACCGCCCGTTATCGCCTCGATTTCTGCTTGAGATATTTCACTCTTCTGTTTTGGATCAGGCGTATCGAGCGGTTTTTTCATCAAGCTCTCCAGATTTCTGAGGCATATTGCCGTATTGTTCTGTCGGAAGAGAACCAGCCCATACGCGCGGTATTGTAGATGGTTTTGGAGTACCAGGAAGCCGGGTCGCTCCAGATGGCGTCAACATCACGCTGGGCCTTGGCGTAAGAATCGAAATCCGCAGCAACCATGAACCAGTCATTGTTGTAAATGCCATCCATCAGACCTGCGAACCGTGAACGGTCATCCGGAGAGAACACACCGGAGGCGATTGCCGAGAGGGCTTGTGACAATTCACGCGAACTTTCGATGATGGCGCGTGGGTTGTGACCATCCGCGCGGGCCTGAGCGACTTCTTCAGCTGTCTTTCCGAAGATAACAATGTTTTCGTCGCCTACATGTTCCAGCATTTCGACATTTGCACCGTCAAGCGTGCCGATGGTGAGCGCGCCGTTGAGTGCAAACTTCATGTTGCCGGTACCGGATGCTTCCATGCCAGCAGTCGAAATCTGCTCCGACAGATCCGCAGCGGGGACCATGATTTCTGCCAGCGACACGTTGTAATTGGGAATGAAAACAACTTTCAGCAGCCCGCGCACGGACGGATCATTGTTGATGACACGGGCAATGTCGTTAGCGAGTTTGATGATAAGCTTGGCATTGTGGTAGCTCGGTGCTGCCTTGCCCGCGAAGAATTTGACGCGTGGCGCCCAATCCAACTCAGGATGGGAGCGGATCTGGTCATACAGTGCCACCGCCTCGATGAGGTTGAGAAGCTGGCGTTTGTATTCGTGGATACGCTTGATTTGGATGTCGAACATCGCAGAAGGGTCGACACGAATGCCCATGCGCTGTGCAACCAGATTCGCGAGACGCACCTTGTTCAGGCGCTTGACCTCGGCAAATTTGTCGCGGAATGCATTGTCCTGAGCGAACCCTTCCAGTGGCTTCAGTTTCTCGGCATCATCAAGGAAGTCGTCGCCAATAGCTTCACGCACCAACCCAGTCAGGCCCGGGTTACACTGCATCAACCAGCGCCGCGGGGTGATGCCGTTGGTCTTGTTGTTGATACGATCTGGGTAGAGCCGATGCAGATCGGCAAATACCGTTTCCTTCATCAACTCCGTGTGCAATGCCGAAACACCGTTGACGGAATGTGAGCCGATGAAGGCAAGATTGCCCATGCGCACGCGCCGTTCGCCATTCTCATCGATCAAAGAGATCGAGCGGATTTGCTGATCTTCGACCTTCTTTTCCTTGCGCGCGGTGAACAGGATCTTGGCGTTGATTGCATAAATGATCTGCATATGGCGCGGCAACAGGCGCTCCAGCAACGGCACAGGCCAGCTTTCCAGCGCTTCCGGCAGCAGGGTGTGGTTGGTGTATGAGAATGTGTTGCGGGTCAGTTCCCAGGCATCATCGAAGTCCAGGCCGTGGATGTCGGTCAGCAGACGCATCATTTCGGCAATCGAAATTGCCGGGTGGGTGTCGTTGAGCTGGATAGAAACCTTATCCGGCAGGCTGGTAAAATCCGGGTACTGCTGGAGATGACGGCGCAGAATGTCCTGCAGGGATGCAGACGAGAAGAAAAATTCCTGCCGCAGACGCAGTTCCTGACCGGCCGGATTGGCATCTGCCGGATAGAGAACGCGTGTCAGGCTTTCAGCTTTGTTGCTCTCACGCAGGGCGCCAATGTGATCACCAGCGTTGAACGCATCGAGAAGAATAGGGTCGATCGGCTGGGCCGACCATAGGCGCAGCGTGTTGACGCGCTTGCCGCGCCAGCCAACGACAGGGGTATCGTAGGCCATGGCGATAACACGCTCGGCCGGTTTCCAGACAAAACGTTGGGCGTCGTCATAACCGCCAATGGTTTCGACAGCGCCACCGAAGCCGATTTCATAGGAACTTTCGCGCCGTTCAAACTCCCACGGATTGCCGTGGGCGAGCCATGTTTCCGGCAGTTCGACCTGCCAGCCATCCGCCATCTGCTGGCGGAACAGGCCATGAACGTAACGGATGCCGTAACCATAGGCCGGGATTTCCACTGTTGCCATGGATTCCATGAAACAGGCAGCAAGGCGTCCAAGACCGCCATTGCCAAGCGCTGCGTCCGGCTCGAGCCCCGCGATGACGTCCATGTCGACACCAAGAGATGTCAGGGCATCACGAATTTCCTGCATCAGACCAAGGTTCGAAATTGCATCGCGCATTAAGCGGCCAATCAAGAACTCAAGCGAAAGGTAATAAACGCGCTTGTTGCCAGTTTTGTAAACCTTGCGGGTGGACTCCATCCACCTGTCGATTACACGGTCACGGACAACGAGAATGGTTGCGGTCAGCCAGTCATGCGGCTTGGCAACCTTGACGTCTTTGCCGATTCTGTATGTCAGGCGTTCAATGATTTCCGAAGCAAGAATTTCCGGATCGGAACTGCGCGGAGTGGGGAGAGGAAGATCGGCCGGCGAGAGGTTATTGATCATTATTTGGTCAGCACCTTGAGAGGGAGGGAGGGTCTGATTCTGTCGATCTGGCTTACACTTAGTCGAAGCAATTTATGCACCGATACGGAACCGTTGCAATAATCGTTTTTGCGAAGAATGCAGTTCGCGATGATTATTTTATTATGTCAAAAGTATAACTGCTCATCAGCACGAGCCCGCAATTTGCGTTTTGATAAATGATCAAAACGAAAACGGCAGCGGAGATGCCGCTGCCGTAAGGTGGTTCGTGCTTTTTGTGGTATTAGTTGGTGAGACGGCTTGTCTCGTCGTTCATCTTGCGAGCGATTTCGCCGAATGCCTCAACAATTTCTTCCATGTTTTCAGGTGCGTAGTAATTTTCTGCGCTTGAAGCACATGTCTGCAGCAAAGACTTACCTTTGGTGGGGGCCATGAAGGCAACCGAGAAGATCTTGATGCCGTCGTTTTTGATCGTCTGGCACATGGTGCGCACGTTGGTGTCGATGGTTGTGCTCGACATCTCGCCGTCGGTCATAAACACAATGTAACGTTCAAACGACGTGCTGCCATTGCCCTTGTGAGCTGTTGCTTCAGTCGCAGTCGATTTTCTCAACGCTGTATAGGCATTATTCAGTGCGGTGTATGCGTTTGTGCCGCCTGTTGGATAGGCTGGGATGGCCTTGACGTAATCATTTGCTTTCGTCGTGCCCCAGTTCACGGCCTGTGCTGAATAGGTCGTGTCGCTGTAGCCGATGGCGCCGGTGCGAACGAGCTTCGATTCAGGCGAGCCATTCTTGACATAGCTGTAGTCAGCCTTGTTGAGCGTATCGACGAGATAGCTGACGGCGGTTTTCAGCGACGCGATCTTGTTGATGTAGCAAGGGCTGGACGTTACCTTGGATTCGCTCTGTCCCCAGTTGCTTTCGGTATAGTTGGCGCAGGACGACTTGGATTTGTCGATGGTATCCGTCTTGAACGACATTGAACCCGAACGGTCGAGAACCAGATACATCGACAAAGGCGAACCCTTGTTGATGCTGCTGACTGCGGTGCTGGTAACGCCGATGGTGACGGTCTTGGATGAAATCAGTGAGATCAGCGGGTTGAGCTGCATGCCGTAGCTCATGTTTGCAGTGATCTGGAAGTTTTTGCCGGAAACACTTTCGTCCACCTTTGCGGTGACGCTGGAGCTCTTCATCAGCTCCTCTTTTTGCTTCTTTTTCTGTTCGTCAGTGGCGTCAGGTGCGAGAAGTTTTGATACTTCGTCGGTAATGAATTCCTGTGCCTTCTTGGAGGCCTGCTCTGGCGAGAGGTTTTCGTTTTCGTGCATGAAAGCGGTGGCTGCTGCCAGGGTTGCGGCGTCTACAGCGCTCTGCAAGCCCGCCTTCGTCTGCATGGCATTGGTCATTTCGAGGGCGACACCCGCGGTGGCAATCGTCACCGGAATGAGAATGGCAGTCAGGATGCCGAAGTTACCATCTTTGTTGGCAATCAGCTTATTGAGCACTGGCATTGTTTTCGAGAACACAGTCATGGTTCAGCCCCTTAATTAGTGAGGCATAAATAATCCGAGCTGTCTTCGTGAAGGCTTAAGTTGTTAGGTTAAATTTTAGCGATACTCATTTTGGTGCAAAAACAATCTGTTGTTGGCATGAAATAATGCAGGCGTGACCTGTAAAAACACACTTAAACGGCCGCGATCGGAATAACGTCAACAGCCTGTACAGTTTGTTGATTGCCGTAGCTTTTTAGAACACCAATAACTGGCGATACATCAGAGTAATCGCGTCCGTAACCAACCACGATGTGGTCATGGCCGGCATAAATATTGTTGGTAGGATCAAGTTCGATGTAGCCGGTGACCGTGCCACACCAGATCCGCACCCAGGCATGCATGGCGTCTGCGCCTTCCAGCCGCTCCTTGCCGGGGGGAGGAATGGTTCTGAGGAATCCGCTGACATATCCTGCGGGAATGCCAAGGCTGCGTAGCGCCATGATCAGCACATGCGAAAAATCCTGACACACACCATGCTTCAGCTTGAAGGCCTCGCTCGGTGTAGTGTCGACTGTCGTTGCCTTGGGGTCATAGGTAAAGTCTGTGTGGATGCGCTTGCACAGCACCTTGGCAATTTCCTGCACCGTCATGCCAGGTGTGACAGTCTCGAGCGCATAGGCATGGATGGCCTCATCCTGCGGAATGCGCGGACTGGTGCCAATCAGATGATGCGGGGATGATGCATCCAGTGACCAATGGTTGAAAATGTCATCCGGCAGACGTTCCAGTAGCGGTGACAGATCGGCTTGCTGCGGCTGTGTTTCCACCTGCACGCGGGCCTGCATGCGAATGTCGAATTTTTCATGGGCGGCGCGCAGATAGACAGATGTTGCCGTCTGCTGGAAAAAATCCGAGAAAGACGTTCTTTCATCGGGTGTCGGGCTTACGGCCAGTGAGCCGGCGATTAGCCGCTGGCGGTTTGGCAGCGACAAAGGCATGACACGAATGATGTGGCGGGCGCCGCTTGCCGGGGCGTCGTAGACATAGCCCATGTGCATGGAAAGATCATAAAGCATGACGCATCAACCAAGGTAGGTTTGGGCAAGAAGATCGGACAGGCGTTCGAGGTCTTTTTCCAACTGACGGTAAAGCGCCACGTCGAGTTTCTCCGCCGTCATGACGGCAAGACCGGAATGAATGCGCATGGCTTCGCGGTAGAAGGGCGACATCTGGCTGTTGACCAGAGCGTTGGGCAGCTGCTCTACTTCGGTGCGGATTTCGTTCAGTTGGAACAGGATCGAACGCGGATTGAGCGGATCAAGCGCCAGAAGGTCGGTCACCGTCAGGCCGGCGGTATTGACGTTATAACGGCGGCGGTGGGTCATGACGCTGTCGCCGATTTCCAGCAGCATGTCGAAACTACCATCCGGTGCATCCGGACCTGTCATGTGGCCCAGCAGGCGGGTCATGTGCAGACCACGTTCAAGATAACGACCGATGGTCAGGAAACGCCAGCCGGTGAAACGATACATGTTCTCATGCACCAGACCGGCAAAGCCTGCGAGTTTACGCAGCAAAATGGTCATGGCATGGGTGGCGTCATCGCCATGGCCAATATTGTCGTGGAAGCGACGCGCTGTCTTGGCAAGATCGTTCAGCGCCAGCCAGCCATCCGGTGAAAAACGGTCACGGATGTTGCTGGCCGAATAGATGGCGCTGTTGATATTGGCAATCAGGCTGGCGGGCACCGCCTCGCTCATTTCGATATCGGTGGTGGCGAGATATTTCGTGACATGGGCCAGCAGCGGTTGGCGCGGATCGGCAGATTCTGCGTAGCGCGCATTCCAGGCGCGCAGGATACGCAAAGCCCCTTCAGCCCGTTCGATGTAACGACCAAGCCAGAACAAATTGTCTGCCGCACGGCTTGGCAGGCTGCCTGGCATGTTGCGGCTGAATGTTTCCTCGGCGGGCAGCAGTGTCGTGCGCTCAACAGGCTTGTCGCTGACGATCCACACGTCCGCTGCCGTGCCACCATTTTGCATGGCAATGGCTGTCACGTCAGGGCTGCTGCCGATACGGGCAAAGCCACCCGGCATGATCTGCCAGCCATTTTGTGTGCGGGCAGCAAAAACACGCAGGCTCATCGGCCGCGGTACCAGCTTGCCGTCAACAAAGGCCGGGGTGGTGGACAGCGTTACAACTTCCTGACCGACCAGCTTGTTGCCGTCGGTGGCAAGCCATTCACCGATGGAGTCCTTTGCCGTGTCACGCAGGGTGGCACCCAGCACCGACTGGCCGTTGTCATCAAAGAACGGCATGCGGGAATAGGCTGGCCCGATCACCATTTTTTCGATGTTACGGGCGACGTGTTCACGCTCCTGTTTCTGGCCGCACCACCACGTAGCAATAGAGGGCAATAGCAGGTCTTCACCGAGCATATGGCGGCTGATGGTCGGCAGGAACGACAGCAGGGCACGTGTTTCGAGAATGCCCGAACCCAGTGCGTTGACGATGGTCACAGAGCCATCACGCAGTGCCTGCACCAGACCCGGTGTGCCGATGCGCGAATTCTGGTCCAGTTCTAGTGGATCTGAATAAGAGGCGTCGAGGCGCCGCCACAACACGCCAATCGGCTTCAGGCCGGCAACTGTGCGCACCATCACCCGGCCGTTGACCACCGTCAGATCTTCACCTTCCAGCAGCATAAAACCGAGGTAACGGGCAATGTAGGCGTGTTCGAAATAGGTTTCGTTGGCAGGGCCGGGGGTCAAAACCGCAATGCGTTCTTCCGGGTGTTTGCGGTGTGCCTGCAAGGTGTCGCGGAAAGCACCGAAGAAAGAGGCCAGCCGGTGGACATGGGTTTCTGCGTAGATATCGGAGAAGGCGCGGGTTGTTGCCACGCGGTTTTCCAATGCAAAACCGGCTCCTGATGGAGCCTGTGTGCGATCCGCCAGCACCCACCAGTTGCCATCCGGACCCCGGCCGATTTCGAAGGAACAGAAGTGCAGATAATGGCCACCTTCCGGTTTTGTGCCGACGAGGGGGCGCAAGAATTCCGGATTGGAAGCAATCAGGGCAGGTGGAATATAACCTTCCTGAACCAGGCGGTTTTCACCGTAGATGTCAGCAACGACCGCTTCCAGCAGGTTGGCGCGCTGAATGAGACCGCGTGAAACGCTTTCCCATTCCTTGCCATCGATGAGGACCGGAATATGTGAAATCGGCCAACTGCGTTCGATATTGGCGCCAGATCCGTAGTCACGGTAAAAGACGCCAGCATCGCGCAGATAACGGTCGGTTCTGGCAAAGCGGTCGTGCAGTTCCCTTTCGGGCATGCGCGACAGTGCCGACACCATGTGCTGCCAGACCGGGCGAATATTGCCGTTGGTATCCAGCATTTCATCAGCAATGCCCGGCAAGGCGCTATAGGCAAACAATGAATGTTTGTCTGTCTGCTTTTTGCGCTGCGATGCCGGCGTTCTTGCCAATTCAAACTCCCAGAGGGCGACGTAAATCGAGTGTCAGTGGAAATTCCGGTGATACCGTTTCCGGTCTCAAGGGATAATTTCCTGCGGTATGGCCCCAAGGTTCGAAACGCGCAAGTCTGCGTGCCTCCGCCTCGTTACCATTAACCGGGAACGTGTCATAGTTTCGGCCACCGGGATGGGCAACATGATAGATGCAGCCACCAATCGATCTACCTGACCATGTATCATAAATGTCAAAGGTCAATGGCGCGTTGACGGGCAATACCGGGTGAAGACCTGACGATGGCTGCCAGGCCTTGAAGCGGACACCGGCAACGGCAACACCTGATTCCTCTGTCTGCTTCAACGGCACAGCCCGACCGTTGCAGGCAACTGTGTAACGCTCCGGATTTGCTGTTTCCAGACGGACTTGCAGACGTTCGACGGAGGAATCGACATAACGCACAGTGCCGCCAATTGCCCCCTGCTCACCCATCACGTGCCAGGGTTCCAGCGCCTGACGCAGTTCCAATTTCGCGCCTTCATATTCCACTTCACCGAAGAACGGGAAACGGAATTCCAGCTGTGCCTTGAACCATTCAGGCTGGATATCAAAACCGCTGGCCTTCAGATCGGCCAGCACATCCATGAAGTCTTGCCAGATGAAGTGTGGCAGCATGAAACGATCCGCGAGCGCAGTACCCCAACGGACGAACTTGCCACTTGCTGGATTTTTCCAGAAGCGGGCAATCAGTGCACGCACCAGAAGCTGTTGTGCCAGCGACATGCGGGCATTTGGCGGCATTTCAAAACCACGAAACTCGACAAGTCCCAGACGGCCTGTCGGACCATCAGGCGAAAACAGCTTATCGATGCAGATCTCGGCTCGGTGCGTATTACCGGTTACGTCGGTCAGCAGGTTGCGGAACAGGCGGTCGACAAGCCAAGGCAGGGGAGGTACGCCTTCGCCGGGGGCTGGCACTTGCGCCATAGCAATCTCCAGCTCGTAAAGGCTGTCGTGCCGCGCTTCATCTATACGTGGGGCCTGACTTGTGGGGCCAATGAAAAGGCCCGAAAACAGGTAGGATAACGACGGGTGGCGCTGCCAGTGGAGGATCAGACTTTTCAACAGATCCGGGCGACGCAGAAACGGGCTGTCATTGGGGTTTGCACCACCAACGACCACATGGTTTCCACCGCCGGTGCCAGTGTGACGACCGTCGATCATGAACTTGTCGGCACCCAGACGCGACTGGCGGGCATCGTAATAGATGGCTGAGGTGATATCGACGCATTCTTGCCAGCTTGATGCCGGGTGAATGTTAACCTCGATGACGCCTGGATCGGGTGCCACGCGAATAACATTTATCCGCTCGTCATGGGGTGGTGCATAGCCTTCGATATGGACGGGCAGGCCAAGCGTGCTGGCCGCACTTTCTGCCGCGGCAATCAGTTCCAGATAGTCTTCAATACGCTCGACCGGCGGCATGAATACACAAAGACGGCCGTCGCGCGGCTCTACAGACATTGCGGTGCGCACTGCGCCGCCAAGCTCACCGATCGACTGTTCGATGCGGTCCTGCGATACCGTCTCATCCGCATGAAATGATGCTTCCGGCATGACGCGGCCGGTTGGTTCCGTAACCTCAGGCAATGGCCCTCTTGGAACGGATGGGTCTGCCTCGTGAATGTAAGGATAGGCGGCAGGGGGGACGTAAGGCAGTGTGCCAAGCGGCAGACGATATCCGACCGGGCTGTCGCCGGGAACGAGGAAAACCCGGCCGCGCCTTGTTTTCCATTTTTCACTGATCCACCGTTGTGTCGATGCCTTGGCATTCCAGGCCTGCACCGGCAGGATGTAGCCGGTTGGGGTGGTCAGTCCGCGCTCGAAAACCCGTGCAATGCGGCTTCGCTCTTCCGGATCCTTCAGTTTTGAGTTCGACGGATCGACGTTTTCGGGCAGATTGCCTTCCTTGACGATCCACTCTGCCGGATCCTCGTAGGCTGGCAAAACCATGTCATTGGCAATGCCGAGATTTGTCGCAATCGTGTTCAGGAGATTTTCCGCGTCGGTCGCCGTCACGCCGGTTTCTGCGCCTTCCTGTGCCACCAGTGCCGGGTTCTGCCAGATCGGTTTGCCGTCCTTTCGCCAATAAAGCGAAAATGTCCAGCGCGGCAGGCTTTCACCGGGATACCATTTACCCTGGCCGTAATGCAGGAACCCGCCGGGGGCGAAACGTTCGCGGAGTTTGCGGATAAGGATATCGGCCTTTTCCCGTTTGGTCGGGCCAACAGCGCCGGTGTTCCATTCTTCCGCTTCAAAGTCATCGATTGAAACGAAGGTCGGTTCGCCGCCCATCGTCAGGCGAACGTCCTGCTCTTTTAAGAGGGTATCGACCTCCTCGCCAACAGCATTCAGCCTGTCCCAGCTTTCGTCGGAAAACGGCTTGGTAATGCGGGGATGTTCCGCCACACGACGTACTTGCATATCAAAGGCAAATTCGGTGTTGGCCTGTCCGTAATAACCGCCGGAAATTGGTGCGGCGTTTCGGTAATGCGGTGTGGCTGCCAGCGGAATATGGCTTTCACCCGTCAAAAGGCCGGATGTCGGGTCCAGTCCAACCCAGCCAGCACCAGGCAGATAGACTTCTGCCCATGCGTGCAGGTCAGTGAAATCAACTTCGGTGCCGGAGGGGCCGTCGAGTGCCTTCAAATCAGGCGCCAACTGAATGAGGTAGCCAGATACGAATCGGGCCGCAAAACCCAAGTGCCGTAATATCTGCACCAGAAGCCAACTGCTGTCGCGGCATGAGCCCATTTTGGTCTGCAGAGTTTCTTCCGGCGTTTGAACGCCTGGCTCCATGCGAATGACGTAACCGGTTTCTTGCTGCAGGCGCGCATTGAGGCCGACAACCATATCCACCGTTGGCTGGCCAGGAGACCGATCGATAGTCTGCATGTAGGCGGAGAGGTAAGGGCCGGTGGGTTCCGGCTTCATGTAGATCGACAGGTCTTCGCGCAGTGTCTCGGGATAATCGAAAGGCCATTTTTGGGCCTCTTCCTCAACAAAGAAGTCGAACGGGTTATAGACAGTCATATCTGCCACCAGATCGACCTCTATTTTAAACTCCGTAACCGGTTCGGGAAACACAAAACGTGCGAGGTAATTGCCGTAGGGGTCCTGCTGCAAATTCACGAAGTGATTTGCAGGTGTGACCTTCAGTGCATGGCTGATAACCCGGGTGCGGGAATGAACTGCCGGTTTTAACCTGATGATCTGAGGCCCGAGCCTGACCGGTTTGTCATAGATGTAATGGGTGAGATGATAAATACTTGCCTTAATAGACATATTATCCTTTTTCCGGCCAAGCCGGTTATTGCGGACTTAGCCGCCCCCTCTGTTGTTATCAGGATTTTGTGCAATGCACGCAAATAAAGCAAGGCGGATTATACAGGCTTTGTCATGGTTTTTACGGGGCAGCGAAGAGTAAGCAGTTCCTTATCTTTTGGGCTTACGGTAAATAGGTCTGGCGGCTTGCGTTGCTGAGTCTCGATGATTTGGCCGTCTGCTGTGCCTTATTGTTTGGACGATACGCATGGAAAATACCCGCCAGGTTGACTTGAAACCTGATCCAGCAGCTCCATTGAATTTTGAACTTGGTTTTATGGACCAGTTGAGAATGATGGGTAATGCGTTCTGGATTTCGCCGGTCCGAAACAGGCTTCTCGCTCTTATCTTCGCGCTTCTGTTCATCATCTTGGTGACTGCTTACGGGCAGGTTCGATTGAATGAGTGGTACGCGCCGTTTTATAACTCGCTTGAGCGGCGAGATATGGACGGGTTCATCCACCAGTTAAAGATTTTCACCATTATAGCCGGCACTTTATTGTTGCTGAACGTGTTTCAAACCTGGCTTAATCAGATGACCGCGCTCTATATGCGCGAAGGTCTGAGCAAGGACATGGTTCACCAGTGGCTCAAGCCGGGGCGGGCTGCCAAGCTGGCTGGTTTTGGCAGTATTGCTGTTAATCCCGATCAGCGCCTGCATGAGGATTCACGAAACCTGGCGGAAAGCAGTACGTCACTTGCCATTGGTCTGGTCAATTCCACCATATTGTTGGTTAGCTTCATCGGTGTTTTGTGGGGTCTATCCAGCGGTTTCTATCTGACCATCGGTGGATCGCAGGTGGCAATACCGGGTTACATGGTCTGGGCAGCGATGTTCTATGCCGGTTCTGCCTCGCTGCTGAGCAATCTTGTCGGTCATCGTCTGGTCGGGCTGAATGCGGAACGTTACTCGAAAGAGGCGGAGCTGCGGTTTTCGCTGATGCGCGCCAATGAAAACATGACCGCAATTACACTGGCGCGTGGGGAGCGAAACGAACGGGCTAGGCTTGGTGTTGACATCAATTCCGTACTTTCCGTGATCCGTGGTCTAGCGATGGCACTAACGCATCTGACCTGGGTGTCCTCGGGGTACGGTTGGCTGGCGATTGTCGCGCCAATCCTGATTGCCGCTCCGGTGTATTTCTCCGGCAATCTGACCTTTGGCGGATTGATGATGGCGGTTGGTGCCTTCAATCAGGTCAACAATGCGCTGCGCTGGTACATCGATAATTTTGGTGCCATTGCCAGCTGGAAGGCGACACTGCTGCGTGTCTCGGCATTCCGTAATGCGCTTTTGCAAATGGACGCCGTGGAAAAGCAAGGCGCGACGATCAATTTCGAAGTCGATCCCGCCGCCAAGTCGATTATTCTATCCAATGTGATGATTTGCGGCGAAGCCGGTGCGAAACAGGTGGTGCGCGGTTTTCGTCTAAAGGAAGAGTTTGTCGAGTTGCAAGCTGGCGAGCATTTGCTGGTCAATGGCGATCAGGGCGTGAACCGGCGTCTGTTGTTTGCTGCCATGGGCGGGCTGTGGCTGTGGGGGCAGGGACGCATTTCAGTGCCCCCGCTTGAAGACGCGCTGCTGATGCCGCAACGCGGTTACATTCCGGTCGCCCCACTGCGGGAAATTCTGTCCTACCCACATTCTCCGGCAGTCTTCAACGACGAGGAGTGCTCCGAGGTCTTGACCCTCTGTGGGCTCGATGAACTGGTGCCGCGTCTTGACGAAAATGCCCGTTGGGACAAGAAGCTAGATACGGATGCCCAGTTGTGCCTGCGGGTGGCGAATGCCATTCTCTTGCAGCCGCGCTGGCTCATTCTCGATGATATTTTGGAAGGGCTGGAGCCCAATACACAGAACCTGCTTGCCGACGCGTTGTTAACGCTGAAAGACAGTGCGGTGATCTATTTCGGGCGCTCTGAAACATTCCTCAACAAGTTTGCTCCGACGGTCGTGCATCTTGAGGCACTGCCGACCAACGGAAATGGCCACTGAGGTAAAGCGGATTACAGCCGCAGCTGCCATTTGTCTGTTGTCAGAAGATAAGGATTGTCCTGTCGTGCAGGGATTGGCTCTCGCAAAAGCGCGCCAATCGTGACCGCAGTCAAAAACAAAGCAGAAATGATGCATGCTGCAAGAAACCTGTCGTCACGCTTCTGCATGACGTTATTGCCAGTCCAGTCGTACGCCATTTAGCACCTCATATATGAAGTGATACTGGCCGATCATGGTTAATGATCCGTCTATGTCGCATTATGAAACCTATGGAAATTCACCAAATGTGTCTGACGCAGCACCCTTGCATAACAGGGTTGCAGCACTGTGGGGCAGCTTGCTCTTGGCGGCCGTCCCTTGCTTTTGTTAAGCAAGGGGTGGGATGCTCTTGAATGAAGGTATGCATAAGATGGACGGTAATCCTCCTGACAAAATGGAAATGACACTGCGCACACTCGCCATGCCGGCGGATGCCAATCCGGCCGGTGATATTTTCGGTGGCTGGGTCATGTCGCAAATGGACCTTGCGGCCTTTGTTCGTGCCAATGATGTGGCAGGCGGGCGTACCGTAACAGTTGCCGTGCACGAGATTGTTTTCAAGAAGCCGGTAAAAATTGGCGATACGCTGTGTGTCTATACTGACATCGTGAAAGTTGGCCGTACATCGATCACACTCAAGATCGAGGCCTGGACACGCAGGCACTACCAGGATTCACGTGAGAAGGTCACCGAAGCGGTTTTTGTGATGGTATCTGTCGATGACGATGGTAATCCGCGTCCGGTGCCATCGCGCCCGACTGAAGCATTAGCCTGATCGAATTGTGACAGCAAACCGAACCGGTGCCCGCTGCATTTTGTGGCGGGTGCATGGGCTTCGAAATGACGCTGTGTGGGGGGGCCGGAAAGTGGTGTCTCGACAGGTCCATCGAACCTAAAGAGCACAATGTAAAAAGGCCTCGCAGTGTTCTGCAAGGCCTTGATACTTAAGGAATTTGGATGGTGGGCGTGACAGGGATTGAACCTGTGACCCCTACGATGTCAACGTAGTGCTCTCCCGCTGAGCTACACGCCCATCCGATGTGGCGCATAGATCACAAAACCGATTGACGCGTCAACTGCTTTTTTGCGGTTTTGTGAAAGGTTTTTTGAAAGCCTTATGCCACAAGGAGTTTGTTGACTTCATCCACAAGGTCACGCAGGTGGAAAGGCTTGGAAAGCACCTTTGCATCCTTCGGAGCCTTCGAATCGGCGTTGAGCGCGACCGCTGCAAAACCGGTGATGAACATAACCTTGAGGTCTGGATCCAGCTCGGTGGCGCGGCGCGCCAGTTCGATGCCATCCATTTCCGGCATGACAATGTCGGTCAGCAGCAGAGAGAAGGGCTCTTCACGAAGCCGATCATATGCGCTTGCGCCGTTGTCAAAAGAAGATACCTGGTAACCGGCTTTCTCAAGCGCTTTTACCAGAAAGCGGCGCATATCGTTGTCGTCTTCTGCGAGAAGAATTTTCTGACTCATGTAGGTGACCGTAACTGCCTGTAAAATTGAGAATACCGTATCCCAATTGTAGCCTGCTCTGGGTAAATATCCCGTGAATGGCGTTTGAGGAATCCGGTTATGGTTGCGCCAGTATGGACTTGTGGCCATGCAACTGGCAACATATGTTTATTGGCATATTTGTGACATGGTAAATATCATCGAATGGACTGGATAACGGGTGAATATGAGCTGTTCGAAGTCCGCGAGCCGGATACGCACAGAATCCCGTTCGTCTATAATTCACCTCATAGTGGACGTTGCTACCCTGTTTCATTTCTCGAATCGTCTCGCCTTGATTCGTCAGAAATCAGGCGATCTGAAGACCATTTCGTTGATGAACTGTTTTCTGCGGCGCCTGAACTGGGTGCGCCGTTCCTGATTGCAAATTTTCCGCGCGCCTATCTGGATGTGAACCGCGAGCCATATGAACTGGATCCGCGCATGTTCGAGGGGGCGTTGCCGCCCTATGCGAATATCGGCTCCATGCGGGTCTCCGGTGGGCTGGGCACTGTGCCGCGCATCGTTGCGGAAAACATGGAAATCTATAACCACCGTATACCCGTCGAAGAGGGTTTGCTGCGGGTGGAGGGCATTTACAAGCCCTATCACACCTGCCTACGCCGGCTGATTTCGCGCACGCATTCCCAATTCGGCATGGCGGTACTGATCGATTGCCATTCGATGCCCGGTAACATCCGGGTTGCAGGGTCCAATGTTCGACCTGATGTGATTATTGGTGATCGCTATGGCACCAGCGCTTCTCCCGAAATATCACGTGCCGCACTGCACTTCCTGGAAGAGCTCGGTTTTGTTGCCGTATGCAACAAGCCATATGCTGGCGGCTTTATCACCGAACATTACGGGCGGCCCGTGCGCTCTCTGCATGCCTTGCAGATTGAAATAAACCGCGCACTATACGTGGATGAAAAGACGCTTCTCAAACGAAGTGATTTTGCGGCACTTTCTGCGGTGCTTGCAGTGTTTATGCGCCAGATGGGTGATTTCGTCACCGAATTCTGCGGCGACTCGGCCTTGGCTGCCGAATAATTCTCTTTACTTTCTATTGCTTGGTAAATTTTTGCTTTGTTCCGGGCAAAAAAAACCGCGCTCGTGGCGCGGCTGAGTCTAGGGAGGAAACACCCAAGGAGGGTATTTACAGTCAAAGACTGTATGGAAAAGATACGTCATAATGCACAATTGTCAATCATTTTTATTTTTGCTTAATAAATGTGCCATTTGCTTGACCCTAGGCAGAAGATGCGGCTTTAAGATGTAAAATGATGCAATTTGTACCTGTGGTGTGCTGGTTTTGCATTGCAGGGCTCTTTTGGTGGAGGGGTCGCTAAGTGCTCACCAAAATGATTTTTCCGAAAAAATTACAAAAGCTGTTCCTCTTTTCCGGCAGTGCTTTACAAGGCTGAAGCTATTGTTTTGCCAAGTGGAGATGTCATGCTGCCGGATCGGGATTTTTTCTTTTCTCTCGCGGATGCTGCCAAAGCAGAGACTTTGCCGCGCTTTCGTACTGGCATCGATGTCACCAACAAGCAGGACGGCGGTTATGATCCGGTCACTGAGGGTGATCAGGCAGCCGAACAGGCGATCCGAGCGCTTATCGGCAAGACCTATCCGGACCACGGTATTCTCGGCGAAGAACATGGCAGCGTCGGTCTGGACCGTGAGCATGTCTGGGTGATTGATCCGATTGACGGTACGCGCGCCTTCATTTCCGGCGTTCCGGTCTGGGGTACCTTGATTGGTCTGCAGAGCAACGGTCGCTCTGTCATGGGTGTTATGGATCAGCCTTTTACCGGCGAACGTTATTTCGCCGATGGCAAAGCCTCCTGGTACAGCGGCCCTGATGGTACCCGTCAGATCAAGACCCGTGATTGCAAAGACATTTCCGCCGCGACATTGTTCACGACATCACCGCATATTTTCGATGCCGAGGAAGCACCACGTTACAACAGGGTGCAGGATAAGGTGCGTCTGTTCCGCTACGGTGTCGATTGTTACGCCTATGCGTTGCTCGCAGCCGGCCATATCGATCTGGTGATTGAAAGCTCGCTCAAGCCCTATGATGTCGGCGCGCTTATTCCAATCATCGAGCAGGCTGGTGGCGTGATAACGACCTGGGATGGCGGCAGACCAGAAGCGGCGGGTCGGATCATCGCGGCAGGCAGCAAAGCTGTTCATGCGCAGGCATTGGAGATCTTGTCCGGCCTTTGAAGGGCCGATTGTGCCGATAGGGTTACTCTTCCGGTGAGAAGAATGCCTCTATGGCCGCAAGCGCCTGACTTCTGAAGATATCGCGCTCGTGCAGCAATTCGTGCCGGGCGCCGGTCACAGGGATGAGTTGCGCTGCACGGAAATTGCGTGACAGTTCTTCCTGCGCACCATAGGGCGTGATCGGGTCCAGAACCGGCGCCAGCAGCAAGGTTGGCACGTGAATATGAGTCAGGTGTTCCTGCTTTGTGACGCGACTTGCCGCTTTCATGGTCTCATAAACCCAGCGAGCGGTTGGCGAACCAACAAACAATTCCGGCATTTTCTGCATCAGGGTCAGATTGCGGGCAAAACGCAGTTCATCTGATGTCAGCGGATTGCCAATGAAGTTGCGCTCACGTTGGTCCTTGCCTAGTCTCATTCGTCCCAGGCCAATCAGGCTCAACGTCGCTGCGATTGTAAAAACGGCAGGGCTTGGCATGGATTGCCCTGACAGCTGAATGAACGGCGAACACAAGGCCATGCGCTCGATGCGGTTGGACAGGTTGGGTGCCATGGACAGGGCGATCAGCGCGCCGGTGGAATGTGCAACCATATAAAATGGCAGGCGCGTGTCGGGCAGTACGATCTGTTCCATGAACAGCGAGACATCCTGCTCATAATCCCGGAACCGATGGACGTGACCGGCGTCGGGATTTTTGATCAGTCGATCCGATCCGCCCTGACCGCGCATGTCAAACGTCGCAACCCAGAAGCCCATCGTCGTCAGGTTGATGATGGTCTCGTAATATTTTTCGATGCACTCGTTTCTGCCATGCAGCAGAACGATGGTACCCTTGGCAACCGATTGTTGGCAGCGAAAAACCGCGTAGCGCAGTTTTTTGTTACGGTGTCCGGTGAAATATCCGGCCGTGTAATTCTCGGGCAGTGGATTGCCGGGTGTGGCGTGTAAAATAACGTCGTCCATTACCTTTTCCGGCCGATTCCCTGGTGGATAATAATGGGATAGGTCGAGTGGCTTATCTCGTCAAAGAAAAAATGCCGGAACCGTCGGTTGTGCGCAGTCACGGTCCCGGCCAACAGGACTGAAGAAGAAGGGACGTTGTACTCTTCAGTCAGCGGAGTTGCCCCCGATGGCTGTTTTCTAAAGCCTGAAAGATGAACCGATTTGGAACTGGCTGTTCATTTGAAGTTCAGTTTCAAAGCCGGTTGCAGGGCATCGTTCTGTGGCGCCGACAATCGCGAAAACGTGATATTTTCGCTGCTTGCGTACTGCGTGGTGAAGGAGGATTCCACGATAGAGGATCAAGCGACAACTCCCGCTTTTTTACTGCCTCTTGAAGTGCGGCAAAACTGTTCCCATCTGTTTGTCACGGTCGCCAGAACGGGGCCGTAACCCGGCTTCCTCATCGCCAATACGGGATGAAAGCCTTAACCGCAAACAGTCGCTTCTCAAGGAGGACACCATGCGTCATTTGGATTTTTCGCCACTCTACCGCTCCACCGTCGGTTTTGACCGCCTCTTCAATCTGCTTGATAATGTTGGGCAGCCGGAACAGGCGCAGAGCTATCCGCCTTACAACATCGAACGCACTGGCGATAACACCTATCGTATAACGATGGCTGTTGCCGGCTTTGATGAAAACGAGCTGAGCATTGAGGCGCGTGCCCATGTGCTGACCGTCAAGGCTGAGAAGTCGGAGCAGGACAAGGCGAATGAAGGCGAGTTCCTGTATCGTGGCATTGCCAAGCGCGCCTTTGAGCGTCGCTTCCAGTTGGCCGATTATGTGGAAGTGCAATCTGCTTCGTTGAAGAACGGTCTGCTCCACATTGACCTTCTGCGTAACCTTCCAGAAACAATGAAACCGCGTCGGATCGCGATCGTTTCGGATGCTGCTGAAGGTGCAAAGACCATCGAGGCGCAGATTACGCCAACCCAGGTCAACTAAGCTTAATCATGCAGGTATAATATTCAGGACGGCCCTCAAGTGAGGGCCGTTTTTGCGTTTGCTGGCTCAGCTTGTGCAGCCTTTGCCGCTCTTGCATAACGCTGCGCAATCACTGCGCAGGCCATCAGCTGGATCTGGTGAAACAGCATGATTGGCAGAACGATGGCGCCAATGCTTTGGCCAGCAAAGATCGCGCCTGCCATCGGCACACCGCTTGCCAGGCTCTTTTTCGATCCGCAGAAAGTGATGGTGATTTCGTCCTGTTTGTTGAAGCCCAGCAGGCGGCTACCAAACATGGTGACGCACAATATGACCGCCAGCAGGACAATGTTGATGGCAACGACGACGCCGATATCGCGCAATGTGAACTGTTGCCAGATGCCTTCGATTACCGCTTCACTGAAGGCGAGATAAACCACCATCAGAATTGAGCCGCGATCAACAGGCGCAAGCAGCTTTTTGCGCGACCGGATCCAGTCGCCGATCCACGGCTGCAGTGCTTGGCCTGCTATGAAAGGCAAAAGCAGCTGAAGGAAGATTTGCCCGAATGCATCAAGCGAAAAGCCGCCACCATGACCACCGACCGTAAACAGTAGGCCAACGAGGAGTGGTGTCAGAAACATACCGAAAATGTTGGATGCTGATGCCGAACAGATTGCTGCGGGAACATTGCCGCCTGCCATGGATGTAAACGCAATGGAAGACTGCACGGTAGACGGCAGAACGCAGAGAAACAGTACGCCCATATAAAGCGGCGCCGGCAGGATGCTTTCAGGGATATAGCCAAGCGCTACGCCGATCAGTGGGAAAAGACCGAAGGTCACCAGAAGAATGGCGAGATGCAGGCGCCAATGTAAAATACCGGCAATCACCACATCGCGTGCCAATCGCGCCCCGTGCAGGAAAAACAACAGCGCAATTGCCAGCTTGGTCGCCAGGCCGAAATATTCAGCGGGCTCACCGCTGATCGGCAAAAGGCTGGCCAGAATGACGGTACAGATCAGCATCAGGGTGAAGCGGTCGGGCAGAAATCGGCTCATGGTCTTTGTCTCTTAGGGAATTTAATTTACATATTGCTTATCGTGAAGCAGGATGCAAAGACTAACAGTTATTGTGATTTGTGATAACGATGCTCAATCTTCATCATCTCGCCAGTTTTGTAACGCTGGAGCAGACCGGAAGTTTCACGCTTGCCGGCGAACAACTTGGTATCGGTCAATCAACTGTTAGTCAGCATATTCAACGGCTTGAGACCTTTCTTGGCCAACGGCTCATTGAGCGTAGTACCCATCAAGTGAGGTTAACGGCAGAAGGGGAAGCGCTGCTCGGTTATGCACGCTCCATGCTGGATATCAATGGCAAGGTGTCGTCGCTTTTTACCGCAAATCGGCTGCGGGGGCGGTTGCGACTTGGTGTTTCCGAGGATTTTGTTGCCAACCGCCTGACGGTTATTCTGGAAGACTTCATCCGACTTTACCCGCTGGTCGACCTTGAGTTGACGGTTGCCTTGAGTGGTGTGCTCTACCAGATGCAGGATAATGGTGATCTGGATGTCGTGTTGGCCAAGCGCCGGCTGGGCGATCGACTCGGACGTTTCCTCTATCGCGAACCGCTGGTGTGGCTGGCACGTGATCCGGCAATTCTCAAAGCCCATGACGGTGTTGTGCCGCTTATTGCCTTTCCGCAGCCGAGCATAACGCGCAAGGTGGCGCAGGAAGCACTGGATCGCAAAGGCATTGCCTGGCGGATTGTCTGTACCTGCGGCAGTTTGAGTGGGTTGGTCGCGGCGGCCCAGGCAGGCATGGGTGTGCTGGTGCAGCCACGCAGCATGACACCTGCGGCCTTACGTGAAATCACTCAAGGTAGTCTGCCCGCGCTGGAAGATGTGGAGTTTGTGCTGGTGCCGCGAAAGGGAGCCAACCCGGAGTTGGTCGAGGCGCTGGCTGTACGTGTTGTTGCCAAGGTGGCGATTGCACCCCATACGCCCTAAGCGCATGGGGTGATGTTTATCGAGGCCTGGGATAATCAGGCAGCGCCGCAAATCGCCAGGAAGCTGTCGACATCGGTTTCGCTGGTTGCAAAGCTGGTGACGAGACGGATCAGCGTTTCATTTTCCTGTACTGGCTCGGCCATGTCATGCGGGACAACCCAGTCATAAAAATGCGCGCCTTGTTGTTTCGCGGCAAGAGCGGTTTCCTTTTGCAGGACCACAAATAGCTCATTCGACTGTGTAGACCATGCAAGGCGGGCGCTGTTGGAGGCTTCGATGCCTGTGCGCAAGCGGTTCGCCATGGCATTGGCGTGACCGGCCAGTGCCAGCCAAAGGCCGTCCTTAAAATATGCGTCGAATTGTGCGGCGATGAAGCGAGTTTTCGAGAACAGCTGTGCCGAGCGCTTGCGCATGAACGGCAGGTCTTTTGCCATTTTCGGATCCATATAAACGATGGCTTCCGCGCACCAGCAGCCGTTTTTGGTGGCACCGAACGACAGGATGTCAACGCCGCGTTTCCAGGTCATTTCTGCCGGGTTGGTGCCGAGCGTCATCAGTGCATTGGCAAAACGTGCGCCATCCATATGCAGCGGCAGGTTATGCTGCTTGGCAATCGCTGAAATAGCATCGATTTCATCCAGCGAATAAACCGTTCCAACCTCGGTTGCTTGGGTGACGGTCACAGCCATTGGCTGGCCCTGATGGATGGAGCCGGGTGGGAAGCGGCGAATGGCGGCGCTCAGATTGTCTGGCAGCATTTTGCCAGTCGGACCGGCAACCGGCATCAGTCGCGATGCATTGGAGAAATAGACCGGCGCACCACATTCGTCTTCGATTACGTGAGCTTCAGAGTGACAGAAGGCGATGCCACCGGGGCGGGCAACGCTGGCCAGTGCCAGGGAATTGGCGGCCGTTCCGGTGCCGACAAAAAATACGGCAACTTCCCGCTCAAATATTTCGTTGAACTTTTGCTCAATGGATTTGTCGAGCTCGCTGGTGCCGTAAGCGGCCGCAAAGCGGGTCGATTCTTTCATGAGCCGTTCGTTAATGGCGGGGTGAGCGCCAGCCCAGTTATCGGAAGCAAAAAACATGTATCTACGCTTTCAGATGAGATGATGCGGATTGCAGCCAGAAGAAATGATCTGTGTGAATCTTTTATGGTGTTGGGGCGATGTTGGCAAATCGGGCAATGAAAGCAACGCACAAGCGCTGTATGGCGTAACAAAATTTCTCGCTTTCGCATGTTGTCGTAATTTCACTGCGAAACTCATGTTTATATTTTGTTAGCACGCACTTGCGAAAGGCGGGGCTTTCTGTCAAAATTACCGAGAATTGAGACAGTCTTGCTGTCCTAAATTGAATAAGCCGGTTTGTGAGGTTCCTTGAAAAAAGGCTTCGTCAATCCGGCTTTTACTGCCGTTTTATGCAATGTTTTGCAGGAGGGACCAAAATGACCAACAAGCCGGAAAGCGAATTTGCTGCCGCAAGCATGACGACTGACTGTCCCACCGCGGCCAAGGCCGCGTCTGTCGTCGCTCAGAAGAGCTTTGCACGTGGTATTCCCGAGCGTCAGGGTCTTTACGATCCACGCAATGAGCATGATGCCTGCGGCGTCGGTTTCGTCGCGCATATGAAGGGCCAGAAGTCTCACCAGATCGTCAAGGATGGCCTGTTCATTCTTGAAAACCTGACCCACCGCGGTGCGGTTGGTGCAGACCCGCTGATGGGCGATGGCGCTGGCATTCTGGTGCAGATTCCGGACCGCTTTTTCCGTGAGGAAATGGCAAAGCAGGGCATTACGTTGCCGAAGGCTGGCGAATATGCGGTTGGCCACATCTTCATGCCGACCGATGCCGAGCGTATCGAACACTACAAGAAGGTCATCATCGACGTCATCGGTGAAGAGGGCCAGCAGTTCCTCGGTTTCCGTGACGTGCCGGTCGACAATGCTTCGTTGTCCAAGGCCGCGGATATTGCGGCGACCGAACCGCATCACGTGCAGGTGTTCATTGGTGCAGGGCGCGACGCCGCGACCAATGCCGAGTTCGAGCGCCAGCTTTTCCTGATCCGCAAGGTCATTTCCAACCGCATCTATGACGAGCGTGGCGGCAAGGAAGCGCAGGACTTCTATCCTGTATCGCTGTCGTCCTCGACCATCGTCTACAAGGGCATGTTCCTCGCCTACCAGGTTGGTGCCTATTACAAGGACCTGTCGGATCCGCGCTTTGAATCGGCCGTGGCGCTTGTTCACCAGCGTTTCTCGACCAACACCTTCCCGTCCTGGAAGCTGGCGCACCCGTACCGAATGGTGGCGCATAACGGCGAAATCAACACGCTGCGTGGCAACGTCAACTGGATGGCTGCACGTCAGGCTTCGGTTTCGTCCGAACTGTTTGGCGAGCACATTTCCAAGCTGTGGCCTATTTCCTATGAAGGCCAGTCGGATACTGCGTGCTTCGACAACGCGCTGGAATTCCTGGTGCGCGGCGGTTATTCCATGGCGCATGCCGTGATGATGCTGATCCCGGAGGCTTGGGCTGGTAACCAGTCGATGTCACCTGAGCGTAAGGCATTTTACGAATATCACGCTGCCCTGATGGAGCCATGGGATGGCCCGGCTGCCGTTGCCTTTACCGATGGCAAGCAGATCGGTGCAACGCTTGACCGCAATGGTCTGCGTCCAGCCCGTTATCTGGTTACTGATGATGACCGTATTATCATGGCATCGGAAGCCGGAACGCTGCCGGTTCCGGAAGAGCGTATCGTTAAGAAGTGGCGTTTGCAGCCTGGCAAGATGCTGCTGATCGATATGGAGAAGGGCCGCATCATTTCCGACGAGGAAGTGAAGCACGAGCTTGCTGCAAAACATCCTTACCGCACATGGTTGGATCGTACCCAGCTGATCCTTGAAGATTTGAAGCCGGTGGAGCCACGTGCGCTGCGTCGCGACGTGTCGCTGCTCGATCGCCAGCAGGCCTTTGGTTACACCATTGAAGACACCAAGCTGTTGATGTCGCCAATGGCAACGACAGGCCAGGAAGCTGTCGGCTCGATGGGAACGGACACACCGATTTCTGCGATGTCGGAAAAGTCCAAGCTGCTTTACACCTATTTCAAGCAGAACTTTGCGCAGGTTACCAACCCGCCGATCGACCCGATCCGCGAAGAGCTGGTGATGAGCCTTGTGTCCTTCATTGGTCCACGCCCGAACATTCTTGACCATGCCGGGGCTGCACGCGCCAAGCGTCTGGAAGTACGCCAGCCGATCCTGACCAATGGCGATCTGGAAAAGATTCGCTCGATTGGCCACACGGAAGACCGTTTCGACACCAAGACACTCGACTTCACCTATGATGTGGAGCGTGGTGCCGAAGGCATGCCGGACATGCTTGACCGTCTGTGCGAACGTGCAGAATCTGCCGTGCGTGGCGGTTACAACATTATCGTTCTATCCGACCGTCAGCTTGGACCGGACCGTGTTGCCATTCCGGCGCTGCTGGCTACCGCGGCCGTTCACCATCACCTGATCCGCAAGGGTCTGCGCACCTCGGTTGGCCTTGTGGTCGAAACCGGCGAGCCGCGCGAAATCCACCACTTCTGCCTTCTGGCCGGTTACGGCGCGGAAGCCATCAACCCGTACCTCGCCTTCGATACGCTGCTGGACATGCACAAGCACGGCGCGTTCCCGAAGGAAGTGTCTGATGATGAAGTGGTTTACCGCTACATCAAGGCTGTTGGTAAGGGCATTCTCAAGGTCATGTCCAAGATGGGCATTTCCACCTATCAGTCCTATTGCGGCGCGCAGATTTTCGATGCCATCGGCCTGTCGTCCGAGTTCATCGAGCAATATTTCTTCGGCACGGCCACGACCATCGAAGGTGTTGGCCTGACGGAAATTGCGCAGGAAACCGTTTCGCGCCACGCAGCGGCGTTCGGCAAGGACCCGATCCTTGCCAACACGCTCGATATCGGTGGCGAATATGCCTTCCGTATGCGTGGTGAAAGCCATGCCTGGAGCCCGGACGCGGTTGCGACCCTGCAGCATGCGGTTCGTGGCAACAGCCAGGATCGTTACCGCGAATTTGCCGAGATGGTAAATGACACGGCGCTGCGCATGAACACCATTCGTGGTCTGTTCAAGGTCAAGACTGCCGAGGCTTTGGGCCGCAAGCCGATCTCGGTTGACGAGGTTGAGCCTGCCGTCGAAATCGTCAAGCGTTTTTCGACAGGTGCGATGTCCTTCGGTTCGATCAGCCGTGAAGCACATACCACGCTTGCCATTGCCATGAACAAGATCGGCGGCAAGTCGAACACCGGTGAGGGTGGTGAAGAGGCGGATCGTTACACGCCGCTGCTCAACGGCCAGCCGAACCCGGAACGTTCTGCCATCAAGCAGATCGCATCAGGTCGTTTTGGCGTGACGACGGAATATCTCGTCAATGCTGACATGCTGCAGATCAAGGTCGCACAGGGCGCAAAGCCCGGCGAAGGCGGTCAGTTGCCAGGTCACAAGGTAGACGCAACGGTCGCCAAGACCCGTCACTCCACACCGGGCGTTGGTCTGATTTCGCCGCCGCCGCACCATGACATCTATTCGATCGAAGATCTGGCACAGCTGATCTACGACCTGAAGAACGTCAATCCGCAAGCCGATGTTTCCGTGAAGCTGGTGTCGGAAGTGGGGGTTGGTACGGTTGCTGCCGGTGTCGCCAAGGCCCGTGCCGACCATATCACTGTTTCTGGCTTTGACGGTGGTACCGGTGCATCGCCGCTGACCTCGCTCAAGCATGCTGGTTCGCCATGGGAAATCGGTCTTGCCGAAACCCAGCAGACGCTGGTGCTGAACGGCCTTCGTTCGCGTATCGCCCTGCAGGTGGATGGTGGTCTTAAGACCGGCCGCGACGTCATCATCGGCGCGCTGCTGGGTGCAGACGAGTTCGGTTTTGCAACGGCGCCGCTGATTGCGGCCGGCTGCATCATGATGCGCAAGTGCCATCTCAACACCTGCCCGGTCGGCGTTGCAACGCAGGATCCTGTTCTGCGCAAGCGCTTCAAGGGTTCGCCGGAACACGTCATCAACTACTTCTTCTTCGTAGCTGAAGAAGTGCGCGAAATTCTCGCTTCGCTTGGCGTTGCCAAGCTGGATGAGATCATCGGTGCTTCCGAAATGCTCGAAAAGGATGAGATGCTGGCCCACTGGAAGGCCAAGGGTCTCGATTTCAGCCGTATCTTCCACAAGGTCGATGCACCGAAAGCTGAGACATTCTGGACGGCACGCCAGCACCACCCGATTGACGACATTCTCGACCGCAAGCTGATTGAGAAGTCTGCCCCGTCGCTGGAAAACCGCGAGCCGGTTGTCTTCGAAGTGCCGATCAAGAACGTTGACCGTTCTGCCGGCGCCATGCTGTCGGGTGCGCTTGCCAAGCGTTGGGGTCACAAGGGTCTCAAGGACGATACCATCCACGTCACCCTCAAGGGTACGGCTGGCCAGTCCTTCGGTGCCTTCCTTGCACGCGGCATCACTTTTGATCTGGTGGGTGATGGTAACGACTATGTCGGCAAGGGCCTGTCGGGTGGACGCATCATCGTTCGTCCGCCGGAAAATGCCCGTATCGTTGCGGAAAACTCGATCATCGTCGGTAACACCGTTCTCTATGGTGCGATCACCGGCGAGTGTTATTTCCGCGGTGTAGCCGGTGAGCGTTTCGCTGTTCGAAACTCCGGTGCGGTCGCCGTTGTCGAGGGCGTGGGTGACCATGGCTGCGAATACATGACCGGTGGTATCGTTGTTGTGCTCGGTGAAACCGGCCGCAACTTTGCAGCTGGCATGTCGGGCGGTGTCGCTTACGTGCTGGATGAGACCGGTGACTTTGCAACCCGCTGCAACATGGCGATGGTTGAGCTGGAGCCTGTTCCGGAAGAAGACGACATGCTGGAAAAGCTGCACCACCACGGCGGCGACCTCATGCACAAGGGACGTGTAGACGTTTCCGAGGACATGACACGTCACGACGAGGAGCGTCTTTACCAGCTGATCTCGAACCACTTCCACTACACCAACTCGGCTCGTGCCAAGGACATTCTTGATCGCTGGACCGAGTTCCGTCCGAAGTTCCGCAAGGTCATGCCGGTTGAATACCGTCGTGCGCTTGAGGACATGGAACGGATGCGGCTAGGCGTGGCGGCGGAGTAATCCGCCGCGTGAAGACATTACACCGACTGGCTTCGCTAATCGTTGCAGTTGCCGCACCCGCGGCAACCTATCTTGCAAGTGGCGAAGTCAGATTTGAGTTTATCATACTGGGGGCGGTCATTGGTTTCGCTTACTGGTATTGGGGCCCGACAGGTGCCCTGCTTTGATGTGAGGATATAAAGTGGGTAAGGTTACAGGCTTTCTGGAAATCGACCGTCAGGTGGGCAAGTATCAGCCTGCGTCGGATCGTATTCGCCATTTCCGTGAATTCACCATTCCAATGTCGGATGCCGAAGTGCAGAAGCAGGCGGCACGCTGCATGGACTGTGGTATTCCCTACTGTCATGGCCCGACGGGCTGCCCCGTACACAACCAGATCCCAGACTGGAACGATTTGGTCTATAATGGCGGTTGGGAACAGGCGATTCGCAACCTGCACTCCACCAACAACTTCCCGGAATTTACCGGTCGCGTCTGTCCCGCGCCTTGTGAGGAGGCGTGCACACTGAACCTTGAAGATACACCGGTTGCGATCAAGACCGTTGAACAGGCGATTGCCGACAAGGCCTATGAGCTTGGCTTCATCGTGCCAAAGCCTGCGACCGTTCACACCGGCAAGAAAGTTGCGATTATCGGTTCCGGCCCATCCGGTCTGGCAGCTGCCCAGCAGCTCGGCCGCGCCGGTCACGAAGTTCACGTTTACGAGCGTGAATCCAAGGCTGGTGGTCTGCTGCGCTACGGTATTCCTGACTTTAAGATGGAGAAGAACTTCATCGATCGTCGCGTTGAGCAGATCAAGGGTGAGGGCGTGACCTTCCATTACGGCGTCAATATCGGTGTTGATCTGACCGTTGAAAAGCTGATCGCTGATCATGACGCGGTTCTGTATTGCGGTGGCTCCGAAACCCCACGCCCTGCCGGTATTGGCGGTACGGATTTCCATGGCGTTCATGATGCCATGCCTTATCTGGTGCAGCAGAACCGTCGTGTCGGCCGTGAAAACATCGACAGCGTGGGCTGGCCTTCCGACCCGATCCTGGCTGGCGGCAAGCATGTCGTTGTTGTTGGTGGTGGTGATACGGCGTCTGACTGCGTTGGCACTGCATTCCGTCAGGGTGCTGTGAAGGTAACGCAGCTCGACATTCGTCCGATGCCGCCTGAAAAGGAAGACAAGCTCGCTGTTTGGCCATACTGGGCAACAAAGATGCGCACATCGTCTTCGCAGGCTGAAGGTGCGGTGCGTGAATTCCAGGTTGCGACCCTGGAATTCGTCGGTGACGAAGACGGTGTTCTGACGGGCGTGAAATGCTGCCAGGTTGATGACAAGCGCAAGCCGATTGCGGGCACCGAATTCATCATCAAGGCCGATCTGGCATTCATCGCCATCGGTTTCTCCGGTCCGTTCACCGACAGCGTTCTGAAGGAAATGGACGGCAAGCTGACGCTCAACACGGACCGCCGTGGTTCGACCAACGTTGTTGCCAATGAAACCGACTACAAGACCTCGGTCGACAAGCTGTGGGCGGCCGGTGACGTACGCCGTGGCCAGTCACTGGTTGTATGGGCGATCCGTGAAGGTCGTCAGGCAGCACATGCGATTGACGAAGCGTTGATGGGATCGACGGTTCTGCCGCGCTAAACAACATTAAAAAAGGCGGCCATGCGGTCGCCTTTTGTTTGAGGAAATGATCCCCGAATCAACACGGGGATCATGACAAATCCAGGATCAGTGTTTGTTTTTATGATCCTGCTGACCGCCCTTCATCGACTGGTCGCGGGTGCTGTCTTTCATTCCGGTCTTGTTTTCTGTTGCTGTCCCGGATGATGCGCTGCGGGTTTTATCGCTGCCGCCTTTTCCGGATTTCTGGCCAGCTTTGCTGTGCTGGTCTTGCGTGCCACCTTGGTGGGCCATGATGTTTACTCCTCATATCCATCATTGAGGCAAAGCAATATTGCTCTGCCCCAAGCTTAACCAAGGCGTTACAGGAACGTTCCTGTTTTAATATTATGTGATGGATTGCAGGCCTTCTTTTTGCGGCCGGATATTATTCCTCAGTCTCGGTATCGGGCGTTGGCATACGATAATCGTCGACGCGGCCCAACGGCGCATCGGCTATTTCACCGCGCTTGATCAACAGTTCGCGTGGCGTTTCGCGAATGGTGGCGGGTGCCGGTCTGTCTCCCAGCAATGCATTGCCACCGTCCAATTCCGGGTCGGTCAAGCTGATCGGCTGCGTTCTAACTTGACCGGCATCAATGCCAAGCGCAGGCAGGGAAGTGAGAGCGGGCAGATTGCTTGCGTTCAAATCCTGTTCTGGGGCGGCGGTATCGACGTGGCGGCGCAGGAACTTCTCGACATAGAAGGCGAGCTTGCGTTTGCCGGCCTGTGTCATGCCAATGCCGTCCGCCTCACGCAGGCGGGCCTGCTGTCCGTTGACGTCGTAACCGGTGATGATGAACTTGCCACCTTCATCGACAAACCCGTCCCAGACATCCACGAATTCGCCACCGTGTTTTTCGGTATGGTTGCGATACAGGCGGTTGAAGCCGACAAAATCTGTGGTGAGCGATGGGGACTGGAAGGCGGGCAGGCCGACCCACAAAAGTGGTATCTTCTGCCGCGAGACAATCGTTGCCAGCGCATCGATGCGCCGCTCATACTCCTTGAACCACAGATCGGTGCCGTATTTTTCCCTGAGGTCACCAATCATCATCAGCTGTCGGTCATTGGAACCGAGCATGATAACGACGGCGGCAGGTTTGACCTCTTGAATGAAATTCGGAAGGTTGGACAGCCAGTCATAATAGTCTGCACGGACAAGGCCGGACGAACCATTTGCTCTGACATCAACGGCAATTGCCGGTGATGAAGCAAAGGTTTTGGTCAACTCGTCACCCATGCCGCTGGCCAGAAAATCACCGACCACCAGGACGCGGCGGGCATTTTCAAGTTTGGTAACCGGTGCGGCCGGGGCTGTGGTGCGCATCTGTGTGACGGATGGTGTTGTGCGCGGTGTCTGCGGGCGCGAAACGGAGCGTTCGCGGGGAGGGGGACGCCTTACGCGCGGTTCCTCCTCCCGCAACTGGCGGCCGTCACGCATTTCGCGCTGGCGCCCGCCAAACAGCATATCCATGAGAGTACGTGGTCGCTCACGTTCCTGTGCGAACACAGGTGAGGGAAAAAGAGGCAGGACAACAAGCACACACAGAGCACTCGCGCCTGCGCGAAGCCGGGCTGGCTTCTTGATCTTTGCCTGCTTATTCATGATGCATCCTCGTATGACATACCATATCACAGGCTTGCCTATAACCGGAAGCCTGCTTCAGGGTTGTCAGTTCCTCAGTGCACGCAGAAGTCGCTGCGATGGTTCGCCGTCATTTGTCATGCCCAGACGTTGCTGGATGGCGCTGATGGCTGCTTTTGAGCCGGAACCGAAGTTGCCGTCGATTTCTCCATCATAATAGCCGAGTTCCTTCATGCGGCTTTGCAGCTCGAATTTCTCACGAATGTCGAGTGTGCCATCGGGGCGTGGCCAACGCTGCTGCATGCCGCCATAACCGGCAATTTCATCTGCCAGAAGACCGATAGCAAGCGCGTAGCTGTTGGAAGCGTTGTACTTCTTGATGGTGAAGAAATTTTTCATCATCAGGAAGCCAGGACCGGATTTTCCGCCCTGCATGACCAGTTGCGCTCTGTCGGAGCCGCGTGGAAACGCCTTGCCATTCGGTCTGGCGAAACCAAGCTTTGCCCATTCCGCCAGAGTTTTTGTCTGGCCTTCATAGCGACCGGCACCTGAGGGGACAGCGGCTTCATAACCCCATGTTTTGCCTGGCTCCCAACCATTCTTCGCCAGAAGGTTGGCGGCGGTTGCCAGAGCATCAGGAATGGAGTGCCAGATATCGCGTTTGCCGTTTCCGTCCGCATCAACCGCGTAAAGCAGGTAGCTGGTAGGAATGAACTGTGTGTGGCCCATGGCACCTGCCCAGGAACCAGTGAGGTTTTTCGCTGACACGTCGCCGTTCTGAAGAATCTGCAAGGCGGCAATCAGCTGCGTTCTGGCAAATTTTGCGCGCTTCGGATCGGCATAGGCAAGCGTTGCCAGCGTGGTCGGAATGTGATGCAGGCGTTCTGGTTTTTCCAGAACGGCACCATAATTCGATTCCATCGACCAGATGGCGAGCAGGATGTTCTTATCGACGTTGAAGTGACGCTCGATGGCATTCAGCGTCGAGGCGTGCTTAGCCTTCATTTCACGACCAATGCGAACCGTGTACGGGTTTACGCGTGAATCCAGGTAGTCCCAGATCTGGCTGCTGAATTCCGGCTGAAAGTTTGCTTTGCGCAAGGCTTCAGGGTCTGGCTCAGTAACGCCTGAAAAAGCCTTTTGATATGTCGCCTTGGTAATACCACTTTTAGCGGCAGTGGTATAAAAGTCGTTGATCCATTTTCGAAAACCAGCATCAGCGCTGGCAGACGCTGGGGTCAAAGTTATTGCTAAGCCTGCAAAAACCATGCAGCCAAATTTACGGACATCTGAAAGGATCAGCTTTTTCATCGTCAGTCTTTCGTCTCTCGAATTTCATTTCGATGGCGAGATACGCATCGGGCTTCACGATGTGATAACAAATTAATGTCAACAAATTCTTTACCATTAACCGTTCGTAGCGTCACCCTTTGCAATTCTTAAAAAGTTTTGGAATATAGCGCTGCGCGGGGAATATTATCCAATTAGTCTCTCAGGAGGGATGCGTGGTAGAAAATACGAAAATTCGGAAGGCCGTTTTTCCGGTCGCAGGTATGGGAACTCGTTTCTTGCCGGCAACGAAAGCTGTTCCGAAGGAAATGCTTACTGTTGTTGACAAGCCTGTTCTGCAGTACGTGGTCGATGAGGCCATTGAAGCAGGCATTGAACATTTTGTTTTTGTTACAGGTCGCGGCAAAGCGGTCATCGAAGACTATTTTGATATTCAATTCGAACTCGAGCAGCTGCTGCGAGAGCGCAACAAAACGGCCGAGCTGACTTTGCTTGAAGACCTTTTGCCAAAGGCCGGTACAGCGAGCTTCACACGCCAGCAGGCACCACTTGGTCTTGGCCATGCGGTATGGTGTGCACGCGACATCGTTGGTGATGAGCCATTTGCGGTTCTGTTGCCTGACATGATCATGCATTCCGAAAAGGGCTGCCTCAAGGGCATGGTCGACGTTTACAACCAGACCGGTGGCAACGTTATTGCCGTGCAGGAATGCGACCCTGATCAGGCGCACAAGTACGGTATCGTCGGTGTTGGCGAAAAGGCTGGCGACGGCTTCAAGATCACCGAAATGGTCGAAAAGCCAGCCAAGGGCACTGCACCTTCCAACTTCTACATCAACGGCCGCTACATTCTGCAGCCGGAAGTGTTCAACATTCTGGAAACGCAGGAACGTGGCGCCGGCAATGAAATCCAGCTTACCGATGGCATGCTGACGCTTGCCAAGGACCAGGATTTCTTCGGTTACCATTTCCAGGGTCAGACCTATGACTGCGGTGCAAAGGATGGCTTCATTCTTGCCAACCTGGCATTCGCGCTGGAGCGGAGCGATATTCGCCCATCTATCGAAGGTCCGTTGAAGGAACTGCTTGCCAAGCTGAAATAAGCGGCGGCACAGTCAGAATAGCAGAAAATCCCGGTGAAAGCCGGGATTTTTTATGTCTCGATTTGAAGCAACTGCGGTGGCGCGTTCAACGCTTGAAAGCGATACCTGCGCCAATCCGCCATGTGCCGGTGTCGTAGACCGGTGTCGTCTGGTAACTGATATCGCTTGTCAGATCGAGATAACGGTTGAGGCTCCATGTCAGCCCGGCCGAGGTGAAATATTCCGTCACGTCCCGCGTATCTCCGGATGGGAAGTTGCGGCGGGTGACCTGTCCGGTGAGGCGCGCTACGAGGTTGTTGCGCAACTGATGGGTCAGGCCTGCCGTCAGGCGATGAGATATCCAGCCACCCTGTGAGCCACCAGCAAAATCTTCGATGGTTGTGCGCAGGCCAAGGCTCACGTCTGTACCGCGCTGTGGCGACCACGAGAGATCGCCGTCAACACTGAATGCATTGATGGAGCCCAACCTCTGGTCGTCGTAGCTTTTACGCAGATAACCGAGTGCCAGTTCGCCACGCAGTTTCTCACCGAGATCAAGCTCCGTTCCAAGCTTGGCGCCGTAGGATTTGGAAGAGCGCTCATAACCCGTATCGTCGAATTTGTCGTCATAACGGGTCAGGCCGGATGAGACCTCGAGAAACGGAATGAGAGCAGGTGACAGTTCATAACCTGCCCGCACGCGAATATCGCCGCCGGTGCGGTCGCGGGCGCTCAGATCAATCGAGCTGCCATCCAGTGCCTTGGCGGCAGAATAGACGTTGCGTTGCAGTTCAATGGCCGCCAGTCCGCGTATACGGCCAAGATCGCGCGCCACGGCAACGCCGCCGGTAAATTCATGGACGCCTGACTGAACGGATGCATTGTTCAGGGCGTTCGGATCATCAGTATCTTCGCGGCTGAAGTTGTAGCCGCCGGTTATGTTGACGGTTGTGTCTTTTGCCAGATCAAGCTGCAGGTCGGCATTGATCGAGGCGCGTGGTTCCTCGCCGCTTTTATCGCTGCCGAGATTGCGCTCCCAGGCTCCGTCGCCCGTTACCGTCAAGGAGTGGCGCGACCAGTCGCTGTTCAGAGTACCGCGAATGCCTGTCGTCATGTAGTTGCGACGATCAGAACTGCCGGATGATTTCTGTTTTTCGGTGTTTAGTGTCTGGCTGATTGTCGGGCGCAGCACCATCGTTCCCAACCGAATACCGGGGGTCAGGTTCGTCGCAGCCGTTGGATCAACGTCACCACCATCTATGGTCGGTTCGTAAGGATTGAGCTGCTGCTCATAGGGTGCATTTGCCTCGTCCGGCTCGTCGGTGATGGCATCTCCCGCATTGACCGGAGGGGCGATGCCTTGTGTGGTCAGTGTTGTCGGGTCGGCCGGGTTTGCCGCTGCCGGATCAACGCCTGTGGCTTCAGCTTCTACTTCCGCCTGGTTTTGTTGCAGGGCCGTGGCGACACGGCTGTCGGTCCGTCTTTTGAGGACGGGCGTGGCTTGTGTGCTTTGGGCAAAGGCGATGGCCGGTTCATACAGACATGTGCATGCCACCAGCAATGCGGCTGCATTGCGCCACGCTTTAAGGCGTCTGGCCGCGCTGTCTGTGGGTTTCGGCATGGCTGTTCCGGCAAATTTCCAAATCTTACCCAAAGGTAAAGCCATGTGGTTAACATCTGGTTTCGCATGCCGGGATTGCGGCGATTATAATGCGGGTGCCAGGTTGGTTTTGACCGCTGGACAGTTTTTTTCGAAAGGAGTAACAGTCCGGCATGATTAAAAGATCTGTGAAACTCATCGATAATCTCGCCATCGACTCGGCCCTGCGCACGATCAATATCGAGCGGAAGGGTCTTGAGGCACTGGAACTGGCGCTGCAGAATGGTCTTGCCCAGCCGTTTAACGCGGCAATCGAGACGATTGGTTCGATTGACGGCCGTGTCATCATCACGGGTGTTGGCAAAAGCGGGCACATTGGCAGCAAGCTGGCGGCGACATTTGCATCGACCGGAACACCCGCCTTTTTCGTGCATGCCGCCGAGGCAAACCACGGCGATCTTGGTATGATTGCTGGCAATGATGTTGTACTGGCCATCTCCAAGGGTGGTGAGAGTGCAGAGCTGCGCAGCACCATCGATTACACACGGCGTTTTTCCATTCCGTTGATTGCACTGACCTGTTCGGAAAATTCTTCGCTCGCCAAGGCGGCCGACATCGTGCTGTTGGTGCCGAATGAGCAGGAGGCTTGCCCGCATGGTCTGGCGCCGACCACGTCGACATTGATGCAGCTCGCCTTGGGTGACGCGCTTGCCGTTGCACTGCTGGAAGCGCGCGGGTTCACGGCTGGTGATTTCCGGGTGTTTCATCCAGGTGGCAAACTGGGTGCGAGCCTGGCGCAGGTCGGTGATATCATGCACACCGGTGAGCGGGTTCCGCTGGTTCGCAAGGGCACCTTGATGCCCGAGGCGGTCAAGGTTCTGTCGCACAAACATTTTGGCTGTGTCGGCATTCTCGATGAGGATGGCCGACTGTGCGGTATCGTCACCGAGGGTGACCTTGCCCGTAATCTGTCTCGCGATCTCTCAGGATTGCAGGTTGACGACATCATGACCCGCACGCCGAAAGTGGTTAAGACCACCATGCTGGCAACCAGCGCACTTGCCTTCCTTGAAAAGCATCAGATTGGTGCGCTGATCGTGGTCGACGATGAGAACCGGCCGCTTGGGCTGGTGCATTTCCACGATTTCTTGCGGCTTGGCGTTGCCTAAGCCGCAAGGTTTTTTCTAACTTATTCCACCGACTCGACGGTGAGGTTACGCCCATGTGCAGCCATGATGCGCACGCGCGTTCCGGCTGGCAGATCCGGGCCGTTGACCGGCCAGACCGTGTCGTCCAATTTTACGCGTCCGCGACCTTCCGCAATCGGCTCCATCAGTGTTGCTGTGCGGCCAATCAGGCTAGCTTCACGCTGATTGAGGAAGGGTTCGTCCGAGGCTGCATTTGGCTTGCCGAAGTAACGGCGGCCAATCAGGGCAAAGGCCACAGAGAGTGCTGCAAACAGTACGAATTGCACCTGCCATGACCACAATGTTGCGTCCCAGAGCAACAGTGACAATGCACCAACAACGATAGCCGCTGCACCGATCCAGATCAGGAATACGCCTGGAGCGGCAAGTTCTGCGGCAAACAGGATGAAGCCGGTGATCCACCAGCTCCATGGACCAAGCTCTGCTATGGCCTGTTTTATCATGATTATCTATCCGACGACGGTGCGAATGGATTGACCTGAGGTGCGGTGCGCGAAGGCGCTGCAGGGCGTGGCCGTGGTTCCGGCTGGCGTTGTGTGCCGTCGCTGCCGAACACTTCTTTGGCAATTGCGCCGATGCCGCCCAGTGAACCGATCAGCGCCGAGGCTTCCATCGGCATCAGCACGATCTTGGCGTTGTTGGCAGTCCCGATGTCCGACAGGGCTTCGGTGTATTTCTGCGCAATGAAGTAGTTGATGGCATGTACATCACCCGCAGCAATGGCCTCCGACACCATGCGGGTCGCCTTGGCTTCCGCTTCGGCAAGGCGTTCGCGGGCTTCAGCGTCACGGAACGCTGCTTCACGCTGACCTTCCGCCTGCAGGATGGCCGACTGCTTGGAACCTTCCGCACGCAAGATCTGCGCGGCACGCGAACCTTCAGCTTCCAGAACCTGCGCACGTTTTTCGCGCTCGGCCTTCATCTGGCGGGCCATCGAATCAACCAGATCCTTCGGTGGTGCGATGTCCTTGATTTCAATGCGGGTGACCTTGATGCCCCATGGGCCAACGGCCTCATCCACGACGCGGAGCAACCGGTCATTGATGGCGTCACGGTTGGACAGCAATTCATCAAGATCCATCGAACCCATTACCGAGCGGATGTTGGTCATGGTCAGGTTCTGGATGGCATTTTCCAGATTGGAGATCTGGTAAGCGGCCTGCGCAACATTAAGAACCTGATAGAAGGCGACGGCGTCCGCAGAGACGCTGGCGTTGTCGCGGGTAATGACTTCCTGGGTCGGAATGTCGAGCACCTGCTCCATGACGTTCATACGAGCGCCGATGGACTCGATGAAGGGTGTTATGATGTTGAGGCCTGGTTCCAGCGTACGTGTGTAACGACCAAAGCGCTCCACCGTGTAACGGTAACCCTGTGGTACGGTTTTTATACCCGCAAACAGGACCAGAATGACCAGCGCCACCCCGACCAACACCACAATATCAAACCCTCCGAGAACCATCGGTTCCTCCATATGCATGTTAAACTTTCCGTAGAAAGTCTTATGCGCTTATACCCAGCCTTGCAATTCCCGACGCACAACTGTTTCCAGAACGCGCATGCCGTCCTCGCTGTCGTTCAGACATGGGATATGTGTGAAATGTTCGCCGCCATTATGCAGGAATATCTCCCCTGCTTCACCGGCAATTTCTTCCAGTGTTTCCAGACAATCGGAAACGAAGCCCGGGTTCATGACCGCGATGCGCTTGACGCCTTCCTGTGCCAGTTTTTCAACCGTCTTGTCGGTGTAAGGCTGCAACCATTCCTCCGGTCCGAAACGCGACTGGAATGTCAGAAGGAAGCGGTTTTTGTCCATACCCAGTTTTTCACGCAGTAAACGTGCCGTTTTTGCGCAATGACAATGGTAGGGGTCGCCTTTTTTGAAGTAGGACTGCGGAATGCCGTGGAACGAGGCAATTATCTTTTCTGGCTCCCAATCCAGTTTGGCGAGATGTGACTTCACCGAGTTGGCAAGCGCTTCAATGTAGGCGTCATCATCATGATAGGGAGGAACGGTGCGTACGGCAGGCTGCCAGCGCAGTTTCATCAGATGTTCGAATGCCTTGTCGTTAACCGTTGCCGTCGTGGAAGCGGCATATTGCGGGTAAAGCGGGAAAATCAGCAGCTTTTCGCAACCCTTGGCCTTTAGCGCGTCAATGCGCTCGGCAATGGATGGCTGGCCATAACGCATGCCCCAGTCGACAACCACATTTGGCAGGTCGGTGAGGATCTTGCCAAGCAGATCAGACTGGTTGCGGGTATAGGTGCGCAGATAGCTTTCGTTTAGGTCCTTGTTCCAGATTTCTTCGTAAGCCTTGCCAACCTTCTGCGGGCGCTTGTTGAGCACGATGCCGTAGAGAATGGGGTACCAGTACAGGCGCGACCATTCGATGACGCGCTTGTCCGAAAGAAACTCTGCGAGATAACGGCGCATGGACCAGTAATCGGTTCCATCCGGAGTTCCGAGATTGACGAGAAGTACGCCGACCTTGCCGAAGGAAACAGGAGGGTGATCTGCCGGAATGACCGAAGTGCTGGCTGCCATATATAAATTCCTGAACATCAATAGGTTGTGTGCAATACGTTCGTATTGCTTCAACGGTTCACTCTTCTAACGGAAAATGGTTCACCGTGAACATCTTCCAGAATTGCTTTTCGCCTCCCATAAAAGGGCAGGTGGCGGTTATTGATATGACATATGTCAAATAATTCCGGTTTTTCATATATTTATAGAGCTGTACAAAACAAAAGCCGGCCCATGAAGGGCCGGCTGTGTCATGTGCGGCAAATTGTCTTTGCTGCTTAGTTCTTGCCTGGCAGTTCCAGCTCGGCGCCAACCTCGATGTGGTTTGGACGCTTCAGCGCATTGGCTTCGGCAATCTTTGTCCACAGCGTGCCGTCACCGTATTTTTCAACGGCGATCTTCCAAAGCGAGTCGCCCTTGGTGACGACATACTTGGCAAGGTTTTCAGCGGTTGCTGCCGGCGCAGTTGCCGCAGGTGCTGTTGCAGCAGGGGCCGGAGCCGCAGGTGCTGTCGCAGCTGGAGCAGGGGCAGCCGGTGCGGCAGCAGTTGCAGGAGCAGCTTCCTTGGCAGGAGCAACATAGTCAGCAGGGGTTACGTCGGTGATACGGCCGTCTGTTGCAGGCTTGTACGGGTTGTTTGCCGTCAGGTAGGCTGCAACGGAATCTTCAAGGCTTGGCCCGAAATCGTAAGGATTGATCGCCTTGCTTGCGAATACCTTGTAGCCGTCACCGCCCGAACGCATGTAATTGTTTGAAACGACGCCATAAACCTTGTCGTTATCCAGCGGTACGAAGGCATCGCCTTCCTTGACTTCAATGGAAACCACACGGCTGCCGGGTGCCTTGGAGCGGTCGAAGGAGTATTTCAGACCGGCAACCTGTGCGAAGCGGCCTGCACCTTCTTCGATCTGGCCTGCGCCATTTTCAAGTGCTTCCTTGATGTCGGAGCCCTTGAGCTGGAAGGTGGCCACCGAGTTCTGGAATGGCAGAACCGTCAGCACTTCGCCCATGGTGATGGTGCCAGAGTCGATGGAGGCACGCAGACCACCGCCGTTCTGGATGGCAATCGAGATGCCCTGATCCTTCACGCGGTCGAGCAGCGCATCCGACACCAGGTTGCCCATGGTGCATTCCTTGGCGCGGCAAACTTCACGCGAGCCATCGATGCTTTCCGTGGTCGAGCCGATTTCCTTTTTCTTCAGCTCTTCAAGCGGCTGTGCCAGTTCCGAAACGCGGGTCACGTAGCCGGCATCAGGGGTAACCGATGCGTCGAGCAGCTTTGGTGCGCCTTCCCAAGACTTGACGACGCCGTTGTCATCGAAGGTTACCTTGAGGTCGCCAAGATACTTGGAATAGGCATAAGCCGTGACGATTGGAACTTCGACGCCCGATGGGTTCTTGACCAGTGTCGGATAAGGGCCGGCGGCCTTATCATCCGTGCTGGACAGAAGTGTGTGGCTGTGGCCGCCGACGATAACGTCGATGCCATCAACTTCCTTGGCGATTTCCTGATCCTTGACGTAACCGACATGCGACAGAAGCACGATCTTGTTGACGCCCTGATCCTGAATTTCCTTTACCGCGCCCTTGAGGTAGGAAATTTCATCGGCAAACAGGATTTTGTCGCCTGGCGAAGAGGTTTCATCCGTGTCTGTGGCCAGAACGGAAACAACAGCAACTTTCTCGCCGCCCATTTCCTTGATGACATAACCCTTGAACTTGTCCTTCAGGATGGAGCTGTCACCCGCCATGGTGTTGCCAGAGATGATCGGGAATTTCAGGGCGTCGATAAATTTCAGCAGTTCTTCAGGGCCATCATCAAATTCGTGGTTGCCGATGGCCATGGCGTCAAAACCGATGCCATTCATGAATTCGGCAACTGGGCCACTTTTATATTGTGTGTAAAACAGGGAGCCCTGGAACTGGTCGCCAGCATCGAGAACGAGCGTGTTGGCGTTGCCGAGTTCGCCACGGCGAGCGTCAATGGCGCCTTTTACGCGTGCGATGCCGCCAAAGCATTCATTCTTGGCTGCTTCACTTTCAGAGCAAGTCGAATCGAATTTATTGATCGCTTCGATGCGTGAATGCAGGTCATTGATATGGAGGATGTTGAGTTCGTAATCGGCAAAGGCGGCGCTTGTCGACAGCGTAACAACCGATGCGGCCAGCAAGCCGAGTTTTGTAAGTCTGTGCATTTTTCTCTCCTGTATCAATACGATATGAACGGCCACCTCATTTTGCAGAGGCCGCTAATGTCTCATGAGCTGTTCACCCGAAGCAGATGTTTCCATTTGGCCGCACGAACTGCAAGCTAAATTGTGACACAGCTTTTCCTTGCGAACACACTTCTCATGCGCGCACTCTTTAAACCGTAAATATAACAGGAATGAATCAGCCCTGACGGGACAGAGAAAACTGATTGTTGCTATCCGTGGTGCAGTTCAGCTGAGACTGAGAAACCATGGCGCAATTAACCTTCGACTGGGTGTTACGCAGCAGCGAAGTCATGTTGATTTCGATCAGGGTCGGCGAAATCATGCTGTAGTTGCCGGAAGCCAGCAGCGTATTGCTGTCGGTCGAATGGGTGGAGAATGTTCCGTTCTGGAAGGTCGACACAATACCGTTGCGATCCACCCAGCGGCCATCAACAGCAGGTCCCCGTGGTGCGGCCGGAGCCATCGAACGCGGGGGCGGTGCGGAAACGCACGATGCCAATGTTATGGAAACCAGGCCCAGAGCAATACCGGTCTTGATCTTCATGCGTAAACTCCCTGCGATTCGATATTTATGGTGTGAAAACATGCCGTGAAGAATGGCGCGTTGCAAGGATGCATTGGTTTCAATCACGTCAAACAACAATAGATTTCAGATATGCGTTGCACAAAAACTCGCATCTTCGCAGATCCACAGTCGGTAAATGCGCAGCGCGCGAAATCGTTGCTTCGTTTCTTGCGTGCTAAATCAGCTGTGCTGGAATAAGGCCGTACACCGAATTGCCAACGAAAATACGTCGTCCCTGCAGGTCGTCCAGCTTGAGCGCCTGACCACGTGCCCGTCGTTCTCTTATCAAATCGGCGCGCAGCACGCCGGGCAGAATGCCACTGTCCAGCGGTGGGGTCAGCAATTGGCCTTCGCTATCTTCGACAAACAGGCTGGTGGAAGAGCCTTCGCATGCCTCACCCCGTTCATTCAGCAACAAAACCTCGTCTGCTTCAGAAATCGGGAATTCTGCACGCGCGGTTTCATAAGGCTCACGGCGGGATGACTTGTGACGATAAAACGTGTCGCTGGAGTCCAGCCGTGTTTTGTTGGCAACTTTCAATTTCCAGACGGTACCTTCAGGCAGAACCTGTAGGTCTGAGGTGGTGATGTCCAATTGTCCCTTGTAGTTCATCACAAGGCTGACCCTGAGGGCTGCCTCTCCGGCAACGCTTTTTTCCAACGTCTTCTGGGCATCGACTGGCTGGCGGAAACCAAGCGCATCGGCTGACCGGGCCAGGCGGCGAAGATGCTGCTCCAGACGCTGAAAGCCGGTTTGCGGCTCCCATCGCAGGGTTTCCATCAAGGTCAGATCGACTGGTTTGCGTTTCATCGCTGTTTCATCCGCTTGCCAAAACGTGTTCATCCCCACTGGCGCGGGGACGAATTTTCATACGTATTCAGGACTATGAAGCTTGCCCGAAATTTAAGGATTTTCGGCTTTGTCGAGAACTTCCAGTTCATCGATCAATTCTTCGATCATCGACAGGCCCTTGCTCCAGAAGGACGGATCGGTCGCATCAAGACCGAAAGGCTTCAAAAGTTCTGAATGGTGTTTTGTACCGCCAGCCTTGAGCAGCGCGAAATATTTGTCCTGAAAACCCTCATCCGCATTACGGTAGACCGCATAGAGCGAGTTCACGAGGCAATCGCCAAAGGCATAGGCGTAGACATAGAAGGGTGAATGGATGAAGTGTGGGATATAAGCCCACCAGCTTTCATAGCCTTCCGAAATGCGAATAGCCGGACCGAGGCTTTCTGCCTGCACCGACAGCCACAATTCGCCGATCTGCTCTGAGGTCAGTTCACCGTCTTTTCTGGCGGTGTGGACCTTTCGCTCAAATTCATAAAAAGCGATCTGTCTCACGACGGTGTTGATCATGTCTTCCACCTTACGCGCGAGCATGGCCTTGCGCTCGCGCTTGTCGGTGGTGTTTTTCAATAGAGTGCGGAAGGTCAGCATTTCGCCAAAGACGGATGCGGTTTCCGCCAGTGTCAGCGGTGTGGAGCACATCAGTGCGCCCTGTTCGCCGGCCAGTACCTGATGCACGCCGTGACCAAGCTCGTGGGCCAGGGTCATGACGTCGCGTGGTTTTCCAAGATAGTTGACCAGGACATATGGGTGGGCAGAAGGAACTGTCGGATGGGCAAATGCACCCGGTGCCTTGCCGGGGCGGGCAGGCGCATCTATCCATTGTTCATCGAAGAAACGAGCGGCGATTGTGGCCATTTCCGGCGCAAAGTCGCCGTAAGCGGTCAAAACAGTGTCCTTTGCTTCACTCCACGAAATCAGCGTGTTGGAGGTGTCGGGCAGGGGCGCATTGCGATCCCAATATTCCATCTGTTCCATGCCAAGCCACTTGGCTTTCATCGCGTAATAACGGTGGGACAGACGGGGATAAGCCTGCTGAACAGCTGCTGCCAGTGCGTCAACTACTTCGCGCTCGACGCGGTTGGCGAGGTGGCGGCTGTCGGCAATATCATCAAACTTGCGCCAGCGGTCGGAGATGTCCTTATCCTTGGCCAGCGTATTGGTGATCAGCGTGAAGATACGGATGTTCTTGGAGAATGTGCCGCTCAGCGCCTTGGCGGCCTTGGCGCGGGTTTCTGCTTCCGGGTCCTGCAAAAGGTTGAGCGTGGCTTCCAACGGCAGTTCTGCGCCGTCAATGTCGAAGCGCAGTTCGGCCATGGTCTCGTCGAACAGGCGATTGAAGGCTGCAGCGCTGGTCATCGACTTTTCAAGCAACAGCTGCTCCAGCTTGTCATCCAGTTGGTGCGGCTTGTCCTTACGCAGATCTACCAGCCATGGGCGGTAGTGACCGGCAACCGTGTCGTTCTGCATGGCGCTTTCAAGCGTTGCGTCATCAAGCCGGTTCAGCTCCAACGTAAAGAACAGCAAATGTGCGGAGATGTCGGTGAGCTTGGATTGTGTGTCGCCATACAGCTTGCCATTGGCGGGGTTTGCCGTGTCGGCAAAATAGGTGAGACCGGCAAAAGAGCCAATCTTGCCGAGCAGATCATCCAGCGCCTCATATTCTCGCAGCGCCTGACCAATGCCTTCGTTGCCGGTCTTGGCTGCCGCCTGTTCCAGCTTGCCTTTCCATTTATCTTCAAATGCCTTGGCATCTGATGCTGATTTTTCGATGTCCTGCTTCAGTGCGGCAGAATCTGCCGAAGGATAAAGATCAGACAATTTCCAGACAGGAAGTTCTCCAAGGGCTGGATCGAATGCCTGCCCACCTGCAACCGAAGTCGAGAACGTGCGGTGGTTGCCTTGCGTCGGAAATGTCATTTTCTGTCCTCATCAGCTGTGCATCTCACAAAATTTCGCCTCTTGTTTCCCCCGGCAATCGATAAAATGCAAGCAATTCTCAAAACTGGATGTTCAAGCCTTTTGTGCAAGTGTGAGATCAAAGGGTCTGCATGAAGTGGGTCCATAAACCGGAAACCGGGAGCCCAAGATGATCGCGCAAATTCTCGTTATCGATGACGATCCAGTTCAGCGCCGCCTGCTCAAAAACGCGGTTGAACGTTATGGCCATGCCGCCATGATCGCCGAAAACGGCAGAGCCGGTCTCGAACTGCTCAAGCAGCATAGCGGCGAAATCAGCGTTGTCGTACTTGATCTCATGATGCCGGAAATGGACGGGCTTTCCTTCCTCAAGGCGATCAGCGAACAGGGTATCGATGTGCCAGTGGTCGTTCAGACCGGGCAGGGAGGCATTGATACCGTCGTTCAGGCCATGCGCGCAGGTGCGTTTGATTTTGTGGTGAAGCCGGTTTCACCCGAACGTATTGGTGCGGCCATTGCCAATGCCCTGAAGCTTGATCAGCGTGAAGCAAAGGCCCGAACAGGCCGTCGCAGCCGTCATCACGCGGTTGGCTTTAATGATATCGTATCGGCAAGCCCTGCCATGTTGCGTGTCGTCGAACTGGCGCAGCGTGCAGCGCAGTCCAATATTCCTGTTGTGCTGGAAGGTGAATCCGGCGTCGGCAAGGAAATGGTGGCGCGTGCCATCCAGTCGGCCGGTGATCGCGCTGGCAAACCATTTATTACCGTCAATTGCGGTGCGATTCCGCAAAATCTGGTTGAGAGCATTCTGTTCGGTCACGAAAAGGGTGCCTTCACTGGCGCGACCGAAAAACATGTTGGCAAGTTCATGGAAGCCGACGGTGGCACGTTGTTCCTCGACGAGATTGGCGATCTGCCGCTTGAAGTGCAGGTCAAGCTGCTGCGCGCCGTGCAGCAGGGAGAAATCGAGACCGTCGGTTCCGCAAAGGTACAGAAGGTCAATGTTCGCCTGATTTCGGCAACCAACAAGAACCTAATTGAAGAGGTGAAAGAAGGGCGTTTCCGCGAGGACCTCTATTACCGTCTCAATGTGTTCCCCATCACCATTCCAGCATTGCGTCGTCGCAAGGAAGATATTCCATATCTGGCGCGCGTGTTCGCAGAGCGTTTTTCGGCTGAACAGAAACTGCCACATGCCATGGGCGTTAACGCCAGTGCGCTTGCGCTGCTGACGGCTTACGATTGGCCGGGTAATATTCGCCAGCTTGAAAATGCGATTTTCCGCGCTGTTGTTCTGGCGCAGGGCGATGAATTGACGGAAGACGATTTCCCGCAGATTGCACTGCAGATGCCGGAATTTGCGTCATCCGACGAGTTGCATGACCTTAGCCATCGTATCAGCGACCGCATGTTGCTGACCACGCCGGCGCCGGAACCGCGCCCGATGTCGCGCACGCCTGATATCCTTTCTGTGATGGAGGCTTTCTCCGCCGAAGACAGCCAATCCTCCCCTGTTTTTTCAGGTGGCAACCTCATTTCCAGCGTTGATGACAATGGAAATGTCCGCAAATTGGCCGACATTGAGGAGGAATTGATCCGTTTTGCCTTAAGATTTTATCGTGGTCAGATGAGTCAAGTTGCCAGAAAACTGGGGATTGGACGTTCCACGCTTTATCGCAAACTGAAGGATTATGGCATCGATCCGGACGATCCACTCAACGAAGCTGCTTAAAAACCAATGACTTCTTGCGTTAACCGTCAGTCAAGGATATTCCCTTACCATCTGTAAACCTCTTATTAGCGTACTATTCACTATAAAGAGGAAGGTTGTATATGTGTGGTAAATTTGCCATCGTGTCACCGTAATTTACGTTCATCTGAGACACTATGGTGGGTTGTCTATCAGACGGGGATCGAATTGCCAGATTTGAAGCGGAATATAGCGCGCTCGGGCAAAAGCGTGTGTGACAGGCTCAAGCATGTGGGAGAGAAGCTTTCCGGGCGTGGTATCGCCCTGGTTATGGCTGCTCTGATGTCATTGCCTGCATTGTCCTTGTCTGCTGCTCCGGCGGCAGCCGAGACCCGTAGCCTCAAGCTGTATTACATCCATACGAAAGAGAAGGCGGTTATCACCTTCAAGCGTAATGGAAAGTATGATCAGAAGGGTCTCCAGGAGCTTAACCGTTTCCTCCGCGACTGGCGTCGTAACCAGCCAACCAAGATGGATCCGAGACTTTTTGACCTTGTTTGGGAAGTCTATCAGCGCAGTGGCGCGACTGAATATATCAATGTTGTGTCCGCGTTCCGCTCGCCAGAGACCAATGGCATGCTGCGGTCGCGCACCAAGGGTGTTGCAAAGAACAGCCAGCACACGCTTGGCAAGGCCATGGACTTTTATATTCCTGGTGTAAAACTTTCCCGTCTTCGTGAAGTCGCCATGCAGATGCAGATCGGCGGCGTGGGCTTCTATCCAACCTCCGGTTCTCCTTTCGTGCATCTTGATGTCGGCAGCGTTCGCGCCTGGCCACGCATGAGCCGTCAGGATCTCGTGCGCATTTTCCCGAAGGGCAATACTATTCACCTGCCTGCCGATGGTAAGCCATTGCCGGGTTATGATCAGGCATTGGCCGACTACAAGCGTCGTGTCAGCTCGTCGTCCGTTCAGGTGGCAAGCACTGCCGGTGCCGGTCCGACATCATCCTCCGGTGGCAAGAAGAGAACTCTGTTGTCTGCGCTGTTTGGCGGAGGTGGCGACGAGGATGAAGATGCAGAAAGCATTGCAGCACCAGCACCTGAAGAGCGTCCCGCTCCTGTTGTGCGGGCGCAGCAGCCTGTTGCTGTAGCAAGCGCAGAACCGCCTCCGGGCGTTAATATCGATGCTCCGCTTCCGCTTTCGCGTCCTTCGCTGAACACCCAGCAGGCCAATACCGGTCTTGCAACGGCGCTCTATTCTCCGACACGGAATGCGGCGCAAGAAGCTTTGCAGGCCGCACTTCCGGCAACGCCGACACCTGCGAACCCACAGTTTGCAGATCTGGGCGACTACAAAATCCCGGTTCCGACCCTGCTTGGACCGCGTGGTATGCGTGGCGATGCTGAAAATGGTGTGATGACAGCTGCTGTTGATCCGCAGGCGTCTGGCGAACCCAATATCATGGCGCCAATTCCGTCTCACCGTCCTGCAAGTGTCGAATCGCTGATTGCCGTGGCTGATGCAGATACTGAAGCACAGGCAGACGAGGCCGAGCAGAAAGAAGCTGTTCTTTCGCCGATCGTGGTTGCTGCGCTTGAGCGTAGCGGTCAGAGTGCACGCGATAGCATACAGTCTGCGTCCGCACCGGTTCCAGCCACGCCTGCTGCGAAAGATAATGTTGCTGACCTGATCCACAACCAGAAGCCAGCGCAGGCAAAGCAGCAGGTTGCTTCGATTGCTCCTGCCGCCGCAGCGCAGGCTACCAAGCCAACCGCTGCGCAGTTTGGTGATGCTTTCGATGTGAAGGGCACGGCCGATAATGGTCTGCGTGCCGGATTGCCTGCCAAGGGTGGCCGTCCAAGCAAGCAGGAAGCTGCGATCTCCGAGCAGGCGATGACCGGTGGTGGTCGCTTGACCCAGGACCTGATTTCCGGCTGGGCGCTCAACAAGACCAAGGGTGAGGCTCCGCGTAACGTGAAGGCTCCACGTGTTGTCAGCAACCGTATTCTGAATAACGAGATGACAGCTTCGAATGCTTCTTCCGGCTTCAAGCAGGGTGCCGCAGCAATCGACTCCAGCCGCTTCAGCACGCCGACCAGAATGCCGTAACGCATAAAGCCGTCCCATTAAAAAAGCCCGCTGATCGTGTCAGCGGGCTTTTTTGTTGTCTGGTTGATTGGGCTTTTTAAAACAGGCGGCATGCTCGATAGATCAGGAGTATGCCGCAACTGTTGTGTTAGACGCCGCTCTGGCCGTCGGAGCCGATGTAGGCGATACGGACCATGTTGGTTGCGCCAGGCGTGCCAAGCGGTACACCTGCGGAGATGATAATACGGTCGCCCGGATTACCGAAGCCTTCCGACACAACGATCCGGCAGGCGCGGTTGACCATGTCATCCAGATTGTCTGCGTCGCCAGTGACCACGCAGTGCAGACCCCAGACAACCGACAGACGGCGCGCCGTCTGAATGACCGGAGACAGGGCGATGATCGGAACCTGTGGACGTTCACGGGCCGCACGCAAGCCGGTCGTGCCTGAGGACGTGTAGGTAACGATAGCCGACAGTTTCAGTGTTTCAGCGATCTGGCGGGCAGCAAGCGAAATCGCATCGGCACCGGTTGCTTCCGGCTGGGCGCGCTGCGCATAGATGATGCCGGAATAATGCGGATCGAGTTCAACCGTGCTGGCAATCGACGCCATGGTCGAAACCGCTTCAACAGGATAATCACCCGAGGCTGATTCGGCCGAAAGCATGATGGCATCTGCGCCTTCGAACACGGCTGTTGCAACGTCGGAGACTTCCGCACGGGTCGGGACCGGTGCGGTGATCATCGATTCCAGCATCTGTGTTGCCACAACAACCGGCTTGCCGGCGCGGCGACATGCGCGAATGAGCTGCTTTTGCAGGCCAGGCACAGTTTCTAGTGGCATTTCAACGCCAAGGTCACCACGGGCAACCATCAGAGCGTCAGACAGCTCGATGATTTCTTCGATTCGCTCAATAGCCTGCGGCTTTTCGATCTTCGACATCAGGCCAACGCGACCACGGGCAATCTTGCGAACTTCTGCAAGGTCTTCCGGGCGCTGCACGAAGGACAGGGCAACCCAGTCAATTTCATTGGTCGCCAGAACCGCATCAAGGTCCACACGGTCCTTGTCGGTCAACACGCCAACGCCGAGCAGTGTGTCGGGAAGGCTGATGCCCTTGCGGTCAGAAATCTTGGTGCCAGCGACAACCGTGGCAACGATGCTCTTGCCATCGCACTTTTCAGCGCGCAGGTGCAGCTTGCCGTCATCGATCAGCAGGCGGTCGCCTGGCTTCACGGCTTCGAGGATTTCAGGATGCGGCAGGAACACTCGGTTCTTGTCGCCTGGCTCCTCGTTGCTATCCAGTGTGAAGGTCTGTCCCGGTACGAGATCAACCTTGGTATCGGCAAATTTGCCAACGCGCAGTTTTGGTCCCTGCAAATCGGCGAGAATGCCAATCGGGCGGCCATTACGGCTTTCGACCGAGCGAATGCGCGCCACGAGCGTACGCATGAGTTCATGGCTTGCATGGCTCATGTTAATGCGGAAGAGGTCTGCGCCAGCAAGGTGCAGCTTTTCGATCATGGCTTCTTCGCCGGAAGCCGGACCAAGTGTTGCAAGAATTTTGACTTTGCGGTTACGCCTCATCAGTGCTGACTTTCCTGTGTGCCGGGCGTATCCGAAAGCTGGACCATCCAGCTTCCTTGGCGCCCCGTATCATATTCCTTGAAACCCATGCGCTGGAAACTGCGAGCGTAGCAATCGTCGATGCCTGCAATCTTGAACTCGTTTTCAGCCACGCACATGTTGACATCGCCAGTCCAGCGACCACCGCGTGCAGCATCTTCCGCATAAAGATAATAATATCGTGATTGCAACTCGCCCTCGATCAACGTGGCGCATGTAGAGGCCGGAACCTGCCACCATCCTTCACTGACCCAACCCGCTTCGGCGCGATATCCGATAGCCACGCCAACGAGGTTCTGTGTGCTGTTGCAAACACGGAAATCTGCTTTTGCAGGCGCTGCGAACAGGAACGGAGCGACCAGAAGGGCGCCAATGGCAGGTGTTGCGGCGCTGAGCCGGGCAGGTACTCGAAGGAGAGAGGAGATGGTTTTGCGCATGGCTTCCCTCCGGTTTCCATAGTTATTCATGATACACTTTCTTGGCGCGACGGGCGGCGAATGTCAACGCAAGTCTAATCGATTATATTCGGTGTGTGTCTGCATTCTGATGGCAGTTGAGAGCTGGCACTCCCGTTTGGCTTGCGCTGTTGGGCCAGCCATGTCATCAAACGCGCTCCCACGAATGCTTTCAAGAAATTGACGATGCAAGACTTCCCCGCATTTGAAATCCTAGATGGTGATTATGACAAAGGCATGGTTCTAATAGCGGACCATGCCATGAACACTGTTCCTCTACAGTATAATCAGCTTGGCTTACCAGAGAGTGCATTTTCACGACATATTGCTTTTGACATTGGTATTGAGGGCTTGACCCGGTCCCTGTCAAAGAAGCTAGGCGTGCCTGCGGTCATGAGCCGCTTTTCCCGACTGCTGATTGATCCCAATCGTGGTGAGGACGATCCGACGCTGATCATGAAAATTTCCGATGGCGCCATCATTCCCGGTAACCATCCGATTTCGGATGAAGAGTGGAACCGGCGTATCGAGACCTACCACCGTCCGTACCATAACGCTGTCGACAGGGTTCTCAGTCAGGCAAAACTGGCGACTGGCAAGGCGCCGCTGGTGTTTTCGCTGCATTCCTACACGCCGTTCTGGAAACAGACGCCACGCCCATGGCATGCTGCGGTGTTGTGGGACACAGATTATCGCGCGGTTCACCCGCTTCTGGACGCGCTGCGTTTGCCCGGCGATATTCTGGTTGGCGACAACGAACCCTATGATGGTGCGCTTAAAGGTGACTGCATGTATCAGCACTGCATGAGCAAGGGTCTTGCGCATGCGCTGTTGGAGGTGCGCCAGGATCTGATCGCGGATGAGGCGGGAATTACCTCATGGTCTGACAGGCTTGCTCCTATTTTTGCCGCAATGAACAGCGATCCGGCGTTGCACGAATACCAGCTATTCCAATCCCGGACCGGACCTTATGCCTGAAAAGGGGGAGTGACGTTTTGACCACACCGGACGACAGACAGCAGATTGAATTTGAAGCGGCCGCTTTCCGCAGGCTCGTTCAACATTTGCGTGAAAGAACCGATGTGCAAAACATCGATATGATGAACCTGGCCGGGTTCTGCCGTAACTGCCTTTCAAACTGGTACCGCGATGCCGCAACAGATGCCGGCGTCGAGATCAGCAAGGACGAAGCCAGGGAAATCGTCTACGGCATGCCTTACGAGGACTGGAAAAACCAGCACCAGCATGAGGCGTCAGATGCGCAAAAATCAGCATTTGAAATAAATAAGCCAAAGGAATGAAGGTTCGCGCTGTCGAACAGGCTTGACGCGGGCGTTTCCAGTCGGCAGTTCACAGCGGGAAAAAATTGGTGCCATGTTCTGGACGTCGTTCCATTGACATGTGCCGGATGAAACATGCCCGATCGGGCTCAATAACAGACAAGATGAAGGAATTCACGATGGATGAGACCAGCACAACAGAAACCGTAGCCGCTGCCGAGCTGCGCCAGTTCATCGAGCGGATCGAGCGCCTTGAAGAAGAAAAAGCGGCTATCCAGGGCGACATCAAGGACGTGATGGGCGAAGCCAAGGGCCGCGGTTACGACACCAAGGCCATCCGCACCATTATCCGCCTTCGCAAGAAGGACGCCAATGAGCGTCTGGAAGAAGAATCCATTCTGCAGACCTACATGGCTGCCCTTGGCATGGAATAAGTGTCCTTCAACGGGCAATAAAAAACTGGCCGTCTCCTGCGAGACGGCCAGTTCTTTTTACACTTCAGCTTCCTGTCGCTCATTGGCGCCGCGGAAGCATATTTTTAATGACGTGTATCTTTTTTGAGTTTTTGCAATTCATCCTTCAGGCGAAGTTTGCGTCGCTTTAGTTCCGAAATCTCATGGTCATTCGATGACGGGGAAGCAAGAATACTTTCGAGCTCGTCCTCAAGAGCTCCGTGTTTCTTTTCGAGCGATGCGATATGAGCCTGTATGGTCATGCTGCACGTCCTTCCTTCTTTTGTGACCTACTTCCAGCACTCCACTGCTGGAGTTTCAGGTTTACGAAACTAATGTGACACGGATTGTTAGGATTGTCGAAGGCGAAATCAGGGCAACATCTGGGCAATTTGGTCGCAATGGATAACTTCCCGTTACCGGCATTTGGTGGTAGAGGCAGGTCAGCGAATGTCAGAACACCGGCAAAGCCGGGATCATAGAGTGGGGATGCAGAAATGCCCGATCAGTCACAGGCAGATATCAGATTGGCATTGGCGCGATTGCGGCAGGAACATGAAGATTACGACGTCGCCATCAATGCGATGATCCAGACCAATTGCGATGCCTTGCGTGTTCAGCGGATGAAGAAGAAAAAACTGGTGGTTAAGGATCAGATGAGTCAGATCGAAGACCAGATCATTCCCGACATTATTGCCTGACAGGGAGCCGGTAAGCATGACGACAGAAACGCCACCAGTCGCAATCATCATGGGCAGCCAGTCGGATTGGGAGACCATGAAGAACGCTGCCGACACACTGGATGCCCTGGATATTGAATATGAGGCGCGAATTATCTCTGCGCATCGCACGCCTGAACGGTTGTTCAGTTTTGCAACAGGCGCACGTGATGAAGGCTTCAAGATAATTATTGCAGGTGCCGGTGGTGCTGCACATTTGCCGGGCATGGCCGCTGCAATGACCTCTTTGCCGGTTTTTGGCGTTCCGGTGCAGTCCAAAACCATGTCCGGACAGGACAGTCTTTATTCGATCGTTCAGATGCCCGCCGGCATTCCTGTCGGCACACTGGCCATTGGCAAGGCCGGCGCAGTGAACGCTGCGCTGCTGGCAGCTGCGGTTCTGGCGCTGTCTGACGAAGATCTTGCAGACCGGCTGGATGCATGGCGTGCCCGCCAGACGGCTTCGGTTGCTGAGTACCCGATGGACAATCCTCAATGAATATTTTGACCATCGGCATTATTGGCGGTGGCCAGCTTGGCCGTATGCTGGCCATGGCTGCTGCCCGTTTGAACTTCAAAACCATTGTTCTTGAACCACAGGCCGATTGTCCGGCGGCGCAGGTTTGCAACCGCCAGATCGTGGCGGCGTATGATAACGCCGCAGCGCTGGCGGAACTTGCTTCGCTTTGCGATATCGTCACCTACGAATTCGAAAACGTGCCGGTCGGTGCCGCTGAAGAACTGGCACGGACAGTTGCAGTTTACCCGCCGCCGAAGGCGCTCAGCGTTTCGCAGGATCGTCTGGTCGAAAAAACATTCATCAATGGCTGTGGAATCAGAACCGCTGATTTCCGCGCTGTCGATAGCCAGTCTGATCTGGAGAAGGCGCTTTCCGAATTTTCCGGCAAGGGCGTGTTGAAGACCCGCCGGTTTGGTTACGACGGCAAGGGACAGAAGCTGTTCCGTGGCGAAAGTGCTGACGGCGCGTTTGATGCGTTGGGTGGGGGTGCACTGATTCTCGAAAGCCTTGTGAATTTCGAGCGTGAGATTTCCGTCATTGCGGCCCGTTTCCAGGATGGTTCGGTGGTTTGTTACGACCCTGCCGAAAATGTTCATCTGAACGGCATCTTGCACACCTCGACCGTTCCGGCCTCCATTTCCGAATCGACTGCCAGTCAAGCGGTTGATGCTGCAGGCAAAATTCTTGGCGCTCTGGACTATATCGGCATTATCGGCATCGAGTTCTTTGTGTTGCCTGACGGCTCTCTCGTAGCCAATGAGATTGCGCCACGTGTCCACAATACCGGCCACTGGACAGAAGCTGCCTGTGCAGTTTCGCAATTTGAGCAGCATATTCGCGCCATAAGCGCGCTGCCTGCTGCTGATTCCCGACGTCATTCCGACTGCGTTATGACCAATCTGATTGGTGATGATGTGGATGCCGTGCCGCAATGGCTCGGCAAAAGTGATTGCGTCTTGCACCTTTATGGTAAGTCGGAAGCCCGTGCAGGCCGCAAGATGGGGCATGTTACGGAACTGAAAGGTGCTGTAAAACAACGCTCCTGAACTGGAAACACGGCTTTGCGTGTTGACAGGGCGGGGGCGACAGGGTATTTGCCTGCCAACCGAAAAGAGCGCGCCTCGTTGCGCGTTTTTGATTGTTAGATACCACGCGAGACAGAATGTCTCGCAGAACTGCGGACCAGTAAAATGAAGATCAAGAATTCGCTTAAAGCGCTTAAGGCCCGTCACCGCGATAACCGCCTGGTTCGCCGCAAGGGCCGCGTATACATCATCAACAAGCAGAACCCACGCTTCAAGGCTCGTCAGGGCTGATTGCTGCGAGGTTGATCCGTCCTTGTCAAACAGGCCGGTTCACATTGTTGATACTGCATAAATTATGATTTGATATTCGGCGCGACGGGATTACCATATCCCAATGCGCCGATTTCATTTTTACAGCCTATTTGTCCTTCCTGCGGTTTTTGTAACCGCGCTTGGTTCTGTTTCCTTTGCGCAGGACGTTGCTCCCGCAACTGTCGCGCCACAGCAGGACAGTGTTTCCCAGACAGTCGATTCGCTTTTTGATGGTTTGAAAAAAGAGCGTAATGCCGACAAAGGCAAAAGCATCGCTATGCAGATCGTGGGGGAATGGGCTGATTCTGAAAGCCCAACAGTCAATCTTCTCACGCAGTGGGCCGCTGAAGCGGTCGAAGACAAGCGCAAATCTGCCGCCTATGATTTTCTCGATCAGGCCATTCTACTTGAGCCTGAATATTTTGAGGCGATTTTTGCACGCGCCCAGCTGCATCTCGCCGATGGTGATACCAAAAAGGCGATGGCGGATATCAACAGGGTTCTGAGTGATGAGCCACGGCATTTTCTGGCTCTGGCCAGCATGGCAGAGATTCTCGAGGCATCAGGCCGTGATGAGTTGGCGATAAAGGCGTGGGAACGATATCTGGATATCTATCCGTCCAATCGCGAAGCGCAAAAAGAACTTCAGGACCTCTCGGAAAAGTTGGCTGGCCAGCGCAGCTGAGGGCGCAGCCTCCTGCAGGCTGTTGTTAAACCGGCAGGCTATCCCATAGAAGCTTTAAGGCGGCGCAGAGCGCCATGCCATACATCAGCGGATAAAATATCTGTGGTTTGAGGTATTTGACGACCCTTGCGCCAGCAAGTGTTGCAATAAGTGCAACAGGTAGAAGGCTGGCTGAGGCGGTGAGATTGGTGCTGTCCAGTCCGCCAAGTGCAAAATACGGGATCAGTTTGACAGCATTCATGATCGCGAAGAACCGCACACTCATGCCAGTATAGATCTTGGGGTCGAGTTTCAGGGGCAGCACATAGATCTGGAATGGCGGGCCGCCAGCATGGGCCACAAAGCTGGCATATCCCGACAGGGTTGAGAAGATGGAAGCCAGAATGCGGTTTTGCGGTTTGGGTGGTGTAGTTTGTCCCGGCTTTGATTTCCAGCTGTCATAGAAATACCGCAGCACAAACAGAATGGTTATGATGGCAATCAGCAGGCGCAAGGCATCCGGCGGAATGATGGCGGCGGTTGCCCAACCAATTGCGATGCCAACCATGGCACCGGGGAGCAGAAGAAGAAGTGTCTGGCGATGGTTGAAGTGCCGCCACGACCATAGCGCCACCATATCCATGACGATCAAAATAGGGAGAAAGACCGCCGCGGCCTGTACCGGTGGCATGACAAGTGCCATAAGCGGCACGCCCATCAAGGCCAAGGCGCCACCCAATCCACCCTTCGATAATCCAACCAAAGCGACGGCTGGAATCGCTGCGGCGAAGAAATACATATCAAGCATGATGAAAAGGGTGGGTTGATCCTGATTTCTGTCCGGTTTATCGGATTTAGGAAATAAAAACGAGTGCGGATTTTAAACGGCTGCACGTTTCCGGAATGGATGACCTTATGAGTGTACATGACGACCGCTGCCGCCTCGTTCTGATCCTGAACGACAATACTGATGCCGAAGCGCAAAAAACCGCGCTGACAGAGGCCCTGCGCGGTGGTGACGTGGCCTCGGTCATCGTGCCGCAATATGCGCAGCCTGAGGGCGCGTTTCAGAAATTTGCCGAAATATTGGTGCCGGTCATTCAGGGCGCAGGTGCTGCGGCGCTGATCGCCGGTGACACCCGTATTGCTGGCCGTGCCAAGGCGGATGGTTTGCATATCAATGGGCCGGTGGCCGATGTCGCTGAAGCTGTGGAAAAATTCACGCCGAAGATGATTGTCGGCGGTGGCAACGCGGACGACCGCCACAAGGCGCTGGAAATTGGTGAGCCGGGCCCAGACTATATTTTCTTTGGCAAATTTGACGGCGATATCAAGCCGGAAGCCCATCCGAAAAATCTGGCGCTTGCAGAATGGTGGGCATCCATGATTGAAATTCCATGCATGGTCATGGGTGGCACTGATACGGCGTCTGCGGCTGCTGTCGCAGAAACTGGCGCAGAGTTTGTGGCAATGGGCCGGGCGGTTTTTGAGCACGCCGCAGGACCTGCTCAGGCGGTTGCTGAAATCAATGCCTTGCTTGACGAAAAAGCGCCACGGTTTGAAGATTGATAGGGGCATGTATCGAAAGTTTTCATCTCGGTTTCTGACCGGCATAGTTGCATCGACCCTGCTTATAGCCGGCGGTGGCGAGGCGTTTTCCCAATCCGCGCCGGATGCGGTTTCGCGTCCGCTGGAAAAGGACGCCGATGTCATCCGCAAGGGCAGGGTGGATGCGCCGGAAGGTGATGGCATCCAGCCGTCGCAGGGCGTAACGCTTTTTGACCGTATGGGGGCTGATCTGCCGCCACTGCCGCCCGAGAAAGAATTCAAGGGCAAGATTGACGAAGCTTACGGCGCTTTCCAGCGCGGTGAATATGTAACGGCACTGGACAAGGCGCTGACCCGCGCACAGGCCGGTGATGCTGCGGCACAAACACTGGTCGCTGAAATGATGTCACGGGGGCTTGGCATTGCCAGTGACCCGAAGACCGCAGCCTTCTGGTATGGTCAGGCGGCCAATGGTGGCGACCCTGCTGCGATGTTCCAGTATGCGCTGCTGTTGATGCAAGGCAGGAACGTTACCCGTGACAAGGCGAAAGCCGACGAGTTCATGAGAAAGGCAGCGGATGCTGGCAATGCATCGGCGCAGTTCAATTGGGCGCAGATCCTTGTTTCGGAAAACCCTGGCGCAAAAGGTCTGTCGGAGGCTTTGCCCTATTATGAAAAATCCGCTGAGCAGGGCGTTGCCGATGCGCAATATGCCGTCGCCCAGATTTACGTCTCGGTTAGCGACATAGGCCCAGAAAAGAGGGCGCAAGCGCGTGACTGGATGCTGCGTGCCGCAAAGGCCGGCTTTGATACCGCACAACTTGATATGGGTGTGTGGCTGGTAAATGGCGTTGGTGGTCCGCGTGACTACAATGAGGGTTATAACTGGATGCAGCGTGCCGCCTTGAAAGGCAATGTTGCCGCCCAGAACAAGTTGTCGCACCTTTATATTCAGGCACTTGGCACACGGCCGGACCCGGTTGAAGCGGCGAAGTGGTATGTGCTGTCACGGCGTGCCGGAATGAAGGATCTGGCGCTCGAGGACTTTTATCTTGGCCTCACCGATGAGCAGCAGAAACAGGCAATTGATGCGGCAAACAAGTTCCGGCGCAGCTGAACTATTGCCCTTTCTTGCCTTTACCCTTGAATTTCCGGTCATTTTGTGGTCTTGAACCCCAAATCTTTCAATCAGCATTCATAACCGTCTGCTCCGGCCCTTGTATGTGGCTAGGTTCGGCTCGGCTTTCAGGGAAATTGTAATGGCCCGTTCTGCCCTTCTTAATGTCATGGTTCAGGCCGCTCTCAAGGCGGGTAAATCGCTATCGCGCGATTTCGGCGAAGTGCAGAACCTTCAGGTCTCTGTTAAAGGCCCAGGCGATTTCGTATCGCAGGCCGATCTCAAGGCCGAAAAAATCGTTCGTGACGAACTGTTGAAGGCACGCCCCACCTATGACTTTCTGGGTGAAGAAGGCGGCGAAGAAAAAGGTACCGATGGCGCGCACCGCTGGATCGTTGATCCGCTGGATGGCACCACCAACTTCCTGCATGGTATCCCGCAGTTTGCAGTATCGATCGCGTTGGAGCGCAACGGTGAGATTGTTGCCGGTGTAATTTTCAATCCGGCAACCGACGAGCTGTTCACCGCAGAGCGTGGCGGTGGTGCATTCCTTAATGACCGTCGTATTCGCGTTGCTGCCCGCAAGACCCTGCCGGATTGCGTCATTGCCTGCGGCGTGCCGCATCTGGGCCGTGGCAACCATGGCAAGTTCCTGGTCGAACTGCGTCACGTCATGGGCGAAGTCTCCGGCATTCGCCGTATGGGCGCTGCAGCGCTTGACCTGGCCTATGTTGCAGCCGGTCGCGTTGACGGCTTCTGGGAAGCCAACCTTTCCCCATGGGATATTGCGGCCGGTATCGTGCTGATTCGTGAAGCTGGCGGTTTTGTCAGCGACATGAAGGGCACACAGGACATGTTCACCTCGTCCACCGTGGTGGCTGGTAACGAATATATCCACAAGGCACTTGTCGAGGTCGTCAACCGTCCGGTTCCCGCGAAGTAAGCCTTTACAGGGTCTGATTACTGCAAGATGCTCGCCAATGGCCTTAGTGCTGCTGGCGGGCATTTTCGTTTGGCTGCCTTTATTCCGCTCAGACGGCTTGAGCATTGCCGCTTTCCACTTCAATTCGTCGCATTTTTCCACTAGCTTCGCCAACACTGTAGCCGAAGGGAATGGGTATTATGGCGAATACTGAAATGCTCGATATGGGGGTCGAGAGGCCGGTTAAGCACGGCCTTGAGTATCGGTTATCCAGCCCCACGCCGTTTCTTTGGACGATGTTCATTTTCCTCATCATCGTTGGTTTCCTGGCTGCCATTCTCTATCGGCAGGCACATCAGGCGTTCATGACCAATCCGGGTCTTAACGGCTTCATCCTGGGCGTGCTGCTGATCGGTATCATTCTGGTGTTTACGCAGATCTTGAGCCTGCGGCCGGAAGTCCGCTGGTTCAACGCCTTTCAGGCGACGGGCAGCGTCGACAAGGCCGGCCGCATTCCGAAGCTTTTGGCGCCTATGCACGCGCTGATCGGGCGCAGGGGCGACATCACACTGTCGCCCGTCATCCAGCGGTCCATTCTCGATTCCATTGCTACCCGTCTGGATGAAACACGTGATACATCGCGTTATCTGATCGGCCTTCTGGTGTTTCTCGGTCTGCTTGGCACGTTCTGGGGTCTGATTGGCACGATTGGATCGATTAGTAACGTCATTCAGTCGCTGGACCCGAATGCGGGGGACGCCAATGACGTTCTGTCGTCGCTGAAATCAGGTTTGACAGCACCGCTATCCGGCATGGGCACGGCGTTCTCGTCATCGCTTTTAGGTCTGTCCGGCTCGCTCATTCTCGGTTTCCTCGACCTGCAGGCCGGCAGGGCACAAAACCGCTTTTACACTGATCTTGAAAACTGGCTTTCAACGGTAACGGATACCGGTTCCGAAGCAGCGTCGTCGCCTGCTCAGATAAAGAAAGAGCTGCTGCAGATTGCGCAGTATCTTTCGAAATCATCGCAGGGCGATAATGCTTCCGGCGAACGCTCGCTGGCTGCGCTGTCCAATCTGGCGGAAGGTGTGCAGGGCCTGGTCAAGACCATGCGGAGCGAACAGCAAATGCTGCGCGACTGGATGGAAGCACAGCAGGATGAGGCCAAGGCGCTGCGGCGAACGCTGGATCGGCTGACCGCACGCGTCAACGCTGATCTCAATGCCTCTGCGGCGGCTGACAGGCCTAGTGACGGCGGGAGCAAATAAACATGGCTCTTGCTCGCAACCGTCGCCGTGAGCGGGGTGTGGACTATTGGCCTGGCTTTGTGGATGCCTTGTCCACACTGTTGTTGGCCATCATGTTCCTGCTTACCGTTTTCGTGCTGGCACAATTTGTGCTGTCGCGCGAAATCACTGGCCGGGATGAAGTTCTTACCCGTCTCAACAACCAGATATCTGAGCTGACCGAACTTTTAGCCCTTGAACAGGGCAACAAGCAGGACATTGAAGACACGCTGGCCAATCTGCAGTCCACCCTTGCTGTTTCCGAGCAGGAGAGAACCCGGTTGCAGGCCTTGCTGGATGCCGGTACGGGCAGCAGTTCTGCTGCTAACTCGCGGATCGGCGCGCTGACAGGTGAATTGGATGCGGAGAAGCAGGTCAGTGCGCGGGCTGCGAGCCAGATCGAACTTCTCAACCAGCAAATCGCAGCGCTGAGAGCTCAGATTGCGTCTGTTGAGACAGCGCTTCAGGCATCGGAGGCCAAGGACGCGTCTTCACAGGTGCGGATTGCTGATCTTGGACGGCGCCTCAATGTGGCGCTGGCGCAGCGTGTGCAGGAGCTTAACCGCTATCGCTCCGACTTTTTTGGACGCTTGCGTGAAATTCTGTCCGATCGCGAGAATATCCGCATTGTCGGCGACCGTTTTGTGTTCCAGTCGGAAGTACTGTTTCCTTCCGGGGGCAATGATCTCAATCCGGCAGGACAGGCTGAAATGGAAAAGCTGGCCATGGCGCTGATCGATCTCGCAAAGGAAATTCCAGCCGAGATCAATTGGGTTCTGCGCGTCGATGGTCACACAGACAATGTGCCGCTGGCTGGCACTGGCCGGTTTGCAGATAACTGGGAGCTTTCGTCTGCCCGCGCGACCTCGGTGGTCAAATTCCTGATCTCAAAGGGTGTACCAGCCAACCGTCTGGTTGCGGCGGGCTTCGGTGAATATCAGCCGATTGCCGAAGGCGAGACGCCGGAAGCACGTTCGCAGAACCGGCGCATCGAACTGAAACTGACAGAGAGATAAAAAGAGGAGTGTGGCAGAGGATTACTCTGCCACCTCGATATGGGTCACTTCGCTGGTCTGGAATTGCAGACGCGCCAGCTTGGCATAAAGCCCGCCGTGATTGATCAGGCTCTGGTGGGTGCCTTCTTCAACCAGCTTGCCGTCCTCCAATACCAGAATACGATCTGCTTTCAGGACGGTGGAAAGTCGGTGCGCGATGACGATTGTCGTGCGCTGCTGCATCAAACCGTCCAAGGCTTTCTGCACGAGTGTTTCGCTTTCTGCATCCAGCGCCGACGTAGCCTCGTCGAGCAGCAAAATCGGGGCGTTGCGCAGGATGGCGCGGGCAATCGCTATACGCTGTCTTTGGCCGCCTGAAAGGGTAATGCCACGCTCGCCAAGCTGCGTGTCATACCCGTTTTCCAGCTTGCTGATGAAATTGTCGGCCTGTGCGGCGACGGCTGCTGCACGCACCTGTTCACGGCTTGCAGTTGGCATACCAAAAGCAATGTTGTCGTGGATTGAGGTGGTGAAGATGGTCACTTCCTGCGGCACGATGGCAATACGGGAGCGAAGATCCTGGGGTGAGGTCGTGCGAATATCTGTCCCGTCAATCACGATGCGGCCGAATGCTGGATCGTAGAAACGCAGGAGCAGCGAGAAGATGGTGCTTTTACCGGCGCCTGACGGACCGACGATGGCAACCGTTTCACCCGGTGCAACGTGGAAAGACAGGTCGCGCAGGATTTCCTTGGTGGCATAACCGAAGCTGACATTTTCAAATGCGGCGTCACCTCGGGCCGGCGTTGGCATGACGCTTGCCGTCTGCGGCGCACGCACGGCTGGAACTTCCTGCATCAGTTCGGACAGGCGCTCTGCGGCACCACCGGCTTGCGACAATTCACCCCAGACCTCGGACAATTGGCCAAGCGCACTGGCCGCAATGACAGAATAAAGTACGAATTGGCCAAGGGTACCGGCCGACATGGTGCCGTTCAGCACGCTATGGGCACCGTACCAGAGAATGGCGACAACACTGCCAAATACCATGGCAATGGCAAAACCGGTCAGGCCCGAACGGGCGCTGATCGAAGAGCGTGCGTCTCGATAGGCGCTTTCGACGGCTGCGCCGTATTTTGAAGTTGCAACCGATTCGGCATTAAAGGCTTGAATGGTGCGGGCAGCACCAATGGTTTCCGTTGCAAAGGCGGATGAGGCGGCCAGTGTGTCCTGCGTGGCGCGCGAGCGTTTGCGAACAGAACGACCAAAGGCAATCAGCGGGAACACGATAAGTGGTATGGCACAAAGCGCCAGACCGGACAGGCCGGGGCTGGTGTAAACCATCATTGCCACGCCACCCAAACAGAGCAGGGTGTTGCGTAGCGCCTGCGAAGCTGCAGAACCGAACGCGGATTTGATCAGCGTGGTGTCGGCAGTCAGGCGTGAGGTCAGTTCACCGGAATGGTTGATATCAAAAAACGCAGGCGAAAGTGTCGTGATATGATTGAAAACGTCCTTGCGGACATCCGCGACAACCCGCTCACCAATGGCGGAGACGTAATAATAGCGCATGGCACTGGCGACAGCGAGAACGATGGCAAGTCCGAACAGCATGCCAAAATAGTTGTTGATCATGGCGCCATCGGCATTTTCGAAGCCGTGGTCCATGATGCGGCGAACGGCAAGTGGCAGGGCCAGTGTGGTCAGCGCTGAAAGAACAAGTGCGAACAGGGCTGCTGCGACCATGCCGCGGTAACGCTTCATGTAAGGCAGCAGGCTGGCAAGCGGTTTCAGACCCTTGCGCCGTGCTGATTTCTGTTCCTGCGTCGCTTCCACGTAACCACTCCTGCTACCTGTTTTGCCTCACAACCGCCGTCTGTGTTTGCTTTTTGCAAACAGGTCGTTTTTTGGCACTTTCACCACTTAGCGATAGATCGCCAGGCACTTGTTATCTGGACGACCTTCATGTATAGGCACGGCATCGAATTGGGAAGCCGTGGAATAAATGTGCTGCGGTTCCATTTATTGAATTGGCTCCGTTGACGCAATTGCGGCAAATGGACCGCAGTCACACAGCAGGAAGATTGTCATGAAGGCTGAAATCCATCCCGACTATCACGTGATCAAAGTGGTCATGACTGATGGCACCGAATACGAAACACGTTCCACTTGGGGCAGCGAAGGCGCGGTCATGAACCTCGAAATCGACCCTAAGTCCCATCCAGCATGGACCGGTGGTAACCAGCAGCTCGTTGACCGTGCTGGCCGCGTTTCCAAGTTCAACAAGCGTTTTGGTGGCCTCGGCCTCTAATCCGTTTGGATTTGAATACAAAAAGCCCTCGAACATCGTTCGGGGGCTTTTTGTTTGTGATGTAATAGGGGGGTGCATGAGACGCTATGTCTCAGGTGTTGGTATTGCCTCTGATGTCAAATACAAAAAAAGCAGGCTACGCGCCTGCTTTTTTCATGACATGTGGTGTGACGCAGATCAGTTGTTCACGAAGGCCGTACGCAGCAGGTTAAGCTGGGCTTGAACGCTGTTTTCATTGTCCGGCACCTTCGCGGCTTCTGCAGGACGGTAGATTTCGCGATCAAGCAGGGCAACGCGATTCTGGAGGCGCAGCGAACGTTCCACGATATCGCGGAATGATTCTGGCAGGTCATTCCAGCCTGGTGCGTTACGATCAACGTTGAAGCTGTCGAGGCGAACCTTGCTCTTTTCGTTCAGAACCTGGTCACGGCTCATTTCACCATTGTTGACGGCGCGTTGCAGAAGAAGCCAAGACGCCATCTGCATGAGACGGGTTGTCAGGCGCATGGATTCTGCTGCGTAGAGCACGGAGGCCATGCGCGGCAGCACCTTGGACGCTGCGCGTCCGGCGCCGTCGAGATAGGACGCTGTTTCCTCAACCAGCGTCATGCCCTCGGCATAAAGAGTCTTGAACTGGTTGGATGCTGCGGCATGCCCCGCAAAGCTGATAGTATTCAAAACCTGTTCTGACATTTCTTAATATCCCTGCTCACGCATCACTTTTGTCAGGTAATAGAATCCGTAAATCTTAATACGGTTCCCTTTTTTCTGCTTTTGAGGATGATACCAATAACTCAAATGCGCAAGTTGATTATTAAAGAAGGGTTAATACCCACAGTTTTGATGGCCAAAGCGGACCATAAAAAAAGAGCCGCAAAAGCGGCTCTCAAGGTAAAACAGGGAGAAAAATCAGACCAATTCGCCAGTTGGAGAAGCTGCCTGAAATCCAGAAGCTCTGGATAGGTATAGTTATCTCTCAAAAAGGTTTATAAAGTCTTAATGGTAAACGAATGACTGATCCAAAAATCAACGTTTACGGATTTTTCTCCATATTTATGAACGGAAGAAGTTCTCGGCGGCGAGCCGTCCTGCTGACTTTTTCTTCTTCTCTTCTTCCAGACGTTCAATCTCTTCCTGAAGTAACTTTACACGGTAGCTGAGTTCATCCACCGAGAGCAGCGTGAGGTCACAGCCGATTTCATGGGCTGCAAGCCTCTTGGGGCGATCGTCATCCGACATACTCATATTCCGGCTCCTTTATCGACGTCGTCATCGTTAGATTGGGCGGCGCGTGGGTCAAGTACGGCACTTTCCGGCGTTGCCAGCGCAGAGGTAACGGCTGGCATGGTCGAAAAGTTGTCCTTCTCCTTTGTGGTCAGCGCTGCACGTTTCTTGCTTCTGAACATCGCATAGGCGGTGATGAGAAGGTGAGAGACTGCTGTGACCAGAAACAGTTCGTAGGGTCCGACTGCGGTCATGATCGGGCCGCCAATCGTTGGTCCGATAATCGTGCCGATGCCGAAAAGCAGCAGCAGGCCGCCAGAGACTTTGACGAAATCTTCAGGCGACGCGTAATCGTTGGCGTGTGCAACGGCGATTGGGTAAAGCGCGTTTGCAGCGGCACCATAGATGGCGATCATGCTGATCAGGACATAGACGTTGGATGGCTGGAACAGCGCCACGGCAAGGCCTGCAAAGGCCGCGAGGGCTGAAAGACCGGCCAGCACATAACGACGGTCAATTCTGTCAGAGAGGCGTCCTGCCGGAAACTGGGCAATGGCACCGGCAAAGATCGTGACGCTGACCATGACAGCGATCATGGTTGGTTCTAATCCCGCACGGGAGGCAAAGACAGCGCCCAGTGTACCATAGGCACCGTTGGCGATGCCGATCATCAATATGCCAACGCATGAGACCGGTGAGTTTTTATAGAGGGCAGGCAGGTCCAACCGTACCGTCTGCAACGGTTTGGGGCTTTCTGCTTTGGACAAGGTCGCGGGCAAAATGGCGATGCAGTAGACAATGCCGCAAATCATGAACAGCGAGGTGTTGCTGATATCACCAATTGGCACCAGCAACTGACCGCCCACTACACCCATCAAGGTGATGGCGATATACAGCGAAAAGATCGTGCCACGGCTTTCATTGGTGGCGCGTTCATTCAGCCAGCTTTCGATGATCATCGAGGTGCCAGCGGTGCAGAAACCGGTAATGGCGCGCAGAACAATCCACCATACGTCGTCAATGATCAGGCCGGTGGTCAGAACCGTAAGGCATATCAGCGCAAGAAATGTATCAAAGGCCCGAACGTGGCCTACTCTGCGGACAATATTTGGCGCAATGAAACAGCCAATCACAAAACCTGCAGCCCAGGATGTGCCGAGAAAGCCAAGGATTTCGTTGGAATAACCTTCTTCTGCGCCGCGAAGGGGCAGGATAAGACCTTGAAGACCATTGCCTAAAAACAAAAACAGAGTGCTGGATAAAAGTGCGAATACGGGTAGAAGATTTCTGCTCATAGCAACACTCTCATTTTTTCCGCTCGTCGTTATCGCGTTTGTCTTTGATGAAGGGTAGGTGAAAGAGATACTGCACTTTCCCTGCTGCACGTCAAAGATGTCCACCCTGTGACGGGATATGGATAAAGACAAAAGGTTTATGCGATGACAAAAGCGATAGGTCTTTTTTTGCTTTTGGCAATGTTGGTGCAGATCATCAGGCCGCTTGGATATCCGGGCCTGAAAAAGCGTAGCGACTGCTGGAAGATTGCTGTCGCAGCCTTCGTCATCTGGTCAATTGTTTTGTTGATCAGGCCGTAACGGGCCGCTCTCCTGCCTATTGAAGGCAGGAAAGCGAATTGCAAAATGCAATCTTCGTTATGGACCAGCCATCGCGTCGGACTTTTCCGATTGTCGATTAAAGCTTACGCCCAAGGTGATTTTCGACCTGTTTCTTTTCCCAGTCTGCATTCAGGAAGGGAATTAGTTCAAAGGTCCTGAGGGCATGGGACGCAAGCGCAATACCCCAGCCGAGAGCAGGCCAGATCACCCAGAAATATCCGGGGTTTGTAAGTATGTTGATCACGCTCAGTACGCACAGAACGACGACATATTGAATGAGGTGCAGGTAGAATTTCTTGATGCGGCGAACCTTGGCAAAGGCAATCGCTTCCTCAGCCTCGGTGTGATTTGCGACATAATTCGGCATTTCGGCTTCCTTCTGATCTGTCAGTTGGGACAAATCGACTTCGAAGACTGCTGCCAGAGTATTCATGGTTTCGAGGCTGGCGGGCTGGCCGCGCTCCAACCGTTGAATGGTTCGTGTGCTCAACCCGCTTATGGTTGCCAATTGCTCCTGTGACCATCCGCGCTGAAGCCTGAGTTTCTGTATCAGCACTGTCTCTCCAAGTTCGACGGCGGATTAATGCGCAAATTTCCGGGCCGTCGCCACGTCAGGCACACGACTGTCGTGTTGCTGTCAGGTGGGCGGTAGCGAGGCTACAGGACCCTGGCTATTTGATAACGCCTTTCCGTGCATATTGCCATTTCCAGCCTCAAGGGTCCTGCATGGCAACAAAAAAGCCGCCCGGAGGGCGGCTTTGATGGTTTGGAAACATGCCTCTATCAGGCTGCCTTTTCCAGTTCCTTTTTCCAGCTGCCGGTGGCGGCAAGGCTGTTCATTTCTGCACGGTGCGTGAAAGCGCGCTGGCCAGCAGCCACGTTTTCTGACTTGCCGGCCCAGGTCTTGAGTGCGGTGTCCTGCAAGGCGCGACCATAAGAGTATGTCAGGCCCCAAGGCAGGTCGTAACCGGAGTTCATGGCCGACAGGTGCGCCGTTGCTTCTTCCGAAGACTGGCCGCCGGAGAGGAAAGCAATGCCCGGTACCAGAGCCGGTACGGTTGCCTTGAGAACCTTGACGGTCTTCTCCGCAACTTCTTCAACGCCTGCCTTGCGTGCTTTCTTGCCGTCGATGACCATGTTCGGCTTGAGGATCATGCCTTCAAGATTGACGCGGGCGTCAAACAGGTCTGCAAACACAGTCTGCAGAACCCACTGGGTTACTTCAGCGCAACGATCGATGTCGTGAGTGCCAGGTTCACCGTCCATCAGCACTTCCGGCTCGACGATCGGAACGATGTCGGCCTGCTGGCAGAGAGCTGCATAACGTGCGAGCGACTGGGAGTTGGCCTTGATCGAACCCCAGCTCGGACGCGCTTCACCAATAGTGATAACGCCGCGCCATTTGGCAAAACGTGCACCAGCCTCGTGATATTTGCGCAGGCGCTCATACAGGTTGTCTAGGCCTTCGGTGATGAATTCGTGCGGGTGGTAAGCCATTGGCTTGGCACCGATATCAACCTTGATACCTGGAATGCTGCCAGCAGCTTTGATCAGGTCTACGAAAGGCGTGCCATCGGCAGCTTTCTGGTAGAGGGTTTCTTCGTAAAGGATAACGCCAGAGATGTACTTCTTCATGGCATCATCGGAACGGAACAGCATCTCGCGGTAGTCGCGACGGCTGGTTTCCGTGGATTCAAGATTGATGGTGTCAAATCTCTTTTTGATTGTGGATGTGGATTCGTCGGCAGCCAGGATACCCTTGCCGTCGGCAACCATTTTAATTGCGATGTCTTCAAGGCGTTCGGTCATTGCTATTCTCCCAAGGCACAATGTTTTCGCGATAACAGATGTTTACGACGAGGAAAATGGCACGCTAACTCATTGAAACGATTGAAATCATTTCAATCGTTTGAAAGTTGTTGGCCCATTGTACACCCAAAAAGAAAAAGCCGGACAAAAGATTTTGCCCGGCTGCAAAAGTATCAAATGATAGGTTGATCTCAGGCCTTGCTGAGCACCGCAACGCCTGGAAGAATCTTGCCTTCCATCCATTCGAGGAACGCGCCGCCGGCAGTCGACACATAGGTGAAGTCGTCTGCAGCGCCAGCGTGGTTGAGGGCAGCTACGGTGTCGCCACCGCCTGCAACCGACACCAACTTGCCGGACTTGGTGCATTCAGCAGCATGTTTGGCGGCTGCAACGGTTGCCGTGTCGAATGGAGCGATTTCAAATGCGCCAAGCGGGCCATTCCAGACCAGTGTTTCAGCGCGGGAAATCCATGCCTTGATGCTTTCGACGGATTTCGGACCAACGTCCAGAACCATCGCATCTTCAGGAATTGCGTTGATGTCGACAGTTTCGTTGGCAGCATTGGCCTTAAACTCGCGGGCAACTACGCCATCTTCCGGCAGAACGATTGCGCAGCCAGAGCTTGCTGCTTCAATCATGATCTGCTTGGCGGTCGCGGCCAGGTCATGTTCGCACAGCGACTTGCCGACATTGGTGCCGCGAGCTGCAATGAAGGTGTTGGCCATGCCGCCACCAATCACCAGAGCGTCTACCTTTTTGACAAGGTTCATCAGCAGGTCGATCTTGCTGGAAACCTTGGCGCCGCCAACGATGGCAACAACCGGACGCGACGGCTTGCCGAGTCCCTTTTCCAATGCTTCAAGCTCGGCCTGCATGGTGCGGCCGGCATAGGATGGCAGGTGGTGGGCAAGGCCTTCGGTCGAAGCGTGCGCACGGTGCGCCGCCGAAAACGCGTCGTTGACGTAGATGTCGCCGTTTTTGGCAAGTGCCTCAACAAATGCCGGGTCGTTCTTTTCTTCCCCCTTGTGGAAGCGGGTATTTTCCAGAAGCAGGATGTCGCCATTTGCCATTTTGCCAACGGCTTCGGCTGCGGCATCGCCAATACAATCGTCACCAAATTGAACAGGCTTGCCAAGAACGTCCTGCACGGCTGGCACGATCAGGCTCAGCGACATGTCGGCGACCGGCTCACCCTTCGGACGACCGAAATGCGCAAGCAGAATAACTTTGGCACCTTTGTTCGACAGCTCGAGAATGGTCGGTGCAACGCGCTCAATGCGGGTAGCATCCGTTACTTTGCCGTCGGCAACCGGTACGTTGAGATCGACGCGTACAAGAACGCGTTTTCCCGAAATGTCGTTCAGATCGTCAAGGGTCTTAAAGGCGGGCATGTGTCGGTCCTGATCTATGCGTTGTGGAAAAATATTGCCGGACCATACTATGACTGCTTTTGGACGCAAGCGGTTCAAGTGTCATTTTTGATACTGCCGCCAAACATCCTAGGAACCTTTCACCTCACGACTGGCAAAGTGGGTTTGGACGCGGTGGATGATTTCGCGAAGATTGATGAAAACCGGCAGGTGCGTGGCCGGTTCTACCGGCTCAAGCGACAATCCAACACTCGATATGGCGTTGTTTTCATCGAGATTGCGAACGATCAGGACGATTGAACCCAGACGAATACGGTCGGCATATTCTGCCTTGCCGCCAAGGCGGCTTTCAATCAGTTCGACAATGGTCATCGACTGCTCAGAGGTTGCCAACAGATCCGGCCCATAGGACGTGTCGAGGTCGCGGGCAAAGCCGGTGGGCGAGATCGAGAATGTTCCAAAAAAATCGGCATCATCTGGAGCAACCGGAATGCGGCTGGCAAACAGTCTGTCGAGCAGTCGGGAGTAGCCAGGGGCAACGAACAGATAGATCTGGTCATTTTCCCGTAGCCGACCTGCATATTGGTAACGGATGGACTTGCCATCGCGGATGACCAGCGACGGCATTGCCCAGCGTGGAATGCGTTCTCCGTGCAGCACAGGGCTTTCTTTTGTCACACGGTATGAAATCAGTTCATGATTGGCTGTACCGGGCAAATCGACCTCCAGCTTGTCGACCTCGCCCATGCGTGGCGGCACGATCAGTCCGAGACGCATGGCAACGGGTTTGATGGTCCAACCTTGCAGCATCAGAGACACAAGAACGATGATGAAGGCGGCATTGAAGAATATCTGGCCGTTTTCCAGCCCGCCTAGGATCGGCATGATGGCAAGCAGGATGGAAACCGCACCACGCAGGCCAACCCAGGCGATGAAGGAGGTTTCCTGCTGCGTATAATTGAACGGCATCAGGCTCAGCCACACCGCCAGCGGGCGGGCAATTAAGATCAGGAACAAGGCCAAGAGTATGGCTGGTACGATGATGGCGGGAAATTGCGACGGCGTGGCCAGAAGTCCGAGCATCAGGAACATGATGATCTGTGAAAGCCAGGTCATGCCTTCGTGGAAGCGCCGGATCGCATGTTTGGCGAAAATCTTGCGATTGCCGGCCACGATGCCGGCGACGTAGACGGCAAGGAAGCCGCTGCCGCCAATCGTGCCGGTGAATGAAAATACCAGCATCGCCAGTGCCAGGACAAAGATCGGTGCCAGCCCGCGATCCACTGCAAAACGATTGACGATGGCAACGATCATGTAACCGCCGGCAAGACCGACCAGCACGCCGAGGCCCATTTCTTCGATGAACAGCAGGAGGATGCTGCTATCGAGACCGGACATGCCGCGACCGCTGGAAATAACCTCAACCAGTATAAGCGTCAGGAAGATGGCCATGGGATCGTTTGTGCCGGATTCGACTTCCAGTGTGGAGCGGACCTGATCGCGAATATGAATGCCGCCAATGCGCAGCAGGAAAAACACCGCTGCGGCATCCGTGGAAGCAACGATGGCGCCGAGTAAAAGCCCTTCAATCCATGAGAGACCCAGCAGCAGTGAGGCCGCCCCGGCGAAAAAGATTGCCGTCAGCACCACGCCGACGGAGGCAAGGGTTATTGCGGGGGCTGCCGATAGCTTGAAGGATTGCAGGTTGGTTCCAAAACCTGAGTCGAACAGAATGACGGCAAGCGCCACAGACCCGAGCATGTAGGCGAGCGGGTTGTTTTCGAAGTGAATGCCCAGCCCATCTGATCCAGCGAGAAGACCGATCAGCAGGAAGAGAAGCAGCAAGGGCGCGCCGAAGCGGAAAGCAATGAGACTGGAAAACGCAGCGACAAGAACAAGAACGGTTGCTGCTAAAAGAAGAATATAAAATGATTCCAATGCCCTAATCCTTCAGCAGTGCTGTGTCATCAGGCATGCCGTGCACGTCAGCAGTCAATGCGCCACGGGTTGGACGGCCTTCTGACCGCAGGGTTTACTGGTCAAGGCAGGGCAAGGCGGGGTGTATCGATTGATACGGGCAGGGCATGAAGCACATGATGCGCAACCAATCCCTGCTTTCGTTTTTCCGCAGCAAAATGGACCACAGCAAGGCAGGAAGACGGAAAGTTAGTGTCTATTTCGCAAAAAATTTGCACTGCAATAAATTTATGTTTGCAGGGCTGTCGAAGCGTGAGTGTCGACGCGTTGATGTCGGAAAAAGAAAAAACCCGGCAGAATTGCTTCTACCGGGTTCTCATCATCAGAGTGAAATCTGATTAGATGGTCTTTGCGAAGGCAACAGCCGTGTCGGACATACGGTTGGAGAAACCCCACTCGTTGTCGTACCAGGTCAGGATGCGGACGAACTTGCCTTCCAGAACCTTGGTCTGGTCGATTGCGAAGATCGAGGAGTGGCTGTCGTGGTTGAAGTCACGCGAAACCAGCGGCTCTTCGGTGTAGCCGAGGATACCCTTCAGGGCGCCGTTGGAGGCTGCCTTGATGGCTTCGTTGATTTCTGCAGCTGTCGTGTCGCGCTTGGCAACGAACTTGAAGTCGACAACCGAAACATTTGGTGTCGGAACGCGGATCGACGTACCGTCCAACTTGCCCTTGAGGTGAGGCAGCACGAGGCCCACGGCCTTGGCAGCACCGGTCGAGGTCGGGATCATAGACAGGGCAGCAGCGCGAGCGCGGTACAGGTCCTTGTGCATGGTGTCCAACGTTGGCTGGTCGCCTGTGTAAGAGTGGATGGTGGTCATGAAGCCATGGTCGATACCAACGGCATCATCGAGAACCTTCACGACTGGCACGAGGCAGTTCGTGGTGCAAGATGCGTTGGAGATGACCAGGTGGTCCTTGGTCAGCTGGTCATGGTTTACGCCGAATACAACAGTCAGGTCAGCGCCTTCAGCAGGAGCCGAAACGATAACGCGCTTTGCACCAGCTGTCAGGTGAGCAGCAGCCTTGTCGCGTGCAACGAAAATGCCTGTGCATTCCAGTGCGATGTCGACGCCGAGTTCCTTGTGCGGCAGCTGGGCTGGGTCGCGAACTGCGGTAACCTTGATTGGCTTGCCACCGGCAACGGTGATGGTGTCGCCTTCAACCTTTACGTCGGCTGGGAACTTGCCGTGGATCGAATCGTAACGCAGCAGGTGCGCGTTGGTCTCTACTGGTCCAAGGTCGTTAATTGCGACAACTTCAATGTCAGTGCGGCCGGATTCAACGATAGCGCGAAGGACATTACGGCCGATACGGCCGAAGCCGTTAATGGCTACTTTTACAGTCATTTACATACTCCCGATCAAAAAATGCTTGTAGTGGGAAATAGTGAGGGCTTGGGGCCCTCACGCTAGCTTTGCTTCGGCTGCAGCAACAACGGCTTCCACCGTGATGCCGAAATGCTTGAAGAGATCCTTGGCCGGTGCGGATGCGCCGAAGGAGTTCATGCCGACAAATGCGCCATCCGAACCGATGAAGTAATCCCAGCCCTGACGGATTGCTGCTTCGACGGCAATCTTGACAGGTGCCTTGCCGATCACTGAATTGCGGTAGGTTTCTGGCTGCTCAGCGAACAACTCAAAGCAAGGAACCGAAACAACGCGGGTAGAAACACCCTTCTGCTTCAATGTTTCTGCGGCCTTGAGTGCCAGTTCGATTTCAGAACCGGACGCGAAGATCGAAACCTTGGCGTCGCTTGCGGAAACCAGTTCATAGGCACCATAAGCGCAAAGGTTCTTTTCTTCATATTCCTTGCGGGCTGGCGTCAGGTTCTGACGGGTCAGCGCAAGTGCCGATGGGCGGTCTTTATGCTCCAGAGCAATCTGCCAGCATTCCGCGGTTTCGGTTTCATCCGCAGGGCGGAAGACCAGCAGGTTTGGAATGGCGCGCAGTGCTGCAACATGTTCGACCGGCTGGTGGGTTGGACCGTCTTCGCCAACACCGATGGAATCATGTGTCAGCACGTGAACGACGCGGATGCCCATGAGAGCAGCAAGACGAATGGACGGACGGCAATAATCCGAGAAGATCAGGAAGCCGCCGGAGTAAGGAATGAGACCGCCGTGAAGGGCGATACCGTTCATGGCAGCAGCCATCCCGTGTTCGCGGATACCGTAGTGCATGTAACGGCCCGAGAAGTCCGAAGGCGTGATGGACTTCATCTGGCTGGTCTTGGTGTTGTTCGACGGCGTCAGGTCGGCAGAGCCGCCCAGCGTTTCGGCCAGGATGCCGTTAATGACTTCCAGAGCGTCTTCCGAAGCCTTACGGGTCGCAACAGTTGGGTTGTTCTCGGAGACCTTCTTTTTGAAGGCGTCGATTGCGCTGTTGAAGTTGCCCGGCAGGTCGCCCGCGAAACGGCGGGTGAATTCAGCCTTCTTGGCATTTTCAGTGGCGGAAAGGCGACCTTCCCATTCCTGGCGTGCCTTGGTGGAGCGCAGGCCGGTGAGGCGCCATGCATCCAGAACATCTTCCGGCACAACAAACGCTTCAGCCTCCCAGTTGAGGTGCTTGCGGGCCGCAGCGATTTCTTCAGCACCCAGTGGGTTGCCGTGAACCTTATGTGTGCCCTGCTTGTTCGGCGCACCAAAACCGATCACGGTCTTGCAGGCGATGAAGGTCGGACGGTCCGACTTCTGGGCAGCCTCAATGGCAGCGGCAATCGCGTCTGGATCATGACCGTCGATTTCGATGGTGTTCCAGTGAACGGACTTAAAGCGTGCGATCTGGTCCGTGGAATCAGACAGGCCAACTTCACCGTCGATGGTGATGTTGTTGTTGTCCCAGAACAGGACCAGCTTGTTCAGCTTCAGGTGGCCAGCAAGTGCGATGGCTTCGTGGCTGATGCCTTCCATAAGGCAACCATCACCGCACAGGGCATATGTGAAATGGCTCTGCAGGTCGGTGCCGAATTCCTGCTCGAGCTTCTTTTCAGCGATTGCCATACCAACGGCGTTGGCAATGCCCTGGCCGAGCGGGCCGGTGGTGGTTTCGATGCCGGTGGCATGACCATATTCCGGGTGACCGGCGGTCTTGGAGCCCAACTGGCGGAAACGCTTGATCTCATCGATCGTCATGTCTTCGTAACCCGTCAGGTACAACAGGGCGTACAGCAACATGGAACCATGACCGGCAGACAGCACGAAGCGGTCGCGATCTGGCCACAAAGGATTTTTGGGATCGAATTTCAAATAACGGCTGAACAGGACCGTTGCTACGTCTGCGGCTCCCATCGGCAGGCCGGGGTGGCCGGAATTGGCCTTTTCCACAGCATCCATGGCAAGGAAGCGGATCGCATTCGCCATCCGGTTATGTTTGTCGCGAGAGATCATGGCTTTTCCGCTTTGTTTCGGGTGAAAGGTGATAGTTTCGAGATACTATCCAGAAAGCGGCTGATCCATAGCAGGTGGTACAGCCAAGTCAATAAAAGCACGCGCGTTTGCCGTCGTCGATGCTATAAAAAAACACTGTGCTTTAGACTTCAGCGCGATTGACGATTGGCGGGGCCGCGTAAATCTCCGTCCACAGGCTATATTATAGCATTATCCCACGTTTGATTGACGTGCTTGTTACTCTGGGAATATCGTATCCGGGCTGAAGAGGACGCAATCGGACGATTCGTCGCGGCTGCGTCAAACCGGATAAGAAAATGGCGGCGGACAAGACACTACAACTGGCGCTGTCGGAGCTTGGCTCCGCGATTACAGGCCTTGAAAACGCAATCGACATGCGTATCGAGCGTCAACGTGAGCAGGGCGATATCGATAGCGAAGTGCGCCGTGTACACACGGATCGCTCCCGGCTGGCTCAGGAACTGGACCAATCCGAGTTTCGTGCCAATAGGCTCGAGGAAGTCAATCGCGAAGTATCGCGTCGATTGGTGACGGCGATGGAAACCATACGTGCGGTTCTGGATCGCTGAGGTAAAAAGGTAATCGAATGGCGCAAGTGACCGTTATGATCGATGGCAAGGCCTATCGCATGGCCTGCGAAGAAGGGCAGGAGGGTCATTTGACCGAACTCGCCTCGCGGTTCGATCAATATGTTGGCCATTTGAAGAACCAGTTTGGCGAAATTGGCGATCTGCGCCTGACCGTGATGGCTGGCATCATGGTGACGGACGAGTTGTCGGAAGTGAACCGCAAACTGGCATCGCTGCAGGAGCAGGTCGATAACCTCAAGCAACACCGCGATGGTGCTGCAGAAAACCGCGCCCAGACCGATGCCTTGCTGGTGCAGGCCATTGGCGATCTGACGTCGCGGCTTAACGGTGTTACCGAAAAACTGTTGTCGCGGCCAAAGCCGCAGGCCCAGCCGAACTGATCCGCAGACAATTTTCCGCGCCTCAATTACGTCTGCCTCTGGCAAAGCGATTTGATACACTCTATATCTGATGTGCGGTCTGCGCTTCTCGACAGGAATCACAATCCCTGGGGCCATACTCGATCCAAAGGGAGCTGTCCCTGACCAGTCCCGTGGGACTGGACACACGGCGCCCACCTACGTTTGTAGGCACCCAGGATCGTAAACCTCCATCGGTCGCCGTGGATCGCGCTTCACTCCTCTCTCGGTGATGTTTGCTACAGTCGTCGCTTGGCGGCGCAAGACCGCTTTCGGCCCTTCATCTTCGGCTCTTTCCGGGATGTCGATGCTTTGATGGCGCGATACCTGTTCAGGCATTTTGATCAATCGCCTGTTGCGGTGTCTTTCCCACAGGTTGCGAACGATAAATATTATCGCCAATGTAGAAATAATCATGAGTTTACGCTGATATTTTATATTGGCGGTCATTGCATTGATAATTTTATTCCTTATTATCCGACATGGCGTATCCGTTTAACCCCCTAGGGTTTCTGCTGTTTCCAGCCGTGATGCGACGTTCAACAGCCCAAAGAGCTAAACTTGTTTACTGAAATTATTATCGTGGTTCTGCTCACCGTCCTGAACGGTGTGCTTGCCATGTCAGAACTCGCCGTGGTTTCCTCCAGACCGGCGAGGCTGAAGGTGCTTGCCGCTCAGGGTAGTAAGGGAGCCGCAATCGCCATTAGTCTGTCGGAAAATCCCGGCCGATTTCTTTCCACGGTACAGATCGGTATTACCCTTGTCGGTATTTTGTCCGGTGCCTTCTCTGGTGCAACGCTCGGTGCGCGCTTTACCGCCTGGTTGTTGGCACAGGGCGTTTCCGACAGGCTCGCCGATGCGCTTGGTGTTGGTACTGTCGTTGTTGCCATTACCTATCTCTCGCTGATCGTTGGTGAACTGGTTCCCAAGCAGATTGCTTTGCGCGACCCGGAACGGGTTGCAGCACGCGTCGCTCCGGCCATGATGCTGCTTTCCAAAATCGGTGCGCCGCTTGTGTGGCTGCTGGACAAGTCCGGCAAGCTGATCCTCGGCCTGCTGGGTCACAGCGGTGATACCGGCGCATCTGTCACCGATGATGAAATCCGTACTGTTCTTGCCGAAGCCCATAGTGCCGGTGTTATCGAAACCGAGGAATCGGCGATGATATCGGGTGTTATGCGACTGGCGGACCGTAACGCCCGCGGTCTGATGACACCACGTCGCGACGTCGAGGTTATCGACATTGAAGACACCGCTGAGGAAATTCGCGAGCAGCTTCGCAGCACGCAGAGATCCCGCCTGCCGGTCCGTAACGGCTCGTCGGATGAAATCCTCGGCGTGCTGTTTGTTAAAGACGCGTTCGACGCTTTTGCATCCGGTAAGGAACTCAATGTTCGTGAAGCGATGCGTGAAGTTCCCGTCGTCTCCGACCTGACAAGTGCTGTTGATGTCATCCAGTCTCTGCGCCGCTCCACGGTGCATATGGTGCTGGTCTATGACGAATACGGCCATTTCGAAGGTATCATCAGTTCCGGTGACATTCTTGAAGCCATCACAGGTGCGTTTCAGGAAGAGGACGACGAAGAGCCTGCAATGGTTGAACGTGAAGATGGATCCTTCCTCGTTGCCGGCTGGATGCCTGCCGACGAGTTTGCCGATCTCATGGGCTTCCAGATTGATGACGATGCCGAGTTTGAGACCGTTGCCGGTCTGGTGCTGGGTGAATTCCGTCGCCTGCCGCAATTGGGTGAGCACGTCACCCGCAACGGCTGGCGTTTCGAGGTTATCGACCTTGATGGTCATCGTATCGACAAGGTGCTCGTGAGCCGGGCTGCCTGATGTCCGGCGATCCACTGGTAAAAGCAAGGCTGCGCGGCGAAAGGCTTGCCGCGCGCGATACGCTTGGAAAAGATGAGCGTGTTGAGAAAAGCCTTCTGATTGCCAGACACGCCCTGGCCGGGCTTGCTTTCAAGCCCGGTGCGATCATTTCAGGATTTTTGCCAATCCGTTCCGAGGTCGACCTTTTGCCGCTGCTGACTGTATTGGCACAAAAGGATGTTCGACTGTGTCTGCCAGTGGTTCTGGATCGCCAGACTATCGTGTTTCGTGAGTTTCATCCCGACATTCCGCTCGTTGATACCGGTTTCGGCACGCGTGGGCCGGGGCACAATGCTGCTGTGCTGGATCCGGATATTCTTCTGGTGCCGCTTGCGGTTTTTGACGGTCAGGGCAATCGTATTGGCTATGGTGCTGGCCATTATGACCGTGCCGTCGATAAATTGCACAAAAAAGGCCTGAATCCCGTGCTCGTGGGCGTTGCATTTGCCTGCCAGGAAGTGCCATCAGTGCCAGCGGAGCCGCATGATGTGCGCCTTCATGCCGTTCTGACTGAAAACGGCTTCCGATATTTCGAGTAGTGGATGTTTGCATGCGGCTTTTGTTTTTGGGTGACATGGTTGGAAAAACAGGTCGGACAGCGGTTTGGGACCGACTGCCGGGTTTGGTTTCTGATCTGAAACTCGATTTTGTGATCGTGAATGGTGAGAATGCGGCCGGTGGTTTCGGTATCACCGAGGATATCTATCTCGAAACGATCAATGCCGGTGCTGATGTTGTGACAACCGGAAATCACGTCTGGGACCAAAAGGAAGCCGTATCGTTCTGTGAGCGCCATGACCAGTTTCTGCGTCCGGCAAATTATCCTGATGGCACACCCGGTAAAGGTTCCGGCATCTTTTATGCTCGCAATGGCGCGCGCGTGCTGGTGGCCAATATTATGGGGCGCGTTTTCATGCACCCTGAACTGGATGACCCCTTCAAGTCAGCAGAAAACATTCTGGCTGCCTGCCCGCTGAAAGAGCAGGCGGATGCCATTATCTTCGACTTCCATGCCGAAGCGACCAGTGAAAAGCAGTGCTTCGGACATTTCGTCGATGGCCGTGCCAGCTTCGTGGTTGGAACGCATACGCATGTTCCGACAGCTGACGCGCAGATCCTCAATGGCGGAACAGCCTATATGTCGGATGCCGGCATGTGCGGTGACTACGATTCCTCGCTTGGCATGGAAAAAGAAGAGCCGATCAACCGGTTCATTTCCAAGATGCCAAAGGGTCGTTTCGAGGCTGCGAGCGGGCCTGCCACGATTTGCGGCGTTGGCGTGGAAATCTCAGACAGTACAGGTCTGGCTGAAAAGATTGCACCTCTGCGTCTCGGACCACGTTTGGCAGAAACCATTCCGTCCTTCTGGGCCTGATCCTCTAAACGTCGATATCATTTGCAATAGCGTCTCGATGACGAGATTGTGAAAGGCTGTTCTGGCTTGCCGCTGGACGGTTTGCCTGTTCTGCCGCATCTTTCTGACGGGAAACCAGTTCAGGAGAGCGGCATGATGCTGCGCGTGCTTTTAAGTGCATTCACCGGACTTCTGTCAGTGGCGGGACCATCATTCGCCCAACAGGCAGCAAGATTACCTGTCAGCCAATGTCAGGCAATCGCACAGAACATTCCTGGCGTTACCTTCGCCAGCTTCAAACTTCCAGACGTACAGCTTGTGCAACAGTCGGCCAAGGAAGAGGTGAAAATCACCTTCATCGGCCATTCGACCTATGAAATTGAGACACCGGCCGGTGTGCGGATCGCAACCGATTATAACGGGGTCTATAGGCCGCAGCGTACGCCAACCGTTGCGACGATGAACCGTGCCCACACCACCCATTACACACTGAAACCGGACCCGGGCATTGAATATGTCCTGCATGGCTGGAGCGATAAGGCGGGTGAAAAGGCTGAACATCAGGTGATGGTGGATGATGTTTATATCAGAAACGTCACGACGGATATTCGCAGCGGTTGGGCGGACTACGAGTCCTTTCAGAAGAACGGCAATTCGATCTTCATCTTTGAGGTTGCCGGCCTGTGCATCGGCCATCTTGGGCATCTGCACCATGAGCTAACCAACACACATTACGCCGAAATCGGCCGTCTCGATATTCTGATGGTGCCGGTGGACGGCGGTTTGACCATGGGCGCCGATAGTATGAGCCGGGTGGTCAAACGATTGCGTTCAGCGCTGATCCTGCCCATGCATCGCACTGGGCCACCGCTTGAACAGTTCGTCAGCATGTTCAGCGCGTCGTTTGATATTGCCTATGCAAAGGATCCCGTCATTACGGTTTCCATGCGTTCGCTACCGAAAAAGCCGACCATACTTGTGCCTCAGGGTATGTGAGGAGATATGAAAAAGGCATGCAGGTCGGAAACCGCATGCCCTTGGTTGATATCGCTTGTCTGCGTCCTGTTATGCAAATGCGAGATGCTGGCGAACGCCGACATCGGGCATTTTGTTATCGGTCAAATTAGCCTTGGCGATTTCCCATCCGAATTTCAACGTGCTGTCGGTGGATGCCCAGATATCTGCGTCATCAATGTGCATGGCCAGCATGGTCAGTTCCGGGTCTTGCTTGCCGTGTTCATACCAGGCAGCGACAACAGAATTCCAATATTCGTCGATCTTGCCGAGATCCTTGCGCTGTTCGAGTTTACCTGAAAGGCAGGCGTGGTAGTCGTGGTCTTTGCCAACGAGACAAAAATGCGCTCTCGAGCCCGGTTTAAGTTGGTTGACCAAGTCCGTATTGGTTTTGGTAAAAAACCAGATCGTGTTTGTTTTCGGGTCGGCATGGGGTGCCATTGGCTGCATATGCGCGTGAAGACCCTCTAGGCCGAGCATGCCAGCATGAACGGAGTTGATCTCGTCCCACAGCTGTTGGGCCGGTGCCTCACGAGCTTCGCTAAGACTTACCATTCTGTTGTCCTTTCTGCCTTTTCCCAAATGGGCGTTAATGCCGCATTTTTGTGTTTCCGGTCAGAAAACGAACGAACATTGCGTTCCGTTCCAGTGCGTGATGGCATTTCAGTTTGCCAACAGGCTTGAATGAAAGGCGCTTCACACTTATAAGGCCGCATTCCAAACAAATTATCGGATCAGGGGTGCCATGGCTGGCCATTCACAGTTCAAAAACATCATGCATCGCAAAGGAAAACAGGATTCGATTCGTTCGAAGATATTTTCCAAGCTCGCCCGTGAAATTACCGTCGCGGCCAAGACCGGTCTGCCAGATCCGACCATGAACGCTGCTCTGCGTCTGGCCGTCCAGAACGCCAAGGCCCAGTCGATGCCGAAAGACAACATCGACCGCGCCATCAAAAAGGCATCGGGCGCTGATGCTGAGAACTACGATTATGTTCGCTACGAAGGTTACGGTCCAGGCGGCACGGCTGTCATTGTTGAAGCTCTGACGGACAATCGTAACCGCACGGCATCGAATGTTCGTTCGATCTTCACCAAGGCTGGCGGCGCGCTCGGCGAAACCGGTTCGGTGTCCTTCTCCTTCGACCGCGTTGGCGAAATCACCTACAAGTCATCGGTTGGCGATGCTGACAAGGTGATGGAAGCTGCTATCGAAGCTGGCGCTGACGATGTTGAAACCACGGAAGATGGTCACACGATCATCTGCGGTTTCGAAGCGATGAACGAAGTTTCCAAGGCGCTGGAAGGCGTGCTCGGCGAAGCTGAAAGCGTCAAGTCAATCTGGAAGCCACAGAACACGGTTCCTGTTGACGAAGACAAGGCCGAGTCGCTGATGAAGCTTATCGGCAACCTTGAAGACGACGATGACGTTCAAAGCGTTTATTCGAACTTCGAAGTGTCGGAAGAAATTCTGGCCAAGCTGTCGGCCTGATTTTTCCGCCATCAGAGTTTTTTTTAAAAAAAAGCCCCGGTTCGACCGGGGCTTTTTTGGTTTTGTCAGGATTTAGAGAACAGGCCGTCAAGCCCGGCGAACACTTCGATCGATCGCAGTCGGGCATCCACATCGTGGATTGGTGTCGAGATAATCAATTCATCGGCAGCGGTCACCCGAAGGAATTCTTCAAGCTGACGGTGGACAGTTTGCGGCGAGCCGACCATTGCATATTGCAACGTGTGATCGACATTGATGCGCTCCATTTCATTCCACAACTCATCCATATCGGCCACTGGCCTTGGGAAACGTTTGCGTACATTACGGCGCAGATTGATGAATTGCTGTTGCGCCGAGGTGAAGTGATATTTCGCCTCTTCATCAGTATCGGCCGCAGATGCCATGACACCCACCATGACATAGGGTTTGTCGAGTGTTGCCGATGGCTGGAAGCGTTCACGATAAATGGCAATTGCGTCCATTAACATGTCAGGCGCAAAGTGCGATGCGAAGGAATAGGGCAGGCCGAGGGCCGCCGCCAAATGGGCGCTGTAGAGGCTGGAGCCCAGAAGCCAGATCGGCACGTTGGTATCGGTGCCCGGCACGGAAAAGATCGCCTGATCCTCGCGTTCTGGTCCGAGATAGCGCTGCAATTCAATGATGTCGTGCGGGAAGGTGTCTACGCCATTGTCCATGTTGCGACGCAGGGCACGTGCGGTGCGCATGTCGGTGCCCGGTGCACGGCCAAGGCCCAGATCGACACGGTCGGGGTATAGCGCCGCAAGCGTGCCGAACTGTTCTGCAATGACCAGCGGCGAGTGGTTTGGTAGCATGATACCACCTGACCCGATGCGGATGCGTGAGGTGGCAGCACCGACATGCGAGATAACCAGTGATGTTGCCGCGCTTGCGATACCTGGCATGCCATGGTGTTCTGCCAGCCATATACGTTTGTAACCCAGTTCCTCGGCCTTGACGGCCAGATGACGGGAGTTGCGCAAGGCATCACCCGCCGTTTCTCCCTCGCCGATGGGGGAAAGATCTAGAATTGAAAAGGGGATCATCGGCGGCTCCTGCATATGCGAATTGTTGTTGTGCAGGATGTAAGGTGCGTGGACACTATTGCCAGAGTGTGAAAGCGTAATTGTATGAAGGATCAAAAAAATTGGGGCTTCAATTGAAGCCCCAATCCGGTTTCTGATCAGAGCGGGGAACCCACTTTATCCGGCGCGTCGCAAATGTTGGCTATGGTTGCCAGCGAATGCGTCGGTCGCAGGTGCCAGCACGAATTGGCTGAGCTTGCTGTCCATTTCTCCGGCCTCCGCGGCAAGATTGTGAATGGCAGCTGTAGTTTCTTCCACCATAGCGGCATTCTGCTGCGTCATCGAATCAAGGCTGGAAACAGCCCGGTTGATTTCAAGCAGTGTGGTTGCCTCATCGCGGGTGGATTCCATGATGTCGTGGATACGGCTGTTGATTGTTTCAACATGGCTGCCGATGCCGGAAAGCGAATTGCTGGCCTGTTCTACCAGTGAAACACCGCTTGAGACTTCGTCGGTCGATTTCTTCAGGAGAGCCGTGATCTCCTTGGCTGCGGTGGCAGAACGTTGCGCCAATTCACGCACCTCCTGGGCTACCACGGCAAAGCCTTTGCCTGCTTCGCCCGCACGGGCAGCTTCCACGCCGGCATTCAGTGCGAGAAGGTTGGTTTGAAAGGCAATTTCATCGATCACACCGATGATCTGGTTGATCTGTCGTGACGAGGCCTGAATGGCTTCCATGGCCGCTATCGTCTGCCCCATGATCTTCCCGGAGGATTGCGTTTCGGCGTTGGCATCCTTGGCGATCTTGCTTGCCTGCTCGGCGCGCGCGATCTGGTGTTTGACGGCATCGGTAATGGCGTTGATGGCACTTGCCGTTTGCGTAATCGAAGCGGCCTGTCGTTCCGTGCGTTCGGCCAACTGGTCTGATCCAACACGCATTTCTTCTGAGCCGCTGCGCACAGCCTGCGAATTGCCACCGATTGAGTGCAAAGTGTCGCTGAGGGTTGCCAAAGCCTGATTGAAGTTCAGCCGCAGGCTTTCTAGCTCCTGTGGGAAGGGCTTTTCAATACGGTAGGAGAGGTCACACTTGGCAAGGCGGTCCAGCCCCTGATCAAGAGAGTGGACTACCATTTGCAATGTTGCGGCCTCAGCCTCACGTTCCGCCAGGTTCTGCCTGCGGGTTTCCTCGGCTTCGGCACGGGTGCGGGACGTAGTGTCTTCCAATTCGCGCTGCTGGATCAGCTTTTCCCGAAAACTGCCGAGCGCCTTGGCCATGGTGCCGATTTCGTCTTTTCTGTCCTGCGCGGTGATTTCAGTTTGCAGGTTGCCATTGGCAACCTCGCGCGTGAGATTGGCGAGTTTCGACAGCGGTGCAAACAGCCGTCTGGAGAACACGGCCGTGATCAGGCACATGGCGATCAGTACACATATGCCGATGACTGCCAAAGCGCTGGCAATGGAGAACGAGCCTGCATCCAGTTCGCTTTGCAGGATGCTTTCAACGGCAAGATAGGTCTGGCCATTAAACTCAAACGGCCGCGCATAGGCGTTGGCCTTGGAATTGCCTCGTTGGATTTCGGCGACCGTCATACCCTTTTCAGCCATTGCCTTTGACTGGAAGGTAAATGGTGCAGGATCGAGATTGGTCAGCTTGCCCTGATCAAGGCCGATTGCCGAACCGTCAGCAGATAAAACGGCAGACTGTTCAGAACTTGCCGGTGCAATACCTTTAGCAAGCAACTGTACGAAAACATCGCTGTGAACACGGAAAAGGACGACACCCTTGAAGGCTTCGAACTTCATGACTGGTACGGCAAAATAAATATCGGATTGACCGGTTGCCTGTTCTACCTTCCAGCCGGAGAAGCTGGAGGCTGCGATATCACCCACCGCTTTGCTGGCGTTTTCTGCCGCACGCGCAAAGGCGACCCCCAATCCGGTATCCTTCCAGGCCGCATCCGTGGTGTTTTCCGCGAAGGACTCGTCCTTTTTATAGGAGTAATAGACGGTGCCTGATGTGTCGGCAAAAAGGATATCGCTGAAAGGTGTGCCTTTCAGGTAGGTGGCAATGTCAGTCTGGGTTTTTTCGTGGGTGGAGTAATAAAAGCCACTCGGATTTTCAGGTTTGATCAGCTTTTCGCGTTGATCCGCAGGGTTGGGATTTTCCGAGATGAATACCCGTTTCAATTCAGACTTGGCATCTCCGGAGTTTTTCTGGACCGTTCCCCAGCCACTACGCATAGAAACCACAGCCATTTGCAGGGCTTCGATTTTTGCGATGGAATCGGCCTGGTTTTGCAGTTGCTCCAACCGCTCTTTCAGCATGTCGCCACGGAAGGTCAGCACACTTTCCATGGCGTTCTGGGCCTGCTCTTGTAGAACGCTACTGCTGCTTCGGTAAGCCAGCAGGGTCATGAGCGAGATGGAGACGAACATCAGTGCCAAAAAAATGACCAGCACTTTTGATGAGATTGAATGAAACCTGTTTAACATCAATACGAGCCTATGCCTGTCTGGAACAACCGCAGACCAACAGTCCACAGGGTTGCCAGTGCCAAGTGAAGTTTACGCTTCTTGTTTTATTTGGAACGACAGGCGGTGCCCGGAATTCCCCTCTATTTTTGATGCGCAGCATGCGGACAGGAATTTAAGTGTTGGTAAATGCTGCAGTGCAAATTTATCAATGTTGTCGTTTTGTTCACTTCTCGCTGGCAGGTATTTGTTGCTGACGATAGAGTGAGACCATGCAACAGACGATTCGCATCATAGGAATAGACCCCGGCCTTCGCCGCACGGGGTGGGGGATTATCGAAACACTGGGCAACAGCCTGCGTTTCGTCGCCTCTGGAACAGTGACTTCTGACGGCGATATGGATCTGGCTTCGCGCCTTTGCCAGTTGCATGACGGACTTGCCGAGGTGGTGCATTCCTACACACCGGATGAGGCGGCGGTTGAGCAAACCTTCGTCAACAAGGACGCTGTCGCGACACTCAAACTGGGGCAGGCGCGTGGCATTGCCATGCTCGTTCCGGCACGCGCCGGGTTGCCCGTCTCCGAATATGCGCCGAATGCCGTCAAGAAATCGGTGATCGGTGTCGGACATGGTGACAAACAGCAAATTCACATGATGCTGAAAATCCTAATGCCGAAAGCTGAGTTCAAGGGTAACGATGCGGCGGATGCGCTGGCCATTGCCATTTGCCACGCACATAATCGCGGTGGCGACCGCATGCGTCGCGCGCTGGCGGCGGGTTGATATTTTTCACTGTTTAAACGGGCGTTGTCATGATCGGTAAACTCAAGGGCACAATTGAAGAAATCGGCGATGACTATGTCCTCGTTGACGTGCATGGTGTCTGTTACGTCGCGCATTGTTCAGCGCGCACACTGTCCAGGCTTGGCTCGGTGGGTGAAGCCATCGTGCTGTTCATCGAGACTTATGTACGCGAAGACCAGTTGAAGCTGTTTGGCTTCATGTCTGCGCTGGAGCGGGAATGGTTCAACCTGCTGCAAAGCGTGCAGGGGGTAGGCTCCAAGGTGGCGCTTGCTGTGTTGTCGACGCTGTCGCCTTCGGAACTGGCCAACGCTATCGCGTTGCAGGATAAGACCGTGGTGTCACGTGCACCCGGTGTGGGGCCAAAGGTTGCCATTCGTATTATGACCGAGCTTCGCAACAAGGCGCCTGCCTTTGCCGGTGAGGCATCCGGTTCGATTAGTCTGAAACAGGAACTGGGTGAGGGGGCAGCGCCTGCGCCAGTTGCCGATGCGGTGTCAGCTTTGACCAATCTGGGTTACTCGCGCGATCAAGCTGCCAATGCGGTGGCGGCGGCGCTTAAAAATGGCGGTGAAGACGCCGACAGTGCCAAGCTTATTCGCCTCGGGTTGAAGGAACTGTCCCGGTAAGGCAAAAGAACAACATCAAAGGCATCTGTTTGACCCGGTGCCGTCTATTCTCTGCAATGAAGATGGAATGCGCTGAATGAGCGATGCCACAAGACTGATATCGGCGGACAAGCGTGGCGAGGATATCGACACAACCTTACGCCCGCAATCGCTCGACGAGTTTACCGGGCAGGCCGAGGCGCGCGCCAATCTGAAGATCTTTATCGAGGCAGCCAAGAACCGCGGCGAGGCGCTTGACCATGTATTGTTCGTGGGACCACCCGGCCTTGGCAAAACGACACTCGCGCAGATCATGGCCAAGGAACTGGGCGTGAATTTCCGTTCGACATCCGGTCCGGTGATCGCCAAGGCCGGAGATCTTGCCGCCTTGCTGACCAATCTGGAAGAACGCGACGTTCTGTTCATCGACGAAATCCACCGATTGAACCCGGCCGTCGAAGAAATCCTTTATCCGGCGATGGAGGATTTTCAGCTCGATCTGATTATCGGTGAAGGGCCGGCGGCGCGTTCGGTCAAGATTGACCTGTCCAAATTTACACTCGTTGCCGCGACCACCAGACTTGGCCTGCTGACCACGCCATTGCGTGACCGCTTTGGCATTCCAGTCCGTCTGTCCTTTTATACGGTCGAAGAGCTTGAACTGATCGTTCGTCGTGGTGCGAGATTGATGGGCCTCGGCATGACCGATGAAGGCGCGCGCGAAATTGCCCGTCGTGCACGTGGTACGCCACGTATTGCCGGCCGCTTGTTGCGGCGAGTGCGTGACTTTGCCGAGGTCGCCAAGGCGGAAGCCGTTACGCGGGAAATCGCAGATCAGGCACTGACCCGTCTTCTGGTTGACAATATGGGGCTCGACCAGCTCGACATGCGTTATCTGACGATGATTGCCGTCAACTTTGGTGGCGGTCCGGTGGGTATTGAAACAATTGCCGCCGGATTGTCAGAACCACGTGATGCGATTGAGGATATTATCGAGCCCTACATGATCCAGCAGGGGTTCATTCAGCGCACGCCACGCGGCCGCGTGTTGACGGCAACGGCATGGAAACATCTGGGGCTGCAGCCACCGAAGGATATGGAGGCGGCACAGTTCCGCCTGACACTGGAGGATGACTGAGGCTCGTTTGAAGGAGAGACCATGAGCATTTACGATCCTGTCCGCGGCTTTCGTAAACTTGCCTTTAACAATGCGCTGGCCAATTACCGTCTACATCAGGCTTGTCGGCAATTGCAGCCGGGAGAATTTGAGGCGCCGCGGGTTTCCTTCTTCCCGTCCATTCGGTCGACACTCAATCACATCCTCGTTGTCGACCGATTTTATATCGATGCGTTGCAGGGTGGGAGTTTGGGCCCCGCTGCATGGGCTGACCCCGAACCCTACAAAAACATTGACGACTTGACCATTGAGCAAGGCGCTTTGGACAAGGTTCTCATCACGCTTACTGATGATCTCGCCGCTGAGGAGCTCTCCTCCGAGGTCCTCATTCACCGTCAGCAGCGTATTCAGCGTGAACGGTTTGACGACGTTTTGCAGCACGTCTTTCAACATCAGACACATCATCGTGGCCAGGTGCATGCAATGTTGGCTGGTACAAGTGTTAAGCCGCCGCAACTGGATGAATTCATTGTTGCCGATGACGCGAAATTTCGTCAGGACGAGGTCGCAGCGTTAGGGCTGGATGAGAAACGGCTTATGCAGGCAGGATCATTTTTATGACACAAGACATGCGCATCCGCATGAAATTTAAACCAAAGCGTATTTTCCAGATGCGGATTGCCGGACTGGCTTTTCGCGATGGGCATGTGCTGGTGCACCGTGCGACACACGAGACATTCTGGACATTTCCCGGTGGCCGGGCTGAAATGGGGGAAACCTCTGCCGAGACGCTTGCCCGCGAAATGGTGGAAGAGCTGGGTGCTGAAGTCCAGGTCGGTCGCTTGCTCTGGGCCGTTGAAAACTTCTTCCATTATGAAGAAAAACATTGGCACGAACTCGGCTTTTATTACCTGATGGAACTGCCTGAGAGCTTCCCATTCCACCCCAGTGATATCATCCACCGGGTGCAAGATGGTAAAAACGAGCTGGAATTCCGCTGGGTGCCGGCGACGCGTGACGCCTTGAAAGCACTCGATATTCCTCCCTATTTCATTGCCGACGAAATCGATAATCTTCCCACTACGGTCAAACATCTTGTGTGGCGGGATGGCGATCTGGATGTGGCCGGTCATCTCTGAAAGTCGTGTTCACAGACTTTTGAATGGGGTTGGCATCGCGCTTTCTTTCGTTCGAGCTGTTGTGGTATCTGCCGGTTTTCATATGAAGCAATCAGTTTCCTAATCGGGACGGACGTCACATCATGAGCGACCAGCTTTTTTCACTCTCCGGCGAACTCATTGAACATGGCCACCGCTTGGCGCAACGGGTCTATTACGAAGACACGGATTTTTCCGGCCTGGTCTATCATGCCAGATACCTGCATTTTCTTGAGCGCGGCCGCACCGACTATCTGCGGTGCCTGGGTTGCGAACAAAGCGCGCTGCTGACGGCGGATGAAGAGGGCTTGGTTTTCGTTGTTCACCGTATGGAAATAGACTTCAAAACGCCGGCGCGAATGGATGACGTATTGACCATCATAACGCGTACCGAAAAGGCGGGAGGGGCGAAAATGGTGCTCAATCAGGAGATTTCGCGGGGCGAAACTCTGCTTGTCGCAGCCAAGGTTATTATTGCAGTGATCAACGCGAAAGGGCGGCCGAGGCGCCTGCCAGAGACCATCAGCGAGAAATTTCTCAAATAAACGTGATAAAAGCCAGCGTTCTTTTCTGATGGTAGCGAAAGTGTAACACTCTCTTAACCATAATGTAGTCTTACTTTCACGATCGCTATTTGTGCGCTGCACGCCTTCCTTTAACCAAAATTACAGGCAAGGAAGGCGCAATGGCAAATAACGGGGCTTGCGCAACGAGGTTAACGGTCAGGTGCCGTTCTTCGGCCATGAGCGCACACTTGAAACCGCCCGGTCTCGTGCCGGGCGTTTGGATTCGGGGATTGAGTATTTATGGAACAAGCAGGTTTGGCAGCAGCGACACATGACGTAAGTCTCTGGGCACTGTTCATGCAGGCGGGCTTCATCGTCAAGGTGGTCATGATTGGTCTTTTGGCTGCGTCCGTCTGGACGTGGGCAATCGTCATCGACAAATATGTGAGTTTCGGCAAGGCGAAGAAGCAGTTCGACCAGTTCGAACAGGTCTTCTGGTCCGGCCAGTCACTTGAAGAACTCTACAGAACGCTCGCAGAGCGCCAGAATGGAGGCCTTGCCGCCATTTTCGTCGCGGCGATGCGCGAATGGAAGAAATCCTTCGAGCGTGGCGCCCGTTCACCCATCGGCCTTCAGATGCGTATTGACCGCGCAATGGACGTGACCATGGCCCGTGAAAGCGAACAGCTGGAATCGAAGCTCGGATCATTGGCGACCATCGGTTCTGCCGGTCCGTTCATCGGTCTGTTTGGTACGGTTGTTGGTATCATGACCTCGTTCCAGGCGATTGCCGGTTCGAAGTCCACCAACCTGGCCGTTGTTGCTCCCGGTATCGCCGAGGCGCTTCTGGCAACCGCGATCGGCCTTGTTGCCGCTATTCCTGCGGTTATCGCCTACAACAAGTTCACGGCGGATGCAGGCAAGCTTTCTGCACGTATGGAAGGTTTCGCGGATGAGTTTTCCGCCATCCTGTCCCGTCAGATTGATGAGAAACTGCAGCCCCGCCAGGCCGCACAGTAATCGCATCCGGTAATTTGTGGAGTAGACGCTATGGGTATGTCAGCAGGTGGCAATAGCGCCGGTTCCGGTGGTCGGCGCGGTCGCGGCGGTCGCCGCAAGGGCGCCATCAGTGAAATCAACGTGACACCGCTGGTCGACGTCATGCTGGTGCTGCTTATCATCTTCATGGTGGCTGCACCGATGATGACGGTCGGCGTGCCAGTCGATTTGCCGCAGACCTCGGCGAATGCTCTCAATTCCGAAACGCAGCCGATCACCATTTCGGTCAATGCCAATGGCCAGATCCATTTGCAGGAAACTCCGATCGAAGCTGCTGAGGTGGCCGATAAGTTGCAGGCTATTTCCACCACCGGCTACAATGAGCGCATTTTCGTGCGCGCAGATTCCGTCGCCGCATACGGTATCGTCGCAGATGTGATGGCGCGCATTCAGGCCGCCGGTTTCAAGAACATCGGCCTCGTTACGCAGCAGAAACAGGACAATTGAAGCGCGCTATGAAGGGCAGTCTGACCACATCTGCTATTCTGCATGTCACTGCTCTGGCGTTTGCGCTTGTTTCCATAGGCGCGCCGGAGCCCTTCGACGTGACTGACGTAGAAGCGTTGCCTGTTGATCTGGTACCCATTGAAGAACTGACGCAAATCCAGCAGGGTGACAAAACCGCGCCGCTTGCTGAGAAGTCGGCCCCTGTTCCGACCACGCGCCCTGATGTCGTTCCGGAAGCCCAGAATATCGGCAACAACACTGCTGACATTGAAGCGCCGCCGACCCCTTCGACAAAGCCAAGCAACAATGTGAGCGCCGCAGCACCTGCCAAGCAGGAAAAGCCGCAGCCTGTCGTTGATACCAAGGCCAATGAGGTCAAGGAAATCGTCAAGGAAGAGACATCCGCTCCGCCACCGCAGGAGATGGCTTCTCTGCCGACGCCGAAGCCCGAGGTAACACCGCCGCCACAACAGCAGCCGCCAGCGGAAACGCAGGCGCAGGAACCGCCTCCGCAGAATCAGGAGCCTGCCGAAATTCCGGTGCCGCCAAATGTGCCGCGCCCGAATGCTCGTCCGCAGCCGCCGCAACCAAAGCCGGAACCACCCAAACAGGCTGAAACGAAGCCCGCTGAAAGCAAGCCCGCTGAAAAGCCAGCCGAGACGAAGCCGGATCAGGCCAAGTCGACGGAAAAGCCTTCTGACAAGAAGCCGGGTGAGAAAAAGCAGGAAACCGCAAAAGCGACCTCTTCGAAGGAGAGCGATTTCAATGCGGACGACATTGCTGCACTCCTGAATAAGCAGGAGCCTTCCGGCGGCGGAGCAAAACGCTCCACCCAGCAGGCCTCGCTTGGTGGCAAGAAGACAACAGGCGGATCCACGCTCAGCCAAACGGAAATGGACGCGCTGCGTGGCGCGATCCAGAAGAATTGGCAAATTATTCCCGGCATGGTCGATGCGTCAGAAGTGCGGGTGCAGGTCAGCATTCGTCTTGATCGTGACGGCTCGATTATCGGCCAGCCTGAAGTTACCGCGACCGGCGGCACAGATGGTACCCGACGGGCGATGGCCGGTGGTGCATTGCGTGCCGTTAAACGTTCAGAACCATTCACCAACCTGCCTCCGGACAAATATGACGCCTGGAGTGAGGTGGTTATCAATTTCGATCCCAGTGATTTGCTGTGAATGCTGAAAGGCCTGGCAACATGAAGACATTATTTTCAACACGGCTGGTGGCTGCCCTTGTGGCTGTCATGGCCATGTTCTCCGCACCGGCTTACGCCAAGGTCGAGATCAACATCAACAAAGGTAACGTCGAGCCGCTGCCGATTGCCGTGACGGATTTCATTTCCGGCAACGAACTCGGTGCGCAAATCTCGGCTGTCGTTGCCGCTGACCTGCAAAGGTCTGGCCTTTTTGCGCCGGTCAACAGAAGCGCCTTTATTGAAAAGATCACCAACCCCGATCAGGCGCCACGCTTTGAAGACTGGAAGGTCATCAACGCACAGGCACTGGTAACTGGACGCGTGACCCGAGAAGCAGATGGTCGTCTGCGCGCCGAGTTCCGTCTGTGGGATACCTTTGCCGGCGAGCAGATGACAGGCCAGCAATTCTTCACACAGCCGGACAACTGGCGTCGTGTGGCCCATATCATTGCCGACGCTATCTATGAGCGCATTACCGGCGAAAAGGGCTATTTTGATACACGTGTGGTTTTCGTTTCCGAAAGCGGTCCTAAAACGGCACGCAAGCGTCAGCTTGCCATTATGGACCAGGACGGCTTCAACGTACGCACGCTGACGAACTCCAACGACATCGTTCTGACGCCGCGTTTTTCGCCGAACCGTCAAGAAATCACCTATATGTCGTTCGAAGGTCAGCAGCCGCGCGTTTACCTGTTGCAGCTTGAAACCGGACAGCGCGAGGTCGTGGGTAACTTCCCAGGCATGACATTCTCGCCGCGTTTCTCGCCTGATGGCCAGAAGGTGATCATGAGCTTGCAGCAGGACGGAAACTCCAACATCTATACGATGGACCTGCGGTCGCGGACGACAACACGCCTGACCAACTCAGCTGCTATCGACACCGCACCGTCCTATTCTCCCGATGGCGCGCGTGTGGTGTTTGAAAGCGACCGTGGTGGCCGCCAGCAGATTTATGCCATGAATGCAGATGGTTCGGGCCAGACGCGCGTGTCCTTCGGTGACGGTTCCTACTCGACACCGGTCTGGTCTCCACGAGGCGATCTGATTGCCTTCACCAAACAGTCTGGTGGCAAATTCTCGATCGGTGTGATGCGTCCGGATGGCTCTGGTGAGCGTATTCTGACCACCGGCTTCCACAATGAGGGCCCAACCTGGGCACCGAATGGCCGCGTGCTGATGTTCTTCCGTCAGAACGCCGGTGCTGGTGGACCGCAGCTCTATTCGATCGATTTGACCGGTTATAACGAGCAGTTGGTCAAAACCCCTGCATTCGGTTCGGATCCGGCCTGGTCGCCGCTCCTGGACTAAGATCTCAAGATTTGCAGCGGCCGCGGGTACAAAAGCACCTTTGGCCGCCGCATTTTCGTCACGGGCACGGAAAGACGCCTCTTTGTCGCCTCATTCTATTGTGAGGACCGGTGCTAATGTGACGATTTGTTAACCATGAATATTTGATCGTGGTTAACCGAAAACAGTTATTGTCTGGCAACGTTACTGAAATTCTAAGGAGAGACCGGCGATGAGCCGTACACACACTTCGTCGATCAGCCCAATGCAGAAACTGGCCCGTAATCCGGCCGTCATCGCTCTTACGCTTGCCCTGGCTCTTGCCGGTTGTGCGAAGGGTAACAAGAACATGCCTAACAGTGCAGGCGATCTTGGCCTTAACGGTGGTGCCGGTGGCCCTCCTGGTTCGCAGCAGGACTTCACAGTCAACGTTGGCGACCGCATCTTCTTCGACACCGACTCGACTTCGGTTCGCGCAGATGCGCAGCAGACACTCGACCGTCAGGCACAGTGGTTGCAGCGTTACCCGAACTACGCCATCACCGTTGAAGGTCACGCTGACGAGCGCGGCACACGCGAATACAACCTTGCACTGGGCGCTCGCCGCGCTGCTGCAACGCGTGATTACCTTGCGTCGCGCGGTGTTCCTGCCAACCGTATGCGCACCATCTCTTACGGCAAGGAAAAGCCGGTTGCAGTTTGCGACGACATTTCCTGCTGGTCGCAGAACCGTCGTGCGGTTACCGTTCTCGGTGGCGCAGGCATGTAATTATGCGGGCGTTCACGCGCTCGTTATCAAAAAGCAAAAGGCGGCCTCGTGCCGCCTTTTGTTTTTTTCATAGTTTGGCCGAAGTTAAGTTGCTTTTTGGCGTAAGTTGAGAACAATCCGGCTTTGCGTCACTCTGGCGCAAATCAGAACAGGCAGGACGTTGACATGAAGAAACTTGTCGTGGCGGGAATGCTGGGGCTTGCAGCTTTTACGGGCTTGAGTGGAACTGCCGTTTCGGCACCGCTTTTCGGCTCAGGCTGGGGCGCTGGCGAAGTCAGTTCCCAATCGGCGTCGCAGGCTCCTGTTGTGCGTGTACAGCAGGGCAGTGAAGCCGTTCGCGTGCAGCAGCTTGAAGAAGAGATTCGGCAGTTGAACGGCCGTATAGAGGAAATGAGTTTCCAGCTTCTTCAAATGCAGGAGCAATTGCGCAAGGCGCAGGAAGACAACGAGTTCCGTTTCCAGGAACTTGAAAAGAGTGAGAACACAAAGGGAGGCCGTGGCGCTGCCACAGCTTCCTCTTCTTCTCCATCATCGACCGCACCATCCAACACGGATGAGGTGGCAACAATCATTGAAACGCCGTCCAACAACGGCGCTTCAACAACAACGTCGCGTGACATTGGTGCGGCGCCCGGTGAAACCACACTTGGTTCGATCCAGCTTGACAGCAGCGGTATGCCGGTCGGTGGGACGCTGAACGACAGCGCAAAAAACTCTTCCGGTTCTCTGCCAGGTGCCGAGCAGAACAACACGGCTTCGGTTGGTGGTGCGGGCAATGGAGCGCTGACCAGCGAGAACGACATTTACCAAGCGGCTTACGGTCATATCCTCTCGGGTGACTACAAGCTGGCTGAAGACGGTTTCCAGAGCTACCTCAAGGGCTATCCGAAGGGCGGCAAGGCTGCCGACGCAACTTTCTGGCTGGGCGAAGCACAATATTCGCAGGGCCGTTTCAACGATGCCGCCAAGACGTTCCTTGATGCACATAAGAACTTTGCCAAGTCGCCACGCGCACCTGAAATGCTGCTGAAGCTCGGCATGTCGCTGGCGGCACTTGATAACAAGGACACCGCCTGCGCAACCTTGCGCGAAGTGACCAAACGTTATCCTTCCGCACCCAAGGCCGTTCTGGGCAAGGTTGCGTCTGAGCAGAAGCGACTAAGCTGCTGACCGATCGGTAGTGTCCGATCTGATTATGAATTTTCCCGTGACAAGCCCTGCCGCCGCCGCGCAGACCTTTATCAGGCAATTACGCAAACCCGCCAAAATCCTCGTTATGGTTTCTGGCGGTAGCGATTCCCTCGGTCTGCTGCTGGCGCTGATAAAAGCTGTACCCGACAGCGCCAATGCTGATGTTGCACTGTCTGCTGTTACCATCGATCATCAGTTGCGGCCTGAGGCTGCCGAAGAGGCCAGGCAGGTTGGCGAGATTTGCCGAAGTTTCGGTGTCAAACACGTCGTTCGCCGATGGGACGAAGTTAAACCCAATTCTGGCATTTCGCAGGCGTCGCGGCTCGCCCGTTATCGATTGGTAGCAGCGGTTGCCGAAGAGCTCGGCACGACCGTCATCGTAACCGGGCACACACTCGATGATCAGCTTGAAACCGTGCTAATGCGGGCCGCCCGCAGCACGCGCACAGAAAATACCGGGCTTTCTGGCATGGCAGAGCGCACGCTCTATGCTGGTCGGCATTGGATCTTCCGGCCGTTCCTGTCTGTCCGACGTGCCGATATTCGTGAATTTCTCTGCAGAGAGCAGTTGGGCTGGGTGGATGACCCCAGCAACGAAGACCGCAAATATGAGCGGGTGCGGACACGGCAAGGTCTGGAGCAGCTTTCCGAAGCATCCGTTGATCTCAGTGCCGGAGAAAAGCGCAAGGCAATCTCTAATGCGGCTGCCTGTCTTTTGAAAGACCATGCACAGGGTGAGGGCAGCGGCGTGATCTGGCTGCGTAATGAGGCCTTCGATCAGAAACTGGACATGTTGCGCCACGCACTTGCAGCAGTGGCTGCAGTGATTGGTGGCCGCCAACATCTGCCAGCGGCGGACAGCATGGACCGGCTCTCCGCGTTCATTCTGCAAAACAGGCTTGGCCGGATGACCGTATCGCGGACGGTGTTCGATCGCCGTCGTGACGGTTTGTATATGTACCGGGAAAACCGAAGCCTGCCATCGCTGACAATTGTACCCGGTGAGACTGTGTTATGGGATGATCGGTTCATGCTGCACAATTCTTCTGCAGAGCTGGTTGATGTGTCCGCAAATGGTGGAAAAAATACAGAACTGGCGTCTGTGATTTTCCCCAATGTGCCGGTTGGTGTGGCAAAACGTGCCTTCTCCTCCATGCCGGATATTTTTGACGCGGGTGGTAAGGCGATTCTCAAGCGTTCTGTACTTATGCCTTACGAATTGTTTTTACCTGATTTCGACCTTGAGTTGGCAGGCGAACTAGCAATTCTGCTGGATTGCGCACCTGTGTTACAGCCACCGGTTTAAATTAGAGCTGTTTTTATCGATTTAATTTTCAGACTTTTTGCTTGAAAACGCATCTGAATGCCGTGTCTGCCTTGGCAACGGCATATGTCGACCTTATGTTAGTGGCACAGATGAGCGGGCACATAAGATGTCCGTGTGAGTTCGGGGAGTTCGATGAACCCAAATTTTAGAAATTTCGCCTTGTGGGCCATTATCGCCCTCTTGCTGATCGCGTTGTTCAGCATGTTCCAGACGTCGCCCTCGCAATCGGGTTCGCGTGAGATTCCTTATTCGCAGTTTCTGCGTGATGTGGACTCCGGTCGAGTGCGTGACGTGACTGTAACGGGCAATCGAGTGCTTGGCACGTACACGGAAAGCGGCACCGCTTTCCAGACCTACTCTCCGGTTATCGATGATTCATTGATGGAGCGTCTGCAAAGCAAAAACGTAACGATCGTAGCGCGGCCGGAGAGCGATGGCTCCTCCGGTTTTTTGAGCTACCTTGGCACGCTTTTGCCGATGTTCCTCATTCTCGGCGTCTGGCTGTTCTTCATGCGGCAGATGCAGGGTGGATCGCGTGGCGCAATGGGCTTTGGCAAATCCAAAGCGAAGTTGCTGACCGAAGCACATGGCCGTATCACGTTTGATGACGTTGCCGGTGTTGATGAGGCCAAGCAGGATCTAGAAGAAATCGTGGAATTCCTTCGTGACCCTCAGAAGTTCCAGCGCCTAGGCGGTAAAATTCCGCGTGGTGTTCTTCTCGTTGGTCCTCCTGGTACCGGTAAAACGCTTCTTGCCCGCTCCGTTGCAGGTGAAGCCAATGTTCCGTTCTTCACGATTTCCGGTTCTGACTTCGTTGAAATGTTCGTGGGTGTGGGTGCAAGCCGTGTGCGCGATATGTTCGAGCAGGCAAAGAAGAATGCGCCATGCATTATCTTCATCGACGAAATTGACGCCGTTGGCCGCCATCGTGGTGCCGGTCTTGGCGGCGGTAACGACGAGCGTGAACAGACACTCAACCAGTTGCTGGTCGAGATGGATGGTTTCGAAGCCAATGAAGGTATTATCCTGATTGCGGCGACCAACCGTCCTGACGTTCTTGACCCGGCTCTGCTGCGTCCGGGCCGTTTCGACCGTCAGGTTGTTGTGCCGAACCCGGATATCGTTGGCCGTGAGCGTATTCTCAAGGTTCACGTTCGCAACGTTCCGCTTGCACCAAATGTCGACCTCAAGGTTCTTGCTCGTGGCACACCGGGCTTCTCCGGTGCTGACCTGATGAACCTTGTCAACGAAGCCGCCTTGATGGCTGCACGCCGCAACAAGCGTGTTGTCACGATGCAGGAATTCGAAGACGCCAAGGATAAGATCATGATGGGTGCCGAGCGCCGCTCGACCGCCATGACTGAAGCCGAAAAGAAACTGACGGCCTACCACGAAGCTGGTCATGCCATCACCGCGCTCAATGTGCCGGTGGCCGATCCGCTGCACAAGGCAACTATCATTCCGCGCGGTCGCGCCCTTGGTATGGTCATGCAGTTGCCTGAGGGCGATCGCTACTCCATGAGCTACAAGTGGATGGTTTCGCGTCTCGTGATCATGATGGGTGGTCGCGTTGCTGAAGAGCTGACGTTCGGTAAGGAAAACATCACTTCTGGTGCGTCTTCCGATATCGAGCAGGCTACCAAGCTGGCCCGTGCGATGGTGACCCAGTGGGGCTTCTCCGATGAACTCGGTCAGGTTGCCTATGGTGAAAACCAGCAGGAAGTCTTCCTTGGTCACTCGGTTTCGCAGTCCAAGAATGTGTCCGAAGCCACAGCCCAGAAGATCGACAACGAAGTTCGTCGTCTGATCGATGAGGCTTACACTGAAGCACGCCGCATCCTGACGGAGAAGCACGGCGAATTCGTGGCTCTGGCAGAAGGCCTGCTGGAATACGAGACCCTGACGGGCGAGGAAATCAAGGCGTTGATCAGGGGTGAAAAACCAGCCCGCGATCTCGGCGATGATGGTTCCTCCAACAGCCGCGGTTCCGCTGTTCCGAAGGCTGGCACCAAGAAAGACGGCCCAACCGAAGCCAAGGGCGACGGTGAGGCTGAAGGTGGCATGGAGCCACAACCACATTAAGTTGTGTCTGGCAGTAAATGTCAGTGGAAAACGGACCATCCGGTTTTGCCGGGTGGTCTTTTTTTACAGTAACAAGATGTAATCCGTGTTTGCGGTAATTTACGTGCTGTATTGTGCCGATTATGGCATGAGCAGATCATGTGCGCTGATCGCGCGACTATTTCTGGAGTTCACATGACACGCCGTTATTTCGGGACCGATGGTATCCGCGGACAATCCAACGTTTTTCCGATGACGCCTGATCTGGCAATGCGGGTTGGTATTGCCGTCGGCACGATCTTCCGCCGCGGACATCACCGCCACCGCGTGGTTATTGGCAAGGATACCCGTCTTTCGGGATACATGCTCGAAAACGCATTGGTCGCCGGTTTTACTGCAGCTGGTCTGGACGTTTTCCTTCTTGGGCCAATTCCGACACCTGCCGTTGCGATGCTGACGCGGTCTCTGCGTGCCGACATCGGCGTGATGATTTCCGCTTCGCATAATCCGTTTGCGGATAACGGCATCAAGCTGTTTGGCCCCGACGGTTACAAGCTGTCCGACGAGCTGGAGCTGGAAATTGAAGACCTGCTCGACAAGGATATCTATTCCCAGCTGGCAAAACCGCACGAGATTGGCCGTGCCAAGCGCGTCGATGGCGATATCTATCGCTACATCGAATTCGTGAAGCGCACCCTACCACGCGAAGTGACGCTGGATGGTTTGCGTATCGCGATCGATTGCGCCAACGGAGCGGCCTATAAGGCTGCTCCGGCAGCACTGTGGGAACTGGGTGCTGATATCGTGACGATCGGCAATGAGCCGAACGGCACCAACATTAATTTCGAATGCGGTTCCACCCATCCGGAAGCCCTGCGCAAGAAGGTGCATGAAGTACGTGCCGATATCGGTATTGCGCTTGATGGTGATGCTGACCGCGTGATCATTGTCGATGAGCGTGGCGAAGTGGTCGATGGCGACCAGTTGATGGCTGTCATTGCCGACAGCTGGGCCAATGACAACATTCTGCGGGGCGGCGGTATCGTAGCGACTGTCATGTCCAACCTTGGCCTTGAGCGTTTCCTCGGCGGTAAAGGACTGTCTCTTGCCCGTACGAAGGTAGGTGACCGTTACGTGGTTGAGCATATGCGCAACCATAACTTCAATGTTGGTGGTGAGCAGTCCGGCCATATCGTGCTGTCTGATTACGGCACGACGGGTGACGGCTTAGTCGCCGCCTTGCAGGTTCTGGCCTGCGTGAAGCGGTCCGGCAAGACGGTTAGCGAAATCTGCCGCAAGTTTGAGCCTGTACCTCAGCTGCTGAAGAATGTTCGTATTTCCGGCGGGAAGCCACTTGAAAACCCTGTGGTTATTCAGGCGATTGCCGATGCGGAGAGCGAGCTGGCTGGCAATGGCCGTCTTGTCATTCGTCCGTCCGGCACTGAGCCGTTGATCCGCGTTATGGCGGAAGGTGATGACAGCGCGAAAGTCGAGAGCATCGTAAACGGCCTGGTTGACGTTATTGCCAATGCGCGCAGTGCTGCTGCGTAAGAAAAATACTCTCTAAGTTACTGAAAAGCCGGTCTTGTACCGGCTTTTTTGTTGCCGGTTCTTCGCCTGTATTAATAAATCTTGGTGAATGATCGTAGTTAATCGGCACTTAACCTTTCTCATTCATTATTCATAACGGAACAGTTTACTGGCATGCGGCCATGGGCGCAGGTGCCGCTTCTGGAGTTGATGTTATGAAAAAAAGCCTGATTGGCATTCTCGCCGCGTTGACGGCGGGATCCAGCGCATTTGCAGCCGACCTTTATCAGCCAGACCCTCCGGCCTATATTGAGGCACCAGAAATCCAGATCACCGAATCAAACGGTTGGTATCTGCGTGGAGATATCGGTTACGCCTACAACAAGTCGCGTGGCGCTGAATTTTATCAGGGTCCATTCACAGCCGGTTTGACAGATTTCCGCTCCACGAAGCTCAAGGGTGGCTTTATGGGCGGCGTTGGTGTTGGTTATCAGATCAACAACCATTTCCGTACGGATTTGACGTTTGACTACATGGCCAAGAGCAACTTCCGTGGCTCGACCTTTGGCAGCTGTGGCGTAGCTGGTAACTGCGTATCGACAGACCTGTCTTCACTGCGCGCTTATACGCTGATGGCCAATGCCTATGTGGATCTGGCGACATTTGGCCGTTTCACACCTTACGTTGGTGCTGGTATCGGCGGTTCCTACGTGAAGTGGGCTAACCTTAGAAACACCTCGTGCGATGCGAGCGATCCTTCAAGCTGCGACCCGACCTTTACCCATGGTGGCAAGGGCGGCTGGCGATTCGCCTATGCGCTGATGGCCGGTGCATCGATCGACGTAACCTGCAATCTCAAGGCTGATGTCGGATATCGTTTCCGCCAGATCGGTAAAGGCGACATGTTTGGTTATGACAGCGTCGGTGGTGGCCCAGGCCGCGACAAGGGCTTCTATTCGCATGAAGTGCGCCTTGGCGGTCGTTACGTCTTCGGCGGTTGCGACACGGCACAGTACATGCCGCCAGCAGAAATCCCAATTCAACCATCAGTTTACAAGTAATTTCAGTTTCGAAAACAAGACCGCTCGTGCCTGTCAGGTGCGGGCGGTTTTTTGCATTTTCAGGGCTATTTCCTGATCATCGATATGGCGCAGCTGCGCCAATATTTTTTGTTCCAGCGACATATTCTGCTTGACTGTAACAAGCGACAGGCATATCCACCGGGGCAGGCCACCTTTCCCTAACGAAAGGCTTTCTATCTGGAAGGATAGCATAATGACTGCGATTGCAAAGCCGGACGTACGTCCGAACAACACCCATTTTTCTTCTGGTCCTTGCTCGAAGCGTCCCGGTTGGTCGCTCGAAGCGCTCGCTGATGCCCCGCTCGGTCGCTCGCACCGCGCCAAGGTTGGCAAAGCCAAGCTCAAGCAGGCCATTGACCTCACCCGCGAAGTTCTCAACGTTCCTGCCGATTATCGCATCGGTATCGTTCCCGCATCTGACACTGGCGCTGTTGAAATGGCACTGTGGTCGCTGCTCGGTGAGCGTGGCGTTGATATGGTTGCATGGGAAAGCTTTGGCGCCGGTTGGGTTACCGACGTCGTCAAGCAGCTCAAGCTGAATGACGTTCGCAAGTTCGAGGCTGACTACGGCCTGCTGCCGAACCTCAAGGAAGTCGATTTCGACCGTGACGTCGTTTTCACCTGGAACGGCACAACCTCGGGCGTTCGCGTTCCTAACGCTGATTTCATTCCGGCGGACCGCAAGGGTCTGACGATTTGTGACGCCACTTCTGCTGCTTTTGCGCAGGACATGGACTTCTCCAAGCTCGATGTTGTTACCTTCTCCTGGCAGAAGGTTCTGGGCGGCGAGGGCGGCCACGGCGTTATCATTCTGTCGCCACGTGCTGTTGAGCGCCTGCTGAGCTACTCGCCAGCATGGCCGCTGCCAAAGATTTTCCGCATGGTATCCGGCGGAAAGCTGATTGAAGGCATCTTCACCGGCGAAACCATCAACACACCTTCGATGCTTTGCGTAGAAGACTACATCGATGCGCTGCTGTGGGCGAAGAACCTCGGTGGTCTGAACGCGCTGATCGCGCGCGCTGATGCCAATGCCAAGGTGATCTACGATTTCGTTGCCGCCAATGATTGGATTGCAAATCTGGCCGTTGTCGATGAGACACGCTCCAACACCTCTGTCTGCCTCAAGATCGTCGACAAGGATGTTGCAGCTCTCGATGCTGACGCACAGGCTGCTTTCGCCAAGGGCGTTGTTGCCCTTCTCGAAAAAGAAAATGTAGCGCTCGATATCGGCGCTTACCGCGATGCTCCGTCGGGTCTTCGGATCTGGGCTGGTGCCACGATTGAAACGGCTGACATCGAAGCTGTCATGCCATGGCTTGCCTGGGCGTTCGAAACGCAGAAGGCTGAGCTTTCCAAGGCTGCGGCCTGATTTGGATTACCGGCCCTGCAAAGTGCAGGGCCGCACATACCTCATCTTATGAATAAACCGTTTTTAGGGAGCCCAAACATGGCACCTCGCGTACTCGTATCTGACGAACTGTCGGAAACCGCTGTCCAGATATTCCGTGATCGCGGCGTTGAAGTTGATTTCCAGCCAAAGCTTGGCAAGGACAAGGACAAGCTGGCCGAAATCATCGGCAACTATGATGGTCTGGCTATCCGTTCCGCCACCAAGGCAACTGAAAAGCTGATCGAAGCTGCGACCAACCTCAAGGTTATCGGTCGCGCTGGTATCGGTGTCGACAACGTAGATATCCCGGCTGCATCGCGTCGCGGTATCATCGTCATGAATACGCCATTTGGTAACTCCATCACCACAGCTGAACACGCCATTGCGCTGATGTTTGCTGTTGCTCGCCAGCTTCCTGCAGCTGATGCCTCCACGCAGGCCGGCAAGTGGGAAAAGTCGAAGTTCATGGGTGTTGAAATCACCGGCAAGACGCTTGGCGTTATCGGTGCCGGCAACATCGGTGGCATCGTCTGCTCGCGTGCACTCGGCCTCAAGATGAACGTTCTCGCCTATGACCCCTTCCTATCGCCAGAGCGCGCCCAGGAAATGGGTGTTACCAAGGTTGAACTGGACGAACTTCTTGCACAGGCTGACTTCATCACCCTGCACGTTCCAATGACCGACAAGACACGCGGCATTCTCGGCGCTGAAAACCTTGCCAAGACCAAGCCAGGCGTTCGCATCATCAACTGCGCCCGTGGTGGTCTGGTTGACGAGAAGGCTCTCGCCGACGCCATCAAGTCCGGCCACGTTGCCGGTGCAGCCTTCGACGTGTTCGAAGTAGAGCCTGCAACAGAAAGCCCGCTGTTTGGCCTGCCAAACGTTGTTTGCACGCCGCATCTTGGCGCGTCGACAACAGAAGCGCAGGAAAATGTTGCCCTGCAGGTTGCAGAGCAGATGTCGGACTATCTGGTCAAGGGTGCTGTTTCCAACGCCATCAACATGCCGTCGATCACTGCGGATGAAGCTCCACGCCTTAAGCCGTTCATTCGCCTTGCAGACGTTCTCGGCTCATTCGTTGGTCAGGTGCAGGAAAGCGCCACCAAGGAAATCGAAATTCTTTACGATGGTGCAACCGCCAACATGAACACCAAGGCGCTGACATCAGCGCTGCTGGCCGGTCTTATCCGCCCGCAGGTCTCTGACGTGAACATGGTTTCCGCACCGATCATGATCAAGGAAAAGGGCATCATCCTTTCCGAAGTCAAGCGCGACAAGACCGGCGTTTACGACGGTTACATCAAGTTGACGGTCAAAACCGAAAATCAAGTTCGTTCCGTCGCTGGTACCGTGTTCTCGGATGGCAAGCCACGCTTCATCCAGATCAAGAACATCAACATGGATGCTGATGTCGGTTCGCACATGATCTACATCACCAACACCGACGTACCGGGCATGATCGGCTTCATGGGTACGACGCTGGGCGAAGCTGGCGTCAACATTGCCAACTTCCAGCTCGGGCGTGAAAAAGAAGCTGGCGATGCTATCGCGCTTCTCTACGTGGACGGCCCTGTATCGGAAACTGTTCTGGACAAGCTTCGCGCCAACCCAGCTATCCGCCAGGTCAAGTCTCTGGCGTTCAACGTCGAGTAATATCGTTCCTCCCAAGGGGACAATAGAGGCCCGGTACTGGAGCAATCCAGTGCCGGGTTTTTTGTGCATTATTGGTGATCGCAATCAATGGTTGTTTATCACGAAAAATTTTATAATTAGGCACTAAAAATGATCATCCAGAGTTGCTATATGGTCCGACGATAGGCCGCTCATGGGAGGGCGGCACAACAGGAGAAGACGATGTTTGCTGCCGTTCGGCGCTTTAAAGGTTTGTTTGCGGTTGCCGCTTTGGGAATTGCTGTTTCGTTCGTGGCTGTGGATATGGCTGAGGCTCGTCGCGCTGGCGGTGGTTTCGGCAGCCGTGGAACGCGTACATTCTCTGCCCCACCTGCAACCAACACTGCGCCGGGTCAGGCTGCACCGATCAATCGCAGCATGACACCGAACACGTCGCCAAGCCAGGCGGCACCTGGTGCTGCGCAGACACGTCCGGCCAACGCACAGCAGCCACAGCAGAACCGTGGTCTTTTCGGCGGTATGGCCGGTGGCCTTATGGGCGGCCTTCTGATGGGTGGTCTGTTCGGTATGCTGATGGGCGGCGGTTTTGGCGGCATGGCCGGCTTCTTCGGCATGTTGCTGCAGGTCGCTTTGATCGGTGTACTGGTTATGTTGGCCATGCGTTTCTTCGCGTCGCGCCGTCAGCAGCAGCCTGCTTACGCCGGCGGCCAGTCACAGCGTAGCAACTATTCCGGTTCGTCCAACCCGCCGACAGGTCAGGGTGGCTTCAAGATCCCAAAGATCGGCTCTTTGGCCGGTGCTGCGGGTAACGCTGCACCCGCTGCTGAAGCCGCTGTGGCGCCAAAGCCAGTTCCGCATGCCAATGCCATGTCTGAAGGCGATGAGATCGGCGTTACGGGCGAAGACCTTGGTCAGTTCGAGCAGATGCTCAAGGACGTACAGGCTGCCTATGCTGCAGAAGACTATGCAGCCCTTCGCAAGCTCACCACTCCGGAAGCCATGTCCTACCTGGCGGAAGAGTTGAGCGACAACGCGACCAGCGGCGTCAAGAACGATGTCAGTGATGTTCAGTTGCTGCAGGGCGACCTCGCAGAAGCCTGGCATGAAGAAGGTCGTGACTATGCGACTGTCGCCATGCTGTACTCGCGTATCGACGTGATGCGTGACCGTACAACGGGTAAGGTTATCGAGGGTGACGAGACCCAGGCAACCGAATCGACCGAGCTGTGGACTTTTGTGCGCCGCGAAGGATCCGAGTGGCAGGTTTCGGCTATCCAGTCGGCATCCTGATCCATAAAAGACTGATCTGAAGGTTATGACGCCGTAGTGCACCGAGATGCACTGCGGCGTTTTGCGTATTGCTGCGTGCAAATAATTGACGCTTCACCGCTCATTTACTGGTCGCTTGCAATCTGTGATGGCAGCTTTAGCTGTTTGGCCGATCACCTTCACATTATTGCCCTTTTTCGTTCATCCAGCATTCAGCGGCACCTCCTTAACCATTGTGCACTTGCAAAAACGTGATCAAGCCTATGGCGTCCATGATCGTTTTCTGCGGAACCGCTTGGCGAAATGTGCGTTGTCAAACCGATGCCAGAGGTTCGTAAACAAGACCGGGCGATGCGCGGTCCTTAAGAGAATGGAGAGCTATCGAGATGAAACGCTTTGACCTGATCGATGGGATGCGCGGTTATTTTCTTGTTTTCATGCTGATAAACCACCTTGTGTTTGTGGGCGGTTATTGGCTGGTTGAGGTCAACCACCGCCAGTTTGCCTTCGTGGAAGATGCACAGGGCTTTGTGTTCCTGTCCGGTCTGCTGATTGGCCTGGTCTATGCCCGCAAGATGATGAAGTACGGTTATGAGACCGGGCGTCAGGCCATCTGGAACCGTTCCATGGAGCTGTACAAATATGCCATGGGTCTGGTGATTGCGGTTCTGGCCGTCACCCTGGTTCTGCCACATGCGTCCTATGTCTGGTTCAACTGGATCGGTGCGACATCGTTTGATGATCCACTGCGTCTGGCCGCCATTGCGACCTTTGTGTTCCAGCCGACTTTCATGGACATTCTTCCACAGTATATCGTTTACATGCTGTTCGCGCCTGTGCTCATCAAGCTGTGCCTTGATGGCAAATGGGCCTATGTGATGGTTGGTTCGTTGCTTGTGTGGATGGCTGGCCAGCTTGGTTTGCAGAAGGTCATCACCACGCCGCTGCATGAGCTTGTCAAAGGTCCTGACGACCAGGGCATCCGTGTCAGCTTCAACATGCTGGGCTGGCAGATCGTGTTCTTCTCGGCTCTGGTGATGGGTGCAATGACAGCCCAGAACAAGATCGAGTGGAAGAAGATCTTCTCGCCAGAAAACAGCTGGATTCCGAAGGTTGCTCTGCTGGTCTGCCTGTTCTTCATGCCACTGCGTATTGCGACGGCTTGGGGCTTCATGCCCGAATACGTCATTGGGAAGTTCGCAGCGATGGAAATTCGTGCAGATTTCGGCCCGGTCTATCTGATTAACTTCATCGCGGTTGGCGTTGGCCTGACATGGCTGTTGATTGCCGGCCCTAAACACCACAGCCAGATTGTGCGTCGTATTGCCAATGGCGTTATCTGGGTGCTGTCGCTGAAGTTCCTGCAGTTGCTGGGTCGCCATTCCCTGCAGGTCTATGTCTGGCACGTCGCTATCGTCTATGCCGTCTATTACATGGACGGTCGTACAGCGGAGCTGTCGCAGCTGGAAAAGACTCTGATCGCTGTTGTCGGTATCGCCCTGCTTGCTTTGCCTGCGCTGTGGCGTGAACGCGACAAGTGGATTGGTGGAACCAAGGCGACCGCCTGATTTTAACGACAGAAGCGAGATATGCTTACAGGGCAGGGCGGGTTTCCCGCCCTGTACTTGTTTGCGGGCGCGATATTCTTTATATGCACCCTCAAAATCCACGTTGCTAACCTCTTGAGCGCCAGGCTGCTCTGCGGCATGTTTGTGGAATTGAACGACAGGCGCCGGGGCCTTGACCCCCGGTATGGCTGACGATTGGACAAAAACTTGAATACACTCGACTTTGACAAGAAGCCGGAAGACACGCGCGTTGTTGTCGCCATGTCCGGCGGTGTGGATTCCTCCGTGGTGGCGGGTATCCTCAAGCGTGAGGGCTATGATGTCCTCGGTATCACCCTGCAGCTCTATGACCATGGCGCAGCCGTACACCGCGCCGGTTCCTGCTGTGCAGGTCAGGACATTGATGATGCGCGCCGCGTTTGTGAAACGCTTGGCATTCCGCATTACGTGCTGGATTACGAAGCACGCTTTCGCGAAACGGTGATCAACCCGTTCGCGGAAAGTTATGCCATGGGTGAAACACCCATTCCTTGCGTTGCCTGCAACCAGACTGTCAAATTTGCAGATCTTCTGAAGACTGCGCAGGAGTTGGGTGCCGATGCGCTGGCGACTGGGCATTATATCCGCTCTCGCAACAACCCGGTTCCCGGTAATCCAAACCGACGGGCGCTTTACCGTCCGATTGACAGTGATCGTGACCAGAGCTGGTTCCTGTTTGCGACAACGCAGGAACAGATCGATTACCTACGTTTCCCGCTTGGCGGCCTCTCCAAAGCGCAGACCCGCGAACTGGCGGAAGAAATGGGCCTTGTCGTCGCCAAGAAGGCGGACAGTCAGGACATCTGTTTTGTGCCACAGGGCAAATATACCGATGTCATAAACAAACTGAAGCCGAATGCGGCTCTGTCGGGTGACATTGTTCATCTCGACGGCCGTGTGCTTGGCCGCCACGAAGGCATCGTCAATTACACCATCGGTCAGCGTCGCGGTATCGGCGTCGCAACTGGTGAACCACTTTATGTCGTGCATCTCGATGCGCGCGGCAAGCGGGTGATTGTTGGCCCGAAGGAAGCGCTTGAAACACACCGTGTTTATCTGCGTGACATCAACTGGCTGGGTGACAGGTCGCTGGAAGAAGATGCCGCAAATGGCTTTCGCTGTTTTGCCAAGGTCCGCTCTACGCGTCCACCAGCAGAGGCTTTTGTCCATTATGACGGCAACGGCGTTTATGTGGACCTGATGGTGGGCGAAGCTGGCGTGGCACCGGGGCAGGCTTGCGTGCTCTATTCTGCGCCAGGTGCAGACGCACGCGTGTATGGCGGCGGTTTCATTGGCCGTTCAGAGCGTTCGGCTGAAGCAGAGATGTCTCTAAAGACGCTGCTGGAAGGCTCGGTGGCCGCGTAAAATCCTGCAATATTCACAGGCTTGTCGAAAGCTATGAAAATTGCAAATCTTGCGCTTGACATAAAAGGGAGCGGCACTTTATAAGCCGCTCATCCTAAGGGAACAAAGACTTGAAACAAAGTCGTCGTTCCTTGTGGCGGGGTAGCTCAGGTGGTTAGAGCAGCGGAATCATAATCCGCGTGTCGGGGGTTCAAGTCCCTCTCCCGCTACCAAATTCTCTCATGACAAATCGGCAAAATCGAAAAACTCTTTTCAGAGTTGTAGCTCGCCGCGATTTCTGCAAATTTGACAGCAGAAATTGCAAATCTGGGCCATTTGCATTTACTGTGGCGTCGTCACGTCAACTTGAAAGCCCTGTCAAAGACGTTTAAAAGCCACCTGCAACGGCTTTGAAACCAGGCGGCAGATTACTCCGCCGCCTGCCTTGCACTCTTGCCGAGGCGGAGGTTGAAGAACCATATGCACAGCCGCTTCAACAGTCGATGCCCTGGTCCGTCGATCAGAGCATAAGTGGCCACTCCCACGGCAACCGATACAGCTCCAATAGCGAACCACACCGAGATTGGGTCGAGGAAGGAAAGTGACCGTCCTACTGACGGCGCGATCTTCATCAACGTAATGGGATGCGTCAGATAAATCGCGAATGACGCGTCGCCGAGATAGGTAAGAAACCTTGGCGAGGTTAAGCCTTTTTCCTCTAACCACAGGGCTGTAAGTAGTACGACGCCTGCAGGGAAACCGTACGCGATCACCCGCGTAGGCTCGCCGGACGGAACGAAGAGAAAACAGCATATTGCGGCAACCGCTAGGACCGAAATCAGTCGGCCATCCATCGCCATCTTTGAGAGCTTCCAGACCCCAATACCTATGCAAAATTCAAACTGGATGGTGTGACCAAAAAACACTTTCCAGGCTCCATCAGGCATCATGTAGCTAGCGATGTGCGAGGTCGCCAACAGACCAATCACAGTGGCGACCATAAACCTCTTAGGAAGAGCCATCGACGCCGCGACACAAGCGTAGAAGAACATTTCGAAAATCAGTGTCCAACCCACATCTAGAATGGGGTAAAAACTTCCGTCAGCGTTCAGAACAGGAAGTAGCAATAAAGACTGGATAGAATACGAATTTGCACGCGGCACCCCAATATACACAAGGATGGCCAACCAATAGAGCGGGTAGATACGGATCGCTCGTAGTGCCAGAAATTCCAATCCGTTTCCCCATTGCTTTGAAGTAACGTGGGCAATGATAAAACCGCTGATCACGAAGAAAATATCTACCCCGAAAACGGCCCACGATAGGCCTTCTACGACTGTTGCCTCAGGAACAAATCTTCCGATTCCGCCCAAATGTGCACACAGAACGAGGATAGCGGCGATCGCGCGTAGTGATTGAATATTCGTGAAAGTCATGCAGTTCCCCAAATCGGCACTCGTAAGTTGCATACATTACAACCGTTCGTCAGACCACGGGTAAATCCACTGATTTTAAGCCGAGAGAAGAATCCATCTCATCTTTTCAAAATAGCAAAAAGGCCCCGTAGCTTTCGTACGGAGCCCTGAAGTCGTTTGAATTGTCCAGATGACATGAACGCGTGATTATGCGTTTTCCAGTGCCTGTGTCAGATCGGCGATCAGGTCATCGGGATGTTCAAGGCCAACTGACAGGCGCACATAGCCCGGTGTGACGCCGCTTTTAAGTTGGTCCTCCACCGACAGTTGCGAGTGGGTTGTCGTTGACGGGTGGATGGCCAGTGAGCGTGCATCGCCAATATTGGCGAGGTGGTAAAAGAGTTGCAGCGAGTCGATGAAACGCCGCCCGGCGTCGCGGCCCGATTTCAGTTCGAAGCCAACAAGTGCGCCATAGGCACCATTTTTCAGATAGGTCTTGGCGCGGTCGGCCGCTTTGCCCGTCTGGAATTTCGGGAAGATGACATTGGATACCTTCGGGTGCTTTTGCAGGAATTCAGCCACCTTGATAGCGTTTTCATTGTGCTGACGCAGGCGCAATGGCAGCGTCTCCAGCCCCTGAATAAGCTGGAAGACATTTTGCGGGCTGATCGCCGCACCGATGTCACGCAGCAGTACGGCGCGTGCCCTTAGGATATATGGGAAGAAGCCGATCGCATCGGCCTTTTCGATCCATGTCTTGCCCTGATAGCTAGGGTCAGGTTCATTCAGTTGTGGCTGGCGATCCGCCAGATCCGCCCAAGGGAAATTGCCACCGTCAACAATCGCGCCGCCAATTGATGTGCCATGGCCACCGATATATTTGGTTGCGGAATAAACCACGATGGCAGCGCCGTGCTCCAGCGGTTTGATGGTCAGCGGTGCAGCCGTATTGTCGATGATCAGCGGAATGCCGAGCTTGCGGCCGATCGCTGCGACCTCGCCAATGGGAAACACTTCCAGCTTGGGATTGGGCAGAGATTCCGCGTAATAGGCGCGGGTGCGGTCGTCGGTTGCGCGGGCAAAGGCTTCAGGATCATTGCCATCAACAAAGCGGGTTTCGATACCGAAGTTCTTCAGTGTGGCGGCAAATAGCGCCCATGTGCCACCGTAAAGACCGGCTGCGCTGACGATGTTGTCTCCTGATCGAGCAAGGTTGAGAATGGCGAAGGCAGAGGCTGCCTGGCCGGAGGAAACTGCAAGTGCGGCCGCGCCGCCTTCCAGCTCTGCCAGACGTTGTTCAAAGGCGTCCTGTGTGGGGTTGGACACGCGGGTGTAGAGATGTCCCGGTGCTTCCAGCGCAAACAACTTGTCGGCGCCGTCGGTGCCGGGAAGCTGGAAGGATGTGGTCTGGTAAATCGGAACCGCAACGGCTCCTGTTGTCGGGTCAAAACGGAAGCTGCCCCCGTGAATGGCCTGTGTTTCCGGATGAACGCTTTTGAAGGTTGCTGTACCTGTCGGCTGCTGCGGGACAGATTGTAGAATTTCGTCGGTGGATTGTTGAATGGTCATCGTCTTCCTCCTTGAAACGGGTTGGGAAACAGGTCTGGTTATGGTGTGTTTGGTCGAAAGGACGTCTGGGCCAGTGCAACGAGCAGCAGGGCTGCTGATGCCCAAAGGGTTTCCGGTGCGTACCAGCGGATTTCAAAAAAATGTTCGTTGCTGCAGAGGGCCTGCGCGAGACGACAAAGATCGGTCTCAGCAGCAAGGCATGTCGCGGCCTGTGCCGTTGTGATGTAGCCGTTTTCGACGACATTGCCGAAAACCAGCCACCACCAGCCAAGGCTGAGCAATAGCAGTGTGATGGACAAAGACAGGGTGAGTACGACAAACCGCTTCTCAAACATCGTGGGACACCCCCAACTGTTCCAGCAGACTGCGGCGCAAATCCACGAGGTCACTGTCATCGCGCTTGCGTGGATGTGATTTGGTGACATTGACCTCAGCGACGATGCGCGCCGGGCGATCCGAAAACACGATGACACGGTCTGCGAGAAGCAAGGCTTCTTCGACATCATGGGTGACAAGCAGCGCCGTAAATCCCGTTTGCTTCCACAGCTGCAACAGCTCTTTCTGCATGGTCAACCGGGTCAGGGAATCAAGCTTGCCGAAGGGTTCATCCAGCAGCAGCAATTTTGGATCATTGACGAGAGCCCGGGCAATGGCGACGCGCTGCGCCATGCCGCCTGAAAGCTGATGCGGATAGGCGTCGGCGAAGGCTTCCAGCTTTACCAGTTTCAGAAGCTCACCGACCCGGTGTTGTTGTTCTTTCAGCACGCCGCGTGCATCCAGACCTGAGGCAATGTTTTTGCGCACGGTGAGCCAGGGAAACAGGGTTGCATCCTGAAACACCAGAATACGGTCCGGGTCGGGATTGGTGATCGGCGTGCCGTCCTCGCTGAGCAATCCCTGGCTGGGTTGCTCCAGCCCGGCAGCCAGCCGCAGTAATGTGGATTTACCGCAACCAGACGGGCCAAGCAGCGCCACGAACTCTCCAGGTTTGACGCTGATCGAAACATTGTCGAGCACGGGCAGGGTGCGGTCTCCCAAATCGTAGTGATGGGAAACGCTGTCAATCTCAAGACGCAGGTTGCGGTTTCTGTCTTCGGTCGAGGAAAAGGCAAGGGCCATCAGAGAATTCCCTTCTGCCAGTTGAGAAGCCTGTCTCGGAGAACGAACAGCAATCGAACCAGGCCAGCGCAGATAAGCGCCATGATGATCAGCGCCGCGTAGACATTGGCATACGCGGAATAGGCTGTGTTGAATTGCAGGTACCAGCCGAGGCCAAATTTTGCGCCGAGCATTTCCGCAACGACCAGAACTGCGAAAGAATAATAGAGCGCCATAAACAGCCCGACGAACACATTGGGCAATGACGCTGGCACCGCCACTTTGAAAATCAGGTAGGAGGTGGATGCACCCAGTGTTAGCGCAACATCATAATAGGCACGATTGACCTGTCCCACACCCGCGGCGGTGAGAATGGCGACAGGAATGCCCGATGCCAGAGCCACCAGAAAAATCGACGCTTGGAATGTGCTTGGGAAAATGAAGAAGGTGCAGGGTATCCACGCACTTGCCGGCACGGGGCCGATCAGTTTCAAAACTGGCATGCCCCAGTAAGCAAAGGATTTTGACCAACCGAGAGCGACACCGGCCACAAAGCCAACCGCAATGCCGGAGAAGAAACCGAGCGACCACAGACGGGCGGTATATCCAACGCAGACCAGTAGCCGCTCCCAGTCTGTGATGTAGACGTTGAGTAGGCCCTGTGGTGGCGAAAAAAACGGCTTTGGCAGCCAGCCTAGTTTTGCGGTCAGCAATTCCCAGACCGCAAACCAGACACCAATGGCAACCAGCCACGGGCCATAATGCTGCAATGTCTTTGTTCTTTTGTCGGACAGCGGAACAACAAACGCCAAGGCGAGCAACAGGAGAGCTATGCCAGCGACGACGGTGGCAAACAGACCAGTAGCATTCCAGTTGATGACGTCAGGTAGCAGATAAGTGACTGCCGCTGCCGTCCCCCAGCTCGCAGCAGCCAGCACGCCATTCCGCCATGGTTTCCATGGCCGAAAGGCTGCCTGTGGAACTGTGCCAAAATCGTTTCTCAACACATCGGTCATTGTTCAGCTCACGCGAAAATGTCGATGGTGATGCGATTGGCGATTTCTTCCGGATCGGTCGATGCATCGGCAACGCCGGTCAGTTTCAGATCCTCGTAACCGATACGGACTTCATTCAGCAGTTCCTTGCCGAACCAGTGGTCATGGTAGGTGAAGGACGCAAGGACTTCCGTCAGGTCTTCCAGGGGAAGGCCAGGTTTGAGTGTATCGAAATACCACTTGGCCACTTCATCCGGGTGCTTGGCGGTATATTGATGCACTTCGAGGTTGGCAGAGGCCACACGTTTGATGACATCCTTGTTTGCCTCATAATAATCGCCGTTAACGCCCAGTACGCAGCACACGCGGTCCTGGAATGTTTCGGTCTGGGTGTCGGCAATTTTCACGAAGCCATGCTGTTTTTCATAGGAATAAGCCCAGGGGTCCATATGCGCGACCGCATCGGCTTCTCCCTTCAACACACCTTCGGCGACCAGATCGAAGGGGAAGACCTTCCAGGTGACGTCGGTTTCCGGGTTGAGGCCAGCCTTTGCCAATGCCACCGAGAAGGCAACGCGCGACGGCGACATCACATCAAATGTGCCGATGGTTTTGCCCTTGAGGTCGAGCAGAGTCTTGATGCCGGAATCCGGCTTGACCAGAACGCGCTGGCAGCCACCATGCGAGCCGGCAAACAACTTGACGTCAAAACCCTGTTCGATGGGTTTCAGCCAATCATAGAGAAGGCCAGGGCCTGCTTCTGCCTTGCGGGTTGCCAGTGCCTGGATGAGGGTCTGGCCGCTGGCACCCTGGTAGAACAGTTCCACATCCAGCCCGTGTTTGGCGTAGATGCCCTTGGAAAGGCCAAAACCAACGGGAGAGTGGCAGGCTGCCACTTCGGTCCATTCCAGCTTGATGGGAATGAGGTTGCCTGCGATGGCATAGCTTGTTGTGCGACCCGCCAACGCGCCAACTGCTGCGGTGGCTCCCACAGCTGCGGCAGATTTGAGGATAGTGCGGCGGCTGATACTGCGTTTGGCGGGTGAAGATTTGCTGGAAAGCTCTGACATGGTTTGCCCCTCATCGTTTGATAGGGAAAAACTTAGCAGCAACAATTAAATTACATAGATTTTATAGACTATTTATAAAACACAAAGCGGATAATTTTTCGAACAAAACGCGCGTCCAGATCACAGCTTGTTCAACATGCATTGGAAAGACCCACTGCCTATAGAAAGGCCGGTGGGTCTGTTGTTTCGAGGAGCTAGTAGGCCGAAGCCACCTTGTTGCCGGTCAGCTGTTCCGGTGTCAGCAGGTCGGCGTAGTGGGCTCGTGCCACATCGGGATGTGAACGCAGACGGCTTTTCAGAACATTATTGCCTACCTCGCGGAAGATCGGGTTCAGCGGGTCAACGGTGATGCCGCGTTCGCTGCGCTTCAACTCTTCCGGCAGGTCAATGACTGGGATGCTGGCATCGTAACGAGCACCCATGAAGAAGGCGACGGAGAAACGTTCGGTGCCGGCTGGTGGCACGATGACGTCGTGAACGTCGGCGCGCACGAAACCGTTGGTGGCCAGCTCCAGCAATTCGCCGGTGTTGATGATAAAGGTGCCGGGAACCGGTGGCGCATCAATCCAGACGCCATCTTCCGTCTGCACACGCAGGCCCGGAACGACGTCCTGCAGCAACACGGTGACGAAGCCGCCATCCTTATGGGCGCCAACGCCCTGATCGCTCTGCGCCACATCACGGCCGGGGTAACGAATGATTTTCAGAAGTTTTGTCGGCTCTGGGTCATAGATGCTGGAGAAGACGTTTTCGTCCTGACCGAGAGCGACGGAAATGGCTTTCAGCACATCGATGCCGATGCGCGTCACTTCTGCCTGATAAGCCAGTAGCAGGTCTTTGAGTTCCGGCAAGGCTGATGGCCACTGGTTGGGTCCGATCAGGCGTGCCCAGGCGGGGGTATCTGGACCAATTTCAACCGGCGTGGACTCATTGTTGATATCCACCTGTTCGCGCCAATCCTGCTGACCGCGCGTATGTTCAAGGCCTGCACGGTTGTACCCGCGGAAATGCGGAGACTTGACCATTTCGATCTCCAGCTTGTCCTTTTCAGGCAGGGCGAAAAACCGCTTGGAGGCCGCGACGACGTCTGCAAGAAACTTTGGATCCACGCCATGGCCGGTCAGATAGAAAAAGCCATGGTCATGTAGGATGTTGCGCAGCTCATCGATGAAGCGCGCGCGCTCTTCAGGACCGGCGTTGAAACGGGAAATGTCGACAAAGGGCAGTTGGGTAGCAAGCGTATGAACGGTCATGATGTTCTCCTTTGAATTACGTTGGCGAGCCTGAGCCCTGAAATTAAAAAGGTTCCTGCGTCGGCGCTGGCCCGCTGTCAGGCGGAGCGGCGGCTGCGCGCAATGCGGTGATTGACGAGCCGGGCGGCAAAATCGCCGGTCATCTGCACGGATTGGACAATTGCGACGAGGATGACGACCACCGCGACCATGACCTCAGGCATGAACCGCTGGTAACCAAAACGGATGCCAAGATCACCCAATCCACCACCACCCACAGTGCCAGCCATGGCGGAGTACCCGATCAGGCTGACCAGCGTGACGGTTTGGCCAGCGATGATGCCGGGCAGGGCTTCCGGCAACAGCACCTTGAAGATGATTTGCAGCGGTGTTGCGCCCATGCTTTCAGCCGCTTCGATCAGGCTTTGATCAACCTCGCGCATCGCGGTTTCGGCAAGCCGGGCATAAAGCGGGGTGATTGCCACCGTCAGCGGCACGATGGCCGCAAATGTACCAACGGTCGTGCCGGCTACCAACCGGGTAAAGGGAATGATTGCCACCATCAGGATGATGAAGGGTGTCGAGCGGATGAGATTGATCAGGGTGCCGGTGACCCGGTTGAAAATTGGCCGCTCCAGAAACTGTCCTGGCGAAGTGACGACAAGCAGCACGCCGAGTGGCAGGCCGATGAGCGTCGAGAGCAGGGCAGCCACCGCCACCATTGTAACGGTCTGCTTGATTGATTCAATGAGCAGCGCGATGAGCGCCGGTGACAGCAGGTCGGACAGCATGACCGATAACCTCTCCATGTAGACCGAGGGATGACAGGTAAGACAGAATGTCAGACAGGCGTGGTCCGGTGTTTTCCGAGACAATGGTGAGGATGCCGAGTGCTGCACCCCCTATGTAATCAATGCGCCCATGCAGAATGTTGGGCCGCACTTTGAAACGCTCGACAAGGTCGGCAACAACGGCACTATGTGCCGATGAACCGGTAAAGGTGATGCGAATGACCGGGTCGGTGTCGCCTGTGGCTTCCTGCACCAACCGTGCGGTCACCTCTTCCGGCAGGTCATGTGCGACGATGCTGGAGAGGAATGAGCGCGCTGTCTTGGAACGCGGAAAGGCAAAGACATCAAATGTCGGGCCGCTTTCGATGATCCGTCCCTGCTCCAGAACCGTCACGTGATCAGCGATTTGCCGGACCACATCCATCTCATGCGTGATCAGCACGATGCTAAGCCCGATGCGGCGATTGATATCCTTGAGTAGATCGAGGATCTGTTCTGTGGTTTCCGGATCCAGCGCTGATGTTGCCTCATCGGACAACAGCACGGCTGGTTCAAGGGCAAGTGCACGGGCAATACCGATGCGCTGTTTCTGCCCGCCGGAAAGCTCTGACGGATAGGCATCTGCCTTGCCCGAAAGGCCAACCAGTTCCAGAAGGTCGGGGACACGTTTGCGAATGGTTTCTTTGGCTATGCCGGCAATTTCCAGCGGCAGAGCAACATTGGCCGCTGCCGTGCGGGACGACAACAGGCTGAAATGCTGGAACACCATGGCAATCTGCCGCCGCGCCTTACGCAGGTCCTGTCCCTTCAGGGCGCTTATTTCCTGGCCGGACACGAATACCCTGCCAGAGGAGGGGCTGACGAGCCCGTTCAGGCAGCGCACCAATGTGCTTTTACCAGCACCGGAGCGACCAATAATGCCGTGTATCGAACCTTCGCTGACATTCAAGCTGATGTCATCCAGCACGGGGCCGCTTTTGGCGTCATAGATCTTGCTCAGCGAATGGATTTCGATGATCGGCCTTGTGTTTGCAGGGCGAAGGCCAGTGCCATGCTCCTGTGAGCGTGGCTCCGTTTCGGTCGCTCCGTCTGTGCGTGCCAGAAGGGTCATGTTACCAGCCCGCGATCACGTTGCCTTCGAACTTCTTGTCGATGAAGGCTTTCACGTCCGGGGACTTGTAGGCTTCGATAAGGGTGTTGACCCAAGGCGCATCCTTGTTCTTTTCGGCAACCGCGATCAGGCAGAAATATTCAGAAAGCTGATCTTCAATCAGCAGGCTGTCCTTGCTCGGGTTGAGACCGGCCGAGAGTGCGAAATGCGAAGTGATGACGGAGAAATCAACATCTTCAAGCGATCGCGGGAGTTGTGCCGTCTCAAGCGGTACGATTTTGATTTTCTTCGGGTTTTCGATGATGTCCAGTTCGGTGGCGTTGAAGGTGACGCCGGGGGTGAGCTTCAGGAGGCCGCCAGCTTCCAGCAGTTTAAGGGCGCGTCCGGCATTACTCGGATCATTGGGAATGGTGACCTGTGCACCCTCTGGCAGATCGGCCACGGATTTGTATTTGTGGGAGTAACCGGCCATCGGCAAAAGCACTGTCTTGCCGCCAACCGCCACAAGCTTCAGTCCGCGATCGGCATTCTGACGATCAAGATAAGGCGTGTGCTGAAAACCGTTGGCATCGAGATCGCCATCATTGGTGGCCGGGTCGATCAGTGCACCATCAGAAAATTCGATGATCTGGATGTCCAGACCCTTGGCCTTGGCAACAGGGACGATTGCTTCGGCAATCTGGGCATGCGGGCCAGCGGTAACACCGAACTTGATTGTTTCGGCGAGTGCCGTGGCATGGGTTGCCAGAAGCAATGCCAGTGCGGAAACGGTGCCGGCGACAAATGATTTATAACGCATGGAATGGTCCTTATGGGTGTTCTGATGATGTGCTTGAAAATGGACCGGCGTCTGGGAGAACCTTGCCGGGATTGAAAATGCCGAGGGGATCAAGTGCGGTTTTGAGCGTCTGCATCAGCGCGATGGCTTCTGCGCCGTGTTCGCTTTGCAGGTACTGCCGTTTGCCAAGCCCGATGCCGTGTTCACCGCTGGCGGTACCGCCCGCTGCAATGGCCCGTTGCACGATGCGGGAAGCGTAATCCGCCACCTCTGTTTCTTCGTGCTCGTGCAACATGAAAACGCAGTGGAAATTGCCGTCTCCCACATGGCCGACGATAAAGGCGGGTGCGGTGGAGCTAGCGACATCCTGTCGTGTTTCTAGGATTACCTCCGCCAATCGTGAGATTGGCACGCAGACATCGCTTGGCCAGGAGTGAGAGCCGGGCCGTTCAGCCTTGGCCCAGGCCAGGCAATCGCGGCGGGTTTCCCATAATAGTTTGGTGTCCTGCGCCGTGTCCGTCCATCTCAGCGGTGTGCCGCCATTGTCGGAGATGATCTGCTCAATGGTTTCCGACAGCGTGTCGATTTCCGTGACCGAGCCGTGAAACTCGAAAAACAATGCTGGCAATGGCGCAAGGCGCAACTGTCCACGACGGTTGATAACGTCGACCAAGGGTTGATCGACCAGTTCGACACGGCCGATGGAAAGGCCTGCGCGCTTGATATCGGTGACCGCGTCTACCGCACCGGCCAGCGTAGCAAAACCGGCATGAGCAGATTTCGCTTCCGGTATCGGATGCAGGCGCAACAAAACTTCGGTGACGATGCCAAGTGTGCCTTCGGAACCGACAAACAACCGTGTCAGGTCATAACCGGAGGATGATTTGCGCGCCAGTGATCCCGTTTTGACGATATCGCCATTGGCCGTCACCACAGTCAGGCCGAGCACGTTTTCGCGCATCACACCATATCGCACGGCATTGGTGCCGCTGGCACCGGTCGATACCATGCCACCAATCGACGCATTGGCACCGGGATCTACGGGAAAGAACAGACCGGTATCACGCAGCGCATGATTGAGGTCGAGCCGGCGGACGCCTGCGCCCACCCGTGCAATCATGTCATCGGCACGGATTTCAACGATCTGGTTGAGCTCACTTGTATCCAGTGAAATTCCGCCGTGAACGGGAATAACGCCACCTTCAAGCCCCGAACCGGCACCAAAAGCTGTGATCGGAATGCAATGTCTGCCCGCGATCTTGACGATCTCGGCAACGTCTTGTGTGCTCTGCGGCCGCACAACAATGTCTGGGCGCTGGCGAGCATGGTGGCTTTCATCGCCAGCATGCAGGTCCAGAACAGACGCGCCGGTTGATGCCGCAGCACCAAAACGGTTCTGCAACTCAGCAATCGCCGCATCGTAATTGCGATGCGTAAGATGCAGATTCATGATGCGACCTTTACCGCATGTCCCTGCCGCCACAGCGCAAGGCGCTCGACTGCATTCACGAGGGTCTCTGCTTTTTTGGCAAAGCAGAACCGCACGTGGCTGCGCACATCGCGGCTACCGTAAAAGGATGAGATCGGCACTGGTGTTACGCCAGCTTCAAGCGTCAGACGGCGGCAAAAGGCAAGGTCGTCGCCAGCCGTGTCGAGTGTGGAAATATCCGCGACGACAAAATAGGTGGCTGGAGCATCGGCGACCTCGAAACCTGCGTCACGCAAGCCATCGACCAGCAAGTCCCGTCGCTCAGCCAACTGGCGACGCAGATCGAGGAAATAATTGTCGGGCAGGTTCAGCCCTGTCGCCACTGCGGCTTGCAAGGCAGGCGGGGTCGTGAAGGTAACGTATTGGTGGGCTCTGGCGATCGGCTCCAGCAGTTTGGGCGACGCTGTCACATAACCGACTTTCCAACCGGTCACGGAAAAGCTTTTGCCAGCCGAACCGATCCTGACTACACGGTCGCGAATACCGTCCACCGCAAACAGGGAATGGAAGGGGCGGCCGTCAAAAACCAGATGCTCGTAGACTTCATCGGAAACAATGGTGAGGTCATGTTTGACGGCAAGCTCGCCGAGAAAACGCAGCTCTTCGGGTGAGAAAATCTTGCCGATCGGGTTCATCGGTGTGTTGACGACGATCAGTTTCGTTTTGCTGGTGATGGCGTTCTGCAGGGCGTCCTGCGGTAGATCCCAATGGGGCGGCAAAAGCCTGACAGGCACGACAACGCCACCCGCCCGACGGATCAGTGTGGCATAGGCATCATATACTGGTTCGAAAAGAATGACCTCGTCACCGGTTTCAAGCAAAGCGAGGAATGTGTCGGCCAGCGCTTCGGTCGCACCTGAGGTGACAAGCACTTCACGTTGCCAGTCAATGTCCAGATTGAAGAAACGTTTGGCGTTGTCAGCAACCGCCTGCCGTAGAACAGGCAATCCCATCATCGGCGGATATTGGTGGGGTCCGTCACGCAATGCTGAGATCGCGGCTTCCACAAGTGCTGCAGGCACAAAACCTTCCGGAAATCCCTGGCCCAGATTGATTGCGCCTGTTTCTGCAGCCAGCCGCGACATGGATTCAAATATCGACGTGCCTGCTGCACCGAAGACCGAGTTCACCACCGAGATATTCCCCGTATTTTTGATTTATCCCGGCCAGCTTAAAATCCATAAAATAGATAAACAAAGTATTTTAAAGCGTTTGGATTTGAGTTTGGAGAAAGATTTGCTCCGGAAATTAGCCTGTCGTGAATTGATTTGCGGAGAGCGGTAAAAGGGGCCGATGTGCGCGGTTAAAAGCCGTGTCGACGCTTTTTTGTTGAAGGCGGAAAAGACGGAAAATTCTTTCGCTTTGTAATCGATAAAAAAGATAGAATTACTATCTTTGGTTTTTCACTCTGCGATGCTTGAGGCCAGTTTACCACCCGAGGCGAACACGCCTTTTACAGGCGGAGCACGAGGCCAGAATGAGAAAAACGATCCATTTCAATGCCTTCGATATGAACTGTGTCGGTCACCAGTCTCCCGGCCTTTGGGCTCACCCGAAGGATAAATCCTGGAAATACAAGGATCTGGACTATTGGCAGGATCTCGCTCGAACGCTGGAACGCGGCATTTTTGACGGCATCTTCATCGCCGATGTCATTGGCTATTACGATGTCTACAAGTGCTCGAATTTCCACGCCATTCAGCAGGCGGCGCAGATCCCTGTCAATGATCCGTTGCAGCTTGCCGCACCCATTGCACTGGCAACGGAGCATCTGGGCATTGGCATCACCGCGTCGACATCCTTCGAACACCCTTATATTTTCGCACGTCGCCTTGCGACCGCCGATCACCATAGCAAAGGGCGCATAGGCTGGAACATCGTTACCTCCTATCTGGAAAGCGGTGCCAAAAATATCGGGCAGGCCGGGCTGCAGCGGCATGACAACCGCTATGATATCGCCCACGAATATCTGGAGGTTGTCTACAAACTTCTGGAAGGCAGCTGGGAAGAAGGCTCTGTGCGGCGTGACCGTGATGGCCGGATATTTACTGATCCGTCCAAGGTTCACGAGATTGGCCACAAGGGCAAATATTTCGATGTGCCCGGTTACGGGCTGACGGAGCCATCACCGCAGCGGACACCGGTGCTTTATCAGGCCGGTGCATCGGGGCCGGGCAAAAAGTTTGCCGCAGAACATGCCGAATGTGTGTTTGTGGCAGCGCCGACCAAATCGGTTCTCAAAGCTTATGTCTCTGAAATTCGCCAAAAGGCAACGGCCGCGGGACGCGATCCTAAGGCGTTGCGCATCTACACGCTTTTGACCATCATCACCGATGAGACGGAAGAAAAGGCCAAGGCCAAATTCGAGGACTACCGGCAGTACGTGTCCTATGACGGTTCGCTGGTGTTCATGTCCGGCTGGAGCGGCATCGACTTTGGGCAATATGCGCCAACCGATGTGATCCAGAAGGTTGAAACCAATGCGATCCATTCGTTCGTTGAGCACATTGCTGGCGGGGACAAGTCCTGGACCATTGATGAGCTGGCAAAATTCGGTGGCATTGGCGGGCTCGGTCCGGTGTTTGTCGGTTCGCCGAGCCAGATTGCCGACATATTGCAGGAATGGGTCGACGACACCGATGTTGACGGCTTCAATCTTGCCTACGCCGTAACACCCGACAGTTTCGAAGACGTGGTGCAATACATCGTTCCCGAACTGCAAAAGCGCGGCGTTTACCCCACATCCTATCATCCCGGCACATTGCGGGAAAAGCTTTTCGGCAAAGGGCCTTACCTGCCATCCGACCATCCGGCGGAACATTACCGCGATATTGAAGCCATTAAACGCGGCCAGCAAACCCGGCTTGCGATCTAACCCCTATTATTCGAACCCGATGAGGCATGACCATGGGTACCGTTTCAGAAACCAAAATTGATTATTCCGTCCACCCGCGCGTCAATTCCAATGATCCGGTTGCCCCACGGCCACGGCCTGCGGAGCCAGCGCATATTATCAAAAGTGATGCCGAGGCCATTGAGATCGCAGAACGCCTTGCTGCACGTTTCAAGGTCGATGCTGCCCTGCGCGATCGTGAGGGCCTGCTGCCGATCAACGAGCTGGATGAATATTCCCAAAGTGGTCTGTGGAGCATCAATGTGCCGCGCGCCTATGGTGGGCCTGAGGTGTCCTATGCGACGCTTGCCCAGGTGATTTCAATCATTGCCACTGCCGATCCGGCCATTGCGCAGATCACCCAGAACCATCTGGCCATTGTGGCAACGGTTGATCTTGATGGCACAGAAGAACAGAAAGAGCTGTTCTTTGGCTGGGCCCTGCAAGGGCTTCGTTACGGTAATGCTTTTTCGGAATTGAAGAGCAAGACGGTTGCTGATTTCGAGACCAAGGTGGTGCATGACGGTGATGATGTCATCGTTCATGGCGAGAAGTTTTATGCGACCGGTGCGCTGCTGTCGCATGTCGTGCCGATTGTTGGCGTCGACGAGCAGGGACAGGGGTTCCTGGTGTTTGCTGAGCGCGATGCGCCGGGCCTGACCGTAACCAATAACTGGTCAAGTTTTGGCCAGCGTACGACGGCGTCCGGTTCAGTCAAGATCGAGAATGTGCGGGTGCCGAAGGTGCGTGCCGTCAAGGTGACCTCTTTTGATCATCCAACGGTTGGTGGCCCGGTGTCGCAGATTATTCAGGCGGCAATTGATGTGGGTATTGCGCGGGGCGCAATTGAAGACACCATCACTTTCGTCAAGAAATTCAGCCGCCCTTGGATCGACAGCGGCAAACAAAGTGCCAGCGAAGACCTGTTCACCATCGCGGCGATTGGGGATCTGAAGATCAAGCTGCATGCAGCCGAAGCATTGCTGGAAATTGCCGGCCGCAGCATAGATGTTGGACGTGCCAACACCACGCTTGAGACTGTTTCAGAAGCGACGATCAAGACCGGGGAGGCCAAGGTTCTAACAACAGAGATTGCCATTCTCGCCACCAACAAGTTGTTTGAACTGGCCGGTACGCGCTCAACACTGGCCGAACACGGGTTGGATCGTCATTGGCGCAATGCGCGTGTTCACACGCTGCATGATCCTGTGCGCTGGAAGTTCTACCATGTCGGCAATTATTATCTGAATGGCGAACATCCGCCACGCCATGCCTGGAACTGAGGTGTCGCCGATGACCACGACAGATCGTCAGCTTCATCGCCAGGCCGCGCTGACCAAGGGGCGCCCGGCACCGCATATCCCACCTCTGCGAACCCATGCGCACATCATCCGTGATGATGCCGAGGCCATTGTCGTGGCCCGCGAACTGGCCGCGGAATTCGCTGTCGGTGCCGCTGAACGGGATCGGGAACGGCGTTTGCCAATTGCAGAAATTGAACGGTATTCGCAGAGTGGTCTCTGGGCAATTTCGGTGCCCAAGGACTATGGTGGTGCGGGTGTTTCTGCCGTTACGCTGGCCGAGGTGACGGCTATCATTTCCGCGGCGGATTCGTCGATTGGTCAGATTCCGCAAAACCATTTCTTCATGGTCGAGGCGTTGCGATTGTCTGGTTCTGAAGAGCAAAAACGGCACTATTTTCAGCGTGTGTTGAATGGTGAGCGCTTCGGCAATGCCTTCACGGAAATCGGCACCAAAACGCCGGTTGATTACAAGACGCATTTTGCTGAGAAGAACGGCAAGCTGGTGCTGAATGGACAGAAATTCTATTCCACTGGCTCTCTGTTTGCCCACATTATCGTGGCGGTCGCCAAGGGGGCGAATGGTCGCATCCATATTGTTTTCATTGACCGTGCTACACCGGGGCTTGATCTGGTGGACGACTGGACGTCCTTCGGGCAGCGCTCCACTGGCAGTGGCACTGTGACATTCGACGATGTCGAGATTACCCCGTCCCAGGTCGTTGATCATGATGACCCGTTTGACCGACCAACGGCGATGGGACCGTTTGCGCAGATCATCCACGCGGCCGTGCAAGTTGGCATTGCGCGCGGTGCGCTCGCCGAAACCATTTCCTATGTTCGGGCACATTCACGGCCGTTCTTTGAACTGACGATAGAGCATGGTTATGAGGACCCGCATACCATCCATGCGGTGGGCGATGTCACAATCCGCGTGCATGCGGCTGACGCATTGTTGGCACGGGCGGGACGTTTTCTCGATGTTGCCACAGCCGATCCCAATGAACGCACGGTTGCCGAGGCGTCGATTGCCGTTGCAGAGATCAAGGCGCTGGGCACCGATGTAGCGCAGCTTGCTGCAACAAAGCTGATTGAGCTTGGTGGTGCACGCTCGACACTGGAAAGTTACGGGCTGGATCGCTTCTGGCGCAATGCCAGAACCCATTCCCTGCATGATCCGGTTCGCTGGAAGTACCACCATATCGGCAATTTTTATCTGAATGACCAGTTGCCGCCGAGACATGGGGCTTTGTGATTTCAGAGCCATTTGTTCCGCCGGGTGTAGGGTTTCTCTGCGCCCGGCTTTTGCTTGACCACAGGAAACCAAGACATGAGTTATCTGCCTGATCCCAAACGTTATGATAATGCACAGTTTCGCCGTGTCGGGCGAAGCGGCTTGAAATTGCCAGCGCTTTCCTTTGGCCTGTGGCACAATTTCGGTGACACGACGACCATTGAGACGCAACGTTCCATCCTGTTCAAGGCGTTTGATCTGGGCATTACCCATTTCGACCTTGCCAATAATTATGGCCCGCCAGCGGGAAGTGCCGAGATCAATTTCGGGCGTATTCTGAAGCAAGATTTTCGCAGTTACCGCGATGAACTGATTATCTCGACCAAAGCCGGTTGGGATATGTGGCCGGGACCCTATGGCCGCGGCGGTGGTTCGAAAAAGGCGCTGCTGTCGAGCCTCGATCAGAGCCTGTCGCGACTTGGTGTCGATTACGTCGATATTTTCTATTCGCACCGCTATGACGCGGACACGCCGCTGGAAGAAACCGCGGATGCGCTGGCCCAGGCCGTACGGCAGGGCAAGGCGCTTTATGTTGGTATCTCCTCTTACTCCGGTGCCAAGACCCGTGAGATTGCCGCGCATTTGCGCGACAGGCAGGTACCGCTGCTGATTAACCAGCCGGCTTATAACCTGTTTAACCGTTGGGTTGAAAAGGACCTGCTGAATGCGGTCGAGGATGTCGGGGCTGGTATCATTGCCTTTACGCCGCTTGCGCAAGGGCTGCTGACCAGCAAATATCTGAACGGCATTCCACAGGATGCACGCGTGAACCGGCCGGGTGGTGATTTCCTTCGGCCGGAACATCTGAAGGAAGAAAACATCATTCGTGCCCGCGCGCTGAACGAGATTGCCGCACGGCGGGGCCAGTCACTGGCGCAGCTGGCCATTGCCTGGGTGCTGCGTGACACGCGTGTAACCTCTGCCCTGATTGGCGCAAGTTCGGCCAGGCAGATCGAGGAGAACGTGGCAGCCTTGAATAACCTTTCTTTCACACCAGAGGAGCTGGCGGAGATTGATCGTTATGCGGTCGAAGGTGGTATCAATCTTTGGGAAAAACCATCGCATGATGAAGCCGTCTGACCGGCACATATCGTGAGGACTACAAGAATACCCGGCGTGTTATCCGCCGGGTATTCTATTGAGTGGGACAGATGTTTTTCGCGATGGACATGTCGTCTGGCCGGTGCCTGAAAGCCGGGCAGAAACTTGCCGACATCCGACGTTAAATGGCAAAGAAATCTATTTCCGGTCGGAAATTGATAAATATTAAATCTATAAAATAAGTGTATTTATTTGAATAATGGACGTCATCTGAGGCCGCTGAAGGCCTTCTCGTTTCAAGGGAACACCATGACGTCAACTCTGCGTTTTCTGGCATTTACCGCTTTGTCCTCTTTGGCTCTGGTGCATTCGGCATCGGCGGAAGGCCTTACGGGCGCACCGGCTCCCTTCGACAAAGGTGGTGTAAAACTGGCCCTGATCAGCTACATCTCAGCCGGTGATTTTTTCCAGGCCTATCAGGCCGGGGCCGAAGCGCAGGCCAAGGCGCTTGGGGTTGATCTGCGTATCTTTCCGGGCCGCCAGAATGCCGCAGAACAACGCGAACAAATTCTACAGGCCATCAATCTTGGTGTTCAGGGCATTGTGGTTGACCATGGTCTGCCGGAATCTTTGGGGGATGTCGTACAGCAGGCACTCGATAAGGGCATCAAGGTTGTTGCCTTTGACGTGAACCTCAACAACCCGAAAATTCCGCAGGTCGAGCAGTCCGACCACAAGCTGGCAGAGTTGGCGCTGGATCAGGCCATCAAGGATAATGGCACCAGCTTTAATGCCGGTTATGCCTATGTCGCCGGGTTTGCGCCGCTTGATCGTCGCAACGAGGTTTGGGACAAGGTGAAGGCGGCAAATGTCGGTATCGTGGAAAAGGCCCGTTTCGGTAATGTCAGCGATACAACGGCGACCTCAACGGCCGATCAGGCCAAGGCGGTGTTTCAGGCCAATCCCGATATTTCAGTGGTATTCGCACCCTATGACGAATTTGCACGCGGGGTGAAACTGGCTGCGGCTGATCTTGGCATCAGCGACAAGCTCAAGATCTATTCGGCGGATATTTCCACGGCCGATATTCAGGAAATTGTCGAAGAGGGCAGTCCTTGGGTAGCAACCGCCGCCACCAATCCGGCGGTTGTGGGTGCTGTATCCATTCGCGCGGCAGCCCTCCAGATTGCCGGGGAAGAGGTTCCGCACCAGATTATCGTCGATCCTGTTCTTGTGACCCAGCAGCAATTGCGTGAGGCAGGTGTGACGACGATTGACGATCTGGCGGCTAAAATTCCGGCATTCTCTACCAGCACGGCGGCGACCGCCTCGTGGATTCCGTCTGCCGCTTTCTGAGCAACTTACCTCCCAAGCATGCTCTGCGCAGACAATCGAACGGAAGCATCGCGGCGGGTGCTTCCGTTTTCCATTTTGGTTGCTCTTTCAAATGAGGAATGCATATATATCACTAATTTTATAGAATATGTTTGCGGTGACTATCCGAAGCGGTTGTGACGGAATGTTCAAAATGAAGGAGGGCGAACCCTGTTATCTGGCTTTGCTAACACGATGTTTGATGGGCTGGCGCGCTTTCGCCAATCGTCGGATGCGCGTATTTTTAAACCTCGATTGCATGGCGCTATACTGCGCTCCACATATATCTTCCATAACTGTCGGAGCTTGTGATGCCTCAAAAGTCTCTTTGTCCGGTCATTGCGATTGTGGGTGGCGGTGTTACGGGAGCTGCACTGGCAATCCATCTTGCCCGGCGTTGCCCGGTCGTTGGCACTGTCCGAATGGTGGTCTTTGAGCCGCGTGAAAAGCTTGGGGCGGGGCTGGCTTATAGCACGCATGAACCAGCACACCGCATCAATGTGCCTGCCGGCAAGATGACGCTTTACCCTGACGATCCCGAGAGTTTTCTGCGGTTTGCAACAGACAAGAACATTCTGACAGAGGATGCGGATGCGTTTGGCTCGGATGGACTGCCCTATTTGCAGCGCGCGTCGTTCGGCGATTACGTGTCGTCTGAAATCCAGCCTTATCTTGATCAGGGTATTGTCGAACATCGTCAAACGAGTGTCACCGGCGTCGGGAAATCCGGGACGAAGTGGCTGTTGAAAGCCGAAGATGGCAGTGTGCTGCTGGCTGACGCCGTTGCAATTGCGGTTAGCCATCCGGCACCGACGCTGCCTGCTGCATTGGCCGGCCTCAAGGATCATCCAAAACTGATTGCAGATGTGACGCAGCCTGATGCGCTTCGACCGATCGAGCCGGACGACCGCGTGCTTGTTATCGGCAATGGTTTGACCTCGGCCGATGTCGTCGCGACCCTGAACGATAAAGGGCACCACGGAACGATTGTTTCAATCTCGCGGCGCGGACTGCGTTCGCGTGGCCATGCGGAAACCGCCCAGGAAGCGTTCGGCGATTTTGTCTCCAGACCCAGTGTCCGCGCGTCTGAGTTGGTGCATCGGATCCGCGACACGATCAGGCAGGCGGAGAAGGCTGGTTTCAGTTGGCATGCGGTCATCGATGCCATCCGCGCACAGGGACAAAAAATCTGGCAGGCTTTGCCAACCAAGGAGAGGCGTCGCATTGTGCGGCTGGCCCGTCCATATTGGGATGTTCACCGTTTTCGCGTTGCGCCGCAGGTTGAGAAAGTGCTGGACGAAGCAGTTGCTGCCGGCCAGCTGTCGATAAAAGCAGCTTTCCTTCAAGGCGTGACGTCCGAGGATTCCGGCTTCCGTGTGTCTCTGAAAGAGAAGGTGACAGGCGAAGTGGCCGATTATGTTTTCGATGCGATCGCGGTGACCACAGGCCCGGCTCACGGCGAGGTCCTGCATTCAATTCCTTTCCTCGCCGCCCTGCAACGAGACGGTCTGATATCATCTTGTGCCACCGGCCTTGGTATTGCCTGTGACAACACCTCCATCGCGATTGATGAAACAGGCAGGGCGGCGCCGGGATTATATATTGCCGGACCATTGGCGCGCGGTACATTTGGAGAGTTGATGGGGCTGCCGCAGGTGACGGACCATGCAATTTTTGTTGCCGGCCAGCTGTCGTCCTATCTCAATCTTGACAAACAAGAGCAGTCTTTGAGCAATACCGGCTGACCGCGATTTACAGCCTATTGGTGGGTAATGAGGGCGGGCAGGGCAGGTTTATTCAGCCCGTGATTTTGAAGATGGAATTTCATCGCTTTGAACCTGCCGTGAGATAAACTTCATCAATGGCGGGTTCTTTGGAATAGTATTTCTTATAAATTCTATGGATATTATTATTGTTGACGCGAATGAGGGGCCAGTATCGAAATGGACTGGTAAAGTTCAGTTCGGCCCTTCTCCGCGGAGGTGCTGACTGTCTGGCAAGCCGTGAATGATGTGTCCGATGGGGCCTTTGTGGTCCTGTCATCAAACAGGACTTGAGCAATGGCAAAGCCCCATCAACCACTCGATTTTCTCTGGTTCATTCCATCTTCCGGTGACGGTGCCTATCTGGGATCGGATGATCTCGCGCGGCAGTCAGATCCCGGTTACTTCCGCGAGATTGCCCGGGCTGTTGATCGTCTGGGCTATTCCGGCGTGCTTATTCCGACCGGTGTTGCCTGTGAAGAATCCTTCATTCTGGCAGCCGATCTGGCGGCGCATACTGAACAGCTAAAGTTTCTGGTTGCCATTCGTCCGGGAACGGCGTCGCCTGCCTACTATGCGCGGTTGGCGTCAACGCTTGACCGGGTTTCCAACGGCAGGCTGTTGTTGAATATTGTCGTTGGTGGCAGCGCGCAGGAACTGGCCGGAGATGGCATTTTTTTAGCCCATGATGAACGCTACGATCATGCAGGTGAGTTTTTCCAGGTGTTTAATGACTTGATTGAAACCGGCAAGGCCCATCTCGATGGTCGCTACATCAAGGCCCATCACGCTCAACTGGGCTTGCCACCGGTGCAGCAGCCACGTCCACCAATCTATTTTGGCGGATCCTCGGATGCTGCCATCGATTTTTCCGCCGGCATTATCGATAAGTACCTGACATGGGGTGAACCGCCGTATCTGGTTGAGGAAAAAATTGCCAAGGTGCGCAAGGCTGCGGCGGCGCAAAATCGCGACGTCAGCTTCGGCATCCGACTGCACTTCATCGTTCGGGAAACCGATGAAGAGGCATGGGAGGCTGCGGATCGTCTGATTTCGAAACTGTCCGACGACACCATTGCCGCAGCCCAAGAGGTGTTTGCCAAAAATTCCGATTCTGTCGGGCAGGCACGCATGGTGGCACTGCATAATGGTCGCCGTGACAAGCTTGAGGTGTCGCCAAATCTTTGGGCCGGTATCGGTCTTGTGCGCTCCGGTGCCGGGACAGCACTTGTTGGTTCACCCAAAACCATCGCTGCTCGACTTCGGGAATACCAGGATCTCGGCATCGATACGGTCATCGCCTCTGGTTACCCGCATCTTGAGGAAGCTTACCGGGTCTCCGAATTGCTGTTTCCGGAAATTGGTCTTGGCGGACCGCGCAACCAGATCCGCTCGTCGTTTGGCGAACACCGCGTTTTTGGCGGCGGTGGCCACGGCGGCAACGTAAAAATCGTCTCCGGTTCGTGAGACGAAGCACCGTTTAAAATGCCTTGCCCGGTTGCCTGTTCACATCAGGCTACCGGACAGAGGTAATTTTGATTAAATCTCTCGAATAGATTGTGCGCGCTCTGTTGCCTTAAGCGCGGTTTTTGCCCATATCTATCGCCGCGATGTGATTGTGAAAGAGCGGTTGATGCTGACGAAAAAAGGGAAATACGGCTTGAAGGCCATGGTTGATCTGGCCGGGCTTGCTGAAGGGCAGACAGCATTTGTCAATGAGATTGCCAGCCGTAACAACATACCTAAAAAATTCCTCGATACGATTCTTCTGGAACTGAGAAATGCAGGCATGCTGCGTTCAAAGAAAGGTCCAGGCGGTGGATATTCCCTGTCCAAACCGGCTTCCGAGATTTTGATTGGCCAAGTGGTGCGTACTCTTGATGGGCCGCTGGCCCCGATCCGTTGCGCAAGCAAGACGGCGTTTGAGCCATGCGAGGACTGTGAAGATCCAGAGCACTGTCAGGTGCGGCGGTCCATGGGCCGAGTGCGCGATGCTATGGCAGAAGTTCTCGATAACACGACATTGGAGCAGTTTGCTGCCGACACCGGCAAGGGTGTCGACGATGCCGCATACGCTTGAGATTTAACCTCCACGGTTAAATCGGGACGATGTTTCCATACTGGCCATTGTGATAAACCAATGGTTCTCCTTGGCCAGTCACCAAGGCGACCACACGTCCGATAACGATGGCGTGGGTATGCCGTTCAATTACATCTTCGACGGCACAGTCGATGGAGGCAAGTGCGCCTTCCAGCACGGCCGCGCCACTTTCGAGCGTCGACCAGTTGGCGTTGCTGTATCGCTGCACGCCCTTGAGGCCGCCAACACCGGCAAAGCGGCTGGCAATATCCTGCTGCTGTGCCGAGAGAATGTTCACACAGAAATGGTTGAACCGGCTGATAACCGGCCAGATGGATGATGAGCGATTGATGCTGATCAGCATCGATGCCGGATCCATGGAAAGTGCTGTGGCCGAGGTCACGGTTGCGCCATTGCGCTGATCTCCAGATCCCGCAGTGATAACGGAAACGCCCCCGGCAAAATTGCGCATGGCAGACTTTAGCTGGTCGGGATGGGTAAGCTGTGTTTCCAGCGGATTATGAAGATAAGTCACGGTTGCAGTCATATAGGTCTCCAAGGCTGGTGAAGATGCCCTCGCAATTTTGCAAATATACCATCGCGCATCAGGACTGATGAGCGACAGAATTTCATTGTTGACCAATATTATAGAAAATATTGTCAGTCGACCCGCTTCGACGCTGTGTTGAGATTGTGGATTTCAAATTCTCGAAATGAAATTCCATGCTTTAGAGCTTTTTCGGAAATCCTCATCTAGAATATGGATTTTTTCCATAACTATCGGATGTTTTTTCTCCTTCTATTTGGCATCTTGGCATGTAGTGCCTTTAGTCTACTAAATTTATGTATAATTTTGACTGCATGGTTTTTCGACGAAGGAGTTCGGAAATGGGCATTTTTCGCCGTGTTGCAAAATTGATCAGAACGCAAAATGAACTTGAGGACCGCTTGCTTTTGCATGATGCCCGTCATTGCTTCGGTGATTACGAAGTCGACGACGGGACCGGTTTCGAGTTGCGCAGCAGAATGCGCGAAGTGGGCAAAGAACTGCGGCTGTTGGGCGAGCACTGATATGAAGATCTGTTGTCACCTTGTTGATTAAGAGGACGCCATGCGCACGCTTATTCTTCCCGGACTGAATGGATCTGATGAAGGGCATTGGCAGTGGTACTGGCAAAAGGACCATTCTGACGCGAGCATCGTGGTGCAGGATGATTGGTCCAAACCCAGCCTTGATTGCTGGGTGGCGAATGTCGAAGAAGCGCTGGAGCGCGAGGGCGAGGCCTATATTGTGGCGCATAGTCTCGGGTGTCTGGTGGCTGCCAAACTGGCGGCCCGCGCCTCTGCCAATCGTGTCAAGGCGGCGCTGCTTGTTGCGCCCTGCGACCCCGAGTTGACCGATGAATTGCATCCCGGCGCGATTTCTTTTGGACGGCTGGATGACGGGCGTCTGCCGTTTCCGAACATCGTGGTTGGCAGCCTTAATGACCATTACATGCCGATAGATCGGCTGACATCGGTTGGTGAAAAATGGCAGGCCAATATTCTCAATCTAGGGATGGCCGGTCACATCAATATCGCAAGCGGATTTGGCCGGTGGTCCAGTGGTTACAGCCTGCTGGATGGCCTTGCCAGCAAGGTCAAAGCACAGAAACGCAGATATGCCGATCTGGATTTTGATGAACCCCAGGTGCAACGCTGTTGATGCCGGTGGAACATGTATCTCTGAAAGTCGTTTAGCAACAATGAGATGGAGGATCTCAATGAGCCATGACAATTTACAGGTTATCTATGATTACCCCAGTAAGACGGTATTGCTGCAACTGGGGCATCGTAGCCATGTCTTGAAAAACCTCTCCAGCCGGGATGCCGCAGAAAAGGCCGCCCGCGATTATGCCGGTCAGTTCTGGCCCGCAGTGCACCTGCCACAAGGCGACCAGTTTTTTACGACCCACCCGGTTTCATAAAGGAGCTATCCGTCTATAGTGTTTTTGCCTGTCACCAAGATCCAAGGAAGATTGCGCATATTTTCAACCAATATGCACTCAACGGAGGAGAATGTTATGACATCCAAACTACCGCAGCTTTTTAACGGCCACGCCCCAATCGACCTGCACTATCTGTTCTGGGAAGCCGTTTTGAAATTTGAAGAGTGGGAGCCCTATGATGGCCAACCCCTCGTAACCTTCGAAAACTCTCACATTCCGATTTCCGATGTCTTCAACGCCATGCGTACCTGCACGGATATCGTGCCGGCTGCGCTGGTTGGCTCGGTTGTCGCACGTCTGAACAAACCGTGGGTGGGTCATGGACCGCTGGGTGAAATGAGCTTTTCGACAGCGGCTCGCATCATGAGCTTGCTGATCAGAAAGCGCAGATTGAACCCGGCCTTTGCGCCTGCATTTGACACCGCCTATGCCGCTGACTGGAACCGTTCGCGGCATTCCCATAACGGCAGTCTGAGATAGTTATGCCACTGTCGCAGTAACGTCTGCGAACACCGTTCTGTACAATTGACATCGTGACTTCCTTGGATTGCCCCCGATACCAGACCGGTGTCGGGGGCAGCATTTTGAGGTGGGGTCAATAGCGTGCCAAAACGCGATGCCCAAATTCCCGATTGGAAAACTTGATTTCTGGTTCGCGTTGATTTGCCGTTTGATTTCGTTTTGTCGAGTGGCTGCGACGCGGAATAATGTGATCTTCTCTGATCGAAAAAATGGCAATTACATTCCTGATGTGATCGGAAAATGGGCATGTGGTGCCTCGAATATAAAAACTATTGAATTAGTGTATATTTCGGCATCAGTTCCTCGGGGGACACCAAGATCTGATCGCCTGATTGAAGCATCAGGAGTATTTGAACCATGAGATTTAAAGGATATCTCGGCGGCTTTCTCAAGTCGGCGATCGCCGGGACTTTGTTGACCAGTCTGGCTCTTTCAAATGTTGCACAAGCCGGCCCAACGCTGGACAAGATAACGCAACGCGGCTCCATCAAGGTTGGTGTTGGCACGACACCAGGTTTCTTTGCGCCTGACAGCAGCGGCAAATGGCAGGGGCTGTTTGCAGATTACGGCCGTGCTCTTTCCATCGCTGTTTTCGGCACACCTGATAAGGCAGAGTTCACCAACTCTTCTCCGCAGCAGCGTCTGCCAGCTCTCCAGAGCGGCGAATTCGACATTCTTTTGTCGGGTGTGACGGTTACTATCACCCGTGCGCTGAAGCTTGGTTTCCACTTTGGCCCGACGGTGTTTTATGACGGTCAGGGCATTCTGGTCCGCAAGGACCTCGGTGTGACCACAGCTGCCGAACTCGACGGCGCAACGATTGGCGCTCAGAGCGGCACGACAGGTGAGTTGAACGTTGCTGACTTCTTCCGCAAGACAGGCAAGAAGTTCACGCCAGTAACGATTGAAGATACCGGACAGTTCATCGCGGCGCTTGAATCCGGCCGCGTGGATGCGATCACGCAAGATTCGTCCGACTTGGTCGGCAAGCGTACACAGCTGAAAAAGCCGGATGAATACATCATCCTGCCAGAGCGCCTGTCCAAGGAGCCGCTAGCACCTGCGGTTGCCGGTGGTGACGACCGTTGGCTGGAAATCGTCAACTGGACCGTTAACGCAACCATTCAGGCGGAAGAGTGGGGCATTACTTCGCAAAACGTCGATGAGTTCCTGAAGTCGGAAGACCCTGCCATCCAGCGTTTCCTAGGTGTTGATCCAGCCCTTGGCGAAGCGATCGGTCTTGATCCGAAGTGGGCCTACAACATCATCAAGACTGTGGGCAATTACGGTGAAATCTTCGACCGTAACCTGAAGCCGCTCGGTTGGGATCGTGGTTACAACCGTCTGTGGACGGATGGTGGTCTTCTCTATTCTCCGCCATTCCGCTAAGCAGTCGGGGCATATCAATAATGCCGGTAAATCCAGCGCCGGGCCCTCAAAGGCCCGGCATCTTTCGCAAGGCCTTGATGTGGTGGGGCACTCGTCCGCTGCTTCAGGTTTTCATCATCGGTTTTCTTGTCGTTTCGCTGTATTTTCTCGCGGTCAACGTGATCGAGAGCATGCGCCGTATTGGCGTGACGCCAGGCTTTGACTTCTTGAACCGGGCAGCCAATTTCGAGATTGGCGAAAGCTCAATTCCGTTTCAGGCGGGTGATACCTACATCCGCGCGATTATCGTCGGTCTGCTGAACACGCTGAAAGTCTCAGTGCTGGGCTGCGTTCTTGCGACTGTACTTGGGGTCGCGGTCGGCGTGGCCGGGCTTTCGCGCAATCTGCTGCTGGCGACTGCAGTGCGCTGGTATGTTGAGATTATTCGCAACACGCCGCTGCTTCTGCAACTGTTCTTCTGGATCTCGCTGACAAGCGCCTTTGCGGCGCCGCGACAGGCCAGCGCGTTTCTGGGGGCGATCTATTTCACCAATCGCGGTGTGTTTATCCCCGGTGTTTCGATTGAGGGTTTGAGTATCAGCGGCAGCACGGTGTTTGCCGGTGCAATCGCGACCTTCGCCGCCATCCTGTTTATCCTCAAACATAGCAGGGCTTTAAACATTACCAGCACGGCCTTGAGCTTCGCCGCCGTGGTCGTCGTTGTCGCCGCGGGACTGTCGTTCAGCGGGGCACAGCTCAATTTTGATATTCCAGAATTGACGGGGTTCAACATTCGTGGCGGTTCCAGCCTGTCTCCGGAGTTTGCGGCGCTGTTGACGGGGCTCGTCGTGAAATTTTCCGCTGCCATTGCCGAGATTGTTCGGGCGGGCATTCAGTCCGTCAACAATGGTCAGTGGGAGGCTGCACGGTCGCTCGGTTTGCATCCGGGACAGATCATGCGGCTTGTCGTGTTGCCACAGGCCTTGCGGGTGATCACGCCGCTAACCACGTCAAGTTATCTCGACCTGACCAAGGATTCGAGCCTTGCCGTTGCCATTGGTTATCCGGAGCTGGTCAGCGTCATCAACACCACGGCCAATACAACAGGCCAGTCGCTTGAAGCGCTGATGATCCTGATTGGCACCTATCTGGTCATCAACCTCTCGGTTTCGGTGTTGATGAACGAGTATAACAGGCGTGTTGCCTTGCGGGGGAATGGCCGATGACGGTGAATGTTGTGCCCAGCCATCGCGGCAAATTGCGCATCCTGTTGTTAGGGCTGAGAGCAGGGCTGTTCGGCACGGTGACCAATAGTTTGATCACCCTGTTGACCTCAGCTGCACTCGTCTGGACCCTGCCGCCGCTTATTCGCTGGGGCATTCTCGACGCCACGTGGAGTGGCGTGTCGGCCGATTGCGCGGCGCGTGGTGGTGCCTGCTGGGCTTTTATCGGCGCCAAACTGCAATTCATTATGTTTGCCTTTTACCCAGCTGAGTTTTTGTGGCGGCCGGCTCTGGTTGTGCTGTTATTGGTGTTGTTGCTGTTTGCAACGGCAATGCCGCGCTTCTGGAGAAAGGAAACCCTGCTCGCCTGGCCGCTGATTATTCTGGCCAGCTGGTTTCTGATGGCGGGCGGTTTTTCGGGTGGGCCTGTACCTTCCAACCAATGGGGCGGACTGCCCGTTACGCTGTTTGTCTGGGCTGGCTGTTTTGCTGCTGCGACACCGCTTGCCATTCTGCTGGCGCTGGCGCGTCGCTCCAAGCTGGGTGGCCTGCGCACATTTTCGATCCTCTATATCGAGGTGATGCGTGGCACACCGATGGTCGCCATTCTCTACGTGGCGATGCTGATCCTGCCGATGGCGTTACCCGACGGCCAGTTTTTCGACAAGATGATCAGAGCGATGATCATGGTCACTTTGTTTTGGGCTGCCTATATCGCCGAGGTCGTGCGTGCCGGACTACAGACCATTCCCAAGGGGCAGGAGGAAGCCGCCACTGCACTGGGTATCGGTTATTGGGGTACCATGCAGCTGATCGTTCTGCCGCAAGCATTGCGGATCGTTATTCCCGGCATGGTCAATCTGGCAATCGGTTTCCTGCTTGCTACGTCCTTGCTGGCAGTGATCGGTATCTTCGATATTCTCAACGCTGCTCGGGCATCTGCAACGGACCCCAGCTGGCTTGGGTTTTATAACGAAGCCTATATTGCCGTTGCCTTCATCTATTTCGTGATCTGCTTTGGTGCCTCACGTTACAGCCTGTGGCTGGAAGGCAGGTTGCGCGGTCATCACAATAAATAAGGTCGCATAAAAAGGTCCGCGCGCTGGTACTCGCGGACCTTTCGTTAAAGCGCTATGCTCTGTGCTTACAGGCTTACGGTGATGCCGCCATCAACGTAGAGAATGTGGCCGTTGACGAAAGACGATGCGCCTGACGCGAGGAAGATGCAGGCGCCAACCAGTTCTTCGACCTTGCCCCAGCGACCAGCTGGCGTGCGCTTCTGCAACCATTCGGTAAAGGCCGGATCCTTGACCAATGCGTCATTGAGCGGGGTTTCGAAATAACCGGGCGCGATGGCGTTGCATTGCAGGCCATGTTTTGCCCAGTCGGTTGCCATGCCCTTGGTCAGATTGCCGACCGCACCCTTGGTCGCTGTGTAAGGTGCAATGCCCGGACGCGCCAATGCTGTCTGTACACTGGCGATATTGATGATCTTGCCAGCGCCACGACCAATCATGTGGCGGGCAACGGCCTGGCCAACATTAAACACCGACGAGATATTGGTGCGCAGCAGACGCTCAAAGGCGTCGGCAGGGAAATCTTCCAGCGGTGTGCGGTGCTGCATGCCAGCATTGTTGACGAGGATGTCGATGGCACCTTTGTCTTTTTCATAGGCGTCGATGGCTTCACGGGCAGCGGCATGGTCGGTCACGTCGAAGGCGAGGTAGTCGACATTACCGAGCTCTTGTGCCGCAGCTTTCAGCTTCTCGGGGTCACGGCCATTGATGACGACGTCAGCACCGGCATCCTTCAGACCCTTTGCCAGTGCATAGCCAATGCCCTGCGAGGAGCCGGTAACAAGGGCGCGACGGCCGGTCAGGTCAAATATCTGGATGCTCATGGTTTTCTCCCGGTCTTGAAATAAGTCGTACTTTTCGACTGTCTGTTTTCAACCACAGGGCATGGGCAGGGACAAGCCTTGCCGCTGTCAAAAAACAGCGTGGAAGGCGATTTCTTGTCCCGTAGTCCAGAGGCCAATGCGTGGCGGGGCTGGACCCCGGTTTTCAGGTTAAGGGGTTTCCGGTGCACGCAGTGGATATTGATGGCGTGGTGGTATCAGGTGGTGAACCACGGCGATGACCACAAGCAGCGCGCTGCCAGCCAGAACGACCAGAAACAGATCCTGTCCTTCAAGATGCGAGCCGTAAGCGACAAGTGGTACGGCGCCGGCCGGTGGATGGGTAACGCGTAGCAGCAGCATTCCGGCGATAGAAAGTCCAACCGCAATTGCCGAAGCCCACCAGATGCCGGGCAGGAACTGCAAGGCAAGGCTGCCGACCAGGGCTGCCAGCAAATAACCACCGATGACATTTGCCGGTTGCGCAAGCGGGCTTTTGGGCTGGCCGAACAGCAAAACGGCTGTCGCTCCAAAAGGTGCTATCAGTAACGGAATGCCTGTCTCCACCGTCAGACCACCCACGGCCAGCATGGCGGCAATGGCACCAATCCCCGATTTAAGGTGATGATGTGCCTGTCCTTTAGGCTCATGGCGGTGGATGTAATGCCGCAAGTGGCGTCGCATGGAAATTTTTCCGGCTTAAAATTATGCAATTGCCGTTTAATAAACCGAAGGCTGCATGTTTTCCAAGCAAAGTCTTTATGAAACTCGTCCGTTTCTGCGAATATATTTGCGCCTGTGGCGATCGCTTTTACCCACGGTAGAGGCTTGAGACAGATGCGGTCCGTAGCTGTGGCTGAAATAAAAAAGACGCGGGAAGACTATGTTCTCCCCGCGTCCTGTTTTGACGTTTGATATTTTTAGTCTTCGTTGGCAGCAAGCTGCGACAGGACCTGTCCACGGCCGCGGATACGCATGATCAGCGGGATGATGAAGGCGGCTGCGGCAACAATGAACAGACCAACGGCAATCGGCGACGTGAACAGCACGACAGGATCACCCTGGCCGATTGCCAGTGCGCGACGCAATTGCTGCTCGGCCAATGGCCCAAGGATCAGGCCAACGACAGCAGGTGCTATCGGGTAACCGAAGATGCGCATGATGTAGCCAAGAATACCGAAGCCGAGAAGCATGCCCAGTTCGAACACCGAAGGGTTCGCACCGATTGTGCCAAGCGTCGCAAACAGCAGGATGCCCGCATAGAGCCATGGCTTTGGAATGGTCAGCAGCTTAACCCAAAGGCCAATCAGCGGCAGGTTGAGAACCAGCAACATAAAGTTGGCAATGAACAAGCTGGCAATCAGACCCCAGACGAGCTGCGGGTTGGTGGCAAACAGCAGCGGGCCGGGTTGTAGGCCGTATTGCTGGAAGCCGGCCAGCATGATGGCGGCGGTCGCTGTGGTCGGCAGGCCAAGCGTCAGCAGTGGTACCAGTGTACCGGCGGCAGATGCGTTGTTGGCAGCTTCCGGCCCGGCCACGCCTTCAATCGCGCCATGGCCAAATTCTTCCGGATGTTTTGAAAGCTTCTTTTCCGTGGCGTAGGACAGGAACGTGCCGATTTCTGCACCACCGGCAGGCATGGCACCAATCGGAAAGCCAATCAACGTGCCGCGCAGCCATGCTTTCCACGAGCGAGCCCAATCCTGCGCACTCATCCAGACAGAGCCTTTCACAGCTTCGATCTTGTCGGGACCGCTTTGCCCCTGTGCGACGATGAACAGTGTCTCGCCAATTGCGAACATGGCAACGGCGAGCGTGGTGACTTCGACACCATCGAGCAGATCTGGCACGCCGAAGCTCATACGGGCCTGGCCGGTCAACTGGTCGATACCGACAATGGCAAGGGCAAAGCCGATGAACAGTGAGGTAAGGCCGCGCAGTGCAGAATCACCAAAGGCTGAAGACACGGTGACAAATGCCAAGACCATGAGCGCGAAATATTCGCGTGGTCCGAACACCAGTGCCAGCTTGACGATATAGGGTGCAATGAAGGCAAGGGCGATGGTGGCAATGAGGCCAGCCACGAAGGAACCGATGGCAGCGGTGGCAAGAGCCGGTCCGCCACGCCCCGCTCGGGCCATCTTGTTGCCTTCCAGCGCCGTCACAATGGACGCACTTTCACCCGGCGTATTGAGAAGGATCGAGGTGGTCGAACCACCATACATCCCGCCGTAGTAAATACCGGCAAACATGATAAGCGATCCCGCAGGATCGAGCTTGTAGGTGACCGGCAGCAGCAATGCGACAGTCAGCGCCGGGCCAATGCCGGGAAGAACGCCGACAGCCGTGCCAAGCGTTACGCCTATCAATGCATAAAGCAGGTTCATCGGCTGCATTGCGACCTCTAGGCCGTGAAGCAGAAATTCAAATGTATTCATGGACGAATGTCCCCCTGTCGGGTGGAGTGTTACCAACCGCTTGCACAAAAGCGATTGTCACTCCCTGTTTTTCAATCAAGAAAAGAAGGCCGGTTCCGTTTAGAAGAACAGGCGTTCCAAAGGCCCAGCTGGCAACGAAAGCTGCAGGAACTGCGCAAAAATCACCCAGACTACGAAGCTGATGGCGATACCGACGGGAATGGAATACCAGAGCTCCCGTTTGCCGAAGGCACGGGCGGTGAAGGCAAACAGAATGCCTGTTGCGATGGAAAAACCGGCGGTTTTCAGCAGCAGCATCTGCCCGGCCAAACCAGCGATAACCCAGATGACGGCGCTTGTTTCCTGCTTGTCCCGCTTGGGGAACTCACCACGCAGAGCTTCCACGACTGTCCAGATGGCAAGCCCGACAAGACAGAATGCGATGGCGTAAGGTACGGTCGCTGGACCAACAGGCGAATAACCGGACACGCCTGCAAGGCGTGTGGAGTCCATGAAGATTACAGCAGCGATGGCAATGAGTGCAGCGGCTATAACCAGCGCCGCCCGGTCAGGGCGGCGCTTTTGAGAGTTGGATGAGTCAGAACCCATGCTCATTTTACAAGTCCGATGTCTTTGAGAATAGCCTGAGTGGATTCAACATCCTTGTCGAGCTGCGCCTTGAAAGCATCGCCAGCGAGGTATGTGTCCTGCCAGCCCTTGGCCTTCAGGGTGTCCTGCCAGCTCTTGGACTTCACCAGCTTTTCAACGTCGGCATTGATTGCTGCTTCCTGATCTGCAGACAGGCCAGGAGCCGCTGCGACCATGCGCCAATTTTCAACCACGACATCAAGGCCGCTTTCTTTCAGGGTTGGTCCGTCAACGCCTTCGATGCGCTCTGCGCTCGACACGGCCAGAAGGCGAAGTGTGCCAGCCTTGACCTGGCTTTCAAATTCACCATAGCCGGAAATGCCGGCGGTTACCTGCGAACCGAGGATGGAAGCGAGTGCTTCACCGCCGCCAGAGTAGGCGATGTAGTTGATCTTGGTTGGATCAACGCCAGCAGCCTTGGCAATCAGGCCAACTGCGATGTGGTCGGTACCACCAGCCGAACCGCCACCCCAAGAAACGCTGCCCGGGTCTTTCTTTAGCTGCTCGATGAGGTCACCCATGGTCTGCAGCGGAGAAGAGGCTGGAACGACAACGGCTTCATATTCGCCGGTCAGACGGGCAATCGGTGTCACGTCCTTCAATGTCACTGGCGAATTGTTGGTCAGGATAGCACCAACCATCACGTAACCGCCAACGATCAGAGCGTTCGGGTTACCCTTCTGCTGGCTTGCAAACTGGGCAAGACCGATTGTGCCACCGGCACCTGGTACGTTCTGTACCTGCACGCTCTTGGAGATGCCTTCATCCTGCAGCGAGGTCTGCAACGAACGCGCGGTCTGGTCCCAACCGCCGCCTGGGTTTGCTGGTGCAATGATCGTGTAATCGGCTGCTGCGGCTGGAAGAGCCAAAGCACCGGCGATGATGGAAGCAAGTACGAAATGTTTCAAAAGCGAACCCTCCTTGATAGCCCATCGGGCTTCGTTGTTTTGGCGGAAGGAGAACGCGGGCAAATGTAGACTCGCTGCCACACAGGGCAGTTTGTTCATTCGCGATAGATATTTCCTCCCGCATCTTCGTTAAGCCGCCTCCACGGCCGAAGAGTAGAAGCAGAGCACCATAGAAAGCTGACATTTAACTGACGCAATCCCCGGCTTTGCCAATTTAACATTCATTAATTTTTGGATGACGTCCAGTTTTTAGCTGGTAACCGGCTTTGGCGGGTGTTTATTGCAGGCGCAAGGCCTCGTTCCAGCGGGCAATCAGCCGATTGCGCTTTACCTGATCGAGATAAACCATCAGTCCAAGGCTGACAGGAACGGGCAAAAGCTGGGCGCCGTGAATGGCCTGCATGGTGTTGGCCGTGTTGTCTCCGGCGACATCAGGATTGACGGCCGGAATTTGCAATCGCGTTGACAGGATTGTCTGGCCTTCCCGTGACATGAAATATTCCAGATATTTACGGCCCAGTTCCGGGGAGTTTGCGGCCTGTGGCACAAGGCCGATCCGTGACATCACCACCGTATAATCCTTGGGCAGGACGATGCCGACATCCGGGTGACGGGATGCCCAGTCGGCGGCGTAAGAGCCGAGAATATTGTAACCCAGAACGAATCGTCCGTCGGCAATGCGCTCCAGAATGGCGGAGCTGTTGGAGTAGAGTTTTACGCCGGCCGCCCCCATGTGTTGGATGACGGACCAGATATCGGCAAATTGTTCCTGGTCCCGCGACATGAACAGAAAACCGACGCCGGAACGTTCAATGTCATAGGTGGCGATGCGACCATGCACGTCTTTGGCATGGTGCTCAAGGTAATCGACAAATTCGGCGCGGGTGGCCGGCGGTTTTTCGGTGGTGAAACTCGGCTTGTGATAGACAAAAACTGCCGGTTCGAAGGTCAAGGCGTAGGCGGTATTGCGCCAGTTGGCCCAACTTGGCCATTTTGCGCTGAGCGGCAGGTCGCTGCGTTGCGCATAACCGTCATTGCTCAGTTTGACCTGCAAATCCATGGCTGAGGAAAAGGCGAAGTCGGCGGTTTTCTGTCCGGCATCGGTTTCCTTAACGATGCGGTCATAGATCTCACCGGTCAGCAAATCTTCATAGGACACCGTCACATCCGGGTTTTGTCTTTGGAAACCTTCGATCATCGGTGCAGCCAATGGCTCATCCAATGAGGAATAAACGATCAATACCGGTGCATCCGGATTGCCGGATGGTGCCGGAAACACGGTCGGTTTGGCCAGTGCAGGTGCCGCGAAAAAGAGACCCAGACAGAGACAGAGAAGAATACGCATGAAAATATCATGCCGCACCAGCTTTGCGTGCACAAGCGTCTGCTCCTGTGATTGCCGCACGGCTGATGGATCAATGCTACGCTGAGGCGCTCTAACTCCTTGAAACTGCGCAGGATGCCCAAGCGAAATTCGATTCCGATTTTCAAATCGATGCGTTAGGGTGCGCGGTGAGGGCAGGAGATTGATTTGCGTATATTGCTGGTCGAAGACAATCAGGTTCTGGCGGACGGTCTGGTCGCTTTGCTGCGCGGCAGTGGCTATGCCGTGGATTGGGTATCGGATGGTAGCTCGGCCTTGGCTGCGACCGCGACAGAAAGTTTTGATCTGGTCATTCTTGATCTCAACCTGCCGGAAATGGACGGTATTTCCGTGCTGCGCTCCATGCGGGCACGGCAGGAAAAGGCGGCGGTTCTTATACTGACAGCGCGGGGCTCCCCGGAAGAACGCGTCAAGGGGCTGGACCTTGGTGCCGATGATTACATGATCAAACCTTTTGATGTCAGCGAGCTTGAGGCACGGGTGCGTGTTCTGCTGCGCCGTCAGGCGGGTCTGCGCTCTTCGACCGTCAGTTACGGCAAGGTATCGTTTGATCTGACCTCGCGCACCTTTAGCGCTGAGGGTGTGCCACTGGATATTCCGGCGCGCGAACTTGGTATTCTGGAACTGTTGTTCATGCGCGCTGGCAAAGTGGTTGCCAAGGAGGCGATCATGCAATCGCTGGCCGGATTTGATGACGAGTTGAGCGGCAATGCCATTGAGCAATATGTCAGTCGTCTTCGTAAACGCCTTGCGCACCACGGGCTGACCGTCAAGACGGCACGCGGCATAGGGTATTATCTGGAGCGTCTGCCGGAGATTGCCGAATGACAGGCGGAGCCTACTCGCTCCGCAAGCGCCTGTTGGGCTGGCTTCTGTTTTCGACGGCAATTATCGGCACTGTTGCCCTGACGGACACCTATTCAGAGGCGGTCAAAACAGCAAATGTGGTGTCGGATCGTGTGCTGGCGGGCTCTGCCCTAGCCATTGCCGAGCGGGTTGCCGTGTCTGAGGACGGCAAGCTTGAGGTCGATATTCCCTACGTCGCATTGGAAATGCTGACATCGGCGGCGCAGGACCGGGTGTTTTACCGTGTTGACGGTTCGCACGGAGAATTCCTGACTGGTTATCAGGGTCTGCCGTCAGTTTCGCCAGAAGAGCCGAATGTGGCGATCTTCGAGGATGCGTTTTTTCGAGGTGAACCCATTCGTGTCGCTGTCATGCAGCGATCCGCGTCCACCGGCATCAATTCGGTGCCGTTTACCGTGACCGTTGCTGAAACCACCATTGCCCGCCGCCAGCTTGCGCAATCTATTCTGTTTCGTTCTGCCCTGCGCCTATTGGCGATGATTGTCGGAGCTTCGGTTATCGTGTGGGTGGCGGTGACGATTTCCTTGCGGCCGCTGTTTCGGCTGAGTGAAGCGATTGCCGAGCGCAATCCGAGCGATCTCCATCCTATTGACCAGAAGGTCCCCGTGGAGGTGCAAAACCTCGTTGATACTGTCAATTCCTTCATGGTGCGCCTGAATGCGGCGCTGGAAGCGCTTCGACATTTCACCGGCAATGCCAGCCATCAGTTGCGCACACCGCTGGCGATCATCCGCACACAGTTGGCGCTTTCCGAGCGGGCGGAAACATTGGCGCAGGCCAAGGACGCAGCGCGGAAAGGCGATGAATCCGTTGCTCATGCCGAGCATATTCTGGCGCAGCTTCTGCGCATGGCAAAAATCGATGCGGCAGGATCAGGTGAACCGCAGGCGCTGTCACGCATCGACCTGGTGGAAGTCGCCCAGACAATAACTGCAGATTACATCCCTCAGGCAGCGGAAGCGGGTGTCGATCTGGGTTTTGAGGGTGAGGGAACCGTTGCCGTTCTAGCCGAACCATTGTTGATCGGTGAGCTGCTGGGCAACCTCATCAGCAATGCCATTGCCTATGCCGGTGATAATGTTGAGGTCACAGTGCGCGCTTACCGCAGTGCTGCGGGGCAAGTCTGCCTTGAGGTTGAGGATAACGGGCAGGGCATCGCGCCTGAAAAACGTGACATGGTGCGCCAGCGTTTTGCCCGTGGGGATGGCAATCCAGCCCCCGGTGCCGGTCTGGGGCTGGCCATTGTCGAGGAAATTGCCCACCTGTTTGGCGGGCAATTGCTGTTGGATGCCGGTCAGAACGACAAGGGTTTGAAGGTCACCGTGCTGCTGCCCGCAGCCGGTTAAGCTCTTATCAGCCCATGCGCTCGGATGCGTAGCTGCCGGGGCTTGGCGGGAAAACGACCGTGCGGTTGCCGTTGATAAAGGTCCGGTGATGGATATGTGCGTGGATAGCGCGTGCCAGCACCTGGCTTTCGACATCGCGGCCCAGCGACACATAGTCATCTGCGCTTTGTGCGTGGGTAATACGTACGGTCTCCTGCTCGATGATCGGGCCTTCATCAAGGTCGGCTGTCACGTAATGGGCAGTCGCCCCAATCAGCTTCACACCGCGCTCATAGGCTTGCTTGTAAGGGTTTGCACCCTTGAAACTTGGCAAGAACGAGTGGTGAATATTGATGATCTTGCCGGACATTTTCTGGCAGAGCTCATCGGACAGTACCTGCATGTAACGGGCAAGAACGATCAGTTCGGTACCGGTTTGTTCAACCAGATCCAACAGCTGTGCTTCGGCCTTGGGTTTGTTATCCTTGGTCACCTTGATGTGGTGGAAAGGAATGTCGTGGTTGACGACAACTTTCTGGTAATCGAAGTGGTTGGAGACGACACCGACGATATCGATTGGCAGCGCACCGATCTTCCAGCGGTACAGCAGGTCGTTCAGGCAATGGCCAAAACGCGACACCATCAACAGCACTTTCATGCGCTCGGCCGAGCTTTCGATCTTGGCATCCATGCCGAATTTCTCAGCGACGGGTGCAAAGCCTTCGGTGATGGCTTCGCGGCTTTCGCCCTGTTCGGAAATGAAGCTGACGCGCATGAAGAACATGCCGGTCTGAAGGTCATCGAATTGCGAGCTGTCGACGATGTTGCAACCCTTGTCTGCCAGATAACCCGATATTGCCGCCACGATGCCGCGGGTGGATTTGCAGGTTACAGTCAGAACATAAGTCGTCATCGGTCTATTCCTCTGGAAGCGCCATTTCCGGTGCCTCTGGTTTTACGTCACGCGCCACAATTCGGGCGTCCTGCATTAGCGCAGTCGCTGGCCGTGGCATAGTGGCTTTGTCGCAATTTGAATATCCGCGACATGTGTGCGGGTGGAAGAGCGATGAAGCGCCCATAGTCATACGGCGCTTGCTGCCGTTCTGTGTTGCGCAAAACGACATCGGATAACGAGTTTCTGACGTGAGATAAAAACGCCCCGTCTGATATCAGGATCAAACGGGGCGGAAACAGATTCCGTTCAGGCCCGGCGAAGGCGCATCAGTGGGCGACCCCGACGGTCTCGTAACTCCAGCTGATTGCTGCGCGGGCTCAAATCATACCCGCGTGCTTGCTCAAGCGCAGAAAGAAACGCTCTTTCCTGGCGCATGATTGGCGGTTCGCAGGCCATTTGCGTGGAAATGGCGCGACTGAAATCAATCTCGCGACGGTTTACCCTGAGTTCAGCACCAAAACCATTGCAGCCGGTGTTGCCGGATACGCGGTTATCAGGCCCAATTTGCAGGACCGGTGGTTTTCTGTCGGTGACACGTTCACCCGCAATGTCGACGACAACCCAGGAGCCGACCAGAGATGGTTCACGGTCCGGCTCCGGTCGTGGTGCCGCACCGGCACGTTCAAGCATCAGGTCCGTGGTCTCGCGGCGATTGTTGAGGATCGGGTAGTTCTGCGTGGTGGTAAAGAGCAGGCGGCGACCATCGCGGATTTCGGCGCGAAGCGCATAACGTCGGTTGGAGCGGATGTCCCGGTCGTTGTAACGAATGACATAGGGAATAGGTACGTTGCGTCCCGGCAGGGGGGTGGTTTCTGCAATGATGCTGAAACTTGCGCCGGCGCGTGAGACATCAATCAACTGAACCGTGACTGTCGCAGAAGGTGGTAATGCCATGCGCTCACGGTAGCTGACTGTGCCGCGAATGGAGGCCGGGGCTGCAAGCGATGGTGATGCAACCAGAACGGCGGACAGGCCAAGAAGGCTGGCAAAGCCGCGGCGAGAGATTGGCGTTTTGCCACTCATTGTATTTTTGTCGGTCATTTCCAAACCCCCATGATCACGATGTCCGAATATTCGTCTTCGATAATAAGGAAGCCAGATGAATCCGGGATGAACTGCCCGGATAAGCAACGCTGCCGGGCCGTGTCTGGCAGCGTTGTTGTTGTTTAGCGTGACAGACTGTCGCGCAAAGTCTCGAACTTCGAAAGCTGGTCTGCCTTCAGTTCCTTGTTTTCATCACGACGGACAAAAACCTTGAACATCGCCTGGCCATTGGCATTCATGAACCATACGGAGCAGGAGCGACGGCCGTGGAATGCACGGTCCACAAAGCTGATGGCGTGACAGTTGTCCTTCTTGATGTGGCCACCAATCGGGCTGTCGCCGTGAATGTTGAACCAGCCATGGCTTTCGGTACCTTCCGGCAGAAAACCCGGCACTTCCAGTACGATATCGGCGGTCTGCACGATCATCAGCACTTCGCCCCAGGTCATCATGTCGGACCAGATTGCGGAGAACTGTTCGGCCGGAATGGTGACTGCAGCGCCCTGCGGCAGGATTTCCAGAACTTCGGCCGGCGTGACGTCTGCCTTGCCGGCAATCGCCTCAACGATGCCGTCTGGCTTCTCGTTCAAGGCGGCAAGGGCTCGTTCACGACGCTCTGGCGTGTTGTATGCAACAGCTGTCATGGTTTCCTCATGCCGCATCAAAAATGCGTTGGCCGTTCTTGTCGTCGTGAATGATCACGTCAAAACCTTCAAAATGCGGACCGGAGAGGTATTCGACCTTGCCACGGTTGTTGCCAGCATTGGCATGTGCTGCGCGGAACTGCTCGGACTTGGTCCATGCGGTGAAATCTTCGCGGGTTTCCCAAACGGTATGCGATGCATACAGCGTATGGTCGTCAGACTTCGGGCCTTTCAGCATGTGAAATTCGACATAGCCCTTCAATTCGTTGAGCTGCGTCTTGCGCTCGCGCCAGATTGTTTCAAACGCTTCCTCAAAACCCGGTACCACGCGAAAGCGGTTCATTGCGATGAACATTCATAACTCCCTTGAATGAAATAAGTTTCCTGTAATTGTCAGGATATAGGTGGTTCCCAAGGTTGAAAAGCCCGCATGTGGAAGAAATCCAGTGCTTTTTGACAGTTTTCATTTCTTGGTTTGTCTACTCTTGCGCGGGTTTTTAAACATGTGTACCAAACTCCACTTAAATGAACTGCCCATGGCAGCTTGCCACTTTTATCTGGATGAAAAGCTCATGATGTCTTCAAAACGTTCGCTTCGATCTATGGCTTTCGGCGTGTTCATGCCGGTGGCGCTGGTAACATCCACTTTTGCGCAGGCGGCCGATGGCGGTAACGTCAAGGCACAACGTATTGTGTCTGTCGGTGGCACCATTACGGAAATACTCTATGCGCTCGGCGCGCAGGACCGCATCGTGGCACGTGATTCCACCAGCAGCTTTCCTGTTGATGCGCTGGCCAAGCCGGATGTCGGCTACATGCGTGCGCTTTCCGCTGAGGGCATTCTGTCACAGAAGCCCGATCTCATCCTGACGGAAGACGGTGCCGGTCCGGCCGATGTTCTTAATATTCTCAAGGACAGCGAAGTGCCTGTCGTGACAATCGACACTCCGCCATCGGGTGCCGCGATTGCCAAGAAGATCCAGGATGTCGGAGCAGCCGTTGGTCTTGAAGACAAGGCAAAGAACCTGGCGGAAGAAGTGGACACTGGTCTAGCAGCCCTGGCCAAGGATGTTTCGGCGGTTGGCGAGAAGAAAAAGCGCGTACTGTTCGTGTTGTCGACCGCGGGTGGTCGCATCATGGCCGGCGGTCAGGATACAGAAGCTGCGGCCATTATCGAAATGGCCGGTGGTGTAAATGCTGCGTCGGCGATTACCGGTTACAAGCCGCTGACCGACGAGGCTGTCATAGCAGCAGCACCTGACGTGGTGCTGACCATGGCGCGTGGCAATCATCAGGCCTCTCCCGATGAAGTGTTTGCGCTGCCTGCATTCCAGAGCACACCTGCCGCAGCCAACAAGGCTCTGATCAGCATGGACGGTCTTTATCTGATCGGTTTTGGTCCGCGCACACCTGCGGCGGCACATGAACTGGCCTCCAAATTGTATCCGGATGTGGTGAAGCCGTGAAATCGCTTGCCGTGACGGCCGCTACAGCTCCCGTTGAAGGCAAGAGATCGCGCGTTGGCGGCATTGCACTTGCCGTGCTTGTCGGCCTGTTGTTTCTGGCCTGTCTGGTGTCGTTGGTCAGCGGGCCAACCGGGGTAGGGCCGGCAGAACTCTGGGCCTATTTCACCGGTCATGCGGCCGATATGGAACCGCGTGACCGGATTATTCTCGAAGCCGTGCGTTTGCCGCGCACCGCGCTTGGCCTTCTCATTGGTGCTGGGCTCGGTGTGTCCGGCGCCATGATGCAGGGTCTGTTCCGCAACCCGTTGGCCGATCCGGGTATTGTCGGTGTCACCTCGGGTGCCGCCTTGTTTGCGGTTGCCGCACTGGCGCTGGGTGGTGGCATGCTTGCGCCGCTGGCGGCGTTTTTCGGCTCGCAGTTCCTACCCGTCATGGCGTTTTTTGGTGGCCTGATCAACACCATCCTCCTGTATGTGATTGCTACGCGCAACGGCATGACGTCAACCACGACGCTGGTTCTGGCCGGTATCGCGGTGGGGGCCTTGAGTGGTGCCCTGACCGGTCTGATGATTTTTGTGGCCGATGATCGTGCGCTGCGCGACATCACCTTCTGGAGCCTCGGCTCATTGGGTGGCGCAACGCCTGCAAAAGTTCTGGCGACATTGCCGTTTATTTTGGTGGTTCTGGTCATCATACCCTTTGTTGCCAAGGGGCTGGACGCACTGATCCTGGGGGATGCGGCTGCCTTCCACATGGGCGTGCCGGTGCAACGCTTGAAGCGTCTGGTCATTCTGGCGGTTGCTGCCGCCTGTGGTGCAGCTGTTGCGGCGGCCGGCTCGATCGGTTTTGTCGGCATTGTCGTGCCGCATCTGCTGCGTCTTGCTATTGGTCCCTCGCATCGCTTTCTGCTGCCGGCATCAGCGCTGGGTGGCGGCGCGTTGCTGTTGCTGGCCGACAGTTTTGCCCGCACTGTTGCTGCGCCTGCGGAACTGCCGATCGGCATCGTCACGGCGCTGATCGGGGCGCCGGTGTTTCTGTTCCTGCTGTTTGGTAAGGGCGGTATGGGTATGAGGAACCTGTCATGATTACGGCAAGCGGTATCAATCTCACCCGGTCGGGACGCAGGCTGCTCCACGAAGTTTCATTGAAACTTGAACCGGGCAAATTCAATGTGATTATCGGCCCGAACGGTGCTGGAAAGTCGACATTGATGAAGGTGCTGTGTGGAGAAACCAAACCGGATGTCGGCACCGTTTCTTATGGTGGCGCGGACATAAGCCTGTTCTCGCCTCGGCAACTGGCACGTCAACGTGCCGTCCTGCCACAAAACACAACATTGGCATTTCCGTTTACAGCGTTTGAAATTGTTCGGATGGGCGCTGTTGCCTATGGCGGGCTTGACCCTGACGCCCAGGCTCAGACGGCGCTTGTCAATGTCGGTCTGCGTGGTTTCGAAAGTCGTTCCTATAATTACCTGTCTGGCGGTGAACAGCAGCGTGTGCAATTTGCCCGCGCTTTGGCGCAGGTCCCGCATGCCGTTGAAGACGGTGAGGCGCGGGCGCTGTTTCTTGATGAGCCCACCGCAAGCCTCGATATCGGCCATCAGATCAGCGTTCTGGAGACAGCACGTGATTTCGCTGAAAAGGGCGGTCTAGTACTGGCCATTTTGCACGACCTTAATCTGGCAGCCGAGTTCGCAGATCACCTGATCGTGATGCACAATGGCAGGATCACTGCACAGGGTGCATCCTTCGATACGATCAGCGATGAGACCATTGCACGGGTCTATGGCATTGGCGGTGCGGTGGGACGTCTGCCGGCGGCGCACATCCCCTATGTTTTACCGCAGTCACGCCACAGATAACGGGTTGGAATTCACGCCTTTGGTTCCGGCCTCGTGACGATGAAGGCGGCGGAACAGAGCATGACAACGAGTACAATCACCGCCCGCAAGGCGGGTGGATCTGTGGTGAACCAGAAGATCGCGTAGCTGGCGGTCATGACGGAGACGGCGGCAATCTTGGCACGGCGGGCAATCGAGCCAGTTTCTTTCCAGTTGCGCAGAGACTGGCCAAAACGCGGGTGAGACAGCAGCCATGCTTCGAGTTTCGGGGACGAGCGGGAAAAACACCAGACGGCCAAAAGCAGAAACGGCGTGGTCGGCAGAACAGGCAAGAATGCACCAGCAACGCCGGTCGCCACCATAATCCATCCCAAACAGAGATACACGTACCGCATGTCGTTTGCTGCCTTTTGTCTTTATGAGTGCAATTCTCATGATAGGCTTGTGATGTCTAGGTTTGGACCTTTGTTTTTTGAACAAATGGCGTGAGACAAATTGGCTAGGACGCCGCGTAAAAGGCTTGAAATGATCAGCCCGTTTTCGTTTCACAGGTGAGGCTGGGCACTGTCACAGCGGGTAGGATGTGTGAATTTGCGTCGCCCGAGTTGCATTCCTATATTAAGGGTTGTGATAAGGGGCTTGCTTCGCGTCTGTATATGCCTTTATCCCGATGCGGCAATTATTTGGCTCCAAGTCGAAGTGCCAACAGAAGAAGGAAAACACCATGGCCAAAATGATCCACTCGATGGTCCGGGTGCTGGACGAAAAGCGTTCGGTTGACTTTTACTCTCTCGCATTCGGCCTGAATGTGGCGGAGCGTGTGGAGCAGGAAACTTTCACATTGGTCTATATGAGCGATGAAGAGGAGAGTTTCGAACTTGAGTTGACGATCAACCGAGGCCGTGATGTTCCCTATGCGCTTGGCGATGGTTATGGCCATCTGGCCGTTTCCGTCGACAACCTTGACGCAGAACACGCACGCCTGATCGAAGCCGGTCTGGCACCGGGCAAAATCATCGAGTTTGTCCGCAAGGACGACGTGTTTGCCCGTTACTTCTTCATCTGCGATCCGGATGGTTACAAGATCGAAGTTCTCGAGCGTCGCGGGCGCTTCAAGTAACAGGTTCGCCAAAGGGGGCAGGATATGACCGAAGAGAGTGTGAAGCTCGAAGAGAGCTGGCGGCAGAAGCTTCTTCCGGAATTTTCCAGTCCCTATATGTCTCAGCTCAAGGCTTTCCTGCTTGAACAGAAACAGGCAGGAAAGCACATCTTTCCCAAGGGGCATGAATATTTCCGTGCTCTTGACCTGACGCCGCTCGGCAAAGTCAAGGTGGTCATTCTCGGACAGGACCCATATCACGGTTACGGTCAGGCGCATGGCCTGTGCTTTTCCGTCCGCCCCGGTGTCCGCACACCGCCATCACTGGTGAATATCTACAAGGAACTGCAAAGCGATCTCGGCATCCAGCCGGTCCGCCACGGCTTTCTGGAAAGCTGGGCGCAGCAGGGCGTGTTGTTGCTCAACAGCGTTTTGACTGTTGAAGAGGCGCGTGCCGCTTCTCACCAGGGGCAGGGCTGGGAAAAATTCACTGACGCTGTTATCCGCGTGGTGAATGACGAATGTGACCATGTTGTCTTCATGTTGTGGGGCTCCTACGCCCAGAAAAAAGCATCCTTCGTGGACCGCAACCGCCATCTGGTCTTGAAGGCACCACATCCTTCTCCACTATCGGCCCATAATGGCTTTTTTGGTAGCCGGCACTTTTCGCAGGCTAATGATTATCTCGTTTCCCACGGCCGCACGCCGGTTGAATGGGCATTGCCGGCGGATGTGGCCGACGCCTCGTAAGCAGTATTTTCTGCAATTCTTGACTTTAAAGTTCTAGTTCGTTGGTCTATGAGATAAGTGGACTTACGGGCGAAGGATTTTTGTTGTGTCTGTGTTATTTGCGGAAACTTCTGTTGAAATTGCCAATGCGGAGTTGATTGTTGACAAGTTTCAGCAGCACTTTGCCGAGCATTTTCCTGTCATCCGTGAAGGTACTGTTCTCCATTACGAAACGGAATACGGCAAAGTCTGGATGGCTGGCGAGAAGGGCCGCTTCCAAGCCGAGGTCAATTGTTATGACGCCCATGTCCTGATGTCGATCAAGGCAATGCTTGCGGAACATCTGCTGGAGTTTTCGGGCGATAAGCATCTTCGTTTTCGTTGGCAGGGCCACGGGGCTGATCTGAACCAGCTACCAAATCTGTTTGAAGGTCGCGTGGTCAGGGCGTTTAACGTCACACCCAACATGCGTCGTCTGGTCATTTCGGTTAGTGAGGGCATTGAACGTCTGATGACCGGTGGTCTGCATGTCCGCATTCTGATCGTGCCGCAGGGTCGCACACCGGTCTGGCCTCACCTGTCCCAAACCGGTGCTGTTGTCTGGCCGGAAGGTGATGACGAGTTGATCCGGCGCGTTTACACCATTCGTTACGGCAATGTGGAGCGTCAGGAAATCGAACTGGATTTCGTCATGCATGAGGGAAACCACATGCCTGGTGCGCATTTCGGGGCAACTGCCAAGGCCGGTGATCTGGTCGGTATTATCGGTCCCGGTGGTGGCGTCGTTCCGGTCGAGGTGGATGCCTGTGTGTTCGCTGGCGATGAAACGGCGCTTCCAGTTATCTCGCGTATGGTGGAAGAGTTGCCCGCGGGTAAGAAGATCACTGTTTACGCCGAAGTGGCAGACGAAAATGAACGTCAGGACATCAAGTCAGAAGCCGATGTCAACTGGACATGGCTTTACCGCAATGGCAAGGCTGCCGGTACATCCGGCCTTTTGGAACAGGCTTTGCGCCGGCATGACTGGAGCGAGGATAGCGACAGCCGCCATATTTTCATTGCCTGTGAAAAGGGTGAGGTTCGCGAGATCAAGAAATTCCTCAGCGATGAGGCAAAACTGCCGAAGAACGATTTCCGCACAGCTGGATACTGGGTGCTGGGTGAGGCGGACGATCACTGAACGTAGTCGTTGGTAGCTGCAAAGACTTCCATAGATCTTCTCAAGCCGCCGTAAACTGGCGGCTTTCTTGTTTTGAAGCCTTATGGATTGCTGAACGGGTTTGATTTTTCGTTCTCATTTTGTGAACAATGCGTTCTGAGAGCTCGGTCTATGCTTTGTGGCAGATCGGCCTAATTATAAGCCCATCAAGAGCAACGATCCTGTCTCAGGGATCAGGCACAAGGGGTTTTATCATGCTGAACCAGATCAAGGGACTGCACCACGTCACGTCGATGGCAGCGAGCGCCCGCATCAATAATGCATTCTTCACCGACACGCTTGGCCTGCGCCGCGTCAAAAAGACCGTCAACTTCGATGCGCCCGACGTCTATCACCTTTATTATGGTGATGAGGTTGGTACGCCCGGCTCGGTCATGACCTACTTCCCATTCCCGCACATTGCACGCGGCCGGCCGGGGACAGGCGAGGTTGGTACAACACTGTTTTCCGTTCCGCAGGGATCGCTCGGTTACTGGCAGGACCGCCTGACCAAGGCCGGTGCGGATGGTCTGAAAACCGACGAAGCCTTTGGCAACAAGCGCCTGCATTTTGCAGGTCCTGATGGCGATGGTTTTGCGCTGGTTGAAGTGCCTGACGATAATCGTGGCCAGTGGGTTGGTAATGGTGTGACGGCGGATCATGCGATCCATGGTTTTCAGGGTGCGTCGCTGCGTCTTCGTGACGAAGGTGCAACTGGCGAACTGCTGAAATTCATGGGGTATGAAGAAGTTGACCGGCAAGACGGGGTGTTGCGCCTTGGTATTGCCGGCGGCAACGGTGCCGACTTCATAGACATCGAAACCATGCCCAATATTTCGGGTGCACGTCTTGGTGCCGGTTCCGTTCATCACATCGCCTTTGCGGTCGAAAACCGTGAAAAGCAGCTCGAGGTGCGCAAGGCATTGATGGATACCGGCTATCAGGTCACGCCCGTGATCGACCGAGACTATTTCTGGGCGATCTATTTCCGCACACCGGGCGGCGTATTGTTTGAGGTTGCCACCAATGAGCCGGGCTTTGACCGGGACGAAGACACGGCGCATCTCGGTGAAGCACTGAAACTGCCTGAACAGCATGCGCATATGCGCGGCATTCTGGAACAGCATCTGGAACCGCTTGGTGACGAAAAGGCCGCGTAACGGCCTTCACTGAAACTATTGATGAAACGATGACGTCACCCTCGGGATTTGCCCGAGGGTCAGCCCATTGGCATGGATGGTCAGATCAAATCTTGCCATGACGCGAGCGAAAAAAGGAACCTTTCCATGGGTAAGGATAACTACATTCACAATGTCAGGGCCGGTGCTGCTGGTCAGCCGCTTTTTGTCGTGCTGCATGGCACGGGTGGGGATGAAAACCAGTTCTTCGACTTTGGCAGCCGGTTGTTGCCGCAGGCAACCGTCGTTTCGCCGCTTGGCGATGTTTCCGAACATGGTGCTGCGCGTTTTTTCCGTCGCAAGGCGGAAGGCGTCTATGATCTGGATGATCTTGAACGTGCCACGAAAAATATGGCCGACTTTGTTGAGGCGCACCGCGATCATTATAAGGCGGGAAAGGTTATTGGACTCGGTTTTTCCAATGGTGCCAATATCCTCGCCAATGTGTTGATCGAATTTCCAGACCTGTTTGATGCGGCGGTCCTGATGCACCCGCTCATCCCGTTCCAGCCGGTCGTTAAGCCCTCCGCCAAGACGCTACGTATCCTGATCACTGCTGGTGAACGCGATCCCATCAGCCCGGTACAGTTGACGCAGGCGCTCGCCGAGCATTTCACCGGAACTGGCGCAGATGTGTCGCTGGTCTGGCATCCGGGCGGCCATGAAATCCGCTCGGGTGAAGTTGATGCCGTGCGCGAATTCGTAGCGCCTTACGCATAATTTTTAAGAGCGCTTCTGGCGGACATCACATCGCTGGAAGCGCTCCATCTTTTTCTTTTCACGCAATTCCGGAATCGGAGCCGGCTCTCGTTTTCGCTGAAACTGCTTCAGTAGCCGCAGTTTCGCAGTTGCCGTGCATAGTTATCGGCAATGTTGGCGGAACGGCGTGCAGCTTCGCGGATGGCAGGTTTGCTTTTCCAAACACCCTGGGCATAACCCCCGTGGCCGGAGTAATAGGCCAGATAGAGGTTATAGGTGTCGCGCAAGGCGATGCCATTCCGCTTGTTGCTCTTGTTATGATACCAGCCAACGAAGTGGATCGCGTCGGTGAAATCAGTGCGGCTTGCACTCCAGCGGCCGGTGTCACGCTGATATTCTTTCCATGTGCCGTCCAGTGCCTGGGCATAACCATAGGCGGTGGAACGACGTTTCCACGGTATGAAACCAAACAGCTTGGTGCGTGCCGGGCGCGCATACTGACGGAAACTGGATTCTGTGTAGATCGTTGCCATCAGCACAGGTACAGGCACACCCCAAGTGCGTTCTGCCGCCTGCGCGTCACGACGCCAGTTGTTAAACAGGCCATCACGCTGTTCAAACACGGCGCATATGTTGCGCGTCTGGGTAGGGGCTGTCGCACAGCCTGCCAATAAAGCGGTCAAAAAGAGCGCGACAAATAGTTTACGCATCGCAAAACCTCACGTTTTGCTGATTACTAATTGGTAAATACTAACGTTAGGTTTTTAGATAAGGTTAACGCTGGACCGCTTGTCCACTGCCAGTTTAACCTTATGAAAACATGTGTGAAACGGGCATGGTTTCAAGCTTGTTTTGCGTCCGGAAATTGCCGGATTTTGGCCATTTTTCAGCTTAACAGCACATGGGTTTTTAGCAGGAGAAACCGGGTCTCTGGATGCCGAAAACCGGCAGCAACAACAGGGCCGTTTATTAACAAGAGCGTCTCGTCGCGTGTTGCAAATGTTAATGGACAGCTACCGAAAGAGAGAGGGTGCTGGTGCCGTCCCAGACGGTGATTTCAAAAAAAATGCGTTAGATGGCAATAAAAACAAATTCCGATAAAATTGTAGCTATCGATTTAAATGCCCCGAAAAGACTGCCCTGTAAGTTGGGTGTTACTGGAGAAGGGATCTGTTGCCCGAGGGCGGCAGATACCGAAGCAAACTCCAGAAACGTTATTCAAGACCGGCGGGCAAGCTGGCTGATACCGAAACGGGGTATGAAATGTTGAAGAAGATCATAGCTGCCGCAATTTGCGGTGTATTTGTAGCATCTGTCAGTGGCGAAGCCGATGCGGCCGGGCCTGCTGGTTTCGCACGTGGTTTTGCCTCGGCTGAAAAGGCGCAGGCAATGGCCGTGGAGGCATCAGCCAGCAAGGGCGTGCGTTTCGGCGATTGCCTGCTGGTTGCCGGTCAGTGTGCACCGCGCGCCGCCCTTTCGCTGACTGAGGCTCGTCGCAAGGACCTGTTGCGCGTCAACAAGGCGGTCAATGAGCCAATGCAGGCACTGGATGACTTTTTCGGCTCTTTCGACAGCAACAATTCGGTGCCGGCCTTTATGCAAGCCGACAATTGCGGTGATTGCGCCACCATCAAGCGCCAGGAATTGATCCATCGTGGTTGGCCATCACATGCGTTGCGCATCGGTTACGCGCTTGGTGATGATGGCTCGCTGCAAAAGGTTCTGATTGTCGAAACGGCAAAGGGCGGCGTCGTCCTCGGCAACGGTTCGCGCAACGCCAGCCCGACTGCCAGCGAAATTACGCTTTAAGCGTTCACACTATTCATGACTGACTTGGCTGCCGGCTCCCTTTCAAGGGACTGGCAGCTTTTTTCGTTCTGCCACCGCAATGCCACCCAGCGTCAAAAGCAGAGCCATGATCTGGTAGGTGTGCAGCGTTTCTCCAATAATGATGACGGAAAGCAACGTGCCGAACACCGGTACGAGATTGATAAACAGTCCGGCGCGGTTTGGGCCAATGCTTTCGACGCCTCTGATGTAAAGAATCTGTGCCAGAAGCGACGCTAAAATCGCCGTATAAAGCGTGATTATCCAACCCTTCTGATCCGGCCAGACGGCTGTCTGTTGCATGACCTCCCACCCCATCAGCGGGAAAGATGAGATGAGTGCGCCAAGCGCCGGTATGGCCATCAAGGTGCGCCAGTTTACCAGTGGTTTCCAGCGCAACATGATGGTGTAGACGGCATATACCAGCACCGCCATCAGCATGATGGCATCCCCGGCATTCAAGTCCAGCGCCAGTAACGACCACGGATCGCCATGCGAGGCCAGCAGGGCAACACCGGCAATCGTCATGAAGAACCCAATGATCTGGCCACTCATCACGCGTGTTCCAAACAGCGCGAAGTTCAGCGCAAAAATCACCATGGGAATGCCAGCCTGGATAACGGCGGCATTGATGGCGGAGGTGTATTGCAGCGCGGTGTAGAGAAAGGCGTTGAAGCTGGTGTAACCGATGATCCCCAACCCGAAGAAATAGGGCAGGTTCTTTTTGACCACCGGCCAGTCACGGACCAGTTGCGGCACGGAAATGGCAAAGATGAAAACGACCGCAAATACCCAGCGCAGATATGTCAGCACCATAGGACTGACATGGCCAAGGGCGAGTTTTCCGGCGACAGCATTGCCGCCCCAGCAAAGTGTGGCGATGATCAGGGCGAGGTAGGCTCTTGAAGGCACGAGGGAATCTTTCGGTGGTTGTATGCAGGCGCAGGGCGGGAATCGTCGGACATCGACAACGTTTTTGCCACCTCGGTGCCGAGATAAAGCCGCAAAGCGTGCTTTGTCACGGATTTTGTCATGCAAAAAGCAAAAAACGCTAGCATAAACAGGGTCGCTTTCCTTAAAACAACGCAGTATACATTCGCGGGTTTGGGTTAGGGCGCAGACACGCGCCATAAGCAGGAAAGCAAGATAATGACGAATGTCGTAGTGGTCGGCTCTCAGTGGGGCGACGAAGGCAAGGGTAAGATTGTTGATTGGCTCTCCGAGCGTGCGGACGTTGTCGTTCGTTACCAGGGTGGGCATAATGCCGGTCATACACTTGTCATTGATGGCGTCAGCTACAAGCTGTCTCTTCTGCCTTCGGGTGTCGTGCGTCCTGGCAAGTTGGCCGTGATCGGTAATGGCGTTGTGGTCGACCCACATGCGCTGATTGCTGAAATGGGCCGTCTGGCTGCACAAGGTGTAACAGTTACGCCGGATAATCTGCGTATCGCCGACAACGCCACCCTTATCCTTTCTCTGCACCGCGAACTGGACGGCATGCGCGAAGACGCGGCCTCCAACAGCGGTACAAAAATCGGCACCACGCGCCGTGGTATCGGCCCTGCCTATGAGGACAAGGTCGGTCGTCGTGCTATCCGCGTGATGGATCTGGAAGACACCGAGGCGCTGGCTGCCAAGGTTGACCGCATCCTCAACCACCATAATGCGCTGCGTCGTGGTTTTGGTGTGGCTGAAGTCAGCCATGAAACAATCATGGAAGAGCTGACATCGATCGCCGACAAGATCCTGCCGTTCCGTGAAACCGTATGGCTTCTGCTCGACAAGAAGCGTCGCGCTGGCGCACGCATCCTGTTTGAAGGCGCGCAGGGTTCGCTGCTCGATATAGACCACGGCACATATCCGTTCGTGACCTCGTCCAACACTGTTGCCGGTCAGGCTGCTGCTGGTTCGGGCATGGGGCCTGGCGCGCTCGGTTACATTCTTGGTATCACCAAGGCCTACACGACCCGCGTTGGTGAAGGTCCATTCCCGACCGAGCTGAACGATGAAATCGGTCAGTTCCTGGGTGAAAAGGGACATGAGTTCGGCACCGTTACCGGACGCAAGCGCCGTTGCGGCTGGTTTGACGCTGCACTGGTTCGTCAGTCGGTGGCAACCAACGGCATTACCGGCATCGCGCTGACCAAGCTCGATGTTCTTGATGGCCTTGATGAGCTGAAGATTTGCATTGGCTACAAGCTCGACGGCAAGGAGATCGATCACCTTCCGGCAAGCCAGGGAGCGCAAGCTCGCGTCGAACCAATCTACATCACGCTGGAAGGCTGGAAAGAATCGACCGTCGGTGCCCGAAAATGGGCGGATTTGCCTGCTCAGGCGATTAAATACGTTCGTCAGGTCGAAGAACTGATCGGTGCACCCGTTGCGCTTCTTTCCACCAGCCCTGAGCGTGACGATACGATACTTGTGACTGATCCTTTTGAGGATTAATGTCACAATTAATAAACCATATCGGGCCGGTACGTCGCCGGTGACGACGAGAAAGTGCTTATGGCAGATTTTGTAGCGGTCATTCGCAAAGCCGTTGATGGCTTGGCGAACAACACTCCCGAAACCCGGGCGAAGGTTTACGAAAAAGCTCGCAGTGCCGTTGTTCGGCAACTGGAGAATATGAACCCACGTCCACCGGAAGAGTTGCTGCGACGTCAGGTCGTCAAACTTGATGCGGCGATTGCAGAGGTTGAAGGCGAATATGCCGAAGCCTTACCGCCGCTTGAAGAAGATGATGACTATGTGCATGACGACTATGCTGCGCCGGAGGAAACAACCTCCGGACAGCAGTCCTATGTGCAAGAGCCTGCCGATGTGGTTGAAGAAGAACCTGCACCTGCGGTTGAAGAGCCGCAGGTTGAGGAGGAAGAGCCTGCTGCCTATGCAGCGGCTCCTTCCTATGAACCCGAGACTGAACAAGAGCCAGAGCCGGTTGAGCCTGTTTACGAACAGGCTTACGAGCCCGCGCCTGAAGTTTCCTACTTCAAACCGCAGACCGTTGAACCTGTCTACGTCGATGAGCCTCGTTATGAGGAGCCGGTAGAAGACGAACCGACACCAGAACAAGAAACCGCTTATCAGGAGCCCGTCGTCCATGCGCAAGAGCCGCATTGGGTGGATGATGATGCACCGGCTGCGGAAGATGAATGGCGCAAGCCTGCCGATGATGCCGTGTACGCCGATGACGTCCGCATAGAATCGGAAGAGCCTGTTCTGCAGGCGCCACGTTCCTATCCGGAAGTGGTCGAGCCCGTATATGTCGCGCCTGTTGCCGACAATGAACCAGAAGTCGAGCAAGAGCCGGAAATTGTTGCTGCTCCTGCTTATGGTGCTGTAGAGCCCGACAATCGCCACAGCTTCGAAGACGAATCCGATCCTTTCGCCGCGCGTGCGGACTATCATGATGATGTGTTTGCGACGCCTGCAGTCGAGCAGCCACGCAAACAATCGGCACAGGATGAGGATTTCTCCTCCTATTTTGAAGACGCGACTGTTGATCTGCCGACCGCTGGGCAGGCTTCCAGCGCTGCAGTTGCTGCGGCTGCTGGAACCGGCAAGCCGTCCTTGCAGGAAGTGCCGCTGGACTTTAAGCAGGCACCTGCTGACACCACAAAGGAAGCCGCCAACAAGAAACGCACTCCTTGGGACGATCTGGAAGAACTGATCGGTTATGACGGCATTGGCACCGATGCCAAGGTTGCCGGCAAGGTCGGTTCCTACGAGGCTGGGGCCTCTGGCATTTCTGCCGATGGTGTTCCGCCTGCGTCCTACATGGTCAAGAAAAAGCCGCGCCGCAATTATGCAAGCTATGTGCTTGCTCTGCTGGGTGTTCTGCTTCTGGCAGGTGGTGGTTACGCGCTGTGGCTCAACCGCGATGCCATGAATGACATGGTCAGCGGATTGACGCAGTCTGCGCAGCCAGAAACACCTGCCACGACAGAGCAGCCGGCCCAGAACGGTGCAGGCGAAACAACGACGACACCACCTGCAACGACGGAACAGACACCGCCTGCCACGCCGCAGACGGATGACGGTTCGGTGCAGGGTAGCAAGTTTACCCAGCGTCTGCTTCCTGACGGCACAGAGCGGGACGAAGGTCCGGCACCTGGCGCCAACGGCCAGCCGGTTACCGCTGAAGGTCAATCTGTGTATGAGCAGAATGAAGCTGCTCCTGCGCAGACACCAGATGCTGCCACTACAACACCGCCAGCCACTCAGGGCGCTGCTGCGGCACCTGGCGTGGGTGCGCCACTTGCAGCCGGTGCAGAACGCATGTTCCTCTATGAAGAGGTGCTTGGCCAAACGGTTCCGACTGCAATCGAAGGCAGCGTGGCCTGGACCCTGCAGCATGAGCAGGGTGAAGACGGCAAGCAGCTTGCGACCGTTCAGGGTCAGATGAGCATTCCTGCACGCGGTTTGAGTGCACTGATTACCTTCAAGCGTAATCTGGACTCGTCGCTGCCTGCCAGCCACCTGGTGGAAATCGTCTTCTCTGTTACGCCTGGCTTTGAAGGCGGCGCGATCGACAGCGTTCAGCGTATTGCCATGAAGCAGACTGAACAGGACCGCGGTAACGCCTTGATTGCCGTTCCAGCGAAGATCACGGACGATTTCCATATGATCGCCCTCAATGACTTCCCAGATGCGATGAAGACCAATCTGGAGCTGCTAGCCACCCGTGATTGGATCGATATTCCAGTGTCATATCGCAATGGCCGTCGTGCATTGCTGACTATGCAGAAGGGTCCTGAGGGTCGTGCTGCTTTTGATGCCGCGCTCAAGGACTGGGCGTCAACCGCACCCGCCGCTGGCCAGTAAGGTTTCAACGCCCAACCATTAAAAAAGCCCCCGAACAGTGTTCGGGGGCTTTTCTTTTGGCTTTTACAGCCGAGGTCGCTTGGGAGGAGCGAACTTCAGTAATCAGGCGTCCACCACCCGAAGGGCCTTGGCTGCTTCCAGAGCTTGTTTCTGCACCGCTTCCTGTACCTTTTCAAAGGCACGGACTTCGATCTGGCGTACGCGCTCGCGGCTGATATCGAACTCCTCGGAAAGTTCTTCCAAAGTGATCGGATCTTCTGCGAGGCGGCGAGCTTCGAAGATACGGCGTTCACGATCGTTCAGAACGCTCATGGCACGCGCCAACATGTGGCGGCGCGTTTCGAGCTCGTCCTGCTCAATCAGCACCTGTTCCTGGCTGTCGTGGTCATCGACCAGCCAATCCTGCCACTGGCCGGATTCGCCTTCCGCTGCCTTGATTGGGGCATTCAACGAAGCATCGCCATGCAGGCGGCGGTTCATCGATACAACTTCCTCTTCGGAAACCTTCAGCTTTCTGGCAATCTCAGCGACGTGTTCGGGCTTCAGGTCGCCATCATCGATGGCCTGAATACGGCCCTTGAGGCGGCGCAGGTTGAAGAAGAGACGCTTCTGGTTTGCGGTGGTGCCCATTTTAACGAGCGACCAGGATCTCAGGATATATTCCTGGATCGAGGCCTTGATCCACCACATGGCATAAGTCGCCAGACGGAAACCACGCTCCGGGTCAAACTTCTTGACGGCCTGCATCAGGCCGACATTGCCTTCGGACACGACTTCACCGATCGGCAGGCCGTAGCCGCGATAACCCATGGCAATCTTGGCGACCAGTCGCAGGTGGCTGGTGACGAGTTTATGCGCGGCGTCGCGGTCGCCATGTTCGGCATAGCGTTTGCCGAGCATGTACTCTTCCTGCGGCTCCAGCATAGGAAACTTGCGAATTTCATCGAGATAACGATTAAGACCGGCTTCACCGGCGGTAATTGAAGGCAAACTATTGCGGGCCATAAAGCACCCCCTATCCTTGAACTACGGCCCCCTAATAATAGCTTTTCAGGCAGACCGCTGCGTGCGCATACAATGTATCACGCACAATTTCCCGTTACAGATATGTAGGAGTGAACGGCGTTTCAAGAATACGGTTGCATCACGAAGCCGTTACGGTTTGCTTTTTCGATAAAAAAGGACCGATAACGGTCCCTTTCTTGATGTCACGCCTCTTTGTCGTTTCGCAGCGCTTGCACCAATTCCTCCATGTCGTCAGGCATGTCGGTTTCAAACTCCATCACCTCACCGGTGCGCGGATGTTCAAAACACAAAAGGAAAGCATGCAGGGCCTGGCGGGGAAAACGGTTGACCACGGCTTTTGCTTCGTCATCCAGCAGGTTTGCCTTGGTGCGGAAGGCTGCACCGTATTCGGGATCGCCAAGTAATGGATTGCCGATATGTGCCATATGTACGCGGATCTGGTGTGTACGGCCAGTTTCCAGATGGCACTCCACCATGGAGGCAAGGCAGGAAGCGTCCGGCTTCTCCCGGAAGCGTTCCATGACTTCGTAATGCGTAATGGCCTCGCGAGCATCTTCCGCCTCCTCGCGCTTCACGGTGCGCTTTGTGCGATCATTGCCCGAACGGCCGAGCGCCGCATCGATGGTGCCACGAAGCTGTTTCGGGCGGCCCCAGACGATTGCCTTGTAAGCGCGTTCCAGTGGGCCTGTGCGGCCATGGTCGGCAAACTGCGCAGCAAGATGGCGATGGGCATTGTCGTTTTTGGCAACCACCATAACGCCGCTGGTCTCCTTATCCAGGCGGTGCACGATGCCAGGGCGTTTGACGCCACCGATACCGGAAAGGCTATCACCGCAGTGATGTATCAACGCGTTGACCAGTGTGCCCGTCCAGTTGCCAGCACCGGGATGAACGACAAGGCCAGCCGGTTTGACGAGCACGATCAAATCTTCGTCCTCATAGAGAACATCAAGCGGGATGTCTTCGCCCTGCGGTTCAGGATCTTCTGGTTCCGGCATGTTGATTTCCACCCGGTCGCCAGGGCGGATCTTCTTTTTTGGTTCAGTGATGGCGACACCATTGACGGTGACAGCGCCTTGCTCAATGAGAGATTTGAGGCGGTTGCGTGAAAAATCGCCCTCAACAGCCGTCGTCAGCCACGAATCCAGACGACCTTCGGCATCTTCTTCGGCAATCAGGACTTTTCTTGCGTCTGCGCCTTGTTTAAAGGGGTCGTTCATTCAACTTTCCGATCAAATAGTAATGACAGGACCTCAGATGACGCAGATCGAGCCAGAAGAACAGGAAGACAAGCCGCTCGACCCGGCCATGGAAAGCGTTCGTCGCAAGATGATACGCTTGCAGATCGTTTCAGGGTCCGTGATGTTCATCAGCCTTATGGCGGTGTTCGGAGCCGTTGTCTACAAGGCTATGGGGCCATCCAAGACGCAAACGCAGGCTCCGGTTGCTGCGGTGAACGGTGCAGTGCCATCTGATGGACCTGTTTCTGCCACCGCAAGCCTGCCACAGGGCTTTGTCATTGAAAATACCTCGCTTGCTGCGGGTCAGTTGCTGTTTACCGGCAGGCTTGCCAATGGCACACGCAAGGCAATGGTGTTTGATATCGCAACGGGCCGCTTCGTGGCCGATGTGACAATCGATGCACAATGAGGCAACGGCTGCGACCGGCCGTGCTGTCATCGAGATAACCTCTGCCGATGATCCGCGTATAGAAGCGTTCTGCAACATCAGGGAACGAGATCTGACGGGACGGCAGGGCCGTTTTATTGCCGAGGGCACCGTGGTGTTGCGCATGCTGGCAGCCGCTCACCGCGCGGGCGTTGCTTTTGAGGCTGAATGCATTCTGGTGCTGAAGAACCGGCTGGAGGGTGTTGCCAGCATTCTGGAGGATTTTCCGGCCTCTGTGCCGCTCTACATTGCCGATGCTGCGGTTCTGGATGCGATTGCCGGTTTTCACCTGCATCGCGGTATCCTGGCGCTCGGTCGACGTCTGGCAACTCCTCAGGCTGACGGCGACGCGACAGGGCATGGGCTGGATAGTCTGATTGCCAGGCTGCCAAAATCATCGCTGGTGGTGGTTGGCTGTGGCATTTCGAACCACGATAACATCGGTGGCATGTTCCGCAATGCAGCGGCCTTCTATGCCGATGCGGTTCTCCTGGACGAGACATGCTGCGATCCGCTGTATCGCAAGGCATTGCGTGTCTCTGTCGGTTCTGTGCTTGCGGTGCCCTACATCCGTGAAGGCAAGGCGGTGTCGCTGCTGGAAAAATTGGCGGCAGAAGGTTTTACTATCTGGGCGTTGTCTCCTGCCGGCGAAACGGAAATTCGCAATATTCCGGTTTCCGAGCGTATGGCGCTGGTTATCGGAACAGAAGGCGACGGTTTGCCACCGGAGGTGCTGTCGCGTTTTCGAACGGCGCGTATCTCGCAATCGGCGCGGTTGGACAGCCTGAATGCCGGTACGTCATCCGGTCTTGCGCTTTACCAGATGGCGGCGGCACTCGGCCGCTTGTAAAGCGGTATCTCGATTAGTTTGGTTTCTGCGACAGAAGCTCGTTTGCCCGTTGCGCAAGGCTCTGGCGCTTTGCATCTGGATTGGCGGTGTCACGCGCCAGAATTTCCGGAATTGGTGAGTTGTCCCCTTCAAGGCGGGCAGTCAGGGCAATCATCCTTGCGGCAATGATGGCAATCTCCTGACGGATCGCTTCATCATTGTTGGTATTCTTGATGTTGATGAGACGCTCGGTGAGCGCCGTTCCCTGATTGCGGATTTCTTCGATTTCGCTGTTCAGATCAGCTTTGTCAGCTGCTGTGGCCGACGTTGCGGCGCTGCTGGCGATATCGATGATGGGCGGTTTTGCTGCCACGACAGGCACCTCTGGTAGGGTGGAAGCAGCACTTTTATTGGCCACGGCCGGGTTGGGCAAGCGAATGACCATTTCGCCGGACTGTGGACTGGATGTTGCTAACCGCTCCTTGAGGCGTGCGATTTCCTGGTTGCGGCGTTCAATCAGATTTTCATTGTCGGCATTGCGAGCAGCTTCTTGCGCCAGCTGTTCTTCCAGGCGGTGGATCTTGCGGCTGTCGCGGGTGATCTGATTTGCCATGTCGCGGCTTTTGTCGGTGGAGCTGTTCAGATCGCGGGTAATGGTATCTTTTTCCTTGCGCCAGGAATCATTGCGCTGACGCGCCTGTTCCACCTCGAGTTCACTGGCTGACAGGTTAATTTTCAACTCATCCAACTCGCTGGTGATGCGGCTGGCGCGCTTCATCAGGTCGGCCAGTTCTGCGGCCTTGAGCTGATTACTTTCTTCTGCATGGCGCAAGGTGCTTTTCAGTTTTTCAGCGGCATCTTCCTGCTTGCGCAATCTGGAGCGCAGGTCGCCGGTCTCGACAGACATTTCTTCGAGATGCTGGCGAAGTTCGCGGTTCTCGGTCAGGATTTTGCTGGCATCATCGGCAAGGCTGTTGCTGCGCACGGAAATCTGAACTGACTTGGCACGCTCATTTTCAAGCTCTTGGCGGGTTCTGGCATTTTCAGCGGCGTACAGCGCACGCGCCATATCCTTCTGTGCACGCACTTCCTGGGGGCTGATGGGCATGGTGGCGCGCAGGCGCTTTTCGGTATAGGCGACGATGCGGCGATGAATGGCGGGCGCTATGAGAGCTGCAACAAGAGCGGCACTCAAAAAACCCAATCCAAATAAAATCGCAAACTCGATCACGCCGGGATCTCCAAACTAAGACACGCTATACCGTTCTGACTTTTGTCGCCACCACCGACGCAAAAAGCTGCCGCATGTGTCACACGCGGAGCTTGCGCTGGCCGTTCCATACCTGCGTTAAAGGGATGGCGAATCGACGCTGGCTTTTACCGTCGGCCGATATCAACTGCAAAAAATGTCAGAAAGGGTTCCAAGTCGGCTGCTGCGTCAGCTTGAGATAGCCGACATTGATGCCGAGACGTGCGCCGATGCCGGTGCGAATCGGTGCAATGGTTACGTCGTTGTTCTTCAAAACGGTCATGCCGACACCTGCAATAACGAATGCAGAGCCACTGACACCGCCAAAGCGGCGGTAAAGACCATCCACGGATGCAAGGTTATAAACCAGCATCATGGTGCGTGTGCCCTGGCCACCGTAATCAAGGCCGAGCGATGGGCCTTGCCAGAAAACCGGGTGCTGACCTGCGTTCTTTGTGTAGAGCTGACCTTCGCCGTAGGTGAGGCCGGCAACAAATGCGCCCGAGCCTTCCTGGCCCAGAATATAACCGTTTGGCAGGCCGTAACGCTGGAATGCCTGTTCAACGACCTTTGCAAGGCCACCGGTGGTGGAGCCAAAAAAGCCGTGTCCCGCATCCACGATTTCTTGCATCGTGTATTGGTCACTGCTTTGCGCCATGGCCTGTGCCGGCAGAATCATTCCTGCAACGACCATGAAAATCCTGATCAGTCCCAGGTGCGCAAAAGTGCGAATTTGGTGGAGGCTCATCGTCATTTCCGTCCGTCTGTTTCGTTTTACTTGCCGTATCATGACATCTGACCATTTTGGAAGCATGGTCTTAATAATCGGTTTACCAAATATGGTGTCATTATGACGGCAGGTTATTCTTGAAATAACGCACGACCGAAGAGCCGACGGCGCAGGAGATATTTATGACCATTAACCCGAACCTGACACTCTCGGGAGCCGATCTTGCGGCGTTGCTTTGCAGTCGTGTGTGCCACGACGTCATTTCGCCCGTGGGCGCGATTAACAACGGCCTTGAGCTTCTTGATGAAGGTGGCGCGGATGAAGATGCAATGGATCTGATCCGTACATCCGCGTTGAACGCTTCTGTGCGACTGAAATTTGCCCGCCTGGCCTTTGGTGCTTCCGGTTCGGCCGGTGCGTCTATTGACACGGGCGAGGGTGAAAAAGCGGCTAAGGATTTCGCCGGCGCCGACAAGAAGGTTGAGGTTAGCTGGACCGGGCCGCGCGCTATCGTCGCCAAGAACCGGGTGAAGTTGCTTCTGAACCTTTTCCTGGTCGCTTACGGCGCTATTCCACGCGGTGGCAATCTCGACGTTGTCTTGGAAAATCCAGAAACCGATGCCCGATTTGAAATCACCGTTAAGGGCCGCATGCTGCGCGTTCCGGCAAAGTTCGCCGAACTTTGCAAAGGTGCCCTTGAAGAGGCGGTCGACGCCCATTCCGTGCAGCCATATTATACGCTGCTGTTGGCACAGGAAGCTGACATGGCACTGGATTATACGGTGCACGAAGACAAGATCGTGTTCGTGGCGACACTCAAGGCCTGATCAGGTCTCCGGCTATTCTTAAAAAACGGCGTCCAATGGGCGCCGTTTTTGTTTGTGCCACTTTATATAGAGCCGCTGGTCCTTGATCATGTTCCAGTCGGCCTCAAACCTGATTCAGGTCGCCGCATTTGCACAACTGTCTCATTGGATTGACCGAGTTCAACATATGGAGACGGAAATGCGCTGTTTCTCATTGGCGATGCTGGTGTTGACTTTGACAGGGCAGGTTGCCCTGGCGGGCACGGCGGTAGGTTTCAAACAAATCGAGCAGGCTGAAAAAGGTAATGATCGGCCGCTGAAGATTTCATTGTGGTACCCGGCAAACGAGACGGTCACGAAAGCCGAGACCGTTGGAGAAAATCCTGTCTTTTATGGTCTTGGTGTCGAGCAGGATGTCTTGGCAGCCCCGGGCAAACATCCGTTGGTTTTACTGTCGCATGGTTATGGCGGCAGCTGGCGAAACCTTAATTGGTTGGCTGGTGAGCTTGTGCAAAGCGGGTATATTGTTGCGGCGCCAGACCATCCTGGCACGACATTCCAGAATATGGACGACGCAGAAGCCTTGCGGCTTTGGGAGCGTCCGCGCGATATCAGCCGCACGTTAACGGCTGTGCTGGAGAATACGTCGCTGGCTGGTGAGATAGATGACGGGAAAATCGCCGTCATAGGCCACTCTTTGGGTGGTTGGACGGCAATCGAACTGGCTGGCGGTCGTTATCAGGCGGATCGCGCTCTCAAGGACTGCACGGGCGATGTCATGCCTGCGCAATGCAAAGACCTGAAACTTATGGCGCGGATCGGTATTGTCGGCGGTGGCAAAGCCCGTCCAGAGCTTTCTCAGGATTTGAAAGATAAACGCATCAGGGCTGCTGTCGCGCTTGATCTCGGGCCTGCCTCCGGCTTTGTGCCTGACAGTCTTGCAGGGATCGATATACCGGTTCTGGTCTATGCAGCGGGTCATCAGACGGCCGAGATTGCCGCGATAAAAAACGATTCGGAATACTTGCGGCAACATTTGCCAGCTTCTTCAACGCTTTACCGCGAAGTTGGCGATGCAACGCATTTCAGTTTTGTCCAGACGTGCAAACCTGGTGCGGACAAGATCATTGAACAAGAATCGCCCGGGGAAAGTTTTGTTTGCCGCGATGGTGGCGGGCGAAACCGGGCGGATATTCACCGCGAGATCGCTGACGGTATTGTCTCATTTTTGCATGAGGCACTGAACTGACCGTATGTGTCACCGCTTGAAACAAAAAAGCCCGCCATGAAGGCGGGCTTTTGCATTGGGGAATGCGGTATCAGGCAGTTTCAAGATATTCTGTCGCGCCATCCGGCTCGCGCAGAACGTAACCACGACCCCACACCGTTTCGATGTAGTTCGCGCCGCCTGCGGCATTTGCCAACTTCTTGCGAAGTTTACAGATAAACACGTCGATGATCTTCAGTTCAGGCTCATCCATACCGCCGTAAAGGTGGTTCAGGAACATTTCCTTGGTAAGGGTGGTGCCCTTGCGGAGCGAAAGCAGCTCCAGCATCTGGTATTCCTTGCCGGTCAGGTGAACACGCTGGCCGCCGACTTCTACAGTCTTGGCGTCGAGGTTCACGATCAGCTCGCCAGTTGCGATGATCGACTGGGCATGGCCCTTCGAACGACGCACGATAGCGTGGATACGGGCAACAAGCTCATCCTTATGGAATGGCTTAGTCATGTAGTCGTCTGCGCCGAAGCCGAGACCACGTACCTTGTCTTCAATGCCGGCCATGCCGGAGAGAATAAGGATAGGTGTCTTCACCTTGGACAGGCGAAGTGTTCTCAAAACTTCATAACCGGACATGTCCGGAAGATTGAGGTCGAGAAGAATGATATCGTAGTCATACAGCTTGCCTAAATCCACGCCCTCTTCGCCGAGATCGGTCGTATAGACATTAAAGCTTTCTGACTTCAGCATTAGCTCGATGCTCTGAGCTGTCGCGCTGTCGTCTTCGATGAGTAGAACCCGCATAATTATCCCCTTTGCCGCCCGCCGGAAGGTAAGTGCCTTGCGCGATACGGATCCAGACGTTGCCTGATTTGCAGGCTGCCATCAAATGGTTAACAAATTCTAATCGCCTCTGGCAAGTGTATCGAATTTGTTAAATATAAATGGCACGCCACTGATTTTCCATATGAATCCACCATCGCCAACATTGAATCTTAACATGAGGATATCGTGCTAAGTGATTCAACCGACTCGTACATTGTCGCGTCCAAATTTTTGGACATGGCATTTACCGACCCTTAAATGATCGTCGTTATCATTAATGATGCCCGTAAACGAAAGGTTAACGCGGACGTTTTTTTATTAACGTCTTGTTATTTTTTTGAACGATTTCGGCTCACACCGGCATCAACGGGTTAAAATTGTCTTGAACCGGGGTTTCGACATCCACGGAGTATTGCGTATGAAGTCGCGTGACAGCCTAATTCGCCTGAAGGAATTTCAGGTCAACGAGAAACGCCGCCAGTTGCAGCAGTTGCAACTCATGATGGCGGAGTTCGACCGGATGGCTAAGGAACTGGTTCACCAGATCAGTCTTGAAGAATCCAAGTCGGGTATTACGGACCCAACACATTTTGCGTATCCGACCTTTGCCAAGGCGGCACGTCAACGTGCTGATAACCTTCAGGTTTCCATTCGGGAACTGAGGGTACAGCAGGAGGCGGCCGAAGCATCGCTTGAGGAAGTCGTGGCCGATTATGAAAAGGCTGCTGCTCTCGAAAGCCGCGATGGCGCCATGCGGGCACGGGCATAAGCCACCTTTATTTGCTGGAAAAACGATAAATCCGTTTTCTCGCAAAGGCTGTACTGATGACTATTTTCAGGCAGGCGCCTTCATCGAAGGCGCGTGCCTGAACCCATTTTGGGATTCTTTTATCATTTTCGCGATGAAAGTGATTCGTTTGGCGCGCGCTGGCGATTTTTGTGATGCTTCAGCCGAGAACCCGACCTTGGATTTGCGTTCCGGGGCCATCTATAACGGTTAACGCGCCGCTGAAATGGTTAAGACCTGACGACCAGCGATGCGAATGTTGGGTTTTAAATCCAAAAAAATGGCAATTTTTATGCACCTGAAATCTGCTTAACCGGAGATGACGTCGTTCCATTCTGGGTGACGAAGCACCTGCGCTTTGAAAAAAGGGCAAAGCGGCATTATTTTCCAGCCACCTTTTCGCGCCTCTTCGATTGCGTGCGCTGCCAATGCCTGGCCAACGCCCTTGCCACGAAGTTCGTCGGGAACACCGGTGTGATCAAGAATGATTAACTTTTCCGATGCGCGAGAATAGGTCATCTCTCCAGTATGGCCCTCAAGCGTTGCTGTGTAGAGACCTTTTGAGCCCGTTTCACTGCTTTTGAATTCCATCATCTTCTCCCGCTTAACGTTTGTGATGGCGTAGGTATACCATGCCACATGAGCAGCAGACGGGAAAAGGTGACCGCAGTTTGTGAACAGTGATGTTACAATTTGGCATGTCCAGCTTGTGCTACGCCGCTGACTGCCGTGGGTAGGGAGCGCGAGGCGAGCCATTCTTACGGCGGCTGAAAACAGATACGCCACGGTGCATGTTTTGAAACATGCCGTGGCGCTATCTTGTATAATGGTCTCGATGCGGCTTAAGCCGCAACAGGACTTTAACTAGTGACGGTACTGCTGGATGCGCGTGGTGCGCAGACCTGCAAGGCCGTGATCGGAAATCGAAGACTGCCAGGACAGGAATTCTTCAACCGTCAGCGTATATCGCTCACAGGCTTCTTCCAGGCTCAAAAGCCCACCCCGAACCGCGGCAACTACTTCTGCCTTTCTACGGATCACCCAACGACGGGTATCAGCCGGAGGAAGGTCGGCAATTGTTAGCGGGCTGCCATCTGGGCCGATGACATATTTTACTCGTGGACGTATCATTTCGGTCATTGGACACTCTATACAAACTCAAGACCATATAGGATCAACCTAGCGCGCTAACTTTAAAAAAGAACTAAGCTGTTCGAGAGAATTTGTTAACAATTTGAACTATTTCGGGTGTTCTGTGAGGAAAACGGTTCAAATCTGGCCGAAAGAATACGGTCGTGTCAAAAAAGCGCAGTCTTTGTCGTGCCAATAAAAAGGCACAACTTCGACATAAACCCCGCCGGATATATCTGCGTCTGCTGATTTAAGTATTTCTTATTTGTTGTTTCTGGCGATTACTGTAATTGTAATATATTCGAATGTTTTAATGTTATTATTCTCATGCGTGCAGTATGGTCGGTTGCACAGCGATTCCGTGTACTGTTCCAACCGATATGCCAATGCAAAAATCCAGCACCATTTTCAAATGTGAATTTCCAGACGCTTTTATAGAGGGGAGAAGAAACGTGTCGGGCAACGTTTCAACGACTGATGCAATTGATATGGCAGTTCAGGGTTTGTTTTCGTCGGAGTGCGGGGTGTGACCGGGGCCGTGATGACAGACAAGGGCGATAGCGAGTTTGCAAACCGTTTGGAAAGTGACCTCGCAGACTTATGCAAGAGACATGGCTTTGACCGTTATATTCTGACGGCTTTTCCACGGGCGGATAAATCCGGCTTCCGGGACAATATCGTTCACAGCAACTGGCCGACGGGGCTGGTAAATGCCTATTCGCTCAGTGATGCGTTTCGGAGCAGCAAGCTGATTGCCATGCTGAAGCGCAAGGTCGTTCCGGTGTTGCTACCAGGTTTGTGTTTCTGGCAGGACGAGAATGGTCGTGATGTGGCCGATCTTGGCAAGGAGTTTGCCCGGTTTGGTTACGCCAATGTCCTGGCCTGCTCACTGCATGACGCACATATGAATATCTATGTGTTGGCTCTCAGCAGCGACGCTGTCGACTCGACGCAGCCGGATATGGCGGCATTATATTTTGAAGCTGTGGAGATTCTGGACAGGGCATCTGGCGACAGTCTGTTGCAGGCTGGGCCACGGGAAAAACTGACGGCTCGTGAAATTGAGTGTTTGCGTTGGTCTGCTGCCGGTAAAAGCAGTGAAGAGATCGCCATCATTCTCTCCATTTCCAGCCATACCGTGATCAGCTACCTGAAAAGCGCCATGCGCAAGCTTGAGGCAGTCAACCGCATGCAAGCGGTGGCGCGCGCCTATCGTTATCGATTGCTGTGAATTTGGTGACGCGCAGGACGGATGATTGGAGCAATCAACCGTCCTTGCTTCTCAAAGCAATAATCAGGTGTTTTCCGCCATGGCGGGCGTGCCCCAGGCCACGAAATGGCCGTTGGCAAGACCTTCTTCCGTGCAGATCTTGGGCAGATAGACCAGTGGGGCACCTTCCGGTGTTACTGTGATGCCGCCGGCCGCGCGCAAGATGGCGTCACCTGCCGCCGTATCCCACAACATGGTACGGCTGAACCGTGGGTAAACATCGGCCTGACCTTCGGCAATAAGACAGAATTTCAGCGATGATCCGACCGAATTGAAGTTGCGAATGCCGTGCTGTGTGACGAAAGCTGTCGTTTCCGGCGTGCTGTGCGAGCGACTGATGAGCGCCATCATCGCGTCAGGACAGCTTCTCGTGTTGATCTCTTCCCGCGAGACGATGTTGAAATCCTCGTCGAGTGTGAGCTTTTCGGCAATACCTTCGTGACCGGTCCAGAGTGTTCTGAGCAGAGGCGCCAGCACCACACCGATTACCGGTTTTCCATCGCGAATCAGCGCAATATTGACGGTGAAATCGTCGTTTCCGGCGATGAACTCCTTGGTGCCATCAAGCGGGTCGACCAGAAAGAAATCGCCGCCGGATATTTCCGGCATGATGCCAGATGATACGGCCTCTTCGGCAATAACCGGAATAGTGGGAAATGCCTGTTCCAGCGCTGCCAGAATAACGTCTTCGGCACGCTGATCCGCCTCTGTGACGGGGGAGCAGTCATTCTTATAGAGCACATGTGGCCCAGCCGTGTGGATGGCCATGATTTCTCGACCTGCTGCAAAGGCTGCGTGTGTCAGATGCTCCAGCATTTTGACGATGTGTCCTCGGGTTCCCAGCGTTGTCTCAGATATATCGCATTCATTTCAAGTATTTACGATATATAATATTGATAAATACAGCATTAAATTGTGTCTGGAAATGGTACGGGTATCATTTCGAGTTATGTTAAGTGATAACGTTGTATTACACTGCGAAATGAGTGGTTTTTGCTCAGCTTCTGCCGAATTCCTGCTCTTTGTGATCCCAAATGCGGCAGTGAATATGAAAACTCCAAATATTTGGCTGAAATTTTCCTTTTGGGCTTCACATTTCTTTCGAACGCGTTATGCATTTCATACGGATCTGTCTTACAGGATCGCGGGAACGTAATAAAAGAGATGTGCTCCTTTAGAGGGTGCATCCGGGGGAAAATATGGAGTATTTTATCCAGCAGCTCATAAACGGGCTGACTCTTGGTTCTATCTATGGCCTGATCGCAATTGGCTATACGATGGTTTACGGCATTATCGGCATGATCAACTTCGCCCATGGCGACATCTTCATGCTGGGTGGCTTCGCAGCCCTTATCGTCTTCCTCATTCTCACATCGTTTTTTGCCGGTATTCCGGTGGCGCTGCTCCTTCTTCTTATGATGGTTGTTGCGATGCTGATGACCGGTTTGTGGAACTGGACGATTGAGCGCGTGGCTTACCGGCCGCTGCGTGGTTCCTTCCGCCTCGCACCGCTGATCACCGCGATCGGCATGTCGATTGTGCTGTCCAACTTCATTCAGGTTACACAGGGTCCACGTAACAAGCCGATCCCGTCGCTTGTGACAGATGTCTTCCACTTCGGCGCAATCACCATCTCGTTGAAGCAGCTTATCATTGTGGCAGTCACATCCGTGCTGTTGTTCGTGTTCTGGTATATCGTCAACAAGACACCGCTTGGCCGTGCGCAACGTGCAACCGAGCAGGACCGCAAGATGGCGGCACTTCTGGGTGTCGATGTAGACCGCACCATTTCGATTACCTTTGTTATGGGCGCTGCTCTCGCAGCCGTCGCTGGCACGCTGTACCTCATGTATTATGGTGTTGCCTCGTTCAATGACGGGTTCATTCCGGGCGTAAAGGCGTTCACGGCTGCGGTTCTTGGTGGCATTGGCTCACTGCCAGGCGCTGTGCTCGGTGGTCTTCTGATCGGACTGATCGAAAGCCTTTGGTCTGCCTATTTCTCGATTGCCTACAAGGATGTTGCAGCTTTTGCCATTCTTGCATTCGTTCTGATCTTCAAGCCTACGGGCATCCTCGGACGTCCCGAAGTCGAGAAGGTATAAAAACATGGCAAATTTTGGCTCTGAAACAAAATCCTCCAGCCCCGATCTTACGGTCGTGGCGCTGAAGGAAGGCCTCTACGCGGGCTTGATTTCCTTCGGCATGTTCCTGCTGTTCGTTGGTATTCGTACCTTTCAGGATATCAATAACGCACTTGTCTGGGAGACCCGTTGGGACCTCCTGGCGATTTTTGTCGCCATCGCTGCTGTCGGTCGTTTTCTGGTTGTTGGTTTTATCAAGCCAGCGCTTGATTCACGTAAACTGAAAAAAGCACGCACTGGCGTACTGGATATCACTGAAGAAAAAAGTGATTTCCAAAAGTATTTTCTGAAGATCGCGCTTGTTGCGTTGCTTCTCTACCCACCTGCTATGGTCGCAATTAACGGCTTCCAGGGTTCACTGAAATACGTTGATAACTTCGGCATCCAGATCCTGATATACGTCATGCTGGCATGGGGCTTGAATATCGTTGTCGGTCTGGCCGGTTTGCTCGATCTGGGATATGTGGCGTTCTACGCGGTTGGTGCCTATTCCTACGCACTGCTGTCCAGCTACTTCGGCTTCTCGTTCTGGCTGCTCTTGCCAATGTCCGGTATTCTGGCGGCGTTTTGGGGTGTTATCCTCGGCTTCCCCGTTCTGCGCCTGCGTGGTGACTATCTAGCCATCGTGACACTTGCCTTCGGTGAAATCATTCGTCTTGTTTTGATAAACTGGACAGATGTGACCAAGGGCACGTTCGGTATCTCGAGCATCGCCAAGGCATCGGTCTTCGGCATCTGGTCGTTCGATACCGGTGCGCCGAACAACTTCGCCAAGGCTTTTGGCCTGTCGATGTCGTCGGCCTATTATAAAATCTTCCTGTTCTACGTCATCCTGGCGCTTTGCCTTCTGACTGCCTACGTCACGATCCGCCTGCGTCGCATGCCGATCGGTCGTGCATGGGAAGCCCTGCGTGAAGATGAAATTGCCTGCCGCTCGCTTGGTATCGATACGGTTGCGACCAAACTCACCGCCTTTGCAACAGGCGCGATGTTTGGTGGTTTTGCCGGTTCATTCTTCGCAGCTCGTCAGGGGTTCGTATCGCCTGAATCCTTCGTGTTCCTTGAATCTGCGGTCATTCTGGCCATCGTGGTTCTCGGTGGCATGGGATCACTCACCGGCATTGCCATTGCGGCTGTGGTGATGGTGGGTGGCACGGAAGCGCTGCGCGAAATGGAGTTCCTCAAACATTTCTTCGGAAATGACTTCACGCCCGAACTCTACCGTATGCTGCTGTTCGGTCTGGCAATGATTATCGTGATGCTGTTCAAGCCACGTGGTTTTGTGGGTTCACGCGAACCAACTGCCTTCTTGAAAAAACGCAAGGCTGTCTCCGGCAGCTTTACGAAGGAAGGTCACGGCTGATGGCATCCGGAGCAAGTTCCATGAAAAAAGATACGATACTGAAGGTCGAGCATCTCTCGATGAAGTTCGGCGGCTTGATGGCCATCAACGATTTTTCCTTCGAAGCCAAGCGTGGTGAAATCACCGCGTTGATCGGGCCGAACGGCGCTGGCAAAACAACGGTGTTCAACTGCATCACCGGTTTTTACAAGCCGACAATGGGCATGATCACCATGAACGGGAAGGAGGGGCAGCAGCACCTTCTGGAACGTTTGCCGGATTTCGAGATCACCAAAAAAGCAAAGGTTGCGAGAACCTTCCAGAATATCCGGCTTTTCTCCGGTCTGACGGTGCTCGAAAACCTGCTGGTTGCGCAGCACAACGTGCTGATGAAGGCATCCGGTTACACCATTCTCGGCTTGCTAGGTTTCGCGGCTTACAAAAACGCTGCAGCCGATGCCATCGAGAAGGCAAAGTACTGGCTCGACAAGGCCAATCTGACGGATCGTGCTGATGATCCGGCAGGTGATCTTTCCTATGGCGCGCAGCGTCGTCTGGAAATTGCCCGTGCCATGTGCACCGGTCCTGAGCTGTTGTGCCTCGACGAGCCGGCCGCTGGTCTGAACCCAAAGGAATCTCTGGCACTGAACGCATTGCTGCGTGGCATTCGCGATGAAGGAACATCGCTTCTGCTGATCGAGCACGACATGTCGGTGGTTATGGAAATTTCCGACCATGTGGTGGTGCTTGAATACGGTCAGAAGATTTCTGACGGGACGCCGGACCATGTCAAGAATGACCCCAAGGTCATCGCCGCCTACCTCGGTGTCGAGGACGATGAAGTGGAAGAAATTATTGCTGAAGAACTTGACGGGGGAGCGGTCTGATGTCCGGTGAATCCCTTCTTAAAGTCCAGAATGTTGAAACCTATTACGGCAATATCCGTGCGCTCGCCGGTGTCGATATCGAGGTGAACAGGGGCAAGATCGTCAGCCTTATCGGCGCTAACGGTGCTGGCAAATCCACGTTGATGATGACCATTTGCGGTAGCCCACAGGCCCGCTCCGGTTCGGTCATATTCGATGGCGAGGACATTACCCGTGTTCCAACACACCTGATTGCGCGCAGGCGTATTGCGCAGTCTCCTGAAGGTCGTCGCATTTTTCCGCGCATGACAGTTCTGGAAAACCTTCAGATGGGCGCTGGTCTGGATAATCTGAAATACTTCAAGGAGGATGTGGAGAAGATCTTTGTGATGTTCCCGCGCCTGAAGGAACGTCAGAGCCAGCGTGGCGGTACATTGTCGGGTGGTGAGCAGCAGATGCTGTCCATCGGCCGCGCGCTGATGGCCCGCCCGAAATTGCTGTTGCTGGACGAACCTTCACTGGGTTTGGCGCCACTGATTGTGAAGGGTATTTTTGAAGCGATCAAGAAACTGAACAGGGAAGAAGGTCTGACCGTGTTTCTTGTCGAACAGAACGCTTTTGCTGCCCTCAAGCTTTCCGACCGCGCTTATGTGATGGTGAACGGCAAGGTAACCATGAGCGGTTCCGGCAAGGAACTTCTGGCCGATCCTGAAGTGCGTGCGGCCTATCTGGAAGGTGGCCGCCACTGATATGCGTCACGAAAACTTTTGGCGGTTTTCAAGACGATAAAAGGTGAGGCAACGAGATTTTGAACGGCGAGATTTCTACGAAGTCGCCGTTTTAAAAAAGAAATTCAGGTGTCGCCAGCCATCAAAAAGAAGCTGGCACCCCTGCAATCGGAATGGTGTTTCTCTTTCTGAGAAATGTCATGCCGCAAAATACTTTCCCGTCTTTGGCCTCAAAGCTGGCAACAGATTTGAAGGGGTGGGAAATGGAATTCCCGGTCTGCAAGGACCGGTTTTAAAATAAGAATAACGGAGCGTCTGTCGTAAGGGCGACCGCGCTAAAGGGGAAAACGAAATGCAGGGACTTTTTTTCGAAACAGATACGATGCCTCGTTACATCTTGCGGGCATTGGTTCTGCTTCTGGGGTTCTGGACAGCATGGCGGACCGGCAAGTCGGTAGCCGATAGTTGGGGCGAAATGCCTCGGGTCATCGTCTATACGTTACTTCTGGGCTTCGCCATGCGCTTTTTGCATCACGCGCTGTTTAACGGCCCGATGCTAAATGGCTTCTACTACACAATCGATGTGGTGTTGTTGCTTGTTTTTTCCGTTGCCGGTTTCCGTACTCGCAGAACGAGCCAAATGGTCAATAACTACTATTGGCTGTACGAAAAAAGTTCTGCTTTTTCCTGGAAGAAGAAAGATTGACAGGGCAGGGTCTCTGACCTCAGACTGCTCGCAAAGGTGGAACAGCTTTCCTGTTTAGTGATGATGGGGCTGGACAGGTGAACAACAATACCCATCCAAAAGGAACTGGGAGTAACATAATGAAGAAGTCTCTTCTTTCCGCAGTAGCGCTGACTGCAATGGTCGCGTTCAGCGGCTCTGCCTGGGCTGATATTCTCGTCGCCGTTGGTGGCCCGCTGACTGGCCCGAACGCAGCGTTCGGTGCACAGCTCCAGAAGGGTGCCGAGCAAGCGGCAGCAGACATTAATGCCGCTGGCGGTATTAACGGCGAACAGATCAAGATCGTCCTTGGTGACGACGTGTCCGACCCCAAGCAGGGCATCTCCGTTGCCAACAAGTTCGTTGCTGACGGCGTGAAGTTTGTTGTTGGTCACTTCAACTCGGGCGTTTCGATCCCGGCTTCCGAAGTGTACGCAGAAAACGGCATTCTCGAAGTGACGCCTGCTGCGACCAACCCGGTTTTCACCGAACGCGGCCTGTGGAACACTTTCCGTACGTGCGGTCGTGACGACCAGCAGGGCGGCATTGCCGGCAAGTATCTTGCTGACCACTTCAAGGATGCAAAGATCGCCATCATTCACGACAAGACCCCATATGGTCAGGGCCTTGCCGACGAAACCAAAAAGGCTGCAAACGCTGCCGGTGTGACTGAAGCCATGTACGAAGGCGTTAACGTCGGCGACAAGGACTTCTCCGCACTGATCGCAAAGATGAAGGAAGCCGGCGTTTCCATCATCTATTGGGGCGGCCTGCACACTGAAGCTGGTCTGATCATCCGTCAGGCTGCCGACCAGGGTCTGAAGGCAACGCTCATTTCGGGTGACGGTATCGTGTCCAACGAACTGGCCTCGATTGCTGGTGACGCTGTTGAAGGGACCCTCAACACATTCGGTCCTGATCCAACCCTGCGTCCTGAAAACAAGGAACTGGTAGAGAAGTTCAAGGCTGCCGGCTTCAACCCTGAAGCTTACACTCTGTACTCCTACGCTGCGCTCCAGACGATTGCTGAAGCTGCCAAGGCTGCCGGTTCGACCGACGCTGAAGCTGTTGCCGAAGCAATGAAGAAGGGCACGTTCAAGACCGTTCTTGGCGATATCTCCTTCGACGAAAAGGGCGATCCAAAGCTTCCTGGTTACGTTATGTACGAGTGGAAGAAGGGTCCGGACGGCAAGTTCAGCTACTTCCAGCAGGGCAGCTAGGTTTCTGCTAATACATCCAAGAAGCCCGGCAGAGATGCCGGGCTTTTTGCTTTTGAGGGCACAGAATAGCAGCTGGTTTCTGACTTTCCTGCGCACCAGATTGTTTTTGCCACAAAGGCGACATTGTCGTTGCAATGAATGTGGAGGGGACAACTAACGGGAGAGATTCGATGGTGATGCGGCGACTTTTTACAGTCGGTTTGGTTGTGCTTGGGCTGGGCGGCGGTCTGTTTGGCCTTTACACACTTGGCAATTCTCGCACCACACAGTTGTTTGGCGAGATTTTCGCCCGGGTCGAAACCAGCAAGCCCCTCGTTGCCCTGACATTTGATGATGGTCCGACCGTTCGTTTCACACAGGATGTGCTGGACTTGCTGAAAGAGCATGATGTCCCGGCAACGTTTTTCCTGACCGGCAGGGAGATGCAGGAAAATCCGGCGCAGGCGCGGTCGATTGTCGAGGCAGGGCATCAGGTGGGCAATCATTCCTACACGCATTCCCGCATGTTGCTGACTGGGCCTGCAACCGTTGCCGACGAAATTGAGAGGACCGACGCCGCTATCCGCGACGCTGGCTATCAAGGTGAAATTGATTTCCGCCCTCCCTATGGCAAAAAGCTGGTGACCTTGCCGTGGTATCTATCGCAGAATAATCGCAAAACAATCACCTGGGATATAGAGCCGGAAAGTTATCCTGACATTGCGGGCAATGCTGATGCTATGGCTACGCATGTGCTTGAAAAAGCGCAGAATGGGTCGATCATTTTGCTGCATGTGATGTATCGCAGCGGAGAGGCAAGCCGTGCGGCCGTGCCGAAGATTGTTGAGGGTCTGAGACAGCGCGGTTTTGAATTCGTGACCGTTTCGCAGCTACTCGCCAGCCGTGCTGACGAGGCACCCTAGACTTAGGAGGGCTCAGCCGTTGTTATGGATGACCTGCGTTGCTTTCACAGCCGCTGATGCGCGGTTTTCAACACCAAGCTTCACATAGATCTGCTCCAGATGTTTGTTCACCGTGCGGGCAGACAGGCCGAGTATATCGCCGATGTCGCGATTGGATTTACCCTTGGCAATCCACAATAAAACTTCGGATTCCCGCAACGTCAGGCCAAAATGTTGCCGCAGCAAGGCATCGGCTGGTTTGTCATTGGTTGCCATCAGGCGGAACAGATATTCGTCAGCCCCCATTGCTCCCAAAAAGGTAAGCTGCAGGATCGCCTGCCCATTGTTAGAAATGCTTAAGGCTGCATCCCGCATGTGCTGGGCGCGGTCGGGAGAGCCAAGCCAGGTGGCAATTTCGGCAGAGATAATTTCCAATCCGGTATCACTGCCCGTTGCTGCGTTGATCAGCCGTGTCGCCTGCGGTGTTGACCAGTGGATTGCACCATTGGCCCTCACTGCCAACAGATGGCGTCCGGCGGCATCCAGTGCCACACGGGCACTTTGGGCTGAGCGGGCATTGGACAAGTGAACACGAATGCGGGCGCGCAATTCGTCGATATTGATTGGCTTTGTCAGATAGTCGACGCCGCCGGAACCCAATGCGTGCACCACATGTTCGGTCTCCGTCAGGCCAGTCATGAAGATAACCGGCACCTGTGCGACCGAGGCGTTTGCCTTGAGACGACGGCAGGTTTCAAAACCGTCTATCGAGGGCATGATCGCGTCCAGCAGAATGATATCTGGGGTAATGCGTTCTACGATATTGAGAGCTGCCTGACCGGAGGTGGCGATCAGGACGGAGAATCCGGATTGCTCCAGTGCCTCTGTCAGAAAGCCCAGGGCCTCCGGGCTGTCATCCACCAGCAGCACGATATCGCGCGGGTTCATCGGCTCAGTCATCCGTGCCCGTCCTTTTGTCTTCGAATTTCTTTATAAAGGCCGCGTAACCCGTAAGGTCGAAAGCGCGTACGAAGTTGCGGGCTTGTGCGGTAAACGGCAAATTTTCCTGGGTGCGGTCAAGATCATCCAGCTTGGCCTCGATGCCGCGGATGTAGCCAATTTCCCCAAGGCGTAACAAATCCTGCAGATGAACGGAAGCCGGTGCCTTCAACGGGGCTGGCGGAGCTGTCGAAACAATGACCGTGGAAAGGTCTTTTTCATACACCCAGTGCAGGCCCAGATGCACGGCGAGGCGGTCACAGAGCTTGCGAATGTCGACCGGTTTGGCAATGGCATCATTATGGCCATCGGTACCCGCGCCAATAATGGCCGTGTCCCCAATATTGGCTGACAACATGATGATTGGGGCGGTCTGGCCGGCATCGCGCAACTTGGCGACCAGTTGCCAGCCGTTCATGCCCGGCATGGAAATGTCGATGGGGAATGCATCCGGACTTAATCCTTCGATGAGAGTCAGGCAGTCCGGACCACTCTGGGCAGTTAGCACCACAAAATCGAGCGGAGACAGGACTTCCTGCATCAGGTCTCGGTGGTCCTCATTATCATCCACCACCATGATAGTCCGACGAGGCCCGGCGTAGGACACGATCTTCTTTTCAGCGGCCGGTGCCGTGCTCGGGCGGTCGATGGCCGACAACATAAGACGCACGCGGAATGTCGAACCTACATCCTTTTCGCTGGTGGCGGAAATCTCGCCGCCAAGTGTGTTGGTCAATAGCTGGGTGATGGTGAGGCCAAGGCCAAGACCGGGCATGGGTTTGATGTTGTCCGCTTCACCGCGCTGGAACGGTTCGTAGATACGCGCCAAATCCTTGGGGGAAATACCGCGTCCGCTGTCCGTCACCGTGAAGGTGGCGACCTGGCTGCGATAGGCAACCTCGAAGGTCACGCTGCCTGCATCGGTGAATTTAATGGCATTGGACAGAAGGTTGACGAGGATCTGGCGCAGACGTTTTTCATCGTTGCGCACATATTGCGGCAGTGACTTTGCCCTGATGTGATGAAATGTCAGCCCCTTGGCCTGCGCCTGCGGGCGAAACATATCGACGATTTGATCCAGAAAATCCTGGATATTGATTTCGTTGGAGTAGACCTGCAGGCGGCCAGCCTCAATCTTGGAAATATCCAGCAGGCCATCGATCAGTCCGGACAAGTGGTCTGCCGAACGTTTGATGACCTTGATGGCAGATTGGCGCGGCGCCGGGATGGTTTCATCCCGTTCGAGAATTTGTGCGTAACCCAGCACGGCATTGAGCGGCGTGCGCAGTTCATGACTGAGGCCAACCACATACCGACTTTTGGCGCGGTTTGCCGCCTCGGCTGTTTCCTTGGCGGTCTGCAGCGCGGCATCTGTTTTGCGGTGGGCGGCAATTTCCTTAAGCAGCAACGTGTTTTGGCGCGATGATTCTTCTTCCGCGACCACGCGGCTGTCGTGGGCAAGGACCAGAAACCAGCAGACGATGCCGGCAATGACTGCAAAAACAAAAAACACGATGAGAATGGTGCGGTTCACGACATCAGCAGTTTCCGGTGATGCTGTGGCGACCTGATGGGCAATCAACGCCAGAATGCCGCCAAGGGCTGCGATGGCCAATGCTGCTGACATGCCATAGCGACCAAGGCGCGTGGCAAGTTTGGCCACCAGCTCATTTGGCAGGAAGGACTTGGCGACCGTCGCTACCTGATAATTGAGCTTTGCCTTGGGTTTGCACATGTCATGACAACGGCTGTCCAGCGAACAGCAGAGCGAACAGATCGGTGCGGCATAGGCAGGGCACCACGCCATGTCCTCCGGCTCAAATGGGTGCTCGCAGATAGAGCAGGTAATGCTGCTTTCTTCATGCCATTTCTGGCGCGGCTTACGAGCGAGATAAAACTTTCCCTTCGTACCCCACGCAATCAGCGGGGAGGCGATGAAGGCAACCACCAGCGTGATGTAGGGTGCAAGTGAAGCTGCCATTGAGCCGAACAGGCCAAAATGGGCGGCAAGTGCAATGGTTGCTGACAGCATCATGCTGCCGACACCAACCGGGTTGATGTCGTAGAGGTGGGCGCGCTTGAATTCGATACCGGGTGGGGCGAGGCCAAGTGGTTTGTTGACGAACAAGTCGGCCGAGATCGTGCACAGCCATGCCATTGCAACAATGGAAAAGATGCCGAGCGTTTCTTCCAGCAACTTGTAAATGCCGAGTTCCATCAGCAGCAGGGCGATGGCAACGTTAAACACCAGCCACACAACGCGACCGGGATGGCTATGGGTGAGGCGGGAGAAGAAATTCGACCACGCCAGCGATCCCGCATAGGCATTCATGACATTGATCTTAAGCTGCGACACCACCACAAAAGCCACCATCAACAGCATGGCAGCATTTTCGTTCGGGATCATGTAGCCAAAGGCAGTGAGGTACATTTGCGACGGGTCGGCCGCCTTGTCCACCGGCACGCCTGATGACAGGGTCAGAACGACAAGGAAGGAGCCGGCCAGCAGTTTTGGCACCCCCACCACGACCCAGCCGGCACCTGCCAGAAAAACAGCGATGCGATGCCGCAATTTGCTTTGGCCCTCGGCGGGCAGGAAGCGCAAAAAATCGACCTGTTCGCCGATCTGGGACATCAATGCCAGAATGACGGCGGAGGCGGCACCAAATTCAACGAGATTGAACCGCGCAAACTCTCCAACTGGTGCCGGTGTGTGGTGGATGCCGGAAAAGGCCAGCCAAAGATCGAATTTGCCCCAGTCCAGAAAAGCAATGAAGATAAACGGCAATGTGTTCAGGATGATCCAGAATGGCTGGGTCATGATCTGGAACTTGCTGATCAACCGCACACCGTGGGTCACTAGCGGTATGACCATGACGGCCGAAATGATGTAGCCGATCCATAATGGAATGCCGAGTGCCAGTTCCAGCGCACCGGACATGATGGATGCCTCGATGGCAAACAGCATGAAGGTGAAGGCGGCATAGATCAGCGAGGTTATCGTCGAGCCGATGTAGCCAAAGCTTGCACCGCGGGTCAGAAGGTCAATATCGACGCCGTGGCGGATGGCGTAACGGCTGATCGGCAGGCCGACAGCCAACATGGCGACAGCCGCGACTATGGTGGCAAAAAACGCATTGGTCGTGCCATAAGACAGTGTGATCGCACCGCCGATGGCTTCGAGAGCCAGGAAGGAGATTGCGCCAATGGCGGTATGGGAAATTCGGTTTGATGAAAACTGCCGGGCGCTTTTTGCGGTAAAGCGCAACGCGTAATCTTCCAGCGTCTGGTTGGCGACCCAACGGTTATATTCACGTCTGACGGGAATGATGCGTTGTCGTGCGGCCATGCCGGATTTCATAGCCTCCGAAACTGTTATCAGAGTTTGTGGTCGTTGCGTTTGTCTGCAACGCAGTCTGTCTGTGCAGACACAAAAATGGCGTCGTCCGGATCGAACGACGCCATCATTTTTATCTTAGGCCGCAGCCGACTTTGCAGTCGGTACTTCTGCGATCGTCTTCAAAACGACAGACGCGATCTGGTAAGGGCAACCCTGCGAGTTCGGACGGCGATCTTCCAGGTAACCACGGTAACCGTTGTTGACGAAGGAGTGTGGAACGCGGATCGACGCGCCACGATCAGCGATACCGTAGGAGAACTTGTTCCATGGGGCTGTTTCGTGCTTGCCGGTCAGACGTAGGTGGTTGTCTGGGCCGTATACGTCGATATGCTCCTGCCAGTTCTTGGAGAACGCAGCCATGAGGGCTTCGAAATATTCCTTGCCGCCAACTTCGCGCATGAACTTGGTGGAGAAGTTGCAATGCATGCCCGAACCGTTCCAGTCGGTGTCGCCGAGCGGCTTGCAATGGAATTCAACGTCGATGCCATACTTTTCGCAAAGGCGCAGAAGCAGGTAACGAGCGATCCAGATCTGGTCAGCGGCCTTCTTGGAGCCCTTGCCGAATACCTGGAATTCCCACTGACCCTTGGCCACTTCGGCGTTGATGCCTTCGTGGTTGATGCCTGCTTCGAGGCAGAGGTCGAGGTGTTCTTCAACGATTTCGCGGGCGATGGAACCAACGTTCTTGTAGCCAACGCCTGTGTAGTATGGGCCCTGCGGAGCTGGGTAGCCCTGCTCAGGGAAGCCGAGCGGACGGCCGTCTTCGTAGAAGAAGTATTCCTGCTCGAAGCCGAACCATGCATCTTCGTCGTCGAGGATGGTCGCGCGGCTGTTGGATGCGTGTGGCGTAACGCCATCTGGCATCATGACTTCGCACATGACGAGCGCGCCGTTGGTACGGGCCGGATCAGGATAAATGGCAACTGGCTTCAGAACGCAATCCGAGCTGTGGCCTTCGGCCTGCTGGGTAGAGGAGCCGTCAAAGCCCCAAAGCGGAAGCTGCTCGAGTGTCGGGAATTCGTCGAATTCCTTGACCTGCGTTTTGCCACGCAGGTTTGCTACCGGCTTGTAACCATCGAGCCAGATGTACTCGAGTTTAAACTTAGTCATTGCGAACCTCTCATAGGTAATAATGCGAAGCCTTGATATCCCCTGACCTGTTCAGGCCGCAGGGAAACCGCTTTCGCTTTCAAGGGCTGCCTATACACAAGCACGCGGCGTGCCAGTTTGAATTTGGTTGGCGGAACGGCTGCAAAATTCTTTTGGGAGAGTGGATTCGTGTGCGGTGGAACGACTGGTTAAGCTGTTCGTTTAACGGAAGCGACAAATCGTAATTCCCTGCAAATATGAAGTTTTTATAAAGGGAAGGGCGCTATTATGACGCTTCGGACCGGAAATTTGCCCGCAGCGGCGCTTTTTGCGTCAGGAATGACCGATTTTAGGTCGTTAGCTGCATAAAGACTACTCTTTCCCGTCTTTGATTTTTTGAATGCCTATTTTTTAATCTTTTTGATTTTTTTTTAATCGACACGGTGAAATTTCGATCCTGATGCGCTATATTAGGGTGAAGCAAGATGCTGAGGTGTTTTTAACGAAGAGAGAATATCATGAGAAATGAACCGCAAATGGAAAGTGCCAGAATTTATCAGTTTCCCGTCGGTGGTCGTGCAGGCTACAACCGCTTCCGCAAGGACGGGTCTGTGCACCCTGAACCTCATGCCACTCCCATGCCTCAGGTCGACTTCGATAGCTGGTATCACCAGGAAGCCATCCTTGAGACATCTACAGATCCAAAACCGCAGAACTAAGTTCCACAATTAAGTTCTCTGTAAACGAATAGTGTCCCTACCTTCCCCGCTGCTTTTTGCGGCCTTCTTGATGGCTGAGTTTTCTGCCTTCCTGTTTCGCCACCCTGCATACGTCAATTGACGTATACGGTTTTGCGGATGTGCGTTTGATAGTTCCCCACGGCGGCAGTCAAAAAGGCTGCTGGTGCCTTTTAAGGCAAACCATAAGAGGGGTTCGATCAGATGACATTCAGAACAAAGGTTACAGGTGCGCTGCTTGGCGCAATCCTGTCCACCACAGCCTTCCACGGCGCGTTTGCTGCCGACGACACAATCAAGGTTGGCGTCCTCCACTCCCTTTCCGGCACCATGGCGATCTCCGAGACGACGCTGAAGGATGCCATGTTGATGCTCATTGAGGAGCAGAACAAGAAGGGTGGCGTTCTCGGCAAGAAACTCGAAGCTGTTGTTGTCGATCCGGCCTCCGACTGGCCGCTGTTTGCCGAAAAGGCACGCCAGCTGATCAGCCAGGACAAGGTTGCTGCCGTGTTCGGTTGCTGGACATCGTCTTCGCGCAAATCCGTTTTGCCGGTGTTTGAAGAACTGAACTCCATCCTGTTCTACCCGGTTCAGTATGAGGGTGAAGAATCCTCGCGTAACATTTTCTATACCGGTGCCGCACCAAACCAGCAGGCTATTCCTGCCGTTGATTATCTCGCTAGCACCGAAGGCGTTGAGCGTTGGGTTCTGGCCGGTACTGACTATGTCTATCCGCAGACCACCAACAAGATCCTCAAGGCCTATCTTGAATCCAAGGGCGTGAAGTCTGAAGATATCATGGTCAACTACACGCCATTTGGTCACTCCGACTGGCAGACCATTGTTTCCGACATCAAGAAGTTCGGTTCGGCTGGCAAAAAGACCGCCGTTGTTTCCACCATCAATGGCGATGCCAACGTACCGTTCTACAAGGAACTGGCAAACCAGGGCGTCAAGGCTGAAGACATCCCGGTCGTTGCCTTCTCGGTGGGTGAAGAAGAGCTGGCCGGTCTCGACACTGGACCACTGGTTGGCCACCTTGCTGCCTGGAACTACTTCCAGTCCGTCGATTCCGAAGTCAATGCAGAGTTCATCAAGACCTGGCACGCCTTTACCAAGAATGACAAGGGCGTCACCAATGACCCGATGGAAGCGGCCTATATCGGCTTCAGTGCATGGGTAAAGGCTGTTGAGGCCGCTGGCACGACCGAGACGGATGCCGTTCTCGACTCGATCATTGGTGTATCGGTTCCAAACCTCTCCGGCGGTTACTCCACCGTCATGCCGAACCACCACATCACCAAGCCGGTGCTGATTGGCGAAATCCAGGCCGATGGCCAGTTCGATATCGTTCAGCAGACCCCACAGGTGGTTGGCGACGAGTGGTCCGATTACCTGCCAGACAGCAAGGACCTGATCTCGGATTGGCGCAAGCCAATGGAGTGCGGCAACTTCAACGTGGCCTCGGGCAAGTGCGGCGGCAAGGGCAGCTGATAAACGAAAAATGCGGATGCCGATCAACGTGAAGTTGGTCGGCACCAAGCACATAAACCGGGCGAGGCCCGCTGATGACGTCTAAGGGGGAAGCCCCTGAGGCATGAAGGAAAGCTCCTTCACTCCAGAATTCGTCTGCCAGTTTTCGCAACTGATGTGCAGGCTTCCAAGGGGGGACTTGGGACTATGGTATTTCGTCTATTGGTCGTGATCGGCCTGCTGTTCAGTCTGATGTCGCCTTCGATGGCGCAAAGTGATCCGAAGGCACTGGTCGATGCGCTTGGCACAGCTGACTTCAAGCAGGCAGAGGTTCTGATCGGGCAGATTGCAGCGACTGGGGATCCACGTGTCGTTCCCGCACTTGAGGCATTTGCATCCGGCGACCTCTATGTGCGCAAAGCCGATAATCTGGTTTTCATGGCAACGCCTGCAGGCTCCAGTTTTGCGTTGATCGACCCGCTGTCGGGTGAGGCGGCTGGAGAAGTGCCCAGAGCGGCTGTGACGAAGATCAAGGTCAATAACAATCTGCGCCGGGTTATCCGTTCCGCTTTGGGCGGTTTGACATTGTTGAGCCCGGAAAAATCTGTACGCCTGTCCGCGGCAGATGCGGTGCTCAAGGCCCCCAGTGCCGAAAATCTCGATTTGCTGGATGCTGCCCTTGCCAAGGAAACGGACGCAGAAGTGCGTGGCCGCATGGAAGAGGCGCGGGCTGTCTCCCTTTTGTCCTCGGACCGTTCGGTGGACGAGAAAAAAGCGGCAATTGAAACCATCAGCAAGATTGGCGGGCGCGATGCGATCAGCATTCTGATGGCAGCCTCATCTTCTGTCGACACCAGCCTGAAGGCTGATATCGATAGCGCGATTTCAAACATTGAAAGCTCGCTGGCTGTCTGGGATAGCGTTCAAAATGTCTGGTACGGCCTGTCGCTTGGTTCCGTGCTGCTGCTGGCGGCCATCGGCCTCGCCATCACCTTCGGTGTGATGGGCATCATCAACATGGCACATGGTGAAATGGTGATGATCGGTGCCTATTCCACCTTTATGGTGCAGGAGGTTATCCGCAGCAATTACCCTGGTTTGTTTGACTGGTCTCTGGCCATTGCACTGCCAGTGGCATTTCTGGTGACTGGTTTTGTCGGACTGGTCATGGAACGGGGTGTCATCCGCTTCCTGTATGGCCGTCCGCTTGAAACCTTGCTTGCCACATGGGGCATTTCGCTTGTGCTGCAACAGGCGGTTCGGACGATTTTCGGGCCGACCAACCGTGAGGTTGGCAATCCGAGCTGGATGTCCGGTTCGTTCAGGGTCGGTTATCTGAACTTTACCTGGAATCGCGTGTGGATCGTTGCCTTTTCTCTCTCGGTTTTCTTTGCGCTGCTGTTGCTTTTGAAACGGTCATCCTTCGGTCTGCAAATGCGAGCAGTCACCCAGAACCGCCGCATGGCTTCGTCAATGGGCATTAGAACGCCCTGGGTTGATGCCTTTACCTTTGCGCTTGGATCTGGTGTGGCCGGTCTTGCTGGCGTCGCCCTTTCGCAGATCGACAACGTGTCACCCAACCTTGGTCAGAGCTACATCATCGATAGTTTCATGGTGGTGGTGTTTGGCGGTGTGGGTAACCTGTGGGGGACGCTTGTCGGGGCGCTGTCGCTTGGCGTGCTCAACAAGTTCCTGGAGCCGACGGTCGGCGCTGTTCTCGGCAAAATCCTTGTACTCGTGCTCATCATCCTGTTCATTCAGAAGCGGCCGCGTGGTCTCTTCGCACTCAAGGGAAGGGCCATCGAAGCATGATTACCGGCTTCCTTCTTCGGGCGCTTGATCGCCACATCACCATTGCTCTTGCCATTCTTCTGGCGGTTGCCCTGCTCATCCCGGCATCAAACCTGTTGCTGCCTGCCGATAACCCGCTGCATGTGCCGACCTATATCATGTCGATGCTCGGCAAATATCTGGCCTATGCCTTGCTGGCACTGGCTCTGGACCTTGTGTGGGGTTACTGCGGCATTCTCTCGCTGGGGCATGCTGCGTTCTTTGCGCTGGGTGGTTATGCCATGGGCATGTACCTGATGCGCCAGATCGGCACGCGGGGTGTCTACGGCCATCCGGTGCTGCCGGATTTCATGGTGTTCCTGAACTGGAAAGAATTGCCCTGGTTCTGGCAGGGCTTTGATATGTTCTGGTTTGCCATGCTGATGGTGCTGGTTGTTCCGGGTGTTCTGGCCTTTGTGTTCGGTTGGTTTGCCTTTCGCTCCCGCGTCAACGGCGTTTATCTATCGATCATCACCCAGGCGATGACCTACGCGCTGCTGCTGGCCTTTTTCCGCAACGACATGGGGTTTGGCGGCAATAATGGCCTGACGGATTTCAAGGATATTCTCGGTTTCTCCGTGCAGGCCGATGGTACACGTGCCGTTCTGTTTGCCGTGACGGCCATCATGTTGGCGCTCAGCCTGTTGATCGCCTCGGCTATCGTCAATTCCAAATTCGGCAAGGTTCTGGTTGGGGTGCGCGATGCCGAAAGCCGCGTGCGTTTCCTGGGCTTCCGTGTCGAAAACATCAAGCTTTTTACCTTTGTTGTCTCGGCCATGATGGCAGGCATCGCCGGTGCTCTGTTCGTACCGCAGGTCGGTATCATCAACCCCGGTGAGTTCTCGCCTGCCAACTCGATTGAAGTGGTGGTGTGGACGGCGGTCGGCGGTCGCGGCACCCTGATTGGTCCTATTATCGGTGCCGTGCTGGTCAACGGCGGTAAGAGCTATTTCACCGGTGCTTTCCCTGAATTGTGGCTGTTTGCATTGGGCGGGCTTTTTATTGCCGTCACGCTGTTTTTCCCTAAGGGCATTGTTGGCACCATCCAGCAGGTCATCGGCAACCGCCGGGACAAGCGTAATGCCTTGGAAAACACCAAAAAGGCAGCTGCGGTTGAGGTGAACACGGCAACACCTGCGCAGCAGGCGGCGGAGTGATATCCATGAATATGATTGCTGAAAACAGATCAAAAAGCCTGCTTTATCTTGATGGTGTGTCGGTGTCGTTCGACGGTTTCAAAGCGCTCAACTCCCTGTCTTTCGTCGTGGAGCCGGGGGAACTTCGTGCCATCATCGGCCCTAACGGTGCCGGGAAGACGACAATGATGGATATCATCACCGGCAAGACGCGACCTGACACCGGCAAGGTGCTGTTCGAAGACAGCGTCGACCTCACCAAAAAAGATGAGGCGGATATTGCCCAGCTTGGCATCGGTCGCAAATTCCAGAAACCGACCGTATTTGAAAGTCACACGGTGTGGGACAATCTGGAACTGGCGCTGAACCGCAAGCGCGGGGTTTTCGCCACCCTGTTTTACCGGCTGACCGAAGAAGACAAAGCCCGCATCGAGGAAATTCTCGGCACCGTGCGTCTTGGCCATCGTCGCCATGATCTGGCAGCCAATCTTTCGCACGGCCAGAAACAGTGGCTGGAGATCGGCATGTTGCTGGCCCAGGAACCGAAACTTCTTCTGGTCGACGAACCGGTGGCTGGCATGACGGATGCTGAAACCGCCGAAACGGCTGTGCTGTTGAAGGAAATCGCCAAGACCCGCTCCGTGGTGGTGGTGGAGCATGACATGGGCTTCATCCGTGAGTTGGGTGTGAAGGTGACCTGCCTTGCCGAAGGTTCGGTGCTGGCGGAGGGATCCATCGATTTTGTGTCAAGCGATCCGAAGGTGATCGAGAATTATCTGGGGCGATGACATGCTGAGCGTTAACAATATCAATCTTCACTACGGCGCAGCGCAGGCCTTGCGTGGCATTTCGCTGAATGCGGAGATGGGCAAGATTACCTGCGTTCTCGGACGCAATGGTGTTGGTAAAAGCTCGCTGTTGCGTGCCGTTACTGGTCAGCATCCTTTAAGTGCCGGCACCATCAGCTTTGGTGGTGAAAGCCTCAACGGCCTCGCCCCCTATCAGCGCGCCAAGCGTGGGGTTGGTTATGTGCCGCAGGGACGTGAAATCTTTCCGTTGTTGAGTGTGCAGGAAAATCTGGAAAGCGGTTATGCGCCGCTGCCGCGCAAGGATCGTTTTATTCCGGATGATATTTTCAGCTTGTTTCCGGTGCTGCAATCCATGCTGTCGCGCCGTGGCGGGGATTTGTCCGGTGGGCAGCAGCAGCAGTTGGCCATTGGCCGTGCATTGGTGACGCGCCCGAAAATTCTGGTGCTGGATGAGCCGACTGAGGGCATTCAGCCATCAATCATCAAGGATATTGGGCGGGCGATCAAATATCTGCGAGATTCCACCGGAATGGCTATTCTGCTGGTGGAGCAATATCTGGATTTCTGCCGTGAGCTTGCCGACTATGTTTACATCATGGACCGCGGTGAGATCGTTCATCAAGGGGCGGCTGAAACGCTGGATAGCCAGGAGGCGCGTCGCCATTTGACAGTGTAATCAACCTGGTTTCGTTCACGGACATGTAAAGCCGCTATAATAAAGTGAAGTCCTATGCGTTGTTGCATGGCATTTATGCATTATTTTAGCATTTCATCGAATAATGAGTTGTGGTATCTGGCGCAACATTGACGCATGCAGGACACATGAAGTGCCTTAAAGCATGCGGCTTCCGTCGATCCCTTACATTCCACGTGTCTCTGCCGTATGGTTGGGAACTTGTGCCAATAAAGGCGTGCCGATGAAACTTGATAATGCTGGCCGGATCGTCCGGTTTGTCTTGCCCCTTCGAACCATCACCGCAAGCTTCTTAGCGCTCACAGCCATGAGTGCCGCTGCATCTGCATCGATGTGCGGTCAACCTGTCGAGCCGGGCCGTCACCAGTTTTCCGTGGTGTCCGGTAGTGATCAACGCTCGGCCGTTTATTTTGTTCCATCATCTTATGACGGACAGAAAAAATTGCCTGTGGTGTTTGATTTCCATGGCAGCAACAGCAATGCCATTGGCCAGATGAACCGCAGTGGCTGGGACCGGGTCGCGGAACGCGACGGCTTTATCACAGTTGCGCTGCAGGGCAGTCTGTCCGGCGAAATGACCGGAACGAATGCCTGGAATGTACCGGGTGTCACCACCCGCGAAGGCGGGTTGGATGAGGTCAGCTACATCCGCGCGGCGATCAAGACTGTTTCAGAAAAACTGTGTGTCGATGAACAGCGCATCTATGCCTCCGGTTATTCCGGTGGCGGCCGCATGCTATCGCAATATCTGTGCAACGGTAACGAGGACTTTGCGGCAGCCGGTTTTGTCGCGTCGCTTCGTGCCGGTTATCCGGTCGAAAAAGATGGTTCATGGATGCCTGACGGTGCGACCTGCACACCAGCACGTCCTATCTCTATTATTGCCTTTGCCGGTACCAAGGATCCTGCCAACCCTTATCATGGTGGTGGTAAAGCCTATTGGCGTTATAGCGGTGAAACCGCGCTGAAGCGCTGGGCGGAATTGGACGGCTGCAAGGGCGCCGTCAAAAGCCGCACTGCCGGTCGTGTGACATTCAATACCTATGATGTTTGCAAATCCGGTTCACGTGTCTATTCCTACGTGATTGACGGTTGGGACCATGCATGGCCGCGCAGCCCGGTAAAAGCCGAGGTTATTCAAGCCTCTGCCGACGGCAAGCGCAAAGCTGTGGCTGAGGTATCGCGACAGGTTGATGCCGCTGACACGATGTGGGATTTCTTCCAGAACACAGAAGGCCAGCTGGTGGTTGATGCTGCGGTCAAGAAAAGCGATTGCGTCTTGCAGGCAGTGCCAGCTTCGGCTTCGGCAAAAACTTCGGAGACGACGTGCATTCAGACCAGCAACTCGGGGAGCATACCCGCCATCAAAGCCGTCAGCAAAGAGCGCGTGGTAGAGGACGCCTTGTAACCAAGGCACCCGAGGGCAAGACCCGGCTCGAAACATTGTATCAGGAAGGCTGCGCCAAGATCCGCCTTCCTGATACGTTTTCCAATGAAATGGAAGCCATTCTCATCAATTCCTCCGGTGGATTGACTGGCGGCGATGAACTCGAGTGGAGCGCCGTTGCAGGTGCGGGCTCCAGACTGACGGTCACCACGCAAGCCTGCGAAAAAATCTACAAAGCGTCGTTTGGTACTGCTACCGTCACTGCACGGGTTACGGCTGAAGCTGGTTCTGTGTTGCACTGGCTGCCACAGGAAACCATTCTTTTCGACAATGCTTCCCTCAGCCGCAGGTTGGAGGCAGATATTGATCCCTCCGCAGAGTTTCTGGCCGTCGAAGCTGTTTTGCTAGGCCGCAAAGCCATGGGTGAAATGATGCGTGGCGGGCTGTTTCGCGACCGTTGGCGCATTCGTCACAGCGGTAAACTTATCCATGCCGAAGAACTGCTCCTGGATGGCGAGATCGAAGAACTGGCAGGATCGGCATCCGTACTGAACGGGCAGGTGGCCTTTGCTACGCTGTTGTACATCGGGCCTCTGGCAGAGGCGATGTTGCCGAAAGTGCGCGAAGCGTTGGGCGATCATGGTGGGGCAAGCGAGTGGCAAGGCAAGCTTGTGGTGCGTGTTGCCGCAGAAGACGGATTTGCGTTGAGAAAAATACTGGTGCCGGTCATTTCGCACTTGCGTAATGGCGCGCCAGTGCCGAAAGTCTGGAATCTATAAGAACAAGAGTGGGACGATAATGAACCTTAGCCCGAGAGAGAAAGACAAGCTGCTTATTTCCATGGCGGCCATGGTTGCACGCCGTCGTCTGGAGCGCGGTGTGAAGCTGAACTATCCTGAAGCAATCGCGCTCATCACGGATTTTGTCGTGGAAGGCGCGCGCGACGGTCGCGCTGTTGCCGAGCTCATGGAGGCTGGCGCCCATGTTATTACCCGTGCCCAGGTCATGGAAGGCATTGCCGAAATGATCCATGACGTTCAGGTGGAGGCGACCTTTCCCGATGGCACAAAGCTGGTGACGGTTCACGAACCAATCCGCTGACGCTTATCAAGGGGAACACCATGGCGCTGGAACTGAGACCCAATTGTGAGTGCTGCGACAAGGACTTGCCTCCGGCAAGCCTTGAGGCTGTGATCTGCTCTTTCGAATGCACCTATTGCAGCGATTGCGCTGAGGGCACTCTTGAAGGAAAATGCCCGAATTGCGGCGGCGAACTCGTGCGCAGGCCGGTAAGACCGGCTGGAAAGCTGGTGAACAATCCGCCCTCCACGGTTCGCATACTCAAGGCGGAAGGCTGTAGTTCTCGAACAAGTGCATAGGCCGAAACTATAAGGAGGATCAAATGATCCCAGGGGAAATTATATCAGCCGAAGGCTCCATCGAACTCAATGCGGGTCTGGAGACGATCACTCTCAAGGTTTCCAACACCGGTGATCGGCCGGTACAGGTTGGCAGCCACTATCACTTCGCAGAAACCAATGCCGGACTTGCCTTCGAGCGAGACCGTGCCTTTGGCATGCGCCTGGATATTCCTGCAGGAACGGCCGTGCGCTTTGAGCCGGGGCAGACCCGTGAAGTGACGCTGGTGCCGCTTTCCGGCAAACGTGAAGTCTATGGTTTTCGTCAGCAGGTCATGGGGAGGCTTTGATATGGCAACGCAACATTATCACGGAAGTTGCCAGTGCGGCGCAGTCAGTTTTGAGGCAGATGCCGATCTCGATCAGACGGTGGTGTGTAACTGCTCTCGCTGTAAACGGCTGGGATCGATACTGACATTTGTGCCAAAGGATCATTTTAAACTGGTTTCGGGCGAAAAGAGCCTCAGCGAATATCTGTTCAACAAGCACAAGATCCATCACCTGTTCTGCGCAACCTGCGGCATTGAAAGCTTTGCTTATGCCGATGCACCTGATGGTACGCCGATGGTCGCCGTCAACGCCAATTGCCTCGACGGCGTGGATGCCAGGGCGCTGTCGCCCAAAGCCTATGACGGCGCGTCACGATGACAGGACGGATGATTTATAACGGAATAGCAGCACTTATCATCAGTGCTGCTTCCGCAACAACGGCGTTAGCGCAGAGTGAACCTGACATCGACTGTGATTCGCCGATGACGCAGGCAGAGATGAACATCTGTGCGGCGCGGGATTACGAGACAGCGGACGCGGAACTAAACACGCAATATCAGAGCGTGCGTAAGGTTCTGGCGGAGCGAGACAGTTCTGCGGGTGAAGATGGCGAAGGTGCGGTCAAAGCGTTGTTGGCAGCGCAACGAGCATGGATTGCCTATCGTGATGCCAATTGCGAAGCAGTTGGCTTTCAGGCGCGCGGCGGCTCCATGGAACCGTTGCTGGTGTCGTCCTGTCTTGCCGATATGAGCCGCAAGCGGACGGAAGAATTACGTTCCCTCTCGGAAGGATTCTAACCGCGATGGGGCAAAAAATCGTGGTTGTCGGCAATGGCGACATACCTGACGGTGCAAATGAACTGATTGATGTTGCGGATCTGGTGATCCGTTTCAATGATTGCCGTTCGTTCGGTCGTGGTGGCGTCAAAACTGATATCGTTGCCGTGTGTAATACCGGGCGTCCGGGAAAATCGATGAGTGAGGAGCCGCAATGGCGATCACTACAGCCGGTCCAGGCGGCATCAACCATCTGGTCGGTACGCGATCCCGCTAAATTTCTGGACATGCGTTCCGGTTTGAAGGTTTCGAATCCGGAACTGGATGATTTCTGTGAAGACTATAGTGATGCTTTTGCTGTGATCGCTTCAGACAACGGCAAACAGCACCAGATCATTTCGCGTGACATCCATGAGCGTGCGGACGGATTTTTGGCCGCATATTCGCCAAAACCCTATATTTGCCCGAGCAGTGGTTTGATTGCCATTTTCCAGGTGCTGGACATGGCGGCTAAAGATCAGGCCCAGGTTTTTATTACCGGCTTTGGCCATCAGGGGTGGGCAGGGCATCCGTTTCAGGCTGAAAAACAATTGGTCGATACCTTCGCAAGCGAAGGTAAACTTGTAAGAATTTCAATAGAATAGCTTTTCTCCGCTTTTCAGGGAGCATGATCTAATGGCTTATAAAATTTCCCGTGCAGCCTATGCCAGCATGTTTGGTCCAACGGTGGGCGACAAGGTGCGTTTGGCGGACACCGAACTGTTTATCGAAATCGAAAAAGACCACACCACCTATGGTGAAGAGGTCAAATTTGGTGGTGGCAAGGTTATCCGTGACGGTATGGGGCAAAGCCAGGTGACGCGCGCCAATGGTGCAGTTGATACGGTTATCACCAACGCTGTCATTGTTGACCACTCGGGTATCGTCAAGGCCGATATCGGCCTCAAAGACGGACGTATTGTTGCCATCGGCAAAGCCGGTAACCCGGACACGCAGCCGGGCGTTAACATCATTGTTGGACCGGGCACCGAAGCGATTGCCGGTGAGGGCAAGATTGTTACCGCTGGCGGTATGGACAGCCATATTCACTTCATTTGCCCGCAGCAGATCGAAGAAGCGCTAATGAGTGGCATAACCTGCATGTTGGGTGGCGGCACAGGCCCGGCCCATGGCACGCTGGCGACGACCTGCACGCCGGGGCCATGGCACATTGCCCGCATGATCGAGGCGGCAGATGCCTTCCCGATGAACCTTGCCTTTGCCGGCAAGGGCAATGCCTCGCTGCCTGGCGCGCTCGAAGAAATGGTGCTTGGTGGTGCCACATCGCTCAAGCTGCACGAAGATTGGGGCACAACACCGGGAGCTATCGACTGCTGCCTCTCAGTTGCGGATGAATATGATGTTCAGGTGATGATCCATACGGACACGTTGAACGAAAGCGGTTTTGTGGAAGACACGGTCGGGTCGATCAAGGGTCGCACCATCCATGCCTTCCACACCGAAGGTGCCGGTGGTGGCCACGCGCCCGACATCATCAAGATTTGCGGTCAGATGAACGTTATCCCGTCGTCCACCAATCCGACGCGGCCGTATACGGTCAATACGCTGGCCGAACATCTGGACATGCTGATGGTTTGTCACCATCTGTCGCCATCCATCCCTGAGGATATTGCCTTTGCGGAAAGCCGCATTCGCAAGGAGACCATCGCTGCAGAAGACATCCTGCACGATATCGGCGCGTTTTCGATTATTTCGTCCGATAGTCAGGCGATGGGACGCGTGGGTGAAGTGGCGATCCGGACCTGGCAGACGGCGGACAAAATGAAACGTCAGCGTGGTCGTTTGCCGGAAGAAACGGGTAATAACGACAATTTCCGTGTGCGTCGTTACGTTGCCAAATATACCATCAATCCTGCCATCGCACATGGCGTCAGCCATGAAATCGGCTCGATCGCGGTCGGCAAGCGTGCGGATCTGGTGATCTGGAATCCGGCCTTCTTTGGTATCAAGCCGGATACGGTGTTGATGGGCGGAATGATTGTTGCAGCGCCAATGGGTGATCCAAATGCGTCTATTCCGACACCGCAACCGGTTCACTACCGTCCGATGTTCGGGGCTTACGGCAAGGCACGTACCAATTCTTCGGTGACCTTCGTGTCGCAGGCCTCTCTCGATGCAGGGTTGGCGCAGCGTCTAGGTGTTGCAAAGAACCTTGTTGCGGTCAAAAACACGCGTGGCGGCATCTCGAAGAAATCGATGATCCTCAATGATCTGACACCGCATATCGAGGTCGATCCTGAAACATACGAAGTGCGTGCCGATGGGGAATTGTTGACCTGCGAACCGGCAACCGTTCTGCCTATGGCGCAACGTTACTTCCTGTTTTAAGAAGGCGCCTCAGAAACCGCGTAATTGTGCATGGCTGCTGTGCAGAGGGATATTTCCTGCTGCATTGAACGCCGTTTTACGCTATCTCGAAACACGAATTAAAGGCGGGCATTGTTCCCAAGCTTTGTCGCGCGCCATCGACAGGAGAAAATCATGCTAGGTAAAAAAGTTCCCGCCGTTACATTCCGCACGCGCATTCGCGACGAAGCTGTTGGCGGTCCAAACCCATTCCGTTGGCAGGACGTAACATCCGACGACTACTTTGCAGGCAAGAAGGTTGTTCTTTTCTCCCTGCCAGGTGCTTTCACGCCAACATGCTCGACCTACCAGCTGCCAGATTTTGAAAAGCTGACACCAGAATTCCGCGCGCTGGGCGTCGATGAAATCTATTGCCTGTCGGTCAATGACGCGTTCGTCATGAACGCGTGGGCAAAAAGCCAGAACCTCGAAAACGTCAAGGTTATCCCTGATGGTTCGGGTGAGTTCACCCGCAAGATGGGCATGCTCGTTGCCAAGGACAATCTCGGTTTCGGCATGCGTTCATGGCGTTATGCTGCCGTCGTTAATGACGGCGTTGTCGAGCAGTGGTTCGAAGAAGAAGGCTATTCCGACAATTGCGAAAGCGATCCGTACGGCCTGTCTTCTCCACAGAGCATTCTCGAGCATCTGCAGGCTCGCAAGGTCGCCTGAGACCCACGTCAAATTTTGATTTAAACGCAAAGGCCCGGAAGCAATTCCGGGCCTTTTTTTGCAAACGATGTATGACTTTAAAGTGTTAATGGTTATCCGTAGCAACTATCCCTATGCAGCAAGGCATTGGACCGCTCTTTCGATTACCGAACATGATGGTTTGAAAGCCAAATTCGATTCGGTTTAGCCCTGTTTTTAAGGCTGAAACGTGTCTTCTTCTTGGTGTGTCAAGTTGTTTTTGGATTTTTGCTATGTTCTATGTGTGTTCGATTTTATACTTGGAAATACTAAAATTTTAGACATTGTATTAACTTCGAACAAACATCTGGGCCTTATCCGTTAGGAGGTTAAATGAGGTGCTTCGATGTTTGCTCGTCTGAAAAAACTCTTTTCAATCGATATTGATTCCGCCGAACTTGAGAATGCGAGAACTATTCCCGCATTCGCTGGTAAGACGGTTTTTCTTGCAATTATTCTCTCGATTTTCGTCAGTATTTCAGTATTGCTGATGGCGAGTGTTTTCGACGTTTTGCCGGTGACATTCTCGCTAGCCATTGCCTATGGCATTGCCATGTCGTGGCTGGTTGGTGGTAGCGTTGCGCTGTTTATTTCCTTTTGTGCATGGCGCCTTATCCGCAAACTTTATCATTCTCGCGATGAATTCGAACGGTTGAGCCGCACCGATGCACTTTCAGGCCTGTTGAACCGTCGGGCGTTCAACGAGGCCTTTGAGAGCGTGCAGGATAATGCCTCGCTTGCCATCTTCGATCTTGACCGCTTCAAGGCGATCAATGATTGTCACGGCCATTCCGCTGGCGACATCGTCATTCGCACCGTTGCAAATACGCTGGCTGATTCTTTCAGTTCCCTGCATCCGGTCGCACGGTTGGGCGGGGAGGAGTTTTCCGTCATCATCAAGGGCGGCCAGCAGGGCGACAGAATGGCACTCGTGGAGTTGGCGCGTCGGAAAATTGAAGCGCTGACACTGAATTTTGAAACGGATGTGGTTAGCACCACGGTGTCGGTTGGCGTGGCGGAGATCGTGCCCGGTCGGCGCAAGGACGATATTTTCATTTCTGCGGACCGTGCGCTTTATCTTGCGAAGGCCAGTGGCCGCAATCGCGCTCTGCACGAGAATGAAATGCATGGTGTACAGCAGGAGTATCGCAGCGGCGTTACGCTGTTGAACGGCTCTGCCGTTCGTAATGTCAAACAGGGGCAGGCAAGGGCAAGTTGAACCTTGCAATCAGGCAGGTGATCCGGCAGTTATTTCATTTGAGACTTTTTAATGGAACCGGAAAAGCCATGTTACGCGTCACTTCATACCTGCCAGCTGGCACGCCTGCCGATGAAACATCCGACTTTGTGGTGCTTGCCCATGACCAGCGCCACCTGCGCCGCAAGCTGCTTCATTTACAGAATGATGAGATGGTGATGCTGGACCTGAAGGAGCCAGTATTGTTTGCACATGGTGATCTCCTGGTGGTGGAAAATGGCGACCTGATCGAAGTACGTGCTGCCAATGAGAAACTGTTTGAAATCACCGGACGGGATACACTTCATCTGATCGAACTGGCCTGGCACCTGGGCAACAGACATCTTTCGGCGCAGATCGAAGAGGGCCGCATTCTGATCCTGCGTGATCATGTCATTCGCTCGATGCTTGAAGGCCTTGGCGCAACGGTTCTCGACGTTGAGGAACCATTCCAGCCAGCGCGTGGCGCCTATCATTCGCATGGCAGCCACTCACACGGCCACGATCACAAACATGATCATGGGCATGACCACGGACATGATCACGGGCACGGTCATCAACACCATAATCACGACTGATCGATGAGCGCACAGAGCGATCTTGCCGGGCTGCTGCGGCTGATGGCGTGGATGTCTCCGGCATTTCCCGTCGGAGCGTTTTCCTATTCGTCTGGCCTGGAAGGGGCGGTGCATGATGGCTTGCTCAGCAATCCGCACGAGCTTTCCGTCTGGGTGAAACTATCGCTCGAACGTGGTGCGCTGTGGAATGACGCGGTGTTTCTGGCGGCGGCCAGCCGTTGCCATGAAGACAGTCAGGCGCTGCATGAACTGTGTGAGCTGGCCCGTGCCCTTGCCGGATCTGCGGAACGTTACCGCGAGACGGTTCAACTGGGCGACGCGTTTCTTGTCGCTGCCAAGGCCTGGCCGCACCAGGTATTTGAGCTGCTGCCAGCGCAAACCGCATATCCGGTTGCCGTTGGTGCTGTTGCGGCAGCCCATGGGATTGATCCGGTCAGTGCCATTGCCGCCTATCTGCATGCCGGTGTCTCGCAAATGGTGTCAGCAGCGATACGCTTGGGGCTCGCAGGTCAGACGGACGGTGTTGCTATTCTCGCAAGCACCGAGCAGCTTCTGACTGACATCTCGGTCAAGGCAAAGGGCTCGACTCTGGATGATCTGGGAAGCTCGACCATTCTGGCGGATACCGCGTTCTTGCGTCATGAAATCCAGCATTCACGGCTGTTTCGGTCCTGATTATCGCGGCATTTCGAACGCTGACATTGGGCGCATTATCCCCCGCAAAGGTAGGTCAATTTTTCTGACGGTGCAGCGCAGCATATTGAACCGGACGATCAAGCTCCATAAAGTCGTGCGATCAGAACATATAAAGGAACAGCTGATGAAATCGGGAAATGGCCCTTTGCGGGTTGGTATTGGCGGACCTGTGGGCTCGGGAAAAACCGCTCTGACGGAAAAGCTGTGCAAGGCGATGAGCGCGGATTACTCGGTCGCTGTCGTGACCAATGATATCTACACCAAGGAAGATGCCGAGGCGCTGGTGCGTATGCAGGCTTTGCCATCTGAGCGCATCGTCGGGGTCGAGACAGGGGGTTGTCCGCACACCGCCATTCGTGAAGACGCCACCATCAATCTGCAGGCCATCGCCGGTCTCAATGAACGGTTCCCGGATCTCGATGTGGTGTTTATCGAATCGGGTGGCGACAATCTGGCTGCGACCTTTTCCCCTGATCTCGCTGACATCACCATCTATGTGATTTCCGTTTGCCAGGGCGAAGAAATCCCGCGTAAGGGCGGTCCGGGCATTACGCGCTCCGACTTGCTGGTAATCAACAAGAAAGACCTGGCGTCCTATGTCGGGGCTGATCTCGATGTGATGGAAAAGGACGCAACGCGCATGCGCAAGCAGATGCCTTTCCTGTTCACCGATATGAAGCGCGGCGATGGCGTCGATGGTATCGTCAGTTTCCTGAAAGTGCAGGGCGGTCTTTAAGGCTGTTGCCTTGTTTCCTACGGCGTAAACCTTGGGTACCATGAAACAGAAAAGACGGAACGCTCCACGAAGGCATCCCGTCTTTTCACTCCCCCGCTCCCCGCAGGAAAGAGGCAAAGCACGTTGCGCATAATGGTCATGCAACGGCCTTGGATTTGTCCAGTTGTCTTTTTTCCCAATGCCATCTCAGCGTTAAGAGATGCGGTGCTAAATCTGGCGCAGCGCGCCGATATCATTCACCTGAACGACGCGACCACGAACTGTCACACCTGCGTCCCGCAGGGTGGAAAAAGCGCGGGACAGCGCTTCTGGCGCGAGGCCCAGCTTGCCTGCCAGAAGACTTTTCTGGAATGGCAGGCGTAGAGAATAGGATGTCGCGCCGTGAGGGCCGCTGGTGATCAGATAGTTTGCGACACGCTGTGGTGCTGTCTGCAAACGGTCATTGGCCACACAGTCCATGGCGTTGAGAAGGCTATTCGACAGGCACTGCATAACGGCCTTGGCAACGCCGGGCTCCTGCTCGATCATGTTGCGGATACGCGGCAGCTCGAAACGCGCCAGCGTTGTGCTTTCGGCGGTCTGGGCATTGTAACGGTAACGGTCGCTACCGCAAATCAGGCACTCGTTAAAAGTGTCACCCGGCCCGCAGACACGAATATCCGCTTCGCGGCCGTCCTTGTTCAGACGATAGATACGCACAAAGCCGTTCAGCACACAGTAAAGGTGCTCGGCCGGATCATTTTCGCGAAAAAGAATATGGCGTGGATCGAATGTTACGATGGCCGCCGCTTCCAGAAGTTTCAGCGCCGACGCATCATCCCCCGCTCCTATGAAGGGAGCGCGGACAAGGATGTTCCTGTCCTTATTGCTCAGTTTCACAGTTTTGTTCACGTTTGTCATGGCTCCCGATCAAACCCTGACCTGACAGACGATACCGTGAACGCAGCGGTCCGGTTCACTGCTTCCGGCCCTGCACACCATGCCACTGGTGTTCTCACTGTCTGCCCAAGTCTTGCCAACATTAAACTTGCCAATTTCGGGAAGAATACCACGGCGGAAAATCCGCTATTTGATTTCGATCAACGAACTGTGAAGTTCCCTGTAAATGTTGGTTGGCATTTATGTGCCTGCTCAAACAAAAACGCCGGATTATGCATCCGGCGTTTTTCGTGTCATTGAGCAAGACTTTATTCTGCTGCGAGAGGCGGCAATCTCAGAACATTGTCGTTCTTGGTATTGTCTCGCGTTGAGCCTGAGCCGGTACGCTCCATGGCATCCATCCGTTTTTCAACCTCTGCCAGGGCGCGGGAGTTATCGAGCGCCATCTGGGACAGTTCTTCCTTGGAGAGAACTTCCGGGTCTTCTTCCTTCTTGCCGACAAAGCGACCGAAAATCCGTCCTAGAAGTGTCGAGAGGTCATCCATGATCAGGAAGAAGGCGGGAACAACCACCAGTGACAGGACTGTCGAGACGATGATGCCGCCTATCACTGCGATCGCCATTGGTGCGCGGAATGAACCGCCTTCACCAACGCCGAGCGCCGAAGGAAGCATGCCGGCTGACATGGCAATCGATGTCATGATGATTGGACGGGCACGTTTGCGACCCGCCTCCACCATGGCGTGAACACGCTCCATGCCGTGGCGTCGCATTTCAATGGCGAAATCAACCAGCAGGATGGCGTTCTTGGTGACGATGCCCATCAGCATCAGGATGCCGATCAGAACAGGCATGGACAGCGCATTCTGGGTGATGATCAGCGCCACCGCTACGCCACCAATTGCCAGCGGCAGAGAGAACAGGATGGTGAATGGCTGGATGACGTCCTTGAACAGCAGGATCAGGACCACCAGAACCAGCATCAGACCAAGCAACATGGCGTTGCCGAAGCTCTGCTGCATCTCGGCCTGAATTTTGGCGTCACCGCTTTCGGCCAGATGCACTGATGGTGGCAACTGGGTTTCAGAAACGATGCGCTTGAATTCCGCCGTCGACGTATCAAGTGCTGTACCGAATGGAACGTCCGAACCGATGGCAACCACACGGTTACGGTTGTTGCGCTTGATGGAGCTTGGACCTTCCGAATAATCAATGTCGGCAACGCTGTAGAGCGGTACGGATGCACCGGCTGCCGTCTTGATTTTTATGGCACGGATTTGTGCGAGATCACGGCGGACATCGAGCGAAGCCTGAACCCGGATCGGGATCTGGCGATCATCCAACGAAATCTTGGTCAACAAGGCGTCGATATCACCGATAGTGGCAACGCGAACGGTTTGGGCGATCTGCTGGGGTGTTATGCCGAGGCGGGCAATCTCATCCTTGCGTGGACGAATTTGCAGTTCCGGACGGGGCAGGGCGCCTTCCGAGCTGACATTTGCCAGAATGGATGAAGCGCGCAGGCGAGATTCCAGGATGCCGGTTGCTTCGTTGAGATCGGCTTCATTTGACGACAGGAAGTTGAAGGTCAATTCGCGTTCTGCGCGGTCATTCAGCTTGATGATGCGCACATCGGGAATGCTTTTCACGCGAGCGAAAATATCGCGTTCAACATCCCATTGCGGTCTGGTGCGCCCTGTTTCCTCGACCTTTGGCAAGTACTGTCCAATGAGCGGAATGGAGCCTAGACCTTTGTTGACCAGCATTTTGACAAGTGAGTGGTCGATGTTCTGCAAAATGACGCGCACGGTGGCACGGCGCAGTTCGAGATCACCCTTGGGCGAGGCACCACCGAGAACGAAAACGCTTTCCACGCCATTTATGTCGCGTAATGCGTCATAGATTTTCGTGGTGGTGGCGTCGGTTTCATCGAGAGTCGCATTGGGCGGCAGTTCGATGGACAGCACGACGCGTGAGGAATCTTCCGGAGGCATGAAGCTGCCCGGCACGCCGCTGAGAAGAAACAGCGAGCCGGCAAGAAACGCCACTGCTCCGACCAGGGTCAGATAACGGGCCCACCATTTGCGTGTGGTGGCAGTGACGAGGCGGGTATATGCCTTCATCAGTGCGCCATCATTGTCGTGATGATCATCCATGGCGTCTTCAGCGCGCATCAGATAGGCGGCCATCAACGGTGTGATCAGACGCGCCACCATCAGCGAGAAGAACACCGAGAAGGCAACGGTCAAGCCGAACTGGATGAAGTACTGGCCGGGTACGCCCGGCATGAAGGACACTGGCACGAAGACCGCGATGATGGTGAAGCTGGTGGCAATCACCGCAAGACCGATTTCATCGGCGGCTTCCAGTGCGGCACGATACGGCGTTTTGCCCATCTTGATATGGCGGGCGATGTTTTCGATTTCCACGATCGCGTCATCCACCAGAATACCGGTGGCGAGCGTCAAGGCGAGGAAGCTGACAAGGTTCAGCGAAAAGCCCATGACATCCATGATCCAGAATGTCGGGATCGCAGAAAGCGGCAGCGCGACGGCGGCAATCAGTGTTGCACGCCAGTTGCGAAGGAACAGCAACACCACGATGATGGCCAGAACAGCACCTTCGATCAGCGTGTGAAGGGCTGACTCGTAGTTGCCATAGGTGAAGTAGACGGCATCATCGACCATTTCGATGGTAACGTCCTTATGTGCGGCACGCACTTCATCAAGGCTTTTCGCAACGGTTTCGGCAACGGAGACTTCACTGGCGCCTTTTGAACGGAAAACGGCAAAGGTTACAGCCGGTGTGCCATTGAAGCGCGAGAAGGACTTCGGCTCCTCGTAGGTGTCGTTGATAGTGCCAAGTTCCGATAGCTTTACGAAACGGCCGCTAGGCAGGGAAATGGTGGTGTCGGCAAGCTGTGCGACATTGCGCGCATCGCCCAGTGTACGGATGGTCTGCTCGTTGCCCGCGACCTGTCCACGACCGGAACCGAGGTCGATGTTGGTGCCACGAAGCTGGCTGTTTACCTCGGTTGCGGTGATACCATAGGCATCCAGCTTGGCAGGATTGAGCGAAACACGGATTTCGCGGTCTGCACCGCCATAGCGGTCGATTTTGCCGATGCCGGACTGGCCTTGCAGCGCGCGCTTGACGGTGTCATCCACAAACCATGACAGTTCTTCCAGCGTCATGTTTGGCGAAGAAACCGCAAAGGTCTGAATGGCCTGGCCTTCGACATCCACCTTGGTAACGATAGGTTCTTCAATGTCAGACGGAAGATCGCTACGGATCTTGTCGATGGCGTCCTTGGTGTCCTGAACGGCTTCTTCGGTCGGCTTTTCGATACGGAAGATAACCGTCGTCTGCGACTGGCCATCCGTTACCGTTGACTGGATTTCGTCGATACCGCTGATTGAGGCGACCGCGTCTTCAATTTCCTTGGTGACCTGCATTTCCAGCTCAGATGGCGAGGAGCCACTCTGGTTGACCGTGATGGCCACCACGGGAACGTCAATGTTCGGGAAGCGGGTAATCGGCAACGTATAAAACGACTGTATGCCGACAACAAGCAGCAGCACAAAGCCGAGTATTGGAGCAATCGGATTCTTGATCGACCATGCTGAGAAGTTCATGGGATCGCTCCGTTAATTAGAGACGGCGGCAGAGGCCGCGACAGGGCTGATATGGTCACCATCACGCACAAATGCACCGGCCTTTTCGACAACCTTGTCGCCGGCGGAAAGGCCACTCAACACTTCAACGAAACCGTTGTCCTGTATGCCGGTTTCGATCTTCACCTGCCGGACAATATTATCCTCCACCTTGCGTGCGGTCGATCCGTCACGATTGGTGGTAACAGCGGAAAGAGGAAGCGCCAGAGCATTTTCCTGGGCGACAATGATTTCGGCGTTGGCGTACATGCCCGAGCGCGCCTGATCTGCCGGAATGGTAATATGGATAGAGCCAAGACGGGTCACCGGATCAACGGTTGGCGACACAAGCCGCACCTTGCCTTCGACACGGTTGCTGGCTCCGGCGATGGTCAAAAATGCGGACTGACCGATTTTGATTTTCTGAATGCTGGTTTCCGAGAGTTCGGCGACCAGTTCAATAGCGCCGTCCTTGATAACCGTAAAAAGCGGTGTTCCAGAACCACTGGCAATGGCACCAATCTTGGCGTTCTTTGCCGCGATGATACCGGCAACCGGAGATTTGACGCCGGTGCGGGCAAGTTTCAGATCAATGTCATCAATCTGGGTATCAACGACCTTTACATCGGCTTCGCCGACCGTGACGGCCTGTCTGGCGGCCTGCAGCCGTGCCACTGCAACTTCGGCCTGTGCCTGGGTCTGTTCAACCTGCGAGACGGAGCCTGAGCCGCTTTTGCCGAGCCTTGCTGCGCGGTCGCTTTGGCGGGAGGCATCGTCGGAATTGGCCTGCGCTTCGATAACCTGCGCCTTGAATTGTGCAAGGGCAGCTTCAGCCTTCGCCTTGTTGGCTTCAAGCTGGCTCTTTTGCAGGAGAAGCGCGTCGGTGGACAGCACAGCCAGAACTTCGTTGGCTTCCACCTGGTCACCGATATCGACATTCAGCTTGTCAATGGATAGACCGTCGACCAAAGGCTGCACGTAGATTTCATCAACCGGCTGAATGGTGCCCGTGGCGATAATCCGGTCCACCAAATCGCGTTTGACCGTTTCTGTCACGACGATTGAAGGCAGGTTTGCTTGTGCCTCAGCGGGAGACTGTTTCTCGGCCATCGCTGCAAAGGGCAGAAATACGCTGGAAAGAAGTGCCACAACAAATGGCTTGCCGATGGTTTTGCGCTGCATGTGTCATATCCGCGAAAGGTCGTTCACATGCTCTTATGCGTGCTCCACGTCAGAAGGCATTGACTACGACTTGTGAAACCAGAGACGAAAACTCGTGTCATTTGGCGCAGGCTATATTGTCCAGAGCATTAAGGCGAAACTGTATCCCCCGCACCAATGCCAGCCATCGAAACCGCAAACAGAAAATTTTTATCTGCAGCGCAATGTAATTAGTCAGCTGGTACAAATCAATATACGCAACAACTTTAGTTGCTATACATTTATGAATATCGCCAGTGGTTGTATTGTTCATCAAAATCGCGGGTTTAAATGAAATGAGGTGCGTAGCCAAAACCACGCACCTCATTTTGTCAGTTGACGTGACTCGGCACCAAAGCACTTTGGAATGAGTGTTCAGGTTCCGCCAGTTATGGGGCCTGCGACTATTTCAGAGCAGCATCGGTGATTTCAGTGGTGTAGGCACCGCTTGGTTCCTTGGTGATGACCGGATCGGAGCCGCCACCAAGAAGTGTTTTGACGGTACGTTCGTAATCCGCTGCATCAAGTGCACCGGTGGCGCCTGCCGTCAGCTTCGCCACTTCTGTCATCATGCCCTTCTGGTGTGCTTCGGTCTGTGCGCCGGAGGCGTCGTTTTCAAGAACGATATCAGCGGCTTCATCCGGATTTTCCTCGGCGTATTTCCAGCCCTTCAGTGACGCACGGACGAACTTGACCATGTTGTCCTTAAACGTCGCATCCTTCAGCTTGTCCTCCAGAACGTAAAGACCGTCTTCCAGAGTTGCGACGCCTTCATCTTCATATTTGAAGGTCACGAGATCGTCGGCCTTCACGCCAGCTTCGAGGACCTGCAGATATTCATTGTAGGTCATGGTGGAAATGCAAGCGGCCTGCTTCTGCAACAGTGGATCGACGTTGAAGCCCTGCTTGAGAACCGTGACACCTTCTGCACCACCTTCGGTCGGGATCTTCAGGTGCGCCATCCAGGACAGGAACGGGTATTCGTTGCCAAAGAACCAGACGCCCAGTGTCTTGCCCTTGAAATCGTCAGGTTTGGTGATGCCGGTTTCTTTCAGGCATGTCAGCATCATCCCGGATTTTTTGAATGGCTGGGCAATATTGACCAGTGGCACGCCTTTTTCGCGTGTTGCGAGCGCCGATGGCATCCAGTCCACGATGACATCTGCACCGCCACCGGCCAGAACCTGTGCGGGTGCAATGTCAGGGCCACCCGGCTTGATGTCGACATCAAGCCCTTCAGCCTCGTAAAAACCCTTGTCCTTGGCAACGTAATACCCGGCAAACTGTGCCTGTGTGACCCATTTGAGTTGCAGGGTCACCTTTTCGGCAGCTTGAGCGCTGAACGCAGTCATCAGCGATGCGCCCGCCAGAAGAATGGATGCAAGTTTCATTTTCATTGCTGTTCCCTTTTTCTTATTTACGTTCGCCCACCACGGACGGACGGATGCCAGAAGGTGACGGCCCGCTCTGCGAGCGCCACCAATCCGTAAAAGCCTGAACCCGCCAGCGCCGCGACGGCGATTTCGGCCCAGACCATATCCACATTGCTTCGCCCCATTTCAGCGGAGATGCGGAAACCCATGCCCACAATGGGCGTGCCGAAGAACTCCGCGACGATGGCGCCGATCAGTGCCAGCGTGGAGTTGATTTTCAGGGCGTTGAAGATGAACGGCCAGGCGGCAGGCAGGCGCAGCTTCAGCAGCGTCTTCCACCAGCTGGCCGCATAGGTGTGCATCAGGTCCCGCTCCATGTGGCTCGATGCTTCCAGCCCCTGCACGGTATTCACCAGCATCGGGAAGAAGGTCATGATGATCACGACCGCGACCTTGGACGGCCAATCGAAACCGAACCACATGACCATGATCGGCGCGACGCCGATGACGGGCAGGGCGGAGATGAAATTGCCGATTGGCAGCAGGCCCTTTTGCAAGAAAGGAGAGCGATCGATCAGAATTGCGACGACGAAACCAAGACCGCAGCCTGCGATGTACCCGGTGAGAACCGACTTCAGGAATGTCTGGCGGAAGTCTGCCCATAGAATCGGAAGTGAGCTAAAAAGCCGCGCACCAATGGCGCTCGGTGCCGGCAGCAGGATCGATGGCACGGCAAAGCCGCGCACCAGCCCTTCCCACAGAACCAGCAAGGTGACGCCGAACAGGATCGGCACGGCAAGACGGGCTGTCCGGTTCAAGGCGTCGGATTGGAATTTCTGGCGGACAAGCCATTCATTCAGCGACCAAGCGGCGATCCAGAATGCGACTGCGCTGATAATCCATAAGGGTTGGGTCATGGTCTTGCTCCCATGCGTTTCAGCACACGTCGATGGGCAATGCCAACAAGCGATACGAGGATGGCAGCAACGGCAGCTGCCATGAATAGGGCCGCCCAGATCTGCACGGTCTGCCCGTAGTAGGAGCCAGAAAGAAGCCGTGCACCGAGACCGGCCACAGCACCGGTTGGCAGCTCACCGACGATGGCGCCGACCAGAGAAATGGCGACCGCAATTTTCAATGAGGTGAACAGGTAGGGCATGGCTGATGGCCAGCGCAACTTCCAGAAGGTTTGCTGCGGTGTGGCGTTGTAGGTGCGCATCAGGTCAAGCTGAATGGCTTCGGGACTGCGCAGTCCTTTGACCATGCCAACAACAATCGGGAAAAAGCTGAGATAGGTGGAGATCAGCGCCTTGGGCAACAGGCCCGAGATGTTGATGGAGTTGAGCACCACGATGATCATCGGGGCGATTGCGAGGATCGGGATGGTCTGGCTGGCAATGACCCACGGCATCAGTGAGCGGTCCAGCGCGCGGTTATGCACAATGGCAATGGCCAGAACAACACCGAGCACGGTGCCGATACCAAAGCCAAGCAGCGTGGCCGACAGTGTAATGCCAGCATGATAGACGAGACTGCGTTTTGAGGTGATCGCCTTGTTGACGGTGGTGTCCCAAAGTTCGGCGATGATTTGATGCGGGGCGGGCAGTACCGGCCGCTCCTGCGCAAAGGTTTGCGGCAGCACTTGCCAGAAGCCGATGTCCTGACCGGCGCGTGCGGCCTGATCACGTACGAATGGCGCGTTCAGATAGATGACAAACAGGTGCCAGATGACAAGAATGGCGAGAATAACGGTAAGGACCGGCAGGATGCGATCACGGAAGAGGGTCATGACCGGCCCCTTGTTTTTGGCGTCATCCCTGTCTTGATCTCTCCCTTTGCCTCAGCCCTCGAGGTGTTGCGAGGTGAGGATAAATGGGGGGAAGAGGGGTGTGATGAGAATTCTTTGGAGGTGGGAAGGCTGGCGAGAAACAAGGCGGAAAACAGACTATTCCTCATAGCTGTGCCCTGCTTTCAGACCTTCCCGGACCCGGTGGGCGATTTCCAGGAATTCCGGGCTCTCGCGAATATCGAGTGGCCGTTCGCGTGGAAGGGTTGATTCAATGACGTCGGTCACGCGGCCGGGCCGCGGTGACATGACAACGATCTTGGTGGAGAGGTAGACCGCTTCCGGAATGGAGTGGGTGACGAAACAGATGGTTTTGTCGGTGCTGTCCCAAAGCTTCAAAAGCTGTTCGTTGAGGTGGTCGCGCACGATTTCATCCAACGCGCCAAATGGTTCGTCCATCAGCAGAAGATCGGCGTCGAAGGCCAATGCGCGGGCGATCGAGGCGCGTTGCTGCATGCCGCCGGAAAGCTGCCATGGATATTTTTTGCCAAAGCCATTGAGGTTGACGAGGTTCAGCGTGCGCTCAATGCGGCTCTGCTGCTCGGCCTTGGTGTAGCCCATGATTTCCAGCGGCAAGGCGATGTTTTTTTCGATGCTGCGCCAGGGGTAAAGGGCGGCGGCCTGAAATACATAACCGTAGGAGCGATCCTTGCGGGCATTTTCCGGTGTCGTGCCATTGACGGTGATATCGCCAGAGGTGTGTTTTTCCAGATCGGCGATCACTCGCAAAAATGTCGTCTTGCCACAACCGGATGGGCCAATGAAGGAGACAAAATCTCCTTTCTTGACCTCAAGATTGACGTTGGAGAGAGCGTGCACCGGACCATCACCCGTTTCAAAGGTGAGGCCAAGGTTTTGGGCGGAAACAACGGAGTATGGAGAAGGTACTGTCATCGGCATTTCGGAAGCGGTCCCCAGCTTGTGCCATCCTTGAAACGGATCGTGTAACCCTTGGTGCTTTTGGTGAGATCGACCATTTCCTTGTCGCCCTGTTCCCCTTCGCTTTCGCATTGGGTTTCAATGCGGAAACCGGACGAGGTTTTTTCGGGTGCGCCTGAAAACGCGCAATAAGCGGTCGAGGTGGTGATGCCGTCGTCATTCAGCAGGAAGAAGATATCGGCTCCGCTGGATTCCCCGGTTTTGGAATAGTGGCAGCCTTCTTTTTCGCCATAAGCGCCATCCAGGAAGGTGGCGCTTATGGCTGTGGTGGCAGACAATAAAGGCAATGCAATCAACATCAGAATTCTGGTCATGACTGATCCAACCTGTTGTGAAATTTGCGTTTTGAGGTGTTTGCGGACTGTCCTGCTTATTACGGTGTGTTGCTGCCAAACGCCTCTCTGGCGAGCGGCAACATGTGGAACTCTGTCAGTTTCGCTAGAGGCAGCAAGCTTTGCCCGTGAATGGGAAGCCAGCGGACATCGTCGATTTCGGCCTGCGGGGTGACGTCTTGGTTGAGCATGGCGACAAAGGCATGGGCGACAACGGTGGCGCCCGGTTCGTTGGCTGCCATTTCCCGGTAGACGCCTTGATAGGAGAAGGCGCTTTCGTCGAGATCGAGAGAAATCTCCTCCGACAGTTCACGGCACAGCGCCTGACCGGGCGTTTCGCCGGCGTCGATCTTGCCGCCGGGCTGCATGAACTGGCTGGTGCCGCGTTTGCGCACCACCAGCATTTCCTGTTTTTCGTTGAGAAGAATTGCAGCGGAGATAATGATTTCGCGTGTTGTATCGTCGCTCATGTCACACTCCACTTGCCGGAATGCCTGATCGTTCCACCTTGCGTGGTGCTGTCAGTTCTTTCCATGTCGAGAGCGCCTTGCCCGTTGCCGTGAACGGATCGCGGGCGATAAATTTGCCATGTCCCTCACGGTTCTTGATGGTGTTTTCTTCAATAGAAACAACACCTCTTGTCAGGGTGAAGCGTGGCAGGCCTTTGACCTTCCGGCCCTCGAACACATTGTAGTCGATGGCGGATTGCTGTTGGGCAGCCGAGATGGTCTTTTCCCGTTTGGGATCCCAGACAACGATATCGGCATCGGCGCCAACCAGAATGGCGCCCTTGCGCGGATAGATGTTGAGGATCTTGGCGATATTGGTGGAGGTCACTGCCACGAATTCATTCATGGTCAGGCGTCCGGTCGTCACGCCGTGGGTCCACAAAAGTGGCATGCGGTCCTCAAGGCCGCCGGTGCCGTTTGGTATCTTGCGAAAATCACCAATGCCATTGCGTTTCTGCTCTGTTGTGAAGGCGCAGTGGTCGGTAGCAACACACGACAGTGAGCCGCTGGATAGGCCAGCCCACAGGCTATCCTGATGTTGTTTGTTTCGGAATGGTGGTGACATGACGCGGCGGGCGGCATGATCCCAGTCCTTGTCGAAATATTCGCTTTCATCCAAAACTAGGTGCTGGATCAGCGGTTCACCATAAGCACGCATCCCCTTCTGGCGGGCGCGCCGGATCGCTTCATGGCTTTGTTCACAGGAGGTGTGCACGATATAGACAGGCGAGCCCGCCATGTCCGCGATGACGATGGCGCGGTTGGTGGCCTCACCTTCAACCTCGGGCGGTCGGGAATAGGCGTGGGCTTCCGGTCCGGAATTGCCTTCTGCAATCAGTTTTTCCTGCATCTGGGCAACGATGTCGCCGTTTTCAGCATGTACGAAGGGTAGGGCGCCCAGTTCAGCGCATCGCTGGAAGGAGGCAAACATCTCGTCATCATTGACCATCAATGCGCCTTTGTAGGCCATGAAGTGTTTGAAACTGTTGATGCCCTTGTCCTGAACGATGGTCTTCATTTCGTTGAAGACCTGTTCTCCCCACCAGGTAATCGCCATGTGGAAGGAATAATCGCAATTGGCGCGGGTCGTCTTGTTGTCCCAGCGCTGCAAGGCCTCCAACAGCGACTGGCCGGGTTCAGGCAGGCAAAAATCGACCACCATGGTGGTGCCGCCGGCCAGAGCCGCTCTTGTGCCGCTTTCAAAATCATCCGCCGAATAGGTGCCCATGAAGGGCATTTCGAGATGGACATGCGGGTCGATGCCGCCGGGCATCACGTAACAGCCGGTGGCGTCCAGGACCACGTCGCCGGAGAGGTCGGTGCCGATCTCGATAATCTTGCCGTCGTCGATCTTCACATCGGACCGGTAGCTGAGGTCAGCTGTGACGATGGTGCCGCCCTTGATGACTGTGGTCATTCTGCAATCTCCGCTGTTTCCAATACTGCATGCAGCAGGACATCCGCACCGGCCGCAGCCCATTCTTTCGAGATGGCTTCGGCTTCATTGTGGGAAAGCCCATCAACGCAGGGGCACATGATCATGGTGGTTGGCGCGACTTTCGCGGTCCAGCACGCGTCGTGCCCGGCGCCGGAAATGATATCCATGTGGCTGTAGCCGAGGTGGTCCGCTGCATTGCGCACGCAGTTCACCAGCGTCGGGTCAAAGGTTACAGGGTCGAAGTGGCCAATGGTCTCGATAGAGCAACCAACGCCAAGATCGGCGGCAATTTTTGGTGCTGCGGCTTCGATTTGCGCGCGCATGCTGTCAAGTTTTGCCTGATCCGGTGTACGGATGTCGATGGTAAAGACAACTTTGCCTGGCAGGACATTGCGGGAGTTCGGTGAGAAAAACACCTGGCCAACCCCGCCGACTGCACCGGGTTGATGGTCGATTGCAACGCCCTGAACCATTTCCAGAATACGACCCATTGCCAGCCCGGCATTGACGCGCATATCCATTGGCGTCGAGCCGGTGTGGGCTTCTTTGCCTATCAACGTCACTTCCAGCCACCACAGGCCCTGGCCATGGGTGACCACGCCAATCTGCCGGTTTTCGGCCTCCAGAATAGGCCCCTGTTCAATGTGGTATTCGAAATAGGCGTGCATCTTGCGCGCACCGACCTCTTCCTCGCCAAGCCAGCCGATGCGTTTCAGCTCATCGCCGTAGGTTTTACCGTCCGGGTCCTTGCGACCGTAGGCGTAGTCAAGCGAATGCACGCCAGCAAATACGCCCGACGCCAGCATGGCGGGGGCGAAGCGCGCGCCTTCCTCATTGGCCCAGTTGGTAACAACAACCGGATGTTTGGTTCTGATGTTCAGGTCATTGAGGCTGCGCACAACTTCAAGCCCCGCCAATACGCCGAGAACACCGTCATATTTGCCACCCGTCGGCTGGGTGTCGAGGTGACTGCCGATATAGACCGGAAGGGCATCTGGATCGGAGCCGGGGCGGGTGGCAAACATGCTGCCCATCTGGTCGACGCCAACCGTCATGCCGGCAGCTTCGCACCATGATTTGAACAGGTGGCGACCTTCGCCATCTTCATCCGTCAATGTCTGGCGATTGTTGCCGCCAGCAATGCCAGGGCCGATCTTCGCCATGTCTTCCAATGCATCCCAAAGCCTGTCGGCATTGATCCGCATATTTTGTCCCGGTGCTGCCACCATTCTTATCTTTTCCTCACCTGTTTGATCTTGCTGACGCAAGGGGCATGCCATTCCTGATTTTTCGCAATTCTTTTTCGCGGATTGCCCGTTGCCAAGGATGTTTGATAAATTGACCGCTTGGTAAACATTGTGAATTTTCTATCTGCTGATTTACCCTGCGTCGAGAATTTCAATGGTAAAATCCGCAAATAATGCCTAAACTATAGACCGTGCCAATTTTCTAGCCATTGCTGGTTGGCAATTGCATTTAAAAGAAACAGGACGCCCATGGCCATTCCACGTGCCGCGAAAACCCAAAAACGCACCCGTATTCAGGAAGAGAAACAGGAAGCAATTCTGGAAGCGGCACTGGATGTATTTTCCGTTCATGGTTTCCGCGGCACCACAATAGACCAGATTGCCGAAGTGGCGGGAATGTCCAAACCCAATCTGCTCTATTATTTTCGCACCAAGGAAGCGATGCATCGTGGCCTGATCGAAAGGGTGCTCGACACATGGCTGGATCCGCTCCGGGCGTTTAATGCGGATGGTAATCCTGAAACGGAAATCCGGTCCTATATTCGTCGCAAGCTGGAAATGGCACGGGACTTTCCGCGTGAAAGCCGACTGTTTGCCAATGAAATCCTGCAGGGCGCACCGCATATTGAAGACGAATTGAAGGGCCCGCTGAAAGAACTGGTCGATGAAAAGGCCGAGGTCATTCGCGTGTGGATCAAGGCGGGGCTGATGACCAAGTGTGATCCTTACCACCTCATTTTCTCGATCTGGTCGACAACCCAGCATTATGCCGACTTTGATGTGCAGGTGCGGGCCGTGCTCGGAAAGGAAAATGACGGGGAGGGGCGCTTTGAAGATGCGGCGCGCTATCTCGAACAGTTGTTTGTCGGTGGCCTCAATATCAAGCCATTGAGCGCGTGACGCGATAAATTTACGGTTGAAAAATACGTCAGATGAAAATCATGATGCAAATCATCAACTTTATACTTTACTCTAAAACTCACCTTTAATATGGTGCCGGCAACCCCGATGATTCAGGGTGTGTTAAACAACATAAAGGTGAGGCATGGCGCGGAAAGACAAGAAGAAAGCTGAACGTGGTGGCAAGGCTGCTGCAAGTCAGTCTCAATCTGTAGTTTCTGCCAATGAACAGGTCGCTGCCGGCCCGAAAAGCTTTCTTTATGTTGGTGGCCGCGACTGCCAGGTTGCACATCTTCGCCAGATTGCCAGCAACTTCGATGCTGAACTGATCCATCACGATGGCGGGTTACGTGAGGCCGTCTCGCGTATCGATACACTGCTTCCCTCTGTCGACTGCGTTTTCTGCCCCATCGACTGTATTAGTCATGATGCGTGTCTGCGGGTGAAGTCGGGCTGCAAGAAATTCGGCAAGACCTTCATTCCGCTGCGCAACGGTAGCAAATCCAGTCTGGAGCGGGCGCTGCAGACGATGAATGAGCGGAATACCAGCAATGAGCGAAGAGCACAGTGACAGTTCATTATCTTTGAACGACGAACTTGCCGATCTGCACAAGATCGCAGCCAGCAATGGCGAAGGGTTTGTACCTGATCTGCATGAAATTATCGGCGAGCGTGAGAGACGCTCCCGCGCCGCACGGGAAAAGACCAATATATTGCTCTTTCCCTATTTGAGGGCACGCCATCCCGGTGATGACATTCCGATCGATCTTGGCGCGGATGCGGAAAATGGCGGTAATATTCTGAGGTTTCGCGGGTACAAGCGGTAGAACGTTACTCTTGCAATATCGGAGTGCTTTCCTGGCTCAGGTTCTGGCCTTGAAGAAAGCACCTGCGGCGAGAACCAGCCATCCACCGATCATGCCAAGGCCCCCTGATGGTGCCGCCATCGGGAAGAGGCTGCTTCCTGAGAAGTGGCGTGATACAAGATCGCCAACGAAGATCAGCGTTCCCAGGCCCATTAAAACGCTGGCGGGCATGGCTGTTCTGACCGTACTCCATCCGATGAACAGTGCAATGAGGACAGGCGCATGAGCAAGGCTCATCGCTGACGCATTGCCCAGCATATAGGTTTCGCCGGTATGGGTGGCCGCTGCCGCCAAGGCGACACCGGCAGCACCAAGAATGCCACCGAGGAAAAGCGCCACGGGGCGCAATCGTTCATGTGCGGTCATGATGGATTTTCTTCCCGATTTTGCATATGCAGCGCTAGCTGTTCGACCGGCCGCCAGATGATGTCGCGCAATTTGGGGTTGGCGATGGTTTCTTCCATAGCAAGCCGGAAGCACAGCAGCCACTCATCCCGTTCAGCCGGACCGATCGGTGCCACGAAATGGCGACGGCGCAGCATCGGGTGGCCATATTTTTCGACATAGACCGGTGGTCCGCCAAGATAACCGGTCAGGTAGTCGTAAAACTTGCTTTCGCTTTTAGACAAATCCGGTGGATGGATGGCACGGCAGCGGGCTGCTTCCGGCATGGTATCCATCAATTCGTAAAACCGTTTTGTCAGCGCGCGGACGGTCTCGTCGCCGCCAATCGCCTGATAAAGCGTGATGGTTTCATCGCTCAAGACGTCATCCCTTGTTGGTTGCCGCACTTATTGCGCTAACAAAACGCAAGCGCAACAGTGAAACAGGGGATGCGGCAATTTCGCAGGGTGACCTCAGCCGAAATTACGAATGAGGTTCAAGCCCTTTTTCAACAGCGTTTCAGCGTCCTGCTCGTTGGCGGCTTCCACGTAGCAGCGCATCTCTGGCGCGTTGCCGGATGGGCGGAAGTGAATGGTGCTTCCGTCGGTCAGGGCAACACGTAGTCCGTCTATGTCACTGGTGGACCGCACCTTGCCGACAGATGCAAGAAAACCAGCCAGATTCTCCTCGGAGGCACGCAAATGCGCCATCAGGGCAGCACTTTTTTCCTGGGCAAAATTCTCCAGCCTGTCGGCTGCTGCAACGGGCAGATTATATGTTTCTGCCAGTGCCGACAGTGTCTGTTTCCGCTCAGCGGCAAGCGACAGAACCGCGAGGATCGGCAGGAAACTGTCACGGGTTGGCAGCGGCGAAAGGCTGTATCCGTTGATGGTGAAGGTCGAGGCTGTCAGCAGGCCGCCATTGGCTTCAAAGCCCATGACCGCATCCTTGCCCGCCGCTAGTGCGTCGTTCATGCCTGCAATGACGAAGGGCGAGCCCACCTTGGTGCGGACAACATCGAAGTCACCGCTCGCTTCGATACCGGAGTTGGACGTGACCGGGGTGACGACAGCTTTGGCACCGAGGAAACCAGCAGTGATGAGGCCAATCAGGTCGCCGCGCAAAGGCGTGCCGTTTTCGTCGGCGAGCAGAGGGCGGTCGCCATCACCATCGGCGGAAACAATGGCATCGAGCGTTTGCTGGTAGGCCCATTTTTTCAGGAGTTTTAACGTCTCATCAGAAACTGCTTCCGTGTCGACGGGAATGAAAGTTTCAGAGCGTCCGAGAGCTACCACGTCGGCGCCATAATGGCTGAGAACGTCGACAAACAAATCCCGAGCGACCGTGCTATGCTGATAGACGCCGATCTTCAGACCTGCGAGCGCTTTTTCAGGCAGCAGGGCGATGTTGCGGTCGTAGAACAGTTTTGCCGTCTTGGCCGATTGGTCTTCCGCTGTTCCGGGCGTCAGATCGCGGAGTTCCTGCTCCGCCTTTTGTGCTTGCGCAGCGATAGCGGTCTCATCCTGCTTGTCGATCTCACCATCAGGACGGTAAAATTTGATGCCGTTACGGTCAGCCGGAATATGGGAGCCTGTGATCATCAAGGCCGGCGCATCAAGCGACATGGCGTGAAGCGCCAAAGCCGGGGTCGGCACTGTGCCGCAGTCAATCGGCTTGAAACCCGCACGCGTCAACGCGCCAATGCAGGTTTCTGCGATAGAAGGGCTGGACGCACGAAAGTCGCGCCCGATCAATATGGGTGACCCTGTCTTGGCAAGACCAGCAGCAATCAGGTGTTTTGCAAAGGCAGTTGCGTAAACGGCAGAAGCGCTGCCTTCGAGGTCGACTGAGAGGCCGCGAAGACCACTCGTTCCGAATTTCAGGCTCATAATTCCTCGTTCCAAATTTGCGCTGCGACGCAGCTAAATTGAATTTTATTCAGATTTTTAAATGAATTAAACCCGGTTAGGTTCCAGCATCCATGTTCGCGCATATTACCACATTTTCTGGCCCATCTGCGTTGCAAGAGCAACAAAATGTTTGGCCGCTGCTAAAAGCCAGTCTTTCAAGTTTTAACTAAAGTAACTCAATATTCATGATGATGACCTAGAAATGAGGTGTGCGGTTTTGCGCAGCTTTGCCAAATCGTTGGTGCGTAAGCTTTGCCTGTCCATTTGTTGGACGGCTGAGTGTTGATCATGGAGTGTGTTGGAAGAGCGGATGTACAAGCTTGGAAAAGCGAAAGACAAACAGGCTCACTCGCCCATGGACGACGCTCCGCGGCCGCAGGGATCGCTGCTTGACGCCTATCTGAACGCCGAATCCGAAAAGCCGCCATACACGGAATCTGAACGGCCCGCGCCAAAGCCGGATCCGCAACAACCTTACCTTATCCGTCCGCAACAATCCGCATTTACGGGTTATTTCCCCGGCATCAACTTCATCGATCGCATTGGTATTGGTGATATTCTGTCGTGGCTGCGGGACGGCATCATATGGATCATTCTTGCGATAATCGCTTGTGTTGGCGCAGCGCTCGCCTATTCGGCAATGACACCACAGCGTTACACCGCCTACACCGATATCATCGTTAACCCATCCAATCTCAACGTGATCAATGATGGTGTGTTTTCGGTCAGCCCGCAGCGCGATACACAAATCCTTGAAGTCGAAAGCAAGCTTCGAACCCTGACATCCCGCAACGTGCTTTCGCAGGTGGTGAGCGAACTCAAGCTGGACAAAGACCCGGAATTTATCAACCCTACCCCGATTGAACGCTTCAAGATGTTGCTGTCCCGTCCGCCGGAAGAAGGCGACAACAGCATTGGAGCATTGCGTGCATTGGGCGACCGGGTGGTCGCCGAACGCGACCCACGTTCGTTTGTCGTGACGGTGGCTGTCTGGTCAGCAAACCCCGAAAAGTCGGTGACGCTTTCCAACGCCATCATCAATGCTTTTGAGAATGAACTGTTTCAGACAACGTCTGAAGGCAGTCGTCGTGTTGCCGATGACCTGAATACCCGCCTTGAGGAACTTCGCGTCAATGTGACGGAAGCGGAAAAGAAGGTCGAGGAGTTCAAGCGACAGAACGGCTTGCAGGTCAATAATGGTGAATTGGTCAGCAACCAGTTGTCTGGTGAACTGAATGCGCAGGTACTCTCTGCGCAACAGCGGCTTATTCAGGAAGAATCGCGATTGAAGCAGATGGAGCAGGCCATTTCGCAACAGCGAGTGGCGAGTTCTGCCATTTTTGACAGCGAGACGATGAACACGATCCGCGAGCAATACAGCATCTTGCAGCAGCAGATCGGCGCGATGACCATGACCTATGGCAGCCGCCATCCACGCCTTGCGACTGCAAATGCAGAAAAGGCGATGCTGGAACAGGGATTTGCGCAGGAAGCGCAGCGTATTCTCGAAACCGTCAAAACCAGCGTTGCTGAATCACGGTCTTCGCTGGATGCATTGCGCCAGAAGGCGGTTGCCGAACGTGCCAATGTGTTTACCGACAATGATGCGCAGGTAAAGCTGCGTGATCTTGAGCGTGATGCAAGAACCGTTGCTGCAATTTATGAAACCTATCTGACCCGTTCGCGCCAGATTGCCGAACAGCAGGCCATCAACTCCACCAACGTCCGGGTTATTTCCCGTGCGGTTGCGCCAAACTTCCGCAGCTGGCCTCCCGGTAAAATGACGCTGATGATCTTGGGTGGTTTTGCCGGACTGTTCCTCGGAATTGGCCTGGCATTGACGTTTGGTGCGTGGCGTTACCTGCGCGGCAGCTACGGATTTGCCCCAGCGGCTGCCACGCGCGCCTGATTATTTTCGCGAGAACCGTTCTATATTGGCGGAGATCAGGTGCTTGAGCGCCTTGAGATAACGTTTGGAGCGGCTTTTGGCAGCAATTGCCGAACTCCAGTCGACCATCGACGAATTGATGTCGAAATCGCCGCGCTGGCTTTCCGGGATATTGCCCGCTTCAATGCGTTTGATCAGTGATGGCAAGGCCGCGTAAAACTGCGGCGAGCGATAGGGAGGGTGTAACGAGTACATGCCCTGGCCGGTTCCCATATAGTCCAGTCGATAAAGATCCCTGGCAATCATATTGGTGCTCAGGGCTTCTTCTGCCGGCATGGAAATCGGCTTCTGATTAAAGGCGTAGGAGCGTATGCGACGCTTGAGGTCAGGGCGCAGCAGGTCGAGCGAACCGATGCGGTCAGTGAACCGTTGCATGTCGATCATGAAAATGCGGGTGCTGACAGTCGGGAAACGCCAGGCGGGGCTGTCCAGCTGCAGTTTTTCTGCGCGAAGAATGTGCTTTACCCCGGGCATCCCAACATGCAGTGAAAGGCTCATGTCGCCACCATCTTTCGGTGGGCCGGAGAAGGGACACACGACCAGTGCGTTTGGTTGCGCTTCAAGCTGGGCGATGGCTTCGCTTATCCATGTCTGACTGGCGCCACCAAACAGCATGTCGCTGTCCATATGCAGCACGTAACGGGCGTTGGCGCGCATCAGCCCATAAAAATACACATAGAAAGGACCGCCATCGAATGCCTTATCGGGGTAGTGCGGAGCCCGGGAGAAGAACAGTTGCCCGAGTTTTCGGTGCGCTTCTGCGCCATAGTCGACAGTATCGATATGCAGTTTGGGATGCTTGATCCTCAGGCTTTCCATAAAGGCAAATAATCGTGCCTTGGCTGCGTCAAAGCCCTGTCCCTTGTAGCGGCCAGCATTAACCTGTCCGGTATCAACCGTCAGCAAAATGCGGTCGACCTGATTTTCCCATACCCGGATTTGATGCGGCAATGTGTGGGTGACATGCGGCGCATCAAATGGATGCATATTGATTTGAAGGGCAGTTTGGACGGGCGCCAGATCAGCATTCATGGATTATGCACCGCGATTACGGAATTCGTTGATAACGGACAACATGGATTTCGGCTGGAAACTCCAGTCCAACGGCAATGGTCGATTGACCGTGCCGTCCTTGCGCGGATAGGCCCAACGTATCCAGCTGTACTGGTCGGAAATGCCCCAGGTGGTGATGGAATCGAGATGGCCGCCTTCCGATGCGGCCTCAAGGAAGTCCTTGACCTGAGCTGAAATAATTGCGTCGCGTTCCTCTGCCGGTCCCGGCAGTTCATGGTCCATCACATCAAGCTCGGTCACCAGAACCTTCAATCCATGCCCACCCATCTCGCTGACGAAGGCGGCCAGTTCCTGTTTGGCAATTGGCCAGTCGCCGCGCAAATGGCCCTGTAGACCGATGGCATGGATCGGCACGTCCTGATCCAACAGTTCCAGTACGAGATCGCGGAAGGCCGCGCGCTTATTGGGTGAGTTGCGGATCGAAAATTCAATGTCGTATTCGTTGAGCACCAGCTGCGCTGTTGGGTCTGCCGCATGGGCATAACGGAACGCCTTGGCGATATGGTCGTTGCCGAGGTTCTCGAACCAGAATCCATCGCGCCGGGCCTTGGGGCCGTCTGCGGCATCGGGGATTGGTTCGTTCACAACATCCCAGCTTCGTGTCACGTCCTTGTAACGGGTGACAGTGGTGTTGATGTGATCTTCCATCAGTTTTTCAACGGCGGCTGCACCACTAACTGACGATATCCAGCTTGGCAGCGCCGCATACCAGACCAGCGGATGCCCGTGCATGGTCAGTTTATTCTGGCGGGCGAAATCGGCAATCGCATCCACCGCGGTAAAATCATATGCGTCAGGGGATGGACGCATGGCATCCCACTTCATTTCATTGACGGGAGTGATGCGTGAGCAATATTGCAGGACGGCTTCGCCGACCCGCGAATCCGCCTGCATGTCCGGCAGATAGACGGCAGCCCCATAAGGAATAAGTTTACTGTCGGTCTTGGTCGATTTGGCGAAGGATGAGCCGGCTCCTGTCAGTGACAGACCTGCTGCAGTTGCTGTGCGCAAAAAATCTCTTCTGCCAAACATTATCGGCACCCGCTCCGCGTTGTCTTTTGATGGGACGGATAATAACAGACTATTGTTTACCGGAGGGTTTTCTTGTGAAATGAAGTTAACGCCCTGTTTGGCATGATATATCGGCAGTTTTTCATTTAATGCCGTAGTAACTTCCCTCTGCGCATGCTGCCGCCAGTTTTATTATTTGGCCAGAAATCACCCATGTCCGTCTCCGTCGTCATTCCTGTACGCAATGGTGAAGCCTTTATCGGCGAAGCCATCAACAGCGTGCTGGCGCAAGGTCCGCTGGCCGGGGAAGTGATCGTAGTCGACGATGGTTCGACGGACGGAACGGCTGAAGTTGTTCAGGCAATTACAGACCCGCGCGTCACGTTGCTGACCAGACTTGCCGGGCGAAAGGGTGTGTCGGCGGTTCGCAATTTCGGTCTTTCAAAAGCCTCGGGTGAATGGACAATGTTTCTCGATGCCGATGACCGGCTGCGTGAGGGGGCTTTTGCGACCTTGCTCACCGGTGCCGACGGCGCTGACGACGTCGCCATTTATGGCGACTATGAGCGGATAAATGAGCAGGGCGAAAAAATCGGCAGGCGCAACCTGATCCGCAAACGCAGCAAGCCTTCAGGTCACATTCAGGAAAATCTGGTCGGCGGCAATTTTATCGTCAATGGCGGCATCATGCTGGTCAAAACAGCAGTGTTTCGTGCGGTAGGCGGTTTTGACGAAACCCTGCGTTATGGCGAAGACTGGCATGGCTGGTGCCTGCTGGCGGCCAGAGGCCCGTTCCGCTATGTCGAAGGCGCGCATGTGCTCGATTACCGTGTCCACACCTCAAGCGTGATGATGTCCAAGACGCTGGAGTTTGCCGATTGTATTCCTGTCATTGACGCGATTTTTAATGACCCGTCCATTCTGGCAGGTCTGCCGTCCGAGCGGGTAAAAGCCCTGCGGCAGAAGGCGGAAGGTCATATGAATGCTTATACGATTGCCCAAGACATACGTGCGCAGCGATATGGGAAAGCATTCATGGCATTGAGCGATACTTTAATTCACCGGCCAAGGCAGGCCAAGCGCGCATTGCTGTTTTCGGCTGCTGCGCTCGCTGGACTGTAGGAGTTAGATTTTATGACCACTCAGGCTCCTCACGCCGTTGTCTGTATTCCAAGTTTTCGCCGGCCGGACGGTTTGAAAAAGACGCTGGCGTCGCTCGCCACGCAACAGGTCGATTTTGCGTTTGCCATCGTGGTCATTGACAATGATGGCGTCGGGCAGGAGGCTCTGGCGGTCACGCAAAGCTTTCTTACTGAGACAGGCATGTTGGGGCAGGCATTTGTTGAACCGCAGCAGGGCAATTGTTACGCCATCAACTCGGCCTTTGCCAAAGCGCGCAGCCTTTATCCCTCCGCATCTTACTTTTTGATGATCGATGATGACGAGACTGCATCGTCGGTCTGGCTTGCCAATATGGTGCGCACTGCTGAAACGCTTGATGTCGACATAGTCGGCGGTCCAGTCATACGCGCCTTTGACAAGCCCGCTTCCAAGGGGGTGGAACTGCATCCACTGTTTGGATCGATCGAGGCAAAAACCGGCCCTGTCGATATGATCCACGGGTCTGGAAATTGCCTGCTGTCGAAACGGGTTTTCGAGAGGCTGGAAAAGCCGCAATTTGACGTGCAGTTCAATTTCCTCGGCGGCGGCGACATGGATTTTTTCACACGCAGTAAACGCGCCGGTTTGCGTTTTGGCTGGACTGCGGAAGCCATCATCACCGAGTTTGTGCCGGTTGAGCGTATGGAACCCAAATGGATCATGACACGCTCATTGCGTACCGGCATCATCAACTATTCGATTGATCGTGCTCGCAGGCCCGGCCTGCAGGGAGCGGTGCTGTTGCAGGCCAAAAATGTCATAAGCCTTGGACTGTCGCTCGTGCGTGCCGTCTCGGTGTTCGCAAAAACCGGCCAGCCGCTGGTTGCCACACACCCGGTTTTGCTTTCGGTCGGCCGTGTGCTTGCCAGCATCGGTATTACGCTGTCGCCCTATAAGGCAAAACCGCAATCATAAGCCGGTTCAGGCGCTTGCCTGTGCAGGCGATGGAGAATTGCGCAGGCTGAGCAGAGCCATCCATACCGCCAAGGCAATGCCAATTTCGACAATGAAATAGCTGCCAAGCGTTCCATAAATACCGAAGGCCCAGGTGGTCAGCGCCACCAGTAGCGAGCCGATGAGGTTGCCGCTGTTCCAGATTTTTGCGCGGATATTCTGGTGTCCCGAAGCCCCCAATGCCTCCAGCGCCGTGGCTGCGACTGCCATAGGCAGTACGGCCCAGCAGAGAATGCGGGTGAGGGTTGGCAGGGACACATATTCCTGGCCGAACAACAGCGGCAGAAGTGGCGCAAAAATGGTGATGACACCGGCGCTGCCGATAGCGATAACCAGTGCTGCTTTCAAAATACCCTTGGCGCGTTCAATGGTCTTGCCCATGCCCTGCATGGCAAGTGACGCGGAGCCCGGATAGATCAGGCGATTGAGCGCTTCTACAGAAAGGTAGGAGCTGTCCAGAATACGACGTGCAATCGAATAGCTGCCGAGAGTTTCTGCACTGGCCAACGCGCCGAGTATCAGGATGTCGGCATTACCGCGCACAGCCTTGAAGAAAAACTGGGTCGAGAACAGGATGCCGATACGGATTTCTTCACGCACGATCGTAAACAGCGGCGCGCCCAGCCTTTTGGTGGCCTTGAGGCAGATGACGGCTGTGATGGCGTGAGCCGCAAAGTTCCACAGTGCCCAGCCTTCCACGGTCGTGACATTGAAGACCAGACATGCGCCAACCGCAGCAATGGTCCGGGTTATCGCAAACAGCACTTCCAACTTGTTTGCCGAGGCAAATTCGGAGTGAGCGATAAAGCTCTGCGTGGATAACGACACCACCTTCAACAGAATGAGGTTGGTGAACAGGATCAATGCTGCGGTGATCAGTGTGTCGACCAGCAGCGGTGACGTCGGGAAAAACACCGGTATGGTGATCATGCCAATCAAAAACAGCAGGCCGCCGGATGCCGCACTGAGAATGTAGGCATGACCCAGCATCATCGGATAGGAAGAGCGGTCCTGCGCCACACGGCGGATCAGTGTTTCGTTGGAGCCGATACCGCAGATTTGCACGCCAAGATTGGTGACGGCGGTAATCGAGGCAAACAGTGCAAACTGTTCTACGCCGAGATGGCGGGCGAGCAGGGCGAATGTCAAAAGCTGGGCAGCGCTCGACATCAGCAGTGCGCCACCGGACGCCGAGTAAGACAGGGCCATTTGCAGCAAACGTCGGAAATTATAGTTTGACGTATTCACGTCCTGCTCCTGTTTTCCGGCGTCCGTGCCGCACATCCGGATATCTGGCTCTCAGTGCGCGACAACGCCCTGCCAGACCCGAATTGAGTTTTGACTTCTGACCTTAACTGCCCGACGGTAAGAGAGAGTTAAAGAGCTTCATGTTTTTATGGTTACTGGGGCTTATGTATCGTATCTCTGAGAAAATGATTCTGTATTTCAGGTCGATAGCTCAGTAGTCAGCAAGATCAGGCAAATTGAAAACGGCTTTATGAACATTAACGTCACCACAGCAGGACCTTATGGCACGTTTAACTGACATGGATGATGTTTCTATGTCGGATGACGTCTCCGAGCGACCGCGGTGGCTTGTCGGTTTTTTGTTCGTAGCCGTGTTTCTGTACTTGTGGATATCCGTTCGACCATTTGAAAATCTTGCGACTGCTTCTGGCGGTTCCAATGCGCTGAACCAGCTTGTTGGCCTTGCCATTACCGGCGTGCTTTTGCTGTTTGCAGTGCGCTACCAGCTTCTTGGCCTTTTGCTGAAACCGCGCTTGCCGATATTTTTGTTGTTTGGCTGGATGTTGATTGCTTCCGTGCTGGGCAGTCAGCCAGGCACGGCGATCCAGCGCCTGGTTTTTACCGGCCTTTTGTGCCTCATCACCAGCATCATTGCGGTACTTCCGTCTGATCGCCAGCAGTTTGCGCGTTTGCTGGCCATAGCGTCCAGCGTGTTGCTGCTGGTCTGTTATGCCGGTGTCATCCTTCTGCCAGCACGATCCATTCATCAAGCCTATGACCTGTCAGAACCGGCGCTTGCCGGGGACTGGCGTGGCGTGTTCAACCACAAAAATGCCGCTGCACCAGCCATGATCATGCTGGTGTTTTTTGGACTTTACCTGCGCGGTTCCTGGTCCAAATGGAAGGGAACGATCATCACGTTGCTGGCCTTCGTCTTTTTGATGAAGACCAATGGTAAAACAGCCGCCATGCTTTTGCCTGTTACGCTGATATTGTCCTGGTGGCTGGAGCGGCACCCGCGGCAGGTTCTGCTGGTTGTGGGTGGCCTGATCGGTCTTTTGAACTTGTTTGCGGTTGGCTCTACCTTCTCCAGCTCGATCCGCGATGTGGTGGAGAGCCTTGGCGTCGACGCGACATTCACCGGACGTACGGATATCTGGGAACTGTCATTCGTTACCTTTTTCCATTCACCGATTTTCGGGCAGGGTTTCCAGTCCTTCTGGAACACCACCGCCTTGCTGGACCAATTTGCAGTTCATGAGACATGGGCGGTTGGTGCGGCGCACGCCCATAACGGTTACATTGAAAGTCTGTTGAATGGCGGTCTGCCGGCTTTCGTTCTCACCTGCATCTGGCTGGTTATCCTGCCGGCACGCGATCTTACCAAGGCTATCCAGAACGGTGCAGCGCCGGATTTGAACCGGCTGTTTGCCCGTATGTGGATCTTCGCACTGCTTTCAGCTTGCCTTGAAAGCAATTTTTTCACTGGGACTGGTCCCATCTGGTCGTCAATGTTGATTGCAATCTATTGTATGCATCATCAGGCACATGACCAACTCTGTGAGGCAAATGTTGCTTCAGGTTCTTCGAAACAACGTTATCCGGAAAGGCACATAACCCATGTCTAGCAAGGGAACGCTGTTTGAGAGAATTTCCAACCGTCTTGTCCGGCATATTCCAACGAAGCGTGTGAATGTGCAGACCCGCACACCAATCGTGTCCTTTACGTTTGACGACATTCCGCAGACGGCAAGCAGGGCTGGTGCGCAGATCCTGGAAGATGCCGGCGGGAAGGGTACGTTTTATATCTCGGCCAGTTTTATCGATACGGTCGACAATGGCGAGCAGATGGCAACCACTGCCGACTGCAGAGAACTTGCCGCGCGCGGGCATGAGCTTGCCTGCCACACATATTCTCATCGCAAACTGATTAGCTTTTCGAAGCAGGAGTTGGATAACGACCTGACACGCAATGGCGAAGTGCTTTCAAGTTTCGACCAGCGTCAGACGCCACGCAATTTCTCAGTGCCGTTTGGAAAGGCTTATTTGCCATCGCAGCCAATGCTGAAGCGACGCTTCCGTTCATCACGCGGCATTTTGCCTGGCGTCAATCGCGAGAATACCGATCTCTACCATCTGCTGGCGGTCGAACTTCGTCCTGATCCGCATTTTCTGGAAACTGCAGATTATTGGCTGAATTCGGCGATTGAAAATCCCGGCTGGCTAATTTTCTTCACGCATGACGTCTCGGACGATCCATCATTTTACGGATGCCCAAAGGAGCGTCTGCAATCGCTTGTGCAAAGGTCGGTTGCTGCCGGTTGCCGCATTCTGACTGTCGATGCGGCGCTGGAGGAGCTTGGCCTCGTAGAGACGAAGCGGGCTGCCAAGGTATAGTTGGTTTTGGTTAGTGCCTTGCCAGCTTCATTTTGAGGCCTGAGGCGCTAATGATCACAAGCATGACGACAATCAGGGCTGGCCAGATAAAGCAAAGTGCCAGACCCATGACGCGCATGACATCCCATTCGCGGCCCTTCTTCACACCTTCCAGATACGTCATGGTCAGCGAAATTGCGGTGCCGATCACATAAATAACAAGCGAAATGGTCGTGAGCATTGTCGTTTCCCACTATGGACGTTAGAAAATTCATTTACCGAGTTATTGATTAAAATTATATCAATCATGGAAATGCGGCAACATTGAAGAACGCCCGGAACGCCTGCAAACCGGTCTAATTGTCACCCTTCAAATCTTAGGGTCTCAGCCACTTTCCAGAAATGAAAAGAGCCAGACCTTATTTGGGCTGGCTCATCTGGTAGGGTTTCGGGTTCTGCCGGGGCTTCGTTCGCGGCAGTTTTTTGGCAGCCGCTGCGCGCTTGGGAAAAAAACGGTGCTGTAGCAGGGCATAGATCGCCAGCGGATTGGTCAGTAGATAGCGTTTGCCCAAACGACGGGGTTCCTGCAGCATGCGGTGAAGCCATTCCAGCCCCATATCCTGCATCCATTGTGGCGCACGTTTGTTGCGTCCGGCAAGGAAGTCGAACAGGCCGCCACAGGTCTTGATGACGGCGACGCCTTTCAGCTTGTCGATATTGCGGCTGACAAATTGCTGCTCAAGCGGAATGCCGAAGCCAACCCACAATATGTCCGTACCTGATTTGATGACCTCTTCAATGACGGCGTCTTCCTGATCGGCAGTGAAATAGCCATTGCGGGCACCCGCAAAGATCAGATCAGGATAAAGCTCTTTCATTTTGGCAACTGCGGCGTCATTGACCTGTGGCGTTGCACCAAGGAAATAAAACCGCGTTCCGGTCTTTTCAGCCCGTTTGGCAACGGCATGAACAAGATCCGTCGTGGCGACACGTTCCGGCAATTGCTGTTTGCAGAACCAGCGGGTGAACAGCACAAGCGACATGCCGTCAGCATGGATTTCATCGGCCTCGACAATGGTCTGCTCAAATGCAGGATTGCCGTGACACTCGGCGATGACTTGGCCGTTTGCAGATGTGGAGTAATAAGGGCGGGCAGTGCGGTCACGTGTGGGAGTGGCACGTTCGATGAAGTCGTCGGCCGATTCTTCCATGCCTGCTTTAACGACTTGCAATCTCGCGAGTGCAATCGTCGGCCAGTTTCTCCCTTGGCCTTTTGCATGCATGGTGTTCATCCCCACAAAATCATTTTGGATTCAAACGGTTATTGGCCCGTTTCGAACTATATTACTGCCTTTTTAAATACAAAACTGCAACGCGAAAGGGTTGGACTAGTTAACTGCAAGTTACGCCAATTCGTATAATCGAGCGTTTTTACCATTATTTAGCCAAGAAAATGCGTCTTTTGCTGTCCTTAAGTTGGTCAAATGTTCCCAAACGGGCAGGTGAAACGGCATAAGGGGATTTTGTATTCATCTTTTGCTAACCATAGCGCACAGGGGCTGTGCATGAACACATGTAATGCAGTTAGCGGGGAGGGGCCTCACAGAAAGGTGGGGCTGAGGTCCGCTCTTAATGGAAACGACACGGCTACGATAGTCGTGTCGTTTGTAATGTGACGTATAGGTTAGATGCCTTAGTCTTTTATGCGTCGTAGAAGATTGATCAGCTGATTGCGCGCCTTTTCTCCTCCAAGGCGGCTGATGAGCTTTTCCTCATTATGTTTCCAGATCTCGGAGAGATTGCTGAGCATTTCGCGGCCATCAGGTGTCATATCCAGAAAATGTACCCGGCGATCCGTGTCTGATTTTCTGCGGGCCAGCAGCCCCTTGGCTTCCAAATTGTCAATGATTGCAACGAAGTTTGCTCTTTGTATGCCGAGTGCCTCGGCAACGTCGCTTTGCTTGAGATCAGTGTTATTGGCCACGACGATAAGGACCGAGAAATCTGCGGGCCGCAGCCCGATAGATGCCAGGCTGTCATTAAAGTCCTGAACCACAGCGAGCTGTGCGCGACGCAAACGGTATAATACTGCCTCCGACAGTATTGAATAATCGACATCACTCCCCCCATAGGACGGCTTCTCGGGGGACGCTGCATACTTGCTTTTACTCTTTGAAGTTACATATGCGAGATTCCCATCCATCATCGACTCCTCTGATTCGATAGTGATATTAATTAATTACAGAATTATCTTTATTAGAACAAGTTTAATAACGAATGAAAAATAAACGATATTGCTCTATTTCTGATAGTAATGTCCTGATGATTTTGTGATTTTGGTAACGATGCCTTCTTAGCACAGTCGGCGGTTTTGTTGGCGAAGTCACGGGCTTGGCCAGTTTCATGCGCCAACCTGCCCGATAACGGCCAGATACATGCTGAAGGGTGGAGTGATGCAAGTAGCTGCATTTTCCGCATTGATGCGAAGCGCAACCTAGTCTAAGAACCAACATAGTTCAGGGCGATTCAGCGCCCTTACGGATGCACCCGTAGCTCAGCTGGATAGAGTGTTGGATTCCGATTCCAAAGGTCACAGGTTCGAATCCTGTCGGGTGCGCCATTCTTATTTTTTTCTACGTCTCCGCATAAATTCGGACTGCGCACGACATAGCGCGGCTATAACGTGAAAACGCCAATTTTTCGAGATGAAACTGTTCCAGACAGTCTGTCTGCTCGCGGGGCATTATCATAAATTCCACGCTATGAGCTTCAAAACTTGTCACTAGTTCATCTACTTTTCAGGCCGAGTTTTATTCCATGAGCTTGTACAAGTCGCGTATGCGGCGATGGAGATTTGAGTTTGTAGCTCTGAGGACGTCATCTTTGATTTAATTCGCTAAAAGGTACGTCGGATTTGGTGCGTGGCTATTACCTATCACCGAACTAGGCCAATCAAGGCCTAACTTCTGATTTCTAACGGGTTTGAACATAACCTCAGTGTTAATAGAATCTGCAGTTGGTATACTCGCCCTGCGTACGGCATATCGCTCCATTTGGGCGACCTTCAGTTAAGTTCATTCTTTCAATGCGTTTTCGACGGAGTACGTCTATCCGTATCTGTTCTAACTCTTTGGTGCACTTGGTGTATTTTTCAGTTCCCGGCTTCAAACCCTGACTATCACAGAGCGTTTTAATATAAACTAGACTTTCTTTCGCATATGGATCCACAGAGCAGCTCGAAAGGACAGCTGCAGCGCAAGCGACGGCAAAAAATACCTTCATGGAATTCTCCCAAATTTTCGCGGTAAATGCTCGTTACTCGGGCCAACTCAGTCGGCCTGGGTGTACTTTTCACTGATCATGGGATGCGTGGGCGCATTCACCATCACGGGGAGGCTTCAGCCTAGCGTGCCGCTTTGGTCGCCGGTCAGATAATAATAGAAAAAGGCAGCGGCGAAAAAAGCCACAACAGCCAAAATGACGAGTAAACGTTTTTGCCAAGGCGGGGTTTGCCGCGGTGGTTTTGGTTGAGGGCGACGCTCGAATTTTAAAACGTTTTCTGACATGGCATTTGCATAGAACAAATCTGTGCTGTTGCCAATCATCGCAACTGCAAACCAATGCGTGTGGGTTAATTTCCACAAACTGCGCTACGCATAACCTTAGGAACGGTTTGCCCTGCCGGGTTCTGTGATGTTTCTTTGGAAGGCTGGGACAGGCCGCTCTAACTGTGCGTTACCTGTCAAAGGGCTCATTTATGGGAGCCAAATGGTGCCGGCTTTTGGGCGTCCGCCACCATTAATGTGCAGTAATTTCAATGTGCGTATTTGCGCACATTGCCAAGGGATCAACGACCCCAAACAGCATGGCTGATCTGCTCACGACGCAGGCCGATATCGTTCAACGAACGTTCGTCCATCTGGTTCAGTTCGCGAACTGCGCGACGTTTTGCTGTGTAACTTCTTACGATTTCGCCGAATTTCATGTCCATCTCCTTTGTTTGGTATGACTAAATAATAGGACATTTCGCGCCTAAAAATAATGCATAAGTATAATTGGCAGGCATGCGTTTTTTGCATCCCATGCCGCTTTACGATGCTGGGTTGCAAGGCTGCCTGTATTTTGATCGAAATTGCCGCTGAAAATGTGTGGCCTGAAACCTGTAGGTGGTTTGGCTTACGTCTTGAGGAATTTCAGCATGCCTTTGGCTGCGGCTTTGCCTGTCGCAAGGCATGCGGTCAGCAGATAGCCGCCTGTTGGCGCTTCCCAGTCCAGCATTTCACCGGCTGCAAAAATGCCCTGCAACGGGCGCAGCATGTAATTTTCATCCAGTTGCGACCACGCAATGCCGCCAGCGACCGATATTGCCTCGGCGATTGGTCTGGTCGCGGTGACCGGAAGTGCAAGCCCTTTGATCTTTGCTGCGACAGCGGCAGGGTTCAGCTGGCTGATCTCAGGTGTGAGTTCACGCAACAGGGCAATCTTGACGTCGCTCAGACCAGTCTTTTTGCGCAGTCGGTTGGTAAGGCTGTCTTTCGAGTTGGCTTTGGCGAGGGCGCTGGCCAACTTTTCTTCCGTCTTGCCCGGCGCAAGATCGAGAAACAGGGTTGCCTTGCCTGTGTCCAGCAACGCCTCACGCAGCACGGCGGAGTGGGCGTAGATCAGGCTGCCTTCGACGCCATGTTTGCTGATGACAAATTCACCCTGAAAGCTGCCAGCCGCTGAACTTGTCACCACGGATTTGATTGCGGCACCGGCAAAACGGCTGCGGAAGACATCGCTCCACGGAAGATCAAAACCACAATTGGCTGGTTTGAAGTCGGCAATGCCAATGCCTTTGTCTCTCAAGGTCGGCACCCAGGCGGCGTCGGAGCCAAGCCGGGGCCAACTTGCGCCGCCAAGTGAAAGCAATGTGGCGTCTGAGCGGACGTCGATTGTTCCAGCTGGGGTCTCAAAGGACAGCAGGTCACGGTTAAAACCGGTCCAGCGGTGGCGGGTATGAAGTTTGACGCCCTGTTGTTCGAGGCGATGCATCCATGCGCGTAACAGAGGCGAGGCTTTCATGACATCGGGAAATACCCGGCCGGAGGTTCCCACAAAGGTTTGCTGGCCGAGCTCTGCCATCCAGTCACGCACATCGGATGGTCCGAAGTCATCAAGTGCCGGTTGCAGATGTTGTTTGGCTGCGCCGAAACGCTCAATGAATGCGGAGTAGGGCTCGGAATGGGTGATGTTCAAACCGGACTTTCCGGCCATCAACAGCTTGCGTGCCACGGTGGGCATGGCTTCATAAACGCTGACATCATGACCCGCGGCAGACAAAATATCAGCGGCCATCAGGCCGGATGGTCCGCCGCCAATGATTGCCACATGCTTTTTTGCCATTCCCGGTGTCTTCCTGCGTCATCAATTGCGTGAGATGAAGCGTTGTTATCGCAAGATGGCATGGTTTTGCACGTGATACGCACTGGTTTTCCGGAAAAACTATTGAGAGCCAATGCTTGAGCGGTCAAATTCGCTTTGGAGGCGCTGTCGCCGCTTATGCCGGAGTTGATTTACGGGCTTTCAGAATAGCAACCTGATGCAGCGTATTGCGCCTGCTCATTTCCAGATGTGTCGTGAGCGCCTGCACGATCTTATCCCTCTCTCCAGCTTTGATAGCATCAAGGATAGACTGATGTTCGGCGACCGAACGGCTGTAATCTCCCGGCAGTGAAACGAACACCGTGTGGGTTTGCGCAACAATACGTGCATGGGTTTCCGAGATGATCGGCATCTGCGCGGCATCCACCAACAAGCTGTGAAACGCCCGGTCGTGGTGCAGGGCTTTCGACAGGTCGTCGAGGGAATGGCGGGTTGCGAAGTATTTATGCTGCGCGAGTGTTTCTGCGAGTTTCTTCTGTAAGGTCAGATCGAAACGACCTGCGTCAAATGCTGCCTCCACCGCGCCCTTTTCGATGAGGATACGCGCGGCATAAAGCGCTTCGACATCTGTTTCACCGAAGCTGCGGACAACCATTCCCCGCCGACTTGAGGTGGTGACAAGGCCGTCTGCTTCCAGACGAAGACATGCCTCCTTGATGGGGGTCGGGCTGATGCCGAGATCGACAGCAAGTTCGTTGGGCAAAAGACGGAAACCTTCCGGCAGCCGGCCCTGAATGATGCGGTTGCGCAGCTCCTGATAGGCCTGTTCGGCCAGCGTGGTTTTAATCATCGTCATGGCGTTATTTTCTGTCAGATTCCTCACGAGTGCAATTAAAAACAAAAAATAAAAAATTTTTTATTTTCTAACGTATGGTTCTGCGTTAGATGTTGATCAAAGAAGGAGAGGAGGCCTTCGTTTTAGCCAGATTTTTCCTGCAGCCCCAGTTTGCCTGCACCCTTGCGGCGGCAGCACAGCTGCCCCACCCATGACATTCCAGTTCACGATCCCCCACGTTTTCCAGCGTTCACGGATCGACCAGGAGCAAAACAGATGAAAATTGCCTCAGTTCACCCCTTTATTCTCCACCTGCCACTGACTTCGGATTCCATTTCAGATTCAACGCACAACATCACCCATTGGGGTGTGGTTGGTACCAAGATCGTCACCGATGATGGTCTGGAAGGCTATGGTTTTACCGGTACGCACTCACATCTTGCATCAGACCGGTTGATCACTTCATGCATTCAAAATTGTTACGCACCGCTACTGATCGGTGAAGATGCGTCGGATCACTCGCGCCTTTGGACGAAACTGGCGCGCAATCCGGCACTGCAATGGGTCGGCCGCGCCGGCATCACCCATCTGGCGCTTGCGGCTGTTGATGTCGCCCTGTGGGATTTGAAGGCCAAGAAGGCAGGCGTACCGCTGTGGAGTTATCTCGGTGGTGCCCGAACCAAAGGTGTCGAGGCTTACAACACTGATATTGGTTGGCTTTCCTTTAGCAAGGACCAATTGCTTGCCGGATCGGCAAAGGCTGTGGAAGAGGATGGCTTCACACGCATCAAGCTCAAGGTTGGGCATGATGACCCCAATGTCGATATTGAGCGCCTGACTGCAGTGCGTAAACGTCTGGGCAGTTCCATTCGCATCGCCATTGATGGCAACGGCAAATGGGATTTGCCAACCTGCCAACGGTTCTGTGCATCAGCGCAGGGGCTGGATATTTTCTGGTTTGAGGAACCACTCTGGTACGATGATGTCGGCAGCCATGCGACGCTGGCGCGCAACACCACTATTCCTGTCGCACTTGGTGAGCAGCTTTATACGGTTGATGCCTTCCGTTCCTTCATCGAGGCTGGTGCAGTTCAATATGTACAGCCTGATGTGACGCGCCTTGGTGGCATTACAGAATATATTCAGGTGGCCGACCTTGCGCTGGCGCATCGTTTGCCGGTCGTGCCGCATGCCGGCGAAATGAGCCAAGTGCATGTGCACCTCAGCTATTGGCATCCGGCCTCGACCATTCTGGAGTATATTCCATGGATCAAGGACCATTTCGAAGAGCCGATCGCGGTCAAGGATGGTGTCTACGCGCGTCCTGAACGTCCAGGCGCCAGCACCACCATTCTGGCGGAAAGTTTCGCCCGCTATGGCAAAAGCCTGAGCTAGGACCGGCCCTCGATCTCAATTTTGATGTGCCCGATCTCAGCCGATCGGACACATCACATAAAGGTAATCAATGGAAAATGGAATTTCATGAGTTTTTTATTCATGTAATTCTGGATCGGAGTTGTTCCGGCTGATATACGAGCTTGGACTGGGTCGGGGGCATCCGATATTGATTAGCTGTTTGGTATAAAATGGGCATCCGGGAAGACGACAAGCGTTACGCCGTTTATGTCGCGCATCGCCTTGATCTTATTAAATATGCCACACCCATTCTTGGCTCCCGAGAGGAGGCCGAGGATGTTGTGCAGGAAGCCTTTATCAAATTTGTACCGCAGCAGGCCGAAGCGCCGAGTGCCCTGAAAGCCTATCTCTTCCGTGTTGTCCGCAATCTGGCGCTAGATGTTCGCAAACGTCGTCGCTACGACCTTCGGGAAAGACCGGATGACACACCCTTCTGGGGGCTGCCGCAGGACCATGGCTCACCCGAAGACCATGCTTTGTTTTGCGATCAAGTTCGTCAGGTCAGCGAAATCCTGAGCGACATGCCAGCGGACACGCGCCTCGCGTTGGAAATGCACCGTTTTGGCGGCTATCGCATGGAGGATATTGCGGTGCATTTGGGTGTCTCGGTTGCCACTGCACACCGTCTGGTCAAGACCGGGCTTGCGGAATTTGTCAGGAAAATGAAATGAACGTCCAAAAAAATGACGTTTCCATGAAAAAAATATTGCGTTCAGTCGTCTCTTTAGAAGGAGAGCATGAAACCGTTACTTTTACTCATGAGAGAACACAGGCAGCACGTCGATGAACGATCCCGCGAAAACAGACGCAGGCGAATTGGATGTTTTTGACGAAGCCGCTGACTGGTTCTTACGTCTCGAGGAAAATTCGGATGATGCACATCTGCTGAAGGAATTCAGCAACTGGCTGGAACTGAGTCCGAACCACCGTCAGGCATGGGAAAAGACCTGTCGTGGCTGGAGTGTTTTCGGGGCGGTTGAACCGGCCATGCGCTCCCAGTGGGAGAATGCGGGTCAGGCCACAGCGCCACAGCGTCGTGCAATGCGGCGGTTCTCCATGCCGAGACGAACCTTTTCCCGGTTCGCGCTGGGGGGGGCAACGCTTGCAGTGCTCTGTCTTGTCGCCATGTCCATTCCGGACATGGCCGTTCGTCTGGAAGCGGATTACCGCACCAGCAATGGTGAAAGTCTCACCGTGACATTGGCGGATGGCAGTACCGCTGTGCTTGCACCCAAAAGTGCGCTTGCAGTCAATTATCATCAAGGCCAGCGTGATGTCGCCGTGCTTGCCGGCGAGGTATTTTTTGATGTGATCAAGGATGAGGCCCGACCGTTCGTGGTCGATGTAGGCGATGTCAAAGTGGAAGTTCTGGGAACCGCTTTTGATGTTGGCATGTCCGACAGCGCAACCATTGTTGCCCTCGCGCGTGGCTCGGTGAAGGCCAGTCTCCGTGACGATCCATCCGCAACACAAATATTGGTGCCGGGTGAACGGGTGACTGTTGACGGTGCGACAAAACGCATGAGCAAACAGGCGGTTTCTGTCGATGAGATTGGTGCCTGGCGTCGCGGCGAACTCTATGTTGTGGACGAGACAATCGCAGAAGTTGTCGAAAAGATTGGCAGATATCACTCGGCCTGGATCAGCGTGCCGGATAGGTCGTTGGCCAATAGCAAGGTGACCGGTTTTTACAATCTCAACGAGCCGGATCAGGCGCTTGAAGCTTTGGTCACGCCCTATGGCGGAAAAATCCGCTCTATATCGGGATCAGTCAGGATCGTGTCGCGCTTTTAAGTTTATCGCGGCGTAAAAGTTTCCATTAGTTTACAGTTGGTTACAGACAAAATTCGTTTTGGTTGAAAAAAAATCCGAGAGCAATCGTCTTTTTGTTGAATATGAAATTCAACATTTGCCGCTGTAGGCAAAGAAGACGGGCAGGGTAATGAGTTCTTCCAATAAACAAAGTGCAAAGCAGCCTGGCGTGGGGCAGACGGGCAAGCGCGTACTTCTTATGGCCAGTACGGCCATGGCAATTTTTTACGGGGTATCAGCGTCGCATGCGCAGTCATCCGGTGGGGCAACGCCGGTAACGAATGCAACTCAGGCTGAACGTCGTGCTTTCAATATCCCAGCGCAATCGTTGTCGGCTGCGGTTGGCGCATTTGGTCGCCAGTCGGGCCTGCAGGTGACGCTTGCCTCTCCGGCCTCTGGCAATGTTCGCACCAATGCCGTTACCGGCAGCCTGACCGTTCAGGAAGCTTTGACTCAACTGCTCGGTGGCACGGGCATTACATTCAGGTTCACGGGCAATGGCCGGTCGGTGGTTATCGGTGCAGATCAGGCCGCTGCCGACGTGCCGTCAGCGGATGGTTCCACAATGCTTGAAACCATTACGATCACCGGTAAATCGGGCAGAAACGCTGCATCAGGAGCCGGGTATCAGGGAACACCTGACTGGGTATACGAAACTCCTGCCAGCGTCAGCGTTGTCAGCCGCGAGGCCATTCAGTCTGACCTGGGTGCACGTGATGTGCGCGATCTCTTCGACAATGTCGCGGGGACCTACGTCAACAACTCCGTTTCCAACTCTCCGGCAGTGTCGCCCAATGTTCGCGGTGTGCAAGACATGGGTCGTGTGGTGCTTTCCGTCGATGGTGCGCGCCAGAACGCTAATCGTACCATTTCAGCGGGTGGCGATAGCTACATTGGTAGTTCTGGTAAGGGATATGTCGAAACGTCCTTTATTCGTGCCGTTGAGGTTGAACGGTTAACAGGCGCCAAATCGGGTCTTGCAGGCTCGTTGGCGGGGGCAGTGACATTCCGCACGGTTGGCGCAGACGATATCATCTCGGATGGAAAAGACTGGGGTGTCGAGATCGATACGACTGTTGGCACCAACAATCAGCATTTCAACGGTTCCATACTGGCATCGAAGCGTATGGGAGATTCCCCATTCTCGATCACCGGCGGCTTCGCGCGCCAGAAGCTTGGCAATTACAAGATTGGCAGCCACGGGGATATTGAGTGGGATGGGGATGAAGACGGTGAAGTTACCTTCATGCAACGAGACAATATGTCGTCGCTGTTGAAACTGGAAGGTGATTTCGGAGACGTGACGACCGGCGTAGCATGGACCCATCAGAAGAAGGATTTTGCATGGTTCATGGGTGGGCTCAGCGATGAAGAGGCCACAGTTAATACTGTAACCGCCAATCTTGACTGGAACCCCGTCGATAATGACCTGATCGATTTCCGTTCAACATTTTGGCTGAACGACACGATGGAAGAGACGCTTCGCCACACCCGGGGCGGTGCTGCAGGTTATCCTGACACACTGATCAGCGCTGATTTCATGAGCTTTGGTATCAATATCGACAATACCAGCCGTTTTGAAACTGCTGTCGGTCCGGCGACACTGAATTATGGCGTCGAAGCATTCCGTGATCACGGAAATTCCAGTGCGTCCAGTACATCAATTGATGTGTGGCCGGAATTGGCATCGAACTTTACTTCGTTCAGTCCAGCCGGTCGTCGCGATATGGCAAGTCTCTTTGTCAACGGAGACATTGAGCCAACCGATTGGGTCAAACTATCGGCAGGCTTGCGATATGACTGGTATCGGCTCAAGGGTTCGCCGAAATACTACGACTACAGAGATCGTGTAAATTACATCGCATCCGCCGTCACAACTGAGTATGATTACGTCGCGACATATGATCCGGCACGATTTGCCAGCGCTAACGCCGTTCTGAGAAATATCTGGTCGACCCGTCAGGGTGAAATCTATAACGGCCAGTTTTACAGAGCTGGCACAACCATTGCTGCCTTAAGCACGCTGGCCGGTTATCCCGAAAACACCGTGAATATCGATCGTTCCGGCGGCGCATTGTTGCCGTCCTTCACTGTCGAGTTTGCGCCGGTTGAGTGGTTGCGACCATATGTTAGCTACTCGAAGAGCTACCGACCACCGACTGTAACGGAGGCGTTCTTTGCTGGAGACTTGCCAAAAGATGTATCTCCGCTGTCTGTTTATGCACCGAACGAAAGTCTCCGGCCTGAAACAGCAGAAACCTGGGAAATTGGTGCTAACATCAACTTTGACGGTGTCTTTACAGAGGATGACACGCTTCGTCTGAAGGTGTCCGCTTTCAATCGCAAAATCGATGATCTTATTGTGATTGGTTATTTCTATCCATATGCAGGATCTCGACAACTCCAGAGTTATGTCAATACAACTGATGCCACCCGGATGCGCGGAGTCGAACTTGAGGGCAACTACGACACCGGTCGCTTTTGGGTCGGTGGTTCTGCGACCTGGTTGGACGCAGAATGGGCGCAAAAGGTGCCAAGCACCTGGTACGGTCAAACCGTCTCCTCAGACAATGTTCAGATGTACTCGAGCGTGGGTGTGCCGCCAAAACTCAAGGCTACTCTTGATGCCGGTGTGCGTTTCCTCGATAACAAGCTGGCAATTGGTGGTCGCGTAACCCATTCGACGCCGACATTGTCGCAGGTGAAAACCTTTAATCCGGATGGCGGTTACACATCCAACAAATACACAAAACTCGATCTCTACGGTTCCTACCAGTTCAACGATCGCACCACGTTGCGACTGAGCATCGATAACGTAACCGATATCAACCACGTTCCTGCCGGAAGCCGTTACCCCTCTCCAGGGCGGACCTTCTTCGCCAGTCTGAATCTGAGATTGTGACGAATTTTTGAGCCGGTGACAGGCTCGAACGCAAGTTCCCCTGACCGGGCGGCAACCCGGCCAAGGGAGTAACCGTCCTGATTGTTGGATCAGGCTAAACCTTAGCAACCAAGCAAAGGAAATTTATCATGGCTACCACTATTTCACTAACGTCTGCATCTTCAGATTTCAAATCCTATCTGACGAACTGGAGCAACACGACATACAGCTCCACTTACGGTGCATTCTACGGTAGCGGCCCTGGCCTGCAGACAGATCCGGCAGTTATCGGTGCAAATCCTTCCTGGGATTACACGCAGTGGGGCAATGGCAACACAAGCGGCGGTAATGGTGTGCTCGTCGGTGGTGCTTTCGAATATGCCTTCGGTAACCTGACCGGTACTGTCAGCTCGCTGGATTTCGGCACTGGCTACGGTGAATCCTCTTCTGGCATCACCCTGTCGAATGTCGCGCTCTCGCTCGATCTCGATCCGTCCTTTAACTACAACGGCACGGGTCTTGATGCATTTGACTACGCAATCTACGGCATCACTCGTGGTAACACGCTGAGCTACCTCTACTCCTACCTGGGTGCCACCGGCACGGTGATTGAAGACACCGCAAGTGACAACATTCTCGTCGGCTTCAGCGGCGCAGACACTTTTGTGTTCTCCGGCGGCAACGATGTTGTCACCAATGATGGCCCTGCTGGTACATCCGGTTACCAGGACGGCGTTGACAAGCTCGACATCTCTGCTTGGGGCGCTGTCAACTTCGGCGATCTGACGATCTTCGATGACGCTGGAGATGCTTACGTTGCCTACGGCTCCGACTCCATCCAGCTCGTCGGCGTGAACTCCAGTGTTCTCGACGCATCTGACTTCGTCTTCGCAAGCGCAACGGCTCTGGCCGCCTAAGGGAAGACAACGCTGTGGGCTTTCAAAACCAGCAGCAAACGCCGCCGCAGTCTCTGGCTGCGGCGGTCGTTTCGCCCCTCAAGCGCGCCTTCAGCGGTGTTGCGCTCGTCAGCGGCGTGGTCAACATCCTGGCTTTGACCTCACCGATCTTCATGCTTCAGGTCTATGACCGGGTGCTGGCCAGCGGTAGCGTGCCAACCCTTGTTGGGCTGGCCCTGCTTGCCGTCGGGCTTTATGCCTTCCAGTGCATGCTGGATATCATCCGGTCGCGCGTGCTGATCCGCGTCGGTGAATATTTCGACATGCAATATTCCGGTCAGGTGCACGATGCCGTGGTGCGTCTGCCGCTTGCCACCCGGACCTCTGGTGATGGTTTGCAGCCGTTGCGTGATCTCGACAATGTCAGGACTTTCGTGTCCGGCACTGGACCGACGGCGTTTTTTGATCTGCCGTGGATGCCGCTTTATCTCGGCATATGTTTTCTTTTCCATTTCTGGATCGGCGTGACGGCGTTGAGCGGCGCTATCGTGCTGGTGGCATTGACCGTTCTCACCAATATCTATTCGCAAAAACCTATTCGCGACACCATCACCGAAAACATGGCGCGCAATCGACTGCTGGAGGCTTCGCGCCGCAATGCCGAAGTTGTTCACGCCATGGGGCTGGCCGGGCGGCTTGGCAGGCGCTGGCAGGTGTCTAACGAGGGTTATCTTGCTGCCAATCGCAAGGCTGGTGATGTGGCCGGCAGCCTTGGCAATATCGCCAAATCGCTGCGCATGGTGTTGCAGTCTGCCATTCTGGCGGTCGGTGCGTGGCTGGTGATTGAGCAGCAAGCCTCTGGTGGTATCATGATCGCCAGCTCGATCATGATGGGCCGCGCTTTGGCACCTGTTGATCTCGCCATTTCCAACTGGAAATCATTCGTGGCTGCACGGCAAAGCTGGGCGCGTCTGCACACACTCTTCACCCAGGTGCCATCGACCGATACATCAATGGCTTTGCCGCGTCCGGTCAAGGATTTGCGGGTCGAGAATGTCACCATTGTGCCGCCCGGTGAAAAACGACCAACGGTCACCGGGGTTGGTTTTGCTGTCGCTGCTGGTCAGGCGCTTGGCATTATTGGGCCGTCGGGTTCCGGAAAATCCACACTGTCGCGTATTCTGACGGGTGCCTGGATTCCGGCCGGTGGTAAGGTGCGGATCGATGGGGCCAGCTTTGATCAGTGGGATCGTGAGGCGCTCGGTCGTCACATCGGTTATCTGCCGCAGGGCGTTGAGCTTTTTGACGGCACGATCGCCGAAAACATCTCCCGCTTTGAGGACAATGCAGATCCGGACGCCATTATTGCGGCGGCCAAGGCCGCTGGTGCGCATGAACTGATCCTGCGGTTTGAAAAGGGTTACGACAGCAATATAGGTGAGGCCGGTTCGTCGCTGTCCGCCGGTCAGCGTCAGCGGATCGGTCTGGCGCGTGCGCTTTACGGCGAGCCTTTCCTCGTCGTTCTGGATGAACCGAATGCCAATCTCGATGCCGAAGGTGAGGCTGCTGTGGTGCGTGCCATGGCGTCGGTGCGGGATCGCAAAGGCATTGTTGTTGTTATTGCTCACCGCCCCAGTGCCATCGGTATCGTCGATTTTGTGCTGATGATGGAAGATGGCCGAATGAAGGCTTTTGGACCGCGTGACGAGGTTCTGTCGAAAGTGCTGCGTACACCGTCTGCACCACAACAGCCGGCCGGTGGCTACACCGCTTCTGCCCATGCGGTAACACCACTGCGGGTGGTTGCCAATGCACAGGCCGCACGGTTTGAAAATGCAAGTGAACCGGATGACCGGAAGGAAGACCCTGATGTCAAACATTGACCAGCGCACTTACGTTTCCGGTTCCATTCGCAAACATCTTGTCATGGCGCTGGTGGTCAGTGTCGCTCTGCTGGGCGGTGTCGGTGGCTGGGCAGCAACAACAAATCTGGCAGGCGCCATTGTTGCATCCGGCCATCTGGTGGTGGATTCCTATGTGAAGAAAGTTCAGCATCCAACCGGCGGTGTGGTGGGTGAAATTCTGGTCAGCGAAGGAGATGAGGTCAAGGCCGGTGATATCGTCATGCGGCTGGATGCGACCCAGACAAAGGCCAATCTTGCCATTGTGACCAAGCGGCTGGATGAGTTGACGGCGCGGTTTGTGCGGCTGGAAGCGGAGCGAGATGGTTTGCCAGAGCTGGTTTTTCCGGTTGCGCTTCACTCGCGGCAGGACGATGCCGATGTTGCTGCCGCCATGCGCAGCGAAACCAAGCTGTTTGAATTCCGCAAATCCTTCCGCGAAGGCCGAAAAGCGCAGTTGGCCGAACGCATCACCCAGTTCGAACATGAAATCGAGGGGTTGAAGGCGCAGGAGATGGCCTATGAGAAGGGTCTCTCGGTGCTGGAAGCGGAAATCGTTTCGCAGACATCACTGCGTGAGCAGGGCATCGTTTCCGTCCAGCGCCTGAATAGTTTGCAGACGCAGGCCGCCACATTTGGTGGCGAGCGCGGTGAAAAGATTGCCTATCAGGCACAGACGGCAGGCCGTATCACTGAAACCAAGTTGCAGATTTTGCAGATCGATCAGGAACTACGCTCCGAAGTTGGGCGTGAGTTGCGCGAAATTCAGGCCCAGATGGGGGAATATGTCGAACGCAAGGTTGCCGCTGAAGATGAGTTGAGGCGCATCGATATCGTTGCGCCACAATCCGGTGTCGTGCACCAAATGGCGGTTCATACCGTGGGCGGTGTGGTCACGCCTGCGGATCCGATCATGCTTGTTGTGCCGGAAGGGGATGATCTTGCGCTGGAGGTGCAAATTGCGCCGAAGGACATCGATCAACTGCAACTGGGACAAAAAGCCGTATTGAGAATGTCTGCCTTCAACCAGCGTGTAACGCCAGAGCTCGAAGGGCATATCAGCCGTATCGCAGCTGACCTCACCACAGACCAGCGGACCGGATTTTCCTATTATGTGGCCCGTATTGCGGTATCCTCAGGTGAGCGCAGTAAACTCGAAAACGCCACCCTGGTGCCTGGCATGCCAGCGGAAGCCTTCATCAAGACCAGCGAACGCACGGCACTTTCCTATTTGATGAAACCTTTGTCCGATCAGGTAAACCGCGCATTCCGTGAGGAGTAAAAGGATTGATGATAGGCAGACGGCCTGCAGACCATTGCAGATCGTTTTCTGTTTTTATGTTATTGTTTCAAATAGTTATCATTTTTCGCCGAATTACGTGAAAAACCCTCTTGTACCTCTAGTTGCTATAGGTCTTAAAAAAGGAGCGACTGGAAAATGAGGGTTCATTATGGGCACGTCGCACAACACACGTTTCAAGATTGACGGCATGGACTGCGCTTCCTGCGCATCCAAGATCGATACGGCGGTTCGCCGTATGCGGGGCGTGGAGGATGTTTCCGTTTCTGTGACCGCCGGCACGATGACGGTGACGCATGATGACGTGAGCGACCTGATTGCGATCGGCAAAAAGGTCTCAGGCCTAGGCTATCCGGCAACGCGTCTAGCAGACCGTGATGTGAAGCCGGCGCCCGAGCCGCATGTTCATGGTCCCTCATGCTCCCACAATCATGATCATACGGGCCATGATCATACCGGCCACGATAATAGCGACCACGACCATGATGACCACGATCATGGGCATGATCACAAACATAACCACGGGCATGACCGTGCGGCGAGTGCAGCGGCCGATGATGGGATTGAAGGGTTGCATGGTCATGACCACGGCGTCAGTGACGGGCCATGGTGGCGCAGCCGCAAGGGCCGTTTGACGATCATGGCCGGACTGGCACTTGTGCTGGCTTACGGCATTGGCCACCTTTTCCCGGCAATCCAGCTTTACGCCTTTACGGCAGCGATGCTGGTTGGCCTGTTTCCCATTGCGCGCCGCGCCATCATGGCGGCCTTGGCGGGAACGCCATTTTCCATTGAAATGCTGATGACCATTGCCGCCGTCGGCGCGCTGATCATTAACGCTACGGAAGAGGCGGCTGCCGTTGTTTTCCTGTTTCTGGTTGGCGAACTGCTGGAAGGTGTGGCGGCTGGAACGGCCCGCGCCAGCATCAAATCACTTTCGGCTTTGGTGCCTAAAACTGCTCTGCTGGAAGAAAACGGCAAAACACGCGAAGTGCCGGCCGAAAGCCTGGCTGTAGGTTCGGTTATTCTGGTTCGTCCCGGTGACCGAATTTCTGCCGATGGCACTGTTATTTCGGGTGAAAGCGCCATTGATGAAGCACCGGTCACAGGGGAAAGTGTTCCCGTTCGTAAGTCTATTGATGACGCAGTCTTTGCAGGTACGGTCAATGGTGACGCAGCTTTGCGGGTGCGTGTGACGGCGGCTGCACAGGATAATACCATTGCCCGTGTGGTCCGGCTGGTCGAAGAGGCACAGGAAAGCAAAGCGCCGACTGAACGTTTCATCGACCGCTTCTCCAAATATTACACTCCGGGTGTTGTGGTCGTTGCGGCGCTGGTTGCCGTTCTGCCGCCGCTGCTGCTCGGGGCAGACTGGAGCGAGTGGGTCTACAAGGGTCTCGCCATTCTGCTGATTGGTTGCCCCTGTGCGCTGGTTATTTCCACACCTGCCGCCATTGCCGCCTCGCTGTCGTCAGGTGCGCGACGTGGCCTGTTGTTGAAGGGTGGCGCAGTGCTTGAAGGGCTTGGCAAGCTGACGGCCGTTGCATTGGACAAGACGGGCACTCTGACCGAAGGCAAGCCGAAGGTCACAGATGTGCTGGCCTTTGAGAAAACGGCGGTCGAAACGCTGCGTCTCGCCGCTGCCCTTGAAACCGGATCGAGCCATCCGCTGGCGCTTGCCATTCTGGCCAAGGCGGAAGAAGACGGCGTTGAAATTCCGCCTGTTGACGATGCAAAGGCACTGGGTGGCAAGGGTGTTGCTGCGAGGGTCGAAGGGATCGACGTCTTCCTTGGGTCGCCCAATGCTGCGGCTGAGCGAGTTACGATCTCGCAGGAACGGCTAGATGCGATTGCCGCGCTGAACGATCAGGGCAAGACGGTGTCGCTGTTAATTGCCGGTGATGTTTTGTGTGGCGCCATTGCGATGCGTGATGAACCCCGTGCCGATGCGGTTGCTGGTTTGAAGGCGCTGACGGACAGTGGCATCAAGGTTGTGATGCTGACAGGCGATAACAAACGCACCGCGACTGCCATCGGCGCGCAGCTTGGCATTGATGTGCGTGCCGAACTGTTGCCTCAGGACAAGCAGCGTATTGTCGGTGAGCTGCAGAAAGAAGGCTACATCGTTGGCAAGGTCGGAGACGGCATCAATGATGCGCCGGCTCTGGCGGCTGCCAATGTCGGCATTGCCATGGGTGGCGGAACGGATGTTGCGTTGGAAACCGCCGATGCGGCAATTCTTCACAGCCGGGTTGGGGATGTTGCCCAAATGGTGTCGTTGTCTCAGCGTACCATGCGCAACATCTTCCAGAATATCGCCATGTCTCTTGGCTTGAAGGCGGTGTTTCTGGTCACCACAATTGCTGGAATTACTGGCCTTTGGCCTGCAATTCTGGCGGATACGGGGGCAACGGTGCTGGTTACGCTCAATGCGCTGCGGTTGCTGAAAATCCCCAAGTAATACCCTGTTGGGTGTGACAGAATGCTTCCGGTGATCAACACATTGTGTCCGTATGTTTAACGAATGGGTAATGTGTCCATCGGAAGCTGTGATAAAAGCGGCACTCGAATACGGACTATTATTGCGGAATGTTTTTACCAGGACAAAACCACTGTCTTTCGCTTAAGCGCTCTATGTTGCCATCGGTTTACAAGCTGGCGGCGGCTGCGCTGGTGGGCATTTCTCTGGCCAGCTGTACGTCTATGGACCTCAGCGCAACGGCCGAGGCACCAAAGCTGTCCAGCAAGGTGAAGGCCGAGATGGCCAGCAAGGGCATGAAACAGGAAAGCCCTGTTCTTGTTCGCATTTTCAAGCAGGAAAGCGAACTGGAAGTCTGGAAGGTTGATAAGTCTGGTGCTTATGCGCTGTTTAAAACTTACCCGATGTGCCGCTGGTCCGGCAAACTTGGGCCGAAGATGAAGTCTGGCGATCGTCAAGCGCCTGAAGGTTTTTATCATGTCTCGGCCGGCATGCTGAACCCGAACTCGCAATATTACGTATCGTTCAACCTTGGTTATCCCAACCGTCTTGAATCGGCCCTCGGTTACACCGGAGAGGCATTGATGGTGCATGGCGCGTGCTCATCGTCGGGATGTTACGCCATGACGGACCAGCAGGTTGGTGAAATTTACGCTGTCGTTCAAAAGGCGCTGGAAAGTGGTCAAAGCCGTTTCCAGGTGCAGGCCTATCCGTTCCGCATGACTGCGAAAAATATGGCCCTACACAAGGACGACGAGAACATGCCGTTCTGGCGCACCTTGAAAGAAGGATATGATTCCTTCGAGCTGACAAAACGCCAGCCGAAGGTGTCGGTCTGCGGTCGCCGTTATGTATTCAACACAGAATTTTCCGGTGGGGAACCTTCTGATCCCTTGGCCGTTTGTCCTCCTGCCGTAAACCAGCCGGATTCGGCACTCATGGCAAAACTGGATTTGGAAAAGCAGAAAGTGGATCTGGCCATCGCGCAGGCGACGTCGGTTCCGGTGATGGCATATTCCGACGGTGGCATGCATCCGAGCTTCCGCGCAATCCTCGAGAAGAATGGCGCGAAGAAAATGGCGGCCAGCGTATCTAAAACCAAATACCCCGTCAGCCGTCCCGAAGCGGCGCTGGCTGATCCCTTTGCGGGCATAAGAAAATAAACTGAGGACGTCGATTGAAGACCGAGATTATCACAAGACGCATGTTCCTGCTGGGAACGGCCGGAATGGCAACCACCGTATTGGCTGGCTGCACCACGACCTCCAACCAGACCGTTGCGGCACCAGTTGAACCGTCTGTGGATAATTCCATGCTGGCCAGCATGTATGGCCCGATGCCGGAGGAGCAATTCCCGCTGCCGGCTATTCCTTATCAAAAAATTCCATCGCGTTTCCATCGCCAGATGGTTGCAAATCCTACCAGTGAGCGTCCCGGCACAATCATTGTCGATACGAGCAACCACTTCCTGTATCTGACGATGGAAGGTGGCCAGGCCATGCGTTACGGCGTTGGCCTTGGTCGTGCCGGTTTTGAATGGGCGGGCAGGGGTGTTATCCAATACAAACGCCAATGGCCACGCTGGACACCGCCGGATGAAATGGTGGCGCGCCAGCCTGAGTTGCAGCCTTACAGCATTGCCAATGGCGGCATGGATCCTGGTCTGAACAACCCGCTTGGTGCTCGCGCGCTTTACATTTTCCAAAACAACCAGGATACGCTCTACCGTATCCACGGGTCGCCGGAATGGTGGACGATTGGCAAATCGGTATCGTCTGGCTGCGTGCGCATGCTCAATCAGGATATCATCGATCTCTATAACCGGGTACCGGGTAAGACACCGATCCTGGTCATGAACCTTTCAGCGCCTATGGTTGCCGTTGCTCCGGGTCTCCCGCAGCCGGTTTGATCGTTTTGGTCTGAGTTTTCAAAAGCCCACGCCTTGGTGAAACGCGTGGGTTTTTTGTTGCTCAGGCATCCGGTTTGGTTGCCAGAATGGCGTAACGGTGTTGCAGGCCACGGGCCGTTGCCTTGAAAAATCCGAGGTCTTTGGCCTGCGCCTTATGGATTTTCTTAAGGTTGGCATCGACAGTAAGTGATTGGAAACCCGTGTCTTTCAACAGTGTGGCGACGGCATCTGCGCGTGCCCCATTCGAGAAATAGACGCGGGACAGGATGCTGTTGTGGGCGGTGGCACTGTGGCCCGGCGCATGCGGTGTTCCGGGATTGCGGAAGCCGGCATTTTCCAGAAACGCGGCAAGCTTCTTGAGCAGCTTTTCGCCAAGACTGATGTTGACGAAATCGCCGTCCACGATCAGCAGTTTACCGCCGGGTTTCAGGACGCGAAACCACTCGGCAAAGCTGGCCTTCGGGTCTACCAGCGTCCACACCAGATGGCGGGTTATAATGACATCATAGGTGCCATCCGGCTCCATGGTGTTTTCCGCGTCTGCCATGTTGAAATGGATCGAGCGGCTCCTGGAAATTGCCTTGGAGCGGGCCAATGCCAGCATGGTTTCGGACCAGTCGAGGCCGGTGACGGCAAAACCGAGATCATCCATCAGATGGGAGATTACGCCGGTGCCGCAGGCAAGGTCGAGTGCAACCCGACCGTTACCCGGACCCAGATGTTTGAGGATCAAAGCGTGCCAGGCGGCGCGCTCCTCATCGGAGAAAATCTCATGGCCGGGGGATAGATCGAAGGTTGCAGCGCGGGATGACCAATAGGCCTTGATTTCATCACGTAGTGCGAAATTATTCCCGTGTCTGTCTATGTTCGACATCGTATCCAACCCTGGCGTTCGTCACTTTGGAAACCGTCTAAAAGATAAAACTTGACGGTATCAGTCATAAAATAATAAAGCCCCGGCAGTTTTCACCGGAGAGCAATTTCAATGCGCATTACAGGCAAATCAACTGTACTTGCAATGGGTCTTCTCGTGTCGAGCGTATGGCCGGCATTTGCGGACAAGGTCACCCTCAAGGACGTCACGGGCCGTGATGTTGAGGTGAATGTGCCTGTCAAAAATGTCATTCTTGGCGAAGGCCGTCAGATCTATTTCCTTGCTGCTCTGGACAAGAACAACCCGTTTGAACACGTGGTTGGCTGGCGCGATGACCTGCCAAAGGCCGACCCTGAAACCTATGAGGCCTATCTGGCCAAATATCCTGACATCGCCAAGCTGCCGACTTTTGGTGGCATGAAGGATGGTACATTTGACATTGAGCAGGCGGTGGCGCTGAAGCCCGACGTCATCTTGATGAACATCGATGCCAAGACCGCAACGGAAGAGGCCGGTTACATCGAGAAGCTCGGCAAGGTTGGCATTCCGCTTGTATATGTCGACTTCCGTGAAAAGCCGATGGAAAACACTGAGCCGAGCATGCGCGTCATGGGCAAGCTGATGGGCAAGGAGCAACTGGCTGAAGACTTCATCAAGTTCCGCGCCGACAGCATCAAGAGCGTCACGGACGTTCTGGAAAAGAACAATCCGAAGAAGCCTGTTGTTTTCATCGAACGCGCCGGTGGTTATTCTGATGATTGCTGCATGTCTTTCGGCAACGAGAACTTCGGCAAGATGGTTGAAATTGCCGGTGGCATCAACATGGCCAAGGACATCATTCCCGGCACTTTCGGCACCGTTAATCCCGAACAGGTCATTGCTTCGAACCCTGACCAGATCATCGTGACGGGTGGTAAGTGGGACGCTTATGTTCCCGGTGGTAACTGGGTTGGTGTCGGTTATGGCGCTGATCTGAAAGAAGCCCGCCGCAAGCTGGAAAACCTGACCAAGCGTCCGGCCTTCACCGGTGTGCAGGCGGTCAAGGATGGCAATGTTCATGCCATCTGGCACCAGTTCTACAATAATCCGTACCAGTTCGTTGCCATTCAGGAAATTGCCAAGTGGCTGCACCCTGATCTGTTCAAAGATCTGGACCCTGAAGCAACCTTCAAGGAACTGCACGCGCGCTTCCTGCCGCTGGATTACAAGCCCGGCTACTTCGTGTCGCTGAAGGACGCAGAGTAAAAAATGACGACTGACGGTGCATGGGGGGGTGCCGGTTGATCAGGCGAGGCTGCAAAATTGCGGCCTCGCCATTTCTGATTAAAGAGAGAGGGACCACCCATGCGGTTCAAGATGTTTCGCCATGTAACGGTGCTCGCCGTTTCGCTTCTGGCAATGCCGGCATTTGCTGCTGAAATTACCGATGTCACGGGACATACGGTCGAGATCGAGTTGCCCGCCAAGCGCGTGATTGTTGGTGAAGCCCGCCAGATCCACGTTATCGCCGCGCTGAAAGGTGATCAGACATTCGACAGCATTGTCGGTTGGCGCGATGACCTGATCAAAAAAGATCCTGATAGTTATACGGCCTATGTCGAGAAGTTCCCGGCATTGGCGGATTTGCCGCGTTTCGGTTACATCCCGCAAGGCGATTTCAGCCTCGAGACCGCAATTTCGCTGACACCTGACGTCATCACATTGAACCTTGAGGCCGAAAAGGGTGCCAAGGAAAGCGGCTTTGAAGAAAAGGCAGCGGCTGCCGGTATCAAGGTCATCTATCTCGATTTCCGAATTGACCCGGACAAGAACAGCGAAAAATCAATCCGTATTCTTGGCCAGCTTTTTGGTGCAGAAAAGCGGGCAGAAGAATTCATTGCCTATCGCCGTGCAGAAATTGCCCGCGTCACCGACAGGTTGGCTGGCATCAGGGATCTGAAACGTCCTAATGTGTTCATCGAACGCTCGCCAGGTATCTCGGGTGAGAACACCTGCTGCCGCACATTCGGCCCCGCCAATTTCGGCGCGATGGTTGATCTGGCTGGCGGGCACAATGTCGCCGATGGGATTATCAAGACCACCTTTGGTGACCTCAATCCGGAACAACTCGTGGTGTCGGATCCTGCCCATGTCATCGTGACCGGCTCCAATTGGGCCGCTGAATCCGATATCAACCAGTTTGTCCCGCTCGGTCGTGGGGCCGACATGGTGGTGGCGCGAGAACGTCTTGCCAATCTCATGACACGCACGCCATTCCCAAACCTGTCTGCCGTCAAGAATGGTCAGGTTCATGGTGTCTGGCACCAGTTTTATGGCGCGCCATATGAGTTTTTCCCAATCCAGCAATTTGCGAAGTGGTTCCATCCGGACATCTTTGCCGATCTGGACCCGGAGAAGAATTTTGAGGAATTCCATAGGAAATTCCTGCCGGTGACGTATAAGCCGGGATATTTCGTCTCTCTCGAAAAAGGTTCGAACTGATGGCTTCCTTGAGTGAAACCGAGGTCAAAGTAACAGGGCGCGATCAATATCGCGCTCTTGCCACACGCAGGATTATCATTCTGGCGGGGCTGGTTTTTGCCCTGTGTCTCAGTCTTGCGGCAGACATGGCTCTTGGCCCGGCGCGATACACTTTATCGCAGGTTGTTGGTGCGATCCTGGATCCGGCTTCGGTCACTGACCAGCTTCGTGTGGTTATCTGGGATATTCGTATGCCGATTGCCTTGATGGCCGTAACCGTCGGGGCATCGCTTTCGGTTGCCGGTGCGCAGATGCAGACCATCTTGTCGAACCCGCTTGCCAGCCCGTTTACGCTTGGTATCTCGGCCGCCGCCAGCTTTGGCGCTGCTTTGGCACTGGTGGGGGGCGTGGCGATTTTTCCTGGTGCCGTACACTACATGGTGCCGATCAACGCGTTTTTGATGGCGATGCTGGCGGCGATGTTCATCCACTTCGCCTCGACCATGCGCGGTGTCAGTGTTGAGACCATCGTCCTTCTTGGGATCGCCTTGGTGTTCACCTTCAACGCGGCGCTGTCGCTGCTCGAATATTTGGCATCGGAACAGGCATTGGCCGCAGTTGTGTTCTGGACCATGGGCAGCCTGACCAAGGCAACATGGATGAAGGTCTATGTGACGGGTGGCATCATCGTGCTGACGGTGCCTTTGTTCATGAAAAACGCCTGGGCGCTGACTGCACTTCGTCTTGGTGACGACAAGGCTGCCAGCATGGGCGTCAATGTTCGTCGCCTGCGTTTGCAGACCATGCTGACCGTCAGCCTGCTGGCTGCCATTCCTGTGTCCTTTGTCGGGACAATCGGTTTTGTAGGTCTGGTTGGCCCGCACATTGCGCGTATGGTGGTGGGTGAGGACCAGCGCTTCTTCCTGCCGGGGTCGGTCATCTGCGGTGCACTGCTGTTGTCCGTGACCTCGGTTGTCAGCAAGATGCTTATTCCCGGCGCTATCCTGCCGATCGGTGTCATCACCGCGCTGGTTGGCGTTCCCTTCTTCTTCGTTCTGATCTTTTCCAACAGGAGGCGCGCATGGTAGCCCTTGCTCTCAAGGATGTCGGCGCGTCCTACGGTCGCGTTACCGTTCTTTCAAAGGTCGGCATCGATCTTCTGCAAAGCGGCAGTGTAACTGCGGTTATTGGACCAAACGCGGCTGGCAAATCGACACTGTTCAAACGCATCGCGGGGCTCATTTCCGGCCCCGGCCTGGTGCAGCTTTCCGATACGGAACGAGGTGATCGCACCATTTGTTACATGCCGCAGGATACCGGTGCGAACGCGGTTTTGACCGTGTACGAATCCATCCTGCTGTCTGCCAAACAGGGCGGTGGCTGGCGTGTTCAGGACAGTGAGCTCAATGAGATCGATGCCATCTTGAAGGCATTGCGCATTGAAGATCTGGCGTTTCGTGGTCTCGGTGAACTATCCGGCGGTCAGCGCCAGCTGGTCTCTCTGGCGCAGGCGCTGGTGCGCAGGCCGGAGGTGCTGCTGATGGATGAGCCGACGTCGGCGCTAGACCTGCATCGCCAGATCGAGGTGCTGGGTTTCGTGGCCGATCTGGCCAAAAAGAATGGCATGATCGTGCTGATTGCACTGCACGACCTCAACCATGCGCTTCGTTACTGCGAGAGCACTATCGTTATTGCAAAAGGTGAGATGATCGTCAGCGGCAACACATCCGATGTGATCAATGCCGATATGTTGCGAGATATCTACAAGATTGAGGCGCGTATAGAAAACTGCTCGCTGGGTCGCCCGCTGGTCATCGTAGACGGCGCGCTCTGAGACTTAGAGAACGCTTCCGGTTTCCTAGTGAAGCCGGAAGCGTTTGCATTCTTACAGCTTCACCCAGGCGGCATTTTTCCGCGATGAAGCAACGCAAGCCTCAATGAAGGCCACGCCATTTACACCATCATCAACGGTTGGATAAACCACTGCTTTGTCGACGCTCTTGCCGTTGCGCTTTGCCTCGATGGCATGGGCCGCTTCGGTGTAGATGGTGGCAAAGGCTTCCAGATATCCCTCGGGATGGCCGCCAGGAATGCGGGTGACGCGGGCTGCTGCCGCACCTGCACCGGCACCACCACGGGTAATCAACCGTTTTTCCTGACCAAAGGGTGTGAACCACAGACGGTTGGGATCTTCCTGCGCCCATTCCAGCCCGCCCTTGGTGCCGAAAACCCGCAGTTTCAGGGAGTTCTCGTTGCCGGGAGCAACCTGGCTGCACCACAACATGCCTTTGGCCCCGCCGGCAAAACGCAGCATGACATGGGCGTTGTCATCAACACGACGGCCTTCAACGAAGCTGTCGAGATCTGCGGCCAGACTATCCAGTGTCAGTCCGGTGACGAAGGAGGCTAGATTGAAGGCATGGGTGCCGATATCGCCCGTGGAGCCGCCAACGCCTGATTGTTTCGGGTCGGTACGCCATACTGCACCCTTGGCGCCGGTTGTTTCAAGCGCTTCGGTCAACCAATCCTGCGCATATTCGACCTGGACGACACGCAGGTCGCCAAGCTCGCCGGCCGCTATCATTTCGCGCGCCTGCCGCACCATGGGGTAGCCGGTGTAATTGTGGGTTAGGATGAACAGCGCACCGCTTTCGTCAGCTGCCTTTTTCAGTTTTTTGGCGTCAGCGAGTGAAGAGGTCAGCGGTTTGTCGCAGATGACGTGAATGCCACGTTTGAGAAATTCGCGTGCCGCCTCGTAATGCACATTGTTCGGCGTGACGATCGCCACCGCTTCAATGCCGTTTTTCAGCCGGGCTTCGCGGATCGCCATATCCTTGTAACTGGAATAGACGCGGTCCGGGCTCAGCCCCAGCTCGTGACCCGAGGCCACGGCCTTGTCAGGTGAAGAGGAGAGGGCGCCGGCCACCAGTTCAAAGCGGTTGTCTAGACGCGCTGCCATGCGGTGCACACCGCCGATAAATGCGCCGATACCGCCGCCGACCATGCCCAGACGAATGCGGCTGGTGGCTATTTCGGTCGTTTTTGCTTCAATAGTCATCGTGTTCCTCTTGGAGCTTTTTTACAGGCCCAACATGCGGCGGTTTGCGGCGTCATCGGTGCCGCTGGCAGCAAAGTCGTCAAATGCCTTTTCAGTGACGCGGATGATATGGGCTTTGACGAATTCTGCGCCTTCGCGGGCACCATCTTCCGGATGTTTGAGTGCGCATTCCCACTCGACCACGGCCCAGCCATCAAAATCATTAGCAGCCATTTTGGAAAACACTGCGCCGAAGTCCACCTGTCCGTCGCCCAGCGAACGAAAACGTCCGGCACGATTTACCCAGCCCTGATAACCACCATAAACGCCCTGTCGACCGGTCGGGTTGAACTCCGCATCCTTGACGTGGAACATCTTGATGCGGTCCTTATAGATATCGATGTTGTCGAGATAATCGAGGCACTGCAGCACATAGTGCGACGGGTCGTAGAGCATGTTAGCGCGCGGATGGTTTTTCACCCGCTCCAGGAACATTTCAAATGTTACGCCGTCATGCAGGTCTTCGCCGGGGTGGATTTCGTAGGCGATATCGACACCCTGTTCGTCGGCGTAGTCGAGAATTGGTGTCCAGCGTTTTGCCAGTTCGTCAAAGGCGGCTTCGACCAGGCCCGCCGGGCGTTGTGGCCATGGGTAGACAAAAGGCCATGCCAGCGCGCCCGAAAATGTCGCATGGGCCTTGATGCCCATATTGCGGGAAGCTTTCAGGGCCATTTTGACCTGTTCTACCGCCCATTGCTGACGCGCCTTGGGATTGCCGCGCACTTCCGGCACTGCAAAACCGTCAAACGCTTCGTCATAGGCGGGGTGAACGGCGACCAACTGTCCCTGCAAGTGGGTGGAAAGCTCTGTTACTTCGATGCCGTTCTGGCGGGCGACACCGGCAAATTCATCGCAATAGTCTTTGGATTCCGAGGCTTTTTTCAGATCGATCAGCTGGCTTGCCCATGTCGGCACCTGCACGCCGATATACCCTTTTTCGGCGGCCCATTTTGTAATGCCGTCCCAGGTGTTGAATGGGGCGGCATCGCCCGCGAACTGGCCCAGAAACAAGGCAGGTCCTTTGATCGTCTTCATAAATACCCTCCATTATCGAATATACGAAAAAACATAGGAATGGGGTGAATGCGCCCGCAGGCGGGCGCATTGCAGTTTGCGATATCAGAACGGGGAATCCGGGAAGTAGAACTGCTCGGCATTGTCCTTGGTGATCAGGGTTGCGTCGAGAATGTATTCGCCGCTAACCGGAACCTGATCGTAGAAATGCGCGGCGGTCAGCTGCATGGCTGTTGCGACCATTGCTGGCGGGTAAAGCACGTCAACCGGAACCAGCTTGTCGCCATCCATAACGCGCTTGATCATGTCTTTAGAACCGGCACCCGCCACCACATACTGGATATCGGTGCGTTTTGCCTGCTGAATTGCTTCGAGCACGCCAACCGCCATGTCATCATCCTGACACCAGACCACGTCGATCTTCTTGTACTTGGTCAGGTAGTCCTGCATGACGCGGAAGGCATCATCCCGGTTCCAGTTGCCGTACTGACGGTCGAGAACCTTGACGTTGGAATTGGCAATACCCTTGTCAAAGCCATCCTGACGCTGCTGGTCAATAGGGATTGGCATACCTCTGATAACCACAACTTCGGCGTCAGGGGTTGTTGCCTTGATGTATTCACCGGCCACCTGGCCAAGTGCAGGGTTGTTACCGGCAACATAGAGATCGCGGATGGTGTTGTCGTTGACGCTTGGTGCGCGGTCAACCAGGGCAACAAAGGTCTTCTTGTCCTTGATTTCCTTGATGGCGTTTGTCAGCGGATCCGGGTCGGTTGGCAGAACAACCAGCGCATCCAATCCCTGTACGGAAAGGTCCTGCAGGGCATTGGCCTGGCTGGCCGGGTCAGCGGACGTTTTTACAATAACGTTCAGACCGGGGTGTTCCTGCATCAGCAGTTTGGCGACGCGCTCTGCATGATACACCACGCCCGCTGTCCAGCCGTGGTCGGCTGCCGGAATGGAAACGCCAATGGTGACTTTTTTGTCCTGAGCATGCACGGATCCGGCAAATGATGCCGCCAGTGCTGCAAACGCGATGCCTAATATTTTTGTTCGCATGATCTTTCTCCCAAAAGATTGCGGGGCACGTCTCCTCCTCAACCAAGCTCGCCCCAACGGCCCGGCCAATCCTGTTTACTTGCGGGTCAAGGATCGCTGGACCAGCATGGCAATGATAATGATGGCGCCCTGAATGGCCCCAATCAGATATTCGCTGACGAAATTGGACAGCAGCATGATGTTGCCGACGATTTCGAGGATGAAAGCACCGCAGACGGTACCCCATATACGGCCGACACCGCCACGTAGCGCCGTGCCACCCACGACCACTGCGGTAATGGCCTGCAATTCCCACAACATGCCTGTTGTTGCGGACGTTGAGCCAAGGCGCGGCACGTAAAGAAGTACCGCAACTGCGACGCACAGACCCTGCACGACATAAGCAATGGTGCGAACCCGGTTGACGGAAATGCCGGAGTAACGGGCGACGTCTTCACTGGAACCAACAGCAATAACATGGCGGCCATAACGGGTGCGGTACAGCACGAATGCGGCAATGGCCGCAGTGATGAAAATGACCAGAACGGGAACCGGAACGCCAAACACCGTGCCGAAATAGACCGGGCGGTACATGGCCTGAATTTCCGAGTTGCGCAGGGTGATTGCGCCGCCTTGCGACAGCCATGTCGTCAGACCGCGATAGATGCCCATCGTTCCAAGTGTTGCGATGAACGGCTCAATGCGCCCGATCGTTGTGATGAGACCATTGGCAAGGCCACACATCGCGCCAATGACCAGTGCCAGCAACATGGCTGTCAGCAACATCCATGTCGGATCGGCTATCGTGCCGCTATTGATGAACAGGATCATCAGGCTGGCGACAAACGCCACCATGGATCCGACGGAAAGATCAAGCCCGCCAGCCGAAATCACATAGGTTGCGCCAAGTGCGATAATCGCGATGAAGGCGCTGCGGGTGATGACATTGAGCAGATTGTCGATGCCGATGAAGTTGGGGTTGGCAATGGTGCCGAGCACCAGCAAAAGCGCCAGCGCGACAAAGGGCGCGACAGCGCGTAAATCCCAGTCTTTTGAGGTTTTGGGTGCCTTGGTTTTTTCGGCAGCGGCGTCTGTCATTCAATCCCCCTTAAGCAACTTTTTCAGAGCTGACGCCTGTTGCCAGCACAACGATTTCATGTTCCGTCATTGCATCGCCTGTCACTTCACCGGCGATGTGGCCGGAGCGCATGACAACGATGCGGTCGCAGATGCCGATCAGCTCCGGCATTTCCGATGAAACGACGATCACCGATTTTCCCTGTTCGGCCAGCCCGACGATGAAACGGTAGATCTGTTCTTTTGTGCCGATGTCGATGCCGCGTGTCGGCTCATCGATGATGACGATGGATGGATTGAGCATCATCATTTTTGCCAGCAACAGTTTTTGCTGGTTGCCGCCGGAAAGCTGACCTGCCAGCAAATCCTTGCGGCCCGTGCGGATATCGAAGTCACGGATAGCGTCGTCCAATGCCTGCCGTTCCTTGCGCGCATCAATCTGCAGGCCGCTGACGAAATGTCTAAGTGAGGCGAGGGTAAGGTTGATGCGGAGGTCCTTACCGAGCAGCAAGCCTTTGCCCTTGCGATCTTCACTCAGGTAAACAATGCCTGCTTTCAGGCTTTCCTGTGCGTCACGAAAGCGTGCCGGGTTGCCATTGTGCTGGATAGTGCCGCTTGCAGGTCGCAGACCAACAACACCCTCCATTAGTTCTGTGCGGCCCGCGCCGACCAGCCCAGCAAAGCCAAGAATTTCACCCTTTTGCAGTTTGAAACTGGCGTCGGTGACGTAGCCCGGTACGGTGAAGTTATCGACTTCCAGCACGGGTTCCCGTGCGGCCGCTGCTTTTCGATCCGGGTAGAGCTTGGAAACATCGCGCCCCACCATCAGTCGAGCCATATCTGCCGGGTTGAGTGACGCGGCGTCATGGGTGCCGATCAGGCGACCGTCACGCAGGACGGTGACGCGATCGGCAATCTCCTTCACCTCCGGCAAACGGTGCGAAATATAGAGAACGGCGACACCCTTGGCCTTGATGTCACGGATGACAGCCAGCAGTGCATCGGTTTCGACAGGGGAGAGTGACGCGGTTGGCTCATCGAAAATAACCAGACGGTGCGGCACCAGAAGAACACGGGCGATCTGCACCAACTGCCTTTGGGCAATCGACAGACGACCAACGATGGCATCCGGATCGATAACTGCGCCAAGATCACGGATCGCCTTGGCAGCACCTTCGCGCATGGCGGTATCATCAACGATCGGGCCACGGGTCAACTCGCGGCCAAGGTAGATATTCTGTGCAACGGTCAAATCCGGTGCCAGCAGGATTTCCTGATGGACCAGCACGACGCCGTGGTTTTCCGCATCCACAGAGCCGGCGAATGTAACCGGTTTCTTGTCAATGCGCAGTTCGCCGTTTGTGGGACGTTCATTTCCGGCGAATAACTTCATTAATGTCGATTTGCCAGCGCCATTCTCGCCAATGATGGCGTGCACCTCCCCGGCATAAACCTGAAGATTGATGTCGTGCAAAACCTGTACGGGGCCGAAAGACTTGTTGAGTGAGGCGGCTTCGAGAATCAAAGACGCGGAATCTTTGCCCTGCGCCGTCATAGGGCGCTTCCCGCAGGCTGCATGTCTGCTAAGGCCGCCAGCAACAAGCTGTGCGTCCACCGGTTTTCTGGCTGCACGTGAACTCCTCCCAAAGCTCCGGCTCGGTGGCATTTTTCATGCTCACCATGACCTTATGTAAGGCTAGCCTTCATTGTGAGGTACGTAAAGCAAATTCGTTCGAATAACGCTTTTCGTGAACATCAAAAGAGCGAAGTCCTGTCAAACTTCGCTCTTTGAGTGTTTTAGTAATCGGCGCCGGAGGCCGCAGCTCTGGCGCTGCGGGCGTTGGCAAGACCCAATACGGCATCGCGGTTGCCGGTTGCAGCGACGCTTTCGAATATCTGGATCGCGTCAGCGTAACGTTTCATGTTGAGGTAGGAATACCCCCTGATGACCATAAGGTCGGTACGTTCCGTGGCAAAACGCGACCGTTGATCCAGCATGATTAGCGCTTCAGGGTAACGGCCGTTGCGATAGGCCGCCAGCGCGCGATCAGTCAGGATTGCGACTTGCAATTCCGTCGCCTTGCCTTTGTCCATGCCGCCCTTGGCAGCAGAGACAGCGGCATTGTCGGTTAGGCCCATGCGCAGGTAAGCAAGGCTTTGGCCGTAAGCGGCGTCACTGCGAATATTGGACTGGTCGCTGCGCAAGGCCGATTCAAAGGCTTTGAGCGCTTCCGCCGGCCGATTGGCCTCCATCAGGCACCAACCCTGTTGCAAAGCAGTTTGCGATGACAGATTTTGCGGGCGACTGTTGAGATTGCAGCCACGTTGCTGTCTCGAGGTGGCTCTATCTGCGGCGACGGCGCGGGGCTGACTGGTGGCGATTGCAGTTGCGGACTGCTGGTCAACAGGCGATTGCGCGGTTGATACCTGTGAAGGTGCCTGGGTATAGACCGTCCGAGGCGCGGTATTGACCGCCTGAACCTGACCAAGCTGGGCAATGCGCTCTGAGCGACCTGCCCATTCCTGTTGAATGCGACGGGTTTCTGGCAGATTGGCAAGTTCGTAGTTGGTCAATGCCAGACCATAGGCAGATGGTTCGTCATCAGCTTTCCAACCGAGGGCCGTTGTAAACCACTGAATGGCGAGTTGTGGTTGCTGGAAAGCGCGGGCATACCAACCAAATTCCTGGGCGGTTGCCGGGTCTTTCGCCTTGACGGTTTCCTCGCCAATGCGTTTCAGAACCTCGGCATCCAAGGGAACAGGCGGTTCGAGCGCCAGCAGGTTGGCGGTTGCTGCCAGATAGGTCTTGTGAGCATCGTCAGATGCATCACGCCACTCATACATGATCTCCTCGGCTTCCTGGGGTTTGTCACGTGCAAGAAGAGCAAGTGCCAAACCCTGAGAGGCTGATGCAGAGTTTTCCTTGTTGTGTGCTTTGCGGAACCATTTTTCTGCGTCGGTGACGTTTTCCCGCATAATGTAGTACCAGCCAAGCAAAAGATCATCGCTGGCCAGCCCATCGGTTTCCGCAAGACGTTCCAAGCGACTAACATAGGTCGGAGCGACGGCGAGTTTTGCGTCCGTGCCGCCATTGGCGACAAACTGGCGGGCAAGGTCATTCTTGACCGGTTCGAATTCGAGTGTGCCGTCTGCCTTGGTTTTTTCCTGCGCCAGCAACTCCTCGGTCATTGCGGGCGGCAGCAAAGCGGCGGCCTTCTGTACGGTTGCCAGGCGTTCATTTTCCTGCGTGCAATTGGTCAGCACATACATGTAGGCATCGCGGGCGCGATTATCGCGGTTGGTGCTGGCGAAAGCTTCTGCAACACGCCACAGCGTGTCGACCTCGCTGCAGGTCAAAAGGCCGGAGTTGGCAGCCGCCACCTCAATTACTGTCGCATATTGTTTGAGGTTGGATGCATTGACGAGTTTGATGCGGGCCTCTGCCATGTCGAGCATTTCGAGCAGGTTGGCGGGAGGTTGCCAGCCGGCTTCTGCCTGCTGACGGTCGACAATGGCCTTGCGAACTTCCGCGTAGCGCGCCTCGGAATAGAGCTTCCACATGTTTTCAAGCTGCGGATCTCCGACCGGCGGTACAGCAAGCGGATTTTCCGGTGGAACCCAGTTGGGATAAAGCGACTTCAGGCGGGCAATTTCGGCGTTCAGGCGGGCCGTGTCCCCCTGCGTTGCGAAATAACGCAATGCGCTTTCGTCCACCTCCGGCACAGCTGTGGCTGCTGGCTGTGGGGCGGTGTTGGTCTGCGGGACACGCACTTGTGCGGCTTGCTGCGCTGGCAGATCATTTGACAGCTGTGCCACTTCAATCGGTCTCTGGCTGTTGTCAGGCACGCTGTAGGGCGCAGGTGCTGCAGACGGTGTTGGCTGCAACGCCAGCAGCCCGCTTTGCGCAGACTTGCCATGTACGCCTGTCACTTGGCCCATGATTTCGCTTCGCCATTCGACAGCGACAAAACCGACTGCGGCCAGAAGAGCGGTGGATACGAGAAGCGGTGTAGTTTTCATAGGCACTCCCGATGTGTCTGCGTCGCTGCGGACAGGGCCAGCAGGTGCAGGGTCGAGGGGTAATAGAGGGTTGGACTGAAGCTGCGCAGATCTTCGGGGATCTTGGTGCCATTAGCTGCACAGGCAGCAATGGCCGCAACAATACGATAACCGGGGTCGGACAACGTGTCCTTCACCGCATTCTGCCTGAGATCAATCGTTGCAATATTGCCATTGTCTGCACTCATGCCGGTCAGCAGCCGGTTATAAAGGGCGGCGGTACCTGCCTTTGCCTGGGCAAGGTAAAGCGGAATACGAACGGCATTGTAACCGAACTCAGGGGCAAAACCTTCGGCAGGTTGTGGCCTACGCTTCATGGACACCCAGTCGGCAGGCAATTTGCGATCACCGAAAGAGAAGCTGTCGAGCAGCGCGACGCCATCATTTGTCAATGCCTGCCACACTGGCGAGGGCGAGAGGGCATCAAACACCGGAAACGCTTCGAAAATCAGATAGGACGGATTGATAACCGGTCCATCAGCGCGCTCGCTGGATGAGAACCCCTCGACGGCCGGCAGAAGCAATGTACGCCCCGCGTTTTGGATCACAGCCTTTTGTGCGATCGTATCGATGATGGTGCGTGCGGTCTGCTGGTAGTCCGAGCGGTTCCACTGTTGAGCCGCCAGAGCCAGCGCGTAGGCAATCAGGATATCGCCGTCAGTCGCATTGTTGATGTCGGTAATATGCGGGTTTGCCTGAGGGTCCCATTTCCAGGCTGCCAAACCATCATTGCGTACCAGCAGCTCGGTTTTGGTAAAGGACCAGATCAGTTCAAAATCCGCTGGATTATCAGCCAATACAGACAACCACATGCCATAACCCTGGCCCTCACTGTGACTGATGTTGCCATTGCCGGTATCAATGACCCGACCGCTGTTGTCCAGAAACGCAGCCTTGTAGGCGCTCCATGCCGGTGCATCGATTGTTGCGGCAAAGGATTTGGCGGGAAGGGCGGCCATCAGAGCAAATCCGGCGATACGTAATGCGCGCAAGATAGAGGGCGTCATTTGCGTCTCCCCATCATGCGCAGCATGGCCGTGGTGATCACGCCCAAAAGGCAGAGAAAACCAACGAAAGCCAGTGAGTAGGAGAGGACATTGGTGGAAAGCCAATTGGCAGCAATCAAACGCCAGTTCGAGAAGGAGAATTCGCGTGTCACATAAAAACGTGGCTGCTGCACCGGAATGCTCTGCACTGTGTCGGTTGCGGCATCATAGGTGGTGACGCGACCTGCCACTTTGCGCCAGCGGGTTTCCTCGGAAATCGCGGCCATGCCGGCGCGCAAATCACTGGAGTTTGGTGCTGTCGCCATGGTCCACACACCGTCACCGGACGGGCTCAAGCCTTGAGCCAGCATGAAGGAGACATTGGCTGGCGGAGAATAGGATTCTTCCGCAGATGGCAGGAAGCGTAGCGTATCCGGACTGATGTCAAAGTTGCGCTTCATCCATTCCTCGAAGGAGGAGATCTGACCTTGCCATTTGCCGTTATTAACCTTGCGACGCCAGTCATCAAACATCACTTCGGTATTGTCGCCATTCTGGTTGGCGCCTTGGCCTCCTAGCCACGAAACCTGGCTTGACGGTGTAATGTTGAATTGTGCAAGCAATGCCTCCTGCATTTGGGAAACGGTGCCAACGAAAATTGCATCTCTGTCGCCGACTGCCGAGGCCGAGGCCACAGTTTCAACCGGAATAGGATGCCCGGCGGACATGGCGAGGCGGCTGACCAGCGTTGCTGCGGTCGACAGACTTTCGCTATCGGCGCGGTCCAGGGAAATTGCTACCGGGCTATTGTCTGCGCGGTAAGGCTGGCCGACGCCACTGGTAGCAGCGAGATCAGGTTTTTTGCCAAGAAGGGCGAAGTTCGGCATGTAAAATTCGGACGTATCGAACAACGCAAATCTCGGCGTTTCGCTGGCCGTAGCACCGGGCAGGCAGGCCTTGTCCGCCTCGGTCAACAATACTGCTTCCATAGAAATGGCGTTGGCGCCGGGGACAAAATGACGAAGCGTCAGATTGATCGGCAAGTGACGGAATATACCGCCGCCATTGTTGGAGATCGGTACCGTGGACGCAATATTGCCGTTGACGTAGATGTTGATCTGGCTGCCCGGCAGTACTTCATCCGAATAGGCGGCGTCGAGCAGCAAGGTTGCTTCGCCATAGGCATCCGCAAAAAAGTCGGAGGGAACCCCGATCATGAAGTCGGTTTGGAAACGTCGCCCGGAAAATTCGCTGCTTTGAATACCAAGTTCCGAAAAGGCAATGCGCCGATCACTCATTACCAATGGCGTATCGGGCCCATGCCATGCCTTGGTGTAAAGCGTGCTTCTGACCGATCCGGCAGGGCGTTCCATGGCCGTGAACAGCGTGTCGATTGCAGATTGGACAGCCTGTGGTGTCGGCCCGGTGACAAGCAGAGGCGCATAAGCGCGGTTGGCATCCATTTCGAAACCGGCAAATGACGCCGCAAGCGCTTCCGGTGGCAGTTCGCCAGCCAGTGGTGCAATTTCGCGTGTGGTGCCCACAACAACGGTCAAGGTGCCGGGAGGCTGTGTCGCCGGCATTTCTGTTGTCACAACAACATTCTGGTTCGGCATCTGGGTGCGCAATGCAAGTGCCTGTGACAGGCGCAGCAACTGGTCGGAAAATGCCGGGTTGGACAGTGTCGGCGCCACGATGATGATTGTGGTTACGCCCGAGGCATCAAGGCCCGTTGCGCTGATGTCATCGATGCTTTGTATGCGATTGGCGACATCGGCTCCGAAGTTGATATAGGTCTCAGCGGGATTTACGTCCGTCCACAGATCATAGGTCGATTGTGCGGTGCAGTCAGTCCGGTGCCGCTGCTGTGCCGAGAAGGCGATGACATTGGCTCCCGCCTGCAAGGTGCCGGGAGGAATTGGCATCGAGGCGCTGCCTTCACCATCCGGCGAAGAAATTGGGCTGGGTGGCAGCATGGTGTTGTTGATGCGCACGCTCAGGTTAGAGCTTTCAGGCGCCACTACGATCGAGTTCTGGTACCCGATCCGCAGGGATGTCGCCGTCTGTGCCTGTTCTGGCGTCAGATAGATTGTCCATTGCTTGCGTTCGGTCTCGCCGGAAAGGCTAAGACTTTTAAACGGTAACAGAAAACGTTTGCGGTCATCAACAGCTGCCGCAGCTGTAGGCCTTGCCGGTACCTGCCGCGTTGCCTGATTGCTGGCCGGTTGTTGTACCGGAGCTGGCGCGGCGGGTGCGGGCGGCTGATATGTCGGCTGCGGTGCAACCGGTGGCCGGACAGCCGGTGTTGATACCTGTGGTGTTGCAGCGGGAGGTACCACACGGGTTGCAGGTGGAGCGACAGGTGGTACAGCCGAAGTAGAAGCAGGTGGCGGAGTGACCGCTGGTGGTGCGGCAGCTGGCGGGTTGGTTGGACGCTCGCCGGTCATATCAAACGGGTTTGACTGCGCATAGGCAAATGTCGAAACGGAGGCCAGCAGAAGTGCGGAAACAAGACGGTGTTTCATTGTTTGCCACCCTTCGCACCGGCTGCTGGTGCTTGTGGTTCACCCCGCATGCCGCGGAACAGGTAATAGAGCCCGCGATTGGTCTGATAGAGAGCAATGGTCATGAACGACAAGGTGCCGCGGATCAAGCCTGGATTGGACCGCCTTGCACGCTGGAAAGCCGTCCACTGTTCGGAGTTGGCGAAAATCAGATCAGCGATCAGGCGGTGGTCCTGTGCCTGCTGAGGCGCAAAGGTGGCACCGATCGATGTGTAACCGTCGTTTTTGGTGGTGCGCACAACATTGATGGTCATGGTCGTTGGCACGCCATCGGCATAGGGCTTGATACGGATGGTGGCCGTTGAGTTCTTTTCGACCGTTGGCGGGTTGCGATCAAAAATGTTGATCAGCAGGCCATGAACCGAAACGTTGTCGATGATGGCCGGATGCCATACGTCGCTGTCGCCGATTTGCAGATCGCAGCGGCGTTTCACTGTGATACGACGCGAGGCCGAACGTTCACCACGTTCAGAAACCACGCCAAGTGCGCAGCCGGCAAAAATAAGGTTGAGCAGGTTCCAGCCACCCACCACCAGCGTGACGTCGGCCTTATAGGGCTCGGCATAGATGCGATAGATCGCAAAGGCCATGGCCACCAGCAGCACGCCAAAGATGACGAAGAACGGTCGACTGATTTCCGACAGGCGGCTTTGTTTGATGGACTCGTCCTTGGCCGTCACCTTGAAGGTAGGTTTGCTCGGATTGAAGATCACCGATACCACGGCCGGCAGGAGATGGACGGTCTGCACATATTCATAGAGTTCGGAAATCCACGGCCATCGGAAATTGCCGTAGAGGTAGTTCTGCATCATCAGGTTCACCAGCATGTAGGCTGCGGTGTAGGCAAGGAACTCGCCACCCGATGCGACAAAGATCTGCAGGTCGAAAAACAAGTAGAACAGCGGAGCGAACAGGAAGATCGTGCGCGGGAATGGAAACAGCCAGAAAAGCGTCGACGACATATAGCACAGGCGCTGGGTGAGGCTAAGGCCGCGGCGGAACAGTGGCTGACGGAAAATCAGGATCTGCATCATGCCCTGTGCCCAGCGGCTGCGTTGGCCAATGAAGCTGGCAAAGGTTGCTGGCTGCAGGCCGGCAATCAGCGGCTTGTCGACATAGATACTGTTCCAGCCGCGCGAATGCAGGGCCAGAGCGGTTTCGCAGTCTTCGGTAATGCTGACGCCACTGAAGCCATCGGTATCGGCAAGGGCGGTGCGACGCAGCACCGCCGCCGATCCACAGAAGAATGCGCCGTTCCATTTATCCAGACCACGCTGGATAATGCCGTAAAACATCTCGTTTTCACTTGGCATTGTCTCGAACGTATTGAGGTTACGTTCAATCGGGTCCGGATTGATGAAGAAGTGTGGTGTCTGCACCAGAAACAGCTTCGGGTCACTTTCGAAGTAACCAACGGTTTCGCGCAGGAAGTCACGGGCAGGGGCGTGGTCGGCGTCGAACACCGTCACCAGTTCGCCGGTCGAATGAGCAAGGCCGTTGTTTAGATTACCTGCCTTGGCGTGTTCGTTGCGGGCACGGGTCAGGTAACGCACATCGAGATCGGCGCATAATTTCTGCAATTCCTCGTGACGGCGCAAGGCGGCCTGTGCATCTGGAATGTTGTTGGAATTACGCTTCTGCTCGGTGCCGCCGTCATCCAGCAGCCAGACGGTAAACTTGTCGGCCGGGTAGTCCATATTGCGGGCTGCGGCCAGCGTATTGGCCAACAGTTCGGAATCTTCATTATAGGTTGGAACGAACACATCTACCGTTGGCAGATAGTCTTCCGAACCGGGTCTCGATGTGCGCGACGGCAATGGCATGGAAACGATGACAAGGCTGAGGCCGAGCATCAGCACGCTGTACATTTCTGCGAGATAAAGCAGGAAGCCTGGAATGAAGTTTTCAAGTTGATTGACCGGAGGCAAGGTGCTGGTGGTGCGCCAGTAGACATAACGCAGCACGATGGCCGTGCCGAAGGCAAGACCAATCAGCCGCCAACGGCCGGTCCCATCAAGCGTCTTGATCGTGCCAAGCAGGACGATCGAGATTGCCGTGGCAATAAGATGCGTTTGAAGGCTCACCGGCAAGGTAATGATGGTCAGTACGCAGACCGATGTCAGCAACCAGACTAGGATGGCAATAGCCTTACTCATCGGCGACCTTCTGTTTCGCATGCTCTTTTGAGCTTTTGTAATTATCGCCCGCATGGGCATTTCTTTACAAAACCTAAACGAAAAAGGTTAACGACATCCTTGCGTGCTGCCATTTGCTGACAGGCATCCTGGCGAAGGAATGACGACCGATTTCTCAGGCTTTACAGCCGTTTCCTGCCTTGTCGCCTGTGGCGATTGAGGCAACGGTGACGGTATGGCGACATTTACTTTTGGCTGCGTTGCGACGGCCTGAGGTGCGGCAGTTACCACTGTCTGAGGCTGGTATGATATGTTGGCGGGTACGGACACGCGACGGGGCGTTGGCGGCTGCGATGGCGCCTGCGAGCCCGGCTGCATCGGGAAGGATGTTCCAGTGACCGGATAAATCGGGTTGCTGGAACGACCAATGCCGGCATCAGGTGCCTGCGGCGTGCCGTATGGGTTCCACGTCGGATTGATGTAGTTGCCAGTGATCGTGAAATTATACATCAGTGACAGCAGTTCCTGCACGGTTGCCGATGGCTGGCAAAGGCGTGCACGAACGTTGATCTTGCCAAGGTTACGCAATCCCTGGCGCATGTCCTGCTTGGAGCGAATTTCCTGCCAGCCATAAAGGCATAGATCGCTGCCCTGTCCGTTGCCCACGGCATAGGAAAATGCGCCGTAGCTGTTTTGCAGATATTCTTGCGACATCGAAATGCGCTTGCCGGGAAACTCACGACGGATTTCACGCGCAATCTGGCTGGCCCGTGTCCCTTCAAAGCCAAGACCATCTGTCACGGTGGTACCCTGCCTTTGCGGTCCAAACAGTTCGATCTTCAGATAATTCTGGCCTGGTGTGGTGCCTTCGGAACGCAGCAGGACATCCTGCTTCATGGCATTGGAATAATTGTAGTTAATCACGGCCATGATTTCAGGTCCGCCAGGCGGGGGGAAAATCATTGCCTGTTCGGCTGCCACCATTTGCGGTGCGCCAGATGTCTGGATTCCGCCCTTATCCGTGCAGCCTGAGAGGATGCCAAAAAATAGCGGAATCGACCCGAAAACAAGGGTTTTCGAGAGAGTAACTGTCGCCGAATCTTGCGTTCTGGAGAGGCCGCGAGGGACCCGAATCAGTTGTGACCAGACCATGCCTATGGAATAGGGGAGGAGCCTGATTTAGCAATCTGAAAATTAACCTGTCAGCGATGTTTTTTATCTTTTGTTCATACATTTTTTTAAGATCTGGCGAATTTTGTTAAGCGATTGTTAACCCTTCCCATTTTCAGCCATGTGAACAACCCCCGAAATTAAGAAGTCTGAAACAATTGGATGTGAATTTCCTCACATCCGCAGCAGGTTTGGCTTGGTCGTTCATTAAGAGCAATCAGCTGAGTGGCATGATGCCGAACTGCTGTGCTCCGGTAGGATATTATCAGTCCGGTATGTCCCCATAACCAGTATTTCGTAAAAACAGGGACAAAAAAATTATGGCTAGCATTCTGACCAACGTTTCCGCGATGTCCGCTCTGCAGACGCTGCGCTCGATCAACAGCAACCTCGAGAAGACCCAGAACAACATTTCTACGGGTCAGCGCGTTTCACAAGCGTCCGACAACGCCGCTTACTGGTCAATCGCAACTACCATGCGTTCTGACAATGGTGCGCTTTCGGCTGTTCAGGACGCTATCGGTCTTGGCGCTGCCAAGGTTGATACCGCCTACTCCGGTATGGAATCCGCAATTGAAGTTGTGAAAGAAATCAAGAAGAAGCTCGTTACGGCCCAGGAAGGTTCCGTAGACAGCAAGAAGGTTCAGGAAGAAATCACGCAGCTGCAGGAACAGCTGAAGTCGATTGCTGAATCTGCTTCCTTCTCTGGCGAAAACATGATCGCTGGTTCGGGCACGCAGTCTGTTATCTCGGGCTTTGTTCGTGACAGCAGCGGCGGCGTTTCCGTGAAGAAGACCGACTATGTCATGAAGTCCACGGGCACCGATGCCAACGTTCTGTTCGGCACCAACACTGCTGGCGCTCTCGTCACGACAGCTGGTATTCTCGGTGCAACCAGCGGCGCGCTCGGCATTTCGGTCAATAACCTCGACGTTACAAACACTTCGACCGGTTATCTCGATCAGGCGTTGACAGCTATTGAAAGCGCGCTGACCAAGATGACAAGTGCTGGCGCTGAGCTCGGTTCCGTTTCTACCCGTATCGACATGCAGGAAGACTTCATCGCCAAGCTGAACGCTTCGCTTGAGCGTGGTATCGGCCGTTTGGTTGACGCTGACATGAACGAAGAGTCCACTCGTCTGAAGGCTCTGCAGACGCAGCAGCAGCTGGCCATCCAGTCGCTGTCGATTGCAAACTCGGACTCGCAGAACATCCTGTCGCTGTTCCGTTAATCGGACCACTCACTCTCTTATATATAAAGAGAGAAGCCGCGCTCTTCGGAGCGCGGCTTTTTCTTGTGTTGATGTTGATGCAACCGATTAGGTACTTCAGTTTTTCATGGCGCCTGGGCCTGGCGTGGCACCCGCAGGTACTTTGCCCATGATGATCATGCCAAGCACCTCATCCTTGGTGACGTCCTGTGTGCGGGCATGGCCAACCACCTTGCCGTTCTTCATCACGAATACCCTATCTGCCAGATCAAACACGTCATGAATGTCGTGGCTGATGAGGAAGATGCCGATACCCTGTTTTTTCAATTCCTTGATGAGGTCGCCGACCTGAGCGGTTTCCTGAGGCCCAAGAGCTGCAGTCGGCTCATCCATAATGAGGATGCGTGCATCGAACAGAATGGCGCGGGCAATGGCGACAGACTGGCGCTGACCGCCGGAAAGCGCTTTCACAGGTTCCTTGAAACGGCGGAAGTTGGGGTTGAGGCGTCCCATGACTTCACGGGCAGATGCTTCCATCGCTACATCGTCCAGCGTGCCCCATTTTGTCTTCAACTCGCGGCCAAGATAAAGATTGGCAGCCGCATCGACGTTATCGGCGACAGCAAGTGTCTGATAGATGGTTTCAATGCCGTATTTCTTGGCATCACGCGGATTACGGATGTCTGCCGATTCACCGTTGATGAGAATATCGCCCTGGTCGCGGCGGTAGGCGCCGGACAATATCTTGATAAGTGTCGATTTGCCCGCACCGTTGTGCCCAAGCAGGGCGACGACTTCACCGGGAAAAAGATCGACCGATGCGTTTTCGACTGCGTGAATGCCGCCGAAGGATATGGAGATGTTTTTCATTTCCACGAGGGGAGAGGTTTGTTCCGTCATGTCGGAAGCTCCTAAATCTCTTACTTGGCGCGGGCGCGGTAAATGGTGTCGAGCCAGACGGCCACCACCAGAACGAAACCGACGACGATACGCTGGAACGGGGTGTCGATGCCGACAAGAACCATGCCGGATTGCAGCGACTGCATGACGAGCGCGCCGAGCATGGCTCCTGCGATCGTGCCTACACCACCAGCCAGCGAGGTCCCCCCGATAACGGCTGCTGCGATGGTGTAAAGTTCATCCAGCTCACCCTGGGCATTGGTGGCTGCATTGAGGCGTGCCGTGGAAATGGCGGCAGCAATGGCGCAAAGTGCTCCCATCAGCGCAAAAATCTTTACGGTGACCCAGCGCGTCTTGATGCCGGCGAGTTCAGCGGCTTCCGGGTTGCCACCGATGGCAAACACGTAACGGCCAAAACGCAGGCGCGTGGCGATGAAAGTCATGACCGCGCCGACGCACAGCGCCATCAACACCGGAATGGCAATGCCATGGGCGATGAACAGCCCGCCGTCTGGCCATGCAATGCCATTGGCATCGGCATAGTTACGGGCAATGGCAACCGGCCATGGGTAGCTGTTGGCCACGGCAACCGCACCGATCACGATGGCGCAGCCGAGTGCACCGAGGAAATATTCCGCCCAGACCGGGCGCAAGGGGAAACCGAAACGGCGGCGCTGGTGGCGTGAGTTGAGAATGGCGACAATGATTGCCACGCAGGCAAATGCCGCAACGATCCAGCTCCATGTCGCGCCGATCGACCCATTTGTGCCGCCGCCCATCAGGCGGAATGTGCTATCCATGGGGGCGACAGTACGACCGCTGGTGATGAACCAGGTGCCACCGCGCCAGACCAGCAGGCCGCCAAGGGTGACGATGAAGGACGGCACATTCATGAAGGCGATGATGAGGCCATGCAGTGCGCCGATCGCGGCACCGACAAGCAGGCCAATGCTGAGTGTGATGATCCAGGTCGCCGGATGTTCAAAGCCCAGCACCTTGGGCAGCAGTTCAGCCTGCATCACACCCATGATCATGCCTGAAAACCCCAGGATGGAGCCGACCGAAAGGTCAATGTTGCGGGTGACGATGACCAAGACCATGCCCGTCGCCATCACAGCGACCGATGCGGTCTGAACAGAGAGGTTCCACAGGTTGCGCGGCGTCAGAAACAATCCGCCGGACAGGAAATGAAACCCGAGCCATATAAGAAGAAGGGCACCCACCATGCCGAGAAGACGGGTGTCGAGTTCCGTTGCCGCGATAAAACGCGAAATTGAACTGCGACCTGCATCATTGGCGGGATGGGACGATTTTGATTGCGTGATGTCGGCCATTGGCTGCCGTTCCTCCTCACATCATGCTGATGTCTAAGCATTACCGGCTGAAACCGCTGCTCACTACGACCTTTAAAAAGGTCATTTCACTCCGAAGGCGCCGCGGAGCAGATGGCTTCGCGGCGCTTTGGAAAGGGTGGTGTCTATGCGATTATTCGCAGGCCTTGACCGAACCGGCCTTTACGCCCTGGCAAGCGGTTTCCTTCGGAATCCAGCCTGCTTCGATAACCACATTCAAGTTGTCCTTGGTGATGGCAATCGGCTTGAGGAAGACGGACTGCATGGCAACTTTCTTAGGTCCGCCTTCAAAGCTTGTTACGCCCTTGATTTCGGACATCTTTTTGCCACCGGCCAGTTCCAGCGCGATGTTGGCTGCTTCCTTGCCCAGTTCGCGGCTGTCCTTCCAGACAGACACGGTCTGTGTGCCGAGAGCCACGCGGTTCAGGGCTGCAAAGTCAGCGTCCTGACCGGAAACCGGAACGGAACCTGCCATGCCCTGCGCTGCGAGCGCGGCAATCGCGCCACCAGCCGTACCGTCGTTGGATGCAACCACGGCGTCAACCTTGTTGTTGTTGGCGGTCAGGAACTGCTCCATGTTCTTCTGGGCATTTTCCGGCTTCCAGCCATCTGTATAGGCTTCACCGACATTCTTGATCTTGCCGCCTTCAACCGCAGCCTTCAGCACTTCCTGCTGGCCGGCAAACAGGAAGTCTGCGTTCGGGTCAGAAGACGAGCCCTTGATGAAAACGTAATTGCCTTCCGGCTTGACCTTGAACACTTCCTGCGCCTGCAGACGACCAACTTCCTTGTTATCGAAAGTGATGTAGAAGGCGTCCTTGTTTTCGATCAGGCGGTCGTAACCAACAACCGGAATACCTTCAGCGACCGCTTTTTCAACGGCTGGGCCAATGGCATCGCTGTCCTGCGCCAGAACGATCAGGGCGTTGGCGCCTTGCGAGATCAGGGCTTCAACGTCGGTCAACTGCTTGGCAGCGGAAGACTGGGCGTCAGCGGAAATGTACTTGGCACCAGCGGCTTCAAGGGCTTTCTTGATGGCGGCTTCGTCAGTCTTCCAGCGTTCTTCCTGGAAGTTGGACCAAGACACGCCAACAACGAGGTCCGCTGCCATGGCAGCGCCGTGCAGTGAAACGAGTAAAGCCGTTCCGGCCAATAACTTGGCTAATGATTTCATGATGTCCTCCCGGATGTGACAGGTAGCGTCCGCACCTCCATGCGTTTTCTACTGTCTGAATTTGCTGTCCGAGTATGCCCTATGCATTTTTTCTCGACAGTCGAGAAATTAAATGGCAGAGATTCCGAAAGCTGTCAACCAGACGTAGTGCTTCGCAATCACGTCGGATCAGCCAAGGTTTCGGGAGGAGCCGGATAACACTTGTACTGTGAGGGCGCCGGGCTTATCTGGCGCTGGCGGCAGCGCTGTGTTGTTCGTAATGAGGGACGTATTTTGCCGCTTTCGGCCATATCCAGCACTGAACTGGTTCGTCAGAAGAACAGTCTTCTGGTGATGTCGGCGCTGCGCCATCACGGCAATCTTTCGCACACCGAGATTTCATCCTTTACCGGCCTTGCCTCGGGCACCGTGTCGGCGATTACAGCCGAGTTGGAGAAAAGCAGGTTGATCCTGCGCACCGAGCAGCAGTCGGCGCAGGGGCGGGGACGTCCTCGTGTTCTGTTCACACCCAATGCCGCCTGCGCCTATCTGGCGGTGGTCATCATATCATCAGACGCCATCCAGTATTCACTCGCCGACTACAACGGCAAACTGATCGACCGCTTTTCCGAACGACGGCAGGAAACGCAACGCGGCGATTTCGTGGCGGCAATCAACACGGGGCTTGCACGCCTTGCCAGCCGTTCGCGGATTACCCATGAGGCGATCCGCCATTTGTCGATCAGCAGCAAGGGTCTGGTGGATCCAGCCGGTGGGCGGCTTGTCTGGTCGCCGGTGCTGGGGGACGAACAGGTCGACTTTCATGACGATCTCGCCGAGGTCTGGCAAAATCGCGTTGCGGTCAACAATGAAACTCTTCTGGTGGCCGAAGCCTTGTGGATGCGTCAGCAAACCAAACCGGATAGTTTGTTGACCGGGGGCAAGGGCATGCTGGCGGCACTGTCGCTTGGTCACAGCATCGGGCTTGGTATTGCCCGTTCAACGGCAAGCGGTTTTGAAGTGGTTGCACCGAATTTCGGGCACATGTTGCACATGCCGGGCGCTGCGCTTTGTCGATGTGGTTCGCGTGGCTGTATTGAAGCCTATTGCGGGTTCTACGCCATTTTGCGAACGGCCTTTGAAGTGCCGCCGGACACGATACCGGCGAAATTTGTGCCGTTGGCTGAACTGGACAAGATTGCCAGCAATGCCCGCCATGGTAACCGCATGGCCGCCTTCGCATTCCGGCAGGCCGGACTTGCGCTCGGCAATGGCCTTGCGCGCCTGTTCAGCCTTCATGATCATATGCCGGTCTTTGTCACCGGGCCGGGCACACGGTATTATGATCTGCTGCAGGGCGGCATTCTGGAAGGGCTTTTACAGTCACAAGCCGTGCGTTTTGGCGGTTTACCGGCCATTCACGTCGAACTTAATGAACCAGAACTGGTTTTTGAGGGGCATATGGGGCTTGCATTGTCACGCATGGATGAAGATATGGTCTCGGCGGGAATGACAACACCCCCCAGCGCACAGGCGGGGTGATCCAAACGGGAGAGATTTATGCAGCTCATTGATACCAATCATCCGATTTACCGTCCGCTATGGGTGCGGCTTTTGATTGTTATCTCCTGTACTGTGTGGTCTCTGATTGAGTTCTTTATCACGCAGGAAGCATTCTGGGGCACGATCGTCGGCGGCGTTGCTGCCTATTCCGCCTATATGCTGTTGTTTACATTCAAGCCCGCACCACCGGTCGAACAAAAGCCTGATGTGGCCAAAGACGACGAGGCTAACGACTGATCAGCTTGATGGCCTGATCGATCAGCAGATTGGCCGCTGTCATGCGGGCATGGGCGTTGGCACGAAAGTCGGGTGACAGCCGGTCGGGGTGATTGAGCTTGGCAAAAGCGCGACGTTTTTCCGACAAGCTTTCGACCGTGTCTTTGTCATCGATTGCCAGTTCATCGGAAACGTCAGCCAGTGACGTCCGCTCGAGATAGGCGGGCATTGGTTCCGGTTCGGGCTCCGGCTCAGGTTCTGGTGGGTCGGGCAGAAAGTCGAGATAGGCATCGAAGGCTGCGCCAAACCGTTCAGGATCGGGTCGTTCTGTCTCCAGCACAAAACTTGTCGTGAAACCGGTAACCGTCTTGTGCGGTATAACTGCTTCTTCCTGTGCCAGTTCTTCCGCTTCCTGGTTCAGCCGTTCAATAACGGACTGAAAGACGGATTGTCCAAAAAGCATGTCTTCCTCCTTCGTTGAGGTGAGCGTTGCCGCTTCAGACCTTATGCATTGGAAAGATGGCGCAGGGCTTGCAGCGGTGAATAGGTGGTGGACGCGACGTTGCGGCTTTCTTCGAGAACAAGGTCGTAAAGCAGTTGAGCGCTGGGCGGCAGGGCGCGGTCCTTTGCGGTGATCAGGCTGTAGGGTTTCAGGTTCAGCTCAAAGTCGGTTGGCAGAATGCGAATCTCCCCGACCTGCGAGCTTTGCCCCGCAACAAACTCCGCCATGTCATAGGCGAGCGGTGCAATGGCGTTGGTTTTGCAGACGATCGCCAGCGTCAGCACCACGGATGGTGTGTTGATGATGTTGCGTGGCATCGGTGCGCCATTCGCCACAAAAATCTCTTCCATGGTGCGACGAAGCAGGGCGCCCGGCGGCTGGAAAACCCAGTCAAAATTTGACAGATCCTGCAGGCGGGCAGGGCCATTATCGAGCAGCGGATGGCCCTTTCGTACCAGAAGACAGGCACGCTCGACGCCAATTTCATGGGCGTTGAAGGGAGCCGGGTTCAAGTCTTCGGGTATACGACCGATGATAAAGTCCTGACGAGCGGCCAAGAGATCGCGCGCCAGTACGTTACTGGTTTCTACCTGTACGTTGATTTCAATGCCCGGATAGGTCTCCACGGCGCGGCTGATGGCGGGCACCACCATGCTGATGGCGGGTGCGGTGACCGAGCCGATAAACACCGATCCGCCGCTGCCGGATTTCATCTGGGCAAGTTCGCGCCCGGCCTCGCGCAGTTCCAAAAGTATCTTGCGGGCACGAAGGGCAAGAGCCTCACCGAACTGTGTCAAGACGACGCCACGGGAGGCGCGCTGACAGAGTGGACTTTTGACGATTGATTCCATTTCGGACAACATGCGTGATGCGGCCGGTTGCGTCATGTTGAGGGCTGCCGCCGCAGCGCTGACTTGTCCATGGTCTTTTATCATGACCAGCATACGAAGATGGGCCATCTTCAAGCCTGCACGCAAAAGTGGATTATCCTCGACTGCTGAGAAAAAATCATCCCTATCAAGTGCGTTTTGCTCTCTTGAGTTGCTCATAATGTCACATCTCGCCAATTTCGGGTGTTATATCGATTTAATATATCAGAATTGATATGACAAACGCCAGATATTCTATTTGACAGTTATATGGATTCAGAACAGTTTGCACCTGTGCCGTGGAGGAGCGGCGGGCAGGCGTACTGATAAGTAAAAAACCGTCCTGTCCAAATCTGCCTCCTTACAATTCTGGCATGGATTTGAAGGCGGCGCCTGGGGCGCGCCTGACAAGGGTTCAAAGGGAGAGATTTATGAAATCCATCGTCTCGTTAATGGCAGCCTGTGCCATCGGCGTTGCAAGCTTTGCTGCGCCTGTATTCGCTCAGGATAAGGGCACCGTCGGCATCGCAATGCCAACGAAGTCCTCTGCACGCTGGATCGACGACGGCAACAACATCGTCAAGCAGCTTCAGGACGCTGGCTACGCCACAGACCTGCAGTATGCTGACGACGACATTCCGAACCAGCTTTCGCAGATTGAAAACATGGTAACTAAGGGCGTCAAGGTTCTGGTTATCGCTTCGATCGACGGCACGACTCTGTCTGACGTTCTGCAGCAGGCTGCTGACAAGGGCGTCAAGGTCATCGCTTACGACCGCCTGATCCGTAACAGCGGCAACGTTGACTACTACGCAACCTTCGACAACTTCCAGGTTGGCGTTCTGCAGGCAACTTCGATCACGGACAAGCTCGGCCTCAAGGATGGCAAGGGCCCGTTCAACATCGAACTGTTCGGTGGTTCTCCGGACGATAACAACGCATTTTTCTTCTACGATGGTGCGATGTCTGTTCTTCAGCCTTACATCGACAGCGGCAAGCTGGTCGTGAAGTCTGGACAGACCGGCATGGACAAGGTTGGTACACTGCGTTGGGACCCAGCAACGGCCCAGGCCCGTATGGATAACCTGCTCTCCGCATTCTACACAGATGCAAAGGTTGATGCAGTTCTGTCGCCTTACGATGGTCTGTCCATCGGTATCTTGTCTTCGCTGAAGGGCGTTGGCTACGGTTCTGGCGATCTGCCGCTGCCTGTTGTTTCCGGTCAGGACGCTGAAGTTCCGTCCGTCAAGTCGATCATCGCTGGCGAACAGTACTCCACGATCTTCAAGGACACACGCGAGCTGGCCAAGGTTACCGTTGGCATGGTCAATGCCGTTATGCAGGGCAAAGAACCTGAAGTTAACGACACCAAGACCTACGAAAACGGCGTGAAGGTTGTTCCTTCCTACCTGTTGAAGCCAGTTGCTGTAACCAAGGACAACTACAAGGAAGTTCTGGTTGACGGCGGTTACTACACAGAAGACCAGCTGAAGTAATCTGTTTCTGAATGCCGGGGGTGGAGCATCGTCTTCTCCCCCGGATTTTGTTTGAAAAAATCGCCGGATTAAACCGGCGCTGGATTTTGATATGGACGATACCATTCTCGAAATGCGGAATATCACCAAGACGTTCCCCGGCGTTAAAGCGCTGGAGAATGTGAACCTCAAGGTTCGCAAGGGTGAAATTCACGCACTCGTCGGTGAGAACGGCGCAGGAAAATCGACCTTGATGAAGGTTCTTTCCGGTGTATATCCCGCGGGCTCTTACGACGGCGAAATTCATTACGAAGGTCAGGTGCGTAATTTCCGCGCCATCAATGACAGTGAAGATATTGGCATCATTATCATTCACCAGGAGCTGGCGCTCGTGCCGCTGCTGTCGATTGCCGAGAACATTTTTCTGGGCAATGAAATCGCCACCAATGGCGTGATCAGCTGGCAGCAGACGTTCAATCGCACGCGTGAGCTTCTGAAGAAGGTCGGGTTGAAAGAATCGCCTGAAACTCTGGTTACCGATATTGGCGTGGGCAAGCAGCAGCTTGTTGAAATCGCCAAGGCGCTGTCCAAGAGCGTGAAGCTGCTCATTCTCGATGAGCCGACAGCTTCGCTCAACGAAAGCGATTCCGATGCACTTCTCAACCTGCTGATTGAATTCCGCAATCAGGGTCTGACCTCGATCATCATCACGCACAAGCTAAACGAAGTGCGCAAGGTGGCCGACCAGATCACGGTTCTGCGCGACGGCATGACCGTCAAGACGCTGGACTGTCACAAGGAAGAGATCAGCGAAGACGTCATCATCCGCAACATGGTGGGCCGAGATCTCGAAGATCGTTATCCGCCACGCAACGTGCCGATTGGCGAGACCATTCTTGAGGTCAAGAACTGGAACGCCTTCCACCAGCAGCACCGTGACCGTCAGGTCTTGCATGATATCAACGTTACCGTCCGTAAGGGCGAGGTGGTCGGTATCGCAGGTTTGATGGGCGCAGGACGTACCGAATTCGCCATGAGCGTGTTCGGCAAGTCCTATGGCCACAAGATCAGCGGAGACGTGCTGATCGATGGCAAGCCGGTAGATGTCAGCACGGTTCGCAAGGCGATTGATGCCGGGCTTGCCTATGTGACGGAAGACCGTAAACATCTTGGTCTGGTGTTGAATGACAACATTCTGCACAATACCACGCTTGCCAATCTTGCCGGTGTTTCCAAGGCATCCGTCATCGACGATATCAAAGAAATGAAGGTCGCAACGGATTTCCGTTCGCGCCTGCGCATCCGTTCACACGGCATTTTCCAGGAAACGGTCAATCTCTCCGGCGGCAACCAGCAAAAGGTTGTGCTGTCTAAGTGGCTGTTTTCTAACCCCGAGGTTCTTATCCTCGACGAACCGACGCGCGGTATCGACGTCGGTGCGAAATACGAAATCTACACCATCATCAACCAGCTTGCCGCCGATGGAAAAGGCGTTCTGATGATCTCATCAGAAATGCCTGAACTGCTCGGTAACTGCGACCGCATCTACGTCATGAACGAAGGACGCATCGTCGCTGAACTGCCGAAGGGAGAGGCGAGCCAGGAAAGCATCATGCGCGCTATCATGCGCTCAGGGGAGAAGAACTCATGAGTTCGGCCAATACCAATACCGAAGAAAGCAACGTCGTTTCCATCTCGTCCTATCTGCGGAGTAATATCCGGGAATACGGGATGCTGCTTGCGCTCGTCGCGATCATGCTGTTCTTCCAGGTTTATACCGGTGGCATTCTGTTTGCTCCAACCAACCTGACCAACCTCGTGCTGCAGAACTCGTTCATCGTCATCATGGCGCTGGGCATGTTGCTGGTCATCGTGGCAGGGCATATCGACCTTTCCGTCGGTTCAATCGTTGCTTTTGTCGGGGCGATTGCGGCTATCTTGACCGTTCAATGGGGCTGGCACCCGCTCTTGGCAGCTATTGTCTGTCTGGCAGTCGGTGGCGTTATCGGTGCGGCACAGGGTTACTGGATTGCCTATCACCGCATTCCATCGTTCATTGTGACGCTGGCGGGCATGTTGGTGTTCCGTGGTCTGACGCTGTTCGTGCTGGGTGGCAAGAACATCGGTCCGTTCCCACGTGACTTTCAGATCATCAGCACCGGCTTCCTGCCGGATATCGGTGGCATCGAAGGTCTCAACACCACATCGATGATCATAACCATCCTGATCCCTCTGGTTATGTTCTTCCTCAGCTGGCGTCGCCGTGTGGTCAACCAGAGCCACGGTATCGATGTTGAACCGCTCAGCTTCTTTGTTATCCAGAACGTGCTGGTAACGGCTGCGATCTTGTTCCTTGGTTATAAGCTGTCGGCCAACCGTGGTCTGCCGAACGTTCTGATCGTCATGCTGGTGCTGATTGCTTTCTACAGCTTCATTACCCGTCGCACGACCATTGGCCGCCGTATCTACGCGCTGGGTGGCAACGAAAAGGCAACCAAGCTTTCCGGTATCAACACCGAGCGCTTGAGCTTCCTGACCTTCGTCAACATGGGTGTTCTGGCCGGCCTTGCTGGCATGATCATCGCAACCCGCCTCAACTCGGCAACGCCGAAGGCCGGTGTGGGCTTCGAGCTTGACGTGATCGCGGCCTGCTTCATCGGTGGCGCCTCGGCATCCGGCGGCGTGGGCAAGATCACCGGTGCTGTTATCGGCGCTTTCATCATGGGTGTGATGAACAACGGCATGTCGATTGTCGGTCTTGGCATCGACTTCCAGCAGATGGTCAAGGGCCTCGTGCTGCTGGCTGCCGTCTTCTTCGACGTCTACAACAAGAACAAGGGCTGATCTTCGGATCAGCCTTCCATCTTCACTACAGAGGTTTTTCACGGCCGTTCAGCGGCCGTGTTCATGTCTAAAGCTTTTAATGCCGGGAAAGGAAATACCGTGCTGATTTCACAGGTCAAGGATGCCAGTGGCAAGCTGGTGGTCGCTGTTCGCGAAGACGCTGGCGAGGCGCGTGCCGTCAACAATGCTGATTCCGTTTATGCATTGGCAATCGAAGCCGCAAACAGCGGCAAGAGCCTTGCTGATGTTGTTAAGGCCCATGGTCTTGGCGATGTCGTGGATCTCGAGAAGGCCTATGCTGAAGGTCGTTTTCTGCCGCCGATCACCCATCCGGATCCTGCACACCTGCACCTGACGGGCACCGGCCTGACCCACCTCGGTTCCGCTGCAACGCGTGACAGCATGCACAAGAAGGCCAACGATACGGCCGAAGAAACGCTGACCGACTCCATGAAGATGTTCAAGATGGGTCTTGAGAACGGCAAGCCGAAGGCTGGCGAAAAGGGCGTTCAGCCGGAGTGGTTCTACAAGGGTAACGGTTACGTTGCCACCGCACCGGGTGCTGCACTGCTGTCTCCTTCGTTCGCCTTGGACGGTGGTGAAGAGCCTGAAATGGCTGGCATCTACGTTATCTCGGACAAGGGCGAGCCCTTCCGTATCGGTTTTGCCGTTTCCAACGAGTTTTCCGACCACGTGACAGAGCGGGTCAACTACCTGTATCTGGCACACTCCAAGCTGCGTCCTGCAAGCTTTGGTCCAGAAATCCGCGTTGGTGCGCCACCTGCCGACATTCGCGGTACATCGCGTATTCTTCGAAACGGCAAGGCAATCTTCGAAAAGCCATTCCTGTCGGGTGAGGACAACATGTCCCATACGTTCGAGAACCTTGAATACCACCATTTCAAATATGGCCTGTTCCGCGCACCGGGCGATGTGCATGTTCACATGTTCGGTACGGCAACCCTTTCCTTCGCGGATGGCGTGAAGCCTGAGGCTGGCGATGTGTTCGAGATTGAAGCTGCTGGCTTCGGTCTGCCGCTGAAGAACCCGCTCAAGGTTGAAGCTGAAGAGACCATTGCGGTAAAGCAGCTCTGATTTCCCGAGCGCGTATGCGCTCTCTTTGACGACTATTGAAAGCCCTGAACCTTGCGGTTCGGGGCTTTTCTTTTTGGGGGCGTTATTGCGGGTTCCAGAGGCCGGCCTCACCAACCTCCACAGAGTTGCCCGAGGGGTCTCTGATGTAGATGGAATAAGAACCGTTGCTCCAGCGTTGATAGTGCTCAACCTCGATGCCCAGTGACAGGAAATGGTCTCTCCATCTGTCGACCTCGGTTTTGCTGTCGACGCGGAAGCAAAAGTGGCCGCTGCCATTGGTGCCGTGACGTGGGATGGGATTGGAGGGATCGGCCATGCGAGATTTCTCCGGGTCGAAGATCAGCAGCATCTGTTGGCCGCAGCGGAAAAATACAAATTGCCCGGCCAGTTTTCGCACAATCTCAAGCCCGAATACGTCGTGATAGAAGCGCTCTGCTGCATTGAGATCATCGGCGTAAATCACCGTTTCGAGAATGGCTTTTGGGGGGTGCATGGTCTCCTCCGTTGTCCAAGTAACGTATCAAGCACGTCTCTGTGTTCGCGCTCTTCAAATTAGCGCTTGAACCTCTAGTCGCTGTAGCTTGTAGGCTTTCACCATGAAGTTGAAGGATGGCGCCATTATGGAAGACGAAGCAAGGAAATATCTCGCAGAAACTGCTCTGCTGAATTTCGGATCAGCCAGTATTCAATCGCTGGTGAAAGCACGAGGCTGGACTGAGCTGTCTGCTTATGCCCGGATTGGCGCGGTCTATGACTATGTCGGAAATGAAATCAGGTTTGGCTACAACAGTGCCGACGATATTCCGGCCAGTGATGTGTTGGCTGATGGTTACGGCCAGTGCAACACCAAGGCGACGCTGCTGATGGCATTGTTGCGGGTCGTCAACATCCAGTGCCGCTTGCATGGTTTTACCATCCACAAGGGTTTGCAACGTGGCATCGTACCAGAACTGGTCTACGGTCTTGCGCCTGACAATATCCTGCATAGTTGGGTGGAGGTGCATCATGAGGGCACTTGGGTGGAACTGGAGGGCTTCATTCTGGACGCGGCATTTCTGAAAGTTTTGCAGGGTCGGTTTGCGGGGCAGGGTACATCACTGTGTGGTTACGGTGCAGGCACCGATTGTCTTGAGGAGCCGGCCGTCGAATGGAATGGTCGCAGCACCTACATTCAGAAAACCGGCATCAATACCGATCTTGGCCTCTTCGACAGTCCGGATGTCTTTTATCGCCAGCATAGACAGGCGATCACCGGGTTGAAGGGCCTGTTATATCGCAGCGTCATCCGGCATTGGATGAATGCTCGCGTTGCCAAAATTCGCGGTGGCCAGATACCAATTATTCCGGGAGGACCAACAGCACATGTGCATCAACCGGGTGGCGTTCTTGCGAAACGGAACGGTTAGGGTTTAACCGCAGTGACTTGAAGCCATTTTGTGGGTTGCCTGTCATAGCCACTGCCGTTCGCGGCCACCACTGACAGGCTGGCCCAGGGATATTGGTTATAGACTTCGCGTAGCCAGACTTCCGAGGGGTAGTTGAAATAGCGATCAAACTGATCGCGCCCCTCTTTTTCTCCTGCCTTGAAACTGGCGTAGAAAACGCCGCCGTCCTTCAAGGCAGCGTGGATGCGACCGATGATGTCACCAAGGGTGGCGCGGGGTACGTGCAGAAGGCAGGCATTGGCCCATATGCCATGATAGGTTTGCTTGGCATCGATATCGTCAAACAGCAGAGTTTTGACGGGAATGCCAAGCCTCAGCGCTGCGGCTTGTGCAATTTCCGCCGTGCCGTCAGTGGGATGCACGTCAAACCCTTGGGCAATCATCACTTCGCTGTCTTGTCCGGCCCCGCAGCCAAGTTCAAGAATGCTGGCTTCCGGCTGAAGCTGAGACAGGAACTGCTTCAACTGTACATGCAATGGTTTTTCGCCGCGCGAGGTATAGGCACCTGCCTCCCGGGCGTAAAAGTCCAGCGTGGCAATGTCGTGTTTGCCGTCTGCCATTCTGGCGTCCGCCTTAGCTCTGTGACTGGCTTTGGGCCTGCTCCACAGTCACCGAGACGTTCAGATCCTCCGTCGAGTTCCCAATCCGCATGCCGGAAACAGGCGCACAATCACGGTAACATAGGCCGGATGCGATTGTGACGTAATGGTCGTTCGGGCAGAGGTTGTTGGCGGCATCAAAACCAACCCAGCCAAGCCCGGTAATATGGGCTTGCGCCCATGCGTGGGTTGCGGCTTGTTCTTTCACGCCATCCATCAGCAGATAACCGGATACGTAACGCGCTGGAATGTTGAGCATTCGAGCGGCGGAAATGAAAATGTGAGTGTGATCCTGACAGACGCCTTTTTGCGCCTCCAGCGCCTGTTCGGCAGTTGTTTCACTGTCCGTTGAACCAGGCAAATATTCAACAGTCTGGTGAATGGTCTCCATCAGGCCATGAAGTTTCGCAAGTTCGTTTTCACCGCTTGCACTGCGGGCCAATTCTCGGATCAGTTTGCCAGGTTTTGTCAGCAGCGTTTCTCGCATGAACAACCAGAGCGGCGCATAGGTGTTGTGCGGGCCGTAGACACCGGCGCGGTCTTCAGTCTCGACCTCGCCTGATGCCGTCACGGTCACGGTCTGACCTTGTCCTTCAAGCTCGACAAGTTCCACACGGTTGCCGAAATGATCGTCGTAGTTGGCTTCAACTGTTGCCCCTTCTACGGTGACCGCCCAATGTCTCACTGTCTGGCCTGGTCCCGTTGTCGGGGTCAGGCGCACACGTTGCAAGGCGTAGGGCACAGGGGCATCATATGTGTAGCGGGTAACGTGGTTTATCTTCAGACGCATTGTTCCATCCGTTTCCCGCTCATTGATAGAAGCGGTACCCTTCCGTTATTTCCTGGCCGAGCTGGCTGTTCCGGTTAACAAACTCCTCGAGGAATTCGTGCAGGCCGCCATCCATGATGCGGGTTACCGTCGTGCTTTTAAGACTTGCGCGAATAGCATCTGCGGTTTCATGTGCCTTGTGCTTTTCATCATAGTCCGAAGCAAGATATCCGAGATTGCTGACGATTTTTTCGTAGCAATAGGCGAGTGAGCGCGGCATTCGGCCGTTGAGGATCAGGAAGTCGGCGATGTTTGCAGGTTTGTATTCAGCATCATAAACCCAGCCATAGGACCGATGCGCCGAAACGGAGCGCAGAATGGATTCCCACTGAGCATTGTCCAGCGAAGAACCGACATGGCTGGCCGCCGGCAACAGCACATAATATTTGACATCCAGAATTCGGGCGGTGTTGTCAGCACGTTCAATGAAGGTGCCGATGCGCGAGAAATTGTAGAGATCGTTGCGCAACATCGAGCCATGGAATGCACCACGCACCAGTCCGGCGCGTTGCTTGATGGCATCGATGCATTGTGGAAGTTCAGCTGCCTTGACCTTTCGGGAAAGCATCGCTTTCACCTCAATCCAGAACTCGTTGGTTGCTTCCCATGTTTCCCGTGTTAGCGCGGTGCGGACCATGCGGGCATTGTTACGACCCGCTTCGATGCACGACATCACGCTGGAAGGGTTGCTGCTGTCTCGTAACAGATAATCGATGGCGTCGCTTGAGGTGACGCGCTCGTGTATCTCGGCAAAACTTTCGCGCACACCAGCGCTTTGCAACACGCCATCCCAGTCTTCATCACCGGTACCACTGCGTGTCAGAGAAACGCGCAATCCCGCATCAATGAGGCGTGCGATGTTTTCGGCACGCTCGATGTACCGGAACATCCAATAAAGTCCGTTTGCAGTCCGTCCCAGCATGTTTCAGTCCTCCAGTACCCATGTATCCTTGGTGCCGCCGCCCTGACTGGAATTTACGACCAGCGAGCCGGCCTTCAGCGCAACGCGCGTCAAGCCACCGGGGATAATGCGAACCTTGTCGGAAACCAAAACATAAGGGCGCAGATCGACATGGCGCGGGGCAATGCCGTTCTTGACCATGATTGGAACTGTTGAAAGCGAAAGTGTTGGCTGGGCAATGTAGTTTGCGGGTCGAGCTCGCAGCTTTTCGGCAAACTGGGTACGTTCCTTCTTGCTGGCTGTCGGGCCAACAAGCATGCCGTAACCACCGGAGCCATGGACTTCCTTAACGACGAGTTCGGCAAGGTTATCAAGCACGTATCTCAGACTGTCCGGTTCGGAGCAGCGCCAGGTTGGCACGTTTTCCAGAAGTGGTTTGCGGCCGGTGTAGAACTCGACGATTTCAGGCATGTAGGAATAGATCGCCTTGTCGTCGGAAATGCCGGTGCCGGGCGCGTTGGCAATGGTGATGTTGCCTGCGCGGTAGACATCCATGATGCCGGGAATGCCCAGTGCCGAATCCGGACGGAAGGTGAGCGGATCAAGGAAGTCGTCGTCAACACGACGGTAGAGCACATCGATGGCCTCGTAGCCACGTGTGGTCCGCATCTTGACCTTACCATCCATCACCCGAAGGTCAGAGCCTTCCACCAATTCCACGCCCATCATGTCGGCAAGGAAGGAATGTTCATAATAGGCGGAGTTGTAGATACCGGGTGTCAGTACGGCGACGCGCGGTTTGCCGGTGCAACCGGGTGGTGCCAGAGACGAAAGAGACTGACGCAGCAGATAAGGATAATCCTCAACCCGCTGTACCTTGTTCTCGTGGAAAAGTTCCGGAAACATCTGCATCATGGTTTCGCGGTTTTCCAGCATGTAGCTGACACCTGAAGGTGTACGCGCATTGTCCTCCAGCACGTAAAACTGGTCTTCGCCAGTGCGGACAATGTCCGTGCCGACAATGTGGGTGTAAACGCCGCCTGGTGGTGTGAAGCCGATCATTTCTGGCAGAAAGGCTTCGTTTTTCTCGATCAATTCCCGCGGAATACGTCCGGCGCGAATGATTTCCTGCTTGTGATAGATATCATCAAGGAAAGAGTTAAGCGCGAGAACGCGCTGCTCGATGCCCTGTGCCAGCTTTCGCCACTCACGGCCTGAAATGATGCGGGGAATAATGTCGAAGGGGATAAGCTTTTCGGCGCTGTCGGCATGTCCGTAGACTGCGAAGGTAATGCCAGTTTTTCGGAAGATCTTTTCTGCATCTTCTGACTTGCGGATCAGGTGCGCCCTGTCCTGGCGGTCGTACCACTCGTTATAGTTTTGATATGGGCTTCGCGGAGCGTTGTCCGCACTTATCATTTCGTCAAATGCCAACGGTATGTTCCCCATTTTTTACCATTTGAATACAACGACAGAAGCAATGCAAGAACCATGCGCAGTTCAGCAAAAAGATTTTTTATTCGTTGGTTCAAGAAAAAGCCCACGCAAATCAGGAATTTGCATTGCCCGATCTGTGTAAAAATTCGGCATTTGCGCAAAGGTTCCGGGGCGGCAAATATTATCTTTGCGAACTGTCTGCGTGATAAAAATGCGATTGCTTATTTTTTACTCTGAATTGCATTTTTTGAGTTTGGGCGAACGAATAAACACCAGTCAAAGCGCACAAAATCGAGGCGTGGCGCGCCGCGTCAAAAATACGGAGAAGGGCGCATGTCCCAAAGGGGAAAAGATTAACCTTTCGCGTAAGGGTTTAGTACATTGTTAACCATAAAATTATACCTCTTGTTCATATTCGATTGGATGACGGGGGTTCTATGTCCATCTCACGCCGTGCGGTACTGTTCGGATTGCCGCTTTTCGTTGCCGGTTGCGCGAGCACCGGTGTACCGATGACGCAGAAATATGCCGCGAAGCCTGCTGAAAAGTTCCCGCTTCCAGCCATGCCGCTTGACAAGATCAAACCGGAACTACGCCGCCAGGAAGTGGCATATGAAACAGCACATCCGGCTGGTACCGTTGTCGTCGATACGCCGGCCCGGCGCCTCTATTACGTGATGGGCGAAGGTCGTGCGATGCGTTACGGCGTTGGCGTTGGTCGTCAGGGGCTGGCGTTGAAGGGTGATGCCTATATCGGCCGCAAGTCGGAATGGCCAAGCTGGACACCCACTGCAAACATGATGCGCCGTGACCCCAAGAACCTGAAATACGCTGGCGGCATGCCGGGTGGTCCGAACAACCCGCTCGGCGCGCGTGCGCTCTATCTCTACCGCGGTGGCAACGACACGATGTTCCGTCTGCATGGCACCAACCAGCCGCAGTCGATCGGCCACGCCATGTCAAGCGGCTGTATTCGCATGTTGAACCACGATGTGATTGATCTTTTCGAGCGCGTGCCGGTTGGCGCACGCGTGGTGGTTCTTCAGGCCTGATTAAGGCCGAGATCGCTGACAACACGACTATACCGCAGCAGCCCGGAGCTTTAGTGTTCCGGGCTGTTGTGCCTATCGCAGGGCTTCAACCGGTGAGGCGTCGCTGCGCAGAGCAAGTTCTGCCAATATTAGCGAGATAATACCGGCGACAAAAAAGCCAGCAGCCAGATTGGTTGCTGTTCCATTGTAAAAACTGCCGATCACCACTGCAAAAACCGTGGCAACAAGGCTGGATCCGGAAGCGATGAGGGATGCGCCAAGGCCAGCAAGCTGTCCAAGCGATCGCATCGCCATGGCATTGAGATTGCCAAACAGGATGCCGATTGCGAAGAATGCCGCAAAACCGAATGCCATCAAGGCGGTGAGCGGCAGATAACCTGTCCATAGAAGCGTTGAAAGCAGCATCAAAAAACCGGTTGTCGCCAAAGCCACGAAAGCGGCGCGAGCCATCACCTCCATGCCAAGGCGTTGGACGAGTTTTGCGTTGAGGAATGACGCCAGTCCGATGCCGGTCGCCAATGCCGCAAAATAAAACGGAAAGGTTTCCTTGATGCCGTAAGCATCAAAGAACAGATCTGTCGCAGTGCTGAGGTAGAGAAGCTGCGCGCCAAATACGACGCCCGTGGTAATGATCAACAGCAACACTCGGCGGTTGGCGAGAATGCGCGCGGCATTGCTGAAAAGCGGTTTTGGCCGGAAGGGGATACGTTTTTCAACCGGCAAAGTTTCCGGCTGTCGGATCAGCATCCACAGGCCCAGTACCATTGCCATGACAAGATAAATGACAAAAACCGTGCGCCATCCCGACAAGGTAATGATGCCCTGCGCCAGCGCAGGGGCCAACATCGGCACCAGAATGAAGAGGGTGAACATGAAAGACATGACGCGTGCCATGTCATTGCCCTCAAACTGGTCACGGATCATGGCGCGGGTTGCGATCTTCGGTCCGGATACGCCAACACCTTGAAGAAATCGGCCGAGAATGACCATTTCGAGTGATCCGGCCAGCATGGCTATGACCGTTCCCGCTGCGTAGACGCAAAGGCCAAGAACCAGCGCTTTCTTGCGTCCCAATGCATCCGAGATTGGTCCGAGAAACAATTCGCCAAAGGCCATTCCAAAAATAAACAGCGAGATGATGTGCTGGGTCGATAGCGGCGGCGCAGTACCGACCTCATCGGCGATCTGGCGCAGGCCCGGCAACAGCGCGTCGATGCTGAGCGAGGTCAGCGAAGTCAGCAGGGCATAAAGGGCGATACGCTCGCGGAAACTGATTGAGGATGGAGCTGTGGTCATTGAGATTCTGCGCTGATAAAGAAGGTGGTTCGGCTCTATCAGCTTTCCGAAGAAATGCAGAGGCGTGTGGCGTTTTTTACAGCGGAAAATCACTGGTTGTATTGCGCAAGGTTTCTTCGCAGTGATCGCGCTTTGTTTCAAAAACTGTAGGTGTTTGAGTAGCGCAGTCGCTTTTTCTAATCATTAATCAATTCGCGCCATATTTTTCTATAATGTGGCTGCTTGTTAGCAAAAACACGAGAAACCAAAGTTATGTGCCGTTTCCTTGCATATTCAGGTTCACCCGTCTGGCTCGACACGTTGTTGATCGAGCCTGAGAGCTCACTCATCAGCCAGTCAATGGCGGCGCGTGAGGCCAAAACTGTTGTTAACGGCGATGGGTGCGGCGTTGGCTGGTACGGGGACCGCACGGAACCTGGCATGTACAAGGGCATTCTGCCTGCTTGGTCTGACCGCAACTTGACCTCCCTCTGTCACCAAATCCAGGCACAGATGTTTCTGGCACATGTGCGTTCGGCCACCACCGGAGGCGTGTCGATGGCGAATTGCCATCCCTTCGGGCTTGATCGGCACCTCTTCATGCATAATGGCCAGATTGGTGGCTACGAACATGTCAAACGCAAGGTCGAGGCGCTCATTCCCGATGATGTCTATGCTGCACGCAGCGGCAGCAGCGATAGTGAGGCAATGTTCCTGATCGCTGCGGGATTTGGTCTGGCGGCTGATCCGATCTCGGCGTTTTCCCGTACCTTGCTGACCTGCCTCGACATTCTGCGCTCTTCCAATGTTGACCAACCCATCCGTTTCAGTGCGGTTCTGGCCAATGGCGATACGATGCATGCGTTTCGCTGGTCGAGCGATGAACGGCCGCCGTCGCTCTATTGGCGGCGCATGCCGGATGGTGTGGCGGTTGCATCGGAGCCCTTCGGCGATCGGGACGAGACGTGGGAACTGATTCCGGCCGATACGGTTGCCACGGTGAAGGGCGCAAAGATTTCCTTTGCACCGTTCGATCCATGCTTGGCGGATGCCAACGAAGAGCTTCTCTGCAAATCCGCTTGATACTGTCAGCGCAACAGTTTGAGAGCGCCGGTCAGCGACTTCACCAATTTGGTTGGTCCGGCCAGTCCCAGTCCGTCTATCGTTTCCTGCGACAGGTCACGATCGGGGAATGTTTGCTGATAATCCTGATAATTGTGCAGCGCCCTGGCGAATGCCGGGAACGGCACTGTCACGATTCCCTCCGTACCTGAAGCAATGATCTTCAGCATGATGTTCCGGATGGTTTCTGCATCTGCCTGCAAAATAGGGACAGGCTTGTTGGAACTTATGTCGATTGTCCGCTGGTGCCTATCAGTCAGCCGGTCGCCACCTAATTGCGGGCGTTTGGCGCCTATGCCGATGCCGATGGCGCCGACGGTATTGGCAATCAGGCCAGCGGGCAGGGCAGGGTTGACGATGATGGCGGTGTGAAGCTCGTTTGTCATGGTTTTCCTCATTGTGCTGCGAGGAAAATAGGCGGTTTAACCAGGTAGATCATACCTATTATTGCCAAGATCAAGCCTAATTTGGTAGTCTCTACCTAATGAACGGATTTGCGAGGTAGTTTATGTCGATTAAGCGGCTGGAGGCTGAGGATGTGCACATCCTCAATCATTTGCAGCAGGATGGTCGCATGACCAATCAGGCGCTCTCGGACGCCGTAGGACTGTCGACCTCACCCTGTTGGAGGCGGGTTCGTAATCTCGAAGAGACCGGCGTTATCCAGGGGTATGGCGCAAGACTAGACCGCAAGCAGGTCGGGCTCGGTGTTCTAGCGTTCATTCGTGTGAAGATCGACAGTCACAGTGAAGCAGAGGCGGAGGATTTTTCGCAACAAGTGTCTGCCCTGAAGGAAGTGATTGCCTGCTACAGTATCGCGGGTGACGCGGATTTCCTGTTGCAGGTTGTTGCGCCCGATCTGGATAGCTATGCAGATTTTGCCATGTCTGTTGTTCGCCGCCTTCCGCGAATCAAGGAAATGCAGACGACATTTGTGCTGAAAGAGATAAAGGCATTTAATGGTTTTCCACTGGATTGCGTATAAAACCATCAAAAATGCGTTGGTAAACAATCCGGCTTTGCTAATATTGCTTCACGTGTCGAGGTTGTAATTTCGTGATTCGGCCATCAAACACGGCTCACTTTCAACTACTTGTGGAATAAGGACTTTTTGGTCCTTGGACTGACTTTGGAAATGCCGAAAATGTGAATTCCGGTGTTCGAGACGTGTCTTCGCGACGGGTTTACGAAGAGCTATCGAGCGGAAATAAATCCAACAGGGGCATCCTTCATGGCAATCTTCGACAATCTCTCCAAATACCGGCCTTATGGCCTTGCTGCTCTTCGCATTATCGTTGCCCTGCTGTTTATTCAGCATGGTACACAGAAACTATTCGGCTTTCCCGCGTCCCAGATGGAAGGTTCGCTACCACCGCTTTTGATGGTTGCAGCACTTCTTGAACTGGTTGGCGGTATTCTGATTTTGGTCGGGCTTTTCACACGTCCCGTTGCTTTCATTCTGTCCGGTCAGATGGCTGTGGCCTACTTCATGGCCCATGCCCCATCGAGCTTTTTCCCGGCGTTGAACGGTGGCGATGCGGCAATCCTTTTCTGCTTTGTGTTTCTTTACATGGCCCTGTCGGGTCCCGGTGCCTTCTCCCTGGATGAACGGCGCGGCTGACCTGCCTTAAACGGCATCGCCTGCAGCGGTTTGACAACAGGCCCGCATGGTTTTCCATGCGGGTTTTTCGTATCCGGTTTTTTTCGAAACTTCGGTGAGCGCCGAAACATCAAGTCTGCGCTTGGCCCTAGAAGGATGGCATTCATTCAGACAGGGAATCGGTTGTGATCAATAAAAACAGTCTTCTTCGAGAGCTCGCACTTCTGGCCTTGTTGTCCACACTCTGGGGCGCCTCCTATACGTTCATCAAGATCGGGGTGGAGACAATACCGCCGATTACTCTAATCGCCGCCAGAACTTTAATTGCCGGCATGGTTCTTCTTGCTGTCCTTTATCTGCGTGGTGTGCGTCTACCAAAGGACAGGGCCGTTTGGCGAAGGTTCATTATTCAGGCCTGCCTTAACAGCGCCGTTCCCTTTACGCTGATTGCCTGGGCTGAACAGACCATTGATGCGGGCCTCGCCGTGATCCTCAATTCGACAACGCCAATCTTCACGCTGCTGTTGACGGCTTTCGTCACGCGACACGAAATCGTCACCGGACGCAAACTGTTCGGTATCATTGTCGGTATGACGGGAACGTGCCTGATCATCGGCGTGCAGGCGCTTTCCGGCCTGGGGGACGCGTTGTGGGCGCAGCTGGCGGTGATTGTTGCGACCATGTGTTACGGCGCTGCAGCCATTTTCGGCAAGGGGTTCAAAGGTTTTGATCCGATGATACCAGCCGCAGGTTCTCTTATCTGTGGCGCGGTGATGCTGGTGCCACTCAGTATTGCCGTTGATCACCCATGGACCTTGCATCCCTCATTGCATTCCATTCTGGCATTGCTGGGGCTGTCGGTGTTTTCCACGGCTGTCGCCTTCATCATTTATTTCCGGCTGATGCAGACGCTTGGCTCCGTTGGTGCAACGTCACAGGCCTATTTGCGTGTGCCAGTTGGTGTTGTGGTTGGCATGATCTTTCTGGGAGAAATGCCAACGGCTGAGGCATGGATTGGTATGGTGTGCGTACTGGTCGGTGTGATTGCGATGACACTGCCCAAACGCCAGCCTCGTCCCGCTCAAGAGGCTTGAAAACAAGAAAAGCCCGGCAGGTGAGGCACCTGCCGGGCTTTTAAACTACTCAAATCCAATTGCAGGGTCTGTCACGAACGACGCCCCACGACGGGATTAATTAGCGAGTGCGACCGCGGTTGCCACCATTACCGGAGGCGCGCTTTTCACCAGCGTTGCCGCCGGCTGGAGAATGACGATTTGCACCTGGCTTGCGGGCCGGACGGTTGACGCGCTTCTTGGAAGGACCACCGGGTCTGCCGGTTTCACCTTCTACCTGCTTGACGCGCTTGAAATCGGACGTGACTTCCAGATCGTTGTCGCGCTCTGCAGGAGTGAATTCGCCAGCGCGCTGCCCGCGGAAATCGCCGTTACGACGTCCGCCGTTGCGCTGAGCACCACCTTCGCGATGACCACGATCATTACGCTCGCCATGGCCGCGTTCTGCGCCACCCTGACGGCGCGGACCGCCATTATTGCGGTTGCGATTGTCGCCACGAGTCGGGCTCGCAAGAACCTGAGGCCGTTCGCCAGATGCAACAGTAATATCAATGTTCATCAGGCGTTCGATGTCCCGCAGCAAACGGGTTTCGTCCGGTGCGCAGAAGGCGATTGCAATACCGTCACGACCAGCACGAGCTGTACGGCCAATACGGTGAACGTATGCATCCGGTACTTCTGGGAGGTCATAGTTGAAGACGTGGGTAACGGCTGGAATGTCGATACCGCGAGCTGCGACGTCGGTTGCGACGAGAACCTTGACTTCGCCGTCCTTGAAGCCCTTCAACGCACGTTCACGCTGGCCTTGGCTCTTGTTACCGTGAATAGAGGCAACCTTGAAGCCAATATGCTCCAGATGCTTGGATAGCTTTTCAGCGCCATGCTTGGTGCGAAGGAACACGATAGCGCGGCCATCCGGGTTTTCGTTGAGCGACTTCTTGAGAAGTTCGGTCTTGTCGTTCTTGCCGGCAACGAAGTGAACATACTGTTCCACCTTGTCGGCAGCCTTGCCGGGAGGTGTGACTTCAACGGTTACCGGGTTGGTCAGATAGGCGCCAGCCAGATCGGCAATTGCCTTTGGCATGGTTGCCGAAAACAGCAGTGTGTGACGCTTCGATGGAACCATACGCGAAATCTTGCGCAGGTCGTGAATGAAGCCAAGGTCCAGCATCTGGTCAGCTTCATCGAGTACAAGGTGGGTTACCTTGGACAAGCTGATTGCGTTGCGTGCAATGAGATCGAGCAGACGGCCCGGTGTTGCCACCAGAATGTCAGTGCCCTTTTCAAGCTGCAGCTGCTGCTTGTTGATCGATGCACCACCAACAACCTGGTTGATGCGCAGTGGGGTCTTTCGCACGAAGGAGCGCAGGCTTTCACCGATCTGGTTTACCAGTTCGCGAGTTGGCGCGAGGATGAGGGTGCGGGTTGTGCGATTTGCCGGACGATCCGCATGCTTCTGCAGCATTTCGATGATTGGCAGACCAAAAGCTGCCGTTTTTCCGGTGCCGGTCTGTGCAAGACCGATCATGTCGCGACCTTCCAGCAGCAGCGGTATTGCTTTTGCCTGAATTGGGGTCGGAGTGGTGTAGCCGAGCTGGGTAACAGCGGCCACGAGCTTTTCGGATAGGCCTAGTTCGTTAAAACTGGTCAATAAAATAACCTTTCGGGGCGCCAAAACGCTGTCGCCGGAACAGCCCATGCTGTCCGGTTGTCTTGGCGTCAAGAACCCCGCGTGAATTGGGAACTTGTGGGTTGGAATGACTTTCTGCGCGTTAAGTGCGGTCACGAAGACCATCTGCTTGCTATATGCGCTTTTCCTTCCTGCGCTTAAATCGTATGCGTCATGCAGCTCACGCGGCTGCCGGAAGGTGAAAGCAGTGTGCATTTGGGCTCTTCAAGACCAAAAGTCAAGCAATTGTTTCTGGATAAGCTATCTGGGACCTATTCTCAGGGACTACTTTACCCTTTGAACATCTTTTCAGTTATATACATTTTTATTAAATTTAATCTGTTTATCCAGCTGCTGGTTCTGGCCATCCTGCATATCAATCCATAGATTCAATGGAATTGCGCAATCCGTGTGGGATTGATTCGATGGAATAAGGCTGGTTGTGATTGTAGTGACCGAACGAGGGCTTATTGGTGAGCACTAACGGCGAATTGCTGGCGATGGCGTGTGAAGGGATCCGCGACCTGGATCTTCCTGCGTGCATCAAGGACAGCGAATTGCGCTATGTTGCCGTCAATGAGGCTTACGCCCGTTTTATCGGCAGACCTCCCCAGGACTTTCCCGGAAAGGGAACATACGAACTGTCTGGTAATCCAAGCGATATTGATCGCGAGGATAAGGAACGTCGTTCTCTGGTTTTCGCGACAGAAGAAATAGCGGCCTGCCAAGGTGCAGTTTCGCTCGGCCGTCACGCCATTCGTTGTGAACGTTTCATCGCCGATGACGGTGCCATGTTCCTCTACGAAGTGTTTGAGAACATGCCTGCTTTCGAGTTGGAAACGCTTGGGCGGCATGAGGCTGAAATTCTGGTCGGCAGCGGTGTTCTTGACCTGATCGATGTCGGCATTTGCATTTACAGCCGAGAAAACCGTCTGCTGTATCACAATGCTCGGCTGTCTGATTTCTATCGGATGATCGATCTGGAATTGAAACCAGGCATGCGCCTCTCGGAAGTGCAGGGCGCTATCTATGACCATGCCGCCAATAACGGTGAAGAGGGTGTCAGCCGAGATCCGGCTGCCCGGCGTGCCTGGCTGAACGATCGGCTCGAAAAATACAATCTGCCCTATTTCGAATCCACTGAGCAGTTGTGTGATGGCAGTTGGTTGCGTCAGGTCAACAAACGGCTCGAAAGCGGTTTGCTGGTGTGTCTGCGCGTCGATGTGACCGAGTTCAAGGCGCATGAGGTTTTGCTGAGCCGCCACATCCGCGAAACATGGCTCTATCGCGAAGCTCTGGAAGAACTTCCGGTTCCGGTATTTCTACGTGACAGCGATCGCCGCCTGACCTTCATCAATGCTGCCTATGAACGTCTGCTGGGCGGTGACCGCCGCAGGTTCATCGGTCGGACTGCGGAAGACATGTTCCCGGAAATGCGTGAGGCATTTCGCAACGAGGATGAAGAGGTTCTGTTAAGCGGAACCGCCTTGCAAAAGGAAGAAACTATTTCCTTCCATGGCGAAGGTCAGGCCGTACCCGTCATCACCCGTCTTGGCCGGATTGTGACACCTGATGACGAACGTTATCTGGTTGGCTCCATCACTGATGTTTCTGTGCTGAAAGACCGCGAAACGCGGATCGTGCAGGCGCAAAAAGAGACCGAAGCCCTGCATGCAGAACTGGAAGGCATTCTTGCCTCTCTGCCTGTTGGTGTTCTGTTGCTTGGCCCGGAACTGGTCATCGAATACGCCAACAAGTCCTTCTATCAGACACTGGATACCCGTGCCACAGTCGATCTGGTTGGTATGAGCTACCGTGATTTTCTGGAGATGACCTTCCGGGAAGAGATTTACGATTACGGCAGCAAGTCCTTTGATGAGGTCTACTCCAACCGTATCGCACGTTTACAAGTACCTGATCAGTTTGAGCCGCTGGAAATGCGCAGCGTCTCTGGCAAGGTCACGGTTATCTCTGCTGCCCGCATCGCCGGCGGCAAGGTGTTGATCACCTACACCGACGTGACAAGCGTGCGTGAGCGCGACAATGAAATCAGTCTGGCAAGGGCCGAGCTGGCACGTGTCGGTGAATATATGCAGGAAGCCACCCGCGCGATGGCGCAGGGTCTTTTGCTGATCGAGAATGGCGTTATCATAACCTCCAATGATGCGTTGCCTCGTATGCTCGATGTACCGACCAGCTATTTCGAGCCGGGTCAGGACTGGGCGGACATGTTTGCCTTCTGTGCGCAACGGGGCGATTTCGGCGGTCCGGAGGAGGCGTCCGCAATGCTTGCCACCTGGCGGGGCAATGTTACCAATGCAAAGCCGTTTACATGGTTGTTCCAACGTGCCAACAACAGTTGGTTTAATCTCGAAGCGACGATCAGTTCCACTGGTTACTGGGTCATCACCGTAACCGATGTGACGGAGATGAAGCGCCGTGAGGCCGAGCTAGAGCGGTTGGTGCAGAGAGCGGAAGCCGCTGACCGCGCCAAGTCCGAGTTCCTGGCCAATATGAGCCATGAGATCCGTACGCCGATGAACGGTGTGCTTGGCATGGCGGAGTTGCTTGCCAAATCCGATCTCGATACCCGCCAGAAAACCTTTACCGATGTCATCGTCAAATCCGGCAATGCGCTGCTGACAATCATCAACGACATCCTCGATTTCTCTAAGATCGATGCCGGTCAGATGAAGTTACGCAAGGTGCTTTTCGATCCAGTTGAAGCGGTTGAGGATGTTGCCTCGCTGTTGTCATCCACGGCGTCGGAAAAAGACATCGAGCTTGCCATCCGCATTGATCCTTCCGTGCAGCACATGGTGGTGAGTGATGCCGGCCGTTTTCGGCAGATCATTACCAATCTGGTTGGCAATGCCGTCAAATTCACCGAAACTGGTTACGTGTTGATCGAGCTTGCCGAACAGACGCTGGAGGCGGGTGAGGTTCTGCTGACCATTAAGGTTCAGGACACCGGCATCGGTATTCCCGCCGACAAGCTGGCGTCGATTTTCGATAAGTTCAGCCAGGTGGATTCTTCGTCCACCAGAAGACACGAAGGCACCGGACTTGGTCTTGCCATTACCGTTGGTCTGGTCGGTATTTTTGCAGGATCGATCAACGTCGAAAGTGCTGTCGGGCAGGGGACGCTGTTCACCATCAAGTTGCCGCTTGAGGCGGCAGCACTGCGCGGCAACAAGACCATAACGCTTCCGGCCGGTGATCTTGGCGGTGCACGCGTGCTGGTGATCGACGACAATGAAATCAACCGCCAGATCCTCAGCGAACAGTTGTCGCAATGGGGTTACGACAGCTATGCCGCCGAAAGTGGTGCGGCTGGTCTGGCGATCATTCAGCAGGCCGCCGAAATTGGTTTCGTCATCGATACTGTCATTCTTGACTATCACATGCCCGTTATGAACGGCATCGATGTCGCTCGGCAAATCCGTTCGGACGACCGTTTGCAGGATATGGGCATCGTTTTCCTGACCTCTATGGATATGGTGGTCGGTGATGACAGTCTCCTGAACGATATGAATGTTCAGGCACATCTGATGAAGCCGGCCCGCGCTAAGCTGCTGCGCTCCACCCTTGGCGAAATCGTGCGTGCATCGCGCCTGCAACGGCGTGGACGCATGCTGACGAGACGCCAGGAAACAGTCACAGATGCACCTGCGGCGCCTGCCTCGTCGAAGCCAGAGTCACGTAAGCCGCTGACGAAGGTTGTTCGGCCGGTCGTTGCCTCCACTCTCGATGTGCTTGTGGCTGAAGACAATGATGTCAACCAGATTGTATTTTCACAAATCCTGCAGGGCACCGGTTTGCGGTTCCAGATTGTCAATAATGGAAAAAAAGCCGTCGCGGCATGGGAGGAGCATAATCCGGCAGTGATCTTGATGGACGTGTCTATGCCTGTCATGAATGGTCATCAGGCCACGCAGCTTATTCGCGAACGCGAAGAAGAGGCTGGTGATGGGCGACATGTGCCGATTGTTGGGGTGACTGCGCATGCGCAGGAAAGCGACCGCGAACGCTGCCTCGAAGTTGGCATGGATGATTATGTCTCCAAGCCGATTAGCCCTGAATTGCTGGAAGCGAAGCTGAAGCAGTGGCTGGGTGAGGATGCGATCCCGCGGGCTGGAGCTATCTAAACCTCAGCAGCTTTGATTTTCCGGTTTTTGATTGCTGGTAAAAACACCAGAGTCTTACGTCTTACCTGAACAGTTGAATGACGTTTTCTGGCTGTGTGTTGGCGATCGACAGGGCCTGAATGCCTAGCTGTTGCTGTGTCTGCAGCGCCTTGAGCCGCGTGGACTGTTCATTCATGTCGGCGTCCACCAGACGGCCAATGCCACTGTCGATGGCGTCAGACAGTTTAGCCGCAAAGCCCGATTGAAGCTCAATGCGTTTTGACAGTGAACCGAATTTGCTGGCAGTTTCTGCCATGACGTTAAGTTGCCGGTCGACGTGATAGAGCAGCACGTCCATCATCCATTCTGGGTCCGCATCGGCACCAAGCACGACACCGCTATAGAGGTCCAGTGCGGTGACATCGATTGTCATGATGCTCAGATTGGTCAGGTGCGCAAAATCTGATGTCGTGTTATTGTAATCGATATTTCCGCTCGCGTCTGTCGCCTTTACGAACAGACCGTTGAGGCGCGTGTAAAAGTCAGTTCCATCACTGTAAACGCCGTGATCGTTCAACTGCCAGCTTGAGCTGTAATGATATGTTTCGAGATTTTGGGTTGTTTCTTCGCCACTGCGCGGTTCGATCCCGTCAAAAATGACACCCATATCGAGGATGCCCCAAGAGAGGCCGCTGGTGTTGCTGGACAAAAGCACGTCCCGCGAGGATGTCAGGAAGTCGACAGTCTTTACCGAGACGTTGCCGTTGGAGTCTCTGACAAACGAGCTGACGACTGTTTTTTTGTCCGTCAGGGGATAGGAATCATATGCGTCACTGTCAGCAGCAGTGCCGGTCATTTCTGCTTTCAGCAGACTTTCGCCAGCAAAGTTCGCGCCTTCGGCGATGGAGCGTAGCTGATCCTGCAGTTGGGATATCTCGTCCTGGATTTTTCCCTTGTCGACCGAACCTTCTGTTGCTGTGACCAGCTTCTTCTTGATTTCTTTGACCACATCAATGGCCGCTTCCATGCCGGCGTAGGCGACATCTACTTTGGCTGCCCCTAGACCAAGTGCATCTTCTACTGCACTGATCGCGCCATTGTCGGAGCGCATGGTGGTGGCAATGGACCAGTAGGCAGCATTGTTTTCTGCCGAGCCGACGCGCAGACCACTTGCAACGGCTTCCTGAGTCGTCTGCATTTGCGAATTGATCGTGCGCAGTGTCGCAAGAGCAGATTGTGCGGCAATGTTGGTCAATATCGACGTCATGGCGGTTCCGGAAGCGAAAATTGATGCCCGGTTTTGAGCCGGCGTCAGATTGGGTTGGATTATCTGAACAGTTGCGTCACAGTGTCCGGCTGGGTATTGGCAATCGACAGAGCCTGAATACCGAGTTGCTGCTGAGTTTGCAGTGCCTTGAGCCGCGTGGATTCCTCATTCATGTCCGCATCCACCAGGCGTCCAATGCCGCTGTCGATTGCATTCGACAATTTAGAGGCAAAATCCATTTGCAATTCTATGCGTTTGGATAATGAGCCCAGAGATGAAGCGGCATCGGTCATTTTCGCAAGTTGTTTATCGGTATGGGAAATGAAGACATCGATCACCATGTCTTCATCACCGTCTGGCCCAAATATCTGGTCTCTGTAGGTGCCCAGTTGGGTAATATCCATTGTGGTGATACTGGCATTGGAGTGCATGATAACGTTTGTCGTGCTGCTTTTATCGAAGCCACCGCTGGCATCGAGGGCTTTAACGAACAGGCCGTCACGTCGGGTGTAGTAGTTGGTTCCGTCGCTGTAGACGCCGTTTTCATTGACGGTCCAGCTTGAATCGTACTGAAATGTTTTAATAAACCAGCCGCCATTTCCCTCTTCATACGGAATACCGTCATAGATCAGGCCGATGTCGAGTATCCCGTGCGCCATGCCTTCGGTATGGTTGCCGAACAAGACCGTGTCAGATGTCTGAACAGCTTCGGTTGTTTTGACAGATACGTTGTTATTCGAATCCCGGACAAAACCTGTGACGATCGTTTTGACGTCTTTCACTGCAAAAGAAAGAATAGAGCCGTTTGTCGCGCCAAGTGATCCCACAAAGGTGGCTTTCAGAAGGTTCTCACCGGAGAAGGAGGCTGAATCTGCTATAGATTTTAACTGATCCTGTAACTGGGAAATCTCGTCCTGAATCTTGCTGCGGTCGACGGAGTTTTCCGTTGCCGTCACCAGCTTTTTCTTCATTTCTTTGACGACATCAATCGCAGCTTCCATGCCGGAATAGGCCGTGTCGATTTTTGCGGCACCCAGACCGAGGGCATCTTCAACTGCGCTAATGGCACCATTGTCTGAGCGCATGGTTGTGGCGATTGACCAATAGGCGGCATTGTCTTTTGCTTCACCGACCCGCAGGCCGCTCGAAACCGCTTCTTGCGTATTCTGCATTTGCGAATTGATCGTGCGTAATGTTGCAAGGGCTGATTGTGCAGCGATGTTGGTCAATATCGACGTCATAACAATTTCCGAGAGAAATAGCGGAAGAAATTATGCATAAAATTATGCGGATATTATAAACAATACGTTAACCCACGGTTTTGTTCTTCACGTTTTGCAATTCGAGATACTATAAATGAGATTTTCTTAAGTCATTGAAATAAAATAAATTTATATGTTTCTTATATAGAAAGTTCTACCGTATAGCCGTTAACGCCTGCATTTATTTGTCATGGCTGGCGGCTTGAACAACAGAGATCAAATGCAATCAGGCGGCGATCGGCACCGTCAGACAGATCGCGACCGATATCAGCTCAAAAGTAAACCAGGACGTGTTGTGACTATCGCTTGGTTCCGCACAGCATTTCACGTTTTCCAGCAAAACCTTTGCGCCGTTCCAGATTGAAACCGGCGGCAATGAGATTGCGGCGTACAAATCCGGCTGCGGCGTAGGTCGCGAAACTGCCGCCTTCCGCCGTTTTGTCGAATAATGCGGTCATGATCTCGATCGACCACATGTCGGGATTGCGAGCCGGTGCGAAACCATCCAGGTACCAGGCGTCGAACATGTGTGGGCTGGCCTGAATTCCGTCAAAAGCCACACCACAGACCACGGTCAGGCGAGTTTGTTCATCCAGTTGCAGATCGACATGACCTTGCGGTTCCTTCGGCCACAACTTGACCAGAGCGTTCCGTTCTTCGTCGACTTCCGGCCAACGGGAAAGGGCGCGGTCAATTTCCTCTGACTTCATTGGATAAAGCTCGAAGGACACGAAATGCAGTTTGCCGCCTGTCGGGCGCGTCTGTTTCCACTGTCGCCAGGTCTCGCAAAGATTGAGGGCTGTGCCGAAACCAAGCTCGCCAATGCGGAAGGTGTCAGTCGTTGTTTGCCAGCGCTCCGGTAGGCCGTTGCCGGACAGAAACACATGTCCACATTCCAGTCGGCCGTCGGTCTGGCAATAAAAATGGTCGCCAAAGGCAAGCGAATAGGGCATATCGCCCTCGCGCCAATCGAGCGTGGTTGCTGTGTTATCCTGCGGTTGGCTCTGGTTGGCCGGTGTGCTTTCGTCTGGATGTGTCATGAATAAAGCCGATAATCTGGCCAGTGCTGCGGGTCAATCTCATTCCTCTCCTTCCTCTTTCGACCTTTTGATCGTCGGTGGCGGCGTTATGGGGCTGTGGGCTGCGGTAAAAGCAGAGCGACTTGGTCTCAAGACATTGCTGGTCGAGCAAGTTCGTTTGGGGCAGGGCGCCAGCGGTGGCCTTATCGGCGCTCTCATGGCTCATATGCCGGACAGATGGTCAGAGAAAAAGCAATTCCAGTTTGATGCGCTGGTAGCGTTGGAAGCCGAGATCGCCGAGCTGGAGGCTGCGACCGGGTGTTCGGCCGGGTATCGCCGTTGCGGACGCATCATTCCTCTGCCCAAACCGCATTTGCGCGACATCGCGCTGCGTCATGAGCAGGATGCCAAAACGAATTGGGCGCGGGATGGACGACAGTTTCACTGGCATGTTCTCGATGCGCCACCGGTCGCGGGTTATCTGGCAGATGCGTCGATGGCGGGTGGATTTGTTCATGACACGCTTGCTGCACGCATGTCGCCGCGGTCCATGGGGCGGACGCTCTCTGCATTTCTCAAAACCGCGCAAAACGTGACTGTGGTTGAAGGGGTTGGCGTTAGTTCTCTCGATCCCGATCGGGCACAAGCCACATTATCAACGGGTGAAACCGTATCATTTGGCCATGTCATCGTCTCTGCCGGTTATCAATCATTCCCGCTGCTTCAGCAAAGCTTGAATTTGGCGGGTGCAGCGCCACTTGGTCAAGCAGTCAAAGGGCAATCTGCACTGATGAAGGCCGATATCGACCCCGCAATGCCGGTGCTGTTTCTCGGCGGCCTTTATGTCGTTCCGCATGATGATGGCATGGTGGCGGTTGGCAGCACCAGCGAGGAGAGTTTTGCAGAACCGTTCACAACCGATGCCCAACTCGACGTGTTCATAGAGAAAGCCCGGCAGCTTGTTCCTGGTTTAGAGAATGCTGAGGTGGTGGAGCGGTGGGCCGGGCTGCGGCCCAAGGCGATCGACCGTGATCCAATGGTCGGTAGCCTGCCAGAGCACCCGCGTCTTGTCGCCTTGACCGGCGGTTTCAAAGTCAGTTTCGGTCTGGCACACCGGTTGGCGGATGCTGCTCTTTCGGTCGTGCAAGGCATTGAGCCAAGGCTACCGCAAAGCTTCTTGCTTGAAAGTCACATTGCCGTGGCCACAAAGTCTTCATAATTTTCAGGCGTTTCTCGTCGTTAATCTGTCATGCAAATCACCTATCGCTAAATCATCGGCCTGAAAGTCGAGCCACGATTTTCAGAGAGTACGATGCTTCGGTTCAATGCGTGTAGCGGCATTTTGCATTCAATGGATATTGAATGCGGCGGCGTGTTGAAGCGAGGTCTGAGCAAATCGCCAATGGAGCGAGGTGACGACGCATGCGATACGCCATTCATTTCACTCCGACCCCCAACGATCCGTTGACGGCGGTTGCTGCGGCCTGGCTTGGCCGTGATGTCTATTCCGGTGAGAGTGTCGATCCGCCGCCTGCAACCGGTCTTGGTATGCAGGAAATTTCTTATCACACGGCTTTGCCGCGACGTTATGGTTTTCATGGTCTGGTCAAGGCGCCGTTCCGGCTAAACGATGATGTTACTGAAGCCATGTTGCTGCGAGAGTTGATGTGCTTTGCCGGTTTGCAGCAGCCTTTCGAATTGCCACCGCTTGAAATTGCCCGCATCGGTTCGGTGTTCAGCCTTATTCCATCATGGCCATGCGACAAGCTGGGTTTCCTGGCAGCAAGTGTCGTGCAGGCATTTGACCGTTACCGCGCCCCGCTGAGCGATGCGGAAATTGATCGTGCCGACCCCGACCAGCTGTCGGCAGCGCAGCTGACCAATCTGCATCGCTGGGGTAATCCCTATGTGATGGAGGATTTCCGCTTTCAGATGCCGTTGACCGGAAGTGTGTCGCAATCTGACTTCGTGCGGGTTGAACATGCCGTGCGCGTGGTTTTTGAGCCGCATTTGTCACGCAAGTTGACCTTCAACAATCTTGCGCTGTTTGTGGAGGATGAACCGGGTGCGCCGTTCCGCGTGCATTCGCTTCATCCCATGGGCCGGGTTTCTGCCCGGCGTGTGGCACGCAAAGAGCCTGCTTCTGACGTGATGCAGCCTGCCTGACGAGCAGCGCCGTTTTCATTGATCCCCACGCGTCCTGATCTCATGCAAAAAGAGATCGGGACGAGGACATTATTCATCTCGACTTTCCCAATGTGAATGTTACCGTTCTGCGAGATTTGCGGAAGGTGAGTGAATGATATCCGATAATTACCCGCGTGATTTGATTGGTTACGGTCGTAACGGTTTCGATCCAAAATGGCCCGGTGGGGCCAAAATAGCAGTTCAGTTCGTCATCAATTATGAAGAAGGCGGGGAAAGCTGCATTCTCGATAATGACAAGGCATCCGAGTCGCTGCTGTCGGAAATCGTTGGTGCGCAGCCATGGGCTGGTCAGCGCAATCTAAATATGGAATCGATTTATGAATACGGCTCTCGTGCCGGCTTCTGGCGCCTGTGGCGCATGTTTACCAGTCTTGGCGTAACGACCACAGTTTATGGCGTAACCTCTGCCATGGCCCGCAATCCGGACGCTGTTGCCGCGATGAAAGAGGCCGGTTGGGAGATTGCCAGCCATGGCTACCGCTGGCTTGAGTACAAGGATTTTTCAGAAGAAGAAGAGCGCCAGCACATTGTTGAGGCGGTGCGTCTTCACACTGAACTAACCGGTGAGCGTCCCTATGGCATGTACCAGGGCAAACCATCCGACAACACCTTGAAGCTGGTGATGGAAGAGGGCGGTTTCCTTTATTCCTCGGACTCTTACGCCGATGATCTGCCCTATTGGGTGAAGGGCGCGAAGGACGATCCGTTCCTGATCATTCCCTACACACTTGAAACCAATGACATGCGCTTTGCCACGCCGCAGGGTTTCAACTCGGGCGACCAGTTCTTCACCTATCTGAAAGACGCATTCGACGTGCTTTATCAGGAAGGACAGGAAGGTGCGCCGAAGATGTTGAGCGTTGGCCTGCATTGTCGCCTTGTCGGGCGTCCGGGCCGGGCGGCTGCATTGCGCCGCTTCATCGAATATGTGCTCGGACACGACAAGGTATGGATACCACAGCGTATCGACATTGCCCGTCACTGGCATGAACACCATAAGCCCGGGGCGGTTTGAGATGATATCACGTGAGGATTTCGTCAGCCGCTTTGGCGGTGTGTTCGAGCATTCGCCCTTCATTGCCGAACGAGCCTATGATGCCGGATCCATTGTCGAGCCGTTGACTGCGCAGGGTGTGCACGGAGCGCTCGTCGCCATGTTCCGAACTGCTTCACAGGAAGAGCGGCTTGGCGTTTTACGCGCCCATCCCGATCTTGCCGGCAAGCTGGCCATCGCGGGCAAGCTGACGGATGATAGTCGCAACGAGCAGGCCGGTGCCGGGCTCGACCGTTTGACGCCGGAGGAGCATGCCCGTTTTACCGAGTTGAATGCGGCCTATGTAAGCAGTCATGGGTTTCCCTTCATTATCGCAGTGAAGGGTCTGAACCGACACGACATTCTCGCGGCATTCGAGAAGCGCATCAGCAATGATCATGACACGGAGTTTGCGACTGCAACTGCACAGGTTGAGAAAATTGCCTTGCTTCGTTTGACATCCATGCTGCCGGAGGCCTGAATGACCACGCAGATAAAAGGTGAACGTCTCGATATCGAGCCGTTGAGCAGCGCGGCATTTTCGCAGTTCGGTGAGGTGATCGAGGCCACCCCATCATCCGTCAGGATGATCAATGGTGGCACCACAGAACGCCACCATGCCTTGTTTGTGCCGGAGGCAGCCGGTGAGGGCGCACGGGTCGTCATCAACCTGTTTCGTGGCCAGCCACGCGCCTTTCCATACGGCATTGACATGATGGAGAGACATCCGCTTGGCAGCCAGAGTTTCTCGCCCCTTTCCGGGCGCCCCTTTCTGGTCGTGGTCGCGGAAGATGAGGACGGAAAGCCGGGCAAGCCCAGGGTTTTTCTCGCTAGGGCTGATCAGGGCGTGAATTATCGACGCAATGTCTGGCATCATCCGTTGATGGCACTGGATGTCGTCAGTGATTTTCTGGTTGCCGACCGGGAAGGCCCGGGCAACAATCTGGAAGAGTATTTTTTCGAGTCGCCCTATATCATTGCGGAGCCAACGTTATGACCGGTCTTACGACCCATGTTCTTGATGCTGCCCATGGCACGCCGGCGGAAGGTTTGAAAATCGACCTCTACCGGCTGGACGGGGAAGGCCGAACCAAACTTAAAAGTGTGCACACCAATAATGACGGCCGCGTCGATGGCGGACCTTTGCTGATTGGCGACAGTTTTCAGGCCGGACAATATGAACTGGTGTTTCATGCCGGGGATTATCTACGCGGCAAGGGCGTTGCTTTGCCGGAACCCGCTTTTCTTGACATTATTCCGATCCGTTTTGGCATTGCTGATACACAGGGACATTATCATGTCCCTCTGTTGCTCTCACCCTTCAGCTATTCGACCTACCGGGGAAGTTGACCACTCATGATCTTCGCTGCCATCGCCGATATTCATGGAAACTGCGCTGCGCTTGAAGCGGTGCTAGCGGATATAGAGAAGCTCGGCATTGAGGATGTCGTTAATCTCGGGGATTGTTTCAGTGGGCCGCTGGAGGCTGGCTGGACAGCCGATCTCCTGCTCAAGAACTGGGTGCCGACCGTGCGCGGCAATCACGACCGTGCACTGATTGACCGTGCCTATGAAGACATGGGCGACTGGGAAAGACCGGCGTATCAGCAGTTGTCACCGGAACATTTCGACTGGTTGCAGACGCTACAATTCAGCATGGTCTACAAGGACGAGGTGTTCTGCTGCCACGGCTCGCCGAAAGACGATAATCAGTACTGGCTGGAAACGGTCAGTGCAGAGGGTATCATGCATCTGCGCCCGCTTGCTGAAATCGAGGCTCTGGCAGAAGGCGTCGATCATCCGTTGATGTTGTGCGGCCATACCCATATTCCGCGTTCGGTGCAGCTTTCTGACGGGCGTTTGATCGTTAACCCCGGCAGTGTTGGTTGCCCCGGTTACACGGATGACAAACCGGTTTTTCACACGGTGGAAACGGCGACACCGTTTGCAAGCTACGCGGTTCTCGAAAAGACCTCACGCGGCTGGCAGCCAACCTTCCGTCAGGTGCGGTATGACAACCTTGCCATGGCTGAACTGGCCAGGAACAAGGGAATGGACGGCTTTGCCAATGCCCTGACCGGCGGCTGGGTGAAGTAATTTATCTTTTCAGACCCGCATTAAATACTGCCAGCTGCGCCGCAAAAGCGCGCTGGTAGGCGGGGCGTTTTTCTCCCCGCTCGACATAGGCCAGAAGATTGGGAAATTCGGCCAATATGCCCGACGAACGAGTTCTCAGCAGGACCGATATCATCAGAAGATCGCCGGCTGTAAATGTGTCTTCGAGCCATTGCGATTGGCCGAATATTACGGAAAGCTCGCCCAGTCGTTTGCGGATCCGTTTGTCGATCAGCGGCAAACGTGCATCGTGCCAGCTTTCATCGCCCTCAAGGAAGCGGGCAACCTCCCGTTCCAGCATCGGCGGTTCCATGGTGCCGACTGCCGTAAACATCCAAGTAATGGCACGGGCCCTAGCATTGTCATCTTTCGGTAGCAGGCCCGCATGGTGGTCGGCGATATGAAAAACGATTGCGCCCGAATCAAATAGGGTAAGATCACCATCCTGATAGGTCGGGATTTGCCCGAAGGGCTGCAGCTCAAGATGCGTCGGCTCTTTCAAGGCTTTGAACGATAAAAGCCGAACGTCATAGGATTGCTCAACCTCCTCAAAGGCCCATCGTACCCGCATGTCCCGCGCCATGCCCTTGCCGCCATCGGGAGAGTTTTCAAAAGCGGTAATGGTGATAGTCATGGCGGCCCTCCATCAGCTGCCTTCAAGGCTGGATCATCAGCTAAACGAATTTCAGCGCCAATTGGTTCGAGCCTGTTTTGTGAGGTGGACTGTGTTAAGCCCTGATGGTGTGCCCAACACGGGCTGCAGGTTGTTGCAGCCCGTGTTTGTTACTCTGCGGTCACGCCAGGATGTCGGGGCCAACATCCACGATGCGGCGTTTGCCGCACAGTGCCATGGTGATATCCATTTCCTTGGCAATGATCTCGAGTGCAGTGGTAACACCCTGTTTGCCACCAGCGCCGAGGCCGTAGAGGAATGGGCGGCCGATATAGGTGCCCTTTGCGCCGAGAGCCAGAGCTTTCAACACATCCTGTCCAGAGCGAATGCCACCATCCATATGCACTTCGATTTTATCGCCGAAAGCTTCGACGATTTTCGGCAGCATGGCGATGGATGAATGTGCACCATCAAGCTGGCGACCGCCATGGTTGGAAACGATGATCGCATCTGCGCCGGAACCGGCAGCGGCGCGTGCATCTTCCTCATCGAGGATGCCCTTGAGAATGAGCTTACCACCCCAACGTTCCTTGATCCATTCGACGTCCTTCCAGGACAGCCGCGGATCGAACTGTTCCGTGGTCCAGGCTGAAAGAGATTTCAGATCGGTCACGCTTTTGGCATGGCCAACGATGTTGCCGAAGGTACGACGCTGGGTGCCAAGCATGCCAAGGCACCATGCCGGGCGCGTGGCCATCTGCCAGATATGTTTGGGTGTGAATTTCGGTGGAGCAGACAGACCGTTGCGAATGTCCTTGTGACGCTGACCGAGGATTTGCAGGTCAAGCGTCAACACCAGAGCCGAGCACTTGGCGGCCTTGGCCCGGTCAATCAGATTATAAACGAAGTCACGGTCGTTCATCACGTAGAGCTGAAACCAGAAAGGTTTCTTGGTGACGGATGCGACATCCTCAATCGAGCAGATGCTCATGGTGGACAAGGTGAACGGAACGCCGAATTCTTCAGCCGCCTGTGCTGCCAGCATTTCACCATCGGCATGTTGCATGCCGGTGAGGCCGGTGGGGGATAGTGCAACGGGCATGGCCACTTTCTGACCGATCATTTCGCTTTCCAGCGAACGGTCACTCATGTCCACCAGCACACGCTGACGCAGCTTGATCTTGGCAAAGTCATCTTCGTTGGCGCGGTAGGTGCTTTCCGTCCATGCGCCGCTGTCGGCATAGTCGAAAAACATTTTTGGCACGCGCTTTTTCGCCTGCTTTTTCAGGTCCGCGATTTCGAGTGGTTTGCTCATGGATGATGCCTTCACAGTTCAAATTCTGCATCCATGACTAGCATGCTTTGACGAAACTGCCACGGTAAAGCAGAGTCGATTCAACGGATTGTGCGGCACTTTAAAAGTACCGCTCGATGACGCCGTTCAACCCATCAATGGCCGCAGAGCAAGCTGCAAACCGAGCAGCAGCAGGCAGATCAGGAACCATCGCTTGAAGGTGGCGGGGCTGACTGCGCGGCGCACGATCTGGCCTGCCCACATGCCAAGAAGCGCAGGGGCAACCGCCAGTGTGGAGGTTGCCAGCTCCTGCAGCTGGAATACGCTGTGGGAGCCAAGACCGATGGCCAGCGCAATCGTGGAAACGGTGAAGGAGAGGCCAAGGGCCTGCACCAGATTTTCCCGATCAAAACGGAGGGCCTGGATATAGGGAACTGCCGGAATAACGAAAACGCCGGTTGCGCCTGTCATCAAACCGGTCAGCAAACCGATGATCGGTGACAGCCAGGGCTCGATTTTTTCAGGCACGGAAAACGGTGGGGCCAACAGCGTGTAGGCCGCATAAGAAGCGAGCGCGACACCGAGAGCCGCCGTTGCCCAGACGCCTGAATTGCCTGCCATGAAGGAAGCGCCCAGCAATGTGCCAATGATGATGGCTACCATCAAGGTCCACAGCCGTTTCAGCAAAATGATGAAGGATGGCCCGGCCAGCAACTGCCAGATGTTGGTGATGAAGGAGGGCAGGATCAATAGGCTTGCCGCCGCAACCGGTGGCATGAACAGCCCAAGCACACCCATGGCAACGGTCGGCAGACCCATGCCTGTCACGCCCTTGACGGTGCCAGCCAGAAAGAAGGTGAGTGTGATGAGGGCGATTGCGGCGAAAGATAAGTCAGCTGTCATTTCAGGCATGAGCATCCGGTACGGTGAGTGGCGGTTTATGGCTTTTTATAACCGGATATCCCACTTGATGTTACGGTGACGGCCGATGTATCCTCTTCCACATTAACGTCATGTGTCTGGACTAAAGCCCGTCAACGATGCGCTGGATATAGGGCTCTTTGCCCTGCAGATACTCGGAGATCCCTTTGGTGTTTTCCTGTTCAAGCTGCAGTTTCAGGCGTCCATAGGCATCACGCGCCTCGCTGTCTTCTCGCAAATGATCGCGGAATTTGAGCATCTCAATAGCCTTTGCGTGTCCAGCAAGGCAGAGATGCAGCTTATGGGTTCTGACACCATCGACATCCCGCTTGAAAAAGCTGTGACCAGCCGACAGATCACCGCCACGCCGGTAACCGAGATCAACAAGTGCTGCCGTCATGTTCTCAGCCACATCGCTATCGTCGACGAGAATGAGGATGTCGATTTCGGGTTTTGCGGCAAGGCCGGTAACGGCGGTGCTGCCAATATGATGGATTTCGAGAAGAGTGGGACCAAATGCCTGTCGCAGACGTAGTGCCTCTGATTGGTAGAGGCGGGGCCAATCCGGATCATAGGCCGTGATTTTGCTGGTCAGTGCCATGACGGCCATTCCTCATACAGGCTGTATCGCCTGCATGAGGTTACAGCGTGATCGTCTTCAGGCCAATGTCGATTTCATCGCCTTGCCAGCCACATAGGTTTCGCTGACGGTGCGGTCATCGCCCATGGTCAACATCAGGAACAGTTCTTCGGTCAGGCTGTTGACCACTTCCATTTTCAACGCCATGGCAGGCGTCGAGGATGCGTTGAGCACGGTGATGTCGGCGTCGGTGCCGGCATCCAGCGTTCCAATGCGATCTGCCATCGACAGTGCCTGCGCATTACCCAGCGTCATCAGGAACCAGCTTTCCAGCGGGTTCAGACGTTCACCCAGCAGTTGCTGAATTTTATAGGCCTCATCCATGGTGCGCAGCATCGAATAGCTCGATCCACCGCCAATATCGGTGGCAACGGCAATACGAACAGGCTTTTCACGACGCTGCAGTTTTTTCATCGGGAACAGGCCGGAACCGATAAACAGGTTTGAGGTCGGGCAATGAACGGCAACTGCGCCGGTTTCCGACAATACATCCGCTTCCCGTTCCGACAGGTGGATGGCGTGACCCAAAAGGGTGGTATCGCGCATCAGGCCATAGCGCACGTAGATGTCGGTGTAGTCGGTGGCCTCTGGATAGAGTTCGCAGGTGTATTTGATCTCTTCCAGGTTTTCCGACAGGTGGGTCTGGATGAAAAGGTCAGGGAATTCCTGCGCCAGCGCCTGTGCCGCCTGCATTTGCTGTGGGGTGGAGGTGATGGCGAAACGTGGGGTGATGGCGACGTGGTTGCGGCCCTTGCCGTGCCAGTCTGCGATAACCGCTCTGGTTTCATCGTAGGACACTTCAGGTGTGTCGAGCAGACCCTGCGGTGCGTTGCGGTCCATCATCACCTTGCCGCCAACCATCAGCATGTTGCGCTTCATGGCTTCTGCGAAATAGGCGTCAGCTGAGGTCTTGTGTACCGAACAATAGGCAGCAGCCGTGGTGGTGCCGTGGCGCAGCAACTCATCGTAGAAATGCGTGGCAATTCGCTGCGCATGCGCGCTTTCCACGAAGCGGCATTCCTCCGGGAAGGTGTAGGTATTCAGCCATTCCAGCAGATTGGCGGCGTAGGAGCCGATGACCTGCATTTGCGGGAAATGCAGGTGCAGGTCGATAAGGCCTGGCACGATGAGGTGCGGACGATGGTCTTTTTCTGCCACATCTTCGGGCGCTGACTTCTTGATGTCGTTATAGTCGCCAACCGCGACAATCTTGCCATCATCAATCAGCAGACCGCCATCTTCGAGGTAAAGATAACTTGCCGTGTCATCGATGGAGTGTGGTGCGCGGCGAAAACTCAAAAGACGACCGCGCAGCAGAAGCATGCTCATTCTGTTTTTCCTTGTGACAAGGCGCTTTCATACCAGGCGGTCAGCACCTTGCGTTCTTCGGGCGTTATATCCGTGATGTTGCCGGGCGGCATAGCATGGCTGCGGCCTGCCTGAATATAGATCTCTCGGGCATGGGCGGCGATATCCGCATCGGATTCCAGCTTGACGTTCTTCGGTGTAAAACTGATTCCTTCCCAGACCGGCTCGGCGGCATGGCACATGGAACAGCGTCCCTGCACGATATCCCGCGCCGACGCAAAATGGACGTCACTTGCAAACATCTGTTGCACTGGTGTCAGCGAGGATGCGGTCTCTTCCTCGCCGGTCAGTACCTTCGGCACGGTTGAAAGCCACATGATGATGATGAAGATCACCGCCGTTGCCAGCCATGTCCATGTCGGTTTGCCTTTGCGGGCATGGGTGGTGTTGAACCAGTGGCGAATGGTGACGCCCATCAGGAACACCAGCGCCGCGATGATCCAGTTATAGGTTGTGGCAAAGGCCAGCGGGTAGTGGTTGGACAACATGAAGAAGATGACGGGCAGGGTCAGGTAGTTGTTGTGCAGCGACCGTTGCTTGGCAATGCGTCCGTATTTCGGGTCTGGCGTGCGTCCGGCAATCAGGTCCGCAACCACGATCTTCTGGTTGGGAATGATGATCATGAACACGTTGGCTGACATGATGGTGGCGGTAAATGCACCCAGATGCAGAAAGGCGGCACGGCCGGTAAAGACCTGCGTGTAACCCCAGGCCATGGCGACCAGTGCAATGTAAAGCACAATCATCAGACCCCAGGTGTTGTTTCCAATCGGGGATTTGCACAGAAGATCATAAAACACCCAGCCGATGGCCAGGGAGGCGATGGAAAGACAGATGGCCTGAACTGGCGAAAGGTCCATGACCGTGCGGTCAATCAGGAACAGGTCTGCGCCACCGTAATAGACCACGCACAGCATGGCAAAACCAGTGACCCAGGTGGCGTAGCTTTCCCACTTGAACCAGGTCAGGTGCTCGGGCATCTGGGCCGGTGCCACCAGATATTTCTGGATGTGGTAGAAACCACCGCCATGCACCTGCCATTCCTCGCCATAGGCACCCGGTGGAAGATGGGCGCGTTGTACCAGGCCCAGATCCAGCGCGATGAAATAAAATGATGAGCCGATCCAGGCAATGGCGGTGATGACGTGCACCCAACGGACGGCAAAGGCCATCCATTCCCAGGCAATGGCGTATTCGTACATGCAGTTCCCCTTATGCTTATTGCCTTGCACATTGCGAAAAAAAACAGTCTCTGAAAAGAGAAAAGCCGGTGCGAACGACGGATTGTTCTCATTCTCCACGCAAGCTTTATCCGCTCTTGCAAATTTGCATGGCGGCGAATTTTGTTTTGCGCAAATGCCGTTAGCCGACTACCCACGACTCAGCTAAAATCTGTTGCACGCAACAGGCCGCGCGGCGCCGATTTCCGTGACAGCATGATGCGTTGTTCAGAAAGTCAGAGTGTCTTGTGTACGATCCAAAGGACGCACGGCGCTCTCATGGTTCGCGTGGCGGTTTTCCGAAATCGCAATGCTGCATATCCTTGGGTCGGGGGTGGTTCAAGGGGAGGGATTTGCAGATATGCCAGTGCATGCGTTGCGTCCCGGTTTTGTTAAATTCATGTCTTAAGTCGTAACTACAGGACGCAATGCGTTTCGGGTGACTGCCGTTCATGTCAACGGAGACAATGCCCATGCGCCATACTGTGACTGTGATTTTGCGTTTGCATGCGAAGTTGAATCAGGCAAATGCGTTAGCTTCTTGTTTTTACAAATTTTCCGGATTCAGACCGGTGTGGTTCTACGCCGTCGTTACCCTTGTTTTTGCACTCGTGCCGAGTGTGTCTGCCCATGAATCACACAAGGGTTTCAAATATGAAAGCTATTGCTGCAACGGCAATGCAGAGACCGGTGACTGCCAAATGATCCCCATGAAAAGTGTGCGGATCGTGCAGGGTGGTTACGAGGTTTCCCTTGTGCCGGGCGATCATCGATTGGTCACGAGACGCCATGTGTTCAACTGGTCTCAAAATCAGACGCGTCGTTCTGAAGACGGTGAATATCACCTGTGCCTTTATCCGGATGAAAATACGCCGCGCTGTTTTTACGCGCCGGATATGGGTTTCTGACCCTGTTGATCGACTGATGGCATCAGCTTGAAAATCCACTCGCGAAAGGCTTTGATCTTTGGCGCGTTCTTGCGGTTTTCAGGATAAACAAGCCAATAATTCGCGCCGTCGTGGCTGGTGATGTCAAAGGGTTGCATGAGGCGCCCAAGCGCCACCTCATCGGTATAAAACTCGGGCGTGAGAATGGCGACGCCCTGACCGGCGATGGCGGCAGCAGCCTCGAATGTCTGCGCGCCAAGACGACTGCCTGTGCGGTTTTGCAAGGGCGGGTCGCTCACTCCGGCCTGATGAAACCATTGTTGCCACCATGGATCACCTGCATCGATAAGGCGCAGTTTCAAAAGGTCGGCCGGTGTCTTCACGCCGCCAATGGTCTCGGCCAGTGCCGGGCTTAACATCGGTGAAAACCCACCGCGCATCAGAAGATGGGAGTCCAGGCCCGGCCAGACACCGGCGCCGGCGCGGATTGCCAGATCCACATCCGTCTGGCTGAAATTGACAAATTCCTGCGATGTTTCCAGCCGAACTGCAATGCCGGGATTTTCAAGCTGGAAGGCGCCGATGTGGCGTGACAGCCAACGGGCTGCGAAGGTTGGGGTGGTGTGAATAAAGAGCGTGTCGCTTTTGATCTGCTTCGCATCGGCCACCGCATTGCGCAACGCGCCAAAAGCTTCTGCCACTCTTGGCGCCAGCTTCTGCCCGCTTTCCGTAAGGGTAACCTGTCGAGGTTTGCGCACAAACAGCGCCACGCCAATGAAGTCTTCGAGCAGTTTTATCTGATAGCTGACAGCGGTCTGCGTCATGCCAAGCTCATCACCCGCCTTGGTGAAACTCATATGGCGGGCGGTGGCCTCAAAAACCCGCAAGGCATTCAACGGCAACTGGCGTGACAGCTTCATGGATAAGTTCTCTTTATTTATTCCCTGCGATATTTCATTGGTTTTTTAAAGAAAACAACGGCATTTTGATCTCATACAACAATTCAGTTTATGAGGAAACGACGATGCGTGCAGCAACCTTGCGCGTGCGAAGCCCTATGCTTGCGGTTTCGCGGCTGTTGGACCTTGTCAGGTCCATGCGGATTAAAAGCGCGACACCACCACCCCAGAACCTTGTCGATGACAGCCTGAGCGACGACATCAAACGTGATCTCGGTCTTATGGATGGAAGGCGAGGGGTGGGCTCTCCACGGGAGCGGCAGAGCGATGAAATGCGTGAAGCACTTCTGCGGCAACTAAGGCCGCTATGATCGCCGGGCGTTTGTCTTTGACGGTTGATCCGCCGATTGGCAGGGTCAGCCTTTCAAGATTGACGGATGCCTCGGCGTCGCTTTCCCGCTCTATCCAGTGGGCGAAGGTTGCGCGTTTGGTCTTTGAACCAATCATGCCGACATAAGCGAGATCGGGCTGTAACAGTGCCTCTCTCGCTATCAGGAAATCCAGCGCATGGTCATGGGTGACAATAATCACTGCGCTGCCAGCAGGAATGGCGTGAATAATCGCTTCCGGCATGGGACTCAGATGTGTTGCCACGCCAGCTGGCAGATCGTGTAACTCGTCTTGCCGCGTCTCGACGATGCTGATCGATACAGGCAAAAGCGAAAACGCCTGGGTAAGTGCCTTTCCGACATGGCCGGCTCCGAAGATGAAAACCGTTGGCTGCGCGCGGTTTGCCTGCTCCAACCTTGCCTTTAATTCTGCCGCCACCGTGTCATTGACCTCGGTGAAACGCAAAAGTGTGCGCCCACCACAGCACTGGCCAATTTCCGGCCCCAACGGAATGTCCATGCTGTCGGCCACCGTCTTGCCGCTTAACATCGCACGGGCGTGGTCAATGGCCATATATTCGAACTGGCCACCACCAATGGTTTGCCAGATGCGGTCCTTCGAGACGAGCATGAAGGTGCCCGCCTCACGTGGCGACGAGCCTTTCACGGATTCGATTTCGATCAGGATGACTGGTTCTGCGCCATCCAGAAAGGCCGCAAGGGAGGTGTCGCGCATCAAGGCTCCCCTTTACACCTTCTTCAAGCGTTCGACGGCCATCAACACCCGTTCCGGTGTGGCCGGCGCATCAAGTCGTGGGCAGACCTTGTAATCGGCGACGCTGGCCACTGCCATGGACAATGCTTCCAGCACCGAGATGGCCAACATGAAGGGCGGCTCACCTACGGCCTTGGAACGGCCAATGGTTGGCTCGGCATTTTCAGCCCATTCCGCCAGCTTGACGTTGAAGATTTTCGGACGGTCGGATGCCAGCGGTATCTTGTAGGTAGACGGTGCATGGGTGCGCAGACGCCCCTTGTTGTCCCACCACAGTTCTTCCGTGGTCAGCCAGCCCATGCCCTGTACGAAGGCACCTTCAATCTGGCCAATGTCGATGGCAGGGTTGAGGGATTTGCCGACGTCATGCAGCACATCGGCCCGCTCTACCATATATTCGCCGGTCAGCGTATCGATGGAAACTTCCGAGACTGCCGCACCATAGGCGAAATAATAAAACGGTTTTCCTCGACCGGCGGCACGGTCCCAGTGGATTTTCGGGGTCTTGTAGAAGCCGGCGGCAGAGAGTTGCACGCGACCGAAATAAGCCTGTTTTATGAAGTCGTTAAAGGCAACTTCTTCCAAACCGATTCTAATGCGGTTTGGCAGAAAGGTTACCTCTTCCGGTCCGACATTCCATTTTTCGCAGGCGAACTGGACAAGGCGTTCCTTGATCTGGCGGGCAGCATCATAGGCGGCCATGCCGTTGAGATCGGTACCGGATGATGCGGCGGTTGCCGAGGTGTTGGGCACTTTTCCCGTCGTTGTTGCAGTGATCTTCACCCGACCGATATCGACCTGGAACGCATCGGCAATGACCTGGGCAACCTTGGTGTAAAGGCCCTGGCCCATTTCCGTGCCGCCGTGGTTCAGGTGTATGGAGCCATCATTGTAGATGTGCACCAGCGCCCCGGCCTGATTGAAGGCTGTCAGTGTGAAGGAAATGCCGAATTTGACCGGCGTCAGCGCAATGCCCTTGCGAATGATCGGGCTGGTCTTGTTGAACTCGATGATTGCCTGTCGCCGTACCTGATAGTCACTGGACTGTTCAAGCTCTTCAACGATACGGGCGATGATGTTGTCCTCGACCTCCTGATGATAGGGGGTGAGCGTGCGTCCGGATTCCGGCTGGCCGTAAAAGTTCAGCTTGCGGATTTCGAGCGGGTCCTTGCCGACCGCATAGGCGATTTCTTCAATAAAACGTTCCGCACCCAGCATGCCCTGCGGGCCACCGAACCCACGAAAGGCGGTGTTGGAAACCGTGTGGGTTTTCAACGGTTTCGAGGTCAGTCTTACATGCGGATAGAAATAGCTGGAATCGGCATGAAACAGGGCGCGGTCGGTGACCGGGCCGGAAAGATCCGAGGAGAAACCGCAGCGCGCGGCATAGGTCGCATCGACAGCATGGATGCGGCCGTCATCATCAAAGCCCAGTTCGTAATCGACGCGGAAATCGTGTCTTTTGCCTGTGGTGCTCATGTCCTCGTCGCGATCAGGGCGGATCTTGATGGCGCGGTTGAGCTTCTTGGCGGCAATGGCACATAGGGCGGCAAACTGGTTGCCCTGCGTTTCCTTACCACCAAAACCGCCCCCCATCCGACGTACCTGCACGGTGACTGCATTGGATGGCACCTGCATGATGTGGCTGACGATATGCTGGATTTCGCTGGGGTGCTGGGTAGAGCTCCACACCGTGACTTCGTCATCTTCGCCCGGAATGGCCATGGCGATGTGGCTTTCGAGGTAAAAATGCTCCTGTCCGCCAATCCGCATCGTGCCGGTCAGACGGCGCGGCGCAACATCTATTTCGAGTGCCGCTTCGCCACGCTTCAGCGTCATGGGATCAACGACCAGCGGGGCATTGTTTTCCAGCGCGCTGTCGATATCGCTCCAGTGCGGCAGGTCTTCATAGCTGATCTTGGCTTTGCGGGCGGCACGGCGTGCTTGATCCCGGGTCTCGGCAAAGACTGCAAAAATCAACTGTCCATGAAACTCGACCTTGGTTTCTGCCAGCAGGGGTTCATCGTGACGGCCACCGGAGGACACATCGTTTTCACCGGGAATATCCTTTGCCGTCATGACCCAGACCACACCTGGCGCGCTTTCCACCTCGGAAAGGTCGATGGATGTGATGGTGGCATGAGCGCGATCGGACATGCCCAAGCCGCCGTGCAACAAGCCTGCGGGTTCTGGAATATCGTCGATATATTCGGCACTTCCCGTGACATGCTTATGTGCTGAATCATGTCGGAGCGAGCCATGCATCTGGCCCTCGACAGTGGTTTTTGCGGTGTCGAATGTTGTGGTGTCCATGGGTTCAGGCCTCCTGCAATTCGAAACGCTTGATCTCCTGCGGGGTGCCGGAGGTTTCCAGGAAGAAGCGGGTCAGCAGGTTCTTGGCAGTCAATTGGCGATAGGTTGATGTGGCGCGCCAGTCGGTCAGCGGGGTGAAATCTTCGTCCAGCGTGTCACGGACCTCGTCGATGGTGGCTTGTGTCCATGGCTTGCCGGAAAGTGCAGCTTCCAGATTGGCCGCCCGTTTAGGGGTGCCAGCCATGCCGCCAAAAGCAAGACGCAGATCGCTGACGGTATTGTCCTCGCCAAGTGTCAAATGGAATGCGGCACAAAGTGCGGAGATGTCTTCATCACGCCGTTTGGAAATTTTATAGACCGCATAGTGGCTGCCCTGTTTGGGCAAAGGAATGGTCACCTTCTCCACGAACTCACCAGACAGGCGATCCTGCTTGCCGTAGTCGATGAAATATTTCTCGAGCGATATGGTGCGCGGACCGTTCGCTGCACGCAGTGTCAGTGTCGCGCCAAGTGCAATCAGAGCCGGCGGTGTGTCGCCGATTGGCGAACCATTGGCGATGTTGCCACCGATCGTGCCCATATTGCGGACCTGCTGCCCACCAATACGGTCGATCAAACGGGCGAATGCCGGAATACGGGCGGCGATGGTTTCAAAGGCCTGACTGTAGGTTACGCCGGCACCAATGGTGATGGTATTTTCATCCACTGCGATGGTTTGCAGTTCCGCAAGATTGTTGATGAAGACCACAGGGTTGAGGGCACGCATCTGTTTGGTGACCCACAGGCCAACATCCGTGCTGCCGGCAACGATGGTGGCTTTCGGTTCCTGCTTCAGGATTTCGGCAAGTTCTGTGACCGAGCCGGGAATGATGCTGCGCTCATTTCCTTTGGCCACAGTGATGGTGCCGTTCTGCGCAATGGCCCAAAGGCGGCTGACAATCTCCGAGCGGTCACGCTGCAGCGGATCGAACAATGCGCTTGGACGGGCAGAGGAGACATGCTCAGCGGCGCGCACGATTGGCTCATAGCCGGTGCATCGACAGAGATTGCCTTGCAGTGCTTTTTCAATCGCTGCGCGCGAAGGCTTTTCATCGGAAAGCCACAGGCCATACAGCGACATGATGAAACCGGGCGTGCAGAAACCGCACTGCGAACCGTGATAGTCCACCATCGCCTGCTGTACCGGATGAAGCGTGCCGTCCTTTGACGCCAGATGTTCCACTGTCGCGACATGGGTGCCGTGCAGCGAGCCTATAAAGCGGATGCACGCATTGACGCTCTCATAGCGCAGTGATCCGTCGATCAGTCGGCCGACCAATACCGTACAGGCGCCGCAATCGCCCTCTGCACAGCCTTCCTTGGTGCCGGTCAGTTTGCGGTTCAGCCGTAGATAGTCAAGGAGAGTGTCCGTTGGCCCGAAGTCATCAAGGGAAACGGTCTGACTATTAAGAATGAAGCTTATCGCGTCGTTCATGCACTGCCTTCTTTATCAGGTTTATTGGGCGGTCCAGCCGCCATCCACCGAGATATGTGTTCCGGTGATCTGTGATGCTGCGTCGCTGGCAAGAAATATTGCCGTTGCTGCGATGTCTTCAATGCTGACAAATTCTTTGGTGGCCTGCAGCCGTAACAGTACCTCGTTTTTAACTGCTTCCTCGCTGATGCCGCTGGTCTTTGCCATATCCGGTATCTGCTGTTCTACCAAAGGCGTCAGCACGTAACCGGGGCAAATGGCATTAACGGTGATGCCGGTTTCCGCCAGCTCCAATGCCGCGGATTTGGTCAATCCCATGATACCATGTTTTGCTGCCACATAGGCTGACTTGAACGGTGAGGCAACCAGACCGTGGGCCGACGAAATGTTGATGATGCGGCCTTTTCCGGCCTTCTTCATCACCGGAATAGTGTGGTGCATGGTATGGAAAGAACTCGTCAGATTGATGGCGATGATCTGGTCCCATTTTTCCGGCGGAAATTCGTCGACCGGGGCCACATGCTGCACACCGGCATTGTTGACCAATACGTCGATGCGCCCGAACTTCTGTTCGGCTTGCGCCACCATGTCGGCAATCTCGTCGGGTTTGGTCATATCGGCGGCGTGGTGGATGACATGCACCCCGTTTTCCGCTTCCATCATCAGGCGAATATTTTCAATTTCACCGGGATCGCCAAGTCCGTTCATGACAATGTTCGCACCGTCCCTTGCAAAAGCTTGCGCGATTCCAAGGCCGATACCACTCGTTGAGCCGGTTACGATGACTGTTCTCGTCATATATGTTCCCCTGCGTACTTGATGACGCATTGCGAGCATCGAAGGTATGCTCAAACAGGGGCGGCTGGCAATCGGGTTTTCACAGCTTCCTAATATGGCTGCGGGTTGACAATGACGGCGAGGCGCATTTCCCTGCGACGGGACATGTGAGGAGCAAAATTATGGGTGAATACATTCTTGCAATCGACCAGGGCACGACCTCGAGCCGCGCCATCGTGTTCGATGCAAAGATGCAGGTTGCCGGGGTAGGGCAGAAGGAATTTCGCCAGATATTTCCGAAGTCCGGCTGGGTAGAGCATGATCCCGAAGAAATATGGGAAAGCGTGCTGTGGTCGATTAAGGAGGCGATCAAAAAGGCCGGTATCAAGGCGGCTGACATTGCCGCCATCGGCATAACCAACCAGCGCGAAACAACCGTGGTGTGGGAGCGGGAAAGTGGCAAGCCCATACACAATGCCATCGTCTGGCAGGACCGCCGCACCGCAAAGGATTGTGAAAAGCTCAAACGGGCTGGGCATGAAAAGACCTTCACGGCCAAGACCGGGCTGCTACTCGATCCTTATTTTTCCGGCACCAAATTGTCCTGGCTGCTGTCCAACATCAAGGGCGCACGCAAACGCGCACAAAAGGGCGAACTGTGCTTTGGCACCATTGATACGTTTCTGATCTGGCGATTGACGGGCGCGAAGTCTTTCGTGACCGATGCGACCAATGCCTCGCGCACCCTGATGTTCAACATCGAGAAAAACCGTTGGGATGAAAAACTGCTTGGCATTCTCGATGTGCCGCAGGCCATGCTGCCGGAGGTAAAGGATTGTGCGGCCGATTTCGGAACAACGGAAAAAGATTTGTTCGGTGCTGAAATACCCATTTTGGGGGTTGCAGGAGACCAGCATGCGGCCACCATTGGGCAAGCGTGTTTTGCGCCGGGCATGTTGAAGTCAACTTACGGCACCGGATGTTTTGCGTTGCTGAATACCGGCGCGGACATTGTGCGCTCCAAGAACCGCCTGTTGACGACGATTGCTTACCGGCTGGACGGCAAGACGACCTATGCACTGGAGGGTTCGATTTTTGTGGCTGGCGCCGCCGTGCAATGGCTGCGCGATGGCCTGAAGATCATAGAGAAAGCGTCGCAGACCGGCGAGTTGGCCGACAAGGCTGATCCTTCGCAGGAGGTTTATCTGGTGCCGGCTTTTGTCGGGCTTGGTGCGCCCTGGTGGGATGCGGAAGCTCGCGGCGCGATCTTTGGTCTGACGCGTGGAACCGGTCCTGCGGAGTTCGCGCGCGCCGCACTGGAAGCCGTTTGTTTCCAGACGGGTGACCTGCTGGATGCCATGCACAAGGACTGGAAAAATAACGGCGACGGTGAGACTGTATTGCGGGTGGATGGCGGTATGGTCGCCAGTGACTGGACGATGCAGCGTCTGTCGGACATTATCGATGCGCCGGTTGATCGTCCCGTTATTCTGGAAACGACCGCACTTGGTGCCGCGTGGCTTGCGGGCAGCCGGGCTGGTGTGTGGCCAGACATGGATGCATTTGCAAAGGCGTGGTCGCGAGATAAGCGGTTTGAACCCAAAATGGAAACCAGTATCCGGAAAACAAAAGTGAAGGGGTGGAGGAACGCCGTTCGCAGGACGCTCGTTAAGGTCTGACGGCGCTTGTATCGGTTGGCCGACATCACACAGAGGAGGAAGCAGCATGCCAAGACTGGGAGAACATGAACTGTCCTTAACCCGTATATTTGATGCGCCACCCAACAAGGTTTATCGGGCGTGGACCGATCCTGATCTTTTGAAAGAATGGTTCACGCCGCGACCCTATACCGTTTCCGACGTGGAAATGGATTTGCGGTCCGGTGGCGTTTTTAACGTAACCATGCGCGGTCCGGATGGTGAGGTTTATCCCAATAACGGCATTTTTCTTGAGGTTGTCCCCAACCGGCTTCTTGTGTTTACCGACGCCTATCAGGATGGATGGGTGCCCAGCGAAAAGCCATTCATGACCGGTTATGTGAGTTTTGAGGAGGCTGGAAACGGTCAGACACGCTACACCGCCAAGGCGCTCCACTGGACGGCTGAAGACAAGAAGACTCATGAAGAAATGGGTTTCGACGAAGGCTGGGGCAAAGCCGCCGACCAACTGGAGGCTCTGTTGGAGCAGATCTGAAGAGACTTCAAATTCTGATTCAACTGCTTGGCAGAGTGATTCAAGTTACGCTGCCAAGTGTTTGAAAACAGAATCGCATCTCTGATCTTACGGCCCGCTTCGGGGCAAAGTTTTCCTATCCATTTCATCGAACGGATCGTTCCATATTTTGAAATTGCCATAGTCTTTTGCGATGCCTATCTCTGCGTGAAGAAACAGGAGCATCGATCATGGAACTCGGTCTTTACACATTTGCGGATGTCGATCCGAACGCACCGGATGGCAAAGGACCGGAAGGTGCACGACGTCTTAAAAATCTTATCGAGGAAATCGAGCTTGCCGATCAGGTCGGGCTGGATGTGTTCGGCCTTGGCGAACACCACCGCCCGGACTATGCGGTGTCCTCACCATCCACCGTGCTGGCCGCTGCCGCCGTCAAGACAAACAATATCCGATTGTCGAGCGCAGTTTCGGTTTTGAGTTCCGATGATCCGATCCGCGTCTTTCAGCAATTCGCAACTGTTGACCTGCTGTCGAATGGCCGCGCAGAGATCATGGCCGGTCGCGGCTCCTTCATCGAATCCTATCCGCTGTTCGGCTATAATCTGGAAGACTATGACGAATTGTTTGCTGAAAAACTCGACCTGCTGCTGACCCTGCGTGAAAACGAGATTGTCACATGGTCGGGCAACAAACACACGCCGATCAATGGCCGTGGTGTTTATCCGCGCCCCTTGCAGGAAAGATTGCCGGTGTGGATTGCCGTTGGCGGCACTCCGCAATCCGTCGCAAGAGCAGGAGCAATGGGCCTGCCGGTGGCGCTTGCGATTATCGGCGGTGAATACCGTCGGTTTGCACCGCTGTTTGATCTTTACCGCGAAGCGGCCCGCCGCGCTGGCCAGCCGGAGACCAAACAGAAAACCAGCATTAACGTGCATGGCTTTATTGCCGACACCACCGATCTTGCCGCTGACCAGTTCTATGGTCCGCAGGCAGAGGTTATGAACCGGCTGGGTCGTGAACGCGGATGGGGGCCAACCAGCCGTGCCCATTTCGATATGGCGCGTGGGCCGGAAGGTAATCTCTTCTTAGGGGAGCCAGAACTGGTTGCGGAAAAAATCATCAAAGCACATGACGTGTTCAAGAATGATCGTTTCCTGCTGCAGATGGCCATCGGCCTGATGCCGCACGATCAGATCATGCGCGGTATCGAGTTGTACGGTACGAAAGTCGCGCCGATTGTCAGAAAAGAATTGACTGGCAGCCCTGATAGGGTGAAAGCCACCGCATGATGTAAGTACAGGATTGCGGTGGACCGCCTCCGCAGTCCGCATGCTCATTGAGGGCGTTGGCCATTTCGTTTAACTCTCATTACGAGTTAAATCTAATCAAATTTGTAGGTTGCGCCCGAAGATGCGCAACTATGGCCGATCAAGTCAAAGGAACAAAATGCCCTATATTGAAGCACTTGGCTTAGATGCAGAAGACGTTTCCGATGAATATATGGTCGTGAATGCATCAGTTGTAGATGTGGTAATGTCACCTGATGAAGACGATCATATGAATTTCATTAAGGCGAAAAACGTATTCGCACTAGAGCAAGTTTATGCGGATACGCTCATCAACAACAAAATTGAAATGGTAACCGTGGCTTTCCCGTGCACAGTGCAGTCCGATACTTATTTGATAGGTAAGGACGGTTTCGATTTGAAGGATTATGAGTATCGCGGACTACCAAAAGACAATCGATGCTTAATCTTGTTTGATATGGCGAATATCGGACGGATTAAACACATAAAAGAGTGTACTCAAGAAGGCATATTCTTTGTTGAAGATGTCGTTTTCGACGAAATAGAAGAAGCTCTCTCCATGTAAATCCGTTCACGTGTTGCATGGTGTTGGTTACTGGGGCTATAGAGAGCAAAACGCACAGAAATAGTGCGTCGATTTTATCGTTATTTAATTGATTAATAACGATAATTTTATTTTATAAGGTTGTTTGCGTTGGTGATCTCGTCCGAAGAAGAATTGGTGAAGCTGAAGGAAATCGGCCGCCTGTGTGCCGTTGCCCTGAATACCATGGCTGATGCGCTGGAGCCGGGTATCACCACGGCCGAGTTGGACGATATCGGTCGTAAAATACTGGAAGACAATGGTGCGCAATCGGCGCCGGAGTTCTGTTATCAGTTTCCCGGCGCGACATGTATCAGCGTCAATGAAGAAGTGGCGCATGGTATTCCCGGCGTGCGCATCATCAAGCCAGGTGACCTCGTCAACATCGACGTTTCGGCTGTGAAGGATGGCTTCTTCGGTGACACTGGCGCGTCCTTCGCCGTGCCGCCCGTGAAAAAGGAAATCGAGCGTCTGTGCCGGGATGGTAAACGCGCGATGTGGACCGGTCTGCAGCAGGTGAAAACCGGCAAGCCGATGGCTGATATCGGTAATGCCATTGGCGCCTTTGCCCGCAAGAACCGTTACACCCTGATCACCAACCTTGCCAGCCACGGCATTGGCCGCTCATTGCATGAAGAGCCGCGCGAACTTGCGACATGGCCGGACAAGGATGAAACCCGGATCATGGAAGAGGGCATGGTGTTTACCGTAGAGCCCTTCCTGTCTACCGGTGCCTATTGGGCGGAAGATGGCGATAATGATCCCTGGACACTTTATAGCGATCCCAGTGCTCCGACCGTCCAGTTCGAGCACACGGTTGTGGTGACCAAAAATGGTCCGCTCGTTTTGACGCTTGCTGACTGATTTTGCAGTGATTGCATTTGAGATGGAGTCGGTGATGAAAGCACCGACTCAAGTCTCGACCTATGCTTTTCTTTATCGATTTTTGGCTGGTCTATAAGCGCCATCTTCCGTTACGTGATATCCGGATGTTCAGTTGTCGGCGTAATAAATTCTATTTTACGCGCTGGATAACCACATCCGGAAGGCGAATATTTCCAATTGCTAACTTTCAACCGCTCTCCAAATATGCAAGCCTTAACGCAATCAGTGGTTGGGTCAGGTTAAATCAATTTAAACCTGATGGAGGACAGCCACTACGCGTTGTGTATCGTCTATTCCGGGGGGAGCATGAGGTTCTACCGAAGCAGGTTGCTGGGATCAGCAGCTATTTTCGTCGTCGCTGTTAGCAGCGGTTTTCCAGCTTATGCCATTGATTGGGCTGGCGGCACGTCAAGCGATTGGCACAATCCTGTGAACTGGATTGGTGGTGTCATCCCGGTAGCGGGAAGCATTGTTAACATCAAGGTTCCCGGCGTCGACGGGCGAACGAGCATCACAAATGCGGCCGGTTTTACAAACCTTTACGTGGGTTCGGCGAGCGAAATTTACTTAGATATTTCGGGTAACGGCAGTCTGACGGGCACCAGTCTGAGTGTAGGCGAAGCCGTCGGTGAAATCGGCACTCTGACGATCTCGGGCGCAGATGCATCCTTGGCCACTGGATGGCTTACAGCAGGATTTTACGGCGATGGTACGATCCTTATTGAAGATGGCGGATCTGCAAGTACCGTCAATGCACTGCATCTCGGCCAATTTGCCGGCTCGTCGGGTACGTTTACCGTTGATGGTGAGGGTAGTTCCTGGACTGCCAGCGGTGGAGCCACAATTATCGGCCATACAGGTGAGGGCAAGTTTACGGTCAGCGGTGGCGCGACAGCGACAGATTACGCTGTAACGATTGGTTATGGTGATGGGGGCGTTGGTGCCGCACTGATCGACGGCGACGATTCCACATGGTCTATCACAGGCGGCGCATTGGTTGTTGGGTACGAGGGCGAGGGTGGCCTGACTGTGAGTGGCGGCGCTACGACCAATACTTTCAAGCGAGTAATCGTCGGTGACAAATCGACTGCTGAGGGGACAATCACAGTCACCGGAGCCGACAGCAGTTTTACAATAAACGGTACGACCTCCGACATTTATCTTGCCGTCGGTAGTTCTGGTGTTGGCACGGTCAAACTGGCTGATGGAGCATCGTTCAATAGCAATACGGCGGTTTTGGGCTTCTTGGCATCCGGTAACGGCACTCTCGATTTGACTGGAGCCGATACCAGATTTGTAAACACCAATTACATAGCTGTTGGTTATTATGGCGTCGGTGAAGCAACTGTACGGGATGACGCGACCATCGCTGTAACCGGCGCTGCTGGTGTTCGAATTGGATATTTGGCAGGCTCAACAGGTACGCTGAATATCGGCGCTGCAGCAGGCGATGCGGCTGGTGTTGCTGGGCATATCGAATCTCCGAAGGTTGTATTCGGCCCGGGTTCAGGCACGCTCGTTTTCAATCATACAAATACCAGCTATGATTTTTCGTCCGCTATCTCGGGCACCGGCTTCATCAATCATGTCTCGGGCGTGACGACGTTTTCCGGCAACAGTGCCACGCTTGGCGGAACCACCAATATTTCCGGCGGAACGGCGCTGGTTACCGGTTCGCTCGGCGGTATGATCGACGTTTTGAGCGACGGCACACTGGGCGGCACGGGCACTGTTGGCAAGTCGGGTTCCACGCTTTCCATCGGCAACGGTGGCACACTGTCGCCCGGTCTTGTGGGTTCCAGAGGGACATTGTCGGTTGTGGGTGATCTCGCCTTTTCGACCGGCTCAACCTATGTCGTGCAGGTGTCAGGTCTTAGCAGCGATGCGGTGGTGTTGACTGGCGGGGCAGTGACTATCAATCCCGGCACGTCGCTGCAAATTTCGCTTTCTGGGGCTGCGAATGCCAGCCGATACACCATCCTGAAGGCAACGAGTGTGACCGGAACATTTTCCACCATTGATTGGGGTGGCTTGTCCAATTACGAGATCTCCTATGACAATGGTATTGTTTCGCTTCTCTCAACGGTCAGTGTTGGCAATGGCGGGTCTGATTTGACGCCGAACCAGTCGTCAGTGCTGTCTGTTCTGCAATCCGGTGGGGCGCCTGGTGGTCTCTGGTCTTCGCTCGGTTCCGTGCCTGACAGTGAGCAGGAAGAGGCACTGCGGCAATTGTCGGGCGAAACTCATACCGCACCGCGTGCCACCTTTTTCCAGACGGCCCAATCAGTCAACAACACGGTGAATGGCCGTATTCGCTCCATGACCGATGGGGTTGCTGCACCCTCCGTTCCAGCCCTCGGCTACGCCGAAGAAACAAGACCGGCGAAAAGCGGCCAGTTTGCATCCTTCGAGAAGAAAACGGATGTTTTCGATCAGGACCGGTTCTCCGTCTGGACAAACGGTTTTGGTTCCTGGGGCAAGGTTGATGGTCTGACTGGCAGTCCCGATACCGATATTTCCAATGCGGGTGTGTTGATCGGTGGCGACGTTGGCATCTCCGACAATTGGCGCGTCGGTGTGTTTGGTGGCTACAGCCGGTCATCATTCGACACGTCAGACAGTGACGGCGACAGCAACAACTACCATCTCGGTGTCTATGCCGGTAGCCGATGGGATGCCATCTCGTTTCGTACTGGCATCAACTACACTTGGCACAGGGTCGACACGGTGCGCGAGGTTGATTTTCTCGGTGAGACGCTGAGAGCTGACTATGATGCCAGCACGCTCAACATGTTTGGCGAACTGAGCTATCGTATCGATTTCGCACCTGCATCATTCGAACCCTTCGTTAGCCTGAGCCATATGCGGGTAAAGACCGATGGCTTTACCGAAACCGGTGGCCTTTCCGCCCTGACCATGGGTAAGACCGATTTGAACACTACCTACACGACACTTGGGGTCCGCGCGTCGACCGATCTTGATGTCGGGTCTGTTCCGGCCACACTGCGCGGCTCCCTTGGCTGGATCTACGCCTTTGGTGATGTGGAGCCGGAAACCACTGCCCGGTTCTCCTCCGGTGACAGCTTCAGAGTGGTTGGCACGCCACTGGACAGAAATACGGCGATTGTGCAAACGGGAATGGATTTTGCACTTTCGTCGGCCTCGACCTTAAGCATATCCTATACCGGGCAGTTCAGCTCCAAAGCCTATGATCATGGCGTCAACGCCAAGTTACAGGTTCGTTTTTGATTTCAATGCAATTCTGAACGTCCAGTCGCTTGTAGGTGGCGCTGGACGTTCAGAATAATGACAGGTGTCTGCATGTTCGGAAAAAACATAAAGGCGGCTGCCGCAGTCGCTCTGGTGTCGTTCGTGGCACAGCCATCCAACGTGGCAGCGCAGACAGAGGCACCAGCGGCGGCAGGTAACAATGCCTTCTCCGTCAACGAAACCCATGGCGACTGGATCGTGCTGTGTTCACAGGCTGAGGCAAAACAAATTTGTTTGATGACGCAACAACAACGCAAGAACGATACCAAGCAGCTGGTCATTGCAGCCGAAATCAGCACTGACCAGAATGACCAAATACGTGGAACGATTATTCTGCCATTCGGACTGCAGCTGGCGGCGGGTGTGACGGTTCAGGTCGATGATGGCGTGGTGTCGAACCCGTCACCTTTTGCAACCTGCTTGCCAACGGGCTGTATCGTGCAAGTGCTTCTTGATGCACCCACTCTGCAAACCTTGCGGGGTGGCAGTAATGTCAAGCTGGTCGCTAAAGCCCATGACAGCGGGCAGAATGTGCTGTTGGGCCTGTCATTGAAGGGGTTTTCCACCGCGCTTGACCGGTTGGTGGCACTTTCGAAATAGGCAGGCTGCTTATCAGCGCCAAATTATCGGGTTCAATAGCATTGGCAGGTGCCATCAAAATAAATGGTTTGCCTGACCCATGTTGCACTGCCATAGACGCGACATGACTGACGCTGCTGCACAATCCCATTCACGTGTCCTACTGATCGGCTTTGCCGGGGCGTTGGCCATGGCCTGTTCGCAAGGTTTCGGGCGTTTTTTGTATACGCCAGTCCTGCCCGGCATGATCAGCGACCTGTCGCTCAAGGCCTCTGATGCAGGGTTGATTGCCGCAGGTAACTTTGCCGGTTATTTGCTTGGCGCCATTCTCGCCGCTTACGGTTGGGCGAACGGACGTGAAAAACTGGTGGCGCTCGGCGGAATGCTGGCTACCGGTCTGCTGCTGTTGGCCATGGCCATGACGCGTGCAGTCGAAGTCTTTATTCTCATTCGTTTTCTGGCCGGTATGGCCAGCGCTCTGGCAATGATCTTCACGTCGCAGATCGTTATCGGCCACGCCACTGCCGCCGGGCGGGAAGATGTGCAGTCTTTGCATTTTGCTGGCGTTGGCGTCGGCATTGCCGTTTCGTCACTTCTCGTTTTTGTTATCGGTTCGCTGCTGCACGGGGAGGGTGCGTCCTGGCAAGCGGAATGGATTGTCGGGGCGGTGTTCGTTTTTATTGCGTTTGTCTTCGTGGCGCGTGTTTTACCCTCTGGTCCGCCTCGCACAGCAGTGGCAACTGTTGAGCCGCCAATACGCTGGCGCATGCCGCTGGTGTTGCTGACCATTGCCTATGGTCTGTTCGGTTTTGGTTATGTGATAACCGCCACCTTTCTGATCACCATTGTGCGAATGGCCGATGCGGGCGCCCTGGTGGAATGTCTGGCATGGTTCATCACAGGTAGCGCCAGTGCAATTTCTCTTTACATCTGGCGACCGGTTGCAAAACTCACCGGGCATCGCTGGACCTTCGTCATGGCCTTGGCAATTGAAGTTGTCGGTGTTCTTGCATCCGTACTGCTGCCACCTGTGGTGGGTGCGCTTTTCGGTGGGTTACTGTTTGGCCTGACATTCATGGTCGTGACAGCATATGGCCTGCAATTGGGGCGGCAGTTTTCGCCGCACAGCCCGAGGCGCGTTTTTTCATTCATGACGGCGGCATTCGGAATTGGCCAGATTACCGGGCCTTTGGTTGGCGGATGGGTGGCACAGTTCACCGGCAATTTCACCCTGCCAACCATACTGGCTGCCACTGCGCTCGGCATTGCCATGCTGTTGATGGTGCCGGTTGCCCGCATGCGGGATTGATGCGGTAAGCGTCAAACATAAGGTTTTGGTGGTTTTTCAGTTACAAGTTGGTAAGGATGCGGATGGTTGATTGCTGTACGCTGATTTCTGCCGTATTTTCCGCATCTTGACTGCTTCGCCAATTCCGGCCGCTCCCTAACGTCCGCGTGAGTTTCAAACGTGTTCCATTCATTTTTCCCGAATCCAAAACTGTTCTTCACGTCTGCCGTCTTATGGACTGCCGTGTGTATCGGCGTATGGTATCTTGCCGGCCCGCAAATGGGTGCTGCGATTGGCCTGCCACCACTGGCGCCGGGTGAAAAAGCACCGATTGGTCTGGCCTATTTTTTCTCGCCAGATAATCTTTGGTTCTACGCGTATTTCACCATTTTCGTTCTGATCTTCGGGACGGTTTGGAAAATCATGGCCAAGGATCATCCATGGACCAACTGGTCAATCTGGGGATCCTCCTTTATCATCTTCATGGCTTATTTCTCCGTACAGGTTTCCGTTGCGGTGAATAACTGGCGGGGCCCATTCTTTGATCTGTTCCAGCGCGCTCTTAACGGTGAGCCAGGAATTACCGCCGGGCAGTTTTATGAACTCCAGTTGCGGTTCCTGGAAATCGGCCTTGTTGGCGTAACTCTCAGCGTTGCCACGTTGTTTTTTACCAGTCACTACGTGTTCCGCTGGCGTACAGCGATGAATGATTTTTACCTGTCCAAATGGGAAAAGCTGCGCCACATCGAAGGTGCTTCCCAGCGTGTGCAGGAAGACACGATGCGTTTTGCCACGATTGTCGAGAGTTTGGGCGTTGTCCTGATCAACTCGATCATGACACTTGTGGTGTTCCTGCCGCTACTGTTCGAAATGTCGGGCAATATCACCGAGCTGCCGCTGCTGGGCGCAATTCCGCACTCGCTGTTCTGGCTTGCTCTCTTGTGGTCGATCTTTGGTACTGTGCTGCTGTCGGTTGTTGGTATGAAGCTTCCGGGTCTGCAGTTCCGCAACCAGCGCGTGGAGGCGGCGTTCCGTAAGGAACTGGTCTATGGTGAGGACCATGAGGATCGTGCCGATCCTCTGACGATGAAAGAATTGTTTGCCAATGTGCGTAAAAACTATTTCCGCATGTACTGGCATTATCTCTACTTCAACGTTGCCCGCTATACCTACGGCCAGTTGGACGCGATTATCCTGACCTTCATGCTGATCCCGACAATCGTTGCAGCCAAGATTACCATGGGTGTGTGGCAGCAGATTGCAACGGCCTTTGGTCAGGTGAGCGACAGCTTCCAGTATCTGGTTAGCTCCTGGTCAACGATCATCGAGCTTCTGTCGATCCGCAAGCGTCTTGTGGCGTTTGAAGCGGCAATCGAAGGTGAAGCATTGCCAGATATTGATCAGCGTTATCTGGAGCGTGAAGCTGCAGATGGTGAAATGGCTGCCAACCGCCCATAAGCCTCTCCTTCAAACAAAAACCCGCCTTCAAGGCGGGTTTTTTATGCCTTGCATCAAGGCATTTATAATGTGAATCCCTAATGGATGATCGCGGGGATGCGGTTTTAGAACGACGAACCTGCCGCTGGTTTTTGTTCGGCCTTCTCAGTCTTCAAGGTTTCCATGTAGCTGGCGTAATTAACGCAGGACACATCCTGCATTTTGCAGACTTCCCGCAATAAACGCTCATAGGCATTCCAATAGGCGCCACCATTCATTTTCACGAAGTGGAAGCCCATTTGCAGGGGAATTCGTTCGCCATTGTATTGTTTGTCGAAAGCTGTGCGAAACGCCTTATAGGCGCGCTCCTCGAATTCCGCCGCCTTGGACGGTGTTTCCACGCCGACGGAATGGCGCACAAACAGATTATAATCCATGGCAATGATCGGGCGGCTGTTTGGTCCTTCGGGGATCAATGGCACACCAAAGCGGGTCATGCCATCCTTGGCCGTAACAGGATATTGCGGGCCTTTGGTCACAAGGCTCGCATCATAAATGAAACCGTGTTTCTTTTCGGCTGCGGTCAGGCCATCGCTTTGCGAGAGGTAAGGCGCGCGGAAACCCTTGATGCCGGTTTTGGCAAATTCCCGCCAGCCTTGCGGCTCGGCATCTTTTTTGCCAATCATCTGCCACGCGTTTTCAAGCGTTTTGCTGAACGTCTCGAATTCAGCTTCCCAGTCGGCTGCCGTCCAGTCCTTGCCATCAAAGTGGCCGCAGGCGTGGCTGGCTATTTCATGACCTTCCTGATGGGCCTGCCAGATGTTGTTGAGGCGGGTTTCCACCTCCTGAATGGTCTGGCCGAAACCGACATTCGAGCGGCCGAGTTTTTTGCCCGGTCCCTGGTAGGTCGCCTTGCCGGTTTTGTAGTCCATGATGAGGGTACATGACAGGAAGTAGGTGAATTTTGCGCCGGTCTCGGCGGCTGTCGCACGGCTGCGGTCCCACAGCGTGTTGTCGCCTGCGCCATCGAACGACACGATGACAAATTGCTTGCGCGGCTGTTCCTCAGCGAGTGCCGCAGACGAGAAAACCGAACAGAGAAGCGAAGCAACAAGGATTTTACGCAACATTTCAGGACCAATCGACATGCATGTTCTAAAGGCGCGGGCGAAGTCGCCCATATTTTGAAGCAGGAGAAAAACTGCCGTGATATGGCCTTGTGCCGCCGGAATAAGGCGAACCTTTGAATTGTCTGGCATTTTTGTGATTTTCTTATAGCAAGGTCGTGGTAACGATCTCAATTATCCGGCTGAAACGCCGCTTGTTTTCGAGGATTTTCCCATGCTGCTGCTCGTACTCTGTCTTTGCTTGTTCTTCGCCACCCACCTGGCACGCATCGGTGCACCGGGCTTTCGGGATGCCGCAATTGCCAGATTGGGCGCTGGTGCATGGAAGGGACTTTATTCCGTTGCCAGCGTCATAACGCTTGTGCTGGTGATCTATGCTTTTGGTCAGGCCCGGCAGATCACGGGCATGCTGTATTATCCTCCCGTCTGGATGAGCCACATTGCCCTGATGCTGATGTTGATCGCGATGATCTGTCTTGTGGCAAGCCTTCTTCCGCCGGGGCACATTGCAACCAAGACCAAACACCCGCTGGTTTTGTCGGTTAAAATCTGGGCGTTGTCGCACCTTCTTGCCAATGGTGAAACATCGTCGGTCATTCTGTTTGCGGCGTTTTTGGCCTGGGGTGTGGTGGTGCGTATTGCGCTGAAACGGCGGGAGCGGGCAGGTCTGCTGGTGCGCCCGGCCTTCGTTTCTGCTCGCTATGACCTGATTGCCGTGGTCGGCGGGGTTGCACTTTGGGCGGCGTTTATATTCAAGTTGCACGAATGGCTGATTGGCGTTCAGCCGCTTGCGCTTTAAAATCTATGTACTGATGGGGCGTCACTGACAGGAAAGTGACGCTTTCCCCCTTACATAAAAGGCAAAATGCGCTAGAAGGCCGAACAAATGCCTGCGGTTCAGTGCCCGACAGGCAAGTTTCAGCGTGAAGTCATAACCGTTCATCCTTCTCGATGGATATCGATGCGGATATGCGGCTACGGAGAATTCGATGGCAAATGAAAATGACACCTTCATCCGCGAAGTGAACGAGCAGCTTCGTTCGGAGAAGATGACGAATTTCTGGAGCAGATACGGCATCGTTGTTATCGGCGGCGCGGTATTGATTGTGCTGGGAACTGCGGGCGCTGGTATTTACGAATACTGGAACAGCAACCGTGCCTCCAACTCCGGTGACCAATTTATCGCTGCTATGAAGCTGGCTTCTGAAAACAAGCCTGATGATGCACTGGCAGCACTGGCTGCACTTGAGACGGCTGGCCATGGTTCCTACCCGGTTCTGGCCAAGTTCCGCTCGGCAACGCTGCAGGCCCAGAAGGGCGACGCGACGGCTGCTACGGAAGCGTTCACCGCCATCGGCAACGACACATCTGCTCCGCAGGTGTTCCGTGACGCTGCCAAGATCCGCGCCGCATGGCTGCTGGTCGACAATGGCAGCTATGATCAGGTGTCTGCTCAGGTTGAGGTTCTCTCTGGCGAAAGCCAGGCGTTCCGCAGCTCTGCACGCGAGGCACTTGGTCTTGCCGCCTATAAGGCGGGTGATTTCGTGAAGGCCAGAGACTGGTTCCAGCAGATCACCACCGACGCACAGGCACCGCGGAATGTTGCCAACCGCGCCCAGATCATGCTCGATAACATCGCTGCTTCCGGCAAGGCGCCGTAAGAAACATATACCCCAAGGAAGAACGCACCATGAGCTTCACCGTCGCCATCGTAGGGCGCCCCAATGTCGGAAAGTCGACGCTTTTCAACCGTCTGGTTGGCAAGAAGCTGGCGCTTGTGGACGACACGCCCGGCGTGACCCGCGACCGCAGACCGGGTGCGGCACGGCTTGATGATCTGCGCTTCACGATCATTGATACCGCAGGTCTTGAACAGTCCGGCCCGGAGACACTGCAGGGTCGCATGTGGGCGCAAACCGAGGCTGCGATCGAAGAGGCGGACCTGACGCTGTTCGTGGTCGATGCCAAGAATGGTTTGACACCGGCAGACGAAACGCTGGCAACCATGCTGCGTCGTCGTGGTAAACCAGTTGTGTTGGTGGCTAACAAGTCTGAAGCGCGTGGTTCTGATGGCGGCTATTATGATGCCTTCACTCTGGGCCTTGGCGAACCGACCCCTATTTCCGCTGAACACGGCCAAGGCATGCATGATTTGCGCGACGCGATCATCGAAGCCATTGGCGAAGACATGGCCTTTCCGTCTGAAGACGATGAGGCGGAAACCGACGTTGTCATTCCGCGCTCCGAACGCGGTGAAGACGAGGACGAGGACGAAGAAGAGCCGGTTTACGATGAAACCAAGCCGCTTCGCGTTGCGATCATCGGCCGCCCAAATGCCGGTAAATCGACACTTATCAACCGCTTCCTCGGTGAAGACCGCCTGTTGACTGGTCCGGAAGCCGGCATTACCCGCGACAGTATCTCTGTTGAGTGGGACTGGCGCGGACGCAGCATCAAGATGTTTGATACGGCTGGCATGCGCCGCAAGGCCAAGGTCACGGAAAAGTTGGAAAAGCTGTCGGTTGCCGATTCCCTGCGTTCCATCCGTTTTGCCGAAACTGTGGTGATCGTATTCGATTCCACCATCCCGTTTGAAAAGCAGGATCTGCAGCTTGTGGACCTCGTTATTCGCGAGGGTCGTGCAGCGGTGCTGGCGTTCAACAAGTGGGATCTGGTTGAAGACCCTCAGGCGTACCTTGCCGACTTGCGTGAAAAGACCGAGCGGTTGCTGCCACAGGCACGCGGTATTCGCGCTGTTCCAATGTCGGGCCAGACTGGCTACGGACTTGATCGCCTGATGCAGAACATTGTCGATACGGACAAGGTATGGAACCGCCGTATCTCGACAGCAAAGCTGAACCGTTGGCTGGAATCGCAGACCACGCATCACCCACCGCCAGCCGTTTCTGGCCGTCGTCTGAAGCTGAAATACATGACGCAGGTAAAGGCCCGTCCACCTGCTTTCATGATTTCCTGCACACGACCAGAGTCGATCCCAGAATCCTACACGCGTTATCTGGTCAACAACCTGCGCAATGACTTCGACATGCCAGGCGTGCCGATCCGTGTGCATTACCGTGGTTCGGACAACCCGTTCGAGAACAAGGCCAAAAAGAAGCGGTAATCTGCCGCTTCATTTAGCTTCAGACATGCCAGACACTTAGTGCCATCTGCGGGTTCGACCCGCAGATCAGTGGTGGTTTGATCCATGGCAATGACGAAACCCCGGCAAAGGGCCGGGGATGATGGTCGTTCAGACTGACCGTCCCACTCTAACGGAAGACAAGACATGCTGATCAAGCAGAGCGACTATCACCGGATTTACCGTGTCATCAACAGCCTGCTGATTAACGAAAATGCCAATCCGGCATCCGCATCAATGTATTTCAGCACCTTTGGTGCGTTTATTCTTGAGCAGCAATTCAAGGTCAAGGCCAAACCCAAAGGCGGCCTTGCTGCCTTTAATCTTGGTGGGACGATGCTGTTGTTTGCCGACCATCGTGAAGATGGTTACGTGACTGGCGCTGGCGAAAACTTTCACTGCTGGGTTGAGGCCGATGGCTGGGTGATCGACTTCATGTCTCCGGCATTTAGCCAGGCCGTGCCAGAACTGTCTTTGCCTTCCAAGATGTTTCAGCGGCCGCTGTCCGCCATGGCGCAGTCGATCAACGATCTCGGCCAATCCGGGGACTTCTTCTTTCAGTCGGAACCGGATGCAACGGCCAAGCGCTTCGCTGACTGGCATAAACATGCGATGATCGGTGATCTCGCCAGCATCGCCGCAACATGGTTCAGAAAATCGCCCAAGCAGATGCAGACGTCGATTTCTACCAAAAATCATAATGGTGAAACAAACACCATTCCGCTGTCTGGGAATGCGCTGACCGGTGCCTGGTGATGCCTGTAATTGGAGCGCCGTGGATTTGTTCACACGGCGCGATCGTCTCGATCTCTGGCTTAAGCGGGAAACAGACCGCCATCATCCGTATCAATCGTGATGTTCAGCGTCACATGACGTGGTCTCGTCACGGCAAAGAGCACCGCTTCCACTACATCACGGCTGGTTCCGCGCTCACCCTTTTGGCGCTCTGCCGCCTGCTGCCAATCGTCCTGATCAGGGCGTGCATCATCGAGGTATGGCGGGTGAACGGCGATCGAGCGAATGCTTGTGCCAGCAAAACTCTGCCGGAAACCATCAGCCAACGCGGTCTGTCCGCGCTTGGCTGCATAAAACGGTACCGACACACTCTGCAGTGCGGCATTGGGCAGGCCGCTAATTGACCCTATCGTGACGACATCTGGTCTGTCTGAGCTTTCCAGGCGTGGCAACAAGCCTTGTGTGAACAGAAATGTGCCTGATATTGCCGCGTTGATCGTGGTCAGTACGGCATCTGCGGCGTAAGGCGTATCGCTGCTTTCCAGCCACATGGCACCGTTGTTGATCAGAATATCGACCTTGGATGTGCGTTCAGTGATCTCTGTGACCGCGCGGCTTACACTGTCAGAATTGGCAAGATCAAGCACGACAACTAAAGGGGGCGTGCCGCCACGCTTTGTGATGATGTCGGCCATGTCTTCAAGGTCGGCAAGACGCCGGCCACACAGCACCAGATCACAACCGGCATCGGCAAACGCAAGTGCAAAGGCCGCCCCCAATCCTCGTGCTGCGCCGGTGACAACAACGGTTTTTCCTTGGAGGTCTTTCATATGCATGGCCCTGTTTTTATTACGCAATCAGCTACGGTTCTCTATATAGGGCCGAGCACATGAATTGCTACATGCTGCACACATAACAAGGGCATTTAGAAAACGGAGCTTCAAAGGGAGTAAATTAAGTTGGACGGCCATCGTGATCTCGTGGCAGCCGCCTGACGTCAATCAGCAGCCCGACCCCGTTCTCAATAACGGCAGTCGCGTCCAGCCCGTCTTGTGACAGCCCGCAAGCGTTTCGTCCAGCACTTCATTTCGCAATCTGCTGACAGGCGATCCTAGACCGCCGGCGTTGCTCGAAAATCTGGAAGGCAATTGTTGGCGGCAGCCGTGACGTTGTCCAGAAACTGCCTGGATGCCTTTTCCCAGGAATAGGTTCTGGCAAGAGCTATGGCGTCCTTCGACGAGCAATCCAGCGCATCCAGGCAGGCCTGCCGCAGATCGCGGTTCAGGGCACCAGCCTTGGAATTGGGGCCGATAATATCGATTGGGCCGGTGACCGGATAGGCTGCAACCGGCACGCCGCTGGCCAGTGCTTCGAGAATGGTATTGCCAAAGGTATCTGTTCTGGATGGGAACACGAACACATCAGCCTGCGCATAGGCGTCGGCCAGGTCTTCACCTGTCTTGGTGCCGGTGAAGTGAACGTTTGGGAATTGTGCCTGAAGATCAGCGCGGGCTGGGCCATCACCCACCACCACCTTGGAACCGGGCAGGTCGAGCTTCAAAAAGTCCGGCAGGTTTTTTTCAACGGCGACACGACCAACGGTCATGAAGATCGGGCGCGGCAGATCAAACGGCGCGTCGCGTCGCTGGCGTGGGTGAAATTGCGCCAGATCGATGCCGCGGCTCCAGCGCTTGAGATTGCGAACGCCGCGATCTTCCAATTCGTTTTCAAGGCTTTGTGTGGCTACCATGCAGGCATTGCCACCATTGTGGAACCAGCGCACGAAGGCATAAAGCCAGCTTTCCGGCACGGGGAAACGGGCAGCCACATATTCCGGAAAACGGGTATGGTAGCTGGTGGAGAAGCGCATATGGTTCTTGATACACCAGCGGCGCGCCAGAAAACCAAGCGGGCCTTCTGTTGCGATATGCACATAGGATGGCTGGCTTTTTTCGATTTCCTGCGCAACGTGGCGATAGCTTGTGACCGAGAGGCGAATTTCGGGATAGGTCGGGCAGGGCACGTTGTGAAAGCTCTGCGGTGTGACCATGCACACCTCAACACCCATGCGCTGTAGTTCCGCATTGGTGTTTTCAATCGAGCGGACCACACCGTTGACCTGCGGGTGCCAGGCATCCGTGACAATGGTAATTCTCGTCATTGCTGCGCCGATCCTGTTTTTACCCGCGCTTGCGAATCCACCTGCGGGATTTAATCCCTCTATGGCGTGCGCGTGTTACAGGATCATGTCAGGGCAACGGCAGGCTTGTTAGCCCACGAGAGGCAGCAGATCAGGGCTTATGAGGGCGCCGTGATGGCCGATAACGGTTGCTGCGGCCTTGGCGGCAAATGCCGCCGCATCCTGGGGTGTCGCGCCGGACAGGAGACGTGCCAGGAAGGCGCCGTTGAAGCTGTCGCCAGCGCTGGTCGTGTCAACGACATCGCTGACCTCATGGGCGGGCGCGAAGCTGCGAACGCCCTCGAAGTCCAGCGTCGCACCTGCTGCACCATCCTTGACCACGATGTTTGCAACGCCGAGGCTGCGGTAGCGCTCAATCGTTACTTCAACCGATGCATCACCAAAATTGGTCGCTTCGTCATCAAAGCTTGGCATGACCATGGAGGCGGCGCGTGCGCCATCGGTGATTGTCTGCAACATCACATCCTTGTTGGCCCAAAGGCGCTGACGGATGTTGGGGTCGAAGGCGACGATCTTGCCGGCCGCACGGGCCCGGCGCAGTTCGGAAAGGAATGTTTCGACCTGAGCAGGGGTTGCCAGAACCGCCAGCGTAATGCCTGAGAAATATATGAGGTCGGCGGCGTCCATCGTGCGGCGCAGGTGGTCTGCGTCCGCGGCAAGCTGCCGGGCTGCGGACATGCCGCGCCAGTAGCTGAAGGTGCGCTCGCCATTCTTGAGGTTGATCAAGTAAAGGCCGGGTGTGCCGCCGGGAATGCGGGTTACCGCGTCAGTGCCGATATCGGCCTGCTTGATGAAGGCCAGCATCTCTTCGGAGAGTGGGTCGTCACCCAGTGCGGTGAAATAATCGACCGACCAATCACGGGACAGACAGGCGCGGGCATACCATGCGGTGTTGAACGTATCTCCGGCAAAACCTTTGCGCAGCAGATTGTCGCCAGCTTGCGAGAGTTCCACCATGCATTCGCCGATTGAAAGAAAACGTCCGCCCAAAACCATGTCCTCCCGCATATGTTGAACGTGTGGCCATTACGATGCCTTGGCCCGGCTGACAAGGGCAAAGGCATTTTCTTGCGGCCTCTGCGTTGTTCAATCTTAAGTGTGGTTTACGGATGGGAGTCGCGCCTATATCGTTACCCTCACTGTTTCAGGGAGCCTTTTCATGACGCAACCGAATGCCGCCACCATCAAGCCCGTTATTAATGCAGACTGGTGGAGGGGAGCGGTTATCTACCAAGTCTATCCACGGTCTTTTCAGGACACGACCGGCGACGGTTACGGTGATCTGCCGGGTGTAACGAAGCGGTTGCCCTACATTGCATCTCTCGGTGTCGACGGCATCTGGCTGTCGCCATTCTTTACGTCGCCCATGGCAGATATGGGATATGACGTTTCCGATTACCGCAACGTCGACAAGCTTTTCGGCACGCTGGATGACTTTGATATTTTGGTGGCCGAAGCACACCGTCTTGGACTGAAAGTGATCATCGATCAGGTGATATCCCACACGTCCGACCAGCATCCGTGGTTTGTGGACAGCAGAGCCAGCCGGACGAACTCCAAGGCGGACTGGTACGTATGGGCCAATCCGAAGCCGGATGGCACGGCACCCAACAACTGGCTGTCAGTGTTTGGCGGACCAGCATGGGAGTGGGACGGCGTTCGCAAGCAATATTACATGCACAACTTCCTCACCTCGCAACCTGACCTGAATTTCCATAACACGGAAGTGCAGGATGCCTTGCTGGACACCGTCCGGTTTTGGCTGGATCGCGGCGTTGATGGCTTCCGTCTGGACACGGTGAATTATTATTTTCACGACAAGGCGCTGCGCAACAACCCGCCGCTGGATGAAGAAGGCGCTTTTGGTCTGGATGCGCCTGATGTCAATCCATACGGCATGCAGAACCATCTCTATGACAAGACCCAGAGCGAGAATATCGAGTTTCTCAAGCGGTTCCGCACGCTGCTGGACCGCTATGACGGCCGCATGACGGTGGGTGAAGTTGGCGACGGTGCGCGCTCACTCAAAACTGTGGCGGCCTACACATCCGGCAATGACAAGCTGAACATGTGTTACACCTTCGACCTTCTAGGCCCGGATTTTACCGCTGAGCACATTCGCAACTCGGTCGATGGTTTCCACAAGGCTGTAACGGATGGTTGGGTGTGCTGGGCCTTTTCCAATCATGATGTCGTCAGGCATGTCAGCCGTTTCACCGAAAGCGGTGCGGAGCGCGAGCATATTGCCAAACTGGCATTTTCGGTGCTGGCCAGCCTTCGCGGTTCTATCTGCCTTTATCAGGGCGAGGAACTCGGTTTGACGGAAGCCGAACTTGCCTTTGAGGATTTGCGTGACCCCTATGGCATTCGCTTCTGGCCGGCATTTAAGGGCCGGGATGGATGCCGCACACCAATGGTCTGGGAAACAGGCAGCCCCAATGCCGGGTTCTCCACGGCGGAAAAGCCGTGGTTGCCGGTGCCCTATGATCATGGTCTGCTGGCGGTGGACGGGCAGGAGCGCAAGCCGGATACGGTGCTGCATCATTACCGGGAAACGCTGGCGTTCCGCAAAAGCCATGGTCCACTGATTGATGGTGACATGACCTTCCTGGACAGCAATCAGGATGTTCTGGCATTCACCCGCAGCAAGGCGGGCGAAAGCCTGCTTTTCGTGTTCAACCTGACGAGGGAGCCAGTGGATTTCCTGCTGCCGAAAGGCGTCGTGGTGAAAGATATCCTGCCAATGCCCGGTTTCTCCGCAACGATGAACCAGCAGGTGGTCAAGCTGGATGGGCTGGACGGTTTTTCTGCGCTGATCGCTTGACGGTGAGCGAAGGAAACTTCGCTCGCCCCCATTTAAGCAGCTCCGTTTAGATGAGGGCGAATTTATCCACGTCGACCATGCCCTTGTCTGAAATCTTCAGGTGAGGGATGACCGGCAGAGGTAGGAATGCCACCTGCAAGAACGGCTCTTCGAGCGTGGTGCCAAGTGCGTAAGCCGCCTGGCGCAATGTGTGCAACGTGTCGCGCACGCTTTCATAGGGTTCGAGGCTCATCAGACCGGCGATAGGCAAGGCAATTTCGCCGGTGACCTTGCCGTCCGCGACCACAACAAAACCGCCCTTGATCTCACCCAGTCGGTTGGCGGCAAGCGCCATGTCGTCTTCATTGACGCCAACCACGCAGATATTGTGGCTGTCATGACCGACCGTAGAAGCGATCGCACCGCTCTTCAGACCAAATCCCTGCACGAAACCATTGGCATGGTTACCGTTCTTGCCGTGGCGCTCGATAACAGCGACTTTGATAATATCCCGGTCAAGATCAACGGCCGTCTGATTGCCGCTGGAGGGCAGGCGGAAACGGCGATGTTCGGTGATGATCTTGCCCGGCATAACGCCGATGACGGGTGTTTCACCTTCGCTGACCGGCACGCCAAAATGTGAAGCCAGAACATGCCTTGCCTTCACGCTATCCAGACCGACGGGCTCCACGGGTTTACGGGCATCAAACAAGGCATCGGTTACCCGCCTGCCGGCAGCAAAGACCATTTCCGCCTTGCAGTTTTCAAGGCTGTCCAGCACCACCAGATCGGCGCGCCACCCGGGTGCGACGAGGCCGCGGTCGCGCAGGCCGAAGGCGCGCGCTGCGGAGATAGAAGCCGCACGGTAGATCGCCAGAGGCTCAATGCCATGGGCAATTGCCGTGCGGATCATATAGTCCAGATGGCCCTGCTCGGCGATGTCTAGCGGATTTCGGTCGTCGGTGCAGAGCGCCAGATAGGGCGACAGGCGTTCGGTGATGATGGGCATCAGCGCGTGCAGATCCTTGGAGACAGACCCTTCGCGTACCAGAATATGCATGCCTTTGCGGATCTTTTCCAAAGCCTCAGGTGCATTGGTGCATTCATGTTCTGTGCGAATGCCAGCCGACAGGTAACCATTGAGCGCGGTGCCAGACAGAAGCGGGGCATGGCCATCAATGTGCTGGCCTTGGAAGGCTTCGAGCTTTGCCATGCAAACCGGGTCTTTGTGGATAACGCCGGGGAAATTCATGAATTCGGCAAGGCCGATGACCTTGGGATGGCTGCGAAACGGCAAAAGCCGTTCGATCGGCAAATCCGCACCTGCGGTTTCCAAATGGGTTGCCGGCACGCAGGATGACAACTGCACGCGGATATCCATGACCGTCTGCAGCGCTGAATCCAGAAAGAACTGAATACCTTCCGTGCCCAGCACATTTGCGATTTCATGCGGATCACAGATCGCTGTTGTCACGCCATAGGGCAGCACACAGCGGTCAAATTCATGCGGTGTGACCAGTGAGGATTCGATATGCAGATGTGTATCGATGAAGCCTGGGACGACAATCTTGCCGGTGATGTCGATTTCCTGTTTTCCGACATAGTTTTCGCAGGTGCCGACGATGGTATCACCACAGATCGCGATGTCGGAGGCGACGAGTTCACCGGTGACCAGATCGAAAAAACGACCGCCTTTCAGAACGATATCTGCCGGTTGGCGGCCTGTGCCCTGATCGATCCTGTTTTCAAGAGTAGCGGTCACGGCAGCCTCATCTGTTCAAAAAATATGGATTCTCAACCTAGAACAATTCCTGAAAAAACAAAACCGGGCGCTTTGCAACACCCGGCTTTTCTGTGTCGTAAGTGACGAAAGTTGCAGCTTATTCAGCTGGAACGATCTTGCCGCCTTCCCACTTGTAGAGCGAGAATGCCTGCGAGGTCAGGTCACCAGCTTCACCGTAGGTCACGGCGCCGATTGCTGTTGCAACAGGCTCACCGGACTTCAAGGCTGTGGTAACTGCTTCGGAATCTTCCGCGCTGCCAGCCTTTTCGATGCCAGCTTTCAGAACTTCAACTGCAGCATAGGCGTTCAGGGTGAATGCTTCCGCAGGAATGTTTGCAGCAGCGAGCGCATCAGCGGCAGTCTTGGAGTCTGCATTCTTCAGGGCGTCAGCAGCGTTGGTGAAAACGGTGCCAGCAGCTGCTTCAGAACCTATGTTCCAGAACTCGGAGTTGGAGAGGCCGTCACCACCAATTACGGTGATCTTGGCGCCAGCGTCGTTGATTTGACGAACCAGCAGGCCAGCTTCAGGGTGGTAACCACCGAAGTAAACCACATCAACCTTTTCAGACTTCAGACGGGAAACGAGCGCGCTCAAATCCTTTTCGCCTGGTGTCAGGGCGTCATCGAACACTTCCGTTACGCCACCGGCGTTCAGGGTCTTCTTGAAGGAGTCTGCCAGGCCCTTGCCGTAAGCGCCCTTGTCGTTCAGCACGGCAACGCGCTTGTCCTTGAGGTTCTTGATGACATAAGCAGCTGCAACTTCAGCCTGCTGATCGTCGCGACCGCAGGTGCGCAAAATGTTGGTGAGACCACGATTGGTCAGGTCTGGAGCCGTTGCAGTCGGCGTCACCATCAGGATGCCGTTTTCAGCAAAGACGTCAGATGCTGGAATGGCAACGCCCGACGTTACAGGACCAACGACAAAACGAATGCCTTCAGCAACCAGCTGGTTGGCGGCAGAAACGCCCTGCTTTGGTTCGCCGGCATCGTCCGCCAGCTTGAGCACGACTTGCTCACCGAGAATGCCGCCCTTCTTGTTGATCTCGTTCACGGCAACCTGTGCGCCGTTCTTGACCTGCTCGCCATAAGCGGCAACCGGGCCGGTCAATGGGGCGATAAGGCCGATCACGATTTCTGCGTGCGCCAGAGGCGCGAAGGCGAACGAGGCGGCGAAAGCGACGCTTGCCAGTAGCTTAGTTTTCATGTGCTGTCTCCTTGGGGTGGGCTTTTCGCCCGTTTGTGGTCTGGACGGTTTTTACGTCACCAGACGTTGGTCGCTCCGTTCATTTTTGCGTTCGGCAGCATCCTGTTCGCAGTCTAGGAAATTAGACCACGATTCCACAAGGTGTTTCGTGCCGATTATTGTTTTGTTTGTGGCATCTTGGACAGCTTCTTTCGTCAACTCGACAAGATAAATATTCGCATGCAGCCTCTGGTGTTTGAACTGAAACGGACCGATATTTCAGTGATGAGCCAAACCACCGACGACTTCCTTGAAAAACTGCCTGTTATTCTCGATTTCGAGGATGTGGCAGACGCGTCCCTCTACTTGCCATTGCCAGATGGCTGGGCGCTTGCAGTTGCCGATATTATAGATTCGACCGGGGCAATTGAAAGCGGGCGCTACAAGGCCGTCAATATGGCGGGTGCAGGCGTCATCTCGGCCATCGCCAACGTGCTTGGCAAGGCCGACCTTCCATTCGTGTTTGGTGGCGACGGCGCCGTGGTTGCAATCCCGCCCGACGGTCTTGATCAAGCGCGGGACGCGCTGTCTCGTGCCCAAAGCTGGGTGCGCGACGATATGGATCTCGGATTGCGTGCAGCACTGGTGCCGGTGTCGGAAATCAGAGCGAATGGCCTGGACGTCCGGGTTGCCCGTTACCGGGCCAGTGAGCATGCGACCTATGCTATGTTTTCGGGCGGCGGTAACAGCTGGGCTGAAGCGCGGATGAAGGAAGGGATTTATACGATTGAAGCTGCCGCCTCTGGTTCGCGGCCGGATTTGACCGGGCTTTCCTGTCGCTGGAACCCGATCAAATCCAACCACGGTCAGATTGTTTCCATCATTGCCATTCCACACCCCAAAGCTGACCCAACCGCCTTTCGCAAGCTAGTGGCGCGGGTGGTGATGCTTGCCAATGAAGATGGCCGAGGAGGGCATCCCGTACCCGTGGATGGGCCGGAGCTCGGTTTTGTGCGCGAGGGGCTCGGCATGGAGGCGCGGGCGCAATCCGCTCATGGCGATCTGACCGCGCGGATGCGGCACTCCCTGTCTATTCTGGGCCAAGTTTTTCTGGTGCGCGTTCTTTATGCCTTTGGGGGATCGCTGGGACGCTTTAATGCGGCGAACTATAAGCGAGAAGTGGCCAGCAATACCGATTTCCGTAAGTTCGACGACGGGTTGAAAATGACTGTGGATGTCTCGGTATCCAGTCTCGCTCGTATAAAGGCTACGCTAAAGCAGGCTGCGGACGATGGCGTTTGTTATTACGGCATGCACGAACAGGACGCAGCGTTGATGACCTGTATCGTGCCAACTGCGCTTAGTCACGATCACATGCATTTTGTCGATGGTGCTTCAGGCGGTTATGCCACGGCGGCGAGCCGCCTCAAGGCGCAAATGGCGTAAATACAGTTGTATTGAGGCAAGATAATCGTCAAAGACGACTATGACCTCACGTAACGTGAAGTAGAAAATGTGATTTATATCGATTGAAATGAATATTTATTCTGCGTTAGGCCATAAATGACAAAAGCGGCCATTAAAAATGACCGCTTTCATCGAAATACACTTATTTGGCGCAATTATTTTGCAGACTTCTTTCAGGAGAAACCTACAATGTTCGCGCTATCATTCAGGCGGCAGACTTGCTGCTCTGCGGCTGGCAATAAATCTCTTCAAGCGAAGCGAGGATTTTCTTCACAGCTTCAGACGAGCTGGAATAGTAGATCGTCTGTGCGTCGCGACGGGTTTTAACCAGCCTCTGTGCACGCAGCTTGGAAAGGTGCTGGGAGAGAGCGGACTGGCTGAGGCCAACCTGTGTTGCCAAAACACCAACGGGGACTTCACCTTCGACAAGGCTGCAAAGGATCATCAACCGCTTTGGGTTTGCCATTGCCGACAAAAGCCCCGCAGCCGCGTTGGATTGCTCTGAAAGAGATTGGGTATTCATATGCGAGGCTCTCCTGCGAACGCGTCACGTTGGCTTATTAAATTTGATGTGCCCAATTTAGCAAGATGGACACAATGTTGTATATACCTAAATCTAAGGTATAGGACCACTTTATTAGTTTCGTTTTATATTATCATGTAAAAATAGTTTATCCGCAAATTTTATTAAGAAAACGTACTCTATTTGCAGGTTTCGGGCTTGAAAATGCCATTTTTTGCAGGGTTTGCCGGTTTCATCGGGTGTGTTGTACAAATTATGTGATTTTTTCCAGCTGCGTCATTTTATCTACTGAAACGTTACAACTGCGAATTTTCGCGTATATTCTTTTTTAGATGATAAAAAAGACATGTCACCTGTTCCAGAGAGCGTTGCCTCCTGATGTGGAATCACCTGCGAATCAGCGTCACGCCGTTAGCGATTACGGTGCCGTGTCAGTCCGCTCACAACATCATCTGCTGATATCGTGCCAATGATGGCGCCGTTTTCAACCACGCCAATCATGCCCGGATGTTTGCTCAAAGCGTCGAGAATGTCGATGAGCGGAACGGAGGCGCGCGCCGTGCCGGAAATCGAACGTTTGCCTGTCTGCTCCGATATGCCCGGCTTCATGATGTCACCTGCGGTGAGCATCGAGATTGGGTTCATGTTCTGCACGAAGTCGGCGACATAGGAGGTGGCCGGATTTTTGACGATTTCCTGCGGTGTGCCGCACTGGATGATGTGGCCACCTTCCATCATAGCAATACGGTTGCCGATACGAAATGCTTCGTCGAGATCGTGACTGACAAACAGGATGGTCTTTTTCAAGCGGCTCTGGAATTCGAGCAGTTCATCTTGCAGGCGGCTGCGTATCAGTGGATCGAGAGCGGAAAACGGTTCGTCCATCAGCAGAATTGGTGCGCCTGTTGCGAAGGCGCGGGCAAGGCCAACACGCTGCTGCATTCCACCGGAAAGCTCGCCGACCTTGCGGTTTGCCCATTGTTCAAGCTTGACCAGTTCAAGCTGCTCGGCGACGCGCTGTTTGCGTTCTGCTTCCGGCACATTGGCCAGTTCCAGACCAAAGCCGATATTATCTGCAACATTGCGCCAGGGCAGCAGGCTGAACTGCTGGAATACCATCGACACCGTGTGCGTGCGTAACGCGCGCAGTACGCGAGGCGATGCCTTGTAAGGATCGACATAACCATCGTCGGTGCGAACGCTGACATTGCCGCGCACGACCGGTGCCAGGCCGTTCACCGCGCGCACCAGGGTGGATTTTCCTGAGCCAGACAGCCCCATCAGGACAAGAATTTCACCTTCCTTGACGCTCAGCGAGGCATTGGCCACGCCCAGCACAAGGCCGGTTTCGCGGTTGATCTGGTCACGACTTTTGCCGCGGTCGATCAGGGGAAGGGCCTTTTCCGGTTTGTCACCAAAGATGATATCGACATTGCCGAAGATGATTGCGTCACTCATGCCTCGTCCTCCGAGCCTGGAAGGCGAAACAGACGGTCGAGAATGATCGCAAGGATCACGATGCAGAGACCGGCCTCAAAGCCCATGGCAATATTAACGGTGTTCAATGCGCGGACGACGGGAACGCCAAGGCCGTTTGCGCCCACCAGTGCTGATATGACCACCATGGACAATGACAGCATGATGGTTTGCGTCAGGCCGGCCATGATCTGCGGCATGGCAAAAGGCAGTTCGACCTTGCGCAGCACCTGTGCCGGTGTCGCGCCGAAGGCGACGGCCGCTTCAACCAGGGCAGGCGGCGTCGAGATAATCCCAAGACGGGTCAGACGAATGGGGGCCGGAATGGCAAAAATGACCGTAGCGATCAAGCCGGGCACCATGCCAAGCCCGAACAGGATCAGCGCCGGAATAAGATATACGAAGGTCGGGATGGTCTGCATGAGGTCCAGCGCCGGACGCAGAATGACGTAGAACCATTTGCGACGGGCGGCGAGAATACCGAGCGGCACACCGATGCTCATGCAGACAACGCTTGCGGCCAGAACCAGTGCAAGCGTCTCCGTGGTGGCTTTCCAGTAGCCGAGATTGACGATCAGCAGCAGTCCGAGCGCCGTAAACAGCGGCACGCCAATCGAACGGCGCACCCAACAGGACAGCGCGGTGATGATGGCAATGATCAGCAACGGATGCGGCGCCTGTAGAACAAATAGCAACGCATCAACGACGCTCTTCAGAATGAAGGACAGCCAGTCAAAAAAGAAAGCCAGATTTGTCGTCAGCCAGTCGATCGCGTCTTTTGCATAACGTCCGACAGGAAGACGGTTTTCAGATGCGCTGATCCATTCCACAGAAAGACAGCCTTTCGTGATAAAATATCTTATAAAAACCCGGCCATACCGTGATGGCCGGTTATAGTTTCAACAGGATTTCCATCCAGCGTTTTTTTAGAGGCCGAGAGCAGTTTTTACAGCAGGCAGGCCTTCTTCACCCTTGAAGGTGGTGACGCCGGCAAGCCATGGTTCGATTGCTGTCGGATTGGCTTTCATCCATGCGGTTGCGGCAGCTTCCGGGTCCTGTCCGTCGTTCAGGATCTTGCCCATGATCTCGTTTTCCATAGGCAAAGAGAACTGCAGGTTCTTCAAGAACGTGCCGACATTGGCGCATTCTTGTGTGTAACCGGCGCGGACATTGGTGTGCACTGTGGCGCCACCGAAGTTCGGGCCAAATACATCATCGCCGCCCGAGAGATAGGTCAGCTTGAAGTTGGCATTCATCGGGTGCGGCTCCCAGCCGAGGAAGACGATAGGCTGGCCGGATTTGTCGGCGCGTGCCACTTGGGACAGCATGCCCTGCTCGGAAGATTCCACCACTTCGAAACTTTTCAGGCCGAATGTGTCCTTCTCGACCATATCGAGGATCAGGCGGTTGCCGTCATTGCCTGGCTCGATGCCGTAAATCTTGCCTTCCAGCGCGTCCTTTTGGGTGACGATGTCCTTGAAGTCCTTGATGCCGAGTTCGGCGCCCTTGGCATTGGTGGCGAGCGTATATTTCGCGCCTGCCAGGTTTTCGCGCACCGTTTCAACGGACTTGTCGTCACGGAAAGGCGCGATATCGGCTTCCATTGTCGGCATCCAGTTGCCGAGGAAAACGTCGATGTCCTTGTTTTTCAAAGACGTATAGGTGACTGGAACAGAGAGGATCTTCACGTCGGTCTGGTAGCCAAGGCCTTTCAGAAGAACGGAAGCTGTTGCGGTTGTTGCGGTGATGTCAGTCCAGCCGACATCGGAGAAGCGAACTGTTGCACAGCTTTCAGGCTCTGCCGCCTGGGCTCCTGCACCGCCAAAAGCCAAGATTGAAACTGCTGCGGCGAGGGCAAGACAGCGCCTTTTGTTGACAAGCATTGTGTACTCCCTGTTTTTTGTTCCCGTGCCATTATCAATATATGCCCGACACAATCAACTCATGTGCATTTGCGTGCGGGCTCACTTCATTTGCGACATGTTTTGCCGTGCATAACATCTTGCTGGCAACACTGGCCGATAAATCCTGTGGTTTTTGATGCTTTGCGCTTCCCATTCCGGTTGTGGGACGCCAAAAGCCTTACGCAGACGAATATCTGGCGTGTTGGCGCCTTGTTACATTTCAGCCGGAGACGACATGGCCAAGCTTTATTTCAATTATGCCGCGATGAATGCCCGCAAATCGACAATGCTGCTACAGGCCTCATACAATTATCATGAGCGCGGCATGCGCACATTGATTTTTACCGCCTCTTTTGATGACCGCGCAGGCGTCGGCCGGGTAGCATCGCGAATCGGACTTTGCTCTGATGCGCTGCTTTTTTACCCTGAAACCAACATTTTCGAAGAAGTGAAGGCACTCCATGCTGAAGAGGCTGTGGCATGTGTCTTTGTCGATGAAGCCAACTTTCTGTCCGAACATCACGTCTGGCAGTTGGCCGATATTGCCGACAAGTTGAACATTCCTGTGATGGCCTACGGCCTGCGCACCGATTTTCAGGGCAAACTGTTTCCATCATCGAAGGAATTGCTGGCCATTGCCGATGAGTTGCGTGAAATCCGCACCATCTGCCATTGCGGCCGGAAGGCGACAATGGTTGCCCGTTATGATGCATCCGGCCAGGTCATCAAGGAAGGTGCGCAGATCGATGTCGGTGGCAATGAGAAATATGTCTCCTTCTGCCGTCGCCACTGGGTGGAGGCTGTCAAGGAAAGCTGAGCGCCGCATATAGTTTTCTGTGTTTGATTTTGGTCAAAGAGTGCACAGCATCTTCGCGGTATTACGCACTCAACGCCGCAGGGTGCGGCTTCGCTCAGGAGTGCAAAAGATGCAAAATAAATTCCTTCGTCTTGTCAGCGCCGTTGCCGTTGCCGGCTTGTTCGCCTTTCCGGCTCTTGCCGCCGAAATTGAAGTCAAGATGCTGAACAAGGGCGCTAATGGCGACGCCATGGTGTTCGAGCCGCAGGCCGTTAAGGCCAATGTCGGCGACGTTATCGTGTTCGTGCCGGTCGACAAGGGGCATGACGCCGCTGCGGTCAAGGGCATGATCCCTGAAGGTGTAACCGAGTTCAAAGGCAAGATGAACGAAACCCTGAAAGTAACCATCGACAAGGAAGGCGCTTTCGTCGTGAAATGCACCCCGCACCTTGGCATGGGCATGGTTGCACTCATCGTTGCCGGTGATGCGCCGGCAAACCTCGAAGCCATCAAGACCGGTAAACTGCCAAAGAAGGCACGTGAACGTCTTGATGCAGAGATTGCCAATCTCGGCCTCTAAGTTTGTGATTTAACTGCAATCTCTTGAATTTGCAGTTTCCAAAGCTGATATTTTCTATAAGGTCGCCTTCAATCTGAAAGGCGGCCTTTTTGCTGTTCATCGTTTGGGGAGAGAAACTCATATGGCTACGTTGCAATCCTTCGATACCGAAATCGAAAAGACCAAAGTTGCGGTCAACGACATGCGTACGAAACTTGAGCAGTCGGGTGTGGTGCTCGATCAGTTCTCCAAGGCGGACACCAAGCTTGGCGATGTGAATTTCGATATTGAAAATGCGCGTATTCAGGACGTTCTGACCCAGCAGAAGGTGATGGAAGCAAACATTGCCGACCTCATCATCGGGCTTGAGGATGCGACCAACGTGTTTGGCAGCGAATTCGAAAGCATGAAGAACTACACCGGTTATGAGAAATTTATCGGCGTTTTCTCAAAGCAGAAGGCCCAGCGCATGCGCACCGAGCGTGTTCGCAACATGTCGCTGGCCGGTAATCTTCAGGAACTCTTGTCCAAGTCCGATAGCATTGTCGGCATTTTGAAAGAGCAAAAGAGCGTTCTCGACCAGCGTTATTCTTCGTCTGAGGCAAGCCTTGTGCAGGTGATCGAGCGTCGCAAGGGCACGATCGCATTGCTGGAAGCGACCCAGAAGCAAATTGAGCAGTTGAACCCGGCGCTGCTTGATATTGAAAACAAGATTGCAGCCTCCACCGAGCAGTCGCAGCGCACAGAACTTGAGGGTCAGCGCTCCAAACTTGCCACGGAATATAATCTTGCGCAGGCAAAAGAGCAGGAACTTCTGGCCGAGAGCCAGACGCTGGAGCGTTACACCTCAATGTTCCAGACCTTTGTGGATTCGCTCAACAACCAGATTGCCGCGCAGAATACGCTGATCAACAAGCTGACCATCGATACCGAGCAGCGTATCGTTCTCTACAAGGCGCTTGAGGACAGCTTGAAGACCGCCGCCCAGCAGGACGTTGCGCACAAGATCAACACGCTCGGGACGCAGGTGGATGCGGCCGCTGCGGAAACAATGGCGGGTATCGGCTCTGCCGCACAGCGTCATATTGGCGACCTCTTGGAAATGCATGAGAAGAACATGCTTTCGACCCAGGATATCCAGCGACGCAAGAAGCTGGCAGACGAGGCGTTCTCGCGCCGTTTCCAGGCGGTACTCGACAAGCACAATTCGGCTAACTACGTGAAGCAGTAAGATAAACTGGGGTTTTCCGTTGCTACCTTCCGCCAACAATGCCGCAGTGACGCAGTATTTCAATACCATGGCCGCGGCGCTGAACGGCATGGATGTTTATTTTTCGCAACCCAACCTGATGCTGCCGGGCAGCGGGTTGGCGGGGCGTTTGTTGCTGCCTTACATCGAACGGCTGCGAAACTCCTTCACATGCTGGCAGAACCGGGTCGGGTTCATGGAGCAGTTTCGTATCTCGCGAGCTGAAAGCGGCTTCCCGGTTTTCCAAAGCGTTCTGGAACTGGAAAACGATCGCAATGGTGCTGAAAAGCGGCTGGCTTCCATTCCGGAACCCGACGTTCTGCGCAGAGAAATGGCCGATTTCATTTTGCGCCACAAGGAATTCCCGGCAACGCTGCAAACGCAGATGGCTGAACGGCTTTACCTGCAGCAAATCCGTAAAGGTGAGATCTTCTCACCCTTCGTGTTGCCCGAAACCATTCATGTGTCAGTCAATCCTCAAAATTCTCGTCCGGTTTATGTGGTGACGTGGGGCGTGTTCGACGGGCCGCAGACACTGCCGATGATCTATATCGCCACCATTGAGGATTCGTCTGAAAATGTTGACCGGTTGCTGGTGGGGCCGGATGGCAAGTTGCGACATGATGTCGATATTCCGTTGCCAATCGGTGGTTTGCTGAATCCGGAACTGGCGACGCGGTTTGATGATTTTATTGTCCGCAACGGAGCCTATGGCTTAACGCCCGCAACCATTGCGTCCAATCTCGACAAGGATTTCGAGACGCTGCATCCAAAGCTGTTGCGCCGTATCGTGCTTGGCCCGTTCTACTCATCCGGCATTACCGAAAATAATGCCCGGATCAACGACATTCTCTCCAAGGTCCGCAGGGATGAAAACGCCTGGCTGATGAGCTGGACGATGCAGGAGATATTCTCGAAAAATGAACGTCCGGCATCGCGTGGCTTTTTCTCTTCCACGCCGGCCGTTCAGGAATTCCATATCGAAACCAATGATCTGGAAGCGGCGCGTATGGGTGTGAGCGCTTACGAAAAACACGCGCTGGTGCCGCATGAAGCCTACCAAGCGCTTTACGCCGCAGGTGAGGCAACCGCAATCTTCGGCAATTACAAGGTTCACGTAATTTCAGGTCGTCAGGTGGTAAGCGAGGTTTGATCCGATGAACAGTTTGAATGCCGGACTGACGACTATCCATGAAAATGAGATTGCCAGCCATCTGACCCTTGCACAAAGTCTGGTGACAAAATTCATCGTGCTGGACAGTGGCAACGGGCAGGGCAGTGGTACTGCTTTGGCCGGTACCGGCAGGCGGTTTGTTTCAACCGTGTCGACTACTTCGGTGCGCAGTACCCGTGAAGTGGAACTGGCGCGGACCATTCAGGCGATAAAGTCATCTGATCCGATGCTTTCTCCGCTGCAGCACATGGTGCTTTACCGTGCGCGGCGTGGTGTGCAGATTGCCTTGGCCGTGGCGGATATATTTGCGCGACAGACGGCGCTGGAACAGCTGCAGGCCCGCAATCGTGCTGCACCATTGTCCGGCGCCGATGCCGAGCAGTTCAAGGCGCTACTTTCTGCGTCGTCCTATGTTGCCGCCTTTACGCTGGGTGCTTATCTGCTCGCGACCTTACCGGGTGACGGTGAGCCGGTTGATGATACGAGAGAACCGGATTTTCTGTTCGATACACCGCAGGATGCGATGAAGAGCATGCTGGCCGGGCTGGATGCAGGTTTGGCAGGGGCCACAGACGAGGCCGCCCTTGTGGCGCGCAGCCGGGCCTTTGCCCGGGACGCCATTCAGGGGCTTTTGACGCGTAAGGCACGTTTTGCGGCGCTTTCGGTGTTTGAGAACAACCATATCCGTGTTGATCAGGATGATTTCACGCTGGATGGTTTTGATGTGACGCCGGGTGAAAAGCGCAAGCCGCTTGCGATGAGCTTCAAAAAGCCGGAAGAAATCATTGGCAACCACATTGCCAAATATCAGGCGCTGAAACTGGCCAAGATGATGATGGCCTATGATTTCGACCGGCAGATGAACCCGTTTGTCGAGTTGGGTGGGTTTCTGTTCACCTTCATCGGTGATGGCATGCCGGGGACGGGCAAGACCATTCTGATCCAAATGCTGGCCGGCATGTTGAACGATTATTGTGAAGTTGCCGGTTACGCCTTTCATTACGAAAACTTCGGCGTGGACCAGATTTCGTCCTATCAGGGCAAGTCGGGGCAGAACGCCAAGGCGTTCATCAACAATGTGATGAACCCACGTGCGATCGGTTTCGGTACCATTGATGATGTCGACCAGGTTGCAGCAAAACGTTCTGATGACCGCGCCTCTGCCGGTCAGCATGAAGTGACAGCAGTACTGATGGAGAGTTTTGCCGGTGCCTCGACTGTTGTTCGCGGCAATTGCTCTTTCGGCATGTTCTCCAACTATCCTGAAAATGTCGATGATGCGTTGCGCCAGCGGGCAGGGGCGCGCTGGTTGGTGGATGGCCCACAGACCGAGCATGATTACATCGATATCTTCTCGTTGCTGGTGGGTAAAAACCACACCATTCCGCTGGGCGAGCACGCGCTGTTTGCCGATCAGGAAATCAAGAAGGCCGTGTCCGGCTCTTATGAAAAACACAGGCAGCCGCAGGAAGACGGTCTGGTTGCCGTCTGGGAACGTTATGAGCGCACACATGGCCGCATTCAGACGCTGGCTGATATCGGTGCTTATCTGCATATGATCAAGCTGGCCGAGCCGCGCTTTACCGGTCGTGCCATCAAGAACATTACCGACGCCATCAAGATGCGTGCGATGGACGTGGAACTGCCGGATGCCTGGTTTGAAACGCCTGACGCTTTCATGCACAAGTCCTATGATGACAAGAAAGCGATGATTGCCGAACTGCGTGGCCCGGTGACGATGGATATGATCCTTCAGGAGATCAATCGTTACGCAGATAGCGAATTCCGCTACACCGATAAGTCCGACGATGCTGCGGTGACGGATATCATCCGCCGTGAACGTCAGCGTGAGAAGGCGATTGCTCAAATCGAGGCGATGAAACGTGACGGACGGTGGTCGCAATGAACCGTCTGTTGGAAACAGAACTGATTTACGGGCGTTTGCTGGAAATTGCCGAGCCGCATCTGGTCGAACGCTACAACAAGGCGCTGGAAGGGTTTGGTCTGCGTAAAACCACACTCGACAGCTTTGAAATCGACATGACCGGCTTTTCTCCGCAAATTGCCGATGAGCTTGGCGACAAGGACTATCTGGACCCCAACCGGGTCAATCGCCGTTCCATCATCATGACGCCGGAGCAGGAAAACCTGCCGGTTGTACATACCAGCTTTTCCAATACCGCCGGTTTGATGCATGAGTTTTTTGCGGCAAATACCCGCTCAATCAATGCCATAACCATCAAGGATGCATTGTTTGGCGAGATTGAAGACAGCGTCTCTATTGTTGAAAGCCTTGAAGATCTGCTGTCGATCAACGAAGTGAGTTTCCGCATGTTTTCGACTGAAAACGTGCTGGCCAAGGCGGCGGAACTGCGGCAACTGGTGGACCGGCTGCAAAGCGACGAAAATGCCTGGCGTGATGACGACATGCTTAACCGCATGGTAGAGCTCGCCAAGCTGACGGGCGATATTCGCCAGAACCGGCTGGTGCCGGACCAGCTGGTTTTCCGCCACGATGCGTTCTGGGCCAATCATTTTGGCGGCGTGTTCATCTTCCTGGACGGTCGCAACACGACGGTCATTTGTGACGCAAAGGCGCCGGGTTTCCGTCGTTCGCGCCCGTGGCAGGTTAGTTATATTGCCATTGATGACCACCAACGAGTTTATGACTTCCTGGCAAAAACCGGGCGAATAGAACTGCCTCGGGCCAGCTGGGTTGAAACCTCCGGTCTGCTCCGGCACCGCTCGGACATGATCCTGAAGCAGCTTGTCAATGATGCAGCACCTGATGCCGGCACGCTGATGGCGGATCCGATCTGGATGCAGACCTGGCTGCACATGAATGGCGCGACCGTGACCCGCAACGGTGCCTATCCGTTTTTGCAGGATGCGATGCGCAAGATTTCCAGCACCGGCAGCATCCGCATGGAGGATGTGAAACCCGAATGGCGGTTCATGCTGGTGCGCGCTCGCGTCGAGCATGCCGACCAATGGCTGGTCAATCGGTTGATTGCGCAGATGGTGCCGGCCGACTTTGTTTCGCGGTTTATCTTCGACAAGCAGGGTTTTTACGCTTCTTACGAGCGATATTCTGAAAAGTTTCGTGAGTATGTTGTATCGACACTGACCGGAACATATTTGAAAGACAAAAGAGAGTTTCGCCAGCGACTTTATGGCATAGGAGAAGATGACCATGCTTGATCCGATCATCACATTCTTCCAACGGCTTTTCAGTGCCATAGGTCGAGGGGTCGGCATCGCAGTTGCCTGGGTCCTGTGGCCTTTTATAGCCGCGCATGGCTGGTATAATCAACGCACATGGACAGTGAAGGGCATCGTCCTTGCGGGTCTGGCTGTGCTGGTCGTGTCCTACGGCTATTTCATCATTCAGACGCAGCGCTGGACCAATTTTGATCCGGATTACATTGCGGCCTATAAGTTCGCTGAAAGAACTGTTCCGGCAGGGCAGGAATTGCCGGCCACTGATGGTGCGGCCCGCACGTGCCAGCGTTCGGCAATCGTTGATGTTGCTGCTGATCTGACGGACTTTAACGTCAATCAGAATGCATGGATTTCCTCCATGCTGCTGTACCGATTTGGCCTGTTCGGCATGGATTGGGATAATACGCCGTTTCTCGACAATAAGGCATCTTTCCAGCGTGGTGTGAACCAGGCCGTTCGCCGTACGTCGGTTGAGCTCGTTGATACGCTGGGCCGCGTTCGCGGCACTTCGGGCATCAATGCCAATCTTCAGGAAGCGCGTGGCAACATGCAGTTCAGCGAATATTCCTGGTATTTCGGTCTTGATCCATTCGGTCCCAAAACGCCAACCCCAAGCTATTACCGTTCCGCTATCCGCAGCTTCCAGGCATTCAACGCCGAACTGGTGGCGTGCAATGCGGTATTTGATGGACGTGCCGACAACCTGATTCAGTTTATCGATCGTATCGCCGGTGATATTGGCTCAACCTCTGCCATTTTGCGTGAACGATCGGAAAACTATAATGGCGGCTGGTTTGACACTCGTGCCGATGACCGGTTCTGGTTCGCTTATGGCCAGCTTTACGGTTATTACGGCGTTCTGTCTGCTGCCGGTGCCGATTTCTCGCAGGTTATTCGTGAACGTAACCTGACAACCCTGTGGAATGACACGCTGGTGCAAACCCGTGCGGCACTGCGCATTCAGCCCGCAATCATTTCCAACGGCGAGGAAAGTGGCTGGCTGATGCCATCGCACCTGGCGACAATGGGCTTTTACGTGTTGCGTGTTCGCTCTAACCTTGTCGAACTGCGCTCCGTTCTGGATCGTTAAAAACCGTATTCCTGCCATGGGTAAGCCTGTGGCAGGATCATTATTTCCGGTAGACTTTTTTGATTGGCGACTTAGCTGATCAGCTTGGAACGGATGGCCTTTGCCACCAATTGCGTACGATTGACGCAGTCCAGCTTCTTGATCGCATTATTCATATAGGCATTGACGGTATGGTCTGACAGCGAGAGGATCTGGCCGATCTCGGCTGATGTTTTTCCTTGTGCTGTCCAGCGGATCACCTCAAGCTCCCGCTTGGTCAGGGTGCGGACCGGTGCCATTTCATTGCGCTTCATGCTGTCATAGACATCATAAGCGTGTAGCCCAATCATGCCCAGCGCATTCATCACGCTTTGGCAAGGATGCGTCGTATCACCATCGAACCGTATGATGTAGCGCTCGCCGGATGGGGCGTTTATCGGGATCATCACACCGCAGGCAATGCCGTAATCGGTCATGATGCGCCGCATCTCGTCCGGGAATGGTGGAACGGAGTCATGAACCGACCAGAATTGCGGCACTAGGGAACGATTGAGACGCGGAATAACCGGACAAAGCGGCAAAAAATGATGGGCGTCAATTTCTCGCACGAACCGTGCCGAAATTGTGCTTTCGACAACCAGCGGCGCCAAAAGCAGATCATTGACGGTCGGCGATATGATCAGCGAGACATGGGCAAACCCGAATTGTTTGGCAACCTTATGAACGGCAAGCAGCCAAGCCGGACGACTGTCGGCTGCTGATATCTCTTCGCTCAATTGCGATTGCCGTTCGATAACTGCCATTAAAAGGGTTTCTTTGGTGGGCCAATTTGCCTGTATGTTAACGGTAACAAATATATGAAATACGCTGAAACGCTACTGATAAATTGGTAGTTTGAAACGCTGATTTAAACGGAATTTATTTATTGTGGTATATCAGAGCGTTATGAGACGTCAATTGGTCTGACAGATTTTCCACTGCTGGCGTTCGGGGTGACCCGGCCGAAAATGTCCCTGCCAGGGCCAAAAAATGAAGAATCATTTCCGGGAAACCAGTTTTGAAGAAATCAAACTCCATTATGGTTTTGGAGTTTGATCCTTTGGTTTTGCCATCAGCTTCTCGAGGAAGCCGAGCATGACGGCCGAGACCACAAAAGCCAGATGAATGATGGTGAACCACATCAGCTTATTGTCGGTGTACTGGTTGGCATTCAGGAAGATTTGCAGCAGGTGAATGGACGAGATTGCCACAATGGAGGAGGCGACCTTGATCTTCAGGCTGCCGGAATCCAGCTTTCCAAGGAATGACACTTCCGCATCGGCCTCATCAAAACGGCTGACGAAGTTTTCGTAACCGGAAATCATCACCATGACGATCAGACTTGCAACAAGCGCTGCGTCAATCAAACCCAACATGGCTAGGATCATATCGGCTTCATCATAGGTGAAGACGTTTTTGGCGACCTTCAGGAATTTCAGGACGAAAGAAAACGCGTAAACTCCCAAAGCTGCGACCAGCCCCAGATAAAAGACGACCAGAATCCAACGGCTCGAGAGGATTATGCGTTCTACGAGGAGTTCCAGCGATTTCATTGACGGGCTTCCGATAATGGCTTGGTGATTAAGTATAGAGGTTTCAATATTAGCGGGCATTTAGGGGCCACCCGGCAAATCCGCAAGTATGAGCGGATAAAATTATGAGAACGGCAAGAGTACAAAGAAATTATATTTTTGATTGTTTTAATATTCTAACTAACGTTTCGGTTGATTTTCAGCTTTTCGCTTGCAGCTTCTACGTAATTCTACCTGTAATTGACGACTGCTTTTCAGTTCCGGTGAAGTGTGATTGTTGTGTTTTGGCAACATTTCATTCCAGATTTAATCATGAAGCTTTCAATCATGTTTTCTATATTGACTATAATAGTCATGTTTTTTAATCGTCCGTAACAGCGGTTTCACCGTCAATTTTTGCATATTCCGACAGGGTTGGGAGAGCGTTGCGCCATCGTCGCAGCGACTATTTCCATGCGCCTGCATAAAAGGGGGACGTAAATGGTAATTGGGCATTCCAGATCAGCACTTCTTGTCTGCACAGCAATGGTTCTGCTCTCCGCCTCCGGTGCATCCTACGCGCAGGACGCTGCTCAGGCACAGTCCGCCGATAGCACTCTTCTCAACAGGATCGTGGTCAAGGGCAAGCGCACAACTGCGGCTAATGCTGCATCCGACACGCCACTTGCCAGCCAGACAACGGCTGATCAGATCCGCAAGAAGGAAATCAGCAACGTCCGCGATCTTGGTAATACGACGGAACCAGGTGTTGATTTCGTGGAGTCGAAGCCTGGTAAAACAGGTGGCCTGTTTATTCGCGGTCTCGGTGGCGCACGCGTTACTACATTGATCGATGGCATCCCAGTTCCCTTCTTTGAGAACTATGCACGTAGCACCGTTGCGACGACTGGCATGAGTGACACCAATAACAGCTACGACTTCTCGTCGCTGTCCCGCGTCGATGTTTTGCGTGGTTCGGATTCTAGCCGCATTGGGCCTGGTGCTCTTGGTGGTGCTTTGGTGTTGCGGACGCTTGAGCCTGAAGACCTGATTGAAGAGGGTCGCGATTGGGGCGGCGTTGCCAAGCTTACCTATGACAGCGAAGACAGAAGCTTCGGTGGTAATGTCGCCGTCGCCAAAAAAGTACAGAATACGTCTGTTCTTTTCCAAGGTGGCTACAAGAAGGGCCATGAGCGCAAAAATCAGGGCACTGCCGACATTATCGGCGTGAACCGAACCGAGGCAAATCCTGCTGACTACGATCAGTACAACTTGCTTTTCAAGGTTCGTCAGGACTTGGAAGGCGGCCATCGCATAGGTTTGACGGCGGAACGGTTCAATCTCGACACCAAAACCGATCTTAAAACCTTGCAGACCTCGACGTTTACCGCTGGCACTGCCGGGTCAACCAACAGAGTCGGCGACTATTGGGGCTATGACGATACGCGTCGTGATCGCGTCTCGCTGGATTATGAATATGAAGCGCCATCCGCCGATGCGCTCATCGACAGTGCAAATCTGACGCTCTATTGGCAGCAGCTTGCCAAAGACGCTGGCTCCTATGGCCGCCGCAACAACGGCACGAATTATGGTCGTTACAACCAGATGGAAGAAAGCTCCATCGGTTTGACCGGCGGCGCATTGTCCGAATTCAGCACCGGTAATCTGAACCACGAAGTTCGGTTTGGTGGAAACCTCCAGTTCTTCCAAACGGAACAGTTTCTTCGTGTTGTGCCGGTAACGACAGTTGTCTCGCAGTCCGACATCCCAGACGTCGATGGTCGTCGTCTCGGTCTGTATCTTGATGACCGTATTTCCTTTGGAGATTCAGGTTTTGCGCTGACACCCGGTGCTCGCCTGGATTGGTATGACTATGATCCAAAAGCATCCGCAGGCTTTAGCAACAATACTGGCTTCCCTGTCTTCGGTTTGCCGGATGGACAGGATGGCATTCGTATTTCGCCCAAGCTGCTCGCTACGTATCAGCTGACGCCTGAAGTCGAACTGTTTGGCCAGTGGTCTATGGCGTTCCGTCCTCCGACGGTCAATGAACTGTACATTGATTTCCGGAATGGAAGCTTCTACGCGAATGTCGGCAATCCGGACCTCAAGCCTGAAACCTCTCAAGGTTTTGAAATGGGTGCGAGCTATCAGAGTGATGATCTGACGGGTAAGCTTACCCTGTATCACAACATCTATTCGAATTTCATAGATGTTTTTGGTACGCCAGGTGGCGTTGGGCAGCCAACGACACTCTACACGTGGCGCAACCGAAACAAAGTTGAGATTTCAGGTGTTGAAGTCAGTGCTCGCAAAGACTTCGCAAACGGCATCTTCCTGCATGGTTCGCTTGCCTATTCTTACGGCAAGGACAAGGATACAGGCGAATTCATCCGCACTGTTGCACCGGTCAAATCGGTTCTCGGTATCGGTTATGAACAGGACACTTGGGGCGCGGATCTCTCGACCATCTTGTCAGGTGGCATGAGAGAAGATGGACGGGTGATCCCTATTACTGGTCCAGCATTTGCGTATGACACGTTCGATGCTCCCGGATATGGCATCGTTAATCTGACAGGTTGGTGGGAACCCGCGCAGACCAAGGGCCTGCGCATTCAGGCTGGTGTCTACAACATCTTTGATAAGACCTACTACAATGCTGTTGGTGTCCGTGATGTCAGCACTAGCGGAGCCGCGTCGACGTCCAATCAGCCTGTTGCGTTCTATTCAGAACCAGGTCGTTCATTCAAAATTTCTCTCACCCAGAAATTCTGATCCAAAAACTGGCGGGGGCCGGGGAAAGAAAGGGCGGTGCGAAAGCGCCGCCCTTTTGTTTGATTGGTTGTGGCAGTCTCTTGCCCTATCGGCAGTAGAGATAATCGCCTTTGCGCTCCAGCACATCGAGATGGAGGTGATCCTGATGGGTCGAGTCGCTACCGGGCGATAGCACAGTCTTGAAAAACAGGCAGGCGGCCGTGGTGATGGTGCGTTGAAATGCACCTTCAACAGTGCCGTCTTCATCGCGTGGTTTCATGATCAGCGGCTCACCCTTGTCAAAAGCAATGGATGAGACATCGACGGCGTTGCCTTTGGCATGTTCCGATATCTTGCCATTTTCAGCGCTGTTGCGGTTTCTGCACACATAGGTGGATGCATTGGCGATTGCGGTGATCTTGCGCTCCGGCATCGACAGTTTTGCTGCCGGCACAAGCATTTCCTTTGCCCAGCGGCTGAGTGCAAGCGCGGTTTCGCAGCGCATGGGTCCTGGCGGATCAAGCTTGATGCCCTGTCCTATGGACGACAACTCAATAGGAGATGCTATGCCACAGCCATTTTCTTCGCCCTTGATGGCATCCAGCGCCTTGAACTCGGCGCCCAGTGTTTTGAGTTCTGCAAGACACGCCTGCAATTCCTCAGGGTTTTCCTGCTCTACCGGAATGGCGGCCTCCGTTTTTTCCTCAGGCTCTGTTTTTTTGTCTTCAGCTTTGCTTTCGGGTTCAGTGGCAGGTGAGGGCGCTGCCTTGTCCTCTGGCTTAGGTTGGGGTTTTGGCGTTTCTGCCTCAGCTGGGGGGGCTACGGGTTTGGTGTCTTCGCTCTGTTCCTGGGCAGGTTTCTGTTGTGGAACGGGAACAGTTTCAGGTGGTTTAGAGGCTGAGATCAGCAGCAGGCTCGCTGCCAGAATAACAAAACGATGAGGCATTTTGCCGGGCACTCCTTCGTATCGGTGAAGGGTCAACGCCTTTGCCTGCATTCCGGTTCACTGCATGCTTGGAAAGCACTTGCCATATGATTTTCTGCACGCTAACAATTGCCGCCATGAACACAACGTCTAAGAACATCGGTAACTGGTGGTGGGGCAGCTAACGCGGCCTTGACCAGTCATGTCTTCAGACGACGACCAAGCCGCCCGAATTCTCAGGCGGCTTTTTTGTTATCTTGCCGCCTGCCATCGGGTCTGAACAAACGGGGAAGTAAGAAATGGTAACGATCATTCAGGATGATGGCAGTGAAATCTACGAGACGAAGGGCGGCGTGAAAGTGACACGCCAGCATCGTGCCACTGATTATGCTGGTGCAATCGACTCCTATATTGAACGGCTGGACGAACGTCGCGGCGCGGTATTTTCCTCCAACTATGAATATCCCGGTCGTTACACCCGTTGGGATACTGCAATCATCGATCCGCCACTTGGTATTTCCTGCCTCGGTCGCACAATGTGGATCGAAGCCTATAATGGGCGCGGTGAAGTCCTGCTGTCCTTTATTCGCGAAAAACTGGCGGCGACACCGGATCTGACACTCGGTGCATCGTCGGAACGTCGTCTCGATCTGGTGGTCAATGAACCAGACCGTGTCTTCACCGAAGAAGAGCGCTCAAAAATCCCGACGGTATTTACGGCACTGCGGGCGGTCGTTGACCTCTTCTATTCCAGTGCCGATTCAGCCATCGGCCTGTTTGGCGCCTTCGGTTACGACCTCGCATTCCAGTTTGATGCCATCAAATTGTCGCTGCAGCGCCCTGAGGACCAGCGCGACATGGTCTTGTTCCTGCCGGATGAAATTCTGGTCGTTGACCACTATTCCGCCAAGGCATGGATTGACCGGTATGACTTTGAAAAGGCCGGCGTCACAACAGCTGGCAAGGCTGAGGACATAGCCCCTGAGCCTTTCAAGCCAACCGACGTTATTCCGCCAAAGGGCGATCACCGCTCCGGCGAATATTCCGAACTGGTGGTCAAGGCCAAGGAAAGCTTCCGTCGTGGTGACCTGTTTGAAGTGGTGCCGGGCCAGAAGTTCATGGAGCGCTGCGACAGCAAGCCGTCCGATCTGTCGCGTCGTCTGAAAGCCATCAACCCGTCGCCGTATTCCTTCTTCATCAATCTTGGCCATCAGGAATATCTGATCGGCGCGTCGCCGGAAATGTTCGTTCGCGTTTCGGGTCGCCGCATTGAAACCTGCCCGATTTCCGGAACCATCAAGCGTGGTGATGACCCGATTGCTGACTCGGAGCAGATCCTCAAACTGCTCAACTCCAAGAAAGACGAGTCCGAGCTGACCATGTGCTCGGACGTTGACCGCAATGACAAGAGCCGCGTCTGCGAACCCGGCTCGGTCAAGGTTATCGGTCGCCGTCAGATTGAGATGTATTCGCGGCTTATTCATACGGTCGACCATATTGAAGGTCGCCTGCGTGACGGCATGGATGCGTTTGACGGCTTCCTCAGCCACGCATGGGCTGTCACGGTTACCGGTGCGCCGAAGTTGTGGGCCATGCGCTTTATCGAAAGCCATGAAAAGAGCCCGCGCGCCTGGTACGGCGGTGCCATCGGCATGGTTGGTTTTAATGGCGACATGAATACCGGTCTTACCCTGCGCACCATTCGTGTGAAGGATGGCATTGCGGAAGTGCGGGCAGGGGCAACACTGCTCAACGATTCCAACCCGCAGGAAGAAGAAGCTGAAACCGAACTGAAGGCGTCAGCAATGATCGCGGCTATCCGTGATGCCAAGGCTGCCAATTCTTCCGCTTCCAAGCGCGATGCTGCCAAGGTCGGCGCGGGTGTCAAAATCCTGCTGGTCGACCACGAAGACAGCTTTGTGCATACGCTGGCCAACTATTTCCGCCAGACCGGAGCGACGGTTTCCACTGTGCGCACGCCAGTGCCAACGGAGGTCTTTGATCGCTTCGATCCTGATCTGGTTGTGCTGTCGCCCGGACCGGGCAATCCGAGCGACTTCGATTGCAAGGCAACCATCAAGGCGGCACGAGCCCGTGACCTGCCAATCTTTGGTGTGTGCCTGGGCTTGCAGGCATTGGCGGAAGCCTATGGCGGCGAGTTGCGGCAACTGGCTGTGCCCATGCATGGAAAACCGTCGCGTATTCGCGTCCTTGAGCCAGGTCTGGTGTTCTCAGGTCTTGCTAAAGAAGTCACCGTTGGCCGCTACCATTCTATCTTTGCCGACCCAGCGACCCTGCACCGTGATTTCATCATCACCGCGGAAAGCGAAGATGGCACGATCATGGGCATCGAACATGCCAAGGAGCCGGTTGCTGCCGTACAGTTCCACCCGGAATCAATCATGACGCTGGGGCAGGACGCCGGCATGCGGATGATCGAGAACGTGGTTGCACATCTGGCGCGCCGGTCTAAAACCAAGGCTGCTTAACCCAATTACAGACGGCGGCGTTGATAAAGCGCCGCCGTTTTCATTTGCAAACCAGCCGGGTGATGCACAGCCGTGAAATTTCTTAGATATTTCTGTATCGGTCTGGTTTTGATTGCTTTCGCGGTTGCGGCCGGAACTGTACTGCCGAGAGGTCACGCTGATGATATCGCGGTAAATTCACGCCCTATTCTTGTGCTGAAAAATCCCATCCACACGGATATCGCGCTTCCCGTAGATGCTGAGTTGCTGGCGCGTTTTGGTTTCCTGCGCGACGGTGGTCTCGATATCGATCATCCCGGCCTTCGTTATCTGATTATCGGTTGGGGCGGGCGGTCGTTTTACACGGAAACGCCAACCTGGGCGGATTTGAAGCCGATGCCGGTGTTGAAAAGTTTCACACTCGATCAATCGGTCATGCATGTCGCGCTTGCCGGCGAAATTCCAATTACGGACGCGAGCGTTACGGCGCTCAACATTTCCGATCACGGATATCGAGCGCTGCTTGGCTTTATCGACGTCAGTTTTGCCAGACCACAAGGCAAGCCCGTTCCGCTCTTGGGAAAATCCGACGGCTCCGACGATGCGTTTTTCGAAGCCAATGGTTATTTTAACGCCTTGCTGGGCTGTAACACCTGGACGGCAGCTGCCTTGCGTGCAGCGGGTGTCGAGACCGGATGGTGGACGCCATTGCCCACCTTGCTGATAACATCATTGCATTTGCATAATGATGTCGCAGCCGTGCCGACACCGTGATTGGAAAGAGGAAGACCGATGAGTGACAGTCTTGATGCCAACCAGCCCTTCATCTCCTTTCAGCGCACTTGCCCGATCATCCGTATTTTTGATGAGGAAAAGGCGAGAGAGTTCTACGTGGACTTTCTTGGTTTTCAGCTTGATTGGGAACACCGCTATGGCGACAATTTCCCGCTCTACATGCAGGTATCCCGTGCAGGCCTCGTCTTGCACTTGAGTGGCCATCATGGCGATGCGTCTCCAGGCTCCAATACTTTCGTTGTGATGAAAGGTGTTCAGGCCTACCAGAAAGAGCTGATCGCGAAACATTACATCTATATGAAACCGGGCGTTGAGACCTTGCCTTGGGGATTGCAGATGGAGGTCACTGATCCTTTCAGCAACCGAATACGGTTCTGTGAACAGGATGATGGTGGCGAGGCGTCTGTCTAGCGAGACTTGACGTTTTCAGACGATTGAACGATAGAACATGAAAACCAGACCGCGTGCACGATACCCCGTGCGCGCGGTTTGGCGTTTCAGGGGCGAATTTTCTGCAATTCGCTCGCATCTGCACGAGGTTATGATCATGAGTGACGGCAAGGGGCTGGTTCGAACATTGGCGTTTTGGGGCATTCCGCTTTCGATCGGGGTGCTTGGGCTAAAGCTTCTTGCATGGTGGGTAACCGGCTCGGTTGCGCTGTTGTCTGACGGTCTGGAATCGACCGTCAATGTGGTCGCCGCTTTCATTGCCTATTTCGTCATTCGTTACGCGCAAAAGCCGGCCGATGAAGACCATCAGTTCGGCCATCACAAGGCGGAGTATCTTTCCGCCGTGGTGGAGGGCGTGCTGATCGTTTTAGCCGCGCTGCTGATCGTCAAGGAAGCCTGGGCCGGGTTGTTTGAACCACGCCTGCCGGAAGCGCCGGTGCTTGGTCTTGCTATCAACGCTGCTGCCGGTGTCATCAATGCCGTCTGGGCAACCATACTTATGCGTGTCGGCAAACAGCATCGGTCACCAGCACTGGAAGCAGACGCTCATCACATCATGTCTGACGTGGTGACATCGATCGGTGTTCTAATTGGTCTGGTGCTGGCCATCCTCACCGGTTACGCGATTCTCGATCCGATCCTCGCCATCGTGGTGGCCATCAACATTCTGTTCCAAGGCTGGAAGGTCATTTCAAACTCCATTGGTGGTTTGATGGACCGCGCCGTGACAGCGGAAGAGGAAGAGCAGATCAAGCAGGCGATTAGTGCCAATGCCAACGGGTCGGTTGGCGTACATGATTTGCGGACAAGGAGGGCAGGCGCTGCCGCTTTCATCGATTTCCATCTGGTGGTACCTACCGAGATGAGCGTGGGAAAAGCACATGAAATTTGCGACCGCCTTGAAGATGCCATACGCGCGATGATACCGGGTGCCAGCCTCGCCATCCACGTAGAACCGGAAGGCGAGAAGGCGCATGGCGTCATGGTAAAAGTTCGCAAAGGAGAAAAAATATGACCGATGTTTCTGGTCTGTCTCAGCTAGGCACCAAGGTCGACACTCCTGAAAGCCCAGAAAAGGCCGTGCTGGAAAAGGTGCCAAACGGCAATGCCGGCACCGATTATGTGGTGCGCTTTACGGCGCCTGAGTTCACATCGCTCTGCCCAATGACCGGCCAGCCGGATTTTGCGCATATCGTTATTGATTATATACCCGGCGATTTCCTGGTGGAATCGAAATCATTGAAGCTGTTCCTGCATTCTTTCCGCAATCATGGTGCATTTCATGAGGATTGCTCGGTCTATATTGCCAAGCGGCTTGTCGATCTGTTGCAACCGAAATGGCTGCGCATCGGCGCATACTGGTATCCGCGTGGCGGTATTCCAATCGATGTGTTCTGGCAGACGGGTGCTGTACCGGAAGGTGTCTGGCTTCCGGATCAGGGCGTGCCGACCTATCGTGGTCGTGGCTGACAGTCGAGCAAAATGGGTTCAGGCGAATGAACCGTCATCGCCTGAATCAAAATCCATGTCTGCACTGTCATCATCATTGTCGCTGTCGTCGTCGGCTTGCTGGATGTCATTTTCACTGTTGTCAGACCCTGCGGTCTGATCTGGCGTATTATTGCCAAAGTAGTTGTTGACGACTGTTTCTTCGACCGGTGCGTTGCCGGAGACGGGCGATCCTAAGCCCAGAGGCGACATGTGATTGCCGAAAATTCCACTCAAGGAATTGGCGAGCAGCATGCCGCCCGCCACACCTGCTGCCGTGCCCAACGCGCCCTGCAGGAAACTCCCGCCCGCAGAACGGGCCGCGGGTTGCGGGCTCCATGGGCCAGTTGGTTGTTGTGCTTGTGGTTGCTGGCTTTGCGCGCGATCCCACGGACCGGCAGCTGGGTCGGCTGTGTCATTGCGATAGTTTGTCGTCGGTGGTGCGGCGGCTGGGGCAGGGGCTGTTGCCTGCGGTTGACTGGAACCGAATATTGAACTGAGGAAGCCACCTTGCTGGGTGTGATGCGGATCAGCGTTGCCGGATTCCAGTTGATGAATACGCTCTTCAAGTCGCGCAATATGAGCAGCAGCGGCTTCAAGCCCCTTTTCCTGCACGATGACCGCTTGCGCCAGATAATAGGGAGCGGTTGGCTGGTCGCGCACAGCGCGTTCAATCAAGATCTCCGCATCGCTGTCTCGCGGTGTGGATGATGCGGTTCTGACCCTGTCGAACAGGGCGGTCAGCAGTCTGGTTTCTTCCGGCGACATGTATGCCTCCTTACCGAACAAAGAAACGTATCGATAAGGAGGTAGGCGCTAAATCCGACTTTTCAAAGCTGCCGGAGGTTTAAATTTTTGTAATGCTTCAGCCGCCGAAGGCCAGTGTCAAGCCAGCAAGTGCCGTGAGCGCGCCGATGATACGGCTGGCGACTGTGCCAAGGCGGCTGACACCGAGACCGGCAGCAATACCGGCCACATGCAGCAGCGCTGTCGCGATAACAAAGCCGACGCCGAATTGAAGTGCGCCGGCACTGCCCAGTTCGCCGCCATGGGCGTGGCCATGGAACAGCGCAAAAATGCCAACCACGGCAGCTGCGGCCGAGACGGGGAAGCGGGCTGCCATGGCAACCAGAAGGCCAAGTGCAATCACGGAGGCGAGAATGGCCGGCTCCACAAATGGCAGATCAATGCCACCAAGTGCCATCATGAAGCCGATTGCCATGGTGCCAACGAAGGCGAATGGAACGACCCAAAGCGCGCGTCCACCAATCTGTGCGGCCCAGATTCCGACGGCAACCATCGCAAGAATGTGGTCGGCACCGAAAAGCGGATGGGAAAAACCGGCCATGAACGAGCCGTGTTCTTCGGGGTTCAGGTGGGCGAAGGCTGGCAGGGTGGTCGCGGCGAGTGCTGCGGCGGCAATTGAAATACGTTTGAACATTGTTCCCTCTCAATATTTTTTGGCATCAAGCCGCTGCGGACGCTCCTCCCAATTCGGCGCAGCGGTGTGATTTTAACGATATCGTAAGCGTGAACTTGCTGTCCATGCGCCATTTGCCGGTGTGCTGTTTATTATACAGTTCTGCGCCTTGTCTTTTTCGCTCATTGTTTTACGACACAAATCACACTATGTCCGAAGGACAGACGAATTACGTTGGAGATCCGTGTATGAACGAAGAAGACGACGACAAGAGCAAGGAACTGCCGATCGGTAAGGAAACGGAAGCGAATCTTTTCAAGTCGCGTTCTATCTTCATTTATGGTGGCATTACCCAGGAATTGGCGCAGAAGGTCTGCACGCAGCTCGTGGCACTTGCCGCAGCCAGCGACGAAGACATCCGCGTTTACGTCAATTCTCCTGGCGGTCACGTGGAGTCTGGCGACAGCATCCACGACATGATCAAGTTCATCAAGCCGAAGGTCTGGATCATCGGTACCGGCTGGGTCGCATCGGCTGGCGCACTGATCTATGTTTCTGTGCCGAAAGAACGCCGCCTTTGCCTGCCAAACACCCGTTTCCTGCTTCACCAACCATCTGGTGGCACACGCGGCATGGCATCGGACATCGAAATCCAGGCACGCGAAATCATCAAGATGAACCAGCGCCTGATCAAGATCTTCTCCAAGGCCACCGGCCAGACAGAAGAAAAGATCGCCAAGGACATCGACCGCGATTACTGGCTGTCGGCTGAAGAAGCCAAAGACTACGGTCTGACCAGCCGCATCGTGGAAAACCAGTCCGAGCTGTAATCTGTTCGACTGTTTGCGTTTTTAAAGCCCGCACCGGTAAAAACCTGTGCGGGCTTTTGTTTTTCTGCGACCCGTAGCTTAGCTTTTGTTTCCGTTTCAGCTGTCGGGCAGGGCTCCCTTGCGTCTCATGCGTTTTTTTGATCTGTGATATGTACAATCACACGCTGTCCTGAGTCCCTGCCATGTTGAAAGATTTTTCCGTTCAAAGCCTGTTCATGGGCTGCCTTACGGCATTTGTTGGCTTTGCCAGTTCCTTTGCCGTTGTGTTGCAGGGGCTAAAAGGCGTGGGAGCCACGGATTTCGAGGCAGCCTCCGGATTGATGGCGCTTTCCGTATCAATGGGGTTTTGCGCGATTGCCTTGTCGGTCGCCACCCGATTGCCGGTCAGTATTGCATGGTCGACGCCCGGTGCCGCGCTGCTGGCGACAACAGGCGTGGTCGAGGGCGGGTTTTCTGCTGCTGTTGGTGCCTTCATCATCTGTGCCGTGCTGATCATGATTGCAGGTCTTTTCAAGCCGCTCGGCCGCGCTGTGGCATCCATTCCAGCGCCTTTGGCCAATGCCATGTTATCCGGCGTCATCATCGGCCTGTGTTTTGCGCCAATCAAGGCCATCGGCTTTAATCCGGCGCTTGGTCTGCCGATCATATTGGCATGGATCGTGGTTGGTGCGTTCAAGCGCCTGTTTGCCGTGCCAGCTGCCCTCCTGGCCTTTGTGTTGGTGATGGTTTTTGGTGTCGATATTCCCGCAGGCGCACTGGACAGCATTTCACAGTCGCTGAAACCGCCAATGGAATTTGTAACGCCATCGTTTAATCTGCAGGCCCTGATCTCGATTGCATTGCCGTTGTTCATCGTGACCATGGCATCGCAGAATATTCCCGGGATCGCGGTATTGAAGGTCAATCATTATGACCCGCAGCCTGGTCCGTTGTTTGCGACCACCGGCTTTTTCTCGCTGTTGTCGGCTCCATTTGGTGGCCACGCCGTTAATCTTGCGGCGATTACTGCTGCGATGTGTGCGGGTGAAGATGCCCATGCTGACCCTAAGCGCCGTTATTGGGCGGCGATCATTGGCGGGGTTGGTTATATCATTCTCGGTCTGCTGGCCGGTGTGGTGACGGCCTTTGTGGCGCTCGCTCCACCGATTCTCATTCAGGCGGTGGCCGGACTGGCGCTGGTCGGTGCATTCTCCGGTTCTGCCGTTGCGGCCTTTAGGGAACCTGACACGCGGGAAGCGGCCGCTATTACCTTCCTGATCACGGCCTCAGGCCTGTCATTCGGCGGCATTTCCGGTGCTTTCTGGGGGCTGATGGCTGGTGGCCTGATGATGGTTTTGACGCGTTTCGTGAAACGAATGAAAAATTAAAGATGCGCTTGCATCAGAATCTTTCGGCAATTATAAGCGAACGCATGATTACTTGCTCCGCAACCTTTTTCGGCATGAATGCGCAGATTTCTGCGAATGCTTGCCCATGCGGTGCACTCTCGCTTCTTAGCCTCGACCTTACACGCGGTTGCCGGGTCCAGTGAGGAGCGCCCGGCGGCCGAAAGCCCGCTGGCACAAACGCTCCTCATACGAAATTTCTGTACATACTGGATTTTTTGCCCGCTCGAGGGCGCGCATCTAACGTTGGTTCCCAAGCCAAGGATGCGCAAGGAGGAAGTAACATGGACTCGAAGATCATCACCAGCGCAAACGGCATGTCCGACGCAGCTGCGAAATATCGTCCCTATCCAACCATCAATATTCCTGACCGCACGTGGCCATCCAAGACCATTACCAAGGCACCGATCTGGTGTTCGGTTGACCTGCGCGATGGTAACCAGTCGCTGATCAACCCGATGGGACATGACCGCAAGGCGCGCATGTTCAAGCTGTTGCTGGAAATGGGTTTCAAGGAAATTGAAATCGGTTTTCCTTCGGCGTCGCAGACCGACTTCGATTTCGCCCGCTGGTGCGTGGAAGAGGCCGGTGTGCCTGACGACGTGTCCTTGCAGGTCTTGGTGCAGTGCCGCCCGGAACTGATCACGCGCACGTTTGAATCTCTGGTTGGTGCCAAGAAACCGATCATCCATTTCTACAACTCGACATCGGAATTGCAGCGCCGCGTGGTGTTCGGCAAGGATGTGCATGGCATCAAGCAGATTGCGGTTGATGCCGCCAAGATGATTACTGACATGGCCGAGAAGGCCGGTGGCGGTTACCGTTTTGAATATTCTCCGGAAAGCTTCACCGGCACCGAGCTGGAAGTGGCGCTGGAAATCTGCAACGCTGTGATAGAGGTGGTGAAACCCACCGCTGACAACAAGCTGATTCTGAATCTGCCTTCGACGGTCGAAATGGCAACGCCAAATATTTACGCCGACCAGATCGAATGGATGTGCCGCAACATTGATAACCGCGAAAACGTCATCATTTCCCTGCACCCGCACAATGATCGTGGCACGGGCATTGCGGCAACTGAACTGGGCCTGATGGCTGGCGCTGACCGCGTGGAAGGTACGTTGTTCGGCAATGGTGAGCGCACCGGCAATGTCGACGTGGTGACACTGGCATTGAACATGTACACCCAGGGCGTTGACCCGGAACTGGATTGCCGCGACATCGAACGTATCAAGTCGGTCTATGAATATTCCAACGAGATGGCGATCCCTGAGCGTCACCCCTATGTTGGTGAACTGGTCTATACTGCGTTCTCCGGCTCGCACCAGGACGCGATCAACAAGGGCATGAAGGCAATCAAGCAGTCCAATACCGGCGTTTGGGAAGTACCTTACCTGCCCATCGATCCGAAGGACGTTGGCCGTTCCTACGAGGCGATCATTCGCATCAACTCACAGTCCGGCAAGGGTGGTATCGCCTACATTCTGCAGCAGGATTACGGCATCAACCTGCCGCGCAATCTGCAGGTCGAATTCCGTGAGGACATTCAGCGCATTACCGACGAAGAAGGTGTGGAACTGCCAGCCAAGCGCATCTATGAGCGTTTCATCGAGCGTTACGTGACCCAACCTGACGCACGTCTGAAATTTGTTGACCATCACACTTATCCCGCCGGTGATTTCAAGGGCGTGCGTGTGGTCGCTGCCGAAATCATGGACCGCGGTGAGGTCAAGCGGATTGAAGGCAAGGGTACCGGTCCGATCGATGGCTTCATCAACGCTTTGTCTGTCTATCTGGGCGTTGACCTGTCGGTAAACGACTATTCCGAACACTCGCTGCAGCATGGTTCCAACGCATCGGCCATCGCCTATGTCGAAGCTGAGTATGATGGTGGCAAGCTCTACGGTGCTGGCGTCAACACCAACATCGTGGCGGCCTCGCTGGAAGCGATCGTTTCGGCTGCCAACCGCGTTCTGGAAGAGCGCGCCAAAAACGCATAAGGCTTTTACACCTCACATTGCCATGCCCGGTCCTTTCCCGGGTATGGCAAACCTGACTTTGATTCAAGGTATTGAATTGGCAGCTTAAAGTCAGACGTGAAGGCACAGCGCCGCGGTCGCTTATCTGAAAATAAACGTTTTGCTGTTTGGATCTTAAGCTTCCGGCGGCGGGAAACCGATCACCCGGCCATTTTCATAGAACACCCTGACATCCTCAAATTCGATGGCCGTTGCTGCCTCGTTGAGCGAATGGCGTTCGCAGGTTACGTTCCATGCGCCCTGTTCGCCTGATATGTTGAACAGGTTATAACTGGCACGCGGTTTTTTCCCGCCGGGACCTTGGGAAGCCGAGGCGATGCCAACCACCGGAATGTGGTCCTGCCCATGGTGGGTATTGAGCCAATAGACCGTGTTCAGATGTGTGTGGCCATGCAGCACAAGCTCTGCGCCACCCGTTGAAACGGCGCCGGCGAAACGGCGAATGCCGATCATGCGCTTGTGGGTGGCAGCTGCGCCACGGATTGGCGGATGATGGATCATCAACACACGAAACAGGCCCATCTCGCCCGCCTTTTTCAGCAGTTCAGCTGTCGCACGCGCTTGCCTACGGCCGAAATAACCGGTCGCTGAAAAGGGCGGGGTGGCAATGGATGTCGAGCAGCCAATCAGGGCGACCGGGCCGCGAACGCGCATATAGGGGAAAATCTTGCGATCTTCATCCCAGTCTTCGGGGTCGCCATCCCCGCGCACATAGGGGTACCAGGCGTTCATGGCCTTGTCGTGCGCGCCGGGGACATAGGCATCATGGTTGCCCGGCACCACGGAAACAGACGATGGTTCGCCCACTTCTTCCAGCCAGTCGGCGGCTGCGCGAATTTCAATGCCGGTCGCAAGATTGACGAGGTCACCGGTTATCGCCAGATGATCGGGCTGCTTCGCCTCCAGATCATCGAGCAGTTTTTCCAGCGTATCTGTGAAAAGGTGCTTGCGACGGTTGCGATGCCAGTTCACAAATCCTGTAATGCGTTTGGACGCCAGTTCACGGAACGTAAGCTTGGGCAGGGGTCCAAGATGGACATCTGAGATATGCGCGAGTTTGAACATGGTGGCAGACATATCGCATAAGATCATGAAACGGAATTGTTTTTGGCCATGATCGGAAAGGCAGAATGAGCGAAAAAGGTTCCTCCGAAAAACAGAGTTTGTTGACGTGGATTGTGACACGCATCCTGCATGCGGTGTTCTTGGTCACGCGTGGCATGACAATGGGGGTGCGGGCGGCCTGTTTTGACGCACAAGGTCGGGTGTTTCTCGTGCGCCATTCCTATTTGCCGGGCTGGTATCTGCCCGGTGGCGGCGTTGAGCGCGGCGAAACCGTGATTGAAGCGCTGCACAAGGAAATTCGCGAGGAGGGCAATCTGACGGCGACCAGCACGCCAGAGATTTTCCATGTCTATTTCAACAACAAGGCCAGCAGGCGCGACCATGTTGTGCTCTACCGGTTGAATGTAGAGCAGACGGCACCGCGGCTGGCGGATTGGGAAATCAAGGAAAGCGGTTTTTTTGATCCGGACAATTTGCCCGAGGATGCAACGGCGGCAACGCGCCGCCGTCTGCAAGAATTGAAGGGTGAGATCACTGTCTCGGATTACTGGTAGGCGCGGGGATTAAACCAATGCCTGCCGGTTATGAGCCATTTCAAGATTGATGACTGGACCTGCCGGAACAATGCCAGTTGGGTTGATCATCGTGTGGCTACGATAATAATGCTCCTTAATATGGCGCATATCGACCGTCTCGGCGACACCCGGTGTCTGATAGAGATCGCGCAGATAACCGCTCACATTGGGATAGTCGGCAATGCGACGAATGTTGCACTTGAAGTGCCCGACATAAACCGCATCAAAGCGCACCAGCGTGGTAAACAGCCGCCAGTCAGCCTCGGTCTGTTTTGCGCCAAACAGGAAGCGTTGCTGTTTCAACCGCGCTTCCAGAATATCCAATGTTTCAAACACCTTGATGGCGTTTTCCTGATAGGCTTCCTGTATCGTTGCAAAACCGGCCTTGTAAACACCGTTGTTCACGGTGTCGTAGATGAGGGTATTGAGCTCGTCGATCTGCTGCTGCAACGCTTGTGGATAGAAGTCTTCTTCCGAACCTGTCAGGCCATTGAAGGCGGTGTTGAACATGCGGATGATTTCCGCCGATTCATTGGAAACGATGGTGTTGTTCTTTTTGTCCCAGAGGACTGGCACGGTGACGCGACCGGAATAGTTGGGATCCGCTTTGACATAGACCTGCCAGAGCGTGGACGAGCCGAACAGATGGTCCTGTGTGGCGCCCGGTGTGCGGTCGGCCTCGGGCTTGAACTCCCAACCATTTTCCAGCATCAACGGATCGACGACTGAAACGGAAATCAGATCCTCCAGCTTTTTGAGCTTGCGAAAGATCAGCGTGCGATGCGCCCAGGGACAGGCCAGCGATACGTAGAGATGATAGCGGTCTTTTTCCGCCTTGAAGCCACCCTTACCAGATGGGCCGGGCTCGCCGTCTGCGGTAATCCAGTTGCGAAACTGTGATGCGCTGCGCTTGAAATGGCCACGGGTTTCCTTTGTGTCATACCATACGTCTTTCCAGACACCTTCCACCAGCATACCCATGGTGCAACCTCCTGTTTCAATTTTTGACTGAGTAAAGAATAGGCTATTTTCTGATGTATTCGATACCCTAATCGTGAACACTGCGTTCTGTGCCGTTCACAATTATGATGGCTGCACGTGTTCAATAAAGGCTGGACGCTCCCCATGAATCCTGATATCAGGCAAAACCAACTTTTAGGGATTGATCGAATTCAATGACTGAACCACGGATGCTCCGACGACGCTGACGCTCTTAAACGCCTCTTGAGGCGTAGCTGTCGCTATTGTCATGTCCGCTTTTTGGTTCGGGTCTTTTAATGTCCAAGCACGATCTGGTCTACCTTACCGAGCACGCATCTCACGATGCTGCCATCGAAATCATCAACGAAGAAGCATTTGGTCCGGGCCGTCACACCCGTGCGGCAGCGCGCATTCGCGAGCAGGGACCTCATGACCGGACCTTGTCATTCATTTGTGCTGACGACGGTGAAACCATTGCCTCCGTGCGGATGACGCCGGTGCTGGCCGGTGGTGTCAAAGGGCATATGTTGGGACCACTTGCCGTGCGGCCTTCGCACAAGAGCATGGGCATTGGCCGCGAACTGGTGCGGATTGCCATCGAGGCGGCAAAACGCAAGGGTTCGGAAGCTGTTATCCTGATCGGAGACCCACCTTATTACATGCCGCTCGGTTTTGAGAAGGTCAGCTATAAGGCGCTGGATTTTCCGGGGCCTGTTGATCCGAACCGGGTACTGGTTGTTCCGCTGGGGCACGACATCCATGCGCGGCTGAAGGGCGTGATTGGCTGGCGGCAATGTGAAGCCGTCATGGCAATACCGGACGCCGAAGAGGATACCTATGAGGAACCTCAAAGGGCTTTTGCCTGAGTTTACGTTCATAGCTTGAATGATCCAACAAAAAGACCTGGCAGAGCGATCTGTCAGGTCTTTTTCTTTGGTCGATATGTGCTGAAGCAGATATCAGCGACCTTCACGCCACCACACGGCGGCAAAGGCAAACAGCAGCACGCCCAATCCCGCAAAACCGGCAAACAGCGGCAGTGTGTTGACGCCGGTCAGCACCGTTTCATTGGTCATGCTGATCAGTATGCGGTTGTTGTCGGGGACACGCACTTCACCGCGCACAGGCAAAATGTCCGGTAGGGTGAGACGGCCGTCATTGTCGGCAACGCGGTGCACGCTGCCTTTTGTTTCTGCAGCCAGCGGCGCGAGTGTCTCGGTGGTTGAAATCATCGCCTTGAATTCCGGCGCATCAACGGCACCGACATGCACCAGTGTTGTGAATTCGCCATTGGTGATTTCAAACAGGCCGGTTTCGTCCATGCGCTGTTCCAGCTTGTAAAGGCCGGGACCAGCTTCGGTAAACGCCATGGTTTCTGTTTTCCCGGATGGGAACTTGACGGTTGCCTGACCGGGATCATCGCCAATCGTCTGGCGGGTGACCTCAAGTGTGCGGCCATTGGCGCGGCCGGTGAGAGCCTCTTCTTCCAGTTCCGGCTCTTTCATCAGCCAGTGGGCAATGCGCCGGTAAAGCGACACGTGCGGACCGCCACCTTCAAAACCACGTGCCCACAGCCAGCCCTGATCGGACAGCAGCATGGCCACACGACCTTCGCCCTGACGGTTCAGCACCAGCAACGGATCCTGCCCATCGCCCAGCATCACTGTCTGGCCGGCCGGAGGATCAACACTGACGGTGCGGAACCAGCGACCCCAGGCCGGCGGTTCATCACCAGAGCCTTCAAGACCGCGCGTGACCGGATGTTTTTTGCCCGCTTCAGACAGGCGAGGGTAGAAGGCGGAATTGTGCATCTGGCCGGTCGGATTGGCTGGCAGAACACTGGCAAGCGGCGTTAGGGCAATGGAATCCTGTCCGGCATGTTCTGGCCCCGCCGCAATCAGAAGGGCGCCGCCCTTTTCGACATATTGGGCGATGTAATCATAATACAGGATCGGCAGTACGCCGCGATGCTGGTAACGGTCGAAAATGATCAGGTCGAAATCCTCGATCTTTTCAACAAAAAGCTCACGGGTCGGGAAGGCAATCAGCGACAACTCGTTGATCGGGGTACCATCCTGCTTTTCCGGAGGGCGCAGAATGGTAAAATGAACGAGGTCAACCGAAGCGTCGGATTTCAGCAGATTGCGCCATGCGCGTTCCCCGGCATGGGGCTCACCCGAAACCAGAAGCACACGCAGGTTCTGGCGAATGCCCTCAATCAGATGCACAGCGCGGTTGTTGGCTGTGGTGACTTCGCCTGGCAGTTCGGCGACCGAGAATTCCATGACGTTGTTGCCACCACGTGGCACCTTGAAATCGAACGGTGTTGGTTGTCCGGGCGTTGCCTGTACCTTTGCCAGTTCTTCGCCATTCATGCGGATGGTGACTTCTGCCGGGCCGCGCTGGCTGCGGCCGTCATCAAACACCCGGAAGGTCAGTTGCTGGTTTTCGTTGACGATGCCGAAGCGCGGTGCACGGACAACTTCGATACGCCGGTCAAACTCGTCCGCCTTGCCGGTGATCAAGCCATGGATCGGCGCCTTGAAACCAAGGTCCTGACCGGGGTTTGGAATGTCATGGATCTGGCCGTCGCTGAGGAAAATGGCACCGCCAACCCGTGACGGCGAAACATCTGATATTGCGGAATTGAGCGAGGAAAACAGGCGTGTCGATGGCGTATCGCTGGTGCCATCATCCTGCACCTCGACAATACGTGGCTCTATGCGCGGAAATCTGGACAGACGATCCTGCAACTGCGCCAGTGCGTCATCGGTCATCTTTGTACGCTCAGCCGTATCCTGGCTTTGCGAACGGTCAACGATGACAGGCACAATGGTTGAAAGCTGCTCACGCTCCTCTTGCGTCAGAAGCGGATTGAGAATGGCAAGCAGCAGGGCGGCAAGCGCAATACCGCGCAGCCATGCGCCGCGCACACCACGCCACAGTCCGAGGACGAACAGCAACAGCGCTGCAACGGCGAGTATGATAATGGCAAACCACGGCAGGAAGGGAGCAAAAGTCAGTGTCATATCATTGCCCCAGTCTTTCCAGCAGGGCAGGCACATGGACCTGATCTGCCTTGTAGTTGCCGGTCAGCATATACATCATGATGTTCACGCCAGAGCGGAACGCATGTTCACGCTGCACTTCATCCGGAGGCACGGTTGGTAGCGAAGGCGCACCATTGTCATCGATCGCCCATGCGCCCGCAAAATCATTGCCGGTGATCAGAATGGGTGTCACGCCATCGCCCGACGAAGACAGGCCGGACGTGGTCTTGCCGGAATCCTGACGGGATTCGACCCATAGCGGGCTGCCGTTGTAACGGCCGGGAAAGTTGGTCAGCAAATAGAACGAACGGGTCAGTACGTGATCTTCCGGTGTTGGTTCCAACGGTGGGATGTCGATATTGGCGAGAATGGCCTGAAGGCGTTCGCCATTGGCACTGGTACCACCACCGTTGCCCAGCGAGGTGAATTGGTCGCGTGTGTCAAACAGCACAGTGCCCCCGGCGCGCATATAAGCGTCGATTCGGGAAATCGCGGCACTGGATGGCATCGGTGCGGTGGCAGAAATGGGCCAATAGATGATCGGATAAAAGGACAATTCATCCTTTGAGATATCAAGACCAACCGGTGCGCCGGGTTCCAGCGTCGTGCGCCAGGTCAGGAACTCGCTCAAGCCCTGCAGACCACGTTTTGAGATGTCATCGACATCACTTTCACCCGTGATGACGTAAGCGAGGTGCGTGGTGTCGAGGCGTTCGAAAATCGCTTCATCGCCGGGTTTCGGATCATCAGCACGGGCCGTGTCAGGTGCCAGCAATGACAGTGCGGCCATGGAGGCAAGCATCACGGCAGCGGCCGATCCTCTGGCACGGGGAAGACGGGCAAAGGCACCATTCATGAATAGCATGATCAGGCTGTCGGCGATCAACAACAGGAATGCCGCGATGAACAGAGCGGGGCGCAGGGAGTGGGCTGTTTCGCCGATCAACCCTTCACGCAGCACAGGCACATTGGCAAGCGAGGCATCCAGCGGCGCAAGTTTTGCACCTGCCGGCAAAAGGTTGAGGGCCACAAAGCCATCCTCTGTGCCGTATAGGCCAGGTGGGGTTTCGAAATTTGCAATCGGCGTCTGGCCAGGACGGTTTTCCAGCGGTCGTGCCGTACCTGTTTCCGTGGTCAGTGTGCCATCTGCCATCAGCAGGCGATAAGGGGCAAGGCTGCCAACGGCGCTGCCTTCTGCGGTTGCTCCGGCGGCTTTTGACAATTGTACGAGACGGCGTAGCATTTCCACGAAATGTCCAGAAATCGGCAGGTCCGACCATGTGGCTTCCGCACTGATGTGGAACAGCACGATGCGGCCAGCGCCGCTTTCACGCATGGTCACCAATGGCGTTCCATCGGCAAGGCTTGCCCATGTCCGTTCGGCGAGATCAGGCGTTGGTTCTGCGAGCACCTGACGTTTGACCAGTACACCGTCGGCTTTTGGCATGCCCGCGAACGCACCGAAGTTCGGGAAATCGGCAAGCGGCTGTGGTTCTGCCCATGACAGAGCACCGCCGAGTGTACGTTCACCCTGACGAAGCGTAACCGGTACAAGCGGGTCATCAGCTGGGGCTGCAGCAAGGCGTGGGCCAGCAAAACGGATCAAGGTACCGCCACGCTGCAACCAGCGTTGTAGCGGCTCATAGGTTTCGGCAGGCAGGCGGCCAATGTCAGCCATGACGATGACGGATGGGTTGGCCTGCAGGATTTCAGGTATGGCAACCGAAAGGTCAGGCTGACGCTGCTCGATCAGGTCGGCGTAGGGTTGCAGGGCGCGGCTGATGTAAAACAGGGGCAGCAGCAGCGGCTGGAAGTCGCTGCCGGTATCGCCGGCAAGCAGTGCGACACGGCGACGGCGAAAACCATCATCCAGCAAATGCACGGAACCTGCTGTTGACAGTCCTTCAATCGACAGACGGGCGAAATCGTTACGCAGTTCGAAAGGCGCTTCGATGGTGCCGGTGGCCTCATCAGCGCCAGCAGCAAAAGCTGCTGTTCCAGTGCCAAGTGTGCGGCCCTGACTATCCTGCGCATTCACCGTCAGATTTTCTGCATCTGTCGTATTCAGGCGGGCAATGGAAAGCGACATAGAATCGGCGCCGTTGGTAGCGGACGTAATGGCGGAAATCTGTTTGCCGTCACCTTCGATCAGCCGCAGTTCCGAAGGCGAGAGGCTGGCAAGATCAGCCAGCGCATCCTGATCCGTTGGCGTTGCAATGCCATCTGCGACAAAAACGAGTGTGCCGGGCGAGGTGCCGTTCAATGCCTCGGTCACGGATTCTGCTGTCTTGAACCGGTCTGGAACCAGAGGTCGCGGTTTTGCAGCGGCCAGTTTTTCGCGAGCGACGGCCGCAGTTGTGGGCACGGCGTCATTGTTGGTTTCGGCGGTAAAGCTGATCGAAACCGGCACATCGGCTCGCTCGGCATCGTCAATGATCGCCGATACGGTCTGCACGCGGCGTTCCCAGTCAATCGATGTCGCCCAGCCATTATCGACCACCAACACCAGCGGACCACCACTGGCCACGGATGTGTTGCGCGGGTTAAGGACGGGATCGGCCAGTGCCAGAATGACCAAGGCCGCCAGAACCATTCGCAGCAAGGTTAGCCACCAGGGACTTTGCGACGGCGTTTCCTCACGCTTCAATACCGTGGCAAGGATTTTGAGCGGTGGAAAGACCTCCGCCTTGGGACGTGGCGGTGTCAGACGCAACAGCCACCAGATGGCGGGCAGGGCAGCGAGACCAATGAGAATATAGGGATTGGTGAACAGGAAAGGCAGAGCGCTCATGTGCGACCTCCACCTACAGCACCGGCCGGAGAGCCGGACAGATACATGTGCATCGTCACCAGCGCTTCGGATGCCAGATGGTCGGTGCGGTGAAACACGAAATTCCAGCCCATGCGACGCAGTGCTGAACCAAGCGCATCACGGCGGGCAAAATAGGCGCGGGTATAATCCTGCTTGATGGTTTCGGCGCGGCCTGACACCAGCTTCTCACCGGTTTCGGGATCGGAAAATTCGGTTCTGCCGCTGTAGGGGAAGGTCTCTTCCGCAGGGTCGGCAATTTCCACAACATGCCCGCGTAAACCACGGCGTGCTAAGGGCGAAATACGCTCCATGACGCTTGCCGCATCATCCAGGAAGTCGCCGATCAGCACGATATCGCTTGCACCCTTGATCATGTTGGTTTCAGGCAGTCCACCAGTCATTGGTGCATGCATGAGGGCAGCAGCCAGTCGTTCGGCGGCGTTGCGGGCCGAGACCGGTTCCATGATGCCAGGACAACCAATCCGTTCACCCGAGCGGGCCAGAATTTCCGCCAATGCCAGCATCAGCACCAACGCCCGGCTTTCTTTCGATACCGGTGACAGTGACGACTTGAACATCATCGATGGCGATAGATCAGCCCACAACCATATTGTATGGGCTGCTTCCCATTCCCGGTCACGGACATAGGTATGATCGTCGCGGGCCGAACGGCGCCAGTCGATACGAGACAGGCTTTCACCCTCGGCATAGGGGCGGAATTGCCAGAAATTCTCGCCGATGCCACGTTTGCGGCGGCCGTGCCAGCCGGCAATCACGGTGTTGGCGATGCGTTTGGCTTCCACCATACAATCCGGCACCAGACTTGCGCGCTGGCGCGCGCGCGCCAGAACCTCGGGGCCTGGGGTCTTCTCGACGATCTGACCAATGGATGCCACTTGCGCTCCTTTTCTGCCCTTAAGGGTCAGCCTTTGGCCTGCGCCACAAGTCCTGCAATTACATCACGAACCGACATGCCCTCTGCTCTCGCAGCGAAGGTCAATGCCATACGGTGTTCCAGTACAGGTTCCGCAAGGGCATAAACATCGTCCAGCGATGGTGCGAGACGGCCTTCGTAGAGCGCACGCGCACGCGCCGTCAGCATCAGGGACTGACCGGCACGTGGGCCTGGACCCCAGGCGACATTCTTGTCGGTCAGTGCATTGCCGTGACCGGGACGTGCCGAACGCACCAGCGACAGGATGCCATCAACAACCTTATCGCTGACCGGCATCTGGCGAATGAGGGTCTGGATTTCTATCAGGCGTTCCGCATCAATCACGCGACGTGCTTCACCTGATGTGGTGCCGGTGGTGTCAAGCAGGATCTGGCGCTCGGCGGCAAGGTCCGGATAATCAACGTCTACCTGTAGAAGGAAGCGGTCAAGTTGGGCTTCTGGAAGCGGGTAGGTGCCTTCCTGCTCCAGTGGGTTCTGGGTGGCCAGAACGTGGAATGGTTTGGGCAGATCATAACGCTGGCCAGCGACTGTGATGTGGTATTCCTGCATGGATTGCAGCAAAGCGGACTGTGTACGCGGGCTGGCGCGGTTGATTTCGTCGGCCATCAACAGCTGCGCAAAGACGGGTCCCTTGATGAAGCGGAAAGAGCGGCGCCCGCTCTCGTCCTGGTCCATCACTTCCGAGCCGACAATATCTGACGGCATGAGGTCGGGCGTAAACTGGATACGATTGGCATCAAGGCCAAGTGTCGTGCCGAGCGTCGTCACCAGCTTTGTCTTGGCAAGGCCGGGAACACCGACCAGCAGCGCATGACCGCCGGACAAAATGGCGAGCAAGGTGTTCTGGACAACTTTTTCCTGACCGAAAATTACCTTGGAAACATCAGCCCGGATGGCTGCAATATCTGCCAGCGCCTTTTCGGCTGCCGCGATAATCGCCTTTTCATCGAGGGCTTCGCTGGTGTTCATCATGCCCATGTCGCTCTCCTCAACATTTTCATCGAACCGTTCGGCTCATCCTGCGGTTCCGGCGAATCGTGGCTTTAAATCACGTTTCGGTTCATCATATCCAAGTAACGTGCTGTAAGTCATTGTTTTATCGTACGCCGTGACCGCAAAACCGCTGCACGCTGGTACGCGGCATACTTTAAGACGTTTTCTGCACTGCATATAGCTTATTGCCATCCTGACGGCTGACAAGCGTGTTTCAAATGACTATCTCGTTACTCATGTTCCATTACGTGTAAAGCGGGACTCGAATATGGCAAGCGAAACGATAAATTCGGCGAAAGATGCGGCAGGTCTTGCTGCCCTGATTTCTCGCGCAGCTGAGCAAACCGGCGATAAACCGCGCGGGCCGGCCCCAGTCGAGCGCTGGAATCCACCATTTTGTGGTGATCTCGACATGGAAATCAGGGCGGATGGCACCTGGTTTTATATGGGCACGCCCATTGGCCGTGCGCCGCTGGTACGGCTGTTTTCCACTGTTTTGCGAAAAGACGAAGATGGTAAAACATATCTTGTGACGCCTGTGGAAAAAGTCGGCATCAAGGTGGTGGATGCACCGTTTCTTGCTGTCGAGATGATGGTGACGAACGAGGGTGGCAAACAGCAACTGACATTCCGGACCAATGTGGGGGATGTAGTGGCTGTTGGAAAAGATAATCCGCTCCGTTTTGAAATCCACGGTGAAAATCACGAATTGAAACCCTATCTGCTGGTCCGAGGCCGGCTTGAAGCCCTGGTTTCAAGAGCGGTTATGTATGATCTGGCAGCACTAGGAGAGTCGATGGACATCAACGGTACCGAGATGTTCTGCGTTCGATCAGGTGACGATGTTTTTCCAGTCATGCCGATGAATGAACTGGATATGTTGTCGAAATGAGTGATGTGATGCAGTTTTCCGCGGGCGAATTTCGCCGTCGCGTGCTCTCGATGAATGAAGACGCTTTCGAGACGGCGGGTGTGAATGGCGACCACCGTTTGAACCCTGCCGTGCGCTTTTCCATTGATGGCGTCAAACTGAAGGATGCGGCCGTGCTGGTGCCTGTCGTCGACGACGGCAATGAGGCGCGGGTGATTTTTACACAGCGCACATCGACGCTGCGCAAACATTCCGGGCAGATAGCCTTTCCCGGTGGCGGTATCGATGAAGAAGATGAAAATGCCGAAATTGCTGCGCTGCGGGAGGCTGAAGAAGAAATAGGGCTGCCACGTTCCTTTGTGGAGCCGTTGGCCGTTTTGCCGGATTACGTGTCCGGCACGGGTTTCCGCATCAAGCCTGTTCTGTCTGTTGTAAAACCCGGTTTTGATCTGGTCCTCAACCCGGCAGAGGTTGATGAGGTATTTGAAGTACCGCTGTCTTTTCTGATGAATCCCGACAATCACGTGCTTGCCAGCCGGATGTTTCAGGGCCATGAGAGGCACTTCTACGAGATGCCTTACGGCGAACGTTACATATGGGGCATTACGGCGGGTATCGTCCGCATGATTTATGAAAGGCTATACGCATGAACAGCATTGCCGGGCAGGACTGGTTTTCCAAACCGGCCCTTCAGCGCATTCTTGGTCTGCTGAACGCTGATGGCGGCGAGGCAAGGATTGTGGGGGGCGCAATCCGCAATGCTCTTATGGATATGCCGGTTGGCGATATCGATATTGCCACGACATTGCTGCCGCAGGACGTGGTGGAACGGGCGAAAGATGCGGGAATCAAATCCGTCCCGACAGGTATTGAGCATGGCACCGTCACGCTGGTTCTGGAGGGGGAAGGTTACGAGGTAACCACCCTGCGCCGCGACGTGGCGACTGACGGCCGACGTGCTGATGTTGCGTTCGGAACCGACTGGCAGATTGATGCCGAGCGCCGAGATCTGACAATCAACGGCCTGTACGCCGATGTCGAAGGCAACGTTATCGACCTTATCAATGGTCTTCCAGACATTGAAACTCGAACCGTGCGCTTTATTGGCGATGCGGCAACCCGGGTGGCGGAAGACTATCTGCGTGTACTGCGCTTCTTCCGGTTTTTTGCCTGGTATGGGTCCGGTCGTCCAGACGCGGACGGGCTCCGGGCAAGCGCACGTGCCAAAGACAAGCTGTCGACCCTGTCGGCCGAGCGTGTTTGGAGCGAGTTGAAGAAACTGTTGTCCGCACCGGATCCGTCGCGTTCGCTTTTGTGGATGAGGCAGTCTGGCGTTCTGGCGCAGGTGCTGCCGGAGACGGAAAAGTGGGGCATCGATTCTATACATGGCCTCGTTGCTGCCGAGCAGTCTTTGAACTGGTCGGTCGACCCGTTGATACGCCTTGCGGCGATTATCCCGCCTGACGTGGCAAGAGTTGAAGCCATGGCCAGCAGGCTGCGGATGTCGAAAAACGAAACCAACCGGCTGTTGTTGTGGGCGGGTGCCCAGACACCGGACGCTACCATGGCAGAAACGGCGCTTGATCGTCTAATTTATCGGCAGGGTAAGGATGGCGTGGTAATGCGGCTGAAACTTGCGCTGGCTTCGGCCCGTGCTGATGTGTCGGCGGGTGAAGAGGCGATGCGCAAAGTCGCCCGGCTATCGACGCTCAACAATCGAGCGAACGCATTTGTCAAACCGGCTTTTCCGTTGACCGGTGCCGATGTGCTGGCAGAAGGCGTTGCTGCAGGACCGCGTGTGGGCGAGGTGCTTTCTGCGCTGGAAGACAAGTGGGTTGAGGTCAACTTCTCACTTGATCGGGCGGCACTAACCGCCCGATTGAAAACCATGCTGCAGGATTAAAAGTCAGGCCGCGTTCGCTTCGCTGCGAATGCGCGCCTTGATGTTCTCAACCATGTTTTCGCGAATAATCGTTTCACCATGAGCGGTGCGCATGTGCTCAACTGTACGGCGCACCACTTCGGCGTCGTCGTCGGCGCGTGTGTGCCATGCGCAACCGGGCACCAGTGTGCCACATTCAAATAGTCGCATTTTGAAACTCCCTGTTAAGAAGGCAGGGAAGAAAGCCAGATTTTTAGCCCTGCCTGTTATGTAACGAGCTGTTACCGGTTATATTCCGGCTTACTCGGGCATCGCCCAGCATTGGAAAACCGATGGGCTGCACATGGATGATACGCGGGTAAGTCCCTCGTCATCATTTGCCGCCACCAGCGCTTCCGGATTGATGTCGCCGGAAAGGGTGCGTTTGACCTGCTCCACATAGAACGCATGTGGCAGATCACGATCACCGCTTGCGCGGAGTTCCGTCGCAAGACGATCAATCAATTCAGGTGTTTCGATTGAATGTGGCTGGGCTTTGGGGGACGCGGATAACTGCATGCTGTTTGAAGTAATCATGACGATAGCTCCTCCAGTACGTCTGGCTGGAGACTAACACCACTCATGCATTTCATTAACCCCTAATTATAGGGGTTTCGGTGAAATATTCGTGAAGATTAATATTATGACGGCTACCAAACCAGCGTACGCCATTTTGGTGCTTCACCTGATCAAGGCACCCGCAAAGGGCCGTTTGACGAGGCTGCTTCCATTGCGCATTTCAGGTCATTGTTATCGTGGTTTTTTCGCCGACCGCCGACCGCCGGTCGCTTCAGCGAAGATTTTATGGCCAGCGGACGACCGGTGGCAGGGACGACAGGATGGATTCTACATTGCCACCGGTTTTTAGTCCAAAAAGTGTGCCGCGATCGTAGAGCAGATTGAACTCCACATAACGGCCACGCTGGATCAACTGCTCGTCACGATCATTTTCCGTCCATGGCGTATTGAAATTGCTGCGTACAATCTTCGGGTAAACCAGATTGAAGGCGCGACCGACATCCTGAACGAAGGCGAAATTGGCGTTCCAGTCGCCCTTTTCATCGTCCGGGTGTAGCCAGTCAAAAAAGATGCCGCCGATACCGCGCGCTTCATTGCGGTGTTTGACGAAGAAATAGTCGTCGCACCACTTTTTATAATGTGCGTAATCTGCAGCCGGATGGCGGCGACAGGTGATTTCCATGGCTTTGTGGAAAAGCTGGCTATCGCCATCCTCCTGCGTGCGGCGGCGTGCCAGCATAGGCGTCAAGTCTGCACCACCACCGAACCAGTGACTGGATGTGACCACCATGCGGGTGTTCATATGGACAGTCGGTACGTTGGGATTGACCGGGTGGGCGATTAGCGAAATGCCGGAGGCCCAGAAGGTTGGATCTTCCTCGGCGCCTGGGATCTGCGAGCGGAAATCTGGCGAAAATTCGCCGTGCACTGTTGAGGTGTGGACGCCGACCTTTTCAAACACGCGGCCTTCCATCATCGACATGCGGCCACCGCCGCCAGCCCCGCCTTCGCGCTGCCAGTCCTTGGCGACGAAGTAACCCGGCTCCTGGTCAGAAAGCGGTCCCTGAAGTTCGCGTTCCAGGTTTTCAAAGGATGCGCAGATGGTGTCGCGCAGGCTTTCAAACCAGGCGCGTGCCGCTTCCTTCTTGTCCTCAATGTCTTCTGGCAAGCCCTTGGGCATTTGCGGCCGGTCCATGTCCGCTCTCCTGCATGTTTTGCGCGCGAACGCCTGACGTTGATTCGCCTTTATTGTCGCCGCTTTATCAGGCGCGAGGCTTGCGCACAATTTCGACTCGCCAATCGCCCTCCGCCAGAATATCCTATCGGCAGAGGTGAATGTCATGACGAAATTTACCGGACCGCCACCGCTGGACGGCCTAAAACGGCGTATTAACGCCCATCGCAGGGAACAAGCCCTTGTCGGGGAGGGCGCAAAAAAACACGGCATGTTCGTGCGCCAGACATTTTGTCTCACCCGCGAGGATGCTCGCGCCAAGGCGCGTGAATGGTTCGACGCCTTTCCCAAGGCCGCCTACTGGACAGAGGTGGAAAGCTGGCGCCAGTTGGAAGGGGATCGCATCGAATTTACCATGCGCCGCCTGCCGTCCGCCGACTGAGTTCCTCCGCGCGTTAAAAACCAACCTGACGCAACACTTCGCCTGTTATTATGGCGGCGGACATGGCAACGTTGATGGAACGTTGACCTTCGATCATCGGAATGATGATGCGTTCATCGGCCTTGTCATGCACATGATCAGGCACCCCCGCACTTTCGCGGCCAAACAACAGAATATCGTCTGGCTTGTATTGGATGTCCGTATAAGGAAGGGCAGCCTTGGTGGAGGCGAGAACCAAACGGCGTCCAGTCGTTGCCCGCCACTCTTCAAAATGTGTCCAGCTGATATGGCGGGTCAAAGCAGCAACGGCCAGATAATCCATGCCGGCACGTTTGAGGTTGCGGTCGGAAATATCAAAACCGGCTGGTTCAATGATGTCAACGGCAATGCCAAGACAGGCGGAAAGTCTCAGGATCGTTCCGGTGTTGCCAGGAATATCGGGTTGATAAAGGGCGATCCTGATGTCGGGCATGTGTTTTCCAATTGCAAAAATTTCGAGGCGGTTACCACGGCAGATTGTGCCTGAAAAGCCACAACCAGTCAGTGGGGCAGTGTCATATTGATAGGGCGTGTCTCGTGGCCCCCTAGGCAGACAACGTTTTTTGATCTACAAGGTGGCATCTTCAACGCCAAAAAGGGAGGTTCACCATGAATATATCTGTTCGCCGTCACCTTCCGTTTCCCGTGGGCTTTCTTCGAGCCTAGGCGTTAACGCGGAACTTACGCGGTTTCTCACTCTTTTCAGTATCGTCATGTGGCTGTCGTGGCCGCATTCCATGATTTTCCCGTTCGCGCTTCCGGTTTTTTCCGTGTGTTCGCATTTCGGGCGCATTTTCTTCGGAGCTTGGCCATGTTCGGCTGGTTTGAAAAACGTCTTGATCCATTTCCCTCTTCGACGCCGGTTGCTCCGGCTCCGAAGTTGCTGCCCTTTCTGTGGCATTACACAAAACCGGCTGCGCCCTGGCTGTTGTTGCTTGGCTTGATGTCGATGGGTATCGCCATTGCCGAGGTCATGCTCTACCAGTTTTTGGGAAACATTGTTGACTGGCTGGCAACGGCGAACCGCGAGACATTCCTGCAGGATGAAGGCTGGCATCTGATCGGCATGGCCGCACTCGTGTTGATTGCCCTGCCGCTGATGGGTGCTTTGCACACGATGACCATGCACCAGACGTTGGCTGGTAACTTTGGCATGATCGCCCGCTGGCAGATGCACCGGTTTCTGCTGCGCCACTCCATGACCTTCTTTGCAAACGAGTTTGCAGGTCGCGTGTCGACCAAAGTCATGCAGACGGCGCTTGCTATCCGTGAAGTGGCACTCAAGGTTATCGATGTGTTCGTGTATGCGATCAGCTTCGTTGTTTCGATGCTGTTTCTTGTTGCTGCGGCAGACATTCGTCTTGTGCTGCCGCTGCTTGCATGGCTTTGTTTCTACATTCTTATTCTGGTCTATTTCGTTCCAAAACTGGGGCGTTTGGCCAAGGAGCAGGCTGATGCGCGTTCTTTGATGACCGGCCGTATCGTCGACAGCTACACCAATATTTCGACGATCAAGCTGTTTTCACATGCTGGCCGTGAAGAGGTTTATGCACGTGATGGCATGAACATGTTTCTGGAAACCGTGCATCGCCAGATGCGCAAGATTTCCGGCTTCAACATTCTCATCGATCTCAACAATGCCTTTGTGTTGTTTTCGACCGCCAGTCTCGGGCTTTATTTCTGGCTGAACGGTTCGGTGACGACAGGTGCTGTTGCCGTTGCGATAGGTCTTTCCATGCGCGTCAATGGCATGTCGCAATGGATCATGTGGGAAGTGACATCGCTGTTTGAAAACATCGGTACTGTCTATGACGGCATGGGCATGATGACCAAAGCGCATGATATCGTCGACAAGGCAGATGCGCCTGCATTGGCAGCACCAAAAGGCGCCATCAGCTATGAGCATGTGCAGTTCCATTACGGCAAGGCACGGGCCGAAGGGACAAAGGGTGTTATCGACAATCTGACGCTGGATATCAAAGCCGGTGAAAAGGTTGGTCTTGTCGGGCGCTCCGGTGCCGGTAAAACCACGTTGATGAACTTGCTTTTGCGCTTTTACGATCTGGAAGACGGACGCATCACAATTGACGGTCAGGATATCTCCACCGTCTCGCAGGACAGTCTGCGTTCGTTAATCGGTGTGGTGACGCAGGACACTTCGCTTCTGCATCGTTCGATCCGTGATAACATTGCTTACGGTCATCCGGGAGCAACGGATGCGCAGATCATCGAGGCGGCAAAACGCGCCAATGCTTGGGACTTCATCGAAACGCTGGAGGACATGTATGGTCGCACCGGTCTCGATGCGCAGGTGGGTGAGCGTGGTGTCAAGCTTTCGGGCGGCCAGCGCCAGCGTATCGCTATTGCGCGTGTGTTCCTTAAGGATGCGCCAATCCTTATTCTGGATGAAGCGACATCGGCGCTTGATTCCGAGGTGGAAGCTGCCATTCAGGAAAACCTGTTTGCCTTGATGCAGGGCAAGACGGTTATTGCGATTGCTCACCGGCTTTCGACACTGACCGAAATGGACCGGCTGATCATTCTTGACCGCGGCCATATCGTTGAGGCTGGATCGCATGGCGAATTGGTTGAAAAGGGTGGCATCTACGCCGATCTTTGGCACCGGCAGTCCGGCGGCTTCATCCAGGATAATGATGACGACGTTGCTGCGGAATAACGAACAAAAGGGCGGGGCATCCCCGCCCTTTTGTATTTGATCATTACCAAAATATAAGGTGGCAGGCTGCTTTGCGTCTTCGTGGAAAAGGCCTATATCCGTGACATGGTGATTTCGAAGCTTTTCAACTTTTTCGAGAACTGGATCCAGCCTTTCGCCCGCAAGGATGATCTGAGGCCACCTGAAACCACATCAGGTTTTATCTGGTTTTATATTTCGCAGGCCAAGGCTCCCTTCATTGCCATGCTGATCCTGGGCGGAATGACTGCGGCCATTGAGGCTGCGTTGTTCTGGTTCGTCGGGCGGCTGGTGGATGTGCTTGCCAGTGTCAACCCAGGCGATGGCTGGGCAGGATTATTAGGCCAGCATGGCCCTGAACTTGTCGGCATGCTGGTGTTGATTGCCGTGGTACGGTTTGTTGTTGCTTTGCTGACTGCACTGACCGACCAGCAGATTATTACGCCAGGTTTTTACAATCTGGTGCGTTGGCAATCCTATATGCATGTCGCCCGGCAATCGCTGAGCTTTTTCCAGAATGACTTTTCCGGACGTATCGTCACCAAGGTCTGGTCGGGCGGCCAGGCGACGGGTGACTTGGTGACGTCGCTGATGGAAAGCGTGTGGTTCGTTGGCATTTACTCCGTTTCGACCCTCGTCCTTATTGGTGGGCTGGATTGGCGTCTGGCGGCGGTAATCTTTGTCTGGGTTGGGGTGTTTTCGCTACTGGCGCGTTATTTCGTGCCGCGCATCCGCTACCATTCCAAGGAAACGGCCGAAGCGGCTTCGATGCTGAGTGGCCGTATGGTTGACGCTTACAGCAACATCCAGACGCTGCGGCTGTTCGGCCGTGACGATGCCAATGACCGTTACATGCGGCAGGGTTTTGATATTTTTCAGCAGACAACGCTGATGTTCACACGCTTCATCACGGGTGTCAGAGCGTCGATGGCTTTGCTTTCAGGCGTGATGATCACCTCCATGGCGGCTCTGTGTATCGACCTGTGGCTGGACGGGCGTATCAGTTCTGGTGCTGTTGCGTTCACACTGGCGCTGGTGCTGCGCCTCAACTTTCTGCTTGGCAGACTGATGACGCAGTTTAACGGTATCATGCGCAACTTCGGTACCGTGCAGAATGCTGCGGAACTGATTTCCAAACCGATCGATCTCGTCGATGCGCCAAATGCAACCGAGCTTGTGGTGCGTCGTCCTGAAATCCGCTTTGACAACGTCTCCTTCCATTATGGAAATGGAAAGTCGGTGATCGACAAGCTGAACCTTTCGGTTGCGGCGGGTGAGAAGGTTGGCATTGTTGGCCGCTCCGGTGCCGGTAAATCGACGCTCGTCAATCTTCTCTTACGTTTCTACGACATCGAAAGCGGTCGCATTCTTATTGATGGGCAGGACATTTCCGAGGTCACGCAGGAAAGCCTGCGTGCTCATATCGGCATGGTGACGCAAGACACGTCACTGCTGCACCGTTCGATCAGGGAAAACATCATGTTTGGCCGCACCGACGCGACCGAAGCGCAATTGGTAGAGGCTGTACGGCGCGCAAAATCTGATGATTTTGTCGCACGGTTGGAAGATCAGCGTGGACGCCGCGGGTTTGATGCGCATGTCGGTGAACGTGGCGTGAAATTGTCGGGTGGTCAGCGTCAGCGTATCGCCATTGCGCGGGTGATGCTGAAGGATGCACCGATCCTTGTACTGGATGAAGCGACCTCTGCCCTGGATTCCGAGGTGGAAGCGGCAATCCAGAGCAATCTCGATGATTTGATGCAAGGCAAGACCGTTCTTGCGATTGCCCATCGGCTCTCGACAATTGCGGCGCTCGACCGGCTGATTGTTATGGACAATGGCCGAATCGTGGAGCAGGGCACACATAATCAGCTGATCGGGCAGGGCGGGCTTTACGCGACACTCTGGCAGCGGCAGTCCGGTGGCTTTCTTGCCGCCGATGTCGGTTGACGACGCCTCGCGCTGATTATTGTTTTTGAATGATGAATTCTGCCTCGAGGCCGAAATGGTTGGAGCCCATTGCGTCGGGTAGGCGCTTCAAGCTGGTCATCGTTGTTGGCATGCGTGCATAGATATGGTCGATTGGGATGCCAAATTTACCGGCCTTGATCGGCCATGTCGCCGGTTCAAAGTTCGCGACATGCAGTTTGTTGACCCGCTGAAAACGCAGCATATCCGGCGCGATGCTGGATGAGTTGAAGTCGCCAGCAACAATCAGTGGACCTTGCATGCCCATCATGAGCCAGGATGCATTAAACAGTTCCACCTCATGATAATCGTCAAAATAGGGTTTGCTTAGATGCAAGGCGACCAGATTGACTGTTGTATCGTCAACAGTGACCTTTGCGATTGCCATGCGATCGTGGCGCAGGTCGCTCAAGGTGACGAATTTTGCGTCGTCCAGCGGATGTTTTGAAAACACCAGAAGATCGCATGTCTCTGTGTCGACTAGGCACCCCATTCGATAAGGGTAGGCGTCAGCGATGCGAGCCAGGTATGGGGCTAGAGGCTCACCTTCCATGATGTAGACCACATCTGCTGCAGAGCCGATGATGAACTGTGCGATATGCTCCGCATTGGCATCATTGTCTCCCAACATATTGAAAGACATCAGCTTGAATGGGTGACCAGCAATGTTTTCACCGGCCGGCGCAATAAATTCATACCGTAGAACCGCGGCATGGGCGGTGATTGCTATGGCCCAGACAAAGAGCAATAGCATGTAACGGCTTCTCAAAACGACAAATAGCACAATGGCTGCGAGCGCGCCGACAATGCCGATGTGAAGCTGGAAGCTGTAGGTGAATGAAAAAAGCCAGTGATCCCTGACGTAACGAAGACTTCCGGCGAAAAGAAATAGGGTCAGTAAAACGGAAAAAATGCAGGTAAGCCGTGTTTTCATCAATCATTCCGAGCCGTAGCGACAAGCGACTGTTGTTAACATGGGGTATGCATGGGCACAATCACGGGCGGAGGAAGTGAAGCGTCTGATTCGCCAGCTGAACACCCAATGTCATGGCATGAGAACGACAGTGGCCTAAATAATGCTCTGTGAGGGTGGAATTACGGCCGTATTGTGGTGTTCCCTCTTGCCAAAGGTTGGGATATTTTGCGATCAAACAATTATGCGTGAATTCGATTGGCGCATATTGGCCAGGACTTTTTGGGATGGAGTTGTCTTGGATCAAATAGCAGTGGGAGGAATCATGCGATTTTCGGCACATTTAGCGCAGAGGATGGTGTAGCGGTGAGCGAACACGTAACAAATAATCATGCGTCGGGTGAACCCACTCGTCGCGATTTTCTTTATCTAGCAACTGGAATGGCGGGTGTTGTCGGGGCTGCGGCTGTTGCATGGCCGTTCATCGACCAGATGCGTCCAGATGCATCGACGTTGGCTCTTGCTTCTATTGATGTGGATGTTTCCAGCCTCGAACCCGGCATGTCGCTCACTGTAAAGTGGCGTGGCAAGCCTGTGTTCATCCGCAACCGTACGGAAAAGGAAATCGAAGAGGCAAAGGCCGTTGCGCTTGCTGACCTCAAGGATCCTGTTGCGCGTAATGCCAACGTTGCTGCCGATGCGCAGGCAACGGATGTTGACCGCTCTGCTGGTGAAGGCAAGGAAAACTGGATCGTGATGATCGGTTCCTGTACCCATCTTGGTTGCGTTCCGCTCGGTCAGGCCGGCGATTTCGGCGGGTGGTTCTGTCCCTGCCATGGTTCTCATTACGATACGGCTGGCCGTATTCGTAAAGGCCCAGCGCCTGAGAACCTGCATATTCCGACGTTTGCTTTTGCATCCGATACCGTCATCAAGATCGGATAAAGGGACAGAATATTATGAGTGGTCATTCCAGTTATCAGCCGTCCACCGGCTTAGAAAGATGGATCGATTCCCGGCTGCCGCTGCCGCGTTTGATCTATGACAGTTTTGTCGCTTATCCGGTTCCGCGCAACCTGAACTATGCCTACACTTTCGGTGCCATGCTTTCGGTTATGCTGATCGTGCAGATCCTGACCGGCGTTGTGCTGGCCATGCACTATGCCGCCGAAACAACGGTTGCCTTTAACTCCGTCGAGAAGATCATGCGTGACGTCAACCACGGTTGGCTGTTGCGTTACATGCACGCAAACGGCGCGTCGTTCTTCTTTATTGCCGTTTATCTCCACATTGCCCGTGGTCTCTATTACGGTTCCTACAAGGCGCCACGCGAAATCCTCTGGATCCTTGGCTGTGTCATCTACCTCCTGATGATGGCAACCGGCTTCATGGGTTACGTTCTGCCTTGGGGTCAGATGTCCTTCTGGGGTGCTACCGTTATCACCGGCTTCTTCACAGCCTTCCCGCTGATCGGTGAATGGTTGCAGCAGTTTCTGCTCGGCGGCTTTGCCGTTGACCAGCCAACGCTGAACCGCTTCTTTGCGCTGCACTACCTGCTGCCGTTCATGATTGCAGGTGTTGTTATCCTGCACGTATGGGCGCTGCACGTTACCGGCCAGACCAACCCGACCGGTGTTGAAGTCAAGAGCAAGACCGATACGGTTCCGTTTACACCTTATGCAACGCTCAAGGATGCATTCGGCGTTTCCATCTTCCTTATCGTCTATGCCTGGTTCATCTTCTACATGCCGAACTATCTCGGCCATCCGGACAATTACATCCCCGCTGATGCGCTGAAGACACCAGCACACATCGTTCCAGAATGGTACTACCTGCCGTTCTACGCCATGCTGCGTGCGATCACCTTCAATGTCGGTCCGATCGATTCCAAGCTCGGTGGCGTTCTGGTGATGTTCGGTGCGATCATCGTGCTGTTCTTCCTGCCTTGGCTGGATACATCCAAGGTTCGTTCGGCTGTGTACCGTCCATGGTACAAGATGCTGTTCTGGGTCTTCGTCGTAAACGCCATCTTCCTTGGCTGGCTCGGTTCGCAGCCTGCTGAAGGCAGCGGCTTGATCGGTCTGATCTTCGGTGGCGATCTGAAGGGCAACTATGTTGGCTTCTCTCAGTTGGGTACCCTTTATTATTTCGGTTTCTTCCTGGTGATCATGCCGGTTCTGGGCCTCGTGGAAAAACCACGGCGCATTCCGAATTCGATTACGGAAGCAGTGTTGGAAAAGAGTGGCAAAACCGCTTCCGCTCCAGCGTCTGCCCAGGCGTAACGGTGGCGACAGAGAGGAATTGAAAATATGAAAAAGCTTGTATCAAGCGTTCTGTCGTTGACCTTGGCTATCGGACTTGGCGTCGGTGCAGCATTTGCTGCAGAAGAAGGCCATGAAGAGGGTGGTACACCGCATTACCCGATCCATAAGCCGAAGAATCTCGAATGGAGCTTTGCCGGTCCATTCGGCAAATACGACAAGGGACAGCTTCAGCGTGGCCTGAAGGTTTACAAGGAAGTCTGTTCGGCCTGTCATTCGATGAGCCTCGTCTCCTTCCGCACACTGGAAGATCTGGGCTACTCGGATGATCAGATAAAGGCATTTGCTGCCGAGTATGAAGTGCAGGACGGGCCTAACGGTGACGGTGAAATGTTCACCCGCAAGGCTGTTCCATCCGACCACTTCCCATCGCCATACCCGAACCACGAAGCTGCTGCTGCATCGAACAATGGTGCCGCACCGCCTGATATGTCGTTGCTTGCCAAGGCACGCGGTATAACTCGTGGCTTCCCGCTGTTCGTGTTCGACATTTTCACGCAGTATCAGGAAGGTGGCCCGGATTACATCTACTCGCTGCTGACTGGATATGTTGATCCGCCGGAAGGCGTGGAAGTGGCCGAAGGCACCCACTACAACCCATACTTTGCCAATGCTGCTGCCCTTGCCATGGCGCCACCGATCTCTGACGATCAGGTGACCTATGATGATGGTTCGCCGCAGACGCTCGATCAGTATTCCAAGGACGTTTCGGCATTCCTGATGTGGGCTGCAGAGCCGCATCTGGAAGAACGCAAGCGCACCGGTTTCATGGTCATGGTGTTCCTGGCGATCTTCACCGCGCTGATTTACCTGACGAAGAAGTCGGTTTACGCACGCAAAGAACATTAAGCTGCAATAGCTGAGGTTTGGAAATCAAAGCCCCCACTGTCACACAGACGGTGGGGGCTTTTTTATTCACTGTTAGTTCATTGGATTTTCATCAGGAATCGGGCAGGGCTTTGCGGCAAGATTTTTGAGGAGGTTCAACATGGCGAAAACGTTTCTTGGCGGCTGTCTTTGTGGTGCGGTTCGGTTTGAAGCGCAGGGAGAACCACAAAATCCGCACACATGCTCCTGTGAATGGTGCCAGCGTCAATCCGGTGCAACCAGTCTGACATGGGTGGAGTTTGCCAAGAGCGATGTCCGCTGGACAGGTGAGGCGGGTGAGCCAGTCCTTTACCGTTCGTCGGATTATTCTTCCCGTGCATTTTGCGGTCAATGCGGTAGCACGCTTGGTGCTATTGATGATGCCCCGACCGTGGCGCTGGTGTTCGGCGTCTTCGATGACAAGAGCGATCCTGCCTTGCGGCCGACTGCACATTCCTTTGATGATCTTTGCCCTGCTTGGGCCAAGGTGCAGGGCATGGCTGGTGAATGAACCGCCTGCGCGGTACCGCTGCTGGTGCCACCCTTTTTAGTTGGTTCAGCCGTTCTGACTTGATAATGTGCGAAAAGCTTTTCGATCAATCTCCCATTCAATTGGACATATCATGACTGCTATCGCTTCGGAGCTTTCCGCTGCCATTCGTTCCATTCCCGACTATCCGAAGCCGGGCATCATTTTCCGTGACATTACCACGCTCTTGGGCAATCCTCGGGCTTTCCGCCGTGCGGTGGATGAGTTGGTCCAGCCCTATGCCGGCACGAAGATCGACAAGATTGCCGGTATGGAAGCACGCGGCTTTATTCTGGGTGGTGCCGTTGCCCACCAGCTGTCTGCCGGGTTCGTACCGATCCGCAAAAAAGGTAAGCTGCCGCACACGACTGTGCGTGTGGCCTACAGCCTGGAATACGGCGTCGATGAAATGGAAATGCATGTGGATGCAGTGCAGCCCGGCGAAAAGGTCATTCTGGTTGATGATCTGATTGCCACCGGCGGTACGGCTGAAGGCGCGGTCAAGCTGCTGCGCCAGATGGGTGCTGAAATTGTCTCGGCCTGCTTCGTGATCGACCTGCCGGATCTTGGTGGTCGCAAGAAACTTGAAGACCTCGGCGTTGATGTTCGCACACTGGTCGAGTTTTCCGGACACTGATACTTTTGCTGCAACTGACCCGTTATATCGATGGGTCAGTCATTTGAAAGGCGAGCCATGTCCAGTTTACGCCGAGCGCCCTGTTGCCAGCCTGAATGGACCCCGTCTCAACACGCCTCAAAAGGCTGAACCCGTACTGCTTGGCTAGCTCAATCGTTTCATCCGGGCAGATAGAAAACACCGGCCGATCTAAAGGCGCTGGTCCATGGCGGAGTGACATGACCATCTTGCCACCTGAGGCGGCCATGCTGCCAAGGCTTAGCATGGCAAGCTGACGATCACGGTCTTCAATATGCTGCCAGACACCGCACAGTGTTATCAGATCAAAACGCCCATAGTTCTGTGCCTTGCTCAGCGTTGGCAGTTTATCGTCAAGCCACTCTATGTTGGGTGAAATGTGTTGGCGCATACCGGGCTCGCGCAGTTCTTTCACGGGCTCGACAGCAAGCACTCTATGTCCTGCCGCGGCAAACCATGCGGCGTCTCGTCCTGTGCCTGCACCAATATCTGCAATCCGGAGAGGCGTTTGCGGAAGAAGGTCCAGCACGGGTGAATAGACCTCCGCGCAATCCAGCTCATTGTAACGTGCGATGAACTCCGGCGTCGCGGACTTTGCGTAACCTTCCAAAATGTCGTTCATCTGTCCATGTCGCTGATGTTGCCCGGCGCGGTGGTCCTTCTATCCCATAAACCTGCCGCTATTCGAACTCCAGCACATTGCTCTCAAACGATATGACTGTTTTGCCCTTCTGGTTCACGCCTTCATTGAAGGTGGTGTTCAGCAAAAGTCCGGGCCGAGAGGCGAGGGAGCGGGTTTCCAGCAACGTGACATAATAGGTTATGTCGTCGCCAGCATAGACCGGGCGTATCCATTTCAGATTTCGGAAGCCCGGTGAGGGGCCGAGTTTTGGGGGTTCTATTCCCTCTGACTTAAGGCGAATGGTTTCCTTCATCCAGAATGACAGGAATGACTTCATCCAGCTTGAGCCGGTGTGCCAGCCCGATGCGCAAAGACCTCCAAGCACGGAGTGGCGTGCGGCTTCCGCATCCAGATGAAACGGCTGTGGATCGAATTTCGATGCAAAGCGAATAATATCGTCGGCGGAAAAGTGTAACGTTTCAAGGGTGATACGCGTGCCGATGGGGGAAAGTTCAGCCAGCCTCATGCCACAGTGCTCCCTTGATTGCGCATGGCAAACATCACTACATGTTCACCCTGGCAGACGATTTCGCCACGCTGGTTGGTCAGCTCATTGCGGAATTTGACAAGACCAATGCCCGGGCGCGATGCCAGCGGCCGGTTTTCAACCACCTTTGAATGGCCAGACAGGGTATCTCCCGCCAGAACCGGGCGCTTCCAATCTAGAAATTCGATGCCGGGTGAACCCTGTGATGTGGAGTTGGAAATATAGCTGTCGCACATCATGCGCATCGACAAGGCGCACGTATGCCATCCGGAGGCGGCAAGCCCGCCAAGAATGCTGGCACGCCCGGCTTCTTCCGATAGATGCATGGGCTGCGGATCAAATTCTGACGCGAACTCGATAATGTCCTCGGCAGTCACCGTAACCGGGGCAAAGGGAAAAACCCGCTCCGGTGTAAAATCTTCGTAAGTGTAGATCACCTTTAAAAACCTCCCATTCTCGCGAGGATCATAAAGATATTTTTCCGTTTACGTAAAGGTAATTTTGTTACCTTGGAGATGAGGCGGCATGCTCTGGATTGTCACGGGCGAATGCAATAGAGCTTGCAACACTGGGGGAGGGTAAAATGGTGCATCAGTTTGGAAGGCTGATGCTTCGTTGTTCAATCCCATTCGATAGACAAACATTCAGGGTGCACAGTGAACGAGCAAGTTCTCTCAGGTCTCAAGCAGGCCGCAAGCGATGGCATTATCTCGGACGTACAGGCCGATAAGCTTTTGCCATATCTCGTGGCAAAACCGGTTTTCCACGATGGTGGCCAAGCAGACAAGCCAGCACATTCGGATACTGAAACACCACGGTTCGTGCGTGGCTTCCACGATATCCTGATTACAATCGGTGTCGTGGTTGTTCTGGCGGGTCTGTGGGGCGTGGCAACGGTCTTTGCGGTGTTGCCTGCGATCATTGTGCTTGCGGAAATTCTCGTTCGTCGCCAGCGGCTTGCCCTGCCGGCCGTGACGCTGACCATAGCGACAGCGATCGCCATGGGCGGCGTGAATGAGTATATCTACAATGCCTTCGTGGCCAATATTCCTGGAGAGGCTGTGCAAGTCTTTCTGATGGTGTTTCTGCTGCCACCGGTCATGGCGATATTCTACTGGCGATACAGGGTGCCGCTGGCACTGGCTGGTTTGTTTGTTGCTGCGGCACTGCTTGCTTTGACTGGCATCTTTGTGGTGATGGAGCAAATTACAGGCTCGGCAGATGTGTTGGTTGAATATCGCCTGCTGTCGCTGATGATTTTCCTGATTGCGGCGCTCAGCCTGTTTGCCCTTGCAATGCGCTACGACCTGTCGGACCGCTACCGCGTAACGCGGCGCTCAGACATCGCCTTCTGGCTTCACCTGGCGACGGCGCCTGCCTTGCTTTATGCGCTGCTGGCATTCGTGTTCATAGGCGCCGGCGGCAGTCTATTCAGTGCAGAGGAAAGCGGGCTCTACGGCAGCGCCGTTCTGGTCGTCTGCGTTGTGGTGATGCTAATGTTGATCGGCATCATTATTGATCGCAGAGCCTTCGTTACCTCAGGTCTTGTGTCGCTGATTGCCACCGTGGTGGCTGTGTTGCGGCAGGGTGAGATCAGTGGTGGCAATGCTGTGTTTGTCGCATTGTTGGCCGTTGGCGTCTTTGTGCTGATAATCGGTATTGGCTGGTCTTCGTTGCGACGTGTCGTCGTCGCGCAATTGCCATTGGGCCTGCAGGAAAAGCTCCCGCCGGTCATCTGATCTAAGGTCATGACATGAAAAAAGCCCGGACCTGTGAGGTGCCGGGCTTTTTATCTATGGGACCGAATTCTGTATTGCTTCAGGTGTTGAAGCGGAAGTGAATCACGTCGCCGTCGTTGACGACATATTCCTTGCCTTCGTCACGGCCCTTGCCAGCTTCCTTGGCGCCGACTTCACCCTTGAATGCAACATAGTCGTCATAAGCAATGGTGAAGGCGCGGATGAAGCCGCGTTCGAAGTCCGTATGGATGACGCCCGCTGCCTGTGGAGCCTTGGTGCCGCGAACGATTGTCCAGGCGCGGCATTCCTTCGGACCAACGGTGAAGTAGGTGATCAGATCGAGCAGGTGGTAACCGGCGCGGATCAGACGGTCGAGGCCAGCTTCTTCAAGGCCAAGTGCCGAGAGGAATTCGTTGGCTTCTTCTTCTGGAAGCTGCGCAACTTCGGATTCGATCGCGGCGGAAATGATGACGCATTCTGCACCCTGTGCCTTTGCCATTTCGGCAACGGCCTTGGTGTGCTCGTTGCCGTCAACCGCGTCGGATTCAGCGACGTTGCAGACGTAGAGAACTGGATGCGAGGTCAGAAGATTGAGGCTCTTCAATACTTCGATTTCATCAGCCGCCAGTGTCTTGAGCAGCAGACGCGCAGGCTTGCCGTCGGTCAAAAGCTTGATAACAGCTTCCATGACCGGCAACTGCGCCAGCGAATCCTTGTCCTTCAGCGTAGCGCGTTTGCGTGTCTGCTCAACGCGGCGCTCAAGGCTTTCAAGGTCAGCCAGCATCAGTTCGGTTTCAATCGTGTCGGCATCGCCAACCGGATTGATACGGCCTTCAACGTGGGTGATGTCGTCGTCTTCGAAACAACGCAGAACATGCACCACAGCATCCACTTCGCGGATGTTGGCCAGGAACTTGTTGCCAAGGCCTTCGCCCTTCGAGGCGCCACGCACCAGACCGGCAATGTCCACGAAGGAGATACGGGTCGGGATGATTTCCTTGGAACCGGCAATATCAGCCAGCACCTTCATGCGTGCATCCGGTACCGCAACTTCACCGGTGTTGGGCTCGATGGTGCAGAAAGGATAATTTGCTGCCTGAGCGGCGGCTGTTTTTGTCAGAGCATTGAAGAGGGTGGACTTGCCGACATTTGGCAATCCAACAATACCGCATTTAAAGCCCATGGCTTGAACCTGTCTCTTTAAGAATTCCGTTGTCAGCCTTTTGCTGAAACGGCAGCGCAAGGTCAAGCCTTGTTGCCGCAAACAGGCGAAAGGGCGCTGAATTAGGTTGCGTTAGCAGAGGTTGAGCATCACTGCTGCACTATGTGTCGCCAAGTTAGTCTTTCTTGCCGCCGAACATCTTTTTCAGCATTTCCGCCATGGGGCCGGTTTCCGGCAGCTTCATCGGTTGGGCGTGATTGCGCGCCTGATGAATGTGCGATTTGGCGGCAGGCTTTGCCGGTTTAACTTGTTTCTCTGGTTCTGCCTTGGCTCCGGTTGCCAAGGCCAGCTTGTTCATCAACTGCGAATCTTCGCCTTTGACCAGCATGCTGGCATTGTCGGCAATGGCGTCGATGAGGGGCTCGAGCCAAACCTTGTCAGTCTTGGCGAAATCCCCCAGCACGTGACCATGCACACGGTCCTTGTCGCCGGGATGACCAATGCCAAGCCGCAGGCGTCGGTAATCCTTGCCGCAATGGGCATCAAGTGACTTCAGGCCGTTGTGGCCGCCATGGCCGCCCGCAGTTTTGATGCGCACGCGACCAGCTGGCAGGTCCAGCTCATCATGAATGGCGATGATGTTGGATGGGCCAAGCTTGTAAAAGCGCATGGCTTCGCCAACAGCTTCGCCCGACAGGTTCATATAGGTCAGCGGCTTCATCAGCAGGACTTTTTCGCCGGCAATTTCACCTTCGGAAATTTCCGATTTGAATTTTCTGGACCAGGGCGAAAAGGAGGGCAGGCGCTGTAATGCGTCGACAGCCATGAAGCCGATATTGTGGCGGTTTCCAGCATATTGGCTGCCGGGGTTACCAAGGCCAGCGATGATAATCATTGTCGTCTCATATTCCGATGATCGCAGGCGACATTTGTGGCCTGAGAAATTAACGCGCTGCGCAAAGTCTTAGGGCGTATGCGCAGGAAGATGAAGATCGTTATGAATAATCAGGCCATATTTTTCAAATATCTTGCGCTGCGTACCATCGGCGATCAGATCATCCAGCCGTTTTTGCATACGGGCTATGATACTATCAGGTACGGATTTGTTGCAGGCCACGCCGAGGATCTGGTCTGACAGCGTGAAGACTTTTTCGAAATTTGTCGTGCCCTTGGCGATTTTGATGAATGTGCTTTCCGACATGGGCATCATGTCTATGCGTCCGGCAAACAGCTTGTTGAGCGTCAGATTGAAATCGGCGCTCAATTCGATATTGGGAAAACCGATCTGCCGAAGAACGGTTTCGGTGTAATCGTTGCGTTGCGTACCGATGGTGTATCCAAAACTGTCGGTGAGTTTTCCGATACGGATTTTTTTGGCTTTCAGGGCAATCAGCACATTGCGATCGGTGTGTATAGGTACGACCCATTTAAACCTGTGCTCACGTTCTGCGGTTCTGGCTGTGGCGAACACGCAGTGCATGGACTGGGTTTCCGCAAGGGCCAAGGCCCGCGCCCATGGCATCACCGTAACCTTGTAGTCCAGTTTTTCCTTTTCCATCATGATTTCCAGCTGTTCCATATATACACCCCTGGCGTTGCCATTGGCGTCGGTAAAGCTGTAGGGCGGATAGTCTTCGGTGGAAAAGGTGAGGGTATGTGCGTGGGCGTACGTGGAAGAGACGATTAAAAACAAACTGACAAGGATATGTTTCACACCGTTTCCCCCATGCTGATTTTCAGGCCTCAGCACCAATTGCTGGCTTCATATACGCGTTCTGCGCTGCGAACATCGGCATCAACTGGGCAATAGGCTGCGGTTTGGCAAACAGGTAACCCTGTCCGCAATCCACGCCGATTTCCATCAATAACTCCTGCTGTTCCAGTGTCTCAATGCCCTCGGCGATGACAGAACAGTTCATCTTGTGTGAGATTGCACTGATGCCCTCGATCAGCATGTGGCTCTTCTGGCTGATGTCGGGCACCGGATCCATGATCGACTTGGTAAACGACTGGTCGATCTTGACGATGTCGACTGGGAAGCGGTTCAGGTAGCTTAGCGACGAATAACCGGTTCCAAAGTCGTCGAGCGCAATACGGCAGCCAAAGTCGTGGATGGTGTTGAGAATCGTGCGAATCTGCGGGTCGTCATTCATCAACACGGCCTCGGTGATTTCAATCACCAGACGGCTGGCCTGAATGTTATAACGGTAGAGAAGGCCGGCAATCCTGGTCGGCAGGCCCGGCTCAAACTGCTGGGCCGAGAAGTTCACCGCGACATAACAATCCGACAGATGCGGAAGCGTGGAAATCTCTGCGAGATTGGCAAGCGAGTGCTCCAGGATCAGGTTCCCAATCCGATTTATGGTGCCGGTTTCCTCTGCCACATTGATGATATTGGCGGGAGGAAGAATGCCCTTTGTCGGGTGGTTGAGGCGCATCAGCGCTTCAAAGCCGATTGTCTCGCCGCTTTCCAGCCGAACGATTGGCTGCAGATAGGCATCGAACCAGTCATTGGCGATTGCCTGTTCTATATCACTTTCCGTCTCGGCGCGTTCGCGTGCCTTGTCGGTGATGGAAGGGTCAAACATCTGTGCGCCGTTTTTGCCGCCACGCTTGCGCGTATACATCGCCATGTCAGAGTTTTGCAGCAGCTCTGCCGCATTCGAGGCATGGGTTGGATATAGTGCAAGACCAATACTGGCGCTGAGGCGCACGATATTGCCGTGGGTGACAAATGGCTGGTTGAAGATGTCACTGATCTTTTCACAGAACACTGTCGCGCGGTGTTCGGTGTTGTCGCCGGCCAGCAGGATGGCAAACTCGTCGCCGCCAAGACGCGATGCACTGTCGCTGCCTTCCAGCAGCGGCTTGATGCGGTCCACAAACTCCTGCAATACCTCGTCGCCAGCGGCGTGGCCCAAACTGTCATTAATGGTCTTGAAGCGATCAAGGTCGATGAACAGGCAGGCGAGTTCCGTGCAATTTTCATCGGCTTCACGGATTTTCTCATCGAGCATGGCTTCAAAGCCCTGGCGATTGAGAAGGCCGGTAAGGTGGTCGGAAATGGCCTGGTGTTTGTTGCGCTTTTCGGATTGGCGCAGTTCGGTCACATCGGTCATAACGCTGAGCGATGCCGTGTGACGGCCAGCCTCGATGGAGCTGAGTGCCTTTTCCTGAATGAGCACGTCCATGGTTTTTCCATCCGCACATTTGAAGCGGATGGTAATGTCGGAGGCGCTCTCAGTGGTTGAACCGGAGAATTTGCGCAGGATGAAAGTCTTGCGGTCCTCATCGGCAACAAGATCGGAAAAATGCGTGCCGATGATGTTTTCACGGTCGTAACCGGTTCTCTGGCTCCAGTAGTCACTGACGGCCGAGATACGGTCTGCCTTGTCGAGTGAAAACAGCATGGCGGGCGTCAGATTGTAGATCTCCGTCGTCCGTTTATGCGCCTTCTTGATCTCGCGCTCTTCCCGCTCAAGCTGGATTTGCATTTCGTTGAAGCTTTTTGCAAGCCGGCCCATTTCATCGCTGGACCGCCAGTCGACGTGGTGACGGGAGCCAAGCTGGCGTGTTGCCTCAATGGCCGCCGTCAGTCGCAACAACGGTTTTATGATCATCAAACGGTTGCCAACGATTGCCGTGACAAACACCGTGAGGATGGCAAGAATGAAGATCGAGATGAAGGCGACTTCGATGCGGCTGAGCGAGGAGAAGATGTTGATCGACGCATAATAGATCGTGACGCTGCCAACCGTCTCCAGGCCATTCAGCGTTTTATAGCTGATCGTGCGGGTTACGGTCTGTGGTTCGTCGGGAACCCCGGTGCCAGCGGTCTGTACCAAATCGAGCTGCCCGGAAGTGTCCTTGACGCGAACCATGCGGATAACAGGATCGGAGACCAGTGTTCCGGTGATCTGGTTGATGGTGTCGTCATCCATGTCCCATAATGGACGGCTGAGCGCCTGGGAATTGGCGGCCAGCAGGATTTCAATATGATCACGCTGGTTTTTGATCGCTTCCTGATAGGAAAGGGCGAGCAGTAAAGTAAAAAGCGGCGCGACGACAGCGAGCAACGCTCCCGATACAATCGCGATAAAACGACTTTCTACCGAATGGGTCATGTCAATATATCCAGCCCCCGCAACCCCTTGTAAAACCGGCGTCCCCCACGCCGATCGTTCGTAAGATATAAATATTCACCAAGCATATGCTTAAAAAAGTCTTTCCGTCCTCAAGCAATCGCTATGGTGGTCAATTAGTATCTCCAAATATTCAATCATAATTCCACATAATCATTAAATGATGCTGAAATAACTATATTAAAGGTTGATTGAACGCGCTCTGATTGTTTGTTTTTTTATGAGCAATAATGGCGTGTATTAGTTTTGGGCGCATACGAAAACACCCTGCTTTCGAGTGAAAGCAGGGTGTTCAATCTGTCAGAAACAGATGCGGCCGATTATTCTTCGGATGCAGCTTCTTCTTCAGCAATGCCAGCAGCAGGAGCAACGATCGTTGCAATCGTGAAGTCACGATCAGCAATAACCGTAGTTGCGCCCTTTGGAAGCTTCACAGCAGAGATGTGCAGGCTGTCGCCAACCTTGGCGCCAGCGAGGTCAACCGTGAGGAATTCCGGAATGTCGTTGGCAGGAACGTGCAGTTCAACTTCGTGACGAACGATGTTGAGAACAGCGCCGGTCTTGATCGCGGACTTGTCTTCGTTGATGAAGTGAACCGGAACCTGAACGTTTACGGCAGTGTTGCCAGAAACACGCAGGAAGTCGACGTGCATGGTGAAGTCGCGGACCGGATCAAGCTGGTAAACCTTAGGGAGAACCTTGATCTTCTTGCCATCGACGTCGATGGTTGCAATCGTCGTCATGAAGCCGCCAGCGTGAATACGCTTGGTCACTTCGTTGGTCGAGAGCGCGATAGAAATTGGGGCCTGCTTGTCACCATAGATGACAGCTGGGATCAAACCGTTGCGGCGAAGTTCACGGGAGGACCCCTTACCGACCCGTTCGCGCGCCTCGGCCTTGAGCTCGTAAGTTTCCTTGCTCATGGCTATTCCTTTCGAGGTTGTATGGAGAGTTTCAGTCCACCATTGCAGTCTGAAACTGGAAACATCATAAATGTTTCATCCGCGTTGCCTCCAAGGGTGTCTACACGGACAGCGCGCCTATAGTACAAAGCATGGGGAAACGCAAGCGAAGTGCGGGTTTATTGCGGATTGCCACATATGTTCGCACAGTACAGATGACGTTTGTGTTATAAGATGTATTTTAGCGTTGAAACATAGTTTCCCTGCATGCACCATTCAAAAAAGCTTTGGGAGGAGCGGACAATGCAAAATGCCACAGCTCACGCAGACAGGGTTTATGAAAGTGCGCGCCAGCGTTCTGCGGCGGCAAGTTCACCCATCGTCGCCTCCTGGCGCCGGTGCATGACTATGCACCGGTTGGCGCCGGAAGAAGCCCATAAACCACTGTTCCTTATGGATTCGGAATTTCAGCAAGCGCGTCTGACCTCTGCCGATCTGTTGGTGGAAAGCGCTGACGAACTCGATCGGATATTCCAGGCTGTCGGCAAGGCGGGCTGCTGCCTGATGTTAACAGATGCCAAGGGCGTTGCCTTGGAGCGACGCGGTGCAGCCGGTGACGACAAGGAGTTTCGTGAACTGGGCCTGTGGTCCGGCGCGATCTGGAGCGAAGCCAGTGTTGGCACCAACGGTATCGGTACTGCGCTGGCCGATGAGCGTGCGGTTGTCGTTTACCGCGACCAGCATTTCTTCACGTCCAATATAGGCCTTTCCTGCACAACGGCGCCCATTCGTGACCATATGGGGCATATTGCCGGTGCCCTTGATATCTCCACCTGCCGGGATGACGTCAATGAACTGACAGTGTCCATTCTGACGCAAACCGTTCGCGACGCCGCACAGCGCATCGAGGGTAATCTTTTTCGCCGTGCATTCCCGGAAGCAAGAATCATCATGGTGCCGAATGCCGGTTCGGCGGCACTTTCACTGATTGCCGTCGATCATGACGACATCATTCTCGGTGCTACTCGCGCGGCACGGCAAATCCTGCGCCTTGATGATGCGCTGATTGCGCAGGGTGTTCCAGCTGTTGATGCTTTGCAGGAACAACGCGGCGATATGCGGTCCGATTTGCTGGAGGCGGAGAGGGCGGCTGTGCGCCGTGTTCTGTCGCGCGCCAATGGCAATGTGTCTCATGCCGCCAATCTGCTTGGCATCAGCCGCGCCACCTTGCACCGCAAGCTGAAGAAGCTTGAAATTCACTAAGGCATTCGTCTTGCACAGGCGCTAGTTTTGGTTGTCTGATGTTGAGCGGGAGGTCGCTGTTTGTATCTTTCCAAGGCTCCTGTGTCTGTGAGCCTTTGAATAACTTTGGCCGGTATCGGCTTTGTTTGCCGGATTCAAATCGGTTTGAATGGCATAAATGCCGTCGCTGCCAACCATTCGGTTTCCGAACACATTTGGTGCAATCCAGCATCTGCTATTGTATCAGATATGAAACAGTGTGCGGTGCCATACGCCGCCTGCACCCTATCGTGCCATGATTTTCAGGCCCATTCTCTCCACATCGGTTTGTGAGAACCGCTTTCATCAGGGAGGATGAACTCAATGAATATTCAGGTTCAAAAGATCGCCGACAGCCCGTTCAAAGCAAAATACGGCAATTACGTCGGTGGAAAATGGGTTGAACCCCAATCCGGAAAATACATGGACAACCTCTCGCCCGTCACAGGGCAGAAGATTTGCGAGGTTGCCCGCTCGAATGCTGCGGATATTGAAGTGGCACTTGATGCTGCCCATAAGGCCCGTGCCGCCTGGGGCCGGACAAGTGTTGCCGAACGCTCCAACATTCTGCTGAAAATTGCACAGCGCATTGAAGACAACCTCGACAAGATTGCACGCGCTGAAACCTGGGACAACGGCAAGCCGCTTCGTGAAACTATGAATGCCGATATTCCACTGACCATCGACCATTTCCGCTATTTTGCGGGCTGCATTCGGGCGCAGGAAGGCTCAATCGGCCAGATCGACAATGACACGGTTGCCTATCATTTCCATGAGCCACTTGGCGTGGTTGGCCAGATCATTCCATGGAACTTCCCTATCCTGATGGCAGCATGGAAACTTGCTCCGGCATTGGCCGCAGGTAACTGCGTGGTGCTCAAGCCAGCAGAGCAGACACCAGCCTCTATTCTGGTGGTGATGGAACTGATCGAAGATCTGCTGCCACCGGGTGTAATCAACATCGTCAATGGGCTTGGTACAGAAGCAGGCAAGCCGCTGGCCCAGAGCAATCGCATCGCGAAAATCGCATTTACCGGTTCCACCTCGGTGGGCAAGGAAATCATGCGTTATGCGGCTGACAACGTCACCAACATCACACTCGAACTGGGTGGCAAGTCACCAAATATCTTCTTCGCCGATGTGATGAATGAAGACGATGCGTTCCTCGACAAGGCACTGGAAGGTTTTGCATTCTTCGCGCTCAATCAGGGCGAAGTCTGCACATGCCCATCCCGCGCTCTGGTGCATGAATCGATCTATGACCGCTTCATGGAAAAAGCCGTCAAACGTGTTGAGGCCATCAGTCAGAACGATCCGCTTGACCCATCGACGATGATCGGTGCGCAGGCGTCTCAGGAGCAGTTCGACAAGATCATGAGTTATCTCGAGATCGGCCGTAAGGAAGGCGCCAAGGTGCTGACCGGTGGTGACAAAAAGTCTCTGCCTGGCAACCTCAAGGATGGCTATTACATTCAGCCAACGATCTTTGAAGGCAACAACAAGATGCGGGTGTTCCAGGAAGAAATCTTCGGCCCAGTTGTGTCGGTGACCACCTTCAAGACTGTGGAAGAGGCAATCGAGATTGCCAATGACACAGTCTATGGTCTGGGTGCCGGTGTGTGGAGCCGTGACACCAATCTCGCATACCGCGCTGGCCGTGGCATCGAGGCAGGCCGCGTCTGGACCAATTGCTACCATGCCTATCCGGCAGGCGCGGCATTTGGTGGCTACAAGCAATCGGGTATCGGTCGTGAAACCCACAAGATGATGCTGGACCACTATCAGCAGACCAAGAACCTTCTGGTCTCCTACAGCCCGAACAAGCTTGGGTTCTTCTAAGACCCGAAGACCAGAAGCACGTTGCGTCGCCTTAAGGTCACGCAACGTGCAGAATATCCTCCCCGGAAGCCGGTGGTGTCCCTGCCGGCGTGCTGCCGGAGATTGCGGTCTCCGGCAGCCCGGTCCAGAAGACGTTTCGCCCTCTGCGAGGCGCGATCTGGTAGGAGGGCAAAAATGGCGCCTGAAACAAAAAGGCCGGAGTGGATGCTCCGGCCTTTTTCATTCCTGATCTTTGCTATGGCTTACGCAGCGTAGCGGTTTTCCGACTGGATCTGGCGACGCACCGAGAACTGGCTGATCTGGGCGTTGAGGCTGTCTGCCTCATTGGCCAGCGCAAAGGCGGAGGCGGTGGTTTCCTCGACCATTGCCGCGTTCTGCTGGGTGACCTGATCCAGCGAGTTGACGGATGCATTGATCTCGCCGAGACGCAGCGACTGGTCACGCGATGCGGTGGCAATGGCGCCAATATGATCGTTCACGGAGCGAATGCGACCCTGAATGTGCTCGAGGCTTTCACCGGTCTTCAGAACCAGCGCTACACCGCCTTCAACGTCCTGTGCGGAGGCTGCAATTAGTTGCGAGATATCGCGTGCTGCGGCCGCTGATTTCTGCGCCAGTTCACGCACTTCCTGTGCAACGACCGCAAAGCCCTTGCCGGCTTCGCCAGCGCGCGCAGCCTCTACACCGGCATTGAGGGCGAGAAGGTTGGTCTGGAAAGCGATCTGGTCGATCACATCAATGATCTGACGGATCTTGGACGATGAGGATTCGATGCGTTCCATGGCGACGATGGCTTCACGGACCACCTCGGTCGACTTGTGCGCGCCATCCATCGTTTCTGCGGTTGCCTGAACGGCAATGTTGCAACGGCTCAGCGCGTCATTGACGGTCTGGGTCATATCACCCAGTGCAGCGGCGGCTTCTTCCAGGGCCGCTGCCTGACGTTCTGTTCTGTGCGACAAGTCCTGTGAAGCGCTTTTCAACTCGCCGGAACCGGCATGGATGGTGTTTGCACTGCTGCCGATATTGGCAATGGTGGCTTCGAGCCCTGCAACCGAGTTGTTGAAGTCAACACGCAGGTGGTCGAGAGACGGCACGAACGGGCGGTCGATACGCAGATCGAGTTTGCCGTTGGAGAGGTTTGCAAGACCGGTGGCCAGAGCCGACACCGCGTCTTCCAGTTCCTTGGCGCTGCGTGCCTTTTCCGTTTCGCGCTGCTGGCGCTCTTCATCCAGCTCTTCGCTCTTGCGGGCGGAATCTTCTTCCATGCGTTCTTTTTCGATCAGGCCCTGGCGGAAAGATTCCAGTGCTTTGGCCATGACGCCAATTTCATCGCCACGGGAAACCGCTTTGATGTCAATGGACTTGTCGCCTTCGTTCAGGCGATTCATCAGCTTTGCCAGTTCGGTGAGCGGCTTGGTCAGACCCGAGGACACTAGAATGCCGATCAGGGTCATTATGCCGAGCACGGCGAGCGTGGCAATGAACGCTGAGAAGGCGAGGTTGTTGGCAGATGCCAGTACCTTGCTTTCAGCCTGGCCGGTGGCAAGCAGATGCTTCTCACCAAAAATCGTCACCGGAGCGTATGCAAAGAAGGTGCGGTTGCTGCCGTTGCTGGCAAAAACCGAGCCGGTTTCGCTACTTGCGGCGGCGGCGATCAGTTCCTGTGGCACCGGCGCGTTTGCACCACCGGAGACAACGCCGGAGCGGAAGGCGCCCTTTTCATTCAGCAGGAATGCATCGTCAATCGATGTGCCGATGCCCTCTGGCGTGACGACAGACGCGACGCGGTCTGCCGATACGCGGATGATGACAACACCTTTGCGCAGCACCTGGCCCCAGGACGAAATGGCAAGTGGCATGCCGATATAGGTCGAGGCGTTTGCACCTGTGCCGTTGAATGTGCCTTTGTGGACAACACCGTCCTGTCCGGCAGCGATACGGTCATGCAATTCCTTAATCGCTTCATTCCCTGGTTCGGAAATATTGGTCAGGAAGTTGCTCTCCTTGGCGACGGAGTAGATGATGAGGCCATTCTTGTCGACGACGTAGATGTCGCTGACACGGGCATTGCGCCAGTTGCTGGCAATCGTTCCGTTGATGGTGGCGTGCTGAATGCCGTAGAGCAGTTTCAGCTTTTCCCCATCGAATGCGACGCGTTGTTCAACTGGAATATCGGTGCGGCGGAAGGATTTGATGACTTCATCACGTTCGGTTGCGATGATGTTGGTCATTGTTTCTGTTGCCTGGGCAAGGGCACTGTTCTGTGCAATCTCGGCCAGGGTTTGCTCCACCCGGTCTGTGTAGGCCGAAAGCTGCTTTGCCTGATTTTGCTCAACGGTTTCAAGGCGCAATTTGCTTGCGTCAATCAGACCGGCCTTGCCTGTTTGATAGGACAACAGGCCGACAGAAAGGCATGAAACCAGCGTTGCTCCCGTTACCAAAGCCGCAAATTTTGTCTTGATAGACAAGGAACTGCGCTTGGTAACCTCCCGCGATGTGCCAACAGGCATGAACTTACCCCCTCCAGTGAGAACACGATTGGGGAAAGTCTTCGCAGCAATTGCTTTCGAGGGCGTTAAATATCGCTATATTGTATGATAATTATTCGCTTTTTACGGGAAGGTGCGCGTATTACGCGCACCTTCCCGAGGTCGGATAGACCAACCGGTTTTGCGAATATCAGTCAAACAGACCGGATACGGACTGTTCCTGTGCGGTTCTGTTGATAGCTTCACCCAACAGGTTGGCCGTCGAAACAACACGAATGTTGTGAGCGGACTGCACGGACGTGGTTGGCTGAATGCTGTCGGTTATGACGAGCTCACGCAGTTTGGAAGAGGCGATACGCGCCACTGCGCCACCTGATAGAACGCCGTGCGTGATGTAAGCTGTTACGCTTGTTGCACCGTTCTTGAGCAGAGCTTCAGCGGCGTTGCACAGCGTGCCGCCGGAATCGACGATGTCGTCGATGAGGATGCAATCCTTGCCATTGACGTCACCAATAACGTTCATGACTTCGGATTCACCTGGACGGTCACGGCGCTTGTCAACGATTGCCAGCAGACAGTCGAGACGTTTGGCCAGAGAGCGGGCACGAACAACGCCGCCAACGTCTGGAGATACGACCATGACGTTTTTCAGGTCATAGTGTTCTTTCACATCGCGAGCGAGGATTGGAACAGCAAACAGATTGTCTGTCGGTATATCGAAGAAACCCTGGATCTGGCCAGCGTGCAGGTCCAGCGTCAAAACGCGGTCGGCACCAGCCTCGGTGATGAGGTTTGCCACCAGCTTTGCCGAGATCGGTGTGCGGGGGCCCGCTTTACGATCCTGACGCGCATAGCCGAAATAGGGGAGAACGGCAGTGATACGCTTTGCGGAGGACCGGCGCATCGCGTCGATCATGATCAGCAGTTCCATCAGGTGATCGTTCGCCGGGAACGATGTTGACTGAACGATGAACACGTCTTCACCGCGAACATTCTCGCTGATTTCGACGAAAATTTCCTGGTCAGCAAACCGCCTTACAGTGGCATTTCCGAGAGGAACATTAAGATACTTGCAGATCGCTTCGGCGAGATGCCGGTTCGAATTGCCTGCGAAAACCTTCATTGCGGCCCGCCTGTTACCATGCCATCGCGTGAGAGATCATAAGGATATACCTCGTGACCGGTGCGTTATTCAAGGGAAGGGACACCCGGCTCTAAAACGCCGCCGGACATGCCTTATTGCCATGCGCGCCTTAATAGCGCCGTTGGTCGTGAATGCAAGGGGTGAAGCGGATTTGCTCACGTTTTTCATGAATTCTTTTTGACAAAACTCACCCAGCGTTCGCATTGCGCCATGCCATGTACTCGTTAAGCGTTCTATTGGCGATGGATTCCATCGCGGCTGGTGTTACCGCCGCCCAAGGATCACTGCCTCTGCCCGACACGCTTTCCTGTCCCTGCAGACGGTGCAGACGGGCGCCATTGTTATCCAGCACATCCCACACAAAGACGATTGTCACTTTGCCGCCATCCGGGAAGGCGGAGAAGTAACCTTTGAGAATATGGTCGCTTGCCGTGTCGTTGGAACTGCGGATCGTCAAGCCTTTGGCGCGGGCTTCTGCGCCGAGTTGCCGTGACAACGGTGTGACGGCCTGAACCGGCGCGCCGATGATTGGCAAGAAACGAATGCTGCCGGACGATGACGCGGGCGCCAGCGACGCGCTCTGCTGCTGCTGCTGTTGTGGTGGTTGCAACTGCTGTTGTTGCTGAACAGGCGGCTCTGACGTTACCGGCTGCTGATAGTCCTGATATTGCCCGGCACCGTTAGACAGGGCGTGCGCCTGCGCATCCAGCGTGTTTTGTGGACGGTAGGTCTGCCGTTGCGGCGGCTGGTAAGCCGTCTGGGTGTCTGCGGCAGCAGAGGCGCGATCAAGATCGTTTTGCGTCAAGGGAGTAGACGATGGCTGCAGCCCTTCGCCAATACCGACCTGTGGCGTGAGTGCATCGGACGTGTTGCAGGCTGCAAGAGCGAATGTAAGGCCGGGAATGGCCAACATGGTCGTCAGCCGCCTCATACGCGGTTTTTCCTCATCGTCAGTCTCCGTCATCTTTGCCTTGCCGGATATCGGTGAGGATATCGCAACGAAGCACATCTGCCCGGCGGCAATGTATGGGCGTCAAGCCGGTTATGTCAAATCAACGGTTCTCTTAGACTGCAATCAAATCCAGCGTATGGCGCGACAGCGAGACGGGCGCATCGGTTGTGGTCAGATAGGTCTGGCCGAGGGTCATGGCGATGCCGCTATCAGAATCCATGATGATCATATGTACGAACAGGGTCATGTCAGGCAGGATTTCCTGGGTGTTGCCGGCATGGAACATCTGGTGTTCCATCCACGAGGGCGAAAAACGTGCGCCGAGTGAATAACCGCAAGCGTTGAGGCGGTGCCGTGTCAGTCCACGCTCATCCATGATCCGGGCATGAGTATCGAACACATCGCCAAATGTCTTGCCCGGCCTCAGGACCTCTTCGATGGCAATGATATTCTCGTGGGAGGCGTTGTATAGCTCCTTCTGACGGAAGTCTGGCGTGCCGATGACGACGGTGCGCATCATCGCAGCGTGGTAATGTGCGCTTACCCCGGCCCATTCCAGTGTCAGTTGGTCTTTTTCCTCCAGAGTACGGCGGCCGGCCTTGTAACGGCAAAGAAGGGCGTCCTGACCAGATCCGATAATGAACTCGTTGGCGGGGTAATCGCCGCCGCCGGCAAAGACGGCACCCTGCATGGCAGCCAGAATATCGGCCTCGCTACCACCGGCGCGGATCAGCGGAAGGGCAGCATCCAGCGCATCATCCGCCAGTTCGCCAGCGCGTTTGGCATACACAATTTCCTCGGCGCTTTTGACAAGACGCAGTCCGCTGACCAGATAGGACGCGTCGCTGATCTGGCAGAAAGTGGCCAGCTGGTTATCAAGCAGCTTTGCGACGCGGCCAGTCATGCCATGGGTGTCATATTCAATGCCAACCTTGGCGCCGAGCAGATCCATTTCGCTCAGCAGGTTTTTCAGGTCCAGCGTCGGATCGGCGTTCAGCCTGTCCACCCATATGGTAATGTTCTCAATATTGGAGGTTTGACGGGCCTGCCGCAGATCTGCAGAGCGCGTCAACAGCGTCATGGTTCCATCGGACTTCACAATCAGGGTCTGGAAAAAGCAGTAGCCGAATGTGTCATAGCCGGTCAGCCAATACATGCTTTCCTGCGCAAACAACAAAAGCGCATCGAGATTTTCCGCCTTCATCCGCTCTATCAGGCGGGTGCGGCGGCTTTCGAATTCTCCTGTCGTGAAGTGCAGTGCCATGATTAGCTCTCCGTGATTGCAATTGCGGAAATCTGCCGACCGTAATCCGGCTCGGCGGCATGTGTCGTGCGACGATAGGAGAAGAACAGCTCCTTATCGGGGTAGGTGCAGATGTCGAGGGAGTGCGCCTTTACGCCAGCGTTCAACAACCGGTCTACCGTCAGTCGCTGCAGGTCGAACATCGCGTAGCCGGGTTTGTCGGAGGCGCTGAAATAGGTCTGGTAGGCGGGATCGTAGCTCAGGAAACGATCAATGAATTCTGGCCCGACCTCATAGTTTTTCTGGCTGATCGACGGGCCAAGGCAGGCGATGATGTGTTCACGCCGTGCACCAAGGTCGACCATGGCTTCGATGGTGTTTTCCAGCACGCCGCCGAGTGCACCTTTCCAGCCAGCATGAGCCGCACCGATAACGCCAGCTTCGGGATCCGAAAACAGTATAGGGCCACAATCGGCGCTCAATACACCAAGCACGATGCCGGGTGTTCTGGTGACCAGCGCGTCGCATTGAGGACGCTCACCATCGAAATGGCTGTCGACGGTTGTCACATCTGGGGAGTGAACCTGATGGACGGTTGCAAGCCGTTCCAGCGGCAGGCCAAACCAGTTTGCAACACGAGTACGGTTTTCAATGACGGCTTCCTGATCATCCTGCGAGCCGAGCCCGACATTCAGTCCGCGATAGATACCGTGTGAAACCCCGCCTTGCCGGGTGAAAAAACCATGGCGTATTGCGCCACTTGAACCTGATGAGAGCAGGGGGCTTTCTATCGGCAGAGGCATGTGCTCATCCTGCATGATATCGGGTTTCCTTGATTGAATGCGATTGAAACGGGACGGGATGACCCGGTGATGACAAAACTCCCTGAATTCACCCTGGCGGGTGCCCGTGCAGTTTTACTGCTTCGTTTTTTTGATGTTGAACAGCGTGAGCGTTCCCTGTCAATCCACCGCTCGGAATGGAAGCAGATGAAGGTTCGGACTTGAAACGGCAAGCACCTTGAACAGTTCCCCCATTCGTCCTGCACCTTCACCGGCCAGTCTCGATACGGATTCCGTGATTGCCTTGGCCTGTTCGGGTGTTGCATTGCGGGCCAGGGCCGTGGCGCGTTCAGCCAATCCAAGCCCGTACAGAAAGTCACCCTGATGCAGGCAGCCATTGATATGTACGCCGAGATCGCGCGCCGTTTGTGCTAGATGCTGGAAATCGACATGGCTTGTCAGGTCGGCTTCGCCGGGGTGATCAAGCGGTGGGTCGAACTCATGCATGCGCAGCGCCTGCAATGTGTCGCCAAAACCGGTCACAAGGTGGCCGTAGTCGATGATCAGTGCCGTACCGTTTTCGTTTTTCAACCGCTCGCAGATGGTAATCATCACGCTTTCGCGCGCAGGCGAATATTCGAAAATCGTGCCGACAGGCTCTTTCTCCGGTGCAAGCGGTAGCAGGTCCGGATCAATGCCCGCTGCACCTGTGGTGAATGCCAGATTGTCGTCAGCATCCAGCCCGACAAGTCTTTCGCGGAAGCCGTGGCCTGTCTTTATGAACTGTCGGATCGGAATGGCGTCGAACAATTCATTGGCGGCAATTAACGTGAAGCCTGCCGGTACCTCATCAAAACTGCTGTGCCAGCTGACTTTGCCATCATGGGCCTGCAACGTCTGTTGCTGGATTTCGGTCAGCCTCGGGCTGGTTTCCACCAGGTGCACGGTGCAGGTTTCGTAAAGCGGCGGTGCGATGCGGGAGATCACCCGCAACATATCTGCCATCATGGTGCCGCGTCCGGGACCGATTTCAATCAGCCGCGTATTGACAGGTGTGCCATGCCGCTGCCAGGCATGCACCATAAAGACGCCGAGCATTTCTCCAAAAAGCTGGCTGATCTCCGGGGCGGTGACGAAGTCGCCGGTCGGGCCAAACGGCTCACGGGTCTTGTAATAGCCGTATTGCGGGTCGGCCAGGCACAGCGAAAAATAATCCGTCACACTCAACGGGCCGCTTATGCGGATCATGGACTTCAGGCGCTCTGCGAGTTGCGTCATCAGTTATGCCTTTCCGCTTCACACGTTGGCCGGTGCCAGACGTGCGCGCAAGATGGCCCAGATGCCGAGTGCCACCATGGGTGTGGAAAGAACCATGCCCATGGTCAACCAGTTCCCTGCGAGATAACCGAGTTGTGCATCTGGTTCGCGGAAGAATTCCACGAGGATACGCGACAGGCCGTAACCGGTGACAAAGATGCCTGTGACAATGCCAGGTCGTTTCAGGGCATTGAAAACGTGAATGGCAACCACCAGCACGATAAACAGCACCAGACCTTCCAGAGCCGCTTCATAAAGCTGGCTTGGATGGCGTGCAAAGGGACCGCCGGTCGGGAACACGACGGCCCAGGGAGCGTCGCTCAACCGGCCCCACAATTCGCCATTGATAAAGTTGGCGATGCGTCCGAAGAACAGGCCGATCGGTGCCGCAGCTGCAATGATGTCAAACATGCTCCAGATCGGGATTTTGTTGCGCCGCGCAAACAGGAGCATGGCAATGGTTGTGCCGGTCAGGCCGCCATGGAAGGACATGCCGCCATTCCATATCTCGAAAGCGCGCAAGGGATTGGCTGCAACTGACGGAAAATCATAGACCAATATATATCCGAGGCGTCCGCCAAGTACGATGCCCGCTGTTGCCCAGACGATGAAGTCATCAAGGTGGGCGACGGTGATGGGCGAGGTGTTGCCGGGCCACAAGGTGTTTTTCCGGGTGAGGTGACGCGCATAAAGCCACCCAAGCATGATGCCAACGACATAAGCCAGTCCATACCAGTGAACGGCCAAAGGCCCGATGGAGATGGCAATCGGATCGATTTGCGGAAAAGGCATGATCGAAAGTGATGTCGCGGCTGGATACAAACTCATGTCCCATCAATTTGTTATTGTGCGGTAGATTTCCTGCATGGAAGTGCATTTATCTGCCGGGAGCCGGAAGATGGCGATTGAATAGGAACGGGTCAAGGCGATTTTTGGGCACAATTTTTCCCTGATATGCAACCGTGCCGCTGCTTTCGATTTTACTTGCATAGAGGCATGGGAGTGCCTACCTGAAATTCATGGTTTTTGCTGGCCGTCGCGGCCCGGAAGAAAGGATGTTTCGTCATGAGTACAGGACCGAATCGTATTGTGGATGAATTCGCCAAGCTGGTGACGGATGCGGCAGGTGCCGCACAGAGCGTGCGCAAGGAAGTCGAGACCGCTTTTCACGCACAGGCAGACCGCTGGTTGAGCGGTCTTGATCTGGTGAAGCGCGAAGAGTTCGAGGTTGTCCGCGAAATGGCGATCAAGGCGCGCGACGAAAATGACGCTTTGCAGGCGCGCATCGAAGCGCTTGAGGCGAAAATCGCAGAGCTGTCCAAATAATCCTGCCGGGTCATTACCCGTTGATTCTGTTGAATGCCGGGCCGGTTTGGTCCGGCATTTTTGATTCCTGGGCCTCGTCCGGAGATGTCCACAGGCCGGTTTGGGCATTCGAATCTGTTATTTGGCGTCAATAGATAAAAAAATCTGAAAATTTTCCGGTCTGTGGACATTGGCGAAAAGTTCAATCGCCAGAGTCGGTTATGACTCTGAACTGATATCGCGTCACAACTTCTATCCACTGCCTATTCCGCAAATTAGCAAAGGAGGGGGTGGCAGCCGGACTCGGTCGTTATACACTGATTTTAAATGATGATTCGAAACGAACCTGGTAAGCTCCAGACAGGGTGACTGCGTTATTCTGGCGGCTCGGGCAATCGTCCCAAATGTTGTGTCGGGTGTATGTGTGAGTTTTGTTCCTTGTGTACGAAACTGCGCAATCCATTCCGGTTGAGAAGGTGCCGTATGAGCCTAGTGGAAATTGAAGCTGAACGTCAGACGAACCCGGTTGATATGATCGAGTTCGTCGCCTCCTTGAACGACTGGTCGTTCGAGCGATCCGGTGAAGACGAGATTGCCATGACGGTGGAAGGACGCTGGACGGATTATCACGTCTCGTTCTCGTGGATGGAACAGTTCGAAGCGCTGCATCTTGCCTGCGCTTTCGACATCAAGGTGCCAGAGAGACGGATCAACGAAGTCATTCGTTTGCTGTCGCTCGTCAACGGACAAACGTTGATGGGGCACTTTGATCTGTGGCGTCAGGAAGATGTCGTGATCTTCCGTCAGTCACTGTTGCTTGCCGGCGGCGCAGAGCCAACCAATCAGCAGGTTGAAGTGCTGCTTTCCAGCGCGCTTGACGCTTGCGAAGCCTACTTCCAGGCATTCCAGTTTGTTGTGTGGTCCGGCATGGACGCAAAACAGGCCATGGATGTGGCCCTGTTCGAGACGGTTGGAGAAGCCTGAGATGGTCACGACGACAGGCAGGCCTCTCGTTCTTGTTGGAGCTGGCAATATGGGTGGCGCCATGCTGTCCGGCTGGCTCAAGAAGGGTGTTGCCGGCGCGTCCGTCGTTGTTCTCGATCCCAACCCATCCGACGCCATGAAACGGATGATTGCCGAGGCGGGTGCGACCCACTCGGTTACCCCACCTGATGGCATGACGGCTGGTATCGTGTTTCTTGCGGTCAAGCCGCAACTGATGGATACGGTTCTGCCATCGATCAAGAAGTTGGTTGGCAGTGACACGGTTATCGTGTCGATCGCGGCCGGTAAAACACTGAGCTATCTGGAGACGCAGCTGGGTGCCGCCGCCATGGTGCGTGCCATGCCCAATACACCGGCCATGGTTGGTCGCGGCGTCACAGGCGCTTATGCCAATGCTGCCGTTAGCGAAGAGCAGCGCACTCAGGTTCACAATCTTCTTAAAGTCAGTGGCCCTGTTGAATGGGTTGCTGGCGAGGGCGATATCGATGCCGTCACCGCCGTTTCCGGCAGTGGTCCGGCCTATGTCTTTTATCTCGTGGAATGCATGGCGGAGGCTGGTCGGAAACTTGGCCTGCCTGCGGACCTCGCTATGCGACTTGCGCGAGAGACTGTCGCGGGGGCTGGTGAACTGCTTCATCAGTCCCCCGAAGACGCGTCTCGCCTAAGACAGAATGTGACATCGCCCGGCGGCACGACCGCCGCCGCCCTGTCGGTGCTGATGGCGCCGGAGGGCATGCAGCCGCTTTTTGACGAAGCCATCGCTGCGGCCCGTAAGCGGGCAGAAGAACTTGCCAACTGAAGCGGGGGCCCTTGCCCTGTGATTTAGGGTTCGGGTTGCTTCATTTCACTGCGCAGAATTGTGGGTAGGATTTCATGTCTCAAGAGATAAGCTACGCTGACTTTGAAAAGGTCGACATCCGCGTTGGAACGATCATTGAGGCAGAACCTTTTCCTGAAGCACGCAAACCGGCTTTCAAACTCAAGATAGATTTTGGTGCCGAGATCGGCGTCAAGAAATCATCCGCACAGATCACCGTGCATTATACTCTCGAGAACCTTGTCGGCCGACAGGTGTTGGCGGTTGTGAATTTTCCGCCGCGTCAGATCGGCCCTGTGCGTTCCGAAGTTTTGACGCTCGGCTTTGCTGATGCAAATGGCGACATCGTGCTGGCGGCGGTTGAGCAGCCGGTGCCGAACGGCCAGAAGATGTGCTGAGACGCACGTATCACCTGACAAAGCTCTTATCCGTCCCGTGCTTAAGATCGCATACTGCTGTGTGTTAAGCTGGGATTCTGACGATGACGCGAAGTCCGCCGAGCGGGCTGTTATCCAGCGTCACCTCACCACCATGGCTGATGGCAATATCCTTGACGATCGACAGACCAAGGCCGGTTCCTGACGAGTTGAGGTTGCGGGCCTCATCCAGCCGGAAGAAAGGCTTAAACACGTCTTCGCGCAGGTCTTCCGGAATACCGGGACCATCATCATCAAATGTCAGAATAACGGATTTTGGAGCGTGTCGCACATCGACATGCAGCGTATTGGCATAACGCTGGGCATTGCCGGCAATGTTGCCGATAAGCCTTGCAAATGCGTTGGGCCGGGCCGCGATCACGTCACTTCCGTAGATATTGTAGGTCATGACCTTGTCGTGCAGGTCAAAATCGATGCGCAGTTTTTCCAGAACCTGTGAGATGGCCAGTTTGCCTATATCTTCTTCTGCGCCATCCCGGGCGAAGGTGAGGTAGGCTTCCAGCATCGACTGCATGTCATCGACATCACGGTCCAGTTCTTCCAGTCCGGCACTTTCACCTGCCAGCGCCAACTGCAGCTTGAAGCGCGTCAGAATGGTGCGAAGGTCATGACTGACGCCATTCAGCATTGCGGTGCGTTGCTCAAGCTGTCTTTCAATACGCTCCCGCATCAGAATGAAGGCCAGACCGGCGCGGCGCACTTCATCGGCACCGCGTGGCGTGTACTGCATGATCTTCTGACCCTTGCCGAAGCTTTCTGCAGCCTGCGCCAGCGACAGGATCGGCCGAATTTGGCCACGCAGGAACAGGACGGAAATGCCGACCAGAACCAGGGAGGCGCCAACCATCCAGACAATGAAGATATGGGTGTTGGAGGCGTAGGCCTGGTTGCGGCGGGTGAAGACACGCAAGGTGTGATCTTCAAGCTGGATACGGATTTCGACCAGTGAGCCGTTGCCATAGGTGTCGATCCAGAACGGCTTGCCGATCTGCAATGTGATCTGGTCTTCCAGAATATTGTCGAGGATGGAGAAGTATTGCCTGGGAAGCGGGGCGGGCAGTTCCTGTTTCGGTTCGATGTAGATGCTGAGATCCAGCTTCTCACGGGCAATCCGCACGATGCGTGCCTCATCAGCCTCGTCTTCTTCCGTCTCCAGAATTTCGATAATGGCGGCGATGTCGCGCGTGACCCCGGCAGACAGGCGCTCGGTCACCATTTGCCAGTGACGTTCCATCACAAGGGTGACGACAACAGCCTGCAGCAAGATCATCGGCAAGATGATGATCAGCAGAGAACGGGTGTAAAGCCCTGTCGGTAGCCAGTGCCGCAGCCAGCGGGCTGCAAAACGCCACCACGACCAGATGTTGCTGTTCTGAATCTTGTTCATGAAATCAAGGCTCGCCATGGTCGTCATAACCTTTCCGGCGTTCAGATAATGCCTGCGTTCTGGGCTGGCTGGTTATATCAATCGATGCTCAAACGGTAACCGATGCCGCGTACCGTCTGCAAATAGACCGGGTTTGCCGGGTCATCCTCGATCTTGCGGCGCAGGCGGTTGATCTGCACGTCGATAGTGCGTTCTCCAACATCGGCATCGGTGTCTACCAACTCATGGCGTGGAATGGTTTCGCCAGACCGCAGGGCAAACAGCAGCATGATGTCCTGCTCACGATCGGTAAGCCTTATCGTCTCCGGTCCCTTGCGCAGTTCCTTTCGCGGAATGGAGAAGCTGTAAGGACCAAACATCACCTGTTCGATTTTGGGTGTGTCCGGCGATGCATTGCGGCGCAGGATGTTGTTGATACGAAGCACCAGCTCGCGCGGGTCAAATGGCTTTGCAAGGTAATCGTCCGCACCGGCCTCAAGTCCGGCAATACGAGCGTCCGCCTCTGACCGTGCGGTCAGCAGGATGACCGGCACGGATTTGTTCTCGTTGAGCGAGCGGGTGAGGGACAGGCCGTTTTCGCCCGGCATCATCACGTCGAGGATCAACAGGTCGAAACGAATGCCTTCCATTTTGCGACGAGCCTCGGCCGCATCCGCCGCAACGGTGACGCGGTATCCCTTTTCGCCAAGAAAACGCTGGAGCAGTTCACGAATGCGGGCGTCATCATCGACAATCAGCAAATGTGCTGCGTCGTCGGCTGCTGGTTGCTGCTTCTGCTCAGCCTTCGGCATGTCATTCCTCCGCTGCTGTCGGCGCTGGTGTCCGCATGCGTTTCAGAAACTCACGTATGAAGGTGCGTGCTTCCGGTTTCATACCATCAAGCGCATGGTCAATGCGACGGGATTGTGGTTCGCTGAGTGCCAGGGCAAGTTCGCGCCCGGTCAGTGTCGGATAAAGCCTGCGCTGGCGACGGTCTTCCGGGCCCGTCATCTGACGAATATAACCGTCATCGATCAATTGCTTGAGAACGCGCGCCAGGCTCTGTTTGGTGATTTGCAAGGTGTCGAGAAGGTCTGCCACGGTCATGCCCGGATGGCGGCTGACGAAATATACGACACGGTGATGGGCGCGTCCGTAATCCAGCTTTTCCAGAATTGCATCAGGGTCAGACACGAAGTCCCTGTAGGCAAAAAACAAAGCCTCGATTGTTTCAAAATCGATTTTGCCTTCATCCACGCTTGGAAGTTTATGAAGTTCCTTGGCGGCTTTTTTCAGCGACTGCGGTGGCACCGTATTTCCTTACATGTCCAGTCTTCCGAATCCCGGCAGATACTAGCTGAAATTCGATGTTTGCGGGAGGATGCAATCAATCATTTTGTGTTGCCGTGCATAATATGCGGTTGCAACCACATCAATCTGTAAACACAACGTTTTCAGTGACGATTTCTGTGAGGTGCCAGCATTTCAGGTCCTATGTTTAAATGAAAAAGGAGCGCGATCTCTCGCGCTCCTTTTCAAGCCAGAAATGCCTTGGCGTTTATTGATAAATATAAACGATGCGGCGGCTTTCAGGCTCTACCAGTACGGGTACATTGTTTACGCGCACATAACGGTACTGGTAATCCGGGATGGCGATCAGCGGTGCTTCGGCCGGAACCGCGCTACCGATGACAACGTCACCTTGGACCTCGACTTCCTGGGCAGGGTTTTGGTCGATATAGGTGATGATGTTTTCCGGTGGTGTTATCGCATCGATATCCTCGACGCGACCCAGCTTCTCGTCACCTGGACCTGGCTGTGGCACGTTGATGCTGCCAGTTTTCTCGAAAGCGACAACCGGAACATCCAGTTCGGACATATGCTGCTCCAGCACCACTGGTGAACCTTCGTACATCACGTTGAGCTGTTCAGCGTATACCCAGCCGCGCATGCCGTTAATGTCCATGCGGCACCAACTGCTGCCTTCAAGGCATCCATCAAGAACGCCGCTGCTGCCACGGGTGGCAAGGCCAACTTCTTCATATTCTTCGCCGGGGCCGGAACGCACCGAAATATCATCGGCGGTGGTGGCAACCATTGCGGCACTGGCTCCACCTGCCATCAGCGCCAAAAAGCTGCCGGCGATGAGTAGTTTGAGCTTATGCGTCATCATTATCACTCCGTTTATGACTGCGAATAGAACGCCTTTCCGCTGGGCCTGTTCCGGAAACTTACGCATTTTTTCAGTAAGTTTCTGTTTTAACGGCATTCTTTTTGTCTCCTCAAAAGAGGTTGATGTTGGTTGTTGCAGCTACTGGATTGTGTGCTGGAGCGACCCTCCGTATACAAAGGTACCACCTGACCCAGAACCTTTGGAGATGATCATGGGAAAACTTCAGGCCGGGATTATTCCGGTGACGCCGTTTCAGCAAAACTGCACCATTCTGTTTGATGCAGACACCAAAGAGGGCGTGATTGTCGATCCGGGCGGTGATGTTGAAGTGATTGTTCAGACCATCGAAGAAAACGGCATCAGGCTCAAGGAAATCTGGCTGACACATGGTCATCTCGATCATGCTGGTGGTGCCAAGGAGCTGAAAGAAAAACTGTCGCTCGATGTTGTCGGTCCCCACAAGGACGATCTGCCGCTGCTCGAGCGCATTGAAACGCAGGCCGAGAAATACGGCATTGAAGGCCTGCAGAATGTTATCCCTGATCGCTGGCTGGAAGAGGGGCAGACCGTTTCGTTCGGCGAGCATGTATTTGAGGTCTACCACACGCCGGGCCATGCGCCGGGGCATGTGATTTACTACAACCGCGCGCAGGGCTTTGCCCATGTGGGTGATGTGCTGTTTGCCGGTTCTGTCGGACGCACCGATTTGCCCGGTGGCAACCATGATCAGTTGATGGCATCCATTCGCGACAAGCTGTTTCCACTGGGAGACGAGGTCGGCTTTATTTGTGGTCATGGACCAGGTGGCCGTATCGGTGAAGAGCGCCGTACAAACCCTTACCTGCGCGGTCTTTGAAACACCCCATCACGCTTTCCGAAAACCGGTTGCGGTTTTCGGAGGCGACTGCTGAACAGGGGCGTTATAGAGAACTGATGTCTGCGTAGATGTTAAAGCGCAGGTCTTTTGCCAGCCAAATGCCGGCATAAAAAAACCCGGCATTCCTGCCGGGCTTCAACTGGACGGGAAAGTCGTCCTTTGGCTCAGCCGGCAATCTGAAGATTGACTGCTTTTGGGCCTTTGCCGCGACGATCAGGTTCCGTGTCGAAGCTCACTTTCTGGTTTTCTGAAAGACCGGACAGGCCGGAAGCCTGTACAGCAGAGATGTGTACAAAGATATCAGCGCCACCATTGTCTGGCTTGATGAAGCCGAAGCCTTTGTCTGTGTTGAAGAATTTTACGGTGCCAGTCTCGGCCATGCATCAGGTCCTTTTCGCTCTGCCCGTGTTCAGCGTCAGGCAGCATTTCAGTTTTGCCCAAAGGGCGTACGGCAGGCAGTTCTTGAATGGTGAGAAAAGGGACCTCCTTACTCACGAGAAATATATTTGAAGGTTTTCGTCCTTTAATTATTCCCCGTCCGGAGTTTTGGCGCCTCCGGTTCGCATATTATTTAGGTCTTCCCATGCTCGCAAATTGCCCGAACCGCAACAGAGTGCTGTGTTTATAGAAAATTGGCAAGCAAAAGTTTTTATCCGTTGTTTATTCGGATAGCTGTCATCTTATGGCTATGAATCACCGTGTGAGGCTTTTTTTCTATGTTTACGCTAACATCGGAAAAAGCATCGCGCCGTTCGGGAATTTTTATTATTTTACGCGCAAAAAGCGTAGTTTTGGGCGAAAAATCGAAAAAAATTAAAAATACACTTTTATTGCGTGTATACCGCCGACCTTTGTCGGGTGAACTCCGGTACAAGCTCCACAAGCAGTATGGTTGCGAAGATAAGAGCGCATCCAATGTAACCAATGCCGCTCAAGGTTTCACCCAAAAACGCTGCTGCAAACATTGCGGCAAACAGTGCCTCTGATGACAGGAAGATCGCGGCCTGCGGAGCTGTCGTATAACGCTGTCCGATAACCTGCAGTACAAAAGCAAGGCCTGACGATACCAGGCCGACATAGAGGATTTCACGCCACGCGTTGGAAATGGCGTTGAGCGAGAAGGGCTCCATAACGGTTGCCATCAAGCAGCATAATATGGAGCACACGGCGAACTGGACGCAGGAGAGGGCAAGCGGTCGATTGCTCGTGGTGACGAACCGTCCTGCCAGCGTGATCTGGATTGCCCAGAAGAAGGCGCAGATAATCGAGAAGATATCGCCGCCATTCAACTTGCTGAAGGTGCCGCCGGATAGCAGGAAAATCCCGCCCAACATCATCAGCGCGCCGGGCCAGACAATCCAGTGCGGAAAACGGCGATAGACAACAACAGCGATCACCGGAACGAAGATCACGTAAAGGCCGGTCAGAAAGCCACTATTGGTAACCGTAGTCGTCACAAGGCCAATCTGCTGTGTAATGGCGCCACCGAGCAATGCGAGACCGACCAGGCCGAAGCCTGAAAGCTCCTTGCCGGTTGGCAGGCTTTTCATCTTGCGAGCTTCCATCAACGCAAACGGCAATACGGCAAGTGCGGCTATGCCAAATCTCAAGCCAACGAACCAGAAAGGTCCGATATTCTGCATGGCAGTTGATTGTGCAACAAAACCGCCACCCCAAATGGCAGCCGCAAGAAGCAGAATAAGATTTGCCTGAACGCGCGTCATGATTGCCCAAACGATCCATAAGTGCGGGGAACCTGATAACGGTATTCAGCACATATTTATTGCAGATCTGTGATTGTGATGACTTGGCTCTATCAGGTCACAGAACGTCCGGCAAGCTGCCCTAATCGCTTTGATGTGGGCGGCGTTCAACACGTTGCGTTTCATTGTGACCCGCAACGTGCTGATTATTCTCACGGCTCAGGAAGCGTTGGCGCGTGATACTCTTAGAAGAGAACCATTGCTGTCATCGGTCAGGATGAGAAGCGCGCCATCGGGGGCAACGATAACGTCACGCATGCGGCCGTAATCGCCTTTCAGCATACGTTCTTCCGAGGCTATCTTGCCGCTTTCATCTCGCTCCAGTCGCACAAGCAACTGATATTTCAATGCGGTGACAAACAGGCTGCCATCCCATTCCGGGAACATGGCGCCGTGATAAACGGCAATGGCGCCGGGTGCGATCGAGGGATCCCAATAATATTCAGGCTGTATCATACCTTCCTGTGAGGTCCCTCCAGGGAAGTCCTGACCGGAATAATGTTTGCCATAGGAAATGACAGGCCAACCGAAATTGCCACCGGGTTGCGGGATGTTGATTTCATCGCCGCCGCGGGCGCCGTGTTCTACCGTGAACAGGGTGCCGTCTTTGCTGTCGAAAGCCAATCCTTGCGGGTTACGATGGCCAATGGACCAGACCTCTGGCGCACCTTCACCATTTACAGCGTAAGGGTTGTCTGCGGGGACCTTGCCATCTGTCTCGATGCGCAAGATCTTGCCGGCATGGTCCTTAAGATCCTGAGCGCGATCACCATCACCCCGGTCGCCAATGCCGAAGAACAATTTGCCATCGCTGGAGATTGCGATCCGTGAACCAAAATGCTGGCCGGTGCCGGTAAAGCGGTTCATTGCGAATATACGTTCAGCGCCCTCAAGGCGTGAATTGTCTGGCGACAGTTTTGCACGAAACACAGCCGTGCCGCGTCCGCCATCGCCATTGATGGAAGCTGTGAAATAAAGCATTTTGTTTTCAGCAAATTTCGGATCAAGCGCGATGTCGAGCAATCCACCCTGGCCACCAGCCGATATCTCGGGAAGGCCAGCAAGTGGTTCAGACAGTTTGCCGTCCTTGATGATCCTCATCCGACCGGCACGTTCGGTGACGATATAAGAGCCATCCGGCAACACTTCGACCGACCAAGGATTTTCCAGACCGGATGCCACAACCTGTACCGCAATGTCGGCTTTTTCGGTTTTTTCCTGTCTTGCTTCGTCAGCAGCATAGGAAAAGGTGGGCAGCAGCAGGGAGGCGCTCGCAATCAAAGCGGCCAAAGGTAGGTGGTGCGCTGTGAATTTACCCGGTATCGCGGAGGGGCGATGGCGGCTTTCCGTCATGGATTATCTCCGTTCAGAGCGTAACCCGTGGCAGGCAAACAAGGACCGACCAAGATTATGCATCAAAGTAAAATCTGGAGCGCCAGTCTTTTGTTCGAGAATTCGAATTGCGCCCTTTGGTGTGATACCGGGCTAAATGTGCATTGCTGGCAAAAGGTTTCAACCTTTTGGTGTTCACGACTTGCTGATCGACAGAGTTTTTAGATCAAGTGCGGCGATTAATATGGTCTTTGGCGACGTCCTTCAGGCTTCTGCGTGCCAAGGCTGCGGTTCCGCTCATCATCAGCAAAAAAGAAACAACAAGACATGCCATCAGCACAACACGGTCATTGAGGCCTTCAGACAGCGCCACCGCGCTTGATGGAACAGACTGCATGACCATCGATATCTCGGAGGCGTGGGCAGAGGTGGCAAGGCCGGCTGCCATGGTGACGATAACCGTCAGGGCTGCAATTGCCATCCACAACGAAAACAATGTTCTGCGTGTTCTTACGCGCTGTGCTGTCTGTTGATCTTCAATGAACATGTTTCGATTCCCTCTGTCTTATGAAGGGAATAAAGGCTGTGATGTGGACTGCTTGGCGACCGAATTTGGACTTTAACCCGCAATTATCATGGTCATATTGTGGCAAGCGGATTGTGAACGTAAAACGCGGTCAATTCTTGCGTTTTCCAAAGGCCCTGGTAGGTCGCAGAATGCGACTTTCCACAGGTGTAACGTCCCGGTAGAGGTGCTGCTGAACATGGTCGACACCGGAGTAGATGATCCGGCCGTGTTCATCGAGTTCGGGGAAACGCTCGTCAAAGGTGGTTGGTGCAAGTTCGGGGCGGGCCAGTGCATATCCCTGCATCAGGTTTACGCCGAGATCGCCGCAAAGTTCGACCTGCCAGTTTTCTTCCAATGCTTCAAAAACCGGCTCTATGCCGTCGTCCATGAACTGCCTGACGATGACCCGCAGCAGTGCAGCCCCCGCCGAGTTGCTCATGAAGTCGCGTACCCAACTGGCTTCAAACTTCACATAGTCCGGCTTGACCAATTTCACGCGCTCAATATCGGAATCGCCCGCGCCATAATCATCAATGGCAACGCGAAAACCTATGGCATGCATATGACTGGCGAAATCGGCGATGAGCTGGGTATCCTCAGCCTTCTTGTCGGAGAACTCGCACACGATGCGATCAGGTGTCATGCCCGCCTCGTGGGCTGCAAGGCGCATGCGTTCCACTTCCTGACGCATCTTTCCCGGCGTGCGGAAAAGGCCGGGATGAAAGTTGACGAAGATACGCGCCTTGCTGCGATCAAGATATCCCGTGTTGAGGATATGCAGGGTGCGCAGCAGACTGTCGATCGCTTCGATATCAACCGGGTTCACCAAGGGGAAAAACTCGGCAGGCGATACCGCCTCGTCAGCCTTGTAGGGGCGCACAAGACCCTCAAAGGAATCGATGTTCAATCGCCCGTTCCCCAACCGCCGGAATATTGGCTGGAGTGCGGATTTCAGCACGAAGGGACCGTAGACTGTTGTCCAGGTGCCATCCGGTTCTTTGGCAAGATTCGAGAAAATGCTCTTTGGGGTCATCGGCCGCTACAATATCAGTTAATATTCGCTTCCGCGCTGGATCGTATATACGATATCGCTAAAGCGTTACCTGGCCGTTAAGCATCAAAAAAACAGCGATGCCATTATGGACCAAGGGACCGAAAAATGACGTCAACCTGTCATATTGCGGTGCTTTTGCGCTTGAAAGCAGGGCAGTCTTTCGACATAGAACATGCCGCAGACGGTGACTTGAAGAGCCTCTGCCGATGTCAACTTCAATAGGACCGATAAAAATGGCCTTCCTTGCCGACATTCTCTCCCGTGTAAAGCCATCCGCAACCATCGCAGTTTCCCAGAAAGCTCGTGAGCTTAAAGCTCAGGGTCGCGACGTTATTGGTCTTGGCGCAGGCGAGCCGGATTTCGATACGCCCGACAATATCAAGGAAGCTGCCATTGACGCGATTAAACGCGGCGAAACCAAATACACGCCAGTTTCGGGTATTCCTGAACTGCGCAAGGCAATTGCCGAAAAGTTCAAGCGCGAAAACGGCCTTGATTACAAGCCTGAGCAGACAATCGTTGGTACCGGTGGAAAGCAGATTCTTTTCAACGCATTCATGGCGACGCTTAACGCCGGTGATGAAGTTGTTATCCCTGCACCTTACTGGGTCAGCTACCCGGAAATGGTTTCCATTTGCGGCGGCACACCGGTTTTCGTCAGCACCACGCTGGAAGACAATTTCAAGCTGAAGCCTGAAGCACTGGAAAAGGCGATTACGCCAAAAACCAAGTGGTTCATCTTCAACTCGCCGTCCAATCCATCGGGCGCTGCTTACAGCCAGGCCGAGCTGAAGGCTCTGACCGACGTGTTGGTCAAGCATCCACATGTCTGGGTTCTGACCGACGACATGTATGAACACTTGACCTATGGTGACTTCAAGTTCGTCACTCCGGTTGAAGTTGAGCCTTCGCTCTACGACCGCACCCTGACCATGAACGGCGTTTCCAAGGCCTATGCCATGACTGGCTGGCGCATTGGTTACGCCGCAGGTCCGCTGCAACTGATCAAGGCCATGGACATGATCCAGGGCCAGCAGACCTCAGGTGCAACATCGATTGCACAGTGGGCGGCTGTTGAGGCGCTGAACGGTACGCAGGATTTCATTCCGGCCAACAAGAAGATCTTCGAAGGCCGTCGTGATCTCGTGGTTTCGATGCTCAACCAGGCCAAGGGTATCAATTGCCCGTCGCCGGAAGGTGCGTTCTACGTTTACCCGTCCTGCGCTGGCCTGATTGGCAAGACCGCACCGTCCGGCAAGGTTCTTGAGACCGATGAGGATTTTGTGTCCGAACTTCTGGAAACAGAAGGCGTTGCCGTGGTTCACGGTTCGGCCTTTGGTCTTGGACCGAACTTCCGCATTTCCTACGCGACGTCGGAAGCGCTTCTCGAAGAGGCGTGCAAGCGCATTCAGCGTTTCTGCGCAGCCTGCAAGTAATTCTGTCTGGTACCAAGGAAAAGCCCGGCCTTCGTGCCGGGCTTTTTCGTTTGTGATGTGATGTACATCAAGCGATGTTTGCACTTTTTGCTTTTTAATAGGATAGTACCGTCCCAAGGACACATGCCGCCATGCCGCGACGCCATGTCCTTTGTATCATCCTCGCGGCCAGCGACATGTCCTTCAAAAAACAGGAGGAAATGCGCATGACAAAAGTGGTGTACGAGATTGTGCCGCATGATGGCGGTTGGGCTTACAGGATGAATGGTGCCTGGTCGGAAGCCTTTCCAAGCCATGCCGATGCGTTGGCTGCCGTCAACATTGTGGTGCAGGAGCAGCAGGTTGGTGGCGAAGATGAAGAAATAAGCTACCAGGATGAGCGCGGACGCTGGCATGAGGAATACAGCAATGGCGGCGACCGGCCAGAGGCTGTCATTGTGGACGAAACCGTACCCACTATGCCCAATTCTTGATATTGCCTGCCTTGTTTAGCAGGGTGGCGTAAGTCTGCCGTGTTGTTCAGGGCCTATGTGTTAGTGCCTCTGGGTCCATTTGTTTCAGATGGCCTTTCAAGCCGTCGACAAGCGCGCTGAAAACCGCGCGACACTTGGGTGATGTTCTCAGGTTCTCGTGCATGGCAACCCAGGTGTAGAGCGGAATTTCGATGGCAGGCAAAATGCGCACCAGATTGTCCTCCCTGTTGGCAATGCCGATCTGACAGACGCCAATACCTGCACCTGCACGGATCATCGACAGCTGCGCCAGATTGCTGTCCGCCCGTATCGAAAAGCCGATTGCCTCCGCATCGGGAATACTGGGATTGTCCTTGCGCATCTTTTGCAGCAGTCCGCGGATGAAGGGCGTTTTCCGATCAAAACCAATCAAATGATGGTTGTCGAGATCCTGTTTTTCCTGCGGTGTACCCGCTTTGGCAAGATAGGATTTGTGGGCGTGAAAACCCAGCCGCATATTGCCGACATAACGAATGACCAGTGCCTCTTGCAGCGGTTCGGTCATGCGAACGGCAATATCAGCCTCGCGACGCACCAGGTCTTCTATTGTGTCGGAAAGCGATAGTTCGATTTCCAGCTTCGGATATTTTTCCTGAAGGCCCGCGATGATATCGGGCAGAATTTCAACGCCGATAATATCGGCGGCGCTGATACGGACTGAACCCTCAACCTTGCCGACCTCACCTGATGCTGCGCGCAACAGTGCCGATGCGGTCGCCGCGAGGTTTTCTGCGTAAGGTCGAAGGGCCAGCGCTGCCTCCGTCGGCATCAGGCCGTGAGGTGAGCGGATAAAAAGCTGGTAACCGAGCGTTTCTTCGAGCGCACCGATATGGCGCCCGGCGGTTGGCTGGGTGATGCCCAGCTCACGGGCGGCAGCGGACAGAGAACCGTCACGCAAGACACTCAGGAATGTGCGGTAAAAATCCCAACTTGGCTCGATGCTGTTCATAAAAATCCGTATGGATGTGCATGGAAATTAGTCAATTTCGTATAGCCGGATTTCTAAAATCATTCCAGTTTTGAAACGGAATTGTGATCGCTTGGTGTTTTGGTTGGGATGGCGCAATTCGCAGACTGATTCAGAGACACTGCGCAATCGGTTGATTGCGCAGTGGGATTTACATGCCGCTCAGGCGAGGGCGGGGTAGTCTGTGTAACCTTCAGCGCCACCGCCGTAGAGTTTTTCTGGCTGCAATGCGTTGAGCTCAGCATTTTCCTTGAGGCGACGCACCAGGTCCGGGTTGGCGATGAACGGACGGCCAAAGGCGATGGCATCTGCCTTGCCGTTGGCAACCGCTTCAATTGCGGTTTCGCGGGTGTACCCGTTATTGGCGATCCATAGACCCTTGCCACCAGCGTTGACGTAGGCGGCTCTCAGCGCGTCATAGTCAAATGGGTTGCCGCTATCGGACAGATCGCGTGGACCGCCTGTCGCGCCTTCCACGACGTGGACAAAGGACAGCCCTCGGCCGCCAAGCTGCTTTACGACATATTCGTAAAGAGGCTGTGGGGCAGGTTCGGCGATGTCGTTTGCCGGGGTGACCGGCGAAAGGCGAATGCCAGTACGACCAGCACCGATTTCCTTTGCAACCGTGTCTACCACCTCAATCAGGAAGCGGCTGCGGTTTTCAATCGAGCCGCCGTACTCGTCGGTGCGCTGATTGGTGCTGGATTTCAGGAACTGCTCAATGAGGTATCCGTTGGCTGCGTGGATTTCGACGCCGTCAAAACCTGCGTCAATAGCAAAGCGGGCAGCCTTGCGGTAATCCTCGAGGATGGCTGTTATGTCAGACTTGTCCAGCTCCCGGGGGGCGGACGTTTCGGCAAACGCGCCGCTGCCATCTTCATTGATGATATAAGTTTTGGACTTAGCGATAATGGCGGAAGGGGCGACCGGCTGGCCTTCCTGGGGCTGCAGCGAGGTATGCGAGATGCGGCCGACATGCCAGATCTGGGCAACAATCTTGCCGCCTTCTTCATGCACGGCATCCGTCACCTTTTTCCAGCCTGCCAAGGCTTCCGGCTTGTAGAGGCCCGGAACATGGGCATAACCCTGGCCCTGCTGGGTAATTGCGGTGCCTTCGCTGACAATCAGGCCGGCTGTAGCGCGCTGGCGATAATAGGTGACATTGAGATCATTCGGGAATTCACCCGGCGAACGGTTGCGCGTCAAAGGTGCCATCACGACACGGTTTGCGAGAGTAATATCTCCGGCCTGCGCTGGATCGAACAGATTGCTCATGTTGCTCAACTTTCTACAAATTTTCATTCAGATATTGTTGAAATGCCGCAATGGTCTCTTCATTGCGCTCGTAAAAAATCCACTGCCCAACCTTGCGGGATTTGATGAGTTCTGCAGCCTGCAGGGTGGCGAGGTGGGTTGATACAGTTGATTGCGACAGGCCGCTGACTTCGAACTGTCTGGCGCAAACGCCCATGCTGAACGGATGCTCCTGGCCACAAAAATGGTTTTCCGGGTCTTTGAGCCAGATCAGAAACTTCAACCGCACGGGATGCGATAGAGCTTTCAGCACATCCTCATGGTTCATGGGTTTGTCCTCATATTTGCGTTGATCGATATGTGTATCGACGTTTATCGATATTCAAGATCGACGCCGTAAAAAATCTCACGGGAAAAACGAGCAAAAAAATAGGCCGCCAGATTTCTCCGCGGCCGTAAGTTTGAAGGTTAAAAACCTCCAGAGGGGAACAGCTAGTGCACTGGAAAATTCATCAGCGCATCAGCTAGTCCACATATGGGAGTTGTGTTGCTCAATCGCAAGGGATGATTTTCTAATAAAACGCGATTTTTTCGAAAATGGGTAAAAAAAGAGGGCCGCCGGATTGCTCCAGGGCCCTTATAAGTGTGAAGGTTAAAAAACCTCCAGAGGGGAACAGCTAATGCGGTGGAACTGGGAGGAAAGCCACCGTGTGCACTAGCTGTGAGCGATATGGTGCTTTTTTGTGCATACAGCAACTCTTTTTTGTGCAGGTCAGGCATGCGTCTAACGCATCGCTTAAGAACTTTGTCTTATTTCTGTGCAAATCTCGCCTGTCAAACGACAGGCGATTCTCTTGATTTGCGATATAACTAGTTGTTTTTGTTGAGTTTACTCAGGTGGTGCGGATTTTGGGCAGAATCAGAAATTCCAGTTGCGCGCCTTGGCGACAATGAAATCACGGAAAGCCTTAAGCTTTGCGGCATTCTTCATTTCGTCCGGATAGCAGAAGTAGGTATCGAAAGATGGAATGTCTGCGCTGATCGGTAGCTGGATCAGACCGGGGTCACGGCCAACAATGTAGTCGGGCAAGCAGGCAATGCCGATGCCGAGCAGGCATGCACGTTTGATCGACGTCTGACTGTTGATCTGCAGGTGCGGTGTGCGGGCATTATCAGACGAGCGTCCGGCATATTCCAGCCAATTGACGTCCAACAGGTAGTTTGGCGCAGGTTCGCCGAACGAAATGATGTGGTGGTTGTCCAGATCCTCGATCGACTGCGGCTCGCCGTAGCGATTGATATAGGACGGTGCAGCATACACATGCATATGCACGGTGAACAGCTTGCGTTGGATAAGATCCGACTGCTGCGGCTGGCGAAGACGAATTGCGCAGTCAGCATGTCGCATGTTCACGTCCAACTCCTCATTGTCGAGGATAAGCTGGATGGACATTTCAGGGTAAAGTTGCAGAAATTCCTGAATTTTGTCGGTCAACCAACCCTGGCCAAGGCCCACTGTCGTTGTGACACGCAGTTTGCCGCTTGGCTTCTCGGTCGTCTCCGTCAGCTGCATCTTGACGGTTTCAAGCTTCAGCAGAACATCATGGGCGGTGCGGTAGAGCAATTCGCCTTGCTCTGTCAGGATAAGACCGCGCGCATGGCGGTGGAACAGCTTGACGCCGACATCCTGCTCCAGCGCGCTGACTTGCCGGCTGATGGCCGACTGGGACAGGTGAAGTTTATCGGCCGCGTGTGTGAACGAGCCAGCTTCCGCTGCCGCATGGAAAATGCGCAGTTTATCCCAGTCTAATGGCATGCCCATGCTGTTCCCTTATCGTTGTTATCTTACTCGGCCGCTATTGCTGCGGGTTGGTGTCCTGCCAGGAAACGTTCGGCCTCCAGTGCCGCCATGCATCCCATGCCGGCTGCGGTGATTGCCTGTCTGTAGGTATCGTCGGTAACGTCGCCTGCAGCAAAAATGCCGTCAACATTGGTCGCTGTGGAGTCCGGTGCAGTCCACATGTAGCCATTTGGCTTGAGACGCAGCTTGTCCTTGAACAGCTCAACCGCTGGCGCATGGCCAATCGCCACGAAGACGCCGTGCGTTTCGACTTCGGTAATCGCGCCGGTGCGTGTGTCCTTCAGCTTTGCGCCTGTCACAGATGGTGGCATTGGCGGCTTTGCCGGTGTGCCGACGATTTCCTCAACGGCAGTGTTCCAGAGAACCTTGACGTTTTCCTTGGCGAACAAACGTTCCTGCAGGATCTTTTCCGACCGGAAAGAATCGCGGCGATGAACGACCGTGACGGTCTTGGCAATGTTGGACAGATAAAGCGCTTCTTCAACGGCAGAGTTGCCGCCACCGACCACGATCACGTCCTTGTTGCGGTAGAAGAAACCGTCGCAGGTTGCACATGCGGAAACGCCGAAGCCCTGGAAGTGCTGTTCGCTTTCCAAACCAAGCCATTTTGCCTTGGCGCCGGTTGCAATGATCAGGGTGTCAGCGGTCCACACGGTGCCGGAATCTGTCTTCACGACAAATGGGCGGGTGGTGGTTTCTACTTCAGTCACCAGATCGTTGACGATTTCTGCGCCGACATGGGTTGCCTGCTTCAGCATCTGGTCCATCAGCCATGGACCCTGGATCGGATCGGCGTAACCAGGATAGTTTTCCACATCGGTTGTGATCATCAACTGGCCACCCTGTTCCATACCGGCAATAAGGACAGGCTCGAGCATGGCACGCGCTGCATAAATGGCAGCTGTGTAACCTGCTGGGCCGGAACCGATGATAAGAACTTTGCTGTGGCGCGCGGACATTATTTGACTTCCTTTCGATGCGGTTCGGGATGAAGCAGGTGCAATGGACGCAAATGCTAAAACGCCGCCGCCTGTTTTGCCCCGTATTTAAGGGCGTACAGCACCGATATTCAAGGGCAGCCGTGCTTTACCAACAGGGCAGTTATGCAGTTGTGTAATTTTATGACTTGTTTGCCTCACATTCTTGCGAATCTTGGCGTCAGGAGTAGAAGGAATGAAAACCATTACCACGGGAGATAGCCGGTGACTCGCGTAGAACTCGATGCCATCGATCTTAAAATTTTGCGAGAGTTGCAGCGAGACGGTCGTATGACCAATGTCGATCTGGCCGAGAAGGTCGGGATCTCTGCGCCGCCATGCCTGCGTCGCGTCAGAAAGCTGGAGGAGGGCGGCGTGATCGAAGGGTATCACGCCATGCTCAATGCCCCCAAGCTTGGCTTTGATCTTGTTGCTTTCTGCATGGTTGGCCTGAAGCGCCAGTCGGAAGCCAACCTCAAGGCCTTTGCTGCGGCGACAGATCGCTGGCAGCTTGTGCGTCAGGCCTGGATGGTCTCTGGCGAAAGTGATTTTCTGCTGCACTGCGTGGCGGAGAACCTGACACAGTTTCAAGACTTCGTAATTGAAGTGCTGACGGCTGACGAAAATGTCGACACGGTTAGAACGATGCTGACCATTCGGCAGGTCAAGCGTATCGGTCTGGTCGAAGTCTAAGACGGGTTAAACTCTCCCGATAGCGGTCGCCGTTGTCGGGAGGTGTTTTTTCAGAGCGTGCTACGGCTGGATTGTTGCAGGCCGTTATATTCTGCCAGCAGACGCGAATGTGTGTCTTCGCCTCGGCCCCGTTTTCTAATTCTCTCTATCAGATCGGCGTCGACAGCCTTGAAGCTGCCGGGCAGCAGGAAAACATTATAGACATAACGCAGGAACAATTGTCTGAGCGTTTCATTGGGCTGCCATTCATTGAGCGCCGTTATAGCCTGCTGCAAACGTTCAAGCGAACGCGCCGAGATGACCAGTTCCGCCATCTCATATGGCGCGTCACCCAGCACGATGACCTTTTTGCCGATAGCCAGACCTTCAAGCCCGACGGTAGAATTGATGGTGATGACGGCTGATGAACCCTCAATCAACTTGCGGGTTTCGTTGTGGTTGGCAAAAATAATACGCGGATGCGGTTCGATGTGCTTCTGAATGGAAAGCGGGAAGCTTGGGTGTTCCTTGATGACGAAATGCCTGTCGGGCATTCTTTCAGCCAGTTGATACAGCACCTCATAGAAGTGCTTCATGTCCCTGATCCACGGCGAATAAGCCAGGATCTGCATGTCGCTTGGCACCTGGAAGGGCACGAATATATAATCAGCCGGCAGGTTGGTAAGTTCTTCACCCTTTTGTTTGCTGCTGCGTTTCACCAGCGTCTGCGGCATATCCCCGGTGATATGGCTTGCAGCCCAGTAATAAAAGGCAGGATCTCTTGGCAATGTGCTGCCGAAATTGATGCCTTTGGTGTCGCACTGGATGGTATCGGGGAAGAAGCCGTTTTCCATCATCACCATCGGACGTGAGCGCTGGATGGCTGCTTCCATCAGCAGGGACGCCGGCATCATGAAGCCGTTGAAGATCAGCGCACTTGCGTCGGGGTAGGCGTTCAGCCGGTCTTCAATCAAAATGGCCGACAGGCGTGATCTCATGGCAGTGGTTGCCCGGTAAAAGGCAACGGACAGCGGGTTTGAATACAGCAAGGGCAGCCGGATTTGGCGTCGTAACAGATTATGCTCGATGCTGGGGCGGATATCGATCGAACATCCCTTGTCGCTGAACAGGCGGCCCAGTTCACCAACGCCGTGGCTGCGGATAAACTCCTTCAAACCTTCTGTCAGTTTGAAGGGGGCGCAGTCCATGCCCGAGCGGAGGACGGCCTTGAGAGGTTCGTAATTGTTTCGCTGAGAATATATGAACTCAACGTCTGTCATTGGGATGTCCGCCTTGTTGGGCTACGCGCTCGTAAATCTTTTGCAACGCACGTGCCTCACCCTGAAGTTCGAAATTGTTGAGCATGTGGCTACGTCCTGTTTCTCCCCATTCCAGGGTTTCGGCAGGGTTCTCAAGACGATTTTTGATAGCGTTGCGAAGGGCATCGCCATCACCGGCGGCAACAACAGTGCCTGTTTCGCCCGCCAGCACCATTTCAGCATAGGCGCCGGCATCGCTGGTGACCACTGCAGTTTGCGATGACATCGCTTCAAGTGGCGTCAGGCCAAAACCTTCATTGCGGGAAGGGGCGACGTACAGCGTCAACCGACGGTACCACGGCTTGATGTCATCGACCTCGCCGAGAAAGACGATGCGTTTTGAAAGTCCGGCAGCGTCGATATCTGCTTTCAGCTTGTCGGCAAAGGATTTGTGTTCAGGGGTGACACGGCCGCTAATGACCGCAGTCCAATCTGGATAGGACGGAAGCAGCGCAATCATCGCCTGCACGAAAAGATCGGTGCCTTTTTGATGACGTACGCGGCCAAAACAGCCCACGAGATATTTTCCAGGCAGGCCGGTTGCTTCTATTGTGTCGTCGTTGCTTTTCGGCGGATGGAAAAGTTCGGTATCCACGCCATGCATGATGACAGTATGCGGCACTTCAAGGAATGAGCCGGAACGAGCGCTGGTTGCGACAACCTCATCCATCTGGGCAATGAGCTTACGGGTGTAACCTGAGTGCTTGCGTTGTGCTGCAGAGGTGAAAACCAGTTTCACCTTCATACGTAGGACATCACGCATGAAAATGCCCGGCAGCATTTCCAGATTGCGCCGCGCATGCCAGACGCGCGGGCCACCACCGGGAGCCTGTTGCCACAGGCGCCACAAATCCCGAAACCGGATATGTGGCAGGTTTTCTGGCAGGCCGGGGCCTAAGGTTGCCACCTTTTGCCCCAGCCTGTTTTGAACCGGTACCAGTTGAATGATCGTCGACGTGACGCCGGATAAACGTTTTTTGAAATTCGGGGCAATGACCCGAATGTCCTTTAATTCGACTTGTGTCACGTCTTGCTCCGAAAAAAATGAATGTAGTTATTACATCCAGTTTACGGAGAGGATTTCATAACCCTTGGCGCCGCCGGGTGCGTTGACTTCGATGCTGTCGCCAACTTCCTTGCCGATCAGCGCGCGCGCAATCGGTGAGGAGATGGAGATACGGCCGGCCTTGACGTCCGCTTCCTGGTCGCCAACGATCTGGTATGTTCTTTCTTCGTCGGTGTCCTCGTCAATCAGCTTGACGGTGGCACCGAACTTGATCTTGGAACCTGACATTTTGGACAGATCGATGATCTCAGCACGAGCTGTCAGGTCTTCCAGTTCGGAAATGCGACCTTCATTGTGGCTCTGTGCTTCCTTGGCAGCGTGGTACTCGGCGTTTTCAGACAAATCGCCATGGGCACGTGCTTCCGAGATAGCCTCGATGATGCGTGGGCGTTCTTCCTGTTGACGCCAGCGCAGCTCCTCCTGCAACTTGGTGTAACCGCCTTGAGTCATCGGTACTTTCTCTACCATTTCTTATTCCTTCGCATTCCATCCGCTTCACGCAGACACAAAAAGAAACAGGTTCCGAAGTAAAACTTCGGAACCATGCCCAAAAACAACAATTCCGACCACTATATCAGAAGACCACCTCAAATTGCCAGAAGATTTGACGCTTACATATTTTGTGAGGATTTCGAGGGTTTCCAATGTGGAAATTGACAAATCTAAAAAGAACATATAGTGAACATTATATGGGAAAGTCAATTAAAGAACGACTCGCGGTTCTCTCCGATGCTGCGAAATATGACGCATCGTGTGCTTCCAGCGGAACCACAAAACGAAACTCGGCAGCGGGTGGCGGGTTGGGTTCGACTGAGGGGTCGGGCATTTGTCATGCCTATGCGCCGGACGGTCGCTGCATCTCGCTGTTGAAAATCCTGCTGACCAATTTCTGCATCTATGACTGCGCCTATTGCATTAACCGCTCATCCAGCAATGTCGAGCGCGCCCGCTTTACTGTGGAGGAAGTGGTATGGCTAACGCTGGAATTTTACCGACGCAACTACATAGAAGGTCTTTTTCTATCCTCAGGCATTATCCGGTCTTCCGATCACACGATGGAGGAACTGGTTCGGGTGGCGAGGGAGCTGCGCGTAACGCACGGCTTTCGCGGTTACATTCATCTCAAATCCATTCCCGAAGCGTCCGCCCATCTGGTGGAGGAGGCGGGGCTTTATGCCGATCGCCTTTCGATCAATATCGAATTGCCAACCGATAGCGGTATCGGCCGTTTTGCCCCGGAAAAACAGCCCGGCAATATCAGGAGATCGATGGCCGATATCCGCCTGAAAATTGAGGAAGCGGGCGAGCCGACACTGAAGACAAAGCGCGTCAAAAAATTCGCGCCTGCCGGTCAAAGCACGCAGATGATAGTCGGTGCAGACGGCGCAAATGACAGCACGATCCTGTCCACCAGCGCGCGGCTCTATGGCAGCTACGGTTTGCGCCGTGTGTACTATTCAGCCTTCAGCCCTATACCGGATTCGTCAAAGAATCTGCCCTTGATCAAACCGCCGTTGATGCGGGAGCATCGGCTTTATCAGGCTGACTGGCTTTATCGCTTTTACGGTTTTGATATCGGCGAGATAACCTCGACACAAAAGGACGGCATGCTGGATCTCGATATCGATCCGAAGCTCGCCTGGGCGCTGGCCAACCGGCAGAGCTTTCCTGTCAACGTGAATACTGCAGACAGGGAAATGCTGCTGCGTGTTCCGGGTTTTGGAACCAAGACGGTCAATTCCGTGCTGTCATCGCGCCGTTTCCGGAGGCTGCGTCTGGAGGATCTTGCCCGGTTTGGCGTGTCGATTAAAAAGGTCAAAGCCTTTGTGGTGACCGAGGGTTGGACGCCGGGCAAATTGACGGAACGGCCGGATTTACGCGCCATGTTTGCACCGCAGCCAGAACAGCTGACGTTGCTGTAATGTACCGGATTTCGCTGGAGGGCCGTGGAGATTTTGGCGAGTGGCGAGATGCGGCACGGGCCTGCCTTGCAGCAAAAATTCCGCCTCATGACATGGACTGGCGCTTACGCAACGAGAGCGCTGGCCTGTTTGGTTTTGAGGACGACTCTGCGCTGCCCGCAGCAAAAGGTGATGCTTCGGTCAGTGTTCCCGCAGCCTTCATGCCGTTGGCGCAAGCGATAGTCTGTCACAGTGACCCGTCTCGGTTTGCCTTGCTTTATCGGCTGTTGTGGCGGCTATCCGATGACCGAACACTGTTGCAGCTCAAGGCCGATCCGGATGTTGCCCGTGCCCGCAACCTGGAAAAATCGGTGCGCCGCGACAGCCACAAGATGACGGCCTTTGTCCGTTTCAAGGAAGTACCTTTGCCGGAGGGCATTGCGGGACGGCGGCGGTTTATTGCCTGGTTCGAGCCAGATCATTTCATTGTTGAACGCAAGGCTGATTTTTTCCAGCGGCGATTTACAGATATGGATTGGCTGATTGCTACACCAAAAGGTTCTGCGCGTTGGGATGGAGAGACACTCGAGACGTCGCGAATTGCAGCGGAAAAGCCGGATCTAACCGACGAAACCGATGAGCTTTGGCGAACCTATTATGCCAATATTTTCAATCCGGCACGGTTGAAGATAAAGGCGATGACGGCGGAAATGCCGAAAAAATACTGGAAGAACCTGCCGGAAGCCAACCTTATTCCGGAGCTCATTTTAGGTGCAGAGGCACGTGTACTGGAAATGGCGGCGAAAGCGGCCACTGAACCGCAGCTGTTTCATCATCGCATTCAGGCCATGGCGGAAAATCGACCGGCACCTGCTTTGCCTGATGCCGATACGCTCGAGGGTTTGAAACATGAAGCGCGCAGTTGCACGCTCTGTCCGTTGCACTGCACTGCCACGCAGACGGTATTCGGTGAGGGGCCATCCCGTGCGGATGTGATGATCGTTGGTGAACAGCCGGGTGATCAGGAAGATTTGGCTGGTCGGCCGTTTGTCGGTCCGGCTGGCAAGGTGTTTAATGAGGTCGTGTCGCAGACCGGAATGGATCGCTCTAAATTTTACGTCACCAACGCCGTCAAACATTTCAAATATGAACCGCGTGGCAAGCTGCGCATTCATAAACGGCCAGACGTTACGGAGATTGAACATTGCCGCTGGTGGCTGACCCGCGAGATCGATCTGGTTCAGCCGAAACTGATCGTCGCCATGGGGGCGACTGCGGTTTTTGCGCTAACGGGCATCAAGGGCAAATTATCAGACCTGCGCGGCAAACCAATGCCGATGCAGGGCGACAGGCTGTTGTTTGTCACGGTGCATCCATCCTACCTGCTGCGCATTCCCGATGAAGGTAAAAAGGCCGAGGAAATGCGCTTGTTTCGCGAGGATATGGCGACGGTCAAAAAAATGGCCGAGCAAATCTGTGTCAATGAGGTTCGCTCAATGCGAACCGACAGCACTTTCATCGATATGAGCCTTGGCATAGACCTTGCGCGCAATGACGGCTAGCAGGAGCAGGATTACGGACGCGAGAAGACAGCAGGCGGCAAAGCCGGTTGAGAAACCCTGCTTAGCGGGTTCGAGCCAGGACGGATCGGTAGAGCCGCCGAGAGCTTTAGCCGTTTCCACGGCTCCCGCCAGTGTTGCCGACACTGCTGTTGCTTGCGTTTGGTCAAGCCCGGTCAGATCAACGCCTGACATTGTCATGCGGTAAAACACGGTGCCAAGACTGCCAAGCAGTGCAACACCAAGGGCGCCACCAAATTCGGAGCTGGTTTCGGAGATGGCTGATGCTGACCCGGCACGCTCCGGCGGCGCCGTGCCAACGATCAACCCGGTGGTGGTGAGAATGACAGGCACGAAACCAAGGCCGATCAACATGCTGGCAAACAGAATGCCGACCAGACTTTCATAATAGGCGGCAATAGCCATGACTGTTGTGCCGACAACATTGACCATTAGACCCATCAGCACCGTTTTGACCGGGCCGAAATGGTTGGTGAAGCGGTACGCCTGAAACGACATGATGGTGAAAACCGATGCCGATGGAATAGACCACAGGGCAGCCTGCAGAGGCGTGAGACCGATGACCAGCTGCAGGAACAGATTTTGATAGAGGAAAGTGCCGAATACAAAGAAGACGCCGGCCAGATTGACCATTAATGATGCTGTAAACGCCGGAATGCGGAACAGTTTGAGATCAATCAGCGGGTGGCTAAGGCGTTGCTGACGGCGAATAAAAAACACACCAACCAACAGGCCAATTGCGACGGGCAACAACTGGATGGGTGCAAATCCATCTGCCGCCATGTGTTTGAAACCGTAGATGATTGGCAGCACGGTTGCGAGTGACAAAAGAACGCTGGGCAGATCAATGCCTTCCGCCTCATCGTTCTTGTATTCCGGTAAAATGAACGGTGCGATGATCAGTAGAAACAACATCACCGGGATGTTGATCAGAAATACTGATCCCCAATGAAAATACTCCAACAACAAACCGCCGATTAGCGGGCCTATCAGGCCGCCAAGTGCGAATGCAGACCCCCAGATACTGATGGCGCGGTTTCGTTCGGCCTCGTTCTTGAAGATATTGACGATGAGCGACAGGGTGGATGGCGCAACAGTGGCGCCTGCAATCCCCTGAAGCGCCCGTGATATGATCAATTGTTGCGAGGTGGCGGAAAAGGCGGCCAGTGCAGATGCGACACCAAATGCGAACGCGCCAATCAGCAGCAGTTTGCGACGACCGATCCGGTCGCCCAATGTGCCCATGGTCACCAGAAAACCAGCGACCATGAAGCCATAGATATCGTTGATCCACAGCAGCTCAGTGGCATTCGGATCAAGGTCGGCGACGATTGCCGGCATGGCCAGAAACAGCACCGACAGATCCATGGAATAGATCAGGCAGGCAATCGACAGGACACAGAGGCCGATCCATTCACGCTTGCTGGCGTGATCCTGCATTGATGGTATGTCCGTCATGCCGTTCCTCCCGCATAGGCGAGAGATTTTCCTGAAATTGCAAAATTGGCAAGTATCAAACTCGGGCTAGTACCTACGCCCGTTCAGTCCGGCTGCAAGGCTGTGACAACATCATGGAGATTATCGATCTTGCGAAATCTGCAGCAGAAGGTCTTCCAGCCGGTCGAAGTTCTGTTCATTGGCAGCGGCAATAAACTTCTTCAGCTCGAGGTTTTCTTCTGTCGCATCGAACAACATACGCCAGTTGAGCCGGGTGCCGTCAGCCTGCTCCGTGAAGTCTATTTCCATGGTGTAGACGTGGATCGGTTCGTGATGTTCAAAGACAATACGCTCCGGCACGATGACTTCCCGGAAGGTAGAGACATTGTGGAATTCGGTACCGTTGGAGGCTGTCATGGTAATCCGCCATGTGCCGCCGGGTCTGAAATCGAATGTACCGATCCGATTGGTAAAACCATCTGGTCCCCACCAAAGCGACAGTAACTCGGTGTCTGCAAAGGCGCGAAACAGGGTGTCGCGATCCACGCTGAACAGACGTGCGTTCAGAACTTCCATCTTGTCGGTCATGTCGATCCTCGCACTTATCGGTTTCTCAAATTGCGGGCAAAAGAAAACCGGCCAACATTGCTGTTGGCCGGTTGATGGTATCGCAAAGGATCAGAAGTAGCTTTGCAGCGGTCTGACTTCCAGGTTGCCGGCCTTCAGCGCCTTGATGGCGAGGGCTGCGGCCTCTGCACCAGCCATAGTGGTGTAGTAAGGCACCTTCTGCATCAGCGTTGCGCGACGCAGCGACTTCGAGTCGGAGATCGCCTTGTTGCTGTCGGTGGTGTTGATAACCAGCTGGACCTGACGGTTACGAATGGCGTCTTCGATGTGCGGACGACCTTCCTGAACCTTGTTGATCTTTTCGGCTTCAATACCCTGTTCTGCGAGGAAGCGCTGGGTGCCGCCGGTTGCGAGAACCTTGAAGCCGATTTCCACGAGAATGCGGATGGCTGGCAGAACACGTTCCTTGTCTTCGTCACGAACCGATACGAACACGGCGCCGGAGCGAGGCAGATCAACACCAGCACCAAGCTGCGCCTTGGCAAAGGCCAGTGCGAAGTCGGTATCGAGGCCGATGACTTCACCGGTCGAGCGCATTTCAGGTCCGAGCAGAATGTCGACGCCAGGGAAACGAGCAAACGGGAAGACGGCTTCCTTGACGGCAATGTGCTTCAGGTTGCGTGGATCTGGCTTTTCGCCGTAGGCCGCAATGGCTGCATCAAGCTTTTCGCCGGTCATGACACGGGCCGCGATCTTGGCAATCGGTGCGCCGATGGTCTTGGCAACGAATGGCACGGTACGCGATGCGCGTGGGTTGACTTCAAGAACGTAGATCGTGCCGTCCTTGATGGCGTATTGCACGTTCATCAGGCCACCAACATTCAGGGCCTTGGCAAGAGCCGTTGTCTGACGTTCCAGCTCGTCAACGATTTCGTTCGACAGCGAACGAACCGGTAACGAGCAGGCGGAGTCACCGGAGTGGATGCCGGCTTCTTCGATATGCTCCATGATACCCGATACGAAGACGTTTTCGCCATCGCACAATGCATCAACGTCCACTTCAACCGCGTTGGTCAGGTAGCTATCGAACAATAGCGGGTTCTTGCCGAGCAGCGTGTTGATCTGGCCGGTCTTGTCGTTCGGGTAACGCTGCTTGATGTCTTCAGGTACGAGGCCCGGAACCGTGTCGAGCAGGTAGGCCTGCAACTGGCTTTCCGAATGAATGATCTGCATGGCGCGGCCACCCAGAACGTAGGATGGACGAACAACCAGCGGGAAGCCGATTTCAGAGGCAACCAGACGCGCCTGCTCAACCGAGTAGGCGATGCCGTTGTTTGGCTGGGCGAGGTCCAGCTTCATCAACAACTTCTGGAAGCGGTCACGGTCTTCTGCAAGGTCGATCATGTCAGGCGCAGTGCCGAGGATAGGGATACCGTTCTTTTCAAGCGCTTCAGCCAGCTTCAGCGGCGTCTGGCCACCGAACTGTACGATAACGCCAACCAATTCACCCTTCTCCTGCTCGGCGCGCATGATTTCGATCACGTCTTCAGCTGTCAGCGGCTCGAAATACAGGCAGTCGGAGGTGTCGTAGTCGGTCGACACGGTTTCCGGGTTGCAGTTGATCATGATGGCTTCAAAGCCTGCATCCTTCAGTGCGAAGGCGGCATGGCAGCAGCAATAGTCGAATTCGATGCCCTGGCCGATACGGTTAGGACCGCCGCCGAGGATGACGACCTTCTTGCGGTCGGACACTTCTGCTTCCGAGCGTAGTGCGCCAACAAATGGCGCTTCGTAGGTCGAATACATGTATGCGGTTGGCGAAGCGAATTCAGCAGCGCAGGTATCGATGCGCTTGAAGACCGGGCGTACGTTGAGGCTATTGCGAAGCTCGGCAACTTCCTTTGGACGCTTGTTGGTCAGGCTGGCGAGACGGGCGTCGGAGAAGCCCATGGCCTTCACTGCGCGCAGGTTTTCCGCGTCGGTCGGCAGACCATGTTCGCGGATGCGGGCTTCGGTGTCAACGATCGCCTTGAACTGCGCGATAAACCATGGGTCGATCTTGCTGTTTTCGTGCACTTCCTCTTCGGACATGCCCATACGTAGAGCCTGAGCAACCATGCGCAGACGATCCGGTGTCGGTGTGCCGATAGCGGCGCGAATGGCGTTCTTGGAGCCTTCGCCTTCTTCGTAGCCCGGGATTTCGATTTCATCGAGACCCGTCAGGCCGGTTTCCATGCCGCGCAGCGCCTTCTGCAGCGATTCTGCAAATGTACGGCCAATCGCCATGACTTCACCAACCGACTTCATGGCCGTGGTGAGGATTGGCGACGCGCCTGGGAACTTTTCAAAGGCAAAGCGCGGGATCTTGGTGACGACGTAGTCGATCGATGGTTCGAACGAGGCCGGGGTTGCACCACCGGTGATGTCGTTGTCCAGTTCGTCCAGCGTGTAACCGATGGCGAGCTTTGCAGCGACCTTGGCGATCGGGAAGCCGGTGGCCTTGGAGGCCAGCGCAGACGAACGCGACACGCGCGGGTTCATTTCGATGACGACGAGGCGGCCGTCCTTCGGGTTAACCGCGAACTGAACGTTCGAGCCGCCCGTTTCCACACCGATTTCGCGCAATACCGCGATCGATGCATTGCGCATCATCTGGTATTCCTTGTCCGTCAGCGTCAGGGCCGGAGCCACGGTGATGCTATCGCCAGTGTGAACGCCCATCGGGTCGATGTTTTCAATCGAGCAGATGATGATGCAGTTGTCCGCCTTGTCGCGGACCACTTCCATTTCATATTCTTTCCAGCCGAGTACGGATTCTTCGATCAGCACTTCAGTGGTTGGCGATGCGTCGAGACCGCCGCCGATGATCTCAAAGAATTCCGAGCGGTTATAAGCAATACCGCCGCCGGTGCCGCCCATGGTGAAGGATGGGCGAATGATGGCGGGGAGGCCAACAACATCAATTGCCTGTGCGGCAATGGCCATTGCGTGGCTGATGTAGCGTTGCTTGCGATCTGTTTCACCCAGGTTCCACTGGTTTTCCAGCTCGTCGAGTGCCTTGTCCAGATCAGAACCGGAAAGCTTGGCCTTCAGTTCTGCGCGGGCAGCTTCGTGTGTCTTGCGGTCGGCGTCCTTGATCTCGGTGGCGTTGGCCAGCATCGAGCGAGGTGTTTCAAGGCCGATCTTAGCCATGGCTTCGCGGAACAGGGCGCGGTCTTCAGCCTTGTCGATTGCCTCAGGCTTTGCGCCGATCATTTCGACATTGTAGCGGTCCAGAACACCCATGCGCTTGAGAGAGAGCGCCGTGTTAAGTGCCGTTTGACCACCCATGGTCGGCAGAAGCGCGTCTGGGCGCTCCTTGGCGATGATCTTGGCCACGACTTCCGGAGTGATTGGCTCGACGTAAGTGGCGTCTGCAAGACCCGGATCCGTCATGATCGTGGCCGGGTTGGAGTTGACGAGGATGACGCGGTAGCCTTCCTCTTTCAGCGCCTTACACGCCTGCGTGCCGGAATAGTCAAATTCGCAAGCCTGACCAATAACAATCGGTCCCGCGCCGATAATTAGGATGGACTTGATATCTTGGCGCTTCGGCATGGCTCTCGTTCCGCTTCTCGTGTTGCGCAAAAAACGGCCATGGTGAAGGTTCACCGGCCGGGGCGCGCAATTTCAAATATTTTCAGGCTAGAAGCGGCTTATAGGCAAATGTTTTAACGAACGGAACCCCGAAAGTTTAAAAATCGACAGGAAATATGCATTCGCATATCTGACATGCATTTCATGGAGCAACTTCATTTCCATGATCTCAATTCGCTGATACAACACAAGACATATATTAGCGTTATTTTCTGTCGGGAGATAAACGACCATGGAATGGAAAGGGCGCCGTCAGTCTGACAACGTCGAAGACAAACGTGATATGTCAGCAGGCCGGGGTGGGTTGGGCAATGATCCTTTCAGCCGCACCGGGTTTCGAATTCCTTCGGGCGGCAGGCGCACTGGTGGTGGAATCGGTATAGGCGGCCTTCTGGTCATCCTTCTCGTCAGCTGGTTTCTCGGCATCAACCCGCTTACCCTGCTGTCTGGCGGTGAGGGCATGATGGGGGATAGCTCATCGCAGCAGACCGGCACCCGTCCGCAGGGCAATTCCACCGACGATACCACGGCTTTTGTCCGTGTTGTGCTGGCTGAAACTGAAAATACCTGGAGCGGCATTTTCAAGTCTGCGGGTCAGACCTATCAGGAACCGACACTGGTGCTGTTTTCCGGTCAGGTGTCTTCGGCTTGCGGATATGCGTCTGCGGCAACTGGCCCGTTCTATTGCCCGGGGGATCGCAAGGTCTATCTCGACACCACCTTCTTCCGCGAGCTGGACCAGCGTTTTGGCGCAGCCGGCGACTTTGCGCAGGCCTATGTGATTGCACATGAGGTTGGCCATCACGTGCAGAACCTTACTGGTGTGTTGCCGGAGTTCAACCGCCGTCGCCAGTCGATGAGCCAGGTGGATGCCAATCGCATGTCGGTTCAAGTTGAGCTGCAGGCGGATTGTTATGCCGGCATCTGGGCAAAATTCACCGAGCAGGAAGGTATTCTTGATACCGGAGACCTCGAAGAAGCGCTCAATGCTGCGCATCAGATTGGTGATGATACGCTGCAAAAGCAGTCGCAAGGGTATGTCGTGCCTGACAGCTTCAACCACGGCACATCGCAACAGCGCATGACATGGTTCAAGCGTGGTTACGACACTGGTCGCGTTGCTGACTGTGATACGTTCAACAGCAATATCTGACGGTCATTTATACATGTCTTCGCGCAGATTGATGCCGTATTCCAGATAGGCCTTCAGGGCGCACAGCATTTGTGACCAGCCCTGACAGTTTCCATAGGAAGCTTTCAACCCGGCTGGCGTTTCTCGCCAGCCGTTTTCGTTGATACTGACAAGCGTCCTGTCATCACCGATCGCTTCAAAGCTGATTGTCACCGTGGTGTTGTAACTGCCTGCGTCATCGACGCCCTCTTCATTCGCTTGCCATTGCAGGATGATTTGCCTGTCCTGTTCGGCCTTGATGACCTTCACAGGAAATGCGCCGGGGAAATCGTGGAAATCCCAGCTGACGGTGGAGCCGGTTTCAAGCCTGCCCTCTGCGCCACCCGTTGTGAAATAACTGGACAATTTCTTTGGATCGGCAATCGCCTCGAAAACCTCATCAAGCGGTTTTGATATTCTGGCGGACACTGTGAATGTCAGTTCCATTTTATCCTCCCGTGCAGACATGCATTTTGCTGCAAACTCGTGAGGTGTCACTGGAGTTGCACTTAAGGAATATGTGTCGACGGGATGATCGCGTAAAAATAACTGAACCGGCACATCCGGTTCAGTATTACCGGCCAGAGGTGTGATTAACCGGCAAGCAGCAGGGCTGACAAAAACATGCCGAGCGCAAAAATAGTATGCGCAACAAGGTTCAACACGCGCACTTTGGTCGGGTTTGGAGTTTTGGATGCGGCCCATCCGAGGCCGAGGCCCGGTTGAAGCAGAAACCAGCCAGCACCAACGGTAACAATGCCGACGATCCACGGCTGGATGAAGTGCGGCTCAGCGAACCATAGTGGTGTCACAACCAACGCCAGAATGATGCCATAGAGAACGCCAATCGCGTAATGCATGAACCAGCCAAGTGCCACTTCGTTTTTGTAAGGTGTCGCATTGGCGATACTGTCGTGAAAAACCTTGCCCTTGGGCAGGTGCCAGAACCAGCGACCGGGAGGTCCCCAATTCGGGGCGGGCTGCTTGAAGACGAAATGGAGAATATAGGCCCAGATATCCATGAGGATGGTTCCGCCTATGCCCATGACCACGCCGCGCCAAATAATCTCCGACATTCCCACTCTCCCGACTCTCTATGTCGTCTGGCAAGGTGTCGGCTTTTTTGGGGTTCGGCAAGTGCAGTTTGGGGGCTTTGCAGCTCTCGGTCATGATCTTTGAGACGAGGGCGCGAGAGCGCATAAAAGAAGGACGTGGCCGCTTTGGTCGGCCACGTTTTGTCTGATCAGGCAGCGTGGCTGTAAGACTTGTGTTGTGTCTGCTGCATGCCCAGTCTGAACTGCGCCAGCAGCTCATTGAGCGATGCCGCTTCCGAGGCAAGGCCGTGGCTGGCGGCGGTCTGTTCTTCGACCATGGCGGCATTCTGCTGTGTGCCCTGGTCGATGGTGTTGATGGCGGTGTTGATTTCCGACAGGCCTGTCGACTGTTCACGGGTGGCAATGACAATCGCATTGATATGGCGGTTGATTTCCTGCACCTGCGTAACGATGGCTTCCAGTGCCTTGCCGGCATTATCAACCAGCGTCACACCTTCCTGTACCTGAGCGGTCGAGGTGCTGATCAGCGCCTTGATTTCCTTCGCGGCCGTCGCAGAGCGCTGCGCCAGTTCACGAACTTCCTGCGCAACCACCGCAAAACCCTTACCGGCTTCCCCGGCACGGGCGGCTTCCACACCGGCGTTCAGTGCCAGCAGGTTGGTCTGGAAGGCAATCTCGTCGATGACGCCGATGATCTTGGAAATCTCGGTCGACGAATGTTCAATGCCTTCCATGGCGCGCACGGCGTCATTAACGACGTGGCCGGACTGTTCAGCATTGTTGCGGGTGCGGTCAACCAGTTTTCCAACTTCTTCGGCGCGCTGGGCAGCATCCTTGACGGTGGTTGTAATTTCCTCAAGGGCGGCTGCGGTTTGTTCAACAGACGCTGCCTGCTGTTCGGTGCGGCGGGCAAGGTCATCGGCCGAGTGGCGGATTTCCGTTGCACCGGCATCGATGGCGCGGGCATTCTGGCCAACATTGGTCAGAGCATCGTTGAGCTTGGTGATGGAGTTGTTGAAGTCTTCACGCAGACGGTCAACACGCGCAACGAATGGTGTCGAAATGCGGTATTGCAGATCGCCATTGGAGAGATGTTCAAGGCCCTTTGCCAGTGCATCAACGGCAAACTGAATGTCGGCACTGTCCTTGGCTGCAGTTCTTTCGCGCTGGTCGCGTTCCTGTTCGGACAGTGAACGGGATTCAGAGGCTTCGGTTTCCAGGCGCTGTCTTTCCAGTGCGTTGGTCCGGAACACGGCAACGGCTGCGGCCATCGAACCGATTTGGTCGGTGCGATCCTGACCGGGAATGGTGATGGACAGGTGGCCGGAGGCCAGGTTCTGCATGGCAGCGGTCATCTGTGTCACCGGCGTGATCACCAGTCGGCCAAGCAGGAAGGCGAGGAAACCGATCATGCCGATAACTGCAAGCGTGGTGGCAATGATTGCGGCGACACGGAACTGTGAAATCGAGGCGTAAGCAACGCCGCTATCCACAACAAAGCCGACATACCATTCAACAGACGGCAGGCCGGTGACTGGAATGAAGCTGGTGAGCTTGGCTTTGCCGTCGATTGCCGTTTCAGTGATTGTTGAGGCAATACTTGGCGTTGCTGTCGGGAACAGGTCGGTCAGCGTCTTGTTGACGAAGTTCGCGTCCGGGTGAATGAGTATCTTGCCATCCTTGCTGACCAGGAAGGCGTAACCGTCGGTGCCGACTTCAACCGACTTGATCATCGTCACCAGCGAGTTAAGCGAGAAGTCGCTGCCGGTCACACCAGCCAATTGGCCGTTGATCATGACAGGCGAGGCGGCAGTGATAATCAGGCCGCCTGTCGATGCGTCGGAATATGGCTCTGTCAGCACGGTCTTCTGCGCTTTCACGGCATCCTGGTACCATGGGCGGGTCCGTGGATCATATCCTTCTGGCAAAGGCAATCTCGGCCATGTGGTGAACACGCCGGTCGCGCTGTCGCCAAAATAGGTCGACATGAACTGACCGGTCAGGACATCGTTTTGCAGCACGTTCAGCTTGGCGTTTTCATCTGGCGCTTTGGCCATGGCTTTGGTGACGACATCGGTCAACATCACGCGGCCGTTCAGCCAGTTGGCGATGCTTTGCGCCGCCTGTTTGCCGGCGGCGTCAATGTTGCGGGCAACGGAAGTCGTCGTGGCTTCCCGTTGCAGCGCGTCGATGTAAATGGAAAAACCGGCAAAAGCCGTCACGACAACGAGCGACGCAGCGATAATAATGCGCGTCATAAGGCTAGATTTAATAGACAAGCGCAGCTTCCCTTATAGGTATTCGCGACTTTTGGCCGGATAAACGGACCGAATTCGGAGGGGGAGACAATCATGCCGGGTAACGGCGTTGTATACACGCATCATGCGGGCAAGTTATATGTGGCTGTTTTAGCTTTTGCGTTATTTCAAAACTGTAAATGTAGTTTGACGGTAGCGTGAAATTATTTGCGAACACTCAAGACTGCTTGCTATTTTGATTTTTGCTAGTTTTTTGTGCATTTGCATTGCTTGGTTGCATCGGTAAGCCGAATATTTTATGGATTAGGCCAACGCCGTTTCCCGTTTCCGTGGAAGCGGCTTTTGTTTTGAGAAGGTGCCGCATGTCCTCGTCCGTTGTTTCAGGCAGTGTTCAAACCGACGCGCAATCCTGGTCATCCCATCTGAGAGCCACGCTTGCGCTTGGTGTTCCGTTGATTGGCGCGCAGCTCGCGCAGTTGGGCATTCACACGACGGATATGGTGATTGTCGGTCAGCTTGGCGCGGAAAAACTGGCAGCCATGGTTCTGGCCGGACAGTTCTTCTTTGTGCTGTTTATCTTCGGTTCCGGTTTCTCGATTGCCGTTGTGCCAATGATTGCGCAGGCTTTCGGTCGTGGTGACGTACGTTCGACGCGCCGCTCCCTGCGCATGGGCATGTGGGTTGCCATCGTCTACTGGCTTCTGGTGTTACCATTCTTCATGAATGCAGAGCGTATCCTGCTTGGTTTCGGTCAGAATGCCGAAGTTGCAAGGCTGGCGGGGGATTATCTGGGCATCACCAAGTACGGGCTTCTGCCCGGTCTGTTGTTTTACGTGATGCGTGGTCTGGTCAGCGCCGTCGGCAAGGCCAGCGTTGTCCTTTACATCACCATTCTGACGCTCGTGGTGAATGGCATCCTCGCTTACGGTCTGGTGCTTGGGCATTTCGGCTTACCTGCGCTTGGCATGAACGGTGCCGCAATCGTCGCTGTCATAGTGCAGGCCCTCAGCTTCGTTTGCCTGGCTGCGTTTGTGCAAAGCCGCGAGGAAATGCGTCAATACGAGGTCTTTGTTCGTTTCTGGCGGCCTGACTGGCAGGCGCTGCTTGAAGTGCTGCGTCTTGGTTTGCCAATCAGCGTCACCATTCTGGCCGAGGTGTCGCTGTTCAGTGCCGCGTCCATTTTGATGGGACAGATCGGAACAACAGAGCTTGCTGCCCACGGTATCGCTCTGCAACTGGCCTCGATTGCCTTCATGATCCCGCTTGGTCTGTCGCAGGCAGCAACGGTGCGGGTCGGTATTGCTTACGGGCAGGGGGACTATCCCAATCTGGTTCGAGCGGCGATCATGGTCAGTGCACTCGCCTGCATCATTGCCATTGCTGGCGGTGTCCTGTTTGCCGCAGCACCGCAATATCTCAGCCGTTGGTTCCTCAATGAACACCTGCCGAATGTACCGGCGGTTCTCGACTATGCGGCGAAGCTGGTGATCATTGCCGGTATTTTCCAGCTGATGGATGGGTTGCAGGCAATTGCCAGCGGTCTTCTGCGCGGCCTGAAAGATGCACGCGTGCCAATGATCATGGCGCTGATTTCCTATTGGCCGGTCGGCTTCCTGCTGGCCTGGGTTCTCGGTTTCCCGCTGGGGCTTGGCGGAGAGGGCGTTTGGTACGGCATTCTGGTCGGACTGACTGTCGCTTCGATTACCCTGTCATGGCGTTTCATCGCGCTGGTGCAGCGGCAGAAACAGGCCATTGCCATCTAAGACATTTTGAAATGCTACAAAAAGAAAGGCCCGCATGATGCGGGCCTTTTTTATAGCTGCTGATTTTAAAAGAGTCGTATCAACGCTCTGCAAGAGCGGCTTCGCCTTTTTTCTCGCGAACGAGATTGACGAAGCGGCGGAACAGATAGTGGCTGTCCTGCGGGCCAGGGGAGGCTTCCGGGTGGTGCTGTACCGAGAACACCGGCTTGCCGACAACGCGCAGGCCGCAGTTTGTGCCGTCGAACAGCGAAATATGTGTCTCTTCAACGCCTTCTGGCAGCGACTTCGTGTCGACTGCAAAGCCGTGGTTCATGGACACGATTTCCACCTTGCCGGTGGTGAAGTCCTTGACCGGGTGGTTGGCGCCGTGGTGGCCCTGATGCATCTTTTCAGTCTTTGCACCAAGCGCCAGACCAAGCATCTGGTGACCGAGGCAGATGCCGAACAGCGGCAGATCGGACTTGATCAGGTCCTGAATGACAGGAACGGCGTATTCGCCTGTCGCAGCCGGGTCGCCAGGGCCGTTGGACAGGAACACGCCGTCGGGCTTCAGAGCCAGAATGTCTTCGGCAGAGGTCTTGGCAGGAACGACAGTGACCTTGCAGTCAAGGCCGGCAAACAGGCGCAGGATGTTACGCTTTACGCCGAAGTCAACGCAGACGACGTGGTACTTGGCATCAGCTTCGCCGAGCGTGCCGTAACCTTCGTTCCATACCCAAGGTGTCTCGGTCCAGACGGAAGACTGACCGGAGGTAGCTTCGATGGCGAGGTCGAGACCAACCAGACCGCTCCATGCCTTGGCTTCGGCCTTCAGCGCGTCGATATCGAAAATGCCGTTCGGGTCGTGGGCGATGACGGCGTTTGGTGCACCGTTCTCACGGATCCATGCAGTCAGTGCGCGTGTGTCGATGCCGCACAGGCCGATGATGCCACGGGCCTTCAGCCACGCATCGAGATGCTTGGCGGCGCGGTAGTTGGATGGGTCGGTGATGTCGGCCTTGAAGATGACGCCAACCGCACCGCGGCGTGCCGCCGGTGTCAGGTCTTCGATGTCTTCATCATTGGTGCCGACGTTGCCGATATGCGGGAAGGTGAACGTAACGATCTGGCCAAGGTAGGACGGATCTGTGAGGATTTCCTCGTAACCGGTCAGTGCCGTGTTGAAGCAGACTTCGGCCTGAACCTTGCCAGTTGCGCCGATGCCAAAGCCTTCAATGACTGTGCCGTCGGCAAGAACGAGCATGGCAGTTGGTTTGCGGGTGGTCCATGGAGTTGTTGCGGTCATATCGTTCCGTTTCCGCCCTCGCGCAACCGCTCACCTCTTGAAAGGTGACGGATCAAGGGCCATCTCTGGTCGCAGGCAAGGGCGCGCGAAATCCTCGCGACAGTACCCTTGATTAAAATCTCGTGCAGGTGCCGGAAAATAGACAAAGCGACGCTGGCGGTCAACCATAGCCTTGTGGATTACGTGGAATTAAAGCCCATGAAATTCAACGGGTTGTGTAATTGATTTGCGGGGTGTTGTTCGCTCGTCTAAGAGAACGCCAAAAATAACACGGAAAAGCGGCCTGACGAGACAGGCAAAACAACGCTTTTCGAAGGAGAATTGAGACCATGATGCGCGATATTTTCGCAAATGAGCTGAAAGAATCGCTGAAGGCAAGGGATGCGCGCCGCACTGGCACCATCCGGCTTATCCAGACGGCGATCAAGGACCGTGATATCGCCAACCGTGGCGTCGGCAAAGACCCGGTCTCGGATGACGAAATCATGCAGATCCTCACCAAGATGATCAAGCAGCGTGACGAGTCTGCCACCATTTATGATGGCGCCAACCGTCCCGAGCTTGCTACGCAGGAGCGTGAGGAAATTGAGGTTATTCGCGGTTTCATGCCGGAGCAGATTCCGGAAGAAAAAGTGCGTGAGCTTTGCCAGTCTGTGATCAGCGAAACCGGTGCAGCCGGTCTGCGTGACATGGGCAAGTGCATGAACGTTCTGAAGGAAAAATATCCGGGCCAGATCGATTTTGCCAAGGCATCCGGCATGGTCAAGGATTTGCTGAAGTAATTTCAGCCAAAAATGTTATTGTGAAAGGCAGGGTATGTGCCCTGCCTTTTTTATTTCCTTCCAGCAGCGTCTCTACCCAAGGAAATCTGCACCGTTATTTCCCTTGGTCCGAAGGAAATGTATCCCCTGTGAATAGTGGGCATTACCTTTCGCCATTGTTGGTATAATTTCCTTAACGCGCTTATATGGAAGGCTTGCCGAGGTTTCAGATGCGCTTTTCGAATTCCTTTCTCGATGAAATACGCGACCGCGTTAACATCTCTGATGTTATCGGGCGGCGCGTGACGTGGGACAGGAAGAAGAGCAATCCGTCGCGCGGTGACTTCTGGGCCTGCTGCCCGTTCCATGGTGAAAAAAGCCCAAGCTTCCATTGCGAGGATCGCAAGGGCCGCTACCACTGCTTTGGTTGTGGCGTGTCCGGTGACCATTTCCGTTTTCTGACCGATCTGGATGGTCTCAATTTCCCTGAAGCCGTGCAACAGATTGCCGATATGGCAGGTGTTGCCATGCCGCAGCCGGATGTGCAGGCTGAGCGGCGCGAACGTGAGCGAGCCTCACTGCAAGACGTCATGGAAATGGCGACCGTGTTCTTTCAGGACCAGTTGCAGACCGCAGCTGGCGCCAAGGCGAGAGCCTATCTGCGCGACCGTGGACTGACAGGCCGTACCATTGAAACTTTTCGGCTGGGTTTTGCCCCGGAAGGGCGCAATACACTGAAGGAATATCTGGCTGGCAAAGGTGTCGGCAAGGATCAGATGGAGGCCTGCGGCCTCGTGGTGCATGAAAACGTGCCGGTGTCCTATGACCGGTTTCGCGATCGCATCATGTTCCCGATCCTGTCATCACGCGAGAAGGTGATTGCCTTTGGTGGTCGTGCCATGTCGCAGGACGCCTTGGCCAAATACCTGAACTCCAATGAGACCGAGCTCTTTCACAAGGGCAATGTGCTTTACAATTTCGCCAGAGCCAGACGCGCCAGCCAGACACCGGGACAACAGTCCGGTGGAACTGTGATTGCCGTTGAAGGGTATATGGACGTTATCGCGTTGCATCAGGCCGGTATTGAAAATGCCGTTGCACCGCTTGGCACTGCGTTGACTGAAAATCAGCTTGAACTTCTCTGGAAAATGTCGCCGCAGCCGGTGTTGTGCTTCGATGGTGATGGCGCCGGTATCCGTGCTGCCAACCGCGCCGCCGATCTGGCGTTGCCGCATATCAAGCCGGGACGTTCGGTCAGTTTCGCACTGTTGCCCGATGGCAAGGACCCGGATGATCTGGTGCGTCACGAGGGGCGGGCACCTTTCGACCGCGTCATGGCAGAGGCCAAGCCGCTGGCAGCGATGATCTGGAGCCGTGAGACGGCAGCCATGAGCTTTGATACGCCGGAAAAGCGGGCCGAACTTGAAAATCGCCTGAAACAGATCGTGACTGTCATTGCCGACGAAAGCGTGCGTCGCCACTATCAGCAGGACATGCGCGACCGGTTGAACGGCTTTTTCCAGCCGCAGTTCCAGCGTGGCCCATCCCAGGGTGGGCAGATGCGCCGTAATGGCGCACAGTCACGTGCAGGTGCTGGCGGGCGTGCTACTGGGGCTGGTGGTGCAGGACGTGGCGGTGCGGCGTCTTCCAGCTTCTCCGATCGCCTTGTGCAGTCAGGCCTGGTCAAGGGATATCAGGCAACGCCTGCGCTGCGCGAAAGCGTGCTGGCCATTACAATCGTCAATCATCCGGTGCTGCTGCTGGAGGAATATGACGAGATTGCCGCCATTGATTATGAAAACCGTGATTTGCAGCGGCTTTGGTCGCAGGTTTTGACCTACGCGGCTGAAAGTGCCGAGCGCCTGTCGCGCGAAGGCATGATGGAGCGGCTTGAGGGCCAAGGCTTCGGTGTGTTGCTGAAGGCGATGGAGCAGCAGGTCCGCAATGCGCGCCTTTGGACGGCGACCGTCGATGCTGCACCTGAAGATGCGCGCGAAGGTTATAATCAGGCGCTGGCCTTGCATAAACGCACCAAAGTGCTGCGTTGGCAGAAAATAGAACAACAGCGTGAGATTGCCGAAGCAACCGAAGCCGGCGATGGTGATCGCGTTGTTCAATTGATGCGGGCGCTTAACGAGGTTCAGCTCGAAATCACCCGAATGGAGAACCAGGAAGCGATTATTGATGGTTTCGGTGTGATGTCCGGACGGGTGAAGGGACCGGCATTTGGACGCAGTTGATAAGAGACAGGCCTTGAGTTCTTCTCTGGGGCTTGTTTTAACCCTTCTATTTCCTAAATAGTGGATAAGTCGGTGACTGCCCGTAAAATGCCTTGTTATTATCGGCTTTTTTGACTTTTCGTGGTCTGTTGTGCCGGAAAGGCTTGACTGGATGAGAAATAGCGGGAATCACCAATTCAGGTAAATAAGGTGGAATGGCCCTTGGTGGATCAGAACGGCATTAGCGAGCACTTCTGCATGCGAACGCATTGTTTGACGCTGACGGCCGTCGTGGTTAATCGGCAATTAAATATCATTCCGTTAGGTGTGTGACAGTGATTCGCTTCACACCTGATGCCTAGCAAGGCAACAGGTATGGAGCGAACGGCATGTTAGCGTCAGGGAAAGCGACGAGATAGATGGCAACCAAAGTCAAAGAAAACGAAGAAGCAGAAAACGAACGCGACGGTGCGACGGACGGTCCGCTTCTCGATCTTTCCGATGACGCGGTCAAAAAAATGATCAAGGCCGCGAAGAAGCGCGGCTATGTCACGATGGATGAGCTGAACTCTGTTCTGCCTTCCGAAGAGGTGACGTCGGAGCAGATCGAAGACACGATGGCAATGTTGTCCGATATGGGCATCAATGTTGTCGAGGATGAAGAAGCCGAAGAAGCCAGCAACAATGATGAGGACGGCGATACCGAAGCGGAGGAATCTGAAGGCGGTGAGCTGAGCACGTCAAGCGGCACGGCACTGGCCACGGCGAAGAAGAAAGAACCGACCGATCGTACAGACGATCCGGTGCGCATGTATCTGCGCGAAATGGGATCGGTAGAGCTTCTGTCTCGCGAAGGCGAAATTGCCATTGCCAAGCGCATTGAAGCTGGCCGCGAAACAATGATCTCCGGTCTCTGTGAGAGCCCGTTGACGTTCCAGGCGCTGATTATCTGGCGCGATGAACTCAACGAAGGCACAACACTGCTGCGCGAAATCATCGATCTCGAAACGACCTATTCCGGTCCTGAGGCGAAGGCTGCCCCGCAGTTCCAGAGCCCTGAAAAGATCGAGGCTGACCGCAAGGCTGCCGAAGAAAAAGAAAAGACCCGCCGTGCACGCGTCAGCGATGACGATGTGACTAATGTTGGCGGTGAAGGCCTGCCACTCGAGGAAGAAGAAGAGGACGATGACGAATCGAACCTTTCTCTTGCTGCGATGGAAGCTGAACTGCGTCCGCAGGTCATGGAAACGCTCGATACGATTGCTGACACCTACAAGAAGCTGCGGAAGCTTCAGGACCAGCAGGTTGAGGCACGCCTGGCCTGTACGGGCACCCTGTCCAGCGGGCAGGAGCGTCGTTACAAGGAACTGAAGGATCAGTTGATCACGGCCGTTAAGTCGCTGTCTCTGAACCAGAACCGCGTCGACAGCCTCGTTGAGCAGCTTTACGACATTTCCAAGCGTCTGATGCAGAACGAGGGTCGTCTGCTGCGTCTGGCTGAATCCTACGGCGTGAAGCGTGACAGCTTCCTTGAGCAGTATCACGGTGCCGAACTTGATCCGAACTGGATGAAGTCGATTGCCAATCTTGTTGCAAAGGGCTGGAAGGACTTCGCACGCGAAGAGAACCAGACAATCCGTGATATCCGTCTGGAAATCCAGAATCTGGCCACAGAAACCGGCATTTCCATTGCCGAATTCCGCCGCATTGTGTCGATGGTGCAGAAGGGTGAGCGCGAAGCGCGTATCGCCAAGAAGGAAATGGTTGAGGCCAACCTGCGTCTCGTTATTTCCATCGCCAAGAAGTACACGAACCGTGGTCTGCAGTTTCTCGACCTTATTCAGGAAGGCAACATCGGCCTGATGAAGGCGGTGGACAAGTTCGAATATCGTCGTGGTTACAAGTTCTCGACCTATGCGACATGGTGGATTCGTCAGGCTATCACCCGCTCGATTGCGGACCAGGCGCGTACCATTCGTATTCCGGTGCACATGATCGAAACGATCAACAAGATCGTTCGTACATCGCGCCAGATGCTGCATGAAATTGGTCGCGAGCCGACACCGGAAGAATTGGCTGAAAAGCTGGCCATGCCGCTTGAAAAGGTGCGCAAGGTTCTGAAAATCGCCAAGGAGCCGATTTCGCTCGAAACGCCAGTGGGTGACGAAGAAGATTCGCATCTGGGTGACTTCATCGAAGATAAGAACGCGCTTCTGCCTATCGATGCTGCCATTCAGGCCAACCTGCGTGAAACAACCACGCGCGTTCTGGCGTCCCTGACACCGCGTGAAGAGCGCGTTCTGCGTATGCGTTTCGGCATCGGCATGAACACCGACCACACTCTGGAAGAAGTTGGTCAGCAGTTCTCGGTGACACGCGAACGTATTCGTCAGATTGAAGCCAAGGCGCTTCGCAAGCTCAAGCACCCAAGCCGTTCGCGCAAGCTGCGTTCGTTCCTGGATAGCTAAAAGCAAAATATCGCACTTGAAAAACCGGCCCTTGTGGCCGGTTTTTTGTTGCGCGCTTTCAAGCTTATGTGAGGCAAAGCACTAACGCGTGGAACGCACGGTATATTGTACGAGATGCCGTCGCACTTTGGCTTGGTTTGCATTATTGATGTTGTGCAATGCAGAAGATTTCAGACAAACAATGGTGGCAAAAAGGATGGACGATCCCGGTATCGGTCGTACTGCACCTTGCTATTGTTGGTGCGTTCTTTCTGCAGTTTCCGGATTTCCCGACCGAAATGGCGGAGCCTGAAAGCATAAGTGTTGATCTGGTGCCGCCAGAGCCGGAACCACCACCGCCGCCACCTGAGCCTGAGCAGAAGCAGCCGGAGGAGCAGGCGCCTCCGCCACCACCACCAGCGGAAGAGGCTGCGCAAAACTTGCCGTTGGCCGCGCTGCCGGACATCCCGATCCGCCCAGAGCCGCAACAGACTGATGTCATGGATAATCCTGGCATCAGTCCTGAAGACGAGGCGTCCGTCTCGGAAGATCCTGCTCAACCGGAAGAAAAGCCAACCACCGAGCCAAACGAGAAGCCGGTTGAGACTGCCGATGCGAAAACGGCACCAGCTGCTGCCAAGGACAACCCGCCGCCGACCGCCGCCGATGCTGAGCTGGCACCGCCTGATCCTGTAAAGGCAGAAGATCCAAAGAAAGCCGAAGAAGTCAAGCCACAGGAGAAACCTGTCGAGCAGAAGTCAGCGGCAGCGCCTCCGACGACCGATGCACCAAAGAAATTAAAGAGTGCCAAGAAGCTTTTGTCAGGTCAGACGATTAAAGATCCTGCCGTACGCTCCATGCTGGGTGATTTGCCACCCAAACGCCGTATCGCGCAGATGTGCAGCATTGAGGCCTTGGCGCAGATCCGTGAGACGCGCGCTGACTCCGATGGACTGCGTGGCGTTGTACCAAATTCGGAAAAGGGTCGTGTGATTACCGGCAATGTGCTGGAGGCGAGTGGTGGTGCGTTTAACATCAATAATCGTTGGTACGATATTACATTTCAATGTGAGGTTGACCTCGACAACTTCAAAGTCACCTCGTTTCGGTTCGACATCGGCAAGACGGCGGTGCCGCAGGCCGATGCCGTGAAGCGTGGTTTATCGGTTTATTGAACCTGACGTCTCAGGCAGTTTCCGCTTTTTGCGACAGTCTGCCAATTTCTGACATGAGGGCATCTTCATCATAAGGTTTTCGGATAACTGGCACATTGGCCAGTTCTGCCGGTACGGCCAGGCTATCAGAATAACCGGTCGCAAACATGAATGGAATCTTGCGTCTCAAGAGTTCCTGGGCGACCGGAATGGATGTGTCCGAGCCAAGATTGATATCCAAAATGGCGACATCCGGTGAGAAGCTTTTCAGCTTTTCCAGTGCCATGCCGGAGGATGTCGCTGTTTCAACGCCGAAGATACCATTGTCTTCCAGCATATTTTCAACATCCATAGCAATCAGCATCTGGTCTTCAACGAGGAGCACTTTCAAAGGTTCACCCTTTTTATGATGGTGTGATGGGGCAGTGTTTTTGGTTTCGCTCGCAACCGGGGCTTCGATTTTTGACGAGGAGATGTGTCGGGCAGGCAGCAGCATCTGTACCTGCAAACCATCCAGCAAATAGGTCGTCGTGCTTTTACCGCCGAGGTCGTAGGGAATGCTGCGATTGATCAGTGCCGTGCCAAAGCCGGTGCGTGACGGCGCAATCATCGGCGTACGCAGCACTTCGCGCCATTCCAGTACGCAATCTCCCACCTCGTTCAGCTTCCAGCTTACGGACAATTGTCCGCCGCTGTGGGCGAGGGCGCCATATTTCGCAGCATTGGTGGCCAGTTCGTGCAGGACCAGCGCCATAACGGAGAAAGCGCGCGAATCGAGGACGATATGCGGGCCGTCCAGGCTGATTGTACCCTCACCAGCGTTATGCGGTGTCAATTCGGCGTCCAGAAGGTCTTTGAGGGCACCACCGCCATCACCACGAATGATCTGGTCGTGGGCGAATGACAGTGCCTGTATACGACCTTTCAGCGAGGTGATGTAGTCCTCTAGTGTGCGACCTTGCTGTTTCGGATTACCCACCAGTGACTTGATAATCGCCAGCACGTTTTTGACGCGGTGGTTCAGCTCCTCGTTCAGCATGCGCTGACGCACCTCGGCGCGTTTGCGCTCGCCTGCCATCAATTCGCTGTGGTGAAAGGCGATTTCCATCAGTGCAACACGTGCGGCTTCGGCAATTTGCCGGTCGGCTTCAGTCCACGGTTGCGCCTGCATCTCCACGGTTTCTTTCCAGATGGCGAAGCTCTTGCGCGGGGTCAGGCGGTCGCCCAAAGGACCTGTATCATAGGATTTTTCCGGATTTCCGGCCCAGTTCAAAGTCTGGATCAGTTCCTTGCGGAAAAACAGCAGGTATTTTTCTTCGACCTGCGAAAGAGGGATGGCAAGCATTCCGGCTGCAACATTGCTGTAAGCTGCTGCTTCCGGATGCTGTTGCGACAGGCAATGACCTGCCCAGATTTTGGCGCCTTCGACCATTGATGTGGTGAACATGATGAGCCCCGGGATCGCATCTTCTGGCGGTGTAGAGCCTTGGCTATACCACTTGCCCTTCAACCAAAGCCCAACCCCATCACATGGCATCAACCGGGTGAAGTCATGGAAACTCTCGACGAGAAGTTGCTCAATATCCGTGTGGTGGGCTGCAACACGCAAAAACGTATCGAGTGCAGCATGCGCCTGATTAGCCGTGTCCAATTTGCGTTTCTGTTTCAGAGCCTGGAGATGCAGGGAGAAAAACTCACCAAACATTTCTGCAGCGATGCGGCCTGGCAGCGACAGCATGCGAGGCGAATAGTGGTGGCAGGCAATAAGGCCCCAGAGCACACCATCTACAATGATGGAGATCGACATGGAGGCCGACACCCCCATGTTACGTAAGTATTCCAGGTGAATGGGCGAAACGCTGCGCAAATGGGCAAATGAGAGATCGAGCGGTTCTCCGGAAGCATCAAGAACCGGGTTTATCGCAACCCGATCGCCGTTGGCATTGGAGATGATGCGCAAGGTGTTTTTCAGGTAAAGCGCGCGAGCCTGCTGAGGAATGTCGCTTGCGGGAAAATATTGCCCAAGAAAACTTTCCAGCTCGCGTTCTTTCGCCTCGGAGATGACTTTGCCCGCGCCGTCGTCTTCAAAACGGTAGATCATTACGCGGTCATAACCGAGCGTGGCTTTTACCAGCTTGGCGGCGCGCTCTACAAATATTTCGATGTTATTGAGCGACTTGATCCGCTCGATCATCCGCTGTGCCAAGTGCAAGGGATGGACTTCATCGCTGGCCGGCTCCAGTTCGATGATTGTAGTAGATTTGTGCCTATGCACGGAAATGTCGAAAATCAGGCCATCTTTGATTTTGACGCCCGGTAATACTGCCGGTCTTTCGCTGCGGTTCATAATGGTCAGCGCGTTGCGCAGGTCATGCACCGCCTGATCACCAAGAATGCTTTCAATCGGCTTGCCGTTCAGGTTCTCAGTTTCACGCAGTATTTCACCACAGTTTTCCGAGTGGCGAATGATGGTGTGCATGGTTTTGTCACAGGCGATCAGACAACCATGGGGCTGTATGAATCCGGGTATATGGATTGGTTCCTTGTCGCAATTGGTCAGATTGACCTGTTTGTCAGGGATATTCATATGCCATACTTTCAAAACGAACCGGAACTGAAGCAATCACGTTGCCGTACGGATATACAGTCGCAATTGATGATTTTTGATGAATTATCAGCGGGAAACGATTGAAGATGGCGTCGGTGCCAGGCGACATAGAGGACTGCCTTCGGTCAAGATTCGATCGTGTCGGGGCAAAAATTCGGTCCAAGGTTTCAGTCGTCACGCGTTTGTCCCGTTATGGAAATTGCCCCTTATGGCCATCAACATTTCCAAAGCATTTAAGTTCCATTTTAAAACAGGAAAAAATACATGCCGCAGAAAACCATAGTGATCTCCACCAGAGGGCAGGGGCTGTACGAATTTACCCGTGAGGCGGCGTCTTTTATACGGGACTGCGGCGGTGAGGACGGGCTGCTGACGCTGTTCGTGCGCCACACATCCTGTTCTCTGCTGATTCAGGAAAATGCCGATCCGGATGTGCAGCGAGATTTGCGGGAGTTTTTTGCCCGCCTTGTTCCCCCATCAAACGACCCTTCCATGCGTTGGGTTGTTCATACGATGGAGGGGTCTGATGATATGCCAGCTCACATCAAATCAGCTCTGACACAGGTGTCCATCGGTGTCCCCGTGTCAGCAGGTCGCATGTCTTTGGGAACATGGCAGGGCATCTATCTTTTCGAGCATCGAGACCAGTCTCACCGGCGTGAAATCGTACTTCACCTATCGGCGTGACTTTTTATTTTTATATGAAAATCAGTCCGTTATTTCGAATTTTCGTCCGAGTTAATCATAATGAACTATAGCTGAACGGACGGTTCTGAATCCGTTCAGCCTGATCTTTCTATGTTCTCTTCAACCGCTTGGGAAATGCGGGATCGTTATTGGTCCAACCCTCAAGGAAATTGGAGAAAACACAATGTTGAATAGTTTTGCAAAAGCCGGTCTGGCAGCACTCATCGCTCTTGGTGGTTTCTCTGCGACCGCATCGACAGCTTCTGCCGGTGGTCCGGAAATTCGTTTCGGTATCTACAACGGCGGTGGCCACGGTGGTGGTCATGGCTGGCAGCGTGAGCGCGATCGTCGCCGCGACAATTGCTCACCTTGGTTTGCAGAAGAAAAGGCAAGCCGCATGGGCTTGCGCCGCGCCCGCGTTGTTGACGTATCGCCACGTCGCGTTGTTGTCGCCGGTTTTGACCGTCACGGCCGTGACCGCGTTATCTTCGCCAATCAGCGTGGTTGCCCGGTTATCCGCCGCTAATCATTTCACAGCATCAGCCGTCTGGTCCACCCGCCCTTGACGGCCTGAAAGGAACGCCTCTTGCTTTGCTCTCACGGGCAGGCACGGGGCGTTTCAACAAATCAGCCCGCAACTTTCCGCACCCCCGTTTCGAGAATACGTGATATCGAAGTGTTCTGGAGAAAGTTGGTGGGCCTGGAGAGACTCGAACTCCCAACCAAGCGGTTATGAGCCGCCGGCTCTAACCATTGAGCTACAGGCCCACTGAGCAACACGTGCTCATGTACGCCGGATGCAATGGTTCATATCGGCGCAAAAATGGCTCTAAACCAATTTGCGGGAACCTACAAGCCATTGCCGTAAAGGCTTCACAATCTATTGCCACAGGATAATGATGCGCTCAAACTTGCAACGATTTGGTGCATCCAATAATGAGGAGACATTCCATGATTGCTAAAAATGCCCGTACTGCTTTGATTCTGGCGGCATTCACGACCTTTTCGACACTGCCAATGGGTGCAAGTGTTGCCTTTGCGCAGGCCTCCACACCACGCGAGGCAGTTATCAATGTTTCGGGCGAAGGCCAGGCGGCAATTGTGCCTGACATGGCGATTCTCTCCTTCAGCGTTGTTCAGCAGGCTGACACTGCCGCGGCAGCTCTTGATGCCAACAGCAACGCACTGGCCGAAGTCTTGAAAGCCCTGAAGGCCGACAAGATTGACGACAAGGATCTGCAGACCAGCAACTTCTCCATTCAGCCGCTCTACAAGCAGGTTGAGCCAAAAGATGGCGTTTATGTTGCGCCTGAGATCATCGGTTATCAGGTTAGCAACGGCCTGACGGTGCGGGTGCGCGATTTGGCGAAGCTTGGCGGCATCATGGATACCTCGGTCAAGCTTGGTATCAATCAGGGTGGCGATATCAGCTTCACTAACGACAAGCCGGATGCGACGGTTGAGGAGGCACGCAAGGCAGCCGTTGCCAATGCGGTTGAAAAAGCCAAGACCCTTGCTGCAGCCGCTGGCGTAAAGCTTGGCCGTATCATTGAAATCAATGAAAACATGCCACGCCCGATGGCGCAGCCAATGGTGCGCGCAGCCATGATGAAAGAAATGGATGCGGGCGTACCGATCGCGGCTGGTGAAAACACCTATACTGTGACTGTAAACCTGACATTTGCGCTGGAACAGTAATCTTTTAGCGGCGAGGGGCAACGGTTTGCCGTTGCCCTTTGTCTGTTCGTGGTGCTGTTTGTCCCGCGCCTTGTCTCAGACACTTCGCCAAAGAAAAGCAGTTGCATTTACGACATCATGTCCTATTTAGGGCACAAGAGAGGACGGCCTCCCCCATAACGGGAACATTGATCGGGACGACCCGGTACCACCCGCAGGGGGAATATCATGCGCTCCGTTCGCGACAGAATCCGTCACGCTATCAGTTTTGAAATCATTGGTCTTTTGCTGGTTACGCCTTTGGGCGCGGTGGTGTTCAACAAACCGATTGAAGACATTGGCGTTATTGCAGTTGTCGGTGCAACGCTCGCCACCCTGTGGAATTACGTTTACAATCTGTCCTTTGACATACTGATGACGCGCTGGCGCGGCACGACCGAAAAGACCATTACGATCCGTGTACTGCATACGGTGCTGTTTGAGGCCGGTCTGCTTGTGGTGCTGTTGCCGTTCATTGCGACTTATCTCGGCATCACCCTCTGGGCAGCGTTTGTCATGGATGCGGCTTTCGCACTGTTTTATATGGTCTATGCCTTTGTTTTCAATTGGGGTTATGACCGCGTTTTCCCACTGCCCGAGTGGAGCCAAGGCGAAAACATCACGCAATCGTGACGCCTCTACGCCTGTGAATGCAACCCTGGCTTACTTGTTTTATCGCCTGTGCGCTGACAAGTAAGTGCCATTGTTGCGTGCGTATATGAGTGTATGTTTGTGCGAATTTTGAAAATAGCGAAGATTGCGGCTGTTTGCCTGGTCGCATTGCCTGTTTTGACCGGCGCCCATATGGGCATCAATCAGTTGATCGGGAATTTCCATGAAGTGCTGCCGGGTGAGCTTTACCGCTCGGCGCAGCCAAGCGGCAAGGACATAACGTCCTATGCCGAAACCTACGGCATCAAGACCATCATCAATCTGCGGGATGAGAAACGCGAAGCATGGTACAACGCCGAAAGCGAAGCGGCTAAGGCACACGGTATTCGTCTGGTCGATTTTCCGCTCAGTTCCAAGGAAAAGCTGACGCAGGATGATTCTGAGCTTCTGGTCGAGATCATGAAAAACGCCCAAAAGCCCATTCTCATCCATTGTGAGCATGGCGCCAACCGCACCGGGCTGGTGTCTGCCATGTATGTTGGTGCCGTTGCCGGTAAGAGCGAGATGTTTTCCGAATTCCAGCTGTCACCTTATTACGGCCATGTGCCGATCCCTGGTATTGGTCGTTATGCGATGTACGAATCCTGGGATGAATTTGAAGAAAGCATCGGGTTTTAACCCCAAGCAACCCATCCTTATCCTTGAGCCGTCTAGCCACGATATGCGGTACTAGCGTTAGACGAGGGCGTAAAGATCATACGCCCTCTCAAGTCGTCTTGATCAGTATTTTACGCCAAAGCCGATTTTGACAGTTTGTTTGGAAAAACCAACCCTCGCGTTGGATCCAAGGAATTCGAAGCTTTCAGGTGAATATCGGGAATAACGATACTCGCCACGGATGAAGACGTTGTCAGCAAGCGCGTAATCGACACCGGCGCCCACGGTCCAGCCGTTCAGCCATTGCTTGGCGGTCGAGTTGCCATTTTCAAACTTAGCATTCATGCCGGTGTAGCCGCCGGCTGCGTAGACCAAGGTTCTGTCGAAGGCGTAACCCATGCGCGCACGGATCGAGCTTTCAAGACCGGCGGTAATTGTCGTGCCAACATTGTTGTCGTTGTAACGAATGCCATCATAACCAATGTCTGCATCCAGGCCGAGGATGAAGGACGGCATGATCTCGAAATTGTAACCAGCATAAACGCCTGCATTCAACCCTTCAGGGGAAGCAGAGGTGGAGATGCCGTTCATTTGGAATGAACCTTTGCCCCAGTGGTAACCGGCCTGGCCACCGACATAGGCGCCCTGCCATGAAAAAGCCGGGCGCAGCGGCGCGTCGGTGACACCGGGAACAGGTGTGTAAAGATCGGCGGCAAATGCATTGGTTGAAAGTGCGCTTGTAACGATCAGAAGAACTGAAAAAGATTTACGCATATCGTTGCCTTTTGTATTGGGTTGCAATTCAACCCGTCGTGCAATCGATACGAATAATTATTAAAAAAACTCTCAATTTTTAACAGCTGCTAACCATAAGAATTAAGAGTTTTTCCTGTTTCGTTGGTTTGCGGATCTGAAATCAATTCAGAACCGGGCCCCTTTCTCGGTGATAACCTTGGTCAGGCTGCCATCGGCTGGGAATAGCGGAATGAGGCAGGCCTGCAGCGCGTGGTAAATGTCGCCTTTGCCGGGGAACAGTGTATTGGCAGGAACGAGGTTTTCGGTCAGTTCCTCATGCCAGCCGCCATTTTTGTGGTCGATGAAGCGGTTTGAAATGGTGCTCCAGATCTTGCGATAGCTGTCCTCGTAAAACGCGTCAGCCGGCAGATTTTCATTGAGGAAGTGGGCAGCACCGGCTGCCTCACACATTGGCCACCAGAGCTTTTCCGTCTTGGCGGGAACATTGTCCCAGTCCAGCGTATAGAAGAAGCCACCTTGTTGTCTGTCCCAGCCAAGAGCCATGGACTGTACGAACAGGGATTGGGCTGCAAGCGGCATCCAGTCGTGTTTGCGGTCTCCCAGCACCCATAATTGCAGGATGAGGCGTGCCCATTCCAGCCAGTGGCCGGGAGTGGAGCCGGAAGGACGGAACATTTCGTTGCCGCGATAATCCTTGTTCAGCGTCCAGTTATCATCGAAATGCTCAGGCACGCGGAAATCCAACGCGCGCGCGCAGCGGTTGATGATGAGGTCGGCAATGCGCTCGGCCTTGTCGAGATAGCTGCGTTCGCCGGTCACCTCATAAGCCGCCATCAGCGCTTCGGTTAGGTGCATGTTGGAGTTTTGACCGCGATATGCTTCGATAGGTGACCAGTCGCGGTTGAACTCCTCATTGATTGCGCCGTGGTTTTCTTCCCAGAAGCGGGTCTGCAAAACCTCGGTCACATCGGCGAGCATGGCATCTGCCAGCGGGTGGCCGACCACCTTGGCGGAGGAAGCGGCCAGCAGTACGAATGCGTGGCCGTAACCCTGTTTGCTCGAATCGACTGGACCGTTGTCATCGACCTGCCAGAAATAACCGCCATGTCGGGTGTCACGGTGGTTTTCCCAGAGATAGGTCATGCCATGGTCGATGATATCGCCGCAGCCGGGGCGACCGAGCAAATGGCCAATGGCGAAACAATGCACCATCCGGGCAGAGGCGTGAATGCCGCGAACCGGGTTTTCCGGCTGCAAAGGCGCGCCACTGGCGTTCAGATCGAAGAAACCACCCTTGGGATTGACGGCACGATATTGAAAGAAATCATACAATCCATCCGCCTGTTTCAACAGCCATTGCCTATGCAGGGGCAGGGTGCTCCAGTTCGCAGAGAGTGTTTCGGCCTTTGGCATTGTCTTCCTCCATGTTGGGGAAAGCTATATCTGCTCATCTATTGGCTGTCACGCAGAAGAGCATTCTCTTATGATGCGACATCATGTGAAACCATAGCTATGCCTTGAAGATATATTGACATAAACATATCTTTATGTGAGTTGATGCTTGCGATACCGCAAGCTGGAATGAGGAGAGTGCCCGTGTTTGACGAAGTGTTCGGCGCAGAAGGTGGTCGCCAGGATGGCGCAGAAATTCTGAAAGCCCTTCAACAGGCAGCGCGTGAGCGTATCCTCATCCTTGATGGTGCAATGGGCACGCAGATCCAGGGGCTGGGATTTGAGGAAGACGACTTCCGTGGCAACCGGTTCATTGGTTGCGCCTGCCATCAGAAGGGCAATAACGACCTTCTTATTCTGACCCAGCCAAGTGCGATTGAAGACATTCATTATCGCTATGCGATTGCCGGCGCCGATATTCTGGAAACCAATACCTTCTCGTCAACCAGCATCGCGCAGGCTGACTACGAGATGGAAGGTGCTGTTTATGACCTGAACCGTGAAGGTGCAGCCGTCGTGCGCCGTGCCGCGCAGCGCGCCGAACGCGAAGATGGCAAGCGTCGTTTCGTGGCTGGTGCCATCGGCCCGACCAACCGTACCGCATCCATTTCCCCTGATGTGAACAATCCCGGTTATCGTGCTGTGACCTTCGATGATCTGCGTCTTGCCTATGGCGAGCAGATCGATGGTCTGATCGATGGTGGTTCTGACATCATCCTGATTGAAACGATCTTCGACACGCTGAACGCGAAGGCGGCGATCTTTGCCTGCCAGGAGCGTTTTGCTGCCAAGGGCATTTATCTGCCGGTGATGATATCAGGTACGATCACCGACCTTTCGGGCCGCACTCTGTCAGGGCAGACGCCATCGGCGTTCTGGAACTCAGTGCGTCACGCAAATCCCTTCACCATTGGCCTGAACTGCGCGCTTGGTGCCAACGCCATGCGCCCGCATTTGCAGGAATTGTCTGACGTTGCTGATACCTTCATCTGCGCCTATCCGAATGCTGGCCTGCCAAACGAATTTGGCCAGTATGACGAAACGCCTGAGATGATGGCAAAGCAGGTTGAAGGTTTTGCACGCGACGGTCTGGTCAATATTGTCGGCGGTTGCTGTGGTTCGACGCCTGACCATATCCGCGCCATTTCCGAGGCCGTAAAGGGCCACAAGCCGCGCCAGGTGCCTGAGCACAGGTCCTTCATGTCGCTGTCTGGCCTTGAGCCTTTCGTGCTAACCAAAGACATTCCCTTCGTCAACGTCGGTGAACGTACCAACGTGACCGGCTCTGCCCGTTTCCGCAAGCTGATTACCGCTGGTGATTATACGGCTGCACTTGCCGTTGCCCGCGATCAGGTGGAAAACGGTGCGCAGGTCATCGACATCAACATGGATGAAGGCCTGATCGACAGCCAGAAGGCCATGGTCGAGTTCCTGAACCTGATTGCTGCCGAACCGGATATTGCCCGCGTTCCTGTCATGATCGATTCGTCGAAATTCGAGATCATCGAAGCTGGTCTGAAGTGCGTTCAGGGCAAGTCCATCGTCAACTCCATCTCGCTGAAGGAAGGCGAGGAGAAGTTTCTCGAGCAGGCACGGTTGGTGCGCAATTACGGTGCTGCCGTAGTCGTCATGGCGTTTGACGAAGTTGGCCAGGCCGATACCTATCAGCGCAAGGTCGAGATTTGCAGCCGGGCTTACAAGTTGCTGACCGAAAAGGCTGGTCTGCTGCCGGAAGACATCATCTTCGATCCGAACGTGTTTGCGGTGGCAACCGGTATTGAAGAGCACAATAATTACGGTGTCGACTTCATTCAGGCGACAGAGACCATCCGCAAGACCATGCCGCTGACACATATCTCCGGCGGTGTTTCCAACCTGTCCTTCTCGTTCCGTGGCAATGAGCCGGTGCGCGAAGCCATGCATGCGGTGTTCCTGTATCACGCGATTCAGGTTGGCATGGACATGGGTATCGTCAATGCTGGCCAGTTGGCTGTCTACGACAATATCGATGCTGAACTGCGTGACGCCTGTGAAGACGTGGTGCTGAACCGTCGTGACGATGCCACTGAGCGACTGCTGGAAATTGCAGAACGTTTCCGTGGTTCTGGTGCCAAGGAAGCCAAGGTGCAGGACCTGTCCTGGCGTGAGTTGCCGGTTGAAAAGCGCCTGTCGCATGCGCTGGTCAATGGCATTACCGATTATATCGATGCCGATACCGAGGAAGCACGCCAGAAGGCTGAGCGTCCGCTGCACGTTATCGAAGGCCCGTTGATGGCCGGCATGAATGTGGTGGGTGACCTGTTTGGTGCCGGCAAGATGTTCCTGCCGCAGGTGGTGAAATCCGCCCGTGTCATGAAACAGGCCGTGGCCGTGTTGTTGCCATACATGGAAGAAGAGAAGCGTCTGAATGGCGGTTCTGAACGTAGTGCTGCCGGCAAGGTGCTGATGGCGACCGTGAAGGGCGACGTACACGACATCGGCAAGAACATTGTCGGCGTCGTGCTGGCCTGTAACAACTATGAGATCATAGATCTTGGCGTGATGGTGCCGACCTCGAAAATTCTGGAAACGGCGATTGCTGAAAAGGTCGATGTCATCGGTCTTTCCGGCCTGATCACGCCGTCACTGGACGAGATGGTGCATGTTGCTGCCGAAATGGAGCGGCAGGGTTTTGACATCCCACTGCTGATCGGTGGCGCAACCACCAGCCGTGTGCACACGGCCGTGAAGATCCACCCGCGTTATGAGAAGGGGCAGGCGATTTACGTCACCGATGCTTCTCGTGCCGTAGGCGTGGTGTCGGCGTTGCTGTCCAACGAGCAGAAGCCTGCCTATATCGATGGCATTCGCGGTGAATACGCCAAAGTTGCCGAAGCCCATGCCCGTAACGAGCGTGAGAAGTTGCGCCTACCGTTGCAGCGTGCCCGTGATAATGCCCACAAGGTTGACTGGAGCGATTACAAGCCGGTCAAACCGCAGTTCTATGGCACCAAGGTGTTCGAGAGCTACGACCTTGAGGAATTGTCGCGTTACATTGACTGGACCCCATTCTTCCAGACATGGGAACTGAAAGGCCGCTACCCGGCGATCCTCGACGATGAAAAGCAGGGTGAGGCCGCACGCCAGCTTTATGCTGACGCACAAGCCATGCTCAAGAAGATCATTGATGAGAAGTGGTTCCGTCCGCGGGCTGTTATCGGTTTCTGGCCTGCCAATACTGTTGGTGACGATATCCGCTTGTTTACCGATGAAAGCCGCGCGGAGGAATTGGCGACGTTCTTCACTCTGCGTCAGCAGTTGTCCAAGCGCGACGGTCGTCCGAATGTGGCGCTATCTGACTTCGTGGCACCAAAGGACAGCGGCGTTGAGGACTATGTCGGCGGTTTCGTTGTCACGGCTGGTATCGAGGAAGTGGCGATTGCCGAACGGTTTGAGCGCGCCAACGACGACTATTCGTCCATTCTCGTAAAGGCGCTGGCAGACCGTTTTGCCGAAGCCTTTGCCGAGTGCATGCATGAACGTGTGCGCAAGGAGTTCTGGGGATATGCCAAGGACGAGAGCCTCAGCAATGAAGATCTGGTCGGTGAAGCCTATGCCGGTATTCGCCCGGCGCCGGGTTATCCTGCCCAGCCGGATCACACCGAAAAGAAAACGCTGTTCGAACTTTTGGACGCGACAAATGCCGCCGGTGTCGAGTTGACCGAGAGCTACGCCATGTGGCCGGGTTCTTCCGTGTCCGGCATCTATATCGGCCATCCTGAAAGCTACTATTTCGGCGTTGCCAAGGTAGAGCGCGATCAGGTTCACGACTATGCGGCGCGCAAGGGCATGCCGGTTGTCGAGGTTGAGCGTTGGCTTGGACCGGTGCTGAACTATGTGCCGACCAATGGCGACGACGACGTGGAAAATGCGGCCTGAGAGTTTGCGTCAGGCCGTTGAAGATCTGAGTCCGGTTTTATCGACAAGGCATTGAAGGAAAAGAAAAAGGCGCGAAAAACTTCGCGCCTTTTTTGTTGCCTCAAAGACTGTGTCGGCCCCGCCCTTTGGGACGGCGAGGCGGCGGCCTTGTCAGGCGCGCAGTGTTTCCAGTTCCTCGATGCCGACATGGCTTTCCACCTCGTCACCACGCAGATGCAGGTAGACACCAATGGCAAAGGCCAGAACGGCGATGAACACCAGATACCAGGCGTGAGCCATCGGGGTGTAGGCGAGCGCGGTAGTGACGGCAACTGGTGTCAGGCCGCCAAAGATCGCGTAGGAGACATTGTAGGCGAAGGACATGCCGGAGAAACGCACCGATGCCGGGAAGGCACGGACCATCACGTATGGTACTGCGCCGACGATGCCGACCGAGAAGCCCATAACCGCGTAAAGGCCGAACAGGGCGGTGAGCGAGATACCGGCAAAGCTGTAGAACGTGAAAGTCGCAATACCGAAAAACACGCTGGCGCCCATGAAGAAACGGCCACTGCCGATCTTGTCGACCAGTGCACCGGCCAGAATGACACCGATGATCAGGAATAGCGTTCCAAAGCTGGTGGCAGCCAGTGACTCAAGCGCCGAGTAGCCATAAAGCTTCTGCAGGAAAGTAGCGGTCATCAGTGTCGTGACGACGATTGCCGCAGACAGAACCCAGGTCAGCAGGGCAGAAATGATGACGCCGCGTCTGTGGTTCTTCAAAACGGTGCCAAGTGGCAGGTCGCGCGACAGCGACTTCGACTTCTTCATCTCGTTGAAGATCGGGGTCTCCTCGAGCCAACGGCGCAGGTAAACGGCAACGAGGCCGAAGATGCCACCAATGAAGAACGGAATGCGCCAAGCGTAAGCGGCAACTTCCTCAGGCGTGAAAATGCTGTTGATGGCGGTCGCGATGAGCGAACCTAGCATGATGCCGAGCGACAGACCGGAGGTCAAGAAACCGCAGGCGAGGCCAACACGGCGGAATGGCACGTGTTCAGACACGAATGTCCAGGCGCCCGGTACTTCGCCACCAATGGCAGCACCCTGCAACATGCGCAGGATAACCAGCATGATCGGTGCCGCAATGCCAATTGATGCATAGGTTGGCATCAGCGCCATGCCGAGCGTGGAAAGCGCCATCAGCAGAATGGAGAAAGCAAACACACGCTTGCGGCCATAACGGTCACCGAAATGGGCAAGTACGATGCCACCGATCGGTCGGATCAGATAACCGGCGGCAAAAATACCGAAGGTCTGGATCATGATCACCGAGTCCGACATGTCGGCCGGGAAGAACAGGTGGCCGATGACGGTGGCGAAAAAGACGAAAATGATGAAATCGTAAAATTCAAGCGCGCCGCCAAGGGCGGACAGGCCGAGTGTACGGTAATCCTGTGAATTCAGGGGGCGGGCAGCCGCCGGTGTCGTGGTGGGAGACATAATGATGCCGTTCTCTTCGTAGGTGACCCCACGCAACCCGCCGCTCGTTTGAATTATGTCATGGCAATGGATTGCGCATACAACATTGAGGAGACTGTCCGGCGCATGGTGCCATGGGCGGATTGTCTGAAACTCACTGTCCGGGCGGTTGAATGCGGTATCGTCAGGGGGATTACAAGCAGTTTCTGGCCGCTTTTGCCCGACGGTGGACAAAAGCGGCGTAAAGCCAGTTTAAATCGATTGTATTTCCTACTCGCGGATAACGAGAAGGTCGCGTGCGTCGAAATACAAGGTCACGACAGAATCATGTTCTGGTGGCTGCATGCCGGGATTATTGAACATGTCGAACGAGATTTTGTGACCGGCGACATCCAGACGCGTACGGATGACCGAGCCAAGGAAGTTGCTGCTTAGCACCTTTCCGGAAATCGACGAGTCCTTGTTTTCCGATGCAGACAGCGTTCCTGCTTCCGGGCGAAGCGCGAGCGAAATCTTATCGCCCTGTTTGTGAGTGGCAATTGGTTCTGCCAACTTCAGTGTCGTTTCGCCGATCTTGACCGTGGCGCTGGCCGGATCAACCACCGTTGCCTCAAGGATATTGAGCGTGCCGACGAAGGATGCCACAAAGCGGGTTTCCGGCTTGTTGTAAACCTCAAACGGCGTGCCGATCTGGTCTGCACGGCCGGCATTCATCACCACGATGCGGTCGGAAATCGACAAGGCCTCTTCCTGATCGTGGGTCACGAAAATGGTGGTGATGCCTAGCTGACGCTGGATCTGGCGAATTTCTTCACGCAGCGACACGCGGATCTTGGCGTCGAGAGCCGAGAGCGGTTCGTCGAGCAGCAGCACTTCCGGCTTTGGCGCAAGAGCACGGGCCAAGGCAACACGCTGCTGCTGACCACCGGACATCTGATAGGGGTAACGGTCTGCCAGATGTTCGAGGTGAATGAGCGCCAGCATTTCCTTGACGCGTGCGTCGATCTCGCTCTTTGGCTTGCCGGCGACCTTGAGGCCGAATGCGACGTTTTCAAACACGTTCATGTTTGGAAACAGGGCGTAGGCCTGAAACACCATGCCAATGTTGCGTTGGTTTGGCCGCAATGTCGTCTGGTTGCGACCGTTGATGACGATGTCACCGTCGCTGGGTGTCTCGAAACCGGCGATCATGCGCAGGATGGTGGTCTTGCCGCATCCCGATGGGCCGAGGAACGAGATGAACTCACCTTTTTCGATCGCCATGTTGAAGTCATGGACGACCTGCACCGGGCCAAAAGATTTTTTAATGTTCTGAAGTGTCAAAAAGCTCATAAAATCTTCCTCAGGCCTTTGGAGGCGCGCCCTTCTGGTAGCGTGAGACGAGTTGGATCAGACCAAGGCAACCCCATGTAATGCCGAAGGAAATCACGGCAAGGGCGGCAGGCTCATAAGCGCGGTTGGCGCCGAGCAACTGCATGTAAGGTCCGAAGGCGGGGCGGTTCAAAAGCGCTGCCATGGTGAATTCACCAATGACGATGGCAAAGGTCAGGAATGCGCCTGACAGGACGGCAACGAGCACGTTTGGCAGGATGATGCGCGACAGGATGGTAAACCATCCCGCACCCAGGCTCTGGGCGGCTTCAGTCAGTGTGCCGATATCGATGGTACGCAGACCCGTATCGACGGCACGATACATGTAGGGCAAAGCAAGTATTGCATATCCGAACATCAACAACAGGTCGGTGCCGAAGGCAGAACCGGTCAGCGGCAGCCAGCTCGAGGTGTTGTAAAGGCGGATGTAACCGAACACGATAACGATGGCTGGAATAACCAGTGGCAGCAGCGTGACGAATTCGACGTAAGGGCGAAGCGCTGGCAGTTTAAGACGCACCCAGTAGGCAGTAGGAACCACCAGCAACACGCCGAACACGATGGTGAAAAGCGCCATCATCACAGAGTAGCTGAAGGTTTCCTGAAAACGCGGATCGCCAAGCACCTTGGCGTAAGCGTCGAATGAATATTCGCCGCGTCGCATTTTCATGGAGAAGTTTGTCATGCCGATCAACGGCAGGGCAAAATATAGAATGCCGAAAACCAGCGCACCCCAGGCAAAAATACGCTTCATTTCAGCCACCTTTCACTGCGGGCGCGCAGCCAGATATAAAGCGCGTTGGCAATGCCGGTCAGTACGATCATGCCGAATGCAAGTGCGTAACCCAAATGCGGGTTACCGAGAACGTCGCCACGGATCTGCGCAAAAAGCAGAATGGGCACAATGCTGAGCGATGAACCGGTCAATGCGATAGCGGTTGCAACAGCGCCAAAGGCGTTGGCAAACAGCAGCGACATGGTGCCGAGAATGGATGGCAGCAGGATGGGGAATGCAACCATGCGCCAGTATTGGAAACCGCTGGCGCCGAGGATTTCGGCGGCTTCGCGCCATTCGCGCTTCAAACCATCCAGGGCAGGGGTGATGATGAGGATCATCAGCGGGATCTGGAAGAACAGATAGGTGATGGTCAGGCCCCAGAACGACAGCAGGTTGAAGCCCATCAGGCGTAGGTCAAGACCAAGCTGTGTTTTCAGGAAAACCGTGACGAGACCAACAGGGCCGAGTGTGGCGATGAAGGCGAAGGCCAGTGGCACACCGGCAAACTGCGAGGCAACACCGGAAAAGGTCAGCAGCGGGCTACGGATCCAGTTGGGCAGGCCACCCAGCACAACGGCTGCGGCCACACCAAAACCGATCAGGCAGCCGAGAAGGGCCGAGGCGATGCTGATTTTGATGGAAATCCAGTAGGCGGCGATAATCGAGGGCGTGTACAGACCCTTGATATTGTCCAGTGTAAAACTGCCATCAGGATTTTGAAAAGCGCCAATGACGATTTTCATCGTCGGCAAAAAAAGGAAAAGAACAACAAATATAAGAAAAGGAACAACGCCCAGCCAATCAAGCGGAAGACGAGGTCGCTTGCTTGTCTGCCGGGTCGCGCCAGTGTTGGCTGATGACATGCCGTGTGCCCCAAACGCCGCAGTTGATGCGGTCTCTTGCTTCAATTTTATAAAAACCGCCCCAGCACGCAATGGCCGGGGCGGCTTGTATCAATGCTTACTGAACGTTTGCGCCGACAACGCTATCCCAGCCAGCTGTTACAGCGGCTTTGTTGTCGTCAACTTCCTGAAGGGTCGGGAAGTATGCCTTTTCGTAAGCAGCTGCTGGTGGCAGGGCATCAAGCAGATCCTGTGGGATCTTGTTGGCCTTTGCCATCGCATTGAAGCGGATCGGGTGGCAGAAGCCCTTCAACCAGCCGAGCTGACCTTCGTCAGAATACAGGTGTTCCATCCAGAGCTTGGCAGCGTTCGGGTGTGGCGCGTAAGCCGAGATACCCTGTACGTAAACGCCAGCCAGAACGCCCTTGGCAGGAACGACAACTTCTGTCGGAGGGTTGCCATTCAGTGTCTTTGCCCAGGACAGAGCATTGTAGTCCCACGCGATGACGATCGGGGTTGCGCCCTGTGCCAGCGTACCGGCCTTGCCGATAACTGGTACGAAGTTGCCAGCCTTGTTGAGTTCTGCAAAGTACTTCAGGCCAGCTTCTCCGGCGTCCTTGCCAGACTTGGCGTCGGACGCAAGACCAGCAGCCAGAACGCTGAGGATAGCCTGGTTGGAAGCACGTGGGTCACCAGCAAGAGCAACCTGGCCAGCATATTCCGGCTTCAGCAAATCAGCCCAGTCGGTTGGAACGTTGGATACGAGATCCTTGTTCACCATGATGGACATAACACCGTAGTAGTCGCCGTACCAATAGCCTTCGGCATCCTTAACTTCATTTGGAATTTCGTCCCAGGTGGAGACCTTGTAAGGCTGCAACAGCCCTTCAGCCTTTGCCTGTGGACCGAAAGCCAGACCGACGTCGATAACGTCAGGAGCCTGCGGACCCTTGTTGTCCTTGTTTGCCTTGATGGCTTCGATTTCGTCAGCGGAACCGGCGTCTGGGTTCAGTTCGTTGACGGTGATCTCTGGATACTTGGCTTTGAAGGCTGCGATGACATCGCCATAACCACACCAGTCGTGTGGCAGGGCGACGGTAGTGAGCATGCCTTCCTTCTTGGCTGCTTCGATGAGTTCTGCACTTGGCTGAGCAGATGCGACGGCCGTGGAGGCGATCACAATGGCTGTAGACAGTGCTAGCAGGCGGCGGCTGTTAGAGATCACTTTTTTCTCCTCTTCGTGTTTCTCAGGCGTCGGCGGACGCTGATACTTCCGTTACGTGAACTTAATGTGACGATCAGATTGCGTTGCCCTTATCCGGATTCCGCCGCTTTTCGCCTTTTTTCCGCCATCTTTGCGTTTTGTTGCAACCCATGGAGCGGAAAAATATTTTTTTGTTCAGTGAAAAATTTCAAGGCGTCTATTCCGGCTTATGTTCTCCCCATCACGCGCCGGAAGCGTTGTAAGGTTATCCAAGCAGCAGATGCAATTTTCGTCAAGGAATATGCATTCTGACTGATGTTCATGTTCTGTCGGGTCTGCGGAACAGACGTGTCTGCTCGAAAAGTCCTTCCAGCGCGTTCATGCGTTCCTTTGTTTCATCCCATGAGCGGCTCTGAACGGCTTCGATCAGGGCTTCAACAACGAACAGGGTAACAACGGACGAATCCCACGCGGACGGCGCTTCGATCCGCACCCTAAATGTATGCAGTGCATGTTTTGCGACAGGGGAGGTCCATTGGTCGGTAAACAGCAGAATGCTGACGCCATTGGCATGGGCAACCTCTGCAAGGGTCGCCATGTCATGTTCGTAACGCCTGATGTCGAAGATCACCAGCACGTCACCGGCGCTCATGTTCAGCATATATTGCGGCCATGAACTGGAGTTGGACGACATCAGCGTCGTTTTCGGGCGGATGACCTGCATATGGGTGAAGAAATATTCCGCGATCGATCCGGTGATGCGGCCACCCACGAAATAGAGGCTGCGCTTACGGTCGGCGAGCAGCGCAGCGGCATTGTCGAAGGAGGCGGTGTCGAGATCGCTCAACGTGTCGCGCAGATTGCTGGTAATGGCATCGGCGAAGCGGTTGAGAATGTGCAGGCCAGGCGCATTGGATGCCCAGCGGTCATGTTTGGCAATCGGGCCGGAAATCGTTGCTTCCAGTTCCTGATGCAACCTTGCCTGAAATTCCGGATATCCCTTGAAGCCAAGCTTCTGCACCATGCGCACGACGGTTGGCGTGGAGACGCCAGCGTTTTCCGCGACCGTGGTTATGCTGCCCAGTCCTGAGACGGGGTAGTTGGCAAGCAGGCTTTCCGCGAGCTGTTTTTCAGCTCTCGTCAGGTTTTCATAATGGCTATGGATGACATCCGATACGGTTGCCGCTGCACTTTGCAAATTGTTCCCCCTCCGGTCTTTTTGCCGGTCTGGATTTGCAGATTAACAATGGGGATGTTGGGGGAGTCAATCGAAAACTTGAAAAGATTTTTTCAGAATTTCATTGACAGAATGTGAATGGTGAAGAATTCTTTTCTTGCTGCGTGGGGACGTGGCATGATCTGGCGGGGTTCTTTGCATGACTTTGCGTTCACGGTTTTTCACTGATGCTGAGGGTGACACTGTCGCCGTGGAAAACGCGGATGCCGTCGGTGATGTGCTATTGATCTGCGAACATGCGTCACGGGAAATTCCGGAGTATTTTGGCACGCTGGGCTTGGATGCCAATGTGCTGTCCAGCCACATTGCCTGGGACCCAGGCGCACTGGCGGTCTCCAGACTGCTGGTGGACAAGCTTGATGCAACCCTTGTTTATCAACGATATTCACGACTGATCTACGACTGCAACCGCCCGCCGGAATCCTTGGCAGCAATGCCGTCTTCCAGCGAGATTTATGAAATACCGGGTAATCGGCAGATTTCCGATGCCGAGCGTTTTGCCCGCACATCGGCGGTTTACATGCCGTTTCACGAGAAAGTGGATGACATTATTGCCGCCCGTCTGGTGCAGGGGCGTCAGCCCGTCATCGTGACCATTCACAGCTTCACGCCTGTTTATTACGGCCAGCTCCGTGAGGTTCAGGTCGGCATTCTTCATGACGTCGACAGCCGTCTGGCCGACGGAATGCTGGCGGCGGCAAACAGTGATTCTCCTGAAGGGGGTAAATCCTATCAGGTGGAAAGAAACCAGCCTTACGGACCGGAAGATGGCGTGACGCACACATTGCGTCTGCACGCACTGCCGGAAGGTTTGCTCAACGTGATGATCGAAATTCGCAACGATCTCATCAGGGATGAAAAGGAGCAGGAAGCTGCCGCGGATTTTGTGGCGAGACTTGTGAAACAGGCACTGTCATCGTTGGCACGATGAAACAATCTGGGGAGATGGCGGGCAAAGATCCGCACTCGCAATAAGAATATTGGAAATACTGCCGCACGTTCAGACAGCCGAAAAGGCGCGAAGTGCTGCAGGGGAACAGTAAATGCGCATGGGCGCTAGCGGATCAATCGTTCCGAACGCACCCGATCAACTGGGGCAAAATCGGCCATTCCGGCTGACTGCCTGTTTTTTCTTTTTCAGGAGAGAAGAGCATGGACAGTTCATCAGCAGGCGTCAGCTATAAAAAAGCAGACGCTTCCTATTTCGAAAAACGAGGACTTTCACGCTACGCCGGTGTGTGGTCACTTTGGTCACTTGGGGTTGGCGCGGTTATTTCAGGGCATTTTTCCGGCTGGAACTTCGGGTTTTCTACCGGCGGGTGGGGTGGCATGCTCGTCGCGGGCATAATTATCGCGGTCATGTATCTCGGCCTTACTCTTTCCATTGCTGAAATGAGCCCGGCGCTGCCGCATACGGGTGCGGCCTATTCCTTTGCCCGCACAGCCATGGGTCCGTGGGGCGGTTTTATCACCGGCCTTTGTGAGAACGTCGAATATGTTCTCACCCCCGCCGTTATCGTGACTTTCATCACGGCCTATGTGAACTCAATCCTTGGGCTTGATCCCGTCTATTCACCCTTCTTATGGGTCTTGTTCTACGTGATCTTTCTTGCTCTCAACATTTTCGGGCTTGAGCTTTCCTTCAAGGTAACGCTGGTCATCACGCTGATTTCGCTCGGTGTTCTGGTGTTCTTCTGGATCAGCGCCATTCCGAACATGGACTTTTCGCGTTGGGCATTGAACATCGGCGTCGGGCCTGATGGCGCTGCGGTTGAACTGCCAGAGGGCAATGGATCATTCTTCCCATTCGGTTTTTCCGGTGTTCTGGCCACGCTGCCATTTGCCGTTTGGTTGTTCCTTGCCATCGAACAGTTGCCGCTGACGGCCGAGGAATCCGTTGATCCAAAGCGTGATATGCCGAAGGGCATCATTCTCGGCATTATCACGCTAATGATTTCGGCATTCATGATTGTGCTGCTCAACCCATCGCTGCCAGGCGTGGGTGCCTTCCATCTCGGTTCGTCGCTTGAGCCGCTGCTGGATGGTTTTAAGGCCGTCTATGGTGACGGTGGCGTGGTTCTGCTCGGTCTCGTTGCCTTGACCGGTCTGATCGCCAGCTTCCATACGATCCTTTATGCGCAGGGACGCCAGATCTATTCGCTGTCGCGTGCCGGATATTTCCCTACAGCACTTTCTGTCACCCACCCGAAATTCAAAACCCCACATGTTGCAATGCTGACCGGTGCTCTCGTCGGCCTCAGCGTCATGTTGGTAATCTGGTTCTCGCTGGGCGCAGACCAGGGTGGCAGCATCATTGGCAGCGTGCTGCTGAACATGGCGGTGTTTGGTGCGATGTTCTCCTACATCATGCAGGCGATCTCGTTCATCATGCTTCGCCGCAATCTGCCGAACATTGAACGGCCATTCCGTTCTCCCGTCGGTATTCCAGGCGCAGTGCTGACCATCATCATTGCTGTCGTAACTCTGCTGTATCAGGTTCAGGACCCTAACTTCTCAAAGGGTGTTGTCTGGGTGGCCGTATGGTTTGCCGTTGCCATTGCTTACTTCGCACTGGTCGGCCGTCATCGTCTGATCCTGTCTCCGGAAGAAGAGTTTGCTCTGGAGCACAAGCAGGCCGCTACGCGTGCTTAACGCACGCCAATAAAAAGAAACGGACGGCCCACAATTCGGGCCGTCTCCTTTCGATTGAGGGATCAGATAAAAAATGACCGCCACCTATACATTCGATGAACTGAAAAAAGACGTGACCGAAGGGCGTATCGATACTGTGCTGGCATGTCTGGTTGATATGCAGGGCCGCCTGATGGGCAAGCGTTTTCAGGCGGAATTTTTCGTGGAAAGTGCCCATGAAGAAACGCACAGCTGCAACTACCTGCTGGCGACCGACATGGAGATGGAGACTGTTGCCGGCTACAAGGCGACAAGCTGGGAAAAGGGATATGGCGATTATACCATGAAGCCTGACCTCTCGACGCTGCGGCGCGTGCCATGGCTGGAAGGTACGGCACTGGTACTGTGCGACGTGCTGGATCATCACACTCATGCAGAGGTGCCGCATTCACCGCGTGCCATCCTCAAAAAGCAGGTGGCGCGACTGGCCGAGATGGGGTTGAAGCCCTTCATGGCAACGGAGCTGGAGTTTTTCCTATTCGACCAGACCTATGATGCGGCGCGTGAAAGCGGATATCGCAACCTGCACCTCGCCAGCGGTTACAACGAGGATTACCACATCTTCCAGACCACCAAGGAAGAAGATGTAATGCGCGCGCTGCGCAAGGGCCTGCAGGGAGCAGGCATTCCGGTGGAAAACTCCAAGGGTGAGGCATCGCCCGGCCAGGAAGAAATCAACGTGCGGTATGCCGATGCGCTGACCATGGCTGACCGCCATTCGATCATCAAAAATGCTGCCAAGGAAATTGCCTGGTCCAAGGGCAAGGCCATCACCTTCCTTGCCAAGTGGAATTATAATTCCGCCGGCAGTTCGTCACATATTCACCAGTCCCTTTGGAGCCTTGACGGCAAGACGCCAGCCTTCTTCGACAAGGGGGGAGAGCATGGCATGTCTGACACAATGAAGCATTACATGGCGGGTCTGTTGGCGCATGCCAGCGAGATTACCTATTTCCTTGCGCCCTATATCAACTCCTACAAGCGGTTCATGGCTGGTACGTTTGCACCAACCAAGGCCATCTGGAGCAAGGACAACCGCACGGCAGGGTATCGCCTGTGCGGTGAAGGCAGCAAGGCGATCCGCGTCGAGTGCCGGGTGGGTGGTTCCGATCTCAATCCGTATCTCGCCATGGCGGCGCTGATTGCCGCAGGCATTGATGGCATTGAGAAGAAACTTGAATTGGAGCCTGCTTTCGTAGGAGATGCTTACGGTGCGAAAGAGGTGCGGGAAATTCCACACACCCTTCGCGCGGCAACTGCGGAATTGAAATCATCTGCCATGTTGCGGTCTGCTTTTGGCGATGAGGTGATTGACCACTATGTGCGCGCTGCCGAGTGGGAACAGGAAGAATACGACCGTCGCGTGACCGACTGGGAGGTCGCACGCGGTTTTGAGCGAGCATAAGCAACACTGGGTCGAGCCGTGACATGCGGTTTCGGTCCGGTGTTAAAAGACAAGAATATGGAGCGACGAAAACAATGGTTTGCGTCATTCCGTTAACACAGGAAAACGATCGTGGTTATGATCCAGAATATCTCACCCATTGACGGTTCGGTGTATGCCGAACGCGAGGCGCTGTCGCTGGACGCGGCACGAGCTGCCGTTGCCAAAGCACGCAAGGCCCAGAAGGATTGGGCGCGGCGTCCGCTTGAGGACCGTGTGCAACTGGTGCTGAAGGGCGTGGCACGCCTCAATGAAATGGTCGGTGAGGTGGTGCCGGAACTGGCACATATGATGGGCCGCCCCGTACGTTATGGTGGTGAGTTCAAAGGTTTCAACGAGCGCTCCAATTACGTCGCCTCGATTGCGGCTGATGCTTTGGCGCCGCTGGTGATCGAAGAAAGCGGCAATTTCGAACGTCGCATTGAGCGCGAACCACATGGTGTCGTGTTTGTTATCGCACCATGGAACTACCCTTACATGACTGCGATCAACACGGTTGCGCCGGCTCTGATGGCAGGCAACACGATCGTGATCAAACATGCCGCCCAGACCCTGCTGGTGGGTGAGCGCATGGTACGTGCCTTTGTCGAGGCGGGTGTACCCGAAGACGTGTTTATCAATGTGTTTCTGGATCACGGCACCACGTCTGCCCTGATTTCCGAAGGACTGTTCAACTTCGTCAACTTTACCGGTTCTGTTGAAGGCGGACGTTCCATCGAGCGCGCTGCGGCTGGCACCTTTACCGGCCTTGGTCTGGAGCTTGGCGGCAAGGACCCCGGTTATGTCATGGAAGATGCCGATCTTGACGCAGCGGTCGATACGCTGATGGATGGAGCGACCTATAATTCGGGCCAGTGCTGCTGCGGGATCGAACGTATCTATGTCAATGAAGCGCTTTACGATGCGTTTGTCGAAAAGTCCGTTGCCTGGGTGTCCAATTACAAACTCGGAAACCCGCTGGAGCAGGAAACAACGCTGGGACCGATGGCCAACAAGCGTTTTGCCAAGGTGGTGCGCCAGCAGATTGCCGATGCGGTTGCCAAGGGTGCAAAGCCGCTGGTCGATGCAAAGCTATTTGCTGCCGATGATGGTGAAAGCGCCTATGTCGCGCCGCAGATCCTGGTCAATGTCGATCACTCCATGGAGTTCATGACCGAGGAGACCTTTGGTCCTGCCGTCGGCATCATGAAGGTCAAGAATGACGACGAAGCCATCGCACTGATGAATGACAGCAAATACGGACTGACCGCATCCCTGTGGACGCAAGACCCGGCAAGGGCAGGGCGGATTGGTCGCGAGATTGAAACCGGCACCGTTTTCATGAACCGGGCCGACTACCTCGATCCTGCACTGTGCTGGACCGGCGTGAAGGAAACCGGTCGTGGCGGTTCGCTGTCCGTCATCGGTTTCCAGAACCTTACCCGTCCAAAGTCCTACCATCTGAAGAAAGTCACGAAATGAATATTGTCGCGAACTGGAGCTATCCGACCGCAGTCAAGCTGGGCCGTGGACGGATCAAGGAACTTGCGGATGCCTGCAAGACACTGGGCATCAAGAAGCCGCTGCTGGTAACCGACCGTGGTCTGGCAAGCATGGCAATTACCGGCCATGCGCTGGATGTTCTGGAGCAGGCAGGTCTTGGTCGTGCAATCTTTGCCGAAGTTGACCCAAACCCGAATGAAATCAATCTTGAAGCCGGTGTAAAGGCGTTTAAGGACGGTGGTCATGACGGCGTTGTTGCCTTTGGTGGCGGCTCCGGCCTTGATCTTGGCAAGGCGGTCGCCTTCATGGCTGGCCAGACCCGACCGGTATGGGACTTCGAAGATGTTGACGACTGGTGGACACGTGCCAATGTAGAAGGCATCGCCCCGATCGTTGCCGTGCCGACCACAGCAGGCACCGGCTCAGAAGTCGGGCGCGCCAGCGTTATCACCAACTCCAAGACCCATGTGAAGAAGATCATCTTCCATCCGAAGTTCTTGCCCGGCGTTGTTATCTGCGATCCGGAACTGACGGTCGGTATGCCGAAGATGATTACCGCCGGTACCGGCATGGATGCCTTTGCTCATTGCCTTGAGGCCTATTCGTCACCGTTCTTTCATCCAATGAGCCAAGGCATTGCGCTGGAAGGTCTGCGTCTGGTGAAGGAATATCTGCCACGCGCTTACAAGGATGGCAGCGATATCGAAGCCCGCACCAATATGATGGCTGCTGCTGCCATGGGCGCTGTTGCTTTCCAGAAGGGGCTTGGTGCCATCCATTCGCTGTCGCACCCTATCGGTGCTGTCTACAACACCCACCACGGCATGACCAATGCGGTGGTGATGCCGGCGGTGCTGCGCTTCAATCGCCCCGCCATTGAAGACAAGATTGCTCGCGCGGCAGCCTATCTCGGCATTGAGGGTGGCTTTGACGGTTTCTACAATTACGTTCTTGAGCTTCGCAAAGAGCTGGGTGTGCCAGAAAATCTGACGGCAATGGGCATCAAGCCAGACCGGATTGATGAGCTGACAGCCGAAGCCATCAAGGACCCAAGCTGCGGCGGTAATCCGGTGCCGATGACACTGGAAAACACCAAAAAACTGTTCGAAGACTGCTTCTGAAAGCCAAATTCATAATGTTCAAACACTCTACTTTTGCGCCACTGATTGCAGTGGCGCTTTTTTGTCTGCCAGCCGGTGCGCAAGCAGAGAGCTTCAAAAGCCTGACAGGACAGGGTTATGCAGTCGGACCACTTGCCAAAAACAAGGCAGGTATCTGGGGCTGGACCTTTATGAAAAGCGGGACACGCTACTTCTGCGAAATGAAGGTTGGCGTGGCCTATTCCGGTAAAGAGGGCATGATCGGCTTTACCAGTAGCGGTCGCACAATCAGCATTGATCGTGGAACCTACGAGGCCAATATCGGAGGGCCGGATGCCAGCCTGCCGCAATATGAAGACCTGAAGGCCGGACGGTTACGCGCCTCAGATGTCGGGTCTTGCCGCAAGCAGGCATAAAACAGGCGAGCGCATTCTGAACCTTTAAGGCATCGATACTGCATTTCGCGGTTGGAATATGAGGGCCGTATAGGAAAATTTCTATACGGCCCTTTGTCGTGTTATGCCTCGAAAAATCTCGATGGAACAATGTGTTACATGTTTTCTCTCTGATTATTGCAGCCGATGATCTTGCGTTTTGGCAAATTTACAATCTTTCCAAAATTTCCGGTTCATTAACCATAATCGTTAAGAATATGGGCTGGCACCATGAGCGTGAGGTGCCTTCAGGAGCGATGAAATTAGGCTCTGCATCACTTCGAGGGCTCCATGCCAGTCATTACATTCGCAAATACCAAAGGCGGCGCCGGTAAAACCACCGCCGTGCTTCTGCTCTCAACCGAACTTGCCCGCATGGGCCATCGCGTCACCATCCTTGATGCCGATCCGCAGCACTGGATCTCCCGCTGGCACGAACTTTCCGGGCATATCCCAAACCTCTCGGTTATTTCGCACGTCACGAGTTCGTCGCTTGAGGCCCATATCCGAGAAAACAAAGCCAATACGGACTGTTTTATCATTGATATGCCTGGCACTCGCAGCCCGTTGCTGACGATGGCGCTTGGCATATCTGACCATGTCGTTATTCCCATTCAAGGCTGTGCGATGGATGCGCGCGGCGGCGCGCAGGTTCTGGAACTGATTGAATTCCTCACCGAAAAGACCGGCAGAAAGATTAATCATTCGGTTGTGCTGACGCGCGTCAATGCGATGATCACCACACGTTCGTTGCTGTTGGTCAAAGGTCTTCTGGCGACCAAAAACGTGCGCGTGCTCGACACAGCGATTGCCGAGCGTGCGGCGTATCGCGACATTTTCGATTACGGCGGTACGCTCTCGGGTCTCGATCCACTCAAGGTAAGCAATCTCGACAAGGCAAAAGAAAACGCCCAGTCGCTTGCCAAGGAAATCCTGCGGCTTTTGCCGGTCAGGGTCGTGCGTAGCGTACCTCACGTTCCCAGCATTCTGAGACGCAAGGTTGCTTGATAGTGCTCCCAGTTCAGAAACAGATATTCGCCCGCTGCATCACCAGCGGGCGTTTTTGTTTTCAGTGATTGCTGTGCGAGTTGAGGTAGGAGCGGGGAGAGGTGCCGAGCATACGTTTGAACATGGTGGTGAAGGCTGGAATGCTGCCATAACCGAGATCGAGCGCCACAGTGGTTACGGCTTCACCGGCCGCAAGGCGTGGCAATGCTGCAAACAGGCAGGCCTGCTGGCGCCACACGGACAGTGACAGGCCGGTTTGCCGGCGAAAAGCGCGGGTAAAGGCGCGCCTGCTCATCGACAACTCCCTTGCCCATTTATCGATGATCAGATCCGGCGTTGGGTTGGCGATGAACCGACGGCACAAGGCAGCAAGGCGGGGATCCTCTGGGAATGGCAGGCCGAGCGAAATGTCAGGCAGTTTGGCCACGACATTCAACAGCAACGGCAGGATCAGGTCGGCGCGTTCTCGGCTGTTGTCGTCCGACGGCGGTTGCACTGCTTCGATGATCAGCTCTCGTGCCAGACCGGTTATGCTAACCACGCGCACGAAGGCGGGGAGGTCAGGCACGGCACTGGCGTCAAGATAAAGCGACAGCATGGTTACGGCACCTAACATCTCCACAGAATGTTCGACGCCCGGCGGTATCCACAAGGCGTGCTCAGGTGGCACCATCCAGCGGCCCTGATCGGTGGTGACAAGCACCACGCCGGAGCGCGCATAAAGCAATTGTGTTCTCTTGTGGCTGTGGCGTTCAACCAGATCGCCAGCACTGTAATGGTTGGGTGAGGTGTGAACCGGACCAGCCGCAGTCTCTATCGCCCACAGCCTGTCATAGTGCTTGCTGCGGGGTCCCATTATTTCTTGTGGCTTCTTTTGCTGCATTTGGCCCACTCGCGTAATAAATGGACCAAAACACGAAAGCGGGGACGCCACAATCCTCTTATTGGATTATGTCAAATAATGGAGACGAAAGTGGCCAATAACTCAGTAGGTCTGGAGACACACAAAGCGGAAGAAACGGTCTTCGGCATCATCATGGCTGTCAGCTTCTGTCATTTGCTGAATGACACGATGCAGTCGCTTATCCCGGCGCTTTATCCCATGCTCAAGGATGGATATGCGCTCGACTTTACGCAGATCGGTCTACTTGGACTGGTGTTTCAGGTCACTGCGTCGCTGCTTCAGCCGTTGATCGGTATCTATACCGATAAACGTCCGCTGCCATATTCGCTGTCGGTCGGTATGGGCTTTTCGCTGATCGGCCTGTTGTTAATGGCCTATGCGCATTCCTACGAGGTCCTGCTGCTCGGAGCCGGTGTGTTGGGTCTGGGATCTGCGGTATTCCATCCGGAATCCTCGCGTGTTGCCCGTCTGGCGTCCGGTGGCCGTCATGGTTTGGCGCAGTCACTGTTTCAGGTGGGCGGTAATTTTGGCTCGGCACTTGGACCGTTGCTGGCTGCATTCATCGTGCTGCCGCGCGGACAGGAAAGTGTTGCGTGGTTCTCTGCTGCGGCATTGGCTGGCATGATCATTCTGTTCCAGGTGGGTAGATGGTATTCGCAGCACCGTGTTGCCACCGCAAAGCGCATGGCTGCTGCACCAGCTATCGTGCTGCCGCGCGCAAAGGTCATGAAGGCCATTGCCGTTCTGGCACTGCTGGTATTGTCGAAATACCTCTACATGACCAGCCTTTCGAGCTACTATACCTTCTACATGATCGAGCGTTTCGATGTGTCGGTGCAGTATGCACAGATCCTGCTGTTCGTGTTCCTCGGCGCCGTTGCCATCGGTACGGTTGCAGGTGGACCTGTTGTTGACTGGTTCGGCACGAAGTTCGTGATCTGGTTCTCGATCCTTGGTGCGCTGCCGTTTACGCTGGTGCTGCCCTACGTCGGCTACAACACAACGATTGTCCTGACATTTATCATCGGTGTGATCATGGCGTCGGCCTTCTCGGCAATCGTGGTGTTTGCACAGGAATTGGTGCCGGGCCGGGTTGGCATGATTGCCGGACTGTTCTTCGGTTTCGCTTTCGGTATTGGCGGCATCGGTGCTGCGGCACTTGGCGTGGTGGCTGACCACAAGGGCATCGTCTACGTCTACCAGGTTTGCTCGTTCCTGCCACTGCTTGGATTGCTGACAGTGCTGCTGCCGGATATCGGCAAGGGTCGCAGACACAAGATCAAGGTCTGACAGACCTGCCTCCACGAAGACAAAAGAAAAGGCGCGACACCCAACAAGTGTCGCGCCTTTTTCATGCCGTGGAAATGGTTGGAGACCTTATTCGGCGAACTCAACCACTACGCCAGGCTTGACCATCTTGGCCAATTCGGTGGCATCCCAGTTGGTCAGGCGAATACAACCGTGGCTGTTGGTCTTACCAATCTTGGATGGCTCCGGCGTGCCGTGAATGCCGTAAGTCGGTTTCGACAGGGCAATCCAGACGGTGCCGACCGGACCGTTCGGGCCTGGTGGGATCTGCAGGATCTGGGTATTTTGACCCTGCTGGAAGTTGATTTTCGGGTTGTAGGTATAACCGGGGTTCAGTGCGATACGTTCAACGGTGTGAATGCCGCTTGGCGAAGGTGTATCAGACGAACCGATGGTGGCCGGATAGGCAGCAACCAGCGTGCCGGTTTCGTCATAGGCGAATACCTGTTTGATGCCCTTGTGGGCGACGATGCGCGCAACCGAGCCCACCTTCGGTTTGCCCGGATCGATAACCTTGATGATCGAGCCGGGCACCGTGAAGTCAACGCCAGGGTTCAACTCTTTCAGATAGGTTTCATCCATGTGGAAACGCTCGGCAAGCGATTCAGTGACCGAGGTAAACGACATGGCGGGAAGCTGCGCCTTTTGGCTGTAGTCGTCAGGAATGGCTGCAACATACGGACCGGCAGCATCGGCTGCGGTGATCGTGTAGTTGACGATGGCCATGCCACCGGACATGCGCAGGCGCTCCAGAATGTCTTCCGAGTTGTTCGGGTCCAGTGTTTCGCCGGTCATATCCTGCCAGGCCGAAATGGCCTTGGTGACGTTGGAGCCCATCTTGCCGTCGATTACGCCGGGCGAGATGCCTTCACGGTCGAGGAATGTCTGAAGTGCGACAATTTCCTGACGCGAACGATTTGTCGGTGCGGTAACCGGGGCGTGGCGCTCGATCAGGCGATCGGGCTGCGGAACGGCGGCTGTCGTGCTTTCGCCGGGCATTGGCTGTTCCAGCGGTGCGCTTTCAATGGCGCCAGGTGCGGGCACAGAGCCGGTGTAGACGTCACGGTCTGTCCCATCATTGCGATATTCGCGGTAATCACGAACGCTACCATTGTCGTAATAGCCGATATCGCGCTGTGAGTGGCCAGGTGCTGGCGGATAATAGGTTTCGCGGGAAGGCTGCTGCCTGCGTACAGCCTCCGGCGGCATTTCAGTGGCCAGCAGGTTGCCATAGCTGTCATAGAAAACGGTGCGGCCAATGCGGTCGCGGCTGATGACGATGTCACTGCGTTGCGGAATGAAATCAAGCACGCGTCCATCCGGCGTTACCAGCAGTGGCTGTTCCTGAGTGGCATAACGATAGCGGTCCTGCGCCTCAGCGAAACTGAACGGCAAGACGGACAAAGTGGTAACAGCCACGAAAAAAGTTGTTTTAAGAAACTGTTTCACGATTCCGCTTTTCCTCACTCTTTTCATCCACCTACACATCACAATATTGACCCTATTGTGAAAAAGATGAATTCGAAGTGAACGTTACGTTAATTTCATCATGTCTCAGTGGACGTTCACGGTAAAATATAGTTCAACTTCCAGTGAGAGGCCGTATGCGAGACATTCAACTCGGTAAATCGCCAGTTATTCATCTTGATGAAACGTCGGTTCTGGACATCGGTTCCTGCATTGTCGAGGGAATCAATATCGCACCGGGCCGGGCTATTCCTGATGATGGCGACCCGCGCATCGATCACTCGCTGGAAGGTTTCCTTTTCACCTGTGGCCCTGACCACATTCGCCATCCTCAGCCGATTGAGGGCGATACCACGGGGCGCAAATATCCGCTGCATGGCTCGTTCTCGTCCCACCCGGCTGAAATAACCGCTTGGGACGTCGGCGAGAAAAGGGCAAGGATCGCAGCGGATATTCCGGTGCGGCTTGCCACTGGCGGCACGGCATTGTTGCAGCGTGTCTGGACGATTGACGGGGCAACTGGTGAAGTGGCGTTGGACGACACGATCACCAACACCAGTGACACGGTGCAACCGGTATTTCTGATGTACCACATGAATGTCGGGGCAAGGCTGTTCGATGACAAGGTGCAGCTCGAAGGCGACATGTTGGAGGGGGGTGGCTTCAACTGGCGGTTTGGCGAGGAACCGGGCAGCGTGTTCTGTGTGCAAGCCACCGGCAATGAGGATTGGGCAACGCTTCGTCTGGGGCCGATTGCCTCACTTGGCGGCAAGAGCCTGACAGCGCAGTTCCGCACCGATACTCTGCCTTATCTGCAAATCTGGCGTAACCAGAAGGCGCCTGCCCATGTGCTTGGCATCGAGCCGGTTTCGCACCGCTGGGTCAGCCGTGAGGAGCTTGCCGACAGTGGCGAGTTCAACATGTTGCAGCCGGGCGAAACGCGGTCATACGGTTTGCGTTTCCACATTGCCTGATGCGGTTTTAAACCCGATGCTGGCAGTTGCTTGTCGATTGACGCACCGCCCAATTCGCCTTACACCCTTGGCACTTCAATTTTAGAGGCGAAGGGCCGAAAGGCTTGCCGAGCCAAGGCATTTCAGGAGGATTTGAAGATGGATATCCGACGTATTGACGATGAATATTCAGTGACCGGCCAGATCAGCGTTGCCGATCTGGATCAGATCAAGGCGCTCGGCTTTAAATCCATCGTTTGCCACCGCCCAGACGGTGAAGAAGAGGGCCAGCCTCTGTTTGCCGATATTGCCGAGCGGGCTGAAGAGCTGGGTTTGACCATTGCACATGTGCCGGTTGGCCGGAACGGTGTCGATGGTGAAGCTGTTGCCGGAATGGTGGATGCGCTTGACGAGTTGCAGCGTCCGATGCTGGGCTATTGCCGCTCTGGCGCGCGCTCGACTGCCATCTACGACAAGACCCACCATCTGCGCGGCTAAGTCGTTTTTGCACGTTGCCCGAAATGGGGCAGGAAATTTCATATAAGCTTATAACAGGAGCATTTTCATGAGCATCAAGCGTATCGAACCCGGCAAGCGTATGAGCGGTGCAGTCGTTCATGGCAACACTGTTTATCTGGCTGGTCAGGTTGGTGAAGGTTCGTCGGTTGCCGAGCAGAGCAAGTCTGCACTGGCTGAAGTTGATCGTCTGCTGGCTGCTGCCGGTTCTGACAAATCCAAGATCCTTCAGACCATCATCTACCTCTCCGACATGTCGACCTTCGGTGAAATGAATGCTGTCTGGGAAGGCTGGATTGACCCGGCAAACCCGCCAGCACGTGCAACCAGCGAAGCTGCTCTGGCAACGCCGGATTACAAGGTTGAGTTTATCGTGACGGCAGCGCTCTAAGTCGCTGATCGCAACGATCAAACAGAAAAGGCCGGTCAGTGTCATGCTGACCGGCCTTTTTTATGAGGTTGTCGAGGGGGCGCCCAGGGATTGTCGTTGTTTGTGAATCCCTTGTCGCTGTTACTTCGAATCCTGATTCAACGCCTTTGCAAGTTGATTCAATGTTTCGACACGGTCCGCAAACCACAGCCGCGCCAGATCGGACGAGGCCGCGAGGTTGATACCTTCAGGATCAATCGAAGTGATTTTCCAGTTGCCGGCTTTTTTGCCGGCCAGCGACGCCAGCCGAGTGGCCTCACCCTTGATGGCGTTGAGACGTTTTATTTCGTCGGTAGCGCCAGCCATCAGCGCGTCGGCACCGGAGAGGTCGGTCCGCAGGTCTACAGGTGTAATGTTACTGGCATTGCGTGCTGGCCCGCCGTTGATCTGCACGCCCTCAACCTGCAGCCGGAACAGCAACGTGTCGGGAAGTGACAGATAGAGCTTGGATTTCGGGTAACGAGCGAGATAGGCGGCCTTTGCCGTTTCAAATTCATCTGCCTCGATCAAGACGGCGCGGCCGACCAGTGTCAGGCGAGGTTCCGTCAGCGCATCACCTTTGCCAAACGGGGCAAGCGTCAGGGAAATGCGGTTATCGGCTTCGATGTTGCGGGCGTGAAGTGTCAGACGTGCTGCAAAAAAGAATGGCGTGCCGTCCGGCTCAATCGCGATATTGGTGACTGTGGTGTAGGGATAACCGCTGACGGGATCGATGGTCGCCAGCGCTGCAAACCGGCAGGTATGAAGAACGGTTTTAGAAACCCGCACCGCTTCAAAAGGGGCGCCGGCGCTGGGCTCGATCTTCATTCCTCTAGGGGTGATCACTGGGGACTGTGCTTCCGGCATGGCGCTTCCTGTTGGTTTATTCGACCGCAGGAATTGCACCATTCCGGAAACCTGTCCATGCCAAGTATCAGGTTTTTTCGCGAATTTGCGTCAGTGTTCGGGTCGGCGTGATGGCTTCCGCATCCAGCTTGATTTCGATGATTGCCGGTTTGCCGCTGGCGCGTGCGCGCTCGAACGCCGGTGCAAACTGATCCGTGGTTTCGACAAGTTCACCATGACCGCCATAGGCCTTGGCAAAAGCCACGAAATCCGGATTGACCAGATCCGTGCCGCTGACGCGACCGGGATATTCCCGCTCCTGATGCATGCGGATGGTGCCATAGGTGCCATTGTTGATCAGCAGCGTGATGATGGGCAGGCCATAACGCACTGCCGTGATGAATTCCTGGCCATGCATCATGAAGCATCCATCACCGGCAAAGCAGATGACCTCGCGCTCCGGGAACAGATGTTTGGCGGCAACGGCAGCCGGCAGACCGTAACCCATCGAGCCCGATGTTGGCGCGGACTGGGTGTTGAAGCGCTGGAAGCGATGGAAACGGTGAAGCCATGTGGCGTAGTTGCCAGCGCCATTGGTGAAAATGGCATCCTTCGGGGTGTTTTCCTCGATCCATTCCATGATCGGCCCCATGTGAACCGAACCGGGACCTGTCTTGGGTGGGGTAGACCACTTGAGATAGGTTTCGTGCATGGCAACAGTACGCTGTTCCCAGACGGGATGAGCAGGTGCCTCAAGTGTTGCGAGGGCTGCTACAAAATCCTTCGGGCTGGCGCAGATGGCCAGATCCGGGCGGTAGACACGACCGAGTTCATCCGGGTCCGGATAGACATGCACCAGTTTCTGCGCAGGATATGGAATATCAAGCAGTGTGTAGCCGGAGGACGGCATTTCGGAGAAACGTCCACCGAGCAGCACGATGAGGTCGGCTTCCTTGACCTCCTTGCCAAGTGCTGGATTGACGCCAATGCCGATGTCACCGGCGTAAGATGGGTGCAGATGATCAAATAGCATCTGGCGGCGGAAAGAGCAGCCGACCGGCAGTTTGAACTTTTCAGCAAAAGCCTGGAACTGTGCCACGCTTTCGTCCGTCCAACGGGTGCCACCAAGAATGACCAGAGGACGTTTGGCGTCCTTCAGCATTTCAGCAAAGTCAGCAATCTGTGCTGCACCTGGATGCGCCTCGACCGGGGTCGATGGCTTGGCCTGCGGTGCGTCGAATTCCTCAACCAGCACATCCTCAGGCAGAGTGAGAACAACAGGGCCGGGACGGCCGGAGGAGGCAACGGCAAAGGCACGGCTTACAAATTCTGGAATGCGCCTGACGTCATCGATCTCACCCACCCATTTGGCGAATTCGGTAAAAGCGCGGCGATATTCGACTTCCTGAAAGGCTTCACGTTCACGCGCATCACGCTGCACCTGACCGATGAACAGGATCATCGGAATGGAATCCTGCATGGCGATATGCAGGCCGGCTGACGCGTTGGTGGCACCGGGGCCACGGGTTACCATGCAGATACCAGGTTGGCCCGTCAGGCGACCCCAGGTGTCAGCCATCATGGCTGCGCCACCTTCCTGACGGCAGACAATGGTCTCAATGCCGCTTTCATAGAGTGCATCGAGAACGGCGAGATAGCTTTCGCCGGGAACGCAGGAAACGCGTGTTACGCCATTGGCCTTCAGTGCCTCGACAATCAATTGTCCGCCGGTTCTTTTCATGGCGTCATGTTCCTTTCAATCTCTTCCAGTTCAGCCAGCACATCAGCCTGATGTTCGCCAAGTCGCGGGCTGGGGCGTTCGTATTGCAATGGTGTTTCGGACAGCACGATAGGGGTGCGGACACCGGGAATGGTGGTGCCATCTGCGGCCTGCAGATCAACCCGCAATCCTCGCGCCTCTACCTGCGGGTCGGCAAACATTTCCTCGATCGAGTTGATCGGGCCGGCTGGCACGGCGTTGCTCTCGCAGGCGGTCAGCAGATCGCGCTTTTGCCACTTCAAGGTTTCGGTGGATATGATGCGGCGGACGTCTCCCTTGTGTGCGACGCGCGCCTTGTTGGTCGCGTAACGCTCGTCTGTGGCGATTTCGGCAATCCCAAGAATTTTGCACAGGCGGCTGAACTGGCCATCATTGCCGACGGCCAGAATAAGGAAACCATCGGCTGTGGGTACCACCTCGTAAGGGGATATATTGGGATGGGCATTACCAAGACGCACCGGAGGCTTGCCGGAAATGAGATAGTTCATGTTCTGGTTGGCCAGCACGGCCGACTGAACATCCAGCAGGGCCATGTCGACATGCTGGCCCTGTCCGGTGCGCATCGCGTGGATGAGGGCGGCCTGAATGGCGGTCACCGAATAAATGCCGGTGAAGATGTCTGCGACTGCAACGCCCGCCTTCATTGGCTGGCCATCCGGTTCACCGGTGATTGACATGAAACCTGACATGCCCTGCACGATGTAATCGTAACCGGCGAAATCCGCATATGGGCCGGTTTGGCCGAAGCCAGTAATCGAGCAATAGATCAGCTTCGGATTAAGCGTTTTCAGGCTTTGATAATCCAGCCCATATTTGACAAGCCCGCCACGCTTGAAATTTTCGATGACCACATCTGCCGTTGCGACCAGACGACGAACGAGATCGCAGCCCTCAGTCGTGCGCAGATCAGCGGTGATCGACCGTTTGCCGCGGTTGGTAGCGTGATAATAGGCGGCCGAGAGGTTCTCGCCATCAACACTTTCCACGAAGGGTGGCCCCCATGTGCGGGTGTCATCACCACCATCAGGGTTTTCAATCTTGATGACATCGGCGCCCATATCCGCCAGCATTTGTCCCGCCCATGGTCCGGCCAGGACACGGGCCAGTTCGATAACACGGATGCCTTTAAGTGGTGGTTGTCTGTCATGTGTCTGCTGGGTCATGTCTAGGGTCATTATCTCATGGGGTCAGCGGTGTTGTCTCGACATTGGAGACTGGCTTTGAGGCAAAGCGGCGTTCCCGCCAGATGATGTAGAGGCCCGACGCTACGATGATGGCGATGCCAAGCCATTTGATGGCATCTGGGAAGTGGTTGAACACCAGCCAGCCGAAGATTGTCGCAGAAACAATTTCTAGATATTGCAGCGGGGCCAGCATCGAGGCGGGGGCCGCGCGATAGGCGTAAACGCCGAGAATGCCTGATAGAGTGGCTGAAACACCAACACCCAAGAGATAAAACAGGATTGTGGTATCGGCCGAGGTAAAGGCAATGCCGGGTATGCCAAGCATGTCACTGAACAGCATTGGCAAGGCGCAGAACAGGAAACCCCACATGCCGGACTGAAGCTGCATGCTCCACGGATCTTCCTTCTGCGAACCGATGCGGGTCAGAATGGCGAAAATGGCAATGCAGAATGCCGAAAGAACTGGCAGAAGCGCAACGTAACCGACTTCGGCAAAACTGGGCTGGATGACCAGCAACGCGCCGAAAAAGCCGACGGCGCAGGCGGTATAACGCCGCCAGCCAATTGCTTCCTTCAGGATGACGCTGCTGAGGATGGTCAGAATGATTGGCTCTACGAAAAAGATGGCAATTGCATCTGCCACTTCCATGAATTCCAGCGTGGCAACGAAACTGATCATCGACAGGGCAAGGATGCCACCACGAACGATGTGAAAGCCGGTTGAGCGCCAGGACATCGAGAACAGATGCGGTCGCATCATGAGAAAAGGCAGGGCTGCAAGCGATTGGATCAGGAAACGCGCCGCGCTGATTTCAATCGCTGGAACGGTGGTGATGGCCAGCTTGGCGAAAATGTCGATGATCGGGGAAATCATCACCGCGGCAAACATCATGAACAGCCCGGTGGATACACTGCCGGATGCCAGAGCTGTCGCTTGAGGTGCTGTTTTTCCGCGGGTCATTTTCGATGCCATTGGTGTTTCTTTCAACGTGCGAATGCGCAACGGTGTCGCGACTATAGAACACCCTTTTCAAGGGAGCGCATTCGATATTATCTCATGATGATATTCCGTTTCGGCACAGGAGCGGTCAGTCCTCGACGACCTTTGTGCACCATGCCGCGAAATCGGCTGCGGGCACTTCCCAGCCTTTTTCATTCAATGTTTCGTGGCGCATGCCCTTGTAAATAATGTCCTTGATGTCAGTGAAGCCGGCATTTCGGAACTGGTCTGCAAGCCAGACAATTTCCTTGCCGTCATTGGTGGCGGCATCCTCGTCTCCGCTGACCAGCAGGATCGGCATGTCTTTTGGTAATCGGCTGATCAGTTTTGGGCCACGATAAGACATTTCAAACACGTCCTGCCAGAGAGAGACACTTGCATCGAAACTGCAGAGCGGATCTTCGACATAGGCGTCGACGGCAGCCTTGTCGTGGCTCAGCCAGTCGGCAGTGGTGCGCTTTTCCGGCATACGGGCATTCCATGTCCGAAACGTTGCCTTGGGCAGAATGCCGCTCGGCACATCCGAACCCTTCAGCCATTTCTCGATGCGAAGCACCACCTGTGCGGCACGGCCCGAAAGACCGGGGTTAAAGTTGGAGTTCCAGATGGACAGGGCAGCAAAGGATTGCGGATGGCTGACGGCGGTGTTCAGTGCCACAAGTCCACCCATCGAATGTCCAAACAGGACAACTGGCAGGCCGGGATGACGCTCGCCAACCAGGCTGCGCACAGCCATTACATCCTTGATCGCCTTGTCGACGCCATCTTTCCAGGCAAAACGGCCTAGCGGCGCGTCATCGGCTTTTGTCCGTCCGTGGCCTCGGTGGTCATGGGCGTAAACTTCAAAACCCTGTTTTGCCATGACATCGGCAAACCGGGCGTAGCGGCCAGCATGTTCAACAAGACCGTGGCAGATCATCAAGACGCCGCGTGCCTCGTTTTCAGCGGGCATGTGGCGATAGGCAACTGAGGCGCCGGACGGGCTTTCAAGGCGGTTGATCTGCGAGAACATGGTGCTGTCCATAATAACTCCGGCAAAGACTTCGCTTGCTAAATTGGTTTGACATGTTGCCCCACACGGTCATTTCGCCTACATAGCGGCAAACCTCATTTCATGGCGCGGAGCATTCCTTTAATGGCACGTCAGTTCATTTATCATATGTCTGGTCTTAACAAGTCCTACGGGGCGAAGAAGATCCTCGAAAACGTTAACCTGTCGTTCTACCCGGATGCCAAGATTGGTATTCTCGGTCCAAACGGTGCCGGTAAGTCTACCGTGCTGCGCATCATTGCCGGTCAGGACAAGGAATTTACCGGTGAAGCCTGGCTCGCCGAAGGCGCGACTGTTGGTTACCTGGAGCAGGAACCGAAGCTTGATCCTGCGAAAACCGCTTTTGAAAACGTCATGGAAGGCGTTGCCGATAAGAAAGCCGTTATCGATCGTTACAACGAATTGATGATGAATTATTCCGACGAAACTGCGGATGAGGGTGCCAAGCTTCAGGACATCATCGACAGCCAGAACCTGTGGGATCTGGAACAGCAGGTCGAAATGGCGATGGAAGCACTGCGCTGCCCGCCAAAGGACGCCAATGTTGAAACGCTGTCGGGTGGTGAGCGCCGTCGTATCGCGCTGTGCCGTCTGCTGCTGTCGCAGCCTGACCTGCTGCTGCTCGACGAACCGACCAACCATCTTGACGCCGAAACCATTGCCTGGCTCGAAAAGCACCTGCGTGACTATCCGGGCGCCGTAATGATGATCACCCACGATCGCTACTTCCTGGACAACGTCACGGGCTGGATTCTCGAACTCGACCGTGGCCGTGGCATTCCTTACGAAGGCAACTACTCTGCCTACCTGCAGGCCAAAGCAAAGCGCATGCAGCAGGAATCCCGCGAAGAAGCAGGCCGCCAGAAGGCACTGTCGCGCGAACAGGAATGGATTGCATCCAGCCCGAAAGCCCGTCAGGCCAAGTCGAAGGCCCGTATCAAGGCTTACGAACAGCTGGTGGATGCCGCTGAAAACATCCGTCCAGGCGACGCGCAGATCATCATTCCTGTCTCCGAGCGTCTTGGCCAGGTCGTTATCGAGCTGGAAGGCATCAACAAGGGCTTTGAAGGCCGCACGCTGATCAACGATTTGTCGATCAAACTGCCACCGGGTGGTATCGTTGGTATCATCGGTCCGAACGGTGCCGGTAAGTCGACGCTGTTCAAGATGATCACCGGTCAGGAAAAGCCGGACGCCGGCTCGATCCGCGTCGGTGAAACGGTTCACCTCGGTTATGTTGACCAGAGCCGCGATGCGCTGGATGGCAACAAGACCGTTTGGGAAGAAATTTCCGGTGGTGCGGAAGTGATCAAGCTTGGCAAGTTCGACATGAACTCCAGAGCATATTGCGGCGCGTTCAACTTCAAGGGCGGCGATCAGCAGCAGAAGGTTGGCAATCTCTCGGGTGGTCAGCGTAACCGTGTTCACCTTGCAAAGATGCTGAAGGCTGGCGGCAACGTGCTGCTGCTCGACGAACCGACCAACGACCTTGATACGGAAACACTCGGTGCGCTGGAAAGCGCGCTGGAAGCTTTCGCAGGCTGCGCCATCATCATCAGCCACGATCGCATGTTCCTTGACCGTCTGGCGACACACATCCTTGCTTTCGAGGGTGATGGCCATGTCGAATGGTTCGAAGGCAACTTCGAAGACTACGAAGAAGACAAGGTTCGTCGCCTTGGTCCTGACGCCCTCAATCCGGGCAGCCAGGCCTACAAGCGCCTGACACGCTAAGACCTGTCCGAATAACGGACAATTTCATGAAGCCTCTGCACGCTATGTGTGCAGAGGCTTTTATTTTGTGCGGCAAATCTTGCTGATTTCTAAAAAAAGCAGTGCCTGCGACATATGTGTGCAGCTTGATGATCGTCATTTTAAGCCATTGTTTTGACTTTTACTTTCAGTTTTTTCTTAAGGTGATTTTTGTAGTTTTTTCTAGTGCATGATCGGCACAATTTTAGATGGCATGAGGCCATGCTTCAGGAGTGTCTCATGAGATTGGTCGATATTTCAATCAGCAAGCGGCTGTGGACCGCAGTCACCTTGCCCATGCTTGCTGCCGGTTATCTTGCCTATGCCCAGATATCAGATCGCTTGGTCATATATAATGACATGCAGCAGATCACGGTCGCCAGTGAACAGCTGAAAAAGCTGAGCGATATGGTGCACGCCCTACAAGTGGAGCGTGGCCTGACTGCCGGGTTTATCGCCTCGAAAGGCAATCAGAATGCGTCCCAGCTTGCTAGCGCCCGTTCGCAGACCGATGCAGCGGTCGGAGAGTTCCAGGCGTTGTCGCAGGAACTGGCGAAAGCGGTTGATTTTGATCTGGCCGGTCCCAAGCAATCAATCAGCAGCGGTATTGGCGAAATTGCAGTTCTACGTAGATCCGTCGACAGCCTGTCAACGACCGGTGCGCAATCGTTCAGTTTCTACACGGGCGTCGTTGGCAAGATTGTCGGTCTTTCCGGCAATATCGCCGCTACTGCGCAAGACGCCGACATTGCCCAGCAGATGTCTGGCTATGTGCAACTAATGCAGGCCAAGGAAATTGCCGGTCAGGAACGTGCAATTGGCAATGGCTTTATTACAGCAAAACGAGTGGACCCAAGCCGCTTCGCAGAGTTTGCAGCCATGGCTGGCGGTCAGGCCGCGCTTCTCAATTCTTCGCTGTCGGTTCTGGATGAAAACCAGCGCAGCAAATATCAGGCGATGATTGCCGACGTTTCCCAAGACGTTGTCGCGATCCGCGCGCTTATTCTTGCAAATGGCGAAAATGCCGAGCTGGGCAATCTCGACAGCGGCAAATGGTTCACTGTTTCCACCAAACGTATTGAAACGCTCAAACAGATCGAAAATGAGGATTTGCAGCGCATCGCGGCATTGGCGCAGGCGCATGCCGATGGTGCTTTCAGCAATCTTGTTGTGATTGCCGTCCTTTGCCTTATCGGCGGCCTCATCATGGTGGTGTTTTCCGGCCTGATGGCAATGACCGTTGTGCGTCCGATTGCGCGCATGGTTCAGATCATGGGGCGTTTGGCGCATGGCGATATCGACAACAATGATGTCGCGACCGGCCGCAAGGACGAAATAGGCGACATGGAACAGGCCGTCGAGGTGTTCCGTCAGGCCGCTATTCGCAATCGTGAACTGGAAGCGGCAGAGGAAGAGGCAAGGGGCCGTGCAGAGCGCGAGCGGCTGGAAATGCAACGGGTTGCGGAGGCGGAAGCAGAAGCGCGACTGGTTGAGGCCACAAGCACCTTTGCCAGCAGCATGAAACGTCTGGCCGCTGGTGATCTGTTGTGCGAGTTGCATGAACCACTGTCCTCGCAGTTTGAAGCATTACGGCAGGACTTCAACAGTTCGGTTTGCCAGTTGCGTGAGACGCTGGCAAGTGTTGGTCATTCCGTATCCACGGTGACGGGTGGATCGAAAGAGGTTTCGTCTGCATCTGATGATCTCTCACGGCGTACCGAGCAGCAGGCCGCGTCACTTGAGGAAACCGCCGCGGCGCTGGAACAGATCACCGCCAATGTGACTTCGACATCCAGACGGGCAGGCGAGGCGCGCGATGTGGTGCGTAACGCCCGTGATCGTGCTGATAACTCCGGCAATGTCGTACGCAATGCCGTTTCTGCCATGGAAAAGATTGAAAACTCCTCCCAGCAGATCAGCCAGATCATAGGTGTTATCGACGAGATCGCCTTCCAAACCAACCTGCTAGCACTGAACGCTGGCGTCGAGGCCGCACGTGCGGGTGAGGCAGGCAAAGGCTTTGCTGTCGTCGCACAGGAAGTGCGTGAACTTGCGCAGCGTTCTGCCAATGCCGCCAAAGAAATCAAATCGCTGATCGGCAATTCTGAAATTGCCGTCAGCGAAGGTGTGCGCCTCGTCAACGATACCGGTACAGGTCTGGCTGAAATTGCCGGTCTGGTTCAGTCGATCAATGTCCATATGGAAGCCATTGCGACCGCAGCACATGAACAGTCCGCTGGACTGGCGCAGGTCAATACGGCCGTCAATCACATGGATCAGTCGACGCAGCAGAATGCGGCGATGGTGGAGGAGATGAATGCGGCCGGTGCGGCGCTTGCGCAAGAAAGCGTCAATCTGAACTCCCTGCTGTCGCAGTTCCAGCTTGGCCAGCAGGTTGGGCAGTTGCAGGCGGCGGCGGATGTCATGCGTCGTGTGGCAGCACCTGTGCCGACGGCTCCCCGACAGGCGCCGGTTCGCCGCTCTGCTGCGGTTGCGCATGGCAATGCGGCCGTTGCCGAGGATTGGACCGAGTTCTGATCTCATAGGCCCGTGGCAGAGGGCTGACCTTCAACCTGACTTCGATATAGCGGCCGCATAAGGGGAGCCTTGTGCGGCCGCTGTCAATTCAGCTCTTGTTCTACCGCTCGATTTGTGGGGGGAGGGTGACTGGTCGTCGATGTCGCGCAGAGGGTTTCCTCCAGACGGGAAACAGGCTAAAAGCGTCCTATGAAATCTGCACCGTGTACCATCTGCATAGTGCTCCCGCGCATCTGACGTGAGGGGCTGTGGCGACAAGGCCTCTGGTCTTTCGCAAGGGTGCCGCGTGCCTGCAAGTGCGTCGCGGCGAAACACATGCAGAGAGAACTTCAATGCAGAACTATTTTGAAAGCCCTTTCAGGGGCATTACGCTCGACAAGCAGATAACCAATCCTAACATCGTTGTTGGTTGCTACAGCTATTATTCCGGTTATTATCACGGTCACAGTTTTGATGACTGTGCCCGGTATCTTCTGCCGGATGAAGGTGCCGACAGGCTGATCATTGGCAGTTTCTGCTCGATTGGATCAGGTGCTTCCTTTATCATGGCTGGTAATCAGGGCCACAGAAACGACTGGATCAGCACTTTTCCATTCTACTGGATGTCGGAGGTGCCGGCATTTGCAGGCGCGCAGAACGGTTACAAACCGGCCGGCGATACTGTCATCGGCAATGATGTGTGGATCGGCTCCGAGGCCGTTATCATGCCGGGTGTTAAGGTCGGGGATGGTGCGGTGATTGGTACACGCGCACTGGTAACCCGTGATGTCGAGCCTTACGCAATCGTCGGCGGTAATCCCGCCCGTAACATTCGTCTGCGTTTCGATGAGCACCTGATTGCTATGTTGCTGGAAATGCAGTGGTGGAACTGGCCCGATGAACAATTGCATCAGGTTATGCCGTTGCTGACCAGTGGCGACATCGAAACGCTTTATGAGCATTGGCAAGCGGGTATCAACGTCGTTTGATCTTGATTGCTCACCTCGGGGCGGCCGGGGCGTCGCCAAACGGCCGCCCTGGGGAGCTGTCGTGACCTGACAAAATGCGTTAACAGTTTCTGGATTATCGCTTGCAACCGCCCAGCAAATCACATAAAGATATCTTTATGTCTTGATTGGGTCTTGGCGAGGCGTGTTGTGCAGTTTGAATTGAACAATCTTGTGGATTTGTTGAAGGCGGCAGGTGAGCCGACGCGGTTGCGTCTGCTGGCTTTGTTGTCGGCTGGCGATCTGACTGTAACCGATCTTACCGAAATTCTCGGTCAATCCCAACCGCGTGTGTCCCGGCATTTGAAGCTTTTGACGGAAGAAGATCTGATCGACCGTTATCAGGAAGGTGCATGGGCTTATTTCCGTCTGAAACAGGATGGTAATGCCGCTTCGCTGGTGCGCCAGTTGCTGGACGCAACTGCCAAGGATGATGCCGTTTTACTGCGTGATAGCGAGCGTCTGGCCGATGTGAAGCGGGTCCGCTCTGAGCGCGCGCAGGATTATTTCAGCCGCAACGCGGCCGCCTGGGACGAATTGCGCAAGCTGCATGTCAGCGACGAATTGATCGAAGAGCAGCTTCTTGGCCTGATTGGTACGACGCCGATCGACTCAATGCTGGATCTTGGCACGGGCACCGGCCGTATCCTGCAGTTGCTCAGCGGTGTCTACCGCCGTGCGATTGGCGTGGATGCCAGCCGTGACATGCTTGCCGTGGCGCGTTCCAATCTAGACAAGTCGGGCATTAGCAATGCGTCCGTCCGTCACGGTGACATTTTCAACCTGCCACTTGAAGGTCAGGATTTCGATCTGATCGTTATCCATCAGGTTTTGCATTTCCTGGATGAGCCTGACCGGGCCATTGCCGAAGCTGCGCGTTTGTTGCGTCCCGGTGGCCGTCTGGTCATCATCGATCTGGCACCGCATTCATTTGACTATCTGCGGGAAGACCATGCCCATGTGCGGCTCGGATTTTCTCACCAAACGCTTGAGGACTGGCTGAAGAAGTCTGAACTCGAGCTTCTCAAGGCGGTTGATCTGCGCTCCGGCAAAGCTGGAAGCCAGTCACTGGATGTTACAATCTGGATTGCAAAGGACCAACGTTTGCTGATTGCAAACGAGGCAGCAGCATCCACTCCGTTTGTTGCCTCGGGGAGGGCATGACAATGGCCACGACAGAACAAAATCGCGCCAATGGCCATATTCATCTGTCCTTTGAATTCTTTCCACCGAAATCGCCGGAGATGGACAAACAATTGTGGGAAACCGTGGCCGAGCTTTCGCGCTGGAACCCCGACTTCGTGTCGGTGACCTATGGCGCTGGTGGCACGACCAAGGCACCGACGCTTGAGGCTGTGCGAAGAATGATTGGCGATGCCAAGCTGCATACCGCGGCCCATCTGACCTGCGTTGATGCCAGCCGCGAGGACGTGCACAAGGTTGTGGACGAATTTCGTGCTGCCGGTGTACGCCATTTCGTGGCGCTGCGTGGTGATCCGTCAACCGGTATAGGCACGGCATATAAGCCGCACCCGGACGGTTACGCCAATGCATCGGAACTGGTGAAGGGGCTGCGCGAGATTAGCGATTTCGAAATCTCTGTGTCCGCCTATCCGGAAAAACATCCTGAGAGCACCGACGAAGCGGCTGACATCGACATGCTGAAGCGCAAGTTCGACAATGGTGCAACGCGTGCCCTGACGCAGTTCTTTTTCGATAACGACGTCTATGAGCGTTACATGGAGCGTGTAACGGCTGCTGGCATCACCATTCCCGTGGTGCCGGGCATCATGCCGATCCAGAACCTGACGCAGCTCAAGCGTTTTGCTGGTCGTTGCGGCACAAGCGTGCCTTCATTCCTGGATACTCGCTTCGAAGGTCTGGATGACAACCCGACAGACCGGGCCAAGGTGGCCGCCGATGTGGCCGCTGAGCAGATCGAGGATTTGCAGCGACGCGGCTTCAGCGAATTTCACCTTTACACCATGAACCGTGCGCCACTGGTCAATGCTGTTTTGGAAAATCTTGGCCTGTCGCGTGAAAGACGCTCGGCAGCCTGAACCGACTTAAGTTCTTACAAATACGGAAAAAGCGCAGATCCTCCCGAATCTGCGCTTTTAAATTTTTTTAAGTCATCAACTGTTTTGGATGCTTGATCGAGCCTTAAAGTCCTCGTCAGATAAAAAGCATTGCTCCGACGAACACAAACGCCATACCGACTACCAAGGCATTAAGAGAGTTCGTGAGTCCCATGGTCTGCCTCCTTCTGTTGACTGGAGGATAATATGACCGTTTTGTGTCGCTTGAAAAGCGTATTTTATGCCGCAGCGCAGTGCATTTGTTCGGTTTTTAGGAATGAATTTCCTCAATCCATTGAAAATCAAATAATATTTCAATATTAGAAATTAATTGTTTTATTGAGAAAAAGTAAATCCAGGCCGCTTATCCCCAGTCGTTTTGTCGAGATTAGGACATAATCCTTAAGCGGGATGGTAAATGCGGCCCCAGATTCGAACAGGGGCCGCTTGGTTCAATTGGTGCCAAATGTGGCAGTTTTGCCTTAAAGCGCGTCGAGAAGCTCACGGGTAGGCCAACCATCGGCTGCCATGCCAAGACGCTTCTGCTCGCGCTGGACGGCAACACGGGTCCCTGAACCGAGAATGCCGTCGATCTTGCCAACGTCATGGGTCATGTTATCGAGCTTGGTTTGCAGCTCGCGCATCGCCGCGTCATCCAGGCCCTGATCGGGGTTACCCTTGTTGTAAACAGGTGCGCCCATCAGACGTGTGGCGAAATAGGCCGCGGACGTCGTGTAGATGAAGGACTGGTTCCACTCCAGATACACATTGAAGTTAGGGTAGGTGATGAAGGTCGGGCCTTTGCGACCCTGTGGCAGCACCAGTGCGGCTGGCAGGTTTGCGAAATTCTTGTTGCCATCACGCGGGGTCACGCCGAGCGCAAACCACTCGCCAGCCGTCAAAGGACCACCGAGACCAGATTTTTCCCAAGGCAGGTTTTCCGGAACGCTGACTTCCTGGATCCATGGCTCGCCCTTGCGGAAGCCAAGGCTCTGGATGAACTTCGCGGCAGTCAGGATGGCGTCGGGAGCGCTGGTCTTGACGTTGATGTGGTTGTCGCCGTCACCGTCGACACCAAAGGCGATAATGTCCTTAGGCAGCATCTGTACCTGGCCGATTTCACCAGCCCATGCACCGGTGTTGGTGGCAGGGTCGAGATCGCCATGCTGCACCATTTCAATCAGGGCAAGCAGTTGCGGACGGAACAGTTCCGGACGGCGGCAGTCATGCGACAGGGTCACAAGTGCGTTGCGGGTGTTGAAATCACCCTGAACGGCACCGAAATCGGTTTCCATGGCCCAGAAGGCAGCAATGACGCCAGCTGGAACACCAAATTCCTGCTCGGCACGCTGGAAGGTGCTGGATAGCTGCTGGATCTTCTTGCGGCCGATATCAAGGCGAGCCTGGCTGACGGTGCGCTGCGAGAACTCAAGGAAGGTCTGTTTGAAAACGCCTTGCGCGCGGTCTCTCGACAGAACCTTCTGGTCGATCTGCGCGCCTGCCAGAGCCTTGTCGATGGCGTCAGCCGGAATGCCCTTTGCCAATGCGTCTGTTTTTACCCCCTGCAGGAAGGCTGAAAGATCACCGCCGCAAGTTGCGGCCTGTGCGGGTGCCTGTGTTGTTGTCTGCGCCTGCGCAAAAACAGTACCGGAAGTCAGAAGGCAGGTGGCAGCGACGAGAACCGCGCTGCGGACGGATGGCATGAACATCGTGTGGTTCCTTGGTGGTGACGTTTTCCTGCTTTCGGCAAGCTTTGTGACGAAAGCATGAGGCCTGGTATAAAAACACCCCAAAACCGGGCTAAACACCCGGTTTGATGGTAGGTTCGTTAACAAAGGCCTTTCAGCATTACTTGCTAGCGGTTGTAACCCAGCTTTTCCAGTTCTTTTCGCTGCCCGCGAACACGTTGATATCCGTCGGTCCGGTCACACCGGGCACAACGCCGGTTGCGGTATATTGCCAGAACGCCCAGCGGCGATCCTCATAGATCTTGGTTGGATGGGCGGCCACCGAGCGCACCCAGAAATGGTAGTCCTTGAACTGGCCAACCAGATTGTCACGATGGAAGTCCACCGAGGTGTAGATGATGGGACGTTTGCCGTAGTGTTTCTCGAGACGGTCGAGGAAACGCTGCATCTCGGCGCGCACGACCATCGGGGCAGGGCGCGTCTTGCAGGTCGGGGAAGACGGGTTCCACTCGACATCAAGAACCGGCGGCAGGGTTACGGCTTCCTTCGGCACGTTCTGGATGAACCAGTCGGCCTGCGCATCCGCCGTCGAGCAGAAATAGTAGAAATGGTAGGGCGCATGCAGGATGTCCGCTTTCGCGGCGAGGCGCCAGTGGTCATTGAATTTCGGGTCGATACGATCCGAACCTTCGGTGGCTTTGATAAAGACGAAGGAGACGCCTGACTTGCGCACCTGCTGCCAATCGACATCGCCGTTCCACTTGGACACATCGATACCATGGATATCATGGCGGTGCGGATTGTTGACGCCAAAGTCCTGCGGATCGGTGTCCTGAAAGCGTGGTTTGGCAACGGATGCCGTTTCCAGCAGGTCATAGCTGGCGGAAGTGCAGCCACTGACAAGCATCAATGTGGAAAGAACCACCGGTAAAAGCCGTCGCCCCATGTCTGTCTCGTCTAAAAAAGGAATATTACCCCCACACCACCTCGGTTTCGAAGCAGTTCGGATATTCTTAATTCAGCATATCGTGGTAAACAACCGGTTATGACAAGGGGCAAAACACTGTTTTGCTTGGTATTTAAGCAAGGCTTTGCAGCGAGATGTCATCATCCCCGGTTTTTAACCGAGGATGATGCTGGATGTGAGAGGGCCGATTTTGCCGTTTATCCCTGCTGGACTTTGGTAATCACGGCCCGCCAGGCGTAGCCACCGCCAATGGTTTCAAAGCGCAAGGTGGCGTTATGCTGCGTGAGGCGCTGCTCGAGAACGTGTCGCAGATCAGCTCTCGGCGTGACATGGAAGCGGGTAAGCCACCCCCGCAACAGGCGCCTGAACAGCAAGGGCAGTTTTTCCTGCTGGCCGAAATCGATGATGTGCAGGCTGCCGTCCGGTGCCAGTGCAGACAATGACGCATCGATTGCGCCGTGCCAGTCGGGGATCATCGACAGCGCATAGGAAATCATGATCCGGTCGAAACCGCCGTCCTGTCCGAAATCGGCTGCGTCAAAGGCCGTGGCATCGGCCACTTTGAAAACCGGTTTTGTCGATTCAGATCTGAAGTTTGCGGCAGCTGTTTCAAGCATTTGTGCAGAAATATCCAGACCGAACAAACGGGCGGCAGGAAACGTCTTGCGGGTCAGCAGCAGATTGCGACCTGTGCCGCAACCGACTTCCAGCATGGTGCCGTCGGCTGGGATATTCAGGCCAGCAATGGTGCCATCGCGTCCCAGCAGGTAATATTTGCGGGTCAGGTCGTAAATGTACCGCTGGTAGCGGTACATATCATCCATCAGGCCGGCATGGTCATTGCTATCAAGGGACTGAAAGCCTTTGCTTTGACCACTCATGCCGTGGTCTTTTCGTAGATGTGGAAGCCGCCGTAAATTGCCGAACGATCCTTGCGGTTCAGTTCGTGCGACCGTTCTTCCAGATAGACCCAATTGTTGCGGACTTCCGGTGACAGGCGGCCTTCGATGACGCTTTTTTCCGCAGCGGTACGGAAGATGACGCGTGCGCCTTGGGCAGCGGTGCGGGTCATCTGGCTCCACAGATCGTTGAGCTGTGTGTCGTTCATCCAGTCCTGCGCATCCAATAGCACATAGCGGTCAAGGCTGGCGGCCTGTTTGCCAGCCAAAAGCTCCGTGAAGGTTGCGTGGTGTACTGAAACCTTGAGCGCGTTGTTACGAATGGCTTCGTAATATTCCGGCTTCAGGTAGGCTGGCAGATCGCCTTCATGCGGCTCTGGATACCGGCGAGCAAATGCCTGCCAGGCGAAGTAATTATCCTTCAAGGGGAAGTCGCAGGCCAGCTTTTCGAGGCGGGCACGCAGAACCGGGGTAATGGTGTTGCCATCCGAGAGGCTTGCCAGTTCGTCATACTGACGTGGCGGAATGCCAAGGCCAAACAGCGAGCTTTTGCGTTTGGTGAGCCAGCGGATCATTGGCTTGTCAAACAGCGGTGCTACCTTCTCATCAAAGAAGCGGCGCTGCTCATCCATGGTGCGGGCGTGGATCATCTCGGTCAATTTGACGCCGTGCAGGCGGGCAATGACGTGACCTGCGCCGATGAAGCGGCCGAGCAAGCCGGTGCGGTAGATATTGCGATTGAACACCGAAATACGGCGACGGCCGGTCATCGTGCGCTTCGACCAATAGGCGCGGGTCTGGTGGTCGAGGTGAGGGGCGATGAAGCGGTCATAGCCTTCACTGTTGCTGCGGATGTTGGACTGGCCGAACTGGCGAACAACATCTCCGTGGCCGGGCAGGTGATGGAAGGCGGTCAGCTTGAGCTTGTTGAGGGCGATGTGATGCGGATTGAGATCGACGACATCAATGCTTTCAGGATTACGCGAGAGGTATGCCAGTACATTGCAGCCACCGGAGCCGATGGTGACAATGCGGTGCCCGTCCCGCAATTCCATGGCTTCCATGTCGACTTCCGGATCTTCCCATATTTGCGGGTAAACCAGACCGGAAAACAGCACGCCGAACAGACGCTCGGAAAAGCCATCCGTAGAAAGTGTCTTGTGCTGGAGAAGGGCATTCTTCAGCTTTCCATTGTTACGAAAGCTGGTTTTGTGTGTGGCGCTCGTCATATGATTCCACCTCTACATTGGGTTAGAGGCGTTTATCTCTGATACGCTACAGTTTGATGACGTGCTGTGGATAGCGCCTATTTGCGCAGGACGTGCAACATGCCCTTACGCTTGGCATCGTAGTAGTAACCACGTGCATAAAGACGTACGGCATTGTCACGGTCGTTGTCAGCCACCAGCCATGCGCCGCGCAGATATTTGACGGCATATTTCAGGTTGGTCTCTGCATCGAACAGACCGGACGCAGGGCCATCAAAGCCCATGGAACGGGCGGTGGCGTGTTTGATCTGCATGAGGCCGTAATGTCCACGGTTGAAGGCGGACGGAACGTAACGGCTTTCGCGTTGTACGACGCGGTGCACCAGATCTTCTGGCACATCATACATCTGCGAATATTTGGAAATCAGCGTGCTGAGCTTTTCGCGTCCGACAGGAGAAGTTTCCATGCCTTCGCGGGTGTTGATGGCAGCGATGGCCGAGTTCTGCGGGGCGGAGGCATACGCCATCATCACGCCCTGCGGTTTTTGAGAGGGAACAGCTGTCTGCGCGGAAATGGCGGCCTGGGCGGCCTTGCCATCGTCAAACGGCTGCATGGCCATGGAAATGCGCATGGCCGCAGATTCGGATTGTTTGCTTGGGAACGAACCCTTTACGGCGGCAACCTGTGTGAAAGTGGCCGTGTTGCCTGCTGTGGCAACGGTGTTTGCGGCTGCAGCAGGTGTGGCCTGTGCGGTTGTTGCCTGCTCTGCTGCCGGGGTGTTTGCCTGCGCCACCATTTGTGCTTCTACCTGGCCATCGGTCGGCGCTTGGGCGGCAGCTGCGGCAATTTCTGCGGCTGGTGGAAGAACGAGTTTGCCGGCAGCATCAACGGCGACGGTTGCTGTTGCGGCCTGTGCAGCAACTTCGTTACCTGCAGCTACGGTTGCGGCGGCCGGGGTCGTGCCATCTGCAGCAGGCTCTGTCGTTGCCTGCGCCTGCAAGGTCGGCTGGGTGGTTTCAAGCTGAGGCTTGGAAGCAATTTCTACACTGGTGCAACCTGCCAAAGTGGCTGCGATACCAAAAGTGGTCGATATCAGGAGCGCCGTTCTCCGGCTTGCACTCAGGCGTTTTGTCATGTTGCCGCTCTCGTTTTGCCTGTCTTTCGACGCCCTCGTCGCGAACGAAGCAGGCCACTACATGTGACGTCCATTAACCTATTGTGAACCGGGCGGCAAGCAGGCCCGCAACGTCAGGCGGCAATGCGGCGGTATCCTGCTGTTACGGCGCGACCGCTGATGAAGTAGCTACGGCGTTGATAAGGCTTGCGTTTTTGGTTGCTCATCTGCCGCGCAAGTGACAGGCTCTTTTCGGCAAAAACAGCGTGTCCGAGGGCCAGAACAAGCGACATCAGAAGGGCCAGCGCCTGCATTTCTGCCAGCAAGGTAATGTTGTCTGCACCTGCTGTCACGAACTGCGGCAACAAGGCCAGAAAGACAGCGATGAAACGTGGTGTCAGCGCCAGGCAATAACAGTCGGTGAAAACACCGCTGGCTGTCTTGAAAGGAAGGTTGTCATTGTCGGCCTTGGCAAGCCGCACAGCCGGGCTGGCAAACACCCACAGCATGAACAGCAACAGCCAGCCAATGCCGGCCCATTGCACGATTTCCAGCAGGGATGCGGAGAGATAGGCAAAACCGAGCGTTGGCACCGCGGCGGCCGTCATGGCGGTTACAATGCCAATCGATGCGCCTGTAATGGCCGGGATAATGGTTTTTTTGCCTCTGATGGCACGGTAGGATGCTACCCGGTGTGAAAGCGGCGAGGGAAGTGAAAACAAAATGGCGCAAGCTGCGGCAAATGTGATCCATAGCTCGGCGTTCATCATTTCGGCTCCCTTTCCTCCCAAAGCGCAACGGATCAGCAGATAGTCCGGGCGCGCCTTAAGTCTTTCTTATCGCATGTTCTTATCTCAAAACCGCTACACAGTTTTGTGTGCCATGCTTTAATTTAGCAAGATCAGAAGCATGATGCCATGCTCCTGACGTCTTGCAAGGGAATTTACCCTGAAAAAGCATCGGGTCGTCAATCAAAAAGAAATTTTCCTGACATGCCGATGCATAAATTCAAATGGTTAGGGCACCCGCAGGTTGCAGAGCGCCCTTATGCGTCATGCTGACACAGCCTTCTGGCCGATGTGATCCATCACGTCGGTGAACCATTTTGCCGAGATATCGAAGTGCTTTCCACCCTTGATGCGCGGGAATTCGATGGTGCGCAGCTTGCCACCCTGTTCCTCATCATGGCCGGTGACACCGGACACCTTGTTGAGCGCGCTTTCGACTGCAAGATCGACCATGCTCTGGATCAGGCGCAGGTCATCCTGATTGGCCGGGGCCGAGCGGGCATAATAACCAGACTTCTGAACCATCGAGCGTTCCGCGCCGATCAGCGACGCAAACTGCTTCTGGAACCAACCACCGACATTGATGGTGTCGATCTTGACGTGGCCAAAGGCGTCGCGCTTGACGCTTTCGCCAGCCGCTTCGCGTTCGGCAACGATGGTATCGAGGCCTGCACCTTCCGACACGAACAGCGTGACATAACCTGATTTGTCCATGATGGCGCGCAGACGCTCAGATTCTGCCTCAAGGTCAAACGCCATTTCCGGCAGGAAAAGGCCGTCGATGTTCTTCATCGCGGCATTCATCATGAAACCGTCGACATATTCATTGGCGCTGGTTTTCTGAATGTAGGAACGGGCGGTTGCGGCCGTCAGCCAACCGCAGTGGCGGCCCATGACTTCATGTATCACCAATGTGCGAGGTGCGGCACTCTGTTCATTGCTGACATTGTCAAAGAAGTTGGCGCCGACTTCGGCGGCTGTCCATGCGCCAAGCGACTGCTTGATTGGAACGACGTCATTGTCGACGGTCTTTGGAAGGCCAACCACAGTGAGGTTGTAACCGTTGGCGCCAAGATAGGCTGCGAGATCGGCAGCGGTGGTGTTGGTGTCATCACCACCAATGGTGTGCAGGATGGTGACGCCGTCATTGGCCAGACGTTCAGCCGCAACGCGCAACGGGTTTTCGCCTTCCTTGACGAGGCCGCGCTTCACACAGTCGGCAGCATTGGTCAGCTTGACGCGGCTGTTGCCGATTGGCGAGCCGCCATAACGGTGCAGCAGGTGCGCCTTTTCGCGCATGTCCTTGTTGATTTCGATGCGGTCACCCAGAAGAACGCCCTGATAACCGGAACGGTAGGCCACGATGTCGAGCTCCGGTGCGATGTCCGTGTATCTGCCAATCAGGCCGCCAACAGCGGAAGAGAGGCAGGGAGCAAGTCCACCGGCGGTCAGCATTGCGACTTTCTGTTTGGCCATAACGGCACTCCTTTTAGGTCATGAAAATCTGGTCTGTGGGCAAATGGATGCGACAGCAGGCCGCGGCTGTAAAGTGAATTTATCAAGAAAAACGGGAGTTTCGCCCGGTTTTTGGAGGCGATTGCGGCCAAGGGCAAATATAATCGTTTCAATTGATGACGGTGATGTGGTGCCATTTGGCGGGCTGTGGATAACCTTGTCTGTGCTGAGTCCCGTGGCAGGTTGTGCGTGTGTGCCAGTTTCGATCATCAGTTTCATCGCGACCAAAGATGAATAAAACTTAATACTGGCAGAGTGCCGTGCACCTTGATTTTTCGGGCATTATCTGGTGAATCTGCATGATGATTATAGATTTCGCCTGTCTGCAACTTTCATCTCTGTGGGAACGGCTGCTCGGTGCAATCGGCGACGTGGCGGGAAATACGCTCGGTCGCGTGGTGGAAGCCATCCGCACGCTGTTTGAAGGCGACCCGGAAACCCGTCGTAAAGTATCATTTTCTGTGGCGATCATCGCGCTCTCTGCCAAGATGGCCAAGGCTGATGGTGTCGTCAACGATGCCGAGGTGAAAGCCTTTAGGCAGATTTTCGATTTTCCGGAAGAAGAAGCGCAAAACGTTGCCCGTCTTTATAATCTCGCCCGTCAGGACGTGGCCGGTTATGAAGCTTATGCCGAGCGTCTGGCTGGCCTTTGCGGTTCGGGACAGGACAATTGCCAGATGCTGGAAAGCGTCATTGACGGTCTTTTCCATATCGCCAAGGCGGATGGTCTGATCCATGAGCGCGAACTGGCATTCCTTGGCCGTATTGCGGAAATCTTCCATATTACCGAAGACCATTTCGAAACGATCATGGCCCGCCACGTTCATCTCGATGGTCGTGACCCTTACCGGGTACTTGGTGTTTCGCGTTCTGACGCATTTACTGAGATCCGCAAGCGTTACCGCAGTCTGGTGGCAGAACACCATCCGGACCGTCTGATTGCCCGTGGCGTGCCGATGGAGTTGCATGCCGCTGCCAATGAACGTATGGCTGCACTCAATGCCGCTTATGCGGCGATTGAGAAAGAACGCCGCGCTGCATGACTGCTTTTACACCGGATTACATGGGTGCATCCGTCGCACCTTCGCCTAACCATGGCGAGCGGGTAGATAACTGTCCGCCTGATATGATCATTCTTCATTACACGGGTATGCCGAGCGCAGATGGTGCTCTGTCATGGCTGTGCAATCCGGAAAGCGAAGTTTCCAGCCATTACTTTGTCCACGAAGACGGCCGTGTGGTGCAGCTTGTGCAAGAGGCGCGCCGTGCATGGCATGCGGGCAAAAGTTTCTGGGCTGGTGCCACGGATATCAATTCACGCTCCATCGGCATTGAAATTGCCAATCCTGGCCACACCGGCGGCTTGCCCGCGTTTCCTGCCGAACAGATCAAAGCGGTTGTCGAATTGTGCAGAGATTGTGGCGAGCGCTGGTCTATCGCGCCTGAAAGGATACTGGCGCACTCTGATATCGCGCCGGTTCGCAAGGTTGATCCAGGCGAAAACTTCCCCTGGAAAGTCCTGCATGAAAACGGGGTCGGGCACTGGGTGGAGCCTGGTACGGTAACTGGCGGACGTTTTTTCCAGCGCGGTGATGCGGGCCAACCGGTCGAGGCCCTGCAGTCCATGCTGTCCTTCTACGGATACAATGTTGAAATTACAGGGTCTTTCTGTGAAAAGACAGAAGGTGTCGTTGCTGCATTCCAGCGCCATTTCCGTCCGCTGCGGGTGGATGGTATCGCCGATTTCTCGACAATCGACACGCTGCACAGGCTTTTAACAGAACTTCCAAAATACCGCTCTGTCTAAGTTGTTTTCAGTCGTTTTGTTCCTGAATTGGCAGCTGTGAAGATCAGTTTTTCCGAGTTGCCACAGTATATCCTTAATAGGCTGTTTAAACGTCACCATTGAACTGCGGTGGGACGCTCATTTAAGCAACTGTCGTGAATATCAACAAGTAAGACTTTTTTAGCCGGAGTATCCGTGATGGACTCCGCAAGGTGAGTTGTTGCGCTGTGGCGCCATTCCCGTCTTACGTCTGGAGAATTTTTCTAAATATGAAAAGAGTTGTTGTTGCCGGTGCAGCATGTATTGCCATGCTCGTTGCACAGGGTGGATCTGCGTTTGCCCGTGATGAGAAGGTGAAAACCAAAACCGTTACACTAGAAACTATGATCCGTAAGCCCGGTTATCCAATGCCGGAAAAGGCAGTTCCTTCGGCTCTTACCAATTCTTACTCCCCGATCATCGTGAAATACGCCAAGAAATATGGTGTGCCTGTTGGTCTTGCTCATGCTGTTGTCAGCGTCGAGAGCAAGTTCAATCCAAAGGCCCGCGGCAGTGCCGGTGAAGTTGGACTGATGCAGATTAAGCCGGCAACAGCGCGTATGCTTGGTTATCGCGGTACGGCAAAGGGCCTTTACGACCCTGAGACCAACATTCGCTGGGGTATGGAATATCTTGCGCGGGCACATCAGCTTGGCGGCGGCCAGACCTGCGGCACCATTCTGCGTTACAATGCAGGCCATGGTGCAAAACGCATGAACCCGGTTTCCAAGCGTTACTGTGGTAAGGTGCAGGCACTTCTGGAAGGTTGATTGTCCTTTCACGTTGGTGTCAATCAAACGGTTGTGTTCTTGCCGTTTGAGTTCCGCGGTCGCGTTCACATCATGTGTTGACAGGCGGACTGCCGATCATGGTAGCTCTGTTTCCGGAATATGGAGCAGAATGCAGTGACGGACTTTAAATACATAATCATAGGTGCGGGCATGATGGGCGCAGCCGCAGCCCGCCACCTTTCTCAAGTGACCGATGGCATTGCGCTGATTGGTCCTGAAGAACCGGCAAACCGTAAAAACCATTCCGGTGTGTTTGCCAGCCATTATGATGAAGCCCGCATCACGCGCGGTTTCGATGGCGACCCGATTTGGGGAACGCTCGCGGTCCGATCTCTTGCCCGGTATTCCGACATCGAAGTGGCCAGCGGTATTTCCTTCTACAGTGAAGTCGGCTGCCTGTTCTCGGGCGAAGAACCAATCTCAAGTACCGATTATGTGCGTCGTGCCTTTGCCACAGCTTCCAGGCTTGATCTTGATATCGAGACGGTCAGGCCGGACGCCATGCCGGCGCGTTTTCCGATGTTTGCGCTGCCGCCAGCTCATAACGGATATTTCGAAGCGCAGAATGCCGGTTATGTGAACCCGCGCGCCTTGGTGAAGGCTCAGCTGACTGTCGCGCAAACACAGGGTGTTTCGGTGCTGCGGGACACGGCAATCCGCGTCAATGACATGTCTTCGCATGTGCTGGTCGAAACGGCCGATGGCAACAGCTATACGGCAGAAAAGGTGCTGGTGGCGGCCGGTGGTTTTACCAATATGGCCGATATCTTGCCGCGCCCGGTCGACATGGCGGCGACTGGCCGAACCATCGTGTTCTTTGAGCTTGATGAGGCAAAACAGGCGCTGTTCAAGAATATGCCGTCCACCATCGTGCTGGCCGATAATGACGACGATATCGTCTATATCCTGCCGCCGGTGCGGTACCCGGATGGCAAGGTCTATCTGAAGATTGGCGGCGAGGGGGAAAAGAGCGCGCTTGGTTCGCTCAGTGATGCAGTCTCTTGGTTCCAGTCGGACGGAAATCTTGCAGAGGTCGACTATCTGACCAAACGTGCGCTTTCGTTGATGCCTAATCTTGCTGGTGCGCCGGTCACATCAGGCTCCTGCGTCGCATCAATTACCAAAACCGGATATCCCTATATTGGTTACACGGATGCACCCAATATCGCGGTGCTGACGGGTGGCAATTTTGTTGCGGCAAAATCCTCAGATGAAATTGGCAGGCTCGGTGCGCAGCTGTTATTTGACGGAGCGCTGCAGGAGCGTGAATTCGCCGCAGCAATGGCGCCGGTTTTCGTCTGACTTTGATACAGCGGATCGCTAGAACGTATTGATCCTGAATCCAAAAAGCGGGACGCATATTTAAAATAATAAGGGAACAGCATGTCAGCACATTTCAAGCATATCGTCATTGGTCGCGGCATGATGGGGGCCGCCGCTGCCAAATATCTGGCGCGACAGACCGAGGGCGTTGCGGTGATTGGTCCCGATGAACCCCAGGACGCCAAGACCCATCAGGGCGTTTTTGCCAGTCACTATGATGAAGCGCGCATAACCCGTACCATTGATCCCGATGCCGATTGGGCATTGATGGCAAATCGCTCGATCGCCCGTTACGGTGACATTGCACGGGAAAGCGGTGTTGAATTTTACGCTCCTGTTGGATGCCTCGTCGTTGGGCCGAAGCGTGGCGGCAGCAATCCATTTATCCAGAATATCTGCAGTGCGGCTGCCAAACTGAATGTCGAAACGCAGCTGTTGAGCAATGATGCTCTGGCAAAGGACTTTTCCTATTTCGCCTTTGAAGCGGGTTGCGAGGGGGTGTTTGAGGCCAAAAATGCCGGATACGTCAATCCTCGCGCGCTGGTGAAGGCGCAAAGCGCGCTGGCGGAAAAGGCTGGCGCTACCGTTCTGCGCGAAGTGGCTGTGTCTGTTCGTGACGAAGGCGGCGTTGCCGTGGTGACAACGGCTGAAGGCAATGAATACCGCGCTGATAATGTGCTGGTGGCTGCTGGTGGGTTCTCGATCATGGAAGGTCTGCTGCCGCAGCCTGTGAAGCTCAATGTCTACAAAAGAACGGTGACGTTTTTTGAAATTCCCGAAGACGAACTGGATGCTTATTCCGGCATGCCATCGCTGATTTATGAGCCGAGCGATCCGTCAAAGCACATCTATATGTTACCGCCGGTGCGTTATCCCGATGGCAAGGTTTACCTCAAAATAGGCGGTGACCCTGACGATAAGCTGGTTTCCGGTGATGCCGACATGCGTGAGTGGTTCCGCGCCGGCGGCCGACAGGTTGCGCAGGATCATCTGACGGCAATTGTTGCGACCCTTGTGCCATCGGTTGATTTGTCACGTGTTTCAACAGGTGCCTGCGTGGTGTCGAAAACACCGGGTGGGTATCCGGCCATCGGCTTTACATCGTCCCCCCGTATTGCTGTGCTGACGGGTGGATGTGGAACGGCCGCCAAGAGCTCGGACGAGATTGGGCGGTTGGGTGCGACCTTGGTACGAGAGGGGCAGATTGATGATGCTGCCTATGTCACGGACTTTAAACCCGCCTTTGCAACGATGTGATACTAACCGGCGATCCCAAGTGATTGCCGGTTTTACAGCCTTTTCCTGTTTTTCACTGTGGCTTTCCTGCCGAAAGCCGTTTAAGGAGCCGATGCCAGTTGGCCGGGCAGCCGCGCTTTACCAATGTCGAAAGACGGTAGGGTGAGGAAAGTCCGGGCTCCACGGAAACACGGTGCCGGATAACGTCCGGCGGGGGCGACCCCAGGGAAAGTGCCACAGAGAGCAAACCGCCACGCATGCGTGGTAAGGGTGAAAGGGTGGGGTAAGAGCCCACCGCGCGACTGGTAACAGAAGCGGCAAGGTAAACCCCACCGGGAGCAAGACCGAATAGGGATGACGCGGGGCGCGCAAGCGCCTACAGCCGGTTTTCGGGCCAGTCATCCGGGTGGGTTGCGAGAGGCGGTGTGCAAACATCGTCCCAGATGAATGGCTGCCACGTTCCGGGTCAAACCGGGGCCATACAAAACCCGGCTTATAGGCCAACTGGCGATTTTCCTCCCGATGAGGGCCTTTGCGGATTTGATTCCGCTTTTCCTGTTATTTCGCTGAAATGTATGAATAAATCGTGGTTTATAGCTCGGTTTTGTGCGCCGTTTCGGTTGCGCTTTCGCAAGCCGCATAAACCATTCATTAAACTTAACGGTCTATGAATATACGATGCGGAAGACAGTATTGTGCTGGCTTCTCCCATTGACGCCCATAGTGTCCCATGGTATCCCAAATGCACATCGCAAAGGGTCGTGTTTCTGGCCCACAATCGCTGAAATCTTCGGAAGGCCTCCTTGGGGGTGCTGTGGAACATGCTGTTCTGACGGCTGGCGTGTTGTCGTGTGTATCGGTGTGGCCTGTGGGGCGGTTGGTCCGTCTTTCGGGTGGTGTTTTAAACGAGACGGGCAATGAACCGCTTTCTGTCGAACGTCACGAACAAGATCGATACAAAGGGACGGGTCTCCGTTCCTTCGGCATTTCGTTCCGTTCTGGCCGTGCGCGGTGTTCAAGAATTGTATTGTCTGCAGGATTTCGCGTTTCCGGCGATCAGTGTCGGTGGGCCGGATTTGCTGGATCGTTACGAGCGGCAAATCTCGGCAATGGATGCTTTTTCGCCGGAGGCCAACATGATGTCGTTGCTGGTTCATGGCGGCGGTGTTTTTATGAAGCTCGATTCCGAAGGGCGGCTTATGGTGACGGATTTCATCCGGGAATTTACCGGGATTTCCTCCGAAGTCACATTCGTCGGTCGAGCAGACCATTTTCAGCTTTGGCAACCGGATGCTTTTCAGGAAGCGCAGGTGGCCGCAAGATCCGGGCGCAGTTTTGCGGTAACGCGTCCGGTTTGATACGGGGAAACAAGATGACAGTGAATTCCGACGAAGGCATTGATGATGCCGGTGGCGAAACCGTTCGTCATATTCCTGTTTTGTTGAAGGAAGTGCTGGTCGCTCTTGATCCGCAACCCGGCAAGATTATTCTCGATGGTACATTCGGGGCAGGCGGCTACACCCAAGCAATTATAGACCAAGGCGCAGAGGTGATCGCACTGGATCGCGATCCGAATGCCATTGCTGCCGGTCAGGCAAAGGTTGCTGCCAATGGCGGACGCCTCACTCTTATTCAGTCACGGTTTTCCGACCTTGCTCACCATGCGCCGGAAGGCGGTCTTGATGGCGTGGTATTGGATATCGGCGTGTCTTCCATGCAGATCGACGAAGCCGATCGCGGTTTCTCGTTCCAGAAAAACGGCCCTCTTGACATGCGTATGTCATCGTCAGGCGTATCAGCTGCTGACGTGGTCAATCGCTGCAAGCCGGGTGATCTGGCGCGTATCTTCGGTTTTCTCGGAGAAGAAAAGCAGGCGGGTCGCATTGCGCGCGCCATTGAAAAGAAGCGTGCCGAAGAACCTTTCCGCACCACGCGCGATCTGGCCGGGCTGATTGAAATCGTTACTCCGCGCAAGGCCAAGGACAAGATCCATCCTGCCACGCGGGTGTTTCAGGCGTTGCGTGTATTCGTCAATGATGAACTGGGTGAACTTGCCTCGGCACTGTTTGCTGCCGAACGGGCGCTGAAACCAGGCGGTCGACTGGTGGTGGTGACGTTCCATTCGCTGGAAGACCGTATCGTCAAGAAGTTCTTTGCCGATCGTTCCGGTCGTGCCTCAGGCTCCCGTCACATGCCGATGGTCGAAGAGAAGTCCCCAATATTTGATGCGCTGGGCAAGCCTATGGTTGCAGCCACCGAAGAAGAAGCTGCATTGAACCCACGTGCCCGTTCCGCAAAGCTGCGAGCCGGCGTGCGCACCACAGCCAAGGCGCCAAAGGCGGATGTCTCGATATTCGAGCTGCCCGATCTGGCCAGCCTCGAAAAACTAGGAGGCTGACATGCTGCGTACTTTTGATCTCGTTCTGGTCGGCGTCATGATTTCTGCAGCGGTCGTTACCTATACGATCAAACATCGGGCGGATGAAAAGCTGGCCGAGGTTCGCAAGCTCGAAACCGAAATCAAGCTGGAGAAGGACACGATTGACCTTCTGCGCGCTGACTGGGCCTTGCTGACGCAGCCAAATCGTCTGCACCGCCTTGTGACGGTTTATGGTGACGAGTTGAAGCTGGTACCGACATTGTCGACCCAGCTTGCGCAGCCGAGTGAACTGCCAATGTTGCGCTCGCAGTTGCCGCAGCCGCCAGAGCCGGAAGGCATGAGTGTTGAGGATGCGATTGCCTCGGCGACGGCCGGCTCCAATGATACCAAACTTGCTTCGCGTGGCGCGACAACCGGCGGGCTTGCCTCGAAGGGCATTCCCGTTCCGCAGCCGCGTGCTTCCGTGCTTGGTGTAGATACAACGACAACAGGATCGGTGAACCGCTGATGTCATTTCTTTCCCGTATCATGGTTCACAAAAGCCGGGCACATTACTCCGTATCCACGGGAGGTGTGACCGATCATGCAGCCTTTGAAGGCGCACGCAAAAAACGGGCAGGGCAGGCCAAAAGCCGCGTTGGTATCATCGCGCTGAGCTTTACAGCCTTTTATTGTGTTATCGGTGGACGTCTGGTGCAGTACGGCATGGAAAAGCCGGAAATCGTTTCCAGCATTGCACCGGCCGACCGCTTGATGGCATCGCGTCCTGACCTCCTGGACCGTAACGGCGAAGTGCTGGCAACCGACATCAGGACCGTTTCGCTGTTTGCCGAACCGCACCGTATTGTTGATGTCGATGAAGCCATCGAAAAGCTGAGAACGGTTCTGCCTGATCTCGATGCGCGTGGCACCTATCAGAAGCTCTCTTCCAATTCGCGCTTCCAGTGGCTGCGCCGCCAGCTGACCCCAAAGCAGCAGAGCCAGATTTTGGCACTCGGTATTCCCGGTATCGGTTTCCGTCCTGAAAAGCGTCGCTTCTATCCGGGTGGCGCAACGGCCTCGCACATTGTCGGTCACGTCAATATCGACAACCGTGGTGTTGCCGGCATGGAGCGTTACGTCGACAGCCAGGGGTTGGCTGATCTGACAGCGCTTGGCATGACGACCGACCAGCCGCTAGAGCCGGTCAAGCTGTCCATCGATCTGCGCGTTCAGGCAATCCTGCGCGAAGTCATTTACAACTGGATTGCAAAAACCGAAGCAATTGGTGCCGGTGCCGTAGTGCTGGATGTCCATACCGGTGAAGTTCTCGGCATGGCATCTGCCCCGGATTATGATCCGAACAATCCGGCCGAAGGCGCCAAGGAAGGCTGGTTGAACCGCATGTCGAACGGTACGTTCGAAATGGGTTCGACATTTAAATCCTTCACCACAGCCATGGCGCTGGACACCGGCAAGGTGCGGATTACCGACAGCTTTGATGCGTCGGCGCCGATCCGTATCGGTGGCTTCACCATCAAGGACTTTCACGGCAAGGGACGTGTTCTCTCGGTACCTGAGATTTTCCAGTATTCGTCTAACATCGGCACGGCCAAGATGGCTGACGTTGTGGGTATTCAGGGCCACAAGGACTTCCTGACCAAGCTTGGTCTGTTGACCCGTATGAAGACGGAATTGCCTGAGGTGGCAATGCCAACCCAGCCGCGTGAATGGAAGAAGATCAACTCGATCACGATTTCCTTTGGTCACGGTGTGTCGACGACGCCTTTGCAGACGGCGGTTGCCGGTGCAGCACTGGTCAATGGTGGCAAGCTGATCGAGCCGACATTCCTGCCAAGAAGCCGCGCTGATGCGGATGCTGTGGCAACACAGGTTATCCAGCCATCGACCAGCAAGGACATGCGCTTCCTGTTTGACTGGAATGGCACGAAGGGTTCCGGCCGTAATGCGCGTGTCGACGGATTTGACGTGGGCGGTAAGACCGGTACGGCAGACAAGGTCGTCAATGGCCGTTACGCGCATGACAAGAACTTCAACGCGTTCCTTGCGGCATTCCCGATCAGCGATCCGCAATATGTGGTGCTGACATTTATTGATGAACCAAAGACAGACAAGGGCAACGGGGCGGCGCTTGCCGGTAACACTGCGGCACCAATGGTCAAAGAGATCATCAGCCGTTCTGCAGCCATACTCGGTGTGAAACCAAAGTTCGGTGAGGATGGCTCGGCCTTGCTCGTGTCTTATTGATTGTTAGAGCTTACTATAAACCGACGATTCGAGTCGGGGGACAAGACGGAAAACAGTCGATGAAATTGCGAGATCTGTCCGGAACAGAGTTTCCGGAACTGAACGAAGTTATGCGCTCCACTCTCGGAGAGCTTGAAATCAAATCCCTCACGGCTGACAGCCGTAAGATGGAGCCGGGCGGTTTATTTGTCGCTCTTGCCGGCTCCAAGGCAGATGGCGCAGCCTTTATCAATGATGCTGTTGCCAAGGGTGCATCCCTCATTTTGTCCGGTCATCCGGCTGATGCGCCTGTGCCGGTTCTGGCTGTTTCCAATCCTCGCCGCTATCTGTCACTGGCAGCCTCCCGTTTCTACGGCGCACAGCCACAGACCATGGTGGCTGTTACCGGCACTGCGGGTAAAACCTCCGTTGCGTCCTTTACACGTCAGATCTGGGCAGCAGCCGGTCATGCGGCGGCGCAGATCGGCACGACCGGCGTTATTTCGCCTAGCCGTTCCGACTATGGTTCGCTGACAACGCCGGATCCGGTATCGCTGCATGCGCTGCTGGCTGAACTGGCTGGCGAGGGTGTAACCCACGCCGCAATGGAAGCATCCAGCCATGGTCTCGACCAGCACCGTCTTGACGGCGTGAAGCTGGTTGCCGGTGCCTTCACCAATCTCGGCCGTGATCATATGGATTACCATCCGACGATGGAAAACTATATGGCTGCCAAGATGCGGCTGTTTAGCGAGTTGCTCGAAAAGGGCCAGCCAGCGGTTATTTTCTCTGACGATCCGTGGTCGCAACATGCCATCAATGCCGCTGAAAGTGCTGGGCTTGATGTGCGCACCGTTGGCCGCAAGGGTAACTTCCTGACGTTGAAGCGCGTCGAACATTTCCGCCACAAGCAGATGATTGAAATTCATCATCAGGGCGAAATTTTCGAAGTCGATATTCCGCTGGCGGGTGATTTTCAGGTTGCCAACGCGCTGGTGTCGGCTGGTCTGGCGATTTCGACCGGCGTTCCGGTTGCTGTTGCGCTGCGAGCACTGGAAAAGCTGGTGGGTGCGGCTGGTCGCCTTGAGCTCGTCGGTCATGCAAAAAATGGCGCGCTTGCCTATGTGGATTATGCCCATAAGCCCGACGCGCTGGAAAACGTGCTGACCTCGGTGCGGCCGTTCACCTCTGGCCGCATTGTCGTGGTGTTTGGTTGCGGTGGTGACCGCGACAAGGGCAAGCGCCCGATCATGGGTGAGGTTGCCTCACGCCTTTCGGATGTGGTGATCGTGACCGACGATAACCCGCGCTCCGAAGTGCCCGAAACCATTCGTTCCGAAATCATGGCAGCGGCTCCCGGCGCGCTGGAAATTGCTGACCGCGCTGAGGCCATTCGCCACGCCGTGGCGATGCTGGAAAGCGGCGACACGTTGATCGTTGCCGGCAAGGGTCATGAAGAGGGACAGATCGTCGGAACGACGGTCCTGCCATTCTCGGACCATCAACAGGTGCGCAGTGCATTGGAGGAGACGTCGCTTTGAACTGGTTATGGACAGTGCAGGAATTGATTTCGGTTATGTCGGGACGGCCGGTCGGCAATTTGCCGCTGGGCATAACCGGCATTTCCATCGACAGCCGCACGGTCAAACCCGGTGAAGCCTTCTTTGCGATCAAGGGCGACCGGGTAGACGGGCATGATTATGCCAGCTTTGCGGTTGCCAATGGCGCCGGATTGCTTGTTATCAGCGAGGCGAAGCTGCCGGCGCTCGGCCGTCTGACCGTGCCGATGATCGTGGTGGAAGACGTGCTGGCTGCTTTGGTCAAGCTCGGCGTTGCGGCACGTGCCAGAAGTCAGGCCAAGATCATTGCTGTGACGGGTTCGGTCGGCAAGACCACAACCAAGGAAATCCTGCGCCAGATACTTGAGCCATCGGGCAAGGTGCATGCCGCCGTTGCCTCGTTCAACAATCACTGGGGCGTGCCTTTGACCTTGGCGCGTATGCCTGCCGATTGTGATTTCGGCGTATTTGAAGTCGGCATGAATCATCCTGGCGAAATTCGTCCGCTGGTAAAGTTGGTGCGTCCGCATGTGGCAACCATCACTACCATTGCTGCAGCCCATTTGGGCAACTTCCGTGACCTTGAAGAAATTGCGGCCGCTAAGGCCGAAATTTTTGAGGGCGTTGAGCCGGGTGGCGCGGTTGTTCTCAACCGTGACAACTCGCAGTTCGATTTTCTTGAGGAAGCCGCCCAGAAGGCTGGTGTCGAACACATCTACACATTTGGGCAGCACGCCAAGGCAGATTTCCGTCTGGCCGATTATGAAAACACCCCTAGCGGTTCGACATTATGGGCAATCATCAATGGCGAAACCCGCGAATTGCGTATCGGTGCGCCGGGTCGCCATATTGCCGACAACGCCATGGCGGCACTCGGTGTGGCGCTGTTGTGTGGCGCTGATCTCGAAAATGCCGTTTCTGCGCTTCGTCGTCTGGAAGCCGTCAAGGGTCGTGGCCAGCGCCACCGCCTGACGGTTGGTGATGGTTCCTTCGTGTTGATTGACGAGAGCTACAATGCAAACCCCGCTTCGATGCGTGCAGCCATTGCAGTTCTTGCAACCGTGGATGCCAAGGCGCAGGGCAGGCGTGTTGCCGTGTTGGGCGACATGCTGGAAATGGGCGAGTTTTCTGCGCAGGTGCATGAAGAGCTGGCTGGTCCCTTGCTTGCGGCAGGCATTGAAAATGTCTGGCTGGCGGGCGAAGCCATGGCGCATCTGCGCGACGCACTGCCTGACAGTGTCAACGTCTTCTGGTTTGAGACCACGCAGGAATTGAATGAATTCGTCGCCAGTGCGGTGCAACCGGGCGACATTCTGATGCTAAAATCGTCTCTTGGTATTGGTTTCGGCAAGATCGTCGCAGCTCTGCTTGACAAGCATTCGCCATTCCCCGACACGGAACCCCAAAACTAAAACTGCCTTGCTGAAAGGGCAATTATGCTGATCTGGCTTGTCGAACTGGCTGACCATATTCAAATTTTCAACCTGTTCAGGTACATCACCTTCCGTGCCGGTGCGGCCATGTTTACCTCCGCACTGATCGTCTTTATTTTCGGACCTTCGATCATCGCCTCGTTGCGTGTCAGGCAGGGCAAGGGTCAGCCGATCCGTGCCGATGGTCCGCAGACCCATTTCAAGAAGGCAGGAACGCCGACCATGGGCGGCCTGATGATCCTGGCCGGTATTCTCGGCGGCTCTTTGCTGTGGGGTGACCTGTCCAACGTTTACGTGGTCAGTGTGTTGATGGTGACGCTTGGATTTGGCGCCATCGGTTTCTACGACGATTACTTGAAGGTTACAAAGCAGAGCGACAAGGGTTTTTCCGGCAAGGCGCGTCTGGGCATTGAATTTGTCATCGCAGCGATTGCCGTGTTTTTCATGATGAAAATGTCGCTGGCATCCAGCCCGCACAACCCGACACTCGGTACCTCGATCGCGTTTCCGTTCTTCAAGGAATTCGTGCTCAACATCGGCTACTTCTTTGTGCTGTTTGGTGCATTCGTGATTGTTGGCGCCGGCAACGCGGTCAACCTGACCGATGGTCTCGATGGCCTTGCCATCGTGCCGGTGATGATTGCTGCTGCAACCTTCGGCGTGATTGCCTATCTGGTTGGTAATGCGGTTTTTGCAAACTACCTGCAGATCAATTTCGTACCGGGCACGGGTGAGCTTGGCGTTATCGTTGGTGCGGTTATTGGTGCCGGTCTCGGCTTCCTGTGGTTCAACGCACCACCTGCCGCTATCTTCATGGGTGACACCGGTTCGCTGGCATTGGGTGGCTTGATCGGTTCTGTGGCCGTTGCCACCAAACACGAGATTGTCATGGTCATCGTCGGTGGCCTGTTTGTTATGGAAACCCTGTCGGTTATCATCCAGGTATTCTGGTTCAAGAAGACCGGCCGTCGTGTGTTCCTGATGGCGCCAATCCACCACCATTTCGAAAAGAAGGGCTGGACCGAAAGTCAGGTCGTTATTCGCTTCTGGATCATTGCCGTTGGCCTTGCCATGCTCGGCCTTGCCACACTGAAATTGAGGTGATGGCATGATCCCTGTTACGGTTTTTAAAGGTCGCAAGGCCGCTCTGTTCGGTCTGGGCGGTTCCGGCCTTGCCACCGCAAAGGCGCTGGTTGCTGGCGGGGCTGATGTCGTTGCTTATGACGACAATCCCGACAGTACAGCCAAGGCGGCGGCCGAAGGCATAACCGTTGCGGATCTCAGAACTGTTCATTGGCCGTCTTTGGCGGCCTTTGTCCTTGCTCCCGGCGTGCCGTTGACACACCCCAAACCGCACTGGACGGTTGAGCTGGCGCGCGCTGCCGGTGTCGAAATCATTGGCGACGTGGAACTGTTCGTGCGTGAGCGCCGAGCGCACTCGCCCGATTGCCCGTTCATCGCCATTACGGGTACCAATGGCAAATCGACCACCACGGCATTGATCGCCCATATTCTGCGCGCGAGCGGCCGTGACACGCAACTTGGCGGCAATATCGGTACCGCCGTGCTGACGCTTGATCCGCCAAAGGCGGAACGTTACTACGTCGTAGAGTGCTCCTCCTACCAGATCGATCTTACTCCGACGCTAAACCCGACAGCCGGTCTTCTCCTCAACCTGACACCCGATCACCTCGACCGTCATGGCACCATGCAGCATTATGGTGAAGTGAAAGAGCGGCTGGTTGCTGGCAGCAATACCGCCATTATCGGGGTTGATGACAGTTACTGCGCGTTGATTGCCGACCGGGTTGAACGGGCTGGTGTCAAGGTGCAGCGCATTTCCAAACGCAATGTTGTGGCAGAAGGGCTTTATGCGCAGGACAGCCAGATCATGCTGGCGCAGGGGGGCACGTCGTCGCTGTTTGTCGATCTTGATGGCATCCAGACATTGCGCGGCAGTCACAATGCGCAGAATGCGGCGGCTGCGATTGCGGCCTGCCTTGCCGTCGGCGTCAGTGCCGATGACATTCGTGCAGGCTTGAAGACATTCCCCGGCCTCAAGCATCGCATGCAGCCGGTGGCGCGCCGCGGGTCCGTTTCCTTTATCAATGACAGCAAGGCGACCAATGCCGATGCGGCAGCTCCGGCACTGTCGAGCTATGATCGCATCTATTGGATTGCCGGTGGCCTGCCGAAATCCGGTGGCATCTCCAGCCTGTCCAGCCTGTTTCCGCGCATTGCAAAAGCCTACCTGATTGGTGAGGCGGCGGCCGAATTTGCCGCGACGCTGGGGGATACGGTTCCTTATGAAATTTCAGGCACTCTGGACAAAGCTGTCGAACACGCTGCTTCAGATGCGCAAAAAGACGAAAATACCGGCAATGTCGTGATGTTATCACCGGCTTGCGCAAGCTTCGACCAGTATAAGAACTTTGAAGTGCGTGGTGATGCGTTCGTTGCACATGTCGCTGCTCTTGACGGCGTGACAATGCTGATTGGTTCTGGAAAGGGAAACTGACGCTATGGTAAGCCGTATTGACCGAGGTCCGGTTGCCGAATGGTTCTGGACCATTGACCGATTTTTCCTGGCCGCGTTCATTGCGCTGATGGGCATCGGCCTGATGCTTTCCTTCGCGGCATCTCCGGCGGTGGCTGAGCGTATCGGCCTCACCAGCTTCTTTTTCGTTGAACGACACGCGGTATTTATCCTGCCGTCGATTGCAATCATGGTCGGCCTGTCGTTCCTGTCGCCGCGTCAAATCCGCCGTGTCGCGATCATCATGTTGATCGCGTCACTGCTGATGATGATTTTTGCGCTGTTCTTCGGCATGGAAGTGAAGGGTGCGCGCCGCTGGATTTCCGTAGGCACATTTTCGATCCAGCCGTCCGAATTCATGAAGCCGGCCTTTGTGGTGGTCTGCGCATGGCTGTTTGCCGAACGGGCACGCCATCCGGAAATTCCAGGCAACCTGTTTGCCATCATCACCTTCGGTGTTGTTGCAGCCCTTTTGATTGCCCAGCCTGACTTTGGTCAGACGATCCTGACCAGCGCGGTGTGGGGCGGCATGTTCTTCATGGCCGGCGTGCCATGGCTGTGGATCATCCTGCTTGGCGGTCTGGGTGTTGCCGGTTTCATATCGGCCTATTTCGTTTTCCCGCACGTGGCCGGTCGTATCGACCGCTTTTTGACCGGTGAAGGTGACACGTTCCAGGTGGATACCGCCCGTGAGGCGATCATCCGCGGCAACTGGTTCGGTCAGGGCCCGGGTGAAGGCGTGGTCAAGCGCATCATCCCGGACAGCCATACCGACTTTATCTTCTCCGTTGCGGCAGAAGAATTCGGCATTCTGTTCTGCATGGTTCTAGTGGTGATTTTTGCCTTCATCGTGCTGCGCGGTCTGTCTCATGCCTTTAAGGAAAAAGACGATTTCGCCCGCTTTGCTGTGGCTGGTCTTGTCTTGCAGATCGGCATTCAGTCGATGATCAACATCGGCGTTAATCTTGAACTCATGCCTGCAAAGGGTATGACATTGCCGCTGATTTCCTATGGTGGTTCATCAATGATGGCAATCAGCGTCACCGCCGGTTTCCTTCTGGCATTGACGCGCCACAGGCCGGAAAAACGTGCGCAGGAGCGCAGCTTTTTCCGCGTAGGGGCAGTGCCCGCGGAGTAATATGAATGAACAAAGGTATTGTGCTGCTCGCCGCCGGGGGAACCGGCGGTCATGTGTTTCCGGCAGAGGCTCTGGCTTATGAGCTGAAAGCGCGTGGCTATCAGGTGCATCTGGTCACCGACAGCCGCGCTGAACGCTATGCCGGCAAGTTTCCAGCCGATGAAATCCATGTCGTGCCATCTGCGACGATCGGTTCGAAAAATCCGATTGCGGTAGCACGTTCACTGTTGAAGCTGTGGACCGGTCTTCGCGCGGCACGACGCCTCATCACGAAACTGAAGCCGGTGGCCGTGGTTGGCTTTGGTGGTTACCCCACCGTTCCGCCGCTGCTCGCCTCCACGGGGCTTGGCGTTCCATCGATGCTGCATGAACAGAATGCCGTGATGGGCCGCGCCAACAAGGCGCTGGCTAAACGCGTCAAGGCAATTGCCGGTGGTTTCCTGCCGTCGGATCGTGGTGAATATGCCAACAAGACCGTGGCAACCGGCAATCCGGTTCGGCCTGCAGTCCTCGAGGCGGCTAATGTTGCCTATGACCCTTCGGAAAACACCGAGCCGTTCAAGCTTGTTGTGTTTGGTGGAAGCCAGGGCGCGCAGTTTTTCGCTGCCGCCATTCCGGCTGCCATTTGCCTTTTGGGAGATGAGAAGCGTTCACGCCTTTCAGTGACCCAGCAGGCACGCCCGGAAGACAAAGACAACGTCATTGCCGCCTATGCCAAGCTTGGCGTGCAGGCCGATGTTTCGCCGTTTTTTGGCGACATGGCCGAAAGGATCGGCGCTGCCCATCTGGTGATCAGCCGGTCAGGTGCTTCAACCGTATCGGAACTGTCGGTGATTGGCCGACCTTCGGTGCTGGTGCCTTATCCGCATGCGCTTGATCATGACCAGGCCGCCAATGCTGCCGCCCTTGCTAGTGCTGGTGGCGCAAGTGTTATCAAGCAATCCGAACTTTCTCCGCAGAAGCTGTCGACCATTTTGGCAGACGCGCTGATACAACCGGAGCGGCTGGCTACGACGGCCGCTGCTGCCAAGGCAACCGGCAAACCGCATGCGGCCTCGGTTCTCGCCGATATGGTGGAAACGCTTGCGCAGGGTGGTTCCATTGCCGAATTTAAAAAGAAAATTGAAGGAGAGCATCCATGAAGATGCCAAAAGCCATAGGTCTTGTTCATTTCATCGGTATCGGTGGCATCGGCATGAGCGGCATTGCCGAGGTGCTGCATAATCTCGGCCACAAGGTTCAGGGTTCTGACCAGTCAGACAGCGCCAATGTGCAGCGTCTGCGCGAAAAGGGCATCGATGTGTTTGTCGGCCACACCGCTGAAAACCTTGGCGAGGCCGAAGTGGTCGTGGTTTCCACTGCGATCAAGAAGAACAATCCGGAACTGATTGCTGCCCGCGAAAAGCATTTGCCGATTGTACGTCGTGCGGAAATGCTGGCAGAACTGATGCGCTTCCGTAATGCAATCGCCATTGGCGGTACGCATGGCAAGACCACGACCACATCGATGGTCGCGACGCTGCTGGAAGCCGGTGAGCTGGACCCGACCGTTATCAATGGCGGCATCATCAATGCTTACGGCACCAATGCCCGTATGGGTGAAGGTGAGTGGATGGTTGTCGAGGCTGATGAGTCTGACGGCACATTCCTGAAACTGCCGGCCGATGTGGCCGTGGTGACCAATATCGATCCTGAGCATCTCGATCACTATGGTGATTTTGATGCCGTGCGTGCCGCTTTCCGCCAGTTCGTGGAAAATGTGCCGTTTTACGGTTTTGGCGTCATGTGCCTCGACCATCCAGAGGTTCAGGCGCTGGTGGGCAGGATCGAAGACCGCAAGGTTGTCACCTATGGTGAAAACCCGCAGGCCGACGTGCGTTTCTCCAATGTCCGCATTGATGGCACGCGTTCCATTTTCGACGTTGAAATCCGCCGTCGTCGTACCGGCAAGATCTTTACCTTCAAGGATCTTGTCCTGCCAATGCCAGGCCGTCACAATGTGTCGAACGCCTGCGCGGCCATTGCCGTGGCCAACCGTCTCGGTATTTCGGAAGAAAACATCAAGAAGGGTCTTGCCTCGTTTGGTGGCGTAAAGCGTCGCTTCACGCTGACCGGCACCTGGAACGACGTTCAGGTGTTTGATGACTACGGTCATCACCCGGTAGAAATCAAGGCGGTGCTCAGAGCTGCGCGTGAAGCCTGCAAGGGCCGTATCATCGCCGTGCACCAACCGCACCGCTACAGCCGTCTTTCCAGCCTGTTTGACGACTTTGCGCATTGCTTCAATGATGCAGACACGATTATCCTTGCACCGGTTTATGCGGCGGGCGAAGATCCAATCGAAGGCGCAAACTCCGAAGCTCTGATTTCGGCCATCAAGGCGGCAGGACATCGTGATGCGCGGTTTTTGCCTTCCAAGGATGAACTTGCCAAATTGATCGCAGGCATTGCGAATCCCGGTGATTTCGTGGTTCTGTTGGGTGCTGGTAATATTACGCAATGGGCGGCGTCGCTGCCTTCTGAACTGGAAAGCATATCAGGAAAGTCTGCATGAAACAGGTGGATGGGGTTAAGCTGCTGGGAAGGCTCGGCGAGGGAGTGAATGAACTGCGTGGACGCCTGACGCCGGATGCGCCGATGGACCGCGTTACGTGGTTCCGGGCAGGTGGTCTTGCGGAGCTTATGTTCCAGCCTCACGATGTGGATGATCTTGTTACCTTCCTGAAACTGCTGCCGGAAGATGTGCCGCTGACGGTTGTTGGCGTTGGCTCCAACCTGTTGGTGCGTGACGGCGGCATTCCTGGCGTTGTCGTGCGTCTTTCCGCCAAGGGTTTTGGCAATCTTGAACTGGCCGGCGAAAACCGCATTCGCGCTGGTGCTATTTGCCCGGACAAGCATATTGCCGCGATGGCCATGGACAATGGTATCGGTGGTTTCCATTTCTATTACGGCATTCCCGGTTCAATCGGTGGTGCGCTGCGCATGAATGCTGGTGCCAATGGCGGCGAAACCCGCGAGCGCGTTGTGGAAGTGCGTGCGGTTGACCGTCAGGGCAATATCCACACGCTTTCGAATGAGGAGATGGGTTACACCTATCGCCACTCCAGCGCATCGGAAGGCCTGATCTTTGTGGATGCGCTTTTCGAAGGCTATCCTGAAGACAGAGCAAAAATTCGTGCAGATATGGATGCCGTGCGTCTTCATCGTGAGACTGTTCAGCCGATCCGCGAAAAGACTGGTGGTTCGACCTTCAAAAACCCAGAAGGCCATTCGGCATGGGAATTGATTGACGAGGCTGGGGGCCGTGGCCTGGTAATCGGTGGCGCGCAGATGTCGTCGCTGCACTGCAACTTCATGATCAATACCGGTAATGCGACCGGCTATGATCTGGAATATCTCGGCGAGACCATTCGCCGTCGTGTGCGTGAGCACTCTGGCATTCAGCTGGAATGGGAAATCAAGCGCCTTGGCCTGTTCATGCCGGGCCGTGAAGTCGAGCCCTTCCTCGGTGGCTGATGCCGCCTGACGCAAACGCTTTCAATATTTTAAGAACGGCCGGGTTTATCACCCGGCCGTTTTGTTTCTGGGGAGAGGGGTGTCTTGCCAGTGCGTGTATTGATGTTGTCGTGACATCGCTGTGGTTCATGTGATGATTCACTCAAAGAAAAAGCCCGCGGAGTCAGCGACTTCGCGGGCTTTGTTGTCAGTTTGATTCAGGATCAGACTTCGTTCTTGCGTGACAGCAAAATGCAGGCCAGCGTGATGACCGCTGCGGCGCAGAGGTAATAACCGACATAGGCCATGCCGTAGTTCACCTGCAGCCATGTGGCGATGTATGGTGCCAGCGAGGCGCCGAAGATGCCGGCCATGTTGAAGGTGATCGACGAGCCTGTGTAGCGCACGGTTGTCGGGAAGGGTGCTGCAAGTGCAGTGCCGATCAGACCGTAGGTCATGCCCATCAGTGCCATGGCGAGAGCTGCAAAGAGGAAGATCGAGCCTTCGCCACCGCTCATCAGGCCGGGCAGCAGGAACGAGAATGCGCCAATCAGCACAGTGGTCAGGATCAGGATTTCACGACGACCGAAACGCTCTGCGAGCTTCCCAGCGAACGGAATGAAGATACCAAACACGATAGAGCCGAGGATCTGCACTTCCAGAGCGTCGAGGAACGGGATTTTCAGAACCTTAACGTTGTAGGACAGCAAGTAGGCGGTACCGATGTAGAACAGCACGAATGTTGCCAGAGCAACGAATGTGCCGAGCGCCAGGCTGCGCTTGTGGTTGCGGAACAGTTCAGCAACCGGAACGGCAACGCGCTCTTCCTGATCGATCGCCTTCTGGAAGGCCGGTGTTTCTGTGATCGACAGTCGAACCCACAGACCAACAGCAATCAGAATGATCGATGCGACGAACGGAATGCGCCAACCCCAGCTCAGCAGGGCTTCCTGCGACATGAAGTGCAGCAGAATCCAGAACACGCCAGAAGAGAGCAGCAGGCCGATTGGCGCGCCAAGCTGCGGGAACATGCCGTACCAGCTACGCTTGCCAGGAGGTGCATTTTCCGTTGCAAGAAGCACGGCACCACCCCATTCACCGCCAAGACCAAAGCCCTGACCGAAACGGCACAGCGCCAGAAGCAACGGCGCAATGATGCCGGCAGTCTCATAGGACGGCAGCAAGCCGATAATGACGGTGGAGATACCCATGGTCAGAAGTGCGGCAACAAGTGTTGTCTTGCGGCCGACACGGTCGCCGTAGTGGCCGAATACAACGGCGCCCAGCGGCCGCGCGAAAAACGCGATGGAGAACGTGGCAAAAGAAGCCAGCAGTGCCGTCATCGGGTCATTGTTGGGGAAGAATAGCGTTGGGAACACGAGAACTGCGGCTGTCGCATAGACGTAAAAGTCGAAGAACTCGATGGTCGTGCCGACCACGCTGGCAGTAAGAACTCGTGCAGGCGAATTTGTCTTTACATCGTTCGGAATGTCAGCGGTCGGCGATACACGGGATATCGCGTCGGTCATTGTGTTGGTTCCATTGTATCAAAGCGCCGTGCGGCCTTTCGGGCACAGGCACATACGCTTCAAGTGTTGAGATTGCCTTGAACGGCGTGATTGCGTTAACGCAATTTTCGCAAATATGGAATGCTGCAAGCGCAATAAAATTTAAAATAGCATTGTTTTTTGATCATATAAGCGTTTTTGCCCGGCTTTATGGTGTTCCTGGAGGCATTTTGAGGGCGGAAAAGCCGGTTTGAAAGGCGAAAATGACGCCCAATGTTGCGTCGCAAAATTTCTGGATCTTGTCATGTTCATCCATGAGTTGTGGATAAGCCTGAATCTTAACGGTTTGAGGCTTGCCTGTTAACGATTGTCCTGAAGCGAAACATGGTCTCATTTTTGCTTTTTTTGACCCAGACATATTGCATTTAGTGCAACTCTCTGATTCTAAGGCATTAATCCGAACATTGAATGATTCATGTTTAAAAAACCGCATGGAAGGTGCGCTGGTTAACGAAAGTAAACGCTTCATTAACCTTAATGGCTCTTAAGTGGTTCAGTGGATGGTACTGAGAGAATCAGTGCCGGAATTTGGGCGTAAGGCGGTCGTTAGTGGCGTCAGAGAAACGTTTGATGTCGGGGATTTAAATGAGCGGCAAACATATCGCTGTCCTTATGGGTGGTTTTTCATCGGAGCGGCCGGTCAGCCTTTCTTCAGGTGAGGCGTGTGCGCTTGCTCTTGAAGCCGAAGGCTACGAGGTCACTCGCGTCGACGTCGATCGTGATGTGTCGGCCGTGCTGTCGCGCCTTAATCCTGATGTTGTCTTTAATGCTCTCCACGGCCCTTTTGGCGAAGATGGCACCATTCAGGGCATTCTTGAATATCTGCAAATTCCTTACACCGGTTCCGGTGTGCTTGCGTCTGCTCTTGCCATGGATAAGGGGCAGGCCAAGAAAGTTGCTGCCGCTGCTGGCGTGCCGGTTGCCGAAGCGCGCCTGATGAACCGTTTTGATTTCACCAATGAACACCCGCTGGCGCCGCCTTATGTCGTCAAGCCTGTTCGTGAAGGCTCCAGTTTCGGAGTTGTGATCGTCAAAGAGGATCAATCCCATCCTCCGCAGGTCCTGACGTCATCTGAATGGCGTTACAGTGATGCGGTGATGGTTGAACGTTATATTCCCGGTCGTGAGCTGACCTGTGGTGTCATGGGCGATCGTGCGCTTGGTGTCACTGAGGTGGTGCCGGTTGGACACAGCTTCTACGATTATGATGCGAAGTATGCCGCGGGTGGCTCGAAACATGTCATTCCTGCAGAAATTTCACCGAAAATTTACCAAAAAATACAATCATTGGCTCTTATGGCGCACCGGGCAATCGGGTGCCGTGGAGTGAGCCGGTCAGACTTTCGTTACGATGACCGTCTGTCTGAGGATGGTGAGATTATCTGGCTTGAGGTCAACACTCAGCCTGGCATGACACCAACCTCTCTCGTGCCGGAAATGGCAGCTCATGATGGTTTAACGTTTGGTCAATTCGTCCGCTGGATGGTGGAGGACGCTTCGTGTTCGCGATGATCGGTGGCAAAAAAGCAAACAGACGCCGGGTGGAGCAGTTCGCTCCTGCCGCTGACGAGCGCATCGTGCTGCCTCGTCCGCTGCGTCGCGTCGTGCGCTTTTGTGTCAGCCTCGCAACGGGCCGCGTCAACATTCCCGCACACACAGGCACGATTTCCGCAATCGCATTTTTTGCAGCCACCGGTCTCTATGGCATGTCGCTTGGTGGCCACACGCAGACCGTTGCGCAGGCAACCACATCTGCTGCCGGTTTTGCCATCGAAGACGTCAAGGTTTCCGGCAACGCGCAGACCTCCGAAATCGATATCCTGCAGCTGCTCGGCCTCGACGGTACGACCTCGCTTGTTGCTATGGATGTCAACACAGCGCGCCGCCGTCTGGCTGATCTGCCGTGGGTGGAAGATGTTGATGTGCGCAAGATCTATCCGCGCACCATCGAGATCCGTCTCAAGGAGCGCGATGCATTCGGTATCTGGCAGCACGGTTCCGAGCTGTCGCTTATCGAAAAGAACGGCAGCGTGATTGCACCGCTGCGTGATAATAAATTTGCAGCCCTGCCGCTGTTCGTTGGTCGTGACGCAGAAACCGGCGCTGCAAGCTTCATGGAGCAGCTGGACGCCTGGCCGGAAATTCGCAGCAAGGTCAAGGCCTATGTTCGCATCTCCGGTCGTCGCTGGGACCTGCACCTGAACAACGGCATCATCATCAAGCTGCCAGAAGTCAATGTCGCCAAGGCCTTGCATTTGCTGTCGCGTCTCGATGCTGAACAGCAGGTTATGTCACGCGACATCGCAGCAATCGATTTGCGGCTTTCCGATCGCACCACCATTCAGTTAACGCAAGCCGCAACCGAGCGCCGTGAGGCCGCCGTTACGGCACGTGAAAAGGCGCTCAAGAAAGCGGGGAACATATGAGCTTTTTCGGTTCTTCCCATTTTGGACTGCCGCGCCTTAAACCGCTTTCTTCCAAGCGGTCACATGTCGTTTCCGTGCTGGATATCGGCTCGACCAAGATCGTCTGCATGATCGGTCGTCTGACGCCACGTCAGGAAACAGAAGTGCTGCCGGGTCGTACCCACAAGGTTGAAATCATCGGCATTGGCCACCAGCGTTCGCGCGGTGTGAAGTCCGGTGTCATCGCCGATCTGGATGCCGTTGAAGGCGTCGTTCGTCTGGCTGTCGATGCAGCCGAGCGTATGGCAGGCCTGACAGTCGACAGCCTGATCGTCAACGTATCGGCCGGCCGTCTGGCCAGCGACATCTATACCGCAAGTATTGATCTGGGTGGCCAGGAAGTCGAAGCAGGCGATCTGCGCAAGGTTCTCATTGCCGCGAGCCAGCAGTCGCTGCGTCAGGACCGGGCAATCCTGCACTCCCTGCCAACAGGTTATTCGCTGGATGGCGAGCGTGGCATCCGTGATCCTCTGTCGATGTATGGCGATCTTCTCGGCGTCGACATGCATGTTGTCACCGCAGAACGTTCGGCGCTGAAAAATCTCGAATTGTGCGTCAACCGCGCTCACCTGTCGGTCGAGGGCATGGTTGCGACTCCTTACGCAAGTGGTCTTGCTGCACTGGTTGACGATGAAGTCGAACTGGGTTGCGCAGCCATCGATATGGGCGGCGGCACCACGACGATTTCGGTATTCGCTGAAGGCCGTCTCATTCACACCGACGCAATCGGTCTTGGTGGCCACCACGTCACCACCGATCTGGCACGCGGCCTGTCCACCCGCATCGAGGACGCCGAGCGTCTGAAGGTGGTTCACGGTTCTGCCCTGGCCAATGGTGCAGACGAACGTGACATGATTTCGATCCCGCCAATCGGCGAGGATGACCGCGATCAACCGTCACAGGTTTCCCGCGCTCTGGTCACGCGCATCGTGCGTGCCCGTATCGAAGAAACCCTGGAACTGATTCGTGACCGGATCCAGAAGTCCGGTTTCAGCCCGATTGTCGGCAAGCGCGTTGTTCTGACCGGTGGCGCAAGCCAGCTAACCGGTCTGCCGGAAACGGCGCGCCGCATTCTAGCCCGTAACGTGCGTATTGGTCGTCCGCTTGGTGTTTCCGGTCTGCCGGTTGCAGCCAAGGGTCCGGCATTTTCGACGGCGGTTGGCCTGATGATTTATCCGCAGATCGCGGACGCGGAAGTACATGCCTCACAAGGCGGGCTGTTTTCTCCGTTCGGCACAAGTGGCGGACGGATTGCCCGGGTAGGGCAGTGGTTGAAAGAAAGTTTTTGACCTGAACCGGCGTGGTGCCGGAGCAGGTGTGTAAAGAGTTGTAATGAATCGGCCAGCGTGGCGATGCGGCCAAGACAAAGAAGGAATGTGACAATGACGATACAGCTGCATAAGCCTGATATCACCGAGTTGAAGCCTCGCATCACCGTATTCGGTGTTGGTGGCGGTGGTGGCAACGCCGTAAACAACATGATCTCGGCTGGTCTTCAGGGCGTTGATTTTGTTGTGGCTAACACGGACGCACAGGCCCTGACGATGACCAAGGCCGAACGCATCATTCAGATGGGCGTTCAGGTTACTGAAGGTCTCGGCGCTGGTTCGCAGCCGGAAGTCGGTCGCGCTGCTGCTGAAGAGTGCATCGATGAAATCGTCGATCACCTCAACGGAACACACATGTGCTTTGTTACTGCTGGTATGGGCGGTGGTACCGGTACGGGTGCAGCTCCTGTCGTCGCACAGGCTGCTCGCAACAAGGGCATTCTGACGGTTGGCGTTGTGACCAAGCCGTTCCACTTTGAAGGCCAGCGCCGTATGCGCCTTGCCGAACAGGGCATTCAGGAGCTTCAGAAGTCGGTCGACACGCTGATCGTCATTCCAAACCAGAACCTGTTTCGCATCGCCAACGACAAGACCACCTTTGCGGATGCCTTCGCAATGGCCGACCAGGTTCTCTATTCGGGCGTTGCCTGCATCACCGACCTGATGGTGAAGGAAGGTCTTATCAACCTCGACTTCGCTGACGTTCGTTCTGTCATGCGCGAAATGGGCCGTGCGATGATGGGTACGGGTGAAGCTTCCGGCGAAGGCCGCGCAATGCAGGCTGCTGAAGCCGCTATTGCCAACCCGCTGCTGGACGAAACCTCCATGAAGGGTGCACAGGGCCTGCTGATCTCCATCACCGGTGGTCGCGACATGACCCTGTTCGAAGTGGACGAAGCTGCGACCCGTATTCGCGAAGAAGTCGACCCGGATGCAAACATCATCCTCGGCGCGACCTTCGACGAAGCGCTCGAAGGCCTCATCCGCGTGTCTGTTGTTGCGACCGGTATCGACCGCGTTGCAGGCCAGAACGACCAGTACCTGGCGCAGGCCGCTGCTGCAAAGCCCCTTATCCGTCCTTCGGCGGCCGTTGCTTCGGCTCCGGCCGCAGTTCAGCCTGCCCCCGTCATGCAGGCCCCTAAGGCGATTGACCCAATCGCACAGACCATCCGTACGGCTGAAGTCGAAATGGAACGCGAATTGGCTCTGGCAGCTGCTGAACAGCAGCTGCGCCAGGCACAGGCAGAAGCTGAATTCCGCCCGCAGAGCAAGCTGTTTGCTTCTGCTCCGGTTGAAGCTCCAGCACCTGCACCTGTTCGTCAGGCTCCAGTTCAGGCCGCACCTGCACCACAGGCCCACCACGCACCTGAGCCAGTTGCTGCACCACGCATGCAGCAGCCACAGGCACCTGTGCACCATGAACCGGTTGCAGCGGCACCTCGCCATGTAGAGCCGGTTCGCATGCCAAAGATCGAGGACTTTCCTCCGGTCGTGAAGGCTGAAATGGACCACCGCACTGCGCATCCGGCATCGACGGTTCCGGAAGAGCGTGGCCCGATGGGTCTGTTGAAGCGCATCACCAACTCGCTGGGACGTCGTGAAGAAGACGACAACGTTCCTTCCGAGTTGATGGACGCACCATCGCTTGCTCCACAGCAGCGCCGTCAGCTTTCCGCTGAGGCAAGCCTGTACGCACCGCGTCGTGGCCAGCTCGACAATCAGGGTCGTGTCACACCGCAGGCTGCAAGCTCGCACGAAGACGACCAGTTGGAAATTCCGGCGTTCCTGCGCCGTCAGTCGAACTGATCAGATGCGATTCTTCTAAACATCAAACCCGGACCGAAAGGCCCGGGTTTTTTGTTACAAACTGTTTCCAAATGTGAAGAAAGATGTCGATTTATCAATTTCTTAAACTTGTAACAATGCGAAAGAAACAGTGATTTGTTATGTGGCCTGACCATACGTATGTATGACTGCAAGTTGTGAGGAAAACCGTATGTTTCCTCAATTTGGAATTGGGGAGCCGAACCCCTGACGTTTTGGTTCCCGTTAGACAAGGCACATGTGAATGAGTATCGAATTGCTTGGTTTTCAAACGACTATCGCCGCTGCTGCGCAGATTTCCGGTATTGGCGTTCATTCGGGCAATCCGGTTTCCATGACCTTCCATCCGGCTGAAGCCGGTACCGGCATTGTTTTCCAGCGTCATCACGACAACGGCAATATCACCGAGATCAAGGCTGTTTCCGCCAATGTCGGCAACACCGATCTCTGCACGGTGCTTGGCCGCTCGCAGACACAGTCCATTGCCACCATCGAACACGTCATGGCCGCGATCTATGCGCTTGGCCTCGACAACCTGGTTGTTGAAGTTGATGGTCCCGAAGCGCCGATCATGGATGGCAGCTCGTTCCCGTTCATCGAAGCTATCGAGCAGGTTGGCATCGTCAATCTCGGCGTAAAGCGCCGTTATATCCGCGTTTTGAAGCCGGTTCGTATCGACGCCGGTTCATCCTGGGCTGAGTTCCGTCCATACAACGGCACGCGGTTCGAAGTTGAGATCGACTTTGATACGCCGCTGATCGGCCGTCAGACTTGGGCTGGCGATCTGACTGCAGAAACCTTTACCAAGGAACTGTCTCGCGCCCGTACTTTCGGTTTCATGCGTGATGTGGAGCGTCTGTGGGCGGCCGGTTATGCACTCGGTTCGTCGCTTGAGAACTCCGTAGTGATTTCCGATGACCACACTGTCATCAATATGGAAGGCCTGCGTTACGAGAAGGACGAGTTCGTTCGTCACAAGACGCTGGACGCTGTTGGGGATCTGGCACTGGCCGGTGCGCAGTTCATTGGCTGCTACCGTTCCTACCGTGGTGGCCACAAGGTCAACGCCAATGCGCTCAAGGCGCTGCTCAGCGATCCGACCGCCTATGAAATTGTAGAAGCTCCGGTTTCCCGCAGCCAGCGCGTGCGCGCCGCCGAGTTTGTCCGCGTCAATGTTGCTGACGTGTCGCCTTGGTCTGCCTGATTTCGTGATTGAAGATTTTGAAAGCCGCGTCCTCTGGATGCGGCTTTTTTCTATGAAAATGCATGGCACTGTTCACATTTTATCCGCTTGGTGGAACCAGTCGCGACTCAGAAGCGACGACAAGAAAATGTGCAGGTGAGGGAATAAAACGCGGCGTCTTTTGACCTGAAAAACAGGAAATATTCGTCCTCGTCAAAGTGGTACGCCATAAAAATGCGTTAATGCGTCATCATTGCGTTGCTCTACCGACGCTTTTATGGCTAGAAACGCCAGTGCAAAGCTGATGTTGATGTATTTGCGCGAAATGGGATCTGTATAATGAAGCATGTAGGGTCTGGTGCAATGAATAGAACGGTTCGGGTCGCGCTTGTATCGATGTTGCTGGCCGGGGCTGCAACGCTCGTGACCGCATGCCAGTCGGACCCAGATATCGACATCACCAAACTTGGTTTCGAAAGCGAATCGGCTGAGACACTCTACAAGCAGGGTCTCGCCAACATGAACTCCGGCAACATGACCGAAGCATCGCGCAAGTTCGAAGCGATTGACAAACAACATCCGTTTACGGAATGGGGCCGCAAGGCTCTGGTGATGCAGACATTCGTCAGCACCCGTATGAACCGTAACGAGCAAGCCATTGCAGCAGGCAACCGTTACCTCAAGCAATATCCGCGTTCTGAAGATTCCGCTTACGTTCAGTATCTGGTCGGCCTGGCTTATTCAAAGCAGATCGTTGACGTGACGCAGGACCAGCGCGCTGCTGCCCGCACCATCGAAGCGATGTCCAAGGTGGTCAATGATTATCCGAATTCGGAATATGTCAGCGATGCGCAGGCGAAGATCCGCTTTGCACGCGACCAGCTGGCCGGCAAGGAAATGCAGGTCGGCCGTTATTACCTTGAGCGCAAGGAATATCTGGCCGCCATCAAGCGCTTCCGCGTTGTGGTCGAGACATATCCAAATACCAACCAGATCGAAGAAGCCTTGGCGCGTCTGACCGAATCCTATTATGCAATGGGTCTGACGGACGAAGCACAGACCGCCGCTGCGGTTCTGGGCAACAACTATCCGGACAGCCAATGGTATGCCGATTCGTTCAAGCTGTTGCAGTCCGGCGGACTTCAGCCACGCGAGAACAAGGGATCGTGGATTTCCAAGGCTGGCCTCAAGCTTCTTGGCGTTTGATCTGAGGGTGTAACCCATGCTCACGCAGTTATCGATCCGGGATATCGTCCTGATTGAACGGCTCGATCTTGCGTTCGAGGCGGGCCTGTCGGTGCTAACAGGTGAAACGGGTGCCGGTAAATCCATTCTTCTGGACAGTCTGTCTCTTGCCCTTGGTGGGCGAGGGGATGGTGGCCTTGTACGTCATGGTGAGGATAAGGGGCAGGTGACTGCAACCTTCGAACTGGCAAACGACCATCCGGCACGACTTCTCTTGCGAGAAAATGGCCTTGATGACGACGGCGATCTGATTTTCCGCCGCGTACAATCCGCTGATGGCCGCACCAAAGCCTATGTCAATGATCAGGCAGTCAGCGTGCAGATGATGCGCCAGCTGGGCGTGCTGCTGGTCGAGATACACGGCCAACATGATGACCGCGCGCTAGTCGACACAGATGCGCACCGCGCGCTTCTCGATGCCTTTGCAGGCTTGAGTGACGAGGCCTTGTCGCTACAGGGACTTTACCGCAAATGGAAAGATGCCGAACGCGGTTTGAAAGTGCACCGCGCCAAGGTTGAAGCGGCGGCCCGTGAGGCTGAATTTTTGCGATCTTCTGTCGAAGAGCTTGAAAAGCTCTCGCCGCAGGACGGCGAGGAAGACGAGCTGGCGGAACGCCGCGCCGTCATGCAGAAGTCTGAGCGGATTGCCGGTGATATTGCCGAAGCCAGCGAATTTTTAAATGGCAACGCGTCGCCTGTGCCGATGATCGCATCGATGATGCGTCGTCTGGAGCGCAAGAGCCACGAAGCGCCGGGTCTTTTGGAAGATACGGTGCAGTTGCTGGATGCAGCACTGGACAACCTTTCCAATGCGCAAACCGAAGTGGAAGCCGCGCTGCGCCGCACGGAGTTTGATCCGCGTGAGCTGGAGCGTGTTGAAGAGCGGTTGTTTTCGCTGCGTGCAGCGGGTCGCAAATATTCCGTGCCGGTGATCGAGCTGCCTGCCTTGGCCGAAAAGATGGTGGCTGATCTTGCCGAGCTTGATGCCGGTGAGGAAACGCTGGCAAGGCTCGAAGCAAATCTGCATCTGGTAAAGGCCGATTTCGATCAGGCTGCCGTTGCGCTGTCGCACAAGCGGCACACTGCAGCCAGCGCGCTTTCGGACGCTGTCATGGCAGAACTGCCCGCCCTCAAGCTGGAACGCGCCCGTTTTAGCGTTGAAGTCACGACCGATGCCGAGGCGGCGACAGCCGAAGGGATCGACGTGGTTGAATTCCACGTGCAGACCAACCCCGGCACACGGCCAGGGCCGATCATGAAGGTGGCGTCGGGTGGTGAACTTTCGCGCTTCCTGCTGGCTCTCAAGGTTGCTCTGGCAGATCGTGGTTCTGCGCCGACACTGGTGTTTGATGAAATCGATACCGGCGTGGGTGGTGCAGTTGCTGATGCGATTGGCCAGCGCCTTCGCAGATTGTCGAAAACCGTTCAGGTTCTGTCGGTTACCCATGCCCCGCAGGTGGCGGCACGTGCGGCGACACATCTGCTGATCTCCAAGGGACCGACGGGTGATGGCACCGAGCGGATTGCCACCAAGGTGGCAACGATGGAACCGCAGCACCGCACCGAGGAAATCGCCCGTATGCTGGCGGGTGCCTCTGTTACGGATGAGGCGAGGGCAGCTGCAGCCCGTCTTCTGGCCGCCAAGGACTAAGAAGCGACCAGCGTCATCAAACGGGCCCTACAGGGCCCGTATCTTCCTGACAGCATCGATATTGTGACGGTGAACCTCTTCGTAATCGGCGTGATAGACAATTGCGCCCTCAGCAAGTTCCGGGGCCACAAACTCCTTCAGCGTTTGTTTGCCGGCCAGTGCCAGGCCATTCGGGCCGGTCAGGCGTTCCAGATAGGCTTGGTTGGCGTCAATCAGCTCCGGTGCATAACCTCCTTCGGCGATACGCTGCTCAAGGCCATGATTGGGAAGAATTCTGGCAATTGGCCATTGGCGCAGACGCTTCAGTTCTTCGATATGGGTGGCGATATGTTCGGGCTCTGAGATATAGGTCACGGTGTCTTCCAGCGTGTCGCCCGCAAACAGGATTTTTTCGTGCGGTAGCCACAGCACATTGCCATCGGCGCTGTGAATATCGAAGTGGTGCATCTCCACGAGCCGTTTGCCGATCTGAAGGCCGAGCGTAGTCTTAAAGGTGCGTGTCGGCATGATCACCGGCGAGATCGGCGGATTTCGCTTGGCAAGAGCCTCACGGTTTTTCGCCATGGTATCTGCGGTCAAATCCAGCGCTATGATCTCGCAATCGGCAAACACCTCGTTTCCGGCAATATGGTCGGTGTGCCAGTGGCTGAGCACCACCGTGATTTCGCTGACATCAAGGCTTTGCAGATGGTTGCGGATGAAACGGGCGTGATCAAGCGACATATGCGTATCATAGACGAGTGCATGGCCTTCTGAGACGATGGCATAGGAGGCGGTGCCCAGCGTGTAGGCACCGTCATCCAGCCAGTTCGGTTCCGGCGAATAAAGGCGCTTGTTCATCCGGCCATCGTAATAGGCATAGATGTCTGGATAGGGTTGCAGGATGCGCATCGTGTCCGTGCTGATGGTCATCGTCTTGCTCATGCTGAAACTACCCCTGTTAGCGCGCTGTCGCGACGAAGATGCCCGAACCGATCATGACGCAGCCAGCGGTGCGATTGACCCGCCGTACGATGTGAGGTTGGCGTAACAGCCTGCGAGCCCGCACGGCAAGTGCCACATGGCCACCGATCACGATAATCTCTACCGCAATGACGATGGCTGCAAGTGCCGCAAGGTGATCGAGTGTCAGGGATGCGCCAACCACGTTGGGAAGCAGAGCCACATAAAACAGCGGCATTTTCGGGTTGCCGAGGTTTAGGGCAATACCAGTCATGAAAACCGGCAGCAGGCCACGCTGGCCGGCAGTTGGCTGCAACTGTGGAACAACAGGTTCTGCTGTCCACAGTCTGATGCCCATCCACACCAGATAGGCCGCACCGGCATAACGCAGAACGGTCATCACCATGCTCATTTCACTGGCAAGAATGGAAAGGCCAAAGGCGGCCAAAGTCAAAAACATCAGAATGCCGACAACGGTGCCTGCACCATAGGCGAAACCGGATGCCGCGCCATGGGTGATCGTGCGAGCGATGATGGTCATATTGTCGGGGCCGGGACTGGCTGCGAAGACAAAAAATGCGGCGGCGAAGGCGAGAAGCGTGGTAAATTCCATTGGTGTCTCCGGTTCTGTATCGATCCGGATTTTCAGGATAATCTATTCCTGTGTTTTGCAAAGCGATGGTTTTGCATGCCGAAATAATTCGCTAAAAGCGTTGCAGATTCATGCGCGAGGCATCCATGGCAAACGAACTGACCGCGGTTGATAAACTGACCGAACTTGAGGCTTCTTCCGAGCTTGCCTATCTCGCCGCAGAGCTCGCGCGGCACGATGCGCTCTATCATGGCAAGGATGCACCGGAGATTTCCGATGCGGATTATGATGCGCTGAAGCGTCGTAACGACGCGATAGAGGTGGCGTTTCCGACACTGGTCCGGGCTGACAGTCCATCGAGAAAAGTTGGATTTGCACCACTGCCGACATTTGCGCCGATTGTGCATGCGCGGCCTATGCTATCGCTCGACAACGTGTTTTCCGACGAGGATGTGCAGGACTTTATTGCTTCGGTTTATCGTTTTCTGGGCCGACTGCCGGATAACTCGATTGCCTTCACCGCGGAGCCAAAAATCGACGGTCTTTCGATGTCGATCCGCTATGAAAACGGCAGGCTGAAAACGGCGGCCACCCGTGGTGACGGCACAACTGGTGAAAATGTCACAGCCAACATTCTGACCATTTCTGAAATTCCCAATACGCTTCCTGCTGGTGCACCTGATGTGGTTGAGGTGCGCGGCGAAATCTATATGGCCAAGAGCGACTTTCTGGCGCTCAACGCCCAGATGGAGGCCGAAGGCAAACAGACCTATGTGAACCCGCGCAACACGGCGTCCGGATCACTGCGCCAGCTTGATGCGAAGGTAACGGCGGCACGCAAGTTGCGGTTCTTTGCCTACGCACTGGGTGAGGTGTCCAATGGTGGGCAGGCGACGCGTTTGTCCGACACACAATATGGCATCGTGGAAAAATTCCGGGAGTGGAAATTTCCCGTCAATCCGCTGATGCGTCGAATCAATTCCATTGAACAACTGCTTGAGCATTATCGTGAAATCGGCGTTGAACGCCCCAATCTCGATTATGATATCGATGGCGTGGTCTACAAGGTCGATAGTCTTGATCTGCAGGAACGTCTTGGTTTCCGCTCACGCAGTCCACGCTGGGCCACTGCCCATAAATTTCCGGCAGAACAGGCTTTCACCATTGTCGAGGGCATCGATATTCAGGTTGGTCGCACGGGCGCGTTGACACCAGTGGCGCGTCTGACACCTGTAACGGTGGGTGGTGTGGTTGTGACCAACGCCACGCTACACAATGCGGATTACATCGAAGGTATCGGCAATAGCGGCGAACGTATTCGCCCGGTCGGGCATGATATCCGCGTCGGTGATACCGTTATCGTGCAGCGCGCCGGCGATGTTATTCCGCAGGTGCTGGATATCATCCCTGAAAAACGGGCCGCGGATGCGGTGCCTTACGAGTTTCCGCAGACCTGCCCGGTGTGCAAGAGCCATGCTGTGCGTGAACGCAATGAAAAGACTGGTAAACTCGATTCGGTGACCCGTTGCACCGGCGGTTTCGTTTGCCGTGCGCAGGCCGTGGAGCATCTCAAACATTTCGTGTCACGCAATGCCTTCGACATTGAGGGGCTTGGCACCAAGCAGATCGATTTCTTTTTTGAAAGCGACGACCCTGCATTGTCGATCAAGACGGCGCCTGACATTTTCACGCTGAAAAAACGTCAGGAAGGGTCTCACCTGACCAAGCTCGAAAATATCGACGGTTTCGGTAAGGTCAGCGTCAAGAAGCTGTTCGATGCCATTGATGTGCGTCGTGAAATCGACCTGCACCGCTTGATCTTTGCGCTTGGCATTCGCCACGTCGGTGAAACCACAGCAAAGCTGCTGGCGCGGTCTTACGGCACTTACCAACATTTTGAAGAGGCGATGAAGGCCGCGGCACCCTTGACGGGTGAGGCATGGGCCGAGCTCAACAGCATTGACGGTATTGGCGAGGTTGTCGCCCGTTCGATTGTCGAGTTCTATAAGGAACCGCGCAATCTGAAAGTGATCGACGAGCTGATTGCCGAGCTGCAGCCCAAGGAGGCCGAAAAGCCATCGACCGAGGGCAGTCCGGTCTCCGGCAAAACGGTAGTGTTTACCGGCTCGCTGGAGAAATTCACCCGCGATGAGGCGAAAGCCCGCGCTGAAAGCCTTGGTGCGAAGGTGGCGGGTTCGGTATCGAAAAAGACCGATATTCTGGTGGCTGGTCCCGGTGCCGGTTCCAAGCTCGCAAAGGCTGTCGAGCTTGGTATCCAGACCATGGATGAGGATGAGTGGCTGGCGCTGATTGGTGGGTGAGCGGCGGGTGCCGCTGCGACCATGTCAGTCAGTGCAGCGGCATTGTCTTCAACCGCGCAGGCGCGCCATCATATAGGCATCGACATATTCACCATTGCGAAAGGCGTATTGCCTAAGGATGCCCTCGTGCTGAAAGCCGAATTTTTCGTAGAGATGAATTCCGGCCGTGTTGTCGGTGAAGACGCTCAGTTCGATACGGCGGATATCATGCCAGTTGTCGGCAGCGTCGATCAGGGCTGATAACAGGACCGAGCCGACGCCCTTGCCGGCGAAATCATCGTGAATGCCAATGCCAAGCGAAGCCGCGTGAAGCTGTCGGCCCACCTTGCGGTGAAGGCCAGCATTGCCAATGATCTTGCCACGCCATTCAGCGAGAATCTGGATATCGTTGGGGGAGGCGCTTTCAATGAATTTGCGGGTTTTCTCAACGCTTTGAAATGGTTGCCGCAAGGTGCCATGGCGAACGCCGGGCAGGTTCATGATTTCGGTGATCGCAGCCGCATCATCCAGACGGGTTGCCCGTACCGTGATGTCGGAACGGTCGAAATCAGCATAGTCAAGGTTTTGGTTTTGGGCTGGCGGCATGCCTGTTCTCCTATTTTGGGACCGGAGAGCAGGTGTTTCATCAACCCTGCTCTTTTTGGCAGGGCTGGATGGATGATCGGTTTAACGCGTCAACAATCCTATGCCCGCCGGGGTGCCGGTGGTCACGATGTTGAGCATCACGATGATTGCGTTTGTGATCATGGCGTGAAAATGCGTGGCCTATGCCTTGATGTCAATGCTGTTTCCCGGAGCGATCGCATCCACCCCGGGAAAATCAGGGCTGAGAGTGGCCAAGCGTTACAGGGTAATCATGCCACCATCGATAATCAGTTCCGCGCCAACCGTAAAACTTGCTTCATCGGATGCCAGGAAAACAACGGCCTTGGCAATTTCTGCAACATGGCCAAATCGTCCGAGCGGGATCTGCGCGACAATCGAGTCAGCCATGGCTTTTTTACCAGCGTCATCCAGTCCGAACTTTTCATGCAGTGGGGTTTCAACCGGGCCGGGGCTAACGGCATTAACGCGGATGCCACGGCCAAGCAATTCACCCGACAATGTCTTAGACAGTGACAGCAGCGCTGCCTTGGTCAGCGCATAGAGGCTGGAATTTGGCATGCCGATATGGGCATTGACCGAGGTATTGAGCACGATGGAGGCTTTGTTGCTGAAAACAGGCAGCAGCGCCTGCACCAGGAAGAACGGGCCTTTGACATTGACCGAGACCGAGCGATCAAAGGCCGCTTCATCCCATTGGTCCATGGTGCGGAATTCAGCCACACCTGCGTTAACGAAGAGGATGTCGAGTTTGCCGAACTTTGCGGCGATCTGGTCAGCAATTTCTTTCTGCGATGCAACGTTTCCGGCATCGGCGCGGATGTAAAGCACATCATCACCCAACACAGCTTTCGCCTTTTCGATGGTGGCAGGGTTGGTGCCGGTGACCGCGACGCGTGCGCCTTCGCTTATAAATTGGCGGGCCGTTTCAAGGCCGATGCCGCTGGTGCCGCCAGTGATAAGTGCTGTCTTGTTCTGCAAGCGTGTCATGATCATTTTCCTTTGTTCGGAGTGGCGTGTTTGCCTGCAGCGAATATGGCTTTTTCCAATCGTTCTGATTAGTCTGCAAGTGTTGGCTCAGCTTTCCGGAAAAACCGAACAATGATGAAGCTTGAAGGCATAACCGCATTTGTCGCCGTTGCAGAATCCAGGTCGATCAGCGAGGCATCGCGCCGCCTCAATCTTTCGAAATCGGTAGTGAGCGACCGGCTGTCAGAGCTCGAGCGTGTTCTGGGCACGACACTGCTGCACAGAACAACCCGCAGCCTCAGCCTGACGGAAGATGGCAGTGCCTTTCTGGAAAGGGCAGTGCGCATCGTCAACGAGGTGCGGGATGCCACGGATGACATGGCCGAGCGGCGTGGTGATCTCAAGGGCGCTCTCAGCCTGTCTGCGCCTGTGACCTTTGGTCGGCTGCATCTTGGCCCGGCGCTTTATCCGTTTCTGTTACAGAACCCGGCGCTCGAAGTCAGTCTGGATATGGATGACCGCCGTGTCGATGTGTCGTCTGCCGGATTTGATGCGGTGGTGCGGCATGGGCCGATTGTTGATTCACGATTGATGGCATGGAAGCTGGCGCCCAGCCGACGTCTGCTGGTGGCATCAACTGACTATCTCGAACAGCATGGAACGCCCCATAATGCCGCTGAACTGGAGGGACATCGCGGAATTTTTTACACCAATCGTGGTGTCGCGGACTGGCGGTTTGTCGGCCCAAACGGTGCCGTCATCGTTCGGGCGAAGGTCGCCCTGCGGGTCAATCATGGCGATATGATCCGCGACGCTGCGGTGGCGGGGCTTGGCATCGCCCTGTTGCCAACCTTTATTGCCGGCCCTGCCATCAGGGATGGCAGCCTGACCGTGATCGATGTCGGCTTACAGGCAGAAGATGAATTTATCTACATCGCCCATTCGGAGGGACGGCGGCCGTCTGCAAAGCTGAGAGCGCTGGCTGATCATTTGCGTAAGGCGTTTGGTTCACCGCCCTATTGGGAGCCGTAATAGAGAGCGTCGGGTCTGGATCAGCCCGCCGCTTTCAGGCGGCGCAACAAGCGTCCATCAATGGCAATCAGACCGGCGGCAATCATCGCCATGCCGACAAAATGCTTCATTTCCAGCTGTTCACCGAGAAACAGCGAGCCGAGTAGAATGGCGCTGACCGGAATGAGGAAGGTGACAAGCGCAAGATTGGTGGCACCGGCGGTGGAGAGAATGCGGAAGAACAGTAGATAAGCAAGCGCGGTGGAGAGCAGGGCGATGCCGAGCAAGGCGCCCCAGGTGGCAGCGCTTGGCATGGCCAGTGTCCACGGCTGATCGATCAGTAGAGCAACCGGGATCAACATCAGGGTTGACGATGAAATTTGGCCGGTTGCTGTCATCAGTGGTGCAACACCCATGGTCTTGAAACGGCGGCCGAAGATACCGGCAAAGGCGTAAGACGTGGCTGCACCCAAAATGGCAAGCTGGCCCCAAAGATTTGATCCGCTGCCGCCAAGGGCAGAAGGACCGATCATGGTGGCAACGCCAACGAAGCCAATCAGCACGCCGGTCAGCTTGTTGGGTGACAGCTTTTCATCAACCGTCAGAAAATGCGCGACAATGACGGTAAACAACGGCGTTGTTGCGTTGAGAATGGAGGCAACGCCACTGGCGATATGCGTCTGGCCCCAGACGATCAGGCAAAAGGGGATGATGTTGTTGAGTATGCCCATGGCAAAGAAGGCGCGCCAGATGCGGCCTTCTCTTGGCAGCTTCAACCCCATGACACGGCAGACGATGAGCAGCGCAATAGCCGCCAGACCGACACGGAGCGTGACGATGGTCAACGGTGGCAGTTCCTTTACCGCAACGCCGATGAAGAAAAAGGAACCGCCCCACAGGACCGACAGGGCAATGAGCATGGCCCATTCGCTGGCGTTCATCTGCCGTTGTATCGCTGCCATTGCCGTGCCCCGACGAAATATGTGTGATGGATACTGGTGTATCGAGATTTGTGAGTCGTGCCACCCGAAACTTGCTTTTAAACAAGGCGTTTGTCGTTCTGGCCAACGGGCCGGCATGAAGCGGTTCTATGTCAGGGGAAATTGTATTATGCGGTGCGCAAGAACCAATCGGGAATCGTCCTTTGAAGACCATCGCCATCGACTTTGAAACTGCCAATGAAGAGCGCGGCAGCGCCTGTTCTGTCGGTCTGGCATGGGTAGAGAATGGTCAGGTGGTGCGGGTGGAGGAAAGATTGATCCGTCCGCGTGACATGCGCTTTTCATCGTTCAATATCTCCATTCACGGCATTCGGCCGGAAACGGTTGAAGATGCGCCGGAATTTCCGGAGGTAATGGACGAGTTTCTGGATGATTTTCAGGGTGCGACGATGATTGCCCATAATGCGGCCTTCGACTTCAGCGTGCTGCGCGCCTGCTTTGACAAGTATCGGCAGAGCTATCCGACGTTTTCTTATCTGTGCAGCGTGAAAATGTCCCAGAAGATCTGGCCGCAATTGCCCTCACACAAACTCAACATCATCGCCGGGCACCTGGGCCTGCGCTTTGTGCACCACAATGCCGCCGAGGACGCTCTGGTGTGTGCCTCTGCGGCCATCCAAATGGCCAAATCGATCGAAGTGCCAGAGATCAGGGATATTCCCAGCAAGATCGGCATGGTGGCCGGTAAGGTCCATTCGACTGGCTATGAGCCCTGCACCATGCGGCGGCGTTAAAACACACGCCTTTCAACTTGCCATCTTTCTCCGTGATCCTATCTTTGGGATAGTCAATGGAGGCTGGAATGGCATTATCCCTGTTACGAAAACTTATGGTTGGCTTGCTCGTTGCGGTTCCGGTCACCGCTGCGCATGCGCAGGTGGTTGGTGAAGTCGGCGTCGACTGGATTGGCAACGACATTATCGTTGAGGCGGTAGCCGATCCGGAAGTGAAGGGCGTGACCTGCCACGTGACCTATTTTGAGCGTGGCGTCATTGACCGGCTGAAAAACGGCAACTGGTTTGAAGACCCGTCTAACAACGCCATTTCCTGCAACCAGACGGGACCGGTCGAGATCGGTGATATCGATCTGTCCAAGGATGGTGAGGAAGTGTTCCGTCAGGGCATGTCGCTGGTGTGGAAGAAGCTTTTGGTGACCCGCATTTACGACAAGCCGAATGATACCTTGATCTATCTGGTGCACACCCGCGAATTGACCGATGGTTCGGCCAAGATGGCAATTTCAACCGTACCGCTCTACGGGCAGAACCCGACATGGAAAAACGGCAAGCCGTAAGGCCTGCCGTTTCAAAAATCTCAGTAATGTAAAGTCTTAAGCGGCTTCGCGGGACAGTTCTTCCGCGATGACCGTATCGAGGTTGAGGAAGCAGACCATGCTTTTCTCAAGCGCGACGATGCCGTGCGAGAAGCTACGCTGGGTCTCAGGAATGATTTCCGGTGTCGGCTGCAGGTCTTCCGAACGGATGGTCATCATGTCGGAAACCTGTTCCACCAGCAGCCCAACCAGCTTGCCACCGATATCGGTAACGATGATGGCAGAGCGTTCCGAAGGTTCAGTCATTTTCATACCAAGGCGGCAGGCCATGTCGATGACAGGAATAACGGCGCCACGTAGGTTGATAAGGCCGAGAACGTAAGGAGGCGTGTGCGGCATAGGCGTAACTGGTGCCCAGCCACGAATTTCACGGATTGCCATGATGTCGATGCAGAATTCCTGATCGCCAAGATGGAAGGAAACGATTTCGAGATGAGAACCCGATTGCTTGATTGCATTCGTCATGGTCTGAATTCTTCCTGGCGGTTCTGGACGCGCTAAAGTCCGGGTGTTCATAATGGCAGGTAATGCGGAAGACCGGTTGTTGGAAAACCCGGCAGACGTCATGTCGCTATCTTGGAAGACCGCATGATGATCATGCACTGTAACCGTTTAACCTTTTACTAACGGCGTCTTTTCTCAGGCTTTCAGTTTTTGGTCCTGTTGTTGGTGAGGGGCATCGATGTTATCATCAGGGCATGTCGACGTTAGTGCGAAACACAAATCACATGCTGCTGATGGCTGTGGCCGTCTTGAGCTTTCTGGGTGTCAGCCTGCTGGCATTCCAGGGCTGGATGACGCATGGCGTCGATATTTTCCTCACCCTGTCGCAGACCGGTCTTTCTTGGTGCCTTTGACCTGACGGCGTAGGCGAGGGCGGCAAATCCGCGCAGTCCCTCCAATCAACTGGTTGTTGATTTGCGATCAGGGGCAAGTTTGATTATTTGCTTTCGAGACTGGGATGCTGCCGCATTGGTGGTCATCAAATTTGGTGTGAAGGCTGATCTGGCATGAAAAAAGTCCGTATCGTTCTCTGGTGTGTTGTTGTCCTTCTGGGCGGTGTTGTTACCTGGCTGGCATTTGCGCTGTCTGAGTCAAAACAGCATATGACGGAAGGCCCTTATGGCGCGCCATTCCAGCTTGTTGCCCAAAACGGCCAGCCAATCACCGAAAAGGCCTTCCAGGGCAAACCGACGGCGCTGTTTTTCGGATTTACCCATTGCCCTGAAGTCTGCCCGACAACCCTTTTCGAGCTGAATGGCTGGATGGAGAAGGTTGATCCGGCCGGCGACAAGATGCAGGGGTATTTCGTAACGGTTGATCCCGAGCGTGATACGCCGGAAATTCTTGGTCAGTATATTTCCAACGTCACCAGCCGTATCACTGGTATTGCCGGCGAGCCGGACAAGATTGCCGAAATGATCAAGAGCTTCCGCGTTTACGCCAAGCGGGTGCCAGTGGATGAAAAAGATCCGAACGGTGAATACACCATGGATCATACTGCGTCGGTTTTCCTGCTGGATGCGCAGGGACGTTTCGTCAGCACCATTGCCTACGGCGAAAACCCTGATGTCGCGGTCCAGAAACTGCAAAATCTCCTGAAGGGTTAATGCCGGTTTCTTCTCTGGTGGTATTGGACTGCGCCTGCTTTTGTGGCAAAGGCAGGCAAGTCCGATATTTTCCGAAAGAGATGCTGCCGTGAGCGAGATCCGCCTCTATGTGACGACCACCGAAATCGAGGCCGGTCAGGTACTGGATGTCATGACCGAGGTGTTCGAGGAAGATGGCATTGCCATCGCCACGACCGAGGTCGATGAAAAGAAGGACATCTGGGAAGCATCCGTCTATCTTTTGCTGGAAGAAGAAGAGGAAGTGCGCGAGCGTCTCGACACACTTCTGAAAAACTCGTTCCCGCATCTTGCCGTACAGCGTGAGATCATTCCCGACATCGACTGGATTGCCAAGTCGCTTGAAGGCCTGAAGCCGGTCAGGGCAGGGCGTTTCCTGGTTCACGGTTCTCATGATCGCGACAAGGTTCGCGTCAACGATATCTCGATTGAGATCGAAGCCGGGCAGGCCTTCGGAACCGGTCATCACGGCACGACCGCTGGCTGCCTTGAAATGATTGAATCGGTTGTGCGGGCCCGTACCGTGCGTAATGCGCTTGATCTGGGCACCGGCAGTGGTGTTCTGGCAATCGCCGTTGCCAAGATGCGCCGCATTCCGATTCTGGCCACCGATATCGATCCGATTGCGGTGCGTGTCGCCAAGGAAAATGTGCGCCTCAACGGTATAGCGCAAGGCATGACGTTGGAAACGGCCCCTGGTTTCCATTCGGATGCCTTTGCCAAACATGGCCCGTTTGATCTGATCATCGCCAATATTTTGGCGCGGCCACTGATCAAGATGGCGCCGCAACTGGTTGCGCATCTTGCTCCGGGTGGTTCGGTAATCCTGTCCGGAATTCTGGCATCGCAGCGCTGGAAGGTCCTGGCTGCCTATAATGGCGAGCATCTAAGCCATGTTCGCACCATCTGGCGCAATGGCTGGGTGACGATTCACCTGCGCAAGTAGTGTCCGCCTTCGCAAATTACAGCTACGTGCGCAATTAAGCGCGCTTTTGCTTGATATCTGATGGTCTTGGCGAGTGGGCGGGCGTGTCCGCCGTCGATTTGCAATTGGATTTTTTTAGAGCAATGCATCAAATGCAAAGATGTTTGTCCATGTTTTGACATGGCGCCAATAAAAAAGGCGACGCTTTCGCGTCGCCTTTCGATCAGTCATGCTGATCGCCCGCGAGCTGGGAGGGTGCTCGAGCGGGAAACGTATTCCGATGCCAGGCCACTTCGGGAGGAGGAGAAAGCAAGCCGGGCTTAATAATCAGAATACGTAGCTGGTGCCCTTGCGGCGAAGTTCTTCGCGGCTGGTGCCAAGAGCCTTGAGAGACTGGTCGTCAAGGTTCAGGAGCGCGCCGTTTACGTAACGGCCGACCTGACGCTCGCGAGCTTCAATAACGCGATCGAAAGCTGTGCGGAAGAAAGATTTTGCCATTGCCGTGTTCCTTACATACTGAAGGAAACGTCGTGTTCCCTTCGATGACTACAACATAAGTTATACTTTTCATTTCAGGTAGGTGGCTCACCTCAATGGTGTTATGCGCATGATGCATGGCTGGTGGTGGCTCGTATGCAGATTGCGGCTTTTTTGCGCAAAACATATGCAAATGCTGCGCCTTCCTGATGGTTTTTTAGGTGTCGCCGGTTTCGCGCCGTTCTTTCGGCTGGACCCATCAGCAGCGCGGCGATAAATTCGCGGCCACAATGGAATCTTTTGGAAAGCAGTTCATGTTTCAGTCGTTCGAAACCACTTCCGCCCCGCAATATGGCCGTGAGCGGGTTGAGGCCTTGAGGGCTTCGTTTGATGCTCTTGGTATCGACGGTTTTCTGGTGCCGCGCGCGGATGACTATCAAGGCGAATATGTACCGGCCTCGGCCGAGCGCATGTCGTGGCTCAGCGGTTTTACTGGCTCGGCCGGTGTCATTCTAGTGACGCGCACCCAAGCCATCGTGTTTGTTGACGGACGCTACACCACGCAGCTGGTTGAGCAGGTGGATGGTGATGTCTTCACCGGTGGCGATCTGGTTAATGCACCCCCGCCGATCTGGCTGAAGAAAAATGCCCCGAAGGGTTTCCGTTTGGGTCTTGATCCATGGCTGCACACCGGTGCTGAACTGCGCCGACTTGAGGCTTCGCTGAAAGATGCTGGCGGTGAGATCGTTCTCCTGCAGCACAATCCGCTTGATGCCGTGTGGAAAGACCGGCCATCCGAGCCTTTGGGCGCGGTGACAATTCAGACGGAAATGCATGCCGGCGTTCTGGCGCGTAAGAAGATTGCCACCATTGCTCAGGATCTGACCGCTGCAAACCTGCAGGCTGTGCTGATCGGTGAGCCGTCTTCCGTGGCGTGGATTTTCAACATCCGCGGCAATGACGTGCCGCACACGCCGCATCCTTTAGCACGTGCATTGGTTTTTGCAGATGGCACGGCCGAAATCTTCCTCGACAAGCGCAAGACCGGCATCGAAGTAGAGGCCTATCTGGCGCAGCTGGCCGTGCAGCTGCCGCCATCCGAAATTGAGGCACGTCTGCGCCGGCACGCCAAGGACGGGGCAAGGATTGCCGTTGACGCCGATCTTGCGCCGGTTGCCCTACGCAATGCCATTACGCTTGCCGGTGGGGAGTTGGTTGAGGTTGTTGATCCTGCCAAGCTGCCACGTGCTTGCAAAAACTCAGCCGAACTGAACGGCAGTGTTGCTGCCCATCTACAGGATGGCGCAGCCATGGTGGAGTTTCTCTATTGGCTGGATAATGCCAAGCCGGGCAGCGTCAGCGAAATCGAAGCGGTCAAAATGCTGGAGCGTACTCGGTCTCATGTCGGGTCCCGCATGCAGAACCCGCTCAAGGATATTTCCTTCGACACCATTTCCGGTGCCGGTGAACATGCGGCGATCATCCACTACCGCGTCACGACACCGACCGACCGCATGTTGAATGCTGGCGAAATGTTCCTGATCGATTCCGGCGCTCAATATGTGAATGGCACAACGGACATTACGCGCACGGTTGCAATTGGTGACGTGCCCTATGAGCAGAAGAAGTTCTTCACACTTGTTCTGAAAGGTATGATTGCCATCAGTGCGGCTCGTTTCCCCAAGGGCACGCGTGGTTGCGATCTCGATCCGTTGGCGCGTATTGCCCTGTGGAAAGCCGGCGTCGATTACGGACATGGTACAGGCCACGGCGTGGGCTCTTATCTCTCGGTGCATGAGGGGCCGCAGCGCATTGCCCGTCTTGCCACACAGGAGTTTCTGCCGGGCATGATCCTGTCCAATGAACCCGGTTATTATCGTCCCGGTCAGTTTGGCATTCGTATTGAGAACCTTATCTATGTGGCAGAGCCTGAACAGATTGAGGGTGGTGATCTGCCGATGTTTGCTTTTGAGACGCTGACATGGTGCCCGATTGATCGCCGTCTGGTGGTGGCAGAGTTGCTGACGGCAGAAGAGCGTGACTGGCTGAATGCCTATCATGCCAATGTACGGGAGAAAATCTCGCCGCTGTTGAGCGACGAGGCTGTTCTGGCATGGCTTGATCAGGCCACTGCCGCAGTTTGAGGTGTTAGGCCTTAACCGACAAAATGCCGGGTGGTGACGACAAGCAACCATCCGGCAAACAGCATGGTCAGACCGGGAAAGCGCAAACCGACGATCAGGGCGACGATCATGCCGGCCTTGACCTCGTATCCACCGTCAAAAAAGGTTGGCGTGACCAGCGTGGTCAAAACCGCGACCGGTACCGCATTCAATCCGGCCTCGACGCGTGGCGGAATGGACTTCATGCGGGTCATCAGAAGATAACCGCCAATGCGCGTCATATAGGTGGCGATTGCACCAGCAATGATCAGCCAGAGCGTATAGGTGTTGAAAAGGTCGCTCACAGGCTCTGCTCCCCGGCATCTTCAATATTGTTTATATGGCTCGGTGCCGGAGGCAGCAGCACAGCCACCAGAATACCAGCAAAGGCACCGAGACTGACGTGCCAGGGCGAACCCACCACATGGAAAGCGACGATGGCGCCGATGCCACTTGCGAGCATGACGGGATAGAAATTCTGTCTTTTGCGGAAGCCGAGCACCATGCCCATAAAATAGATTGGCAACAGCACGTCAAAACCGAGTGCGCGTGGATCACCGATCAGCTTTCCGAACATCACGCCGAGAACGGTGGTGACCAGCCACGGGAAATAGATGGCAAGGGCAAAACCCATGTACCAGGAGAAGGAAATCTTTTCACCGTTTTCATTGCGGCGCACAGATTCAGCAAATTGTGGATCGACCAGGAAAAAGAAGGCGATCAGCTTGCGACCGAGCGACCAGTGGGCGAGGGGGCGCACCATGGCTGCCGAATAAAGAATGTGCCGGAAGTTGACGGCAAAGATCGACAGGATGACCAGCCAGGCCTCGATCTTTTGTCCAAACAGTTCAATCCCCACCAGCTGGCTGGCGCCTGCATAGAGAGTTGCGCTCATTAGCACCGCTTCGAACATGGTCAGGCCGTTGTCCACCGCCACGGCGCCAAACAGCAAGCCGAAGGGTGCCGCTGACAATGCGATGAGAAAACCGCCCTTGAGGCCAGTTTTGAAGTCTGCGTGTGCCATTGATGGGTATTCTCCTTGCGCGCTACAGGCGCGTTTCCTGACTAAACCGAATGTGTGTTGGATGGTTCGGTGCAAATGACCGCAGCAGATCAATTTAGTCAGGCAACGCTCTAGAGCGGTGATCCTGCGGATGCAATGCAATTGCTTTGATTGATAAATTGAATTTTGTGAAGCATTGCCTGCGGTGCGCCATTTTTGGTATCGAAACCGCTGAAATCGAGAGTCGGGAAGGACGCTGCATTGAGTATTATCGAGTTTAGCAGACAGGAAAAAACCGATCTCGTCAGCCGTATCCGCAAACATCTGAGTGAAGAACTGGATTGTGAGATCAGCGGGCTTCAGGGCGAAATGTTGCTGGACTTCCTGTCTGCCGAACTCGGCCCACGCTTTTACAATCGCGGGCTGAATGATGCGCTGACCGCCGTGACGCGGCGTATGGAAGACGCTGCGTCAGATATCGATATTCTCGAAAAGACCATCCCTAAGTAATAAGGTAAAAACGTCGCCTCAGGCGGCCAGAATATCCATGCTGGTGATGATGTCAGCACCCTTGGCACGCATGGCTGCAATGGCTGCCTTGACGCCTTCTGGATCAATGCCGCGGCTGGCGTCCTCAATGAAACGCACCTTGACGTCAGGCAGCATATCCACTGCATCCTGTACGGAAAAGTTGACGCAATAATCGGTGGCCAACCCGCAAATGTCGAGGCATGTCACACCTTGACGGGTCAGATAATCGGCAAGGCCGGTGACGGCAGCCTGATCGTTGTCCCGAAAGGCAGAGTAGCTGTCGACGGCCGGGTTCTCACCCTTTTGTTGCACATAGTCGAAACTGTCGGTGTTTAAATCCGGGTGGAATTGTGCGTCTGACGTACCCTGTACACAGTGGTCCGGCCACATGACCTGTGGCTTGCCGGAGAGTTCACCCATGTCGAACGGTTCTTTTCCGGCATGCTGGGAAGCAAAACTGCCGTGATTTTCCGGGTGCCAATCCTGTGATGCGATGATCAGGTCGTAACCGCCATTTTCAATGAGCGCATTGGCGATGGGAACGATCCTGTCACCCTCGGCAACCGGCAGATTACCTCCGGGGCAAAACCCGTTCTGGATATCGATCAGCAACAACGCTTTCATGGTTGGCTCCTCCTTGGGGACGATATCGTTTTGGGTACGCTGCTTCCGGTGTGCAATCAAGACACAAGTCAATTGCCTCCCTCAGTTTGTCGGCGCTTATCTGTGCCAGAACTGCATCGGCGCAGGTGGCGCTGGGCACGGCATCCAATACCTATACCATGACGGGCATAGGCTCGGCCGCCAGTCGTGCGGCACAGGTCGGTCCGGTCAAACTGGTGACGGCGGATGCCAACGGCAATCTCGCCACCACGGATTTTGATATTACTAGCCTTAATAGTGACATATCCAGGCTTAAGACGACGGTCGATCGCAACCGCAGGGATGCGGATAAGGGGATTGCTGCGGCCATGGCGATGACGGGCGCACCAACACCATCAGCACCTGGAAAAACTTCCCGGGCGACCAATGTTGCGACCTATAGCGGTGAATTTGCCACCAGCTTTGTCGTGGCGCATATGCTGGATGTTGACTACCCTTTGGTGGTGAATGGATCGGTGATGCGCCCGGCGGCTCTGTCGGCGTGCAGGTTGGAATGAATGGCGAGTTCTAATCCAAAAATAATCGAAGAATGAATCTTCGGCGTAAAGGGTTTGGTTACCATAATTTGCCATTGTTTTATGTGATCGGCGCTTCCTGTGGGGCAGGCCGGTGCAGAGTGCCCGGTTTTTATCTGCGTGTCCGGGAGCAGAGTAACGTGTTAGGTAATGAGTACCATGGCGACTAAGGTGCACACCTTTGGCGAACCCGTATCGTCGGGCCGTAGAGTTCGTTCTTTCAGAAAAAACAAGATGATAAGTCCGGTTACCATTGTGTCCGGTGTTGTCATTACTGTTGCCGTCTGGATGGGATTTACTGTCTCCACGATGCAGAGTGTGCACGCTTCTCTGACGCCTTCGCACGCTAACAAGCCGCAGATTGCCATTGCCGCACATGTGCCCGTTTCGCTGCCTTCGGGAAGCCATGATGTGCGTATCAACAAATTTTCCCGCCTTGGAAAACCGTCGGAAGACCAGGTTCGCATGGCGAGTTTGACTTCTGAAGGTATCAAGGCTGCCCATAAACGCACCGAGCTTCGACTGGCGAAGGTGAAAATGGACAAGGCGTTGCGTGAGGCAACGCTTCTGGCCAGTGCCGCACCGATGAAACCAAGCACAAGCTCGCTCTCGGCGCTTGTCGAGGTGAAGCCGGATGCCAATGCTTCTGCCAGCCGCCGTTTCGACCTTATTTTGAATGGATCAGCGCCGGAAGCGGCACCTGAGACGGCGCAGGATATGCCTGACAGCATTCCGCTGCCATCATTCCGCCCACAGATTGCAAAAATCTCACCTGCTGCCCAGCCGAAAACCGGCACGGAAGCGGTGGAAAAAGAAGTTGCAATGCTGCGTCCGGAAAAACCAATCATTCCAAGCGTAGCGTCCCGACCGTCTGCCATGGGTGCCAGAACTGCTGTCTATGAAATCGAGACCGCGACGGTGCACATGCCCAATGGCGACAAGCTGGAGGCTCATTCCGGCCTCGGTTCGATGCGCGACAATCCGAAATATGTGCATGTGAAGATGAAAGGGTCTACCCCGCCATCGTCCTACAAGCTGACGATGCGTGAAGCGCTGTTCCACGGTGTCGAGGCCCTTCGTCTGACACCGGAAAGCGGCGTCAACCCGCACGGCCGCAACGGCCTGTTGGCGCATACCTACATGCTGGCCAGACGCGGTGAATCCAATGGTTGCGTGGTGTTCAAGGAATATCCGAAGTTCCTGGCGGCCTTCAAACGTGGTGACGTCAACCGCATTGTTGTGGTTTCTCGCCTGGAATCGAAACCGGTGTTTGTCGACAAGGACAGCAAAGGTACCACGAAGACACTGGCCAGCCTGTTTTCAAGAAAAGGCTGACCGGCCGTTTTAAGACGCTTATTTGGGGCGGCGCTGGGTGAGCGCCATTCCTGCCAGAATAAGCAGCACGCCGAGGGCACTTGCCCAGATCTTTGGCGGCTGATTGCTGAACAGATCCAGCACCACACCCGATACCATCTGACCGCTGATGACCAGAAGTGCGGTATTGACCGCACCAATGCGCGGAATGAGCCAGCTTCCCGAGGCAATGAACACCACACCGATCGGTCCGCCGATAAAGGCGTACCAGGGCGCGTCAGCCGCACCTTCAGGCAGCAGGCCGCCAACTGCGAGGCCAAGCAGTGTCAGCACGACAAAACCGACAATATGGTTCCAGAAGGACGCAATCAGCGGCGAGTTTGACAGGCTGAGACGGCCGTTGATCTGGCGGCTGAGAGCGACGAAGACGCCGCCTGCGAAGGCCATGGAAATCCACAGGATCATGCCGCTCTCCCAACCAGAATGATAAGGGCGCTGCCGCCAAGGATCAGGGCAACGGCGCAGAGGTCGCGCGCATCTGGTCGGCGACGTGGCAGGCCAAAGAAACCCCAGAGGTCGGCTGCAAGGCTGAAGATGACCTGTCCACCCAGTCCAAGTGCGATGGTGCCCGACAGTGCGAGCGGTGAGTTGACGGCGCTTGATGTCAGCATGACGATGGCGGCACCCACGACGCCACCGAAATAGGCCCAGAGCGGTGCCTTGGGTTTGGCAATCTCACCCGGCTTGGGTTTCTTGTAGAGAATGGCAAGATAGATCAGGGCGGCGATTGTGCCTGTGCCATGGGCGGTCCATGAGGAGAACATGGCGTTGCCGTAATGGGCCAACATGCCATTGAAATGCACCATCAGGGTCAATAGGCAGCCGCTACCGAAGGCGGCCGCCAGATGCAACGGGTTGAGGCGAGGAGAGCTTGTCGTTTGTGTCATGGGAGGCCAAATGCTGAAAATCTGATTCAGCTTTAGCCGATATCTCTTTGATACGGAATCAAATTACGTGAATGGGTGGTGGGCGACGACTGTATCCGATTTTGTTGGGAACGGAATTTACGGCTGGGCCGTTTCCTGTCCATGAAACAGACAACACGCAAACCACTCCACCGAATGATTACCTTTGTGGCTTTCATTTTTGCAATCGCAGTCGTTATCGCTGCCATCTACATCTTTGGTTTTACACCGGGTGAGGTGAGCTAGGGCTGGTGCCAGAGACGTCAGTTTGTGACGCCTCAGACCTTCTCAACAAATCCATCCAGCACACGTTTCTGGCCGGCGCGATCAAAATCGATGGTCAGCTTGTTGCCTTCAATTGTCGTGATGTTGCCGTTGCCGAACTTCATGTGCAACACGCGATCGCCCACATTAAAGCGCGATGGCGTTTCGGATACGGATTTGGCAACCAGCTCGCCATCAATGGTGCGGGCTTTCGGACCACTTTCTCCATAACCAATACGTTCCACAGCGTGGCCTGAGCGGCTGCCCCAGTTGTCACGCGTTGCGTCAGATCGATTGGCCTGCGCACGTTTCCAGCCGGGGGTCGAATAATCATTGGCGAAGGGATCGGCCTTGTCGAAACGGGACTGGCCGTAACCGCCGCGTCCACCATATCCGCCGTAATTATTGTCGGAGGCGGCAACATCGACATGGTTTGCCGGTAGCTCCTCAAGGAAGCGCGACGGCATGGTCGATTGCCACAGGCCGTGAATACGGCGGTTGGATACGAACCAGATATGGCAGCGGCGCTTGGCGCGGGTGAGGCCGACATAGGCAAGGCGGCGTTCTTCTTCGAGCCCGGAGCGTCCACCTTCATCCAGTGCGCGCTGATGCGGAAACAGCCCTTCTTCCCAGCCGGGCAGGAACACGGTGTCGAATTCCAGACCCTTGGCGGAGTGCAGCGTCATGATCGAGACGGCATCGAGGTTTTCGTTCTGCTCGGCGTCCATGACCAGTGCCACGTGTTCAAGGAAACCGCGCATGCTCTCGAATGCTTCCATCGAGCGCATCAGTTCCTTCAGGTTGTCGAGGCGGCCCGGTGCTTCGGCCGACTTGTCGGCCTTCCACATGTCGGTATAGCCGGACTCTTCGAGAATTTGCTCGGCCAGTTCGATATGTGACGTGGTTTCAAGCCGTTGCTGCCAGTTTCTGAAAGATTGAATCACATCGAACAGCGCCTTGCGGGCCTTCGGTTTCAATTCATCCGTTTCGATAATATCGGCGGCAGCCGCCAGCATCGGAATATCGCGGGCCCGTGCATAGTCATGCAGGTTGCGGATGGTGGTGTCACCAAGTCCACGCTTCGGTGTGTTGACGATGCGCTCAAAGGCCAGATCGTCAGCCGGTTGGCAGACGAGGCGGAAATAGGCCATGGCATCGCGAATTTCGAGGCGTTCATAGAAGCGTGGGCCGCCGATAACGCGGTAGTTCAGCCCCAGCGTCACGAAGCGATCTTCAAACTCACGCATCTGAAACGAGGCGCGCACGAGGATCGCCATGTCGTTGAGATTATGGCTCTGACGCTGCAACTGTTCGATTTCTTCGCCAACTGCACGGGCTTCTTCTTCGGAATCCCAGGCGGCGTGCACAATGACCTTTTCGTCATCGGGATCAACGCGGTCGGTAAACAGCGTTTTGCCAAGCCGGCCTTCATTGTGTGAAATCAGATGACCGGCAGCGCCGAGAATGTGTTCGGTGGAACGGTAGTTGCGCTCCAGCTTGATGACCTTTGCGCCGGGAAAATCCTTGTCGAAACGCAGGATGTTATCGACCTCGGCACCGCGCCAGCCATAGATGGACTGGTCGTCATCACCCACGCAGCAGACGTTTTGCACTTCACCCTTGGGGCGCTGCGCCAAAAGCCGCAGCCACATATATTGTGCAGTGTTGGTGTCCTGATACTCATCGACCAAGATGTAACGGAACTTCTGGTGATATTCGTTGAGGATATCCGGGTTGCGACGGAACATGCTGATCGGATGCAGCAGCAGGTCACCGAAGTCGCAGGCATTGAGCGTCTTCAACCGGGCCTGATAGGCGGTGTAGAGCTCACGTCCCTTGCCATTGGCGAAGGCGCGCGCGTCACCCTCCGGAATGTCTTTCGGAGTTAGCCCCTTGTTTTTCCAGTTGTCGATCATGCCAGCAAACTGCTTGGCGGGCCAACGCTTGTCATCCAGACCTTCGGCCTGAATGAGCTGTTTGATCAGCCGCACGACGTCGTCAGTATCGAGAATGGTGAAATCCGACCGCAGATCGACGAGTTCAGCGTGACGGCGTAACAGCTTGACACCGATGGAGTGGAACGTGCCGAGCCATGGCATGCCTTCAACGGCCCCGCCAACCAGAACGCCAATACGTTCCTTCATTTCGCGTGCGGCCTTGTTGGTAAAGGTCACCGCCAGGATCTGGCTTGGAAAGGCGCGTTTGGTTTCCAGAATATGAGCAATACGTGTGGTCAGCACGCGAGTTTTGCCGGTGCCTGCGCCGGCCAGCACCAGAACCGGGCCTTCCAGTGTTTCCACGGCTTCACGCTGTTCTGCGTTCAGGCCAGAGAGATAATCGGGGGCGGGACGCGCCTGATCACGCGCTGCCATGGCGCGGGCTGCAATGCCAAGACCGCTGCCCTGTTGTGGCGCTGGTGCTGGCTTGCGTGGCTCTGCCGGTTCTTCATCGAAGAACGGGATATCATCAAAATTGTTGCTCATGCGGCCCAATGTAGTGATTCGGGGCTGAAAGGCCAGAAGCATGTTCTGCTTTTATTCCCGTTTCAGCCGTCAAAACACCTCTATCGGTGCATTTTGAGGGTCAGCTTTTCTGATCGGCGTCGAAAACCGTGTCGACCGGCACTTGCAGCGCCGTTGCCAGTTGGTTGGTTTTGGCGGCAAGCGAAATCACCCTGACAAGATCGGCATGTTGTTCATCCGTCATGCCCTTCGCCTTGGCGGCAGCGGTATGGGAATGGGCGCAATAGGAGCAGCCATTGGTGACGGACACGGCAATATAAAGCAGCTCCTTGGTCAAAGGATCAAGCGCCGATGGTGTTGCCATCACAGCCTTTACCTCGCCCCATGTCTTTTCCAACAGGTCGGCATCAAAGGCGAGGTAAAGCCACATATTGTTGATGAAGTCGGACTTTCGTGTCGCACGGATATCGTCGAACACCGCCTTCACACGCGGATTTGTTTCCGGATCTTGTGTTTTGGAGACGGTGCTCATCAATGTTTCCTCCGTTTTTGGTCAGCAGGTTGCCGAATTATGCGAGTGTGAAAACGCGGGCAGGCCCACCGGTGCCGCCACGGTGTTTCGGTGCGCCGACGACAAGTGTTGCGCCCTTGACCGGAACCTTGTCCAGATTGGCGATACCTTCCAGACCCCAGCGGTTTTCCGGAAGCCAGGCGTAATGGGTGGCGAAATCCGGCGACTTGCCGAAGTCGAGCGACAGTGTGTCGACGGCAATGCCTGCGGCCTTGCTTTCTTCCAGCAGGTATTTTGCCGCTTCTACGTGGAAGCCGGGAAAGTGCATCTTGCCTTCGCCATCTGCATTGCGAAACTTGTCCGTGCCCAGATGCTGCTGCCAGCCGGACAACATGGCGACGCAGACATTTTCCGGCAAGTCGCCATTTTTGGAGATCCAAGCCTTGATGTCATCGGGCGTGACTTCCGCATCTGGATTGGATGCTGCCTTTTCGCGGATGTCGATAACGGCGAGCGGTACCACCAGATTGCCAACCGGAATTTCGGCAACCGACGTGCCGTTTTCGGAGAAGTGAAGGGGTGCGTCTACATGGGTGCCGGTGTGTTCGTTGACCCGCAGTTCAAACAGGTTGAATTTGTGTTCGGCGTAATTGAATTTCTGGTCCTTGAAAAATTGCTGCTCGCCGAAGAAGGTCGGGAAATCCTCATGCAGTTCATGGGTCATGTCTGTAACGCTGCTGGCGGCTTGCGCCATGGCGACCGGTGCGCTTCCGAATGTGGCGGCTGCGGCTGTTACCGTTCCCGCTGCGGCGGCCTTGAACAGGCTGCGCCTGGAAAGCATGCGGTCTTTAATATCGTTTATTACGCAGGCATTGCACATGTTGTACGTCTCCCGTGCAGGTTTTGAAATGAATGCGGAAATCAAAAAAGGCATGTTTTACAACAGTCACAATAGTGAACGTGACACTATTGTAAATTGAACTTATTTGATGGGTTCAATTCAAAAAATGACGCAAATTACAATTACGTAACAAACGGTTTTGTGCATTGCGTTGTTCAAATCCAGCAAAGATACTGGAGCAAATCACATAGGGGTGTGTGCAGCGTTATCATGCTGGCCCCGAAGCATATCATTCGGAGAATTGCATGAAGGCTTGGAAGCAGGTTGGTGTCAGTCTGGCTGTCGTGGGCGCAGGTGTCTGTCTGTGGGCACTTAATACGTCTGACGGGCGCAATATCCTGGCCAAGGCCGGGATTTTGTCGGCCGAAAAGCCGGCTGCGGAAACGGCAGCCAATGCGACGGGCAATGGTGGTTCGCAACGCCAGGGCGGTGCGCAAGGCCAGGGTGGTGGAAACGGCCAGGGTCGTCAGGGCGGCAATGCAACGCTGGTGTCCATTGCGCCGGTCAAGATGGGCACCATCAATGACCGCATGAATGCCATTGGTAATGGCGAGGCCATTCAGTCGGTTGTGGTCACACCACAGGCATCCGGGCTTATTTCGGAAATTCTCGTGGCATCCGGCCAGAAGGTCAAAAAGGGCGACGTGCTGGCACGACTTGATGATGACGAGCAAATCATTGAGCGTGAAAAGGCGCAGGTGTCTCTCAAAAGTGCGGTTGAAAAATCCACCTCCTACAGCAATCTGAAATCCGTTTCCCGCCTGGATGTGCTGGATGCACAGATTGCCGAGGAAGCTGCCAAGCTGGCGCTCAGCACCGCCGAACTCAATTTCAAACGCCGTAATATCGTAGCACCGATTGAAGGTATCGCCGGTATTGTCGCAATCAATATTGGTGACAACGCCACGACGCAAACCAGCATTGTCGGCCTTGATGACCGTTCGAAAATTCTGGTGAATTTCTGGGCGCCAGAACGGTTCGCCACCGCGATAAAATTGGGTATGCCTGTGGAGGCAATTTCGATCTCCCGTCCGGGTGAGGTTTTCAAAGGTGAAGTTGAAGCCATTGATAACCGCGTGGATGAAGCTAGCAGAACCATTCGGGTTCGCGCCGTCTTCAACAATGCCAATGACGATCTGAGAGCAGGCATGTCCTTCTCGGTGACCATGCGTTTCTCTGGTGAAAACTATCCATCCGTCGATCCGTTGGCTGTGCAGTGGGATGCGGAAGGTTCCTATGTCTGGCGTGTGGTGGATAACAAATCCAGCAAGGTTCGCGTCCAGATCGTGCAGCGTAACCCGGATTCCGTTCTGGTGAAGGCGGAACTTAGCGAAGGCGATCCACTTGTTACAGAAGGATTGCAGCGCGTTCGTGAAGGCGGAGCAGTGCGTACAAATAATCAGCCGAGAGCACCGGAGGTAGCAAGTCAGTGAGCGGATCAATGACCACCCAGACGCCTCCAGGCGGCCAGGATTCCAAACTCGCCTTCACCGCGCTTTTCGTTCGGCGCCCCATTCTTGCGGCCGTTATCAATACGCTTTTGGTCGTCGCCGGTCTGGCGGCACTGGTTGGCGTTGATGTACGTGAATTGCCTGACGTCGATCGTCCGGTTATCACTGTGCGCACCACCTATGACGGTGCCTCACCACAAACCATTGACCAGGAAGTGACGCAGACCATTGAAGGTGCCGTGGCCCGTGTCAGCGGTGTAAAGACTATTTCTTCCCAGTCGCAATTCGGCAGCAGCCGTGTGACGCTTGAATTCGGCGACAAGGTTGATCTGGCCGTTGCTTCCAATGATGTGCGCGATGCCATTGGCCGCGTCACCAACCAGATGCCTGACGATGCGGACGAACCGCAGATCATAAAGGCGGATTCCGACAGCCAGCCAATCATGCGACTGGCGGTCACTTCGTCGACGCTTGGCATGGAAGATCTGACCAAGCTGGTGAATGACGAGATCATTGACCGTCTGGCCGCCGTTGAAGGTGTGGCCGACGTGGAACTGTCGGGTGACCAGGACAAGGTTTTTCGTATTGATCTCGATCAGGCGGCCCTTGCCAGCCGTGGTCTGACGGTGACCGATGTCTCGACAGCTCTTGGAACGGCAGCACTTGATGTGCCGGCCGGGTCGCTGAAAAGCGCCACGCAGGATATTGTGGTGCGGGCTACCGCAAACCTCACGACACCAGCCGAATTTGAAAACCTGATGGTCAAGGACAAGGTGCGGCTGCGCGATGTTGCCAGCGTCATGCTGGGTGCGGACGATGAAAGCACATCGCTGCGTTCTAACGGTGTTCAAGGCGTTGGTCTTGGTATCGTGCGTCAGGCACAGTCTAACACGCTGAATATTTCCACCGGTGTCAAAGCCGCTGTCGATGCGATGTCGGCCAACCTGCCCGAGGGCACTCGTATCGTCATCACCAGTGATGACGCGGTATTCATTGAAGGCGCGCTGCACGAAGTGCAATTGGCGCTTGGCCTCTCCGCCCTCATCGTTGTGGTGGTGCTTTACCTGTTCCTTCGGGACTGGCGGGCAACGCTTATTCCGGCCATCACCATGCCAGTTGCCTTGATCGGAACGATTGTCGCGATCTACATGATCGGTTTTTCGATCAACATTCTCACATTGCTTGCCATCGTTCTGGCGACCGGTCTTGTGGTGGATGATGCGATCGTGGTGCTTGAAAACATCGTGCGTCGCCGCGCCGAAGGCATGGGGCCACGTGCCGCTGCCGTTCTTGGCACGCAGGAAGTTTTCTTTGCAGTTATTGCCACAACTGCAACGCTGGCTGCGGTGTTCATTCCACTGTCCTTCCTGCCGGGCCAGCTTGGTGGCCTGTTCCGCGAGTTTGGTTTCGTGCTGGCCTTTGCGGTTGGCCTGTCCTCCATCGTAGCCTTGACGCTGTGCCCGATGCTTGCCTCGCGCATGTTGAAGCAGGGTGAGCAGGTTCAGACGGGGCCGCTGGCGTGGTTTGGGAAGGTTTTTGCCTCCACCTATAAAAGGACGCTGTCTTCCTGCCTCAACAATCCACTGAGCGTCGTTATCGTGGCTGTCGCTTTTGCGGGTGCCTCGTGGGTTGCGTTCGGCTTGGTTCAGAGCGAGTTGACGCCGCGCGAAGACCGTTCGTCGCTGTTCATGCGCGTAACCGCGCCACAGGGTGCCGGCCTTGAATATACCCGTGACCAATTACAGCGTGTGGAAGAGGGGCTGAAGCCGCTGCGCGACAGCGGCGAGATCCGTAATATTTATTCGATCACCGGCATGAATGGTTCGTCCAACACCGGCTTTATCGTGATGACCCTTGCGCCTTGGTCCGAACGTGAACGCACGCAAAACCAGATTGCGCAGGATGTGAATGCTGTTGCACAGAAGGTGCCAGGTTTGCGCGCCACCGCCCAACAGCCCAACAGTCTTCGTATTCGCGGTGCGGGTAATGGTCTCAGCATGGCGATGGTTGGCAGCAACTATCAGTCCCTGACACAGGCGACACAAAAGCTGCTGTTGGCGATGGACGAAACCGGCATGTTCGACACGCCGCGTTTTGACAATGAACCAAACCAGGCGCAGCTTTCTGTTTCGATCGATCGTGAACGCGCATCCGATCTTGGCATCGACATCACCGGTCTGGCGCGTGCCATGCAGTCGCTGCTGGAAGGTCGCTCAATCGTGGATGTGTTCGTGGATGGCGACGCCATTCCCGTGCGTCTGTTGTCTTCGACCCGACCCATCAATGACCCGACGGACCTTGAAAACATCTTCCTCAAGGCCAAGGACGGGCGGATGGTGCCGATGTCGGTTATTGCGACCTTGAAGGAGACAGCTGTTGCACCGCAGCTTAACCGTGAACAGCAGTTGCCTTCGGTCGGTTTTACCGCCAGCCTGAAGGAGGGGGTGGCGCTGGGTGATGCCGTCGCCAAGGTCAATGAACTGGCGCAATCTATCATGCCGCAGGGTGCACGCCTGTTGCCAATGGGTGAGGCCGCAACGCTTCAGGAAAACTCCAGTGGCATGTTGCTGACCTTCGGTTTTGCCATTGCCATTATTTTCCTGGTGTTGGCCGCACAGTTTGAAAGTGTGCTGAGTTCCGTCATCATCATGTCGACAGTGCCGCTTGGTCTTGCCTGCGCCGTGATTGCGCTGCTGGTGACCGGCTCCAGCCTCAATGTTTACAGTCAGATCGGACTTGTGTTGCTGGTTGGCGTCATGGCGAAAAACGGCATTCTGATTGTGGAGTTTGCCAACCACCTGCGTGACCAGGGGGAAACGGTAAGGGAGGCGATTGAGAAGGCCTGCAGCATTCGTTTGCGTCCGGTCATGATGACGATGATTGCCACCATTCTCGGCGGTGTTCCACTTGTGCTGGCGCAGGGTGCTGGTGCGGAAGCCCGTATTGCACTCGGCTGGGTTATCGTGGGTGGCCTTGGTTTTGCGACGCTAGTGACACTCTACATCACGCCGGTGTCCTATGTGTTGCTGGCCCGTTTCGCCAAGCCGCAGGCCGATGAGGAAATCCGTCTGCACCGTGAATTGGAAACGGCCATTCGTCGCCGGGCTTTGGAAGAGGACAAGCAACTTCTTGCGGCGGAGTAACCTGCGGTAAACATAGTGCTGGCGGGAATGCCAGTGCTGGACAAACATTGTATCGTGTCTCATACCAAGCCGGGCTCGCGTGATAACGTTGAGTCCGGCTTGTGCATTTTGGAGCACTTCGCGTCCTTGCTGATGCTTTAAGGAGCTTGTTCCAGCCTATTGAAATAAGCATCGGACCTTTTGAAAATCGGTTGCGATTTTTCTAAAAACCGATGCCGCCGTGGAGATCGCCGATGGCTTTGAAGGATGTAATTTCGGGAACCAGAAACGAGGCAGGCATTGCCAATGTCTTGAAAGTTCTTGCACAGCAGCTTGGTGACAAGCTCCAGACTGGCCAGTCCTTCCGCGAACAGCACGCTCACACCACGACATACCTGACCACGCAGCTGCCTGACGGCGTTGTGTTTGTTGAAAATGCCTATGATGTAAAGACTGTTGTCAGAGCATGCGCAGAGCATAAGGTGCCGGTTATTCCCTTCGGAACCGGGTCGTCGCTGGAAGGGCAGGTCAATGCGCCATCTGGTGGCATCTCTATTGATTTTACCCGCATGAACCGCATCATCGAGGTCAATGCTGAAGATCTCGACGTGACGGTTGAACCGGGTGTGACGCGCGAGCAGCTCAATACCTATCTGCGTGATACTGGCCTGTTTTTCCCAATTGATCCCGGTGCCAATGCCTCTATTGGCGGCATGGCCTCAACCCGTGCCTCTGGTACCAATGCCGTACGCTACGGCACCATGAAGGACAATGTGCTGTCGGTCACGGCCGTGACAGCGAATGGTGAGGAAATCCGTACCGCCAGGCGGGCGCGCAAATCCTCTGCCGGTTACGATTTGACCCGGCTGTTTGTGGGGGCGGAAGGGACACTTGGCGTTTTGACCTCCGTGACCCTGAGATTGCAGGGTATTCCCGAAAAGATTTCCGGTGGCGTCTGCTCCTTCGATACGATCAAGGCTGCCTGCGACGCCGTGATCATGACCATCCAGATGGGCATTCCGGTGGCGCGCATCGAGCTTCTGGACGAGGTGCAGATCCGCGCCTGCAATGCCTATTCCGGCCTTTCCTACCAAGAAAAGCCGACACTGTTTCTGGAGTTTCACGGTACGGAAGAAACAACCGCATTGCAGTCTCAGCAGTTTGCCGAGATTGCGGCAGAGTTTGGCAGCTCCGATTTCCAGTGGACAGGCGACGCGCAGGAACGTGCCAAGCTGTGGAAGGCTCGCCATGACGCCTATTGGGCTTGCCGGGCGTTGGCACCGCAGCTCGATGCCTTGTCCACCGATGTCTGCGTGCCGATTTCGCGTCTTGCTGATTGCGTGGTGGAAACACAAAAGGACATTGCTGAAAACGGCTTCCTTGCACCGATCGTCGGTCATGCCGGTGACGGCAATTTCCACGTGCTGGTGTTGTTTGACGGCAAGGATGCTGACAGCATAGCCAAGACAGAAGAGTTTGTTGCACGACTTAATCGCCGCGCGCTGTCGATGGATGGCACCTGCACGGGTGAACACGGCATAGGGCAGGGCAAATTGAGTTTCCTGCAGGAAGAATTGGGAGATGCAGTGGATTTGATGCGCGCCATCAAGTCGTCACTTGATCCCGATAACATATTTAATCCGGGTAAGTTGTTCCGGATGAGTTAAGTTCAACAAACCAATCAAAACGGGCAATCAAAGGGACAATCAAAAACGTGTCTTGCCCTTGGTGCAAAAAGAACTAACTTCCTTACTGTTTTTATGGAGATATCGGGCAGTGCTCGGACGCATTCTTGTTTTTCTGGGCGGACTGCTCGTAGTAGCGCTGTTTGCGGCGCTGCTTGTGCCGTATTTTATCGATTGGACCAGTTTCCGCAGGGACTTCGAGGATCAGGCAAGCCGCATTCTGGGCAAGAAGGTTGTTGTGTACGGTGCTGTGGAAGCGCGACTTCTGCCGTTCCCTTCCGTTACGCTGCATGATGTGCGTGCTGGTATGGACGCGGATGGATCTCCGCTCATTCAGGTTGCGCGTTTTTCCATGGATGCTGAACTCGCGCCGTTCATGTCTGGGGAAGCGCGTATCTTTGATATGCGCATTGAAGAGCCGAAGGCAAAAATCCGTCTGTTAAAGGATGGCACGCTCGACTGGATGCGCGGCAGCCGCGCCGATATTCCGGCGAAAACCGTTGTGCTGGAAAAGGTCAGCATCGAAGGTGGCCAGATTGAATTTATCGATGAGCAGTCCGGACGCAACCGCACGGTTACCGGCCTGACGGCGGATATGTCCGCCCGTTCGCTGGCTGGTCCCTGGCGCGTGGAGGGACGCGGTGCCATTGATGGACATGCTGGCACATTTTCACTGTCGAGCGGTGAGCCAGACGCCAAACTGGCGCGTATCGGTTTGCGCCTGCGCCTGCTCCCGGATGAGCATCCCGTTGCGGTTGATCTCGATGGCGGTCTGGCGGTTACCGATGGCAAGCCTGTTTACAGCGGCAATTTTACCTTCCAGATCCGTCAGGACGAGAAGGATAAAAAACAGCCGCAGCAGGCGTCTATTTTTTCTGCGCCCCGCACGCAGGGCAAGTTTGAGTTGACCAACGAAAGTGTGCGTGTTCCCGAATACCGCATGGAGTTGGGGGATGCCGGAAATCCTTACATTATTACCGGCGAAGCCACGCTCGATACCGGAACGCAGCCAGAGTTTCTGCTGACGGCCGATGGCCAGCAAATCGATGTCAACAGCTTCGCCGTGCCGGTACAAACGGGCAAGACGGCGCGTGTCCCCGTTGTCTCGGTTCGCCAGCGCATTGAAGCTTTTGCGGCCCTGATTGCCCGCATTCCGGTGCCGCAGGTACCGGGCAAGGCCACCATTCGCCTGCCGGCACTTGTCGCCGATGACACGACCATTCGCGACATCAAGCTGGATGTGCGCCCGGCCGGTGCCGGGTGGCAGATTGTCAATGCGGTTGCCATTATGCCGGGGCGCACGCAGCTTGAGGCAAGCGGTGCGCTGACGCTAACCGGTGGCCCGGCCTTTAATGGTGATCTGCTGGTTGCCTCCAACCAGCCGTCGGGCCTGGCCAACTGGCTGTCTGGTACGGTCGATCCGGCGATCAGACAGCTGAGTTCTGCCGGCTTTTCCGCATCCGTATCGCTGACCACGCAGTTGCAGCGACTGGAAAATCTTGAGCTGGTGATTGGCAATGCCTCGTTGAAGGGCCGTCTGGAACGGGAATCGGCCGAAGGTCAGGCGCCAAGTCTGTCGATTGATCTGGCAGGTAACGAGATTGATCTTGATGCGCTGAAAGCCATTGGCGGCCTTGTCATGGGCGAGCAGGGCGACAGCTCCATTTCCCAGCACCGGATGGCTGCCAGGTTCAAGGCTGACCGCTTCAACGTATCCGGCGTGACCGCAAATGAGGTAGAGACCGCCTTCAGCGTCGACAATGGCGTGCTGAATGTTGAAAAACTGACCGCTGGTGATGTGGCCGGCGCACAACTTGACGCCAATGCAAGGCTGGAAGGCTCACTGCTGAATTACGCAGGGAAAGGAACCGTCAGCCTGCGGGCTGCTGATCCGCAGCCATTCCTTGCCATGCTGCAAAAACATTTGCCCGGCCATCCTATCTTGCAAAAGATGCTCGATAGCGCCAGCTGGTACGTCAATTCCGATCTCAAAGCCGATCTTTCCATCGGTTCCGAGAATGAGGGCATGAGCGTCGCATTGTCCGGCACGGTCAATGGCAGCCGTATTTCGGCAGTGGGCAAGGTACCTGATGTTCTGGCGATCACCGATGATACGGCATTTTCGCTGGAATCGGTGTTGAAGAACCAGTCGACCGCCATTCTGTTCGGGCAGGTCGGTTTCGATCCGCTGCCGTTTGATGCGGATGGCGAAGGGCTGGTATCGCTGAAAATCAATGGCACGCTTGGCAATGCGGCCAATACGGACATTCGTTTCTCCACTGAAAAAACCCATGCAACCATGGTTGGTGCTTTCAACCTTGGTACTGAAAAATTCGGGCAGGGCGCCGGTGACTTTTCGCTGGAGAGCGCGGATATCGAACCATATCTCATCATGAATGGTGTTTCGTTGCCGCAGATTGGCAGCGGCATGGCCACGAAAATGAAGTCCAGAGTTGAGGTTCTGCCAGATGCCATCAAGGTGTCCGGCATCAACGGGCAGACGGCCGGTAATCCGGTTTCCGGTAATTTGACGATGCAACTGGCATCGCCGCATAAGATCGAGGGCGATCTGTCGCTTGGTACGGTTGATCTGGCCTGGCTTGGTGACACCACCTATGGCCCGGTGTTTGACAGCACCCATGGCGGCTTGAATGCCGAGGCTGTTTCTCTTCCAGCTTTCCCGGGCCTTGAGGCATCGGTAATGCTGAAGGCAGGCAATCTGCAGGCCGGTACTCTGGAATCTGTGTCGGGATTTTCGACCCGCCTGAACCAGAGCAATGGTCGCCTGTCGCTGGAAGAAATAAGCGGCGACTGGATGGGCGGCAAGGTGGCCGGTTCGCTGGTTATGGCAACGGGTGAAAAGGCCGGCATATTCCGTTCGAATATCAAAGTGACCGGCGTCGATCCGCAGGCGCATATGTGGCAGTTTGCCGGTGCACCGGTCGCGACTGGGCGTTTTGATGCCAGCTTCAATGCGGAGGCAACCGGTGCCAGTGTGCATGACATGCTGGTTTCTGCCGGTGGTTCGGGTGACATCCGCGCCAATGGCCTGACGATACGTGGTATCAATGTCGCGGCGTTTGCCCCGCTGCTGGCTGAGGCCGACAAGATTGAAGGCGAGATCGATGCCTCCAAAACCAAGCCACTTGTAGATGCGCTAATCTATAATGGTGAAGTCAAGGCGGACAGCCTTGTGATGCCGTTCACGATCAACAATGGCATCCTGCGTCTGCAGAATGTAGGACTGCCGGCTGGCGAAGCCAATCTGACCGGTACGCTGAACCTCGATCTGCTTGAGCAGACAGTGGATGGCAATGTCACGGTTGCTTTCAATCCGGGACAGGAAGCACAGGCGGGCGGCGAGCCATCTGTCGGACTTGTCTATTCCGGCCCGGTTGCTACGCCTTCGGTCGGCACTGATGTGGCGGCAATGAGCGGTTACCTTTCGTTGCGGGCCTTTGAAAAAGAACGCCGCCGGGTGGAAACCTTGCAGGCCAATATTCTGGAAAAACAGCGCCTGCGCCGCGAGGCAGCCCTTTACGTGACACGCGCCGCCGAGCGCCAGGCTGCGCGCGAAAAGGCGGAAGCTGAAGAAAAAGCACGTCTTGCAGAACAAGCGAGAAAAAAAGCTGAGCAGGAAAAGGCGCAGCAGTTGCAGTTCGATATGCAGAACACCATGCCGGTTTCACCGGAAGAGGGTGTAATCCGTCAGGAGCTAGGACCGCCGCCTTCGACCGCAACACCTTGAGCCACACAGACAAGGAAAACAGCGCGATGAGTGCCGTTATTCTCCTCGCGGATAACGTTTTGAACTTTCGAGAATATTCAGGTCCATGTGGTTGCGCATGTAGCGTTCCGACGCCTTCTGCAACGGCTGGAAATCCCATGGATAATAGGCACCGCTTCTGAGCGCATCATAGACCACATGCCGACGTGCCTGGCTGGTTCGAATATCGGCATCAAAACGCGCGATGTCCCAACGCTGTAATGCCAGCGCTTCCAGCTTCGCAAAAACCTCGGCATAGGCAGGATTAGTCGCAAAGTTGGTGGTTTCCTGTGGGTCTGCCCCAAGATCAAAAAGTTGCGGCGGGTCGACCGGGCAAAGCACCAGCTTGTATTGACCATCACGCACACCAACCAGCGGGGCGATGGAGGCCTCGGCAGCATACTCCATGAAGACAGGATCGCGGTCTGCCTTGCCATTGGCAATATCGACAAGGCTCTGGCCATCGATCCAGGATGCAAACGGGCTGATGTCGATACCGGCAAGCGCCGCAAGGGTTGGCAGAACATCCAGCGTCGACACCGGTTGCTCGACAAGGCCTGACGTCAGGCCGGGAGCGGCGATCATCAAGGGTACACGCGCCGAACCTTCATAAAAGCTCATCTTGAACCACATGCCCCGCTCGCCAAGCATATCGCCATGGTCGGACAGGAAAACGATTATCGTATCCTTGTCCATGCGACCCGCCTCGAGTGCATCAAGAATTTCGCCGATCTTCTCGTCGATATAGCTGATATTGGCAAAATAGGCGCGGCGGGAGCGCCGCACATCCTCGGCAGATATATCGAGCGCCAAGTGGTCGCAGGCATCGAGAATGCGCCGCGAATGCGGGCATTGCTGCTCATAAGGGATTGGCCCGGTCACGGGGTCAAGAAAGGCGCAGTCTTCATAGAGATCCCAATATTTCTGCCGTGTCACATACGGATCGTGCGGATGGGTGAAGCTGACCGTCAGGCTCCACGGCCGGTCATCCAGACGTCGCGACAGATCCCTGATCTTGGCAACGGCGTGATAGGCGACCTCGTCATCATATTCCAGTTGGTTGGTGATTTCGGCAATGCCCGCATCCTTGACCGAGCCCATATTGTGGTACCACCAGTCGATGCGTTCTCCTGGCTTGTTATAATCCGGTGTCCAACCAAAATCGGCGGGGTAGATGTCGGTGGTCAGTCGTTCCTCAAACCCGTGGAGCTGGTCTGGACCGACAAAATGCATCTTGCCGGAAAGGCTGGTGTGATAACCGCCACGACGAAGGTGATGGGCAAAGGTTGGGATGTCGGAGGCAAACTCGGCTGCATTGTCATAGACACGAGTATGGCTCGGCAATTGTCCCGACATGAACGAGGCGCGGCCCGGCGCGCAAAGCGGGCTGCCGGTATAGGCCGTTGCAAAGCGTGTTGATCTCGATGCCAACCGTCGCAGATTAGGGGCGTGCAGAAAGTCGGCGGGGCCGTCCGGAAAGAACAGGCCGTTAAGTTGGTCGGCCATCAGGATCAGGATGTTGGGCTTGCTCATGGTCATTCCAGTCATGCATGTCATGCTTGCTATATCGCAGTTTCAGGCAGGCGAGCGGAGCAGGGTGCGCCGCCCCCTTGTTTGGTCAGGCCTTGCCCTTCCACGGCACCAGAACACGTTCCAGCAAGCGGACCGATGCGCTGAAACCGAAGGCGCAGACGGAGATAATGGCGATGCCGACAAACACCACGTCGGTTGCCAGAAACTGTGCTGCCGACATGATGAGAAAACCGATGCCCTGTGTTGAGGCAATCAGTTCTGCGGCCACGAGCGTTCCCCAGCCAATACCGAAGGCAATGCGCACGCCGGTCAGGATTTCCGGCAACGCACTTGGTAGCACGATATGGGAGAACAGCTGCCAGCGCGTGGCGCCTAGCGCGCGGGCTGCCTGCGCCCGCTCAATCGAAACCGAGCGAACACCGGCCTGTGCAGAGAGACAAATTGGCGCAAACATTGCCAGAAACAGCAGGGCAATTTTCGAGGTTTCGCCAATGCCGAGCCATATGATCATCAATGGCAGATAGGAGAGAGGCGGGAGCGGCCAGTAAAATTCGATTGGCGTATCAAGGATGCCTTTTGCCCAGCGGTTCAGTCCCATCAACAGACCGATCGGAATCGCCGTTGCCAGTGCAAGTATTGCGGCAAGGCCAATGCGAAACAGGCTTGCGCCGACATGTTCGCCAAGCGATGCACCGGCATAACCATCATTCCAGATGACGAAGAACTGGCGCAGCACCTCACCGGGTTTGGGCAGAAACAGGCTTGGTGTCAGTTTCAACGCGGTTGCAGCCCACCACAGCAAAATGATGATTGCGCCGGTAACCAGACTGATGGCTAGCGTCGGTTTTCCATCTATGCCGAAACCTGCCATGCGAACGGTTTTTTTGCGGGTTGGCGCGGTGGTCTCGGATGTGTGTGGCCGGGTGTTATCTAGCTCTATCGTTGTCATGCGCTTAACCGCCCCTTATTGTCGTCGCCATGCAGAATTTCGCGAATTTCTTCGCGCAACAGACCAAATTCCGGTGACAGGTGTATGGATCTGACATCGCCGGTTTCGACAAAACGTTTGACGAAATCCAGTTCGTAACGGGCAACAATCCGTCCGGGACGCGGCGACATGACGATGACATGGGTGCCCAGGAACAAGGCTTCCTCAATGGAATGGGTGATGAAAAAGATGCGTTTGCCCGTGCGGTGCCAGACAGAAATCAGCAGTTCCTGCATCTGTTCTCTGGTCAGGCTGTCCAGTGCGCCGAAGGGTTCGTCCATCAACAGAATGTCCGGCTCTGTTGCAAGTGCGCGCGCAATGCCAACGCGCTGGCGCATGCCACCCGAAAGCTCATAGGGTAAGCTTTTGGCGAAGTCCTTCAAACCAACGAGCGCTAGCAATTCCTGCGCTTTTTCGTGGCGTTGCCGTTTGGAGGTGCCTGCAAATTTCAAGCCTAGAGCCACATTGTCGAGAACATTGGACCACGGAAGCAGCGTATCTTTCTGGAAAACCACACCGCGATCTGCGCCGGGGCCCGTAATGGCGCGTCCATTCAGTGTGATTGCGCCTTCTGACAGCGGCAGGAAACCGGCGATCGCGTTGAGCAAAGTTGACTTGCCGCAGCCTGATGCGCCAAGCGCCACCACAAAGGCGCCTTCGGGAATATCGATATTCACCCGGTCAAGTGCGTGGATGTCACGGCCATCGCGCCCGTCGAAATAGACACTGGCATTTTGAATGCTCAACATTTTTGTTCCCCGATATTGTTGCTCTGGTAACAGAGTGTCCCGCCGATCGTTGCGACCGGCAGGACAGGGTTTGCTTCGCGTTATCCGTTACTTCAAGGCGTCCGGCGTCACGAAGGCGGCGTAGCTTGGCAGCACTTCGGAAATCTTGCCCTGGCTTTTCAGGAACTCCGAGGTTTCCTTGAGAATATTGGCAGCACCCGACTTTTCACCGCCGCCCAGCCAGTCGGCAGAGGCCTGCTTTTCCGGTGTCAGAAGATTGAGGTTGGTCAGTGCAGAAGCCTGCTGCTCGGCAGTACCGCCGAGGAATTTCGCCAATGTCTTTGCGTTGTCGCTGTCTGGTCCCCATGCGGCCTTGTCAGTGAGGAAGGAGCCGTAATATTTGTTGATCACGCCGGAAAACGTCTTCAGGAAGTCCGGATTGTCTTTGGTGAATTCACCTGTCGCGACCCAGGCGGAGAAGGTGGGGGCACCCTTTTCTGCGACTTCCTTCGAGGTGATCAGCACCTTGCCGTTTTTCTTCAGTTCAGTCAGCGCCGGGTCCCACACGAAGCCGCCGTCAATGTCACCACGGGTATAGGCGGCAACGATTTCAGGCTGGGGGATGGCAAGAACCTGAACATCCTTTTCGCTGAGGCCCAGCGACTTGATCAGTGCCAGAAGCTGGTAATGGTCGGTCGACACGGGAGCGGCGGCCAGCTTCTTGCCCTTGAGGTCATCGAGAGATGAGATCTTGGAGGCATTGCTGACAACCAGCGCTTCGTCAGTGCCGGAAATCGATGACAGGTAGAATGCCTTTACATCCAGACCGCGGGATGTTGCCGATGCGAACGGGCTGGAGCCGACGTAACCGATCTGCACGTCTCCCGACGCAATGGCCGCGAAGATTTCTGCACCGGAATTGAACTTGCGGAAATCGATCTCGTAACCCGGCTGTTTAAACTCGCCATTGGCAATGGCTACGGAGGAAGGCAGCGCGTCGGTCTGGTAGGCGACAACAACCTTCTTGTCAGCGGCCTCAGCCGTCATTCCTGCAAAGACCACACCCATAGTGGCTGCTGTAATCGTGAGAAACTTTTTGATCGTCATGTAAGCACCTTGTTCGCAGGGTTCCGGTTTCGGATTTGTTGTCCTGGATTGAGAGCATAGTGACGGGTTTCAGGGATAAACAGCAAAATACATCTTTTTAGTGGAGTATTGGCGGTATGTGTTTTGCGTAATTTTTGAATAAACCGCACCGATAGTTCCGGTGCTGCGAGGACGTTAAGTAGAGCTGTGTGTTTTACATCTGGCAGTCAGGTACATATCGCGGGAGGTCGCGATATGACCTTTGAGGCAAGCGCCTTTATGTCTCAGGCCATATTTCTGGCTGTGTCAGGAGACGGTGTCGTTGCTCTCGGATTTGACAGAGGCTTTGATCCACTCCAGCACATAGACCCGAAGCGAGGAGGAAAGGTTACTTTCTGGCGGGCGATTGTCATCGATCTCGGCCAGCAAGGCGGCGAAACTCATGCCACGGTGGCGGGCAATATCCTGCAATTCGCTCCAGAAGGCGTCCTCCAGGGAAATGCTGGTGCGGTGACCGTGCAGGGTGGCTGAATGTTTGCGGATCACTGTTTCGGCTTTCGAAACTGATTCAAGCTGTTGTCAGATTGAGTCTGAAACCTGCTGCAAGTGTTTGAAAAGTAGCGTTTGTTTCCGCTCACTTGTCATCCTGCGGTTTTTCGAGGCGCCCCTGATCCAGTGTTTTTTCCGCTTTGTCATTCAGGGCGCTGGTCAGGTTCTTTTCCGCCTTGGTGCGTCCGAAGGTAATGCGGTTCTGGTCCGCCTGCTTCTCTTTTTCAGAGCGCGCCTTCTGTTTGCGGAACTGGCGAAGATTGACAACGTCAGCGGACATCTCGGTTTCCTGACCAATAAGTGTCAACATAAAACGAAAGTGGCGGGAACACCCGCCACGACCTTGAACGAAAACCAATGGCTTCGTTCATTCTGTAAACGCACCAGTCACAAAGCGAATGGTGCTGCCGGATTAATGTTTCTTGCGAAATGCGTCGAGCGAAACGACCGAGCCGGCCTTTTTCTCTTCGCCTGCTTCACCTTCGACCGCAGGTGCCTTTTCAGCCGTCACTTCCGGGTAAGCGGTGATTTCTGCGCCTTCGGTTTCTTCCTCCTCGTCAGACAGCGGAACATCGAATTCCAGCTCAAAGTTGACGGAAGGATCGTAGAAGCCACGGATGGCATTAAACGGAATAACCAACTTCTCTGGTGTGTCGGAGAAGGAAAGGCCGATTTCGAACTGTGTTTCGGTGATCTTCAGATCCCAGAACTGGTGCTGGATGACGATGGTCATCTGCTCGGCATATTTAGCCTTGAGGTGCTGGGAGATTCGCACTCCCGGCGCGCCGGTCAGGAAGGTGATGAAGAAGTGGTGATCACCGGGAAGGCGGCCAGTTGCGGCAACTTCGCTCAGCACCTTGCGGATAACGCCGCGAAGAGCATCCTGTGCGAGAATATCGTAACGGATATGGTCCTGCCCCATGCGATCCTATCTTTCTTTATACATGCAATTGTCTTTGCAGACACTATATTCAATGACGCATGGGACGGCAACGCCAAACCCTGCGTATGAGTCATGTCATTATATAGGAATTTGTTGAAAGAAAGAAGGTGGAGGTTTCTGTTGCCAGGTACCTCCGAACCCCGCCTTACGGGGCTAACCGTAAGGACTTAGAGCGGAATTCCCGCACCGCCATTAGGCAGCGAGAGCGTATTCCTTAGCGTTGTTGTCATTTGCAACTACACTTGTGACCCGATAACGGCGGTATCATGCCGAGCAAAAGTACGATCTTTACGCCCTTGTCGATCCTATTTCGCCCCCATCAAAAGCCGGCCAGAAGGCCGCCGGTTTTTGGTGGAGGCGCCGGGTACCGCCCCCGGGTCCAATAGGTTTATTACACCGACCATTTATCGCCATATCTTCTTGCGAAGCACCCTCTAGATAAGCCGGAGACGTGAACAAAACAAGGGTCTGATTGGTTTTATCCGTTAAATTCAATTGGAAGCCTGAATGGACGATTGCGCCATTGTGTTTTTGCAAACGGGCCAGAAAACCCCTTTAAAGTCAGGCTATGTGACAAGTCGGCAAAACATCGTGGCCGTTCTTGACGCAATCATTGCTCTGATAGATTGTACTTAACAAGCGCCTCCCGAATTAAGTGGAGATGACGCTTGACTACACGAAGGAGAGGACATGACGGACTATCTTGCAGATGTGAAAAAATACGACGCTGATGCAGACGAGGCAATCGTCAGCAAAATCGTCAAGCACCTGGGTATTGCGCTTCGCAATCGCGATTCCTCGCTGGTTTCGACGTCCGATCCTGAAGAACTGGCGCGCGTTAAAGAAAAGTGGTGCGGCAAAAAACTTGGCGTCACGGGCGCTGCTGCCGATAATGCCGTTGATGCCGTGTGCAAAACCCTGGCGGCTGACCGCTCCAAATCGCGCGTGACCTTTTATTATCTGGTTGCCAAGGAACTTGGCAAACTGGGTGAGCTCTAAAAAAGCGGGGGAGCGCCCCCGATAGACATTGGTTCCGCCGCCTTTCACTATTATATTCCAGACAATATGGAATCTGCGGCGGACCCCTCATGAAGCAATATCTCGATCTTCTCCGACATGTGATGGACACTGGAAGCGACCGTGGCGATCGCACCGGCACCGGAACACGCTCCGTGTTCGGTTATCAGATGCGATTTGATCTCTCTGAGGGGTTTCCGGTTCTCACCACCAAGAAACTGCATCTGCGCTCTATCATTCACGAACTGTTGTGGTTCCTGAAGGGTGATACCAATATCGCCTATCTCAAGGAAAACGGCGTTTCGATCTGGGACGAGTGGGCGGATGAAAATGGTGATCTCGGTCCGGTCTACGGTGCGCAGTGGCGTTCCTGGCCAGCCCCTGACGGTCGCCATATCGATCAGATTGCCCTGTTGATTGAAAGCCTGAAGACCAATCCCAATTCGCGCCGTCATATCGTGTCGGCATGGAACCCGGCGCTGGTGGATGACATGGCGCTGCCGCCGTGCCACTGCCTGTTCCAGTTCTATGTCGCCGATGGCAAATTGTCCTGCCAGTTGTACCAGCGTTCGGCTGACATCTTCCTTGGCGTGCCATTTAACATCGCGTCCTATGCTCTGCTGACACTGATGGTGGCACAGGTGGTTGGTCTGAAGCCGGGTGACTTCGTGCACACGCTGGGTGACGCACATATCTATTCCAACCATTTCGAGCAGGCGCAACTGCAGATGACGCGTACGCCAAAAGCCTTGCCGACACTGCGCATCAACCCTGACGTGAAAAGCCTTTTTGACTTTAAGTTCGAAGACTTTACGCTGGAAAACTACGAAGCTGATTCAAGCATCAAGGCTCCGATTGCGGTATGAGAACGCCTGACATTTCCCTGATTGCTGCAGTGACAGAAAACGGTGTTATTGGCCGCGAGCTTGACATGCCTTGGAAACTGTCCACCGATCTCAAGCGGTTCAAGGCGCTGACCATGGGTAAACCGATGATCATGGGTCGCAAGACATTCATCTCGGTCGGCGAGCGTCCCTTGCCGGGGCGTCCGCATATCATCATCAGTCGTAATGCCGATTATCGCCCAGATGGTGTTGACGTGGTGTCGTCGCTAGAGGCCGCACTTGATCTGGCAAAGGCCAAGGCGAAAGAGCTTGGTGTGGACGAGGTTTTTGTGGCCGGTGGCGGTGAAATCTACGCCCAGTCGATGCCATTTGCCGACTGCCTTTATATGACGCATATTGATGCACGGATTGATGGGGATACGTATTTTCCGGACATTGATCTTGAGCGGTTTGAAAAGGTGGACGAAACGGCCGCACCAGCCGGTGAGAAAGACAACTATGCTGTGACCTTTGCTACCTACAGGCGAAGAGGCGCGGCAAAGTGAACAATTTACCCTGATTGTCGAATAAGTTACCGCCTCTGCGTTGAAACCGCAGGTTTGCGTCCCTATAACGGGGTCGATATACCCGTTCAGCGCGAGCAATCGGCAGGGTGGGGGCGGGAGAATTCATAACACAAGAGGTATTGATGCCCTGGAGCAATCAAAATGGCGGCGGCGGCCCGTGGGGCGGCGGCGGTGGTAATAACCAAGGAGGCCCGTGGGGGCAGGGACCAAACCGTCCGCGTGGCGGCGGTGGTGGTGGTGGTGGAAATGGTGGCCCACCGGATCTGGAAGACATTATCCGACGCGGACAGGATCGTTTTCGCAACATATTGCCGGGTGGTTTTAATGGCGGTGTTGTTGCCATACTTGCGCTGGTGCTGATTGCTTTCGTTGCCATGCAGTCCATTTACACGGTGCAGCCAGATGAGCGCGGCGTTGAACTGCGTTTCGGCAAGCCGAAGGATGAAGTGTCCATGCCGGGCCTTCACTTCCATTTCTGGCCGATTGAAACGGTCGAAATCGTTAAGGTTACAGAGCAGCAGCAGAATATTGGTTCGCGTGCGACATCGTCGACCGGTACAGGCGTCATGCTTTCCGGCGACCAGAACATCGTGAACGTACAGTTCTCCGTGCTGTTTACCGTAACGGATCCAAAGTCTTATCTCTTCAACGTCGACACGCCTGCTGAAACCTTGCAACAGGTTTCCGAAAGCGCGATGCGTGAAGTTGTTGGTCGCCGTCCGGCGCAGGACATTTTCCGTGATAACCGCCAACAGATCGCTGCTGATGTTCGTAACATCATTCAGGCTACGATGGACGGTTACGGAGCTGGCCTTTCGATCAATGCTGTTGCTATCGAAGATGCAGCACCGCCTCGCGAAGTGGCAGATGCGTTTGACGAAGTGCAGCGTGCCGAGCAGGACGAAGACCGTTTCGTTGAAGAAGCCAACCAGTATGCCAACCAGAAGCTTGGTGCGGCACGCGGTCAGGCAGCTCAGATCCGCGAAGAAGCAAACGCTTACAAGAGCCGTGTTGTAAACGAAGCTCAGGGTGAAGCGCAGCGTTTCGTGTCCATCTATGATGAATACACCAAGGCACCTGATGTTACCCGTCAGCGTCTGTTCATCGAAACGATGGAACAGGTCATGAAGAGTACCAGCAAGATCATTATTGACGAGAAGCAGGGGGTTGTTCCTTACCTGCCGCTCAACGAGATTACACGCGGTGCCGCAGCGGCTGCCGCGACGCAGGGAGGCAACTAATATGAGCAATCGTCTCTCTGCACTCCTCGTTTTTATCGGCCTTGTGCTGTTCTTCGGTTATTCGTCGATTTTCGTGGTTACTGAACGTCAGCAGGCCATCGTGGTACGCTTCGGTCAGATCAAGGACGTGAAGACCGAACCAGGTCTGTACTTCAAGCTGCCATTCGCGTTCATGGACGCGGATCGTGTGCAGTACATTGAAAATCGCGCTCTGCGTTTCGATCATGACGACATCCGCGTGCAGGTTTCCGGCGGTAAGTTCTATGAGGTAGACGCATTCGTTGTTTACCGCATTACCGATGCTCGTCGTTTCCGTGAAACGGTTTCGGGTGACCAGATGTCTGCTGAAGCACGTCTTCGCACCCGCCTCGATGCCTCGCTTCGCCGGGTTTACGGTCTGCGCGGTTTCGAATCGGCCTTGTCTGATGCCCGTGCATCGATGATGCAGGAAGTTCGTGACGATCTGCGTCCTGACGCGGAATCGCTCGGTATCAGCATCGTGGATGTTCGCATTCGCCGTACTGACCTGACGCAGGAAGTCTCGCAGCAGACCTTCGAGCGTATGAAGGCTGAACGTCTGGCGGAAGCCGAACTGATCCGCGCTCGCGGTAATGAACAAGGTCAGCGCCGTCGCGCTATCGCCGACCGTCAGGTCGTCGAGCTGGAATCGGAAGCGCAGCGCGATTCCGAAGTCATGCGCGGTGAGGGCGATGCTGAAAGAAACCGTATTTTCGCGGATGCTTTCACGCGTGATCCGTCCTTCTTCGAGTTCTACCGTTCAATGGCTGCTTATGCTGCCTCGATGAACGGCAAGGACACGACGCTGGTTCTGTCACCAGATTCGCAGTTCTTCCGTTATTTCAACAACCTCTCGGGCACACTGCCGCAGCCACAGACACCGGCTGCACCGGCTGCGCCGGCTCCTGCCAACTGATCGATGTTGAAAGTCTGATAGGAAAAAGGCCGGTTTGATACCGGCCTTTTTTATTGCGAAAGATTTTTCAGGATTTGGATTGATGACGAAACAGACTGACGATGCGGTTCTGCTGCCAGTGCAAAAGCAACTGGAGGCTTACAATGCCCGCGACATCGACACGTTCATGCTGTGGTGGGCAGAGGATTGCCAATACTTCGCATTTCCCTCAACGCTTCTGGCGAACAGCGCCGCAGAAATTCGCTCTCGCCACGTTGAACGTTTCAAAGAACCTGATCTTCAGGGCAAGTTGTTGAGCCGTATATCCGTCGGCAATGTGGTGATCGACCATGAGACGGTGATCCGCAACTTCCCTCAGGGTAAAGGTGAAGTCGATGTGATTTGCATCTACGAAGTTGAAGATGGCAAGATCGCCAAAGCATGGTTCAAGCTTGGCGAACCTGTGATCTATGACGGCAATACTCGGCAAATATAGAGGAAAATGCTGTTGATCACGAAAAGGTATTTTTACACTTCATCATTCCGCCTTATGGTTGATGAATAGGATTGAGAGAAAGCTTGCATTCCCCGAATAAATCATGCGTTAAGCGGGAAGAATAAGTTTTTAGAATTCGATTTGCGGTTCACGACACGAGGATACCATGGCCCTGATACTGCGCTCGCCTTTCCGCTCCACCGTTTCCGTGGCAGCAGGAATTGCAATGTTGATGAACGGTCTGGTTTTGACGGTGCCAGCATATGCGCAAAGCCAGGGACCAGCCTCGGTTGCTGATCTTGCCGAGCCGTTGCTGGACGCTGTTGTCAATATTTCGACCTCGCAGAAGGTGAAAGAAACCGGCAAGGGTCCTGTGCCGCAGGTGCCTGAGGGTTCGCCGTTCCAGGAATTTTTCAAGGACTTCTTTGATGGCGAGCGTGAGCAGCAAGGTGGCCAGAAGGTCAACTCGCTTGGTTCCGGTTTCGTTATCGATCCCAAGGGGTTTGTTGTTACCAACAACCACGTCATCGAAGGTGCTGACGATATCGAGGTGGTTTTTCCAAACGGCTCGAAGCTGAAGGCAACACTTGTCGGTACCGATACCAAGACCGACCTTTCCGTTTTGAAGGTAGAGCCAAAGGTGCCGCTCAAGGCTGTGAAATTCGGTGATTCCCGCGCCATGCGCATTGGTGACTGGGTGATGGCCATTGGTAACCCGTTTGGCCTCGGTGGTTCGCTGTCCGTCGGCATCATTTCGGCGCGTGGCCGTAACATCAATGCTGGTCCTTACGACAACTTCATCCAGACGGATGCGGCGATCAACAAGGGTAACTCCGGTGGTCCGCTATTTAACCTCAAGGGTGAGGTTATCGGCATCAATACGGCGATCATTTCGCCAAGTGGCGGTTCCATCGGTATCGGTTTTGCCGTGCCGACCGAACTTGCCCAGAACATCGTCAATCAGTTGATCGAATTTGGTGAGACACGCCGCGGCTGGCTCGGTGTACGTGTGCAGCCTGTGACTGATGACGTGTCGGCAAGTCTTGGTCTTGATAGCACGAAGGGTGCGCTGATTTCTGGCGTCGTGAAGGGTGGTCCGGTTGAAAACGGTCCTATCGAGGCTGGCGACATCATTCTGAATTTTGACGGCAAGCCGGTCAATGAAATGCGTGATCTGCCGCGTGTTGTCGCTGAAAGCCCGGTTGGCAAGGAAGTAGACGTTATCATCGTGCGGGACGGCAAGCAGCAGACTGTAAAAGTCACGCTGGGCCGTCTGGACGATGCAGCTTCGGCCACGGAAGAGACAACACCGGAAGAGCAGACCGATGGTGACACCGGCAACGATATGACCCAGCAGGATGATGGTTCGCCGATGGTCGACGATCAGATGACTGATGGCAATGACGCGCCACAAAACGTGCTCGGCATGCAACTGGTGAAGTTGACCGACGAGTTGCGGACTGCACGTGGCATCGCGTCAAGCGTTGAAGGCGTGCTGGTCGAGAGCGTGACCGACGGTTCGGTTGCTGGCGAAAAGGGTGTGAAGTCCGGTGATATCATCGTTGAAGTTGGGCAGGACTTTATGGAAGTTCCCGGTGATGTGATGGTTCGCGTCAACGGTCTGAAATCCGAAGGTCGCAAGAACGCCCATATGATGATTGCCGATGCGCAGGGCAATCTGAGGTTCGTGGCTCTGCCGCTCGAATAGGCCGTCCTAAACCGAAAGTAAGAATCAAGAACCCCATGCAGATGATGATCTGCATGGGGTTTTGTTTTGAATTCCGCTGTGTGGCGTGACGCAGGTGTCAGGTCAAAAACTGTCGTTCGATTTCGATCAGTTTCTGTTTGCGCCATAGTCCACCGCCATATCCGGTCAAGGATCCGTCTGCGCCGATGACGCGGTGGCAGGGAATGATCAGCGCGATCTGGTTGGCGCCATTGGCGCGGGCAACGGCGCGCGTGGCGGTTGGTCTGCCAATCTGTTCGGCAATCTGGCTGTAACTGCGCACAGCGCCAGCCGGTATCTCACGCAAGGCATCCCAGACGGTGCGGGTAAATTCGCTGCCGTGGCAGGCGAGCGGTATCTTGAAGTCTGAGGACTTACCGGTGAAGTAAGCGTCCAGTTCCTTCTCCAGCACGTCGTGCGGTGGAAGACGACCAACACCGACACTGCCCTTTGACAGATCCACTAGTTTTTTCAGTTCAGCCGGAAGGGCTTTACGGTCGGCGAATTCCAGCAGGTGCAAGGACTTGTTGTCGGTGACGGCGATCATTGTGCCAAGCGGCGTGGTCAGCCAGTCTGCCTGCAGCAATGCATTGTCTGCCAACCGCCCTGGGACTTGCCCGAGCAGGCGCGAGAAGGCGACACGAAATGCGGTGGGAGATTCAAAGCCTGCATCCTGCTGGGCATCGATAACGCGGCCACCATCACCCAGCGTTTCGAAACCCTGCCGGAGCCGTTCCAGTCGTGCCATTTCCAGAAAGGTCATGCCGAAATGCCGCTTGAAGCTGCGGCGGACTGTGGAGGGGTCGAGGTTCAATCTCTCGACATCCTGTTCGCTCCAGCGATAACCGGGCTTGTCCTTCAAGGCATTTAGCAAGGTGGCAATGGCTGGATCAGCCTCTGCGGCCGGGCCGAGCGGGTGACATTTCAGACAGGCTCGAAAGCCGGCCGACATACATTCAGGCACGCTTGCAAAGAAGCGGCAATTCTCCGGCTTCGGCTTGCGGGCCGGGCAGGTGAGACGGCAGAATATTCCGGTCGAAGTTACCCCGACATAGGCGCGGCCATCATAGGACTGGTCGCGCTCCAGAAGAGCCTTGTAGAGTGTTTGGGTGTCAGGAAGAGCAAACAACATGGCTCTTATTAAATCACATCCGTCATGGCTGTAGCCTGAAATCGGGCGTGCATTTTTAAAAAGCTCAAACTGACCGATCAAACCATTGTTGGCGCGTCATCGCATAGGTCACATGCCGTTTCAGGTGCGGATGGGTGTCGGGCACGCGCGGATGGTCAAAGTCGCGCTCGGGGCTGCGAAATAGGCCAAGTCGTTTCATGACGGCAGTCGAGCGGTTGTTGACTTCAACCGCAAAGGATACCACTTCCGGCATTGCTTTTTCTTCAAACGCATTGGCCAGCAGGGCATTGGCAGCTTCTGTTGCGTAACCATTACCCCAGAAACGGGTGGCGAAACGCCAGCCAATTTCCATGGTGCCAAAGGGGAATATGCCCTTCATGTCGACGGGGGCAATGCCACAGAACCCCATCGGCTCCTGGCTTTCGCGCAGCTCCACCGCGTAGAAACCAAAGCCGGTTGCGCGGATCATGTCGTTGACACGCTCAAGGGCAGCATCGGCGGCCTCATAGCTGTGGCGAAACGGAAAAAACTCCATGACCTTTTCGTCAGCGTTGATCTCACGGAAAAGATTGCGATCGCTCTCTTTCCATTCGCGCAGGATCAGGCGTGGCGTTTCAAGCATCATCAAGCGGTAACAAAATCCGATTTGCGATAACCCTGAATATAAAGAAGGGCGGTCAGATCGCCGTGGTCAATGCGAATTTTTGCTTCGGCGGCAACGGCGGGCTTGGCGTGAATGGCAACGCCAGAACCGGCAAGGCCGAGCATACCGAGATCGTTTGCGCCGTCACCGACGGCGATGGCATCATCGGTTGAGATGCCAAGCTTGCCAGCGATGTCGATCAGCGAATCGACCTTTGCCTGTTTGCCAAGAATTGGTTCTGCGACCGTGCCATCCAGAGCGCCGTTTTCTTCGCCCAGCAGATTGGCGCGGTTTTCGTCAAAGCCCAACATGTCGGCCACGCGGCTGGTAAAGACGGTGAAGCCGCCGGACACCAGCGCCGTGTAATGGCCCTTTGCCTTCATGGTGGCGATCAGTTCCTTGCCGCCCGGTGTCAGGGTAATGCGCTTTTCAATGACATCATCAACAACGGAAACCGGCAGACCTTTGAGCAGGGCAACACGTTCGCGAAGCGCAGGTTCAAAGGCGATCTCGCCATTCATGGCACGGGCAGTAATGGCGGAAACCTTGTCTTTCAGGCCTACTTCGGCTGCCAGCTCGTCAATGCACTCCTGGCCGATCATGGTCGAATCCATATCGGCGATCAGCAGTTTCTTGCGGCGGGTGTCCTGGTCCTGAATGACGATGTCGACAGGCGCGCCATCAAGGGCTGTTTCAACTGTCTGGCGGGCTGCCGTTGCATCCGTGCCATCAGCAAGTACGATATCGCATGCTATGCCATCTGCCAGCCAATAAAGACCGGAAGCATTGAGTGCCTTTGCCACCTTTTCTCCAAGGGCCGAAGTAACGACAGGATTTGACGGATTGGCAATAAGCGTGGCAACGAGAGCCATGATGAAAAACCTTGATGACGATATCGATGCGATCCTGATAACCGGACCGACGGCCAGCGGCAAGTCCGCGCTTGCACTTCGTCTGGCGCGGGAGCGCAATGGTGTGGTGATAAATGCCGACAGTATGCAGGTTTACGATACGCTGCAGGTGTTGTCGGCCCGCCCGTCCGAGGCGGAGATGGAAGGCGTTCCGCACTTTCTCTATGGCCATGTGCCGGCAAGCCAGCTTTATTCCACCGGCGAGTGGCTGCGGGATGTGACCGCACGTCTCGAACAGTTGAAAAGCCAAGGACGTTTTCCGGTTTTTGTCGGAGGCACCGGACTTTATTTCAAGGCGCTGACCGGCGGGCTTTCCAACATGCCCGCCGTGCCCGACGATATTCGCGATGTGTATCGCACGCGCCTTGCCAATGAAGGTTCGGCTGCGTTGCATGCCGAGCTGGCGCAGCAGGACCCTGAAGTCGCCGCAGTGCTGAATGTGCAGGACGGGCAACGTATCGTGCGGGCACTTGAAATATTCAACGCGACCGGCCAATCGATCGCCCATTTTCAGGGAACCAGCGGCCCCGTCATCGTCGATCCGGCGCGGGCGCAAAAATTCGTGGTGCTGCCGGAGCGGGCGGTGCTGCATGACCGTATCAACAGGCGGTTTGAACTTATGATGGAGAATGGCGCGGTAGAAGAGGTTCAGGCCATTCTGGCACTTAACCTTGCACCGGATGCAACGGCAATGAAGGCTATCGGTGTATCGCAGATTGCCGAGATGCTGGCCGGACGTTTGACACGCGAAGAGGCGATTGAGCGGGCGTCTGCTGCAACCCGCCAATATGCCAAACGGCAGATGACATGGTTCCGCAACCAGATGGGCGATGATTGGGAGCGGATCGCGCCCTGATCAATCCTTGCGATACAGGCTTCCGAGTGGCTTTTTCAACAAGCTTTCTCTCAGCGAACCAACCTTTGGCAGGCCGGACGAGGTGCCCGGCTGCTGATTGGTAGTAGCGCTTTTGAAGGCGCTGGTACCGGGCAGCATTTCCGGCCGGTAGGGCTCATAGGACTGGTCGGATTCCGCTGAGCGGATTTCCTTGTTCCAGCTTTCCAGTTCCGCTTCACTGGCCATCTCGTCGTAACTATCCTGCGCCAGTTCCGCGAAATGATCCTGTTCTGACGTACCATAGGTCGCTTCAAAACTTTGCTGGAAGTTGGAAATGTCGGGACCTGCCTTGGAGCGCATACGGCTGACGATGGTGCTGAGGTCCATGGTGCCCGGAGTTGGGTCTTCAATCCTGCTCGAGGCGATTGCGGCCTTTGGCAGATTGCCCGCTGCAAGGCGGGTAAACTTCATGCGCATCGGTACGGCAATCGCTTCACCAAAGGCAATGGCCTCACCGTTGCCGATGGAAGACAGGAAGCTCATGGTCGATAGCGACGAATTGGGCATGGCCGAGCGGATGATATCCTGGTCCCGCTCATTGGAAAGGCGCATGGCAAACAGTGTCGAACACTGCGAAAGAATGGTCTGGTCGAGTTCACCCGGACGCTGGGTAATCACACCAAGCGACACACCATATTTACGGCCTTCCTTGGCAATACGGGCAATGGCCTGACGGGTTGGAACGAAGCCAAGCTCCTGATCGGCGGGTACGTAACGGTGTGCTTCTTCACACACCACCAGCATGTGAATGGCGCCGTTGCTCCACAGGGCAAGTTCGAATGCCATGCGGCACAGCACGGACACTACCGAGTTGACGACTTCTGATGGAATGCCGGCAAGCTGGAAGGTGGAGATTGGTTTGCCATTGCCGGGAATACGGAAGATGTGGGCAATGGTCTCCATGATCGTGTCGCTGATCGTGCTGTTGGAGAACATGAAGTGGTAGCGTGGATCATTGATTGCGGAAATGATCCGCATTTTCAATGAACGCAGGAACGGCTTGTCGCTGCGGCCTTCAAGGCGACCGATACGTTCATCGATCAAGGCCAGCAGGTCGGCAATACGGTAAGGGACTGGCGTATCAGCGGTGATGGAACTTTTGTCCGACGGGCGGCGCATAGGCGCGCTTTCGGAACCGCGAAACGCCCGTTTGGCGTCAGGAATAATGTCACGCAGTACATCGAGTTCTTCCGGTATCGGCTTACGGCCGCGGAACAGAACCTCGGCAAATTCCTCAAGCCGCATTAGCCAGAAGGGCAGGTCGAGCGTGTCGGTGTCGATCACAACAGAATGTTTGGGGAATGCGGCAGCAAATTCATTATGCGGATCGAGAATCAGCACACGCAGTTTCGGGTCGGCCTCGATTGCCTTTTGCAGCAGCAGGGAGACTGCGCTCGATTTACCGACACCCGTCGAGCCGACAACCGCAAAGTGCTTCGACAACATCGAGGGAATATGAATGGCGGCATCAATGGCCTCGTCCTGCGAGAGACGACCGACGATGCAGGTGCTGTCCTGTCCACTATCATAGATGCGGATCAGGTCGGCGGAACGGATACGGTGAACGATGGCGCCCAGATGCGGATATTGCGAAATGCCTGTGGTGAAGATTTCGCTGCCGTCGGGCTGGCGCTGGATTTCACCGAGAATTTCAGCTTCGACATTGAAGTTGTTGTTTTCGTTTTCCCGCCACTGATGGTGTTGGGTATTCATGGCGTAGGTCAGGGCAATCACGCGGTTCTGGCCGACCGCAATGGCAATCAGTCGCCCAACGGACCACAGTTCCGTCAGGTCGGTTTTCCCGTCGGCAGCGACGCTCGACAGGGTGGCGCGCGAACCGGTGCAAGACACGACACGGCCCAGCATACGGTTGGCTGCGCTATGTTCATCGCGTCTGTCTTGCTCTCCGGCCGTTGCCGATTTGCGAAGGTCGTCGTTGAACATGTTTTTCCCTGAACTTGTCTTGCTATTTTTTGTTGGGAAAAAGCTACCGGTTCGACTTTAATAACTCGTAAGGATTTTGCGAAACTTTCTTACGGAAAATGCCGTTTTCTGGAACGAAATGAAATAGAAGCTGATTTTTTTAGCAACATACGTTGACGGATAATGCTTTTCTGGCTAACACTCCGACCCATGAAAAATCTTAACGTACTTATCGTGGTGGGACGGCGCATGGGCAGGATGGTGTAACCATCCGGCGAAAGCTCCCATGCGCTAAAACAGGCTCCTCAAGGGGCCTTTTTTTATGTCTCGAAACGGGCCAACTGGTCCAACGATATTCCAAAGCCAGAAGCGGGATGGAAAAGGCAATGACGGATAAGGAAACCACAGACAACAGCAACCGTATGACAGGAGCGGAAATTGTTCTCCAGGCGTTGAAGGACAACGGCGTGGAACACATTTTCGGTTATCCTGGCGGTGCTGTGCTTCCAATCTATGACGAGATTTTCCAGCAGGACGACATTCAGCACATTCTCGTCCGTCATGAGCAGGGCGCAGGCCACGCGGCAGAGGGTTACGCCCGCTCCACTGGCAAGGTTGGCGTCATGCTTGTTACCTCCGGTCCAGGTGCCACCAACGCAGTCACACCGTTGCAGGACGCGTTGATGGACAGCATTCCGCTGGTTTGCATTTCCGGCCAGGTCCCTACATCTCTCATCGGTTCTGACGCGTTTCAGGAGTGTGACACCGTCGGTATTACGCGCCCTTGCACCAAGCACAACTGGCTGGTCAAGGATGTAAACGAGCTGGCTGGCATCATCCACGAAGCGTTCCGCATCGCACAGTCCGGCCGTCCGGGTCCTGTTGTTGTCGACGTCCCCAAGGATATCCAGTTTGCCACCGGCACATATACGCCGCCGTCGGCAGCCGTTTCCAAGAACAATTACAAGCCGAAGCTTCAGGGCGACGTTCATGCGGCCCAGGCTGCGGTTGAATTGATGGCGCAGGCCAAGCGTCCGGTTTTCTACACCGGCGGCGGCGTTATCAACTCCGGTCCGGAAGCAACCCGTTTGCTGCGCGAACTGGTTGAACTGACTGGTTTCCCAATCACGTCGACACTGATGGGTCTGGGTGCCTATCCGGCCTCTGGCGACAAGTGGCTGGGCATGCTGGGCATGCACGGTTCCTACGAAGCCAACATGGCCATGCATGATTGCGACGTCATGATCTGCGTCGGCGCACGTTTCGATGACCGTATTACCGGCCGTCTCAACGCGTTTTCGCCAAATTCCAAGAAGATCCACATCGATATCGATCCGTCGTCGATCAACAAGAACGTGCGCGTTGATTTGCCGATCATTGGCGATGTTGCCCATGTTCTGGAAGACATGGTTCGCCTGTGGCGCGCCATGGCAAAGAAGCCGGAAAAGGCACAGACACAAGAGTGGAACGAGCAGGTTGATCGCTGGCGTGCCCGCAATTCCTTTGCCTATAAGAACTCCAAAGACGTCATCATGCCGCAATACGCGCTTCAGCGCCTGTATGAGGCATCCAAGGGTCGTGACACCTTCATCACCACTGAAGTCGGCCAGCACCAGATGTGGGCGGCCCAGTTCTTCGGTTTTGAAAAGCCAAACCATTGGATGACGTCAGGCGGCCTCGGCACTATGGGTTACGGCCTGCCTGCCGCTATTGGTGTTCAGGTTGCGCATCCGGAAGCTCTGGTTATCGATATTGCCGGTGATGCCTCAATCCAGATGTGCATTCAGGAAATGTCCTGCGCCATCCAGTATAACCTGCCGGTCAAGATCTTCATTCTGAACAACCAGTATATGGGCATGGTCCGCCAGTGGCAGCAGCTGCTGCACGGCAACCGTCTGTCCAACTCCTACACCGAAGCAATGCCTGACTTCGTCAAGCTGGCGGAAGCCTACGGTGCCGTTGGCATGTATTGCGACGATCCGAAGGAACTGGACGACAAGATCGCCGAGATGATTGCGGTCAACAAGCCGGTTATCTTCGATTGCCGCGTTGCCAACCTTGCCAACTGCTTCCCGATGATTCCGTCGGGCAAGGCCCACAATGAAATGCTTCTGCCGGACGAAGCGACCGACGAAGCCGTTGCCAACGCTATCGATGCCAAGGGCCGTCAGCTCGTTTAAGGATCGGGAGGAACATAGATATGAACGCACACCTACAACCCACCGGCTCCGCATACTTCATTTCGAAGGAAACCGCTGCCATTGAAAACCACACGCTTTCGGTTCTCGTCAGCAACGAGCCGGGTGTTCTGGCCCGCGTGATCGGCCTTTTCTCCGGTCGTGGCTACAACATCGAAAGCCTGACGGTTTCCGAAACCGAACATGAGGCGCATCTGTCGCGCATCACCATCGTCACGCGCGGCACACCGCTGGTTCTCGAGCAGATCAAGGCGCAGCTTGAACGTATCGTTCCGGTCTACCGTGTTGTTGACCTGACGGTGCGTGCCCGTGAACTGGGGCAGGAGCGTCCGATTGAACGTGAAGTGGCGCTTCTCAAGGTTGTCGGCGGCGGTGAAGACCGTGCCGAAGCCCTGCGTCTGGCCGATGCCTTCCACGCCAAGGTGGTTGATGCAACGGTTGAGCACTTCATTTTCGAGATCACCGGCAAGTCCTCGAAGATCGACCAGTTCGTCGCCATCATCAAGCCACTCGGCCTGATCGAAGTGTGCCGTACCGGTATCGCTGCCATGAACCGTGGTTCGCAGGGCATGTAATCCTGCCGGAACAAAATGACCTCAAGGCCGTTCGCAACACATCGTTGCGGGCGGCTTTTTTGTTTGAAAGAATGCCTTGGACACGTGGTGCGTGATACTCAGATCAAGGGGCGTAGTTTTCATTCATGATAAAACCGGAAGCCCTGCTTTATCCCACGCCGGATGGTCTCTATTGCCCGCAAGGGGATTTCCATATCGACCCAGTGCGTCCGGTGCGTAGGGCGCTGATAACCCACGGCCATTCGGACCATGCCCGCGCAGGTCATCAGCATGTTCTCGCGACCCGCCAGACGCTCGATATCATGCGCATTCGCTACGGCGAGGATTTCTGCGGAAGCGAGCAGGCGATTGCGCACGGTGAAACCGTCGATATCAACGGCGTCGCCATCCGTTATTATCCGGCAGGCCATGTGCTGGGGTCGGCGCAGATCGCGGTGGAAAAATCTGGAACACGCATCGTGGCATCCGGTGACTACAAGCGCAGCCCGGATCCAACCTGCGAAGATTTCGTGCCTGTTACCTGTGATGTGTTCATTACCGAGGCAACCTTTGGTCTACCGGTTTTTCACCATCCGAACCCGAGAGATGAAATGGCGAAACTGCTGCAGTCGCTGAAGCAGTTTCCAGAGCGCACTCACATCATCGGCGCCTATGCGCTGGGCAAGGCGCAGCGCGTCATCATGCTGCTGCGCAATGCCGGATATGATGCGCCGATCTATATCCACGGTGCGCTTGCCAGGCTGTGCGACTATTATCTGTCGCAGGGCATCCCGCTTGGGGATTTGCGACCAGCAACCGTGGAAAAACAGGACGCAGGCATATTCAAGGGCGCTGTTGTCATCGGGCCGCCCTCGGCCTTTGCCGATCGCTGGGCGCGGCGTTTTTCTGATCCGGTGCCGGCCTTTGCATCCGGCTGGATGATGGTGCGCCAGCGGGCGCGGCAACGGGGCGTGGAACTGCCGCTGGTGATTTCCGACCATTGCGACTGGCCTGAACTGACGCAGACGATCCGTGATACCGGCGCCGGTAATATCTGGGTGACGCATGGTCGTGAGGAGGCACTGGTGCGCTGGTGTGAGCTGCACGGCATTGCCGCCAAACCGCTGAATCTTGTCGGTTACGAAGACGAGGGGGATTGAGAGACATATGTATGCTTTCGCCCAACTTCTTGATCGTCTGGTTCTGACACCATCCCGCAATGCCAAGCTAACATTGCTGACCGATTATTTTCGCGCCACACCTGACCCTGACCGGGGTATTGCGTTGGCTGCCTTGGCAGGCACGCTTGACCTCAAGGGTGTCAAACCGGCCATGATCCGCGAGCTTGTACTTGAGCGCATGGATGAGGTACTTTTTCGCTACTCCTATGACTATGTTGGTGACCTTGCCGAGACCGTTGCGCTGGTCTGGGATCAGGGTGAGATAAAACCGGAAAAGTCGGGTCAAGACCTGTCGTTGGGCGAAGTCGTGCAGCAAATGCAGACGCTTGGCAAAAGGGAAATCCGCAATGCGGTACGTGGCTTGCTGGACAGGCTGGATACATCAGGCCGGTTCGCCTTCCTCAAGCTTGTCACCGGTGGTTTGCGTATCGGGGTGTCTGCCCGTCTGGCAAAACAGGCGCTGGCGGAACTCGGCTCGAAAGACATCATCGAGATCGAGACGCTGTGGCACGGTTTGAAGCCGCCCTATGAACCGCTGTTTGCGTGGCTTGAGGGTAAAAGTGACCGGCCAGTTCTGGCAACGCCTGCGATTTTCCATTCCGTCATGTTGTCCACGCCGGTCGGCGACAATGATCTCGATGCGCTTGATCCGGTGGATTACGCCGCCGAATGGAAGTGGGATGGCATTCGTGTGCAGTTGTCGCGCGCGTCCGGCACATGCCGCCTTTATTCGCGTTCCGGAGATGATATCTCAAATGCATTCCCTGACATTGTCGACGCGGCGGATTTTACCGGTGTAATAGATGGCGAGTTGCTGGTGGGAGGCACATTCACCTCGAACCGGCCAACTGCCAGCTTTTCCGATCTGCAACAGCGGCTAAACCGCAAGACGGTCTCCGGTCGCATGTTGCAGGATTATCCAGCCTTCATTCGCGCTTACGATCTTTTGTTTGAGGATGATGTCGATATTCGCGGCCAGAGCTTTGTCGAGCGACGTCAGAAGCTGGAAAGCCTGATTGCTGGGGCAAAGCCGGACCGGTTCGACCTGTCGCCACTTGTACCATTTACCTCATGGGCTGAACTGGAGCGGCTGCGCGCCGATCCACCGGATGCGGTGATCGAAGGCATCATGCTCAAGCGGCTGGATAGCACCTATCAGGCCGGGCGGGCAAAGGGACCGTGGTTCAAGTGGAAACGTGACCCTTATAATGTCGATGCGGTGTTGATGTATGCGCAGCGCGGCCACGGCAAACGCTCCAGCTATTATTCCGATTTTACTTTCGGTGTCTGGATGTCCGGCGAGGATGGCGATCAGCTGGTTCCTGTCGGCAAGGCCTATTTCGGTTTTACCGATGCCGAGCTGGATGTGTTGGACAAGTTTGTACGCGACAATACGGTGGAGCGGTTTGGACCGGTGCGCTCCATTCGCGCCGAACCGGATTTCGGATTTGTCGTCGAAGTGGCTTTTGAGGGCATCAACCGGTCCGGACGTCACAAGTCAGGGGTCGCCATGCGCTTTCCACGTATCTCGCGTTTGCGAACCGACAAACTGCCACGGGAGGCTGACAGGCTGGAAACGCTGGTCGCCATGATTGACGGCGGAGCCAACTTGCCAATCTGATTCATGTTTGTGGCATTTTGATTCAGGAAACAGGCTCAACATACTGAAAAGCCTCCCGCAATGTCTGTTGCGGGAGGCTTTGTTATTTGTGTCAGATGACTGAATCAGCCGAATTTACGACCAAAGGACGAGGCCAGTTTCTGTCCCAATGCGCGGGCCGGAGACTGTACTGGTGTGGAATATTCATTGGCTGTGGCAATGCCATACGAGTTGCCATTATCCAGTTTGAACTGCGACAGCAGCGATGTCAGCGCAGCGGCCTGTGTGGCAAGGCTGTTGCTGGCTGCAGTCGATTGCTCGACCATTGCGGCGTTCTGCTGGGTGCCCTGATCCATCTGGTTGACGGAGGTATTGATCTCCGAAAGGCCGGTCGACTGTTCCTTGGCAGAGGTGACAATCGAATGGACGTGGCGGTTGATTTCCTGAACTTCCGCGACGATGGATTCCAGTGTGCGGCCTGTTTCACCGACTAGTTCGACACCCTGGCGAACCTGCTCGCTGGACGTAGTGATCAGCGCCTTGATCTCTTTTGCGGCTTTGGCAGAGCGCTGTGCCAGTTCGCGTACTTCCTGGGCAACGACGGCAAAGCCCTTGCCAGCTTCACCGGCACGTGCTGCTTCCACACCGGCATTCAGCGCCAGGAGGTTGGTCTGGAACGCAATGTCATCGATTACACCGATGATGTTGCTAATCTCGTTGGATGAGCTTTCGATGCCCTGCATGGCGACGACCGCTTTGCGGACAACCTGACCGGACTGTTCAGCGCCGACACGGGTCTGCGATACCAGCTCACCGGCTTCGCTGGCGCGAACGGCGGAATCCTTGACGGCGGTGGTCACCTGCTCAAGGGCTGCTGCAGTTTCTTCAACTGATGCGGCCTGCTGTTCGGTACGCTTGGAGAGGTCTTCGGCGGCGGAGCGGATTTCATTTGCGCCCGCATCGATCATGCGGGCGTTGTCGCCAATCGAGCTGAGAACGCCATGCAACTTGGCAATGGAGGTATTGAAGCTGGTACGCAGCTGATCCAGCTGACCGGCAAACTTTTCCTCGATGCGGTAGACCATGTCACCCGCTGCCAGACGGTCGAGCGCCGTGCCGAGATTATCGACGGCAAACAGAACTTCGGCAGCTTCACGGGCCTTTTGCTCTTCGCGGGAAAGGCGCTCTTTTTCGCTGAGGCTGCGGTTGGCTTCGGTTTCGTGCTCCAGACGTTCACGCTCAATGGCGTTCTGGCGGAACACCGTAACAGCGGCAGACATATCGCCAATTTCATCCTTGCGGCCACTATGCGGAATGGTGCTGGCGTTATCGCCTGCGGCCAGCTTGTTCATGGCATCGGTGATCTCGGTGATCGGACGGGAAATACGGATATGGCTCAGCACTGCTGCGGCGATCGCGATCAGCGTTGAAACGATGATCGACAAAATGGTGACAGTGTTGGCAAAGCTCGCCGTCTTTTGTGCGCCAGCTGCTGCTTCCCGACCGAGGCTGCTGTTCAGATCAAGGGTGTCGTTCATCTTGGCAACGGCTTCCTGACCCATCGGCGTCAGGGTTTGCTGGATGTAACCCTTGGCTTCGTAGAGTTGGCCATTGTTGATATATTCGATGAATGCCGCGCCAGCGGCTTCATATTCAGTGACGGATTTTTCCGCGATGGCGAATTTTTCCACCAAGGCTGGCGAGGTGATCGTTGCGCCAAATTCATCGGCAGCCTTTTTGCGGTCTGCCTGTGCCTTGTGAATGGATGCGATTGCCGCATCGACTTCCTCAATCGTGCCGGCACTCATACCCTGCACATAGGCGCGTCTTACGTCGCCGAACAGCATGTTGATTTGCGACAAAACTTCGGACCGGGCCAGGCGATGATTGACGCCTTCCGTTGCATCCTTCAGGTTTGAAATTGAATTGAGGGCAATTGCTCCTTGCGCGACGCCAAGCACAACGAGAAGGCCAAATAGGCTGGGGAGGAGTGTCTTGATTTTCATGTTTGTCAGCTTTGTTTCACCATGGCGCACATTGTCGGTGAATTACCTACAATCCTGTGCTTGTTTTTGTTTTAGCGCGATGGTTGTGTAAAGAATGGTTAAAGCCGGCGGCACAATTTTGAATGGGTACTTTAGTGTCGTTTATTATAATAATTTCTAATTTTTTTTCATTTGGTTAAACGCGCTATTCCTGTGGTTGAAGGCCGCAAAAAATACCCTGTATTTTGATAGGTCTGATTGAAAATGCACAACCAAAAATAGATTTTTGTGTTTCTGAATTATGGCGAAAAGCCACGAGAAACGTGCGCGACCTTTGCGCGCATTTTTCACAAAACGGTGAACTGCGAACGGAATTTAAGTGGGCAAATAGCGGCGTGAGGTTTGTGCGCGGCTAAAGCATTTCCAGCGGCATTTTTTTCGCCGGTGGCGGGAAGGCGGCATCCAGTGCATCCCAGTCCTCATCGCTGATATCAAGACCAGCGGCGCCTCGGTTTTCCTCGACGCGCTGCGGGTGGCTGCTTTTGGGAATGGCAATCACGCCGTCGCGCTCCAGCAGAAAGGCGAGGGCGATCTGTGCCGGTGTTGCCTGATAGGCTTTGGCGATACGGATCAGTTCGGCATTGCGCAAAATACGGCCTTGTTCAATCGGCGAATAGGCCATCAGCGGTACGCGGTTTCGCTGACACCAGGGCAGCAGATCGTATTCCGGTCCGCGACGTGACAGATTGTAGAGCACCTGATTGACGGCGCAGTTGCCACCACCTTGAACGGCAAACAGCTCTTCCATGTCAGAGGTATCAAAGTTGGAGACGCCCCATTCGCCAATCTTGCCCTGTTGTTTCAGGGTCTCGAAGGCGGCGACGGTTTCGCGTAGCGCATGTGGCCCACGCCAGTGAAGGAGATAGAGGTCGATGAAATCGGTGCCCAGCCTTTCAAGGCTTCGGTCGCAGGCGTCGATTGTGCCCTTACTATCGGCATTCCATGGGTACACCTTGCTGACCAGAAACACCTGATCACGTCGCCCTGCAATCGCCTTGCCGACCACCTCTTCGGATTTGCCATCGGCATACATTTCTGCCGTGTCGATCAATGTCATGCCGACATCGATTGCCTTTCGAATGCTGGCAATCTCATCCGGTTCGCTGCGCGATTCTTCGCCCATCATCCATGTGCCAAGGCCCAGTGCGGGAACATTCACGCCGGAGGGCAGGCTAACAGTTGGAATGTCTTCTTGCATGGGGAACCCCTTCATCACTGGCGGGCGAGCCCGCAGACAATAGAATCAAACCGGTCCGGTGTGGCATCGCCGTTGGCGCAATCTATCAAAAAAAGTGAATGTTGTTATGACGGTTTGCGACTGGTTCTTATGGCACGCGGTGGGTAATCTGGCGCACCTCTGGAGGTCGAATGACTATCGAAACATTTCTGGCGCTTGTCCTTTTTGCCTTTACCACATCCATCACACCCGGACCCAACAACATGATGTTGTTCTCTTCTGGGGTGAACTTCGGCTTCCGTCGAACGGTTCCGCATATGCTGGGCATCGGTGCCGGATTTCTGTCGCTGCTGATCGGCGTTGGTTTTGGGCTGGGTGCCTTGTTGCATTCTGTGCCGATGCTCTACACGGCATTGAAATTCGCAGGTGGTCTTTATCTTGTGTGGATTGCCTGGAAGATAGGTATGTCGCGCAGCCTCTCCGAGGGCAAGACCGGGGCCGCACCGATGACCTTTCTGGGAGCTGCCGCGTTTCAATGGGTCAACCCGAAAGCTTGGGTGATGGCAGTGACAGCCATGGCGACCTATACGGATGAGCGCCAGTATTTCACCACCGTCCTGCTGGTCGGGGTGGCCTTTGCTGCCGTCAACCTGCCAAGTGTTTCCACCTGGGCAGGTTTTGGCTCCGCGTTGCGGGAATGGCTTTCGGTGCCGGTGCGGTTAAAGTGGTTCAACATCACCATGGCGGTGCTTCTGGTTCTCAGCCTCTGGCCAATGCTGAAATAGCGTTGGTCAGGTCGGAAACTGGCGGTAACATTCCTCGGCGATACGGCGCAAATCTGTGTGCGAGATTTCGCCCGACACGGCATAACCGAGTTCATTGTCGATCCAGTAGAAGGTCGACACACCGTCGGCATTTGCCAATCGGAAACTGGTTGTGCGGTTTTGCGGATTACGGCCCACCAGCACGGTCACACGTTCACCGCTGCCGTTCTGGTACATCAGCATGGCGCCGGGTTTGCCACTGACCGGCACCAGCCTGCCGCCAACCAGCTCATACCCCACTGAGGTCAGGTCAGGGACGGTGAAAGGATACCCTAAACGTTTGCCAAGCCAGGTCGACAGATGTGCCTGCTGGTCTGCTCCGACTTCGACGGGATGGCGGACTTCGCTGGCATAGATGAGATAGGCAGATTCTGCCTGTGTCGAAATATCGGCCACGACCTGCGTCGTCCGAAGCGGATCTGCTTTTTGAGGCAGCAAGGGTACAAATTGCCCGGCAACGGCGCCAGCGCCAAAAATCAGACAGGCGGCAGCAGCACGCATCAGGACGGGCATAAGGCGACGGCCACTGTCTTGCAGGGTATGCAGCAGTTTGTGGTCGTCATATTTTGCCGTGTGGTAGGGGGCGAACGCCTGTCGCAGGGCCTTGGCGTGGTCGTGCCAGTCCGTAACCTTGGCGCGGTCCTGCGGGTTCGACTCGAGCCACTGCTCCACGCGGGCGTGGTCTTCGGCACCCAGCAGTCCGTCTGCATAGGCGTGAAGATCGCTTTCCGTTATGGCATTGTCTCTCGTCATTTCGGTCTCCGCAGTGGTATGATATTGTCCTCGCTCAGATGAATTCGCACCGTTTCTCGCGCTCTCGAAAGGCGCGACATCACGGTGCCGAGCGGTATATTCATGAGGTTTGCGACCTCCTGATAGCTGTAACCTTCTACCGTCACCAACATCAAAACAGCACGCAGGTCAGGGTTCAACTGGGCAAGGGCATCATGCAGCCGCTTGTTTTCCAGCGTATCGCTTGCCGGTTCGGTCACCATTTCGTTTTCGCAGGCGTTGATATTCTCAGACGGATGGCGTTTTTCCGCCCGGTAACGGTTGCGGGAAATATTGGTCATGATGGCATAGGCCCAGGCTTTCATCTGCGATCCGCGCCACTGCTGCTTTTTGGACAAGGCGTGTTCCACGCAATCCTGCAGCAGGTCTTCCCCGTCACTGTCAGAGCGGGAAAGACTGCGGGAATACCGGCGTAACAAGGGCATCAGGGCCAGCATTTGGCCCTCGAACGAACTGTCGGCGGGAGCTTTGGGCTCCCGCCTCTCGTTATTGTTCATGCCGTCATGGCTTTGCGACATGCCAAACTCCACCGACGCCATCTCCCGTAGCGTCACCTTCCTTCATGTCCTTGACCCAATAATACAACGGTTTGCCATCCTTGGCCCACTGTTTTGTTCCATCCTTGCGATCAATCACGGTGTAACCGTTGCCAGCCTTGTCGTCGGCCTTTGCCATCAGTGGCGGCCAGTTGGTCGCGCATTTGTCGTAGCAATTGGACACGTCTTTTTTGTCGTTCTGGAACGTGTAAAGCGTCATGCCCTTGTCGCCGGCAAGAACTTCGCCCTTGTCGGTTTTCACGGTCTTCAGCATGGGGGCAGCATAGGCCGTGCTGGCAACGGCCAGCATGACAACAGGAATGAGTGCGAGCGTTTTCATGGAGATCCTCCTCGTTTGGTGCGGCGAAACAGCCGGTCACATGGAGTAAGACACCAGAGGAGGCGGATTTATTCCGTGGTTTGGAAAAAATCTTTCGATGCAGTTTCGACGCTTAGTTCCAAAGCGGAATGTCGGGTTTCATCAACATCAGCCAGAATATGCCGATGACGGCAAAGAAGGCTGGAAAACCGCAGGCAAACCAGATGCGGTAAAGCCGGAACCACTGTGTTGGCAATGGCGTGTTATCCTTTGCGGCAAGGCGGGCGATGTCACGCAGCCTGATCTGTATCCACACCACCGGCAACCAGAACAGGCCGGTAAAGACATAAAGCATAAGCGACAGGAAGACCCAGCCTTCTGTCAGCGGCCAGCCGATGCTTTCAGCCAACAGGTATCCGGTGATCGGTTGGAAAATGGCGGCCGTTGCCGTGAACAGCGTATCGGCAATCACTACCGTGCCGCTGACATGGGCAATCAGTATAGGGTTTTCGGTCTGGCGTGCTACGACCATGAAAAATGCAATGCCGGCACCGGTGCCCAGAAGTACGGTTGCGCCAATGACATGGGCAAGGCGGATAAATTCTTCCAGCATGGTGGCCTATCGTTCGTCCAATGTCGCCAGCGCGACCAGTGTGAGCAGGATGGAGGGCAGGACTTTGACAAGCGGCCCCAGCGGATCAAGCCACAGTCCCGGTTCCAGCACCGTGCCGCCAGCCAGATAGGCGGCGGTAACCAGCAACATGCTGAGCATGGCCCTGCGTGCAAAAGGCCGCACCAGAACGGCGAGGCCCAGCGCCATGTCCAGCACACAGGTGGCGACGGTAATAGTGATTGCTGCGATGGATGGCATGAAGGGCAGGAAGTGACCGGATGCCCGTGGCAGGTCGAAAAGCGGGATCAGGCCAGACAGCAGCCAGAACAGCGACAGGCACAGAATGATTGCCGGTTTCAGCAGATACAATCGTGCAAACCACAGGTCCTGCACACCTGAAGGGCTTGCCTGTAATGTCTGATGTGCGGTTTTCAGCAGCACACCGTAATGTCTGGCATCTGTTCTGGCGGAGGTAATGACGCCCTCCGACATGACTTGCATCGCGGTGGAACGCAGGGGAGAGCGCCAACCAAGACGTCCGGCCAAATCTGCCAACCAGCTGACCGGTCGGGCGATGGCGGGTGGCAGCGAAATGATCCGCGCAGTCGGCAGGCCCAGCCACTGGCGGTGCAGAAGAACAAGCGAGCCGAGTGTGTGCTTTTCATCGGCAGCGAGGTCGACGTCGCTTCTGGGAGGGATCGATCCGCTGAGTGCTAAGAGAACCATCTGCGCAACGGCGCCGATGGCAACAGTTTGAACAGGGCTGTCTGCGTGGGTGAGCGGCAATATGCGTGGCATGCTTGCAAGTGCGCGCAGCAGCGATGTTCCGCCATGTGAATTGCGGCCGATGACCAGTGCCGGTCGCAGAATGACGTAAGGCAGCCCACTTTCGACAAGTGCTTCATCAGCCCGCCGTTTGGTGGCGAGGAAGGGCAGGGATGATGCTGCACCTGCGGTTCTGGCGGAGATCTGGATGATCAGCCGGCCACCTGCGGCCTGCGCTGCCTGATAGAGTGCCAGCATGGATTTTTCCTGCGTGGCGGCGAGATTGTCGGCCAGGCCATCCTGCAGGGCGCCGGCACAATTGACGATGGCGTCATGACTTTCCACAAGTGCCTGCCATGCCGATGGTTCGCCCATGCGCGCCAGATCGGTGCTGACCCATTGCATGTCTGGTAACTTGTATTTTGTCCGCTGAGGGTCGCGTCCAAGACCGGTAACCTGATGGCCTTGCAGGGCAAGTTTCCTTGCAATCTCTGAGCCGATGAAACCTGTTGCGCCGAGAATCAGTATCTTCATGGGGGCATTTTAGGCGCTATTGCCTTCGCTGGCACGCATGGAAGGAAAACTTCCACGGAGAGTTTGCGGTTGCGCAGTTGCCCCGAATCCTGCGAAGAGAGCGCATGCAATTTTCACCGCAACAGGACGAGGCTCTTAAAGCCGTTTCGCGTTGGCTCAAGGAAGGCCGTTCGCAGGTTTTCAGGCTTTTCGGTTATGCCGGCACGGGCAAGACGACGCTTGCCAAACATTTCGCTGAGAATGTGGATGGCGACGTGTTGTTTGCGGCCTTTACCGGCAAGGCGGCACAGGTGCTGCGTTCCCGCGGCGCGTCCAATGCCCGCACCATACATTCGCTGATTTATCGACCACGTGGTGAAGAAGCCATCGAAAACGAGGAAACCGGCAAGACCTCCATCGCGCCGATGTTTTCCATCAACCGGCAAAGCCCGTTGGCCAAAGCTGCTCTGATCATTATCGACGAATGCTCGATGGTGGACGAGCAACTGGGCAAGGACCTGATGAGCTTCGGCACGCCGATCCTTGTTCTGGGTGATCCCGGCCAGTTGCCGCCGGTGACCGGTGGCGGTTATTTTACCGAGCAGGAACCGGATTATCTGCTGAGCGAAATTCATCGTCAGGCCAAGGATAACCCGATCATCCAGCTGGCCATGGATGTGCGCGAGGGTCGCGAGATCATGCGCGGCGATTATGGTTCCGCGCAGGTGATTTCCAAATCCGAGGTGACGCAGTCACTGGTGTTGGACGCCGATCAGGTTCTGGTTGGTACCAACCGCACCCGTCGTCGTTACAACCAGCGTCTTCGCGAGTTGAAGGGCTTTTCGGCCGATTACCCGCAATCGGGTGACAAGCTGGTATGTCTGCGCAATGACCCTGCCAAGGGCCTGCTGAACGGCTCGCTTTGGCAGGTGATGAGTTCATCGCGCGAGACGGTAAAACCCGGCATCAACCTGATGATCCGTCCCGAAGACGACGATATGGATCGCGGTGCGGCAAAGATCAAACTGCTGAAAGCGGCGTTTGAGGAAAGCGAAACCGAAATTCCCTGGACGACGCGCAAGCGTTACGACGAGTTTGATTTCGGTTATGCGCTGACTGTGCATAAGGCGCAGGGTTCGCAGTGGAACAATGTTGTGTTGTTCGACGAGAGTTTCGCATTTCGCGACAGCCGCGAGCGCTGGCTTTATACAGCCATTACCCGCGCGGCAGAAACACTGACAATCGTTCGATAGGGCGACTATTCCCGTTCTTTCAAGCGGGGATGATTCCAAGCAATACGGCCTTGGCAACCGCTTGAAAGCGGTTGTTGGCGCTAAATTTCTGGATAATGCCCAATTCGATTTTCTGCAGTTCTTCGGTGCGCAGGCCAACGGCACGCGCCAGACGAACGGAGGCATAACCTTCCGCCATCAGTTCCAGGCATTTGCGTTCGATGTCGGTCAGTATGATCGTATCTTCAGGTGACGGGCCGGTTTGAACCGTGTCATCATCGTCATCCGGTGCCAGCAGATTGCTGATCTGTTGCATTTGCCGGCGCATGGTTGAAAGATCAGCAGTCAGTTCGCGTTTGCGGTTGTTGAGCAAGTCTTCGAAAAGCGCTGTCGCTTCCCTTTGAGAATCCGCATCAGCCAGCTTTTCCATGAATTCCTGAATGACCGCAACAGGAATGCCCACTTCGCGGCAGGTGTTGACCAGCGCCATGACATTGACGTCGCGATGCGAATAGATGCGCATCAGGCCAGAACGGCGGGACGACAGCAGTCCTTTTTCCTCGTAGAAATGCAACGTTCTATGGGTGACGCCAAAAAGATTAGCCATCTCTGCTATTCCAACCGGCTCTGGCGGCAAGCGTAGGGATAGTTTGAGGTCTGGCAAGAAAATATGTTCGTCATAAAGCGACGACTTAGATTTCGCACGTATTTGACCGTCGGGCGTATTTTCCTTCTGCATAAGGTCTCCCCCCTCCATGCGTGAATATCTTTACAGCATTCCTTCTTGATCAGTCGCTACATTCCATGAATGAACCGCGCGAGATTGGCCCTCTCGCGTGTCTGGTCTTTCATCGTTGATGTCTGAAGTGAAATGTTTGCCTGGCGCAATCATGAGGTGTGCCACTCACAAGGCGAGCGTCGTTTGTGTGATTGGTCCTATGGCCGGAAACATCTCTCACGGGCGGCATTCCTTTCAGCGGATTGCGCGAATTTAGCATAATGAACCCATTTCTGATTCTGTTCCATGCCGAATACATTTTTTCCTGGTTGTTGCCCTTCTGTTACTGCATCCTTGATAAAAGAGAGTACTCACTCCTGATTTGCTTTTCCAAGGGCTGCCGTCATGCCAACCACTTTATCCGTTAATCTCAATGCCATAGCTATGCTGCGCAACAGGCGCGATCTGCCCTGGCCGGATGTCGAGCATTTTGGCCGACTGGCGCTTCAGGCCGGTGCCAGCGGTCTGACGGTGCATCCGCGGCCAGACCAGCGCCATATTCGGTTTTCCGATTTGCCTGTGTTGCGCGCGCTGATTGATGACGAGTTCCCGCAGGCGGAGTTCAACATTGAGGGATATCCAACGGAAGAATTTCTGTTGCTGTGCGAACAGGCACAGCCTGAACAGGTGACATTGGTGCCGGATGATCCGTCGCAGGCCACGTCCGACCATGGTTGGGATTTTCACAAACATTCAAGTCTCCTCAAGGAAACCGTGGCGCGTCTTAAAGCCAGTGGCATGCGCGTGTCGCTGTTTGCCGATGGTGACGGAGACCGCTCTGCCGTGGAACTGGCTGCTGAAACCGGTGCCGCACGTATCGAGCTTTACACTGGCCCGTTTGGTGGCTGTTATGATGATCCGGCAAAAGAGGCAGTACTGCTTGAGGCTTTGGGCCAGACGGCCGATCACGCCAGGGCGCTAGGGCTTGCGGTCAATGCTGGTCATGACCTGACGGTTGCCAATCTACCGGCGCTGGTCAAGCGCATTCCTTATTTGGCCGAGGTCTCCATCGGTCACGGGCTGACTGCGGATGCTCTGGAATATGGCATGGTTGAGACGGTGCGGCGTTTTTGCCGCGCCTGCGGTCAGGATATTTCATAACTATTGTCAAGTTTTGGCTTTATAAATTGGGCCTGCGCATTCCCATGCGCGGGCTTTATTTATTATGACCAAGGGGCAGTTTTATGCAGGAACATCATGTCGTTGTTGTCGGAGGCGGGTTTGGCGGGCTTCAGCTTGTACATGGGCTGAAAGGCGCTCCTGTTCGCATAACGCTGATCGACCGACGCAATCATCACCTGTTCCAGCCACTGCTCTACCAAGTCGCATCCACCGTTCTTGCCACATCCGAAATCGCTTGGCCTATTCGCCTGCTGTACAAGGACCGCAAAGAGGTCACCACGCTGTTGACTGAGGTGACCGGCGTCGACCGTACGGCAAAAACCGTGCAGTTGAAGACCGGTGAAAACATCGGATACGACACGCTGGTTCTGGCAACCGGTGCACGCCATGCCTATTTTGGCAATGACCAGTGGGAAAGCGTGGCGCCGGGTCTGAAGACCCTGGAGGATGCCACAACGTTACGCCGTCGTTTGCTGCTGGCCTTTGAAAAGGCCGAGCTCAGCAACGACCCGGCGGAGCGCGAAGCGCTTTTGACCTTCGTCATTATCGGCGCTGGCCCGACCGGTGTGGAAATGGCCGGCATGATTGCCGAATTGGCGCATAAAATTCTTCCACCGGAATTCCGCCGTGTTGATACCACCAAAGCCAAGGTCATTCTGGTGGAGGCTGGTCCACGTGTATTGCCGGTGTTTACCGAAGACCTTTCCGCTTATGCCAAGGATGCGCTGGAAAAGCTTGGCGTACAGGTTTCGCTTGGCACACCGGTTACAGCCTGCACGGATGAAGGTGTGACAATTGGAGATCGTTTTGTGGCGTGCCGCACCGTGGTGTGGGCGGCAGGCGTGCAGGCATCTCCCGCCGCGCAATGGCTTGGCATCGCCGCCGACCGGGCAGGGCGCGCCATTGTCGGGCCAGACCTGACCATTGAGGGTGATCCTGATGTGTTCGTGATTGGTGATACGGCCGCCGTAACGCAGCAAAGTGGCAAGCCGGTGCCGGGTATAGCGCCAGCGGCAAAACAGCAGGGTAGTTATGTTGCGAGACTCATCGTTGCCCGTCTGACTGGCGTGCCATTCACAGCACCGTTTCGTTACAGGCATCAGGGCAATCTGGCGACGATCGGTAAACGTGCGGCCGTTATCGACTTCGGCAAGTTCAGCCTCAAGGGCGGGCTTGCCTGGTGGATCTGGGGTCTTGCCCACATCTACTTCCTGATCGGCACGCGCTCGCGTCTTGCGGTGGCATGGAGCTGGTTGTGGATCTATCTTAGCGGTCAGCACAGCGCCCGCCTGATTACCCAGAAAGAAACTCTCAAAGACGAGGCGTGACACCACGCGTCTGATACAAACACAAAAGGGGCAGGATGCATATCGCATCCTGCCCCTTGTTTATTCAGACCATTGGTCAGCAATCAGGCTGGAAGTGTCGCCATGTCGATGACGAAGCGGTAACGAACGTCGCTCTTCAGCACCCGCTCATAGGCTTCGTTGACGTCCTTGATGTCGATCTTTTCAATTTCCGAGACAATGTTGTGCTTGCCGCAGAAATCCAGCATTTCCTGGGTTTCCTTGATCGAACCGATCATCGAACCGGACAGGCTTCTTGCGCCGACGATAAGCGAGAAGGCGTGAACCGGAATGGCATGCTCAGGCGCGCCAACCACAACCATGCTGCCCTTTGGCTTCAACAGACCGAGATAAGCGTTCCAGTCGATGGCCACACCTGCGGTGCAGATAATCAGGTCAAATGTACCGGCCAGCTTTTCGAAGGTCGATGCGTCGCTGGTGGCATAATATTCCTTCGCGCCGAGCTTAAGGCCATCTTCACGCTTGGAAAGCGTTTGCGAAAGCACTGTCACGTCTGCGCCCAGTGCAGCACCGAGCTTTACGCCCATGTGGCCAAGACCACCCATGCCGACAATGGCAACTTTCTTGCCCGGACCGGCTTCCCAACGACGAAGCGGCGAGTAAAGCGTGATACCGGCGCACAGCAGTGGTGCGGAGGCGTCGAGCGGCAGGTTGTCCGGGATCGACAGGACATAACCTTCCTTGACAACGATATGGTCGGAGTAACCGCCCTGCGTTCTGGTTTTTCCATCAGCATCGTTGTCGTTATAGGTCTGGACCAAACCTGGCATGTAGTGTTCGTTGTCGAGATCGCGGGTTGCGCAGCCGACACAGCTGTCCACGAAGCAGCCAACGCCGACGTGATCGCCGACCTTGAAGCGTGTGACCTTGGAACCGACAGCCTTGACGACGCCGGCAATCTCGTGGCCAGGAACGATTGGGAAAACGGCGTTTTTCCATTCGTTGCGAACAGTGTGAATGTCGGAGTGGCAGATGCCCGCATATTTGATGTCGATGACAACGTCATCGTCATTCGGCTCGCGACGTTCAAAGGTAAAAGGAGTGAGTGGCTTAGACGCATCCGTCGCAGCATAACCTCTTGCAATAGCCATCTGAAGTTTCCTTTCAGGTTTGGGAAAGCGATGGCGGATACTGCAATGAAAATGCGCTGTGCCGTTAGAGCGATCCTCCAGCCTTTTTGCACGATCCTGCAAATTGAATGGGCGTGGCCTTTGCGAAAGGGCCGCCGTAATCTAGATGTAGCCTACCGGATCCGTTCTTTCTCGAAGAGACTTGACCAATGACGCTGCCTTTTAGCCCCTATCATGAAATCGCTTCGATCGCTGCGCGTTACGCGCCTGTTGACGGAGAGGTGCAGACGGCCGTCGACGGTCTGGGTATCAGCAAACGCTCGTCACCAAGTGCGCCGTGCCACGGTAGCTACCGTCCTTGTCTTGCGATGGTGATTCAAGGCGCTAAAAGCCTGCAACTGGGTACAGACACCATCAATTATGCGGCGGGTGACTATCTGCTGAGTTCGCTGGACCTACCTGTCGCATGGCGTGTGGTCGAGGCCAGCGAACAAGTTCCGCATTTCTGCATCACGCTTGCCATCAGCGGTGAAAAAGTGCTGGATCTTATGACCCGCGCCCATATCCGGCGGCGTGCAGAGACTGCAACCGGCCAGCGGGGCATTGTCGTCAACGCGGCAACACCGGAACTTCTCGATGCAACCACAAGGTTGCTCCGTTTGCTTGATCGTCCATCCGACATTCCAGCCATGGCGCCGCTGATAGAAGAGGAAATCCTCTACCGCGTGTTGACTGGGCCAGCTGGTGAGCAATTGATGGGCATCGTTGCGGCCGACACACATGGTAACCGCATTGCCCGTGCCATTGCCTGGCTGCGCGAGAACTTTGCCCGCCAGTTACGGATTGAAGACCTTGCCGATCATGTCGGCATGAGCGTGTCGTCCTTTCATCACCACTTCAAGGCAATCACCGCAATGACACCTGTGCAGTACCAGAAACAGCTTCGCCTGCAGGAAGCACGGCGGTTGATGTTGCTGGAACGGCTAGACGCCGGCACTGCTGGTCACCGTGTCGGTTACCAAAGCCCCTCGCAGTTCAGCCGGGAATACAGCCGTGTCTACGGCCTGTCGCCAGCCCGCGATGTTGAGGCGTCACGCGAAAGCATGGCTGCGGAATAACGAGACTGGATGCCGCAAGGTTATTACGTGGCGATTCGGGTATGTTTAGAATCTGTTGGCGCGGTTTCTTCGAGTAAATCACGACAGAAAAACCGAAATGCAAAAGGCGGCAGGTGTTGGCCTGCCTCCTTTTTTGTGCGTTCAGAAACCTTGATGGAATCAGCCGATCAGGGCTGCCTTGTTGGCCTTGAAGTAATCAGCCGCAGACTGCGGCTTTTCGCCGGTCAACGTTTCGTAGTCATTGGTGACGCCATCGAAGTTGCCCGCACGAATATTTGCATCGGCCGATACAAGCATGTCGGCGACGAAACCGGGAAGACCTGCGCCTTCAATGCCCTGCTTCAGTTGCTCGTCATTGATCTGGACGACGGCCAGCGGTTTGCCGGTAGCGGCGGTGATCAGGGCGGCGACCTCATCGGCATTCAGCGACTGCGGACCAGTGATGGTGTAGGTCTTGTTTTCTGCCTTGCCCTTGGCAAGGGCAGCGGCGGCTGCACGGGCGCAATCGTCACGCGAAATGTTGGGAACCTTGCCGGTGCCGCTTGAGGTGAACCACTGTCCGGTCTGCAGGTTGTGCGGCATGGCATGTAGGTAGTTGTCGTTATACCAGGCATTGCGGATGATGGTATAGGGCAGGCCGCTCGCCTTCACGGCCTGTTCTGTGCCGAGATGGTCAGGTGCAAAGGTAACCAGCGATTTGTCCGGGTTTGGCATGGACGTGTAAAGCACATGTTTTACGCCGGCCTTGGCCGCGGCATTAACGGCTGATGTGTGCTGCTTGAGGCGCTGGCCGGGCACGGCAAGAGCGTCGGTGGAGATGATCAGCAGCTTGTCGATGCCGGAAAAAGCTGCTGTCAGAGAGGCTTCATCATCAAAATCAGCCTTGCGGGTTTCAACGCCCTTGGCAGCGAAATCGACGAGCTTGGATGTGTCGCGGCTGGCGGCGACGATGTCGGATGCAGGCACCTTGTAAGTCTCCAGAAGATGCTGAATGACGGCTTTACCAAGCTGGCCTGCTGCTCCGGTGACGAGAATTTTGCTCATGGCGTGTTTCCTTGTTTGGTTTCGTGTGGCGCTGGTTTGCGTGTTATGAGCGGCGGCTTGTTTTGCTGCTCTCAAAAAGAGACCAAGGCTAAAATAGGAATTGACCGTGTGCTGTAAAGAAGGCACTTTCGGGGTAGATCGTTACCAAAAGGGAACCACCATGGATGCGCCAACTTCCGGCTTCAAACCGAAAAACAGCGGCACTATCGATTATTCGGCGCTGGATTTCGACAATTGCCCGGTGCGTGATCTTCTCAGCCAGATTGGTGGCAAGTGGGCAACTCTGCTTTTGGAGGCCTTGGCTGAAAAACCCTATCGTTTCGGTCAGTTACGGCGCATGGTGCCCGATATTTCGCAGCGGATGCTAACGCAGACTTTGCGTGATTTGCAGCGCGACGGTTATGTCGAACGTGAGGTTTTCCCGACAAAGCCGCCAAGCGTTGAATATCGCATGACGCCGCTCGGGCATTCGCTTTATGAACCTGTGTCGAAGGTTATCCTTTGGGCGCTGGAAAACCAGCATGCTGTGCGGACTGCGCGTGCCGAATTCGACAAGGCTGTCTGACTGCCGCGAAAGCGAGATTGGTTGCGTCGCAGCTTTTATGCTGCGCTGCGCCAAATCGTAACGTTCTCTTAAAAAATATCTTGACCCGGACAAGGCATTCTCTTATCCATCGCCAGAACCGTACTGTACGGTACTAATCCGTACTTCTGGAGTGAATGCCGTGACAACCGATCCAATCACAACACAGGAATTTTCGCCGCGTCAGAACGCTGTTCTGGAGCAGGCTTTGAAATTGCTTGTCGAGGGTGGGGATAAAGCGCTGACCACATCCGGTCTGGCACGCGCGGCCAACTGTTCCAAGGAAAGCCTGTATAAGTGGTTTGGCGACCGTGATGGTCTGCTGGCTGCGATGATCACCTTTCAGCAGAGCAAGGTCCGCACAATCGAGCGTACCGGTGAACGCCTCAGCGTTGAGCAGCTGAAAGAACATCTTGACGTTTTTGCCCATGATTTGCTGGACGTTCTGGCAGGCGACGTTTCGCTGGCGCTGAACCGTCTGGCGGTCGGGCAGAGCAGCCGTGACGGCTCCAAGCTTGGCACGCTGCTTCTGGAGCGCGGCCGTCGCCAGATCGACCGTCGCGCCAAGGCTCTGCTGGAGACGGGGCGTCGCTCCGGCCTACTTCGCATCGATGACGTCGAAGAGGCTTATCGCATGTTTTACGGTCTTATCGTCTCGGATCTGCATGTTCGCATGCTGCTGGGCGAGGCACCGGAAAAGGATTTCGCACCACGGGCAAGAAAGGCCGTTACGGCATTTCTGACGCTCTATGGTGTGCAGAAATAATCACGCGGCTGCGGGACAGGGCTGCCTTCCCGCACCGTCTCAACCTGATTAGCATAGAGAAGGAACTGATATGCGCGTTTATTACGATCGTGATGCCGATCTCAACCTCATCAAGGCGAAGAATGTCGCCATCGTCGGTTACGGCTCGCAGGGCCGCGCCCATGCGCTCAACCTCAAGGATAGCGGCCAGAAGAATATCGTTATCGCGCTGAAGGCCGGTTCGCCGACCATCAAGAAGGCAGAAGCTGACGGCTTCAAGGTCATGACCGTTGCAGAAGCTGCAAAGTGGGCAGACCTGTTGATGATGGCAACGCCTGACGAACTGCAGGCCGACATCTACAAGGCAGAAATTGCTGGCAACATCCGTGACGGCGCAGCGATTGCTTTCGCGCACGGCCTCAACGTTCACTTCGGCCTCATCGAGCCAAAGGACACGCTTGACGTTGTCATGATCGCACCGAAGGGCCCAGGCCACACGGTTCGCGGCGAATACCAGAAGGGCGGCGGCGTGCCTTGCCTCGTTGCTGTTCACCAGAATGCTTCCGGCAACGCTCTTGAAGTTGCTCTGTCCTACGCTTGTGGCGTTGGCGGCGGCCGTTCGGGCATCATCGAAACCAACTTCCGTGAAGAGTGCGAAACCGACCTGTTCGGCGAGCAGGTTGTTCTGTGCGGCGGTCTGGTTGAACTGATCCGCGCTGGTTTCGAAACGCTGACCGAAGCCGGTTACGCACCTGAAATGGCGTACTTCGAGTGCTTGCACGAAGTGAAGCTCATCGTAGACCTGATCTACGAAGGTGGCATTGCCAACATGAACTACTCCATCTCCAACACTGCGGAGTGGGGCGAATACGTTACCGGTCCTCGCATCATCACTGCCGAAACGAAGGCTGAAATGAAGCGCGTTCTGACAGACATTCAGACAGGCAAGTTCACGTCTGATTGGATGCAGGAATACAAGGCTGGTGGCGCACGCTTCAAGGGCATCCGCCGCATGAACGATGTTCACCAGATCGAAGAAGTTGGCGCAAAGCTGCGCGGCATGATGCCATGGATCGGCAAAAACAAGCTGGTCGACAAGGCTGTTAACTAAGCCATTGGCCGATCCCTGTTTGTTGTTTGCGTGCCTGCGGCATCGTGGGTCTCGGCAAGAACAGGTGGTTGACAAAGCTGTCAACTAAGCCATTTGCTTAGGTTGAATTGATAGAGGCCGGGGCGAAAGCTCTGGCCTTTTTTGTTGCGTCACTTAACTTGGCGTCATCCTCGGGCTTGTCCCGAGGATCTGCTGACGTTGCGATTTGGGTGAAGGGGTTAGATCCTCAGGACAAGCCCTGACATGACGGCGTCGGGGGGGGCGCAGGGGTGAGCAAGGTAGTCGCCAGTCGCTGCTTCCTTTATTGTGAAACCCGGTAAAAACTGGTCTGATAAACCCCGATAAAACAGACAGGGCAGCCTTATGCGCGACGCAGATGTGTCTCTAACAAAAGAAGATTGGGATGCCATCCGCAGGCTGGAAGAGTGCCTGTGGATCGGCGAGACGCGTTTTGACAACGCGTTGATGGACAAGGTGTTTGCTGCCGACTTTTTTGAATTCGGCCGCTCAGGCAAGACCTATGCGCGTGCGGAGATGTTTTTTGATACGCATTCTGCAGAAGTAATTGATGCGACCATTCCGCTACCAGAATTCCATGCTCGTCATCTGTCTGCGGATGTCGTGCAGGTGACCTATGTCAGCGAAGTCAGATACGGTGAGAACATCGAGCGCGCTAACCGATCGTCAATCTGGAGCCGGGAGGGCGCAGGTTGGCAGTTGCGTTTTCATCAGGGCACGCCAATCCCGGTTTGAAGGAATGAGCGGGCAGGGGGCCGCTCATTCAGGTTTTCATCTGGTGCAGAGGACCGCACTCAGGCTGTTGGTGGAATCACACCCTTTGTCAGGATGAAGCAGCCGTAAAAACGGGTTTCACCCGTGGTGATCACGCAGTAAGCGTTCTTGGCTTCCTCGTAGAACTTGAAGCGCTCAATGCCATACATCGGGGCGGATTTGCCTTCGGTGGCATCAACTTCTTTCTGCACTTCGGCCTGCACAGGCTCCAACTGGTCCGGTGCGCCCATCACTTCCATGCGGCCGACGGAGGGCTGCAAGGGCGTGTCCAGCGGCAGAACCGAAAGGATTGCCTTCATGGCGCGGGCAGCAGAAATGTTTTCCATGCGCAATACCTGACCGACTACGGTGTGTTGTGCCACGCTGTCGGATGGGAAGTTGGTGTCGGAAATGACCAGCGTATCGCCATGACCCATGGCGCGTAGCGCATGCAGAACATCGGCATTGAGCGCCGGGTCGATATTCTTGAGCATTCTATCCTCCTCGAAAAATGCAAATCAGTTGCCGTGCAATCGACCCGGAAATTACCGTTTCGTCAATGCGTGATTGGCCATTGTTTGGCTGATGGGGGCAGGTGAGTGCACCGTTCAACTGCTGACAGTTGGGAATTGTTAAGTCTTAAAGGGAGTTGTAATGGAGTGTGCGGCTGCATTTGGGAGTGCGTCGTAGAGTCGAAAAATAGTACCAAAATTCGATAAGTCAGCATTGCTGACCTTTCGAGTTTTCTGTAAAGATAAAAGCACAAAAAACGAAACAAGAGGAAACGTACCCATGCTTGATTGGGAACATATTTTCGCCACGCGCTCTTCGCGCATGAAGGCGTCGGAAATCCGTGAGCTGCTTAAACTGCTCGAGCAGCCGGATATCATCTCGTTTGCAGGCGGCATTCCCGACCCTGCATTGTTCCCAGATCAGGAATTCAAGCAGGCCTATTCCGATATTTTTTCCGGTGCACAGGTAAATTCTGCCCTGCAATATTCCGTCAGCGAAGGCTACAAGCCGCTGCGCGAGTGGATCGTTGCCGACATGGCGAAGATCGGCATTGAATGCTCCGTGGACAATGTTTTCATCACCTCCGGTTCGCAGCAGGCGCTCGATTATCTCGGCAAGCTGTTCCTGTCGCCGAAGGATACCGCGCTGGTGACATGGCCAACCTATCTTGGCGCTCTCTCGGCCTTCAACGCCTATGAGCCGACCTATGACCAGCTAAACCCGGGCGGCAACCGCACGCCGGAAACCTACCGTGAAAACGCCACCAAGGCCGGTGGTTCGGTGAAGTTTGCCTATCTGTCTGCCGACTTCTCCAACCCGACCGGTGAAACCGTCAGCCTTGCAGACCGCAAGAAGCTGCTGGAACTGGCCGATGAGCTGGATATCGCCGTTCTGGAAGACGCTGCCTATCAGAACCTGCGTTTTGACGGCGAAGGAATTGCGCCGATCCTGGCACTCGACATTGAGCGCAGCGGCGGCATTGAAAACACCCGCACCATCTATAGCGGCAGCTTCTCCAAGACGCTGGCACCTGGTCTGCGCGTTGGTTTCGTTGTTGCCTCCATGCCAGTCATCCGCAAGCTGGTTCTGATGAAGCAGGCTGCTGACCTGCATTCCTCGACCATCAACCAGATGGCCATCGAACATGTTGCTTCGCGCGGTTTCGACAAGCAGGTCGCCAAGATCAAGGCAACCTATAGCGCCCGTCGTGATGCCATGTTGGCAGCCCTTGAAAAATACATGCCGAAGACCGCTCGCTGGACAAAACCAGAAGGTGGCATGTTCATCTGGGTGACGCTGCCAGAAGGCATTGACGGTGCTGAATTGCTGGCCAAGTCTCTGTCGAGCGAGCGCGTTGCCTTCGTGCCGGGCAAGGCATTTTTTGCTGATGGTTCGGGCAGCAACACGCTGCGCATCAGCTTCTCCTGCGCCAACGAGCAGATGATCGACGAGGGCATCAAGCGCCTTGGTCGTCTGGTTGCCGGTGCAGAAGCGACAACCAGCGCGACGATGCCAATCATCTGATTGGTTGTTGATGCGTGAGGGTAGCGGGAGAAGTATCCCGCTGCCTTTCATCTGCGGTTTCAAGCCGCATGTTGCCGGCTGTCCGCGTTTGCCGGCAATTCTTTTTCTATCTTATTGTCAGTTTTTACGGCAGCACCTGCCTGTGCCTGCATGAATGACAGACCATCTGACGCCCGTTTCCCAAGGGAATTCTCCGTGACCCAAACACATGCCTTTCACCAGGTCGATGTCTTTTCCTCACAGCCATTCAAGGGAAATCCGCTGGCGGTGGTCTGCGATGCTGATGATCTCTCGGACGCGCAAATGGCGGCGTTTGCCAGCTGGACAAATCTTAGCGAAACCACGTTTTTGCTGAAGCCGACGGTTGATGGTGCTGATTATCGCGTGCGGATTTTTACCCCAATGGGTGAGTTGCCCTTTGCCGGTCATCCGACACTTGGATCCTGCCATGTCTGGCTTGCTTATCATGGCAAAACCGGAATGCAGGACATTGTGCAGGAGTGTGGGGCAGGACTGGTGCGTATCCGCATCAGTGACGGCAGGCCGGCATTTGCCGCACCGCCTTTGCGCAAATCCGGGTCTGTCGATGCCGAGACGCTGGCGACGGTAGCTGCGGCCCTTGGCGTGGCGTCCAGCGCCATCGTCGACGCAAACTGGACGGACAATGGTCCGGGCTGGCTGTCATTGCTGTTGAAAACCAGAGCGGATGTTTTGAATATTCGGCCGGATTATGCGGCACTTGGACATTTTCAAGTTGGTGTGGTGGCACCATGCACCCATGAGGACGAGGTTGAAACCGATTTCGAGCTGCGGGCATTTTGCGACAACTGCGAAGACCCTGTCACCGGCAGTCTCAATGCCGGTGTTGCCCAGTGGCTCATGGGCAAAGGTGTCGCGCCACAACGCTATGTCGCAAGTCAGGGCACGGTGCTTGGTCGTGCCGGGCGCGTCTATGTCGAGAAGCTGGACGACGACATCTGGATCGCTGGTGAGGTGACCGGCGTTATCGCAGGTAGTGTTGTGATATGAGGTGTATTGACAGGCCTGAAAAATGGACTGTCACATACATGTTATAGATATGTGTTTTAGCGGGGCCACCTCATAACAGGAATGGACCCATGAAAACCCTTCTTTCCGCTTTCACTGCTCTCGTTTCATTTGGAATGATTGTTGGCAGCGCCAACGCTGCTGATCTGGTGCTCTACACCAGCCAGCCAAATGAAGATGCGCAGGCTACAGTCGATGGCTTCAAGGCTGCCAATCCCGGCCTCGACGTCGAGTGGGTTCGCGACGGAACGCCAAAGATCATGGCAAAGCTGATGGCGGAAATCGAAGCCGGCAATCCGGTTGCCGACGTTCTGCTGATTGCCGACACGGTAACCCTGGAGCGCATGAAGCAGGCTGGTCAGCTGATGGCCTACAAGTCGCCGGAAGCCGCCAATCTCGACGCTTCGCTGTATGACGCCGATGGTTATTACTACTCCACCAAGCTGATCACCAGCGGCATCATGTACAACACTGCCGCTGCGATGAAGCCAACCAGCTGGAAGGATCTGGAAAAGCCGGAAGCCAAGGGCATGGTGACCATGCCAAGCCCGCTGACCTCGGGTGCAGCTCTCATTCATGCGCAGACGCTGGCTGGCGTCGACAGCCTTGGCTGGGACTATTACAAGGCGCTCAAGGAAAATGGTGCGGTTGCCGCTGGCGGTAATGGTGGTGTGCTGAAGTCTGTTGCCTCTGGCGAAAAGGCTTATGGCGTTGTGGTTGACTACATGCCAATCCGCGAAAAGGCCAAGGGCGCGCCGATTGAATTCATCTTCCCGGAAGAGGGTGTTTCGGCCGTGACCGAGCCGGTTGGCATTCTGTCCACAACGAAGCATGCGGAAGCCGCCAAGAAGTTCGTTGATTACGTTCTATCCAAGGACGGCCAGGAAGGCTTCCTGAAGCTTGGTTACATTCCAGCACGCAACGACGTCGCTCTGCCAGAAGGTTTCCCGGTCCGCGACAAGATCAAGGTTCTGCCAATCAATGCTCCGGAAGCTCTCAAGAACTCCGAGAAAGACCTGAAGACCTTCTCCGACATCTTCGGTTCGAACGGCTAAATCACATTATGTCCGTTTTGAATGCATCAGCAAACAGCCAGCCGCGCTGGCTGTTTCCCTTTGTGGTGTTGGTGGTTTTCGTCCTCAGCGCCCTGCCGCTGGGGCGTCTTGCCTATACCGGAATTCTATCGTCACTGAATGGTGACTTATGGCCATTGCTGACTGATCCAGCCCTGTGGCGAGCGGTGTTGAACAGTCTGGTCACCTCATTTCTTGGCATGATCATTTCCGTTGTGATTGGCGGCGGTTTCGCCTTGGCACTGACGCTGTGCGACGTGCGCGGCAAGGCTGCCATGAGTTTCCTGTTCATGTTGCCAATGATGATCCCGCCACAGGTAACGGCCCTGTCGTGGATTGGCATGACGGGTCCATCAAGCACGTTGTTGAAGGCGATTGGCCTCGCGCCAGCTCTGGGTTCGCCACAACCGCTTTATTCGATCGGCGGCATTGCATTGCTGCTTGGCGTACAACACGCGCCACTGGTCTATCTTTCCCTGAGGGCTGGCCTGCTGGCGCTGCCGCAGGATGGTATCGAGGCCGCCCGCCTGTCGGGCGCCACCTCATGGCGGGTGCTGAAAGACGTCATTCTTCCCCTGTCGACACCGGGGCTGATTGCCGGTGCGGCCATTGCTTTTGTCTCTGGCGTTGGCAATTTCGGTATTCCGGCCATTCTCGGCATCCCGGCCTCGATTTTCACGCTCCCGACGCTGATCTACAGCCGCTTTGCCAGCTTCGGCACCAGCACATTTGGCGACATCGCCATGTTGTCGGGCATGATTGCCATTATTTCGGTGGCCGGTCTTGCGGTGCAGGAAAGAGCCATGAAGGGCCGCGATTACCGCATCATCGGTCTGTCGGGCAAGGTCGCGACCTTCCGGCTACATTCCTGGCGTTTGCCGCTCGAAGTCCTGCTGTGGCTTGCCATCTTCTTCATTCTGGTTGCGCCGCTGGCAGCCCTTGTCGCAAGCTCGCTTGCACCGGCCTATGGTGTGCCACTCAGCCTCAAGACAGCAACCTTGCATGCCTATGAGGAAGTCCTGTTCCGGCAGGCCTCGACGCGTACTGCCTTCCTGAATTCGATGTTCCTCGCCAGTGTTACGGCCGCAGGTCTCCTTCTGGTGACATTGCTGACGGCGTATTTTCTGGTGCGGGCGAAAAGCCGCTTCATGTTCATCCTGTCGGCGCTGGTGGATATTCCCTATGCCTTGCCGGGCATCGTTATTGCCGTGGCCTTCATCCTGCTTCTGGCCGCACCATTGCCTTTTGTCGGCGTGACGCTTTACGGCACGATCTGGATTATTCTGCTGGCCTATTTCTCATCGTTCTTTGCCGTCAGCCTCAAGCCGATGGTTGGTGCCTTCTCGCAATTCGATCCTGCGTTGGAAGAGGCAGCCCGGTTGGCCGGGGCGGGGTTCTGGCGCCGGTTGAAGGATATCATCCTGCCGCTGGTGGCACCGGCGGCTGGGGCGTCGATTATTCTGGTCTTTCTGATCGCCTGTAATGAGCTGACGGTGTCTGCGCTGCTGTGGTCAGCCGGCACCCAGACACTTGGGGTGGTTATCTACAATCTTGATGATAGCGGCAGTTTCGATCTTGCCTCTGCACTGTCCGTTCTTGTCGTGGCCATGGTGATCATTCTCATGCTGCTTCTGGAACTGCTTGGGCGCAAATTGCCGAAGGGAGTTGTACCGTGGCAAAACTGATCCTCAACCGTTTGTCCAAGGACTTTGGTACTGGCAAACCTGCAGTGGACGATGTCTCGCTGACCATTCGTGATGGCGGTTTTCTGGCGCTGCTGGGGCCTTCCGGTTGCGGCAAGACAACGGTGCTGCGCATGATTGCCGGTTTCGAGCAGCCAAGCGATGGTTCCATTCTGCTGGGCGAGCGTGTGCTGGCCGACGCCGGCAGCATGGTGCCACCGGAACGCCGCAACATGGCGATGGTGTTTCAGTCCTACGCACTGTGGCCGCATATGACGGTGGCTGACAATGCCGGTTATCCGCTGAAGGTGCGTGGCATTTCCGGCGAGCGGTACCGCAGCAAGGTCGCCGCCGCACTGGCGGCGGTGCGACTGGAAAACTACGCCAACCGCCGGCCGTCAGAACTCTCCGGTGGCCAACGTCAGCGTGTGGCACTGGCGCGGTGCCTGGTGACAGAGCCGGATGTGGTGTTGCTGGATGAGCCACTGGCCAATCTCGACCGGCATTTGCGCCAGGAGATGGAAGAGACCTTCCGTGAGTTTCACATCAGTTCCGGTGCCACGATGATCTACGTCACCCATGACCAGTCCGAGGCCATGGCGCTGGCAACCGATGTGGCTGTGATGTCTCAAGGCAAGCTGTTGCAGGTGGCACCACCAGCGGAGCTTTATGCCCGTCCGGAAGGGCGGTTGGTCGGTTCTCTGGTCGGGCAGGGAGCAATCGTTTCTCTGGCGCTGCCGCAACAGGACAATCGCGAACTGGACTGGAGCATTCTGGCACCGGCTTTTGCCAAGGGAAAAGGCGTATCGCCGACCGGTGATATTCTTGTTCGCCCGCAGGATGTGGTGCAGGACGCAGATGGTATTCGTTGCCGCGTTACGTCATCTCTCTATGAAGGGGAGCGTTATGCGCTGCGCCTGACACTGCCCGATGGCCAGAGCCTGCGTGCCTATAGCCGCGATGCTGCAAATGTTGGTGATTTTATTCCGGTTGCCATCAGAGCTGCCTGGCGGCTGTAGCGAAAAAAGCCTGACGGCAACTGTCTGTCAGGCTTCAACTGACCGCCAGATTACGACCCTGACGTTTGGCGCTGTACATGTTGGCATCGGCCACCTGCAGCATACGGGACAGATCAAAACCGGTTTCGCAATAGGCAACACCGAAGCTGGCGCTCAGCCCGATCTTGTCGCCATCTGTGGTCGTGACCTTCAGGTTGGCGATGGCGACACGGATTTTTTCCGCCGCCTCGGTAATGTCCTGCCGTTTGAGGAAGGGCAGGAACATTGCAAATTCCTCGCCGCCAATACGGCCAGCAATATCGTCATCTGCGCTCATGCGTGACACCAACTGGCCAACACGGCGTAGCGCTGCATCGCCGGTAGCATGGCCATAGGTATCATTGAGTGTCTTGAAGTAATCGAGATCGAAAAACAGCAAGCCGCCGCTCTTTTGTCCCAGACTTGCCTTTTCCAGCTCGTCCATGAAGGTGGCGCGGTTGAGAATGCCGGTCAGCGGATCAAGACGCGATGACATCCGCAATTGCTCATAGGCAAAGGCCAACTCGTCGCGCGCTTCGGCCGCTTCCGTGCGGGCCAGACGCAGTCTTGCAGTATTCCAGTAATGAAGGGCCGACATGGGGATTGCGCTTGCAAGCGGGCAGATGATCGTCATGATCAGTCCAGCGCCCGCAAGCTTGCCTCCCATCATGGGAACGAATGTCACAGATATCAGCAGGGTCACGCCTAATGCGAATATTCCCGTGGCCAGAGCCTTGAGTGTGATAATCCGAAAATCAATCATTGATCTTTTGGTTCCATTCGATCCGGGACTAACCATGCCGCAGTTTTAAATTGTCTGAACGGAACCGTTAAATTGCGACGTTTTCGTATTTAATTGGTGCATTATCCACTGGCATGGTTTTTGACCCCTCTTGTGACGGCTCAAAACCTCATCTCCGATGGAACGCATGTTCTCTTGCCCGCCGAACAGCTAAGGTTCTAAGTTGCTGTTGTTGCATAAACGGGAATGATTCATGTCGCTCAGGCTTGCCACTTTCAACATCGAAAACCTGCTCACCCGCTTTGATTTTACAGGCTTTCGCAACCAGACTCGCCGCGACAGGGCGATGCAGCTTTTCGAGATCCGTGACGAGGCGACCTATCAGGCCTTGGAAAGTGCGCGTCTGGTATCTTCCACCGACGATACCCGCCAGCTTTCGGCACTGGCGATAGCTGATGCGGATGCCGACATCCTCTGCCTGCAGGAAGTGGACAACATGGCGGCCTTGCAGGCCTTCGAATATGGCTATCTCTTTCGTATGGTCGGCAACGGCTATCGCCAGAAATATCTGGTGGAGGGCAATGACAGCCGCGGCATCGATGTCGCCGTCATCATGCGCGAGGAAACCCGCGACGGGCAACGCATCGAACTGGTAGATATCAAAAGCCATGCGGCACTGACTTACCGCGACCTGCATCTCTTTAACGCCGATATCTCTGTCACCAACCAGCCAGATGACAAGATCTTCAAACGCGACTGCCTGGAACTTGACCTGCGTATCGGCGGCAAACCCTTCACGCTTTACGTGGTGCATCTGAAATCGATGACCAATTCGCGGGAATCGACGGATGCGCGACTTGGCACCATGGCCATCCGGCATGCCGAACTGAAAGCCGTGCGCCATATTATTGAAAGCCGCTTCGGCGCAGGCAAGGCGCGCGACATGAATTTCGCCATTTGTGGCGACATGAATGACTATCAGGAAAAAGTGCTGATCGACGGTGACCGGCGCAAGGGCTACACCTTCACACCTGTCAAAGAGGATGAAAGCGCGTTGAAAGTGCTGAGTGCCGATGGTTTTGCCATTAACCCTATGCTGCGCCGTGACGTGATGGACCGGTGGACGCTGTATCATTCGCGTGGACCACAGGAACAGCATCTCTGCCAGCTTGATTACATCTGGCTATCACCGCGCCTTGCCAGCCTCAACCAAAACCAAGTGCCGGACATTATTCGCAATGGCCAGCCTTTCCGCACCATTTTTCCGCCAGGGCAGGCGGTGGACCGTTATCCGCGCACTGGCTGGGACAGGCCAAAGGCTTCTGACCATTGCCCTGTCGTGATGACCCTGGATCTGGAGTGATGAGCCAGCGCGGCGCTGTCCTGCATAGATTAGAGCTGTGGGGGTGGACCGGCGACAACTGGGGGTTCTGGCGAGTAAGTTGTTTCAGGTGTATGTTGTCTTTCAGTTCAAGTTGACTGACTAAAACATGCGAATGGAAGAAACATAAACGCGAGGCCAAAACGATGCCCGGTTCCATTTCTGAGACTGTCGTTGATTATGTACACGCCATGACCTTTGCCGATGAGGACAGGTTACGGGAACTTTTCGATCCGCGAGCCGCCATCGTCGGTAACTATCAGGGCGGTATTGAGTGGCTGTCTCTCAGTGATTTCATCGATCAGATCAAGTCTGTCGATTCTCCGTCACCGGACCATGAGCTCGATTATGAGATTCTTGGCATTGATACCGCTGGCGAGACCGCGTCCGTCAAACTGCGCGATAGTTTTGCAGGGGCGAACTTCACCAATTACCTCTCACTGCTACAAATCGATGGTAAGTGGTTGATCGTTCACAAGCTTTATTATCTGCACGATGAGTAAGGCTTAGCCTCTACAAATCCGCATTTCAGGTTTGCGAACAAAAAAATGCATGTTCGGCATGCTTATTTTCAATTTTCGCTTTACACAGAAAAAGAATCTGGTAATTCCACACGCACTGGATTGCCCTTGTAGCTCAGTTGGTAGAGCACCTGATTTGTAATCAGGGGGTCACGAGTTCGAACCTTGTCGGGGGCACCAGTTTTTCCCTTTAAATCAATGCATTGCAGTTGACGATAGATTGTCGTCAACGTCTCGCGCTCATTTTGCGAAGACACGATTGCCTGAAGTTGCAGACGTGTCTGATGGCCGCCCGAGTTTGGGCTAGGCGAGAAATTGAACCTTCTGATTCCCCGACTTCCGCTTTCCACAGTTTTGTCGGCATTGTTGGCAAGATGGACATGCGCCTGACAAAATTGCGGTTAAAGCGTGTTTTCCGCTTTGAAATGTCATGGCTGATGGTGGGTTTATCACCACGGGTATGGCAGGTTTGTCGTGAAAACTGACATCAAGGACTGCCGTCGGGCGTGAAAATTGCGTATGGTCTGCTTCATGAGGGTGGATCGTCGCCCTTGGTGTGAATGCGTAAAACAGGTGCTGTGTTGATCGATCCCTATGTTTTGCTTGGTGTGGCGCGTGATGCGGATGAGGCAGCAATCAAGGCTGCCTATCGCAAGCTGGCAAAAAACGCGCATCCGGATAGTGGCGGCGATACCGAGCAATTCTCCAGCCTGCAAAAAGCCTATGATCTTTTGAAGGACCCGGTGCGCCGCAAGGTGTTCGATGACACCGGTTATGATCCGCAACTGGCAGATCCGAAGGATCTCAAAGGTTTGCTGATGCTTGAAACACTGGTCAACGAGTTCATTCTGGATGAGCGCGAGCCGGGCAGTTTCGACCCGGTTGCTGCGATGCGCCGCAAGTTGACGGACGACATTCTCAAAAGCCGTTTCCACATTCTCGAGCTTGAGCGTCATCGCACGCGCGTGCGCAAACATATGGACAGGCTGGGCAAAAAGCCGGAAACCGATGTGCTCGGCTCCATGCTGCGCTCTCGCAGCCAATCCATCGCCGAGGCCATTCGTAATGCCGAAGCGCAGATCGAGGCCATCGAGCAGGCCTATACCATGCTGGAAGGCTATTCCTACGAAATCGAGATGATGGAACGCGTCGTGACGCTGAAAGCAGAGGCGGCGGAATAAACCGCCAGCCGGTTTTCTGTCATTGGATTACGGTCCATTGACCAGCGCCAGAATGAGTTGGTGCACCCGGCCACCGGGTGACATTTCCTCCCGGTCGAAATCACTGCTGCGACGGCGCTGTTCGTTGGAAAGTTCACCGAGCCGCTTTTGCAAAACCTCCCGAACCTTCTGGCATTTCGGGTCGTTTTCGGCTCTCAGACCTACACTGTAAGCCTCGATTTTCTGGACCATGTCGAGAATGTGCTCGCCATGAACGCGTTCATGAGTCTCGACGCCCTGAATAAATGTCTGCCAGCTGTCTGCCATCGCCCCAGACAGTTTTGTAGCGGGTTTGGGCCAGCTGTAGATGATGGTGAGATTGGGCCGGGCGGAGGCCAGCACACAAGCGCCATCCGGCAGTGGCCGGTAATCCCGGCGCCAGGTCAGTTTAAAGGTGGTGTAGGCAATGGCCTGGCCGGAGCCGGCCTCGGGGCCGCGAGCACCAATCGACTGGTACAGTTCCATGCCGGTTGAACCGCGCACCGTATAGGGTTTGATCTGTTCAGCCGGGCGCCAGTTATTGGCGTGAGCGGCAGCGGGCAAAGCCAGCAATGTCAGAAGGGCAGGGATGGCAGCGTTTTTCATGGTGCGGGTCGTGATCACTCGGAGTTTCCATATCAGCAACCCGCTCACCGACCACGGGCCTCATTGTAAAAATCAATCGCCCACCGATCGTAAGGCCGATGTTTGCAAGGCGCGCAGAATATCCATGGCCTCGTTTGCCCTGTCATGCGGCACGAACACATAGTCATGATGTAACGCGGCGACCATATTGCAGGCAATGCCTTTGTCAGCCAGTGCAGTGGATACCGCGGCGGTCAAACCGACACCTTCGAGAGACGAATATACCTCAAGAGTAATTCGAGACATTGGCGGCTGGGTCATTGGCAGGTCCAGCGATATTGCTTTGCTGAGCGGCAAGATGAGGCTGATGCCCTCGGCTTCATGGAACGTGGCCAGGGCGTTGAGAATAATGTGTCGATCTGCACCGGACGGGGGTAGTGCGCAGAAAATATAGGTCTCTGTATCAAGCGTCGGGGTCATGCCCGCTATCATCCCGGCACGATCCTGAACGACTGCTCCTGTCGATACATCCGGCGGCAAATTTGTGATCTCCAGCAAATCAAGATGAACCGACGATGGCCTGTCTGGTGTTGATTATCAAGCAACATCAAAGTCGCGTCGATTAGCAGGGCGGCATTCAAAACGAAAAAAGCCCCTGCTTTTCAGCAAGGGCTTTTCGCTGGAGCTGACAAGGGGGATCAGTCGTCCAGCTTGTCGTAATCCAGTTTAGGAGCGGCTTCGAGCGCTTCCTTTGTCGTGTCGACATAGGCCTTCCATGTGCCGTTATCGTTTTGGACAGCCACCGAGGCCGGATCAAGCACCACGTAGCTCTTGTCGATCCCAAGGAAGCCACCGACGCTGGCAACAAGGCCAATCACCGACTTGCCGTCACCAATCACCACATCTTCAATCTCGCCAATGTCGTCACCGGCTGCGTTGTAGATATCCAGGCCTTCCAGCTGGGAGGCGGTCAGATCGGTCTTCTGCACGTTGACGAATTTCAGCGGACCATTTGGCGTCATGCCCATTGTGATGCCGGGGCCCGCCAGAGTGGCGTCAGCGCCAGCAGCTGCAGGGGCGGCAGCGGACGGTGCAGCCGGGGTTGTCGCTGTCTGTGCAAAGGCAACAGAGGAGGTGAGGACTGCAGCAGCAGCCAGTGCGAAAACCTTGTTTTTCATGATGTTTCTTCCCTTTCAGTATCGAACGCTATGTTCGGGGAAGTAACGGACAGGCATTGTTTTGGTTCCAGCAAAAAATGTAGATTAGATCGTCAGCATGATCTGAAATACGCTATAAGAGGATTGAGATCATGACGCGGTTCCCAAGGGTACAGGTGACAATCATGTCGGATAAAAAACAGGACCATGTGCAACACAAGGGTGATCCATCTGCTTTGATCGACGAGAGGATCGAACAGTTGGGTGACTGGCGCGGTGCAAAACTTGCGAAAATTCGCGCACTGATAAAACAGGCGGTGCCCGAGGTGATCGAAGAATGGAAATGGCGCGGCGTGCCTGTTTGGGAACATGCCGGCATTATCTGCACCGGCGAGACCTACAAAAATGTGGTCAAGATGACCTTTGCCCATGGTGCGTCAGTCGCGGACCCTGCCGAGCTGTTTAATTCCAGCCTTGAGGGCAATACGCGCCGCGCAATCGATTTTCATGAAGATGATGCGATTGATGAAGAGGCTTTGAAAGCGCTCATTCGTGCGGCCGCAGAGAGAAATGTCTCTCATAAATCAAAATCATCCCGCTCTACAAAAAAAGCGGGATCATCATAAAGCGTCCAGAAAAACTTATGTACGCGACGGGAACGTGCCGGAGAGTTTCTGCTGCACCAGATCAACACTGCCACGGACATGCAGCATCAGAGGTTTGCCGCCGGAGACTGCCAGCGCCATGGCGATGATAGACACGTCCTCTTCGAATGCACCGACGTAAAGCACCTGTGCCGGATTGACGTAGACGGTTTGATTGTGGGTGTTTTTAAAACCGATCATCATATGAGGCATGTCTCCTTTTTGCTTTGGGTGGAGATATGCCAGCAAGGGGTTGATGCAGGTTTAACGCATAATAGCAAAATACGACTTATGCGACTGCTGGGCACGTAGGCGCCAAATGCTCCGCAAGTTTGGCAAATAGAAGGTGAATATCTGCGGCTAATTCTCGGCGACATCCTTGTCGCTATCCCATTTGCTGTCGATGAATTTCAGCACATCGATGATTGAGGTCTTCCAGACGGTCCAGACGTGATCGCCGTCAGTGATGCGCAATTCCGATGTGCGATTGTCAGCCTGTAATGTTTCATGCAGGGCAACGGCGCCGCGCCAGAGATAAAAGCCGTCATCGTCGCCAACCGTGAGATAGGTGGAAGGCAAGTCCTGTCCTTCCACGACATGTTGCGCGACCAGAGTGAAGAGGTTCTTTTCATTGAACAGGCGCGCGTCGAATGGCGTGCCAAAAGCGCCGGAGAAATGATCGCCGGTTGATGGCAGGACGATACCGCTGGTGATCGTCGTGCGGTCAACCCGGTGGAAAAAGGCGCTGTCCTGAATGAGCTTCAGTTCGGCGGGCGTTTTATCGAGATCTTCGGCTGGCACGTTTTGCCAAATGGCGCCGGACATGCTGGCGACAGCTGTGAAAAGATCTTCGTGGTCATAGGCAAGACGCAGTGCGCCAAACCCGCCCATCGAGAGGCCAGCAATGGCGCGACCCTGCTTGTCCTGACGAACAGGGAGCGTTTTTTCCACATGGGAGCGAAGGTCGCCCGTTATGGCTGTCTCGTAATCACCCGGCCCGCCAACTGCTGATGAATCGACATACCAGCTGTTCTTTGCGCCCGGCATGACCACGACCAGCGGACCGATGGTGCCTGAGGCGATCATGCCATCCAGTGTTTTCTGGATGTTGCCGAGATCGCGCCAACTGTTCTGGTCGCCGTCATGGCCGTGCAACAGATACAGCACCGGCCAGCCGTTTTCGGGCGGCTCTCCATCCGGTCGATAGATGTTGACTGAGAGATCGGCGCCAAGCGCCTTGCTGTTGAAGGTGGCATCTCCAATCTGCCCGGCAAAGGCAGATCCGGAGGACAGGAAAAGGCAAAGGGTTGCCAGATTTTTTCGCATCATGCCGTCTCTCCCTTGCGGGTTCGCAGGTTCCCCACAAAGTTCAGCAACGTTAACGAGCAGGTTGGGTTCCTGCGCTACATGTTTGTGGTTAACGCCCCGGTTTGCCGGTCTTGCCTTTTGTGCGGCCCTTGCGCTGTTTTTCGTCCACCGCATCTTCATAGGAACCGACGCCGGGTTTGGCACGAGTGATCGGGCGAGGGTCGTCAGTGCGTTTTTCCGGCTGGCCTTCGAGAAGCGGTGAGAACCGCTTGCCGCCCTCACTTGCCGGTTTTTCAGGAACGTCACCACGCACGGGCTTTTCGGTGCGGCCAACCGTCATTTCGTCGAGCGTGTTTTTGCGGAACAACGGCTTGGCGGTGTCCGTGCCCGGTCCCATGTCATCCAGCGATGGTTTCTGGAACAGGGATTCACGGGTGGCCTGCGCGGCGCGTCTGATGCCTTCCTGCGCCTTGGATTCTTCCTTGGCGATAGGGTCGTCCATGGCCGCCAGTTCGACAGCCTTGAGGCGCTTGATTTCGTCGCGCAGACGCGCGGCCTTTTCGAAGTCGAGATCGGCTGCTGCGTCGCGCATCTGTTTTTCCAGCGCGTTGAGGTGTGCCTGCAAGTTGGCGCCAACCAGATGGCCGCCATCGGCAAAACCTTTGCCAGAAACGCCAGAAATATCAGCCCTTACGTGATCTTTCTCATAAACTGAATCAAGAATATCCGAGATGCGCGCCTTGACCGATTCCGGCGTAATGCCGTGTTCGGTATTGTAGGCCATCTGCTTTTCACGGCGGCGGCTGGTTTCTTCCATGGCGCGTTTCATCGAGCCGGTGATGTTATCCGCGTAGAGGATAACCTTGCCGTCGACGTTACGAGCAGCACGGCCGATCGTCTGGATGAGCGATGTTTCCGAACGCAGGAAACCTTCCTTGTCGGCGTCGAGAATGGCGACAAAACCGCATTCCGGAATATCGAGACCTTCGCGCAGCAGGTTGATACCAACCAGCACGTCGAAGGCGCCAAGACGCAGGTCACGGATGATCTCGATACGCTCCAGCGTGTCGATGTCCGAGTGCATGTAGCGCACGCGTACGCCTTGTTCATGAAGATACTCGGTCAGGTCTTCCGCCATGCGTTTGGTCAGAACCGTCACCAGCGTGCGGTATCCGGCCTGTGCAGTTTCGCGGATTTCACCCAAGACATCGTCAACCTGCGTGCGGGCAGAACGAACCTCGACCGGCGGATCGATAAGACCGGTGGGGCGAATGACCTGTTCGGCAAAAACGCCACCGGACTCTTCCATTTCCCAGGAGCCAGGTGTGGCCGACACAGCGATGGTTGGTGGGCGCATGGCGTCCCACTCCTCGAACCGCAGCGGACGGTTGTCCATGCAGGAGGGCAGGCGGAAGCCGTATTCCGCTAGCGTTGCCTTGCGACGGAAGTCGCCTCGGTACATGCCACCGATCTGGCTGACGGAGACGTGGCTTTCGTCGATGAACAGAAGCGCGTTGTCAGGGATATATTCAAACAGCGTCGGTGGTGGCTCGCCGGGATTACGGCCAGTGAGGTAACGGGAATAGTTTTCGATACCGGCGCAGGAGCCGGTGGCCTCCAGCATTTCGACATCGTAACGGGTGCGCTGTTCCAGACGCTGCGCTTCGAGCAGGCGGCCAGCCCTTTCCAGTTCGGCAAGGCGGCCTTTCAGCTCTTCCTTGATCGACTTGATGGCGCCATTCAGCGTCGGGCGCGGCGTGACATAGTGCGAATTGGCGTAAATCTTCACCGATTGCAGATCGCCGGTTTTCTGACCGGTCAATGGATCGAATTCGGTGATGGTTTCGATTTCATCGCCCCACATGGAAATGCGCCATGCGGCATCTTCCAAGTGGGCCGGGAAGATTTCAATCGTGTCACCACGTACACGGAAGGAGCCGCGCACGAAGTTGATGTCCTGCCGTTTGTATTGCTGTGCCACGAGATCGGCCAGAAGCTGACGCTGGTCCAGCTTGTCGCCCACCTGCATCTGGAAGGTCATGGCAGTGTAGGTTTCCACCGAGCCAATACCGTAAATGCAGGAGACCGAAGCGACGATGATACAGTCATCGCGCTCCAGAATGGCGCGGGTGGCGGAGTGGCGCATACGATCGATCTGTTCGTTGATCGACGATTCCTTTTCGATGAAGGTATCCGAGCGCGGCACATAGGCTTCCGGCTGGTAATAATCGTAGTAGGAAACGAAATATTCCACCGCATTGTCGGGGAAGAAGTTCTTGAACTCGGAATAAAGCTGTGCGGCCAGCGTCTTGTTTGGTGCAAGAATAACCGCAGGACGCTGGGTTGCCTCAATCACCTTGGCCATGGTGAAGGTCTTGCCCGAACCGGTCACGCCGAGAAGGACCTGCGAGCGTTCTCCCGAATTGATGCCTTCGACCAGATCGGCAATGGCGGTTGGCTGATCACCGGCAGGTTCGAAGTCCGATTGCATGCGGATCGTAATGCCGCCTTCGGATTTGGCCGGGCGAGCAGGACGATGCGGCGTCCACAATTTGCCATCCTTGAACAGCGGATTACCGCTTTCAATCAGCTTCGACAGCGCATCAACCGTGGCCGTGACGGCACCGGTGGCGAGGTTTTCCGCCTCTTCAAGACTGACATCGAGACCGGCAACCGGGTTCAGACCGGCAGCTGCACGGGTCTTGGGGTCGTTGGATGCGCCAATCGACACACCGCGCGATGTCTTTTGCGATGTGGCCTTGTTGCCCTTTGCAGTCTTTGCGGCTTCATCGATTGCAGCCTTGCGCGCTTCAATCTCGATCTTCTTGCGGTGCTTGCCCGCCTTGGACGCAATCTCCCGCTGCGTTTCAACTGAGGATGCTTCCGCTTCGGCTTCGAGCTGCTTTACCCAATCAGCAACGCTGCCGGAAAGCGGCGCACCTTCAAAAGGTGCCTGCGGCATTTCAGCAAAGCCATCGGAGCGCGAGGTCTGGTCGGTGGGTTTTTTCGGAGATTTGGCCATGCCCGGAATATGGAGAGAGTCCGCTCAAAAAGGAAGGGGCGGCAATGAAAAAATGAGTACAAAAAGGAAACGTCACCCTGCATGGAACCGAACGAATGCTGGCGTGTTTTATCCTCCGTTTTCATTGCCGTGCGGCAGGTGAAAGAATGGAGCTGATACCTTCTACATCAGGGCATCTGCTTCGCAAAAAAGCCCAGTACACTTTTTGGCCAGATGCTGTAAGCAAGTGGCCAAATTCCGAAGATGTTCTGTTTTTCGGTTCCGGTTTTCCTCACAATCTCCAAAGGTCGATCATGCCTTTTTCATTCAGCCCTGCCCACATCTGGCCTGTCCTGATGCTCATTGCCTCAAACGTCTTCATGACCTTTGCCTGGTATGGGCATCTCAAGCATAAGGGCAGCGCCCTGTTTCTGGCGATTATGGCCAGTTGGGGCATCGCGTTTTTTGAATATTGTCTGGCGGTTCCTGCCAACCGTATTGGCTCTGAGGTCTATTCGACAGCGCAGCTGAAGACGATGCAGGAAGTGATCACGCTGATCGTATTTGCCGGCTTCTCGATCTTCTGGCTGAAGGAAAGCCTGACCATCAACCACGTTATCGGTTTTGCACTGATTGCGCTGGGCGCGTCATTTATCTTCAGAACCTGACATCGTGCATTCTACTGGTTTTATGCACCCCACGCTGTCGCGGAACGATGATGTCCGCGCGGCCACATCGTGCATTTACGGATCTGGGCTGGCTTAATATCTGGCCCAGATTTTTCGAAGTGGCGCGCCGAGGCTTTCGGCAAGCTGCTGATCCTGCTTGTGCGTTGTGTCATCCATATTGGGATTGAGGGCCTCGAGCGCAAAACGCCCAAAGCCAGCGGGCCAGACATAGTCCAACCCATTCAAATTCACGGTCGTGCTACAGCAGGCAGCTTCGGCGGAAAGATTTTTGAATTCGCTGGCAAAGGCCGTGTCCATGGCTTCGCCCCACCAGCCCTCGACATCCGCCTTGCAGTTGGGGCATTTTACACCCGACCAGTTCTCTCCGGGATCATAAAAGCGCACATCGTCCTCGAAGTGGCCCGAGACATTCTCGGAAAGCGGCGCCATGGCCCTCAGCAAACTCGCTGCCTTGTCCGCCTGTTCTGTCGTTGGCTGCCAGAACGGATCGGCCGGGACATAACGTAAAATCGTGTCGGACATTGTTGCTCCATTGATTTTGTTATCAGTGCATGCTTGTTGAGCATATACCTATGGGCGAGATTGCGAGCGGCAATCAACCAGTTTTAACTGGTCGGGATTTGGCCACGGAAGAATGAAAAGTTTCAGACATGCGACGATCGATGTTTGCGAATACACAACTTCTTGAAAATGTCTTTGGTGCCGTGCCTGAAATGACGAGAGTAGAATTGGTACGTCTGGACGTGGAATATGGAAGAGCTGTTTCCCTCCAAATTATCCTGACGGAGAGAGCGATATCGATGCCGCCCAAATGGCAGGACTTCAACACGGTTGGCATGAGGCTTAGGTTTTGGGGTGTCGAACGATATAGTGTCAGTGAGAACGATCCAGTGATCCGTGACATCTCCTATCTGCAGTTCAGTGAGGTGGACGACAGGCTGTACAAATGCGTCATCAGGGGACAAATCAACGCCGAGATCATATTCGATGTTGCGCGTCCAGACGAGTTTTTCCCTGCATTACTCAACCCGGAGCATAGTGTGACGTTGCAGTGATACCCAATCTCGATATGAAGGCTGTATGATGAAAACCAGACCTGCAATGTCAGATGATGCAGAGGGCATGGCAGCCGTGCAAAACGAAATTTTCGCAGCCGGTTTGCGCAAGACGCCCACCGACAAGGCTACTATTATGGCCGCTTACATCGATCCGGAGGACCGCATACAGTGCGTAGTGGCGGAAGACGACGATGGGCGTATTCTCGGGTTTCAATCGCTGCGTCTTGCGAAGGTGGGGAACCCTTGGGACGTGGCTGAAGGTTGGGGCATAATCGGCACCCATGTCAGCCCGCTTGCCGCGCGCAGAGGTGTCGGCTCGGCCTTGTTCAAGGATACGCTGCGTGCTGCGAGAGAGTTTGGCCTGCGCAGCATCGATGCCAGCATTGGCGCGGACAATATGTTGGGGCAGGCCTATTATGAGGCCATGGGTTTTCAGACGTATCGCACGCCGAATGGTCTGGTCTGTAAAGCATTTTATCTTTAGGGGCAGAAGAGGCCGGGATGGCGCCCGGCCACTATTTCCTATTCTTCTTCTCAGGCGATTTTGGTTTTACCGATTTTCTGAACTGCGAAATCCAGCGCCAGCATCACCAGCAGGCTTAACCCGACCAACGGGTAAAGAATGCCGCCAATCGCCAGCATCGCAATCAGGCCACGCATGACCCGTCGCTCCTGTGGCATCGGCGGAATGCCAAGCGAACCCTTGGGGCGACGTTTCCACCACATGACACCACCGGAGACTGCCAATAGCAGGGTGGCCAGGCAGGCCAAGGTCAGCACGATCTGGTTTGCCAGACCAAATTGCTGGCCCATATGGGTGTTGATGCTCCATTCCAGCGCTTTGCCCATCGGACCGTAATCTGCATAGCTCATGTCGATCAGTGCTTCGCCGCTATATTGGTCGAGGTGGATGACGCGCTGTTTGGACAGGTCATCGGGATAGATCGAGCCACTATAGACACCGGATGGATTGGTCGGCAGGGCCACGGCGTAACCCGGTGTCAGGCCAAGCTTCTCGAAACGGGCAATGGCACCGTTTATGCCAATCGTATCGCTCATTGCTGGTGCCTGTTGCGTGGCAGGCATGGTGGCGTGGCCACTATGACCTTCATGGCCGCTATCACCCTGTCCATGGTCATGACCCTGTGACAGCGGTATCTGTGCCTGCTCCAGCGACCATGAGGTTTTCGAGATGTCATCAAGCTTCTGCTTCGACATGGGCACATCAACGCGCACACCGGATGGATAACCGAAATTGCTGCCATTGGCCCATTCATTGACCTTGCCGCCCCACACACCCGACCATGGCATGCCCGTGGCCGCCAGAAAGACGATGAAGAAGCCGACAAAAATTCCGGTTACCGCATGGATGTCACGCCAGAATACCCGTTTTTTTGGTGTGCCGCGGACAGTGAGCACGCCGCCGGTCTGGTTGCGTGGCCACCACAGATAGATGCCGGTTGCCACCAGCAGCATGGACCAGCCTGCGGCGATTTCGATGAAATAACGGGCGTAGGTGCCGAAGTATTTCAGGCTGTGCAGATACCGCACGGTCCACATGACGGTGCCGCGATCGGGCAGCGAACCCAACACCTCGCCTGTATAGGTGTTGACGTAAACGGCACGTTTTCCCTCCGCCGTACTAACGGTGATTTCGGTCGATGCAGCGGGGTTGTCAGGTGTGGTGTATTTGACCGCCGTGCCAGGAACCGCAGCCAGAGCTGCCGCGACAATGTCGGATGGATTGGCTTTTGACGCAATCTGCGAGATGTCGATGCGCTTGAGATCGGAATGAATGACATTGTCGATCTCGTCCTTGAACAGATAGAGCGCGCCAGTGATGGCAAGCGTGATCATGAAGGGCAGGATGAACAGGCCGGCATAAAAATGCCAGCGCCAGACGGCGCGATAGAGATTAATCGAAGAGGATTGCGCAGGCGCGCGCGGCCCCTCGAAAGAGGTGGTAACGGACATGGATGTCTCCGCAAAATGAAAGGATGACCGGCAGGGCCGGTGTGTTGTTCTTTCAGACTTGCTTGGAAACAGGTGGTCCGCGAGGCTGCGATTCCCGATTGGGTGGCGTGGCCGGCTGGTCAGCCTGCGGCTGCACAAAGGCGATATCCACCTTTGGCAGAAGAGCTGTTGCCAGTTCGTTTGGCGTGACCACAAGGGCGGCGGCAGAAACCGATGCCAGGCGACAGAGCGTGCCACAGCAATTATTGGCAAGTTTGCCAGCCGGGTCCTGTTTTTCTGTCGCGCCAGCAGGGGAATGGCTGGAGCAGATAATCTCATCTGCAGCCAGCGCCATGGTGGCCATGTTGCCATGGGCAACGCCATTGGCCAGCCCCTGCAGCAAAAACAGCAGCAGCGCCAGCATGGCGACAGCGCCAGCCGAACTGCGATCCTGCATGATTTTGCGAATGAGCTTCATCGCACCTGACTGGCACAGTTTTTTTGCCTTGTCACTGTGACGCTCTGTCCCGTGATCTTGCCGGTATTAAAATGGAAGGCTGGATTACAAATTATCCATGTCTGAAAAAGGCCGCAGTTTCGCTCGATTGCCGCCCGTTTTGCTTGAGAGCCTGTCACTTCCCGAATGTTGGCAGGAGTGGCAGATATGGTTTCCTACTCTCCGACTATGGCTGCGATCCGTTTTGGTTACGGCCTGTCACCTCACGAAAAGCAAGGCGAGCGGCTGGATGATCTGCTTGGCCAACTGGCCGATGGCAGCCGGTCAGAACCGATGTTTCCCAGAGGTGGCATAGATGAAGCGCGGCAACGCGCCGATGACCTTGCCGAAGGGTTGAAGGAAATTCGTGCCATTAACAATGGTGGTGAGAGGGATCGTGAGGGGCGCAAGCTTTTGCAACAAAAGGCCAATCAGGCCTTCCAGCGCGATGCCGTGGCACGGGTGACGCAGGCGGTGTTTTCGCCCTACGGTTTTTACGAGCGCCTGTCCGGCTTCTGGTTCGACCATTTTTCCGTCAGTGCCTATAAAACCCTGCCGATGCGGTTGCTGACGCCGCTTTATGAGAGCGAAGCCATTCGCCCGCATCTGGCCGGCTCCTTCCGAGATCTGTTGCAGGCCGCAATCCTCCACCCAGCCATGTTGATCTACCTCGATCAGGACCGGTCAGCTGGCCCGGATTCGGCCGCGGCGCAGAACCGCAGACGCGGGCTCAATGAAAATCTCGGTCGAGAACTGCTGGAACTGCACACGATGGGTGCGGGCAGCGGCTACACCCAGACGGATGTCCGATCCGCTGCACTGGTGCTGACCGGTATGACTGTCAATGACCAGTATGAGATGCTGTTTCGCCCGCGTCTGGCCGAGCCGGGGCAGATCGATGTGCTCGGCGTTTCCTATGGTGGCCGCAAACGGTCGGTCGATGATTGCTTGTCGATGCTGGATGATCTCGCCGCACGACATGAGACGGCTGAACATATCTGTCGCAAACTGGTGGCGCATTTCATTGCCGACGAGCCACCAACCGACATGATCAAGGCTATGGTCGATACCTGGCGGGCGAGCGATGGTAATTTGGCCAAGGTTTATGAGGCGATGGTGTCGCAGCCAAGGGCGTGGAGCGACCCCGGCCGCAAGATGAAGCTACCTTTTGACTATGTGGTGTCCGGTTTACGCGCGCTTGGCATAGACCGTAAAAGTTGGCGTGATATAATGTCTCCCGATGGTGACTCTGCCGATGTGGCTGACAATACCACTGCTCCGGCGATGTCGACGAATCCTGCGCAAAATCCGGGATCTGCATCTGGGACGGATAGCGGATCGGATATGTTTGGCGACATGGCAAAACCTGCGCCTTTGGCAAAGGGTGAGGCGGTGCCGGGCGCCACCGGCAATGTCCGCAAACCCGGACTTGCCCGTAGCATGACAATTGCTGCGCTGAAACGCATGGGCCAGCCGGTGTGGCAGCCGCCAAGTCCGGCTGGATTTGAAGAGGGGGTAGCGACCTGGCTTTCCCCCAGCCAGATTAGCGAACGCATTTTATGGGCGCGAAAAGCCGCCAACAGTCTTGGCCGCAATATCGAGCCGAAAACTCTTTTGCAAAACGCGCTGGCAGATATGGCGCGAGACGACACGATTAAAGTTGTGCAGCAGGCCCCAAACCGGGCCAGCGGCATAACGCTTGTTCTTTCATCACCGGAATTCAACAGGAGATAGATTATGACTTTCTCTGAAGACATGCTTTTGAGCCGCCGCAGTTTTCTGGCGACGGCCTGCTGTGCCGCTGCCGTGCCGGCTTTTTCGCCGGTCAGTTTTGCAGCCATGCCGGGCGACAACCGTTTCGTGACCATTGTATTGCGTGGTGCGATGGACGGGCTGGACATGGTGCAGCCATTTGGTGATCCGCTGTTTGCCGCCATGCGGCCGAGCTTGGCGATGACACCCGATAATGGACTGTTGGATCTCGATGGATTTTTTGGCCTGAACCCGGCAGCCGAAGCGCTGATGCCGCTGTGGCAGGGAAAAGAACTGGCCTTCGTGCATGCGGTTTCAACGCCATATCGTGATGCACGTAGCCATTTTGACGGGCAGGACATGCTGGAGAGCGGTGGCGAGGCCGTACATGACGAACGATCCGGCTGGCTGAACCGCGCGCTGTCGACCATTCCGCGCTCTGCCGATCGAAAGGCCATCGACATCAACACATCGATGGAGCTGATCCTGTCCGGACCCAATGAGGTCGATGTCTGGTCATCGGTGTCCGACATTACCATGCCGGAAGACGAGATCGGTTTCTTGAAACGACTCTACGCCAATGATCCCGATTTTTCGCGTGTTCTCGGCGAAGCACTGAAAACCGACATGTCGGCCGACATGCTATTTGAAGATGAAAAACGCGGACAGGGTATTCGGGATGTTGCCAATCTGACGGCAGGTCTGCTGCGTGAGGATTATCGCATTGCCAGCTTCTCGATTGATGGCTGGGACACCCATGCAGGACAGAAAGCCCAATTTGCTCGCACGGTGAAAGACCTGATGATTGCCATCAACACGCTGAAAGACCAGTTGGGTGATGATGTCTGGAAAAAAACGGTTGTCCTTGCCGTTACCGAGTTTGGCCGTACGGTGCGTGAAAATGGTACTGGCGGCACCGACCATGGTACCGGCAGTGTGGCGCTGGTGGCTGGCGGCGACATTGCCGGCGGGCAGGTGCTAGGAAAGTGGCCGGGCCTTGATGAAAGCAATCTGCTTGATGACCGTGATCTGATGCCAACTGGTGATGTGCGCGAAGTGGCGGCGGCAATGTTGCAGCGACAATTCGGTGTCAACGTGAATGATCTGACCGCGGGCATTTTTCCTGGCTTAAACTTCAACAGGGCCTCACCGTATCTGCGAATGTGATCGGCCTCGTGCCGACCTATGAAGCAAAGGGCTTTCGCTAGTCGAAAGCCACTTTTAGAGCATGCCTTAATCCACTCTGGCGCAAGTTTGGCTGCGTAAAGCACTTGTATTTGCTGGTGTCCAGATGGAGCTTTGATAGGCATGAATATACAGGTGCATGATAGCCTTGCAAATAATCCGGTAGCACCGGCCAAAGGCCGTCTTTTATCTGTTGTGCGCCCTTCACGGTCGACAAACCTGATCGTCTGTTTCAACGGTTACGGCAACAAGGCCTACTCCAATCCGGGCGTACCATTTGACACCAATCTCGATGGTTACACGGTCATTCCGCAGTACCATGCGCATGTCATCTGGTTTGTCGAAGAAAAGACCTCTTGGTATCTCGAGCATGAAGACGAGATCCTCGATCGGCTGATCAAATATGTTGTCGAAAACGGCATTACCCACGTCAAGTTCGTTGGGTGCAGTGCTGGTGCCTATGCTTCGCTTCGTTTTGGTATTCTGATGGACAAGCGACTGGCGATGATCGGCAACAATGCGATGCTGGTCTCTTTCGCGGTAAACCCGCAGACCGGTTTCCGTCCTGAGCTTTTGGCCAAGGTCAAACAGTCCATCGCGACGCATAATTGGAACCCGAATTCCTACGGCACCGATCCGATCCTGTTGCCGCAGGCCTATTACGACGCCTATGCCCATCGCAAGATCGATATTTCGCAGCTGTTGGCATTGCACAGGGCACGCAACCTTGCGGCCGTTGTCATGCATGATGCGCGCAACCCGATCGAAATGGTGTTCAGTGGCGATATCTTCACAGCCAGTTACGTTCTGAACTTCCCGCAGAGCTTTGGTCTTGACCATGGCTCCGGTTGCGCCCGCCTGTGGCGCGAGTTCCTCTGGGAGCCGTTTGACAAGGTCGCGCCATTTGGCAAGGCGATGTCAGGCGAAGCAATGCGACTGCTCTGAAAAACAAGACCCTTCCAGTATGGCTTAGACGGAAGGGTTTTTTCATGCCTGCAACATTCCCTTTGGGGAATGCGATTATACTTCGGCAGGGACCGGTGTCGGCTGGCCGTCATCATCAAGCGCAACCATGATGAAGGTTGCCGCAGTGACCTTTTCCAGCTTGTTATAGCGCGAACGGTGTGCCCAGGCTTCGATGCTGAGCGTAATGGATGTGCGGCCGACGCGAACGATATCGGTATAGATGCTCAGCGTGTCACCGATCTTGACCGGCAGCTCAAAGGCCATTTCCTTCACCGATGCGGTGACAACGCGACAGCGAGCACGTTCTGCAGCGCGAATGCCGCTTGCCAAGTCCATTTGTGACATAACCCAGCCACCGAAAATATCTCCGGCCGGATTGGCATCGGCTGGCATGGCGAGAGTGCGAAGTGTCAACTCTCCGGTTGGCTTGGGGGTGTCGGTCATTGCTGTGCTGCCTCCATTCGGCTGGTTATTTTTGCGATTCCGCAAGTCGGTGAAGTTTATGGGATATGTTGGCGACCTGCAATCAATGCCGCACTAGACAATCCGTATTTGCAACCGTTAAGCCGTGCGTCTGGACAAAGCAATTTACGCGATTGGAATGATGATGGATGTGAGAGATTCGAACGGCGCGATCCTGCAGGACGGCGACAATGTTACGCTGATCAAGGACCTGAAGGTCAAGGGCACCTCCGAAACGCTGAAGCGTGGCACAATGATCAAGGGTATCCAGCTAACCGACAACCCGGACGAAGTGAATTGCCGCCATGCCAAGATCAAGGGGCTGGTGCTGCGCACCGAGTTTTTGAAAAAGGCCTGATACTTTTTTCTGACGATGGGTATGAAAACAAAAGTCGCGCATCGGGTTTCGCTGCGCGACTTTTTTTATCGGCTATGCGTTGGCGGGGCAGACGTCAAATCCAGATGTCGTTGACGGCGGTGCGCTCTCCACCGCTTTCCCCGGTGTTGAGGACACCACGCGGCTCGATGAGCAACAGTTTCACTTCATTTTCCGCGAAAGGTTTATGTTCGACGCCTTTCGGCACGACAAACATCTCGCCAGCCTTCAAAGTGACGGCGCCGTCACGGAACTCGATGCGCAATAAACCCTCCATCACGATAAAGGTTTCGTCGGTCTGTGCGTGCTCATGCCAGATGAAGTCACCAAGAATACGCACGATCTTGAACTGGTAATCGTTCATCTCCGCAACAACGCGTGGCTGCCAGTGCTCGGTCAGCAGCGGGAATTTTTCGTCGAAACGGACGGGTGTATAGGTTTTCTGCATGTCAGGCATCCTGTTGGAAAGCCCTGAGCATTAGGCGTGATGACAACCGACGTCTTGAACGATCGTGCAGCGTTTCAGCTGGTTATCTCGTTGTCACCTGTCGGTGATATAGCAGGCCCAGCCAGCGGGCAGGGCTGATACCAAAGGCTTTTGAGAACTGCCGTGTCATGTGGCTCTGGTCGGCAAAACCTGAGGAAAAGGCGGTGTCTGCCAATGTTTGCCCGGTGCGTAGTGCAGTTTTGACCGCATCGAGGCGGCGCATCGTCAGGTAACGATAGGGACTTGTGCCAAAGAGGGTGCGGAAATCGCGCGACAGGCTCCAGCGGTCGCGCCCGCACAGTCGCTCCAGATATTCCATCGTCGCTGTTTGCGGCAACTCGTGCAGATATTGCCGTGCCATTTCAGCGGAATGGTAATCGATCAGTTTTTTGCCGCTGGCCGGTGGCGTGCCCGCTGCAGCCTCCAGGGCGTGGGCCAGATCATAAAGGGCGTCATCATATTCGAAGGTCTCGATACGGTCCTCTACGCTGCGCAGAATACGGCCGGTGGCCGCAAACAGTCGTGGGTCGTCGGAAATGCCACCATGCACATAGGGCAGGGGGCGACCGCGCAACACAGACTGGATCGCGGCCGGTTCGATATAGGCAATGCGGTAATGAAAACCATCTTCGGCGCCAGCCTGCCCGTCATGTTTTTCGTCCGGATGCAGGACCATGGTGCCGCCAGGACGACTGTTACGCAGAGCGCCACGGTAATTGAAGCTTTGGATGCCGGAGAGGGTTCGCCCTATGGCGTATGTATCGTGGCGGTGCATTTCATAACCGCGCGCCGCAAAGAAGGCTTCGATGCGTTCCATGCCGACGGGATCGTTGGCGTGGCTGATCCAGCCGTTTTTCCTCATTTCACCCTGCGCAAGCACAGAACCGTGGCCGACATCTTTCATGGCCAGAAGACCTTTCCCGAATGTGTTTTCGGATATTCGGGAAAGGAAGATGTCATGTGGGCGATCTCGAAACGCGTGGGTTACTTACGAGATGTCGCGCCAGCCAGGAACTGCTGCGTTGCGTAAAGTGCAATGGCGGCTGCGTTGGAAACGTTGAGCGACTTGATTTCGCCCGGCATATCCAGCCGTGCCAGTGCGCTGACGGTTTCGCGGGTCTTCTGGCGAAGGCCTTTGCCTTCCGCGCCAAGAACAAGAGCGACCTTTTCGCCGCTGAATGTCTGTTCGATCGGGGCTGGACCTTCCGAATCAAGACCAACCGAGAAAAAGCCCAGCTTGTGCAGTTCACCCAGCGCATCGGCCAAATTGGTGATCTGGATATAAGGGATCATTTCCAGCGCGCCGGAGGCAGATTTCGCCATGACGCCCGATTCTGTGGGGCTGTGACGGATGGTGGTGATGATGGCGCCAGCCTTGAAGGCAACGGCAGAGCGCATGATGGCACCGACATTGTGCGGGTCTGTGACCTGATCCAGCACCAGAATAAGCGGGCTGTCCTTCAGGGCAGACAATTTACGCACTGGAAGCGGCCGGGTTTCCAGCATCACGCCCTGATGGATGGCTTCTGGTCCCAGAACTTTGTCGATTTCCTGCGGCGATACCATTTCCACCGGGAACTTCTGTTCTTCGGCGGTGCCGATTTCCAGACGTGCCAGCGCATTTTGCGTGACCGACAGCTTGATAATCTGCCGCTCCGGGTTGGAAAGTGCCGCGCGGACTGTGTGCAGGCCATACAGATAGACCTGATCGGCATTCAGCTGCGGTGGCTTCCAATCATCAGCGCCCTGGCGCTTGCGTTTCTGGAAGGCGGGGGTGGGAATCTCACCCCGTTCGCGTTTTGCATCGCGTACGGCACGACGCAGGTTAGCGTAGTGCGTGTCGCGGGTGGATTTGTCATTTTGATCGTCGTTGCTCATAGCGCCTTATATCTCCGGCGATCTCATCACACCAGCCCCCGCGCTATCCACAGCCTGTGTAAGGCAATTGAATTTTTTTCGAAAAATTCGTGACAGGGCGTGTTGACAGATGAAGATCGGGCAGTCATATACCCGGCCACAGACGACGAACGGCGACGCGCCGGACACGGAAATCTGAACTAAAGCTTGGTAGCTTGATCCTCGCAGAATACTGGAGGAATGCCCGAGTGGTTAAAGGGGACGGACTGTAAATCCGTTGGCTCAGCCTACGTTGGTTCAAATCCAACTTCCTCCACCATTCTGCACGGATCGAAATCACCGCCGCGGGTATAGCTCAATGGTAGAGCAGCAGCCTTCCAAGCTGAATACGCGGGTTCGATTCCCGCTACCCGCTCCAATCAATTCAATCACTTACATCTTATATTGCTTCGCTTGTGTCACTGCATGTCAGTCCACGCGGGTCGATTGTGGCTGCGTGTTTTTTTTCGATTCGGCAGCGGAAAATTCGCCACGCTTCGCAAGCTCCGTAAAAAAGCAGAGCGATTCAGACCGTTTTTTCAGCAAGAAAATCGCAGTTTTTTGCGAGTAGCGTGTGCCTAAGAAGGTCACCAATCAGTCGCCGTCCAGATCGGCAATCTCACCGTGAGACGCGATCAGGATGGGTGACGCCATGTCGCCGCTTTCATCGTCAACCATCACCTTGTAGGCGGCCACGCCAACGTGACGCGGTGCCATCGCGGCGGCGATCTTCTCTGCTGCTACTGCATTTGAAGCGGTCCGCATTTCACCGGGAACGATGCCTCCGCGGTTCTTCTTGAACGTCATTACAATGATTTTTTCAGCCTGAGCCATAATGTCCCTCAAATCTGTTCTATAAATGTTCTCATTTTAAACAAGAGTCAATCTGGCGTTTTGATCGAGCGACGCAAAAGACGCTGGAACCGCAGGCGCAGTTGTTTTTCACATTCAAGAGATCAGGGCGCTAGCCGCCGTCACCTATTCCTGAGGCGGGCGGGGTCGTGATTCCGGGGTGATGGCAGGAGAGGATTTACGGCTGTCGCAGCCATGTTTACAGGCGGTTTGTCTCGATGTGTATGGTCACAGATGACGTGATGTCGGTTTGCTTTGGACTCAGTTTTGTCTGAGGCGCATTCTGCCTGTAAAGACCGAAATGAGTGCCATGACAACCAGTGCCGGCCAGAGGGTGCACAGGCTCATGCCAATCCAGTGAGCGAAACACGGCTTTGTATTGTGGCGCAGGATTTCAATGCCGGTATAGACAATGAAAATGGCTGCAATCAGCACATAGGCGGTGATCAGGACTGGTGTGTGCATGAACTCTTTCAGGGTTTTTGCAGCCGCGCCTGCACGATACGGGCGCGGAAGCAGATAGCTTATGGTGAACGAGATGTTAATTCAACACCAGAATAGGCTGTTGTAATGCCCCATTTGGGTGATGTGCATCGCATTCCTACGGTACGGAACCGTAAAAGCAAAAGCGGATCACAAGCTATGAAAGAGAATTTGAAAGCCGGGAGGGGCGGAGCGGTTTATCGCCGCGTACTGTCGGTGCTGCTGTCTTTATCGAAAGGAAGCAGATCCGTTTGATGTGGGCTTGTCCTGTCTTTCCGAATCCGCCTGAACCCAGCGGAAGAAAAGATAGAGAGGCGCAATAATCAAAGTAAGGGTAACGATAGCGTCGATAAACATATGGTACATCCCATGCAAGACACCTCATCATGAGGCGTTCCGGGCCCATATTGTCGAATATCTGTTGAGGCTTGCTGAACAAGTTCAGTTAACGACTTATTCTTTTGCCGTTAAAATGCGGGACAAAAAATTGACGGTATGCACGTCGCGTCCCGTTTTGTTTCGAAACCACAGCGATAAATGCCTGATAAATGTTTCCGGCAAACCAGTTGTTTACTGTTTGGTTTGCCGAAAACGAGGCATTTATTGCTGATTACTGGCCAAGATATGGCTGGACGTAAGGCCAGACTTCAATGCCGCCATGGTAGAGCATGTTAAGGGCAACATAGATGATGACCATCAGGCCGAGATAGGAGATCCATCGGTAGCGGTGCAGAAGCTTCGCAACGAAGTTTGCTGCCAGACCCATCAGGGCGATGGAAACGACGAGGCCGATTACCAGAACCGTCAGGTGTTCCTGTGCCGCACCTGCCACAGCCAGCACGTTGTCCAACGACATGGAAACGTCTGCAATGACGATCTGCATGGCTGCCTGGAAGAACGTCTTGTGTCCCTTGGTCAGGTCGGCTTCATCGTCCGTGACCTCGTCTTCCATTGAACCGTTCTGCTCGCGCAGTTCGACCCACATCTTCCAACATACCCAAGCCAGCAACAGACCGCCGACGAGACGAAGGCCAACAATGTCGAGGAGTTGTACGGTTACGGCGGCAAAACCGATACGCAGCACGGTTGCGGCGATAATGCCGATCAGAATGGCTTTACGGCGCAGATGGGCAGGAAGGCCGGCTGCAGCAAGGCCGATAACGATAGCGTTGTCGCCGGCGAGCACGAGATCGATGGCGATAACCTGAATGAATGCCGTAAATCCGGCAGCGGTGAAAATTTCCATGGATATATCCTGAAGCGGATGATGGGGCGGCGCAGGAGAATGCGTCTAACAATGTCAGTGAAGGCAGGAAATGTGATTTCGGGCATGGCCCGTCGCCTTTCTCCCCAAGGCGATTAACTGGCGTCATATGACATCGGAAACTTGCCGTAAACCATATCTTGCATGGCAAATCACAATAAAGTCATTTTGTGGCAGGGAATCATCTGGGTGAGCAGGGGGTGCTAAAGTCGCCGCTCCCTCGTGCTTGCACCGCGCACTCTTCTTCTTATATAGGGCCCTTAACGGCACGTAAGCACGCTTATATCGCGCGTTGAGCGTCAAACGGTATTTCTGTTTGACAATTAAGTCTTGCGCATTCGCTTACAAAGCCTTAAACGGCGACACCAAACCGGTTCGCCGGGGAAACTACTTCACGTTCACAGGAAGCAATTCACATGGCAAAGAGCAAGTTTGAGCGGAACAAGCCACACGTTAACATTGGCACGATCGGTCACGTTGACCACGGCAAGACATCGTTGACGGCCGCAATCACCAAGTACTTCGGCGAGTTCAAGGCGTATGACCAAATCGACGCTGCTCCTGAAGAAAAGGCTCGTGGTATCACCATTTCGACAGCCCACGTTGAGTATGAGACGCCTAACCGTCACTACGCACACGTTGACTGCCCCGGCCACGCCGACTACGTGAAGAACATGATCACCGGTGCTGCCCAGATGGACGGCGCGATCCTGGTTTGCTCGGCTGCTGACGGCCCAATGCCACAGACCCGCGAGCACATCCTGCTTGCTCGTCAGGTTGGCGTTCCTGCTCTGGTCGTGTTCCTCAACAAGGTTGACCAGGTCGACGACGAAGAACTGCTCGAGCTCGTAGAAATGGAAGTTCGTGAACTTCTTTCTTCCTATGACTTCCCAGGCGATGACGTTCCTGTTGTTAAGGGTTCGGCTCTTGCTGCTCTTAACGATTCTGACAAGAAGATCGGTGAAGACGCTATTCGTGAGCTGATGGCTCAGGTTGACGCCTACATCCCAACACCAGAGCGTCCAATCGACCAGCCGTTCCTGATGCCAATTGAAGACGTGTTCTCGATCTCTGGCCGTGGTACTGTTGTTACCGGTCGCGTTGAGCGCGGTATCGTCAAGGTTGGTGAAGAAGTTGAAATCGTCGGCATCAAAGCGACGTCTAAGACGACTGTTACCGGCGTTGAAATGTTCCGCAAGCTGCTCGATCAGGGCCAGGCTGGCGACAACATCGGTGCACTGGTTCGCGGCGTTACCCGTGACGGCGTTGAGCGTGGTCAGATCCTTTGCAAGCCAGGTTCTGTTAAGCCTCACAAGAAGTTCATGGCAGAAGCCTACATCCTGACGAAGGAAGAAGGCGGCCGTCATACACCGTTCTTCACGAACTACCGTCCTCAGTTCTACTTCCGTACAACTGACGTTACCGGTATCGTTTCGCTGCCAGAAGGCACGGAAATGGTTATGCCAGGCGACAACGTTACTGTTGAAGTCGAGCTGATCGTTCCAATCGCGATGGAAGAAAAGCTGCGCTTCGCTATCCGCGAAGGCGGCCGTACCGTCGGCGCTGGCATCGTTGCCTCGATCATCGAGTAATTCTTTCCCGTAAGGGATGGATTGAGAGCCCCGCTGGAAACAGCGGGGCTTTTTTGTTTTGGGCAGAGCAGGGGGAACAGCATGATGCAATTTGTCGAAATCAGCGCATTTGCACCAACCGAGCGTGACGCGGTAACAGCGCTTATCGTCAAGATCCAGCAAGACGAGTTTGGTATTGCGATCACGGCGCAAGACCAGCCTGATCTCAGTGATATCCCTGACTTCTATCAATCCGGTGCGGGCGGTTTCTGGGTGGCGAAGCTCGACGGCGACATCGTTGGTACGATTGCCCTCAAGGATATTGGTGAGGGGCAGGGCGCCCTGCGCAAGATGTTCGTGGCGGAGCAGGCGCGCGGCAGGGAATTGGGTGTTGCGGCGAAGCTGCTCGGTCGCCTGCTTGAGGAGGCAAGGCGCAGCGGCATTACACAAATCTACCTCGGCACGACGGACAAATTTCTGGCCGCTCATCGATTCTATGAAAAGAATGGCTTTGCCGAGGTGGCAAAAGAGATGCTGCCAAAGCGCTTCCCTGTGATGGCTGTTGATACAAAGTTCTATTGCATCTCCTTGAAATGATGTGTCTATCCGTGGTGACACGGGGTTTTGGGGTGCGAATCATTTGCTGGGAATGCTGAGAACTGTGATTCTGGCCGGGTTTCTGGTGGGGCCTGCCTTTGCGCCGCCAGTCGTTGCACAAAGTTGCCCGGATCGACCGGCCTGCAAGGGCTGTGGTTGTAAAGGTGGCCCGGGTTATCGCGGGCCGGACGGCAAATGCGTTGGTTTCAAGGTGCTTCACAAGGTGTGCGGCAATCCACCGGAGACGCGCTGCACATTTGAAAATGCGCCGGGCACTGGAGAGAACCGGGAATGCGCCCTGAAATCGGAACGAAAAAATAAGGGCTAGGAAGTTTTCCCGTTACTCTTTGCAGGAAAAAGAAAAAACACCCTTGCCATTCGTTTCAGGGCGTCTTAAAGAGCCGCATACCGATTACGGAGATGGAAACATCCACGGTTGATCGGACTGAAGGGGTATAGCTCAGTTGGTAGAGCGGCGGTCTCCAAAACCGCAGGTCATCGGTTCAAGCCCGGTTGCCCCTGCCATTTTCCAGCAATGACAAGCGCGTTTAATTTGCGGCATGTTGGCTGGAAGGGCCGGATGGGATTTCCGGTGGAGTTCATTGAATGTCGATTTCCTCTTGTTAAATTGAGAATCGGCGTTTATGTAGGGTAAAACAGACACGCGGTGCGTGGGGCTGATTTATCGGCTTTACGTGCCGTAATTGCGTGGGCAGTCAATGGCATCCAAAACCAATCCATTTGCGTTTCTTCAGCAGGTTCGCTCGGAAGCGTCAAAAATTACCTGGCCATCGCGCCGCGAGACCATGATTTCGACGGCCATGGTGCTCGTCATGGTTATTGTGGCTGCGCTTTTCTTTTTCGCAGCTGACCAACTCATCGGCTGGTTGCTTCGCCTTGTGCTGAGCGTCGGTCAGTAACGGATTTCCGGAGATAAAGATGGCAGCGCGCTGGTATATCGTTCACGCATATTCAAATTTTGAAAAGAAGGTCGCTGAGTCGATCGAGGAGAAAGCTCGCCAGAAGGGGCTTGAGCATCTCTTTGAAAAGATTCTCGTTCCGACTGAAAAGGTTGTTGAGGTTCGTCGCGGTCGCAAGGTCGATAGCGAACGCAAGTTCTTCCCAGGTTACGTGATGGTTCGCGCAAACCTGACGGATGAAGCTTATCACCTCATCAAGAATACCCCGAAGGTTACGGGTTTCCTGGGTTCGGACAATAAGCCTGTTCCTATCCCTGATTCTGAAGCTGATCGTATTCTCGGTCAGGTTCAGGAGGGTGTAGAGCGTCCGAAGTCCTCGATCTCTTACGAGATTGGTGAGCAGGTTCGCGTCTCCGACGGTCCGTTCGCATCGTTTAACGGTGTTGTTCAGGACGTCGACGAAGAGCGTTCGCGCCTCAAGGTGGAAGTTTCGATTTTCGGCCGCGCTACGCCGGTCGAGCTGGAATACAGTCAGGTCGAGAAGGTCTGATTGGAAGAGCGAAAGCTCTAATCGCGTGGAAGACCTGCTGGCTCTAGCCGGGTCAGCATCGTACCACGCAACCGCAGCCGCCGGAGTTTCCGGCATATGAGCCGGGCAACCGGTTCGATTTGAAAGGCAGAGAGATATGGCTAAGAAAGTTGCAGGCCAGCTCAAGCTTCAGGTCAAGGCAGGATCGGCTAACCCGTCCCCGCCAATTGGTCCTGCGCTTGGTCAGCGTGGCATTAACATTATGGAATTCTGCAAGGCGTTCAACGCTGCTACGCAGGAAATGGAAAAGGGTATGCCGATTCCGGTCGTCATCACCTACTACCAGGACAAGTCCTTCACATTCGTGATGAAGCAGCCTCCTGTAACTTACTTCCTCAAGAAGGAAGCTAAGATTCAGTCCGGTTCCAAGACTCCGGGTAAGGGCGCAAAGGCTGGTTCCATCACCAAGGCTCAGGTCAAGACGATCGCAGAAGCCAAGATGAAGGATCTCAATGCTGCCGATATCGAAGGCGCAATGGCAATGGTTGAGGGCTCTGCCCGCGCCATGGGCCTGGAAGTGGTAGGTTGATCATGGCAAAGCTTGCAAAGCGCGTACAGAAGACACGCGAAGGCGTTGATGCTAACAAGCTCTACGTCCTCACCGACGCCATCTCGATGGTTAAGGAACGGGCTGTAGCCAAGTTCGACGAAACCGTTGAAGTTGCGATGAACCTCGGCGTTGACCCACGTCACGCTGACCAGATGGTTCGTGGCGTTGTCAACTTGCCAAACGGCACAGGCCGTGACGTTCGCGTTGCTGTTTTTGCTCGTGGCGCAAAGGCTGACGAAGCCAAGGCTGCTGGCGCTGACATCGTTGGTGCAGAAGACCTGCTCGAAATCGTTCAGGGCGGCAAGATCGACTTCGATCGTTGCATTGCCACTCCGGACATGATGCCGCTGGTCGGTCGCCTCGGTAAGGTTCTCGGCCCACGTGGCATGATGCCTAACCCGAAGGTTGGTACGGTTACGATGGATGTTGCTGGTGCCGTTAAGGCTTCCAAGGGCGGCGCTGTCGAGTTCCGTGTTGAGAAGGCTGGTATCGTCCATGCTGGTATCGGCAAGGCTTCCTTCGACGCCAAGGCTCTTGAAGAAAACATCAAGGCATTTGCTGACGCGGTCATCAAGGCCAAGCCTGCTGGTGCAAAGGGTAACTACGTCAAGCGCGTAGCGATCTCCTCGACCATGGGTCCTGGGGTTCGCATCGACCCGTCGTCGGTTACTGCATAATTTCGACAATCCCCGCTTGGGGTTGTTATACAAGAATTTCCGGCCTCACCGGCCGGAAGTTTCCGGAGAAATCCGGAATTCCTGTCCGAGATTGTAGGTGGCCTTTTTCCTTTTCAGGAATTTGGCCTTAATCACGTTAACCTACATGAGACGGGTACGAGCCCGATTTTCGCATCCCTGTGGTGCTTAATAATCTGGTTTGAACCTGGTGTGCCTTGTGCCTTCAGCCTTCGGGTGAGAGAGCAGGGGGACAGGATCCTCGAGCGTCACTCGGGACTTTGATTTATCAAGGTTTCTTGGGGCAAAGGCAAACCCGATGGGGCCTGCATGATTGCGGTCCTGTCAACTGGAGACAGACAGTGGAAAGAGCGGAAAAACGCGAATTCGTCACGGAGCTGAACGAAGTCTTTAAGGCTTCCGGTTCGGTTGTCGTGGCCCACTATGCTGGCGTCACCGTTGCGCAGATGAACGACTTCCGTTCAAAAATGCGTGCTGCGGGCGGCACAGTTAAAGTCGCGAAGAACCGTCTGGCCAAGATCGCTCTTCAGGGTACGGAGTCAGAAGAGATCACTGATCTTTTCAAAGGACAGACGCTGATTGCATACAGCACTGATCCAATGATCGCTCCGAAAGTCGTCATGGACTTCGCAAAGACTAACGACAAGCTCGTTATTCTCGGCGGTGCCATGGGTGCAACCGCGCTCAACGCGGACGCAGTAAAGTCGCTTGCGACCCTGCCTTCGCTGGACGAGCTGCGCGCAAAGCTGTTGGGCCTTCTCAATGCCCCAGCAACTCGCGTCGCTACGGTTGTTGCAGCACCGGCAAGCCAGCTTGCCCGCGTGTTCTCGGCTTACTCAAAGAAGGACGAAGCCGCTTAAGGCGGTTTTTCGCTGTAAATATTCAAACCGGTTCAAACCGAATTAAAGGAACTAAAAAATGGCTGATCTCGCAAAGATCGTTGACGACCTCTCCGCATTGACCGTTCTGGAAGCTGCAGAACTGTCTAAGCTTCTCGAAGAAAAGTGGGGCGTTTCTGCTGCTGCTCCTGTAGCAGTTGCTGCTGCTGGCGGCGGTGCTGCTGCTGCTGCTCCTGAAGAAGAAAAGACAGAATTCGACGTTATCCTGGTTGACGCTGGCGCCAACAAGATCAACGTCATCAAGGAAGTCCGCGCTATCACAGGTCTCGGCCTGAAGGAAGCTAAGGACCTCGTTGAAGGTGCTCCTAAGGCTGTTAAGGAAGCTGTTTCCAAGGCAGAAGCTGCTGACCTCAAGAAGAAACTTGAGGATGCTGGCGCCAAGGTTGACGTTAAGTAATATCGGTACTACTTACGGGAGATGGCAAAAGCCGTCTCCCGTTTGCTGTTCCGCTGAAACCAATTACCCAAAAGCCGCGTGAAAATGGCTTTTGGGTAATGGGTTCTTCAAGAGAATAGTTTCGAACCGCGCTGTACAGGCAATCCGGCCTTACCGTTCGGGACGTGAAACGAGATTGATTATATCCATTAATTGACGGGATCGACTGGCCAGCGAACCCCGTCCGTTGCAGGCCCGGATGCAATTATTAAAGGAGCGACGATGGCTCAGACCCTTTCGTTTAACGGTCGCAGGCGCGTACGCAAGTTTTTCGGCAAAATTCCAGAAGTAGCGGAAATGCCAAACCTCATTGAGGTTCAGAAGGCTTCGTATGACCAATTTCTCATGGTTGACGAGCCTAAGGGCGGTCGTCCCGACGAGGGATTGAATGCTGTTTTCAAGTCTGTATTCCCAATCACAGACTTCTCAGGCGCATCCATGCTTGAATTCGTATCCTACGAATTCGAACAGCCAAAATTCGACACTGAAGAGTGCCGTCAGCGCGACCTGACCTACGCAGCGCCGCTGAAGGTGACGCTGCGCCTCATCGTGTTTGATATTGACGAGGATACAGGCGCGAAGTCCATCAAGGACATCAAGGAACAGTCGGTTTACATGGGCGACATGCCGCTCATGACCAACAACGGTACGTTTATTGTCAACGGTACCGAGCGCGTTATCGTGTCTCAGATGCACCGTTCTCCGGGCGTATTCTTCGATCACGACAAGGGCAAGAGCCACTCTTCCGGCAAGCTTTTGTTCGCTGCTCGCGTTATTCCTTACCGCGGTTCCTGGCTCGATATCGAATTCGATGCCAAGGATGTCGTTTACGCGCGTATCGACCGTCGCCGCAAGCTGCCTGTTACCTCGCTGCTGATGGCGCTCGGTATGGACGGCGAAGAAATTCTGTCGACGTTCTACACAAGCTCTGATTACAAGCGTGCAGGCGATGGCTGGCGTATTCCGTTCCAGCCTGAAGTGCTGAAGAACGCCAAGGTCATCACCGAAATGGTTGATGCCGACACGGGCGAAGTTGTTGTTGAAGCCGGCAAGAAGCTGACCCCGCGTCTGCTGCGTCAGCTGTCCGAGAAGGGCCTCAAGGCTCTCAAGGCAACCGACGAAGACCTGTACGGTAACTTCCTGGCCGAAGACATCGTCAACTACGCAACGGGTGAAATCTACCTCGAAGCTGGTGATGAAATCGACGAGAAGACCCTCGGTGTTATTCTGAACGCTGGCCTGGAAGAAATTGCGGTTCTCAACATCGACCACGTCAATGTTGGTGCCTACATCCGCAACACGCTTTCTGCTGACAAGAACGAGAACCGTCAGGACGCTCTGTTCGATATCTACCGCGTCATGCGTCCGGGCGAGCCGCCGACCATGGATTCGGCTGAAGCGATGTTCAACTCGCTGTTCTTCGATGCTGAGCGTTACGATCTTTCCGCAGTTGGCCGCGTGAAGATGAACATGCGTCTCGACCTCGATGCAGAAGACACCGTGCGTACACTACGCAAGGAAGACATCCTGGCCGTGGTCAAGATGCTGGTCGAACTGCGTGACGGCAAGGGCGAAATCGACGACATCGACAACCTCGGCAACCGCCGTGTTCGTTCGGTTGGTGAATTGATGGAGAACCAGTACCGTCTGGGTCTGCTGCGCATGGAACGTGCGATCAAGGAACGTATGTCCTCGATCGAAATCGACACCGTGATGCCGCAGGATCTCATCAACGCAAAGCCAGCCGCTGCTGCTGTTCGTGAGTTCTTCGGTTCTTCGCAGCTGTCGCAGTTCATGGACCAGGTGAACCCGCTTTCGGAAATCACCCACAAGCGCCGTCTTTCGGCTCTTGGACCTGGTGGTCTGACCCGCGAGCGCGCAGGCTTTGAAGTCCGCGACGTTCACCCGACCCACTACGGTCGTATTTGCCCGATTGAAACGCCAGAAGGCCCGAACATCGGTCTGATCAACTCGCTGGCCACCTTTGCCCGCGTCAACAAGTACGGCTTCATCGAAAGCCCGTACCGCAAGATCGTTGACGGCAAGGTGACAACAGACGTGATCTACCTCTCCGCTATGGAAGAGGCCAAGTATTACGTTGCACAGGCTAACTCGTCGCTTGAAACTGATGGTTCGTTCTCGGAAGAGTTCGTTGTTTGCCGTCACTCGGGCGAAGTTATGCTGGCGCCACGCGACAACATCAACCTGATGGACGTTTCGCCGAAGCAGCTCGTTTCGGTTGCTGCGGCTCTCATCCCGTTCCTGGAAAACGACGACGCCAACCGCGCTCTGATGGGCTCGAACATGCAGCGTCAGGCCGTTCCGCTCGTCCGTGCCGAGGCTCCGTTCGTCGGAACTGGTATGGAGCCGATCGTTGCCCGTGACTCTGGCGCTGCTATCGCAGCCCGTCGTGGCGGTGTTGTCGATCAGGTCGACGCGACCCGTATCGTTATCCGTGCAACGGAAGATCTCGATGCTGGCAAGTCCGGCGTTGACATCTATCGTCTGCAGAAGTTCCAGCGTTCGAACCAGAACACCTGCATCAACCAGCGTCCGCTGGTGACTGTCGGTGACGTTCTGAACAAGGGTGACATCATCGCTGACGGTCCATCGACCGATCTCGGTGACCTGGCACTTGGCCGCAACGCGCTCGTCGCGTTCATGCCTTGGAACGGCTACAACTACGAAGACTCCATCCTGATGTCCGAACGCATCGTTTCCGACGACGTGTTCACCTCCATCCACATCGAAGAATTCGAAGTGATGGCCCGCGACACCAAGCTTGGTCCTGAAGAAATCACGCGCGATATTCCGAACGTTTCGGAAGAAGCGCTGAAGAACCTCGACGAAGCCGGTATCGTATACATCGGTGCGGAAGTTCAGCCTGGCGATATCCTGGTTGGCAAGATCACGCCGAAGGGTGAAAGCCCGATGACGCCGGAAGAAAAGCTTCTGCGCGCCATCTTCGGTGAAAAGGCATCCGACGTTCGCGACACCTCCATGCGCATGCCTCCAGGCACGTTTGGTACGGTCGTTGAAGTCCGCGTGTTCAACCGTCACGGCGTTGAAAAAGACGAACGTGCAATGGCTATCGAACGCGAAGAAATCGAACGTCTGGCCAAGGACCGTGACGACGAACAGGCTATCCTGGACCGTAACGTCTATGGCCGTCTGATCGACATGTTGCGTGGTCAGGTTTCGATTGCTGGACCGAAGGGCTTCAAGAAGGGCACCGAGCTTTCAAATCTCGTTGTTTCTGAATACCCGCGTTCGCAGTGGTGGATGTTTGCCGTTGAGGACGAGAAGGCCCAGGCCGAACTCGAAGCTCTGCGTGGCCAGTACGACGAATCCAAGTCGCGCCTTGAACAGCGCTTCATGGACAAGGTCGAAAAGGTTCAGCGTGGCGACGAAATGCCTCCAGGCGTCATGAAGATGGTCAAGGTCTTCGTTGCTGTTAAGCGCAAGATCCAGCCAGGCGACAAGATGGCCGGCCGTCACGGTAACAAGGGCGTTGTCTCGCGTATCGTGCCTGTTGAAGATATGCCGTTCCTGGAAGACGGTACGCATGTCGACATCTGCTTGAACCCGCTGGGCGTGCCATCGCGCATGAATGTCGGCCAGATTCTCGAAACGCACCTTGCCTGGGCTTGCGCCGGTATGGGCAAGAAAATCGGCGAGATGCTGGATGAGTATCACAAGACGCTTGATATCACTGACCTGAAGCGCGAGCTGACGGAAGTGTATGCGTCTGATGCCAAGGATGAAGTCGCTTACTTTGACGACGAGTCCCTGCTCAGACTTGCCGAGCAGTCCAAGAAGGGCGTTTCGATTGCGACGCCGGTCTTCGACGGTGCGCATGAGCCTGACGTTGCGGAGATGCTGACCAGAGCTGGTCTGCACGACTCTGGCCAGTCGGTTCTCTATGATGGCCGTACAGGTGAGACGTTCGACCGTAAGGTGACCGTCGGCTACATGTACATGATCAAGCTGAACCACCTTGTCGACGACAAGATCCACGCTCGCTCGATCGGTCCATACTCGCTCGTCACCCAGCAGCCGCTTGGTGGTAAGGCGCAGTTCGGCGGACAGCGCTTCGGGGAAATGGAAGTCTGGGCACTGGAAGCTTACGGCGCAGCATACACCTTGCAGGAAATGCTCACCGTCAAGTCGGACGACGTGGCCGGCCGTACCAAGGTTTACGAAGCGATCGTCCGCGGCGACGACACCTTCGAAGCCGGTATTCCTGAGAGCTTCAACGTTCTCGTCAAGGAAATGCGGTCGCTCGGTCTGTCCGTTGAGCTGGAGAACTCCAAGCTCGAAGCGCAGGAAGGCTCCGAACTGCCTGACGCGGCGGAATAAAGATGACCAAGGCAGGCGCCGAAAGCGGCGCCTGCCGGTTTCTTCCAAAAGGGCGATGCCCTTAGGCGGATAGTTTCGCCGCATTTCGCGGTTAATCGTGTTTTAGGCACTGACCAGTTATCCCGGGAACGACTGGTCCAGATGCAAACAGAGGCGACAACAAGCCTCTCAAGGAGACAAGGCATGAACCAAGAGGTCATGAATCTGTTCAATCCTCAGGTGCCAGCGCAGCATTTCGATTCCATCCGGATTTCGATTGCGTCGCCTGAGAAGATCCTCTCCTGGTCCTATGGCGAAATCAAAAAGCCAGAGACCATCAACTATCGTACCTTCAAGCCGGAACGCGACGGTCTTTTCTGCGCGCGTATTTTCGGACCGATCAAGGACTACGAATGCTTGTGCGGCAAGTACAAGCGTATGAAGTACAAGGGCATCATCTGCGAAAAGTGCGGCGTTGAAGTTACGCTGTCGCGCGTTCGCCGTGAGCGCATGGGCCATATCGAACTGGCAGCACCTGTTGCCCACATCTGGTTCTTGAAGTCGCTTCCTTCGCGTATCTCGACATTGCTCGACATGACGCTGAAAGATGTTGAGCGCGTTCTGTACTTCGAAAACTACATCGTGACCGAGCCAGGCCTGACCTCTCTGAAGCAGAACCAGCTTCTGTCCGAAGAAGAGTACATGATTGCCGTCGACGAGTTCGGGGAAGATCAGTTCACCGCCATGATCGGCGCTGAAGCCATCTACGAAATGCTGGCTTCGATGAACCTTGAGAAGATCGCTGGCGATCTGCGCGTTGAGCTTGCCGAAACCACTTCGGACCTCAAGCAGAAGAAGTTGATGAAGCGTCTCAAGATCGTTGAGAACTTCATGGAGTCAGGCAATCGTCCCGAGTGGATGATCATGAAGGTTGTTCCAGTTATTCCTCCGGACCTGCGTCCGCTGGTTCCGCTGGATGGTGGCCGCTTTGCGACCTCCGACCTGAACGACCTGTATCGCCGCGTTATCAACCGTAACAACCGTCTGAAGCGCCTGATCGAGCTTCGTGCGCCGGGTATCATTATCCGTAACGAAAAGCGCATGTTGCAGGAATCCGTCGATGCGTTGTTCGACAACGGTCGTCGCGGTCGCGTCATCACCGGCGCCAACAAGCGTCCGCTGAAGTCGCTGTCCGACATGCTCAAGGGCAAGCAGGGCCGCTTCCGTCAGAACCTTCTCGGTAAGCGCGTCGACTATTCCGGTCGTTCGGTTATCGTGACCGGTCCAGAACTGAAGCTGCACCAGTGCGGCCTGCCGAAGAAGATGGCGCTCGAGCTGTTCAAGCCGTTCATCTACGCCCGTCTCGACGCAAAGGGTTACTCCTCGACCGTCAAGCAGGCCAAGAAGCTGGTTGAAAAAGAAAAGCCAGAAGTTTGGGATATCCTCGACGAGGTTATCCGCGAGCATCCGGTTCTTCTGAACCGCGCACCGACGCTGCACCGTCTGGGTATCCAGGCCTTCGAACCAATGCTGGTTGAAGGCAAGGCCATTCAGCTGCACCCGCTCGTCTGCACGGCCTTCAACGCCGACTTCGACGGTGATCAGATGGCTGTTCACGTTCCGCTTTCTCTGGAAGCGCAGCTTGAAGCCCGCGTTCTGATGATGTCGACCAACAACATTCTGCATCCGGCAAACGGTCACCCGATTATCGTTCCTTCGCAGGACATGGTTCTCGGCCTGTACTACCTGTCGATCATGAACCAGAATGAGCCGGGCGAAGGCATGGCCTTCTCCGACATCGGCGAACTGCATCACGCCCTTGAAAACAAGGTTGTAACGCTGCACTCGAAAATTCGCGGTCGCTTCAAGACCGTTGATGCCGATGGCAAGCCGGTTTCGAAGATCCATGAAACAACGCCTGGCCGTATGTTGATTGGTGAATTGCTGCCGAAGAATGTCAACGTGCCATTCGACACCTGCAACCAGGAAATGACCAAGAAGAACATCTCCAAGATGATCGACACGGTCTACCGTCATTGCGGTCAGAAAGACACGGTCATTTTCTGCGACCGCATCATGCAGCTCGGCTTCTCCCATGCTTGCCGCGCCGGTATTTCGTTCGGCAAGGACGACATGGTCATCCCGGATACCAAGGTGAAAATCGTTGGTGAAACGGAAGCCTTGGTGAAGGAATACGAACAGCAGTACAATGATGGTCTCATCACCCAGGGCGAAAAGTACAACAAGGTTGTTGACGCTTGGGGCAAGGCTACCGAAAAGGTCGCCGAAGAGATGATGGCTCGCATTAAGGCTGTTGAGTTCGATCCGGAAACCGGTCGCCAGAAGCCAATGAACTCCATTTACATGATGTCGCACTCCGGCGCCCGTGGTTCGCCAAGCCAGATGCGTCAGCTCGGTGGTATGCGCGGTCTGATGGCCAAGCCTTCGGGCGAAATCATCGAAACGCCGATCATTTCGAACTTTAAGGAAGGCCTGACCGTGAACGAGTACTTCAACTCGACACACGGTGCCCGTAAGGGTCTTGCAGATACTGCCTTGAAGACGGCTAACTCCGGTTACCTGACACGTCGTCTCGTTGACGTCGCGCAGGACTGCATCGTCAACTCCAACGATTGCGGCACCGACAAGGGCCTGACAATGACTGCCATCGTCGATGCCGGTCAGATTGTTGCCTCGCTCGGCGCACGTATTCTTGGTCGTACGGCTCTCGACGACATCGACAACCCGGTCACTGGCGAGAACATCGTCAAGGCTGGCAAGCTGATCGACGAAGCTGAAGTGGCAATCATCGAAAAGGCTGGCATCCAGTCCGTTCGTATCCGTTCGGCTCTGACCTGCGAAATCCAGGTTGGCGTTTGCGGCGTTTGCTACGGTCGTGACCTTGCACGCGGTACTCCTGTTAACATGGGCGAAGCAGTGGGCGTTATCGCTGCTCAGTCCATCGGTGAGCCGGGCACCCAGCTGACCATGCGTACGTTCCACCTTGGTGGTACTGCGAACGTGGTTGACCAGTCGTTCCTTGAAGCGTCGTACGAAGGTACGATCCAGATCAAGAACCGCAACATGCTGCGCAACTCTGAAGGCGTCCTCATCGCGATGGGCCGTAACATGGCCATCACCATTCTCGATGAGCGTGGCGTTGAGCGTTCTTCGCAGCGCGTTGCATACGGTTCGAAGATCTTCGTGGATGACGGTGACAAGGTTAAGCGCGGTCAGCGTTTCGCCGAGTGGGACCCGTACACACGCCCAATGATGACGGAAGTCGAAGGTACTGTTCAGTTCGAAGACCTGGTCGATGGTCTTTCGGTTCTGGAAGCGACCGACGAATCCACCGGTATCACCAAGCGTCAGGTTATTGACTGGCGTTCGACACCTCGCGGTTCGGACCTCAAGCCTGCCATCGTTATCAAGGATGCTTCCGGCAACATTGCCAAGCTTTCTCGTGGTGGTGAAGCCCGCTTCCTGCTGTCGGTTGACGCAATTTTGTCCGTAGAGCCGGGCACGAAGGTTTCCCAGGGTGATGTGCTTGCACGTTCGCCAATGGAAAGCGCCAAGACCAAGGACATCACGGGTGGTCTGCCACGCGTTGCTGAACTGTTCGAAGCCCGTCGTCCGAAGGACCACGCTATCATCGCCGAAATCGATGGTACGATCCGTCTGGGCCGCGACTACAAGAACAAACGTCGCGTCATCATCGAGCCTGCTGAAGACGGTGTAGAGCCAGTCGAATACCTGATCCCGAAGGGCAAGCCCTTCCACCTTCAGGAAGGCGACTATATCGAAAAGGGTGACTACATCCTCGACGGTAACCCAGCTCCGCACGACATTCTGGCGATCAAGGGTGTAGAGGCTCTGGCTTCCTACCTCGTGAACGAAATCCAGGAAGTCTATCGTCTGCAGGGCGTTGTCATCAACGACAAGCACATCGAAGTGATCGTTCGCCAGATGCTGCAGAAGGTTGAAATCACGGATGCTGGCGACAGCCAGTACATCGTGGGTGACAATGTCGACCGCATCGAAATGGACGACATGAATGATCGTCTGATCGAGGAAGGCAAGAAGCCTGCCTACGGCGAACCAGTTCTTCTGGGTATCACCAAGGCATCGCTGCAGACGCCGTCCTTCATCTCGGCTGCTTCGTTCCAGGAAACCACAAAGGTTCTCACGGAAGCTGCAATCGCCGGCAAGATGGACACGCTGCAGGGTCTGAAGGAAAACGTTATCGTCGGTCGCCTTATTCCGGCCGGTACGGGCGGTACCATGACCCAGATCCGCCGCATCGCGACGACACGCGACGAGCTGATCATTGAAGAGCGCAAGAAGTCCACTGGTTCGGACTCCGCAACGCAGATGTTGCGCGACATGACCAAGGACGAAACGGTTCCTGCCGGCGAATAATTCGATCCGGGTGTCGTGCATCATTTCGGTGCACGATACCTACTTCGGATAGATGGTCTAACGGGTGCCAATTTGCCGCACCCTCCAGAATTGATAAACCTAAACGCCCGAAGCAATTCGGGCGTTTTTGCGTTTGGTGGCCTCTTGCCGTTGATCCATCGCAAAGGACCAGTTTTTATTTATTCTAATTTTAATCCGTTCACAGGACGCAGATCCTCCCAACCAGGAGCCCGCAAGGGCAGGGGATTTGCCTCCCAACTAAAGGGCCGGCCCTGTTGCTTAAAACCAGGAAGGCAGGGTCGGCGAACGGAGGCTGTTATGAGGAAATTTCTATACACATTGGCTGCCGGAGTTTTGGCAACCACGGCCGGTTATGCGGCGGACCCGGTTCCGGCCGAGTTGCGGCAAAGCGCACTTGAGATATTCAGGCCGCTGCCCTCAACCATTCCAGCGGTCAAGGACAACCCGATCACGGCCGAAAAGATAGCGCTCGGCAAGGCACTGTTCTTTGATCCGCGCATGTCGGCCTCGGGGGTGTTTTCATGCAACTCATGCCACAATGTCGGAACCGGCGGTGACGACAACCTCGAGACGTCGATCGGCCACGGATGGCAGAAGGGACCGCGCAATTCACCGACCGTGTTCAATGCGGTGTTCAACGTTGCGCAGTTCTGGGATGGCCGTGCGGATGACCTGAAGGCACAGGCGAAAGGGCCGGTACAGGCCGGTGTAGAGATGGCCAACACGCCAGTGCAGGTGGTCGCGACGCTCAATTCAATGCCGCAATATGTCGCGTGGTTCGAGGCGGCATTCCCCGGTGAGGACGACCCGGTTACCTTCGATAATTTTGCCAAGGCTATTGAAGCCTTTGAAGCCACGCTGATCACGCCGGCACCATTCGACGCTTATCTGAATGGGGATGAGAACGCACTGACGCTGGAGGCAAAACAGGGCCTGCAACTGTTCATGGACAAGGGCTGCGCCTCGTGCCACGGCGGCATCAATGTCGGCGGGGAAGGGTACTATCCATTCGGTCTGGTGGAGAAGCCAGGTGCCGATGTTTTGCCTGAAAATGACAAAGGTCGCTTTGCGGTGACAAACACGGCTGATGACTCATATGTGTTCCGTGCTGCACCACTTCGCAATGTGGCGCTGACCGCGCCTTACTTCCATTCGGGCAAGGTCTGGGACCTGAAACAGGCGGTGGCGGTGATGGGTACTGCGCAGCTGGGCGAGGAGCTGAATGATCGGGATGTCGATCTGATCGTGGCGTTTCTGGGATCGCTGACCGGCAAGGCTCCCGACATCATCTATCCGATCCTGCCGGCTGAAACGGCCGCGACGCCGAAGCCAACGGCCAATATCAGCAACTGATGTGACCTGTTTAAAAAAAAGCAAACCGCCTGGTGACAGGCGGTTTGTCTGTTTTGGTCAGAAAGGATTATGCGAAGCGGATAATGGCGACTTCGCCTTCCAATGCGCCCTGATAGGCCGATGCATGCGGCTCTTCATCCGGTATTTCCGTCAGCATGCCGATCTGGTCAAGGTCGGCCTCGAGGAAACCTTCCTCCGAAAGTGCATTCAGCGTGTCGCGGACGGCTGTGTCATCATCGGGTGCACGTAGGATCACGTGGATGTCGATGCCTTCGTCGCCATCCCGTTCATAAGCCTTGCCTATGACGATGAATACCATGGGGTCAACCGATCCGTTGTCGTTATCATTATGGGGGAGGGTCATGGTGTTCTCCTTGCTCCTGAAGGCCGTTTTTTTGCTGTGTGCTGACGAACAGCCACGGTGATGGTGTCACCAAGCGTCGTTTGAAGAATCAATAGACGGCTTTGGTATAAAGCCCAATACGGAATACGTGTTTTGGCCGATATATTGATGAAACAGATTAACAGCAGCGGTAAATATGCTAAACGAAAGCCCGAGAAGGCCGGTGCTGCGGGACAAAATGTGGATTCACCCTTGACGAAGTAGGGGTAAAACAGTAGTACGCCGCCCATCGGAACCTGTATGAGGTTTGGCCGTTCGGAATGACTCGTTCCGGATATCTGCTCAAACTGGGTCCAACGCACGTTGAAGACACGAATGCTGCACGCACGACGTAGTGATACGTCCTCTGCCTTTGTGGTCCATCCGATCATTCGGATTGGGCCACGTTTTGCGCATGAAGTATAGCGTGTGCCACCGCCGGAAACGGCATAACGTCGGCCCGAGAGGGCGATAGATACTAAGGGATGGTTGTATGCCTACCGTAAACCAGCTTATCCGCAAGCCACGCCAGGCACAGGTAAAGCGTAATAAGGTTCCTGCTCTGCAGGAAAACCCACAGAAGCGCGGCGTTTGCACACGCGTTTACACGACAACCCCTAAGAAGCCTAACTCGGCTCTTCGTAAGGTTGCCAAGATCCGTCTGACGAATGGCTTCGAAGTCATCGGCTACATTCCTGGTGAAGGCCACAACCTTCAGGAACACTCTGTAGTCATGATCCGCGGCGGCCGCGTAAAGGACTTGCCAGGTGTTCGTTACCACATCATCCGCGGCGTTCTCGATACGCAGGGTGTAAAGAACCGTAAGCAGCGCCGCTCCAAGTATGGTGCGAAGCGTCCGAAGTAATTCGGCAATTAACAAATTCGGCGCTGCGCGAGGTTCTCCGCGTGGTTGAGCGTCAATAACATTTGAGAGACAAACAGTATGTCCCGTCGCCATAGTGCAGAAAAGCGTGAGATCAACCCGGATCCAAAGTTCGGCGATCTGATCGTCACCAAGTTCATGAATGCTATCATGCTTCATGGCAAGAAGTCCGTTGCTGAAAGCATCGTATACGGCGCATTCGACGCCGTTCAGGGCAAGACGAAGCAGGAGCCGCTCGGCGTGTTCCATTCGGCCCTCGATAACGTTGCTCCGCACGTTGAAGTTCGTTCTCGCCGCGTTGGTGGTGCGACATACCAGGTTCCTGTTGATGTTCGTCCTGAGCGTCGTCAGGCCCTCGCAATCCGCTGGCTGATCGCTGCTGCTCGTAAGCGCAACGAAACAACCATGGTCGATCGCCTGTCCGGCGAACTCATGGATGCTGCGAACAACCGCGGTTCGGCTGTCAAGAAGCGTGAAGACACGCACAAGATGGCTGACGCTAACCGCGCATTCTCGCATTACCGTTGGTAATCTAACCGATCCGAAAGGCAGTCCGTTATGGCTCGCGAATATAAAATCGAAGACTACCGCAATTTCGGTATCATGGCGCACATCGACGCCGGCAAGACGACCACAACCGAGCGTATTCTTTACTACACCGGTAAGTCGCACAAGATCGGCGAAGTTCATGATGGCGCTGCCACGATGGACTGGATGGAACAGGAGCAGGAGCGTGGTATCACCATCACTTCTGCTGCTACCACGACCTTCTGGAAGGGTCGCGATGGCAAGATGCGTCGTTTCAACATCATCGACACCCCCGGCCACGTTGACTTCACGATTGAAGTTGAGCGTTCGCTGCGTGTACTCGACGGTGCTATTGCTCTGCTCGACGCCAACGCTGGTGTAGAGCCGCAGACTGAAACCGTATGGCGTCAGGCTGAGAAGTACAACGTTCCGCGTATGATCTTCTGCAACAAGATGGACAAGACCGGTGCTGACTTCTACCGCTCGGTAGAAATGATCAAGACCCGTCTCGGCGCGACAGCTGTTGTCATGCAGTTGCCAATCGGTGCAGAAACCGAATTCAAGGGCGTGATCGATCTCATCGAAATGAACGCTCTCGTATGGCGCGACGAATCGCTCGGCGCTCAGTGGGACGTTGTTGAGATCCCAGAAGATATGAAGGCCAAGGCTGAAGAATATCGCGAGAAGCTGATCGAGACTGTTGTCGAGATCGACGAAGAAGCAATGGAAGCTTACCTCGAAGGTAACTACCCAGACAACGACAAGATTCGTGCTCTCGTTCGTCGCGGCACCATCGACGTGAAGTTCCACCCAATGTTCTGCGGTACCGCGTTCAAGAACAAGGGCGTTCAGCCACTTCTCGACGCTGTTGTTGAATACCTGCCTTCTCCGCTGGACATTCCTGCGATCAAGGGTATCGACTTCAAGACCGAAGCTGAAATCGAGCGTCACGCTGATGATTCCGAGCCGCTTTCGATGCTCGCGTTCAAGATCATGAACGACCCATTCGTTGGTTCGCTCACCTTCGCACGTATCTACTCGGGCAAGCTCGAAAAGGGCACATCTGTTATCAACACGGTCAAGGACAAGCGTGAGCGCGTCGGCCGTATGCTTCAGATGCACTCCAACAGCCGTGAAGACATCGAAGAAGCCTTTGCTGGCGACATCGTTGCTCTGGCTGGCCTCAAGGAAACCACAACGGGCGACACGCTTTGCGATCCGTTGAAGCCGGTTATCCTCGAGCGCATGGAATTCCCTGAGCCTGTTATCCAGATCGCGATCGAACCGAAGACCAAGGGCGACCAGGAAAAGATGGGCCTCGCGCTCAACCGCCTGGCTGCTGAAGATCCTTCGTTCCGCGTTAAGACTGACGAAGAATCCGGTCAGACAATCATCGCTGGCATGGGTGAACTTCACCTCGACATTCTCGTTGACCGTATGCGTCGCGAGTTCAAGGTTGAAGCGACCGTTGGTGCTCCGCAGGTTGCTTACCGTGAAACGATCACGAAGCTGCACGAAGAAGACTACACACACAAGAAGCAGTCCGGTGGTACCGGTCAGTTCGCTCGTGTGAAGATCATCTTCGAACCGAACCCAGAAGGCGAAGACTTCAAGTTCGAGTCCAAGATCGTTGGTGGTGCTGTTCCTAAGGAATACATCCCAGGCGTTCAGAAGGGTATCGAAAGCGTTCTGTCCTCCGGTCCTCTGGCTGGCTTCCCGATGCTGGGTGTCAAGGCAACTCTCATCGATGGTGCATACCACGATGTTGACTCGTCTGTTCTGGCGTTCGAAATCGCATCGCGTGCTTGCTTCCGTGAAGCAGCAAAGAAGGCTGGTGCACAGCTTCTCGAGCCGATGATGAAGGTCGAAGTTGTTACCCCAGAAGATTACGTCGGTGACGTTATCGGCGATCTGAACTCGCGTCGCGGTCAGATCCAGGGTCAGGAATCGCGTGGCATCACGATCGTGATCAGCGCGCATGTTCCTCTCGCGAACATGTTCAAGTACGTCGACAACCTTCGCTCCATGTCGCAGGGTCGCGCACAGTACTCGATGACGTTCGATCACTATTCGCCTGTTCCAAGCAACGTAGCTGCTGAAATCCAGGCAAAGTATTCCGGTCAGAAGTGACCGGAATACCCACACAAAAGTTTTAAGGTTTATTCCCTTTCAGGGATAAGAATGGAGAGCCAATAATGGCAAAGAGCAAGTTTGAGCGCAATAAGCCTCACGTTAACATCGGCACGATCGGTCACGTTGACCACGGCAAGACATCGTTGACAGCCGCAATCACCAAGTACTTCGGCGAGTTCAAGGCGTATGACCAAATCGACGCCGCTCCTGAAGAAAAGGCTCGTGGTATCACCATTTCGACAGCCCACGTTGAGTATGAGACGCCTAACCGTCACTACGCACACGTTGACTGCCCCGGCCACGCCGACTACGTGAAGAACATGATCACCGGTGCTGCCCAGATGGACGGCGCGATCCTGGTTTGCTCGGCTGCTGACGGTCCAATGCCACAGACCCGCGAGCACATCCTGCTTGCTCGTCAGGTTGGCGTTCCTGCTCTGGTCGTGTTCCTCAACAAGGTTGACCAGGTCGACGACGAAGAACTGCTCGAGCTCGTAGAAATGGAAGTTCGTGAACTTCTTTCGTCCTACGACTTCCCAGGCGACGACGTTCCTGTTGTTAAGGGTTCGGCTCTTGCTGCTCTTAACGATTCTGACAAGAAGATCGGTGAAGACGCTATTCGTGAGCTGATGGCTCAGGTTGACGCCTACATCCCAACACCAGAGCGTCCAATCGACCAGCCGTTCCTGATGCCAATAGAAGACGTGTTCTCGATCTCTGGCCGTGGTACTGTTGTTACCGGTCGCGTTGAGCGCGGTATCGTCAAGGTTGGTGAAGAAGTTGAAATCGTCGGCATCAAGGCGACGTCGAAGACGACTGTTACCGGCGTTGAAATGTTCCGCAAGCTGCTCGATCAGGGCCAGGCTGGCGACAACATCGGTGCACTGGTTCGCGGCGTTACCCGTGACGGCGTTGAGCGTGGTCAGATCCTTTGCAAGCCAGGTTCTGTTAAGCCTCACAAGAAATTCATGGCAGAAGCCTACATCCTGACGAAGGAAGAAGGCGGCCGTCATACACCGTTCTTCACGAACTACCGTCCTCAGTTCTACTTCCGTACAACTGACGTTACCGGTATCGTTTCGCTGCCAGAAGGCACGGAAATGGTTATGCCAGGCGACAACGTTACTGTTGAAGTCGAGCTGATCGTTCCAATCGCGATGGAAGAAAAGCTGCGCTTCGCTATCCGCGAAGGCGGCCGTACCGTCGGCGCTGGCATCGTTGCTTCGATCATCGAGTAATTAATGTGGGCTTCGGCCCTCATTGAAGACATTGAATTGGCGACCTCTCGGGGTCGCCAATTTGTCTATCGGTAAAAACCGTGACGACGAGGCATTTTTAATGCTTGATAATTACAGTGAAAGCGCGTAAACGCGCAGTCAGAGCTGTTATGAGATTCGCAGGTGTTTGCGAACCATGGCGTTCAAGTAATCCAGACTAACGAAATGATTGGGGTGCGCCTTGCATTCCTCTCGATTTTTGAAAATCTGCGGCGCCACGATCAACATAGGTTCATGTATTTCCGCGTGCGGAAATTGAATAACTAAGAACAAGGACAAGTCGAATGAACGGCCAGAATATCCGTATCCGCCTCAAGGCGTTCGATCACCGGATCCTCGATGCCTCTACTCGCGAAATCGTGTCGACCGCCAAGCGCACCGGCGCCAGCGTTCGCGGCCCGGTTCCGCTCCCAACACGCATCGAAAAATTTACCGTTAACCGCTCTCCTCACGTAGATAAGAAGAGCCGTGAACAGTTCGAAATGCGTACGCACAAGCGTCTTCTCGATATCGTTGATCCTACTCCGCAGACTGTTGATGCTTTGATGAAGCTCGACCTTGCGGCTGGCGTTGACGTCGAAATCAAGCTCTAAGGCCCCGGCGAAAGCCGGATATAACAAGGAAGGTACGTGGAGTAATCCAACGACTTCTAAACCGGAGACCGGACGCGTCGTGAGACGTCTACGGGAACTCCCAAACAAAGGGCGGAGAGGGGTTTCCCTTCAAGGCTCGCAAGAGGATTGAACCAATGCGTTCAGGTGTGATTGCACAGAAAGTGGGAATGACCCGCGTCTATAATGACGCTGGTGAGCACATCCCAGTTACAGTGTTGCGGTTGGACAACGTTCAGGTTGTTTCGCAGCGCACTGAAGAAAAGAATGGCTATATCGCAGTTCAGCTCGGTGCTGGCCAGTCGAAGGTCAAGAATACATCGAAGGCTCTTCGTGGTCACTTCGCAACTGCAAGCGTTGAGCCTAAGGCTAAGCTTGTTGAGTTTCGTGTTTCCGAAGAAAACCTCATCGATGTTGGCGCGACTTTGACGCCAAGCCATTTTGCCGCTGGTCAGCTGGTTGACGTAACCGGCACCACGATCGGTAAGGGTTTTGCCGGTGCTATGAAGCGTCACAACTTCGGTGGTGGTCGCGCTTCGCACGGTAACTCGGTTTCGCACCGTGCGCATGGTTCGACTGGTTCGAACCAGGATCCTGGTAAGGTTTGGAAGGGCAAGCGCATGGCTGGTCATATGGGCCAGACTCGCGTAACGACCCAGAATCTGGAAGTGGTTTCGACCGATGAGGATCGCGGTTTGATCCTCGTGAAGGGCGCCGTTCCTGGTTCCAAAGGTTCCTGGATCATCGTCCGTGATGCCGTCAAGTCGGCTGCGAAGTAAGGGAGCCTTATTATGGAATTGAACGTCACGACCCTCGAGGGAAAAGACGCCGGCAAGGTATCCCTGTCGGACGAAATTTTCGGCCTCGACCCACGCCAGGACATTCTGGCGCGTATGGTTCGCTACCAGCTTGCTAAGAAGCAGCAGGGTACGCACAAGACCAAGAACCGTTCGGAAGTTTCCCGCACCGGTGCGAAGATGTACAAGCAGAAGGGTACGGGCCGCGCTCGTCACCATTCGGCTCGCGCTCCGCAGTTCCGTGGTGGTGGTAAGGCTCATGGCCCGGTTGTTCGCAGCCACGCTCATGACCTGCCGAAGAAGGTTCGCGCTCTCGCTCTGCGTCACGCGCTTTCTGCAAAGCTGAAGGCTGAAGACCTGATCATCGTTGATCAGCTCGTTGCATCTGAAGCAAAGACAAAGGCTCTGCTGGGCAATTTCGCCTCGCTCGGCCTGACCAACGCTCTTGTTATCGGCGGCGCCGAGCTTGATGGCAACTTCAAGCTTGCTGCTCAGAACATTCCAAACGTGGACGTTCTGCCGGTTCAGGGCATCAATGTTTACGACATCCTGCGTCGTGGCAAGCTGGTGCTTTCCAAGGCTGCTGTAGAGGCTCTGGAGGAGCGGTTCAAATGACGGATCTTCGCCACTACGATGTGATCGTATCTCCTTCGATCACGGAAAAGTCGACGCTGGTATCCGAACAGAACCAGGTCGTATTCAACGTCGCCAAAGACGCTTCGAAGCCTGAAATCAAGGCTGCTATCGAAGCTCTCTTCGGCGTCAAAGTCACGGCTGTGAACACGCTTATCCGCAAGGGTAAGACCCGTCGTTTCCGTGGGTTCGCTGGTAAGCAGAAGGACGTCAAAAAAGCCGTCGTCACGCTCGCCGAAGGTCAATCCATCGACGTGTCCACCGGACTCTAAAGGTTAGGCCCACGCGGGCAAAGACCCAAAAGGGAACAATAAAATGGCATTGAAAAGTTTCAATCCAACCACTCCGAGCCAGCGCCAGCTGGTCATTGTCGACCGTTCTTCGCTCTACAAGGGCAAGCCGGTTAAGGCGCTGACCCAAGGTCTCAGCTCGAAGGGTGGCCGTAACAACCAGGGCCGGATCACTGTCCGTTTCCAGGGTGGCGGTCACAAGCGCACATACCGTCTCATTGACTTCAAGCGTCGTAAGTTTGACGTTGAGGGTACGGTTGAGCGTCTGGAATACGATCCAAACCGCACTGCATTCATCGCGCTCGTAACTTACGCTGACGGTGAACAGGCTTACATTCTCGCGCCACAGCGTCTTGCTGCTGGTGACAAGGTGATCGCCTCCGACAAGGCTGTCGACGTGAAGCCAGGCAACACAATGCCGCTTCAGTACATCCCAGTTGGTTCGATCATCCATAACGTCGAGATGAAGCCTGGTAAGGGTGGTCAGATCGCTCGCTCGGCAGGTACATATGTGCAGCTCGTCGGTCGTGACCAGGGTATGGCGATCCTTCGTCTGAACTCTGGTGAACAGCGTCTCGTGCACGGCTCTTGCCTTGCATCCATCGGTGCTGTTTCCAACGCCGACCACGGCAACACCAACGACGGTAAAGCCGGTCGTTCGCGTTGGCGCGGTAAGCGTCCACACGTTCGCGGTGTTGTTATGAACCCTGTCGATCACCCGCACGGCGGTGGTGAAGGTCGTACGTCTGGTGGTCGCCATCCGGTGACTCCGTGGGGCAAGCCTACAAAGGGCAAGCGTACACGCTCCAACAAGTCGACCGACAAGTTCATCATGCGTTCGCGCCATCAGCGTAAGAAGTAAGAGAGGTAGTCCAAGTGGCTCGTTCAGTATGGAAAGGTCCGTTTATTGACGGCTATCTTCTCAAAAAGGCTGAGAAGGTACGCGAAAGCGGACGTAATGAAGTAATCAAGATCTGGAGCCGTCGCTCCACGATCCTGCCGCAGTTCGTAGGCTTGACCTTCGGCGTTTACAACGGCAGCAAGCATGTGCCGGTCAATGTCAATGAAGACATGGTCGGTCACAAGTTCGGTGAATTCTCTCCGACCCGGACCTACTACGGTCATGGCGCGGACAAGAAGGCAAAGAGGAAGTAATCATGGCGAAGGCTAAGACCGAACGCCGGCTGAAGGACAACGAGGCTCAGGCTATTGCCCGTACGCTTCGCGTCAGCCCACAGAAACTGAACCTGGTTGCCGCTCTTATCCGTGGCAAGAAGGTTGATCGTGCTCTCGCCGAGCTCGAATTCTCCCGCAAGCGTATCGCTTCCACCGTCAAGAAGACGCTGGAATCGGCTATTGCGAACGCAGAAAACAACCATGACCTCGACGTCGACGCTCTCGTCGTCGCCGAGGCCTACGTTGGCAAGTCCATCACCATGAAGCGTTTCCACGCTCGTGGCCGTGGTCGCGCCTCGCGTATCGAAAAGCCGTTTGCACACTTGACTATCGTTGTTCGCGAAGTCGAGGAAAAAGGGGAGGCCGCATAATGGGTCAGAAGATTAATCCAATCGGCTTCCGCCTCGGTATCAACCGCACTTGGGATAGCCGCTGGTATGCAGACACTGCCGAATACGGCAAGCTGCTCCACGAAGATCTCAAGATCCGTGCTTACCTGATCAAGGAATTGAAGCAGGCAGGCATCGCCAAGGTTGTCATCGAACGTCCGCACAAGAAGTGCCGCGTGACCATCCACTCGGCTCGTCCGGGTCTGATCATCGGCAAGAAGGGTGCAGACATCGAGAAGCTTCGCAAGAAGATCTCGGAGATGACCGACAGCGAAACGCACCTCAACATCGTTGAAGTGCGCAAGCCGGAAGTCGACGCTACACTCGTAGCACAGTCGATTGCCCAGCAGCTCGAACGCCGCGTGGCTTTCCGCCGTGCGATGAAGCGTGCTGTTCAGTCCGCTATGCGTCTTGGCGCCGAAGGCATCAAGATCACCTGCGGCGGCCGCCTCGGCGGCGCGGAAATCGCTCGTACCGAATGGTACCGCGAAGGTCGCGTGCCACTTCACACCCTGCGTGCAGACATCGACTACGGTACAGCTGAAGCTGAAACCGCATTCGGTATTTGCGGCATCAAGGTCTGGATCTTCAAGGGCGAAATCCTTGAGCACGATCCGATGGCTTCCGAGCGTCGTGCGCTCGAAGGCGATGCCCAGGGTCCGGCAAGCCGTGAGCGCGGTGATCGTGGCGATCGTCGTCGCGAAAACGCTTGATTGACGCTGGCGAAAGATAAGCTCGGAGAAGTAAGAAAATGTTGCAGCCAAAGCGTACTAAGTACCGCAAGCAGTTCAAGGGTCGCATCAAAGGTGTGGCCAAGGGCGGCTTTGACCTTGCATTCGGTGAATACGGCTTGAAGTCGCAGGAACCGAACCGCGTTAATGCACGCGAGATCGAAGCGGCCCGCCGCGCGATCACGCGTTACATGAAGCGCGCAGGTCGTGTGTGGATCCGCGTATTCCCAGACACTCCGGTTACGGCCAAGCCGACCGAAGTTCGTATGGGTAAGGGTAAGGGTTCGGTCGAATACTGGGCTTGCAAGGTCAAGCCTGGTCGTATGATGTTCGAGATCGACGGTGTTTCCGAGGAGATCGCCCGCGAGGCGCTTCGTCTCGGCGCTGCCAAGCTCTCGGTTAAGACGCGCTTCGTACAGCGCATCGCAGAGTAAGGAGCAGGCACAATGAAAGCCGAAGATGTTCGCGGCCTCAGCGCCGATCAGCTCAAGGACAAGCTTGCCGACCTGAAGAAAGAGCAGTTCAACCTGCGCTTCCAGAAGGCTACCGGTCAGTTGGAAAAGTCCTCGCGCATCAACGAAGTCCGTAAGGACATCGCCCGCGTGAAAACCATTGCCCGCCAGAAGGCGGCAGAAGCCAAGGCCTAAAGGAAGAATAATATGCCGAAACGCATTCTGCAGGGCGTCGTAGTTTCCGACAAGAACGAGAAGACCGTTGTAGTCAAGGTCGAGCGTCGATTCGCTCACCCACTGCTTCAGAAGACCGTTCGTCGTTCGAAGAAGTACAAGGCCCACGACGAAAACAACCAGTACAAGGTTGGTGATGTGGTTTCCATCGAGGAATGCGCACCAATCTCCAAGGATAAGCGCTGGACGGTTGTTTCCGCACAGGCTTAATTCAAACAGTTTCGCGCCGGGCTCTTGCTATCGGCGCGAAAACCTGTATGAAGCAGCGCAAGGACGCTCGTCACCGGGCGTCTTTTGCTTTGATGCGCACGGAAGGTCCGTTATGGAAACCACCCTGGCAAGATTTCTTCCGCGCGAAAACAGAGACTTTTCATAAGCTGGAGCAGGGGGCTTTCTCTATGAGGCTGCCCAACCGGTCCAGTAACAACAAGAAGGCGACCTGACATGATTCAGATGCAAACAAACCTCGACGTGGCGGATAATTCCGGCGCACGTCGTGTCATGTGCATCAAGGTGCTGGGCGGCTCGAAGCGTAAGTATGCTTCCGTTGGCGACATTATTGTCGTTTCGATCAAGGAAGCTATTCCGCGCGGCCGCGTCAAGAAGGGCGACGTGATGAAGGCGGTTGTAGTGCGTACCGCCAAGGACATTCGTCGCGCTGACGGCAGCGTCATCCGTTTCGATAACAACGCAGCTGTTCTTATCGATAACAAGAAAGAGCCTATCGGCACCCGTATCTTCGGACCGGTTCCACGCGAACTTCGCGCAAAGAACCACATGAAGATCATCTCGCTGGCTCCAGAAGTACTGTAAGGAGCGATAGCGATGCAGAAAATTCGCAAAGGCGACAAAGTTGTCGTATTGACCGGTAAGGACAAGGGCCGTACCGGCGAAGTAACTCAGGTCTTGCCAAAAGAAGATCGGGCTTTCGTGAGTGGCGTAAACATGGTGAAGCGTCACCAGCGCCAGACCCAGGGCCAAGAAGCTGGCATCATCAACAAGGAAGCATCCTTGCACATCTCTAACCTTGCTATCGTCGACAAGGACGGTAAGGCGACCCGCGTTGGGTTCAAGGTTGTAGACGGCAAGAAGGTCCGCGTGGCCAAGCGTTCGGGAGAAGTGATCGATGGCTGAGTCCAAGTACGAGCCGCGTCTCAAGGCTGAATACGTTTCCCGTATTCGCGGCGCTATGCAGGAGAAGTTCTCCTACTCTAACGTGATGATGATCCCTAAGCTCGACAAGATCGTTATCAACATGGGTGTTGGTGAAGCAACGGCTGATTCGAAGAAGCCAACAGTTGCTGCTGCCGATCTGGCCGCTATTGCTGGTCAGAAGCCGGTTGTTACCAAGGCTCGCAATTCCATTGCTGGCTTCAAGGTTCGTGAAGGCATGCCAATCGGTGCGAAGGTTACTCTTCGTGGCGCTCGCATGTATGAGTTCCTTGACCGTCTGATCAACATCGCGCTTCCGCGCGTTCGCGACTTCCGGGGCCTGAACCCGAAAAGCTTTGACGGCCGTGGCAACTTCGCCATGGGCATCAAGGAGCACATTGTGTTCCCAGAAATCAACTACGATAAGGTTGATCAGATGTGGGGCATGGACATCATCGTTTGCACGACGGCGACTTCGGACGACGAAGCTCGGGCTCTTTTGACAGAGTTCAACTTCCCTTTCCGTCAGTAACCGTAACGACGAGCGTAGAAAAGGAACTCTGATATGGCGAAAACAAGCGCAGTTGAAAAGAACAAGCGCCGCCGCAAGACAGTTGCACAGCATGCTTCCAAGCGTGCCGCGCTCAAAGCTGTCGTCATGAACCAGTCCCTTCCGATCGAAGAGCGGTTCCAGGCAACACTGAAGCTCGCTTCGCTGCCGCGTGACGGCTCGAAGACACGTATCCGCAACCGCTGCGAAGTAACGGGCCGTCCGCGCGCGTTCTATCGTAAACTCAAGATGTCGCGTATTGCGCTTCGCGAGTTGGGCAATTCCGGCAAGGTGCCGGGTATTGTCAAGTCGAGCTGGTAAGGAGACGGGCACATGACAATGACTGATCCGTTGGGTGATATGCTCACCCGCATCCGCAATGGTGCTGCTCGTCGCAAGTCGTCGGTTAGCACTCCTGCTTCCAGCCTCCGTGCGCGCGTTCTCGACGTGCTGCAGGCTGAAGGCTACATTCGCGGTTATTCCAAGTCCGATTTTGAAAACGGCAAGGCCGAGTTCACGATCGAACTGAAGTACTACGAAGGCGCGTCCGTGATCCGTGAGATCGGCCGCGTATCCAAGCCGGGCCGCCGGGTTTATGTCTCGGTAAAGTCCATTCCGCAGGTCGCGAACGGTCTCGGCATCACTATCCTTTCGACTCCGAAGGGTGTGATGGCTGATCACCAGGCTCGTGAACAGAACGTTGGTGGCGAGGTTCTTTGCTCGGTCTTCTAAGATCGGGCAGGGGTCTCCTGGCGAAACAGGCAGGATAAAAATATGTCTCGTATCGGTAAAAAGCCCGTTCAGGTACCAGCAGGGATCACGGCCACGGTTGATGGCCAGAAGATCACTGCAAAGGGTCCGAAGGGTGAACTGTTTTTCGTCGCTAATGACGACATTCAGTTGAAGCTGGAAGAAAACTCGGTTTCGGTTCAGCCGGCCAACAACACCAAGGAAGCTCGTTCGAAGTGGGGCATGTCCCGCACGATGATCGAGAACATCTTCAAGGGTGTTAAGGACGGTTACGAACGTAAGCTCGAAATCAACGGCGTTGGTTATCGTGCAGCCATGCAGGGCCAGAACCTGCAGCTGGCGCTCGGTTTCTCTCACGATGTTGTTTATGAGCCTCCGGTCGGTATCACCATTGCCGTTCCTAAGCCGACGGAAATCATCGTTTCCGGCATTAACAAGCAGCAGGTCGGTCAGGTTGCCGCGGAAATCCGCGAATACCGTGGTCCCGAGCCCTACAAGGGCAAAGGCGTCAAGTACGCTGAAGAACGGATCATCCGCAAAGAAGGCAAGAAGAAGTAAGGAACTCGCGAAATGGCTAGCAGGAAAGAAGCACTTTCACGCCGTGCGAACCGTGTACGCCGCCAGATCAAGGCGGTTGCTAACGGTCGCCCGCGCCTGTCGGTTCATCGCTCGTCGAAGAACATCTATGCACAGGTCATCGATGATGTTGCCGGCACGACGCTTGCGTCTGCCTCGACACTCGAAGCAGATCTGCGCAAGTCGCTGAAGACTGGTGCAGACGTTGCAGCAGCTGCCGTTGTTGGCAAGCTGGTTGCAGAGCGCGCCGGCAAGGCTGGCGTCAAGGATGTTGTATTCGATCGTGGCGCATTCATCTATCACGGCCGCGTTAAGGCCCTGGCAGATGCAGCACGCGAAAGCGGTCTGAACTTCTAAAAAGCTTCCGCCCGGATCCGTCCGGGCGGTTTTCACCGGACCATGCGGGTTCCAGAAATGGAGCCGGTGGTCCTTCTCTCGTTTGCCGTTCTACCCGCAAAAGAAAAAGGAAAAGGACAATGGCACAGGATAAAAGAGGTTCTCGCGACGATCGCCAGAACCGCGAAGAGCGCGATAGCGAATTCGTTGACAAGCTGGTTGCAATCAACCGCGTTGCAAAGGTTGTTAAGGGTGGCCGTCGTTTCGGCTTCGCTGCTCTCGTTGTTGTTGGCGACCAGAAGGGTCGCGTTGGTTTCGGTCACGGCAAGGCTCGTGAAGTTCCAGAAGCTATCCGCAAGGCAACTGAAAGCGCAAAGCGCGATCTGATCTTCGTTCCGCTTCGCGATGGCCGCACGCTGCACCACGATGTTAACGGCCGTCACGGCGCTGGCAAGGTTCTGCTGCGCTCTGCAAAGGCTGGTACTGGTATCATCGCCGGTGGTCCAATGCGCGCTGTTTTCGAAACGCTCGGCGTTCACGACGTCGTCGCCAAGTCGACAGGTTCTTCGAACCCGTACAACATGGTTCGCGCAACTTTCGACGCTCTGAAGCACCAGGTTCATCCGAAGGACGTCGCTGCACAGCGTGGTCTCAAGTATGCAACTCTTCAGGCACGCCGCGCCGCTTCCGGCAACGCTGCTGAAGAATAAGGAGCTGGATCATGGCCAAGAATGCTACTGAATCCAAGAAGACTGTTACGGTCGAACAGATCGCCAGTGCCAATCGCCGCCCGGCAGTACAGCGTCAGACGCTGATCGGCCTGGGTCTCAACAAGATGCACCGTCAGCGTACCCTGGAAGATACTCCATCGGTTCGTGGCATGATCCGTGCTGTCCAGCATCTCGTTCGCGTCGTAGACGAGAAGTAAGACCGGGGAAGTCATCATGAAACTCAATGAAATTAAAGACAACGAAGGTTCTTCCAAGGATCGTATCCGCGTAGGTCGCGGTATCGGTTCCGGCAAGGGCAAGACCGGTGGTCGTGGTGTTAAGGGTCAGAAGGCTCGTTCGGGCGTTGCTATCAACGGCTTCGAAGGCGGTCAGATGCCTATCTACCGTCGCCTGCCAAAGCGCGGCTTCACCAACATCTTCGCTTCTGAATACGCAACCGTTTCGCTCGGCCGTATCCAGACTGCAATCGATGCCAAGAAGCTCGACCCTAAGGCAACGATCGATTCGGCTGCTCTGAAGGCTGCTGGCGTCATTCGCCGCGAAAAGGACGGCGTTCGCGTTCTGTCCGGTGGCGAACTGACCACCAAGGTAACGATTGAAGTAGCCGGCGCCTCCAAGGCTGCTGTTGAAAAGATCGAAAAAGCTGGCAGCTCTATCAAGCTTCTGGTTGTTGCAGCTGAAGCTGCTGAGTAATATATAGACTACGAACGCCCGGAGTGGTTCACTCCGGGCGTTCGCGCTCCCTTATGAGAGCCTCACAGTCCCGACGACGAACGTAATGTTTGTGACCGGGACACATGGAAACAGGGGTGAGGCAAGATTGCGGTTCGTCCGCGTCCGTCCGAAGCCCGGTTTTTGAACCAGTATCTTTTTGACCTTTTCCGGAACTGCCGGTTTCGGGCTGCTGGCAAGGGTCGCGCGGAGAATTTTATGGCTTCAGCAGCGGAACAACTGGCCTCAAACCTGAATTTTTCAACTTTCGCGAAAGCGGAAGATCTGAAAAAGAGATTGTGGTTCACCCTCGCAGCACTTCTCGTATACCGTCTTGGTACGCATATTCCGCTTCCGGGTCTCAACCCAGAGGCCTATGCACAGGCATTCCGCGGTCAAGCGGGCGGTATCCTGGGTCTTTTCAACATGTTTGCGGGCGGCGCTGTAGAGCGCATGGCGATTTTCGCGCTCGGCATCATGCCTTACATCTCTGCTTCGATCATCGTGCAGCTTATGACGTCCGTTGTGCCGTCGCTTGAAGCGCTGAAGAAAGAAGGGGAGGCTGGTCGCAAGATCATCAACCAGTATACCCGTTACGGCACTGTGCTGCTCGGCACCCTGCAGGCCTACGGTATTGCCGTTGGTCTGGAAAGCGGCAGCGGGCTTGTGATCGATCCCGGCTGGTTCTTCCGCATTTCTACCGTCATTACGCTGCTCGGCGGTACAATGTTCCTGATGTGGCTGGGTGAACAGATCACCTCGCGTGGTATCGGTAACGGTATTTCCCTGATCATTTTTGCCGGTATTGCTGCCGGTCTGCCGACAGCTCTTGCCGGTACGCTGGAACTGGGCCGTACAGGCGCTCTGTCCACACCGCTTATCCTGGCTGTGGTCGTGGTGGCTATTGGCGTTATTGCGCTGATCGTGTTCGTGGAACGTGCACAGCGTCGTCTTCTGATCCAGTATCCGAAGCGTCAGGTTGGCAACCGCATGTTCCAGGGCGATACATCGCACCTGCCACTGAAGCTGAACACTGCCGGTGTTATCCCTGCGATCTTCGCTTCCTCGCTGCTGCTTTTGCCAGCGACTGCTGCCGGTTTTGCCGGTAACGGCAATCTGCCGAACTGGGCGACAACGATCATTGCGTCGCTGCAGCACGGTCAGCCATTGTTCATGCTGTTTTATGGTCTGCTGATTGCCTTCTTCGCATTCTTCTACACCGCGATTGTTTTCAATCCGAAGGATACGGCTGACAATCTGAAAAAGCACGGCGGCTTCATTCCGGGCATTCGCCCAGGTGAACGCACAGCCGAGTATATTGACCACGTTCTGACACGCATCACCGTCATCGGCGCCGTTTATCTCGTGTTCGTGTGTATCCTTCCTGAGACACTTATTGCTCGGACAGGTATCCCATTAGCCCTTGGTGGTACTTCGCTTTTGATCGTTGTCAGTGTAACCCTAGATACTGTTGCCCAGATCCAGGGACACCTGATCGCCCAGCAGTATGAAGGGCTGATCAAGAAATCTAAATTGCGTGGAGGAAAGAGGGGACGATGAGACTGATATTTCTGGGACCACCAGGTGCTGGTAAGGGAACCCAAGCCAAGCGTTTGACGGACAAATACGGTATTCCGCAGCTTTCAACGGGGGACATGTTGAGAGCGGCTGTGAGCGCCGGTACTGAAGTCGGCATACGTGCAAAGGCTGTTATGGATGCCGGTGGTCTGGTGTCTGACGATATCGTCAACCAGATCGTGTCGGACCGTATCGTGGAGCCTGACTGTGCGAAGGGCTTCATCCTCGACGGTTATCCGCGCACTGTTCCTCAAGCCAAGGCTTTGGCAGAGAACATGCAGGCGAAGAACCTGAGACTTGATGCTGTCATCGAGTTGAAAGTGGATGAGGAAGCCCTGATTCGCCGAATCGAAAACCGCGTAGCAGAAACCATTGCTGCCGGTGGTAAGGTTCGTCCTGATGATAATCCGGAAACTTTCCGCAAGCGCATGGTTGAATACCATGAAAAGACGGCTCCCCTGTCGCAATATTACAGCGAACAGGGACAGTTGGTAACGCTTGATGGAATGGCAGGCGTCGATTCTGTGACTGCAGAGATAGAGCACGTGCTTGAGAAAGCATCTGCCTGAGTTTTGCGTTCTTCTGGATCGCTAAAGAATCTTGGCGGAGCCGGTTGCTTTTTCGCGCTGATTCCGCTAAACACCGCGCCAACTCGCGACAATCCAGCGACTGGCGCGGATTTCCCAAGGGAGATCCGGGTGCAGTCGTTTCGGCTTGCGGCGGATATTAATTTGAACTGGCGGTCTTGTTACCGCTCTAATGGAAGCACCACTTGCCGGATGGCAACTGGAACGCAAGGAGAATAGACGTGGCACGTATCGCTGGCGTCAACATCCCGACTGCGAAGCGCGTTGTTATCGCGCTGACCTACATTCACGGGATTGGTCCAAAATTCGCGCAGGAAATCATGGACAAGGTCGGCTTGCCGGCTGAAAAGCGCGTTCATCAGCTGACGGATGCTGAAGTTCTTCAGATCCGCGAAACCATCGACCGTGATTATCAGGTAGAAGGCGATCTTCGCCGCGATACCTCGATGAACATCAAGCGTCTGATGGACCTCGGCTGCTACCGTGGTCTGCGTCACCGTCGTGGCCTTCCGGTCCGCGGTCAGCGCACGCACACCAACGCTCGTACCCGTAAGGGTCCAGCGAAGGCGATCGCAGGTAAGAAGAAGTAATTTCCGGGAAACCGGGGTGGGGAGGCTGGTGCACGCGCCGGCCTCTTTGAATTTGGCGAAGGGCCTTGAACGGCTCGGCGCCGGTGTAGCCGCTGGTGTTACGGCGGTGAAGAGATCAATGAAAGGGATACTATGGCAAAGGAAGCCACACGCGTTCGGCGTCGCGAACGTAAAAACATCACCTCTGGTGTTGCTCACGTAAACTCCACGTTCAACAACACCATGATCACCATCACTGACGCACAGGGCAACGCAATTGCCTGGTCGTCTGCTGGTGCAAAGGGTTTCAAGGGTTCGCGTAAGTCTACGCCGTTTGCCGCCCAGATCGCTGCTGAAGACTGCGCCAAGAAGGCTCAGGAACACGGCATGAAGTCGCTTGAAGTCGAAGTTTGCGGTCCAGGTTCTGGTCGTGAATCCGCTCTTCGCGCTCTGCAGGCTGCTGGTTTCATGATTACCTCTATCCGCGATGTGACGCCGATCCCGCACAACGGTTGCCGTCCGCGCAAGAAGCGCCGCGTCTAACGCAGGCTGCTTCGTGGTTCCGCCTTTCCTCTGGTCAGGCGGAATTTTCGCGTTTTACCGCATAACTTCCGGTCTTCCGGCTTTTATGCGACAAACCCGCTGATGAACCCCGGTTCCTCTCAGTGTTCATGCTCGGACCGCCACGATTGGATGGTGGCGGCGAACGGAAGGTTTAAACATGATTCAGAAGAATTGGCAGGAACTCATCAAGCCGAACAAGGTCGAGTTCACGTCTTCGAGCCGCACGAAGGCAACGCTTGTTGCCGAGCCTCTGGAGCGTGGTTTCGGTCTTACGCTTGGTAACGCGCTTCGCCGCGTTTTGCTGTCTTCTCTGCGTGGTGCTGCTGTGACGGCCGTGCAGATTGACGGCGTTCTGCACGAGTTCTCCTCCATTCCCGGCGTTCGGGAAGACGTGACGGATATCGTGCTGAACATCAAGGAAATCGCCATCAAGATGGATGGTGACGACTCCAAGCGCATGGTTGTGCGTAAGCAGGGCCCAGGTGCCGTTACTGCTGGTGATATCCAGACAGTTGGCGACATTGAAATCCTGAACCCGGAACACGTTATCTGCACCCTCGACGAAGGCGCTGAAATCCGCATGGAATTCACCGTCAACAACGGCAAGGGTTATGTACCGGCAGAGCGTAACCGCGCGGAAGATGCCCCGATTGGCCTCATTCCCGTGGACAGCCTCTACTCCCCGGTCAAGAAAGTGTCCTACAAGGTGGAAAACACCCGTGAAGGTCAGGTTCTCGACTATGACAAGCTGATTATGTCCATCGAGACTAACGGCTCTGTTTCCGGTGAAGATGCAGTTGCTTTTGCTGCTCGTATTCTCCAGGACCAGCTCGGCGTATTCGTCAACTTCGACGAACCGCAGAAGGAAGCCGAAGAAGAATCCGTTGCAGAACTGGCGTTCAACCCGGCTCTTCTCAAGAAGGTCGACGAACTGGAGCTTTCCGTTCGTTCGGCAAACTGCCTGAAGAACGACAACATCGTCTACATTGGCGACCTGATCCAGAAGACCGAAGCCGAAATGCTTCGTACTCCGAACTTTGGTCGCAAGTCGCTGAACGAAATCAAGGAAGTTCTCGCTTCCATGGGTCTGCACCTCGGTATGGAAGTACCGGCATGGCCACCAGAGAACATCGAAGATCTCGCAAAGCGTTACGAAGACCAATACTAATACAGACAGAGGCAGGCCCTTTAAAGACTGCCTTTCCCCGTCAAACAGCAGACAGGTCGTCTGCATGTGCCAGGAAACGGCAGGCCTGAAGATCAGGAACCTGCATTAAAGGAGAATAGCAATGCGCCACGGAAATTCAGGCCGCAAGCTCAATAGAACTGCCAGCCACCGCAAGGCAATGTTTGCCAACATGGCTGCTTCGCTCATCACGCATGAGCAGATCGTAACCACTCTGCCAAAGGCGAAAGAAATTCGCCCGATCGTTGAGAAGCTGGTAACCCTCGGCAAGCGCGGCGACCTGCACGCTCGTCGTCAGGCTCTCTCGCAGATCAAGGATCAGGACGCTGTTCGCAAGCTGTTCGACGCAATCGCAGCTCGTTACGCAAACCGTAACGGCGGCTACCTGCGCATCATGAAGGCTGGCTTCCGTCAGGGCGACAATGCTGCTCTCGCAGTTATTGAATTCGTTGAACGCGATGTTAATGCCAAGGGCGCTGCTGACAAGGCTCGCGTAGCTGCTGAAGCAGAAGCTGCAGAAGCTGCATAAGTTCTGACGCGTTAAAACGTCAAACTGATAAAAGTCCGGGTGAGCAATCACCCGGACTTTTTTGTGTTCGGCTGTTGTATTTTTTGTCTGGGCGTTGTCTCTCTGGAAGAGTTTCCCGCAGGCGGAGCGCTATCCTGCAGGCCAGTGAGTTTCAGCCCTCAGACTTGATCCGTTTGTCCCGGTAGATATCGCCCTGTCGCGCCAGACGACGCCATGGCTTTGCCTTGTGCAGGGCCTCATCAAAGAGTGGATCATTACGGTCCAACGTTGCAAAGGCCAGCTGACTGCGCTGCTCTGCCGCGCAATGGGCAATGACCTTGCCGTGAGGGCCGATAATGCCGGCCGGGCCTTCATGGGCGGTCTGCGCTGGGGTCGCACCACTGATCCACAGGCAGTTGAAACCGGCATGGGCGCGCAGCGCAATCTGGAAGAAGCTTCTGATGCCGTAAGAGGAGAACAGGATCACGTCGACGCCGAGGCGCTCGTACTCCATCCATAATTCCGGGAACTGGACCTCGATGCAGGTCAGGCAGCCGAAGTGGTAACCATCGACCTCGAACGTCACAGGATGGATGCCCGGCGTGTACCAGCCTGACAGTTCGGTGTTTGAGAGAAAACGTTTGTCGTAGCGACCGGTGAGGTCTCCAGTGTCGCTGATTATATACTGGCTGTTACATGGCGGCGGTGGTGCGGGCAGGGCATGGGCGGAGCCGATCACAGCAAAGATGTTGTGGCGTTTGCAGGTCTCGGCAATCGCCGCAAGCTCGGCGTCATGCGTGGTCCAATCGAGATCTAGCCAGCTCTCGGGTGAGCTGATTTGCGCCTTGGCGTAACCTGACAATGCTCCTTCACAGAAGTTGACGAGGCGGGCGCCTTGCGTCGCTGCCTGTACGATCAGCTCACGGATGGTGCGACCATTTTCGCGGATGTCAGAGGTTATGATGCTCTGGGCTGCGGCAATCTTCATGGGCGACATCCGTCTCGTTTTTGCTTTGGTCGTTCGAAACAAGAAGTCTCCTTGCGGAGACATAAACTAATCCGGTACGGAAATGCGGCTCTTGATGTGCTTGAGATGCGAAACGATGGTGAAGGTCATGATGACAAGCAGTGACCAGGAACTCCATTTGCCAAGATGCACCATGGACCAAGCGCCAAGCTGGTTGGGGTAGGCCCATATGCCGAAAAAGGTTGAGATGTTTTCCGCCAGCCAGACAAAAAAGCCGATTAGCACAAAGGCCAGAAGCAGTGGCATGCGGCGGTCACGGTCATAGGGGCGGTAGACGACGGTGGCGCGGGCGTAAAGGCCGAGCGCACAGGCCGCGATATACCACCTGTAATCACCAATATAATGGTGGGTGAAGAAGTTGGCGTAGATCGCAATGCCGATGAGCGTCGCCATCCAGTAGCTGGGGTGGTGGCGGATGCGGATATCAAACAGGCGCCAGGCCTGAATGATGTAACTGCCGACGGCGGCGTACATGAAACCGGAAAACAGCGGCACGCCAAACAGCTTGCTATAGGCAAAATCCGGATAGGACCAAGACTGGATGCTGCCAGATGTCTTGAAAACTTCCAGAGCAAAACCAACAATGTGGAACAGGAAGATGGCCTTTGCTTCATCCAGCGTTTCGAGCTTGCTCCAGATCATGAAAAACTGGATGGCAAGCGCGATGACCAGCAGCACGTCATAACGTGGCAGGCCAAACAGGCCGTCTCTCGGCACCAGAAAAATCGACAGGAAAAACAGGCCAGCAAACAGGCAGGCGCGTGCCTCCTTGATGCCGAAATATAAAAACTCGACGATAAATCGTTTTATGCCTTTAAGTTCGCCCCAAGGATGGGTATCGCAGAGATAACCATCAAAGGCGGAAAGCCGGCCACCGGTCCATGTTGTGTCTGTGCTCATAGGCTGTTTCCGTTTGCGGCCAATCTTTTCGTTCAGAAGCTATAGCAACCCTTGAGGGAATCGACATGGCCTTGCCGCCGTTTTCACGGTTTTATTCAGTGCGTGTAGGGCATTTTTCGGGCGCCTGTCTGGTGATCATTCTCGGGCTGGCGTTGCGCAAATTTGGTTACGCCGTTGGTCTGCCCTTTGCTGTGGTGAAATATGGCGGCTCGATCCTGTGGGGCTCCATGGTCTATCTGCTGATTGCCACATTGCTTGCCCATCATCCGCTGCGCCAGAGGACGCTGATTGCCGTTGGTGTGGCAATCGCGGTGGAGTTGGTCCGCCTTGTTCACTTTCCGGCGCTTGATGCCTTCCGCGATACTGCGGTCGGCACTTTGTTGCTGGGGCGGGTATTCTCGCTGTGGAATATTGCCTGTTACATCACCGGTATAGTGGCGGCCGCATTTATTGCCGTACGGCTTTCTGGCTGGTGGCAACGGTGCTACGTTTCTTCCATGCCATGATCCTTGGTCGCATCAGCCGGTAGGCAACCAGCAGAACCGGCAGCGCCATGTGGATGAAAGGCCCCAGCGTGATGGACTTGACGGCCATCGAGTAGTGCAGGGCGCCACCCAGGATGATCAGATAGACAAGCTTGTGCAGCCTGATCCAGTTTTTGCCGAGCTTTCGGATCGACAGATTGTTGGATGTCACTGCCAGGGGAATTAGCAACACAAGACAGGCCATGCCGATGGTGATGTAGGGCCTGCGCGCGATGTCAGCAAAGATCGACAGCATGTCCAGCCGTTTGTCGAGCAGCATGTAAGTGGCAAAATGCATGACGACATAATAGAACGCCAGAAGGCCGAGGGCGCGCCGGTAACGTATCCAGTTGATGCCTGTAAAGTCACGCAACGGGGTGATGGCCAGGGTGGCAATCAGAAAGCGCAGCGCCCAGATGCCAAGCAGGTGTTCGAAATCCTTGACGGGGTTGGGGCCAAGTTGGCCGCTCGCACCCAGGTAGAAATACCAGGCGGCCGGACAAAGGCCGATGATGTAGAGCAACCAGATGCTGGCCGCATGGAAACGGCGTGGAAGTGCGGGAATGGGCAGCTTGGCAGCCATGTCAATAATTCGCCTTGAGGTCCATGCCGCTATAGAGGCTGGCGACGTCGTCATATCCGTTGAACATCAGGGTTGGGCGGTTCTGCGTGCCAAAGAAGCCACCTTCACCAATGCGCTGTTCGCTCGCCTGGCTCCAGCGGGGGTGGTCGACGTTTGGATTGACGTTGGAATAGAAACCATATTCGCGGGCATTGGAATTTTTCCAGGTCGTTTCCGGCTGAGTTTCCGTCAGTGATATGCGCACGATGGATTTGATGCCCTTGAAGCCGTATTTCCACGGCACGACCAGACGAATGGGCGCACCATTCTGGTTTTGCAGGGTTTCACCGTAGAGGCCAACGGCAAGGATTGTCAGCGGATGGCGGGCCTCATCAAGGCGCAAGCCTTCGACATAGGGCCATTTCAGCGGTTGGAAAAGTCCGGTCTGGCCCGGCATTTCTTCTGGCCGCACGACCGTTTCAAACGAGACATATTTGGCGCTGCCCAGCGGCTCGACCTTATCCAGCAAGGCGGAGAGTTGAAAACCGATCCACGGAATCACCATCGACCAGCCCTCGACACAGCGCATGCGGTAGGTGCGCTCTTCCAGCTGAAGTTTCATCAGTTCTTCGAGGCCGAATTCCTTGGGCTTGCCAACCAGACCATCGACTTTCACCGTCCAAGGCGTCGGCTTGAAATGCTGGGAGTTGTCCTTCGGGTCGGATTTGCCGACGCCGAATTCATAGAAATTGTTGTAGCTGGTGATGGCATCCAGCGGTGTTACTTGTTCATCGATCTTGTAGGGGCCGGGTTTTGCGGTGAGGGGAGCGGCAAAGGCACTGCCTGCGGCACCTCCGGCGAAAGCAAGACCTGCGGCAGCGCCCATAAACTTGCGGCGGTTCATGTAGGCGTCACGCGGAGTAACATCACGTGCAGCAATATGGGGTGGACGGTAAACAGCCATTTTAATCTCCTCCGCGCCGAGCCCGCCGGCATCATTTCATGTTATGATGCCTACTACGTTGCATAAACAAGATATGTTTCACGGCCGATGGAAAAAATAGGTCGAATGGGCGTACATCGCGTATTCGTGATTGAGGCGGAACTCCTTGATCCAAAGAAATATGCGTACCGTACCGAACCGTACTGTATTTGGCAAAGGTGACAGTGACACATCGGTGGAGATGCGCTAGAGAACTATCAAAAAGTCGGGCAGTTTTGCGCTTCCTTATGCGTTTTGCTTCCCGCAAGGCTTGAAGATCGAGGAAAACACCATGCCTGCTTACCGTTCCAGAACGACAACCCATGGCCGTAACATGGCCGGTGCTCGCGGCCTGTGGCGCGCGACCGGAATGAAGGACGGCGATTTCGGCAAGCCAATCATTGCCGTGGTCAATTCATTTACGCAGTTCGTACCGGGTCACGTACACCTGAAGGATCTCGGCCAGCTCGTGGCGCGCGAAATCGAAGCGGCTGGCGGTGTTGCCAAGGAATTCAACACCATTGCCGTGGATGACGGTATCGCCATGGGCCACGATGGCATGCTGTATTCGCTGCCATCGCGCGAAATCATTGCTGATTCCGTTGAATACATGGTCAATGCACACTGTGCCGACGCGATGGTTTGCATTTCCAACTGCGACAAGATCACCCCCGGCATGTTGAATGCCGCCATGCGCCTCAACATTCCTGTTGTGTTTGTGTCCGGCGGTCCGATGGAAGCGGGCAAGGTCGTTCTACACGGCAAGACCGTTGCGCTTGATCTGGTCGACGCCATGGTTGCTGCAGCGGATGACAAGATCTCGGATGAAGAAGTCAGCGCGATCGAACGTGCCGCCTGTCCGACATGCGGTTCGTGCTCCGGCATGTTCACGGCCAACTCCATGAACTGTCTGACCGAGGCTCTTGGCCTGTCACTGCCCGGTAACGGCTCGACACTTGCCACGCACTCCGACCGCAAGCGCCTGTTCGTTGAGGCCGGTCATCTGATCGTTGACATCACCCGCCGTTATTACGAGCAGGACGATACATCCGTTCTGCCGCGCACCATTGCCAGCAAGCAGGCGTTTGAAAACGCCATGTCCCTGGACATTGCCATGGGTGGTTCCACCAATACGGTTCTGCACATTCTGGCAGCTGCCTATGAAGGCGGCGTCGATTTCACTATGGAAGACATTGACCGTCTCTCGCGCAAGGTTCCTTGCCTGTCCAAGGTCGCGCCTGCCAAGCAGGACGTACACATGGAAGACGTTCACCGCGCTGGCGGCATCATGCGTATTCTCGGTGAGCTGGACCGTGGTGGTCTGATCAACCGTGATTGCCCGACCGTCCATGAGGCAACGCTGGGCGACGCAATCGACCGTTGGGATATTACCCGAACCAACAGCGAAACCGTTCGACAGTTCTTCAAGGCGGCTCCCGGTGGCGTTCCGACACAGGTGGCTTTCAGCCAGTCGTCGCGTTGGGATGAGCTGGATACCGATGGCGAAACCGGCATCATCCGCAATGTCGAGCATCCATTCTCCAAGGATGGCGGTCTGGCCGTTCTGTTCGGTAACATTGCGCTGAAAGGCTGCATCGTCAAAACCGCCGGTGTGGATGAATCCATCCTGAAATTCACCGGTCCGGCCGTTGTGTTCGAAAGCCAGGATGCTGCGGTAAAGGGCATTCTCAACAATGAAGTCAAGGCTGGCGACGTTGTTGTCATCCGTTACGAAGGTCCAAAGGGCGGTCCTGGCATGCAGGAAATGCTCTATCCAACCAGCTACCTGAAGTCCAAGGGCCTCGGAAAGGCCTGCGCGCTGATCACCGATGGTCGCTTCTCCGGTGGCACCTCCGGCCTGTCCATTGGCCATGCTTCGCCAGAAGCCGGCCAGGGTGGTGCAATTGGGTTGGTGCGTCAGGGCGACACCATCGCCATCGATATTCCGGGCCGCACCATCAATCTGGTGATCTCGGAGTCGGAACTGGCAGAACGTCGCGCCGAGCAGGACAAGCTGGGCTGGAAGCCGGCCGCACCGCGCAAGCGCAATGTCACCACGGCGCTGAAGGCCTATGCCGCCTTCGCATCTAGCGCCGACAAGGGTGCCGTGCGCATTCTGCCGGAATAAAATCTGGTTCCTTCGTTAAGTTTTAAACGCCGCTCTGGACAGTCCGGAGCGGCGTTTTTCATGTAGTGCAGGGACGTGGACATCATGCGATATTGCAGTGTGATGCGATAAAATATCCTGTCACGTTTGAGTGACATGCTGTGGTGCCTCTTTTACAGCGATTTTCGCAACATAGATAAAGTCCATGAAAAGAAGAACCGCTCTTGCATTGATCGCATCCCTCCCATTGGCTCACAGTGTGCGGGCACAGTCCTCTGGGGCGGCTTCCGCCTTGGCCAGTCCAGCCACTTCGTCGCGTCTGGACCCTGTCCTTCGGCAGGCACAGGAGCTTGCGACACTAAAAACCGTTCTTGTCAGCGTTGATGGAAGACGGGTGGCCGAACGTGCCTATAACGGCAACGCCCTAAACGGTTCTGTTAACATCAAGTCGGCGTCCAAATCTGTCGTCTCGGCGTTGGTCGGCATGGCGATTGATCGCAAGGTGCTGGAAAGTGCCGATCAGCCGATTGCCAGTGTGTTGCGCAGCGAGTTTCCACAAAACCCCGATCCAAGGCTGGAGCGGGTGACGATTGGCAATCTGCTGTCCATGCAGTCCGGTCTGGCGCGTATGTCTGGCCCCAATTACGGCCGGTGGGTTGCCAGCCGCAACTGGGTAAGAACTGCACTTGGGTCCGGGTTCGACGGTGAACCCGGCGGTGGCATGTTGTACTCCACCGGGTCCACGCATCTTCTGTCTGCCATTTTGACCAAGGCCTCGGGTAAGAACACGCTGGCGCTGGCGCGAGAGTGGTTCCGGCCGCTTGATGATTTCAGGATCGGCGCCTGGGACCGCGATCCCCAGGGCATCTATCTCGGTGGAAACCAGATGGCGATGACGGCGCGTTCGCTGCTGGCCTTCGGTGAACTGTACCGCAATGGTGGCGTGACACCATCCGGTGACAGGCTGGTTTCGCAAGGCTGGATCGACCAGTCCTGGACGCAGCGGACCAATTCCGTGTTCAATGGCGATGGCTACGGTTACTGCTGGTTCATGCGCGATATGGCGGGTGAAAAGACAATCTATGCCTGGGGTTTTGGTGGGCAGATGTTATACATCGTACCGTCACGAAAGCTCAGTGTCGTCATGACCTCGCGCGAGGATGCGCCATCTGCCAGAACCGGCTATCGCGACCAGTTGCACGGTCTTATGGAAAGTATCATTCAGGCCGTGTAGCGTGTGAAAATCACGCTGTTCGCGCCTGCCTTATTTTCCATGTTTCCGCCTATTTTCGTTTTTAATTTCAGGCATTAAAACCAGTTTGAAACAGCATCAAGGGAATCAAATGGACCGTATGTTCAAACGCGCCTGTCTGACGGCAACTGCGCTTATTATGCTGGCTCCCGCCACACTTCATGCGCAAGACACCAAGACGGTGCCATCCAGTCATACGCAAATGCAGCTTTCCTTTGCTCCGCTGGTCAAGCAGACCGCAGGCGCGGTGGTGAATGTCTATGCAGAGCGCATGGTGCAGCGGCGGGCTTCGCCCTTTGCCGGCGACCCATTCTTTGAACAGTTTTTTGGCCAGCAATTGCCAAACCGCAGTGAAAAGCAGTCGTCGCTTGGTTCGGGCGTGATCCTTGCGGCGAACGGCCTTGTCGTGACCAACAACCACGTCATTGAAGGTGCGGACGAAATCAAGGTTGCGCTGGCCGATGGTCGCGAATTTGCCTCTAAGATCCTCCTGAAGGACGATCGCCTTGATCTGGCAGTGTTGAAGATCGATTCGAAAGAACAGTTCCCGGCCTTGTCACTTGGTAATTCGGATGCGGTTGAGGTGGGTGATCTGGTTCTGGCCATCGGTAACCCGTTTGGCGTCGGACAGACGGTGACCAGCGGTATCGTTTCGGCCCTGGCGCGCAATCAGGTCGTACAGGGCGATTTCGGTTTCTTCATCCAGACGGATGCCTCGATCAACCCGGGTAACTCCGGTGGTGCGCTGATGAACATGAATGGCGAACTGATCGGCATCAACACCGCGATCTTCTCGCGTGGTGGCGGTTCCAACGGTATCGGTTTTGCCATTCCGGCCAACCTCGTGCGGGTATTCCTGGCGTCTGCTGAAAAGGGCGACGAGAGCTTCCAGCGTCCTTATGTCGGCGCGACCTTTGATCCGGTAACATCAGATGTGGCCGAGGCGCTTGGTCTCGACCGTGCCCGTGGTGCGCTGGTGGTCGGCGTGGTGAAGGATGGCCCGGCAGAAAAGGCCGGCATTGAGCCGGGGCAGGTGGTGATTGCGGTCGATGGTATTGCTGTCGAACATCCTGACGCTCTGGGTTATCGCCTGACGACGGCTGGCATCGGCAAGTCTGCCAAGCTGACCGTTATCGACAAGGGCAAGAGCCGCGAGATTGAAATCGCGCTTGATACCGCACCGGAAACCAAGCCGCGCGATGAGCGTATCATTGAAGGCCGCAATCCGTTTGCTGGCGCAAAGATTGCCAATCTTTCGCCCAAGCTGGCGGATGAGCTGCGCATGCCAACCCAGACGACCGGTGTGGTGGTGACGGATGTGGCCCGCGGTTCGCCGGCGTCCCGCGTCGGTTTCCGTCCAAAGGATGTTGTGCTTGTCATCAACGGCAATGACATTACCTCCACCAAGACGCTTGCCGACGCGATGGATCAGAACCCCGGTTTCTGGCGCGTTGAAATCATGCGCGATGGCCAGCGTATCCGGCAGTTCCTGCGGTAAATGAAATGCCTCTCCGCTTATGAACGGTGACGAATTTACTGACGTCACCGCCCGGATACATCCGGCCAAGCGGAGAGGGGATTTTGCCCCGATGGGGCTTGAGATGATAATCTGTTGTTGAATAACTGGCGGCTTCGGCCGCCGTCCTTATGAACGCAGTTTCGGAGGTGCGGGTGTCGCTTTTTGATCGGGAAATGCCACGACCGCTTGCAGAAGCCTTGCGTCCGAACACGCTTTCAGAAGTTGTCGGGCAGGATCACCTGTTGGCAGATGACGGCCCGATTGGCCGCATGGCCAAGTCAGGTGTGCTGTCATCCTTCATTTTGTGGGGGCCTCCCGGCGTTGGTAAAACCACCATCGCCAGAATTGTTGCCGCCGATGCGCAGGCGCAGTTCGTGCAGCTGTCTGCTGTCATGTCTGGTGTTGCCGACCTGCGCAAGGTGTTCGAGGAAGCCAAGAAAGAACGCACGCTCGGTCGGCAAACCATTCTGTTCATTGATGAGCTTCACCGCTTCAATCGCTCAACACAGGACGCGCTGTTGCCGCATGTTGAGAGCGGCCTGATCATTCTTGTGGGTGCCACCACAGAAAACCCAAGTTTTAGCCTTGTGGGCGCGTTGCTGTCGCGTGCCCGTGTCTTCACCCTCAACCCGCTGGGTAAGGAGGCGTTGTCGCGTCTGCTCGAACGGGCCGAAGCGCATATCGGCAAACCGCTGCCGCTTGATGAGGAGGCCAAGGAAAGCCTTTTTGATCTGGCTGATGGCGACGGCCGTTATTTCATCGGTATGGTCGAAGAGGTTTTGCGGGCCGGTGCCGGCCAAACGCTGTCGCGCAGCGATCTGGCTTCCCTTCTGCAAAAGAGAATGCCGCTCTACGACAAGGCCAATGACGGTCACTACAATCTGTTGAGCTGCTTCCATAAAAGCCTGCGTGGCAGCGATGTGAATGCGGCGCTCTATTGGGCGGCACGCATGATCGAGGGTGGTGAGGACCCGAATGTGCTGTTCCGACGGCTGGCCTGTGCGGCGTCTGAAGATGTAGGTCTGGCGGATCCGCAAGCGTTGCAGCAGGTGATTACCGCATGGGAAGCCTTTGAGCGTATCGGATGGCCCGAAGCACGGCTGTTCATGGCACAAGCTATCGTTTATGTGGCCACGGCTCCCAAATCCAATGCCGCGTACCGTGCCTTTGATGCGGCAACGGCGCTTGCCCGGCAGACCGGGTCTGTGCCTCCGCCCAAAAACATCCTCAATGCCCCGACTAAGCTGATGAAGGAGCTGGGGTATCATGAGGGGTATAAATACGACCATGACTACCCGGATGCCTTTAGCGGCCAGTCATTCTTTCCGGCAGAACTGAGCGATCAAAATCTTGAGTTTTATCAGCCGAATGAACGCGGCTTTGAACGAGAGCTTTTAAAGCGGGTGCAGTTCTGGAGCAGGCGCAAAAGTCAGAAGCCTGAATAATGCTCAAACCGGGCCTTTACCGATAATGTCACTCACGACGCATGTCGTTTGAATAGTGCTATCGCCCGGTTTGACTTATTTGGCCGGGACTGGGCAACTCATGTCGCCTTCTTCGCATGACAGATAGCCGTTGAGGTCTTTGATCCGATTTTGCGTCAGTCCGTCCAGACATGAATTCCGAACGAATGGATAGACAGTTCCCTGTGCGACCATGGAGCTTGAGAAGCTGCATTCGCCATCTCGAAAAGCAATCCAGGCGCGCTGTGCTGCCACGAGCAGCTTTGTCGTGTCCGCATCATCCTTCAGCCTGGTTTGTATCTGCTTGTAGAGTTTGTTGAGCTCTCCATCTGACTTTTCGAAGGCTTTCTGTGCGCACACATTCATCGCCGTCTGATCCGTCAGGTCGCCACAATTTTGATCCGCGTAGGCAGGTGTGACGATCACACCGATATATGCGGCTGCCAGAATAAATTTCATGCCGACCTCCCGATGTCTTAGCGTTTCACGTTGCAGAATAGAGGCTTTTGTACGCGCCGCAATGCCTTGTGATGGTGATGGTTGTCATCCCGTGAAGCTTGCTGCACATGGACATCTGGCGAGTGGTGAGTGAGGTGTTACGTCACTAAAACCGGCCTCCAAGATGCGCTTTATCCTACGTCCCACCCAGCGCCACCGGAGTAGCAGCGTGATTAACGGAAAATGGTGCGTTCGACGCGACACGTCCGGACAGGCTAAATTTATGAAGAGTGGCTCTTCCGGCAGCTTTTTGTGCTGGGCAGATCACTTAGCCGCAGGCAGATCATCAGGAAGCCTTGCGCTGTACCTGCTGGGGTATGGCAGGCAGCATTTTTACCGAGGATTCCGCCAGGGCGGCATGGCCTTCCATGTCGACGATCAGGTGCCAGTGCGCGCTTTCGGGAATGGCAATGCGAACAGGTGATTTCTTGGCGACACCGCCGAGATACTTGAAATCAAGCAGTTCAGTAAACCGCTGGTAGTTTACAGCTGTCATCAGCCGGACATTGTTGACGCCGTTGAGGCTCACTTCAATTGTCGAACCCGCGCGAAGTTCTTTCAGGTCGTAATGGGTAAAGCGGAAGCTTGGCTTTGCCATTTTATTACTCGTGTCTGCTTGCAATAGTTACGTCCCATCATCGTAAGCGCGGATCATTAACGAGGTCTTTAGATGACAGGGCAGGCCGGGCTTTTGTGCCGGTCTGGCACAGAAATAAGCCTCCAATCGTGGATGACTGATCGCTTAGAGTGCTAATTACCCGGTTTTGACGTAGGTAAAAATTACCTGTCATAATTTGTATTTTTGTGCATTGCGGTATTAATATTTACAGTTGCTTGCATTCTGTAGTGTTTATTTTTGCGTTTGTTTGACCGTGGCGCATTACTTATGTCTAATTTAAATTTATTCATAATAAATGTTTCCGGATGATCACTTTATCTATCGAAATATATTCAAGTGGTCCGACATATGAAAAACACAACGATATCCATGCGCTTTTATATGCTTGTCGCTTTGTTTCTTACACTGCTGGCGGCTGCTTTAACATTTAGCCTGTTTGAAAGTTACCGCGGAATGGAGCGGGAGCGGAAGGCAGGACTTGAATCCTTGAACCACACCGCTATCGCTATTCTTGAGCAATACTACAAAATGGAGCAAAGCGGCGCTTTGACTCGCGAAGCCGCTCAGGAACAGGCCAAAGCAACGATTGCCACCATGCGCTACGGCAAGGGCAGCGGTTACTTCTGGATCAATGACATGGTGCCAACCATGGTCATGCACCCCATCAAGCCGGAAATGAATGGCAAGAACCTGACCGGTGACAAGGACCCGAATGGCAAGTTCCTGTTCGTGGAATTCGTTAAAACTGTTCAGGCCAGCGGGCAGGGCTTTGTCGACTATTACTGGCCAAAGCCGGGTTCGCCTGATCCTGTCGAGAAGTTCTCACATGTGGCCGGCTTTTCGCCATGGGGCTGGGTTATCGGCACCGGCGTTTACGTTGATGACCTTGCTGCGATCTTCTGGAAGGAAGCTCAGCTTTATATTGCCATCTGCGTCATCGGCTCGGCCGCCATCATTGCTGGCGCCTATTTTATCGTCCGCAGCGTCACCGGGCCAATCGCCCGCGTGCGTGACGTGATGACAAGCATTGCTGACGGCAATGGCGCTGTTGATGTACCGTTCCTGGATCGTACCAATGAAATTGGCTCCATGGCCAAGACCTTGCTGGTGCTGCGCGATTCCGTCAATGAACGCAGCGCCTTGCAGCAACGCGAAGTCGCCCAGCAAAAGCAGATAGAAGAGGCCCGGCACGGCAATGAGCTGGCGCTGCGCTCGGTGTCGGAGAAACAGGCCTATGCCATGGACGCCCTCGGTTCTGCGCTGGAGCGTCTTTCTAATGGCGATCTGACTGTGCATGTCGACGATATCGGTGTCGAATATGCAAAGCTACGCGCCGATTTCAACAAGGCGTCCAGTGCCTTGCATCAGGTCATTTCGTCGATTTCGCGCACCAGCCACGTGGTCAGTGACAGCGCAAGCGACATCAATGAGGCAACGGGTAACCTGTCTCGTCGTACCGAACAGCAGGCGGCCGCACTGGAAGAAACCGCTGCTGCACTGGATGAAATCACCGCCACCGTTCGCACCGCATCGGACCGTGCCAATGAAGCGCGCACCATGGTGGGTGAGACCAAGCTGAGTGCTGGTCGCTCAGGTGATATCGTTCGCAATGCCGTTGATGCCATGGGCCGCATCGAGGGCTCGTCGCGCCAGATCAACCAGATCATCAGCGTTATCGATGAGATTGCCTTCCAGACCAATCTGCTGGCGCTGAATGCCGGTGTCGAAGCCGCACGTGCCGGTGAGGCCGGTCGTGGTTTTGCCGTGGTGGCCCAGGAAGTGCGTGAACTTGCGCAGCGTTCCGCCAACGCTGCCAAGGAAATCAAGACGCTGATCAACAGCTCTGCCAATGAAGTTGAAAACGGCGTGTCGCTGGTGCGTTCCACCGGTGAGGCGCTGGTGGAGATTGTCAAGCTGGTCAACCGGGTAGACGAACATGTCAACACCATTGCCACTGCTGCCCGCGAACAGGCAACCGGCCTGCATGAGATCAACACGTCCGTCAACCACATGGACCAGATGACCCAGCAGAATGCGGCAATGGTGGAGGAAACCACGGCTGCAAGCCAGACGCTGGCCAATGAAAGCCGTGAACTACGCTCGCTGCTATCAGGTTTTGTGCTGGAGCAGGAACGTTATGGCGCAACGTCGCGCGCCGCCTGACACTGGTTTCGAAACAGCAAAAAGGCGGCTTTTGCCGCCTTTTTTGTTTGTCCTAAATTATGCCGGGTGGATTTACGGTCGGGGGTGAAAGGTTTCGTTTACCTCGTTTCGTTAATATTTTAGCGATTGCCGCATTGTGCGGCCGCAGAAGTGGTCATCGTATGGCGTTTATTTCCCTTCCGCGCCGCCCAGTGGCGTTGCTCATGATATCGACGGTATTGACGGCCTGCTCGGCAGAGGGCCTGGTGCCGCCTGCGTCGATTGACGGCACCACTCGTGTCGGTGCGATTCAGCCATCCCGTGAACCTGCGCGGCAGGCTTATCCCGCCAATGGTGTCGCCTCTTCCGGTTCGGCCATGCACATGAATGACGGCACGTATCGTGAGCCGCAGTTGATGTCGGCGCCAACGCAGCAGCCTTTGCCGCGCATCGATAGCGATGAGGCCATGGGTGTCTCCTCTGCGTCGAATGGAAATCCCGGCAATGGGTCGCTTGGCGTGCTGCGCACGTCACAGGATGGCGTCAACATGGACGCGATGCTGGGGGGCGAGCCGGTTACAGGCCTTGCTGAAGAACAGCAAAACCAGATTCGTGACAATCAGCTGGCCGAAGGCATGACCAACCAGCCGGTTGTGGATGGCATTGGCACCGACAATCCGGTGCAGACGAGTGGTAACGTTTTGCCTGCGGGCTGGGGCATGCCATCACGTGCCGCGTCTCCACGCCCGCAATCATCTGGTCAGCCGGTACAGGACGTGGCGATGTTGATGCCGCAAAACCCGGCGCAGTCAAACCGTTCTTCCGCACCTCCCGGCATGATGCCGCAGTCGGAAGTGGCCTGCCGGTCGGAGCTTCGTCGTCTGGGTGTATCGTTCCGTGACGTTGCTCGTATTGCCGACGGCCCAACCTGCGGTATCGATTACCCGCTGGAGCTCAATGGTCTCGCCAGCGGTGTGGCGATCAAACCTGCGGTCAAGCTCAATTGCCAGGTGACGCTTGCCTTTGCCAAATGGGTGAAGTTCGAACTCGTGCCGTCGTCGCGTTTCCGCTACATGTCCGGTGTCGGGCGCATTACGCCGATGGGCGGTTATTCCTGCCGCAAGATGAATTCGCGTGCTAGCAATCCGTGGTCTGAACATGCCAAGGGCAATGCCATCGATATCGGCACGATCACGTTGAAGAACGGCAAGGAAATCGATGTTCGCAAAAAGGGCTTCTTTGCCTTCCGCGAAAAGGGTCTGTTGAAAGCGGTACGCAGCGACAGCTGCAAATATTTCTCGACGGTGCTTGGGCCTGGCAGTGACAAGGACCACTGGAACCATTTCCACTTTGATCTACGCACCCGCAAATCCGGTTATCGCCACTGCGACTAACTTAATGTGGCAAAGAAGTGTGCTGCGATCTTGCGATAACGACATGCTTTCGAGGTTATAAAAAAATGCCGGCGCTGAGGCCGGCATCATGATGAAGCAGTGACGCGGGGTGTCGCTGCCGCTGAAATGATAAAACCAATAATCCGTGACGATATTCAAAACACATTCGCCACCGAATATATTTTCGTACTGAAACCTTGTAGTCGTACCGCAAGCCTGATCAGTGTGCTTGCGACGGGTGTTCTATACGGTAAGAGCATCACATATTGATGACAGTCCTTGCCCCGTTTCCTTGAAAACCCGTTTTTCAAAATTCCAAATATCAGGAGAGTGCCGTGCCGCCTGTCACCGAGATTGCCATGTTTGCCGCAGCCCTCGCCACGGCAGGAGTTGTTGCCGGTTTGCTGGCCGGTTTGTTCGGCATTGGCGGCGGTGCGGTTCTGGTGCCGGTGTTTTACCATGTGTTTGGCCTGCTGGATGTGCCGGAGGCGGTGCGCATGCATCTGTCACTTGGAACGTCGCTGGCCATCATCGTTCCGACATCCATTCGCTCATTCATGACGCATAAGCAGAAAGGTGCCGTTGATACCGCGCTGTTGAAAGGCTGGATTATCGCGGTGCCGCTCGGCACGCTGATTGCCTCTGCGATCGCTGCCTATGCGTCCAGTGTCGCGCTGCGGCTGATCTTTGCCTGTATTGCGCTGGTGCTGGCCTTCCGCATGATTGCCAACCGCTCAAGCTGGCATCTGGGCAATGACCTGCCGCCAAATCCTGCCAAGTTTCTGGTCGGCACATCAATCGGCATTCTCTCAGGCCTGATGGGGGTTGGCGGCGGCGTGCTCAACAACACCTTCATGACGCTTTATGGTCGCTCCATCCATCAGGCAGTTGCCACGTCTTCTGGTGTCGGTGTGCTGATTTCGCTGCCGGGTCTTGCGGGTTACATCTGGGCGGGGTGGGGTGCTGCCGGTTTGCCACCGCTATCGACCGGTTACATCAACTGGATTGCGGTGGCATTGCTGATCCCGATCACGCTGATTGTTGCACCCTATGGTGCGCGGCTGGCACATGCGCTGAGCAAAAAGCAGCTGGAACGCGCGTTCGGCGTGTTTCTGGTCGTTGTCGCGGCGCAGTTTTTCTACAGCGTGTATGGTTGAGATGATCGCTATGCGATGATTTCGTGTCAGGGTGGTTTTGCGCGATACGAAGCCCTATATGGCAATCGACAATCTATCCTGCGAAAGAATCATCATGAATGCCATTGTTTCGATCCGGAACCTGACGAAAACCTATGCCAATGGGTTTCAGGCGCTGAAGGGCGTCAATCTCGACATCATTGAAGGTGAAATCCTGGCGCTGCTTGGGCCGAATGGTGCCGGCAAAACGACGCTGATTTCCATTATTTGCGGCCTTGTGAACCCCGGCGACGGCCAGGTTCTGGTGGCGGGTCATGACGTGGTGCGCGAGTTTCGCAAGACCCGCGAACTGATTGGCCTCGTGCCACAAGAACTGACAACCGACCAGTTTGAAACGGTGTGGAACACGGTCAGCTTCTCACGTGGTTTGCACGGCAAGAAAAGCAATCCGGAGCTGATCGAAAGTATCCTAAAATCGCTGTCGCTCTGGGAAAAACGCAACAACATGCTGCGTGAACTGTCCGGCGGCATGAAGCGTCGAGTCCTGATTGCCAAGGCGCTGGCGCATGAACCCAAGGTGCTGTTCCTGGATGAACCGACGGCAGGTGTCGACGTGGCGCTGCGTCGTGACATGTGGCGGGTGGTGGAAAAACTGCGTGCCAATGGCGTTACCATCATTTTGACCACGCACTATATTGAAGAGGCCGAAGAAATTGCCGACCGGGTTGGCGTCATCAATGGCGGTGAGTTGTTGCTGGTGGAAGAAAAGACGGCCCTGATGCGCAAACTTGGCCGCAAGCAGCTGTCGCTTGAACTGACGACGCCGATAACAGTCATTCCTGACAGTCTTGGTTCGTTCAATCTGCTGCTGTCTGCCGATGGCTCCTGCCTGACTTATGAATATGACGGCAATGGCGAGCAGGGGCGTATTGCCGGCCTGCTGTCGATGCTGTCGGCCGAAAACATCCAGTTTCGCGATATCTCAACACGGCAAAGCTCTCTGGAAGATATATTCGTGGCACTTTTGGAGGACGCGAAATGAATTTTGAAGCGGTCAAATCCATCTATCTGTTTGAAATGGCGCGTACTCGCCGCACGCTTCTGCAAAGTGTCGTGTCTCCCGTCATCTCGACATCGCTTTATTTCATTGTTTTCGGAACGGCGATCGGTTCGCGGATTCAAGAGGTTGGTGGCGTTTCCTACGGTGCCTTCATCACGCCAGGACTGATCATGCTGACGCTGTTGACCCAGTGTATCGGCAACGGTTCCTTCGGTATCTATTTCCCGAAATTCACCGGCACGGTCTATGAGATCCTCTCGGCTCCGGTGTCGATGGTGGAGATCCTGCTCGGTTATGTCGGGGCGGCGGCCACCAAGGGGTTGATGATCGGTACGATCATTCTGATCACCGCATCATTCTTTGTGGATATATCGATTGCCCACCCGGGCATGATGGTGCTGTTCTTTGTGCTGACGGCGGTCAGTTTCAGCCTGTTCGGTTTTATCATTGGCATATGGGCCACCAACTTCGAACAGTTGAACCTTATTCCGATGCTGGTGGTGCCACCGCTGACATTCCTCGGTGGCAGTTTCTATTCCATCGATATGCTGCCGCCATTCTGGCAGACGGTCAGCCACTTCAATCCTGTGCTTTATCTCATCAGCGGCTTCCGCTGGAGTTTTTATGAGATTGCCGATGTGAACCCTATCATCAGCCTTGTGATGATTACGCTGTTCCTGTCGGCATGCCTTGCGGTTGTCGGCTGGATTTTCCACACCGGCTACAAGCTGCGCAACTGACAACCCGCTTCTGCGGTTTACCAGTCCCTAAGCCGCAGTTCATCGGTCTGCATTTGCAGGGAGCCGAGGGTAGACAGGAAGCTCATGCCCAGCAGGCTTTGGTCAAGTTGACCATCGCCTGCGACAAGGGCCGGAATGTTGGAGCGGGAAATCGGACCGATGGACAGTTCCGAAAGCATGGCATGGGCGGCAGTGGTGCGTCCATTCGCCGTCATGACGGTGACGGTATAATTCAGATTTTCCGGGTGCAAGCCAATCTTGCGAGCATCATTGGCTGACAGCACAACCGAGCTTGCACCGGTATCAACCAGCATATGTACCGCGATGCCGTTGACCTGCGTGTTGGCTTCAAAATGGCCATTCATTGATTTGTGCAGAATGATTTCCTGTCCGCCTTCGCTGGTGGTTACCACAACGGCGCGGCCCGGCATCAGGCCGGCCAGCAGGCGTTCGCCGAAACGGCGGAAATCATCGCGGTAAAGATAACCCGATACCAGTGCGAGTATGATGGCCAGCCAGATGGCGATCTGGCGCAGTACAAGCGGCAGGTTGCCGCGGCTGGCATTGAGGACGCCGACCGACAGAAGTCCGGCTATCGGCAGCAAATAGAGCAGGCGGCCGAACTGGTCGTTTTCAATTCCGAAGGTTTGGCCGGTGTCATTGTTGAGAATAAGCAGTGCAAGACCGATGCCCAGTACGACGAGAACAACCACCAAACGGCTCATGCAAATCGGCCTTTCACATATTCCATAAATGCTCACTCACAATATTTGTGTTTCAGCTCGTCAGGGCAAGGGTGCATAGCCAGACAATCACCGAGATTTGTTGTGTCGCGCCAATGGTGTCACCGGTATGGCCGTTGATCTTTTTCACCACGAAACCATTAAAAATTGTGATGGCAAGCGCCACGGCAGCAAATGCCAGCGCAAGTGCAAATATGGAGAAGAATGGCAGTGCCAGAACCGAGGCGATTATAACGCCGGAAATGACGGCGGTGTTGCGGGCAGTGCTGTCCGGCTGGCCGGCCGATGATGCAAGCCCTTGCTGGCGCGCAGAGGGTGTTGCCGTCCAATGCCAAACCATCAGGCCGCGGCTGAGCGCTTCAGCACCCAGAAAGACCGCAGCGGCACTGACGGGCGTCAGCGTTTCACAAAGTGTCGTCAGTGCAGCCGCACGCAGGCCAAAGGAAAAGAACAGCGCAACGGAACCGTAGGTGCCAAGGCGGCTGTCTTTCATGATCTCGATGATACGGTCGCCGGTGCGGCCGCTGCCGAGACCATCGGCTGTATCGGCAAAACCATCCTCATGCAGAGCGCCTGTTGAAAAAACCATAACTGTCAGTGTTATCATGCTGGCGAGAAGCGGTCTGGCATCCAGCGACAGCAAGATCAACAAAACGAGAGCGGCGGGCAGGGCAATCAGCAGACCTGCAAAGGCGAAGGTGCGAGACAGGCGGACCATCTTGCCGTCGTAACCTTCAAAGAAGTGCTGCGGCACCGGAAAGCGTCCGAGAAAACCAACGGCTCTTGCCAGATCGGTTATGAACGCGTTGATGTCCATGATGCAGTTCCTGTCCTGACGGAATTCAAAAGGGGCGATTTCCGGTTGTTCCTGAAACATTCCCCGACTATGAGAGGGGCAACAAAGACTGATTTGCCGGAAAATTACAAGTTTCCGGAATGAACGAGGAAGATTGATATCATGAGCATGAGCGGCCTGCCTTTCGACGATTTTCGTACGCTGCTGCGCGATCTGCCCGGTCCCTCGACCCATGCGCTGGTTGACGCCAAGGAGCGTAACGCCAAGCTGACCAAACCGGCGGGTTCTCTCGGTCGGCTGGAAGAAATTGCCATGTGGCTTGCCGCATGGACGGGACGGGCACCGTCCGTCACTCGTCCGCTGGTGGCGATCTTTGCTGGCAACCACGGCGTTACCAAACATGGTGTCACGCCTTATCCTTCCTCCGTGACCCAGCAGATGGTCGAGAATTTTGCAGCCGGTGGTGCGGCGATCAACCAGATTTGTGTCAGCAATGACCTTGGCTTGAAGATCTTCGATCTGGCGCTGGATTATCCTACCGGTGACATTACCTGCGAAGCGGCTCTTTCCGAGCGTGACTGCGCCGCCACCATGGCCTTTGGCATGGAAGCGATTGCCGGTGGCACCGACTTGCTGTGCATTGGTGAAATGGGCATTGGCAACACCACGATTGCGGCAGCTATCAACCTGGCGCTTTACGGCGGCACGGCTGAAGACTGGACCGGTCCCGGCACCGGGTCCGAAGGCGATGTGATGGCGCGCAAGATTGCTGCCGTCAAAGCCGCCGTTGAGTTCCACAAGGACCATCTGTCTGACCCGCTTGAAATCATGCGCCGTCTTGGTGGTCGTGAAATTGCGGCGATGGCTGGTGCCATTCTGGCGGCACGCATGGAGAAGATCCCCGTGCTGATCGATGGTTATGTCGCAACAGCATCTGCGGCCCTTCTCAAGGCCATGAACCCATCTGCTCTCGACCACTGCCTGATTGGCCATGTGTCGGGTGAACCGGGCCATCTTGCTGCCGTTGAAAAGCTGGGCAAGACACCGCTTCTGGCACTTGGCATGCGGCTGGGTGAGGGTACCGGTGCTGCACTTGCTGCCGGCATCGTCAAGGCCGCTGCCGCCTGCCACTCCGGCATGGCAACATTTGATGCCGCTGGCGTTTCCAACCGCAGCTGAAGTGAAGACCGCTGAATGACAAAACCACAATCAAACGACAAGCCGGCAGCTTTCGTGAAGGAAAAGGGTATCAGGCATTTGTTTGCTGCCCTGCGCTACTCCGTTCAGGGGCTTCAACGCCTGTGGCAGGAGGCTGCATTCCGCCACGAGGTTCTGCTGCTGTTTGCAGGTCTGGTGCTGTTTGCAGTGATTGGTGCACCCTTCGTGCACTATCTGATTTTTGTCATTCTGATGTTGCTGATGGTGGCGTTTGAGGCCATCAATACCGCAATCGAGGAACTGGTAGACCGTATCTCGCCGGAGATTTCATCGGTCGGTCGCCACGCAAAGGACCTCGGTTCACTTGCGGTCTTCTGCCTTATCCTGATCAATGCCGGATTTGTCGTTTACGCACTGGTCGTCAACCTGTTTCCGGGCTGACGATCTTAGGCGAATGAGCGTTTGCGCGGCTGGACTGCCTGCGTGTCTTCGACGGCAGGCAGGCTCTGCAGCACGCGTTTGGCCGGAAGAATGGCGATGACTTCCGTTCCCTCACGCAGTTTCGATTTCAGAATGAACTGGCCATCATGTTTGGCCAGAATGGCCTGCACGATAGGCAGGCCAAGACCGGTTCCCTGTTCGGCACTTTTAATGGCAATCGATCCCTGACCGAATGCTGACAGCACGACCGGGATTTCTTCCTCGGGAATACCGGGGCCATTGTCCTTGATGGAAATGTATTGGCCGCCACCGGCCGTCCAGCCAACCTTCATCATGATTTCACCGCCCTGCGGGGTAAACTTCACGGCGTTGGACATCAGGTTCAGAACGACCTGACGGATGGCCTTTTCATCGGCCCAGACCAGTGGCAGGCTGCTTTCAAACTGCTGGGCAATAGAAATGTTCTTGGCGCGGGCACGAAGCTGGATCATGCCGATGCAATCTTCTGCCAGATCCAGCAGCGACATGGTTTCTTCATGCAGGTCGTAACGACCGGCTTCGATGCGCGACAGGTCGAGGATTTCATTGATCAGGTCGAGCAGATGTTTGCCGGACCTGTGAATGTCGCCCGAATATTCCTTGTAGAGCGGGTTGTTGAGTGGCCCCAGAACCTCCGTTGCCATCACTTCGGAGAAACCGAGAATGGCGTTGAGCGGGGTGCGCAGCTCATGCGACATGGAAGCCAGGAAGCGCGACTTGGCAAGGTTTGCCTCTTCAGCGCGGCGGCGGGCCTCGTCTGACATGGACTTTGCCACTTCAAGCTCGGCAATCAGATCGTCCTTTTCCGATTGGAAGGACAAAAGCTTGATGTTGGACTTGGCTAGCCGGTCGGTAAGGTAATGGAAAAACAGCATGGCAACGATGAACATTGCCGCAACGCTGATTCCGGTAACAGAGCGCGATGTGGCCGCCACGATAATCAGTGCGGTCAGAACCGGCAGGAATGTCATCATTGCCGCACGCGGCAGCATGGCATTCGACATGGAGATGATTGCCAGCGCAATCAGCAGGGTCGCGCCCTTGAAGAACAGGAAATAGGCGGGTTGTACCGCAGGCGGCGCTTCATAGGCGGCGATGTAGGCCCAGACGCAGCCGGTAATAATCTGGATTGCCAGGAAGATATTGTGCCACCGGGTGGTGGAGATGGCCGTCAGTTCCTGCTTGTTGGCCCGTTTGGCAGCAATCAGCGACACGGCGTGAATGCCAAGCGCACAGATGGCCCAAGCCACAAGATTGGCTTCGCGTGTTAAATACACACCCAAACCTGTGACCAACACAATGAAAAGCGGCATGATCGTTGCGCCGTGCAGTGCTGTGCTTATATGCATTTCCAGCATGTCACGGTCAAAGGTGTTGTTTCCGCCCTGACCATATTGCAAGCGTTCGCGTGTCAACTTCACTGCCTTCGCAACCGCCTTGTTACGGTGCGTTTTGGAGCGGTCGACAATGTTCTTGTCTGTTGATGTGCTGACGCTTTTACTCATTGATACAACAGGAATGACACGAATGGCTGAAACACTAACCGCGAAATCTTAAGAAGATGCTGCCGTGAAACTATTTGTTTGCCATTTGTGAAAAGGATTTGTTGGCATATGAGACAAAACAAGGGCAGGCGGTTGGCTTTTTTGCGCGACGGAATTGTGCTGATTGCCATTTTTCTGCTGGGAATTCTGATCGCTGCCAAGCTGGACAGCGACAACATGCAGCGGCATGCAGGAACCTATTATGTCATTGATGGTGATACGCTGGCGCTGAACGGAAAACGTTTCCGTCTGCTGGGTATCGATGCGCCTGAACTTGACCAGCAATGCCAGCGCAATGGTTCTGACTGGCCTTGCGGGCAGGCCGCCAAACAGGCGCTGGCCGGCCTGGTTTCTGCCGGACTGGAATGCCGTGGCAATGACACGGATCGATATCAGCGTTTGCTTGTTCGTTGTTTCATGAATGGGCAGGATGTGGCGGCTGAAATGGTGCGCCGGGGACTGGCTGTGCGGACAGAATATTTTCTGTTTTCGGACGAGGAAAGGGAAGCAAAGGCCGGTGGGCTTGGCCTTTGGGCAGGGGTGTTTGAAGCGCCGGCCGATTGGCGCAAGTTGCGCAAGACGGCGGAAATGGACGTACCATTGTCCGGTTTCCTTGCGGCGGTGCGCCATCTGGTTGGCTGGGAGTGAGTGTGAGTGCCTGATATCAGGGACAAGGATCTGGATATATTAAGAGCCGAGATTGCCGCCTGTCGGATCTGTCGTGACACGCCGGCGCGCGGTGAGGCCTATCGCTTGCCGCATGAGCCGCGTCCGGTGGCGGTGATTTCCTCCAAGGCGCGTATCTTGATTGCGGGTCAAGCGCCGGGGCTTCGGGTGCATGAAAGCGGTCTGCCGTTCAATGACGCGTCTGGTGACCGGCTGCGCAACTGGCTGTCTGTCGACCGCGACCAGTTTTACAATCGCGATCTGTTCACCATCGTGCCGATGGGGTTCTGTTTTCCCGGTTACGATGCCAAGGGTAGCGACCTGCCACCGCGCAAGGAATGCGCACCGTTCTGGCGTCAGCGGGTGATGGATGCCATGCCACAGATAGAGCTGGTTCTGGCGATTGGCGGCTATGCGCAGGCCTGGCACATGGGCAAAACGCGCAGTGGCAATGTCACGGAAACGGTACGCGACTGGCGCACGACATTTTTCAGGAATGAGGGCATTCGTATGCTGCCAATGCCGCATCCAAGCTGGCGCAATACAGCCTGGATACGGAAAAATCCATGGTTTGAAGAGGACCTGTTGCCAGTTTTGCGACAGTCTGTTGAAATGCTAATTAAGTGAAAAATTTTTCTGTTTTTTTCTTTTGAATCGTGTATCTAAAGGAAAATAATTCAGGAGGAATGGAATTGGATCGATTAGACCGCAAAATCCTGCGCATACTTCAGGAGGATTCAACCCTGGCTGTTGCTGACCTTGCCAAGAAAGTCGGCCTTTCCACGACGCCCTGTTGGCGGCGTATCCAGAAGATGGAAGAAGATGGTGTCATTCGCCGTCGTGTCGCTCTTCTGGACCCGGCCAAAGTCAACACCAAGGTTACAGTTTTTGTCTCCATTCGCACGGCATCCCACTCCATTGAGTGGCTGAAGCGTTTCTCGGAAGTGGTTTCCGAATTCCCTGAGGTTGTCGAATTCTACCGCATGAGCGGTGACGTGGATTACCTGCTGCGCGTGGTGGTGCCTGACATCGGTGCTTACGATGCTTTCTACAAGCGCATGATTGCCAAGATCGAAATCCGCGACGTGTCGTCTGCCTTCGCCATGGAGCAGATCAAGTACACGACTGAACTGCCGCTAGATTACATGCTGCTCGACAACACCAAGTCGTCGGGTGAAGAATAAGACTACTTCAGACGGGCGAGCAGTTTTTCGCCCGTCAATTGTTTGACGGCATCCTTGCCAACCCATCTTTCCGTTTTGTTTTCGCTGTCTGCCAAAACCTGCGCCAATGCCAGTGCGGGGGCGTGGCAATTGGTGCTGCGTTTGCCGATATTGCGCAGCGCCCAGTTCACTGCCTTGCACACAAAATTCCTGTCGTCATTTGCATATGTCTTGATGAGCGGCAAAAATCCGAGCATGGTTTCGTCCGGTTCTTTTTTTAGGTGAACCGTTGCGCCGGCAATCATCGCAAAGGCGGTGCGCCGGACAAATTCCCTGTCGTCAGCGCTGAATGTGTCGATCAGGTCTTTCCAGAATGGCGTCTGCGTGAAGAGATCGGCAGCGGCATCGACAATTTCCCAGGAACTGAAATCGCCCGCCCAGGCCAGACATTCGTTCCGTGTCAACAAGGTTGGGTCGGCGGTATAGATCGCCATCAACCGCGCTTCACGAATGTCACTATTCCATAATTGCAAGGCGCGCTGGTGGTTGTTGCCGACCTGCCGGGCCAGCTTTTGCAGGTCGGGATTGCTGATGCCAAGTGCGGTATCGGTGACAATGGAAAAGCGGCGCATGCTATCAATGGCATCCTGCGATGTCATGGTTTGAAGGTGGCGAATGATGTCTTGTGCGGATGCGTTTTTGTCGAGCATTGCCTGTTCACCTCAAGGCCGCATATCGACCATTGAGGCATCATGCCGCTTTTCAGGACATCATGCCATGCGACATGTCGTGACACGCTCGCAAATCGCGAAACATAGGCAAAGAAAAAGGCGCGATTTTTGCCGCGCCTTTTTTGAGGTTTAAGCCTTGAGCTTTGCCACCACCAGATGGCCCGGTGTCGGGTTGCCATCCTGCATACGCACATTGATGTCGGTGACTTCGAGAATTTCGAAACCAGTCGCCTCGAGACGTTCCTTCACGTAGCTTTCTGCATGGGCAAAACGCTGGTGCGGACCAACCATGTAGGCACGTCCAGCCAGAACATCATCTGGCAGTGTTTCAGACGAGAACACAAAGATGCCGCCCGGAGCCAAGTTTTCGGCCGCACCGAAAAACAGCGGCTCAAGCGCACCAAGGTACGGCAGCACATCGGTGGCGGTGATCAGGTCGAAAGCGTCATCGTCATTGTCCTCAAGGAAATCCTCGACTTCCGCTACGTAAAGCGTTTCGTAGATTTCCTTTTCATGAGCGATTTCAACCATGTTCTCGGAAATGTCGATACCGGTGCTGTCTTCCACCATGTCCCGCAGGGCGGCACCCGTCAGGCCGGTGCCGCAGCCGAGATCGAGCAGGCGCTTGAATGGGCCAAGGTTGAGAGACTGCAGGCGCTGGCGCACGATCATCGGAACGGCATAACCCAACTGCTCGACCAGAATGTCTTCAAAGGCTTCGGCGTGCTGGTCAAAAAGTGTTTCGACATAGGCATCGGGAGCCTTTGGCGGTGTCTCGCCACGACCAAGTGAAGCAAGGCGAACAGCCGCACCACCATGATCTTCCGGATCAAGGCCCAGAACTTCCTGGTAGGCTGCTACGGCAGCATCGATCTCGCCAGCCTTCTCATGGGCCAGTGCGCGGTTATAGGCTTCGGCAAGGGCCTCTTCGTCGATCTTCTGTTGTTTTCCGGTCATTGCAGTACCCTTGGCTGAATTTTTGGTGTTCAGCCTTGCTGTAAGCTGCCCGCCGGGCACGTGCAATGTTTATCTCGAATAGCCGTTATTCAGTGGATAATGAACTCGCCCTTCAGTGCGCGCCATTCGCTGGCCGAAATCAGTTGCCGATGCACATATTTTACCGAATGCAGGGGACCATCGAGCTTTTCACGCCAGAACTTCAGAAAGCCGTTCATTTCCGGAAAGTCCGGTGCCAGATCGTAATGCTGCCAGACATAGGTCTGGAGCAAAGCGGGGTGATCGGGCATGCGGTAGAAGATCTGGGCAGTGGTGAGGCCGTAACCTTTCAGCATCATTTCCATGTCTGTGTTCATGATACCTGTTCCCGTTTTTTTGGCGGTGGTGAACCTGTGTTCAACATCACCATGGGAGCATGACATGGTTAACCGAATCTTGAAATTGTATTTATCTGGCTAAAAAGAAATTATTTTTCAGTGTGTTAGCAGCTCTCGTCGTGGAGTGCTGCTAGCAGGGTCAGCGCTTCAGGTGGCGCGTCAGGCGGGCTTCAAGCCATGCCCAGACGTGGCGCAGTGTCTCGACGATTGTCAGGTAGAAAATCGCGGCCCAAAGATAGGTCTGGTAATCGAAGGTGCGGGAAAAGGCGTAACGTGTCTGGCCCATCAGGTCAAATACGGTCACGACGGAGACAACAGCCGAACCCTTGATCAGCAGAATGATTTCATTGCCATAGGGGCGCAGGGCAACAATGAGTGCCTGCGGCATGGTAATCTTGCGGAAGATGATCGATTTCGGCAGGCCAAGCGCAAAGGCGCCTTCGCGCTGACCGATCGGCACGCTGGCAATGGCACCGCGCAGGATTTCAGCCTGATAGGCCGCTGTGTTGAGCGTCATGGAGAGCAGGCCGCAATACCAGGCTTCCCGGAAGAACCACCACAGGCCAATGCTTTCAAGTTCTGTGCGGAATGTGCCAAGGCCGTAATAGATCAGGAACAGCTGCGCCAGCAGCGGTGTGCCCCGAAACACGTAGACATAGGCATAGGCCGGTGCCGCCAAGAACGGGTTTTTTGACATGCGCGCAAAGGCAATCGGCAGCGACAGGATAGCGCCGAGAATGATAGAGACCGTGACGAGAATGATCGTTGTTCTCAGGCCGTCGAGATAACGCGGTCCGTAACGTTCAACCTTGGCCCAGTCCCAACCGTTGATGATGGTGTAGACGAGGCCAAGAGCCACAAGGCACCAGATGCCAATGATGACGTAACCGCTGGCGCGGGCCAGTGTCATCGGCTTTTTTTTGGCAGGCGGCGCAGGGCGGGCTGCAATCAGGTGTTCGGCATGGCTCATCGTTTGGCCTCCGATTTGCGTGACCAGCGATCAATGTAACCGAGACCAATCGACGACAGCATGGCGAGAACCAGAAAGAGCAAGCAGGCAAGTCCGTAGAAGAAGAAGGCTTCCTTGCTGACGCGGGCCGCAACGCCGGTCTGGCGCAGGATGTCGGTCAGGCCGATGATCGACACGTAAGACGTGTCCTTCAACAGGATCATCCACAGGTTCGTCATGCCGGGCAGGGCAATTCTGACCAGTTGCGGCAGTACGATCAGCAGCATGGTGCGGCTGCGTCGAAGACCTAGGGAATCGCCCGCTTCATACTGGCCTTTGGGTATGGCCTTGAAAGCGGATAACAGCACTTCTGAGGAATAGGACGAAAACACCACGGCCAGTGCAATCATGCCCGCTACAAAGGCGTTGATTTCGATCGGTCCGCTGAAACCAAGCGAACCGGCCACCGATTGCAGCAGCATCTGTATGCCGTAATACACGATGAACAGCGTCAAAAGCTCAGGCAGGCCGCGGAAGATCGTGGTGTAGATACCGGCAGCGATCCGCAGCGACTTTTCGCTGGACTGGGCTGCAAGTGCGATCATGAAGCCGATGATCAAACCGACCGGCAAAGTTGCCAGTGCCAGTGTGATGGTGACCTTGACGCCAAAGGCAACTTCGTCACCCCAGCCTGTCGGGCCACAGGAAATGATGCTGGACTGATCCAGAAACGAGAAGACACCAACAGGGCCGCAGAATGGATCAAATAGATGCGTAATGTAGGCCCAAAAAGAGCCTACCGCGGAAAACAATCCGCTCATGCCAACTTCCCCTGCGGTCTTTGCCGCTTTTTTTGAATCTATCCATGTTTTTCAAACAAAAATGGCGGAAGGGCAAGCCATCCGCCATCAACTTTCAACAGATCAGCACTGATTATTCGCCGTAAACGTCGAAATCGAAGTACTTGTCGTTGATTTCCTTGTATTTGCCGTTCGCACGGATGGCGGCGATAGCGCCAGACAGCTTGTCAGCAAGTGCAGTGTCGCCCTTGCGCACAGCAATACCGGCACCATTACCATTGATTTCAGGATCGACCTTCAGTGGTGTCAGGATCTTGCAGCAAGCGCCAGCGTCAGACTTGACCCATTCCGACAGAACGACGATGTCGTCGATAACGCCATCAATACGGCCGTTGGTGATGTCGAGCTTATATTCGTCAGCGGTTGGGTAAAGCTTGAGGTCAGAATCAGCCAGATGCTTTTCGGCGTAGTTGGCGTGGGTTGTGGAACCCTGCGCGCCGAGGCTCTTGCCCTTGAGGTCTTCAAGCGTCTTGATTGGCGAATCCTTCGGAACGGCAATGGCCGGAGGTGTGTTGTAGTACTTCTTGGAGAAGTCGACCTTTTCCAGACGCTCAGGTGTAATCGACATGGACGCAACGATTGCATCGAACTTCTTGGCCTGCAGAGCCGGAATAATGCCATCCCAGTCGTTGGTTACGAAGGTGCATTCGGTTTTCATCTCTTCGCAGAGCGCCTTGGCGATATCGATATCGAAACCGGTCAGTGTGCCGTCCGCTTCAAGGTTGTTGAAGGGAGGGTAAGCGCCTTCCGTGCCGATAACGAGCTTGTCTTGCGCAAAGGCTGCGCCGGAAAACAAAGATACTGCCGCGATAGAAGCGGCGGCAAGAAGACGTGTAGAAATACGCATTGCGATCCTCTCTTTTGGTTTTCACTGGCAGGCTGTTGTTTTTATCCGTGCCAATGTCTGTTGCGTGGGGTCATTGCACCTCGCTGGCCGGATACTCATACCGTTGCAAATAAAATGCAACCTCAATTCCACGATCTGTCAAACAGCTTCGGTATGGTTGTTGTCCGTTCATTCTGCGTACAGGCTTCTCCGTCCATGATTGGAACAATGTCATGGTTGGCGCGTTGCGCTGACCGGGCACAAAAAAGCCCTGAATGACGCAGATGACAACGAAGCATTCAGGCACATGAGGAAACACGATGTTGAATAAAACCATGTTGAGGGCCGGGGTTGTTCTTCCCCTTATGTCCATTGTCATGACGGCTCAACCAGCCGGCGCCATGACATTGAGGCCCACCGTTTCTTTCCAAGCTGAGAGCCGGGATGTTATTCGCGTACAGGTCAGCGTTGAAGGTGCGCGCCAGCAATTGCAGGCAGCGCAGCAGGCACTGGCTGATGCCCAGGCTAGCGGTGGTGACACTTCTGCCGCACAGTCGGCCGTAGGGGCCGCGCAGGCAGAGCTTGATGCAGCGCTTGCCGCGCAGAACGCAGCGCCACCACCGGCACCGGAACCCGCACCACCTGCGGCCGAGCCTGCGCCGGAGCCAGCACCACCACCACCACCCGCCGCTGAGGCACCACCTCCGCCACCGGCACCAGAACCTGCGCCGCCTGCGGCTGAGCCAGCACCCGCACCTGAGGCTGCTCCTCCTGCCGCCGAGCAGGCCCCTGAGCCGAAGCGCCGACCAAAACGCGAGCCAGCCGCTGAAGCACCAGCACCTGAGCCGAAGGAAGCTCCAGTACCGCAGGAATCACCAGCGCCTGAGAAGGCTCCAGTGCCTGAACAGCAGGCAGACCCGCAGCCGGGCCGCCAGCCGGGTGATGACCAGTCAAAGCAGCGCCCACGCCCGAACCGTGAAAAACCTGCTACACGTCCCGCCGCTGAAGAGCCAGCACCTGTGCCGACACCGGCACCTGCGCCAGATGCTGCGGCACCTGCACCGGACGCTACTGCACCTGCACCCACCCCGGCACCAGCACCAGATGCGCCGCCAGCCCCTGATGCACCGCCACCACCACAGGACGGTGCTGCAAGTGGCCAGGCCCCGGCCGGTGAAGCCGTGCCGGATCAGGTCGCTGCTCCGCAGGAAGAAGCTCCTTCCATGACCAAGGAACAGCTGGACCAGGCCAAGGCCATTGCTGCGGACCCGTCCAAGACCGACGAAACGGTTATTCTGCCGGTCGACAAGGGTGCTGCCGTTCTCGACAGCGACAAGGAAGCGGAACGTTCTGGCGACAGAAAGTCTCGTGACGAACGCCGCAAGGAACGTGAGCAGGCCGGTGAAGTGAAGGTTCCGACCTCGGATGCCGAAGCACAGGCCATGCGGCCAGATGGCAAGGCACCACCGCCACCGGTCAAGATGGAAGCCGCAACCGCCCAACAGGGTGAGCGCATAGCCCGTCCACCACGTTTTGAACGTCCGGAAGGCGTGCGTGAGTGGCAGCCACGCGATGGTGGCCGTCGTAACAACAATGATGATGGCGCCCGTATCATCCTGCAGTTAGGTGACCGCATCATCGTGCGTGGCGACGATACCAGCCGCTTCGTGCGTGAAGGTGAAGAGCCGTATTACGAGCGTCTGCCAGGTGGCCGTATCCGCGAAACTGTGGAGCGTAACGACGGCACGCAGGTTGTGACGATCCGTAACCGTTACGGCGACATCATCCAGCGTTCGCGAATCGACAATCGTGGCCGTGAATATGTGCTGTTCTACGCACCGGAACTGATGGACCGTCCTGACCGCGAATACGCTTATCGCGATCCGGGCCTCGACCTGCCACCGATGCGCCTGCGCATTCCGGTTCAGGACTACATCATCGACACGACCAGCGATCCGGACCGTGACTATTACTCGTTCCTGGAACAGCCGCCCGTCGAACCTGTCGAGCGTGTCTACTCGCTGGATGAGGTGAAGTACTCTGCGCGTATTCGTGACAAAGTGCGTCGTATCGACCTCGATACGGTGACCTTTGCGACGGGCAGTGCCGATATTCCGATGAACCAGGCACGCACACTTCGCAAGGTGGCAGACGCCATCAACAAGACGCTGGACCAGAACCCGGCCGAAACCTTCCTCATTGAAGGTCATACGGATGCCGTCGGTTCTGACGAAAGCAACCTGATCCTGTCGGACCGTCGCGCTGAATCGGTCGCAAATATCCTGACCGACGTTTACGGCATTCCGCCGGAAAACCTGGCAACGCAGGGCTATGGCGAACGTTACCTGAAGGTACGCACCCTTTCTGCAGAACAGCAGAACCGCCGTGTTACCATCCGCCGTGTCACGCCGCTGGTTCGTCCGGTCGCACAGAACTGATGTTGTTCTGAAGACAATAAAAAGCCCGGCTCCGAAAGGAACCGGGCTTTTTCATGCCTGAAATATCGAACAAATCAGCCGTTGAGGGCAACCGCGATTTCAGCGGCCAGGCGTGCATTGTTGCGCACCAGGGCAATGTTGGTCTTGAGGCTGCGGCCGCTGGTCAGACGGAAGATGTTGTCCAACAGGTAAGGCGTTACGGCCTTGCCGGTGATTTCCTCACGCTCTGCATTGGCAATGGCGCGGCTGATGTAGATTTCCATCTCTTCGCGCGGAATTTCATCTTCTTCCGGAACCGGGTTGGCGATCAACATGCCGCCGTCGATGCCAAGCTGTTCGCGGGTCGTCTGGAAGTTGGCAATGGCAGCCGGGCTGTTCAGTGTCAGCGGGCTTTGCAGGCCAGACGAACGCGACCAGAAGGCCGGGAACTCAGTGGCTTCATAGGTCACGACAGGAACGCCGCCGGTTTCCAGAACTTCCAGCGTCTTTGGAATGTCGAGAATGGCCTTGGCGCCAGCGCAAATGACGATCACGCCGGTCTTGGCAAGTTCAGTCAGGTCAGCAGAGATGTCGAAGCTCTCTTCGGCGCCGCGGTGTACGCCACCAATGCCACCGGTTGCGAAGACCTTGATGCCGGCGCGTGCAGCGGCAATCATGGTAGCGGCAACGGTGGTTGCACCGGTGCGACGCTCGGCAATCGCAAAGGCGATATCGGCGCGCGAGACTTTCATGGCACCTGTGGTCTGGGCCAAGGTTTCCAGCTGGTGCTTTTCAAGGCCGATATGCAGAACGCCATCGATAACAGCGATGGTGGCCGGTACGGCACCTTCCTGGCGGATCAGCTCTTCCACGCCCTGCGCCATTTCAATGTTGCCAGGGTAAGGCATGCCATGGGTGATGATGGTCGATTCAAGGGCAACGATTGGTGCGCCGCGCTGTTTGGCAGCAGCAACTTCTTCGGAATAGACAATCGGTAGGAGAGGGGAGATTGGCTTTGTCATCGGGTATTTCCAATTTCTGTTATCAGTGTCTCATGACAGGGTTTGTGCTTCGGGCACAAGACGTAACATCAGGTCAATGTTGTCTTGTGACATTTCATGCGATGTGGCGAAGGGTGAAAGGACGGTAATGGCCGCCGCTGCCGTGCCCCAACGCAGGCTTTCGCCAATGTTCTGGCCATGAAGATGGCTCGCCAGAAAACCGGATGCAAGAGCATCACCAGCCCCTGTGACATCACGTACCTCTTTCAGGACCGGTGGCTGCAGCGATGCAGTGCTTTCGCCGACAAAGGCAATCACTTCATTGGAGCCGCGCGTTACCACGCCACCCCTCACACCGGCTGCACGCAGCAGGGCTGGCCAGTCGGCGGATTTTTCCGGGCTGTGGCCGGTAATGGTGCGGGCTTCGGCCTCGTTCATGAAGAGAATGTCGATATTCTCAAGCGCGCCTTGCAACTTGACGACCTTGGCTGGCGAAATCGCAATGGCAGCCAGAAGCTTGCCGTGTTCCTTCGCCGCTTTGCCGAGTGCCGCAAGTGTATCCTTCGGCAGATTGGCGTCGCACAGAATGGCGTCGGTCGCTGCGATGGCATCCCTGACAGCCCGCACGCGCAGGCGGCGTGGTGAAAACAGGTCATAGAGATCCATGTCCGCCAGCGCGATGATCAGGTTGCCGTCGCGCTCAAGGATTGCGGTATAGCTGGGTGTTTTGCGATCCAGAAACACGAAAGGCGTGTCTTCGACATCGGCTTCAATGGCCGCTGCCGCCACTGCTTCGCCGGTGGCATCGCCGCCGCGCGGTGAGATGATCCGAACGTCATAACCGAGGCGGGAAAGGTTGCGGGCAGCATTAAAACCACCACCGCCTGCCTCTTCCATCCAGCGTCCGGGGTTGCTGGCAGCCGGTGAGGTTTCACCTGTAATCAGACCTCGGCGATCTATGTGCGCACCACCGAGCACGAGTATTTTTTTCATCGTCCGTTCCCGTATTCCACCGGTCTGATGCAGGGGTGCGATTCGACCCTTTTGCGGTTTGACCTGTGGTTTTTCATCTTTTTTGCCGTGGCTTCCACGAAGAAAAACAAAAATAGAACAAACCACTTATCCATTATTGTTTTCAATATGATGATCTGCTCTTGTCGAATGAGAACAAACAAGGTACAAAATCTTCACGGAACGCTTCATTGCCTGTGGGGCTTCAATAACCTAAAGGTGGATCAGATGGCACAAAATTCTTTGCGTCTTGTAGAGGATAAATCGGTGGATAAAAGCAAGGCACTGGAAGCAGCGCTCTCCCAGATCGAACGTTCGTTCGGCAAGGGATCGATCATGAAGCTCGGCTCCAATGAAAACGTCGTTGAAATTGAAACGGTTTCGACGGGATCTCTTAGTTTGGATATTGCCCTTGGGATTGGTGGACTTCCCAAAGGTCGTATCATTGAAATTTACGGCCCTGAAAGCTCGGGTAAGACGACGCTTGCGCTGCAGACAATTGCAGAAGCCCAGAAAAAGGGTGGCATTTGCGCCTTCGTGGATGCGGAACACGCGCTTGATCCGGTCTATGCCCGCAAGCTTGGCGTCGATCTGCAGAACCTGCTGATCTCTCAGCCTGATACAGGTGAGCAGGCACTTGAAATCACCGATACGCTGGTTCGCTCCGGCGCGGTGGATGTTCTGGTTATCGACTCCGTTGCGGCCCTGACGCCGCGTGCGGAAATTGAAGGTGAAATGGGCGACAGCCTGCCGGGCCTTCAGGCTCGTTTGATGAGCCAGGCGCTGCGCAAACTGACCGCATCGATCTCTCGTTCGAACTGCATGGTCATCTTCATCAACCAGATCCGTATGAAGATCGGTGTGATGTTCGGTTCGCCGGAAACGACAACCGGCGGTAACGCGCTGAAGTTCTATGCCTCCGTTCGTCTCGACATTCGCCGCATCGGCGCCGTCAAGGAACGTGAAGAAGTTGTTGGCAACCAGACACGCGTCAAGGTCGTCAAGAACAAGATGGCACCTCCGTTCAAGCAGGTCGAATTCGATATCATGTATGGCGAAGGCGTTTCCAAGACCGGTGAGTTGGTCGATCTGGGCGTCAAGGCCGGCATCGTTGAGAAGTCGGGAGCCTGGTTCTCCTATAACAGCCAGCGACTGGGGCAGGGGCGTGAAAACGCAAAAACCTTCCTGCGTGAAAACCCGGCACTTGCCAATGAAATTGAGCTGTCACTCCGCCAGAATGCCGGTCTGATTGCAGACCGCTTCCTGCAAAATGGCGGTCCGGAAGGCTCTGAAGACGGCGACGGTCCTGACGCATGATTGGGCGGGGCTCCGTCTCTCAATTGAAACGGCGCTGTATGAATTGAAACAAAAGGCCGCGTGACACCGTTCATGCGGCCTTTTTTGTGCCAAGGTTGCGGCCCGCATGGCTGGACAGGGCCAGACGTGAACGATAAAAGCCAGTGGTTTTGATGGTTAGCCGTATTGCAAACGGCAATGAAGGACTCAGTATGAGCGGTGTGTGGGCATGAGCGGCGTAAATGAAATCCGGTCGACCTTTCTCGACTACTTCAAGAAAAATGGTCATGAAATCGTAGCCTCCAGCCCTCTGGTGCCGCGCAATGACCCGACCCTCATGTTTACCAATGCGGGCATGGTTCAGTTCAAGAACGTGTTCACCGGTCTGGAAAGCCGTCCGTACTCCACGGCTGCATCGTCGCAGAAATGCGTACGCGCCGGCGGCAAGCACAATGATCTCGACAATGTCGGTTACACCGCCCGTCACCACACATTCTTTGAAATGCTGGGTAACTTCTCCTTTGGTGACTACTTCAAGGAAGAGGCGATCACGCACGCCTGGAACCTGATCACCAAGGAATACGGCATCGACAAGAACCGTCTTCTGGTAACTGTCTACCACACTGACGATGAAGCCTTTAACCTGTGGAAGAAGATTGCCGGTTTCTCGGATGATCGCATTATCCGTATCCCAACCAGCGACAACTTCTGGGCCATGGGTGACACCGGTCCTTGCGGTCCATGTTCGGAAATTTTCTATGACCACGGCGATCATATCTGGGGTGGCCCTCCCGGCTCTGCCGATGAAGATGGTGACCGTTTCATCGAAATCTGGAACCTCGTCTTCATGCAGTATGAGCAGGTGACGAAGGAAGAGCGCATCAATCTGCCGCGTCCATCGATCGATACCGGCATGGGTCTTGAGCGTATTTCCGCGCTGCTGCAAGGCAAGCACGACAACTACGACACGGACCTGTTCCGTGCGCTGATCTCTGCTTCGGTTGAAGCAACCGGTGTTGCTGCTGAAGGCGAAAAGCGTGCCAGCCACCGCGTTATTGCTGACCACCTGCGTTCATCCGCCTTCCTGATTGCCGACGGTGTTCTACCATCCAATGAAGGCCGTGGTTACGTGCTGCGCCGTATCATGCGTCGCGCCATGCGCCATGCCGAATTGCTGGGTTCGAAAGAGCCATTGATCTGGAAGCTGCTGCCAACGCTCGTTCAGCAGATGGGTCGTGCCTATCCGGAACTGGTGCGTGCAGAACCGCTGATTTCCGAGACGCTGAAGCTGGAAGAAACCCGTTTCCGCAAGACGCTGGAGCGTGGCCTTTCGCTGCTGTCCGACGCAACTTCGACACTGCACAAGGGCGACATGCTGGACGGCGAAACAGCATTCAAGCTTTACGACACCTACGGCTTCCCGCTCGACCTGACGCAGGACGCTTTGCGTGCCCGTGAAATCGGCGTCGATATCTCCGGCTTTACCGATGCCATGGAGCGCCAGAAGGCCGAAGCACGTTCGCACTGGGCCGGCTCCGGCGACAAGGCAACGGAAACCGTGTGGTTTGAACTGAAGGAAAAGCTCGGTGCATCCGAATTCCTCGGTTACGACACCGAAACGGCAGAAGGCGTTGTTCAGGCCATCGTCAAGGACGGCAAAGCTGTTGATGCGGCTGCTGCAGGCGAGACCGTGCAGGTTGTCGTCAACCAGACCCCGTTCTACGGCGAGTCCGGTGGCCAGATGGGCGATACCGGTATCATCTCATCTGACAATGGCGCATTTGCTGTGTCCGATACCCAGAAGAAGGGCGAAGGCCTGTTCGTTCACATCGGCACGGTTGAAAAGGGCGGCCTCAAGGTCGGCGACGCTGTTCAGTTGACGGTTGATCATGACCGCCGCTCACGTCTGCGCGCAAATCACTCGGCAACCCACCTGTTGCATGAGGCGCTGCGCGAAATCCTCGGCACGCATGTGGCCCAGAAGGGTTCGCTGGTTGCACCTGAGCGTCTGCGCTTCGACGTCTCACATCCAAAGCCAATGACGGCAGAGGAATTGAAGATTGTTGAGCAGATGGCCAACGAGATCATTCTGCAGAATGCGCCTGTTACCACGCGTCTGATGAGCGTTGACGATGCGATTGCCGAAGGTGCCATGGCGCTGTTCGGTGAGAAGTATGGTGACGAAGTGCGCGTTGTGTCGATGGGCACTGGCATTCACGGCGCCAAGGCCAACCGTCCGTACTCGGTAGAACTTTGCGGCGGCACGCATGTGTCGGCAACCGGTGAAATCGGTCTGGTGCGCGTGTTGGGCGAAAGCGCGGTTGGTGCTGGCGTTCGTCGTGTTGAAGCTGTCACCGGCCAGGGCGCTCTCGCCTACCTCGCCGAGCAGGACGAACGTGTGAAGGCATTGGCTTCTTCGCTGAAGGTTCAGCCGGGCGAAGTGTTGTCGCGCGTTGAAAGCCTGCTGGATGAGCGCAAGAAGCTTGAAAAGGAACTGACGGATGCCCGTCGCAAGCTGGCCATGGGCGGCGGTTCCGCTGACGGCGCAGCAAGCGATGTGCAGGAGATTGGCGGCGTAAAGCTGCTGGCCAAGTCGCTATCCGGTATTGAAGCCAAGGACCTTAAAGGCCTTGCTGATGATGCCAAGGCAAGCATTGGTTCCGGCGTTGTGCTGCTGATTGCCGTCTCCGAAGATGGTAAGGCAAGTGCCGTTGTGTCGGTCACCGAAGACCTGACTTCGCGCTTCAGCGCCGTTGATCTGGTGCGTGTTGCTTCTGCTGCTCTCGGCGGCAAGGGTGGCGGTGGCCGTCCTGACATGGCGCAGGCCGGTGGCCCTGATGGTGCCAAGGCTTCTGAAGCCATCGAGGCTGTTGCTGCGGCACTCGCTGGCTAAGGCCTGCTGATTGCGATTGACGCATTTAATGAAAGAGGCGGGTTTGACCCGCCTTTTTCTATTTTCTGATCGCCGTCCGCTAAGCCATGTCAGCCGGTGGGCTGCAATTCTTTCGAGGCTTCCTCATCCAGTTGCAAGGCACGCTTGAATGCCGGGCGTTCGCTGATATGGCTGAGATATTCCACAAAATGTGGACGTTTTTCGACTGTGCCGACCTGCATGCCCCAGCCGATATGTGAGGCGACATAAACGTCGGCGGCTGTAAACTGATCGCCAGCCACAAAGCGGTTTTCGCTGACAGCCAGTTCCAGTGTGTTCATGACATCGGCATAAGCGCCGCAGCCAACCATCCGGTATTTGTCTGGCGGCACTTCAACACCGAGCGCCTTGAAGCAACCTGCCATTTCCAGCGGACCTGCCGTGAAGAACAGCCAGCGGTAATAGAGGCCGCGCTGTTTGGTGGGTGGGGCAAGATTTGCGCCGGGAAAAGCATCGGCAAGATAGGCGCAGATCGCCGCGCATTCGGTGACGATGGTATCACCATGTTTGATGGCTGGCACCTTGCCCATCGGGTTTATCGCCTTGTAGGCGTGTGATTTCATGTCGGTACTGAAAGCCAGAATTTCGGTGCGGTAGGGCACGCCAACCTCTTCCAGCATCCAGCGGGCAATGCGACCGCGAGACATGGGGTTGGTATAAAATGTCAGGTCACTCATAACGTCTCCTCCATTTTGGCAAATTCTGCGCCTGACCTGTGATGTAATCAAGACATTGCTCTCGTAGCCAAAAGAAAACCCGGCGCGAAAGCCGGGTTCTCGAAGTTCTCTTCAGGTTTGGCTGTCTCAGGCAGCCATAGCCTTCTGAAGGTTTTCGTCGATCTTATCGAGGAAGGCAGTGGTGGACAGCCATGGCTGATCAGGACCGATCAGCAGTGCCAGGTCCTTGGTCATGAAGCCGGCTTCAACGGTGTCAACGCAAACGGTTTCCAGCGTGGCAGCGAACTTTGCCAGATCGGCATTGTCGTCCAGCTTGGCGCGGTGTGCGAGGCCACGTGTCCATGCGAAGATCGAAGCGATCGAGTTCGTGGAGGTTTCCTGGCCCTTCTGGTGCTGGCGGTAGTGGCGGGTAACCGTACCGTGTGCAGCTTCAGCTTCAACCGTGCGGCCATCTGGCGACAGCAGAACGGAGGTCATCAGGCCGAGCGAACCGAAGCCCTGTGCAACGGTGTCGGACTGTACGTCGCCGTCGTAGTTCTTGCATGCCCAAACGTAGCCGCCGGACCACTTCAGAGCGGAAGCAACCATGTCGTCGATCAGGCGGTGTTCATAGATGATGCCGACTTCGTCGAACTTCGCCTTGAACTCGGCCTGGTAAACTTCTTCAAAGATGTCCTTGAAGCGACCGTCATAAGCCTTGAGGATGGTGTTCTTGGTGGACAGATAAACTGGCCACTTGCGCATCAGGCCGTAGTTCATGGATGCGCGTGCGAACTCGCGGATCGACTCATCCAGGTTGTACATGGCCAGAGCAACGCCGGCGCCTGGTGCGTCGAATACGTCTTTTTCGATAACCTGGCCGTCTTCACCAACGAACTTGATCGTCAGCTTGCCCTTGCCAGGGAATTTGAAGTCGGTTGCCTTGTACTGGTCGCCGAATGCGTGACGGCCAACAACGATTGGCTTCGTCCAGCCTGGAACCAGACGTGGAACGTTTTTGCAGATGATTGGCTCGCGGAAGATAACGCCGCCGAGAATGTTGCGGATGGTGCCGTTCGGGCTCTTCCACATCTGCTTGAGGCTAAATTCCTCAACGCGGGCTTCATCTGGTGTAATGGTTGCGCATTTGATGCCAACGCCGTGCTTCTTGATGGCGTGAGCCGCATCAACAGTCACCTGGTCATTGGTAGCGTCACGGTTTTCGACCGAGAGGTCATAATATTCGATGTCGAGATCGAGGTAAGGCAGGATCAACTTGTCCTTGATAAGCTGCCAGATGATACGGGTCATTTCGTCGCCGTCGAGATCGACAACCGGATTTGCAACCTTGATCTTTGCCATGAATTCCTCGCCATGAATGAGGCGGAACAAGTCCGCGGTATCGGAAAAATATCCGGTGCGGCTATAGCATCGCATGCGCCGTCCGCAAAGGCTTGGAGCATGTTTTTCTGCATGGCTGCCCAAATGAAGTTGGGTGGGTGACAAATGGCAGGATGGGAATACAGTCTGGCGAATCATTCCTTCCATTGTCGATTTGCGACCGGACATCTTCATGCGTACTTTTTTCACAGCCACCCTCGTTTTTCTGGCCTCCAACTGCGCATTCGCAGCAGATGCGACGGCACCCGTGCGTCAGGTGATGGATATCACCGTCAAGAACTGGTCCGGCGAGCAGGAGGAGTGGAAATACATTTTTGACGAGGACATGCTGAACAGCCTGTTCAGCAAGAAATTTGTCGAAACCTACCATCAGGCAGCAAAGAAGCCGGCCTATGACACCGAAAACAACGAGCCGGGCGACCCCTTTGGCTACGACGTTGTGACCAGTTCACAGGATGGCTGTCCAATACAGGAACTGGCGATCGCACCGGCTCAGCCAAAGGATGGCGGCGTCAATGACGTAAAGGTCAGTTTCAAGCTGTGGTCCTGCATGGACGAAAACGACATGAAGAACATGGTCAACGAAGTTCATTTCGATGTGATCGAAGAAAACGGCAAGCCTGTCATCGATGACATTCACCGAGTTGGCGACGACGGCACGGATTCGCTGGTTGTCGAGATGGATGGCATCATCAAGGGTGAATAGTGCCGGTCTTCAATTGGCCTTTTTCCGCTGCACACTTTGATTTGCGCTGCATTTTGTGCCAGTGAAGCGCCCGTGTAATCTGGAAGAAGAATATGGCTGGTACCAATAGCGAGCTGGAACTTGTGGCAGAAGGCCCGGCAATCATCCTCGTTGAACCGCAACTGGGCGAAAACATCGGCATGGTTGCCCGTGCCATGGCCAATTTTGGCCTGGCGGAACTGCGTCTGGTCAACCCGCGTGATGGCTGGCCAAGCGAGAAGGCACGCGCTGCGGCCTCCAAGGCAGACCATGTAATTGACAGCACGCGGGTGTTTGCGACGCTGGAAGAAGCGATTGCCGACCTGAATTTCGTTTATGCCACCACGGCCCGTGAACGTTACGGCTTCAAGCCGGTGCGCGCACCTGTTGATGCCGTGGCGACGCTGCGTGGCAAATTTGTCGGTGGCGAAAAAACCGGCATTCTGTTTGGTCGCGAGCGCTGGGGCCTGACCAATGAAGAAGTGGCGCTTGCCGACGAGATCGTCACATTCCCGGTCAATCCAGCCTTTGCATCGCTGAACATCGCGCAAGCGGTGCTGCTGATGTCCTATGAGTGGATGAAGTCTGGTATGGAAGACGTGTCTTCGACGCTTTTCCAACCGATCGAGCAGCGGCCGGCGACAAAAGAAGAGCTGCATGGCCTTTATGAACAGGTGGAAGAAGCGCTGGATGCCCGCGGATATTTCCGCCCCGAAGGTAAAAGGCAGCGCATGACTGAAAATCTTCGTGCCGTTTTGTCCAGACGGGCGCTGACCTCGCAGGAGATCAGTGTTCTGCGTGGCGTGTTCGGTACCTTTGACCGTTACACGCGCAACTCGCCGCGTGGAGCTTTTTATCAGCCTCCCAACAACAATGCCGGCGGCAAGGGCGTTTCGGAAGATGACAGCACAGACGCATGAGCTGAAGCCAATTCTGGTTTTTGATTCCGGAATTGGTGGCCTGACAGTTTTGCGCGAAGTTCGCGTTCTGATGCCGGAGCGCGAGTTCATCTATATTGCCGACGATGCCGGTTTTCCCTATGGCGGCTGGGAAGAAGAGGCGCTGAAAGAGCGCATTCTGGCGTTGTTTGCCCGGTTGCTTGTCGAGCACGATCCCGAGGTCTGCGTCATTGCCTGCAACACCGCTTTTACGCTGGCCGGTGCAGCACTGCGTGAAGCATTTCCTGCCATGACCTTTGTCGGTACAGTGCCGGCAATCAAGCCAGCAGCAGAGCGCACACGCTCCGGTCTCGTATCGGTGCTTGCCACGCCCGGCACGGTCAAACGTGCCTATACGCGTGACCTCATCCAGTCCTTTGCCACCCAGTGCCATGTGCGGCTGGTCGGTTCTGAAAATCTGGCCCGCATGGCGGAAAACTGGATCCGGGGTGAGCCGGTATCGGATGAGGCGGTGATGGCTGAGATCGAACCGTGTTTTGTCGAGCAGGAGGAGCGCAAGACCGATATCGTCGTGCTGGCCTGCACCCATTACCCATTCATGTCTAATCTGTTTCGTCGCTTAGCACCGTGGCCAGTCGACTGGCTGGACCCGGCAGAAGCCATTGCACGGCGGGCACGCCATCTGGTGCCGCTGGTTCAGGGGGCCGAACATCCAGATGGTTTTGATGTGGCGATATTTACCTCGGGCAATCCGGACTTTGCCACGCGCCGCCTGATGCAGGGCTTTGGTCTGCGCGCCCAATAAACGGCGCTTGAACTTCAGTTAAAATGGTGGCTTGGTGGCGTTTCTCTGGAGCGAGGATTTGCCATGCCGTTTGAAAACTGGATTGCGTTTGCTGCTGCGTCAATTGTCATGCTGGCCATTCCCGGGCCAACCATTCTTCTCGTCATTTCCTATGCGCTTGGCCATGGCCGCAAGGCAGGTACGGCAACGGTTGCCGGTGTGGCGCTGGGTGATTTTACGGCGATGACCGCCTCGATGCTGGGGCTTGGTGCCTTGTTGGCCACGTCTGCAGCACTGTTTACGGTGCTGAAATGGATCGGGGCCGCTTATCTTATCTATCTTGGGATCAAGCTGTGGCGTGCGCCTGTTATCGGTGGCGATGCCTCACAGGGCGATGTGACGGGTCGGGAAAGGCCTATGCGGATCTTTCTGCACACCTATATCGTCACGGCGCTGAACCCGAAAAGCATCGTGTTTTTCGTGGCGTTTCTGCCGCAGTTTCTGGTGCCGACGCTGCCATGGCTGCCGCAAATGGTGATCTTTGAAACGACGTTCCTGGTGCTCGCCATCATCAATGCGGCACTCTACGGGCTGCTGGCCTCTGCTGCGCGCAACACCATTCGCAAACCATCGGTGCAGAGGGTGGTCAATAGAACAGGCGGAAGCCTGCTGATTGGCGCCGGCTTGCTGACGCTGGGTTGGAAGCGGGCGGCAAATATCTGAAATTCGGTTTAAATAAAAAAAGAACAGGCGGTGTTATTGCCGCCTGTTCTTTTTGTTTCCTGTCGCGATCGATCAGAATACGGCGAGATATTTCAGAAGAGAAATAATACCGATAATGATGACGATAACCTGGACGATCTGCTTCGCGCTGCCAGCAATTGGCAAGCGAGCGACCAGCCATAGAATCAGCACGATAACAAGAAACGTGATCAAAATGCTGATGAGGGTGGATGTAACCATTGGTCCCAGCTCCTTTAATTTTCCAACGGTTCTTGACCGTTGCGTATCAAATGCGTTCATCACCACATTGGTTCCATTGCGGACAATACAATTGAAAAAAATCCTATCGGCCGGCGGAGACAACACATGACCCAGGTAAAAGTGAAAACAAGGCCCACGGGCGCAACGGCCGTTCTGGCAAGAATGGGCCAGCCGGACCTGACAACGCCAACCGGCGGCACGCTTGGCGTCACCACCAGCGCTTCCGATCCGGGCTTCAATCCGATTGATCTGCTTTATTCATCGCTGGCGGCCTGCATGGTGCTGAGCGCGCGCATCGCAGCCAGCAAGCTCGGCATCCTCGACAGGTTTGAGAACGTGACGGCTGAAGTAACCGGCGAGAAGGCGAAGACGGAACCGTCCCGCATCGAGACCTTCCATATCGCGCTTGATATAAAAGGTAATTTTAATGACGAAGAGCGTCAGGCCATCGGCCATATGGCGGAAGATATCTGCACCGTCAGCAACACGCTGCGTGATGCTGTGTCCTTTGACCTGACAGTTAAAGCATAATCGTCTCTGCTTATGATTTTGGTGCGTGAGCGGCCTTTTGCCACTTGCGCACAAGACGGTCTCTCTTGAGGCGCGACAGTTTCTGCAGCCAGAAAATACCATCAAGCTGATCGATTTCATGCTGGATGCAGATGGCATGAAATCCCTCTGCGTCCTCTTCGTGAAATGCCCCGGTGATATCCTGACAACGTACGCGCACGGCCGCTGGCCGTTCCACTTCCTCCGTATAGCCGGGCATGGAGACACTGCCTTCGGTGTGGCGCATGGTGTGAGCGGACTGCGACAGGATTTCCGGGTTGATGTAATTTCTGACGCCGTCCTGTGGCGACAGTTCCAGCACGAACACCCGCTGAAATACACCGATATGGGCAGCCGTTATGCCAACGCCGGGTGCGGCGCGCATGGTGTCGAGCAAGTCGACGCATAGCGTTTTTACCGCATCGTCAAACACCGTCACCGGCTGGCAAGGTGTAGAAAGCCCGGCATGCGGGTAGGTCAGAATGGGCCTGATTGCCACTGTATGCTCCGGTTTTGCGCCTGATGAAACCCAGAAGGCGTCAGGCTTGCGGTGTCATGTTTGCGATGTCATGCGAGGTTCCAGAGGTGGCATAGGCGACCACAGTCAGTTCCTTACCAACAGCTGATAATTCCACAAAGGTTCTTTGTGTGCGGTCATCACGTTTTGTCACGGCAAGGAAGCGGCCAGACATGGCGGTGATTTCCCGCAACACCAGCGCATGGGCAATGCCGAGCTTTTTCGACAGGCTGCGGCTGTCGGAACCGATCCCAACGTGAATAGCGCACAGAAGTGCGGCCCCGGTGGTGTCCAAACCATCCGGGGCCGTTTCCACGATCTTTTCCACCATCGCCATGAAGCGTTCGGCAGAAGTATGTTCAGACATTATGCAGCCTCGGTATCAGCCTCGATGCGCAGACGAACCGACACCAGCACCGACTTGGAGGTTGGGGTGAAGCTGCCTTCGCCGTAGCTGTGCAGTGGCACAAGCACGTTCAGTTCCGGGTAATAACCGGCAATGCTGCCTTCTGGAATGTTGTAAGGCACAAGGCGGAAGTTTTCGGCAATTCGCTCAATGCCATCGCCATATTCACCGACAACATCAACGCGCTGCTTGGCCTTCGCGCCCAGCTTCTCCATGTCCTTCGGGTTCATGAACACGACCTGGCGTTCACCGTAAACGCCACGGTAACGGTCATCCATGCCGTAGATGGTGGTGTTGTACTGGTCATGGCTGCGGAATGTCTGCAGCACGAAGATGCCTTCTTCGCCAAGCGCCTGCTGGTGCTCGGTCTTTGCCGGCAATTCGCCGGTAAAGAAGGTTGCCTTCTTGGCTGGTGTGTTCCACTCGCGCTCTGCTGCGGCGTTGCGCAGGTGGAAACCACGCGGCACGCGCACGCGCTCATTGTAGTTCTCAAAGCCCGGCAGAACACGCTCGATCATGTCACGGATCAGGTCGTAATCTTCGGCCATGGCGCGCCAGTTGACATGGGCGTTGCCAAGCGTCGCTTCGGCAATGCCGGCAACGATTGCAATTTCCGACTTCAACTCTGGCGAGGCTGGTGTGTTGATGCCGCCGGAGCCGTGAACCATACTCATGGAATCTTCCACGGTGATGATCTGTGAGACGCCCTTGGAGTTGCGGTCGATTTCCGTGCGGCCAAGGCACGGCAGAACGTAGGAGACCTGACCCGGCACCAGATGCGAATGGTTGAGCTTGGTGGCGATGTTGACCGTCAGCCGTTGCTTTTCAAACGCCTTGATGATCAGCGGGCTGTCCGGTGTGGCGCGCAGGAAGTTGCCGCCCAGCGCGATGAAGGTTTCGGCAGTGCCGTCCAACATGGCGCTAATGGCTTCAACCGTGTTGTGGCCACGATTGCGCGGCATTGGCACGCCCAGTTCCTTCTCAAGCGCGTCGAGCAGCGCAGGTGGTGCCTTTTCGTCGATACCAACTGTGCGGTCGCCCTGCACGTTGGAGTGTCCGCGCACCGGGCAAAGGCCCGCACCGGGACGACCGATATTGCCGCGCAGCAGCATGAAGTTGGTAATTTCGCGGATGGTGATGACAGAATGTTTGTGCTGAGTAATGCCCATCGCCCAGGTGGCGATAACGGCATTCGACGTCATATAGATGTTTGCGGCTTCTTCGATCTGCTCGCGGGTCAGGCCAGACTGGTCGAGAATGGCATCCCAGCTAGTTGCATCCACGGCGGCACGGTAGGCGTCAAACTCGACAGCGTGTACAGCGATGAAGTCGTAATCGATAATGGCGGGCTGACCAGCGGCGCGTGCTGCGTCATCGGCGGCAAAAATCACCTTGCTCATGCCGCGAACGGCAGCCATGTCGCCGCCCTGGCGTGGCTGGTAATAGTTGGTGGCGATCTTGGCGCTGCCGCCGGTGATCATCTCAACCTTGTCCTGCGGGTCGGTAAAGCGCTCAAGGCCCTTTTCGCGGATCGGGTTGAAGACAACGATGCGGGCACCTCGTAGCGCCGCGCGGCGCAGGTCACCCAGCATGCGCGGGTGGTTGGTACCGGGGTTCTGGCCAATGCAGAAAATCGCATCGGCATGTTCGAAGTCTTCCAGCAGAACTGTGCCCTTGCCAACGCCGACGGAAGCCTTCAGGCCAACGCCACTGGCCTCATGGCACATGTTGGAACAGTCAGGGAAATTGTTGGTGCCGTAGAGACGAACCATCAGCTGATACAGGAAAGCTGCCTCGTTGGAGGCGCGACCGGATGTGTAGAATTCGGCGCGGTTGGCGTCCGGAAGGCTTTTCAGCACCGAGCCAATTTCGGCAAAGGCTTCGTCCCAGGACACGGCAACATATTTGTCGGTGGCGCGGTCATAACGCATCGGGTTGGTGAGGCGGCCTTGAAGCTCAAGATCGTAGTCGCTCCAGCCACGCAGTTCAGTGACGGTGTGTTTGGCGAAAAAGTCGGGCGGGACGCGCTTTTCAGTTGCTTCCCATGCCACGGCCTTCACGCCGTTTTCGCAGAATTCGAAGGAGGAACCGTGCTCCGGGTCACCCCAGGCGCAGCCTGGACAGTCAAAGCCATCGGGCTGGTTGGCTTTGAGAAGGGTACGGGCGCCGGATATTGGTGCGCCGGATTCCAGCAGTCTCTTGCCAACACTTTTCAACGCGCCCCAGCCGCCAGCTGCGGAGGATGCCTTGCCGATGAAATCCATCTTGCCCATGAACGTGGTCTTTCCCAAACAATTATTCTTTAGCTCTTAGTTTTTTCGCATGTCGTTATCGCAAAACCGCTGAACACTTTTGCGCGACATGCTTCAGCGCAATTCCTGCGCCTTCTGGTCGCATTGCCTCATTAGCAATGTCTTGTTGTATTCTCCAGATTCCCCCCTGTGTACCATATGTCAACTTGTATCTTAGTCTGAGTTTTTCAACTCTTGGTCATCGGCGTCGCGATTTCGTCGCAGGAATCTGTTTAAAGCGGTTGTTTATGACCGTATGATATTGTCTCTCCGATTAAATTTTCCTTGGCATCCATCTTGCCTGATCGTTGACAATGCGGTTTTAAGAGCCATTCTCCAGCCAGCCCGTAATTCGGGACATTCACGTAAAACAGGGGGCGCCAATGACTGATGTTGACGACGATCGTCACGAGCCTCTGGATGTGACACCTTCCAATAAAGCCTCTGACATTTATTCGGATGACGGTTCTATTCGCTCCGACTTTTTGACCATGGTTGGTGCAGCAATCGCCGATCGTGACCTGCTGTTCCTGCGTAAAAATGTCGCAAGGCTGCACGAGTCCGAATTGGGCGATCTACTCGAATCAATCCTGCCGGAACAGCGCCATGCGCTTGTTCGGTTGCTGGGTGACGACTTCGACATGACCGCCTTGACGGAGGTCGATGAGGCCATTCGTCTGGATATCGTCGAGCAGATGCCGAATGAGCAGATTGCTGCCGGTATCGGTGAACTGGATTCGGATGACGCGGTCTACATTCTGGAAGACCTTGACCACGCGGACCGCGAAGAAATTCTCGCCAAGCTGACGTTTACCGAGCGTGTCAGGCTTCGCCGTGCGCTGGATTATCCGGAAAGCTCCGCCGGTCGTCGTATGCAGACCGAGTTCGTGGCCGTGCCGCCATTCTGGACGGTTGGGCAAACGATTGATTACATGCGCGAGGAAGAGGAACTTCCCGAAAGCTTCACCCAGATTTTCGTGATCGACCCGACTTTCAAGCTGGTTGGCGCGCTTGATCTCGACAAGCTGCTGCGGTCTAAGCGGCAGGTGAAGGTCGAAACGATCATGCATGAAACCAACCACCCGATTGCGGCGGAGATGGACCAGGAAGAAGCGGCGCAGCTGTTTGAGCAGTACGACCTTCTATCCGCTGCCGTGGTGGATGAAAACGGCCGTCTGGTCGGCGTGCTGACGATCGATGACGTGGTTGACGTTATCCAGGAAGAGGCGGAAGAAGACTTGCTGCGCCTTGGTGGTGTCGGTGACGAAGAACTGTCTGACTCCGTTGCCAGTACGTCCCGCTCACGTATGCCGTGGCTTGCCGTCAACCTGTTTACCGCCTCCATGGCGGCATCCGTCATCGGCCTGTTTGACGCGACCATTGAAGAGATCGTAGCGCTTGCCATTCTGATGCCGATCGTGGCGGGTATGGGCGGTAATGCCGGTTCGCAGACAATGACGGTGTCGGTGCGGGCGCTTGCCACCAAAAACCTCGATATTCACAATGCCAGACGTATTATCCGTCGTGAGGCGGGCGTTGGTATTCTCAATGGCCTGCTGTTTGGCTGTACCATCGGTACGTTGGCTGCCCTTTGGTTCCACGATATCCAAATCGGTGGAATTCTGGCCGCAGCCATGATGATCAACATGTTTGCGGCGGCACTTGCCGGAATCCTCATTCCGATCGTGCTGGACCGGTTTGGCGCCGACCCTGCGGTGTCTTCAGCGGTCTTTGTGACCGCGGTGACGGATATTGTCGGCTTCTTCTCGTTTCTGGGGCTGGCCGCCTGGTGGTACGGAATACATTAGCGACGGTCGCGTGCAGGGGGGTATTCGCGCAATTAAAGGTTTTAAGCCCTTGTTTTTGCAAGGGCTGGTATTCTAGTGCTTAAGGCGAGACATGGCGACTATGTTAGGTGAGGATCAATTGTAAAATTGACTTTTACGTTAAGGTCAATATACTCAATTGCCTGACATGAAGCGGATCGGCACGTGAATAAATATTATAGCATCACAGAGCTTACACGGGAATTTGGTGTTTCGACAAGAACGCTGCGTTTTTACGAAGACGAGGGGCTCATTCATCCTGAACGTCGTGGTCGCACCAGATTGTTCAGAATGGCCGACCGCAGGCTTATTCAGGAAATTCTCAGAGGCCGTCGTATCGGCTTCACCATCGCAGAAATTCGCGAGATCATTCAGGTCTACAAAGAGCCGCCGGGCGAGTCCGGCCAACTCGAGATGCTGATGAAAAAGGTTGATGAGAAGCGCAATGAGCTTCGCCAGAAGCGCAAGGACATTGAAGAGACGCTGGCGGAACTCGACAATGTCGAAGAAGCCTGTCTGACCCGCCTTGCGGAAATTGGTGTCGGCACCTGACCGTTTCGAAATTCGGATAGTGTGAAGCCGCTGTTTGTCACAGCGGCTTTTTTATTGCTGTACTTCCTGGGCGCACATAAATGAGATGTCGCCCATCTTTACCTGTTCCTGCTCGTTGACCTTGTTGGCCATCATATTGTCGAAGATACCTTCGGCCTGTAGCTTTTCCAGCTTGCAGCCACAGAAGCTTTCACAAATCTCAGTGCCGTTTTCGCTGTTGACGCATGAGCGCATGCAGAGGTTCTTGTATTGCTCTACCGTGTCGACCGGTGGGGGCGGTGCAACTAGCGATGCGAGATAAACAATACCAACCAGAATGGGCTGGTGGATCAGGTAAAAGGCAAGGCTGTGTTTGCCGGCAAGGGCCAGCGGATTGCGCGGATGGCTTGGGGTGCGAAAACGATCAAGCCAGCCAGCGGGCAGGGCGATTTTTGCAGCGCTGAGGCCGAGCAGAAACGGCGCAAGCCACGGCAGCAGCGGCACATAGTCATTGGAGCGTGGCATGACAGGCGAAAGACCGACCCATAGCAGCCATGGCGTGCTGAAAATATCCGCCGTCAGATAAAACGGTGCGGCAAGTGCAGCCGCGGCAACGGCAAGGGTGACGACGACAGGCAGTCGCAAAAACAGCAGGCCAACAAGGCTCGCGGCGGCAATATTATGCAATATGCCGAAAAAGATCATGCCATCTGGCGTCGCAATGGCCGTTGCGACGGTGATTACCACGGCAGCAGCAGCGATCATGGCAAAGCGTTTGCGGAAAGACGGCCAGTTTATGCCTTTGGAGTGGGCAAGATACAGGCTGAAACCGGCCAGAAACAGGAAGCTGCTGGCAATGCCGCGCGCATAGATCTTCCAGAGGCCTTGGGTCGCGGTGCCCGGCTCGAGATAACCGAACAGCTCCAGATCCCACGTGAAGTGGTAGGATGCCATGGCAATCAGGGCGATACCGCGCAATGTATCGAGTGCGCCGATCCGGCCTTTCGGGGCTGGTGGCGTTGTCCCGGTGATCGCTTCGGTCATTCTCTCATCCCTGATTTTGTCATTCTGCAAAGATTATCGCAACGCCTTCAAAGTGAGGCAATTTCAAGGCTGTTCATCTTCCATGATCGCCAGACGTGCTTCGGAGAAAAATTGACGGCGCGTCAGCACCACGATGATGAAGAGCGTGCCGCCAATGAACACGTAAGGACCGATGAACCAGCCGAGGTAACCGATCGACAGGAAAATGGTGCGTAGACCATCATTGAAGTTCTTGGCGGCGATGATGTTCATGCGGATGACGTTTTCGGCTGCCTGTTCTGCTGCGCGCCGGTCACCCAGACTGTCCTCGACCATCGGAATGGCGCCAAACAGAATGGTGCAATAGTTGAACAGGCGGTAGGACCAGCCAAATTTGAAAAAGGCATAACCGAAGATGGTCGTCAGTCCGATGACCTTCAGTTCAAAGGCCGTGCGTCCGGCATAATGCACAAAGGGCATGTCCTTGAACACGGATTCAACCTGATCTGTCGCGCCCAGAAGCGCAAAACAGCCACCAATCGCAAAGATCGAGGTCGAGGCAAAAAAGGCGGTGCCATTCTGCAGGCCGGCCATGATCTGCGTGTCGATCATTTTCAGGTCACGGCGCAGCGAATTGTAGATCCATTTGCGGCGGCGCTCGGCCATGGCCTGATTGAGGCTGAGGCGCGCAAAACGCGGCTTGCCTGATGTCAGCCAGGCGTAACTGCTCCAGGAGAGGATGAAGATTACAAAAGCCGTATAGTCGATAATTGTCATGATGTTGTGAGACCGCCAATCGAATCCGTGCCGCTTCAGACCGGGCGATAATGGCCGCATGCGGTCCGTCAGGCAATGTGCTGACATCATCTATCTCAACGGACTGAAAAAACGGTTTCTATTTCGTCGGTGAGATGGTTCGCGATAAAAATTGCAAAAAACGACAAAGTTTTTTCGAATGTGAGTCGCTTGCTAACTCTCCGGTAAGAATGTCTGGTTAATTGTAGTCGTGCAGACGGCGAGACCGTCAGTCCGGCTCCGGAAAAGGTATTGCGTACCGGTCGCCGTTGCCTCTGTTTGAGGTGTTTTCAGGAGGCGTGCAAGCTTGATGGCTCGCGCGCTTTTTGATTTTTATCTACTCCCAGATATCATTGACACGCGCCCAGCCTGATCCTAGATTTTGGTTGTCCGGACCTTTTGCTGCTGGCCTTCAGTTTCCTTGCGGTTTGTAATGGTGCAAACCGGGGAAATGACAGCAGGCAGACAAACCGGAGTGTTGAGCATGATCGACCGGGGGACGCCTCCTATCTACGAATCGTCCCTTTTCATGACTTGATGCAATGGCCCTGCGCCTACGCGCATTGGGGTCCGGACATAATTTCATACATTGCAGAGCGGATTTTTATGACGCACCAAAATCGAACGGTTCTTGTGCTGGGTGGTGCGCGTTCCGGCAAATCTTCCTTCTCCGAAAAACTGGTTCTAGCAAGCGGCCTCGACGCCCATTATGTGGCGACCGGGCGGGCCTGGGATGATGAAATGCGAGCGCGCATTCGTGAGCACCAATCCCGGCGTGGCGCTGTCTGGACCAGCCATGAGGAGCCGGTTGATCTGGTAGGGTTGCTGCAGAAGATCGATGATCCCAAACGGATCATTCTCATTGATTGCCTGACATTGTGGGTCACAAACCTGATGATGGACAATAGGGATATGCCCGCCGAATTCGAGGCTCTTTGCCGTCACATTGCGGTGGCAAAGGCGCAGCTGGTGTTTGTGTCCAATGAAGTTGGGCTTGGCATCGTGCCTGACAATCGCATGGCGCGTGAATTTCGTGACCATGCCGGCCGTCTGCATCAGAATGTGGCCGAAGTTGCCAATGAAGTTTATTTCATCGCGGCTGGATTACCCCTTAAAATGAAGGGGTAAGGGCTGGTTCCTCATATTTTGAATCGGGTACTTAAGTTTTTGCTTCAATGCGTCTGCTCGTTTTCCAGTTCTTCGAGAAGACAGTCGCTTTCAAAGGCTATGTGTCGACGCGTTGCCTCAAAAAAACCGCGCAGCATGTAGCCGACCGCTTCCATGTTGACCGGATTGCCCGAGCCGACCTTCAGCAGGGCATCGGTCAGTTCCTCTGCAAAACATTCATCCTCGAAATGCTCAAAGCGCAGACGTTCCAGCGTTTCAGAACGAGCCCGCTGACCGGTGCGGTGTTCGATCCAGGGAAACAGTACGGTTTCCTCATAATGGTGGGCGCCGCGGATAACGGGTCCAAGCGCCTTGGCGGCATAGATGCATTTTTGCCGGTTGACGTTGGAGGGCAGGGAATCTGCGATCTCCTCGAGTTCCCGGCACAGTGCCAGCTGTTCCGTGTGCGCCCGGCGCAGCCAGTCCAGTTTGGGGAAATCCTTTTCCGCCCGCGATAACGGGGTGATGGTTTCCTGTTCAGGTCGCCCTGAAAGATTGCCTTTCTGTGCCATGGTCATGACCTCGTTCTTGCCCTTCAAGCGCAAGACTGGCTGCGCTGCCACGCCTGTCGTGCGGCATGATGTCCCGAAGGACGCATCCAGTTGCGAAAATGCCGCTATTTCCAGTTCGTTTCTATTTCTCCCACAGTCTGCCGCGTCCGCCTTGATTTGGATCAAGGTAAGTTTGGCCCGCGAATGGCACTTCTCCACATGACGCGACATGCCGCACGACTCTGCACAGGGCAGATGTCTGGCCGCGTCGGATCAGCCAGGACGTTGGGGGAAACCAACAATGAACTACACTTTGGAATTCGTGATAGTGGCTCTGGGAGCCTTTATTGCGTTGCTAGGGGCGGCATTCGCCCATGATAATCAGTTTGCATCCCATATGTGGGTGCTGTTTTTCGTGCTGCTCATCGGCGCGGTCGTGTTGCTGCGACGCACATCCTTTGCGCCGATCGATGCCGCCGCCAAGCAGCGTCAGCAGTCGGAGTATTTCGATGAAGTCATCAAATACGGTGTCATTGCCACCGTGTTCTGGGGCGTAGTCGGTTTCCTCGTCGGTCTGATCGTTGCGCTTCAGCTGGCATTTCCCGACCTGAATATTGAGCCATGGTTCAATTTCGGTCGTGTACGCCCGCTGCACACCTCGGCGGTTATCTTTGCCTTTGGTGGTAACGCGCTTATCGCGACGTCTTTCCATGTGGTTCAGCGCACATCGCGTGCACGCCTGTTTGGCGGTAACCTCGGCTGGTTCGTTTTCTGGGGCTACAACCTGTTCATCGTCATGGCCGCCACCGGCTACCTTCTCGGCATTACGCAGGGCAAAGAGTATGCCGAGCCGGAATGGTACGTCGATATCTGGCTGACAATTGTCTGGGTCTGTTATCTCATTGCGTTTCTGGGCACGATCCTGAAGCGCAAGGAACCCCACATTTACGTGGCCAACTGGTTCTACCTCGGCTTCATTGTCACCATCGCCATGTTGCATATCGTCAACAATCTGGCGGTGCCCGTGTCGTTCCTCGGTGTCAAAAGCTACTCGGCCTTCTCGGGCGTGCAGGATGCGTTGACGCAGTGGTGGTACGGCCATAACGCCGTGGGCTTTTTCCTGACCGCCGGCTTCTTGGGCATGATGTATTATTACATTCCCAAGCAGGTTAACCGTCCGGTCTATTCCTACCGCCTGTCGATCATCCACTTCTGGGCCCTGATCTTCATGTATATCTGGGCTGGTCCGCACCACCTGCACTATACGGCGCTACCGGACTGGGCGCAGACACTGGGCATGGTGTTCTCTGTCATGCTGTGGATGCCTTCGTGGGGTGGCATGATCAACGGTCTGATGACGCTGTCAGGCGCATGGGACAAGATCCGTACCGATCCGGTCGTTCGCATGATGGTTATGGCGGTTGCCTTCTACGGCATGGCAACATTTGAAGGTCCGGTCATGTCGATCAAGGCCGTCAACTCGCTCAGCCACTATACTGACTGGACCATTGGTCACGTTCACTCCGGCGCGCTTGGCTGGAACGGCATGATCACCTTCGGTGCCCTTTATTACATGGTGCCAAAGCTGTGGAACCGCGATCGTCTGTACAGCCTGCAACTGGTCAACTGGCACTTCTGGCTGGCCACATTGGGTATCGTTGTCTACGCCGCTGCCATGTGGGTTGCCGGTATCCAGCAGGCTCTGATGTGGCGCGAATATGATGCGCAGGGCTTCCTGGTTTACTCGTTCGCAGAATCTGTAGCGGCCATGTTCCCCTACTATCTGCTGCGTGCCGGTGGCGGTCTGCTGTTCCTCAGCGGTGCAATCATCATGGCCTACAACATTACCAGAACCATTCTCGGCCATCAGCGCCAAGAGGGTGTTCGCCAGGATGCCGCGCCTGCGCTGCAACCGGCTGAGTAAGGAGTTTGACGATGTCTATTCTTGATAAACACGGCGTCATCGAGCGTAATGCAACATTGCTTCTGGTGGGATCACTCGTTGTGGTCTCCATCGGCGGTATCGTTGAAATCGCACCGCTTTTCTACCTCGAAAACACCATTGAAAAGGTGGAGGGCATGCGGCCTTACTCGCCGCTCGAGCTGGCCGGACGCAACATCTACATTCGTGAAGGGTGCTACACCTGCCACAGCCAGATGATCCGTCCGTTCCGCGACGAGGTCGAGCGTTACGGTCACTACAGCCTTGCCGCTGAATCGATGTACGACCATCCGTTCCAGTGGGGTTCCAAGCGCACCGGGCCAGATCTGGCCCGCGTCGGTGACCGTTATTCAAACGAATGGCATGTGCAGCATCTGGTCGAGCCACGCTCTGTCGTGCCGGAATCGGTGATGCCCAGCTATTCCTTCCTGAAGGAAACACCGCTCAAGATCACCGACGTTTCAATGGAGCTCAAGGCCAACCGTGCCGTGGGCGTTCCATACAGTGACGAGATGATCGAAAACGCCGCTGCCGATCTTGCCGCCCAGGCTGATCCGAATGCGGACACTTCAGGTATCGAAGCGCGCTATCCCAAGGCAAAGCTCGGTGACTTCGACGGCGACCCTGCCAAGCTGACGGAAATGGATGCTCTGGTTGCCTATCTGCAAATGCTCGGCACGCTGGTCGATTTCTCGACCTACGACGATGCCGCTGGCTACCGCTAAGGAGAGATGACATGGAAACCTACACAGCCATGCGTCACTTCGCGGACAGTTGGGGCTTGCTGGCCATGATACTGTTCTTTCTTGCGGTCGTCCTCTTCACATTGCGTCCCGGCGGCGGAAAGCAGGCCAAGGACGCAGCCAATATTCCTCTCAAGGAGGACTAGGATATGTCGGAAAAACACATTGACGAAATAAGTGGCGTGGAAACCACCGGTCACGAATGGGACGGTATTCGTGAGTTGAACAACCCCATGCCACGTTGGTGGGTATGGTGCTTTTACCTGACGATCATCTGGGCAATCGGTTACACGATTGCCTATCCGGCATGGCCTTTGTTGACTGAAAACACCAAGGGTCTGCTTGGCTGGAGCAGCCGCGCTGACTATGCCGGCGAAATGGTGGAAGCCAAGACGGCGCAGAGCGTCTATCTCGACAAGATTGCCGCATCGTCGCTGGCCGACATTCGGGCCGACAATGAGCTGCTGCAGTTTGCCGTTGCCGGCGGTTCTGCCGCGTTCAAGGTCAACTGCATCCAGTGCCATGGTTCGGGTGCTTCGGGTGGCGCAGGCTTCCCCAACCTCAACGACGACGACTGGCTGTGGGGCGGTAGCGCCGACGACATCTACACAACGATTACCCATGGTATTCGTTTTGCCGATGATGACGATACACGCCTGTCGGAAATGCCGGCCTATTCCGACATGCTGCAGTCGCAGGAAATCAAGCAGGTTGCGGCCTATGTCGTCAGCCTGACCGGCACCCCGCGTGATGCCAGCATGGTTGAACCGGGCAAGCAGATCTTTGCCGACAACTGTGCTTCGTGTCACGGGGAAGATGCCAAGGGCAACCGCGAGTTTGGCGCACCAAACCTTGCTGATGCCATCTGGCTGAAGGTTGAGGGCGAAGACGGCATTGCCGCACAGGTCCGCGCACCAAAGCATGGCGTGATGCCTGCCTGGGGCGAGCGCCTTGGCGACGCCACCGTCAAGCAGCTGGCACTGTTCGTGCACTCGCTGGGTGGTGGTGAATAACCACCCGTCCAGACAATGACAAAAGGGCCGCTTTCGCGGCCCTTTTTTAGTTTGCGGTCCAGACGGCCAGTTCGTAACCGTCCAGATCCCTGAAATGGAAACGGCGACCACCGGGAAACTCGAAAATATACTCGACAATGGTGCCGCCAGCTTTTTTGATAGCTTCCAGCGTTGGTTCCAGATTATCGGCGTAAAGAATGACCAATGCGCCACCGTCCGCCTTGACCGGTGCCGTTGTGGTAAAACCGCCCGTCATGTTGCCATCGGAAAACTCGCAATATTGCGGGCCGTAATCCTTGAACTGCCAGCCGAATACGGTGCCATAAAAGGCCTTGGACGCTTCGATGTCACTGACGTTGAATTCGACGTAATTGATGGTGTTGTTTTTACCGGCCACGGCAGGTCTCCAATCAGGTTGTTTCCAGTAATTTTTTTAGCGTTATCAGATCCTTGTAGACGAGTTCCGCATCATTTTTAAAGTCGTCATCACTCATGCCGGGCAACTGCAGGACGGTAAAGGCGATTTCGCAGCAGTCGCCGTTTGGCGTAACCCTGAGGGCATTATAGACTTCCAGGCCATCCGGCATGGTGACGACATGGTCGATAACGCCGAGATCATTTGGTTTTGCGAATCGCACCGTGACATCACCGAGTGGCCCGGAAGCAATCCAATCGTCACCCTGCGGCGTAAGGCCGCTGGCCAGGCCCGCTGCCCATAATGGCATTTTTGAATGATCGGACGCGAACGCATAAACGGCTGTCCATGGGCGGTTAATCGTCAAATGCACGATCTTTGCGGTCATACTATCGGTCATTGCGGTCTCCTTGCTGCGGGGCGACGTTCAAACCTGCCACATGCGCCACTTTGTCCATGCTTGACTTAAGTCAAGGATGAAACGGCTGCGAAATGAGAAAAGGCAAATACAGAAATCTGGATATTGCCCCATGAACCTCTACAACGCCGAGCAGGATAGCAGTCGGCCCGCGAATGTCGAACAGCTTGACGCTTTACCTGTCAATTCCGCCAAAATTCGCCAGCCACTGTATGAAGCCCGCAAGAAGATCTTTCCGAAACGGGTTGAGGGGCAATTTCGCCGTTTCAAATGGATCGTGATGCTGATCACGCTCGGCATCTATTATCTGACGCCATGGATCCGCTGGGACCGTGGTGCCTATGCACCGGATCAAGCTGTTCTGATCGATATTGCCAATCGCCGGTTCTACTTCTTCTTCATCGAGATATGGCCGCAGGAATTCTTTTATGTGGCTGGCCTGCTGGTCATGGCCGGATTCGGGCTGTTCCTCATCACGTCGGCAGTTGGGCGTGCATGGTGCGGTTACACCTGTCCCCAGACCGTCTGGGTCGACCTCTTTCTGGTGGTCGAGCGGGCGGTCGAAGGTGACAGAAATGCCCGCATGAAGCTGGATGCTGCGCCCTGGAGCTTTGACAAGATCCGCAAGCGCCTGCTCAAACATTCGATCTGGCTTGTCATCGGTGTTGCGACCGGTGGTGCCTGGATTTTCTATTTTGCCGATGCGCCAACACTTGCGATGGAGTTCATGACGGGCCAAGCCGCCATGGTCGCCTATTCGACCGTCGCTACGCTGACTGCCACCACCTATATTTTCGGTGGCCTGATGCGCGAGCAGGTCTGCACCTACATGTGCCCGTGGCCACGTATTCAGGCTGCAATGCTCGACGAACATTCGCTTGTGGTGACCTATAATGACTGGCGCGGTGAACCACGCTCACGCCATTCGAAAAAGCTGATTGCCGCCGGGGAACCGGTGGGAGATTGTGTGGACTGCAATGCCTGTGTTGCCGTCTGTCCCATGGGCATCGATATCAGGGACGGGCAGCAGCTGGAATGCATTACCTGCGCATTGTGCATCGATGCCTGTGACAGCGTCATGGACAAGATTGGCAAGCCTCGCGGGCTGATCGCCTATGCGACACTCAGCGAATATGAAGCCAATATGGAGCTGGCAACCGGCAACAGCACGCATCCGATCAAGCCATCGAATATTCGTGATCAGGATGGCAAGTTCGTGGATGCCATCAGGCACTTCAACTGGCGTATCATCTTCCGGCTGCGGACCCTTCTTTACATGGGCATCTGGTCGGCTGTCGGTCTGGCCATGCTGTTTGCGCTGGCGACCCGTGATCGTCTGTCGGTCAACGTGCTGCATGACAGAAACCCGCAATATGTGTTGGAATCGGATGGTTCGATCCGTAACGGCTACACGGTCCGTCTGTTGAACATGGTGCCGCAGCCACGCCAGATCACGCTGTCGATCGAAGGCGTGCCGGAAGCGGTCATGAAGATCAACGGTGTGCAGGATGCGCCATCGCGCTCCTTTACCGTTATGGTCGAGCCGGACGAAGTCACGACGCTGAAAGTGTTTGTGACGCTGCCGGGCAAGGCGATCACTTCAACCTCAGAAGACTTCGATTTCATTGCGATTGACAATGAAATTCACGAAACTGCCCATTACAAGGCCGTCTTTATTGCTCCGGGAGCTAAAAAATGAGTGCTGAACAACAAAAACAACAGGGTTTCGTTTTTACCGGCTGGCATATGCTTGCAATCATGGTTCTGTTTTTCGGAACTATCATCTCGGTCAACGTCACCATGGCCTGGAATGCGGTGACCAGCTGGAGCGGTCTTGTCGTGCCCAATACCTATGTGGCAAGCCAGCAGTTCAACGGCAAGGCGGCGGCTGCCAAGGCGCGTGCTGCCTCCGGTATCATCGGCAAGCTTGAGGTCAAGAACGATATTGCCCGCTACGAGATTTCGCATCCTGAACGCGGTGCCATCGATACCGACAGCGTGACCTTGCATTTCCGCCGTCCGGTCGGTGAAAAACAGAATTTCGACATGGAACTGCAAAAGGCGGAAACCGGTGTATTCTCTGGCCAGCATGACATTCCCGGCGGTCACTGGATCGTTGAGGCGATTGCCATGAAAGACGGCAAGGTCATCGTGCATGAGGGTGAACGCATTGCTGTAGCGGGAGACGTGCAATGAGCTGCTGTGCACCGGGTACAGAAAGCGCGCTGGAGCAGGCCGGTTTCAACCGAACCCTGCCTTCATCGGAAGAGTTGTTCCTGGCAAGCCGGGACCTGGGGCAGGGGCTGCGCCAGACCGATCTCGGCGTTCCCGGTGTTTATTGTGGTGCCTGCATCACGACCGTCGAAGGCGCTTTGAAAAAGTTGGCCGAGGTTGAAAAGGCACGCGTCAACCTGTCTTCAAAGCGTGTTTCCATCGTCTGGAAGGAAGAAATTGACGGCGTGAAGACCGATCCGGTCATTCTAGCGCAGGCGGTGGCCTCGACCGGATATGAAACGCATCTGTTCACATCGCTGCAAGACAGTTCTGATGAGCTGCGCAACCAGTTGATCCGCGCGGTTGGCCTTTGCGGTTTTGCAGCCGTCAACATCATGCTGTTGTCGATTTCTGTCTGGTCGGGTGCCGATGCCTCGACCCGCGACATGTTCCACTGGATTTCGGGGCTGATTGCGGCCCCGGCGCTGATTTATGGCGGCCGTTTTTTCTACCAGTCGGCCTATAATGCCTTGAAGCATGGCCGCACCAATATGGACGTGCCGATTGCACTGGCCATCACGCTTTCCTATTCGGTGTCGGTCTGGGAGACCATTCACAGCGGCGCACACGCCTGGTTTGACGCTACCGTATCGCTGCTGTTCTTCCTGCTGATTGGCCGCACGCTGGACCACGTCATGCGCGACCGGGCGCGCTCGGCCGTTGCCGGGCTTGCACGCCTGTCACCGCGTGGTGCCACGGTGCTGATGCAGGATGGTTCGCGTGAATATCTTCCAGTGACGGATATCGTGCCGGGCCATTACATTGCCATTGCTGCCGGCGACCGCGTGCCGGTTGATGGCCGTATCCTCAGCGGTACCAGCGATCTCGATGTGTCTATCGTCAATGGCGAAAGCGCGCCTTTGACAGTCCGTCAGGGTGACGCGGTGCAGGCCGGTACGCTTAATCTGACCGGTGCACTGGTAATCGAGGCAACCGCGCTGGCACGGGATTCGTTCCTGTCGGAAATCATCGGCCTGATGGAGGCTGCCGAAGGTGGTCGGGCGCGTTATCGCCGTCTGGCTGACCGGGCTGCCCAATATTATTCGCCGGTCGTGCATTTGCTGGCGCTGACGGCCTTTTTTGGTTGGGGCGTGTTCGGCGGCGACTGGAAACAGGCCATGCTGATTGCCATTGCCGTTCTGATCATCACATGCCCTTGTGCGCTTGGTCTTGCGGTGCCGGTCGTGCAGGTGGTTGCGGCTGGTCGGCTGTTCAAACATGGCATCATGGTCAAGGATGGTTCGGCGATGGAGCGCCTTGCCGAAGCAGATATGGTTTTGTTCGACAAGACCGGTACGCTGACACTTGGTCGGCCACAGTTGGTCAATGCCAGTGAGATTACACCTTCGCTGATGAAGACCGCCGCCGGCATTGCCGTCAATTCGCGGCACCCGCTGTCGCAGGCTTTGGCCCGCTCGGTGGATGGCCCGTTGCCGGTGTTTGCCGGTGGTCGTGAAATTCCCGGTGCCGGTGTTGAGGTGGAAACCGCTGATGGTCTCTATCGTCTCGGCAGCAGACGTTTTGCGCTGCCTGACACGACAGGTGATTCGAACAGTGACTTTGCATCGTCTGAAGTGGTGCTGTCGCTCGATGGCCGTGAACTGGCGCAGTTCCGCTTTGAGGATACCGTTCGTCCTGGCGCGGCGGAAGCCGTTTCGAGACTGCTTGGCGATCACATGCAAAGCGAAATTGTCTCAGGCGATCGTCCGGCAGCGGTTGAAACACTGGCGCGGCGGATCGGAATCACGCAGTGGAATGCTGGACTTGCTCCAGCCGAGAAAGCCGCCCGCTGCACCGAGCTTGCCGAACAGGGCCGGAAGGTGCTGATGGTGGGCGATGGCATCAACGATGCCCCGGCACTTGCCGCAGCCCATGTGTCGATTGCGCCGGCAACGGCGGCGGATATTGGCCGACAGGCCGCAGATTTCGTGTTTATGCAGGACAATCTGAGTGCGGTGCCGTTTGCGGTCGAGGCATCGCGCAAGGCCGGACGGCTGATCCGCGAGAACTTTGCACTGGCCATCGGCTACAACATCATTGCGGTACCAATTGCGCTTGCCGGTTACGCCACGCCGATGATTGCCGCCATTGCCATGTCGACCTCATCTATTATCGTGGTAGCCAACGCATTACGTCTTAACAGCCTTGCAAATACTGCACAGGCCGATATTGCCAGCAGCAATCGCAATATCAAAACGGACGATGCTAATGGCGCGGAAAAAGGAGCGCGTTTCGCATGAACATGCTTTCGTTTCTTATTCCAGTTGCCTTGTTTCTCGGCGGTTTGGGACTTTTCGCGTTTCTCTGGTCGCTGAAAAGCGGCCAGTATGAAGACATGGATGGGGCCGGTTGGCGGGCGCTGGATGACGGAGACGACCACCCGGCGAAGTAAAATTTGCCTGCCTTATTTGAACGCAAAGATGATTTTCGTCATCAAAATATAATCGTTTCGTTCATGTCCAGCCTTGCCGTTTTCCATTTACAGTGCCACAACATGCGCCATTGAACGAAAGATGGAGGCACATCCGTGGAACAGGCAGAAATCGGTTTGATCGGTCTCGGTGTCATGGGCTCTAACCTTGCCCTGAACATTGCAGAAAAGGGCAACAAGATTGCCGTATTCAACCGCACCCCGGAGGCAACACGAAAATTTTACGCTGAAGCCGGCGAATTGCAGGGCCAGATCATTCCTTGCGAAACAATCGAGGAATTCGTCGCTGCTATTCGTCCGCCGCGTCCGATCATCATCATGATCAAGGCCGGTGACCCGGTCGATCAGCAGATGGAAATCCTGAAGCCGCATCTGGCCAATGGCGACATCATGATCGATGCCGGTAACGCCAATTTCCGTGATACGATTCGCCGCTTCGACACCCTGAAAGACACTGACCTGACCTTTATCGGCATGGGCGTGTCCGGTGGTGAAGAAGGCGCACGTCATGGTCCTTCGATCATGGTTGGCGGCACGGAAGACAGCTGGAAGCGCGTTGAGAAGGTTCTGACCTCGATCTCCGCCAAGTACAATGATGATCCGTGCGTTGCATGGCTCGGCAATGATGGCGCAGGCCACTTCGTCAAGACCATCCACAATGGCATTGAATATGCCGACATGCAGATGATTGCCGAAATCTACGGCATCCTGCGCGATGGCCTCAAGATGAGTGCAGCTGAAATCGCTGACGTGTTCGCGACCTGGAACAAGGGCCGCCTGAACTCCTACCTCATCGAAATCACTGAAAAAGTGCTGCGCGCAGCAGACCCGATCACCGGCACGCCGATGGTAGACCTTATCCTCGATAAGGCTGGCCAGAAGGGTACTGGCAAGTGGTCGGTTATCGAAGCGCAGAACATGGGTGTTGCTGCCACGGCTATCGAAGCTGCTGTTGCTGCGCGTATCCTGTCGTCGCAGAAGGACGAGCGCGTTGCAGCCGAGAAGATTTTCGGCCTGCCGGACGTTCTGCCAGCACCTGCTGACAAAAAGGCGTTCATCGCTGATCTGGAAAGCGCGCTTCTGGCCGCCAAGATCGGTGCTTACGCGCAGGGCTTTGCCATCATGTCTGCGGCGTCCAAGGAGTTCAACTGGAACCTGCCAATGCCAACCATCGCCCGTATTTGGCGCGCAGGTTGCATCATTCGTTCACAGTTCCTCGATGAAATCACATCGGCCTTCACCAAGGATCCTGATGTTGCAAACCTCATCGTGACACCTGCCTTCGCGCAGATGGTCAAGGACACCGACAAGTCGCTGCGTTCGGTTGTATCCTATGCAACGCTGTCTGGTCTGCCGGTTCCGGCACTGGCATCGGCGCTTGGTTACTTCGACGCTTACCGTCGTGGCCGCGGCAGCGCAAACCTCATCCAGGCACAGCGCGACTTCTTCGGCGCACATGGCTTTGAGCGCACCGACGGCGTGGATAAGCCCCATGGCCCATGGGGCAGCGGTGCTGACATATTCTAATATGATTTCTCCTGGGTGCGATTATCGCTTCCAGGAGAACGACCTGTTGGAAAATCGAGCTTAGATAGAAAAATGGCCCGCTTGTCGGGCCATTTTTATTGCGATTTTGAAGATGTTGAACTGTCGCGGTTTCAGTCTGGGAAAGCGCGCGACCAAACCGGTTTGCTGAGACTTTGCAGCTGGGCCGGTGGATTGCCGGCAATGCTGGCCAGAACCGCTTTGGCAAGCTCGCGGCCCGCCTCACGCACATCTTCATTGATGGTGTAGATTTCCGGACGTATCCAGTTCAGGAACTCGGCGGATTGTTTTGAAATCATGTCGAAGTCGACACCGAGCTTTTTGCCGGCTGCTTCAAAACCCGCAATCAGCGCGATGGTGGAGCTGCCGCTGATCGAGATGAAACCATCCGGCGGGGTGGCTGAGCGCATTAGCTGTTCGCCGTGGTTGCGGGTTTCCTCAAGATTGGTTTCGATGGTCACGTGATCCATCGGCACTTCGCTGATGCCGAAGTCCTTGATTGCTCGCTCAAATCCGCCCCGCGCATGATCGTGGAACGACAGTTTTTTTGGTGGCAACAGGATGGAGATGCGTTTGCGACCCTTTTCGACCAGCTTCTTGACGGCTTCGTAAGCGAAAGCCTCGTTGTCGAAGTCGTGGTAGGGGTGAACGATATTCATGTCCGTTCTGCCGTGGGTGGAAAAGGGCATCTTGCGGTCTGTCAGCAAGCGCACGCGCTCATCCTTCGGCTCGATACGCGAAATGATCACGCCATCGGCAGAGCCGGTGTCAAGAATGTAACGGATCGGTCCCATCGGGTCCTTGCTGTGGGAATGCGGCATGACCACCAGATGATATTGTGTTCCCGCCAGCACTTCAGAAATGCCGAACACCATCTGGCTGGTGAAACCCATCAGCTCTTCTTCGATGCTGAGCACCAGAGCGATTACGTTGGTTTTGCCGGTTCTGAGGCGAACGCCGGCACGGTTTGGCTGGTAGCCGATCTGATCGGCAATAAGACGAACACGTTCCTTGGTATCGGCGCCAATATCCGGCGCGTCTTTCAGCGCTCGCGACACGGTGGTTATACCGAGGCCGGTCATCTGGGCGATGGTTTTGAGAGTGGGTCTCTCATTTGGCGCCAGTGTGATAGCTGCCGGTGGTGTCACGCTGTCGTTCATTTGGAATCAGTGGCCGTAGAGGTATTGAATGAGAGTGAAGCCATGAAGCCGGTTCCAGTAGAGAACGCGGAGCAAGGCGCGACGTATTTCCATGCCTGTTATCACGCACTGCCAAGCCTCATTTCAGACGTATGGCATTCGGGCAAACCGAAAATCATCCGATTTTCCGGTTCGCGACGCTAAGTAAAACAGGTTTGTTTGTTCCCGAAAAATTCGGCTTTGCCGAAGCCGCCCATATTTCGCAGGGCCAGTTGCAAATACTGTATAATATTTTTTTTAATTTGAAAATATATACAGTCGCCTAACCGATATGATCGTCCGCCGTTGCTGTTGATTTGCAACACATATTCGCTCGTGGACGCGGTCGTTGGCGGAACCCGTCCTTGCTGTTTGCATTTTTATCTGTAACGTTTCCGCCCGGTTGGCCAACGATGAGGAGGACGTCGTAGGATGGCTTTGATGTCCATATCTGTTGTTAGTCACCTGGCACCGGGCCATCCGTTGATGATTCTAGTACAGGACTTCCCATGACTTCGCACCAATCCGCAAACATGATCGATCTTTCCGGCGAGTGGTCTCTGACCTCCGCTGATGGCGCCCACAAGACGATCATGAGCTTGCCGGGAGACGTCCATTCTGCACTGCTTGCTGCCGATCTCATTCCGGACCCGTATCGTGGCCGCAACGAAAATGACGTGCAATGGGTGGCGCAGCAGGACTGGATTTTGGAGCGTCGTTTTACCATCAATGAGGTGGATGCATCCTGGTATCTGGATATCGATAATCTCGATACGGTGGCCGTGGTGTTTTTGAATGATGCGCCGGTGCTGAGTGCCGACAATTGTTTCCGCCGGTATCGGCCGGATGTCTCAAAGGCACTGCAGCAGGGCGAAAATGTCATTCGCATTCATTTCCATTCCAGCATCCGGGCAGGTGAGGAACGGCAGGCAAAACAGCCGTTTTACGTGCCGTATCACACTGGCAATTCGCCGATTGCCAACGGCAACATGCTGCGCAAACCGCAATCGCATTTCGGCTGGGACTGGAACCTGGCCATTGCGCCTTTGGGCTGCTACGGCACGATTGCGCTGAAAAAGCTGGACACCGCACGGGTCGAACATGTCGTGACACACCAGTTGCATGTCGACAGCGGCGTTGAGGTACATGTGGCAGTAACATTGTTTGCGGCAGAACCGGTCATCGTGCCGCTGCATCTGTCACTGGGTGATGACAGGTTGCGTCTGGATATTGGCGTTTCAGCCGGCGAGACCGTGGTGCGGCATGTGTTCCATGTCGAGAATCCCAAGCTGTGGTGGCCAGCGGGCAGTGGCGAACAGGCTCTTTACGAGTTGAAGGTTGAACTGCCCGACGAGACTATTGTCAGGCAAATTGGTTTGCGCACAGTGGAATTGCTGACCGACAAGGATGAGGCGGGCAGCCGGTTTGCCTTCCGCATCAATGGCCGCGAGATTTTCTGCCGTGGTGCCAACTGGATACCGGCCGACGCGCTGTTTTCGCTGACATCGCAGGACAAGACAGAGGATTTGTTGTGCTCGGCCGTTGAGGCCAACATGAATATGATCCGTGTCTGGGGCGGCGGATTTTACGAGGCGGACTGGTTCTATGATCTGTGTGATCGGCTTGGACTTATGGTGTGGCAGGACTTCATGTTCTCCTGCAACCTTTACCCATGCACAGACGATTTTCTCGAAAATGTCGACAAGGAAGTCGATTATCAGGTGCGCCGCCTGTCATCCCATCCCTCCATTGTTCTGTGGTGTGGAGACAATGAACTGGTCGGTGCGCTGACCTGGTTCAAGGAGCCGCTGGAAAACCGTGACCGTTATCTGGTTGCCTATGACCGGCTGAACCGCACCATCGAGACCGCCTTGAAGAAAGCTGCGCCGGAGGCAATCTGGTGGCCATCCAGCCCGGCATCCGGCTATCTCGATTATGGCGATGCATGGCATGCCGATGGTTCCGGCGACATGCATTACTGGTCGGTATGGCACGAGAACAAATCCTTCGACAATTACCGGTCGATCCGTCCGCGCTTCTGCTCGGAATTCGGTTTCCAGTCCTATACGTCGATGAATGTCATCCGCAGTTACGCCGATGACAAGGACATGAATATCTCGTCGCCTGTCATTGAGCATCACCAGAAGAATGTCGGTGGCAATGAACGGATTGCCGGCACCATGTTCCGCTACTTCCGTTTCCCTGGGAGTTTCGATAACTTTGTTTATCTCAGCCAGGTGCAGCAGGCGCTTGCCATCAAGACCGCCGTTGAATTCTGGCGTTCGCTGAAACCTCACTGCATGGGGACATTGTACTGGCAACTGAATGACACATGGCCGGTGGCCTCATGGTCGAGCCTTGATTATGGTGGCAGCTGGAAGGCACTGCACTATCTGGCCCGACGGTTTTTCCAGCCTGTATCGGTGGCTGCCATTCCCGGAGATGATGGCCAGACACTTGCGTTCTCGATGGTCAATGACACCGCGGAGAATGTCGCTATCGACATGAATGTCTATGTCATGGGGCTGGATGGCGAACGCATTCCACTGCGCTCTGCCAATGGTGAATGCGGCACCGATGCTGCCGCGACACTGCTTGAGGTGAAACTGTCCGATATTCCGGCCGATGCTATTCTGGTCTGGGACTTCATTGCCTCCAACGGCATGACGGGCGAGGGACATCACGTGCCTGACACCTACAAGATGCTGGAGTTCAGACCGGCCGGGCTGGAAATTGAAACGGCGACACTGGCCAGTGGTCAGGTGGAAATCAGCGTGCGGGCCAGTGGTCTTGCGTTGTTCGTGATGCTGGAAAGCGATGTACCGGGCCGTTATTCTGACAATGTGTTTGATCTCTCAGCCGGCGAAGTGCGCAAGATCATCTTCACGCCAACCCGGAAAAGCGAGGATAATTCCACCCCGCAATTCCGCATTTATGATCTCCATTCCAGCTACGTGTGAAAGCAATTTTTCGCCACAGGTTGAAATGAAAACGGCCTGTGACTAGTCTGCACTGGGTGAACCGGTGCCCGTTTGTATCGGTTCATTTTCATGACGCCCCCTACCATTTTCCGGACAGGGGGCGATTACCGAACATTAGAGGAGGAGAGGCGCATGGCCTGGCAACCGGCTGAAAACCGTTATGCAACCATGAAATACAATCATTGCGGCAAGACCGGATTGAAATTACCGGCCATTTCGCTCGGCCTGTGGCATAATTTCGGTAACGATACCCCACATTCGACCAAGCAGGATATCTGCCGCACGGCGTTCGATCTGGGCATTACCCATTTTGACCTGGCCAACAATTACGGCCCGCCTCCCGGCAGCGCCGAAACGGCATTTGGTGAAATCCTGAAAGCTGATTTTGCCGGTTACCGTGATGAACTGATTATCTCGTCCAAGGCCGGTTACAACATGTGGCCGGGTCCTTACGGCGAGTGGGGCAGCCGCAAATATCTGATTTCGTCCTGCGACCAGAGCCTGAAGCGAATGGGTCTCGATTATGTGGATATTTTCTATTCCCACCGTTTTGACCCGGATACACCGCTTGAGGAAACCTGTGGTGCGCTTGATCATATCGTGCGCTCCGGCCGTGCACTCTATGTTGGCATCTCGTCCTACAATTCCAAGCGTACCCGCGAAGCGGCTGCGATCCTGAAGGATCTCGGCACGCCATGCATCATTCACCAGCCGAGCTATTCTATGCTCAACCGCTGGATTGAAGAGGATGGTCTGGTCGATACGCTGGAAGAGCTGGGCATTGGCTCCATCGTGTTCTCGCCGCTGGCGCAGGGCATGCTGACCACCAAATATCTCGGTGGCATTCCAGACAGCAGCCGTGCAGCACAGGGCAAGTCGTTGAACCCGAAGTTCCTCAACGACAAGAATGTCGAGAATATCCGTGCGCTCAATTCGCTGGCTGAAAAGCGTGGCCAGACACTGGCGCAAATGGCCATTGCCTGGGTGCTGCGCAACGGCCGCATCACCTCGGCACTGATTGGCGCCAGCAAGCCGGAACAGGTTATCGATTGCGTCAAGGCGCTCGACAAACCGGATTTCACGGCGGAAGAACTGGCGTTCATCGACAGCCACGCCAAAGAAGCGGATATCAACCTTTGGGCCAAATCTGCTGAGTTGAAGAAATAAGTCATAGGCACGCCCGGGCCTTGAAATCCGGGCGTTTTCACATCAATCAGTGCTTGAGGAATGGTTCTCAAGTGTTAATAACCATTACTAAAATGTAATTTAAAATTCAGTTTTCATTCATCCTTGGGGTCTTAGGTTCGAACCATCGAAACGCTGAGGAAACCCCAATGAAAAAACTTTTTGCTACGCTTCTTGCTGCTACTGTATTGGCCGCGCCTTTGGCTGCAGAGGCACAGAGCCGTTACGACAATGGCCCACGTCATGACCGTGGCCGCAATGAGCGTGTGGTCATTGAACGGCACGTCGAAAAGAAGGTCATCGTCAAGAAGCGCAACTGGAAGCGTGGCGAGCGGCTCTCGTCTGCACAGCGCAACCATTACATCGACCAGCGCGAATACCGCCGTTACAAATTGCGCGAGCCAAAGAGAAACGAGCGCTGGGTACGCGTTGATAACCAGTTCCTTTTGGTCAACGCATTGACCGGTCTGATCGTTGGTCTGTCGGCTGCACGCTGATTAGTCCGCACAAATCTGACAGTTTTGGATCCCCGATGCGCCTGCGTCGGGGATTTTGTTAATCCTGCATTGCACAAATAATCGAAACGCGATGATATGCGCGCAGCACGTGTTCATACAAATGTCGCCAATGGGTATTCTATCTTGGCAGTTAATTGATCTCTCCCTTTTTAAATTTAGGAGATGCCGTGTTTTCTGCTGATTCTGCGATTACGCAGTCTGTCGACCATCTGGTGTTGCCGGTTTCCGGCCTGGAGTCGACGCGCGACCGTTTGGTGTCGCTTGGTTTTACCGTTGCTGCGGATGCCCGACATCCGTTCGGCACCGAAAATGCCTGTGTGTTTTTCTCTGATGGTACCTATCTTGAGCCGCTGGCGATCGGCGACAAGGCGGTCTACAAATCCTCTATTGATGCGACCAACAGTTTTACCCGGCGCGACCAGCTGTTTCGCGCCGCCCGTGGTGCAGAAGGTTTCAGCGCCATTGTTGCCAAGACCTCCGATGCGGTGAGTGACCACGCCCGTTTTGAGGCTCGCCACATGTCGGCTGGCGGCATGCTGCAATTTTCACGACCGATGAAAAAGCCTGACGGCACGACGGGTGAGGGACGTTTCCTGCTGTCTTTTGCCGCCGAGGCGCGCATGCGGGCATTTTTCCTGTTTTCCTGCCAACGGTTGGTGGCGTTGCCGGTCGATCGTTCCGCCCTTGAAAAACATGCCAATGGCGTGAGCGGCATTGGTACGATCATCCTGTCTGCCAAACGGCCAGCAGATTACGCTGAGTTGATTACGGCGGTTTTCGGCAAACCTCCACAGCTGCTTGCTGACGGCGTGACGTTTGAAACACGCAATGCCCGCATCACCATTCTTACCACTGAAGTGGCACAGGCGCTGCCGGGAATGGAGGATGTTGTCATTCCCCATGAATTATACGGTGCCGGTATCGTCTACACAGTTGCCGATCTTGCCGTGACAGAGGCGCTTCTTGCTGCTAATGGCGTGGCATCTACACGCACGGGCGGCCGCATAACGGTAGCGCCTGCTTCTGGACAAGGCGCATTTTTTGCGTTCGAGGAGTAATGTCTGTCATGAAAAACAAACTGGACGTGGTCGCTGGTGAAGGCGCGGGACAGGTGGTGTTTTGCAACACCAAACAATTCTCGCTGATTGCCGGTCCGTGCCAAATGGAAAGCCGCGATCATGCCTTCATGATTGCCGGTACGCTGAAAGAACTGTGCGCCAAGCTCGGTCTCGGTCTTGTCTACAAGTCGTCCTTCGACAAGGCCAACCGCACATCACTGTCGGGCAAGCGCGGCATCGGCCTTGATAAGGCACTCGAAGTGTTTGCCGACTTGAAAAAAGAATTCGGCTTTCCTGTTTTGACCGATATCCACACCGAAGAACAATGCGCCATCGTGGCACCTGTTGTCGATGTGCTGCAGATACCTGCTTTCCTTAGCCGCCAGACGGACCTGCTGGTGGCGGCCGCCAAGACCGGCCGTGTCGTCAACGTCAAGAAGGGCCAGTTCCTGGCGCCTTGGGACATGAAGAATGTTCTGTCCAAGCTGAATGAAAGCGGCAACCCCAATGTGATGTTGTGTGAACGCGGTGCGTCGTTCGGTTACAACACGCTGGTGTCAGACATGCGCTCGCTGCCAATCATGGCATCGCTTGGCGCACCTGTTATCTTTGATGCGACTCACTCCGTGCAGCAGCCGGGCGGGCAGGGTGGCTCCACCGGTGGCCAGCGTGAATTCGTGGAAACACTGGCGCGTGCGGCGATTGCCGTTGGTGTTGCCGGCGTGTTCATTGAAACCCATGAAGACCCAGATAATGCGCCGTCCGACGGCCCGAACATGGTGCATCTGAAGGATATGCCACGTCTGCTGGAAAAGCTTCTGGCCTTCGATGCTATCGCAAAGGCCTGATATGCCCAGCTTTTGCTGCACTTTAACTTAAAATTGAGCTTAATTGCGTGGCGGCGTCCCTCATCGGGATTGCCGTCATTGTAATTTCTTGCCCATCCGCTAAGACAGGCTCAGAACGACTGTTCCATTCCCAAGGGAGAGACCATGACCGCTATTACCGATATCATTGCACGTGAAATTCTCGACAGCCGTGGTAACCCGACCGTTGAGGTCGATGTTTACCTCGAAGACGGCTCCATGGGCCGCGCTGCTGTTCCGTCGGGCGCCTCGACAGGTGCACACGAAGCTGTAGAACTGCGTGATGGCGGCAAGCGTTACCTGGGCAAGGGTGTTGAAAAGGCTGTTGATGCAGTCAATGGCGAAATCTTTGATGCTATTGGCGGTTTCGACGCCGAAAACCAGATCCAGATCGACCAGATGATGATCGCTCTCGATGGCACACCGAACAAGTCGCGCCTCGGCGCCAACGCCATTCTCGGCGTTTCGCTGGCGATTGCCAAGGCTGCTGCCGAATCGTCCGGCCTGCCGCTGTACCGTTATGTTGGTGGCCCGAACGCTCATGTTCTGCCGGTGCCAATGATGAACATCATCAATGGCGGCGCACATGCCGACAACCCGATCGACTTCCAGGAATTCATGATTCTGCCAGTTGGCGCCGACAACATTCGTGATTCTGTCCGTATGGGCGCAGAAATCTTCCACGTTCTGAAAAAGGAACTGGCAGCACAGGGCCACAACACCAACGTTGGTGACGAAGGCGGTTTCGCACCGGGCCTCAAGAGCGCGCCTGAAGCTCTCGATTTCATCATGAAGTCGGTTGAAAAGGCTGGCTATACGCCGGGCGACGACGTTTTCCTTGGTCTTGACTGCGCATCGACCGAATTCTTCAAGAACGGCAAATACGAGATGGAAGGCGAAGGCCGCACGCTCGAGCCGGAAGCCATGGCTGATTATCTCGCTGAACTGGCTGCCAAATATCCGATCATCTCGATCGAAGATGGCATGGCCGAAGACGACTGGGATGGCTGGAAATACCTCACCGACAAGATCGGCTCCAAGGTTCAGCTGGTTGGCGACGATCTGTTCGTGACCAACTCTGCGCGTCTGCGTGACGGTATCAAGATGGGCGTTGCCAACTCGATCCTCGTCAAGGTCAACCAGATCGGTTCGCTGTCCGAGACGCTCGACGCGGTCGAGACTGCACACAAGGCCGGTTACACGGCTGTGATGTCTCACCGCTCCGGTGAAACCGAAGATTCGACCATTGCCGATCTCGCAGTTGCCACCAACTGCGGTCAGATCAAGACCGGTTCGCTGTCGCGCTCCGACCGTCTTGCCAAGTACAACCAGTTGATCCGCATTGAAGAAATGCTCGGTCCACAGGCGTCCTACGCAGGTCGTTCGATCCTGCGCGGCTAATATCTGCGTCTGGTGACATGATTTTAAAAAGCCCGTGCCTCTTGGTGCGGGTTTTTTTGTTCCCGTCTGGCTTGAAAATATCAGGCCAAACTCGGCTCTATGGTCAACGGATGGTTAAGCAATCCGCGTTACTGTTGCGAAAAGGTAATGCGTTTCAAGGCTTTTTCCGGAATGTGGACACGACATCACAAGAAAAGAAAATTCGGGCGTTTCGTCGTGCCCGCTATCACAGTCGCTTTTCTCTCTTATTTTGGCTATCACTGCATCCACGGTGAATATGGACTGATTGCGACAGAGCGTTTTGAACGCCAGCGCCTGGCCAGAAGCGGTGAGCTTTCACGCCTGACCGAAACCCGTGTTGCCCTTGAACGTCAGGTTGAAGCATTGAGCGATGGTTCGCTCGAGCGGGACATGATTGACGAAATTGCGCGCTATCAACTGAATGTGTCCCGCACCGACGAAATTGTCATCCTGAACGGATATTTTTGATTAACTCAATTCAAGTTAATCAACTTTTCCTGTTGAAAATCAGCTATTTAATTTGAATACGAGCCATGCATTTATGGCATTGCTGTGGCGCGCTTTCTTGCATATTGTACGCGCCACATGAACAAGCAACCGGCAACTCAGGGAGGGATCAATGGCGCCACGTAAAACCGCGTCCGTATCCGGCCGTAAGACGACGGCGAAAGCCGCCGCAAAGGACTTCACCGGAAAAAATGCAGCCGAATTCGGCAAAGACGAAGAGCTTCATGCCTACAAGGAAATGTTGCTGATTCGCCGTTTCGAAGAAAAGGCTGGCCAGCTTTACGGTATGGGCTTCATCGGCGGCTTCTGTCACCTTTACATCGGTCAGGAAGCTGTCGTTGTCGGCATGCAGATGTCCCAGCAGGAAGGCGACCAGGTTATCACCGCTTACCGTGACCACGGTCACATGCTGGCAGCTGGCATGAGTGCCCGTGGTGTTATGGCCGAACTCACCGGCCGTCGTGGTGGTCTGTCCAAGGGTAAGGGCGGCTCCATGCACATGTTCTCCAAGGAAAAGCATTTCTACGGTGGTCATGGTATCGTTGGTGCGCAGGTTTCGCTCGGCACTGGCCTTGCATTTGCAAACCACTACCGTGGCAATGGCAATGTTTCCGTGACCTATTTCGGTGACGGCGCTGCCAACCAGGGTCAGGTTTACGAGAGCTTCAACATGGCAGCTCTGTGGAAACTCCCGATCGTCTACATCGTGGAAAACAACCGCTACGCCATGGGTACATCGACTGCCCGTGCAACGGCACAGTCCAACTACTCGCTGCGTGGTGAATCCTTCGGTATTCCTGGTATCCAGGTTGACGGCATGGACGTTCGCGCCGTGAAGGCTGCCGCTGACGAAGCGCTTGAACATTGCCGTTCCGGCAAGGGTCCGATCATTCTTGAAATGCTGACCTACCGTTACCGTGGTCACTCGATGTCTGACCCTGCAAAGTATCGCTCCAAGGAAGAAGTGCAGAAGATGCGCTCCGAGCAGGATCCGATCGAACAGGTCAAGGCACGTCTCCTTGAAAAGGGTTGGGCAAGCGAAGACGAACTCAAGGCTATCGACAAGGATGTCCGTGACGTCGTTGCCGACAGTGCCGACTTCGCCCAGAACGATCCGGAGCCGGATGTATCCGAGCTCTACACCGATATTCTGCTCTGATCCGGGGAGAAAGAATCCATGCCTATTGAAATTCTTATGCCTGCACTTTCCCCGACCATGGAGGAAGGCACGCTTTCCAAGTGGCTCAAGAAAGAAGGCGACAAGGTTACCTCCGGTGACGTGATCGCTGAAATCGAGACCGACAAGGCGACCATGGAAGTGGAAGCCGTTGACGAAGGTGTTATCGGCAAGATCCTGATCGATGCCGGCACTGAAAACGTCAAGGTCAACACGGCCATTGCAGTTCTGCTGCAGGATGGCGAAAGCGCTGACGCCATTTCTTCTTCCGCACCGAAGAAGGAAGAGCCGAAGGCTGAGGCTGCTGCCTCTGACGCTGCTGGCGGCAAGGCACGCGAAGCAAGCGAAGAGCCATCTGCTTCCAAGGAAGCTGCCAAGGTTCCGGCCGCGCCGAAGATTGAAGTTGCTGCTGATCCGGATATTCCGGCTGGTACAGAATTTGTGTCCACCACTGTTCGCGAAGCTCTTCGTGACGCGATGGCCGAAGAAATGCGCTCTGACGAAAAAGTCTTCGTCATGGGTGAAGAAGTTGCCGAATACCAGGGCGCCTACAAGATCACCCAGGGTCTTCTGCAGGAATTTGGTGCAAGGCGCGTTATCGATACGCCAATCACCGAACACGGCTTTGCCGGTATCGGTGTTGGTGCCGCGATGACTGGCCTGAAGCCAATCGTCGAGTTCATGACCTTCAACTTCGCGATGCAGGCCATTGACCAGATCGTCAACTCTGCTGCCAAGACGCTCTACATGTCTGGTGGCCAGATGGGCGCGCCAATGGTGTTCCGTGGTCCGTCGGGCGCTGCTGCGCGCGTTGGTGCACAGCACTCGCAGTGCTATGCCGCATGGTACAGCCATATTCCGGGCCTCAAGGTCGTCATGCCGTACACGGCTGCTGACGCCAAGGGTCTGCTCAAGGCTGCTATCCGCGATCCAAACCCGGTCATCTTCCTTGAAAACGAAATCCTGTACGGTCAGAGCTTCGATGTTCCGAAGCTGGATGATTTCGTGCTGCCAATCGGCAAGGCACGCATTCACCGCCAGGGTAAGGATGCGACCATCGTTTCCTTCGGTATCGGCATGACCTATGCGGTCAAGGCTGTTGCTGAACTCGAAAAGCTCGGCATCGACGTTGAACTTATCGACCTGCGCACCATCCGTCCGATGGACCTTCCTGCCGTTATCGAATCCGTCAAGAAGACCGGCCGTCTGGTAACCGTTGAAGAAGGCTTCCCGCAGTCATCGGTTGGTGACTTCATTGCCAACCAGGTTCAGCGCGCTGCATTTGACTATCTGGATGCGCCGATCCTGTCGATTACCGGTAAGGATGTTCCAATGCCTTACGCGGCCAATCTCGAGAAGCTGGCTCTGCCGAACGTGGATGAAGTCGTACAGGCCGTCAAAACCGTCTGCTACAAATAAGGGGAGGGCGTTTCGATGCCTATCAACATTACAATGCCTGCCCTGTCTCCCACGATGGAAGAGGGTAATCTCGCCAAGTGGCTGGTCAAGGAAGGCGACAAGGTTGCTCCCGGCGACGTGATTGCCGAAATCGAAACCGACAAGGCAACCATGGAAGTGGAAGCTGTCGATGAAGGCGTTGTTGCCAAGATCGTGGTTCCAGCTGGAACCGATGCGGTCAAGGTCAACGCACTGATCGCCATTCTTGCCGAAGAAGGTGAAGATGTAGCGGCTGCGGCCAAGGGTGGTGATGCCGCCCCGGCCAAGGCTGAGGCAAAGGCAGAAGCACCGAAGGAAGAAAAATCCGAGGCTGCACCTGCTGCGGCACCGGCACCTGCTGCCAAGGCTGAACAGTCTGGCGAACGCGTTTTTGCGTCGCCACTGGCACGCCGTCTGGCCAAGGAAGCTGGTCTTGATCTGTCTGCGGTTTCCGGTTCCGGTCCACGTGGCCGTATCGTGAAGTCTGACATTGAAAAGACAGTTGCGTCCGGTGGTGCAAAGGCTGCTCCGGCAACCACTGCTGCTGCTGCTTCGGCACCTGCTGCTGCAAAGGGCATGAGCGAAGAGGCCGTTCTCAAGCTGTTCGAGCAGGGTTCTTACGAACTTGTGCCACATGACGGCATGCGCAAGACCATTGCCAAGCGCCTGCAGGAATCCAAGCAGACCATTCCGCATTTCTACGTTTCCGTGGATTGCGAACTGGATGCCCTGATGGCACTGCGCGCACAGCTCAACGCTGCTTCCCCTGAAAAGGATGGCAAGCCAGCCTACAAGCTGTCGGTCAATGACATGGTCATCAAGGCGCTTGCCCTTGCCCTGCGTGACGTTCCGGATGCCAACGTATCCTGGACCGAAACCAACATGGTCAAGCACAAGCATGCTGATGTTGGCGTTGCCGTGTCGATCCCCGGTGGTCTGATCACCCCGATCGTTCGTCAGGCTGAGCTTAAGTCGCTGTCTGCCATCTCCAACGAGATGAAGGATCTCGGCAAGCGCGCCAAGGAGCGCAAGCTGAAGCCTGAAGAATATCAGGGCGGTACGACTGCCGTGTCCAACATGGGCATGATGGGCGTGAAGAGCTTCTCGGCTGTTGTGAACCCACCACATGCCACCATTCTGGCTGTTGGTGCCGGTGAACAGCGTGCGGTTGTCAAGAATGGTGAGATCAAGATCGCCAATGTCATGACGGTCACATTGTCCACTGACCACCGTTGCGTTGATGGCGCGTTGGGTGCTGAACTTCTCGGTGCTTTCAAACGCTACATCGAAAACCCGATGGGCATGCTGGTTTAAGAAAAGAGCAGAGCCGAAAACCGCATATGGTTTTCGGCTCGCTGTATTCAGGAGCTGCACGTGACGAAGACTGTTCTTTGCTATGGCGATAGTCTGACATGGGGTTATGACGCGGCCAATATGGGGCGTCATGCGATTGATGATCGTTGGCCGACTGTCTTGCAAAAGGCATTGGGCAATGACGTTGTTGTCATCGCCGAAGGCCTGAACGGCCGTACCACTGTTTATGACGATAACCTGTCTGACTTTGATCGCAATGGTGCACGCACCTTGCCAACGCTGTTGCACAGCCATGGTCCGCTTGACCTCGTCATCATCATGCTTGGCACCAACGATTTGAAACGTGGCCTTGCTGGCGGCGGTTTTGCCGTTGCTGCGACAAGCGGCGTCAAAAGGCTCGTCAGCCTGGTGCGCCGTCACGAATGGCATTTCGGCTCGGATGAGCAACCGGAAATTCTGATCGTTGCACCGCCACTGATCTGCGAAACTGCAAATTCCTATTTCGCGGCAATGTATGCAGGTGCAGTGGAGGAATCCAAGATGCTGGCCTCGCTTTACCGCGATCTGGCGGACGAGAAGGAATGCGGCTTCTTTGACGCCGGTTCGGTCTCTGTTGCCACACCAATTGATGGCGTGCATCTGGACGCAGAAAATACCCGTGCGCTTGGTCGCGGCCTGGAGCCGGTCGTGCGCATGATGCTTGGATTGTAATGCAATTTGACAGGTTTTGATCAGGATCAAGGAGCGAATGCAGCGGGCGTCTAGCCTGACCGTATCAACCGCAAGACGGAGGTTACGGCATGTCGAACACACCGCACCAACTGCCCGAGGAATTTGCTGAATATGTCAGCCTCATTCGCCATCTGCGCGAGCGTGACGGACACTTTCACAGGATCAGCGCCGCTTACGAGGCGCTGAACCAGAAAATTCACCGGGCGGAGACAGATATCGAGCCATGCGATGATTTTCATATGGCCGATATGCGCAAGCGCAGAATGATCCTGAAAGACGAAATATACGGGATGCTGACAGCGGCCGAGCCAATACCGGAAGATTTCGGACAATAGGCTTCAAGCCCAGGCTTTGCTCCCGACAAAAGGGTGGAATGCGAATGCCTCGCGCCACCTCAAAAATGAAACAAGGAGTGATAGCCTAAATGTCGAACGCCTATGACGTCATCATTATCGGTTCCGGTCCCGGCGGTTATGTCACTGCCATTCGTGCTGCCCAGCTTGGTTTGAAGACGGCCATTGTCGAGCGCGAGCATCTGGGGGGCATCTGCCTTAACTGGGGCTGCATTCCAACCAAGGCACTGCTGCGCTCTGCCGAAGTGCTTGATAATGCCAATCACGCCAAGAATTACGGTCTGAAGCTGGACGGCACCATCACCGCCGACGTGAAGGAAGTTGTTGCACGTTCGCGTGGCGTTTCCGCTCGTCTCAACGGTGGCGTTGCCTACCTGATGAAGAAGAACAAGATCGACGTGATCTGGGGCGAGGCAAAGCTGACCAAACCAAACGAGATCGTTGTCGGCAAGACGGCCAAGCCTGCCGTTCAGCCACAAAACCCTGTTCCAAAGGGCGTTCTGGGTGAGGGTACCTACACAGCCAAGCACATCATCGTTGCCACAGGTGCACGTCCGCGTGCGCTGCCAGGCATCGAGCCGGATGGCAAGCTGATCTGGACGTATTTCGAAGCGATGAAGCCTGACTTCATGCCGAAGTCGATTGTCGTGATGGGCTCCGGCGCCATCGGCATCGAATTTGCGTCCTTCTACCGCTCCATGGGCGTTGACGTGACCGTTGTCGAACTGATGGCCAATGTCATGCCGGTCGAAGATGCGGAAATCTCCGCTTTCGCCCGCAAGCAGCTTGAAAAGCGCGGCCTGAAGATCATCACCGAAGCCAAGGTTTCCAAGGTCGAAAAGGGTGCAAACTCGATTACGGCGCATGTTGAAACCAAGGATGGCAAGGTTCAGCAGATCACTGCCGATCGCCTGATCTCGGCTGTTGGCGTACAGGGCAACATCGAAAACCTTGGTCTGGAAACATTAGGTGTCAAGACGGATCGCGGTTGCGTGGTGATTGACGGTTACGGCAAGACCAACGTGCCGGGCCTTTACGCGATTGGCGACGTTGCCGGTCCTCCAATGCTCGCCCACAAGGCCGAGCATGAAGGCGTGATCTGCATTGAAAAGATTGCCGGTCTGCCGAATGTTCACCCGATGGACAAGAGCAAGATCCCAGGCTGCACATACTGCAACCCGCAGGTCGCTTCGGTCGGTCTGACGGAAGCCAAGGCGAAAGAACAGGGCCGCGAAATCCGCGTGGGCCGTTACTCCTTCGCTGCCAACGGCAAGGCAATCGCGCTGGGTGAAGACCAGGGCATGATCAAGACCATCTTCGACAAGAAGACCGGTGAGCTGATCGGCGCGCACATGGTTGGTGCAGAAGTGACCGAACTGATCCAGGGCTTCGTGGTGGCGATGAACCTTGAAACCACAGAAGAAGAACTGATGCACACGATCTTCCCACATCCGACCCTGTCGGAAATGATGAAGGAAAGCGTGCTGGACGCCTATGGTCGCGTTCTGAATGCTTGATTGAAATCTGCCGCTCCCTATCTGGAGTAAACCCTTTTGGGGAGCGGAACTTTAACGGAGTAGATCATGGAAAGTGTTGGCTGGATTGGTGCAATTATCATTGGCGGTCTGGGCGGATGGCTCGCAGGCAAGCTGATGGATATTCGCTTCGGCGTTTTCATGAACATTATTCTGGGCATCGTCGGTTCGGTCGTGGCTGTTGCCGTGCTGCGCCAGTTCGATGTTTTCGTGCAGGATAGCCGTCTGGGCTATTTCATCACCGCGTTTCTTGGTGCCAGCCTGTTGCTGTTTGTTGCCAAAATCGTCCGGCGGTAAATCAAGACAGGACAGGTTGTTTCACGGCAACGTGTCCTGAGACCCATTATTTTAGGCCCTTCCAGAGAATCCCCTTACAGTTTTTCTGGAATTGTTCTAATGAGCCGTAAAACTCGGTGAAAGCAGGTTTTCATGGTCACCATTCTCGACAGGACTTCGCAGGAAGAAAAGCGTGTTCGCCACCCGGAAAAGGCTCACAAGCCCGATACCGAGGTTGCGCGCAAACCTGAGTGGATTCGCGTCAAGGCGCCGACCTCGAAAGGGTATCAGGAAACCCGCGAACTGGTTCGTTCCCACAAGCTGGTGACCGTGTGCGAAGAAGCAGGCTGTCCCAACATTGGCGAGTGCTGGAGCAAGAAACACGCGACATTCATGATCATGGGTGAAATCTGTACCCGTGCCTGTGCTTTCTGTAACGTGTCAACCGGCAAGCCGAATGCGCTTGATCAGAATGAGCCGGAGAACATCGGCAAGGCCGTCAAGCAGATGGGTCTGTCTCACGTCGTTATCACCTCTGTGGACCGTGACGATCTGGCTGATGGTGGCGCTGAACACTTTGAAAAGGTGATCTGGGCCATTCGTGCGGCATCGCCTGGCACAACCATCGAAATCCTGACACCAGACTTCCTGAAGAAGCCAGGCGCGCTGGAGCGTGTTGTTGCGGCCAAGCCTGACGTGTTCAACCACAATATGGAAACCGTACCGGGCAATTACCTGACGGTTCGTCCGGGTGCGCGTTACTTCCATTCGGTACGTTTGTTGCAGCGGGTGAAGGAACTGGATCCGACCATGTTCACCAAGTCCGGCATCATGGTTGGCCTTGGCGAAGAGCGTAACGAAGTGCTGCAGCTCATGGACGACCTGCGTTCTGCCGATGTGGATTTCATCACCATTGGCCAGTATCTGCAGCCGACCCGCAAGCACCACAAGGTCGAGAAGTTTGTCACACCGGAAGAGTTCAAGTCTTACGAGACTGTGGCGTACACCAAGGGGTTCCTGATGGTGTCGTCCAGCCCGCTGACCCGTTCTTCGCACCATGCCGGTGATGACTTTGCACGTCTGCGCGCCGCACGTGAGAAGAAGCTTCTCATTGCTGCCGAATAATCGGGACAACGGCCTGATCAGGACAATAAAAAAGCGCCTCAAGGGCGCTTTTTTTATGGGTCGCATTTCTGCTTGTCAGTTGGCTGCCACATCACAGGCGGCAGCCTGTTGCGTCATGCTGTGGTTTCTTCTTTCGCGGTAGACTCGCCACGCTTGCGCTTGCGAAGTGTCGGCTTGTTCTCGCGCGCTTCACATTTGGCAACATCGATAAGATAGGCCAAAACAGGCATGCCATTCATCGATGCCAGTTGCTTTGCGGATTCAAGAAGGTTGATGATATTTGAAAAATCGTCCATCGGCTCACTCGGCAGGTCAAACCTGAATTGTTGTTAAGGCAAGTATTCTTCGGATGTCCGATACAGAAACAAGTTGGGAGGCTTGCCTCGTTTGCACCCAAAAGATGTACTCATTGTGGCAAATCAATAGCAATCCTGTAGGCATGGTTGCAATAGTCAATTTCGGGAAGCTGCATTGAGGTGAGGGGTATGATGCAGAAAATTGATGAAGCGCAAAAAGCGGCAAGTCTCATTCGACAGGCATCCCGCATCATGGTGGTTGGCTGCTCAGGTGGCGGAAAAACAACGCTTTCTCTCAAGCTGGCTGCAAAATTCGGGCTGGAATATCAGTCGATCGATCGTGACATCAGGTGGTTACCCGGTTGGCAGCAGCGGGACAGGGTTGAGCAGCACGCATTGCTCGAAGAGCTGATTGCGCGGGATCGCTGGGTGATGGATGGCAGCAATCCATCAACCTTTGACATTCGTTTGCCACGCACCGACATCGTCATCTGGGTGCGCATGTCGCGCTTTGTATGCCTGACCGGCGTTGCCCGCCGCGTGGCACGTTATTATGGCACAGTCCGGCCTGCTATGGCGGATGGCTGCCCGGAACCTTTGCCGGACCGGGAGTTTCTGGAATATATCTGGAACTTCGAGAAGAAATACGCGCCGGCTTTCTTGCGCAATTTTGAGCGATATGGCGCCGATGTGCCGATCTTTCAGGTGAAATCACGCCGCGACATGCAAAGGCTTCTTGATATTCTGATGCTCGCAGATTAACTGCGGACTATGCCGCAGTTTGAAACCAGTCGCCCCGTCAAGCATTCCCCAGAACGCATGTATGCTTTGGTTGCCGACGTTGAGCGATATCCTGAATTCCTGCCTCTGTGCGAAGGCCTGTCCGTGCGTTCCCGCAAGGAACGGGACGGCAAGGCGCTGCTGATTGCGGATATGACGGTTGGTTACAAGGCGATCCGCGAAACCTTCACCACACAGGTTCTGCTGAATGGCAATGATCTGGCCATCGATGTGAAATATCTCGATGGCCCGTTTAGATATCTCGACAATCGCTGGCGCTTTGAGCCCATGGACGATGGTGGTTGTTCGGTTCACTTCTTCATCGATTACGAATTCAAAAGCCGCATCTTGAGTGCCGTCATGGGCACGATGTTTGACCGGGCCTTCCGGATGTTTGCCGAAGCCTTCGAGGCGCGGGCCGACAAGATTTACGGCACCTGATTATTTTGCTCCAGACACGTCCAGCAGCATTTCCAGTGCCGTTTTGACGGTGGCGAGACGCACTTGATCACGGCCAATGTCGCCGTAGCGCATTTCGCGGTGTAGGATCGCGCCGTTGCGGCTCATCGCCGCCAGATGCACAAGGCCAACCGGCTTGGTGTCAGAACCACCGCCCGGACCGGCAATGCCGGTGACCGCCACGGCGTGGCTTGCCCTTGAGCGCAGCAGCGCACCCTGGACCATCTGCAATGCGGTCTCTTTCGACACCGCGCCGAATGTTTCAAGCGTTTTGTCTTGTACGCCCAGCATGTCGGCCTTGGCCTCGTTGGTGTAGGTGACAAATCCCCGGTCGACCACAGCGGATGAGCCGGCGATTTCGGTCAGTGCGCCGGCAATCAGACCGCCGGTGCAGCTTTCCGCTGTCGAGACCATCTCGCCACGGGCCGTGCCGTGCGAGATCATCTTTTGCGCCAGTGCTGCGATATCGTCCGGGAAGATGCTCATGCCTGGCGGCCTTGATAGACCACGGTCGCAGTGGCAATGGCGGCAATGCCTTCCTTGCGGCCGACAAAGCCGATCTTTTCATTGGTGGTGGCTTTGACCGAGCAACGGTCGAGTGTGATGCCGAGAATTTCCGACAACATTTCGCGCATGGCCTGACGGTGCGGGCCGATCTTTGGCTCTTCGGCAATCAGCGACACATCGGCATTCATGATGGTGCCGCCATTGCCGCGCACGACGTTTGCAGCATGTTCCAGAAAGATGCGCGATGCGGCACCCTTCCACTGAGGATCGGATGGCGGGAAGTGGTCGCCAATGTCACCGGCGCCGCAGGTGGCCAGCAGGGCATCCGTCAGCGCGTGCAGGGCAACGTCAGCATCCGAGTGTCCCGTGAGTTTCTGGTCGTGGGGAATGAACACACCGCACAGGGTCACGCCATCACCTGGCTCAAGCTGATGAACATCATACCCGTTACCTGTGCGTACATCCGGCAGTGCCTGGGTGAGTTTTTCATCGGCCATGGTGATATCCCGTTTCAAAGTCAGTTTTACATTATCGACCAGCCCTTCGACGAGCTTGACCGGCAGCCCCGCCCATTCGGCAATCGAGGCATCGTCGGTAAAGTCATCCCGTCCGGAAAGAGCGGCCTGTTCGTGGGCTTGTGTAATTGCCTGATAGGCAAAAGCCTGTGGTGTCTGGGCGGCGTAAAGGCCAGCGCGCGGCACGGTCTCTTCGCTGTAACCGGCTGCCGAGCCACGCTTCAGCGTATCTGTCACGGCTAGCACGGGCAGGGCGCTTTGGGCACCTTGCGACAACGTGTTGGCCACGCGGTCGAGAAGATCGTGATCGATGAAGGGCCGCACGGCGTCATGGATCATGACGTGGCTAAGGTCATCCGGTGCCATGGCCTTCAGGCCGGCGAGGACGGATTGCTGGCGGGTTGCGCCACCAAGCACGGTGCGAATGCGGTCGCCTGCATCGAGGCGTTGCAGCACGGGGGCAATCAGGTCCTTGTCGTCTGGATGAATGACGACGGTGATGACTGGAGATTTTGCCCAGGCCAGGAAAACCTCAAGCGTGTGCTCAATGACGGGCTTTCCTCCAATCAACCGGTATTGTTTCGGTCCATCCTGCGGGGAGCCTGCCCGTTCGCCACGGCCAGCGGCAACAATAATGACGCCGGTTTTCATGCTGTCTGTCTCACTTCTCTCATCAATTGATCCAAGATGCTGTCTGCTCGTAAAGGAGTTGACTTGAGCGGTCCAGAGTCTCAAACAACAAAAGGCTTTTGCAGCCTTGGCGTTGCTTGGTCACAGGCTTGAGAGTAAATCGATCATTTGCCCGGTTTTTAAGATCACGCGCGTCGTCATCACGCCTCTGCAATCCCTGATCTTTATAAAAGCAGCACATTGCCGTGTGAAAGTGCTTGGCAACTGCGCAATATATGTCTAAAAATAATGCAAAGCATAATTCTGCACGAAAGATCATCAATTGCCCATCCCGGAGTTGTCAGCGCCTTTTAATATCGGCTCCGTAACCGTTCGTAACCGGGCTGTCCTTGCGCCTATGTCGGGGGTAACTGATCTGCCGTTCCGGCAGATCGCCTGGCGTTTTGGCGCCGGGCTGGTGGTAACGGAAATGGTGGCAAGCCGCGAGCTGGTGGCCAACCGTGGTGAATCCTGGGCGCGGCTGAGAAACGCAGGCATGACGCCGCACATGGTGCAGCTGGCCGGACGTGAAGCGCACTGGATGGCCGAGGCTGCCAAGATCGTTGAAGCCAATGGCGCGGATATTGTCGACATCAATATGGGCTGTCCAGCCAAGAAGGTGACGGGCGGTTATTCCGGCTCGGCGCTGATGCGTGACCCTGACCATGCGCTGACGCTGATCGAGGCGACAGTCAATGCCGTCAAGGTTCCCGTGACATTGAAGATGCGTCTTGGCTGGGATGAAAATTCCCTCAATGCGCCGGAGATTGCAAGGCGTGCGCAGGATGCAGGCGTACAGCTGATTACCATTCATGGCCGCACCCGCATGCAGTTTTACGAGGGACGAGCCGACTGGGATGCCATTCGCGCCGTTCGTGATGCCATTTCCGTACCGTTGATTGCCAATGGCGATGTTGAGACCGTGGAAGATGCCAAGGAAATTTTGCGCCGCTCCGGTGCCGATGCGGTGATGGCGGGACGTGGCGCGCAGGGCCAGCCCTGGCTGCCAGCCGTGCTTGCCGGACATGACGGCCCTGCGCGACAGGATATCGCAGCACTCGCCGTTGAACATTATGAAATGATGCTTGAGTTTTATGGGCTTGAGGCAGGCTTGCGCCACGCGCGCAAACACCTTGGCTGGTATCTGGAAAGGTTCGCGCCGCACATGGCGGGACAGGACAAGGCAACGATCATGACATCGAAAAATGCAGCGCAGGTCACGCAGATGGTGCGTGCTGCTCTGGAAGAAGGCGCAGCATTGTTTGCTGCAAGGAAGGCCGCATGACTGTTCCGACACATGATCCGGCAGCCAGCAATGCGCTTGCCATGGCTGTTCTCAACGCGGTGCAAAATCCGGTGGTTCTGGTTGATGCCGAAGGTTTTATCGCCTTTGCCAACTGGGAAGCGGAAGCGTTTTTTGGCGCCAGTGCCGCCCATCTGGCACGTTACCGCATCTCGACCTTCATTCCGTTCGGGAGCCCGCTGCTGGCGCTGATCGAGCAGGTGCGCGAACGTCGCGCACCGGTCAATGAATACCGTGTGGACCTGAGCTCGCCGCGGCTTGGTCAGGAGAAGCTGGTCGACCTTTACGTGGCACCGGTTGTCAGCGAACCCGGCTCTGTGGTTGTGGTGTTTCAGGAACGTTCGATGGCCGACAAGATCGACCGTCAGCTGACCCATCGCGCCGCTGCCCGTTCGGTGTCTGGCCTTGCCTCGATGCTGGCCCATGAAATCAAGAACCCGCTTTCGGGCATTCGTGGTGCAGCACAGCTTCTCGAGACATCGGTTGCCGATGATGACCGTGCGCTGACACGGCTGATCTGTGACGAGACCGACCGTATCGTGTCGCTGGTTGACCGTATGGAAGTGTTTTCCGACGAGCGTCCCGTGGACCGCGTTCCCGTCAATATCCACTCGGTGCTGGATCACGTGAAGGCGGTCGCCAAGGCTGGCTTTGCCCGCAACATCAAGATCAGCGAAAATTACGATCCGTCCTTGCCGCCGGTTTATGCAAACCGCGACCAGCTCGTGCAGATTTTCCTCAATCTGGTCAAGAACGCCTCAGAGGCGATTGGCAACCAGCAGGATGGTGAAATCGTTCTGACCACCGCTTACCGTCCGGGCATCCGGCTTTCGGTTGCCGGAACGCGTGAGCGCATTTCGCTGCCGCTTGAGTTCTGTGTGGTGGATAATGGTCCCGGCGTTCCGTCGGACCTTTTGCCGTATCTTTTTGACCCGTTCATTACCACCAAGACCAATGGCTCCGGCCTCGGTCTGGCGCTGGTGGCCAAGCTGATTGGTGCCCATGGCGGCATTATCGAATGCGACAGCCAGAACCATCGCACGACATTCCGTGTTCTCATGCCCGTTTCACCGGAAATAGCGCAGGAAGAGCGTACAATTCCGAACCCGACAGGAAATACCCCATGACAGCGACGATCCTTGTGGCCGACGATGACGCGGCCATCCGCACTGTGCTTAATCAGGCTCTCAGCCGAGCCGGTTATGACGTGCGTATTACTTCCAATGCCGCCACATTGTGGCGCTGGATTTCTGCAGGTGAGGGGGACCTGGTTATCACTGACGTGATAATGCCTGACGAAAACGCATTTGACCTGCTGCCACGCATCAAGAAGGCTCGTCCGGAACTGCCCGTGCTGGTCATGAGCGCGCAGAATACCTTCATGACGGCCATCAAGGCGTCGGAAAAGGGTGCTTACGATTACCTGCCAAAGCCGTTCGACCTGACAGAGCTGATTGCCATCATTGGCCGAGCACTGGCTGAGCCGAAGCGCAAGCCTGCCAAGCTGGACGATGACATGCAGGATGGCATGCCGCTGGTTGGCCGCTCTGCTGCCATGCAGGAAATCTACCGCGTGCTGGCGCGCCTGATGCAGACCGACCTGACGCTGATGATCACCGGTGAATCCGGTACCGGCAAGGAACTGGTGGCACGGGCGCTGCATGATTATGGCAAGCGTCGCAACGGTCCCTTCGTGGCCATCAACATGGCGGCCATTCCGCGTGACCTGATTGAGTCCGAACTGTTCGGCCATGAAAAAGGTGCCTTTACGGGCGCGCAGAACCGCTCCACCGGCCGTTTTGAACAGGCCGAAGGCGGCACGCTGTTCCTCGATGAAATTGGCGATATGCCGATGGATGCACAGACCCGACTCTTGCGCGTGCTGCAGCAGGGCGAATACACCACCGTTGGCGGACGTACACCGATCCGCACTGATGTCCGCATTGTTGCGGCCACCAACAAGGATCTGAAACAGTCCATCAATCAGGGTCTGTTCCGCGAAGACCTTTATTACCGCCTCAACGTGGTGCCTCTGCGCCTGCCGCCGCTGCGTGACCGTGCAGAAGACATTGCCGATCTGGTTCGCCACTTCATCCAGCAGGGAGAAAAGGAAGGGCTTGAGGGCAAGCGATTCGAAACGGATGCGCTGGAACTGATGAAGGCTTATGCCTGGCCTGGCAACGTGCGCGAGCTGGAAAACCTTATTCGTCGTTTGATGGCTCTTTATCCGCAGGAAGTGATCACCAAGGAGATCATCGATTCGGAATTGAATTCCGATGTGCCTGAACGTCCGATGGACAAGATGAATGTCCGCACCGGTACGCTAACAATCTCGCAGGCCGTGGAAGAAAATATGCGCGAGTATTTCTCCGGTTTTGGCGACGATTTGCCGCCTGCTGGCCTCTATGACCGCGTCCTGCGCGAGATGGAATATCCGCTTATTCTCGCGGCTTTAACGGCCACGCGGGGCAACCAGATCAAGGCGGCCGATCTTCTCGGTCTTAACCGCAACACGTTGCGCAAGAAAATCCGTGAGCTAGGTGTCTCGGTGTATCGTAGCTCGCGTACGACCTGAGATATTGACAGACGCGAAATTCTCGTTGCATTTTCGCCACATTGTGTTGCTTGAAAAACACGCGGGACAATTTCATAAGAGTGATTCCGCTTTCAGGCTGCCATTGGACACGTGGCTGCAATCAGGAGAATTGAATGCGAGCACCTGCCGCCGACTACGCTGCGGACAGTGACGTGAGCGATGCAAGTGTGAAAGACCGGCGCATATCCTTTGCTTTGCCCGGTCTTTTGCTGGCTGGCGCTGCGCTTTCGTGCGCCATCTTCTCCCTGTTTATTCTCGTTGGCCTGACCCCCATTTCGCCAACATCCAACGTTGTGATCGGCCTTGGTGTCATCAACGGGTTGTTCGTGCTTGGCCTGATGTATCTGATCGGCCGTGAAGTCAGCCGTCTGCTGAAAGCCCGCCGGGTAGGACGTGCTGCTGCGCGCCTTCATATTCGCATCGTTGTGCTGTTTTCGATTGTGGCGATTACACCGGCGGTTCTGGTGGCGATTTTCGCCAGTATCACGCTCAATGCCGGCCTTGATCGCTGGTTCTCGATCAGAACCCAGTCGATCGTGGAATCTTCCAGCAATGTGGCTCAGGCCTATATGATGGAAAATGCCTCCTATGTTCAGGGGCAGACGCTTTCCATGGCCAATGACCTGGAGCGCAACCGCGCACTGTTTTATCTCGACCGTACCGGTTTTGTGGACCTGCTGACACGGCAGGCCAAGGGCCGTGGCCTGCTTGGCGCATTTTTGGTGCGTGAAGATGGTGATGCGATCGTGCAGGCCAATATCGAAACGGAAAAGCCGCTGCCGGCCATTCCGCAGGATGCGCTGGAAAAGGCCGCTGCCGGTCAGCCGACGCTTATTCCGCCTGGCATTACCAACCTGGTTGGCGCCATCATCAAGCTCGACAGCATCGGTGGCACGTTCCTTTATACTGTGCGTGCGGTTGACCCGAAGGTCATGGTCGCCATGCGGTTGATGGATGAAAACCGCGATGAATACAAAGCCATGGAGGCGGGCCGCGCCTCGTTGCAGGTGGCCTTTGCCATTCTTTATCTCGGTTTTGCGCTGATCGTGCTGCTGGCCGCCATCTGGACCGCCATTGCGGTTGCCGACCGTATCGTGCGGCCGATCCGCCTGTTGATTGGTGCGGCCGACAGTGTGGCAACCGGCAACATGAATGTGCTGGTGCCAGTGCGCGCCGTTGACGGTGACGTTGGCAGGTTGTCGCGCACCTTCAACAAGATGATTTCGGAAATTCGCACCCAGCAGCGCGAAATTCTCGAAGCCAAGGACGATATCGATGCGCGCCGGCGCTTTATCGAGGCCGTGCTGTCAGGTGTGACAGCGGCGGTTATCGGTGTGGATGAAGACCGGCAGATCACCATTGCCAATCCTTCGGCCGAGGATTTCCTAGCCATGCCATCCGACAAGCTGATGGGCGTGAAGTTGGGTGATGCAGCGCCTGAGATCGATCAGGTGGTGACTGAGGCTGCCGTCTGGTCGCGTGGTGAGTTCCACAAGCAGATCAACATCATGCGGCGTGGCAAGGAACGGGCACTCAACGTAAAGGTAACGCGCGAAGCGGCCCGTGACGCCTATGTCATTACGCTTGATGACATTACCGATCTGGTGATTGCGCAGCGCTCTACCGCTTGGTCGGATGTGGCGCGCCGTATTGCCCATGAAATCAAAAACCCGCTGACACCGATCCAACTGTCTGCCGAGCGCATCAAGCGCCGCTTCGGCAAGCAGATTGCCGATGAGGATCGGCAGGTGTTTGACCAGTGTACCGATACGATCGTGCGCCAGGTGGGCGATATCGGCCGTATGGTCGACGAGTTTTCGGCCTTTGCGCGCATGCCGAAGCCGACCAAGGAAAAGTCCGATCTGCGTGACATTCTGAAAGACGCGGCATTCCTGCGGGAAATTGGCGCAAGCCACGTAAAGATCAGCACCGAACTGGGTGAAGATGCCCAGAACGGGTTGTTTGATGCACGTATGCTGGGGCAGGCTTTTGGCAATCTGATCAAGAACGCTGTCGAGGCGATCGACGCCGTTGACGTGGATGGCGGCGAGCGTCGTGAAGGCCGTGTTCTGGTGCGCAGCCAGTTCGATACGGATCACTTCGTGGTGGACGTCATCGACAATGGCCGTGGCCTGCCGGCTGAAAATCGGCACCGCATTCTGGAGCCCTATATGACGATGCGGGACAAGGGCACCGGCCTTGGTCTGGCAATCGTCAAAAAGATTATTGAAGAGCATGGCGGGCAGATCGAACTGCATGATGCACCCGCCGATTTCGACCATGGCCATGGAGCCATGATTAGAGTGATTCTGCCGCATCTTGATGCGACCGAAGCAGCAAGTGACAAGGAAGTGGCCTATGGCGTCTGATATTCTGGTCGTGGATGACGAAGCTGACATTCGTGAGATTGTTGCGGGTATTCTGTCCGATGAAGGGCATGAAACACGTATGGCGCATGACGCCGACAGCGCGCTTGCGGCGATTTCGGAACGCGTGCCGCGGTTGGTGTTTCTGGATATCTGGATGCAGGGCAGCCGTCTTGACGGTCTGGCATTGCTGGATGAGATCAAGAGCCGCCATCCGGACCTGCCCGTGGTGATGATTTCCGGTCACGGTAATATCGAAACGGCCGTCAACGCCATCAAGCGCGGTGCGTTTGACTTCATTGAAAAACCGTTCAAGACCGACCGCCTTATTCTGATTGCTGAACGTGCGCTGGAAAACTCCAAGCTGAAGCGTGAAGTGCAGGAACTGAAAAAGCGCACCGGTGACGCGGCGGAACTGATCGGTGCGTCGCTTGCCGTATCGCAACTGCGCCAAACCATTGATCGCACAGCCCCGACCAACAGCCGTATCATGATCCTTGGCCCCTCCGGTTCGGGTAAGGAACTTGTGGCGCGCATGATCCACAAGAAGTCCAGCCGTGCTTCCGGTCCGTTTGTGGCGCTGAATGCCGCGACGATTACGCCGGACCGCATGGAAATTGCGCTGTTCGGTACCGAAGGTCAGCCGGGACAGCCGCGCAAGATCGGTGCGATGGAAGAGGCGCATCGCGGCATTCTCTACCTTGATGAGGTCGGGGAAATGCCACGCGAAACGCAGAACAAGATCCTGCGCGTGCTGATCGATCAGCAGTTTGAACGTGTGGGTGGCGGCAAGCGGGTGAAGGTGGATATCCGCATCATCTCGTCCACAGCCTATAATCTTGAAAGCCTGATTGCCGAGGGCCGTTTCCGCGAAGATCTCTATCACCGACTGGCGGTGGTGCCGGTCAAGGTACCTGCCTTGTCGGAACGCCGTGAGGATATTCCTTATCTGGTCGACATGTTTATTCGCCAGATTTCCGAGCAGGCCGGTATTCGCTCACGCAAGATTGGCGATGACGCCATGGCGGTGCTGCAGAGCCATGACTGGCCGGGCAATATTCGCCAGCTGCGCAACAATATCGAGCGGTTGATGATCCTGGCGCGTCCTGAAGGTGGTGATCCGACGATTACTGCCGACATGCTGCCGTCCGATATTGGCGACATGCTGCCGAAGATTTCCGCGCAGGGTGATCAGCACATCATGACCCTGCCGCTGCGTGAAGCGCGTGAAATGTTCGAGCGGGATTATCTGGTGGCGCAGATCAACCGGTTCGGTGGCAATATTTCCCGCACGGCGGAATTTGTCGGAATGGAGCGTTCCGCACTGCATCGCAAATTGAAATCACTCGGCGTATAAGCATCGGGAAGGCACGCAATCTGCGTGTCGATTCGGCGGGTGAAGAGGTATCATGAAGGTCATCATTTGTGGTGCGGGGCAGGTGGGCTACGGCATTGCCGAGCAGCTGTCGCGGGAAGACAATGAAGTCTCCGTCATTGATACATCCGCCGCACTGATTACTGCCATCACCGAGACGCTCGACGTGCGTGGTTATGTCGGGCATGGCGCGCATCCTGACATGCTGGCCAAGGCCGGTGCCGATCAGGCCGACATGATCATCGCCGTGACGCTGCACGACGAAATCAACATCGTTGCCTGTGAGGTCGCGCATGCACTGTTCAGCGTGCCGACCAAGATTGCCCGTATCCGTGACCAGAGCTATCTGCAGCCGGAATATGCCGACCTGTTCAGCCGCGAAAACATGTCGATCGACGTGACGATTTCGCCGGAGGTTGAGGTCGGTAAAATGGTGTTGCGGCGCATCGCCTTTCCCGGCGCCAATGACGTTGTGCGTTTTGCCGACGACAATATCTCCATGCTGGCAATCGAGTGCATGGAAGACTGCCCTGTCATCAACACGCCGCTGCACCAGCTGAGCAGCCTGTTTCCGGATCTGATTGCCACTGTGACTGGTATCTATCGTAACGGCCTGCTGATCGTGCCACGCTCGTCCGATCAGTTGCGCACCGGTGACTTGGCCTATGTGATCTGTCAGCGCCAGCATGCCCGCCGCACGCTTGGCCTGTTCGGCCATGACGAGCAGGAAGCGCGGCGCATCATCATTGCCGGTGCCGGCAATATCGGCCATTACGTGGCCAGCAAGATCGAGGAATTGCAGCCCAATACCAGGGTCAAGATCATCGAATTTGATCGTGAGAAAGCAGTCACTGCGTCCGACCTGTTGTCCAAGACTATTGTTCTCAATGGTTCTGTGGTCGACCAGAAGATATTGCTGCAGGCAGATATTCAGGATGCGGACCTGATCGTAACCCTGACCAACAATGACCAGACGAATATTCTTGGTGCGGTCATGGCAAAGCAGCTTGGCTGCAAGTCAAACCTCGTGTTGCTCAACAGCACGTCTTTCCATGATGTGACGAAATCACTTGGCATTGATGCCTTCATCAATCCGCGTGCCGTGACCATTTCGCGTGTGTTGCAGCATGTGCGCAAGGGGCGCATTCGCTCGGTCTATTCGGTGCAGAAGGGCTCTGGCGAGGTCATTGAGGCCGAAGCACTGGAGACCTCACCATTGGTCGGGCGCATGCTGCGTGACCTCGATTTGCCTGATGGCATCCGTATTGGCGCCATCTACCGTGAAGGCAAGGTGCTGCGTCCAGATGGCTCGATGAAAATCAAGGCCCGGGACCGGGTTGTGCTATTTGCCGCCGCAGATGCGGTGCGTGATGTGGAACAATTGTTCCGGGTGTCGATACAGTATTTTTAGGCTGGTTTTTCTTTGCTGAATCGGTGCATCATATGTTGCTGGCGAACCATTCCGTACGCTTTCGACATTGCGCAAAATTGCGCGATTTGGTACCAGAGTCGCGGACGAGGGTTATGAGGGGTTGAACCTACTCAACCAGCGGTTATTGATTGATTATTTTCCGGTGTTTTTACCGGCAAGAAAGAAAGAAGCGGCGCCATGGCGGAACGTTCTCAGAATTTGCAAGATCTCTTCCTTAATACCGTTCGCAAACAAAAGATTTCGCTGACGATTTTCCTTATCAATGGTGTGAAGCTGACGGGTGTTGTCACGTCGTTTGACAATTTCTGCGTTCTTCTTCGTCGTGATGGCCATTCGCAGCTTGTTTACAAGCACGCGATTTCGACCATCATGCCCGGTCAGCCGATGCAGATGTTTGAAACCGAAGAGGGTGCTGCCTAAATATAGGCTGACCTCGCGGTTAGAGCGTTAAAAACATAGCGATCCAAAAGGGCAAGGGAACGTTTAGGCGTGTTTCCCGTTTGCCCTTTAGGCGTTTTCTAGACAGGATATAAGACCATTTCGACACGCGACACATCAAGTGAATCCATTATTCCCGAATTGGAAAAGCATCGGGACGATATGCGCGCGGTGGTGCTGGTGCCGGTTCTCAAGCAGGGACGTGAGTCAAAAGACCCTTCGATAATTGTCGCTCCAGTGCGCTCCAGTGATGCAAAGCTGGAAGAGGCAAAGGGTCTGGCGCTCGCCATTGATCTTGAAGTTGTTGCCGGTCTGGTCGTCTCCGTGAACCAGCCGCGCCCGGCCACTCTGTTTGGCACTGGCAAGATCGAAGAAATCAACCACCTGCTGAATGAGCATGATGCCGGCCTGGTTATCGTCGACCATCCTCTGACACCGGTGCAACAGCGCAATCTTGAAAAACACTGGAATGCCAAGGTCATTGACCGTACCGGCCTCATTCTGGAAATCTTTGGACGTCGTGCATCCACCAAGGAAGGCACGCTGCAGGTTGATCTTGCCCACCTGAACTACCAGAAGGGCCGTCTGGTCCGCAGCTGGACCCACTTGGAGCGTCAGCGCGGTGGTGCCGGTTTCATGGGTGGTCCAGGTGAAACTCAGATCGAAGCCGACCGTCGTCTGTTGCAGGATCGTATCGTCAAGCTGGAACGTGAACTGGAACAGGTTGTTCGCACGCGCCAGCTGCACCGTTCAAAACGCCGCAAGGTGCCGCATCCGATCGTCGCGCTAGTGGGCTATACCAATGCTGGCAAGTCAACGCTGTTCAACCGCATTACCGGTGCTGGCGTGCTGGCCGAGGACATGCTGTTTGCCACGCTTGACCCGACGCTGCGTCGCATGAAGCTGCCGCATGGCCGCACCGTCATTCTCTCCGATACCGTGGGGTTCATTTCCGACCTGCCAACCCACCTTGTCGCGGCGTTCCGCGCGACGTTGGAAGAGGTGCTGGAAGCCGATCTCATTCTGCATGTGCGTGACATGTCGGACCCCGACAATGCCGCGCAGTCGGCTGACGTGCTGCGTATTCTCGCCGATCTCGGGATCGATGAGAAGGAAATGTCCGAACGCGTTGTCGAGGTGTGGAACAAGGTCGACAGGCTGGAAACCGAGGCCCATGACGCCATCATGCAGCGCGTGCAAGGGCGTGACAACATCAAGGCCGTATCGGCTGTGACGGGTGAGGGTGTTGATGCCCTGATGGACGAGATTTCGGTGCGTCTGTCCGGCGTGTTGACCGAAACGACGGTTGTCCTGCCGGTCGACAAGCTTCATCTGCTGTCGTGGGTTTATGACAATGCAATTGTCGATGAGCGTGAGGACCGTGAAGATGGTTCCGTCGCGCTTGATGTGCGCATGTCGGAAGCGCAGACCGCGCAGCTGGAACGCAAGCTTGGCAAGATAGCGATAAGCGAGCCTGAGGACTGGGAGCGGTAATCACCGCTTCCAACACACATTCACATGAATAAACTTGCAAACAGGCTTAATGAAGTGTCTGCGACCGGTGGCGTGATCGCTATGCAAGTAGTTTTATCTTAAAACAAACAGTTAGCGCTCAGTTTTGATATATCAGAACCGCTGTCGGGGTATATTTTCGCCTCCAGGGTGTGTGGCTGATATTGTCAAACCCCGGTTGTTTTTTCTATTTTTTTACTTTTTTGCGCAACGAGGTTTTATCGGTTGTGGTTTGGGAGGGCCTTTCTGATAATAGGCATACTGTACCGATGAGTTTTTGAATGACTGAACCTCTTGATACGCAAACCGTCCTGCTGCTGCACCAGATGTCGTTTTTTGTCGGTGCGCTGTGTTTCCTTTACGTGCGCTCACGCTCGTCTGGCAATATTGGTCTCGGTCTTCTGTCGATCGGTTTTTTCCTCAGCGCCCTTGCTTCAACCTTTGTGATTTTTGGACGCAAGACGCCCGAGCAGATCTACTTGTGGTCGGTGGTGGCGTTTATGGCGGGTGCGATTGGTTATGCAGTCTTCGTCGTGGGCGTGTGCCGCGTCAGCAGCCAACGCAAAAGCAACCGGCAGTGGCTGGTCATGATGGTTCCCATCATAGGTACAGGTTTTCTGGTTGGTGCCGCTTGGTATATGGTCGCCGAATTGCGGGCGAGCCTTTTTAATGCACTGGCCGCGATGTTGTTGTTGATTGCCGCATTTTGCGTGTACCGCGACCGCATGCTGGAGAAATTGCCAGTGCGCGTGGTGCTGAGCCTTGCGCTTGCAACCTCCGCCATGCTGCGGATAATGGCCATTGTCGGGTATCAGTTTCCAACGGTTGCAATCATTGCGCCGACCAACGCGTTTTTCCTGTCGATTGTCTGCCACTTTGCCATTGCGGTTTTTGTGATGGCGTTGGTCAAGGAACGGGCCGAGGCAGACTTGCTGCGCCTTGCCAACATTGATGCGCTGACCGGCATTTCCAACCGTCGTTCGTTTTTTGAAAGCCTGCCGGATACGCTGCGGGTGGGTGATGCCATCGTCATGGCCGATATTGATCACTTCAAGAAGATCAACGACACGCATGGCCACTTGGCTGGCGACGAGGTACTGGCGCGGGTGGCGCAGGAACTGTCGGCCATGCTGCGCCCCAATGATGTGATTGCCCGGTTCGGCGGAGAGGAATTTGTCATTTTCCTGCGTGCTTCCGGCAAGGACAATCCTGCCATCCTGGCCGAGAAGATACGCACCTGCGTCAGCGCCATCATTCACACAACTGAAGACAAGAAAATATCGGCCACTCTCAGCATGGGCATTGCTGTGTGCGAGGAAAAGGTGAACTTTGCCAAGCTGCTGTTGAAAAAGGCCGATATCGCCCTTTATGCGGCCAAGGGTGCCGGGCGTAACCGCCTGACGGTGTTCCGTTCGCAAGACCTTGAGCCGGTTGAGGCTGGATCGGCTGACGCCATACGCACAGCAATCTCCTGATATGGCACCTATGGCCCGTCACCGGGCCATAGCGGTAGATACACGCAATCAGTCCAGTTGCCGCTCGATAGCCTTGGCCGCCTGCCACAGCGCTTCCATGCGTTCGAGGCCTGCGTCTTCAAGGCGCTCATTATTTGATTCAAGGCTTTGTTCTATGTGGTTGAAACGGCGACGGAACTTTGTGTTCGTTCCTCTCAGTGCCGTCTCAGGATCCGCGCTGACATGGCGTCCGATATTGACCAGTGCAAAAATCAGATCGCCGAGTTCGTCAGCCACTTTTTCCGGTTTGCCAGATGCCAGCGCCTCGCGCAGTTCTGCCACTTCCTCCTCGATCTTGTCGAGGATCGGTTCCGGCTTGGACCAGTCGAAACCGACCCGTGCAGCCTGTTCCTGCAGTTTCAGTGCCTCGGTCAATGCCGGCTGGCTGCGGTGAACATTGCCCAGGAAACCGGCCTTGAAATCCTCGGTGATACCACGCTTGGCGCGGCGCTCCGCACGCTCGCGTTTTTCGCCAGCCTTGATGGTATCCCATTGCAGTTTTACCGTTTCAGGCGTGTCCGCGTCGGACACGGCAAAGACATGCGGGTGCCGGCGGATCATTTTTGAGGTGACGGCATGAACCACGTCACCAAAGGAAAACTCGCCCATTTCCTCGGCGATGCGGGAATGGAATACCACCTGTAGCAGAAGGTCACCGAGTTCTTCGCAAAGATCATCCGTGTCCTTGCGTTCGATAGCGTCTGCGACCTCATAGGCTTCTTCGATCGTGTAAGGTTTGATCGTTTCAAAGGTTTGCACGATATCCCACGGGCAACCGGTTTCCGGCTGACGTAACGCCTCCATGATCTCGATGAGGCGGGAGATGTCCTTCGAGGCTTCCATGCTGCTGCTTTCGGCTATGTCCGTTACGGGGTCAGTTAAGGGGAATGTCGTTGTCAGTTTTGGAGGATTGGTAGGTGTCGGAAAGGCTGTTGTAAATCGCCTTGATGCGATCTGTCTGCGCTTTCAGCTGCGCGCGTGCCGGTTCGGCCTCGCTGTCCACAAGGTCGGCAATGAAATAGGAATTCCAGAAGGCGTTGTTGCGGCGATATCCGCCGGGTTCGAGGCCAAATACCTCCTTCAGGATCTTCAGGTCATGCGGAATGGCGAAGGCATCGCGTGAATCCTCATGGCTGAAGAACGAATAGAAATTATCAAACCCCGCCCAGGTGATGGCCGACATACACATGGTGCAGGGCTCGTGGGTAGAGAGGAAAATCAGGTCCTTGGTGTTGAGCTTTTCACCCATCTCGTAGAAGCGTTTCAAGGTGTGAACCTCACCGTGCCACAGCGGGTTTTCAAGCTCGTTATTGGTCTCGGCAATCACCAGCGACAGGTCGGATTTTCGCAGGATGGCGGCGCCAAAAACCTTGTTTCCGGTCGCGACACCTTTTGTCGTCAGCGGTAATATGTCATGCTCGATAACATCGAGAAGGCGGGACGCAAGCGTTGTGGTTTTCACGGTTTCATTCCTCGAAATTTGTCCCCAACCATATTCGCGTTTTGCCAAAAATGTGAAGCAAAAACATCGGTTTTTCGATGGATTTAGGGCTTTTTAGGCGGATGTTTTAGGGAGGGTTGGTTAGTTATCCTCAAAAGCCACCAATCGCAGAAAAGAAAAATCCAGCTAGTGGGTTAGGCGGAATTTCTGTTTCTTCAAGTATTTGGCCGGATCAGCGATACTTTGAGACATGTATCAGGACAGTGCCTCCCCATATGCCAGTGACCGGCTTTCGACCTTTCCCGCCTTCTTCAAGGTGGAGGGCAAGTGCGTTGCCGTGTTTGGCAATGGCGATGAGGCTTTTGCCAAGGTCCGCCTGCTGTTGAACACCAATGCCGGTATCATAGCCTATGCCGATCATCCGGAAGCAGATTATGCCGGTTTTCTGCATCAGCATGAAGGCCGTGGTGTGCGGCATGTGGCGCAGGCTTTTGTCCCTGATGTGCTTGCTGGTGCATCGCTGGTTTTTGCCGCCACCGGTGACGGTGCGCAGGACCGCGCCATCGTCGATGCCGCCCGTGCAGCCCGCATTCCGGCCAATGCTGTCGACCAGCCTGAGTATTGCGATTTCTTCACACCTGCACTGGTGTCGCGTGCGCCGGTTGCCATTGCCATCGGCACGGAAGGTGCAGGCCCGGTTCTGGCGCAAATGATCCGTGCCCGCATTGACCAGATGCTGTCGCCATCGCTTGGTGCTTTGGCGCGTTTGGCCGTCGAATATCGTGACGCGGCTGAAAAGCTGGTGCCGAAGGGTGCCTTGCGTCGCAGCTTCTGGCGTCAGTTCTTTTCCGGTGCTGTTGCCGACGCGGTTGCCATCAATGATGGCGCTTCGGCGCGCTCCGAGGCCAACAGGCTGCTGAATACGGCTGGCAACAACAAGGGGTATGTCTGGCTGGTGGGTGCCGGTCCAGGTGCGGAAGACCTCTTGACGCTGCGTGCCCAGCGCGTGCTTATGGAAGCCGATGTGATTGTTTACGACGCGCTTGTTCCGCAGGCCGTTGTCGATATGGGCAGGCGCGATGCCGAGCGTCTGTCGGTTGGCAAGCGCAAGGGCTGCCACAGCAAGTCGCAGGACGAGATCAACAAGCTGCTGGTGCAGTTGGGGCTGGAGGGCAAACGTGTCGTGCGCCTGAAATCCGGCGATCCCCTGGTCTATGGCCGTGCGGCCGAAGAAATGGCGGCTCTTCGTGAAGCCGGTATTTCCTACCAGATCGTTCCAGGTATTACTTCTGCCTTTGCTGCTGCTGCCGATTTCGAACTGCCGCTGACACTGCGTGGCGTTGCCTCTTCGCTGATCTTTACCACCGGCCATGATCTGACCGGCGATATTCTGCCCGACTGGGCAAGTCTTGCCGTGTCAGGTGCGACGGTTGCCGTTTACATGGGCCGCACGGTTGCGGCCTCCGTGGCGACCCGCCTGATGAATGCCGGGCTGGCTGCGGAAACCACCGTGGCGGTGATTGAAAATGCAAGCCGAAGCGATAAACGCCTGTTGCACGGCACGTTGAACGATTTGCCCGACCTCGAATTCCGGGATGAACTGACAGGTCCTGTCATGGTTATCATCGGGGAAGCGGTTGCTGGCGCGAATTTTGAGAGATCCGAGGCTCTGGCCCTGTCTGGCCGGGTCGCGGATCGCAAGAAGGAGTATGAAAATGGCTGACAAGGTTCTGACTGCGAACCGGCTGGGCGATGGCATTGCCGTGTGGCTTGATGCCAATGGCACATGGACGGAAGACCTGCAGGCGGCCTTTGTTGCCCGCCACGCCGAAGCGGTTGCTTCACTGGAAGAGGTTGGCAAACGCGACTTTTCCGCAAACCGTGTGGTTGACGTCAATCTGGTTGATGTCGCCGAACAGGATGGCCGTCTTTGGCCGACGCGTTTGAGAGAGCGCATTCGTGCCGCTGGCCCGACCATTCATTACGCAGCGGGCTTCACGCCTGCCGATTCCGCCTTTATTGCAGTCTGAGGAATAACATGTACCGCTACGACGAATTCGATCACGCTTTCGTAAAGAGCCGTGTGGACCAGTTTCGTGATCAGGTAGAGCGCCGCCTTTCTGGCGAACTGGCTGAAGATGCGTTCAAGCCCCTCCGACTGATGAATGGTGTTTACCTTCAGCTGCATGCCTACATGCTGCGTGTTGCCATTCCCTATGGTACGTTGAATGCGCGGCAGATGCGCATGCTGGCGCATATCGCCCGCAAATATGACCGTGGTTACGGCCATTTCACCACCCGCCAGAACATCCAGTATAACTGGCCAAAACTGTCGGATACGCCTGATATTCTGCACGAGCTTGCCAGCGTTGAAATGCACGCGCTGCAAACATCGGGTAACTGCATTCGCAACGTGACTGCCGACCATTTCGCCGGCGCTGCTGCCGATGAGGTGGCCGACCCACGCCCATACGCGGAAATCCTGCGCCAGTGGTCGTCCGTACACCCGGAGTTTTCCTACCTGCCGCGCAAGTTCAAGATTGCCGTGACCGGTGCCGAGCGCGACCGCGCCGCCATTCAGGTGCATGACATTGGTCTGCACATGAAGAAAAACGACAAGGGCGAGATTGGCTTTGCCGTTTACGTCGGTGGCGGGCAGGGCAGAACGCCGATGATTGCCAAGAAACTGCGCGACTTCCTGCCGGAAGAGGACCTGCTGTCCTACATCACTGCCATCATGCGCGTGTATAACCTGCACGGCCGCCGCGACAATAAATACAAGGCACGCATCAAGATCCTGGTCCATGAAACCGGCACGGAAGAGCTGGCCCGTCAGGTGGACGAAGAATTTGCGCACCTGCGCAATGGCGAGTTGAAACTGCCGGAAGCCGATGTTCAGGCTATTACCGCCTATTTTGCCGCCCCTGACCTGCAGGCGCGTGCAGAGGGCTGGGAAAGCCTTGCCCGCTGGAAAAAGGCTGATCCGGCCTTTGCTCGTTGGGTCGACCAGAATGTGCAGCCGCACCAGCACCCTGACTACGGCATGGTGACCATTTCCCTGAAGCCGATTGGCGGCATTCCGGGCGATGCGACCGATGCACAGATGGATATCGTGGCAGACATTGCCGAGGAATATGCGCTGGATGAAATCCGCATCAGCCATGAGCAGAATATCATTCTGCCGCATGTGGCGCTGGCTGACCTGGAGCCCGTTTACCGCGCTCTCGCCGAAGCGGGCCTGGCAACCGCCAATGCCGGACTGATCACCGATATCATTGCCTGTCCCGGGCTCGATTATTGCGCGCTTGCCAATGCGCGTTCCATTCCCGTGTCGCAGGAAATCTCCACGCGTTTTGGTTCGCCAGAGCGTCAGGCGGAAATTGGTGAGCTCAAAATCAAGATTTCCGGCTGCATCAATGCCTGCGGTCACCACCATGTCGGCCACATCGGCCTGCTGGGCGTGGAAAAGAAGGGTGCGGAGCTTTACCAGATCACGCTGGGTGGTTCCGGTGATGAAAACACCTCGATCGGTGAAATCATCGGCCGTGGTTTCGAACCTGAAAAGGTCACCGACGCCATTGAGACGATTGTCGATACCTATATTGGCCTGCGTCTGTCGAAAGAGGAGACTTTCCTTGAAGCCTACCGTCGTGTCGGGCAGCAACCTTTCAAGGATGCGCTCTATGGCTCTGCGGCAGAAGCGGCATAAGGAAGACTGGACATGACAAAAATCTGGAACGAAAGCGGCTTTGTCGAGAACGACCCCTGGGTTATCGAAAGCGAGGACGTAAAGGCCACTGACGATCAACAGGCGATCCTTGATCTTGATAGCTTCCTTGTGAAGGTAGAGGAAAGCAATGACGTGAACCTTGGCGTGCTGATCAAGCCTGCTGATGATGTGTTGCGTTTGGCACCTTATCTGGACCGTATTGCGCTGGTGGCCATTTCATTTCCGGCCTATAATGACGGTCGCGGCTTTAGCCACGCCTCATTGCTGCGCTCGCGCCTTGGCTTTGCTGGCGAGGTAAGGGCGGTGGGCGATGTGCTGCTTGACCAGATTCCGCATATGTTGCGCACCGGTTTTTCCAGCCTGTCGGTGACCAATGAAACAGCGATCCGCAGACTGTCTGAACATCGTATTCCCGGCATTGATGTTCATTATCAGCCAGCGGTAAAGGAAGCTGTGACCACTGATTCATACAGCTGGCGTCGGCGTGCGGCAGTATGACATCTCGTATTTTGCAAGCCGAAGCTTAATTTTGGTGGGTGTTTTGCAACGGATCTCATGAAAACATGAGATTGTGGTGCATATTTTTCAAACGTAGACCAGCTATGACATTCCATGCCTTTAAATGCGGCATGGAATGGTATAATTGCCCTGCAATATCCATCGTAGACCTGAAATGGACGGACCAACGCATGAATGCTCCAGCCAAGAATGAAGAATTCGCAGCCAAGATTCCGGACGGCGTTTACGCCGAAACGGTGATTTCGGTTGAGCATTATACCGACCGTCTGTTCCGTTTCCGCATGACACGCCCGGCCGGTTTCCGTTTCCGCTCCGGCGAATTTGCCATGATCGGCCTGATGGTCGGTGAAAAGCCTGTTTACCGTGCCTATTCGATTGCCAGCCCGGCCTGGGATGAAGAACTTGAGTTCTTCTCGATCAAGGTGCCAGATGGTCCTTTGACCTCGCACCTCCAGGCCATCAAGCCGGGCGATACGGTGCTGATGCGCAAGAAACCGACAGGCACGCTGGTGCTGGACGCGCTGACACCCGGCAAACGTCTTTACATGTTCTCGACCGGTACCGGCATTGCGCCTTTCGCAAGCCTTATCCGTGACCCAGAAACCTACGAAAAGTTCGAGGAAGTCATTCTCACGCATACATGCCGTGATGTGGCTGAGCTGAAATATGGTTTCGATCTGGTCGAGGAAATCAAGAACCACGAGTTCCTGAGCGAACTGGTTGGCGACAAGCTCAAGCATTACGCAACGGTGACCCGTGAAGATTATCCCTTCACCGGCCGCATCACCGACCTGATTGAAAACGGCAAGATGTTTGCCGATCTTGGTGTACCTGCGTTCGATCCTGAAATCGATCGCGGCATGATCTGCGGCTCGTCCGCAATGCTGAAAGACACCAAGGAACTGCTGGAAAAGGCTGGCCTCAATGAAGGTGCTAACAACAAGCCAGCAGAATTCGTGATCGAACGCGCCTTCGTCGGTTGATCGACAAGACCTTGTGAATTGAAAAAGGAGACCTCGCGGTCTCCTTTTGCGTTTCAGGCTTTCTGGACATCCTTCGGCGGCACGATGTCGTGTCGGAACAGCAGGAACAAGGCGATGGCAATGGCCGCGATGCCGCCGCCAACAAGATGCGAAAGTGCGTAACCACCCTTGGTGGTCAACCAGCCTGCAACGCCGTTGCTCAAGGAGGCGCCGATGCCTTGCAGGGTCATGACGCTGGCAAGGCCGACATTAAAGCGGCCCGTGCCTTTCAAAATACGTTCAACCGCAACCGGGGTGGCAATGCCCAGCAGGCCTGCACCAATGCCATCAAGCAATTGCACGGGGTAAATAACCCAGAACTGTTCGAAAGACGCGGCAAGCAGGCCGCGAATGGGCAGGGCGATCAGCGCAATCAGAAACATGGTCGACAGACCAAACCGGCGAATGAGCCACGGTGCAGCGGCGGCCACGAAGATCATCGCAAATTGGGCGACACCGGTAATGATGGCGGTGGTGCGAAACGGCGAGTTGAGCTCAATGGCAAAATCCTGCGCGATCAAGCGGCCCATCGGTGCGTTGCCGAAGTGAAAGATCAGCAGGATGATGGCCAGAAAAATCAGGCCTTTTTCATTCAGCAGTATCTTTATTCCGGATGGTCCGGGCTCACCCTTGTCCTCAGCCAGGCCGCGGGCAACCTTGTGATCAATGCGTTTCGGATCAATGGCGGCAATGGCAGCAAGAGCGCCGACAGCGGTGACGATCATCAACCCGATGACGCCCGAAATGCCGAAGGCAGACACGGCCATATAGGTCGCAAATAACGAGACGAAATTGCCGCCATGGTTCCAGAACTCGTTGCGAGAAATCTGGCGTGGAAAGAGTTTTTCGCCAACAAGACCAAGCGTCAGGCCAGCGAGGGCAGGTCCTATCACTGCGCCAACAACCGCCGTCATGATTTGACCGGTCCAGACAACTGCCTCGTTGGTAAAGATCAGCGTGATCAATGCACCAACGGTGACGATGATGACCGGCACGGCAATCAGCAGCCGTTTCCAGGTTGAACTATCGACCAGTGCCCCACACAGGGGCGTTGCTGCAAGACCGATCAGCCCACCGACCGTGGCAATCAGGCCAAGCTGCATGGCCGACCAGCCATTGGTGGCGAGAAACGCATCCAGAAATGGCCCCAGCCCATCCCGCGCATCGGCCAGGAAAAAGTTCAGCACAGCCAGTGCCAGCAGTGAACGGTCAGAGATGCCGGAATGCGGGGTTTTGCCTAGTGATTGGGCGTCTGTCTGGATGGGTGTTGTTAGCGTTGTCATCGACGGCTCTTTCTGATGCGAGGCGAAGCTGGCGTGAAACGCGCGATTTTGAAATTGGTTGCTGTTACGGTTAACGCTTCTGTGTGAAGGAACTATCGGCACTGCTGGACGTTGGCTGTTCATGTGAAAAGGAACAGCGTCATGAGCTATAAGTTAGCATCGATCATTATGCTTGCCGCAGTTGTTGCTGCACCGCCCGCAATGGCGAATGAAAGCCAGTTTCTCGCTAGTCTTGGCGGCAGCTGGAAGGGTAGCGGCACCGTGCGTATGCGAACCAATGCATCGCCGGTGAAGGTTACTTGCACATTCCAGTCCAATCCGGCGGGCCAATCGCTGCGCATGGAAGGCACGTGCCGTGGACTGGTGGTGGTCAAACGTGAGATATCTGCCGACTTGGCGGCCAGTGGCAACAGCTATAAAGGAAATTATGTTGGCCCGTCCGGCCGCCCGTCAGCGCTCAGCGGAAAACGTCAGGGTGATGCTATCAATCTGACCGTGCGCTGGAACCGTGAAATCAATGGCGACCGGGTGGCCAATATGACCATCAGCAAGGTGGGCAATAACGGCCTGCGCCTGCGCACCACCGATAAGGACGGTGCAAACGGAAAGAACGTTGTGACGAGCGATATTCAGCTGACGCGCTGATAAATTTAGGCATCGCCTCTGTAATTACCAGGACAGTTTAAGCGGTCAGGTGTGAGGTACAGTCAACGGTCGCTGCCGTTTCAAGGGCAGCGTCCGTACATCGACACCGCTCCTTCGAGTGATGCTTCAATCACCGTGCTGGCGCTGGTCATCAAGACAATCCGCTCTAGGTTTAAGAACCGTAGAGAGCGTTGGGTTGCATTCTTATCGAAATCCGGAAAATCTTTCCCGAGTTTTTCGATGTCTTTTATTGCTTGCTGATAGTCGCGACGAACACTGTACGTCGTTCCCGCTTTGAGGATGTAGATGTCCGCGGTTTCGGCAGTTTGGTATTTTTTCGAGAATGAATATTCGTCTATCCGGGCGAACTCAAAATAATTCGCTTCGCATCTCTTATCTATATTGTCCTTGTCAACTTCGATGTCGGATATCTGAATCCATTTCCCAGGCAGTCTGGTGGACAGGTTTTTCTGCATTACTTCGTAATATACATCTGGATTTACAGGGCCCAGATCGTATCCATATAGCCTGGATTTCGCGTCTTTCAGATCGTCTATAAGGGCATCGGCAGAGGCTTGATTATGGGCAGCTAAGAGTGTGGATGTAATGATAACGGCTTTCGCCAGAATGCTTTTCATAAGTAATTTCTTCTTACTCATATCTCTAATTGCAAAGTTCAGTCGCGCTTGATGGTCAGCAACATGTCCCACATGTCGGCACCAGTTTCGAAGACGACCGCATTGGCCTTGAAGCCGATTTCGGCATTGATGCTATCAAGCATTTCGCTGGCGAGGCCGACGCCGGCGCCATCGCTGGATGGGCTGACAGAAGCGGAAACACCACCAAAGGCGTTGCTTGAAAAGCTGGTTTCAAGGCGGGCATAACCTGGCGTGCTGACATTGGCGATATTGTTGGCGGTTGCTGCGAGGCTTCGGCTATGGGCCTGCATGCCTGATAAAGCGTTGCTGGTGATTGCTGAAATGCTCATGCGTTGCCCTGCCTGTTCTGGCCCCATTTACCTGTCGTGCACATTAAGCGGCACGGCTTATGGAAAGGTGAAGCGACGCGGTAAGCGAAATCTTCTCAGAGTTATCGTCACTGTCGCAAAACAGGACATGTTCCTGCCGTGCACTTAGAAGAAAAGCGCCGCTGGTAAGTGCGGCGCTTTCTGTTTGGGCAGGAAGTTCTGTCTTACGCTGCGTAACGGCTTTGCGCGTAACCTTGCGTCTGCTGCTGGCCCAGCTTGAACTGACTCATCAGCTGTTTCATGCGCGACGCTTCAGAGGCAAGTGTAGCACTGGCTGCATTGGTCTCTTCGACCATGGCTGCGTTCTGCTGGGTAACCTGATCCATCTGGTTGACGGCAACATTGACCTCTGACATGCCCGTGGATTGTTCACGCGACGATGTTGCGATGGATTCAACATGGTGGTTGATCTCGTCAATCATCTCTTCGATGGATTTCAGCGCCGTGCCTGTTTCGGAAACGAGCTTCACGCCGTTTTCAACTTCGTTGCCGGAATTGCGGATCAGTTCCTTGATTTCCTTGGCAGCCTGCGCGGAACGTTGTGCCAGTTCGCGCACTTCCTGAGCGACGACGGCAAAGCCCTTGCCAGCCTCGCCAGCGCGGGCCGCTTCCACGCCTGCATTCAGAGCCAGAAGGTTGGTCTGGAAGGCGATTTCATCGATCACACCAATGATACTGGAGATCTGCGTCGAGGACTGGACGATTTTCTGCATGGCAGCCACCGCATTCGCGACCACTTCGCCAGACTTTTTAGCGTTTTCATTGGCCTGTCCGGTCAGCTTGCGGGCGTCGTTGGTGCGCTGCGCGGAATTCGACACATTTGCGGTGATCTGGTCGAGCGCTGCTGCGGTTTCTTCCAGAGATGCGGCCTGTTGTTCGGTACGGCGCGACAGGTCGGTTGCACTCTGGCTGATCTCGAATGTACCGCTTTCAATGCTGAATGCAGCCTGGGTGATTTCGATCATGGTGGTGTTCAACTGGCTGACAGCGCTGTTGAGGTTGTGGCGCAGCGCATCGAAATCTGCCGAGAAGGGTTCGGTGATTTGGAAAGCAAGATCACCAGCAGCAAGGCGCTGCAGGCCTGTTGCAAGACCAGATGTTGCGGCTTCAAGGCGTGCCTGGGCTGCGGCTTCCGCCTCTGCTGTCAGGCGAGCGCGTTCCTGCTCGGCGCGCGCACGGGCACCGGCGGCATCTGCTTCCAGTTGACGGTTGGTAATGGCAGATTGTTGGAACACGGCAACGGCGGCGATCATCTTGCCGATTTCATCTTTACGGTCTTCGCCAAACAGCTTTACCTCAAGGTCGCCAGAGGCGATGCGGCGCATCAGGTTTTCAAGCCGCGAGAGGGGTTTGGAGACTCCGCCGGTAACGACAGCTACCGAGAAACCAACGATGCCAAGTGCGACGAGGCTAAGAGCACTCATCCAGAAGAATATGGAATTCTTTTCCTTGAGCGTTGCCTGATAATCGGACTTTGCAGTTTCGATTTGCAAATTGATCAGATCGTTGATCGGACCGGAAAGTGGGTCAATCGTCGGATAGAGCTTGGTGCGGCTGAACATCACCAAAGACTGCATGTCGCGCTTTGCAATGATTTGCGACAATTCGTTCAAGACAGGGGCGGATTCGGCAAGATGCGCCTTGAATGTCGTCGCAAGATTTTTTTCCTCCGGCGTCATGTAGCTGCTCTCGTAAGCACTCCAAGCCTTGTCAATGTTTGACTGAGCGCTTGCCAGACTGCTGCTGCCGTCCTCCCAGCTCATTTCACCACCAGCGATTTTGTGCGTGGTGTCGACAATATTGACGGCATACATGTCTGCAACCATCTTGAGCTGGGCCATTGGCTGAATTCTGTCTTGCAGCAATGAATAAGTGCGCTCGGAAATGGTGGAAATACTGAAAAATGAAACAGCAACGATCGTGGCAATAGCTGCCGATAGCATCGAGATGCTTGCAATTAGCTTGAAGCGGATAGACATATGCTTGGGATCCACAGGGAGGAAAGTAGGAGGGGATATGCTGTGGATATAATTAGTTATATTTGTTTTATCGTTTGTTAATGAAACTAATTTTTTGGGAGCGCTGTTCTGCAGTGAGCTATGCTTTGCGCTAAAAAAAGGCCCGCCAGAGGCGGGCCATTTCATTTTATTCTGCAGCTTCCTGGTACTCGCTCATCGGCGGGCATGTGCAGATGAGGTTACGGTCACCATAGACGTTGTCGATGCGGTTGACCGGCGACCAGTATTTGTCGATGCGGAAAGCACCGGGCGGGAAGCAACCCTTTTCGCGGGAATAAGGACGATCCCATTCGCCAACCAGATCTTCCACCGTGTGCGGCGCATTCTTCAACGGGTTGTTGAGCTTGTCGCTGCGGCCTTCTTCGATGTCGCGGGCTTCCTCACGGATGGCCAGCATGGCATCGCAGAAACGGTCGAGTTCTGCCTTGGTTTCCGATTCTGTCGGCTCGATCATCAGCGTGCCTGCAACCGGCCAGCTCATCGTCGGTGCGTGGAAACCGCAGTCGATCAGACGTTTTGCCACGTCATCCACGGTCACGCCGCAGCTATCCACCAGCGGGCGGGTGTCGATGATGCACTCATGCGCTACACGGCCGGTTTCGGACTTGTAGAGCACGTCGTAGGCACCCTTGAGGCGGGCTGCGATGTAGTTGGCGTTGAGGATGGCAACCTTGGTTGCCTGCGTCAGGCCTTCACCGCCCATCATCAGGCAGTAGCTCCATGAGATCGGCAGGATCGATGGTGAACCGAACGGTGCAGCAGAGACCGCGCCTTCACGACCATCGCTTGCGACGTGGCCGGGCAGGAACGGAGCAAGATGTGCCTTGACGCCGATTGGACCCATGCCGGGACCACCACCACCATGCGGAATGCAGAAGGTCTTGTGCAGGTTGAGGTGCGAGACGTCGGAGCCGATGTCGCCGGGGCGGGCAAGGCCGACCATGGCGTTCATGTTGGCGCCGTCGAGATAGACCTGACCGCCATGCTTGTGGGTGATGTCGCAAATCTCGCGAACCGTTTCCTCAAACACGCCGTGGGTGGACGGGTAGGTGATCATGCAGCAGGAGAGGTTCGCCGCATACTGCTCTGCTTTTTCACGGAAATCGTCGATGTCGATGTCACCGTTTTCGCGAACCTTGATCGGTACGACCTTCATGCCAACCATCTGTGCAGACGCCGGGTTGGTGCCGTGCGCGGAGGTCGGGATAAGGCATACGTCGCGGTGCGTATCACCATTGGCAAGGTGATAGTTGCGGATGGTCAGAAGGCCGGCATATTCGCCCTGCGCGCCGGAGTTCGGCTGCATGGAAAATGCGTCATAACCTGTGACCGAGCACAGCTTTTCCGAGAGATCGTCGATCATCTCCTTGTAGCCGAGTGCCTGATTGGCTGGCACGAACGGATGGATATCCGAAAATTCCGGCCAGGTGATCGGCAGCATTTCGGCTGTGGCGTTCAGCTTCATGGTGCAGGAACCGAGCGGGATCATCGAACGGTCCAGAGCCAGATCGCGGTCCGAAAGGCGGCGGATGTAACGGGTCATCTCGCTTTCGGCGCGGTTCATGTGGAAGATCGGATGCGTCATGTACTGGCTGGTGCGCAGCAGATCCTTCGGCAGACGGTAGTCGGCGTCAAAATCTGCAACGACAAAGTTGCCGCCAAATGCGCGCCAGACGGCTTCGAGTGTTGCCGGGCGGGTGCGCTCGTCAAGGCTCATGCCGATCTTGGTCGAGCCGACCTTGCGCAGGTTCACACCTTCGGCAACGGCCGAGCGCATGATAACGCCCTGCATGTGGCCAACATCAACGGTGATCGTGTCGAAGAAGGTTTCCGGCTCAATCGTGTAACCAAGCTTTTCCAGACCCTTGGCCATCAGTACGGCCTTCTTGTGGGTCTGCTGGGCAATGGCCTTGATGCCCTGCGGGCCGTGGAACACGCCGTACATCGATGCCATAACGGCCAGCAGCACCTGCGCGGTGCAGATGTTGGAGGTCGCCTTTTCGCGGCGGATGTGCTGTTCGCGGGTCTGCAGCGACAGGCGATAGGCGCGGTTGCCGCGTGCATCAACGGAAACACCGACCAGACGGCCCGGCATGGAGCGCTTGATGGCGTCCTTGACCGACATGAAGGCTGCGTGTGGACCGCCGTAACCGACAGGTACGCCGAAACGCTGCGAGGAGCCGATGGCGATATCGGCGCCCATTTCACCCGGAGATTTCAGCAGTGTCAGTGCAAGCAAGTCGGTGGCGACCGCTGCGATGGCACCGGTCTGGTGCAGACGGGCAATCATGCCGGAGAAGTCGCTGACGTGGCCATGGGTGCCGGGATACTGGAAGATCGCACCGAACACATCAACCGGATCAAGATCGGCGAACGGGTTACCGACGATAACTTTCCAGCCGAGCGGCGCTGCACGGGTTTCAATCAGGGCGATGGTCTGCGGGTGGCAGTTGGCATCAACAAAGAAAGAGGCTGCCTTGGACTTTGCAACACGCTGGCACATGGCCATGGCTTCGGCTGCCGCTGTTGCTTCATCGAGAAGCGAGGCGTTCGCCACATCAAGACCGGTCAGATCGCAAATCATCGTCTGGAAGTTCAAGAGAGCTTCAAGACGGCCTTGCGAGATTTCCGGCTGGTAAGGGGTGTAGGCTGTGTACCAGGCCGGGTTTTCCAGAATGTTGCGCTGGATAACCGGTGGCGTGATGGTGCCGTAATAGCCCTGGCCGATCAGTGAGGTCAGAACCTGGTTCTTGTTTGCCGTTTCGCGCAGGCGGTCCAGCGCTTCGCGCTCGGACAGCGCCGCGCCCCAGGTCAGCGGGGTTTTCTGGCGAATGGAGGAGGGCACGGTGGCATCGATCAGCGCATCAAGGCTGCGGTAACCGATAACTTTGAGCATTTCCTCCATTTCAGCCGGCGACGGGCCGATATGACGACGGTTTGCGAAGTCATAGGGCTGGTAGTCCGTGAAATGGAAATCAGTTGGCGTTGTCATTACGCAATCAGCTCCTTGTATGCTGCTTCGTCGAGCAGCGCATCAGCATCGGAAGCGTTGGCGAGTTTCAGCTTGAAGAACCAGCCGGCACCCTGCGGGTCGGAGTTCACAAGCGAAGGGTCATCAACAATGGCCTGATTGATTTCGGTGATTTCGCCATCCAGTGGACAATAGACGTCGGATGCAGCCTTCACAGATTCAACGGTTGAGGCTTCACCATTCTTTTTGAATGTCGCGCCAACTTCCGGCAGTTCGACAAACACGAGGTCACCCAACTGCTCGGCCGCATGGGAGGTGATGCCAACAGTGGCAACGCCGTCTTCAAGTTTCAGCCATTCGTGTTCAGCGGTAAATTTCAACATGGTTCTCTCCGGGAGGTCTTTAAAAGAGTTTATCGTTTGTAAGTCGGTGTGATGAAGGGCAGGGCTGCGACGCTAACCGGCAGGTACTTGCCGCGGACTTCCGCAAAAATTGCAGTGCCAGGAGCGGTATAGTCTGTCGGCACGTAACCCATGGCAACCGGGCCTTCTACGGAAGGGCCGAAACCGCCTGATGTCACTTCGCCAATTTCAGTCTTGCCTTCAGCATCTGCAAACAGCTTGGCGTGACCGCGCACTGGCGCCTTGCCTTCAGGCTTGAGGCCAACGCGACGGCGCGATGTGCCATTTGCCTGTTCCGTCAGAATGCGCGATGCGCCGGGGTAACCGCCTTCGCGTTCGCCACCCGCACGTCTGGCCTTTTGAATGGCCCATTCCAGTGCAGCCTCGATTGGCGAAGTGGTGGTGTCGATGTCGTTGCCGTAAAGGCAAAGACCGGCTTCCAGACGCAGGCTGTCGCGTGCACCAAGGCCAATCGGCTCACAGTCGGGATGCTCAAGCAGTGCCTTGGCAATAAATTCCGCCTTGTCAGCCGGTACGGAGATTTCAAAACCGTCTTCACCGGAATAACCGGAGCGGGAAACGATGCAGGACACGTCAAGAAGTGGCACTTCGCGCACATCCATAAACTTCATGCTGGAAACACCGGCCCACAGTTCTGCCAGAACTGCTTCGGCGCGCGGGCCTTGCAGGGCAATCAGCGCGCGATCATCAAGAAGAGTAATGTCGCAGCTGTCGGAAAGATGCGCTTTCATATGTGCCAGATCGGCGTCCTTGCAGGAGGCGTTAACGACGACAAACAGATGATCGCCACGGTTGGTGATCATCAGGTCATCGAGAATGCAGCCATTGTCATCGGTGAAGAAACCGTAGCGCTGGCGGCCTTCTTTCAGGCCCAGGATATCAACAGGAACCAGCGTTTCCAGCGCAAGCGCTGCATCTTCAACCTTGCCGGATTTTGCCTTGATGATGACCTGACCCATGTGGGACACGTCAAACAGACCAGCAGAGGTGCGCGTCTGGATATGCTCCTTCATGACACCGGCTGGATATTGCACAGGCATGTCATAACCGGCAAATGGCACCATGCGGGCGCCAAGCGACAGATGCAGGGAATGAAGCGGGGTGATTTTAAGCTCGGCGGTATCGTCCAAAAGACGCCTCCAGGGTTGCGCGAAAACGCGCGGGCTCGTGTTTTGGCGCAAATGCGCCGGTTCAAGAGCCCCCTCTGTCCTTGTCGCCTGAGATTGTTATCCCTTCGGCGAGCCTATTCCTTCATGCAAAGGCGGCTTCTCTCCAGAGTCATGCATTCCCCGCTGGTCCTTTTGCCTGAGAGTTTCCGGGGCGGTTGCTCCTTCGGCACCGCACCTAAGCGGCTTCTCCCAGCGGTGAAGTTTGCTCATTATCTGCGAACCCTGTGGCTTGGCAAGGACCAAATGCCGCAGGCGAACAGATAATTGTCGTCGTGACGTTACCCAAGCATTTTTACGGGCATGTCACAAGGTGTGCTGTCCGTTCAGTCTTTTTTATCGACACGCTCCGGCAGACCCTTATGGTCAGTGGAGGCGAACTCCTCAAGTTGCTTTTTTGTCATGGACTTGGCCATTTCTTTTGAAGCACCTTGTAAGGACGATTTCTTGATCTCGCCGCGTTTGGCGGCGAGGGCGGCTCCTGCTGCTTTCTGCTGTGCCTTGGATTTTGCGGGCATGATTTCATCTCCTGAAACTGCACATTGATGAAATGAAAAGCCTTGGGAAAACCAATTGTTCCTTTTGCAGGACGCGTTATAAATCGTGCGTGTTTGATTTGCGGCAAAAAGCAGAGAGCGCTTTGCTGTAAACAGGTGGGCCATGAACAAGAGATCAAAATCGATAGAGAGGTTTGTGCGCATTTTTTGCGCCATGCTGATGCTGTCGCTTGGATTTGCCCACAAGCCGGTTGAGGCGGCGGTTGCCGCGCCGGTGTTGGATGAGAGCTATCGTCTGCCAGACGGTACTTTTGCCGAAATATGCTTTGGACATGACGGCGAGGATGCGCCAGGCGCAACCCTTGGTCACGCCGGTGACCCCGCAGGCCACCTCGATATCAGCGGCAAGCTGTTCTGCGAGGCTTGCCTGCTTGCCTCATCCATTCTGCTGCCGCTGCCAGACGGTGAAGCATGGCTTGTCACCAGCTTTACCTGGCTGGACAACACCCCAGCCCCGCAGCGTTTCCTTGCCGATACCACTGTTCTGGAAAGATCCAGAGCACGCGCGCCTCCCTTTTTCATCTGATCCGTTGCTACGCATTAAATGAAAACGCCTGTTTTGGGCATAAGGCGGCTGATGGTCCGGGGGACCGGCCGCAGGGATAACAAGATGAAAAAGATTAGCGTTCTGGCCTATGCCACATTGCTCACGTCGGTTGCTGCAACACAGGGCTTTGCCCATTCTACCTTCGTCAATGAAACCGCGACGGCGGAAAGCACATTTGTCGCTGCCCTTCAGGTGCCGCATGGCTGCGATGGTGGTCTAGCCACCACTGAGGTTCAGGTGCAGTTGCCGGAAGGTTTCATTTCCGCCAAACCACAGCCAAAGGCTGGTTGGGAACTGGAAATCGTCAAGGGCGATTACCAGAAGGCCTACAGCAACCACGGCAAGGAGATCAAAAGCGGCCCGGTTGAATTTCGCTGGAAGAACGGCAATCTGCCGGACGAGTTTTACGATACCTTCGTTTTTCAGGGCAAGATATCAGGCGTAGAGGCGGGCACCGACCTGCCTTTCAAGGTCAAGCAGCTGTGCGGCGACAAGGGCACCGTTGTCTGGGATCAGGTGGCTGAAAAGGGTGCGGACCCCCATTCCCTAGCCAATCCGGCTCCAGTTTTGAAAATCGCCGCCAAGGCCGAGCATGGCGGTGGTCATGATCATGGTGTGGCACCCGCTGGACATGGTGCTGATCATGCTGCGGCAGCCGTCAAGCTTGGTGATCTCGAGGTTGCTGGCGGTTTCTCCAAGGCCATGTTGCCGGGCCAGCCGGTTGGCGGTGGTTTTGTAAGCATTACCAATTCCGGCAAGGCTGATGACAAGCTAGTATCGGCAGTATCAGATGTGGCTGGCCGTGTTGAGTTGCATGAAATGGCCATGCAGGGCGAAGTGATGAAAATGCGCAAGCTGGATGACGGCATTACTGTTCCGGCAGGCGAGACAGTTGAGCTGAAGCCCGGCGGTCTGCACTTCATGTTCTTTGAAGTCAAAAAGCCGTTTGCCGAAGGTGACACTGTGCCTGTTACCCTGACCTTCGAAAAGGCAGGCAAGGTTGACATTACCCTGTCGGTGCAGAGCGCCAAGCCAGGTGAGGCCAGCGAACACAAGCACAACTGAGGCATTACTCTGAGAGCTCATGGTATTGTCAAAAACAAAAAGCGCCGTAGAAATCTCTCCGGCGCTTTTCTCTTGGGGGGGATTTAAAGGGGCAGCTCTTCACTTGGACTATGCGGCCTCGTGTTTGCTCTCGTTATCCTCATAAGCTTCCTGAACCTGTTCATAGGTCGCCTGGGGATTTTGATGATGGCTGCTGGTCAGGAAATAAAGCGCCAATGATGGTGGTTTGACTACGTTAATGAGTGCGCGCAGTTGTTGGTCGCTGCCTTGCTCGACCCGGCGAGCAAGCGCATGGATCGCTTCTTCCACGACCGTCTTTTTCGGTTCGCGTTGAGCCGGCTTTAACGCCTCCATAGCGTATGCGGCAGTATTTGCCGAAATGCTTAAGACCTGCGTCATGATCTCTTTCCACTATCTGACAATCTTGACCATAGTTCATCCTATGTCCTGCAAGTTGCATTCCTGCTAAATCTCGTGGTTGTATTTTAGTAAAATTGGATTTTGTTTGGCGTGGTGTATCGGGACGAAACGCATTGAATTATGCTGGAAGCATGATTCATGTTTTACTTGTTGCCATTGGCGGTGCAGTCGGTTCGGTTGCCCGTTACTTCGTGAACCTTTGGGCACTTCGCCTGTGGGGTGCACATTTTCCGTGGGGAACGCTGGCCGTGAATGTTGTCGGCGGCCTGGCAATCGGCTTTCTGTCGGAAGTGATTGCGCGCAAGTTCAATGCGTCTACGGAAATGCGGCTGCTGGTAGTGACCGGCGTGCTGGGAGGCTTTACGACCTTTTCCTCATTCTCTCTTGATGCTGTCGGCCTGTTTGAGCGCGGGGAAATGGCACTTTCGGCGGTTTATATTGTTGCCAGTGTCGTTATTTCAATTCTTGCGGTTTGCGTCGGGCTGGCCTTGGGCCGCGCTTTGTTTTAAAGGCTCGTTCTAAATAATAGGGCCTGCCGGATAATTGGTGCAGGCAGAACAAACGAGACTGGAATTTTCCCATGGCAGGTATCGAGCATATCAAGGTTGAAGCCGATGAGGCTGGTATGCGGTTGGACCGCTGGTTCAAGGTGCATTATCCCGGCCTAGGTTTCGGTCAATTGCAGAAGCTGATGCGCTCCGGCCAGGTGCGCGTTGATGGCGGACGTGTAAAGACCGATGCCCGCGTGCAGCCAGGCCAGATGGTACGCGTGCCGCCAATCGATTCTGATGCCAAGGTCAAAGGCGGGCCGATTGGCTCCAAGGACCTCAAGCACGCCGAAGACGGTGAGCTGCTGCGTCGTATGCTACTGCATGAAGACGACAAGGTGTTCGTGTTCAACAAGCCCGCTGGCATTGCCGTGCAGGGTGGTTCAGGTGTTACACGCCATATCGATGGCCTGCTGGAAGCCTGGGTCAGTCCGAAGGGTGAAAAACCGCGCCTCGTGCACCGTCTCGACCGTGATACGTCAGGCGTGCTGGTTGTTGCCCGTACACGCGGTGCCGCGCAGAAGCTGACGGCAGCGTTTCGTGAGCGTGACACCAAGAAGACCTACTGGGCCCTGGTGCGGGGCGTGCCGCGCAAACATCAGGACAAGATTTCAAGCTGGCTGGTGAAAGAGCAAACGCCGGATGGCGACCGCATGCGCGTTGCTACCCATGGTGAGGAGGGCGCTGACCACGCCATTTCCTATTACCGTGTGATCGATACGGCCGCGCAGACCATGGCTTGGCTTGAGATGGAGCCTTATACGGGCCGTACGCACCAGCTTCGCGTTCACGCCTTGCAGATGGGCCATCCAATCATTGGCGACCCGAAATATTATATCGATGATCCCAACTGGGATTTCCCCGGTGGTGTTCAGAAGCGCCTGCATCTTCACGCCCGCCATATCGACATTCCGCATCCATCCGGTGGTCGTCTGCGCGTCTCTGCGCCATTGTCACCACACATGGTGCAAACCTGGAACCTTCTCGGGTTCGACCAGGCTGATGGCGACAAGGACGACGAATGAAACTGGTACTTTTCGATTGCGACGGCACGCTGGTTGACAGTGTGAAGCTCATTCACGAGGTCATGGCGCGCACGTTCGTACATTTTGGTTATGATCGCCCGACCATCGAACAGACCAAGGCGATTATCGGCCTGACGCTGGATATCGCGATTGCCCGTATGCAGGGCAAACCGCATGTCGATGATGAAGCAACGGCAATGACGGCGCATTACAAGGCGATCTTTGCGGAAACGCGCGCTGAAGAGGGGCTGCAAGAGCCTTTGTTCGACGGCATTTCCGAGATGATTGCCGCGCTTGCGGCACGTGAAGAAATCCTGATGGGTGCGGTTACCGGCAAGTCTCGCCGTGGTCTGAACCTGATCATGGACACCCATGGCTTTCGCAAACATTTCATCGTGTCGCGTACTGCTGACGACTGCCCGTCGAAACCGCATCCGGGCATGGTCACCGAATGCTGTGACGAAACCGGCATGGTGCCAGCCGATACGATCGTGATTGGCGATGCCATCTATGATATGCAGATGGCAAAGGCTGCAGGTGCCACGGCAATTGGCGTGGCGTGGGGATATGCCAGCGAGCCTGAGCTTTGGGCGGCCGGTGCCGATGCCGTTGTTGCTCACCCCAGAGAAATACCGGGCTATATCAAGGCGAATTGATGAGGCTTAATCATGCGTGATCTGTTGAACGATCTGACCGAAGGCTTGAGCCATCCGGACCCTATTTTGCGTGCGCAAATCCAGATGCAGAAACCGCTGCCAAAGCGTTTCTACAAGGAGGTCACGGTTGGCGAGGCCGATGACGGCCAGTTCTCGGTGTTGCTGGATGGCAAGCCAGTTCGTACGCCGGCCAAAAAGCCGCTGGTGGTGCCGACACTGGCACTTGCTGACCTGCTGTGTCTGGAATGGGATGCGCAGAAAGAGGTCGTCAATCCGGCGGTGATGCCAATCACCCGCACGGTCAATACGGCGATTGATGGTGTGGCCATAGATACGCAGGCAGTGTTTGAAGACATTTTGCGGTTTTCCTCCAGCGATCTCTTGTGCTACCGGGCCGGCGAACCGCAGGAGCTTGTGGAGCGTCAGGGCGATCTGTGGGATCCGGTCATTGACTGGGCGGCCAACAGTCTCGGTGCGCGCTTCATTCTGGTGGAAGGCATTATTCATCAGGAACAGCCGCGCGAAGCGGTTGCTGCCTTTGCGGTGACGCTGCGCAAATATGATACGGCGCTTGAGTTGGCAGCACTGCACACCATGACCACCATCACCGGTTCGGCCATTCTGGCGGTGGCCTTTGCTGAGGGCGCCTGGAGCCTCGAAGACATCTGGACCTTTGCCCATCTGGACGAAGACTGGACGGCCGAACATTGGGGTGAGGATGAAGAGGCCACGCAGCGACGTGCTCACCGCCTTGTGGACATGCAGGCTGCAGCCGATGTTTTTGCATCACTGAGAAGCGGTTCTTAACGCTTCCGTAACCCTAACGGGAAATCATAGCGGCATATTCCCAGGGACGGGGTTGTCGTTATTATGAGACGTCAGTTGCAGCGCATCACAGCGTTCTGGTCGGTTTTCGTGTTCGGAAACCGGGCGGGAATTGCACGCGCGCATACATCTGGTTCAACAGGCGTTTTCGGTTGTTCCGTGCTGCGTTCCGGCGCGTTTCTGGTGTGTTGTCTGGCGTTGATGTCGTTCCGGCTTATGCCTGACGATGCCGACAAAAACAGGCTGGTCTATGATGTGCGCGGCGCCTTTGTTGCCGCCCAGCCGGAAATTTCGCACCGCCTGATGCAGATGGTGCATTCCTACGTTTCTGAATCGATTGATGTCACTAGCCGCGCCACTGTGCGGCCGCGTGTGGTGCTGACCATTCGTCTGGCATCAGTGAAAAAAGAGCCGTTCCTGCTGGGCGCTCGCTCATCAGCACGGGTCGTGGTGCGGGCAGCGGCGGTCACGACGGGGGAAGTGATTGCCGAGGCGAAGTTTACGGCCACGGTTTACGGCCTGGACAAGGACAGCCTTGAGCGTGATCTGGCCTATGGCGTTGCCTCGCGGGTCATTCAGGAATTCCAACTGGCCAAGCCGGCTCCGGCAACGCTGGCGACCGCACTTTTTCCTTGAGATAATAGCTGCTTATATCGGGTTCATCGCACTTACGTTTTTGCATAACGTAAGGTTATGCTGCCGGTGAACGCATATCTGTGTGGCGCATGCTTGCGCCACTCTTCCTCTTCCCTGTCCTCGGGTATGACCCGAGGGATGTCACAGGGATCCAGTCGCCGCGCATTTGCGCGGCGAAAAGAGTATATTTTCCATCCCAAGGACTTGGGATGACTAGATTCCCGCAACACGTGCGGGAATGAGGGTCGTGGGTGGCGCAACGTCATCTCCAAGCGGAGGTGCGCCAATCAGCTATTCGCCAATCAGCCCAAACGTTCAGCGTGCCACTTCAGGTGATCGTCCATGAAGGTCGAGATGAAGTAATAGGAGTGGTCATAACGTTCGTGCATGCGCAACGTCAGGCCGATATCCGTTCCCTGGATCGCTTCTTCAAACAGCCATGGGCGCAGGCCGGTTTCAAGGAAGCTGTCTGCCTTGCCCTGATCGATCAGGAATTCCGGGAAACGGGCACCGTCCTTGACCAGTTCGCAGGCGTCATATTTGCGCCATGTCGCCTTGTCGTCACCGAGGTATTTTTCCAGTGCCGGTGCCGACCAGTCGGCGCTGGTTGGTGCAACGATTGGTGCAAAGGCCGAGCAGCTCTTGAAACGTTCCGGGTTTTTCAGGGCGATGGTCATCGCGCCATGGCCACCCATGGAATGGCCGAAAATGCCCTGACGGTTCATGTCGATGCGAAAATGCTGCGAGACGAGGGCAGGCAGTTCCTCGGTGATGTAGGTGTACATCTGGAAACGTTCGGCCCAGGGCTTTTCGGTGGCGTCGAGGTAGAAACCAGCGCCTTTACCCATCTGCCAGTTGGTCAGTTCGTCCGGTACGTCATTGCCGCGCGGGCTGGTATCCGGGCAGATGACGATCAGGCCGAGTTGCGATGCCATGCGGCGGTATTCGCCCTTTTCCATGACGTTGGCATGGGTGCAGGTGAGGCCGGAGAGATACCAGACAACAGGGCAAGGCTCCGAGATCGCGTTTGGTGGCACATAGACCGCAAAGGTCATTTCGGATTTGCAGCTTTCTGAATCATGGGCAAATACGCCCTGCATGCCGCCGAAAGATGTGTTCTGGGAGATGATTTTCATGCAATTTTCCTTGGAGTATAGGGATCAACCGGCCAGTGACACCGCAGCGTTGACGAAGGCTGCGACAAGCACGGTGTTGAAGAAAAACGAAACGATGGAATGAGCAAGCGTTGCCTTGCGCATTACCGTGGTGGTGACACCAACGTCGGAGGTTTGCGCCGTCATGCCAATGACGAAGGCGAAATAGAGAAACTCATAAACGCCGGGATCTTCCGTGTCTGGAAAATCCATGCCGCCCTTATGCTCCGTATGGTCGGCACGACCGTTGGGCCGCCAGAACAGATGGGCGTAATGCATGGCGGCCATGGTGTGGATGGTCACCCAGCCAAGCAGCACGGAAGCAAACGCCATGGCAAGCGCCGGCACGGTTTCACCTTCTGCGTGGTTCAGGGCAAAAAACAGCGAGACAACCGACACGGCAACGGCAACCAGCGTCACTGTAATGATGGCAATGGCTGGTGCATCATCACTATCGGCATGGGCTTTAAAATGGGCTGCCGTCAACAGGTGTAGGCGCCGTGCGATCTGCGCCAGATAACTTAAGAAAAAGATCAGCGCGGCAATTTCGATGGCCAGCTCCGGCATCAGGTACAGGGAGGCGGGCAGGGAGAGTGCCGCCAGCAAAAGCGCGATCAGGAAGGGGCGATGACGCCTGTCGATGCCGTGCCGTTTTCCGCCTTCACGCATGGCTTTCCCCTGTTTGCCGGTTTATTTTTTGACCCTGCGGCAAAGACGGTCAAGTGTCTCGAGAAAAGCTGATCGATCACGCGGGCTGAAAACCGGGTTGTAACCCTTGCTTTCGCCGGTTTCGCGCAGGTGCTGGCCAAGGTCACGCATGGCGGTTGCCATGCCGATATTGGCAACGTCAAACACCCGTCCGGTCGGGCCTGTCACCAGTGCGCCTGCGGACACGCAGCGTCCGGCCAACGGCACATCGGCGGTGACAACAATGTCACCATCCTTGGCACGTTCTGCAATCCAGTCATCGGCGGCGTCAAATCCGTTGGATACAATGACATTCTTGATCATCGGATCACGCGACGGGCGCAGTCCGGAATTGGCGACGAATGTCACTTCCAGACCGTGCCGTTCGGCAACTTTGAGGATTTCCGGTTTGACCGGGCAGGCATCGGCGTCAACATAGATCATGGTGCAGACCGTATCATATCGACATGCGGAATGCCGTCTTCGACATATTCTTCCGATGTGACTGTGAACCCGAGCGAGCCGTAAAAGCGCTGCAAATGGCTTTGCGCCGATATCTCAATGGCCTCGCCGGGATATTCGCGTTCGCAGGCAATAATGGCTTCCCGCATAAGCGCTTCGCCGAGTTTCTTGCCGCGATGATCGGGCGACACGGCAACGCGACCAACGCGTGGCAACACCTCATTTGAGGGGCGCCACAGCCGCGCGCAGGCCAGCAACTCATCACCATGCATCAACCGCAAATGCAGGCAGTCGATGTCATTGCCATCCAGCTCCGGGTAGGGGCATTCCTGCTCGACAACGAACACATCCACGCGCAGTTTCAGCATGGCGTAAAGTTCGATGGCGGAGAACTCGTTGAGCCTCCGCACATCGACCGTATAGGGTTGCGAGGTAATCAATAAACCACCACGCCGCGAATGCTTTCACCGGAATGCATCAGCTCGAAGCCCTTGTTGATGTCTTCTAGCGGCATGGTGTGGGTGATCATCGGATCGATCTGGATCTTGCCTTCCATGTACCAGTCCACAATCTTCGGAACGTCGGTACGGCCACGCGCGCCACCGAAGGCAGTGCCCATCCAGTTACGGCCGGTCACCAGCTGGAACGGACGGGTGTTGATTTCCTGGCCCGCACCGGCCACGCCGATGATGACCGACTTGCCCCAGCCGCGGTGCGAGGCTTCCAACGCCTGACGCATGACCTTGGTGTTGCCGGTGCAGTCGAATGTGTAGTCCGCGCCGCCAATCAGGTCGCCGTTACGCTTGGTCATGTTGACGAGGTAAGGCACGATGTCGTCGCCGACTTCCTTCGGGTTGACGAAGTGCGTCATCCCGAACTTTTCGCCCCATTCCTTGCGGTCATTGTTGATGTCCACGCCGATGATCATGTCCGCACCGGCAAGGCGCAGGCCCTGCAGCACGTTGAGGCCGATGCCGCCGAGACCGAAAACAATTGCCGTTGAGCCAATTTCGACCTTGGCGGTGTTGATGACGGCGCCGATACCGGTAGTCACGCCGCAACCGATGTAGCAGATCTTGTCGAACGGCGCGTCGGGGTTGACCTTGGCCAGCGCGATTTCCGGCAGAACCGTGTAGTTCGCGAAGGTCGAGCAGCCCATGTAGTGGTGGATCTTGTCCTTGCCGATCGAGAAGCGCGAAGTACCGTCAGGCATCACGCCCTGGCCCTGGGTGGAGCGAATCGAGGTGCAGAGGTTGGTCTTGCGCGACAGGCAGGAGTAGCACTCGCGGCATTCCGGCGTGTAGAGCGGAATAACGTGGTCGCCTTTCTTGACCGAGGTCACGCCGGGGCCGACGTCGACAACGATACCGGCACCTTCGTGGCCGAGAATGGCCGGGAACAGGCCTTCCGGATCAGCGCCCGACAACGTGAAATCATCAGTGTGGCAGATACCCGTTGCCTTGACTTCGATGAGCACTTCACCGGCGCGTGGGCCGTCAAGCTGGACGGTCATGACTTCGAGCGGTTTGCCTGCCTGCACGGCGACTGCTGCGCGTACATCCATCGGGTATCTCCTTGAGCGAATTGTTATATGTCAGACTTTTGCCTGAGCTTGTTATTCTAAACAAGGCGAAAAATGCAAAAAACTAATTCGTTATAAGGCAATAGCGGAGTTTCATGCGCCCCGTGCGAAGCTGGACACAAGGATGTCGCACGGGGGTGGGTTTCAGGCTTTGGCGGCGTCGCCAAACAGCATGTCGGAATTGAGTTGCAGCCAGCCATTGCTTTGCATGCGGGAGGATTTGCGGGCTGACAGGGTTTTGACGGTTTCCATCAGTTCCACCCAGTCGGGATGGTTGCCATCTTCTTTGACGGCGTTATCGATATGGCGCAGCACTGCAAGCTCGGCTGCCTGGAGGGATGTTTCAGTTGTCTGCAATGGCAGGTCGATCAGGCTGGCAATATAGTCCATGTCCTGCGCGGTAATGACCGCATCATCAGAACGGAAATCCGCATAGGCGCCCTTGCGGGCAATAATGGCCAGCCGCAACTGATTGAGCGCCAGGACCCGCAGTGACACCGGTGTATAACGGGCCTTGCGGATGATGTTTTGTAACAGTGCCAGTTTCAGCTTGTTGTGAATAATGCCTTCCGGCGCAAAGGTCGCAACAAACCAGTCGGCATTATAGGTGTCCATCGACCCTTGCGGATAGCTGTGAAAGACAATGAAGTCAGTCAGGCTATCGACAAAAAATCTGGCCCAGCCGTCCGAGTCGGGAGAAATCGTCCGGTTCAACGCAATAAGTGCCGTAACGTCTGCTGTTGTCTTGATGCCGTCTGGAAATGCTCGTTTTCGTAAAAAGGTCGTATCATCAATATAACGCTGCCCTGTTTCCTCGCCGGGAAGCGGGAAAGCAGCACCCATATTATTCATCTTTCGTCTCTCCGTTTCATCATGAAACTGGGCAAAGCGTAGATGCGAACGGTTTACGAGATGCCAATAAAGACGGCTAATGAAGCCTTCACATTTCAGGTAAAATTTGAATGATCTGTTGTTCTTGTGCCAGTCCGGGACGCGGACTTCTGTGGCCGTAAAAGACTGTTTCAATCCCTGTGGCATCAAGAGATCAACGGCAGAAATGCGCAAAGATATTTGAGAAAAATAGTAACGCACCTTTGCGCATAATAGTGCGGATCGCCAGCAAACCGGATGATTTTTTCCGGTTTTGTCCTTGTCGAATCTTGTCCGTTATCTTGTGCAACAGCTATCTTGCTGGTGTGAGGAAATGAATTTTCCTCCATCCATATGGCGATTTATCCTTCAGGTGGCGCGAACACGCTCCCGCCAGATGATGAAAAGGCCCGATGCAACGATGATAAGGATGCCGAGCCACTTGGACGGGCTTGGGAAATCACTGAACAGAACGAATCCCAGCGCCGTTGCCGAGATGATTTCGAAATACTGGAAGGGCGCCAGAAGCGAGATCGGGGCGAGTCGAAATGCTTTGACGACCAACAGGTGCATATAACCGGAGATCGCGCCGAGCAGAATCAGCAGCAGCCATGCCTGGCTGTTACCGGGCAGTGATATCTCAAAATCCACGTCGCCAAGCGAATGGCCAATGCCAAGCGCTACCGCCATAAACAATGTGCCGCCAATGCCGGCCATGGTCTGCATTGTCAAAGGTGTGTCGCCGTCACCCATGGCGCGGTTGAGGAAAAGATAGAGTGTAAAGAGGAATGCGCATGCCACCGGCAGCAGCGATTTCAGACCGAAGATTTCAAAACTTGGCTGAATGACGATCATCGCCCCGCCAAAACCGATGACGATGGCGAGCCACCGCCGCCAGCCAACCTTCTCGCCCAGAAACAGCGCCGACATCATGGTCAGCATGAAGGGCTCAACAAAGTAGATGGCAAACACGTCTGCCAGCGGCATGTATTTGACCGCCACGAAAAACATCAGGCTGGCGGCGGCATGCAACACACCGCGAAACAGGTTGAGAAACGGCCGGCGGGTGGACAACAGCGCCTTGGGCGACACCGCCAGCAACAGCGGCAGTGTGCAAACCAGCTGGAAAAAGAAACGGTAGAAGGTGACCTGACCCGGTGACATGCCGCCGTAGGTGGCCATGTATTTGGCAATGGCATCCATGGCCGGCAAGACCACCATGCACCCGGCCATGATCATCATGCCACGAAAGGAATTGCTGCTGGAATTATCCTGCGTCATTGCCATGTCTGCTGCCACCACATTTGCTGTTTGTCATCACCGAACAGCAGCGGCAGAAAAAGGGGCGCTGGTCGCGCCCCTTGTTGCTTATGCAGCCTGTTTGGGCAAACTCTTCATATCAATGACGAAGCGATAACGCACATCGCTTTTTATCATGCGTTCATAAGCATCATTGATCTGATCGATGTTGATCATCTCGATTTCCGCGGCAATGCCCTTCTGGGCGCAGAAATCCAGCATCTCCTGCGTTTCAGGAATGCCGCCAATCATCGAACCGGCAAAGGTCTTGCGGCCAGGAATAAGGCTGAAGGCATGAACCGACAGCGGTTTTTCCGGTGCGCCAACCTGCACCAGCGCGCCATCGCGCTTGAGAAGCGCCAGATAGGCATTAATGTCGTGGTCGGCAGCAACCGCATCAATAATCAGGTCAAGGCTGGAGGCGGCCTTTGCCATCTGGTCTGCATCACGCGACACGATCACCTCGTGCGCGCCAAGCTTCTTCGCGTCATCGGCCTTGGAGGGCGAGGTGGTAATCATCACAACCGTTGCTCCCATGGCATTGGCCAGTTTTACCGCCATGTGGCCAAGGCCGCCGAGACCCACAACACCGACCCGCTTTCCGGGACCAGCCTTCCAGTGGCGCAGGGGCGAATAAGTGGTGATGCCGGCGCACAAAAGCGGTGCGGCAGCTGCTGCATCCAACGTTTCTGGAATGCGCAGCACGTAACGTCTGTCGACAACGATATGGCCGGAATAACCGCCAAGCGTATGGGCGTTGCCACCCATCGCCTTGTCGGGCGCATTATAGGTGCCGGTCATGCCGTTTTCGCAATATTGCTCCAGACCTTCACGGCAGCTGTCGCAGGCGCGGCAACTGTCAACGATGCAGCCAACGCCGACGCGGTCGCCCTGTTTGAGGTTGGTGACCTTTGCGCCGATGCGGCCAACACGACCGATGATTTCATGGCCGGGCACGCAAGGATAAAGGCTGCCCGCCCATTCGCCGCGTGCGGTGTGGATATCGGAGTGGCAGACGCCGCAGAATTCGATTTCAATTTCAACATCGTTCTCACCGGGATCGCGACGTTTGATCGAGGCGAGTTTCAGAGGGGAAGAACCGTCGTCACAGGCATAGGCTGATGTTGTGAACATGATTGTCACTTTCCTTTATGGTGTTGTTGTAAAATCGAAAGGAGCGGGCCGGGTCCTCCACCCGTTATCAATCAGTTTTCAGGCCGTCTCGTTGATCGTCTCGCCAAATACTTCCTCAAAGGACTGGCGCAACAGCGGGTCGACATCGCTCATCATCACTAGGAGACCCAGATCCACCAGGCTAGTGACGCCGAATTCCGAAATGCCACAGGGCACTATACCGGAAAAATGTGACAGGTCAGGATCGACGTTGATGGCAAGTCCGTGGAAACTTACCCACTTTCTCAAGCGAATGCCAAGGGCGGCAATCTTGTCTTCGGCAATACGCCCATCCAGCAGGCGAGGGCGCTCCGGCCGCTGCACCCATACGCCAACCCGGTCTTCGCGGCGCTCGCCGCGCACATTCATCTTGTCAAGCGTACGGATAATCACTTCCTCAAGACAGCTCACGTAAGCGCGCACATCTTGTCGGCGTCTTTTCAGGTCCAGCATGACATAGGCAACACGCTGGCCGGGGCCGTGATAGGTATATTCGCCACCACGCCCGGTCTGGTAGACGGGAAAGCGGCTTGGCTCCAGCAAATCGGATGATGTTGCGCTTGTGCCGGCCGTATAAAGGGGCGGATGCTCCAGAAGCCAGACCAGTTCGTTTGCCTTGCCCTCTGAAATGGCGCCGACACGAGCTTCCATCTCGGCCATGGCCTCTTCATAGGGCACGGGACAGTCCGAGATTCGCCACTCAACAGGTACTGACTCGACCGTTGGCAGCATTGTTTTTTCAAAATCGGTGCGTGTGAGCATAATATGCGTCCTTTCCACAGCCTTTTCGCAGAATGATTATAGGGCTGCAAGGCCCGGTTTCCGGGCTTCTTGAATGTAGTAATTCACCTTCCGATTTTTAATTTCAAAAAACTGTCACGACACACTTGTGTACCGGAAATGCTTTTGCTACATGCTCGTTCGTCGCCGCAAGGACGACACTCTACCACGATGCGGTCGTGGCGGAATTGGTAGACGCGCAGCGTTGAGGTCGCTGTGGGGCAACCCGTGGAAGTTCGAGTCTTCTCGACCGCACCAATTAAATCAACAACTTGTTGGTTTAAAAATAAAAATGGCGGCTCTGCCGCCTTTTTTATTGCCTGAATTTTAGAGCCTCTTTTCTTCCAGAAATGATGATTATGCACTGCCGAAGTGCGGGGTGTTTTGGAGTCGGAAATCTCTCCGATTTACTCAGTTGTTGAGCCATACCTGCTCTTGCTGATATCGACGTGAGAGTTGGTGACTATGGCAGTAATGGTCTTTTGCCTGCTCTGGTGAGAGTGGCTATGGTTAACCGAAATATCTAATGCATAAGTGCTCTTATTCGGGAACGCGGGATTCCGGTCTCTAGCAAACTACGATATAGTTTTTGAATGCAGAATACTTCTCATGCCGTAATGGCCCAGCGTACAGAACCTAAAGACAGCGCAGACGATTTCCCAACGCCTCCTTGGGCAACAAGAGCTCTCATTGAGCATGTGATCGGTAAAGAAAAAGTACGTGAGTTAACTTGCCTTGAACCAGCGGCTGGACGCGGATACATGGCTAGACCTTTGTCCGAGTATTTTCGGGAGGTCGACGCTTCGGATGCGAATCCTTATGGGTTCTGTCCTGTGCGCGACTTTCTAACTCACCCTTATGAAACGAGATCGCGCGATTGGGTAATAACAAATCCACCATTCAGATTGGCAGAGGAATTTGTTGAGCGAGCCCTAGTTGTGGCGCGTTCTGGGGTGGCAATATTGGCTAGGACCGTTTTTTTAGAAAGCGTCGGTCGTTACGAGAATATATTTAAGAAGCGACCACCAACATTATTTGCACAATTTACCGAACGTGTACCTATGGTCAAAGGACGAGTTGACGCCAAGGCGTCGACGGCCACTGGATATGCTTGGTTTGTGTGGGAAAACGGTGTTCAGAGCTCCCGGCTCGCTTGGGTTCCGCCGTGTCGACGTTCGCTCGAGCGGCCGGGAGATTACTTGTAGTTCATTCGTTTTTGTTGAAGTTTTCGATGCCTTCTTTCAGGAGAGACAGAGCGGTTGTGCTATCTCCTGCTTCTAATGCCTCAATTGCTTTTATGGCTTTGTAGCGCAATCTTCGTCCTTTCATGCCGGGTGGGCCGCTTGGGGGGAGTTCATTTTTAGGCGCGGCGTCTGTCGTGCCGTATTTGCCACTCAAGGCATCAGCCACTCTTCCTTGGTTTTCACCGAACCAAGCCGCAACATTATGCTGATCGTCTCCCCTTGCCACCATTCCAATCATGATTTTGGCATCGTTACTTGAAACCACCATCGAACTCCCTCCAACCCAGCGTTGTGACGACCAGATCATATTCACACTAATCGTGGAGTCTAGAGCGAATTGAAGTTTCGTTTTGAGAATAGATTGTAAGTATAAAAAAATAAAAAACTGGTGGTGTGAAGTTTCTCCGCGTTTTATTTTTTTGTATTCGCGCGGGCGTTTTGTGGATCTGCAATACTGCATTTCTGCGAAAACAAGAGACTGTGCTCTAGTTTCCTTTCATTGATTCATTCTCTAGAACTACCGCCCACCAACCCCTAAACCTCCGTGCGAATCCTGTGTTTGAACCTGAACCACTGCCAAGCTTTGATGATGTGCCTGATACCGTGCCAACCAAGCGCATGTTGTCATGGGCCAAGAACTCGACGCTTTATCGTTTGCAGCGGCAGATCATGTCGGAGCAGCAACTGGCCAATGCCATCAAACGCAAGGCGCAGAAGAAGTTCGAGGGCATAACGCCGGAGCAGGTGCAGGCCTTGGCGGATGCAGCGGTGAAGATCGGTTACGATCTCAAGGCGCTGGATGATGAGGTCTTTGCCGGCATTACCACCCGCAATGCGGTCAGAAACGGCAAGTCGCGGCGGATGATTGCCCAGAAACTGTCGATCAAGGGTGTGGCATCAGAGACGGCAGCCGTGGCGCTGGATGAGGCGGATGATCTCTACGCCGCTGTGGTGTTTGCGCGCAAACGGGCGTTTGGGCCGTTTCGGCGTGTTGATCTCGATGAAAAACGCCATGGCAAGGAAATGTCGTCCTTTGCGCGCAGCGGCTTCAGCTTTGATATTGGCAAGAAGGTATTTGCGATGAGCTTTGAGGATGCCGAAGAGGTTCTGGCCAACGGCCCTTGATCAGGCTCCGTTTATGGTTTCGGTGCCTGTTGTTCGGCAGACTGTTGTTTCAGATAGGCGATGAGGTCATCGACCTTGTCCTCAGTCCAGAAACCGAAAAACCGCATGGATGTGCCGGGCAGAAATTTTTTCGGGCTGGCTAGGAATTGCGACAACTGATCCTCTGACCACACAAGGCCATTGGCGCCGGCATCTTTCATCGCCTGCGAATAGGATTTGTAGTCCTCAATTGATCCGGCAGGCCTGTCCATGATGCCGACCAGATGTGGCCCCATACGGTTGCTTGGCTGTTCAATGGCATGGCAGGGCGCGCAGATGCTGAACACCTGTTTGCCGCGCACCACATCACCTTCGGCATGGGCCGGTATAGAAAGACAGAGCAGACAGGCTGTTGTCACAAGCAGGGTACGGCGTGTCACGTCACGGTCTCCATTTGCGTTTCATCCTTGTCATATGAAAATTCCGGACGGGATGTGAAGAGACTGCGTGGTCATGCGACGTTTTACCACGAGTGGTTTTTAAAGTCGTGATGGCGTGGTGTGGCCGATATTGAAGTTGAGAAAAAATAATAGTAAGGTCGCTTCGTTCAAATTATTTTGAAGGCGCGCCTCATGACCGTTCCGTTTCGCCAGCCCTTGCCGTTGCTGGACAATGATATTCTGAGAACGTTTGTGGCTATTGCCGAAACGGGCAATTTCTCCACGGCGGCTGAGGTGGTGTTTCGCACGCCGTCGGCCGTTTCCATGCAGATCAAGAAACTTGAGGAGCAGTTGCGCACCACATTGTTCCTGCGCGACGCGCGTTCCGTAACACTGACCGCGCATGGCGAAATGCTGCTGACCTATGCGCGGCGGATGATTGCGCTGTCCAACGAGGCGGTGTCGCGTTTCATCATGCCGGAACTGTCAGGCGTCGTGCGGCTTGGCGCGCCGGAAGATATTGGCGAGCGTGGGTTGCTGCCGGGTATCCTCAAGAGCTTTGCGGAAGTGTTTCCCGGCATCATGGTGGATGTGACGATTGATTCCAGCTCCAGCCTTTATAAGCGGATGGATGAAAAACGTCTGGATCTGGCGCTGGTCAACTGTGCCTCACACCCGTTGCGCAACACCGGTGAGGTGATGATGCGCGAAAGGCTGGTCTGGGCCGGTGCGAAATGTGGTACGGCGCATCTGCGGGATCCGTTGCCGATTTCTATCTGGGAAGATGGCTGCATCTGGCGTTCCGACGCCATTACCGCGCTCGATAAACGCAATCGCTCCTACCGCGTCGCTTATCTGAGCGGCCACACCATGGCGCAGCATGCGGCGATTGCCGCTGATCTCGCCATTGCGCCTTTGCCACGTTCTTATGTGCAGAATGACATGGTCATTCTGGGTGATAAGGAAGGGTTACCGGAGCTTGGCTGGTTCGATATTCGTCTGCTGGTTTGCGACAAGCCATCCCGGCCGATTGAGACGGTGGCTGAAAGCATTCGCAACGCCTTTGCCGAACTGGTGAAATCGGTCTGAGTGGTCAGGCATCGCTTATGACGGCGATGCGCAATCATTTCATAGAGTGGCGGCGCCCTGGGTGGGTGAAAGAGAAGGTGGCCATGTGCCGCGCTCTCGCAACCACTGCGCCGAATTGACCAGACCGCCAAATGGGAAAACATGCATCTGGCGGATGGCACTGTCAGGATTGTTGAGCCAAAAATCCTCAATCGGTTTCACCACGCCTTCAGGAGAATGGCGGGTGGCAAGCGCGGTCAGCGACAGGGCGTTCTTGCGCAGATAGGCAATGGAATTGCCGACGCCACACAAGGCTGCATATTTAATGAGGGTGGTCACCTTCGCCGGACCTGCCACACCAATGTGGACGGGCAGGGTAATGCCCTGTTGTTTCAGCGTTTCAGACCAGGTGATGAATTTGTCTGGTGCAAAGCCGAACTGCGTCAATAGTCGCAGTTCAGTTCCGCTGGTGTCAGCATAAAGTTGTTTCTGCTGCAGTGCCTCCTGCGCAACCGCGTCATTAAAGTCCGGGCTTCCCTCGGGGTGGCCAGCAACAGCCATGCGGTTGATGCCGTATTTTTCAAAGAGGTGGCTGTTAATCAAATCCATGGCGCTGGTGAATTCGCCTAGCGGTTTTGGCACACCGCCCCCGATGATCAGCACATCCTTGACGCCAGCTTCGCTGGCAGAGCGTTTAATGCGGGTTTCCAGCAACTCGCGGGATGGCATGCGGCGCGCTGCAAAATGCGGCACCGGTTCATAGCCCAGATCGCGCAGCCGTTTTGCCGCACCGATCATGGTGTCCAGCGGCTCGGTGCCGATATCCGTAAGATAGACCGACGTTCCCTCGGGAAACAGGCCGGGCAAGTCTTTCGATTCGACTGCCTGTTTGGGGGACACTTCGATGGAGGCTGCGATTTGTTTCAAGGTGTGCACATTCCTTTTTATGAAACATGCCTGTTTCTATTGGATGCTTCTTTAATTAACACGACACTTCTATTGTAGGAATGCGACTGGCGACTACCAGATATTCCTTTTTATGCCGTGCCCAGCCAAATCCACACCGGTGGAGGGAAACGCAGCACGGATTTCCCTGCCGGTTGATGCGGTTTCAGGGTGCCCGACAGCGCATCTTCAATGGCGTTGATGGCAATGCCAGTGGAGGCTGCGGTCAACAGCAGCGGGTAAGTGGCCATGGTATCGGCCTTATCAGGTGTGGTGCGCTGCTCGTACAAAGTGCCACCGGTATCCACGCCCTTGTCGACCAGATGCACCGTTGCGCCAAAATTGCCCGCGTCATTTTCGACCAACGACCAGTAACCGCCCATCTGGCCACGATACATAGGGTTGATGCCAGCGTGAAAGTTGATGACCGGGCAGGGTATGGCGGCCAGGTTTTTTTCCGAAAGAATACGGCAGGAAATGGTGAAGACCACATCGGGTTTCAGCGCTTCCACAGCCGTGCGACATTCGTCACTGTTGAGTGATAGGACCTTGATGACAGGAATATCAGGGTTTTCGTCGGCCCTCAGGCCGTGCTGCGCGATGATTTCAGCCGAGCGTTTGGCAGCGACGGTTTTATAAAGTCGTGAGGCAATCATCGTTGCCAGTTGGCCAAAGGCATTGATCCAGCCAAGACGTCTGGCGCGACGTTTTACAATCTCGCCCTTTGATTCTGGCAATTCCTTGATGATGTGAATATCGGTAAAGCGCTCTGACAATGCGTTGATCATCACCTGCGGGTTAAGACCACCGGCGGTGAATATAACGATCCGGCCCTGCACGGCTGCGGGTTGCAGCTTTTGCACGTCATCTGTCTCATTGTCCGGCATTCAAATGCTCCACTGTTTGGCCAGCAGATTGCGCATGTTGTTTCAAAAATGAATTAAGCGCGCAGAGGTTTTATTTTTTCTCGTGACCGCGGGAACCAAATGCACATCGCGACGTTACGCTTCCGCAAGTTCCAACGTTCCTTTTGAACGTCCTACTCGGGGAGACATCTTATGACATCACGTAAACTTACCGCCATCGTTACTGTTCTCGCTGCCGTCACCATGCTGAGCGCCTGCGGCAATACAATTCGCGGCGTTGGCAGAGACACAGCAAATGCTGTTGATGCAACGCAGGATGCCGGTCGCAGTGTAGACCGCGCAGCATCGCGCTAAAATCTCCAGGAGATGCGGCAAACAAAAGCGCCGCCCGACGTCTTTCGAGGGAACGTCGGCGGCGTTTTTGAAGTCATGGTCAGGCCGTCTGAGAAATCAGGCGGCTTTTTTCGTTGTTCTGGAAACAGCAGGCACGGACTTTGCGGTGGCTTTTGGTACAAGGGCCAGGATTTCGCTGGCGAGTGCAAATGCGTTGTCCTTGGCTTTGTCCAGATTGCTGACGCGCTCCGGGTCCATGCTGTCAAGCGAACCGCCGGATACAAAGATGTCGCGGTAGGCAGCACGTTCAATCAACGGAGTGTCGAGAACATGCACCTGGCGCTCGGCCAGCAGGCCCTTGACCGCCTGCATGGAGCGGGTGGTGATGATTGGGCTGATGCGCGTCAACACAACCGAATGCGGAATGTGGATGTCGCATTTTTCGGACAGGTCTTTCATCAGTTCAAGAATTTGCGCGCCGCCAATGGCGTCCATGGCGCAACCCTGAACCGGCACCATCACGTGGTTGGCAAAACCGATTGCCTTGGCCAGCAGTGGCGAGCGGCCACCGGGCAGGTCGATCAGGATATAGCCGCCGCGTTTCTTGGCGCTCTTGATGCAATCTTCAATATTGTCGTCGGTGATACCGGATACCACGGAAAGATTCTTGGGTGCTTTTGCGAGGGCATGCCAGCGCGATACCCACTGCTGAGGGTCCGCGTCCATTAGGGTTACACGGTGGCCAAGCCGTGCAAGTTCACTGGCCACAATAACGGCAACTGTTGTTTTTCCAGCGCCACCCTTTGTATTTGCAATAGTAATGATTGGCATAATATCTGAACCCCTAGATGTGTTCGAGCCTTCTCATCGCCCGTTAAAGGCACCTTGGTCATTCATGGTGCTGACGCGGAGTAAGCATTAATCATGGTTAACGGCTGGTTAATTTTGACGCCTCGAAACCCGCGGATTTTGCTTTTGTTAACCACTATTGACGCATTCTTACCGCCAACCCGCCAGATTTGGCGGGTATCACACAGATGAAAAGGGAGGTTTGGCGCGTTGGTTTGGTCGAGACTGGCAGTTGTTGCAGGGTGTTTTTTGCTGGCGGGTGGAGTGAGTACGGTGGCCGCATGTGAAGATATTGAACATGCAGGCGCAAATTACACCGTCTGCACCTTTGACCCACACACTGATTCTATCCGCATTTTTGACCGCGACCCGATAACAGGCCAGTTTTTTGGCTCCTTTGCCAATCTGTCGTCCTCCCTTTGGGGGCGTGGACTGTTCACCAGATTTGCCATGAATGGCGGCATGTACCACCGCAACCTGTCACCGGTCGGTTTATATGTGGAGTATGGGCGGGAGCTGAAACGCATCAGCACTGGTTTCGGCTGGGGCAATTTCCACCTGAAACCAAACGGCGTGTTTTACCTGCAAGGCGACAAGGCAGGCGTGCTGGAAACAGATGCCTATGTGAAGAGTGGCATAAAGCCTGATTTTGCCACTCAGTCCGGACCGATGTTGCTGATAGACGGCAATGTGCATCCGCGCTTTCTCCCGGAAAGCGATAGCCTGAACCGGCGTAACGGTGTGGGTGTGTCAGACGATGGCAAGGTGCATTTTGTCATCGTCGACGCACTGGTTCGGTTCTATGATTTTGCGACGCTGTTCCGTGACAGGCTGAATGTGAAAAACGCGCTGTACCTGGACGGTTCTATTTCCAGTGTCGAAATACCCGAGCGCAACCGGCGCGATGACCATTCGCCGCTGGGGCCGATCATCGCGGTGGTCGAAAAGATGCCCTAAGGTTTGGGATCAGAGTGCCGATTTCGGGTAGGCTTTTTCAAGTCCGCCCGATTTGCCAAGACCTTTCTTGAAGGCGGCAAAGGCCGGATGCTGGCTGGAGCGCGAAACCTCGTTCAGGCGGATCTGCAAACGGGCGGGTGCATTGGTGCCAAGCCACTCCCCACCGGTTTCCAGTTTCAACGAGTTCAGGAAGCGCGCCGCCGACTGCTGCTCAAGGTAAAGCTGCAAACCGCCAAGCAGGCTTTCGTCCTGCTGGGCATTCTCCATCAGCAGTTTCAGCCATGCCTGATCCTCGCCCGACAGGCTGGTCAATTTCGCTGCAACGGTGTCGCGGTCTGGAAAAGAAGGGGAAGCCTGCATGGGAATGCCTCTGATGTTTAAGCCAACGAATCCGAATTAGAAAATACCGGAGAGTCTGGCAAGTGCGGGAGTTGGCAACGACTACAGGTGTATCACAACGATGCATTATAAAGTCTCTGGTTGTGCAAAACAGGTCGCCTGTCACAAAAGTGGGTCGGTTGGTTACACTTTGGACCAAAATGAGACATTTCCACTCTCATAAGGCGAGCGCAAAAGCCCCTGTAACGGCTTGATTTTTATTATACCCATGCGCCAAGGGCATGGCTGCTTTTCAAAATTGCCTCCATTTCGCCTTCTTTTGCAATTGCATCTGTCGTGAGATTTTAATAAATGCTTCACCAACGGCGACCGCAGTGAATGCGGGCCGGAGAGTAAACAAGCTGGAGTAATCATGGAAGAAACCGCTCAGAAATCCTGCTGGGGTGTAACTATTCGCGCACTCGCAGGTTTTGCCGCTTTTCTCGCATTGACGTACATTTTTGGCAGCCCGTAATAGTCTCTCGTATTTTAGTTCTTTAAAAAGCAGCATGGCCCCAAGCCATGCTGTTTTTGTTTTCAGAGCCATGTTGTCTGCGGCCACGCCGCTTTGGCGCTGATATGTCGCCACGACCACAGCGTCTGACGCTAATCGATGGCGAATGTCTTCGCTTTGCGCTAAAATGATTGCCGTCAATGCAATTGAATAAGGCGTAGCAATGTTTCTTTCGGTCTTCGACGTCTTCAAGATCGGTATCGGTCCGTCCAGTTCTCACACCATGGGCCCGATGTCGGCGGCAAACCGTTTTCTGGCGCTGCTACTGACGGATGACTGGCCCAAACCCGCAACCGCAGTTGTCAGCCACATCAAGGTCAGCCTGCACGGCTCACTGGCCTTTACCGGCATTGGACACGGCTCCGGTCGTGCGGTCATTCTGGGACTGGCGGGTGAAAAGCCCGATACGGTTGATCCTGACGCCATGGACGGCATCATCGCCAAGGTCGAGGAAACCGCACAGGTCTGTCCGCCCGGTCACCCGGCCTATGGCTTCAAGCCGGACGAAGACCTGGTGTTCGACAAAAAGAACCCGTTGCCCGGCCATGCCAATGGCATGACGTTTTCGGCGCTCGACAAGCAAGGTCGTGTGCTGTTGAAGCGGATCTATTATTCGATCGGTGGCGGTTTTGTCGTCACCGACACCGAGCTTGAGGCGCTGCGCAACGGCGGCAGTGATTCTGCCAAAAGCGTGCGCGTGCCGTATCCTTTCTCTTCGGCACGCGAAATGCTGGAGATGGCACGCAGTTCCGGCCGCACCATTGCCCAGATGAAACGTGCCAATGAAGAAATCATTGTGTCGCGTGATGAGCTGAATGCCCGTCTCGACCAGATTTGGGACGCGATGAATGGCTGTATCGACCGTGGTTTGCGCAATGAGGGCATCATGCCTGGCGGCCTCAAGGTAAAACGCCGTGCCCACGACATTCATGAAAAGCTGAATGTTGAATGGCGCAGCAACCGGCCCAATCCGCTGCTCGCCAATGACTGGCTGAGCGTTTATGCCATGGCCGTGAACGAAGAAAACGCTTCCGGTGGCCGGGTGGTGACAGCCCCCACCAATGGCGCTGCCGGTGTGGTGCCGGCGACCGTGCGTTATTTCCGTCATTTCCACGAGGATGCGTCGATTGATGACGTCAGGGACTTCCTGCTGACGGCAGCGGCGATTGGCGGCATCATCAAGCACAATGCCTCCATCTCCGGTGCCGAGGTTGGTTGCCAGGGTGAGGTTGGTTCGGCATCGGCCATGGCGGCTGCCGGTTTTGCTGCCGTGCTGGGTGGTTCGCCTGAACAGGTGGAAAATGCCGCTGAGATCGCGCTGGAACACCATCTGGGCATGACCTGCGACCCAATTGCCGGTCTTGTGCAGATACCGTGCATCGAGCGCAATGCACTCGGTGCGGTGAAGGCGGTTACTGCCGCATCGCTGGCGCTCAAGGGCAATGGCGAACATTTCGTGCCACTGGATGCCTGCATTGAAACCATGCGCCAGACCGGCAACGACATGAGCGAGAAATACAAGGAAACCTCGACCGGCGGTCTCGCCGTCAATGTGGTGGAGTGCTGAGTTTAAAGGTACGGCGCTGCCGACCTTTCCTGTCGCACGCCATGGGGCGTGCGGCCAAAGGCTTTGTTAATAAGATACCGACATGTCTTGACGGCTGCGCCAAATAGGCATTGATGAAGACCATGGCACTTCATCTTCTCAAATTATGCGTTGGCGCAGATTCGCTTCAGGATTTGCGGGATTGGGTTTCTCAGCGGTCGTTGCTGGCCATTGCTGCCGGGCTTGAGCCGCACAGCATTCACACCACACGCATGATTCCCAAGCGCGTTGAAGAGCTGCTGGATGGCGGCTCTCTTTATTGGGTGATCAAGGGGCAGGTGCTTGCGCGCCAGCGTTTTCTCGATATCAAGACCTTCAAGGGCGATGACGGCATTTCCAGATGTGATCTGGTGCTGGGACCGGAGGTCATTGAAACATCGCCGGCACCGAAGCGGCCGTTTCAGGGTTGGCGCTATCTGACATCAGAAGATGCGCCGCGTGATCTCGGTGGTTCGGATGGCGGTGCGGATGATCTGCCCTCTGATCTGAAGCGCGAACTGGCCGAACTCGGCCTGCTTTAAAGCCTGTCACCAGAAGACGACACGCGGCTGAAACAGCCTGCGATCGTGCCGTCATGCCTAGATTGTCCTGTGATTTCGGCGGTTTACTGCCCCAAAAAAGAGTGAGCCGGTTCCGGGGCAACGGAACCGGCTCATGGCTCGGTCAGGGGACGGGGTAGGGGGACGGACCGGGCCAATTCCTCTCAAGTATAGGTATCATCCCAAACCGGCCTGCGGTCCGGGATGACATTGTTTAGTTGATGCCGCCAACGGCTGTTGCGCGGCCATCCTGGATCTTTTCCCAACGGGCCGGATTGCCGGCCGACTGGCGCTTCAGGTAGGTGTATTCGGTCTCCGACCAGTCCATGACCCGGTTGCGCATGTTGTCGAGAATGAAGTCACCATGGTCTGTCCGCACGGTCAGCACGGCATGGCCTTCGCCATTCGGCTGCAGAACGACTGTGATCAGCAGGTTGGAGGCTTCGATGCCCTTGTTCATCAGCATCTTGCGCTTCAGAAGAACAAAGTCTTCGCAGTCGCCCACAGTCGTAGGGTAGGCCCACCGTTCTTCCACACCATAGACCTCCATATCGGTCATCGGGGTAATGGTGGTGTTGACGGTGTAGTTGACGTCCAGAATCATCTTCCAGAGGTCTTTGTTCAGTTTGAGCGGTCCGCGATCAGCCGATGTGGCGACGCATTCGCTTTTGTAGGTCTGGCAAAATTCGTAGTGGCCAATCGGCGGATTTGCTTTTCCGATAATACGCATTGCGGCGGCTGGCGAAGCATGTGCCTGAGATGTGAAGGCCATCATAAAAAGTGTAGCGGCCAAGAAACCAAGTTGTTTTTTGTTGTTCATTACCTGTCTCCCGTGTTGAGGAGACAATCGCATGCAAATTTTTAGGTCACGCAAATATTGCCGCGTAAATTTGATGTTGTTTTTCTGAAATTCTTCGACTTATTTGAATTTATATTTAAGCGTATTTGAGCTTTATTTTATGCGTATTTGACTAAAATTTTAGCGAATTTCAGAGGCCGCATTGTCGGCTGTTTTCTAATTATCTCTCTGAAAACGAATGATATTTGCCTTTTTGTGGCCTTGGTGCGCGGGCGGTGAGATCTGGCCAGAATGCGCCAAAATGGGTCAATGTGATGGTGTGCATTTTTATTTTTTGCGGAAATATACTTGCAAAAACACCCCATGGCACAGGCAAGGTGAATTTTGACCGCAAAAAATATTTTGATGTTCTCGAAAAAAAACATCAAAGGCCGTTGATTGGATGTGTGGGGTAAAAACGGGCTGTTTTCTGCCAAAACTGCATCAGACTGGTACAGGCGGCCACAGTTCGGCATCGCGCGTTAGGTAATCGGCAAAAGAAAAGGCCGCATTGCGGCGGCCTTGATGTGGTCAAATCTGGTGAGAGCGGGTCGCTTAAAGGAACTCCAGCAGCGCATCGCGCGACTGTACCCGGTCGAATTCGATCGCGACCCCTTCCATGAAGTGGCGCACGATGCGGCCCTTCATGGCGCCAAGTCTGACGATGGTGCCCATTGCGGGGCGATCGTCAACTTCGATGGCGGCACCGGACAGTGAAAGGTCGATGATGCGGCATAAAACGACGTTGCCATCTTCCAGAGTCAGTTCGGCGCGTGATTTGCGCGGCGCCAGACGATCGTGGCGACGATCTTCCGGCAGGCCGAGCTCCTGGCGCTTGGCAATCCATGCCAGCTGCGCAGAAAGTTTTTCCCGTTTGCGTTCGGTCGCGGTAATCGAAATCGTAAAACCGGACGCGTAAATCGCAGTAATCTTGCCTTCAAGTCTACCAATGTGCTGCAGGTAGGCGATAACGCGATCGCCCTGATGTCCCATCGCCGCGCAGGTGAAGTGCGCGATTTCCGAGGTCATATCCGTGATGGTGCAGTCATATTCCTCATAGTCCGGCAGCATGATGCGGCCCGACAGATTGACGGACACAGTCTGTACCTCGCGCACCGGGTGCGCGGGTTCTGCATGTGCAAAGCTGGTGGATTTAACTGAAAACATCAATATCGCACTATGGTGATTGAACAGTGCATCTCTACTGCTGTCGAGTTAACAGACCGTTCTACTTTTCGACATGAATGCAACTGTTATGCATTAAAACAAAAATTCTCGCTTCATGCGTGGTTTTTCAGGGCAGTTTCCGTCGAAACGCTCTCCAAAATACGACAGGTTTCCGGGATTAGCGTCGCCACTGGCCTGATATAGACATGCTTGCGATTTTGCGGAAACAGACCACCGATCAATCGTGGTTCGGAAGGCTGGGATGATCTGAGCGGTAACAGCAGCATTTCATAACTGATGTCATCCTCCGGTGACTGACTTTCGGATAGCTCGGTTGGATCCTGCTGTTCAACGCCTCTTACCGTGAGGATGGCAGGTATTTCCCGGTGCATCACCGTCTTGGCAATTGTCACCATGGTTTGCGCGTTTTGCGGCAGCCAGAGTTTGGAAAATTCAGTCTTGTGCAGTTCCCGTCCGAAAATCGAATACAGACGTGTTCCAGTAAGTCGGAAAACGGGTGATGTCTCATCCGCGTCCGACAGGATGAAAAGATCCGGCAACAGATGGCGGATTTTTTCAGGTTCAATGTTTTGACGTACCGGGGCGGGTGTGTCACCGCGCAGGTCATTCCAGTACGAATATAGCTCCATGCTTGCTACAATGTTCATGGATCGCCTCCATATGTCTCATTCCAGCACAGGGGACACTGGTTTTGGTGGTCTTAAGGATAGCGATGCCAGTTTCGTGCCACGGGGAAATTAAGGTTAATGAATGGTTTAGATTGAGTTCGACTGACCGACGTGGCATTGAGATCCTGTCATTTAAGGGGAAACTCTTTCAGCACAGATTTACGGGGCGGGTTAAAACCGGGGGCTCCGAAGCCGTCCTGCCAGTCAGGGCGGCTTTTTTTTCGTTCAATGGTCCTGTATGCCGTTGATGAACCGACAGTTTTGTTGCCGACGTACCGGTTTTTGACTGGGCGGTTCGGGTAAAAGGGTGAAGTGATGACAGATAATCGCGACGATGTTCCTTCTGCAGACCAAGCGCCCGCTGAAAGACCGTCAGAACCTGTCTTCAATCTGCCGGGCTTGCTGGTCATCACCCTTGCGCTTCTGGCCGTTGTTTATCTGGTTGGTGAGTACCTGCTGTCGGACGATGGTTATGCCTGGTACCTGTTCACCTTCGGTTTCATTCCCATGCGCTACGTCGTTCCATTTTCGCAGCAAGGCATGGAGTGGCTTTGGACACCGATCACCTATTCGCTGATGCATGGCAGCACCATGCATATCGTGTTCAACGGTCTGTGGTTGGCCGCCTTCGGCACCCCGGTCATGCGCCGCATCGGTGCTGTTCGCTTCATTCTTTTGTGGTGCCTCAGTGCTGCGGCGTCGGCTTTCGGCCACGCGGCGCTGAACTGGCATGACATGACTGTACTGATTGGTGCGTCGGGTGTGGTTTCTGCGCTGATGGGCGCTGCCTGCCGGTTTGCATTTCCACCGCATGGTGGCGGTTTTAATCCGTCGCTTGGCCATCTCTATCCACGCCAGAGCATTATCGCAGCCTTCAAAAACCGCACGGTGGTGATCTTTACGGTCATGTGGTTGCTGGGTAACGTGCTGGTGGCGGTTGGCGTGCCGATTTTCGGCGATGCTGCAGGCGCTATTGCGTGGGACGCGCATATTTTCGGTTTCGCGTTCGGCTTCCTGCTGTTTGACCTTTTCGATCCGCTGCCACGGCAAAAACACCGCCTCTGAGATCACAGACTGCATACGCATTGTTGGAAGTTGTGTCTTGCATTCCACCGCATGCAAGCGCAGCATTGCTGTGCCGTGGGTATGGAATAGGGGAGCTTCCATATCGGAACCGGTGGATTTTGAGGAGGAATATATGCCGATATTCGTGAAGGATTTGCTGGATGCGAAAGGTCGCGACGTTGTAACCGTATCGCCTGATGTGACGATTGCTGAAGCAGCCAAAACATTGAATCATCACAAGATCGGTGCTGTCGTGGTTGTGGATGCCAAAGGTGGCATCAAAGGCATTTTCACCGAGCGCGATATGGTGCGCGCCATTGCCGGCAAAGGTGCTGCGTCACTGGAAGAAAAGGTTTCCGGCGCGATGACCAAAAACGTGATTCGCTGTCAGAAGACATCGACCACCGACCAGCTGATGGAAATCATGACCGGTGGCCGCTTCCGCCATCTGCCGGTGGAAGACAATGGCAAGATTGCCGGAATTATCTCGATTGGTGACGTGGTCAAGGCGCGCATTGGCGAAGTCGAGGCTGAAGCTGAACAGATCAAGGCTTATATAGCCGGGTAAGTAGTGGGCCGAAACATGCTCTCGTGGTCATCCTCGGGCTTGTCCCGAGGATCTAGTCACACCTGCGCAAGTGTAAGGTTTGTGGCGGATTGGGTTAGGTCCTCGGGACAAGCCCGAGGATAACGGCTGACGCTGAACCCAATCAACGCATCAAAACCTGCTGCATGCGTTGCAGTTCTGGAATTCGGGCTCGTGTTTCCTCGTAACCACGGGTGATGGCTTCGCCGGCCCGGTGGAATTCCGACAGGCCAATATCATTGATACGTGGATGCAGTGTCAGGTCTGGCGGATCGCCTGCCAGACGAGAGCGGGAAATACGGTCCTGAATGATGTTGAAGGCCTGCACCATTACGCCAGGCAGGCCGGGGCGCTGCGCGGAGGCCGGCACCGGCAGTGGCGTCGCACCGGGTGCGCCCGCACCATGTTTGACCACGGCGGAACGCCCGAAAATGTCGTAGTTGAGGTTGACGGCGATGACCAGCGGTTGCTCATGGGCGCGGCAGACTGACACTGGCACCGGGTTGACCAACGCGCCATCAATCAATGTGCGACCATTACAATAGACCGGTTCGAAAATGCCGGGCAGTGCGTAGGATGAGCGCAATGCGGTGATCAGGTCGCCCTGATGGATCCACACCTCGTGGCCTGTCGTCAATTCGGTGGCGACCGCCACGAAGGGACGGTCGAGGCCTTCAATCGTCAGTCCCTCAAGATGTTCCTGCATACGTTTGGTCAGGCGCATGCCGCCAAACAGGCCGCCGCCGCCAATCGTCAGGTCCAGCAGGCCGGCAATGCGGCGCATGGTCAGGGAGCGGGCAAAACTTTCCAGTTCATCCAGTTTGCCTGCCAGATAACAGCCGCCGACCAGAGCGCCGATCGACGTGCCGGCAATCATGCCAATCTTGATGCCTGCCTCATCAAGCGCACGCAGAACGCCAATATGCGCCCAGCCGCGGGCAGCGCCGCCGCCCAGCGCCAGTGCAATACGTATATCGCCCCGCAGTTTGGCTTCGTTTTCGGGAAATGTCGGCTCATTACCATCAATTGTGGATAATGTGCCGGTGTTGCCGCGATTGATACCCCACCCCAACATCGCTACGACACTCCTCCTGCACATTGCGAACAAGCGTCATTAAACGCTTCTGCGGTTTCAAAACGGTTATCGCATCGAAACCGGGCAGCAGAATGGAGAAATAACGTAAGGTGTTATTTGTCGCTGTAAACGGTTGCCGGATCGAAATGCCGTTCATTATCGGTAATTTTTGTAACAGCCTCGCCATTTTCAAGGGAGACAGTACGATAAAAACACGACCGGCGGCCTGTATGGCAGGTTGCGTCATGACCAGCCACGGAAACCTTGAGCCAGATGGCGTCCTGATCGCAATCGGTGCGGATTTCGCGCACGGTCTGCAGGTTGCCGGAGGTTTCACCCTTTTTCCAGATATTGCCACGTGAGCGGCTGAAATAGTGGGCGACACCGGTTTCCAGTGTCAGGGCAACGGCTTGCGCATTCATGTGGGCAACCATCAGCAATTCGCCATCGGTCGCGTCGGTGACAACGGCGGTCACCAGACCATGGGCATCAAACTTCGGGGTGAAGCTGCCTGCGCCTTCAAGAATGGTTTTGTCGCTTGCGGGCAGGGGAAATTGTGTGCCGGTCATGTTTATACCACTGGTCAGGAAGGTGGCGAAAAGCCGCGTTTAGCGGCTGCGCACCATTGTCATGAAACGAACCTGCTCAGCAGGGTCTGTCTTGAAAGTGCCGGTGAAGCTGGTGGTCAGGGTTGAAGAACCCTGCTTCTGCACACCGCGCATGGACATGCACATATGCTCTGCATCAATCATCACGGCCACGCCGCGGGGTTTCAGAATGCCATCAATCGCGCTGGTGATCTGTGCCGTCATGTTTTCCTGCGTCTGCAGGCGACGACCAAAAATCTCGACCACGCGGGCAATCTTCGACAGGCCAAGAACACGGCCGTGGGGCAGATAGGCAATATGGGCCTTGCCGACGATTGGCACCATGTGATGCTCACAGTGGGAGAAGAATGGAATGTCGCGCACCAGCACGATGTCGTCATAACCGCCGACTTCTTCGAAAGTCGTACCAAGAACCTCTTCCGGTTCCTGTGCGTAGCCGGAAAAAAGCTCGCCATAGGCTTTGGCGACACGGCGTGGGGTGTCCAGCAGGCCTTCGCGGTCCGGGTTGTCACCGGCCCAGCGCAGGAGAACCTTCACTGCTTCTTCGGCTTCTGCCTGTGTCGGACGCATGATTTCAACGTCAGACGTTGCGCCGGCAGCAGGAAAATTCTTCACAATGGCATCCATCTTCTATCTCCCGATGCGGTTAAAGGCCGCACCTGAACTATGCAACGTGCGTGGCCATTTCCCACGCACTGTCTGCTATCTGGTTGTTTTGCACCGTTTTGGCAAGCGCTAACCCTGTTTTTCGATCAATTCAGCGGAATTTCACGACGGCTTGATGATGACGGGGCAAAATAACATATAATGTATTGGGTTGGGCAGAAAAGCCGTGCCAAGGGTGACGCTGTGTTTGAAAAAGATAACCGGTTTGACCTTGGGGCGCGCTGATACAGGTTGGTTGATGGACGATATTTACAACAACAAGATACTGGCTTTTGCCGGAAACATTCCGCTGACCGGCCCGATGGCCGATGCGGATGCCAGTGCGCAGAAACATTCGAAACTGTGTGGCTCCCGGGTAAAAGTGTATCTGAAAGTGGAAGATGGTGCCGTCAGTGCCTTTTCGCACGAAGTGAAAGCCTGTGCGTTGGGGCAGGCATCTTCCTCCATCATGGCGCATCATGTGGTGGGTGCCAGCGTTGATGAACTGCGTCAGGCGCGGCTGGATATGCTGGCCATGCTGACCAATGGCGGTGACGGCCCGACCGGCCGATTTGAGGACATGCGGGTGCTAAAGCCAGTCAAGGATTACAAGGCCCGCCACGCATCCACCATGCTGACTTTTGATGCGGTGGTGGATTGCCTCGACCAGATCGCGGCTCATCAGCCCGAGGCTGTTTCAGCCGCCACTGTTGCGGGCTAAGCCATGTGTGGCGCGCCCGGCTGCAACCACGAACCGCAGCCAACTCCACGCAAGACCGCCTCGCGCAACTGGCAGGGACCGTTTCGCAAGACGCCTGGACGCCTGCTCGGCATGGCGTTCATCCGCTTTTACCAACTGACCTTTTCCGGTTTCATCGGCAATTCCTGCCGCCATATCCCCACCTGTTCGGAATATGGTTATGAGGCGATTGCCCGCCACGGCTTTTGGGCCGGGGGATGGCTGACGCTGTTTCGTGTGGCGCGCTGCGGGCCGGGTGGCACCAGCGGTCTTGATCCGGTGCGCGAAACGCTTGGGGCAAACCAGCACTGGTGGGCACCCTGGCGATATTGGTCGCGTCACCACTGATCGCATCTTTACCCTTTGGATGAACGGCGCTAAAAGGCCTGCCAGATAAGTAAGGACTTACTTATCACACGTAAAACCACCCGCATTGGTTGGCGGGACTGGATCAAGGAGCATTGATATTATGTCAGCAGCTATTTCCCTTACATTTCCCGATGGATCGGCTCGCGAGTTTGCGCCTGGCACCACAGGCCGTGACGTCGCAGAATCCATCTCCAAATCCCTGGTCAAGAAAGCGGTTGCCATCACCATCGACGGTGAGTTGCGCGACCTGTCTGACGTTGTGACTGCTGGCAAAATCGAGATTGTGACCCGCACCGATCCGCGTGCGCTGGAGCTTATCCGGCACGACGCAGCCCATGTGATGGCTGAAGCTGTGCAGCAGCTGTGGCCCGGCACGCAGGTGACGATTGGCCCGGTTATTGAAAACGGCTTCTATTACGACTTTGCCAAGAACGAACCTTTTACGCCTGAAGATCTGCCGAAGATCGAAGCGAAGATGAAGGAAATCATTGCGCGCAATGCTGCCTTCACCAAGCAGGTCTGGTCGCGCGACAAGGCCAAGGACGTGTTTGCTGCCAAGGGCGAAAGCTACAAGGTCGAGCTGATCGACGCGATCCCGGAAGATCAGGATCTCAAGATCTATTACCAGGGCGACTGGTTTGACCTTTGCCGCGGCCCGCACATGGCCTCCACTGGCCAGATCGGCACGGCTTTCAAGCTGATGAAGGTTGCCGGTGCTTACTGGCGTGGTGACAGCAACAATCCGATGCTGACACGTATCTACGGCACAGCCTGGGCAACACAGGAAGAGCTCGACCGTTACATGCATATTCTGGCCGAGGCTGAAAAGCGCGACCACCGTCGTCTTGGCCGCGAGATGGATCTGTTCCATTTCCAGGAAGAAGGTCCGGGCGTGGTGTTCTGGCATGGCAAGGGCTGGCGCATGTTCCAGGCTCTGACAAGCTATATGCGCCGTAACCTTGAAGGCACCTATCAGGAAGTCAACGCACCGCAGGTGCTGGATGCGTCGCTGTGGGAAACCTCCGGTCACTGGGGCTGGTACCAGGAAAACATGTTTGCGGTGAAGTCGGCCTATGCCTTCACACACCCGGACGACAAGGAAGCGGACAACCGCGTTTTTGCGCTGAAGCCAATGAACTGCCCGGGTCACGTGCAGATCTTCAAACATGGCCTGAAGTCCTACCGCGAACTGCCGGTACGTCTGGCGGAGTTTGGTACCGTTCACCGTTACGAGGCTTCTGGCGCTCTGCACGGCCTGATGCGCGTACGCGGCTTTACGCAGGACGACGCACACGTGTTCTGCACGGAAGAGCAGATGGCAGCGGAATGCCTGCGCATCAACGAACTCATCCTGTCGGTCTACAAGGACTTCGGATTTGATGAAGTGGTGGTGAAGCTGTCGACACGCCCTGAAAAGCGCGTTGGTAACGATGCCCTGTGGGATCGTGCTGAAAGCGTGATGACGGATGTATTGAAGACCATCGAGGAACAGTCGGAAGGCCGCATCAAGACTGGCATTCTGCCAGGCGAGGGCGCGTTCTACGGTCCGAAGTTCGAATATACCCTTCGCGATGCGATCGGCCGTGAATGGCAGTGCGGCACGACACAGGTGGACTTCAACCTGCCGGAACGTTTTGGCGCTTTCTACATCGACCAGAACTCGGAAAAGACCCAGCCTGTGATGATCCACCGCGCGATCTGCGGTTCGATGGAACGCTTCCTTGGCATTCTGATCGAAAACTTCGCCGGTCACATGCCGCTGTGGTTTGCACCTTTGCAGGTTGTTGTTGCGACGATTACCTCCGAGGCTGACGATTACGGCCGCGAAGTTGCCGAAGCGCTGCGCGATGCGGGCATGACGGTTGAAACCGACTTCCGCAACGAGAAGATCAATTACAAGGTGCGCGAACATTCGGTCACGAAAGTTCCCGTGATCATCGTTTGTGGTCGAAAGGAAGCCGAGGAACGCTCGGTCAACATTCGCCGTCTTGGCAGCCAGGCGCAGACATCCATGTCGCTGGAAGAGGCAATCACCAGCCTCGTTGATGAGGCAACACCGCCAGACGTCAAGCGCAAGCGCGCAGCCAAGGCTGCCCGCGTAACCAAAGTAGCATAAAACAGAAACGGCGCCGAAAGGCGCCGTTTTTATATCTGCCGTTAGTGTCTGATTTTGATGATGTCTCTGGGCGGTGATGCCACGGGAGACTTGACGTGACGTCAGGATCAGAAGTCGCCGCTGCCGTCGTCAGTGTTTTCAGGCTCCTTCATCAGCACTTCCACGTCGGTATCGTGGCTTGCCTCAACGGTGAAGTTGCTCTGGTAGACCTTGTCCTTGTTACGGGCGATGGCGGTATATTCGCCTTCAGCCAGCACCATTGTGGAAAAGGCGCTAACGCTTTCGCTGACGATATCACCGCCGCTGGTCAGAACCGACCATGCGGTATCGGCAATGGCTTCTCCGCCTTTTTCAGACACCAGTTTCAGCGTTGCCTGTGCTGCGTGGTGCTGCAAGGTGGCTTCGGTCAATTTGCCCGCTTCAACCTGAATATCGGCACGGACAACGGCGTTGATGCCGCCATATTCCGACACGACATGATAGGTGCCGGCATTCAGGCGGATGATGGTGTTTGGCTTGACGTCGTTCATGACCAGCTTGCGCTCGCCATCGTCACTGACATCGGATGAGTAGACCGAAAATTTCAGCAGGTTGCCGGGGATCTTGCGGTCTGTTCCAGCCGTTGCATTCAGCACGAAGCCGCCGGCATCCAGAATGAGAACCTGCTTGTCGACCTTGCCGGACATTGGGACAACCAGCTTCTTGGTGACGCCAGCGCGGCCGAAGGTAACATTAATGAAATAGTCGCCGGGCAACAGGTGGAAGGTGGCAGTGCCGCCTTCGGAACTGGCCAGCATCGGCAGCTTGCCATCTTCACCGGGAATAGGGCTAAACACGCGCCAGGCAAGGCCTTGCTGCATGGCCTCACCATCACCGGTCAGCTTTGCCTCGAGAATGACATCAGATGCAGTTTGTGCCGGTTCGCTGGCCGAGGGCGGCGTGAAGGCATTGAGCTTTGGCATTTTGGCGGTGCCGCCAAGCTGCTTGAAACCCTGGAACGCATCATTGGCAAAAACGGCATGAGACGGCATAACAATAGCGCCGACCGCGATTGCCAGACTTGCCGCAAATTTGATGGCTTTCATGATTGTTACCAATTGACTTCTGTATTTCCGGGGACCACTTGAAACCGAAGGTCATGGCTATTTCAAGACCCATACCCTTACATGCCACAGCAATGGAAGACCGTTATCATGAAAAGTGACATCACGCTTCTGGATTATCTCAATGTCCGTCGCTCAATTCCCGCTTTCCAGCTTTCAGAACCCGGCCCCGAAAAGGCCGAGATCGAAGAAATCTTACGCCTTTCGGTGCGTGTGCCTGACCATGGCAAGCTGGCCCCTTGGCGTTTTATCGTTTACCGCGGCGAGCAGCGTGAAAAACTAGGACGTGAGATGCTGGCGCTGGCGCTGGCTGACAAGCCGGACATGAGCGACGAACAGAAGCAGGTGGAACTGACACGCTTTACCCGCGCCCCGGTTGTTGTTGCTGTTATCAGCACCGCCGGTCCGCATGTCAAAATCCCTGAATGGGAGCAGATCATGTCGGCTGGTGCGGTGTGCCTTAACCTGATCATGGCGGCCAATGCCCATGGTTATGCGGCCAACTGGTTGACCGAATGGATGGCATTTGACGCCAAGGCATGGCCAGCACTCGGCATTGATGCCAGCGAAAAAGTCGCGGGCTTTATCCATATTGGCTCTACGACATTCCCGCCGGTCGAACGTCCGCGCCCCAACGTATCAGACGTTGTGACCTGGGTGGGCTAAGGGTATGTTCTACGAGACAGCAGCGAATGCCCACGGCCTGCGACATGATCCATTCAAGGCGATTGTCGCACCACGGCCGATTGGCTGGATTGGTACCAAGGGTAATGACGGGTCTTTCAACCTGTCTCCCTATTCCTTTTTTAACGTTGTCTCGGACAATCCCAAAATCGTGATGTTCTCGTCCAGCGGTCGCAAGCACAGCCTGCGCAATGCCGAGGAGACGGGTGTGTTTACCGCAAGCCTCGTTAGCCGTGACCTGGTGGAAAAGACCAATCTTTCCTCGCGTGCGGTCGACTACGGCGTCGATGAGTTTCAGCTTGCTGGTCTGACCTCTAAAATGGGCCATGTGGTGCAAGCGCCTTTTGTCGCTGAAGCCCATGCGGCGCTGGAGTGCCGTGTCACACAAATCCTGCAGCCGGTTGGTCTTGATGGTGAGGCGGCGGATAGCTGGATGGTGTTTGGGCAGGTGATTGCCATTCATATTGACGATTCGATCATCCGTGATGGTCGTCTCGACATGGGCCTTGCCCGGCCGATCGGCCGCATGGGTTACATGGATTATTGTGATGGCGGTTCGGATGTTTTCGAGCTGCAAAGACCATAGGATGTTCGCAATGTCCTGAAACCCGTGGGGATTTAGTCTGTTGCGCTCGACGCCTTCCATGAAATCAAGACGCCGGAATGCTTTACCGCATTGCCGGCGTTTTTGTTTTCCTGCGCAAATTCTTATGGTTTTTCAGCCGTTAACAAGCATGGTGAACCAAACGTAAACCATTTGCTCCTAGGGTACATCAACGGGCAGAGATGAGGCGGGACCGTTTTTCGTACGCTTCTCCTGTTCGGCCTGAAATGTGGTGATGTATTCAAGAGGCTGCTGTGATCGTTAAGGCATTCCTTCGCTGGTCTGAGACGGCAAAAGTTGCAGATAGAGCTAGTGCAGCCAATGCTCTTGGTCGCGCCTATCTCGTCGAAGGCATGAACAAGGAGCAGCATGAGGCCGCCTATATGGCGTTGACCTATCTGCTGGATGATCCGTCGCCACGCGTGCGTCTTTCGCTTGCGGAAGCCATTTGTGATTCCCCCGTTGCGCCACGCGCCATTGTTGTTGCGCTGGCCGAAGACCAGCCGGAGATTTCCGGCACTGTCATCATGCGCTCGCCGGTTCTGCGCGACATGGATCTGGTTGATCTTGTCGGCCGTGGTGATGTGGCAACCCGTTCCTTTATCGCCGCACGTCCTTATCTGACCCGTGGCGTGTGTGCCGCGCTGGCGGAAGTCGCCGATCTCGGCGAACTGTTCATTCTGCTGGAAAACGAACTGATCGATATCTCGCGCATTTCGCTGCGCCGTATTGTCGAGCGTTTTGGCGAACAGGCCGAAATTCGCAACCTACTTCTGGAGCGTGATGACCTGCCGGCTGATGCCCGCCATGCGCTGTTGAACCATGTCGGCAGTGCGCTTGCCTGTTCTGATTTGGTCAATGCCTTTGTCGACCGCTCGCGCATCGATTACGTCATTCGTGACGCCGGTGACACGGCAACCGTTGAAATTCTGGCTTCGGTGCCACAGGCCGATATGCCTGCCTTTGTCGACCATCTGCGCAAAAGCGGTGAGTTGAACCCGGCATTGCTGATTTATGCGCTATGTGCCGGTCGCCTGAGTTTCTTCAGTGAAGCCATGTCCAATCTGTCACAGCTGGATGAAAAGCGCGTACGCTCCATTCTGGCAACCGGTCGCGTGCCGGCAGTGCAGGTGCTGTTCCATTCTGCCGGGCTGTCAAAAGACATCTGCGCCGTGTTTGTGGATGCAACGCTGTTGTGGCGTGATGCGGCGCAGTCGATTTCCGGCGTGGCGCTGGAGGATATTTGCGGCAATCTGGTTGCTAAGTTCCGTGCGCGTCACGGGCTACCAGCGGTCGTCGATGAGCTTCTCGATATGCTGGAAAAGCTGCAGATGAACGAGCAGCGACAGAGAGCGCGCTCTTATGCCAGCGGCCTGATGATTGACGCTGCCTGATCCGGCCTTCTGATCCTCGTTTTGGTGAAATGCCTTATTTGGTAAAGCGTTTCGCCATCCAGGAATAACTGTCCTCGACAATTCTCACCGGTTTGACAAACAGGTTTTTGACGCCTTCCGTTGATGGAAGAATACGTCTGACGCGGGTAATGGCCTGTGCAGTCAGTGACTGTTCGTGTTCAGCCGTCATCGGCGCCTGTCCGTCAGCCTCGACATGCGCTTCTGCCGCATTTGGCTCGGTTGTCGGTGCGCTGGCTGTCTGGGCATCCGGTGTCTGGCACACGGCAACGACAACCGGGTAGGGCGCATTGGCGTAATTGCCCAGTTCCTTTTCGGAAGCGGCATCACACAGCTCGATACTGGTCCATTGCTGCTGCAAGGTCGCCACGTGATGGCAATCGACGGCGCTGTCGTCGCAGCCAAGAATGGTCATGAGGACAAAGGCTGTTTTCATATCTCTGGCTGCCTTGAAGGGTAAAATCGCACCGTAGAAACTGTGTTTTGGGAATTGCACGCCAATTGCAGTTACAATAGGGCAGATGAATTCTCACAAAACAGACGTGGCATAATTTTATGACGATCTCAATTCAGCTGGAACAAGCCGATCAGCCAGATATCATCACACTGCTGGAAATGTCGGATGCCTATATGGCGTCGCTCTATCCCGCGGAAAGCAATCACCTGCTTGATGTTACCACCTTGATGAAGCCGGAGGTTTCATTTCTGGTGGCGCGCAAGGACGAGCAGATTGTCGGCTGTTGTGCGCTGGTGTCGCAGGGTGACGGTTTTGCCGAGATCAAACGGATGTTTGTCGATCCGAACGCACGCGGCCTGAAAATCGGGCAGAAGCTGATGGACGCTATTGAAACGCTCGGTCGCGATCTTGGCCTGCGGGCCATTCGTCTGGAAACCGGCATCAGCCAGCCAGAAGCGATTGGTCTTTACCGCAAGGCGGGTTTCGAGGATGTGCCGGCCTTTGCGCCTTACCAGCCTGATCCGCTCAGCCTTTTTATGCAAAAGACCCTCTGAATGACAAAACCCGCTAAACCAGGTTTAGCGGGTTTTCTTTTGGGTCGTTTAAGAGGCCGCTTTTCTGAGTGGCGGCGGTGGTGCCTGCGTGCCGTCAGCCGATGCGGATATGTCCACGGTCTCTGCCGGGGTGGATGACAGTTCCACCTCACGCACCCATTCACGCCAAATGGCAACCAGAAGCGCCATCAGCACCGGACCGATGAACAGGCCGAGGAAACCCATGGTTTTCACGCCGCCAACCAGGCCGAAGAAGGTTGGCAGAAATGGCAGCTTGATCGGGCCACCGACCAGACGCGGACGAATGGTCTTGTCAACAATGAACAGTTCCACCGAACCCCAGACGAACAGGCCAACACCGGCTGCGACCGAACCGCTGGCCACCAGATAGATCGACACCAGCGTAAAGGACAGCGGTGCGCCACCGGGAATAAGCGCCATGACGCCGGTCAGCACACCGAGCGTGACAGGCGAGGGTACACCGGCAATCCAGTAGGCGATGCCGAGAATGATACCTTCACCAATCGCGATCAGCGTCATGCCTGTGACGGTCGAGCTGATGGTGGCCGGTACAACGCGCGAAATCCGCTCCCAGCGGGTTGGCAGAATACGCTCGCCGAGCAGGTCCACCTGTTTGGAGAAGGAAGCGCCATTGCGATAGACGAAGAACAGCGCAATCAGCAGAAACAGCAGCGTCAGGATAAGGTGGAAGGCGCCGTTACCGGCAGCCAGAACGGCGCGGTAGATGTTGCCGATGTTTGCGCCACTGACCAGTTGAATGACCTCACCAATCGCACCTGGCGTGCCGATATATTTTGTCCATTGTTCTGTCAGCCATACGCCAACACCCGGCATACCGGAAATCCATTCCGGTACCGGTGCACCATACCGGTTTGCCTCAACCGCCCAGCCAAACCATTCGCGAATTTCACTGGCCGTATAGGACGCGGCAATGACGATTGGCACAATCAGGAAGGTGATGATGAGAATGATGGCGATGGTGGCGCCAACGGTCGTGTTGCCACCGACATTCTTCAGCAGCTTTCTGTACAGCGGCCAGCTTGCAAAGCCGATAACCAATGCGGCCAGCACCGGCACTAAAAAGCCGTGAAAGAAGTAGATACCGGCAGCGACGATCAGAATTAGAAGCCAGCGAGCAGCGGATATGGAAGGTATGAGCGCCATACGGGACGGCGTGACAGGGCCGAGCCATTTCTGCTCGCTCTGTGGTCTATGGGTGTCTGCGCTGCTCACAACGAATGTCTCTTTCGCATTTCGAAATGTTTCCCTTCAGTGTCACACGGCGACGTTGTTTTGTGCAAACCTTAAAGGGTCATTCCATCGTTTTTATTGTCCTCACTTAATATAGTGAAGGATTTTGGTAAAAATAACGCAACACCCTTGGCTCAAATATATAAATATGACAATTACCCATCACTTTTCGCATGCTGCGATGTGATTGCAGCGACTACCGGAAGTAGATGAGATGCTAAAGCGGTTCTTTTCCTATTATCGCCCTTACCGGGGTTTGTTCATAATCGACTTTTCCTGCGCCGTGCTGTCTGGCGTGCTGGAACTCGGCTTTCCCATGGCCGTCAAAGCGTTCGTGGATATTCTTTTGCCGCAGGGTGACTGGCCGGTCATTTTGCTGGCGTCGATCGGATTGCTGGCGGTTTACGTGGTCAATACGGGCCTGATGGCCATTGTCACTTATTGGGGACATATGCTCGGCATCAATATCGAAACCGATATGCGCCGGCTGGCCTTTGACCATTTGCAGAAACTGTCCTTCCGCTTTTTCGACAATCAGAAGACCGGCCATCTTGTAGGCCGCCTGACCAAAGATCTGGAAGAGATTGGCGAAGTGGCCCATCACGGCCCTGAAGACCTGTTCATTGCCATCATGACCTTTATCGGCGCATTGTTGCTGATGATGTCGGTCAATGTGCATCTGGCGCTGATTACTGCCGCTGTGGTGCCCGTGACCGCCTGGGTGACCAGCCGTTACGGTGGGCGCATGACGCAGAACTTCCGCGCACTTTACGGCCGGGTAGGCGACTTCAATGCGCGTATTGAGGAAAATGTCGGCGGCATGCGCGTTGTGCAGGCTTTTGCCAATGAGGACCACGAGCGCAAGCTGTTTGAGACCGACAACCAGAACTACCGCACCACCAAGCTGAATGCTTACCGCATCATGGCGGCCAGCACGTCGCTGAGCTACATGAGCATGCGTCTGACGCAGATGATCGTCATGATTGCCGGCGCCTGGTTCGTGCTGAAGGGCGACCTGACCAATGGTGGTTTCGTTGGCTTCCTGTTGCTGGTTGGCGTGTTCTTCCGTCCGGTTGAAAAGATCAACTCGGTGATTGAAACCTATCCCAAGGGTATTGCCGGTTTCCGTCGCTTCCTGGAGTTGATGGAAACAGCACCGGATATTGAAGATGCACCCGACGCCATTGATGCACCGGCCCTGCGTGGCAATATTTCCTACAGCAATGTCGGTTTCAGCTACAGCGACAAGCGCGACATTCTTCGCGGCATCAATCTTGACATCAAGGCCGGGGAAACGGTTGCTTTTGTTGGCCCCTCCGGTGCCGGTAAAACAACGCTTTGCTCGCTGCTGCCGCGTTTTTATGACGTGACGTCAGGTTCGATCTCGATCGATGGCATCGACATCAGAAAGATGAAGCTGTCGTCGCTGCGCAGCCAGATCGGTATCGTGCAGCAGGATGTGTTCCTGTTTGGCGGTACGGTGCGTGAAAACATCGCTTACGGACGCCTTGGAGCGACCGAGGCCGAGATCAAGAGTGCGGCGGCGCGCGCCAAGCTCGACACCGTCATTGCCGCCATGCCGAACGGGCTGGATACGGTGATTGGTGAGCGCGGTGTGAAACTGTCCGGCGGTCAGAAGCAGCGTCTGGCGATTGCCCGCATGTTCCTGAAAAACCCGTCCATTCTTATTCTGGACGAAGCGACATCGGCGCTCGATACGGAAACTGAACGGGCCATCCAGCAATCGCTGGCCGAGCTTTCCAAGGGCCGCACGACACTGGTTATCGCCCACCGCCTGGCAACCATCCGTGATGCCTCGCGCATCGTGGTGGTGGATGAAACCGGCATTGCCGAAACTGGCAACCACGAACAGCTGATCGAGGCAAAAGGCCCTTACAGCCGTTTGCATGCGGCACAGTTCGGTCTGGCTGGCGCTTAAAGTCGTGACGATGACACTGCGTTAATGACAAAAGCCCGGTAGTTTTATCGGGCTTTTTTCTGCTGTTTATTACGGTTATGGGTTCGGCCGCAACATGGCGCGCGGAGTGTGAGGAGCTTAAAAGAGCTTTGACAACGGTGTTAAGTCAAAAGGTTTCCTCCGTCTGCGCAGACGCGCTCCACTGGACTACTGACATCCCTCGGGCAAGCCAAAGGATAGGGGTGAGGGGCGTGTGTGGCTGCGTCTTGCCATCATAACGTCTCGTCTTCACGTCATCCTAGGGCTTGTCCCTAATATCTAATCACATCTCGTCAAACGAAACTGACATGGCTGGCGTGGTTAGATCCTCGCCACAAGGGCGAGGATGACGCCGAGGAGATGGTTGTGTAAAGAACAAAGCTTCACCCCATCCTCATGAGCATCGGATCTGACGCGGAGATTGCCCCAACCGGTCCTGACGCTTCCTGCTCGGGCTTGACCCGAGGACAGGAAAGAGGGAGCCTTGAAGCTAGCACTCGCGCAAGCACGGGAATACGCCCCCGAAAAAAAAAGGGAGCGGCGGAGTGTTTTTACAGAGATAAGCCGAGAGAGTGGTAACCCCGAAGCGTTGGCGCTTCGGGGCATATGACTTAGATGTCGAGGTTTTCGGCGAAAGCGGCGCGTTCCTGAATGAAGCGGAAGCGGGCGTCAGCCTTGGTTCCCATCAGGTTATCTACGGCCTCCCTGGTTCCTTCGAAGTCGACGTCATCGATGACGACGCGCAGCAGGGTACGCTTGGAAGGATCCATGGTGGTTTCCTTCAGCTGCGCGGGCAGCATTTCACCAAGACCTTTAAAGCGGCTGATTTCCACTTTGCCACGGCCCTTGAACTCTGTTTCCATCAGTTCGGTACGGTGGGCATCATCACGCGCATAGGCCGATTTTGAGCCCTGCGTGATTTTGTAAAGCGGTGGCACAGCGAGATACAGGTGGTTGCCACGGATCAGTTCCGGCATTTCCTGATAGAAGAATGTAATCAGCAGCGATGCGATATGCGCACCGTCAACGTCAGCATCGGTCATGATGACGATACGTTCGTAACGCAGGTCTTCATCACGATATTTGGTGCGCGTGCCGCAGCCGAGTGCCTGAATGAGATCGGCAATCTGCTGGTTGGCGGACAGCTTTTCACGGCTGGCGCTACCGACATTTAGGATTTTACCACGCAGCGGCAAAATGGCCTGATTGGCGCGGTTACGGGCCTGCTTGGCGGAACCGCCAGCCGAATCACCTTCCACGATAAACAGTTCAGCGCCTTCGGCGGTGTTTTGCGAGCAGTCTGCCAGCTTGCCCGGCAGGCGCAGCTTGCGCACGGCCGTCTTGCGGTTGACTTCCTTTTCCTTGCGACGACGCAGGCGCTCTTCCGCACGCTCGATCACCCAGTCGAGCAGTTTTGCTGCTTCGTTGGGGTTGCCAGCGAGATAATGGTCAAACGGGTCACGCAGGGCGTTTTCAACGATACGCTGTGCTTCGACGGTTGCGAGCTTGTCTTTGGTCTGGCCGACAAATTCCGGTTCGCGAATGAACACCGACAACATGCCGACGGCCGAGATCATCACGTCATCGGTGGTGATCTGCGCTGCACGCTTGTTCTGCGTCAGTTCGGCATAGGCTTTCAGACCCTTGGTCAGTGCAATACGAAGACCGGCTTCGTGTGTGCCGCCCTCAGGGGTCGGAATGGTGTTACAATAGGAATGAATCTGCGTATCGCCACCATACCAGGTGACCGCCCATTCCATGGCGCCGTGGCCGCCGGTCTTTTCCGTCTTGCCGGAGAAGATTTCGCGCGTAACGGTGAAGTCCTTGCCAAGCGTTGCCGAAAGATAATCCTTCAGACCGCCAGGGAAGTGGAAAACAGCCTTTTCCGGGATCTCGCCACCGGCCTGTACAACGCCGGGATCGCAGCTCCACCGAATTTCCACGCCGCCGAAAAGATAGGCTTTCGAGCGGGCCATGCGGAATATGCGGGCCGGATCAAACCTGGCGTGATCACCAAAGATCTGCGGGTCGGGGTGAAACTTGACGCGTGTGCCGCGACGGTTGTGCACATCGCCCAGCTCTTCCAGCGGGCCCTGTGGCACACCGCGAGAAAAACGCTGGCGGTACAGTTTGCGGTTACGGGCAACTTCGACCTCAAGCAGGTCGGACAGTGCGTTCACAACGGAAACACCCACGCCGTGCAGACCGCCCGATGTTTCATAAGCCTTGCCGTCGAATTTACCACCGGCATGCAGCTTGGTCATGATGACTTCAAGCGTCGACTTGCCCGGCACCTGCGGGTGGTTTTCCACCGGGATACCACGGCCGTTATCGCTGACAGTCAAGTTGCCCTGCGTATCCAGATGCACTTCAATGAAGTTTGCATGTCCTGCAACCGCTTCGTCCATCGAGTTGTCGATGACTTCGGCAAAAAGGTGATGCAGCGCCTTTTCGTCGGTGCCGCCAATATACATGCCCGGACGCATACGGACCGGTTCAAGCCCTTCCAAAACACGGATCGACGACGCACCATAGTCATCGCCGGAGGACGTTGCCGGAGGTGCAACGGACACCGCTGTTGGCTTGCTGTTGGTGTTAGCAGCAGGTGCAGGCGTTTCATTGACTGTAGTGCCCGTATCGGATGGCTCTGTCACCACCGGGATACTTGAGAATAGATCGTTACCGTTATCCATGTTGCCTAATCGTTGTCGTGCGCCATCTTATGGCCATCCGAATCAGCGCGATTTTGCCACAAATGCCAATCGAGCGCGATTCCGCGCAATTTATCAGGGTTTTTCCGGATGAGGATTGCGCTGCCTTACCGTCAATGGCAAGGGAGTGGCTGTCAATCAAAATGGTTTTCGCTGCATGTCCACAGTTCATTTCGCATTTTTCGTGTTTCTTGTCACGGTATTTGGGGCTTCAACCTCCTCGGCGCAAGGCTCTGATGGTCCGCTGAAACCCTATAAGGACAACCTGTTTTCGCGCCAAAGCGTGCTGGAACAGGCCGATAGCGGTCGTTACGAAACGATCGATTACCAGGAATTGCGCGACATCAACGAGCGCGATGAAATCCCCGAACGCCGCGTCAAGCGCAGCTATGTCACGCCGATTGCCCGCAAGGCGCAGGCGCTGGAAACGGTGAAGGCGGACGGCCGCACCATTGAGGTGGGACGCACGGGGCAGGCGGCGGGACAGGCCTTTACGGTGATCTTCATTCATGGCCGGGGCGGTGACCGCAGGCTGGGCATGAATGATTACAGTTTTGGCGGCAACTTCAACCGGCTGAAGAACCTGGCGCTGGACAATGGCGGCACCTATTACGCACCCAGTGTCAAAAGCTTTGACGCGCAGGGCGTGGCCGATGTGGCGGCGCTGATTTCCCATGCGCGCCAGCAATCGGCGGGGCGTCCCGTCATTCTGGCCTGTGCATCGATGGGCAGCTTTATTTGTTACGGCATCAGCCGTGACGCGCAGGCGGTGGCCAATCTGCAGGGCATGGCACTGTTGGGTGGGGCGCCTGACCCGGAACTGCCGACCAGTGCTGCGGCCAAGGCAAAACTGCCGATCTGGTTTACGCACGGCGCCAATGACAGTGTCTATAAATCCGGCGACCAGGTGTCGATCTACCGGCAATTGCTGAAGGCCGGACAACCGGTCCGTTTCACCATGTTCCAGACGGGTTCGCACGGAACACCGGTGCGCATGAGCGACTGGCGGGCAATTCTAAACTGGATTTTGGTGCAATAAATCGCCGCAGGGCGTTTTTGACATTAATTTGAACGCGCCAGAGGCAATTTTAACCAATGTTTTGAACCAAATTCCTTATTTCCTGTACCAATTGTTTACCGATACAGCTAATGGGAGAGATGAGGGGGAGGCGGTACTGGATTTCATGCGCTTTACACCTCTGAATTGGTTCGTATGTGACGTTTGGTTGCCCTCTATTTTTGCTTGAGGGCGTACAAGAGCAGGAATGGAAATCTCATGACCCCTGATGTTCGCCCGCTTGTTGCGGGAAACTGGAAAATGAATGGAACTCGTTCTTCGCTGGATCAGATCAAAGCGATGGCGCAGGGCGTTAAAGGTCCGCTTTCTGAAAAAGTGGAAACACTGATTTGCCCTCCCTCTACGTTACTTTACGTTGCGACAGCTCTTTGCGACGACAGCCCGCTGCTGATTGGCGCGCAGGACTGCCATGAAAAGGAATCGGGTGCCCATACCGGCGATATCTCTGCCGAGATGATTGCTGATTGCTTTGGTACGCATGTCATCGTTGGCCATTCCGAGCGTCGCATCGACCACGCGGAAACCGACCATCTGGTCCGCGCCAAGGCACAAGCCGCCTATGCAGCCGAGCTGGTGGCCATTGTCTGCATCGGTGAAACCGCCGATGAGCGCAAGGGCGGCCAGACGCTCGATATCTTGAAGCGCCAGCTGTCGGGCTCTGTTCCTGACGATGCCAATGCACAAAACACGGTTATTGCCTATGAGCCTGTCTGGGCCATCGGTACCGGCCTGACGCCAACTGTGGATGATGTGCGTGATGCCCATGCCTTCATGCGCAACGAACTTGTGGCGCGCTTTGGTGACGAAGGAAAACGCGTTCGTATTCTCTATGGCGGTTCGGTAAAACCATCCAATGCATTGCAGCTGATGGGCGTTGAAAACGTCGATGGCGCATTGATTGGTGGTGCAAGCTTGAAAGCCGATGACTTCCTCTCCATCTACGCTGCTTATGAGCAATTGACCGCCTGATGTTCTTTAACGTGTGTTGGGGGCTTGGAATACGCGCCTAGCTCATGTAAAGAGCGGCCAACATGTTTTTGACTGTGTCCGTTAAGGGCAAGACTGGATTACCATGCAGACCGTTTTGATTGTCATCCATCTCATGATCGTGCTGGCGCTTGTTGGCGTGGTGCTGATTCAGCGTTCAGAAGGCGGCGGCCTTGGTATTGGCGGCGGTTCCGGCTTTATGTCGGCCCGCGGTACGGCCAATGCCTTGACGCGCACAACCGGCATTCTTGCCGCGTTGTTCTTCCTGACGTCTCTGGGCCTTGGCCTGTTGACCCGTTATGAAGCGCGTCCGACCGACATTCTCGATCGTATTCCTGCAACGCAGGGCCAGGGCAACGGCATTCTCGATACGCTCGGCCCGGCAACGACACCTGCCGCACCTGCACCAGCTGGTAACGGCGTTCCTAACAGCTCTGAAGGGGCAGCAGCTCCGGCGCAATCGACACCAGCGCCTGCGGCACCTGCCGACCCGACAGCAGTTCCGACCGGTCAATAATCCCGGTCAGCGCATAACACTCCGGCAGGCCAAAACCTGCCGGTTTTCTTTTGTCCATATTCCGGCCGGTTGCCTCGTTTTCCACGTGTGATTTCGGGGTTCGAAAAATTTGGGCTGGCGGAATCAATAAAATGAAGGTATCCGGTGAATCCCATGGCGCGATATGTATTCATCACAGGCGGCGTGGTCTCTTCCCTTGGTAAGGGCATTGCAGCCGCAGCACTCGGAGCATTGTTGCAATCCCGTGGATATCGGGTGCGGCTTCGTAAACTCGACCCCTATCTCAATGTCGATCCCGGCACCATGAGCCCGACACAGCACGGCGAAGTGTTTGTGACGGACGACGGCGCAGAGACCGATCTTGATCTTGGTCACTATGAACGTTTTACCGGACGTTCTGCCACCAAGACCGACAACATCACCACGGGTCGCATTTATAAAAATATCATCGACAAGGAACGTCGTGGTGACTACCTCGGCGCGACAGTGCAGGTCATTCCGCACGTTACCAATGAAATCAAGAACTTCGTGATCGAAGGCAATGACGAATATGATTTCGTCATCTGTGAGATTGGCGGCACGGTGGGCGACATCGAAGCCATGCCGTTTATGGAAGCCATTCGTCAGCTTGGTAACGACTTGCCACGTGGCACTGCCATTTACGTTCACCTGACATTGATGCCGTATATTCCGGCAGCAGGCGAGTTGAAGACCAAGCCAACCCAGCACTCCGTCAAGGAGTTGCAGGCGCTCGGTATTCATCCTGACATTCTTCTAGTGCGTGCAGACCGCGAAATTCCGGAAGCGGAACGTCGCAAGCTTTCCCTGTTCTGCAACGTGCGCGAATCTGCCGTCATTCAGGCGCTGGATGTGGCAAACATCTATGACGTGCCGATGGCCTACCACAAGGAAGGTCTCGACAATGAAGTGCTGGCTGCCTTTGGCATCGAGCCTGCACCGAAGCCACGCCTTGAGCAGTGGGAAGAGGTTTGCAACCGTATCAAGACGCCGGAAGGCGAAGTTACGATTGCCATCGTCGGCAAATATACCGGCCTCAAGGATGCCTATAAATCCTTGATCGAAGCCCTGCATCACGGTGGCATTGCCAACCGCGTCAAGGTCAAGCTGGAATGGATCGAATCCGAAGTCTTCGAAAAGGAAGACCCGGCGCCATATCTGGAAAAGGTCAATGCGATCCTGGTTCCAGGCGGCTTTGGCGAGCGTGGTTCGGAAGGCAAGATCAAGGCGGCACAGTTTGCGCGTGAGCGTAACGTTCCTTACTTCGGCATCTGCTTTGGCATGCAGATGGCGGTTGTGGAAGCTGCACGTCACCTGGCTGGCATCGAGAACGCATCCTCGACCGAGTTTGGCCCGACCAAGGAGCCGGTTGTTGGCCTGATGACCGAATGGGTCAAGGGCAACGAACTTGAAAAGCGTTCATCCCAGGGTGACCTTGGTGGCACTATGCGCCTTGGCGCATACAAGGCTGCGCTGAAAAAAGACACCAAGATTGCCGATATTTACGGGTCTACCGATATTTCTGAGCGTCACCGCCACCGTTACGAAGTGAACGTGGACTACAAGGAACGCCTGGAGAAATGCGGTCTGGTATTCTCGGGCATGTCGCCTGACGGTGTTCTGCCGGAAACCGTGGAATATCCTGACCATCCTTGGTTCATCGGCGTTCAGTACCATCCGGAACTGAAGAGCCGTCCGCTTGATCCGCATCCGCTGTTTGCCAGCTTCGTTGAAGCGGCGCTGGAGCGTAGCCGTCTGGTCTGATTTTCGCAGATAACAACACCGTTTAAAACGCCGCCCGACAGATATGCCGGGCGGCGTTTTTTTGTTTTTCTGATTTTTTGGACGAGGGAGAGGTTGAGGCGTCGGTTTGGGATTGCTGAGCTTACGCTGCGCCCACCCGCTATTTACCAACGCTCACGGTCTGGCTATGGACGCCGATTATTTGGCTCCAGCAGGCCCAACAAGTTTTTCTCATGCCTTGTGCTTGTCACAGGCATCCAGTCGACGCGCGTCTGCGCGGCGGGAAGGTCTCTTCCATCCCCAAGACTGGGGATGACTGGATCCCTGTGACAGGCACAGGGAAGAGGGAGGTTGGCGTTGCAAACGAGTTACAGAGTGACAGACGATAGCGTCACTGACTGGGACTGCGGAACTTGCGCCCCTAACCTCTACCCTTGTGGGAGAGGAAGAAAAATCATGGTCTTGGGCTTGCCAAGTCATAGATTTTTCAGGCGAGGGGTTCTGTTGTGCCTCACCCTAAACTACCGTCATACGTGGGCTTGTCCCAAGTATCTAACCCCATCTCGTCAAACGAAATGAATGCGGTTGGCGTGGTTAGATACTCGCCACAAGGGCGAGGATGACGTTGGAGATGTTGTTGTGGCGTGCAGCACTCTCATCCCTCATCCCTCATCCCTCATCCCTCGTGCTCGTCACAGGCATCCAGTCAGCCCTAGTCTTGGGGCTGGAAAGATGTCTTTTGACGCGCAGACGCGCGTCTGCTGGATCCCTGTGACGGGCACAGGGAAGAGGGTGGTTGAGGTGACTGTCGCGGCAAATGACCCTGCCAAGCGATAAACGTCAACGCAGATGTACAACGGCCTGCAAGGCAATAAACCTCAACGCAGATGCGCGAATGCCTGAGCGGCAAAGACCGACATGGGTTTGGGCAAGTTGTCGAGATCAAACCAGCCGATTTCGGACAGCTTGTCCGGTTCCGCCAGTACGGCGTCACCAGAGGTGTCATCGGTCACGTAGATAAACGCGACCCAGTGCTGTTTTTCGTCGGGAATGATCTGTTCGGTCACGCAGAGGAAAGAAACTTCGCCGATTTGCAGGCCGGTTTCTTCGTTGGCTTCACGCCGTGCCGCTTCAAAGGCCGGTTCGAGGTGATCCACCTTGCCACCGGGAATACTCCAGTGGCCGGCTTCCGGCGCTTTCATGCGACGGCAAAGTAAAACCTTGCCGTCACGTCTTATAACAAGCCCACAGCCGACGCCGGGAAAATCAATGCCGGGAAGACCGTTCATGCCATTCTCACTTACATGTTTTCCAATCAGCCTTAAGGCCAACAGGATATTGCGACCAATCAGGCCTTGGCGTTGGCCACAATCAGCATGAAGGCAGGAATGTCGTCGCCGAAACCGACAGGTGTCGGGCCATCATCATTGTCACGATAGTGGCGGCGGCGGTCGCGGTTGTCATTATTGGCGTTGTCGCCATTATTCTGACGGTCAAAATGACGGGGTGCCCTGTCAGTTCTCTGCTCGGATTTCACCCTTGTCTCTCCCGTAGGTTCTGGTGTTGTAACAACGGCTGCTGCCGGTTGTTCGGCTGGTGCTGCTTCGCTCGGACGGCGGGGTTTCTCGCGGCTCTTGCTGCGATCACGGTCCTTGCCACCACGGCCGCGCTTCTGCCGGTCGTTGTCGTAGCTTTCCATCGGCTCGGGCAAAGCGGTCAGGTCACCGCTCATCCATTCGAGTTTTTGACCGGTCATCTTCTCGATTGCATCGAGGAACTTGGTGTCTTTTGCTGTCACAAGGCTGAATGCCTTGCCGGAACGACCGGCGCGGCCGGTTCTGCCGATACGGTGTACGTAATCTTCAGAATGGATCGGCAGGTCGAAATTGAAAACGTGGCTCACATCAGGAATGTCGAGACCGCGTGCAGCAACGTCGGATGCGACGAGCAGCTTGAGATTGCCTTCCTTGAAGCTGGCCAGCATATTGGTGCGCGAACGCTGGTCCATGTCGCCGTGCAGGGCACCAACGGAGAAACCATGACGGTCCAGCGAACGGAACAGATCTGCAACGTCTTTTTTGCGGTTGCAGAAAATGATCGCGTTCTTCAGGTCGTCTTCTTCGCTCTTGATCAGATCGCGCAGCACAGCGCGCTTCTCGTAATCCTTGACGTTGGCCGCAACGATACGCTGCGTCACCGTCGTGGCGGTCGAAGAGGGCTTTGCCACTTCGATGCGGACTGGGTTCTGCAGGAAGCGGTCGGCCAGCTTCTGGATTTCTGCCGGCATGGTGGCCGAGAAGAACAGCGTCTGGCGTGTGAACGGGATCATCTTGGCGATGCGTTCGATATCAGGGATAAAGCCCATGTCCAGCATGCGGTCGGCTTCGTCGATAACCAGAATTTCAACGCCGGTCATCAGCAGCTTGCCGCGCTCACAATGGTCGAGCAGACGGCCGGGGGTGCAGATCAATACGTCTGCGCCGCGCTCCAGCTTGCGGTCCTGCTCTTCAAATGAAACGCCACCAATCAGAAGCGCAATGTTGAGCTTGTGATTCTTGCCGTATTTTTCGAAGTTTTCGGCAACCTGTGCTGCCAGTTCGCGTGTCGGCTCGAGAATGAGCGTGCGCGGCATTCTTGCACGGGCGCGGCCCTTTTCAAGCAGTGTCAACATAGGTAGCACGAAAGACGCTGTCTTTCCTGTTCCTGTCTGCGCAATGCCACAGATATCGCGGCGCTCAAGCGCCGGAGGAATTGCGCCAGCCTGAATCGGCGTCGGTATTGTGTAACCGGCATCCGTAACGGCGGAGAGGACTTTCGGGCTCAGGCCCAGATCAGAAAATGTTGTCAAAGGAAAATTGTTTCCATTCGAATTGGCAGAACGCTGCGTCACATCGCCGGAACGTTAACGGCGATTGGGCGCGGCATAGGCCGAAATTGGCTGAAAGTCAAGGAATTCGCCACAATTGGCGGGACTGAAGGTCACATATGTTAACGCTTCGCAACCGTATTTGTGAAAAACAATTTGCAATCACCGCTTTTGGTGCGTTGACGGCGTTTTTCAGCCTGTCACCATGCGGAGAGATTTTGCCAGGAAACCGCCAGCATAGCCGGCGAAATAGTTAGTTCAGGTAGGACTGCAACTTCACGCCCGCGCTCAGGAAACGCATCGGGTCGACCGGGCTGTCGTTGCGACGTACTTCGTAATGTACGTGCGGGCCGGTGGAGCGGCCAGTGCTGCCAGCCCGGCCAACAATGTCGCCGGCTTCAATAGTATCGCCAACCTTGACGAGAATGGCTGACATATGTCCGTAGCGGGTGGTGATGCCCTGTCCGTGGTCGACCTCGACCATGTTGCCGTAACCGCCGGAATTGGCGGCAACCGTCACGGTGCCAGCGCCGGTCGACCGCACGTTTGCACCGGTCTCTGCCTGAAAATCAATGCCTGCATGCAGGGCCGGGCGACCAAGAAACGGGTCCATACGGTTGCCAAAGCGGCTGGTGATGTTGCGGCCGGGGGCAGGGTTGCCAAACGGCAGCTCACCTGCAGTACTGCGCATGATCTCAAGCCGATTGAGGGCGACATCAAGATCATTCATCGAGTTTTCGAAGATGCTGCCATTGGCGTCCTGGGGTTCGACGAAGGGACCACCGATGCCGGATGGCTTGAGGTCATCGATCTTGATGCCGGTGCGCGTCATGATCGCCGCCATTTCCTCGGTCTTCTTGTCGGCGCCACGGGTCAGTTGGGTGATTCGGTGCAGCTGGTCCTGTTCGATTGTCTTGAGCGATAGCGTGACCTTGGAAAATACCCGGTCGGCTCGGTCAGACGAGTTTTCGCCAACCGGGGCATAACCAAGGGCGGTGACTGCTGCGGGAGTTGCTGCCTTTTTCGATGTGCCGAGAAGGTTTTCAATGGCGTTTACGCCGCCAGACAGGCTGGCCTGTTTGCCCGGTGTTGCTGTTGTAGATGGTTCTTCCGTGCTGAGGCCGGATTCTTCGGCGCGTTCCAGCAATCCGCCAAGGCGGCCGTGGCGCGAGGTGAGGGCGGCCTGCTGCTCGAAAAGCTTTTCCACTTTCTGTTCAACAACTTGCTGGTCCAGCAACTGGCGTGATGTGACGCGGTCGATCTGCGCGCGCAGTGCAGAAATGCGGTCTTCATAGTCGTGTTGCATACGGGCCTGATGGGCAATGGTTGCGCCAATCAGGTCATCGCGGAAAATCAGATAAGCGGTTGCAGCAAGATAACCGATGCCGAGAACGCAGACGAAACACAGCGTCACTGCTGCCATCCACGGGCGGATGGTCAGGTGGCGCACCTGGTCGCCACTGGCAAGGATCAGCACATGCTGCTTTTTTTGTTTGCCGAATGTACGGTGCTCTGCGGGATGAGCCAAAATCACGTCCTCAGCGGTTTCGTTATGCTGAAGGATGGTATTTTGTTATGGTTAATGAAGTTTTGATGCTGCCGGTATTTATGGGTTAAACACCGGCAGAAATGCTTATTTGAAGGACCTTTTAGGCGTTCAGGCCCTGTGCTGCTTCAAGCACTTGCTGGGCGTGGCCAGCCACTTTCACCTTGTTCCAGACGTGGGTAATCTTGCCGTCAGGCCCGATCAGGAATGTGGTTCTTTCCACGCCCATGTACTTTTTGCCGTACATGCTTTTTTCTTTCCACACGCCATAGGCTTCAAGCGTGGCTTTGTCCTCATCGGAGGCCAGCATCACGGTGAGCGCGTGTTTGGCGGCGAATTTGTCGTGGCTTTTGACCGAATCAGGCGAAATGCCGATAACCACGGTATTGGCGGCCTCAAACTGCGTCGCAAGGGCGCTGAAATCGATCGCTTCGACCGTGCAGCCGGATGTGTCGTCTTTGGGATAAAAGTACAGGGCCACATTTTTTCCCGAAAGAGCCGATAAAGTAACGGTTCCGGCCCCGTTTTTAGAAAGCGTGAAATCGGGTGCCTTGTCGCCGACAAGCAAATCTGCCATGAGCTTAACCTTATGTTTCGCCTTGGTGTTGAGGATTATTCCTATCAACCGTTATAGACTGCAACGAAAACCGTCCAGTGCCTGGACACGATGTTTCAGGAGACGAGCGCGGACGAATGGCTGAGATTCGCGGCGAAAAAGTAAAATTTCGCAAGCAGGATATTATTCCGCTGCACGATCTGCCTTCTGCGAAAGCGGAAGAACCCCTTATCGTGCATTGCCCGCCGCCACGCTCCGTCAGTCGCGTTTGCCTGAAATTTGTCACCGGCATTTTTGTTGTGGTGTTTCTGCTGGTGGGCGGCTTTGTCGCCGCCATTGAAACCGGCTCGGTTGACGGCATCTTGTCCTCGCAGGCTGAAATGGCGCTGAAGCGGGCGATTGACCCGCGTTACGAAGCGCGCATCGGTTCTACCGCCATTCGTTTTGTCAAAGGGTTCCGGTTGGCGCTTGAGGCGCGTGACGTCGATATTGTCGATACGCAAGGCCAGAAACACCTGAGCCGCGCTGCCGTCATTCGTATGGCTCTGAACCCGATGGCGTTGCTGACCGGCCAGATTTCGCTTGAGAGCATCGATGCCTCTTCGCTTTCGCTGGATGTCGCGTCGCTACCGGCCGGCAAACCGATCGATATCTCGACCTGGCGGGTGGATGCCATTCCGGAGGTACTGGAAACGGCGTTCGGCTCGCTGGATGGCATGTTGTCCAATTTCGAGCGGGCTGGCACCGACCGCATCAGCATTGACGGTATCTCGATCACCATTCCGAAAAAGGACGGCGGAAAACCGCTGCTTTTTGACGTTCGACAGATGGCGATGACCCGCAATCCGCAGGGCGGCTACAATCTGGAGGGTGAATTGGCCTTCAATGGCGAACTTGCCGCCTTCTCTTTGTCGATTGAGAGTGCGGGCGGCAAGATAACGGCATTTGAAGCCAACCTAGACGGGCTTGACCTCAATCCGCTGACCATTCGGCGCGATCCGGAAGGTTTCATGCATGAGGGGGCCGACCTCAAGGCCGGTGTTCGCATTATCGCAAAACGCCAGAGCCCCGAGGTGGCACCGCTTTTGAGCGTGATGCTGGGTGTCGGTAATGGCAGCCTTTATATTGGCGGTGAAGAACAGTTGGTTTCCACCGGCCGGATGACCGCGCAGTATGATTTTGAGAAACGCGAAATCGAAATTGCAAAGTCGCGGCTGGAGCTGGAGCGTACCGTCGTTCCGTTTGAAGGCAGTATCAAGGACACGGCAGACGATCAGGCGCAGCAGGGTTTTGATCTGGCGCTGTCCGTTACCGACGGTATTGCGGCGGCCGCTATGTCTGGCGAAGCGCCAGTGCCCTTCGGGCTGACTGCAAATGGCCAATATCTCAAAGCGACCAAAGAGCTGAATGTGCCATCGCTTTATGTGGCGGGGCCAATGGGTGATATGGCCGGATCGCTGAAAATCCGCTTTGCCGAGAAGGGATCGCCGGAAATCAGCTTTGGCGGACAGATTCCCAAGATGGAGGCAACCGCAGTCAAGCAGCTGTGGCCGTTCTGGATGGCACGCAAGGTGCGCCCGTGGGTGGTTGGCAATATTTTTGGTGGCACCGTTACCAATGGTTCGATTGCGGTGTTTATCCCGCAGGGCAGAATGTGCGGCATCGGTTGCCCGCTGGAACTGCATGACGACGAAATCCAGATCCAATTCGATATCGAAAATACCCGGCTCAACATAACAGGTGATATTCCGCCGCTGCGTGACGCGGTGGCGCATTTCAACCTCAAGGGCGAGAAGGTTGATGTAACGGTTGCCAAGGCAACGTCCTACTTCCCGTCCAACCGTTCGCTGGCGGTGGAAAGTGGCCGTTTCACCATCCCCTCGACCTATGCCAAACCGCTGATGGCTGATCTTGACCTGTTCGTGTCCGGCAGTGCCGATACTATCGCCGAAATGGCCAATTTCAAACCGATCAATGCCTTGAAGGATACGACCTTTAAACCCGAGGATTTCAGGGGCAATGTGAAGGCGCAGGTCAACGCGACCTTCGGTCTGCTTAGCAGCCAGAATCCGCCGCATCCCGCATGGGCGGCCAGCCTGACGCTGGACAATGTCTCGTTGGCAAAACCGTTTGCCAACCGTCAGGTGGCCGATCTGAACGGTGCGCTGAATATCGACAACAATGTTTTGCGCCTGCAGGGCAACGGCAAGGTCGATGATGTGGCCATGGACATCAACCTGATCGAACCCCTGAGGGACAGCAGCAAGATTGCCCGTGAATTTTCGTTGAAGGCGGTGATTGGCAATGACCAGATTGCCAAATTTGCGCCGGGGCTTGGCAGTGTCGTCAGCGGACCGATGACGTTGCAATTGGATGGCAAGGGTGAAACTGACCAGACTATCCGGCTTGATCTGACCAAATCGTCGCTGACCGTTCCCGGTATTGGCTGGAGCAAGGGGCCGGGCGTCAAGGCGGATGCGACCTTCCATATGCTGTCGGATCAGGGGCGGGTGTCGATCCGCGACTTTGAGCTGAAGGGCGATGGTTTTGGTGCCAAGGGCAATCTGGAACTGGCGCAGGGCGGGCTGGTTTCGGCTGACTTCTCGCATATGAAACTGTCGGCGTCTGATGACTACGCCGTGCAGATCAAGGCCGCAAAACGTGATTATGTCGTGACGGCATCGGGCAAGTCGGTTGATATTCGGCCGCTGATTGCTCGTATTCGCAGTTCGGAAAAATCCGGTTCTGACGACAGTGCTGGCGACATAAAGATCAATGCGCGGTTTGACCGGGTGATCGGGTTCAACAATGAAGCCCTGTCCAACGTCACATCCAACGTCTTCCTGCGCAACGGTAAACTCAATTCCCTGCAAATGGACGGTGTTACCGACAGCCGTCAGGCGATTGTCGCGCAGACCAGTGCCGGCGGCGGACGCCAGACCATCAACCTGACCAGCAGCGATGCCGGTGCCATTATCCGTTTCGCCAATATCTACACCCGCATCAATGGCGGCCTGCTGAACATCGTGTTCAACACCGTCAATGGTGATGACTGGTTCGGCTCTGTCGATATGCGCAACTTCTCTGTGTCGAACGAACAGAAGCTGCAGGACATTGTTGCGACACCGGTTGGCCAGGACGGACGCAGTCTCAATAAGGCGGTGCGTCGGGACATCGACGTCAGCTCGGAAAAGTTCCAGCGTGGTTTTGCCCGCGTCATTTACGGCGGTGGCGCGCTGAATGTCGAAAATGGCGTTGTGCGTGGCGAGCAGGTGGGTGCGACCTTCCAGGGCACGCTGAAGGACGCCAATGGCAATATGGACATGACCGGCACGTTCATGCCTGCCTATGGTCTCAACCGGCTGTTTGGTGAACTGCCCTTCATCGGTGTCATCCTGGGCAATGGCCGCGATCGTGGTCTGTTGGGCATTACCTTCAAACTGTCTGGCCGTTCCGACACGCCAAGGCTGACGGTCAATCCGCTGTCGCTGATTGCACCTGGCGTTTTCCGGCAGATTTTCGAGTTTCAGTGAAGGGTTGCCCTATGCCACCGTCACTCTAGGGCTTGTCCTTGGAACCTAATCACGTTGCATTTGCAGTTGATGGCTTAGATCCTCGCGACAGCGCGAGGAAAGGGTCTACTCAGCCCAATGACTTGGGCTGGCCTGGATCCCTGTGACGAGCACAGGGAGGAGGGGGGAGTATGTTGGTTGCACTGAACGACATAGGATAGCGTTCATGGGTTGGGACCGTGCCGCGGGCGCCTTTACCTCTACCCTTGTGGGAGAGGAAGAAAAATCATCACCTTAGCTTGCTAAGTGATAGATTTTTCAGGTGAGGGGTCCTGTTTTCAAACTGTGCTTCCCAAACAAAAAGGCCGCTTGCGCGGCCTTTCCGTCCATCATTCATGGGTGCTGACCATCAGGCCGGGCGAACCAGAATGTGCTTTTTCTTGCCCAGCGACAGCTTGATGACATTGTCTGCCGTCACGTCGCCCGTGCCGATGATCTGACGTTCGTCAGACACGGCGTTGTCGTTGATGCGCACTGCACCACCCTGAACGTGGCGGCGGGCTTCGCCATTCGATGTGGCAAGGCCGGCGCGAACGATCAGCGACAGCAGGCCAAGACCGGCTTCCAGCTCGGAAGCAGGAACCTCGATCGATGGCAGATTGTCGGCCAGCGCGCCTTCTTCGAACGTCTTGCGCGCGGTTTCGGCGGCTTCTTCGGCAGCTGTGCGGCCGTGCAGCATGGCAGTGATTTCAGTCGCGAGGATTTTCTTGACCTCGTTGATCTCGGAACCAGCCAGCGCCGAGAGGCGAGCAATCTCATCCATCGGCAGCGTGGTGTAGAGCTTGAGGAAGCGGGAAACATCCGCATCCTCAGTGTTGCGCCAGTACTGCCAGAAATCATAGGCCGACAGCATGTCCGGGTTCAGCCAGACAGCACCGTTCAGCGACTTGCCCATCTTGGCACCGGAGGCGGTGGTCAGAAGCGGCGAGGTCAGCGCGTAAAGCTGCGGTGTACCCATGCGATGACCAAGGTCGATACCGTTGATGATATTGCCCCACTGGTCGGAACCGCCCATCTGCAAGCGGCAACCGTAGCGCTTGTTCAGCTCCACGAAGTCGTAAGCCTGCAGGATCATGTAGTTGAATTCGAGGAACGACAGCGACTGCTCGCGGTCAAGGCGTGTCTTGACGCTATCGAAAGACAACATGCGGTTGACCGAGAAGTGACGGCCGACATCGCGCAGGAATTCCAGGTAGTTAATGTCACGCAGCCAGTCGCCGTTGTTGATCATCAGCGCAGGCTTGCCCGCCTTGTCGTAATCGAGATAGTTGGCAAACACGCGCTTGATGGAGGCGATGTTGCTCTCAATGGTGTCGATGGTCATCAGCTGGCGGGCATCATCCTTGAAGGACGGATCGCCAACCATGCCGGTGCCGCCACCCATCAGCGAGATCGGCTGGTGGCCGGTCTGCTGCATCCAGTGCAGCATCATGATCTGGATCAGGCCGCCAGCGTGCAGGCTAGGTGCGGTCGGGTCGAAGCCTATATAGGCGGTCACGGTTTCCTTGGCGAACAATTCGTCAAGACCTGCCTCGTCGGAGATCTGGTGAATGAAGCCGCGCTCATCGAGCGTGCGGAGGAAATCGGACTTAAACCTGGACATAACCTTTTGTTCTCTCTGGTGTCATGTTTTCAAGTGCTGGCAAGCAGCAAACGCCGGGGCTTTAGCATTGTTTTTTGAATTGTGCACCAGTTTCAGCCATGAATGTTAAAAACGAATCCTTGATCAGGCAGGAGTAGCGGTGTGGGCACTATAAAAACGGCAATTGGCCTGATGAGCGGCACGTCGATGGACGGCATCGACATTGCCATGCTGCGCACCGATGGCGACTCATTTGTCGAGCGTGGACCAAGCGGTTACTTCCCCTATGACGCCACCTTGCGGGCCAAATGGCAGCAGGCGCTGGTCACTGCGAAAAAGATCAATGAGCGTCGCGAACGGCCGGATGATCTGGCCGAGGCCGAGACGGCACTGACGCTGTGCCATGCCGCCGTCGTGCAATCCTTTCTCAAGCAGAATGGTCTGGTGCCCTCGCATGTCGATGTCATCGGTTTTCACGGGCAGACGGTTTTGCACCGGCCTGACGACGCGCTGACGGTGCAGATTGGCGACGGTCCGCTTCTGGCGCGTGAAACCGGTATCGATGTGGTCTATGACATGCGCGCCAATGACATGGTGCATGGCGGGCAGGGCGCTCCGCTTATCCCGGCCTATCACGCTGCCCTTTCGGCCAATCTGCCGGAGGCTTTTGAAACACCTGCGGTATTCGTCAATATTGGTGGCATTTCCAACCTGACCTTTATCGGCAATGGTGGCGCACTTGCCGCCTTTGACAGTGGTCCCGGCAACATGCTGATCGACCAGTGGATGGAGGCGCATACCGGCCAGACCTTTGATAAGGGCGGGCAGGTTGCGGCCAAGGGCAGTGTCAATGCAGCGCTGAGTGAGCGATACATGGCAAGCTCGTTCTTTTCGGCCAACCAGCGGCGGTCGCTCGACCGCGGTGATTTTCTGCCACCCCAAAAGGGCGAGGTTTCGCTCGAAGATGGCGCGCGCACGTTGTCTCATGTTACGGCAGCCGCCATTCTCAAATCCGCGACCTATCTGCCCGACCACGCCAAGACCTACATTGTTTGCGGTGGCGGGCGCCTGAACCCGGTGATCATGGCGGAGTTTGCCACCCTTGCGGCTGAAAAAGGTGCCAAGGTGGTGTCGGCCGAGGCTGCCGGTTTTGATGGCGGCGCGATGGAGGCTGAGGCCTGGGCCTATCTTGCCGTGCGCTCACTCAGCGGTCTGCCTCTGACCTATCCCGGCACAACCGGTGTCAAGGAACCGGTGAGCGGCGGGGTTCTGGCAAAGGCGTGATTTGTTGCGAAGGAGATGCAGTCGTCTCGATCCTCACCCCTGTGCTCAACCCGCGCCGTTTTTGTTTGGTGGTTCGTCGCAACATACTCTCCTCATCTCTGTGCTTGTCACAGAGATCCAGTGGAGCGCGTCGGCGCGATAAAAGAGTCCTTTCAGCCCAATGACTTGGGCTGGCCTGGATTTCTGTGACAAGCACAGAAATGAGGGAGTTTTTATGGACGGCGGTTGCTCCACAGCCGCCAAAATTCGATTTTATCGACAAAAGAAACGTCGTGTGGAGAGAGCGTTGCCACCCTCTCCAACAGCGTGGTCAAATCTGCGCCTGACCACCATCAACGAACAATTCGATGCCGTTGACGAAGGAGGCTTCGTCGGAGGCCAGGAACAGCACTGCCTTGGCGATTTCTTCCGGCTGGCCGATGCGACCGGCGGGAATGAGGCTGGACAGATAGTTCTTGGTGTTTTCGGCATTTTCGCCGTTGCCGAACAGTTCATTGAGGCCTGCGGTGTCGGTCAGGCCGGGGCTGACGGCGTTGACGCGGATGTGGCGGTCCTTCAGGTCAAGGATCCAGTTGCGGGCAAAGTTGCGCACTGCCGCCTTGGTGGCAGAGTAGACGCTGAAGGCCGGTGTGCCAGAAATGCTCGTTGTCGATGATGTCAGGATGATCGAGGCACCGTCACGCAGCAGCGGCAGGGCTTTCTGCACCGTAAACAGCGTGCCCTTTACGTTGGTGTCGAAGGTTTTCTGGTAATGCTCTTCGGTGATGGCACCGAGGGCTGCCATCTCACCGCCGCCAGCATTGGCAAACACCACGTCGATCTGGGCATGTTTCTGCTGTACGGCATCATAAAGGCGGTCGATATCGACCAGCTTGCTCATGTCGGCCTGAACGCCAGTAACACGGCCACCAATTTCCTTGATGGCGGCATCCAGTGCATCCTTGCGGCGGCCGGTGATGAACACGAATGCACCCTGCTGCGAGAAGGCTTTTGCGGTGGCAAGGCCAATGCCGCTGGTGCCGCCGGTGACGATTACGACCTTGTTTTCAAATGTCTTGCTCATTGTCTTTGCTCCTTGTTGACGACCCGTTGTCGTTGGAATGAACATGACAGCAGAACGATGATGCAAATAGTCAGCAAAACTGTTACTCATCGTTCCATATGGAGAACGATGATGCGATCTGATCTGAATGATCTCGTTTATTTTGCCGAAGTGGTCACCCATGGCGGATTTACCGCAGCGGGCCGGGCACTGCGGGAACCGAAGTCGAAGCTGAGCCGCCGGGTTGCCGGGCTGGAAGCGCGTCTCGGTGTACGGCTGATCGAAAGATCCAGCCGACGCTTTCGGGTGACCGATGTCGGGCAAGCTTTCTATGAGAGGTGCAAGGCGATGCTTGAGGAGGCGGCACGCGCCGAGGCACTGGTCGCAGAAGCGCAGTCCGAACCCCATGGACTAATCCGCATGAGTTGCCCGACCGGTCTGGTGGAACCGATTTCGGCACTGATAACCCGGTTTCTCGGGCAATATCCCAAGGTAAGGCTGCAACTGGTGGCGATTGACCGCCCGGTTGATCTTATCGAGGAACGCATCGACATCGCACTGCGAGTGCGCACATCACTGGACGGTGATGCATCGCTGACCATGCGCTCGCTTGGCAATTCTGTGCGTATTCTGGTGGCGAGCCCACAACTGGCTGGGCGCATTGGCGAGATCGACCAGCTCTCTGCGCAGGCAACACTGTCGACCACCGACGATCATGGCGAGGTCAACTGGTTTCTGGAAACCGATGACGGACGTAGCCACACGCTGCGGCATGAACCGCGCATGGGTTGCGCTGATTTTACCGCCGTCCGAGCAGCGGCCATTGCCGGGTTGGGCGTGGCTTTGTTGCCGGACCATACCTGCCGCCAGGCGCTTGATGACGGTACGCTGGTGCGTGTCCTTCCGGCGTGGCGCGGCGTGAAGGGGCTGGTGCATCTTGTCTTCACCACACGGCGTGGCCTGCCGCCGGCGGTGCGCAAATTCATCGATAGTCTGGCAGCAGAATTTCCCGAGGACGCCTTGGCGCGCTGATGGGAACGCCGCCAGCTCCCCATTCAAAAAAAGAGAGTGGAGGCTGGCTTGATGACTTACCGTGCGAAGTGTTTGGCGCCGGCCACGCAGGCAATGACGGCAACCGTTACGGCAAGCATACCCCAAGTTACCGGTTCGTTGAGCAGGGCTGCGGCCAGCGCAAGACCAAGGAAAGGCTGTAGCAACTGCAACTGGCCAACGGCGGCAATGCCTCCCTGCGACAGACCGCGATACCAGAATACAAAACCGATCAACATGCTGAACAGCGAGACATAGGCAAGTCCGATGAAGGCGGGCATGTGAATGTCTGAAAATGTCGTGGGCATGTAGAGAAAGGCAGCAGGCAGCATCAAGGGCAGGGACAGAACCAGCGCCCAGCAGATCACCTGCCAGCCGCCCAGCGTGCGTGACAGTCTGCCGCCTTCGGCATAACCCAGACCGCAGACGATGACGGCGGCCACCATCATCAGGTCACCAAATGGCGACACACTCAAGCCCTGAAACAGTGCAAAACCGGCAACCATTGCGCTGCCAAGAATGGAAAAGGCCCAGAAGGCTGGTTTGGGTCGCTCGCCGCCACGGATTGCGCCAAAGACCGCGGTTGCCAGCGGTAGCAGGCCAATGAACACGATGGAATGTGCCGAGGTCACGTGTTGCAGCGCCAGCGCCGTCAGAAGCGGAAAGCCGACCACAACACCACCGGCCACCACGGCCAGTGACACCAGTTCGCGGGGTGACGGAGGTTTCTGTTTCAGCGCCAGCAAAAAGGCGAGTGCCAGCAGGCCAGCGATTGCGCCACGCGCTACCGTCAGAAACACCGGGTCAAACTGCATGACGGCCACACGGGTGGCCGGAAGCGACCCGCTGAAAATGACCACGCCGATAAAGCCGTTGATCCAGCCCGCACTTGTCCGTTCCATAATTTACTCCATTCATTGTCTCGCTGTTATCCAGCAAAGCCTTGGCGATACCAGTTACAGTCTGATACAGTCTGCCGAAACTGTTATGGACACAAAGGCAGTACAGATGGTGGAGAATGCCAAGGGCCAGACACGGGTAGCCACCGTCATGTCGACGATCCGCCAGCGGATTGCCGGGCGAACACTGACGCCGGGTGCAAAGCTGCCTTCGGTGCGGCGGCTGGCCTCAAGCCTTGATGTTTCGACGTCAACCGTGGTGGAAGCCTATGACCGGCTGGTGGCGGAAGGTGCCATCCTGTCGCGTCCCGGTTCCGGCTTTTATGTTGCCAGTCAGGTGGCGCCGTTCACGCTGACGCAGGCAGGCCCAAAGGTTGACCGGGCGGTTGACCCGTTCTGGGTGTCGCGCCAGTCGCTGGAGGCCAATGATGATAATCTCAAGCCCGGTTGTGGCTGGCTGCCGCCATCCTGGCTTCCCGAAGACAGTATCCGGCGGGCGTTGCGTACACTTTCGCGGGCGGACGGCGCAACACTTGCCGATTATGGTTCGCCGCTTGGGCTTCCGGGCCTGCGCCAACTGGTGGCCCGGCGCATGGCCGAAAAGGGCATGGAGGCATCTCCCGACCAGATCATGCTGACGGAGTCAGGTACGCAGGCCATTGATCTCTTGTGCCGTTTCCTGCTGGAGCCGGGGGATACGGTGCTGGTGGATGACCCCTGTTATTTCAATTTCCATGCGCTGCTGCGTGCGCACCGTGCCAAGATTGTCAGTGTGCCCTATACGCCGAACGGGCCATCTATCGACGCCTTTGCCAGTACGGTCAGCGAGCACCGTCCGCGCCTCTACATCACCAATTCCGGCATACATAATCCCACCGGTGCTGCACTTTCTCCTGTCACCGCACACCGGGTGCTGAAGATCGCCAATGAGTTCGATCTGACGATCATAGAGGATGACATCTTCTCCGATCTGGAGCAGGTGCCGGCACCACGACTTGCGGCCTTTGACGGTCTGGACCGGGTGATCCACATAGGCAGTTTTTCCAAGACGCTTTCGGCCTCGGCGCGCTGCGGATTTGTTGCGGCAAAACCGGAATGGATCGAAGGGCTGACCGATCTGAAGATCGCCACATCCTTTGGCGGTGGCCGCATGACGGCGGAGCTGGTTTTTAACGCGCTGAGTGACGGCAGCTACCGCAAACATCTGGATGCGACGCGGCTGAGATTGGGCCAGGCGATGAATGATGTGTCGTCCCGGCTGGAAAAGCTTGGCGTGACGCCGTGGATCAGACCGACGGCTGGCATGTTTCTGTGGTGCCAACTGCCTGATGGGGCGGATGCAACAGATGTTGCCCGGGCAGCACTTGAGCGCAAGGTGGTGATGGCGCCCGGTAACGCCTTCAGCCTTAGCCAGTCGGCCACCAGTTTCATGCGTTTTAATGTGTCGCAAAGTCTCGACCCACGAGTGTTTGAGGTGCTGGGCGATATTCTCCGGCGGCGGGTGTAACGGAAACGCATTGGCGCGTTGGCGCCAGCACGCAAAAAACCGTAAAAAACCTCTTGCGCCGTACCCAACGTCATACCTTACATCAGGGGCATGATTGAGCGGGAACGAGTGCATGCATATGGCAGCAAGCGATGAAAATTTCGAACTGACGGCGGCGCAATGTGCGCGGCGTGTCGGCATTTCGGTCCGCGCCTTGCGGCACTATGAACAGGCCGGAATTATCAAACCCCGCCGGACCGATAAGAACTGGCGTCTCTATGGCGCGAGGGAAGTCGCACGTCTCTATGAAATCCTGACGCTGAAACATCTTGGCCTCAGCTTGCACGAAATTCGCGGCATTCTGGTTGGCAAGACCACCGATCTCGCTGGCCTGCTTGGCATGCAAAGCGAGACGCTGCAGGTGCAGCTGGAGCGCACACAAAACAGTCTGGCCACCATCAATACGCTGCGCGGCAAGATCGCGGCTGGTGGCGATCTATCGATTGAAGATCTGTTGAAACTGACCAAGGAGGCAAACATGGCTGACATATCGCCCGATGCCGTGGCATGGCGCCGTTACGAACAGGCGCGGCCGCGCAGTGAAAAAAAGATCGATCCGTGGCTCTATGGCCAATATGCCGGAAATTACGTGCTGGACGGTCTGGGTTATGTCATCACGCAGAAAGACGGCAGGCTTTTTACCCGTATGACAGGACAGCCGGAGCTGGAAATCTTTGCTGAAGATGTCGACCGGTTTTTCTACAAGGCGGTTCAGGCGCAATTGACCTTTACCCGCGATCACACCGGTGCCGTTACCGGGCTGGTGTTGCACCAGAACGGTTATGAGCAGGCAGCGCCACGGGTGCAGGAGGTCGTGGTCAGCGAGTTGGAAAAAGGCCTGTCCGAGCGGGTGAAAAACCGCCAGCCATTTGAAAACAGCGAAGTGCTGTTGCGCCAACTGATTGAACAACACCAGCGTGGTGAGCCGGATTACGAGCAGATGAGCCCGCTTCTGGCCCAGGCAGCCAGCGAGCAGATCGATGTCATAAAGGCTGATCTGGCACGGCTGGGGCCTCTTCGTGACATCAGCTTCAAGGGTGTCTCAGCCGAGGGCTGGGATGTCTACGATGTCAGGTTTGAAGAGGGTGAGTTGGAATGGCGGTTCACACTGGCGGCGGATGGCAAATTTGCCGGTATCCTCATCCGTCCGCCACTGTGAGTGCCGTTATGAGTGTGGTTTCGATGTTTGTTTCGACACCGGTCTCTGTTGTGGTTGAGATTGCGCGCCTGTCGCAATCTCTTTTCTAGAACAAGCCGACGGCACCCTCACGCAGGATTTTCTCAGTCTGCGGGCTGGCAACCAGCGGTGAAGATTCACCATCATCCTCCAGCGTGGTGAAATATGTGGCCGGTGTGGTGCCGGGTTTGAACATTTCCTGCACGCCGTCTGGATCATCCGGCGTGGTTGCCATGCCTGTGGTGCGGCTGATGAGATAGGCGGTCATGCCAGCGGGAACGTGGAAGTTCGACACGGGAACCTTGTCCAGTGCCGCTGACATGAAGTCATTAAACACAGGCGCGGCCAGTCCGCCGCCGCTGCCAGCACGGCCAAGGCTGCTCGGTTCGTCAAAACCGATATAGATGCCGGTGACCAGTTCCGGCGTAAAGCCGACGAACCATGCATCATGGTTGGCATTTGTCGTGCCGGTCTTGCCAGCGACAGGGCGACCAAGCTTGACGTGGCGCGAGGCTGTACCACGTTCAACCACGCCCTGCATCATCGATACGGTCTGGTAAGCGGTCATGGGGTCAAGCACCCGCTCGCGCGTATCGGTCAGTTCCGGTTCCGACTGTCCATCCCATTTTTCGACGTTGCAGTTGTCACACTGGCGCTGGTCCTGACGGAACACTGTCTTGCCGGTGCGATCCTGCGTGCGGTCAATCAGGCTTGGCGTAACCTGCAAACCGCCATTGGCAATCACCGAATAGGCGGCGACCATTTTCATCAACGTGGTTTCACCTGAACCGAGCGACATCGACAGAACCGGCGTGCGGTGGTCATAGATCCCCAGACGATCCGCGTATTCCATCACGGTGTCCATGCCGACGGCATTGGCAAGCTTTGCGGCCATGACATTGCGGGAATGTTCGATGCCGAAACGCAGTGTCTGCGGACCGGCATAGCTGTCGCCGTCATTCTTTGGTGCCCATACATGATCACCGAGGCGGAATTCGACCGGTTCGTCACGGATAACGGTGGCGGGAGAAAAACCATTGTCGAGGGCAGCAGCATAAACGATCGGCTTGAACACCGATCCTGGTTGGCGCAGTGCCTGTGTGGCACGGTTGAATTGCGACTGGGTGTAGGAAAAGCCACCGACCATTGCCACAACGCGGCCGGTCTGTGGCTGCATGGAAACGAGAGCGCCCTGCACCTTCGGGAATTGCCGCAAACGATAGTCACCGGAGGACTGTTTCTCGACCAGCACCACGTCACCGGCTTTCAGCAGGTCGCGGGGTTTCTTTTTGCCGAGCGCCCATTTCATGCCAGCCGCAGCAAGGCGAACGCGGCTGTTATCGGCGTCTTTCAGGGTCAGTTCAGCGTCGTCAGGGCCAATGGCATTTACGATTGCCACAGACCATTCCGGTACATCAGTATCGGTCTTGATCTTGGCAAATGCCTCCTGCCAATTGTTGACGATATCGATATGGTCGAGCGGGCCGCGATAACCGCGCTGTTCATCGTAAGCGAGCAGGGCAGTTTGCAATGCCGAGCGGGCCTCACGCTGCAATTTCGGGTCAAGCGTGGTGCGGATGGAATATCCGCCCTGATAGAGGGCCTGTTCGCCCAGTTCGTCGACCATGGTTTTTCTGACGTCATCGATGAAATAACCAGCCTCGGCAAATCTGGTCGGTGCCGGTTGCCGCACCACGCCAAGCGGTTTCTGTTTTTCAGCCAAGGCAAGATCGGCGGCGACGTAACCGTTTTCCACCATGCGGTCGATCACCCAGTTGCGCCGTTCCACCGCCGCCTTCTCGTAAAGGAAGGGGTTGTAGTTGGACGGACCCTTGGGCAGGGCGGCGAGGTAGGCTGCCTCGGCAATGGAGATTTCGCTGACCGGTTTGCCGAAATAGGTCAAAGCCGCCTGTGCAATGCCATAGGAGCGCTGGCCGAAGAAAATTTGGTTCAGGTAAAGCTCGAGAATACGATCCTTGGAAAAGGTGCCTTCCATCCGGATCGACAACAGGGCTTCCTTGATCTTGCGAGTCATGGTTTGGTCGGAGGTCAGCAGCAGGTTCTTGGCGACCTGCTGAGTAATGGTGGACGCACCAACCATACGTTTGTCGCTGCCCATATTCGTCAAGTTTACTGTGATGGCGCGCGCCAGACCAATGAAGTCCAGGCCGTTATGCTGGTAAAAATTCTTGTCCTCTGCGGAAATGAAGGCCGCCTTGACGCGGTCCGGCACCGACTGGATGGGCAGGAACAGCCGTGGCTCAGAAGCGAACTCGGCGACCACATCACCATTTGATGCGTAAAGCCGCGACTTCAGCGGCGGGGTATAATCCTGCAAGCTGGTATAATCGGGCAGGTCCTGCTGAACGGTGGCAACCAGCACGGCAACGCCAGCGGCGCAAAGCAGCAGGCCCATACAGGCAATGGAAAAGAAGTAACCGATAAGTCTGAACAACTGCATTCTCACTTGCGGGAATTTGCGGGCGTGCCGGCGGCCATTCAGCCGCGGGCGAGGTCACCGGGTAAACCGGTGATGTGTCATTGCGATCATCATTGCGGCGAGGCTGAACGATCTGAGGCGTTACGGCCGCACAGCATGTCTCACGTCGAGTTCACGAAGTGAACTTTCGCAGCGGCGCTGGTAGGGTCGCGGAAATCACGGACAAACGAAGCCCGAAAACGCATCGTCATAGTGTCACTGTTCTTTCTCGGCATTGATGGTGTCATCGGTGGAGGCCAGATCGGTCAAGGTCTTGCAATGTCTGATGTCACCGGTTGGGTGGGGTCGACACGATTGCCGCGTCGCGCCCGAGATGGCGGATCGTCATGGCGAAATCTGGGCAAACGACATCAACAGGGTGTGACTTTATGCTGAGTCCACAGGATAATCTGAGGCGGATGAGGTGGTGCAAAACGCGCCATGCTTGACGGCGGATCCGGGGCACACTCAGTTCCTGTCACAAGGGTTTTTCCAACGAAACGATAAAGCCGCAATGCTGTTGCGGCCTTTGTTTTGTTGCCGACGGTTTACAAAAGAACCACGCGGTTACTCGCCTCTCGACCAGGCAAGGGCGTCCACGCCGGCTGGCAGGACAGTTGGGCAGGCCGGGTCAGTTGCAGCACGGAAAACCGCTTCTGCCACGTCCTGCGCCGTGGTCACGGCATTGGGGTCATGTGCTTGCATCTGCGCCAGCGTCTGCTGCGCAAAGTCCTGATAGGCAGGGGGAAACCAGCCGCGTTTTGCGATCATCTCCTGCGCATTCGTGGCGAAGCTGGTCGATGGAGCGAGACCCGGAACAACAATGCGGGCCTGAATGCCGAATTGGCTAAGTTCCGGCACGGCAGCTTCGGTCATGGCGGTCAGTGCCGCCTTGCTTGCGCGGTAGACGGACAGAAGCGGCACCGGTTTGTATATGGTGCTTGAACTGACATTGACGATGACGCCGGAGCGTCGCTCACGCATGCCTGGCAACACTGCCTGCATCATGGCCATGGTGCCAAACAGATTGGCTTCGAAAATCTCTCGTGCCGTATCGAGCGGAGTGCCTTCAATGGCGTTCAGCCAGCCGATGCCGGCATTGTTGACGAGGACGTCGACTTGGCCTGCCTGTGCGACGGCGTCTGTAATGCTATTTGGCTTGGTGACGTCGAGTGGCAGGACATGCAGCGCATCGGAGGCTGGAAGCGTGCTGGCCTCCGGGTTGCGCATGGTGGCAAAAACCTGCCAGCCCTTGTCGAGGAAGTGCAGTGCGGTTTCGCGGCCAAACCCGGTCGAGCAACCGGTTATGAGAACGGTGTTCATGAAATAATACCTTTGCTTTGGAAGGACCATTTCAATATATGAATGTTTCCTCAGGTTTGGTATTCGCATCATGAACAGGCTCGGTCCAACGCTGCTAAAGCCCAGAAAAGCGCCTAAACAGACGCGCTCTGCCGCCACGATAGAGGCCATTCACACCGCCACTATTCAGGTTTTATTGGCCGAGGGGGTGGCGCGTCTGACCACGACACGGGTGGCGGAACGCGCCGGTGTCTCAATCGGCACAATGTATCAATATTATCCGCACAAACAGGCGCTGTTGTTTGCGATTGTCGAACAGCAGCTGGAAACGGTGACAGCCTTCATGCTGGCGGCGGCCGACCGGCTGCGGGGACGGCATGTCGGGGACGTTGCTGAAGGTCTGGCCACCGCCTGGCTTGACGTCAAGACCTCCGACAGTCAGGCCTTCCGGGCTATCTACAGCATCGCTGCCGAGTTTGATCTGGCGGAAGGCATGGGGCGGGCACTCAACCATATGGCTGAGGTGATGTCTCAATTGCTGGCAGCCGCACCGGATGCCAATTTTGAAGATTGCGATGCTGTTGCCTTCATGCTGGCATCAATGATTGGCGGTTCGGTGCGCACGGTGCTGGATGCGGCGGCGTCGGAAGAAAACCTGATGCGCCTGCGACGCGAACTACCCTTGGCCTGCCGCGCCTATGTGACGGCAGCGCGATAATCTGTTCTGGGCTGAAAGTCGACCCGCAGGAAAAATAACAAAATTCAATTCTGAGAAGCTAAGGTAAGATTATAACAACCGGAAATGGATAAATAGAGCAAGGTTGCGTTGATCCCGATGTTTTCAAGGAAACAGACATGCGGCGAAACAGTGTTCTGGCAGTTGCATTCGGTCTGGCGATTTGCGCCGGCGTTTTGCCGCTTCTCGCCGCCTATTATATTTCGCGTGAACGGGCATTCGTGCTGGAACGTCGCCACCTTGCCGATTATGCCGAGTGGACGTTGCAGCGCGCCGATCTGAATATTTCCAGAGCCAGAACTGCGCTAGAGACTGTGATGTCAGAACAACGCGAGACCTGTTCGGCCGCCGATATTACGCGTCTTCAGGAAATCACCACAGCAACCCTGTCCGTTGAGGAAATTGCCATCACCAACGGTGGTCGCGTGATTTGCAATAGTTGGGGACCAATGCGTGATGAGGAGCATGTTAGTGGTGAGCCGATACCGCTCTCAGACGGTTATATGTTGCGTCTGAACGGTGGTGGTCTTTCGGATCCCTCGCAGGGCATGCTGGTGGTCAGCCATGGAGAGTTTCATGCGCTGTTAAAACGTGAACGGTTGGTGGATGTGTTGCATGACACACCGATGTTGCTTGGCATTGCCTCACTGTCTGGCCAGCCGATCATGGTGTCCGGTGACGCTGACCCTGCGCTTGTGTCGCGGTTGGTCAGCCAGCAGGTCAGCGGCTTCAACGAAAGTGAAGTGTTTTCATCGCGCCGTGGCAAGGACTTTGCCGCTTTTGCTATCTCCAGCCGCAGCGTTGTTGATTGGCGAACGGACGGACAACTCTGGAAGATGATTCCAATCGGCATTGGCGTGTCTTTGGCGCTGATTGCGCTGGTGGTGTGGATATCACGGCAACGCCTGTCACTGGCCGGTGAATTGATGACGGGCATTCGCCGCAAGGAGTTTGTCGCTCACTATCAGCCCATCATCGAATTATCGACTGGACGTTGCGTCGGTGCCGAAGCGCTTATCCGCTGGCCACGACCCGATGGCTCGACCGTCAGGCCAGACCATTTCATTCCGTTTGCTGAAGATCATGGGATGATTGGCCAGATCACGGAACTTGTGATCGGCAATGTCATTGCCAACATGAAGACGGCGCTGGTTGAGCATCGCGACATGCATATTGCCATCAATCTTTCCCCTGAAGACGTGGAAAGCGGTCATTTCCTGACGGTGGTATCCGACGCATTGAAGCACACCGGCGTAGAGACCTCGCAAATCTGGCTGGAGGTAACGGAACGTGGTTTCATTCACGCCGATATTGCCCGCGCGACACTGACCAAGGCGCGCGACGCCGGTCATGTGATTGCGATTGATGATTTCGGTACCGGATATTCCAGCCTTTCGTTGCTGGAAAGCCTGCCGGTCTCGGTGCTGAAAATAGACAAGTCCTTTGTCGATGCGATTGGCCAGAATGCCGCCACCAGTCTGGTGACCCCACATATCATCGAAATGGCCCACAGCCTGAAACTGGAGATGGTGGCGGAAGGCATTGAGACCGTGGAGCAGGAGGCAATCCTTGTTCAGTCGGGCGTGCAATACGGGCAGGGCTGGCTATATTCCAAGGCGCTGCCCTTCGATGAATTCATGGCCTTTTACAAAAAGCGCAATGCCGGCCTTGAGGACGGCGGTGCTGCTGTGCCGGTCGGTGCTGCGTCCGGAAATGTGTAAAAACTGAGAGCGGCAGCGGTTGGGGTGATCCAGCGTTCACCGCGACGCTCTGAAGGAAGGTGATCATGCAGACAGAAGCTTTTCCTGATAATCCTGATGCCTTGCGGCTTTCCCTAGAGGAAACCGGTCTTGAACCAGATGTCATTTCGCATCTGGTTGCTCAGGCGCGTGCCGCAATTCTGCTGACCACGAGTGAAAGCGATGAGGATGACATTGCGCTTGGAGCATCCAAGATCGGCGGCCGGCCGGACCTGCCACGTGGCATGGCATGGCCAACACGGCCAGCCTATCCTGATGCCGCGACGAGAGCTGTCGGCCATCGCAAGGAAGCCGAGCGACTGTTGGCAGATTCCAAAAAACCACGTTCATGGATGACGCCGGAGCAGGGCGAACGTTTCTGTGCTGACTACAAGGCCAAGGCCGATGCGATAGAGACAGAGTTTCCTTTGGCGTTTCTAGGTCAGGTCAATCTTGCCGAACTGTCTGTTGAAAGCGGATTTGATCCAATATTTCCGAACAAGGGTCGTTTGCTGCTGTTTTACGATTACTGGGAACAGCCAGAAGATTTTACGCCGGAAGCCTCTGTCGGCTGGCAGGTGCTGTTTGATGAAACGCCTGAGGATGCGTTGGTGCGGACAGACATACCATCAGCCCTGACTGGCATTTCCGATGATCAGTGGTCTTGTGTGTTCAAGGCAGCGCGCATTGCGACGCGTAGCATCCTGACGCCCATTCCACCGAACGATAAGGGTTGGGATGCCTTTTCCTTGGAAGATGACGAGGCACTCGATGAATATCAGGAGTGGTTATCCGAGTTCGGAACGCCTGACATGGAAGGGCGCGACAACCATCAGTTCGGCGGCTTTCCGCAGACCTTGCAAAATGGTCTGCAGGCCACTGCCCAGTTGGTGACACATGGCCTGAACTGCGGCAGAAGCGAGGTGTGGAAGACCGATGAGGCAAAGGAGCTGATCAAATCCGCTGGCGAATGGCGGTTGATGATGCAGCTTGGCGTGGACAAGCATGCTGGTATTCCATCACCCGGCGCCTATTACGTGATCATGCGCGATGAGGACATTGCCGCACGCCGTTTTGATAGGGCCCGGATTACGTATCAGTGTGATTGAAAGGGGCGTATCACGCGACCCTCATTCCCGTGCTTGTCACGGGAATCTATCCACGTTGCGGATTTGGCACCGGCTTAGATCCTCGCCTCAAGGGCGAGGATGACGTTGGAGATGTTGGTGTGGCATCGCAGCACTCTCAATCCCGTCATCGCCCAAACAAAAAGGCCGCAACGATGTTACGGCCTCTCTGCAATTTATCAGCTTTCGGCTTCGCTTAGCGAATACGCTTGGCAGCCGGTTCTGGCACCAGTTCGCCGTTCAGGCGGCGGTCGAGGTAATCCTCGCACTCGGCCATCAGCGTATCGACCTTGGCGTTGAAGAAGTGGTTGGCACCCGGCACTGTGCGGTGGGTGATGAGAATACCCTTCTGGGTCTTCAGCTTCTCAACCAGATTGTTGACGTCCTTTTCAGGCGCAACCTTGTCCGAATCGCCATTGATGATCAGACCCGAAGACGGGCAGGGCGCCAGGAACGAGAAGTCGTAGGTGTTCGGCTGCGGAGCAATCGACATGAAACCTTCAATTTCCGGACGGCGCATCAGAAGCTGCATGCCAATCCACGCGCCGAAGGAATAACCGGCGACCCAACAGCTCTTGGAATCTGGATGCAGGCTCTGTACCCAGTCCAGTGCCGATGCGGCATCCGACAATTCGCCAGCGCCGTGGTCGAATTCGCCCTGGCTGCGGCCGATGGAGCGGAAGTTGAACCGGAGCGTGGTAAAGCCGCGCTTCTGGAACATGTAGAACAACTGATAGACAATCTGGTTGTTCATGGTTCCGCCAAACTGCGGATGCGGGTGCAGGATAATGGCGATTGGGGCGCTTTTTTCTTTCGATGGCTGGTAACGGCCTTCGAGGCGGCCGGCTGGGCCGTTGAAGATGACTTCGGGCATTGATACTCCGGTCGTGTTTTCTGTTCCAAATGATTTTCAGGGCGCAACAAGACTTGACGTGGTGTGTCAGGTTTTCTAGAACCCAGTTTAGAACAATTCGAAACTATTGCGTGTTTTGAACACTTGAACGTGTCATAAGGCAATGGTGGCTGAAATTTCAAGGAAAATGCGCTGCGGCGTAAACGGGAAGTAGAGAAGCAGGTTCCTCAGATATGGCAAATACATCGCGCATATATCTGGATTGGAATGCAACGGCACCACTTTTGCCGTGCGTTCGCGATGCCTTGCTGCATGCTTTCGATCTTTCGGGAAATCCGTCGTCGGTCCACAAGGAAGGGCGTGCAGCCCGTATGGCAGTCGAATCGGCGCGCCGCAATGTGGCAAATCTGGTCGGTGCGCAGGCATCGCATGTGGTGTTTACCAGCGGCGCCACCGAGGCTGCCAATCTGGTGCTGACGCCCGATTACAAGATGGGTCGCTCGGCGCTTCGCATCGGAAAGCTTTATGTTTCGGCAATCGAACATCCCGCCGTGCGCGAGGGTGGACGGTTTTCCAAGGATAACGTTACGGAAGTTCCTGTAACGTCAGACGGTGTTCTGGACCTCGATGCGCTGAAGAAGCTGCTGGAGGACCATGACAAGACAACCGGTCTGCCCATGGTTGCGGTGATGCTGGTCAATAACGAGACCGGTATCGTGCAGCCGGTGGCAGAAGCCGCAAGACTGGTGCATGCCGCCGGTGGCCTGATGGTGGTCGACGCCGTACAGGCTGCGGGACGTCTGCCTATTGATATTCAGGCGCTGGATGCCGATTTCCTGTTTGTCTCCTCGCACAAGATTGGTGGCCCCAAAGGGGTTGGCGCTCTGGTTACGCGCGGTGAAGCCATGATGCCGAAGGCACTTATTCATGGCGGCGGACAGGAAAAGGGTCATCGCTCGGGAACGGAAAACACAACGGCGATCATCGGCTTTGGTGCCGCTGCCGCTTTTGTGCTTGATGGTCTTGTCGAACGCAATGCCGCGATTGCGACCTTGCGTGAGCGTCTTGAAACCGGCATGCGCAAGGCCGCAGTGGATGTCATTATCCATGGGGCGGAGGTTGAACGGGTGGCGAATACGACTTTCTTCACCCTGCCAAGTCTCAAGGCGGAGACAGGGCAGATTGCCTTTGATATTGAAGGCATCGCGCTGTCTGCAGGGTCGGCGTGTTCGTCTGGCAAGGTGGGCGAAAGCCATGTGCTGACGGCGATGGGTAAAGACCCGAAGCTGGGTGGCTTGCGCATCTCTCTCGGTGTTTCGACATCTGAGGCCGAGATTGACCAGGCGCTTGCCGCATTTGAAAAGATCGCCAGCCGCAGGAAACCTGCCGGGCAGGCGGCCTAAAGTGAATTGAATTTGCGGAAAGTCAAATTTTCGCTTGCCGGAACTGGTGAAAAACGCCATCCGGACGACTACATCAAGGCGGACTAATCCGTCTTAACGTTGACAAGCCACCGGACCTTGGATCCGGCGAGATTGGAGAACGCAATGGCTGCGGTGCAGGAAACAATCGATCAGGTACGCCAGATCGATGTCGACCAGTACAAATACGGGTTTGAAACCCATATCGAAGTAGACAAGGCCCCGAAGGGACTTTCTGAAGAGGTGATCCGTTTCATTTCTGCCAAGAAGCAGGAGCCGGAATGGATGCTCGAGTGGCGTCTTGACGCCTATCGTCGCTGGTTGACGATGGAAGAGCCTACCTGGGCACGTGTGAGCTATCCAAAGATCGACTTCAACGATCTCTATTATTATGCCGCACCAAAGAACGTGACCGGCCCGATGTCGATTGACGATGTCGACCCGGAACTGATCAAGACCTATGAGAAGCTGGGTATTCCGCTGCGTGAGCAGGAAATTCTGGCTGGCGTGCAGACCTCGAGAGTTGCCGTTGATGCGGTGTTCGACAGTGTGTCTGTTGTGACCACCTTCAAGGAAGAATTGAAGAAAGCCGGCGTGATCTTCATGTCGATTTCTGAAGCCATCCGCGAACATCCTGACTTGATCAAGAAGTATCTCGGTTCGGTTGTTCCAACCACCGACAACTTCTATGCGACGCTGAACGCGGCCGTGTTTACCGACGGTTCCTTCGTGTTCGTGCCAAAGGGCGTTCGCTGCCCGATGGAGCTTTCGACCTATTTCCGTATCAATGAAAAGAACACGGGCCAGTTCGAACGCACGCTGATCATTGCCGAGGACGGCGCTTACGTGTCCTACCTTGAAGGCTGTACAGCCCCGCAGCGCGACGAAAACCAGCTTCATGCTGCCGTGGTCGAGCTTGTGGCTCTTGATGATGCCGAAATCAAATATTCCACCGTCCAAAACTGGTATCCTGGCGACAAGGACGGCAAGGGCGGTATCTACAACTTCGTGACCAAGCGTGGCGACTGCCGTGGCAACCGTTCGAAGATTTCCTGGACGCAGGTTGAAACCGGTTCGGCGATTACATGGAAGTACCCATCGTGCATTCTGCGTGGCGATGACAGCCGTGGCGAGTTCTACTCGATTGCGGTGTCTAACGGTCACCAGCAGATCGACAGCGGCACCAAGATGATCCACCTCGGCAAGAACACGTCGAGCCGTATCATCGCCAAGGGTATTGCGGCCGGTTTTTCAGAAAACGTCTACCGTGGTCAGGTGTCTGCCCACCGCAAGGCAACCAACACCCGCAACTTCACCCAGTGTGACAGCTTGCTGATTGGCGACAAGTGCGGCGCGCATACTGTGCCTTACATCGAGGCAAAGAACTCGTCCGCTCACTTCGAGCACGAAGCGACAACCTCGAAGATTTCCGAAGACCAGCTCTTCTACTGCCTGCAGCGCGGTATTCCTGAGGAAGCGGCGATTGCGTTGATCGTCAATGGCTTCGTCAAGGAAGTCATTCAGGAGCTGCCGATGGAATTTGCCGTTGAAGCACAGAAGCTGATCGGCATCTCGCTCGAAGGTTCCGTGGGCTGAGCCTTTTACGAATACGACCCTGAGTGCGCGGCTTTCGCGCACCATCGATCACACTATTCTTAGGAAAACATCATGCTTGAAATCATCGACCTGCACGCAAAGATCGCAGATACCGAAACCGAAATCATCCGCGGCCTGAACCTGAAGGTTGCGGCCGGCGAAGTGGCTGCCATCATGGGCCCGAACGGTTCCGGCAAGTCCACGCTGTCCTACATCCTGTCGGGCCGCGAAGATTACGAAGTGACCTCCGGTGACATTCTTTATAACGGCGAAAGCATTCTGGAACTCGACGCTGCAGAGCGTGCGGCCAAGGGCGTTTTCCTGGCCTTCCAGTACCCGGTAGAAATTCCAGGTGTGGCCACCATGCAGTTCCTCAAGGTTGCGATGAACGAGCAGCGCAAGGCACGTGGTGAATCCGAGCTGACAACGCCTGACTTCATCAAGCGCGTCAAGGAGGCTGCTGGCGATCTGAAGATCGACATGGACATGCTGAAGCGTCCGCTCAACGTCGGTTTCTCCGGCGGTGAAAAGAAGCGTGCGGAAATCCTGCAGATGGCACTGCTTGAGCCAAAGCTGTGCGTTCTCGACGAAACCGACAGCGGTCTCGACATTGATGCGCTGAAGATCGTGGCTGACGGCGTCAATGCGCTGCGGTCTCCTGACCGTGCAACTGTTGTCATCACGCACTACCAGCGCCTGCTGGACTACATCGTGCCGGATACCGTCCACGTTCTCTACAAGGGCCAGATCATCCGCAGCGGCGACAAGACGCTGGCGCACGAACTGGAAGCCAACGGTTACGCCGACATCATCGGTGAAGCAGCCTGATCGGGCGCGAAAGGGATGATGTGATGAATATTCAAAACACAAACAGGCAAACAGCCGCAGAGACTGCGCTTGTTGAAGCCTATACCGCGCAACTGGGCGATCTGCCGGGCAACGGTGCTGTGATTGCAGCGCGCGACAACCTGCTGGAAAACCTCAAGACGCTTGGTCTGCCGACCCGCCGTATCGAGGCATGGCACTATACGGACCTCAAGACGCTGCTGCGAGCCTTGCCGGACACCGTGCCGGTTCCGGTTCTGTCTGCTGCTGCCCCAATCGTTAGCGGTTCGCCTGTCATCGCGTCCTTGCAGGGCGTGGCGGCAAAGGGTGTGACAACGGAAGGTTTTTCCGTTTCCAGCTTTGGCGAAGCCCTGCTTGACGGTTCTGCCGCAGCCGGTCTCAGCGAACTGGACAAGGACGATGTCATTGGCCGTATCAACGGCAGCTTCGTGCGCGACGGTTTTGTGGTGGACATTCCGGCCAATGCCGAGATTGAAACACCGATCGAAATTCAGGCGATCCACGGCGGTGGTCAGGTTCACAACCGGTTTCCGGTCCGTTTTGGCGCTGGCGCCAAGGCAACCATCATTGAACGTCACCTTGCCGCGACGGAAGACGGCGCGTTCGTGTCCTCGATCAGTGACATCACGCTCGATGACGGCGCGGAAGTCACCTGGGTTCTGCTGCAGCAGCAGGGCGCGGCTGACACCCATCTTGGCCAGTTGCGCATCCGCATGGGTGCGGATGTCAAGCTGCGTCTGTTCTTCATCAATGCCGGTGGCAAGCTGGTTCGCCAGGAACTGCGCATCGATGTTGAAGGTGAAGGCAGCGATCTGATCGTTCGCGGCGTCAACCTGCTCGGCGGCGAAACGCACACCGACGTGACCATGGTTCTTGGCCATAACGTACCGAACACGACCTCGACGGAAATTTTCCGCAACGTCGTGTTCGACCGTGCCAAGGGCATTTTCCAGGGCATGATCCGGGTTGCTCCCGACGCCCAGAAGACCGATGCCAAGATGGCGTGCAACACGCTGCTGATGTCTGACGATGGCGAGTTTTCGGCAAAGCCGGAGCTTGAAATCTTTGCTGACGACGTTCAGTGCGGTCACGGCGCGACGGTTGCCGATATCAGCGACACCCATCTCTATTACCTGATGGCGCGCGGTATCCCTCGGGCAAAGGCACGTGCCATGCTCGTCAACGCCTTCGTTGCTGAAATCGTTGAAGAACTGGAAGATGAACACCTGGTAGAGGCGTTGGAAACCATCATTTCCAATTGGCTGGAAAATCATGCCTGATAGCGAACGCGCCGCAGTGGTGGCCCCCTATGACGTTGAAGCCGTGCGCCGGGATTTTCCGATCCTGTCGCGCGAAGTCTATGGCAAGCCGCTTGTCTATCTCGACAACGGCGCATCCGCACAAAAACCACAGGTCGTGATCGACGCGGTGTCGCATGCCTATTCGAATGAATATGCCAATGTGCATCGCGGCCTTCATTTCCTGTCCAATGCCGCAACCGATGCGTATGAAGCGTCGCGCGAAAAAGTGCGCCGCTTTCTGAATGCCGGTTCGGTGGATGAAATCATCTTCACCAAGTCCTCCACCGAAGCGATCAACACGGTTGCCTACGGTTACGGCATGCCAAAGATCGGCGAGGGTGACGAGATCGTCATTTCGATCATGGAGCACCACTCCAACATCATTCCCTGGCATTTCATTCGTGAACGACAGGGCGCCAAGCTGGTCTGGGTGCCCGTTGATGACGAGGGCGCCTTCCATATCGAGGCATTTGAAAAAAGCCTGACCGAGCGCACCAAGCTGGTTGCCATCACGCATATGTCCAATGCGCTGGGTACCGTGGTACCGGTGAAGGAAATTTGCCGTATTGCGCATGAGCGCGGCATTCCGGTGCTGGTGGATGGCTCTCAGGGCGCTGTCCATATGCCCGTCGACGTGCGTGACATTGACTGCGACTGGTATGTGATGACCGGTCACAAGCTGTATGGGCCGTCGGGGATTGGCGTTCTCTACGGCAAGGCTGACCGGCTGAAAGAAATGCGCCCATTCATGGGTGGCGGAGAAATGATCCTTGATGTGTCGGAAGACATGGTCACCTACAATGATCCACCGCACCGTTTCGAGGCTGGCACACCACCGATCGTGCAGGCAATTGGCCTTGGTTACGCGTTGGATTACATGGATAATCTCGGCCGTGCTGCGATTGCCGCGCATGAGGCAGATCTGGCCGCTTACGCCAAGGAACGCCTGCAGGCGATCAACTCGTTGCGGATTATTGGCGATGCCCCCGGCAAGGGTGGTATATTCTCGTTCGAGCTTGCCGGTATTCACGCCCATGACGTTTCCATGGTCATTGACCGGCGCGGCGTTGCCGTGCGGGCCGGAACACATTGCGCCATGCCGCTCTTGAAAAGGTTCGGCGTGACGTCCACATGCAGGGCATCCTTCGGTCTTTACAATACACGGGCCGAGGTTGATGCACTGGCCGATGCGCTGGAATATGCGCGCAATTTCTTTGCCTGAGGATGAGGATTATGAGCGCCGAAACAAGCGAAAAGACTGTCGATATCGTAGAAACTTCATCCGCTTCGTCCATCTCGCCGGCTGAGCTGGCGCGTCTGAGCGATGACGTGATTGCGGCGCTGAAAACGGTTTACGACCCTGAAATTCCGGCAGATATTTTCGAGCTTGGCCTTGTCTACAAGATCGACATCGAAGACGACCGCATGGTCAAGATCGTCATGACGCTGACCGCGCCGGGTTGCCCGGTGGCTGGCGAAATGCCGGGCTGGGTGGAAAATGCCGTTGGCGCCGTTGAAGGTGTATCCGGCGTTGAAGTGTCGATGACCTTCGATCCACCTTGGACACCCGACCGCATGTCCGAAGAAGCCCAGGTTGCCGTTGGCTGGTACTAAGCCACGCCGGGTTCTGGCAGTTAAGATTGATGTCAGTCTTGCGAAATCAGGTTGCTGGTTTCGCGGGATTTACGAGTAGCGATACAGTCTCACCCATTTTTGACGAATGCCATCTCTTGATATCAAGGGGGGCTAGGGCTAAATTCAGTGTATGAAAACATCGGGCCTTTACCCCGGTGGTATTTTAATAGCGTCGCTTCCAGACAAAACGCTTTGGTGTTTTTGACGGTGCGATGCGACAGGAGAATGAGCCAATGGGCTTTGCCGTGATGACTATGACCGAGGCCGCCGCCAACCGTGTGAAGGCGATTGTCGCCAATTCCGGACCAGATGCGCTGGGTGTGCGCGTTGGTATCAAAAAAGGCGGCTGTGCCGGCATGGAATACACCATCGATCTGGTCAAAGAACCTGACGCCAAGGATGACCTGATCGAGTCTGCAGGTGCCAAGGTCTGGATTCAGCCATCTGCCGTGCTTTATCTTTTGGGCACCCAGATGGACTTCGAAGTCACAAAAATGCGCTCTGGCTTCATTTTCAGCAATCCCAACCAGACATCAGCATGTGGTTGCGGTGAATCGGTTGAGCTGCAAGCAGCAGATCTTGCCGAGCTTGCCAAGCAGCGCGAAGCGGCCACCGCCTGATTTTATTGTTGCCCCGGGATTAAAACGGGTAGCGATTTTCATACGAGGGCCTGTCCCTGATATCGCCCGCACTTCCTCAAGCGTCGCTAATTTGGTTTGCGTGATTGGATCCTCGGGTCAGGCCCGAGGATGACGTCGAGAGAATGGTCGGTGCAGGGGTCTCCAAAAACTCCCCTCATACCTCTCCTTGGTTCACGTCCGAGGATGACGGTGGATAGCGTAGACATTTCAATTCCTGCGATTTTGAATGCTCGCGTGTCACCAAAACCTCCCTTGTAACTTCCCATTTCCGCCATTTAGCGCTGTAATGCCAAATGCGGTGACGGATGAAAGACCGCAACTCCCTAGGGCTTTGAAGCCCGTGAATGAGCAAGGGTCTTCATCCGTCGTTCCATCGAACCCGAACAGTCGCCAGGGCCGCTTGCTGATGCGAAGCCCGATTAGGCAAGGATGGGATAAGATGGATATCATTGCTGGAATAGACGTCTCGAAAGCCCGGCTCGACGTTGCAATTGCACCGTCCGGTATAACCCTTAGCGTCGATAACAATGATCAAGGCATCGACGAACTTGTACAGCATCTGAAGGCACAGCACGTCGATCTCATTGCCTTGGAAGCGACCGGCGGTTACGAAACACTGGTGGCAGCCAAACTATCTGCCAGTGGCTTATGCGTGATCATCGTCAATCCGTCACAGGTGCGCTCCTATGCCAATGCCATTGGTCGCCGCGCCAAGACCGACGAGATTGATGCGCAGGTGATCGCGGCTTTTGTACTGGCAACCAAGCCACAAATCCGGCCACTGCGTGACGCGCAAACCCAGGCATTGTCGGCACTTGTCGACCGCA
>NZ_JACVAB010000003.1 GCF_014851585.1 Agrobacterium sp. AGB01
CATCAGCATCGGCATCAGCATCGGCATCAGCATCGGCATCAGCATCGGCATCAGCATCGGCATCAGCATCGGCATCAGCATCGGCATCAGCATCGGCATCAGCATCGGCATCAGCATCGGCATCACTGTCGTCTCCAGAGGATCCGCCACCAAGAGCGAGAGCCGCTCCGCCGGCCAGCAGGCCGAGTGCCGCCAGACCAAGAATAGAACCATCGCCTGTTGTGGCACCGACCAGCTGGTCTACACCTTCAATTTGCGAGAACTGGAAATCCGCCAAGCCATCACCATGTTCGCCAAGCCAGAGATTTCCGTTCTCGTCTTCCAGCACCAGCTGGCTGTGTTCGCCGTCAACCTCATGATAGAAGTTGCCTATCCGGATCGTCTCACCTGATCGCATGCGCATCAGCAGATCGTCGCCATCACGAACGAAATTGGCAACGTCATTGGGCGACGCATTAATCTGTACGATACTGGGTCTATCTACATTCAGATCATAGAGTGACACCGATCGAGAACTTCCCTCTGACTTATCTGTGACTATCGCAACCATGAAATTGTTCTCCTGCAACGCGGCAACAAGCGGTGACAGAAATTCACTGCCACTCGGAACACCAAGCAACTTTCAAGAAACCGGATTTTTGCGAACGGCGAACCGCCGCGAGGTGTAGAGCTGAACCATCAGCTCTGATTTTTGGCCTTAAGGAAATTTACCTCTGAAGGGCCTCTCCCATTCTCATAATTGCATAGAAGCTGGGCGTTGCAAGAAAAACAACCAGCAATAGTATTAGTAAAGTCTACTTTAGTTAATTCTTCGAAAACGAACGGCAATTTCCCAGAACAAAAAGCAGGGAATTAATGTCCGGCGCTAAGAACCACCTGTGCCGTTACGGAGGTGGTCTCCAGTAAAAAATCTGCTTTATTTTTGTTCTCGAGCGATCATTCGTATCGCTTGTAGACAGTACCGTTCCGATTTGTGCCACGCCAGCGGGCGGTAAAATCTTAATTAGAAGAACCGGCAAGGGTTGAGGAACCTACACACACAACATGAAAAGACTGGAATATTTTCGATAAAATGATAAAAATCAATTATTTATCGGCCTCAAGATGGTTGGGTTGGCAACCACCTACAATGACACGCCTTGAACGGTTTGACCGTCAAGCGCAAAAGCCTTGCGCATTTGTCCCGCACTGAACGTACAGTCAATATTCAACCGATGCAGATCATATTTAATATTGCTGATATCAAACCTCGCGGCATGCAACTCCTGATCAGCATTGAGCAAATCCAGCAGGCTTCTCGTGCCCAGTTCAATATATTGCGTCTGGTAGAGGTCGCGGGTCTGCCGCATGGTGGTTTGGCGGACCGAAAGAGAGCGATACAGGCTTTCCTTGCTCGAAATCTGGCTGCTGGCCTCCGTCAGGTTCCGCAAGATATCGACCCGCGCGCGTGCCTCTGCCGCCTGCGATGCACCAAGCGCCTGCGTTGCCATGTTACGCCGGGCACTTGTTGCGCCGCCATTGTAGAGGCTGCCGGTTACCCGCAAGCCAACGCTATAGTCCGGTTTATGTGAACCAATATCCGTGGGATCGACGCCGATGCCTGCATCAAGCGACAGGGTTGGAAGCCCTTCAGCCCTGGCAAGATCAACCTGCGCTGCGGCAGCCTTGCGGTCCGCATCTGCCTGCATCACTGCCGGTACCTGCGACCAGTCCAGATTTGTCGAGCCACAGGCTTTCGCCAGCCAGGCTGGCATCGCGTCAGAAACATCAATCCGTCCGGCAATACCGCTCAGATTCGAGAGCACCGCTTGCCAGCGGGCCAGTTCCCCCTCGATCTCCAGCAATGTGGCTTCAGCAGCCTGGACACGTGCCTCCGCCTGAAGCAGGTCGGAACGGGTGCTTGCACCCTTGTCCGTCCGGGAACTGACCAATCCCAGAATTGCTTTGGTATCCTTGATCTGGTCACTCGCCACAACGCGCAGAGCACGATTGCGCTGAATTTCAATCACCGCATATGACGTCTCGCGCGCGAGGTCGTCGACTGCCATCAAAACCTGCGACTTGCGGCCAGAAATACCGGCCGTGGCAATCTTCACCTTGTTGTCGACCTTGCCAAAGTCATACAGCATCTGCGAGACATTGAGGTTAAGGTCCGGGCTGTAACGATCCGATCGATTGGTATTGTAGGCCGAATCCACACCCCAGCTGACATTAGGCAGATAGCCTGAACGCGCTTCGTTAACGGACTCTGTTTGTTGGCGCAGGCGGCCAACCGTCTCCGTGACTGCGGGGTGCCAATCAACGGCTTTTCGTACCGCCGTTTCAAGCGACAAAGGCCCCTTGTGTTCGGCCTTTTCAAAATTCACCGGCTTGATTGAGCCGGTTGTCGGACCAGTGACACCCGGCAGATCATCACCCTGCGATGCGCGCGCCTGAGCACCGGCATCTCCCGTAACTGCTGAGTTGACCTGTTGTTTCTGGATACGGGAACCGTTTGCGCAACCGGTCGCCAAGACACCAACGGCAATAGTGCAAAGAAGGGCGGGAAGCCAGTGAGACTGCATACAACGTTCCACCTTCAAACGAGAAGAATGAGCAACTTGCCAGTACGCAGAACAAAGAAATGGCCTGTGATACGCCGATACAATCCGGCTTTATAAGCCAAAGCTAAATGAGCATGGTTAATGGTTAGTTAATTGAAATTCGTGCACCGCAGCAATGCAGGGTAGAGCCAACGGTGACCTTGACAGGCTTAAGCTGCTACAATCGGTCTGCCACGGTGGCAGACCGAGCTTCATGTCATCATTAAAGATTGGCCGGACGCGGTGTCGGTATTGGTACATTCACCACATTTTCGCTCGCCCATGTCCGGATAGCGTGCGGACGACCTGGCATTTCACTCTCTAGATAGCTGGCATGGCCCGGCAGTCCCATCGGGTACAAAGCCTCACGGCTGTTCTCATAGGCAACGCTCTGGTTTGTGCAAAGGCGAACACGCATATCCTCAGGCGCGACATCAGGTCGGTTACGGATATCATCCACGCGGCCTGCATTTGCGGTAAGACGTCCGTCAAAGGCCTGCGTCAGATACTGCGCTGAACGCTCATTGCGTTCGCGTTCAGTGGTTGCACCGAGAACAACCACCATCACCTGTTTGCCGTTACGCTCGGTAAGCCCGACGTAGTTTCTGCCAGAGGCACACAGGAAACCAGTCTTCATGCCAACCGTGCCGCTGAAGCGGGTCAGCAACAAATTATTGGACTTAATTTCCTTACCATCGATGGTGACCGCCGTTGCTTCAAAGAAATGCCGATACTGCGGAAACAGCCGGTCGATTTCCATTCCAAGGATCGCAAGATCGCGGGCCGTGGAATAATTCTGTCGGCTGAACAGACCGTTTGGGCTGGCAAAATGCGTGCCGGTCATACCAAGCGAAGCAGCCCTTTCATTCATGCGCGCAACGAATGCTGGCTCGCTGGCAGCCACGGTTTCCGCAAGGGCAACGGCAACGTCATTGGCGGACGCCGTGATCGTCGCGTAAAGCGCATCTTCAAGCGTCATGGCACGCCCAAACGTCAGCCCCGATTCCAGAAATGCCTGCTTCGTTGCATTGCGCGTCATCACGACTGGCGTCGTCAGGGTCACGGCATTTGCACGAAGAGCTTCGAAAGTCAGCAGGGCCGTCATCAACTTGGTTGTTGAAGCAGGATACCACAGCACGCCTGCATCTTCCTGATAAAGCACGCCACGGCTTGCAACATCAACAACAAGTACAGGCGTCGCATTTGCAGCTGAACTCGCCAGGAAAGAAGCGCTGAGCAACATGCTTGTTAGCATTTTTCCCGTGAGACGCTTTAGCGTCGTCCCCAGGTTTGCGAATGAAACTCGTTGTGGACAAGAAGAATGAGAGCGCTCTAAGAATGACATGCGGCATATGCTTTGGTTTGTGAACGGTCCCTTGGGTATAGGGCGGATCGGGCATGTTTGTCGATGCTGTCTTGCAATAAGCTCTGTTCAATAGCCGCATATGTGAACAGTACATGTATCGTGAATTACTTTTGTTGACTAAATTTATCATGTATTATAGAGCCACCTCCTGAAGCCGTTACCGGCTTTTTGCATGGGAGATTTTATGACATTTTTGAGAGTTTTAACCGCGCCAGTGGTGGCAGCGGCAGTCTTTGCTGTGCCTGCAAATGCCCAGCAACTGAAGGCTTTCACTGAATTTGAAGGACGCTGGCAAAGTCAGCAGTCCACGGCAAACCTTGCGCTGATGTTGCCGTTCATGCTGGATAACAGCACTGCACTGTTTTTCGATATCGGAGCCGCCATCCAGGAAGGTGATGTGCAAAAAGCCTCATTCGGCGGCGGCTATCGATTTTCGGCGGGCAGTTGGGTCGGTGGCCTTTATGGTTATTACGATTATCTCAACAGCGGACTGGACAACAGTTTCCACCAGATGTCCTTCGGTGCTGAAGCAATCGGCCAGATCTATGAAACAAGAGCCAACATCTACCTGCCGATTGGTGCGGGAAAGTCCGTCGACGGCGCAGGTGCCGGGGTGATTGATGGTGGAACCTTGAAATTCCGCGAAGGCATGGAAAGAGCAAGACCAGGCATCGATGCTGAAATCGGCATCAAGGTTCCCGGAATATCGTCCACTGGCAACGCGGAACTCAAGCTGTTTGCCGGTAGCTACTGGTATGGTGGCAAGAACATGGACGACATGTTCGGCGCAAAATTGCGAGCAGAGCTGGCCTTTGCAAATCTTCCGGTGTTACCCGCAGGATCGACCGCGCATATCGGGCTGACAGGAACCTATGACAATGAGGACCGATTTGACGGCGCCCTGATGGCACGTCTCAGAATACCGTTCGGTGTTACCGAAACAGAAAACGCAGAGCCCTTTGATCCGTGGACGCAGCGCGTCGAGCGTAATTCTGCAATTCGCACACATGTTGGGGCAACAGGCGATCTCGAAGATGCTATTATCGACCTGAATGGCCAGATGGCTGGACAGGTTGTCTCTATTTCATCGGCAAGCGGCAACACATCGGCCATAAATGCGCGTATCGCATCGGCGGGCACTGGCGCCGTGATCATGGTCGATGGCAGCATCGGGCTCGACCAATCCTTATCACTGGCAAGCGGACAGACGCTGCTCGGCGGCGGTGGCAATCTGGCACTGCGCGGTGCCTCGAGTGGCGCCAGGGGAAATTATGTCAACCGGAATGCTGCTGGCGTGTTGACGGGTTATGACCCATCGCAAGACGTCATCACCATGGCGTCAAACAGTGTTGTATCCTCGCTTTCGATCTCTGGTGGGTTGGCGGGTATCGGCAGTACCAGTACATCCAACCTGTTCATTGACAGCATTGATGTAACCAACACTGCACATGACGGCATTCGATTGACGCAGGTGGATGGAGCAGTCATCCGGAATAGCCGTATCCACAATCTGTTCATTTGCGAAAACAATACTGCGTGTGAATTTGCCGTCGGAAGTCCGAATGTCGCGCCCTATGCCGCCATCAGCGCGCACGGTACCCGAAACCTCACGGTCAAGGACACGACAATCGATAGCGTAACATACGGTATCTTTGCAGGCAGTGCGATCGATGACAGTGGATGGCCGCCCGTAATCACGGACCTGGCCAGCAACATCACACTCGACAATGTGACGATTTCCCGCTCCCGTCGGGAAGGTATTCTTCTTGTTGCAGCAGACACCGTCAACATGAATGAGGTTACGATCGATAACTCTCAGCAAGGCCGTGACATGGATCTAGTTGTTCTGCAGGGGACTTCGAATGTGGCGATAACGGACATGACGCTGAAGGGAGGCGTCAACGGTCTGATGTTGATATCCGCCAGCACATTGCCTGATGAGGCAAAGACAACCAATGTGCGTGTAAACGGACTGTCGATCGAATATACCAACAATGCCGGGATATTCTTCAATCCAGTGACCGACATCAGCCTCAGCAATGTGACCATCAAGAATGCCGGTACTTACGGTATGTTCCTGTATGGCGATGAATGGGGTTTCCTCGGCGGACCCATCAAAGACATCAGTTTCGACAATGTCGTCATCGATGACGCAACGTTGGCTGGGCTCTATTTCATGGGGCCAAGTGAAAATCTCACAGGTAACGTTCGCGTTATCAACACACCGCGCGATTGCAAATCCGATGCGTCGTGGATGGGCGGACTGAGCGGCTCGATTTCGCAGGATCCGGGCTCAGTGCTGCTGCTTAACGGCACGGCGATCGACAGCACGAATTTCGATGGACGTTGCGGTTAAACCAAGGCAATCGGCTGAAAAACATCGAGGATCGGGCTATCCGGTCCTCGAACCAGCGGTTTTCAACAGCATTGCCCTCGCTCTGATCAAAACGGGCGCTGGTGCCAATCAGCGTCTTTTTCCCCGGCGTAGATCGGTGTCTTGTCATCCCTCTCACCGGCCAAAACGCAGCCATAAGTTTTATGCCTACCCGATGGGAACGCCAAAAATTGCAAATTGGCTCTAGCTTTGGAGCGTGGTCTTGTTATACCTCTCTGCCCCAGAGGAAACCAAAAATGCCAGACGAAGCCGAAGACGGCGACAGTACTGACGGATACCGAATGACCGCGACCCGCTTGGACGCGGCGTCGCTTTTTCATGAAATCAAAGCTTTTGCATCAACCGCGCCGGCAACGGGGCGGCTTTACGCGTTTCCTAATTTCAACAACAGAAGGATTGGCCTCACCCTGATGGGCGGTCTCTACAATATATGATTTTCGAATGGATGTCCGACCCGGCCGCCTGGGCGGGTCTCGCCACCCTTATCGTTCTCGAAATTGTTCTCGGTATCGACAATCTTGTCTTCATTGCCATTCTGGCGGACAAGCTCCCGGAACACCAGCGCGAAAAGGCCCGCCTGATTGGCCTTAGTATGGCGCTGGTCATGCGCCTCATCCTGCTGGCTTCGATCGCCTGGATCGTTACCCTGACAGCACCATTATTTACCGTTGCAGGCATGGAGATATCCGGTCGTGACCTGATCCTTATTCTTGGTGGCGTCTTCCTGTTGTTCAAGGGAACGATGGAACTGCACGAACGGCTAGAAGGACATACCAAACACAAGGAAGGCAAGATCCACCACGCCATTTTCTGGCAGGTTCTTGTCCAGATCGTTGTGCTTGATGCAGTCTTCTCGCTCGACAGCGTCATCACCGCCGTTGGCATGGTGAAAGAACTGTCGGTCATGATGATCGGTGTTATCGTTGCAATGGCCGTCATGATGATGGCATCCAAGCCACTGATGGCATTTGTGTCCAAACATCCAACCGTCGTCATCCTTTGCCTTGGCTTCCTGATGATGATCGGTTTCTCGCTGGTCGTTGAAGGTCTCGGCTTTCATATTCCGAAGGGTTACCTCTATGCCGCTATCGGCTTCTCGATCCTGATCGAAGCCTTCAACCAGGTCGGTCGCCGCAATCGAGAGCGGTTCATGAGCACGGGTGACCTGAGAGAGCGTACGGCCAATGCGGTTCTGTCGCTACTTGGCAGCCGCAAGAGCGAGACGTCGCTTGGCGAAGCAGCCGACGTGATTGCCGACCGGGCAACGGAGAACGAACTCTTCACCCCGGTCGAGCATGACATGATCGAAAGTGTACTGTCGCTTGCTGACCGTCCGGCAAAATCCATCATGACCCCACGCCGTGATGTCGAGTGGCTTGATATCGACGACAGCGAAGAAGAGTTGAGAAAGCAGATCATCGAAACGGGCCATTCCCGTTTCCCGATCGGTCGTGGCAGCCTGGATGACTTCGTCGGCGTCGCGTTCGCGAAGGACTTGCTCCGCGACCTTCTGGAAACCGGTAAGATCGATTTCGATCGCTCCCTGCGCCAGCCTCTTGTCGTGCATGAAAGCGTCAGCGCCCTGCGCCTTCTGGAGCAGCTTCGTCAGTCGCCTCTTCAGGTTGCTATTGTCCTCGATGAATATGGTTCGATGGAAGGTATGGTCACACCAACCGATTTGCTGGAGGCCATTGCCGGCGAGTTCCTGGATGATGACGAGCCGTTCACTCTCGAGCGCGAGGCAGATGATGTCCTGCTGGTCGATGGTCGTACCGACATCCGTCACGTGTCAAAGATCGTTGATGCCGATCTGGTGGATGATGCCGACCGTTACTCCACGCTGGCAGGCCTCATCCTGTGGCGTCTTGGCCACCTTCCGCGTCAGGGTGAAACGGTCGTATTTAACGGTCTAGTCTTCGAAGTGGTGGCGCTTGATGGCCGCAACATCAACAAGGTGAGAATTAAAAAACACCTCACAGAGCTGGAAATGACCTCTCTCGAGGCGTGAGTTCGGTCCGTCACTCACAATACATGCCCGGCAGTCGTACCGCGAGACTGCCGGGGCGCCAACGACCTGTAGGCGTTGACTTTGCAAGGTCCGACCTCCATCTTTAACTGACATGCCGAAGAAAAAGCCGACAGAAGATGATGGCCCTGAGCTGGTCAAAACGTGGGAGTTGCCAACCTCGGCAACGCTCGGATCGGCTGTACGCGCCAAAGGCATTCTGCAGGAAGTTCAGGCACGGCTTCCGATAACCATTCGCAAGTCGATCGACCTTGATGTCGGCATACTCACGCTGGCATTACCGGAAACGTCGAGAACGACTTTTCGTGCCGCATCAGCAACGGTTTCCGAAGTGCTCGCCAATATTGCCAGCCTGCCGGTAATACCCCGGGAAATCGAAGACATCCTGACCATCTCGACAACGGAACGCCATCGGTGGCTGAATGATGGCCGATTGCTCAGTGCCGGGACGCGCACGGTGAAACTGCGAGGACGTGCGAAAAAGATCACCTTCCACGTCTTCGAGCCGAAGGTTGTCGAAGATCTGCTGGACCGGGGAACGGTTGATGAATGGCGTGAAGAAGATGCCGCCGCCAAGCTTGAAAACAGACGGCGAGCAGCCTATCAGGCCAAACTTACGCGCTCGTTGAAAAAAGCCAGCAAGGACAAAACAAAAGCAAAACCCAACTCCGATGAGACCAACCTGTCAGGATGGGAAGATTTCGACCGCGACGGATTTTTACGCTAGATTTTTGAGCGGTAAGTAGTGAGATGCCTTGCTCGCACTATCCCATACGTTCAGAAACATATTCGCCCGGCGATGCTGGAAATACCACGGTCTTGTTTCCATTCATGAAGACGCGGTGATGAATATGCGCATGAATGGCGCGCGCCAACACTTGGCTTTCAACGTCACGGCCAAGGCTCACATAGTCCATCGCACTTTGCGCATGGGTTACGCGCGTGGTGTCCTGCTCGATGATCGGCCCTTCATCGAGATCTGCGGTGACGTAATGCGCCGTCGCACCAATCAGCCGCACACCCCGCTCATAGGCCTGTTTGTAAGGGTTGGCGCCTTTGAAAGATGGCAGGAAAGAGTGGTGAATATTGATGATCCGGCCGGACATTTCCTGACACAGTTGGTCCGACAGAACCTGCATGTAGCGAGCCAGCACAACAAGTTCCGCATTGGTATCATGGACAACCTGCAGGATCTCCGCTTCGGCCTCGGGCTTGGTCTCCGGCGTGACGCGGATGTGGTGAAAAGGAATGTCCTCATTTACCACCTGCTTTTGATAGTCGAGATGATTGGAAATCACCGCAACGATCTCCACCGGCAGCGCCCCTATGCGAGAACGGTACAGAAGATCATTCAGGCAATGGCCAAAGCGCGACACCATGATCACCACCTTGGCTTTGCGGGACTGGTCGTGGAATTCGTATCTCATGTCAAAATCTTTTGCGATGGATGCAAAGCCATCGGCCAGGGCGTCCCGGTCCGTTCCCTTCTCCGAAACAAAACTTAACCGCATGAAAAATCGGTCATTTTCCTGGTCGGTGAATTGTGAACTGTCGTTGATGTTGCATCCGCAGTCGGCCAGATAACCGGACACGGCGGCAACGATACCGCTTCGTGCGGGGCACGAGACTTTCATGATGTATGCCATACTAACCTGCTCTCCCGCTCAACCCTATCACCAGGGTAAAATCCGCTTTCACAGTTTTCAATTTCGCTGCTGCACGATGTTTCAGACGATTTCTGCAGCAAGTTCCTTGCAGCCGGTTTCGAGCAGATGGCCAAGATGCGGCGCAAAACTGTTCCAGATATCCATGCGGAACCGATCTACCGCATCACGCCGCAGCACCACGGTTACACCGTCGAAATTTGTCCGACGCGCCTCACCAACAGGAATGGTATCGATGTCGCGGGCGCAGCCAAGTGTCAGCAGTTCGTTGGCCTGCGGCCCCTCGATCACCACCGTCACCTCGCGGCCGGAGATATCGACAAGACTATGCGGATGAGCCGCATAGATGTTTGCACAGGCAGCAACCAGACCCGCAACGTCATCCACCGGGCAATGGATCGTCCACTCATCCGGACCGAGGTGAACCACCTCGACTGCGCCTGAGGAAACACGCGCACCGATCCTGTTTGGCAAAACAAGACCAAGAGTATTGTTCAGCGGTGACAGGTCACCACGCGCCCGCAGCGACAAGCGCCCATTGGCCGAGGAAAGGCTGACCCGCGCAGCTTTGCTTTCGGCCAGCATACCTGAGGAGGGAAAAGAAACGCGCATATTCATGGTCATCTCCAGATCAGATCTTCAGGCGGGAGTTTTCGGGATCGACAAACACCATGCCGGTAATTTTTGCGGCAATGGTGCGGTCCGGCATCGGGATGTATACCGTCTCACCGGTCCTCTCATGACCACCCTCCACCAGAGCCAGTGCAATTGGCTGGCCAACCGCGTCCGAGTGGTAAGCGGAGGTCACGTGACCCACCATTTTCATCGGGATCGGCTGGTTTGGATCAAAGACAATCTGGGCACCCTCTTCCAGCTTCGAACGGTCTTCGGTCAGAAGGCCGACAAGGTGTTTGCGCCCCTTGGCGGTGAGGTCAGGGCGCGCAAGGCCACGTTTACCAACGAAGTCAGGTTTGTTCTTGCCAACCGCCCAGCCCATCGCTGCGTCGTAAGGCGTGACGGTGCCGTCCGTGTCCTGACCGACGATGATGTAACCCTTTTCGGCGCGCAACACGTGCATGGTTTCCGTGCCATAGGCGGTAATGCCATACTGCTGGCCGGCTTCCCAGAGACTTTCCCAAAGCTTGCGGCCAAGCGGTGCTGGCACATTGACCTCAAAACCGATCTCACCGGTAAAGCTGACCCGGAACAGTCGCGCCGGCATTCCGGCCACCGTGCACTCCACACAGGACATGTGCGGGAAAGCCTCTTCCGTCAGCTCGACACCCTCGACCAGCGGTGCAAGCAGCTTCGCCGCATTTGGACCGTTCAGGGCGATGGTTGACCACTGTTCGGTGGTCGAGGTCAGCCAGACATTAAGGTCAGGCCATTCGGTCTGGAGGTAATCCTCCATCATGTTCAGAACCCGCGCCGCGCCGCCGGTGGTGGTGGTCACGTGGAAACGATCCTCCGTCATGCGGCCAATCACACCGTCATCACGAATGAAACCATCGTCACCCAGCAACAAGCCGTAACGGCAACGACCTGATGCCAGTTTGGTCCACGGATTGGTGTACATCCGGTTCATGAATTCAACGGCATCGGGACCGACGACTTCGATCTTACCAAGTGTCGAGGCATCGAAGATACCAACGCTGTCGCGCACCGCACGGCATTCGCGGCCAACCGCTGCATCCATGTCTTCGCCGGGTTTTGGGAAATACCAGGCGCGGCGCCATTGGCCGACAGGCTCGTAGGCAGCGCCGTGCTCTTCGGCCCAGCCATCAATCTGTGTCTTGCGTGTTACCTCAAAATGTCCGCCACGGTGATACCCTGCAAAGGCGCCGAAGGTCGTCGGAGTGTAAGGCGGACGGAATGTGGTCAGACCGACTTCCGGCTGGCGTTTCCCCAGGGCTTCGGCCGCAATATTCAGGCCGTTGATGTTGGACATCTTGCCCTGATCGGTCGCCATGCCATTGGTGGTGTAACGTTTGACATGTTCGATCGAGCGCATGCCTTCACGAACCGCCAGTCGCAAGTCCTTGGCAGTCACGTCATTCTGGTAGTCGACAAAGGCTTTTGCCTTTCCGGGATTACGGTCGCTTGGCAGTTCTGTATGCGAGACGCCTGTGCCTATCCGGTCATGATCCACCAGATAGCCGGAGGTAGCACTTGTCTTGCCAAGCGCTTCTGCAACTTCACAGCCTCGTTCTGCACCGTCCTTCAGCGCAGCTTCAATGCCCCAAAGTCCCCGCCCTGCACCGGCAATCAGGCAATCTTCGTTGGTTACAGCAGGCAGGAAAGTGGTGCGTTCATCATCCCAGGCTATCTTGCCTTGGGTATGGGAAAAGAGATGCAAAGATGGTGTCCATCCGCCCGACATCAGCACCGCATCGCAGGCGATAGGCTGTCCGGCGGCCACAGTAGAACCATTGACCGGGTTCACGCGAACCGAACTGACACGCAGCCGTCCCGACGTCGCCGTCACGGTATGCGACATCAGGACCGGGATGCCGAGTGTCCGGGCTTCATTCACCAGCTCTGGTCGTACGTCAGGCCGTGTATCGATGATTGCCTGAACGCGAGCACCAGCACCATGAAGATCAAAAGCGGCATACCACGCACTGTCATGGCTGGTGACCACCACTGGTCTGTTGCCGACCTTAACGCCGTAACGGTTGAGATAGGTCTGGGCAGAACCGGCCAGCATTACCCCCGGACGATCATTGCCATGAAACACCAATGGCTTTTCCAGCGCACCCTGCGCCAGCACCACTTGGCGCGCCCGTACCCGCCACAGGCGTTCACGCGGCACATCCTGCGGCAGGGTTTCAAGGTGGTCGGTCAGCTTTTCGCATAGACCGATCATGTTCTGGTGATAATAGGCAATGGCTGTTGTCCGGGTCATGACCCGGACGCCCAAATCCTTCAATGCCTTCAGCTCATTTGCTAACCAGTTCCATGCAGGTTGACCATTGATTTGTGCCTGCGGCTCAGACAGCAAGGTACCGCCAGCCTCGGCATTTTCATCGACGACAACGACTTTCAGACCATCAACGGCGGCAGCGCGCGCAGCAGCCAGACCGGCTGGACCAGCACCGACGATCAGCACATCGCAGTGAAGGTTGCGCGAGGCATAATGGTCGGGGTCTTCTTCAGCCGGGGAAACACCAAGTCCGGCCGCGGCCCGGATGAAAGGTTCATAGACCTTGTTCCAGAAGCTCTTCGGCCACATGAAGGTCTTGTAGTAGAAGCCAGCCGAAAACAGCATATAGGCCATGTCGTTGATGGCGCCGACGTCAAACTTCAGGCTTGGATATTTGTTTTGGGATGTGGTCTCCAGACCGCTCCAGATTTCCTGCACGGTGGCGCGGGTATTCGGCTCGAACCGTCCTGCACCCCGTCGTGTACCGATCAGCGCGTTCGGCTCCTCGGAACCGGCGGCGACCGGACCACGTGGCCGGTGATATTTGAAGGAGCGGCCCATCAGGTGCACGCCATTGGCAAGCAGTGCTGACGCAACCGTGTCACCCTTGGCGCCGCGATAGGTCTTGCCGTCAAAGGTGAAACTTACAGGCTTGCTGGTATCGACCCGGCCACGGCCGGAAACGCGGTATGAGTTCATTTCGACACCTCGGAGCGGACTGGCGAGCCGGCAGGAATACCCGGCAAAGAAGCAAGATCAGGACGTGGCTCGCCCGCACGGTAGGTGGTCAGGAAGCGGTCGCTGACTGTGTCACGCACGGCATTGAAGAAACGGCCACAGCCATGCAGATGACGCCATCTTTCAAAATGCGGGCCTTTGGCGTTTTCACGGATGAACAGAAATTCTTCCCACTGCTCGTCCGTCTGTGACGAGGGATCAGCTGGGCGAATGACATGGGCCTGACCGGCATAGGTGAATTCGGCTTCTGGCAGCGTTTCGTTGCAATAGGGGCAATTGATCAGCAACATATCTTAAGCTCCTCAATGAGCCACAGCCGCGGCAGCGGCCTCGTCGATCAGGCGGCCGGAGCGGAAGCGCTCCAGTGTGAAAGGTGCATTGATGGGATGCGGTTCGTTTTTCGCAATGGTCCATGCAAAGGTGTGCGCAGCGCCCGGTGTGGCCTTGAACCCGCCGGTGCCCCAGCCGCAATTGACGTAGAGACCTTCAACCGGCGTTTTGCCGAGAATGGCCGAGCGGTCCGGTGTCACATCGACAATGCCGCCCCATTTGCGCAACATCCGCATGCGGTTGAAAATCGGGAAGATTTCCGTAATCGCTGCAATCGTGTGTTCGATCAGCGGCAAACCGCCCCGCTGCGAGTAGGATGTATACTGGTCGGTACCCGAACCGATCACCAGTTCACCCTTATCAGACTGGCTGATATAGGCGTGAACGGCATTCGACATCACGACGCAAGGGAAAATCGGCTTGATCGGCTCAGAGACCAGTGCCTGCAACGGATAACTTTCCAGCGGCAGGCGAACGCCTGCGGTTTCCATGACAACCGATGTATGGCCTGCGGCGGAAACAGCGACCTTCTTGGCCTTGATGAAACCTCTTGCGGTTTCGACGCCGGCAACGGAACCGTCAGCATTACGGCGAATGGCCGTAACCGGGCAATTCTGGATGATGTCGACACCACGTGCTGCTGCACCGCGGGCATAACCCCAGGCGACCGCATCATGACGTGCCGTGCCTGCACGCTCCTGCAACGCACCGCCCACGACAGGATAACGAGCATTGGGCGAAATGCTTAGCGGAGGGCAATATTCCTTGCATTCCTCAGCGCTCAGCCAACGATTATCGACGCCGTTGAGACGGTTGGAATGAATATGACGCTTGAAGCTCTGAACATCATGCACCGTATGGGCCAGCATCAGAACACCGCGCCGCGAATACATGACGTTGTAGTTCAGTTCCTGGCTGAGATTTTCCCACAGGTCGACAGCGTGGTCGTAAAGCCGCGCACTTTCATCATAGAGGTAATTGGAACGGATGATCGTGGTGTTGCGGCCGGTATTTCCACCGCCAAGCCAACCCTTGTCGATGACAGCGACATTGGTAATGCCGTGCTGGCTCGCCAGATAATAGGCGGCACCCAGACCATGACCGCCAGCGCCGACGATGATCACGTCATATTCGGCCTTTGGCGCGCTGTCGGGCCATTGCTCATCCCAGTTCTTGTGGCCGGTAAGGGCGTTCCGCAATAGGTTAAAGGCATTAAAGCGCGTCATGAGCGGACCTGCTGGTTAGAACATCTCGTGATGAAAAATCTACGGAGATTTATTTGGACCCAGCTGGACAATTGCGTCCCTTTGCATGAATATTTGCGCCATGGCTCTACAACACCCCAAGAAACGTCTCAGTGTCGCCTTCCTGCTTGCCGACCGCTTTACGCTGTCGGCATTTGCAAATTTTGTGGATGTTTTGCGCTTGGCTGCCGATGAAGCAGACCGTTCCCGGCCTATCTTGTGCGAATGGTCGGTACTGTCGGCTACCATGGACAGCGTGCGGTCAAGTTGCGGCGTAAAGGTGCAGCCCGATACCCGTCTCACCCAGGCGAAAGATTATGATTATATCGTCGTCGTGGGCGGGTTGATTGGTGACCAGAGTGCGTTGGATTCGGAAACGCTGCGTTTTCTCCAGTCGCGAGCAACAGCCGGCCTCCCTGTTGTTGGTCTGTGTACAGGTGTTTTTATCTTGCATGAGGCAGGTCTACTGAATGGTTATCGCTGCTGTGTAAGCTGGTTTCACCATCAGGATTTTCTGGACCGCTTCGATACCGAACAACTGGTTGCAGATCAGATCTTTGTGGTGGATCGCAACCGCCTGACTTGTTCCGGCGGTCACAGTGCCGCGCATCTGGCAGCCTTTTTGGTCGAGCGGCATATCGGTCAGTCGGCGGCGATCAAAAGCCTCAACATCATGATGATCGACAACGCGCTGAGCGGTGAAAAACCTCAACCTGGGCAACAAAGCTCAAGGCGGGCCAATGATCCGCTTGTCAAAAAGTCCATCCTTCGCATGCAACAAAATATCGAGACCCCAAAGACAATCGCGGAGATCGCCGAGGATCTTGGCGTTGGACGGCGCAGTCTGGAACGGCGGTTTTTCAGTGATCTGGGCGCGACGCCATCAAAGATTTATCTGGAAATTCGCCTTGAGAGAGCGCTCTCGCTGCTGCGCACGACGGACGAAACCGTCACGCAAATTGCGCTGGCGAGTGGTTTTTGCGATGCCCCACACCTGACCAGGCTTTTGCGGGCCGAGCGTGGAATGAGCCCAAGCGAATTTAGAAAAACGCATCTGAGACAGGGCGCGCCGACCGGGGAGTTTGCTGTCGGCGTTTTGGTGCCGCAAACCTAACACTGACACATGTCCCAATAAGACAATTTCGATATTCTGATTTGCGACACAACGTTTTACTCAGGACGGAGAAAACCGCCTGAATTAGATGCTTTAGTGGTGGGCTGTCATATCATTGAGAGCCTTATGGCGGGCCATGGCATCCTGCAGATCTGGCACAGTTCTGTGGCCTTCCCGGAAAAGATTGATGCAAATCTCAGCTGCAATGCTGACATCCGGATCATCTTTTTTCAACGCGTGATGGCTGCGCCACTCATGTAAAGCAGTATCAATAATTTTTAGTTCAATAGGTCCAAAGGTGGTTTCAAAAAACGATGGCATTACAATGTGACCTCCACAACGCAACGCGATGTAGGAGTCAGGTTTGATAATTCAAGACAGCGAATGGCAAATGTCTAAGATGTGAGTGCGACGTGAAATATGACTTGCCAACGGACGAAAACAGGTGATCAAAATCCCGCCTCGCGGAAAAGAATCATCAGCACACGGCGCCAGACACGTTCGGCAAAACTGACGCCTTCGCCATGCAGCAGCATCACGCCCTGCACCGACCTGGATGGCACAAAACTCGCATCATCAATGGTTGCAACGACTGCATATTGAGCAGAAACCGGAACCAGCCTGTGCCTTTTTCCTTCGCTTGCAACGTGAACCGCAATGGCACCGTGATGTTGCGAGGACAATTGAGGCACGTCGATTTCACGTGCTCCCGCTTGCGCTATGCCCGCCAGCGTCACCGGTAATTTTGGCTGCGACACATCATTGGGAATAAACCACCCGGCAGCGTTGGCTGCAAGACGACCGCTGTCGTCACCGGCAACATAACCGCGCGCCACGGAGCCCTGCCCAGATGAGACAAAAGCAATCTGTTCAGCACGCCCGACCCATTGTCCCGGCAAAATTTCCGGGTTCATGTCAGTCACCGTACCATCGAAGGGTGCCCTGACGACCAGTGCTGTGCGGCGCTCTTCAAGCCCGCGTTTGCGGGCCAGAGAGCTGCCCAATTCACTTTCGATAATGCTTCTCTGCGCAAGATCATCAGCATTGGCACCGATGCGGGCCAGACGGGAGCGGGCAAGCTCAATCTCGACCTCGGCAATCCGCAGTTCCTCATTGATCTGTGGTGCATCGATCACGAACAACGTGTCGCCCGCCTTTACGCTCTGTCCGACCGAAATTCCGAGGCTTTCAATACGTCCCGGTTCCTGCGGGAAAAGACGCAGGAACTGCTGCGGATAAATCACCGCCGGTGCGGTGATCCTTGTCGAAAGAGGCAAGAAGGCAAGGATCACTGCAATCCCGACAATTGCACCGGTGAGATATGTACGACGGCTGCGGACAATATCGCTGCGCATGGCCCACCACTCCTTCATTTCCATGAAAACGGGGCGAATGATGAAAAACATGATCTCGACGACAAACAACACAATGCCGACGAGTTTGATCGTGAAGTGATAAACCAGCACGGCAATGCCGAGATAAAGAACCAACCGATAGATTGCCGTGGCAATTGCATACAACGTCAGCGTGGCATCAAGCCGTGGTGGAAAGGGTTCCGGCGCCTCATGACCCGGTTTGAACAGCAACTCGCGCAACCGCCAGCGCATGTGGCGGAAGCTGCGTGGTTGCAGATTTTCCACACCAAGCAGATCAGCCAAGATGTAATATCCGTCAAAACGCATGAACGGGTTGAGATTGACGAGCAGGCTCAACACCACACCGGTCGCGGCCAGCACAAACAGCGCACTGCGCAGCGGCCCGTCGGGCACAAAAACCCAGCCAAGCAGCGCATAGGCTGCAACCGTCAATTCCACCAGCATGCCAGCGGAATCGATCCGCAGTCGTTGCCAGCGCGACTTCAGTTTCCAGGCATCGCTTACATCGGTGTAAAGCAGCGGCACCATGACCATGAAGGCAACACCCATCGTCGGTATACGACACCCGAACCGATGCGCCACATAGGCATGCCCAAGCTCATGCAGGCATTTGATGAAAATCACCGACAGGATAGAGATGACGGCGCCTTCAAGCGAGAAAACGAACGGGAATGTGCCGGTAAATGCATCCCACTGGCGCGAAACCAGATAAATGCCGAGCAGCCCTGCAATGGCCGAAACCCACCAGAAAACACGACTGAACAGAAACTGGACATAGGGCCATGTCGCGCGGATAAACCGCTCCGGCCTGACCAGAGGAATCTTGAAAAACAGGTAGTTGTGGATGAGCCGCATGAACCACGAATGTCGCGGCTGTGCTATCTGGTGCAAAGCCCTCCATCCGCCACGCGTTGGTTGAACCAGCAGCAAATTATGTTCCAGCATGCGTGCGATCGTGCCGATATCATCTTCCGACATGCGTTCGATGAAACGGTTGTTCACCGCCTTGAGCAGATTACTCACCGTGTGGCTGATATTCCAATGCCGCAGTACCTCGAACATCTCGTAGGTGATGCGAAAAAACCGGTTACGGATCGGATCGAAAATCACCCAAGTCGGCGCCCCGGAATAGCTGGCACCCACCCGTACAATCTGCAGATCCTCACGCAGCATCGGTAGCGGTACATCGGTGGGTTGGGCTGTGATCATAGACCAAACCGCTGGCGGATAACCGAGATCGGTTTGCGGAAAAGATAATAGGCGAGCGCTACCTTATCACCGCTGATCTGCGCAGTTCCGCGAATGCCAAGTCGCATGCCGGGCTTTTCGCCATCCAGACTTGCGTAGATGCGATAGGCAAGGACGTCACCCTCGACCATGCGCGCCTCAAATGACACCGCCTCGACCTTCGCATTTGCCGGTCGCAGCGGATCGGAATCGAGGAACGCCCGAACCTTTGCCCCCTTGGACACTGCAATGGCATCGGCCACTGGCACGTCAATGCGAAGTTGCATCCGGGTTGGATCGGCCACTTCCATGATGCGCTCACCTGTCGTGACAGGCCGACCCACCCAATCTCTACGGTCGGTATAAATGGCAATACCATCAGCGGGAGAACGAACATCCGATCGCTGCAACATGTCGCGCGCATAGTTCCGTTTTGCCGCAGCAACGGTTAGTTCACTTCTTGTGATGGCAAGGTCGGCTCGCAATTTCGGATCAGCCACAGCACCTTGCGTCACTTGCATCAGCTTGGCTTCAGCAACGCGCACATCCTGTTCGGCGACCGCTAGTTCATTACGCAACATGACATCGGACATTTTGAGCAAAGGTTCGCCCTGCTGCACGGCTTGGTCAGGATTGACGGCAATGCTCTCAATCACCCCGTCCAGGGGAGCTGCGATAATACGCGGCGAAATTGGCGCCACCTCAACCGGCGCGAGAATGGTCAGCGGAACCGGATAAAAGCCAAGCGCAGTGACGGTGACCAGAGCCGCAGCAATTAACGGCTTCAATTTCACTCGCCGCTTCAGGCGTCGCTCTCCCGTCAGTGCTGACCATGCATGAGAATAGGTTGCGGCCAGCCGCCGCAGAATGACCAGATCCTGTTTATTCCATGGGATTTCACGCGTCACCAGCATGCCGCCGAACACCGTACCGTCGCGAAGCTGAAACGGTAGCCACGCCATGAACCGGCTTGGATATGTCTTATGCTCTTCATCATCGAGCGGGCAAAACGCAGGCAGCGCAAAATCACAAGGCTCGCCAAGACCTCTTTCGCTGCGAAGATTGCTGATGATTGCTTCAATCCAGCGTATACGTGGTGAGTTGCGGTCGATACCGCCGACCGAAGTCGCTGCCTTGACTGCCAGGGTTTTCTCAAATCCCGCCAGTACAAACACCTGACGGCATTTGGCGATGTTCACGGTTTCATTGGCAATCAGAAATCCCAGTTCACCAACGGTTTCCACATGTCGCGCTTCCGCCTCGACACGTAACAGCAATTCATATCCTCGGGAGGCGGCTTGCCCAGCATCGGTTGAAATGCGTTGCGTCGACGTAACCGTTGTTTTTATCTCGGGTTCCATCCGCTACTCTCCGGGTGTGGGATTGAAGGTGGTTGGCCCACTCATTCCCGGCAAAATGCCTCTTGCATCATCGGAAAAACGTCCCGTGATCTTCACCGTTTGGCTGACCGGATCAACCGTGGCTGCGATGCGGGAAACTTCTGCCTGTTTTTTCTCACCAGTTTCATCAATCATGATGGTGAAGGGCGTTCCAGCTTTCAGCCATCGCAACCAGAGAGATGGCAACAGCGCTTCAATTTCCAGCTCACCCTTGCTGACAATCTGCATCAGCGGCTGGTTGGGTTCGGGTATCTCATGCTCGTGCGCCCGCACGAAGGCAATACGGCCATCATAGGGCGCTCGAATGACGCAGCGGGCCATCTTGCTTTGGAAGGCCTCCAGTTCCGCCGCCACCTGATCGGTCTTTGCTTTTGAAAGATCGACCTCGAAGGCGCCGACAGCTTTTGAACGCGCCAAACGGACATTGTTTTCATGCGTAATCGTTTCGGCACGCAGCACAGCCTCAGCGGACTTCACCTGCGCTTCGAGATCACGGCAATCAAAGGCGGCCAGAATGTCGCCTTTGGAAAAATCCTGCCCCTCACGAAACGGCAATGAAATAATCGGAAGACTGAGGTCCGTGCCGATCATTGCCTGATTGACGGGTTTGACGATGCCACGCAACGTCGTGCCGTCATCTTGCGCATGCAGCGGATAACCTCCCGACGACGCGGCCATGATAGCCAGAAAAAGGCCCGCTACTCTCGATATCTGCACGTCTCAACTCCCTGACGTCATAATCGGTACTACGCTTACTTGGCAGCCACCTCGATCTTTGCCGGGCCGCCACTATGGGTCCACATTGTCCTCAACTGTGCTGCGATCTGGTCAATGCTGGAACTGGCGGAAAGACCGACCGGGAACGGATCCACACCAAGCGAGGCATAGATATTGGCATATGCATTCTGTAGGTCGGCATAGGCCATGTCGCGTTTGGCATCGGCAAGGAGGGCGTTCATTTCCTCACGGATGAGAATCTGTTCGCTGGTCTTTTGCGCATTTGTTTCGTCACGCACCTGTTTGAGAATACGGTGCGAGACATTCGACAATGCACTCGCCGTCGAATAAGACTTGTTGAGATGGGCATAACGCGTGCGGCTGATATGCACTTGCGTCATGATTGCCATGGCAACCGAGAGAGCGCGTGCGTCAAGAACCTCTTTTTCGGCGTCAATTCTCTTATTGACCGCTGGCATGCTGACCAGCTTCATCGCGTTGAAGCTGACCTTGGCGCCCCATGACAGCCAGTCATTCGTGGCTATGAACTCATTTGAGTCATAATTGGCACCTGCATAGACGTTAAAGCCCGGCAGAATCTCCAGAAGCGCCGCATTAACTTCTTTTTCGTTAATCCGAGTTCTGTAAGCAACTTCACGCATTTCCGGCCGATTTTCGACAGCTATACGGAACATTTCCGGCATATTGTCGGGAACAGACAGCTTGGTTCTGGAGCGCTTTGGTACTGCCAGCGTAAACTGGGTTCCCGGCGTAACGTTCATGAGTGCTGCAAGCTGGCTTTTGGCAACTTTCAGTTCGCCTTCCAGCATTTCCACTTCACGCTTTACCTCGATCAGTTCGCGCTCATAGGTCAGCGCTACCAGTGGTGAGCTTTCACCGCTTGAAGAGAGGCCACGTGTGTCGCGCAATGCGCGTGCAACGCGGCCTTCAAGCGCCCGCATACGACCGACTAGGCTCTGATAGCTGACTGCGCGCCAATAGGCGGTGCGTACATCCTCGATCACCTTGTTGACGATGCGCCGTTTCATTTCTTCCTGGATCAAAGCCTGATCTGCGGCCTGTTTGGCGCGCACATAAGACAATCCGAAATCAAGGATATTCCACGAAAACGTCAAATCAGCTGATCTAATGTTCTCGTCGCGCGTCGAAGGCGTTGAGGCATCAGCCTCGTTACGGCCCGCATAACCCACCCCGGCCACAACCTTTGGCAAGGCGCTGTAGCTGACAAGATCGGCTTCACGCGTTTTCAGCGCCGCCTGCATGATCTCGACTTTGGTATCGAGATTGTATTTGAGCGCCCGCGCCATCGCGTCATAAAGGTCAATAGAACCGGTAATCGGCTCCTGATTGGCTGTTGCCCTGGTTAGCTTTTCATGCCCGAAAACTGCATTGGCCTCAGGCGTCAGCGGTTCTGTGTGCACAGTACAACTGGCAGCAAGCAGAACGACAGGCACAGTCCAGATGAATGGAAATTTCACTGCGTCACCTCGCAAGTCAACTCGACGGAACCCTTGCGAAAAGCAATACAGGGGTACGCGCGGTTTCAACGCTTCAAACAGACGAAACGCCTTGTGCGAAACCTAGGGGTGGGCAAATGATTGACGGATATGGTTAACAGGTACTTAAATTAGCAGTCCCTGTAATTACAGGCAAAATCTGCGCGCCTGGAACTGATGTATTGTTTCTTGACAAATATCAGGAAAACCCCTGCGCTATTGGGTTTATGTGTATATTCTTACTTGCTAAAAATTGGCGGCAAAAATTAAGATTTTGTAAACCCACCCAACGTCTATTTTGGAACTCGTTAATCTGACAGCCGTTGCCCGATTCACTGTCATAAGATCGGGCACCCATCCGCCCGGTTTGTCTGGGGTCTGGAAGCGGGAGACATGTAATGAACGAGCATTTCACTCGTCGGCAGCAGTCGTCCAAAGATAACAAGAAGAAACCCGCCTCGAAAAAAGGCAAGCAGGACAGGCTGAGTTCCATGCTTATGGAGCTTGAACAGCGCATTGCATTTGACGCAGCAGGCGCTGTTACAATCGACCAGGCTCAAGACCAGCACCCCGCCCAAGATAGTGACGGAACCGATCATCAACAGAGTTCTGATGCCACGGATAGCGATCAGCATGCGCTGGAAAAGGCGCTCGCAGGTTCGACCGAAGCCGCGATCACTGAGATACCGCCGATGGAAGCGGCGTCCAAACAGGTAGTTTTCGTCGACAGTTCCGTAACCCTGCTGCAGGGAATAGACGGCGACTTCGAGGTTGTGGTTCTCGAAGCTGGCCGCGATGGCGTCAAACAGCTGGCAGAAGCACTCTCCCACATGAAGGATGTGGAAACAGTCCACATCATTTCCCATGGTGACGAAGGTCGACTTTATCTCGGCTCAGCGGAACTGACGATTGAATCGATGGCTGGCGATTATGCAGACGAGTTGCAAAGCCTGAAGTCCTATCTGACCGATGACGCCGATATCCTGATTTATGGTTGCGATTTCGCACGTGGTGAGCTCGGTCAGAATGCTGCCCGCATGATGGGCTACCTGACCGGTGCCGATATTGCCGCATCGACGGATGCGACGGGCAATGCCGCACTCGGTGGCGACTGGGATCTCGAATATCGCACCGGTGAAATCACCGCGAGCGTGTTGCCCACCATGGACGCGCAGCGCGAATATGCTGAACTGCTGAACGTGCAGGCCAGTGTTGGTAATGGTGCACTTCTCGTTGTCTCCGGTCGCACACTCTACAGCGTCGATGTTGTGACCGGCAAAGCGACAGCCATCACGACGGCACCTGCCACGATTGGCGGAGTCAGCTTGAGCGACACGCTGAATTCGCTGGCGGTCGATCAGGCCAATGGCCTCATCTATTACACCGACAGTGCCTCCGCAAACGCCAACCGCGCTTTGTTCGCCTATGACTTCATCAACAATACCCACATCCTGATCGACAATGATCTGACCAATAACGGCACCGGCCTGAGCATCGTGGTGGGTGAACGAGGTGTTGGTAGCGGTGCTGCAACCTTCTATAATGGTTCACTTTATCTTGGCATCGAGAACATCAACGCCAATGGTGACGACCAGATCTGGCGGATCACCTTCAGCGGCAACGGCCGCACCATAGCCTCGGCATCAACCTTCGGCGCAGCGATCACCACCAGCAATGACTGGGGTGATTTTGCCATTGATACGACCAACAATTATCTGCTCAGCCTCAATGGTGCAGCAGCGACCATCACGCGTTACAACCTCGCAACCGGTGCGATTGTCGGTTCCTACGCCAACCCCAGTGGCACCACTCTGGTTCAGGGTGGCGGCGACATCAATGGCAATACCTATCTGGTCGGCGCATCGCTGCAGCAAATCAACGTCACGACCGGTGCGGCTATTGGCTCTGCCATAGCAATCACCACCAATGGCACAACGCCAATCGGCACCATTTCCGATGGTGCACGCTGGGTGCCGCCGACCGGCACGATTGGTGATCAGGTCTATGATGACAACAACCTCAACGGCACATTCGACAGCGGTGACGTTGGCATTGCCAATGTTACCGTACAACTGATCGATGACGTCAATGGCAACGGTGTCGCGGATGCCGGTGAACGTGTTCTTGCCACCGACACCACGGGCGCTGACGGAAGATACCTGTTCACCGGGGTTCTGCCCGGCCAATATGTCGTGCGTGTTACCGATACGGCTGGTGTACTCGGCGGGGCTGTTGCAACCAAAGCAATCACCCAATCCGCAGCACTGACATTGATTGGCGGCGCCAACCTTGCTGCCGATTTCGGTTATGATGCACAGGCGCCTGTTGTCGACCTCAATTCCGGCACGACGCCAACGCAGATCATCACCAACGGTGGCACGCCCGGCACGACCGGCTGGACGGTGACCGGAACTGCCGGCGGCATTGCCAATGACGGCTATGCCTGGACCCTTAATGGCGGTACCGGCACCCTGACGCAGGCCAACATTACCGGTTGGCGCGATGGATTGGCGCCTTCCGGTGCCGCGCAGCTGACATTTGATGTTGGCTGGAGCAACAATCTCCTTCTTGGGATTTCCAATGACAACAACACGCCAGCGACACTGGATGTCACCATTGGCGGCGTGCTCTACGCCCGAGTAACCACAGGCACATTGAATGGCACGCCAAATACGGCGACCATCACTTACTTTAATGGTGCGAGCGGTTCACCGTCCACGGTTGCCGCCTCCGCCGCCGGAACCACAGCCTGGACCCGCACCGGTGTTACCATCAACCTGCCATCCACTGTCGCGGCAACCGGTGATCTGGTCTTCAGTTACTCCGCCGCCGGCGGTTTGCTGACCCCAAGCACGGACGACATTTTCATCGACAATGTCAGCGCGTTCAGAAACGTCGATACGGTTGCTGGCGTCAATTACACCACGACCTATACTGAAAATGGCGCCGGTGTTTCGATTGCATCCACCACAGCTGGCGTCCTTGCCGATGTGCGTGACTTCGACAGCACCACCATGCGCTCGGCCACCATCGTTCTGACCAATGCGCAGGCGGGTGATCTCCTGAGTGTCGGCACCCTGCCCTCCGGCATTACCGGGTCTATCGATACAACGGTTGCTGGCCAGATCACCGTCAATCTGACGGGAACTGCAACAAAGGCAAACTATGCCGCGGCAATCCGTGCCATCACCTTTTCCAACAGCGGCGATAATCCTGGTACAACTGCGCGCGTCATCAATGTCACGGTCAATGATGGTGGCCTGTCATCAGCCGTTGCCGTGTCAACAATTAACGTCATTGCAGTTAATGACGCCCCCGTAAACACGTTACCAGCGTCCGGCTGGACGACGAATGAGGATACCAGTTTCGCTCTGTCTGGCCTGTCCATTGCCGATGTGGATGCTGGCACAGGCAACATGACAGTAACACTGAACGTAGCGACCGGTGCTATCACTGCAATTTCAGGCGGAAGCGTGACAGTTACCGGTTCCGGCACAACAACGATTACCTTGACCGGTACTCTTGCCAATATCAACGCCTATCTCGCGTCTGCGGCAGCACCCGTTTACGTTCCAGTCGCTGATGCCAATGGCGCCGTCACTTTGACGATGACCACCAACGACAATGGCAACACCGGCACTGGTGGCGCTCTGACCGACATCGATGTCCGCACCATCACCATCATCCCTGTCAATGATGCGCCAGTGCTTGATCTTGATGGTTCCTCAGCCGGTACGGGTTATTCTATCGGTTACACGGAAAACGGCAGCGGCGTTGCCATTGCCGCCAATAACAACTCGGTCATCGACGTCGACAATGCCAATATGGCATCCGCCACGATCGTGATTACCAATGGCCAGGCAGGCGACATTCTGGCCGCCACAGGCACATTGCCGACTGGTATTACAGCCAGCTACAATGCCACGACCTTCACACTGACATTGACCGGTTCTGCTACCAAAGCGGCCTATCAGGCGGCACTGGCGCAAATCCTTTACTCCTCCAGTTCCGACAATCCAACGATCGGCGGAACGGCAACCGGACGCACGATCAGCGTTACCGTCAATGACGGCGCACTTGCCTCCAACACCGCCATCACGACGGTCGCTGTCACTGCCGTCAACGATGCGCCGGTCAACACGCTGCCAGCATCTGGCTGGACCACCAATGAAGATACGAATGTCGCGCTGAGCGGACTTTCGATCCTCGACCTTGATGCCGTAAATGGCACGATGACCGTCACGCTTGGTGTATCCTCGGGCACGATCACCGCGACCTCAGGCTGCAGTGTCACAGTGTCGGGATCTGGAACCGCAACGCTGACACTGTCCGGCACGCTGACCAATATAAACGCCTATCTGGCATCCGCCTCCGCACCAATCTATGTGCCTGTGCCGGATGCAAATGGCGCCATCACCTTGACGATGACGACCAATGACAACGGCAACACCGGTACCGGTGGTGCGTTGACCGATATCGATATCCGCACGATCACCATTATTCCCGTCAACGATCCGCCGATCCTTGACCTTGATACTGGCAGCACCGGCACTGGGTATTCGACCACCTACACGGAAAAGGGCGCCAGTGTAGCCATTACCGGCGCATCGGCCCTGATCACCGATGTCGACAATACCAATATGAGTTCGTTGACGGTGGTGATTACCAATGGCCAAGCGGGCGACTTGCTGGCCTTGAGCAGCACCATTCCTGGCATCACAGCCAGCTACAACGCCGCCACCTTCACGCTGACACTGACCGGTTCGGCAACCAAGGCCGATTACCAGACGGCATTGCAGGCCGTCCGTTACTCCACGACATCGGACAACCCCTCCACCATTGGCCGCACGATCAACGTCGTAACCAATGATGGTGCCGCCAACTCCAATACCGCCGTAGCGACCGTCAATGTCATCGCCGTCAACGATGCACCGGTCAACACGCTGCCCACTGGTCCTGTTACGCTGCAGGAAGATGTGCTGACTGCCATCACCGGCCTTTCCGTCACAGACGCAGATTCAACCAATCTGACCGTGACGCTCACCGTGACGAATGGCATTCTTTCGCCATCGACCATTGCAGGAACGGTGACGGGCGTTGGTACCAACACGGTAACCATTTCCGGTACGCAGGCGCAGGTCAACAGCGTACTCGCATCGCTGCGCTATCAAGGCAATCCCGACTATTACGGCTCTGATACGCTAACGATGGTGACATCGGATGGCTCGCTGACCGACACAGACACGCTTGCCATCTCGGTCACGCCAGTCGCAGACATCGTTGATGATACAGTGACCACCAACGAAGACACGCCTATCACCTTCAACGTGATAACCGGCACCAACGGCGCGTCTGCCGATAACTTCGAAAACCCCAACCGTGCAATCACCTCGGTCACCCAACCACCGGCTGGCCAGGGTAGTGTCACCTTCAGTGCCGATGGCACGATTACCTATACACCGACCGCCAATTTCAACGGCCAGACCACGTTCACCTACACAGTCACATCAGGTGGTGTGACCGAAGTAGCAACGGTCACCGTCAATGTGGCCGCCGTCAATGACGCGCCGGTCAACACATTGCCCGCCTCTGGCTGGACCACGAATGAAGATACAAATGTTGCCCTGACGGGCCTGTCGGTTGCCGACGTTGATGCTGGTACGGGTGCGATAACCGTGCAGCTGTCTGTGACGTCAGGCACCCTGACGGCAACATCGGGCAATGGCGTGGTCATTTCAGGTTCAGGCAGCACAATCACGCTGACTGGTACTCTCGCCAGTATCAACGCCTATCTCGCCTCTTCGGCCGCGCCGATCTACGTGCCGGTTGCCAACGCCAATGGCAGCGTGACGCTGACCATGACCACGAATGATGGCGGCAACACCGGATCCGGCGGCCCGCTGACCGACATCGACACGCGGCCGATCACCATCAATGCTGTCAACGACGCCCCGGTCAATACGCTGCCTGCCAGCTATACAATCCCTGAAGACACGCCGCTAGGCCTGACAGATATACAGATCAGTGATGTCGATGCCGGAAATGGTACGATGACTGTGACGCTTGGCGTCAATTCCGGCATCCTGACCGCTAGTGCCGCAGGTGGCGTTACCGTCTCGGGTTCCGGCACCGGCACGATTATCCTAAGTGGCACTCTTGCCAATATCAACGCCTTCCTGGCCAGCGCTTCCCGGCCAAGCTTTACTCCAGTTGCTGATTTCAACGGCAATGTCACGTTGACCATGACTACCAATGACGGTGGCAATACGGGCGCTGGCGGAGCCCTGACCGATGTCGATACATCAATCATCACCGTCACTCCGGTCAATGACGCACCGATCCTGGATCTCGACGCCTCCGGTGCCGGCACCGGCTTTACCACAAGCTATACCGAAAATGGCGCGGGCATTGCGATTGTTGATACCGACGTCCTAATTGTCGATGTCGACAATACCAATATGGCTTCGGCGACGATCATTATCACCAACGCTGTTGCGGGCGACACTTTGTCTATTGCTGGCACTTTGCCGTCGGGTATCACGTTCAGCTACAACGCGGCCACCGCGACCCTGACGTTGACGGGTTTCGCAACCAAGGCCGACTACCAGACAGCCCTGCAGCAAATCCGTTATTCCTCAACGTCAGACGATCCCGGCTCAACTGCGCGTATCATCAACATTTCCGTCAATGACGGCACGGTGAATTCGAATGTCGCGCTTGCAACCGTCTCGGTCACTCCTGTCAATGACCCACCGGTAAACACCCTTCCGGGCAGCTATACGATGCTGGAAGATGGCACACTTTCCCTGAGTGGCCTGTCGGTTCTCGATCCCGATGCCGGTACATCGACAATGACCGTGACACTCAGCGTCAACTCCGGCAGCATCGCCGCTACAAGTGCAGGCGGTGTCACCGTGTCCGGTTCCGGCACCGGAACCATTACGCTGACCGGTACGCTTTCGAGCATCAATGCCTATCTCCAGGCGGGTGCCAGCCAGCCGGTTTACTCGCCGGTTGCGGATTTTAACGGCACCGTGACGCTGACCATGACCAGCAGTGACGGTTCGCTGACGGATACCGACAGCCGCACGATCACCGTCACCCCGGTCGTCGATATATTTGACGATGCGGTCACCACCAATGAAGACACCGCAGCAACGATCGACGTCAATGCCAACGACAACTTCGAGAATGCCGCCCATCAGATCACCGCCATCAATGGCACGTCGATCGTCGCCAATGGCGTGGTGACTGTGGCAAATGGCAGCGTGCGGCTCAATGCGAATGGCACGCTGACCTTTATTCCGACCGCAAATTATAACGGCCAGACCTCCTTCACCTACACCGTCACATCAGGCGGCGTCACCGAGACTGCAAACGTTGTTGTCACGGTCACGCCGGTCAATGATGCTCCGGTCAACACCGTACCGGGTGCCCAGACGACGGCAGAAGATTCACCTTTGGCCATCGGTGGCGTCAACGTCAGTGACGTCGATGGTGATACGCTCACCACCACTGTGAGTGTCACCAATGGTTCGCTGTCCGTCACCGCAGGTGGTGGTTCCACGATTAGCAACAACGGCACAGGCGCGGTGACGATTGCCGGCACAGCCGCGCAGATCAATGCTGCACTTGCAGGCCTCTCCTACACGCCAACCGCCGACTATAATGGCGCGGCGCAGCTGACAGTCGTCACTTCTGACGGCACGCTGACAGATACGGATAGCATTGCAATTACCGTTACGCCGGTTGCCGATATCGCCAATGACGTGGTGACCACCAATGAAGACACGGCAATCACGATAGATGTCAACGCCAATGACACCTTCGAGAACTCTGGGCACACCATCACAGCGATCAATGGTACGGCAGTTGCCGTCAACGGCACGGTTACCGTCGCCAATGGTACTGCGCGCCTGAATGCCAACGGCACGATCACCTTCACTCCAACCGCAAACTATAACGGCCAGACCAGCTTTACCTACACCGTGACGTCGGGCGGGGTCACTGAAACCGCGACAGTCACCGTCAACGTCACGGCGGTCAATGATGCGCCCGTAAACACAGTCCCCGGTACCCAGACGATTGCGGAAGATGGCACGATCACTTTCTCCGTCGCGGGCGGTAACGCGATTTCGGTTGCCGATGTCGACAACGGCACACTGACTGTCACGCTCACCGTCACCAACGGTACCTTCTCGCTATCCGGCATCAGCGGACTGACCTTCACTGCGGGTGATGGCACCTCCGACGCCACGATGACCTTCAGTGGGACCACCGCTGCCATCAATGCGGCACTGGCCGGGGCTACCTATGTGCCGACCCGGGACTATAATGGTTCGGCGCAGATCACGCTCACCACATCGGACGGCTCATTGTCGGATGTGGATACCATCAATGTAACGATCACCGCAGTTGCCGATATTGCCAATGATTCCGTCTCAACTGACGAGGATATGCCGGTAACAATCGCGGTTCTTGCCAATGATACTTTCGACAATCCCGGTCGCGCGATTACCGCGATCAATGGCACGGCCATTACCACAGGAGGAACGGTCGCCGTCAGCAATGGAACGGTGCAGCTGACATCCGGCGGGCAGCTGATTTTCACACCAACCCTCGACTATAATGGCGTGACCACCTTTACCTACACTGTCACATCCGGTGGCGTGACGGAAACCGCGACGGTGACTGTTGCTGTCGCGTCGGTCAACACGCCACCCATCAATACCATCCCGAGCACCTACACCACGCTGGAAGACACAGCACTCGGCTTGACTGGTCTGTCGATCGCTGATGCCGATGCCGGCAATGGCATTGTAACGGTGACGCTTTCTGTCAACAGCGGCATTCTCACCGCATCCAACACTGGCGGGGTTACCGTTCAAAACAGTGGCAGTGGCGAGATTGTGCTGTCCGGCACCATCACGGCCATCAACGCCAATCTCTCGGGCGCGTCTCGCCCCAGCTTCACACCCGTCGCAAACTCGGTCGCAGCCGTCACGCTGACCATGACAACCAACGACATGGGCAACACTGGTGGCCCTGCCCTGACAGATATCGACACGTCGACGATCTCGATCACTCCGGTCAACGATGCCCCATCCGGTGGCGACAAGACAATCACCTTGCTGGAAGACGGCAGCTACACCTTTGCCGCTGCCGATTTTGGCTTCACGGATCCGAACGATTCACCCGCCAACACACTCTCAGCAGTGATCATCAGCACTCTGCCAAGCAATGGCGTTCTATCCCTCGGCGGCGTGCCTGTTACCGCTGGTCAGGTCATCAGTGCGGCCAATATCGGCAGCCTGACATTCACCCCAACCGCCAATGCCAATGGCGCAGCGCTTGCGTCCTTCACCTTCCAGGTGCGGGATAATGGCGGTACCGCCAATGGTGGCGTCGATACGGACCCGACACCGAACACGATCACCTTCAACGTCACAGCGGTCAACGATGCGCCGGTCAACACCCTGCCCGGCAGTTTTGCGACCAATGAAGATATAGCGCTTACACTGACCGGACTTGCCATATCGGATGTGGATGCCGGCAATAGCAATGTCACTGTCACTTTGTCGGTTGGTTCCGGCACACTGTCTGCCGCCACTGGCGGCAGCGTCACAGTGACTGGATCGGGCACCGGAACCATTACGCTCACCGGCACCGTGACCAACATCAATACCTTCCTCGCAGGAACGTCGCGTCCGCTTTACACGCCAGTCGCCAATGCCAATGGCTCGGTGACCTTGACCATGGTCACCAACGACAATGGCAATACCGGCATTGGTGGGCCGTTGTCGGATACCGACACAGCAACGATCTTCATCGCCACCGTCAATGATGCGCCGGTTGGTGCTGACGCCGCCATCAGCCTCAACGAAGACACGGTATTTTCGGGCACCCTGCCCGTCGCGACCGATGTCGATGGCGATACGCTGAGTTACTCAGCGGGTTCGCTTGCGCCTGCCCATGGTGTTGTCACCATCAACAGCAACGGTACCTACATCTATACGCCCGCCGCCAACTTCAACGGCACGGACACATTCAGATATCGCGTCAGTGATGGAACGGTGTCGGTCGAATATACCGTCACGGTCACCGTCAACGCGGTCAATGACGCACCGGTGGCCATCAATGATACTGCCCAGACGCTTGCCAACAGCAATGTCTCGACCAACGTACTGACCAATGACACCGACGTTGATGGCGACACATTGATTGTTTCTCAGGTCAACGGTGTCGTCGGCAATGTCGGCATGGCTGTTGCTGGTTCCAATGGCGGCACTTTCACCATCGGTGCCAACGGCGCAGCAATCTTCAATCCTGGAAGTGCCTTTGTCGATCTCGCCGCCGGACAGACCCGCACGAGCTCCGTCACCTATCAGGTTTCTGATGGCAATGGCGGCACGGCGACGGCGACATTCACCGTTACCGTTACCGGCATCAATGATGCACCGGTTTCTACCCCGATTGCCAATCAGAGCTCAAATGATACGCAGGTGATATCGCTCAATGTGTCGGGCAATTTCAGCGATCCGGATGCTGGTGACAGCCTGACCTTTACCGCGACCGGCCTGCCTCCCGGCCTGACGATCAGTGCGGCAGGCGTCATCACGGGCACCATCAACCGCAGTGCCAGCGTCAACGGCCCCTATTCGGTGACGATCACCGCCACTGACCGCGCCGGTGCGCAGGCAACCCGCAGCTTCACATGGGCAGTTGCCAATCCGGCCCCTATTGCCGGAGATGACAATTTCGCCACCACGGAAAACGCCGCCATCAGCGGCTCGGTCTTCACCAATGACAGCGATCCGGACGGCGATCCGATCAGTGTTTCTGCAGTCGGCGGCAACAGTGCCGCGGTCGGTGCGGCGGTCAATGGTTCGAATGGCGGCACCTTCATCATCAATGCCGATGGCACTTATGCCTTCAACCCCGGTACGAGCTTCGACAATCTGGCCGCAGGCCAGACGCGTGTAACGTCGGTCACCTACACGATATCAGATGGTCAGGGTGGCACGGCCACCGCAACCGTGACAGTGACGGTAACGGGCGAAAACGATGCACCGATTGCCGGAAACGATAGCTTCACCACAAATGAAGACACGCCCGTCATCATCAATGTGCTTGCCAACGATTCCGATATTGATGGCGGCACGCTCACCATCACCGCCATCAACGATACGGTTGTCTCGGCTGGCAATTCTGTCAACGTGACGGGTGGCAGGGTTACACTGAATGCCAACGGCACACTGACCTTCACACCAACCGCTGACTACAACGGCACGCCGAGCTTTACCTACACCGTATCCGATGGTCAGGGCGGTTCAACCACAGCAACCGTCAACGGCACGGTCAACGCCGTTCAGGATCCGCCAGTTGCTGTCGATGACACCTTCACCTCCCTTGAAGACACAGCCGTCACCATCAATGTTCGTGCCAATGACTATGATGTCGATGGCGACCCGCTGACCATCACCCAGATTAACGGTCTGGCGATTGTAACGGGTGGTTCCGTCGCCGTGACCGGTGGCACGGTAACCCTCAATACCAATGGCACGCTGACCTTCAACCCGACGGCCAACTACAACGGCAATCCAAGCTTCACCTATACGATATCAGATGGTCAGGGCGGCACGGCAACAGCCACCGTCAACGGCACAGTCACGCCAGTGCAGGACCCACCAATTGCGACGGGCGATACATTCACCACGCTGGAGGATACGCCAACGACGATCGCGGTCTTGGCCAATGACAGCGATCCGGATGGTGACCCACTCACCATCATCCAAATCAACGGCACAGCGATTTCCAGCGGCGCAACCGTCGCAGTGACCGGTGGTACCATCACACTCAATGCCAATGGCACGCTGACCTTCAATCCGACCGCCAATTATAATGGCAGCACCAGCTTCACCTACACGATCTCCGATGGGCAGGGCGGCACGGCGACGGCCACCGTCAATGGCACCATCACTCCGGTCAATGACGCACCTGTCGCCGTAGACGACACTTTCACAACCCTTGAAGACACCGCAACCACCATCAATGTTCGTGGCAATGACAGCGACGTCGATGGTGACGCACTGACCATCACCCAAATCAATGGGACGGCCATTGTCACTGGCGCAACCGTTTCGGTCACTGGCGGCACCGTCACGCTGAATGCCAATGGCACGCTAACCTTTACGCCTACACCCAATTACAACGGCAATCCAAGCTTTACCTACACCATCTCGGACGGCAATGGTGGCACAGCCACCGCAACTGTTAATGGCACAGTAACCCCGATCAACGACGCGCCTGTTGCCGTCAACGATACATTCACAACGCCTGAAGACACCGCAATTACATTCGATGTTCGCAGCAATGACAGTGATGCGGATGGCGATGCGCTGACGGTAACAGCCATTAATGGCACCGCCATTACAACCGGTCAGTCGGTGGCAATCACCGGGGGTACGGTGCGGCTCGATGCCGACGGTCGTCTGAGCTTCACCCCGAATGCCAATTATCACGGGCCGATCAATTTCACCTACACCGTGTCAGACGGAACGGCCTTTGCAAACGCAACAGTCAGCGGCACAGTGACACCGGTCAACGATGCACCGACCTCATCCGACATCAGCATTTCCACACAGGAAGACACGCCTTTTAACGGCACGCTGGTCGCAACCGATGTCGACGGCGACGCCGTTACCTTCTCGCTGGGCACGACCACACCGGCCCACGGCACTGTCACCATCAACGCCAATGGCACCTATATCTACACACCATCGGCCAATTATAACGGCACCGACCGGTTCAGTTTTGTTGTGACCGACCCAAGCGGTGCGCGCAACGAATACACCGTCACAATCACGGTTACTGACGTCAACGACAACCCGGTCGGCACACCAATACCAAACCGGTCGGCCAATGACGGCGCAGTGGTCAATTTTGACGTCTCAACCTTCTTCTCAGATGTCGACGGCGATACGCTGACCTATTCGCAGACGGGCCTGCCATCCGGCCTCAGCATCAGTGCTGCGGGCCTCATTACCGGCACGATCGACCGGAATGCCAGCCAGGGCGTCAATAACGGCGTCTATACCGTGACCATCAGCGTGTCGGACGGCAATGGTGGCACGGCACAACAGACATTTTCGATTGCCGTATCGAACCCGGCACCTATCGCCGTCAATGATGTCGCGACGACGCTTGAAGATACTGCCATCATCATCAACGTGCTGGCCAATGATAGCGACCCAGATGGCGATCCGCTTTCCGTCATCTCTGCAACCGCTGCGCATGGCACAGTGACCATTCTTGCAGACGGTGAAATTTCCTATCTGCCATCAGCCAATTACAACGGCACAGACATCATTACCTACACGATTTCGGATGGTAATGGCGGGACCGCGACTGCAACGGTCACAGTCACCATCACTCCGGTCAACGACGATCCGGTTGGCACTCCGATTGCCGATCGCACCCGCAATGACGGTGCAACGGATAGCCTTGATCTGTCGGCTTTCTTCTCCGATCCGGAAGGCGGCGTTCTGACCTATCAGATTGATCCGGATTTCCCGCTGCCGCCCGGCCTGTTGTTGAGTGGCTCCGTCATCAGCGGCCAGATCTCATCCGACGCCTCTGGTCCAACCGGTGAAAAAAGCTATCGTATTCGGGTCATTGCAAGCGATCCGGATGGGGGATCAACCGTTGTTGAATTCACTTATACGGTCCTGAATATTCCACCTATCGCCAGAGACGACACCGTCACCACCAACGAAGACACGTCGGTCGACATCAATGTTCTGGCCAATGATAGCGATCCAGACGGCGACCTGACCGAAGTCATTCGCGTCAACAATGTCGTTCTGCAACCAAACGGCGCTTCAGTCGCCACCACCAATGGCTTTGTCCAACTGATTGAAAACCCTGACGGCAGCCAGTTCCTGCGCTTCACGCCCAGTCCCAATTATAACGGACGCGAAAGCTTCAGCTACTCCATCTCCGACGGCAATGGTGGTGTTTCCACGGCAACCGTCACAGTCACTGTGGTTGCGGTCAATGACCCGCCGACGCCAACCCAACCAATTCCCGATCGCGTGCGCGCTGACGGCCAGAGCTTCACCTATAACGTCTCGGATTTCTTCACCGACCCGGATGGCGACCCTCTGTCCTTCACAATTTCCGGCCTGCCGGTAGGCCTGCAATATAACCCGGCGACCGGGTTGATCTCAGGTGTCATCGACAAGAATGCCAGCCAGGGCGGCCCAAACAACAATGGTGTGTACATCATTTCGATTATTGCCAATGATGGCACGACATCCATTCCGGCTCAGACATTCGAACTGACCGTCACCAATCCGGCTCCAACAGCCAATAATGATGTCATTTCCACCAATGAAGACACCCCGGTCGTCATCGAACCGCTTGCCAATGATAGCGACCCTGACGGCGACCCGCTGACGATTGTTACTGCCCGTGCCGGTGTTGGCACCGTCACTATCAATCCCAACGGCACGCTGACCTATGTGCCAGCCCTCAACTTTAATGGTGTGGACACCATTTCCTATACCATTTCCGATGGCAATGGCGGCGTCTCGACAGCGACAGTTCGTGTTACTGTCAATGCTGTCAATGATGACCCAACCTCCAGCCCGATCCCGGACCAGTATGATAGCGACAGCCAGTTTGTCGACTACGATGTCAGCCATTATTTCAGCGATGTTGACGGTGATACGCTGACATTCACGGCAACAAATCTTCCTCCAGGCCTCACCATGGATGCAGCTGGCCGGATTACCGGACGATTGGCCCCGAATGCGTCTGACACCGGCCCCTATCAGGCGGTAATCACCGCATCAGATGGCAATGGCGGAACAACGACCCGCACCGTGACGTGGATCGTTACCAACCTGCCTCCTCAGGCCTTCCATGACACGCTGATCGTCGACGAAAACACCTCCGGTGGCGGCAATGTGCTGGACAACGATCTTGACCCGGACGGCGATGACCTGACCGTCGATCAGGTGGAAGGATCCAGTGCCAATGTCGGCGTCGCAGTTGCCGGTTCCAATGGCGGCACCTTCACCATCAATGCCGATGGCACCTATACATTTGACCCCGGCACAGACTTCGCGGACATGTCGGAAGGTGACGCACCACGCTTCACCTCCATAACCTACCGCGTGACCGACGGCACGAATGTCGATACCGCAACGATTACGGTCACCGTCAACGGTGTCAACAACGACCCGACGGCAAACATCATCCCGGACTATACTCGTGCCGATGGCCAGTCGCTGACCGACCATCCCTTGCATCTGGGCGCATTTTTCCAGGACATCGACGCCAATGACACGCTGACATTCAGCCAGACGGGTTTGCCCGATACGTTGACGATGGCAACAGACGGCACGATCACCGGTATCCTGTCGAGTGATGCAAGCCAGGGCGGTCCGAACGGTGATGGTATTTACACCGTTGTTGTCACGGCCAACGACGGTAAGGGCGGCACTATCAGCCAGACCTTCACCTTTACCGCCACAAATCCGGCACCGATTGCCGAAAATGACACCGTTGTCACAGGCGAAGATCAACCCGTTACCTTCAATCCAATCACCGGTGCCGGTACGACCAGTGGTGACGATGGCATTGATTTCGACCCAGATGGCGATACGATCATCATCGATCCCGCCTTCCCGCCCGTTGCGGGTAACGGCACCGTTGTCGTCAATCCAAACGGCACGCTGACCTACACGCCAAACGCCAACTACAACGGCTCCGACACGATTGTTTATCGTATTACCGACGGACAGGGCGGCTTCAGCACCGGCATCATTACCGTGTTCGTTGACGCGGAAAATGACCCACCGATTGCCTCACCAATCGCCGATATGTCGCGTAACGATGGTGAAGCGATCAGCTTCAACGTTTCGGGTAATTTTGTTGATCCAGAGGGCCAGCCACTAAGCTACACTGCGACAGGTCTGCCACCCGGCCTCTCAATCAACGCGACCACAGGCATCATTTCGGGCACTATCGACGCCGATGCATCTGGCCCGACAGGTCTGCGCGACTATGTCGTGCGGGTCACAGCCACAGATCCGGATGGCGGCAGCGCTTCTGTCGACTTCACCTATACCATCAAGAATGTCGCTCCGAACGCCGAGAACGATCAGGTCACCACGGATGAAGACACACCAGTCGAGATCGACATTCTCGCCAATGATACCGATCCCGATGGAGACACCGATACGGTTATTCTCGTTGAAGGTGTGAACCTGACGGTTGGCGGACCCGCCGTGATGACCAGCAATGGCTCAGTCCAGCTCGTTCTCAACGCCAGCGGAAAAGAAGTACTGCGCTTTACCCCGAACCCCAACTTCAACGGAACGGAGTCCTTTACCTACACAATCAGCGACCGCAATGGTGGTAGCGATACCGCAACCGTGACCGTCACCGTCAACCCGGTCAATGACCCACCGGTGGCAACGCCTATTCCTGACCGGACACAGGTCGACAGCTCCGATTTCAGCCTGGATGTGCGCCCCTATTTCACCGACGTCGATGGCCAGGTATTGACCATCACGGTTTCTGGTCTTCCGCCTGAGCTTACCTTCGATCCTGCCACCGGTCTCATCACCGGCAGACTTGATGCTGACGCGTCGAAGGACAGTCCCTATACCATCACGGTCAGGGCAAGTGACGGCATTGCGCAGGCCAGCAGCACCTTTACCCTGACGGTGACCAACCCTGCCCCGAATGCAGCCAATGATGTGGTCAACACATTGGAAGACACAGTAGCCAATTTCAACCCGATTACGGGAGCCGGTACGTTGAGTGGTGCCGATGGAATTGATAGCGACCCCGATGGCGACCCGCTGACCATTACCCAGATCAACGGGCAATCCATCACCGTTGGCCAAACCGTTATTGTTGCAGGCGGTAGTGTCAGACTGAACGATGCCCTTGGTAATCTTACCTTCACGCCAACATTGAATTTCAATGGCACGGTTGGATTTACCTACCGGATCAGTGACGGCAATGGCGGCTTCTCCGATGCCTCGGTGACGCTGAATATTGCCGCAGTCAATGACACGCCGATCATCGACCTGAATGGTCCCGGCAGCAGCGGCAGCGACAATTCGGTCACCTTCACCGAAGGCGATGGCCCGGTCCGTCTTGTTTCGCCGGATGCTATTGTTTCCGATGTCGAAAATGGCATTGTTTCGCTTGATGTCAGCCTCTCCGGCTTCCTCAATTCGGGCACTGAAATCATCCATCTGAACGGCTCTGCCGACATCATTTTTGGCACGGCGTCCAGCGGCATGATTGCGTTTGGCGGCACGACATTTGTCTATCAGTATGATGGTGCCAATTCGGTGCATTTCGAAAATGCGGCCGGTGCGTCTGTTCCCATGCCGAATGCGGCCGCAAGTGCCCTGCTGCGCGCTTTGCAGTATGAAAACCGCAACGCCAATCTGACCGCTGGCGACCGCACCCTGACGATCTCCATTACCGACAACGGCGGCGAAACCAGTGCAGCCAGCGTCACGGTCAGCGTGGGTGCCATCAACAACCCACCGGTCGCTGTCGATGACACAGCCATCACGGGTGAAAACACCGCAATCACCAATGGCACAAGTGTGCTTGCCAACGACAGTGATGCCGAAGGCGCAACATTGACCGTGATCGCGGTGGGCTCCGGCAACGCAGGCCAGCCGATCACCGGTTCGGCTGGCGGTACCTTCGTCATCAATGCTGACGGTACCTATAGCTTCAATCCCAACACCGACTTTGATGATCTGCAGGAAGGCCAGACACGCACGACAAGTGTCAGCTACACAATCTCCGACGGAGCAGGTGGTACTGCCACGGCAACACTGACCATCACCGTAACGGGTGAAAATGATGCACCGTCCGGCGGCAGCTTCACCTTGAATGCCATCGAGGATCAGACTTCGAGCGGCTTCCTGCCGGTAACTGATGTCGACGACGACAATCTGATCTATGCCGTGCTCGCCCAGCCTGCCAACGGTACGGTAACGATCGGGGTAGATGGCCGTTACACCTTTGTTCCTAAAGCCAATTTCTCAGGCCCGGATTCCTTCACCTACACCGTCAATGACGGCAAAACGACCGTGACCTTCACGGTGACTGTCAATGTCGCCAATGTGGAAGACCCACCGACAGGTGAAATCCCCAACCAGTCCTTCAACGATGCCGACCGTGTGACGCTGGATATCTCGCAGTTCTTCACGGATGCGGATGGCGACACACTGAGCTTCAATGAAATCGGCCTGCCCGCCGGACTGGAAATGAGCGCTGAAGGTGTTATCACCGGCATACTTACGCGAAATGCGTCGCAAGTGGATGGCGGCGTCTACGTGATTACCGTCACTGTGAGTGACGGCCAGCAAGAGATCACCCGCGACTTCACCATCACTGTTTCAAACCCGGCGCCGATTGCCCGTAACGATGCGATCACGACGGAAGAAAATACGCCAGCGAGCGGTTCGGTCTTTGCCGACAACGGCTTTGGCGCAGACAGTGATCCGGATGGCGATGTCATTACCGTTTCAGCCGTCAACGGCAATGCTGCCGGCGTTGGAACCAGTGTAACAGGTAGTGCCGGCGGCAGCTTCAATATTGCAGCCAATGGCAACTATACCTTCACGCCAAGCACCGACTTCGACAATCTGGCCGCTGGCCAAACCCGCACGACAAGTGTGACCTACACCATATCCGATGGTGAGGGTGGCACGTCGACAGCCACCTTTACCGTGACCGTGACCGGCACAAATGACGCGCCGGTTGGTCGAGGCGACACGATCAGTGTTGTCGAAGATACGCCTTACAACGGCACTCTGCCTGTCGCATTCGATGCGGAAGGCCAGACACTGACCTACGCGGTAGGCACTGGGCCAACCAACGGCCGTCTTGTCGTCAATATCGATGGCACTTACACCTATACGCCCAATCCGAATTTCGCGGGTGGCGACAGCTTCATCTACACGGTGAGCGACGGCACCGCGACGGTGCAATATACCGTGGTCGTCAATGTCTGTGCGATCAATGATGCCCCGACCCTTGGCAATGACAGTTTCACCGTTGATGAGGATGGCACTGTCACAGTCGATGTGCTTGCCAACGACAGCGATGCCGACGGCGATACGCTGACCATCACCGCTATCGACGGCAAACCCATTGTTCAGGGCGGTAGTGTCACCGTTACTGGCGGCACGATCCGGCTGAATGCAAATGGCACGCTGACCTTTACAGGTGCCGCAAACTTCAACGGCCCGCTGACCTTCACCTATACGGTGTCGGATGGCACCACCACGGCGACAGCCACTGTTACCGGCCAGGTCAACGCAATCAATGACTCGCCGATTGCCGTCGATGATGTGGCACAAACTGACGAAAACACGCCAATTGGCGGTAATGTCATCATCGGTAGTGACAGCGATCCCGATGGCGACACGTTGACGGTTATCAGTGTTGGCACCGGCCCCAATGGTGTGGGCGCGACACTCACCGGCAGCAATGGTGGCAGTTTCGTCATTCTCGCCGATGGTTCGTACCGTTTTGATCCGGGCGCAGCCTTCCAGGACCTGCAAGCCGGTGAAAGCCGCGCAACCTCGATCAGCTACACGATCTCGGACGGCAATGGCGGCACAGCGACCGCGACGCTGACGATAACGGTTACGGGCGTCAATGACGCACCAGTCGCACCAGCACTGCCACCGCGTGCCAATCTCGACGGCACAGTGATCAACCTTGATCTTGGCAGCCTGTTCTCCGATGTCGATGGCGACACCTTGACGTATACGATTGGCGGCCTGCCGACCGGCCTGATCTACAATCAGGCAACGGCTGTAATCACTGGCACGATATCACCGTCCGCTTCCGGCCCAACCGGCACGCGTGCCTTCTCGGTTACCGTCACGGCAAATGACGGCAACGGTGGAACCGTCCAGCGCAACTTCATCTGGACCGTAACCAACCCAATTCCGCAGGCGCAGGATGATGCGTTCTCCATCAATGAAGGCCAAACGCTGACCGGAAATGTTCTGGCCAACAATGGAAACGGTGCAGACACCGACGACGATGTGCTGACAGTATCCGTGGTCAACAATCCGGCCAACGGCACGCTGACACTAAACAGCGATGGCAGCTTTACCTATCAGCCCAATGCATTCTTTAATGGTTCCGACAGCTTCACCTACCGTGTTGCCGATGGAAATAGCGGGTTTGACACGGCAACCGTCACCATCCAGATTGCCGCAGTCAATGATGCGCCAGTCGTCAACAACGACACATTTGCCATTGATGAAGATGGCAGTGTCACCATTGACGTCCTTGCCAATGACAGCGACCCGGACAATGACCCGCTGACGATCACTGCCATTAACGGGCAGGCGATTACAGCAGGCAATACGGTTTCGGTCACCGGCGGCACCGTCACGCTCAATGCCAATGGCACGCTGACATTCACCGCGACGCCAAACTACAATGGCAGCCCGTCCTTCAGCTACACCGTCACTGACGGCACCGTCAGCCGTGATGGAACGGTATCCGGCACCGTGCGGGCCATCAATGATGCCCCAGTCAACACCCTGCCCGGCAGCTTTACAGGCACGGAAGACACCAATTTGCCTTTGACGGGCATTGCTGTCACTGACGTCGATGCGGGCAATGCTCCCATCACCGTCACTCTGACCGTCAATTCCGGCGCACTGCTTGGCGTTTCGGCCAATGGCGTTACCGTCACCGGTAACGGTTTCCCTGTCCTTACCCTCACCGGTACGGTCAACAACATCAATGCCTGGCTTTCCGGTCCAAACGCGCCTGTTTATCGCCCTGTGACCAACAGCAGTGCATCGGTCACGCTGACCATGACAACGAATGATGGTGGCAACACCGGTGCAGGTGGTGCGCTGACAGCAACCAGTACCGCAACTATCATCATCGACCCGGTCAATGACGCTCCTGTCGCCGTCGATCAGCTGGTCACGACCCCTGAGGATACGCCGGTTGCCGGCACAATAGTCGCATCTGATGTCGACGGTGACGCGCTGACCTATACGATCTCAACCCAGCCAGCGAATGGCCGTGTCACGATTGATGCGATGGGCCGGTACCTCTACACGCCAGCCACCAACTTCAATGGCACAGATGTGTTTGTCGTCACTGTGAGTGATGGTCATGGCGGCACAGCAACGGCAACGGTAACCGTCAGTGTCGCACCGATCAATGATGCACCTGTCGGTTCTGACGGTGCGGTCACCGTCACCGAAGACATCGTGTTCAACGGCCAGTTGCCGGAAGCCATCGATCCCGAAGGTCAGGCTGTCCTTTATGCCGTCGGCACACCGCCAATGCACGGTACACTGACCATCAATCCCGATGGCAGCTACAGCTACCGCCCTGCCAGCAACTACAATGGCAATGACAGCTTCACCTACACAGTGAGTGACGGTGTCGCGACAAGCACCTATATGATCTCGATCACCATTACGGCGGTCAATGATGCGCCTGTCGGTTCCGATCTGCAGATTTTGGTGGCCAATGGCGCAACAGCAACCGGCAGTCTGCCGCCAGCGATAGATCCGGAAGGTTCCGATGTTACCTATGCGCTGGATGGTTTCACGCCTGGCGCCACGGTGATCGTCAACGAGGATGGCACCTATAGCTACACGCCAGCGCCGGGCTTTAGCGGCACCGATACCTTTACCTACTCGGTGAGCGATGGCTCGATCTCCTCAGTCTACACGGTCACGGTGACCGTTGGTGCAGCCAACCAGCCACCTGTCGCAGTCGATGCCACAGTGGCGACCAACGAAGACCAGCCGCTATCAGGCAGATTGCCTATCGCAATCGACCCCGAAGGTGGCACCGTCACCTATTCGCTCGGCCGTGATGCGCTGAACGGTTCGGTTATCGTCAACCGGGACGGCACCTACACCTACACACCAAACCCGAACTTCTACGGCACTGATAGCTTCACCTATATTGCAAGCGACGGCACGGCATCGTCCGTTCGCACGATCACCATCAATGTCGCGGAAGTGAATGATGCACCGGTCGGCTCGGACACCAGCATCGCAGTCACGGAAGATATTCCAGCCAGCGGCATGCTGCCGCGCGCCATTGATCCAGAGGGCCAAACCGTTATCTATGGCCTTGGCGATATCAGACCAGCGCACGGATCCGTCATCATCAATGCCGATGGCAGCTATACCTACACGCCAAATGCAAACTTCAACGGCACGGATAGCTTCACCTACACCGTGTCCGATGGCGATGCGACCAACACCTACACGGTCAGTGTCACCGTCAGTGCGGTAAATGATGCGCCGATCGGTCGTGACGATCTCGTTTCCGTCAATGAAAACGCAATCTACAATGGCCGGCTGCCAACCGCGACCGATCCGGATGGCGACACTGTATTCTACGGCCTTGGTAGCCAGGCAAACAACGGTTTTGTCACCATCAATCCCGATGGCACCTACACCTACACTCCAAATGAAAACTTCAATGGCACCGACACATTTACCTACACGGTGAGCGATGGTCAGCTGGAACGGACATACACCGTTACAGTCCTGGTCAATACGCCCAATGAACCACCGGTTTCCTCTGATACCTCCATCTCGGTTACCGAGGGAACGGTCATATCGGGCAACCTGCCTGCGGCCACCGATCCTGAAGGCCAGCCAATTACCTACGGTCTTGGTTCCGGTCCACAGCACGGCACGGTTACGATCAACGCGGATGGTACCTACAGCTATACACCGGCCAGTGGTTACAACGGCGCCGACAGCTTTACCTTCACGATTAGCGATGGCGTCAATACCGTAACCTATACCGTGACGGTGAACGTCCTTGAGGCGGGAGGACCACGTCCACCGCTCGAAGTTGATCCGCCTGCCCCAATTTCGGCAGAGCCAACCGACCCATGGCAGCCGCCATCTGTGTCGGAAAGCATCCCGTCTGGTTCTGCCCTGACAGATTCCATCATGGAGGACTTGAATGGCATTGCTGATCTGACAGCGCAGGGTCCGATCCTAAATGTCGTCAATTCGATCCGCTCTCTCAACGGTATCGGATCGCTGCCAGACCAGGGCGCCATCTTGCACGCGGTCCGCCAGATCGGCGACTGGCAGGCAAGTGACCGGATCATTGATGAAATCGCCGCCGGTTTCTTCAAGGGCGGTTCCAACATCCATCTTTCAGGAGAAGGTAACGAAAGCACCTGGTTCCAGGTCGATACAATGTTCTACAAGGATTATCTCTACATCATGCCGTCCTCGGCCGGGAACGTGGAAAATGCCAATTTTGGCGTGACGCTTGCCGATGGCAAGCCATTGCCGGACTGGCTGAAACCGACTCGTCAGGGCCTTGTTATCGGACGTCCGCCAGCAGGTCTGCCATCGATCGATTTGCGCATCTATGGTAACTCAGCAGATGGTGTCATCTCCGATACCATGCGCATCGACCTGCACACCGGCACGATCCTCGATCACGTCAGTGACCGGCGAACAGACCTCGGCCCGGCGATGTTCTCTGACCATCTGTTTGCCGCGGCAAACCTGCATGGCGACGACATCTCGGTGTTGAGCCAGGCGCTCGAGAGCTGGAACGAGCTGCCACAACGGTAAGGTGGCTCGCTTCAGACTGGGTGATCGGTAAAGGGAGAAGCCCGGAAGAACCGCGGACGTAGCGTTGGAAATCAGCCAACGCTATCGCGTCGCCCCGTAACCGTGCTGATCGTGACGCCGCAGGTCAATGTGATGGATGGGAGAGGGAGACATCACGCAGTACGCCCGACAATCGCTATCCGGTCAAAACGCCGGGGAAGTCCAAGTCACTGAGCGTACCGCTCCGATGTGTCATAAGAAAACGTTTGAAGCCTCGTTGAGTTCCCCCAAACCGTCCATGTCCCCCGGCTTTCACCTCATTACAACAAGGAGAAAACTTGATTTGTCAGTCCCAGTGCATGACCATGTCCGGGCTGAACGACCGTTAAAGAGGAGATAGACGGATGAAGCAGAAACTTTTGGCTGCGGTTCTGGGCGCAGCACTGGCGACATGCGCGCTGGGGATCGCCCATGCTGAACAGGTGGCAATGACATCATCGGCACCTGTCAAAAATGACCTCAACTATCTGATCTACACCCCGCAAGGGTATGAGACCTCTAGCGAGACCTATCCTCTCGTTGTCTGGCTTCATGGAGGAGACCAGGGCGGCAGCGATATCGAAAAGGTCAGATCAAGAGGACTTCCCAAGCTCATCGCCGATGGCAAGCAGTTTCCGTTTCTCGTCTTTTCACCTCAAAACCCCAGCGAAGAACTGCTCTATCCTATCGAAAAAGTGAAATCGGCGCTGGATGAGGTTGTTTCAAAACATCGCGTCGACCCTTCCCGCATCTATGTTGTCGGGTACAGTAGGGGCGGTTTCGGAGCCTGGGCATTGGCGGAACAATATCCCGAGACGTTTGCGGCATTTGCCCCAATAGCTGGCGGTGGCAACCGCCACTATCTCAACAGAACCAATGAAAAAGCGGCGTTCTGGGTCTTTCACGGCACAAGTGATGACGTGATCCCATTGTCGGATTCCGTCATCCTGTATGAACGTCTCAAGACTTTGAAACGGGACGCCAAACTGACGGTGTTTGAAGGTGTCGATCACTCAGGCGTTGAGCTGGCTGCCTTGAACGATCCCGAACTATGGGACTGGCTTTTGAAACAACGGCTGCAAACCACCCCACAATAACCACTTTAAGCGCCCGGATCAGCCGTTGGTTGTCCGGGCGTTTCTGTGTCTGAATTGACGCCTGAAATCTGCACAAAATCAGCCTGCGTACCAACGGTATAGTATCAGGCAACACCAAAACTCCTCGTCTTGCAGGGCACCAACATTTGCCATCATAATTTTCAAGCAATGTCTTGTTTTCGGGTATAGAAGATATGCTTTCCACCACGAGAACAGGCTCAAGGCAGCAGAAATGAACAGTAAAGCATCGGGCTACGTCTACGTATTGCTCGCCGTCACGATATTCGCCGGTCAGGATGCTTTTTCGAAGCTGCTTGGAGAAAAATACCCGCCAATCATGGTGACCATGATCCGGTTCTGGGCATTCGCCGTTTTTGTGACAATTCTGGCGGCAGCCGCGCCCGGCGGTCTGCGAGCATCCCTCACCACCCAAAAACCCTTCCTGCAGATCATTCGTGGCCTGCTGTTGGTTGGCGAAGTGGTTGTTGTTGTTATTGCCTTTACGACTGCAGGCCTCGCCATGAGCCAGGCGATCATGCAATCCACTCCCCTCATCGTCACGGTTCTGTCCATTCCGCTGCTTGGTGAGCAGGTTGGCTGGAGAAGAGGTTTGGCTGTACTCGTCGGTTTGATCGGCGTTCTCGTTATTCTGAACCCTGTGAATGTCGATTTTGACGTTCGACTGCTCATTCCGCTCGCCGCCAGCGTATTATACGCCTTCTATAACGTTGCGACCCGTGCTGTCGGACATGAGGACAGCGCGACGACGAGTGTTTTTTACGCGGGCGTAGTTGGAGCAATTGCAGCTTCAATTATCGGCCCATTCTACTGGACACCGATCGCGCCAAGCGATTGGCTGCCGATGGCCGCTCTCTGCATCTGCGGAGCGTTAAGCCACTATTTCCTGATCAAGGCATATTCACTGCTGACTGCAGTCGAGGTGCAACCGCTGACCTATTTCCAGCTGGTGCTCAGCGTCGCAGTCGCCTCCCTGTTCTTTGGTGAAACCATCACATTGAACATGGTGATTGGCGCATTGATTGTAGTGGGAGCCGGCCTGTTCACGGTCTGGCGAGAATATCGCCGCTCCAAAATCGTTACAAAGGTCATCTGACACCATTAGGTCGGACGAGCCAACAATAAGAGGAAACTCCGGCTAACAATCAAGCCGGAGCGATTATTTTATCCAAACAGCGAAACCAGCTTGAAGGTCGCGTAGGAAATCAGCGCCGCGGCCGGCATGGTAACAATCCAAGCAATGACGATATTGCCCGCCAATCCCCAGCGCACCGCCGACATACGACGGGCTGCACCAACACCGATGATAGCGCCAGTGATCGTGTGGGTGGTCGAAACTGGAATGCCAAGCCACGTCGCGGCAAACAGCGTCAATGCGCCTCCGGTTTCCGCGCAGAAACCCTGCATTGGGTTAAGACGAGTGATCTTCGATCCCATCGTGTGAACGATGCGCCAGCCACCAAACAATGTGCCAAGCGCCATCGCGGACTGGCAGGTAATCACGACCCAAAATGGAACGTAAAACTCAGAGCCGAGATAGCCCTGGCTGAACAGAAGGACAGCGATGATACCCATGGTCTTTTGAGCATCGTTACCACCGTGACCGAGTGAATAAAGCGATGCCGAAATGAACTGCATGATACGGAACGTACGGTCGACCGCAAACGGCGTTTGGCGCACGAAGATCCAGGACACCGCCAGCACCAGAACCAGCGCCAGAAAGAAGCCGATTGCCGGCGACATAAAAATCGCGCCAGCGGTTTTCAGGAAGCCGCTCCAGACGATTGAGGAAACGCCGACCTTAGCAATGCCAGCACCGATCAAGCCACCGACCAGAGCGTGCGACGAGCTGGATGGAATGCCAAAAATCCAGGTAATGATGTTCCAGACGATCGCCCCGATCAATGCGGCGAAGATCACCGCAGGCGACACGATACCGGGGTCGATGATACCGGTTCCAAGTGTTTCAGCCACATGCAGGCCAAAGAACAGAAAGGCAATGAAGTTGAAAAATGCAGCCCAGGCTACCGCATATTGCGGGCGCAAAACGCGCGTCGAGACGATCGTTGCGATCGAATTGGCCGCGTCATGCAGCCCGTTGAGAAAGTCAAAAAACAGCGCGATGCCGATCAGGGCCGCCAAAAGCGGAAAAGCGAGTGTCGCGTCCATCAGACGTTCTCAATCACAATGCCGCTGACTTCATTAGCGACATCTTCGAACCTGTCGACAACCTTTTCCAGTTCGCCATAGATCTCGCTGCCAATCATGTAGGCCATCGCGTTGCCAGTCGCGCCGTGGCGCAGGAACAGGTCTTTCAGACCCTGATCGTGCAGGTCATCCGAACGACCTTCGACACGCGTAACGTCCTCTGCAATTGCGCTGAGTCGCTGGGCATTGGCGCCAACCTTGTCGAGAAGTGGAATGGCCGCTGCGACAAGATGTGCAGCCCGCACAATCTCTTCACCCATCTGGCGCATCAGCGGATCGAAGCTTCTCTGCTCAAACAGGCGGATGGTCTTTACCGTTTTGTGCATCATGTCGATCGCATCATCCATCGACTGGATGAGATCCTTGATGTCACCACGGTCAAAGGGTGTGATGAAGCTGCGACGAACCGCAAGGAGAACGTCACGGGTGATATTGTCGGCGCGATCTTCAAGCTCAACGATACGTTCGCAATTAGCTTCGAGGTCTATGCCATTCAGAAGATTCCGCAAGGCTTCTGCAGCCTCCACGACCGTTCGCGCATGTTCATTGAACATATCGAAGAACTTGTCTTCGCGCGGCATCATTTTCCGGAAGATACTCATCATGACTTCTATTCCTTGCCTTCAGGCTGATCGCTGTTGCGCTGTCATAAAACTGTCATAAATGCAACTGGACGATTGAAGCTTGGCTAAAAATCAGCGATTTATCTTTGGATGAAAGCCCCAAAACCGGACCGTAAGAGGTCGCCTCCCAAATCAAGCAGTTTGCTGCAACAATTAGCATCGATGCCGGACAAGCTGTTCACTGGCGGGTTTCGAACGCAATATGGCGCGTTATGTTTTCGGCGGTTAGCCGAGCAAGATGACATTCAGATCCTGCTGGTCACAACGAGAGGCACGGGGCGATGGGTCATTCCCAAGGGCTGGCCGATGAAAAAGAAAAAGCCCTATCAGGCTGCAGAAATCGAGGCCTGGGAAGAAGCGGGCATTCGTGGCCGTGCCAGAAAGAAACCAGTTGGTCGATACACATACCTCAAATGGCTGGATGACGGGGATGTCGCACCCTGCGTGGTTGAGGTTTTTCAAGTCGAGGCCACCGATGCAGTCGCCGACTTCAAGGAACGAGGCCAGCGCGAGGTCGCATGGTTTTCTCCCGACGAAGCCGCGCGCCGTGTCCGTGAAGTAGAGCTCAAGTCACTGCTGGTCGAGTTTCGGCCAAAAGGAAAGTAACCGCGAAAGTGCAGGCATACGCGTCTGAAATCGAAACTTAGCTGACGAAGCAAAACACCCCACACCTCCCCCGAAATGCCAAGCGGTATCAAAAAAAATAATAATAAATCATCATGATTTTTATTAAAAATTGAACCTTTAGGCACATGGTCCCGAGAAGAGATATTTCGCGGAGGGGGACCGAAATGAATGCGAAAGCCGTAACAAAACCACTTTGGATCAAAATCACGGGCTACGGCTTTGCCGCCGTGCTTTTTGCTAGTGCTGCAATCGGTGGACTGGCTTGGTATCGTCAGGCGGATATGAATGACAAGGCGCTTGCCAGCAAGGCAGCGAGTGACCTTCAAATTATCCAGACCGATATGGCAGCCATTCAACGCTCTGCTTCGGCGATGGCTTTGGCCTTTGCGGGTGAACCTGATATTGCAGGCCTGGTGCAGGCAAATGACCGCCAGCAACTTCTGGACAAATTTTCCAAGAACATCAAAGAAATCGCACAGGTCGGCGGGTTGCAGAACTTTACCGTTGCCGACGCCAAGGGTAACGTCATTGCGCGCGCCCATGCGCCTGAAAAATTCGGTGACAACTATCTGAACCGCCGCAAGACAGTCGCGTCGACGATTTCCACCGGCAAGGTTTCCGCCGGTATCGAACCCGGTCGAACCGGCATTGGCATTTATGCCGTCGCACCTGTTCTTGTCGACGGCAAGGTTGTCGGTGTCGTTGATATCGGAACCGAACTTTCCAACGCCTATTTCACACCGCTTGCCCAAAGACTTGGCGCAGAGATCGCCGTCAACGTCATGTCCGAAGGAAAGCTGGTCAACCAGTCATCGACCGAAGACGGCAAGACACTCCTGCCTATGGAAACGGTGCAGGCTGCATTTGATGGTAAAGCCATCTTCGAACCGTTGGTGCTCGACGGTCGCGACATACTGGTCAAGGCAGTACCTTTCAATTCCTTCTCTGGGGAAAAGATCGGCGTCTTTGAAATTGGCACCGATGCAACGGATATGCTGGCGCAGGCCCGCACCGCATTGTGGACCATGATCGGCGTGACCATTTTGACGTCGCTGCTTGCACTTGCGGCGTTCTTTATGTTTGCAAAATCACTTGGTGATGCAATCGGTCGCCTGACCGGGACTATGTCACGTCTTGCGGCTGGCGAACTCTCGGTTACCATCGAAGGCGAAGGCCGCTCTGACGAGACCGGTGCCATGGCGCGCGCCGTTCAGGTCTTCAAGGACAATGCCCTCAAGACACAGGAACTTGAACGTCAGGCCGACGAGCAGCGCAATCTGACCGAAGAGCAGCGTCGCAAAAATGCCGAGGAAGAGCGTCAACGCGCCGAGGCGATGGCTGAAGCCACCAACGGCCTTGCTGCTGGCCTTAAACATCTGTCATCCGGCGACCTGACCTATCAGCTTGATCGTCCGTTTGCGGCAGACTTCGAAAACCTGCGTGCAGACTTCAACGCAACGGCCGAACAGCTACGCAACACGCTTCAATCTGTTGCGCACTCGACCAGCTCTATCGATAGCGGCTCGCGCGAAATCAGCCAGAGTGCCGACGACCTGTCGAAGCGAACTGAACAGCAGGCGGCATCACTGGAAGAGACCGCAGCGGCTCTCGACCAGATCACGGTCAATGTCACCAACTCCTCCAAACGCGCCGACGAGGCTCGTACGGTCGCAATCCAGGCAAACGAGAGCGCACGCCTTTCCGGGGCCGTGGTTGCCAACGCCGTACTGGCGATGGGACGAATCGAGGAGTCCTCTGGCCAGATTTCCAGTATCATCGGTGTCATCGATGAAATTGCCTTCCAGACCAACCTTCTCGCCCTTAATGCCGGCGTTGAAGCCGCCAGAGCAGGCGAGGCTGGCAAGGGCTTTGCGGTCGTTGCACAGGAAGTGCGGGAACTGGCGCAGCGCTCAGCGCAGGCTGCCAAGGAAATCAAGGAACTGATCAGCAAGTCGTCTGTCGAGGTTGGCAGCGGTGTCAAACTGGTCAGTGAAACCGGAGAAGCCCTTCGCACGATCGAATCCTACATCGTCACCATCAATCAGCATATGGATTCGATTGCGACATCGTCGCGCGAACAGTCTGTTGGATTGGCGGAAGTCAACACGGCCGTCAACCAAATGGACCAGGTAACACAGCAGAACGCGGCAATGGTGGAAGAAGCCAATGCCGCCGGCGCTACGCTTGCCACCGAAGCCGGTCGTCTGCGCGAATTGATCAGCCAGTTCCAGCTTGGACATGGTGGCGTTGGCGGCACGAGCAACCAGACCGCGGCACTCCGCAAGACGGCAGGCGTGATGGCTGCCTCGCCGCGTTCAGCCCCTACCCCCTCGCCTGCACGTGGTATGGTTGGCAAGATCGCTCAGGCTTTCAGCGGTCGTTCTGGTGCAGCAACGGCGGCAGCGACCGACAGCTGGGAAGAGTTCTGATCTGAACGCCTAAAACGTTGAACAAGCAAAGGCGGGAATGGAGATCATTCCCGCCTTTTTCATATCCGGATGCAGAGGTCAGCGGACACACAGGCCCTGCCATTAAACCGCAGCGCGGCCTTCCGCCAAACGAATGGACCGCCGTTCCCATGCGACAAGAACAAGGCTTGAGGCAACGATTACAAAGGCACCGACAAAAACATTGGTCGCGGGGATTTCGGCCCAGATCAGATAGCCGTACACGAAAGCCCAGATGAGACCTGTATACTCCACCGGCGCCAAGGCAGACGCCGGCGCATGGCGGAACCCTTCGTAAAGCAGGTACTGACCTATTGTCGCGACAAGACCGAGGCCGATCATCAAGGACCAACCGAGCATGTCAGGTGTTTTCCAGATCCACGGAAATGTCACGGCGCAAGCAAGACCGAACAGCAGGCTTGTCGCCCACATCTGGGTGAGCGTCGTTTCCGTCTTGCTGACAAGGCGAATGAGAATGGTGCTGCAAGCCCAGAAAAAACCGGCAAGGATACACATCAGCGCCGGAATGACGTGGGGTGAATGGGTTGGATTTGCCGCGATCACCATGCCGGCAAACCCGCCAAAACAGGCAATCCAGCGACCAATGCCTACCTTTTCCTTCAAGATCGGGATCGACAGGAACACAACCATGATCGGCGCGGAAAAATAGAGCGTCGTCAGCTCCGCCAGCCCCATGACCTTGGCGGAATTATAAAAAAGCAACCAGGCAAACAACATCAAAGCCGCGCGAAGCACCAGCGTCCCACGATATTTACTCTTGAAAATCGACGGGTGGCGAAAATGCGCTGCAAGCGTGCCGGTGATCAATACGATGACCAGACTTCGCATGAACAGGATTTGCGGCACTTCATAGGTATCCACCAGCCATTTGACCAGGGCGTCCTGTAAGGCAAAACAGGCGTAGCCGCCAGATGCAAGGGCAATTCCAAGAAGAGTTCTGCTGTCGGGAGCTGTGGTCATTATCTCAATGCTCTTAATCGTGACGCTATCCGCCCGATGTTGTGGTACAAGGCGTTAGAGCGTGGCGCGTTCTGTTGCAACTGCAAAAGCAACTTGCAGGAGCCGGTGACGTTTGATTGCGCAAACAACCTTTGTCGTCCTGCGCCTGACATGTTGATTGACGAGACCAAGAATTGCGTCGTCTAAATTTCAAATTGCAAGCACTATCAGATGGATATGCAGACACTTTGGCCGAATGGCTTGGAAAAGCAAATCTCTGATGCGACCAACTTTATTGATCGACTTTTAAGTAGTCGACGCTAATATGCCTTAATATTGAGCCAAGAAAAGACCTTCTAGCAGCCTGTGATGAGGGAGAATCTCTCAGAGATGAGCAAAGCGCAATCGAGTTGGCAACGGTCTTCCGGCGGCACCAGTGATTGTGCTGACAAGTTGACGATCTTCGATCGTCAGTTCAAACTCGTTGATGTCACGGCAACTGCGCAAGCATCCGTTTCGCGTGAAAGCGATGTGTCCCTTTGGGAGATCTATCCAGAGTTGGACAGGGCGAGTGTCTTGAACCACTTTGGTGCGACACCGGATCAACCACTCCGTCTCAGCCGTGACCTCGGTGCTGGCGCATTTCGCGAACTTGCAATTCACGCGATCGGTGATTTTTACGGCGTCGTCCAGACCCATCGAACGGCAGATGAAACTGAACGCATGGCCCTGCTCTATCAGGCAACCCATGACCCGCTGACCGGACTGCCAAACCGCCGCCAGTTCGCGAGAGATTTATCGGCGGCACTTACCGCCATTTCGTCTGATGGCAACAGTGTTTCACTGATGCAGCTTGACCTTGATGACTTTAAACCTGTCAACGACACACTGGGGCATCCCGCTGGCGACAAGCTGCTGCAACTGGCTGCAGACAGGATCAAGGAATGTCTTGTCGGCAAGGAATCCGCCTACCGTTTGGCAGGGGATGAGTTTGCCGTCATCACCTCCGGCCGGGACCAGCGCCAGCGTACCAGTGAATTGGGGGATGCCCTGGTTCACGCCTTCAAGCGATCCTTCACAATCGATGGAATTTCGGTATTCGTCGGCCTTAGCGTTGGCATTTCGATTGCGCCTGGTGATGGCAGCGATCCCGAGACCCTGATGAAAGCCTCCGATATCGCGCTTTATGCAGCCAAAAAGGAAGGTCGTGGCCGCGCTAGCGCCTTTGATGTCGCGATGCTGCAAATCATCGAACAGCGCGAACTGCTGCGGAGAAGCCTTCGCATAGCCTTGGAAAAAGACCAGTTTTCCATTGAGTATCAGCCGATTGCCGAAGGCAACAGGATATTCGGCTTTGAAGCTTTGCTGCGGTGGCAACACCCGCTGCTGGGCGAGATTCCCCCTGCCGTTTTCATTCCGATGGCAGAAACAGACGGCCTGATGAGTGAAATAGGACAATGGGTTCTGGAGAACGCTTGCCGCGAAGCCTTGAATTGGCCTGAGGACTACATCGTTGCCGTGAACCTTTCGCCAGCGGAGTTTCTGGTCAGCGGGTTGACCGACCGGATTTCACAGATACTCGATACCGTGGGCCTTGCTTCCGACCGTCTTGAACTGGAGATTACCGAGGGTGTGCTGCTGGAACGCACCGTCAACAATCTCGACACGCTCAATACTCTGAGTGTGCTCGGGATCCGAATTGCGTTGGACGATTTCGGAACACAGTACTCGTCGTTGAGCTACCTGAAGAATTTTCCCTTCGACACCCTGAAAATCGACAAGTATTTTGTGTCCGACCTGGAAACAAATGCCAAAAGCCAAGCCATTGTTCGATCTGTGATAGTGCTCGCCCACGATCTGGGCATGGAGGTTGCGGCGGAAGGCGTTGAAACCACCGAACAGGTTACCTGGCTGCGTGGTCTTGGATGTGACCGTCTGCAGGGTTATGCCATCAGCAAGCCGATGCCACCATCGGCAATAAATAGTTTTATGGCCGGTTCAGTGTCACTGCCGGAAACAGTCCCCCGACGATCGATTACTCCTGACAAATATACCCGTCTGTAAGCAATATCTCGACATCTTACGTGAAGTGTTTGGAGGTGATCATGACCGGACCATATGCCAGCCCCAACCCGGAAACGTTTCAGGACATGGCAGCATTGGTGCTAGACGTCAGCCTTTTCACGTCGGAGTTTCGCCTATGTGACACAATCTCCGAATATCTCGCCGACATTGTTGCCCAGTCGCACGAGGACCCGTCCCGCTACGCCAACTTCAGTTCGCTGCTTATCAACGAGATTGTGGAATTGGCTTTTCGTTCTGCGAAACCTGTCGGCAATATTGATTTTAATCTTCTGAGGGGTGACGCATGTGTCCGCGTCCGTGTGGGCTTTATCCCGGACAGAAAGGCCCTGCTACACTGGCAAAACCCTGATCGATCGGCACGGGGAGAGGAATATCATTCCGACCACGATCTGCTGGTTCTTGCTGATGCCATCAAGGTCAATGTACAAGCTGAGACAGACGCCGACGATCGCGTAATCCTGACTGCAGATTTCATGCTGCAGGAGGGCGCATAATGAGCCAGTTCTCGCCATCATTTTCCGCTGAATTCGACGATATCAATCAGGAAATCGTGCTGAGCGGCAGGATACGTCCTTCGTCCCCTGGTGAGATGGCTGGCGTCGTTGACGTGATCAGGCGCAGTCTCGATAGCAGCGGCAATGTCATCTATCTCAACATAAAACGGGTCACACATCTGAACATGACCGCTTTTCGTTGTCTTGAGCAGATACTAACAGAGGCCTGCAAGACAAATATCCAGCGCAAAATCATCGTTGTTGCATCGAGTGTCATTGCGTGGTCCGCACCGCTTTTCCAAACGCTTGCCTCCAGCCAACCTAACCTGTCGGTCGAGATTTACGATTCAGCCTTTTATCCCGGGCAAACCTTCGTCGAGGATGAGAGTTTCATTCCTATTCTCCGAACACAGACCAAAATGACCTGGCGACACGAACGCGAAATTCTGCCGCGGCATGGTATGCGAAATGGGCTGAGCATCGCCGACATATGCTGCGGTATCGGTGACTTCGCGACCTTGATCAAACGTCAATTCGAACCGGCACGTCTGGTTGCGCTGGATCACTCGAAAAGAAGCCTCGACTACGCCAGGCGTGTCGCCGCAGAATTCGGTCTGACCTCAATTGAATACACCTATGGAGATGCCGCTCAGATGTTGTTGGCCGACAATCAGTTTGATTTTGTCACCTGCCGCCACTCTCTGCAGATCTTTGACCGGCCGGACATCCTTCTGCGCGAGTTGTTTCGGATTTGCAAACCGGGTGGCCGAGTTTACATCACCAACGAAAAAAACTCCCATTGCCTCGGTGAACCCCATTCGGAATCGATCCGCTGGACCTATGAGCAGGTGGCGAAACTGTTCAGCCATTTCGACATGGATGTGGAAATGGGACCAAAAAGCCGCCGTCTTCTCAACGATGCCGGTTTTGACGACATCAAGGTGGAATCCTTCATGGTAACAAATCTCGATGGGGACCCAAGAGATTTCGCCGATGTGATTGAAGCGTGGGAAGATGTTTATGCCGGACAGATGGCCGTGCGTCGGGGTGATCCTCCCGACTTCATCCGCCGGTTCCGGCAAGGGTTCAAAGATCATGTGCTCGCCGCCCTACACCCCAAGGGATATGCGGGATGGCCAATCTGGGCTGCATCAGGACGGAAACCATACTGATGCCCAAAACCTTGACCACAATCCGCCCTTGGGGCTCATTTCGGGCCAAGTTCATTATTGTCGTCGGCAGCGCTGTTCTCATTGACTTGCTGATCAGTGGTGGGTTGGCTTTATGGAATGTGCAGCGCCTGTCGCGTGACGCAACCGAAGAGGTCGGCCATGGTCTTGAGCAGGCGAGCCAGGACTATATCCGAACCTATGCCAATTCTACGGCGGCCCAGGTCTCGCTGCTTCTCGGCCAAGTCAACAATGACGTCAGCGTCCTTGCCGGCGTGTTGCAGGAACAGATAGACAATCCACAACGGCAAAAAAATATCGGCTCTGCAATTTCCGGCACGTCGCCGGCCAGCGTTCAGCTTACTTTCGACCCGGCCGGCCAGTGGGCCCAGAATGCGCCGGGTGCACCATCTGTCGTCAGCGCCTGGGGTTACCTGCTGAATGAAGACCGTTCACCGCGAGCTGATGTACAGGACGAGATTCAGACAAGCGCCGTTCTTGATCTCGTGGCACCCAGTCTTCTGAAAAACGGCTCTTCCAAACTTCAAATGTATTTTATCGGCCCAAAGGAACGGCCGATCTTCAGGACCGCACCCTATACCGATCAGGCGCAGACTTTTGACCGGCTTTATCCCGGGCACAACACCGCCAATTTCTGGGACTTCTTTTTCCCCGGCCTCTATGAGTCCTGGCAGGGTTGGGACGCGGAGTTGAGGGCACATACCGGTCCCGATGACATCACCCGAACAGCCCCGTATACCGATGCTATAACTGGCAAGCAGATTGTCAGCTTTTTTCATCCACTTTGGAGCACTGACAGGAAAAACGTTGCCGGAACGGCTGGTGCCGACATCACCCTCGATCAGCTTGCCGAGATCGTCGAAAATGTGAAAGTTGCCGAAACCGGCTTTGGATTTTTGTCGATGTCCGATGGCAACGTCATCGCCATCAGCAAGGACGGTGAACAGACGATTGGCCTCCGTTCGGCCAACGACACCAAGGGAACCGGTGTGACCGGTCTCGAACGCTCACTGAAAGGCAGCTCGCAACCTGCCATAACGGAATTGGCCAACAATCCCGGTGAGGACATCAGGCACCTTACACTGGATCAGGACGGCGAGCCGGTGCCCTATATGGTGATCATGAAAAACCTACCAGCCAGCAACCTATGGGAGCCGGGCCATGTCCGCAAAGATGCTATGTCGCTTGGCATCGTTGTACCTGAGCGGGAAATATATGCTTCCCTTTTCGCGGCTCAATCGAAGATTTCCGACGCAACCAACCGCATCATCATCTATCAGGTCCTCGCGATCCTCCTGTCGTTGATCATTGTGACATTGGCCGTGCTGGCAGTGTCGAAACGCATTACCGGCGGCGTCAGTGCGCTTGCAAGTGCCGCACGCCGGATCCAGACGCAGGATTATTCGGTGCGTGTGCCGGTCACCAGCCGCGACGAGGTGGGGCAGGCAAGTGAAGCGTTCAACCGAATGGCGCAGCAGATCAGTTATCACACCGAAAATCTCGAACAGCTGGTTGAGGAGCGAACCGCCGAAATCGAAGAGGCGAAAGAAGAGATTTCGGTGCTCAACGCCCAGCTAGAAAAAGAAAATCGGCGCTTGGGCACGGAACTCGCAGTTGCCGAAAGAATCCAGATGATGGTTCTGCCACTTGCCTCCGAACTTGCTTCATCCAAGGATCTGGAGATCGCTGCCTTTATGAGCGCCGCTGACGAGGTGGGCGGTGACTACTATGACGTTCTGGAAGCGAATGGGCGGTTCAAGATTGGTATCGGTGATGTCACCGGGCACGGCCTTGAAAGTGGTGTCCTGATGCTGATGGTGCAATCTGTTGCCAGAGCGCTGCATGAAGCAGGCACGACCGATCCGGTAAAGTTTTTGGTTGATCTGAACAGCGCACTGTTCAAGAATATCATCAGAACCCGGATCGACAAACATCTGACGCTGGCCTTCCTTGACTATGACGGGCACGACATGCTGATTTCCGGACAGCATGAGGAGGTCATTGTCGTGCGTGCCAATGGTGCGCTGGAACGAATCGAAACCATGGACCTCGGCCTTCCAATTGGGTTGGAGTCCGACATTTCGCCTTTTGTTGGAACGCGCAAGATCAGTCTGGCAAAAGACGATATCATCGTTCTGCACACGGACGGTGTGACCGAAGCAGAAAACGTTAGCGGAGAGCTTTTCGGCATAGACCGTCTTTGCGACGAAGCGGTGAAATTACACCGGCAAAGTGCTGACCGTATCGCCGCCGGCATCATCGCCAAGCTTATGGACTACATCGGTCCACACAAGGTTCACGACGACATCACCCTTCTCGTATTGCGGCACAGGTAAGCTATGTCCAGAAACGTCCTTGGGGTTTACAATCTTACCGAAGCAAGCTTCTCACAAGGGGCCCGTCTGACGCTGGTTGACGGTCCGCTTGAACTTGGTTGGCGGCACTCGGGGCTCACATCCGATTTTATCGCCGAGGCGATGGCACTGCCTTTTTTCGGCTCACGAGCGCTGCACACGAACATTCGTCACAACATTGGATATCTGAGCAACGAACTGATCGAAAACGCCGTAAAATTTAGGCAGCCCGGCAAGATCGTCATCGAGGCCTGTGTTGTCGATGCCACGTTTCTGATGCGGGTTCGCAATAAGATCAATGCCGAAACATCAGGTAAATTTCAGGAAATACTGATAAACATGTTATCAGTTGACCCGGGCGAACTGCTTATCCGGCAAATTGAAGCCAATGCCGTATCTGATTCCGGAGGTTCGGGATTGGGCTTGCTAACGCTTCTGGCCGATTATGACGCGCGCATGTCATGGGAGTTTGAAACTTCCAATGACGATCGCGTTAGACTGACAACAACAGCTTCGCTTGCGTTGCCACTGACCTCCAACGGGTGAACAGCAGATGGAAATCAGAGACGAGAATTTTCGGATATGGACCGAAAGCGATTGCGTTTATTTTGATGGAGTTTTGCGGCTGGCTGGGCCGGATGCCTATGCGCCGATCTACTCTCTTGCCCTGACTGCGCTTCACGAAAATCGCGGTCGGGTGATCTTTGATCTGACCGGCCTGGAGTTCCTGAACTCATCCGGGATAAACCTTCTAGCGAAACTGACAATCGAAGCACGCAAACAATCAGAGACGCAGTTTGTGATCAAGGGCACCTCGCAATATCCCTGGCAATCGAAATCCCTGCCAAACCTCAAAAAGCTTTACCCACAGCTTGACTTGCAGCTGGCCTGAAAAAGCAGTCAATTCACAACCATCTGAAACCAGATGTCGAGAAACTTGCTGCGTTTGATCGTATCGCGAAACACCAGAAGTTCAGGCCCAAGCTCGATCCCCTGCAGACTGTCGAACGACGTAAAATCGATGGGATAGCTGAAACCGGCTTCGGCAAGAGCGGGCTTCGCGTCAACCGAGTGCAGCACTTGCAGGGCAGCGCGCGCATCACGAAGGTTTGTTGCACCTTTTGGCATTAGCACAGTCCACGGCACCGCAAGCACGTAGTCTTGCGGTACGGCAACCGTCACACCCGCTGGCAAGGCACCATTGGCTGAGAGGGCAGACAGCGGCACATTGTACAAAACATCAATCTCACCGGCCCGCAACGCCTCCAGCAAATCGTCTGTCGTGTCGTAAATTCGCGCCTTGGCAACACCGAACGAGCGCATCAGTCGCCAATAGAGCGAAGTGCGAATGGAGTCCTGCGAAGCCAGCAGGTAGCTTACATCATCTATCCCGATATTGACGATGCCGACACGGCGTGAGAACTGCTCGCTATTCTGTTCAAGGGCACGTACCAGCTCGATACGGGTGCGCGGCAGACGATCCGCAAAGGCGTCCTGCCTCAACACCATCACGGCGGGGTCTGACCAAAAACCAAAAACTTCATGACGCCATTGTTCTTCGGCAACGATAACAGCCGCGCCGTTATCGGCTGCGTAACCCTCATTGGCGACGGAGACGGCAATATCCGGCGAAGAGAACAGAGCAATGTCAAATGGCGGGTTGGCACGTTTTGCTTCGGCAGCAATCTGCGCAGAGGAAAGCCTGACGTAAGACAGCTGCGTTCCAGGCAAGCGGCTCTCGATCAGTGCAATCAAAGGCGCAATCCGTCCGTCAGATACGACACCGGCAATGCGGACCGCTCTGTCCTGTGCCTGCACGGTCATTGGTACAAGACTGCCAATCAACAACAGGCAAAACAGCGCGCTATGAACAACGTTAGACATCTTGGTCCTGGCCTCCAGCATTCATCGGCAGCACGACCTCGACGACAAGACCACCACCGACACGGTCCGCAACGGAAATACGTCCGCCGAAGGCCACGACCACATCCTTAGCAATGGCAAGGCCAAGGCCTGACCCTGGCCGTCGCGCACCACCGCGAACAAACCGCTGGAAAATCTTGCCCTTTTCCGCATCCGGTATACCCGGCCCACGGTCCATGACCTGTAAGGTCGCCGAACCATCCACCGCCTCCAATTGCACCGTCGTTGGACCAGCCGCGTGAATGAAGGCGTTTTCGATGACGTTCCGAACCATCTCACGCAACACAACCGGCTCCGCCTCAACCGGGACCGGAGCATCATGCGTCACGAGCGTGAGGGAGTGCATCTGGCTGGTATAGGCGCTCTCTGCCCGCAGCATTTGCAAGGCATTTCTGATGGCATCGCCGAAATCGACGATCTCGCGTTCCTGAGTTTCCAATCGGTGCAGTGTTGTTGCTTCGGAAAGCAACATGTTCGCCAGCAGCCCAGCTTCACGCGCATTGTGATGAATACGCGACAAACGGCGACGCGTTTGCGGGTCTTCCGCTTCTTCAAGTCCCACCTCGGCCTGCGCCTGAATAGCGGCCAGTGGCGTGCGCAACTGGTGCGCAGCATCCGCAGTGACACGTTTTACTCCATCCAGAACCGAGCCCAAGCGGTCCATGAACTCATTCAAAGCAGAGACCAGCGCGGACACTTCCACCGGAACTTCCCGATCAATCCGGCTCAGATCGGACGGACGCCGTGCCCGAAGATTACTTTCGATAAGGCGAAGCGGCGAAAAGGCCGAACGGACCGAAACGAGGATCAGACCACCGGCCAACAGCGCAATAGTGACAGCTGGCAACATCCCGTTGAAGGTCAATTGCCCGGCCAGTTCTCGGCGCGCCTCGCGGGTTTCAGCCACCATCACGCCGATCCAGCCGCCCGTTCCCGTCACCGTGTCGGCGCGATAACGCTGTACCGAAGCGATACGCACTGCATCGCCGCGATAGACCGCATCATGCAGGTGCAAGGTCTCTTCATTGGCAAGTGGTATGTCGAGGCCGAGAATAGGGGAGCCCGTCACCAGACTGCCGTCGGGCGCTGTGACCCTATAGAACACCCGATTGAGACGCGAGGTCCCGAGGATAGCAAAGGCGGAATAGGGAATATCGACCGTAACGGCGCCTTCCTCGATACCAACAGTGTCGGCAATGGCGAGTGCGGAGGCCGTCAACACACGGTCAAACGCCTCGTCTGCTGCACGCCGCGCATAGGTGCGGACCGTCAGGGCAAGCACACTGCCAATCACCACGAACAGACAGACAGTTGTGATAAGCAAACGGCGCTCGATCGACAATCGCGCCATCAGCTTACCGCATCGGTCTTGCTGCGCAGCATGTAACCCGCGCCACGATGGGTGACGATCTCGACATCAACGGCTTCAAGCTTTTTACGCACACGCGACACCAGCAACTCAACGGCATTGGGTGTGCCAACATCATCATGCCCGAACAGTTTCAGATAAAGCTTGTCCTTGCTGACAGTATTCCCGGCTTGCGTGGCGAGCACCTCAAGAAACTCGAATTCGCGACGCCCGAGTTCCAGCGGGCTTCCATCCACGCTGGCTGCCCGCGAATTCAGATCAATCTCCAGCCCGCCAATGCGGATTACCGATTTGGCAAGCCCCTTGTGGCGGCGCGTGACCGCCCTCAACCGCGCCTCAAGTTCACCGAGGTCAAACGGTTTGACAATGTAATCATCGGCGCCCAGATCAAGCAGGCTGATCTTGTCATCCAGCTGATTTCTGGCCGTAATCACCAGCACCGGGGTCGGTGAATTCCCGCCGCGCATATGCGCCATGACCTCAAAACCGCTCCGCCCCGGCAAGTTGATATCAAGCACCACAACATCAAATTCGCCATGGATCGCTAACTCCTCGCCAGATATACCATCCTGCGCCCACGTTATATGGTGTCCAGCCCGCGTCAGTTTGGATTCGATCGCTTCGGCAATGTCGACGGAATCTTCTATGAGAAGGATGCGCATAAGGTTGACAGGACTCTGACAGGAAATTCGGTATAGCTTTCATCCTATAGCAAGGGTTTTGTCGACGCGAGACGGTAAAATCCTTCGGGAGGAGAAAATGAATTACAACGGCGCCCTTGCGGCAGGCTGCATGCTGATTGCTTTCATGTCGACCGATAGGGCGGTTGCAAGCGCAGCCCCGTGCGATCAGCGCGCAGCGCTGGATCAGGCCTATTGCGACGCCGATGGCGACCTCGTCGCCGACCTACCGACCGACCCGTCAAAACTGCGCAATCCCGATACTCTCGTCTGGGCCTTCGCACCGATCGAGGATCCGGCGGTTTATGCGCGGTTGTTCCGCCCGTTCACAAAACACCTTTCCACCTGCCTTGACCGGCAAATTGTCTATTACCCTGTGCAATCCGTCTCGGCGGAAATTGTCGCGATGCGGTCCGGCCGCCTGCATTTTGCTGGCTTTTCTACTGGCCCGACGGTCGAGGCGGTCAACATGGCTGGCGCTGTGCCTTTTGCCGCCAAAGGGCAAAACGGTGAGGTTCGCGGTTATCACCTCGTCGCAATTGTACGCGCAGATTCCCCTTACCAACATCTGGTAGACTTGAAGGGCAAACGTGTCGCCCATATCGCTGTCGCGTCTAATTCCGGCAACCTCGCGCCCCGCGCACTATTTCCCGCCGAAGGTCTTGTGCCGGATACCGACTATCGCCCGATCATGTCCGGCGCTCACGACAAATCGGTAATGGGCGTGCTGTCGGGCGATTATGATATGGCAGCGGTCGCCTCCGACGTCCTGCAGCGCCTGGTGGAACGCGGGGCAATTGATAAGGCGGCCATTCGGGTCATCTATCAAAGCCCGCTATTTCCAACCGCCGCCTTTACCCATGCTCATGATCTTGATCCCGTGCTCGCGGACAAGCTGAAAGCATGTTTCTTTTCATTCCGTTTTCCGCCGGAAATGACTGCCGCCTTCAACGGCGACGAGCAGTTCTTGCCAGTTCGATATGACGAGGCTTGGCGAGCCGTCCGTGCGGTGACCGACGCGGTGGGCACCTTACCGGACTGACGTCGGAACAACACCGTTCAAACCCCAGAAAGTGATCCCATGACCCTGCAAACAACTTTGCCGGAGGACCCTTTGCGCCCTCAACCGGCCTGGAAAAGGCTTTTTTATCTCATGCGCGTCAACAGCGCGGACCCGACGCTGTTACTGGCGCTGCTGCTGCTGGTCGTCTTCGGTTATCTTATCCTCGCCCCGGTCCTGCTGCTGTTGGTCGATGCGGTGACGGTGCATTTCGCCGATCTCGCACGCACCCGGCAGGAACTGGGCGATTTGACGCTCTACTACCTGAACCGCGTGCTTCTTTCGCCAATTTCGCGGGATCTCTTCTGGTGGCCGCTTGCCCATACCGCGATCATTTCGGCTGCAGCCATCATCATCGCATTTCTGGTGGGTGCGCCGATCGGCTGGCTGCTGAGCCGGACGGATTTGATGTGCAAGAAGTGGTTCTCCACCGCGCTGCTCGTGCCTTACATGTTGCCATCCTGGACATTCGCACTTGCCTGGCTGACGCTTTTCAAGAACCGCACGACCGGTGGTCAACCCGGCTGGATGGAGACACTCGGTTTCACTCCGCCGGATTGGCTTGCCTATGGTGCGCTACCAATTTCGCTCATCTTGGCACTTCATTACGCACCCTTCGTCATCCTGCTGTTTGGCAATGCGCTCAAGCAATTCGACACACAGCTGGAAGATTCCGCGCGTAGCCTCGGTGCGAGCCCTACCGTTGTCGCACGCCGCATTATCCTGCCGCTGATGATGCCATCTCTGGTCTCGGCAACAACGCTGATTTTCGCCAAATGTCTCGGTGATTTCGGCGTTGCCTATGTGCTCGGTGTCCCCGTTGGTTTCGATGTGCTCGCAACCTCGCTGTTCCGCGCCATCTCCACCAGCCAGGCCGGTGCGTCTGCCGTGCTTGCTGGCATGATCGTACTTTTGGGGGCCATCTCCATCGTCATCGACATGCGGCTTTTGAGAGAAGCCAAACGTTTCGTGACCATTGGCTCGAAAGGCTCGATGGTCCGTCAGACGCCGCTGGGCAAATGGCAAATTCCGGCACTCACCTGGGCATTCACGGTATTCGCCATCAGCGCAGCCATTCCGCTTGTCGCCCTGACGCTGACGACTGTCATGCGCGTGCCGGGTTCGTTCAGTCTTGATAACTTCACGCTCGATTACTGGATTGGCACCAATCTTGGCACAACCGCACTGCATCAGGGTATCTTGCTGACGGGTGAATTCTGGCTGGCGCTGTGGAACACGGTCTGGATGGTCGGCCTTGCCGCCACTGGCGCGGGCCTGCTTGGCTTGCTGGTCGGTTACGCCGTGGTTCGCTCACCGGTACCCTTCGTGTCAGTGGCGCTGCGGCAGATCACCTTCCTGCCTTATCTCGTGCCCGGTATCGCGTTCGCTGCGGCTTATCTCTCGATGTTTGCCGTTGCCCGTCCACCACTGCCGGCACTTTACGGCACGCCGATCATCCTTGTCCTCGCCATTCTCGCAGACCAGATGCCATTCGCCTCGCGCGCCGGCATCTCGTCAATGATGCAGCTTGGCAAGGAACCCGAGGAAGCCGGGCAGATCGTCGGTGCTGGCTGGTTCCGCCGCATGCGCTCCATCGTACTACCGATCCAGCGCGGCGCATTGGTGTCGGCAATCCTTCTGCCTTTTATATCCGGCATCAAGGGCCTCAGTCTTGTCGTGGTGCTTGCCGTTCCAGGCACAGATCTGCTCACGACCTACGCAATCCGCCTCGTCGATTACGGCTACAGCCAGGCTGCCAATGCAGTGGTTGTGATGCTCTGCATCGTCGCCTTCACCGGCACGATGCTCGTCCAGAAAATCGGCAAGGCCAATCTCTCAGACGGCATGGGAAGCAAATAATGTCCAGCATTACCCTAGAAAACATTCGCAAAAGCTATGGTCGCAGCGGGCCTGCCGCGATCGGCAATCTCAACATGGAAATCGGTGCATCCGAGTTCCTTTGCCTGCTCGGCCCGTCCGGTTGCGGAAAAACCACGACACTGCGCATGATCGCAGGCCTTGAACATCCCACCGACGGTCGCATTCTCGTGGATGGCAAGCCTATCGTCTCCGTTGGTGACGGCGTTTTCACCGTTCCAGAAAAACGTAATATGGGACTGGTCTTCCAGAACTACGCGCTGTGGCCGCACATGACGATCCGCGACAACGTCGCCTTCGGCCTGACATTACGGTCGATACCGGCCGCCGAACGCAACGCCATCGTTGATCAGGTCATGACGAAACTGGGCATCGCACGATATGCGGATCGGTACCCGGCACAGCTTTCGGGCGGTCAGCAACAACGCGTTGCCCTGGCCCGCATGCTGGCGTTGAAACCTTCGATCATCCTGCTCGACGAGCCGCTGTCAAACCTTGATGCCAAGCTGCGTCTGGAAATGCGTGCGGAGCTCAAGCGCATTCACGCGGAAGCCGGTTCAACCATCGTGTTTGTTACCCATGACCAGTGGGAGGCAATGACACTCGCCACCACCATCGCTGTTATGAGTGAGGGAGAGTTGCAGCAGATCGGCACGCCTGACGATATCTATGAGCGTCCGGCCAACCGCTTTGTCGCCGAATTCGTCGGCAGCCTTCCCATTAACATCATTGAGAGAGCTGAGGGTCAGACCGGCCCGTTGCATGTCTGGCTGAATGGCGTTCTCTCGCATTTCGGCATCGACAGTGCGGCCGTCGCTTCGGCCGGCATCAGACCGGAAGCCACACGTGTGGGTGTCCTGTCTGATGAAGAGGCCAGCCGCTGCGCGGCCGGACAAGGCACCATCGTTGACGTCGTTCCGACCGGCGGCAGCTGGATCGTCGAACTCGACGTCGAAGGAGCCAGCTTCTTCGCCATAGCAACTGAAAACCCGCACATCGCCGCAGGCGAGCGCATCCATTTCTGGGTCGAACGACAGCACCTGCATCTGTTCGACCAGGAGAAGAAACGTATCGCCCGCTAACGGGGATGCGAAATCAAAGGCAGTGGAGGAAAACTATGCCTAAAACATCAATCTACATGCTGGCTAGCATTTCCGTTCTGGCAATGGGCCTTTCAAGCGCCCAGGCACAGGACGTCAAGGAAATCGGCATTCCCGATAGCGAATATTCGCTGGACGCGCTGATTGAGGCCGCCAAAAAAGAAGGGCCGATCACCGTCATCGACGCCACCGGCAAGATCGTCTCGATGGCCGAGAATTTCTCGAAGACCTACGGTCTGAAGGCAACCGGCGTTAAGATGAGCGGACAGGAACAGGAGCAGGTTATCGCTCGCGAAGCCGCCGCTGGCAACGTCCGCACTGACGTCTTCAACATGAGCAACTTGCCATCGGTGGCAAGCCAGATCCTGCCGCAGGGTTTCGGTGTTTCTTGGTTGGCACCTGATCTTAAGGATAAGATCCCGGCTGAATATCAGAGCCCAGCAATCACCAGCAACAACCCTTGGGTCTTTGCCTACAACACCGACGTCAACGGTGAGACCTGCCCGGTTAACAATCTGTGGGCCCTGACCACAGAGGAATGGAAGGGCCGCGTTGCCATTCCGGATCCATTGCTTCGCAATGAAACGATGTTCTGGTTCAACCAGCTGGCAACCCATGGCGACGACGCGATGCGCGAAGCCTACAAGGCGCAGTTTGGTGAAGACCTGAAGACCGATGAGGCAAGTGCAACGGCAGAGTGGGTCAAACGCCTCGCCCAGAACAAACCGAAGGTCACCAAGACCGATACGGATGTTGGCCCGATCGTCGGTGCCAAGGAAGAAAAGCCACCTGTTGGTTTCCTCAGCGCAGCCATCTTCCGTGATGCGAAGAAAGACGGTTATGGCATGGGCATCTGCAAGGAGATGAAGCCTTGGATCGGCCAGCTTACACCGCGCGTTGCTGTCATCGCCGCTGGAACCAAAAGCCCGAACGCTGCCAAGCTTTTCGCGCGGTTCATGATGACTGAAGAAGGCATGGCGCCGCAGCTCGGTGACGGAAAGATCTCCACCAACACGGAGGCCAAGATGCCTGAAAGCGAAGTCTCCGGCATCGCGAACTTCGTTGACCTACTCTACGTCAACCACTCCGAGACCACCCAGGACGACTTTGCCAAGCTGCAGGATTGGCAGGATTTCTGGCTGAGTAATTCCCGATAACAACGACGCCCCACGCCATGGCTGGCGTGGGGCATCGCCGTTACGTTTGGCGAAACGAATAGGCCGCTCTAGCGGGTAAGTCTTTGCTTTAACGCACGGACAACCGACGCATCGGTACGTCTGACCGTTGAGGCGGAAAAACCGAATGCAACCACCGCGGGATCGGTAATGTCGACTGTGGTCGAGCAGGATGAGTGAAGCTCTGAGACCGCAACTGTCTCCAGTATTGCGTCAACAGTGCCGAGATTGACGCCGCCGCCGGGCATAATACGGATACGCCCATCGGCAATGTCCATCATTTTTCGCAGCTCGCTCAGCCCCTTTGGAACAGACGTTGCTCGACCTGACGTCAAAATACGTTCGAAACCGCAGGCAATAGCAATTTCAAGCGCTTCCTCCAGATCGGGAACCAGATCGAACGCACGGTGAAGGGTTCGCGGCATGCCCGGAACTGCTTTCGACAGTTTTTTCATCGCTTCAGTGTCCAGCCTGCCATCGGCCAAATTTACGCCGAAAACAACACCCGCAAGACCGCAGGACGCGGCAAAGCGGATATCATCCTCCATGACAGCCAGTTCGTCAGGGCTATAGACAAAGTTTCCGGCCCGTGGACGGATCATCGCATAACACGGTACTGGAGTGCGTGCCGCAAAGGTCATCAATCCGGCAGAAGGCGTCATGCCGCCCAGGTCGAGCGCACTGCATAACTCGATACGATCCGCTCCACCCTCAATCGCCGCTTGAAGGCCTGCAATGTCATCGACACAGACTTCCAGCAGAATGTCTGTCATCTGATGGCATTGCCGTCTTCGCCAAAACGATGCGTCGCACCGCCATTGGGAGAGGCATAGACCACATCGTCAGGCTCGTAGGCATGTTCTCCGAACAGGCGCACGGTCAACAGGCCAATGCTCTCGCTTTCGAGATAAACGATGGTATCGGCACCAAGGTGTTCGACATGCACGACCTTGCCCGACCACGTGCCGCTTTCACGTGAAAGGGTCATATGTTCCGGTCTGATGCCGAGGGTTTTATAACCACTCTCGCCCAACCGGGCAGCGTCGATGAAATTCATCTGTGGCGACCCGATAAAACCAGCAACAAACAGGTTGGCCGGACGATTGAAAAGCTCCATCGGCGAACCGATCTGTTCGATGCGACCAGCATTCAACACCACGATCTTGTCAGCCAGCGTCATAGCCTCAACCTGATCATGGGTCACATAGATCATTGTTGCCTTGAGGCGCCGGTGCAGCCGGGCAATTTCCAGACGGGTCTGTACGCGCAGTGCCGCATCGAGGTTGGAAAGCGGTTCATCAAACAGAAACAATGTCGGTTCGCGCACAATGGCGCGACCAATGGCAACACGTTGTCGCTGTCCTCCGGACAGTTCAGCCGGGCGTCGGGCCAAGTAGGGTTCCAGCGACAGAAGCGACGACGCCATAGCGACACGAGATTCAATTTCGGCCTTCGGCGTTCCTGCCTGCTTGAGACCAAGTCCCATATTGTCCTTGACCGTCAGATGCGGATAAAGCGCGTAGGACTGGAAGACCATGGCGATGCCGCGTTTGGCCGGCGGCACGTTGGACACTTCGCGACCATCAATAACGATTTCGCCAGCAGTGATATCTTCCAAGCCCGCAATCGTCCGCAACAGCGTGGACTTGCCACAGCCGGAAGGTCCGACAAAAATCACGAATTCCCCGTCGTCGACCTCGAGGTTGATGCCTTTCAGCACATCCACCGTACCAAAGGACTTCGCAACAGATTTGAGTGTCAGTTTACCCAAAACAATTCTCCAGATTCAAAGGTCGACCATTCGGCCGGTTCGCACACTTTCGTCTGCGGCAAGACATATGCGAAGCGATTGCACAGCGTCGGTCATGTGGCGGTCCAGATCAATGTCCTCGCGGATGGCCTTCAACACATAGGCCTGTTCCAGATCGCACAACTCCTGGTGACCCGGTTCACCCTCCATCTGCAGAAACTGATCCGGAGCGGCAAATGTACCATCGGATCTGGTTTCGGCCTTGTGCAGGCGAATGGTCGACGTCTTTGTGTGGGTATCAATGTCGTCGGACTTTGCATTCGGATCCATCACGATGGACACGCAGCCATTCGGCGACATCACATCCTTCACGAAAAACGCCGTCTCCGAGATCATCGGTCCCCAGCCCGCCTCGTACCAGCCGATCGAACCATCCTCGAACATCACCTGAAGGTGGCCGTAATTATACATGTCAGGGGCGATCTCATTGGAAAGTCGCAAGCCCATGCCTCGAACGGACACCGGCTTCGCATCGGTGATCTGGCACATCACATCGACATAATGCACGCCACAATCGACGATTGGCGGTGTAGTCTGCATTAGCGCCTTGTGCGTTGCCCAGGTATGACCTGATGACTGCTGGTTGAGGTTCATGCGGAACACATATGGACCGCCAAGATCGCGAGCGAGCGCGATCAATTTCACCCAGGATGGATGGTGACGTAGAATATAACCTACGACCAGCTTGCGGCCGTTGGCACGGGCACAGGCAACAACGCGCTCAGCATCTGCGACGGTGGTTGCCAAGGGTTTTTCCACGAAGACATGCGAGCCTGCTTCCATTGCCTGAATGGCAAATTTGGCATGGCTATCCGAGTAGGTGTTGATCGAACATAGGTCCGGCTTCAGTTCGCTCAGTGCCTCATCGAAAGATGGCAATATCTCACGTCCCGCGAGGGCTGCAGGCAACTCAGGCGTTGAGCGATTGACGAGGCCGACAATCTCAAAACCCGGATTGGCCGCATAAGCCAGGGCATGGCTCAAGCCCATATTGCCGAGACCGGCCACGAGAACCCTAAGTGGCTGCGCGCTCATTTCACTGCTCCTGCCGTAATGCCGCGGATAAGCTGCCGCGAGAAGATGGTATAAAGGACAAGTACTGGCGCAATGGCCAACGAAAGCGCTGCCAGCACTGCATTCCAGTTGGTCACGAATTGTCCGATGAAGATTTGCGCACCTAGCGTGATCGTTTTGGTGGCTTCGCTGGGCGCCAGAATCAGCGGAAACCAGAGGTCATTCCAGATTGGGATCATGGTGAAGACGGCAACGGTTGCCATGGCTGGGCGGATCAGCGGCAGGACAAGCCGGAAGAATATCCGGTATTCGGAAAGCCCATCGATACGTCCGGCATTTTTCAGATCGTCAGAGACCGTGCGCATAAACTCTGACAAAATGAAGATTGCCAGCGGCAGGCCTTGCGCCGTGTAAACGAGAACGAGCGCCGTTTTGGTGTTGACCAGTCCGGTGGCGACCATGCCCTGCAAGATACCGATGGTGCCAAGCCGGATCGGGATCATGATGCCGAGCGCCATATAGAGACCCAGCAGGGTATTGCCGCGGAAACGGTATTCCGACAGCGCAAAAGCAGCCATCGCACCAAACAACAGGACGAGAGCAATCGCCCCGATTGTGACGACGAGAGAGTTCTGCATGTACTGGACGAAATCGCCCTGCCCCAACACCGTTGTATAACCGACCAGGTCAAACGTCGCAGGTGTCGGTGGCTGCATCGGATCCCGGAAAATCGCATTTCGCGATTTCATCGAGTTCATGATTGTCAGCACCACCGGAAACAGAGAAATCGCGGTGTAGGCCAGCAGGATTGCGTGAGCGGACGCCGTACGGGCAAAGGAAGATCGTGCTTTCGACATTCTTTGCTCCTTAAAATTGATAGCGACGCATGCGACGCTGAATGGCGAAAAGATAAAAGCTGACGCCGGCGAGAATGATGAAGAACATCACGGTTGCAATGGTTGCGCCCATCGAGCGGTCACCGAGCTGAAGCTGGAAACCGAAGAACGTGCGGTAAAGCAGAGTACCGAGAATGTCGGTCGAACCATCCGGTCCGGCGAGCGCCCCTTGCACGGTGTAAACCAGGTCGAAAGCGTTAAAATTGCCGACGAATGTCAGGATCGAAATGATACCGATGGCCGGCAGGATAAGCGGCAGCTTGATCTTCCAGAATTGGCTCCAGCCGGTAATGCCATCCATTTCAGCTGCTTCGATCACCTCGTCAGGAATATTGAGCAAAGCTGCATAGATCAGCATCATTGGAATACCGACATATTGCCAGACAGAGATCAGGGACACGGCAATCAGCGCCGAGTTCGGGCGACCAAGCCACGGTGCAAACAGGCTCTTCAGATGAACCAGATCAAGCAGCATAGGGGCGATGCCCCACAAAGGCGACAGGATCAGCTTCCAGATGAAACCGACGATAACGAAGGACAATAGCGTCGGCAGGAAGATCGCGGTGCGGTAAACCGCTGCAAAACGTAGCTTCGGTATCGACAGCAGGGCCGCCAGCGCGATGCCTATCGGATTTTGCACCAACATGTGAATGATGAAAAAAATCGTGTTGTTGGTCAGCGCATTCCAGAAGCTGGCCGCCCAGCGTGGTTCACCGAACAACGTCCTGAAGTTCTGTAACCCGACAAAAACCCTCTGTCCATCCACCTCAGTGAAAAAGGAAAGCCACAACGTGCTGCCAAGCGGCACGATCATGACCGCCGTGTAGACGAGAAAGGCCGGCAGCATAAACAGGAATATGTGCCAACGAACGGGGCGTCGGCTGGGCCTTTGATCGGTTGAAGTCATGTCGGCGCTCATTGAACCAGCCCGGTTAGCATGAAGAAAATGGATCGCGCCATCGTGCAGATGCAACGATACAGGATCGACGTTATAGCGATAGTGATTTTCGGTCAGTGCCCAAGGCGCTTATAAACGCCTTGGGCAAGGGATTATGCCCTTACTTCGCTGGCTTGTACCAGCTGTCGAGGCCCTTCTGCAGCTTTTCAGCGGCCACAGCAGGCGTGTCGGTACCGTTGATCACGTTTGCAGATTCAACCCAGGTTTCATTTTCCAGGTTTGGCGTACCGCGCGACAGGATCTGGTAGGTCGAGCGGATTGTCGGCTTGCAGGTTTCGCGCCATGACACGAATTCCTGCGCCAACGGATCGGCCATCTTGACGGCTGTCTTGTTCAGGCTGAAGAAGCCCGGCAGCGCATTGGCGTAAAGATCGGCAAACTCTGCCGAAGCAACCCATTCGAGGAACTTCGTGGCTTCTGCAGCATGTTCCGATTTTGCATTCAGACCGATACCGATGTCGGTGTGGTCAGAAATGTAGCAGGTGTCGCCTTCCTTCTCGACCGGCGGCGGGAATGCGCCCATCTTGAACTGTGCCTGCGTGTTGAAGCCGGAGATTTCCCAGGAACCTGCCGGGAAAATCGCTGCGCGACCCAGCGTGAACATGTTCTGGCTGTCAGGGTAGGTCTGGGCTTCAAAACCGTCGCCGAGGTAGTCCTTCCACTTGGCCAGAACCTCATAAGGTTTGACCCAGTCGGCGTCGGTCAGCTTCTGCTCGCCCTTGATCAGTGCCAGACGGCCTTCTTCACCCTTCCAGTAGTTCGGACCAATGTTCTGGTAGCCCATGGTTGCGGCTTCCCAAAGGTCCTTCGTACCCATGGCCATAGGCACATAGGTGCCGTCGGCCTTGATCTTGTCGAGGGCAGCGAAGAACTCGGCCTGGGTCTTCGGCACTTCGATCTTCAATTCGTCGAAGGCGTCCTTGTTGTAGATGAAGCCATGAATTACCGAAGCCATCGGCACGCAGAAGGTCTGGCTACCATCGTCCGTAGACCATGCTGCCTTGGCGACGTCGGAGAAGTTCTCCATACCGCCATTCTTGGTCAGGTCAGCAAGATAGCCCTTCTTGAACAGTTCAAGCGACGCATCGAAAGGACGGCAGGTGATGAGATCACCGGCAGAACCGGATTCCAGCTTGGCATTCAGCGCGGCGTTATATTCCGTTGGCGCCATGGGCTGAAAGACCACCTTGATGCCGGGGTTCTTCGCCTCGAATGCCGGAATAAACTTGTCTTTCCAGATAGCGAGGTCGTCGTTGCGCCAGCTTTCGATGGTCAACGTTACGTCCTGCGCCAATGCAATATTGGCATAACCGAGAAGGCTTGCTCCCAGCAGCAGAGCCTTGGTGATATTACGGGTCATCGTTCGTTCTCCCTCTTGATGTGACGCCATCTTGGCGTCCAGCAACTATAATTTTTCCGTCTTATCCGCCGATCAGTGCGAGCGCACGGCGGACATTCTGGCCACTTTGCGAAAGCAGATCTTCGGCTGATTTTTTGTCGCCCGCCCCCTTGGCAAGCAGAATAGCAACCTTGACGGAGCCGGACGCCTTTTCCACCAGCCGTCCAGCCTCTTCCGTCTCAATCCCGGTCACGCCGGCAACAATCCCTGCCGCACGTGCGATGAGCTTTTTGTTGTCGGCCCGCAGATTGACCATGTAGCCGTCATGCACGTGACCAAGCCGGATCGCCATCAAGGTCGAAAACATGTTGAGAGCGATTTTCTGTGCGGTACCAGCGCCCATGCGCGTCGAACCCGCCACGAATTCCGGCGGGGTTTTAAGCATAATAGCAACCTCGCTCAGGCTGAAGAGTTTCGCGTCCGCATTGTTGGCAATGCCCACAATACGCGCGCCTCTTTCCTTTGCGACTTGCGCAACGGCCAGCGCATAGGGCGTCGACCCACTGGCAGAAATGATGACAACGCAATCTCCTGCTGCCATCACCGCTTCAGCATCAAGGCGACCTTGCTCAACATCATCCTCGGGACCACCTGGCATTTCAGACAGATTGGCTGTGCCGCCAGCAAACAATATGGCGATCTGCTCTCGCTTGATGCCGAATGTCCCTGGCAATTCCAGCGCGTCGGCCAGCGCCATCAGACCAGAACTTCCTGCGCCTGCATAGATAAGCTTGTGGCCAGACGAAATGGCTTCCGCGGCAAGCGTCGAGGCCGCAGCAATATCATCCCGCGCCGCGTCCACTGCGCGCGCTGCATCCTGCTGTCCTCCGCTCAGAAGGGAGAGGATCTCACTCGACACCATGGTGTCGAGGCCCTTTGCCCTGTCCTGCAAACCTTCCGTTCCGCCTGCAATCATTATGAAACTCCCAATGAGCAGATTTAATGCCAAAAAAATACCACTTGTCCAGCGTCTTTTAATTTTTCTTTTATTTTTGGGCCAGTGGCGCGTAACGAACGAACCATAATCGCCTATTTTGATTGGATTTTTAAGAAAAACAGAAAATTACCGAGCTGCCACTTGGAAATTGGTATTTTGTTGGTATTATCAATTGAGGAGACAGTTCATGCATCGATATCTCGTGGGAGTCGACGGCGGCGGCACGAGTTGCCGGGCAGCGGTCGCAGACACTACTGGCAGAATTCTTGGACGCGGCAAAAGCGGCGCATCCAACATCATGACCGCGCCTGATATCGCTATTCAAAACATAACCAAGGCTGCACAAGCCGCATTTATCGATGCTGGCCTTGCGCCTGAACTCATCACAGAGGCCTGCACATATCTCGGTCTTGCTGGTAATAATGTTGAAAACACAGTTTCCTACGTGCTGCCGCGTCTGCCATTCTATGAGTCAGTTATCGAGTCGGACGGGCTCATTGCGCTTCAGGGTGCACTTGGCGACGGTGACGGATCGATTGCCATTCTTGGAACGGGTACGATCTACATTGCCCGCATCGGCACCGACGTTCGTTACATCGGCGGCTGGGGTTATTATCTCGGCGACCTGGGAAGCGGTGGCAGGCTCGGGCAGATGGCGCTGCAGGAAACACTGCTCGCCTATGACGGCATAGCACAACACACGCCGATGACGCATGCGCTGATGGGCGAGTTTTCCAATGACCCACGCAAAATGATTGCCTTTTCACAAAGCGCAATTCCGGGTGATTTTGGTCGCTACGCACCGCGTGTTTTTGAATTCGCAGCGCAGGGAGACACAGCGGCGCTTGCGCTGCTCAGCCAATCTGTTGGTTCCATTGATCTGGCGCTTGATCGGGTGGCCGAGATATCCAATGGCGGCAGGCTTTGCCTGCTGGGCGGATTGTCGGCACTTTATGCACCATACCTTGCAGAAAGACATCAGCAACGTCTGGTTCAACCGGCAGAGGACGCTCTCTACGGTGCAATCTCGCTTGCCAAAGACACTTTCTTAAAACACGCGGAGAATACAGCATGACCCTGGCGCTGTCTGACCTGTTTTCTCCCGATGATTTGCAGGCGAGCGGCAGCGGCCCGCTTTACATCAAACTGCGTCAATGCCTGGAAAATGCGATTTTGTCCGGTCGGCTGACACATGGTCAGGCCCTTCCTCCAGAGCGTGATCTTGCCGAATTTGCCAATGTCAGCCGCGTCACTGTGCGCAAGGCGGTCGATGATCTGGTGAAGGATGGCCTTTTGACCCGCAAACACGGCTCAGGCACATTCGTCATGCGGCCGGTTTCCCGGCTTCAGCAGCCACTGTCTCAACTGACCTCGTTTAGCGAAGATATGGCACGGCGCGGTTACGTCACGCGCTCCGAATGGCTGGGACGCGGTCTGTTTTCCCCGTCCCCGGACGAGATGATGATGCTTGGCCTGAAGGTCGGCATGCTGGTTGCACGTCTGGAGCGACTGCGTATCGCCAACGAATTACCGCTTGCCATTGAGAGGGCCAGCCTCGCATCCGACATATTGCCGGAACCGAAAGTCATCGAAGCATCCTTATATGCCGAACTTCGCCGCACCGGTTACAGCCCTGTGCGTGCCGTCCAGCGGATTTCGGCGTGCAACGTCAATCGTGAGGATGCAGCACTGCTCGCCGTTCCCGAAGGGTCGGCTGGTCTTGCAATCGAACGAATATCCTACCTCGACTCCGGCCGGGTCGTGGAACTGACCCGCTCGCTTTATCGCGGCGATGCCTATGATTTCGTCGCGGAGATGACGCTGACGGACGGCTGATCAAATTCGGTAAATGTGACAAGGAAGAATAGATATGCCGACAAATATGCGACGTGAAATCAATGAAATTCCAGAAGCAGCAGAACGACTGCTCACACAGTCGCATGGCGTGCTGCAGGCCACCGGCAAAGCACTGCGCGAAAGGGATCCAGATTTCCTCATTACCATTGCACGCGGCTCGTCCGATCACGCCGCACATTTCCTCAAATATGCCATCGAGCAGCAGGCTGGTCGCGCAGTGGCATCGATTGGTCCTTCGCTTGCTTCGATTTATGGCAAGTCGCTGAAGCTTGATCGTGCGGCGGCAATATCCATTTCCCAATCGGGAAAAAGCCCTGACATCGTCGCACTCGCCCGGTCAGCAGCACAATCCGGTGCGCTGACGATTTCACTGACCAACACCAAACCGTCACCGCTTTCCGACGCATGTGCCCATCCGGTTGATATCAATGCGGGTCCGGAACTTGCGGTCGCCGCCACCAAGTCCTTTTTCAACTCAGTGCTGGCCGGCCTGGCCGTACTCTCGGAATGGACACTCGACACCGAACTTCAAAAGTCGATCCGGCAGCTTCCAGAAAAGCTCACACAGGCTGTTGAGCTGGATTGGCACGAGCTTGCCAATGAGCTTGGTGAAGCTGAATCACTTTACATGCTTGGCAGAGGCCCCTCGCTGGCGATTGCGAGTGAAGCAGCCCTGAAGTTCAAGGAAACATCGGAAATGCATGCCGAGGCCTATTCCAGCGCCGAGGTTTTGCACGGCCCGATCGCACTTGTTGACCGCCGTTTCCCGGTCGTGACATTCGCGGCACGCGACGCTGCCCTTTCCTCTGTTCTAGCAACTGCGGATGGTCTTGCTGAAAAGGGCGCACTGGCTTTCATCTCTGCCGATGGCGCTGCTCACGCACGGCGTTTGCCGTTTATTGAAACCGGCCATCCCTTCACTGATGCCCTTGCGCTGATCGTACCGTTTTATGGATTTGTTGAATCATGGTCGCGCGCTCGTGGGTTTAATCCGGATGCGCCTGCAGCGCTTAAAAAAGTGACGGAGACCCACTGACCATGGCAACTGCACTGACGAATGCACGGATTTTCGACGGGCATGACTGGCACCAGGACAAATGCTTACTGATCAATGACGGCAAGGTTGCCGGTCTGCTGATAAAGAATGACATTCCCGCCGACACACGGCTGGTGGATGCGGCAGGCTTGATCATTGTGCCGGGCTTCATTGACCTTCAGGTCAATGGCGGCGGCGGTGTGATGTTGAATGACGAGCGCTCGGTCGATGGCATTCGCCAGATTTGTGCCGCCCATGCAAAGTTCGGCACAACGGCCCTGCTGCCAACGTTGATAACCGACACACCGGAGATAACCGCGTCGGCCATCGAAGCCGGTTTAAAAGCGAAGGCTGAAAAGGTTCCCGGATTTCTGGGGCTGCATCTGGAAGGACCGCATCTTTCCGTTGTGCGCAAAGGCACACACCATCCGGAGCTGATCAGGCCGATGGAAGACACCGACCTGCAACGCCTTCTGGCGATCGGTGGCAGTTTCGACGCCTTGATGATTACGATCGCACCGGAAAACTCCACGCAAGAACAGGTTCGTGCACTTGCCAATAGCGGTTTCATTGTCAGTCTCGGGCATACCAACGCGACCTATGACATTGTGAAGGATTATGTCGCGGCGGGGGCACAGACCGTGACCCATCTGTTCAACGCCATGAGCCAGATCGAAAACCGCGCACCGGGCCTGGTGGGTGCAACGCTTGATCTCGGAGACCTTTCCACCGGCATTATCGCCGATGGTTTTCACGTTCATCCCGCAGTGATTGATCTTGCTCTACGCGCCAAGCGTGGACCCGGACGGGTTTTCCTCGTGACCGACGCGATGTCGAGCATCGGCACGGATTTAACTGGCCTGACACTCAACGGGCGTCAGATTTTCCGCAAGGATGGACGCCTGACGCTAGCAGATGGCACGCTCGCCGGTGCAGACATCGATATGCTGTCATCGGTTCTCTACGTTCATCGGAAACTGGGCCTCGAATTCGAAGAAGCAGTACGGATGGCCAGTCTTTACCCGGCAAAAGCCGCCCATGTGGCGGACCGGAAAGGCCGATTGATGAGCGGATATGATGCCGATTTTGTTGTGCTGAGCAAAGACCACCAGTTGCGACACACCTGGATCGGCGGCGAACAGGTCTATACCGCCTGACGACAACATCGACCTCGAGGTCGATCTCGATGCGTTACTGCGTTCTACGTTTCGGCACGATTATTCGTGTCTGACGCACCCTTATGCCGCACGTGGTTCCGCGCTCAGCTTCATCAATCGACCACTCACCAAAGCCAGTGTCTCCAAACCCGATGACGATCTCCAAATGGCAGACGTAATCCGAAAACGTGACCCGACGTCAGTCTAACTATGGACGCAGAACAATAGATGAGTATATTAGTATAGTTTATTAAGTTGTCTGTGGAAGCCTTGATGCATACCAAAGCAGAGTTCACACCAAAAATGCAGACCAATGTTCATTCTCTGCGAACGTTGGAACCGCTTTCATGGCGACGCTTTGCCGGCACAATTGCCGATGTATGGTCCATCCGCGGCAAGGCAGGAGCTGGCGGCTTCTACGTGTCTCCGGATCCACGCATCGTCATAATGCTGGATGACGACATCCCAGCCCATTCTCTAACGACAAAGAAAGATGCCGATGAAAAACGCGGCGTGGGCGCGTTTTATATTCCAGCGGGTGTGCCTTTATGGAGCCGGCTGGAAACGGCCCAGGATTTCAGCCATATCGATTTTCATTTCGAGACGTCGACGCTTCATGCGCGCCTAGGTGCCGCAGGCATCAACGGCGACCTGACAAAACCGAGATTTATCGGTTCGAATGACGTTCTGGCGACGATCGGCCGGATGGCGGCAAAGGAAGTGCGCCAACCAAGCCGTGGCGACATGATGCTTGATGGCCTGTTCAGAGCAGCGCTGGGGGAAATTTTCACCACGGCAACCGATGTCATCGCCCCAGCTCCCGGCAATCTCACACCCCACAAACTTTCAGCACTCAAGCGCTTTCTTCAGGAAAACATGACGCGCCAAGTCACCGTCGCAGAAATGGCCACCGTTGCGGGCCTTTCTCCGAGCTGGTTTGCCCATTGCTTCAGCACGCAACATGGAGAGACACCGCAGCGCTGGCAGGCGCGTTTAAGGCTGGAAACAGCCTGCGAAATGGTGGCGGAAACTTCCATGTCTTTCGCAGAGATCGCTCACGCCACCGGTTTTTCCGATCAGGCCCATCTATCACGCGTGTTTCGTGCGAAATACGGCCAACCGCCATCGCGCTGGAGACGTGAGCGATTTCCAAAGCCTTGTTCAAAACGCAACAGCCCTGTTCAAGACATTATTTAATAGTGGAGTTAGACGCTCATGATATTTTCTTTGGGGGTATCATGATGTTGCACACCAAATCGACCGCATCTCTCATGCTGGGCGTCAGCCTTTCCGCGTTGCTTTCCGTCTCCGCCTTTGCGCAAGATGAGCAGAACGGCACTCGCTCGACGTTTCTGGGCGTGATCAACGTCACGGGCGGCGAAAACCCCACAGCCCCATTGGAAAGCAGTGTTGCAAAGATTGCAGCAACCAGCAAGACGAGCCGTACGATCCTTGAGACGCAGTCCTCCGTTTCGGTCGTGCCCCGCGCTCAGATCGATGCGATTGGTGCCACCAACCTTGCCTCCGCCCTTCGATATTCCGCTGGCGTGATCACCGAGAACTATGGCGGTGACCCGCGCTTCGACAGTCTCTATCTGCGCGGCTTCAACCTGGAAAACGACAAGTTTCTCGATGGCCTGCGCCTGATGCGTTCAACGCAGTTCCCCACCAGCGCGCCGTCATTCGAGCTGTACGGTCTTGAGCGCGTTGAAATATTGCGTGGCCCGGCATCGGTTCTTTACGGTGCAGGCACACCCGCAGGTCTGGTCAACTCCATCCAGAAGCGCGCCCAGGCCGACGGCGATTTTAGCGAAGTGGGCGTTGGTTTCGACACCAACAGCTCCCTTTCGACATTCGGAGATGTGAACCGTGTCGTAAACGAGGATTTCGCCTATCGCCTGACCGGTAAGGTCAGCAACGAAAGAACTGATGTCCACGAGATCGACAACAAGCGTCTCTATCTCGGACTTTCCGCCAGCTATGCGCTGGGCGATGCAACCGAACTGGAACTGATGGGCAGCCTGCACAAAGACAAGCCGATGACGCCAACCGGCGTACCGGACAGTTTCGTGGGCGTTTATAACGACAAGGATCTGCGCGATTTTTACTTCGGTGACGACTCCGTCGACGATAGTGACCGCACCATGGGAACCCTGTCGGCCGGCATTACGCATGAGTTCGAAAACAACTGGAAGCTGAACGGCACCTTCCGTTATACGAACCATGACTGGAACTATCACAGCATGTACCTTGATCCCGCAACCGGCAGCTCGGTGGGACGCGGCATCATCACGCAGGACGAGTCCTTCAGCGCCCTTGCAGCTGATGTCCGTCTTTCCGGCGAAGTTGACACCGGTGACGTAACACACAACCTCGTATTCGGTCTCGACGCCCAGAAGCTGCGGGAAAAGGCCTATACCGGCTTTTCCTATTCCAGCGCCATCGATTATCTTTCCCCAACCTATGGCGGTCTGAGCATCGCGGCCCCATGGTATACGGCCAACAAGAATGTCGACGCGACGCAAGTCGGCCTTTATGCACTGGATGAATTGGCGCTTGGCAATTGGCGTGCGACACTCGGTTTGCGCCAGGAATGGACAGACCAGTCCGGTGCCAACGTGACCAATTTCGGCGGCACGACGAATTTTGACCGCCGCGACCATCAGGCAACCGGCCATGCTGGCCTGGGTTATGTCTGGGATAGTGGCGTCGCGACCTACGTCTCCTACTCCACCTCGTACCTGCCCCAGCCTGGCGTTGATATTGAGAATGTCGCGCTGAACCCAACGCATGGCAAGCAGTGGGAAGTGGGTGTGAAATACGAACCCACAGCCTTCGACGGCCTGTTTTCCGCTGCGCTCTACGACTTGCGGGAAACCGACCGTAACACAACGGTGTTTGAAGATATCGGTGGCACCACGATCTCCGGTATCCGTCAGATCGGCGAGGCACAGGTTCGCGGTCTTGAACTGGAAGCCGCGGCAGAAATTGCAGACGGTTGGACGGTCAAGAGTGCTTATACCTATTCTACGACCGAGATCCTTGCAGGTCTGAACTCTGGCAACGAGCTGGCGAACACCCCACGCCACGCCGCAAGTATCTGGCTGTCACACACAATCAACAATGGCGCGCTGGAAGGCCTGACGCTCGGTGCCGGTGTCCGTCATATCGGCACGCGCTTCAGTTCCGATGCCAACACTCTGAAGCTGGACGCTGTAACGCTTCTCGACCTGGGCGCAAGCTACAAGTGGGACAACGGTCTGGTCGGACGTCTCAACATCTCTAACGTCACGGACGAGGCCTACATCTCGGCAATCGGTCTCAACTCGGCCTATTTCGGAAACGGCCGCAACATACAGGCGAGCCTGACCTATAAATGGTGAATGGTGCCCACCCGGGCGATTTGACCAGACGCACACTTCTCGGGGGCATGGCTTTGGCCTTGCTTCCCCGGAACGCTGTTGCGGCAGGCTCATCATCCGGACCACGGCTTGCCGCAATTGACTGGGCAATGGCCGAAACCGCAGCCATGCTGGGTCATCCACCAGCGGCGATTGCCGAATTGCGCGGTTTGCGGCGACTTCTCGACACTCATGTGCCCTTAGATACCGTGGATCTGGGCCTGCGCGGTTCGCCAAACCTCGAGGCGCTGAGCCTCGTGGCACCAGACCTAATTCTCTCGTCGAATTATTACGCGACCTTCGCACCGAAACTGGAGCGCATCGCGCCTGTTTTTTCGCAGTCGATCTTCGTACCAAGTGAACCAGTCCTGCCGAAAGCAATGGAACTGATAGCCAGCATGTCGGAGCGGATGGATCTACCCGAGCTCGGGCAAAACACAGAGCGCGCCGCCGCTGACGCCATCGCATCTCTGAGCAGGCGCGTTCAAAGCTGGAGTTCCAGACCCTTCCTCCTTATCGAGATCGGAGATCCGCGTCATGTCCGCGTCTATGGCACCGACAGCCTGTTTGGCGGCATGATCGAGGCAATCGGGCTACGCAATGCCTGGGGAGCTGGTACCCGGTTCTCATTCGCCGCTCCCGTCCCGATGGAAAACATTGTGCAGTTTCCCGATGCCTGGCTGGTCATAACGGGCGATATACCCGTCCAGACAGAAAACGGGCTTTCCCGCTCGGCGTTATGGAATGCGGTGCCGCCAGTACGTGCCGGTCGGGTCTTACGGATAGGCGACATGAACGGGTTTGGCGGCATGCCTTCAGCACTTCAGTTCGCACGAGAACTGACGCGATCGCTGGAGGAAAGGGGATGAGACTATGGCCTCTGGCGACCGGAAGCGTCATCGCAGCCGGTCTTTGGTTTCTTACTGCATTAAATGCCCTTCCCATCACAAACTGGCCGACCCTGCCTTGGCATGCCACCGACATGACGATTGAGCAAATCCTTCTGGCCTTCGGTCTGGTCCCCCGCGCGGCGGTCGCCCTGCTTGTCGGTGCACTGCTGGGATTGGCAGGCGCGTTGATGCAGGCTGTCCTGCGTAATCCCCTGGCTGATCCGACCACATTGGGTACAGCCGCTGGCGCACAACTCGCCATCGTTATGGCCACGGTATTTGCCCCCGGCTTGCTGGCTGGCGGCAATCTGCTGATCGGGCTCTGTGGCGCGGCCGTGGCAACCCTTCTTGTGATGACGATCGGTGCGCAAAGGAATTATGCGCCGGTGACAATCACGATCACCGGCATGCTGGTGGGAATGCTTGCATCGGCAGTTGCCATGGCAGTCACCCTCTCACAAGGACATTACCTGCTGACACTGGTTTTGTGGAACGGCGGTGCGCTGACACAGAATGATTTTGTTCCTGCCTTGCGTCTTTTTCTATGCCTGCTCGCAGCGCTGGTTGGCGCCGCTTTGCTCGCCCGGCCACTGGCCGTCATGTCTCTCGGCGCGGAAGGTGCCCGGGGTCTCGGCTTGAAAGTAGCGGGACTGCGCTTGGTGACCCTGTGTCTGGCAGTTCTTCTCTCGGCATTCGTCTCAGCGGAGGTGGGATTGGTCGGCTTCGTCGGACTGGCGGCGCCGGCAATCGCCCGCAGTCTCGGCGCCCGCACCATTTTGCAACGGCTGATAATTGCGTCAGTGTCCGGAGCCCTGCTGCTGTCGCTCACCGACAACATCCTGTTGTTGGTCGCCGCATTCGGCGGACCTTCCCTGCCGACCGGAGCATTGACCGGACTGATCGGCGGGCCGCTGCTGATCTGGCTTCTTCCCCGAATGCAGGCAACCGTACCGCAGACGGCCGAGGATGGCAGGCACACCCAGCCGCGCTCCGACAATCCGGTCCGGCTTTTGAGCATTATCACCCTTCTGACAGGCGTCACTTTCGTTATCTGCCTGTTTACCGGACGTGGTCCCGAAGGCTGGAATATCGTGCCCTCCGCGCTGCGCGATACGTTTTTACCGATCAGGGCGACAGTGCTGGTCGCCGCCGCGTCAGCCGGCGCGCTGCTTGCCATTTCGGGTGCCGTTCTGCAACGATTGACGGCCAATCCGATGGCTGCGCCCGAGGTTCTGGGTGTCACCGGAGGAGGCGCATTGGGCTACGCCGCCACGGTCTTTCTGGTCACAGAACCATCGGACCTTGCACTGGCGCTTGGAACAGCTGCGGGCGGCACGCTTGCCCTGGTAAGCCTTTCAATCTTTGTACTGCGCCGGGACATGGCACCGGCCCGGATACTGCTTGCCGGCCTGGCGATTGGAGCGCTGGCCTCTGCCGTGTTGATGGCGATCATGGCATCGAGCAGCCCTCAGGCCTGGTCCATACTCGGATGGCTGGCGGGCAGCACTTCTTCGGTCACGTCAGGTGGGGCAACAATACTTGCAACGCTGGCTCTTGCCCTGCTCTTAGTCCCGCTCATTGCGGCACGCTGGCTGGAAATGCTGCCGCTTGGTACAGAAACGGTATCGGCGCTTGGGCTTCCTGTCCGGCGTGTTCAGTTCCTCCTTATCATGACTGCGGGACTTGCGACCGGGGCGGCCACAACCTTTGTCGGTCCTGTCAGTTTCGTTGGCCTGATGGCGCCGCATCTCGCCCGCAGTGCCGGCCTCGTCCGCCCTCGGTCTTTCCTCTTGGCCAGCTGGATGCTCGGGGCCCTGCTGATGGTGCTTGCAGCCTTTGGCGCGCGCACCGCCACATATCCCTATGAACTGCCTATCGGGCTTTTCGCAACGCTCATCGGCGTGCCTTGGCTGTTCATTCTTCTTCTCAGGAAAGGCCAAGCATGACCCTCTTCGCTTTGTCCGGCGTGAGCTACAACGTCCCAGGCCGCCAATTGATCGACGGGCTCGATCTTGAGCTTGAGCCGGGCGTCGTGACCGCGCTCGTCGGGCGCAACGGCTCGGGCAAATCGACGCTCCTCCGGTTACTTGCCGGACAGGCATACCCATCCGCCGGCTCCATCGCCTATCATGGGCGCGCGCTTACCGACTGGCGCCGACAAGAGCTCGCCCGCGACCTTGCCTATCTGCCACAGGTCACGCCGCCAGCTGAAGGCATGCAGCTAGGCGAACTCGTTGCACTCGGCCGGTACCCCTGGCGTGGTGCACTGGGGCGCTTAAGATCGGAAGATAGACAAGCCATCGCATCTGCCGTCGCGCGATGCGGCGTGTCGCATCTGACAGAACGGCTGGTCGACACGCTGTCAGGCGGAGAGCGGCAGCGCGGCTGGATCGCCATGATGCTGGCGCAGGGCGCAGGTACCTTGCTGCTCGACGAACCGATCTCCGCGCTGGATGTGGCGCATCAGGTGGAGGTCCTCGGACTGGTGCACGATATGTGCCGCGAAACGGGGCTCTCGGCCGTTATCGTGCTGCATGATGTCAACATGGCCGCCCGCTACTGCGACCGTGTCGTGGCACTTGGTGGGGGCAAGCTGCTGCTCAACGGCCCCATCTCACACCTCATGACCCCGGACGCACTGATGCAGGTTTATGGACTGCCTATGACGGTGGCTTTGCAGGACGGTGATGTCTTCGCCCTTCCGCGCAATCAGCGGATATGCAAAGAAACGCCCTAGGGGCCTCCCATCTATCCAAAACCTGTCAAACGGCAAGCTTTCAGCCCAATCCTTGGGGATTGGGAGATGGCTTCAGTGAATGCGACGACGGCTTTTTCGTTATTAGGATTTACGCGCCGAGTTTCAGTTTGTAACCAAGGTGCGTGGCGACGAAGCCAAGCTTTTCATAAAATCGGTGTGCATCGGGGCGGTCCTTGTCGGTGGTTAGCTGCACGAGAGAGCATCCGCGTTGACGGCACTCTTCGATTGCCCACTCAAACATCGCCTGACCAATACCAGCTCCCCGGTGTCCCGCACGTGTGCGAACGCCCTCAATCTGACCGCGCCAAGCACCCATTCTTGCGATGCCAGGAATGAAGCTTAATTGCATCGTGCCGACCAGCTCACCGTTGAGCTCTGCGACAACCTGCATTTGGTTTGGATCGGCAATAATTGCCTGTAGCGCCGAAACGTAGCGCGGGTTTGGGGGCGTGCTGCTGTCTTCTCGGTCTTTTCCGAGGATATCGTCCGCCAGCATCGCGACGATGGCGGCTAGATCCTCGATTTTCGCGGCACGGAATTTCAACTCTGTCATCTACAACTCACCTTATACAACTGAGCACGGTGATTTCTCGCCCACTTCGAAAAATCAAACCATGATGTTTTCTAAGCCGCTTCTCCACCAAACGACAGCGGCAGATTAAAGTCGTGGTGGATAGAATGCGAAAAGAGCAATGACCGCGATGGACAGAAACACAAATCAGGTTTAAAGCCCCCAGCAACAACGCTTGTCGTTGTCGGCGGGTGATTAGCTCAGTTGGTAGAGCAGCTGACTCTTAATCAGCGGGTCGTAGGTTCGAGCCCTACATCACCCACCAAATTAACAGATCTCACAGAACACTCTCCTCGACTTACACACACTCTCTCAACCAGCGCCCTTTCGCTTCGGCACGATCATTGGTGTCTAATGTTGATCGTCGAACACCGGCACAACTGGCGTCCGAGGACTTTGCATATTTTCTCCAGAAACGACCGGGCGCTTTCTTCTTCCTGGGGAACGGCAACAGTGCGCCGCTTCACAGCCCTGACTACGACTTCAACGACCAGATCATCGCAACCGGCGTCGAATTCTGGTGCCGGCTCATACGAGCCGCAACGTAAGACCAACTTGGCTGGTCATCCTCACCGTGCGGGCCAGTTCCAGCCAGGCGCCTCAATGTCTCCAGCCACGGTTTCACCCAGCACCTTGCTGAGCATCACCATCATGGCCTTACCCTCTGCCTCCAAAGCCGAGACCAGTTCATCCGCATGGGAAACGACAATAAGCTGTGAGCGGTCGCAAGCCCGCATGATAAGGCGCGACAGTGGCGCAAGCAGGCTTGGATGCAGGCTTGTCTCAGGTTCATTCAGAACCATGAGCGATGGTGGACGGGGTGTCATCAGCGCTGCGACCAAAAGCAGATAACGAAGCGTGCCATCGGACAGTTCGGCAGTTGAAAGCGGTCGCAGCAACCCCCTCTGCAACATCAGTAGCTCGAAGCGGCCACGGTCCTGGGTAATTTCGACGGTGCTTCCCGGAAAAGCATCATCGATAGCGGCGTGGAACCCCGCAGCGTCACCGATTTCCAAAATGGTAGCAACTGCGGCGGCAAGATCTGCTCCATCCGACGACAACACCGGCGTGCGGGTTCCCACCTGCATTTGCCGGACTGGTGCGTAGGGGTCGGTGCGGAAATGATCGTAAAAGCGCCAGCCGTTCATGCGCGCACGAAGATAAAGCAGTTCAGGCAGGTTTTTCGGATCTGCCGATTGCGTCATCATGCTTTCAAAAGATGGCAGATCACGGATCAGCACCTGACGCTGCCCCCTTGCTGAAAGCACAGTAACAGCGGGGCCTGCACGTTCTGCGAATGCATTGCGTCGGCTCAAGACCTCACCCGCCCAGACTGCCTCCGCCTTGATGACAGGATCGAGCGAAAAATAGCTCGGCGGCGGTGGCGGCACCGGCAGGCCGAGATCGATGGCATAACCGTAGTCTTCAGATGCAAACCCCAGTTTCAAGGCAACCGGATTTTTGCGCACGGTTCCCTGCAAGGGTACGCTGCCATCCTTCATGCCACGCGAAAAGGCTTCCGGCCCGGCCCAGATTGTAGACTGCAATCCGCCTTCCGCCGCCAGCGAAGCAATGGCCCGGCCTTGCGCAACATCGGCAAGAAGCCGAAGCGCCCGATAAAAGCTCGATTTGCCTGAGCCGTTTGCGCCGGTCACGACGGTCAGCCTATCTAACGGCAAAACCAGATTTCGAAGAGAACGATACCCTGATATGGCGATGGTCAAAATCATAGGTGGAAAGCTCTCACAAATTGCAAGGGCAAGGCAAGAGCTGTCTCACTTCGAAACTGAACAGCGTCAGTCGTCGCATACCGTCATCGGCAGAAAAGAATGTGCAGCACACCGGCTCGATCAGACCGACAACTCACACGAGAAATCAAAAAAAATCCTCAGGCATAAATCATCTTTTAAAGCCTGAGGATTTTTGTATTATGTGTGTTTATAAATCATTTTTACTTTAAGGGATTCGTCGTTCGTGAGTGCAGTTGGGGATACGCCGGAACAGTTCACCCTTGAGACAGGTGAGTTAAGCTCCCTGCAAATCGAGGTGGCCCGCAAACTGATGCCTATTATTCGTGGTGGACGCTGGGCGGCAGGTGAAAAGATTTCCGATGCGGTGCTTGCGCGTGAGTTTGGCATTTCCCGCACCCCGGTCCGGCAAGTCCTGCAGTTTCTGACTGAAAAGGGCATGTTGGCACAGATCGACAACAGAGGTTTTGCACTGGTGCGTGCGCCAGCCGAAAACGACAGGCTGGACGAATTGGTGCCGCCATCAGGGGTGGATACACTTTACCGACAAATCATGCATGCGAGAGCAAACGGCTTGATCGGCAGCGAAGCCTCCGAGACGGAACTGCTGGAACATTTCGGCACGTCACGTGGTGTCGTGCGTCGTACACTGATGCGCCTGTCTGCCGAAGGACTGGCTGAGCGACGAGACGGACACGGCTGGCGTTTTGCCGAGTGCCTCGACAACCGGCAGGCAGTCAATGAAAGCTATGCTTTCCGCGCTATCATCGAGTGCGGCGCCGTCATGGAGGATACATTCAGGGTCGACATGGAAATGCTGCTGGCGCTCGAAAGCGAACAGACAACGCTACTCAATGCCCCCTTAGCATCCATCGAAGGATCCGCATGGTTTGAGGCAAATGCCCGTTTCCACGAAACTGTGGTTTCCTGGGCAAACAACCGATTTCTTGAGCAGGCAATCCGCCGCCAGAACAGCCTGCGGCGCATGACCGAATATGCCGAGTTTGCCGAGTTGAGCGAGGCTGGCGTGCGCAAGGCAGCGCGTGATCACCTGGCAATCCTCGAAGCCATCAAAAGCGATGACCGCAAGCTGGCTTCGGCGATCCTCTTCCGCCATCTCAGCCGTTCCTCCGCCGGTGGCGAAGCGCGCCCCGCCCGGCTGGGCGATTGATCGCAGATGGCAGCACGTATCTTTTGCCGTGACCTGTGTGCTGAGCGCGGCGAACCGGCATCGGGACTAGGCCCATCGTCAAAAAGCTATGTGCTGCTTCACTGGCCGCGCGGTGATTGGCGTGTGCCACGCATCAAGTCGCACGGCATGTCCGAGGGGCTTGGGCAAGCGATTTTGGCCGCAAACGCCGCAGGCATTCATGTTGCGCTGGTGGATGGCGACGACATCGGCTTCACGCATCAAGATACTGTCAGGGACCATGTAACGCCTGAGGAAGCCGAACAACTGTTGATGCATATTGCCGGTGGAGGCGTGCTTGAGGGCATACACGACCCACGCTTGACCATCGTATGCTGCACCGATGGAAAGCAGGACCCTTGCTGCGCCCGTTACGGCTTTGCGACATGGAAGGCTCTGCGGCAGGAAGCCGATCCAAATCGTTTTCGTATTCTGCAATCCACCCATCTCGGTGGATGCCGATTTGCCGCCTCGCTTGTCGTTTTACCACAAAGGGCCCGCTACAGCCGACTGGAACCATTGCAGGTTGGAGATTTTCTCAACTGCCTGGAACAGGGCATTCCCTACCTGCCCGCCTATCGCGGCAACCCCTCCTACGATGCGCCTGCGCAGACGGCAGAAATCGCGCTGCTGGAATGGGCAGGACAGCGCGGCATAGCGGGGGACGTGACACTTCACAAGACGGAGAGCGACATCTCCAACCCCGACCAAGTTCATTTCCACGCGACGATTGGCACGCAACACGCCACTGTAACAGTTGGCAGACCCGAGTTTGCGGTCAACACACGCTGCGTCACGATTGGTGAACCTGCGGGCACAAAAAATGTGGCGCGATGGGTCGCCACATCTGTTCTGGCCGAAAACTGAACACCGCAGTTTTCGGCCAAACCGATATTTCCTCAGCCTTCGAGAACTGCCGTGAAGAATGCCTTGACGGGCGGCTGAATGCCGGTGCCATCATGGCTGATGCCAGCAACCGTATCGAGACGCGGTTCGACACCAACCGCCTTCAGACCCTTTTCCAAGGTGCGCAAACGCTCAACGCGGGTTTCGCCGCTATCATTGATGCCCTCCATCCAGAAGGGTGACTTTGGCCCGACGGTGACATCCCAGGTTTCGATATCCGCGTCACCGATCACCAGCTGCACGGCCACCTGACGCATTGCATCGATATCAATGGGCTTGCCAAATATCTCTTCCATTCCGTTTAAACCGACCCACCACTTGGCACGATCATCGGGAAGTGTGACGGTACCCGGCGCGCCCACCGAAACGGCCCGAAGCCTGCGCGGGTGAAGGTAGAGAAAACGATGGGCAAATTGCGCGCCGCCGGAAAATCCGTGCATCAGCACCTTGTCTTTTTCGACACGGTAACGTGTCGCCAGTTCATCGATCATATCCAGCAGAACAAGATCATAACGAATGCCGTGATAGATCATGTGTTTGTAATTATGCAGATCATCAGGATCATCGATGCCAGCCGGGAAAAGCGGTGCCAGCAGAACGCATTGATGTTGTTCGGCAAAATCGATGAATTCATCCCGCAGGATATCAGCATCCCGCAGGCTGCCATGAACGAGAACGGCAAGCGGATGCACGGTTTCACCGGTCGGGTCATAACCTTCTGGAATATAGCAGCACCACGAAAAGCGCTGATCCATACGTGACGCAAAGATCGGTGTGCGGCCACGGCGATAGAAATTAAGTGGCGCAGCTTGTTGCGGGACAGACATGAAACAATTTCCCTTACAGTTTTTTCGGTGGTTGCTGGCTGGCGTAATCGGCCAGCACGCGGTTCATACGGGCAAGAATGCCCTTTAATGCCTCGTAACCGTCGTTACGTTCGCGTGTTGTCTCATCCATGTAGAGCTTGCGGTTGATCTCGAACTGCACACTGTGACGTTCAAGTGCAGGGTTTGAATAGGCCGCGACCAGTTCCGCGCCACGAAAAGGTTTATTGAGCGCAACGACCAGCCCCTCCGCTTCAAGAGTTTCGGTGATCAGCGCAATAAATTCACTGGAGGCTGACCCGCCATGCAGATCGCCAAGGCAAATATCTGCCCGCACCGTTCCCGCCGGATCAGACGAAATCGCATGGCCGACGGCGGTCATGGAATGGCAGTTGATGTGATAAACGCGACCAAAGCGGCTGTAGACCGCATTCAGCAGGCCAGCCAGATGCTCATGATAGGGCTGCCAGTAGGTCGCGATCCGCCCCTCAGCTTCCGCCACATTTATGGGTGCCGCATACATTGGCTCATCGCCCCAGGCATAACGCCACATCAAGCCCATGCCGCGTTTTGCGGTTGCGCTTTCACGCACCGGATGAGGCCAATCGCCGTCCACAAGCTGGGTGTCCATGTCGAGCAAGGACCGGTTCACATCGAGAAAACTGCGTGGAAAATGCGCACTCAGCAACGGTGCACCGACATCACATGCCGACAAAAACAGATCATCGACATGGGTGTCTGCGGCCACTCTCACACGCTCTGCGGAAACAGCGGGGTTGAAACCCTTGGGCATGTCCAGGCCGCTATGGGGGCTATCGAACACCATGGGGACCAAAGGCGTGCGGGGTGCAATCACTGAAAGCACGCCGTCCAGCGTCACATCTTGCAACTGGCCATAGAGCGGGGTCATTTTTGTATTCCTTCCGTTGCGCTCGGGTTCAGGCGCGCATTCACCTTGTCCACCGCGCGGGTGATGTCACCGAGCTTTTCGCCATCAAGCAGCCGCTGCATGGTACGGGCGACACGTGTTTCACGGGCAATGCAGGTCTCAGCTATGTCTGCGGCCTCATCTGCTGGCAGCACCACCACGCCGGAAGCATCCGCCAATACGATATCGCCCGGCAAAACCGGCACGCCACCACAGGCGATCGGACGATTGAATGTGCCGCCGAGATCAAGCTGGCGTGTTGTCACAGACGAAACACCGCGGCACCATACAGGGAGTCCTTCGGCGATGATTTCCGCCACATCGGTGCACGGGCCGTCAATTATCACACCGGCAACGCCCGCCATACGCGCAGCCCGTGCCACCGCACCGCCCAGGCAGGCATGGCGACTGTCGCCCAGCCTATCAATTACCAGCATGTCGCCGGGGCGCACCTGGCTCAGCGCATAATGCAAAAGGGTCGAGCACATGGCCGGAATGGCAAGCGTGACGGCAACACCGGCACGGGCCCGTTGTTGCGGTAGGATCGCCTGAATGGAACCGCTCATGAAACCGGTATGACGCAGATGCCCGACACTGGCCGTTTCGATCTGCTGCAATGCGTCGATAACATGCGGCGGAGGGCTCACCGGCATTGCACCGATACGTAACTCAGTCATGGCGTTCTCCTTGCGACGGGCCTGCGGCAGATGCCTCAAACGGCTGCACAGCATTTCGTGGATCGAAACCGGCCAGATGACGCATCAGCCGTGCGGTATGGCCGACAATATGGTCACAGATCACCTGGCCTTTTTCAGCACTTGCCAATGAGGCCCGACCACCGAGCATGCCGGCCGGATCAACCTCAGTGCAATCCAGCGGTATCTGGACCGGAATTCCTTCAAAACGAGTGGCCGAGACACCGCCGACAGGCAAACCAAACACACTGCCGCGCGGGGCAGGATCCCGCATCGCTTCGGTTCGAACCAGTTCGGGAAAAACATGCATATAAACCGAGGTCATCGGCTCACCGCCGTGGCCACGCACACGTGCAGCATCATCGCCGTAAAGCGACTTCCACAGGCTATCTGGCAGGCTCTGCCAGATATTCAGTGCCGGTATCAGCACGCCTTTTTCACGGCGCAACTTGCGGCAAACTTGATCGATCAGCGGCGCATTGGTTGTATGGCCGTTGAAAATCAGCAGTTGTTCATGGCCGTGATCAAGGAAGGAGGTCAGGATATCCTCGAGCACTGCAGTGAACGTCGCGGCACGTAACTGAATTCCACCGGCAATGGCGCGGAAAAATTCGGCATGGCCAAATGGTAGCACAGGTGCTGTCAGTCCGTCGCCCGCCCGGGCGCTCATTTCCGCCAGCCTTTGAGTCAGCATGAAATCACCCATCGGCGCATGCGGGCCCTGCTCTTCTTGCGACGCAAGCGGAATGAGAATGACTGCGGGACGCTTCATACGCTGCGCAAATGTCTCGTGTGTCATGCGGGAAATCGCAACCTGTTGATCGTCAACCATGCTGTTTCTCCCTTGCATGCTGCTCCAGCAATCGCCCCTTGATGTCAGGCAATTTAAGCTCGGATGAGTTGACATTCACCCGCCGCGAAAGCGTCATCACGTCGTCTGCAAAGCGTAAGCGGACAGTATCGCGGAACGCCGTTTCAACGAATATCCAGTCCATTTCCAGCACCGCGCCGACACCATCATTTTCAAGAAGACGGGCGGACGCCAAGACCCTCAACCCGCCAGCAGGCTGGTAGGAATGGTGCAGCCTTGCGCCGGGTATTGTGGTGACGGTTTCAACGTAAAACCCACATCCCGCCCGCATTTGATGTTCACCTTCGGCGTCACGAAGAATGACACTCAGTTCGTTATTGTCGGGCGCAAGAGCGATGCTTTTGATACCTTGTTCGTTGGGCTCGACCAACCATGTGCCGCATGGCACTTTGTCTGACGAAAACGGGTTGTCAGCGAAATTTTCAAGCCGCAATCCAGCCAGACGCGCTTCCAGTTTCTCGGCGCTCTCAGGGGTGCCACCGCCTTTCCCGAGTGCTGGACGCAGCACGTCATAGATAAGCTGATGGACACGGCGATCACTGTCTTCCAGCCCGCCGGTAAACGCCACGACGGCATTTTCATCCGGCAGCACGATACAATATTGGCCAAACAGGCCATTGGCGGAAAAGCTGTTATGTGGCCCACGCCACCATTGATAACCGTAGCCTTCACGCCGGCTAACCTTTTGACCGTCACCAACTTCGTCCGGGCCGAGATAATGGTCACCGGTAAACACACCGAGCACCACGTCGCGAATCTGCATGCCGGTTGCCGCTTGAACCCATGGGCGCGGCAGAAGCTGTCGGCCCTGCCATTCGCCACCCTGCAAATGCAATATACCGAGTTTCAGCATGTCCTCACTGGTGCAGCTGAGACCATTGCCGCCGGTGTTGACGCCGTCAGTGCCGGTGTCCCACGTCATGTTGGCGGACATGCCCATCGGCAGGAATATCCGCTCTGAGAGGTAATCCGCGATCATCCGTCCTGTGACCTGTTGCACGATGGCGGACAGCATGTAGCTTGCGGCACTGTCGTAGACGAACACGTCTCCAGGATTGTGGGGGCTCGGCTGGCGCAGGAAATCGTCCACCCAGCTTGAAAGCACTCGCCGCCAAGAGCCACCGGAAATGCCACGTCCGTGACCGCTGGTCATCGTCAGCAGATGCCGCACCTTCATGGCCCGGAGGTTATCGTCGACCGGTCCAGCATAGTCAGGGAAAAATTGCAGAACCGCATCATCGACCGACAGCAGACCATCCGAGACCGCCAGACCAACAGCCATGGAAGTAAAACTTTTGGTCACGGAATGCATCATATGCGGGCGGGCAAGTGAATAAGGTGCCCAGTAAGCGGTGGTGATCAGTGCACCATCCTGCCAGACGAGAAGGCTATGCAATTCGAGATCGTGACGTTTGATCTCATCCAGCATGGTAAGGATTATCGCTGGATCCGTGCCACGCGAAGCAGGTGTTGCCCGTGGCAGATCCGCGGTTATTGCTGTCATTTTCATTGCAATGCGTCCGCCTGCTGTTTTTCCGTTTCTGCGAAACGCCAATTCAGCGAAACGCCGGTTTCGGTGCGGGTTAGGGTTGGAATGGCGGACAGCAAGGCCCGCGTATATTCCGACTGCGGAGCATCGAAAATGTCGTCGCGGTTGCCTTGCTCGACGATGGCGCCATCACGCATCACCACTACCCGGTCTGCGAGCTGTTCGACTACACCCAGGTCATGGCTGATAAACAGGCACGAAAAACCATATCGTTTTTGCAGATCAGCCAGCAGTTCCAGCACTCTGGCACGCACAGTAACGTCAAGCGCCGACACCGCCTCATCAGCGATCACGAACTGCGGTCGCCCAACAATGGCACGCGCAATTGCCACGCGCTGACGCTGGCCGCCGGAAAGCTCGTGCGGGAACCGGTCAAGATAACGCCCGTCCAGCCCCACCTCTTCCAGAATGGCGCGGGTTCGTTGCTGCTTTTCTTCCCCCATCGACGTAGTGTCGTGACGCAAGGCTTCCGCCACGATATCGCGTATTTTCATGCGCGGATCGAGTGAACCGAACGGGTCCTGAAAGATCATCTGGCAATTGAGACGGTAGTTACGCCATGCCGGTGAATCCGGCTTTACCTCTTCACCGTCAAAGAAAATACGGCCGGCGGATGCAGGAACCAGCCCGGCAATACAACGACCAAGCGTGGTCTTGCCGGAACCGGAGGCGCCGACCAGCGCCACGATTTCACCCGGCCGCACGACAAGGTCGACGCCATGCAAAGCTTTCTTGGTCGTATTCGGTGCCAGAAAACCAGCGCGGGCGCTGTATGTCACCTCGATGCCCCGCACTTCCATGACCGGTTTCGATTGCGGATCAATATCTCTCAGCGGCCCACGCATCGGCATGCATTGCAGCAACTCGCGCGTGTAATCGTGGCGCGGGTTAGAGATGATGTCGGTTACCGGACCCTGCTCGACAATCTCGCCTTGTCGCATCACGATCACACGGTCGCAATAACGCGCCACCATGGGCAAGTCATGGCTGATCATCAACAGTGCCGTGTTTTCACTGCGCACCATCTCCAACATCAGTTCCAGCACTTCGCGCTGCACCAGCGCATCAAGCGCCGTAGTCGGCTCGTCGGCTATCAGCAGGGATGGTCGCAGCAGCATGGCAGATGCCAGCATCATGCGTTGGCGCATGCCGCCGGAAAAATGGTGCGGAAAGGCCAACAAGGCACCTTCTGGATCATGAATGCCAACCCGCCGCAAAATCTCGAGAATTTTGGCGCGCCGCGCCGCAGCATCCAGCTGCGTATGCAGTTTCAGTGGCTCTTCCAGTTGCTTGCCGATGGTCATCGACGGATTGAGTGAGGTCATCGGCTCCTGAAACACCATGCCCAGCCGGGAGCCGCGCAATGCGCGGATGTCCTTACCTTTCATTGATGGTACCGAGCGACCTTCGAAACGGATATCTCCACCGGAAATGGCGATAGCTGGTGGTTGGAGACCCATGAGGCTGCGTGCCACCATGGTTTTTCCCGAACCGCTTTCGCCGACAATACCGACGATTTCACCCGCACCAACGCTGAACGAAACATCGCGGACGATGCGGTGATCATCGATTCCATTCACGGAAAGGCTAAGCTTTTCGACCTGAATAAGAGGCTGTTTCATTGCTTACAATCCTCGCATGCGGGGGTCGAAACGGTCGCGGATCGCATCACCGAACAGATTTATGCCAAGCAGCGACAGCGAAATGCAGAGACCAGGGAAGATGCCGAGCCATACAGCTTCTGCGATATGGGGACGGCCACTGGCCAGCATGTTGCCCCAGGTCGGCGCTGGCGGCGGCACACCAAGACCAAGGAAGCTGAGTGCACTCTCAGTCAGCAGGACCGATCCGAACATGGAGGTTGCCAGCACGATCACCGGACCAAGGCAGTTCGGCACGATGTGGCGGAACATGGTGTAGGCGGCCGAATTGCCCATGATGCGGGACGCTTCGATAAATTCCCGCTCACGCAGCGACAGCACCGAGCCACGCACAACGCGAACCATGGACGGCGTATAGGCAATGCCGAGCGCCAGGATGATGCCGTACATATTGGCGCCGGTAATCGACAGCAGCGCCAGCGCCAGCAACATGCTGGGAAACGCCAGCAGCGCATCGTTGAATGCCATGATGACGCGGTCCGTCCAGCCACGGGCATAACCCGCCAGAACACCAAACGACACGCCGGCCAGAACTGCAATACACACCGTCACAAGGCTGATCGACACACTGGTACCTGCCGCCGTCATCAGTCGGGACAGCACGTCACGACCGAATTCATCGGTCCCAAGCCAGTGGGTAGCATCCGGCGCCTGCAACTTGGAGCGCAGATCGATGCGCATCGGATCGAAAGGTGTCCAGATGCGTCCGGCAAGCGCCGCCCCGAAAAAACAGGCGAGAAGGGCGCCGCCGAGGATACGGTTTCGTTGATGGCGTTTCATTCTGCAGTCACTCTCGGATCGAACAGGGGATAGAGCAGGTCAACCAGCAAATTGACGAGCAGGTAGGTGACAGCCACAAACAGCAGGCATCCCTGCACCACAGCGTAATCACGAGCGTAGATGGAATCGACAATCAGTCGGCCGAGGCCCGGAATGGTGAACACGGTTTCCACCACCGCAACACCGCCAAGAAGGTTGCCGAGAATAAGACCGATCAGCGTCCAGGTCGGGCCAAAAGCATTGCGTGCCGCGTGGCGCAGAAGCACCGCCGCCTCACCCAACCCCTTGGCGCGGGCATGGGTAATGTAATCCAGCCGCAGGACATCAAGCGTCGAGGCACGGGCCATACGAACGATAATGCCTACTTCATGGAGCACCAGCGTTGCCACTGGCATGATCAGGTAGATCAATCCGGCAATCGGGTCGTCAGTGACCGAGACATAACCCAGCACCGGTAACCAGCCGAGTTTGAGGCCGAAGCCGAGCAGGATCATCAATCCCAACCAGAAGGTCGGGACTGAAAGCAGCAAAGTGGACATGGCAACAATAGCAAGATCAAGTCCGCCATTCTGTTTCCATGCCGCTGCCATGCCGAGTGGCACGGCAATGAGTACGGAAAGACCAACTGCAATCAGCACCATCCACGCACTGGTCGAAAAACGCTGCAACACAAGATCAAGCACCGGTTGGCCATTCAGCACAGAGTGGCCGAGGTCACCTTGCACGACATTGCCGAGCCAGATGACAAATTGCAGCGGCACGGGTTTATCCAGTCCCATCGTCTTGCGGGCGGCGGCCAGCGCATCCGCATCGGCGAGATCGCCGAGCATCAGACTGGCCGGGTCGCCGGGTATCAGGCGGATGAGGCCAAACACCGCCACAGAAACGATGAACAGGGTGGGGACTGCCGACAATAATCGGCTCAGGGCAAATTTCAGCATGGTCAGTATCCGCCAGTCATTCTCACTGGGTTTTCTCGACACCCCAGAAGCGGGCGAAGCCCTGCCAGGTGCGATATCCCTTCACCTTCGGGCCGGACACGCCGACATCGAGGCCGTTGGCCAGCATCACCAGCGGTGCCTGCTCCAGAAAACGGGCATGCAGGTCATCAAAGATTGCCTGACGTTTTGCCTGATCGGTTTCCTGCAGCGCCTGATTGACGAGTGTGCTGACATCAGCATCATCCCAGACAGCATTGGCTTTTTTGGCTTTCGAACCGACAACGGTCTGATAGGCGAGCGCCGGATCGGTGCGGTTGGAATAATTGAATGCCATGATCTGGTATTTGCCGCTGTTGAAGCGGTCGAGTTGGCTTGCCCATTCAAGAACTTCGATTTCCGCATTGATACCGGCAGACTGCAACATGGCCTGCGCGATGATTGCGGTATCGTAGTTGATGGCCGAGCGACGGTTGGTGAGAATATTGATTTTCTCGCCCTTGTAGCCTGCCTTGTCGAGCAAGGCCTTCACCGCAGTTGGGTCATAGGTGTACCCATTATCCTGTGCCGCCGTATGATAAAGCGAGCCGGATGCAACGAGCGAATTGTTGGGAACGCCCAGCCCGTAGGTTACTGAATCAACGATCTGCGGTGTATCCAGCGCGGCAATGACAGCCTGACGCATTTCAACCTTGGACATCAACGGATCGGCGGTCTGGAACAGCATGGTCACGAGGCCACCGTGAGGAGCCGCAACAATGTTGAAGTCCTTTTCGTCCTTCAACTTTGCGGCCTCGCCCGGTGGCAGGTAGGGCAGCACATCAAGAGCGCCACTTTTGAGACCGGCCACCGCCGTTGCGGTGTCTGGCACCACAACATACTTCACCTCATCCACAAGGACTTCCTTGCGTCCGCCGTAACCATCGGGCTGCTCTCCTGAAATGGAGTAGTCAGCGAACTTCTTCAGTGTCAGCCCCTGCCCGCGCTTCCATTCGCCGAATTCAAATGGGCCGGTGGCGACTGGCGCCTTCCACTTACCGTCATCTCCGAATGACGCACGGTGGACGATACCTGTAGAACCACACTGCGCCTGCGCCATATAGTTCAGGAACATCGCGTCGGGACGATCAAGCGTTACGACAACCGTGTTGTCCTTCGCCTCGATTGTTTCCACCTTGGCGTCACGGCTGCCATCAAAGAATGTCTTGCAGCTGAATTCCGGATCACGAATGAGCTTTTCAAGGCTCCACTGCACATCGGCAGCGGTCATCGTCTCACCATTGTGAAATTTCACGCCGTCACGCAGCGTAAATGTATAGGTTTTGCCATCGTCGGATACGGTCCATTCCTTGGCCAGCATCGGGTGAATTTCGCCCCTATCACCTGCCGCAACCAGTCCTTCAACCACGTTGAGCATGACGGAATCCGTGCCAGCATCGCGGTTTATACCCGGTTGGGAGCTTCTGATATCAGCGGTAATCTGAACGTTCAGTGTGTTGGCTACAGCCAGTCCGGGGATAGCTAGGGCCACAGATGCAAATAATGCACGCAAGGCCGGTTTCGACAGTGACATAAGTTCGCCCTCTTGTTTTATGTTGATGTAAAAAACATTTCATATGTAAAAATCATAGTCAAGCATGTTTCGATGTGCATTATGAAAACATGTTCGAACCACCCCAGATTACGCCATTCCGCAACTGTAGCGGCGGCCGCATGGAGGAAAAACTGAAACTGGATGCAATAGACCTGCGCATTATCGAGGCCATGAAGCGCAATGGGCGCCTGACCAAACAGGCGCTGGCGGAGGCCGTTGGCCTGTCGGCCACCCCTGCCTGGGCGCGATTGAAACGGCTTGAGGCACAAGGCGTGATCACCGGCTATCACGCCCGCATATCGAGGGCGGAACAACCACTGCCCGTTCGGGTGCTGATGGAAATAACACTGGCCAGCCATCGCCATTCGGATTTCAAACGCTTCGAGAGCGCTGTCAGTGACATAGCGGAAATTGTGTCCTGCTGGTCAGTCGGCGGTGGCGTCGATTATTTCCTGACCGTGGAAACCACTGATATCGACAGTTATCAACGCCTCGTCGACCGAATGCTGGCCATGGAAATTGGTATCCAGCGCTACTTTACCTATATCGTGACCCGGGCTGTAAAAGACCGGATGGACTAAATTCAATCCAGGATCAGACCGGACGGGCTGCACAGCAGCTCTCTTTGGCCCGATCATGTCGCCGTGTTCTGCAATACTCGCTGTATTCAATAACAGCCAAGGACAGAACACATGAGCGAGGCCCGGATGAGCCGCCACGAAAGGCGGCATGCCGCACTCGACAGCCTGAATGATCCGGGCCTGCTGCGCGAGCTTTCCTACTCCGGCGGGCGCTGGATCGCCGGACCTGCCGATTTTGCAGTCAATGACCCGGCAAGCGGTCTGCCGGTGGCACGGGTCACTGCCGTCGGTGTGGACGACGTTCGCGAGACCGTCGCGGCAGCCGCGGCTGCATTTCCCGTCTGGCAGGCATTGTTGCCGGAACAGCGTGGCACCCTATTGCGTCGCTGGGCGGAGCTTATTCGCGAACACCGCGAGGATCTGGCGCGGATCATGGTGCTTGAACAGGGCAAGCCGTTCAATGAAGCACTAGGAGAACAGGATTACGCCGCCTCGTTCCCGGAATGGTATGCAGAAGAGGGCAAACGCCTCAACACGGAGAGCGTAACGTCGCATCTTCCTGGCGCGGAGATGATTGTCCGCAGGGAAGCGATTGGCGTTGCCGCATTGGTGACGCCGTGGAACTTTCCTTCCGCGATGCTGACACGTAAGGCAGCTGCCGCACTGGCAGCGGGCTGCACGGTCGTCGCCCATCCCTCTGGAGAAACACCGCTTTCTGCGTTGGCCTTGGTGGAACTCGCCGAGCGTGCCGGCATTCCCTCGGGTGTCTTGAATGTACTGACCGGCGATTCCAAAGAAATCGTCGGAGCACTGTGCGATGACAATCGTGTCGGCGCACTGAGTTTTACGGGATCAACCACCGTCGGAAAACTGATTGCCGCACGGTGTGTACCCTCGATGAAACGGTTGGTCATGGAACTGGGTGGCCATGCACCTCTGATTGTTTTTGAAGATGCAGACGTATCGCGTGCAGTCGACATCGCCATGGACGCAAAATTTGCGACCTCCGGCCAAGATTGCCTCGCGGCAAACCGCATCTTCGTGCATCGCTCGATCTACGAACAGTTTCTGACGCAATTCACCAAACGTATTGCCGCCCTTCGCGTAGGCAACGGACTGGATCAGGCAACGGAGATCGGTCCGCTGATGCATCAGCGGGCAATAGACAGCGTTGAAAACCAGGTGAAGGATGCAATGGCCTATGGTGCACGCTGCCTGACCGGCGGAAAACGTCACCCGGCCGGATCACTGTTTTACACCCCTACTTTGCTTGCCGACGTGCCGGATGACGCACTTATCATGCACCAGGAGACATTCGGCCCTGTGGCCGCAGTCAACGCATTCGACAGCGAAGAAGAGGTCATCAGACGCGCCAATAATACCGATTACGGCCTTGTCGCCTATGTGCTGACGGAAAACGGCGCGCGCCAGTGGCGCATGGGACGCGCACTGCAATTTGGCATGGTTGCCATCAACCGCATCAAAATCACCGGCGGCCCGGTGCCATTCGGCGGCTGGAAACAGTCCGGGGTGGGGCGTGAGGGCTCACGCCACGGCATCGAGGCATTCACTGAACTCAAATATCTGTGCATCGACACCCCCGCTGACCGCGGGATGGAAAGGAACTACGCATGAACGACCATCGCAACGATCTTAACGCTTGGGACCGCAATCACTTTTTCCACCCCTCGACGGCCATGGGCGCCCATGCACGCGGTGAAAGCCCCATTCGCACCATCGCCAGCGGCGAAGGCGTCTACATTACCGACACCAATGGTCGCCGCAGCCTTGATGCCTTCGGCGGTCTCTACTGCGTGAATGTCGGTTACGGCCGCCAGAAAATTGCCGACGCCATTGCCGAACAGGCGCGGTCACTGGCTTACTATCACGCCTATGTCGGTCATGGCACCGAAGCGTCAGTAACACTGGCGCGGATGATCATTGAACGGGCACCGCGCAATATGAGCCGCGTCTATTTCGGCCTTTCCGGGTCCGATGCCAACGAGACCAACATCAAGTTGATCTGGTATTACAACAACGTACTCGGCCGTCCGGAAAAGAAGAAGATCATTTCGCGTTGGCGCGGTTACCACGGTTCTGGCATCATGACCGGCAGCCTGACTGGCCTTGAAGCGTTCCAGAAGGCTTTCGACCTGCCTCGCGCGCCGATCCTGCATACCGAAGCACCCTATTTCTTCCGCCGCGAAGACCGCAGCATGGATGAGGCCCAGTTTTCGGCACACTGCGCAAACAAGCTGGAAGAGCTTATTCTAGCCGAAGGCCCAGATACGATTGCCGCATTCGTGGGAGAGCCAATTCTCGGCACCGGCGGCATCGTGCCACCGCCACAGGGTTACTGGCAGGCCATTCAGGCCGTTTTGCGCAAATACGATATCTTGTTGGTTGCCGATGAAGTCATCACCGGCTTTGGGCGATTGGGCAGCATGTTCGGCTCAGATCATTACGGCATGGAACCGGACCTGATCACCATCGCAAAGGGACTGACCTCTGCCTATGCACCGCTTTCCGGCAGCATCGTCAGCGAAAAAATGTGGAATGTTCTGGTTCAGGGTTCTGATCAGCTCGGGCCGATCGGCCATGGCTGGACCTACTCTGCCCACCCTATCTGCGCCGCAGCCGGTGTCGCCAATCTAGAGCTGATCGACGAATTGGGTCTGCTAGAGAACGCACGCGTTACCGGCGCATGGTTCCGCGATGCACTGGCACAGGCCGTTGGCGGCCACGCCAATGTCGGTGATGTGCGTGGTGACGGCCTGATGGCCGCCGTGGAACTGGTGGAAGATCGCGATGATCGCCGTTTCTTTGATCCATCAAAGAAAGTCGGCGCCTCCATCGTCGCGGCCATGCTGGAGAGAGGCATCATTGCCCGCGCCATGCCGCAGGGCGACATCATCGGCTTTGCGCCGCCGCTGTGCCTGACACGTGAAGAGGCAGAAGAGATTGTTTCGGTCACCGCCGACGCCGTCAGACAGGTGCTGGGATAAATGCGCCAGCCAATCCATTTCCAGATCAGGGATACCGTCGCATGACAAAAAATTCCGGACATAAATCAGCCGTCTGGCTCTCCGGGCCGAACATCGCAGCTGCAGAAATTGCTGCCTCCATCGGCTACACCGCCGTCGTGCTCGATATCGAGCACGGCAGTTTTGACCTCGACACACTTGAACGGTTCATTCCGGTTCTCAAGGGTTTGGGACTGGAGGTCCTGGCCAAGGTATTGGCGCCTGAGCGTGGTCCCATCCAGCAGGCGCTGGATTTCGGCGCAGATGCCGTGGTCATTCCCCACATTCTTGATGCTGCCCATGCAGAGAAAACATGTGCCTTTGCAAAGTTCCCGCCGCATGGCGAGCGCAGCTTTGCCGGAGGTCGAACCGTGGCCTATGGCAGTCCCGATGACCAATGGTTCATCGATCAGGATCGCAAGACCAGGTGTTACCCAATGATCGAACACGCCAGCGCATTGAGAGATATCGAACACATCCTGTCACTCGACACAGTGGACGGCGTTTTTATTGGTCCGAGCGATCTCTCCCTGCGGCGCGGCCGCGGATCCTACAAACGCAGCGAGGCCGATTTTGCCGATCTGAAAGCGATTGCCGATGCAGCTAAGGCCGCTGGCAAACACTGGCTGCTACCAGCCTGGAGTGTCTCCGAAAAGCAATTCGCCCTAGAAAATAATGCCCACACACTTGTGTTGACCATGGAGCATGGTGCCATCGCACTTGGTTTTCGTGACGCCTGGAACACCACCGCGCAACTTCTCTCGCCAGCGCACTGACAAAGGAAATAGCGACATGAAAATCTCACTGATCCAGATGAATTCGCAAAACGACAAGGCGGCGAACCTGCAAACCGCGGCGAAGCTTATTGAGACCGCCATCCGCGATGAAAAACCTCAACTCGTCGTCTTGCCGGAATATTTTGCATTTTTGGATGATGACAGAAACGCCATGCACGCCAGTGCTGAAATATTTCCCGGTGGCGAGACTTGGTCCTTTCTCTCAGAAACCGCAGCGCGACATGGCGTAACCTTGCATGCGGGATCGATCGTCGAAAAGGAAGGAGAGGACTTCTACAATACGTCACTGGTGTTCGGACCGGACGGACAACAGATAGCACGATACCGCAAGATCCATCTTTTTGATGTCGAAACGCCTGAAGGCATTGTCTACCGCGAGTCTGACTCCATCCGTCGCGGTGAGGATGTCGTCACCTACAAGGTCGGAGATATCACCGTTGGCTGCGGCATTTGCTACGATATCCGTTTTCCCGAGCTGTTTCAGCGGTTGCGTGACCTTGGCTCCGAAATCATTGTCCTGCCTGCCGCATTTACGCTCTCGACCGGCAAGGACCACTGGGAAATTCTGGCACGAGCGCGCGCCATTGAAACGCAGACATATTTTGTGGCTGTTGGACAAACCGGGACTCATGCCGGTGGTAGGAAGGCATGTTACGGCCACTCGATGGTGGTCAATCCTTGGGGTCACATGATTGCGCAGAGCCCGGATTTGGTAACCGCCATTACGGCGCGGATTGACCTACCATACATAAAGTCCGTCCGGCAAAACCTGCCAGTTGCCAACCATTGCGTGATGCGTTCAAGACCGGGCGCGACCCAGGCCTAAAGGCTGGTTTCGCGACGCGTAAACAAACGGCGTTCCGCTCTCGCGGGCGGAGTGTCATTTTTGATATCTGCAATAAAGCACTAAATCGACGTTAGGTCCGGCACACTTGAAACCTGCTGGATGACCTGCCGCAGGTTCTCGACAAACAGGCTGGCAAGCGCACTTGGTGTTCTTTCACTGCCAATCAGCATCAATTGCTGCGTGTGATGCGCGAGTTCATGGATCGGAATATAGACTAGCCTGCCCTGCCTTAGCTCATATTCGATATCGAATGGCGTCAGGAAAGTAATACCCTCGTCCGACAGGGCCGTGTGCCGCATGACCTCAATCGAGTTGGTTTCGACCGCAAACTGCGGCTCCAGCTTCATTTTGCTAAACAGCCTGTCGAGATGCGGCCGGATAGCCATGGTCATATCCGCAACGATCAGACGGTAACCGATGCAATCACTGATCCGAATGCTGGACCGCGACGCCAGCGGATGATCCGGCGCCATGACAGCGCCCAGACGGCCGATTGCTACATCAAGAACGCGGATGTTGGGTCTGGATGGAAAGTCGAATCCGATACCGATATGTGCCTCACCATTTTCCACGCTGTCCATGATGTCATCACCAGTCGGCAGCAGCCGAAGCTGGAGTTTGACGCGCGGATTACGCTTCTGGAAATGCGCAACAGCACGCGGCACCAGGTTGGCGGCAAGGCCGCTCATAACCGCGACCGTAATTTCACCCCGTCTTAAGCCTTTCAGCTCCTCGATCTGCGACTGGACGCGCTCCATGTCCTTCAACGTCGCACGGATATGTCTAATGAGAATTTCACCCGCCGCCGTCAGCAACAGCTTGCGGGTCGTGCGCTGAAAAATCGGCGTTCCGAGCTCCTCTTCGAACGCAAGAATCTGCCGGCTGACCGCGGACGGCGCGACATTGAGTTTTTCGGCGGCCTTACGGATCGAGCCTGAACGGGCCACTTCATCGAAATAGCTGAGCAATCTGGCGTGCAGCATAACGTCAAATCCATGTTGCCCAAAAGGCAACGCAAACAACACAATTAAGCGCTTTTAATTCATTTTATCCTTGCTAACAATGTTCATGCGCCTGAAAAAACGCCACGCCTACAAACTAGGCAAATACTCCATAGGAAGCGAATATGAAAACCTTTTCTTTTGAAAATGCGACAAGTGCCGAGGCGTTCCAGATCTCGCCGACGGATACCAACTACTTCGCCATCCTGTTCGACCCGAAATCCGCACCAACCGACAACATCTTCGTCGTCGAAATCTTCAATGTCGGTGGCGCAACGCCGCCCAACAGCCACTCAGATGCGCATGAATTTTTCTACGTGCTGCACGGTGAAGGCACCGCCGCAAGCGACGGCGACGAAATGCCGATCAAGAAAGGTGATGCATTGTTGCTCAACCCCGGCAGCGTCCACATTGTCAAAAACACGGGCACATCAAAGCTTTACACACTGACCGTGATGACGCCGAACCAGGATTTTTCCGAACTTATCCGCAGCGGCCAGCGCATCAGCCTCGACGAAGAAGACCTTCGCGTTCTGCAGGGGCTTTGATCAATGGACACTATGGCAAGCCAGCCGCACCTCAATCCCCTCGGCCCATCAGCCCGCAACGAATGGCGGGTTTCAGCTGACACGGTCAACATGATCCGTGTACCGGTCAGCGCACGTCCAGTCTCGGTACAGGACCGTAACCGCACCATCACATTCGACGCGGCCCGCACCGCGGTCATCGTCATCGATATGCAGAACGACTTCTGCCATCCCGACGGCTGGCTTGCCCATATTGGCGTAGACGTTACCCCTGCACGCGCGCCGATTGAGCCGTTAAAAGCGCTTTTACCAGTGCTGCGCAAATCCGACGTCCCCGTGATCTGGGTGAACTGGGGCAACAGGGCGGACCGCGCCAACCTTTCGCCCGGCGTGCTGCATGTCTACAATTCGGACGGCGTCAGCATCGGCATCGGCGACAAGTTGCCATCACGCAACGCGGAGGTTCTTCAGGTCGGAAGCTGGGCTGCACAGGTCGTTGATGAACTGGCTATCGAGCCGGATGATATCTGTGTCGACAAATACAGCATGTCCGGTTTTCATGACACGGTTCTGGAAAGCATCCTGCGCAATCTCGGCGTTACAACCTTGCTGTTTGCTGGCGTGAATGCGGACCAATGTGTTCTGTGCACACTACAGGACGGAAACTTCCGGGGTTTCGACTGCATCATGCTGGAAGATTGTTCGGCCACGACATCACCGACCTTCTGCATGGATGCTACCCTCTACAATGTGCGCCAGTGCTTCGGTTTTGTCTGCGGTTCCAACGAAATTCGGGAGCAGCTGGCATGACGACGAACACCACTCCGTCAAGCGCAGCCGTATTGCCGGTCAATTTGCCCGACGTCATCGCCGAAGTCACCATTTTGTGTGACGCCTATGAGGTGGCATTGATGGCGAATGATCTGGACACGCTTGACGCGCTTTTCTGGTCTGCCAGCGAAACGCTACGCTACGGCATTGCCGAAAATCTCTACGGCATAGAAGAAATCCGCGCCTACCGTGTCGGGCGTACTGGTGGTTCGCCGCAACGGGACGTCCTTCGCCGCGTCATCACGACCCACGGAACCGATGTCGCGACCTGTAATCTTGAATTTATCAGGCCAGCAACCGGCACCCGAGGGCGCCAGAGCCAGACCTGGATACGTACCGTCGACGGCTGGAAAATTGCCGCCGCTCACGTCTCACTCATCAACGCCGACCGTTAAGCCGCAGGAGGCCGGAATGTCTGATATTCATGCCTTCATTTCAGATCTTGGCGATATTCCCGCAACAACAGATCCACGCACCATCCGGACAAAAAGCCGCGATCACTATTCGCTGAGCCCGCTCTTGCAAAAGACACTGGCGGGATTGCAGGCGGAACTGGTGGTGTCGCCCCGCACCAAGGATGAGGTTCTGACTGTTGCCAAAGCCGCCCACAAACACCGCATATCACTGACACCACGTGGTGCGGGAACTGCAAATTATGGTCAGAGTGTTCCCCTTCGTGGCGGTGCCATGCTGGACCTTTCCGGGCTGAGCGGCATCGTATCCATTCGCGATGGTGCGGTGCGGGCACGTGCGGGAACAAAGATCGAGGATATCGAGGCCGCAGTTCAGGAAACGGGACAGGAACTGCGTTTCTTCCCGACCACCAGACGACAGGCAACGATTGGCGGTTTCATCGCAGGCGGCACGGGTGGTGTGGGTTCTATCACCTGGGGCGTTCTGCGTGACCGGGGCAACATCATCGCACTGGAAGCCTGTTCCGTCGAAGCGGAGCCGCAACTGGTGGAACTGCGCGGCAAGAAGACCCGTCTTCTGCAGCATGGCTACGGCACCAACGGCATCATTACCGAAGTTGAATTTGCGCTGGCACCGGCCCGCAAATGGGTTGAGATCCTGGTCGGTTTCAACGACTACCCGACGGCCATACGTCACGCCCTGGCAATCGGTTACGAGACCGGGCTCGTCAAAAAACTCGCCTCGGCTTACGAGTGGCCAATCGGTCAGTGGCTTACCCCTTTCGCACCCTTCGTGCCGCAAGGGCAGTCCGTGGTCATGGCGATGATCGATGCATGCTCAATGGAGCTGTACCGCGAGATGGTCAGCGAAGCCGGGGGCACGACCCTGACCGAAGCGCCTGAGGCCCAAGGCCCCTATGGCAGGCCAATGTATGAATTTGCCTTTGGTCACACAACGCTTCAAGTCCAGAAAACCGTGCCGACGGTCACAGAGGTTGAGGGATTTTTCCGCTCAAGCGACCTCGAGGGTCAGGTTTTGCGGGTTTATGAGCGCATCCGTCACACCGGCCCCCTGCGGCTGGAGGTTCGCCGCTGGGAAGGCGATCTCGTTTGCTCCGGCTCAACCTTCATCACGTTCGAAAAGGAAGAAGAGGTCGACGATGTCGTGCGGATGATGCGGGAAGAGGGAATTCGCGTCGCCAATCCCCATGCCTCAAACGTCCGTGGCGTCGGAAAGAAGGAAATCGGCCCGGCCGACATCGCCTTCAAGAAACGCATGGATCCCGAAGGCCTGCTCAATCCGGGCCGTTTCGAGATTGATGAAACCAAGGATGCCGTCATCGATAAATTTTTGAAAACCGATGGCTGGCTGGAAGCCAAAACCGCCTGATCGCATACCCCAAAACAACAATGAGGGAACAATGGAAATGAAGATAGGCACTTACCTGAAATCCTCCATCGCGGCCGTGGCCGTGTTTGCAGGCCTCGCCGCTCCCGCAGCCGCCAACGAACCAGTCACCTTTCAGCTAAGCTGGAAAGCCCAGCCGGAATTTGCAGGTTTCTATGAAGCTCTTGAGAAAGGCTATTATGCCGCCTGCGGCATCGACATGACATTGCGCGAAGGGGCACCTGGTATCGATCCAACTCAGCTTCTGACAACAGGCGCGGTGGATGTGGCGCTGCTGCCGCAGAATGATGGCGTTTTGCGCATGAATTCGGTCGGCTTCCCGGCCAAGGCCGTGATGGCCTCAATGCAGAAGTTCCTGACGGTGATGTTGTATCATGATGAATCCGGCATCAAGACGCCCGAAGACATCAAGGACAAACCTGTCTTGATTTCGCAGAGCAACCGCACGACTTTCTGGCCATTCCTGAAATCCAAATATGGCTACACCGACGATCAGCTGCGCACTTACACTGGCCAGATAGCAACCTGGATGTCGGACAAAACCTCCATCCAGCAGGGTGTCGTGACGCAGGAACCGTTCCGCATCAAGGCTGAGACCGGCAAGCTGCCATCCTACTTCCTGCTGTCGGACATGGGTTACAACCCCTACACCGTGATCGTCGTGGTCTCGCAGAAGATGATCGATGAGAAGCCTGAGGTCGTGCAGTGCCTGGTTGACGGCTCTCGCAAGGGCTGGGTCGATTTCCTGAAAGACCCGTCGGTCGCTTTTGCTGCCATCAACAAGCTCAATCCCCAGATCACCAAAGAGCTGATGGATTACAGCCACGAGATGATGACGGCCAATAACCTGGTCGAAAACGACGACACCGCCAAACACGGTATTGGCTGGATCTCAGCTGAGCGATGGAAGTCTCACTATGAGATGCTGGTCGCTAACGGTCTGTTTGCTGCGGACTTCGACTACGCCAGCGCCTTTACGACACGGTTCCTTGAAAAGCCGATGAACTGACAACGACGTCGAGGGCGGGCGCTTGCCGCCCCTCTCACAACACTTCGCATAATAACCGGGAATATGACTATGAACCTGAAATCGCATTGGTGGTGGGATCTGACGGCGCGTGACTTTGCAACGCTGGACATGAGCAAGATCGTGGCCGTTCTGCCGGTTGGCGCCGTCGAACAACACGGACCGCATCTACCCGTCCGAGTGGACGCCGCCATAAACAATGGCATCATGGAACATGCGGTCGCCAAGATGGCACCCGATTTTCCAGCCCTTATCCTGCCAACCATGAGTGTTGGCAAATCCAACGAACATTCTGCCTTCCCCGGAACATTGACACTGTCTGCCGAAACGCTCGGCCGTCTCTGGTACGAAGTCTGCGAAAGCGCCTACCGCGCTGGTGTGCGCAAAGTGCTGTTCGTCAATTCGCATGGTGGCCAGCCGCAGGTCATGGAAATCGTCTGCCGCCAATTGCGGGTCAATCTCGGCATGTTCGCCGTTTCGTCGCAGTGGTCGCGCTTCACCGACCTGAGCGACCTGTTCGATGGCGAAGAACGCAAACACGGCATTCATGCCGGCGAAGTCGAAACCAGCGTCCTGCGTTACTTGCACCCGGAACTGGTCGACATGCAATATGCCGAGGATTTCGTACCGCTCTCCAAGCAGCTTGAAAAAGAATACGACATGCTGATGACCGAAGGCGGTGCAGTCGGTTTCGGCTGGCAGTCGCAGGATATTCACCCGTCCGGCGCTTGCGGCAATGCCGCCGCAGCCGACGCGGAGCGCGGCCGCATCACCGTCGAGCGGGCGTCTGACCGACTGATCAAGCTGATCGGCGAAATTGCCCACTACCCACTCGATCGCATCACGTCCGAGACAATGTACACGAAGGGGAAATGAGCCAATGACCTCATACCCGCTGACCGAGTTCGCCGCCGCCATTGAGGGTGTCGAATTGACGATGGACCCGCGCCGCATTCGCGTCAAAAGCCGTGACCGCTACGCCGTCAGCCCGCTGCTGCGCACCATGCTGGAAGGCAAGCAGGCCGATGTAGTCGTCACGCCGAAAACCATTGAGGAGTTGAAGCGGGTCGTCTCGGCAGCGGTCCGTTATCGCATCCCCATCACCGAACGAGGTGGCGGGTCTGCCAATTACGGCCAGAGCGTGCCGCTGCGGGGCGGCATCCTGCTCGACATGAGCGCCTATGCCGGCATGGTCGAGCTAGCTCCCGGCATGGCCCGCGCTAAGGCAGGCACACTGGTCATCGACATTGACAAGGCAGCCCGCGAGATCGGCTGGGAGTTGCGCGTCCACCCGACAACAGCTCGCATTGCTACCATCGCCGGCCACATCGCTGGCGGTACCGGCGGGCCGGGTTCGGTCGTCTACGGCATCCTGCGTGATCGCGGCAATATTGCCGGCGCGCAGGTGCTGACAATGGAGGAAGAACCACGCTTGATCGAACTGCGTGGGCCAGACGCGCAGCTCATTCACCATACCTATGGCGCAACCGGCATCATCACCGAAGTCGAGATGCCACTTGCTCCGGCATGGCCTTGGATCGAAGCAATTGTTGCTTTCCCGGAATACATGCAGGCGGTGCGTTTTGGCGTGACGCTTGCCAATGAAGCGGGCATCAACCGCAAGGTCGTTTCGGTTCAGGAATGGCCAACACCAAAGCTGATCCGGCAATTTGCCGATATCGTGCCCGAAGGTCATTCGATCTGCTCGACCATGATCGCAAAAGACAATTGGGAGGATTTCGAGGCCTGTGTCGCCTCCTTCGGTGGCACCATCGTTTCGTCCGCGCCAGAAGGCAAAGGTCCCTATGGCGGGCCGATCTGGGAATTCGTGTTCGGCCACGCGCTGTTCCAGATTCAAAAGACCGAGCCCGGCCGTTCCGTCGTCGAAGGCTTCTTCCGCGATGCCGATCTGGTGGGACTTGTGCAGCGGGTGCACGACAAGGTCAGCCATTATGGCCCGATGCGCATGGAAATCCTGCGCGTTGGTGGTCAGGTGGTTGGCTCCGGCTCGCCCTATTTCGTTTACGAAAGCCCGGAACAGATGGCCACCATGGTGCGGCTGATGCAGGAGGCCGGAGCCGTGGTCTCCAACTCACATACCTCCAATGTGCGCGCCGTCGGCAAAAAGGAAATCACCGAACGCGAGATCGCCTTCAAACGTCAGGTCGATCCTTACAATCTGCTCAATCCAGGCCGCTTCGAAATCGACGACAAGGCCGATGAAAAATTCGCCATCGAACTTCCAACAGACAAATGGGATCGGCGTCAGGCATGAACGACATTTCAAACACCAAAGACCTCACTGGCAGGTTTGCCGTTTTGCCTCCGGAAACGCAGTCGATGCATTTGAGTGACGGCATAAGGCTTGATGCAGATATCTACCGTCCGGTTGGCCCCGGCCCTTACCCGGTGCTTCTTCAGCGGCAAGCCTATGGCCGTCGCATCGCATGCACCATCTGTTACGCGCATCCGGCCTGGTATGCGTCGCATGGTTATATCGTTGTGGTCCAGGACATCCGTGGTCGCGGCACGTCGGAAGGTGTGTTCCGTCCCGGCGAAAACGATATCGAGGATGGTGCGCAAGCGGTTGAATGGGCTGCAGCACTGGAAGGATCGACCGGCGATGTCGGCATGTATGGTTTTTCCTACCAGTCCTACAACCAGCTGCTTGCCGCCACTGGCAACAGCCCTTCGCTGAAAGCAATCGCACCGGCAATGGGTCCGTGGGATGCAGGTTCCACATGGGCCTATGAAAACGGCGCGCTGCGGATGAAACAGATGGTCGGCTGGGGCATTCAGATCACCGCCGAAGCGGCACGGCGTGCCGGTGACGACGAAGCCTACGCGGCACTGATGGCTGTATCTGCCAACCTACCAGTTAACGGTCCAATTGCCGCAAAACCGGATATTCTGACAAAATACCGCGATTACTCTCATGTCATGGACTGGCTTGAAACACCTGCGGACTCCGATTTTTGGGCCAAAATTTCCCCCTCAACCCATGCCGAAAAAATCAAGGCCCGCAAACTCCCCATGCTGGTCATTGGCGGTTGGTTTGACACACATCTGGCCAGCACGATCAAAGCGTGGAAAGAGCTTTCGTACGACGATGACGGAATATCGCGGTTGATCATCGGCCCCTGGGTCCATTTCCCCTGGGTCAGCAAGGTCGGCACTGTCGACTTCGGGCCTGCGGCGGAGCGAGACACCGACATGGAGCATATCCGCTTCTTCGATCAGGCTCTCAAACACAAGTCGGCTACAGAACTCACCAGCAAGCCAATCTCATTCTTCGACATGGGCGTAAAATCCTGGCGCGACTTGGAAAGCTGGCCGGAGGATGAGCAGACCTTCTACCTTGGCAGCACAGGCCGTGCGGCAATCCGTGACGATGACGGCACGTTGAGCGAACAGCAAGGTCTGTTGGATGCCAGCGATTACATCGTACACGATCCTTGGCGCCCGGCTCCTGTAACAGGTGGCTGTTACGGCGTACCGGCTGGCCCTGTTGACCGTCGCCTGACCGATGAGCGTGGTGATGTTCTGACATTCACGACCGCGCCGTTGCAATCCAGCCTGACCTTGGCCGGAGAACCGGTGATCGAGATATCCGCGACCTCAGATTGCCCGAGTTTCGATCTGTCCTGCGTTCTCTCCACAGTCACAAAGGACGGTAGGGTCCTGCAGATTTCCAGCGGTTATGCACATTATAGAGACGCTGGCGAGGGAACCTACACCCTGCCTCTGACAACAACGTGTTCGACCATTCTGGCGGGTGAACAGTTGCGACTATCCATTGCAGCCTCCGATTACCCCGCCCATCCGGTCAATCCCGGCACCGGTGAGGACCCGGTATCGACCCCAAAAACAAAGGCGGTGGTTACGACGATTTGCGTGTCACATGGCCCGTCGCATAGCTCAACCTTGCGTCTGCCCATCGCCGAACTTTCGGGAGTGCCGTCTTGACCGATCTTGCTGTGAGCTCTTCCAATCCGACCTCGGTCAAATGGCGCAGGGCGGCGGCCGAGACTGCTGCTCCAGCTCTCGGCGGTGTTATTTTCCTCATTGCATGGGAAGCACTGGTCACCCATTTTCAGGTGTCGCGTTTTATCCTGCCACCACCGTCGGCAATTATCGTCAAGATGGTCGATGAGTTCCCCTCGCTGTTGAGCGCTCTTGGGTTTACGGCATCGATCACCGTCTGCGCCTTTGTCGCCGCACTCGTATCCGGCGTCACCCTGGGCGTGCTTCTGACCCAAAACAAGCAGGTGGAACGTATCCTCTGGCCCTATGCCGTTGCCCTGCAGGTTACCCCCATGGTGGCGATTGCTCCGCTCGTGGTAATCTGGGTTGGCCTGAACCGGGTATGGCTTGGACTGATGATCCTTGCCTGGATCGTGGCCTTCTTTCCCATGCTGTCCAACACCGCCGTCGGCATGAAATCTGCCGATCACGGCCTGCGCAACGTCTTCAGCCTCTACAAGGCAACCCGCTGGCAGCGTTTTCGCTACCTGCAACTGCCATCCGCACTTCCCTTCATTCTGGCAGGGGCGCGGATATCCTCCGGTCTTTCAGTCATTGGTGCCGTGGTTGCCGAATTTGTTGCTGGCGCTGGTAATGCCACAGGCCTTGCCTGGACCATCGTTGAAAGCGGCGCGATGCTGGATGTCGCCCGCATGTTCGCGGCACTTTTCATGCTCTCCGCCTTTGGTCTGACGATCTGGTTCATCATGGCCAAGGTGCAACATGCTTTGCTCAGCCGTTGGCATGAGAGCGAACTGGTGCAGGAGGGTTGATGATGAACGCAGGAAACACCGCTATGCTCGACATGCCCTCGACACAGGTAAAACCAATCGTGCGCCTCAGCGGCGTCGACAAGATTTATGGCAATGGCACAGTTGCTCTTCGCGACCTTAACTTGAAAGTTCAGCCCGGCGAATTCGTCAGCCTTCTCGGCCCAAGCGGCTGTGGCAAGTCTACCGCGCTGCGCATTGTTGCCGACCTTGGCCAGCACACCGCAGGACGTGTCGACCGACCGGGAGACGACGTAACCGACGCACGCGGGGAAATCGGTTTCGTTTTTCAGGAGCCGCACCTCATGCCTTGGGCAACGGTTTTCGACAATATTTTTCTGCCGCTGAAACTAGCGGGAAAATCGAAAAACGCCGCCCGTGATGACGTGCTGTCCGTCATTGAAATGGTTGGCCTGCAAAACTTCGCGAATGCCTATCCGCGCGAACTGTCCGGCGGCATGAAAATGCGTGTTTCCATCGCCCGCGCATTGGTCACAAAACCAAAATTGCTGCTGATGGATGAGCCCTTTGCAGCGCTGGATGAAATTACCCGCAACCGCCTGTCCAACGACCTGTTGCGCATCTGGGCATCTACCTCGTCCACAGTGATGTTCGTCACCCACAGTGTTTATGAAAGCGTGTTTCTCTCAAGCCGCATCGTGGTCATGGCAGCCCGCCCCGGCCGTATCATTGGCGAAATCCCCATCGAGCGGGCTTATCCACGCGATGCCGAATACCGCCTTTCTCCTGAATATGCTGGTTACTGCCGCGACGTATCCGCGCTGCTCAACAAGGCGATGGAGTAGGCCGATGCAGGTTTCGATGCGTGACATCGTCATTACCGCCATCGATGATGAGGCAGACGGCATTCGCTCCTTCAGACTGGAAAGTACCGATGGTGAGCCTTTCGCAGCTTCTCCGGCAGGGGCACATATCGATATCCACCTGCCCGACGGTCTGGTGCGGCAATATTCGCTTTGCAATGATCCGGCGGAAACCAACTTCTACCGGATTGCCATCAAGCGTGAACCTCAGTCACGGGGTGGTTCACAATGGTTTCATGAGGCCGCGCACATCGGCGCCAAGTTGAAGATGGGTGCTTCGCGAAGCCTTCTCTCCGTATCAAGCAAAGCCGAGCGGCATATCCTATTGGCAGGCGGTATCGGCATTACACCTCTTTACAGCATGGCCATGCATTTCCTCTCCGCCAGCAAACCATTTGGACTGCATTACTTCGCGCGGTCGAAAGAACAGGCCGCCTTTTTCGAAGTGCTTTCATCCGGCGCCTTCGCAGATCATGTCCATTTTCATTTTGGTCTGGAGACCGCGGCACTAGCACCGGTTCTGGATGGAATTTTCGTGCAAAGAGGCAGCGGTAGCCATCTCTATATGTGCGGCCCAGGAGCTTTTATGGATCACGTACGGACGCAGGCATCACGCCTCTGGGCCGAGACGGAAATCCATGAGGAACGGTTTTCCGGAGCGGCGGCTCCAGAGAGTGCGGATAGTTTTCGTGTGGTTCTTGCGCGTAGCGGAACCACAATCGATGTGCCGACCAATCGCAGCATACTCGACGTATTGATGGCCAATGGCCACGACATCGAACACTCCTGCGAACAGGGCTTTTGCGGAAGCTGCATGACGGCCCTGCTTGAAGGCGAGGCCGACCATCGCGACACATTTCTCACCCCGGAGGAGATCGCATCCGGCCAGTGGATCATGCCTTGTGTGTCCCGCGCCAAAACCGCTCAACTAACCCTCGATCTGTAATTTAGGACTGCCCCATGCCCGATATCTCCGATGCCTTTATCCAACGGTTTGATCACACGCTTCAAGCGAGCCCGGTAATCAACGACCAGCCGCTCTCCGGCTTGAGCGTCGCTGCGAAGGACAATTTCGACATTAGGGGCCTGATCACAGGAGCTGGAAACCCGGAATTTGCGGAGGATCAGAAACCAGCAGCGGCAAATGCGGGCGTTGTCGACACGCTACTGAAAAATGGCGCCTCCATCATCGGCAAAACGCATATGGACGAACTTGCCTACAGCCTGATGGGTTTGAACGCACGTTACGGCGTGCCGTTGAATACGGCAGCACCATTGCGCGTACCAGGCGGCTCTTCCTCCGGCTCAGCGTCTGCGGTGGCCGCTGACCTTGCCGACATTGGATTAGGAACAGACACCGGTGGATCTGTTCGGCTTCCCGCCTCCTTTTGCGGCCTTTATGGCTGGCGCTCTACCCATGGGCTGATTTCATCCGAGGGCATGGTGCCGCTGGCCGCGAGTTATGACGTATCGGGTTTCTTCACCCGGGATCGCAATCTGATGGAACGGATCATCTCGGTCTTTTGCCAGACATCACCCGACGCTACAGACATTCGTTATTGGGCACCCGAAGACCTTTGGGCCTTACCGATGGATGAAACCCGTGAACATATCCGCTCTGCCCTCCCCGCCTTCGATTACAGGCTTGATACGATCCTGCCTGACGGTGGAGCGGAAGCTTCCTTAAGCGCATTTCGTCTCCATCAGGGATACGAGATCTGGCAGCATTTCGGGGAATGGATTACCAAACGTCAACCGGCCTTCGGACCGGGCATCAAAGAACGTTTCGCCATGGCGAGTAAAATTACCGAAGCCGAATTCAAGGAGGCCAGCGCCTACCGCGAGCGACTTCGTGCACGGCTGGATGCACTTTTACCCGAAGGGACAATCCTGCTCTATCCCACGGCGCCCGGCCCTGCACCTTTGCTGACAACACCGCAGTCAGAACTTGAGCCCTATCGCAATCGAGCGCTGAGCCTGATGTCGGTCGCCGGTCATGCGGGTCTACCGCAACTCAGCATTCCCTTCGGAACGGTGGATGGCGCACCCGTTGGACTTTCCCTGGTCGGTAGACCGGGCAGCGACCTGCTGCTCATCAAAGCCGCCGCCTCGTTTCCATCCTTCTGAAGCGTCAGGACATCAGCATGCTGCAAACCGCGCTCGCCTTTAACGGCACTTTCACCGCACCACACCGCGAAGCGGCCTATGCCGGACGCCGTATTCTTGATGAAGGTGGCACCGCCATGGAAGCCATGGTTGCCGCAGCCGCGATGATCGCCGTTGTCTATCCGCACATGAACGGTATCGGCGGGGATGGCTTCTGGCTAGTCCACAGACCGGGTAAACCACTCACTGGCATTTCCGCCTGTGGACAGGCAGCCGGTCTTGCGACGGTTGACTGGTACCGTGACCGTGGCCATGTCGCCGCCATTCCTACGCGCAACGGCGAAGCCGCACTGACCGTCCCCGGCACCATCGGCGGATGGGACATGGCGCTGTCGATGGTTGATAACGCAAAGCGTTTTTCTGTCTCCGAACTTGTTTCAGCTGCCGTCGCGAAAGCACGCGACGGAATTGCCGTCACCGCCAACCAGTCAATCTGCACATTAGACAAATTACACGAACTTGCCGGTGTTGCGGGTTTTGCCGAAACCTATCTGATCGATGGAAAAATACCGCCAGCTGGCGCGCGTCTGCGACAGTCACGACTGGCCGATACGCTGGAAGAGCTCGGGCGCAAAGGCCTGCGCTCCTATTATGACGGCGATCTCGCTCAAAGCCATGCAGCCTTTCTTGAGCGCAACGGCAGTCCGTTGCGGGTTGAGGATTTCAGGCACTATGCACCGCGTGAAGTTACACCGCTCAGCGTCACGACGCGTGAGGGCACGCTCCACAACATGGTCGCGCCTACCCAGGGTGTCGCCTCCCTGATGATCCTCGGTCTCTTTGATCGGCTGCAAATCGAAACTGGCGAAGGTTACGACCACATTCACGGGCTGATCGAGGCAACAAAACAGGCCTTCATCAAACGCAATCGTGACCTTGGTGATCCGGCCACAATGACTGCCGACGCCCAGACATGGCTTGAGGCTAAAGCGCTCGATAATCTCGCCGCCAGGATCGACATGAACCGGGCACTGCAATGGCCGTACAAACCAGCAGAGGGCGATACGATCTGGATGGGGGCTGCCGACCGATACGGCAATGTCGTCAGTTTTATCCAGAGTGTCTATTGGGAGTTCGGCTCCGGACTTACCTGCCCCGAGACCGGTGTGTTTTTCCAGAACCGTGGCGCCGGTTTTTCGCTTGCCGAAGGTCCAAACCAGCTGCAGCCCGGCAAACGGCCGTTCCATACGCTCAATCCGGCCTTCGCAAAGCTCGCCGACGGCCGCGTGATGGCCTATGGCACCATGGGCGGTGAGGGCCAACCGCAGACGCAAGCTGCAATTTTTACCCGCCATGCCCGTTTTGGCATGCCGCTTCAGGAAGCAATCACCGCACCGCGCTGGCTGCTCGGCCGCACATGGGGCGCCAGCAGCACCAATTTGAAACTGGAAAGCCGCTTTGATACGGCACTTGTCGAAAAGCTCAAAACGGCGGGACACGACATTGAGATGATCGCGCCGTTTTCCGATCTTTGCGGCCATGCCGGAGCCGTTGTCCTGCATCCTAACGGGCTTTGCGAAGCTGCTGCCGATCCAAGATCTGATGGTGCGGCTCTCTAATGGCATGACCCTTGCATTTCCTGAACCAGACGACCGGGAATGACCATGTTTGCGAATATTAATCCCTCGATAGATGTGCGGCTGCTCCGCACCACCTACCTCCTGCTTACCGAGCGCAATGTCTCAAGAGTGGCGGTGCTGCTCGGGCACAGCCAGCCCACGGTCAGCGCCTGCCTGAAGAAAGCGCGCGAAATCTTTGCCGATCCGCTGCTCGTGCGAGCCGGACAACGGCTTGTGCTGACCGAAAGAGGCGAAGAGATCAAGACGCTGATCGGCAGCGTGCTGCTTGGCCTGTCTGATGCCCTCAACGGTCAGGACCATTTCGATCCGCGTCTATCCAGCCAGAATATTCGTATTGCTGTGCTCAACTGTTTTGGGGTGTTTCTCGTCCCGGAAATAGCCAAGCGCATTCATCACAATGCTCCCAATGTCACGCTCGACTTCTTTCCGCCGGGTGATAACCCTGACCTTCCCGAAGAACTTGGTGCGGGCCGTGTCGATGTGGTCATCGGCAATTGGCCTGCACCGCAGCCAAGCCTGAAGTCTACCGCCTTGTTTCAATGCGACATTGCCTGCATTGCCCATCGCGATCACCCCTTGGCTGCAGGGGACGCGATATCACTCGATGCCTATCTCGCCGCTAGCCACATTTCACCGACAGCAAGTTCCAGCGCCGGGTTCAGCCCGATAGACGGGCGGTTGGCGCAGCTCGGGCTGAAACGCAACATTGCCATGTCCGTGCCCGAATATGCGATGATCCCGCCTATCGTCGGCGGCACCGATCTTATCTTCACCACGGCGCGCGCCTATGCCGAACATATGGCCGCCAACACACCTGATCAGCACCTGCAGGTCATTGATGCGCCGTCAGAGTTCGACCGCATGCATCTTTACCTGCTTTGGCACGAGCGTAACCACACCAGCATTGCCCACAAATGGCTGCGCCGTATCATCCGGGATGTCGCGAAGGAATTTGAATTCAGCCTGCACGAGCCGACCCTTTCGCCGGCACGCCCTTCCCTCAATCAGCTGCCAATCTGAGCGTCGATATAGCAGTTCATCTATACCGTATATCGGTGTCCGTAGAGTTCACTCAACATCCAAATGCTCATATGATAAGCATCAATTATTGAAGCTCAAATATTGAGCATTTTGCAGTTGATTTCATCATCACTGCGATACAGCCCGCATGAATTCACACGCCTGAGGATATGACGTTGTCAAATAAACATTATCTCACCCTGGACAACGTAACAGCAAGCTACGGCGACCAGACGGCCGTCAACGGTCTGACGATTGAGGTGCCGAAAGGCGAACTTCTTTCGCTTCTCGGCCCCTCCGGCTGCGGCAAGACCACAACGCTTCGCATGATTGCAGGCTTTGTCAAACCGACCATGGGACGGGTCATTCTCAACGATGAGGACATCACCAGAAAGCCGGTGCACGCCCGCAATATCGGCGTGGTCTTCCAGTCCTATGCGCTGTTTCCGCATCTGACAGCATTGGATAATGTCGGCTTTGGCCTGCGTATGCGACAGGTTGACAAGGCAAAGTGTCGTGAACGGGCGGCGGCAGCCCTTGAGACTGTGGGCCTCGGCCCCTACAAGGATCGTTATCCAACACAGATGTCCGGCGGCCAGCAACAACGTGTGGCGCTTGCACGTGCGCTGGTCATCGAGCCTGATGTTCTCCTCCTCGACGAACCACTTTCCAACCTTGATGCCCATCTGCGCGCCGATATGCGCAGCGAAATCCGCTCGCTTCAGCAGCGCCTTGGCATCACCACCGTCTTTGTCACCCACGACCAGCAGGAAGCACTGGCCATGTCGGACCGCGTGGCCGTCATGAGCAAGGGCATCATGGAAGAAATCGGCAAACCAGAACAGCTTTGCGACAATCCACGCTCTGCTTTTACGGCATCCTTCCTCGGTGCCCGGACCGTTATCGAAGGCCGCAGCGAAAATGGTGTTTTCCGCGCACCCGGCCTGTCCTGCACCGGCGCGCCAGATGGCGCAACCCGACTGGTACTGCGCGCCTCACGCCTTAGAATTACAGAGGAAGCCGGCCCGCTGACCCTGCCCGGCACACTCATCAACGCGGCCTATCTCGGAGACACCTGGGAAGCGGACATTCAGTCTGCAGCCGGTACGATCCGTGTGATCGTTCCCTCGGATCTGCCGCCACCACCGCTGGGCGCACCATGCAGCCTTCAGGCCCAGCCCGGCGGCGCCACCTTTATCTGACCCCACCCAACATCTGAACCGCACAGGAGTATTTGCAATGACCCTATCGCGTCGCAATTTCAACAGGCTCGTACTTGGCGCAGGTGCTGGCGTTGGCCTCGCAGCTCCATTTCACATCATCCGCCCGGCCTACGCCGAAATCAAAAAAGGCGACGAACTTGTCGTCGGTATCTGGGGCGGCGCCCAGGAAAAAATCGTCAAAGAATATGTTGAAAAGCCGCTTGTCGAAAAATACGGCTGCAAGATTAGCTACGTGCTTGGTGGCACTGGTGACCGTCGCGCACGCGCCTATGCCGAGCGCGGTCGTCCAAGCTTCGACGTGCTTTACCTCAACATCTATGAGAGCCGTCAGGCCGTAAAAGATGGCGTAACGCAGGAGCCGACCGCCAACGTTGCCAATTTCGAAGCGCTTTACCCAAGCGCCCGCAAGGGAGGTTATGGCGTTGCCTTCAACCCTTGCACCATCGTTTACGACAAGCGCAAGGCATCCAAGCCGATCACCTCCTGGAAGGACCTCTGGAACCCGGAATGGAAGGGCCGCATCGCTTGGCCGGATGGGCTTGGCGCTGAAGGCATTTCTGCATTGATGATGACAGCTCGCGCATGGGGCGGCACTGAAAAAGACTTCGATATGGTGGTTGAAAAGGTGAAGGAATTGAAGCCTTTCGCTGCCATTCAGGCAAGTCAGGCACAGCTGTTTGAAATGTTCGATCAGGGCATCTGCGATCTCTCCGTCGAGTTCGGCAGCTTCACCCGCTCTTACGCGGAAACCCGCAATCCGAACATCGAAATTGCGTCTCCGACTGAAGGTCAGGCACTGGCAATGAACGTTGCCTGCATCACCGAAGGCACCAAGAACCAGAAGCTGGCCGAAGAGTGGGTCAACCTGCACCTGTCCGAACCTTGCATGCTGGCCTATGCCCGCGAAATCTATTACTCCCCGACCGTCAACAACATCACCATTCCTGACGATCTGAAGAGCAAGCTGATCGTTGGTGATGAGCAGGTTTCGCAGCTGGTTGATTTTGATTGGGATTTCATCAACGCCAACCGCGCCAAATGGCAGTCCCGTTATGACCGGGAGATCGCCGGATGACACGGTGGATAGGACCGGCCCTTTCAGCACCGGTTACTTTTTGGCTACTTTTGTCTTTCGCGGCACCCATGGCCGCGATCTTCCTGCTGTCGCTTCACGAATACCCTGATCCGTTTGGACCACTGATCACTGCGCCGTCGCTGGCGCAGTATATTGGTATCGTCACCGACAGTTTCTATTTCCGCGTTGTGGGTGAAACGATTGCACTCGGCCTTGGCGTCACCTTGCTGACGGCCCTGCTGGGTTATCCACTCGCCTACTGGCTGGCCCGCATTCCGGTGAAATACCGGGCTGCGGCCTTCGCCATCATTCTCATTCCGCTGCTAACCAATGTGGTCGTGCGTTCGCTCGGCATTATTCTGCTGCTTGCGCCGGACGGATTGATCAATTCGGTGACTGGCCTCGTTGGTATTCCCAAGGCCGCCAACATGCTGTTCAACCATGGCGCTGTGGCGGTTGCTCTGGCGCAGGTCTTCCTGCCCTTCATGGTTCTTGCGCTTTACGACAGCATGCAGAACACCTCACCGCGTGTGCATGAGGCTGCCGAAAGCCTTGGCGCATCGCCTGCGATGCGTTTTCTGACGGTCGACCTCCCCCTGTCGCTGCCCGGCCTGCGTTCCGGCCTTGTCATCGTCTTCCTGATGGCCAGTACAGCCTATGTGTCCGCCACCTTGCTTGGCGGCAAGAAGGTCTGGACGACAGGCATGCTGGTCATGCAGGAGGCGATCAAGAACCTCAACGCACCGCTTGCCTCGGCGCTTGCGGTCATCATGACCATCACCAGCTTGGCGTTTGCTGCCCTATGCGGCATCGGCATGAAACGTCTGATGCCATGGCTGAACGAGCGCGCCAGCAACCCGGTATTCCTGCCGAATATCATTGTCAGGCTGGCAGATACCGTCGGTTTCGTGATCGCCCGCCTTTTGCTTGTGGCATCGCTTGGCTTGCTTCTCTTGCCACTGGTGCTCGTATGCATCCAGAGCTTCAACGATGTGCCACAGGCAACGGCCGCCGGTTTCAAGGGCTTCACACTCAAGTGGTATTACGCAGTTCTGTTCAACGGTGCCTATGCGGACGCTTTCTGGGTTTCAGTTCAGCTCGCCACGGTCTCGGTGCTGGTTGCCATTGCACTGGCGCTTCCGGCAGCATTTGCCCTAGCCCGCTTTCCGTTCAAGGGGCGCTCCGTCCTGATGACATTCTGGATGCTGCCACTGTCTTTGCCGCATGTGGCAATTGGTGTCGGCATGCTGAAACTGCTGCAAATCTATCTGATCGTGCCGCCGTTCCTCGGACTTGTGGCAATCCACGTCATCGTCATCCTGCCGTTTGCCATCACCCTGCTCACCACCTCGGTCATGCAGCTTGATCGTTCGCAGGAGGAAGCGGCCGCAAGTCTGGGCGCCGACCCTTTCAGGATGTTTTTCCTGATCACACTGCCAGGCCTTGCGCCGGGTCTGTTTGCAGCAAGTCTCGTCGGCTTTCTGCTGAGCTTTGGTGAAGTAACGGTCACCAGCTTCCTGACCACGGCACGCCTGACAACCCTGCCGGTTCGTATCTACGCAGAATCAACCTTCAGTCTTGAACCGACAGCCCATGCAATCTCCGCAGTGCTGATTGTGTTCACGGTGATGGCCCTGATCCTGGTCGGTCGCCTTGTCCGACTGGACAAGCTCTATGCCCGCTAAACGGTAACGGCGAAAAGGAAGCCAACATCATGCAACAGGTTTTCAATCCGCCTGCGGTTCCCAAACCGTTCGGAGCCTATAATCACGGTGTGCTGGTGCCTCCGGGCGCCAGCCTGCTGGTCACTTCCGGGCAGCTCGGCATCGGTCTGGATGATGTCATTCCATGCGATGTCAGCGAACAGGCAGAACTATGCTTCCAGGCAATAGGTGCAATTCTCGAGGAGGCGGGCATGAGTTTTGCGGATGTAATCCGCATTTCCGGCTTCGTGACACGCCGTGAAGATTTTCCAGCCTATATGGCCGTGCGCGATCGCTTCACTCTGGATCGCAAACCCACCTCGACCTTGATCGTGGTGGGTGGCTTCACGCGTCCGGAATTCAAGGTCGAAGTCGAGATTACCGCCGCAAAGATATTTTAAGGGAAAAGTCCCGCTGTTCTCAGCGGGAATACAATTCATCCAGCGAAAATCCTTCGAATTCGCGCAGCAGTTCGACGAAACCTGCCACCTGATGGCGGCAGATGATCTCGCCCTTTTCTGCACTACCCTTGGTCGCGTCACCAACCACGCCATGTGGGTTCAGGTCATGGGCAAGCCAGGACAGTACATGCGGCGGCGCTGGCTGCATGAATTTCGAGCGGCTTTCAGCCTTCGACACGAAGTTCTGCGCGTTTTCCATACGCACGAGCTCAGGCCGGAAATGCAGCATCAGCGACGTTTCCACTTCGCCGCCATGAATGCCGAATTGTCTCTCATGCTCACTGATCAAACCATCCGGGTGACCGAAGCGGCCCCAATGAGTGCAGATAACCGCCATCTGGTGGCGCACCCGCAGCTCCCGGCCAACAATGCTCATGATGTCTGCATTACCGCCATGGGAGTTGACCATCACGAGTTTGCGGATACCGGCTTCCGCAACTTTGGTTCCGATGGCAGTCCAGGCTGGGATAAGAATTTCGGGACCGAAAGACAATGACCCCGGACCGTAGACATGCTCATTCGCCTTGCCGATCTCCTGCGTCGGCAGCACGAGTATGTCGAGGTCGTCAGGGCGCTGTGTCTTCAACTCGTCGAGCATACCATTGGCAATGGCGACATCCGTTGCAACGGGCAGATGTGGCCCATGCTGCTCAGTCGAGGCGAGCGGCAGGATGGCTATGGTTTTTTCGGGCGATAAATGAGCAAAATCGTAGGTATTCAATTCATTCCAATAAAACGGCTTGCTCATGTAAATCCCTCTGATTGTTTTGCGATCATCGTTAGAAGATTAGCCGGGTCTCGAACAGCATCAATTTGCGTCCACCTTGTTGCTTTTCTGCGAACGCCCCCCGACGGTTTGAAGTCTGCTCACCGTATCTCCATATCAAACAGCAATGAAGCACATGCGACCAAAGGTATCGTCCGCCTCTCAAAGTTAATTACATTCTTGACTGCAAATATCATGTTATGTAGGCCCAAGCAGGATCAGGTAGAGCATGCGCACCGCACACGCTCCAAATTGAAAGTATTCGATATGTTCGTCCAACGCCGTTTGAGAGATGTTTCAGCGCGAACTAGAATGTCTCGCGGGATTGTTGTCGGTATCATCGCGACATTGCTGGCCAGCATGTCTGCCGCTCCAAGCGCCATCGCCCAGGAACAAAAGGCGCTGCGCATTGCTTTGGCGACGAGCATTTCAAATGAAGCGGTTGAGATTGCAGCGAAAGAGGCCGAAGCCAAGGGCTTGAAGATCGAGATCATCGAGTTCAACGACTGGAACACCCCCAACACGGCGGTTTCCGATCGCGAAGTCGATGCAAACCTGTTCCAGCATATTCCGTTTCTGGAATTCACCAATGCAAATACCGGGCACAATCTGGTTCCGGTCGCCCCGGCATTCAGCACGCCCTTCGGACTCTATTCCAAAAAATACAAAACGCTTGAAGAATTGCCTGACAATGCCCGCGTGGTTTTCTCTGGGGACCCCGTCAATACCGCCCGTTCCCTGTTGTTGCTGCAGCGTGCGGGCCTGATTGAACTGAAGCCCGATGTTGGTCACCGCGCGACATTGGAAGACGTTGTCGTCTGGCACAAACCGCTCAACATCGTGCAGCTTGATGGCCCGCAGATTGCCCGCGCGCTGGATGAGGTCGATGCCGCTGCCACCTATCCGACATTTGCCAAACTGGCAGGTCTTGACCCGGCATCTGGCCTGATCTTCGAGAACGACCCGATTTATGCGTTCCAGTTTGTCACGCGTCCTGACATGAAGGACGACGCAAACCTGCGCAACTTCATCGACATCTATCGCGGCTCGGATGCTGTAAAGGCAAAGCTGCGCTCACTATATGGAAATCTGGTCTCTTTCCCCTGATTGAAATGACAAGGCATAGGCCTTCTGGATTGGAACACTAGCATGCATGGTGAATACAAGGTGCAGGGCGGTAAGCTCGTGGTCGTGGATCTTGATAATATCAACGACCGTCTGACGAACGTGCAGGTGCACGGCGACTTTTTCCTCGAGCCGGCCGAGGCTCTGGACGATATCCGCACCTCACTGGAAGGGCTACCGGTTATCTCGACCGTTGAAGACATTGTTGCCGCGATCAGAGCCGGCCTGCGCCCTGGCGCTGAAATGATCGGCTTCAGCCCTGAGGCCGTAGCAATCGCTGTGCGCCGGGCGCTCGGCGTCACTGGCACTTGGCGGGATTATGAATGGCAGATCATCGAGACCCCTGCGCTTCGTCCGGCCATGCATCTTGCCCTTGATGAAATTCTGGCAAAGGAAGTGGGCGAAGGCCGCCGCGCCCCTTGCCTGCGCTTTTGGGAATGGGAACGTCCGGCCATCATTATTGGCGGTTTCCAGTCACTTCGTAATGAAGTGGACATGGAGGCTGCGACCCAATTCGGCGTTGAGACCGTACGTCGTATCACGGGTGGTGGGGCAATGTTCGTCGAGCCCGGCACGACCGTGACCTATTCACTTTATGCACCAGCCGAACTCGTTCGCGACATGAGTTTTGCAGACTCCTATGCCTTCCTTGATGACTGGGTTTTGAAAGCTCTGAACTCCCTGGGAATTGATGCGTTTTATAAACCGCTCAACGACATCTCCAGTTCCAAGGGCAAGATCGGTGGCGCTGCACAGAAGCGCTTCACGTCGGGTGCCGTTCTCCACCATGTCACCATGGCCTACAACATGGATGCCGACAAAATGGTGCAGGTGTTGCGCATTGGCAGGGAAAAGCTGAGCGACAAGGGCACAACCAGCGCAAACAAACGCGTTGATCCCCTGCGCAGCCAGACCGGCTTACCACGCGAAGAGATCATCGAGCGGATGAAGGAAACCTTCCGATCCCTCAATGGCGGAATTGCCGGTGGCGTTTCTGCGGATGAATACGCAGCGGCCGAAAAGCTGGCAGCCGAGAAATTCTCGACCGACGAATGGCTGCGGCACATACCCTGAAATCATAACTGGCCATGACATCATGACTGGGCCGTCGGCCCAGATCATTCATTCAGGAGAGTTGCCTTGGCACAGATGACGGTTGGCGCCGCAACCACAAACGAGGATTATCTCAACCGCCGGGCCGAACAACTGGTCATCGAGGGTTATCGATTCCTGGCCGGATTGGCTGATAGTCGCGCCAAACTGACTTCACCATCAGTACTGCGTCTTTATCACGACAATCTTGGCGAACCTGCGGGCGCGGAAGCTGCCGTAGCTCTTGAACGACTTGTCGCCGCACTAAAAACTTTTCGAGCTAGCCCAATTGCCGCCTACCCGCCAGGTTCACGGTTTATCAGTCCGGACGAAGTTTTGGTGCTCGGAATTATCGCTGGGATTCAGCATTGGGATGAGCAAATATTCCGTGCCTGCCTGAAACAGCTCTGCGCCGAAAGCGATCGGATCAGGGTGGCGGCGTCTGCCGAGACCTTTGCAATGGCCTTACACAATGCCGGCATGATCCTGGCACCATTGCCATTCAGCTTAAGAGCCCGCATCGTCAGGCAGTCTGAGACACGCCGACAGAAGGTGCCAGCCTCCATCACCCTGCATTGATTTCCGCTCACACCTGGAAGCTCATTCAACTCGAATTGCGATTTAACCTGATAGCTTGGCGGAAATGGCCGGTATTCTCAAACCCGACGGCCAATTGGCACTTGTGATACCTCCCGCTCCCATCAATCGGGCAGGCACACCCCATGAAGTGGTTTCCTTGCAACCCGCACGGCTGTTGATGGTCGGTTAGCCGGCGTTACAACAGGCCTTTCCAGACATCGAAATAACACCAGGGCCCTTTCGGGCCCTGTTTTCGTTTTTAGAGGAACAGCCTTGGTACGATCAGCGAAATCCAGGGGATGTAAGTCACCAGGAATAGCACTGCGAGCAACGCAAACAGGAATGGCCAGCTTTCGCGGATGTAGTGGCCGATTTTCACCTTGGCGATTGATATGGTGATGAACATCATCGTACCAACCGGCGGAGTAAAGCCGGCAATCGTCAGGTTGATCGACATGATGATGCCGAAGTGTACCGGGTCGATGCCCATGCCCAAGACCACAGGCACAAAAAGCGGTGCCATCAAGATCATTGCAGAACCACCCTCAAAGAACGCGCCAACAGCGAGCAGAATGAGGTTGATGACAAGCAGCATGATTAGCGGATCGGAGATATTCGTCGTCAGGGCTGTGGCTACCATGGCGGGAATGCCTTCCCACGTCAGGTAGGCCGAGAACACAGTCGCCGCGCAGATCAGGAACATCACGCCCGCAGTCGCCAGTGTAGACTCCATTAGAATGAGAGGAATGTGCGACCATTTCAGCTGGCGATAAACCAAGGCACCGACAAGCGCCGCATAGATCACGCAAATCGCGCCAGCCTCGGTTGGGGTAAACAGGCCATAACGCAAGCCACCAAGGATAACGATCGGCAGAAACAGGGCCCAACTGGAATCCAGCGCCTGACGGCCGATCTCGCCCCATGAGGCCCTGCCTTCTCGGCTAGGCTTGTAGTTGCGCTTTTTCGAAATGATCGCAACGGTAATAGCAATCGCTACATAGATCAGCAGCCCCGGCAAATAGCCGGCAAAGAAAATCCGCGTAATCGAGACATCAGCCACAAGCGCATAAAGGATCAAGATGATACCGGGCGGGATGATTGGCGCGATACAGGATGAGGCGGCGGTTACCACAGTGGAAAAACCCTTGTCGTAACCAAGTCGGGTCATTTCAGGCACGATCATCTTGGTGGTCATGGCCGCGTCAGCATTGGCAGAACCCGAAGGCCCGCCCAGCAGCATGTTCACCAACACATTCACCTGCGCCATTCCGCCAGTGTAATGGCCAACCAGCACGTTCGACAGCTTCAGGATTTTATCTGTAATTCCTGAATAGTTGAAAATGACGCCCGCACAGGTGAACAGCGGAATTGCCAGATAGGAAAACGCCTCCGTATTGGCCATCAGATTGGTGACCATCGTGTCGGTCGGCAGCAAAGTGTTGATGAACACGAAGTAGAAAGCCGCAGCACCCATCAGTGACAAAGCAACCGGAACACGCAAAAGAAACAGCGCAAAAAGGACGAAAAGCGGCAGGTAGGAAGTCAAGCCCATGTGAGCCCCCAGACGCTCCCAATGGAGCAAGTAATAACGGGATGAAGAAGGTCGCAGCACATGACAGTTACATCTGCTCTTCCAGATCAACAGATGGCAGTTCCTGCCCTCTGAGGAGCATCACCAGAAAGCGGATGCTGTAAAATGTCATCAGACCAAACGAGATGGCCGGCGCGAGATTGATCCAGAAATAGGGAATTTCAAGAAACGCTGTACGACGAATCCATCCGGACATCGCAAGCGTTGCAGCCAGATAAAAGAAATACCCACAGATCACGACCATGATGATGTAGCTGATGATATGCGCAATATGCTTCGGGACGGGCGCGAACATATCAACGACCAGATCCACCGCGATCATCGCACGCATTCGAAACAGCAGTGACAATCCAAAAAAGACGGAATAGCCGAAAGCGATATAGGCAATTTCTTCAGTGAAAACCAATGAGTTACCCGTCGTAAAACGAATGATGACATTGGCCGAAATAACCAGCACCATGGTGGCAAATGCGACCATAGATACCGTCACCTCGAATTTTGAGACGAGCCCCGCTAACCGGTTCATCACATGCATGATCTTTACTCCATAGATAAACGATGTCCGGCAGAACCGGACATCACGATGAGTGCGTGGAGGAGATGGGAACTTACTTGATGATGTCGTTCATCTTGTCGTAGACGCCAGGCGTCCACTCAGGAAAGGCATCCGGAACCTTCGAAGCAGCTTCAAAGAAGGACGATTTGTCCACGTCATTGAAGCGGATGCCCTTGTCTTCAAGCGTCTTGCGGAACTCGGTTTCAAGCGCTTGGATTTTCGGGATACGCTTGGCCGATTCAGCACGACCCACGGTATCGAGAGCTTTCTTGGCGTCATCAGGCAGGCTGTCATACACCTTCTGGCTCATCAGGATTGAGGTGGTGGCAACAACGTGACCGGTCAAAGATATATTGGGACGGGTTTCATAGAGCTTCGATGAATAAAGCAACGATAGCGGCGCTTCCACGCCATCCGCCACACCCTGCTCAAGGGCGCTGTAAGCTTCAGACCATGCGGTGTTGGTCGGGTTTCCACCAAGGGTCTTGGACACTTCGTTCCACATCTTGGTTGGGGCATTACGGATCTTCATGCCAGCCGTATCGGGACGAGCCTTTACCTCACGGTTGGAAAGCAGATGGCGTGTACCGAAATAAACAAGCGTAACAACACGTAGCCCCTTTTCGGAAAGCTTCGCTTCCATGTCCTTCACCGTGTCAGAGTTCCACAGCTTCTCGATATCCTCAGGCTTCTTCACAAGATACGGGGCCATGAAAGTCGAGAAGTCAGGCACATAGTTGGACAGGTGGCTCGGATCGGAATCCTGCAGTACCGGCGCACCACGCGAGATGGTGTCGATCATGTCGACCGTCTTGCCCAAAGCTTCCGACGGGAAGATTTCGACCTTGAGTGTGCCATTGGACGCAGCTTCCAGCTCCTTGGCAAACTCCTGCCAAAGCGGGTAGGTTTTGTCCTGATTGGACACCACCATGTTCATGCGCAGCAATGTCGGCGATTGCGCGAAAGCAGGCAGCGCACAGGACATAGCAAGGCTGGCAGCAACGCTCGCCGCAAAAACTCTACGGGTGAATTTCAGCATATATTTTCCTCCAGATGGACGTGTCGTGCCTCCCCGGCACGGTTAAGACGATCCCGACCTGTGGTCCGTGTGCGGCTGGCTGCTCCTCCAGCACCGCTCACTCCTCCTCGGCCTCAGTCATATATCATGCATCATATTCTTTCAGCGTCAAGTCCGCCAACAGCCTGCAAACGCGTGTTATTCAAACAAAGTGGCCTGCATCGACGGTTTGGCGGAGACAGCATCCAACCATGACGCGAGTGCGGGGTGACGAACTCGCCAAGCATCCTCGGAAAAACGGAAATCCAGATATGTCAGCGCACAGGCAATCGAGATCGCCCCAATATGGAAGCGGGACAGTTCACCAATGTTTTGCTCCAAATGCGCCAGTGTTTGATCAATCGTGCGTCTGTAAAGCCGGATACGCTCAGGCGATTGCTGTTCTACGGGGCGCAATGTTTCATGGCGGCGGGGGACTGCTGCGTCCATGATCCCGTCACCCAGGGCCTGTTGCAACAGCGCCTGCCAGCGCGCGCCGCTCTCAAGCGGAAATAGCTTTGGACCATAGGTTACATCGAGATATTCACAGATCAGCGGGCTATCGAAAAATGCCTTTCCGTCGTCCAGTAGTAGGGCCGGAACACGGTTCATCGGATTGACGGCAGCAAGCGTTACATCGTCAGACATGGCATTGACGGTAACCAGTTCAAGCGGCACATCGAGTTCGTGCGCAACCACCCTGACCTTGCGGGAATAGGGTGAAGGCACTGCATATAGAAGTTTCATGGGGGTTCTCCGGGCGTGAAAAAGCGTCCGCCGATGACGTCATCGGCGGTTATAAAAATCAGAAATCCAGGACTGCTCAGACCGCTGTCTTGCGCTCGGCTTCGAGGGTCCGCACCATTTCTTCGCCCCACAGGATATCTTCCTGCATGGCGGCACGGCTTGCCTGTGCGTCTCCGGCTTCCAGCGCAGCAATCAGGTCATAATGTTTGTGATTGTCACCCGAAAGCTGACGTACCGGCATCCGGTCGTGGAAGGTACGAAGGAACGGGCCCATCAGGACCCACATATTTTCACAGATGCTTTCGAGGATCGGCAATTGCGCAAGACGCAGGATTGCAAAGTGAAAATCGCGGTTCAAAACACTTGCTCGCTCAGGGCTTGTCGCAGCGGCCTTGATAAATTCAGCGTTGATGGCTTTCAGCGCCTTGATATCTGCCTTGGTGGCCAATTCTGCTGCACGTCCTGCTGCAACACCTTCAAGCTCGACGCGAATACGTTGCACCTCCCGCAAACTCTGCGGGGAAAGATCAGGAACCTGCACAGATGTGGCAGCGCGCATTTCCAGGGCCCGCTCGCTGACCAGACGGAAAATCGCCTCGCGTACCGGGGTTATGCTCGTGCCATATTCTTCGGCCACGCCTGAGATCGTCAGGCGTTGGCCCGGTGCATACTGGCCGTCCATAAGTGCATTGCGCAAATTGCCATAAAGCTGTGTCGACAGGTTTTCCCGCGAAATAGGTTTCTGGGCCAATCCGGCATCCTTTCAGGCAACGAAACAAATCATATATGATCTAACATACTTCTCTATGACCTGGGTAGCTCGACCAGTTCGATAAGCACGCCATGTGGATCACGCATGTATAACCCCCGCAAACCGGCCGCTATACCCTCGGTAATCTCGGTCAGTTCGCCTTGCTCAGATCCGCCATTCCGGAGAATGTCATCGCGCAGCGCCTCGACATTTTTTATGCGCAGGCAGATATGTGCGGCACCCGGCTGGCTGCTACGCGGCACGGATGGCGTGTCCTGTTCATCAAACTGGATGAACTCGATATGGCCACCATGGCCATAGAGATGCACGAGCTTCACCTGCGCATTTGGCACACCCATGAAGCGTGAAATCCATGGCTGACGTCGTTCGCCAATCGGTTTCGCCTCAAATCCCATCACATTGGTCCAGAAGGCAACCGAGCGCTCAATATCGGGGGTAATCCAGCCGGTATGGTCGAGGCTGGATTGTCCCCATTTTTCCAGATAGGCCTGATCTGTCATTTCGAAAAAATTTCCTGACGGGTTGTGTAGGGCGCCAGCCGGTCCCAATCGAGTGCGAGACCCGCACCTTTGCGTCCAGTGGCAATGATGTTTCCGCCTTCGATGACCGGAGGTGACAAGAAAAACTGGTCGATCGGATCGGCCCCGACCTCCGGCATGATCATTTCGACACAGCGAACCGCATCAAAAGCCAATGCCAGCTCAGCGTGAAGCGCTGCAAAAACATGCGGAATGACGGGCCTGTCAAAGGCGCGAGCCACCGCAATTGCCTCTACTGCACCGGTAATGCCGCCACTGACCGAGGCATCGACCCGGAGAATACCGCCAGCATTGGCAAGATCACGAAAGCCCGAGAGATCGATGACGTCCTCGCCCACCGCCAGCGGAATGTCGAGCCGCGAGGACAATGAGGCGATGGCATGCACCTGCGTTGGTGCGAATGGGTCTTCAACAAAAGCACCACCAAGCTTTTCCCCCAGCCTGCACCAGGGAAGCGCCTGATCAATGCTGGTCCACGACCAATGCGCATCAATCCCAAATTTGACACCTGTTGGCAGTGACGCAGCAAGAGCCTCCATGACAGCCTTGTCAGCCTCGAAATTTAGCCCATCAATCATGCATTTGATGGTCTTGAACCCGCGGGCAGCGAGATTTGCGCCTTCCGTGGCAGCCCGTTCCGGCGTCATGCCGTAACCGATCACCGGCATGACAGGCACCTTGTCCCGAACGGCGCCCAAAACAGTGGAAAGCGGTTGGCCAACCGACACGCACCAGGCATCCCAAAGCGCAATGTCACAAAGGCTCATTCCTCTGACCATGGCCGCACGCGGTGCAGGCGTTGGTCCCAGTGCAAGTTTACGCAACCGGTTTCGATCGGCCGCCTTTTCGCCCGGATAATGCCGGGCCGCCTTAGCCACCAGATCAAAGAGCGGCAGACCACGATCATAGCCATAAGCGTAACCTTCCGACCCGTCGGAAAGCACCAGCTTCACAACGACATAATCCCGTTGTGCGATGGTAACAGGACCGAGTTGAACCGGTTTTTGAAGCGGGATGCAGACAGACCTCGCTTCGAGTTTTGCAATTGTCGTCATCAGCTTGCCACGCCCAGATCAGCGCTTTCGGTGAGGAATGCATTGGCTGTCATGCCGCCATCCACCATCAAGACGTGGCCTGTCACAAAACTTGCTGCTTCGGACGCCAGGAAGATTGCCGAACCCATTAACTCATCTGGCTCGGCCCAGCGTGCCAGAGGCGTGCGGTCGATGACCTGCTGCTCAAAAGTTCCCGTCCCCAGCACCTTCTTGTTCATGTCAGTCAAAATATAACCAGGGCCGATCGCATTGACCGTGATGCCAAAGGAACCAAGCTCCGCTGCCAAACCACGTGTTATGCCAACCACCCCGTGCTTGGCCGCAACATAGGATATGACGCCGGGGCGCGAACTGATGGCCATGACCGACGCTGTGTTGATGATACGGCCGTATTTCTGCTTGCGCATGTGGCGAATGCATTCACGCGCCACGCCGTAGAGCGAACTGAGATTGATGGAAATGACCTTGTTCCAGTCATCCATGTCATGGCTTTCAACCGGCTTGCGAATAAGAATACCGGCATTGTTCATCAATATGTCGAGCCTGCCATTGCGCTCAACAATACCGTCGACAGCGGCGGCAACCGCTGGCGTGTCAGTCACATCAAAGGTGACGGCTTCGGCACTCCAGCCGCTGGCCTTCAAGCTCTCGACCGCAGCGTTGGCGTTATCGGCATTGATATCGTTGATAACGACGTGCGCACCTGCCGAGGCAAGTCCTTTGGCAAAGGAAAAACCAATGCCGCGACCAGCACCGGTTACCAATGCAACGCGGCCTTTCAACGAGAAAAGTTCAGTCCCTGTGGTCATGATCAAGCGGCCTCGATGATGGTAATGGCGCGGGCAATATCGTCAGCCGAAATCGGCTTTACAAATTTCTTCATATGCGCGGCCTCGGCAGACACGGTAGCGATGGTTTCGACAACCGAATTCGACCGCTCGTCCAGACCGAGATCCGCCAGTTTCAGCGGCAGTTTGGCGTCACGATAGAAATCGTACATATCGGCCATGAAGTTATCATCGCGGTCCTCAAGCACAAGCTGCACCAGCAGGCCGTAAGCGACCTGATGACCATGAAGTGCGTTGGCGATACCGGGCACTGCTGACAGTCCACGCGTCATGCCGTGAGACACGGAAAGTCCGCCACTTTCAAAGGCCAGACCGCTCATCAGAACGCAGGCTTCAACCAGTGCCTCGAGATGTTCGTCCGGTTCGCCGCGCTCAAGCGCGGCATAAGCGGCGGTTGTGTGTTCACGCACAGTATCATAACATGCATGAGCGAGCGCCAGAGCAGAGCGCGGGGACGCCGCACCAAACACGTTGTTGCCCTTTGCGCCAATGCACTGCTCAACCTCGAAACGTTTGACCAGCGCATCACCAACGCCTGCGGACAGCAATTTCAGCGGTGCCTTGGCGATAATAGCTGTATCGACAAGCACCAGATCAGGGTTGGCACGGTTCTGTTCCACGCCAACCAGCTTGTGGTCGCTGTCGTAGACAACCGCGATATGACTGGTGGGAGAATCATTTGAGGCAACCGTCGGAACCGAAATGAAAGCGGCCTTCAGCTCCCTTGCCACCAGCTTGCCGGTATCGATGGTTTTGCCACCACCTGCAGCAATCACCACGTCATGTTTCGCATCGGACACTTCCTTCACCAGTCGCTCAATCTCGGCATAGGTGATTTCGCCGCCAAAACGCAGACCCGTCACACTAACGCCTGCCTCCTGCGCACTGCGGGTAATGGTTGGGCCTACAATTGCGTGGACATTATCATCTGCCAGAAGGATCGCGGACGTTCCAAATCCCGCAAGTTCCTTGCCGATGGCTGCAAGAACGCCTGGCCCCTGAATATAGCGGCGTGGTGCTCCAAAAATAATCATGCGTTTTCTCTCCGGATATTCGAAATATGTTCGTCCGGGACCTGCCGGACAACGAAATCAATGAAAGGATCTATCTGACCGGTCAGCATATGAACGCCCTCGTGGACAGTCGCGCCGCGTAGGCGCGCTTCTTCCAGAAGCCGCGTAACGGGTGGCGACATGATGACTTCGGCAACGATGCTGTCACGCTCCAGCGTATCGGGATCAAGCGGCAGCGGATCATTATCATGCATGCCAAGAGCCGTGCCATTGACCACCAGATCGAAACCGGTGCCATCGGCCTTGCCAACACTGACAGGTGTTGCCGGATGCAGTGCCTGCAAACGGTCCACCAACGCTTGCGCACGGGCTTCGGTACGGTTGCTGATAACCAACTCGCGGACACCGGCCGCCAGAAGCGCATCGGCTATGGCAACAGAAACACCGCCCGCGCCCACCAAAAGCGCTTTCTTGCCAGCTGGGTTACGCCCCAGACGCGATAGACCGCCCGTAAAACCCTCACCATCGAGTATACGACCGACCAAGGCTCCGTCAGCATCCTTGCGAACGACATTGGCAACACCAAGCAATGCGGCAGGGCCTTCAAGCCTGTCGCACAACGCAGCAACGGTCTCCTTGTGAGGGATTGTGATAATCGCACCGGGCACACTTTCGCTGATGCGCAGCGCATTCATCACGGCAACGAGATTGTCAGGGTGGACCTGCCAGGGCACCAGCACCGCATCCAGCCCACGCTCCGTGCAGCGGGCATTAAACAGCTGCGGAGTCCGCAAATGCGCAGACGGATACGCAATATGAATGAGAACTTGCGTTCTCCCGTTAATCTCCATCAGCGCCTCCCTCGCATTGTCATCACGTATCATGCATGATATTTGATTGTCGTCAACGCAAAAGTCTTTGGGAGGAGCAATGAAGGCAGTTGTATTACACGCACCACATCATCTGGTGATCGAGGATCGAGATATGCCCGTTCCAGGCGACGGAGAGGTGCTGGTCCGCATTCATAAGGGGGGAATCTGCGGCTCGGACATGCATTATTACCATCATGGCGGCTTCGGGACAGTGCGCATGAAGGCACCGATGGTGCCCGGACACGAACTTTCGGGCGTTGTCGAACGCCTTGGCGCAGATGTTTCTGGAAAAAGCGTCGGTACATCAGTAGCAGTCAATCCGTCGCTCGCCTGTGGAAAATGCAGCTACTGCGCGTCGGGCATGCCACGGCACTGCTCCGATATGCGCTTCATGGGCAGCGCCATGCGCAACCCACATATTGATGGCGGTTTCCGCGAATATGTAGTGGTTCGGGCGGCGCAGGCCGTGCCGGTCGGGACACTTGCAGGGCTTGATGAAGCAGCCTGCGCAGAACCATTGGCCGTATGCCTGCATGCGGTATCGCAGGCACCGGATCTGCGGGGCAAACGCGTTCTTGTCACCGGTTTCGGGCCAATCGGCGCACTGACATTCCTTGCTGCAAGACACGCCGGAGCAGCTGCAATCTCTGCGACCGATGTTGCCGACATGCCGCTTCGTCTTGCAGCGCAAATGGGGGCAGAAAAGACTTGGAACGTCACAATGCCCGGTATTATGGAAGAAGAATACCGCGATCGGGGGCAGTTCGATGTGGTATTTGAATGCTCTGGCAATCAGGCTGCAATGCAGACAGCCATTGGCGTCACCAAGCCCGGCGGCACGATTATTCAAGTAGGGCTTTTGCCTGACGAGATAACCACAGCCTTTAATCCTGTCATCACCAAGGAAATCACCTTCCGGGGATCATTTCGTTTCGACAGCGAATTTGATCTGGCTGTCCGGCTGATCTCAGACCGCACCATCGATGTGCGGCCAATCATTTCCCGCACCTTCAAATTTGACCGCGCTGACGACGCTTTCGCCTTCGCCCGTGATCGACAGCAGGCCATCAAGGTCATGCTCGACTTTGCATAAAAACAGGAAACCTTATCCCGTGACATATGATCTTCGTTCCCGGCTCACTGATCCGAGCCTGCTTGCAGACAAGGCGTTCATCGCTGGCCAGTGGGCAATAGCTGACAGCGGTCGCACACTGGCTGTCGATAATCCCGCAACGGGCAAGGAAATTGCCACAGTGCCCGACATGGGTCGCACAGAGACCGCGCGAGCAATCGACGCGGCATGTGTTGCCCAGAAGAAATGGGCAGCCCTGACCGCCGGTGAGCGCTCCAAGATACTGCGCAACTGGTTTGAACTGATAATGGCCAATCAGGAAGACCTGGCGATCATCCTCACCACGGAAATGGGCAAACCGTTGGCTGAAGCGCGCGGCGAAGTTGCCTACGGCGCGGCCTATGTCGAATGGTTTGCCGAGGAAGCAAAACGTGCTTATGGCGACATGATCCCGGGCCACTCCGACGACAAACGGATCATGGTCATCAAACAACCGGTTGGCGTGGTTGGCTCGATAACCCCGTGGAATTTCCCAATCGCCATGATTGCCAGAAAGGCTGCTCCTGCGCTGGCGGCAGGATGCACATTCATCTCCAAGCCGGCAAAACAGACACCACTTTCAGCATTGGCACTGGCGGTCCTCGCAGAGCGTGCCGGCGTCCCGACCGGCGTATTTTCTGTACTGACCTCCGCCTCAAGTTCAGCAATCGGCGCCGAATTCTGCGAAAATGAAAAGGTCAGGAAACTGAGCTTCACCGGATCTACAGAAGTTGGCCGTATCCTGATGCGTCAGGCCTCGGACCAGATCAAGAAACTGAGCCTTGAACTTGGCGGCAACGCGCCATTCATCGTGTTTGAGGATGCCGATATCGATGAGGCCGTCGAAGGCGCAATCCTTTCGAAATTCCGCAATGCCGGGCAAACCTGTGTATGCACCAACCGCATCTATGCCCATGACAGCATCTACGACACATTTGTCGAGAAATTAGCGAAAGCCGTGGCAAATCTGAAAATCGGCGACGGCCTGCAAGAAGACATCAAAATCGGCCCGCTGATCGACAAGGCAGCTGTGGCCAAAGTCGAGGAGCATATAGCCGACGCCCTCTCAAAAGGCGCCACACTGGTTGTGGGCGGCAAACCTGATGAGCGTGGTGGACGTTTCTTCCAACCAACCGTGCTGCGCGACGTTCATCAGGGCATGGCTGTTGCACGCGAAGAAACATTCGGACCGCTCGCTCCGGTTTTCCGGTTCAGCGGCGTCGACGAAGTCATTGAGATGGCCAATGACACGATATTCGGGTTAGCCGCCTATTTTTATGCTCGCGATCTATCGCGTGTCTTCAAGGTGGCGGAAGCACTCGAATACGGCATCGTCGGCGTCAACACCGGGCTGGTATCCACCGAAGTCGCACCGTTTGGTGGCATCAAACAATCCGGCACCGGCCGCGAAGGTTCGAAATACGGCATGGATGACTACATGGAGCTAAAATATATCTGCCTGGGTGGCATCGGGAGCTAAACGTTTCTATTGTCACAACAAAAATGGCGATCTTCCAAGAGACCGCCATTTTTTCAAGCCTGTTTTTACGGACCACGGGAGATCAGACCAGACGTGATGCCACGTCTTCAATACCGGCCGCATCAAGTTTGTAGTGGCGGTAAAGATGGGTTGGCGGGGCAATCAGGCTGTATTCATCCATGATACCGTGACGCACCAATCGAGCCGAACCCGGGTTTTCCGCCATCACTTCAGCGACCGCGGAACCCAGACCACCAAGAATATTGTGCTCTTCCACCGTCAGGACGACTTTGGAGGCTTTGGCCGCCTCAAGAACCGCCTCAACATCGAGCGGCTTGATGGTGTGCATATCGATCAAACCGACGGAATAACCCTTGGCGTTAAGCGCCTGCATTGCCGCTTTCGCGCCATGTACCGGCATGCCGCAGGCAATGATGGTGAGGTCCTTGCCGATAGCATGAACCTTCGCCTTGCCGATCTGGAATTTTTCCTTGTCGTCATAAACAACCGGATCGTGACCACGATGGGTTCTGAAATAGATCGGTTCCTTGTATACAGCAGATTCCAGCAAAAGCTGCTTGTACTGCTGACCATCAGAGGGTGAGATAACCGTTAGATCCGCGATGGCCCGCATGGTGGAAATGTCTTCCGTGGCATGGTGGGACGTGCCGTAAAAGCCCATGGAAATACCAGTATGATGCCCGATCAGCCGCACCGGCTGCGCGCAGTAGGCCACATCCATGCGAATCTGTTCGCATGTCAGCAGACCGATGAAAGACGCAAAGGTTGCGACATAGGGAATAAGCCCGGTCGTCGCCATACCAGCGGCGGCAGACACCATGTTTTGTTCGGAAATACCGAACTGAACAAAACGATCGGGGTAACGTTCCGCGAAGGCAAAAAGGCCGTTGGAGTGCTGAAGGTCGGCAGTGCCTGCGGCAATGGGATGACCAGCTTCGACAAGTTCAATCAGCGCATCGGACAGCACGGAAAGCGACGGCGCCTTCTTGTTGAGATCGCGATATTGCCAGGATTGTGGGTTCTGTGGGGCGTTCATTATTGGACTCCATCAAGTATGGTCTGGCGCGCGCGCTCTTCATCATCCGGGGCAAGCCAACCAAGATGCCAGCCAGGCTCCGTTTCCATGTAATCAATGCCCTTGCCTTTCAGCGTCTTGGCAATGATGCAGCATGGCTTGGTACGCTCGCGGTCGGCCTTGACCTCACGGAGTTTTTCGGTGAGCTCAACAATGTCGTGGCCATCGACCACATGCACTTCCCAACCGAAAGCACGCCACTTTTCATCCAGTGGCTCGATTGCAATGACATCGTCCACCTTGCCATCCAGCTGATAGCCGTTGCGGTCAACGATGGCGATGACGTTGGACAGGCCGTGGCTGGACGCGTTCAATGCCGCTTCCCATACCTGGCCTTCCTGCATCTCGCCGTCACCCAGCAAGACAAAGACGTCGAAATTCTGCTTCTGGATCCGCGCGCCATGCGCCATGCCAACACCATTGGATAGCGCATGGCCGATAGAACCCGAGCTGAAGTCGACACCCGGCACCTTGCGCATGTCAGGATGGTCACCCAAAGGGCTGCCAAGACGCGTATAGTCGTCCAGCCATTCTACGGGAAAGAAATCAAGATCAGCGAGAATGGGAAACAGACCAACCGCCGCATGGCCCTTGCCCATCAGGAAACGATCACGATCAGCCCATTTCGGCTCTCCACGCCGAATATTCATCACGTCATAATAGAGTGAAGAGAAAATCTCGGCGCATGAAAAGACGGACGAATAGTGTCCGACCTTGGCGATGCTGATAAGCCGAATGGTCTCCAGTCGGACGAATTTCGCCCGCTCCTCGAGACGGGCAATCAGCTCCGGCCCCAGTTCGGTGTTCTGCATAAACATATCTCGCTTTTGTCGTTACGAGGCACGCCCCGACCTCCGCCATTTCCGGCGGTGCCCGGGCCAGCTCCTCCACTGTGGCCCCTGCCGTTCAGTGAAAAAAACATACGAAGAAAAATATCATGCGTCAAGCATGATGCATCATATATGATACGAGGTAATGATTTACCTGAGATCCGCCACTCCTGCGTGACAGGAGGTTGGGGGTTAGCGCTGCAGACCAACGAAACCAAGCAGCCGCTTCAGCCAAAACTCAATTTTCAGCGATGTCGCAAATTGGACAGTAATTTGTCGTTTCCGGCATTCCAATTTGGTCCCAATAAGACGAGATTGCCGCCGAATTTGATTATTCGGACTGGTTCAGCAACGACGCTGAAACGGTTCCGTCAGACTGGATTATCCCTTTGTAAAAACATCAGTATTTACGACCAATATGTCGTTACCTGTTTCCGGCAATGTCCAGCTTGATCTGTGTAAAACCCGATGAATGCCAATGTTTGCAGGTACTCATCAGCCTTCCCATATCCTCCCCCCTGAAATGAGATACTCATGTCTATGCAACTCCTGGCAAAGGTGTTGGCTCCGCTACTCGGCCTTTTTATTCTAAGTGTCGGAAATGGCTTCCTGTCATCGCTTACCACCCTGCGGCTTGACGCCAGCGGCGCATCCGCCAACATGGTTGGCATTGTTTCTTCCGCCTATTTTATCGGCCTCACGATCGGCGCTCTGTTCCACGACCGACTGATCGTGCGGATAGGTCACATTCGTGCCTATAGCAGTTTTGCATCGCTGGGCGTCGTTAGCATCCTGATGCAGGCACTGTCCCCGGACTGGACCGTCTGGATCCTCGCGCGTCTGGTGTATGGCTGGACGACAGTTGGTATTTTTCTTGTCATTGAAAGCTGGCTGTTGCTTGCCGCCGACCAGAGTGTACGCGGCCGTCTGCTGGCTTTGTACATGATTTCATTTTATGGCGCTGGCGCTCTCAGTCAGGTGCTGCTTGGATCCGTTGCAGGCCTGGGAGAAACTGCACCGTTCATCACCGCAGCGATGCTTGCCTCACTCTCGGTCCTGCCAATTGTGATCTTGCCGCGCATAACACCAACAGTAGAACGGGTGGAAGCACTCAAACCATCCCGACTGTTTCAGATGTCGCCGAGTGGCGTTATCGGCTGCTTTGGTTCTGGTGTCGCAATTGCGGCAATATATTCGCTTCTGCCGCTTTATCTGCAACATACTGGCCTGCAGGTTGAAGAGGTCGGTCACATGATGGCCAGCGTCATCCTAGGCGCTATGGTGCTGCAATATCCAGTGGGACGCTGGTCTGACCGGCAGGACAGACGTATCGTGCTGATCACACTGGCATTCATTTGCCTGTTGTTGTGTGCTGCCATTTTGTTGCTGCCACATACATCGACGACACTCATGATCACCATGTTCCTGTTCGGCGGCGGCGTGTTTGCCATCTATCCGGTATCGGTCAGCTTTGCGGCCGACCGCGCCTCATCAGAATCGCTGGTACCAATCATTCAGGGTCTGTTGCTCATAAACTCCCTTGGTTCGGCAATCAGTCCAATCGCCATTTCGCCCGTCATGAACCATTTCGGTGCATCTGGCCTGTTCTGGTCATTGGCTGTTCTCAACGTCGGCCTGATATCATTCTTCTTTTGGAGACGTGGTGTCCGCCCTGAATCGAACCATGTTGCACCATTTGCAGCAACAACAGCGATGACGCCGGTTGGCGCCGAACTGCGTGTCACCGACGAAATGATCCAAGGCGTACACGACAACGAGTCTTGATCCGCGTAAAGATGCGGCCTGAACGTTCAGGCCGCATGCTTGCAAAAGTTTATTCGAGATCAGACCCACCAATCCCGAGTGTCAGGCCAATGCCTTGCCCTCATTCAAAACTGTGAGATCAAAACTTTGCGGTCATGTTAACACGGAACGTACGTCCCGGAGACGGCATAAGACCAAGCGTCAATGCGTCCATGTAATAAACGTCGGTAACATTATCGACGGCGAAGTCGATATTGACACTGTCATTGACCTTATAGCTCGCGAACAGATCAAGCAGTGTGTATTTCGACCAATTGACCACGGTCGTATAACCACCGGTGTCATTGCTGGTCATGGTTCCCCGGTCGCCAACAAAAGTCACACGTCCGCCAGCTTCCAGAGCCTCTTCCATTAGCCGGACCCCGGCTGTCAGCGAGGCGCTTTTGCGAGGCGGCAGATGCAACTGGGCATAACCGTTCTGAATACCGGAAGATCGGCAATTTACGCCAAGATTCAACTCCGCAGCACAAAACTCGGTCTTGTCGTAAACCGTGCCACCGATATCGAAGTAGCCCCACCCGACGTCATAACCGATCGACGCCTCGTAACCGCGAAACAAAGCGCTATCGATGTTCTTGACCGACACATCGGGGTAGTTTGTACGCGACAGGTAGTCCTTCACATTATTGTTGAAGTAGGATGCCTTGAACCGCACTTTGTCGCCGCCAAACAACACATCCTCCTGAAGAACATTGATACCGATTTCCGTGTTGCGTGAATGCTCCGGTCTTACGCCAACCAGCGGGTTGGTATTGAATGAAAAACCGGTGGTCGATTCAAACAGGCTCGGCGAACGAATTGCTTCGGAATATTTCGTGTAAAACTGGATGCCGTCCCACGGCTCGATCGTCGCACCGATCATCGGCGCCCAGCCGCTGTTTTTCTCTTCGTTATGCAGCGTGGAACCATAATTGGTGTTGTTGTCATAAGACTGCGTCCACGTGTAACGGATCGCGCCATCGAATTTCAACCAATCGGTGGGTTTCCAATCGACGGCAGTGAAAGCACTGGCTTCCTTGCGCCATCCGTCACGCGAGGCGAGCAATCCATTGGAATCAATATTCACATGACCTGAAGGCGGTTCAATGGTCTCATACACAAAGGATCCGCCAACTGACACACCGACGTCGCCCCAGTCCGTGTCGATCTCAGATGTGTTGACGACGTCAAAACCGTAGCGCTTGGCGATATCCCAATAGGCCTGCGGCAACTCCAATGTTCCGCCGAAAGGAAAACTAAAGGCATAAGGCGTAACAATCTTGGTGTCGGTGTCTGTCATCCAGAGGTTGGCTTTGAGATCAATCAGATCGTTTTCTTCCGGGTTCCATTTGTACCCGGCACGGTATGTATTGACGGAAACCTTGCTAAGAGGTGCCTGCGTTGCGCCATCAAAACGAATGATCACCGACGGCATCATTTCACCAAACATGCTGTGATACCGCATGTAGCTCATATCAAAGGTGTGGCCGCCGTCCAATTCCAGTTTCGACTTCAGCATATAGGACGTGTTGTCCTGTGAGGTATTGAGAACCTCCTCACCGCCTCGATAGCGGTTCAGGCCATTTAGAGAGAAAACCGTATAATCCGTAATCCGGTCTGGAGTGCCATTTCGTCCCGGGCGAATCAAGGTGTCATAGGATTTTTTGAGCACAGGTGTCCTGCCCCGCGTTCCTGCAAAATAGTTACCGTTCTTGCGTCTTGCATAGGCGCCGACAACCTCGAACATGTCATTGCGTCCGGCGATTGCGACACTACCATTGCCGGTGGTCGGGTTGAGAAAAGCAGGGCGGTCCAAACCGTAAGGGCTACCCGAGAGCAAGTTATCAGGAATAGTATCGACGGCGCAGGGGGTGTAGTTGCAACCGGTAATGAAGCGGGACTGTGCCAAGGGTGGATAACCACCCGGCGTGCCAACGGCTGGCGGCGTGGTCGTATTGCTCATCAGGCCACCGCGCACCCGGATACCCCAGTTTTTATCACCCTTGATAATATCGTCTGCGTTGATGGTTTCCATGCGCACAAGGCCTCCGGTTGCGCCAACACCATAGACACTGGCAGAGGGACCTTTTTCGATAACAACGCCGCCAATCATGTCAGGATCAACATAGTTGCGTGAGGCAACGCCAGAATAACCGCGGTAAACCGTGTTCTGCTGCGTGGTGCCATCAACAACCACGGGAACACGACCAAACCCCTGCATACCGCGAATGTTCACGTCGACAGCGCCGCTGTTGCGGTTATCCCCGGTCAGAACACCCGGCGTTCCCTTGATAAAATCACCAACCGACGATCCGCGAAACCGCTGAACCTTCTGTTCACTTAGAAACGCGCTGCTGCCGGCGGTGCGATAATTGGCATCCTCGTCGGCCAATGCGCCAAGCGTTGCTATGCGCCCTGTCTTGCCGACGATCGTGATCGGATCAAGCAGTGTTGAACCACTCGCATCGACGGGATCAGTGGCAGCACTGTCGCCGACAATCAACGCTGCAGAATTTGCTCCACTCAAACGGATGCTGACGCCGGTACCGGCAACAAGCTGCTGCAAAGCCTGCGATGGTGTGTAGCTGCCCGCTACAGCCGTCGAGGTTTTGCCGCTGACCAGTGCGGAAGAATAGCTGATCTGCCAGCCGGTCTTGCGGATAAAGGCATTGATTGCGGATGACAGAGGCTGTGCAGGAATGGAGAACTGGACGGCATGATCGGCAACCGGCGCGGCATTCTGTTGCGCTTGTGCAAACGTGGTCGTGCCGGTAAAAACATACCCCAGAACAGTGGATGCCAGCAGCAGCGACACCACGCGCAAACGGCTTTGCTGTCTGCCAGCGCCATTTGCAACGCCGCCTTCAAAATTCCTACGCCCCATTCCCAAACCCTTCTCATCAATTCCAAAGAGCCCTGCTCACATCATGTTGGCATGGGCCTTCGTATTCCTTGACGAACGAGGTGTGGCGAGTCGGAAAAAATAGTTGAGAATTTAACGAAGGATTATGATCCCACCCGGCAGACGGGTGATGGAGACGCCTGCTGCATCCGCAAGTGTCTGGATTGCCGCTTCGACATTATCCAGGCGATAGTTACCGGTCACAGCCAACTGGTCGTGACGTTTATCGACCATAACGACCGTACCTCTGTAGTAACGCTGCAATTCACTGAGCACGCGGGAGAAGGGTTGGTCTTCAAAAATAAGGCGGCCATCGCGCCATGCAAGCGCAGTTGATAGATCGGCCGGAGAGACAGCCGAAAGCGATGCTTCGTTGGCAAAAATCATCTCGCCGGGGCGAAGATTGGCTTTCTCTGTTTGATTGCCGACACGGCGAACCTCGACAAGCCCGTGTTCCAGGACTACACGGTCGGCCTCAGTGTTGCGACGCACCGAAAACGCCGTGCCTTTCACTTCGACTTCACTGTAACTTGCCACTACGCGAAACGGATGGGCCGGATCTGGCTTGACGTCAAAAAACGCCTCTCCCTGCAACAGCTTGATATTGCGCTTTCCATCAGCAAAATCGACGGCAACGGCCGACGCGGTATCCAGCGTCATCCGCGATCCATCCGGCAGCATCACGCTAGACCTGTCGCCAACGGTGGTAAGGTAATCAGCCTCCCACCGCAACATCATCGCCGGATATTGCCATATACCGATTGCCATCACAGCGGCGGCCGCCATGGCAGCAAAACGGCGCGTCCAGCCAAAGGTTTTTGTTTTGACCGCCAGATGCGGCACGGGTGTTGCCGGAAGGCTCTGTACTGCCTTTTTGAATGCGGGCGCTCCCCACATGTCTTCGAGTTCGCGATAATGCTGCGCGTGAAGCGGGCTTGTCGCAATCCAACGGTCAAAGGCAGCTTGGGTCGCCGGATCAGGTGTTGTGTTGCGCAGGCGGGCAAACCACTCCAAGGCTTCATCCACGATGGGATCATCGTGTTTAAAGCCGCTCTGGTTCATATCCTGATCGTCGTCCTGTGGTGCCACTCAAGCCGTCCAATTGATGCTGTTTTCGCGCCTTTTATATATGAGACGCTCGACGCGCTGAAATTCAGCAAAGAAAGTTATCCCGTTTTCAAAACCGGGTAGTTATTGACTGTCAAAGCGGGCAAGCGTTTCGCGGCAATGGGCCATGGCAAGCTTGAGGTCATTGAACACGGTTCGCTCTGAAATATCGAGATGTTCGGCGATCTTTCGGTTGGACCACTCTTCGATCCTGCTCAGTCTCATCACCGTCTGCGTTCGCTCAGGCAATCCACTCAGTGCCTTTTGCAGCGCATGAAAACGCTCCCTATCCAATATTGCCGCCTCAATCGACGGTACATTGTCAGGAATGTTCTGCAGAAAATCGTCGCTCACACCGTCGGCTTCATAGGTCGAGCGCATTTTGCGATGGCGCTGGTGATCAAGTGCCAGGTTGCGAGCGGTCTGGTGAAGGAAAGCTTCAATATGGTCTATTGAGCCGTTTTCTACCGCCCGCCGGGCACGCAGATAGGCTTCCTGCGCGACATCCTCAGCGGTCTGTGCATCGCCAACGATCTTCATGACCGCCCAGATCAGGGAGCGTCGGCGAGACTGGAAAATTGCATTCAGGGCTGCTGACAAATCAGCCTCCCCCGCCCTTCTAATCTGTAAAGCCAAACACTATTGCACATGTCAATTTCGCCTGAGACGCTGGATGGCTTATGCGTTTGCAGCAACCGCGCGACACGGCTTAGTCAAGGTCAAATGGGATTGCAACCATGCGAGACGACGCTGAAACATGCGCGTTTAGCCCCCGCTCAAAAAAACATGAGTATTGCACGCATATTTTCTATTTGATTTTACTGCATGAATCCCGGTTCGTTCAGCCGCAGCTGATGCTTCATGATTGGTGGCATTTTTTTGGAATGATGAATAAAATTTTCGTCATCGAATTGCATGCGGTACCGGCATCCGCACACGATGCTGGAAAAGCGAATGTCGCACTGTGCATCCCCATCATTACGTAACACGCAGTGACGGGGATGCAGTTCTTTCAAAGCAATTACCTATCTCAAGCGAAGATCAAAACTCTTCCCAGCTATCGGACGCCGTGCTGAGTGCCACATTGCCGGAGAAGGCTGACGCCACCTTGCGTGCAAGATTGCGTGCTGGTGATGCCGCTGGAACGTCGCGCGCTTGTGCTGGACGAACAGCAGCATATTGAGAACGGCCGGAGAGCTTGAACTGCGCCAGAAGCGCATTCAGCGATGCTGCATCACGGGCAAGGCCGTGGCTGGCTGCGGTGGATTCCTCTACCATCGCCGCATTCTTCTGGGTATCCTGATCCATCTGGTTTACCGCAGTGTTGATCTGCTGCAATCCGGAGGACTGTTCCTGTGCCGATTCAACGATTGCGTTGACGTGTCGGTTGATCTCCTGCACCTCGGCGACAATCGTTTTCAAGGCTGTACCGGTTGCGCCGACAAGTTCAACCCCGTTCTGTACCTGCTGGTTTGAGTTGTTGATCAAAGCCTTGATTTCCTTGGCTGCGTTTGCGGAACGCTGCGCCAATTCGCGCACTTCCTGTGCAACAACAGCAAAGCCCTTCCCGGCATCACCAGCGCGTGCTGCTTCAACACCTGCGTTCAGTGCCAACAGGTTGGTCTGGAAAGCAATGTCATCGATAACCCCAATGATATTGCTGATCTCGCCCGAAGACTTTTCGATCTGCTCCATGGCGGCAACGGCATTTTGTACAACGGTGCCTGACTTTTCAGCACCGGCCCGTGTCCGGCTCACCAGCAATCCGGCTTCATGGGCACGGCTGGCCGCATCTTTGACGGTTGTTGTGATCTGTTCGAGGGCTGCAGCTGTTTCTTCGACAGAAGCGGCCTGCTGTTCAGTCCGTTTGGCAAGATCGTCGGCGGCAGATCTGATTTCAGACGAACCGGCCTCAATGCTGCGGGCATTTTCAGCAACCTGTTCCAGCGCAAGCTGCAACTTACTTGCCGAAGCATTGAAGTCGCCGCGAACACCATCCAGCATGGATGTGAAGGGCTGCTCGATGCGATAGACGACATTGCCGTCTGCGAGATTGCTAAGGCCCTCAGCAAGGTTTTCAACGGCAAACTTGACTTCAGATGCTTCGCGGGCACGCTGTTCCTCCCGTTCAACGCGCTCTTTCTCCGACAGGCTGCGGTTTTCATCGGCTTGCAGTTCAAGGCGGGCCCGTTCAAGGGCATTATCACGGAAGACCGCAACGGCTTCGGCCATTTGGCCGATTTCATCCTTACGTCCGAGGCCGTCGATGTCTGAACGAACATCACCGGCGGCCAAAGACGCCATGCGTTCACGCAACCGTGCCATCGGCGCGGTGATACCCTTTTGAGCGATGGCGAGGCTGGTTGCAATCGCGATTGCGATGCCGGCCAACAAGGCGCAAGTCGTGTAAAGGATTGTTTGTGAAACTGAATTCGATAGTTCTTCGCCACCTTTGGTCAAAGCTTCGGCCATAACGACATTGTTGGCACCGAATTTCGGGGACAGATCAATCACAGCTTTGTCGAGCATTGCGGAAAGTTTTTCGACCTCTGCAGAATTCCCCTCCGCATGTGCTTTCAGCACCTGATCACCAATCGATTTCAAATTGTCGACCAGAACGAGGATTTCGTTCATCGCCTCTCTACGGGACGGCACAAGGTCTGCCACCTGCGCAAGGCGCCCACGCGCGCCCGCAAGTTCCTTCGTAAAACGCTCGGAAAAGTCCTTGAAGGCAGGCGATGCTGGATTTTGAGCCAGCGCACGCGTTAGCCAGGTCGTCGCGGTCCAGGTTCCTGCTGCGCCACGAGGACCATAGTTTGCACCAAGGCTTTCATGCTGGAGAAAGCCGAAATAGGCCGTGTTGGCCTCGGAAAACTTCAAAGTCAGGTGCATCAGACCAGCAAGTGAAATGAGGCTGAGAATGGCGATTGCCATAAGAAATTTGGTTTTGATTTTTAAATTTTGGAGCATCGGAAAAAACCTCGGTGCGGGGCGGAGGGACTAAGCGTTTGGCAGCAGAAAAGTGAGGAAGAAAAGCAGGAAACCGCCTGAGAAGGCGGCGCACATCATGCGCGCTGGTGACCAGATTTGGTCGCTATGTCCCAAGCCAAAACGCTAGGAGAAGAACAATAAGAAAATCTTACTTTTTGCTGCGCCGCAACATAAACAGCGAAAAAAAGCTATCGCGGTAACGGTAATGATCAACATTTTCGTCTTTCGAAACCACAAAACCCGGCACAGTTGAGAATATTCTTTCTTATCGACGGCGAACGGACGGTTATATCGAACTCAAGAGGTCCGATATGGCTCGCGTGCAAATGAGACCGCACAGGCTTAAAACAAAACCACCCCACCCGGACACGCCGGATGGGGTGGAGTTTTAATTCAAGTTTCGCCAACCACTAGGGTTGCACAATTATCAAAACTCTTCCCAACTATCGGGAGAGGTCTTCAGCGCAGCATTGCCTGCAAATGCAGCCCGAACTTTGCCACCGAGCGCACGCGCCGGAGAGGCAGCCGGCCGATCAACCGGGGATGCCGGACGAACGTTGGGAGAAGCAGAGCCATATCCATTGTCAGACAGCGTGAACCGGGACAGCAGCTGGTTGAGCGACAGCGCCTCGCGTGCAAGTCCGTGGCTTGCAGCGGTGCTTTCTTCGACCATCGCAGCGTTTTTCTGCGTGTCCTGATCCATCTGGTTAATAGCGGTGTTGATCTGTTGCAAACCGGATGACTGTTCCTGTGAGGATTCTGCAATCGCAGCAACGTGGCGGTTGATCTCCTGCACTTCTGCAACAATCACCGACAATGCATTGCCGGTCTCGCCAACCAGCTGCACGCCCTGCTGTACCTGGCTGTTTGAGGTTGTAATGAGGTTCTTGATTTCCTTTGCAGCACCCGCAGAACGCTGCGCAAGTTCACGCACTTCCTGCGCAACAACCGCAAATCCCTTACCGGCTTCACCGGCACGCGCGGCTTCTACACCGGCGTTCAGCGCCAACAGATTTGTTTGGAAAGCAATTTCGTCGATGACACCGATGATGTTGGAAATTTCACCTGCAGATTTTGCGATCTGTTCCATAGCCGCGACGGCCTTCTGAACAACCTCACCAGACTTTTCGGCGCCGACCTTTGTGCGGCTGACGAGCTGGCCTGCTTCCTGCGCACGTTTTGTCGAGTCCTGAACCGTCGTCGTGATTTCTTCTAGTGCCGCAGCGCTCTGCTCAACAGCAGCCGCCTGCTGTTCTGTTCTTCTGGCCAGATCATCAGCGGCGGACTTGATTTCATTTGCGCCGGCATCGATACCGCGTGCATTCTGGGCAACCTGGTTGAGCGTCGTCTGCAGCTGTTCTGCAGCTTTGTTGAAGTCGCCACGAATACCGTCAAGATTGCCAACGAAAGGCTGTGCAATCCGGTAGGTCACATCGCCATGCGCGATCTTAGAAAGAGCTGTGGCCAGATTATCGACCGCAAACTGCACGTCTCGCTCTTCCTGTTCTTTCTGCTTGGCGCGTTCAATTCGCTCTTTTTCAGACAAGGAACGATTGGCTTCCGTTTCATTCTCAAGGCGAATGCGCTCAATGGCACCTTCACGGAAGACCTGTACGGCAGCGGCCATCTGGCCGACTTCATCCTTGCGGTCCATGCCGTCAACTTCTGCCGCCGTGTCGCCATTTGCCAGCGAAGCCATCCGTTCGCGAAGACGGGCAATCGGCATCGTGATGCCACGCGACGAGACGTAAAGGCCAAGTGCAATCAGCAGACAGGACAGGATCACAATGCCGGTAATGCTCTTGAAAATCGTGCTGTTTGTATTTGCAGTAAGCTCGTCGCTACCCTTGACCATTCTCTCTATGAGTTGCTCGTTACCGGCACTTATTTTTGGCGAAACTTCTCCCAGCTTCTTGAGGAGTTCCAGCGCCATCTTCTGAGCGTCTGCAGTTTGTCCTGCTTGCATCAGTGCAATAGTGCGTTCTCCGACAGCCTGTACCTCTGCAACGCCGTTAAGAATGTCACGAGCCGCATCGGCGCGCGATGGAATAAGCTTTACGATCGTGTTCTGGCGGTCTTCAAGTTGCTTGCTGTCACCACGGAAAGTCTTGACGGCGTTTTCAAAATCACTGCTGCCGGCTTCATTGAGAGTGGCCCGGAGAATTTGCATGCCCAAGGCATTGAGGTTACCGCTGGTTCTGGCGTTCAGGACCGCTGCAACTCCGTTATTGGCGATGAACTCACTATAATTATCATCAGTGTGTTTATATTGCAGGCTGACATAACCCAGGCCAGACAACGAAACGATACTCATCAAAGCAATTACAAAAACGACTTTTGTTTGTATCTTGGCATTTTTCAAAAACGACATATAGACCTCAAGCCAGACGGCCTCGAAACCGGCCCTAAGAGGGCAGTTTGTGAGCACATGATAAGACATTGCAGGTAGGTGTGCCCACTCATCGGGCGACAAGCGGCAATACTGTTGGCAGCTGCATCATGCAGGGCAAGAGCGTGATCCGATTGTTCTACCGGCTCCAGCCTTGAAAGCGGGAACCTGCAAATTGTACATTTTGCGAAAAGTTTAAATTAAGTATTACTTTATTCATACAAACAATCATGGAAAGAGATTAAATCGCAATATTTCCAGTTATTTAGTTATTGCAATTCGTGAGGCGCACGGAAGGCTTGAACATCAGGAGGTCACCCCCCCTGAGCGGCTCGACCGCTTCTCAAGGTCATCCGTAAGTTACGGGATTTTGTGATATCAGTGTGTCTGTCTGCATCGCTCCAGGAGATTGCGAAACGACACGGGCCAACTCGTCGTCACTGTGTCCATCCCTCTTATGCAAGAGCCAAAGCAAGCGCTCCGCCGATGCCAGAAGCCACATCAATATTTGCCCTTCATGCTAGTTCTCAAACAACAGTTTTTCGATGTAGGCAAATACGGCCCGCGAAGGGCTCCTTAGCGCGCCCACTCGTAAAGCCCCGATAGCATCTGCGTAATCTCCCGTCCTGCATCGGTCAGTGTATAGGTCGTGCGGCGGGGAAATGTGGAACTCGAAGACCGGGTTACCAGTCCCCTTTCGGCAAAACCTTCGAGCCGCTCCGTCAGGACTTTCGGGCTAATCTTCGGCAACGTCTCCATGAGTTCTGAAAAACCGAATTCACGATCGGAGAGACGCCAGAGGATCAACGCACTCCAGCGGTGTCCGAGAAACGTCAGCCAATCCTCCACCGGGCATTGCGACACATGGCGAAGTGCCTGTTCCGCGCCCACTGCCTCACCTTGCAGTCCCTGTTCTTCCCGTTTGGATAGTTCAGTTGCCATCTGCTTTATCTACCATCGGACCAATCGATTCGCCGGAACATAAATTTTTCGGCCTGACATGCAAAGGCGCGACAGTAATGGGTGACCAAACAACAATCCGACCGGGCGTCATGATCGTCGGCGGATACGGCCATGTCGGCGGCCAGATTGCCCGCCGTCTGATGACAGCCGGCCGGTATCAGGTTTGCATCGCTGGCCGTGATGAAAAAAAAGCGAATGCCATGGCCAACCGTTTGGGATGCAAAGCAACACAGCTTGATGTGCGCGATCCACAAACCTGGAGCAAAGCACTTGCCGCAATTGAGACGGTTATTGTCTGCGTCGATCAAACCGACACGGGCTTCGTCGAACATGTTCTGAAGAGAGGCTTGCTCTATATCGACATTACCGCCGACGATAGGTTTTTCAGAGACGTCGAGCAGCTTGCCCAACTCGCCAGGGCATCAGGCGGAACGGCGCTTCTGTCCGTCGGTCTCGCGCCGGGCCTCACCAATCTGCTGGTCAAAGCCTGTGCCAATAAGCTTGATGACGCGACGGAGGCGCGTATCGGTATCTTGCTCGGTCTTGGTGATACGCATGGACCGGCTGCCATCGACTGGACACTTCAGAATTTCAAACGCGCACCCATTGAAGAACTCCATTTCGGTAAAAATGATCACCCGCAGCCGGCAATGGAATTCAATTTTGCAGATCAACACGTGCTTCGGCGCACACGCGGTATCGGCAAGGTTAGAACATTGCTGACCTTTGATAGCGCGACGCTAAGTCGGATTTTATTCCGCCTTTTGCCACTCGTGACAAAAAGCGCTTTTCTCCGCCGTCTGGTCAGCAAGAGCATGATGCACATCAGGCTCGATTCTGATCGCACGGCTCTTTCAGTGGTGGTGACGGGCTCACGTGATAGCCGACAGGCCAAAGCCACCATGTCACTGAAAGGAAGAGAGGAAGCGGCGATCACTGCGCTGGTCGCTGCAAACACCGTGCGGTTACTTACTGACACACCCATCGCGCCCGGCGTCTGGCATATCGATCAAGTCACGTCGATCGAACACTACAGCAATTGCCTAGCCGCAGGGGGCGTAACTCTCTCAGGCGCTGCGTAACACAACGCAATGGTTTTTTGGACATTGAGTGTGAAAGCAGGGACAGATTCTGTCCAACCAGCATAGCTGTGGCACGGATAGCTATGTGGAGTTTGATGCAGATATACACCTAAAACCGCACGCCCCGTCGTCAGGTTCTTAATGGGCAAAAATTGCGGCTTTGCTTCGATTGCGAAGCTCAACGTCCAAATCCATCCGAAATGACTGGTTCAATCCAGTTCCAGCCTGCAAAAATCCAGTGTCATCGGTGTGAAACCCAGAGCGCAACATGTTGAAAACACGCAGATGTGCTCTGGCCTGTTCCGATCAGCGCTTGACAGTATGCGCCGTGTATTCCCGCGACAGCAGCACGGCGACCTTCTCGATAAACTCCGGATCCATTTTTCCGACAAAGTCGATCCGCGGCGCTTTGCCATCGACGCGCAGTGTCGCAAACACCTTCCCCTTACCATCGCGGAGTTCACGTGGACGCTGGGTTTTCTGTTTAGCAGGCGGGCGGGCTGAAAGTCGTTTGAACAGCAATTCAAACCGCTGGTCGCTTTGCGATGTGCCGAAACGATCTGTGCCGATCTCGTCCAGGGCGTTGCCCTGAGCGGCATCACTCTGCAACATCTCACCCAACTTCATCCAACGGTCACGGCCAGCCTTGGGAGCAGCCCCGATCATAGTGATGAACCGGGCTGGCACATTTTCCACCACCTGCATGAGGCGTGAGAGTTCGCTTTTCTGAACCGAAAGCGCGTCACCAATCACCTTGCGATCAAACCCACGCTCCGCAAGGTTTCTGGCAAAAATTGCTCTCTCGATGAAGGAAAGATTGCGGCGTTCGGCATTTTCCTTACCCTGCGCCAAGACCAGCTCATCGTCACTCAAAGAGCGAATGATTGCCTTGACCGGCTGTCCCAGTTTAAGCGCCGCGCGAATACGGCGGTGACCATAGGCCGTCTGGTAACGACCCTGTTTTTCCGGATGCGGACGCAGGAGAACTGGCACCTGCTGGCCACTTTCGCGGATACTTTCCAGCAGCACCGCAAAGTCCTCATCATCGACACCCGCCACACTCAGACGGTCCTCGACGAATGAAGCATCGATCTGCGCTGGATCAACGGCCAGCACATGTTCACCATCGCTCATGGCCTGCCGCAGTGCCCTCGCCTCTTCGGCTTCACGGGTCATCGAACCGAGCGACAGGCCCATGGCACGAACTGCGCCAGAGGCGCTGCGCGCCGGTGCATTTGTCTCGGTATTGCTGACCGGAGCCACTGGTGCGGCGCTGGCAGGTTTGACTTCCGGCGCAACAGCCGGTGTTGGCGTAACCGGCAGAGAGCCGCCAAACAAAGCCTTGAGTTCGCTTTTACGGGAGTTTCCAACCATATTCGTCAGCCTCCTATCGGCCCCATGCATCGTGAACGAGTTTCTCAATTTCTGCATTGACCGCATTCATCGCTTCCTGCGCGCGGTCGTAGGTGGTGCGAGTAAAGTTTTCGCGGCCCACTTCATACAGTGTCTGCTTGGTCAGGCCAGCATCGGAAACAGCTGTGGATTTCAGCATGGGCGCGGTCAGAACCCGATCCCCAAACAGCGAACGCATGAAGCCGACAATCTGTGTTTGCGGCCCATCATTCGGTTCAAAACGGGTAACGAGATAGCGGAGGAAGTCGAAGTTTAACTCCCCACCAGCCTCACGCACCACGCCCAGCAAATCCGAGGTCATGAACAAAAACTGGTTCATCGACGCCACATCCAGCATCTGCGGATGGACCGTGACGATAACGGATGTGGAGGCGCAAAGCGCCGACAGGGTGAGATATCCCAGCTGCGGCGGGCAATCGATGACCACCACGTCGTAATTCTGCTCCACGCTGGCCAGAGCGGCCTGTATACGTGCAAAGAACAGCGGCCCGCTGTCTATGCCGCTGTGGCGGCGTGTCAGCGCCTGTGGCGTCTCGTGCTCGAATTCCTGCAGTTCGATATTTCCAGGAACCAGATCAAGCCCAGGGAAATAGGTGCCGCGAATGATCTGCGAGAGTGGGCGGGCCTGATCGTCATAACGAATAGCGCCATACAGCGTATCATTGCCGGTCAGATCCAGCTCCGGCTGATAACCAAACATCGCCGACAACGATGCCTGCGGATCAAGATCGATAGCGAGAACACGGTGACCGGTCAGCGCCAGATATTGCGCCAGATGAACAGCTGAAGTGGTCTTGCCCGAACCGCCCTTGAAGTTGGTAACCGAGATTACCTGCATATGTTCGCCGCGCGACAGATCACGCTGCGGCAGATAACTGCGTGCCTTCGCAGTGTTGCCTTTTGCCAAAGCCTGTTCAGCGAGATGATGGCGCAGCGCATTGATGTCGTTCAACGTATAGAAACGTCGGCCGCCGGTCCCAGTTTCAGGTTGCGGCCCCTCGCCCGCCAGCGACAATTGACGCAAGTAGCCATCCGAAACACCGATCAGCTTTGCGGCCTCACCTGAGGAAAACTGGCGCAGTGTCTTCTGTGCCATCGGTGGATAAAGGCGTTCACGCATCGCCTTCAATTGCTCGGACAGCGCACGTGCGTCCGCCGCAATCGCGGCATCTGCCACGATGCTCGGCGTGCCCTGTGGCTTTTCATCGGTCGCCTGCACTACAGACACCATGGGTTCGATCTCCTGACTGGCGAGTATGAGCACTGTGGGTTCGACAGCGGTGAAATCATTCCTTAAGCGTCCAGAAGGAGGACCAGGACAACGATCTTAAGCTAACCAACCATGCCGAGATTTACAGAAAATCTGGCCAGTTACGACAAATACTCAAATTTTTGCGAATTTCCGTAACAAGATGACGGATGCAGTGATTCTCGTCAAGCACTCCGCGACCCAAGACATTTGATTTTTGGCACAAAATTCAGCGCTTGTTGACAGCTGTCAACCGCATAACGTGGATATATTTCAGCTAGTTAACGATGTATCGAGCGCTGCTAACCTCAATTATGCGGTCTAGATGTGGCCCACGGCCACAAACTATCCTATTTCGTCTGGGCAAATAAAAGCCGCAAAATCTGGGAATCTGCGGCTTTGTTGACTGAGTTGACAGCTGTCAACTCGCGACATGTCTTGGTCTTCAGCCGCTCATGCCAGCTTAAATCCCGAGAGACGGCTCTCCAGCTTGGCAATGGTTTCCACATCGGCATTGGCGAAAGCGAAGCGCAGATAGTCCTCCTGGCCCTGACCAAAATAGACGCCAGGCAAACACACCACCCCTGCCCTTTTCGCCAGCTGCTCCGATACAGCTGTAGACGAAACACCACGGAACGGATGGCGGATAAACGCAAAGTAAGCACCAACCGAAACCAGGTCCCAACCACTGATCTTCGGCATGACCTGACGCAGTGCATCGGCCCGTCTTTCAATCTCGACCCGATTGCCATCGCGCCAATCGGCCAAAGCGGGAATAGCCTTTGCAACGGCTGCCTGCGGTGCACGCGCTGCACAGATCTGCAGATTGTCCATGATCTTGGCGATTTCGGTGACAGCCTGCGGGCCTGCTGTTATCGCGCCGACACGATGCCCGGGCACGCAGAAGGATTTCGAGAAGCTGTACAGCATGATGAGATTATCCTGCCAACCCTCGACATTCATGAGTGTGTGCGGGCGCGGCGTGTGGCCAGGAAGAAAGTCACGGTAGGTCTCGTCGAGGATAAGCCATACACCTTTTTTCCGGCAGACATGGAAAATCTCCAGCAACAACTCTGGCGGATAAACCGAACCGGTCGGATTGTTTGGCGTTACCAGAGCCAGAGCTTTAACGCCCGTGTCCAATACTCTTCTGACGTCAACGATGTTTGGGAGAAATGCATTATCTGGGTCACAGGACACAAGCACCCGGTTGATACCGAGCATGGCAAGTGTCGTGTCCTGATTGAAATAAAACGGATCCGTCAATGCAACACTGTCGCCAGCCTTGGCCACAGCCATCGCCGCACACATGAAGGCCTGATTGCAGCCCGACGTGATGTGGATATTCTCGATGACAACGTTTGCACCATAAAGCCCTGACACGTGCTGCGCATAGACATGCCGCAACTCCGTCTCACCCTCAATCGGACCGTATCCGCAATATTGTTTTGAGGATGCCGCCTCACCCAACCAGCGCAGAATATCGTCATGCGGCGCGTAACCCGGTACGGCCTGAGACAGGTCGATCATCGGTCCGCTTGCGCCATCGTAAGCCCGTGCCCAAGCAAAAACGAAGGGAACAGGTGGTGGCGACAACTCAGCGACAAGAGAGTTGAATACAGGTTTGTTATCGGCGGATGGCATGGAATGTCCTTGAGCGTCTTGCAAAATCGTTACCGGGCAGGGGCCGTCTTATCTGGCGACAGACCATGAAATAGGAGCGGAAAGCGTGCAAGTGTTTTCATGCGGTTTGATAGCGTCGCAGGGTTCGCAGAATAGCATTTCACCTAAAACCACACATTGCATCTAAATTGCTCTGCATCTCAAAAAAGCTGAAATGCAATTGCTGTCCTATCTTCCCTTTAAGATGGACACTCCTCTCACCGCAGGCATAAGATGCTGCATTGCGGCCCGCGAAGCATCTCATCTATCGGAGTGGAAATCATGTCTTTCTCGTCCTCACTGTCCCGACGCCTGCTCTTAAAAAGCACCATTCTGCTGGCCGCTTCGACCACACTTGCGGGCAGGGGCTTTGCGCAGGAGGCAGCCTCCGGACGTCTGATCGTCGCAGCCGACTCCGAACCTAAAAACCTCAACCCTGCTATCGTCGCGTCAAACGGTGTATTCTTCATTTCCAGCAAGGTTATCGAGCCGCTGGCCGAAGCCTCGTTTGATGGCAAGGATGGGCTCGCGCCGCGTCTTGCCGTGGAATGGCAGGGCTCTGAAGATGGCCTGAGCGCCACGTTCAAACTGCGTGAGGGCGTCACGTGGCACGACGGAAAACCGTTCACATCGGCTGACGTAGCTTTCTCGGCGCTGTCCGTGTGGAAGACATTGCAGAATCTCGGCCGTCTGGTTTTCGCGCATCTCGAAACCGTCGACACACCGGATGCCCATACGGCTGTCTTCCGGTTCTCCAAGCCAACACCATTCCAGCTTATCCGTAATGCGCTTCCGGTCGTCACCAGCGTCCTGCCGAAACACGTCTATGAAGGCACCGACATTGCCACCAATCCGGCCAACAACAAGCTGGTTGGTACAGGCCCATTCGTGTTTGCCGAATACAAACCAGGTGAGTATTACCGTCTGACACGCAATGAAAAATACTGGAATGCCGGCCAACCGAAGCTGCAGGAAATCATCTACCGCATTCTTCCAGACAGGGCAGGGGCGGGTGCTGCGCTTGAGGCGGAAGAAATCCACCTTGCGGCCTTCTCGGCGGTTCCGCTGGCAGACTTGTCGCGCATCTCCAAGGTGCCGGGAATAATGGTGATTGCCGACGGTTACGAGGCGCTCACCTATCAGCTGGTCGTCGAAATCAATCACCGCCGCAAGGAGTTGGCCGACCTGAAGGTACGCCAGGCGATTGCGCACGCTATCGACAAGAAGTTCGTGGTCGACACCATCTTCCTTGGTTATGCAACGGCCTCGAGCGGCCCTGTGCCCAAGAATGCGCCGGAGTTCTACACGGACGAAGTGGAGACCTATGATTTCGATGTCGCTAAGGCCAACGCCCTTCTGGATGAGGCAGGTTACAAGCGCGGGGAGGGCGGTAATCGCTTCTCGCTGAAGCTGCTGCCGGCACCCTATTTTAATGAAACCAAACAGTTTGGTGCCTATCTGCGGCAGGCTCTGGCCGAAGTCGGAATTGATGCCGAGCTGGTCAACAATGATTCCGCCGCGCATCAAAAGGCAGTCTACACCGATCATGCATTTGATCTGGCGATTGCTCCACCTGTGTTCCGTGGAGACCCGGCCATCTCTACCACCATTCTCGTCAAGTCAGGCACACCGGCTGGTGTCGGCTTCTCCAATCAGGGTGGCTATGAAAACAAGAATCTGGATGCGCTGATCGACAAGGCTGCCGAGACGGTCAATACCGAGACCCGTACGGAACTCTACAAGGAGTTCCAGAAAAAGGTCACCGAGGATCTGCCTCTCATCAACGTTGCGGAGTGGGGCTTCATCACAGTTGCCCGCGATACCGTGCAGAACGTGGCAAGCAACCCACGTTGGGCGGTTTCGAACTGGGCAGATGCGGAACTGGTTTCCTGACACCTGACAGGGTTTGGCAGGGTGACAACTCTTCCAAACCCTGACTTCAACAACAGTCGGTCTCCAGAAAAATCTGCTGCACGTTGCAGTATCGACGTTTTCAGCCTCAGCAATTATCGCCGGGTCTCTACCTCCGGCCGAAGTTCGGGACGACAAATTTTCACAACGGGCTGGTCAATGCTTCCGAATACTGATTGGCTGCGCTCGCAAGAATATCGATAGTCGGGGATATCAGCTATGCGCCGGTCCATGACATTAGTGAAACGAAGAGCCGTCAGCGCCATTCCGGTCCTGCTGATCGTGCTGCTGTTTACTTTTGTTTTGCTTGAGAACGCCTCGGGAGACGCCGTTGATGCCTATCTAACCTCGATTGGAGGCGGCGATGCGAACCTTGTGCAGACACTGCGAGCGCAATACGGCCTGGACCAATCCATGCTGGCCCGTCTTTGGGTCTACGTTGGCTCCATAGCGCGTTTAGACCTTGGCTGGTCTCTGTCCTTCGATCGCCCCGTGCTTGCGCTCATACTCGAACGGCTGCCGAATACGCTACTACTCATGGGAAGCGCCACAGCCATCTCTTTCGCATTGGGCTCCGTGCTTGGCATTGTCGCCGGGGCAAAACCGGGAAGTGTGCGTGATCGGTTCCTGTCGATCTCTTCACTGGCACTTTACGCCATGCCGGGTTTCTGGCTCGGCCTGGTGCTTGCCATTATATTCGCGGTTCAGCTTCGCTGGTTTCCGACATCCGGTATTGAAACCATCGCGTCTGGCAAGCTCGGTTGGGCGAGGGCACTCGATATCGCCAGACATCTCGTCTTGCCGGTCACCAGTCTGGGTCTGATCTATCTGGCACTTTTCCTGCGCGTCATGCGCACCTCCATGGCCAGCATCTGGAAACTCGACTTCGTGCTGTTTGCCCGCTCGAAGGGGCTTTCACGCAGCAGGATCGTTCTACGCCATGTCGCACGCAATGCCCTGTTACCACTCGTCACGGTGCTTGGATTGCAGTCAGCGGCGATGCTGGGGGGCAGCGTGGTGATTGAAAGCGTGTTTGCCATACCGGGATTTGGACGTCTGGCGCAGGAAGCTGTGTCGGGACGAGATACCCCATTGTTGATGGGCATCATTCTTGTCAGCGCCGTGTTCGTGATTGTCGTCAACCTGCTTGTCGACATCCTCTACGCCACGCTCGATCCGCGCGTCGGGGCAGGGACCACCGGCACATGAAACAGCTCCGTTTTCTCATGGCTTCCGCATCGGGACTGGCCGGCGTGATCATCCTGCTCGCATTGAGCGCGATTGCGCTGGCTGCGCCCTATCTTTTTCCTGCCGATCCTCTGTCGATTGCCGGTGCGCCACTCATTCCGCCGTTCACCGACATGAGCTTTCCGCTCGGAACCGACAGGCTGGGCCGCGATGTTCTGGCCGGGCTGGTACATGGCACACGTGCGTCACTCGCCGTCGGACTGGCCGCAGCTATAGCCGCAATAACCCTCGGTACGATCATTGGCACCCTTGCCGGTTTCGCCAGTGGCCTGATTGATGAGGCACTGATGCGTGTCACTGACGCCTTTCAAATCGTGCCCAGCTTTCTCATGGCACTTGCCTTCGTCAGTACCATCGGTACCTCCATGCCAATTGTGGTCATCGCAATTGCACTCGGCGCATGGGCAGATCCCGCCCGTTTGACGCGCGCACAGGTGTTGTCCATTCGTGAAAGCGATTACGTCGCCTCTGCCCGCACGATCGGCATGCACCCGCTTGAAATCGCCTTCAGGCAGATATTGCCCAATGCCCTGCCACCGGTTCTGGCACTGGCTGCCATCATCGTCGCAGCAGCCGTGCTGACAGAAGCCGCTTTGTCGTTTCTGGGATTGGGAGACCCGAACATCGTTACCTGGGGATCGATGATTGCCGAGGGACGTAATGTGCTTCGCTCAGCACCATCGCTCTCCATCATACCGGGCCTTGGTTTGCTGACACTGGTGCTGGGTGTTTATCTTCTGGGCGAAGGTATCAATCAGGCTTTGTCAAAAAGCGACAGGGGAGGGGACCAATGACGCTTCCACTGTGCCATATCCAAAATCTCGGCATAACCTACCCCAAACAACGAACTCCGGCATTGACAGATATTAACCTTGAGATCTATCCAAGAGAGAGACTGGCAATCATCGGTGAAAGCGGTTCCGGCAAAACGACACTGGCCAGATCTCTCGCGGGACTTTTACCGCAGGGCGCTAAATCGAGCGGCTCAATTGATTGGGCCCTGCATGGAAAGCGCATAAAGGCCCGCCCACAAGCCGGTCGTGAACTGGCATATGTCTTTCAAGATCCTGGAAGTAGCCTCAATCCTGTGCTGAAAATAGGCGAGCAAGTCGCCGAAACTGCACATCAGCATCTCGATATCTCCTATAAACAGGCGTTGAGACAGGCTGTAGATCTGCTGGAACTGGTTCAACTGCCGGAACCTCAGCGCTTAGTGAATGCCTATCCACATCAACTCTCAGGTGGCCAGAAACAACGTGTAGCAATTGCAGCGGCCATTGCGGCGAAACCATCCATATTGATAGCCGACGAGGCCACAAGTGCGCTTGATAGCGTCACTCAGGCGGCAATTGCCCGACTGCTCGATGGTCTGGTGCGAGAGGAAGGCATGACGCTGATCTTCATCACACACGACATCGCTTTGGCTAGCAGTCTGGCGGACCGCATCGCTGTTTTGCAATCCGGACGGTTGGTAGAGCAGGGCAGGGCGAGTGAGGTCATAAACTCTCCCGAAGATCCCTACACGCGCGAACTGATTTCGGCGCATATTGATCTTTCCACGCCACCGCTGGTGCTGGAGCCCCAACAATGACCGAGCCACTGCTGCAGGTAACAGGACTGTCAAAAACCTATGACGGCGGACCACGTAAGGTGACGGCACTGTCCAATATCACCTTCAGCGTCGAAAAAGGCGAAACGCTGGGTCTTGCCGGCGCTTCAGGTTGCGGAAAATCGACACTAGCCCGGATCTTGATGCGGCTTGTTCCACCGGATAGCGGGTCTATTCGTTTTCAAGGACAGGACTGGTTGGCCCTCCCGCAGGCAGCGCTTCGAAAACAGCGCAAGCACATGCAGATGGTGTTTCAGGACACTGTAGGAGCCTTCAATCCGCACGCAACGGTCACAAGTGCTATCGGCGATCCGTTACGGATCCACAATATTGTACCAGCCACTGGGCGTGAGCGTGAAATTCACCGATTGCTGGAACGTGTGGGTCTACCAGCCAGTTACGCCGTACGCCCGATCATGGCTCTATCAGGTGGGCAACGCCAACGTGTTGCGATTGCCCGGGCCCTGTCACTGCGCCCCGATTTGCTGGTAATGGATGAAGCCGTCTCTGCGCTTGATGTCTCCGTTCGCAGCAGAATTTTGAAACTTCTTGTTGAAATTCAGCGTGATACCGGTATCGCCTGCATCTTTGTATCACACGATCTTGCCGTTATCCGCGCTGTCTGCCATCGCATTGCGGTGATGGAAAAGGGGCATATCGTTGAAAGCGGTGTTACCGGCAAAGTCATTGCCGCACCGCAATCTGCCGCCGCCAAACAACTGATTGAGGCCGTTCCGCGGCTTGATATATTGCATGAGGACATCCGCAATGCCGAACCGTGACTGGACTTTCCTGCTCGACACACCGGCCTTCCCGGCCGATGCCTATGCGCCATTGGCGGATCAACTGGCAGCGATACTTGGTACTCGAAACGATGTTCTCCTAATTCAGGCAGAAGCGGTGCTGGCACTTGAAGCCGTTGCGACCAGTCTGGCACGACCAGATCTCACCGCACTCAACATCGTCACCAGCCCCTATGGCAGCTGGTTCGGCGGCTGGCTGTCGCGCGGCGGCGCGCAAGTGAGCAACTTGCAGGCTGCCCCAGCCAAACCGATCACAATCGAAGCTGTCGAAGCCGCCCTTGATGCAGAACCTGACATCCAAATCCTTGCAGTGGTGCACGCGGAATCGGCCAGTGGCATTCTCAATCCATTGGAGGAGATCGTTGCCCTTGCGAAAAAACGCGGCATTGTCACCGTCGTGGATGCCGTTGCTTCCGTCGGTGGCCACGCATTGGAAGTCGACAGGCTGGGCATAGACATCGCCGTCATTGGCCCGCAAAAATCTTTGGCAGGTCCAGCCGGACTATCTGCTATCTCTATTAGCAAAGCGGCATGGGCATTTCTTGATCATGATAATCCACCACGCGACTCTATGTTGTCGCTGATTGACCAGAAAAAACAATGGCTTGAGAAAGGGAGAGGTGCACTCCCTGGCACACCGGCGCCGCTGGAATTCTATGCCTTGAGAGCAGCTTTGCAGCGTGTGGAGCAAGAGGGAATAGCCAACATTGTGGCGCGTCATAAGCGTGCCGCAAGCGCCACCCGCAGTGCATTGCAAGCCTTGGGCGCCACACTATGGGTAGAAAAAGACCAGGCATCCGCGCTTGTGACAACCGCCATATTACCAGAAAAAATTGCGTTGAATGACTTCGCAGCTCGATCATGGAGTGCGGGATCTGATCTCACATCGGGTGTAGGCCCTGGCGCGGAACGACTTGTCCGCTTCAACCACACAGGACGTCGCGCCTCTCGAGAGCCAGTCACCGCCAATATCGATGCCTATATCTCCCTACTCAAACATTTTAATGTCGCACATGACGCGATCCCTGCCCACTCAGCTCTGACAAAAACCTTCGAAGGCCCAAATTAAGCCCGCATTTTCTCTCGCGTTCCATCAGTAAATATTCTTGCTATAGTCTACAGAAAAAATAGAAAATTGATTGCCTGACCAATCTTGACGAAAAAGTGGCAACAAAGCACACTTAACGGAACGTAAACGATTAGACAGGAGATACGTAAATGGTAGCAGGTATGAACATGCTTTCCTTTGACCTCTTCGGTCTCGGCCGCAAAATGCCCGAGAACAAGTCAGAAACGGGCAGTGAAAAAACTGCGGCACCCACTGCGCGCGATGAGGCATCTCGAAAGGATGTAGAGCAGGAACACGAACTGTTTTTCTGGTCCCTCTATCCGGTAATTTAACATCCGGATGATATTTCTTGTGGCATTTTTTGAGATAAAAGTGCCACAACATAAGACAAAACCATGATCTAAGAAACGGATTTTATCCCTTTAGATCATGGCCTTAGCGGCACCTTCAATATCCTTCCAATCTTTCAATCCATATTTTCAGAATACATTTCAGACGCTGGGTTTTAACGCGGCCACTTTATAGCTGTTGCATCATATTGAGGATTTTGAAGGTGCTGCCATACCCAGGACCATGGTTACGCAGCCGCCACCAAACGGTCCTTCCATAGTCTCAACGCACGTTGATAGTATTCCAGAAAACTATCCGCAGATGCACATTCAATCGTCATCAGCGCCATGGCGGCCGTCGCACAAATCACCATTTCCATACGTTCATCACGCGCCGCACCTGTCCAAACCGCAAACCAGTATTCCCGCATCGTCATCAACGTGTCCGGTTCGGCACCTGGCTGTTTCATGCCCGGAATAGAAAAATCATAGGATGCACCATCCAGCAACCGATAGATCGTCGTCGTTCTGAACGGGCCAAATTCAGGAATATCCCTGACATTGCCGATGATGGACAGCTGCTGCACACCCAGCAACATCGCAATGTCGCGGTGTAGATCCCGTCGCGCGGACCCCGAAGCACCCATGATGCTGGCCTTCGCGCCCAAGGGATTGATCAACTGCAGAATCGTATTGAGCGGCGAGCGCATTTCCATCAACGGATAGAGACCGATAAGCCGGGTAATTTGTGCGTCGAGGGTTTCCATTGGAATGAAGACGCTCGCAGCCGTCTTCAGCGCGTTTTTCGCATCTTTGATCGATGCGCAAACCGGAATGCCCGACATCTTCGCAGCGATAACAAATTTTGCTTCGTCCTGACCACCGCCGGCAGAACCATGCATTGCCACGCGGTAACCAGCCATATTAACCAGTCGCACGGCATGCATGAACCAGGGAGAGGTGCGTAACTTCGGTGACAAATATACCGGCCAATCGAGATCAGCCGTCGTGGTCCCGACATCCGATGCGTTGAGATGAGCACGAAGTGCCCTGACAAAACCTGCAAATTCAGATGTCGTTGCACCGCGGAACTGCATTGTCGCCAGCAAAGCACCAATCTGGATCGGATCTGCCTCGCCATCGAGAATGATGGATAAGGCGTCTTGCGCTTCTTCCCGGTTGAGCGAGCGGCTGCGACCTACGCCTGCGCCGGACAGTGCGATATATTTCGCAAGTCGCTGCATCGGCGGTGCGTTGTCCCCTATCCGGGATAATTTATCGGCGATGTGCTCTGGTGATGGCTGTCCATCCAGAAGCATCGAGGGCCGAACCGCAAGCGGTGGTACGTCCAACAGGGCAGGGCCACTCCAACCGGTTTCGCCGGGCCTGGAGGAGGAGACGGTCTCCTTTTGCGGCGCTAACAACCGATCCGTTTCTGCCGCAAGTGCCCGAACACGAACCCGCAAGGAATCTGCTAGTGGCGTCGGCACCAACCCTCGCGCCGTTCGATGGAATAGCGGATCGCCATAAATTTCCCGCAATTGCCCGAGCATTCTGCTCATTGCAGGTGGTTGTATACCCATACTTGCCGCTGCGCGGCTGACACTCCCCTCTCGCAAAAGAGTGTCCAGCACGATCAAAAGACGCAGCTGTCCTGATCGATCTTGTGGCTGATCAACGCCCCCGCGTCGCATTTTTTCCCCTGTCACGACATCTCCGTTCTGCCCCGTAACTTCCTCATATTCAAATTTGGAATCATTCGAAAACAACAAGGTTGCTCTTACCAGACCCGTTAATTATGTGGATACCATTACTCAAGTTAATTGTCTGGAGTGTCACATGAAGTTGATCGCTGACCGTCGAGGGGACGGGCAGGGGACGATGTTGCGCGCAAAAAAACGCCAGCATCCAAGCGAAAACCTGAAAGCCGGAAAGCACCGAATTGCCTTGGCGTGCCTCGCAGGTACAGCCATTTTCATTGCTCAAAACGCTTACGCGCAACAGTCAGCTGACACAGCCACAGATGAAGAAGCACTCATGCTTCAACAGATTGTCGTGACAGCCTCGTCGGTCGCAACCGATTTGCGCAACGCACCGGCCAGTGTATCGGTTATCAACTCTGATACATTTGAACGAAAAGCCGTCACGGATATTTCCGAGGCAATCCGCACTCAACCAGGTGTCAATGTCGGATTTGGCAGTAACGGCACGCGCGGTGTCAGTATACGTGGCCTCGGCTCCAGCTACACTCTCATCCTCATAGACGGCAAGCGCGTAAACGCCGGCCTGACGACAATGCGCAAATATAACGGCGATCTTGATTGGGTGCCAATCGATGCAATCGAACGTATCGAAGTCGTGCGCGGCCCGATGTCGACACTTTATGGCTCCGATGCATTGGGCGGTGTCGTCAATATCATCACCAAGAAAAACAGTGATCGCTGGCGTGGATCGGTGACCGCAGAAACGCTGTTGCCAAGCAATGCCCTGACCGGCTCCAAACAGAAACTCAGCGGTTACGTCAGTGGTCCGATCATCCCTGATGTTCTGTCCTTCAGCGCATTTGGCAATGTGAGTAAACAAAAAGAAGCCGATGAGAGCTTGGGCGGCGGTGTGGAAACACCACGCGGCACACGTGATTTCGACCTGACAGGTCGTTTGACATGGACGCCATCAACCGATCAAGTTATTGATCTTGAAGCGGGTTTTGGGCGTGAGCGTTACATCCCGTATCTTGAACCGGGCGAGGCCGACACACCGACAACAATTGAGCGCACCTCAGTTTCGCTTCGCCATGTCGGCGAGTGGGACTTTGGTACCTCAACAGTCACCGGCTTTTTGGAAAATGCCGAAAACAAACACACCATCACCGATCGTTTGGGCGATGTTCTCGGTAACAGCATCACCGTTCGCAGCTACACGCTGGACGGTAAATTGGCCATGCCACTGGATTATTTCTGGACGGATGGCCTGACTATTGGCAGCGAATTCCGCTACGAAGAACTGGACGATCCAGAAAATCTTGGCAAGGCCAATACCGTAACCGGAACAAGTGGCTCTCCACAAACCGACAACTGGACAGCTGCGCTGTTTGCCGAAAACAAGCTCGACATCATCGAAACTGTCCATCTGACAACGGGTCTGCGTTATGACTACCACGACATGTTTGGCAGTCATCTTTCTCCGCGCGCTTACATCACCTGGGATGTCACTCCGGATTTGACTTTCAAAACCGGTTGGGCTCAGGCCTTCAAAGCGCCTGATCTTCGCCAACTCAATCCGAATTGGGTGCAAACATCCCGCGGCCGTGGCTGCGGTGCTGTCGGCGGCCCTTGCGAAATGGTCGGTAATCCAGACCTCAAACCGGAAACCAGCAACAGTTTCGAAGGCGGTTTCTTCTATGAAAATTCCGCGGGACTGCAGGCAGGCCTGAATTATTTCTTCAATGAAATTGAAGACAAAATTACCTCTGCCCGCGTGGCTTCGCTAATCACTGCCGGCGGCACGAAATATGTTCAACAGATCAATGTTGACCGTGCCAGATCACAGGGATTGGAAGGTAACTTCGCCATTCCATTACACGACACTTTGACCTGGACAAACTCATTTACCTGGCTGTTTGAATCGAAGAACCTCGAAACTAACCTGCCATTGTCTGCGGATCCGGAAATCTCCATCCATACGGAACTGGTTTGGCAGGCCCGTGAGAATTTGAGCTTCACACTCTCAGGTGACTATTACGGAAAACAGGTCGATTATGTCACAACACCTGAAACGCTCATCGCTCAGAACGTCGAGCCTTACGCTGTTGCCAATATTTCGACCAGGTACAGCTTCAATGAGAATGTCGACTTCAAAGCTGGCATCAATAACATTTTCGATGCGCAGCCGAAGAGCGAATCCAATTTTGTGGAAAATGGCCGCACATTCTTCCTTGGCGTAACCACCAAATTCTAACAATACATCTGCGCTTCATCGCGTCACGCTTCAAGATAACCCGGCCTCATCAAAGCCGGGTTATTTTTGTCCAAAATCTAGTATCCCCGTTGAATATCGACAATCGGTGGCAAGGTGCCAGTTTGCCGCCAGTTGCGAATATTCCCAGCAACGATACGCGCGGAACTTTCACGACCGGTTGGTCCGGAAATGTGCGGTAGCACTGTCACTTTCTCATGATCCCAAAACGCCGAACTATCGGGTAGCGGCTCTACTTCGAAGACATCGAGTACAGCGTGTGAAAGCTGACCACTGTCCAAAGCGTCCAAGAGGTCATCAGTCACGACAATCAGTCCGCGTGCGAAGTTGATAAGGCTGGCGCCCTTTTTCATAATTCCAAACCGAGATGCATTGAGCAATCCACGGGTCTGCTCGGTGAGTGGCACAAGGCAGACCACAATGTCGCTACGCTGCAACATGGTATTCAACCCCTCATCACCGGAAACTGTTTCAATTCCGGCTAGCGATTTCATCGAACGGCTCCAGCCAATTACGTTGAAACCCGCATCTTTCAGTTTTCTGGCAGAAGCTGCGCCCAACTCACCAAGGCCGATCAGACTAACGGTCATTTCGCTTGGTTGCCGATATTCCAGTTCCTGCCAGACACGATGCTGTTGCTGCTTCCGATAAGCGGGCATATCCCGTTGGAGGTAATAACTCCAGGCAAGAACAGCCTCAGACATAACTCGCGAAAGTTCCGGATCAGTCAGTCGAACCAAAGGTGGAGCCTTTGGACCCAACTCCGCAACCAAACGTTCAACGCCGGCCCAAAGACTATGAACCCACTTCAGGTTTGGCAGTGCTGCGATGTGTTCGGGGTCAGGATTGGCGACAATAGCAATTTCTGCGCGCTGCTTTTCATCGTCTGACATTGCCGAAAAAGAGATGATTGTCTCTTGCGGTAAAGCCGCACTCAAGGCACCGATCCAGACGGCTTCGGAGGCGGCATCACTCCGCGAGACAAATGCAATAGGCGGCAGTTGGGACATCTATCAAAAACACCTTTTTTGGAAATGAGTGTAACTGGGCAAACCGTATTCAACCGGCATTCGAAAGGAAAGCAATTCCCCGTTAATCACACATGTTGTAGGACGGGTGAGCTTCAAAATTCATTAAAGGAAAAGCGAAATGAGCAGGACCGTTTATGTCAACGGTGAATGGGTCGCGGAAGAAAACGCCAAGGTTTCTGTCTTCGATCGCGGTTATCTTTTCGCCGATGCGATATATGAAGTAACCGCAGTCGCTAACGGCAGGCTGATCGACTTCACTGGCCATGCGGCACGTCTCGCCCGTTCACTCGAAGCGCTCGGTATCAAACCGCCGGTGACCAATGATGTTCTCAAGACGCTCCATTTCGAAATCATTCGCCGAAATGAACTTACGAACGGTTTGATCTATCTGCAAATCTCGCGTGGTGCTGAAGATCGCGACTTTCTCTATAGTGCCAGTCTCGAGCCAACAATTGTGATGTTTACCCAGGCCCGCAATGTCTTGGCAAATCCAAGATGGGAAACCGGAATTTCAGTCGCCACGGTCCCTGAAGGCCGTTGGTCCAATCGCCAGATCAAAACCGTGCAATTGTTGTATTCGTCGATGGCGAAGATGGAAGTCCAACGCAAGGGCGCAGATGATGCTCTCTTTGTGGAGGATGGTTTCATCACCGAGGGCACATCCAACAATTTTCATATCGTGACCAGCGATGGCAAACTTATCACCCGCGCATTATCAAATGCTCTGCTCCATGGAATTACCCGCAGCTCGATTCTTGATATCGCGGAGAAGAATGGTATTCCGACGGAGCAGCGGTCTTTTACACCTGATGAAGCAAAATCGGCCGCGGAAGCATTTATCACTTCGGCCGGGGTTTTCGTTATGCCCGTCATCGCTATCGACGGACAAAAAATCGGAGACGGAAAGCCTGGTCCTATAAGCCAAAAATTGCGTTCACTTTATATCCAGCATAGCATCGACACCAGCGAAGGCCCCTGATTCAGGCATCAGAAACGCCAAAGACCCTGTCAACTGACAGGGTTTTATTTTGCCCTAATGGGCGGCTTTTACATCAGCCGTCACTGTCGTCCCATATCGCCAATAATTAGCCGTGTTCTTTTTCCCCCTTTCTAACGAAAATCAAAAACGTCACCGCCACTTCAGCCGTTCATTGCCGTTTGACCGGTCGGGTTGACCGATGGTTGATAATCACTTCCGCTGCAGAGCATGCTCAGCGAGTGCTGACCCCACTATTTTCTCGCAGCCTGGAAATGCTGTGTCATCAGACTAAAATCTCACCAACAGTAGCGGTGACATTTCGAAACAAATTCAGTCTCCATTTAATGCCACTTGCGAAATAAGCTTTAAGCCTGCCGGTTCGGCGCAATCTTCCATACTCCGCTGCCAGCGATTAATGCTTCCGACATCTGCGACTACTTTCGTTTTGGCTATGAACCACCGTCTGATTTCGGAAATCAGACGGTGGACTTATTTATCAAGGTACCCACCGATTGGCTTCTTTAGACATAACGCCACGCGTCATCCGGCCTTGCGGTTATTAGTCCCAGCCACTCTCAGCAGAGCCATCAACATTGGCCCCAATGAGAATTCGCCGAGCGCCGTACGTTTGGTTAAATCGCGCAGATATCCGCCGGCTGAATTGATGTGCTGTGCTCGCTCCAGAATACAGGCGATAGCAACAGCTGCATTCTCAGGGCCCATGACTTCGCACGCCGACTGATAGGCGGACGGGCTGACACCCAGCATTGAGCGAACAGTCACCGCGGCGCTCATCAAATCGCGCCAATTCTCAATAACGCCGGACGGACCATAGGGCATAATCTCGGGGCAGGCGCGTAGCACCATACCCAAAGGAAATGCCTTCAGCTCCACATTCAGCTTGGCTATTTTGGCACCAGGTTTTGGGTCGAGCTCTTTTTCAGAGCTAGCTTCAAGTTCATTTAGATAGTTGGTATTTGAATTCTGTTTGTGCCGCTCAAAATGATCTGCATTGCCGCTTATATTATCTGAATTATCCAGTGTTTCCAGCAGATTGAGTACCTCTGCCCTGAGCATCTGCATCTCATCGAGCAGCGAATTCAGTTCATCAGTCGTTGGTGACCTTGGAATACGCGCAACCAGTTCGCTGTAAATTTCTTCAATCGCATGCCAATCGCCGTCGGCCTCTTCGTCGATCGCTGCCGAGATGAGCTTGCGAACATCGCGTCGGCATATAGTCAGAGCTTCTTTTGACCGTCTGAACTTCGCACGCTCTGCAGCCACCTCTTGCGCCAGGTGTGCAAATTCTTCTGCTCTTGCAAGTATCGGTGAAAGGTCAAAACCGAATGCGTCCTGGACTTCCCCTGAACGATCTTTGCGGGCAAACCGTTTGCCATTAGCGCTGTCTTTGCGGACAATAAGCCCTGCTCCAACCAATGCTGCCAAATGTCGGCGCAATGTGGCATCCGCCATGCCATGGGCGCGAACAGAGAGACTCGCATTTGATGGAAATACGATAAGCTGGTCACCCTGACGCAGTTCTGTTTCAGGATAAAAGCTCAAAAGCGCATCGAGCACAGCAAGTGATCTGTCCTGCACGCCGAGCATACCTCGAGCCTCGCACACATCACGAAACACTTTCCACTTATCAGCGGTTTTACCGGATTGAATCTGAGCCGAGGCGACTTGCCGTTTCATCAGGTCAAGCGTCATCGGCCGCCGCCCAAAGGGCGTCGTTACATTGACAGGTTGCATCATCTTTTACCTCTTTTAAGGCAACAGAAATCCGCTCACCAAAAAGATGCCGAAAACTCTTGACTGTGAATCATGGAAATGCGATTCTCGAAGTGCTAAATCTGAGAGAGGCTTCCATGCGGCAACGTTTGGGGGCCTTTTTCTTTTGCGGTAAATACCTTTCTTCGTTTTCGATCAATAAGATAGCTGGTGCTATCAGTTGTTCTTTTTTGCGCGTTGAAGCGAAAACTGCTCGACGAGTGTCGGCAATTGCTCCGCAACAAACTTGATAAATTCCTTGCCAAGCTGATCCTCGGCAGAAATGCGAACTTCTTTTGCGGACGTATTCAGTGCCACGAGACGATCACCATTGGCGTCGAGTATCTCGGTCGGTGCCTTTTCGGTGACCGTCGGCTTGATGGCTTCCAGCACATTCTGGAACCGCTTGTCTGATGTCAGCAACTTACCACCGCCATCGGCAAGAGTTTTCCGGATCAACTCCAGAGCATTCTTGTTGGCGCTGATGCGCTTAGCGAAATCGACCCAACGCGGTCGACCAATCTTTGGCGCCCGCCCAATGGCCTCAATCACGTCGGCTGGTACTGTGCGGTAAACGCCACGCATCCGCGCCAGTTCGGCGTCATCGATTGAAAGCGCCGCATAAATGTCGCGCGGCTTGATCCCCGCCATATCCATACGCGATGCAAACAAGGCACGCTCAATCCAGCTCAAATCCTGTCGGCTGGCATTTTCAATACCCTGCGCGACAACAAGATCCAGGTCGGAAATATCCACTTCCATTGCCTGAACCGGCTTGCCCAGTTCCTTGGCGGCGAGCCACCGGCGATGACCGTAGACAATTTGATAGCGGCCGGCGGCCGTTGGGTGTTTGCGAACCTGAATAGGTACCTTTTGTCCCTCAGTCTCAATCGACGTCTTGAAGGCCTGAAATGCATCCGGGTCATCTTCCGGCAAACGGTCCGGATAGGGCGAGGGGTCAACAACGGCGGTGTCGAGCATCAGCAGTGAACCACCACCAGCCTCTACCAAAGCTTTCAAACGGTCACGCTCGGCACGAATATCATCAATGGCACGATGTGCAGCACCAATGACACCAGCTCCCACACGATTGTTGGCAGCCTGAGGTGCCACTGCCGGTGCAGAAACCTCACCCTTAAGGTGATTTTCCAACTCAGCCGAAAGCAGTCCGAAACTGGCCACGATCGATTTGCGAGATCCTTTGCTCATTTGCGCCCCCAACTGCTATTGATCAAATCAATGATCGCTTCGTTCACGGCATCGACAGCTTCGCGAGCACGTTTATGAGTGTCCCGGCCGATCTGTCCCATCTCCAATTCATAGAGGGAACGTTTGGCAAGTCCGGCCGCTTCCACGGCTGTGCTTTCAATCGATGTTGGCAACAGAACATCGGTTCCAAACAGGTGACGTAGCATCGCCACCACTTGGGACTGAGGCCCATCATTCGGGTCATGACGTGTAATCAAATACCGTATGAAATCTTGATCGAGCTGCGCGCCGCTCTCGTTGAGAACGCCGATCAAATCACCCATCATCAATAGAAACTGGCTCATCGACGCGACATCCAACATGGCAGGATGCACAGTGATGATCATGCTGGTGGCAGCGTAGATAGCGCTCAACGTCAGAAAGCCAAGAGATGGCGGCGTATCCAGGATAACGATATCGTAGTCGTCCTGAACCTCATCAAGAGCCAACTTCAGTCGTTCGAAAAAGATCGCGCCGGAACTGGACTTATTGGCGAGTACACGCGGTGTCTCATGCTCATATTCCATGACCTCAAGATTGCCGGGTATCAGATCAATACCGTCAAAATAGGTCTTGCGGATAATGTCGCGAATTGGACGACGCTCAGCATCTTCGTAGCGCAGCGCCGCATATATTGTCTCGTTTGCACCAACATCCACTTCCGGCTGCGCACCAAACATTGCCGACAAGGAAGCCTGTGGGTCCAGATCAAGCGCCAGCACCCGGTAGCCTTGCAGAGCGAGGTAGTGCGCGAGATGGACACAGGTTGTCGTCTTGGCACTACCGCCCTTGAAGTTGGCGATCGCCAACACCTGCAAATGTTCACCAGCACGACGACGCGGCAGAAAACGAAGCGCGTCGGCGGGCTTCTGCTTGGCAAACAGTTCGCGCAGCTCATTAATTTGCGGAAGAGTGTAAACTCGGTGATTGTTCTCCAATCGACTCGGAACGGGCCCACGTCCTTCGCTGGACATCAGTTTCAGGGTGGAGTCAGGAATGGACGTCAATCTGGAAACCTCATTGGTCATAAAATGACGCAATGATTTTTCAGCCTTTGGGGGATACATACGAGTTCTGAGTTGCTGCAATTGACCAGACAACACGGTAGCGTGACGCATGATTTTACTACCAGCGTCTTCCTTCACTACAGCTTTGGCGCCTGCACGCTCAACTATCGTCATATTCTCCCCTTGGCGGCATTTTGTCGGTTTGCCGACCTATGCCCGCCAAGACGTAGAACATGATTCTGACACTTCGTCCAGAAGTGAAGGTTAACAGTGCTTTTACACCACAGAAAACAACGCTCTAGCCGTTTACACTTAAGGCGGAAATCGGGAGAATTTTATAATAAAACTAAATTAGGAAAATCATCTTTCTATATATAATTCAATTAATTACTCATGTCACCCTTGAGTGACTTTATCTTGAAAACATAGGAACCTGCAGATACCCGCCTGTTGAGGGCAAAACCTCCAGCGGTTAGCCATTTCATCATCAGACTGACAAATTCAGACAGTTCATTCATCAAAAACCGCGAATCATTGCCGCCCCTGGCAGGGGTCAGCGGCAACAAGAATGCATTATACTTACACGTCAGCAAAACCCTGATTCCGCACATATTGCCTGACTCAGTAATGGAGACGGCCATTCAAAGAGCCACATAACCGTCGTCCCTCCAATCGAGAAACCGGTATAAATTTGTGAAATTTTCGTCCTTGAAAAGTGTAACAGTCGTTTGGTACATTGAGGGTCAAACAGGTGGTGTGCCATCATCCCTGTTAGGACGCGGCATTCCAAGGGTGGAGGAAATCTGAAATGGCGCCATATACCGCACCGGTCGATGATATCGGGTTTCTGCTGGAGAGAATTTTCAACTTCGATGGTGTTATGCAAGACCTCCGGGGATTTGAGGAGGTCAATGCAGAACTTGCGGTTACCGTCATCGAAGAGGCCGGTAAGTTTGCAACGGGTGTGCTGGAACCGATAAATCGAGCCGGTGATGAGGAAGGTTCCACTCTGGAAAACGGCGTGGTCCGCACACCAAAAGGAATGGCGGACGCCTACAAGACATTCGTCGAAGCGGGTTGGGGCGGGCTATCTGGTGATCCGGAGTTTGGCGGCCAGGGGCTTCCTCGAGTACTGCAACTGTTGCTGGATGAAATGATGGCTTCGGCCAATCTGTCATTTGGGCTTTTCCCAGGCCTGACCCGGGGCGCCGCTGAAGCAATTGCCCACCATGCTGACGACACCTTGAAACAGACATACCTATCCAAAATGACCTCAGGTGAATGGACAGGCGCAATGGCTCTCACCGAGGCATCGGCCGGCACTGATCTTGGTCTGCTGAGCACACGGGCCGAACCGGTTGGTGATGGCAGCTATAAGCTCAAAGGCACCAAAATATTCATTTCTTCAGGCGACCACGACTTTGGCGGCAATATCATCCACCTGATATTGGCACGTTTGCCAGATGCACCGAAGGGCGTGAAAGGCATAAGCCTGTTTCTGGCACCGAAATTCCATGTCAACGCAGATGGTAGCCTGGGTGATCGCAACACCATGTCCGTTGGCTCGCTGGAACACAAGATGGGTATTCACGCCCAACCAACCTGCGTCATGAATTATGACGGAGCGACGGCCTGGCTTGTTGGAGAGGCTGGTCGTGGGCTGAACGCCATGTTCACGATGATGAATGCCGAGCGACTTATGGTCGGCATTCAAGGGTTGGGCATAGCCGAAGCTGCCGTACAAAAAGCGAGCGATTACGCACGTCAGCGGTTACAAGGCCGCTCAGCAGATGGCGCGCGCAGTCCGGTGCCAATTATCGAACACCCTGACGTGCGCAAGATGCTGTTGACCGGACGCAGTTTAATCGAAGCCGCGCGCGCTCTGGCGGTATGGACAGCCTTGCAAATGGACATCGCAGACCGGCATCCGGATGAAAAGACAAGGAATGAGGCCGGCAATCTAGTGGCGCTTCTGACCCCTGTCGTGAAAGCGTCTTTCACCGACTTCGGCTTCGAAACTGCAGTGCTGGCCCAGCAGGTATTTGGCGGGCACGGTTACATCCGCGAGTGGGGTATGGAGCAGTTTGTCAGAGATGCCAGAATTACCCAGATATATGAGGGTACCAATGGCGTACAGGCCATCGATCTCGTAAGCCGCAAGTTACCACTTGAGAACGGTGGCGTGGTGCGAGGTTTGTTCAAAACAATGCGCCAAGACATGCAAAGTGCTGCCAAGACAGACGCAGGGAAAACAATCGCTGAAAGTTCTCTTGCCGCACTAAAGCAGTTGGAAGCCGTTACGGAAACCCTGCTTTCGCGCCAGAGTGACGCCGCCTTTAGCGGCGCTGCGGCAACCGATTATCAGCGGATGTTTGCCCTTGTGTGCTTCGGCTGGATGTGGGCAAAAATGGCAAAAGAAGCGGCTGGCAAAACAAACGATTTCGAACGTCGAAAAACTGTGCTTGCAGATTTTTTTGCCCATCGCATGCTTCCACAAACCGAGGCTTTGGCCAAAGCCATTGAGAACGGCGCGGTTTCAATCATGGCGCTTGATGCGGAGCTGTTTTAACAAACAGCAGGCATCTGATCAGATCGGCACCAAAATTCAGGTGGGCCAGCTTTTCTGGCTCACTTTGGTTATCATCACCTATCGCTGCAAAAAACAGCTGACAATTTTTAGACATGGATACTGACCGTTCGGGTGTATATTCAGTATGTAGCATTCTGTTACACTGCCACTGAACTGATGGCCTCCTACATCCAAGATGGATCATGCCCATGCCCCGCCAGCTTGCATCGCTGAAGTTACCGAGCCTTTCGATATTTCTAGCAACGCTGGGCATTCTGTTCAGTCCGCCTGCAGAAAGCGCTGAGAAGAATACCGATGGCATGCTTCCGGTCTTGTTTGATACACGCGAGCGTCTTCCTAGCGCCAATATCTCTGACATAAGCAGCATTCGTTTCCTGATGTCGGTTGATTTTCCGCCGTTTAATTTCACCGACCAGAATGGCCGCCTGACCGGCTTTAACGTCGATCTGGTGCGCGAAGTCTGTGCGCAGCTGAAAATGGACGCAAAGTGCCAGATGCAGGCCCTGCCGTTTGATGAGTTGGAAGCGGCTGTGGAGATGGGCGAGGGAGACGCAGTCGTTTCTGGCATGGCGGTCACCGGTTCGCTGCGCCAGCGTTTTTCGTTTTCCCGTCCTTATATGATGCTGCCAGCGCGTTTTGTCGCAAACAAGAATGCCAAGTTGCAAGGTAGTGCAGCAACTGCACTGGCCAAACGCAAGGTCGGTGTTGTCGCTGACTCTCGCCACCAGGCAATGCTGAAAGCCTTTTTCCCTGACATTACCAGCACCGAATATAAAAATTACGACGAGCTGTTCGAGGCTGTCAAAACCGGTGCTGTAGATACCATTTTTGCCGATGGATTGCGTTTGCCATTCTGGGTATCTGGCGCAGCGTCAGCGGATTGTTGTGAGCTGTTTGACGGGCCCTATATGTCCGACAAATTCCTGGGTGAAGGTCTGACGATTATGGCGAATGATCCCGAAAATGTCCTCATCCCGGCTTTTGATCAGGCGCTGGCGACCTTGTCACGCAATGGCAAGCTGGACGAGATCTATCGCCGCTATTTTCCGCGTGGCCTTTACTGAGGCATCAGGCTTCAAGCTCTTTCAATCGGCCTTACGTGCAATGAACAGGATACCCGTAATAGGTTTACCTGCATCCATTCGGATGGTGGTCCGCACGCTCTCCAACAGGTCGAAACCTTTTTTCGCCAAGAGATCACAGACATAATCGAAGGAATGAGCGTATCGCAGCGAAGGGCGAAGCGTGAAGCCAGTTTTATCGCCAGCATCCTCAACGGAAAAAGCGAATATGCCTTTTGGCATCAACAGGCTTGCGGTCAGGTCAAATACCGTCGCAAGGCTTCCGAGATACATCAACACGTCGGCCGCAGCGACAAGATCAGCACGATGTTGGACAAAACTTTCACTAAATAAGGCGGATTCTTCTGGCCCCAACGCCAGATCGGCCTGTCCGAGATAGTCATATATCTCTTTTTCTTCTGCCTTGGACAGCATGTTGGCAGAGATATCAAAGCCTTCAAGCCTGCCTGCCATGGATTTGATTTCAACACCCAGCAGGCCAGTTCCACACCCAATATCAACAACACAGCGAAACGAAGGGGTGGGGATATTTTTTTCGATCAGGGCCGTAAGTTTGGCCGGAACGGAATATTCGAGTTTTTCAACCAGTGCCGTTTCAAACCGTACGGCATATTCATCGAATAATTCCTCGACATAACGGCTGGGGGGTTGATCGGGCACCTCCGCGGCCCCAAGAACAGCGAGCTTCAGGCTGGCTGCAAATATCCCCTCTGGGTCCAGGGATACCACCCTTTCGTAGGCAGATATTGCGCCTCCCTTATCTCCGGATTTCTCTTGATATTCCCCCAGTATAAACCATCCCGCCGGCCAGTTGGGGGCCAGTTCCAAGGCTTGCGCCATAAGTTCGGTCGCGGCGAGGTGATCGCCGCTTTCAGCAAGCATTCGGGCATAATCCGCCCGGCGGTCTACGATTACGTCACCGGAAGAAAATTGGGTTGAGGCCATAGCAATATCCTGAAGCGATGGCGCTAATTGCAGCAGTCATAAAAAAACTCAAGTCTTATTTCATTCACGCAGCGCTCATACATATAGAAATAGGGTTGCAGGCAGGCGTTGCCTTTCATATCTCTGTCCCAAAAGGAGAACACAATGGCTGGTGATGTGAACAGGTTCCTGGGGGATAGCCCCGCTCGCACCGTACTGAAGCTGGTGGTCGTATCATTGATCGTCGGTTTTTTGATGGCGATCTTTGGCGTTGACCCATGGGATCTCGTCTACAGCATCCGCAATTTCATTCTCGATATCTGGCACAGTGGTTTTGCCGCACTCGGGAAAATTGGCGATTACCTGATACTGGGAGCGACCATCGTCATTCCTATTTTCATCATCCTGCGAATTTTCAACTATCGCCGTTGATATGACCTTGCAAAACATACCAAAAATCTCGCGCAGAAACATTCTTGCAGTCTCAGCAACTGTCTTGCTGTCGGCCTGCGTATCATCACGCGCACCAAAGCTCTCGGGTAATACCTCGGATGAAACCGGTGCCGCATTGGCGATGGTTAACAAGCTTCGTGAAGGGCGCGGACTTTCGCCCTTGAGCGCCAACACAAGCGCGAGACAGGCGGCAGCAAGCCAGGCGGTTCGCATGGCAAAAGCCGACAAGATGTCTCATCTCATCGGTTTGGGCGACAGTTTCCTCAGCCGCATGAAAAGCCACTCTGTGCCACTTCCTGCTGCGGAAAATATTGCCAGCGGCCAAGCCGAGGTGCAGAGAGCGGTTCAGGCCTGGATTGATTCTCCAAAGCATCTGGAAAATATGCTGGGCAATTATCATGGCCTTGGCGTTGCCATGGCACGGGATGCGTCGTCAGGAAATCGGCCTTATTGGGCGATGGTGCTTTCAAGCTAACCGCCCAATAGAGACAAATTCAAACCACCGGCAAATTCAGCAAATGGCTCAATCGAGCTGTTTGCTAGCCCATTTATCCACTGCGCCGTCGCGCAACTCCGTTATCGACGAGACCTTTTCGCGATCCATAAAGTTCGAAAGACCACGGATGATCCGTGACGGCAGCGTTGGCCCTTCATAGACCATGCACGAATAAAGCTGCAGCAGGTCAGCGCCAGCGCGGACTTTCTCAATGGCTGTCTCAGCCGAGGAAATACCGCCTGCACCGATAATCGGCAGGGACTTGCCAACGCGCTGTCTGACCTTGGCCAGTACGATGGTCGAACGCTCGAACAATGGCGTACCAGACAGGCCGCCAGCTTCGCCATTATGGGGGCCAGCCTTCAAACCTGCCCGAGATAGCGTGGTGTTGGACACGATCAAACCGTCGAGGTCATGTTCCAGCGCTTCGGCTGCAATGTCATCCAGCCCTTCCTCGGTCAAATCGGGCGCGATCTTCAGAAAAATCGGTATACGTTTACCACTAGCTGCCGCCAGTGCATCTCGCTTGCTCAGCACGGCCGACAGAAGAACAGCAAGGCTTTCCCGTGCCTGCAAGTCACGCAACCCAGGTGTGTTCGGAGAAGAGATATTGGCTGTGAAATAAGAGGCAACCGAATAGAATTTGTCGATACCGGCAACATAATCGGCAACGCGGTCTGCACTGTCCTTGTTTGCGCCGATATTAACGCCGACGACGCCATTCAACCGCCCCGCTGACAGGCGTTCAAATGCCGCTTGATGGCCCTCATTGTTGAAACCCAAGCGATTGATGACGGCATTATCCTGCGTCAATCTGAAAATGCGTGGTTTCGGGTTACCGTCCTGTGGTTTCGGCGTCAGTGTTCCAACTTCAGTGAAACCAAAACCCAGCTTCAACAGCGCATTTGGCACTTCGGCATTCTTGTCGTAACCGGCAGCCATGCCCAGTGGATTGGAAAATCGAATTCCGGCAACCGTCTGAACCAGACGGGGATCTGCAGCAGGCGCACAGCTTGGCACGAGACCGCTTTTCAGGGCCTTGATCGACAAACCATGCGCTGTTTCAGGATCAAGCATAAACAGACCGCGACGGCCAATCGACGACAGAAAATCGTTCATTCTGATAGCTCCGGAAAAACATGAAGACCATCTGCGCCAAGTGGCAGAGGTTTTTCCCACAAGACAGCATCAAGCGGTAAAGCAGCGTAGAGATGCGGAAAAAGATCGCCGCCCCTTGACGGTTCAAAGACGAGAGCCTCACCCAGTTTCGCCGCCTCTACTGCAATAAGCAGCAGATCGTTTTGCCCGGAAAAGTGCCGTGCCGCTGTTTCCAAAGCCTGGGCAGCCGTCGAGAAATGAATGAAGCCATCCTGAAGGTCGATCGGCGCTCCGTCAAAAACACCTTTCTGGCGGGCAGGCTGCCAGAGTGCTTGCGGCACAATCTTGTAAATGACGGAAGCCACCATGCCAGTAAATCTCTGTGTGGGGTCAATGATGCCAGCCGATTTGCCCCAAAGGAATGCCCTTGTCCATCTTTCATCGACAAGTTTTACCGATTTCCGTTGGAAATAGCCAAAGACACGCTTTTCAAACGCGCCATACAGCAACATCATGCGCCATAGAGTCAGCAATCAGTTGTATCTACTGGCGGGCAAGATTAAACTTTCCCGTTATAGGGCAAGCCAAAGTGTGCCCGTGCCCTTGGGAGGGGGCTTCCCATGACACAACTCACGATCATCATCGCGGACGATCACCCGTTATTTCGAGGTGCGCTGAAACAGGCCGTCAATGGCATTGATGCAGACCAGACCATTGTGGAGGCCGGGGATTTCGAAACCGCACATGCCGCAGCGCAGGAGCAGAAAGATGCGGACCTTCTGCTGCTCGATCTCGCCATGCCGGGGGTCAGCGGCTTCTCAGGTCTGATGGCATTGCGCGCAGAGTTCTCAAGCCTGCCGATTGTCATCGTGTCTGCCACGGACGACACGACAACAGTCCGCCGCGCCATTGAGCTGGGCGCATCTGGTTTCATTTCGAAATCTGCCGGCATTGATGAGTTGCGCAAAAGCATTCAGACGGTTTTGAACGGGGGAATTTCAACACCGAACGGCTATCAGGACGGACGCGAACACGATCCTGACATTGCGGACCTCATCAACAGACTACGCACATTGACCCCACAACAGAGCCGCGTTCTTGGCATGCTTGGCGAAGGACTGCTTAACAAACAGATCGCTTATGCTCTTGGGGTTTCTGAAGCCACCATAAAGGCGCATGTCTCGGCAATCCTGCTTAAACTCAAGGTGGATAGCCGCACTCAGGCGGTCATACAGCTGTCGAAAATAAACAGCTCAGCCATGGTGGCGTAGGGAGGAAAGGATTTTATTCCTTCTTCACTTTACTTTATCGTACCAATGTCTAACATGGGGCAGATGACAATAGGGGTGACTCACGTAACAACCCCACTCATGGGTCCATACGCCAATGCTTTCACACGATGCGATCTGGAGCGCTATCGACAACCTTGCTGAACGCAATCAGTTGACCCCTTCCGGACTTGCACGGCGGGCAGGGCTTGATCCTACGTCATTTAACAAATCCAAACGGCTGGGCCCTGATGGTCGTCAACGCTGGCCCTCGACAGAGTCAGTATCCAAGGTGCTGGAGGCGACAGGCGCAAGTGTCGATGACTTTTTTGGCATTGTCATAACCAACAGTGATACAAACGCTGCATTTCAAAACACCGCATTTTCACAAGCTGAACTTAGGGCAATACCCTTGCTTGGCTTTGCGCAGGCTGGATCCGGCGGCTTTTTTGACGATGGTGGCTTTCCTGCTGGTCAGGGCTGGGACATTGTTGAGTTTCCAACCTCTCCGGCGGACAAGGCAGGTGTTTACGCTCTGGAAGTACAGGGCGAAAGCATGATGCCGCTCTACAGAGACGGCGATATTCTAATTGTCGAGCCCGGCGCCCAGGTCAGACGTGGTGACCGTGTGGTGGTTAAAAGCCGTGACGGCGAAGTCATGGCAAAACTTCTCGCCCGTCAAAGCCCACGCTCTATCGAATTGCTGTCCTTGAACCCGGCACATCCCAACCGAACATTCGACATCAGCGAAGTTGAGTGGATCGCCCGTATCATTTGGGCAAGCCAATAAGGTGTTCAAAAACGCGTCAATTTGCTGCTTGCTCCCGCAAGCAACACAAGCGTCACCGTCTTTCAATTTTTACGGTTCTCACGGAGATTAAAAAAGCCGTTTAAACATTCTGTTTATTTCGCGCAAAGCGCTGCGACATAATGTTTTCTTGCATTTTTCATGATAGGTCAGCTTTGCTTACTTACCCTGCTTGATGAACCCTAGGCCGCAATGCAAAATAGCATGCATTAGCCCGAAAGGATGGGGAATGGTAAAGTCCAAAAGCATATATGGCATGTGGAAGTCAGATCCGTCGCATCACTCTGCGGCCGAAGACATACAGGGCATATTTACCGGCAGCATGATCTCCGCTTTGGGCTTTTATTTCATGAATAAAGTCGGTCTGTTGACGGGCGGCACTGCTGGCGTCGCCTTCCTCATGCACTATGCATGGGGCATAAGCTTCGGCTTGCTGTTCTTTGTCGTCAACCTGCCATTCTACTACCTGTCGTTCAAACGCCTAGGTGCGGCTTTTTCTCTGAAAACATTCATTGCCATTGCGCTGGTATCGGTGATTACCGAACTGGAATCCCGCATGCTGGTGATTGAAAGCATCAACCCGATATGGGCGGCGCTGCTTGGCGGCCTGCTTTTGGGTTACGGCCTGTTGGCACTTTACCGACACAGGGCAAGTCTTGGGGGCATCGGCATTCTTGCAATTTATATCCAAGACCGCTTCGGCATTCGCGCGGGCCTGATACAATTGGCATTTGATGCCGTTGTCATGCTGTGCGCCTTCAGTGTGATAGATCCAATGACCGTTACCTATTCCATCCTTGGTGCGGTCGTGCTGAACATCTTCCTCGCCATCAATCACCGCGCCGATCGTTACATCGTTGTGCGGTGATGCTCATTCTTTCCTTTTCAGGCTAAACGAGATTATACTGCTTTGCATTGACCTTTTGAGACTGAAAGGGAAAGCAAAATGCCCATTTTGACCCCTGAACTCTGTCACGCAGCACGTGCGCTCGTTAAGGCCGATCAGGCCTTGCTCAGCGAGACATCAGGCGTTCCATTGAACCTGTTGAGACGGTTTGAAAGCGGCATCGAAACACCTCCCCAGGGCGTCCTGAGCGCCTTGAAATTCGCACTTGAGGAACTCGGCGCTGTATTTCTGCCTGAGGAAGGTAATGGAGCTGGCGTTCGCCTCAAGTTTGACCGCGAGGAAAGACAAGAGATCGTTGGTTGGGAAGGTGAGGGTGGAAGTGCTGCAGATGACAACGTCATCTAAAAACAACCGGAAGGCAGAGATTTAAATCCTATAACAATCTCTTCCAAGCAGGCATCAATAATTCCCCCGGGCGTCAATGAATTCAAGCAAGATAAAATTTATACATGCACACCGATAATAAGTTGTAGATTGTAATTAATTCAATTTTTAGCGTTGTCATGCGAAAAGCCTGATATTCAGGGAGTATTCGGCGACATCTGTCACCTCCTGTCACAGCCGGTATTGCTGTCGTGTGGAACGTGAAAACCCGAATACGACCTCATATTTCGGGGGAATCGCATGAAAATTTCAATAAAACACACTCTTGTGCTTGCCTTTGTCGGCTTAAGCCTCGCTGTTATTGGTTTGATGAGCAAAATGCTTATCCAGGAAATTAAAACATACGATAACTCCTCCCGACTTTCAGAGCTGGCACAATTGGACGCCAGCTTGTTTGATGGCCTGCTTGGCCTTCGAGGCGAACGTGGCGCCATATCCTCGGCAATCAAACTCGAAACCTCTGCCATGCAGTCAAGCCTCGTCAATCTCGAGACAGGCCGCAAGCAGGTCGATGGCGCCTTCAGCACAATTCGCACATTGGTCGACAATATCGGCTCCAGCGAAATTCGAAGCGCCACCACGCCGGTGCTGGATGCTTACGCCAAATGGACGTCCCAGCGCGCGGACATCGACAATGCGCTGAAGCAGGCTGTCGCAAGCCGTGATCCAGCATTGGGCAAACAAGTGCTGGCTTTTGCTGACGGCATGTTGTCGGACCTGGAAAAGGCCGCCAACCGGGTAGAAGCGACAATCAACGGTCGGGAACCCGGCATGATCATGTTCACGCAGTTGCGCTCGCTTGGATGGCAGGCCCGCACAAACGGTGGCGCTGCGAACTCGACGCTGGTCGGTGGATTGATTGCCAAAGAACCTCTGAGCGCTGCAAAGCTCGCCGAAATCTCCGTACAGGATGCCAAGGTTGACTTTGCACGCGACGTCATTGCCCAGATCGTCGCCAGCCCAACTGCACCTGAACAGCTCAAAAAGCTGTTCGACGTTGCGCAAAATTCATACTTCGGCGGCCCTTACGCGGCGCAAAAAGCCAAAGCCCTCGCAGCCTCCAAGGATGGTGTAGCCGTCGACATCAATGTCGATGATTGGCGTAAGGATGCAGCACCGGCACAGGCATCGCTTGCCGATATCGCATCCGCAGCGCTGGTCGAGATGACCGCCTTCACCGCTGCCAATGCAACGTCGGCCACAAGATCAATCATCGCGTACTCCATCGCCACGCTCTTGATAACGGGCCTGTCACTGGTCGGCATTTTGACAATCATCTTCCGTATCACCAATCCGATCGCTGAACTGACGGCCATCATGCGCAAGCTGGCCGGTGGCGATCTGTCCGTCACGGTTTTGGGCTCCAGACGCAGCGATGAAATCGGCGAAATGGCACGCGCAGTCGAAGTCTTCAAAGAGGCGGCCCTGCACAACAAGGCACTCGAGAGACAGGCAGACGAAAACCGTCGTGCGTCTGAGGCCGAACGCATCTCCATTCAGGAGCGTGCTGAACAGGAAGCAGAAGAGCGTCTCACAAAGGCAACATCCGGCCTTGCAAATGGTCTGAAGCGTCTTGCCTCCGGCGACATGCTTTGTGAGATCAACGAGGAATTCAGCGAGCAATTCGAAGCTCTGCGTGAAGATTTCAACAGATCCGTCCATCAGCTTCGCATTACGCTGGAGCAGGTCAACCAGACCGCGCAGAGCGTCAGCAATGGCAGTGGCGAAATCTCGACTGCGTCGGACCAGCTTTCCAAGCGGACAGAACAACAGGCGGCATCGCTTGAAGAAACCGCAGCCGCGCTTGAAGAGGTCACAACCAACGTTAAGCAGACCTCCGAGCGTGCGGGTGAAGCCCGTGAGATGGTACGTCACGCAAGCCAGCGAGCAGTTGCTTCAAGCACTGTTGTATCTAGCGCAGTCGAAGCCATGCAGAAGATAGAGATGGCCTCCGGGCAGATCAGCAATATCATCGGTGTCATTGATGAGATCGCTTTCCAAACCAACCTTCTGGCGTTGAATGCCGGTGTTGAAGCTGCGCGTGCCGGCGAAGCAGGCAAGGGCTTTGCGGTGGTTGCACAGGAAGTTCGCGAACTGGCACAGCGCTCTGCCAATGCGGCCAAAGAAATCAAAGCGCTGATCGGTAACTCCGAAGCTGCCGTCAATCAGGGCGTTACATTGGTGAATGATACCGGCAGCGGTTTGACCGAAATTGCCCAGCTTGTGACCGCTATCAATGAACACATGGACGCCATTGCGACAGCGGCCCGCGAGCAGGCTTCAGGCTTGGCGGAGATCAACACTTCCGTCAATCACATGGATCAAGTCACACAGCAGAACGCCGCAATGGTTGAGGAGATGAATGCCGCTGGCGCAAATCTCGCCGAAGAAAGTGGTCGTCTTTCCGACCTTCTTGCGCAGTTCAGAATGCAGGAGGGTAACCCCCAGCAAAACGGCTCGTATCGTCGCTATGCGGCGTAACGCTCCGCTCCATACCATCTGATGTCATCTAAACCGCTCCGCGAAAACGGAGCGGTTTAATTTTATCGCCTCATCAGGCTGCGACTTCCGTCACGGTGTTCTGCATGTAGGCAATCAGATCTTCGATCGTAACGAGCAGGATATTGTGCTGCTCCGCAAAGATCTCGAGCTGCGGCAGACGCGCCATGGTACCGTCATCATTGGCAATCTCGCAGATGACGCCCGAAGGCGACTTGCCGGCAAGTCTGCAAAGATCAACGGCAGCCTCGGTGTGCCCTGGACGACCCAAAACACCATTCGGATTGGCACGCAGTGGGAAAATATGGCCCGGACGCGCAAACTCATCCGGCTTTGCCGAAGGATCAAGCAAAGCCTTTACGGTCGCTGCGCGGTCCGCTGCAGAAATTCCGGTGGTCGTGCCGGGTAAATAGTCGACAGACACTGTGAATGCTGTTTTCAGAGACTCTGTATTGTTTGGCACCATCAATGGAATGTCGAGTTCATCAAGCCGTGAACCTTCCATAGACACGCAAATCAAGCCACGGGCCTTGTTCATCATGAAGGCGATCTTTTCAGCAGTCACATCCTGCGATGCAAAAACGATATCACCTTCATTTTCGCGGTCCTGATCGTCAACAACGATCACCATTTCACCGCGAGCAATGGCCGAGATAGCATTTTCAATTTTAGAGATAGTCATTTCATAGTCTTTCAAGGGTTGAGCCAGAAGTCCGGCTTATGTTGCGCCAACCGTGCTTGGGGGCACTTCGGCAAAACTTCCCTTGGGCGAACAAACACTGCCCAGCCACCCCGAAGGATGGCTGTCGTGACCTGCTCTCTTCTATCCGGACTATACCGTCGGCTCCGGCATCTCACCGGATCTGCTGACCTTCCGGCGGAACCGGAAGCGCTCGCGGGCTCCGGGATTACTCCCGATACCGCCGGTGGGGAATTGCACCCCGCCCTGAGAACAGGCTGAAGATAAGTGCATAAGCTGGCGAAATGCAAGGCGTGTTGATTTCAAAATCGATATTTAGATGATCGATACGCTGAACACTGTGTTGCATGAAAAAGATGTCTAAGCTTTGCAGCTAGCGTAGCAAATCATGTATGCAATCTGCCGATTTCTAATGGCAGTTACATGTCAGGCACCGCGCATCTTACGTTCAGGCGCTCTCTCTGGGAATCAGCTTGCCCAAAAACAGCCTGTCAAAATCCTTGTCTTCGGAACTGCCAAGCACCTCAACGAGATATTCGACCATATCGGTCAGTGGTTGGCGATAGGTCGTCAAACGATAATTCGGGCTATCTGCCTGTGGCACATCATCAAAACCGGCCACAGCGATGTCCTCCGGCACCCGCAGACCAAGTTTATGGCGGATGACATCAACAGCACCGAGCGCCAGAGCGTCGTTTTCGCAAACGATGATATCAGGCAGATTGACCAAATCACGTCCAGTGAACGCCTTCATGATGACGTCAGCTGCTAGTTCAGGATCATAGGCGGGCACGCTTGCTGTTTCCGGTTCAACGCCAAAGTAATCCCGCCAGCGGTCAACGAAGGTTTCCTTGCGCAACAAATGTGCGGAATAGGTGCGTGGTCCGGCCAGAAACATCGGACGTTTATAACCGCGATCACGGACGTAATTGGCAATTTCAGTCGTTGCATGCACGTCATCCACGGCAATAGAAATTGTATTCGGGTTACGAGATGTTCTGGCAAAAATGATCAGCTTACGAAACCGCCGGGCGTGCAGGGCGGTTTCCAGAACCTCGTCATCAAACTGAATACCAATCAGGATAACCGCATCAACCCGCCGCTGGCTGGCATTGAGCAAAGCATGTCCAGCATCGTCTTTGTTGAGGGTGTTGACGAGGAGAATGTCCCATCCCTCACGACGCAGGATCCGCGTCAATCGCTCCATCATCACCAGCTTGTGAGGATTGGCGAAATCGTCAATGAGCAAAGCAACAAGATTGGTCCGATCAGAGGAGAGACTCGCTGCCCGAAGATCGGGAACATAACCAAGTCGTTCCGCCGCAGACATGACTTTTGCCAGGCTTTTCGGGGAAATAGAGGCGTCTTTGCGAAACGCACGGTTGACCGTCCACCGCGATACGCCAGCCTCAACCGCTACGTCATCCGCGGTAACGTTCGCGGCGAATAGAGGTTTCTTCTCTTGCGGCATAATCGTCTCCTCGTAACCTTATGTCGTGTATCGCGGTTCATTGATAGCTCCTTTTTGCACACGCTTCCATTTATTTTGCTCACGGGAGCAAATTGCTGTTGCTCACGGGAGCAAATGAGTGCTAGGTCTTGCTCACGGGAGCAGGAGGGCTTCCAATTCGGGAGGAATAGAGTGCTTAAAGTTGCATTGCTCGGCGCTGGCCGCATCGGTCGGGTTCACGCGGTCAATATTGCCGCAAACACCAGAAGCGAGCTGGTCGCCGTTGCGGACGTTAATACAGCGGCCGCAGATGAGTTAGCCGGACATTACGGTGCCCAGGCACGTTCGATAGAGGATATTCTGGCAGACAAAGCCATCAATGCAGTCCTTATCGCAACTTCGACCGATACCCACTCTGATCTTATCGAGAAAGCGACAGCAGCCGGAAAGGCTGTGCTGTGCGAAAAGCCGGTCGATCTTTCCCTTGAGCGCGCCAAGGCCTGCCTGTCGAAAACAGAATCCTTGGGCCTGCCGGTGATGATCGGTTTCAATCGCCGTTTCGATCCAAATTTTGCGGCTGTAAAAGCTGCGGTCAACGCCGGTGAAATCGGCAAGCCGGAACTACTGTCGATCACATCATTTGACCCGGCACCGCCACCTGTCAGCTATGTAAAGGTTTCCGGCGGCCTGTTCCGCGACATGATGATCCATGACTTCGACATGGCTAACTTCATTATGGGCGACGCACCCAAGACCGTGCATGCTGTTGGCACATCGATTGTCGATCCGGAGATTGGCAAAGCTGGCGACGTCGACACGGCAGTTGTGACGCTGACCTACGCAAACGGCCGCATCGCGGTTATCAAGAACAGCCGCCGCGCCATTTATGGTTATGACCAGCGATTGGAACTGCTCGGTTCGGAAGGCCTGCTTTCGGCCGCCAACATTCTGGAAAACACAGTTTCCAAGGCCACCAAGGCCGGCGTGACGAGCGCGAAGCCAGAGCACTTCTTCCTTGAAAGATACATGCGTGCCTATGTTGCGGAATGGAATGCATTTGTCGCCGCAGTCCTTGATGGCGCAGCGATCCCAGTCACATTGAAAGATGGCGTTCAGGCGCTGGCACTTGCTGAAGCGGCAACGCAATCGGCGCAAACAGGTCGTTCGGTTGAACTGACGCTGTAGGCATCTGACCACTCGTCATGATGCATGAGTTTTTGGCCGGAGTGCGTAGGGAGAACGCGCACCCGGTCTCGAAATCCGGCTTGGAGGGCCGGGAGGCAAGGGCGTTCAGACGGGGCGCCTTGCGAAACTTAACGGGAGGATATCATGAAGAAGTTATTTGCCGCGGTATCGACAGCCGCAATCATTGCTATGGCTGGTCCGGCCTTGTCCGCCAGCATTATTGTTGTTGCACATGGACAGGCCAACGACCCGTTCTGGTCAGTCGTCAAAAACGGCGTGGAAAAAGCCGGCAAGGACACAGGCGCAACCGTAGAATTCCGTTCGCCTGAAACCTTCGACATGGTTCAGATGAGCCAGATGATTGATGCAGCAGTTAACCAGAAGCCAGATGGGCTTGTAGTTTCCATCCCTGATGCCGATGCACTTGGCCCATCCATCAAGCGCGCGGTGGAAGCCGGTATTCCGGTCATTTCCATGAACTCCGGTTCCGATGTCGCTCACGAGCTCGGCGCCCTTCTTCACGTCGGCCAGTCTGAGTTCGACGCTGGCAAGGCAGCTGGTGCCAAGCTCGCTGAATTGGGCGGTAAGAAAGGCATCTGCATCAACCAGGAAGTCGGCAACGTGTCCCTCGACCTGCGTTGCAAAGGCTTTGCTGAAGGCTTTGGGCAAGTCACCGTTATCCCAACCGGTAACGACCCAGCAGAAGTGCAGGCCAAGGTTCGCGCCGCTCTCGAATCCGACGCCGACGTTGACACGGTTCTGTCTTTGAACGCCTCGCTGGTCGGTGAGCCCACAGTGCAGGCAGCGCAGGCAATCGGCCGCGACAAGGTCATGATCGCTACCTTCGACCTGTCGTCTGGCTTCCTGCAGGACATTGTCGACGGCAAGGCAACCTTCGCCATCGATCAGCAGCAGTTCCTGCAGGGTTATCTGCCTGTTTCCTTCTTGGCGCTTCATGCCGAATACGGCCTGATCCCGGGCGGTGACGTACCATCCGGCCCGAACCTTGTGATGAAAGACTCGGCCGCAAAAGTCATCGAGCTTTCCGCAAAGGGCATCCGCTAAGCAACAGCCGGGCCATGCACTGGTGTGGCCTGGCTTTCTATCGGGAGGAACAGCATGTCGACGGAGACGCTTGCTATGGTGGATGAACGCATTAAAGCTGAGTCCTTTGTGACCAGGCTCATGAAAAGACCAGAACTGGGAGCAATCGGAGGCGTCGTCCTCGTCACGATCTTTTTCCTGATTACCGCCGACAGCACCATGTTCACGCTGTCAGGCATCATGAATTTCATGACCCCTGCAGCTCAATTGGGTATTCTCGGCATCGCCGCTGCCATGTTAATGATTGGCGGTGAGTTCGACCTCTCCATCGGCTCGATGGTCGCTTTTGCCGGGATGTTGTTCGGTGCTTTCACCGTTAATATCGGCCTGCCGCTGATCGTTGCCATTCCCCTGACCATGGGCCTTGCCGGTGCTCTTGGCATTGCAAACGGACTCATCGTCCTTCGCACCAAGCTGCCCTCTTTTATCGTCACACTTGCTGGTCTTTTCATCCTGCGCGGCGCATCGCTTGTTGGCCTTAAAATCGTCACTGGGGGTTCGACACAGCTGCGTGGTGTCCGTGAAGCAGTCGGCGGTGACTTCATTGCACCAATCTTCTCCGGGGATGCATTCGGCTGGTTCTTCCAGTGGATGGCAGACAAGGGGCTGATCGACACATTGCGCACCGGCGCACCCAAAGTACCGGGTGTGCCCGTTGAAATCCTGTGGTTCATCGGTTTTGCCATTATCGCCACCTACGTCCTTTTGCGCACGCCTTTTGGCAACTGGATTTTCGCAACAGGTGGTGACTCCGTGGCCGCACAGAACTCGGGCGTCCCAGTCCGTCGCGTCAAACTTTCTCTGTTCATGTTGACAGCGATGGCTGCAGCTCTGGTCGCCATCATCACTGTCATCGATGCTGGTTCTACCGATGCACGTCGCGGCTTCATGAAGGAATTCGAAGCCATCATCACGGCCGTTATCGGCGGGTGCTTGTTGACGGGCGGATATGGCTCGGCGGTCGGTGCATTCTTCGGCGCCATCATCTTCGGCATGGTCACCATTGGCCTCACCTACACCAAATTCGACCAGGACTGGTTCCAGATCTTCCTTGGCGCGATGCTGCTGCTGGCTGTGATTTTCAACAATGCAATCCGCAAACGCGTAACCGGGGAGCGTTGAGATGACTGCACCTATCATCCACATGGAAAACATCAAAAAGCACTATGGCAATGTCATTGCCCTGAACGGTGTGACTTTTGATGTCATGCCCGGAGAATGCCACTGCCTTCTGGGCGACAACGGTGCCGGCAAATCTACCTTCATCAAGACAATGTCGGGCGTACACAAACCTAATGAGGGCAGCATTACCTTCGAAGGACGCCCCATGTCTTTCGAAACGCCGCGTGACGCGATGGAAGCCGGAATTGCCACCGTATTCCAGGATCTCGCCATGATCCCGTTGATGTCAGTTACCCGCAACTTTTTCATGGGCCGCGAGCCGACAACGGGTAAGGGTATCTTCAAGCGCTTCGACATCGACCGTGCCAACGAGATTACTGTCCAGGAAATGCGCAAGATGGGCATCAATCTGCGCGGACCTGACCAGGCTGTGGGCACATTGTCAGGTGGTGAACGCCAGACAGTTGCCATCGCAAGAGCGGTCTATTTTGGTGCGAAGGTCTTGATCCTTGACGAACCGACTTCGGCGCTTGGTGTGCGGCAAACCTCCAATGTCTTGGCAACCATCATGAAGGTACGCGCACAGGGTGTTGGCGTCGTCTTCATCTCTCACAACGTCCGCCATGCCATGGCCGTCGGTGATCGCTTTACCGTCCTGAACCGAGGCCAGACGCTGGGCACGGCGAAAAAGGGCGAAATCACAGCACCGGAATTGCAGGACCTTATGGCCGGAGGCCAGCAGCTTGCCGAGCTTGAAGGGTCTCTCGGCGGCACGATCTGATCCGTCAACAGACGTGCCCATATCTATCCATAGAAAGTGAACTGGTGACAGAGATGTCTTATCCAATGCCTGCAAAAGAACTCGGCATCGCCCTGATCGGCACCGGCTTTATGGGCAAGTGTCACGCCATGGCCTGGCGCAATGTGGCAGCAGTGTTCGGCGGGGTGCATCCCCGCTTGGAAATCCTGAATGATGTTACGGAAGAGGCAGCGCAGAATTACGCTCGTCAGTTCGGATTTGCACGCGCGACCTCCCGTTGGGAAGATGCAATCAATGACCCCAAAGTCGATGTCGTCTCAATCACTGCGCCAAACGGCATGCACCGCCCAATGGCGGAGGCGGCTCTAAGTGCAGGCAAACATGTCTGGCTTGAAAAGCCGATGGCGCTGACACTTGACGACGCCCGCGCCATGGCGGCTCTTGCCGCACAACATCCCGATCAGAAAACCATTCTTGGTTACAACTACCTGCGCAGCCCGGCATTCCAGTCCGCCAGAAAGATGATTACAAATGGCGTCATTGGCAAGCCCGTGGCATTTCGCGGCGTTTATGACGAAGACTATTCCGCTGACCCGCTCCTCCCTTGGTCATGGCGGATGACTCACGAAGGTGGTGGTCTGGGTGCTCTTGGGGATCTGGGCTGCCACCTCGTGAGCCAAATGATCGCATTGATGGGTCCTGTCACCGAAGTTGTGGCACAGACACAGATCGTTGTTTCAACCCGCAACTCTCCCGAAGGTCCAAAGCCGGTCGAGAACGAAGACAGCGCACTCGCATTGTTGCGTTTCGCCTCTGGTGCCCAAGGTTCGTTCGCCACGTCACGTGTCGCTCGTGGCCGCAAATGCCGTTTGCAGTGGGAAGTGCATGGCACGGATGGAACGCTCGTCTTCGATCAGGAGAACATGAACGAACTTTGGCTGCATCGCCATGGCGAAGCCGGTTTTACCCGTCATCTCACCGGACCGGACCAGCCTGATTTCGCAGCATTTTGCCCGGCACCGGGCCACAATTTCGGCTTCAACGAACAGAAGGTCGTTGAGGCACGCGATCTGTTGCGCGCGATCGCAGGTGGCGCTGCCTGTGGCCCTGATTTCATTCAGGGATTGGAAATCGAAAAGATAATTCACGCCATGGCAACGTCCCATGGAAGTGTCGTGCATATTGAAAGGTAAGGCTGTGACCAAAACACTCGATGTCATTACAATCGGTCGCGCAGGTGTGGACCTCTACGGTGCACAGGTCGGTGGCCGTCTGGAAGATATGGGGTCTTTCGAAAAATACATCGGAGGCTCTCCCACCAATATTGCCTGCGGCAGCGCACGTCTTGGTCTGAAAACAGCGCTTCTTAGCCGTGTTGGCAACGAACATATGGGCCGCTTCATTCTTGAGCAGTTGGCGCGGGAAGGTGTCTCCACCAAGGGCGTCAAAATCGATCCTGAGAGACTGACTGCTCTCGTTATTCTGGGCATCCGCGACGACGAACAATTCCCGCTGATCTTCTACCGTGAAAACTGCGCAGACATGGCATTGTGCGAAGATGATGTTGACGAGGCCTTTATCGCCTCTGCACGCGCCGTCGTCGTGACCGGCACGCATCTTAGCAACGCGCGCACTGAAGCCGCCGTTATCAAGGCGCTGAAACTCGCGCGTAAACATGGTCTGCGGACAGCGCTTGATATTGATTATCGTCCAAACCTGTGGGGCGTCGCCGGTCATGGCGACGGTGAAAGCCGTTTCGTCGAAAGCCAAAAGGTCACCGCAAAACTCCAGGCATCGCTACATTACTTCGACCTGATCGTCGGGACGGAAGAAGAGTTTCATATTGCCGGCGGCAGCACCGACACACTGGCATGCCTGAGGGCTGTGCGGGCGCTTACGCCAGCCACCCTTGTCTGCAAACGCGGTGCACTCGGTGCCGTCGCATTCGAAAACGATATTCCTGACAGGCTTGACAAAGGGCAGTCCGGCCAAGGTTTCCCGATTGAAGTGTTTAATGTGCTGGGTGCTGGCGACGGCTTTTTCTCCGGCCTGCTCCGTGGCTGGATGACCGATCAGGACTGGCCAACATCTCTCAAATACGCCAACGCTTGCGGCGCATTTGCGGTCAGCCGACATGGCTGCACGCCAGCCTACCCAAGCTGGGAAGAGCTGCAATTTTTCCTTGAGCGTGGCGTTGTACGACCTGACTTGCGCAATGATCCAGTTCTGGAACAATTGCACTGGTCAACCACAAGACACACGCGCGTTAATGGCGATTGGTCAACCATGCGGGTTTTTGCCTTTGACCACCGCATGCAGCTTGAGAGTATGCCGGGCTACACCTTGGAAAAGGGCGGTGCTTTCAAGGAACTGTGCCTTGATGCGGCTCTCAAAGTGCAGAATGGCCAGGCTGGCTACGGCATTCTTTGCGACCACCGCATTGGACGCTCAGCCTTGCAACGCGCCTCTGGAACAGGTCTTTGGATTGGCCGTCCGGCAGAACTCCCGGGATCAAGACCTCTAAAGCTTGAACCAGAACTGGGAACAGACTGCGGGACACTGGTCGAATGGGCACGCGAAAACGTCGTGAAGGTTCTGTGCTTCTGCCACCCGCAAGATAGTGCAGAGGTATGGTCCGAACATATAGCAACCGTAAAACGTCTGTTTGAATCTGCACGCCGTAATCGGCTGGAATTCCTTCTGGAAATCATTCCATCCAAGGTGGCAACAACAGATGACAACACGGTCGCAACCCTCGTGCACCGTTTCTATGAAGCTGATATTTTCCCTGACTGGTGGAAACTGGAACCGCTGAAGACGCATGCGGCTTGGGCTAACGCGATCGACGCCATTGAGGCACACGATCGCCACACCAGAGGCATCGTTGTTCTGGGACTTGAAGCGCCCGAAGCAGAGCTTTCACAGAGCTTCGAGGTCGCCGCGAGCTTCGATCTGGTCAAGGGTTTTGCAGTCGGTCGCACGATCTTTGCAGATGTCGCAACACGCTGGCTGGCAGGTGAGATCACAGACGCTGCCGCCACAGATGAAATGGTGTCGCGTTACGCCCGTTTGTGCCGGGTTTGGGACAATGCACGCGCTAAGGCCAAGGAGTATGCCGCATGACGACCATAAGATTGACAGCGGCACAAGCCATGGTGAAGTGGCTCTCTGCACAGTTGACGGAAGAAAACGAACGTTTCATCGACGGTATCTGGGCGATTTTCGGCCACGGGAACGTTGCGGGACTTGGCGAAGCTTTGCAGAAGGCTGGCAACAGCTTGCCAACTTGGCGCGGGCAAAACGAGCAGACCATGGCACATGCGGCCATCGCCTATGCCAAGGCAAAAAAACGCACACGTGCCCAGGCGGTGACATCATCCATCGGCCCCGGTGCGACCAACATGGTCACTGCTGCTGCTCTGGCGCACGTAAACCGTCTGCCATTGTTGCTTATTCCCGGCGATGTTTTTGCCAATCGTCGTCCTGACCCAGTGTTGCAGCAAATCGAAGACTTCGATGACGGCACGGTATCGGCGAATGATTGCCTGCGTCCTGTCAGCCGTTATTTCGACCGCATTACCCGGCCGGAACAGCTGCTAACTGCTTTGCCACGCGCCATGCGCGTGCTGACAGACCCTGCCAATTGCGGCCCGGTGACATTGTCATTCTGCCAGGACGTTCAGGCCGAAGCTTTTGATTGGCCGCAAGCGTTCTTTGAAAGCCGCGTTTGGCGCATACGCCGTCCAGCGCCGGACACACGCGACCTTGTAGAGGTTGAAAAAGCCATCCGCGCAGCACGCAACCCGGTCATCGTGGCAGGTGGTGGTGTGATCTACAGCGGGGCGGAGCAAGAACTGGCCGATTTCGCAACGCGCCACAACATACCGGTCATCGAAACGCAAGCAGGCAAATCCTCTTTGCCGCAAACGCACCCGATGAACTTCGGTGCTGCAGGCGTTGACGGATCAGCGGCAGCGAATGCTGTTGCGCGTAAGGCTGATGTCGTCATCGGCGTGGGCACTCGCTTTCAGGACTTCACGACAGGTTCCTGGACATTGTTTGAAGCAAAGGACCGCAAACTCATCTCGATCAACGTGCAGGCATATGATGCCGACAAACACGGTGCCATTGGTCTTGTTGCCGATGCCAAAGTTGCGCTCGAAGCACTCAGCGCCGCCTTGGGCGGTCACAAGTCGGAACAGGAAGACGGCGCCTTGCGCTCGGAGTGGCTGGCGGCTGTTGATCTCCACTGTGCAGCGCCCAAGAGTGACGGCTTGCCGACCGACGCACAGGTCATTGGCGCCGTACAACGCGCAACAGGTGATAACGCGATTGCCATGTGTGCGGCCGGCACAATGCCCGGTGCATTGAAATTGCTGTGGCAGCCAAGTCAGGGTGGCTACCACATGGAATACGGCTTCTCCTGCATGGGTTATGAAATCGCCGGTGCCATGGGCCTGAAACTGGCGCGGCCGGAACGGGAAATCATCTGCTTTGTCGGCGATGGGTCCTACATGATGGCAAATTCGGAACTGGCCACAGCGGTCATGCGCAAAGTACCTTTTACGGTCGTTCTCACGGATAATCGTGGTTATGGCTGCATCAACCGTCTGCAACACGCCAGCGGCGGTGCCGCATTCAACAACCTCTACGCCGATTGCAACATCGAACAACAGCCGCAAATCGACTTTGTCGCTCACGCGGCGTCTATGGGTGCCGTTGCCATCAAGGCGAAGAACATTGCCGATCTTGAACAACAGATTGCACAAGCCCGACAGCGCGATATCCCTACCGTCATCGTCATCGATACCGATCCGACCAATGGACCTGGTTTTGGCGACGCTGGAAACTGGTGGGATGTTGCCGTGCCGCAAGTCGGAACAACAGAAAAATTGAAAGCAGCCTATGCCCGCTACCTTGAAGGTATGGCACGGCAAACACTGGTAAATTGAGGAATGAGCATGATCCGCTTTGGAACTAATCCAATCGCCTGGGCCAATGACGACGACCAGACCCTTGGCGCAGATATACCGACAGAACAGATCCTCCGGGAAGCATCCGAGATCGGTTTCGACGGTATCGAAAACGGCCACCGCTGGCCCGATGAACCGGAGGCTTTGAAAAGCCTTCTTGGTTCCTATGGTCTTTCCTTCGTTTCCGGCTGGTATTCGCTCAACCTTTTGACCCAATCTGTCGAAGAGGAAAAGAAAGCAATTCAGAAACACCTCGACAAGCTGAAGCACAATGGCTGCAAAGTCTGCATCGTTTGTGAAACCTCCAATTCCATTCAAGGGCTGCAGACAGCACTTTCGGAAAGCCCGCACCTTTCAGCAGACGAGATGAAGGCTTTCGCTGCCAAGGTGGAAGAACTGGCCGCATTCACGGCGTCGCAGGGCATTACGCTGGTCTATCATCATCACATGGGCACTGTTGTCGAAACACCGGAAGAGATCGATGCCTTCATGGCCGCGACTGGCCCGGCAACACATCTGCTTTTTGACGCCGGACATTGCTACTTCGGCGCTAACGGCGCCGATCCGACACCCGTGCTTCGCAAATACGTAAAGCGCGTCGCGCACTTCCATGCCAAGAATGTCCGTCCCGCCATCATGCGACAGGTCCGCGAAAACGGCCTGTCATTTATGGATGGTGTGCGGGCAGGCGTATTCACCGTTCCGGGCGACAGCGAAGGTGGCGTCGATTTCCTGCCGCTTCTGCAAATACTCAAGGATGAGGGTTATCAGGGCTGGATCGTCATCGAAGCCGAGCAGGACCCGAAGGTCCGCAATCCCCATAAATACCAGTCTCTCGGCCTCCAAACCTTGAAAGAGGCCGCTGCAAAGACAGGTCTCGCCTGAAACACACTGAGCACAAGAACGCTGCTCCAGTGAACCCGTATGCAGCGTTCTCTTATCAATAGTTTTATTGCATGCATCACCCAAGGTTGCTCAAGCGGGTGATATTCCCCAGGAGGAAACACGATGCCCAATCTTCTCCATCGGCCTTTTGGCACCCACGGAAAGGTGCACGAAATCACTCCCACCTCGGCTGGCTGGCGTTATGTCGGTTTTTCACTCTATCGTTTAAGAGCAGGTGAAAAAGCCGCAGAGGCAACGGGTGATCGTGAAGTGATCCTTGTCCTGATCGAGGGTAAAGCCGCGATAAATTCGGACGGCCGCGATTGGGGTGTCTTGGGCAACCGCATGAATGTGTTTGAAAAGACAGCTCCCCATTCGCTTTATCTGCCAAATGGCTCGAACTGGCAGGCGACGGCCGAAACAGATTGCGTGATTGCCGTGTGTTCCGCTCCCGGCAAGAGTGGTCACGAAGCCCGCCTGATTGAACCAAACAACATTACGCTTACACAGCGCGGCGAGGGTAGCAACACGCGCTACATCAACAATATCGCCATGGAAAACGAGGATTATTGTGACTCGCTGCTGGTCACCGAGGTCTTCACACCGGCTGGCAACTGGTCAAGCTATCCAAGCCATCGCCACGACGAAGATGATTTTCCGCGCATCACCTACCTCGAAGAGACCTATTATCACCGCCTGAACCCTGCGGACGGTTTTGGCGTGCAGCGGGTCTATACAGATGACCTGCAATTGAATGAGACCATGGCAGTTCACGACGGCGACGTCGTCTGTGTGCCACGCGGCCACCATCCCTGCGGCGCGCCCTACGGCTTCGAGATGTATTATCTCAATGTGATGGCTGGCCCACTGCGCAAATGGCGGTTCGTTGCAGCCCCCAACGTCGCACATCTGTTGAAGTAACCGCAGAACCTCAGAGTATTTATCATGACCCAGCCGTTTGCACTTGCCGTCTGCGCCGAAATGATCTGGCGGGACAAGCCGATTGAATGGCGTTGCGCACGCCTTGCCGAAATGGGGTTTGACGTCGGCCTTTGGAACTGGCCGGATCATGATCTGGAAGCCTTGGAGAAATCCGGCGCCAGTTTCTCGATCATGAACGGTTACCTCACTGGCCGTTTGGCCGACGATGAAGGAGCCACTGAACTGCTGCGTTCAGCACGGGAAACGGCCCAAATTGGCAAGCGGCTTGGTGTCGCCCGGCTTAACCTGCATGGCACTGGCCTCGGCGAGGGCGGCCTGCCGGCTCAACCCACTGAGATCGTCACCGGCAAAATGTGGCTCAAGGCACGCGATACTCTGCTACGTATCGCCGAGATGGCGGAAGAGGAGGGTGTCGTCTACACACTTGAGAACCTCAATCTTCCGGTCGATCACCCCGGCACACCTTTTGGTCGGGCAGAAGACACGCTTGCTCTGGTGTCATCCGTTAATCATTCCCGCCTGCGTCTCAATCTTGACCTCTATCACGTGCAGATCGGTGAGGGAAATCTGATTGAAACCTGCAAGTCCTGCTTACCATGGGTTGGCGAGATACAGGTGGCGGACGTACCTGGACGATGTGAACCCGGCACCGGCGAAATCAACTATCCCGTGATCGCAAGAGCATTAAACGACATGGGATATCGCGGACCGGTCGGCATGGAGGCATTTGCAAAAGATGATCCTGAGGAGGCGCTCGAAGCCTTCCGCAATGCCTTCACCTTATAGGCAAGGTTTCTGAGCGACGCTCCTTTCGCGCATTGTCTGCGCCCACTCTTTTTCACAACCACACACCAGACAAGACTTGTTTACAGCACCGGCTATTGACGACGTGAAACACCGCATGGTTCATGCACTCCAGAATATTGGCCAGTGTCTGGCGTGACGGAAGTGTGAGGGAAACGACCATGCGGCTTGGGTACATCAACCTGACCGACGGCGATGAATTGGACAAATGCCTGTCGCAGCTCGTCAAGCTGGTTGAAGAGGCAGGCATGAAACCGTCAGGCGCAATTCATGCACCATACAAAGGTCCAAACCGCAGCAAATGCGACATGGACCTTCAGATTTTACCGGATGGGCCAGTGTTTCGGATCAGCCAGAACTTAGGTGAACTCGCAACCGGATGCCGGTTGGACAGTGCTGCTCTGGAGGCAGCGACAACAGAAGCTGCTGCACGCTCAGATGGCGCCTCCGTGTTGATCGTCAACAAGTTTGGCAAACATGAATCCGAGGGTCGCGGCTTTGTTTCGATGATCATCGACGCCATGGAACGGGCCATTCCCGTAGTCATCGGTGTCAACAAACTCAATCTCGAAGCCTTTCTCTCTTTCGCAGATGGCTGCGCGGAAATCCTGCCAGCAGACCCGAATTACATTGTAAACTGGGTAACAGCTGAGGCAGTACACTAGACGACGCGAGATAAAATACTGCGCCACAGCACAGGCAATTCATTTGTTTTTCTTAACAAAATTCAAGTTCTCGCAATGGCCCGACGGCCCGTTGGAAATTTATTCCGTGGAATAGGTCGAGAATAGAATTCACGGCCTTGTTTGCCGACAAAGGATGGCTACGAAATCCTGATAATATTTGCAGGTTTTCTTCCATCATGCCTCTTCTGGACGTTCAAAATATTTCGCGAGCATTTGGCTCGACGCAGGCCTTGAGGGATGCCTCTTTGCAGGTCGAGCGCGGCGAAATTGTAGCCCTTATGGGCGCAAATGGTGCGGGAAAATCCACGCTGGTAAAGATACTCTCCGGTCTTTACACGGCAGATTCCGGCAGGATCGTCTGGGAAGATACAGACTACAAACCGCAAAACCCGGCCGAGGCCGCCGCACGCGGCATTGTCACCGTTCATCAGTCCACTGACGTGGTCGGCATTCCCGGTCTGAGCGTTGCAGATGCGCTTTTGCTCAATCAATTCGTTGATCGCAGTCATCCGTTTTTCCTCTCCCACAAAACAGTACGGCGCAAAGCCGCACGCATTCTGCAGGAAGCGGGTTTTGATCTGCCCCTTGATCGCGACTTCGAGACGCTTGGCACCGCGGACCGGCAAATGGTGGCTATAGCGCGCGCTCTCTCGCAAAACGCACGTCTGCTTATTCTAGACGAGCCGACTGCAAGTCTCTCGGTGCGGGAAGCGGAGCGTCTCTATGACATTTTGCGGCAACTGAAGGCTCGTGGCATCGCCGTCCTTTATATCTCACACCGCACTGCAGATCTGGAGGCATTGGCTGACCGGGTCGTCATCTTGCGTGGCGGTCGCAATGTCGGCGCCTTTAGCAGACCAATTGATTTTTCAGCTGCCATTGAGACAATGATCGGACGGTCGCTTGAATCGGCACGGCCCGACCAACGAGAATTTGGACAGGCAGTCCTGGAGCTGAAAGGTATTCAGCTTTTACCCGACAGTCGGCCATTCGATCTGACCGTTCACAAGGGTGAAGTCGTTGCGATAACCGGCGTGCTCGGAGCCGGCAAAAGTCGTCTTCTCTCCGGTCTGTTCGGTGTCGGTTCATTCGTATCTGGTAGCATCACATTGAACGGACGGCCGTCCAACGCGCGCAAGCCGGCAGACGCCATTGCCGCAGGCGTGGTCATGGCGGCTGAAGATCGACATACTTCGTCGCTGATACATGCAGGTTGGCCCGGCGAAAGCATCGCCTCCACCATCAGCCTACCGCATCTGAACCGTTGGTATCGTTCAGGCTTCATGTTCTCGAAACGCGAAGAAAATGAGGGCAATGCTGCCATCAAACGGCTTGGCATCAAGGCAGTCGACTCTCTCGCGTCAGTGTGGTCGCTGTCTGGCGGTAACCAACAGAAGACAGTGATTGCACGTTGGGAAGCTGAGCCAAGCCGGGTGTTGCTTTTGGACGAGCCATTTCAGGGTGTAGACGTCGGTGCGCGCCAGGACATCATCGCAACAATTCGCAGCCACACCGACCGCGCGACATTGATCGCAACCTCAGACGCGGAAGAAGCGCATGAAGTTGCGGACCGCGTATTGGTGATGGACCATCATACGCTGCGCGAGGAAACCAAACATTCGGCCTTCACCGGCTATCAAGAGGACACTGTCTAATGACCAACAGCGCCCAACACACTTCTGAAAATCCACGCGGCGGCAATGGTCTGGAGACAGTTCGAGAAACCATTCGCCGTGGTGCGGTTTTCATTCTGCTGATCGCGCTTGTTGTCGGCTTCTCGCTGGCGCAACCCGCATTCATCAACATCAACAACCTGATGAGCATTCTGCAGGCGGTATCCGTCGTCGCAATCATCGGCGCGGGTGTCACGGTCACGCTTGCCATTGGTGGCTTCGATCTTTCCGTCGGCGCAGTTGCTGCTTCAAGTGTGATGGCCGCGAGCTACGCCATGATCGTGCTTGGCCTGAATGCCTATCAGACCGTACCACTGGTGCTGGCCTTCGGTGCGCTTGTCGGTTTCGCCAATGCATTTTTAATTGTGAAGCTGAAGGTACCAGACTTACTGGCAACTCTATCGTCCATGTTTCTGCTGACCGGTTTGCAGCTTATTCCAACAGCTGGACGCTCGATTTCGGTTGGCCTCATTCTACCCGATGGTACGACAGCGACCGGAAAATACGATCCGGCGTTTCTGACGATTGGTCGTTCCAGCCTGTTTGGCACCATCCCGTTCTCCGTGCTGATGATGTTGCTGGTCGCCCTGATCCTGTTTGTATTGACGGAACGGACGCGCTTGGGACGCCTGCTTTATGCAACAGGTGGCAATGAAGTTGCCACACGACTGGCCGGTGCGAATGTCAACCGCATAAAGACCTTCGCTTATGTGCTTTCTGGCACTCTTGCTGCGTTGGGCGGCATTATCGTTGCCGCCCGCGTCGGCAGAGGCGACGTATCGTCAGGCGCATCGCTGTTGATGGATTCTGTTGCCGCGTCGCTGATCGGTTTTGCGGTTCTCGGCCTGCGACGTCCGAACGTCCTCGGCACCCTGATCGGCGCTGTGTTTGTTGGTGTGTTGCTGAATGGCCTGACCATGCTGAACGCCCCTTATTACACGCAGGACTTCATCAAGGGTGCTGTACTCGTCGGAGCATTGGCGCTGACCTACGGCATTGGCCGCACGCAAAACTAACCAGACATTCTCTCCTGAAATATTCTTAGCAACGAAATGGAAAAACCATGTTCAAGACCCTGAAAAGGCTGGCAGCCCTCGTTATTGCCGGTTCGATCATCACAGCCCCGGCCTCCGCCGCCGGCATCGCCGGTGCACCGGCGCCGTTCGACAGCAAGACTGTCAACATTGCCGTCGTCAGCTTCCTTGGTAGCGGCGACTGGCTGCAGGCATTTGAAGCTGGCGTGAAAAAGCAGGCTGATGCACTCGGCATCAATCTGACTGTCTCTCAGGCACGTAACGACAATGACACCCAGCGCAATTTGGTTGAGCAGGCCATCAATCTCGGCGTTGACGGCATCATCATTAATAATGGTCGCCCTGAGGTTCTGCAGGACGTCGCCCAGAAGGCGCTTGATGCCGGCATCAAGGTTGTCGCCTATGACGTAGATCTCGATAACCCGCAGATCCCGCAGATTGAACAGAGCGACAAGGACATGGCGAAGCTTGTTCTTGAGCAGGCTGTGAAAGATAAGGGCGAAGCATTTGTCGGCGGCGCCGTTTATGTTGCAGGTTTTGCACCGCTTGATCGCCGTTATGGCGTCTGGAAAGAGTTCGTCGAAAAACACAAGCTGACTGAAAAGGCCGTATGGGGCGTCGTGAACGACACGGTACCAGCATCAGTAGCTGACCAGACCAAAGCAATCCTGCGCGCCAACCCGGATATCTCCGTCATCTTCACGCCTTGGGACGAATTCGCCAAGGGCGTAAAGCTGGCTATCGATGAGTTGGGTCTTTCTCAGCAGGTCAAAATCTATGGCGTCGACATTTCGACCGCTGACATTCAACTGATTACCGAGCCAGATAGCGCATGGGTTGCAACTGCCGCCACCAACGCCGCTGTTGTGGGTGAAGTCTCTGTTCGCGCCGTATCGCTGGCGATTGCCGGTCAGTTCCCTGGCCGTTCCGTTCTGCTTCAGCCAACCCTGATTACCCGTGACGACCTGGTCAACAACAACATCGGCACGATCGAGGAGCTTCAACAGAAGTTCCCGGCATTCCAGAAGAGCGATGCTGCCTCTGCCGAATGGATTCCTGCTGCAAAGCAGTAAGGCCAAAGATGAAAATGGCGCCGCCCGCAAGGCGGCGTTTTTCCCTTTACCAAGCAATGAGAATGGCCATGACAGACCTGCCAAAACCGGATTTCGCCCGCAACATGAAACTGATTGGCCACAGCGATATTGGCGGTCGTGGTGATGGCCTGCAGCTTATGGTTCACCACAACCACGCTTATATTGCCCACCCCTGGTCGCAGGGCTTCTCAATCGTCGACGTCTCGGATGCCAAGAACCCGCGCACGGTCAATTATGTAGCGGCGCCTGCGAACACCTGGAACATCCATCTGCAGACACACGGCGATCTGCTTTTGGTCATCAATGCGCTTGACCTGTTTGCCGACGTCGAAACCTTCACCGATGAGAAGGCCTATTACACCAAGTCGGTAGGTGAAACCGTCGCGGCGACAAAACGCGAGCGTTCCTGGACGGCTGGAATGAGCGTCTACGATATTTCAAACCCCGCTCAGCCCCGCAAAATCGGCCAGCTCGATGTCGACGGCGTCGGTCTGCACCGCATCTGGTACGTCGGCGGCCGTTACGCCTATGCTTCAGCACTTCTGGATGGTTATTCGGATTATATTTTCGTGACTATCGACCTTGCCAATCCCGCGAAACCCGAACTTGTTGGCCGCTGGTGGTTGCCGGGCATGAACCTTGCGGCTGGCGAAACACCAAACTGGGGTGAGGGGCGTCGTTATGCACTTCACCACGCCCTTGTGCATGGCAACACAGCCTATGCCTGCTGGCGCGATGGTGGCCTGACCCTTCTTGATGTGTCGGATCATTCCGCACCAAAGCTGATCAAACACCACAACTGGTGCCCTCCCTATGGCGGTGGCACGCACTCTCCATTGCCATTGCCAGGACGCGATCTGCTTGTCGTCGCCGACGAGGCGGTGCTTGATAACGAAGAAGACGGCCGCAAACATACGTGGGTATTCGACATCCGGGTTCCCGAAAACCCGATCAGTATTTCGACATTCCCGATCCCAAATGAGATCGACTACACCAAAAAGGCCGGCCATTTTGGTCCACACAATCTTCACGAAAACCGCCCCGGTTCGTTTGTGTCGGAAACTCTGATTTTTGCGACATGGCAGAATGCCGGTATCCGGGCATTCGATATATCCGACCCCTATCACCCCGTTGAAACGGGCGCGCTCGTACCGGCTGGCCCAACAACAATGACGGACCGGAGACCAAATCGGCCTAGGATTATCCAGTCGGCTGACGTTTTTGTTGATGCCAATGGCCTGATCTATGCAACCGACTACAATGCTGGCCTTGAAATAATCGAATATGGCGGCTGATCGCAGACGCTAGCACCCCTATGGTCCGTTGATGATATCGTAGGACCATAGGTTTCGCTTTTAATCATTCGCCAAATACTCAGATTTTTTGTGAGATCAAACGAGATCAAACGTCGAATACCAGTGAACGCATTCGTTCGTGGAATTTTGAAAGTGACGTTATGATCTTTGTGCGCGCCGTGTTTGCCCTAGTTACCCTTTTTGCCGGACTTCAGTTTGCTCAGGCTAATGGTGTGGAGTGGGACAAGAAGGTGACGCACGGAAAGTTGGATAACGGCCTCTCCTACATTCTCTACGACAGCAAACGCGCAGATGAACCGTTCAACATCCGCCTTGTTGTGCACGCCGGATCTGTTGATGAAGAGATACCGCGTGGCACTGCCCACATCCTTGAACATATGGTGTTCCAGTCGACGCAGGCGCACCCCGAGACATTACACACCTACTTTCAGAAGCTTGGGTGGCGCACCGGCGTGCAGATCAATGCAGTCACGCGCGAAGCAGAGACCCAATATATGGTTCGTACCCGCCCGAATGATGCGCTCGATGTAGAAGGGTCCTTGGCACTGGTTGCTGACATGGCCTTTGGCGCGAAACTGTTGGCCGAGGACTGGGACAAAGAACGTTTCGTCATTCTTGAAGAACTGCGCCTTGATAACAAGGTGGCTGAACGCATCAACCGACAGAAAAAAGAGCTGCTGCGTGCAGGTTCGCGTTATGTTGATCGTCCGACGATTGGCACACGTGAGGGAATTGAAGCGACGACCATCGCTGACATCAAGGCGTTTTACGATACCTATTATGTCGCGTCCAACATGACCCTGATCGTCTCTGGCAGGATAGATGCGACAAGCACTGAGAAGGCGATTATCCGTCTGTTTGGCTCAGCACCGAACAAGCCACAACCATCCAGAGACTACGTGGCATTCCCGTTGAAAGATGAACTCTCCGTCGGCCTGGTACAGGACCCACAGGGCACCACCTCGCAAGTAACCTATGCTTTCAGACTGGAAATGCCACCCCGTCAAAGCGATGACGGCAGACTTGCCTATCTCGAGAAATATTTCCTGACCCGCCTGATGCGCGACGCGATACAGACGCAGGGTAAACATTACGCGGAGATGATCGACTCACTCAGTTTCGTCATTCAAGAACCTGTAGAGCGGCGGCTTATTCTGGCCTTCAACGCCAGAAGCGAAAATCATGACAGAGCGAAAGACATTTTGCTTGAAAGTGTCGAGCGACTGCGGCGTACGGGCTTGTCTCGAGATGGCTTCGACGCTCTGATGAAAGAAGCTGTCCGGATCAACAGCCGCAATCCTGACGCCGCGGCCCAGCGAACCTATGCAGAGTGGGAAGACCGTATTACCAACGCAGTGATGATGGATTCCGTGCTGCAAGATGCAGGTGAAAAGGCGAGGGACACACATGCCCTGCTGGAGCAGATCACCTTCGAAAGCCTGTCTGCCCGTATGCAGGATATGCTGCGCGCGCCCGACCAGGTGATGATGTATCAGGCTCCGGGCGACAAGTCGGTAGAGCTTCCATCGGTCGACGAGATCAGTGCCCAACGTCAGGCCTTGTCCACGGTTACAGCACTACCAGATTTGCCCGCCATTGTAGCGAAGGCGCCGGTCGCGAAAGAGCAGCCGCTGCCAATATGGCCAACAGACGCGACGGTTGATGTAACGGGAGAAATCGTCTCGGAAACCCGTCATGACAACCCAACGATACAGGAATGGGCACTTTCGAACGGCGATCGCGTGGTCTGGCTGGAGCGCGACACGACGGATGGCAAGGTCTATCTATCAGGACAATCCAGACCGGGTTTCATGAATGCCGAGTTCGGCAGCACAGTTTCACAGGCTGCCATTCAACTCTGGGAACAAAGCGGTTTCAATTTCTGGTCACAGGACGAATATGAACTTTGGAAAAAAGCCCAGCCAGCGAGCTGGAGTTGGGCGCTGAAGGACAGCATGCTCGACGTTGCCGTGGCTGCAAAGCCGGAACAACTCCCGGACTTGTTGCGTCAATATGCAGCGAGTATAAAATTCGGTCTGGTTCGTGAAGAGGCCTCTGACGCTTTCCGCACCCAGATGGCCAGCAACCTCACCTCTGCCAATGAATATTCGCAGTTGCTCTACGGAGAGTCTGCCGATCACCCCGGCGATGCAAATATTGCAGAGATTGATGCACAGGCACTGGAAAAGGCTGCTCGTGCATTCGTCGCGGAACCGGTGACTTGGTTTGCGGTCGGTCCCGCCCCAACGCGGGAGACTCAAGCCACGTTTGCAACAACAGTAGGTGCGTTGGCACGCGCTTCAACGCTGACACCAGCACCCGCCAGGCAGCAAGACGGCATACACAAAAAGAGCATTCAAACATTTAGGGATCATCGGGCCCAGGTCGAAATATCTACGTTCACAGCCCTTGAATGGACGCCAGAAAAAGCCTTCCTCATTTCGACACTGACACCACTCGCCCAGCAAGCACTTAAAAATGAACTGCGCAATCATCTCGGCGGCATCTATACGCTGCAGTTTGAGTTGCGCATGGACCCGGAGACCAACCGCAGCATCAGTACCTTGTCGTTCATTTGTGCGCCGGAGCGGGCGGAAGAGCTGGCAGACGCTGCCATAAATGTCCTGAAGAACATGCCGCAGAACATACAGGCTGTGGACTTCAAGCGATTGCAGGCAGACATCAATTTTGCCGAAAGCGGGCGTATGAGTGACGCCAACACGTGGCTGCGCCGCCTGTCTTTGAGTTACCGCCGTTACGGCGACCCGACCTACCTCAGCAACATGCCAAAATTGAGCGAACAGTTGACGTCAGTCGCGTTGCAGACCTATGCGGAGCAGGTGTTTAAAACAGACAATATGGCTGTGCTGACCCGACTACCTCTGGCCAGGGCGCAGTAATTGCGCCGTTCAGATCTAGACGCAGCTCGTTGATAATTGCTGCGTCTATTTCGTCCTTACATGACATCTTCACCGATCATCTGATGCCTGCCCATTGGCAACATCAGCGGGCGCCCTGACGTGGGGTCGGTGATGATGCGGCTCTCAAGGCCAAACACCTGCCGCACATTGTCCTCTGTCAGGACCTCTTCCGGCTTTCCCGTGATGTGCAGTCGGCCACCTGCCATGGCGACAAGATGGTCCGCATATCGAGCCGCCAGATTGAGGTCGTGGAGAACCATGACGATTGTCGTTCCACGCGACTGATTGAGATCGGTCAACAGATCCAGCACCTCAATCTGATGACTGATATCGAGGAAGGTCGTTGGCTCATCCAGCAACAGGATTTCAGTCTGCTGCGCCAGTGCCATTGCAATCCAGACACGCTGCCTTTGCCCGCCGGAAAGTTCGTCGATCGGTCGTTCTGCCAGCTCGACAGTTTTGGTGGCAATAAGCGCTGTCGCGACAGCTTCGTCATCCGCTGATGTCCAGCGCGCAAATATGCCCTGATGCGGATGCCTGCCGCGGCTGACAAGGTCTGCCACCATGATACCTTCAGGCGCGATAGGGGATTGTGGCAAAAGCCCCATCACTTTCGCCAGTTCCCGTGATGGCATTTTGTGAATGGACTTGCCGTCAAGCAGCACGTGGCCTGCACGCGGCGTAATCAGCCGCGACATGGTGCGCAGCAGTGTCGACTTGCCACAGGCATTGGCGCCAACAATCACTGTTATTTTGCCATGTGGCACCACCAGATCGAGGTCATTCAGAATGACGCTATCGCCATACCCGGCTGAAAGTTTCGTGGCGGCAAGTGAATAGGTAGTCATAGTGAACCTCCGGCGCGATTGACGCGCACGATAAGGAAAATGAGGTAGGGAGCGCCGAGCGCACCTGTAACGACACCGACCGGATAACGGCTGGGCAACAGGAATTGCCCGCAATAATCGCCAACCAGAACGAGCGTTGCGCCGACCAGTGCCGAAGGCACAAGCAACGAACCATTGTTACCCATGATCCTTGCAGCGATCGGCCCGGAGAGGAAAGCAACAAATGCAATAGGCCCGGCCACTGCTGTGGCAAATGCGATCATTCCAACCGATGCGATGATAACGATGATCCGTGTCTTGGCGACACGCACGCCAAGTGCTGCGGCAGTATCATCGCCGAGCCGTAAGGCTTCCAGATCACGAACGCGGGTCAGCAGCAGTCCACCGAAGGCAGCCAAGGCGAGAATGAGCGGCAGTGTCTGCGACATCTGTGCGCCGTTCACACTGCCCGTCAGCCAGCGCATCGCCTCCTGAAGGCTCCAGGCCGGCGCGACAGACAATATGTAAGCAATAAAACTCTGCAGCATGGCAGAGACACCAATGCCGACAAGGATCAATCGCGTCCCTGCAACACCGTTGCGAAACGACAGAGTATAGACCAACAGCGCAATACCAAGCCCGGAGACGACGGCGAAAACTGACACGATCGGCCCGCTGAGCGACAGGACAACAATGGCAAAAACCGCAGCGGCACTTGCGCCGGAACTGATGCCGATAATGTCAGGGCTGGCGAGTGGGTTGCGGAGCATGATCTGAAAGGCGACGCCACCCATGCCAAAACAAAGTCCCGCAACAATGGACAGGACAGCGCGCGGCAACCGCAACTGACCAACGGTGAAACTCAAACCCGGGATATTCTCACCAAGCAACACACGGATAACGTCTTTCGGCGGCGTAAACGTCTGGCCGGACATCAGCGTCAGTGCAAAGACGGCACATAACAACACCACCAGACCGGAGATAACAAGCCACCGGCCACTAGCGCGCTGACGCCGGTTTCCAGCGATCGAGGTGATGACAGGGGAAAGCATGCTCATAATTCACGCACCCTTTGCCGCCTGACAATCCAGATAAAAAACGGCGCCCCGACGAGTGCAGTGACAATGCCCACATCCAACTCGGCAGGCCGTGCCACGATGCGTCCCATAATGTCCGCGGCCAGTAGTAGGCAAGCTCCACTCAAGGCCGAGAAAGGCAATAGCCAACGGTGGTCTACCCCCACCAGCAGGCGGCACAGATGTGGAACGACGAGACCAAGGAAACCGATCGGACCACAAATCGCAGTCGTTGCACCACATAAGAGGATTGCCCCGAATGACGCTATGGCCCGGGCAGTCGCAACACGTTCGCCCAGACCAGCGGCCAATTCATCGCCGAGCGCCAATGAGTTCAACTTGCGAGCCGACAATAGGCTGATCGCAAAACCAACGATCAGAAACGGCAGCACATGAGAAATACGCTCAAATGTCGCCCCACCAACACCACCGATCTGCCAGGCGCGAATGCCGCCCGCAATATCATTGCGTGGCAAGACTACAGCGATAACCAAAGAGGAAAAAGCGACCGATGTCGCGGCACCAGCCAGTGCCAATTTGAGCGGTGTCGCACCGCCGCGCCCCATCGAGCCGATGACGTAAACAAAAACAGCTGAAATGCCGGCACCTAAGATGGCAACCATGATGTAGGCGTATGCCGACGCGATACTGAACCACGCCACACCCACCACGACCGCCAAAGACGCACCCATATTGACGCCGAGAATGCCGGGATCAGCCAAAGGATTGCGGGTAACGCCCTGCATGATCGCACCTGCCAAACCGAGTGAAGCGCCCGCAAGCAATGCAAGCAGAGTCCTTGGCAGTCGGACTGCGACAGCAGCTTGGCTTATATTATCCGTATGGCCACGCAATGCCATTAAGATATCGCTCCAAAACACGTCTCGTGTACCGATCGCGACCGACAAGGCGCACAAAAAAGCAAGTGCTGCCAGCACTACAACCAAACCTAATAACCGCGAACGGCGGGTATTTCCGGGAAAAGCCTTCGCAGCCTGCGAGGACCCTTTATTCAATATCATTTGGACTTTCCCGCCGCCTCGGCAAGCAGATTGACGTAGTCTTTCAACACCCACGAAATCGACAATGGTGTTGGATTGGATGCAGTACCGAGTGGATTGCGGCCCAGCATGACGATTGCGCCATTGGCGACTGCGGGCATTCGCGAAAGCAGGGGATCAGCGTTCACCGCATCCAGCAAGGCCTGGCTGCCGTAAGTCACGACGATATCAACATCATCAAAGGCGTCGACACGTTCTGCACTGACGCCCGCAGCAAACTGGCCCTTGGTGGTTGCATCCAAAACGCTCTTGGGTGACTTAAGACCGAGATCGGTAAAAAACTTCACGCGAGTGTCATTGGCGGTATAAAAATTGACGATGCTGAGGTTCGTGGTGTCGAGATGCGTCACAAACATTGCCGACTTGCCCACAAGCTGAGGATGCCCAGCGACAGTATCAGTGATCTCCTTTTCAATCCGCTTAATTAGTGAATCGCCTTCTTTCGCCATGCCGAGCCCGGCGCTGTTAAAGCGGATCATATCGCGCCAATCAGTCGCCCAGGATGACTCCGGATAGGCAACAACCGGTGCAATCTGGCTCAACGTGTCGTAATCGGCCTGACTGAGGCCGGAATAGGCTGCGAGAATGACGTCCGGCTGGGTTGCAGCGACGGCCTCGAAGTCAATTCCATCCCCCTCATCAAACAGCACGGGCTTTTCAGTACCAAGCTCTTTCAGCTTTTCAGCGACCCATGGCAACAGACCGTCGCCATCGTCATCGCCAAAATTGGCTGCTGCAAAACCAACGGGAACAATGCCCAATGCCAACGGAACTTCATGATTGGCCCAAGCGACAGTCGCGACGCGCTCTGGCTTTTTGGCAATCGTGGTTGTTCCCAACGCATGTTTGATGACGATCGGATAAGACGTGTTTTCGTCTGCACGGACCTGTGTGAATGCCAGCAATGAAAGGCATGTCACAACCACCATTGCGTAAAAACCGAAGAACCTTGGCACGGCCAACCCTCCTTGATATTTAAAGTTGGCTTTCCAGTTCCAGTTTAATGGGGATGCGTCAAGGCTTACGCAAACGACCAACCGGCAGCGCGTCAAAGTTTCCGGAGTTTCATACAAAACCAGAGGAATCTACAATACCAGACTGTACGCCTCAAGTTAACAAGCGCGGAAGGTGAATACAGGGTATCGCCACAGTCCGTGCCATTCCGCATCAAAGCGACGCACAGAACCGCTTCGGCAAAGGACTGCGAAAAGCACCCTGTTGGTGACCAGCAACAACAACGCCAACCTCTGGAATTTGGACATGCACAGCAAAAAAAACGGCAGCACAGGCAAACGGTCCCGTCTTCATTCTCGCAATGCTGCCCTTCTTGGATGCACGGCACTGATCGCTTTTTCGCCGGTAACATCGCTGGCGCAGGATACCGAAAGTTCGGGTACCAATACTGTTTTGCAAACCATTACTATCGATGGCGCCGGTGCGGATGATGACAGCAAATCCATTGTTGCCACCAAAACAACCAGTGGCGGCAAGATCGCCACGGACATCATGAACACGCCTGCCAGCGTTTCTGTGATCACGTCAAAAGAAATCCAGCAACGTGGCGCGCAGAACGTCGAAGAAGTGTTGCAGTACACCGCTGGCGTCACAACTGATTTTTACGGCTCAGACGACCGGTTTGATTATTTCAAGATTCGCGGTTTCGATGCCTATATGTATCGCGACGGCCTTTTGATCGGACGTCCCTTTGGTGGTCTCCGTGAAGAGCCTTTCGCATATGAACGCGTCGAAGTACTTAAAGGTGCCAACTCCGCAACATTCGGCGTTTCTGACCCAGGTGGTGCCGTCAACTACATGACCAAGCGACCCAAAAGTGAAAGATTTGGCGAAGCTTATGTGACCGGGGGATCTTACGACCGCGCCGAAACTGGGATCGACTTTGGCGACAACATCACTGAGGACGACACGCTATCTTATCGCATTACGGGCAAGGTGAAAAATGCCAATGCCGAGTTCGACTTCTCGAATGATGACGAGAAATTCTTCATGGGCGGCCTTACGTGGCGGCCAACTGACGTCACCAGCCTGACTGTGGTCTATGACCACCTCAATACCGATGGCGTACCGGGAAGTGGTGGCCATCCCGTCGGCACGGATTTCAGCAGAAGTCGTTTCTTCGGCGAGCCGGATTTTAATTATCGCGGTGTCAACAGAAACTCCTTGAGCGTCATGTTCGATCATGATTTTGGCTCAGGTCTGAGTTTCAGTACAAATGCCCGGTACAGTAATGCAAACACCGATTTTGGTTACGCATATATTGCGTCTACGCCGACCAGTGGCTCGACCATTGCCGAACGTGGGTTCTTTGCTAACGATTATTCAGATGAAAACTTCGTCATTGATTCCCATTTGCTATACGAAACAAGCTTCAACGATATCGACAGTAAGACACTGGTTGGTTTAACTTACAACACGCTATCCAGTACCAATATGACTTATTTCGAAGGTCCACCATCGTGGCTAGGTACTGCGCCAGGTATAGACTGGACCAACCCGATCTATAGCGGCCCACTTTCCTCTATCCCTCTGATAGAGCAATTAAAAAGTCACCAAGATACAAAGTCACTGTATATTCAACAGGATCTCACATTCCTAGATAAGGTGACTGCATCTGTTGGTTTGCGTAATGATTGGATGGACATAAATCAAAATGACATTCTAAACGACACGAGGTCTTCAGGCGATATAAGCGAGTTTACGTCTCGTTTCGGCCTCTCCTATAAATTTACAGAAGAATTTATGGCATATGCCAGTTACGCGCAGTCGGCCGTTCCGTCCTCCGTCCTTACCAAGGCAGAGCTGGGTGAACAGTACGAGATTGGTGTGAAATATCGGCCAGACAGTTTCCCAGCGCTATTCAGTGCCTCCATTTACGACCTGACACGTGAAGACTTTGCGGTTACGGATCCAAATACCCGCGTAGTAACAACGATAGGGAAGGCGCGCGTTCGTGGCCTTGATCTAGAGGCGAAAGCGGAAATCACCAACAACCTCAGCGTGACGGCCTCGTACTCATACCTCAACTCAAAAATTCTCGAGAGTGGTCCGCAAAGGACAGATGGCAACGAACTTTCTTTCGTTCCAAATCACACAGCCTCTGTTTGGGGTAACTATACGCTTGAAGGTAACGACACCATTGGCGACATGACGTTTGGATTGGGTGCTCGTTACATTGGGTCTTACTACTTCGACGATGCAAACACGCAAAAAACTGGAAACAACGTCGTTTTCGATGCGTCGTTCAACTACAAGATTCAGGAAAACACATCGCTGGATCTGAATGTCAGCAATCTGTTCGACAAGAAGTACGTCGCCTATGGCGGTTTTGGAGCAGACTTCTACAATCCGGGCCGGTCGTTCGCCGTCACACTGCGCCGAACCTGGTAACAAAATACCCCCACCTGACAAACCGTCTGGTGGGGGTAAACTTTTTAATGCCTGTTTTGCCGGGACTGGTGTAGTCGATCAGGCTGACAGACGTTGTCCACTCGTCGTATCGAACAGGTGCAGGTTTGCGGGATCGACGTCGAAGCCGATGTTTTGCCCCTCATTCAGGCGCGTTTCAGCTGGAAGTGCGACGCTGAATTCATGGCGACCATTCTTCAGTGTTACCAGACGTGTTTCGCCATGAAACTCGTTGCGATCAACTTGTCCACGGAAGGTTCCGGCCGTTTCGTTCAGGCGAAAAGCGCCAGGACGAATACCAACTGTCACAGCACCGGGGCGGACATTGAAAGGTGCGCCCAAGTTGACTGTATCACCAGCCAAAACGCCATCTGATGCCTGTAGCTCCAGGAAGTTCATGTTCGGCGTACCGATGAAACCTGCTGCAAACAATGTGGCAGGCGTCTGATAGATCTCCTCTGGCGTACCCATCTGTTCGATATGACCATCCTTCATCAGCACGATGCGATCAGCCAACGTCATCGCCTCAAGCTGATCATGCGTCACATAGATGCTGGTGGTTTTCAAGTCATGGTGCAGACGGGCGATTTCAACTCGCAGGCTTCCGCGCAGCTTGGCGTCGAGGTTTGAAAGCGGCTCGTCAAACAGAAACACTTCCGGTGTCTTGATCATAGCACGCGCAATCGCCACGCGTTGCTGCTGACCACCGGAGAGCTCTGTCGGTTTGCGCGACAGATAGACGTTGAGCCCCAGCGCTTCGACGACCGGTGCCAGACGTGCGTTGATGGCATCCTTTGCAACTCCCGCACGTTCAAGACCGAATACGATGTTCTCGCGAACGGTCATGTGCGGATAAAGCGCGTAGTTCTGGAACACCATGGCAATACCACGATCACCGGGATCGCGGTCATTCATACGCTGACCGCCGATGAGAAGATCGCCGCCAGAGATATCTTCCAGACCGGCAATCATGCGAAGCATGGTGGATTTTCCGCAGCCCGACGGGCCGAGGAACACCACGAATTCATGGTCATTGATCGACAGGTTGAAGTCTCGCATGACTTCAAGCGAACCATAAACCTTACGGATGGAACGGCATTCGACTGTAGCCATCAGCTCGTTTCCTTATCCAGCACGATTTGCAGCTTCACATCTTCAGGGCGCCCTTCGGCAGCCCGCTCAAAAGCGGCAATCGATTGATCGAAATTATATGTGTCCGAAACGAGCGGCTTTAGATTGACCTTGCCAGCAGCAATCAGCGCCAGTGCACGGTCAAAGACGTTTGCGTAGCGGAACACGGTCTCGATACGGCACTCACGGGCGCAGGCTGCAGCAATATCGAAAGGAACCGGCTCCGGCGGTAAACCAACCAGAACGACAGTGCCGCCCGGACGCACGACCTTGAACAGGTCACGTATGGCAGCAGGTGCACCGGAGCATTCAAACACGATGTCTGCGCCCCAATTTTCTGTCGCCTCATTCACCGCGCTGACAATATCTTTTTCGCGCAGATTGATGCCGGTGATGCCTTCATAGGTCTCAGCCAACTTCAGCTTGGTTTCGGACAGGTCCGAAATCAATACGCGCGAGCAACCACCAGCCAGTGCCGCCAGAGCAACCATGATGCCGATGGTGCCGCAGCCCATGACAACGGCTGTATCGCCGGGCGTGATGTGGGCGCGGGCAGCCGCCTGCATACCAACAGCAAAAGGCTCGACCATCGCACCTTCCGCGAAGGAAACATTGTCAGCCAGCTTGTAGGTGAAACCGGCAGGATGCACGGTCTCCGGGCACAGAATGCCGTGAACAGGCGGCGTCGCCCAGAAGGTAACGGCAGGGTCGACGTTATAGATGCCAAGGCGCGATGCACGCGAGATCGGGTCAGGAATGCCAGGTTCCATGCAAACGCGGTCACCGACTTTGAGATGGGTGACGTTGGCACCAGCCTCAATAACCGTACCGGCGGCCTCATGACCGAGCACCATTGGCTCGTTGACCACGAAATCACCAATACGACCATGTGTGTAGTAGTGCACATCACTGCCGCACACACCAACCGTATGCAGGCGAATACGGACGTCATCCGGTCCCATGGTCTGGGGCAGATCGATATCGCGCAGGTTCAATTCGCCAACGCGTTCCAGGACAAGTGCTTTCATTGAATAATCAACCCTGATTTTGTTTTTTCGAGAATGCGGCATTCAGACCGCCCGCCAGCAATCCAAGCAGGATAAGAGGGGGCAGGGACAAAAGAACGACGGCAGCGTTTAGAATACCCCAGGGCACATTCATGCCGAGCTGGGACATTTCGGATGCGATGATTGGCAAGGTTTTCGCATTGGATGTGGTAAGCATCATTGCCAAGAGGAACTCATTCCAGACGAGCACGAAAGAAAAGGCGATCGCGCCGAAAATCTGGAACCGGGCAATTGGCAATGCCACGCGGAAGAATGTCGCATAAGGCCCAAGCCCATCGACCCGGGCCGCTTCTTCGACGTGAATGCTCACACGCTCAAAGGCAGGAACGGACAACCAGATCGTAATCGACGCTGTAACGATCAGATAGGTTACGATCAGCGACAGGCGTGAATCGTAGAGACCGAGGCCCAGCCAGATCACCAGCATCGGAATAGCAATCGCGACGGGCGGCAGGAAACGCAGCGACAGAACAAAGAACTGCGCTTCTGCGGTCAGCCGGTTCTTGAAGCGGGCGATCACATAAGCCGCGGGAACGCCAATGATGGCACCGATCACCACGGCCGACGAGCAGATAATGACCGAGTTGGTCAAAGCCCGTGCCACAGAGCGACGGTTCAACACGTAACTCATATTGTCCCAGACAGGCTGGAAAAACAGCTTTGGTGTACTGACCAGCAGATCCGCATTGGTTTTGAACGCATTCAGTAGCGTCCAGAGAAGCGGCAGGACGACAAACGCCGCAGCAACGATCAGCACCAGCCGAAGGAGAATGGTGGAAATCTTCATCGGTTCAACCTCTTCCAGGTAAAGGTAAAGGTTACGACTGTCAGCACCATCATGATGACCGCCATTGAAGACGCATAGGAAATCTTGCCGGATTCAATAAAGCCTTGCGAATAGGCATACATATCGAGCGTTTCGGTTGAAATGCCCGGACCACCTCGGGTCATGACATAGACAAGATCGAAAGAGCGCAAGCTTTCAATCGCTTTCACCAGCAGAAGACTGATCAGTGGCGCCTTCAACATCGGTAATGTCACGAAGCGGTGAATTTCCCAACGGCTTGCCTTGTCAATGCGCGCAGCTTCGAGCGGTTGCGGCGGCAGAGATTCCAGCAACTTCAAAATGATAACCGCGAAGAACAATCCCCATTGCCAAACATCAACGAAGGCAACAGCCAGAAGGGCACCCCAAGGTGTCGAGAGAATATCAGGGGTGCTGCCCGTCAATTCACGCACCGGCCACGTCAACGCACCGTAAAGCGGATGAAAGCCGAATTTCCAGACGAATGCAGCACAAACGCGCGGCAACAGAACCGGAATGATGAAAAGTAGACACAGCACATTGCGCATGCGCGGTCCAGCAGCTTCAAACATCGCAATACCAAGTCCGATGCCTGTCAACATGGTCAAGCTGACGCTGATGACTTCCCATTTTACCGATACCCAGAGGGCATTGAGAAAACGCGCATCCGAAAAGAGAGCAATGTAATTTGCAAACCAGATGTAGTCGGCCACTGGTTGGGATAGTGTCCGGTTCTGCAAAGAAATATTGACCGCATAGACCGTGGGCACCAGTGCCAGCACGACCAAGATCAAAAGGGTCGGCCCCAGAAATACATAGGGCAGTGAACGTCCGCGTCGCATCACAGCAGATCCTAGGCTGAAAAGATGGGCGCGCATGAAAGCGCGCCCTGTTTTTGATTATGCAGCATCAGAGCTTGCGGGCGAAGGCTTCAAGTTCGTCCAGAGTGCCCTTGATATCGGTACGGCTGCCGGTGATCAGCTCTTCGAGCATGATGCCCCACTGATTGCCCAGCTCCTGCCAGCGAGCATCCTGCCAGAACGTCACCTGCGTGTGCTTGCCGGTCTCTGCCATCGCGTCAGAAAGGTTCTGACCGAATGTCTTGGCATATTCTGCACTCTGGTAGGTGCTGGTTCTGGTCAACTCACCCGGCTGACCGGCAGCGAGACGGCGAGCTTCCTGTTCCTTGGAGGTCGCCCATGCAACAAACAGACCGGCGCAAGCCTTTTCCTCATCCGTCGCATTTGCCTTGGAGGCCACTGCGAAACCATGGGCATAACCAGCGCCTGGCAGTGGAGATGGTGGAACGGAGAATGCAACCTTGTCGGCAACCTGGCTCTGCGCCTTGTCGACGGACATGCCGCCGAGTGGTGCGGATTCTACCAGGATAGCAACCTTGCCAGCGCGGAAGGCGCCGGTGGATTCATCCCACGAACCGGTCTGAGTGCCTGGAGCGGAATATTTGAACAGATCAAGATATGTCTGCGTGGCCTTTACAGCTGCTTCGGAGTTGAATGCAGGCTGACCATCCTTGAACCATTCACCGCCATTGGCCTTAAACAGTGGCATCCAGCGCCAGACATTGGCACCCGAACCGCGCTGACCACGCAGTGCCGTACCGTAAATGCCATTTGCCGGATCGTGCAATTTTTTCACGGCGGCGAGATATTCGTCCCATGTCTTAGGTGGCTGAATGCCAGCCTTTTCGAGCAGGTCGATGCGATAAACCATCAGGTCGCCGCCGCCCTGTACCGGTGCAAACCACTGCTTGCCGTCGTAGGTCGCAGCAGCGCGCATACCTGCGTCGAAGTCGTTGTAGTCATATTCAGCCGGATAAAGGCCATCAAGCGGTACAATCCAGCCGGAAGATGCAAAGAGTGCTAGGTTTGCCTCATCAACGTAATAAACGTTGAAGCTACCAACGGTCGATGCATCGGCTTGCGACTTGGCGCGGCGGTCATTTTCATTCAGATAGCTGATTTCAAAGCCTGCACCGGACAGCTCCTCGAACTCATCAACATAATCTTCCAGCAGCGTCAGGCCGTCACGTGGCTGTGCAAGAATACGGACATCCGCGCTGCACTGGGCAGCAAAAGTATTGGACGCAGCAAAAAGCGCAATCGCCGCACAACCAGTGCGGAGTAAAGTCTTCAACATGATTTCCTCCCTCAGAAGCTGCACTCCTGTACAGCCCACGCGCCTATTTTCGAAAAACATTGGTTGGGAACTAGTTGGCTTTTTACCGTTAACTGATACTATTTTGACATTATCACGCCAATGATGAGAGATACACATGCGTATATCATCAGATTTTCCCCACTCGGTGTCAGATACCTATACTGCGACGCGCGAACAAATCATTCTTCCGGACAACATGTCCTACCTCATCCGGCGGGATGATTATCCCAACCCGATCTGTATCTGGAACTATCATCCGGAGTGGGAAATTCATTACATCTCTGACGCTGCGGGTTTTGCTTATGTCGGCGACTATGTCGGCCCGTTCAAACCGGGTCACCTAGTTCTAACCGGGACCAACCTGCCGCATAACTGGATCACCCCCGGCGCCCCAAGCCTGCCGGGTCGTGACCTCGTTTTGCAATTCGATGCGGATACGTTGATGCAGGCCCGCGCCATCTGCCCAGAACTCGACGTGCTGCACCGTCTGAAACCGATGTCTCGCAGAGGCATTGAAATTCTAGGGTCGGAAGCCATTGATATTGGAGAGATGATTGTTGAATTAAATAGCCGAAAAGGCTCAGTTGGCTTGGGATTGTTTCTAGAAATTCTGAACGCGATCGAAGCTGCACCGCGCAAGCGTGCATTGGCGACAGAACATTTCATATCGCTCTATGGCGAGTTATCCGACAAACGCCATCGCCGCATTGACCAGGCAATTCAGATTTTGCAATCCAGACCTGATACACAAATGCATGAGGTTGCCGAGACTGTGGGGCTGGACCCTTCGGCATTTTCCCGCGCATTCAGACGACTGACCGGCATGACCTTCTCAACCTATATTCGCTCGGTGCGTGTGTGGCGCGCCCGTACCTTGCTTGCCGAAACCGAGATGCCGATTACCGACATCTGCTTTGAAGCAGGCTTCAATAACCTGTCCAACTTCAACCGTTATTTCCGGATGGAAACAGGGTTGACGCCGCGTGACTACAGGACGGCATCACGCATTCGCAACAAGTCGATCGTGCCTTCACCCGAGATACGGACAAAATAACATCTGGCCCAGAACTTATACGCGGCACAAATTTTTCGTCGAATTATGGGGGTCGCACCTATTTGTTGTAACATGCTACAGAGCATTCAATAGAGAGGGCAATTCCGATTCCGGGTGCCAGACGGAACGAGAGAGCCAAAATAGATGGCAAAAAAAGCCAAGACTCCAGCGTCATCCAATGGGCCGATCGAGCGTACCGAGGATCCGCGCGAGCGTATTATTGTCGCAGCACGCGCCGTTTTCATCGAACAGGGCTTCGATCTGGCAACCGTGCGCGAGATCACTCTGCGCGCCGACGTTAATGTGGCCGCCATCAATTATTACTTCGGCTCCAAGGATGAACTGATCAGCGAAGTGCTGAGTATCATGATGGAGCCCTATACCACTGCGCGTATCGCCGCACTGGAGGCCTGTCAGAAATCGGCGCATCCAAACCTGCCAACATTGCAGGATGTTGCCGAGGCGCTGGTGCGCCCGATGGTGCAGTTCAGCCGCGATGCCGTTGGTGACCGTCCGCTGATCCGAATGATCCAGCAGGTTCGCTCGCGTCCAAGAGAAATCACCACACGGTTTTTTTTGCGCCGCGTCGACCCAGCGGTGTTTCGTTTCATCGATGCCTTCGGTCACGCCGTACCTTCGCTTGAGCGTCGTGACATTTTTTGGCGCTACAATTTTGCCATCGGCTCCGTCATGCAGGTGTTGACGGATTCAGACCACGCAACCTACCGTCTCAAAAACCTGTCCGGCGGTCTTTGTGACACTGACGATGATGAGCAGATCATCGCGCAACTGACCACATTCGTCTGCGCCGGTTTCCTGGCACCAGCTGTCAAAATCACGCAAAAAGACGCAGTCCTCGCTCAGCCGGAATAGTTTTCTATTTCTGATAATATATTGAGCAAACCATGCTGCATTCATGGGCATTTTGACCATTTATAGTCGTTGACTGAAATGGATTTAAAACTATGTTTGAAACATTGTTTATTCTCCGATGGAGCAGCCTCAATGTCCTCAGCAGCCAAGAAAATTACCGGTTCTTTCGTCGCGCTTATCACGCCATTTGATCGCTCTGGCGCTGTCGATATCGGCGCGTTCCGTGAACTGCTGCAGTTCCATGAGGCCAATGGCACCTCTGCGGTCCTCATCATGGGCTCGACCGGTGAAGTGTCGATGCTGTCGCAGGACGAAAAGCGCAAGATCATCGTCGAGACCTCAAAGATGAAGTCCGAGAAGATGCCAATCTTCTTTGGCTGCACGGGCAACAACACCGACACCACAATCGACAACGTCAAGTTCGCCAAGGATAACGGTGCCGATGGCGCGATCCTCGCCGCCCCAGCCTATATCTGCGCACCAGAAGCCGACATTGAGCGTTACTTCCTTGAGATCGCTGATGCAACAGACCTGCCACTTGGCCTTTACAACAACCCGCCACGCGTCAAGAGCGACCTGCATTGGGACCACCTGCTGCGCATCTTCAAGCACCCGAACTACGTCATTCACAAAGAATCGACGGCACGTGTTGGTCAGGTTGCCCAAGTTCTCGCGGCACGCCCAGACGTTTCGGTCATGTGCTGCGACAGCCCCAATCTAGGCCTTGTCGTTCCGACAATGAGCCTCGGCGGCCACGGTACGGCCAACATGGGCGGCAACATTGCGCCTGCCGAAGTGGCCGTCATGTCGCGTCCATGGACCAGCTACACCGAAGCCGAAGGTTTCCGCGACAATTACCTGCGCCTGCTTCCGCTGCTGCACTACAACTACTCAGCCATCAACCCGGTTGCCGTAAAGTCGCTTATGAAGGCCGTTGGTCTGCCTGCTGGTGAATTGCGCCGTCCGCTGACCGGCCTCGAAGGTGAAGCACTGGCACGCGGCGTTCGCATCGTACAGGAACTTGGCCTCGACAAGGTGTACGGCTGGAAGATCAACACTGCAGCTCTCGCCGCCTAAGGAGAGACAGATGGACCTCGGGATTTCTGGCAGAAAAGCTCTCGTCACCGGCGCAAGCCGTGGCATGGGTAAAGCAGCGGCGATGACGCTTGCACATGAAAATGTGGATTTGACGATTGTTGCCCGCACTGCGGAAACGCTCGAGGAAACGGCTGCGGAAATCCGCTCCAAGACCGGCGCCCGCGTCACGACCGTTGCGGCCGACATCACCAGTGCCGAGGGACGGCAAGCCGCGCTCGCTGCATGCCCCAACCCGGATATTCTGGTCAACAATGCCGATGGGGAATTGCCTGGCGATTTTCGAAACTGGAAACGCGAAGATTGGCTGCGCGGCATGGACCGCATGATGCTGACGCCGATCGACATGATACGTCTGACTGTCGATGGCATGATGGACAGGGGTTTCGGCCGCATCGTCAATATCGTATCCCGCAGCGTCAAGATCGCACAGCCAGAACTTGGCCTGTCGAATGCTGCGCGTTCTGGCTTGGTGGGCTTTGTCGCTGGCCTGGCGCGCCAGACCGTCAGTCACAATGTGACGATCAACAATGTTCTTCCCGGAATTATTGCCTCGGATGGCCAGCGCGAGCATGTCAGAGTACTGGCAGAGCAAAGTGGCCGCCCGTTCGATGACATCTGGAAAGAACGGGCCTCACAGAACCCGGCCGGTCGTTACGGCGATCCGGACGAGATCGGCGCTTATATTGCATTCCTGTGTTCAACGAAGGCCGGTTTTGTTACCGCACAAAATCTGCTCGTTGACGGAGGTCAATACCCCGGAACCTACTAGGGTTTCGGCACACCCCATTCTACGGTAGCTGACAAGCCACCGCACTGTTTAACGCTGCGCATTTCCGCAGCGAACGTACATCTGTATCCTGAATTCAGAAGGAGCCACCAGACATGAAAAATATTGGATCATTGCTTCTTGCCGCATCGCTCGCTGCCATCTCCGGTGGCGTTGCCGTTGCACAGGAATTCCCTGCACGCGCAATCAGCATCGTTGTGCCATACCCACCAGGTGGCGCCGTTGACGGTGTAGCCCGCGTGCTTGCCGCTGAACTGTCTGAATCAACAGGCAAGACATTTGTCGTTGATAACCGCGCCGGTGGTGCAGGTGGTGTTGTTGGCTCCGCAGAAGTCGCCAAGGCAGAGCCGGATGGCTACACACTGCTTCTCAATGCATCGATCCATGTGGTCACACCGCTGATCAACAAGAACGTGCCGTTTGACGTTCTCAACGACTTCACCCACATCGCCGGTATCGCCGCAGGTCCGCTGCTGGTCGTTACACCGACATCCACAAAAGCCAACACTCTCAAGGAGTTCTTTGAAGAAGTGAAGGCTGATCCGGAAGGTTTCAACTTCGCAACATCGAGCTACGGCTCTGCTGGCCACCTTGCAGTCGAAGTGCTGAAGGCACAGGCTGGCGTTGATACTGATGTCGTGACCTATAAGGGCGCAGGTCCGGCTCTTACCGATCTGATGGGTGGTCAGGTTCAGCTGATGGCTGACCCGATGCTGTCGTCGCTGCCACACGTTAAGGCAGGTCGCCTGAAGGCTCTGGCTGTTACCAGCCTCAAGCGTTCGGCTCTTGCTCCAGAAATCCCGACCGTTGAAGAAAGTGGCATGCAGCCACTGGACATGGTGTCCTGGTACGGCGTGTGGGCACCCAAGAACCTTGATCCGAAAGCTACCGAATACCTCGACGCAGCAGTGTCCAAGGTCGTCAACTCCGACAAGTTCAAGGAAAAACTCACTGTGTTCGGTTTCGAGCCGATGTATAAGAACAGTGCAGACCTGAAAGCTTTCGTTGTCGACGAAACCAAGCGTTATGGCGAAATCGTAGATTCGGCTGGCATCAAGGTCGAGTAAAATGAGCAAGGCTCCGGTAAACCTCATGAAAAATAAGGATTTTTCGGAGCCCTCCCGACAGCGGAAGCTTGTCGGGAGCCATTGGGGATTTTACGAACATGACAGCAAGTCCGGAGGCCTGAAGCCTTTTCGTGAAGATCCGGATCCGGCCATGTTCGGCACGGAACTGACGCAAGATCGGCTGTCGCCGTCGCGCATCCTCAGGCCCGCAATACGGCGCTCCTATCTCGAACATGGCCCAGGAACGGACCATGGTCGACGGGGCGCCGAACCATTTGTCGAAGTATCCTGGGACGAGGCTCTTGACCTCGTCGCCTCGGAGATAAGCCGTGTCCGGCAAACCTACGGCAATGGCGCGATTTTTTCAGGTTCCTACGGGTGGTCGAGTGCAGGACGCTTCCATCATGCGCAGAGCCAGCTCAAGCGTTTCTTCAACATGGCGGGCGGCTCGGTTCGCTCCGTTCAGACATACAGTTACGCAGCGGGTGAAGTCATTCTTCCGCATGTCATCGGCAACCTGAACGGTCTTGTCAGCGGCCATACGCCGTGGGGACAGATTGCCGGGCATTCCGAATTTATTGTGATGTTTGGCGGCACCCCGTTGCGCAATGCGCAGGTTAATGCCGGTGGCATCACACGCCATACCGCACGCAGTGCACTTCTTGCCTGCCGGGATTCCGGTGCACGTTTGCTGAATATCTCGCCGGTGCGCGATGATACAGAAGCCGAATTATCTGCCGAGTGGCAGCCACTTAGACCCGGTACCGACACCGCATTGCTGCTGGCATTGTCCCACACGCTGATCGCCGAGAATCTGCACGACCAGGATTTCCTTGCAAGCTACACAGAAGGCTTTGAGACATTTCGCGCCTATCTGATGGGTGAGCAGGATGGTATCGTAAAGAATGCCGCCTGGGCCAGCACGATAACCGAAGTAGACGCAGCAGTGATTTCGGATCTGGCGCGGATGATGGCCAGAAAAAAGACCTTTATCATGATGTCGTGGTCGCTGCAGCGGGCCGATTACGGCGAGCAGCCCTACTGGGCGGCAATTGCGCTCGCAAGTCTGTTGGGCGGCATTGGTTTGCCTGGTCAGGGTTTCGGTTTCGGTTATGCCTCAGTCGGCAGCATCGGCCAGCCCGCATCACCGATCAACTGGCCATCCCTGCCTCAGGGCAAAAACCCAATCACCGACTACATCCCGGTCGCCCGTATTGCAGATATGTTGCTTAATCCCGGCACCGAATACGACCATGATGGCACCCGTCGTACCTATCCGGATATCAAGCTTGTCTATTGGGCTGGCGGCAATCCATTCCACCATCACCAGGACCTCAACCGTCTTGTCGAAGCGTGGCAAAGGCCTGACACGATCATTGCGCATGAGCACTGGTGGAACGCCCATGCGCGCCATGCGGATATCGTTTTTCCGGCATCGACGTTCATGGAACGCAATGACGTCATCGCCAGCGGTCGTGACAGCTTTATCGGCTGGTCTTCAAGCCTTGCAGCGCCGCCTGAGGGCATTGTGACCGACCACGAAATCCTGCGGCGCATTGCAGGCCGACTGGGAGTAGAGGCAGAGTTCACCGAAGGCCTGAGCGAGGACCAGTGGCTTGAGCGCCTGTATGGTCAGGCATGCGTGAACGCGGCCACACGTGGCATCAATATGCCTGATATAGAGACTTTCCAGAATACCGGCATCGTCGAAGTGGCAGCACAGTCCCCGGAACGCGCGCTGCTTGCAGATTTCAGAGCCAACCCTCAGACGCATCCACTCCGCACACCGTCAGGCCGCATTGAACTCGGCTCACAGACCATTGCCGGCTTTGCTTATGATGATTGCCCCGGACATCCGGCATGGTTCGAACCGAAGGAATGGCTGGGATCACCGGTTGCACAGCAGTTCCCACTTCATCTTTTGTCATGCCAGCCGCATGACAAGCTGCATAGTCAGTGGGACCATGCCAAACCGTCGCGTCGTACCAAGGCTTCAGGTCGTCAACCTGTGCGTATCCACCCGAAAGATGCTGCAAAACGAAATCTGGCAGATGGCGACACAGTCACGATCACGAGCCCACGCGGGGCATGCCTTGCGAGCGTTTCGATAACGGACGCTGTGAGGGAAGGGGTCGTGCAACTTGCAACTGGCGCATGGTTTGACCCATCCGACCCTTCCGTTGCAGGTTCACTGGAACTGAACGGCAACCCGAATGTCCTCACGGCTGATCACGGCACCTCACGTCTGGCACAAGGGCCAAGCCCCAATTCGTGCCTTGTCGAAATAGCGCGTTTTGATGGTATCGCACCACCAGTCCGTGCCTACCGACCGGCGGATCTGGTCCCAGATCCGCGCAAGACCACCAGAAGAAACGAGGTAAGATAATGTCCTCACGTCTGAATACCGAATTACTCTCAGGTCTGCTGTTCATATTGATCGGCAGTCTGTTTCTGATTGGCAGTCTCGATTTGTCGTTTGGCACACTGCGCAGAATTGGCCCCGGTGGCTTTCCAGCGATGGTCGCAGTTGGCGTTATCATCATGGGGGTGATTGTTGCGTTGAAAGGCATCAGGATGGGCACGGCTGGTGAGGCCTTGCGCGTCAATCCTTCGCGCGTCGTCATCATCATCGCCTCTATCGTGATATTCGGCCTTACGGTTCGCGGCGCTGGCCTGCTTATATCCGTCGCGCTTTGCAGTCTGATTGCATCCTTCGCGTCGCGTCCGTTTCGGCCAATTGCCATGGGGCTGTACGGCCTGTTTCTGGGTGCGGCGTGCAGTGCCGCATTCATCCTAGGTTTGGGCATGCCGGTACGCATTGTCGGTCCGTGGTTCGGTTACTGAGGAAAGACCAATGGAAACAATCAACGCTCTTCTCCTCGGTCTTGATCAGGCTATCATGCCGGTCAACCTTTTCTGGTGTCTGATTGGCGCCTTGCTCGGCACACTGGTCGGCGTTTTGCCCGGCCTCGGACCTGCAGCAACCATGTCGATCCTTCTGCCATTCACCATCGGTCTCGAACCGGTGACATCGCTGATCATGCTGGCGGGCATCTATTACGGCGCGCAATATGGTGGCTCCACCACAGCGATCCTCTTGAACCTGCCGGGCGAAGCATCATCGGTGGTCACAGCGATTGATGGTTACAAGATGGCCCGGAAAGGCCGCGCTGGTGTGGCTTTGGCGACCGCTGCTATTGGTTCATTCTTTGCCGGTACGGTTGCAACGTTGCTATTGGCACTGTTTGCGCCAGCGCTGGCTGAAGTCGGTCTGCTTTTCGGTCCAGCTGAATATTTCTCACTGATGATCCTCGGCCTTATCGCCTCAATCGTTCTTGCGCGCGGATCGTTGCCCAAAGCCCTGGCGATGGTATTCACTGGTATTCTGATCGGCATGATCGGGCAGGACGTGCAGACGGCTGCACCGCGTTTCATGCTGGGCTACGAAGAGCTGGCAACCGGCGTGAACTTCGTGGTGGTCGCCATGGGCCTTTTCGGCATTGGTGAGCTGATCAAGGACCTCGAACACACAGAAAACCGAACCGCGATCAAGGCGCCATTCTTTTCCATGTTGCCATCGCGTGAGGATTGGCGCCGCATGGCCGCTCCGATCTTGCGCGGAACAGGCATTGGCTCTCTGCTTGGTCTTCTTCCCGGCAGTGGCGCACTGCTTGCAGCCTTTGCCGCGTACGCGATTGAAAAACGCGTTGCCAAACCACCGGAAGGGTTCGGTAACGGCGCTATCGAGGGTGTTGCCGCACCTGAAAGCGCCAACAATGCGGGTGCGCAAACATCCTTCGTACCCCTTCTGACGCTTGGTCTTCCGGCAAATGCCGTGATGGCACTGATGTTCGGTGCGCTTATCATGCAGGGTATCGCACCAGGCCCGACCCTTATCAGCGATCACCCGCAAATCTTCTGGGGCGTTATCGTCTCCATGTGGGTCGGCAACTTCATGCTGCTGGTCCTGAACCTCCCACTGATCGGCATCTGGACAAAACTGCTGACGTTGCCGTTCCAGTACCTCTATCCTGCGATTATTGTGTTCTGTGCCATCGGTGCGTTTTCGCTTGGTAACTCGGTGTTCGACCTGTGGCTTTTAGCGATCTTCAGCATTCTCGGATATATCTTCACCAAGCTGGATTGCGACGCTGCGCCGTTGGTCATGGGCCTTATTCTCGGACCGATGCTGGAGGAAAACTTCCGTCGCGCCATGTTCCTGTCACGCGGTAGTCTCAGCATTTTTGTCGACAAGCCAATCTCTGCTGGTCTTCTGGTGGCCGCCGTTGTCGTCCTGGCATTGATCGTGCTGCCGAAATTCGGCTCGGTGCGCAAGGAGGCGTTCCAGGAATGACCTCGCATGTCGTCGTTATCGGTGCAGGCATTGTTGGTGCAGCAACCGCTATTGAATTGCTGAGAGATGGGCATTCGGTTTCCATCATCGAACCGGAACAGCCGGGCGGGCGTCAGGCATCGAGTTATGGAAATAGCGGCTGGTTGAGCCCGGCCTCGATTATCCCCATGTCGATGCCCGGCCTTTGGAAAAAAGTACCCGGTCTCATCGCTGACCCCAACGGCCCGCTGATTATTCGCTGGCGCAATATCCTGCGTCTAGCGCCATGGCTTTTGCGCTTCGTATCGGCTGGCGCTACCGTTGCCAAAGTTGAACGAACAGCCCGCATCCTGTCGTCGCTGCTGCATGACGCACCGGCGCGACATGAAGCGCTTGCCAAGGAGGCTGGACGTTCTGATCTGATTGTCCGGAAAGGACTGATCTACACCTATCCCGACAGGGCCATGTTTGAATCCGAAGCGCTTGCATGGCGCTTGAGACGCGACAATGGCGTTGTCTACCGCGAGCTTTCATCGGACGAACTGCATCGGTTGGAACCGGCACTGTCAAAAGCCTATTCCTTCGGCGTACTGGTAGAGCAGGGTGGGCATTGCATCGATCCCGGCGGATATGTCGGCTCCCTCGTTGACCATGCAGTAGCGCTCGGGGCAAAACGGGTAAGGGGCAAGGCAATCGGTTTTGATATATCGGCTGGTCGCTTGAAAGGTGTGAAAACAGACGCCGGCAGCATCGCCTGCGATCGAGCGGTGATCGCCGCTGGCATCCACTCCAAGACACTGGCTGCCGAAGCCGGCGACAAGGTCCCGCTGGAAAGCGAGCGCGGTTATCACGTGGTCATTCCGCATGACGTCGTAACAGGTGCGATGCCGATCATGCCTGGTGATGGGAAAATGGGAAACAACCCGACATTGGCGGGTCTTCGCATTGCCGGGCAGGTGGAATTGGCAAGTACAGCCACGTCACCGGACAAGAGCCGCGCCGACATTCTGCTTGGCCATGCCAAACGTGCCTATCCAGCTCTGACAAAAGCCTTTGATGAAAAACGTATCGACTGGTGGATGGGTCATCGCCCGTCAACGCCGGACGGACTGCCGGTCATCGGCCCGTCCTCTGCTACCAGTGACATCATTTATGCATTCGGGCACGGCCATGTTGGTCTGGCAACAGGCCCGGCCAGTGGGCGCATCGTCGCTGATCTCATATCAGGTAGACCAACCTCGCAGCATATCGCAGCCTTTGCGGCATCGCGTTTTAAACGTATTTTTGCCTGAACGTAACAAACAAAAAATCCCGCACGACATTATCGTGCGGGACAAAATGATCGAAAAGCGACGTGATAAATCGCCTTTATCAGGCGCCCCAGGTCCGTTCGAGCAACGCAATCCAGTTGCCATGCGCAATTTTGACAAGGCTTTCCTCGTCATAACCGGCATCACGCAATGCGGTCAGCAGGCGCGGCAGGCCGGTGGCGTCACCAATCTTCTGTGAGATCAGCGTACCGTCAAAATCCGACCCCAATGCGACGTGATCGATACCGACATGTTCGACCAGATAGTCGATGTGCCGCACCATCACGGAAATATCCATATTCGGGTCGGCCTTGCCTTCCGGATGCAGGAATTTGACGCCGAAATTCAGGCCGATCAGACCATCGGTGTCACGAATGGCCGAAAGCTGCCAGTCAGTGGCATTGCGGCTGTGCGGGCAAACGGCAAATGCGTTTGAATGAGACGCAACAAGCGGCGCATCGGAAATTTTTGCGATATCACGGAAACCGGCATCATTCATGTGCGAAAGATCGACCATGATCTTCAGACGATTGCAGAGGCGAATGAGATCACGCCCTGCGTCCGTCAGACCGGGTCCGATATCGGGGTCGTGACCGAAGCGGAAGGGGACGCCGTGTGCAAATATGTTTGGCCGGCTCCAGACAGGTCCGAGCGTCCGCAGGCCCGCTGCGTGGAGAACGTGGACGATATCTAGGTCTGGGCCGGCGGCCTCGATACCTTCGATATGGAACACCGCGGCGAAGCTGCCTTTTTCCATGGCCTTGCGGATATCTGCAGCTGTCCGGCAGATGGTGAAAGCACCCTCTGACTGCGCCTCTATCCGTCCGAGAAGTGCCGCCTGACTGATCGTCTGGTCGATTGCACTGTGCAGTTCTACACGCGGCAGATCACCATTGGCATCAAGACCGCCCGCAGGTGATGGAACGTAGATGGCACAAAGTCCGCCGGCCAGACCGCCTTCACGAGCGCGCGGAATGTCGATATGGACATTGTTCTGCCCTTGCAGAAAGCGCTGTTCAGCCCCTTCGACACCCTCACGCATCAAGCGGGACAAGATATCATTGTGGCCGTCAAATACGGGCACACGTACGAGATCAGCAGTCATTCACAGCGTCCTTACAGTGTAATCTCATAAAGTTCTTCATGCGTGGCAACAAAGGCCTTGCCTTCCGTTGTCACCCAGCCACGAAACATGCCCGGCGTGTTGTATGGTGCACTGATGTTACCCGTGGCATCAACAGCAACCAATCCGGCTCCAATATCGTGAGCAGCGAGATCGTCGTTTATCAGTCCACCGGCTGCCGTTTCAAGGTCCTGCCCGAGATAAGACACGCGCGCCGCCACTTCATGACCAACCACGTAGCGAATAAAAAACTCGCCCTTGCCAGTACCAGAAACAGCGCAGGCACCATCGCGGGCATAGGTGCCCGCACCGATAACTGGACTATCGCCCACACGGCCATCCGGTTTGTTGGTGTAACCACCTGTTGATGTGGCGGCGGCCAAATGCCCGTCAGCGTCCAGTGCCACGGCGCCGACAGTGCCGTGTTTTTCGTTTTCGGTTGCTTCAGTTCCAGCAGCCGCATGGGCCTTCATCGCTTGCAGGGCCTCAACGCGTTTCGGGGTTGTGAAGTAGGACTGTGGTTCAACGGCCAGACCCTTTTCTCCAGCAAAGGTGTCAGCCGCAGGACCGGTCAGGAAAACGGCGCGACCGTCTTCCATCAGCACGCGGGCCGCCTTGATCGGATTGCGAATGACGCGCGAAGCACTGATCGCTCCAGCTTCCAGCGTCTGCCCATCCATGATCGACGCATCGAGTTCATGTAGGCCATGTTCGTTGAGTGCCGCGCCATGCCCGGCATTAAAGTGCGGGCTGTCTTCCATCACGACGACGGCAGCTTCAACAGCGTCAATCGACCGTCCACCCGCCTTCAACACGGCGTAGCCGGCACGCAAGGCATGTCCTAGATCGAGCCGCGCCTCAGCCCATTCCTGCGCCGTCATGCTATCCTGTGGCAGCACGCCACAACCACCATGTATGGCCAGTGCGATTTTAGTCATGTCATGCTCCAATCATGCCCTGCTATCAGCGGGTGCAGAGGTTCAGGTGAAGTCGATATCGCCGATAACCCGCACCCGAACGCGACGTGCGCCGCCCGGCAGGTAAGCAATCGGAATATCCTCGACTTCCAGTGTCTTGAGAGTGCTGCGGCCAGCACCGGAGGCAACTGCGGCGTCCTGCGCTTCAGCTTCCGCTTTTGCAAGCGCTTCATCACGGCTCATGCCGGAAAACACCTGATCGACTTCGCCAGAGACTTGCGCCATAGCAGCGCCCAAGGCATTGGCCACACCGGCATTTTCAACACGCAACACTTCCGACGCACCTGGTATGCTTTCCGGGATCAGAAATGCACCGCCGCCAACGGCGATCAATGGCACATCTTCAGCAGAGGTTTTCATCTGATCGAAATTATCAGCGACCATGTCTCGGATGCGGCCAAGGCATGACTTGACGAAAGTTGGATCAATATCCTTGACCCGATCCATGTCACCCATTTCGATCAGACCTGCAGCGACGGCGATATCCGACGTGGTCAGCGTATTGCCGCCGAACACTCGTGCTTCTGTCAGAATACGGTAACCCACCGAACGAGGACCAATGGTTCCTGTTTCAGGGTCGATAATGGTGCCGCCACCAAGCGCCACTGGCAACAGGTCTGGCATGCGGAAGAGCGTACGCACGCCACCGATATGAACGATGTTGTTTGCCTCGCGCGGGAAGCCGCCAATCAGGCAACCAATGTCCGATGTCGTACCGCCGACATCCACGACCATCGCATCCGTCAATCCGGTCAGGAAAGCCGCGCCACGCATGGAATTGGTTGGCCCGGACGCAAAGCTGTGCACGGGGTTTGCCGAAGCGACATCTGCCAAAGCGACTGTGCCATCATTCTGCGTCAGGAAGAACGGTGCCGTTACGCCCGCTTCGCGTAATGCGTCCGAAAATGCCTGTACTGTCGTTTTCCCCAGGGTCTGCAACGCGGCATTCAAAAGTGCAACGTTTTCACGTTCCAGCAAGCCAATGCGACCCAGCGTGTGCGACAGCGTGATGCGCGCATCCGGAATAACCGAACGGACAATGTCTGCGGCCTTGATTTCACACTCGGTGGTCAACGGTGAAAATGTAGCCGAGATCGCAATGGAAGTGATGCCCGCGTCGCGGATCTTCATTGCCGCTTCACGGATTTCATCCGGGATCATCGGCACCAGTGGGCTGCCATCATATTCATGGCCGCCATGCACCATGAAGATCATCGGATCAACAGCGCTGCGCAGATCATCCGGCCAATCGCACATCGGTGGTAAGGAACGGCCGGTTGGTAGCGCTATGCGAATAGCGGCAACTCGCTCAAGCCGCGCACGCTCGACCACTGCATTGGTAAAATGCGTTGTTCCGATCATTACCGCATCGATTGGCGTGCCAGCCGCCTGCGGATGCCCGGAGACATGTGCCAACGCCGCCTTCACACCCGAAAGCACGTCCTGTGTGGTTGGAACCTTGACGGAAGAGATAATTGTTTCGCCATCAATCAGCACGGCATCCGTGTTGGTGCCGCCTACGTCAATACCGATTCGTTTCATGGAAATACCGATCTGAAATCTATGTCATAGCCAAAGGCGCGGGGACCAACCGCAGCAATACCAGCTGGTGTTGTCAGAAGTTCCGGTGCGGGCAAAGCAACGACCGTCACGCGCTGTCCATAGCGCACCGATTCAGTGCCGATAGCACTGCCGGAAACCGTATCGAGCAGGCAAAGCAGGTCAGGCGTCATGGCGACAGGCGAACCGTCGCGGAAGGCGACAGCCCATTCATTCTGGAAGGCCAGTTCCATACGCGAACCCTTGTCGGCATCCATGCCTTCAATCACCGTACTGCCGCGCAGGAAGCCACCGGTAGTTTCACGCGCCACGTCAATCACCTTTCCGCGGAAAAGCTGTTTGCCACCTTCGTGGTCAAGAACCGCCTGTACCGGATCAGCATGCCGTGCACGCGCATCCATAACGGCACGTCCAAGTTCCACCGCCTTGGTGACGGTGTAGTGAATGCCCCACTCCTTGACTTCCTTGCCGGTGCGTGGCGCTTTGCAGGTCGCCGCCGTCGAGCCAACCTCGGTGCAGACTTTACGGGAAATCCGCTCCATCCACTTCCAGGATGCGGCACGGGTAACAATCACCTCGTTATCGCGCACATCAACCAGTGACAGCGGAAACATCGGCAGATTGCCAATCGCAAATGACGTCATCTGCGCTTCGGGATAGGCACGTCCCATCGCATCGGCATTCACAACCGGTCGGTCCAGCATTGCAGCGGCGAGGAAGGACGACAAAGCATTGGAACCGCCAATTTCCACGCTCATGATGGCGCGGAACGGTTTGCCCAGGTAATCTTCCATCACCTCCACCGCACGGGCAAGATGGACAGGGTCTCCAAGACGCTCCTGACCAACCAGCGGCGCGCCCATCTTGGAGACAACTGCAACCATGTCGTCATCTTCAAGTGCCATCGGGTCCATGATCTGGACGCGGCGACCTTCGGCATAGAGACGTCTGAGGTTCAGGGTGGAGATGTAAGGATTGCCTCCACCACCGGTACCCAAAATCCATGCGCCGGTGGCCAGCGGTTCAATGTTTTCTTCTGCGAATTCCTGAAGCATGTCCCACCCTAGAGCAATTCCGGCAAAATAGCGCAGCGCGCCTCACGTTCAGGAATTGCTTTAAAACAAAGAGATAGAGCGATTTTCGCAATCAAAACATGCGTAAACGCTCTGGGAAATTGTGTTTTCGACCCCGCATGTACGGGGCCGGATTTTCTGTATGCCTATCAGTTAGCCGAGCAGTCCCAATGGAAATTGGAGAAGTTCAGATCCCAGCTCTGCATCGGCACGAACTCGTAACCCTGCAGGCACTTGTTCGCACCGTAACGGCGGTTGGGTGCAACAGCCCAGACATCCGGCTGCAGCTCAGCAATCTTCGTCTGCAGTTCCTTATAGGTTGCATTTTGTTCAGCAACGTCGGTCGTCGCACGCGCCTTGTCGATCAGCGCATCGATTTCCGGGTTCTGCAACCATTCCATCGACATCCATGTACCAGACGCTTTCGAGTGGTACTGGTTGTAGAACATTGCGTCCGGCGAAGGGTAGGTCGGCGAAATGTTGACCTGTGTTGAGGCTGGAGTGGTTTCCGGCTTCGAAGAGAGCTCAACAATACGGTTCCATGGCTCTGGCTTGATATCAAGCGTGATGCCGATCTGCTCCAGATTGGCCTGCAGCATCAAAGCCACTTCAGCTTCGAAAGCCAGAGAGGCAACATAGCTGTTGACGAGCGTGATTGGCTGACCGGCATATTTGGACTTTGCCAGTTCTTCCTTGGCCTTTTCCAGATCGAAAACGCCCGGCTCGATGCCATCGTTATGGGCATCCTTGAAGGCGTCCGAAAGTGGACCCTGCATGTCGAAGCCCGGATAGATAACTTCCTGGATCGTCTTGTAGTCCGTTGCATAGGCAATGGCGCGACGAACATGAACGTCATCGGTCGGGTATGCCTTGGTGTTTAGCTTGATGACAAACCCGCCAGCAGTGCGGGTCTGGATGATCTTGTAACCATCCATCTTGCCGATGGACTCGTAGGTGTCGTTACCGAGACCGTGCGAGGTCAGACCAAGTTCACCTTTCTCAGCCAGAGCCTTTACTGTGGCATCGTCGCTTGTCTGGACAAAACGAACTTCATCGATCGGCTTGCCCTTGTTCCAGCCGCCGAAATAATCGGGGTTACGGGCAATAACCATGTCGGCAGAGCGGTTGTAGCTAACAAGGCTGTAGGGGCCAGAGCCTGATGAATGCTCGCCGACATAGGCTTCGCCCCACTTGTCGTCAGGCTTGGCATTGGCGGTGATAAGGTTCTCGTTCAGCGCAACCATCAAAGGTGTGACCGACATGAAAGGAGAAAACTGGCGGTCAAGCTTTACGATAACGGTGGCCTCATCAGGCGCGGTCACGTTATCAGGGTTTACCAGACCAACCAGCAGGTTCGACGGGCCCTTATTGATACCGATAAGCCGCTGGATAGACCAGACCAGATCGGACGCCTTAACGGCCGTGCCATCCTGGAACTTCACGTCATCACGCAAGTGGAATGTGTAGGTGAGGCCATCTTCCGAAATGTCCCAAGACTTCGCGAGATGCGGAACCACTTCACCCGATGGGCTCACGGTGGTCAAACCGTCATACATGTTCACTACGGCCATGTAGCCGGTGTAGTCGGTGACCTTGGCAGGGTCGAGCGAGCTGAAGATTTGCATGGTGTTGACGGCAATCGACACCTTTTCATCAGCCGCCTGCGCGGAGAAGCCCAAAGGCAGGGCGATTGCCGTGCCAAGCGCTAATGCCGCAAAACGCGAATGTCTGGAATGCAGTTTCATGGAAGTTCTCCTCTTTGTAATGCGGGAAAATCCCGCTTGTTATTCCGCAGCCTCACGAACCGGTGCAGGCAGGGGTGAATAGGCAATATCCGGGTAGCCGAATGCAGCAGGACCAACGACCTCAAGCGCGCGGGCAGTCCGCAGCAAATCATGGCAAGGGATCGCAATAACCGCGACACGCTGGCCATAACGCAGCATTTCAGTGGTGATCGGATAACCGGTGTCGACGTCCAGCAGAACGATCAGGTCAGGCACGCAAACCTCGACCTCGCCGTTACGACGGAAAATCAGGAATTCGTTCTGGATTGCGACGCCAGCCGTCTGGCCACTAAAGTCGTCGAAACCTGCCAGTTCCAGTTCACCGACTGCAAAACCACCACGCAGGTGACGCTTCAAATCGGTGATCTTGCCATTGAAGATGCGACGACCGCCTTCCAATTCACAAACGGCTGCGATCGGGTCTTCCTGAGCCTTGCGGGCACGGATAACCGCCTCACCAATGGCGATTGCCTTGGTGTAGCTTTTCGGAATGCCGTACTGGTGCACATAGTGGGCCTGCATGGGTGCAGTGGCCAACATGGCGCCGCCACCCTGCGCGACAACGCAGGCACGCGCCATACGTTCATGCCAGACTTCCGATACCGCATGACTGAAGATCACTGCATTGCCATGCAGGTCGCACATCACAGACGGCGTGGAACTGTGGCCATAGATCGAGAATGTTGTCATCTGCATTTCTGGGAAGGCGCGGCCCATGCCGTCGCAGTCCAGAATAGGCAAACCGCCAAGTGCCGCTGTAACCAGCGGGTTCATGGAGTTCGCACCGCCGATTTCTTCACAGACGATTGCGTCGATTGGCGCACGGATAAGTTCTTCCATCGCCCGCAGGCAACGCAGACCTTCACGACCTTCACGAATGCGCTCGACACCAACCACTGGCGCACCGATACCGCCAAGCGACATGCAGAGCGCGTCCGGCTCAATGGCGTCGGTCGCGAGAATTTTCATCTCATAACCGGCTTTCATCGCTTCAAGCACCAGCAGCTTGCCCTGATAGGGATTTCCGCCGCCGCCCGTACCCAGAATGCCCGAGCCGATTTCAAGCGCATCAAGATCTTCAACCGTCAGCGTGCGCAGGTTGGCCTCGTCATATTTCAACTTGCGCGTCTCAGCCATGATGGCCTCCCATTTCTCCGACGACTTTCACATGAATGCGGGTGGCGTTACCCGGCAGGTAAGCCAGCGGCATGTCTTCACGTTCGATAACCTCAAGCGTTTCTGGCAGGGCACCGGCCGCGATTGCCTTTTCACGGGCTTCAGCTTCCGCTTCTGCAAGTGCACTTTCGCGTGTACGGCCTTCCACCAGCGAGAAAACGCGGTCGGTTTCGCCGCTGATCTGCGCAATCGCTGCACCAACGGCATTGGCAACTGCGAAGTTGTCCGGGCGGATCACCTCGAGATCACCGATCCGCCCTGGCATCAGGATGGAACCGCCGCCGACGGCGATAACCGGAATTGGAGAAGAGGAAATACGGCTGCGCTCAACGCAGGCTTCCAACATGGAATTGATCTTGGCAGCAGCAGCCTTGACCAGCTTGCTGTCGAGAGTTTCAACCAGTGCCTTTTCGCCAATATCGGCCTTGCCGGAAGCAACAGCGATATCGGTCGCGGTTAATGTCGCACCGCCGAAGCACAGAGCTTCTTCACGGACACGGTAACCAACTGACTTCGGTCCAACGGTGATTTCCGAACCACCGTTTAATACCAGCGAACCGCCACCCAAGCCGATGGAGAACACATCTGGCATACGGAAGTTGGTGCGTACGCCACCGATGTCGACAGTTGTCGAAGCCTGACGCGGGAACCCATGCGACAGGGAGCCGACATCCGATGTTGTACCGCCAACGTCAACCACAACTGCATCCTTGAGACCTGTCAGGAATGCCGCACCACGCATCGAGTTGGTTGGGCCGGACGCAAATGTCAGAACAGGGAAGGCACGGACAACGTCAGCAGCCATCAACGTGCCGTCGTTCTGTGTGATGTAAAACGGGCAGGTGATGCCAGCAGTGGCAAGCGCCTTGCCAAATGCCGCGACAGTCCGGTCTGCCAGAGAAAGCAGGCTTGCGTTCATGATCGCGGCGCTTTCACGCGCCAGCAGGCCATGGCGACCGATGTCCTTGGACATGACAACAGGAAGACCTGGGCAATGCTGTTGCAGAATTTCCTTGGTGCGAAGTTCCATGGCATCGTTGATGCCACTGAACACACAAGTCACGGCAGCAGCCTTCAGGCCCTTGACGCGAATGTCGCTAGCGATCCGCACGATGGCATCTTCGTCGAGCGGCGAAATTTCGCGGCCATCGAACTCATAACCACCCTTGACCTGATAGCCGTGATTGCCAACGATCTTGCGCAGATCGTCTGGCCAATCCACCATCGGTGGCAAACCTGCGCCCGATGGCAGACCAAGACGGATAGCGGCCACCTCTTCCATATGCCGTCGCTCAATGACGGCATTGGTGAAGTGTGTCGTGCCGATCATCACAGCGGAGATCACACTGCGATCAATACCCGAAGCCTCGATAACCTTTTCGAGCGCTTCGAGAACGCCGGATGTCACATCCTCCGTGGTGGAAGCCTTAACTCCCGCCAGTACAATTTTATCCTTCAGGACTACAGCATCCGTATTGGTGCCGCCTACATCAATTCCAACGCGATACACGTCAGCTCCTCTCATCAGTCCGTTGTTTTCACCAGAAAGCGCAAGCGCTCTTCTTCGGTGACGGTGGGTTTCTCGCGTTCTTCCTCATCGGTAACGACAGGGATCGCGGCAATTAGTGCGCGGGTGTAAGGGTGTTGCGGATCGGCAAAGACCTCGCGCGTTGAACCTTCTTCGACGATTTCGCCGCGCAGCATGATTGCGATGCGCGAACAGAAGTTGCGCATGAGCGAAAGGTCATGGGAAATCATCAGGTAGGTCAGTCCGAGTTCCTGCCGCAGCTGCTCCAGCAATTCGATGACCGTTTTCTGAACAGACACATCAAGAGCGGCGGTCGGTTCGTCCAGAATGAGTATCTTCGGTTCGGCCGCCAAAGCGCGTGCAATCGCGACACGCTGTTTCTGGCCACCCGACAATTCGTGAGGATACTTGGCGAGATAGGATTGCGGCAGACGGACCAGATCCATCAACTCCAGCATCCGTGCTTCGCGGGCGGTCTTGTCCATGCCAATCGACTTTAAAGGCAAGGTCAGCGTCTGTCGGACAGACCGTTTGGGGTTCAGCGATGTGCCCGGGTTCTGATAAACAATCTGGGTCAGGCGTTTACCGCGCGCCGGTGCTGGCGCATCAACGGACAGGCTGCCAGACGTCGGTGAAGACAGGCCCATGATCATTCTGGCGACAGTCGTCTTGCCGGAACCGGATTCACCGGCAAGGCCAAATATCTCACCTTCACGCAATGTCAGGGTCACGTCACGAACGGCGTGATAACCATTACGCTTGCCAAAAATCTTGTTGAGATCATTGAGCCGGACAATCGGCTCGCGATCACTTTCCGGCGCATCAACAACACGTGGGCCGTAAAGCGGCGGCACAGCGTTCAGTAGAGAGTTGGTATAGGGCTCGCGCGGCGCATGAAGAATTTCCGAGCATGGGCCGGTTTCGACAATATCACCATGGTGCATGACCACCACGCGGTCTGCCACCTTGCGAACTACGCCAAGATTGTGGGTAATCATCAGCAGGGCCATATTCTCTTCAATGACCAGACGATTGATCAGATTGAGAATTTCATCCTGCGTGGTCACATCGAGAGCCGTACCCGGCTCATCGGCGATCAGCAGCTTTGGACGGTGCAGCAAGGCAAGACCGATCAGAACACGCTGGCGCATGCCGCCGGACAGTTCCGACGGATAGGCATTCATGACACGTTCGGTGTCTGCCAGCTGCACGCGACGCAACACCTCGGCGATACGGTTGCGACGCTCTGACTTCGATGACGAGATGCCATTGCGTTTGTCTGCAAAACGCATGACGTCATCTAGATGCGTACCAATCCTGAAAACCGGATTGAAGGACGATAGCGGGTCCTGCATGATCAGGGAAAATGCCGTACCCTTCAGTGCCTCACGTTCTGCTTTTGGCAGGGTAAGAACATCTTTTCCACCCACCACAATCGAGCCGGATGTGATCGAAGCATTTTTCGGCAAGGTACCGATGATTGCCTTGGCGGTTACGGATTTTCCCGAACCTGTTTCACCAATCAGTGCAACACGTTCGCCAGCAGCAACGGTAAAGCCCACATTGCGCAACACCTGACGCGAACGGCCATACGTCGTGAAGGAAACGTTGAGGTTCTCAACCTGAAGAAGCGGTTCAGTCATCAATCAATTCTCCACGTCGAACATGTCGCGCAGGCCATCGCCCAGCAGGTTGAAACCAAGAGTAACGTAGAGAACAGCGGCACCGGGGCAGAGCACTTCCCACCAGAATTCAGGCATGAACTGACGGCCATCAGCCACCATCGAGCCAAGGTCAGGGATAGGAGGCTTCACGCCGAAACCGAGGAAGCTGAGCGTCGCGCCGAACAGGATGACGAATGCCGCATCAAGCGTGGTCTTGACCGAGATAACCGACACGCAATTCGGCAATATTTCCCGGAAAAGAATGTGCATGGGACCGGCGCCGGCAAGGCGTGCCGCCTCGATGTAATCTTCCGAGGCAATCGACTTCGATACCGAATAGATGAGGCGCGCGTGCCATGTCCACCACAACAGCGTAATAGCAATCATCGCATTCATCAGTGTCGGTTCGAGAAGGTTAGACACGGCAAGCGCCATTACCAGAGGGGGCATCGCCAGCATGACGTTGGTAAGGCCGGTGATGAATTTCTCTGTCCAGCCGCCGACGTAACCAGCCACCAACCCGAGAATTGTGCCCACTGGTACGGAGATACCCAGCACGCCGATAACCAGCAGCAACGAGATACGCAGACCAAAAACAGTGCGCGAAAAGATGTCGCGGCCCGCCTTGTCCGTGCCAAACCAGTGCAGGGCATCGGGAGGCAGGTGTCTGGCGCGAAAATCAACCACTGCGCCAACATGCTTCGGATAAGGCGTCAAAAATGGTGCAAAGACAGCAAGAATAACGACCGAGAGCAGGATGAGCGCGCCGATAACGGCAGCCGGGTTGCGACTGAACCGGTACCACAGAATGTAACCGGCACTCAGCGCCTTGTCGGATGTGTCGAGCATTTTCATATCGGCCATCAGCGTGCCTCCTTGTGACGCAGGCGTGGGTCGATGATCGAGATCAGAACGTCGACGATCATGTTTGCAACGATGAAGAACAGACCGGCGACCAGAACCACAGCGGTAACGGCATTGAGGTCTTTCTGAAGGATTGAGTTCAGGCCGTAGGAAGCAAAACCGCCCCAGGCAAAAACCATTTCAATAACAAAGGCGTTGCCGATCAGCGAGGCGAATTCCAGGCCCATGATTGTCAAGGGTGCGATGGATGACAGCTTCAAGAGGTAACGGAAGATGATGACCCGTTCAGGCACGCCGAAGCTCTGCAGCGTCAGCACGTGATCCTTGCGCTGATTTTCGATCATCGAGGAGCGGGTAATGCGGGTGATCTGTCCGATACCGGCCATGGACAGCGCAAATGCTGGCAGTGCGAGATGTTTGAGAGCATCGCCGACCACATCAAAACGACCGGCCAGTAGACCATCGACGAGAATGAAACCGGTTGGTCCACCTTGCCAGCCAAGTGAATGGTCCAGCCGCCCAATGATTGGCCAGCCACTGATGTATCTGGCAGCCAGCAGCTGCAGGGTAATGGCAAACAGAAAGCTCGGAATGGTGACGCCGGTCAGGGACAGAATGCGGCCGAGATGATCGAGCCCTCTATCGCGGTAATGCGCGGTGATGACGCCAAGGGGAATTGCGACCAGAAACATGAATATGACGGATACCAGCACCAGTTCAACGGTCGCGGGAACAGTCTGCGCAAGGTCTGTTGTGACCGGGCGCTGCGACACCAACGACATGCCGAGATCCCCGTGCAGGGCATTTTTGACATAATCGACATATTGCAAGGCTAGAGGCTTATCCAGACCCATCTGCAGGCGTAGCGCCTCAACCTGTTCCTGCGTGGCAGCAGGGCCAAGAGCCATACGCGCCGGGTCACCCGGCACCACACGCGCCAATGCAAAAATCATGATGGACAGGGCAATCATGACAAGCACGAATGTACCAAGCCGGGTCATAATTGCGATCAACGGATGTTGCTGCATCAGCGGAAGTTTCCTTGTGCATCGGCTTTTTGATGCATCAACATCACCAGATAACAAGAGATCAGCAACCGCAAAAAAGTATAGTTTTTTATCGTCATGGTATAGGTTTTTGTACGACTATAGCCTATCCATTCGGCATGAATGTCATGCTTCCACGCCCTCATCTGTGCCAACGCATCCTCCAGGAAACTGCAGGCGTCATCTTTTTGCGGGCACCGGCAGGAGCGGGGAAAACCAGCCTGTTAAAACTGTTCGCCGGCTTGACGGAACGTTCTGTTTGCACGTCAACACATCCCAAAACTGAGGATGTAAAAGACGGCTGGCTTTTATGGGATGTCCCGGTCGCTGCACGCACAGCCAAGATACCGGCCGCAACCCTTCAAACCGTGACCACGGTCATTATCGCCTGTCGCCCCGAACAACGTATCAGCGGCCTTGGTCGGCAGATATTGCATCATGGCTCGACAACGATCGGCGCTGAAGACCTGACCTTTTCCGATGAAGAGCTTAATGCGCTACCAGCGGCGAGCGCAGCATCGATGCGGGAAGGTTACGCCGGTTGGCCAGCCTTTTTGCCACTTCAGGGCAACATCGATGATGACACCTGTTGCGACTATTTGCGCGAAACCTTCTTAAGCCATCTCTCGCCAGAACAGACCATGGCGCTGTCGATATGGCTTGAAGCGCCTGATGGCGCCGCGCATCAACCCTGGGCTAGTCAGCTACCGCCGTTTCTGACACGTCATCCGCAACGGCACGAAGACCTGATACGACTGTTGACGATTGCAGTGCACGAGCGTCTCCAAGTTCTGGAAAACAGCATCGCAGTTGTCGAATTGGCTTCCGCATTGGAGAAGGCGGACCGCGCGCTGCAAGCCATGGCTCTGCTGCTGGACAAGGGATATGAAACACATGCCGCGCAAATTCTAGCGCGCGCGCATGGGCGTGAATTGATCTATCGCAGCAGTGTCAATGCGTTTCAAAACATCATCATGCACTTCTCGCATGACATGATTGCCTCTAACGAAACGGTATTGTTTGCGGTATGCAGAGCACTGCTCAAGCAGGGTGAGTTGCAGCGCGTGCGCCATCTCGTCGGTAAGCATCTTGGTTCAGATTACCTTGATCCATTCAGGGTTCTGGCAAACGGTTCGCGCTTTTCCTTTGCTGCCCGCACTTTCCGTCTGAATCTGATGATTACGGAAGACCTGACACCCAACGATGCGATGATTACCCGCCTTGGTGAATTCATGGCGGATTACCCAATGGGTGACCATGGCAAATGGGCCGGCTACTACAACGCCCTTCTTGAGTTCGAAATCCGCCGCCGTAACTTCCGTGAGGCGGAAGCTGCGGCTGCCCGAGCGCTTATCTATCTGCGCAAAATGGGCGGTCAACCACTTCTCGAATTCTTCATCCACCTGCACCAGATCGTGCTGCGATTGATGAGCGGCGATGCGCTGATGGCACGGCGGGCAGCGCAAGATGCACGTGAACGATTGGAGCAGGTCACGCACGAAGTCCCGCAAGAAAGGCGCATGTTGCGGCTGGCGGAAGCCTGCATAAACTACGAATCAGGCCGCCCACGCGATCTGCTGGAATTCATCCAGAAAGACTTTGAGCACTTCGCGGCCGCTGAGATCTGGCCGAGCCTCATGCAGTTTGCTCTGCATTATGCGACCCAGATCGTCATGGACCATTTCCCGATGACCATAAGGCCGGGATTTCTGGATGGCCTGTGGATACACCTGTCTGAAGGATTACAGTTTCATGCGATGATGGAAATCCGCACCGCGATAGCCTACCAAAATACCAACCGCTGGTCGGAAGCTGCTGCGACACTGACTTCCATCCGTATGCCGATGGGTAAAAACTGGGTCGAAAGTGCCGAAGAAGAACTGACCCGACTGACGCGGCGTGACGAGATCACCTACGTCATGGCCTGGCTTAGAGATGCGGTTCACGTCTGGACGCCCCGCAACTATCTGCCACGACAGATCGATGCACTAATTGCCAATCCGAAAGTCACCAATCGCGAGAGGGTGGCGCTGCTGATCTGGCAGAGCTACACGGCCCATCAACGCCGTGACAATGCTGCTGCGCGGGCCAATATCTTGCTGGCACTGGAAACGGCAACGCCCCTCGGCTGCAATGGCGTCCTTTCCGAAGAACGAATCTTTCTGTCGCCGCTTCTCGAAAATCGTCGAATACGCAGCTTCATCGAAACCTCGTCTGATGTGCGCGCTGCTTTGGCGATTTTTGCAGCTTCAGTGAACTCCCCGCAAGCCCGCGCAATCCATGGTGGATTGTCTCAACGCGAAGTACAGATGCTGCAATTTCTGGCCGGCGGCATGTCCAACAAAAAAATCGCTCAAGCCCTGAACATCTCTGAAGTCACCGTCAAGTTTCACCTTGGAAACCTGTTTCGAAAGCTCGACTGCAACTGCCGCGCCGAAGCCATCAGAGCCGCCACCGCACTCGGTTGGCTCTGAAACGACGCTCTTACTGTCCTATCCTCTATAAGCAATCAGTACCGCACCGCACGCGATGAGAACAACGCCAAGCCAGTTCGACAGTGACAATCTCTCCCCCAGAAACAAAACTGCAAATACGGCCACGAACACGACGCTCAGTTTGTCGATTGGCGCAACACGAGCGGCATCGCCAAGCTTCAGCGCGCGAAAATAACAAATCCACGAGGCTCCGGTCGCAAGGCCGGAAAGAACCAAAAACAGCCAGGTCCGTCCGGAAATGCCGGATGGTTGTTGCCAGTTGCCTGTCATGTACCCCATCAGACCGGCGGCACATAAAATGACAATGGTGCGAATGAATGTTGCAAAGTCAGAATTGCCATTCTCGACACCGATCTTGGCAAAAATCGCGGTCAAGGCGGCGAAAGCAGCCGACAGCAATGCCCAGAAAGGCCATAAAGCAAAAAGACCTTTCATTTTTTGATCTCGGAAACTGCAGAAGGTTCGGGTTCAGTCAATGCACCGCAACGCAGCCGCCGCAAGCCTTTTTCCATGACAAAGAAAAACCCGGACACCTGAGGAAGCCGGGTTCTGTTGTTTCGCCTTGCGCGATTTTATTCAGCAGGCTGCGGCATCGGCGTGTCGTCGATCACATCGATGCTGGCAATTTCCTCACCGTTTAGAACGCGCTGAAGCTGAGCCTGATCAAGTTCACCTTCCCAACGCGCAACGACGATAGTGGCAACGGCATTACCAACGAAGTTGGTCAGTGCGCGGCACTCGGACATGAAGCGGTCGATACCGAGAATGAGCGCCATTCCAGCGACCGGAACGGAAGGAACAACGGACAGCGTTGCAGCAAGCGTGATGAAACCGGCACCGGTGATACCAGCAGCGCCCTTCGAGCTGAGCATCGCAACCAGCAACAGCAGGATCTGCTCACCGAACGACAGGTGAATACCTGTTGCCTGCGCAATGAACAGGGCCGCAAGCGTCATGTAGATGTTGGTACCGTCAAGGTTGAAGGAGTAACCGGTCGGGATAACCAGACCGACAACCGAGCGTTTGCAGCCGGCCTTTTCCATCTTGCTCATCAGGCCCGGAAGCGCAGCTTCCGAAGACGATGTACCGAGAACCAGCAGCAACTCTTCCTTGATGTAGCGAATAAGCGCCAGAATGGAGAAGCCGTTGTAACGGGCGACCGCACCAAGGATAACCAGCACGAAGATCAGCGATGTCAGATAGAAGGTACCAATGAGCATCGCCAGATTGGTCACCGACGAAATGCCGTATTTGCCGATTGTGAAAGCCATCGCGCCGAAAGCACCAATAGGAGCAGCCTTCATCAGGATCGCGACCAGCTTGAAGATCGGGTACATCATGGCATGCATGAAGTCGACGACCGGCTTGCCTTTCTCTCCGACGACACCAAGTGAAATACCGAAGAGCACCGAGAAGAACAGCACCTGGAGAATGTCACCACTGGCAAATGCACCGACAATGGTGGTCGGGATGATGTTCATCAAAAAGCCGGTGATCGTCTGCTCATGTGCCTTGTCGGCATAGGTCGCAACCGCCGTCGCATCGAGAGACGCAGGGTCGATATTCATGCCGGCACCCGGCTGAACAACGTTCGCGACAATCAGACCAACGACCAGCGCAAGCGTCGAAAAGGTCAGGAAGTAGATCATCGCTTTGCCAGCAACACGCCCGACCTTCTTCATGTCGTTCATACCGGCAATACCCGTCGCAACGGTCAAAAAGATAACAGGTGCAATGATCATCTTGACGAGACGAATGAAACCGTCACCCAATGGCTTCAGCTGCTCACCGATGGACGGCCAGAAATGGCCCAGCAGGATACCGGCCAGAATGGCAACCAGCACCTGGAAATACAGGTGACGGTAAAATGGCATGCGGGCATGGCTTGCAGCCACAGCTGTACTATCAATCATGATTTTCTCCTCCTCGGCTGGACCTGCCTTTATAGGGGCCTCCCGGTCAGCCTTGTTTGGTCTGGGGCCTCGCGACCGCTTGATGACGGGTCTGCAAACACCGTGCCAAGACAAGAAAAATCAGATAAATACCTGAAATAAATCGATTTAATTTCTTTATGCAGCTTCACTAAATCTGGAATCGTGTAGATTTCCGCGCAGAAATATTGCCTTTTGTGTGAAAATACGCACAAGGTAAACGATGACCACATTCACCGCATCCGGGTTCAAACATATCGATGCCGCGCAAAGGCCGTGGTGGCTGTTTGCGCTTATCTGGGCTGTAATTGCGGTGGTGGCGATTTATGTCGCAGGCGAACTTGGCCGAACGGAAACCATCAAGGCCTTACAGCAGGACGCCTCGACTGACGGGCAACTGAAAGTCGCGCTTCTGAATGTTGCATTAGAGCGGCCCCGCGCCCTGCCGCTTGTGTTATCAGGCGATAGGGATCTCGTTGCAGCTCTGGAAACTGGTGGTGTCGCAGTAGATCGGCTTAACCGCAAACTGGAGGGACTGATCGAAGGCACACAGGCCTCGGTGATTTACGTGACAGGGCCGAATGGCGTCGCAATAGCATCCAGCAATTGGCGTGCCGCAGACAGTTTTGTCGGCACCAGCTATTCCTTCCGGGACTACTTCAGCCTCGCAATGCGCACAGGCATGGCCGAGCACTACGCCTTGGGAAATGTCAGCCGCAAACCCGGCCTTTACATATCACGACGTGTGGATTCTGAAGATGGCAAAGCGCTCGGTGTCGTCATCGCGAAGGTCGAATTCAACCGTCTGGAGGCTGACTGGAGAATAGGTGGCAAACCGGTTTATGTCGCTGATGCCAACGGCGTTGTGCTGATGACGAGTATTTCGGCATGGCGCTTTGACACAATCAAACCCATAGACCAACAGACCCGCCGCACCATTGCCGACAGCCTGCAATTTGGCAATGAAACACTTGATCTGCTGCCATTTTCCTCGTTGCGCTTTATCGACAATTCGACGGAGCTGATTCACATCAACTCTCCCGCCGTCAACAGTGGTGACTACCTACGCTTCATCCTGCCTGTTCCAACCACCTCATGGCACTTGCATTATCTTTTGCCGGTTGAACCTACCTTGATGGTAGAGGTGCAGAGGATGCGTCTGCTGATGCTGGCCGGCATGATGCCGCTTATCGTATTGTCTGGTTTGTGGTTGCGACGGCGCCAAAAAGCCCGACAAGCTGAAGAAGTTGCGGCCAAGGCCCGCGCAGAGCTGGAACGCCGGGTGGATGAACGAACACGTGACCTGCAAAGTGCCATGGACCAGCTGGAAACCGAAATCAGCGGCCACCAGCAGACCGGTCGAGAATTGCAAACTGTCCAGCAGGAACTTGTAAAGGCAAACCGGCTCGCCATTCTCGGACAGGTGGCAGCTGGCGTCGCCCATGAAATCAACCAGCCTGTCGCGACGATCCGCGCCTTTGCGGACAATGCACGCACTCTCATGAACCGCCGGCGGTTGGAAGAAGCCGACGAAAACATGAAAGACATTGCTGCGTTGACCGAGCGCATAGGCGTCATCACCAGTGATTTGAAGATACTGGCCCGCAAGGGCAGGGGGGCTGCACAGCCTGTCAGTGTCAAGGCTGTCATCGAAGGTGCAGTCGTGCTGCTGCGCAGCCGTTTCGCTGGTCATATGGAGGCGCTTGATATCGCTCTTCCCGCTGAAACCTTGATGGTGTCTGGCAGCCCCATCCGGCTGGAGCAGATCGTGATCAACCTTCTCCAGAATGCGCTGGAAGCAGTTGAAGACAAGGCCGGTGGTCAGGTAACGATCAGCGTGCGCGACGCTGCCGATCAGGTGGTCTTGAGCGTTGCAGACAACGGGCCGGGCATTGCGCCAGACATTCTTGAGGCTCTGTTCACGCCCTTCAACACATCGAAAGACGGTGGACTTGGGCTTGGACTGGTTATCTCCCGCGAAATTGCCGCTGACTATGGCGGACGTATCGAGGTGGAAAGCAATCCGAGTGGAACCTGCTTCTCCGTCTATCTCAAAAAGGCATGATCATGGGCATTTCAGGCAAGGTATTTCTCGTCGATGACGACTCCGCATTGCGCAAGGCAATGCGCCAGACACTGGAACTGGCAGGCCTTGAGGTAACGTCCTTTCCCGGCGCACAACTCGCATTAGATGCGTTATCTGCCGAGTTTGACGGCGTCATTATCAGCGACGTGCGTATGCCCGGGATGGATGGACTGGAATTTTTCGAACGAGTCCGCCGTGTCGATACCGATCTGCCCGTCATCCTGATGACGGGCCACGGCGACATCCCGATGGCCGTCGAAGCGTTGCATAACGGCGCTTATGATTTCATGACCAAACCATTTGCCGCCGAGCGCATGGTAGAAAGCACAATGCGTGCGCTGGAAAAACGTCATCTCATCATGGAAAACCGCGCGTTGAAGTTGGCCGCCGAACAGGCTGAAGGCGACCTGCCGCTGATTGGCCAAACGCCTGCCATGCAGCGCCTTCGCGACACCATCCGTCATATTGCCGATGCCGACGTCGACGTGCTCGTGGCGGGAGAGACCGGTAGCGGCAAAGAAGTGGTCGCGACGGCTTTGCACCGCTGGAGCAAAAAGCGCTCGAAAGGCAACTTCGTCGCGCTGAACTGCGGTGCCCTGCCGGAAAGCGTCATTGAAAGCGAGCTTTTCGGTCATGAGGCAGGGGCTTTTACCGGCGCGCAGAAAAAACGCGTTGGCCGTATTGAGCACTCGAGTGGTGGCACGCTGTTCCTGGATGAAATTGAGAGCATGCCGCTAGCGGTGCAGGTGAAAATGCTGCGTGTCCTTGAAATGCGGGAGGTTTCTCCGCTCGGATCCAATGACGAGAGGTCCGTAGACATCCGTGTTGTAGCAGCCGCAAAGGTCGATCTTGGCGACCCTGCACGCCGCGACCAGTTTCGGGACGACCTCTATTACCGTTTGAACGTTGTCACATTGTCCATCCCGCCGCTACGCGAGCGCCGGGAGGATATTCCGATGTTGTTTTCCCATTTTCTGTCGCGCGCCACCAAACGCTTCAACATGCCGGTTCCGCAAATCTCCACCAGCATCTCGCGTCATTTGGCAGATCACGACTGGCCGGGCAATGTCCGTGAACTTGGCCATTTTGCCGAGCGCGTCGCTCTTGGGCTGGAAAGTGGAACACTGTCTGCCATCCCACCGAAAGAAGAAGCCTCAGCGTCTGGCACTCTAACTGAGCGTATTGATCGGCATGAGGCACAGATCATTCATGAAACTCTCGTGCAAAATGATGGTGACGTCGCTTCAACCATCGCCGCGCTCGGCATCGCGCGCAAGACATTCTACGACAAGCTGCAACGGCATGGCATAAATCGCGCCGATTACACCGCCAAAAAGAACGCCCCAGCCTGACTATACCGGCAAGCGAACCTGTTCGTTCATAAACCGGGCGCGATATTCCGCCGGACTGATGCCCATGGTTTGCCGGAAGTGATGACGAAGTGTGTGGGCACTACCAAACCCGACCGCCATCGCAATGTCTTCCATCTGCTCGCGCCCCTGACAAAGGCGTTGTTTTGCTGCATCGACCTTCACATGTGTCAGCCATTGGCCCGGTGCAGCACCGGTTGCTTCGGTAAAACGCCTGAGAAACGTCCGCTCACTCATTCGGCAGAAACGCGCCATCTCGGTGATGGTCCACGCGCGGGAGAGATCGGACCGCACCGCGTCCAACAGCGGAGAAATCTCAACACCGTCACGTTTCGCAACCGGGCGTTCCAGAAACTGTGCTTGCCCTCCGGTGCGATGTGCCGGCATCACCAGACGCCTTGCCACTGAATTGGCCGCAACGGCACCAAAATCCTGACGTACAATTTCAATCATCAGATCAATACCAGCGGCACTGCCGGCCGAAGTATAGATGCGGTCATGGGAACGATAGAGGGACGCATCATCCACGGACACTGCAGAATAACGCGATCGCAGCGTCTCCGCGTAACGCCAATGGGTGGTCGCGACCCCACCGTCCAGCAAGCCCGTTGCAGCAAGCACAAATGCGCCGGAACATATTGATGCCAAACGCGCGCCTCGCGCATACGCTGCCCGCAAACGATCACAGAGCTCCGGCGGGACAGCAGCATCAGCCCCCTTCCAGCCCGGCACAATGATAATGTCGGCGATGTCAAGCAGCTCGGGACCAGCGTCCGCCGTTACACGTAGCCCGCCATGGGCACGCATCGGTCCATCCTCCACCGCGCAACTGGCAAACCGATACCAGTTCTCCCCCATCTCCGGGCGAAACAGACCAAAAACTTCGGCAACGATACCAAATTCGAACGTGCAAAGCTGGTCATAGAGCAAGGCTACTACGAGAGGGCCGTTTAGAGGCTGCGGACAGTCTGATACATTTGGCATGATTTTTACGTTTATTGGCATTTACGCCAATTTGCAATCAGAGCCATCTTTGCAAAATGGGCTATGCAAAGGAGACAGATCAATGACCACTGCCGTTACCATCGTAAAACCTGCACCAAGCCATCTGGCTGTTGAACATTTCGCAGCCGAATTCAGCTTTGAAACCGATTGCTGGGATGTCCACGACTCGCTGTCAAAGGGCGCAGATTTTGTGCTTCTCGATGTGCGCGGGCCAGCGCTCTACGCGAAGGGACATATTCCCGGTGCCATTAGCCTGCCGCATGGCAAAATGACTGCATCGAAAATGGCAGCCTGGCCTCAAAACACTATTTTCGTGACATATTGTGCGGGGCCGCATTGCAACGGCGCAGCAAAAGGCGCCTTGCGGCTTGCTCAACTGGGGCGGCCGGTAAAGATCATGGCTGGCGGCATTACCGGCTGGCTCGATGAGGGTTTCGAATTGGCGGTGCTTTAATCGCAAGAAAGGCCCGCAGACGTCAGCCTGCGGGCCTTTTGACATGTTTGAGACTGCTATTTAGCCAGCAGTGCAGAAGTGACGCTGGCCACTATAGTCGGTGTAGGTACCGGTGCGAGCGTTGAAGCTTCTGTAACGCTGCGAGCAATAGTCATACCAAGACTGCGACCATGGTTCGATCGTGCGGTAAACTGTCCGCGGTTGATAGGCAGGACGTGTTTCGTAAACCGGGCGTGTCTCGTAAACTGGGCGCGGGCGCTGGTAAACGGTACGCGGAGGCTCAGGATAATAGCCGTCATTCGCGTATGGGTCTTGATACACATATTCAGGTTCGGCATAAACCGGACCACGGCGCGGCGGGTCAATGTAAACAGGGCCATCCGGTTCAGACGGACGTGCGAGCGCTGAACCGACGGCCAAGCCAGCCGCAAGACCAATCACGCCGAGGGCAGCTGCCTCGTTGCGGTGACGGCGGTTCCAGTCACCGGCATTCGCTGACTGTAGCGGAACAATCACTGTGGCAGCGACCGCAATTGCCAGTACTGTTTTCTTTGCAACTGTGAACATTGTCTTCGTCCATCCAGAGGGTGGTTTGTCACCCGTTAAAACATCATGGCATAAGAAATAGTTCCCGCTGCCTGAATGGATGCTGAATGAATTAAGGCACAAGCACGGAGTTTGTCGGGGCTTGCGAAGTATCAATCTAAACGAAATGGCAACCCGAAATCGTCACAGCGTCAAAGCGGCTCCATGAGGTCTAGATAGGGAAGCTCATCTGGCGTCATCGAATGAGTCACCGCCTGAATACGCATCATGGCTCTTTCGCGGGAAATCTGCAGATGTGCCGTCATCGCGTCCTTGGCGCCGACGATATTTCCGTCCTGAATATGGGTGAGTATCTCCAGATGCTCCGGCAGAAACGGCTCCGTCTCGAACAGATCGGTGGTGCGGGGATAGAGGAAGTGGTGGGCAATCAGCAGCGACTGCGGCAGGCTGATCGCCCGCATAAGTGAACTGTTGCCACAATACCCCAAAAGCTCGACATGAAGTTCCTGCTCAAACCTGTCCAGCGTGCTGCCGACTTGCGGCACTTGGCAATTTATTGCTGATTCGATATTGCCGCGAACCCGGGTGAGAAACCCCTCTGGCAAATTGGGTACGGCTTTTTCCAACGCCAGCGGCTCCAGAACCCATCTTAACTCGTAGAGCTCATCAATGTGTTGCATGGTCAGTGCGGGTGCAAACCACCGTGCGCTGTCATCTTTCTGAACAATGCCACGCTGCTGCAGGCGGGCCACCACATCGCGTGCAACCGTTCGGCTGACACCGTAATGTTTCGCCAGGATCGCTTCATTGATGCGCCAGCTGGCAAAGGTTGTCCGTGAGACAATCTCCATTTCGATTTCAGAGTAGATCAACTCCCAACTTGGCAGGAAATGTATCTTGGGATCGTCATTGGCCGCAGCTTTGGGGGCCACGATGACAGACGCTGGATTGGCGAGTGCCAAAACATCATAACCACGCGATGAGGCTTTTTGTATCAGCCCCATGCGCTCAAGTTGCATCAACGACTGCCGGGCAGGTGCGCGGCTGATTCCAAAGCGCTCAGCCACCCCTGTTTCCGTCAGGCGGCTACCAACCTCGATGGCCCCATTGCTGATATCCAAGGCCAAAACCTCGCAAGCGCGCTGGTAGAGTTTGGGAGCTGTGCCGGAACCGGTGGTGGACATGGATGATATTGCTCTGGTTTTTCTGGTTCGAAGATGCGGGAAGCGGCTTTGCCTTGCAACCGCTTTGACAGCAGATTTTTGCAGATAGCGGCATTGCGTGACTCAAAAATAATGTCTAGTGTACACATAGTACATTTTGGAGGGGAGGAACCGGGATGTTGCAAACCAACGCACAGAACAATGTGTCGCTGGACGAGCTCGACCGGTTTTGTCGTGCCGTGTTTGCCGCCGCTGGCGCAAACACGGCAACGGCAGACGCTGCAACGCGAGCCATGATGCATGGCACCCGTCACGGCGTCGACAGCCACGGTGTCCGCCTTCTTGCCCACTACATCACAGCGCTGAACGGCGGTCGCATCAACGGCGCACCTGATATCAAAAAAGTAACAAGCTTTGGCGCCATCGAAACGCTGGATGCAGATGACGCGCACGGTGCCCTTGCCACATATACGGCAATGGACAACGCGATCGACCTCGCCAGCAAGTTCGGAATTGGCGCAGTTGCTATCCGCAACACCTCACATTTTGGTCCCGCTGGCGCTTACTCCATCGAAGCGGCCCGCAAAGGTTACATCGGCATCACATTCTGCAACTCGGACAGCTTTGTCCGCCTGCATGACGGTGCGATGCGTTTCCACGGCACAAACCCGATTTCGGTTGGCGTTCCGGTTTCCGGGGACGATCCGTGGTTGCTCGACATGGCGACCAGCTCCATCCCCTATAACCGCGTTCTGCTGTATCGCAGCCTCGGCCAAGCTCTGCCAAACGCTACTGCATCTGATGAAACGGGCGTTGACACCAAGGATGCCAATGCTGCTGACATGCTCGCGCCGCTCGGTGGCGAATTCGGCTTCAAGGGCGCGGCTCTTGCAGGCGTCGCAGAAATTTTCAGCGCAATTTTGACCGGCATGAAGCTGAGCTTCGACATTGCCCCGATGGGTGGGCCTGATTTTTCCAAGCCACGCGGCATGGGCGCATTCGTACTGGCTATCAAACCGGAAGCATTCGTTGACCGGCAGACATTTGATTCGGGCATGCAGCGCTATCTGCAGGTGCTGCGCACCTCTCCAACCCGTGAAGACTGCAAGGTTATGGCACCGGGCGACCGGGAATGGCTTGTCGCGGCGCAAAGAGAACGAGAGGGAGTCACTGTTGACCCCTCCACAAGGCAGGCTTTCGAAGAGCTTGCCGACAAATATGGCTTGGAAATGCCTCTGTTCTGAGAGGCAAAAACGGCTCCATCGCGGGAAAATACCGGTGGCAACCAGCTTGCCGCCGACAACATTTTCGCGTTTAAAAACATATACTTAATTGTAATATTTATTCACTTTTCTGCTTGACTTATCGACTGAAGCAGCTTTAATAAAAAAAATTGGTAAGGCCATCTTACCAGATGTGCGCCAAGGGAGTGGCGCATGGGAGGATTTAAATGTTTGTGGCATTGGAACCGCGCCGCCTTTATCGGCAGGTCGCGGACCAAATACGTATGCTTATCGAAACGGGAGAGCTTTCCGATGGAGCCCGCCTGCCTGCCGAGCGCGAGCTTGCAGAGAGATTTTCGGTATCGCGCCCGACCGTTCGCGAGGCTTTGATTGTTCTGGAAGTGGAGGGATACATCCAGATCCGCATGGGTTCAGGCGTGTATATCAGCAGCAAGACAAACCCGGCCAAGATTGTCTTGCCCGCGGATGACAGTGACGGACCATTCGAAATTTTGCAGGCGCGTTGCATCATCGAAAGTGCAATTGCTGAAGAAGCCGCACGCCTAGCGACCCCACAGCATGTGGCGATACTCGATGACAATCTGAATCGCATGCGCCAGTCGCTTCATGATGCAACACGTGCATTGGCCGTCGACCGGGAGTTCCATACAGCCATCGCCGACATCATCGGCAACGCGACACTGAACCGATTCACGGGTCTGATCTACGATCAGCGGATGACACCTTATTTCGAGAAACTGGCGGGCTACTTTGAAGGCCCGCATACCTGGCAGCTGGCAATGGAAGAACATGTGGCCATCCGCAACGCAATTTCGGCCAATGACCCATCTGCCGCTCGTGAGGCCATGCGACTGCACATGATACGGGCGCAAAAGAGATTCTCTGAGAGCTTCGGTGAGGAGTTGGGAGGAGAAGAATAACCCTGTCGCGCTTCTTGCGGAGGGATCACAACCATACGAAATCTGAAATCAATTCGGGAGGATTTGAGGATGAAATTCGGATTAAAAACGTTGCTGGGTGCAACAGCAATGATTATGGCATCGGCACTCACTGCCCAGGCGCAGACTGCCCTGAAGTGGGCGCATGTGTATGAAACAACAGAGCCTTTCCATACGGAGTCGGTATGGGCCGCTGAAGAAATAGCAAAACGCACCGACGGCCGTTACAAGATCGACGTGTTCCCAGCTTCACAGCTCGGCAAGGAAGCGGATATCAACCAAGGCCTGAAGCTCGGCACTGTTGATATGATCATCTCTGGCTCCAGCTTTGCAGCCCGCGACTATAAGCCGATTGGCGTAACATACTTCCCTTACATCTTCCGCGATCCTGCTCACCTCATCGCCTACACCAAGAGCGATGTGTTCAAGCGCTTGGCGAAAGGTTATGAAGACAAGACTGGCAACATAATCACCGCTGTAAGCTACTACGGCACACGCCACACCACATCCAATACGCCTATCGAAAAATGCGGCGATATGGCTGGCTTGAAAATGCGCGTGCCTGATGTTCCTGCATACCTTGCAATGCCACGGGCCTGTGGCGCCAACACCACGCCGATTGCCTTTGCGGAGGTCTATCTTGCGCTACAGAACGGTACTGTGGATGCTCAGGAAAACCCCCTGACAACCATTGATGCCAAGAAGTTCTACGAAGTGCAGAAGAACATCGTGTTGACTGGCCACATCGTCGACCACCTCAACACGCTGATCTCAAAGAGCCGCTGGGCCAGCCTTTCGGACGAAGACAAGAAAATCTTCGTGGAAGTCATGCAGCAGGCGGCAGAACGCACAACCAAGATCATCGAAGAACGTGAAAATGCTCTTGTCGAGGACTTCAAGAAGCGTGGCCTGACCGTCACGGAAGTCGACAAGGCCGACTTCGAAAAGAACGTGTTGGATAAAGTGACCTTCGAAGAGTTCGGTTACGACAAGGCTGACTGGGAAGCCATCCGCGCCATCCAGTAATTGCACCGTCCGGTGCCTACACGGCACCGGACATCCCTTTGGCCTCGTCCACTGGAGCTTTCCAAATGACAGATCAAAAGAACGCGCCCATCAGCGTGGAAGAGATGGCGCATGCCTTCGAGGAAGAGGTTGGCGATGTCGACCTGTCTCCCTACGCATTTGAAGACTGGCTGACCATGCTGGTATTCTGGGGAATGGCAACCAGTGTCTTCCTGCAGTTTTTCACACGTTACGCTCTCAACAACAGTCTTGCCTGGACAGAAGAAATTGCCGCCAACTGCCTTGTGGTCGTGGTGTTTCTTGGCTCCGTTATGTGTGTCCGTCAGGTCCGACACATTCAGGTCGACCTGATTTATCGCTTCCTGTCGCGCAAGACAGGACGTGCCCTTGAAGTTGTCGTTGACCTCATCAACATCGGTTTTTTCGCCTATATCACCTGGTTGATGTGGCGTTATCTCGAAATCGTCGGCGATGAGCGCATGGTCACAGTCGACCTTCCACGCGGCATTGTCTTCTATACCGTGTTTGCAGCTTACATATTGATGTTCCTGCGTTCGGTGCAGAACTTCGTCAAGGACATGACCAGTAAAAAAACCGTCCGCGAGCAGGCTGACGAAGCCATTAATACACAGGGAATTTGAGCGATGCTGCTACTGATTGGTTCATTTCTGCTGCTCATGCTCATCGGCACACCTGTAGCCGTATCCATGGCAGTCTCCTCGCTTTTGTATCTTGTCCTTTATGGCGTTGCACCTGACATCATCGCCGCCCAGCGCATGATCGCTGGCGTGGAAAGTTTTCCGCTTATTGCAGTGCCTTTCTTCATTCTGGCTGGCAACCTCATGAACAGCGCCGGCGTCACCGGTCGCATCTATCACTTCGCCCTGTCGCTCGTCGGCTGGATGAAGGGTGGTCTGGCGCAGGTCAATATCATCGGTTCTGTGGTGTTCTCCGGCATGTCCGGCACAGCACTCGCTGATGCGGCCGGTATTGGCACCATCGAAATCAAGGCGATGAAAGATCACGGTTACCCCGTGGAGGCGGCAGTAGGCGTTACTGCGGCTTCGGCAACATTGGGACCGATCTTTCCGCCTTCCTTGCCGTTCGTGATCTACGGCATGATGGCAAACGCCTCCATTGGCGCGCTGTTCATGGCGGGCATCATTCCCGGCATCGTTATGACCGTGCTGATGATGTTGACGGTGTATGTCTTTGCGCGCCGCAAGGGCTGGGGCTCTGATACGCCGTTCGAACTCAAACAGCTTATGAGCGCCTCGCTAGAAGTTGTTATCGTTTTCTCCTTCCCGGCTGCGGTCTATCTGCTTGTGCTGGCGGGCCTCTCGGTCAATCTTGCGGTTCTTATCGGTCTTGTGGCGTTGGTCGCTCTTGATTGGTACTTCGACTTCTCGGCCGTCATGGCGCTGATGACGCCTGTACTTCTCATCGGCGGCATGACAATGGGCTGGTTCACACCAACAGAAGCGGCCGTTGCAGCCGTGATGTGGTCGATGTTCCTAGGTCTTGTTCGTTATCGCACAATGACGTTCAAAACGCTTGCAAAGGCGTCCTTCGATACGATTGAAACCACAGCATCGGTACTGTTCATCGTGACTGCCGCCTCAATTTTTGCATGGTTGCTCACTGTCAGCCAGGCAGCTCAACTGTTCTCGGACTTCATCTTCGGCCTGACAGACAACTGGTGGACATTCCTTATTCTTGTCAACGTGTTGCTGCTGATTGTTGGTGCTTTCCTTGATACGATCGCGGCCATCAGTATCCTTGTTCCGATCCTCATGCCAGTTGCAGCCCGTTACGGCATTGACCCTGTACACCTCGGTCTTATCGTAACGCTCAACCTGATGATCGGCTTGCTGACTCCGCCGGTGGGGATGGTGCTATTCGTGCTCGCCCGCATATCAAAAATGTCCGTCGAGCGAACGACTTTGGCCATTCTTCCATGGATGATCCCGCTGTTCATCGCTCTCATGCTGATAACCTTCATCCCGGCGATCTCCCTTTGGTTGCCGACCCAGATGGGCCTGATCCGCTAACACACCATCCGCGCGGCGAAAGCCGCGCGGCATAACCATTTCGTAAAATGAAGGCAGTTTGAATGCTCACTCGTGTTGCGCGTCTTTACGGCAAACAGGATCTCAAGGTTGAAACCCAGGAGTTCAGCGAACCCGGGCCCGGCAACGTGCTGCTTCGTATGGCCGTCGGCGGCATTTGTGGTTCGGATTTGCATTATTATCAGGATGGTGGCTTTGGACCCATTCAGGTGCGCGAACCCATCATATCAGGCCACGAAGCTTCCGGTTACGTAGACAAACTGGGAGTCGGCGTAAGCGAACTGACGATTGGCGCCTTGGTCGCCGTCAATCCATCCCAACCATGTGGAAAATGCCAATATTGCGATAATGGCGAGCCTATTCATTGCCTGGACATGCGTTTCATGGGCAGCGCAATGCGTCTGCCCCACGAACAGGGAATGTTCCGGGATTGGTTGGTCGTTCCCGCAAAACAATGCTTCGCTTTTCCAAGTGACATTACACCGGCAGAAGCAGCTTGCGCCGAACCGCTGGCCGTTTGCCTGCATGCGGTCGCCCAAGCCGGGGATCTCACTGGCAAAAAAGTACTGGTGACCGGTGCCGGCCCCATCGGACTGCTGACTGTCGCAGCCGCAAAACACGCTGGCGCAAGTGAAGTTGTTGTGACAGATCTTGCTGATGCCGCACTGTCCCGCGCGCCTGCCATGGGCGCCACCCAGACCATCAACGTCATCTCCAATCCACAGGGCCTTGCACCTTATCAGGAAGGTAAGGGCACATTCGAAGTGGTGTTTGATTGCTCAGCCGCTGGCCCGGCGTTGCGTTCCGCATTCGCCGCCATCAAGCCGCGAGGCACAATTGTGCAGGTCGGTGTGACCGGAGACATGACTATTCCACTCAATGCGCTTGTCGGCAAGGAAGTCATCTGGCGTGGCTCACAGCGGTTTGACCAAGAGTTTGCGCAAGCCGTTCAGGCCATTTCATCACATTCCATCGACGTTCGACCGATTATCTCGCACCACTTTCCGCTGGAAAACGCTGTTGAAGCCTTTGAACAGGCTGGCGACCGTTCCGTTGCCTGCAAGGTGCAGATCGCCTTCAGCTGACCTCACTGATTTCTAAAGGAATATTGCAATGAAACATACATGGCGTTGGTTTGGTCCCGTTGACAAGGTAACCGTTCGTGATGCGGCTCAGGCCGGTGCAGAAGGCATTGTTAGCGCATTGCACCACATTGCAACCGGTTCCGTCTGGCCAGTTGATGAAATCCGCAAACGGCACGAAGAAATCAAAGCTGGCGGCCTTTATTGGGACGTCGTGGAAAGCGTGCCAGTGTCTGAAGAAATCAAGACACAGACAGGTGACTGGAAAGATCATGTTGCCAATTGGCAGGAAACACTGCGCCGACTTTCCACCACCGGCATCCGTACTGTTTGCTACAACTTCATGCCCGTACTCGACTGGACACGCACCGACCTGCGTTGGGAAACCCGTCATGGCGCGAAAGCCATGCGCTTTGACCTGACGGATTTTGCAGCATTTGACATCCATATCCTGAAACGCCCCGACGCCAAGAATGACTATCCGGAATGGTTGATAGACGATGCGGCAAAACGTTTTGCAGATATGCCCGACACCAAGATTACTGCACTTGGCAAGAACATCGGCGCAGGCCTTCCGGGGTCTGCCGATGGCTACACGCTTGAGCAATTGCTGGAGAAGTTGCGGACCTATCAGGGCATTGATCGCACAAGGCTGCAATCCAATCTGATTGATTTCCTGTCGCAAGTGGTTCCTGTGGCGGAAGAGGTTGGCATCAATATTTGTGCCCATGGCGACGACCCACCATGGCCGCTTCTGGGGCTGCCACGCATTCTCTCCACTGAAGACGATTACGCGCATATGCTGAAACAGGTCGACAGCCGCGCCAACGGCGTCACCCTGTGCACCGGATCGCTGGGTGCAAGAGCGGATAATGACCTGCCGTTTATCGCCAAACGTTTTGCAGACCGCATCCATTTCGTTCACCTGCGCAATGTGACGCGCGACACCGACACTGTGCCTTGCTCGTTCTTCGAAGACGAACATCTTGAGGGCGGCACGGATATGGTGGCGGTTATCGCAGCGCTGCTGGCGGAGGAAAAGAAACGCAAGCAGGAGGGGCGAGAAGACCACCGCATCGCCATGCGTCCAGACCACGGTCAGGAAATTCTTGATGACCTGACGCGCGGCGCCCAACCGGGTTATCCAGCAATTGGTCGCCTTAAGGGATTGGCGGAATTGCGCGGCATCGAGCGGACCTTGCTACACTCGCAGTATGGGCGTGTATGACAATGGAAACTCTCTCGTCGTGCAGCGTTCTGCCGGCCAACGTCTCGCAACCGACTTACAATCGAAAATTGCTCAAGCCGGGTATCGTCCACATTGGTCTTGGCGCATTTCACCGCGCCCATCAGGCCGTATTCACCCAGAAAGCCATTGAGAACACATTTGGCCCCTGGGGCATCGTGGCTGTTAACTTGAGATCTTCTGACCCGGTCAAGGCACTACAACAACAGGAGGGCCTTTACTCGGTCATCACCCGTAGCGCAGATGGCGACAAGGCTGATATCATTGGCGCAACGGTTGACTGGATTTGTGCGGCAGAACGGGGAGGCGACGTTACCGCTTACCTTTCAAACCCGGACACCCGTATCGTGACTTTGACCGTCAGTGAGAAAGCCTATGGGCTTGACCCTGTCACGGGCGGTCTTGACCTGCAACATCCTGCAATCAAGGCCGATATGGCCAACCCGCATGCACCAGTTGGCGTGGTCGGTTTTCTGGTCGAAGGTCTCGTCAGACGCCGGGAGCGCGGCCATTTGCCTTTCACGATCCTGTGCTGCGACAACCTGCCATCCAACGGCCACGTGGTGCGTCGCCTTGTGCTGGAAATGGCTGAGCAGCGAGACCCAGAGCTCGCGCGCTGGATTGCAAAAGAAGGCAAATTCCCCTGCAGCATGGTTGACCGTATTGTGCCTGCGGCAACAGCAGAAACGCGGCAGCGGGCGATCTCTCTGCTTGGCGTCGATGATCGGTTGGCCATTGAAACCGAACCCTTCATGCAGTGGATCATCGAAGATGATTTCATTTCCGGACGGCCGACATGGGAGGCTGGCGGTGCAGTGTTCGCCACCCATGTGGAACCATATGAAAAAATGAAGCTGCGGTTACTCAACGGCTCTCACACGTTGATTGCCCATCTGGGCATTTTGCATGATCTTGAATTTGTCCGCGATGTGATGGCCGTGCCGGAATTTGTTGCAAAGGTTGAGCGGCATATGGAGGCTGTTGTCGCCACGCTCGATCCGGTTCCCGGCATCGACCTGCCGTTCTACCGCAAACAACTATTGGAACGTTTTGCCAATCCAACCATTGCCCACCGCACCGAACAGATTGCGCTGGACACTAGCCAGAAACTGCCACAACGCATTTTGTCTGCCACATCTGAAACACTGGCAGCCGGCAGAGATGCAATCACCTTTGCCTATGTGATTGCCTTATGGATCAAATCAATCCAGAAACGTGGTGATCTCGATGATCCACGCAGGCAGGAAATTCTTGCCGCAGCGGCGATCACTGACCCCGCAGATGCCAGCGCACCATACTTCGCTATACCGGGATTGTTCCCGCCGGAATTGCTGAGTGCCCGTTCCTGGCGGGATCAGGTGAATGCCGAACTGGCAATACTTTAACCGGCTCGTTCCGCACAATCGATGAGGTTTGATAGCAGCTTGGCGCGCGTCAACGCGCCAACAGAACCGTGTCGGGGCGTAACCCAACCGGCAACATCGGCCACATCATCAGCAACATCTGAAACCGCCTCGAAATTGGCATTATAAGAAATGCCAACACCAACAACGGCAGCACCCGGTTTGATCATGTCAGCGGTGACCAGATCGGGGCACCCCGTCGCCGAAATCACCACATCTGCGTGTTTCGTGTGGCTGGCAATGTCGGCAGATTTGCTGTGCAACAACGTGACCGAAGCATCGATACCGGGAAGCGATAGCAACATGGCAAGTGGTCGCCCAGTTAACATCCCGCGACCTATGATTGTGATGTTTTTACCCGCCAGCGGTACCTGGTAATGACGAAGAAGCGTCAAAATGCCAGACGGCGTGCAGGCCAGGATTTCCGGAAAACCGGCACATAGCGCACCAAGATTGACGGGATGCAGACCATCAATGTCTTTTGAAGGATCAACGGCTGCAAGAATTGCCTCCCCATCCAGATGGGATGGCAATGGAAGCTGCACCAGAAAACCGTGAACGCTTTTATCTCGGTTGAGATCGGACACCTGAGCAAGCAAGCCAGACATGTCGACGTCGCCGGGCATCCTTAAATCGATGGATTCAATGCCCAATTCAACGCAATCGGCATGTTTGCGGGCGATATAGCTGTGGCTGGCGGGATCATCCCCCACCAGCACAGTGGCAATCTTTGGTGTCACTCCGGCAGTTCGCAAAGCCGCAACGCGGCTCTTCATCTCCCGTCGCAGTTCAACGGCCAGAAGATCACCATCAAGGACGATTGCTCTGCCAGCCATCTGCAAAACCTCACTTCAGACCAATGGACGGATCGATAAAGCGATTTGTAACGATCTGCTCCGGTGTAACATCCGGATTGGCGCGCTCATCCAGCCGTGACTTGACGATTTTCAACATTTCCGCAACGCGCTCCATGTCGAAATCACCAATTGTCGCATTTGGGCCGTTGCCGATGACACCGGTTTCCACCATGACCTTGGACGCGTTATAAATCAGGTCCATAGGTGTTTTCCACCAGCTGGCGGCAAATCCGGCCTGGTTGAATTCAAAGATCAGCTTGTTTACTTCGGCCGGATCTTTCACGTAGTCGACATGGGCCTGCTGGATCAACGGAACCAGTTTTTCGAGGCATGGCGCCAGCTCTTCCAGACGGTTTGTCGCGACCGACAGCATTCCGGTATAATTGCGGTAGCCGAGACTATCGATCAGCAGATACTCAAGCGGTTTGCCCCAGTTGTTGCCGTGGCTGAACTTGTAGACCTCGTTGGTCACAAAACCCTGATTGAGCCATGCACCGTTGTTCGTGACGAAGTTTTCGCCGTCACCTCGGTAGCCCTCAACAAAAACATCGCTTGGTACGCCCTGTTCGACAAGGTAGAGCCCGAAGGTCCGCTTGATGGTCGATACATAGATCTTGCCCTTGTCGCTTTCTGCAAAGGCCTTCAGATCGGCGATCGACTTGAAGCCATCTGGGTAGGTTGCCTTGTCCCAGAAGAGCGCCGTCGGGGAGTTATCAAGCGGCGCCATCACACCGACGACAGGAAAACGCTTGGAAAAAATGAACGCGTTGTCCAGTTCCTGAAAACCGATATGCGGTGTCACGCCGGCTTTTGAGTTGCCGTTGTAAAGCGCGGAATAGGCGGTCTCGCCATCGCCAAGACCAACACCGCTGCCGCCCTCCAGCAGCACGAGTTCGATGCCCGTTGCGCCGAGTGGGCCGGAATAACGACCGGTTTCCATTTTACCACCGACACCGATCAACTGGTAAAGCCCGCCATGTTCGGCCTGCGCCAGCCAGTCCTTCTGAATGTAAAGCGGGCTGGGGCACACGTCCTTCAGCGAGGTCGTGTAATGTTCTCGGGCAAATGCGCCGGGCTCCTGCGCCCGCAGCGATGTGGCTGCGGTTGCCGCAATCACAGTTGACAGAAAAAATGCGCTTGTTTTTTTCATGGTCGTTTCCCTCATCCCGTTCGCCTCCGCAGCGGACAGTCTATTTATTGCGGCGCGCCGATTCATGCCACTGTGAAAACAGCTGGTTTCCCAGCCAGTTGAAGAACACATACACGCAGATCGACAGGATCGACGCCACGATAAGCGCCGCATACATCTGTTCGTATTTGAAGTCGATCTTGGTGTTCATCAGCATCTGGCCCAGTCCACCGCGTCCAGACAGGAAGAACAGCTCTGAGACTATTGCCGCAATAACCGCCAGACTGCCCGAAATACGCAATCCCGCAAACAAAGCAGGGGCCGCTGATGGCAGCCCAGCCTTACGCAACATGACAAACCAGCTGGCGCCCTGAAGGCGGAACAGATCTATGATACCACGATCGACGCTTTTCAGCCCCAGAAGAAGCGTGGTTGGGATGGCAAAGAAAGTAAACAGCGCAACAATCAGCACCTTCGGAAAAAAACCGAACCCCAGCGCGCTTTGAATGAGCGGGATAATTGCCATGATCGGAATGGACTGCAAGGCAACCAGGTAAGGGAACACCGCTCGTTCCATCACATAGAACCGGAACATGATGATGCCGAGAAAAATACCGGTCGGTATCGAAATGCCCAATCCTGCAAGCGCAATCGACATGGTGATCATGGAACGCTCTAGCAACTCTTCGCGCACCGCAGCGATTCCAAATGCCTGTGACCAGAGATCGCTGACACCTGGCATCAGAAACTGGCGATGCGGCTCAAGATTGCCACGCACAAAGACGTATAGACAGAACAGGATGCCACCCATGATCAGGGGCGGCAAGAAGGCCTTCAGCAATTGACGTGCAAAGCCCGACGGTCTGGCCGGTGATATGGCGGATTGGCGTTCCAACAAAGGTTTCTGGGGCTTCATCACGCTTCCATCACCTTGCGCAGGGATTTGGAAATTTCCCCACACAAAGCTGAAAATTCAGGGGTGTAACGCAAATCCGGTTCGCGTGGATAGGCGAAGTCCACATCGAAAACTTCGACAATACGGCCGGGTCTATTCGACATCACCGCAACCTTGCTGGAGAGATAGACGGCCTCCGCAATGGAATGTGTGATGAATAGACCACTGAAACCTTGATTGAGGTAAAGGGCCATCACCTCATCATTCAGGCGTTCGCGGGTGATCTCATCCAATGCACCAAAGGGCTCATCGAACAAGAAGACATTGGGGTTGAGTGCAAGCGATCTGGCCAGTGAAACGCGCATACGCATGCCGCCGGAAAGGCTTTTGGGGTAATAATCCTCAAAACCCGAAAGACCAACCATATCAATTTGTTCACGGGCAATCTTTTGTCGATCTGTGAGAGAGTATCCCCTCAGTTCCATCAGCAGTTCGACATTAGCCTGAACTTTTCGCCAAGGCAGAAGTGTAGCATCCTGGAAGGTGTAACCCAGTTGTTGCCTGTCCACCCAAACATCGCCAGCTGTCTGCCGCATTAAACCGGACGCCACGCGCAACAATGTCGATTTTCCGCAACCCGATGGACCGACAATCGAGACGAACTCACCGGTCTTTACGGACAATGTGACATCTTGCAGCGCCTGCACACCATCGGGGAAGCGCAGCGAAACCTGATCAAAGGCGAGAGCGGTATTGGCCTGTGGCAAATGTGACGGGAAGGTGCTGTCTCCTGTGGTCATGGCATTGATGGGTTCATGGATAGATAGCCTTGTTATCGCTTAGAACCGTGACATGTCCCTGCGTATTTTTTCAATGAATGCTTCTACCCGTTCAGGCTTGGCGTTGTTCATGTTGTAAAGGGCATTATAACTCACCTTTACGCGGGGATTACACACAACACGTAGAAAACGGGTCGCATTGCGACGCGGTGTATCACCGAGAAAAATTGCCCGCCAGCGCGGCGATCCGTAAGTGGTCACCGTCGCCAGTTTCTTGATGTTGGCAAGACCTGGACCGAGTTTCCCATCTTTCAATACAAATGACACATCAGGCAGGAACACACGATCAAAATAGCCCTTCAAAATGGCAGGCCAGCCAAAATTCCAGATCGGATGACAGAGCACCAGTGCATCGGCATTTTTCAGCCGGTCAACATAAGGTGCCACGCGGCTACGATTGATGCTGACATCATGATAGTCCCGACGATCTGCTTCCGACAAAACGGGGTCAAAGCCTTCAGCATAAAGATCGAGGTCATCAACCTCATGGCCGGCGGCCTTGAGACTTTCGACAACGACTTGATGCAGCCGGGCATTCAGGCTGTCTTTCAACGGGTGAGCATAGATGACATGTACTTTCATCGCCGAAGCTTTAAGAAATTATCCCGGAAAAAGAAATGTCCCTCAGAGGGCTGATATCAAATTTGTTGCGCGAGAGATTAAAACCGCGCCAGAAGACGTGACAGGCATAAAGTGGAGCCCAATTTCATGACCAGACTTGTCACCGGTTTCGAAATCGCTGCAGGGATCAATGCGGAAACGCTAAAGCGCTCATCAGCAATGGCGAGGCCACCGCGCTGCACGATCCTGATGAATCAGACAAATGCCGGCATGAATGCCTATGCAGAACGCTTACGTTCGATGGCACTACAAGCGGGCGTAAAGCTGGAAACCGAAACATATCCGGCAAATGCGGCGGACCTCTTTGAACGCATTACCATTTTAAAGGACGACCCTGTTGTTGATGCCGTTGCCACTCTCTATCCACTGCCATCGGGCGTTGACCCTGTCGATTTGTCATTGGCCCTTGGTCCCGAGAAGGATATAGACGGTCTGCACCCGCTTCACGCGGGCAGACTTGCACTTGGAGTTCCATCCCGCGCTCCTGCAACGGCACATGCTTGCCTGCTTATGGCGCAGGAACTGGTGGGCTCTCTAAACGGGAAAAACGTCACCATTATTGGTGCGTCTCGCATTGTCGGGCGGCCACTTGCACAGATGTTGCTCGATCAGGAAGCAACTGTCAGCATTACACATGTCGCGACCCGGGATTTACCGTCTCACACACTCCGGTCGGACATCATCATAACGGCCGCTGGCGTTCCAAAATTGCTTGGTACAAACCACGTTGCCAAAGGCGCCATTGTCATCGACGTTGCGATCAATCGCACCGCAACAGGGCTCGTCGGAGATGCGGATCAGGCAGCACTCAGGGGCATCGCCTCCGTCATCACACATGTGCCTGATGGCATTGGCCCCATCACCACTGCCTGCCTGTTTCGAAATATTCTGGAAGCCGCCGAAGCAGCTTCGAGTATCGTTTGATTTGTAGCGAAGAAACGTATTCTTATGTCGATCATATCCCGGCTCGCGGGTGAGGCTGGAAGGAATACGACATGTTTGGGACGATAAAAACAATAGCAGCGGCTACGGCCGTATGCCTGCTTATGCCTGCCATGGGCATCGCCGCAGAAGTGCGCACTGGCGTTACATTTGCCGGAGAGATCGAGAAGAATGCTGGCCGCGCCGCCATGCAGAACCTCATTTTCGACCTCGCCTCAGCATGGGCATCCTGCAACACAAATCTGATGAAAAACACGGTGGCCGAGGATGTGGAGTTTTCCTACCCGACCAATCATGTTTCCGGCCGTGACAAGATGTTGGAGGATCTCGCGCAGTTCTGCAAAAATGCCAAGGATACCAGCATCTACCTTCCGGCAGATGCATTCTTCATCGACATGGAAAAGGGGCGTATCGCAGCCGAATTGCAGTTCCGCACCTTTCAGCGCGGCAACCGCCAGGTGGTGAACGATGTTTGGATCGCCCACGTCAAGAACGGCAAGATCAGCGTCATCAAGGAATACCTCGACGGACGGGTCAAAGACCTGCAGGCTCTTGGCGTTTTGCAGCTTGAAGAAAGCCCTGAAACCTTGACGCCTTGGCCACCTCGTACCGAGCAGTGGAAAGGCTGTTTCCCGCTGGTTAAGGCTGCGCCAACCAACACTTGTCCTTAAAAAAATCCCCGGACAGTTTCTGTAACTGTCCGGGCGTTTTCATTTACATCAGATCGCGCTTGAAACTCTCGTCCCACTCGCGAGTTTTCACCGCTGCGCCATTTTCGTAAGCCGTCAATGTGCCTGTCAGATAGAAATTTTCTCTATCGGAGGTCATTGCTGTGCGACTTTCAACCTTGATGCGACAACCTTCACGACCCATTTCATAGGTCTGCGTCAGCACGTATTTTGCAGTGAGCGGGTCGTTATCCTGAATGGTCAACTCGCGCCGCAAGCTATGGCTCAACTCGGTGTCGATCTCGTCGAAACGCAGCACACCTTCTCCGAACAGACCACCAACACCCTCAGTAATGTAGGTATTGATGCCGGTTTCATGGTCCTGCTCGGTCCAGCGGCGAACCGTGCCAGCATCTGTTTGTGTGACCGGTGTGAATGGGCCGTGGGCTGGAGCTTCAAACTGCACAGGCAGGCCGTCTCCGACAGCACGCTGCGGCAGTTCCAGCGCGCTTTCGGCAACCGAAATGCTCAAGGTAGCATCATAAGGAGCGGTCCAGACCATCGGCCAATAGGCCGTTGCAATTGCCAGCTGGACTTTGTGCCCCTTGGCGAAACGATAACCGCAATCATTCAGCTTGATTGCAACGTCATAAAACTGACCTGGGACAAGCGCTTCCGGATTTTCATGGCTGTCACGGTGGGTCAGGTTGAACACCTGATAGCTGGTGCGGGAGACGCGCCCATCCGGCAGGACATCGTTAAGACGCAGGTTGATCTGCGCAACAGGGCAATCTGCAGCAATGCGCAGGCGTACAACAGGGGCTCCGAGCACGTCGAGATCGTCCTGCAATGTCGCGGTTTCAAAAACAAGCGCGCCGCCATTGTCCAGGCGCTGATCCGTGGGGTGTTCACCCGGACAACCGGTCGACATCCACTCGCCACCGGCCTTGCCGTGGCTCTGCGGTGAACGAATGGACAGAACACCTTCCGTTGTCGCCGCTTCAGTCAGGCCGCGATCTGCACCAAGATGCAATTTTTTGGGCGAAATCGCTGGAGACGGCCATTCAGCTTCACCAACCCAACGGCCATTGGTCGTGGTGCGGGTGCCGGTCGGCTCAATGGTGTCGCACACAAAGGCGCGCATCATTGGCTCGTCCATAATGCCGGTTTCTTTGCCCTTCAGCCAATGATCCCACCAGCGTGTCGCTTCCTGCAGGAAACCGATTGCCGGGCCAGGCACGCCGTCCTGTGGATAGATGTGACCCCATGGACCGATGATGCCGCGGCGCGGAACCTTCAGGTTTTCAAGCAGGCGAGATACCGGGTTTGTGTAGCTGTCCGCCCACGCACCGATTGCAAGAACCGGGCACTGAATATCGTTCCAGTCTTCGCAAACCGAACCATGTTTCCAGTAGTCATCGTAACGCTGATGCTCGAGCCACAAAGCCGGAAAAAACGGCAGCTTTTCAAGCCGTTCGAGCCAGCTGTCACGCCACGTGTCACCAACGATTTTTGGATCAAGCGGACGGCTCTGGTAGGCAAGCATAATGGTGCCCCACCACAAATTGTCGTTAAGCAACAGACCCCCCATGTAGTGGATGTCGTCGGTGTAACGGTTATCCGTCGAATAGGCCGTGATGATTGCCTTCAATGCCGGTGGGCGGCGGGAGGCAACCTGAAGGCTGTTGAAGCCACCCCAGCTTTTGCCCATCATGCCCACATTGCCGCTGCACCATGGCTGACGCGAAATCCAGTCGATCACCTCAAGAGCGTCATCCTGTTCCTGCTTTAGATACTCGTCAGCCATGTGGCCGTCGGATTCACCTGTTCCGCGCATATCAACACGAATGGCGGCATAACCCTGCGCTGCAAAATAGCCATGCATCGGCTCATCACGACCGCGGGTGCCGTCACGCTTGCGGTAAGGGATATATTCGAGAACTGCCGGAACGGGCGACGTTTCTGCATCTTCGGGCAGCCAGAGGCGGGCACCAAGGCGCGCACCATCGCTCATGGTGATCCAGATATGTTCTTCAACACGTACGGTCATGGGATATTCCAATTGAAGCTGTTGCGGTCAGGCGCTTGCCACCGCGAAAGGAGAGCAGAAGTGGCGGCTGAGACAGGCCAGCCGCCACTTGAAATCAGGCCGCAGTGACGCCGTCACGTTTTGCCAGCACGTCATCGAGCCAGTCGCGGCGCAGTTCCGGAACAGAGGTAATCAGCTGTTCGGTGTAAGGCTGGTAAGGAGGCTTGAAGATCTCCTCCGTCGTACCGGTTTCAACGATGCGGCCATGCTGCATCACCATGGTGCGGTCAGCCAGACGGCGAACAACACCGAGGTCGTGAGTGATGAACAGGTACGAAACACCCAACTCGTCCTGCAGGGACCGCAGAAGTCTCAGAATTTCTTCAGCCACCAGAGGGTCAAGAGCCGACGTCACCTCATCGCAGATAATGAGGTCGGGCCGTGCAGCAAGCGCACGTGCAATACAAACACGTTGCTTCTGGCCACCCGACAGCGCCTTTGGCAGTCTCTCTGCAAAATCCTGCGGCAGACCGATCAGGTCGAGTATGCGTGCCACTTCTGCTTTGCGTTGCTCTTCATTCATACCGAAGTAGAACGACATTGGACGGCCAATGATTTCACCAACAGACTGACGCGGGTTCAGCGCAACATCCGGAAGCTGGTAGACCAACTGGATGCGGCGTAATTCTTCACGGCTGCGCTTGGTATAATTGTCGGCAAGCCGGTGGCCGGCGAGCGTGATAACACCTGAGGAGTGCGGAGGCAGGCCGGCAATGACCCGGGCGAGGGTGGATTTACCGGATCCGGATTCACCCACGACCGCAAGCGTTTCGCCCTTGCGAAGTTGGCAATTGACGTCAGTCAGCACTTTCTTTTTGCCGTAATAGGCGGTGACGTCACGCACATCAAGCAGCACTTCACCACCCTTGTGGTGCGCACCATTACCGGCAATGCTGGCTTCACGTTCCGAGACAAGACGACGCGTGTAGTCTTCCTGCGGATGCTCCAGGATTTGTTCGGCCGAACCTGCTTCAACCTGTTTTCCGTGACGAAGAACAGTAATGCTGTCGGCAATCTGCGCAACAACAGCCAGATCGTGCGTAATGTAAAGTGCGGCGGTGTTATACCGCTGGATCAGACTACGCAACAGCGCGAGAACCTCGATCTGCGTCGTTACATCAAGCGCCGTGGTCGGCTCGTCCAAAACCAGAATATCCGGGCGGCAGGACATGGCCATGGCAACCATGGCACGCTGCAATTGACCACCGGACACCTGGTGCGGATACCGGTTACCAAAGTTCTGGTAATCCGGCAGTTGCAGCGTCTGCAACAGTTCCAGCATCCAGGCCTGCGCCTCCTGCCGGTTCATGATACCGTGATAAAGCGGACCTTCCATGATCTGCTCGCCGATTTTCATGGCCGGATTAAAAGCCGCAGCAGCACTCTGTGCCACGTAAGCGATCCGTGCACCCCGCACAGCCTCGCGGCCTGCACGCGTTACCTTCATCAGCGACACACCGTCGACGAGAATTTCGCCGTCGACGATACGGCAACCGTTACGGCCATAGCCCATGGCCGCAAGGCCAATGGTAGATTTGCCCGCACCGGATTCACCGATCAGTCCCTTTACCTCGCCGCGTTTCAGGTCGAGATCGACATTGTCGACGAGAATAGCCCCATTTGGAGCCGCAACCTTGAGGCCACGGATTTGCAGAACATTGCTATCGCTCATCTGTCTGCTCCCTGAACTGAACTGCGGCCAGCCAGCAACCAGTCAACCACCAGGTTGACGCCAATCGTCAGAATGGCAATGGCAGCAGCCGGATAGAGCGGCGCGTAAAGACCATAAAGAATGGCCTGCTGGTTGTCCTTCACCATACCGCCCCAGTCGGCGAATGGTGGCTGCACGCCAAGTCCAAGGAAGGACAGACCCGCAACGAAAAGGAAGGTAAAGCAGAAACGCAGACCAAATTCGGCAATCAATGGAGGCAAGGCATTGGGCAGGATTTCCTTGAAAACCAACCACAACAAACCTTCACCACGCAGGCGCGCCGTTTCGGCATATTCAAGCACGTTGACGCCCTGCGCCACAATGCGGGCCAGACGGAACACACGGGTCGAATCCAGCAGCGCGATCGTGATGATCAACACCGGAATGGATGAACCAAGCGCCTGAAGAACCACCAGCGCTGAAATCAGAACCGGTATACACATGACCGTATCGACAATACGCGACAGCACGGTATCCAGCCAGCCACCGAAAATCGCAGCAATAAAACCGAAGGTGATGCCGATGGTGAAGGACAGAAGTGAAGCCGCCAGGGAAACACCGATTGAAATCTGTGCACCGGCGAGCAGACGCGACAGCATGTCACGACCGTTCTGATCAAGGCCGAACCAGTGGGCAGCCGACGGAGCGTCAAACGGTGCGCCGACAATTTCTTCCTGTCCAAATGGTGCGATGCTTGGCCCCAGAACAAACAGGATAATGTTGACGGAAATGATAAACAGACCGACCCATGCGGTCGGAGTGATGGAACGAATGGTTTTCATCGTGGATGCCTCAAACGCGGGTTGAGGGCGATTGCCGAAACATCGGCGATGATGTTCAAAATGACGTAAGCGGCACCAAAGACCAGTGCAGCCGCCTGAACCAGAGGCAAATCGCGTTTCGAAACAGCGTCAACCATGAACCGGCCAAGGCCATTATAGTTGAAGACCGCTTCCACCAGCACAACACCGGTAATGAGATAGGCAATGTTGAACGAGACAACATTGACGATGGGAGCTGCGGCATTGGGAAGCGCGTGACGCATCACTGCACGCTTGGTGCGCAGACCCTTGAGGTATGCCGTTTCCACATAGGCCTGATCCATAACCGCCAGAACAGCAGTACGGGTCATGCGCAACATCTGGGCAACCGTCACCAGGACCAGCGTCAAGGCTGGCAATGTTGTCGCCTTCAACCAATCGGTAAAGCTCATGCCAGGGTAGATGTCAGCAAGGCTTGGCAGCAGGTTGTAATGCACCGATACGAACAGAATCAGCAGCAGGCCGAGAAAGTATTCCGGCAGAGAAACAAACCCCAGCGCGACGACATTGACGATCCGGTCGAAAAGACTGCCGCGCCAGATAGCGCTGAGAAGGCCGAGAAGGATGGCAACCGGCACACTGACGAGAGCGGCATAAAGCGCCAGCGCCATGGTGTTCCAAAAGCGCGGCCACAGAAGATCCGCGACAGGCTGACGGTTGGCCAAAGAGTTTCCGAGATCGCCGGTTACAAAACCGCCGAGCCAAGTGAAATAGCGTTGCAGGAGAGGCTGGTCCAGACCGAGATCGGCTCGAAGGACTGCAAGGGATTCAGGCGTAGCGTTCTGGCCGAGTATCGCTGACGCCACATCACCGGGCAGAAGCTGAGTGCCGGCGAAAATAAGCGCCGACACCAGCAGTAGCGTCAAAATACCCAAAGCAACGCGCTTCAGGATAAGTTTTGTCATTATTCTTCCAACCAGACCTTTTCAGCAAGGCGTGCACCCATGAAGTTGAACATGGGGTGAGTGGTCACGCCCTTCAGCTTCTTGGAAGCAGCATCGAGGTAATCGCCGAACATCGGGATAATTGCGCCACCGTCATTGGAAATCAGGCCTTGAAGTTCAGCGTAGATTTCCTTGCGCTTTGCATCATCAAGCAATGCGCGTGCTTCGACCAGCTTCTTGTCGAAGCTGTCATTTTTCCAATGCGTATCGTTCTGTGCCGATGTCGAGGCATAGGCGATGGTCAGCATCTGGTCTGCAGTCGGACGGCCGCCCCAATAGGACATGCAGAACGGTGCCTTCATCCAGACGTTATCCCAGTAACCATCAGCTGGTTCGCGCTTGAGCGAAATTTCGATGCCGCTTGCAGCAGCAGCTGTGCGGAAGATCGCAGCCGCATCAACAGCACCAGAGAAGGCTGCTTCAGACGCAGAAAGCTCAACCTTCAGGCTATCGAGACCTGCCTGCTTGAGGTAGAACTTCGCCTTTTCGGGATCGTATGGACGCTGTGGCAGGTCCGCCGCATAAAAACGGTCCGAGCTTGGGATCGGATGGTCGTTACCGATGCGGCCGTACCCACGCAGCGCGGTTTTCAGCAACTGCTCACGGTCGATCGAGTGCTTCAGTGCCAGACGGACGTTGTTGTCCGTGTAAGGCGCCTGTGTGCAATCCATCAAAAATGTGAAGTGCTGGCCACCGGCCGACTGAACGATATTGAGGTTCGGGTTGCGGCGCAGGAGGTCAACGGTCTTGAAGTCGAGCTGGTTGATCGCATGAACCTGACCGGACATCATGGCGTTGGTACGGGCCGAAATGTCATTGATAACGATAACTTCTACCGCATCGACGTGGGCCGCATTCGGCTTCCAGTAGTTTGGGTTACGGGTGAAGCGCGAACGGACGCCCGGATCATAGCTCTCGTAAACGAACGGTCCAGTGCCGACAGGCTTGCTGAAATCGGTCCAGCCCTCGGGAACGACCAGGAAGTGGTAATCGGACAAAATGTAAGGCAGGTCAGCGTTGCCGCTTTCCAGCACGATCTTCACTTCGCTTTCGGAAACCTTCTCGACAGCCTTCAAGGCTGCAGCAACCGAGCGAGCAGCGGAGGTGGTTTCACCACGGTGCAGGTTGATCGAATAGATGACGTCTTCAACTGTCAGGGCCTTGCCATTGTGGAACGTGACACCTTGACGCAGTTTGAAGGTCCACTCAACTGCACCAGGCTGCGCTTCCCAGCTTTCAAACAGTTCAGGGACAGCCTGATTGTTGGCGTCAATTTCGACAAGCCCGTTCATGATCATGAAGGCCTGGTTGACGGGAACCCAGTCTTTCAGAATGCGTGGATCGAGGTTGTCAGTCGTGCTGCCTCCGCCGATACCAAGCTTCAAAACACCGCCTTTTTTCGGCGTTTCGGCACCTTGGGCGCGCGCATCGGTGATGAAACCGGCAGAAAGCGCAGTCAAACCGGCGGCACCAGCAAGGAAGCCTCGCCGATTGATTGCAAAGGAAAAGGGTGAAGACGTCATACTATGGGTTCCCTGTTTTTATCCAAGCCGTAGCAAGGCTCGGCCGAGGCCATTGCCCTATCGTACTCCATCGTTCGGTACTAGCTAAGCGACGCTCCGAGGGGGTATGATTTTTATGCATGGGGGCATGAAATCTCAATGTATTGGTTTCTTTTTCAAGCGGAGTAGATGAGCAACGCCGGAGCCTGTCCGGTGTCATTATTCCCCTGAGACACAGGGGTTATCGCGTATGGAGTGAACCATGGGGCTTGCTGATTTTGTTGGCCTTGCAGGAGCTTTTTTCTATCTCTTCGCCTATGCTCTGTTGCAGCTGCGCTTCCTGACAATTGAAGACGGGCGTTACACGCTCCTCAACGTTCTGGGCGGTGTTGCACTCATCTATTCGCTGATGTGGAACTTCAATATCGGCTCACTCATCTCGCAGGTTGCGTGGCTGATTTTTACGATCATCGGCTACACGCGTTTCCTGATGGAAAAGCGTCGTAAAGCTCGTGTTGTGCCTGTCTAGGATTGATCGTTGACGTATGTCAACCGCCACCAAAGCGCGTCAAAGACAAGGCGCGCTTTGGTTTCTACGTATGGTTTCAGCAAATAGCGCAACTGCGCCGCATTACAAATTTTCCCGTGTAGTTTCTTGATTATTGGCGATAAGCCAATCTGAAACCTCGCGCACAATTTTGCGCTGATGGCGATCTGAAGGACGCATAAGATAGAACTTTCCTTCCGAGCGCATGGTGTGCGAATGCATGGGAACAAGCGCGCCGCTATCGAGCTGATCGCGGATAAGCCATGTCCAGCCCAAGGTTACTCCAAGCCCTTGCGATGCCGCAGCAACGCAAAGACCGTAGTCTCCAAGCCGCCATTGAATAGCGTCCTGTGGCGGGGTGATCTGTGATGAATGCCACCAGTCGCGCCAGTCCTGCCATTCGCGCATCGAATCTTCAATCGAGATCAAAACGGGCGCGTTCTGGTCCATGAGGTCAGGCATCCCCCCCTTGGAAACCGGCACCACTTCCTCCCGCCCAAGTTCGGACAGCCAGACACCAATAGGGCGTTCCTTGCGGTAGAAAATTGCCAGATCAAATTCATCAAGGCGCAGATGCGCGACATCATCGGTCACTCGCAGTCTAAGTTCGACGCCGGCGATGTCCTGCTTGAGTTTCGAGAGGCGGGGTAAAAACCACTGGTCAGCAATACCGCGTGAACAGGCAATGGTGATCTGTCGTGCGCCAGACCATGAGCGCACACTATCCGTCACGCTGGCTATTTCAGAAATGAGCCGTGAAACGTCGATCGAATAGTTTTCACCCATTGTCGTCAGACGTACACCAGTCGGTACGCGATCAAACAGTTTGGAACCAATGAAGGCTTCCAGCTTGCTGATCTGGCGACTGACAGCACTTTGCGTCAGGCCCAATTCAATGCCCGCACGGGAAAAGCTGCCGAGCCGCGAAGCGGTTTCAAAAACCACCAGCGCCTCCAGCGGCGGAAGCCGAGTTGCCGTTCCCATGTGCCATCTCCAGATTTGAAGCAAATCATGGCCTGGGTTGCCTATTTAGCCCTTATTCAGCACCCCGCTCATGCATTCAGCCTTATACGGCTGGACGGCCTTAATTTTCAACTGTCAAGAAAGCGCCTGCAACGGGAACGTTACCTATCAGGCATGCGCCGCTGCAGTCAGCTTGCGGTTGGAGTACCAGACAATTCCTCGCTGCAAAACAATGAAGACAAACAGCAGAATACCGATGACGATCTTTGTCCACCAGGACGACAGCGTCCCTTCGAACACGATATAGGTCTGGATCAGTCCCTGAATGAGCAGGCCAATGAAGGTGCCTGCCACCAGACCTGCCCCGCCTGTCAAAAGTGTACCACCAATCACTACGGCCGCGATGGCATCCAGCTCAACACCAACGGTTGCCAGTGAATAGCCGGACGATGTGTAGAGCGTGTAGGCAATTCCTGCCAAACCCGACAGGAAGCCGGACAAAGCGTAGATGCCAATGGTGGTGGCGCCAACGGGCACACCCATCAGTTCCGCAGACTGTTGATTGCCGCCCAGCGCATAAACGTTGGCACCAAAGCGGGTTCTGCTGGCAATGATGATGCCAGCTGCAAACACCAGCAACATGACGATTGCCAGTGCAGTCAGCCGGCCACCACCAGGAAAACGGAAATAGAAGCCCTGAATGGCATCAATAACCGGGTGTGAGATCGGCACCGACTGGGTGGAGATGAGATAGGCAGCACCACGCGCCAGAAACATGCCTGCCAGCGTTACCACAAACGGGGGAATGCCGAGAAAGCGGATCATGCCGCCCATCAAGCATCCGAACAGCGTCGAGATGACCAGAACCGCTGCGAAAGCGACCAGCGGATGAACGCCATACGATCCAACCAGCACCGCGACAAAGACACTGGCAAAGGCAATGACAGAGCCGATGGACAGGTCGATACCGCCGGACAGAATGACAAAGGTCATGCCAACGGCGGCAATCCCGAGAAACGCATTATCCGTCAGAAGATTACCGATAACACGGGTCGACAACATATTGGGGAATTGCGCCACGCAAAGCGCGTAAGCGATGAGAAAGATTACCAGAGCAGCCAGAAAGGGCAGATTGCGGGTGTGGATCATTGTGCCGGCCCTTCTCTGGTAACATTTGATGTCGTTGTCTTTTGTTTTGGTTTCTCAGGTCTCAGAAAACTGATGAAAGTCGAGATGGCCGGTGACTGCAGCGTCAGGACGATGATGATGATCCCGGCCTTGATGATCAGGTTGAATTCCGGCGGAAAACCGGAAACTAGAATGCCGGTGTTGATCGCCTGAATAATCAAGGCGCCAATCAATGACGCAGCGATGGAAAAACGACCGCCATTTAGTGAGGTGCCACCAATAACCACGGCAAGGATTGCATCCAATTCCAGCCACAGGCCGGCATTGTTAGCGTCCGCACCTCTGATGTCGGCGGTCACAATCAGTCCTGCCAGTGCCGCACAAAGCCCGGAAATAGCATAGACAAAAAACAACAACACACGCGCCTTGACGCCAGCAAGTGAAGCAGCCCGGCGATTGATGCCGGTCGCTTCAATCAACAAGCCAAGCGCACTTCGCCGCACAAGAATTCCGATGATGAGCGCCGCACCGATCCAGATCAATACGGGCAGGGGAACGCCAGTAAAGGACCCGGATCCAATGGCTGCAAAAGTGTCGTTGTTGAAGGTTAGAATAACACCCTCGGTGATCAGCTGCGCAATGCCACGCCCGGCGACCATCAGTATAAGTGTGGCAATGATCGGCTGGATGTCGAGAACCGCCACGAGTAGACCGTTCCAGAGACCGCAAGCGATGCCGACCGCCAACGAGACGATGATAACCACAGGCAACGAGTGCCCATCACTGATGAGCGTGGCGGCAACTGCGCCGCAGATTGCGATCACTGCCCCAATCGAAAGGTCGATACCTCTTGTCGCAATCACGAGCGTCATGCCAATGGTGAGAAGTGCCACAGGCGCAGCACGCACCAGAATATCGATCAAGCTGCCATAAAGGCGGCCCTGCTGAAATGAGATCGTCAGGAAACCAGGTGACAGGACCGCAATGACAGCGAGGATAATGGCAAGCGCGCAAAGCTGCGGCGCAAGACGTTTGAAGCGGGAAACAATCATGGTCATCACGCGGCCTCCGTTCTCGATGCGGCAGCGGCATCTGCAATCGCCTGCATTATGGCATCCGCATTGACGGCATCACCGCTGAGTTCGGCGACGTGCTTGCGATCAGAGAGCACGATGACACGATGCGCAATCGCCGTCAGTTCTTCGAACTCGGAGGAAATGACGACCAGAGACATGCCCTGCTCGCAGAGCCTTTCGATCATTTTCAGGATTTCCGCATGCGCACCGATGTCAATGCCGCGTGTCGGCTCATCCAGAATTAGCAGTCGCGGGTTGGTGGCAAGCCACCGTGCCAGAATGGCTTTTTGCTGGTTGCCACCGGACAAAAACTTGATCGGGCGCTCACGGTCAGCCGGACGGATGTCCAGTGACTTGATAAAATCATCTGCCAAGGCAGCCTTCTGGCGTCGCGACAATGGTTTTGCCCAACCCTGCCGAGCCTGCAAGGCAAGCGCGATGTTATCAGCCACTGAAAAATCGCCAATAATGCCGTCGGTCTTGCGCTCTTCGGGACAAAACCCAAAGCCATGCGCAATAGCCGTTTCCGGTGTCGAAAGGGTGATCTGCTGTCCGTCAACCGTGGCAGTGCCACTATCGGATTTATCCACGCCAAATAGCAGAAATGCCGTTTCAGTGCGGCCTGATCCCAGCAAACCGGCAATGCCAACAACCTCACCGGGGCGAATGGACAGATTGAACGGCGCAACACTGCCGCGCTTCCCATATCCTTCAAACCGGATCGGCGCCGTGCCATCCGCAACGGTTTCTTCCGTCGCATGGCTGTGATGTGTGACCTGCTGCAACTCGCGGCCCAGCATCATGGAAATAAGTTCCGAGCGCGGCAGACTGGCAATCTCGCGAGAGCCAACCAGACGACCATTGCGCAAAACTGTCACACGGTCAGCAATGTCATACACCTGATTGAGAAAATGGGTGATGATAACGATACCAAGGCCTTCATCACGCAACTGGCGAAGCACCGCAAACAGCATCTCGACCTCATGGCTGTCGAGACTGGCAGTCGGTTCATCAAGCACCAACACTTTCCCTGAGAGGTCAACAGCACGTGCAATGGCTATGATCTGCTGTACGGCGACAGAATAGCTGGAAAGCAATGACGTGACATCAATCGACAGACCGTAGCGGGCCAGCAAAACAGTCGCTCTGCGGTTCATTTCCCTGCGGTCAACCAGACCGAAACGTCGTGGCTGACGTCCGAGAAACAGGTTTTCGGCGACAGTCAGGTTCTCAAGAAGGTTTACCTCTTGATACACCGTACCGATCCCCAGAAGCTGGGCCTCACCGACATTGGAGGGGGAGATTTCATCGCCATCCAAAAAAATCGCACCGCGATCACGCGTGTAAACGCCAGTCAGAATTTTGATGAGAGTGGATTTTCCTGCACCGTTTTCACCCAGAAGGGCATGGACTTCACCTTCGTTCAGCGTGAAGTCAACTCCATCCAGCGCGGGAATACCAAGGAATGATTTTCCAATGGTGCGCGCTTCAAGAAGTGGGGCCTTTACTGCCATATATCAGGTTCCTGCCAACTGCCTGCATCAAACCCTTGGAAACGCGGATAACCAGGGATTACGCAGCATTTCGAACACGTTACAGAGCCAAGACTGCGGCACGCACAAACGGCGCGGCATTGTCCTTGCACTGTAGGGAAGACGCGGTGAGCTGACCCCACCGCATCTCTCTCGATTGCAGGTAGGGCACTCCCGCTCAAAACCGCATCACGGGAATGCCCTATCTTTTGTCTTGTTGTTTCGAACTGAAGTTCCTTGCGACTTAGTAGCCGAGGCCCTTCTTCGCTTCATAGACCTTCATCGGATCATCAGCAGCGGTGTACAATTTGGATTCCGTCTGGATCCACTTTGCAGGCTCTTTCTTGTCCTTCAAATACGCATCCAGCGCATCAAAGGCAGGGCCAGCCATGTCAGGCGTCAACTCGACTGTTGCGTTGGCTTCACCATCAGCCATTGCCTTGAAGATATCAGGCACGGCATCGATCGACACGACCTTGATGTCCGTGCCCGGCTTGAGGCCAGCTTCCTTGATTGCCTGGATGGCACCGACAGCCATGTCATCATTGTGGGCATAAACGGCACAGATGTCCTTGCCGCCGCCTTCAGCCTTGATGAAGCTTTCCATGACTTCCTTACCCTTGGTACGGGTAAAGTCACCGGTCTGCGAACGCACGATCTTTATGTTTGCGTGCGAAGCAATGGCTTCTTCAAAGCCCTTCTTACGGTTGATGGCAGGGGACGAACCGGTCGTGCCCTGAAGCTCAACCACCTTGCAGTCCTTGGAGCCGACGTCCTTGACCAGCCATTCACCGGCGACCTTGCCTTCATGAACCTGATCCGAGGTGACGGCAGTCAGATAAAGATCATCCGGAGCTTCGATCTGACGGTCAAGAAGGATAACCGGAATCTTTTCTTCCTTGGCTTCCTTCAAGACAGCATCCCAGCCAGTTGCAACAACAGGCGCAATAAGGATGGCATCAACGCCCTGCGCGATAAAGCCACGCACGGCCTTGATCTGGTTTTCCTGCTTTTGCTGGGCATCAGCGAACTTCAGTGTGATGCCACGCTTTTCCGCTTGCTGCTTGGTGACGGTAGTTTCTGCAGCACGCCAACCGGATTCAGATCCGATCTGCGAGAAGCCAACTGTAAGCGATTGAGCCGAAACGCCTGATGCAAGGCACGCGGAAAAAGCGACAGTAAATGCCGCAAGTGCTTTTCTCACCTTAAATCCTCCCAGAGATGATAGTAGCAATGACACAACCATATGAGCATATAGTATTACTCTTGGGAAGAAGTTTTTATGTGCCTCCAAACAATTCCTGCGACAACTCAAAAAAATGCAAAACAAAACAACATAAAAACAGATATTTAATATGACTTTTGTAACAAAAACCTTCAACGACAACAGCACGAAAACCTACGCGGTCGCGAATTAAAAGTATGATAAATAGACAAAAACGCCGGCTCGTCACCGGCGTTTTGTATACATTGCTATTGTCTGACACGGTAGGGTTAGCTGGCTATGCGTGCTGTCTGTTCCGACACATCAGCCACGGCAAGCAAACGCTCCGCATGTGCCATCATTAGCGGAGCAACACCCTTGATATCGTCATCCCTCAGGGTTTCAGAAACATAGTAGGCAGGCGTCCCGTCACGGTAGTTGCCTTCGAAACCACCAAGACCCGCCACACAACATATATCCTGAAGAACAATACGCCCGCTGGCATTTGGCTTCAGGGCATTCTCTTCCAGACTTGTGAGTGCCTTTATCCCAACCGCCGCGTCACGATTCTTGACGCCCAGGCGTGCCGCCTTGATGAAGGCATAGGCGAACATTGCCGTTGCGGAACTCTCGGCATAATTGCCGTCAAGTTGCGGTTGATCGATAACCTGCAGCCAACGACCATCGGCTGTCCGCAATGCCTCAAGCCGCACCAAAAGGCTTGCAAACCACTGAGACAGGGCATCGCGCTTTTCACTGGGCGGCGCAACCTCGATCGTGTCGGCAAGCGCCATACAGAGCCAGCCAATCGACCGCGCCCAATGGGCCGGCGAAAGTCCGGTCTGCGGGTTTGCCCATGCTTGCAGACGTTCCTCATCATAGCCGTGACGGAAAAGACCACTCTGCGCATCGAAGGTCAATTCGAGCCCTGTCAACATTTCATCCAGCGCCTCATCCACCAAGGCATTGTCACCTATAAGCGCGGCATATTCGACCTTGAAGGGCAGGGCCATATAAAGGCCGTCCAACCAGATCTGATGCGGATAACGCAGCTTGTGCCAATGCGGACCGGCGGATGTGCGCGGATGACTTTGCAACTGGCGAAGTAGATGGTCCAGCGCCGTACGGTAGCGGGGCTGCGGATCTGCCTTGTAGAGTGCAATCAGGGCGCGGCCTGGCAGAATGTGATCGATATTATATTCGGGAATGGAATAGCCACGCAGTTCTCCATTGTCGCTGATCTGACCGTCGACCAGACGTTTCATATGGCTGAACCATTGCCGGTTTCCGCTTGCCCCATAAAGGGCGATCAGCCCGCGATAGAGGCAACCATCCTCGTAGCACCAGCTTCCGCCTTTATAATAGCTGTAGTCACTGGCATAGGCGTTGAAATATTCATCAAGATTGAGGGTCATACGGCAATACTCTGGCTGATAGTCGACAAGACGATGCCTTCCTTTTTCAGGAATGCAGCGTTTTCACTGATGATGCCCGCATGGCGGACAGGATCCATATGGCAAGCCATGTCGGGGGCGTCGGCGACCGCGTGAGGGTCAAACGTCACGCGATAATTTTCGATGGTGATATTCTCCACCGGCGCCTCTGGCAGGCCGTAGAAAGCGGCGGCGGCAATCGCAACACGATCGGCCACGACGTTGCGCACGGTAACTCCAGAAATACGCGGGGTCGCATCATTGATCGGCAAAGCCTCCCGGCTCTGTACGTAATCCGATCGTCCATCCTCATCACAGAAATAAAATGCATTGATGACCAGCGGCGCCTGAACACCGCGCATGGCACAGTCCTCAACGCTGATATTCTCAACAAGGCCGCCACGCCCGCGGCGCGTCTTAATGCGCAGACCGCGGTCAGTATCGACCATCTCACAGCGCCGAACCTGAACGTTGCGGACCGTACCGCTCATTTCGCTCCCAATGACGACACCGCCGTGCCCACGTTCCATAAGGCAGTTCTCAATGCAGATATCCTCGCACGGCTGGTCCAGTCCACCTTTTGGGTCACGTTTGCCAGCCTTGATGGCGATGCAATCATCACCGACCGAGAAACGAATCCCCTGCAGCAAAACATTGGTGCAGCATTCCGGGTTAAGACCATCGGTATTGGGTGAGTTGGGATCATTCTGTATCGTCAGCCCGATGGCTCTGACATCCCGGCTCAACACCGGATGAACCGTCCATGCAGGGGAATTGCGCACCACGATGCCCGAAATCGTTACGCGGGTGCTGCCGGAGACAAAAATGGTGCGTGGACGGCGTGCGCCATCACGGGTTTCCTTGGGCCATGTCCACCAGTCGCCGCTATCCCCGCCGCCATCGATCACACCGGCACCGGTAATTGTCAGGTCTTCACAATCGATGGCCGTAACAAGGCTTGCGTAACAGCCTTCAGAAACACCTTCCCATGTGCCAAGCACACGTCCATCATCATGTCTTGGTGGCAGGATTGGATAGGTTGAGCGGTCAGAAACCCCTTTGAGAACAGCACCATCGTCGATCATAAACGTCATGCGACTTTTCAGGAACAATGGTCCGCTTTGCCATTCTCCAGCTGGAATTCGTAAAGTACCATAATCCGGCAGAGCATCGATTGCTGCCTGGATGGCTGCTGTATTGTCGGGCGAGTGGGGTAAGGCGCCGAATTTTGAGATATCGATCACACGGCTTTCCGCAGCCGTGTCAAAGGTGATTTTCTCTCCGCCCATCTCCAGCCAGTATGTCGATTTCGGCTCAAGATCGCACAGAGTGAATACAACGGTATTGCTTTCGCCCTTGGCGAGCGGTTGACCATCACCACCCAGCAAAGACCAGACCACCGGTTGGGTCAGCGCATGCAGATACTGGCCAGCACCAAAGGCGAAACTGGCGGTGCGTGCCGTTGCGGTTAACAGATCGATGCGCGCCATGCTGTTTAAATTCCTTTTCATTCAATGCGGTGGGCTATCTCAGCCCACCGCAATTTCTGCATTAGATGCCGCCAAGGGCGTCATCGACGCTTGCAATAATTTCTGCCGCCGTGTCTTCCGCAGACTGCTGGCCATAGGCGAAGGCTTCGAGGTTGGTATCGAAGGCATCCGTCACGCGCGGATGTTCATTGAGAGGTGAAACGTTCGGGCCTTCCGATTCCATCACGATCTTGTAGGCATCGGCCTGCACGGGCTTGATCTTACCCGCATCGGTCAGCGTCTTGATTGCAACCTTGCTGGAAGGAATACCACGTGTCGCGCCAAGGATAGTGACCGCTTCAGGATCGTTGAGCAGGCAATTGATGATCTCTGCAGCGGCCTTTGGTTCCTTGCTGTTCTTGGAAATGGCAAGCAGCATGGACGGCTTACGGTAGATACCCTCGGTCTTGCCGCCCTCTGAGGTCAGCGAGTTGGTTGGGACCAGTTCCTGACCCGCTTCGAGCGGACCAGCAATTTTGCCGTAGGTGCTGTCCCACTGGTAGGAACTGGCATAACGACCATTCGCCCATTTCGGGTTTTCAAACAGCGGGCGGTTGCCCCCAGCCGATGAACTCTTCCAGGACTCGATAACACCCTTGTCGACCATCGACTGGTAGAAGTTCAGCGCTTCGGTCAGTTCTTCAGGTGACCATGCGACCTTGTTGGTTTCAGGGTCGATGAAGCTCTTGCCGGTCATCTGTGTTGCGCGCAGGATAACGACGATACGGGCATTCAGACCGTTCCCTTCAGAAGGAGCAGCCTCAAACGGATAATAGTCCGCTCCCAACTTTTCCTTCATGACAGGGGCGGCAGCAAACAGCTCATCCCAAGTTGTCGGCAGGGTAACACCAGCTTTTTCATAGGTGGTCTTGTTGAACATGAAGATGCGGGCGGTGGTAGAAACCGGCACGCCGTTGAGCTTGCCCTTGACGGTACCGCTTTCCAGATCGGCATCGGTCCACTGGCTAAGGTCGATTACATCCTTGTACTGGTTGAGGTCCGTAAAACCTTCACCGCCCTTGGAGAAAATCGGTAACCATGGCCAGTTGATCTGCATGATGTCAGCTTCAGTGCGCCCAGCTAGCTGAGTTGCAATCTTTTCCTGGTGCCCGCCCCAACCGGTAAACTCCGGCGAAATCGTGTGACCGAACTTCGCGCCGCAAACCTTCAGCGCCTCCTGCGTCGCAAGATGGCGGTCATCACTGCCCCACCACGACATGCGCAGATTGGCAGCATAGGCGCTACTCAGGCTCGTGGCAGCAAACAGCACCGCTGTAATAAGTACTCTTTTCATAATAACTCCTCCCAAGGAATGACTGTTGAGTGATGGATGGGTCAGTCCAGGCTGATGTTGTCACCGGACTGGCGGTTGAAAATGTGGGCAGATGCAGCATCGGCGCTCAGCCAAACCTGATCATCGCGAAGGCTTTTGCGGTCATAGGCATGAGACGGCACAACCGCGATCAGACGATTTTTACCGGCCTGCACATGCAGATAGACTTCATGACCCATGAATTCGACATGGCTGATCTTGCCGGACAACGCGTTGGCGGTATCTGGTGCAGCAAGGCTGAAATGCTGCGGACGTATGCCCAGAATGATGTCCTTTGGCGCATTTGCTGCCAGGCGATCCATCAACTGCGGACCAAGCTGCAGTTTTTGACCGGCAATATTGATCGACCTGTCACTATCAAGCGTCGCATCGATCAGGTTCATCTCCGGGCTACCGATGAAACCTGCCACGAATGAGTTGGCCGGTTTGTTGTACAGCGTCACCGGATCAGCCACCTGCATGATGTGGCCTTCCTTCATGACGCAGATCCGGTCACCCATCGTCATGGCTTCGGTCTGATCATGGGTCACGTAAACAACGGTTGCCTGCTGCCCCTCAGCCTTCAGACGCTTGTGCAGATCGGTAATACGAACCCGCATCGAGGCACGCAGCTTCGCGTCCAGATTGGACAAAGGCTCATCGAACAAGAAGACCTGCGGTTTTTTGATCAATGCGCGGCCCACCGCCACGCGCTGCGCCTGACCGCCGGAAAGCTGTTTGGGCAGGCGATCCAGCAAAGCTTCGATTTCCAGCGTTTTGGAAACATCCTGCGTTGCGTCTTCGATTTCGTCCTTCGGGCGACGCTTCAAACGCATGCTGAACGACAGGTTCTTGCGCACCTTCATATGCGGATAAAGCGCGTAGTTCTGAAACACCATCGAAATGCCACGCTCGCCCGGTGGCTTGTCGTTGACAAGTTCACCACCGATCCGAATTTCCCCGCCGGTAATGCGTTCCAGACCGGCAATCATCCGTAAGGTCGTCGACTTGGCACAGCCGGAAGGTCCCACCAGCACCATAAATTCACCGTCCTCGATGTCGAGGTTGATGCCATGCACGGCGCGGAAAGAAGCGTAGTCTTTTTCGAGATTTCTGAGTTGAAGACGAGCCATTTTGTTATCCTTTGATGCCGCCAGCAGAGATGCCGTCGATGAAGTATTTCTGCGCGACGAAGAACACGACGAGTGCAGGGGTGATGGCCAGGACCGACATGGCCAAGATACGGTTCCAGTCAAATGCCTCTGTCGTATCGATCGACAGTTTGAGGGCTAGCGAGACGGGGTATTTCTCGACCGACGACAGATAGATCAGCGGACCGAGGAAGTCGTTCATTGTCCACATGAACTGGAACAGGCACACCGATATCAAGGCCGGCATCAGCAGCGGCACGACGATAAACAGCAATGTCTGCATGGTGGACGCACCGTCCACACGGGCAGCTTCTTCCATGTCGCGCGGGATGGCGCGCAGGAATTGCACCAGCATGAACACAAAGAATGCGTCGCCAGCAAAAGCGGATGGCACCCAAAGCGGCAGGTAAGTGTCGAGCCAGCCGAGATCACGAAACAGCAGGTATTGCGGAATGCGCGTGACGACATTCGGTAGAAGCAGTGTCGCAATCAGCGTTGCGAAGAGGATTTTCTTGAACGGAAAATCAAACCGCGCAAAACCGTAAGCCACCGCGGTGCAGGAGATCGCTGTACCAATCATCTTTGGCAATACGATCCACAGCGTATTCAGGAAGAACGTGCCAAATGTGTACGGCGTCGATGTCTTCCAGCCATTGATATAGCCGTCAAGCGTTGGGTTTTCTGGCCAAAAGCCTGGATTATTGAAAATCTCGGCATTGGTCTTGAAGGATGCACCAACCAGCCAGATCAGCGGGTAAAGCATCAGCAAACCAACCCCTCCCAACATGGCATAACGAAGGACTGCACCGATGCGCTGGCGACGGACTTCCTTGTCGCGAATGCGCTCTGCTTCCGTGACACCCTGAATATTTGAAACAGTCTGATCGACCATAATCAGCTCCTCTTGTCGCCGGCGTAGTAGACCCAGTGGCGCGAGGACCAGAAGGCAACAACCGTAAGAACCATGATGATGACGAACAGCACCCATGCGATTGCCGAGGCATACCCCATATCGAACCGCTTGAAGGCCTCGTCATAGATGTACAGCGGCAGAAGATAAGTCGACTTCAACGGGCCGCCCTGTGTGATGATGTAGGGACCGTTGAACTCCTGGAACGCCTGAACCATCTGCATGATTAGATTGAAGAAAATTACTGGCGTGATCAGCGGAAGGGTAATGTGGACAAAGGTTTTCCACTTGCCAGCACCATCAATTGACGCTGCCTCGTAAAGCGAGTTATCAACGCTCTGCAGGGCCGCAAGAAAGATCACCATGGCTGAACCAAACTGCCAGATGCGCAGCATGGTGATGGTGAACAACGCATTTGTGGGGTCACCAAACCAATTGATCGGCTCCATGCCAAATACCGCAAGCCCCATATTGACCAGACCGGTATCGGCAAAGATGTAGCGCCACAGAACTGCGATAGCGATTGAGCCACCGAGGATAGACGGCACATAATAGGCCGTACGGAAGAAATTGATGAACTTCAGCTTGTAGTTCAGGATCACCGCAATGAAGAGCGCAAAAGCCAGCTTCAGCGGCACCGTCGTGAACACATAAATGAGTGTCACCCACAGCGACTTGCGGAACGTGCGGTCACTGGTGAACAGCTTGATGTAATTGGCAAGTCCGGTGAACGTGGGCGAGTCCAGCAGGTTGTAGTTCGTAAAGCTCAAATAAAGCGATGCGACGAAGGGCAGGGTCGTGAAGACCAGCAACCCGATGATGTAGGGCGTCAGATAGAACAGCCCGAGAAAACGGTTGTCTCCACTCATGCAGCAACTCCGGAGGTCAGTTCTTCCGGCAGGTAGTGACGTGTAGCGGCCACCCTTTCCCGGAACATTGTCGTGGTCTTGTCTGGCCCGATAGGCTGGACAAGCGGATCGGAAAGAGCATCTGCCGCACGAATGTCCTCGGCACGCTCTGCGTGATATTCGACCTTCGCGCCGTCCGACGCCGCAGAATATCGCATGCCGATTGCCGCGTTTCGCGCAGCTGCCGCATGATCGATGTCATAGAGTTTGATTGTTGCCGGGATAGTACCGTCATGGGCGAGGTCGCCCATCAGTTTCGTCGCGCAGTTGAGAGATCCGCCGCCTACATGGACGATACGGACAGGGTTTGTATATTCCGAATTGTGCATCCTCACTTCGATGGCTGAACAAGGAGAATCACCCCATACAGGGTAATTTCCCAGAACAGCCTCGCTCCTCCCATTGAAAAGGCCGTCAATCTGGTCAATCTGACACTTGCCGGGTAATATCAGCCGATGTTTTGTGAAAAAGAATAGATTCTTCGGGACAAAAAGATGGACAAAAGCGAACAAGGCATTCTCGGCAGCATTCCTGTTCAGGCGCTCAGCCTTTCCCTGACGCGCTCCGCCATCAAGATGGAGCACTCATCAAGCTGGCGGATCGATAAAACCAATAGTGTTCATGACCTTGTCATCTGTCTGACCGGTCGTGCGGAGTATGAAATCGAGGGCGAAAGAGTGGTGATGGAGCCGGGCTGCGCCATGCTGATTGAGGCCAATACCCGTTTCGTCGGTCAAGCTTTGTCGCGGGAGTTATACACCGGCGTCGCGCAACATTTCACGCTGGATGTGTTTGGCCGCATCGACCTGATTTCACAGATGGAAAAGCGCCGCTGGGTAATGATGCCACGCTGGCACATGCTGGAACCGCTGGTACGGCACTTTCGCGAAACCGTGCCCCTGTCATCGACCACACTTGTTCAGCATCACCAATTCATGGTTTTTCTGATCGACTTTCTCGAAACAGCATTTATCGGTTGGCGACAGCAGAAACAGGCTCCCGTCGACAATCCGGATGCATTGTCACTGGCGATCATGGTGGCTGCCAGCCAGATCGCCGCTGAGCCACTCGACGATGAGATCGTGGAAAAATCGCTGACGGCAACGCCATACAATCCCGACTATTTCCGCCGAATGTTCAGAAAACAAGTAGGGCTAACGCCGGCAAAATATCAGGAATTCAAGCGCATGGAACGCGCCATGGGGCTTCTGGCAGGTGGCAGTTCGGTCAAAAAAACCGCAGAACTGGTGGGCTATAGCGACAGCTATTATTTCTCACGCATGTTCCGGCAATATATCGGTGTCAGTCCAGCCGGCTACAAGGCCGCAGAACGGCGCAACAGGGACGGACAATTCCCGCGCGGCGAAGAAGATGGGCAGGTCAATTACCCCAAAATAAACAGAACACAGCCATCGCTGCAGGATTTGCAAATGGCCGATAAACTTAGTCACGACTGATCCCCAGGCAAAGGTGCCCGAGACGGGGCCGGCACGCCGAAAGCGGCGGGCTACGCAAAATGCGTTTACGTGCAGTTGCATGGTATTGACGTTCATTGTATGGAAGTGTCGTCAATTATTGATGACCTCATCGAAAGCGAACGCCATGAGCGGAAAAACAGCGTCAGAAAGCATGGCCCACAAGGTGGAGCGGCAATTGCGCGGCGATATTCTTTCGCTTGCCCTGCCGCCGGGCTCCCGTATTTCGGAACAGGAAATCGGCGAGCGGTACGGCTCCTCACGCCAACCGGGGCGCGAAGCGCTGATTGCACTTACCAAAAGCCGCTTGGTCGAGGTTTTGCCGCAGCGTGGCGCTGTTATCGCGAAAATCTCGGTCGCCAAGCTGATGCAAGCCGCCTTCATTCGCGAAACGATCGAGACAGCCGTCGCAAAGACCGCCAGCCGTACCTTTCACTTCCATGCTCGTTCACGAATGGAAGACTGTCTGCGGGAGCAGGAAAGGGCGGCCGAGATTGGCGACCATGTCGAATTTCGACGATACGACGATCTGTTTCACAAAATTCTAGCCGAGGGAGCTGGTATTCCAATGGCCTGGCCGGTTGTCGAGGATTTGAAGGCGCATATCGACCGGGCCTGCAGCCTGTCGATCCACGATGCGTCCTCCTTCACGCGGCTCATCGGCGAACATCGCGCCATTCTCACCGCAATTGATGCGCGAGACGAAGAGGCTGCAGAAAAAGCGATGACAGTCCACCTTTCCGAACTGCTTCGTGACCTGCCAAGGCTGGAAGCAAAACATCCTGATCTTTTTGAGTAAACCAAGGGAGGTTTAAAACCCATGACAACGAAAATCGAAACACTTCACGCCGTTCACTATACCCAGTCGGAACGCATGACGAGCGGCGAACTTCGCGACAATTTCCTGATGGAAAACCTGTTTGTCGCCGGTGAAGTCAATGCCGTCTACACTCATTACGACCGTCTTCTGTTGGCAGGTGTCATTCCGCTTGCCTCGTCCTTGAGCTTTGGCGAAGAGATTGCCAAGACAGTCGGCACCTCGTTCCTGCTCGAACGCCGTGAGCTTGGCCTCATCAACATCGGTGGCGCAGGCCGCGTGATTGCCGACGGAAAGACCTATGAGATCGGTTTCCAGGATGCGCTTTATCTGGGCATGGGCACCAAGGAAATCAGCTTCGAAAGCGCTGACGCAGCAGCACCCGCAAAGTTCTACATCAACAGCGCACCAGCCCATGCAACGTATCCATCGCGGACCGTCAGCGTAACGGAAGCCATCGAGAACAATCTCGGCGATAGCGCGACATCCAATAAGCGCAAACTTTACCAGTACTTGCACCCGGATGTCCTCCCAACCTGCCAATTACTGATGGGTCTGACACGTCTTGAAGGTGGTAGCGTCTGGAACACTATGCCAGCCCACCTGCACGACCGCCGCATGGAAGCCTATCTCTATTTCGAAATTCCGAAAGAATCGTTTGTTGTACATCTGATGGGGCGCCCACAGGCGACCAACCACCTGATCGTTCGCAGCGAACAGGCTGTGGTTTCTCCTTCCTGGTCCATCCATTGTGGCGCAGGCACCGGCTCTTACGCCTTCATCTGGAGTATGGCCGGCGATAACCAGTCCTTCAAGGACATGGACTTCGTGCCCATGGGCGACCTGAAGTAAGGAGCGTCGAATGACCCTTTTTGATTTCACTGGAAAGCGTGCGCTTGTGACGGGCGCACGCAAGGGATTGGGCCAGGGCTTGGCTCTTGCCCTGGCTGCAGCTGGCGCAGACATCATCGCGCTTGGCTCACAGGAAATGCCTGAAACCCGTAAAAAAGTTGAGGCACTCGGACGCACGTTTGAGGAGGTCGTTTACGACCTCACCAACCCGTCCGGACTGGCTGATGTGGTAACGTCCCTGACAACGGACGGACGCAATATCGACATCCTGGTCAACAATGCAGGCCAAATCCGCCGCGCCGACTTTACGGAATTTTCCGAACAGGATTGGGATGATGTCATGAACATCAATCTCAAAAGCATCTTCATGCTCTCGCAGGCGGTCGTGCGTCATATGACGGATCAGAAAATTGCCGGCCGTATCGTCAACATTGCTTCGCTGCTGTCGTTTCAGGGCGGCATTCGTGTCGCCTCCTACACATCGAGCAAACATGCGGTCGCTGGTCTTACACGCCTGATGGCCAACGAGCTGGCTGTCAAAGGCATCACTGTCAACGCCATTGCACCGGGTTATATGGAAACGGACAACACGGAAGCACTGCGTAACGACCCTGACAGAAACCGCAGCATCATGGAGCGTATTCCGGCTGGACGCTGGGGCACTCCTTCTGATCTCGATACTGCACTTTTGTTTTTTGCAGCACCAGCAAGCAGCTACGTCACGGGCCAGATCCTCGCCGTCGATGGCGGCTGGATGGCACGTTAAGTTGTAAAAAGTACTTTCAATCGCCAAGATTGAATGTATGTATGGAATTCCTGCCACTTAAGGGGGGCGGGAAGGTGATGAGGGGCATATCCAGCCATGTTGGGCAATATGGCTGGAGTTGGAGTGGGGGCTTTATGCCCCTCATCATCATGATTTCACAGAAGATCGCGGCTCTTTACGCCGTCAATGGTGGCTGACCCATTCCGCCAGATCTTTTTCGGCTTTTTCAAGCGCGTTATAGTTCAACAACTTGCGCAGGATTGCGATCGTCACGGCGCGTGTGCGGAGATTATAGCGACCATCCGGCTCATCCTCACCGGTTGCTTGATAGACGTTCAACTTCTCATACAGCGCCTGAAGACGGTTCTGAACACTGCGCAGCGAGAGATTACGCCGCCGCGCTATCGTCTTGTCGGTCAGCCCCAGCGCGATATCGATCAGTATTTCATATTCGGAGTCACTGACGCCATTGACCTTGCCAAGGCTCTTTTCCTGCAGGCCACGCACCTCACGGTCGATGACACATTGTGCTTCGATGAAGATACCGCGCAATGCCAGCCGCAAACGTTCGTCCGATGCGGATTTAAGAACATATCCGTAAGCCGCACCTTCCGGAACGATACGGGACACGCCGCGAACATAGGCCTCATCGGCATAGTTCGACCAGAACAGGATGCGGGTATCGGGGCGTTCCTTCCAGATTGTACGGGCAGCCTCGATGCCATTGCGTTCATTCATCTGCAAATCCATGACAATATGGGCTGTGCGGTTTTCCCGCGCCAGTTTTTCGCCCACCTTACCGTTCTCCGCCTCCAGCACCCTTGCGCATTCCGGCAGGGCATTGCGCACGACTTCATTCAAGTAAGCACGGTGCAGAACATCATCCTCAACGATCAGCACGTCCATTTAACTCTCCTCCGCCGTTTTTCCCGCCAAACCGGGCTTTACGCTGACACTGACGCAAGTCCCCGGCCCATGACGATTTTTTCCAATCCCGAAACGGGCCGATATCAGCCTCGCTCTGGTTTTCATATTGCCAATGCCATGGCCAGTTGAGTTGCCAGATGCATCTAGACCGGCTCCGTCATCGTTTATCTCAACCGTCAGCCAGTCTTCGCGACGACGAAGCGTCACCACAATACGATCCGGTTGCCCATGTCGTATGGCATTATTGATGGCTTCCTGCACGATCCGGAACAATGAGGTCGCGACACCTTGCTCCAGCTCATCCACCATGCCCTTGCTGTCATCGACAATTTCCCAGTGGATTGACGCACCGCTGTCGCGGACGGAGCGATCCAAATATGTTTCAATCGCCTGCACCATTCCAAAGAGTTGCAGGATCGAAGGTTTTGCCTCTTCGATGATCTGACGCAGATCATGCATGCAAAATTGCAAGCTACGCGCCAGCGGCTCCAGCATTTCACCACTGACCTCAGGCAGATGGGTCATGCGCTCAACACGCCTGGTAAGCCGTGTCAAATCCGCCAGCGTCTGGTCATGCAAATCCATGCCGATGCGCTGCCTTTCCGCTTCCAATGCCTGGGTAAGTTTCAAGGCGCCGGAGCGCAGTCCTTCCTCACGCGCAGTCGCTTCTGCCTCTTCAATGGCAGACCGTTTTGCCTGCTCGGCAGCGCGAATTGCAAAGAAATAGGGCGCCAACAGGTCTGCCACCGCACGCGCATTAAACACATCATCCATCGTGTAAGCGTCTGTCGTGTGAGACGAACAACTCAGCGCACCGATGATGTCGCCATGCACCTTCAAGGGAACATGCAAGCGGCTGTGCAATGACAGCGTAATGATCGGGCTGGAAAACGCTCCCTCGAAATGAAAGCGCGGATCAACGCAGGCATTGCCACTCAACAGAAACTCGACCTCGCCAGCCAGCAACGAACGGATCGGACTACCGGTCAACAGCGCGGGCGGATGTTTGCTCCAGTCGCTTTCCAGACCGCTTTCATAGGCAATGTGATATTTGTCATCGACCAGCTTGATACAAACGTCGAGATGATCATGCGGAATGATATGGGATATTTCAGTCGCAACAGCCTGAATGATGGAGTTGAACTCCAACTGCCCCGCCAGCAAACGGGAAATACCGAGATAATGCTCGAATAACGAACTACGTAGGGAATTAAGCATTCTCGGCGCCCTCCCAAGCACCTGCGGCACAGTTTTCAACACATACGAAGAACCATGCTTCTATCTGTCATTGTGCGCCTTGTAACGAGCCTCGTCCTGCATTTTTGCGCACATTATGTGCGGGTTCCCGCAAATGGTTTGCCAAGATCAGCCTATACAACTGCGCCTTTGTTGGTCATGCTGGCGTTTACTGGGGGAGGAGCCTCAGGGCCATAAAAATCCGTTGAAAATCCGCGTCTTTTGCGGAGGGATCTCTATGCCCCGGTTATAGTTTTGTGAGCCATCAGGGAGGAAATCAATGGCTATCAAAAAAATGCTTGTGGCTTCAGTCACGCTTGCATGCGCTGCCTTGCCGATGGTGGCACAGGCGGACACATCCGCAAAGAAAATCGCACTGTCCAACAACTACGCCGGCAACTCCTGGCGTCAGGCCATGTTGACCAGCTGGGACAAGATCACCAAAGAGGCTGTATCCAAGGGAACGGTTGCTGCTGCAGACGCTTTCACAACGGCTGAAAATCAGGCGACCGAACAGGCCGCGCAAATCCAGAACCTCATTCTTCAGGGTTATGACGCAATCGTCATCAACGCGGCTTCGCCAACTGCGCTCAACGGCGCCGTAAAAGAAGCCTGTGATGCCGGCATTACCGTCGTTTCCTTTGACGGTGTGGTGACGGAGCCTTGCGCATGGCGCATCGCCGTTGACTTCAAGTCGATGGGCGAAAGTCAGGTCGACTTCCTGGCAAAAAAGTACCCTAATGGCGGTAACCTGCTCGAAATCCGCGGCCTAGCCGGCGTATTCGTGGACGATGAAATCCACGCGGGTATCCAGGCCGGCATTGCCAAGCATCCAAACTTCAAAATTGCCGGTTCTGTAAACGGTGACTGGGCGCAGGACGTTGCACAGCGTGCCGTTGCCGGCATTCTGCCAAGCCTGCCGGAAATCACCGCTGTGGTGACACAGGGTGGTGATGGTTACGGTGCTGCACAGGCATTTGCAGCTGCAAAACGCCCAACCCCAACCATCGTCATGGGTAACCGTGAAGACGAGCTGGTGTGGTGGAAACAGCAGAAGGATGCCAGCGGTTATGAAACCATGTCAGTTTCGATCGCACCAGGCGTTTCCACACTTGCTTTCTGGGTTGCACAGCAAATCCTCGACGGCAAGGACGTGAAGAAGGATCTGGTTGTCCCTGTTCTGCGTATCGATCAGGCAAACCTTGAAGACGGTCTGGCAAAGACCGAAAAGGGCGGCGTTTCCAACATCGAATATTCGCAGGAAGACGCCCAGAAAGTTATCGCCCAATAACTTTTCCGATACCGCGATATCACCGCACGGCGCCGCTTTAGGGCGCCGTGTACCGCCTATCCCAATAAATCTGTGTCGTGCTGATGAACGAAATCCTGTCGAGAGAAGAGGTTGTCGCCGCACGTGGCGTCAAGGTGACCTTTGGTGCCGTAAAGGCACTGGATGGTGCCGACCTCATTATTCATTCTGGCGAATGTCTTGGTCTCGTCGGCCACAACGGTGCCGGCAAGTCCACCATCGTCAACGTCATCAACGGCAATCTCACGCCCCATGAAGGCACCTTGTCTTATCGTGGTGGCCAGGGAGAACACGGTATCGCCGTGGCACGCGCCAATGGCGTACGCTGTGTGTTTCAGGAATTGTCTCTTTGTCCCAATCTGACGATTGGCGAGAATGTCCGCATCATGCATGCCGATATGAAGGGCAGCAGATGGCGCGGTCGCGCGACCAGCCTCATTCAGCAGCAACTCGACGATATTTTCCCTGGCAGTGGCATTGACTGCACGGCAACCATTAGCGAACTTTCCATTGCTGAACGACAGATGGTCGAAATCGCCATCAATTTCGCAGGTGTCGAAAACAAGCCAAAGCTGGTCATTCTCGATGAACCGACATCGTCGCTCGATGCCGGCCTTGCAGAACAGCTTATGGACTATGTGCGCCGATTTGTGCGCTCCGGCGGCTCTGTTCTGCTGATCTCCCATATCCTTGGAGAAATCCTCTCAACCGCCACCCGCGTCGTTGTGATGAAGGACGGCAAGGTCGTTGCCGATCGTCCAGCACCAGAATTCAACACCCGCAGCCTTGTCGAAACCATGGGCAGCGTGGTGAAGGAAAGCGGCTGGGAGCGATCACAAATTCAAAGAACCGGACAGCCTGTTCTATCCATGCCTGCCCGCAAGGGCGAGGGCCATACGTTCGAGGCCTATAGAGGCGAGATCATTGGTCTCGCAGGACTGGGCGGCCACGGCCAGACCGAAGCACTGCTCGATCTTTATTTGTCGCGCAACAGCAACTGGTTTCCGACCAAGCACCAGGACATTGCCTTTGTTGCCGGCGATCGCAGCCTGAATGGCACGTTCCCGCTGTGGAGCATTCTGAAAAACCTTAGCATTGCATCGCTACGAGACCTCTCCAATCTCAGTCTCGTCAACCACAAGCGTGAGGACGAACTTGGCGACAACTGGAAAAAGCGCATCGAAATTCGCACGCCCAACATGGGCAACAACATCCTATCGCTGTCCGGCGGCAACCAGCAGAAAGTGCTGTTTGCCCGTGCACTGGCAACGACCGCCGAAACCGTTTTGATGGATGACCCGATGCGTGGTGTCGATATCGGTACCAAACAGGAAGTCTATGAAATCCTGCGCACCGAAGCGCGCCATGGCCGTACCTTCGTCTGGTACTCGACCGAAATGGATGAAATCCGACTTTGTGACCGCGTCTACGTCTTCCGCGACGGCGTCATCCACGCCGAACTCGTCGGTGACGACATCACTGAACAGAACGTGCTTGCAGCGTCCTTTGCGGGGGAAGGCCACTGATGAAAATTTCTGCCAATACCATGCGTCTTGTCATTCCGGCGGCATCCCTTGCCGTGCTGCTCGCCGCAGTCTTTTACATGCAGCCGCGGGCCATGAGCTACACAGGCCTGAACCTTCTGTTCAATCTGGCCGTTCCAATCATTCTGGCGACCATCGCCCAGATGCTGATCATGTCGGTCAATGACCTTGATTTGTCGATGGGCACATTTGTCAGCTTCTGCGCCTGCGTCACCGCGACCTTTTTGCAAACATCACCTGTGGTCGGAATTCTGATTTTTGCAGGCGCAATCGCGGTTTACGCGGCAATCGGGGCCATTATTCACATACGCTCGCTGCCATCCATCGTGGTGACACTCGGCATGAGTTTCGTCTGGGGTGGCCTTGCTGTTCTTATCCTGCCGTCTCCCGGCGGCACGGCACCGAGCTGGATCCGCTGGCTTATGACGTCAAAGCCACCGCTCATTCCAGTGGCCATCGTTGCCAGTATTCTGATCGCCATCATTGCCCATCTGATCGTCAGCCGTTCGTCCTTCGGCGTGCTGATGCGCGGTGTGGGCGGCAATTTCCGCTCAGTGGAACGGGCAGGTTGGTCCGTGGTTGGCATTCGCGCCGCAACCTTCGCACTTGCCGGTTTTTTTGCAGTGTTGGCCGGTATCGCACTTGTCGGTCTGACGACGTCGGCCGATGCGAATATCGCACTTCGTTATACGCTGTTGTCGATTGCCGGTGTGATCCTCGGAGGCGGTGAATTTGTGGGCGGCCGCGTGTCGCCGGTTGGTGCGGTTATTGGCGCGCTGACCCTGACACTTGCCGGCTCTTTCCTGTCCTTCATGCGCATTTCGCCGGACTGGCAGATCGGTGCACAGGGCGCGATCCTGATCGTTGTTCTGGCGCTGCGTATTCTGCTCAACCGGCTTGAAAAGCGGGAGAAAAATCAATGAGTGCTTTTCAAACCATCTCCCGCAAACCGTGGATCTGGTCTTTTGCAGCAACAATCGTGGTCTGGCTTGCAACGGTCATGTTCACGGGTGGTGCTAGTTCATTTGGCCTGTCACACGCGGCTCTGACATTTGCAGCATTTTCGGTGATTGTCGGCATTGGCCAGATGTTTGTCATCACGCTCGGTCCCGGAAATATCGACCTCTGCGTACCCGCGACAATGACACTGTCAGGCACGCTTGCCCTGAAATTCATGGATGTTTCCGACAGTCTGATCCTCCCAGGTCTGCTGATCGCCGTGCTGATCGGCATCGGCGTTGGCATCGGCAACTACCTGCTCATCAAAGCGCTGCGCATTCCGCCAATCATTGCGACACTGTCCATGAGCTTTATCGTGCAGTCGATTGCCATCTGGTCAAACCGGGGCCTGCGCATCAAGCCGCCGGAAAGCCTCGCCAGCTTTGCAACAGGAAGCACGCTTACCATTCCGAATGTCGCGCTGGTTGCCCTTCTGCTCTCCATCATTGCATGGCTGTTGCTCGACCGCAGCTTCTATGGCCGCTGGATTTCTGCCATTGGTCAAAGCACCTTTGCAGCGCGCATGACCGGCATTCCCGTCGATGGCGCACGTTTTGTCACCTATGTGCTTTGCGCCGTTCTAGCTGCAGTTGCCGGTTACCTGCTTGCCAGCTTTTCCGGTGGCGCGGCCCTCAACATGGGCTCGGAATATCTGCTGATGTCGATTGCCGTCGTGGTGATTGGTGGCACTGCCGTGGCAGGTGGAGATTCCAACGTGCCGGGCATCTGGGGAGCCTCGCTGTTTATGTTCCTCGTGGTCTCGATGCTCAACACCTATGGTTTCGGGGCTGGCATACGCCTCATTCTGACAGGTCTCATCATCATCTCCGTCATCCTGCTGGCCGGCGGGCCCAAACCTAACCGCTGATCAGGCGACCCTGCGCGACTGACTGCGAAAGACAATATGGATAAAGCCATGCAATTCGACCCTTCGTTCCCCTATGACATCCGTGACGAGCGTTTCCGCCAGTACATTGTTGGAAATGCCGGACTGGAAGAACTCTACTCCGGCTGCCGCTGGGCAGAAGGCCCTGTCTGGTTTGCCGACATGGATTGCCTGTTGTGGAGCGACATTCCCAACCAGCGCATTCTGCGCTGGGTTCCAGATGGACATGTCTCGGTTTTCCGACAGCCGTCCAATTTCACCAACGGCAACACCCGTGATCGCCAGGGCAGGCTCGTATCCTGCGAACATGGCGGCCGACGTGTCACACGCACCGAAATAGACGGATCGATTACCGTTCTGGCTGATAGCTATAACGGCAAGCGGCTCAACTCACCCAACGACGTCGTCGTCCGTTCAGATGACACGATCTGGTTTACCGATCCGACCTACGGCATCCTCTCCGATTACGAGGGTTACAAGGCAGAACCCGAACAGCAGACACGTAATGTATATCGCCTTGACCCGGCGACCGGTGAAATCAGCATCGTGGTGGATGACTTTGGCCAGCCAAACGGCTTGGCCTTCTCGCCCGATGAAACAAAGCTTTATGTCGCGGATTCATCATCCAGCCACGATATCACTCGCCCACGTCATATCCGCGTCTTTGACGTTGTTGACGGCAAGACCTTGGCGAATGGCCGGGAATTCTGCGCACTGGACAATGGTCTGCCAGACGGGTTCCGCCTCGATACGATCGGCAATGTCTGGACGAGCGCTGCCGATGGCGTTCACTGCTTCTCGCCGGAAGGAAAACTTCTCGGCAAGGTTTTGGTGCCGCAGACAGTTGCCAATGTCACTTTCGGCGGTCCCCGCAAAAACCGCCTGTTCATCACCGCAACCAAATCGCTTTATTCGGTTTATGTTGCGGTGACGGGTGCCGTTTGACGCCTGAAACTTCAGGTAACCGCAGGCTCACGCAGCCTGCGGACGCCCCCAGATCGGGAACGGGTCGGGCAGGGCGCGATACATCTCGGCTTCAAAATGCTGCAGATCTGTTCCGACAAGGCAGGCATCAAGCGAGGCACGAATGGCCTGTTCGTCCATACCCGAACCGATAAATACCAATTCCTGTCGGCGATCACCCCAAACCGGATGCCAGCGCTTCTCCATTGCATCGAGAAAATCCGGGTGATCAGGCCAGCGGCTTTTTGGCACCGAAACCCACCAGCGCCCCATGGGCGACACACGCGCAATGGCACCGGCCAACGAAAAGTCGCCAGCCCATTCCGGCCGGGTCGCCAGCCAGAAATGTCCTTTGGCACGGATCAAACCGGGCCATGTCTTGTCGACAAATTCTTGAAATTTCTCCGGGTGAAAGGGCTGTTGTGAACGGTAGACGAAACTCTGAATGCCATATTCTTCAGTCTCCGGCACATGATCGGCAAAGCCATACAGTTCCTTGAACCACAAAGGATGTGTCTCGGCCTTTTCCTCGTTGAACAAGCCGGTGTCGAGAACGTCGCTCAATGCGACTTTGCTGAAATCGGTTTCAATAATCCGTGCATCTGCATTGAGGGCCATGATGATCTTGCGCACGACATCGCGTTGGTCCTCGCTGATATCGGAAACTTTGTTGAGGACGATGACATCGGCAAATTCGATTTGCTCAACCAGCAGATCCACAATCGTCCGTTCATCAGCATCGCCGTTGGATTCACCGCGTACGCGCAGAAAATCATTCGATCCGTAGTCTTTCAGCAGGTTGATCGCGTCAACAACCGTGACCATGGTGTCCAGCCGCGCAATATCCGAGAGACTGGTGTCATTTTCGTCACGGAATGAAAAGGTTGCAGCAACCGGCAAAGGCTCTGCAATCCCGGTTCCCTCGATCAACAGATAGTCGAAACGTTTTTCCTCTGACAGTCGACGGACTTCAACCAGCAAATCGTCACGCAATGTGCAACAGATGCAGCCATTCGTCATCTCGACCAGCTTTTCTTCAGAACGCGACAGATTGCCACCGCCTTCACGAACCAGTTCAGCGTCGATGTTTACCTCACTCATATCATTCACAATAACCGCGACACGCTTTCCTTCACGGTTGTTGAGAATGTGATTAAGCAGTGTAGTCTTTCCCGCGCCAAGAAAGCCGGAGAGCACTGTCACCGGCAGTCTGCGATCAATGATATTTGCTGTGGGCATCGGCCATCTCTCTAAAATGTTATAACGTTACATTTAATTATTCGAACGTGACGAACTGTCAAGTTGCAAACGTATATCGATTGGAAAATTGGTCGTGATGACCAGACAAGAGGGCAGTCCATCACGGCGCTTAGAAACTGCAAGGTGTGGTCTTTGCCATCAGAGTGTGCAGCTAACAGTCCATCAGCAAATCAACATTAAATTGCAATTCGTACGTAATATATCGTTGATGGCAGAGGTTTTGCCATTTTTGCTATCATTGCGTGTTTTTCCGCAAAACGTCACTGGTGCATCATGAATATTCAAAATCGATACAAACTATAGAATTTTATAACTTCAACCTGCACCTTGTTTCATCGATGCTTTGGAGGACTGACCAATCACACCACGCACATTGAGGAGACACCATGACAACAATTACGAAGCCGGGCATCATCGCAACGACAACTCTTGCCGCGCTCTTGCTCGCTGGACAGGCTTCCGCGTCAGACGCACTGGTTGACGCCGACTGGCTACAGAAAAACCTCGACAATCCAAAGGTGCGTGTCTTCGAGGTAAGTGTTGATACCGGCGTTTATGAACGTGGTCACATCCCCGGTGCTTTGAATATCAATTGGCATACAGATTTGGTCGACAAGGAACGTCGTGACATCGCCAAGAAAGAGGACTTTGAAAAGCTTCTGCAAGCATCCGGTGTCGACAAGGACACAACGATTATCCTCTACGGCGACAACAACAATTGGTTTGCAGCCTGGGGTGCATGGATATTCGAAACCTACGGTCTTGGTCAGCAGGTAAAATTGCTCGATGGTGGTCGCAAACTCTGGGAAGCCAAGGGCCTGCCTCTAGATACAGCGGCGAAGGAACAGACGCCAACCACATTGGCATTGCCGGAGCGTGACACTGCAATTCGTGCCCGCTTTACAGATGTCGTCGCCGTGGCCGAAGGAAAGCACGACATCAAGCTCATCGATATCCGCTCAGCGGATGAGTATTCCGGCAAGATTTTCGCCCCCGAAGGCGTTAAAGAGTTGTCCGTACGTGCCGGTCATATTCCCGGCGCGGTCAACGTGCCTTGGGGCAGCATCGTCAATCAGGACGGCACCTTCAAAAACGTTGATGAAATCAAAAAGATTTACGCAGACAAAGGTGTTGATGGCAGTGCGCCCATTATTACCTATTGCCGCATTGGCGAGCGTTCCAGCCACACATGGTTCGCGCTAAAAAAGATACTCGGTTACGACGTCAAAAACTACGACGGCTCCTGGACGGAATATGGCAATGCCGTTGGCGTTCCAATCAGCAATCCAACCGGCACCGTCTGGACTGGCAAATAAATACATTTCGCCCTGAGCTTTTCATGGGCGTTTCAATACGAGGAGCGGCGTGATCTCTGCGCCGCTCGTCAACGTGTACATTCGATTGATCAGAGCGGTCCACGCGGACCTGATGCTGTAACGTGGCTCTGAAAGCACAATGAGACTGTTTATGAGCCCATCAATCGGCCGGGCGGCCATTTCTCTGTTGCTGATCGCTCTGGTTAGTTGGTGGTCGGTTTCTCTCGCAACAGATGCCACTGGCCGAATACTCTCGCTTTCTCTTATACTTGGCCTGCTCTTTGGCATCGTCCTTCAGCGTGGACGTTTCTGCTTTCTCTGCAATTTCAGGGATTTCGTGGAGCACCGTAAAATAGATGGTGTTCTATCCATTTTAATCGCCCTCGGTTTTGGCATCGTTTTTTACACAGTGATCATCATGGCCTGGGTGCCTGTGCCACAGCCAAATCGTCTGCCACCCAATGCCCATATCAGTCCAGTCGGTTGGGTTATGGCGCTTGCCTCGACCGCCTTTGGTTTTGGCGCAGCCTTGTCCGGCTCTTGCCTGTCAGGACATCTCTACCGGATTGGCGAGGGTGCTTTCGGCTCCATTATTGCCATCCTTGGCGCTGCTTTGGGTTTTCTGATCGGCTTCCTGACCTGGAACAGTCTGTTCACATTGGCGGTGCATGATGATCCTCCTCTGTGGTTGCCCCATATATTCGGGCACGGCGGCGCACTTATCGCCGGACTTATCGGCGTGGCTGCACTCATCATCATCACATTGTGGCTTGGCAAACGGCAACCACAGCCTCCTTCCGATGACAACAAAAACTACCTGTCATTAGCAGGGCAGGCGGTCTTCTCACACCGCTGGCCACCGGTGCTGACCGGCATTCTCGTTGCGGCAATCGGCGCGTTTGCCTATCTCAGAATTGCACCCATCGGCGTCACTGCAGAACTCGGTAGTCTGGTGCGCACAGCCGCCACACCTGCCGGTTTCGTGCCAGAAACACTTAGCGGCCTCGATACGTTGCGTGGTTGTGTTTCGGCCGTTAAAACTACACTCCTGTCTCCCAATGGTGTGTTTGTCATCGGTGTAGTCATCGGTGCTTTTGCAAGCGCAGTAAATGCTAGACAGTTTCAACCGTCCTGGCCGGATGCAAAAGGCCTAGCGCGTCGGCTCATTGGTGGGGTGCTGATGGGTTGGGGGGCGATGACCGGACTGGGTTGCACAATCGGCGTTTTGCTTTCCGGCATTCAGGCAGGCGCTGTCTCTGGCTGGATTTTCCTTGTCTTTTGTTCGCTCGGCGCTGCCGTTGGCCTATTCACCCTCAGACGCGGTTTGCTTTGACCCCCAGAAGTTGTCATTCCGACCTATATCTTGGTCTCAAACTGCAATCATCAGTGAATGTGCTGGCATTGCCGCAAGTCACAACGATCTTTGTCGTCATTCTTGCCACCATGGTTGTGACTCAGTGGATTTCTGCCGGGGTGAGAAAGGCAATGACCTGATGCATCAGGCGTCAAATCCCGAAAAAATATGACAGCCCAAACACCCAGCGCCAGAAGGAAGACCGTGACAACTGACGTTGGCGCGGTCTTTTAACGACTTTAGATTCGCATTAGCGACATAGGCAATTATGTGATCATCTGGCACAGCTCAAAATAGTTCGGTCATTGAAAATTGGGAGAAACCGAGGCCGACTGGAATGCAACGCTGAGCAACGAGCGACCAAAAAAATGTGCCCAAGCCATCTTAATGATTATCCCTTGAAACTCAGCGCGTAGAGCCGATTTCTGTACAACGTCGGCTCCCGGTCTATGAGCCAAGAACTGATAAACCAAAATTTGTAGATTGACACATATATGAAACCGGTTACATTTATCGATGTAAACGGTTTCATTGGAAAATCCGTTGCTTGGAGGAGCAAAATTTTCATGTCTATACACTTGAGGTTTGCTGCAACAAAAGTTTGCGCAGACTAACGTCCGCTTTTGACATTGTTGTCCCAACTTCTTCCATTTCGTCCTCGACGTAATGGCAGCTGGGGCAGACGTTTGTTCATTGATGCGGCAGTACGATCCGGCCAGACCACGTCTTGGGTCGGGATCGACATTTAAGCCGCACCCTATCTGAAACAGACGACACCACACATTGGAGGCTGCTTTTTCACCTCCGGCTGCAGGGCCGGGGAGGAGGGGGGCGCATGCGTGTCGTTTACCGCTCAAACGAAAAGGGAGTTACGCGTTTGAAATCCTTGAAATCAACATTCACAGGTATGGCATTTGCAGCAGCAATGGCGGCAGTTATCGCAAATCCGGTTCTGGCTGACGACAACAAAACCCTGCCAATCGCAGCGCAGATGTACACATTGCGCGATGCAGGCACGCTTGAAGAGCAGTTTGCCATTCTCAACCGCGCCGGCGTCTCGGCAGTGGAAACCGTCGACATGCAGAAGGTCAGCGCAGAAGAATTGTCCGCGCTGCTTGAGAAACACAAGATCAAGGTGATCTCGTCACATGTGCCTATCGACAAGCTGCGCGGCAATCTGGACGAGGTCATTGCCGAGCAGAAGGCCGTTGGCAACCCGGTTGTGACCGTACCTTACCTCAAGCCGGAAGATCGCCCAGCGGATGCTGCTGCATGGACGGCATTTGGCAAGGAGCTTGGTGGTTACGCAGACAAGCTGGCTGCTGCCGGTTTGGCCATGTCCTACCACAATCATGACTTTGAACTGGTCAAGTTTGACGGCAAGACAGCACTTGAGCTTCTGCTCGACGCTTCCGGTCCCAAGCTTCAGAGCGAGCTTGATGTCGCCTGGGTAGCACGCAGCGGCACAGACCCGGCAGAGTTTCTCGGCACATTGAACGGGCGGGTATTTGCGATCCACGCGAAGGATAATGCACCTGCGGGCACAGCGGAAAATGAACGTGGTTTTGCCACCCTCGGCACCGGCGTTCTGGATTGGAAAACAATCTTGCCAGCGGCCAAAAAGGCCGGCGCGAAATGGTTCATCCTTGAACACGACATGCCGCTTGATGCCGAAGCCGTCCTGACCAAGGGCAACGCCTTCCTCAACGAACACCTGCCAACAATTCAGTAATGCAACAACCATTCCCCGGTGGTCACACTACCGGGGAATAGCAGGCGCATGTGATCAACATAATTTTTCCCGTCGATATCTCGGCAGGACCGATGAGTTGCGCCTTTTTTCCAAACAACAGTTAGAGGAATTATCATGGCGAACAATCATTACGACGCGATTGTTGTCGGTTCGGGGATCAGCGGAGGCTGGGCCGCAAAAGAACTCACACAAAAGGGTCTAAAAGTTCTTCTTCTTGAACGTGGCAGAAACATCGAACACATCACCGATTACCAGAATGCGGACAAGGAAGCCTGGGACTACCCTCACCGCAATCGTGCCACGCAGGAAATGAAAGCAAAGTATCCGGTTCTAAGCCGCGATTATCTGTTGGAAGAAGCCACACTCGGCATGTGGGCCGATGAACAGGAAACGCCTTATGTCGAAGAAAAACGTTTCGACTGGTTCCGCGGATATCATGTCGGTGGTCGCTCGCTCCTTTGGGGACGCCAGACCTACCGCTGGTCACAGACCGATTTCGAGGCCAACGCCAAGGAAGGCATCGCAGTCGACTGGCCTATTCGCTACCAGGATGTTGCACCATGGTATGACTACGTTGAACGGTTTGCAGGCATTTCCGGCAGCAAAGAAGGGCTCGATATCCTTCCTGATGGTGAATTCCTCCCACCAATCCCTTTGAACTGTGTCGAAGAAGATGTGGCACGTCGACTGAAGGACAGGTTCAAGGGCACGCGTCACCTGATCAATTCCCGCTGCGCCAACATCACGCAGGAACTCCCTGATCAGGATCGCACCCGCTGTCAGTTCAGAAACAAGTGTCGGTTGGGCTGTCCGTTCGGCGGTTATTTCAGCACGCAGTCATCGACCCTGCCTGCAGCCGTCGCGACCGGCAATCTTACCCTGCGGCCGTTCTCAATCGTCAAGGAAATCCTTTACGACAAGGACAAGAAGAAGGCCCGCGGTGTCGAGATCATCGATGCCGAAACCAACATGACCTACGAATATACCGCTGACATTATTTTCCTGAATGCCTCGACGTTGAATTCGACCTGGGTGCTGATGAACTCAGCCACCGACGTGTGGGAAGGGGGATTGGGAAGCAGTTCCGGCGAACTCGGCCACAACGTCATGGACCACCATTTCCGCATGGGTGCGACGGGTGAGGTCGAAGGATTTGACGAGTTCTATTTCAAGGGACGCCGCCCGGCAGGTTTCTACATTCCTCGCTTCCGCAACATCGGCGATGAAAAGCGTAAATATCTGCGTGGTTTTGGTTATCAGGGTTCGGCAAGCCGCTCCCGCTGGGAGCGCGAAATCGCCGAGATGAATATTGGAGCAGATTATAAAGACGCGTTGACTGAACCAGGCGGCTGGACAATCGGCATGACAGCCTTTGGCGAGATGCTGCCCTACCACGAAAATCGCGTGAAGCTTGACCAAACCAAAAAGGACAAATGGGGGCTGCCGGTCCTTTCGATGAATGTCGAGTTGAAACAAAACGAACTCGACATGCGTGAAGACATGGTGAATGACGCTGTTGAAATGTTTGAGGCCGTCGGCATCAAAAACGTCAAACCGACCCGAGGCAGCTATGCACCTGGTATGGGTATTCATGAAATGGGAACGGCACGCATGGGCCGCGATCCAAAGTCTTCGGTTCTGAATGGCAACAACCAGGTGTGGGATGCTCCTAATGTGTTCGTGACAGATGGTGCCTGCATGACGTCTGCCGCCTGTGTAAATCCGTCTCTCACCTACATGGCGCTGACGGCACGTGCTGCCGATTTTGCGGTGTCAGAGCTCAAGAAGGGAAATCTGTAATGAACAGACGTGAACTGCTAAGACTTATCACGGTTGCGACAGGCATCTCCCTGGTCGGCGCCGATGTCGCCTTCAGTCTGGATAAAGCCGCTGCGGCAAAGCCCGACCAACTGTTTACTCCGGAGGACATCCGTTTCCTGGATGAGGTAGCTGAAACCATCATCCCTCGGACATCCACCCCCGGCGCGAAAGACGCCGAAGTCGGCGCCTTCATGGCTGTTTATGCTGCCGATTGTTATACGGAAGACCAAAAGAAGCTCTTCCATTCTGCAATTTCACAGATTGAAGGCAGCAGCCAGGAAAAACATAATAAACCATTTCTCAGCCTGACAGCTAAAGAGCGGGAGGATGTCATTCTGGCTTTGGACAAAAAGGCCAGGGCAGAACAGACCCCAACCAATCCACAGGCATTCACCCTCGTCAAGCAGCTGACATTGTTCGGCTTTTTCACATCGAAAATCGGTGCAACCGAAGTTCTTGTCTATGACGAAATCCCGGGCGAATACGAAACCTGCGTCCCTTACAAAAAGGGTACGCCCGCTTGGGGCACAGCCTGAGTTTATGTCCGTTTGTCCCGCGCGCCCCGCGTGCGGGACTTTTGATTTGCAAGACAAGGATGAAAAAATGCGTATTTCAATATTGTTGGCAGCGGTCTTGATGGCTGCGAGCGCTATGCCGGCGCGATCCGAGGGCGATGCTGCCAAGGGTGAAACAGTATTCAAACGCTGTTCGGCCTGTCATGCCATCGGGGAGGGCGCCAAAAACAAAGTTGGTCCCCAACTCAATGCTATCATTGGCCGTACTGCTGGCAGCTTGCCGGAGTACAATTATTCCAACGCCATGAAAAAGGCGGGTGAAGAAGGCCAAATCTGGACCTCGGAAGAATTGAAGGCGTTTCTCAGCGCTCCCAAAAAGAAAATACCTGGTAACAAAATGTCTTCAGCCGGAGTGAGCAAACCGGCAGACCTCGACAATCTCATCGCTTACATTGAGAGCGCATCGAAGTCCTCGGCGGACTAATCACGCCAGGATTTGATAAAAACCGCCTGGGGACGCATGGAACAAAAAGTCGAAACGAAAGTTTCGACACAGCCAAACCTCGTTTTTCCCCCCGGGGTGTGGCTCTCGATGCGATCTCGGCACGTCTTTCAACAGGACGTGCCACTTTTTTGCGCTCGACCTTAACTGAGCGGCAGCGGTGTAGGACGACGGAAACGTTGTTGCAGAAAACTTGCCGTCTTGTACCGCACTCCCGCAGGTCTTTCCGGATCCGCAAATTCTGATTCAGCGAACACCTCATCAGCAGCGGTGAGTTCACGGATAGGCACAGGAATCAGGCCGCGGCCTGCAGGCTGATTGAGGGTCTCGACAGCTTTGATCAATGAGCCCGATGCTTTGATCTCCTCAGACACCCTTTCAACCGCGCATCCGAGGTGTTCGGCAATAAGCGTGTCTCTTATTCTCGAGATTGTTGCACGCGTTGAGTAATCATTTGCTTCAATCGCGATGTCACATTCCGTATCAAAACCCATTGAACGATTGTTGAGATTGGCTGAACCAAGTTTCAGAATATTCTCATCGGCAATCATGATCTTTGCATGGACATAGATCGGCGAGCGATTTTCATTCACCGGGTACAACACCCGGAAGCGGTCGTAAATATCGGCATCCGTAACAAGCTTCATCAACCGAACGCGAGCAGAATCCATCGTTTTTGCCTCGAGCCAACCTCCTGCGCCTTCAGGATTGATGACCAGCACCTCCGGCCCGTCTTGCTCTCCGAGACGCGCAGCAATCGCCTCTGCGATGCGCCTCGATGCAAAATACTGGCTTTCGATGTATAGAGATTTTCGCGCCGACGCGATCATTGCAAGTTTGACCGTCTCAACTTCGCTGATCTGCGGTCTGCTTTCGTACTGCGGCGCGGTTCTGGAAATGGCGATCTCGACACCAGACAAGTCGACATCGAGACCGTCCGGCCAGATTTGATCTGCACCTTCGCTTTTCGAAAGCTTTTCACCTGTCGCATAATACCAACGAGTTCGAGCCAATTCACCCAGTGCTGCCGCCGCCGGGCCTGACACGCACGTCGTGGCGTCATGCCAAGGACCTTGCGCAAAGCCCATGGGTGATCGACGTCGAGGTTCATTATCGCGGTGGTCAGTTGTGTCCCAACGCCCAACAGTCATGTCGATCCCGCCACAAAATGCGAGCTCATCGTCAATGACAAGAAGTTTCATGTGATGAGCCGACATTGCGGGATGCGCACCGTCGAGCTTCAGGTGGATTTGATTGGAAAACATCCATTTCAAAACGTAGAAGGGCGTCTCTCCTCGCGCCAGCGAATTGATCACGCCGAGGTCCCACTTCAAAATCCGTATTTCGAGATCGGAATTGCGCGCCGCCAGCCAATCCAGCAACGGCCCTACTTTCACAGGCGCTTCATCATCCTTGCCATCATGTGCAAGCTCGATCCGGGTATCGAAATCCCATCCGATCAACATGATATTGCGTTTGGCTTTCAGCATCGCATTGCGCGCATGCCTGAAGAATTTGTCCGCATCGACGATCACCGAAGCGCGATCTGCCTTATCCAAGCGCCAACATGTTTCGCCAGCCACCAAAATCGACACTTTGCCACCTTTTCAAAATGCTAACACATAAACTGCTCGTCACGACCGGAATGACACTTCGACTTCAATCTCGATTAGGACTTTCGGTGCGTGAATACCCCACGCGCGTACGACCGCGATGTGAACGGGAGAAGAGCAAAATCGTTCCCTCTTCCGATCAGTGGTCACATGCAAATATCAATATTACAGGACAACCCGTTGCATGCCTTACGACAAAGGAGAGAACGGCTGCTTACAAGCAGGTTAACACTGGCAAAGTTGAGAAAACGTCCAGACGCCTCAAATATCGCTACTTCCTTGTTTTTGAAGTTTTTTTGAAGATGATCGGCTGCTGCTTTCGGGTCCAAACATAAAATAATCGGAACAAAACGCCTCTGGCATGGTTTGGTTTTTGAGAGAAGGAGACCACAATGCAAAAAATCATTATTCCAGTTCTTGTTGCTCTGTCGCTGGCGGCATGTTCCTCAACGGAGCGCGGTGCAACCGTCGGCGCAGCAGGTGGCGCCATCATAGGTGGCGCAGCAACCGGCAATCTGCGCGGTGCGGCTGTCGGTGCCGCAGTCGGCGGTGTTTCGGGCGCATTGATCGGTAGCGTCGCGGACCAGCCAGGCCAGTGCTACTACCGCGACCGCAACGGAAATCGTTACATCGACCGTTGCTAATCATCTTTCAACACCGCCACAATGGTATAGCCACCCGCAGATAAGCTTGTGCGGGTGGCTATATCTATATCGGCGTATTGCACTATTGTGCGCTATGAGAGATCAAAGCCACAGTGCATCCCGTGAATCCAATATCAACAACGAGATTATCAGCTTGTCTCGACAACAGGACAATCACAACAAGGCAACAGCCACTCATGAGCCGGTTTGAAGATACTGAAATCGCCATTTCCCAGCGACTTAAAGCACTGAAGGCAAAGCCTGACAAAACGCTCAATCGGCCTGATATTGATGAGCCATTAAAGGCTGATGGGTTCACCGACGACGAAATTACGGCTGTCCTGAATGCGCTGGAACAAGATAAAGTCCTTGCCTTTTTACCGGGTAACAGGCTGTCGGTGCTCAAGGCAATTCCATAAACTGTCGAATTAAAAGGCCTAGCATTGACGGGTTTGGCTCGTCGAACGTCAATACAGCGCCCCGGGGCACTACTCATGTGACATTTGAGGTCGATGGTTGCCGCTTCGGCTGCAGCCCTGCATAGAGGTCCAGTTTCTCCGGGTTGACTTTGTGTAAAAATAGAACAAAATGAGAACATTCACGGAATGTTATTCTCGGGAGTTCTCCATGTCTCAACAACTCGCTTTTAATATTTATCCTGATGACATCAACGGGCCCGTCTCCGGCGAAGTCGATCTAGCTGCGGCCGTGCTGGCGGCCCATGACGGGGATGCGCTGTCTGCAATCAGAAACCTTATGGCAGATGCCGACTTCTTGCGCGATCAATTATATCGAGCCTCTAAGGTCATGAGCCAGGGAATGGTTCGGGGGTGGAGGCCACGTTACGAGCGCCCGGCGTAAAGTATGAGGATAAACTCTGCCAGTTGCCGCGATTGGGGACATTCCCCTTCAATTATTGGCATACTACCAGTCGATTGTCCTTTGACGTAACGAGACCGATAGAGATGATGCGTGCCTTGCAAATGTTTCCGGGCCATTCATACTCATCTCTAAAACATCGCGGTAAAGCGGATCCGTGGAGAGGAAACAGGTTGAACAGGAAGATTTTTCAGAACCGAACGGAATGGTATAATGTATATGGCCAGATCCATAACGATAATGGGCCTGCCATCAGTTACAATAATGGCAAACAGGAATGGCTGGTAAACGGCCGACATCACCGTGTTGATGGTCCAGCCCTATCTTCACCAAATGGCTATTGTGAGTGGTGGCTTGATGGTAAACGCCATCGCAAGGACGGGCCTGCAATAGAGTGGCCTAACGGTGATCAACAATGGTACCTGAATGGCGAGCTTCACCGCCTTGATGGACCAGCGATCATGATTCAAAGCACCAGATTTTATTATATCGCGGGCGAGGGCCGCCCCGAGGAAGAATTTCAGGCATGAGTTCGGGCTGATGAGTAAGCCACAGATGAAATTTATCCTCAGCTGATCTCGTATGCTCATAACGTTCTTGGCCAACAATCCGTGAGAAATGTGGAGCAGGGTTCAATCCACCCAAAGAATTGAAAGCAATAATAGGCTGCCAGCTGTGGATAACGGACAATCGATGAGATTGTTCGTATTTTATTAAGTTTGTTCCCAAAGACTACCTCACGGGGGCGATCTTAATCTGAACACGCACGTTGTATGCGTGATCACAATGGAGCCGACCCATGTTTCTGCGTACCGTGCTTATCGTCGATGACGAGCCTCTGATTAGAATAATGCTCACTGAAGTCCTCGAAGATGAGGGCTATCAAGTAATCCAAGCCAAAAACGCTCTGGAAGCGATCGTCGCTCTTGAAGCGCGCCAAGTCGATGCTGTTATTACTGATGTAGAAATGCCCTGCGGCATCAATGGCGTCGATCTCGCCCGACATATAAGGTCCACCAAAGCCAGCATATCCGTTATCGTGACTTCGGGTGGTCGATCTATCGGCGCTGACGAGCTGCCAAACGGTGTGAAATTTATTCCAAAACCTTACGACGTCGGTTTTCTTATCGACACGCTGAGTGAGCTGCTTTCCCACTGGGGTGAAAATCAACCATCACGCGTGGTCGGTCGAGGAGCCTGAGGTTCGCAGCCTGCTCCTTAGCAGTATCCTGGCGCAAGAGTTTGCGACCATGAAGGACCGATTATCGGCGCTGAGGCGCCGTGGTCGACCCCTATACTTTCCGCTACAAGCTAGATTTCACCGGAGCCCATAACAGCCCACTAATCGGTCTATACAAGCCCATCGGCAATTTTGACCAGTTGCGCCACCGATGTCGCTTTCATCTTCCGCATCATGTGCCCTCGGTGAAGTTTCACCGTAGGCTCGGCGAGCTCCAGCTCTGCCGCGATCTGCTTGTTCAGCTTACCGGCAATGACAAATGTCATGATCTGCCGCTCACGTTCCGTCAGCGTCATATATCTTGAATGGGTCACAGCTTTTGCTTTTCTTTCGTTGCGGCGCGCAGCATCGTTGGCGATCGCACGGTTTACCGCCTCCAAAAGATCCTGTTCTCGAACCGGCTTGCTGAGAACGTCTATAGCGCCAGCTTTCATGGCCCGCACTGCCATGGGCACATCAACATGGGCGCTAATCAGGACGATCGACCGCGGAAGGTTGCTCTTCGCCAACGCTTCCTGAAATTCCAGGCCGCTTGGCCCGGGAAGCCGGATGTCGAGCACGATACAACCGGCTTTTTCAGGATCATCTGCCGCCATGAACTCCGTGACAGAACCATGCGTTTCGGCAGCAAGCCCCACCGATTCGAACAGCCCTTTCAGCGCTTCGCGTACGTTTTGATCGTCATCAATGATGATGACGGTAGGCTGCCGGTTCTTCCGTTCATCGATCAACGGGTGTTTCCTTAAAATGAGAGAGCGTGAATGTGAATGTGCTTCCACACGGATCGTTAGCGGTTGCCCAGATACGTCCTCCATGGGCTTCAACTATTGAGCGGCAGATGGAGAGGCCCATCCCAATCCCATCAGATTTTGTAGTATAAAATGGCTCGAATATCCTATCGAGTTCGTCAGTAGGTATTCCATTGCCGAAATCGGAAACACTCACCTCAACGTCACCCGTCTGGCCAACGATACAACTGACTTTGATAACAGCTTCCGGACGTTGTGATGTCGCCTCAGCGGCGTTCATGATCAAATTTACCAGGACCTGCTGAAGTTGAGTACGATCGCCAAGAACCTCAATAGGTTCAGCCTTCAGTTCTGCAATGACGCCCAAGCTACGCGACCGCAATTCGCCGTGTAAGAGATCCAAAACATCCCTTAGCGCGAGGCTGAAATCCGTGCGTTGTATTTGTGCTGGCGTCTTCTGCGCCATGGAGCGAATGCTTGTTACGATTTCACCGGCACGATGACCGTCATGAACGATCCGTCCGGCGGCCAATCGCGCTTGTTCAAGATCGGTATGTCCCTCCTGAAGCCATCTGAGACAGGTGCCTGCATTGGTTACAATTGCCATGAGCGGCTGATTGATCTCATGAGCAATCGAAACGGCAAGCTCTCCGATCGTCGTCACTCTGGTAACGTGTGCGAGTTGACTTTGACTCTGACGAAGCGAGTCCTCTGCACGTTTGCGGTCTTCAATGTCGACAACGATGCCATACCACCGAACGACGTTGCCGTGAGTATCCAGAAGTGGGCTTTGTCGCAGATTAAACCACCTGTACTGGCCATCGAATCTTCTGATCCGGGCGTCAACAGGCTTGGGTTTTTTCGTCGTGACAACCTCTTCCCAACTCTCACGCATCCGTTCGACATCATCGGGATGAAACATGCGGTAGAACCCGAATCCGACAATCTCTTCAAATGGCAGGCCCACAAAATCGATCAGATTCTGGTTCCAGTATTCAAGTCGGCCATCCGGCGTACAGGACCAGGCCATGGCAGGAATGGTGTTGATGATGAGGCTGAGCTTATGTTCACTTTCCCTAAGTGCCGCTTCGCTCTCTCGAAGGGCATCTTCAGCGCATTGCAGGTTTTCAATGTCGATATTGACACCAAACCAGCGCACGACACCATTCGCATCTATCAGCTTTCGTCCCGCAAAATAAAACCAGCGATAGGTTCCATCTGCCCCACGAATGCGCCCTTTCAATCGGGTATGATCTGAATGTTCGAGGTCTCGTTTCCAGATTTCCACCATCTCTGGAATATCGTCGGGGTGATAGAGGTCCAGAAAGCCCCATTCGAGAATTTCAGCGGCTGGTAATCCGGCATAATCAAGCCAGTTCTGGTTCACGAAATCCGCACTTCCATCCGGGCGTGCGGACCAGACCAGGACTGGAAGCGAATTGATGATAAGCCTCAGGTTCTCTTCACTTGCAGCAAGCGCAGATTTGGTCTCTCTGAGAGAGTCTTCAGCCTGTTTCCGATCTTCAATATCGAGAACGACACCGTACCATTTGATGACATCTCCGTCAGAACCAAACCGGGGTTTTTGCCGAAGCGAACACCACCGATATTCGCCGTCGGCACGCCTCAACCTGCCTTCGACTTCCCTCCCTATTTTGGAGATCATGATAGCGCGCCACTCGGAAGCAAGCCGAGTTGTGTCATCGGGGTGGAATAGCCGGTAAAAATTTTCACCAGCAATGTCTGCAAGCGGCAAACCGACATATTCGAGAAAATGCTGATTGGCAAAATCGAGCATGCCGTCAGACGTCGTCGACCACGCCATTGCCGGGATAAGGTCGATGATCGCATCGGTATCCTTATGCTTGTCCAACTTGGTCCCCTACCATTTCGCTGAGCGTAAACGCCCCATGTCAGGTTACGCTGTTTCTCGCCACCGTGTTAGGCGAGATTGATAGACGATGGTCTATTTTCGCACTGCCTTGGTCTAGTTTGCTGTGACCTAGATCGCAATTGAGGGCGGGCCTGAACCGACCTATTCATAAAAAAAGATGGTTGAACCTGGCGCCGAACAATGACGGCTTGGGCGAAAACCCGTTTGCCAATCGCAGCCAATATGCCGGCACATTTGCCGACGCCACCACATCATCAATCGATATGAAGGAAGACGCCATGCCGCAACTTTCACGCCGTGCATTTGCCAGTGCCTTGCCTCTTGGCCTCGTTGGAGGAAGTCTCCTCAGCGGGGGATTGGTTAGTGCTTCATCGGTCCAAGCCGCGACGCAGGCAGTCGACAAAACTCCTGTTGCAATAACCCCATTCGCACAGATACGGATCGGTCGCTTCACTGTTACAGCGCTGACGGATGGATATGCCGACATGCCCTATGACTACTTCCCAGGACGGTCGGCCCCGGAGGTAGAGAAGGCGGCAAGCGCACAATTTACCGCCAGGCCAAGTGGCGTACGTTTCCTGTTCAATCAATATCTCGTCGAAGATGGTGAGCGCCGCATCCTGATTGACGCCGGTGCGGCAGGCTCTATCGGCCAGACAGGAAAACTGCCACAAGCACTCACCAACTATGGTCTTCGACCCGATCAGATCGACGCAATCATCGTGACACATATGCACCAAGACCATATGGGCGGGTTGGTTCTGGCAGGCAAGAACAACTACCCTGACGCCGAACTCTATATAGATCGTCGCGACGTTACCCACTGGACCGACCCAGCCAAGAAAAACGGTGCTCCTGATTTTCTGCAGCCAAGTTTCAACATGGCAGAAGAGGTGGTGCGGCTATATCCGAAACTCCAGGCTATAGATGGAGAGCGCGAGATCACACCGGGCGTTTCGATTGTTGACCTGACCGGCCACACGCCAGGCCACATCGGCGTGCGGATCGAAGATGGCGGGAAGAGCCTGATCATGGTTTCAGACATGATTTTCCCGGTTGTACATCCCGCTGCTACCGATGTGTTCTTCCTGTTCGAGCAGGACCGTGTCGCAGCAAAAGCCATGCGCGATCGTTTCTTTCCGCTTGCGGCATCGGAGGGTGCGCTTATCGCCGCAACCCACATGCCTTTTCCCGGTCTCGGTCGCGTCGTGGCGGATCGTGGGGAGATGCAGTGGCAGGTAGCAGACTGGGCCTTGCAGGAGTAATCTTTGTTTTAGGGGCCTCGGAGGACACAAAGTTCCTAACAAGAGGCGTTGCCAAAAGACATATCCAGGCACGCATCGTGTTAAATCGATGCGTGCATGGCCGAACAAGGAGATCAGGCATGCCATATCATTTCCTTGAGGTGGCCGTGACACCGAGTGTCAGGGCAGTTCAAGCTGACATGGGCGCGGATCAGATATGGCTGGGGTCTCATGACCGCCCTTCGGATATTCTGACAGACGCCGAAATCGCTTTCATCGCGACACGCGACAGCTTCTATATGGCATCCGTCTCCGAAACGGGCTGGCCATATGTTCAGCATCGAGGAGGCAAAGCAGGTTTCTTGAAGGTCGTTGACCAGCAGACCATGGCCTTCGCAGACTATCGCGGAAATCGCCAGTATATCAGTGCCGGCAATTTTGCAGCGAATGATCGCACCTGCCTGTTTCTAATGGACTATGTCCGGAGAGCCCGGCTCAAAATCTATGCCTATGTCGAGCAAGTGGAACTGGATACGGACCAGCAGCTCGCAAAACTTGTTTCCGATCCGGATTACAGGGGCAGGGCAGAGCGTATCTTCAAGCTGCGACTTGAGGCCTATGATTGGAACTGCCCGCAGCACATCACCCCGCGCTACACCGAGCACGAGGTCGGACAAGCCGTCGCTCCACTTCGCGACCGACTGCAACAACTGGAAGCGGAGAACGCCGCCTTGCGGGCACGTCTGGAGGACCTTTGAGATGAGCGACGTTGAATGACCACCTATTCCTCCTTGTTTATCAGCAGAAACCCTATCAGGGTCTCACTGGCTTATACCGTTGACTGCCGGTGGCGGAACCGAGCCAGTTTGTGACTGGCCGGGATGCAATCCAGATGTTTTTAGCGGCGAAGTGGCAACTGGTTCCAATCATCCGGAAACGAGAACTGGCAGTTCGATGATGGTGGCCTGATGCGAAAGCGCTATGCCAGAATCAACGACCTGCCGATCAGCATTCAGAACCGCAGCTTTCACTGGCCACTGGGCAAAGACCCGATGACTATCCCAGTCTCAGCGAACTTGGCTTTTAATCGAAGTACCTTGCTAACGCGCATATGCCTCCAATCGTTAAGGCTTAGGAGCCTGTCTTGAATTTTCAATCTTCGAAAAGCTTTGTCCCACCGGCTGAAGAGGCTATCGAGGCTGCGGCCTTCTTGAGCCTGCACAAGCTCTCACCGAACAGTTTCCGTGCCAAGGAAGTTTTTGACTGCATCACCATCAACGGCGGATGCGCAATCTCTCTGCCAAATGCCCCTGCAATAGGTCTCAATCGTATTCTCGGCTTGGGTACGGTCAATGATCTGGTTAAGGCATATAACTGGATGCAGGGCAGGACCGGCAACAGGTATCTGCAATTGAACGTTGAAGCCGTTGCGAACGATGTGAGAAACTGGCTGAGCACAAAGGGCCTTCATGAACACGGTCCCGGCTGGTCGAAGCTTACCCTCGACGCGTCGTTACGCAGCATCGATATGCCAGTTCGTGTCAGCACCCGAAGGGTGCACGCCGCCGAAGCTTCGCAGTTCGGATCAATGATGTGTAGTGGGTTCAGCTTTCCACTGACGTTGTCGGCTGTTTGGTCGGCTATCGTCGGGAAGGACGGATGGTCATGTTTTTTTGCCCTGGACGGTGAAACGCCTGTCGGCACCGGCGCCATCTATGTGTCAGGTTCATATGCATGGTTGGGCGGAGGTACGACAGTGCCTGAGTTTCGAAATCGCGGCGCTCAAAAGGCGCTCATCGCCGCTCGCATTAACGAGGGCATCTCGAATGGCGTGTCTACATTCGTGGTTGAAACAGAGGCGCCATCAATAGGCAGACCCAACATTTCCTACGAAAACCTGAGAAAAATTGGATTTCGGCACGCATACGACCGTAAGAATTTCAAGCTGTAGTTCCGGGCTGACCGTCCTGCCAGAACACATCAGTCTTGAAGCACAACGACAAAGACACATTCAGGCCACGATAGAAGACGGTGTGAGTCTATTGCCAGCTGTTGCTTGTGCGTAAAGCCCAATTTGCCTGACTAAGGCGTGGTGAACCATTTGCCGCTGCGCTTCCCGCAACTGGCCGGTTCTGCGCATCCGGGCGTGCTGCAGGCAATGGAACGCGTGCTCCGCTCTGAAGGCTGACCTGACGAAGACCACCAGAATTATAGGAGGAATTCTGCGGCACTGCGTGATCGGTCGCAAAAGTCTCTTCGATGCCTGAACGTATAATTTCTTCGGTAATGACCGGCGCCGCCGATGGATTCGGTGATGCAGAAGCGACCTGCACAGCATCAGCGGACGCAGTGTTTTCCAATGGTGTCACAGCCTGTGTCTGGGTCGGTGTCGCCGATGCGCTGGCCACGTCTGTCCCTGTCGCGGCTGCAACTGACGCTTCTGCAATGATCGATGAAGATAGGGCAGGATTCTGCTCTGGATCATTGGACGAGTAAGCGAGTATGTAGCTGTTGGCAGGCTTGGGCGCTACGGTTTGCAGATTGCCGTCTTCGTCGCGTTTTTCGTAGAATACATTACCGCCGGCTGCGGCAACGTAATGCATGTTGTTGTAGGGGAAAGTGTACCCCTCGGTATGGAAGAACATGGCGTTCTTCACGTCAGGATGGCGGGCGCCCTTCAGAACAGCATCTGCAGCAATGTTGAGGCTGGGTGCGGTCGACTCATCCATTTTGCGTGTCATGACACCAGGTGCAAACTGATTCTTCTGGCTGACAACGCCACAAATGCTTTCAGGATAGATGCCGGAAGTGAGCCGGTTCATGATGACGCTACCGACAGCAAGGAACCCGTTCTCGCTTGATCGTTTTGACTCGAAGTACATCGCGCGCTTCAAACATTCACGATCTTTGTTCGTATAGCTGTAAACCGTCTTTTGAGGCTCAACTGGCAGCTTGGTCGACTGGTGACTGGTGTCCACAGAAACGGTCTGTGCGCTCGTGCATGCAGAAAGCAGCATTGCTGTCGAAAGGCATAAAGCTGCCCTGCTAACAGCCGTCTGTAACTTTATCATCGTGCCGCCCAAAAATTTCAGAATATACACGTGGTAGGAATAACATACCTAAAAGCTAAAACTTTATCAATGCCCTACCAGAAACTCAAAAATATCTGAAATTCCATTCCCTTAAGAGGCTTGCCCTACATATTAAGATCGAACCGCGTCATCATGCTCCAGCTATTTGATGAGTCTATAGATGAGCGGAACGACACTGTCGTAACCCCACTATTGCTGCCCAAACGTGGTCTAGCGTTTTGGAGAGGTATGACACGACTGAAGGTGCAAAACCACGAATTACGCTGGCCTTTTACCTCACGTAGTATGCTGCCTTGCTTGCTGGGTAGGCGTGTGGCTGGCCATCCTGCAAGATGAAGCCCTTGCGCGACATGCAACGGCGTATTTCGGCAGAACCGTAGTCTCCACCGTAAAAACCAACCCGTTGATGTCTGTAATATCCCTCATAGCTGCAGTGGTCGAGAGCGGCGCGATAGGCGGCCTCAAGCACCGGATCACCCGCCACGGGAACCGCGCCGTAGAGATGCCAGTTGTTGTGCGCCTGCGCCGCTGCTGCCGAAAAGCCAACACCCAATACCACGCTCAAAACAAGCTTCAGTTTCATCTGATGTCTCCAAAGGAATTATCGCCAAGCACAACGGCAATTTCGACCTATTTGTTCCACCGGTTGTAGCGCTCCAGCATTCTTTGCGCAGGAGCACCAACCAATGCCTTGTTATCAAAACAGGTCGATGACAGCTGTTTGCGGTTTTGTTTGCCTCAAATAGCGCCAAAACCTACAATCATATGCGGTGAATGCAGCTGGGAGCTGCGTGGCTTTTTGCCATAGTTACAGTCGGGAGTTTTTATGATCACCACCAAACGCGTTCTTCCAGCCCTTTTTTTCGCACTTGTTTCAACCACAGCCGTTGCTGCCGTCAATGGACCCGTCAAGTCAGTGACGTTGTCGTCCGGGGGGCTTGCGGAAATTGTCCGGTCCGCTGAGGTGGGGCAGGATTCTGAAATCACCATAGAAGTACCGCTCGACCAGATCGATGATGTTCTCAAAAGCCTCGTGGTTCGGGACAAGGAGGGCAGGGTCAAGAACCTGTCGCTGGCTGGCCCAAACCCGCTGGAAGAGACATTCCGCACATTGCCGTTCAAGGCATCCGATCTCTCCTCCATGCCGAAGCTTTTGGATGCCATCAAGGGAACGCGGGTCAAGGCGGGCGACAAACAGGGCGTTGTTCTTGGAGTCACGGCAAGTGAGAATGAAAAGACGGCAAAGAGCTGGCAACTATCCCTGATGACCGATGACGGCGAAATCGCCATGACGCCGATACCCGGCACCAAGGTTGAAATTCTCGATGCTGCCGTCAAAGATAAACTCAAGACCGCCATGGATGTGATTGCCAAGGGCAACACGGATGGCGCACGAACCGTGACTCTGAAACTGGATGGCGCAGCCCAAAGGGAGGTTGATATCTCCTATGTCGTGCCGGCGCCAATCTGGAAGACATCCTATCGCCTCGTCACCAGCAAGGAAGGTGAGGTGCGCCTGCAAGCCTGGGCGGTGTTTGAAAATGCCTCCGGAGAGGACTGGAACGGTGTTGGCGTCACGCTGTCGTCTGGCAAGCCGGTCACTCTCAAACAGGCGCTGCATCGTCACTTCATGCGTGAGCGTATAGAGGTGCCGGTTGATACTGCCGCTGCCGGCCTGCCAGCGGGGGCGGGGGCAAAACCCATGGTGGCGAGAAACAGCATGGGCGGTGCAGATTTCCTGGCATCCGCACCTATGGCCGAGGCCATGGCGGTTGAAGCGCCAGCACCGTTTGCCATGGCCAGCGGCCAAGAGGCCAGCGCTGCCGAGCAGGATGTGACATCGACTTTCGCGCTGCAGGGCAGCTATGACATCAGAAACGGCGACACGATCTCCGTGCCGATCCTTGATCAGGGCGTGAAGGCTGAGATGGTCTCGCTTTACCGGGCCGGCATGGCCGGTGAACATCCCGTGGCAGCGGCACTGATTGAGAACAATGCCGGCATCAGCCTGCCGCCCGGCATCATGACGGTTTACGACGACAGTGTCGGTTATGTTGGGGACGCCCAGATCAATGGCCTTCCACGCGACCAGAAACAATCGGTCAGCTTTGCCGTGGACCAGAAGGTCAATATAGGTACTGCGGTGAAAACAAGCCAGAACATTGTCAGCCTGAAAGTTGTCGATGGCATGATCCACACCAAGTCCTCAACTGTTGAGGTGGCGACCTACGACATAACAGGCGCGCAAGACGGTGAGCGCACTGTCGTGATCGAGGTTCCAAAACGCGGCGGTTGGACGTTTAGCGCCGAGGGACAGGACGAAGCGACGGCCAGTGACTACCGCATCAAAACCAGCCTGAAGGTCGGCGAAAAAAAGACGGTGGAAACCCGCTATGAGTTGGTCAATGACGAGACAATCTCACTGATTGATGCTGACGCCTTTACGCTGGTTGCTTGGCAGGAGGCTGCCGCAGATGACGAGACAAAGGCCAAACTGATCGAACTTGCCGATGCTCGCCGCGGCCAGAATGACGCGCAATTGAAGCTGCAGGTGCTTGATGAGGATTATAGCCGCACGTCAGACGAACAGGCGAGGGTGCGTGAGAATCTGCAGGCCGTCGGCGATGGCGATACGAAAAACCGCTTCGACAAGCAGCTCAACGTGCTGGAGGACAAACTGACTGCAATCGAGGGTCAACGGGTTGAACAACGCAAGGTGCTGGAAGATTTCACCGGGAAAGTTGGTGACATTATCAGGACATTCTGAAGCGACTTGCCGCAAAAGTGAGTGGATACGGCGCAAGCGCTTCATATTCATGACTTAGTAGCTGGACCAAAGAGCGAGGGAGTGCCGACAAGGGCGTTCGGCCCAACTTGGCTCTTTGAACCTCAAGCCCCGCGCCTGTCGCCGATTGAACTGGAGCCCGCCAAAACATGGCTGGCTTCCCGACGTTGCAGGACATGGTGGCTTTCGGCCAATATCTCACGATACCTCTGAATTTTGGTCGCTTTCATTCTGATAAGATCATCCTTCGATACGGAAGAGTGATGCATCGGTAAAACCGCCTCGTTCTCCAAAAGGTCCAGTAACAGGTTTCGCATCACAGCGTTTTCCTCACGGACCTTTGCAAGTTCAATAGCTTTGCCACTCGAGGCAAATTTGCTTGCGATGATCTTCTCGATATCCTTTTCGGCAACGAGGGTCTTGGCTGCGTAGTAACGACAGACAAAGAATGTTGTAACCAGTGCGCAAATCGCAACGATAACGTAGAACATTTCGACCTCCAGTTTATCCTGAATGTCGATATTCACGAGGCAATTTTCAATACACGGCGCACGGCCTAATATCGATCAGCAATCTCCGAGAGGCTGCACAGCTTCGTGTTAAGCGACCTGTTGATCTGTCGCACTTCATCCTTGAACCCACCCCCGCTACATATATAAATCGCATAACTTTGATTATGGAACTATATTTATCGATTGTTTCTGTTTCTTCACCATTTCATTCGGCATTTACGCAGTTCAGCCATGAATATCGCTGACGAGGCTAAGCGGATCGATACGCTTTCAACATTGGTTCATTCCGAGAAGGTTCTTTTTGTCGTTCGCACGAATGACTACACATCCTCACATTCGCTTGCTGCACCGAAGTGTCTGGCCCAGGCGCTGACGGTTGCGGTGGCCGCTCGCGTACAGCAGAACGAGACCACACCGCCAACTCCCACCGTAACTGGCTTTTAGCTACAGGCCTGTGACGCCATCCCAGATGAGTTTGACGGCAACCAGGGCAACAGAAATATAGGTCATGGGATAAAAGACCGATGCACTCATGCGTCGGACAACCCATGCCCCTAACCAGGTTGATACGATAGCCAGCGGCATCATGAGTGCCGCGCGGCCGAGGTTCTGGTTGGTAAAGCCACCCAGCGCCGCATAAGGAATGAGTTTCAAAGCATTGGTGATCGCAAAAAACATCACGGTCACGCCCGTGAAGATTTTCGGGTCGAGCCGACGCGGCAAAAGATAGACCTGCAATGGCGGTCCACCGGCATGCGCAACGAAGCTGGTGTAACCCGCCATCATGCCCCAGAAACCTGCCGAATGACGGTTTTCGGTATAGTCTGCCTTGATTGTTTTTCCGAATACTACCCGTAGAACGAACAACACTGAAACTGCACCGACAATCAGTCGAATCATCGCGTCTGATGTGAGATGCGCAGTCATCCAGCCCAGTGCAATACCGCATACCGAGGCTGGCAAAATCCGGGCCATGATCTTCCAGTCAACCCATTTGCGCCACGCGACCACACCGACCACATCCATGACTACCAGAATGGGCAGGAGTATGGCTGCTGCTGTCACCGGAGACATTACAAGCGCCATCAGGGGGACGCCCAGAAGACTCATCCCGCCGAGCCCGCCTTTGGAGAGCCCGACGAGAAAGACGGCTAAAATTGTCACAGACAGTTCCAGTGTCGAATTGAAGAGACCGTAGCTCATTTTTGCCCCTGGAACCGAATGTCAGTTTGATGGCGAGAAGGTTATGCCTTCTTCACCCGTGCCTTCTGGCGATACACGTCTACGACAACCGCCGCCACAGTAATCAGCCCTTTTACAATTTCCTGGTGGTAAGCAGCAACACGCAGAAACCTAAAGCCGGACATTACGCCTGTAGCGGTCTAGTTGAACCTTGAAGTCGATGAAAGACATTCGCGTAACGACCCGTCTGCAGCAATCGAAAACAGATAAGGCTGCGTGGCAAGCAGACTTCAAAAATTTCGCCTCAGCAGCACACCGAAGAGCATCGAATATAACATCGCAACCATCTTTGCCTGACTAGCGATGGTAGGAAGTAACGGCCACTCGGTTTGGAAACATAGCATTAACACAATTTGCGCCGAAAGCCTTCACACGCACCCACATAAATATTTATCGCGCACATATTTTAAATTTGACGCGCGTAAATTTTTATGGTCTTGATGCCGCTGCGGTCGAAACCGGGGAGGGTCTGCCACTTCGGCCGCTAATCAAAAACAGGCCCGCGCCGAAAACGTTTCGGGAGGAAAGAATGATCCGCAATCGTATTTTGAAGTCTGTTTTCGCACTTGGCATGCTGTCTGTCGCAGCCGTTTCCGCACATGCGGAAGGTATCGGTGCTTCGCTTCTCACACAGCAGCACCCCTTCTACATCGATCTCGCAAACGCGATGAAGGATGAAGCCAAGGCAAAGAATATTCCGCTGGAAGTCTCCATTGCCAACCAGGACCTAAGCAAGCAGCTTGCCGATGTTGAAGACTTCATCGTCAAGGGCGTAGACGTCATCGTTATTTCGCCGGTTGATAGCCAGGGCGTACTCGCCGCTATCAACAAGGCTGAAAAGGCTGGCATCAAGGTCATCACCGTCGACGTTCCTGCCAAGGACGCAAAAGTTACCTCGCACATCGGTACCGACAACTACACCGGTGGTGTGAAAGCTGGCGAACTGATGGCGAAAGAACTTGGCAACAAAGGCAATGTCGCAATCATCGACTACCCGACTGTTCAGTCGGTTGTGAACCGCGTTGAAGGTTTCAAAAAGGCGATTGCCGAACATCCTGAGATGAAGATCGTTTCGATCCAGACCGGCATCACGCGCGCTGAAGCCCTGGCTGCTGCACAGAACATGCTGCAGGCAAACCCTGACATCAACGGCATCTTCGGTTTCGGTGATGACGCGGCTCTCGCTGCTGCCGTTGCCGTAAAGGCTGCCAACCTCGAAAGCCAGGTCAAGGTCATCGGCTTTGACGGTATGGAAGAGGCACGCAAGGCTGTTGACTCCAACCCGGTAATGGTTGGCGTTATCCAGCAGTTCCCTGACCAGATGGGCAAGGCTGCTGTTGACACAGCCGCCAAGGTTATTGCTGGCGAGAAAGTTCCTGCCGATCAGCCAATCGTACCTGGTGTTTACACCAAGAAGTAAGCCTCCCAAGGCTGGCTGGCCCTTGTCTTCAGGGCAATTGGCCACGCCATTCGACGGTCCCGCGCCTCCCCCAATCTCCCTTGCGCGGGACCGTTGAATAAAATTGCAAAAAATGACGCAACAGGTTTGAGGAGACGCCGCATGGCAGACGCCGGCACGGACACTGTTCTCCAGATCAGCAATGTCACCAAAACATTCGGCACCGTGACGGCGCTGAAGGATATGCGGCTCAACGTCAGGCGTGGCCGTGTGCATACGCTGCTGGGCGAAAACGGTGCAGGAAAATCAACGCTGATGAAGATTTTGGCTGGTGTTTACCAGCCAAGCTCCGGCGACATTCGTCTGGACGACCAGCCTTACCAGCCAGCCAACCCGCAGGATGCGGCACGTTTGGGCCTGACCATCGTGTTTCAGGAACTGAGCCTGTGCAACAACCTGACAGTGGCTGAAAATATTCTGGCAACGCGCGAACCGTCTTTTGCCGGATTCATCAACGACCGTGCACTTGAGACGAAAGCGCGTGCCATCGTGAAGGAACTTGGCTTGCCGATCGACGTATCGGACAAGGTCGGCGACCTTTCGATTGCACAAAGGCAGCTCGTCGAGATTGCCAAAGGTCTCAGCATCGATGCCCGTGTGGTGGTACTGGACGAACCCACCTCCTCCTTGAGCGACAGCGAAGCCGAAATTCTATTTGGCATCGTCGAGCGACTTAAGGCGCAGGGCGTCGCCGTCATCTATATTTCGCACCGCATGGAAGAAATCATGCGGCTGAGCGACGATATCACCGTTGTCCGTGACGGCTGTTACATCACAACGCGTCAGCGTGAAGAGGCCACCATTGAAGAGCTCATCGCACTTATGGTCGGCCGCACGATGGACGAGATTTATCCGCAGCGCGAAACCCCTGCTCCGGAAGCATCGGTTGCGCCGATGTTGTCGGTCGAGGGCCTAGGACGCGAGGACGAATTCGAAAACATCAGCTTCGACGTGCGTCCCGGTGAAATTCTCGGTTTCTTTGGCCTGGTTGGTTCTGGACGCTCAGAGGTCATGAACGCGCTTTTCGGCATGAAACTGTCGACGGGCACGGTTCGTCTGAACGGTGAAACCGTCAAGATCAACTCGGCGGTCTCGGCCATTGAACATGGCATCGGTTTCGTGACCGAAAACCGCAAGGAAGAAGGCCTGGTTCTCAGCCAGAGTGTGGAATCCAACATCAGCATGGCCGCGCTGCAAAGCTTTGCGGGCAAGTTCGGATTTCTGCGGCGGAAGGACGAGCGCCGTTCCGCCAATGCGGAAGTGGCGCGCCTTTCCATCAAGACCGCATCGCTGGAAACAACGGCGGGCTCTCTTTCCGGTGGCAACCAGCAAAAGATCGTTCTCGCGAAGTGGTTGCTTACCAAACCTAAGGTTCTGATCCTTGACGAACCAACACGTGGCGTCGATGTCGGCGCCAAATTCGAAATCTACAAGATCATTCGCCAGCTTGCGGCCGAGGGCACAGCTATCCTGCTGATCTCATCGGAATTGCCGGAAGTGCTGGGCATGAGCGATCGCGTCGTCGTGATGAACGAAGGCCGCATGATCGCAACTGCCAGCGGCGCAGATCTTAATCCTGAAACCATCATGACCTTCGCGACGGGGCACCAATCATGACCCAGACCAATTCTGTATCAGCCGCTTTTATGAAGATCATGAAGCAGTATGGCGGCATTCTTCTCGCGCTCATCATTTTGTGCGTTGTCTTTTCCTCTTATAATCAGCGGTTCATGTCGGTTGCCAACTTCATGAACATCCTGCAGCAGGTGGCAGTTATCGCCATCGCGGCCTTTGGCATGACCTGGGTCATTCTGCTCGGTGAAATCGACCTGTCTGTTGGCTCTATCATTGCCGTGGCCGGCATGGTCGGCGCGCAGTGTTTTGCCTTCGGCTTCGGTTTTTTCCCGGCCGTTCTGCTGACACTGTGTGCAGGCGCCATGATGGGCATGATCAACGGCACGCTGACGGCCAAGCTGCTTTTGCCTTCCTTCATTGTAACCGTTGCGACAATGGGCATCTATCGCGGTCTCGTCAGCCTGCCGACCAATGGCGCGCCGGCAATGATCATGGATGAAAGCTGGACGGCGATTGGCGCCGACAGTTTCCTCGGTCTGCCGATCATTATCTGGATCGTAGTGGCACTCTTCCTGTTCAACCACATCCTGCTCAGCAAGACGACCTTCGGTCGCCGCGCTTATCTGATCGGCGGCAACAAGGAAGCAGCGCTTTATTCCGGCATTAAAGTTGATCGCATGAAGATCACCATCTTCATGATCTCCGGCATCATGGCCGCGATCTCCGGCATTCTTCTGTCGTCCCGCCTGTCATCAGCCCAGACCAACTCCGGTACAGGCGCTGAACTCGATGCGATTGCTGCAGCGGTTCTCGGCGGCACCAGCCTTGCTGGCGGCGTCGGAACCATGGTCGGCACGCTGATTGGTGCTTTGATCATCGGTGTGATGAACAACGGCATGAACATGCTGTCCGTGCCTTACTTCTACCAGCTCATCGCCAAGGGTCTGGTTATCCTCATTGCTGTCTGGCTCGACGTTCGCGCCAAGCAGGCAAAACGCTAATCCCGCATAAAAGACGATAACATGAGCAAGATACTGACGATCGGTGAAATCCTTGTCGAAATCATCGCGACAGATCGCGGAGACGGCTTCCGTGCGCCTGTTCCGCTGATCGGCCCCTTCCCTTCCGGTGCTCCTGCCATCTTCATTGATCAGGTGGGCAAGCTGGGCCAGCAATGCACCATTATTTCGCGCGTCGGGGAAGACGATTTTGGTTATGTAAACCTCAACCGCCTCGAGGCAGACGGCGTTGATATCTCGGGTATCGAAGTCGATCCGCAGGGCACGACAGGCAGCGCCTTTGTGCGCTACCGTGAAGACGGAAGCCGGGCATTCGTGTTCAACATTCGCCACAGCGCATGTGGCCAGCTCAGCCTCAACGACAAAACGCGGGCTCTGCTGGACGAATGCACCCATCTGCACGTCATGGGCACAGCCCTATACGCTCCAAGCGTGGTTGAAACCATTCTGGCAGCCATCGAGAGCATCAAGGCAAAGGGCGGAACTGTATCGTTCGATCCAAACCTCCGCCCTGAAATTCTGGGCAGCCCAGGCATGCGTGAGGCACTGACAACGGTTCTGTCAAAGACTGACCTCTTCCTGCCAAGCGGCGAAGAGTTGTTCCTGTTTGCCAATGCCAAAACCGAACAGGAAGCAGTAGCGGAACTTCTGGCCGGCGGCATCAAGGCCATTGTCTTGAAACGCGGTGAAAAAGGCGCGACCTATTTCGACGCACAGCAGACCATTTCGCAGCCCGGATTTGAAGTGGAGGAGGTCGACCCCACTGGTGCTGGTGACAGCTTTGGTGCGACATTCGTCACCTTCTGGCTGGCTGGGAAAGAACCATCGGCAGCGCTTACGCTGGCCAATGCCTCCGGTGCCCGTGCGGTTACCAAAGCAGGACCAATGGAAGGCGCCTCCACGCAGGCTGAGCTAGAAGACTTCATAGCGAATACGGCAAGGAAACAAGCATAATGAGCCAGAACCCACTTCTCGATATCGCCAAGTGGAAAGATCGTGCCGGTCCTCGCGGCATTCCATCCATCTGCTCGGCCCACCCGCTGGTTATCGAAGCTTCGATGCTGCACGCACTGAAAGATGGCAATTACCTCCTGATTGAAGCGACCTGTAATCAGGTCAACCAGGATGGTGGTTACACGGGCATGACACCGGCAGATTTTCGCACCTTTGTCGAAAAGATTGCTGCAAACACCGGATTTCCATTGGAAAAACTGATCCTAGGTGGCGATCACCTTGGTCCTAACCCATGGAAAAACCTGGCTGCATCCGAGGCCATGGAAAAGGCACGGGTGATGATTGCAGCCTTTGCCAAGGCGGGCTTCACCAAACTTCATCTGGATACCAGCATGGGCTGCGCCGGTGAACCTGTTGCCCTTCCAGATGCAATTACTGCCGAACGCGCCGCAAACCTGGCGGCCGTTGCTGAAGCTGCCATCAGTGGTGATAACGGCATCAAACCGGTCTACATCATCGGCACAGAGGTGCCAATTCCAGGCGGAGCCATGGAAGAATTGGAGACGCTTGAGGTCACCTCACCGCAGGCAGCACTCGAAACTGTCAACATTCATCGTCAGGCATTTATCGATGCAGGCGTGGAAGAGGCATTTTCACGCGCCATTGGCGCGGTCGTGCAGCCGGGTGTCGAGTTCGGCAACCACAATGTCATTCCGTATGTTTCGGAGGCCGCCCGCGACCTGAGTGCGACGCTTGCAGACATGCCAGGTTTTGTCTTCGAAGCGCATTCCACCGACTACCAGACACAGGAGGCACTGTCTTCGCTGGTCAATGACGGGTTCGCCATTTTGAAGGTGGGGCCCGGCCTTACCTTCGCCCTGCGCGAAGCATTCTACGGCCTGGATCGCATCGCCGCATTCCTGTTTCCTGACCAGCGCAAGGAAAGCCTCATCGAGGTTATCGAGCGTGTGCTGACAACAGATCCGAAAAACTGGGAAAAATACTACCACGGCACATCTGACGAACAGCGTCTGCAGCGCCACTTCAGCTATAGCGACCGCATTCGTTATTACTGGCCAAATCCTGAAATTACCTCTGCAATCAATGCGTTGTTTGCTTTGCTTGATGGGGTGGAAATTCCTGAAACGCTTATCAGCCAGTACCTTCAGGGAAGTTATGAACGGGTTCGCGACGGCAAGGTGCGCCCTTACGCACATGACCTTTCCATTGCTGCAGTTGATGCCGTTCTGGACATTTATTTCAAGGCATGCCGCTCTTAAGGAGCGGCACAAAGCTTATCGTGTAAAATCATTACGGCAGATTGATCGTCCCCTTGCGGGGAGGTAGATGTAAAAATTCAATCGATTTATGCCGGATTGACGAATGGGGAATTCATACCGTGGATAAAGCGCCGATCAAAACGATGGAGGATTTTTCCGAATTCGTCGGCCTGTCTCGGCCGACGGTTTCCAAATACTTCAACGACCCCTCGTCTGTTCGCAGCAAGACCCGCGATCTGATCGAGGCTGCCATCAAGGAATCCGGTTTTCGGCCGAATATGTTTGCGGTCAATCTCAATAGACGCCGCAGCAACATTTTGGGAATCATCATTCCCAATTCAACCGACCCCTTCTACATGGCCCTCACGCGCCGTGTGGAGCTGCTGGCCAATGAAGCCGGTTTTCTGGCCTTCATCCTGTCTTCGGATGGTAATCCGGAGATTGAACAGCGCGCCATTGAAACACTGAAGTCGATGAACGTCGCCGGTGCCATCATCGCACCGCTTGGCGTGAAGTCACATCACCAGACGCTTGCACAGCTTGGGGCCAGCATTCCACTGATTTACGTGGATTCACCACTGGATGAGACCTCGTCGTTCGTCGGAACCAATAACCGCCAAAGTTTCCAGTTGATTGTCGATTATCTGTGCCGCTCGGGTGAGCCGCCCTGCTATCTCGGCATGCCAGGCGTCAACAACAATGCCACCAGCCGTCGGCTGGCCTATATCGACGCCATGGAACAGTTACGGATAGAGCCGAAACTGGTTATAACATCAGAAGGTCGGGACTGGGACTTCGAAAAATTCGGTTATGACGAAACCATGCGCACCCTCAAGGAGCATGGGCGTTTCCCGACAAAGACGGTTTTGTGCGCCAACGACCGCGTGGCATTTGGTGCCATTGCGGCGGCCTGGCAATCCGGCCTGAAGGTTGGGCGTGGTGTGGACTGCGATATTCGTATCGCCGGCCATGACGATCACCCACTGTCACGCTATGCCTGCCCGCCGATCACCACTGTTGCCCAGAACTATAATGAGATTGGCCGACTGGCGACCGAACTGTTGCTGTCAAAACTTGGCGAAGCAACCGACGCAAAAAACGAGATTCCGTCGGACGAACGTATTTTGCTCAACGCCGAAATCATGCTGCGCGACTCTGCTTGAATGTGATAAGCGGAACCTCCCACTACTAATGAATGGAAACATGCCATGAAGAATGAAATGCGGTCCCTTCCCTCCTCCTTGAGCGAGGCTCACGCCGCTTTTCTGTTCGACATGGATGGAACCCTGTTGAACTCGATTGCCGTCGTTGAACGCGTGTGGCGTGAATGGGCCGTTGATAACGGCATTGAACCGACTGCATTTCTGCAGCGTATTCATGGCCTTCGCGCCATTGAGGTGGTTCGCCGCGAAGCTGTGCCCGGTCTCGACGTTGTAGAGCAGGCTGCCATTCTGCTGCAACGCGAAATGGATGATGTTGACGGCATCATCAAAATCCCGGGCATCGCAGACTTCCTGTCGAAAATTCCTGCGGGCCGTTGGGCTATTGTCACATCAGCACCTCGTCCGCTTGCCGTCCTTCGCCTCGCCGCAGCCGGCATCGTTCCACCTGAGATCATGATCTGCGGTGAAGATGTCGAAAACGGCAAGCCAGACCCGGAAGGTTACCTGAAGGCCGCCAAGCTGCTTGGCGTCGATCCGACACAATGTGTGGTGTTTGAGGACGCACCGGCTGGCATCAGTGCAGGCGAACGCATGGGCGCAAACGTTGTGGTGATCAGTGCAACGCACTCACATCCGATTGACACGGATCATCTTGCCATCGACAGTTATGACGAACTGGACATTACAGTGACCGAGACTGGTGCTCTGTGTCTCGATCGCGCCAACGTTACGGCCCGCTGAGCTTTCCAACAAGCGCTGTCGTGACGAGATATCCTGACAGGGATGCAATTCCTGTCAGGAATGTACCCCAGATGATGTCGACCACGGTCATGGATACCGACCATCCCTTCAGGGTTGAAAGATTGGTCATGTCGTATGTGCCATAGGCGAGCATTCCCAGCAGCGCGCCATTGATAAGCGCAGTTGTCCAATTGCCGGAACTGAGCGCAGGCCAAACGCCGAAATAGACAATACCGGCCACGTAGAAAAGATAGAATATACCGGCAGCCGTGAAGTTCGGCTGTTCCAGCAACAGTGAACCGATGCGGCTGCGGTAAAAGGTGCGGGTCATGGTCGAAAGCCAGATGAAATCCAGGCCGAAGAATACCACAGCCGTTGCGACATAGGCCGTCAGGTATTTCACCATATCATCTCTCCCTTTTTTCGCAGGTTAAATGCCAAGAAGCGGCTGCACCAGACGGACAACCCAGCTTCTGAATTTCAAAGGTGCATCCGTCACCGCAAGGCAGATACAATCAGCTTGCGCCGAAGCAATAGGCTGATGCACCAGTTCCGAGTCTGCATCTTCTATGTCGCCACGACCATAGCTGTCTGTTTCATCGGTAAAGCTGCCACTCAGAACGAGTGTAAGTTCCCGCCCTCCATGACCATGCTCCGGCACCGGCTTTCCGGCAGGTATGCGCAGCAGACGCACACTGGTTTCATTATCGCCAGTTTTAATCGGCAAATGGTAGGCGCCACGCCCCAATGACTTCCACTTCACATCCGAGAGATCACCGCCAACATAGGAGCGTAGAGGTTCAGGAAGAACAGTGGCATCACGCGTAACATCCGTGCGCTCTACGGGTAATGCTGGCTCATCCCCCTCACAGGTGATCCGTGACTTGATGCTGTCCCAGGCAGAGTCGACATTATTGTCAGCCGGCAGTCTGTCGATCATGTGTCCGCCAAGCTCCTCGAAGCCTCTCAGCCTCGAGCGGCAGGCGGGGCACAAAGCCAAATGGGAGGCAACTGCGATGCTCCATCCTTCGCCAAGCGTTCCAGCGGCATAAGACGAGAGAAGATCGTCGCTAAGATGATGTCTGATCGCAATCATGCGTCGTCTCCTTGTCCAAGGACAAGACGCAACTTGGCAAAGGCAAGCCGCATACGCGACTTCACCGTTCCAAGCGGAATATTGAGCTTCTTGGCAATCACGCTATGCGTTGCATCTTCAAAGAACGACATTTCAAGCAATTTCGCCTGTTCTTGCGGCAATCCGGCAAGTGCTGCCTTCAAATGTTCAGCGGTCTGTTGTGCGACTAGCACATTGTCGGCGGATGGCTCTGCATCGGGCACGAACACCGGGTCATCAGGATCAAACTCCGGCCGTTTCTCTTTACGGACCGCATCGATACGCAGATTACGGGCAATCGTGAAAATCCATGTTGAAAGCGACCCCTTGGAGCGGTCATACCTGTCCGCCTTGTTCCAGACCGCGATCATTGTCTCCTGCATCAACTCTTCTGCCAATTGGCTATCTGCAGCGAGTTTTGACATGTATGAGCGAACGCGTGGCGCGAAATGCCGGAAAATTATCTCATAGGCATGAATGTCCTTTTGCGCACTAATGGCGAACATCAGTTTTTCAAATTCATGCTGCCCGCTATCTGCGGCGCCATCATCCATTGCAGTATTTCCTCGGCTCTTTCGACGTAATGGAGCAGACCGCCGGAATGTAATTCCAGCTTCCTTTTGCCACGTCGCGGCGCCTATGGAAATATGTGTGTTCATACCGCTTGTACGTCACGACCTGAACAATAGATCACCTGGCTCAGTTTTTTTTGATCTGTAGCGATCCAACCTGCATTTCCTTGCGTAAAACATGCATTACAAAAATGAGGTAAGCAGTGGCGACCGAAAAACGATCCACGAACGAGACGAAACGCGTTGCTGTGATTGGCTCGGGTATATCCGGGCTTTCTGCGGCATGGCTGATCTCAAAAAGCGCCTCGGTAACGCTTTACGAAAGCGACGATAGGCTTGGCGGCCACTCCAACACCCTGACTGTTTCCGGCAGCAATGGCGATATTGATGTCGACACCGGCTTTATCGTTTATAATGAACGCAACTATCCGAACCTTGTCGAACTGTTTAGGACTGTCGGTGTTGAAACTCAGCCATCCAACATGTCTTTCGCCGTATCGTTAAACGGTGGCAAACTGGAATATTCAGGTTCTGGTCTCAATGGACTGATGGGCCAACGCGGAAATATTGTAAAGCCTCGCTTCTGGGCCATGTTACGAGACCTTATGCGTTTTTATCGCGAAGCGCCGTTGGCCTTGTCGTCACATGAAATGGACGATTTGACGATCGGCGATTATCTCGACATGCATGGTTATGGTCAGGGCTTTATCGACAACCATTTGTTGCCAATGGGTGCTGCAATTTGGTCGGCCAGCGCACAAGAAATGCGCGCTTACCCATTCAAGGCTTTCATTCGATTTTTTGTAAGCCACGGCCTGCTGACCCTGAAAGATCGACCACTTTGGCGCACAGTAACGGGTGGCAGCCGACAATATGTAAAGCTCCTGATCGAGACGTTACCCGACATACGCATGTCTACCCGGATCGTCTCTATTGAGCGAAGCAATGACGGAGTGCACATCACGGACGAGCGCGGTAACCGAGAGACCTTCTCGGATGTCGTGTTGGCAACCCATGCCGATCAAGCACTGTCTCTGCTGTCCGATGCATCGGACGAAGAACAAAATCTGCTGGCATCCTTCCGCTACACTCACAACGAAGCTGTTCTCCACACCGATCCGTCACTGATGCCAAAACGCAAACGGACATGGGCAAGCTGGAATTACATTGGTGAAACGAAACAGGATGGCGCCCAGTCACTTTGCGTGACCTACTGGATGAACCGTCTGCAGAATATTCCAATGTCCGACCCTTTGTTCGTCACCCTTAATCCGGTTCGCGAAATTGCGCCGGAAAGTATCTTGCGGCTCATTCCTTATATGCATCCGCTTTTCGACGGCCCTGCACTGGAAGCTCAACGCAATCTCTGGCGCATTCAGGGTAAAAACCGCATATGGTTCTGTGGGGCCTATTGTGGTTATGGTTTTCATGAAGACGGGTTGCAATCCGGTCTGGCGGTTGCAGAGGCAATTACCGGGCAAAAACGCCCATGGACCGTGGCGGATGAATCCGGTCGCATTCACTTACCTCCTAAATTGGAGGCAGCAGAGTAATGTCGCAATCGGCGCTTTTTGCAGGAAAGGTCATGCACATGCGGTACCGCCCCAAGCGGCACCGCCTGGAATACAGCGTCTTCTCGCTTTTACTAGATTTGGATGAACTTCCAGCACTAGACAAAAAACTGCGGTTGTTTGGTTACAATCGCCGTGCGTTGATCAGCTTCCATGACAAGGACCATGGCGATGGTCAGCCAAACGGCTTGCGGAGTTGGGTAGAAATCCGGCTGGATGAAGCCGGTCTTTTGGAGCCTGGTATGCAAATCCGTGTGCTGTGCTATCCACGTATCCTTGGTTATGTGTTCAACCCGCTCACTCTCTATTTCTGCCATGGAAAAAATGGCTTGCGCGCCATTCTATACGAGGTGTGCAACACATTCGGTGAACGCCATACCTACACAATCTCGGTTGGGGTCTCGCAGCAGGAGATCATTCGCCAATCCTGTGCCAAGGATTTTTACGTCTCACCCTTTGTGCCGATGAACTGCCACTACAATTTTCACATCGAACCACCCGGTGAAAAAGTTCTGGTGCGGATCGATGAAGAAGACCCGGATGGCATGCTGCTGGTCGCATCCTTTGCCGCCAACCGGCAAGAGTTGAACAACCGTACACTTCTATCCGCCTTTGTGCGCCATCCGTTGATGACACTGAAAATCACCGCCGGAATCTACTGGGAAGCCCTGCTCCTCTGGCGCAAAGGCGCTCCGATCTATCGCCATAGTGCCGCAACCAACCGGGTGGCAAGCACTGTCGTCAGACCTTCATCCGCAGGAAATCAGGCTCATGACCCACGCTGAAGAAAAGTCTTTTGAAAGCCGCCTGAACAACTTGCCCTTTTGGGCAAGATTGGTGAAGGGCTGGGCCAACCGTATCGTGATCGGCAGTCTGACGATCAGGTTCCCCAATGGCAGCATGCATCATGTAGCCGGAGAGCAACCGGGGCCAGCGGCCACAATCTCGATATTATCAGGCCGCTTCGTTTGGCAGATCATGACAGAAGGCAATCTTGGACTGGCCCGCGGTTATATGGATGGCACCTGGGACAGCCCGGATATTGGTGCTGTTCTCGATCTGGGTTTGGCCAACGAAAAAGTCCTGTCTGGACTGATTGCCATTCCTTTCATGCGCAAGGTCATAGCCAATTACCGGCACCGGAAAAATGCCAACACCAAGGGTGGAAGCCGTCGCAACATTGCCTTCCATTACGACCTCGGCAACAAATTTTACGATCAGTGGCTGGATGGTACCATGACCTATTCTTCCGCCATTTTTCAGCGCCCCGAACAACCACTGGATGAGGCACAAACCGCCAAATATGCACGCATTGTCGAAAAGCTGGATATTCAGAAAGACGACACCGTACTGGAGATCGGATGTGGATGGGGCGGCTTTGCAGAACATGCTGCACTCACCACCGGTTGCCGCATCCTGTGCCTTACGCTTTCCAATGAGCAGGCACTGTATGCGCAGGAACGCATGCGCCGCGCCGGACTGCAGGACCGTGTGGAGATCCGCATTCAGGACTACCGGGACTGCGAGGGTTCCTTTGACAAGATCGTTTCGATCGAAATGTTCGAGGCAGTTGGTGAGGAAAACTGGCCGATCTATTTCGACAAGGTCAAACATCTGCTCAAAACAAGTGGTGAAGCCATGCTTCAGGTTATCACCATTTCCCGCGATCGTTTTGAAACCTACCGCAACACCGCAGACTTTATCCAGACCTACATCTTCCCAGGTGGTATGCTACCGTCAAACGAAGCATTGGTCAGCGTGGCCAATCACCACGGTCTGAAGCTGAGTGACCAATATCTGTTCGGCTTGGATTATGAGAAAACGCTCCTGTGGTGGGACCGCGCATTTTCCGCGCAGTGGCACAATATTGAACCCCTTGGCTTTGATAGCCGCTTCAAGCGCATGTGGCGTTATTACCTGCATTATTGCGCCGCAGGTTTCCGTTCCGGCCGCATTGATGTCGGCCAGTTTCACTTTCGATCAGAATAACAAGCATAGCAGTATGCTTCCTCTCCACCTTTATGAAACAGGAGCCGGAAGATGGTTTCACAAGCAGTCGTTTGGCTTCGCAACGACTTGAGAATTGGCGACAACCCTGCACTTGATGCAGCGCTTGCAAGAGGCGGTTCGGTTACAGCCGTTTATATCCATGAAACGGACCCTAACCTGCGCAAGCCAGGCGCCGCGGTACAATGGTGGCTGGAACAAAGTCTTGCCAACTTTTGCAAACGACTTGAGAAACTAGGCGTAACCCTCATTGTTGAAACAGGAAAATCCGCGGACATCCTGCCAAAGCTGGCAATAGAGATAAAGCCGAAGGTGGTTTTCTGGAACCGTCGGTATGCACCATCTGAACGGGAATGCGATGCGCAGATAAAGGCTGAGCTTCGCCAGTCGGGTTTCACGGTAACCTCATTTCATGGCAATCTTCTCCTTGAACCCTGGCAACTCGAAACAGGCAGTGGCGGCCCCTATCAGGTCTTCACACCGTTTGCCCGTTCACTGCGTCAGAAGGGTGTGCCCACGCCCCTGCGTTTGCGCGACACCAAAGCGCAATCATCATCTGCCAAGCATAAGAGCTATGAGCGTCCATCCCCGCCGCATTGGGCTGAAAAGATGGAAGGTTCCTGGCAGATTGGCGAAGAGGCCGGATACGAGCAGTTCCACAACTTTCTTGATGAGATCGTGAAGTCCTATGCCGAAAGCCGCGACGTTCCCGGCAAGCTTGGAACGTCCAAACTCTCACCCTATTTGCGATTTGGCGAAGTCAGCGTCCGACAGCTTTGGCACAGTGCTCTTCATTACGGCGAGCAACACCCTTCTGTCTCGTCGGGCGTCGAAAAATTTCTCTCCGAGCTGATCTGGAGAGACTTCCATTACCACCAGCTCTACCACCGCAAGGATATTGCGCGTTACGATATGCGCGACGCCATCGCCCATATTGAATGGCAGGAGGACAAAAAAGCGCTCAGCGCCTGGACAAAAGGACAGACGGGCTTTCCAATCGTCGACGCGGGCATGCGGCAGTTATGGGCGACTGGATGGATGCACAATCGCGTCCGCATGCTGGTCGCCTCCCTACTCACCAAAAACCTACTCATTGATTGGCGACATGGTGAAGAGTGGTTCTGGGATACACTGGTGGATGGCGACATTGCCAGTAATCCCGGCAGCTGGCAGTGGGTTGCCGGTTGTGGCATGGATGCTGCCCCTTACTTTCGCGTATTTAATCCCGTTGTCCAAGGCGAACGGTTTGATGCTGCGGGCGATTATGTCCGTGAATGGGTTCCTGAACTGGCTGACATGCCGAACAAATGGATACACAAACCGTTCGAAGCACCAGACACCGTGCTGGAAAAAGCCGGAGTAGTCTTGGGCAAGACCTATCCAAAACCCATTGTTGATTTGAAAAGTTCATCGCGTCGGGCACGCAACAGTAAAAAGGGCGAAGAAGACGATCTCTTCGCATGACACTCAAGGCTTTGCGTCATCCAGTCACAGAAGACGTTTTATGTCGACAGTATGTATTACATCATGTTAGTGCTTGCCAAAAGCACTTCCTCCTTGGTTGGGAAGAGTGACAAAATCGGCGGGAGCGTTTTATGAGCGATCAGGAAAAACACGATGTGCTTGTGATTGGCACAGGCATCATCGGAGTGATGTCGGCACTTTATCTGCAATCACAAGGTCGCTCTGTAACCCTTTTAGAACGTGGAGAAATTGCACGCGGAGCAAGCTCTGGAAATGCTGGCATTCTGGCGTTCCCCGAAATCATTCCCATTCCTGCGCCGGGTCTCATGAAAAAGGCGCCGCGGTGGCTTTTTGACCCACTTGGCCCATTGAGCGTGCCTCCTTCCTACGCCCTGCAGGTTGCTCCCTGGCTGTGGCGTTTCTGGCGCGCGAGCTCCGAATCCGCCTTCCGGCACGGCCTGAAAACCCAGATCTCGATGATGAAACTGTCTGCTGCGGAGATGGACGTGATCCGCGCGATGCCCGAACTCTCCGGATTCATTACCAACACTGGCACGCTTGATCTTTACGACAGTGAAGTAAGCTTCAATGCCGCTGCCGCCGATTGGGCGGAAAAGGAAAAAGCCGGCTTTGTCTTCAATCGTGTTGGGCGCGATGAGATCGAAGAATTGCAGCCGGGTCTGGCACCACAATTCCAGCACGCCATGTTTACACCCGGCGGCCTGCAGGTCTCCGAGCCATACGAATTCACCAAGGCGATTGCAAAACTGGTCATCGCACGAGGCGGCAAGCTGATTGAGGGCGAAGCGCAACGCCTTGAGCCCCGTAGCGACGAGGCGCGCGTGACCTTGACGGGCGGCAAAACACTCGACGCGGCAAAAGTGGTCGTCGCCAGCGGCGCATGGTCAAAGAACCTTGGTGCAAGCCTTGGCGAAAACCTGCCGCTTGAGACAGAACGTGGCTACAACACAACCCTGCCCGACCAGGCTTTCAACTTGACCCGCCAGCTCTATTTCAATGACCACGCCTTTGTCGTGACGCCGCTCTCCACCGGTATTCGAGTGGGTGGTGCCGTCGAACTGGGCGGTCTGTCACTGCCGCCGAATTACCGACGCTCCGAAGCACTTTTGGGAAAAGCCGCAAAGTTCTTGCCCGGTCTGACAACCGAAGGCGGCAAACAGTGGATGGGTTTCCGCCCATCCATGCCAGATTGTCTGCCGGTTATCGGCGCTTCCAAGGCGAGCCCCGCTATCATCTATGCGTTCGGGCACGGGCATCTTGGCCTGACGCAGTCGGCGGCAACAGGCAAACTTGTCAGCGATCTCGTCGCCGGACGGGACACGTCAATTTCCATCGATCCATTCCGGGCTGGCCGCTTTGGTTAAGCATCACGGCTTTGTCGCGGTCAGAATAAACCGTCGATAAAGCCGTGTTCTCAAACGATCACGCAAATTCGCCTGCTTACGCTGCGCCACCGCAATCGGTTCATGCGAGTGCAGTCGAATATCTGAAAACCCGACATCTTTCAGCAGTGGAATGATGCGTTCAGGACGAAGCCCGTCTCCGAACGGCAGTTGCTCCATAATGTGTTTATGTTTGGCGCTTTGGGCACTGTCGTAATGTGGATCGGGCGGGGAAAACCGGCCTAAGAGCGCAATCAGCTTTGACGCGATGCGGCCAACCGGCGTCAATTGTGCCCAGTCCCCGTCAAAAACCAACAAACGGCCGCCGGACTTCAATACACGGTACCACTCCTGAAACGCCTGTTCGGGCTGCGTCAATGTCCAGACCAGATGACGGCACACGATGGCATCAAAGGCCTCGTCAGGCTCCATCGTGTTTTCGGCATCCGCAAGCACAAAACGCAGACGCGGTTTTCCAACATGTTTGCGCCGCGCAACCGACAACATGGCCTCGGAGAAATCGAGGGCCGTCACGTCATGACCAATATCGTGAATAAGCCGTGTCACCTCACCCGTGCCACAGGCCAGTTCCAGCACTGATAATGGATGCTCACCCAGAGCGTCGCGCATTGGCTGCTGCCAGGCGTCAAATTCCGGTCCGTGTGGAATACGATGGCCGAATACCAGATCGAATGTTTCCGACCGTTTCGACCAGTAATCCCTGATATCATCCTTGAGATGGAAGTTGTCGATGCTCATGGTCAGGCCGTCTTGTACTGGATATGGCAACGGCCATGGTAAGATGATCGCTCGATATGCGCACTAACTCCAAAAACGTCGCGAATGAGCGTTTCAGTCAGAACCTGTTCTGGCGGGCCGAAAGCCACGATCTCCCCAGCATGCATGACCGCGAGATTATCGCAGAACATCGCTGCAAGATTGAGATCATGCAAGGCAACGATACACGTTACCGGCAACCGGGACACCAACGCCAGAATGTCCAGCTGGTGCTGAATATCGAGGTGGTTGGTTGGCTCATCCAACAAAAGCTGTGACGGCGTTTGCGCCAATGCCCGGGCGATATGAACCCGCTGTTTTTCACCACCAGACAGCGTATGCCAAAACCTCGACGCTTTATCCAGCATGCCGACATGTGTCAGCGCATCCTGTACTGCCGCCTCATCTTCCGATTTCCAGATTGAAATCGGGCTGCGATGCGGTGTTCGTCCAAGCTTGACGACATCGAGCACACTGACCTGGATTTCCGTCGTTGCCTGTTGTTCAACAAAGGCCGTGCTTTTGGCAATCTGGGCCTGAGAAAGGGTTGCGATGTCCTCGCCGCCAAGTGTGATTACGCCACTCTGGACTTTGCGGATACGACAGATGAGCCGCAGCAAACTGGACTTTCCCGATCCATTTGGCCCAAGCAGGCCGAGCGTCGTGCCGGGTGCCGCGTCAAGAGTTACGCCATTGACAATAAGACTTCCGCCTGAAGCCCAGTGCACTTTTTCCAGCGAAATACTCATGCGGCCCTCCGTGCCCGGTAGAGAATAAAGGCAAAAGCGGGCGCGCCAAACAATGCCGTTACCACGCCGATAGGCAGGATTTGCTGTGGAATGATGATACGCGACACGATATCGGCTGCCACCATGAATATGGCACCGATCATCGCGGACACGGGCAAAAGACGCTGATGCCCGGAGCCAGCAATGAACCGTGCGGCATGGGGAATGACCAACCCGACAAATCCGATGCAACCAACGATGCTGACGACGGTTGCCGTCATAAGTGCGGTCACGCCCAGCAAGGTTATGCGCACACGACGAACGGGAATACCAAGTCCGGCGGCGGTATCTGTACCGAACATGAAAGCATCCAATGCCCGGGCATGGGCCGCACAAAACACAAAACCCAACAATGCAACGGGTGCCGCGAGATAAACGTCCGGCCAGCGCACACCGGACAGGCTACCGAGTAACCAGAACATCACACCACGTGCCTGTTCTGCATTTGCAGATGTGGTGACGATATAGGATGTCAGCGCATTAAAGAGCTGCGATCCCGCTACGCCGGCAAGAATGATACGGTCGCTGCTGCCACCAGCGCCGGCCGCAAGCAGTGACACGAGAAGAAACGCAACGACGGCGCCCAGAAAAGCGCCTGTAGACAGTGTCAAAATACCGTAACCGATGCCCAGAACCATAATACAAACGGCACCGGTCGAGGCACCTGCAGAAATGCCCAGCACGAAAGGTTCAGCAAGAGGATTGCGCAGCAATGCTTGCAGGATCACACCACAGAGCGCCAGCGCAGCCCCTGCACTTGCCGCAACCAAGGCGCGGCTCAGACGATAGTCCCAGATGACGCCTTCATGGATGCGGCTGATTTCAAACGGCATTCCAAATGCGCGTTTCATAACCGCCTTGGCCGTCGTATCAAGCGGAATGGAAATTTCGCCGATCGACACGGCAAGACTTATCATGAAGCCGAGAAGCGCCAGAAAAAAGACGGTGACTGCCAAAGGCAGCCACCATGCTGAACGACGTGCAGGCATTTCTGTCACTTGGAAATCCCGAGCCCCTGAATACCCTTTGCCAGGATTTCAATGCCATCAATCGTACGAATGGTCGGGTTCATGGACTGTGCATCCATCATGACGAAATGTTTGTTCTTAACGGCATCCATGTGGCTGGTGACCGGATCATTTTCCAGGAAGTCGATCTTGACCGCAGGATCATCGGCGGCATAACGGCGACGATCCATGGTCGCGATAACGACGACCGCAGGATTGGATTCGGCAATGGTTTCCCAACCGACCAGCGGCCACTCTTCTTCCGTGCTCACGACATTTTTGGCACCAAGCGTTTTCAGAATATAGGCCGGAGCACTGTTTTTACCAGCAATATAGGCGTCGCCCTTCACTTCCTTGCTGGAGAACCAGAAAACGACAGGAAGATTGGCCGATGATGCGTTGCCGATCGACGCAACCGCTGCGGCTTCACGTGCCCTCAGATCGGCGACCAGTTTTTCGCCACGTTCTTTGATATCGAAAATATCAGAGAGCTCGCTAATCTGCTGATAGATCAGATCCATCGTGAAAAGCTCTTTGCGTACGCCGTCGCCACCATCGGCATTGATCTTGGCCACACAGTCGGCAGGAGAAACATAGGTATTGATGCCAAGTGAACCGAATTGTTCGCGTTTGCCCACAGAACCCTGAGTGCCGACGTGCCATTCAAACTCCGCAGCAACCAGATCAGGCTCTTTGCCGACAACTGATTCAAAGCTGGGGTCATTGTCTGCAAGGCGCGAAATTTGCGCATTGACGCCTTCATATTCTTTCAAAACCGGCCCAACCCAAACGGCGGTACCGGCAATCTTGTCTGCCAAGCCAAGGGAAAACAGGATTTCGGTCATGCCCTGTCCGATCGAAACGATCTTTGCCGGTGCTTTTTCGAACGTAATCGACTGACCGCAATTGGTAACCGTCAACGGATATTGGGTCGCCGCGTGGGCACTAGCAGAGAACCCGGCAACTAAAACGGTTACAGCACTCAGAGTTTTTATGATGGCACGCATGGAAGCCTTCCGATTGGAAATATTTGAAATGCAGTTGAGATTACGGGCCTGAATTGCCCGGTTTGTGCAGCGTTTAGAAAAACGACGCACGGTTAACCCAACAATGCAATGAACGGAGGCAACAAATGTATATGTTATGTAATAACATGACTACTCCTCTCCGGACAACCCCGCCCGGTGCGTTGGATTAACAAATAACGGCAGGTCTCCTGGCTCACAAATTCACGCCGTTCATCTGCCTTCCCGTGCACTCAGCGTCACAGTGGCATGGTGTAAGAGTTACACCACAAGGATGAGCGGCAATCCGCTTACAGTTGCGGGGGCAGCCATGGCATTGTTTCTTCGATAGAAACGCACCATGTTCCCTATTAATCCCCTCCAGGTACAACCCTTCGGAGAACCGTCGGATGCCACTTATGGCCAAGGCGCAGACAAGGTCAAGGCTATTGCGACAGACCGAACAAAAGAAAACCGCCGCCCCAGAGATTGAGGCGGCGGCATTTTTCGTTCTCAAAAATCTTGGAGGCTCAGAATTCTGTCCAGTCCGCTTCCTTGGCTGCAGTCGCAGCGGCAGATGAACCACCGCCGAAGGCGCTCGCCAACTTATTGCCCAGTGCACGTGCTGGAGACGCAATCGGTCTGGACTTTGTCGATGCTGCCACCGGTGCCGGTGAGACAGGTCGCGAAACCGAAGCGGCGGCGCGAGGAGCAGCAGGCCTTGCGAAACCAGCCATACCGCCAGTGCCTGTCAGTCTGAACTGGCCGAGCAGCGAGTTAAGGGAAGTGGCTTCCGTTGCAAGACCATGGCTTGCTGCCGTTGTTTCTTCGACCATGGCGGCGTTCTGTTGTGTGCCCTGATCCATGGTGTTGACGGCGGTGTTGATTTCCTGAAGACCAACCGACTGTTCGCGGGTTGCCTCAGCAATCGCGTGAACATGCTGGTTGATTTCCTGAACCTGAGCAACGATCGCGTCCAGCGCCTTGCCTGTCTGGTCGACAAGGTGAACCCCGGTTTCGACATGCGATGTCGAGGCCGTGATCAGCGACTTGATTTCCTTTGCGGCATTTGCGGAGCGCTGTGCAAGTTCACGAACTTCCTGCGCCACAACAGCAAACCCCTTACCGGCTTCACCGGCTCGGGCCGCTTCGACACCCGCGTTCAGAGCAAGCAGGTTGGTCTGGAAGGCGATGTCATCGATAACACCGATGATGTTACCGATTTCGCTGGAGGACTTTTCGATCTGCTCCATTGCGGTGACGGCTTCACGGACCACTTCACCAGACTTTTCTGCTTCCTGACGGGTACGGGAAACCAGGTGGCGTGCCTCTTCTGCGCGCTTGGCGGAATCCTTGACCGTCGTGGTGATTTCTTCCAGAGCGGCGGCTGTCTCTTCAACAGAAGCAGCCTGCTGCTCTGTGCGGCGGGAAAGGTCGTCAGCAGACGAGCGGATTTCATTGGCACCAGCATCGATGGCGCGGGCATTTGTACCAACGCTCTGCATTGCCAGATCAAGCTTTTCTGCCGAATGATTGAAGTTCTGACGCAGTGTGTCCAGCTGGCCGTTAAATGGCTGTGCGATACGCGCGGCCAGATCGCCGTCAGCCAGTTTGCCAAGCGCGGCACCCAGCGTATCGACAGCTTTCTGAATTTCCGCTGCTTCCAAGACCTTTTGCTGCTCGCGTTCAGCGCGCTCATTCTCGGTGCTGACGCGATCTTCATCAGCTTGACGTGACAGGCGACCACGCTCAATGGCGTTGTCGCGGAACACGGCCACTGCGGCCGCCATGTTGCCAATTTCGTCCTTGCGGTCGAGGCCGTCAATTTCAGCCTTCACATCGCCACTCGCCAGTGTCTGCATGCGTTCGCGCAGGCGAACCATTGGCGCTGTGATGCCAGCGTGAGCGACGTAAATCGCAAAACAAACTGCAGCCACCAGACCAACACACATAAAGATGAAGCTCTGTGTAATCGTCGAGCCGATCGATGCGGAAAGCGACTTGCTGCCATTGTCCAAAAGCTGCGACAGTGCGGTGTTGTTGGCACCGGCCTGATCCGAAACCTGCTTCAGCAGTGTTTCCAGCTTTGACTGCATGGCTGGCAGTTCTGCGCCATTGCCGCCGAAATGCAACTGCAGCATTTTTTCATACATGGTTTGCAGTTCGTTGGTCGAAGCAAGCAACTTCTCGATGTCGTCCTTGCGGCTTGGAACCGACGCTGGCACGGCGGCCAGACGATCCTTGGCAAGCTTGAAGTTGGAGGCGAAGCGTTCGCGCATCTCCGGCAGGCCAGGATGCTGAGCATCCATTTGCAGCATACGCTCCGCCCAGACAACCGACGTCCAGATACCGGAAGCGGCACGGGCGCTCATCATGGCGGAGGTTGCCTCCTTGTCGATGAAGCCAAGGTAGCTGGAGTTTGCATCACTGAACTTGGCGGTAATGAATGTAAAACCACCAAACGAAACCAAGCCGAGCATGAACAAGGTGGAAAGTATCTTCCACTTGATGCTGAGGTTTTTCAACATGTTGGACTTCCTAGAACGAAAGGACAAGCGGAATACTGTGCCGCAGGCTGCGGCATTCCGACATCGATTTTTGTGGGAAAACTATGCTTCGACTAAAAGCTCAAACAACAAGCGTCATGCAGCCCCGGAAGGTGTCGTTCAACATCGTTATAGAAAGAAATTTATTAAAAACTTGTATAACTTTCGGTTACAACCAGTCCAAGCGTTATAAAAAACGCCTTAAAAACAGTATGTTCGACAGTTTTCATGTACAAGTAGCAATCTCATTGACAGCAGGGCAAAAACGCGACAATTTGCACCTATTCCGAGGGGGGCATCCTACGATGCTGAGATGGCGGTGAGCCGGACCCTTGAACCTGATCCGGGTCGTACCGGCGTAGGAACGGAAACAGCGGCATAAAGCCCCCTTTTCTCTTCTCCGCTTGCCTGGATCTCCGTGATTGTCACAAGTCTGGAGATCGTAGATGACATTCAAGATTGCTATAGGTGCCGTTCGCGGCCATCCTCCTCATTTGGTTTATCGTTTCGTATAAACCAAAATGCGTGTCTCATTCGCCGTTTGCGGCGTGCTGTTGCTGGTCGTTGGCTGGCAGGTCGGCACGTGGCTGTTCGCCCCAGCGCATTATATTCTGCCCTCACCCTATGACGTCGTTACGGCGTTGTCACGGCAGCCTATCTACTTGCTCGAAAACAGCCTGATCACCCTTACTGAAATGGTGGTTGGCCTTGTGTTGGGCACAGTGTTTGGCGTTGGGACAGCTTTCGCAACAGCAGCATTTCCGAGACTTGGAAAGCTGGTCTGGCCAACGCTGCTGATCCTGCAGGCATTTCCCGTGTTCGTCCTTGCTCCCATCCTTGTGCTGTGGCTCGGCTTCGGCATGGCCTCGAAGGTAGCGATGACGACGCTGATCATCTTCTTTCCTGTCGCCTCGGCCTTCAATGACGGCCTGCAACGCACGGAAAGAGCAATCCTGGATGCCGCAGCGCTCACACAGGCAACACACTGGCAGATCCTGCTGCGGTTACGGGTGCCACTTGCGCTGCCGGGGTTGATTTCTGGCCTGCGGGTCGCAGCGCCGCTCGCACCCCTTGGTGCCGTCATCGGCGAATGGGTCGGCGCGTCCTCAGGGCTTGGTTTTGTCATGGTGCAGGCCAATGCCCGTATGCAAACCGATACGGTTTTTGCAGCGATGGCCATTCTTGCGGTTCTGACCGTGCTGTCTCGCCTTTTTATCGACCGTGTCACCACAGGGCTCACCCCATGGGCGGTCGAGACCCAACATTCCCTGCCATTTCTCAATCCATCAAGGAAACATGCCTGATGAAGAAACTTGCCCTTTCTCTTTCAATCGCACTTGCAACGATCCTTCCCGCACCCGTGACACATGCCGCCGACAAGCTGACAGTGATGCTTGAATGGTTCGTCAATCCTGATCATGCGCCGATGGTCATCGCCGCTGAGCGCGGTATCTTCAAAGCTGAAGGGCTGGAAGTCGAGCTGGTACCACCAGCCGATCCATCTTCCGTTCCGCGCCTGGTCGCCGCCAAACAGGCAGACATTGGCGTGCATTATCAGCCAAACCTCTATCTCGATAACGCTGCCGGTCTACCGATCCTGCGCTTTGGAACACTTGTCGAAACACCGCTTAACACCGTGACGGTTCTGGCTGATGGGCCGATCAAAAGCCTGAAGGACCTAAAGGGCAAAAAGATCGGTTTTTCTGTATCCGGTTTCGAAGATGCCATGCTGAAGCGCATGCTTGAGAAGGAAGGTGTTAGCCGTGACGATGTTGAGCTTATCAATGTCAACTTCTCGCTGTCACCTTCGCTGATCAGCGGCAAGGTCGATGCGACACTTGGCGGCTTCCGCAACTTTGAACTCACCCAGATGAAGCTGGCAGGCCATAAAGGGTATTCCTTCTTCCCTGAGGAGCATGGTGTTCCCGCTTATGACGAACTGATCTTCATCACCAACAAAGATCTTGTTTCGGACAGTCGCCTTCCGCGTTTCCTTGATGCCGTCGAACAAGCCTCGATCTTCATCACAAACCACCCGCAGGAAGCATGGGAACTGTTCATCAAAGCCTACCCCAACCTCAATGATGACCTGAACCGCCAGGCATTCATCGACACCCTGCCGCGTTTTGCCAAACGCCCCTCGGCACTGGATCGCGCACGGTACGAACGTTTCGGCCAGTTCATGCAGGACATGGAACTGGTGAAACAGGTGCCTGCCGTTGAAGACCTTGCGGTGGAATTGCAATGACTACGGCCCATACAATATCAGCTGAAAAGGCAGCCGATGTTCTCGAGCGGGTGCGGCGAAGCCGCCCTCGCGTCCATTGCCTTATGAACACCGTCGTGCAGAAATTCACCGCCGATGGCATTACGGCGGTCGACGCCATTCCTTCGATGACATCGTCGATGGAGGAAATCGAAAGTTTTGTTCTTAAAGCCGATGCGTTGACCATTAATCTCGGCACGCTGGATGCGGAACGTCGCAAGGTTATACTGCTTGCTGTGCAGGTGGCCAATGCGCATGGCAAACCTTGGATCGTTGACCCCGTTCACTGCGATTACTCTCCGTCGCGACTGGCCTTTGCGAGGGATCTTCTGCAACATTCGCCAACCATCATCCGCGGCAATGCGGCTGAAATGGCGCTGTTTGACGACACAGGCAACAGCTTGCGAATTCAAACCGGTCCGCAAGACCATTTGTCTCTTGCAAATCGATCGGTCCGTATTTCCAACGGTCATCCATGGATGGCGAAGGTGACCGGAACAGGCTGCCTTTCCGGCGGCATAATCGCCGCGTTCCTAGCGGTAGAGCCAGACGCGCTGCAGGCGGCCAGTGCGGCGCTGTGTGTGACGGGAATTTCTGCAGAGCAGGCCGCAGTCTACGCGAACGGTCCCGGCACATTCGAGCCGGCATTTCTCGACATGCTGTCGGCCATTGGCCGTCAGGACATTATTTCCCATGCAAGGATAGAACATGACGAAGGTTGATTATCGCCTGAACGCGTTGGTCGATGGCTCCCTGATCGATATCGCCCCGCTGCCGGAACTCGCCCGTATCGCGGCCGAAAACGGCGCAACACTGCTTCAATACCGCGACAAGATGGCATCCACCCGTTTGATGATCGAACGGGCCAAGGAGATTATAGCCGCGCTCAAAACAAGCGGCGTCCCGCTTGTCATCAACGACCGCGTTGATGTGGCGCTGGCGGCGGCTGCAGATGGGGTGCATCTGGGTGAGGACGACATGGATGCGGAGACGGCACGCAGCATTTTGGGCAACGAGGCAATCATCGGACTTACCGTCAAAAATGCCAAGGACGCTGCACGCGCGGCAGCGGCCCCTGTCGACTATGCGTGCATTGGTGGCGTGTTCGAAACCGTATCGAAAATCAATCCTGACCTGCCGGTCGGCATTGACGGTTTCAGTGCGTTGCGGGCAGCACTGCGTCAGCAGCGACCCGAACTACCGGTCGGCGCCATTGCCGGTATCGATTTGGCAAGAACACCAGAGGTCGTAGCGGCCGGTGCCGATGGCATCGCGGTTATCTCAGCAATTTTCAGAGCCAATGACATTGCGGGGGCAACACGCAGCTTCCGTGACGCGGTGGATGCTACACTGGCGGAGAAACGCTAATGACCGCCATTGCTTTGACCATTGCAGGTTCCGATAGTGGAGGCGGGGCCGGCATTCAGGCTGACATCAAGACATTCTCAGCGCTTGGTACTTATGCCGCCAGTGTACTGACCGCAATCACCGCCCAGAACACCAAGGGCGTGACGGCTGTTGAAGACATTTCCGTACCCTTAATTGTCGCGCAAATGGATGCTATTTTTTCCGACCTCGATGTCAACGCCGTCAAGATCGGCATGGTGTCCCGGTCGGAGACAATTTTGGCCATTGCAGAGCGACTGCGCCACTACCAACGCAGCGTGGTTCTCGATCCGGTGATGGTTGCAACCTCCGGCGACCGGCTTTTACAACAGGAAGCAATAGAAACACTGAAGCAAGACCTTGTCCCGCTTGCAGCCGTCGTCACGCCCAATCTGCCAGAAGCGGCGCTGTTGACTGGTCTGCCCATCGCTGCAAACCAGAGTGAGATGGCGCGCCAAGCAGACGTCATCCTGAAGGCAGGGGCACGTGCGGTGCTGATCAAGGGCGGACACGGTAACGGTCCTGACAGCACCGATCTTCTGTTCGATGGCAACGAAGTCCAAGTCTTTTCCGCACCGCGTATCGACACCAACAATGATCACGGCACCGGATGCACTCTGGCGGCCGCAATCACCGCGCATCTTGCCAAAGGATATTCACTGACCAATGCGGTGGAGCAGTCGAAGGACTATCTGCACAAGGCACTGCAAGCGGGTGTCGGCCTTTCAATTGGGCACGGTCGCGGACCCGTACACCATTTTCACGGCTGGTGGTAAATATGGTCTGGCGAGACGATAACATCAGGTGTGTTGCGCAGCGTCTCAGCGACGCCATAGAAGCAATGCTCGGCGCACTTGCTGTTATCGTCCTTGCCATCATGCTGGTCACTGTTCTTGCCACTGCCGGCATGCGCTATTTTTTCCATACCGGCATTGTCGGCGTCGAAGATCTTGGCATCTGGCTGCATATCGCCCTCATCGCGCTTGCTGCACCGCTCAGTGTCACTGGCGCATTGGCAATGCGTTTTGATGTGCTGGTCCGCGTGTTGCCCGAAAGAGGGCGTGCACTGACACGTATCGCGGCTGATAGCATCAGTGTCATGGCAGCGCTTGTCCTGACCTTTGGCGCTGTCAACATAAGCACGATGCTTGGCGGCTACTCACCGACGCTTGGCCTACCGGAATGGATTCGTTTCGGCTTTATCGGCATCGGCGGCGCATTGTTGTTGATCATAATGTCGCTTCGCTGGCTGGCAGCCGGGCAATGGCGGACAGGCCTTGCTGCGCTACTTTTCGGAACTCTCCTCTACAGCGCCGTTCAGCTGGTCTTTATCGACACGCCATTTCCCGCCAGCCTCTATCTGGCACTCATCGCAGGGGCAGGTTTATTGCTGGCGGCGCCGCTTGCCCATGCATTTCTCGTTGCTGCCTATCTGGCCATTTCGTTTGGCAGTTCCCTGCCGGAACAGGCTATTGTTTCGACAACGGTCACGGGCATGTCGAAATTTCTACTGTTGGCCATTCCATTTTTTCTGCTGACCGGCGGCTTGCTTGGTGTATCAGGCGCCGCACAAAGACTGGTGCATGTTGCCCAGACACTGGTGGGTCACAAACGAGCCGGTCTGGCACAAACCGTATTGTTGACCAGCGTCCTTTTCTCGGGCGCGTCAGGTTCTTCGGTCGCCAACGCGGCGTTTGGAGCATCGACCTTCCAGCGGGAGCTTTTGCGGCACGGATATCCACCTGCACAGGCAGGCGCCATTATCGCCGCAACCTCCGTGCTGGATAACGTCATCCCGCCATCGATCGCGTTTCTTATTCTAGCCGCTGCAACAAACCTCTCGATAGGCTCCTTGCTGGTCGGAGGCTTTTTTGCGGGCGGCGTCATGGCATGCTGTCTGGCAATCGCCATTCATCTGACCGTACGCGAAAAAAACAAGCGCCTCCCTGCCCCGGCAAAAGAACGTCGGCAGGCAGCATTTGCAGCCATTCCGGCCTTTGGCCTGGGTGTTATTGTCGTCGCCGGCATTCGCTTTGGCATTGTCACCACAACGGAAGCCTCCGCTCTCGCTGCGGCCTATACCTTTGCCCTCGCATTTTTTGCCAGGAAAGGTGGCAAAGCGCTTTATGGTGTGTTTCGCCAAGCCGCAACCGAGGCGGCTGCCATTGGGCTACTGATCGGGACAGCCGCACCATTTGCATTCCTGCTCGCAACCGATGGCGTGGCCGGCCACGTCATGGATTTTGTAGCCATGCTTGGCGGCAGTGCCTTTGCCGTGCTGCTCCTGGCCAATCTCGTACTGCTTGCAGCCGGTCTGGTGCTAGACATTGGCGCAGCCATTCTGCTGTTTGGTCCCATCCTCCTGCCTGCTGCGGTCGCGGCTGGCATTGATCCCATTCATTTCGGCGTCATTCTGGTTGTGAACCTGATGATCCACGGGCTGACGCCGCCCATCGGCATGTTGATTTTTGTGGTGAGCGGCGTGACGAAAGTGCCTGCGTCCTCCCTGTTTCGCGCCGTTCTCCCCTATCTGACCGCGCTTTTGGTCTCCCTCACCATTCTTTGCGCCTGCGCGCTTGTTTTCCGCTGAAAGGATACTTTCCGTGCATAGATTTTCTCGCCGCATGTTTTTGAAAAGCCTTGGCATCGCAACAGCCACGCTGCCTCTACCCGTCCTGATGAGACCGGCCTTCGCCCGTACCCAGACAATAACCGTCGCATCGCTGTTGGGAGAGGACAAACCGGAAACCAGGATTTGGCGCCAGATCGCAAAACAGGTGGAAACGCGCCTGCCGGGCCGCTTCCGTTTTAACATCGTTGCAAATGGCGCATTGGGCGGCGAAAAGGAAGTCGCTGAAAGCATGCGGCTTGGTTCCGTGCAGGCCAGCCTCTCCACGGTCTCAGCCCTCTCGGGTTGGGTACCGCAGTTGCAGCTTCTCGACCTGCCCTTCCTGTTTCGCGATGCGGAGCATCTCAGACGTGTCGTCAACAGCGATATCGGCCAAAGCCTGAAGGGAGAACTGCTGCAGCAGCAATTTGTGGTTGGCGGGTTTATCGATTACGGCGCACGCCATCTTCTGACAAAAGAACCGGCCCGCACACCGCAGGATATAGCAGGCAAGAAAATCCGAGTTATTCAAGGCCCGCTGCACACAAAACTCTGGAGCTCTTTTGGCGCGGTACCGGTCGGCATCCCTATCACCGAAACCTACAATGCACTGGCATCTGGCGTGGCTGACGCTATGGATTTGACGAAATCCGCCTATGCCGGTTTCAAACTTTACGAGGTCGTGCCCTGCATGACACAGACCGGACATATACGCGCATCCGGTGTCGTGTATTTCTCCAGCATGTTCTGGAGCGGACTGTCGGATGAGGAAAAGACCGTTTTGTCGGAGGAGACAGCTGCTGGCTCCGACTACTTCAACCAGCTGATCGTTGAAGATGAAACAGCGTCAATGAAGGTAGCCTCATCCTTGGGCGGACAGGTTTTTGAGCCAGAAGCACTCGATCAATGGCGGGGCGGTGCCACTGCCGTGTGGCGTGACTTTGCCGATGTGGTTGGCGGCATGGCACGTATTGATGCAGCGGAAGCTGCCTGACGAAAATGGTTTAGCGGATCGCGCTATTCAATTGATCAAAAAGAAAAAGCGGCCAAAGGCCGCATTTTCGGGCAGTGCCGAAAGCTATTGCAGGCCGTTACAGATCACCGAAATAATTGGCGATCACCTCTGCGGTCACACCATTGGCAACCAGAACGGCAAGTAGAACTCTTGCCTGACCGGGCCGTAGTGTTTTGGAATGCACGGCCCCCGCTGCCCCCATGTCATAACCGCCACCGCCACCACCGTAGCCAGGCACCAGTAGACCGGTCGGAACGCGGCTGGAAACGACGACAGGAATACCAGTGTCGCTGCAGCGTTTGACGGCCTGGACCACATCCGGGTTGGCGTTACCAGAGCCCAGCGCAGCCAGCACAATACCGTCGACACCAGCAATGAGACTGGCATCGAGATGTGTAGCATGACAGCCCGGGTAAATTGCAGCGATATCAACGCGGATATTGCTGACAGGTTTTTCAAAGGTGTCCAGCGTTGGACAGATATCAGGCCGCGCAAGTCGGAACGCATCGGCTTCGTCAGCGGAGTATTTGTATAAACCCCATGCTGACAACACACTGCCGCCAAAGCCCAAGAGAACACCGTGCTTTGCATTGGCAGGGTCAACAGCCAGAGCAATCGCCGCCGCCAGATTGGCCGGACCATCGGTGTCAGGATGGTCTGCGGTAAACTGCGCACCGGTCAAGATAACCGGCTTGTTCAGTTTGTGCTGAAGATGCACCAGAAGAGCAGTCTCCTCCATGGCGTCCGTACCATGGAGAATGACAACACCAGCGATGTCAGGGTCAAGCAGTTGCCTACCAACCTCATCACTGATGTCTTGCATGTCGGCGAGTGTCAGGCTGGACGAATCTTTCGCCATCAGCTCGACCGGCTTTAACCTTGCCTGCATGTCCGGCAGAACAGACAACAGGTTTTCGCCCGTGAGGGACGGCTTGCTCGATCCGTCCTCACTTTTTTTGCTTGCAATCGTACCACCAGTGGCGATTACCGCCACCAGCGGAAGAACGTTTTGCGACTTCACAGCAGGCCCCGCTTGCTTGGAACGTCAGATTGATTGTGCTCGTTAGCGATTTGCTGGATTCGATCACGAAGCAGATACCACCCTATGACAAGCGCCGGAGCGATTATCAAGATGGAAGCAATTGTCCATGTTCCCGCCGGGTAGTCAAAGGCCATGAGAACAAGCACGCTGAACAGGAAGATAAGCGTGAGAATACCTGTGTATGGCGCGCCAAACATGCGGAAGTCAGGGCGGGTCAACTGGCCACGACGAGAAAGCTGCCACAGCTTCAGCTGGCAAAGAATGATAACACCCCATGCACAGATAATGCCGAGGGCCGAAAGATTAAGCGCGATTTCAAATGCTGCAGCAGGAACAATCGCATTCAAAATGACGCCGATCACAGTCACAACAGCCGTCACTGCAATGCCGCCATAGGGCACGCCTGCCTTGTTCATCTTGGCAAGTGCCGCAGGTGCGGAACCGGAAATTGCCATGGAGTGCAAAATACGACCGGTGGAATAAAGGCCCGCATTCAGCGAAGACAGCACCGCCGTCAGAACAACGAGGTTCATGATGACATCAGCGCCTTCAATGCCAATAGCACCGAAGAATGTCACGAACGGGCTCTCACCCGCCTTATAGGCGCTGTACGGCAACAGCAGTGAAAGCAGTAGTACTGAGCCGACATAAAACACCAGAAGGCGGATAACCACAGTGCGGATTGCGCGTGGCATGACCTTGCGCGGATCTTCCGTTTCACCAGCAGTCGTGCCAATGAGCTCAATCGATGCATAGGCAAAGACGACACCTTGAATAATCACAAATGCTGGCAATATCCCGTTGGGGAAGAAGCCGCCATTCTGCGTTATCAAACTGAAACCGACAGTGTGGCCTTCAATCGGCGTTCCAAAGATGACGAAATAGACGCCAACCACCAGAAATGTCGCCAGCGCCAACACCTTGATAAGGCTGAACCAGAATTCCAGCTCACCAAACACCTTTACTGAAAGAAGGTTCATGGCAAGAACGATGATCAGGGCACTTAGCGCGAAGACCCACTGGTCGATGCCAGCAAGCCACGGAACATATTGCTTGAAAAAGTTCATGTAGAGCGCAACGGCCGTAACGTCCGCCACCGATGTCATGGCCCAGTTCAGCCAATACATCCAGCCAACGGCAAAGGCCATTTTCTCGCCGTAGAACTCGCGTGCGTAAGACACGAAGGAACCGGAACTTGGCCGGTACATGATAAGCTCACCCAGTGCGCGCAGCACTAGAAATGCGAAGAAACCGCAAAGCGCATAGACGAATACCAGCGCCGGTCCGGCCATGGCCAACCGCCCACCAGCGCCAAGGAAGAGCCCGGTGCCGATGGCGCCACCGATTGCGATCATCTGGATTTGACGCGGTTTCAGCGCCTTATGGTATCCGAGGTCTTCCTCGGCAAAGACCGCTCGGTCATCGGATGTTTTCTGAAGATTTTCGACTGACATAGCTCCTCCCTCTGAGCCCTGTGTGCAATGGATCGTGATTTACACTTTCGAGTGCGAATGCGGTGTCGCCTTGCCGTCCGTGGGAGGCTGCGCTGGACCGTATTTCAATTGGCATGCTGTAATGCTGTATGACAGATATTTTTCTCATATTCGCAGCATGGGCCCGACGTCAAGCCGGATTCTGTTCAGTTGACCTTTGCAACGGACCGGAATACACAAATCACGATCTGTCTTACAGCTATACAGATTAGGTCACGATCCATAGGAGGACAATGTGGTCACGACGCGTACGGAGCACGATTTGCTCGGTCCAAAAGAAATTCCAACAGATGTTTATTGGGGTGTACACACGGCACGCGCCGTAGAAAATTTCCAGATAACCGGAACACCTATCGGTCATTACCCTTACCTCATTCGTGGCCTTGCCTACGTAAAGGAGGCTGCGGCACTGGCCAATCACGAGCTTGGTCTGCTGGATCAGGAACGACTGGAAGCGATTGTCAAAGCCTGCCGTGAAATTCGTGATGGCGCATTGCACGACCAGTTTGTCGTTGATGCAATACAGGGCGGCGCTGGCACTTCAACCAATATGAATGCCAATGAGGTGATTGCCAACCGCGCCCTTGAACTGCTGAATCATGAAAAAGGTGACTACAGACGCCTTCACCCGAATGATCACGTCAATCTCAGTCAGTCGACCAATGACGCCTATCCAACGGCAATCAATGTCGGCCTAATCGAAGCAATTGATGCCCTTTCTCATTCCATGGGCGTGCTGCAGAAGGCATTTGAGAAAAAATCCGTTGAATTCCATAGCATTTTGAAGGTCGGCCGCACGCAGTTGCAGGATGCGGTCCCGATGACACTCGGCCAGGAATTCCGTACTTTTGCAGTGATGCTTGGTGAAGACAGAGCCAGATTGATTGAATCGGCCGCACTCCTGCATGAAATCAATCTTGGCGCCACGGCTATCGGCACTGGCCTCAATGCGCCCGCTGGTTATGCTGCCCGCGCCTGCGAACATCTTTCGCAATTGACCGGTCGTCCGCTTGTCACGGCAGCCGACCTGATCGAGGCAACGCAGGATCCTGGCGCTTTTGTCCACCTGTCCGGCGTTCTCAAGCGGATCGCCGTCAAACTGTCCAAGACCTGCAACGATCTAAGACTATTGTCTTCCGGTCCGCGTGCCGGCATCGGAGAGATCACCCTGCCCGCGGTTCAGGCAGGATCAAGCATCATGCCGGGCAAGGTCAATCCGGTCATTCCGGAAGTCGTCAATCAGGTGGCGTTTACGGTCATCGGCAACGACATCACGATCACGATGGCAGCGGAAGGCGGACAATTGCAGCTGAACGCATTTGAGCCTGTCATTGTGCGGTCGCTCTCCGACAGCATCAGTCACCTGAGTGCCGCCTGCCTGACACTGGCAGAACGGTGCGTTGAGGGCATCGTCGCCAATCCGGCGATCATGGCCTTGCGTCTGGAAGAGTCTATCGGACTTGCAACAGCACTCAACCCGCTGATCGGCTATTATGCGGCAACGCAGATTGCGCGCGAGGCGCTCAGCACGGGACGCAACGTCCCTGAAATCGTACTCGACCGCGGGTACCTGACCGCTGAACAGTTGCTGGAAGCACTGAAGCCGGAACGGCTTGCCAACTTGCAGGATCCTATGACTGCCGGGAGCGATCCGCAGCCATAATGCTGGTCACAACCTGCTTGACCTGACCAAGATGCGCCTCCATCGCCTTGATCGCGTCCTGCTCATTGCCCGCCTGGATTGTTTCAGCAATCCGGCGGTGTTCAATGTTGGACGCTTCGCGGCGATGGGCCATCATGTTCAGCAATTCTGACTGCTGGGAAATAGCGCCCCGCGCATCAGTCACAATCTTCGCAAACACCGCATTCCCGGACGATTCGGCAATCAACGTATGAAATTCGGAGTCCAGCAGCACCCATTTATGGGGATCTGTCTGCCGATCCATAGCGTCGCACAGATGCAGCAAAGCCGTAGCCTGCTCATCAGACCGGCGCAGTGCCGCCCATCCAGCAGCAGGAACCTCGATAAAGGGGCGTGCCTCAATCAGATCTCGTGCAGAATAACTGCCGTAACTCAGTTCGGTGCTGGGTGTAGATGTGAGAATGAAGGTACCGCTGCCCGTACGTGTTTGCGTTAGTCCCAGCGTTTGCAGCGAGCGCAAAGCTTCACGCACAATCGGCCTGCTAACCCCGTAACGAACCGCAAGGCTGCTTTCGGATGGCAACCGAGCACCAACCGACAGACGTCCAGACGTTATTGCAGAACGAATATCTTCGAACACCGATTCAGCGGCGTTCTTCCGACTGATCGGACTTGCATCAGATAACCAATCAGCCAGTTCACTCATAGTTGCAACCTTCACAAACATCCGGGCTTTGTCAAGAAGCCACACCCGAAGGCAGCAGATCTGTTAGCCAGATATCGAACTACAACATCACAACCAAAAGCGGAATTGATTTCTGTAAGTTACGCGATTTTCGACGCGACTGGCACACTCAACCATTGCCATTCAGGTTCGTGTCAGAAAAGCCGGACATCTAGCCATCAGAGCCGGTTGCAAATGCACATCCCCACGACCTTCAAAATCTGAAGGAGAGTATTGCCCGGTTTATGATCAAAACGAAAATACGGGTGGCAAATTGGCGTTTCTCACAGCGAAAACCGACAGGATCGAAATGTTTCGTCCTGTTATTGGCAGCGGAACCTTAAGTGCGCTGGGCGCACTTTATCTGCTGTTTTTCCTCAACAGAACGTTCTGGAGCAAGATACACATCTATCTTTCGCCCTACCCGGTTGCGATTACTGCACTTTACGTCGCGATGAGTGCATTGTTCATCGCAATGATCACGATCTTTTCGGTCAAATATCTGATCAAGCCGTTTCTGGCATCGCTGATCGTTGTTGCCGCATCAGCATCCTGGTTCATTGATCGCTTTAGCGTCATCGTGGACAGCGACATGGTGCGCAACGTGTTTGAAACGACACCTGCGGAAGCCGGTAACTTGCTGACATGGGGTTTCGTGTTCTACATGGCAATGTTTGCCGGATTGCCGATACTTTTTCTTGCCCTGGTGCGCGTCCGGCACCGGTCATTTCCGCAGAAACTGATGCGCAACACCGCGACAGTCCTGGGCTGCGTGGCAGTTGTTGGTTTCATCGGTTTTGCAAACTCGAAAACATTCACGACCGCCATACGCCAGCACCGGGACATTGTGAAAAGCATCAATCCGCTCACACCGATTTCAAGTACCGTGCATTACCTGACGCAGGCCGGACATGAAGCAAAAATCATTGCAGAGCCAATCGGCCTCGATGCCAAGGTCATGGCATCGGCCGGTGGTGTCAGAAAGCCTCGAGTGACCGTCATCGTTGCCGGTGAAACCGCCAGAGCAGCAAACTTCTCGCTGAATGGTTATGCCCGCGACACCAATCCCGAACTTGCCAAGCGCGATATTGTTTACTTCCCGAACACTTCCAGCTGCGGTACGGCAACCGCAACATCGATCCCTTGCATGTTCTCGAAATTCACACGCGCGGAATATACCCATGCCAAGGGTCTCGCCAATGAGAACGTGATGGATGTTCTGTCCCATGCAGGTATCAGCGCCACATGGTGGGACAATAATACCGGCAGCAAGGCTGTGGCCGATCGTATCGATTTCACCGATCTCGCTGACACAAATGACCCTCGTTTCTGCACTGGAGGCGAATGTAAGGACGAGATTTTCATGGAGCGGCTCGACAAGTGGCTCGACTCCATCACCAAGGACAGCGTTGTCGTCCTGCACCAGATGGGCAGCCATGGCCCCACCTATTACCTGCGTTATCCGCCGGAATTCAAGAAGTTCACACCTGACTGCGAAACCGCGGAGCTTGCCAATTGCACGGACGCGCAGATCGTCAATTCCTATGACAACTCCCTTCTCTACACCGACCATTTTCTGGCAACGATCATCGACAAGCTGAAAGCCCACTCTGACAAACTGGCAACGGGCATGATCTATGCGTCGGACCATGGCGAGTCATTGGGTGAAAACGGGCTTTACCTCCATGGCACGCCGTATCTTCTGGCGCCTGACCAGCAGACCCACGTCCCCTTCCTCGTCTGGTTCGATAATGATTTTGCCAGATCCATGGGTTTGGACCGGGCCTGCATGGCAAAGGAAGCAACGGCTGGTGTTCACTCCCACGACAACTTTTTCCATAGCATCCTGAGCATGATGAATGTTCAGACCTCAGTCTACGATCCGAAACTGGATATCTTCAACCGTTGCCGGAGCAACCAGGTCTCATGAGTGTAATGCCAGACTATACAAAACTGACTGGCATCACGCATTTGCTGGCCGGCACACGGTATTCCGCAGCGGGTGCCAAACGAGCGTGGAAGGAAGCCGCAGTCCGCCATGAAGTGTTTGCCTTCGGGCTCTTGATGGCCGCTTATCTCGCGCTTGGCGTTAGCCTGACGATCCTATGCGCAGCCATCATCCTGTTTCTGGCGCTTGTCTCGGCTGAGGCACTGAATACGGCAGTCGAAGAGATCATCGACCGTATTTCCCCGGAGATATCGACGACGGGCCGCCATGCTAAAGACCTTGGTTCTTTTGCGGTTTTTTGCCTGCTGACGGCTAATGCAGTGCTGTTTTTATATGCTCTCGTCACCCACTTGTTTTTATGACAAGTACGCTTGTTCCGATCTCGAACGAGAGGCATGGCTTGACGCCTTGACCTCTTACAGAATACGCAATGACAAATCGCTTTATGGGGTTGTCTTGCGGGTCCTTCTGGTTGAAGACGATTATGTGCTTGGAGAGGCGTTGCGTGATCACGTAGCAGCCGCAGGCCATGCTGTGGATTGGTTCAAGAACCTGGCAGATTCAATCGCAGCAACGCAGACAGTCAATTATGGGCTGGTGCTCCTGGATTTGCGCCTTCCCGATGGTGAAGGGCTTACACTGCTCAAGACCCTGCGCTCCGCCCATGATTCAACACCCGTCATCATTCTGACCGCCCATGATCAGGTCTCCGACCGAATTGAAGGCTTGAATGCCGGTGCGGATGATTACCTTGTCAAACCTTTCAATCTTGGCGAGTTGACGGCGCGTATGCTGGCAGTCTCACGTCGGTACGAAGGCAGGTCGGTCTCGGTTGTTACCCTGCCGGATATCGAGATCAATCAGGCGGTACGCAGCATTGATGTCCACGGCAAGCCCGTGTCATTGAGCGCACGTGAATGGGCGGTTCTGGACAAATTGATCGAGCGTCCCGGCGCACTTGTTTCCAAGACCCAGCTCAGCGAAACCTTGTACGAATTCGGCGCTGAAATCGAGAGCAATACGGTTGAAGTCTACATCAGCCGTCTGCGAAAAAAAATCGGGCATGGCCGCATCGAGACCGTGCGCGGCATTGGCTACACAATCCGTTGAGGCAACAATGAACGCCAAAATGAGCATGACACGCAAGCTCGTTTACGCCGTAACCGCTGTGGTTGCGGTGGCATGGCTGCTTGCCTCCAGCCTTGGCATCATGGTGATGCAGGACGAGTTTGCAGAGATATTCGACAGCGCCGTTGAAGAAACGGCTGAGCGCTTGTTGCCGCTTGTCGTGAATGACATCCAGGAAGGTGGCGTATCGTCCGCGCAACTCGACTTAACGCAGCGAGCCGCTGGCAAGGAGTATTTGACCTATCAGGCGCGTGACCGGCTTGGACATGTTCTTGTTCATTCGCATGACAGTTCGACCGAGCCCTTTGATGTGCCGCTCGTTGCGGGTTTTGCAGACACGTCTACACAGCGCATCTATACCGCCGTATCCCCTGACGGTGCGATTTTCCTGCAGGTGGCAGATGCTTTTGCCAATCGCCGCGAAGCTATTGTTGAAGCAAGCGTGGCGTTGTTCCTGCCGCTTATCATTCTGATCCCTGCCAGCATCGCTGCGGTTATCTTTGTGGTTCGTCGCACCTTGTACCCGATCCAAGAACTGCGGGACGATATCGGACGCAAAGACAGCGGCAATATGGTGCCTGTTGATGCAAGCCCCCTGCCGGCCGAGTTACATCCGATCGCCCGTTCAGTGAACCTGTTGCTTGAACGTCTGCGGTTATCCCTCGAAGCGGAAAGGGAATTTACCTCCAACAGTGCCCATGAATTGCGCACGCCGATTGCGGGCGCGCTTGCCCAGGCACAGCGTCTGAAAGCAGAAGTGCCGACAGAGTTTTCACCACGCATCGACCAGATTGAACAGTCACTGTCACACCTTGGTCGTCTGGCAGAAAAGCTTCTCCAGATGTCGCGCGCCGATGCCGGCATCGGTATTTCCGATACGCTGACAGACCTCGTGCCGGTGATAAAAATCGTCGTTGGTGACCTCGAGAGAATGTCAATTGGTGACGGTCGGATCAATCTTCACCTTGGCAAAGACGTACAACTTGAACGCCACATCAATCCGGATGCCTTCGGCATTGTCATTCGCAACCTGCTGGAAAATGCCTTGGTGCACAGCCCGCAAGACAGCATGGTGGAAATTTCTGTCGAAAACGGCAATCGCCTGCGTGTTGCCAACGAATGCGAACTGATCACCCCAGAAGATTTCGCCGGTTTGACGGCGCGCTTCACCCGTGGACCAACCAAGGCCTCCGGTTCTGGTCTTGGCCTGGCGATCGTTAGCAATCTCGTCGAGAAGATGAACGCTAAACTCACCCTCTCCTCGCCCGCATCAGGAAAAAAAGATGGCTTTGAAGCCATTTTGACCTTCTAGCCAAATAACTGGCAAGAGACGTTACAGACGTTCCAGAGCATCGTGCGCTTGCGCTCTGGTCGGCATGCCACGACGGCCACCAAACACTTCGCATTTCAGCGCAGCTGTGACAGAGGCAAGTCGCATCGTGTCGCGCAGTGGCAAACCTTCGGCGATGGCCAATGCAAAGGCACCATGGAAAGCATCGCCAGCAGCCAGGGTATCAACCGCCTTGATAGTCAAGGTCGCCTGATGCTGGACTGTGCTTGAGGCGTTTTCCAGCCAGAAACAGCCTTTTGAGCCGGCCGTAATGCACAAAAGTGTATCCGGCAACTTTTTCCGCAAGGCCAGCAACATGTCGATGGCATCATCCAGACCAGTCAAACTTGTCGCGGCGGGCTCGGAAAACACGATGTGGCTGGCAGCCGGCGCCAGTCGCTCCAATACCTCGACGGGTGCAACGTCTCCATCCAGAATGGCAGGAATACCAACGCGCCTTGCGGCCTGCAACACCGCAAGCGCAAGCTTCGGCCAGCGAACATCCACCAGCACGGCATCAAATCCGGCGATCTCGGCATCATCAAAGGCCTTTGCCGTATCATGTAAGCGATGGTCGTAAAATGGTACGATCAGTCGTTCACCAAGATCATCGACCAGAATGGTCGATAGTGCTGAACGGGCACCCTCCGCAATCGTCATGCCGGACATGTCGATACCGTCGTCACCGAGATCACGCAAAATCCGGACACCAGTTTCGTCATTGCCAACCGCACCCCAGAGGCTGGCACACCCGCCCAATCGCACGATGGCATAAGCAGCACTGGCTGCCATGCCCTCGGCAATCTCCAGCATGTCATAAGGCAATAATTTGCCTTCGCCCTTTGGCAGGTCATGAACACGGAAGATCGTGTCGAGGACGGATGCCCCGACACACAGAATACGCTTTGTCACGTTGCTCAAATACGCTTGCCAGTTTCTTTGTCGAACAGGTGAATATGATCCGTATCTACAGAAATGCCGACCGTGCTGCCAAATTGAATATTGAGACGTTCTCGGAACAGGCAGGCAATTTCATCACCGTTGCAATTCAGCTTGGCATAGATTTCAGAGCCAGTGCCTTCAACCAGTGTGACCGTGCCTTCAATGTTACCGGCAGCAGCCCTGATGTGTTCGGGACGAATGCCGTAAACCAAGTCGCGGCCATGAGCCGAGGCAGCCACGTCCTTCGGCAGTGGCAAGGTCAATCCGTTTTTCGTCCGGAAAATACCTTCCTCGATACGACCATCGATGAAATTCATCGATGGTGAACCGATGAAGCCTGCCACAAAGATATTGGCCGGGCGGTCATAGAGTTCCAGCGGCGCGCCAACCTGTTCGATGTAACCATCATGCAGAACCACGATCTTGTCGGCCATAGTCATGGCTTCAACCTGGTCATGCGTCACATAAATGGTTGTCGTACCAATGCGCTGATGCATCGCCTTGATTTCACCGCGCATCTGCACGCGCAATTTCGCATCAAGGTTGGAAAGCGGTTCATCGAACAGGAACACCTTGGGATCGCGCACAATGGCACGTCCCATCGCGACGCGTTGGCGCTGGCCGCCAGACAGTTGGCGCGGGTATCTTTCCAGCAATGCGTCGAGGCCAAGAATGGTCGCTGCCCGATGGACCTTTTCCTTGATTTCCGCAGGGCTTGCTTTTTTCAGCTTCAGTGCGAAGCCCATATTTTCGGCCACAGTCATATGCGGATAGAGCGCGTAATTCTGGAACACCATGGCGATATCACGATCGCGCGCCGGCAGATGCGAAACCTCACGAGAACCGATGTGGATTTCGCCGTCGCTCAATTCTTCAAGTCCGGCAATCATGCGCAGAAGTGTAGATTTTCCGCAGCCCGATGGGCCAACGAGGACAACAAAATCTCCATCCGTGATGTCAACGCTGATGCCGTGAATGACCTTGACGGCGCCATAGTGTTTCTGGACGTTTTGAATACTGACGGGTGCCATATGTGTATATTCCTGTCGAAAATCGTTTCGTGAACGGGCGTTTAGCCCGCTTAACCGCCCTTGACCGCGCCTGCCGTCAAACCTGCGACAATCTGCTTTTGTGCAAACATTGTCAGCAGAAGAACTGGCAGGGTCACAATCAGCGCAGCCGCTGCAAGTGGTCCCCAACTGACCTGTTCAAAGGACAGCATGTTGTAAACGGCAACCGGCAAAGTACGGGTCTCACGGCTGGCAAGGACAATACCGAAGACGAAATTGTTCCATGAGAAGATCAGCGCCAGAATGAACGACACCACGATACCCGGCTTGGCAATCGGCAAGGCAACCAGACGGAACACCTGCCATGAACTTGCGCCGTCAATGCTGGCTGCCTCTTCCAACTCCATGGGCGTCGTTTCGAAGTAACCAATCATGATCCAGACCACGATTGGCACAGTTACCACCAGGTGAATGATGATCTGCGGCCATAGGGTACCCAGCAGGTTTAGCCATTGGAACAGCAGGAACAGCGGAATGAGGAACGAAAGGCCGGGTGTCATACGGGCGATCATGATGACAACCGCCGATTTTTCCGCCTTCAACCGGGCAATGCCGTAACCGGCAGGCACACCGATGAGCAGTGCCAAGATTGTCGCAGCACCCGTCACCAACACGGAATTCCAGAAATACAGCAGGAAGTTATTCTCTTCAAAAACCTTGGCATAGTTCGACCAGGCGATGTTTTCAGGAATGAGAATGGGCGGGTATGCGCCGTTGTCGATTTCATATTTAAGTGACAGCGATATCATCCAAAGAAAGAACAGGATGACAGGCGACACCATCACAACGGCCACGAATAACATGCCGATGCTGTCGAGTGTTTTGCGTCTCATCAGCGTCCCTCCGCATTAGACCAGTTTGCACGCTGGCGTGCCATCAGAAGCACAAAGGAAAGCGCGATAATGACTAAGAAGAAAACCACTGCCATGGCAGAGCCGTAACCAATGTCGTAATAAGCAAAGGCCGTGTTGTAGAGATATATGTTGATCGTTTCTGACGCCGTGCCCGGACCACCCTGCGTCATTGCATAGATGATGTCGAAGCTTTTCACGGCATCGATCGAGCGGATGATAACAGCGATAATCAGGAACGGCGCGATCATCGGCAATGTCAGAAAACGGAACTTCTGCCACGCGTTTGCGCCATCGATTTCAGCGCTCTCATAGGGCTCGCGCGGCACGGCCGCCAAACCACCAAGCACAATCAGCATAACCAGCGGTGTCCACTGCCATGTTTCTACAAGCACCAGCGAAGGAATAACCGTCGACTGGTTATAGATCCATTCCTGAGCACCAATACCGATGAAGGACAGAAGATAATTGAGTACACCAAGCTGTGGGTGGAACATCATTGTCCACACCAGCGCCACAGCAACCGGTGTTGCCATCATCGGCATGACGAACACACCGCGAAGGAACCCACGCAGCGGGAATTTGGCATCGAATACAAGAGCCGCAAGTGTGCCGAGAAACAGCGGTAAAACGACAGAAAGCACGGTGTAGACCGTCGTATGCCACAAGGATTCCCAGAAGCGCATATCCTGGGCCAGCCGCACATAATTGGCAAAACCGGCAAAGACCCGTTCCTGGCCCAGTGTCCAGCTATTAACGCTCATCCACAAGGTGAAGGCCCAGGGAAAAACAATCACGGCCGCAACGACCACGAGGGCGGGAAGAACGAAAGGCCAGTAATTGGGAGCAAGCCCTGAAGGCTTGCTCTTTTTTACCTGTTTGCCTTGCGTCATCGTATTATCGATGCTCACGGCTGTCATTGCCCCTCGCTACGTGCCAGTACGGGTTCAAACTGGGCTGTTGCGTTCTTCAGTTCAGTTGCTGGATCAGCGCCGCCAATCATGTTGGTGAGCGCAACACCGTAGATGTCGCGGAATTCCGTCACCGGAATGATAACCGGCAGAGCCAGCTTGGATACCTTGCCCGAGCCGGAAACAGCATCAAGCCAAGCACTTGGCATTTTCACGCCTTCACGCACCTTGGCATCTTCAAGAATGGACTGGCGGAACGGTACACCGGCGCCGGCCTGTAGCAGGCGGGCACCCATTTCATGCGAAATCGCCCATTGGCAGAACAGGTAAGCTGCTTCTTTTTTGGTGCTGGCCTCGGTCACGCCAAGACCATCACCGAAGGTACCGGCAGCCTGTGTCGCCGGTCCCTTTGGCATGACACCATAACCGACCTTGCCAACAACACGGGACTTCTGCGGATCTTCAATTGGCGGTGCAAAACCAACGCCGTCGAACCACATGCCGACCTTGCCCTGCAGGAAGGCCGACTGTGCTTCCGCCCAATTGAAGCCGGATATACCAGGAGGTGCCGCCTTGGTCATCAGACGCTGATAGAGCGTTGCCGCCTCGACCGCTTCTTTGGAGGTCGTCTGCAGTTTTCCATCAGCATCAATAGGACCGGAACCGTAGCCCAGCAACAGCGACGTCCAGACCGGCGTGTTGGCGTTTTTCAGACCGCGCGCAACGAAACCATAAGTGTTTGTCGATGGGTCAGTGATCTTTTCAGCAGCATCGACCAGTTCCTCAAAGGTCGTCGGATAGGAAAGCCCCTTCTGCTCGAACAATTCCTTGTTCCAATAGACAATCCAGTAATCCACCGAGAATGGCAGCGAACGCAGGACCCCGTTGGAATCCTTGGCAAACAACATGCCGGCCTCAGCAAAATCGCTTTCCACAAGTGATGGATCGGTCAGCGACGGATCCTTCAGGAAACCGCTTATATCAGCCAACCAGCCGCCCTTTTCGAACTGGCGCTTCTGAACGTGGTAGCTGAGGTGCACAACGTCGAAGCTTGGCTTACCTGTGCTGAGCTCGATAACCGTCTTCTGGCGCTGCTGTTGCTCAGGTGTGGCTTCAGCATTGACCTTGATGCCGGTGAGCTCTTCAAATTCCTTGAGATGCTTGATCAACGTCTCACTGCGTGGGCTTTTGACGAGATTAACTTCCAGCGTGGTGCCAGAGAACTTCTTCCAGTCCACTGCAGCCGATGCTGTGCGTGCGCCAAGCAGGGCTGCACTACCAAAGGCAGCACTTGCCGCCAAAAACGTACGGCGGGTTGGTCTCAATAATGACGATGTCATGCCAGTCCTCCTCTTATTCGCCGTACAACTCCTCCGCACGGCTTGCTTCTCATACCCTACAGGCCTGTTAAGCCCTGATTATATTGCCAGTGAACGGTCCCTCGCATTGTTGATATGCGCGGTCAGGTTCTGCACCGCCTCTTGGGCATTGCGCTTTTCTATTGCTTCAAGCACGGCCAGATGTTCCCCCATAACCGGCCCGACACGTCCATCGATACGGAAACGCTCCTGATTGATGAGGCGCATCTTGATCGAATTGACACGGTAAGCATTCGAGATGATCGAGTTGCCCATCGCATCCACAAAGGCATTATGCATGCCCCAATCCGTTGCCTGCGCTCGCTGTTCCAGCTCGGCAGACGCGCCCTTTTCCTGAAGTTCCGCCGCAATATCACGATGCAGCTTCAGCAAATTCTGAACGGCTTCATCGCTGGCAGAATGCGTAAACAGTACCACGGCCTCGCGCTCCAGCAGAATTCTGAACTGGAAGGCCTCACGGATGAGGTTGATATCGATATGGGCAATCTGCAGTCCACGTTGCGGAACGGTTTTTATCAAACCTTCCGCCTCAAGCCGTGGAATAAGTTCGCGGATCGCTCCCAACGTCAATCCCGTCAGGCCAACAAGTTGCCGTTGCGAGATGAACTGCCCCGGGCGGACGTCACGAGCGAGCAGATGGCGCGTGAAGCTCTCATACGCCTTTTCTCTCAGAGTGATCTGCTCGCCGGTTTCGTCCATGCAATCCTCTAACCTTACCGTAAATCAAGCTGCTTTTGATGAAAAAAGTCCATCAAAAACCTGCGCGATCTTCTCCCGCGCCTCGGATGGAATCGTTACTAGTGGCGGCCTTACATTGTGCCATACCGCGTCACCCGTCGTGCGGGCAACCAGTACTTTCACCGCAGGCGTGACCGGATACTTCAAAATTTCCACAACGAGATCAACGACGCGCTGATCTTCCTTGCCATCGACGGCCATGGCGCGAATTTCCTGCGGAATGACATTTGCCATGCCCGAAATCGCACCCTTGCCACCAAGGCGCGTGCCCTGGGCAAGATGTCGCTCATCACCGATCAGAATGATCAGGTCTGCATGTTCTTTCAAAAGACGCTCGGTATGTGCCCAGTCACCACCGGAATCCTTTACACCGGTCACGACGCCCGGAAACGCCTTGCGCAACCGGCCAACCAGCTCGACCGAAAGCTTCACCATCGTTACCGATGGAATGTTGTAAACGATAACGTCCCTTGCTTTGCTGCCACGCTGTTCGAATACCATTGAGAACCACTCAAACAGGCCGTCGTCAGACACGTTCTTGAAGTAGGATGGCGGCGCCAACAACACATTGCGCGCACCGGCATCCAGAGCCTGCGCCGACTGATCCGCTGCATCTTCTGCAGAATCAACCAGCACGCCTGCTACGAACTGACGGCCAGAAATGCCCGCTTCTGCAAACGCTTTAAGGACTGCACCGCGTTCGCGGCTGCCGATTGAACTTCCCTCACCCGTTGTGCCGAACAGCGTTACACTGTCGCAGCCGGAAGCCAGGCAGTTCTTGGCGTGCTGCGTCATGGTTGCGAAAGCAATGTTGCCTGCTTCATCAAAAGGCGTCGTGAGAGCCGCCGAAAGGCCGAAAGCTGTTGTCAATTGAATGCTCCTCCAGTCTGATAGCAGCAATATATTCAGGTAACATGTCAGTTGTAAACACAATAATTGTTTGCCTGTGGACGAATGATACAACAGGCATTTTCCGAATAGGAAATTATTCGTTACCGGTTGTTTATGTTTCTATTTTCAGCGCAGATAATTAATGCGATGCTGCAATATCTCTGGCGCAGACGAGCTGTGGCCAATCATAAAGGCGCAATTAAATTGATGTGGTTTCCTCATTTCGACGTAACGCACATGATAGTGGAAAGCCCGGTCAAGCTGTCCAAGCTTGCTGTCGCCGCATTGATTTGGGGTTGCGCCATGATAGCGCCAACACAGGCCGAGGATAACTCCAAGCCACTGCGGATCGTTTCATTTGGAACATCCCTGACCAATCAGGGTGGTTGGCAGGTGCCGCTGCAGACCTCGCTCGCCTCATGCCTCAACCGGCAAGTTGAAGTGCTCAAGGTTGCTCAAAGCGGCGGCACATCAGACTGGGCAGTTTCGCATGTCGATGATGTTGTCCGACTTGCACCAGATATTGTGTTGATTGAGTTTTATGCCAATGACGCTGCCATCAACCGTTTGATGACGCGCGATCGCAGCCGCACAAACATCGCACTTATTTTTGATCGTTTCAAAAAAGAACTGCCAGAGACCCGGGTGATCATGACACGCATGAACCCGGTTTACGGAATGCGCGGATCGATGCGCCCATTACTCGAGTGGTACATCGACATGCAACGCAACGAGGCACTTGCCCGCGGTTATGAATATGTCGACTATTATCCCGGCTGGTCCAAAATGACAAAAAATGAGCTGGAATCCGCCATTCCTGACGGATTGCACCCCCGACCCGAAGCCGCTGCCCGTATCGTCACGTCGATCATGACGCCTTATCTTTGTAAGGGAAATGGCTAAAAGCCATTTCCCTTACATCACCTGACCGGCCAAGGCCTTTGGTTTAAACGTCTTCCGCGCTGCTCCAAAGATGAACAGTCCCCAGACCGCAATGGAAGCGACGCCCAGAACGGCAGCGATGGGTCGTTCAAAAAGCCCAAACACATTGCCATTGGTGATGATCATTGACGTCGTGAAGTTCTGTTCGACCAGAGGGCCAAGAACGATACCCAGGATAACCGGCGCCATGGCAAAGCCGGACTTCTCCATGAAGAACGCCATCACACCCAACACCAGCATGACCGTTACACCAAACATCGTGTTGTTGATGGAGTAGGATCCAACCACGCAGAACAACAGAATTGCCGCATTCAGCAATGCGCGTGGCACTTCGAATATCCACCGCGCTGAACGAGCGGCAACATATCCAAGCGGCAACATCAGAATATTGGCAATCACAAACACCAGCATGACCGCGTAGAAGTTCTGCGGATTAGTGGTCAGCAACTGCGGTCCTGGCTCCATGCCCTTCATGACTAGTACACCAACGGCGATCGCTGTCACGGCATCACCGGGAATACCGAAAACCATGGCCGGAATCCATGAGGCACTGAGCGCCGCATTGTTGGTAGCACCCGCCTCGACAAGGCCTTCCGGATGGCCCTTACCAAACAGCTCGGGGTTTTTGGAGGTTTTCTTGGCCAGTGAATAGGTTACCCAGGCAGCAAGATCGCCGCCGACACCCGGCAAAGCGCCGATAAGACTACCGATGATTGAACCGCGAACCTGATTTTTGCGATATTTCCACAGGCAGGCCATAACGCCCTTGAACGGGTTGCGCACATTGGCCTGCGGAATGTCCAGCCTGAAGCGACGCCCAGTACGCATGACTTCCGCCAAGGCAAACATACCAATCATCGCCGGAATGAAACTGATTCCACCTGTCAGTTCAGACACACCAAATGTAAAACGTGGCGTGCCGGTCAGCGGATCAACACCGACTTGCGAAATCATCAGACCGAGAAGCAATGAAAGAGCGCCTTTAGCAACGCCACCGGAGGAAATCAGAGCAGCACAGCTCAGGCCGAGTACCGCCAGCCAGAAATATTCAAAGCTGGAAAAACCAAGTGCAAACTTTGCCAAAGCTGGCGCGGTGAACATCAGGAATACAAAGCCGAACAGGCCGCCGAGGACCGAGCCGATAACGCCGATACCAATCGCAAGTCCCGCCTGTCCCTTCTGGGCCATGCGATAGGAATCTTCGACGTATGCGGCAGAGGCGGGAGTGCCTGGAATGCGAAGCAGCGTCCCGGGTAAATCGCCAGCGGTGATTGCCATCGCTGTTGAGGAAATAATGGCCGCAATGGCCGGTATTGGTGACATGTAAAAGGTCAACGGCACCAGCAGGGCGGTTGCCATTGTCGCCGTCAGACCGGGAAGTGCGCCGACAAAGAGGCCGAATATCGACGAGGCGACGATGACAAGCAACGTCTCAAGATTGAAGACGAGAAAATAGGCATCAATAAATGCATTCATGGCTCAACCCCACATCGCGACCGGCACCGGCACACGTAATCCATAAACAAACAGCGCATAGGTCAGTCCGGTCATGACCACTGCGAAAATGATCGCCTGCAACCATCCGCCGCCACCCAGCATCACCATCGCAAAAACGAAAATGGAGGCTGTGATGAGAAACCCGAGAACAGGCATAAGCAGGATCAATGCAAGGATCGCTAACAACAACAGCGGGTTATAAAGCCGGTCGATGAGAGTTATCGGTCCACCGTCATCTTCGGCTGGTTCGTCCACGGCCAGCTCATCAGAAGCATCCGTGCCACGTCCCATCCACGTCTGGGCAAGCATAACAAGGCCAAAGAACAGCATACCGGCACCGGTAATGGCCGGAAATAAACCAGGTCCAACCGCCATGCCCGGCATGGCTTTCAGCTCCATGGAGCCGACGAGCACATAGGCACCAACCAGCGCAAACAGAACGGATATTACAAGATCAAGTCGATTGACCGTCGTCATACGCGGTCTCCTTCTGCAAGTGTTCGCAGGGACAGTCGGCATAGCAACGCGTGATGCTGAACACTGTCAGCGTTCCCATGACGTATCGTTTTAAGAGAAGATGAGCGGCCGACTTCCGGCCGCTCGTAAACCCGATTAATTGGCTTTGATACCGGCGGATTTGATCGCAGCGCCGAACGCGTCATCACGCTGCTTCAGGTAGGTTTCGAAGTCAGCCCCGCCCTTCCAGTTCACGCCGAAATTGCGACCGTCCATGAAGGTTTTGAAATCATTGCTGGTAACGATCTCTTCCAATGCGGAGGCCAGCTTTGTCTGGACGTCCTCGGGAATGCCCTTTGGAGCCGCAACGCCACGCCAGCCGGAGACAGCAAACTCGATACCGGCCGCTTCGCTGATCGGCGGCACGTCCGGGTTTTTCTCGTTCCGCTCGTTTCCGAGATAGGCAAGCGGTCGAATCTCACCCGCATCGACCAATGCCTTGGCTTCCGGGAACTGGGAAACAGCTACATTGATGGCATTAGACGCCAGCAATTGCAGCGACACGGTGGCACCATCCGTTGGCACCCAAAAGGCTTTTTCTGCCGGCGCACCCAAAAGCTGCACCAGACTTACCCAGGCGATGTGGTTATTGCCGCCGAAATTGGCGCCGCTTGCCTTGATGGTGGATGGATCCGCCTTGATGGCAGCAATCAGGTCATCAATGGTTTTATAGGGTGAATCTGCCCGTACAAAAATTGCAGAAGGATCAGCATTATAAAGGCCGATCGGTGTGAAATCTTGGTAGGATATATCGGACGAGCCAACCGACTTGTACATGGACAGTTCGGTCGTGATGATGCCGATTGTGTAACCATCCGATTTCAGATTTTTCAGTTCCTGGTGACCAACAATGCCGCCACCGCCGGTGCGGTTGACCACCGTGATGGGCTGCTTCAGTTTCTCTTCCAGCATCGTTGCAATGATACGGCCTGTGGCATCCGTTCCGCCGCCAGCCGCCCATGGGATAATCATGGTGATCGCGCGCTCAGGATATTCCGCAAACGCCTGACCGGACAAAGCGACGACAGCACATGCCGCCAGAGCGGCTTTCTTAAAAAATGACATTGGTTCTCCTCCCGAATAGGCCGCCTCCACGCAGCCGTTTAAGTTCGAGGCGCCGGGGCGCCCCGTAGTCCTTTATTAAGACTTTGATCAAACCGGCCCGGTTGAGCCGACTGGCCAAACATCCCTCAGCTTTTCACCGGACAGGATGCGTTCTCGGCACTGAGCTTCACCCTCGCCATTGCGATCCGCCTCATCGGCAATGACCGCAACCAGTTCCTGAGGAATGACCACCACACCGGAAATATCTGCAAAAATCACATCGCCCGGTCTCACTTTCACACCCTTGATGTCGAGTTCGACCTGCGCTTCCGTCGGCTCCATGCGACCTGAAACACCAACCGGGCTGACACCACGCCCAAACAGCGGGTAGTCGAGCTTGCGGACTTCGGCCAGATCACGCACGGTGCCGTGCACGATGGTTGCCGCAGCGCCAGCAGTTTTTGCGCCCGTAGACATCAATTCACCTGTGCCAGAACCCTCTGCGCAGGAAGCATCCACCAGAATGATGCCGCCTTTCACCACAGCATCGATCGCGCCGTGATAGACATCCTGCGGCTGCCCCTTACGGGTACTCGGCGTGTAACGCACCGTGGACACCGGCCCACAAACCACCTGACCTGGCTTGAGAACACCGTGAAGGGTTATGCCATCCAGAAAGCCGTAAAAACCATGATTGTCCATCACGTCATGGATATCGCCGGAGTACCAGCGAGACAGCCGCTTGATCGCATCCCAGTTCACGTTGTTGTAGTCATAGGCACTCATTCAGATTTTTCCTCCCGTTTACCGGATCTGCTCATGGCCTGTTCGAGATAGGCCATACTGTTATCGATATGTTCACGCATTGCAGAACGGGCGCCCTCAACGTCGCCACTGCGGATCAGCGTGTAGATGTTTTCGTGCTCAGCCAAACCATCGGCCAAGGTTTTGCGCGGTACGCGACTGGCCACCTTGATGACCCCGGCAATCAGAGTGTGCAGATTGCCGTGAAGCGACGATAAGATTTCATTGCCAAGCGACTGAACCAGTGCCCGGTGAAATGATGCATCACCCTCTGTGAACTGCGAGAAGTCATTGTTGCGAACAGAGTTACGCATGGCATCAAGGGAGGCTACGACCGCTTCCGAAAGCTGCCCTTCTCCGGCAGCAATCCGTCCAACCACTTCAAGCTCGATCATACGCCGAACATCCATGGCCTGCACGAGATAGGCCGTGTCGCGCGCAAAAAGCGAACCGACTGATGCAACGAGCGATTCCATGAATTGCCCGACATCGTCACGCACTACTTCCGCACGCTCACCGTGGCGACGGCGTACCAACCCTCTCGTTTCAAGGATTTGCAGCGCCTCACGCACAGAACGCGTGCTGACACCGAAGTTGCGGGCGAGCTCTGCCTCCGAAGAAAGCCGCTCTCCCACCTGCAATTCGCCGGTCAGGATGCGGGTTTCAATATCCGCGACCACCTGCATATGCAGCTTGCCGCGATCGGGTGCAGAGATTGCCGTTGCGTTTACCATGCAGTGAACCCACCATCGACCACGACGTTTGAGCCGGTCATGTAAGTTGAGGCATCGGAAGCCAGGAAGCGGATTACACCGTTATACTCGCCCTTTTCCGCCTGACGTCCCAAAGGTACGCGCTCCAGAAATGCATCGACAAATTCCTTATCAAAGCTGCCTGTCTTGACGCCACCAAACGAAATGAGATTACAGCGCACATTTTTCGGCGCCCAATAGGTGGCCACATAGCGCGTCAGATTGAGCAATCCAGACTTCGAGGCCGCGTAGGACACCGCCTTTATGAAGGGAACGCCGTCGCGTTTTTCACGATAAGCGTAAAGCGCCTGATTAGGAGATACCATGCCGTAGATAGAGCCTACATTGATGATGCTGCCGCGGCCAGCCTCCGCCATACGCGCGCCGACAACCTGCGAGCACAACATTACGCCGGTCAGGTTCACATCAATGATCTCATCCCAGTATTTCTGGGGATAGCTCTCAAACGGGCCATTCTGATCCGCCGCACCATTTGGCTTGCTGTCAATGCCGGCATTATTGACCAGGGCGTGCGGCACGCCCCATTCCGCGCACAGAGCATCTGTCGCCGCCTCAAGCGCTTCCTTGTCGGTGACGCTCGCAACATAGACCTTTAGGCGACCGCCATGTTGCGGAAATTTTTCGTCAATCGCCGCAACATCGATCGGCCGCCGGCTATAAATCGCAACCTTTGCACCGGCACTCAAGAGCGATGAGGCAAACTCCGTTCCCAGCTGGCCAAGCCCACCGGTTACAACAATTACCTTTCCCTCAACGCTAAACAGATCAGTCATAAAGCTCCTCCTCTTCTTAACTCATGACATATGTCATATGTCATGAGTAGTCAAATTGAATTTGGCTAGAGCGTGAATGGAAGCCTGTGGAAAGAAGCGACAGATCAGGAGCCAAGAGCCCAATGCAACGACACCGAAAGACTCAATAAGCGCCAAAAGCAGCATGAAACCTTGCCGCCGCGAGCGGATAACTGCTCTAGAGATTTAGCCCTGCTCACAACCCGCGCCACCGACAGCAGGGCAACGGCCGCCCAGTAACGGATCTGGTTACACTTGGACCTGCAATTATAAAGAATCGCGCGTCAAACGTAACGCACCGGCTCGAGCAGTTATGGCTAGCGGCTACCCTCTCGAGAAAACATCTTTATGGAGGACCACCCGAAAAAAGCCCAAAAGGAAAGAATCAGAAATCAGTTACTTCACATCGAAAATACGGAAGCACTTGCCGCAAGTCGATTTACCTGCACCGACAACACGTATCGACAACCCGACACAAAAAAGCCAACAAATCCTAAAACAACAACTGCAGCGATTAGGCAGATATTCGCACGGGACACCAAACTCGACGCCGTTTCACTCTAAACCGATAGAAAATTAATCAAACATCCAATAAAAAAACAGCAAATCGCAGTAACCTTAACGTTCTTAATTAGAGAAAGTTATTGACTTTCGACTGCGAGAAATTAATGGTCAATAATTAGTTAATCGGAAGTAATTGACGCACCGATTTTTTTCATAGTCCAATAATGGGAGTATTTTTTATGGCAAAACCTACTGCAGTTGCTGATTTCGACACGATCTACCTCAATGATCCTGACGGTTCCATTTCAGGCAATATTACAGCGAACGATTCAGCGGACGGCGGAGCCATTTATTTGCGCTCGCTCAATGGTTCGACGGTCGGCGCAAAGAAAGGCTTGGAACAAATTACGATCATTGAGGGTACTTACGGAACCTTTAAAGTAAGCCCTAACGGCAACTACACATACACACTCCACCCTGACATAAAAGAAGTACCGGCTGGCGGCTTGGTCGAGCGCGTTGGCTACAAGGTTTCTGACGGTGGTGGACGGACAGACTTTGACTATTTGACAATTACAATTAAAGGCGAACATACAAAACCTGTCGCGGTTAACCAGACGGTAGAGGTTAGCGGAAATTTCATAAGCGGCGATTTGACAGCAGAGAACCATATTTCTGTTAGCCGACTCGGCGGTGAAAATTTTTCCACTGCGAACCATAACGATTATATCCTCAAATTTGTTCAGCCTGACGGCTCTACTGTCATCAATGGACTGTATGGCGATCTGCATATCGAACGTAGCGGAGCGTACACATATACTCTCAACGAAGCAGGACTTGGCCTTACTGAAGCTGCGACTGAGCGCTTCCAGTTCCGCATTTACGACGATGCATTTGGCGAGTTCGATAATGCTCAGACCACTGACGTTGGTGTGTTGAAAATTTCTATCCCAGCACTCTCAACACCGGACCTTCTTGTCTAAGGTTAAGCTCCGAGCTTTAATTAAAAAATCAAAAACCCGGTGTATTCACCGGGTTTTTTACTGTGGCGAAGAACCACAGTATTATTACACGAAAGTATCTAGAGAAAGTCGTCTACCACGATGGATGTAAGGATACGGTCTGCGTCGATCGAAATGAAAATATACCCCGCGTCAATCTCAGCTCCATTCGAAATTTTATACTGAAACGTCTCTTTTACTACTCCTGACAATGAATCTAATTGGTCCACGTCGACGGTAAATGTATAGTCACCATCTCGTTCGATATGTAGAACACCATATTTACTTTCGATATTCATCACAGGCGAGTGTTTAAATGACGATCCATTTAAATTACGCAACAAAAGAACACCGTTTCCGGAATAATCATTAGTCAATACGTTTCCAGAAAAAGACAATTCATTGACGTCAGTAAACACGAGCGTGTCTGAACCAGCATTTAGGTAGTTGGCAATAGCAGTTGGGGAAGAATGCGAACCAAGGTCCATTTCGTTTGGATTCGGAACTAACGGAAGATCGCGGGTATCCTCTACGACAAGAGGTGGACTAGTTTGATAACCAGTAGAAGCAATCTCACTTGGAATAGTCAAAAAAGTACCGGCATCTTTTACGGCCTGTGAAAGGTAAATATCCTTACTCACAGATTCGGTAATTACATTACCCTCAAACAAACCAGAGGCCGCGCGGTCGACTTTAAGAGCGGCGGAACTCAAATCGTCGAAATGGTTGCCAGTTATACTGATTCCCGTTCTAGTCAGAGTGTCAGTGCCAGCGGCACTTACCGACACCCCCCATACACCATCGTGGATGTAGTTATCACTAATAATGTAATTTTTAGCGTCGACCTGTTGGCCAAGTCCGATGCCGTAAGACCAACTATACCCATGATACCCAGATATATCGTTATGAGTAATCGTTATGTCCTGACCTTGAGCACTGATTCCGAAACCACCACCGGTGATAACGTTACCATCTACAAGGGCGCCTTTGGCGTCTACAAGCACCAATACGCCTTTAGCACTGCTATTATTGCCAGACATATCCAGGACATTGTCTTTCAAGAAGATGTTGCTGCTTGAGTTCAACTGAATCGCATCTGCGTCATGCCCATAGGCATTGGAAACTTCGTTACGGACTAGGTTCGCACCTTTCACATTCAACATCCAAATCCCATCACCGGCAGTCCGTGAAATGTGGCATTCGCTAATTGTGATGTTGCTGCTAGACTGAAAGCTTATTGACCCAGCCTTCGCGGATGTACCTGTGTCCGCCACCGTCACGTTTTGAATTGTCCAGTTGCTTGCGCTGCCAGCGTAGATTGCGTTACCGACAGTTTTTTCAATAGCGAGGTTCTCAATGACTATATTTGAAGTCTTGGAACCGTAAATACCAACTGATCCACCAGTCAGCACCGGCGGCTCGCCGGAGCCGTAACTTCCGAACGTTATCGGATTTTCGACAGTGCCGGAGTATTTGACGTCAAGTTGGCCCTGATATTCGTTATCAGAGCTAAATAACACGACGTCGCCGGGTTTCAGTTTAAGAGCGCTTACCGCAGCTAAGGACGCGAGTGGAGCATTCACTGACGTCCCAGCGTTCGCATCAGCACCGACTGACGAGTTGACGTAGTACGTAGTCATAGACGGGCTCCTGCCTCTTGTTGTGGCAGGATCATCCCAGAATTGAGTTTCGGGACGCTAAAGCAGATCGTTCAAATTTGAAATAACAAGCCGTTATTTACTCGAAAAAACTTCAGCACCGAGAAAAACTCAACAAAAATACATATTCAATTGATCATGATATATCAGTAAAATCGATTATTGTCATCTGCGACGATATGCTTTTCTCCGTGATACAACATGCTCCGATGAAAGTGGTAGCGCCATAACCATTATGGGCCACAGGACGTTAGGAGCAAGCATCATATTTGCCTCCATCATACCGCCAGTCAGCACCAGCAGAATGATAGCAGCCTCTTTTGACTGCCATTCGAGACTTTTCGAGGTGCGTTGCTCCGTGATGATTTTTTTGCAAATTCTAGTAAATGTAAATAATGCCCACATCAACATAGCGGGCACGCCAATATCTAGAGCGATGCCCAGATATGTGTTGTGAACAGATCGCGCATCAAAGGCCAAATTCACATATTCTTCCATAACCCACGGCTGACGGAAAGCGCCATAGCCATGGCCCAAAAGCGGTCTCTCATACACGAGCGGTAAAAGTTGCTCCCAGATATTCGTACGCCCTGAGAACGTTAGATCTTTACCAAAACCTTCCGCAATGCTTGCAGCAAGCCCCAAGTAAAGAGAGGAAACTACGAAACCCAAAAGGAAAATTGATCCAACAAGTACGCCTCCCCTAACAAAAGTTCCTGGTATACGTTGTACTATTCCAATGGCAAAAATAGTCCCAATACCGGCGGCAACCATTACAACAGCAGTGGAAGAACGGGACAGCAGCACCAAAAGCAGCAACACGGCTATAGTCGGTAACTTGATCAATGTTGACCATGTCAGGCTACGTTTCGGCCTGCTAAAGGACAGTAAAACTATAACGCCAATGGCACAAAACTGGCCCATAATGTTTTTATGGTAGAAGAGCCCCTTTACCATACCGGCGTAGGAGCCCCCCATAATAGCGAACCTGGGAAATACAATTATATAGGCCAGATTTAAAAATGCGGCCGCGATTATAAATTTACTAAAAGCGCGAAAAGTCTCAGCGCTTCCATATTTCAAACGGTAAAAGAGCGGAGGAAGCGTGAAAAGAGTTAGCGCAGCCAATCCACGAAGCGACGCTCCAAAATCTATTGATACAAGAAGCGAACAGACAGAGGAAACAATAACAACTACAACCAACGGCGAAATTGACTTAAAATAAAACAAGACACGTTGTGGCTCGAGGCAAATGTATAGACCGAGAAGAGGGATTTGGCAGTAAAGCAAGGCCTTCATTGCCAGAAGTGAATCTCCTCCTTCAGAACCCTCCCCGAAGACGGCTGGATAGCCATACCACATTCCGGTTGCACGCCAGAGCATTAAATAAAACATGCTCGTTAGCAAAAAACGAGATGCCGTTTCTTTTCGAATAAGAAGCTTATTCACACGGCTATTGCTCATTCGACGTGGCGGTTGTCGAAAACCGATATCTGTGTCTATTGTCATGTCGCAGCCCCTCACTATGCCCAGTGTCGTGTTTGCGTTTGCAAAGGAGGCGGCACTTCTGCCAGCCAGCGCTGCGATTTCTCAGCAGATGAACTTAGATTGAAATTTTCCAACGTTGTAGGACAAAACAAATAAAAAATAGGTGAGACCAAATTTTGGCGAAACACCAAAGATCACGACGAATACCAATTCGATTCGCTACTGGACCTCGCTTAACATCACCACTTTGATACTAGGTTCATACAGGCCGTTTATTTCTGTGTTCCGAAATCACCTCGTCGTAGTAATCTTCCAGTTTACTCGTTTGTGAGGTTATATCGAAATGCTCCCGCACCATCTCTGGCCCTCGACGACTGAAACTCGTCCACTGGTTACTATCTGTTAACAGAGCACCGATCGCGTTAGCCATACCAACAACGTCTCGCTCAGAAAGAAGCATTCCGGTTTTACCATCTTCAACGGCCTCACCTACCCCCCCCGATTGAAAAGCAACAACAGGTGTGCCAACCGCTTCGGCCTCAAGATTGGCAAGCCCAAATGCTTCAGCATGTCCATTATCCAATGTCACACTTCCGTGAAGGTATATCTCTGCTTCTGCCAACAAATCCCGGATTTCGGGCTGAGTCAGTTTTTCCAGGATAGTAACTTTGGGCAAAGTCTTTCGCGCGAGCATTTCAATTTCTTTACGTATCGGACCATCGCCAATCATCACGAATTCAACGGGAATGCCTTGTGCAGCAACACGCGACAGAGCATCAATCATGAAACGGTGCCCCTTGTACTCGACAAACCTTGCAATGGATACGACGAGGCCCTTGCGACGACGTCGCGGACGCATCGAGAAAAGGCTTGTGTCAACACCGACGTAATGTCGAAAAACACGCTCAGGCGGAAAGCCCAGAGAGAGCATTCGGTCTCGAACAAAGTCCGAGACAGCAACATTCCACAGATTACCCTTCGCCATCTGAGACCGCCCTTTTGAGAAAAAACGGACTTGATTAAACCCGCCGGGCGTTTTTGGGTCGCCATTGTAAGTGGCATCGAAACCATGAAAGGTAGTGATGAGTGGTTTTTGGGCGGCATCTGCGAGTGGCCAGAGAACGTATCCATTTTTCCCAAAATGAGCGTGCAACAAATCTGACTGCGGAATACTCGGGAATGCCCCGACCAGTGGAAAACGAAATAGCTTGAGAGCGAGCTCCGCGCTTCGCATTTTCATGGAAGCATTGATTGCGTGAACCTCAGCTTCGAAAATTTCACGACTAGGAGATGCTACCGTTTTCCCTGCGAGAAACGCTGGCTCATACCGACTGAGTGCTTTTGACTGTTGCGCAACAAAAGCTTGAGATGCTGGCAAATAGCGTTCCAGATAATAAAGCACACGAGCGGACCGCCCGCTACGCCCAGATCGAACCATTTATCACCCTAATAATTAAAACCTAAATGTAAAAAATACCCAGCGTTAATCAGGATTTGATAACTTATCAACTCCGCCAAATCAATTTATCTTTGCTGCAATGCGAAAATCTGTTCTTAAACGCCATCAAAAACATGTCGCGCTTTCTATTTCCATGGGTATGGTAGAAAGCAGTGCTCGGTCGATATCCGACCACGATCCGCAACAGGTAAGGATAACACCATTATGCCAACTACCCTCTCTAGACGTAATTTTCTATTGAGCTTGGCTGCGGCAACATTATCAGCTCCTGCAATTCATCCGGCAAATGCATTTTCAGTGCCAGCAGCAAACCGTATAGCACCGCTTGCGCAACAGAAGGGTGTTTTTTTCGGCTCGGCGATTGATTCCAGTGACTTGCAACACGACGATCTCAAAGCTTTATATGTTGATCACTGCACATCATTGACGCCGAGAAATGCGATGAAATGGGCCGCGACCGAGAAGAGGCGCGCCAAGTTTGATTTTACGGATGCGGATAAAATAGTCGACTTCGCCAAGGCCAACAACATTCGTGTACATGGCCACACGCTTGTCTGGCATAATTTACCAGGCAACATGAATGCAATCACTAAACCTCAAGAGCTTGAGGCCGTGATGCGTCGCCATATCCAGACGCAAGTTCGCCACTTCGCTGGCAAGGTGCATGCGTGGGACGTAGTCAACGAACCATTCGAATACGATAGCGAACTCATACGCACATCAATATTTCATAAACTACTTGGTGAGGAATATATCAACTCAGCATTACGAATTACTCGGTCAACAGACCCCGACGCCACACTACTCATCAACGAAACCCATCTGGAAAAACAAGGTGCAAATTTCGATAAGAAACGAGCAGCATTTCTATCATTGATTGATCGCCAACTTGCAAAAGGGGCTCCTCTCGATGGCATTGGGATACAGGGACACTTCCGTCCGGGATTTGACTCGCTGGATGTAACGGCATTTGGAAAATTTTGCCGCGAGTTGAAGCAACGTAATCTGCAGGTCCACATCACCGAACTGGATGCTTCATGCAAGTTCGTCGCAAGAGACAAAAATTTCTCATCAGAGGACTATGGCACTATTTTTGAAAGATTAATTCTATCTGCCGCAGAGAACTCGCATCTAAAGGCAGTAACTGTATGGGGCTTGTCCGAACGCTACGCGCAAGTTGTTCCAAGCGAAAAAACGAATTCGTGCAACAAGCGCATCAATTTATATGACGAAAACGATACAGCAAGAAGCACTCAGGCTGCGATCGTTCGCGCATTTGAAGCGCTGCCCAATACATGAATAACGCCCAAACACCTAGTGTCGCCGTCGAAGTATTCGTAGAAATTCGAGAAATCACATTTATCAAACAAACTAGAATTATCGTTTTGACTTAAGTTTGCTCAACATTTTTACAACTTCAGTCTCTAACCCGATATCAGTGCGCCCTGCCCCCCACCAAAGTCCAAAGTGAACCAAGCAGTACACCATAGAGCCGGCTGAGGCTTGAATTGAAATCAGAACGATCGCATCAGTGTTGTTATTAATAGGGCCTAAATATCTACCCAAAAGTAGGCAGAATATCGTCATGCACAAACCTGCAATCCAAGAACGCCATGTAACAAAAATCTGTTCGAAAACTGTTAGGTTAATCAGTCTACGGACCAAGTAAAAGTTTGCAGCGGAAGTTACAACGCCCCCACTTACGATGCGCGCTAGAAGGATACCGGGAAGCCCATAAAAATACAGCCCCGCAAGAACAATCGGAACCCTGAAAAGTACCAGGATTAATCCCCTGTAAAACAATACCTTGGTCGCACCGACTGCATTGCAAATTGCGTTGACCGGGCCAAATACTACTTGTGCGCCGAGCACAGGTGCAATGCACTGGATTACCAATACAGCAACCGGCCAATTCGGCCCTAAAGTCAGGTACACAAAGGGCTCTGCTACGAGTGCAGTTCCAACACCCACAGCGAGTCCTAACGTAAATAGCGAAGCTTGGCTCTTTTGAAAGGCTACTTTCAACCGATCACGGTTATGAGCAATTTGAGCGAAGCTAGGGAATAAAACTCTCTGCATTGGCGCAACGGCCGATTGCGTCACAACACCTGCGATATTATTGCCAACATTCATTGCGCCAAACACACTCAGCCCCAACCAACTCCCCGCGAGAAAATTATCAAACCGATTTCCAACAATAGTTAGAAATTCATTCAACGTCAGCCAAAACGAAAAACCTAACAATCTGCGCCACGAGGCAAGAGAAAATGTTGGCCGATATGGCGCTACAAAATATGTAAATGTCGTACCGATGACAGAAGAAAAAACAGCGCCAGAAACAATGGCCCAATAGCTTTGAGTATAAATAGCGATGCTAACGGATATCAAGAACTGGGCAGTATAGTTGATTGATTCCTGCAGCGCGACAGTACCAAAACGGAGTTCTTTTGAATACAAAACATAACGCGGACTGCTGAGGCTGGCAACAAGCGGTCGAAGAGACAGACCAAAGCATATCGCGACTAGGCGAGAATCACTATAAATCTCAGCCATATAAGCGCCACCAAGTATAACTACTACAGAAACAATTAGTCCCCGCATTAAACTTAATGTGAAAGCGGTATCAAAATCTTCTTCCGTGACCTCTTTATGATGGATCAGCGCACTTGCCAGAGAGATATCAGTAATAGAATTAACAATAAGTAACAATGTTGTACCGAGAGCGACGAGCCCGAAATCTTCCGGAACCAAAATCCTCGCCAATAAAATGGTCATTATTAAATTTATGATTCTGCTGTAAAAAACCCCAAGCAGTAGTAGCATGGTAGATTTAACAGTCTTGCTGCCAACTGACGACGTATGTTCTTTTTTCACTAATTCACCATTGGGGAAATTCAATGTGTAAATTCCTGCGTGGATTTGCCTTCAGCAGAACACGTATGGAATGCACAAAACAGTCTATAATAGGAACACATTACGGTCATGACCGCCAATTGTTCCTCAAACAGTACGAAATTAGGACAGTGTATAGTACAGGTCACAACCTCTTGAACCAGCTAGTTTTGGCGGAATTTGGAACCAAAGCAAGCCCTCAACAATTTAAGTGATGGACGCGGAGAAACCGCCCTAGAAACTAAACCCTGTAATACCCAGTACAATGATCTCGGAAAATTCTCATGTGCATTCTCAGGTGCACGTCGGGCTTTAAAGGCCAAAACTCCTTTGCGCCCAATATGACCTTCCCATTTCTGAAGCCAAATCATTGATCTAGAAAAGCGATTAGAGGCCAAACTCACCCGATCTGGGCGGTGATCCATAAGCCAAACTGTTAGAGGCTCCCGAATTTCCAAAAAATTGTATCCGAGAATCTCCGCACGAACCAAAAAATCCCAATCTTGATGAAGCCTCAAAGTTTCATCAAACTTCACAGTCCGGGCAATCTCAGTTCTCATTAGCCAAGAACTTGTCTGTATATGCGCCTCTGACCAATTCAAAAACAAGTATTCTAAAATATTACGATTGCTTTTATTTGGCTTATTATATAATGCTTGAGAGCTTACCCCGTCATCGATTATAACATTCGTGTAAGAAACCGACAAGCGATCACCATATGAGATCAATTTACTTAATTGAACTTCAAGCTTATTTGGCAGCCAACGATCGTCGGAGTCCAAAAATGCGATGTACTCGCCTCTGGCGGCTTCAATCCCGCTATTTCTGGCAACACTACCGCCACCATTTTTCGTTAATGAAATAATCCTCAAGCGCTTGTCAGAAATTGAGTGAAGCACATTCAAAGTATCGTCTGTCGACTTATCATCTACTACCAACACCTCAATGTTTTTATATGTCTGCTGGAAAACGGATTCCAAACAGCCCACGATGAGACTACTTCTGTTGAATGCTGGTATTACGACCGAAATTAGGGGGGGCAATGCAGTCTCCTGAACGTAGATGTCTATAAACTCGCATTAATGTTCTAGCTTCAAACAGGTCGTGATTGCAGCTCAGACATTAAAGAGATCAAAGATTTTCCCTGTGACACTTCATTATAGTCTCGCTCAACAATATCTCGACCTTGTTTACCCATTTGGGAAATTAAGTGCCGATTACTAGCCAAATTCTCCATTGCTGCACTTAAAGCGCCGATGTCTTTTTCGGGAACCAGAAGTCCAGATACTCCATCTGCAACAATTTCAGGAATACCACTGTGCAGCGTGCTAACAATTGGCAACCCCATCGCCATTGCCTCCATTATTGCCACCGGAATACCTTCCATATCTCCATCTGCGGCTGTGACACTTGGAAGGACAAAAACGTGTGAACGGTCCAAAAATTGCCTAACCATTGAATTGGGCATCGCGCCATGCAGGCAGATTTTGTCAGCTGACGGGGAGCTTTCAGCTAAAGCATTCAGCTCCTCTAGTAAGGGCCCAGCACCAATTACGTCGAGTCTGACTTCCAGATCCGGTCGACGTGCTACGAGATCCGCAAATGCTTGTATTGCATATCTATGCCCCTTCTTCTCCGTCATTCGGCCAACGACAACGAAGCGAATTTCTGACGTCGGCGTTAGAAATCGCTCTTGAAATTCGAAAGCACTACAATCAACACCCAATCTTTGAACACGTATGCGATCTCGCGGTGCGTTTAATTGAATCAATTTTCCTCGCCACAATTCGCTCACGGGCAAAAGAAAATCCGATACTTCAAATAGGCTTGTATAAATGTCGCGTCCATTAGCATCCACAAACTTAGTGATGTCGAACCCGTGGAATACGGTCGTAAAAGGCGCTGTAACAAGTCCAAGTTTTTTAAGTTCAGCAACAACTATCCCTGTAGTGCCAAAATGGCAATGAATGACAGCATTTGAACCTTTCGGTTGTAGATGTGCCGCCAAACGCAACAGAACAGCTACAGACGTTGATGACTTCCTGGCAGCGGACCGAAGATCTCTTATTGACAGGAGGGCATTCAATGACCTCCTCTCAAGGACTATTAGACTTTTTATGACATCGAATAGCCTCGAAAACCTCGCCTTGATTCCTGTGTTTGTATTGAGATAGTCGACATCTTTCGACAAACCGTACTGATGCGGAAGATCAGACGGGGCCTGAATTTCACGTTTCAGTGCCACAATCCTGAGGTTGGCTCCCCCATCCCTCAATGACCGCATCTCATTAAACACGAAAGTCTGACTTAACTCAGGAAAATTCAAAGAGAAATAGACGACATCTACGTCGCTATTATCGGCGCCTTTACGAAAAAAAAACATCTTAGACTCGCGTGTTGCCTGCATACTATCTTTATTAATTTTCAATCAGATCAGATCTATGGAGCCCAAACGCAGCGGACTAAAAATGTATTCCGAACTTATGACATTACATGAGAAATAGTAAGCCAAATTAGAGATACGACTTACATCGAACGTGCCGGGGAAAGAATGGCGCTCCACGTCAGTGAGCTTTTAGAATGATCAACGTTTCTGGCCCACTTTATTTTACAGAGAACTTGTCCGAGAACATGCACCAATTAAACGCAGTTCGTCTTTTTAATTTGTTCAAATGTCACTACAAAATACGGAAACAGAGTAAATAGTTCCCGTTGTTACAATATTCTGCAAATCGCTCTACGCATACAAGGCAACAATCATGACCATTCATTGCCGGTGGACCACTAACAATCCAGATATTATAGGTATGCGGCTTCCTATCACTGCCCTTCTGTCAAATACACCATTAACTCAAATATTTAATTCAAAGGGAACCGCAACGTTTCGTTCCGTTTCCAAACATTCTGTTATTTGGTCGGACGACCTGCAATCACTATGGTTACAATAAATAGTCTGACGTATTCATACGTGCCGGCGCAGGCGGGTAAAATGCAGCCCGACCGAAAGCAAGAAGGGCAACTGGCTCAATATGGTCCGGTATGGAATGCATTTTTACGAAATTCCTATACACTTCGACATTGCTAGACCGAGACTGAATCAAATCAGTCGAGAAGTGATTCCAGCAAACGCCGAAATTCGCGCCATGCGCCAACAATGCCATTTGCATCGCCGCAGCTCCAGTATCTACATGCATCGCGGCCTCATTGTTCCCGAGTCCCCCATAAAATCGCCTGTCTGTACCAATAAAAATCAAGCACGGAGCATTATAGCAATGCTCTTCCTTCAAGCCTTTAAGGACGATCTTCTCCTCTAAATCTAGTAGAATCTTGAACCGGACAGGCTGCCGATCACCGGACGTAGGAGCCCACTTGCCAGCCTCAACCATTTTTAAGGCGAATTTCATTAATTCTTCATTCGAGGGCTGTTCACTCGACCACACACGCGAACTTCGACGAGTTGACATTAACTTCAGCAAACCGTCACTTGACGCAATATCTATTTCTCTTGCTGAGATAGAATTTTTCTTAATAAAAGTCTCCGGAAGTTTTTCGAATTCTGACGCAATCTCGCGCGCCCACACGAGCGTAGGTTCGTGTTCTGAAACACCATTTTCCAGAGCAAGCTGTATAGCTTTAAAGACATTCTCTCGACGTTTTTCGTAAAACTCTCGCTTTGCATCGAATATATTGTTGTAAAAAGCTTTCTCTATTCTGTGGGCATCGTGCCGCATGAAAGCAAGTGCTTCACACGTAGATAGACGCTCTTGTTTCGCTTCGTGAAAGGTTTTCAATTTTTCTGATTTAGTTGGAACGCCTGTAAATCGTCTGAGAAAGCTTGATATTTTTTTTACAATTAACCGAGGTCTCTTAACATAAGATCGGGCACTGATATCCATAAGGTATGCTCCGGTTAGGCTATCTCAGCAATAAATTTAGGCAATCGATCAAAATATAGCTCATTAAAGTCTGGATAGTTCTCAACCTTAGTATTTTTTACTTTTAAAAGTGTCTCTTCTATTCTGTCAATTGATGAACAAAATTGAACATTTGGAATATCGACAAACCAATCAACAGCTGAAGTAAGTTTATGATCAACTGTCCTGAGTACTACAGTGGGTTTCCGACATAAAACCGAGAATATCAAGCCATGGAAACGATCAGTGACAACAGCCTCATGATCCATAAACAACTGAAGTGTCTCTTTTAGGATCTCACGCCTCTGATGCGGAGGAATATCACGGTCAATAGTGGTATCAAATAGGGTTGTAGGAACATTGAAACGTTCGCTGATTGCTAACCGCTGTTCTGCAGTGAAAATTGATTCATCATCCAATCTCAGGCAAGCCATCAGCCTCTGAGGCGTCTCTGCAGACGGCGTAACGCCAAAATCACTAGCTTTTAATGAAAGCACAAAGTCAGGGGCAATGCACACTTGAGATTTTGGGAACATGCTACGCGCAAGTTTACCACTCTCCTCGTCTCGTCCCATCACTGTTAATCTCGGATGAGAATTGTAAATCCTGGAAGAAATTTCTCCTTCGTGCCGACCAAGTGACGTGTCGCTGAAATGGATGGTTTGAGGCAAACTTACAATTCGGTTACCTCTGAAATTCTCGATGATCGTTCGACGAGCGGCTTCAGACCAACGTCCTCTATCCCCTAAGTTACCACCGCTATGCAAAATAAACACATCATTAGGCATAACTAATTTTTTATAATCCTCGACGCATGCAATCACGACATCTTTATCGAGCTCGATAACCGGCATGGACGAATAATGTCTCTTGATCCACTGCTCAATTGCTACAACTTGAGCCTGATCGCCAACATTTCTAAGATTAGCGGTTGGAGTAAGTGCGTAGATAACGCGCCCGTTATTAGAGGCAGGCCAGTCGATAAATTCAAACCTACTCTTGGCGTTAGCTGAATTTTCGTCAGACAGTTTAAATGGCGCCAGGGGATCTCGCAGCCTGGATTTTCCCATCATGACTCGCACTGCTTGGACGGCCGAATGGGGAAGCATCGACTTAATTTGCGTCTTTATACTCACAAAACTCTCCATTATTATCAATGCAATAAATCATACGTCATTTAAACCGAATTAGCTCAACTTCAGTTGAAAGGAGCAATACCAATCTAATCAGGGCGAGACCATATAACCCAATCCCGGCAAAACAAACAGTGTCAAATTATGTCCACGTCCTCCAACATGCTATCTATCGCCCTATCGTCTCTGAAAAAGATTGGGCGAAACTATGTCGGAAGTCCTAATGAAGGTGCAATATCAATCTACGAACTTGCTCAATAATTAGCACATCTACGCACAACCATGATCTGTTTGTGAATTTATCATTCCTCGCGAAATGCATGCTCCACTTGATCCATAAGTGGCTTCATCAAATAAGAAATAACCGTACGCTCGGCGATATGAGCAAAAACTTCGACAGGCATGCCGGGATACAGATCAAGACCTGCAACTTTCTTCATGCTCTCAGGATCCGGTTGGATTTTAACCGCATAATATAACTGACGTGTAGCCGGATCTGTGATTGCATCAGCGGCAACGTTAACGACTTTGCCTTCAATCTCCGGTGTCGTTCTTTGATTAAAAGCGGCAAACCGTAGTCGAACCTGCTGTCCAACCCTTATCTGGTCCACATCTCGCGTTTGAATTCGGGCTTCCACATCAAGTTGCTGGTCATCAGGAACAATCAAGACAAGATCTTGACCGGGGGAAATCACACCGTTTTTCGTATGAACGGTGAGTTGCAACGCACGTCCATCTACAGGTGATGTAATCTCTAAATGATCGATCTCGTCTTGCGCTCGACTGCGTTTTTCCTCGTTTTCCAGGATTAGGCGTTGCGTATCTGCCAAACTCGTCGACGTCTCGGTCAAACGTGTCTGAGTCATATTTATCAACTGGGCCTTGACCTCGCCCTTTCGTGTCAGTGCCGAAGCACGCCCCGCGATAAGCTTGGCACGATCACTCTCGTAACTCGCTTTTTCACGCCTTAGTTGTAACATGCGCTGTGAGCCAACAGCTTTCTTCGCAAAAAGCTTTTCTTGGATAGCAAGCTCTTGTTCAGTCGATGATATGGCTTCGTCGCTTGCTTGCAACTGAGGTTCATATCCGCCGATCTCATCGTCGAGTTGAACCTGTCTTGAATTCAACTGATCAATCATCGCAGCAAGAGACAGCCTGCGGCTTGTTAACAGGTCTTGCTCCATCGTGACAAAATCACTTAATCCGGGCAAACCTTCAGCTTCAGGCGGAGGCACAACTGTTGTTTCGCCTTTCATTTCCGCCATAAGACGGGCGCGCTGCATGTAGAGCTGCGCCAGCAGTTTCTCTATCATATCGCGAGAAGCAAGTGCCTTGTTGCCATTAAGAACAAACAAGACTTCGCCTGCTTTGACTTTTTGTCCTTCATTTATTCGAATTTCACTGATGTTACCGCCAGTAAAATGTTGAATTTTCTTTACGTTGCCATCGACGGCGACGACACCTGACGCAATGACTGCGCTTGCAATCTGTTGCGAGAATGCCCAACCGCCTATTCCAACAACCAAGAGGAAAGACGCGGAGAACACGGCGGCCAAGTGTCGCCGCAGTGACTTCTGCGCCCAACCGTCAGACGAGCGCTCCTGAACTCTGGATTTTGCCATCACATTAGTTTCCAGTTTTCGTGTCGATGACGACCTGAAGTTGCCGCTCCGGCTTGCTCACCACACGCCCAAGAACTTCATCTCGCGAACCGAAAGCATTCATTCTGCCACCATTCATAACCATAACCAGGTCAACGCTTGATAACACGCTGGGTCGATGAGCGATCACGAGGACGATACCTCCGCGGGCACGCACGCCCAAAATTGCTTCACTCAAGGCTTGTTCACCGTCAGCATCAAGGTTGGAGTTAGGCTCATCAAGTATGACAAGGAAAGGGTCTCCATAAAGAGCACGAGCAAGGGCTACACGCTGCCTTTGCCCTGCCGAAAGCAGCGTTCCTGCGTCCCCTATCTCCGTATCATAACCGTTAGCGAGCCTTATGACCATTTCGTGGATTCGTGCGGCTTTGGCTGCCGCAATAATCGCTTTAGGATCAGCGTCCTCTGCAAAGCGTGCGATATTTTCAGCGATCGTTCCGTTAAACAGTTCGACGTCCTGAGGAAGATATCCAATATATCGCCCCAGATCCTCTGCACTCCATTGGCTCAACTCGGCGCCGTCCAAGCGTACAGACCCGCGAACGGTTGGCCACAACTGCAAAAGCACACGAGCCAGTGCAGATTTGCCAGATGCACTCATACCAACAATACCGACAGCGCTACCTGCGTGAACCTTAAAATCGATGTCAACGAAAATAAGGTTCTTGCTAGCTGGCGCGGAACCAGCCAATTTTTCAACAGCAAGCACATTGCGGGGGGCAGGAAGTTGAAGCGGGGGAGATTGTTCAGCCGTTGCAGCCAGCACTTCACTTGTCCGTCTCCACGCATCGCGCGCACCGATAAAACCCTTCCAGTTGCCAATAGCGAGTTCTACGGGCGCGAGTGCACGTGATGTTAAGATAGATGCGGCGATCATGATACCCGCGGACGCGCTTCCGTCCATAACCAGAAGTGCCCCGACAGCCAGCACCGCAGATTGCAGCGCCAAACGAAATATCTTCGATATAGCGGCGTATCCATTGCCAACATCCGAGGTTGTGCACATCAGAGCTCGGTGAGCACTGTTCTTCTCCTGCCAAGCCTTCGTGATACGGCCCGACATGCCCATTGCGCGGATCACTTCAGCATTGCGAAGAGAAAGAAGAGCATAGCCATTTCGCGCGTTTGAATACTCGTTCGCCAATTTGGAATGCTTACGTGAACTCCAATTGGTCATGAATGTGAGGCAGGCAAGGACAACGGCTCCAAAAATAGCCAACCAGCCGACCAATGGGTGAAAGAGAAAACAAATGGCGACATAAAAGGGCATCCAGGGAAGGTCAAAAAATGCCGGCGGCCCCATACCTGACAAGAAATTACGGATGTGATCAAAATCGCGAAGCGGCTGCATTCCGTCACCAGGCATGCGCGCCTTAAACGGCATCTGGAGCATCGCCTGAAAGACGCGACCGTTCAACACTTCATCAAGCGATGCGGCAATACGCACGAGCATGCGGCTGCGTATGACCTCGAACCAGCCCTGGAATAGATAAAGAATGAGCGCAAGAAGGCACAACGAGACAAGCGTAGGGATGCTTTTACTCGGCAGCACCCGATCATAGACCTGCAACATAAAAAATGAGCCAGTCAGATAAAGTATATTAATCAGCGCACTTGCGACACCAACGGCCACAAATGACCACCATGATCGTCGCAACGCTTCTCCCGTAGTAACATTTGAAGCTTTTGGGCTGATCTTTGACACGATGCGCTACCCCGTCTGTGAAGGTACAAAAATATTTTTATAAACCTGATACTGGCGGCCAACCCGCCTAATTCCATCAAAGCATATGTTTATTCAAATAAATCAACATGCTTCTGCATGAGAAATACTCTATGGATTTTGACCTAACGCATAACTAAAGCCACAACAATACTTATATTATGGTCAACAACTCGGAAATCAGAAAATAACCACGATATCGACCATAAGCTGACCTCAAGAAATTGGTCGGCATCGGCATTTAGCGCCATGAGAATCCGGAAGAGTGGTAAAATCTGCTTTATTTTACGCCACCCTGATGATATCAGAGTGCTCTTTAAAAAATAATTTCTGCGTTACATTTTTTAAAACCAAGGTAAGTTTGTCAGCGTGTTCTTTATGTTGACTCGGCACCTGCGAACACAAAAAGGCGCACTTCATATAGTCTTATTGACGTTATTCATCGACACGGCATCTCTCTGCCGACTTACCGGTCTCCGTGGAATATTGCGTGCAAAATATTTATCTCAAGAATTCCCTGTCTACCAAAGCGTTGACTGGCCATAGCTTGCCTACCACCAGGTTCTTCGATGCGCTGCTTTCGCGAGTAGGCCGCGCCGACGTTGTGGCGCGTATAGCCAGAGATCTAAAGAGTGAAACCAACAGGGTTGCAGCGCAACATTGTCGCAACACCGATCTCCAAGTCATGGACCTTACCTTAGTGGACGGCGTTGAACACTCAAAGCGCAGTCGCCCGGTGCGACGGCTAGGTCCCCTATTGCCAAGGCTTGGCAGCGGTTTAACTCCAAAAAAACGCATGGAATTGGGACGCAAGTCATGAAAACACCTGTCCGCAAGCCAAAACGGAGTCTCAACGCTCTACGGCCCATCAGAAATTTTATCGTGAAAGTTAAGTGGCTATATTTCACGAAGATTTGGGGCATGGATATCCATCCAACCGCTAGCTTTTCGCTGAGTGCGAAGTTGGATCGCACAAATCCGAAGGGGGTGCATATCGGTGAAGAAAGCTACGTCGCCTTCGACGCAGCTATTCTAACGCACGATCTAACACGTGGCCTTTATCTTGATACCCGCATTGGCAAGCGTTGTTTTATCGGCGCTCGCAGCATCATCTTACCTGGCATCGAAATTGGTGACGAGTGCGTGATTGGGTCGGGTGCAGTAGTCACCAAAAGCATACCTCCACGGTCACTGGTCGCGGGAAATCCAGCACGAATAATAAGAAGCAACATCAAAATCATAGCGCGTTACGGGCGTATGCAACGTGATGACGAAGTATGTGACGACGACGAAACGAAACTACAAAATAACGACGTAACTCGCAGCACGGAGAATATTGATGGACAATCCTGATACTGCTGTCGACATCATCATTCTGTCCTGGGGGCGCATACCAGATACTTGTGCGGCGATTGATAGCGCTTTGTCACAAAAAGGTATTGTACCGAATGTGATTGTTGTCGACCAAGGCACTCCGGACGACGAGCTTTCTATTTTAAAAGCACATGTTGCGCAAAATCCAAGCGTGACACTTGTCTGCAACGATAAGAACCGCGGCGTCCCCGGCGGGCGCAACCAGGCTAGTTCATTGGGCTCGGCTCCTTATATCGTCGCACTCGATAATGATGCAGAGTTTGCGTCCAGTGACGAAGTAGCGAAGGCAGTCACCTACATGGAGGCCGATGCGACCGTCGCTGCACTTGCCTTCCGCATTGTACTTTTCAGTGACGGTGAGGACGATAAAAGCAGTTGGCCCTACCCTCTTTCAATGAGCAAATACTCAGGTCAGCGCTTCCAGACCGCCCGCTTTGTTGGCGCGGGCCACATGCTACGTCGGTCAACCTTCGACGCGGTGAAGGGTTATGATGACACATTGATCTTTCTGCATGAAGAAGTCGACCTGGCGTATCGACTGATCAATGCTGGCGGCACAATGGTCTACGAACCTAGTGTTCGAATACGCCACAAAGTATCGGCCGAAAACCGGGTATCTTGGACGGGAAGACGGTATTACTTTCACGTACGCAATACCATTTATATGGCATCCAAATTCAACTTCTCCCCTGTTTCGTCGCTGATGAACGCAACGTTGGCGATCACCAGAGGACTGCGCAGCGGGTATATAAAGGGAACACTTCAGGGCGTATTCGCAGGCATTGGCCTTATCCCTAGAGGCTTAAAGCAGCGTTGGTTTGATAGTCGAGTGAGACTGTCACGGGATGCAAGGAAGAACATCAAGGCAACTTCGCCGACGCGCGACATGAGCCTTGTTCAAAAAATACGCTACCGTCTTGTACCCGACACGAAAGCCGCTCAATGACAGAAAAGCCCTGAAACTTTTCACCTAAAAATTATCCGGAAATGCTGAATGAAAATCTCTGTACTTATCAATAACTTTAATTACGCACGCTTCCTTCCAGCGTGCATTGATAGCGTGCTTGCACAGGATTATTCTGATTTCGAAATTGTTGTCGTCGATGACGGCTCAACTGATAATTCACGCGAAATTATCGCAGGTTATGGTGAGCGTATTGTCTCCATCCTAAAAGCGAACGGTGGACAAGCGTCTTCATTCAATGCCGGATTCTCCGCATCAAGCGGCGATGTCTTGTGTATGCTTGACTCGGATGATACGTTTTTACCGGGCAAGTTAAGTGCAATCGCTGCACTCTTTCAAAACCCAGATGTAGATTGGGTTTTCGACAAAGTTACCACTCAAGAAAACTCTACATCGGAAGGTAGCATCACTGCGACGATCGTAGACAAGCGAGAGACTCTACGTGGCGGTAGGTTCCCGAGCTTACACGTTCCCACCTCTGGCCTTACTTTTCACCGCAGAATTTTATCCGATATTCTTCCCATGCCTACGGCCAAGGATGTTGTTTTGAGTGACAATTATCTGAAGTTCGCTGCAGCCTACCTCGGCAAGGGCCTGATTGTTGAAACACCACTGACCTTCCAGCGTATCCATAACGAGAACAGATACACGAATAGCCCAAAGGCAGCGAATTTACGCGCCAAAATCATGGTTGCCACAGGCGTTGCTTTGGCCGACCGCTATGATGGATTAAAAAAGATGGGCCAGAGCCTTGCTGCGGGCGGCCTTGCTCAGAGCAATCTCACGTTCTTCCCCTTACTCATAGAAGCACGACGTTGCGCCAAAGATAGTAAGTTTTCAGTAGCTCCTTTTACCATTCAAGTGGCAACAAAACGTCTCGCAGGTATCATTAGATGAAAAATTTTGATGGGGAAGTTATTGAACAGCACATCGCATCAAAGAAGCCAGTAAACATTGTTGTGGCTTTTCTCACCTACAGAAGGCCAGATGGAGTTAAAAAACTCCTTGAAGCACTAGCACACCAAGTCAATGATCCCGCGAGGCCTTACACTCTAACCGTCTTGGTGGTTGACAACGATGCGACAGGAAGCGGCCAAGTGGCCGTCACGCCGTTCATTGAAAGCGGCATGTACAGTAACGGAGATCTCGGAGGTGCACCGATACTCAAGTACTGCGTTGAGAAAGAGCCTGGCATTCCGTTTGCGAGAAATCGCGCGCTTGAAGAATCACCAGAAAACACCGAATTGTTTTGTTTCTTGGACGACGATGAGTGGCCTGTAGATAACTGGCTAGATTCAATGTTGGCAGTCCGCGAGATAACTTCAGCTGATTGTATCTATGGTCCAGTGGAACCCGTCTATCCCGAGGACGCACCTGAGTACTTTATTCGTGCTGGCGTATTTGAAAGAAAACGCAGGCAAGATCGACAGCGCATCAATTATGCCGCCTCGAATAACGTCATGTTCGATTACCCACTCTTCCGTAATCTCGGTTTACGTTTCGAGGAGAGGATGCGTTATACCGGCGGCACAGATTATCTATTTTTTAATCGAGCCGTACGCGGTGGAGTTAAAATTCACTGGTCATCCTCCGCATTGGTATATGACATTATACCAAGGAGCCGGATGACGTGGAAATGGGTCCTTCAACGTCAGTATCGACTGGGCAATACGTTCGCCGTGTCAGACATTTTTTACGGAAGCACAAAGCAGCGTATTTATCGTCTGGTTTATGGCATGGCCCGGATCGGCTTAGGCGTTATGATAACTCCCTCCGTACTATTTTCGCCGTACTGGGGGATGAAGGGTTTGTCACACATACTTCGTGGTGCAGGTATGGTCACCGGTATTCTCGGCCATTCCTACCAGGAATACAGACCCGACGCGGCAGGCACGGTGACATAAGTCTAGCAAATTTATGCCTCCCGTACTGAGGCATTGGCTTTGACTGGGTTTATTTCGACGCATAAAACGACAACTTTAGGCATCGCGAATGTTAGCAAAAATAGGTTCGGTTAGGTTCACTGGAGGCATGTGGAAAACATTTCTCTAAGATTAAATGCCTTTGACCAAACGACCAGCAAGAGGAATCCTAGCTCGTGTAGTTAAGCGGGAGATTCGCGAATGACGGCGGTATTGACGCGGAGTGAAAACCACCAGGATTTGGCGCATGATTATCACCATGCAAAACCTAACCGGTCTCTGACATACCTGCTCCCGGCAATACTTAAAGGCCTCGAAAAAAACAGATCTGTTCGTCGGATCTTCGAAATTGGATGCGGGACGGGGGATCTCGCTAACTTGCTGACCAGAAAAGGTTATCATGTCCTCGCAAGCGACCCTTCCACCTCAGCAATCGCTAGTGCCCGGTTGCGGTTCCCCGAGCAATCGTTTGAAGAGGCCTCGGCTTATGATGATCTCAGTGCTCGTTTTGGAAGTTGGGATGCGGTCGTGTCAACGGAGGTCATTGAACATCTTTATCGTCCAAAAATCTTCGCCCAAACTGCATTTCATCTTCTTGCAAGTAACGGTACATTGATAATCTCAACACCATATCATGGATATTGGAAAAATCTCGCCTTGGCACTGTCTGGCAAAATGGATGATCATTTCATGGCATTGCGAGATCACGGACACATTAAATTTTGGTCCGAGAAAACAATTACAAAATTACTTTCGGATGCAGGATTCAATTCAATCGAAATTAGTCGTGCTGGCCGCATCCCTGCGCTAGCGAAATCTATGGTGATCGTCGCTCGGAAACCATAACGACCTCACCAGATGACGCTTCATTTCTGACCTATTTGGATGCGACAAAGTTGTATAATTTTACGTTTTGCGCCTTGGCGCTCTAATAAAAATAAACCATCGCAGAGGATCCAACTCCGTTATGATGAACCATATTTCAATGTTTTGGCACGGAACTGTTCAGCGAAATCAGTTCAAAAAACCAGCAAGATTGACAAATCCCCCTCAGTAAGTGAATATTATCCTTATTGATTAGGGCCTATTAGCGTCGCAGCAAGCGATTTTTTACTTACTCATTTACGAAGTTTTTTACATGAAAATTGCAGTAGCCGGACTTGGTTATGTTGGGTTGTCCAACGCCGTTCTCATCGCTCAGAATCACGAAGTCGTAGCCATTGACCTCGTTCAACAGCGCGTTGATCTTGTTGCCGCGCGAAAGTCACCGATTGTCGACAGAGATATTGAAGAGTTTCTCTCTACGAAAGAACTTAATCTGTCGGCCACAACCGACAGCGTGGAAGCGTATACAGACGCGGATTTCGTCATCGTTGCGACACCGACGAACTATGACCCGCTTACGAACTACTTCAACACAACAGCCGTCCAGTCTGCTGTGAATGCCGTTCTCGCAGTCAATCGGAAGGCATGTATTGTCATCAAATCAACCATCCCTGTTGGTTTCACAGAGGCGCTAAGGGAACAGACCGGTTACGCCAATATCATCTTCTCGCCAGAGTTCCTGCGCGAAGGTAAAGCACTTTATGACAACCTGCATCCGTCGCGCATTATCGTTGGCGACAAGTCAGATGCGGCCAAAGCTTTTGCAGACCTGTTGCTTGAAGGCGCGGTCAAGAAAGATGTGCCAGTCCTGTTTACCGGCGCAAGCGAGGCGGAAGCGATCAAGCTTTTCGCAAATACATACCTTGCCATGCGCGTTGCGTATTTCAATGAGGTTGACACGTATGCGGCTTCACGCGGGTTAGCTACCCGCGAAATTATCGATGGCGTTTGCCTAGACCCGCGCATTGGCAACCATTACAACAATCCCTCCTTCGGTTATGGTGGCTACTGCCTGCCGAAGGATACCAAACAGTTGCTGGCCAACTACAGCGAAGTACCTCAATCGCTCATCCGCGCTATCGTTGACTCGAATTCCACGCGAAAGGATTTCATCTCCGAGAGCATTCAGCGGCTGGGTCCAAAAGTAGTGGGCGTTTACCGTCTCACCATGAAGGTTGGCTCTGATAACTTCCGTGACTCTTCCGTTCAGGGTGTAATGAAGCGTATCAAATCCAAGGGTATCGAGGTTGTGGTTTACGAACCCAGCTACCATGAAAATGAATTTTTCCGTTCAAGAGTTATACAAGACCTCGAAGAATTTAAATCTTACAGCGACGTCATTCTTGCCAATCGCATCACGCCAGAAATCGCTGACGTGACCCCCAAAATTTATACGCGCGACATCTTTGGTGTTGACTGAGCCGCGCCTGATGCGTTCGCGCATCAGGACTTTTTTACGGCAGCATTCGTGAGGTTATCGATGAAAAAGAATATTCTTGCAGTTGCATCGAGCGGCGGGCACTGGCAGCAGTTGCTCCTTGTTTCTGAAGCCTTCGAAGATATGTCACCTGTGTTCGTGACAACGAAAGAAGAACTGCTGCTCCAAGCGGGTAAGCAAGGTCGCGTGGTCAATGATTGCAATCGCAATCAACCACTCCTGTTGCTGAAGTGCTTCATTGAGTGCGCGAAGATCGTGTTTACCGTTCGCCCAAAAGTTATCGTTTCGACTGGTGCTGCCCCAGGTATTATCTGCATGGCTTTTGGCAAGCTCATCGGTGCAAAAGCTATCTGGATCGATAGCTTTGCCAACGTTGAACAGCTCTCAATGTCCGGAAAGCTCGCTCGCTATATTTCAGATACCTGGCTTACCCAATGGGAGCATTTAAGCGATAACCAGGGACCAACCTACAAAGGGGCCTTGTTATGATTGTCGTGACAGTCGGCACACAACTCCCCTTCGATCGCCTCATAAAGATGATCGACGAAATTGCCCCGTCCCTAGACGAAGAAATTTTTGCGCAGGTGGGCGTCAGCACCTACCAGCCGCAGAATATGCAGTTCAGCGCGACCGTAGACCCAATCGACTTCGATAGAAAGCTGAAAGAGTGCTCGGTCATCATTGCCCATGCGGGCATTGGTACTGTGCTAAAGGCTTATAAATACGCGAAACCGATTATTCTTGTTCCGCGTCTGTCATCAATGGGCGAACATCGTAATGATCACCAACTCGCGACGGTGTCGCAGCTTCGCCAACGTCCGGGCATATACATTGCCGAAACGCAGGAAGAGCTTTCGGATCTGTTGAACCAATCTCTGGAAGTGGTCAAATCCACAGAAGATACTAAGGTAAGTCAGCTTCGTTTAAAAACATACGTTCGCGAAACGATCCTCAAAATGATCGCTTAAAATGAAAAAAGCTCTCTAGGGAGCTTTTTCTTTTTAGCTTGTAGCGATCAATCAAACTTACTGCTGCTGTCCTTGTTCCATCGGTCAAACGCCGAAGCAAGCATGCCTGTTTTTGATTGCTTCTTTTGCTCAAGCCACTCTGGCATAATGTCTGTAGAACGCACGAGTTTCATGACGCGATCAGGATGAATTCCTAACCCCAGCACCGAGAATGGCTTCAAAAGTGTAGCGGCAACTGACACAGCGATGCGCGGAACCAGAAATGTTTTGGCGTGCTGAAAGTATCCAGCCCTAAATGTTTCTACAATCTGCTCAAGAGTATAGCGATCTGCATAGCAGCCGTTGAACAGAACAAATCGATCCGGCTGCTTCATTGCAAAGTCCAATGTGTCAAGCAAGTCATCGACATAGAAACATGCCTTCACTGTGTCTTTACGGCCGGGATAGACAAAAAATCCTTTACCAAGAAGCTTTGCCATGCGGGTAAAATTGCCGCCCTCCCCGTGCCCAAAGACGACCGCTGGCCGACAGATAACAAGGCGCCGCTGTTCATTTTCATCAGCCCAACTTCGCTGAATTCGTTCAGCCATTAGCTTAGACCGCCCATACGCAGATTCGGGCGCTGGTTCAGACGTTTCTCTTTTCGTTTCCTCACTTGGTCCATAGACGGAAATTGAGCTCGTAAAGACGATTTCGTTGATGTCGAAACGCCGCGCAAAAGCGGTAATCTCAGCAGCGCCAAGAATATTGGTCTCGTAATACTCGTGGGTTGGGTGACCGGGCGTAGTATGAACAGCAGCCAGATTATAAATGCGCTTAATATCGCCACCTACCTCCAAGCTAGAGAGGTCGCGAACATCTGCAGACCGGTAATCAACCCCTGCAAGTTTTTCTCTTGGTGGCTTCCGGTCAACAGATATGACGCGATCACCCTGTTTTACGAGACGCCGAATTAAATGTGAGCCGATAAAACCTGATCCGCCAAAAACAATATGCGTTTCCATCCACAAGGTCTTTCTCAAGCAAAGCTATACCTAGCCGTGCGAACATCCATCAACACGAAGGTTCTGATCCGGCATGCGTTCTACAAATAGCTTCAGTTCATTAACTTACAGTGAGTTGGTCGGTAGCTCGGCATGGTGGAGCAATTTTCAAGCTTCCCAGGCCAACTAATACGCCTTGCGGAATGTGAGATTGTATCTGACATTCCCGGTTTTTGGATGATTGCCCTCTTTCAACGTCAGGACACCGTGATAGAACAGGCGTGAGGCGCCGCCCCAGACAACGATATCACCGTGCTCCAGTAGGTATTTTTTGACAGCATCTGTTCGTTTTAGACCGCCGAACTGGAATGTCGCCGGCAGACCGAGCGATATGGAGACGATCGGGTTTTGAAAATCCTTTTCGTCCCGATCCTGATGAAGCGACATGCGTGCACCGGGCTCGTAACGGTTTATCAGGCAGGCGTCGGGTGAAAAACCTTCGTATCCTGCCTCCGCCGCTGCCTGTTCGGCAAGTTCGCGAAAAACATCAGGCATGTCAGGCCACGGCTGTCCCGTCTCCGGATCATTTTCCTGATATCGATAACCTCGACGATCCGTAACCCAACCTGCCCTACCGCAGTTGGTCATAGCAACCGACATAGAAAAGCCGCCAGGCGTCAGCATTTTGCGAAACGGCGCGCGGTGGGAAATCTGGCGCACCCCATCCAATAACTTGTCCTCCACGTCAAGCGCCCGTTGACGTAGCAATACGGCCCCTTCTGCCAACTCCTGCCGAGACGGTTCTGGTGATTTCATCTCCGCAAATAAATCATCCATCATCAGAGCCTCCTGTGCTTGTTTTGCCTTGAAAGAGATACGCCATATTGTCGCACGTAACAGAGGTTATTCGCACCCATTTCATGCGCAAATCCTATTTTTTCGTCCGTTTAACAACCTGCCTGTCCATCAAGCAAATTAACACCAGAGAAATTTAGAATCGTTCTGAAATAGGTTTTTTGACATCGTAAACCTGCGCAATTAAAGATGACAGAAGATATCATATTAATATCCAACCACGCTCAAATGTGGCTTTCTTCATTACGGGACGACAAAGGAAATGTCAGTGAACTTCAAGCCCCTTCACCCTGCCCGCCTGTTTGCTGTCGCCGCTTTCGGGTTCGGCGCCCTCACAGCAAACGCTCAAGACATCAGCATCAAGCATGGTCAGGGAGAGACTGTCCTCAAGGGCGTTCCCCAGAAGGTTTTGGTTCTCGACATCCCGTCACTGGACACCATGGATGCTTTGGGCGTTGAGCCCGCGGGTGTCCTGGCCTCCAACCTGCCAGCATATCTTTCCAAATATTCCGATGCCAAATATTTGAAGGTTGGAACGCTTTTTGAGCCGGATTATGAAGCAATCAATGCGGCAGAAGCAGATCTTGCCATCGTTGGTGGCCGCTCTCGCGCCAAATATCCAGAAGTCTCTGCAATCGTCCCAGCACTTGATATGTCTGTCGATGCCCAAAACTACATTGCTAGCACCAAAACCAATATCCTGACCCTAGGTAAAGTGTTTGGTAAGGATGCTGAAGCTGCAAAACTTGATGCGACAATCGACGAAAAAATTGCCGCCCTCAAGGCTGTGGCTGCTGACGCCGGCACAGCAATGATCCTTGTGACGAATGCGGGCAAAGTTGGCGCTTATGGCCCTAACTCACGGGTCGGCTGGCTGCACAAAGAAGTTGGCTTCAAGACGGTTGCAGAAGACATTGACGACCGTTTCCACGGTGGTGACATCGTATCGTTCGAGTATCTCCTTGAAGCAAATCCTGATTGGCTGTTCGTCGTAGACCGCGACGCTGGTGTGGGCAACAGTGGCGGTGATGCATCCCAAAAGGTTCTCGACAACGAACTGGTTCACCAAACCACAGCATGGAAAAAAGGCCAGATCGTCTATCTGGACCCACAGGCCGCCTACATTGTCAGCAGCGGCTATACAGCCCTAACAATGCTGATCGATCAGGTTTACAAGGCAGTGTCCGAAAAAAAGTAATTCCAGGCAATTCATTTCCGCTCCCGATGACCAATGCCATCGGGAGCATTCGCGCATTTAGGACACTACGTTGAAATATCTGGCTCTAGCCCTGCTCGCAGCCCTAATGTTGGCCGTCACCAGCCTTTTCATCGGGGTCAGCAATGTGTCACTTTCGACATTGATGTCGTCGGATACGGAAGCGCGCGCCGTCCAAGTACTGGTCGTCAGCCGCATCCCCCGTACGCTCGCCCTTATACTTGCCGGCAGCTCCATGGCAATTGCCGGGCTTATAATGCAAATGCTGGTTCGCAATCGCTTCGTTGAGCCATCGACAGCGGGGACAATCGAATCCGCCAGCCTCGGCCTTCTGACTGTTACTCTTTTTGCACCGCAAACTCCCATTTTTGGTAAGATGCTGGTGGCGGCGGCATTTGCAATGGCAGGAACCGCGCTCTTCTTGCGGATCCTGCGGGAAATTCCCCTGCGTGACGTGCTGCTTGTCCCGCTCATTGGCATTATGCTTGGGGGCATCATCAGCGCGATAACAGCATTTTTTGCTTACCGCTACGAACTCACCCAATCCCTTTTGGCATGGACAACAGGTGACTTTTCCGGCGTTTTGCGTGGACGTTATGAATTGCTGTGGATTGGCTTTTGTTTTGCTATCGCTGCCTATCTAGCAGCAGACAGATTTACCGTGGCCGGCATGGGCCGTGACTTCACAACCAATCTTGGCCTCAATTACCGCCGCGTGGTGACATTCGGTCTGGTCATTGTGTCCCTGGTTTCAGCCGTCGTCGTGGTCACAGTGGGCATGATCCCATTTCTTGGGCTCATTGTGCCCAACATCGTCAGCCTGATGATTGGAGATAACATGCGCCGTTCCGTGCCATGGGTTGCGACCCTTGGCGCAATCTTTGTGCTGTCTTGCGATATTGTCGGCAGGACAATCCGTGCACCGTACGAAATTCCGATTGGCACTGTGGTCGGGGTCGTTGGTAGCGCTTTATTCCTTTATCTTCTGCTCCGGAAGCGTGACCATGCCCACTGATCTGCAGCAGAAACGCCCCATCATTATCCTGGTGGTCCTCTCCGCCCTGGCAATTGTCGCCATCATCGCCTTCATGACACTTGGTGCCAAGGGAAGCTGGGCATTCGTTCTCAAATTCCGCGGCATAAAATTGGCGGCACTTTTGCTGGTTGCCTATGCGATTGCGGTCTCGACAGTCATGTTCCAAACGGTGACCAACAATCGCATTCTGACACCAGCAGTCATGGGGTTCGATGCACTATTTGTGCTGGTGCACACATTCATGGTCTTTGCCTTCGGTTCTTCCGAAGTGCTTTTGATCGATCCTCGTTTGCGATTTATCGGTGAAACACTGCTGCTGGTGGTTTTTGCCGGCATTCTTTTCCGCTGGTTGTTCTCTGGCGGCGAACGCAGCCTGCACCTGTTGGTGCTGGTCGGAATAATCTTCGGCGTGCTGTTTCGCAGCCTGTCCAGTTTCATGCAACGAGTGCTGGACCCAAATGAATTCATGGTGTTGCAGGACACGTTGTTCGCCAGCTTCAATAGCATTGATACAACGTTGTTGGCTATTTCCGCTGCTATTGTTGCATTGGCCAGCCTCGCTGGTCTGCGACTGTTTCACACCTTTGACGTCCTGTCGTTAGGAAGGCCTGCAGCGATAAGTCTGGGCGTCGCGCATAAACGTGTTGTCACCGCTCTTCTTGTGCTCATTTCCATTATGGTTGCAGTGTCCACCGCCCTTGTCGGCCCGGTGATGTTTTTTGGGCTGCTTATTGCAGCCCTTGCACATTACTTCACCGACTCGGGCAAACATCGCCATGTGCTGCCAGCTGCGATCTTGATTGGCATCATCTGCCTTGTCGGTGGACAGGTGATCCTGGAACGGGTCTTCGCGTTCGACACCGCACTTTCAATCGTCATCGAGTTTCTCGGTGGCATCGTCTTTATTGTTCTCATTCTCAAACGGGGTGCTCGATGATCGTCACCAACGGCATCAGCAAGGCATACGGCAACTCTTTGGTTGTCGATGATGTTTCCATCACAATTCCGGTCGGAGGTTTGACCTCGATTATCGGTCCCAACGGTGCGGGAAAATCGACACTACTTTCCATTATCGCGCGCCTGATGGCTATGGATAAGGGAACGGTTACCGTTGACGGCATGGACGTGACGACAACGCAAAGCGACCAGCTTGCCCGTCGTCTTTCCATATTACGACAGGACAATCATATTTCATCACGCCTTACCGTGCTCGATCTGGTGAAATTCGGCAGATATCCCTATTCCAAGGGACGTCCGACTGTCGAAGACAAGGTGCATGTCGATCAGGCAATGCAATATCTCAACCTTGAACCTCTTGCAGACCGCTTTCTCGATGAGCTATCTGGCGGTCAACGTCAACGCGCATTTGTCGCAATGGTTCTGTGCCAGTACACCGATTATGTGCTGCTGGACGAGCCCTTGAACAACCTTGATATGAAACATGCCAGCGCTATGATGAAAATATTGCGCAAGGCCGCCGACGACTTGAAAAAGACCGTGGTGCTGGTGCTGCACGATATCAACTTCGCCTCCTGGTACTCCGACCATATCATTGCGATGCGCGACGGAAAGGTGTGGGGCACTGGAACGGTAAATGACATTATCAACACCGATGCGCTAAGAGAGATTTACGATATGCAAATCGCCATTCATGAGATCAACGGGCGACGCATCGGATTGTTTTATGAATGATCGTCCGTCGCGATAGATCATGTATTTTTTAATAATTTCATGGTTTTCAAACCGCGCCTTCAGACAGGACGGAACCTAGTCGGATCCATAAAAGTTTTGAACGAGGCCAGTTCTGACTGCCAGTAAAGAGAGAAGGAAGACAGACGTGAAAACCCATAAGACCAAAAATGACTTGCCATCGAATGCCAAGACAACAGTAAGCGCATTGTTGAATGAGGCACTTGCTTCGATCATTGATCTGGCACTGGCAACCAAGCAGGCACACTGGAACCTTAAGGGCCCACAGTTCATAGCCGTTCACGAGATGCTGGACGGTTTCCGTACTCAGCTTGATGACCACGGCGACACGATTGCTGAAAGAGTTGTGCAATTGGGCGGCACAGCACTTGGCAGCCTGCAGGCTGTTTCCTCAGCAACAAAACTTGCTGCGTACCCCACGCACATTTACCCCGTGCACGACCATCTTCAAGCGCTGATTGAACGTTATGGCGATGTTGCCAACATGGTTCGTAAAGCCATTGATGAAGCTGATGAAGCCGGTGATGCAAACACCGCCGATATTTTCACGGCCGCGTCGCGCGATCTGGACAAGGCCTTGTGGTTCTTGGAAGCTCATGTTCAGGAAAAGAACTGACACACGTTCCCATAATCAAAAAAGCCCCGGCAAAACCGGGGCTTTTTTCGTCACTCAATCTCGTTTGTAGTCGTCTTCGACACGAATAATATCATCCTCGCCGAGATAGCCACCAGTACGTACCTCGATAATCTCGAGCGCAATGCGGCCCTCATTGGCGATGCGGTGTAGCGCACCAATTGGGATGTAGATAGATTGGTTTTCGGTTAGTAGCAGGGTTTCCGAGCTGATCGTCACACTGGCCGTGCCCTTAACAACGATGAGATGCTCAGAGCGATGCATGTGCTTTTGCAAGGAAGTCCGAGTGCCGGGATCAAGCATGGTTCGACGCACACCAAACCGTTCGCCGTCATCCATGCTCTCCACATATCCCCACGGACGGTAGGCACGGGTGTGAACTTCCGTTTCAACATTCCGGCCTTCGGCCTTCAGCTGCTCAACGAGGCCTTTCACAGCCTGTGTCTTGTTTTTCGGCACAACCAGAACCGCATCCTTGGTTGAGACGACAACAAGATCCTTTGCACCGACAACTGTCGTCATCAGACCGTGCGAATGCACAAGGCATCCTTCGGAATCGACAATGAGACCATTGCCTTCAATTGCGTTGTCACCTTGCTGCTTGTCGGCAACCTCCCAGATTGCGTCCCAACTGCCAATATCGGACCAACGGAAATGACCGCGCACCACCGCCATGCGTTTGGTTTTTTCAATCACCGCGTAATCAATTGAGTTTTTAGGAGATGCCTCAAAGCTTTCCTGATCCAGACGGACAAAACCAAGGTCCTGTTTTGAAAGGTCGACGGCCTTTTCAACAGCGTCCAGAATCTCAGGGGAGAATGCGCGTAATTCCGCAATCATCACGTCGGAGCGGAAGAGGAAGTTACCTGAATTCCACAGATATCCCTTTTGCAGATAACTGACCGCCGTCTCAGCATTCGGCTTCTCGACAAAGGCTTCGACGATGCGCAGATCTTCGTTATCGGAAAACAACTCACCGGGATTGATGTAACCGTAGGCGGTACGAGGTTCAGTCGGAACCAGACCGAAGACAACAATGTTGCCTTGTTTTGCGGCTTCACATCCCAGTTTCACCGCATCAGAAAACAGCCCATCGTCCAGCACAACGTGGTCGGCGGCCAACGCCAAAACCAACGAACCTGCTGAGCGCCGTTCGGCCATGACGGCTGCAACCGCCATCGCCGCCGCACTATCGCGTCGTGCAGGCTCCAAAACCACTGTGGTCGGCACCTCAACATCTTCTGCCTGACGCTTGGCGAAAAACCGAAAGTCCTCGTTGGTGATGACAAGCGGCGACGCATAAAGCTCGGGATTTGAGACGCGTTTCAAAGTCTGCTGATAAGTGGAAAGATTACCAACCAATGGCTGAAACTGTTTAGGCAATTGATCACGTGAGACTGGCCATAACCTTGACCCCGAACCTCCTGCGAGAAGCACCGGGGTAATTTTATCCGTCATATCACTCATACCAATCAGCCCATTCTAAAACTATTTTGAACATATACCCTAAATGCATACACGTAATAAATGTTCACCAGGAAAACTTTGGGGTCAAGACAAACGGTTATCCCCCGAGTAAACTCCAAACATGAACTGCATAAAAATTAAGCGATGAACCAACCTTGATATTGATGCATTATGATGACATGAGGCACGAGATCGGAAGGATAGATATGACCTTATCGTCACCGGCGAGCCGGGTGAATACACTTGAAAACAGGGTTTCTGAACTGCGTCGATGGCTCGACGAGGATGCCTTGCCATTGTGGATCAAAACGGGTCTAGCAGCAGATGGTCGTGGCTTCCATGAGCGCATTGGTCAAGACGGAATTCCGATATTCAGTGACGACAGGCGTTCGCGTGTTCAACCGCGACAGACTTATTGTTTTGCTGCTGCCGGGCACTCTGGATGGACTGGCCCTTGGCAATCAGCCGTTGAGCAGGGTGTCGCTTGGTTTGATAAAACCTATCGGTTGGAAAGCGGCCTTTATGGCAATCTCGCCTCGGCAGATGGCCAGTTGATTGATCCAACATTTGACCTGTACAATCAGGCTTTTGCACTTTTTGCCTGTGCAGAGCTTTCTATCGCAGTGCCTGAAAAGAAAGCGGAAATGCGCGCCAAAGCGCTGTCCATACTGGATGCTCTGAAAAGAGAGTATAAACATCCTGTCGCTGGTTTCGAGGAAGCCAATCCGCCGCGACAGCCCCTTGGTTCCAATCCCCACATGCATCTGTTCGAGACAATGCAGGCCTGGGAAAAGGTCGATCCGACCGGACCTTGGATGGAATTGTCTGACGAGATCGCCGCGCTTGCAATGAACCATTTCATTGACGCAGACAGCGGTGTCCTGCGTGAATTTTTCGATCACGATTGGCAGCCAATGCCAGGAGATGCAGGAAAGGTGGTCGAACCGGGACATCAATTCGAATGGGCATGGCTTCTGGTTCGTTATGGCTCTTCACGGCACTCGCCGGAGGCAATTCAAAAGGCAAAACGACTGTTCGAAATTGCCGAAACGCACGGGGTTTGCCCAGATCGCAAGATCGTCATAATGGGCCTGAAGGACGACTTCACCGTGAGGGACAGCCTGGCACGGTTGTGGCCACAGACCGAATGGCTGAAGGCGTCATTGCAACTAGCACTCAATTCAACCGGCGACGAACGGCAACGATACCTGGCCTCCAGTTCAAAAGCATTGGATGCGCTTCATCCGTTTCTGCAAACACCCATCAAAGGCCTTTGGTACGACAAGTGGACCAAGGACGGCGGCATGATTGATGAACCCGCACCAGCCAGCACATTTTATCATATTGTCTGTGCAATCCACGAAGCTGGTGACGTTTTAAAGCGTATCGATAAAAGCTGATAAAACTAGACCATCAAAAAACAAAAACCGCCGAAAGCCATGCCTCCGGCGGTTTTTTCTTGATATTTCAATCCGTTACTTAAAGAGGCTTGGCAGCCAGAGCGACAGCGCTGGAATATAGGTTACCGCCAGCAGCACCAGAACGCTCGCGCCGAAGAACGGCCAGATCGTTCGCATCGCCTCTCGTATCGATATTCCTCCGACAGCACATCCGACAAACAGCACTGTACCAACAGGTGGCGTGTTGAGACCGATACCGGCATTGAGGATCATCACAACGCCAAAATGTACGGGATCGATGCCAAAGGCTTTCACAACTGGCAGCAAGACCGGTGTGGAGATGATCACCATCGGTGCCATGTCCATGAATGTACCAAGCAACAGCAGAATGATGTTGATGACAAGCAAAACGATGATCGGGTTATCCGAGATCGCACTGATGGCACTGATCATAAGGGTCTGCACCTGAAGAAAAGCCATTAACCAACCAAATGCAGCGGCTGTACCGATAACCAGCAACACCATGGCAGTCGTACGCACGGCCCCCATCACCGCCTCAACAAAACCTTCCCAGTTCAGCTCGCGGTAGACCAACATTGCAACCAGAAAGGCGTAGAGCACCGCAATGCACGAACTTTCCGTTGCGGTAAAAACACCGGACCGAACACCACCAAAGATAATGCCGATCAACAGGATGCCCGGAAACGAAGCAAGCAAGTAATAAAACAGCTTGGAAAAGCCCGGAAACGGCTCAGATGGATAACCCTTTCGACGTGCAACAATATAGGCGGTTACCATCAAGGCAGCTGCAAGCAGGAAACCCGGAATAATCCCTGCAGTAAACAAATCTGCGACCGAGACATTACCGCCAGCGGCGATCGAATAAAGGATCATGTTGTGCGATGGCGGAATCATCAGCGCAATGATCGCCGCATTGACGGTGACGTTGACGGCGTAATCCTTGTCATAACCACGTGCAGCCATCTGAGGGATCATCAGACCACCCACAGCCGATGCGTCAGCAACTGCGGAACCAGAAATACCGCCGAACAATGTTGACGCCACAATGTTGACCTGCCCTAGCCCTCCACGCATGTGACCGACAAGGCCTGCCGCGAACCGTATGAGACGATGTGCAATACCGCCGCGCACCATCAGGTCACCCGCAAAGATGAAAAACGGAATAGCCATCATGGCAAACACGCTCATGCCCGAATTCATTTGCTGGAAGATAACAACCGGCGGAAGCCCCATATAGAGAACGGTGGCAAGGGAAGCGATGCCGAGGCAAAATGCGATAGGTGTGCCGATCAACATTAACAGGGTAAAGACCCCGAAAAGAATAGTGTATGCCATTTACGCAGCCTCCTGCACGATCACATCCGCCGCAATTTCCTCGCCAAGAGCAACATCAATGAATCGCTCAGTGCCAAAGAGTGCAATAAGAAAACCACCACCGATCAGCGGGAAAAAGTCCACACCGCCAGGCCATCCCAGAACCGGAATCGTCGCCGTCCATGTGCCCATGCAAAGCTGCACACCGTAAAAGGTCATCGCCGCCCCAAAGAAGACAATGAGACCAAGACTGATCATATCCATTATTTTCTGGATGCCGGGTCTCATCATGTAGCGAATGATATCCAGCCCAAGATGTACGCTTTCACGCACGCCAACAGCTGCCCCAAGCATGATGAACCAGGCCATAAGATGAATGGACAAAGGTTCGGACCAACTTGGGGAATCATTCAATATGTAGCGGCTGAAAACCTGCCAGCCAATAATCAGCGTCATAATAACCATGCCGACGCCAGCGACATAAAGCGATGCACGATTGAGCGCACCAAGACCGGGGCGTATCGCCCTCATAAAATTTCGCATGTTCCCGTCCTCCACAACTCCAGCCCATGCAGCTGGAGATAAAAAAAGACCGGCTCAATAATGAGCCGGTCCTTCGTGTAACTGTTCACTTGACCGCCTGAACGCGCTCCAGAAGATCTTTCATCTTCGGATCGGTTACGAACTTGTCGTAAACCGGCTTCATAACGGCAGCGAATTCCTCCTTATTGACTTTGATGACATTGACGCCACCGGCACGAACTTTTTCTTCGGAAGCCTTTTCACGAGCACTCCAAAGTTCGCGCATTTTGCCAACAGAATCCTTGGCAGCCTGACGAACAAGCGTCTGATCTTCAGGCGACAGCTTGTCCCAGGACACCTTGGATATAACGAGGATTTCAGGGTTCAGAGAGTGTTCAGTAAGAGTGTAGTTCTTGGCCACTTCGAAGTGACGGGCGGATTCGTACGAAGGCCAGTTGTTTTCCGCGCCATCGACAACGCCGGTTTCCAGCGACGAATAAACTTCGCCCATAGGCATCGGTGTCGGGTTGGCACCAAACGCTTGCATCATCGCGATCCAAAGGTCGGATTGCTGAACGCGAATTTTCAGGCCCTTGAGGTCGTCGAGTTTTTCGATTGGCTTTTTGGTGGTGTAGAAAGACCGCGCCCCGGAATCATAAAATGCCAGACCAATCAAACCATGGGGTTCGAAGGCAGCCAGCACCTCATCACCAATCGGACCGTCCACCGTGTTGTGCATATGCTCGGTGGAGCGGAACAGGAATGGTAGACCCAAAACGGTCGTTTCCTTGACCAGGTTATTGAAGGGAGCCGCGTTAACGCGGTTCATGTCGATGACGCCGAAGCGGGTCTGTTCGATGGTGTCTTTTTCGCCGCCAAGTACAGCGTTGTTCATGACCTGTATTTTAATGCGGCCATTGGTGCGCTCAGAAAGCAGCTCACCCATATATTTGACGGCTTCGACCGTCGGGTAGCCATCCGGATGGATATCAGCAGAACGCAAGTTAATCTCCTGCGCCTGCGCAGAAACACTGCCAAGGGCCATGCCCATGGCAACGCAAAGCATGCCAGCAATCTTTTTCATTATTAGTCCTCCTCCGTTAAAACGGCCCGACCTTCCCCAGGTCCCGGGTCCGCTGTCGTCCTGCCCGTTCGGGCGGGTATGCAATGCCTTTCATTCGCTGGGCACAATGCGCGGGAGCCTCCACTCCCCCGGCGCATGCGGTTAAACTTATGCCGCTGTAAATGCAGGCAGATTAAAGAGAGTCTCAGGGTTGGAAACCAACGCAAGCCTGCGGGCGGCATCGTCAGCAAACCAGCCAAGGACGGTGTCAGCCAAAGCCGCATCGTCAGGATAATCAGCAGTTGTTTTCGCCAGATTGTGTGGCCAGTTCGTGCCCCAGACGATGCGCTCAGGCGCAAAGGCCGCAATCTCACGCGCAACAGCAGCAACATCCTCATAGTCAGGACCAGCGCTTTTGGCGGATTCGTAAACACCTGCAAATTTAAACCAGCAATTACCCGTATCGATCAGACGCTTCAGCACATCGATCTGAGGGCTTTGCGGTGTCACGCCACAAAAGAACTTGCCATGATGATCAAGCACCCAGCGGGATTTCAAACGCGACAGGCGTTCTTCGTGATCCCCAATGTTACTGCCATCGAACTGCACGGCAACCATCCAGTTGCGCGCCGATGCCCGGGCATCCACATCTTCCAGTGCCTCAAGACCAACCGCACCGCCAGGCAGATCCATTATACGTGCGCCAACAACGCCGGCGTCTGCCAGCGCATCGAGATCACGATCATTTGTATCAGCTGAAATCACCGCAACGCCGCGCGCCACCTCGCCCATTTCTGAGAGGCAAGCGACGAGATTGCCATTGTCACGCTGGTGAGCATTGCCTTGGGTAATGATGACGCGATCGATACCGATCCATTTCATGAAGCTGCGATATTGCTCAGCGTCCGGCAGAGTACCCGCTGGCAAATCAGGGCCGCCCGGCAAAGCCGGAAAACCTGGCAGATACATATGCATCTGCGTATCCACTGCGCCTTTGGGCAATGTAATTTTCGGAGCGGGGCCAGAGAGGGTCCTGACAACCATATCAAGCCTCCTTCAGGCGGAATTCCGCCAGCGCATCACGGTTTATCTCTATGCCAAGGCCGGGCGCATTCGGTATGGAAACCACACCGTTGACATGCTCCAGCGGTGTCTTGACTATAGCCTGACGATAAGGATTGTCGGTGCGATCAAACTCAAGGATAGGCTCAACAGGGTTTGTGCGAACAGGGTCTGGCACCATTGATGCCATGAACTGCAAGGCCGCAGCAATCTGTACCGCAGTTCCCCAGACATGCGGCACCACGCGCACGCCATGAATGGACGCAAAATCCGCAACGCGGCGGGCCTCTGTAAAACCACCCACGCCACAAAGATCAGGCTGAATAATATCGACCGCTCGGGTTTCAAGCGGCTCCTTCATACCCCAGCGACTATGCCATGTCTCACCACCGGCAACCGGAATGGGCTGCTTGGCGCGCACCTCACGGTAGGCAGCCAGTTGCTCCGGCACAACGGGTTCTTCAAACCAGTCGATATTGTATTCAGCCGCCTTACGGCCGAGTTCAATGGCTTCAAGAACACCATAACCATGGTTGGCATCAATCATCAGCCGCATATCCGGGCCGATCGCCTCGCGCACGGCGCGAATGACCTGAAGGTCTTCGGCGACACCAAAACCGATCTTGATCTTGCTGGCGTGAAAACCTTCTGCACGGTAGCGGGCGGCTTCCTTCGCGTTGTCCTCAACACGATTGACGCCATCGCGTTTGAAGCTGCCCGTGGCATACGCACGGACAGATTCACGAAAACGACCACCCAGCAATGTGGAAACGGGAACACCGAAGTGCTTGCCCTTGATATCCCAAAGCGCGATATCGATGCCGGAAAGCGCGGTCAGTGTAAGACCACGCTGCCCCTGGTCGCGAAGCGCATTGTAGAGCTTCGCCCAGATCTTTTCCGTTTCCAGCGGGTTTTCGCCAATCAGCCAGCCCGCATAGGTTTCGACCACGGCAGCATTTGCTTTCGCAGGGCCAAGGCATTCGCCCCAGCCAATGGTGCCATCGTCACAAACGATCTCTACCAGAACATGCAGGCGACGATCGAAGCGCATGGAAGCACTTTCGAAAGGAACCGAAAGACGATGTTCAAGCAGATGTGCGCGGACTGCTGTTATTTTCATGCGCTGCGCTTCCAAGTACCGATGAGCTTGTCGAGGATTGCTTCTTCTTCCTTGGTCAGATCATCAAGCGGCGGACGAACCTTGCCCGCATCGAAGCCCTGGAGGCGAACACCGGCCTTAACAGCGGAAACCGCATAACCCTTGCGGCGGCTGCGCAAAGCCATGAACGGGTAGAAGAAGTCTTTGAGAATAGTTTCACACTTTGTGCGATCACCCGCACGCAGAGCATTGTAGAACTCCATAGCCAGACCGGGCACGAAGTTAAACACGGCAGAAGAGTAGGTTGTGAAACCAGCGCCCAGATAAGCTTCGGCGAACAGTTCGGCGGTCGGCATGCCACCAAGATACGTCAGACGGTCACCCATCGTTGCACTCACCTGACGAACGAGACCAATATCGCCAGTACCGTCCTTGAAACCAACCAGGTTCGGGCACTCATCACACAGACGCTTCAACGTGTCAGCCTGAAGAACGGAATTGTCGCGGTTGTAAACCATTACGCCAATACCGATGGACTGGCAGACGCGCTTTACGTGCTGGTAAAGACCTTCCTGTGGCGCATCAATCAGATAATGCGGCAGAAGGAGAATGCCGTCAGCGCCCGCCTTTTCAACGGAACGCGCCAGATCGATGGCCATTTCCGTGCCGTAACCACAACCAGAAACGATCGCAGTCTTACCAGACGCTTCCTTGGCTGCGCGGACAATGTCGGGAATTTCAGACGGAGCCAGCGAGAAAAATTCGCCCGTACCGCCAGCAGCAAAAAGCACAGGAGCGTCATAACCAGCCAGCCATTCAACGTGACGACGATAGCTTTCAGCCTGGAATTTGCCTTGTGCATCAAAGTGCGTGACGGGGAACGACAATAGGCCCGAGCCAAGCGCGACCTTGATTTCTTGCGGATTCATCACTGATTTCCTTTTCTACGTACTCAGTTAACTTGTCATACGTCTAGGTCGGAAAAGTGTCAATAGTTATCATACATGTTTTCGCTGCTCGCGCAGCAACGCCCTGTACCGAGCCTGGCTACCGCGCAAATGAGCGCGCATCGCTTCTCTCGCCGCATCCTCATCACCATTGGAAATAGCCACAACGATTCGATCATGTTCCTTATCAAGAAGCTTGATATAGGCCGCTTGATCAGCTTCGGACTCGTCACTGCTTAGCGCCGCACGCGGAATGGCATTGCGGCCAATCATCGTCAAAAACTCCGGAAACCTCGAATTGTTGGCAGCCTCAGCGATAGCAATATGCAACGCGAAATCCGCCTCAGAACTGGATGTACCGGCATCAAGACAGGCACGAACGGCGTGATGACATTCAAAAATTACTTCTTCCTGCGCGGGCGAGCGACGAAGCGCTGCTAAGCCGGCAGCCTCAACCTCAACCGCCGTACGCAATTCAAGCAACTCAATCATTGAAGAAACGCGAGCTGGATCAACAGCATGCAAGGAAAGGAGACTATCGTTAGCGACAGGCGTCGTCAGAACGAATACGCCAGCTCCTCGCCTCGCCTCGACCAGTTTATCAGCGCGCAAGGCAGCGATCGCCTCTCGTACAACGGTGCGGCTTACGCCATGCGCCTCAACGAGCTGCGCCTCACTGGGCAATTTTGTGCCGGGAGGAAACTGCCCTGCGGCGATTGCCTGGCGCAGATTTTCACCCAGCCGCTCCGTCAACGTGCCCGCACCACCTTCTATTCTGGTCTGCGTGTTCATCCCCGCCTCTTTCCCTATCCCGTTCATGCAAATGCCAATTTCCGGGTTGGCTATCACAGAAATTACGCAGAACCCACACCTTACCAATCACACTGGTTGACCACACCATATCAAGATGTATGATAACTTAAAAGCCATATTACATTAAATCATTATACAGCCTGTGAGGGCTGGCGACGGGAGGAAGAATTTTGAAGCGACTTCTGGTAACGGGAGCAGCCGGTGGGCTTGGACGCGCCATGCGCGACAGATTCTCCAAAATGGCAGACGAAGTGCGTCTTTCCGATATCGTCGAGATACAAGGTTCGCTGGCGGCCAACGAGACCTTCGTGCGTTGCGACCTTGCTGACGCAGCAGCGGTACACACATTGGTGCAAGGATGCGACGGTATCATTCATCTTGGCGGCATTTCAGTTGAGGATAAGTTCTCAAAAATACTGAACGCCAATCTGCTTGGTCTCTACAATCTCTATGAGGCGGCACGCGCCAACGGTCAGCCACGCATTATCTTTGCAAGCTCCAACCACACCATCGGATTTTATCGCCAGGACCAGCATATCGACGCCAGCGCACCAATGCGCCCGGATGGGCTTTACGGTGTGTCAAAATGCTTTGGGGAAGCGCTCGCCCGAATGTATTTTGAAAAATTCGGACAGGAGACTGCCCTTGTGCGCATCGGCAGCTGCGTCGAGAAACCGGTCAATTACCGGATGCTGTCGAGCTGGATGTCCTATGATGATTTCGCATCATTGATCAATTGTGCGTTCCGCGCGCCGCTGCTCGGTTGCCCGATCATATGGGGCGTTTCCAACAATGACAGTCGTTGGTGGGACAATTCTCAAGCGGAGTATCTGGGCTGGCGCCCAAAGGACAACGCGGAAATTTACCGTGCCGAGTTGGAAAAAACCTTACCTCGTCCCGGCACCGACGAACCGTTATCGCTTTATCAAGGCGGTCAGTTCGTCAAGGACCCGATTTTTACAGAAGACTAAGCTACGGAAAGCCACCTTTCCCGCATCTCACAACTCGATTGTCTCGACCCGCAAATCTGCGGGTCTTGAATTTCTGATCACTCGCTCGCCATTGGGCAGGTCATTGCCGTAAAGCTTGTGAGCAATGCCGTCGGCGTCCATACCAATGTCCGTCCAACGCTGGGTCAACCGTTCAGTCAGGACATCGGCATCAGGACCGATAAATATCGTGTAATCAAAGCAGCCATCGAGCCTGGCCCACGGACCTTCGTTCAACAGCAGGTAATTGCCTTCCACCAGAATGAAACGCGTGTCTGCGGCGATCGCCCGAGCAGAGGCAATGGCAATTTCCCGTGACCGGTCAAACACCGGCACAAGCACTTCCTGATCAGCTTTGTGAACTGCAGCAATAATGTCCAGGAAGCCCCTGACATCAAAGGTTTCCGGCGCTCCTTTGCGCGGTAAAAGTCCACGCCTCTCCAGCAGTCCGTTGTCCAGATGGAAGCCATCCATCGGCAGAATTTCCGCACTGAGTCCTTTTTCCAAAAGACGCTCACGCAGTGCCTCAGACACGGTTGACTTGCCGGCAGCCGGCGGTCCCGCAATGGCGATAATGAAACGCGGGCGTTCAGCCGCGCGTTTCATGATGTCTGCAACCAGATCTTCCAGTCTCATGCGGCAACTACATCCTTTGGTGCTTCTCTTGCACCCGTCATGAATGCCACAGCATCCGACATTGAATAATCCTTCGGTTTGATAACACACAACCGCCGTCCAAGCCGGTGGATGTGAATGCGATCTGCCACCTCGAACACATGCGGCATGTTATGTGAAATCAGCACGATCGGAAGCCCTCTGGATCGAACTTCCTGAATAAGCTCCAGGACACGCCGGCTTTCCTTTACACCGAGTGCTGCAGTCGGCTCATCAAGAATGATAACTTTTGAGCCAAATGCTGCAGCACGGGCCACGGCAACACCCTGACGCTGACCGCCGGACAACGTCTCTACCGCCTGATTGATGTTCTGAATCGTCATCAAACCAAGCTCGGAGAGCTTTTCCCGTGAGAACTTCTCCATGGCTGGACGATCGAGTGTGCGCAACAGACTGCCACGCAAACCGGGCTTTCTGATCTCGCGACCGAGGAACATGTTGTCGGCGATAGACAAGGCCGGAGACAGCGCGAGGTTCTGATACACGGTTTCGATACCAGCCTTGCGCGCCTCGATTGGCGAGCGAAATTGAACCGGCTGGCCGTGCAGCCGAATTTCACCTTCATCCGGTGTGATGGCGCCGGAAAGCGCCTTGATCAGTGAGGACTTTCCCGCGCCGTTGTCACCAATCACCGCCAGAATTTCGCCGGGATAGAGGTCAAAGTCTGCGTTATCGAGAGCGGTGACGCGGCCATAACGTTTAACAATACCGCGGGCTGTGAGAATGGGTTCGTTCGACATCAGCCAGCTACCTTTCTGATCCATTGGTCAATAGCAACGGCGGCGATAATCAGCACACCGATGAGAAGGTAAGTCCATTGCGGATCCGTGCCGATAAGACGCAGACCAAGTGAAAACACACCCACGATAAGAGCACCGAACAACATGCCAAGAATTGACCCACGCCCACCAAACAGTGACAGGCCACCAATAACCACCGCCGTGATGGATTCGATGTTGGCAAACTGACCGGCTGTCGGGGAAACCGAGCCGATACGTCCAATCAACGCCCATCCGGCAAGTGCACAGATAACACCAGACAAAGTGTAGACCGAAATGAGCATGCGCTTGACGTTAACACCCGCAAGTTCTGCAGCCTCGGGGTCGTCACCAACAGCATAAACGTGTCGGCCCCAAGCCGTGTGGTTAAGCACATACCAGAGCAGAGCAACCAGCAGGACCATGACGATCACGCCATAGGTGAATACCGCATTGCCCATGCGCACACTCTGGCCAAAAAACTGTAATATCGGCGCATTCTGAGAAATATCCTGCGCACGGATCGTTTCGTTCGCGGAATAGAGGAAGTTTGCAGCCAACACGATCTGCCACATGCCAAGCGTTACGATAAATGGTGGCAGACGCATGCGGGAAACAAGGAAACCATTGATGTAACCGCAAAGGGCACCGACTGCAAAACCACAGGCAATGGAGAGTGTGGGCGGCAGGCCGTAGCGGAACGTGAATTGCCCCATAATGACCGAGGACAACACCATGATGGCACCAACGGAGAGGTCAATACCGGCCGTCAGGATGACCAGCGACTGAGCGGCACCGACGATACCGACGATCGCAACCTGCTGCAAAATCAGGGTTAGTGAAAAGGCCGAGAAAAATTTACCACCCAACAGCATACCAAACACTGCCAGCGACATGACCAGCACGATCAAGGGCACAGCCGCAGGGCTGGAATGCAGGAAGTGCTGAAATTTTTCGATGGGTGTTTTGTCGTGTGTATCGAACGCGGCAAGCTGCGCAGAACTGCCCGTCAGAACTTTTTCGAATTCATTGTGCGGTTGGGCACGTGTTGTTGATTGGTCGTCCATACCACTCCTCCCCGGTCGTCCGTATTTTTCGCCGTCTGCTGTGCGGATGATATGCGAACAGAAGAGACGTGGGCACATTGAGGGAAAGGTGCCTCAGCACCTTTCCTGTTTCGGGATGTTATTCAGGCGATCAGCCCCAGCACTTTGCCAGACCCTGCTTGGTATCGATTGATTCAACGCCAGCAACAGGCTTGTCTGTGACGAGCGTCACGCCGGTATCAAAGAAGTTCTTGCCTTCGGTAGGCTTTGGCTTCTCACCGGTATCAGCAAATTTCTTGACGGCTTCGACGCCAAGTGCTGCCATCGCCAGCGGATACTGCTGCGAAGTTGCACCAATTACACCTTCCGCAACATTTTTAACGCCTGGGCATCCGCCATCGACCGACACCAGCAGCACATCCTTTTCACGCCCAACAGCCTTCAGGGCTTCATAAGCACCGGCAGCGGCTGGTTCATTGATGGTGTGAACAACGTTGATGGTCGGATCTTTCTGGAGCAGGTTCTCCATTGCGGAGCGACCACCCTCTTCGTTACCGTTGGTGATATCATGGCCAACAATACGTGCGTCGTCTTCATCACCGATCTTGTTGATGTCCTTCACATCAATACCAAAACCCTTCATGAAGCCCTGGTTACGCAGAACGTCGACGCTTGGCTGTGATGGCGTGAGGTTAAGAAATGCGATGCGCGCATCCTTGGCCTTGTCGCCGAGAGTGGCGGCTGCCCATTTGCCGATCAGTTCACCAGCAAGCAGGTTATCGGTTGCGAATGTTGAATCAGCAGCATCAATCGGCTCAAGCGGTGTGTCGAGTGCGATGACCAGAAGGCCGGCATCACGAGCCTTTTGAACCGCCGGTACAATGCCCTTCGTATCGGACGCCGTAATCAAAATACCCTTCGCGCCATCGGCAATGCAGGTTTCGATGGCAGCTACCTGGCTTTCAGAATCGCCATCAATCTTGCCGGCATAAGCCTTCAAGGTAACACCGAGTTCCTTGGCCTTGGCTGTAGCGCCTTCTTTCATCTTCACGAAGAAAGGGTTCGTGTCTGTTTTGGTAACGAGGCATACGGATGTATCAGCCGCAGATGCCATGCCTGCAAAGGAAACGCCAAGCGCAAGTGCGCCAATAAAGGCGGAAACGGTCGTCTTCATATAGTCCTCCTAAAGACGTGCGGATGCTTCTTATGAAACTATCCGGGGGCCAACCTCCTCCAAGGTGTGAGCGGCACCACCACGCAAATGGAAACACCAAATGAACAAAGTGTCAATAAATAAATCCAATTGAATTATTAATTCGATATGGCATGCTCTGGACGCGTCAACACAATGCATGTCCGGTCAACTCGCTTGTGCAAGAGCGGAAAAACAGGACTGAATACGCAATCAGGTGGCTTGTCGCGAATCCTGAGTGGCGGCATATGCAGTCATGAAGGGAGGGAGGAATAATGTCTCGAGTAGCCGAGCCGACATGGCCTGCAACAAATGCCACCCTTGATATCAACGGCGGCTCTAATCAGGTGCGCGTCCGGGCCTATAATGAGCGGCTCGTCCTGTCTCTGGTTCGTCGCCATCATGCCCTTTCAAAGGCCGAAATCGCTCGTCGCAGCGGGCTTTCCGCTCAGACTGTAACCGTCATTATGCGCGCGCTCGAAAATGACGGACTGCTATTGCGTGACGAACCCCAGCGCGGCAAGGTCGGCCAACCCTCCACCCCCATGCGACTTAATCCGGACGCTGCCTATTCCTTTGGCGTGAAAATTGGCAGACGCAGCGCTGACCTGGTGTTGATGGACTTTCTTGGCAATATCCGGCTGAAACTGCGCCGTGCCTACCCCTATCCGCTACCAGAAGGAATCATCTCCTTTGTAACGGACGGCATACGGGAGCTTGAAATGAAGCTCGACGAAAGCGAACGCAAACGCATCGTCGGCGCTGGCATCGCAGCGCCGTTCGAGTTGTGGAGTTGGGCGGAAGAAGTGGGCGCCCCACAAGCGGCAATGGACACCTGGCATGGCGTAAATCTGCAGCAAGAGATAGCCGACCGCATTCCTTATCCCGTCTACCTCCAGAACGACGCCACAAGCGCCTGTGGGGCGGAGTTGGTATTTGGTGCTGGCCAGAACCACGCCGACTTCCTCTATCTGTTTATCGGCTCGTTCATCGGTGGCGGAGTCGTTCTCAATTCCGCGCTATTTTCAGGTCGCACGGGAACGGCTGGTGCGGTTGGTCCGCTACCCGTCCAGCGACGGGACGGAAAAACCGTCCAGCTTTTGAAGATCGCCTCAATTTTCGTTCTCGAAAATATTCTGCGTGATCATGGCATTGATCCAAAGCCATTATGGTTCTCACCTGACGACTGGATCGATTTTGGAAAACCACTGGATATCTGGATCAATGATACCGCAGCCGCTCTGGCACAAGCGGTAATCGCCGCAGCATCTGTCATCGATTTTTCAGCCGTGGTGATCGATGGCGGCTTCCCGAGTTGGGTGCGAGAACGCATTGTAAATGCAACAAAAAAAGCGCTCGGCGCGCATGACCTGCAAGGTGTTGTCGTGCCAGATATCATTGAAGGCATGGTCGGCAGCCAGGCCCGCGCCATAGGTGGCGCAAGCCTTCCACTCTTTGACCGTTACCTCTTGGACCACAACGTACTTTTCAAGGAAACAGGTTGAAACCGATAAACTAAAAATCGGCCTGACGGCTATGAAAGCAGTTCTCCACAGTAAAACCTCCTTATAAAAGCTCTCGCATTTTTATTGTCACGATAATGTCCCGTTTACGGAACAAAACGATCCCCGTTGAATTGAAATAAATATTGCGCAATACAATTTACCTGCTGGGGGTATACAAGGAGAAAAACATGAAAAAGACCGTTCCCATGGCCCTGCTTGGTTCTGCGTTGGCTTTGGCTGGTGCGACCTCATCTTTTGCCGCTGACTTGGCGAGAGAATATCCTGCCTATCAGAACGACGACGACCGTAACGGTGTGAAGATCGGTTACCTCGATTGCTCCGTTGGCGGTGGCGTTGGCTACGTACTTGGCTCCGCAAAGGAAGTAGAGTGCACATTCCAGTCCACCGTCGGCCGCAAGGCGACGGAACAGTACACCGGCGCTATCCGTAAAATGGGTATCGACCTTGGCTTTACCGCAAAAAGCCGTATCGTCTGGGCCGTATTTGCACCGACTGCCGGTTACCACCGCGGTTCGCTGAGCGGTCTCTATCAGGGCGCTTCTGCAGAAGCCACGCTTGGCGTTGGCGTCGGCACCAACATTCTGGTTGGCGGCACCTCTGGCTCCATCCACCTTCAGACAATCAGTGTCCAGGGTCAGGTTGGCCTCAACGCAGCCGTAACCGGCACGTCGATGACACTGACATCTGTTCAGTAAGCCTGACGTATTGTAAATCTGGAAAGATTTTCTTTTGAGACACGGTCATCCCCCAGGGGATGACGGTGTTTTCATTTGCCAAGCCGCGTTTTCAGCAGTGCCAGCACGCGTTGGGCCAGTGCTTCATAATCACCGTCAAAATGATGTCCGCCTTCGAGTGCAACGACATTAGCGCCTGAACCTTCCAATGCAGGGCAGGCATTTTCGTCGTCATCCTTGCCGTAGATGCATTGCACCATGCTGGTATCCATTTTCTTGATGTAATCAACCGGATCGCCGGCAGAGCCCTCGCCCTGAATACCAAGCCAACCCTCGACGGACACCTTATAATCAGCCTGATGTGACAGTGCCATCAGTGACATCAGGGCGACACGCTTCTTGTCTTTTTCCGGCAAGAGATCGTAAAGCGCAGGCAGAATATCGGCGCCGAAAGAATAACCGACCAACAGCACATGATGGACGCCCCATTGATGCCGGTAGGTTTCGATGATCCGCGCAAGATCGTCCGTTGCTTCCTGTGGTTTACGCTCCGACCAGAAATAACGCAGCGAATCCACGCCTACCACCGGGATACCTTGCTTTTGCAGATATCCACCCATTTCCTTGTCGATATCACGCCAGCCACCGTCACCGGAATAGATGACAGCCATCGTATCCATGCTTGGTTTGGCATCGAGAATGGTCAGAGGCAAACCAAGCGGTTGATCCGTATCTCCGGCAGCATCCACCCGGTCACTAAGCGCCTGCAATAGTTCATCATTCGCCTGCCCTGTCACATCCTGAATATCGATATCCGGGTGTTTGGTTTGCAAGGCTGCGGCATGGTCGCGCCCTTCCTGCTTTGCAGCAGGGGAAAACAGCACCGTTACGGGCGCCGGCAGATCGCCATCTGTCAGCCCATAAATAGTGCGGTTGCCAACCTTTTCCTTGGTCGCCGGTGTGCAGAGTATCCTGTTTTCGAGAGGAATACCTGCCAGCGGATCAACGGCGATCGCTTCACCGATGGTCGATGCCGGGCTTTGCGCAATCATAGCCAATGCCAGTGCACCGCCTTCACCAACACCTGCAAGGATTGGTAGTCGGTAGGTTTGTGCCTTGGCCTCGCGCTGGATTTCGTGCGCCAGTTCTTCGATATCGGAGATCATGTAGACGCAGTCACCTTCATCGGCACTGAGCGCCTTCATGTAGGTGGGAAAGTCTATACCGACGACGGCAGCTCCCTTTTCAACCAGGGCCTGCGCCTGTTTTTCTTCCTCGTCGCCCCATCCGTCTGCATCAGAGATCAGGAAAATGTTGGCCTGCACATCGCCATCCGGCAGCATGATATGGCCAGGGGGCAGCATGCCCAATTGATAGTTTGGTTCGTCCTGCGCCTTCACCGTATGCGGCAGAACCATGAACGCGCAGCCAAGGGCAGCATAGATCAAACGCGATACACTCATTTCCCAACCACTCCCCTTACGCCGCCTCCAATCAGAAGCGTTACATCCATCAAGGCAAGAGCCGCGCCTGCGCCATTCGAGACGGCAAGATAACGGGGCTCCCATTTCGGGTGAAATTTGGTCTTAAAGGCACGCAGCCCTTTGAAGTTATAGAATTTTTCGCCGTGCTCGAAAAGCGTCCCACCAATCCAGTCCCAAACCGGTGCGATGTCACGTTTAGACATGCCCGACAATGGGGCCATGCCAAGGTTAAAGGTGCGATATCCTTCGCTGCGCATTTGCTCCATGATGCTGATGAACAGAAAGTCCATCGCGCCACGTGGCGCCTCCGGCAGAAACCGCATCAGATCCACTGTCGCTTCCTGTTTGGTGTCTGTCACCATGACGGTGGCAAAGGCAACAATCTTGTCATCCTTGTGCAGGACGGCAACCGGCTGCGACAGCACATATTCATCCGAAAACGATCCGAGCGAAAATGTCTTTTCACGGGTGTTATGATGGGCAAGCCAGGCATCCGAAATATCCCGCAAATTGCCAAGGACAGACTTTGCCTCATCCGGTGTCAGCAGGCTGAATGCCAGTCCGTCGCGCGTGCCCCGGTTCAGCGCCTGGCGCAGGCCCGAAAGCCGACTGCCCTTCAAGTCGAAGGTCTCAAGGTCGACAATTGCGAGTTCGCCCAGTTTGAACGCACGAAGCCCGGCATCGGCGCAATAGGAAAGCAGTTTCGGCGAGACCTGATAGAAGGCGGCGCGTCCGCCAGCCGCTCGCGCCGTCTCGACAAACTGCCAAACCAGCTCCGACATTTCGGATTCTTCACCGATTGGGTCCGTCAGTCCAATCCAGGAGCGCCCCTGAATGCCATACATGATGAAGGCATTGCCATCTTGCGAAAACATGATGTGTTTGTCGGCCATCCTCACCAGATTGGCATCGGCCATATCCTGTTTCTTAGCAATGGCGACGGCCTTTTCGAGATCGGCGCCGCCCATTTCATCAGGTCTATAGGTCACAGGCCGCAACAGGCTGAAAATTGCCAGCGCACTTGATGCCAGAACCAGCCCCAGCAAAGCACGCAGGCTGCGCGGCGCTTCCTCGGAAAATTCGAATTCCCACCAGAGAGCATGGCTATATTGCGTGTCGCGGTAAACGAAGAACAGGATGGTCGCGGCACCGGCAATGATGATTGCTATTGCCGATAACCAGGCCGGCCCCATTCTCATTCGCAGCAACGAGGCGTGGCGGGTAAATTCACCCGCACTCAGCAACATGACCGCAATAAATACGCCGAGGAACATGGCCTCGAATACGGCGACAGCTTTCAGCAATGATAGGACAAGTGCCGCAAATGCTGCAACAATTCCAACCCACCATGCACCATCCAGCCGTTGGCCAATGCCGCGTGACGCAACGACCAGTCCAAGTCCGAGAATGCTGGACAGGAAATGCGCGGCCTCAACAATCGGCAGCGGCAGAATGCTCGACAGAAAATCCAGATTATCGTCAGGTGTTGGCGTAACGCTCGAAAAAATCAGCATGGCGCCAACGATCAGCGCCAGTGTCGAAAGCAACGACGGCGCAAGCCGAACCGTTATCTGTCCTATATCGGCAAATAGTGGCCTCGCTGCAAGCTGGCGGATTTCGCTCGCCACCAGCAGGACAGTTGCCAGCATAAGCGGCAGCACGTGATAAATGATGCGATAAAGCACAAGGCTGCCCAGAAGCGTATCAATATCAATGGCATTGCCAAGCCCGGCAATCATCACCGTTTCAAAAACGCCAAGTCCAGCTGGGACATGGCTTAGAACGCCCAGACCAACTGCCGTCGCGAAGATCGCAAAAAACGATGGCCAGCCAACATGGGTGTCAGGCAACAGCACATAAAGTGCCGTGGCCGTTGCAGCGATATCGAGTGCCGAGACCAGAAACTGGCGAGACGCCGTGCGTGTATCCGGCAGACGCAGACGCAGCCAGCCAATGCTGACGGTGCGCTCACCGCGGGCCACAACGAACAACGCGACCATGATGCCAACGATAACAACTGCGCCAACCCGCAACCAGAGTGGATCCAGCCCGACAATCGAGGCTACGCGTGGCGCGACCATCAGCAACGAAAGTGCTGTTACAGCAAGAAGGCCGAGCCCGAAGGACAGCGTCACAAACGCAATAATCCGACCGATTTCACCGGGGTTCAGCCCGAGGCGAGAATAGGCACGAAACCGGATCGCGCCGCCGCTCAGCGCACCAAAGCCGGCAGTGTTGCCGATAGCATAGGCGCTGAAGGCGGTAATCGCCACGGTCGGGAGGGGCAGCTTTTTGCCGATGTAATCGATAGCGTTTACATCATAACAAATCAGCGCAACAAAACTTAAACCCGTAAACACGATGGCCAGCAAGATCGAGGTCCAGCTGGTGCTGAGCAACGCGGTCTCGACTTCGTCGTAACGAACCTCGGAGGTCAGGTGGTAGATTGCGAAGGCCGTCAGTGCGAAAACCGCAATGATGGCAAGTGACGTCAGATAGGGTTTGAAACGGATGATAAATGCCCAGATCGCCGAGGATGCGGGCTGTTGTTCAGGCACTTGTTCTTGTGCAGGCATGGAACACCAAATTGCTGTTCATTTACATTGAAGATAGCAGGAAATGTCACGCCGAAAAGCTCGGTGGATGTGCTGCAATGCGCATTAATAAAGGCGGAATAACGGCGCTATTTTTCGCTCCGATTTGCATGCCCGAATGATCAACCAACCGACGGCGTGGACAACAACCAAAGACCGAAGACAGTATAAAAGACCATGAGAGCCGCCAGCAAAAGTTGCGAGACCACAGCTCTCTTCGCCTCACCGAAATGACGCAAGGCAATTGCGTGCGCCAGAACAATGCCAATCACATGGCCCACCACGATAATGCCGGTCTGTGTCAGCCAGATAATTCTGACATCATCGATGTTGAGCAGGAACGATGTCGTCACATGCCAGTGCGCCATGCCAAACAGGTTCCAACCCAGTGCAAACGGGTCGGACATCATGATCAAGAGATACTGCCCATTGACCAGAAGAAGGGTCAGATAATGCGCCGCATGAAATGCAATCGAAATGGGAATGATGGAATAAACGAGTTTCCCGGAAAGACGCATCAATCCCGTCATATCTCTTTCCCCCGCAAGCCACGCACCGGCGATCACGGCTTTGTAAAACAGCACGACAAGAATAATCGGCGAGGCAAGCAGACCCAGCGTATTGGCAAACATGACGCCACTCCGACCGGGAAACTCCAATGGGTTTACGCCGATGAAACCAAGCCAGGTGAACGTCTCGGAAAAACCGTCAAATGACGCGGTCGCCAATGTCAGCAGAATAAAGATAACACCACTTGGTGGTAGAGCATCAGCAACGAGAGAACGGTCGCCCGGCCATCTCAGCACAAACATCTTGCCGCTTTCCGATTGCGACACCCCAAGGGGCGACAACATACCGATCATGCGAAAGAACACTGAAAATGGCTCACCTCTCGACAGCCAGACCTTTTCACCAAAGATCAAGATGCCAGTGAAATTCACCAACCAATAGACAATCACAGCGGTAGAAAGCCGGGGCGGATCATCTGGTGCGAGAGAGACAAGCTCAAACCATGCGAAAGCTGAAAACTGCAAAATTGCCGGCAGGAAACCCACAGAAACCGGTAAGTTCACATGTGAGGCTTTAGCTAGCCTCGGCCCAACCAGCTTGCGAAGCAGGGCGACGGGACCGGTCCAGGGATTAAGCCACGGCCAAAGACTGCCCGTGACCACCTGCAACAGCGTAAAACCAACCCACCAGCCGGTCCAGATCAGCAAGGGCAGCGGATTGCTTAGCGGATCGGAAGGAGCAACAAAACCGGCGACAACACACAGCAGCAACACCAGAAAAGACAGACAACTGAACGGGATCTGTGGCACCGCGAAATACGGAGCGATTTTTATGCTGGCGCCCTCACCTTTGGCAAACCAGATGCTCGGCGCAAATGCCAGCAACAGAAATGAAAACAACACCGCCAGCGCACCGCCAGTGACATAAAACCCTGTCGGCAACAACATGACCAGGCCGCGCTCCGCGCCGTGGGCGTTGGCGTCACCTGCCATCATCACAAGAAACGCCGCGGCAGCGAGTGGCTTCAAGTGGGCGCTACCGCAATGTCTCACCACCCTCTCCTCCTCCAAAACCAGCCTGTTTCCGCTCCGTTGAGTCGGTTCATCTCACGTGGGCACGACGTTTCGCAAGCTGCATTTGATCGCGAAAAGGCCGACAAAACCCCAATAACTGGAATAAATTTCACCAAACAACCTTTAAGCGTTAAAACAGTTTGTGCTTCAAACGTTTCAGGTGAAGAAAATACGACATTTGGTGGTCTTTAAGCGCCAAAAATCAAATGCTCTGTTTACGACGGCTAAAGCTGTTGTCATAAGATTGGTCAAACCAGTTGCCTTACCTGCCGCCACGGTCCGACAGAGGAGAATTGTCGCCGTTTCGTATGCCAGTGAGTATGCCTGTACGCTTGAAAGCGGCAAATTCAAACAACGATCATGAGCCGCAATGTGCTGCCAAAACGGCTGCATTGCCGGGATAATCTTTACGCCATTTGCATGAGAGGGGAGTTTCATGTCCGACAAGATCATTAAGCCCGAGAATGCCATTATTACCCGCCGTTCTACCCTGTTGGGAATGGGCGCCGTTGTCGGAACAGGCCTTGCAGCTACTGCAGCACCGGGCTTCGTGCGCTACTCACAGGCGCAAACATCGGAACCGATCAAGATCGGCATGCAGCTCCACCGCACCGGCATCGGCGCATCCTACGGTCGCTGGTATGAGCGCGTTGCAAAGGCCGCTGCCAAAATCATCAACGACGAAGGCGGCATTAACGGACGTCCGTTGGAAATTATCATTGAAGACGATGGTACCGACGCCAAACGCGGTGCAGAAGTGGTCGAAAAATTCGCGACCCAGCACAAGGTCGATGCGATCTACGGCACGCTTTTTTCACACGTCGTTATTGGATCCGCGCCGCGCGCCGGCGAGTTGAAGATGCCATACATCGTGGTTTCAGAGGGTTACCATGTCGCGTCCGGCAATCTGAACCGTTATTGTTTCCAGCCATGTATCACCGATGTTCGCAGCCAGGTCACCGCCATGGCGCCGTGGGTTTCGCAAAACCTCGGCAAAAAAGCGACGATGATTTTCCCGGATTATGCCTTCGGCCATGATCACCGCGACTATTTCTCGGCAGCGATGAAAGCGCAGGGTGGCGACATTGTCGAAATGATCGCTATTCCGCCCACCGAAACTTCGTTTACTCGATATCTGCCGCGTATTCCCTCAGACACCGAAGTTCTCTACCACGTCATGGTCGGCCCATCGGTCCTGACCTTTGTGACCGAACTCGGTCAATTCTACGGCTCACAACGCCCTGAGATTTTCGGGTTTATCGACAGCCTCGAGGCAGTCGATCTGGCCACGCCACAACTTTCCTATCTCGACGGAACCTATTTCTGGGAAGGCATGCCGCGTTATACCCAGAAGGATCAGAGCGAATGGGACAAATTTTACCGCAGTGCCATTGGCATTGATGACAATGGCGCCAGCACGGCCGATGCGAAAGACATCTCGACCTACGCCCATATGTTTGGATGCTGGGAAACGCTGTTCGTCATCAAGAAAGCTATGGAAAAGGCCGGATATCGCGGGCCGCAAGACAAGGCTGCCTTTATCGAAGCCATGGAATCCTTCGAAAAATTTGATGAGGGCCGTGATCACCCGCAGGGCGACAAGCTGTTTAATGGCAAGAACCACCAATGTTACGGCCACCAGTACATATCGAAGGTCGAAAACGGCAAACTGAATGTAGTGCACAAGACCTCAATTGAGGATGGCGCCTATGAAGTTACCGCCGACTACACTAAAATGTCGCTCTGATCCGGGAATTACCTCATATCGAGTTAATTTAACTTTATGCAAATTCATTCAATGCGTTATCCAGCATTGAATGAATTTTGTTTTGGCGCAGGAGCTTGTTTTGGCATTCGGTCCATTTCTGTTACTGGCAACACTGGAAGGTTTGCTGCAAGCGGCAGTCCTGACGCTGACTGCGCTTGGTCTTTCGCTGGTTTTCGGTGTGATGCGGGTGGTGAATGTCGCCCATGGTGAGTTCTTCATGCTCGGTGCTGTCATCGCATGGTGGGTGACGTCAATGCTCGGCCTTCCGCCCGCGCTTGGTTTCGTTGCCGCATTGCTCATCAGCCCCCTCGCCGTCGGCGCCATCGCATATGCAGGTGAAAGGCTCGTGTTGCGACGCCTCTCCTACAATCCCGAGGCAACAATCGTCGCGACGATTGGCATGCTCTACATTATCCAGCAAACAGTCCTTTTGACCTACGGCCCAGATGCGCGTCCGGTAACGGCACCATTCTATTATCGACTGCAACTGCCATGGTTTGGATATTCGGCCTACAACCTCTTCGTTATTGCCGCTGCAATCATCGTCCTTGCCATTACATGGTTCGTCCTCACCAAGACCAAAATTGGCTTGATCATGCGCGCAGCACAATTTGACAGTGAAACCGCGCAGGCCTTCGGCATTCCAATCGGCAAAGTCTACGGCCTGGTCTTCGCAGCCGGTGCGATGCTGGCCGCGATCGCTGCTGTCTTGATCGTACCCATTCGGCAAGCCCACTATCTGATGGGGCTTGATCCACTGCTGCTGTCCTTCATCGTGGTCATCATCGGCGGACTTGGCAGCATTCGTGGCACCGTGGTTGCAGCCTTGGTGATTGGCTTAAGTGACGGCATTATTTCGATGTTCTTTTCGCCAACACTCGCCAAGATGTTGTCGACCCTGCTTGTTGCACTGGTGCTGGTGTTCAAGCCGGAAGGGCTTTTCGGGGCAAAGACACGATGAACACCGCGCCATCCTTAAAAGTATTGCTGCTCCACATTGCTGTCATCGCTATCTTCTTCGGCCTGCAGTTTGTTCTGCCGGAGTACCATCACCTTGCCATGACGCGCGTTATGGTGCTGGCCATTTTCGCCATGGGGTACAATCTCCTTTTTGGCTACACGGGACTTCTCAGTCTCGGACACGCCCTATTTTTTGCCAGCGGCCTTTATGGCGCGGGTCTTGCTGCCTACCATCTGGAGTGGAGCGTGCCAGCCGCATTCCTATGCGGCATCCTGGCAGGATTTATTATGTCTCTGTTCATTGGCCTGATCTCGCTGCGCACAACCGGTGTGGCCTTCATGATTGTGACCATGATGTTTGCGCAGGTTGCCTATCTGGCCAGCCTGTATTTTTCGCAATGGACACGTGGTGAGGAAGGGCTGGTTTTACCGCAATCGGCACGCAGCTTCGACCTCGCCGGAGTGACCTTTGATCTGACCGATGCCGCGACTCGCTATAATCTTGCTTTCGTGTTGATGACTGTGGCGCTTTTGATCTGCTTTATTGTCGTGCGCAGCCCAATGGGCCGCGCAATGATTGCCGTGCGCGAAAACGAACCACGGACGCTGATGCTTGGATATGACACATTCCGGCTGAAGCTTGTGGCACTGATAGTGTCGGGCTCGCTGTCGGCAATGGCTGGGGCGACCTATGCCCTGCTCTTTGCCTATATCGGTTCGTCTTTTGCATCGATACAATATTCCATCGAGGCATTGTTGTTCACCCTGCTGGGTGGTGCTGGCACCGTGCTTGGGCCGTTGCTGGGCACCGTTTCGATGTTTTACATGATCGATATCGCCAGCAATTACACACCGGCTTACATGCTGGTGACTGGCATCATGCTTGTCTTTCTTATCCTGTTTTTCCCTCGGGGTATTTTGGGAAGCATCCGTGAGAGGTGGTTGAAGTGGCTGCCGTGACGTTGCTTTCAACACAAAACCTGACCCGTCGCTTCGGTGGTTTGACCGCGGTCGACGCTGTGGATTTTGAGATCAAGCAAGGTGAAATCCATGCCTTGATCGGCCCTAATGGGGCGGGCAAGACGACCTTCGTTTCCCTTCTGTCAGGGCGACTTGCCCCGTCTTCCGGACATGTCGTATTTTCCGGAAACGACATTACTGCAATGCCTGCATTCGAGCGAGTAAAGCAGGGAATTGCCTACACATTCCAGATCACCAGCATCTATTCAAAGCTGAGTGTCTACGACAATGTGGCGCTTGCCGCTCAAACTGCGCAGCGGCGGAAAGCCGGGTTGTTCAGCCGAATAGATACCAATCTGCTTTCGACTGATGTTCACGCCGTACTCGAACAGGTTGGCCTTGCACAATACGCCAATGAGACGGCAGGCGCCTTGGCTTATGGTCACCAGCGACTGCTGGAAGTTGCGATGGGACTAGCCTTGCAGCCGAAGCTGCTGATCCTTGATGAACCGACACAGGGGCTTTCAGACCCAGAAATTGCCAATTTCTGCGGGTTGGTCAAAGTCGTTTCAGGCCAGATCACCACATTGCTGATCGAGCACAATATGGATGTGGTCATGCAACTGGCTGACAGAATTACCGTATTGAACCACGGGCAGGTGCTGGCGACAGGCACGCCGAATGACATTCGCGACAACAGCGCAGTGCAAACCGCCTATCTGGGAGGACATTGACCCGTGCTGAAGCTTGAGGATCTCAATGTCTACCACGGCAGCAGCCGGACATTAAAAAGCGTGTCCCTGTCACTTGCCAGCGGCGAAGTCCTTTGTCTATTCGGCCGAAATGGGGCTGGTAAAACAACAACACTGAAAGCCATTATGGGCCTGCTACCGGCTCATTCCGGCCGGGTGACGTTGGATGATGTGGAACTGACAGGACTGCCAGCCCATGAGGTGCCGAAATGCGGCATTGGTTATGTTCCGCAGGGCAGACGTCTGTTCGCAGAACTGACGGTGGAAGAAAATCTCGAAATTGGCTTGATGGCACGCAGAACGGATCGCGAAATTCTGACCGAAGTATTCCGGTTGTTCCCCGTCTTGAGAGAGCGGCTGACACAGGTTTCAGGTACGCTGTCGGGTGGAGAACAGCAGATGCTGGCCATGGCCCGTGCTTTGTGCCTCGATCCATCGGTTGTTTTGCTGGATGAACCAACGGAAGGCCTGATGCCTTCCATGATTGCCACCATTCGCGATGTCATCCTCGAGCTCAGAAGTAATGGCAAAGCCGTGCTGCTTGTGGAGCAACGAATAGAGGCGGTGCTGGCGGTGGCTGACCGTGTCTGCTTTATTGAAAATGGTACAGTTAAGGCAACCATGCCAACGGCTGAGCTTCGCGCCGACCTGGCCTCGTTCCGGCAATATGCCGGCATCGTGTAACCACGACACCGGCGAGACTATCACGCAACCTCGATAATGAAGGTTTTGCCGTCGAGCAGGATTTCAAGCCGTGCCGGTTCAGCGATTTTAACAGCTCCACACAGGGTACCTGTGGTGACAACCTGACCCTTGCGCAGAAAACCGAGTGGCGACGGCGTACTGTTGGCGTAAGCGATCACACCTGCAACTGGATCGATATCCTGGTGATTTGAAGGCGCATCATAAAGCGTTGCGCCATTGCCCAGAACCTTCAGTGGTGAATCGAATGCCGGATCTTCCAATATGGCGCGCGATAGTTCCGGCCCGACTGCGTAAGAAATATTGCTGAGGCTGTCGGCAAGGCCAAGCGCGAAGATACCACCAGCACCACCCTCGTAACGGCTGCGGACAAACTCCGCACCAATCGACACCGTGCCGATTGCCGCGACAACCTCTTGGCGTGTCCAGGGCTCACCGCGCGACGGGAGATCGCTCTGTAGCGTGAAAGCCAGCTCCACTTCCAGTACGATGCCATCGACATACTTATATCTGTCATCACGAATGACCGAAAACAGCGGCGCGCTATAGGTACCGTCTGCCCGCTTCGACAGTTTTAAACCCTCAAGCGGACGGCCGGAGCGCTGAAACACCTCCGCCTGCACCTTATACGCCGCCTCAACATCCAACGGAGCAACGGTGTTGCGGTCCAATGCCTTGCCGTTAGACATGGCGTCAAAAAGAGCGCCAGCCAGCGAAGAATTATCGATAGTGGTCATCGGGTTATGTCCTGAACTGTAACATCATCAAACAAGGGAAACGGCGCGAAATATCAATGCATCAAAACAGCTTTATTGCGCGCGTTATTGGCAATTGAAGTTCTCCCAATCCTTTACCTACCTTAAAGTCAATCATTGATAACACAACACATCGTTTCAACTCTTCGCGCCTGCCAACACCCCAGTCAATCACCTTGGGTTTGTGCTTCCAGAATGACATTTTGCCAAGCCTGCGCCAACTGGGTGTTCGTATTTCAATTGATGACTTCGGAACCGGTTTCTCATCGCTTTCCATTCTCGCCGACATTGATGCCGATGAACTGAAAGTGGATCGCGCCTTCATCATGTCCATTCATGAACGTCCCCGTAGCCAGGACATCCTCAAAGCCATCGAGTCCGTCTGCGCAACACTCGGTATCGGCATGGTGGCCGAAGGCGTTGAACTGCGAGAGGAACTACCTCGCGCAGAATACCAAAATCCGGCTGGTTTAGGGGTACTTCTTCGGCAAACCTGCATTCCCGGAAACATTCCTGACCGGCAGCGCTCTATCTGATTTTTTTGGCGTTGAGACACCAGCGATCAACCGTCAGAACACAAGCAAGTAACAAGCCAACACGTTCCAAACACAGCAAAACCGGAGACGACCAAACGTCTCCGGTTTTTCATATTCTCTGACAATAAACTGATTTTGCTTAGAAAGTTGCCTTGGCGCCAACCCAAACGGTACGGCCAATGCTCCATGGCCTCGCCACGTTGGTTTTTGCATTGCCCGTCTCATTGAACAGGTTACCCACCTTCATATTGAACGTCAGCCCACGATCTTTACTTTTATAGACTTCGTAACTTGTAGAGAGATCGATGGTTAGCGTCGGAGAAAAGTCGTAATCTTCGTAAATCGCATGCTGCAGTCCGCTGATCGTGATTGTATCTCCAGTATCTCGCGCACCGCGATAGCCCAAATTGTAGTTGGCAGAGACATCAACGTTCAAACGATTGTCAAACCAACTGCTGGCAAAACCAGCCTGAAAACGGATCGGTATGTCCATGTTGCCAGTTACAACACTAAAACCAGCTTCAGTGTATGACTGATCATGATACAAGATAAAGTTATCATCAAGACTGGTTTCGAAATAGGTATTGTTGCTCATTTCACTACGTGACCAAGTCACCGAAGCGTTGAAAGATAGAGCATCAAGTGCTTCGATATCTCCTGTATCAAGGTCCTTTGAATATTCACCTGTTATCGACTGGTAAGCGCCAGAAGCATCGTTTGTGAGCTTGGAAGAGGTGCTTGTAATTTTTTCCGAAGCAAATTGTTCGCGTGCACGTCGATCCAAAAACCGTAGGCGCCATTGGCCATCAAGCAATGGATCCTTGCCAGATAATGCGAACGTAATTTCATCATTGTATGGAGTTTCCAGACCGGAGGCCGTGTTTTCATAAGGCGCTTGGGTAATGCCGGGATTCCATGGTCCAACCACACCACCTGATTGCGTACGGGTCCACAGCTGATAACGAGGAACCAATTCACGCAATGGGTATGCGAGAGTTGCACCGTTGTAGTACCTGTTGAACCCAGCGGCTATCGAGAAATCTTCAAAGGGCGTGATTGTAGTGACAAAGCGTGGCGCCAGATCCAGATTTCGCATGTAATCGTCGTAGGATGCTCGTAAACCTGCTCGAACATTGAGCCGCTCCCACGTCTGATCAACCTCACCGTAGACATTAAATTCATTTAGCCGCTTGCTGATATCGTAAGCGCTGAACACCTGCTTTGTGATTGCAAACTGTTCCGGACTGCAATTGTCAGCGCCGTTACACACAAAACCACTACCAACTGCAGGAAAATTGTGAATGATCGCATTCGCTAGATTGTAGGTGTACTCTTCGGGCCTACGACGATATGCGTCTGTATTTGTGTATACTGCACCCAATGTAAATGAACCAAGGAAAACATCACCAGTTAACTCTTCGGACAGGCTCCATTGTTCTTGTCCTTGTTCCTTGTAGCCCAAGCCGCCGTCAATACATGTCGTGACGGTTTTCGTTCCAGGCTCTTTTTGGCACCAATCATCAAGTTCTTTTGAAAACCATAAAATTTCACCGGTTGATGTCCGAACAAGATTTTGATTGTAGACTCTTGCCTCGTTGGCGCCACCGTCATTAAAAGAGTTGGACTTTTTGTAACTAAGAATAGACTTCAGTTTGACGTTGCTAATCTCTACACCGCCCAAACTAAAATCTTCAAAATCATAGTTATGTTGCAACTTTGTTGCGAAACTCTCTGAACCCATATTTAAAGGCGTATCTCGCCAAATCCAGTTCTCCCAGAGTTGTCCGTATTCGTTGTAGATTCCTTCCAAAGTGAAATCGCCCAGATCGGTTTCCGCGACGGCTTGCAAGCGATAAAAATCGCTTTTTGAATCCTCTTCAATACGACTTGTGTCCACGTACTTAGTGGATCTGTCTTTATGCGTTAACGCACTTTGGGTGCTATACTGTCCAATGACCGCAATATTGTCAGTAACTGGCCCACTTACAGAGACCGAAGAACGGCGTCGCATATAGTCGTTACGCGCGACGTCATTTGAATTCTCACCGGTTGGCGTAAGAAGATTGAACTTCGCCCAGTCACTCGTCGTATAGTCTGTCGTCACCGATGCGCGCCAACGGTCTCTGGATGGGTTATCCAAGTCATACATGACAACCCCTCCCTGGAAGTTACCGTATCGTGCCGATGCATTACTATCGATAACGGTAGTGCCAGAGACAAAGTCTACCGGCACATAAATTGTCTGGGAATGCAGCCCAAACATATTATTAAAATCGGTACTAGAAGACGTAATCAGATAACTTTCTGATCGAAACTGATCGACGCTACCAGTCAGATTATTAATTTCCATGCCATTGAGAATGAAGTTGTTCTCGTAAACACGCGCACCAGAAATCGAAACTTCCTTGGGCTTGAGATCAATAAGTGACTGATCGGTTATGCCGGAATCCGTGCTGACATCATTCTGATACTGAACATTCGCCATGTTGCGCAGCACGCTATTGGCATCACCGCTACCGCCTGTGCGGCCGTTCAATTGTCCGCCAGAAATTGTGGTGGTGCCAGTGTCAGCAATAGAGCTTGTACCAAGAACCGACTGTCCGGATTTCGACTGAACCTGAATTGCCTCAAGCAGGATTGCGCCATCTGCGCCGACCGCCGCCTGTCCGCCGGCAAGCAGTGACGCGGTTTTCGGGCCGGTCATACGAATTTCAATGCCAGTACCGGAAAGCAGCGTGCGCAACGCTGTCTCAGGCGTCAGCTTGCCCGACACGATAGCCGATTGCTTTCCATCGACCAGAGCCGACGAATAACCGATTTGCCAACCCGTCGACTTGATGAAACTGTTCAGAGCTTTGCCAAGCGGCTGTGCGGGAATGTTAAATCCAACCGTTGCAGAGGCAACCGAACCGCTTTGTTGCGCTTCAGCGCTGGCTGACACAGCCATCACCCCTACGTAGCCAAGAATTGTCGACGCAAGAAGCAACGAGACAACATTCTTGCCGCTTCTTTTTCTGCCCTGCACTGCCATTACCCTACTCCTGAACGCCTTTGGCAACGTTAAACGTCACCGGCACTTTGCATCCGCGTGCGGAAGGTCGTTCCAAACAGAGTTTCCGTCCCCCGAAAGCCCTGACACGCAAGGGGCTTTGGCTTCATGCCATTGCCGCCTCATTGCCTTCGACGTTCGAGACTTTTCAATCTCACAAAAAAAGTTGAGAATTTAACGAATGATTATGAAATTGCCCGGCAGCGTATCGATTTGGCCGCCAACAGCGGTGACGATACTGCCAATGGCGCCAGCTGCGTCATCCGTGCGATAGTTACCACTCACCGGCACCGACAGCAGATCACGGCGCAGAACAAAAACACGCCCGTCATAATAACGTGCCAGATCGCCCAACACGGCTCCGAGCGGTTTGCCTGAAAACGCGATACGCCCCTCACGCCAGGCAAGCATTTCATCCGGTTCAAATGGCTCTATGCTTGAGATGGACTGTTCATCCACGGTCACCATCTGATCTGGCACCAGTTGCACAGCAGCTTGCGCATTGCCATCACGGGTGACATCAACGCGCCCGCGCTCAAGCGCCACCACATCACGATCTGCCTCGACACGAACAACAAAGGCAGTGCCCTTCACGGTCACATCACCGAAATGCCCCGCGACCCGGAACGGACGCGAAGCATCATGGACGACATCAAACCATGCCTCGCCCTTGAGAAGACGCACACCACGATGCTGCCCCTGATAGGCAAGCTCGACCGCGCTGTCGGTATTCAGCAGCATACGGGAACCATCCGGCAAGTTGACATTCTGCATCTGGCCAGCAACAGTGCGATAATCGGCACTCCAGCGGAGCATGATCTCGGGATAGGCAGCATACCCTCCAACAAACAGCACAACTGCCGCCGCCAGCGACAACCAATGAGCGCGCTTTCTACCCAAAACGGAATATGCAGGTTTAACGGCACGCAAATCGACTTGCCGTGCATGACGCTGCGACGCTGAAAACAGCTCCGGGTCGTGCCACACGCCCGCGAGTTCGGCATAGGCGGCCGCATGGGCTGGATCGCTGGATATCCAGTTTTCAAAACCGATATCCAATGCAGGATCAACAATACCTGATTGTTTATGGACGAACCAATCCAATGCGGCGTTCATCACCACATCAGTCTGCAAACAAACAATCTGCGCGTCATTATCCCTCATAAACACTGCCCAAGGGTCTCTTCGCGTACCCACAATGAATCAGACGTTTGAGCCGACCATTTCTCATAAAAAAAAGCTGCCCTGCAACGACAGATTGTCGATTTCGTTATTTCGCGGAACATCATTCCTTGTCCAGCCTCTTTCTGAAATCGTTGAGATGCGCCATGGCATGTTTCATGTCGTTGAAGACGGTGTTCTGGGACACATCCAGATGTTCGGCAATCTGTGGGTAGGTCCAACCTTCTACACGGCTCAAGACCCAGACCTGTTGCACACGTTTCGGCAATTTATCGAGCGCTGATTGGTAGGCGCGCAAACGGTCGAGATGAATGACCTTGTCTTCAGCGGACGGCTGATCATCTGCCACCAAATCCATAGCTTCGCCGCTGATCTCACTCGCCTCGTGGGCGCTGCGCACTTTTCTCTGACGCAGATAATCAAGCGCCAGGTTGCGAGCTGTTTGCTGCAAAAACGCCTCGGCATTGAGAAGTGCGCCGGTTGAGGCCGCCTTACGAGCACGCAGATAACTTTCCTGCGTCAATTCTTCAGCGGTTTGTTTGTCACGGACTATGCGGAAAATACTCCATAACAGGGAGTTGCGCGCGCGCAGAAACGCATTGTTCACGTCTGCGGCTTCGTCATCCATGGTGTCGGTAAATCCGTATCGGCAAGTCGGTTGTTCATTCGGAGGCATTGGGATGTAGTTCAGAACCGATCAACAATGAATTACCAATGGCAAATCATTGTGCCTCTCAACGCCACAGACCTACAACTCAAAAGTAGATATTTACAATCATCTTTCCATTAACCGAACAGAGCGTTTTATTCAACAGCCCTATAAACATGAAAACGCGGCAGGAGCTGCCGCGCTTTGGAATGATCAACGATGAGGCACCGATCAGAACTTTCCGCTGATGGAAATCTTGAAGTTCCGGCCTGCCATCGCGGTGATACCGTCCATAAGGTAAGGGCTGTACTTTTTGTCGAACATATTATCGAGGGCGACGTGTACCTCGCCGCCTTTCATGAAACCTTCTTTCGGCGCCCAATCAAGAAACAACCCATGTACAGCGTAACCTGGGCTTGCTTTGCGGGAGTTGACTGAGTCAACCGTCGTCGAAGTCTTATCCTGGTTATCGACGAACTGCGCGTTCCAACCAAAAGACAAGTCATAGTCGGCAAGTTTGAAACCAAGCTGCGTATCAGCGGTGAGAGGGAATAAATCCCTCGCATAGGTGTCTGCACCGTAAACGTTACCAATTGATCCTTTGCGGCGGCCATTCATCCATGAGACACCGAGGTCCGCGAAAAGGATATCTGTTTCATAGTGCGCAGATGCCTCTATGCCCCAAATCCGATAGGCGGGCGTGTTCCAGTAAAAAGGCACAGACGCATCTGGCAAGCCAGCGAGGTTCTTGGAGCCTGTGCGGCGGGTCACCGGATTGCTGACGCGGTTATAGTAGCCCTCCAAACTAAGTGCCAAACTATCGCCGTCGCTCAAAACGTCATCAAATATCTGGTTGACACCGACATTGATATTGTTGTTGCGCTCGACATCAAGATTGCGGGATGTTTGCGAGGCAGTCGTCAGTACACTCTGCGTCGAATATATTTCATCAATGTTCGGCGTACGCATGGCATAAGCCCAGTTGGCGTACAGTTTAGTCTCCGGCAAAACATCCCACTCCACGCTCAATGCAGGCGTAAAACCATCATGCGATATCGCCGAATAATCATGTCCAGCAGCGGGATTATTATAACGTGGCGCCAGGTTCGGCACACCTTCTGACCGCACATGATCATAACGCAAGCCAGGCGTTATCTTGAATGTATCGGTAATTTTGATCTCATCGCGGAAAAAGGCTGAAATCGTTTCTTGCGTACCTTCCGGCAAAATCCATGGCGCATAATAGCCATAGTTATAGCTTGGATCGGTAGCTCTCCCCTTTTCATACATCCATACATCTCGGTCGTGATGATTATACTGGATGCCATAATTGGCCATATGCGACAGGCCACCTAGTTCAAAATTCGAGGTATTCTCGGCTTCGAACTTTATGTCGGTATACTGTGTGTCATTCTCATTACCACCCAAAGAACCTGATGGGTTAAAACCAGGAATAGCTGGACGTGTTCCGTGCTGTGAGGTGGAAGAATAACTCACCATTGACTTGAAATTCACCAGGTCACTATCCCCGGTGTAGCTGTACTTCAGCGTCGAGGTGAAATCCTCCAATTCGCGCCAAGAGAGCAACCTTAGCCTAGCCAACTCGTAACTACCAGCTGAACGGATAGCGGCGGGGGTTATTACTGCAAGCTGACCGCGGATGGCCGCCGGCGGCCCCCAGTTCGCAGATGTCCCGTAAACCACGGATCCACGCAGCTCATGGCCATCATATTCGGCACCAGAATTTGCTGTAAATGTTGCCAACTCGCCATTTGAGGCATCATATACCTCACCACCACCAACACGCATATTGTCAGATTTGCGCCAGGTGGCTGAAACAAGGCCATCATAGGTTATCGGACCACCAAAGTCTGACATGCCGTAGAGTGTGCCTGTTTCGATATATTGATTGTTGGCTGTTTCGTATCCGGTCTTACCCCAGAAACCCCAGCTTTCACCCTGGCGCAGCATATCCTTGGCTGTCTTGCTCTCCATGGAGACGGTGCCACCAAAGCCGCCGTTGCCATATCGTACGGAGGTCGCGCCCTTTTGCACTTCCACCCGCTTCAGCAGTTCAGGATCAATGAAAACAGTGCCCTGATCGTATCGTTCAAAGTTTTTAGGAGCACCATCCAACAGAATACGCACGTCAGACTGACGGGTAAATCCACGCATCGCTACCGTCTGGCCTTCCAATCTTACGCCACCGGTACCACTGACACCGGGTATCTTCGAGAGGAGATCTCGCACTGACGAAGATTGCGCGCGGTCGATAGCCTTTGCATCCAGTTCAGCCGTGTTAAGACCGGGGTTGGTGAAAGGCGCATTGTTCATGACGGTGATCGTTTGCAGATTGGTCGCATCGCTGTTCTCAGCCGATGTGGCCGCACCTGGGATTTGTAGCTTTACCGTGGTCTCGCCGATGAAATGATATTGAATACCAGTTCCCGACAGCAATCTGTCGAGCGCATTGCGCGGCGACATTTTTCCAGACACCGGCCGGTTTTTAAGCCCACTGGCGACGGAGGCGTCAAAAATCACCTGCAAACCGGATTGCGACGCCAGCCGGTTCAACGCACTTGCCATATTGCCAGCCGGCAGATCGACGCGAACCATATCAACTTGCTGGGCATAGGCCGGCGAGTCCGGGCTCGTGAATGCGACGCTGCTAAACAGCAATGAAAGAAAGATACCGGACCGGCTCATATGTGTCATATTTTTAGCTCTCCATTGTGCAGGATCATCTGCACTTGTCCCGGATACGAATGACCTTTAGAATTTGGGACACCCGGAGAGGTTTTTTCAAAAAAACATTAGCGCCTGCCTGAAAGTCGTTCCTCCACAACATTCAAGCCATTGAAAATATTGAAGACTAGTGGAGCACCGTCAAATACGGCCCCAACCGCGTTACGCCAACGTCGAAAGCAACAGTCAAATCTCGCAGAACAGCTTGCGGGTCCGCGAGATCAAAACTTCCGGTAATGCGCCGCTGACCAATATCTGCTCCTGCGATGACGATGCGGCCGGGGAGATAACGTTCTAGCTCAGCAACAACAGAGGAAAGGGGCCGGTTCTCAAACACCAGTCTTCCCTGTCGCCAAGCCGCGATCGAAAGCGGATCGACGGATTCTACTGAACCAATTGATCCGTCCTCGTCATATGCAACCTTCTGGTTCTCCCCGATACGGATGGACCGATTGGCATCTCCCGCCTCTACCTGCACGCTGTGCTCAAGCACGGTGACATTGGTGCCATTTTGCAACATTTCGACGTCGAAGGCTGTACCCAATGCTGTCGTTGTTCCACCATTTGCCTCGACAACAAAAGGTCTTGTCTTGTCGGCCGCAACTGTCGCAAAAACTTCACCCTTCAACACGACAATCCGACGTTCAGACGAACTGAATTTCAAAGAAACCGCCGTATCGGCATTCAATATCAACTCTGACCCATCAGGCAGATAGAGCGTTTGCCTTTCAGCGGTGCCGGAGATGGCGTCAGCTCTTAAGCGCAATGGTACATCAAGCGCAAAAAATGCTCCGGTCACCAATGCAAGACAGAGAGAGAGAGCCAGCGATCGACCCGTGGAAGAGCCAGATTTGCGTGTCGATGCTTTTTTAATAAAGGCAGGGTCGTTTGATAACAGACGGGAGGCATCTCCCATCAGACATCGAACACGCTCGTAGACATCTGCATGATGTTTGTCACTTGTGAGCCAAACTTCAAAATCGGCATTGAGTTTTATATCATCGGGGGCATCACGGAGTTTTAGCAGCCAGTCAATTGCCTGTTCCCGCAACTCACCGATGGTTGGTTCACCTGCCGTCATAGCGTGTCCTCCAACGCGTCAAGGCAATGGAGATAAGCCTTCCTCAAATGGCGGTCGACCATGTTGCGGGAAATTCCCGCGCGTTGTGCAATTTCATCCGATGTGAGATTGGCGATGCAGCTTGCCAAAAACACTCTCCTGCGCTCGACGGACATATCCAGAATGGCTTTGTGCAACAGACCAAGCCGGTATTGTCTGTCTGCAAGCGCTTCTGCGTCCGGCAACTCCGCAGCAACCGACATGGCTTCAAGTTCGGTCCCGCTAAACAAAAGGCGCTCAAGTTGTTCTCTGCGAAAGCGATCAATTCCAAGATTTATGCAGGCCCGCATCAAAAATGCCTTGAGAGACGCACGTCCTTCCAGTGCCCTTGGTTTACCGGTGAGCCGGAGATAGAGATCATGAACGATCTCATGCGCCACCGGTGGTGCATGACCATGACGACGCGCAACAAGGCACAATTCCTGATAATAGGTTTCCATTGCATCATCGAGCGTAACGCGCGAGGCAGGTTTATCCCACATGATCTGGCCTTAGTTGGCTTTGAGAAGTCCGCGAGGCAATGCGGTTCGCATGCATTTAACGGATCGGGGTCAGCAAGGCAATAAACATGACTATAAAAATCATATTACCTTCTAGCGACCACCTGCAACTTTCCCCGCTAATATCGGGATAAACAACGAAAACCCCACGGTCGCCCGACCGTGGGGTTTTAAATTTGACCTTAGAACTCCAAGTGATGCTGTTTCCTCAGTTTGCCAGTGAGCGGCCTGTCTCAGTATCAAAGAGATGCATCTGGTTCATGTTGAGGGAGAGCGGCATAACAACACCTGCCCGCAATCCATCCTGCGGTTCGATGCTGGCGCACAGACCTGCCGCACCAACATTGAAGTAGATCATGGTAGAAGCACCAAGGGGCTCGACCAGATCAATCGTGACATCGACCGGTACGTAACCTGGACGTTCCTGCCGTGACGAAATGGACTCGGGGCGGATGCCAAATGTCACCGCCTTGCCGGTATGAGACACGTAACGCGCGGCTTTCTCCAACGGTACAGCAAGTCGTTTGCCATCCTCGAGAACCACAAACAATCCATCGGTCCCACCTTCCAATCTCGCCTCGAGAAAGTTCATTGATGGCGAACCGATAAAACCGGCGACAAATTTACTGGCCGGATTGAGATAAAGCTCCTGTGGTGGACCTGCCTGTTCGACCAATCCCTGGTTCATCACCACCACCCGGTCAGCCATTGTCATGGCTTCGATCTGATCGTGGGTCACATAAACAGTCGTGGTCGGCAAAAGCTGGTGCAGCCGCTTGATTTCAGTGCGCATTTTCACACGCAATTTGGCATCAAGGTTCGACAAAGGCTCGTCAAACAGAAAGACCTTGGGATTGCGCACGATGGCGCGACCCATCGCAACACGTTGCCGCTGGCCACCTGAAAGCTGGCCAGGGCGACGATCCAGGAGATCACTGATATGAAGTGTTTCCGCGGCCTGTTTGATGCGTTGTTCAATTTCTGGCTTTGGCAGGCGCTGCTGCTCCAGGCAAAAGGAGATGTTATCGCGCACGGTCATATGCGGATAAAGCGCATAGTTCTGAAACACCATGGCGATATCGCGCTTGCCCGGGCCAAGTTTGTTGACCACCTGATCATTGATAACGATCTCACCGCCGGAAATATGCTCCAGACCGGCGATCATTCGCAACGTCGTAGACTTTCCGCACCCGGACGGACCGACAAAAACCACGAATTCTTTATCCTCGATCTCGAGATCAATGCCACGCACAGCCTCGTAGATTCCGTAGGACTTGATGACGTTTTTAAGCTGTAATCTTGCCATCGACCGCTCCTACTTCTCAGCCAGCCAGACCTGCATCGCACCTTCGTCACGATTGGCCCAGAGATGATATGGAATTGCCTTGAAAGACCGAGTTTTCAGTTCGGCCGGTACGGTGCGATAAAGCGTTCCTTTCCAGGACGATGTGTCTGCTTCCAGGGCATCTCCCTCAAGCACCGTTGCGCCGCCTAAGAAGTCCGCATCGAAACGCGAGGTGATGCTGGCCTGTGGCGTTATGCGAAGCTGCTGCGGCTCGCTGCCAAGATCGGCCTGCTCAACACAATAGACAACCGGACCACGTCGCAGGGCAACACGACCGGCATCTTCACCAACAGCCGGATTGGCATAAAGACGCTCCACCGGCATGTCGAAGGACAGGCGAAGTTCGTCGCCATCCTTCCAGGAGCGGGATATCGAGACATACCCCTTCTCGGTCGATGAAGTAATGTCGACACTCTCGCCGTTAATGCTGACCTTCGAAGAATGGCACCAGCCGGGAATACGCAACTTGAGTGTAAATGTGCTGGTGGCAGACAGGCAAAATGACAATTTGATATCGCCATCCCACGGATAGGCGGTTTGCTGCCGCAAACGCAGGAAACTGTCTCCGATTGTCAGTTCAGAGCTATTTTCACCGTAGAGATGAACAGCCAGCGTACCTTCATTGGCGGAATAAAAATACTGACCAAGCGACGTGATAAATCGTGCGATATTGGTCGGGCAGCAAGGGCAATAATGCCATTTCCAGCGGCGATGCTGCCCGTGGCTTTCCAGGGCATTCTCATAAAAATAATGCTCGCCATCCCGCGAAATGCCTGACAGCGCACCATTAAACAACACTGTTTCCAGCGCATCGGTAAACTTGCTGTCAAGATCGATCTGCGCCATGCGATGGCTCCAGAAACCAAGCGCAACAGCCGCGCAGGTCTCAGCATAAGCCGTTTCATTGGGAAGATCATATTCGCGGGTAAAACCTTCATTAGAGGCCGATGGCCCAAGACCACCGGTGACGTAAAGCTGGCGTCCCGTCAGATTATCAAACAGGCGATCACAGGCGTCTTTCAGGCTCTGGTCGTCATTTTCATAGGCAAGATCCGCCATGGCAGAAAACAGATACATGGCGCGCACGGCGTGACCGACCACCTGGGTCTGTTCACGCACCGGCATATGCGCCTGGCTGTAAGCATAGGTCTGGTAGACATATTTTGCGGGATCATCACCGCGCTTGCGCGCTTCTTCGTCATAATAGGACGGCATCTGGCCACGCTCATCGACAAAATAGGTTGCGAGTTTGAGGTGGCGCGGATCCTTGGTGACGCGGTAAAGCTTGACCAGCGCGAGCTCGATTTCTTCATGGGCATCGTAACCGCGCAACTTGCCCGGCTCTGTACCGAAAGTATCGGCAATATGATCGACTGCACGTATCATTACGTCTAGGAACTTGCGTTTGCCGGTTGCTTCAAAATAAGCGACGGCACCTTCGAGCAGATGCCCCATGGAATACATTTCATGCAGGTCACGAAGGTTGGTCCAGCGGTTTTCAGGTTCCCTGCGAATGAACCAGCTGTTGAGATAGCCATCGGCCATCTGTCCCTGCTCCAGCTTGTCGACGATTGCGTCGATCTTGGCCTCCACATCCGGATTAGGGTGTTTTTTGAGCGTATAGCTTGCAGCCTCTATCCATTTTCCGAAGTCGGAATCGAAGAAATGCTGCATGGAAAGGCCGCTCGGCTGGATCGGACGGGCAAGAGGACCGGCCGGCTTGTCGAAATCCAGCACCTCAAGAAAACCTTCTTCTTCAAGGCGCTTGTGTTGCGTGGGAATGGTGACATTGCGAACCGTGTCTGACCAGCTTTTCCAGAAACCGCCGTCAAAAGAAACGCTGGAATGATCAACCGGGACCAACCGCTTGAAACGGCGCTCTGACTGGCTGGCTGTCTGTTTGAGAGATGAAGACATAAGAACTCCTTATCGCAGGGTCACTGCGGATTTACTTGACGGCGCCAGCGGTCAGGCCGCGCACATAATAACGTTGCAAAGCGAGGAAAAGGAGGATGCACGGCACCATGGTCACGGTAATACCGGCCTGCAGCGCACCCCAATCGATGATGCCGTAAATGCCCGAGGACACATTGACGAGCATGATGGGAAGCGTGAACTTGTTCTGGTCCGACAGGAAAATCAGCGCCGCCAGGAACTCGTTCCACGAATTGAGGAATGCAAACATCGCAACGGTTGCCACGCCAGGCAGCGCCAAGGGCAGCAGGATGCGACGCAACAGCGTCCATTGTGACGCGCCATCGATACGTGCCGCCTCGATCAAAGCGCCGGGCACCGCATCAAAGGCATTGCGCATCATGAAAATGGAAAACGGCAGCTGGAAGGTGGTATAAACCAGCACTAGTCCAAACAGGTTGTTCTGCAGCCCTAAAAACTTCAGGATCAGGAACAGCGGCGTCAGAATGGACTGGAACGGGATCATCATGGTTGCCATGACAATCACAAAGATCAGCGACTGCCCGGGAAAGCGGAATTTCGAAAACCCGTACCCGGCAGGTACGGCCACCAGCACTGTTAGCAAAATTGTGCCAAGCGCGATCAGGACCGAATTGCTGGCATAGACATACCAGCCAGCCCCGACGCCTTCGAGACGACGATAGTTCTCCAGCGAGAACGCTTTTGAAAACAGCGCCACCGGATTGGCCAGCGCCTCAGCCGCCGGTTTAAACGAATTGGCGAATGACCAGATGATCGGCATCAGGAAGAAGATGGCGAACAGCAGGGAAACCAGAATGAAGGTGATATGGCCCAGCCGTTCCGCGACGGTTTTGTCCTGAGCATTCGAATAGAAAATCTTCATCGACCTTCCTCCGGGCGTTGACGCATGAAGCTAAGCTGGATGGAGCTGATAGCGACGAGAACAACCAGCAGCGCAAAAGACAAAGCCGAACCGTAGCCAAGCCGATATGACGAGAACGACGCCAGATAGATGGAGAATACCGCTGAAATGGTGCTGTTGCCCGGTCCACCCTGCGTGATGATGAAGAACTGGTCAAAGGCCAGCATCGACGAAGTTATGTTGAGAATGAGCGCCAGAAGCAGCGAATTGCGCATCAATGGCAATGTAATTCGGCGAAATCGGCTGAATACACTTGCACCATCGATCTTGGCGGCCTCGACGACATCAGGCGATATGCTTTGCAGACCGGTCAGCAGAATGACCATGGTGAAACCGGCAGTCTTCCACACAACCATCAGAATGATCACGGCAAGAGCCGGCCAGAAACTTTCAAGCGGGCGCGGCGCACTATCGACCAGGCCAAGCCCCAACAGGAGCCTTGAAAATACGCCACTGTCGGGATTAAGCAGCCACATCCACAAGGTCGACGCGGCGCCAAAACCCGTCACCACCGGCATGAAGTAAACCGTGCGAAAAAACGATGCGCTGCGCAACGGCCGGTCAACCAGCAAAGCCAGCGGAAAAGCAACAAGCAGGATCGCAGCTGTTACCAATGCTGTGTAGAGCAATGTGAACCCAAGCGAGTTCCATAGCTGTGTATCGCCCATCAACTCAACATAGTTTGCAAGGCCAATGAACTTCTTACGGCCGAGCAATGGCCAGTGGTAAAGGCTCATCCACACAGTCATGATGAGCGGAATGAGAAACAGCCCGATGATAAGCACCATGCTGGGCAACAAAAAGACAAGCCCGAGCCAGCCGTGTGGCTCGCGTTCATGAACGCCGGTTTTGTCGGAACTCGCTTCTTTGGTCGGGAACTTGGACACCACAGTGCAAAGTCCTTCTCTAAGCGTGAATGGATTGCGTCAGATCATCTGGTCCAGATCGCGCTGCCTGAACCAGAATGTCCGGTCGGTATTTCGCCATCACAAACGAGGCGAAACGAACTTTCAATTCATTGGGAATGGGCCGGCAGACATCACCGGCCCTGCCCTCAAATCACGGATTGGTGCGCTCAAGGATCTTGGTAAACTCGTCCTGCGCCTTCTTGATCGAACCATCGACATCGTCACCGAAGATCGCACTCTGAATAAGATTCAGGAATGGACCAGTACGGCTGACGAACAGCTCATCCGACGAGAAAGTATAAGGCGTCTTGGCCTTTGCCAGCACGTCATAGGCAATCAGGTTACGCTTGTCGAACTGGCCGTAGGCCTGGTCGGCCACGTCAGTACGCGGCGGCATGCCGGATTCCTTGGTGATGTAGACCTGCTGCTCAGGCTGCATGTAGAAGTTGACGAAATCCAGCGCCACTTTCTTCTTTTCCTCACTGACACCCTTGATGAGGGCCAGAGTGTCGCCGCCAGCAAAGCTCGAAACGCCACCCTTTGGACCAGGGATCGGCGCAACATCAAATTTCACATCGGGATATTTGCTGGTCAAAAGATTGACGATGTAGGAGCCGGTCATGAGAACGCCGACCTTGCCGGACGCAAAAGCTTCGACGGCGTTGTTGCCATTGCCCGAACGGGATGTCGGATGAATGGCCCCAGCCTTCCACATGTCGCGATAGGCGGCGAAGGTGTCACGCAATGCCGGTGTATCGACCGTCGCTTCGCGTCCATCTTCAGAGAGAATATCCGCATTTGCCGCCCACAGATGTGGCAGGAAGTCGTAAATCAGCCAGCTACCGGAGTTTGCGACAAAATAGAAACCGTAGGTATCATTACCAAGGGCGTGGATTTTTTTGGCAGACTCAGCGACTTCCTCAAGGGTGGCAGGTGCTTTCTTCGGATCAAGGCCAGCCTTTTCAAACAAATCGGTATTGTAAGCGATGATTGAGGCATCTGGCAGTGCAGGCACGCCATAAATCTTATCTTCATAGGTCGCCAGACGAATATGTGATGGGCTCAAAGCGTCAGCGTAAGGCAGCCCCTTCACGAAGTCAGTGATGTCCTCAAGGCTTTCATTGGCGGCAAAGGTCGGCAGGTAGATCAGGTCAAGCACAGCACCATCCGGTGGTGCACCACCGGCGATGGCAGCTCCCAGCTTTGGCACCATCTGTTCTGCCGTAATTGGTGTTACGATAACCTTGTCGTCATGGGCTGCATTATACTGATCTGCCAGTCCCTGAAGTACTGCTGCAGATGACGTACGCACCCACAGTGAAATCTCTTCCGCACTTGCGATAGACGTTGATGCTGCAAGCGAAAGTGCCGCGAGCATGAGTTTGGTCTTGTGCATCGCATTCCCCTTTTGGTTGTCGTCAAAACCCTTGTCCGGTTGACGTGAGGGAAACGCTATTCTAGATTTTTTTCATTGTCGACAGTGTGTAGCCAGAAAAATGTGAGAAATGTGAGAAAACCTTTTCCCAACGTTGAAATCGTTTGATAAAAGGTTTTCTCAAAGTGACAGGGAGTGATTGGTTGAAACCTCAAATATCGCGACGCAAGACAATTCACGATGTCGCGAAAGCGGCAGGCGTCAGTATCTCGACAGCGTCAAAGGCCCTCAACGACAACGGCAGGATGCATCCGGATACCCGTGAGCGGGTTAAGCGGATTGCCACAGAAATTGGGTTTCGGCCCAACGCCCTTGCCCGTGGACTGTTAAGCCGTAGAAGCCTGACAATCGGTTTGCTGACCAACGATACCTACGGTCGGTTCTCGCTTCCGATGATGGCGGGTGCCTCCGAGGCGCTGTTCGACAACGGTGTTTCGGTCTTTCTCTGCGCCACCAATGACAATCCGGAGCTCGCCAGACTGCATGTCGAGGCTTTGCTCGACAAGCAAGTCGATGGCATCATCTTCTCCGCGACCCGACTTGACCGTAGACCACCAATGGACTTGTCGAACCTGCCTATTCCTGTGGTTTATGTCTTCGCCGAGGGGCCACCAGGCAGCGTCACGATCATTCCCGATGATGAACAGGGCGCAAGGCTTGCCGTCAATCACCTGATCGAAAAGGGACGCAAACGCATCGTTCACATTACCGGGCCGGAAGATTTTCGCGCAGCGCGTGCCCGATCCAGTGCCTATCACCGGATTTGCGGCGACAGCGAACCAACATTGTTTGGCGAATGGACAGAGACTTGGGGGCATGAAGCCGTCGAGCGCCTCTGGTCCCGGAACACCCCTGCCCCAGACGGCATATTTTGCGGAAACGACCAGATCGCCCGCGGAGTGATTGATGCACTCCGCGATCGCAACATCCAGATCCCGAAAGACGTCTCTGTTGTCGGCTTCGACAACTGGGAAATCGTCGCTGAACAGACCCGGCCAGCACTGACCACGATCGACATGGAATTGAAGGAATTGGGCAGACAGGCCGGGCTCGCCGTGCTGGCGCTTTCAAAGGGAGAGACGACAGTGGGTGGCACGCGCAAGCTACATTGCAGCCTGATTACTCGCCAATCCTGCTGATAAGGCACTGGAAAAATTGCCCCAAATTCTTTTGTAGGCAATCTGTCGACAAATAAGTTGACAGTCTGTTGAGATTGTCCAGAATGCGACGTCAGCGGCCTCATCTAAGACGCCGTAACAATCAGGGAACTTCAAAGAGGGATTGGACACATGAGTTTTCGGACAAAAAAACACGCATTGGGTCTCGCTGCTTTTATGCTTGCCGCATCCTGCTCAACGCTGACACTGGCAGCCGACCCACAGACCGGCGGTGTGCTACGAATTCTCGGAACAGCTGATGTCGACCATTTTGACCCAACCTCCGGCGCCTTGGTGACCACCAACAATTTCCTGCGCGCAGTGAGCCGCCAGTTGATCAGTTACGAAGCGTCGACCGATGAGAACGCCCGCCTTGAGCCGAAAGGCGACCTTGCGACAGAAGTTCCCCAGCCGACCAATGACGGCCTGACCTATACCTTCACCCTGCGCGATGGCGTGACCTGGAACACACCATCAGGCGAACGCGCAATCACCTCGCAGGACTTCGAGCGCGGCATGAAGCGCATGTGCAACCCATCGCTGGGTTCGGCTGCGCTGACTTATTACGTCGACCTGATCAAGGGCATGCGCGAATTCTGCGATGGTTTCGCCAAGGTTGAACCAACTGCCGAAGCAATGAAGGCCTATATTGAAGGCAATGACATCTCTGGCATCGAAAGCCCTGATGATAAAACCGTCGTCATCAACCTGACCGAAAAGGCCGGTGACTTCGTCTACATGCTTTCCCTGCCGACAGCTGCTCCGGCACCGGTTGAAGTTCTCGACTATATGCCTGACGGTCCGGATTATCGCTCCAACTTCATCTCCAGTGGCCCGTATACCATTGGCGAATATGTGCCTGATAGCCGCCTTCAGCTCGTGCGCAATCCATCCTGGAAGGCGGAATCCGACCCGCTTCGCAAAGCCTACGTCGATGAAGTGGAAATCACCTTCGGTATTCAGCCCGATGCGGCAATCCAGCAGTTGCAGGCCGGTGATGGCGACATGACCTATGACATCGTTATTCCGCCTGCAACGTTACACATGCTGACGACTGCCAGCGATGAGAAGCTGATGACCATGTCTGTTGGTCGTACCGCCTTCATCTTCATCAACACCGTTTCCGAGAACAACAAAGGCGCTCTGAAAGACCTGCGAGTCCGTCAGGCGCTTCAATACGCCATCGACAAGGCCGCAACTGTTCAGCAGCGCGGTGGCCCGACCGTTGCCAAGCCGCAGCATGGTATTTTTGGCCCTGGCGTCCTCGGTTATCACGACTTCGACCTCTACCCGTCGGAAGGCTCAAAGGGCGATCCTGAGAAAGCAAAGGCTCTGCTTGCTGAGGCCGGTTTTCCTGATGGCATCACGCTGAAAATGCCTTACCGCAACCAGAATGCGGAGCCTGCTATCGCCCAGACAATCCAGGCCAGCATGAAGAAAGCCGGTATCGAGATTGAACTGACGCCGGTTGCGCCTGCCGACTATTATTCCAAGTTCATGACCAACCCGCTCAACACCAAGGAAGGCAACTGGGATATTGCGCCAGTTGGCTGGTCTCCTGACTGGGTTGGTGGTGCTGCACGCTCGGTCTTCCAGCCGCAGTTCACCTATAATGGCACGCACCAGACCTATAACTACACCGACTATAACAACGAGGAGGCGAACTCTTTCGCCCAGCAGGCCATCAACGCCACAACACCGGACGAAGCTGCCAAGCTTTGGGCCAAAGTTGACGAACTGGTCATGAAGGATGCACCAATCGTTCCGTTCATTTCCGAGCAGGTCGTTCTCTACCATGGTGAGGCTGTTCAGAATTTCCAGCCTTATGCCATTGGTGCACAGGGTGACTGGACCAACGTCTGGCTGGACCGCTAATTACAAAAGGCCGCCTGCACAGTGCAGGTGGCCTTTTTTCGTTCCGACAGAACATATAGAGGCGACCATTCGCCTCCCTTGCTGTTTGTCTCAATGGTTTGGACCAACTGACGTCGAAGCAGGGTCACGCCTTTGCAACTGTTGAGTTCAGGGAATTGATCGATGCCCATTCTGGAAACCCGCAATCTGAACATCCAAATCCCGACGGAAGACGGCATTGTTCAGGCAGCCAGAAATGTTTCTTTTGAAGTAAGACAGGGCGAGCTTTTCGGCATTGCAGGCGAATCCGGCTCTGGAAAAAGTGTCTTGACGCAAGCCGTGATGGGCCTGCTGCCCAACGCCGAAATTACCGGCGAAGTCCTGTTTCAGGGCAAGAACCTGCTGACCCTTTCACAAAAGGAAATGCGCAGCTATCGCGGCGCGCGTATTGGCATGATCTTCCAGGATCCACTGTCGAGCCTGCATCCCTATTACACCATCGGCTCACAGATCACCGAGATGATCCATGCCCATGAGCGCGTCTCGGCCGACGAGGCAAAAAAACGGGCCATTTCGATGCTTGAGCGGGTGGGCATCCCCAATGCCGTCAGCCGTTTTAACGCTTATCCTCACCAGTTCTCCGGTGGCATGCGCCAACGTGTGATGATTGCCATGGCACTGGTGCTCAATCCGCCGTTGGTCATTGCCGACGAACCAACGACAGCCCTCGATGTTACCGTTCAGGCGCAAATTATCGAACTACTCAATGAGATGCGTCGCGAGCGCGGCACCACCGTCATCATGATCACCCATGATCTCGGCCTGCTTTCCAGTATCGCTGACCATGTCATGGTCATGTATGCGGGCAATCGCATGGAGCTCGCCTCCAGCAACGCGCTTTTCTCCCAGCCAGCCCACCCCTACACCGCCGGTCTGCTGAATTCGTCTCCGGCCAATTACACACCGGGTGCAGAACTGGTGCCGATCCCCGGCCGGCCACCAAGCCTTATTCACCTACCGAAAGGTTGCGTGTTCAAGGCCCGCTGTCCGCAGGCCCAGGAGATCTGTGCCAGCCCGCCGCCGCTTCGAATTTTCAACGACGAAACGCAAAGCCTCTGTTGGCTCGAAATACCTGCATCATTGAAAGAAAAGCAGAATACTTTGGCCGTAATCTCACAAGCCGACACGGTAACGGTACCGGCCAAGGTCATTGAAGCGCGCAACGTCAAGCTGAGCTATAATCTCGGCGGCCCATTCGGGCCGGGAAATACGCTGGAGGTACTGAAAGGCATTGATCTCGATCTCTACAAGGGAGAGACGCTGGGCCTTGTCGGAGAATCTGGCTGTGGGAAATCAACACTGGCACGTGTTCTGGCTGGCCTGATACCGGCAACCGACGGCAGCGTTGTGGTCGAGGGAAAATCTCTCCAGGCACTAAGCGGTCGCGAATGGCGGGAGATGCGAAAGCGCATTCAGCTGGTGTTTCAGGATCCGTTCGGCTCCCTCAATCCACGTCGACGCGTCAGCTCCATCATCGGCGACCCCTTTCGCATCCACGGCGTATTTGCGGGAAACCGGCGCAAGCAGGCGGTACAGACATTAATGGAAAAAGTCGGGCTTAACCCAGAACATTATAACCGTTTTCCATCCGAGTTTTCAGGCGGTCAGCGGCAGCGTATCGGCATTGCCCGCGCCCTTGCACTCAACCCTGAACTTATCATCTTTGACGAACCGGTTTCTGCCCTGGATGTCTCCATTCAGGCACAGGTGCTGAATCTGATGCGGGAACTGCAACAGGAGTTGAATCTGACCTATCTGTTCATCTCCCACGATCTTTCCGTCGTACGACACGTGTGCAACCGCATCGCGGTGATGAACAAAGGGCAGATCGTCGAGCTTGCCGATGCAGAAAGCATCTATTCCGACCCGCAGGATCCCTACACAAAAACGCTGATTGCCGCGTCCATCCACACCCCGAACACGGTTGTTGCGCAAGACAGGCAGTTGATCCGCTCCATTCCGGGAGAGGCCGCATGACCGACACAACACAAACCACACCAGAAACGACGGTTATTCAGCGCGGCCCTTTAGAGCTGACAATGCGTCGCTTTTCCAGAGATCGTGCCAGCGTCATTGCGCTGATTTTTATCCTGGCACTCATCGTCATCGCCATTTGCGCACCGTTGATCGAAAATGCGACAGGGCACTCTCCTATTGAGCAGTACCGGACAACCGGCCTAAGCGAAATGGGCCTGCCGGTCGCCCCGAACGATGAATTTACGCTGGGCACAGACCATCTGGGTCGTGACGTTATTGTCCGTCTCGCCTATGGCGCGCGCGTCTCCTTGCTGGTTGGCGTTCTGGCATCGCTGGCTGCCGCCTTCATTGGCCTGACGATTGGCATGATTGCCGGTTATGTCGGCGGGGCAACCGATATGGTTCTGAGCCGCCTGATGGACCTCGTCATGAGCGTGCCTTTCCTGCTTTGCGCTTTGGCACTCGTTTCGGTGTTCGGGCCAAGTCTGGGCCTCAGTGTCGGGGTTATCGTATTCTTCAGCTGGACGACGATGGGCCGTGTCATACGCGCCGAGGTCAATTCGCTTCGTCGTCGTGAATTTGTCGAAGCCAGCCGATCATTGGGAGCAGGCCCGGTGTCCATCATGCTGCGGGATATTCTGCCCAATCTGAGCGTACCCATCATCGTCTACACCACGATGATGATCCCGAGCGCCATCGTGTTTGAAGCAACTCTTTCCTTCCTTGGACTGGGCATTGTGCCACCAACGCCGAGTTGGGGCGGCATGCTGGCCGATGCGGCCACCAACTCGATTTATCTTGTGGCGTGGTGGCTGGTGGTGTTCCCGGGCATGGCGCTGCTATTCACGACACTTGCCTTCAACATTCTGGGCGATGGACTGCGTGATGCGCTTGATCCGAAAGCTCGTCCCGTTCGTATGAGCCGGTTTTTGAAAAAAGCCGGAAAGGCAGGAAAACCATGATCCGTTACCTCTTAAAAAGACTGGGCTTTTCGGCACTGATCCTGTTCACCCTCAGCGGTTTCGTGTTCTTTCTGTTCTTTGTTGCGCCCGGAGATCCTGCCCGCGTCATCGCCGGAGAAAAGGCAACTGAAGCGCAACTGGTCCAAATCCGCACCAATCTCGGGCTGGATCGACCGATCCCCGAGCAATATTTCAAATTCATCAGCAAAGCAGTTCAGGGTGATCTCGGCTTTTCCTATCGAAACCAGCAGCCGGTTACCAAACTCATCGTCAACAGAATTCCCGCCACCGTCTCATTGGTTATCGGCGGTGTGATTTTCTGGTTGCTGATTGGGATTCCGATCGGCGTGATGTCTGCCCGACATCCCGGCGGTTTTCGCGACCGTATGGGGCAAGGTTTTATTCTGCTTGGTCTCAGTTTTCCGACTTTCGTTCTGGGTATGCTGTCACTTTATGTGTTCTATTTTCTGCCCAAGCAGGCGGGGTTCACCCTGTTTCCGGCCGGCGGTTACAAGCCGTTCCTGAGAGATCCAATCATCTGGGCATGGCATCTCTTCCTGCCATGGATGACGCTTGCGCTGGTTACAGCTGCGGTCTATGCCCGTCTCACACGTGGTCATCTTTTGCAGGTCATGGGGGAGGATTACATCCGCACGGCCCGGTCAAAGGGACTTTCAGAGCGAACCGTTCTCTTTAAACACGGTCTGCGCAGCACCCTGACGCCGCTGGTAACGCAACTTGGTGCCGACATCGCCTTGCTTCTGGGCGGCGCCATCGTCATCGAGCAGATTTACGGCCTGCAGGGTGTCGGTGCGCTGGCTGTCCAGGCTGTCAACAACCAGGATCGTCCGATCATCATTGGCGTGGTGTTATTGGGTGGTCTTTTCATCGTCGTGACAAATATCGTCGTCGATCTTCTTTACGCTGTTCTGGACCCCAGGGTTCGAAGATAGGAACGGAAAATAAAATGGCTCTTTCCGAATACGTCATTCCCGGCATGTTCATTCGTGATCACATCGTCACTGTTCCGCTCGACTGGAGCAAACCGGATGGCGAAACGATCGAGGTCTTTGCACGCGAGGTATGTGACCCGACCAAGCGCAACGCTACACTGCCGCTGCTTGCATTTCTGCAGGGCGGCCCCGGCGGCAAATCTCCCCGTCCGGCAAATGGTGGTCCCTCCTGGCTTGCTGAAGCGCTGAAAAGCCACCGTGTCATACTGGTCGACCAGCGCGGCACGGGCCGCAGCAGCCGCATCGAAAGCGCCACCATGTCTCGTTTTGGCGACGACGGCGCAAAGGCGGCGGATTATCTCGCCTGCTTCCGTGCGGACAGCATCGTTGCGGATTGCGAGCACATTCGCAAAACCCTGTTTGCCGGAAAAAAATGGGAGACGCTTGGCCAGAGTTATGGTGGCTTCCTGACGCTCACCTATCTATCCAAGGCCCCTGAAGGTCTGTCTGCCTGCTACGTCACTGGTGGTCTGGCTGGCATTGATGCGACGGCAGATGACGTCTACCGCTGCACCTATCCGCGTGTCGCAGCCAAAACGGCTCGTTATTACGAGCGCTACGCTGCAGATCGCGCCAAGGTGGGCAAGATTGCCGATTTCATCGCAAGAAATGATGTTCGGTTGCCGGATGGCGATCTACTGACCGTGCGTCGCTTCCAGACCGTTGGCATCGATTTTGGCATGGCGCCCGGCTTTGAAAACATTCACTGGCTGGTTGATGAAGCTTTTTCGTCCAGTGGAGAGGATCGTCTGTCGGATCATTTTCTGGCATCAGTGATGAACCTGACATCCTATGATGGAAATCCGCTCTTTGCCGTGCTGCAGGAAAGCATCTACGGACAAGGACAAGGTGCCACCAATTGGGCAGCAGAACGCATTCGCGCAGAGTTTGCCGACTTCGAGGAAACAAAACGGCCTTTGCAATTCACCGGTGAGATGATGTTCTCATGGATGTTTGACGAAATCCGTTCTCTCAAACCATTCCGTGCCGGCGCCCGTGCTCTGGCCGAACGCCAGAGCCATAGCCAGCTCTACGATACCACACGCCTTGCCAGCAACGAGGTCCCAGTGGCCGCCGCGGTCTATTTTGACGACATGTATGTCGATGCGGGCCTGTCGCTGGATACCGCAAAACGTACCGGCAACGTCGAGGCATGGGTTACCAACGAATATGAGCATGATGGTGTACGCCAGTCTTCCAGAGTGTTCCGTCGCCTGCTTGATATGGTCCGGGACAAAGGCGGCCCGCTCTCCTGAATGAAAGCAAATTAGCATGACCTCTTCTGCTGATATCAAAACGCGGCTTGCCGCGCTTCGTGCTGTCTTGGCCTCCAAGGGGCTGGATGGCTTCGTCGTCCCCCGAGCGGATGCCCATCAAAGTGAAGTGGCGGCACCGCGTGACGATTGCCTGGCTTTCATCACTGGCTTCACCGGTTCTGCCGGCCTGGCACTGATCATGGCAGACAAAGCCCTGATTTTCGTCGATGGACGCTACGATATCCAGGTGCGCCACGAGGTGGATCAGGCATTGTTTGAGGTTCATCACTTGCACAATGCGCCCATCGACCGATGGATGCGTGGCAATGCGACAAAGGGCATGCAGATCGGCTTTGATCCGATGTTGATCAATGGTGAACTGCACAACAGAATGTCCAACGCCCTGGTGAAAGTGGGCGCCGTTCTTACTCCTGTAGCAGACGACATTTTCGACCAGATCTGGAAAGACCGTCCGCTCAAGCCATTGGGCGCTGTTCGCGCGATGCCGGTGAGCGTCGCAGGAGAGACTTCGAAAAGCAAAAAACAACGTGTTGCCGCATCAATCACTCAAAGCGGTGCAGACATTGTTGTGGAGACACTGCCAGACAATATTGCATGGCTTTTGAACGTTCGTGGTTCAGACGTGCCTATGAACCCCGTGCCGCACTCCTTCCTGACGCTATCATCCGATGGAACAGCGGAGTGGTTCGTTGATCCGCGCAAACTCGGCAATGATCTATCAACGTTCGAACTTGATAACGTGCAACTGTCGTCGCCCGACGCATTCATAGATCGTCTCGGCGAACTGGCGTCCGGCAAGACCGTTCTGATCGATCCGCAGTTCTCTCCTGTTGCTGTGCGTCTCGCGGTCAAAGCCGCTGGCGGCAAGACCGTAAGCAAAACCAGTCCGATTACGATTTTGAAAGCATCCAAAAATGCTGTCGAGCTGGAGGGTTACCGTCGGTGCCATGTGGAGGATGGTGTTGCCGTCACCAATTTCCTCGCCTGGGTGCTGAAAGAAGGACGTGAGCGAGAAGGCACGGCAAATCCGCTGACCGAGCTTGAGGCCGAAGCAAAATTGCTGGCATTCAGAGCGGAAGGTGCAGGTTTTCTGGAAGCAAGTTTCCGCTCGATTTCAGCGTCTGGCTCCAATGCTGCAATGTGCCACTACAATTCTGCAGAAGACACCAACGCCGCAATCGACAGCCACTCACCGTATCTGATTGATTCCGGAGGCCAATATACAGACGGCACAACAGATATAACCCGCACATTAATGCTGGGAACGGCGAGTGATGCCGTTCGGCAGACCTACACGGCCGTTTTGAAGGGGTTTCTGTCGCTGCTCATGGCAAAAATGCCGATCGGCACACAGGGACATCAATTGGACGCCTTTGCCCGCCGTCCTCTATGGGATCTCGGCCTCGATTATGATCACGGTACAGGACATGGTGTAGGGCATAATCTTCTCATTCATGAATATCCGCACCGCTTTGCCAAGATAGCCAATCCCTACGGCCTCGAACCCGGAAACATAATGACTATCGAACCTGGATATTATGAGGCCGGAGAATATGGGCTGCGTATAGAAAATCAGGTCGAAGTGACTGCCGTCTCTTCAAAGTTCTGCGGCTTTGTGTCTTTGACGTTGGTCCCTATCGACCTCTCGGCTGTCGATGTTGCCAAACTATCAGACGACGAAATTCTTTACCTGAACAACTACCATCGGACTGTGAGAGAGGTGCTCTCATCAAGGGTAAAGCATGAGACGCTTGCGTTCCTGATGGAGCAAACCCAGGCGATTACACGTCCGCAATAAAGACAACAAAATCACGACAAACTTCGCGAGACCTCCCATTTTCGCGAAGGGCGAGACGTGCGAACCTTTACGGTCGGTTAACGGGTGGGAAAATACAACCTGAAAAAAGGCAGAAAAAAGGCAAAAACAAGCATGAAACGAGGCTGCACTCGCCTCAAACATGACTAACCGTCTCAATTTACAAGTATATTCAATTCACCGCCCTATACTAATAGGCAATCAATTGCACCCTCACATTAATTAGACATTAACTATGTGCCCACATAGTGCAACCCGAAGCGGAATATCTCGAGGAAGCTCTCGCGACGTCTCCGTGCTTCTCAACTGATGGCATGACGCCACTCAGAACACCTTCAAAAAATGTCCAATCTTAGCGAAATTCACCGTTTTCACGGACCGTTTTCGTGCGCGCATTTTTCAGTTGAATACGGCAATCGGGGGCCAAACGTGCATATTGTACTGGTAGACGACAGCAGGTCTGCTCTTTTTGCACTTGATATAGCAGTTCGGGAAATTCCCGGTGTGCATGTTATTGCATTTGAAGATCCCGCAAAGGCACTGGAACACTGCCTGAAATCCCCTATCGACCTTTTGATCGTTGACTTCACAATGCCCAAATATACCGGCATTGAGCTTGTGGCTGAACTCAAACGTCAGAACGTCCTGCAATATATCCCCGTCATCATGGTGACATCGGAAACGGAACGCAGCATCCGCATTCAGGCCATTGAGACTGGCGTAACCGACTTCATTGGCAAACCTTTTGACTCGATTGAACTGAAAGCGCGAGTGCGCAACCTTCTGGCGCTGCGCAGAGCACAACGCGACCTTTCCCAGCAGGCCAGCAGGCTTGTCGATGAAGTTGACAAGGCAACCGAAGAGCTTGCCGAGCGTGAAGAAGAAATCATCTGGCGATTGGCACGCGCAATCGAGTTTCGCGATGGCGATACTGGTGATCATATTTCCCGTGTCGCCCAGATCAGCAAGCTGATCGCAAAGGATCTCGGCCTCTCCAGTGAACACTGCCGCATGATCTATCTTGCTGCCCCCTTGCACGACGTTGGCAAAATCGGAATCTCCGATAGCGTGTTGCTCAAACCCGGCCGCTTGACGCCGGAGGAAATTACAGAGATGCGCAGACACGTCGAAATTGGCGTGCGGATACTCGAAAAAGGAACCTCCGATCTGGTTAGGATTGCCGAGGCGGTTGCCGGTGGCCATCATGAAAAATGGGACGGCACCGGCTATCCAAAGGGCATTACCGGCGAAAACATTCCGATCGAAGCCCGCATCGTCGCAATCGCCGATGTTTTTGAAGCCCTGTGTTCAGAACGGCCTTACAAACGCGCTTGGCCCATTGAAGAGGCCCGCGACCACATCATCGCGCAAAGCGGCCTCCATTTCGACCCAGCCTGTGTGACGGCCTTTGAAAACCAATGGTCACGCATCGCCAGCCTCATGGCGCAGGATCTGCCAAAAACGATCGTTGATGTTCCCAGCTTGGAAACACCCGACGAACCGGCTGGCCCGAACCAAACCGTCTCTGAAAAACCCGCACCAGTACGAGAAACGTCCAATGTCAAGTAATGCAACCGCTGAAACGCTGGTGTTCCCTCCCTCACTCTCCATCAGGCAGATATCCGGCACCCACGAACTGCTTTTAAAGCAGCTCGAGAAAGAAGACGCCCTGCTTCTGGACATTGCAGACGACGCTGACACTGACCTCAGCTTCATTCAACTGATCGAGGCCTCCCGCCTCTACGCCAAAAAACACGGAAAAACAGTCAGCCTGAAACACCCTGCCAGTGAAAACCTCCAGCAGACACTCCGCAGAAGCGGCTTCCTGTCACGTATGGACAAAGAGTCACGTCAGTTTTGGCTGCATGGAAAGGACATCTAATGAGCGCCCATATTCTTACAGTCGACGACTCTGCCAGCATCCGCATGACCACAAAGATCGCGTTGACCAACGCCGGTTATCAGGTCACCGAAGCGGTTGATGGCCAGGACGGCCTTGCCAAGGCAAAGGGTGCGACGTTCGACCTGATCATCACAGATTTGAACATGCCCAACATGAACGGTCTGGAAATGATCGAGGCATTGCGCCAGTCGCCGGCACATACCGGTATTCCGATCATCTTCCTCACCACTGAGTCCGATGCCGACATGAAGGCGCGGGCCAAAGCTGCTGGCGCAACTGGCTGGCTGACTAAACCCTTCGACGCTGAAAACCTCGTCAAGATTGCCAAAAAGGTACTCGGAAAATGACCACGCTTGACCCGATTCAGGTTTTCAGGACGGAAGCGGCTGAGCTGTTCGAGCAGATCGAAAGCGGTCTGCTTGATCTGCTTCACGACCTTTCCGATCAAGATCAGATCGACGCCGTGTTTCGCGGCCTGCATACCCTGAAAGGGTCCGGCGCAATGTTCGGGTTTGAGGCGCTTGCCGCCTTTACCCATCATTGTGAAACGGCATTTGACCGGGTGCGCAAGGGCGAAGTACCCGCCACCAGCGAACTCATCGCAGCTGTTCTGGCAGCGCAGGACCACATGCGCGCCCTCGTAGAGAACCCGCTCGGTGTTCCCGGTGATATCGGCGACAAATTGCTGGCCAAACTGCATGACGCCGTTGGCGAGGGTAACCGCGGATCGGTAACCCATGTACCAGCCGCAGCCAAAGCGGTACAACCGGCACCAAAGCCGAAAGCGACGACATGGAACGTCAGCTTCCGCCTTCCAATCAACGCCATGGCAAACGGAACCAATCCGCTTGGTCTGTTGGATGAGCTGGATGAACTGGGTGAATGCGAAATCGTCGCGGACCTTTCAAAGGTCCCATCGCTCGATGTTCTCAATCCGAGCGATCTGCATGTCGGTTGGTCGGTAACGCTTACGACGGAGCAACCAAAGTCCGCCATCGAAGATGTTTTCATTTTCGTTATGGATGACATGGAAATCAACATTCGCCAGGTTGAAGACACTGCAGAAGTCGAAGAGACCCCTGTTGTAGAAGAAGTCCTTCAGACACCAGCGAAAGTCGCGCCAGCAGCAGCCCCGGTACAAAACGACGCCAAGAACGCCAAGGCCAACGAGAATGTCCGCGTTCCGGCAGAGCGGCTGGATGAACTGATGGACCGCGTCGGTGAATTGGTTATTGCCCAGTCGCGCCTGTCCCAATTGGCCGGTGGTAGCGCCGACATTCTGCTTCGCTCTGTTTCCGAGGATGTCGAACGTCTTTCGGGCGAGTTGCGCGATACCATGATGGTGTTGCGCATGGTGCCGATTGCCCAGCTTTTTGGCCGGTTCCGCCGTTTGATCCATGACCTTGCCCGCGAAACCGGCAAACACATCGAACTGGTCACCGAAGGCGAAAGCACCGAGGTCGACAAGGGGGTCATTGAGCGCCTGGCAGATCCACTGGTCCACCTTGTGCGCAATTCCTGTGACCATGGATTGGAAACACCGGAAGAACGAATTGCTGCAGGCAAGCCTGCAATTGGTACGATTACTCTGGTAGCACGCCAATCCGGTGGCGATGTCACGATCAGCATTCGTGATGATGGTCGGGGTATTAACCGCGACCGTGTACGCGCCAAGGCTGAGTCTTCAGGGATTATCGCAGCGAACGCGGTTCTTGCAGATCAGGAACTCCTGCAACTGATCTTCCAACCCGGTTTTTCGACAGCCGCCCAGGTCACCAACCTGTCGGGCCGAGGTGTCGGAATGGATGTGGTCAAGCGCAGCGTCGAAGCGCTTCGCGGCACGATCAACGTCACCAGCACCACTGGCGTAGGATCCGAGATATCTCTGGCAATCCCGCTCACCCTTGCCATCATCGATGGTCTGCTCGTACGGGTCGGCACGGGCTGCTACGTCATTCCATTGTCCGCTGTTGAAGAATGCCTTGAGCTTTCTCCCGAAGAAGACCTGCGTTCTCGCGGTCGGTCGTTCATCTCGCTGCGCGAAAGTCTCGTGCCATTCATCCGGTTGCGTGACCTCTTCAGAACAGGAACACCTCCGGACCAATTCCAGAAAGTCGTCGTCGTTTCGACGGGCTCGGAACGTGTGGGCTTGGTCGTTGACCAGATTATCGGGGATCACCAGACCGTCATCAAGGCGATGTCGAAACTGCATCATGACGTATCCACCTTCTCAGGGGCGACAATTCTCGGCGACGGCAGCGTCGCTCTGATCCTCGACGTCGGCCATCTCGTGGCAGCGGGACAACACCAGGAGGCGCAGTTGCGCGCAGCAGGATGAACCAGCACATTACAATCAATGCCGGTACCATTTGGAGCAAGGACGACGACGTAGAGGTTCTTACCTTCAGTCTCGCCGGAGAAACCTTCGCGATTGAAGCAGTCAAGGTCCAGGAAATCCTTGATCTTCTGCCCGAAACCTCGGTTCCAGGAAGCTTGCCTTTCGTTGGGAGTGTCATCAATTTTCGCGGCAAAGTCATTCCGCTGGCGGACATCCGACTGGCCTTTGGAATGGAGGCTGGAGAAAAGACGATCGACAGTCGGATTGTGGTGATTGAGTTGCCACTTGGTGATGAACGCACGCTTATCGGAATTCGTACCGACAGAGTTTTTGAGGTCACCACCTTTTCAAAAAGCGCCAGTGAAGCCCCACCCAGCGTCGGAATGCGTTGGCGCGCAGATTACATCGATTGCCTGATCAAGCGGGAAAACCAGTTTGTTATCCTGCCGAACCTGGCGGCAATTTTCTCAAATCACAATTCACAATCGGCGGCTGGACCCTCGCACGGTTAAACTGAGCCAGAAATGGAGAACTAACATGCGTGCTTCGATCAAGTTGAAACTTGGACTAGCCTTCGGCTTCATCATCGTCATGCTCGTTGCGACCGCGAGCTACGGAATTCTGAGCCTTGGTAACCTCAACAATACGCTGGGAAGTGTTCTGCAGGGACCTGCTCTACGCCTCAAGCTGGCCCAAAATCTGAGCAACGAGCAGCTTCAGCAGCTACGGCAGCAAAAGAACTTGCTCCTGGCACCAGGTGCAGCAGAGATGCAGAACTACATTACGCTCTCGGACAATGCGCGCCGTGCCTTCGATGAAAATTTCAACCAAGTGAACGCCCGCGCAACCGAACAGGGTAAGGCCATCTGGGCGAAACTGGCTGACTTCACGGCAGAATTCCGCCGTCAGGACGACCGCATTCGCTCGTTGATGCTACAGGGCAACACTCCCGCAGCACTGCAGGTCTCTACAAACGAAGCACGCAAAGTCACAAACGAAATCGACGCGCTGCTCAGCGAAGTTGTTTCATTGGAAGAGACCCGCCTGGACGAAGCTGAAACGGCTGCCAATGCAACCTACATCGACACCAGAACAATCATGATTTCCGTCGCTGCATTTGCGTTGGTCATCGCTGTTATCGCTGCATTCTGGATTGCACTTTCGATCAATAAGGGCTTGCGCAATGCGGTGCGTGCCGTACAGAGCGTCGCTGAAGGAGATCTGACTGAGTTCGCCGCTATTTCGAGCAAAGATGAAATCGGCGAAATGCTCAGCTACCTGAATGGTATGATTGAAAGACTGCGCGGCGTTGTGGGCGATGCACTCTCCGCATCAGACAACGTATCGTCCGGCAGTCAGGAACTGTCTGCAAGTTCCGAGCAACTCTCGCAGGGTGCAACCGAGCAGGCCTCGTCAGCCGAAGAGGCATCCGCCTCGATGGAAGAAATGGCAGCCAACATCAAGCAGAATGCTGACAACGCCGCACAGACTGAAAAGATTGCACGTCAGTCTTCCAAGGACGCCGAAGTCAGCGGTGAGGCTGTTGCCCGCGCCGTCAGCGCGATGCGCACGATCGCCGAAAAGATTTCCATCGTTCAGGAAATCGCCCGTCAGACCGACCTGCTCGCGCTTAATGCTGCGGTTGAGGCTGCCCGCGCAGGTGAGCATGGCAAAGGCTTTGCGGTTGTTGCTTCTGAAGTGCGCAAGCTGGCTGAACGCAGCCAGGCAGCGGCATCCGAGATCAGCTCCCTGTCCGGCGAAACTGTGCAGGTAGCCACAGAGGCAGGCGAAATGCTGAACCGTCTGGTTCCGGATATCCGCAAAACCGCCGAACTGGTTGCTGAAATCTCGGCCGCGTGCCGCGAGCAGGACATCGGTGCATCGCAGATCAATGAAGCGATCCAGCAGCTCGACAAGGTAACGCAGCAGAATTCCGGCGCATCCGAAGAAATGTCGGCCACGTCAGAAGAACTTGCCGCGCAGGCAGAAGAACTGCAGAGCAGCATCGCCTTCTTCAAGGTTGACCGCGCCGCCACCTCGCAGTCCGCACCAGTGCGCAAGGCCGTTGGAAAGCCACAATCAACTGCACGTCAGGTGGCGAAGCCTTCTTCCTTCAAACCGGCTCCGAGCGGTTCGGTCAAGGCTCAGCAGGCCAGAGCAAAGGGTTTCGCCCTTGACATGTCGATGGGTGGACCGGATGCACACGACGCTGACTTCAAGGAAAGCGCCTGAAACAAGACAATCTGATGCCGGTTAATCCGGCATCACACCACCGCGTGTATGCGGTGGCCCAAAGGGTCGCACGGACCTGCAGACAGGTGGATGTCTCGCCCCACTGCATTCTCAAAGCTTTTCTTCCGTGAAGTATGAAGAGCCAACTTCGCACATTACCGTCATCGGGGACATACATGCGTCTGACTATCAAACTGAAACTGGCAATGGCCTTCGGTCTTGTTATTACACTGCTCGCCATCACCGCGGGCTACGGCATTTATAGCCTGGCAAATCTGAATCAGGCCGTGACGGACATCATCGCAGGTCCGGCGCATCGTCTCGAAAGCGCCCAGAACCTAAGCAACATTCAGCTTCGGATCACCCGCTCTCAGATGAACATGGCGACGGCAACCAATAGTGCGGATGTTGCAAAATACATCGAAGCTAGCTCCACAAACCGTCAGCGCTTTGATGAACAGGTCAATGAACTCGAGCAGGCATCCACAACCGAAGACGGCAAGCGTGGTTGGAGAGAAGTTCGTGCTGCGAGTGCTCGCCTCTTCGCGATTGACGATCAGATCCGGGAATTTGCACGCGTCAACAACGCGACAGAGGCAGTCCGTCTTGCCACTGGCCAGGGACGGCTTATCGTGGATGAAATCGAGGCTTTGATCACAGCCCGTGTCGAGGCGAACAAGGCCTCAATGGTCCAGGCAGACCAGGACACAAATGAGCAGTACACGGCCACTCGCGACTATATCATAGGACTGACAGTCATTGCACTTGTGCTCGCGATTAGTGCAGCGTTGTGGATTGCTCTTGGCATCAACCGCGGCTTGAAAAAAATCATGGTTGTCGCTGAAGCTGTTGCGCTTGGCGATCTCAATCAGGATGTCGACATCAAGACGAATGATGAAATCAAGGATCTCGTTAACCGCATCAATGTGATGACGGGCAACCTGCGCAACACCGCTTCTATCGCCGACCAGATTGCCGACGGTGATCTGACTGTGACGCCAACACCGCTGTCCGACAAGGACACGCTCGGATTGGCACTGGAACGTATGGTTGAGCGTCTTCGCGGCGTTGTTGCAGACGCACTGTCTGCCTCAGACAATGTCTCTTCCGGCAGTCAGGAATTGTCTGCAAGCTCTGAGCAGCTTTCTCAGGGTGCAACCGAACAGGCATCATCCGCCGAAGAAGCCTCTGCGTCAATGGAAGAGATGGCTGCCAATATCAAACAAAACGCCGACAACGCAGCGCAGACAGAGAAGATTGCTCGCCAGTCCTCTAAGGATGCCGAAGCAAGCGGCGAGGCTGTGGGTCGTGCGGTCAGCGCAATGCGTACCATCGCCGAAAAAATCTCGATCGTTCAGGAGATCGCACGTCAGACAGACCTTCTCGCTCTCAATGCCGCTGTAGAAGCAGCCCGTGCGGGTGAACATGGCAAGGGTTTTGCGGTCGTCGCTTCCGAAGTCCGCAAGCTCGCCGAACGCAGCCAGGCAGCTGCATCGGAAATCAGTTCACTCTCCGGTGAGACCGTTCAGGTCGCGACGGAAGCGGGCGAAATGCTCAACCGTCTCGTACCTGACATTCGCAAGACAGCTGAACTTGTTTCCGAAATTTCGGCCGCTTGCCGCGAACAGGATATCGGTGCGAGCCAGATCAACGAAGCGATTCAGCAGCTGGACAAGGTCACGCAGCAGAACTCCGGTGCCTCCGAAGAAATGTCTGCAACATCCGAAGAGCTTGCCGCGCAGGCAGAAGAGCTGCAGAGCAGCATCGCCTTCTTCCGCGTTGATCGTACCGTAGTTCCGCAAGCCGCTGCGGTTCGCAAACCCGCCGCAAAGCCTGTAATTGCTGCACGACCTGTCGCCAAGGCACCAGCATCGAGATCCGCAACAGCGAACTCGGTCGCATCTCAGCAAGCTCGGGCAAAAGGCTTCGCTCTCGACATGTCCATGGGCGGACCCGACGCAGGCGATGCAGATTTTAGAGAAAGTGCCTGATCTATGACCAATGTATCCTCCGAAGGTCAGTTTGTTACATTCAGCCTGGGTGACGAAGTCTTTGCGGTACCTGTTGAGGTGGTTCGTGAAATCCTCGATCATGAGGATGCATTCAAGATCCCACACGGACCGGATTATCTTCTTGGCTTGCGCGATGTGCGTGGACAAGGCGTTCCGGTCATTGACCTCAGACTTCGCTTAGGCATGAGCGGGACGGTCAAGACACCCCACACCAGGATGTTAGTTCTCGATATTCCAATGACCGAGCGCGTACTTGCGCTCGGCTTGGTGGCCGACAAGGTGTTTGAGGTCACTCCTTTCAGGGGTGACCAGATCGAAACAGCGCCTGACATTGGGGTAAACTGGAGTTCGGACTACATAGCCGGGGTGGTGAGGCGTGAAAGTGACTTCGTGGTCATCATAGACCTCGCACGCCTTTTCTCCGATGCCGCTGGCGTGCTTTCGCGCCCATCCAGCCGCTCTGGCCAAGCCGCATAAAGGAGCTTTTGTCTTGAATGCGACTGCAAGAAACACCTTTGATGACAGCCTTAGCCAACGAGACTTTCGTCAACTCGCGGCTTACATCTATGATTATTGCGGCATCAAGATGCCCGATACAAAACGATCAATGCTGGAAGGTCGCCTTCGCAAGAGATTGCGGGCGACAGGCTGTGGGACATTCAGCGCCTACTGTAACTATCTGTTTCGAGAAGGTGGCATGGATGCAGAGTCCATTCACCTGATCGATGTCGTTACGACCAACAAGACAGACTTTTTCCGTGAACCGAACCATTTCGAGTATATGGAACAGGTCGCTCTTCCGACACTTGCGAGAGATGGTCATCGTCGTATTCGCACCTGGAGTTCGGCATGTTCAACAGGTGCCGAACCCTACACTATGGCCATGGTACTGGCAGAAGCTGTCGAGAGAAATGTGATCCAGGACTACAGTATCCTGGCAACGGACCTTTCAACGGATGTCCTGAAAAAAGCGCATAGCGGTGTATACGCACGTGATCTGCTAGAGCCTGTTCCTGCTCCACTGGCAAAAAAATACGTCATGCAACCGGTAGACAAACACAGGAATGACGTCCGCATCTCTCCCGCACTGAGGTCAAAAGTAGGGTTTGCCCGTCTTAATCTGATGGATGCTAAGTACCAGATCGGCGAGCCTGTTCAGATGATTTTCTGCCGGAATGTCCTCATTTATTTTGACAAGAAAACGCAGGTGCACGTGTTGTCGCGCCTTTGTGAAAACCTTGTCTCAGGTGGATATTTGTTTATCGGTCATTCTGAAACCGTCACGGGGATCGATCTTCCGATACGACAAGTTGCCAACACCGTGTTCAAGAAGAACTAACTAGCGTTATGTCCAAGAAGATCCGCGTCCTCATCGTTGACGATTCTGCGAGTGTCCGACAGACGCTCACAGCGGTCCTGCAGTCCGATCCGCAGATCGAAGTGATCGGCGCAGCCGCCGATCCCTTCATCGCCGCCAAGCGAATACAAGAAGAGATCCCCGACGTCATCACACTTGACGTCGAGATGCCGCGTATGGACGGGATCACCTTTCTTCGCAAATTGATGTCACAACATCCGATCCCAGTGGTGATGTGTTCCTCATTGACGGAATCCGGCTCGGAAACGCTGCTCCAGGCTCTCGAAGCCGGCGCCGTCGATGTTATCCTCAAGCCCAAAATTGGCGCAGCGGACCATCTTGCAGAGTCTGCCATGAGGATATGCGAAGTCGTGAAGAGTGCTGCACAGGCAAGGCTAGGACGTCGTAAGATTACGTCCGCCCGCCAGTCGGAACTCAGCGGGCCAACTGCCAAGCTGACGGCTGATGCAGTCCTGCCTCCTCCCTCGGGCAAGGCGATGGCTCGCACCACGGAAATGGTCGTCTGCGTGGGTGCCTCGACCGGTGGCACAGAAGCACTGCGCGAAATGCTGGAGAAACTTCCTGCCAATGCACCTGGCATCGTCATTGTCCAGCATATGCCGGAAAAATTCACCGCAGCTTTTGCCAAACGTCTCAACAGCCTGTGCGAGATGGAAATCAAAGAAGCGGCCGACGGTGACCCTGTGTTGCGTGGTCATGTGTTGATTGCACCGGGTGACAAACACATGTTGCTGGAGCGCCAGGGCGCCCGTTATCATGTGTCCGTCCGCACCGGTCCCCTGGTATCACGTCACCGCCCGTCTGTTGACGTGCTTTTCCGTTCGGCAGCGCGCGCCGCCGGCGCCAATGCCATGGGTGTCATCATGACCGGCATGGGTGACGACGGCGCACGTGGCATGCTGGAAATGCATCAGGCTGGTGCTTTCACCGTATCTCAGGATGAAGCAAGTTCCGTCGTTTTCGGCATGCCGAAAGAAGCAATCGCCCATGGCGGTGTCGAAAAGATCCTGCCACTCGACCGCATAGCCGCAGAGATATTGGCTGAAGATCGCCGGCGATAATCAGATTTCCGGCGGCTGTTTTACTGTTCATTAACCATGTTGGCGAATGATGGACGAACCACCATGCGACCCGGTGCGTCCTGTGAGGCATGAACGTCTCTGTCAAAATTTCGGATCTGCGGCCATGTCAGTCATCACGTTTGCAAACACCAAGGGCGGCGCGGGCAAAACAACCGCAGTCCTGTTGCTGGCGACTGAACTTGCCCGTCGGGGCCTGCGCGTATGTGTGATTGATACCGATCCACAGCGCTGGATCTCACGGTGGCGCGATGCCGCTGATTACCGGGTCAGCTTTACAGTCATCACCTATGTCACCGCATCCAACTTGCAGCAGCATGTGCTGGACAGCCGCAAGGCCTTCGATCACGTCATCATCGACCTGCCAGGCGCACAATCACCTTTGCTGGCCACAGCAATCGGTCTGTCAGATCACGTCATGATCCCCGTGCAGGGAAGCACGATGGACGCGCAAGGTGGTGCCCAGGTGCTGGAACTGTTGCGTTATCTCTATGAGAAGGCCAATATCAGCATTCCGCACTCTGTTGTGCTGACGCGCGTCAATTCACTGGTCACCACACGCGCCTTGCAGGCTGCACGTCAACTGTTGGCCTCGCGTAATGTACATGTTCTGGATACACCGATCATTGAACGCTCTGCATTCCGCGACATGTTCGAATTTAACGGTTATCTGCACATGATGAACCCGGCGCAGGTGAGCAACCTGGACAAGGCCATTCACAACGCCGCATGTTTTGCAGACGAAATTCTGCGTCTGCTTCCGGCCTCAACAGCCAAGCGCAAGTCGGACATGATGCGCGCTGCCTGAACAAGTTCAGGCAGCATCACCGGCTTAAAACAAAGCGTCAGCGAACAGATCGTCGTCGTCTATAGATGACGATGTAACCGTTTCTTTTGCGGGACCGAGATCAACCGGGAAATACTGGGCGTGAATGTCACGTTCTTGCGCCATGGTGTAAAGTTTGTAAATCCGGTTCGAGAAGGGCTGGATTTTTTCACCGATTGACGCGACATCAATCGAACCACCGTTCAGGACGCTCGCGGACAGTCCGCAGCACTCATCCAGGACATTGCCAAGCTCGTTTTCAAAATCGAGTTTCACGACCGCCGAGCTGATACGGCTGAACACGGCCTGACCTTCGCGCGCCAGATCCTCCATGCCAGCTTCCATTTCAGTTTTGGCACCGGTGACGGCAGCAAGTGCGTCACGCAGAGGCTGGCTGAGGTCATTGGAAGCATTGGCTTCATGGAGACCAAGTTTGCCGATTGCCGTTTCGATCTGCTGCAGGTCGGACACGATCGCATCTGCAGGACTTTCCAGCTTCTCAGCGAATACCCGTAATTCAGCGCTCACCACATTCACAGAACGTCCTTCATCACCCAGTTTGGAGCAACGAAGATTGGAGTTCAAAGCCATGTAGTGAATTTCTGTCTTGATGGAACGCAGTACCCCCATGCCTCGGAGCAGGTCGTCAGCAGTTTGTGTAACCGTGCTCACAACAGCGTCGGCATCCGTACTGCTACCCTGCACGCGTTCTGCCAGCTGACAAGCCTTGGAGATATCACGCTCCATAAGCTGCAAGGCACCGCCACCGGCCTGGCGTGTGTTCTCGACGAGGTTATCACGCAGCGAAAGAATACGTGCAGCGTCATCGGCGAAGCTGGAAATACCTGCGAAAATCTTGCGGCAGTCCCGCTGCAGATCTGTCGTGGTTTCCTCCAGCTGTGCATTCACGAGAATCGCAACAGCTTCTTTCAACGTATCGGCTTCATCCTGAGAGAGCTCCCTGGCCTCATCAGAATTCAGGTATTCATCCAGCATCTGCATGGTCGACTGAACATGCTCGATGCGCTGGCGTGTGATGTCGCCGATCTGCAAAGATGAAAGTGCCGAGGCAATCTTGCTCTGAACGCCCTGCGCGATGGATTTAACCTGAGCAGCCATCTGCTTCATTTCGCGATGCTGTTCGCCCACCAGCGCTGAATTGCGCTTCAAGCCTTCAATGATTTCCGGGATAGTTGCCTGAAAATCCTTCAGGATCGTTGCCGAGAAATTCCGCGCCTTGCCAAGCTGCTGGCGCATGGTTTCAAGATAGGCACCAAACTTGCCAACTTCATCAGCACCAAACTGAATGCGCTCGCGGATTTCGTCAGCAAACGATGAAAATTCGGCAATGCCTGCACCGGTAATCTTCACCGTGATGGCAAATGTCTTGAGATAGCGGATTGTCTCTCTGATATCATCGAGATGATTGTCCGTCGACTTGCAGAATTCAGCCATGGCTTCAAACGCCACCTGCCGTTGCTGCTCGGTATCAGGCAGACGGGCAAGGTCTTCAATCGTCTTGCGCATGCCGGCGATCGCCGCATCAGCAGTACCGCCATCCATCGTACCGGCCATGCGGTCGAGAATTGCAATCAGATCACTCAAAATTTCCATGACGGAAACCAGCACTGAGCCGCCATCCAGAAAGGTCTTTTCGATGCGAGCATGCGCAACCGACAAGCCTGACGACAGGTCCGCTCGATGATCAATTATATTGGTTGTGAGTTTACGTTGTGCGTTCACTATTCTTTTCCCAACCGCCCTGTTTGAAGGCAAGCTAGGTGGAATATGGAAATGACAGGTAAATTCGGACGCCTGTTCTAAAACAGAACAATTTGAAGGTTAATGAACTGCGTCACATATCACTAGAATTGCAATGGACCTGTGACAGCAAGGTCTCTACACCCTGTCTTATCTCGTCTGTGAAGCGAATTTCCTGTGCAGATCTAAGCGCTTGATGTCACTGCGCAGGATGATGGAATATCGCCACGATTTGACGAGCAATGTCTTCCGGTGAAAGACGCCCTGCCCGATACCAGCCAGCCACCTTATTCAGCAGCGTCAACAGCAAAAGGCGATAAACGCTGCGATCAAGTGCGGGATCAAGCGGCAGCGCGTTGACAAGTTCTGTAAACAGCGCCTCAAAGGCATCACGCTTCAGGATCAGTTTTTCACGCACCGCAGGTGGCACTGACTGAAAATCATTCATCAGAGGCAAGGTCAACGAATTCGGGTCAAGCTGGATATCCAGCATGGTGATGCATGCGACTTCCAGCCGCTTCCAAGGATCCTCAACGCCTTCGATAGCCGCGCGAATACTATCTTCCCCCATTTGCAACGCCATATCGTGGACTTTGACAAACAGGGCTTCCTTGGACTTGATGTAATGGTAGAGCGAACCGCCCAGCAGCCCGACTTTTTCACCTATGTCACGGATCGACGTCGCCGCAAACCCACGCTCGGCAAAGAGTGCGCCTGCTGCTTCCAACACCTCGAGATGACGGTCTGTGAGTTTTGCGCTGTTCAGCTGCCCAGCGCCCTGATCACTCTCATTTTCCCCTCCACGCAAAACCTTTTTTCGGGCTGCCATCTAAACTCTTCCTCGACATAGCCTGCAGATCATCAGGTTTCGAACATTGCGCACAAATTCAACGGCACGAATAGAGGTGTCGTGATTATTCGACGATCAAAAGACGGGCCATGCCAGGAGACTTGAGAAAGACGAGAAAAGGTATCAAGACTTTGTGGAGTAGTAAGACTTATACCACTCGACAAATCGCGCGACCCCAACCTTGACCGGCGTGTCTGGATTAAAACCGACCCAACGTTCAAGTTCATCGGTATCAGCCGCGGTTGCCGGCACATCACCCATCTGCATCGGCAGATAGTTTTTCTCAGCCTTCATGCCCAGGGCATCCTCCAGCGCGCCGATGTAGTCCATGAGATGGGTTGGCTGATTGTTGCCTATATTGAATACACGATACGGCACGTTGCTGGTCGAGGGATCAGGATTGGCCGGATCAAAATTAGGGTCGGCCTCGGCAGGTCGATCATTTATCCGCACAACACCTTCGACAATATCATCGACATAAGTGAAATCACGGACCATTTGCCCGTGGTTGAAGACATTGATCGGCTTACCGTCCAATATTGCTTTAATGAACAGAAACAGCGCCATATCCGGGCGTCCCCACGGACCATAGACCGTGAAAAAGCGCAAACCTGTCGTCGGTAGATTGAACAGATGGCTGTATGTGTGAGCCATGAGTTCATTTGCCTTTTTTGTGGCAGCGTAAAGACTTATCGGGTGGTCGATATTGTGATGTTCGCTGAACGGCAAAGCGGTGTTTCCACCATACACCGAGGACGAACTTGCATAGGCCAGACTTTCAACACCGTTATGCCGACAACCCTCAAGAATATTCAGGAAACCCTGAATGTTGGAATCGATATAAGCGTGCGGATTTTCTAAAGAATACCGAACACCGGCCTGTGCGGCCAGATGAATGACGCGCTGCGGACGGTGTTGTTTGAAGATGCGGGCAACACCATCCTTGTCTTCGACACTCAGCTTGGAAAAGATGAAATTCGGATACTCTTTCAACCGTGCCAAACGCGCTTCTTTTAAAGCGACGTCGTAGTAGTCGTTCAAGTTGTCCACGCCAATGACCGTATCGCCACGCTCAAGCAAACGAATGCTCGTGTGCATCCCGATAAATCCCGCCGCACCAGTAAGCAGTATTTTCACGACAGACGCTCCAACTCGCAGTTTAGTTCAGTAATGTGTGACTCGTCGCCTCGGCAACGGAACACCAAGCGTTTCCAACACAATCGATAAATCGTCAATTCGTTTTACGCTTAAAGACGATCAACATTCAGATAGTGCAGTTTAAAACGACAATCCACCATAGAAAAACCACGTGCACTTTGCTAATCGCACGTACCTTCAAGCGTTACGAAGAAGCTGCTCATATCATTCTGAAAGGTGAGATAATGACGTTGGAAAATCGAACTGTAGCCGTTATTGGCCTTGGCTATGTCGGACTTCCTCTCGCAGCAGCATTCGGTCGCGTTAGAGAAACAATCGGCTTCGATATCAACCCAACGCGAATAACGGAACTTTCGTCGGGACACGACCGTACTCAAGAACTGACGCCAGATGAGTTGAAAGCCAGCACCAAAATATCGTTCACGGCGGATCCGGCGCAGTTATTAACCGCCTCCATCTTTATCGTAACAGTTCCGACACCCGTGGATGAGGCAAATCGCCCGGACATGACACCGCTTGTTAAGGCAAGCGAAACAGTGGGACGAGTGCTGAAAAAAAACGATGTCGTCATTTTCGAATCCACGGTCTATCCGGGCGCGACGGAAGAAGTCTGTGTACCTATCCTGGAAGCGGAGTCTGGCTTGGTCTACAACCGAGATTTTTTCTGCGGTTACAGCCCGGAACGTATCAATCCAGGGGATAAGGTCCACCGTTTGGAGAACATCGTAAAGGTCACGAGTGGCAGCACGCCCGAAACCGCTGACCTTGTTGATAGCCTGTATAAACAGATCATTCTGGCTGGCACCCACAAGGCCAGTTCCATTCGTGTTGCCGAAGCCGCCAAAGTGATTGAAAACACCCAGCGAGACGTCAACATCGCTTTGATGAATGAATTGAGCCTGATCTTTCAGAGGCTGGAAATTGACACGATGGACGTGCTTGAAGCCGCCGGTACGAAATGGAACTTCTTACCGTTCAGACCCGGTCTCGTTGGCGGCCACTGCATTGGTGTTGACCCCTACTACCTCACACACAAGGCTCAACAGATCGGTTATCATCCAGCTGTCATCCTAGCCGGGCGCCGCATCAATGACAGCATAGGCGCATTTGTTGCAGAAAAGACGGTAAAGCTTATTTTGCAACGTGATTTACCGCTTAACAATGCGCGGGTACTCGTGCTCGGGCTGACATTCAAGGAAGATTGCCCGGATCTACGCAACACCAAAGTTGTCGACATCATTCACTCCCTCAAAGAATATAATCTTGAGGTCGATATTTACGACCCTTGCATAAATGTTGAGGACGCCGACCGTGAGTACGGCCTGAAATGCCTGACAGCATTACCAGAAACTGACGATTACAGTGCTGTTATCGTCGCTGTTGGCCACAGCCAATTCAAGGAAATGGGCACAGACGCATTGCGCAACCTTGCAAAGGAAAATGGCGCATTGCTGGACGTGAAATCCATATTCGCCAAGGAAACAACCGATTGGAGACTGTAACGGTTTTTGGGTACTCTTCCGGCCATTAAGATATCGAGGTTGCTAGGCTGGCCGTTTCGAAATACATCGCCTATCTCCACTCTATGAGATAACAATATTATAACTCAGAGCTCTGAAAATGACGGCGAAACGCATAACCGATCTAGTTCTCGTGATATTAGCAGCGATAATTCTCGCCGTGCCCATGATCATGGTCGGCATTGCCGTGAGGCTTACCTCGAAGGGTCCGGCTCTTTACTGGTCGAAACGCGTTGGTAGAGGCAATCAATTGTTCGATATGCCAAAGTTTCGAACGATGGCTGTGGATACCCCAGTCGTCGCAACACATCTCTTAAATGACCCAGCGAAGCATTTAACGCCAATTGGCAGCTTCTTGCGCAAGACCAGTCTCGACGAACTACCCCAGCTCTGGTGCATACTGAATGGCGAGATGAGTTTCGTGGGGCCGCGGCCCGCTCTTTATAATCAATACGACCTGATTGAAGCGCGGACCTTGTGCAATGTCCATTCACTTCCGCCAGGGCTGACGGGCTGGGCACAAATCAACGGTCGAGATGAATTGGCGATTCCAGAAAAAGTCGCCTTGGATGCCCACTACCTGGCACGACATAGCTTCCTTCTCGACATGCGCATTTTGATTATGACCGCCGTGAGCGTTATCGGAGCCAGAGGCGTTAAGCACTAGAACTTCAGTTTTTGACGCCAAGTCGTCGCCACTTAGAATTTTGCCTTTCTTTGAGAAAGGTAGTCAGCACACTTGAATTGATTGATGGAGTATTTTTGTTGAAGACGACATTGGTCACTGGAGCGTCTGGATTTGTGGGTTCCCACCTAGTTACCGAGATGGCGCGACGTAACATGCCGTTTAGGGGACTTACGAGAGGAAGTGCGCCTAACTTGGTAACGATCCCCTCTTACAGTTCCGACATGAGCTGGCATCCTTATCTCGAGGATGTCGAGACTATCGTACATTTAGCCGCCCGCGTTCACGTGATGAGAGAGACCGACGTCGATCCAATCAAGCGATTTCGTGAAGCAAACGTTTTATCGACGATTAATTTGGCTAAACAGGCCGCAGAAGCCGGCGTTCAACGTTTTGTATTCGTGAGCTCCATCAAGGTGAATGGTGAGTGCACACCGGCCGGAAAACCATTTCGCGCAACTGACCCGCGAAGCCCACTTGATCCATATGGCGTATCAAAAGCAGAAGCCGAGGAAGCACTCATTGAACTAGGCGCGAAAACGGGAATGGGGATTACAATCGTTCGCCCCCCACTCGTCTACGGCCCCGGTGTTAAAGGTAATTTTCAAACCTTGATCAAATGGGCACGTAAAGGCGGACCATCGATTTTTTCCAAGGTAGACAACAAACGTTCCTTCATCTCCGTCGATAATCTTTGTGATTTTCTCATAACGGTTCTGGATCACCCGAACGCATCAAATTCGGTATTTCTGGTGAGCGATGGCGAAGATCTTTCAACCCATGAACTTTTAACCAGATTGACCACAGAGCTTGGCCGCACGCATAAAAGCATACCACTCCCCCCGTTCATGTTACGAGGGCTTGGAGCACTTGTCGGTCGCAAGGACATGATTGCAAGGTTGACAGAAAACCTTGAGATCGACATGTCAATGACGAGAAAGTTCCTAGGATGGGCACCTCCCTTTTCGGTAGGCGAGAGCTTGCGTAAGCTTACGAGGCCGTAATTTGATTGTGATCCACAAATAGCTCGCCAAGTTGCGCTGCGCGGTAGTATGGCGGCCTATAAAACGCGCCCCTCCCAAAATTTCAGATTTCCACAAGAATACGAACGCTCACGTATAATCGTTAATCAAGCTTTTTTTACAAAGCTTGTCACATAGCGTACACAATTACCCCAGTAACAATTGCATGGGGCAACACACAATGACGGCAGACAAAATTATCGAAGGCATCGAGGCAAACGTCTGGAATTATTATGACCTCAGTGCTGACGAGAAAATTGTATCCGTTCCAGCCCGTACATTGTTGTCTCCCGATCGCCTTGATGTTCTTGCCCGCTATATTTTTGTCAAGCAGCGAAATTTAGGTTGGGGCGTAGGTTGGGGCACCAGTATTTACCGGCACTACCTTGAAACATGTAATGCCGATTTTATTGACGGCGATAAAACGAAGAGCTCGTTTAGCGATTACTTGAGATCATTCTCTAAATTATCTGATAGCGTGGCTGTGGAGGGATGGAACTTCAACAAGGGGCTGCTCCCTCATGTTGACGGAGCGGTTATCGATGGTGCCCATCGTCTGTCTGTCGCACTCTATCACGACGGAACTGTCGAAGCTGTACAATTAAAAGGACAAAAACAGGTACATTCAGCCGATGCCCTTTTGCGAATTGGAATTTCTCCCAATATTGTCGAGCAACTTGTCAATGAATTCATTTCATTAGACGAAGAAACATTCACAGCAATTCTGTTTCCATCGCAACTTAATCTTCAAGACGCCGCGGTTCATCGGATCGGTGAATTTGCTAAGATCATATACACAAAAGATGTGGCTTTAAGTGATCAAGGTAGAAAGAATGTGATCGAACTGCTTTACGGCCATGAGCCTTGGTGGAAAACAGAGTTGCTTGAAGACTTTGTAAATTTACGATTTCCTCAAGGTGGATCAATTACCGCTGTTTTCTTCAAGGCTAATGCAGGACAAACCTCACGCACAGTCAAAGAACATGCAAGAGAGATTTTTCCTGCGATACACTTCATCCATGCCAATGATACACATCAAGAAACACGCTGGATCGCTGACTGCCTATTAAATCCAAATGGCATTCAATATTTGAATTTGAGACCGACTGTTCAGCCGCCACGTTTCCGCGAACTTCTTGATGATTTTAGATCAAGGATAACCAGCGATAAATCGCCAGGAAATTATTGCATAGATTCGAGTGCCGTCATGGCCGCGTTCGGCATCAGGGACTGTCGAGATTTGGACTACATCACTCCAGAAGTACGTACGACTAAGCTCGCGGACGATAGCCGAATATCGTGGCACAACGAAGAATATCTAAAATTCCCAATACCGGTAGACGAACTTGTCGCAAATCCAGCCCACCACTTTGTTTACAAAGGGGTTAAATTCATGGCCCTTGATACTGTTATGTTTTTCAAACGGCACAGATGGGCTGAAAAAGACATCGAAGACTGTCGTCTGATATTGGAGGCACGCTATAAGATTTCTTTCAGAGATCGTTTCACGACGAAGCGAAAGCGTCTGAAACGCGAGATCTCATATCTGCTTCAGATAATGCCTGCCGAGACCGCAAAATTGCTTAAACGAATTCTGCCAACAAGTGCATTTCAGGCCCTACGTCAGATGTACCGCAGGTGGAAAGGCATCATGTAACGTAACATTTAAATCAGTTTGTTGCGCATATTCATGACCGGCACATTGCCATCGTCACTATGCATGCCGCAGGTATAGTTCTGAATATCGGGTCTAGAACCAGAAAATCCGGTTTTACAAAGAGGCCGACAAAGCTTGAAGCTTTGCCGGCCTTTAATTATTGCGAGATAAACAACGTGATGACCCGCTTGCGATAGTCAAGTATAGATCATCAAAACCTAAGCTTTGCCTTTCGCAGCAGCATTTGAAACGTTCTCATTGGATCGACTCGTACTGCAGAAAACAGCGCATGACACGCTAAGACGATCAAAAACCTGCGCACTGCACCATTAAATAACCTGAGAAGAAAATCAGCCATAAGTGGCTCGGCACGAGTTTTCACGTCTAACTGCCGATAGTCTTGCCAGGCATTTTTTAGCTCGACAACCTGGCCCAGAGAGATACGCGCATAGCGAATAACAAAGAGAGAAGCTTCAAGGTCCCTCCGCATTTCAATAGGTATCATCTCAATAAGTCCGGGACCTATCGATTCAATATCTTGAGAGGGATCAGGTAATTTTGCTACGCGCATTCGATGACACAGTTTGGCTATCACGGTCGCCAGCTCTTGTTGCTCACGATGAACAAGCGAGACATTTGTGTCATGAACTCGGTATTTTAACAGAGGCTTTGGAATGTTACTGAGCGCATAACCAAGTTCATGAATGCGCAACCAAAGATCATAATCTTCTGCATGAGAAAATGCTCTGCGATACCCGCCAGCGGCAACCGCAGCCTCTTTTCTCATCATGACAGTTGGATGGGCGAATGGGCATCCGGCTTCTAGAAAGTTTTCCACATCGCCTTCAGATACGGGATAATCGCCTTGACGAACAATCTCTCCATCAGCGTCAATAAGAAGAATGAAGCTGCCAACGGCTCCAAGATGCGGCGCTTCGGACATGCGGCGGTATTGCTCTGAAAAGCGCTCTGGCATAGCGATATCATCGGCGTCCATACGTGCAATAAGATCAGCACGAGCGAGGTTTATTCCTTCATTAAGAGCAGAAACAAGCCCGCCATTTGATCGGTCAACGAGCACAATACGCGTATCGCGAGCAGCCAATTCACGTAAAACGGCACCGCTTCCATCTGTTGAGCCATCATTGATGACGATCAGCTCAAAATTGGAAAATGTCTGCGCCAGCAAGCTTTCAACAGCTTCGCGCACGTACTTTTCAGCGTTATAAACAGGTAAAATGACACTGATTAATGGCTGATCACTCATTTCAGGAGAATCCAGTCAGCGGGATACAAGTCAAGAACATTGCAGCCTGCAAGCTTTTCTGAGGTGAACCATTGAGCGGGAGAGATAACTCTTCGCTCTGGACTGTTATTAAGCCAAGCGGCCCACCAGGAGTATGAACTGTTTGCAATTATATTATGTTTGCAGTTCGCCATGAGAAACATGTCTTCCCAAGGTGCAGACGGATCTGACCGAACCACGTTGAAACGCGGTGATTTTGCGAAATTTTCAGCCGCATAATCAGGGTCATCAGAAAACAGGAAAAATTCGGTGTCGGTCCCAACCAAATCCTGCATAAGTGCGATAGCCCGATGATAATAACCAAGACCTAATGCAGCATGCACTGAAGAGGCTGTGGCGCTGAGATAATCTCCACGACGAACATGCAAAGAAACACTGCAGTTAGAAGCAGAAATTTTTTCTGCCCACCCAGCTGACGTCGCCGTAAACGGAGATTTCGGTTGAAACCGTGCGCGGAGCAAATCCTCCGCACCCAGGAAATATTGCGGGCTCTGAAAATACCCATCAAGCAATATCTCATCACTCGAGAGATCCGCACTTATAGGATTGTAATGAAAATTTGGCTCTCGATAAACACCGTCACGAAAAGCCCGATCTCCATTTAGTCTACGTGCTATACGAGACACAAGCGAGGAGGAAACCGGCCCTGCCACAGGCGGGCCGGAATATATATCTTGCGGCACTTGCAGTACATCAAGCTGATAGGGCCAAGTCTTGTAAGCTTCAAAAGTGGACACATCCAAAAACAATTTTCGGTTCAATTGCTCCGACAGCCCAAGAGCTGCAGCATACTGGAACATCTGGTTGCCCAGTCCGCCCAAAAGACGAATTACTACGGCTCCATTCACACTTGACCTATCGCTCACGCAAATCTGCCTTTTATTCGTTTCACCAGAATTTTTATTATGCCAAAGCAAATCTCCGCCCAAAAATGGAGTTGATTGGGGAAAATTGAGCGAACCAACGCATTCTCATTCGTCGCGAAGCTTCGATAAAACTCGTGAACAATTGACGGTTTTTTTATCGACGGAAGGATAGCGTCTATAGCTGCACGCCGCAGACTTCTCTCAAAACGGTTGTCAGCTCTGACGGCTGCCTCCCATTTCGAATATACCCGCATTTGCTGCTGAAAAAATTTCAAAGCTCGCCCACTTTGAACACGGCGTTGTGCACTTTCATTATGGATGCGTATTCCGACAACAGCTTGTGGCGTAAAATCCACCTTGCTGATTTTGGCTAAGCGTATCCAAAGGTCCCAGTCTTCACCATGAAACAATTGCTCATCAAAGTGACCAGCAGAATCCAATACGTCCCTCCGCACTAATACACTCGACGCAGAGCCGGACAACACATAGCTTTCAATCAACAAAGGTAGAAAAATATCGCCTCTTTTTTTGGGCGGCACAACATATTGATTGGTCGCCAGTTCACCGTCAGCGTTTATACAAAAATATGACGAGTGTACAAATCCAACATCTGATCCAGCGCGCCCAAACACCTCAGCCTGACATTCGAGTTTTGTAGGCAACCAGATGTCATCAGCGTCGAGAAAAGCTATAAAAGGTGCCTTGGAAGCCAATACTCCTGCATTTCTCGCTGCAGAAACCCCTTTGTGAGGCAACTTTAAGTAACTTATACGCGAATCCGATTCCAAAAACGACTTTGCAACATCGGCGGTTCTATCCGATGATCCGTCATCTGCCACAATTATGCGTGAAGCGGGCAACGTCTGCTTTTGAATCGAACGTAGTGCATCCGCAAGATACTGCTCACCGTTAAAAACAGGTACAACAACGTCGATTTCGATGCTTTTCATTTTATTTACTCAAATCATCACGCCTTACCCATGACTCCCAAACAAACGGGTAGCGCCACTCAAGCCGATGAGTACGTTGCAAGCGTTTTGCCAAGTTCTTATATTTCCTGCGAGCATCAGGAACGTGCAAGTGAAATTGAACCTGAAGGTGTTTTATTGTGGTGATACGATTGGTATCAATCAGCCGGTTAAGTAGGGCGAATTCTCCACCTTCGATGTTGAGCTTTGCCAAATGCCACTCAGATACACCACGCTCGCTCAGAACACGTTCTGCATCTAACAAACTGACTTCGACTTTCTTTCCATCGGATGCACCGAAAGCGCCGGACGCATCAGCATCCAAATCAAACCGCACTGTCTCGTCCTGGTCAGAAAGCCCGGCTTCGTACAAACGCACCTTTCCATCACCAGCAAAACGGTTCCTTATCGTTTCAGCAAACGTGGGTATCGGCTCAAAAACTGTAACATCTGCGTCACAAATCGATCGAAACCTGGCAACGAAGTCTCCCGCATAACCGCCAACATCCAAGATATTTGCGCCCTGCGGAAGGTCGTACCTGAACCTGAGATCCTCGGATGGATTATTTGCAATCCATTGCTGATGAGACCTGTAGAATTCGTTTGTGACGTATTTCCAATAATGCACGCCCCTCTTCTTGGCAAAAGACGCCTTGTATTTAAATGATCGAAGAATACTCAGCACGGCTGGGCGATGTTCCACGTACGAGCGTGCTCGCGCGCTTAATCTTATCGGAAGAGGCAAAAACTCATTCTCTGCATAAAGTGTCCGTATGGACTTTTTGTCACCCACACTATTGGTGGCAATTAGATCTTTGGCAACCTTGGCCAGTAACGCAAAAACGTTATGTTCATACAGCACACGCCTGCGCGCTTCGCTTAGATGTTCACGATTTTGTTCTGCAATATTCGAATGTATGACTTCTTTGATGATGGCGACTGCATTTTCCGGATCATAAATATCGATTGTCCGGAATGCACCGGCAGGGAAATAGTCCGCCACATTAGGACAACCGTGGTAGATAGGGAAAGTTGACGTCAGAAAAGGATCGGCAAGTTTTTCCGTCCAATAGTCATCAATTGCACAGTTCTCGAGAGCGATATGATACCTATATGCATCAAGGACATCACGTTTATCTGAAAAATCCGCGATACCGCGTCCAAATACGTCAATCTCGTCACCTAACGCCTCTTTCAATTTCGTGACGAATTCCAGCCTTGCACGGTGCTCTGCAGTGAATGTCTTATTTGACGACACGACAGACACAAGCTTCGATTTCTGCGGGGAATGAGTCTCGAATTCCTCAAACTGCATTGGAAATGCGAGAAGTTCACCTCCGGCAGACATAGTTCCAACATGCCAAGGAAGGCCGGCTTGGGTAAGTATCCGCTTAGCGTGTGGAGTCTCTCTATCCGCAGTGATAACTGCATCAAATTGAGCCAAAAACTTTTGGTTGTATCGCTTAACGTTAGATGGCTCAGAGACGACGAAAACCGTCGGAACTGGCTTACGTAAATCCAGACTGCGCTCTGGAAGCGCGTCATACACGAACACCACGTCTGCATCGTGTATGTTCGCAAAAAACTGCACCTCCGCAAACGAGGTGCTTCCAGACGGAAGTTGACGCCTCCACGGCCAATTTGAATGCTGAGTAACAAATGCCGCTTTGATCATCAAACTATCCTTAACATCCTGTATGCACTCAATCAGCGACCCAATCCAAAACCGGAGCGACGATACCGGGTCGACGGGCCCGCCAATAAGGCGATGGGCTCAATCCGCCGGACACCTGGAGGAAAACACTCACTGGCGTATTACCTGGCTCTGAAAACCAACCCTGCCCGTGGAGAGAGGCAAAAAAATCCACTCGGTAACGCCCTTCGTTCAAGAAATGAGCGGGTATCGTCGTGCGGATAGTGTTGTGTCCGATTTTCAACTCGGGCCAGTTCTCAGCATCCTTGTCGGTCGTCACAGACCAAAATACGTGCTGGCCGTGCTCGTCGATGACAACACATCCAAAATTCAATAAGGGACTGAGACGATGGATATCGAGGTCAATTTCCACACCGAATTCTCGATTACCTGGAATTGGGTGATCAAGTGTCTCGCCTGCCATGTCGGTGAGACGGAACGTTTTCAATGAGAAAAAGTCACAGTCGAGTGGACCGTGTACATCAGCGCTGTGAAATCCCTGCAGTTTCCCGTCTTCACCCATCAGATACCGCGCGCACGTCTCTTGCACGTCTGTGCTATCCGCCTTTAACCGTCCGCGCTCCATCCAGATTATACGCGAGCAGAGCTGCATGACTGCATTCATGTTGTGCGACACAAACAGCACCGTACGACCAGCGCTGGCAACATCACGCATTTTACCGAGGCACTTGTTCTGGAAATCAACGTCACCAACAGCCAGTACTTCATCAATGATCATGATCTCTGGCTCCAGATGAGCAGCCACAGAGAAAGCAAGGCGCATTTTCATGCCGCTGGAGTAGCGTTTTATTGGCGTATCGATAAATCCTTCCACGCCGGAAAAAGCTACGATCTCATCGAAGCGCGCCTTGATCTCGTGCTTCCTCAGCCCGAGTATCGTTCCGTTGAAGAAAACATTTTCGCGCCCGGTAAGTTCAGGATGAAAGCCTGTTCCAACCTCCAACAATGAACCAACGCGTCCGTTCAGAATTGCTTCGCCAGATGTCGGTGTTGTAATTTGGGAAAGGACTTTTAAGAGAGTACTCTTCCCGGCGCCGTTGCGGCCAATGATACCAACAACCTCACCTTCATTCACATCGAAACTGACGTCGTTCAGCGCCCAGAACTCACGTGGTTGAGAAGGCTGGCCACTTTGGTCTGCGTCTATTTTCTTGCCTTTAAAAACAGATGCCAGCAAATCCCGCAAAGTATCGTGGCCGGGCCCGGAGCCGTTTAGCTGATAACGCTTTCCAATACCGTTCACACTGATGATCGGAGACATGATTTAGATCCTATCGACGATCGTCGGTTCCAGCTTACGAAAAATGCGAAAGCCGAAGTTGAAGATAATCCCTGCCCAAAGCACCACAATTCCAAGAGCAGCGAGGGACGGAAACGGAGTACCGAGAAGCACTGCCCGAGCTGTATCCAAAAGCGTGGCAACTGGGTTGAGAATAAACACCCACTGATATTTTTCCGGAACAAAACTGACAGGGTAGATCACGGGTGTCACATACATACCAATCTGCACAAAGAATGGTAGGGCAATACCGATATCACGATAGATCGCGTTCAGAGGCGAGAGCATCAACCCTATCGCATATCCAAGCAATCCACCGAAAATTAACAGAAGCGGCAGAAGCACCACGTAAGGCGTAGGCACCACCCCGTAAATCAGCATCAGCGCCAACAAAATAACAAGGGAGATGCACAGGTCCACCCCCGCCGATATTGTTGGGACCAAAGGAAGAATAATACGAGGGAAAAAGACCTTCGTAATGATACCTTCGTTTTTGACAAGCGCTCCGGACGCCTCAACAACGACCTTGCTGAAATATTGCCAAAATAGAAGGCCGGAAAGGACGAAGACTGGGTAAGGAATGCCGTCGGCAGGGATCTTTGCCAGGAAACCAAATATAACCGAGAAAATAATCGTCGTTATCAGCGGCTGCAAGACAGCCCAAGCAATACCGATCACAGATTGTTTATATCGAATCTGAATTTCTCGCAAAGCGAGCGTCCAAGCGATATCTCGATTTAACCAGATATCCCTTAGACCGTCCCACATTGTTCGATCTGCTCGCGGACGAATTACAACACGCGCAGCGCCGTGTTTCGAGAGCATATCTGTCATTCGTCTAATTCCGTTTTTCGAATCTTAGTTACGTGCCGCTTCCGACAGCAATTGCTTCTTCAATTGCCAAACGCAGTAACCCGAATTCTTCATCAAGCGGATAGTGGTGATTACCAATGAAAAGGCCCGCGCCATCGATAATCTCCGCATTTGGAAGATTGCCGCTGATTGAATAATCAAACCATTTCAGAACTTCGTTCTTCGCGAAATTTCCAGCGACAATTGGTCGGACATCAATTTTGTGATTATTGAATGACGCAACCAGCTGCTCACGGGAAAAAGGAGCATTTGCACTGACAATCATCGAAAAACCAAACCAGCTGCTTTCACCAATCTCGCGTTGAGTGCGCAAAAATGGATAGTCAGCCAAGATTGCCTTGAACGTCTCGGCATTGCGTCTACGTTCACTGACAAGCGTTGGAAGTTTGCGCAGCTGAGCCAAGCCAATTGCGCCACTCATCTCCAATGGCCTTACATTATATCCAGGCAATATGAACCTGAACGATTCCGTGAAGGCGTCATCACTTTTAGGCGTTGTTATCTTGTTAACTTTTGGCAGATTTCTCGTCCAGCCATGCGCTCTGAGCGCAAGCAATATGTGATAAAGCTCCTCATCATCAGTAATCACCATCCCACCTTCCATGGTCGAGATGTGATGACTAAAGAAGGCGCTAAAAGTACCCATGATACCGTGTGACCCGGCTTGCCGCCCCTCGAAAGTTGCGCCCATCGATTCACAATTGTCCTCGATAATATCAATTTGCCGGTCACCAATGATCTGCCTGATCTTGGAGAAGTCATTGGGATTACCAAGCAGATTGACCACCATAATCGCCTTGGTGCTAGGCGTTATGGCGCGCTCCAATTTGGCCAGATCATAGTTAAGGGTATTGATATCGATGTCCACAAACCGGAGCTTTAGTCCATACTGGTAAAGTGGATAATATGTCGTGCTCCAAGACACAGCAGGCACGATAACCTCGTCCCCGGGCAGCAGTGGAGAATCGCTGCGATATCTGAGTGCGCCAACCATAATCAAATTAGCTGATGAACCCGAGTTCACCATGACGCAATATTTGCTGCCACAGTACTCAGCAAACGCCTGTTCAAACTCAGCCACGCGCGGCCCCATCGAGAACATGCCCGATTCGGTTACGCTACGAATTGCTTCGTGTTCTTCTTCGTCCCAGCTCGAATTAGCCAGCGGATAAGTCATTTGCATCATCCAATGTCAAAAAATATTCATAGGCTTTCTGGATACCCTCCCGCAACGAAGTTGGGGCAGACCAACCCAAATTCTTCTGGCGAGAAACATCCAACAACTTCCGCATCATACCAACCGGCTTTGTGGTATCGAAGACGAAACTTCCATCAAATCCAATTACATCAGCCGCAGCCTGGTAGTACTCCAATACAGACAGATCAGACCCCAAGCCGACGTTCATATCGCCAGGCAATTCCGAGGCTCGCTCGAGGAAGAACACGATCGCGTCCGCCAAATCGCCGGCGTACATAAACTCTCGCCTCGCACTGCCGTCCCCCCAAATCTCGACATGACGTTGTCCCGTGAGGCGAGCGACGTGCAGCTTACGAATGATAGCTGGAACCAAGTGAGATACTTTGGGATCAAACTTATCGTATTTTCCGTAAAGATTGCACGGAATCAGTGTCTTGTATTGCAATGATGGATCTTCACTTCGCATGTAACTGCACATCCGTGCAGCAACACACTTAGCAAGAGCGTAGCCTTCATTGGTCGGCTCCAAGGCTCCCGTCAGAACATCTTCCTCACGCAGAGCGTTTGGACTATTCTTAGGATACATACAAGAACTGCCCAAATTAAGGACAGTATCAACACCAGCCTCGCGAGCTCCAAGTAACAAATTCTGCCCCATGGACAGATTTCGAGCCAAGAAAGCTACTGGCTCGCGGATGTTTGCCTGGATCCCTCCGACGTGACCAGCACTATGAATGATCACGTCCGGACGATGTTTTTTCAACCAGGCAAACGTTGCACCGTGAGCCATTAGATCAAGTTCTGAACTACTCGGCGCAAGGACCTCGTGATGGCTCGCCTTAAGAAGCTCTAGCAGATTGCGACCAACCATGCCTGAGCCGCCGGTAACAAGAACTCGCGCCATGGTCAGACCTTCGCCGCATGACTTCGGTCAAGACAGCGCGCTTCTTCCAGATCGCTTGCAACCATTTCCTTTACCAAGTCGCGGAAAGGTGTCGTATGGCGCCAACCCAACTTGTCAAACGCCTTAGAAGGATCGCCAAGCAGCAGATCAACTTCTGTTGGGCGGAAATACCGAGGATCAATCTTCACCAACTCAGCGCCGGTTTTCGCATCGACACCAACTTCGTCTACTCCGGTACCGCTCCACGCGATTTCGCGACCAACTTCAGCAAAGGCAAGCTCCACAAATTCGCGGACAGCATGGGTTTCACCAGTCGCCAACACATAATCGTCGGATTGATCCATCTGCAGAATTCGCCACATGCCCTCGACGTAGTCACGCGCATGTCCCCAATCTCGCTTCGCATCCAAATTACCGAGATAGAGTGCTTTCTGCTGTCCAAGCTCGATAGCAGCAACGGCTCGTGTAATTTTGCGAGTAACGAACGTCTCACCGCGAAGCGGGCTTTCGTGATTGAATAGAATTCCGTTAGAGGCGTGCATGCCATAGGCTTCACGATAGTTCACCGTAATCCAATAAGCATACAACTTGGCGACCGCATAAGGGCTGCGAGGATAAAATGGTGTCGTTTCTTTCTGTGGTATTTCCTGTACCTTGCCATAAAGCTCTGATGTCGACGCCTGGTAGAACCGCGTCTTGCCTTCGAGCTTCAACAGGCGAATAGCCTCAAGAATACGCAGCGCTCCGGTAGCATCGGCGTTTGCAGTATATTCGGGAGTCTCAAAACTCACTTGAACATGGCTCTGAGCCGCGAGATTATAAATCTCATCAGGCTGAATTTCTTGAATAATTCGGATGATATTCGTCGAGTCCGTCATATCTCCGTAAACAAGACGGAAATTCGTAGCCTCTTCGTGTGTGTCTTTAAACAGGTGGTCAATTCGACCAGTATTAAAGGACGACGACCGCCGTTTTACACCCCAGACAGCATAGCCCTTGGAAAGAAGTAGCTCGGCCAGGTAAGCGCCATCTTGTCCAGTTACACCAGTGATAAGTGCGCGTTTTTGCAAAGATAAAATCCATATTTTAGTGATACGAACTTCGCGATCATGTAAAAAACCGTCGCAGAATTGACCACCACTTACACGAAGCACTACCTATCGACAACTGTCAAAATTCTACGATACCGCCGCTCGAGACCTGTAAAACCACCCTACAACTACCGCAACCGCCTCACACGCCATCCGGGTAACGGAGAAAGCTTGAGCCTCGGCCGGGACAAAAGCGACGCTGTTATCAACATCAAAAAACTTGCCAAGCGACGTTCACGCCATGCAGATGCCGCGCGTTCGTAAAACAGGTAGGCATCAGCGGTCTTGCGCAAGGATTTGTCGGTGGTTAGCGATGCAATTTTCTGGCTGATGTAAGCGGAGGCATTCGTGACAACATCGAGGTTCGTATTATTGCCTCTCTCTACAGCGACACCAATCATGTCTTGTATTTTGAGCTCGAAGTTAGCCAACGCAATACGTACGAACCATTCATAGTCCTCCAAACGCCGTAGACGGACATCGGAACCACCAGCTGAATTCATGATTTCAGCGCGATTTAGTATGATGCAGGACCCCGGCGCGAACCAACAACCACGGAAAAACTCCTCCGGTGTGGAAGCAGGTAGAGGAACCCTCTCCTGCCATAAAACTCCACTCGGTAAAACGTCCAACCAGCCACAGCCATAAATGGTTCGGCCTGGCACTGGGCAATGTTTCTCTGAGTCATCAAGATAGGCCCACCGCGCTTCCATCGTGCCTGGGAGCAGCCAGTCATCGCTATCCAGGAAACTCACCCACTCGGTTTTGGCAATCTCCAGGCCGACATTGCGTGCGTTTCCCGCCCCACCATTCTTATCTAGCCGGACGATCCGTACTATACCTGTTGAGGTAGTATCTTCCGGCAGCACAAGCGGTTCCGGCGAAGCATCGTCGACAACCAGTATCTCTACTGGCCAAACATCTTGCTCCAAGACGCTATTTATAGCGCGCTCAAGTTTTTGCTGACGCCCATATGACGGAATTACAAACGTCAGTGGTATCTGTGCCTTCATACAATTTCACCTGATAAATGCGTCGTTGGTGCAATCCGGATGTCGCGCATTGACATCATAAGTCGGACAATGGCAATGCAAACTAAACTCCAAGTCAAATTAGTTTGAGGAAACTCTACTTTTTGGAATGTGTCGCGCTGTCTTCGCCCTAAATTCTTGCACTTCAACTGAGATAAAAAAGATGTCTGGCTTGGTGGTAATTTGTAACGACCTTGATTACTTCCTCCGGCATAGGGCGGAAGTGCCACTCAAAATTAAAAAGGAAGGCCATCGGGTTACGATTGTAACAGGAGGTCGATTTGCACGCGCCTCGGATCAACCGGACCTTGATTTTGAGCACACGCCGATTGAACGTTTTTCATTCAATCCGTTCTTAGATGCTGCTCTGACTGTCAGGTCGTTGAAAATATTTCTTCGGACGAAACCTGAAGCAGTTCATCTGATAACTTTAAAACCCGCAATCTATGCCAGCATTGCCGCGCTAATTTCGCGAGCCTTAGGCCGAGGCCCGAAGAAAATTCTGATCACCATACCAGGTCTAGGGCGGCTCATGTCTCCATCGAGTTCCATGTCTGGGTTCATGGTAAATTTTGCTCGAAAACTGATAGGATTGGCCCTCCGATTTATCTCATCGCAAAAAGACGTTCATTTCACGTTTGAAACTCAACACGATTTTTCTGTTTTTGTTGAAAAAAAACTTGTTAGTCAAACCAATGCGTCTGTCATCAAGGGCGCCGGCGTCAATCCCGCCCTATTCTACCCAAAGGAAAAAACCGAACCAGCCGCGCCACTACGAATTTTATTTGCCTCCCGACTGTTGAAATCAAAGGGACTTGAGGCATTCCTCATGGCGGCGCAAAAAAACGTCCATGGTAGTTCAATCCAATATGTCGTGGCCGGGATGATCGAAGCAGATGATCCCGATGGCTATTCTGCAGAAGAACTGGCACGCAATCCAGCAATCACGTTTTTGGGTGAGCAAAATGATATGCCGTCACTTCTTCGAACCGTTGATGTCGTTTGCCTTCCTACTTTGTACGGCGAGGGGATACCCCGTATTTTAATTGAAGCAGCGGCCTGCGGTATAGCATCAATAGCGACTGATGTTCCTGGCTGTAACGAGATAGTCCTAGATGGTGAGACAGGCGTACTTATTAAACCCGGAGCGCTTTCTGTAATGGCCGACGACATCGCGTCCGCAACTGATGTGTATGCCAAAAACCCGTCGATATTGGCAGCACATTCAAAAGCAGCCGTCAGTCACTTCCGTGCAGGTGGATTTTCCGAAAGTTCTGTCATCGAGCATTTTGTTGAACTTTTGGGTTTTTCGGGCAAATCTCTTAAAGTTTGACCAAAAGAGGAGTAGGCGATTTCCGCCCACGCAAAACAGCGGTAAAACGTTGCAGTCGCGCCTCTTTGACCTTATCACCAGATTTCAAGACATGAGAGATGTCGCATTATAAAAAGATATCCATGCTTGATAAAGTTTCATGACAACCAACCTCCTTTGGCTGCGATCGCTCCGTGACGGGAATACATCTGCGGTATTGGCACCAGGCATCAGCGAATGGCATTTAGAAACATTATTTCGGTCGTTTTGAGCCTCCCGCGCTGGCTAAAGCGCTTTACCGCCCTGTGCGTCGACAGCGCTCTGTGTGTGATTACGCTATGGCTGGCCTTTTCTCTGCGGCTGGATACATGGGATTTCCTGTCGGGCGTCCAGCTTCTGACGATCCCGGTTTCTCTCGCCATTGCTCTACCGCTCTTTGTCGTGAACGGCTTGTACAGAGCTATTTTTCGTTACATTGGCTGGGCCGCATTCCTGGCCATCATCCGGGCCATCGCGCTCTATGGCGTGCTGTTCATGCTGGTGTTCACCTTTATCAGCGTGCCGGGCATACCAAGAACCGTGGGCATCATGCAGCCTCTCCTGCTGCTGTTGGCCATCAGCATATCGAGATTGGTTACACGCCAGATACTCGGCGCTCCCTACCGGCGTGAACTCAGCAAAAACGCTCAACGCTGTGTGCTGATTTACGGTGCGGGCACTGTCGGGCGCCAGCTTGCGAGCGCACTACTGAACGGAGGGCAACTCTCGGTGCGTGGTTACCTTGATGATGACAAGCACCTTCATGGCGCACTGATCAACGGTGTGCGTGTTTATGCACCGCACGAACTCAAAGATGCAGCGACCTTATTGAATGTCAAAACCGTTCTTCTCGCGGTACCAAATATCAGCGCTGAACGCCGAATGGCGATTATAGAAAGCCTCCGGGGGGTTGGTGTTGCGGTTAGGCTGGTGCCGAATGTCAGCGAGATTGCACAGGGCCGCGTGCATATGGCGGATTTCCAGGAATTGGCTGTTGACGACCTTCTCGGCCGCCCACCAGTCAAGCCGTCCGAAGAACTGCTCAAACGCAACATCAAAGACAAGGTCGTCATGGTGACAGGCGCTGGCGGCTCGATCGGCAGCGAACTGTGTCGTCAGATCCTGCAGATCGGCCCCGAGCGACTGATTTTGTTCGAACAGAACGAGTTCACACTCTATTCCATTCACGCCGAACTGGTGCGTAACGATCCCTCCAAGGAAGATATCGTTGTCCCTCTTCTGGGCTCAGTGCGTGATGCCAAGCGCATGGCCGACATTATGGAAAGCTTCAAACCCCACACAATTTATCATGCTGCGGCATACAAGCATGTGCCAATCGTCGAACAAAACCCGGTAGAGGGTATTTCCAACAATGTTCTCGGCACGCTTGAGACCGCCCGCGTTGCGATAGAAAAAGGCGTCAAATCATTCGTATTGGTCAGCACGGACAAAGCCGTTCGCCCAACCAACATAATGGGCGCATCAAAGCGGGTTGCAGAGCTGGTTCTGCAGGCTCTCGCCGTCAAAAACTCTGACATAACATTCTCTATGGTACGATTTGGTAATGTGCTTGGTTCCTCGGGTTCGGTCGTTCCATTGTTCCGACAGCAAATTGCCAATGGTGGCCCGATCACGCTTACCGATTCGGAAATGACCCGCTACTTCATGACAATTCCTGAGGCATCTCAGCTGGTCATTCAGGCAGGTGCGATGGCGACTGGCGGCGATGTTTTCGTCCTTGATATGGGCGAACCGGTAAAGATCATCGATCTTGCTCGACGCATGGTCGAGCTATCAGGCATGACCATCAAGGATGAGACAAATCCGGATGGCGATATCGAGTTCGTCATGACCGGACAAAGACCGGGAGAAAAGCTTTACGAGGAGCTGCTGATCGGCGATAATCCTGCTGAAACGACACACCCTCGTATCATGACGGCCCATGAGGAATTCTTCCCCTGGCCCCAACTGCAATCCATGCTGGAAAAGCTGAAATCCGCGATGGATGCCAACGATCTCGTTGAAGTTCGTAAGCTGATGGGCACCATGGTGTCAGGTTATCGTCCAAGCGCCGATATTGTTGACTTGGTAATGATCAGACAACGTGAGAATAGTAACTCTTAAGTCCGCTACCCATACCCCATTGTACCAACAAACACTTCAGCGAGTGGGAAAGCTGCTATTAGGGCATCGAAAGGTGTAGCCGTCATCAGTCGTCCAGAGGGAAATGGTTGTGGATTTCTCGGTCTAGGGAAGACTGCAGTTCGCGGGTCGAGTGAAGCGGTTTTGAGAACGCCCTGTGCGGTTACGAGCGGCAATCCCGACAAGCTTCGGCTGATCGTGAAGGCAACGTTTCCAATGAACACTCAAACTTGCGGTGGCACGTTAACATAGCATACTTTGCTACATTCGATATTCAATATCTCTGGCGCAAGCGTTGTGGGAGGAGACAACGATCGCGAATTTGTGGCATCTCAAATGTGTCACCGAAGATGTCATGATCCAAAATCCGAGGACCGCCGGAGCAAGATCGTCCCAGCAGAAGGTCTTTCTGAGACGAGCGCCTAAGCACTCCGTAATCGTTGCGCTTTCTATTTCTGTTCGCAAACAACCCCACCCGGTCAACATCGACCGTGCTTCTGGATTTCAATTGCAAGAGCCTTTGGGTAACGATCGATCGAAGTCGTGCACGCCTTCAAAAACTTTCCGGCCAAACCTGAAATTTCATGTCATTCGCTTGCGAATGATCACTTTGTCTTGTCCAAATAGATATTGAGCTTCATCCTGTTCACGAATTGCTCTATACTACCAAGACTTGACAGGTGATGTGCATCCGGACGGCGAGGGTCGCCAAGGCAGTGTCCGGCCTCAATTCACTTATTAGCTCGGCCGGACTCTCACTGGAGAGTCGTCATGTCGGAAAAATCTTCTGCAATTCCACCTTTGCCGTGCGCGCCCGTTGAGGTGTACGACGGAATACCTACTGCTATCGCCCTTGAGGTGATGCGTGATCTCTATGGACTTCATGCCGCGACAGCAGCAGCGTGGTGCGCCATAGAAGCGCGTCGCGATGGTATCGATGACCAATACCAATTCTGGTTCGGTCTTTTTTGCGAACTTCGCAAGGCCTCCCCTGTCTTTTCTCTCCTTACGCCCCCGATCTTGAAAATTGATCGGTCGATGTCTGAAGGTGACTATTCTCAAGTAGACGAGACTATTCGCTGCGACCTTAATTGCTTGCTCTGCTCCCAAAACCTTCGACATTCAATTGTTCGCGAAATCCGATCAATAATCGGAAATTAATATTGGAAATCACCAATAAAATAGCGGCAATATCTCCCAGAAATCCTGAACAATCAGCAGAATCAAGAGGGCGAACGATGAAACGTGGATTTTTGTTTGTTACATTTATAACAGCAACCAGCGTGGCGAGTGCTGCTGTTGCAGAGCAACTGATCGTCAACAGCTATGGCGGACCATACGAGGATATCATCCGCAGTCGGATCATCGAACCCTTCGAAAAAGAGTTCAATACAAAGGTTATTTACGATGCGGTGGGATCCGCGTCGCAAGACTACGCTAAAATCAAGGCCACACGCGGTCGGCCAGGTTTCGATGTCGTCGTTATGACCGCTTCACAGTCGCTCGACGGATGCAGGGACGGCCTTCTCGAAAAATTCTCACTGGAAAGTGTTCCAAACATTGCAAAACTCAGTCCGGAGATCAGCAGGATCGCGGGCGCTTGCGGGGCGGTCCACGAAGTTCAGTATCTCTCTCTTCTGTGGCGCAAAGACAAACTTGCATTCGCGCCTTCCTCTTGGTCGGCCTTATTTCGCGATGAACTGAAAGGGAAGGTCATCCTCCCCACGTTCCAGAACATCATGGCGGCATATCTCATGCAGATCATGTCCGTCACCAATGGTGGTGATCTCATCGACAACGTTGATCCCGGTTTCGAAGCGATGGGAAACCTTGCCAAGCAATCAATAGGTTTCGAACAATCGTCTTCGATCATGGAGAATTGATTCTGCTTGCGGCCCATGATCGCGCGGGAGTCGGCCTTCGACGTGAACGCAAAGGACTGTGTCAAGACAAGCTCGAACGGCGCGGACAGGATGCCGTCAAGCATACCACTGCGCGTGATCGCCGGATACTCCTTCAAGCCGAACATGCCGGCATAACGTGCTTCTGCCTCATGCCGGATTTCGACTGTCTCACGACCGAAAATCACCCGGTCCGAATAGATTGCTGATGAGATGCGCCCTTCTGTCAGAGGCACAGGTTCGCGGCGCCCACCAACAAGCTGATGGAGAAACGCGCTTGGCTCGGAAAACAGGATCCCGTCGCGCTCTTGGAGGGACAGTATACGAGGCGCGAAGCGCTTCAGCCCGGCGACCACATCGACCACCTTGTCGTGCAGGTGTTTTAGCGCCGCTTCGTCCAGCTCAATCGCGTGTCGCCGCGCCCTACGCAAGCGAGAAAGAAGGTGCGCGGCTTTGTCTACGGGATCACGACTCGGAGACCAGACCAGGGTGAGATAGAGATCGTTGCGGAACAGGTCCTCGCGAACCATCCGCTCACGGTATCTGGCATTGAGGCACTCGGAAAAACGATTGGTGAAGCGCCCGCCTGGATAGTCGTTGTCACGCCGACGGATGACATGCGTCCAGAGCGCCAACCGCTCGTCGGCGATATTACGATAGAGTGTGTTGAGGCTGCGGTGCAGACCGTTTATATCCAGACTATCGGCAGTCTCGAATGAAACACCTTCAAGCATGAGCACGGTCATCAGCGCGCGGGAATCGAGCACCACAGTGGCCTCGTCGACGTGGCGGACATAGGGAATGAAGGTCTCCGGCCCAAGTTCCCGGGACCGTAATTTTGCGAGATTACGCAAGGCTGAGATCCCTTTCGTCATAGCACCGGACAAGCATCAACGGCGAGAGTGTCGCCCCGCCCCAATAAGCAGCATTGCGCGCGCGTCCGCGGGTTTCGATCCAGGCAAGCAGAATGCGGAACATATTGTGGTCATGCTTGACGAGCGCACGGAAGACGAGATGGAAGACGATGCCGACCAGGGCATAAGCGATCGATCCGGCGGTGATGTAGAGGATGGTGGTCAACATGATGTTGATGCCCATCGCTTCCATGGTCACACCGGCGACCATGGCCGGTCGGGTGCAGGCCAGGAACAGCGTGTCTTCTTCGACTGCAGGAACGCTCACCATGCTTTTCAACTGCCGACGATGGTGTTGACGAGTTCGGTGGCCCCGAAAATGCCACCGATGCCGATAATCCAGTATCCGGCTTTTCTAAGATCCATATAGCCGAACATCCAGGCAATGCAGATGACGATCACGGCGATGATCGCCAGCAGGCGGGCAATATTGCCGGTGAGCATGGTAACGATGTTCTGCAACACGGTTTCGATACCGGCAGACTGGGCAAAGGCCGGCTCAACAAGGCATGCAGTAATCGCGATTGCCATCAGCGCGGAGGCTGCATAGGGTCGAAGGCTGGTTCTGGAGATCATTCACTCTGCTCCGATTGATCATTGTGGAAAACGACGACAGAAGAGTGCCGCCTGGAACGGAACACGTTCCATGATGCGGTTTCCTCCGTCTGTGTGACTTGATTGGGGACTGGCTGCGTCAGCTGGTTTTCTGAGCGCTCTTTGGTGGTGTCATCGCGGGTCATTGACCTGGACGATCCGCCAATCGCGAGCGAGGTGAGCTTTGGAGAGAGGCGCATCACCTCGTCGCGCACCTGATCGTCATACCGGACCGTGTCTCTACCGGGAGGTTCATATCGCCCATAGAAGGACTGGAGCATCACCGTTTCGGCCCGCGCGGAGCTCGATCCGAAACGCAAAGCGAGGCGATAGTAGCCGTCGAGAAGCGTAGCGGTCGCCTTAAGATTCACGCATGGGTCAAAGGCATCAGAGACGGAGAGGTTCAGCTTGCGAAGCTCCGCAACCCCGATACCACCAAGTCCGATCTGGATCTCCTGGCGATCCGCTATCAAGGCGGTTGCAACCTCGATTGCTTCAGCCTTGCTGGCGGGCTGCGCAGGGAGCGGCATACCTCTACTGATACGAATATTGAAGGGAAGGAACCTGCTCTCAAGGCTCACGACGGCGGCTAGTGTTTCCACCCGGACTTCCGGCGCGCAGCTCTGCGCGATATCGACGAAAGCTTCGCTCATCGCTCAATACCAGACGCGCTGCTTGCCGGCGCCGTCGATGGTGACGTCGACATAGTGCGGTTGTGATCGCAGATTGGGGCGCATGATAAGGTAGCCCATGCACTCAAGCCGACCTTCCTGGCGCTGCCACCGCGCAGACAAGACAGAGCCGGAATCTCCAGCTGAATGGTCATGTCCGAAGGAGCAAAGTGACCGGTCTATCCGTTGGAGCTCGCTTGAAACGCAGGTCGTCTCTCGACCACGTGGACCGTAACTACCTGATAGGCGATAGCCCCCATTGCAATAGTATGGTTCGTAGCCCGGCCGGGAGCTGCGAAATCCGACGCCGCTGCACGCTGGGAACGAATGGCCTTTGGCAAGCGCGCGCCAGAGTTTTTGAATTGGAGGCCGGCATTCGGCATACTGGGTTGGCCCGCCGGGATTGGAAAGGCACAAGATGACCTCGCATCCCCAATTATCTGCACGCGCATTGCTGCCGGAAATCAGATAGGATAGCAGCATGAAGGAGACAGACAGCAGACTATTCAGCAGAAGGTTTTTCATGGACTTGCCCCTCCGGTACAACGACAGCGCGCTGCGGCAGCAATGGCCAACAAGTACGCAATGCAATTTTACTATCGTATATAACACAGTTAAATAGCATGACAAGAGCGATCAAGACACAATTGCACAACCTTGCCTTCTCCGGACTAATCCTGAAGGAGATTTTCGAACATCCGCTTGAGGACGAAACGCCACAAGCACGGCTAAAGGAGATCGGAATGATGACGATCCTTTACACTATGAGCCAGGCTCACCAGAGGTTAACCCTCACAAATATCGTAGATATTTCAGGATTAACCCGAAGCGGTGCAAAGGAGACTGTTGATCTGCTCGTCAAGCGGGGCATGCTGAATGAAACCATGGGTACCAATTCCATGGGCAGGGGGACCGCGCGTCAATTCGAGATATCCCAAGACCTTTTAAATAAGCTGAGCACCTTCGAAAGCTGATTGGAAATTGCGGATTAAACTATATTTTTTACGACACAACTCGGCGGCAGCGGACGAGTGTTGGTTAGCATTGAATATCCTCGTCACGCGGGTATTCATCTGGAACAGCGCACAGTCGCATAGCCCAATGTGTACATGGCTAAATGGCTGCGATGCAGCCGTGGCCTAGGGATGAAGCAGCGCCTGATTATGGAGCACCCTCGACACAGCCCGCCCCCAGAAAAGCCGACAGGCTAAAAAGATAGATGGTATTAAAGCATAGCCGTTGAAGCAAAAACATCGGCAGTTGTTACATCGATAACTCGGCAGAGCGCCGGTGCAAATGCGTTGCCGATGCCAATCAAAACCGGCTCATCTACACCAATTTCAATAATTCCGGCATCGAGATCGCGCAAACGTCCGCACCAGCGCCGCTCTCCAGCTCGGGTAATAGCACTCATGATAACAATGGGTGTGCAATCGCTCATGCCATGTTCGATGAGGCGTGCTTTGATTTCTGGTGCTGTACGACCGCCCATGTAAAAAACCGTCGTCACGGTCGGGCTTGCCAATGCGTTCCAGTCGAGATTTTCCGGCAAATTTCCTTTGCGGGAATGTCCGGTCACAAAGCGCACGGATTGTGCATGATCTCGATGCGTCAAAGAAACGCCAAGGCGGGACGCCATAGCGCTCGCCGCAGTGATGCCCGGCACGATTTCTACCGGAATATTCTCGGCTTTAAGGGCTGCAATTTCTTCCCCTGCCCGGCCGAAAATCATCGGATCACCCGATTTCAGCCGCACAACCCTTTTGCCTGCCTTGGCGAAATTGATCATCATGGCGTTGATGTCTTCCTGCTTGCAGCTTGTGCGGCCACCACGCTTACCAACCAGCATGCGTTTGGCCTCACGTCGGGCAAGTTCAAGCACCTCATCAGACACTAGGTCATCAAACAGAATAATATCTGCCGCCTGCAACGCACGAACCGCCTTGAGCGTTAACAGCTCCGAATCCCCCGGCCCGGCACCAACCAGCGTGACCTTGCCATATCTGCCAGCAGCGAGCTTTCCGGCGCCGCCAATATCCGACAATAACTTGTCCTGCATCTGGTTGTCGGCGCTCTCGGTAAATGCGCGATCAACAAACCGCTCCCAGAAGTTCCGCCGGGCATTTCCGGGCGCAAGTGAGCCGTTCACATGCTCACGAATATGTTGAGCCATGTCGGCCCACTTCTGAAGCGACAGCGGTAGCAGGGTCTCAATGCGTCGGCGGATAGCCTGCGCCAGGATAGGCGCTGCACCATCAGTGGAAATCGCAACCACAACAGGTGATCGATTGACGATCGAACCAAACTGAAACTGGCAAAACTGCGGCTTGTCGATAACATTGGCAGGAACACCTGCACGTGTGGCTGCCTCAAAAAATACTTTGGCATCCTGTTCGTCATCACAATCTGCAATCGCCAAAACTGCGGCCTGAAAGCAGCCTTCGTGCCAATCTGTATCGTGATGAGTGATGACTGCGGCAGGGTTTGGCAAAGCCCGCCCCATAAGCGAAAGCATCGATTCACCAAGCGCCTGTTGCGGACAATACAGATGCAATTGCGCACCGCAGGCCAGCAGGAGTTCCGCCTTCCACGCCGCAGCATCTGAGCCGCCACACAAGACAACGGCCTTGCCAGCCAAATCCCAAAATACCGGCAATTTGGCCAGCGCCTCCATGCGGACGGTTTCATTTCGCGCGGTTTGCACGACATCCATGGCTGATCCCTTCCATCGCAGCGGCCGATCTGTTGCAGGTCGCGTTGGCATTGAAAATGTGGCTGTTGTGTTTGCGCCTGCGCCAGGAGAAAATGGCGCAGGCGTTTTCGGATCCAGGACCGCGACTAGACTGCGCTTACTCTGCCGCGATCATCAGCGCTTCAAGCGTAATGGCCAGCATGCCATTTACATTGCGAACGGGAATGGTTCTCACCCCCCCCTCATCCGCTCCCAAGGCCTTACCCGTCTCAAGCGAGATCACCCAGTTGTGCAGTGGACATGTAACGGACGCGCCGTGGACGATGCCCTGTGAAAGCGGGCCGCCCTTGTGCGGGCAATGATCTTCAATCGCAAAAATCTGATCGTCCGCTGTGCGGAAAACGGCAATCTTCCCCATAGGTGTTTTCACGCAGCGCGCACCTCGCAGTGGAATATCCGAGACATGACCAATTTCGACCCAGTTGCTCATGGTTTTACTCCGCGGCCTGATTAAAACCGATGGTCGCCATCGGATTGAACTCGTGTTTATGTTCGCCAGACACACGTTCGGACCATGGGTCAACCTGCGCAAACTTCTGGCTAAAGACAAAGCGGTTGTAATAAGCGCGTCGCTTTTCTCCATCCTCCATGATCTGGCGGCGAACCTCGTCGTAACCGATACGCTTGGCCCATTTGTAGATGCGCTCAAGATACCGCGCCTGCTCACGGTACATCTGGGTCAGAGCCACAATGTGCTCCAGTGCCTCGTCCTCGGTCTTTACAAGACCAAGAACCTCGGTTCCCTTGATATCCAGACCGGCGGCACCGGCGAAATGGATTTCGAAACCGGAATCCACGCAGATGACGCCGATATCCTTGCAGGTCGCCTCAGCACAGTTACGTGGACAACCTGACACTGCCAGCTTCAATTTCGCAGGTGTCCAGGAACCCCACATGAACTTTTCGATGCGAACTCCAAATCCGGTCGAATCCTGTGTTCCAAAGCGGCACCACTGCTGGCCAACGCAGGTTTTCACCGTCCGCAGACCCTTGGCGTAGGCCTGGCCGGAAATGAATCCGGCCTTGCCAAGATCAGCCCATACCGCTGGCAAATCCTCTTTCTCAATCCCCAACAGGTCGATACGCTGGCCGCCTGTAACTTTCACAAGCGGAATTTCGAACTTGTCGACAACGTCGGCGATTGCACGCAATTCATTGGCATTGGTCACACCGCCCCACATTCGCGGCACAACTGAATAGGTGCCATCCTTTTGAATATTTGCGTGAACGCGCTCGTTGATGAAACGGGACTGGTAATCGTCGGCATATTCATCTGGCCAGTCACAGACGAGGTAATAGTTCAGCGCCGGGCGACATTTCGCGCAACCGCATGATGTCTTCCATTCCAGCTCCTGCATGACAGCAGGAATTGACTTCAGACCCTTGGCTTTGATCAGTCGGCGAACATCATCATGGCCAAGATCCGTACATTTGCACATCGGTTGAACGGCTGCCGGATTGTAACTGTCGCCAAGCGTCAGGGTCATCAACTGCTCAACCAGACCCGTACAGTTGCCACAGGAGGCAGAGGCCTTGGTGTGGGCACGAACGTCGTCAAGGCTCGTCAGACCCTTGGATGTAATGGCACTGACGATCTGTCCCTTGCAGACGCCGTTACAGCCGCATATTTCCGCATCAGCTGACAAGGCTGCCACTGCCGCCATCGGATCGAGCGGAGAACCACCCTGATAGGCTTGCCCGAAAATCAGTGTATCCCGCATTTCGGAGACATTCGTGCCTTTCTTCAACAGGTCGAAGAACCACGAGCCATCCGAGGTTTCACCGTAAAGCACAGCACCGATAATACGGTTTTCTTTAAGGATCAGGCGTTTGTAGACGCCGGCCGTGGCATCACGCAGCACGATCTCTTCACGGTCGTCACCCTCGGCAAAATCACCTGCAGAAAACAGATTGATGCCTGTGACCTTCAGCTTAGTATTGGTAACGGAGCCATGATATTCCGCTTGGCCGCCAATCAGCCTGTCTGCCAAAACCTTTGCACTTTCATAGAGCGGAGCGACAAGGCCGTAGCACATGCCACGATGTTCGGCACATTCACCCAACGCATAGATCGAAGCATCAGAGGTCATCATACCATCGTCGACCACGATACCGCGGTTGACGGCAAGGCCGGCATCTTTTGCAAGGCCGGCGGACGGACGAATGCCGACCGCCATAACCACCATCTCACCTGCTATGATGCGGCCATCTTCGAGTTCAATACCCTCCACCTTGTCCTCACCGAGAATACGCTTGGTGTTGGCTTTGGTGATGATGTCGATACCGCGATCCGTGAGAGCGTTTTCCAGAAGATAGGCAGAGGCGGGATCAAGCTGGCGCTCCATGATGGTCGGCATCAGGTGAATGACGGTAACGTCCATTCCCTGGCGCTTCAGCCCATAGGCCGCCTCAAGTCCCAGCAGACCTGCCCCGATGACAATTGCTCGGCCGCCTCGCGCCGCAATGTCCAGCATCTTTTTGACATCATCCAGGTCGCGGTAAGCCAGAACACCCGGCAATTGATGGCCCGGCACTGGAATGATGAAGGGAGAAGAACCCGTCGCAATCACCAGCTTGTCATAGGAAACTGTAATCCCGTTTTCGCTGGTTACCGTCTTGCGATCACGATCAATTTCGGAGACCTTGGCTCCCTTGTGTAATGTCACATTATTTGCCGCATACCATTCATCCGAATGAATGATGATATCTTCATAATCCTTCTCGCCGGAAAGCACCGGTGACAGCATGATACGGTCGTAGTTAACTCTCGGCTCGGCATTAAAAATCGTAACATCATAAAGGCCTGGAGCCGTCTCAAACAGATTTTCTAGCATGCGGCCCGGAGCCATGCCGTTGCCGATAATGACAAGTTTTTGCGTCATGGTTTCACTCCGCTGCTTCAACAAAACGGTGACGTTCGTAAAGGAACTTCAAAACGGCTTCGCGGCATTTGAGGTAGGTTTTGTCGGCCGCAAGCTCGATCCGGTTGCGTGGTCGAGACAGCGGCACGTCAAGCACTTCACCGATATGGGCGGCTGGTCCGTTGGTCATCATGACTATGCGATCGGACAGCAGGACCGCTTCGTCGACATCATGGGTAATCATCACCATAGTGTTCCCGAGGCGGGCATGGATTTCCATCACCGCATCCTGGAGATGCGCACGCGTCAGCGCATCCAGCGCGCCAAACGGCTCATCCAGCAGCAGAATTTTTGGCTCCATAGAAAGTGCTCGGGCAATGCCGACACGCTGTTTCATGCCACCGGAAATTTCCGAGGGTTTCTTGTCCCGGGCGTGCCCCATCTGAACCAGATCAAGATTGCGCATGACCCAGTCATGCCTCTCGGATTTGCTCTTGGTGGAGCTGAATACTTTCTCGACAGCTAGATTGACGTTCTCGTAGACCGAAAGCCAGGGTAGCAGGCTGTGGTTCTGGAATACGACGGCACGTTCCGGGCCCGGTTCATTCACCTCACGGTTTTCAAGCAGAACAGCGCCGGACGACACCTTCGTCAGGCCGGCAATCAGGTTCAGCATCGTTGATTTTCCGCATCCGGAATGGCCGATGACCGACACAAACTCGCCTTTGTCGATGGTGAGATTGATGCCTTTCAATACCTCGGCCCGAGAACCACCCTTGTCGAAATATTTGTCGATATGATCAAGCTTGAGATAAGCATTCATGATGGGCTCCTCAATTTGCCGCGGCGCCACGGGTGATGAATTTTCCAAGTGCGGCCACCAGCTTGTCGAGGACAAAGCCAACCACACCGATATATGCCAACGCGACGATGATGTCGGGCAGCCGGGATGAATTCCACGCATCCCAGATGAAGAAGCCAATACCGACACCACCCGTCAGCATCTCGGCTGCAACAATAGCCAGCCAGGACAGGCCAACACCAATGCGAAGCCCGGTGAAAATGTATGGCGCGGCGGACGGCAACATAATCTTGAAGAAGAATTCGAGCTGATTGAGCCGCAACACCTTGGCGACGTTGCGATAGTCCTGCGGAATGTTACGCACACCCACGGCCGTATTGATGATGACCGGCCAGATCGACGTGATGAAAATCACAAAAATTGCCGATGGATTACTGTCTTGAAACGCAGCAAGCGAAAGCGGAAGCCAAGCAAGCGGCGGTACTGTCCGCAGCACCTGAAAGATTGGGTCGAGGCCCCGCATGGCCCATATGGACTGTCCGATCACAGCGCCAACCACGACGCCGACAATCGCAGCAAGACCAAATCCGAAGGCGACGCGTTCCAGCGACACCAGCACACGCCAGCCGAGGCCAATATCCTGCGAACCGTAGTTGAAGAACGGATAGGCAATCAGGTCATAGCTTTCCTGAAAAACCTGGCTGGGAGGCGGCAAGGTCGCACCGGGGGCAGAACAGAGAAACTGCCAGATCCCCAGCATCATCACCAAGACCACCAGAGGAGGCAGCGTATTGCGTGCAGCAGCTACACCAATTTGGTCAAACCGAAAACGCGAAGCGGGCTTCGTCTTCAGTGTCACGACCGTCGCCTTGGAAATCTTCGGCTTTTCCGGTTGCGGTTGCAATTCACGGGCCAATGCAGACATGAATTATTCCTTTAAAATCAATTGTATGCCGTGGGGATATGCCCGCCGTTCGGACCGCACCCAAGAGGGGAACGAAAGGGTGCGACGCTCAAGCATGACATATCCCCGCTCTCCTCCTCAGGAGGCAACTTTGATGCTGAGACTTTCGAGATAGGATGATGGGTTTTCCGGATCGAAGACCTTGCCGTCGAAGAATGTTTCCTTGCCACGCGAAGGTGAGGCAGGAATATCGGCAGCAGCGACGCCAAGCGCTTGCGCTGCTTCCCGCCACAGGTCCTCGCGGTTGACCTGATCGACCAGCGCCTTGATATCAGTGTCTGGTGCAAACTTGCCCCAGCGGGCATTTTCAGCAATGAACCACGTGTCGTGGCTCTTGTATGGATAAGACGCACCGTCTTTCCAGAACTTCATATAGAGATCACTGCCGTGAACGATACGTTCATTGCCGTAGTTGATGTCGCCTTTTAGGCGGCCCAAAACATCTTTCGGGGGCACGTTAAACCATTGACGCTTGCCAAGGATCGTGGACATCTCATCCTTGTTGTCCATGCTGTCGCACCACTGCTGCGCCTCCATCACGGCCATGAGCAGGGCCTTTGCAGCATTTGGATTTTTCTCGACCCAATCGGCACGCATGCCGAGCGCCTTTTCGGGATGTCCCATCCACAGCTCGCCGGTGGTACAGGCTGTGAAGCCGATACCCTGATTGACGAGTTGCTCATTCCACGGTTCACCAACACAGAAAACATCCATGTTGCCAACCTTCATATTGGCGACCATCTGCGGAGGAGGAACGACAATGGTGGACACGTCCTTGTCGGGATCGATCCCCCCCGCAGCCAGCCAATAGCGGATCCACAGATCGTGTGTTCCACCAGGGAACGTCATGGCGGCCTTGATTTCCTTGCCTTCAGCTTTCTTTTTTTCAAACGCTGCCTTCAATTTCGACGCATCAAGCTGAACGCCTGTCTCGGCATATTCCTTGGCGACCGAAATGCCCTGACTATCAAGGTTGAGGCGAGCAAGAATTGCCATCGGCACCGGCACATTGTTTTGCGTTACCTTACCGGTATGCATGAGATAAGGCATTGGCGTCAGAATATGCGCGCCATCAATGCCGTTAGAGGCACCACCCAGCACCAGATTATCGCGTGTCGCACCCCAGGACGCCTGCTTGATAACCTCAACATCCGGCATGCCATGTTTGGCAAACAGACCTTTTTCCGCTGCCACCACCAAAGGAGCGGCATCCGTCAGGGCGATATAACCAAGCTTTGCTCCTGTCACTTCCGGAGTGGCAGCGGCAGCAAAGGCACCGGATGGAAATGCTGACCGGATCGCCGTAATCAGGGCAGCGGTTGCTGTGGTTTTCAAAAGACCGCGGCGACTAACAGACCCCGTGAGTATATTTTTCATTCGCATGTTCCCCTTTTGGTGACCACCAGAACGGTGGTTTGTTTCTTGCGAAAAAAATCCGGAAATAAAAAAACGCCGCTCGGATATTGCGCCATCAGGATCCAATGTCCCGGGCAGCAAAACCTTGCGACGTCCGTGTCTTCTGTGGGTGCATATCCCGCACCCAGCTTGCCGCGATCTCCATTGACCGCTGCGCAAAATACAAAGCAATCAGTGTGCCAGTTCGAGAATCGGACAACAAAGCTCTGTATTCAAACGATTATTTTGAACGGAAAATCAAAAGCCCATTTTTTAGGCCGCACAAGAATAGGGTGTTATTTATGCAATTGCTGCAAAGTACGAAACTTGTTTTGGGCAGTGTTTGTGCAGCTGGCAGATTTTATTCGTGATCGCGACGTGCAAGTTCGCCGGTTTTCCGGCGCACCGCGAATGCCTCAACGTAGCGTTCAATGGAGGCCGGATCGAACACATGTCCGTCCATGAAACGATCATCAGTATCAGCACCTTCAACGCGAATATCAGCATCAGACGGTAGACTTACGTCCCCGAGTGCTGCGCGATAGATATCAGGCCGATATGAAGATGCGGCAGCATCGGCTCCTTGCGATGAAAAACTCGTCTGCCCCCAGCGGATCATCTGGCTATAAATCCACAGGGCCTGGCTCTGCCGGGGATAATTGGCATGGTCACCATGGAAGGTGAAATAACGGCTGATGACCCGACGGTTGCCGCGATCATCAATGTTGAACTCACCCGCCAGTACTTGCCGTAAAATCTCAGGCGAAGCGCCGATGTAGCGCGGGTCAGCCAGCGCACTGCTGAGCGCATCATGATTGTCAGGCGCATCGCACCACCGCGCCGCCGCGTCCAGCGCAACGAGCAACCGCGCCACACATTCCTGCTGTGTTTCTGCCCATTCAGGGCGCATGCCAATGACCTTTTCAGGTGCAGAAGGCCAGATGTCCTGCTTGGCGGCGACAATCTTGCCAACACCGCGCTCAGAGGCCACCATATTCCATGGCGCTCCGACACAAAAACCATCAATAGCGCCCGCAGCCAACGCATCCGAGGTGAGAGGCGGAGGCACGACGACAAGTTTGACATCACGATCAGGATCAATGCCGCCGGCGGCAAGCCAATATCGGAACTCATAATTGTGCGATGAGAACGGATAAGTCACACCGAAGGTAGGCTGTGGCTCACCCTGCTCACGCAGAGTTTCAAGCACCCGCTTGAGTGCGACAGCGTTTTCCAACGCATTTGCCGTTTCCGACAAACCGGTTGTCTCGCGCATTTTGACGAAAAGCCGACTGGATAGCGTAATCGCGTTACCGCCACGTCCCAGAGAAAACGGCGTGATGGTCGGCGACGGGTTTGAGCCAAGGCCAAGCATTGAGGCCACAGGCATGGGCGACAGCATGTGCGCTATATCGAACTGGCGAAACGCCAATCTGTCGCGCACATTCGCCCAGGAAACATCCTTCACCAGATCAAGGCTCAGGCCTTCTTTGGAAGCAAATCCGAATTCTGCGGCAGCAATCAGCACAGACGCATCAACCAGTGGAATGAAGCCAGCGCGCAGTGTGCGCTGTCGGTCGTTACCGATCAATTCCGGCGCAGCATGAGACGCCGCGTTTTCACCCTGCCTGTTGGTTCCACTACCGTTTGCCGTCATGTCATTCACTCCACATCTACCGTCAGTGTGCGCGTGACGCCCGAGATCAATTCTCCTCCGGGCGTTACATCAGCAAACCGGCGGCTGTAACCACGCTTTGCGCAATTTCAGACAGTTTTTTCTTTTCGTTCATGGCGGTCTGTCGCAGCAGCGCGAAGGCCTCCTCTTCGGACAGCCCGCGCATTTTCATCAAGATGCCCTTGGCGCGCTCAACAATCTTGCGCTCTTCCAGCGCCGATCTTGCCTCCGCCAGTTCACGCTGCAAACGGCTAAACGCATTAAAGCGACTGACTGCCATATCGAGGATCGGCTTGACCCGTTCCTTCTTCAACCCGTCAACAATGTAGGCGGAAACACCCGCTTCAACAGCCGCCTCAATCGAGGCCGTATCCGAGCGATCCACAAACATGGCAATCGGCCGCCCAACCGTCCGGGTTAACTGGAACAGATGCTCCATCATGTCGCGATTCGGATTTTCGATATCGATAACGATGACATCAGGACAGAGTGTCTCGATGGTACGCGCCACTCCATGGACCTCATGGATGACTGTGACACGACTATGCCCGGCCTCCCGCAAGCCTTCCTCGATAATGGAAGCACGGATAGCGTTTTCATCAATAACGAGGATTGTCAGGTCCGGGTGCGTCATGGCGCAATTCATGACGCAGCGCAGCACGTTGCGCAATCCCCCATCATTCGAGTTCGGGGGATTGATGAGAAGGTTCAGCCGGCCCTGGGCATGCGGGGTGTGCTGGCAAGCAAGTTACGGGTATAGCTGTGGGAAGGGTTGGCGAGGATATCGCGTGTCGCGCCCTGCTCTACGATCTTGCCCTTTTCAAGTACGATCAACCTGTCGCAAAGCATGGAAACGAGTGCAATATCATGCGACACCACAACAAAAGTCATGTGTCTTGACAGGTCCCGCAGCAACTCGATGATACGGGCGCGCGTGGAGAGATCAAGGGCACTGACCACTTCGTCAGCAATGATGAGATCGGGGCTTGAGACAATCGCACGGGCAATCGCAATACGTTGACGCTGACCACCGGAAAATTCATGAGGATAACGTTTGAGTGCATCCGCAGGCAGGTCAACCGCTGCCAGAGCCTGCGACACAGCCCGTGTGATATCTGTTTCGATTTTGAGAGAACGCAGTGGTTCGGCAATAATGTCGAACACACGCTGACGGGGATCAAGCGACGAATAGGGATCCTGAAACACGGCCTGCACGCTGCGACGAAAGCCACGCATGAAACCGCTATTTTTGATATCAAGCGCCTCTTCACGGAAAGAAACCTGTCCAGCAGACGCTCGCTGAAGCCCGAGCAAGAGCTTCAGCATGGTTGTTTTACCGGAACCGGATTCGCCAACAATTCCCAGATTGCTGCCAGCCTCCAGCGTCAGGTTGATTTCATGCAACACCGGTTTTCCTGCGGTGTAGGAAAACGACACATTGGACAAATTCAGCAGGCTCATGACGCAATCTCCAACGCCTTGTCAAAGGCACGGGCCGCGGCAACCAACCCCTGCGTATAAGGATGCGCGGGTTGAGAAAACAGGGATCCTACTGGTCCTTGCTCAATCAACTCTCCTTGCCGCAAAACAAGTGCGCGTTCTGTTACCGTCGCAACAACTGGCAAGTCATGACTGATAAACAGCAGCCCCATGCCTTCATCCCGCACGAGCGCCTCAAGCAGTTTCAGGATTTCGGCCTGCGTTGTGACATCAAGTGCAGTTGTCGGTTCATCCGCAATCAGCAGCTTGGGGCGGCAGGCCAAGGCCATTGCGATCGCCGCACGCTGCCGTTGGCCGCCGGAGATTTCATGCGGCCAAGACGCAGCAATCCGCTCCGGATCCGGCAATGCAACGCGCTCCAGCAACGCCACAACCCGTTTGTGAATCTCGGCCTTCGAAGCTCTCTGCCGATCGCGTAAAGCACGGCGAGATACGACTTCTGCGACTTGGTCGCCAATTTGCATCAATGGATCAAGCGCTGTCATCGGCTCCTGAAATACCGCCGCCACGCTGTTGCCGCGCAAAGGCACGAGATCACGGTCTTTTGCCCCGATCACCTGCTGTCCATCAAGGATAATAGAGCCGCTTGCTCGCATGGCGTCGGTCAGCAGCCCCATAGCAGCAAGCGCCGTCAATGATTTGCCCGAGCCGGACTCACCAATAAGTCCAACCCGCTCACCCTGGGAGATTGAGAAGGAGATGCCTGAAACCAGCTTGCGGCCTGCGGTTTCGATTTCAAGATTTTCAACCGACAGCAAAACGCTCATCTCTGTCTCCTGCGTGTTGGATCTGCCGCATCACGCAGGCCATCGGCAAACAAGTTCAACCCGATCACCAGAGACACCAGAGCAAGACCCGGAGCAATGGCACCAAAAGGTGCTGTATAAACGGATGCCTGTGCTTCCTGCAGCAATCTGCCCCACGATGCATTGGGGGGCGGCGCGCCAAGTCCAAGATAGGAGAGCGACGCCTCCGCAATGACGGCCAAGCCGAATTGCAGGGCAAAATTGACGATCAATGTCGGCCAGATGTTGGGAAGGACGTGAATACGAACGATGCCCAGCCACGAGGTTCCAGATATTCTGGAGGCCGTTATGTAATCCATCGCCAAGACACGCTTTGCCAGAATGCGGGTCAGTCTGGCGACAATGGCAGAACCGGCAATACCGATGGCAAGGATTGCAGTCCAAAGGCTTGCTCCATCGCTTGAGGCGACAATCAGCATGGCCAGAAGCAGTGTCGGAAAGGCAATCAGAATATCAAGCGTCGCGGCCAGCACATCATCCAGTGTCTGCGTTGCAAATGCCGAGAGTATGCCAATTGTCACCCCGATCAATGCACTGATGGCAACCGCACCACAGCCGACAATGAGAGCGATCCGCGAGCCAATCATGATTTGTGTCATCAGGTCGCGGCCCAGCCTGTCGGTTCCCGCCCAATGAATGAGCGATGGACCTTCAAGCCTCCCACCCACCATGTCGCTGACACCGTAAGGTGTCCAAAACAGTGACAGAAGCGCGATTGCCAGATGCAACCCGACAAACAGACCACCAATCAGCAGCGGCAATGGCAGTTTTATCTTCGCTTCGGCTGTCTCCACAGGAAGGGTCATATGACGATCGCTCATGCGCCACCTCCTACTACACGATTGCGCAATCGCGGATCAATAATTCGTTGCGCCAGATCAGCCGCAAAACCGACAAGCAGCACCAACAATGTCGAGATAAAAAGCACGCCCTGAACATTCGGATAATCGCGCTGCTCAATGCCTAAAAGCAGCATGGAGCCGAGGCCGGGAAGCGAAAACACCCGCTCAACCACCACAGCGCCAAGCAATGTGGACGCCAGTTCGATACCGATAATGGAAATGACCGGCACAGCGCCGTTTCGAATTCCGTGGCGGATCAGCGCCTGCGAAAACGTCGCACCGAGCGCACGTGCGGTGCGCAGATAATCACTGCCCAGCACATCCTGCGTCGCAGAACGAACATAGCGGATCAAAGAGGCTGACATGACGATGGCGATGGTCGCAACGGGCAGCACAAGGGATTGAAACGCGGCAGGCGCGGTTTGCCATCCACGAGACGGAAAGCCGCCCGATGGAAACAGCCGCAGGTTAACCGCAAAAATGCCGACCAGCAGAATGCCGATCCAGAAGACTGGAACCGCGATACCGAGCTGTGAAACGACGGATATCACCGTCCCATACCAGCGGTTCTGACGCACCACCGACAAAATCCCGAGCGGAACAGCGATCGCGATCGCAACAAAAAACGCCATCAACGTGAGCGGTACGGTCACAATCAACCGCTTGCCGATTTCAGACAGCACGGGCGCACCACTGACGAATGAGTTTCCAAGGTCAAAGCGTGCAAGACTGCTGATGAAGCGCAAAAACTGCTCGTAAAGTGGCAGATCGGAACCAACTTGCCGGCGTGCTGCCTCAATCTGCACGGCATCGGCACCGACAGAAACAAGCGCATTGGCAGGATCACCCGGCAGCAGCCGCAGCAAAAGAAACAGGACGAGAGAAGCGATAACAACCGACAGGACCAGAATGGCCGAGCGGCGAACAAGATAGGAAAATATGACGCTTACCTCTCAAGCATGAGCTGCCGACGTCCGGTCCGCTCATCGGCTGACATTTCACAGTTTGCTTCTGACCATTTCCTTATACAAGATCAACGGATTACAGCAAACGCAGCAACGCCGCCGGAAAATAATTCAGGCGGCGTTCTGTGTCGAGTATAGAGTTTCTCTGCTTATTCGGCTTTGGTGATGTCGTAAGCGAAGAACTGCGAGTTCAATCCGTTCAGCGAATAACCGCCGACCGACTTTTTCGAAACAACAATCTGCGGATAGAGATAGAACCAGTTGCTGGCTGCATCTTCAGCAATGATCTTGTTTGCTTCGGTCAGTTTTGCGGTCTGTTCATCGGTCGTTGCACTGGCTTCCGCCTGCTTGATCAGATCAACAACCTGAGGGTTGTTATAACCCCAGTAGAAGTCCGGGTTACCGTAGAACACGATATCACGGTGGTTCACGTGCTCCTGCAGGGTCGCCTGGAAATCATGCGCCTTGTAGATTTTTGTGTACCACTCATTGGCGGTAATGATGTTGATGTTGACCTTCACGCCCACCTTGGCCAGTTCGCTCTGGATAAACTGGGCAGCAATCGGATGCGGGTCGTAGTTCGGCGTGTCGATGGTGAAGGTGAAGCCATCGGGATAGCCGGCTTCCTTCAACAATTCCTTGGCGCTGTCAGGATTATAGGCATCAACTTTGGTCAGATCGACATACCATGGATCGGTTAGCGGTACGAAGGAACCGATCAGAGTACCGTAATCACCCCAAACGGCCTTGAGCAGCTTTTCGTCATCAATTGCGCGGGCGAGCGCCTTGCGAACCTTGACGTTGTCGAATGGTGCAACGCGGTCATTATAGGCAAGCAAAAGCTTGGTGGTGGACTTGCCTTCGCTGACGGTAAAGTCAGGATTATCCTTGAACTGCGCCAGAGAATCCGGGCTCTGCACCGAGGTGATCACATCAACCGAACCGGTCAGCAGCGCATTGTTCAGCGCAGTTGCTTCGGTGAAATACTGAAAAACAACTTCGCCATTTTTCGGCTTTTCGCCCCAGTACTTGTCAAAGCGTTTGATGGCCAGCGATGAACCGCGACGCCAATCTTCGAGCGCATATGGACCGGTACCGTCTTCTTTCGCCTGCAGGTCCGTCGCTTCATCATTGACGATCCAGACATAGCTGAGATTATACGGCAGCGAGATCGAACGCGACGACAGCTTGATGACAACCGTTTCATCGTCAGGGGTTTCGATACCGGCAATTGTCTTCAGGCTGTTCTTGCGCGAACTTTTCGATTCCGGCGCAGCAACGCGCTCAATAGAGAACTTGACGGCCTTCGAGGTCAGCGGCGCACCCGAATGGAAGGTCACACCAGGCTGAAGTTTGAAGGTGTATGTCAAACCATCTTCGCTTGCAGTGAACTCTTTCGACAGGGCGGGCTGTACGGAGCCATCATCATCAAGGCGGAAAAGCGCTTCATAAACGTTGCCATTAAAGGCTTCGTTGATACCCTGACCTGCACCGGCGGTGTTATCAAGGTTCTGTGGCTCATAGAGCGAACCGATATTGATTGTAGCATCCGGATTGTTTTCAGCAGCAAACGCATGCGTGAACACGCCGGCTCCAAGCACGATCGCAAGTGCGGTCGTTACAGCCCGGTTGGTGTGTTTCATGGTGCCGTTGCGGGTTTTGAAACCGCTCATGTTATTCTCCTGTTCGAAATTGCTGGCTGTTGTGGCTTGCCGTCGACAGAGATTATACAATCACGCCGATAGGATCGATATCTGGCTGAACACCTATTTATAATTGTTTCATAGAAATTTATCTCGATTGAAGATCATTACGTAGAGATTTTTTGCTAAATTGGCAGAGGCATGTTTTCGTCGGACAGGATAAACTTCATTCCATCAAATCTGGAATCGACGACAAGAGGACATTATGGCGGATATGGATCGCGAACGGGCGCAGCAACTGCTGGGCGCCTCGGGGCTGGACGGCATGGTTTTATTCCAGCCGGAAACCTTCCGTTATGCGACCGGCATAAGCGCGGGCGTTGCCACCATGTGGGGGCGTGCGGGCTCGGCTATCGCACTGGTCCCGGCCGACAGCACATCGAGGCTCGCCGCAGTCGTCAGCGACCATGTTTTTGCCGGGACAGGCCATTTGCGCCAATCGATCGATCTGCGTTCACACCGCATCTGGATCGATGCCGTGTCTCTCCACGAGGCAACCTCCATTTCAGACATCAATGCGGCCTATCGCAACAGCAATAATATTGGGCCGAGGCCTGAAACTTTTGACCAACAGGCATGTTTTCAGCTTCTGGCCGACATCATAAAGGAGCGTGGTCTCGATCATGCACGCCTCGGTGTCGATCTCGAATTCATGCCCACCGCCGATTTCACGAAACTGAAAAAGACGATCCCGACAGTCGACTGGCAGGACGCCTCCGGCATCGTCAAACGGCTGCGGATGATCAAGAATCCCTCTGAAATCCAGCGTTTGCGCAATGCTGCATCCTATGCGGAAGCCGGGTTGCAACGGCTGGCAAAATCAGCAAAATCAGGTTCCAGCATCAAGGATTTATCCACCTCGTGGCTCACAGGTGCGACAGATGCAGCAATCGCCAATGGTGAGGTTCTTTCAGGACACTGGGATTACATCTCCATCGGCGCAGATCTGCAAAACATGGCAGCAACTGTCAAAGACGGCGACCTAATAAAGGCCGATGTCGGTACGCTCGTCGGTGGATACTCCTCCGATGGTGCGCGAACATTCGTCTTTGGTCAGCCGTCACCACTTGCCAGCGAAGTCTATAAGGCGTTGCTCGAAACGTTTCTTATCGGTGGGGACGCCCTCAAACCCGGCAATACATTCGGGCAGGTCCACGCGGTCATGTTGGCAAACATGCGCAAACTCGGCTTTGAAGAATATTATCGCGGCCATTTCGGCCACTCGGTTGGCGCCGCAGTTGGCATCGAAGAATGGCCATTTATCTCACATGGCAATGACATCACCATAGAACCCAATATGGTGCTGGCATTGGAAGCGCCATTTTATGCCAATGGCCTTGGTGCACTGATGATCGAGGAGCAATTCCTGATCACATCCACTGGCGCAGATACCATGAACCGTCTTTCTCGCGAGCTCGTATCGATCGTTTGAAATTCAGGAATTGATGCGTCAGTCGATCACTGGCGCATCGCGCGTCTGCGCATTATCCTCAAGCGAAAACAACCAACGCCATTTGTGCGGAAATCACCAGCCACCATGAGCCAGCCTCCAACAGTATCACCTGACAAAAAAGCCCCTTCTGCAAAGCGCGATGAAGACGGAAACTTCATTCTCGATGCAGAATTCATTGCCAGCCGCTTCGGCCTGCAGGAAAATGCCGTGCGCGACCTGATGCGGCGCAACCTCGTTCACAGTCTGGTCGAGGAAGGCCGCGACAGTGACGCCAACACCTGGCGGCTTACCTTGCGGTGTGGCAACCGGCAGTGGCGGGCCATACTGGGGACCGATGGCGAATTGCATGATGAGACCATCCGTTTTGTCTCGCCTCAATCACGATAAGGCACTGATAAAACTTGTGAACATCGCTTTTTCCAAGTATTGACTGAATACCCTCTGGGTATGGAACCCATCGACGTGAAAACAAGCATTAGAACCATTGCCAAATTGGCGGGAACCTCCGTTACCTCAGTCTCGCGCGTGCTGAACAACAGCGGCTACACGTCCGCAGATGTACGTGAAAAGGTCGAGGCGGCAATCAAGGAACTCAACTACACCCCGAGCAAGGGCGCGCGCATGCTGCGCGGCGAACCAAGCCGCATGATTGGCTTGTTGTTGCCATCAATCGATCTGCCGTTTTTTGGTATTCTTGCCCACAGCATCGAACAACAGCTTTTTGAACGGGGTTATCAGACGCTGATTTGCAGCACCGCTGAAAACCGCGAACATGAAGAACGCTATATTTCCATGCTTTTGTCGCAGCGTGTCGACGGCGTCATTGTTGCAAGCGCCTTTGGCGACCTGTCGCATTTCCGTTCTCTCGCCAATACACAAATTCCAATCGTCGGAATTGACCGCGAAATGAGCGGCATTTCGAAAGATGCTGTTATGGCTGACCATATCGAGGGTGGACGCATGATGGCGAAACATCTTCTCGACCTTGGCCACCGCAAAATCGCCGTCATCGGCGCACCCGGTCACAGCCAGCCTATTCAGTTGCGCCTTGACGGTGTGCGCCAGGAACTTGCTGCTCACGGACTTGCGCCTGCCAAGGAAGCAATTGGCGAGGAACATCGCTTTGCGGAAATCCACGAGATGGCGCAACAGCTGTTGCGCGACTGTCCCGACGTAACGGGGCTGATTGGGACAACCGATATTGCCGCAATTGCCGCCATCCATGCCATTCACCACCAAGGGCACTCGGTGCCGCAGGATTATTCGGTGATCGGCTTTGATGACCTGCCGGAAGCGTCACACATGTTGCCGCGCCTTACCACTGTCGCACAGCCCATTCGTGAGGTTGGTCTGCAGGCTGTCGAGCGGTTAGAAAAATTGATTGATGCACACCGCAAGGAAAAGGACCTTCCAGCCATGGGAGTGCTGCGCTTGCCGGTTACTCTGGTTGAGCGTGAATCCACCGGGCCTGCACGGCTTTAACCCGGTGGCAATATTGCGGTCATGGCAGAACAGAAGCTGAAATCGAATATTGTGTTGTCAGGCTTTCACCGGCCGTAAAACGCCACGCTGTTGGCACACCTGCCTGGTTGAGCGGATTTGAGGCAGCTGAAATGCCCACACCGAGATCGAACGCCGCCCTCACTGGCTCTGCCCCAAGTGCCAGATGCCTGTTGAGCCACGGGCGCTGGCTGCGGCCGCGATTGGACATCCACAACATCAGGCTCGGGAAGCTTTCACGATCCCATTCAAGAACGGTGCAATAATTCTGCTCAAGATTGTCGAGAGCCAACCGCCCTTCAATGCCCGTTACCAGAAGAAGATTTTCGGATTGCCCGGCAAATGGTAAAGCGGTGGCATCGACCTCATCGCCGTCGCGGCTCTTCAAAGCGGACAGGTCTGCGAAACATTGATCCTCTGCAAAACGCGACAATGGCTGGCGTTCATCCAGAGGGTGTGTCCACACACCACTGTGCGGACCGGTGTGAAGCCTGATGGCACCAGGCGTTTCCGGCAAAGCAAAACAGGGATGCAGGCCAATCGGTATCTCGCAATCGCGCCGCGCCGTGATCGTCAGCTCAAATTCGAGCCCCGCTTTACCCGTCACAGCTACAATACGCCTTTGCAGGGATTTGATCACGCTTTCCCGAGGATATTCAATTTCCGCAACAAGCTCACCATCACCGCCAGCCGAGATGGCCCAATGGTGGTTTGAACCAAAGCCATGCGGATCATCGAAAGCAGGATCAGAGATGACAGCGTGTCTTTGCGCCTCGCGCCAGCGCTCGGGAAGTGGCCGGTCCGGAACCGCACCAAATGGCACGCAGGGCCATTCACCACGCAAACGCTGAAGGATGGCCGGTTGATCGGCCATATCCTCATTTGCCCAGGGAGCAACATGCAAAGGCGAAACTGACCGTCCGTCCTCAAGGATAAACGATACCGGTCCCAGCATGCCGCCCAGACTTTGCAGTGCTGCCTCGCCCCGATCCCATGCCATCGACAGATTTTGCATGTGCTTGTCTTCCTCAGCCATGGCCGGCATGTGGACGATCAATGATCAGATTGATGAATACGGCTCCAAGGATCAGTGCGCCACGAACCACCTGCTGCGCGTAGGGGTTAAAGCCCCACAAGGTCATAGCGTTCAAAAGCACACCTAAAAACAACACACCAACAAAGGCTCCCCATATCGATCCTTTGCCCCCAAACAGGCTGACACCGCCGATGATGACGGCAGAGATGACCTCCAATTCCATGCCTTTGGCAATGGTCGGATTACCGGAATTGAGAAGCGACGAATAAACGATGCCACCCGTGACGGCAAAAAGGCTGGTGATGATCATGCACAAGGTGCGGGTGCGGCTCACAGCAAGACCTGAAAGGCGAGCTGCCTCCGCATTACCGCCGATGGCATAAACCGAGCGTCCAAAGCTGGTGTAATTGGCCAGAACGTAAGCGATAATAAAGGCAATCAACAGCAGATACACCGGTACCGGAACGTGGAATATGCGTCCGCTTCCGATGAAGTAATACCATGACGGGAAGGACTCGATCGGTGTTCCGTCGGTGATCAGATTGGCCAAACCGGCAAGCGTTGCCATCATCGCCAGCGAGGAAATGAAGGTCGGCACCATGAAGCGGTTTCTCAACCAGCCATTAAAGATGCCGATGCCGGCGCCGAAAGCGAATGTCAGTGCAAAGGCGGCAATAACGACCCATATGGCGGGCTCAAAGTCACCGCCTGATATCCATGACACCAGCCAGGCGACAAGGCACGATGAGGCCGCCACCATGGAACCGACCGAAAGGTCAATTTCACCAACAATGATCAGCAGTGTCATGCCAAATGCGATCATGCCGGGTACGGCGATGGTGCGCAAAATATTGAGCTGATTATCAAGCGACATGAACCCACGTGCAGTGAACGCCACCAGCACGTACAGGCCGATGAGGATGATCAGCATGGAGTTCCGCCGTGCGAAGGTCCCGATTTTTCCGCCGGAAAGCGTCATGGAAATCTCCTGAATTCAATGGGTTTGGTGCCGGACCATGCAGGCGGCATAGAGGGTTTTGGGATCAAGCTTCTCATTGACGAATTCGTCGGCGATAATGCCGTCACGCAAGATGAGGATGCGGTCACAGCATTCGACCAAATCCTCCAGTTCGGTGGAGACCACGATACTGGCAAGGCCGCGCGTCGCCTGTTCCCAGATGATGTTGTAGATCTGCTGTTTGGCCAACACGTCAACGCCGCGCCCTGGCTCGTCAAAAAGCAGTATGCGAGGGTCGTCATTCAGCCAGTTACCAACCACGATTTTTTGCTGGTTACCGCCGGAAAGGCTGGAAACGGGCAGCGCCGGATCTCCCACCTTGATCAGCAAATTGTCGATCTGCCGTTTGACATAAGGGTTTTCACGACCGGTGGTTATGAAACCGAGTTTGCCAATCCGCTGCATGGCGGCAAGACACAGGTTTGCATGACTGGACAGGATTTGCGCCAGTCCTCCATGCTTGCGGTCTTCGGAGGTGTAGCCGATACCAAATGCTTTCATGACAGAGATGGAGACATTCGAAACGGTCTTGCCATCAACGACAATTTCACCCGCATCATGCGGTCCTGCGCCGTAGATCGCCCGCAAAAGCTCCGTTCTGCCCGAGCCGAGCATTCCCGCAATACCGACCACTTCACCGGGGTAAAGGTCGAAGGAAATGTCTTTTAGCAATGGGGCAAGCGACAGGTTGCGCACCGAAAGGATTGGTTTGGTCCGCTCTTTGGGGTGCAACGGGCGATGAACCGGCTGGATTTCCCCAAACATCATTTCAAGAATAACCGCAGGTGTCGCCTCCTCAATCGAGCAGGAGCCCGTGAAAACACCATCCCGCAGCGCTGTAACCGTGTCGGCAATCTCGGTCAGTTCTGCCAGTCTATGCGAGATATAGATGATCGTCACACCGCGATCCCGCAGACGCCGGACAAGCTCAAACAATTGTTTGACTTCAGCCTGTGCCAGCGCCGAGGTCGGTTCGTCCAATTGCAGCACAATGGGTTTGAACGACATCGCCTTGACGATTTCCACCACCTGCTGGCGTCCGACGGATAAGGCACCAGCCGGAATATCCGGATCAATGTCACCCGCCCCCATATCATTCAGCAGTTGGGCCGCACGCTTGCGCAACGCAGGCCAGTCAATAAACGGCGTGCCTTTGCGCTTGGGCAAACGTCCCATGAAGATGTTCTCGGCCACACTCAAATGTGGCACAAGGCTTAGCTCCTGATAAACCGTGACAATACCCGCTTCCAGCGCGTCGGATGGGCGCGAAAAACGGCATACTTCACCATTCAGAAGGATCTCGCCCCTTGTCGGTTCGGTGGCACCGGACATCATCTTGATGAAGGTGCTTTTGCCTGAACCGTTTTTACCAAGCAGGGCGTGAACCTTCCCCCGTTCAAAGGAGTGGTTGAAGTCGTCAAGCGCCGTCACCCGGCCATAATGCTTGGTGAGGCCACGCAATTCGAGGACGGAAGACATACGTTCTCCGTTATGTTGTCTGGAGGGTGGGAGAATACGCACGGCATAAATTGATTATGCCGTGCGCGTTTCCTTACTTCTTGAGGCTTTCGGCGAAGGCCTTCACGCCGTCAGGATCAGCGCGTGACAGCAGCAAAGCCGGAACGGTCGTCTGTTCAGCCACCTTGTCGCCCTTAAGAATGGAAAGAGCGGAATCGACACCCTGTGCGCCCATGTCGAATGGAGACTGCGCCGTTACGGCCTGCAAAACATTGTCATTGGCCATCAAGCCTTTGGCAAGCTGTTCGGAACCGTCGATACCGAAGACATAAACGGAACCAGCCTTTCCAGCATTGCGCACTGCCTGCATGGCACCAATCGTACCACCTTCATTGGCCGCGTAGACCACATTGACGTCAGGATTGGCGGTGAGAATGTCGGTGGCGACAGACACTGCCTTTTCCGGAAGCCATGCGTCCTGTTCGGTCACGACATCAACGGTATTGCCTTCAGCTGCAGCTTCCTTGAAGCCCCCTGTGCGCTCACCACTTTGTTCGGGCAACAGCGACTTGAAGCCCAAAATGGCAACCTTTGCCTTACCGCCCAGAGTTTCAGTGATGAACTTGCCTGCCGCCTTGCCGGTGGAAATGCCAAGATCCTTGTTTGAGGTCGAGAAGGTTGCCTGTGCAATACCGGCATCGGTCAGGCCGCCATTTACGGCAACCACCACAATACCTGCATCACGGGCGCGCTTCAGAGCTGCGGCCGAGTTCTTGGCAGACACCGGGGCAATGACGATCGCATTCACCTTGCGGGCGATATAGGTATCGATCGCCTGCGTTTCCTTGGCCTGATCGCCATCGATATTGATTTCAAGAATTTCCGCACCGGCCTTTTCAGCGGCACTGCGCATGCCGGCCTGCAAGGATTTCATGAACTGGTCGCCCTGGAACACGATGCTTGCCACCACCGGCTTGTCGGCAGCCTGTGCCAGCATTGGCGCCATGCTGACAGATGTAATCAAACCCAATGCTGCGGCTTTAAGATATGCCTTCATGCTATTCTCCTCCCTTGTGTTGATGGTACCGGCCTTCGCATACTCCTTCTGCGAAAAGCCGGGCTTTAGCCGAATGCCGGTCTCGTCTCCTTTGTTTCCTCAACGAGAACGGACATATGCGGAATTCCATCGGTGGCCGTTGCGCCACCGAGACAATGGGCCGCTGCACGATGCGCGACAGCGGCAATTCTGGCAGAGGGCCAGCCCTCATGCAGGCCGTAAAGAACAGCGGCGCAGAAAGCATCTCCGGCACCGACCGGGCTAACGATATCTTCTACTGCGACCGGAAGCGAGTAGGTTGTGATCGCCTCACATCCACGCTCAAGCCATAAAGAAAGTTCTGGTGCATGGATGATTGCGCCACGCCGCACGCCACCTGTCAGCAAACTATTGCCTGCCTTGTGAAGTGCATCAACGAGCAACTTGCCTTGGCTGTCACGAACGGCAATTCCCGTTGCCCGCCCGGCTTCAATCTCGTTTATGATGAGGTAATCGCAATAGGGCAAAGCGACGCCAACCTGACGCTGGAAGGCAGGGTCCTCGCTGGAAACGAAATCCACGCAGGTTAGCAATCCCGCTTTTTGCGCAGCTTCCAGCAGATGACTGGCACCGGAGCGACCGTGACCATCAAGCTTGTCCAACCCCGGCAGCAACATAAGATAGCCCAGATAAAAAAGGCGATACCCCTGTTGGGCATAGGATGCCATGTTGATCGACGCCTGCGTCATGTCATCATTGGCGCCACCATGGTAGAAGAAGGTCCGGCTTTGCCCGGGAACCGTCATCACGTGTGTATGGGCTGTGGCAGCTTCACCTAACGACACCATGCCGGAAACATCGATACCGTGTTGCGCAAGACGTTCGCGGACAAACAGGCCATCAGCATCATCACCAAGGCAACCGGCTGCAGACAGCCCGCCGGGAAAACCAAGCGAAGCAAGGTCGGTGACAACATTGGCGGCTCCACCACCAACGCCGATGTCCTGATGCAATATGTGCGTGAGATTACCCTGCTCCGGCCAATAAGACAGCGCATGGACGCGGTCCACAATGAAATTTCCGGCGCAGACGATACCTCCAGAATGTCCGCCTTTTGTCTCCTCCCCCAAAGACATCAGCCGCCCCCTTCGTTCCAGAGCGGCCGGAAGGGTGGCTCATCTTCCTCAATGTCCGCAAAGCGTCCAATCGGCTCAAGGAAGAAGTTATCGTTGCGGTCGTCATTGACCTGGCTGACCTCACCCACCAACACCGGTCCGTCGCCTGCCTTGCCGTAGAAGCGGTGGTAAAGGCCGGGGTGGATCGTCACACTCTGTCCGGGAGACAGCTCAAGCTCTTCCCACTGCGCCAACAGCTGTGGCAGGCCGTCGACCAGCACAACAACATCTTCACTGCTCGACGTACCATCTTCATTCGCAGCACAGAACTCGATCACCAGTGTACCGCCGCCACGATTGATGATGTCTTCCATCTTGGCTTTGTGAAGATGGGCGGGCGTCATTTGCCCTTCGGCAACGAACAGCAGTTTTTCAGCGTAGGTGCGTTCATCTGCCTGCCCAACGATGCCGTTGCGCAGGCAAAAAAGCACAAGACCACACTCGGCAAACCGACCGCTCCCAAAGTCTGTCACATCCCAGCCCAGTTGGTGAGCACGCAGATAAGCAGCATCTTCGGGTCGGGCTGCAAGTGTTTCACCGGTCCAGTCGCCCCACACGGGAAGCGACCATTTCCAGTTATCCAGCATCTCGACGGCAAATTTGAGGGCCGTATTGATTTCGGAGCGCTTCATCAGGACGCCCCCTCAGCATAATTGACGGAAACAACGCGATTTTCGCGGCCAGACTGCAAGGCCGCCGTCAACACGGCATGATGTGCAGCGGCTTCTTGCGGTGTCGCGCAATGGAAACCTCTGCCATTACCACCCGCCAATTCGTCAACGAATGCGGCCCACATTTGCTGGATGGCGTCGGCAAAACCAAACTCGAAAATCTTGCCTGTTATCGCAGGGAAAAGCGAACCATATCCGAGATCTTCGGTGCTCCAGGCCTGGCTGCCGCCATTATAGTCCATCCACTGCCACTGGCGTGGAGACTTGGTGCTGAAATAGGCGCTCTTTTTCATGCCGAGAATGCGGATATACCAGGTGTTGGATTCACCGGGCGCAATACGCCAGGTTTTGAGCACCATGGGAAAGTCCTGATCCTGCGTCGTGACACGAGCGCTGATAGTCGCGTTGTCCCACGTGGTGCAAGGTGCAATGCCACCCTTGCCGTCTGGGCGTTCCGTTACCTTCTTCACCAATTGTGCGTGAAGGGTGGAAGGGCGCCAGCCGAGACGCAGCGGCACATGCAGCACGTGCATGCCAAGATCACCCATGCAACCGTAGGCGCCGTTGATGTGTTCCATACGCTTCCAGTTGATCGGCTTTTGCCGATCAATGTCGGAAGAATGCAGGAAGCCGGCTTCGACTTCCAGAATCTCACCCATCTCGCCACCACGCGCCAGCTCAATGACTTTCTGCGCACCAGGAAAAAACGGCATTTCAGACGAGCAACGCACCACGAGCTCAGGTTTTTCACCCAAAACCTTCACGATCTCGCTGTTTTGTAACTGATCCATGCCAAATGGTTTTTCGCCGAGCAGATGTTTGCCTGCCCGCAGGATATCCGTGTAGAATTCTGCATGCAGGACATGCGGAACGGCGCAATAAATGGCATCCACATCGGGATTAGCCAGCAGTTCCTTATAGTCCGTTGTGCGCTGTCGCACGGTTGGTACGTTGTCGCTGAACCAGTCCATCAAGGCGGTGTTCGTATCGCACACCGCAACAATTTCCGGGCGCGCTTTCGCGTCCACCAAGTGCAGCCAACGCGCGGCTGCACTTGCAAATTCACGACCCATCAGACCGCAGCCGATAACGCCGAAGCGGAAAATCTTCGTCATAACATTCCTCCCTTCGTTACCGCACGGTTAGCCGAGATGGCGTGCCGCTTCCTCTGCAGTTACACCGTCGTGAACGATAGCCATCAGCGCCTGTGTCATGCCCTTGGGGTTGCTGTGCTGGATTACGTTACGACCATAGACAATGCCGCGAGCGCCCTGCTCCATGAGCACCTTGGTGCGCGACAGGATTTCCTGATCACTGACGCGTCCACCGCCACGCACCAGCACGGGAAGCCCCTGCGCAATCTCGATAACGCGGTGATATTCTTCAACGTTGTCGCATGGATCGGCCTTGATGATATCAGCGCCCAATTCAGCAGCCTGGCGTACCAAAGGCAGGATTTTATCAATCGCGCCGTCAACCATATAAGCGCCCTTGGAATTGTCCTGCATGACCAGAGGCTCAACCATTAGCGGCATGCCGTAGATTTCGCATTCGCGCTTGAGAATGTTCACATTGCGCACGCAGGCCCGGTAAACTTCAGGCTGGTTCGGCAACATCAGCAGATTGACAACGACGCAGGCCGCATCCAGCACAACGCCCTGTTCAACAGCCCGGTCAATCACTTCTGAAAACAGAACGGATGGCAGCGGATTGCCGTAGATATTGGCGATGTCAGTGCGAAGGACCAGAGCCGGACGATCCTTGCCTGGAATAGCCTGAAGAAGGGGCGCCGTGCCCGGCGGAAGCTGAATGGCATCCGGTTTTGCTTCAGCGATCACCTGAATGGCGGTTTTCATATTTTCAATGCCCGCAAGGAACGTGCGCTCATTGAACATGCCGTGGTCAATTGCCACGTCAAAGCAGTTTCCGGACGTGCCGAAAAGACGATTGAGGCGTGCTGCCTTCATGGTGGTTCCTCCCAATATGGTAACGTTTCCATATTTTGCTATCGGGTTCAAGAGCGAGCGTCAAGAAAAATGTGGTAACGTTTCCATATATTGTTTCAGATATGCAAGCATAGGCAATTCGAAGCCACTCAGACTATTCAGACAGCATCGGTGTGTGTCCCGCAGGAATTAAGGGTTTGCTTGCCATTTGGGCGTATCGTTCCAACGTACCAGCCCCGCCTTGCCGTCCTTGTTCGGCGCCCTTTCAGGACCAAAATCTTGCCACGCACAGCCATTTCACCGCAATCGACAGGTGTCGTTATCCTTGGCGGAGCGCACGGAGCACTGGCATTGGCGAGAAGCCTCGGGCACTCAGGCATAAAGGTGCATTATATCAGTAATGATTCCCCCCTCACCGGCTGGTCGCGCTTCGTGCAAAAGCAGATCAAATGGCCAGGCGCGGACCATGCGGACGCAACCGGCTTCCTTGTGGATTTTGCTCGTAAACACGCATTGCAAGGTAGTCTTTTGGTGCCGGCTGGCGACGCAGAGGTTTTACTGGTCTCGCAAGAGAAACAGATCCTACAAGCGGCATACCGCATCATGTTACCGCAATGGCAAGAGCTGCAATGGCTGTGCGACAAACCTCTTCTCTACAAGCGTGCAGAGCAACTGGGGCTGCAATATCCACGCACATACGAGCTGGCATCCACCCAAGAAGCGCACTTGCTGGCGCCCACGTTCCCAGTGATCTTGAAACCCAATATGGGCGGTGGAAACAGCCGCATCGTCAAGGCAAAAGTCATCAGGGCCGATGACAAGACGACATTTATTGACAGTTTCACCGATGCTGCCGGTGAAATTGGTGCGCACAATGTTGTTGTGCAGGAACTTATCCCTGGCGGTGGCGAAAGCCAGTTTTCCTATGTCGGCTTGTGGCATGATGGAAAAACGGTGGCTGAATTCACGGCGCGCCGCACCCGGCAATATCCGGTCGATTTCGGCTTTACCAGCACCTATGTCGAGGTGGTCAACGAACCTTCACTAATCGAAGCATCGCACAAGCTGCTCTCATCCCTGACATTTAGTGGTCTGGTCGAGATTGAATTCAAACGCCACGCTCTCAACGGCACCCTCAATATTCTCGACGTCAATCCAAGACCCTGGGCCTGGCTCGCACTTTCAGCCGCAGCCGGCGTCGATTTCGGCCCAATCATGTGGAACATCGCCCAAGGACATCAGACACCAGTATCCGCCACCGCAAAGCCCGGAACAGCATGGATTTACGCTGTTCGTGACCTTGCCGCGGCCATGACACTCATCAAACGCGGTAATCTGGATATCGGAACATTCATCCGCTCCTTCGCCAAAGTGCGCGCCGTGGCGGCGTTTGCCTGGAAAGATCCCCTGCCAGGCCTGCTTGACCTGCCGTTAACCGCATGGCGTGTATTGACACACAGAGTGCTCAACCTGTCAAAGAAGTAAAATCGCGAGACAACCGGACCGATCCCATGTTCTCTTTGAAATCAGCAAAGCGCATCCTGAAATACGAGATTATCAGGGCCGGTCTCGAAGTCTCTGCCATCCCCGGTATTCGGGCCTTGTTTCCCAAAGCCGGCGGGCGGGGCCTCATTTTTACCCTGCATCATGTTCGCCCGGATGCACCACCCGCCTTTGGCCCGAACGCTATTCTCTCGGTCACCCCGCAATTTCTGGAGGAGGCGATCAACGCCGCGCTGGAATTGAACCTCACGCCGGTACATTTGCATGATCTGCCAACCCTGCTGAGCGACCCGACAGATCTCAGGTCTTTTGTCGCATTCACGCTGGATGACGGCTATCGCAACAATGCGCAGTTTGCGGCGCCTCTCTTCCGCAAATACAAAGTTCCCTACACGATATTCATATCGCCGGGCCTTACACAACGCACGCGTTCCATGTGGTGGGAAACCGCAGAGGCACTGATCCGCCTACAGGACAAATTTGACTTTGATTTTGGCCAAGGCACTGAGATCATAACCGCAGCAAGCGTAACGCAAAAATACGATGCGTTTGACCGTCTGGCCGCTTTCGTCCACGCAAATGATGAGGACGCCGCTGTTGCCCGCATTGACGCGGCAGCGCATCAGTATGGCGTCGATCCGCTTACAATTGTCGATAATCTCATCATGACAACGGATGAGTTGCGCCAACTGGTAAGCGACGATGCATTTGCGCATATGGGTGCGCATACCATGACACATGTGAACCTGAAACGTGTCGACCGAGCACGACTGGAAAGTGAAATCCGCCAGTCGATTTCGACACTGCATGGCTTTACAGGCGTCAAGCCGCGCTCGTTCTCTTATCCTTACGGCTACAAGTCGGCAACCGGAGACCGCGAAGCGGATGCTGTTCTAAGTGCTGGCATCCCGGTCGCTGTCACCACGCAACCGGGTGTTCTCTCGAGCGCCAGTCTTGACACCATGGGACTTCTACCTCGTGTTTCCCTGAACGGCCTTTTCCAGAAAAAACGCTATGTGAAAGCACTGGTGTCCGGCATCCCGTTCAAGATTGCAAAATAGACGGGGATGGAGCCTCCTCATAGCCTGCGTCCATCAGCGCCAAAGATGTGCGTATTCGCAAGATTAAACGCCAGCGGAATGGTTTCACCAATCCTGATGTGCTTTTGGCCGTCCAGGAGCACCGTCGCAGACTGGCCATCCACTGTATTGGTGTAGACAACGGTCGAACCACCCAAATGCTCGACAAGCTGAATAGCTCCCTGACCAAGGGTGGCGGACTGTGCCTGCGGTTCAACATGTTCGGGCCGCAAACCAAACGTCAGTGGCTCGCCGTCTTGCGCCGCCAATGGTTTTTCAAGCTGTATTTTCTGGCCTGCAACCTCCAAAGTTCGCTTTGAACCATCGTCGGCCGCCAGCTTCGCACTGAGAAAATTCATCTTTGGCGAGCCAATGAAGCCTGCAACGAACTGGTTTGCCGGGTGGTTGTAGAGGTCAAGCGGCTTGCCAACCTGCATGATATGTCCGTCCCGAGCACAACAATCTTATCGGCCATGGTCATGGCTTCCACCTGATCATGCGTCACATAAATCATTGTACTGCCAAGTGTCTGGTGCAGCTTGGCGATTTCAACGCGCATCTGCACGCGCAGTTCGGCATCAAGGTTGGACAGAGGTTCATCGAACAAAAATATCTTGGGTTCGCGCACAATTGCGCGCCCAATCGCAACACGCTGACGCTGGCCACCGGAGAGTGCTTTTGGCTTGCGCTGCAACAGCGGACCAATCTGCAGGATATCAGCTGCCTTTTTGACACGTGCTTCGATTTCCGGCTTCTTGTAACCGGCCGTTTCCAGACCAAAAGCCAGGTTCTTGTAAACACTCATATGCGGATAGAGCGCATAGGACTGGAACACCATGGCGATACCACGCTTGGACGCAGCCGTCTCATTCACCCGCTCACCATCAATGCGCAATTCGCCGCCGGAGATTTCTTCCAGCCCGGCAATCATGCGCAACAGCGTGGACTTGCCACATCCGGAAGGACCGACAAAAACCGTAAACTCACCCGGTTCAATTTGCAGGTCGATGCCGTGGATGACTGGCAGCGAACCATAACGTTTGACGATTTTTTCCAGTTTAATGCTGCTTGCCATATCGTTTCCTCCCGTCCGGCAGCCTAGATCCAGCCTGTTAAGGCCGCCAGCTCTTGTACTTCGGATGGGCCTGCGTAATCGGCAGAGCAACATCGCTGTTGGTATCGTTTGAATGATAAATCGCCGTCAAAAGCTCCAAGGAGCGGTGCGCGTCATCACTCGTCACCGGCGGGCGTTCTCCTTTTTCAAGCGTCTCATAAAAGGCTGCCATCTGGCCGTTGAACCGTCGACCGATCGACGGCATTTCTTTAACAAGCTCAGCAATTTTCAAACCAATCTCTTCATTTGCAGGAATGATCTGCCACGGCCCATCCCCGGGCGAATAGGCAGAATGCACGCTTTCGAAAGTGACATTTTCAAATGCGAGTCGAAGGCGGCTGATCTCTTCCTGAGACCCCAACGTGCAGGTGGCGGAAACAAGTGCACCATTTTGCATCAGAATGCTGGCTGAAACACAATCCTCAACCTCAATGGCATTGACCCGCGTTGCCGTGCGCGCAAAAACACGCTCAACCGGCCCCATGAGATATGTCAGCATGTCATGCAGATGGATTGCGTGGGTCATCAGCACACCACCTAGCTCGGTTGCCCAGCGTCCACGCCATGGATTGTCGTAATAATCGGCAGTACGCTTCCAGAAGGTTTCGGTGGTACCAGCATAAGGTTTCCCTGCCAAACCGCTTTCAATGATGTGACGTGCCTGCGCGACACCTTCACCATATCGATACTGGAAAATCGGCATAAGAACGCCTTTTGCGGTCTGTTCAGCACGCCTTACTTCATCCACTTCCGCCAATGATCCTGTCAAAGGCTTTTCGCAAACGACATGTTTTCCTGCGGCCAGTGCCTGCAGGATGAGCTTAGTATGGGTGGCAGGCGGCGTGCAGATATCGATGATGTCGATATCGTCCATAGCCATCACCTCATCGGACAGGCGTGACCGCGTTTTGACACCGAACTCGTCAGCAACCGCATTCAGCCTGACCTCATCGAGATCACACAACACAGCAACTTCATATTTGTCGGAATGCGGAAAATATCCCTCTTCCATGTGCGACTTGCCGATACCGCATCCGATAATGCCGACCTTGTAACGCTTAGCCATGGATTTTATCCTCCGCCAGCTTCTGGGCCTTCAGAGCAATGTCCATCGCCGCGTAACAACGGGCCTGCGGCATCGCCGTTTCGGTACGGTTGCGGATATCGGCAAGCAGTTGCGCACCATAGGGAAGCTGCACATTGGAGCAATCGATGTATTGAACGCCCTTTTTGTCGCTGAGGAACAGGTGATTGCCACCTTCACGACCAGCAACGTCAATATTTTTGCGCAGTTCGATTGCGCCTTCTGTTCCAGTGATAAACAGACGACCATCACCCCAGCTCGGCAACCCCTCGGGTGTGAACCAGTCTACTCGGATAAAGCCATCGGCATCAGCAGTCGAAAGATGGATATCACCGCTGTCCTGCAGGCCAGGAAACTGCGAATTGGCACGGTTTGAAACCGTTGCCGACAGGATGTCGGCCGTATCTGACCCCGTGAAAAACAGGAACTGTTCGCATTGGTGCGACGCTATATCAACCAGAATACCGCCATATCGCTCCCGCTTGAAAAACCACTCGGGTCGGGTCGGTGCGCGCAAGCGATGTGGCCCAAAACCGGCCGTCGACACCACCTTGCCAATTGCGCCAGCGGCAATCAGTTCTCCAGCTTTTACAGTCGCTCGATTTTCGAAATGCTCTGAGTAGAGAATAGAGAAAATGCGGCCAGTGTCTTCCTGAACGCGTTTCACCTCGGCAAGTTGTTCAAGCGTGGTCATTCCAGGTTTATCAACCATCACATCCTTGCCCGCCTTCATCGCTTGGATGGCGATGCCAGCACGCTCATCGGGGATGGCGGCGCTGATAATCAGATCGATGGTTTCGTCTTCAATAAGGCGGCGCTTATCATCAAATCGCTGTGCGCCGGGGAATTTCGCGCTGTAGGCCTGGGACAAGTCGTCTTCCACTGCATGGAAACCGACAAACTCAGCGCCCGCATCCAGCAGGCAACGGGTTTGCCCGGTAATGTGGTCGTGGTTGATGCCTATGGCTGCAAATCGAACAGGTTTCATGGGTATGCCTTGGCGTTTCAGCGTTTCATGCCGGTTGTTGCGATGCCTTCGATCAGAAGGCGCTGGAAAAACAGGAAGAAGAGGAAAACAGGTATCAGCGACAGGTTGGACATGGCGAACAAGGCTGTCCAGTCGGAGCTACCGGTGGAGTCGATGAAGGAGCGCAGACCAAGCTGCACCGTGTAGGTATTGATATCGTTCAGATAAATCAGCGGCCCGAAGAAATCGTCCCAGGTCCAGATGAAAGAAAAGATCGCGGCAGTGGCTAGGACCGGCAAAGACAAGGGCAGCATGATCTTCCAGTAGATACGGAAGGGGCTGCATCCATCCATCACCGCAGCCTCGTCCAGTTCCCGTGGAATTCCCCGGAAGAACTGCACCATTAGAAAGATGAAGAAGGCATCGGTCGCCAGATATTTTGGCACGATCAAAGGCAGTGATGTGTTGACCCAGCCAAGCTCCAAAAACATGATGTACTGCGGGATGAGCACCACGTGATAGGGTAGCATCAATGTGCCCAGCATCAAGGCAAACCAGAAATTGCGCCCACCAAACCGCAGTCTCGCAAAGGCGAAGGCCGCCAGCGAACATCCGACCACGTTACCTATGGTTGCCAGCACGGCGATGAAAAACGAGTTCCAGAAGAACTGGCCGAAACTGACCTGCAAACCTGTCCAGCCACGGATATAACCGCCGAGATCAAGTGCAGATGGAATAAGCGATGAGGAACCGAACAATTCCTCCTGCGGTCGGAACGAGCCGGAGATCATCCACAAGATGGGATAAAGCATGCCGATCGAACTGATGATCAGGGCCGCATGCAACAAGGTGGAGCGAAGCGGCGAACGTTGAACTTCGGTTCCCGGACGTGGGTCGGTAACAGCATCAGTCATCGTAATGCACCCAATAACGTGCGCTGAGGAAGGAGAAGGCTGTGAACAAAGAAATGATGACAACCAGGATCCATGCCAAAGCGGAGGCGTATCCCATACGGAAGAACCCAAAGGCTTCCTGATAGAGATACAATGTGTAGAACAATGTCGAATTGATCGGTCCGCCAGTACCCTCGGAGATGATGAAGGCTGGCGTAAATGCCTTGAAGGCGTCGATTGTCTGGATCACCGCATTGAAGAAAATCACTGGCGTCAGCAACGGCAACGTAATGCGGAAAAATTGACGTGTTTTGCTGGCACCGTCCATTTCGGCGGCTTCATACATATCCTGCGGGATCTGGCGAAGGCCGGCCAGGAAGATGATCATCGGCGAGCCGAACTGCCAAACAGACAGGATAACCAGCGTGTAGAGCGAATAATCCGGGTTGGAGACCCAGCTTGGTCCCTCGTAACCGAACAGTTGCCACAGAACCATGTTGACGAGACCGTCGGAGGCAAACAGCTGACGCCACAATACGGCTATTGCCACGCTGGAACCGAGAAGCGACGGCAGATAGAAGATAGCACGATAGAGCGTCAGCCCCTTGATGCCGCGATTGAACGCCATCGCAACCAGCAAGGCGAAAGCCAGCTTCAGCGGCACCGACAGCAGAACATACGTAAAGGTCACCTTCATCGCTGCGGCAAATTTCGGATCGGCCGTTGCAATGCGCACATAGTTGGATGCCCCCACCCAGTCGGGCGATTGCAGCAAATCGTAATTGGTGAATGACAGGTAGAGCGAGGCCAATGCAGGGCCCAGCGTCAGGCCGAAAAAGCCGATCAGCCATGGCAGCAAAAACATATAGGCGTGGAAGTTGCGATCAAAAACACGACGCAAACCGCCCCGTTTTGGGAGAGCCGTTTCACGGCCCTCCCTCGCAAGAATGTCAGACTGCATGGTCATTTGCGATTACTTCCGCTTCAGAACAGCTTCAGCTTCTGTGACAAGGCGCTCACCGCCCTGCTCCGGTGTCATTTTCCCAAACGATACTTCCTGGCTGGTGCGGGTCAGTACGAACGCCAGTTCACCGGCACCAGGTGGTGGTGCAGGCGGCAAGTCACCGACATCAGGGGTAATGTCGGCGATATATTTCACCATTGCCTGACTGACGTCGTTCAGCTTTGGACCCAACTGGCTACGCATGGCTTCCGATGCTGGCACGCCGCGCTCCACACCCAGGATATCAACACCTTCCGGCTCCGATACGAGAAAGTTGATAAATTCAACCGCCGCCTCAGCACCCGCACTGCCATTGGCAACGCTCATCAGCATGGACGGCTTGAGATAGTGACCGGATGGCGAATCCTTGGAAACCTTTGGATAGGATGTCAACGACAGCTTGGCCTTGTTGAGCGCCTGGTAACCGACAAACTGGTTGGAGTGGGCAAAAGCCGTCGCCGACTTGCCCGTGGTCAACGGGTTCGTTTCGATGTTCAGCTGATCTAGAGCCTGGATATCTGCGGGCACACAGGCGCCAGCTTCACGCATCTTGGCCCACATCGTAAACCACTTGGCAGCATCGCTGGCATCGTATCCCAGACCGCCTTCCGGCGTGAAGAGTGACTTGCCGTTCTGACGCAGCCAGTTTTCATAACTGGGCTCAAGACCACTGGAGTCAGCCGTTGCAAAATAACCGGGCTTTGGTTTGTTCTTGCCAAAGATCGTCGCATTTTCTGCAAACTCTTCCCATGTCTGGCCAGCTGATGGTGGCGTTGCCTTGGCTTTCTCCCAGGCTGCGGCATCAAAGAACATAACGCTGGAATTCACACCGAGATTGACACCGTAAAGCTTGCCATCCACTCGGCCGGAATCGATGTTCATCTTGCCGAAATCATCAATTTTCAGCGCCTTGCCAATATAATCATCAAGTGGCGCCAGCGCGCCGCGGCGCGCATATTCAAAGATATAACGGTAATCCATCTGAATCAGGTCTGGAGCATTGCGCCCGGCAACCTGTGTCGCAAGGCGTGGCCAGTAATCACTCCAGCCTGCGAATTCTCCCGCAATCGCAAGGTCGGGCTTTACCGTCTTATAAGCCTCAATGGCCTTGTTGGTACGGTCAGCTCGCTCCTGCGAACCCCACCATAACATGCGAAGGCGCGCAGCCTGCGCATTGGCAGAACCACCGCCAAGAGTTGCGAGAGTTAAGGCCGCAAGGCCTCCCGAAAGCACAGTGCGCCTGTGAAGCGTCATGGACATTGGCAACTCCTCCCATATTGAATGCCAATTGATGATGCTCGAGAACAGCTATTGCTGTTTTATAACTAATTGGTTACATGGGAACACTGATCGAACGCATTGTCAAGCGGGTGTCGTGATGGATAAAACAAATACGAATAACAATATTGATCCGGACACAAACGAGAGCGTGAAGCCTGTTCGCAAACGCGCGTCTACGCAACAGCGCAATCCGGAACGGACACGCGCGGCCATTCTAGAGGCAGCCCGTCGCGAGGTCGCAGCGAAGGGGCTGGCCGGAGCACGGATTGATGTTGTGGCGCGCAGGGCCGGCACCAACAAACGCATGATTTATCACTATTTTGGTGACAAGGATGCGCTCTATCTTGCGGTCCTTGAAGACGCCTATCACCACATTCGCCACGCAGAACACAGACTGGATCTGACCCACAAGGCCCCGTCTGCAGGCTTAAAAGAACTCGCGCTTTTTACCTGGCATTACTTTCTGGATCACCCGGAATTTCTCAGCATTCTGGCAACTGAGAACCTCAATCAGGCCCGCTATCTCAGGCAATCCACAACAATTACCGAGATGCATTCCAACTTTATCTCCGAACTGGAAAACGTGCTGAAGCGCGGCGCTGAAAGCGGTGAATTCCGAGCAGGCCTTGATCCAGTCGACGTTTATCTGACCATCGCGTCACTCGGCTTTTTTTACCTGTCGAACCGCTACACGCTTTCAACAATTTTCCAGCGGGACCTTGCCGCACCGGCAGAACTCGATCGATGGGGACAGCATATTGTCGATACCGTGCTGGCCAGCATAAGACCCTGAAGCGACCATCCATGCAGATACATCTGATGCCTTGAAGGCGCGCGCCGCTGCGTACCCGTCTTTTCATGCATCACCCACGCCGCATCGCTGCACAGGAAAATGGCGCCTCCACATTTTGAAAAACATCTTGACAGAACAGGTCTTTCAAATTCACAAATAACCAAATGGTTACAAACGGCCATTGTCTTAGGAGACACCGCCTTTGGGAGAAGGTGGTCATGGGAGGAAATATCATGAAACGTATTGGCGTCATCATGCATGGCATTACTGGCCGCATGGGTTACAACCAGCACCTTGTGCGTTCTGTTCTTGCCATTCGTGATCAGGGCGGCGTCACACTGAAAAGTGGCGAAAAGGTTATGCTTGATCCGATTCTCGTCGGGAGAAATGGCGAAAAAATCGAGGCTATTGCCAAGAAGCATGACATTGCGCGCTGGACGACGGATATCGACGCCGCATTGGCCAACCCGGACGACACGCTGTTTTTTGACGCGGGCACGACCCAGATGCGCGGCAGCCTTCTAACGAAGGCCATCAAGGCGGGCAAGAATGTCTATTGCGAAAAACCGATTTCCGACAACATGGAAGAAGCGATTGCAGTTGCGCGCCTTGCTGAAAGCTCGGGCATCAAACATGGCGTTGTACAAGACAAGCTGTTCCTGCCGGGTCTACGCAAATTGGCAATGCTGCGTGACAGCGGCTTCTTCGGCAAAATCCTCTCGGTTCGTGGCGAGTTCGGCTATTGGGTGTTTGAAGGTGACTGGCAGCCCGCGCAACGTCCGTCTTGGAATTATCGCCTGAAGGATGGCGGCGGCATTATTCTCGATATGCTGTGCCATTGGCGCTACGTGCTCGACAATCTGTTTGGTGAAGTCAAAGCGGTAAGCTGCCTTGGTGCAACCCACATCCCCCAGCGTTTCGATGAACAAGGTCGCCCTTACGTTGCTGACGCCGATGACGCAGCCTATGCAACATTTGAACTGGAAGGGGGCGTTATCGCTCATATCAATTCGTCATGGGCAGTTCGCGTTCGTCGCGACGATCTCGTGACCTTTCAGGTGGATGGCACCCATGGCTCCGCCGTGGCCGGCCTGACGAAATGCTGGACACAGCATCGCACCAACACTCCGAAACCGGTCTGGAACCCGGACCAGCCGCAGACAATCGATTTTTACAAGACATGGCAGGAAGTACCTGACAACACCGTGTATGACAACGGTTTCAAGGCCCAATGGGAAATGTTCGTTCGACATCTGGTTGACAATGATCCTTGGCCATACGGCCTGATCGAAGGCGTCAAGGGCGTACAGCTGGCAGAACTAGGGCTAAAATCCTGGAAGGAACGCCGCTGGCTCGATGTTCCGACCATTTCCTGAGGGAGGCGACAATGACCGAACTCAAGCTACCGAAAGATGATCGCTCAATCGAGCTCTACACACTGAGTGGTACACCTATAGCGCTTGAAAAGCGCAGTGCCGCAGATTTTAACCGCGTGGCCTTTGCAGCCGCCCATGTTGTCGCAGACCCATTTGCGGAAAACGATCCATGGCTGACCCCGGCCATTGACTGGGAAGGCACGCTGCACTTCCGCCACCGGCTTTGGGATTTGGGGCTCGGTGTTGCCGAAGCCATGGATACGGCCCAGCGTGGTATGGGGCTAGCATGGCCACAGGCGCAGGAACTGATTTCCCGCTCTCTGAAGGAAGCTGCAAGTCGCAAGGACGCACTGATCGCCTGCGGCGTCGGTACTGATCATCTGATCGGCACCGATTACAGCCTCGATGCGATTGTTGACGCCTATCTTGAACAGCTGGATTTCGTGCAAGGCGAAGGTGGACAGGTCATCTTGATGGCAAGTCGCGCATTGGCGGCAGCAGCAAAATCACCTGACGATTATCTCGAAACCTATGCACGCGTTCTCGCACAGGCAAAAGAAAAGGTTATCATCCACTGGCTGGGTGAAATGTTCGATCCCGCGCTGGAAGGTTATTGGGGATCAGGCGATCATATGGCGGCGATGGATACCTGCCTTGCAATGATTTCTGCCAATGCCGACAAGATCGAAGGCATCAAAATCTCTCTTCTTTCCAAGGAAAAGGAAATACTGATGCGTCGCCGACTGCCATCTGGCGTGCGCATGTATACCGGCGACGACTTCAATTACGCCGAACTCATTGCCGGTGATGAGCACGGACATTCCGACGCGTTGCTTGGCATTTTTGATTCCATCGCGCCCGCCGCGTCCAAGGCACTCGCCAGTCTGAAACGCGGTGCCAACAATGAGTTCTTCGACATTCTGGAGCCAACCGTTGCGTTGTCTCGCCATATATTCAAGGCCCCGACCCGTTTTTATAAAACTGGCGTTGTCTTCCTTGCTTACCTCAATGGACTACAAAACCATTTCACCATGATTGGTGGACAGGAAAGCACCCGTTCGACCCAACATTTTGCAGAGCTTTTCCGATTGGCTGACAAGGCCAATGTCCTGGCCGACCCGGATGAAGCCACACATCGCATGAAAGCATTTCTCGCTGTTCGAGGTGTCAATTGAGATGTCCGAAACACCTGTCTTAAAAATCAAGGACGCCGCAATTTACGAACGGCGTCTAGCCATGCGGGTGCCGTTTCGTTTTGGTGCGGCAACCGTGACCGAAGCAACGCAGGCTTTTCTTTCGCTGACGATTGAGGACAGCAAGGGACGCATAGCGGAAGGTTATGCAGCCGAGCTAATGGTGCCCAAATGGTTCGACAAGAACCCGGACCTTGGAAATGCGGAGAACGAAGATCAACTACGCCAATCGCTGCATATGGCGGTCGCACTTGCTAAAACGGCAGAGCCTGCAACGGCTTTTGAGCTTCACGCGAGGATTGAGCCTCAGCATCACAATGATGCGGCAAAGCGCGGTTTTAATGGCCTGATCGCATCATTTGGACTTGCCCTTGTCGATCGTGCCATTCTCGACGCACTTTGCAGGCTCAATGATCTCTCCTTTACAGATGCAATCCGCATAAACCTGCCCGGCATCAATGCATCGACCACGCCCGATCTTGCAGCATTTGATATAAGCGTTTTCCTCGAAGGTTTGAAACCACAACCAAGCCTCTTTCTGCGTCATACGGTCGGCTACATAGATGCACTGCGACCTGATGACATTAAGGGGCACCGCCTCAATGATGGCTTGCCGGAATGCCTGGAAGAAGAAATCGCGACCTACGGCTTACGCTATTTCAAGCTCAAGGTATCGGGACGACCAAAAGAAGACACTGAAAGACTGAAAGCCATAGCAGCAGTTCTGGCGACGCTGCCAGACTATCAGGTGACACTTGATGGTAACGAACAGTTCGCAGATGAAGACAGTGTGCTTGATCTCTTGGCGCAGATTGATGCTGAACCGGCACTTGCACAGTTGCGACGCTCCTTGCTGTTCATCGAACAGCCGATAGCCAGACATAATGCTTTCAATCAATCCGTATCCCGCCTTGCTGGCAAGGTGCCGGTTGAAATTGATGAATCGGATGGCACACCGGACGCCTTTTTGTTGGCGAAAGCGCAGGGGTATCGTGGCATCTCATCGAAATCATGCAAGGGCTTTTACCGTTCGGTTCTGAACGCCATGCGAATTTCAAAATGGAATGGCGAAAATAGCGGCGGTTACTTCATGTCGGCGGAAGATCTGACCACGCAGGCTGGCATTGCAGTTCAGCAGGATTTGGCGTTGGCCGCCCTGCTCGGTCTTCGCCACATCGAGCGAAACGGTCACCACTATGTTAGCGGCATGGCCGGAGCAACAGACGGTGAAAACCATGCCTGGCTGAGTGCGCATCCGGATCTCTACCGTAATGCAGGCGACGGTCGAGCCAAACTCAGTGCCGTCAACGGCCAGATTTCTTTGGCGACAGCTATCGCGGCCAAGGGACTTGGGGTCGATGCCGATGCGGCGAAAGCCACATTCAACGCTTTGCAAGCATCTTCGTCAGATCAGGAGAGAACATCATGACCATCGACGGTCTTTCGATCAATTTTGCGACGATCAAACAGGGTGGTTCATTCGGTGCACTGATCGATGCCTGCCTTGCCCACGGCATCACCACCATTTCTCCCTGGCGCGATCAGGTTCACGGTGTTGGCCTGAAAGAGGCCGCCACAATCATCGAACAAAATGACATACGTCTCAGCGGCCATTGTCGCGGTGGTTTTTTCCCCGCACCGGACGAGACCGGACGACAAAAAGCGCTCGAAGATAACCGTCGCGCAGTGGATGAGGCCGCCGCCATGAACGCCGATTGCCTAGTCATGGTGGTTGGCGGATTACCACAGGGCTCTCGCGACATTGTAGGAGCAAGACAAATGGTTGAGGATGGCATGGCGGCACTTTTGCCCTATGCACGTGCGGCCGGCGTTCCGCTGGCCATCGAGCCTCTTCATCCGTTTTACGCCGCAGATCGCGCATGTTTCAACACACTCAAGCAGTCGCTCGACCTTTGTGACAGGCTAGGAGACGGCACGGGTGTCGCCATTGATGTTTATCATGTGTGGTGGGATCCCGACCTTAAGGAACAGGTGGCGCGCGCTGGCCGCAACGGTCAAATTCTGGCGCATCATATCTGCGACTGGCTTGTCCCGACGACGGACCCGCTTAATGATCGCGGCATGATGGGAGATGGCGTCATCGACCTGAAAGGCTTCCGGCGCATGGTAGAAGCTGCCGGTTTCCATGGCCCCCAAGAGGTGGAGATTTTCTCGCACCGCTGGCTGGCCCATCCAGTCGACGAGGTATTGTCGACCATCGTCCAGCGCTACCAAACCGTTTGCTAATGCATATCGGACGAAAGCAAGGGTAGCACCTAACGTTGGGTCTGCTTGCCACATTGCGTTTAATATCGACTAGAGCCGCATTGATGGTGCGAGTATGTAAAGCGGCCGTAAAATGCATCAGCCGCCGACATAAAAAACGGCAACGCCCCACCAGTCTTTTCCATCGGCCAATCGCCTTTGCCGCGCTGCCTGTCCCTTTTCTAAAACCAGAAATTGCTGTCTTGGGACACTCTTCAAGGGAACAAACAGGCCTGACCAATCATTTCCCAATCCTGAAAACATAAGCAAGGATTGGGACAGTATGCGTATCAACGACGGCTTCGAAAAGACAGCTACGGGGAAACTCTGGACGCTGGAATTTGCCGACAGCCCCGTTATTGCCACTGCCATACATGACGGACATGCCGTGCGCGCTGACATCAGCGATATCATGGCACTTTCGGCTGATCAAAGGCTGCGAGAAGAAGATCCGTTTACCGGCGAGATTATTCGCGACGTCCAGAACCGCATCATCGTCCATCACTCGCGTTTTGAAACCGATCTCAACCGCGCCAAACCCGATGCGGTCTACAGCAGACCCGAACAATCCTGGGGCCTTGAGGTTTGGAAACGGCCCCTTTCCTCTGACGAAGTTGAACAATCCCTTTCATTTCATGATGACTATTACGCTACGCTCGAAACCGTATTGAAGCGTATGGAAAAGCGGCACGGCCAGTTCATCGTACTGGATGTCCATAGCTATAACCATCGCCGCGGTGGAGCAGATGTTGCCCCTACACCGCAAGCTGAGGCCCCTGATATCAACATCGGGACATGGTCGATGGATACGCAGCGCTGGAGCAGTGTTGTAACGGCACTCGGACAGCTTTTTGCGTCACGCCGGATTAAGGGCCGTCTTCTGGACGTCCGAGAAAATGTGGCATTCCAAGGCAAGGGTGAGCAGACCCGTTTCATTCACGAGCGCTTTCCGCAAACCGGCTGCGCGATAGCAGTCGAATTCAAGAAAATCTTCATGGATGAATGGACCGGCGAGCCAGATCAGCAGGCGATTACCGAGTTGAGAGAACTTGTGTCAGCGGGCGCCAAGATGCTTGAGAGCTTGGTACGGGATGCCCGATGAGTGTGGTTCCTCTGATCAATACAACAGCGAATGACGAACTGCTGGATGATGTCGTCAACTGCCTTCAGGCGGGCACCCCGGTTCGCCGAGATATCGGCACGGCAGGGCGTTTGCATATCGACCGGCCATTGCCATTCTTGTGTGTTCACATTGCAGGCGGTACAAAGGACCTAGCTGCCCGCGATGTCGTCGCGGCAAATGCATCTTATCTTATTGCCAATACACTGAATGAAGCCGCTCCTCTTATCAGGGCAGTTGGCAACGCCATGCGAAAGACCTTTGGCGCGTTCATGCTGCTGGATGTCGGTGAACTCGAACATGACATCCTTCTAGCCGATGACTCGCCATATCTTCCACACTTCAATGTCTCTGTTTCGGCGAGCAACGGTCCTGAAATACATATCGCTATGGAGGCCTTCATCAAGGCTGTCTGCGATGCAGAGGTCATGTTCCGAATACCGCGTATTACAGCGCCGCGTCCAGAAGACGACCCTCAGCTTAAATTGCGCAAAGCCGGTATTGATTTTCCCAGCATCACCGTCCGTTATGCACCAATCTATCGACAACCGGAATCCGGTGCTTTTTATCCAGACCTGCGGGAACGCCTGATCTCTAACATTTCCGATGCAGGGTTACAGGCTTTCGCGGCCTATAGCAGCAAGACCGGAGCGCTCGAAACCGCTTCACACCGCGCACTTGGCCGTAAAGCTTTCGTCGACGCTGTGCGTCGTGCAGATCGCGCTATGGACGAGATCGTGTCTTCTTTCGACTTTCTACTCGCCGTCACGCCCATCAACGCCGGTCAGGCATTCAAGGAGTTTGAAAAAAGCGATTTTGAGCGTGAGCCAAAATTCCTCTACCGACCATTGGGCGTGGACGTAGAAGCACAAAAACGAAAACTCTATTCTATCGCTTTCGAACATCTGGAAGATCCGGTTCTTTATCGTCTTTATAGAGAAAAGCAGCAGGAGACAGACCTGCAACTGACGATGTTACGATCGTTGAATACCCACCGCTTCACGGATTTCAGCCGCGCCCTTTACGGTCCGGTCGAGGACAGCTTGCTCTCTCTTGCCAAAGATGTGCTTGCGCATTGCAAACTGGATGACGATGCAAGCGCGATCGCCATGGCAGATTGTTATGAAGTGGCTCAGAAGTCCCGTGACATGGTGGCGGCATATCATGATCTCTCTCCTGAGTTTTCGGCAAGAGTCGAAATACGGGACGACTTGCCGCCGGGCTTGATGGTCACCGGCAGCAAACTGCTGGTTTCTCGCCATACACTCATGGAACGGCGGCGGATCGATGCCCTACTTTCCCATGAAATCGGCGTGCATCTTTTGACCTATTTCAACGGATCCTCGCAGGGGCTGCGTCTATTTCGTACAGGCCTTTCCGGATATGAAGGTGTTCAAGAAGGCCTGGCCGTGCTGGCTGAATATCTCACCGGCGGCATGACACGTGAACGCCTGCGACTGATTGCAGCGCGCGTCGTTGCCTGCGCCGCAATGCTGGATGGAGCGTCGTTTAGCGAAACATTTCATCTTATGACCAAAACCCACGGACTCAGTGCTGCGGGTGCTTTCAACCTGACACTGAGGATTTATCGCGGTGGTGGCTTGAGCAAGGATGCTATCTATCTTCGCGGTCTGGCCCAGGTGGTCTTTCATCTGCGCGATGGCGGATCACTTGATCCATTCTGGATGGGCAAAATTGCTGCCGATCATTTTCCCATTATGCAGGAATTGGCACAACGTGGCCTCCTGCGTTCACCAAATATTTATCCGGCATTTCTTGCTGACAGCAGCGCCAAAAAGCGACTGGAAGACATCAGCAAGGGATTGCCAATATCACACATGGCAAATCTTTAGGAGGGACATATGCGTATTGCATTTTTCGTAAATTCCATCGAGTCAGAGGGCCCACAGTTTGCAACCGCACTGATGGCTATGGCAGCACTGAATCGCGGGCATGAGGTCGTGTACCTCTGCCCCGGCGATTTCAGCCTGCGTGATGACGACAGCCTCGCCGTTCATGCCGCAGTGTTGCCCCACGCTAAATATAAGAAGCCGGAAACCTTCCATGCCGCATTGCAGGACAAGGCTCTGGAGCGCAAGACATTCGACGTCAGTGAAATCGATGCATTGATGTTGCGCAACGATCCCTCCCTTGATCTTACGTCCCGTCCTTGGGCGGTTCATGCAGGTGTGCTGTTCGGACGAATGGCAGCAGAACGCGGGGTCGTGGTTCTCAACGATCCTGAAGGCTTGGCCAAGGCACAGAACAAGCTCTATTTTCAGAGCTTTCCGGAAATTGTGCGCCCGACCACATTGATCACCCGTAATCCGGATGAACTGCGCAGCTTTGTGGAACAGCATCCCAAAGGTGTTGTTGTAAAGCCTTTACAGGGATCAGGCGGAAAGAATGTTTTCAAAATCAGCTCCAGCAAAGAAACCAACCTTAATCAGATTTTCGAGGCTATCAGCGTCGAAGGCTATTTGATTGCGCAGGCATATCTGCCAGCTGCGACCGAAGGTGATGTTCGGTTTTTCATGATGAATGGCAAGCCACTGGTCCATAATGGCGTGCATGCCGCGTTGAGACGCGTTCCTGCCAAGGGCGATCTGCGCTCCAACATTCATGCAAAGGGGACTGCGGAGGCGGTAAAAATCAATGACGACATTCTGGCGCTTGCAGAGGTCATGCGCCCCAAGCTGATTGAGGACGGAATGTTCCTTGTCGGTCTCGATATTGTCGGAGACAAGATCCTGGAAGTGAATGTTTTTTCCCCGGGCGGCCTGTGGAATATCAAAGAATTGAGCGGTGTAGATTTCAGCGACACAATCATTCAGGCGGTCGAGCAAAAAGTGACCATGCAGAGAGCGGCCAGTAAACCGATCTGCAACCGCATCCTTGCGGCAATCTAAAACACTTCGCAGAAAAAATGCCCGGCAAAAATGCCGGGCAAGTGGGGAGGAGTTGGGCTGATGCCCCGGGGACACAGGCTGCAATGGAGGCGCAGCCCTATGGAAAATACGATATGTCGGCTTAATCATACCCCATATTGGGTCGAAAATTACGCCGGGTTTGTATTATCGAAACACCTTTCCTGCGATTTATCAAAAGCCAAGCACTTCAATGTGCGCCTTCATACTCCAGAGATGCGCCAATCAGTTCACGCGCATAATCATGCGTGGCACCGTTTCCGGCGATGGCTTGGCGCGGCAGGATTTCGGTAATCTCGCCTCTGAGCATCACCGCAAAGCGGTCGCACATATGGTCAACCACAGCCAGATCGTGTGTAACCATGATGTAGGTAAAACCACGCTCTTCACGAAGACGCTGCAACAGGTTGAGAATTTCCGCCTGAACAGACACATCCAGTGCCGAAGTTGGCTCATCCAATAGCAGCAAGGATGGCTCCAGGATCAGCGCACGGGCAATAGCAACGCGCTGGCGCTGGCCGCCGGACAGCTGGTGCGGAAAACGATCAAGGAACGACACCGGCAAGCCAACATCCGTGATGGCCTTGCGCATACGCTCTTCTCTGTCGCCCAGCTTGTGGATGACCAGTGGTTCATTCAGAACTGTGCGCACCGACTGGCGCGGATGCAAGGAACCATAGGGATCCTGAAACACCATTTGCAGGATGCGGCAACGATCGATCAGCGGCATATCCCGAACGGATTTGCCCGCGATCAGCACCTCGCCCTTCCAGAAATCGGTCAGCATGGATACGCAACGCAGAACGGTGGACTTGCCGGAGCCGGATTCACCGACGAGGCCAAAACATTCTCCCGGCTGAACAGAGAATGATACGCCGGGCAGAACCTTGACCGCATTGGGTTCAGTACCGAAGGAAATGGACAAATCGCGAGTTTCAACAGAAACGGACATCAGACAGTTTCCTCCAGCCATTCAGGACGACGGTCGAGCACCGCAAGCGGCGCACGCGAACCGCCAATACGCGGCTGTGCAGCGAGCAGACCACGCGTGTAAGGGTGTTGCGCATTATCCAGATTTCGCGCCTCAAGTGTTTCCACAACGCGGCCGGCATACATGATAAGAACGCGGTCACAGAAATTGCGCACCAGATTAAGGTCGTGACTGATCATGATCAGGCCAATACCGCGATCGCGCACAAGGCTATCGAGAATATTGAGCACCTGAAGGCGCACGGTCACATCAAGTGCGGAAGTTGGTTCATCGGCAATCACCAGATCAGGATCGGCCAACAGCATCATGGCAATCATCACGCGCTGGCCCATACCGCCAGAAATCTCGTGCGGATACTGCTGGTAAACACGTAGCGGATCACGGATCTTCACCGCCTCCAGCATGGCCAGTGCCTTGTCTTTGGCTTCCGACTTGGCGCATTTGAAATGCCGCAAATAGGTTTCAGCCACCTGATCGCCGACCCGACGGATCGGGTTCAGCGAAAACTTCGGATCCTGAAGGATCATCGACATGCGGCGACCGCGAACCTTGAGCATCTGCCGCTCTGAAAGAGACAGAAGGTCAAGATCGTCGAAACGCAATGTGTCGGCGGTAATGGTCGCACCAGGCAGCAGTCTCAGCAGCGCACGCCCTACGGTCGATTTACCAGAGCCACTTTCCCCAACAATGCCGAGACGTTCGCGTCCAAGGGTGAAGGACACTCCGCGCACGGCTTCCGTGGCGGAGCCACCATAACGAATGCGGAGATTTTCAACGTCGAGAATGGTCTTTTCCATCGTCTTATCTCCGGTTCATCTGCTTCGGGTCGAGTGCATCGCGCAGACCGTCGCCCAACAGGTTGAAGGCAAGACTGACCGACAGGATGGCAACGCCCGGGAAGGTCACCAGCCACCAGCTATCCAGCATGTAACGCCGTCCCGTCGCGATCATCGCACCCCATTCCGGCAATGGTGGCTGTGCACCGAGACCGAGAAAGCCAAGGCCAGCAGCTGTCAGGATCACCGTTGCCATATTGAGTGTCAGACGGATGAGAACAGATGGCAGACACATGGGCATGATCGACTTGACGATGATGCGCATGGGTGACGCACCCTGAAGACGTGCCGCTGCGATGTAATCGGCATTGCGGAAGGTCATTGCTTCAGCGCGTGCCAGACGGGCAATCGGTGGCCAGGAGGTCAAGGCAATGGCGATGATTGCATTGTTGAGGCTTGGCCCAAGCGCCGCAACAAAGGCCAGCGACAGGATGAGGCTTGGGAAAGACAGGAAGATATCGGTAATCCGCATCATCACCGTATCAAACTTGCCACCGAGATAACCGGACGCCGTGCCAACAATCAGTCCAATCGGGCCAACGATGATCGACACCAGGAAGATGATTGTCAGCGTGATACGGGCGCCCCAGATCAGGCGGCTGAAAATATCACGCCCCAACTCGTCCGTACCGAACAGATGTCCGTTACCGGGTGCCTGCAGGGTGTTGACCAGATCCTGAGCATAGGGGTCATGTGTGGCAATGAATGGCGCAAAAACCGCCGCCAGAATAAGCAGTCCCAGAACGATCAGACCAAAGGTCGAGGTCGGACTTTTCAGCAGAAAAACAAAAATGTTTTTCAGGGCATTCAACCAGGCGGGAAGACGCACTGTGCTTTGTGTTTGCGTGGTCATCAGCGTGTCCTCGGATCAAAGAAGCGGTAGAGAACGTCAGACAACAGGTTAAGCCCGATGAAGATGACGCCCACGATCAGAACACAGGTCATCACCGCGTTCATATCGCCGATAATCAGGTTGCTGGTGAGATACTGGCCAAAACCGGGCCATGCGAAAACCGTTTCGATCAGCACGGCACCTTCAAGCAGTGAGCCATAGGCCAGCGCCACGATGGTGACGAGCTGAACGCGGATGTTGCCAAAGGCGTGTAACCAGACGGTCTGTCGGCTGGAAAGGCCTTTCACCCGTGCCGTGGTGACATATTCCTGACCCAGCTGATCCAGCATGAAGCTGCGGGTCATACGGGTGATATAGGCCGATGACGAATACCCAAGCAGGCTGGCGGGAAGAATGAGGTGGTTTACCGCCGACCAGAACACATCCATGTCACCGGCCAGCAGGCTGTCGATCAGCAGGAAACCCGTCCGCTCATCCACCAGACCGATATAGAACTGGTCCATACGGCCACTACCGCCAACCAGACCAAGATGGGCGTAAAACACGATCAGCGCGATCATACCGGTCCAGAAAATCGGCATGGAATGGCCAAACAGGCTGACGACACGCACGGCATGATCCTGCCAGCGATCCTTGTTTACCGCCGCAAACACGCCAAGCGGCACACCAAGGCCTGCACCAATGATGATGGCAAAGGTTGCCAGCTCAATCGTCGCCGGCATGACATGCAGAATATCCTGGATGACAGGCTGACCGGTGCGGATAGACGTGCCGAAATTACCGGTCAGCACATCGCGAAGATATAAGAAGAACTGCTCCCACACGGGGCGGTCAAGACCGAGCGAACGAAAGACCTGCTCATAGGTCTCCCGTGTCGCATCTTCACCGACGATCGCCCGCACCGGGTCGGCAGGCATCATGCGGCCGATGAAAAATGTAAGCATAAGCAAGCCGAGCAGGGTGACAGCTATGGTCCCAATCTGCTCGGCCCAACCATTAAATTGTACGCGACGTGATGACATGTTTCCTCCGTTTGCCAGCCGCGGGAAGTGCGCCTTAACAGGCTCCCTTCCTGTCTGACAAATTTTGATCAACCTGTCACAGGTTTATAAAACTGTCAAGTTACATCGCTTATAGGAAATCATCACGGCGGGGGGTAAAGCAGTCGATTAATTCCCCCTCTTCCAGGCATTCACAGCCATGTTCAATGTTTCCAGGAATGACGAGACTGTCGCCAACCTTCAATTCATAGGCTGCGCCATCACGGAAAAACCGAAATTTTCCTTTGGAAACATAGGTGGATTGGACGTGTGGATGCTTGTGAAGCTTACCTTCTGCTCCAGTTTCGAAGCGAAATGAAACAACCATCAACTCTGGGGATTCGGAAAGGACCTGACGGAGAACGCCGGCGTCCGGTGAAACAACCGGGAACTTGGGAAGAGTCATATATGCCTCCTTGATGACACTAAACATGTCATCATACATATATCTCAGCCTGTCTGACAATACAGCTGTTTATGCCTGAGTGATTTCTTCGCTTTCCTTGGCTTTCGAGCGCAGCAACACCTTGTAGCGATCCAGACTGCCACGCAGATGTGCGCGCATGCGTTCTCGAGCCAGATCAGCATCGCCCTCAATGATCGCATCAACGATCAGGCCGTGCTCTTCTTGGAGGTGAAGATTGTAGTCTTTCGGCCGAGAGCCTGGAGCAGATCCCTGCAACTCGCCACGCGGGATGATGCCAGAGCGGATAAGCTGCAGAAACTCCGGAAAACGCCGGTTTTGAGTAGCCTCGGCAATGGCGAGGTGAAGATTGAAGTCGGCATCACGGGTCGGCATGCCAGTGGCAAGACACTCCCCAATGCTCCGGTGAGCATCAAGAATCATCTCTATCTGCGCGGCAGAGCGTCGTGACGCCGCCAAACCAGCCGATTCGACCTCGAAAACAGTCCTCAATTCAAGCAGTTCGATAACCGATGAAATGCGTTCAGTCGTAAGATCCTTGAAAGGCTTGTCCTGCTCTTGCGGCAATTCAAGCGCATATATTCCAGCACCTTTGCGAGCGTGCACAAGGCCATCCGCACGCAGGATGGCAACTGCTTCACGCACAACCGTGCGACTGACCGAATACTCGCGGCTCAGAGCACTTTCGCTGGGAAGTCTGTCTCCCGGGCGGAACACACCCTCCATCAGATCACGCCGCAGCGCAGAGCTGATTTTTGACGCCAGCGACTTACCGTGTTCCACGCCCGCTCTGCTTTCCACGTCCATTGCCGCCTCACCTGCACAAAATCTGTCTGGTATGTTACCGGGTACTTGGTCTATTGCAAGAAGATATGGAAAGTGCTGCCACTTTGCTGAGTGGCAGAAGACAAAATACAACAGATTTGTTGCGATTCCGCCGGAAAAGCCCAGTTACACCGCAACAAATATCTATTTGAAATCGCTTGGGGACAAGACCTGTCTAATAAAAAGGAGAAAGACCCCGACGCATCGCATCGGGGCCTTCATTGTGGCTGGGTTCTGCTTAACTATCAGAACTCTTCCCAATCCGCCTTGAGCGCCGCATTGCCGACAAAGGCCGTTGCAAGCTTGTTCGTCAATGAACGAACGGGGGACGCGCTATATTTTGGCACATTTGCCGATGGTGCAGCCTGTACTGCGCTTGCTACGTCCGACGTTGTCTTGAACTGGCCGAGCAACTGGTTGAGCGATGAAACCTCACGCGCAAGACCATGACTTGCAGCAGTGGTCTCCTCGACCATGGCCGCATTCTTCTGCGTGTCCTGGTCCATTTGGTTTACGGCAGTGTTGATCTGCTGCAAACTGGATGACTGTTCCTGGGAAGCGTCAACGATCGCCGAAACATGTCGATTGATTTCCTGAACTTCGGCAACGATGGCTTCCAGCGCCTTGCCTGTTTCATCGACAAGTTGAACGCCCTCCTGAACCTGATCTGTCGACATCAGGATCAACGCTTTGATTTCCTTTGCTGCGGCAGCGGAACGCTGTGCCAGTTCCCGCACTTCCTGTGCGACAACCGCAAAGCCCTCGCCTGCCTCACCGGCGCGCGCAGCTTCTACACCGGCATTCAATGCGAGAAGGTTTGTCTGGAAGGCGATTTCATCGATCACACCGATGATATTGGAAATCTCCGTCGAGGATTTTTCGATCTTCTCCATGGCTTTAACAGCACTGCGCTCCGGTTAGTGTGCCACTCGGGGCAATTTGAACCGTTACATTTGAGATTTACGCCCATCACCAGCTATGCGTCGTTCGACAGATTTTAGTATCCGCGAAAGATCCCGTTTTTTGCCGGCCGCAACCTCAATTGCTGCGACGACAAGATCGCCCGCGATGTAATCCGGTTTGTGCCCAAGATTGTGCACGACAAGTAGCTTCGAGCCTTTGATGGCATGTGCCAGCTGTTTCGAATGTATCTCCGGCGACACAACCTTATCAGCATCACCGGTGATGATAATTGTCCTTGCTTTTATCTCGGGATATTGGCGGGATGCCGTTTTGGCCCACGCATTCAAAGATGCGACTTCCAATGCGTTGTGACGGAAAGCAACCGGGCGCAAAGCCTGCAATGCTTTGGTTTGAGCTATATAGTTTTGCGGTACGGGGTTTGGTGCAAACACTGACTTTGTCGCAGCGCCAATCGCCAACAGCCCTGCCGGTGGCGCAACAAGGGTGCTGAACAAAACACCGCTGATCGGGATACGCGCAGCGTCATAATACCACGAGACGCCGCCCGGCCAGTCATAAACCGCAGGCGACAGGAAAACCAGTCCCGTCACCTTCTCTGGATGTCGCAAAGCAAGCGCAGCAGCAATTGCGCCACCGTAAGAGTGACCAACCACGATTGCATTTTTGATGCCGCGCTTGTCCATCAGACTTGCAATGGCATCCGCCTGTCCATCCGGCAAAATGTTGCCCTCGCCGCCGATCTGCGAACGACCATGACCTGGTCTGTCAACAAACAGCAGTCTGGCGCGTCCCTCCAAACTCGAGCGAAAGGCGACCAATGGATCAAACAGGCTGGTGCTAGCGCCGTGAATAAAGACAATCGCCGGCAAATCAGCCTTGTGTGCGGGTTCCAGCAAAAGGCTGTTCATCATGAACCCGCCAACATCGATGAGGCGCTCGTCCTCGACTGGATTTGCCGAAGTTGGAGCTTTTATCCCTGATGCCAACGTCATCATGAGAGCGCCGAGAACCACATAGAACACGCCCCGAATGACCATTTTGCTCCTGACATTCTCACTGATTGGCATCCATGTCGATTGTAGTCATGACGTCAATCCAGCCTTGTCCATTGAACGCCCTTGCACAGCAAACCGGCAAGTACGCAGCCCTTGGTCGTCATGTTGTTGCCCTTCACCTCAACGCTGATCTTGTAGGTAAGATCGCGCTGAGGATCGAAAGCGGTTCCGGAATATTTACCATCTGAGGCAGGCGAAATGGTCATGATAAGCTTGTCACCGGTTTTTTCTTTCGGTGTACCCGGTTTTATCCAGGTATTCGTCGCACAGATATTGGCTCCACACTGGTCTATCTTCACCCGGGCATTGCCATCACCGCGCGACCACTGCCCGAAAATATCCTCTGCCATGGCAGAGTTCGAGCCAAGGCAAAGGATGACTGAAACTGGTAATATCCATTTCATACCCCACACTCCTCTTCACGCTCCAATCGCATTGAACCGACTGGAGCAACAGGTCGCGGACAGCGACTGGTGCGAATTCACATCTACAGAAGCAATACGAGTGGCTATTGGAAACGGTTCAGTTCCGCCAGGAATCTTTATTTGAATATTTTGCCCGTTAAACGAAACCAGAATGCCGTCAGTTCCGTAGATAGGTGATGAAAGCAGTGTGACATTGCTGTGCAACAGGCGGTAGAAATGGATTTCAGTTTCCTCATTTTCGCAGCAGCCGGTCTTTCTCTTGCAATGTTCGGTGCATGGGCCACGCAGCGCAGGACCGGCAACAGCGGCTGGATCGATACGATCTGGTCATTTGCCGTCGGACTTGGTGGCATTGCCTCGGCAATTTGGGCTGATGGCGCAAGCGAACGCCGCATCATGATCTCCGTTGTCATCGCATTGTGGTCGTTGCGACTTGGAGCCCACATCGGGACACGCTCAAAGGGCGCCAAGGAAGATCCCCGCTACGCCAAGTTCATTGAACAATGGGGAAAGGCGGCCTCGTTCAGATTATTCTGGTTCTTGCAGATACAAGCTGCCGCGGCATTTGTACTGGTTTTGGCAGTGTATCTGGCCGCCAGCAACGAAAGCGCGTTTCCTCGGATTGTTGATTTGATTGCACTTGGCATCGCCGTCATAGCTCTCGCAGGCGAAAGCCTTTCAGACGCCCAATTGGCGGGTTTCAGAAAAACTCCAGAAGCCAAAACGGGTGTATGTGAAATTGGATTGTGGCGTTACTCTCGCCACCCGAATTACTTCTTTGAATGGTTATTCTGGTGCACTTGGCCATTGTTGGCGATCGACACTGGCGGCTGGAGCTGGTTGGCATTGCTTGCGCCTGCCATGATGTACTGGCTGCTGGTGCACGTTTCCGGCATCCCACCACTTGAAGAGCATATGTTGAGAAGTCGCGGCGAAAAATTTCGAGCCTTGCAAGCCCGTGTCAACGCTTTCTTCCCCGGTCCCCGCAAAAAGAACTCCGCCACTGAACAAGGAGCAACACAATGAACATGCTGGCCTTTGCCATCAATGCGGCGGAGAGAATGCCATTATCAGACGGTATGACGCTTGCTGGAATTGACTTCCTGTGTAACCGCACCAAACACCGTCTGGAAACCATTCCCCATGACCGGGAAATTGAATTCGTGTCTGAGATGGCCAAGTTTCCCGTTGCGACGCACACGAGTGACGCCAACCGGCAACATTACGAAGTGCCTGCGGAGTTTTTTTCGCTGGTGCTCGGCCCACGGCGAAAATACTCATGCTGTTTCTATCCCGATCTAACTACCTCCCTTCTAGATGCGGAACGCGAGGCACTGAGACAGACAGTCAAACATGCCGGAATAGAGGATGGCATGACAATCCTAGAACTCGGCTGCGGCTGGGGCTCGCTTTCCCTTTGGTTGGCCGAAAACTTTCCCAGATCGACAATCCTGTCTGTTTCCAATTCAGCTTCCCAACGCGAATACATAACCGCCAAAGCTCAGGATAAAGGCCATACCAACCTCAGCGTCGTCACGGCCGACATGAATATTTTTGAAACAAAAGAAACATTTGATCGAGTGGTCTCCGTGGAAATGTTCGAGCACATGTCCAACTGGCACACCCTTCTTGAACGTGTACATGGATGGTTGAAACCGGACGGAAAATTGTTCCTGCATGTTTTCACGCACAAGAACCGCTCCTATCGTTTCGACCATAACAATCCCGCAGACTGGATTGCCCATCATTTCTTCACCGGCGGCATCATGCCCGCTTATGATCTGCCTTATCGCTTTGGAGAGAGCTTCACCGTTGAACAGGATTGGCGTTGGTCTGGCCAACATTATCAACAAACGGCTATCGATTGGCTGGCAAATTTCGACCGCGAAATCGACCAGATTAGACCGTTGTTAAAAACCGTCTATGGCAAGGACGCTCATCTTTGGGAGCGTCGCTGGCGATTGTTCTTCCTGGCGACAGCCGGCCTGTTCGGTCACGACAATGGCGACGTCTGGGGGGTTGGGCACTACTTGCTCACACCAAATCAACCGTAAACCTGACCAATAAAAAATCCCCCTGACCAAATAGCCGGGGGATTTTATTACTTATGCCACCTCGGTTTTACGCTGTGAAAGCGGCGTTCATCAGCGTCTGCGTGTAAGTTTCACGCGGTGCTTCGAAGATTGCATCTGTCGTGCCTTCCTCAACAACCTTGCCGTCCTTCATAACCATGACGTAGTCGGACATCGCCTTGATAACCGACAGGTCATGGCTGATGAAAATGTACGACAGACCATGCGTTTTCTGCAGGTCGCGCAGCAGGTCAATAACCTGTCCCTGAACCGAGCGGTCAAGTGCAGACGTCGGCTCATCGAGAATGACGACATCGGGCTTCAGGATGATGGCACGTGCAATGGCGATGCGCTGTCGCTGGCCGCCTGAAAACTCATGCGGATAACGATTGCGGGCGTCGGGATCGAGGCCAACCTCCTGCAGCGCCTTGATGGCACGCTGGTCTCGCTCTGCCCGGCTCAGTTGTGGCTCATGCACAAACAGGCCTTCAGTGATGATCTCACCGACCGTCTGGCGCGGCGAAAGTGAACCGTAAGGGTCCTGAAACACCAGTTGCAGTTTTTTGCGAAGGGGCCGCATGGCTTTTCGATCGAAAGCGGAAATGTCCGTCTTTTCGAACACGACCTTTCCCTTGGCCTCTACCAGTTTCAACAGGGCGCGGCCGAGCGTGGATTTTCCGGAACCGGACTCCCCGACAACGCCAATTGTTTGTCCCTGTCGCAATGTGACATCGACACCATTGACGGCGCGGAACGCGCTCTTTTTGCCCGACAGGAACCCGCCAGCAATCTGGTAATCGACGGTTACGGCTTGCCCGGACAGCACGACCTGCGCCTCATCCGCCACGTCCGGCTTGCGTCCGCTTGGTTCGGCATCCAGCAGCATTTTCGTGTAGTCCTGTTGAGGACGTTCAAAAATGTTTGCTGTGGAACCAGCCTCAACCACCTCGCCGCGACGCATCACCGTGACACGATCAGCAAAGTGCTTCACCACTCCGAGATCGTGCGTAATCAACACGATGGCCATACCAAAACGCTGCTGCAAGGATTTGAGCAGGTCAAGGATCTGGGCCTGGATTGTCACGTCGAGTGCTGTTGTCGGCTCATCGGCAATCAGAATGTCCGGTTCATTGGCCAGTGCCATTGCGATCATGACACGTTGACGTTGGCCACCAGAGAGCTCGTGCGGATAGCTGTCGATGCGACGTGCCGGATCAGGAATACCAACCAGTTCCAGCAATTCCAGAACACGCGCGCGTGCCTCTTTGCGACTGCCTCCGCGGTGATGCAGGATAGGTTCTGCAATCTGCTTGCCGATCTTGTAGAGCGGATCAAGCGAGGTCATCGGCTCCTGGAAGATCATGGTAATCTTGGCGCCGCGGATGGTGTTGAGCTCATCCGAACGCAAGCCGACAAGTTCATGGCCGCGATATTTGGCGGAACCCTGCACTTGGCCATTGGCTGCCAGAAGTCCCATGATACCCATCATGGTCTGGCTTTTGCCGGAGCCGGATTCACCCACGACAGCCAGCGTCTCCCCTGCCCGGACGTCGAGATTAATGCCCTTGACGGCATTCACCGTTCCGTCAGGCGTGGTGAAATCAACCTTCAGTCCACGAACGGCAAGAATGGTTTGTGATGTGTCATTCATGTCAGCGGTCTTTCGGATCGAGCGCATCGCGCAGGCCATCACCAACGAAGTTCAAAGAAAACAACGTCAAAACGAAGAAGGTGGCCGGGAAAATCAAAAGCCATGGTGCAGACTGGATATTGTTTGCGCCTTCTGAAATCAACGCTCCCCAACTTGTCAGCGGCGCCTGAACACCGAGACCAAGGAAGGACAGGAAGCTTTCAAGAAGAATGACCTTTGGAACAACAACGGTAACGAACACCACAACGGGGCCAATCGTGTTAGGGATAATGTGACGGCGAATGATCTGCCAATCCGTCAATCCCAACGCCTGCGCTGCACCGACAAACTCACGCCGCTTCAATGCAAGCGTCTGCCCGCGCACGATACGCGCCATATCCAGCCACTCGACCGCACCAATCACCAGAAAGATCAGGATGAAGCTGCGACCGAAAAACACCACCAGCACCACCACAAGGAATACGAATGGCAGCGAGTAGAGGATTTCGACAATACGCATCATGACGTTGTCGACACGTCCGCCGATGTAACCAGACGTCGCGCCGTAGATAACACCGATGCCCAGTGACACAAGGCTTGCGAGAATGCCGACAGCAATCGAAATCTGACCACCGAGCATGACACGCACCAGAAGGTCACGGCCGTTGGAATCGGTACCAAAGAAGAAGTATTCGCGGTTGACGTTGCCTTCCAGTTTCAGCGTACGGCCATCGTCTTCGGTTGCTGTCACCTTGGTGTTTTCGAACTCATTGGCGCGATCGAAATAACGCGTGGTGCGCGGATCGATCTCGCTATCCGAGGTTACGGTCGCCGTGAAAGATTGTCCGCTGACCTCGAACTCCTTGAGATCAACGCGCGCACGCGAAGCAATTCCCTCAACAACACCCTGAAGATTGGTGACATCCGGACGTGGCTCAAGGCTCGGCGGGATGGACACATAGGATGGGAACACCTGGTCATAGGTGTGGTTCAGGAAATGTGGACCAAGGAAAGAAAAAAGCGCAATCAGCGCCAGCATGATCGAACCGGCCATTGCCGCACGGTTTCTACGGAACCGCTGAGCGGCAAGCTGGAAAAGGCTGCGACTTTTTGTAGCCGGCAGCGGAGCCGTGTTTGCAGACATATCAGTCATGGCGAACCCTCGGATCAAGAAGGCCGTAAAGGATGTCGACCACAAGATTGAAAACGATAACGAAGATCGCAATGAGAACAACGGTGCCCATAACAAGCGTATAATCACGGTTGATAGCGCCAAGCACGAAGTAGCGCCCTACGCCTGGGATAGTGAAGATCGTTTCAACGACAGCCGAACCGGTCAGCAAGGCTGCAGCACACGGTGCAAGGTAAGAAACAACCGGCAACATGGCGGCACGCATCGCATGGATGATGACAACCGTTCTTGCAGGAAGACCATAGGCCTTGACGGTGCGAATGTGGTCCATCCTGAGCGCTTCGATCATCGAACCACGTGTCAGACGTGCAATCACCGCCAGCTGTGGCAGGGCAAGTGCGATCATGGGCAGAATGAGATAACGCAGCGATCCGTCGCCCCAGCTACCGGCTGGCAACCAACCAAGCAGAACGGCAAAAACCAGCGTCAGCACGGGACCGACAACGAAGTTCGGTACGGTAATACCAACGGTCGAAACCGACATGAGTGAAAAATCAAAGGTACTGTTCTGCCTCAAGGCAGCCAATGTACCAGCCAATACGCCGCCGACGAGTGCCAAAAGCAGCGCGTAAAAGCCAAGTTCGAGCGAATAAGGCAGACCTTTTCCGATCAACTCGGCGACAGTGTTGTCCTTGTAGATATAGCTCGGTCCAAAATCACCGGTCACGGCATTGGTGATGTAGTGAATGTACTGGCGCCACAATGGCTGATCCAGCTGATAGGTCCTCATCAGATTTTCCATCGTCTGAGGCGGTAACGGACGTTCAAGGTTGAAAGGTCCACCCGGCGCAAAGCGCATCAGGAAAAACGAAATCGTGACGACAATAAACAGCGTCGGCACCGCGCTCGCCAATCGGCGCAGAATAAATGATAACATGGTTCGTTAACTCCGGTATGGCACGGCGGGACGCCGCCGTGCCACTTATTGTTACTCAGAGATGCTCAGAAAACGGCTCAAATGCTCGTTTGCAGCGTTATCTTCCCAGCCCTTTACGCGGCTGGAAACGAGCCAAAGATCAGCCTGAGTCAGAAGCGGAGCAACCGGCTGCTCGCGAGACAGGATAGCCTCTGCTTCATGCAGGATTTTTGCACGCGCAGTCATGTCGGCTTCTTCATACGACTTCTTCATCAGCGCATCATATTCATCATTTTTGAACTTGCCGTAGTTGAACGTCGTATTTGTGGAAACCGAAAGCGCAAGGAAGTTTTCAGCGTCGGCATAGTCAGCAACCCAGCCAGCACGGGCTACGTTGAACTTGCCACCTTCCTGCAGGTAAGCGTAGTGCGAGGATACATCGAGGTTAACCAGGGAAACCTTGGCACCGAATGTGTTTTTCCACATATCCGCGATTGCGGTTGCCACACGCTCATGGTTCGGGTTGGTGTTGTAGCGGATTTCGATTTCCAGCGGCTTTGCGCCTTCACCGTAACCGGCTTCTTTCATCAGTTCGATAGCCTTGTCTTCGCGATCAAGCTGCGAGAGCGAAGCAAAGTCGGCCTTTGATGGCTCACCGTAACTGTCGATACCAGGAGGAACCATGGAGTAGGCAGGAACCTGCGAACCGCTGTAGATTTCCTTGGCAAGGAAGTCACGGTCTACGGCCATGGACAGGGCCTGACGAACGCGAACATCGCTGTAAGGCTCCTGGCGGGTGTCGAAAGCGTAATAATAGGTTGCCAGCGTCGGCGAAACGTGAACCTGATCGCCGTAAGCCTTTGTCAGGCGGTCGATCTGATCTGCCGAGAAGTTGTAGGCCAGATCCATTTCCTTGGCTTCAAAACGGCGAACCGATGCAGCCTGATCCTCGATTGGGTAGAAAACGACCTTGTCGATCTTGACGTTTTCTGCGTCCCAGAAATTCTCGTTCTTAACAACAGTCAAGCTGTCGTTTGGAACGTGTGCCTGAAGTTTGTAGGCGCCGTTGGACACCATCACGCCGGGCTTAACAAAGTCCTTGCCGTTCTTTTCAATGCTTGCCTGCGAAACCGGCAATGCAGTCTGGTGAGCCAGAAGCTCGAGGAAGAATGGCGTCGCACGCTCAAGCGTGATTTCGAGCGTCTTTTCGTCCACGGCCTTGACGCCAAGTTCGTCAACAGGCGCTTCGCCCTTGTTGACCTTCTCGGCATTCTTGATCGGATAAAGAATGTTCGCGTATTTCGCAGCAGTGGCTGGGTCTTCAACGCGCTTGTAGGAGAAAACGAAGTCCTGCGCAGTTACAGGCGTTCCATCCGACCACTTTGCGTTGGCACGCAGCTTGAAAGTGTAAACGGTGCCATCATCAGAAACGGTCCAGCTTTCTGCCGCACCAGGAATGATCTTGCCGTGAGCGTCGTAAATCGTCAAACCTTCATAGAGGTCTTTGACAATGAACGCTTCGATATTGATCGAAGTCTGCGCCTGATCGAGGGTCTGTGGCTCACCCGAGTTGCCACGATGAAGAACGGTCTCAGCCAAGGCTGAACTTGCGCCAATGAGGAGGGAACCGAGCAGAACAGCTGCTCTTGTTGTTGTTTTGAATGAGTTCATTTTTTATCTCCCAGATTTTTCGAGGAATGGGCAAGGAATGACAGTTTTGAATGGAAAGCAAGATACTTCACATCGAATGACATCAATTCAGCGCTGAACACACAGGATTTAATCCCTCATAGGTTGCATAGGTGTGCGATCATTTATTTGAAGGAAATTTATACATAGAGCCTGAGTTGATAAGACCAAAGAAAAAGCACGCCGTTACGCGCAACAAAAATTCAAACACTCACTGGAGTTCGCAACAATAGACGACCAATCCGGGCATTATTGAAACATTCATATACACTGCAACGTTTCAGTCGACGAGGCACAAATGACAACAGGTCTGAAATACAGTTTTGGATTGTAACGAGCCCGCAAAATAGACCGTACAGTTTTCCACAATTCGGTACGTAGTTTTTCCGCCGCAGGACAAAATAATGCACCAACGCCGCGACAGAGCCGTGATGAAACGTTGCGTATCGGACAAATCACAGCATCGAACAAAAAAAACCGAGCAGCGCTTGGAACGAAAATGCGTTCGACACGTTACTTTGGGTCGCATTACGTGAAACGGGCAAGAACATGAGACGAACAACACTTCATCATATAACCACGCAACATTTCTGACAGAAGTGTGATACGTCTCTCCCTCATACCTACCCTCCCCTTGCCTTTCGATGTTTGAGGCAATTTACCTGACCCGGATCTTTCATGGCACGAATGACAAACTTTGCACGATCAACCCTGCTCATGTTGGTTGCAGGGATTGCTCTGCTTATCGTTATGGTTGGTTCATCGTTATGGCTCGTTAATGCCAACAACGATTATTCACGGGAAATTCTTCAGCTACGCACCATCCGTGCGCAGGTCCTTAATATGCTGACGTCCATGCAAGACGCTGAAACTGGTCAGCGAGGTTATTTACTTTCGCGAGATGAAAAATATCTCGAACCATACAACGAAGCCATGGCGCGACTGCCGGATATCAGGCCGAAGCTGCGGGAAAGCCTTTCCGATACCCCAGTACTTGCCGCGAAGCTGCCAGAACTGGACAAGCTTACAGACGCAAAAATTGAAGAGACAAACCGCACGCTTGCCCTCGCCGAGAATGGCGATTTTGACGGCGCTATCTCGCTACTCAGGACCGATTCTGGTCTCCGATACATGGATGAAATTCGCGATATCCTCTCCACCTACCAGACAACGGTAGACGATAGGTTGCGCATCATTGTTTCTGAGCAGATCGATATCGCGCGAATATTGCAATGGCTGACGATAACAGCTGCTATTGCCATACTGGGCGTTGTTGGTGGCGCGCTTGCGATCATCGTGCAGCACATTCGTGCACTTTCAAGCGCCCAGGCTGAACTGGCGTATCTAAACAAGGGGCTGGAAGAACGCGTGAACGAACGCACTGAAGACCTTATTCGCGCCAACCAGGAAATCCAGCGTTTCGCCTATATCGTGACCCATGATTTGCGTGCGCCCCTAGTCAATATCATGGGCTTTCTGAGCGAGTTTGAAAGTTCGGTCAAACACCTGACCGCCTATGTTCTGGCGGATGAAAAAAAGCCTGACGAGCAGGACATTCGCAATGCCCGTCTTGCCGTGGAGGAAGACTTGCCGGAGGCAATCACCTTCATTCGTTCATCGACGCGCAAAATGGATCAATTGATCAATGCCATCCTGAAGATTTCCCGCGACGGACGCCGCAAGCTTACCCCCGAAAAGATAGACCTTCAGTCCTTGTTGGACACGGCATCAGCCAGCGTCCATCACCAGGTCACCAGTTCAGGTGGCGATATCTCCATCTCGATGGACGTGCGGCACGTTATCAGCGATCGCATTTCGCTAGACCAAATCTTTGGCAACCTGTTCGACAACGCGGTAAAATACCAGCAGCCAGGTCGACCCTTGCAGCTTTCCGTCAGAAGTTACAGCAATGGACATGGCCGTGTGCGCATTGACATCAAAGACAATGGTCGCGGGATCGGACGTCAAGACCTGGAGCGCATTTTCGAGTTGTTCCGGCGTGCAGGTGAGCAGGACCAACCAGGCGAAGGAATTGGACTTGCCCACGTCCGGTCACTAATAAGAAATTTAGGAGGAGACATTACGGTGGATTCTGAACCAGGCAAAGGCAGCACTTTCCGGCTGATTTTGCCTTCAGATTTGACCAAAATCCCAAGGAGTAACGAGCTATGAAAGCTTCTGGCCAGGAAGTCACTATCGTCATGATCGAGGACGATGAGGGACACGCCCGTCTTATCGAGAAAAATGTCCGCCGTGCCGGCGTCAATAACGAAATCGTCCCCTTCACCCTGGGCAAGAAGGCGCTCGACTACATTCTCGGCGAAAACCGTGATGGTCTGCCGAGCAAGGACCGCTATCTGCTAATTCTGTTGGATTTGAACCTGCCGGACATGTCGGGCATCGATATCCTTGAGCAGATCAAGACAAATGAACACACGCGCCGGCTTCCGGTCGTGGTGTTGACAACAACTGACGACGAACGTGAAATCCAAAAATGTTATGACCTTGGCGCAAACGTCTATATTACCAAACCGGTCGATTATGATGGATTCGCAACCGCCATCCGCAATCTGGGCCTGTTTTTCTCCGTTATTCAGGTGCCTTGAGGAATTCAATGCCGGCTCGCATTTTATACATCGACGACGATCCGGCATTGGCAAGGCTGGCGCAGCGTATTCTTGGTCGCTACGATTACAGTGTAACTCATGCAGCCTCCGTTGCAGCCGGCATTGAGGCCTTCATGGCCGACACCTACGACGCAGTTGTCCTGGATCATTATTTTCAGGACAAGACTGGCTTACATTTTCTAGAAGAAATTGGCTGTAAATCTACACTGGTTCCAATTCTCTATGTAACAGGGTCCAGCGATGCGCAGATTGCCATCAACGCGCTTAAGGGCGGCGCTGCGGACTACGTCATCAAAACCGTAACCGACGACTTTTTCCCGCTCTTGGCCAGTGCTATCGATCAGGCACTGAACAATGCCAAACTAAGACGGGAAAAGGACGAGGCCGACCGGTTGCTGATCGTCGCTAAGGAACGGGCAGAACTGATGGTGGCGGAAATGAACCACCGTGTAGCCAATAGTTTGTCACTTGTTTCGGCCATGATCCGCTTGCAGACCAACACCGTCATCAGTGATGAAGCCAAGAACGCGCTTCACGAAACCCAAAGTCGCATTGCAGCAATCGCTGGCGTTCATCGCAGTCTTTACACCTCGGAAAATGTCGGCGCTGTCGCCCTCGATGTCTATCTCGGCGCCTTGATTGACGACTTGCAACGCACTGGTGGCGCATCCTCTGACATCAATGTTACCACCGACCTGAGGGCAGTGTTTGTCACCGCCGATCAGGCCGTGGCGCTGGGTGTGATCGTCACCGAACTGGTCTCCAACGCCCTCAAATATGCCTACCCGGAAGGCAAGGGACAGATTGGAGTCACGTTACGCCAGATGGAGAACAACCAGCTTCAGCTGTGTGTCGATGATGACGGGATCGGTTTCAATCCATCGGCAGCTCCAAAGGGCACCGGCCTAGGCACTAAGCTTATCAAGGCCATGTGCAAAACACTGGATGCGACACTGGATTACGATGACAGCACACCAGGCGGACATGTTCGCCTGACCTGGGCAGTCCCTGTCGTCATCTAAGCGGCATAGGTTTCAAACCTAAAGCAGAAAGGCGCGTGGTAACACGCGCCTTTCTGTGCCTTTGGGAGGATAAGGCGGGATCAACGATCCTTGCTGATACTTTCAAAACGCGAAAGCCAAGGGCTGACAATCATACCTTTCACGTCACTACGGAAAGCAGCGGTGTCAACGACTTCAGAGAACGGCTGGATCGACATGACGATTTCATCCATGTAGGTCTGAATGTCTTCGTAGAGCTTGCCCTGCTTGGCGATATCACGCTCAAGCAACGCATCTTCGATCATCTTGTTCAGCTTCTCGTCGTAGAAGCTGGTGCGCCATCCCTGATAGTTGGTTAGCTTTGCATCGTCTGCATTGTTCGGATTGTAGGCGATAGAACGCAGATTGTTGTCAGGGTGTGGCTGCTGGCCACCACCGCCGCGACCAAGCAGCAGTTCAAACTTGCGCTCACGCATCGCACCGTAAATCTGGTCGCCAGAACCGCTGATGATTTCAGCCTGTATGCCGGCCTGTGCCAGTGTGTTCTGGATGGCCGTTGCGGCTTTCATGAACGGATCTTCTGAGAGAACGCGCAGCGTTGTCTTGAAACCATTCGGGAAGCCACCCTCGGCCAGCAGAGCCTTGGCCTTTTCGATATCCAGTTTGTAACCTTCATCCGGCAGCGCTCCGAGGAAACCGGTGCTGATCGGGCGCTGATGCAGTTTGCCGTAATACGGCATGATTGCCTTATCGAGACCCTCGTAATCGATCAGGTAACGCAATGCTTCGCGCACTTTCTTATTGGCGAAACGTTCGTCTTTCATCGAGACGCTGAGGTAATAGAAGCCCGAACCGGGCGTCGATTCAATGGCAATATCCTTGTCTGCCTCAAGCGAACGCAGGTCAGGCGCCTGCAAGGAATATGCTACGTCGATATCACCCTTTTCAAGCATCAGGCGCTGGGATTGCGATTCAGGCAGATGGCGCATGAGAACGCGCTTCATCGCGGGCTTTTCACCCCAGTAGTCATCATTACGAGTGAGAATGATAAATTCATTCGACTTCCACTGGGTCAGCTTGAAAGGCCCAGAACCCGCCGAGTTCAGGGTCAGCCAGCTGGCACCAAGGTCACCGTCTTTTTCATTGGCCAGAGCTGTCTTGCTGTCGATGATTGAGCCTGGACCGTTCTGGGCAAGGATCATCAGCAGCAGGCTCGGGTCATCCGGCTGCGGCAGGTTGAGGACAAATGTGTTGTCGTTTTCAGCAACAAACAGCTTGTCAGCGTTCTCAACCTTGTAACCACGGGTTTTTAGGAACGAAGACTGCGCAAGATTGCGAACCAGCAGACGCTTCAGGCTCCAGGCAACGTCCTGTGCAGTCACGGCATTGCCGGATTCAAACTTGGCATCACTGCGCAGATGGAAGCGAATGGACATGCGGTCTTCGGCGACTTCCCAACGCTCTGCAAGACGCGGCTGGATGCTGCGGTCTTCTGGCGACAGAATGACCAGCGTGTCATAGGTATTGTTGAGTACCTGAACGGTTTCACGGCCGGTAATTGCAGCGGGATCAAGCGTCAGAATATTGCTCATTGTTGTCGCAACGACGAGCTGATCCTTGGGTGTCTCGGCAAACGAATTGATTGGCAAAGCGCCGATCAAAAGCGCGCCGAGGGCCGCTGTAGCAAGAAAGTGTCTCATATTTCCTCCCAATTTGCCGTTTCCTGTGGAATGACGGCTCTCCAAGTTTTCAATATACAGACCGGCCTGTTCCTCCACAGGCCCGGATGGATCAGCGAAGGATTTCACCAACAGGTGCTGCCAGTGCTTTTCCTATCTTTGCAGTTTCGTCAGCCTCCAGATGAACACCATCAACCGGGGATGACTTTGCTACAGAACCAGCATCGAAGAAGAAATGGCCAAGTTCTGTGGCAAGTTTGCGATATAGGGGGCCAAGACGCTGCGATTCTGCAATATCGCGTCCGGCCGCCGGAACGCCGCTCGCACCGGCAACACAGGCAGGTGGCGCAACGATCATCAGCTTTGGCTTTGCATCACGCGGCTTGTAAGGGAACGTATCAACGATCTGCGCAAGCCGGCGGATGCCGGTCACGGCGGGTTCGGCACGCCCGCCATGGGTTGGTTTGATATCATTTGTGCCAAGCATGATGATAACGAGGTCGAGCGGCATATGGCTTGCCAGCGCTACTTCCAGCGCCTTGGCGCCATTGCGGCACGCCGGCCCGGCATGGTCATCATAACATGTGGTCCGGCCGCCAAGCCCTTCTGAAAGGATCTTGGCCTGTCCGCCCAGTTCTTTTTCCAGCACATCCGGCCAGCGATAATCGGCCGGATGGCGCAAGCCAGTCGTTGGGTCGGCACCCCATGTAAGACTGTCTCCGAATGCAAGAACCGTCTTCATGATACGATCACCGAACCCTGTTGTTCTCAATGAAGTTGAAGTCGATGTCTTCACCAAGGCCTGGACGATCCGGCACATGGACGTAACCGTCACTATCCATCGGATCTGACAGCGACTTCAGGTAATCGTGACCATCGTCATATTCGAGGAATGGATGCAGCAGGCCACGCTCGTACCAGCGGCAATTCTTGGTCGCGGCGACGACATGCAGGTTCATGGCAGTGTTGCCATGGACTTCGCATTCAACGCCGAATGCTTCCGCCAGATGCATGGTTTTCAATGCTGGCGTAATACCACCGACATCGTTGACACCCGTTCTAAGAATGTCGCAAGCGCCTGCCTTAAGCCACTCGGCGCGATGCCAATGTTTGCCGGCTGCACTTTCTGGCCCGACAACCGGGATATCGAGATTATCGGCAAGCCACTTGTAGGATGACATGGATTGCTCATCCATCGGTTCTTCAATCCAGTCGAAACCAAGCTTTTCAAGTCCGCGACCCAGCGCCAGCGCATCGGTGCGCGAATACCAGTGAAACGCATCGATCATCAGGCGAATATCAGGACCAACAGCTTCGCGAACTGCGGCGCACGCCTTCAGGTCCATTTTTACGTCAGGCGCCCAGCTTACAGGCGGCATCCAGGTGTGCAGCTTGATGCCTTTGTAACCACGTTTGACCAGCGTTTCGCCAAACCGGCCGTAATCTTCGGGGGTTGCCAGTCCACCCTCGAGTTCATCGCCACACATGATGGAACCATAGGCGAGAACCTTGTCGCGATAACCGCCAATCAACTTGTATACAGGTGTGTTCAACGCCCGGCCGGCAAGATCCCACAATGCGCAGTCCACGACCGCCAGAGTGCGATCTGTCAGCTGCGCGGCAGAGCCGCGCTGCCAGTGCGCAAGGTCTTGCCACAAGCGTTCACGATCACGGTAATCCTGACCGATCAGTACCTTTTTCACGAATTTTTCGATGACATGCGGGCGCACAATTTCAGGCGCCGTAAATGAGTGGCCTTCCAGACCATCCTCGGTGCGAATGGTGAGCATGGCCTGCTCAACCTTATGCGCGGGTCCGGGATGTGCATGACCGGCACTATCCGAATGGCGACGGGTCGTCGTTTGGAAAACGCGCACTTCGACGTCGGTGATGATCATAATTCCTCCCGTATGCAAGCCTGGGCGCAGCACGCCCTCATCATTCTGCCTGACATAATTAGACAGAAATATCAGATTTTGTCAAATCTGTACGACAGATTTTTTATTCTGGATGACAGGTTGCTCTACGCCCTTGGAAAACCTTTAAAAAACCCTCCTACCGCGTCAGGACCGTTGAAAGCAGGTCTGGAAAAATCATCGACAGACAGTGATGCAATTGGCTTTGGACAAGCCTTCACATGCGATAACGTTGACAGGCCGCAGTGTGGCAGCACCATATTGCACAGTAAGAATCATCGCAGTGGCACCACCGCTGCGACACCAACGTCCGACAAAACTATAAGTGAGATTTCCATGAAGCCTGTTTCCACCGACGCCGCACCAGCAGCCATTGGCCCATATTCGCAAGCTATCGCCGTGAACGGACTGCTTTTTGTCTCGGGACAGATCCCAATCGATCCGACCACTGGTGAATTTTCGTCCAACGACCCGGTTGAACAGACCCGCCAGTGCCTGCGCAATCTCGCAGCCATTGCAGAGGCCGCTGGTACGGATCTTTCCAGAACCGTCAAGACAACAGTGCTGGTACGCGACCTGTCGCGCTTTGCAGACATCAACGCCGCCTACGCAGAATTCTTCAAGGCGCCCTTCCCTGCCCGCGCGACCTTCGAGGTTTCGGCGCTGCCAAAGGGTGCCCAGATCGAAATCGAAGCTGTCATCGCCCTCAAGGACGCCTGACATGACTGACATGTGTTGCGAACATCACTTTGAACTGCCGATAACAGCGGCTGACCGCGAATGGACGCGACGCGCATTGAATATTCTGCAGGGCGATGGACATCGCTCTGCAGACACGCACCTCGTCAAACCGATTTTTCCCGGCCTGAAAAACATCAGCGTATACCTAAAGGACGAAAGCACCCACCCGACGGGCAGTCTCAAGCACCGTCTGGCACGCTCTCTTTTCCTTTACGGGATTTGTAACGGCAGAATCGGTCCGGGCACAACGCTTGTTGAGGCATCTTCCGGCTCGACCGCAGTCTCAGAGGCCTATTTTGCGAACCTGCTGGATCTCCCCTTCATCGCCGTCATGCCGCGCTCCACCAGCCCGCAAAAAGTCGAGGCGATCGAGCGCTTCGGCGGCAAGTGCCATTTCGTAGACCATGCTGGCGACGTCTATTCCGTGGCGCAGAAACTCGCCACCGAATCTGGCGGCCATTATCTGGACCAGTTCACCAATGCCGAAAGAGCAACGGACTGGCGCGGTAACAACAACATTGCCCAGAGCGTGTTCGAACAGATGCAATATGAGGGTCACCCCGTTCCGGACTGGGTGGTGATGAGCGCTGGCACCGGCGGGACATCGGCAACGATTGGTCGGTTTATCCGCTACAAGAACCTCGAAACGCGCCTCGCGGTGGTCGATGTTGAGGGTTCTGCCTTCTATGACGCCTGGGCAAGTGGCGACATGGAAAAAACTGCTCCCGGAAGCCGCATTGAAGGCATTGGCCGACCACGCGTCGAGCCTTCCTTCGTACCCGGCGTGATCGACCATATGATCCGCGTACCAGATGTCGCTTCGATTGCTGCCGCGCACGTTCTTTCTGACCGGCTTTTCCGTCGTGTTGGTGGCTCAACCGGCACAAACTTCTTCGGTCTTTTGTGCATTGCCAGCGAAATGATGCGCCAAGGCAAAGACGGATCACTGGTATCCCTGATCTGCGATAGCGGAGACCGTTACTCCGCGACTTACTACAATCCGAAATGGATCGAAGAGCAGAAGCTGGACATCAAGCCGTGGCGTGAGCGCATCGAGGCATTCATCGACCACGGCACACCACTAAAGTATTCCGAACAGCAATCTCAGCCCAATACATGAGAAAACGGCCCAAAGGGAAAGTCGCGAAGTTTCTCTTTGGGTCGCTATCAACCACGTTTGAAGTCGGCTGTTTTCTAAGGTTGCTGATCAACACAGAACGACAGACGACGAAATCATTGCCGCCTGCCTTGACACCCGTAAAAGTGAGAATAGCCGGGTAACGATAAAGGCCAACCCTTCGCAAACGGAACCCGTCCTTTCGAGGGCTTTGGAACGTCCTCTTGCACTACAAAGTGTGATTTATTGCGTCACTAACGCAATGACGGCAGCGCAGGTGACTTGTCTTTACGCCCGCGGGCTCTTTTTCTGAGCCAAAAGGACCAGTCCCGCTATTAGCACGGTTCCCACAATGAACAGCAATGCTGCAGCCGCAATTGCAGGGCTGATGTTTTCCCTGATTGTCGAAAACATCTGGCGGGCAACAGTGCGCTGATTGGGCCCCGCAACGAACAGCGTTAGAACAACTTCGTCCAGGGATGTGGCGAAGGCGAAAACAGCACCCGACACAATACCCGGCATGGCAAGCGGCAAGGTCACTTTCTGAAGGACGACAAGTGGCGATGCGCCAAGGCTTGCTGCGGCATTCTCAAGCCGTCGATCAATCCCTTGCAGTGCCGCAGTAACGTTGACCACTACGAATGGGATAGCAATAACAGTGTGCGCGATGATAACGCCAACATATGTGTTGGCGAGACCATACTGAGCAAACATCAATTGCATACCCACCCCAAGCACGACTGCCGGAACAACCATTGGCAGGAGGAACAACGTCCGAAAGAAGCTAAACAGCAGCGAAACCGATTTTCCTCGCAATCCAAGAGCTGCAACAGTTCCCATGATGGTCGCTAAAATAGTCGTTCCGCTTCCGATCAAAAGACTGTTGATTATGGACCGACGCCACGCGTCAGCCGTGAACAACTCGTGGAACCACCTGAATGAAAACCCAGGGATGGGATAGTTGAGAAAAATGCTGTCTGTAAAAGCGAGCGGAAGAATTGCGAACAGCGGTGCCATAAGGAAGAAAATTACGGCCGATCCGAATACGGCTTTGCTGGCGGTAAGCGTTTTCATGTGCGCGCCTCCTCGGAGGAAAGACGAAGGTACACAATATAGAGGATCATCGTTGCTGCCAACAGAACGATACCGAGAGCGCCAGCCATCCCCCAGTTTGCCGCACCAGTCGCATAATAGGCGATAACCGAGCTTATCATCTGATCTTGCGCTCCACCGATAAGCGCAGGCGTGATGTAATAGCCGAGAGCACTCATGAAGACGAGCAGCGCGCCTGATACGACACCGCGAAGGCTGAGCGGAAGTAAAACCAACAGGAATGCGCGGATAGGTGAAGCGCCTAATGAGGCTGCCGCTGGCATAAGATTTTTGGGAATACCGATAAGAACGCTAAAAATTGGTAGGACCATGAAAGGTAGGAGCACATGAGTCATCGCAATAACGACGCCGAGCCGGTTGAAGATCAGAGGAACAGGCCCGCTCGTCAATCCAAGCGTTTGAAGCGTCAAGTTGATGAGACCGTTGTCCTGAAGAATAATGTACCAAGCGGCAGTGCGCACCAGCAATGAAGTCCAGAGTGGAAGAAGTACAGCTCCCAGAAGCAGTTGGCGTTTCCACCCGGTCGTTGATGCAGCAACCATCGCGAACGGCAAGCCCACAGCGATACAGCAGATTGTCACGATGCCTGCCATGATCAATGTACGGATCAGCGTAGTGCGATTGGCCGAGGTACCCTCCGGAGCGTTCGCAATGTTGCCGCTGGCGTCTCGTTGCAGATCGACAGCTGCCAGCAGGTTTCTGTCTGTAAGGGAGGCGCTCGCCGCGTCTTGAACTGCGATCCAGAACGCCGGGTCGCTCCACCGCGTGTCAACGGACACAAGGTCGGCGACCGTCTGGTTCTCCGCAACAGCGTTACGTGTCTTGGTCATCAGAGTGCGGAAACCGGACTTAGCACTGTTCAGTCGACGGACGAGATCACCGAATAACTGATCATCACTGATATTACGTATATCAGCGGCCAGCGCCGCTTGTGCCTCTGAAGACGGTGTCGATGACCGATCCCAACCTTCCAATGCCTCTGAAACCGTAGGAAGAGCATTTGACGCGACCGGATCAGAAACAGCGGACTTCATCATCGTGAAGAGAGGCGCCACGAAGAAGAAAACTAGAAAAATTGCGAGTGGCGCAATGAGAGCGAACGACTTGGTTTGTTTGGAGAGCCACGATGTTTGCGTCATGTGACGATCCAACATTGTTCGGGGCTGAACGACGCAGCAATGTCTTGCCCAATCTCTGGAGCCACGGCCTTTCGATTGGCTTTGACGACAAGCCTCCGACCACCAGCATTGACCTCCACTTGAAGATGGTCTCCGTGGTAGACAATGTCAGTCACTCTCACCTTGAGCTCGTTTTGGCCCTCACCGACCGTGCCGAGTTCAATCCGTTCCGGGCGGACCGATACCTTAACGTGTTTTCCAGGCTCATACGTTGCGGTAGAAGCTATCCTTATCGGCTGACTGCCTTCCAACGAAACGTCAAGAAGGCCGTTAGATGAAGACGTCACCTTTCCAGAGAGTAGATTTGTTTCTCCAATAAACTCAGCGACGAACTGAGTTCTTGGCCTGTCGTATATTTCCGACGGACCTCCGATTTGTTCAATTTTTCCATGATTGAAAATCGCGATACGATCCGACATTGTCAGGGCTTCTGTCTGGTCATGTGTGACGAAGACAATGGTGAGACCCAAGCGGTGATGAAGATCGCGAATGTCCATTTGCATCTGCTCGCGAAGCTTTTTGTCGAGAGCCCCCAATGGCTCATCCATTAAGACGACTTCTGGTTCGAAAACCAATGCGCGGGCCAAAGCAACGCGCTGCTGTTGCCCACCGGACAGTTGTATGGGCTTACGTTCCTGAAACGCCCCAAGCTGAACCATGTCGAGCGCCTTTGTCACCCGTTCAACAATCTCACTCCTGGAGGCACCACGCATTTTCAGCGGAAACGCCACATTCTCAGCAACGGTCATGTGGGGGAAGAGTGCATAGTTCTGAAAAACGACACCCATATTTCTCTTATGGGGAGGAAGGGAATCGACGCGCTTACCAGCAACTGAGATCGAACCGCTAGTCGGGCTCTCAAACCCTGCCAGCATCATGAGAAGCGTCGTCTTTCCAGACCCGGAAGGCCCAAGCATGCTGACGAACTCACCCTTGCCGATAGACAAGTCTAGATTATCAACAACAGTCATGATGCCGAACGCTTTGCTGACTTTGTCGAAATTTATAAACGCGTCGCTCATCATAACCTATACTCGTATTGGATAACGCAACCTCCCTCCTCTCTGATGAGGGAAGGTCCGCTGCCCTTTTCCAGGCAACGGATATCAGGACATGAAAAGGCTGGCGCTTACTGCGCGAGCCAGGCGTTGAAGCGTTGCGTCAGCTCCTCCGCGTTGTCGGTCCAAAAGTCTACATCAAGCGGGATTGCGTCACTAATGTTTGCTTCAGTCGTCGGAAGTTCTTCTTGGAACTGCTGAGGGACCAACTTGGTCGCTCCCAGGTTTGGCAGACCATAAGCAATATACTCGGGCAGCTTGGCCTGATTTTCAGCCTTGCTCGCATAGCTAATGAAATCCATGCCCGCGTCCTTGTTCGGGCTGTCTTTCAAAATAACCCAGCTGTCGATGGCGTAGATACTACCCGGGAACACAAAGCCGAACTTCTTGCCTTCCGAGCGGTTGATACCGCTGATACGGCCATTATAGGCCGTGGTCATGACCACTTGTCCCGACGACAGGAGCTGCAGCGGCTGAGCGCCTGCATCCCACCAAATGATGTCGGCCTTCAATTCGTCGAGCTTTTTAAATGCGCGATCAACACCACCTTCACCACTGAGAACGTCGTAGACCTCTTTGGCAGGTACACCATCTGCCATCAGAGCGAACTCGAGGGCGTATTTCGGACCCTTACGGAAGCCGCGCTTGCCAGGGAACTTCTGCGTATCCCAGAAGTCTGCCCAAGTCTTCGGGCCTTCCTTTAGCTTTTCTCCGTCATAAGAAAGGCCAGTCGACCATACGATGTTGCCAACGCCGCAGTCACTGACCGCCGCAGGAAGGTAGGCGTCCTTACCGCCAAGTTTTTCCCAATCGATTTTTTCATAGATGCCGTCGGCGCAACCCAGCGCCAATTCTTCAGCCTCGACTTCGACGACATCCCAGTTGGGAACGCCAGCCTTGACCTTGGCCTGCAAAACGCCGTAGCCACCATCCCAACTTTCGTCGAGAACCGGCTTACCAGTTTCGGCTGCATAGGGTTCGGAGAAGATTTTACGCTGAGCATCCTGAAAGTTTCCACCCCAAGACACGACTGTCAGATCGCGTGCCTGCGCACTCAAACTGCCTGCCATCAGGATGGTGGATGCAATGATTGTAGCTTTAAAGATTTTCATCGGACGCTCCCCTTTGTGTTATCGACCGGCCAATAGGAAAGCACGTTTCCAAACTTTGAAAAGCGGGGTTAACCACCTTGTTCACTATACTCACCACCCTTCTGTAGGTTTGAACATCAGTAAGTCGGTGGTGTAATCGCGCTCAGGATTTCGCTAGGCCCTTCGTCTACATTGCGGAATCGATGGGGAAGCCTGCTATCAAAATAATATCCATCCCCAGGCTTCAGGACCTTTTTAACGTTGCCCACAGTGATCTCAACCATTCCCGACAGTACCATTCCCGCTTCCTGGGCCGCGTGAGTGAATTCCTCGCCAGTGTCTGCACCAGGCGCGTAGCGCTCATGCAACATCAGGAGTTGCCGGTTGGGATGGTCCAGTCCGATAACGCGATATGAAATTGTATCAACCTTTCCAATCTCCACGAGGTCTGCGGACGAGTAGAAGGGTGAATACGGCAGACTGGATTGGAGATCAGAGAAAAAACCCGGAAGTGTCGTACCAAGTGCATCCAGAACCGCACCAAGCGTATCTATTGACGGGCTCATCCGGTCACGCTCGATAAGGGAAATCGTCGAATGCGATATGCCCGAGCGCGCTGCCAGTTCCCTAACTCCCAAGTCTCGGCGGCGCCGGAGCTCTCGAAGCTTACTCCCAATTTTAGGCATCAGTCAGGCCCTTCTGGTTCTGTATGCGGACGACCATGACACCCCAAGCCCTGGTGAGATACCCAGCACCGGCAAACACTCTTCAATGTGGTGAATATAATGAACAAGTGGTTTAGGGGCAATTGCCGGAAAGCTCACCTTGGAAGATGCTCACGTCAATCATCCCACATAGGAGGTTTCGATGACGTCGCGTCTCAATGCGCTGGAAGGCAAATTTATCAAGATTAAAGAACCTACGCGAGACGCTGTCTCCGATACGGCTCCCGTCGAAAAAACGGTGAAGGACATTATCGCGAACGTCCGCGAGCGTGGCGACGCAGCGGTTCGTGAATACTCGCTCACCTTCGACAAAGCCGACGTCGCGAAATTTGAAGTTACAGAGGAAGAGAAGCAGAAGGCTGTTGCTGATCTCGACCCACAGACACGCGAAGATACCGAGTTTGCCATTGCAAACGTCCGCCGCTTCGCAGAGGCTCAGCTCGGCACGATTCTGCCGCTTGAAATCGAGAGCCTGCCGGGCCTGCACTTGGGGCACCGCGTTATTCCGATTGAGATCGTCGGTTGCTATGTGCCAGGTGGACGCTATCCGCTTCTTTCGGCACCAGTCATGACGATTGTCCCAGCGAAGGTCGCTGGTTGTGACCAGGTTATTGCTTGCCTGCCGCCAAATGCGCATCCTGCAATGATCGCTGGCTGCCACCTCGCTGGCGCAGATCGTATCTTCCGCGTGGGCGGTGCACAGGCTATTGCAGCAATGGCTTACGGGACCGAGACCATTCCTGCCGTCGACAAAATCGTCGGTCCGGGCAATGCATTTGTAAACGAGGCCAAGCGTCAGGTCTTCGGCCAAGTTGGTATTGACCAGTTGGCGGGTCCAAGTGAAATCTTCATCGTCGCCGATGAAACTGCCAACCCGGCAACACTTGCAACCGATATGCTGGCCCAGGCCGAGCACGATGTGCGCACGCGTGTTGGCCTCGTAACGACCAGCCGTGAGATCGCGGAAGAGACTATAAAGGAAGTCGAGAAGCAGCTCGAAACACTGTCTACGGCGGCTGTGGCCGGCGTCGCGTGGAGGGACTACGGCGAAGTTACCCTCGTAGAGGACGAGGAAACGATGATCGCCTATTCCGATTACATCGCAACTGAGCACCTTCAGGTTCACACGCGCGACGCGAAGGCGACAGCGAAAAAGCTGCGCAACTACGGCTCTATCTTCATCGGTGAACTTGCAAGCGTTGTATACTCTGACAAGTGCTGCGGCACCAACCACACGCTGCCAACCATGGCCGCGGGTCGTTATACTGGAGGCCTTTGGGTTGGCTCCTACGTGAAGATTGCCACCCACCAGTGGCTTGATGAACGTGGCGTTGCTGCGGTTGCTCCTGCTGCTGTTCGCCAGAGCGCGACAGAACAGCTTGAAGGTCACCGCCGCGCTGCAGCGCTGCGCCTGAGCCCTAAGCAGCTTGCAGCAGAATGATCTGATCCTGCCGCAAGTCTGATGTTGAGGAAAACCGTCGAAAAATTCCGCGGTTTTCTGCATCTAAAAAGGCGATTGTGGCGTCGACTAGGCGTATCCGCCGCAGCAAATAACGGCCGTAAATAGACAACGAGAAAACGCCGTGACAGGGATATGTCACGGCGTTTGTTTCTGTGTGCTTGGGTCATCACACCTGTCGCAGCATTACCACTCGGCGACGCTGCCATCTTCATGGCGCCAGACCGGGTTGCGCCAGCGGTGCCCTTCCTTGGCGCGCTCAATCACATAGGCTTCATCAACCTCAATACCGAGGCCAGGTCCCTGCGGAATGCCAACAAAACCATCGGCATACTGGAACACGTCCTTGTTGGAGATGTAATCAAGGATATCGTTGGACTTGTTGTAGTGAATGCCGAGGCTCTGTTCCTGAATGAAGGCATTGTAGCTCACGGCATCAACCTGCAAGCAGGCAGCAAGAGCAATTGGACCAAGCGGGCAATGCGGAGCAAGCGCCACGTCATAGGCTTCGGCCATGGTTGCAATCTTGCGGCACTCGGTAATGCCGCCGGCATGGGATAGATCCGGCTGTAAAATATCAACATAGCCGTCCGACAGAACAGACTTGAAGTCCCAACGTGAATAGAGACGTTCACCAAGCGCAATCGGCGTCGAGCAATGGTTGGCGATTTCCTTCAGCGCTTCACGGTTTTCAGACAGCACCGGCTCTTCAATGAAAAGCAAGTTATAGGGCTGCAATTCCTTGGCCAGGACCTTGGCCATCGGCCGATGCACACGGCCATGGAAATCAACGCCAATGCCGATATGCGGGCCTACGGCCTCGCGAATGATCGCGATGGTTTCAACGGCCTTTTCAACCTTTTCCCAGGTATCAACGATCTGCATTTCCTCGCAGCCATTGAGCTTGATTGCCTTGAAACCACGGGCAACCACATCACGGGCATTGTTGGCCACATCGCTCGGCCGGTCACCGCCGATCCAGGAATACACCTTGATCCGATCACGGACCTGTCCACCCAGCAAAGCGTGTATGGGCTGGCCCAGCGCCTTGCCCTTGATGTCCCAAAGCGCCTGATCGATACCGGCAAGCGCACTCATATGAATGGCGCCACCACGATAGAAACCACCGCGGTACATGACCTGCCAGTGGTCTTCGATCATCATTGGATCCTTGCCAACGAGATAATCTGCCAGTTCATGCACGGCTGCTTCAACGGTCAGCGCACGGCCTTCGACAACCGGCTCACCCCACCCGACAATTCCCTCATCCGTTTCAATCTTCAGGAACATCCAGCGCGGAGGGACAATGTAGGTCGTCAGTTTCGTAATTTTCATGAAGCTTCACTCATCTAGCAATAAAATCCGGAAGGGAAATCCGCGATCAGACGGGACAGTGATCGGGATGTTTGCGCACAGCGATTGCAAGATCGCGCGCTGCAATTTCGAGCATATGGTTGGCGCATGTCCGTGCCGCATTCGCATCCCGCAAACGTAACGCTTCAACAAGCTGATAGTGCACATCCAGCGCCTCGACCCGGGTATCCACCGCCTCGTTGGAGGCGTGCAGGGAAAACTCCAGCGCGGCGCTGATAATGCTCGAGAGCTGCATGAAAACCTGATTGTGACTGGCTTTGAGCAAAGCGGCATGGAAGGCAACATCCGCCTGCGTGAATTTTTCCACATCGCCTTCAGAATCACGCATCTGCTGCCAAGCCTGCTCTATCTCGGCAATCTCCTGCATGTTGGCGCGTTGCGCGGCAAGTTCCGCAGCAAACGGCTCGATTGCCCGGCGGGCATCGAGCACGCATTGCAAAAGATCCAGTTCAAAAATGCGCGGACCGATCCACTCCAGAACCTGCTGATCGAGAATGTTCCAGTCTTCCTTGACGCAGACCTGCGTGCCGATACGGGAACGTCCACGTACCAGGCCTTTGGATTCGAGAATCTTCAAAGACTCCCGGATCACTGTCCGGCTGACGGAATATTGCGTGCACAGCTCATTTTCTGTGGGCAGCATGCTTCCTGCGGGAAACACATCGGCAAAGATATCAGTCGCAATCGCTCGCGTTACATTTTTCTGGACACGAGGGCGTTTGACGCTCCCGGCACCATTGGCTGGCACAGCCTGTTCCTGCCGTTCTTGCAACGCCACTCTTAACCTCCCGCTTGCTTCGCCACATGTCGCGATCCTTATCGCAGTTTCACTCACATGGCGATGCCGTGTCGCATATCACGACCGCTATATGTCATATACTGACTTTTTATTCATCATACAAATGCAATTGACGAATATGATGAAAGAAACTAAACAACAAACACTGCAAAGGCAGTCACCTAGGGAGAGAGACAATGGGCTTTGTTAAAACAGCCATTCTGGCTGGCACTGTCGCCGTATTCGCCGCGACCTCCGCATTCGCCGCCGACGTCAAGATCGGCTTTATCGTCAAGCAGCCGGAAGAGCCATGGTTTCAGGACGAATGGAAATTCGCTGACATCGCCGCCAAGGAAAAGGGTTTTACCCTTGTCAAGATTGGCGCTGAAGATGGTGAAAAGGTACAATCCGCCATCGACAACCTAGGCGCACAGGGCGCGCAGGGCTTCATCATCTGCACCCCCGACGTGAAGCTCGGCCCCGGCATCGTTGCAAAGGCCGCAGCCAACGACCTCAAGATCATGACGGTTGATGACCGCCTGGTAAATGCAGATGGCAGCCCTATCGAAGATGTGCCACATATGGGCATTTCTGCCGCAAAAATCGGCGAGGCCGCTGGCCAGACAATCGTTGATGAAATCAAGAAGCGTGGCTGGGACATGAACGAAGTGGGCGCAATCCGTGTCTCCTACGATCAGCTGCCAACGGCAGTTGACCGCGTAAACGGTGCGCTTGACGCCCTGAAAGCTGCCGGTTTCCCAGAGGCCAACATCTTTGATGCGCCGCAGGCAAAAACTGATACGGAAGCCGCTCTCAACGCAGCAACCGTCGTTCTCAACAAGAACGCCAAGATCAAGAAGTGGGTCGCCGTCGGCCTGAATGACGAAGCCGTCCTCGGTGCGGTCCGCGCGACGGAAAGCGTTGGCATTACGGCTGACAACATGATCGGTGTTGGCATCGGCGGCGCAGAATCTGCCATCAACGAGTTCAAGAAGGCTGACGCGACCGGTTTCTTCGGTACCGTCATCATTTCTCCGAAGCGCCACGGTTATGAAACCGCTCTCAATATGTATGAGTGGATTGCCAACGACAAACAGCCGGAAAAGCTTATTCTGACGGCTGGTCAGGTCGCACTGCGTGATAACTACGAGGCAGTTCGTGCCGACCTCGGCATTGAATAACCACTGATCCGAAAAGCAATGACCGGCCGCTTAAGGCGGCCGGATTTCCTGTCGGAGTGCACTATGCAAGATTTTCTGGAATTCAGGTCGATATCCAAAGGATATCCCGGCGTGCAGGCGCTCGCTGACATTTCTCTCGGCGTGCGCAAGGGCTGCGTGCACGGCCTTATGGGTGAAAACGGAGCGGGAAAATCGACCCTCATCCGTATTCTGTCGGGCGATCAGGCGGCTGATGAGGGGCAAATCCTTATCGATGGTGTCGTTCAAAATTATCGATCGGTGCGTGATGCATTTGATGCTGGCGTCATCGTCATCCATCAGGAACTGCAACTCGTTCCTGAGCTGACAGTGGCGGAAAACCTCTGGCTTGGCCGGTTTCCGGGCAAGGCTGGTGTTATCAACCGCCGTGAAATGATCAGCGTCGTCAAACAGAAGCTCGTCGAAATCGGCATCGATATCGACCCCTCCGACAAGGTTGCTTCGTTATCGATTGGCGCGCGCCAGATGGTTGAGATTGCCAAGGCGATCATGGCGGATGCACGCGTCATAGCGCTCGATGAACCCACCTCATCGCTCTCGTCCCGTGAAAGCGAGATCCTGTTTGCACTGATTGAGAAGCTCAAATCTCAGGGCATCGTCATCCTTTACGTGTCCCATCGACTGGATGAGATTTTCCGCCTCTGCGACAGCATGACGGTGCTGCGTGACGGCAAACTTGCCGCACATCACCCTCATATTGCAGATGTCACACGCGAGCAGATCATTTCAGAGATGGTTGGTCGCGAAATCAAGAACATCTGGGGCTGGCGTGACCGTCCAAAAGGCGAGGTTCGCCTTGACGTCAAAGATCTCAGTGGCCACAAGTTACCCATACCGATCAGTTTCTCCGTGCGTCAGGGAGAAATCCTTGGTTTCTTCGGTCTGATTGGTGCCGGCCGCAGTGAAATGTCGCGCCTTGTTTACGGCGCAGACACCCGCTCACAAGGTAAAGTCACCGTCGACGGACAAGCCGTCGCGGCTGACAGCCCTCCCCACTCGATACGGGCCGGCATTGTTCTTTGCCCTGAAGACCGCAAGTTCGACGGCATTATTCAGGGCCGCAACATCGAGGAAAACATTTCAATTTCCTCGCGACGCCATTTCTCGCCATTTGGCGTGTTGAAGCCGAAAAAAGAAGCGGAACTGGCCGAGACCTTCATCGCAAAATTGCGTGTTCGTACCCCATCGCGCCAGCAGGACATCATCAACCTGTCGGGCGGCAATCAGCAGAAGGTCATCCTGGCACGCTGGCTTTCCGAACAGGGCGTCAAAGTACTGATTATCGATGAACCAACGCGCGGTATTGATGTCGGCGCCAAGGCCGAAATTTATGAAATTCTCTATGAGCTGGCCGCTCAGGGCATGGCGATTGTCGTCATTTCCAGTGAATTGCCGGAGATCATGGGCATTTCCGACCGCATCCTAGTGATGTGTGAAGGTCGTGTCGCAGTCGATGTGGAACGGCCAGACTTCAACGAACACCGCATATTGGCGGCGGCACTGCCTGATGTGTCCAACGCCAGCGAACTTCCAACTCAACAGGTACAAGCACGATGACCTCTCTGAAAAAACTCCTTCTCGGCGAACAGGGGCTCGTCGTTCTTTTTGCCATCGCTTTCGTGATCGTGTCGTTGACCGTTCCGAACTTCCTGACCGAGCGCAACATGCTCGGTCTGCTGCAATCCGTCGTGACGATCGGCATCGTTGCCTGCACCATGATGTTCTGCCTGGCTTCACGTGACTTTGACCTCTCGGTCGGCTCAACTGTTGCCTTTTCAGGCATGGTGGCAGTCATGGCCTCCAACGCCACCGGCTCCATCGTCCTCGGACTGATCGCCGCGCTGCTTTGCGGTGGCGCCGTTGGCCTCATCAATGGGTTAGTGATTGCGAAATTCCGCATCAATGCGCTGATCACCACGCTTGCGACCATGCAGATCGTCCGTGGTTTTGCGCTAATCGCGTCGGATGGTCGCGCCGTGGGCATTAATGATCCGAGCTTTTACCAGCTGGCATTGTCCAAATTCCTGGGCATTCCCACACCGATCTGGGTCATGGCGGCAATGTTTATTGCCTTCGGCTTTCTGCTGAATCGTACGGTTTTTGGCAAGAACACACTGGCAATCGGCGGCAACCCGGAAGCCTCGCGTCTTGCCGGCGTCAACGTCGTCAACATGCGTGTCTGGATTTTCATGTTGCAGGGTCTGGTCTGCGCCGTCGCCGGTGTACTGCTTGCATCAAGAATTACCTCCGGTCAGCCCAATGCCGCAACCGGCCTTGAACTGTCGGTTATCTCGGCTTGTGTTCTCGGGGGCGTGTCCCTGGCAGGTGGTCGTGCGGCGATTAGCGGCGTTATCGTTGGTGTCCTTATCATGGGTATTGCCGAAAACGTCATGAACCTCCTGAACATTCAGGCCTTCTACCAATATGTGGTGCGTGGCCTGATCTTGTTGTTGGCCGTGTTGCTCGACAATCTGCGCTCCTCTGCAGCCGGTCGCCGCCAGTGACAGACCAGACGGGACATCATCTCCACGACGGACAGCTGGACGTACGGGTTTCAACAAAGGGCGGTAGCGTAAGCGCCGCCTTTTTTGAAGGAACACCTGTCTTTGTGGCGGCTGGCGGACCAGACAGACGGGCTGCATGTTTTCCTCTCGTGCCATTTGGCAATCGGGTAGAATTCAACAGCTTCAATGTTGGAGATGAGGTCTATTGCTTTCAGCCGAACAGCAACGATCCACTCTATGTGCACGGCGATGGCTGGCTGGAAGACTGGACAATCGTCGTCAGCAACTCACAGACGATAGAACTGTCGCTGCGTCATTTCGCCAATGATATAACGCCGTATGACTATGTCGCACTTCAAAAGATCTCGGTCTCCCAAGGGCGCCTGACAATGGACCTGTCAGTGCAGAACCATGCGGCCAAGCCAATGCCATTTGGCCTTGGTTTTCATCCGTTTTTTGCGCGCACCGAAGCTGTTACGGTAAAGGCGGCAATCCAGACCTTCTGGACAGAACGCCAAGGGCATCTACCGGGACCGGTCGCTGCTATTCCTGCGGATATCAGTCTTGCTGACGGTACCACCCTGCCCGCCCGTTTTACCAACAATGCGTTTTCGGGATGGGACGGCCGCGCTGAAATCTTCTGGCCGGAACTCGGCATTAGCGCAGACCTTGAGGCAACGCCCAACAACGACGTCGTTATGTTTTACACACCAACCGAACGCCGCGACTTCTTTTGTTTCGAGCCGATGACACATCTTCCCAATGGTCATCATTTGGCTGATTTGGGAGGTTTGGTCCTCCTTGAAAGCGGCCAAAAACTTCAGTCGGGTTTCAGCATCCAGTTCAGGAAATCATCAAATGACTAGCAGATTAAACGGCAAACGCATCATGATCACGGGTGCCGCCCAAGGTATCGGCCTTGCTATTGCGGAAGCATTTGCGCGCGAGGGTGCAGATCTGCTGCTGGTTGATCTGGATGGCGATCTGCTGGCTGAAACCGCACAACGTTTGAAACAGTCCGGCAACAAGATCGCCTACCGCACTGGCGACATTTCCAATGCTGTCGCAATGGCTGAGGCCGTAGCCTATGCAAAGGACGAAATTGGAACACTCAACGCATTGGTGAACAATGCCGGCGTCAACGTGTTTTCCGACCCGCTGTCGACCACCGATGAAGAATGGGCGCGTTGCTTTGATATCAATCTCAAGGGCGCCTGGAATTGCTGCCGTGCAGTTTTGCCAGATATGATCGCAACAGGTGGCGGCGTTATCCTCAACATAGCTTCGACCCATGCCTTCACCATTATTCCGCACACATTCCCGTACCCACTGGCCAAGCACGCGCTGCTTGGACTGACGAAGTCGCTCGGTCTTGAATATGCGGGGCAAAATGTGCGCGTCAACGCGCTGGCACCCGGTTATGTCTCGACCCAGAAAGTCATCGACTACTGGAACAGTTTCCCGGATCCGGAAGCCGCAAAGGCAGAAACCATGAAACTGCACCCGACGGGCCGCATCGCCACGCCAGAAGAAATCGCCATGGCGGCGGTGTTCATGATTTCGGACGAGTGCCCGTTCATGAATGCCACATGCCTGACCGTCGACGGCGGACTAAGCGTACAGCAACACCCGGCTTAAACCGGCAGCAAGCGCTCTCAAAAAAAGAAAGGGCGACCTCATCTTGTCGTATGAGGTCGCCCTTATTTTATAAAGCGGTCGTGGCTGTTCAGGATGTCGCGGCGATATCCTGCCAGGCCTCATAGGCCGAAAGTACCGTTTCCATCTGCGCGGTATGACCGGCAATGAAGTCATCACCATAGATGGTTTCATCGGGATACTCGGTAATCAGCGTCATTGGCACTGTGTGGCGATCATCAACCGATGCCAGGCACGGGAAACCATTGATGACACGGAAACCGGTTTCTCCTGCATGAATTTCATAGAGCGCAACCTGCCGCTCATTATAGGCCAGAAGGCCCGGTATTGCACTGAGGTGCCGTGTGACACGGTCCAGCAGACGTTCGGCCTGCGGTTCCCAACCGGCGTGGTAACGCGCCACTAGGAAAAAGCCCTTCGGCAACGTCCACATCGCAAAATTGCGCGGCACATAACCCGAAAGCGGACGCGTCCATTCATGGGAGGGGTAACCGTGCAGATTGACGTGCAGCAATGCGCCGCTCAATTGCTGCGCATCAAAGCGGATTTGCTTTTCGTTGAGATGGCCAGCTGCGGTTTCTTCGGTACGATACTCGAGATCGTCACCAAGTGCCGTGTAGCGGGCAGCATGATGCATATGGCGCGGGTTATCGACACAAAGTCGCTGGTGTAGTGCGTAACCGTCCGGGTTCTCCAGCGGAGAAATCGTAAAATGTGCGCCCGGCCGTTGCACGAGCTGTTTTGCGGCCCTGACAGCGCCGCAAATGCCAGTGGTTTCATTAGGATGTTGACCACCGCTGATCATCACTGCAGCGTCGGTACCATTGACATAACGGGCATGCAGCACACGTCCTGCTCTGGAACGCGCCTCGAAGGCGTCGCCACCCACCTCGGAAAGTGCGGTAACGATCTGCTGCGTGGCTAGCGGGCGTGTCGCCGTATCGAGATCCTGGACCTCACCATCAAGGTAGCCGGTCGTCAGCGGGCGCACAGAAACGCAGACCGAGACGGCATTTCCGTCCCTGACGATCTCAGGCACGATCTGGCCCGGTTTCAAGCCGCGATCGCCAATGGGTCGCCCGGACTTTTTCTGGAAAAATTCCAGAAGCGAAAAGTAGAAATCTTCGTGCAGCGCTTCACGCAGGCTTATCGCCTCGTCGCCAACCGCAATCCGTTCATCGTCGGCAGGAAATGCAACACGAATATTGAGCTCTTCGAAATAAGGCTCATCCATGCCCCAGTCGTAAGTGGCAACAGCATCGATTGCAGAGGCAAACAGCGATTCATAATCGGTTTCCAATCGCACACCTGGCTCGTCGTCACGCTGCACCCAGCCGGTTGGAGACAGATTGGTTTCGTCCGCCGCATCGACATGCACACGATTGGGAGCAAAGACCTTGATGGTCTCTGTCCGACCCGTTCGCTGCAGGACAACGTCATAATGCAGGTTCGCGTCCTTGCGAGCGGTGAAGCTTATCGCGCGCGCTCCGACCATTTCTGCAAGGGGATAGGCCTCGAGACGAAACCTGTTTTCCGGTGCATTGGGATGCACGGGATAAAACACCTCGATGCTTTCAACGCCGTCGAGATTAATCTCTTCCAAAAAAGCATAAAGAAGCGGCTTGTAGGCGCTACGCAGCCGCGCCGTAACACCTTTTTCAGCAAAAGCGCGCTCAGCTGTACGGCGGCTCGCCCGGTCATCGAAAGTCCAGGCCTGTAATGTGCTTCCGGGCAACGCGTCTGCAAGCAAAGTATCAAGCGTGCGCGTCAAACGGCGGTCGAATAGAATTGTCATGGCAATTTACCTCGAAGTGCGGCCGGTCGGGTCGAGACTGTCACGCAGCCAGTCACCCAGAAGGTTTAGGCCAAGAACGGTCAACAGAATGGCCAGACCGGGGAAGACGCTGACCCACCAGGCCGTTTGCAGGTAGGTACGGCCGTCTGCCAGCATGCCACCCCAGCTCGGGATTGTCGGATCAACGCCAAGGCCCAGGAATGTCAGGCTGCTTTCCAGCAGAATATTGTTGGCAACGTTCAAGGTCATCAACACGATTACCGGACCAATCAGGTTCGGCAGAAGATGCTGGAAGATGATGCGCCAGTCTTTGACACCAATCGCGCGCGCCGACAGAATGAATTCGCGCTCACGCAATGTCAGCACCGAACCACGCACCAGACGGGCATACTGCACCCATTGCGATACGATCAGCAGAATGATGGTGTTGGTCAGGCTGCCACCAACGATGGCAATGAAGGTGATCGCCAACAGGATGAACGGCATAGCAAGCTGCAGGTCGGCAAAGCGCATGACCAGCATGTCCCAGAAGCCACGGTAATAACCGGCAACCAGTCCGACCACGACGCCAAACACGACGGCACCGAGAACAGACGAAAAGCCGACAAGCAGCGAAATCTTACCGCCTGCAACAACGCGCGCCAGCACATCACGTCCAAGTGGATCAGTGCCAAAGGGATGTGCAGCGTTGGCAAAGGGCTTTGCCAGACGGGCCATAAGATCGATCTTTTCTGCTCCGCCGGGGAACAGGAAATCGGAAAATAGCACTGCAAGGCAGATAACAACGGTCAGGCAAGCGCCAAGCACAAATTCAAGACTTGCAAAGCGGGAAGCGCGTGAGGAATTGGCAGCCATCAGCGATTACTCCGTGCGAATGCGCGGATCGACCAGCCCATAGGCAATATCGACCAGCAGGTTAATGCCGACAATCAGCAGGGAAAGAACGGTGATGACACCCTGCAGCACAGGATAGTCGCGCGCGGCGACCGCATCAAAAGCAAGCGTGCCCAGGCCCGGCCAGTTGAAGACACGTTCAATGACCACGATACCGCCGAGGAGGCCGCCGAACTGCAGGCCGAAATAGGTAATGAGCGGAATGGCGCAATTGCGCAGCGCATGTTTGTAGAGCACCTTGCTTTCACTTAAGCCCTTGGCACGGGCAACCATCACATATTGCGACTGCAACGTGTCCAGCATGGCTGTGCGCACAAGACGAACATTGGTCGCGGTCAGGATGACGCCCATGGTCAATGCGGGCATGACGTAGCTGGACATGCCAACCATGCCGCTTGGCGGCAACCAGCCAAGCGTTATGGCAAACAACAGCACCAACATAGTCGCCAGCCAGAAATTCGGGAAGGAAAGACCAATCAGCGAGAAGATGCGAATGGCCTGATCGGCAGCCTTGCCACGCGACGTTGCAGCCTTGATGCCGAGCGGAATGGAAAGGGCGATCGACACGAACATCGAGATAAAGGCGAGCAGCAACGTAGCCGGAAGCGCATCGCCAACAAGACGGGAAACGGAGGTGCCGCCGGTAAAGCTGCGTCCGAGGTCGAATGTGACCAGCCCTTTAAGGAAGCTCACATATTGCACGAAGAACGGCCGGTCAGTGCCCAGTGCTTCACGTATACGCGCCAGATCATCTTCCGTCATGCTTCCGCCGCCGCCCTGAAACATCATCAGGGCCGGGTCGCCAGTCAGGCGCACGGCAAAAGACACAAGAAGCGTAATGGCAATGACGACAAAAAGCGCCTGCAACAATCGTTTGATGAGGAAACCGGCCACGTTTTTTCCCTTCGCAAGTCAGAGGCGCCGCCCGTCAGGCAGACGGCGCCGTTTCGTCGGATTACTCGACGGTTACCTCGTTCAGCTTCAAGCGGTTGTCAGGAGGAGCGACAAAGCCCTTCACGCGCTTGTTGATGCCGAAGATGGCGTTGGAGTTGTAGAGCGGCAGTTCAAGTGCCTTGTCGGCAACATACTGGCCAACTTCGCGAAGGATCTTTTCACGCTCTGCACGGTCGGTCAGCGGACGCTGCGATTCCAGCAGCTTGTCCAGCGTCTCGTCCTTTTCATACGGGTTCCACTTTTCACCCGAGTGGTACATGGCATAGGCCGTGTTATCGAAGTCGAATGTCCAGCCGCCCCACTTCTGCTGGAACATCGCACCGGTTTTGCCCTGCGGGATGATGTCGTTGACCAGCACATTTGTTTCGTAAGGCTTGATGGTTGCGTTCAGGCCTACCTGCTGAAGATAGCTGGCAATAACCTGTACCACTTCATTCATCGTGGAATCTGCACCGCGAACGTCGATCTGCAAAGGCGTTCCAGCCTTGACGCCAGCGTCAGCAAGGAGCTTCTTTGCACCGGCAGGATCGTAAGGCAGCGGCTCCAGTTCTGGATCATGACCGAAGGACAGAGCGCTCTGGAAGCTTGCGATCTCCGATGCCTGACCAGCCAGAATGGACTGGACGATGGTGGAACGATCGACAGCCATGATGATGGCCTTGCGAACACGCGGATCTGCAGTGATGCCATCACGGGTGTTGAAACGCAGCGCATCTACTGTTGGGCCGGGAACGCTGACAATCTCCAGCTTGGAATCGCCGGTGATGACAGGGATCATGCCAATCGGAATGGTTGGCGGAATAACGATGTCGACACGACCGGCCTGAAGTTCGGCAACGGCTGTGGCTGGCTCGGCGATAAAGCGGTACTCAAGCTCGGAGATCTTCGGTGCACCACCCCAGTAGTCCGGGTTGGCTTCCAGCTTGATATCAACCTTCGGAGCATAGGACGAGAACTTGAACGCGCCGGTACCGACCGGGTTGACGTTGAAATTGTCTTCACCCTTTTCCTGAATGTATTTTGGCGGAACGATCATCGCGCCATAACCGGCCAGCTTGGTCAGCAGCACTGGGTCCGGCGACTTGAGTTTCATCTCAACCGTGTAGTCGTCGATAACATCAACGCTTTCGATAACGGTGTAGTTGGAACGCTGTGGACCCTTGGCGCCTTCATCTCCCAGAAGACGGTCAAAGGTGAACTTGACGGCAGCAGCATTGAAGTCTTCACCGTTATGGAATTTGACATTCTGGCGCAGCTTGAAGCGCAGTAGTTTGCCGTCATTCAGCTCTTCCCAGGATTCAGCAAGTCCCGGAACAACTTTAAGGTCAGGACCACGGTAAGTCAGACCATCGAAAATGTTGGTAGAAACGGAAGCCCACGCCACCAGAAAGGTGTCGATCGGGTCCCAGCTTCCCGGATCCTGTTGCAAGGAAACCGTCAGTTTCCCAGCGGCAGCGGCTGGCTGTGCGGAAGCAAGAGCCAGCGCCATGAAAGTAGCACTTATTCCCCATTTGATTATTTTCATGTACCTCTTCCTTTTAGTGATACGCGATTAATCGCTATTTTCAGGCACTTTTTGCTACGAAGTGACCCGGGTTTATTTCCTCACGTTCGAGAATTTTTGGTTCGTTGCCCACAGCACGGATAGGACTTGGGATTTCGCCTTCCAGCAGCGCCGTATTGCGGGCTCGCGTCGGATCGGCAACCGGCACAGCCGACAGGAGACGGCGGGTGTAGTCATGCGCAGGCGTTTCAAACACTTGCTGGCGGCTACCCATTTCCATGATCTGGCCGAGATAAAGCACGGCAACGCGGTGGCTCATTTTCTCCACCACTGCCATGTCATGGCTGATGAACAGATAGGCCAACCCGCGCTCTGCCTGAAGGTCCATGAACAGATTGATGATCTGCGCCTGAATGGACACATCGAGAGCCGAAAGCGCCTCATCGGCGATAATCAGTTGCGGATCGGATGCCAGTGCACGGGCAATGCAGACACGCTGACGCTGACCGCCGGAAAACTCGTGCGGATAACGGCTGGCGAATGAGCTATCGAGACCGACGCGCTCCAGTAACTCATCAACCCGGCGACGCACCTCTTTGGTGCCCAGGATCAAACCATGGGTATTGATCGGCTCGGCGATCGAAAAGCCCACGGTCTTGCGTGGATCGAGTGAGGCGAACGGGTCCTGAAAGATGTACTGCACCTTCTGACGCATGGAGAAACGCTCGGCCGCCGACATATCGCTGTAGCGTTTTCCGGCAAACGAGATTTCGCCAGCACGGGATGCTTGCAGCTGCTGGATCGTACGTCCGATTGTCGATTTCCCGGAGCCAGATTCACCGACAAGCGCCAGTGTTTCACCCGGACGGATATCAAAGGATACTTTCGAAACGGCACTGCAGCGGTGGGTCACCTTGCCGTACCAGTTCTTTTTGATATCGAAACGTACAAACAGGTCCCGCACCGACAGCAGAGGCTCACCTTCTTGGCGAACCGTGTTCTGAACACGTTCCTCGCCAACTGTCTTTGGTTCACCGTCCTCAAGCACAGTCAATGGCTTGCGGATCGGGAACTCTTCCCCTGTCATGCTACCAAGACGTGGCACAGCCGACAGCAGGGAGCGTGTATAAGGGTGCTTGGGGTTGGCGAAAATCTCGGCGACCGGGCCTTCTTCAACCTTCTTGCCCTTCCACATCACAACAACATCGTCTGCCATTTCGGCGACAACACCCATGTCGTGGGTAATGAAGATCATGCCCATGCCGAGCTTCTGCTGCAGGTCTCGCATGATGTTGAGGATTTGCGCCTGAATGGTCACGTCTAGCGCCGTCGTTGGTTCATCGGCGATCAACAGCCGGGGACGACAGGCCAATGCAATGGCAATCATCACACGCTGGCGCATGCCACCGGACAGCTGGTGCGGATAACGGTCCAGAAGCTCTCCGGCATCCGGCAGGCGCACCATTTCCAGCAGTTCCTGGGCTTTTTTGCGTGCTTCAACCTTGCCGATCTTTTCGTGCAGAATCAGCACTTCGCATACCTGATCACCGATGGTGAAAACCGGGTTCAGGGAGGTCATCGGCTCCTGGAAGATCATGGCAATTTCCTTGCCACGGATGGAGCGCATTTCCTTCTGGGTCAGTTTCAGCAGATCCCTGTCGTCAAACAGAATGCTGCCGGTGTCGAACTTCGCACCCATCATGTCGGCCAATCGCATGGTCGACAAAGAGGTTACGGATTTTCCGGAGCCGGACTCACCCACGACAGCCACCGTGCGGCCCGCTTCCACCTTGAATGAAAGGTCGTCCACGACCCGGCGTCCACCAAAGCTGACACTTAAGTTGTTGACTGCAAGCAGCGGTCGCTGAGCGTTCGGGGAATTGGTCATGCCTTTGTCTCCGGCTTGGCCTGTCCGGCGTTATGGGAAGATGCACCCGTTTCAATCGGGTCGATGCGCGCAATGACATTTGCCGCCTGCTGGAATGTACCGGCTTCGGCGAGCAGCGTGATGACGCCAGAACGATGTGCAGAGATGGCCGTTTCCATTTTCATGGCATCCATCATCGCAACAACCTGGCCTTTTTCGACTTCTGCACCGTTTTCAATGCGCCAGTGGGCAAGCATTCCGGCGAGTGGCGCACGCAATGCGTTTTCATCTGCCGCAGCATCCGTTTTGGCGTCTGCCGGTGTCATGTGAGCCTGCCCGAAAAGTCGCAAGAAACTCTCTGGCAGGCCAATCTCGACATGCTTGCCGTCAATCTCGGCAACACCGCGCAGCAGGGCCGCCTTGCCCTGTTGTGCCGGGCGTGCAGCCTGTTCAAGCACAGCTGCGAAATCAGTCTCGATCCAGCGAGTATGAACCTTAAAGTCGGCGCCCGCAAAATCATTGTCCTGCATGACTGCACGATGGAACGGCAGGGTCGAGGGCACACCTTCGATGACGAACTCACCAAGTGCGCGACGGGCACGCCGAATTGCCTGCTCACGATCCCTGCCCCAGACGATGAGTTTCGCCACAAGGGAATCGAACATCGGCGGCACATCGCATCCATTGTTCACGCCGCTGTCCAGACGGACACCGGGACCGGCAGGCGCTTCAAACCGGGTGATATGACCGGCTGATGGCAAGAAGCCACGACCTGGATCTTCCACGTTGATACGGAACTCGATGGCGTGACCACGTGGTTCCGGTGTCTGTGTAAACGACAGCGTTTTGCCTTCGGCAATGCGGAACTGCTCGATGACAAGATCAATTCCGGTTGTTTCTTCGGTAACCGGATGTTCCACCTGAAGGCGGGTATTCACCTCAAGGAAAGAAATGACACCGTCGACGCTCAGCAGGAACTCCACGGTTCCGGCACCGGTGTAACCTGCCTCCGCACAGATATCCCGGGCAGCGTTATGGATGGCCTGACGTTGCACATCGGAAAGGAACGGTGCAGGCGCTTCCTCGACCAGCTTCTGGTTCCGGCGCTGCAACGAACAATCGCGTGTGCCGACGACGACCACATTGCCGCTACGATCGGCAAGAATTTGCGCCTCGATATGGCGCGGCTTGTCCAGAAAGCGTTCGATGAAACACTCACCACGGCCAAACGCCGCCAGCGCCTCCCGCGTCGCGGACTCAAACAGTTCTTCAACTTCGTCCAGATTGCGAGCGATTTTCAGACCGCGTCCGCCGCCGCCATGGGCAGCCTTGATGGCAATTGGAACGCCATGTTGTTTGGCAAAAGCAAGCGCCTCAGACGCCGTTTCAATTGCACCATCACTGCCGGCAACCAGCGGCGCACCCACACTTTGTGCGATACGGCGCGCCGAAAGCTTGTCGCCAAGCACGTCGATGACCTCAGGATCGGGGCCGATCCAGATCAGGCCCGCATCGATAACTGCGCGGGCAAATTCGGAACGCTCCGAGAGGAAACCATAGCCCGGGTGTACGGCATCGGCACCGCTACGCTTTGCGACATCAATCAGCTTAGCGATATCGAGATAGGTCTCGGCGGCCGTCACACCTTTCAGCGCATAGGCTTCATCGGCTTTTTTGACGAAACAGGCATCAGCATCCGCATCGGCATAAACAGCCACCGAGCGAAGACCGTAATCCCTGCAGGCACGAATGACGCGAACAGCAATTTCACCGCGATTGGCAATCAGGACTTTTTTCATTGGGGATCACTCGCAACGAAATCGATATGCGTAAAAGCATTCAGGGCATTAAAACGGATATGAGCGCCAACAGGTATCTGACCTGCCAGATCAAGGTGATGAGCCGCGACATTGGCTATGACGGGATAACCGCCCGTGAGGGGATGATCCGACAGGAAAAGCACCGGCTGCCCGCTGGCAGGCACCTGCAAGGCACCGCGCAGTGTTGCCTCGCTGGGCAATTCATTGCGGTCTAGCCGCTCAAGCGGTTCGCCCGACAGACGGATTCCGACGCGGCTGGATTGTGGTGTCACCCGCCAGCTCTGCGAAAGGAAACTTTCCACCGCCTCATTGGTAAACCAGTCAGTGCGTGGCCCCAGATAAATATCCAGCGTCACGATCTCGTCGGCTTTCGGCATGGCAAAAGCAGGTTGCTCACCCGGCAGCACAGGTTTTTTTACGTTTTCAGAATTAACGGCCAGCTGTGTACCGGCACCAAGTGCCACAGCACCAATCTGCGCTAGGGTATCGGTTGCCACACTGCCCAGCACAGGCTCAACCACAAAGCCGCCACGCATGGCAAGATAAGAGCGCGTACCACTTAGCGGAGACTGAAGAGCAACCACGTCGCCATCATCCAACGCAATGGGCGTATTGAAATCGACGCTGGCAACATCGCCGTTGGCACTGGTCACAGACGTAGCAGCCGGTGCGCCCGTAAAGGCCACGACACCGCGTCCAATCGCCTTGAAGGAAAATCCAGCCGGTGCGATTTCCAGTGCCGGTGTACCGGGACGATTGCCAACGATGCGGTTTGCGAGCTTGAAATTTCCGTGATCAAGTGCTCCGGACAGGCTGACGCCCTGCGCTGCCATATGGGCCCGCCCCAAATCTTGCATCAGAACCGGCAGACCGGAACTCAAGATTTCGATACCGTTTCCGATATCGGACGGAACACCTGCGCGAGGCTTCGCAACAACCGCTGTCTTTTCAACCGCGTGCATGCTGGAGCGAGCAATGTCGTGGAAACGAACACGCAGGCCAGGACGCAAAAGCGTTGCGGGGTCACGGGCAAGATCGAACATCGCCAGTGGTGTTCTACCAATCAACTGCCAGCCACCAGGGCTAGCCTTGGGGTAAACACCGCTGAATTCACCGGCAAGGCCGACGGAACCAGCGGGCACGACTGTGCGGGGTGACTTGCGACGGGGAACGGCAAGCTCTGCACCCGGCGCGGAAAGATAGGCAAAACCCGGCGCAAAACCGGTAAAGGCGACCGTATACTCCGCTTCAGTGTGGCGCCTGACAACTTCGGACGTGGAACATCCCAGTAGTTCGGCAACATCGGCAATATCTTCGCCGTCATAATGAACGGGGATGTCTACGGTTTCGGTTACTCCAACACTGCGCTTTTTGCCCAACCGTGCAGCAACGGCTTGCAGCAACTCGGCCTGATCGAGGCTGAGTGGATCGTAAGCGATCATCAGGGTCCGCGCAGCCGGCACGATTTCCAGAACACCTGCCACAGGTGACTGCTGGAAGGCGTCGTAGAGCGACAGTGTTTCTTCCAGCCCCACCAACTCCAACAACAACGCACCAGGGCGCAACGGCAATACCCGTAACGACGGCACGGCAACAGCAGAAGAAGGGACTGCGAGCGTCATATCACGGGCGCCCTTGCGCGACGAAGGACCGGATGGATACGCCTTCTGCCGCAAACACGGCACGCAGGCGGGCTGCCATCGAGACTGCATCCGGGCTATCGCCATGCACGCAAATCGACTGCGCCTCGATCCGTGCGTCAGTTCCAGTGATGGACTGAACAACACCCTCACGCACCAGTCGCAACATGCGTTGCGCAACCACGTCAGGATCATGCAGGACGGCACCTTTTTCGCGGCGCGACACAAGCTTTCCATCGGCCGTATAGGCACGGTCGGCAAAAGCTTCCGCGACAACGCGAAGGCCCGCGACACGCGCCTGCTCGATCAAGGGCGAGCCGGCAAGCGCCATCAACACAAGTTCAGGATCAACACTGAGAATTGCCTTGATCACATCAGCCGCCTGACGTTCATCAAAGGCAATCGTATTATAGAGCGCCCCATGCGGCTTCACATAATCGACGCGGGCGCCAGCGGCGGTCGCAAGGCCCTTCAACGCACCAATCTGATAAATGACATCACCAACCAGTTCTTCGCTTGTTGGGTCCATATTGCGTCGACCAAAACCTGCGAGGTCGCGGTAACCGACGTGAGCGCCGATCACGACGCCTTTGACTTTCGCCTGTTGCAACGTCCGCAGAATTCCAGCGGGATCACCGGCATGGAAACCGCAGGCGACATTGGCGCTGCTGACAATGTCCAGCATCGCCACGTCATCTCCCATCGCCCAGGGACCAAAACTTTCACCGAGATCGCTGTTCAGATCGAATGTCAGCATCAATAACCCATCGAGAGCGGAGAATGGCAAAAAGCCGACCATGTGCGGGGTCAACCGTCAGCAAAACCTAGCAAAGGGCAACAATCATGTCTATACTGTTGAACAATCTTTCATTATCAGCCTACAAAAAATTAAATTATGCACATAAAATAAGCACTTATTTTGTGTTGCAGGTTATTTTTTCTTGTTTTGGAAGCCACTATAGCACTTATCTCGCTTGAAGCCTCGCACCGCGGCGCATAGATTGCGCGCGCTTCACCAATATAGTTGGCGTCATAGCCGACCCTGTCCTGAAGCGCAGAAAGATACCAACATGTTGGGAACGCAGATGAAGAAGGCGAAATCCGTGAGCACAACGGCGGCCTCGACAGAGCAGGTGCAAACACTTGCGGAAACCACCGCTTCCCGCATACGCGAACGCGTTGTATCCGGCACCCTGCCACCCGGCAGCCATCTTTCGGAAATCGCACTGGGCGAGGAGCTGCAGGTGTCGCGCAACACCCTGCGCGAGGTTTTCAGACTGCTGACCAAAGAAGGCCTGTTGCGGTACGAAGCCAACCGCGGCGTATTCGTGTCAACACCCAGCATGGCGACAATTATCGACATTTACCGCGTCAGACGTTTTATCGAGTGCCCGGCATTGGCGCATGCCCATCCGCGCCACCCCAGCGTTTCAGTCATGCGCGAAGCCGTCGAAACCGCAAAACGCCACCGTGAAGCAGGTGAATGGCTAGGTGTCGGTAGCGCCGACATCGCTTTTCACTCAGCAATCGTGCAATTGGCAGACAGCCCGCGCCTGACCGCATTTTACGGCCAGATATCGCTGGAGCTGCGGCTGGTCTTTGGCTTGCTGCGTGATCCTGAGTATCTGCACGGACCCTATATCGACCAGAATCAGACGATCCTTAGCCAATTGGAGCGCGGAGCCGCGGCCACCGCAGCTGAAAGCCTTGAGAAATATCTTCTCCAGGCCGAACGTTTTATTCTCGCGGCTTATGCCCGCATTTATGCAGAAAATGGCGAGCGTGCCTGAGACACGGCGATCAGGCTGAAGTCCTCACATCAAGATTGTGCATCAGCCGTGCCAGCCAGTCGACGAATACCCTTACCTTGTTCGTCACATGTCGTGTTTGTGGATAGACGATATAAATCGGCAAGCTTTCATGTTCCCAATCGGACAAGACAGGTAAAAGCTCACCGCGCTTTACGGCCTCATCGGCCATGAAGGGTGCAAGCTGCGCCACACCCATTCCAGCAACCGCGGCATTGAGATAGGTTCTGCTGTCATTGACGGACATGATGTAGTTGGGCGCAATATCAAGTTTCTGGCCGTCTTTTTCGAAATCCATGGTCATGATCTGCCCGGACACCGCGTTCAGATAGCCGATACAAAAATGTTTATCTTCAAGCTCTTGCGGGTGCTGCGGCAATCCGAATTTTTCCAGATAGCGTGGTGCAACGTAAGAGGCCAACCTCAGTTCTGAAACCTTGCGCGCGATCAGCGACTGGTCTCGCGGCGTACCGACCCGCAAAGCGCAATCGACGTTTTCGGCGATGTAGTCCACCAATCGGTCGCCGACACCCAGATCCAACTTGATCAGCGGGTATTTCTCGTGAAAGGAGCAGACGTTGGGAATAACCACAAGGTCGGCAAAGGCCCCTGCCATTTCGACGCGCAGCCGCCCGGAGGGTTGGACCTGCGCATTGGAAAGGCTGCCGTCGAGTTCGTCAATTTCCGAGATGATCTGAATGGCGCGTTCATAATAGAGGGCACCATCCGTCGTCAGCATTACCCGTCGCGTCGTGCGGTTCAACAGCGTTGTACGGAGATGCGCTTCCAAACCCTGCACCATGTTCGTGACAGTGGTTTTCGGCATATTAAGCGAATCCGCAGCACGGGAAAAGTTGCCGGTTTCAACAACTCGCACAAATACACGCATCGCCGACAACTGATCCACGCCGACATCCTTTCATTTTCGCTCTATTGTTCCGATTTTTGGAATAGTGTTTTCAATTATGCATGCTTGATCGATTTTATCCGAACAATAATATGCATTTCATGATTTATGGCAAGTGGCGAGCGAGTCACTGCCCCAACCCGGACAAAACACGATGAAGACGTATTGGAAAAACATTGAGATCGGAGGGGCTGATACCCCCTGTCTCTCTGTGCGTCTTTATCAAAATGAGACTGTCTCACGCACGCCGCCCCTGATCCTGTATCTGCGAGGCGGTTCGTTTCAGGAACAGAGCGGCCAATGTCCGGAACTGCCTGTCGCGAGAGCTTTGGCCGAAACGGGTGCTATCGTTGTCGAGGCGGATTATATTACACCGTCGAACAATGAATTTCCTCAGGCCATTGATTGCGCATTCGAGGCATTGAACTGTCTCTACAACCACCGGAAACAATATGGCGGTGCAAAGTCTCAGCTGTTTGTGGCTGGTGAAGAGGCCGGCGGCAATGTCGCCGCAGGACTAGCGCTCAAGGCACGCGACCGCATGCCCGGAGAACTGACAGGACAGATCCTGCTCTCTCCTATGATTGATCCGATGATGGCAACAGCGTCATTCCGCAATGCCGACAGCATAGGGATGCGACAACGCTGGGCTGACGGGTGGAGTCACTATCTGGCAAAGGCATGTGGCTTTTTCCATCCTTATGCTGCCCCTTGCCAATGCACACGGCTCAGCAAGGTCGCGCCAGCGCTGGTGTTCACTGCCGAGGACGACCCGCTACGTGATGAGACCGTCAATTATGCCGACAGGCTGCGTGACGCGGGCACTTTTGTAAGACAACATGTATTCCCCGCTGGCGAAGGCTGGACGGAACTTTATCGCGGAGGAGGAGGTCAGTGGTTGCCAACCGTCTGTACCGAATTCAACGACTTTATTGCAGAACTGAAACATTAAAACACCATTTTCATATCACTGATCGGCCCTGACGCAGGGCCAAGGAGAAACCCATGACGCTGAAAAACAAGCGCTGGGCCCTGACGGGTGCCGGCATAAGCCTTGCTGTGTCCGTTGCAGCCGCAGCTTTACTTTTTGAAATGAGCACGCAGACCAATGCAACGGCGGCCTCGACACCTGCTGAAGGACCTGCGATTCCAGTGACAGTGGCGACGGTACAAAGCCGTGATGTCATGCGTTGGGAAGAATTTTCCGGACGTTTGGAAGCGGTAGAACGTGTGCAGATACGCTCACGCGTCGCCGGTCAGGTCCAATCGGTTCATTTCCGTGAAGGTGCCCTCGTCAAGGCAGGCGATGCCCTCTTCACAATCGATCCGGCACCATTTCAGGCCACTCTGGCGGGCGCCGAAGCACAGGTTGCAGCAGCCGAGGCAAAGATTGGTCTGGCTCGTACGGAACTCGAACGTGGTCGCAGACTGTCGGATAATCGCACCATTTCACAAAGTGACATGGACCAGCGTCAGGGCGCATTCGCCGAAGCGGAAGCGCAACTGCGCGCCGCCCGTGCCGCATTGACGACAGCGCAAATTGACCTTGGTTACACTGAAATCCGCGCACCGGTTTCCGGCAAGGTCGGCAAACTTGAAATCACCGTTGGCAACCTGGTTGCTGCCGGTTCTGCTGCACCGGCCTTGACCACACTGGTGTCAGTCGATCCGATCTACGCCAGCTTTAATGCCAGCGAAGAAATGGTCGCAAAGGCGCTGTCGCAACTGCCTGTTTCCGCCTCGGCAATCCCTGCGCTTGAACAAATCCCTGTCGAGGCCGGTACGCTCGCCGATGAAGGAACACCGATCAAGGGTACACTGCACCTCGTTGATAACCAGGTCGATGCAGCCAGTGGCACGATTGGTGTGCGCGCCATCTTCGACAATCCCGATGGTCGCCTGATCCCCGGCCAGTTCGTTCGTGTTCGCATGGGTCAGCCAAAGGCTGAAAACCATATCGTCATCAGCGACCGCGCCATCGGAACAGATCAGGACAAGAAGTTCGTCTTCATTGTCGACGGTGAAAACAAGGTCAGCTACCGCCAGGTCAAGCCGGGTGGGGCAGCCGAAGGCGCACGCATCATCGAAAGCGGTCTTTCCGCCGGTGACACGATCGTCGTGAATGGCCTGCAGCGTATCCGCCCCGGCGCCACCATTGCGCCACAGGCCGAAGAGACCGTCGCAGCATCACAATGACCAAAGGGCAAAGGCGGGCCTGACCCGCCTCACCCAATCATCCCAAAAATTCGCCATTTGGTGGTCCGGTGCCACCGAAACGGCTCTCTGTATCCAGAATTTAACCGGAGAGGACTTTGTTATGAACATCTCCAGATTTTTTGTCGATCGACCGGTCTTCGCCGCCGTTCTGTCGGTACTGATCGTGGTTGCGGGCCTGCTTGGTATGCGCGCTCTGCCAATTTCCGAATATCCGGAAGTCGTGCCACCATCGATCGTCGTGCGCGCCACCTACCCTGGCGCCAATCCCAAGGTCATTGCCGAAACGGTGGCAACACCGCTTGAAGAACAGATCAACGGCGTCGAAGACATGCTGTACATGTCCAGCCAGGCCACGTCTGACGGCGTGATGACACTGACAGTCACCTTCAAGCTAGGCACCGATCCCGACAAGGCACAACAGTTGGTGCAGAACCGTGTTTCGCAAGCTGAACCCCGCTTGCCTTCAGAGGTACGCAGCCTTGGCGTAACAACCGTCAAAAGCTCTCCCGATCTGATGATGGTGATCCACCTGGTTTCGCCAGGTGATCGTTACGACCTGACGTACCTGCGCAACTATGCCGTTTTGAACATCAAGGACCGGCTGGCACGCATCGAAGGTGTTGGTCAGGTACAGATCTTCGGCGCGGGCGATTATTCCATGCGCATCTGGCTCGACCCGCAAAAGGCAGCAGAACATGGTCTTGCCGCCGCCGACATCACCAATGCCATCCGTTCACAGAACGTACAGGCTGCTGCTGGTATTATCGGCGCTTCACCCAACCTGTCTGGCATCGACATGCAGCTCAATGTCAATGCACAGGGCCGTCTGAGCACGCCGGAAGAATTTGGCAACATCATCGTCAAGAGCGGCTCAAACGGTGCGATCACCCGTCTGCGGGATGTTGCTCGCGTTGAACTCGGCGCTTCTGACTATTCACTGCGCTCATTGCTGGACGGTGAATCTGCCGTTGCCATTCCGGTTTTCCAGGCTCCAGGCTCCAACGCCATTGCCATTTCCGACAGCGTTTCTGCCACCATGACAGAACTGCAAAAGGCGATGCCTGACGGCGTGAAGTACGAAATCGTCTACGACACCACACAGTTCGTCCGCTCATCCATCGACAAGGTTATTGATACGCTGCTGGAAGCCGTTGCGCTTGTGGTGGTTGTCGTCATCCTGTTCCTGCAGACATGGCGCGCCTCGATCATCCCGCTGATTGCCGTTCCGGTTTCAATCATCGGCACTTTTGCGGTCATGTATGTCTTTGGCTTCTCGATTAACGCACTCAGTCTGTTCGGGCTTGTGCTAGCAATCGGCATTGTGGTGGACGATGCCATCGTTGTGGTCGAAAACGTCGAACGCAACATTGAAAACGGGCTGTCTCCACGCGAGGCAACCTACCGCGCCATGAAGGAAGTCTCCGGTCCGATCATTGCGATTGCACTGGTTCTCGTTGCCGTGTTTGTGCCACTGGCGTTTATCTCCGGTCTTTCTGGCCAGTTCTATCGCCAGTTCGCACTGACCATCGCTATTTCAACGGTTATCTCGGCTATCAACTCTCTGACACTGTCTCCAGCTCTGGCTGCCTTGCTGCTTAAGGGGCACCACGCTCCAAAAGACTGGCTGACACGTGGCATGGACAAGGTGTTCGGTGGATTCTTCCGCCTGTTCAACCGTGGCTTTGGTGCTGCGTCCAATGGTTACGGTCGCAGCGTCGGTGGCTTGCTGTCACGCAAGAGCGTCGTCATGTTTGTCTACATGGCGCTGGCCGGTGCAACCTACGGCATCTTCAATGCCGTGCCCGGTGGCTTCGTGCCCGCACAGGACAAGCAGTATCTGATTGGCTTTGCCCAGCTGCCTGACGCTGCCAGCCTCGACCGCACCGAAGACGTCATCAAGCGCATGAGTGAGATTGCCTTGGCACAGCCAGGCGTCGAACACGCTATTGCCTTCCCCGGCTTGTCGATCAACGGCTTTACCAACAGCTCGAATGCAGGCGTAGTGTTTGTTGCCTTGAGCCCGTTTGAGGAGCGCAAGACGGCCGATCTTTCCGGCGGTGCGATCGCCATGTCGCTCAACCAGAAATTCGGAGCAATCCAGGATGCATTTATCGCCATGTTCCCGCCACCACCGGTCAACGGCCTTGGCACAACAGGTGGCTTCAAACTGCAACTCGAAGACCGGGCCGGCTTCGGTTACCAGGCACTTGATGAAGCTAACAAGGCATTTCTTGCAAAGGCCTATCAGGCTCCGGAACTGGCTGGTTTGTTCTCAAGCTACCAGATCAATGTGCCGCAGCTTTACGCAGACTTAGACCGTGCCAAGGCAGAACAGCTTGGCGTCTCAGTCACTGACGTTTTCGAAACCCTGCAGATCTATCTGGGCTCACTCTACGTCAACGACTTCAACGCGTTTGGCCGTACTTACAGCGTGCGTGTGCAGGCTGATGCCAAGTTCCGCTCGCAGTCCGAGGATATCGGCCAGCTGAAGGTACGCTCGGCAAGCGGCGAAATGATCCCCCTGTCAGCGCTGCTGAAGGTGGATGCCACAACCGGTCCGGAACGTACAAACCGTTATAACGGCTTCCTCTCGGCCGATATCAATGGTGGTCCAGCCCCAGGCTTCTCATCTGGTGAAGCACAGGCCGCGATTGAACGTATTGCCGCTGAAACACTGCCTTCAGGCATTGACTACGAATGGACTGACCTCACCTACCAGCAAATCCTGGCAGGAAGTTCCGGTTTCCTCGTCTTCCCGCTGGCACTTTTGTTGGTCTATCTGGTGCTGGCCGCACAATATGAAAGTCTGACACTTCCACTGGCGATCATCATGATCGTACCCATGGGTGTACTGGCTGCATTGACAGGCGTCTGGCTGACTGGTGGAGACAACAACATCTTCACCCAGATAGGATTAATCGTTCTGGTGGGACTATCGGCAAAGAATGCGATCCTGATCGTGGAATTTGCCCGGGAACTTGAGTTTGAGGGCAAAAAACCGGTTGCTGCGGCGATCGAAGCCAGCCGTCTGCGCCTGCGTCCTATTTTGATGACATCGCTGGCCTTCATCATGGGCGTGGTGCCTCTGGTCATCTCCACTGGCGCAGGTGCTGAGATGCGCGCTGCCATGGGCGTTGCGGTGTTCTCGGGGATGATCGGCGTGACGTTCTTCGGTATCTTCATGACACCGGTTTTCTACGTGCTTGTTCGCAAGCTCACCGGAAACCGCGCACTTGTGCAGCACAAACATGCGGAAGAACAGGACGACAAGCCCCAGAGCACGTCTGAGACAACAAAATCGCTGAGCATGTTTGGCTAAAAATGGAACGACAATAATGGAGGCGCGCGAAAGCGCGCCTCAACGCATAACCCTCAGCAATATTTTTGAAGAGAAACTTACACGCCAAACTCTGTCTAGAGAGAAAAAATCCTGATATGGCGAGGGCTTACAAAACCGACGTTGTCGATAACGTCGCCATAGCCTGATTGGAAAGACCATGACGAAAGTCTCGCCCCCTGATGTTGCCCGGATTAACGACCTCGTATCCGTCGTTCAGGACCTCACAGACCAAATCGAGCCGCAGTTGATCGAGATACGTCGGGATATCCACGCACATCCAGAAACGGGCTTTGACGTTACACGTACGGCCGACGTCGTGGCGCAAGAGCTTGAACGCCTTGGCATCGAGCATCAAACAGGCGTGGGACGAACCGGTGTCGTCGGATTTATCAAAGGTGGTCGCCCTGGCAAGACCCTTGTTATACGTGCGGACATGGATGCCTTGCCGATTGAAGAGCAGACCGGCCTACCCTTTGCCAGCGTCTACGACGGCAAGATGCACGCCTGCGGCCACGATCTGCATACTGCAACCTTGATTGGCATCGGCAGCGTATTGAAAACAATCGCGCCGCATCTTGCAGGCAATGTAAAACTGATGTTCCAGCCGGCAGAAGAAACGCAGGAAAGTGGCGCGCGTGCCATGATTGCCGACGGCATCCTTGATGGTGTCGACTTGGCCCTTGGTTTCCACAATCATCCGGATGAACCAACCGGCACCTTCAGTTTTGTTGAAGGCATTGCCAATGGCTCGTCTGACGAGTTTGAAATAACAGTGCACGCACAATCCGGCCATGCAGCACGCCCTCATCATGCCGTTGACCCGATTGTCGCTACCGCTCAGCTTGTACTTCAGCTGCAGACCATTGTTTCGCGTGAGGTTGATCCCATGCACACCGCGGTTTTGACCGTCGGTGCTATTCATGGCGGCAACACCCACAATATCATTCCAGATTCAGTAATGATCATGGGGACGGTTCGCTGCCAGGATCCAGGCACCCGGGATGTCATTGAGGCGGCCGTGCGCCGTATATGCGCGGGGTTGGAAGCCTCTATGCGTGTCAAAGCAGAGGTCAATTACGTGCGCGGCGTCCCATCGATGGTGTCGGACCCATTTTTGATCGAGGCTACAACAGCCGCCATCCACGAGCGATACGGCGATGTGATGTTCAAGCGCCAAGCCAGCCTGGGTTCCGAAGACTTCGCTCTGGTCGCGGAAAAGGTACCATCATTCCAGCTTGGCATCGGAGCGTCTCAGGAGGGCCGCCATGACAAGCTGCACAACTCGGATTACCAGCCGGATGAACGGTGCATCGCCAACGGCGTCGTGGCGTTGTCACTGACCGCTGCGCGTATCTTGTCTTAAGAGAATAAGGGGCGGCCAGATAGGCCGCCCTCCAGTTATACGTTTGCTTTAATTGCAAAGATACCGTGTTGAAAGAGCATGAATGTGGTTGGTGCCGATGCCGCAGCAGCCGCCAATGATCGAGGCACCGTTATTGACCCAACGCTTCGCCCATTTGCCGTAAGATTCTGGATCGAGATCAGCACGAACTTCTGTCACCGTTGCGTTTGCTTCTTCATCACCCTGCTGTGACGGGAACGCATTGGCGTAAACTCCGACAGGGATGTCCTTGCCCAGATCCGAAAAGACCTTGCTTGCGGCCGCAATGGCAGCATCCATGACCTCTGGCATGGCGCAGTTGAAGAGAAGTGCTTCCGCACCGAGTTCTGCGGCAAGGCGGGCGCCGTCCGCAACTGTTTCGCCAGACCTGAGCTGCGCATCTCCCATTTCTTCGGAAGAGACATCGTCGCGCAATGTATAGGAAATCCAGAGCGGCTTGCCTGTGTGCCGAATGGCCTGATGTGCCGCCTTTACCTCGATAAGACTGCTCTGCGTTTCCGTGAGCCACAAGTCCACCGATGGCTCAAGTGCCTCCACCAGTACTCCGAGAAGCTCACCGGCACGCGCCGGATCAAAAAGTTCAGGCTGGTAGGAGCCAAAGACAGGTGGTAACGAACCAGCAACCCTCACACTGCGCGGCGCGGCATCGGCGGCTTCACGCGCCAGCGTGCCAGAAAGGGCGGCAAGCGTACGCCCCTCTTTGGCAAAGCGATCTTCGCCGATATGAAAAGGAACAACGGCATAGCTGTTGGTCGTGATAACGTCCGCGCCGGCTTCAATATATTCGTCATGGACTTTACGAACATATTCAGGCCCTTCGATAAGTGCCAGTGCCGACCACTCCGGCTGCCGGAATGGTGCGCCAACACGTTCCAGCTCACGACCCATGCCTCCGTCCAGAATAATTGTCTTCTTGCTCATGGCGAATTGCCCCTTTCAGTATCAAAATTTCTAGAGGCTCTGCCGTGAAGCAACGACGCTATCGAGCCACCCCGTGGCCATTTGGGGAACGGATGCGAGAAGTTTGCCGGTATAATCGTCAAATGGCGGGCTCAGCACATCTGCCTTCTGTCCGTAACGGACCACCCGTCCCTTATGCATCACCGCGACCTTATCGGCGATTGCGCGCACAATTGCCAAATCATGGGTTACAAACAGATATGACGTGCCGTTTTCAGCCTGCACACGCCGCAGCAAATCGAGAATTCCCTCTGCCACCAGTGGATCAAGTGCGGAGGTTGGTTCGTCACACAGCATGAGTTTGGGGCGTGCAGCCAAAGCGCGAGCAATACAAACCCGCTGCTTTTGTCCGCCCGAAAGGTCTGTCGGATAACGGGTCTGAAGAGTTGGTGACAACTCGACAAGCTCGAGCAATTCTTCAACAGCCTTGCGGCGTTCTTTGCCCCGCATACCAAAATAGAATTTAAGCGGCCGACCAATGATATCAGCAACTGTCCGGTTCGGATTAAGTGCCAAATCTGGAAGCTGACTGATCATCTGTATGTTGCGTAACACTTCCTTCGGGCGGTCATCAACGCGAGATGCGAGTTGAACCCCTTCGAAATGAATCTCACCCGCCGCACTCAATAGGCCGCTGACCACCCGAGCAAGCGTCGACTTGCCCGAACCCGATTCCCCGACAATCGCCGTTGTACGCCCTTTTTCGACATCTAGAGAAACATCACTCAGTACAGGGACTGAAGGGTCATAGGCCGCAAATACGTTCTTCACAGAAAGAAGAGCAGTGGCTGATGATCGCTCCTCTGTTTCGTTCTGCCTGGCCCCCAATAGTCGTTTTGTATAGTCCTGTTGAGGTGCTTCAAGGAGGTGCGCCGCTGGCCCCGCTTCAACCACGCGCCCATGACGAAGAACCATCATCTCGTCTGCAACTTGCGCAACGACAGCAAGGTCATGGGAGATGTAAAGCGCAGCCGTTCCAGTCGTCGCAATCGCGTTTTTTATGGCGATAAGCACTTCAATCTGTGTCGTGACATCAAGGGCGGTCGTCGGCTCGTCGAAGACGATCAAGTCGGGTTTCGGGCAAAGGGCCATAGCAGTCATTGCGCGCTGGAGTTGACCACCGGATGCCTGATGGGGATATCGTTCACCAAAACGATCGGGATCGGGAAGACCCAGCATTGCGAAGAGTTCGATGGCCCGTTTGCGTGCGTCCGGCTTTTTCATCACGCCGTGCCAGACGGTGGCCTCAATGACTTGGTCGATCAGTTTGTGGGCAGGATTAAAGGCCGCAGCAGCCGATTGGGCCACATATGTGACCTTGCAACCGCGCAATTCTTGTCCTTTTCCCGCAGCGAGAATGTCTTTTCCGTCGAGAAGAATATGCCCACTGGTGATATGAAGACCATTTCGAACATAGCCGAGTGCCGCAAGACCGATGGTGGATTTGCCAGCACCGGATTCACCGATCAGGCCAAGAACGCGCCCCTTCTGAAGACGCAAACCTATGCGGTCGACAACAATGCCTTCAGCCGATCTGATTTCAAGATCGGTAATTTCAAGCGCGATTTCAGTCATCCTTTTTGACGCCTCTCATTACGCCGCGCTTGCGCTGCCCAATCCAGTCAACAATGAAGTTGATGCTGATAGCCAATATCGCGATGGTGGCGCCCGGGATGAGCGCCGCAAACACGCCGAACATCAAACCATCCTTGTTTTCTTTGACCAGACTTCCCCAATCAGCCACCGGGGGCTGAACACCAAGGCCGAGAAATGACAGCGTCGATAAGAACAGGATGGCGAAGACGAAACGTAGGCCCAACTCTGCCAACAAAGGAGAAATAGCGTTGGGAAGTATCTCGTTAAAGATGATCCACACTTTGCTTTCACCGCGCAGGCGCGCAATCTCTACATAGTCTAGCACAACAAGGTCAGAGGCAATTGCGCGGCTGACCCGGAACACGCGCGTGGCCTCCAGCACAGCCATTACAGAGATCAACACAAACACATTCTTGGGCAACACAGCCAGAACCACCAGAGCGAAAATAAGCGTCGGTATCGCCATCAGCAGATCATTTGTGCGCGATAACACCTGATCCCGCCACCCACCCGAGAGGGCGGCCAGGAAGCCCAACGGCACGCCGAATGCAAACGCAAGAATGGTTGCTGCCCCCGCGATGGATAAGGTCAGTCTGGTTCCCCAGATAACCCGGGACAAAAGATCTCGACCTATGTTGTCTGTACCAAGAAGAGCCTGCGTCGACGGGCCTTCCCATACGCCGCCAACAATTTCCGATATGGGATGCGGCGCAATGACGTTTGCGAAAACCGCAATGAAAAGAAAGAATGCGACGCCGCCAAAGCCGATGACCGCGAGAAGACGTGAAGTTGTCCTTTGTCTCATCGCGGATGCCTTAATCTTGGATTGGTGAGCATGACCATCACATCGACAATGATATTCAGTCCGATATAAACGGCAGCAAAGATAAGGCCGCATGCTTGCACTACGGGGACGTCACGTTTGGCGACGTGGTCGACCATGTATTGTCCCATGCCTGGATAAACGAAAATAACCTCGACAACGACGACACCGACGACGAGATATGCCAGGTTCAATGCAATGACGTTGACCACGGGCGACAAGGCGTTGGGCAAGGCATGTTTCAAAAGAATTTGCCACCGCGGCAAGCCTTTTAACTGCGCAGTCTCGATATAAGGTGAAGACATAACAGCCATCAGAGAGGCACGTGTCATTCTCGCCATGTGCCCTGTCACAGCAATCACCAGCGTCATACAGGGAAGCGATACCGCAACCAACCGTTGCCAGCCACTCATCGATGATGTCACCAAGGCACTCGACGGCAAAAGCCCAAGCGAGACCGCCAGATAAGCGATCAATATGTAGGCGACGAAAAACTCTGGCAGCGAAATCGTCCCAAGAGTTGCCACTGCAATCGTTCTGTCTACAGCCCGCCCCGCATACAGTACGGAAATGATGCCGAGTATAAGCGCCAATGGAATGGCAAACAGCGCAGAGACAGAAGCCAGATACAACGTATTGCTTAAGCGAGGCGCGATGCTTTTTGCGATATCCTGTCTGTTTGAATAGCTACGTCCGAGGTCACCCTGAACAGCATTCCCCAGCCATTCGCTATAGCGCTGGATAGCAGGCCTCTCCAAGCCAAGCTCTTTACGGATGCTCTCCACCGCCTGCGGCGTCGCTTGCTGACCAAGCATTGCTGTCGCGACATCACCGGGCAATATCTGCGTTCCCGCAAATATTACGACAGACGTCGCCCAAAGCAGCAAAATCCCCAAAAGTAGCCGGCGGACAATCATCGACAGCAATCCGCTGCTTTGCCAGATGCGCGCCGCAGCCTGTCGCAATGTAAACTGGGCGATCTGAGCGCGTTGCGCTGTCTGTATTGGCTTTTGTGTCATCACAGTCCGGTGTCAGGTCTTGCAAGATTTGGCATTTTTTCCGCCTGCAAGTTATAACGAAATGGCAGCGATAAACCGTCTATATGGTCATCGCTGCCATTTCCATGTCTTGAAGGAAAATAAGGCTTATTCTTCGAGCCAGACCTTTTCCGCAAGGCGATAGCCACTCATGTCGCCGCCACCGGGAATGGAAACATATCCCTTCACCTTGCCGTTTGCCGCGGCGAGATTGTCGGTGAAGACAGGGATCAACTCGCCACCCTCTTCAACGATCAGGACCTGCATATCATGGTAGATCTGCTTGCGTTTTGTCTCGTCGAGCTCAACGCGCGATGTCGCCAGCAATTTATCGAAGGTCTCGTTCTTCCAACCTGTTTCATTCCAGGGCGCATCGCTCTGAAGCAGCATGGAAAGCATAGCGTCGGCTGTCGGCCTCACGGACCAATTGGATGCAACAAATGGCTTTTTCAGCCAGACCTCATCCCAGTAACCGTCCGATGGCACACGCTCGACATCGATCGTAATGCCAGCCTTCGCGGCGGAAGCCTGATACAGTTGCGCAGCATCGGCTGAACCGGTGAAGCCATTATCAGAAACGCTGAGCGGGATGGAGCCAGAGAAACCGGACTTTTTCAGATGGAAAGACGCCTTCTCCGGATCATATGCACGCTGTGGCACATCCTTTGAATAAAGCGGGTTCCAAGACGGAATAGGATGGTCGTTACCAATCGCGCCTGTGCCTACGAGCAGGCTTTTCTGGAGCTCCTCTCGGTCAATCGCATATTTCAGGGCAAGACGGAGGTCATTGTTCTTAAGAAGCTCCGAGTCTGTGCGCATCGGGAAGCAATACATCGAGTTCTCAGGCGTGCGAAGAATCTGGATGTCTGGCCGGGTTGTCAAACGGCTGACAATACGAGGCTCGACGGCATTGATGATATGTGCCTGACCGCTCATCAGGGCGGCAGCGCGCGCGGTTGCGTCATCCATCGCAATTGTTTCAACGGAATCAACGTTGGCCCGGTCCGGGTGCCAGTAGTTCGGATTACGTCGCGTCAGCGCGCGCACACCCGGTTGGAAATCCTCAAGAACAAATGCACCGGTCCCGATACCCTTGTCGAAATCCTCTCCCTCAGGGCCAATCCCCAGATGGTAGTCAAGAAACGCAGACGGGAAGTCTACATTGCCGGCTGTCAGAGTAACTGTAATCTCATAGGTGTCCGATGCCACAATATCGCTTACAGCCAGCAGCACACCCTTACCACCCGACTTAGTGTCCTCACCCCGATGATGATTGAGTGAGTAAACGACGTCCTTGGCGGTTAATTCCTTGCCATTGTGGAACGTCACGCCTCGCCGCAAACGGAATACCCATTTGCTAGCGTCCGGATTAGCAGGTTCCCAGGTCTCTACCAAAGCGCTCGTCAGTTTTCCATCCGGCCCAAGCTCCAAGAGCGTATTAAAAAGCTGGAAGCCCACGGTATACATATAGGCCATGGTGTAGGATGCCGGATCAAGGTGATCGGAACTCGAAGCGGAGTGCATCGCTATGACGAGATGGCCACCCTTGCGTGGGCCTGCGTCCTGCGCCCGTGCGGCAGACGGAATGAAAAGCCCGGAAGACGTCAACCCAAATCCAGCCGCGGCGAGCGCCGTGGCGGATAGGCCCAGGAACTGGCGTCGGGAGTGAGCTTGCGGAACGGGGAAATTTTTCTGATTTGGCATGATATAACTTCGCGGTTTATGAGATATATTTTCTCTTCTGGAGTGGTTGATCTCATCGTTGACGCGGCTTCGCAAGCCATGGCGACCTGAAAAATACGATTATTTTAGAACATCTTTTCAGTAGATGACTTCTAGTCCATCGGGTGAGCAGCGGCAGTGAACGTCTACCCGATCAGCCTCTTCGGTGATTCTCGAAAAGCCAACCGACCGACCGATCTACCTTTGCTCAACCAGAAATTTTAAAAAGAACTTTGAAGTCGATACCGCGAGCCGGGGTAAAGAAGTCTCACGGACGAGGCCACCTGATTTCCCGACCATGTCCGGCGACGAACCAGAAGGCACGGTTCTGAACGCGCCACCGAAAGAAGCTTGCATTCCCATGGCTGCGGCAACACCGCTTCGATGAATTGCTCCGTGCGAATGATCGGTGCGACCCGCGTCAGGAAAGCGTTCGGTGTGACTACCGTAAAATCCTGATCGAGATAGTCAGGTGCAACATCGGGATTAACGAAGCGGTCCTCGATCTGGATCGGCACATCATCTTCATGATGCGCGATGATGGTGTGGAAGGCGATATTTCCAACCTTGATCTCCAGTGCTTCAGCCAATTCCGGCCCACAAGGTTCTCTCTGCGCGAGAATCAATTCGGCGCGATGTGTTGCTCCCCGCTCGGCAATTTCATCGGCAATGTTGCGAACGCCCATAAATTTGGCACTGCGCTTTTTCGGCGCAACAAACGATCCGCGCCCCTGAACCCGCACAATCACGCCTTCACTGGCCAACTCCCGCAGCGCCCGGTTGGCGGTCATGCGACTGACACCCAAAACGTCAACCAGCTCATTTTCCGAAGGAATACGCGAGTTAACCGGCCACTCGCCCGATTCGATACGTGCCTTTATCTGGGCTTTCATACGCTCGTATAGCGGCGCCTCGCGTGCGCTGGCATCCTTGACGATAGCCTCGACTTCAGCCTGCGGCATACAATGGCATCCTTGTTACAGTCCTCATCTGCATACAAAATATGCAGCCGAAATTTAAGCCCATTATTTCAATATCCCGCTTGATTGTCATCTGAAAAGCTGCAATGTTCCATATACAACTTGAGGCGCGACGATGGCATCGACAAGAACTCTTTTCTGCAAACGTGCTTTTCTGGCTGACGGCTGGGCAAACAATGTCACGCTTTCCATCGACCATGATGGCACAATAACCGACATTCAGGCTGAAACCACGCAAACCAATGCTGAAGAGCAGGCAAAAGGCCCGGTTGCGCCGGCAATTGCAAATCTACATTCACACGCCTTTCAGCGTGCCATGGCTGGTCTTGCCGAAGTTTCCAGTTCATCCGAGGATAGTTTCTGGACATGGCGTGACGCTATGTATCGGCTTGTTGGCCAGCTTTCCCCGGAAGACATGCAAGCTGTTGCCGCAAAGTTGTATAGTGAACTTCTCAAAGGCGGTTTCGGCCACATCGTAGAATTTCATTACCTGCACCATCAGGCAGATGGCACAGCATATGACGATCCGGCGGAAATGTCGCTGCGCATTTTTAATGCTGCAAAGCAATCCGGCATTGGCCTCACACATCTTCCGGTCTTTTACGCCCATGCTGGTTTTGGCGGCACCGCTCCCGGCGATGGTCAGCGCCCCTTCATTCATTCAGTAGATCGTTTTCTGACGCTTCTTGAACGTCTGGAGAAAGAGCGAGCGGGCACGGCGATCAATCTGGGGCTGGCAATTCACTCCCTGCGCGCTGCCACGCCGGATGAAATGCACACCATTCTCAGCGCCGAACAAACCGGTGGCCCGATCCATATCCATGTTGCCGAACAGCAGAAGGAAGTGGACGACTGCCTGGCGTGGAGCGGTCGCAGACCGGTGCAATGGCTGCTCGATGAAATGCCTGTCGATGAACGCTGGTGTGCCATTCACGCGACCCACATGACAGCGGAAGAGACGTCGCGTCTTGCAGGCAGCGGCGCGGTTGCCGGTCTTTGCCCGGAAACCGAAGCCAATTTGGGCGACGGCATATTCCCCGCCACCGATTTTCTTGGTGCCAATGGCCGTTTTGGTATTGGAACGGACAGCCATGTCGCCACCAGCGTCAGCGAAGAACTGCGCCTGCTCGAATATGGCCAGAGGTTGCGAGACCAGAGACGCAACAGAATAACAGCTGGTAGCGGCACGTCTGTTGGCGAGACACTGTTCAAGGGCGCATTGGCAGGCGGCGCACAGGCAGCGGGCCAACCAAAGCACGGGCTTAGCATCGGCGCGTCTGCTGATCTGGTGGTTTTGAGTGAGGTTGAAGCCTTTATCGCCACCGCGCCATCGACAAAAATTCTGGACCGCTGGCTTTTTGCCCTTGGGTCAAAAGCCGTTCGGGACGTCATGGTTGCCGGACAATGGGTTGTTCAGGACGGTCGTCACATCCGTCAGGAGGAGATCGATCGCGCATTTCATGCTGCTCTCAAGCGGCAACATTAGACTGCATTTTTAACGTCACTGACATTCATCAAAAAAGGGGAACATAATGTTGAATGACAAATTGAAATATACAATTGCAGCCGCGGCCATGATCCTTGGCGGTTCTGTCGGTTCGGCCCAGGCATCCTATTGCGGCGACGGCAAAACCGTTACCTTTGCGGGTATTGACTGGGAAAGCGGCTCGTTCATTACCGAGGTGATGAAGACCATTCTCGAAAAGGGTTATGACTGCAAGGTCGACTCCATTCCCGGTAACTCCGTGACGCTCGAACAGGCAACAGCAAACAACGATGTGCAGATTTTCGCCGAAGAGTGGATTGGCCGTTCTGACGTCTGGAATGCAGCCTCTGCAGCTGGCAAGGTCAAGTCGATCGGCAAGACATTTGTCGGCGCATCCGAAGGCTGGTTCGTGCCAGAATATCTCGTTAAGGGCGATGCAAGCCGTGGCATCGAAGCCAAGGCGCCTGATCTGAAAAGTGTCGACCAGCTTTCCAATCCCGAAATTGTTGAACTGTTCAAGGACCCGGAAGAACCATCCAAGGGTCGTTTCCTGAACTGCCCATCGGGTTGGACATGTGAAGGCGTCAACACCGCAAAGCTTGAAGCCTACAAGCTGGGTGAAACCTACGTGAACTTCCGCCCAGGCACAGGCACGGCACTCGATGCAGGCATCAGCTCCGCTTACCTTCAGGGCGAACCAGTCCTGTTTTACTACTGGAACCCGACCGCAATCATGGGCAAGTTCAAGCTCGTTCAGCTGGAAGAGCCAACCTATGATGCAGAATGCTGGAAAGAGCTGACCAGCGCCAGCGGCAAGCGTGAAGCCGGTTGTGCATTCCCGGCTGTTGAAGTCGCTTACGGTATCAACAGCACATTTGCGGAAGAAGCGCCTGAAATCGTCAGCATCCTCGAAAAGGCAACCTTCCCACTGGACGAAGTCAATGCAAGCCTTGCCTATATGGTCGACGAAAAGGCTGACGCTCCGGCTGCAGCGGCACGTTTCCTGAAGACGAAGGGCGACGTATGGGGTGGTTGGGTTTCACCTGAAGCCAAGGCAAAGATCGAAGCCTCCCTCAACTAAACAGAACGGGAATGTGCGGGGTCGGCGAACCAACAGCGTTTGCCGCAACCTTGCACATTCCCTGCCCCTGTTCTTTTCTTCCGTCTCCCATACCGAGGGCTTAAGCGATGTTTCCTGATGCCTTACACATTTCCATTCGCGGGCCGATAAACGAGTTCGTACAAAACCTTGTTGTGAATTACGGCTTTGTATTCAAAGCAATTTCACAAACCATCCTGCAAGCCATTCTATTCTTCGAATGGATTTTGCGCGGTTTACCATGGTGGGCAGTCCTGATTGCCTTCATGGCGCTTGCCTGGTTTGCAAGCCGCAAGGTTTCTCTGGTCGCCATGGTCGGAATATTGCTGATGGTGGTCGGTGCTCTCGGTCTCTGGGATCTGACGATGCAGACCCTGGCACTGATGCTGATTTCAACGGTCATTTCGGTTGCCATCGGCGTGCCCCTGGGCATCTGGCTGGCCAAAAGCAGCATCATGCGGCGCATCACCCTTCCTGTTCTCGACGTCATGCAGACCATGCCGAGTTTCGTTTATCTTATCCCGGCCATCATGCTGTTTGGTCTCGGCAAGGTACCCGCCGTTCTCGCCACCATCATTTACGCGGTTCCGCCACTGATCCGCCTCACCGACCTCGGCATTCGTCAGGTTGACAGTGAAGTGGTTGAAGCTGCGACAGCCTTTGGCGGTAGCCCACGACAAATCCTGTTCGGTGTGGAGCTTCCACTGGCAACCCCCACCATCATGGCCGGTCTGAACCAGACAATCATGATGGCGCTTTCCATGGTTGTCGTCGCCTCGATGATCGGTGCACGCGGCCTTGGCGAACAGGTTCTCAACGGCATCCAGACACTGGACGTCGGCAAGGGTCTGGAAGCTGGCATTGGTATCGTCATTCTCGCCATCGTGCTCGACCGGATCACCCAGAGCCTTGGTCAATCCAGACAAAAGGACGGCCACAATGACTGACATCGAAATCAAAAACGTTTTCAAGATTTTTGGCGGGAACTCCAAGGCTGCGTTGGCACTGGCGCGTGAAGGCGTTGAAAAATCCGAAATCCTTTCGCGGACAGGATGCAGTGTTGGCCTGAACGACATCAGCCTTAAGATCGGCGGCGGACGGATTTTTGTGATCATGGGGCTTTCCGGCTCAGGAAAATCAACACTTGTTCGCCACATCAACAGGCTGATCGAACCGACCAGCGGTGAGATCATTTTTGACGGCAATAATGTGCTCGATCTTTCCGCCCGTGACCTGCGTGAATTCCGCACACGCCGCGTCAGCATGGTGTTTCAGAACTTCGGCTTGATGCCGCATCGCACCGTGTTGCAGAACGTCACCTACGGCCAGCGCGTGCGGGGCCTCAGCAAGGCAGACGCCAATCCGATCGGCATGAAATGGATCGAGATGGTTGGCCTCTCAGGTTACGAGAACAAGTTCCCGCATCAGCTGTCTGGCGGCATGAAACAACGTGTCGGACTGGCGCGAGCCCTTGCCGCAGACACCGACGTGATCCTGATGGACGAGGCATTTTCTGCGCTCGACCCGCTGATCCGCAGCGATATGCAGGATCAGTTGCTGCAGCTGGAAAAGAACCTCTCCAAGACCATCATCTTTATTACCCATGATCTGGATGAGGCGCTGCGCATTGGCGCCGAAATCGCCATTCTCAAGGATGGAAAGCTGGTTCAGGTCGGAACGCCGCATGAGATTCTCAACAATCCGGCCAATGACTATGTCGCACGGTTCGTTCAACGACGTGCGGGAGTGACACCCCATGCCTGAGACCATCATCCTCGACGGCCCGCTGACCTGGCGCAACATCGGTGCGATTGCCAATGGAGCCGAACTGCAGTTGTCGCAAGCGGCATGGCAGCGAATTTCTAATGCACGCGACATTGTCGATGCATTGGTGGAGCGCGGTATTCGTGGATACGGCATCAACACCGGTGTTGGTGCATTGTGTGATGTCATCATCGACAGGGACAAACAGCAGGCATTGTCACGCAATATCCTGCTCAGTCATTCCTGTGGTGTTGGCCCAGCACTAGGACAGGCACCGACACGTGCCATTATGGCCGCACAGATTGCCAATTTTGCGCACGGCTTTTCCGGCATTCATCCAGACACCGTCAAAGCTTTGCTCACACTTTTGAATGCCAACATATTGCCGGTCATTCCGTTGGGCGGTTCTGTAGGATACCTCACCCATGCAGCCGCGATTGGAACGGTGCTGATTGGTGAAGGCACAGCCGTTTTTGAAGGAAACGTCATCTCTGGAGCAGAGGCTCTGAAACAGGCGGGTCTTTCGACCCTGACACTTCAGGCAAAAGAAGGCTTGAGCCTCGTCAACGGCACGCCTTGCGCAACCGGTCTGGCCAGCCTTGCTTTGTCGCGGCTGGAAGGTCTGCTCGACTGGGCGGATGTCAGCGCCGCCATGACCTATGAAAATCTTGGCAGTCAGTCCGATCCGTTTGCAGCAGAGCCGCTTGCCTTGCGCAAGTCGCAAGGACTTCAGCAGGTTGGCAAAACACTGCGTCACTGGCTGGCAGGAAGTGAACTTCTGGCGCAGTCCGCTGGCAGCCGTACGCAAGACCCGTTGAGCCTGCGCGCCGTGCCGCAAATACACGGAGCCGTCAGAGACGCCTTCGTAAACGCTGGCGTTGTCGTCAATCAGGAACTGGAAAGCGTCACCGACAATCCAGTCGTCACCGGCAGCGCCAACAACCCGCTGGTCCATTCACAGGCCCATGCTGTGGGTGCCGCACTTGGTCTGGCGATGGACAGTTTGGCAACCGCAGCGGCTGAACTGGCCGCGGTCTCCGAGCGGCGGATCGACCGCCTCGTTAATCCGCTTGTCAGCGGGTTGCCTGCCTTTCTGGCGGCCGAAGGCGGCGTGTTCTCCGGCTACATGATCATTCAATATACGGCCGCAGCACTGGTTGCGGAAAACCGTCGTCTTGCAGCCCCGGCAAGTCTTGATGGTGGGATCACCTCTGCATTGCAGGAAGATATCCTCACCCATGCGACACCGGCGGCGGACAAGGCCCTTTCGATCGTTTCAAACCTGCAGACCGTGCTGGCAATCGAACTGCTGGCCGCCGCACAAGCCTATGACGTGCAGCCGAAGCTTGCTGCCAAGGCTGTGAAGACCGGCCAGGTGTACGAGCTGATCCGTACGCATATTGCGGCCTACCATGACGACCGCCCTCTGAATACCGATGTTGCAACCCTGTCTGCGGTGATTGGCAACACATCGGTCATTGAGCCGGAGAGACTTCCATGAAAACGCTTCTGACAAATGCTCGTCTGATGACGATGCAATCCGACCGTTCCGATCTCGGTATCATTGAAAACGGTGCGATCCTGATTGAGAACGGTGTTATCCTTCAGGTAGCACCCATTGAAGAGATCAGCGCTCCGGCCGGAACACACACCATCGATTGCGAAGGTCGCTGGATTTCGCCCGGCCTCATCGATTGCCATACCCATCTGGTGCACGCTGGCAATCGCGCCCGCGAATTCGAGATGCGCCTGAACGGTGCAACTTATGAAGAAATAGCCCGCGCTGGCGGCGGCATCGTGTCATCTGTATCGCAGGTAAGGTTGGCAAGTGAAGATGATCTGATTGCCCAGAGCCTTCCACGTCTGGACACACTGCTGGCCGAAGGCGTCACCACGGTCGAGATCAAGTCCGGCTACGGCCTGACAGTCGAAGATGAACTGAAGATGTTGCGGGTTGCCCGCACGATGGCGAAAGCCCGCGAAGTCTCGGTCAACACGACCTTCCTCGGCGCGCATGCTACGCCGGCAGAATACAAGGGCAGAAACGTCGACTTCATTCAGGATGTTGTCCTGCCAGCTCTGCACAAAGCCCATGCTGAAGGGCTGGTAGATGCTGTCGACGGCTTTTGTGAAGGCATCGCTTTTTCGCCTGAGGAAATGCGTGTGGTTTTTAACAGCGCATTGGAACTTGGCCTGCCGGTAAAGCTGCATGCAGACCAGCTTTCCGATCTGTCGGGAGCGGCCCTTGCCGCCGAATTCGGTGCGCTTTCAGCCGACCATCTCGAATATACAAGCGATGCAGGCGCGGCTGCCATGGCAAAGGCTGGAACGGTTGCCGTCCTGTTGCCGGGCGCGTTTTATTACATCCGGGAAACCCGCAAGCCGCCGGTTGATCTGTTCCGCAAACACGGCACCAAAATCGCTTTGGCCACAGACAACAATCCCGGCACCTCTCCGCTGACCTCGTTGCTGCTGACCATGAACATGGCGGCCACACTCTTTGGCATGACAGTGAATGAGTGCATTGCCGGCATCACCCGCGAAGCTGCGCGCGCACTTGGCCGCCTTGCCGAGATCGGCACCATCGAGACCGGCAAACGCACAGATCTTGCTATCTGGAACATCAACGAACCCGCGGAACTGGTTTACCGCATAGGGTTCAATCCACTGCATGCCCGCGTATTCGCCGGCGATGTCAGCGCTCTCTCGCCTTCATTTATGGGAGGTCATTCATGACCATTACACTTCATCCCGGCTCAGTGCCGCTTGCCGATCTTGCCCGAATTTACTGGCAAAATGAAAATGTCGTCCTCGACCGCAGCTTTGATGCTGCCATCGAAAAAGCGGCAAACCGCATCGCCGAAATCGCAGCTGGCAATGCACCAGTGTATGGCATCAACACCGGCTTCGGAAAATTGGCCTCGATCAAGATCGATGCCGCCGATGTCGCGACCCTGCAGCGCAATCTGATCCTGTCGCACTGCTGCGGCGTCGGCGCTCCACTGCCGGAAAATGTTGTTCGCCTTATCATGGCGCTGAAACTGATTTCACTCGGCCGTGGTGCATCCGGTGTAAGGCTGGACCTGATCCGCCTGATCGAAGACATGCTGGAGAAAGGCGTTACTCCGGTCATTCCCGAGAAGGGTTCGGTCGGAGCCTCCGGCGATTTGGCACCCCTAGCGCATATGGCAGCCGTAATGATGGGCGAAGGCGAAGCCTTCTATGAAGGCAATGCACTTCCTGCAGCACAGGCTTTGTCAAAGGCAGGTCTGACACCTGTCGTACTGGCCGCGAAAGAAGGCCTGGCACTGATCAATGGCACACAGACCTCCACTGCGCTCGCGCTGGCTGGCCTGTTCCGTGCTCACCGCGCTGCACAAGTAGCGCTTGTCACTGGCGCATTGTCGACGGACGCGGCGATGGGATCGTCCGCGCCTTTCCATCCCGATATTCACACCTTGCGCGGCCACAAGGGCCAAATCGATGCCGGTGCTGCCCTGCGTCAGCTGCTCGAAGGCTCAGAAATTCGCGTCAGCCACATCGAAGGCGACGAACGCGTACAGGACCCTTATTGCATTCGTTGCCAGCCGCAGGTCGATGGTGCGTGCCTTGACCTGTTGCGACAGGTTGCCCGCACACTGGAAATCGAAGCCAATGCGGTAACCGACAATCCGCTGGTTCTCTCTGACAATTCGGTGGTGTCCGGCGGTAACTTCCACGCAGAACCCGTTGCCTTCGCAGCCGATCAGACGGCCCTGGCGATCTGCGAAATCGGTGCCATTGCCCAGCGCCGCATCGCGTTGCTGGTGGACCCAGCGCTTTCTTATGGCCTGCCCGCCTTCCTGTCCAAAAAGCCCGGATTGAACTCCGGCCTTATGATTGCTGAAGTTACCTCGGCAGCACTGATGAGCGAAAACAAACAGATGTCGCATCCGGCATCCGTGGATTCCACACCGACCTCTGCCAATCAGGAAGACCATGTTTCCATGGCATGCCACGGTGCGCGCCGTCTTCTCCCCATGACCGAAAATCTCTTCGCCATTCTCGGCATTGAGGCACTTTCGGCTGTCCAGGGCGTCGAGCTTCGCGGTCCGCTGAAAACCAGCCCGGAACTGCAAAAGGCAATCAACGTGCTTCGCGCCATCATCCCTTCTCTGGAGGACGATCGTTACATGGCGCCGGATCTCAAGCACGCCTCCGACCTCGTCGCATCCGGCGCATTGGTCGCCGCGATTTCCGACGGTATTCTGCCGAAGCTGGAGGCTTAAACATGCCGGTTTTCGAGCTTCGCCAGGGGACCTCACCGATCATTCTCGGTCTGCCACACACCGGCACCGAAGTTCCGGCAGATATCCATGACCGTCTGAATGACAACGGCAAGATCCTGGCTGATACCGATTGGCATATTCATGACCTCTATCGCGATCTGCTGGAAGATGCGACGTCAGTGCGCGCTACCTTCCATCGTTATGTCATCGATGCAAACCGTGATCCCTCCGGCACCAGCCTTTACCCCGGCCAGAACACCACCGGGCTTGTTCCGGACACGGATTTTGACGGTAAACCGATCTGGAAGGACGGATGTGAACCAACTGAAGCCGATATGGCGTACCGATTGCAGACATTCCACGCACCCTATCATGCCGCGCTTGCGGCCGAAATCGAGCGGGTAAAATCCATTCACGGCATCGCCATTCTCTATGACTGCCACTCCATTCGCTCGCATATTCCGTTTCTATTCGAGGGCAAGCTGCCGGACTTCAACATCGGTACCGATCTCGGCAAGACCTGTGATCCAGCCATTGAGAGGATCGCGGTTGAGGTGACCGGAGACGCCGAAGGTTACACCAGCATCCTGAATGGTCGTTTCAAGGGCGGTTGGACAACCCGTCATTACGGCCAGCCACAGACCGGAGTACACGCCATTCAAATGGAACTGGCGCAATCCACCCACCTCATCACAGAAGCACCGCCCTTTGCCTATGACGACAACAAGGCCGGCCAGCTTCGCACACATCTCAAAACCATTCTGACGCGCATGGAGCAATTTGCGCTCGCCAGCAAACGATAAGGGGATAAAACATGACAAACCCACGCCATAACGAACGCGAAATCCGCGCCCCGCAGGGTACTGAGCTGAACGCCAAAAGCTGGATGACGGAAGCGCCTCTGCGCATGCTGATGAACAACTTGGATCCCGATGTAGCCGAGCGTCCGCATGAGCTAGTGGTCTACGGTGGCATTGGCCGTGCAGCCCGCACCTGGGAAGATTTCGACCGTATCGTCGCCACATTAAAAGACCTCAACGAAGACGAAACCTTGATGGTACAGTCTGGCAAGCCGGTGGGTGTTTTCCGCACCCACAAGGATGCGCCACGTGTCTTGATTGCCAATTCCAACCTCGTTCCACATTGGGCAACCTGGGAACATTTCAACGAACTCGACCGCAAGGGTCTGGCCATGTACGGCCAGATGACTGCCGGTTCGTGGATTTACATCGGCACGCAGGGTATTGTTCAGGGAACCTACGAAACCTTTGTTGAAGCGGGTCGCCAGCACTTCAACGGCAACCTGACCGGCAAATGGATCCTGACCGGTGGTCTTGGCGGCATGGGTGGTGCTCAGCCTCTCGCCGCTGTCATGGCAGGCGCATGCTGCCTTGCCGTCGAATGCGATGAAACCCGCATCGATTTCCGCCTGCGCACCCGTTATGTCGACGCAAAAGCGCACACGCTGGACGAAGCACTGGCCCTGATCGAACAGTGGACGAAGGCAGGTGAAGCAAAGTCCGTGGGTCTTGTTGGCAATGCCGCTGATATCTTCCCGGAACTCGTGAAGCGCGGCATTCGCCCTGATGTTGTCACGGACCAGACCTCGGCACATGATCCGGTTCATGGATATCTGCCATCCGGTTGGACCGTCGCCGAATGGCGCGAAAAACAGGAAAGTGACCCCAAAGCCGTCGAAGCTGCGGCTCGCGCCTCCATGAAGGTTCAGGTTCAGGCCATGGTGGATTTCTGGAACATGGGCGTTCCGACACTCGACTACGGCAACAATATTCGCCAGATGGCCAAGGAGGAAGGTCTCGAAAACGCCTTTGCTTTCCCGGGCTTCGTTCCGGCCTATATTCGTCCGCTGTTTTGCCGTGGCATTGGCCCCTTCCGCTGGGCCGCTCTTTCCGGCGATCCGGAAGACATCTACAAGACGGATGCCAAGGTCAAGGAACTGCTGCCAGACAACAAACACCTGCACAATTGGCTGGACATGGCACGCGAACGCATAGCCTTCCAGGGCCTGCCGGCGCGTATTTGCTGGGTTGGTCTGGGTGATCGACACCGCCTGGCTCTCGCCTTCAACGAAATGGTCAAAAACGGTGAGTTGAAGGCGCCGGTCGTGATCGGCCGTGACCATCTCGACAGCGGCTCGGTCGCGTCTCCAAACCGCGAAACCGAAGCCATGAAAGATGGTTCGGACGCCGTGTCTGACTGGCCACTGCTCAATGCCCTTCTCAACACGGCCTCCGGTGCAACTTGGGTTTCCTTGCACCACGGCGGTGGCGTTGGCATGGGCTTTTCGCAGCACTCCGGCGTTGTAATCTGCGCTGATGGCTCTGATGATGCTGCCAAACGTCTTGAGCGCGTGCTGTGGAACGACCCGGCAACCGGCGTCATGCGCCATGCCGATGCCGGTTATGACATCGCGCTGGATTGCGCCAAGGAAAAGGGCCTTCGTTTGCCGGGTATTCTTGGAAACTGAGGCAGCACAATGAGACTTTTGCGCGCCAGGGAACACAAAACAATGCCATGGAAAAATGGCCTCGGCGTCACCCATGAGGTGGCGCTGGAACCATCGACTGTGGATGGCGCGCAATTCCTGTGGCGGGTCAGCCTCGCCACGATCAAGGGTTCAGGCCCTTTCTCCGTGTTTCCTGGCATCGACAGATCAATCGTCGCGCTGAAAGGCAATACCGTACAATTGATCGTTGACGGAAACCCAAGCCCGAAACTTGTAGCGCTTGGGACGCCTTTCAGTTTCTTGGGAGAGGCTATTGTCGAGGCCGTCAATGATGGCGGGGAAACAACTGATCTCAACATCATGACGCTGCGCGATCACGCGACCCATGTGATGAAACGTCTGGATTTGGCGACCGTCAAAACCGTCACCGGCAAGCATGATGTTTCAATCATCGTTTTTACGGAGCGAGCCCAGTGCGCTATCGGAGATCGGCCGTTGCAAGCTGGCGCGTTTGATGCTCTCGTCGATATAGGGTTCGATGAATCGGTACATTTCACTGCAGACAACACCGCAGTGGCCTACCTCATCGGCATCGACTTTAAACAACCTCGCTCCATGTGAGTTTTGGCAGCCTGTTGCGTCTCCCGTCAATTGAAACCGATTGCGACAGCGCCGACCTGTGGCCGAAGACCGAGAGCGATATAACCGTTAAGCCATGTTGTCCTGCGGGCCGGCGTTGCATGAACGATTGCGGTGACCATAGAAGCATTTGCTCCGACCATGCCGAGCTTCTGGCGCGGACGCGACGTCGCTTCGTTGTCGTCCCGAGACGGTTCTCATCCGGAGGCAAAGAGCGGCTTGGGTGGATACCCAAGGGCACGTCAAGCTGGCATCTGTAGGCTGTTGATCACCGGCCAAGGGCACGGGTAAATTGGGCAAACCGTAAACCAACCTTGGCCAGCACCCGGCTTTCGAGGATGCTTATCAGAAAGCTGCTAAGGCTTGTTGCTATTGTTCTGGTGCGCTGATGATGAGTGATGATTTCAGCAAATACGCGCCCGTCGTCGTTCTAGACGGAAGCGGTCATGATCCGGGCGTAGCCGGTCCCGCCCCCCCCCCGCTATGCGGCCACGTCTCTACTCGGGCAGCTGAGGTCAAACGCTTCTTCGCCTATCCTCTAGCTGACGGGAGTCGAATATCGTCCAAGTTGGCCCACGACGGTCATCTCAAAACCTTTGACCAGAGAGGATTGGGCCGATTCGTGTGAACAACTTCCCAGCCAATTGACGGCCGTCTAACTGATTATTTGATTGTCGATCGACTGCCTGAGCTTGCGCACGTCGCGTACAGGCGGAGCTCCGAAGTGCCGCAGATACTCGCGGCTGAATTGCGAGGCGCTTTCATAGCCGACCGCATAGGCGACATCGGAGGCACTACGGCCGCCAGCGAGCAGCAATTGACGTGCTTCCTGAAGGCGTAGCTGCTTCTGATACTGGATCGGGCTCAGTCCCGTCAGCGCAACGAAGTGGCGGTGAAGGCTGGCGCGGCTCATGCCGGCGGCTTCGCACAGCGCCTCGATCCGCAGCCGCCTATTGCCGTGGTCTCGAATCCATTCGACCGCGCGGCGGATGCCGCCGATCGCGCCTTCCGGGCGGGCGATGTGGCGCAACAGTCGCCCCTGCGGGCCTTGCAGGAGACGATAGAGCAATTCGCGTTCGGCCATCGGCGCGAGCACCGGGATGTCCGCCGGCGTGTCGAGCAACGCCAGCAGTCGTAGCAGCGTATCGCGCAGCGGGGGCGTCATCGGATTGATCGCAATGCCGCTGCCTGGTGATTCCGCGTCACGCACCGCCGGCATCGTCGATGCGACCTCGGCGAGAAGAGCCGGATCAAGGACCAGCGAAACCGACACGTAAGGGCTGCCGTTGTCAGCGTCATGGATCTGTCCGCTCAAAGGCAGATCGAGTGCGCTAACCAGATATTGAGACGCGTCGTAGCGCAGCAGGTCGTCATGGATGACTACCTCTTTCGATCCCTGCAGAATAAAGCAGATCATCGAGCGGTAGAGACACGGCGACGTGCCCGAGGTCGCCTGCCCGATGCCGATTTCCAAGCGCGGGATTGGCGTCAAGGTCATTCCGGTCCGGCCATGGCGGAATGCGAGATCGCGATGCGGCTGTAGGTTATCGGTCATGCCTAGGACTATGACACCAATCTTCACGCATGCAAAGCGCTTGAGACAATCAGGCAATCAATTGAGAGCATTAGGCGGGGCGTCGGACACAGCGATCGCCTATTTCACTGGCAGCGAACGCGACGCCTCAGCGGCGTGCCGTCCGGAAAATCCAAATCACAAGGAACGTAGCCATGTCTCAGAAGATTGCACTTATTACCGGCGCCAGCCGCGGCCTCGGTCGCAGCATGGCGCTGCACCTCGCCCGTCGCGGTGTCGGCATCGTCGGCACCTATCGCCAAGGCGCCGCGGAAGCCGATGCTCTGGTAAGCGAGATCGAAGCGCTGGGCGGCACAGCGGCGATGCTCGCGCTCGACGTCACCAAGGTGGCGACCTTTCCGGTCTTTGCCGCATCCTTCGCCGAGACGCTCCGGAGCCGCTTCGGCAGCGACCGGTTCGACTATCTGGTCAACAACGCGGGTGCGGTCGTCCACGTGCAGGTCGCGGACGCCAGCGAGGAACAGTTCGACATGATGATCGACATGCACCTGCGCGGACCGGTGTTCCTGACGCAGGCGTTGTTATCTATCATCGTTGATGGCGGACGCATCCTCAACGTGTCGACGGGCTTCACCCGCACGTCGATGGCCAGCTTCGGCCTTTATGCGGCGGCCAAGGCGGGGCTCGAGACGCTGACCCGGTTCATGGCGCTGGAACTCGGCGCGCGGCAGATCCGCGTCAACGCCATCGCGCCCGGTGCCATCGCCACCGATTTCGGCGGTGGCCGGGTCCGCGACGACGAACAGGCCCATGCCTTCGTCGCGAGCAAGATCGCGCTTGGCCGCGTCGGTCAGCCCGACGATATCGGTGGAGCGGTAGCGGCGATCCTGTCCGACGATTTCGGCTGGGCCAACGGCACGACATTCGACGTGTCGGGCGGCCAGTCGCTCTGATCGATAGTGCATCGAGACACCATCATGACCGAGCAAAACCTCACTCTTGTCGTGGCCGTTTGCGAGCTTGCTACATCAACGGTTGCCGCAGTGGCCAGTCCCCCGGCCGCGAGCTGCAAGCCACGCCGGTTCAGTTCAGGTCCGTGTTTCGTTGTCATATCCACTTTCCTTGTGTTGATGGTGGATGGGGTGAAGGTGCCGGCGGTCAACGTGAACGTTTCCAAAATCGCGTGGCGTCGATGATCCAGCCTTCGGCGCTGGTGCCTGCTCCCGTGCCAAAACCATGGCCGACTGATGGGTATTTTCTGTATTCAACGGTGGCACCGATCCGCTTCAGGTGGGCGATCCGGCCTTCCATGGAAGCGGGCGGAGCGATCCCGTCTTGCGATCCCACGACCGCAAAGGTTGGCGGTTCACTGTCGGAGTGGTCTGCATGCGCGGTATAGGCCATGACAACCGCCGCTGGTTTGGTCAGGGTATCCCCTCCAAACGCCGCGATCCCGTGCGATCCGATAAGCGCCACCATGCGCGCGCCAGCCGAGCTGCCCCAGAGGGAATAGCCTTCGGTCGCGACATCGAGGGTTTCGCTGTTCCTGAAGACATAGGAAATGGCGGCGGCAAGGTCCTGCGTTGCGACCCTGCCGCCCAGGCCTACCCGGTATTTCAGAACGAAAACGTTATAGCCCTGTCGGTTGATCTCGACCGCATAGGGAAACCCCTCGTGGATGGAACCGACATAGGCAAACCCGCCGCCCGGGGAGACGACCGCGAAGGGCGCGCCAGGTCGTCCGCGGAAGTAGAACAGACCCGTGTCCTCTTTGCTCGGGTCTGCACGTTTTTCGGCCTCGGTATGGATGTCGTAAAACACCTGGTGGCCCGATGCGACATCCTCAATCATTCGGTTCAGTCCACCAAGCACCGTCCCGGTGTCGACGGCACTGTGATACGGAAGAAGCCCTCCGATTTCGCTCAGCTTCATTGTCTCGTCATAGGGGCGATCGTCCCAAGGCAGGACGCGCTCGGCGTATCCCGAGAATGCCGGATGGCGCAAGATGTCTCCGACCGTGCTCGTCGCGGATAGAAGCCGGCGCTCGGCGCCTAGGGCTTGCTCTGACTGCAGCATCGTGGATTCGGTTCTCCCTGCGACGGGATCGAACAGGAATGGCAACGAAGCCAGAAGGACGGTCCTAAGGGTGATCAACGATGTGCTCCTCTCATCAGATGTCGGTTTTCAGGCCGGTTACCCGCGTGCCGCCTGCGCCCTGATTTGCCGGATGGCATCGTTGAAGCCTTTGGGCGTACCGCTGGAGCCCGCCAGCTTGCCGACTCTGATCTGGTCGATGCGCTTGCCGACGACCACCTTCGGCACCGCGGCTGCAAATGCGCGCTGCAGTTCGAGAGAGCGAGGGACATAGGCATGCGGGGTCACGCTCACGGCAGTCACAATTCCGCCCTTCAGCGTCGCCTTGACCGTGATATGCGATGGCTGGCCGCCGTATTCTCCGGTCGCCGTGTAGACGCCATCCGCAAATCTGGCGGACCTTGCGCTTTGTGCTTCCGCAGCACCGGCAAGCGTGAATGTCAGGGCACTGGCCAAGAGAAGGTTTCTCGTCTGGTGTTGCATCGTGTTTCCCTTGTTTCAGGTGAAGACTTCGCCGTCGAAATTGTGCGAGACCTCGACGCGCCCGTCGGCGAACATGCGAACGAAGGAGAAATCGAACAGCGTCGTCAATCGCGAGGACGGGCCGAAGAAGAGCGCGGTCGCGAGACCGTCGGCCTTTGCCGTGTCGGCCGCGATCGCCCAGGTGGCGATCACGTCAGTCGTTGGCCGTCCGGTTCGTCCGTCGAGCACATGGTGGAGGCCGTCACTCCAGGTCCTGCGATTGGACGCGGAGGCGCAGAGTGAGCCGTTGGTCAGGTTTGCGACCCCGATCACCATGTCCGGATCAAGCGGATGTTCGAGACCGACATGAAGTGCGGCGTCTCCGCGATGGAGGATATCGCCGCTGCCATCGACGACGAAGTCTTTGAAACCTTTGGCCGCCAGCAGGTTGGCGACCAGATCGACCAGTCTGCCTTTGCCGACGGCTCCGACATCGATGACCAGCGGCCGGCCTGTGGTTATCGCGTTGCCCTTGCGCTCTACGTCTCGGCTCCAGACCGGCCGTCGCGCCGCCATCGCCGCGATACCCTCGTCGTGAGGCACCAGGGCGTACTCGCGGTCATAGCCGAGAAGCTCGAGATCGCGGCCGACGAGCGGATCGACCGCCCCGTTCGTCGCGTCATGGAGGCGGTCATAGACGTCGAAGATCAGGGCCGCGTCGGACGGAAAGCGGAACGTTCCGCCATCGGCAGCATTGGCGATCCGCGTCACGATGGAATCATGGCGGAACCGCGAATAGATGCTGTCGAAGCATTCAACCAGATCAATGACATCCGCTCTGGTCTCCACTAAAAGCGGCGCAGGCGTGTTGATCTCCCAGGACGTGCCAATGGCATCGAACTGAAAGGAGGAGATCGCCACGTCGTCACCCACTGCCATCAGCTCAGAGCTTTCGCGTGCCGAGCCACTTCACCATGGCCGGATCGCGATGGTCGAAGAAGCTGCTGGATTTCTGGTCGAGAGAGGCGATTGCTGCGACGTCTTCCTGATCAAGCTCAAAGTCGAAGACCGAAAAATTCTCGACCATGCGTTCCTTGCGCACCGACTTCGGGATGGCGACGATGGTGCGCTGGATCAGCCAGCGTAGCACGATCTGGGCTATGCTCTTGCCATGCTTCCTGCCGATCGACTGCAAGAGCTCGTTCGAAAACAGGCCATTCTTACCCTCCGCAAACGGACCCCATGCTTCGGGCTGGACATTGTATTCCTGAAGCAGCGTCTGAGCGTCGTCCTGCTGATGGAACGGGTGGATTTCGATCTGGTTGACCGCCGGCACGATCTCGTTGTGAAGCACGAAGTCCAGCAAGCGGTCAGGATAGAAGTTGCTGACGCCGATCGCGCGAATGCGACCAGCTTTGTAAAGCTCTTCCATCGCACGCCATGCGCCATAGACGTCGCCATAGGGCTGGTGGATGAGCCAGAGGTCGAGATAGTCGAGCTGAAGCTTGTTCAAGGACCGTTCGAAGGCGGCTTTCGCCCCTTCATAGGTCGCGTCTTCGATCCAGAGCTTGGTCGTGACGAACAGATCGCTTCGCTGAATGCCGTGATTGCGAATGGCGTTGCCGACGGCCTCTTCATTGCCATAGGAGGTCGCGGTATCGAGCAGGCGGTATCCGACGTCGATCGCGTCGCGGACGCTGCGCTCGCACTCGGCGGGATCGGGCACCTGGAAGACACCGAAGCCGAGGATTGGCATCTCGACCCCATTGTTAAGCTTCACTGTTGGAACTGTACTGGTCATGTCGATTTACTTTCGTGGAGGCGGGAGCGCGATGCTCACCGCGGTTGTCATTTGCCCACAAGGGCCCGAAGATGGGCAGGGTATCGGTCGCCGACGATGTCGATCTTCGCGAGTGCCGTCGCGATGTCTGTGGCGTCCTCCGGTGAGAGTTCGACACCTGCCGCGCCGAGGTTTTCTTCGAGGCGATGAAGTTTGGTGGTGCCGGGGATCGGCACAATCCAGGGCTTCTGCGCCAATAGCCATGCGAGTGCGATCTGAGCGGATGTCACACCCTTCGATTCCGCGATCTGCGTCAGCGCGGCAACGAGAGCCTGATTGGCCTTCAGGTTCTCCGCCTGGAAGCGAGGAACAATACTGCGGAAGTCACCGGGGCCGAACGTCGCCGTCTCGTCGATCTTGCCCGTCAGAAAACCCTTTCCGAGCGGACTAAAGGGCACGAAGCCGATCCCCAGTTCCTCAAGCGCCGGAATGATTTCCTTTTCTGGCTCTCGCCAGAACAAAGAGTATTCGCTCTGGAGAGCGGCGACGGGCTGGATCGCATGCGCCTTACGGATCGTCTGCGCGCCCGCCTCGGACAGGCCGAAATGCTTGACCTTTCCCTCGGCGATCAGGTCCTTGACGGTTCCTGCAACATCCTCGATCGGCACGTTTGGATCGACGCGATGCTGGTAGAGAAGATCGATCACATCCGTGCGCAGCCGCTTCAACGAGGCCTCAACCGATTGGCGGATATAGTCCGGGCGGCTGTTCAAGTGCTGGCCACCATCGGCGCTCGGCAGCTCGAAGCCGAACTTGGTGGCGATCACAACCTTATCGCGGATCGGTTCGAGTGCCTCGCCTACCACATCCTCATTTGTGAACGGTCCATAGACCTGCGCGGTGTCGAAGAAGGTCACGCCGCGATCGTGGGCGGCGCGGATGAGGGCGACCGCATCTTTCGTGTCAGTCGCCGCACCGTAGCCATGGCTCAATCCCATGCAGCCGAGGCCGAGAGCCGAAACTTCGAGGTTGTTTCCAAGCCTGCGCTTTTCCATTGGTCTTTCCTTTCGAGTTTTCATTGTGGCTGTTGTCAGGCCGTCGTCGATGCGTTTTCCAGGCGAGCACGGGGACGCGCCATGAACATAACCGCGAGGATCAGGGTCATGGCGACGAGGACCGATCCGGCTTCCATCGCCAAGCTGGCACGTCTGGCCAGAAGTTCGGTGCCCTGCAGGCCTTGCGAGCCGATTGCCGCAACCGCGACGAGGACACCGAGACCGAGCGAACTGCCAAGCTGATGGGCCACGTTGACGAGGCCCGACGCTGCTCCCGCCCGCTCCGATGGCACGCGCGCGATGCCCGACGCGGTTAGTGGTCCGAGTGCGCCACCTTGGCCAGCGCCGATCAACATCATCGGAATGACAAGTGCGGTCAGCGATGCCTGCTGCATGGCGAAGCTGAGCCAGATCATGCCGATCAGACCCGTCACGACACTGGTGACAAGGACCCTGCCAGCTCTGTATCGTCCGATCAGACGTGGTGCTGACATGGCGACGATAAAGTTGACCACCGTCGTCGGAAGAAAGGCAATACCCGCTTCAGAGGAGCTTAGACCGACGACGCTCTGAAGGAACTGGGCGACAAAGAAGTAAAATCCGACATTCGCACCAAGGAACAGGGCGCGGGCCCCGTATGCGGCTGATCGTTCGCGGTCAGCGAACAGCGATAGCGGCATGATCGGTTGGCTCGCATGCGATTCGACAACAGCAAACAGGATCAGCATGACAATGCCAAAAGCGACGCAAGCTTGGGTTTCCAAGTCGGACCATCCCGTCGACGCGGATCGGATGACACCGTAGACGAGCGACACGATCCCTATCGTCGATAGGATCGCGCCCGCGATATCGAAGGTGCCGGGGGTTCTCTCCGTTTCACCCACGTAGCGTCTCGCGGCGATCATCATCGCAATACCGATGGGCAGGTTGATGAAGAAGCCGACGCGCCAGGACAGCAAGTCGGCAAGGAGACCGCCGACCACCAGACCGAACGCGGCCGACACCCCTGCCGCAGCAGCATAGTAGGACACGGCGCGCGTGCGCTCGGGACCCGGCTCGAAACTGGTTTGCAGCAGAGCGAGCGTCGAAGGGGCGAGGATAGCGGAACCGACACCCTGCAGGGCTCTTGCCGCAATCATGACCGCTGGTGTCTGCGACACGCCGATCACGAGTGACGCAAGCGAAAAGATCGTTAGGCCGACGAGGAGCATGCGGCGTCGCCCGAAGATGTCGCCAGCACGCGCTCCGAGCAGCAGGCAACCGCCGAAAGCCAGCGTGTAGGCGGTGGAGACCCAAGCGAGGCCCGCATCGCTAAAGCCGAGTTCGCCATGAATGCGTGGCAGCCCCGTCAGCACGATGGAGATGTCCAGGACGATCATCACGTAGCTGATCAGGATGATCGTCAGGATCACCGTCTTGTTTGGGGCAGTTGCATTTGGGCCGATTGGCATTTCTGTGTTCCGTTTAGATTGGACCCCTCCGTCCTCCACGGCGGTGCCTGTTTCGATAAAGACAAGATATCGCTTGCCGACCCTTTGGATTAGGGGCAGTAATCGGGATGAAGCTATAAGGATGTCTAATGAATGCCGCAGGAGAATTTCAACGATCTGGTCGCCTTCGTGATGGTCGCGCGCGAAGAGAGCTTCACGAAAGCGGCCGTCAAACTAGGCGTGTCGCAGTCGGCACTCAGTCAGACAGTTCGCGGACTTGAGGAGAGATTGGGGCTTCGGCTGCTAACGAGAACGACACGCCGCGTGTCGCCCACAGCAGCGGGCGAACGCCTGCTCAGAATAGCTGGTCCGAGGTTTGAGGAAATCCAGACGGAACTGGCAGCGCTTGCCGAAATGCGTGACAAGCCTGCCGGTACCGTTCGCATTACTGCAGGCGAGCATGCCGCGATCTCGGTGCTGGCCCCCGCGCTTGAAAAGTTCCTGCCCGATAATCCGGACGTAAACGTCGAGATCACCGTTGACTACGGTCTTACGGACATCGTGGCCGAGCGCTATGATGCAGGCGTCCGACTTGGTGAGCAACTCGCCAAGGACATGATCGCTATCCGCATCGGCCCAGAAATGCGCATGGCTGTCGTTGGCTCACCTTCCTATTTCCGACAGAATCCGTGGCCCGACGTGCCTCAGGACCTTACGGGACATAACTGCATTCAGATCAGGATGCCGACCCATGGCAACATCCTCTCGTGGGAATTCGAGAAGGAGGGACACGAACTCAAGGTGCGGGTGGAGGGGCAGCTGGTGTTCAACAATATCGCGATGCGACTGGACGCTGTCAAAAGGGGACTTGGCCTTGCCTATATGCCCGAGGATCAGGTGGCGGAGCAGATTGCAAGAGGCGAGGTGGTGCGGGTGCTCGAAGACTGGTGCGCCCCGTTCTCTGGATACCATCTCTACTACCCGAACCGCAGACACACCTCGCCGGCATTCGCGTTGGTCGTCGAAGCCCTGCGATACCGCGGGTAACGCGCTAATCAACTGATTGTGATTAATAAGACAGGCTAATAGCTTCAATCAAAAATAGGTATCTAATCATCTAAATGACGCTGGTGTAGCCTTTTCGCAACTTAATGGTTGTGAGATCGAAATGCCCCGTAAAATTGCCAAAACTCTATCCGCCCTCGCCTTTTCCAGCGCTATCGCGATCGCCGGTATGGCCATTGCTCAGTCGACGTCCACGCCTCAACCGCTCGTTATCCAGGAGCAAGGCAGCTTCGCGATCGGCGGTACGGTTTCGAAGACGGAAGGCACCTACAGCAACAATGCCCCTACTGCTGAGGGGCAGTCGCTGCACGGCGACCACGCCTACGTGTTCTATCAGGTTCCGCAGGACCCCAAGCCTCTGCCGATCGTCATGCTGCACGGAGCCTTCCAGTCCGGCCGAAGCTGGGAGACGACTCCGGATGGCCGTGAAGGTTTCCAGAGCATTTTTTTACGTAAGGGTTTCTCCACCTACATTGTAGACCAGCCGCGTCGCGGTCGCGCGGGCAACAGCAATGTGGCGACGACCATTGAGCCGACACCCTATGACCAGTTGTTCTTCGACCAATTCCGGCTCGGAAAATGGCCCGACTACTTTGAGAACGTGCAGTTCGATCGCAGCCCCGCAGCGCTTGACCAGTTCTTTCGTTCGGTCACCCCGAACACCGGGCCGTTCGATGCAAACGTGATCTCGGACGCGATGTCGGCCCTCTTCGAGAAAACCGGACCGGGCATCCTGTTCACCCATTCGCAGGCAGGTGGACCCGGCTGGCTGACGGCGATCAAGAATCCGAACGTCAAAGGTATCGTCGCGATTGAGCCTGGTAGCGGCTTCATCTTCCCGGAAGGCGAAGTTCCGGCCGAGATGCCGAGCGCTGCGGGTACGCTCAAGGGTGAAGCGGTTCCCGTTGCCGACTTCGATAAGCTGACCAAACTGCCGATCGTCGTCTACTACGGTGACAATTTCCCGACAGAACCGACGACCGAGCGCGGTCAGGACAACTGGCGGGTTCGCTTGGCGATGGCGAAACTCTGGGTCGACACCGTAAACAAGCATGGCGGTGACGCGACGCTCGTTCACCTGCCGGAGATCGGCGTCAAGGGCGGTACTCACTTCTTGATGTCGGACCTGAACAATGTCGAAATCGCTGACGTCGTCTCCAAATTCTTGAGCGATAAAAAGCTCGACTGATCTATTGGCGCGCTCGCGCGAGCAGCCACTGCGCGCTTCCCGAACTGAGAAGGAGCCTGACCATGGCCAATGAGATCATCAACACAAGAAGACGCGAGTTCCTTGGAGCCTCCGCGCTCGTCGTCTCCGGTGCACTGCTTGGCGCGTCAGCAATGACGACCAGAACTGTCGCCGCCGACTACAAGCAGAATCCGTTCAGGCTCGTGTATGACGGTGCGATCACCGCGAACGAGCCGGGCAAAGTGAACATCCATCCGGTGAAATACAAGCTGAACGGCCTCGATATCGTCGCCAATGTCTATACCCCGGCTGGCTACGATCCGGCGAAGTCCTACCCGACCCTCGTGCTGGCACACCCGAATGGCGGCGTGAAGGAGCAGACGACGGGCCTCTATGCCCAGCGCCTCGCAGAGCAAGGCTTTATCACGATCGCCGCTGACGCCGCCTATCAGGGCGGAAGCGGCGGCGAGCCACGCAGCACCGACAAACCGCAGTATCGTGTCGAAGACATCCACGGCATGGCTGATTTCATCAGTGGCTTCCCCGGTGTCGATACGGCACGTCTCGGCCTGTTCGGCATTTGCGGCGGCGGCGGATATTCGCTGGCTGCGGCAAAGACCGACAAGCGCTTCAAGGCCGTGGCGACGCTCAGCATGTTCAACTCCGGGCGCGTGCGCCGCAACGGCTTTCAGGACAGTCAGATGGACACGATCCAGCAGCGCCTGCAACAGGCCTCAATGGCGCGTGCCCAGGAAGCGGCCGGTGGTGAAGTTCTTTACTCCGGAGACGCCAACCTCACCGACGCACAAATCGCTGCCTTGCCGTTCGATCTCTATCGCGAGGGCTATGAGTACTACTGGCGTACCCACGCCCATCCGGGCTCCACCTTCAGGTACACGACGAGCAGTCTGATGGACCTGATGCGATGGGACGCGACGGATGAGATTGCGCTGATCGACGTGCCGTTGCTGATGATCGCGGGCAGCGCCGCAGACACCCTCTACATGACCGAGGATGCGTTCCCGAAGGCGACCGGAACCACCGACAAGGAGTTGTTCAAGATCGATGGAGCGAAACACATCGAGACCTACTGGGTCCCCGAATATGTCGATGCGGCCCTGTCGAGGTTGAAGCCGTTCTTTGACCGTCACCTTGCCTCCGCATGAGGTGGACCTCCAGGCGTGCGCGCCCTACGCCGCCGTCCCACCTTCGGTCGATGCCGAAGGACCGAAACATGAAGGATACGAACTTGAAAAAGCTTATGTCGGGAATTTTTGCCGCAGCCATCGTCATGGCAGCCGGGATGGAGGCCAGCATGGCACAGGAACCAGCCTCAAATCTTGATTCCGCCAAATCGCGGACCCAGCACCTGATGGGCGATATCGCACCGAAGCTGGCGGAACTGACGGATGACGTCCTTTACGCCGACATCTGGGAGCGGCCGCAGCTTTCCCAGCGCGACCGAAGCCTGGTGACGGTATCGGCCTTGATCGCTCTCAACCGTCCGGACCAGCTCCGCTCGCATCTCGTGCGCGCCAAGGCCAATGGCCTGACGGAAGAGCAGCTTGTCGAGACCATCACCCATATGGCGTTTTATTCTGGCTGGCCAAGCGCCGTTTCGGCAGTAGCGATCGCCAAGGAAGTCTTCGCCGAAAAATAACCGCCAACGAAGGCTTCCTCGATGACAGGTGCACGATGAACATGAAGACCGCAATGACAGTAGCATTAACCCTTGGCGCATCCGCCGTATCTGCTGAACCTGACAAGGCTGTGTCGGTGACAAGGGTCGGGACCAACCCGTCGACGGTGGGTCCATCAAGTAATTTTACGGGAGCTGTCCGGGTCGATTCCCGGTTCTCCGCAACCGCGCCCGCCACAGTTGGTGGAGGAACCGTCACCTTTGAGCCCGGCGCGCGCACCGCCTGGCACACGCACCCTCTTGGGCAGACGCTGGTTGTCACGGCTGGCGTCGGGCTTGTGCAGCATTGGGATGGCGAAATCCAGGAAATCCGTCCGGGCGATATCGCATGGATACCTCCGGGCGTGAAGCACTGGCACGGCGCGACCGCGACCACCGGCATGTCTCATATTGCCATTTCCGAAACGCTGGATGGCAAGTCTGTCGAATGGTTGGAACACGTTACAGACGAACAATACGCGCGATGACGTCTGGTACCACGCTGATCAGAGGAATTTGGATGAAGAAGATCATTGGGAGTATTTGCGGCGCGACGATTGCCGGACTGACGGTCCTGCTCGTCGGCATGCAGGTTCAAGCAGAGCCGACGCGCGCGACGATGCCCGACATCGCAAAGCTCGTTCACTACACCACGGTAACGCGCGGTGAGGTTACCGAGCACATCATGACGACACGCGAGGCGATCGAGGCCGTCAAGCGCGGTGACCCGATCCCGAACGGCACGCAGGTCGCCCTCGTCGACTACCGCGACGGTGAAGTATTCCGGTATTTCATCATGGAAAAGGGCGAGAACTGGGGGCGGGATTACGATGAAAAACGCCGCACCGCCGACTGGCAGTTCCAGTGGTTCAAGCCGGATGGCTCGATAAAGGAAGAGGAGAATACCGCCCGCTGCCAGAGCTGCCACATGTCTCGCGCGGATCGGGACTTCCTGTATACCTTCAACGAGATGCGGCGGTTTGAGTTTAAATGAAAGTGTTCCGCCTCCGCCTGCTGCTCGACTTCCTGGCCGTCGCACTCGTCATCGCCTGCCTGGCATATTGGTGGCTCGACAATCTCTCTCACGAACTATTCGGCACGGCCCTGTTCGTTCTCGTGATCGTGCACAACGTCTTCAACAAACGTTGGTATGGCGGCGTGACGAAGCGTCGAATGGATGCCACTCGCATCGTCAACCTGGTCACCATCTTTTGCCTCGCTATCGGCATGACGGTTATGCTGGTGACCAGCTTTCTGGTCTCTCGTGACCTCTTCCCGTTCACCGCCCTCAGCGGTGCCTTTGCGGTTCGGGAAATCCATATGTTCGCCGGATATTGGGTCCTACTCATCATCGCTATCCATCTTGGAACGCGGTGGACCGTCGTGATAAACACGATCCAGTCAACCTTGCGATTTGCCTCGCCAAGTACCTTGCGGACCGTGGTTCTGAGGGCGGTGGCCTTGTCTATTGCGATGTGGGGTGTGAAAAGCTCGTTCGAAATGGCATTCGGGACCAAGCTGATGCTGACCTATACGCTGGATATGTGGGACTTCAGCGAGAACACGCTTGGCTTTTTCGTAGCATACACGTCGATTGTTGGGCTATACGCCGCCATCACGCACTACGCTCTCGGTTTGCTCGGAGATGTCATAAAAGGACGACGGGAGGACCGCCAGCGTCGCGGACGAGCGCCATGACTCCTTTTGGCGCGGATCGGCCGCACGCCTGTTGTCCCAAATGAGCTAAACGCTGTTTTGGACAACAATCACCCTATGCAGATCAAGGCTACCGTTAATCTCGAGGCGCTTACGGTAATGCACCGACATTAAAATGCTTCCGAAAAAATGCCGACCTGTCATTTTGGCCCGCCACCGCCTGCCGTTTTGAGCCCCACGAAATACTCGTCGAAACTATGCGGGCGCTCAACTTGAGTAACAAGGAGCGCCCACAATCCGGACAAACGCGCAAGCGCTGCCGCTGCAGCGCTGCACGCATTCATCAATGAGGGTAGTACTCAAGAGATGTGGATCATTCTGCGACGCTACGCTTCAAAATTCGATACGCATGAGATGGACAACGGGATTGTCAACAACATCTCTCGTCCTGACGTGGGCGCACAGGTCCGTAAAATTGCACAACCATTGCATTCTTATGGAACATAAGGACGACAGTTGCGTTCACGCGCTGTTGGATTGGGCTCAACTTCAGGAAAATGCATGACTGCTACGAACCCGGATTGCGGGCGTCTCTTCCGCGACCTTGACTGGGCCTTGACGCCCCTTGGGCCGATGGAGGAGTGGGGCGTCGAACTGAAGACCCTGACAAACGTCATGCTCGGTTCGCTCCAGCCAATGCTTATGGTGTGGGGTCCATCCCAGATCACGCTTTATAACGACGGCTACGCGGCAATGTGTGGAAACCGCCATCCATATGCCTTTGGGAAGCCTTTCCATGATTTGTGGCACGATATTTGGGATCAGGTGGATCCGATTATCACTGCGGCTTACAACGGCCATGGCACGGCTATGGACGATATCCAGTTCACCATGCATCGCAACGGCTATCCTGAGGAAACCCACTTCGCCTTCAGCTACACGCCCGTGCGAGATCCGTGGGGAACAGTGTTGGGTATGTTCTGCGCCTGCAACGAAATAACTGCCCAGGTAGCGATGGCCCGAAAGGAACGCACGCAGCGCGAACGCTTCATGCAGGTATTCGAGCTTAATCCGGGCGGTATTGCCATGCTTGTCGGTCCGGATCACACCTTCGATTATGCTAACGAGCAATATTACGCGATGATCGGCGTTGGACGCGAGATCATCGGCAAGACGGTGGCCGAGGCGGTTAGCGAGGTTGTTCGGCAAGGATTTATCAAAATACTCGATGATGTCTATTTTACCGGAGAGCCGTTCATCGCGAAGAACCTCCCGGTTGAACTCAACCGTGGCCCTGAAGGAGAGATGCAGACCCGTCTGATTGATCTCGTCTACCAACCGATGAGGGGTGAAAACGGCTCAGTGACGGGAATTCTGGTGCAGGCTCAGGACGTTACCCAACTCCGCGCTGAGGAAGAGCGCCAGACGCTTCTTTCACATGAGCTTGGTCACCGGCTGAAAAACCAGCTTGCTATGGTTCAGGCTATTGCCTCACAGACGCTGAGGACAGCCCCAGATATCGCGACAGCGCGAAAGAGATTGTCGGACCGGATCGCAGTGTTGAGCGATGCACACGACGTAATCCTGGAGGGTGGACGCGGTTCTTCCACAGTCCGGCAGTTGGTTGGTCAGATGACTGCGCTGCACGACGACGTCGCCAAGCCTCGCATCTCGACATCGGGTCCAGACCTGCGGATTGGCTCGCGACCGTCTCTGTCGCTCTCGCTTATACTGCACGAATTGGCCACCAATGCCGTAAAGCATGGTGCTCTGTCATTAGCCACTGGACGGATCGATCTGAAATGGCGTGTCGGGGGACTTCAGAGGGATCGTTTCGAATTGGAATGGATTGAGAGTGGAGTGCCGTGCATTGTTGCACCAGCGTCCAACGGCTCTGGCATGCGTCTCATCTCGGCCGGTTTAAACGGCACATCCGACAGTTCGGTCAACATAGAATATGGTCCCGAAGGCATTCGCTGCTTCATCACTGCTGACCTTGAAACATTTCAGAAAGAACATTGAATGAAGTCCGACCGCTTGCTTGTCGTGGAAGACGATGGATTGATCAGAATGGATCTCGTCGACATGCTGGTTGACGCTGGCTATCAAGTGCTTGAAGCAGCCAATGCTGATCAAGCACTTGAGGTTCTGGAGCGTGAGCCTGCCATTTCTGCGCTGCTGACCGACATCGACATGCCTGGTTCAATCAATGGTCTTCGTCTGGCTCACCGTGTCAAAGAGCAACGGCCGCATTGCAAGATTGTCGTTATCTCCGGCCGCTACAGTCCATCTCAAGGCATTCTCCCCGATGAAGCGCTTTACCTTTCGAAGCCGATTTCTGGAATCGAGTTGGAAACCGCACTGATCCGGATGAATATCAAACCTTGAAAAATTGCCGGCTCGCGGCGTCCTATCAACGTTATTGCGTGAACGCTCAGCAGTCGCGAAATTCTGAAGAGCTGCAGCGCGGTTCACAGTGGTACACCGAACAGTTCTGTCGGTCACGTGTTGGAACCGTGGTCCGTTCAGCTTTTTCGCCGAATTCACATTGCCGACTATTCCTGACATAGCGGTCGTAAAGCGTCATGTTTTTCACACGCGTGGATGGGTAGCGAAGTATGGCCGCGCCCTCCTGGTCAATCGTTCGCTGAACCGCAGAACATGTCATGCTCGGCGTGTCATAGCGGGATATAGCAAAAGCTGGAGAAGCTGCGAGTGCGGCAAATACGATCACAAATGGTGGTTTGACCATGTGAGAACCTTCCGTCGTTATCCGACCCACCAACTGCGTTGCGCAACTGAAGTTCACCCGCCCTCAAGTTCGTGCGATCAGGCCAGACCTTCAAAAACTTAATCCCGACTGGCCGGGCTGTCGCGGATACCGCCAGCGCGCAACGGTTCACTTTATGGCATCACAGAGGTGACCATAGGCCTGTAGCTCTTGAAGGGAGCAGAACCGTGGGTCTAGCGCACGATTTGTCTAACTTGGAGGCAGATACTCTGGCCATTCTTGCGCCCCCATGAAGCACACGAAAGATCCGAACTGTCATCTCGGTAATCGTGTATGCAGCTACGTAAGGCGTGCTATTGATATCGAGTTCGAGTGTCCCGGCAATTCTGCCCAAGCGCCCACTTGCAGGGAAATCGAGTAAACGACGAGAAGCGGCGACTATCCGTTCATCGATCAGAACAGCGGCAGCAGGATTGTCAAGTTCGATGTACGTAAAGATGGCGTCGCGATCTTATAGCGCAAACGCAGACCAGGTAAGTTTCACGATTTTGGTGCGCCTGCTTTTAGACGGGCTGCTTTGCGCCATTCTGCAAAATGCGCTTCAACCTCGTCGTCTGATAGATCCGGTTGAGTATCGTTCAACGCTTGGAGCACCTTGGTCCGAAAGCAGGCATCATGCGCTTCACTGCCAGAAAAAAGTTCAAGAGGTAGCGCCCCCTCGTTGGCAGTCCGCGTGAGCAAAATACGAACCATATTGGATACTGTGAGACCCATGCTGGCGAGCACGGTAGAAGCACGGTCTCGAACCTCGGCATCAATACGTGTTTGGACAAGTGCGTTTGCGGGCATGAATACCCCCTATTTGGCGAAAAGGTAATGCTATTGAATGACATTTTTCAGATGAACTTTAACGGCGGGGCTCCGCTGCCTTTCAGCAATCAAAGGAATGCGATCGACATGTCTTGAGCTTCGGCGGCTAATTCCAAACGCGCGGTTTCAATATAGATTTGACAGAATTGCCAGGCATGCTTGGCTATTCTCGTCTATCGGCACCGCCGAACATGTCCTTGGCCGTGTGCTGAACCGCCCGGACGAAGCTGTCTGTCAGGGATGACGCATGCGCATTCTGCAGTCTGCATATCCGGAGGTCCGATTTTATGATGGGCACGAATGGCCGGATATCCAGGCGCTGTTTCTGGCCATAGGCAAGAAGCGGATCCATGACGGTGATGCCAAGCCCGTCGGCAACCAGCTCGCAGACTGTTGTCGCCAATGTCGCCTCCAGCACGAAACGAGGCCTCACACCCTGCTGCAAAAGGACCTGCTCGATCTTCTGGCGTATGCGATTTTCATTCGAGAACCTGATGAATGGCGTACCGTCGAGATCCCCTGCCGTGATCTGATCCTTCGACGCGAGCGGGTGGTTGCGGGGCAGAATGCAGGCGAGATGCCCCGGCCCCAGTGGCAGCGCCTCGATGAGCGGGTGATCGACGCCACCGTTGACGATGCCGACATCCAGCTGGTTGGACAGCAGCCACTCGATGACGAACTGCGATGCCCGACCGATCAGCGAGACATGCGCTTCTTCATTGCCCGCCAGAAAGCGCCTCGTCGCATTGCTAATGAACATGCCGGACAGCGCCGGCAGGACACCCACCACGATGCGTTCCTGCTCCTCGCGCTTGATCAGATCCACGGCGTGCTCGACCTGTTTTAAGCTTGCGAAGATACGGTCGATGTGGCGATAGAGCTTCATGCCCGCCGCTGAGGGTACGAGCCGACCGCGAACGCGCTCGAACAATTCGAGCTGCGTATCTTCCTCCAGATGCGCAAGAAGCTTGCTTACGGCCGGCTGGGTGACATGCATGATATTCGCCGCTTGGCTGACCGTGCCAGATTCCACGACGGCCTTGAATGCCTCAATCTGCCGGAGCTGGATAGGGCGCCTCATTCTATAACCCCAAGGAATACCTCTGTCGTTTTTTGGACTTTGATATTCCTGATGTTGCCGAATAACCTTTGCAAATACCCTCCTTCGGGCCATGCCTCCTTTCCAAGAAGCATCGGATTCCTGTCTTACACTCCAATTTTCTATTGGAAGACATGTTTTCGTGCCAATGCCAAGGTGGAAAGCGTCGATGGTATAACCTGAGGCAGGGATACGGCTCAAAACCAAGACAAGGGAACGGGACAAAACAATGAAATTTCTCAAGCTCGCCGCGGGCATCGCACTCGTCGTCATCGTTGGCACGTCTGCTTTCGCGCAGGACTACCCGGCCAAGCCGATCGAACTTATCGTACCTTTCGGTCCGGGTGGCGGCACGGACGTCGCGGCGCGCTCCATAGCCATCTTCATGGAAAAACATCTCGGCAAGGGCACGTCGATCGCGGTGATCAACACGCCCGGCGCAGGCGGTGTCATCGGCTGGACCAACCTCGCAAAGGCCGAGCCGGACGGCTACACGATCGGCATGGTCACCCCACCGAATTTCGTCGCCCAGACCGTTGCAGGAAATGCAAAGTACAAGCTCGATGACTTCCAGCTCATCGGCAATATCGTCCTTGACCCAGGCGTTCTCGTCGTCCGCAAGGACAGCAAGTACCAGACACTCGAAGAACTCGTAAAGGCGTCACAGGCTGCCAAGGGCGCCGTGGTTATCGGCACATCCGGCGCGGCAGGTTCCTCGGAGCATATCGGCCTCCTCAACCTCAACCGCGTTGCCAAGACGAGCTTCACCCCGGCCTTTTTTGGCGACACGGCCTCGGTGCGTCAGGCAATTCTCGGAGGCCATATTCCTGCGGCCACGATGAACCTCTCGGAAATCACCCAGCTAATCCGCAGCGGTGACCTGCGGCTGCTTGGCGTCATGTCATCCGAACGCTCGCCTTACCTGCCTGATGCGAAGACATTTGCCGAACAGGGTTACGATCTGGTCGTAACGGCCTCACGCGGCCTCGCGGCGCCGGCCGGCGTCCCGGCCGATATCATCGAGAAGCTGCAGAATGCTATGCAGGCTGCGATGGAAGACCCCGCCTATCAGGAAGCCGCGCAGAAGGCCGAGATCCCGCTCTCCTTCCTCGATGCAGCCAACTACGACAATTTGCTTGCGAAAATGGAAGGCGACCTTGTCGAAACCTGGAAGGTGACCCCGTGGCGCTGAAATCCCTCTCGCGGCGCCATGCGGAACTTGGCTTTGCGGCTGCCCTTGTGGCGGCCGCAGGCTTCCTCTTCCTGCAGGCAGCCGACTATCCCGGAGTGACCGGATCCTATCCCCGCACGCTTTCCGTTCTGCTCGGCATCGGCGGACTTCTCACGGTCGTCCGCACTCTGCGCCAACTTAATCCGGATGATAACCAGCCTTTGTTCGAACGCCCTGGACGCGTCTATCTCGGAGCTGTGGCCGTACTCTTCTACGTCGCGGCAGTCTCTTACATCGGCTATCTGATCCCGAGCCTGATCCTGGGCATCGCCCTGCCCTACGCGCTGGGTTACCGAACCCTCCGGCACTCGGCGCTTGTTGTGACCGCGACCCTCGCTTTCATCGTGCTGGTCTTCGTCGTCGCGCTTCAGCGACCGATACCGCGCGACTTGCTCGACCCCTTGCTGGCGGTGCTCCGATGATTGACGCAATCCTTCAAGCCCTTCCGGGTGCTTTTGCTCCGGCAAACCTGTTAGCTGTGATACTAGGCACGATGGCCGGTATCATCGTCGGCGCCTTGCCCGGGCTGTCCGTCATGACCGGAATGGCAGTCCTTATTCCGCTGACCTTCGGCATGGATCCGCTTTTCGCGCTGGGAATGATGGCTGGCATGTATAATGGTGGCAGCTACGGCGCGGCCATTCCAGCAATCCTTATGCGCGTTCCGGGCACGGCAGCCTCCGTCGCCACCGTGATGGACGGGCATGCGATGACCCGGCAGGGCAAGGCCGGTTATGCTATTCAGGTAGCAGTCGTCTCAGGCGTCATTGGTTCCGTCTTCTCCGCATTGTCGCTGATCACGCTTGCACCGACCCTTGTGAAGGTCAGCCTGATGTTCGGCCCCTCAGAATTCTTCTGGCTGGCAATCCTCGGGCTTGCCACTGTGGCATCGCTGCTGGGCGAAGACCTGCTCAAAGGGCTGATCGCCGCCTGCATGGGTCTCATCCTGGGGACCGTTGGCATGGACATGGCAACGGGCGTCGAACGTTATACCTTCGACCGCCTGGAACTATCGGACGGGCTGGACCTTGTGGTGCTGCTCACCGCTTTGTTCGCCATTCCGCCTGTCATCCAGATGATCGAGAATGCCCGCCAGGAAGGCATGCCGGCGGAACTCCTCAATCTTCGGAGGCAGAAATCCCCATTGAGGGAATGGAAGCGCTTCCTTCCCATCTGGATGCGTTCGTCCGTCATCGGCATCATCATCGGCATCCTGCCGGGTGCTGGCGGATCGATGTCTTCCTATCTTGCCTATAACGACGCCAAGCAGCAGTCAAAGGATCCGGACAGCTACGGAAAGGGCAACCCGGAGGGAGTGGCAGCCTCCGAATGCGGCAATGGAGCGGACAATGCAGCCTCGCTTATTCCAGCGCTGTCCCTCGGCATTCCAGGGTCGGGCGTTGCGGCCGTTATCCTGGGCGGACTGCTCGTTCATGGCTTGCGTCCTGGACCGCAGCTGTTCGACGAGCATGCGGATATCGTCTACGGCTTCATGCTGCAGATGCTGCTATCGGGCCTGCTGGTCGGCGCGCTGGGCGGACTGACAGCGACCAAAATCTTCGGACAGGCTCTCCGCTTGCCGGAAGTCCTGCTCGCGCCGCTGATCCTGCTTTTCGTGACGATCGGCGTCTACTCGGTCAACAATTCGATCTTCGACCTTCAGGTGATGGTCGTGGTAGGGCTGATCGCCTGTGTCGTCGAGCGTCTTGGATATCCGAGTGCGCCGATCATCCTAGGCATGATTCTCGGGCCGATTGCCGAAGTGCAGTTGTCGCTGGCGCTGACCATTTCGGGAGGAGAACCGCTGGCCCTTGCCTCCTCGCCGGTCTCGATGGTGCTAATCGCGCTCATCCTCCTGATCCTCGTTGTTCCGCTCCTGAAACGCCGCAAGGCTTCGACGGCCCCGAACTGAAACACGAGCGGTCGGATTTTCCAGTTGCCAAGCATCATACCGCGTCCCGTTCCAGGGGCGCGGCGAGTCCTTGCGCATCCCGACCAGTCGAAAACGCTGTGTATCAACTCATTTTCTAGAAGCCCAGGCCCAGACGGCAGCCCTGCGGATACAATGAACAAGGTCATTCAAGTGCATAAAGTCGCAATCATCGGAGCAGGCGCGATCGGCAGTGCCATGGCGGCATACCTCACCCGAAAAGGTTATTCAGTGGGTATCTGGTCGCGGTCCCTCGCCAGCTCTCCGCGCCTCTATTCAGGCATGTTTCACCTGCAGACGAGCGGCGTCTTTTCCAACGCGTTCGAGATTGAGGCGCTCGACAGTCTCTCACGTATCCGGGAATTCGACATTGTCGTGGTTGCGCTGCCGGCTACGGCTTATTCCGACGTCCTACCGGATCTCGCCGGACATCTGACGTCGCGACACAACGTCGTCGTCAGCGGCTCGCTTTCGCTTGCACCTCTCTGGCTCCATGAGATGGCTCGAAAGTCGGGCGTGCAGCCGGTCATCACCGCGTGGGGCACAACACTGCTGGCAGCAAGTTTCCAGCCGGACGGCACGCTGCACATTCCCTTCACCCGCAAGCGGTTCGACATCGCATCCCTTCCGACGGCCAAAACGGCGCAATCGCTTGCGCTGTGCCGCGACCTCTTCGGCATCGAATTCGATGCGGCCCGGTCGGTGCTCGACATCAATCTTTCGAACATCAACCCGATCGCTCATGCGGGACAACTGCTCATCAATTTCAGCCGGATCGACAGAACCGAAACCTGGAAGCTTTTCGAAAACTTCACCGAAAGTGGTATTCGGCTCGCGGAAGCCCTCGACGCAGAGCGGCTGACCCTCGCTTCCGCGTTCGGATCGAAGCCACGGTCACTCCGCCGCCACTATGCCCAGTCATACCCTGTCGAGGATACCGGGCTTTCGGACATGGTCCGCCAGATCAGCGAGGATGGATCGAAAACACTGGGGCCTCGCGCTCTGAACCACCGCTATCTGACAGAAGACATGCCCTACGGGCTGGCCTTCATGGAGCGGCTGGCCCGCGTCGCGGACATGCCGCTTCCGATAACCAGCGCCGTGATTTCCGTTCTGGAGGTCATGACGAACACTGCGATCCGCGAGAACAATCGCATAGCAGATGCCGTTATCGGCACGCTAGAAACAAGAGAAGCGCTTCTGGAGCGGTGCATGGGACACCGCCTGTCTGAAGCTTCCTGACGAGCGCGAGGCGCACCCTCGACGTTATGTTGAGACCGGCCGACTATCGGATTCGGCCGACATCCAGCGTGAACTTGTCGATGATTGCATCGATCGTGCCGAATTGCGGCTGCCAGCCGCATTCGTTTCGGGCGTCTTCATCGTGCGAAGCGTCGTAGCAGAACTCCTGCTCCTGCTCTCGGTATGTTGCCGTCGAGCATCGCCGGATAAAGCAGGGAACGGGAAGTGACCCCTCTTTGTCGCGATGTTGGCGGCCGATGACTTCACGGTAAAGCTTCACCCAGACGTAGAAATTGGTCGGTGTCTACTGCGACATGTCGATTAAATCGCTGCCTATTGATTTTCGAGCATTACGTCCGTTTCAATCGTCTTAGCAAAGCCGCGGCAGTACTCCAGATGCTATTCGCCTCGAACGGATTTGAACCCGCGACCCGGCTTTTGCTGAAGTGATCTGTTTGAAAGCACTCAGTGCCGGACATTGACTGTATGGAATGACCAATATCGGGCCAAAGCGGCCCGTCCGGTCTTGGAGGCCGGGATGGAAATAGCTGCATAGAGCGCGGGCGAGCCCTATGACCGCGTCCGACCCCTTGTCGCCATTCCAATGTCTTGGTCGGGTTCTCGGCAGCCGACGTTCCTGTCCGGCGCACCGTCAGCGTTATCGGGCCGGAGACGGATTGTCGGTTCTACCGCCATCAGATCTCCTACACGGGTTGGGCCAAGAACGGACGTTTCCCACGGCGATGGGAGCAGCGCAGTTCTACGCAATCCAGACAGCTAATACCCGGCCGCCAGAAAGTGCTACACTTTCAGGACTGGACGCCATCAAAGGCCGTATTAAGAATGGTTTCTTTGGGAGGTAATCATGTCTTCCGACTGCTATGACAGCTTTTGCCCCGTGGCCAAAGCTTGCGACATCATCGAACCGCGCTGGACACTGCTGATCCTCTGTGAACTGTCGCACGGCGCCACGCGCTTCAACGAGATCCGCCGCGGTGTGCCCGGTATCTCTCCTACTCTCCTGTCGAAACGCCTGAAGGAAATGGAACAGCACGGCTTGGTTCGTCGTGTCGAAAGCGATGCTGGTGAGCCGGGCTACACCACGACCGCCATGGCTGACGAATTGAAGCCCGTGGTGCAGGCTTTAGGCAAATGGGCGCATCGAAATATCGACAAGGAAGTCTCGCTTAGCAAACTTGATGCGCGTCTGTTGATGTGGAACATGCGCCAGAAGATCGATACCAGCGCCTTTCCGCCAGGCACGACGACGGTCATCCAGTTCACCTATCCGGAACTGATCGAAAGCGAGCGGCACTATTGGCTCGTGGCCCGTCCGGGTCACCCCGTAGATCTCTGCCTGCTCGATCCACGCCATGAGGTCGATCTGTTCATAAGGGCCGATCTGAAGGCGATGACCTCGGCCTGGATGGGATGGTCGACCCTGCGCAGCGAAATCAATTCAAATTCTCTCGTCTTGATCGGCGACCGCAAGCTGATTGCCACGCTGGAAACATGGATGGTGCGTAGCAGCTATGCCGCCGCTCCGGAGCATCAGGTCGCAACCAGAGCCAGCGCTTAACAGTCTGTATCAGCTTGCTCCACTTTCTGCACTATCTGGCGGGTCCAGTCAGTGATTGGTTGGTCTCGTTCAAACCACGAAAGGAAATAACGATGGATCCCAATCTGACCACTACTCCCCTTCCCAACGCCAACAAGGCGCTCTGGGAAAAGGGTGACTTCACCCGTATTGCCGCTGCCATGCGCGAAAGCGGTGAGGCCCTCGTTAAATCGATCGGCGTCGAAGAAGGCATAAGGGTGCTGGACCTCGGTTGCGGGGACGGTACGACAGCGATACCGGCGGCGCAGGCCGGCGCGAATGTTGTGGGCGTGGACATCGCCCGTAATCTTGTCACGGCCGGCAATGCCCGTGCCAAGGCCCTACAGCTTTCCAACATTCGCTTCGAAGAGGGCGACGCGAGCGATCTGGTCAACCTCGAAGACAGGGGATTCGACGTCGTCGTCTCGATGTTCGGCGCCATGTTCGCACCCAGGCCCGGCGATGTCGCGAGAGAAATGGTGCGCGTCACCAAGCCCGGCGGCAGGATCGTCATGGGCAACTGGATCCCCGGCGACCCTACCCTCGTGGCGCAGATACTCAGGATCAGCTCGGTCTATTCACCGCCTCCGCCGGAAGGCTTCATCAGTCCGATGACCTGGGGCGTGGAAGCCAACGTGATCGAGCGCTTCCAAGCCGCCGGCATTCCTCCTGTTAACATCACCTGCGAGAAAGATACTTACACATTCAATTACCCCGGTCCGGCTACGAATTTCCTCAGTCAGTTCCGTAATTTCTATGGTCCGACCATGAATGCCTTCGAGGCTGCAGCCAAGACTGGAAACGGCGAGGAATTGCAGAATGAGCTTGATCTGCTGTTCAACCGCCAGAACCAAGCCAAGACCAATGACGCCACGACGATCCCCGCCTCGTTCCTGCGGGTCACCGTACGGGTGCCATAAGTTTCTGACGCCTCGTCCGATTGGCGCGGGCGAGGCGTTCCACTACGGATCAGACCGGCGGCTTCCCCGCGCCGCCCGAAACCTCGCACCCACATACCATCGCCAGCGTCCGGTGAACGCATTCTTGAGTGGTTGGATGTGCGAAGCTTAGGAGGCGTTTCATTTCATCTGCCATGACGCCTTCGATGATCTTATTGTCGTACTCTTCGTCCACGAGGAACTGGTGGACAGTAACATTCCACCTTCATATGTCTGCAAGTAGGTTTCGAAGTTCGTTGATACCGTTCCGGGTCAGACCTATCGTGCCATCTTCACTGCCATCGTCGACGCAAACTACTTCGCCCTCTGAGAGGTTGTCCGAGTTAATTTCAAAGGAATAACGTTACGACCTAAATGAAGGCGCAATTCATCCTTCAGTACCGCTTATTGCCCAAGCTGAGCGGGCCCCGCCAGTGGTCGCCGCCTCTTCGGCACGACCATCGGAGTGCCGCAGATCGGATCGGGGATGACGATGCATGGCAGGTTGAACACGTCTTGCACCAGTCGCTCTGTGATGATGGCGTCAGGTGGTCCTTCTGCGATCAACGCCCCATCCTTCATGGCGATGAGATGCGACGCATAGCGGCAGGCATGATTGAGATCATGCAGCACGGCGATGACCGTGCGACCTTGATCGTTAAGGTCGGCAAGAAGATCGAGCAGTTCGATCTGATGGGCGATGTCAAGGAAGGTGGTTGGCTCATCCAAAAGCAGGATCGGCGTTTCCTGCGCCAGCACCATGGCCACCCAGACACGCTGGCGCTGACCGCCGGACAGTTCGTCCACCATCCGTCCGGACAGATCCGTGACGCGGGTTGCCTCCATCGCTGCGATGACAGCCTCCTCGTCAGCCTTCGACCATTGCCGCAGGAACGACTGATGCGGATATCGACCGCGTGCAACAAGATCCGCCACCGTGATACCTTCAGGTGCAATGGAGGACTGTGGCAACAGACCAAGCCGCCGTGCGGTTTCCTTAGCGGGAATGTCGGTTATGTTTTTGCCGTCGAGGATCACCTGACCGGAGGAAGGTGACAGCAGCCGCGACAGGGCACGCAGCAGCGTGGACTTGCCACAGGCATTCGGCCCGACA
>NZ_JACVAB010000004.1 GCF_014851585.1 Agrobacterium sp. AGB01
GCTCGCCATGCGCACCGTTGAGAACAGTGCCCGCAAAGTTAAGACCGACATTGGCTGTTGGTTTGGCGGCAAGTGAACCGGCAAACTCGTTCATGTCGATGATGCCCGAACCGGTTGAGGCAACACGAGCCAGGAAGGCCGCGCCGGTTGACGTTTCACCGACGATAACACTGCCATCCGCGCTGACACCCCCAGCACTATTGGTAAAATCGCTGGCAACGGTCACGCCGTTGTTACGCAGCCAATCCTCAACCGAGATCATGCCAGTGGCGTCTGTCCAGCGGAAGGCGCGCCGTAAATTACCAGCATTGCCATCCGCCGAATGACCGACCACGACTGAGCCATCGGCATTGACGCCCGTCGCTATTGACTCTGACCCGAAGTTCACTGTGCCAAGGCTGACCATGGTGTTAGATGCTTCGGTCCAGCGGAAAGCGCGGTTAGCATTGCCGACACTGCCATCTCCTGCATAACCGACCACGACCGAACCATCGGCGCTGACAACATTGGCGTACGAAAAAGCCCCACCATTCAGGGTCCCCAAGCTGACCATGGTGTTGGACGCTTCGGTCCAGCGAAAGGCACGGCTAACATGTCCGACACTGCCATCCGTTGCATAACCGACGACGACTTTGCCATCGGCGCTGACGCCATTAGCATACGAAAACGCGCCGCCATTGAGTGTACCCAGGCTCACCATGGTGTTGGACTCTTCGGTCCAGCGGAAAGCGACGCGGCTATGATTGCCAACATTGCCATCCGTGGCATACCCGACCACGACCTTGCCATCGGCGCTGACACCCATAGCATAGGAATAATCCCCACCATTCAGGGTACCCAGGCTGACCATGGTGTTGGAAGCTTCGGTCCAGCGGAAAGCGCGGCCCTCGTTGCCGATATTGCCATCCGATGCATAACCGACCACGACCGAACCATCTGCAGTTACCGCGAAGGCCATTGAAGTATGTCCCCCGTTAAGCGTTCCCAAACTGACTATGCTGTTTGAGGCACCGGACCAGCGGACCGCCCGCTGACGGTTCCCACTATTTCCGTCACCTGCAGAACCAACGACAACCGAGCCATCGGCACTGATGGCATAAGCATAAGAATAACCACCACCGTTGAGGCGGCCCAAATATTGGAAACCATCTGGCTCCGCAGACCAAGCAGTTCCCGAAGACAGCACGCCAAATACGCTGGCCATCATGACAATTGCGGTTGAGGTGTTGAGGCGGTTCGCACGCCGGGAAGTGCCGGTACTGGCTGCCAAAGTAGTATGTTTATCATTCATCTTGGTACAAGCCCCCATCCCTGCCCACGCGGGGCCGGATCCGTTACGTCAGCGTATTTCAGCAAATCAGTTGATGAAATTCTGATAAATATCTCTGATGAGTCAAATATTTTCTGGCAACTCATAGTAGTGTTGAGACGAGTGCCGCAAATTGGCAACAAAAAGGGTAGCTTGCTGTTGATCCAGCGAAGCCAATAAGCGAGGGGGCGATTGTGGCCGAAAGCGGATGCACATCGTACATCAACGCGCCAACATTCCCATCCGCCATTCACTGTTGCCTTTTGCCCCGCACTGGCAACGTAGCTTGGGGAGCAACATAGTGATGACACACTGCTTTCCATGTTTTCGAGCCATCTCCCAGCGATCGACCGGCGCAACGCGGTCACAGGTCTTGCAATGGATCGCGAGTGTTTTCCATTCTGGCAACGAGGCGAATGTGTACTCGGGATCGTCAAGAACGTCGGGATAGTGGTCCGTTCTTTCTTTGCACTTCGACGGCCTCAATGACTCCGGTAGATCTGGCGCGAGTTCGCATGTCATGTGATGGCGTTCGTGACGTACGCTTCATGTCTGCCCAACTGCAATGCGAAGACTGGATGGACCCGGACCTGACCTTGGAGCGTCTTGCACGGCGCGCCAGCATCAGCTACTCGACCAGAACCGAAGCAAGCCCGTGCTTTCGTAGCAAGTTATTGCTCTTGGTGATTTCGCCAGAAAAGCCGGTGTTGTAATTGGCTTCGTCTCTCAGATTGACAGGTGGTTTAAGAAGAAGGCCAAGAAGCCGACGAAGGCTTCAAAATCTGCCAAAGGTGATGACGGGAAAAAGAGCAACGTCGTAAACATTATGGACGCGCTAAAGAAGTCGGTCGCGAAAGAGCTGAAGTCCCGAAAGGCAGGATGACCGCCCAGAGACCGTGTGGCTGCATTCTATGGCGCGAAGGCATGGCTGTATTCGCGGCCGCTGAAATCCACTTTCGGAACAGGAGGTGCTTGAAGGTGGTTAACCGCACTAACCCCTAAAAAGGAGAGCCGTGATGGAAGATACACGATACCCCACCCCGCCATATCCAGAACAGCAGCAGGAGCCACCGGGCAAGACTGAGAAGATGGAACCTGTCCCTGACCATGGTGAAAAGTCCTATACGGGCGACGGCAAGCTCACGGGCAAAGTCGCCCTCATCACGGGCGCTGATTCCGGGATCGGCAAGGCTGTCGCCATTGCATTTGCCCGAGAAGGCGCCGATGTCGTTATTTCCTACCTCAACGAGGACGACGACGCCCGCGACACCGCGAAGTGGGTTGAGGAAGCCGGACGTAAAGCTATAATCGTTCCAGGCGATATTAAATCCGAGGGACATTGCAACGATCTCGTGAAGCGCGCCGTCGACGAATTGGGTGGCGTCGACATCCTTGTCAACAACGCTGCGTTCCAGCGCACATATTCCGATATAGCTGACATTACCGCTGAAGAATGGGACGAAACGTTCCGTACCAACATTTACGCGCCGTTCTTCCTGTCGAAGGCGGCCGCTCCCCACATGAAGCCCGGCAGCTCAATTATCAACACAACCTCGATCCAGTCGCGGCAGCCTTCGCCTCAGCTTCTGGCATATGCTTCTACCAAAGGCGCTATTTCCAACTTCACTGCGGGTTTGGCGGAAATGCTTGCGGAAAAAGGCATTCGTGTGAACGCGGTGGCACCTGGTCCGATTTGGACGCCGCTTATACCTTCCACCATGCCGGCCGAGAAGGCTGCCAAATTTGGAAAGAGCACACTCATAGGCCGAGCTGGGCAACCAGCGGAGTTGGCTGGGGCGTACGTTCTGCTCGCCTCCGATCTCGGAAGCTATATGACCGGAGCCGTCATTCCCGTGACAGGCGGAGAGATCATGATCTGAGGAAATTGAGGCCGCGCCTGGGCAGCGTCCGTTTCTGCTTACGGCTAAGCTACGGCCGATATTTCGTTGGAACACATTCCCGGCGTTAGAGTTAGATTTTTGCCATTGCGGTGACCCCGTAGATGGTGCCCGTTGGAACTTAGCGCGTCTCTCAAGGAGACGCGCTTTTTTGTGAGGGAGCCGACAACGTGATGAATCTATTGCGATGCGCTCACCTATCGGGCCAACCTGAAACCTAGGCAGCCCTCTGCGCTTCCATATGAGCGGCGCAAAAGATGCCCGATCAGACGACTTCTTGAACTGGCGGGCAAAATTCGCTGCGCGGGACGCTTTAACTTGAGCACCCGCCTTCTGACATTTCCGAAAGTCTACAGAACACCGCCTCCGGCGCCTTTACCACCTTGAAGTAGGAACCTTTGGATCTTCGGTCACGTTGGATAACGAGGAGATCAATATGAAATATCTTTCTAATGACCGACCTGACTTCCCATCACCAGCAAAGCCGCCAATTGAAAGGGCCAGCGATTTAAACTTGCTGATCATTGGGGTTGTAATTGGCGCAGCCTTATTGGCATACCAAGTCTTGGTTTTGATAAGCATATACTGAAGCCCCTCCCGACGCTTTCGCGCAAAGCGCCCACTGTGCAGCGTGGCCAGCAAGAGAGACACTAGAGCTCATCGATAAGCATAATCACATGTGCGAGATGGGTTTCCAAGCGAGGGAGTGTCTCCTTAGCGAAACCCACAAGTGACTGATCCTCGCCTGAGCCGGCATAGGTTCGAAAAAGAGCGACGGCCTCCATGTGGGCTTGGGTCTGAACGTCTACGTACAGCACTTCGAAATCCTTGCCTTCAGCACTCTGCAACTGGTCGAGCATTTTCTTATGTTTTGGCAACAACTGGATCGGGCTTGGGGGGGCGGCATCTTTTTCTGCAAGCGTCTCCTCCAGTTTTTTGCCAGCCTTTGTATGATCTGCAATGATCATATCCGCGATCTGTTTGATCCGCTCATTGTTTGTCTTCTGCCCCACAAGTTTGCTTGAGAGGATTTCAAATTCGTTTGAACTTGAGGTCATTTTGACGAATGACGGGCGGTCAATAATCATCATCGGGACGGCATCGCCCGCGGGCTTCGGTTTCATTTCTTGTGCCATAAGCGGCGGAGCCACGAGCATCATGGAGATGGCAAGCATGTGCAGCGAGGATTTCATCGTTGGGTGCTCCTTGAAGGGCTTTAGTTATTCTTCTCAAATGCTTTCTTGAGATCGGCGGTGGCAGCTTCAACAGCCACTTTCGCTCTGTCTATCACTTTGGCCATTCCGAAAAATTCGTGGGTTACACCGTCGTAGTTGATCAGGTTCACGGGTACGCCGGCTGTCTTCATTTTTTCAGCGTAACTCTGGCCCTCAGAACGAAGCGGATCGAATTGGGCGGTAATGACGGTTGCAGATGGCAGCCCACGAAGATCGTCTCTTCCTACGAGGTTTATTCGCGGATCGGCGGTCTGGTCTTTTGAGGTGAAGACCTGCGCTACAAACCATTCCATGTCCGCTTTACCCAGCGGAGACGCCCCGGCGTTTTCCTGATACGACGGCGTATTGAAGTCGTTACCAGCTATTGGATAAACCAGCAGCTGATGCACCGGCATTGTCGCTTTCCTGGATTTGGCCATCAGCGCGACATTTGCAGCAAGGTTAGCGCCGGCACTTTCGCCTGCAACAGCGATCCGGCTTGCGTCACCGTTGAGGGTATGGATGTTTTCCACTGTCCACACATACGCTGCCCAAGCGTCGTCATGTTGTGCCGGAAATTTGCTTTCCGGCGCATGGTGATAGTCGGCGGAGATCACGATAGCATTTGCGCCGAGTGCTAACGCCCGCGCTGACGCGTCATAGGTGTTGATGTCAGCAACAACCCAGCCTCCACCGTGATAATAGACTATGACCGGGAATGGGCCTGTTCCCTCTGGAATATAGGCGCGCGCAGGCAGCGCACCCGAGGCGCTCGGGATCGCAATGTCCTGGGTGACGATCTTGGCCTCTGGCAGGGGCGAAACCTTCTTTTCACGTTGGACTGCTCGCGCGGCGTCGGCAGCGCTTGCCTGGGCGCGAGCATCCGCAACGCTCAATGTATGGAAAGGTTTGGCGTCAAGACCCTTCAGGGCATCGAGCACGTCCTGCATTTGGGGGTCAAGTTTCGGTTGTTGGGCCTGCGCAGCAAGACTAGTTGAAATGATGGTGGCTGCAAGGCTGGTGGCACGTAGGGTGGAGTGAAGAAATGACATGTTATTCCTCAATAAAAGAGACCTATGCGAGGGCGCGGATCATTATTTCGGAGGCTGGACCGTCTGTTGATAGAGGCCGATGAGCTCACCCTTGGCCACGACGTGCCCGTCGATAGCCGAAAGAAGCGCATCTCGGTCGGATGTAGCAGGAATATCCAGCATGACGTCCAGTGCCAGCACTTGGAAGTGATAGTGGTGCGCTGCATCGCCGACCGGAGGTTTCGGCCCAAAATATCCATGTGTTCCAGAACTATTCCGACCTTGCAGCACACCTTCCGGCTCTACGAGCCGTAGCTGTTCTTGCAGTCCCTCAGGCAGGCCTTCCACCGTGCCGGGGATATTCCACGCTACCCAATGTACGAAGGGCTTGATCGGACTGGCGTCGGGATCTTCCATGATGATTGCGTAGGATACGGCATTCGGTACGGTTGCCCATGTCAATGTGGGCGATACACCGTCTGCGTATTCACTATGCTTTTGGGGTATTGACCCATTTGCTGCAAAACTGTCGGAAGACAGGGAGAGCCTCGACTCTGTGTCCGTCTCGGGACGAGACAGTGCAAGCGGCACACCTGAACCTTTATCAGCTTGTGTTTTCATCGGCGCGTCTGGAACAGCTTTCTTGTCGGTTAATCTTTCGCCATCACCGTCGTAAGCGATACGATAAATCACGCCGTTGGCATCATCCGCCATTAAAAGGGATCCATCCTTGGCCATAGCCAAACCGACGGGACGAGCAAAGTGGGCCTTGCCGCTGTCAGTCAGAAAACCCGTAAGAAAAGGTTCGATCGATTGTGGCTCGCCATTTTCGAAACGTATTCTAACGACTTCATAGCCAGATGCGGGATTTCTATTCCAAGAGCCTCGCATCGTTGCAAACGCATCGCCCGCGAAATCTGCGGGGAATGCTTGGCCGTTGTAAAACATCATCTGCATGGGTGCTGCGTGAGCGGTATAGCCGATAACCATGGGCTGGCTTTGGTCGCGCCATTGTTCTTTCGTCAACCCGCCAACAGGGTTGGATTGCGGATAAAGGTCGCCCTTACCGAAGACATGTGGCCAGCCATACTGCTTGCCCTGCTCCAGCCGATTAAGTTCCTCAGGCTGAACCTCATCACCCAGCAAATCGATGCCGTGATCGAGCCCCCATAATTCGCCAGTATCCGGGTGCCAGTCGAACCCGATCGTATTGCGCAGTCCCGAAGCAAAGATCGTCCGGCTTTTTCCATCAGGACTGGCGCGCAGTATTGTCGCGTTTTCGGCATTGCTTTCGTTACAAGCATTGCAGGTGGAGCCGACACTGATATAGAGCATTCCGTCGGGACCGAAAGCCATAACTCGGTTCGGATGCTGTCCAGCATCGGGAAGATCACCGATGATGAGTTTAAGTGGGCCCAAGGTGCCATCTTGTCGGATATCAGCGACGAACACTTCTTTCACCGTGACGAGATATAGCCTGTTGTCCTTTATGGCGAGGCCATGCGTCTGAGCTCGTGCAGCGACTTTGACTGGCGCCGTGTCAGCCTTGCCATCACCATCCTCATCTTTCAGCAACAACACGTCGCCTTCTTCGCGCCGACTGACGTAAATGTGTCCTCGTTTTGAGACTGCGATGATGCGGCTGTTGCCCAGACCTTGCGCAAACGGTTTTACGGAAAAACCATCGGGAACTTTTAACTCCCCGATACGATCCCTGGTAGGGGTGACCTTGTTCGGCTTGAAGATGTTTGTAGTGATCTGAACGTCTGTCCCGTCGCCCTGTTGCGCGACAGCGATGTTGGCGGGGATAATTAAGGCACTGCAAAGAAAAAATACTTGCTTTGATCCAAATACCATCGTGCAAAATCTCCAGTGTGTCCGCCCCGAACCTCCGCTTCTGACGTTTGTTCCCGAGTTTTTCCGAAATCCTGTTGGTTTCCCCGACAGCCGCGCTCCCCCACTTCATCAGCGCTGCGTTTCGCCGCCTGAGCGTACCAAGCAAATCGCTGGTGCCTATGTCGGTTCTGGATTCGCCTGACCATTAAGTTGTTGCTCATAAACCTCCCGCGGAGTGCAACCGTTCCGGCTTGAATCCATTTACTGTGGGGTCTCTTTGGGAAGTTCTTATGGGAAAGAAACTCAGTGACGTAGAAAGACACTTGGTTCGTGGTTTGGCAAAGGGTTTAGCAGGCCACGAACTGTATGACTTTGTTGCGGGTCGATCTGAATACTTTTCGATTAAGCGATTAAAGCGCGCTTCGTTAGCTGCGATGGGAAGTCAGCCCGTCTCTGTGCATGGTGTATTAGAAGGTGTCTATTCGCTTGCTGTTTATGGGGCTCGTTCATCGTCGCACTGCCATTATGTTTGACTGGAACTTTATAAAACAACGCGCATTTCTCTCGCATCTTCATTTGAGATGAGGTTCCGATGGATAGCGCAGTCCAGCTTCAACATGAGGTAGTTGCATTAATTCCGGCCCTCCGCCGCTTCGCCCGCAGATTTCATCGAAATGAAAATGACGTGGACGACCTCGTGCAGGAAACTCTCACCCGAGCGCTTGCATCTATCCATCTCTTTAAACCGGGAACCCAGCTGAAATCATGGTTGTTCACAATCATGCGAAACAGTTTTTTGTCTCAGTATCAGCGCAACAAACGCTTTGTCTTTGGTCTTGATGATATAATCGAAAAGTCTCGTGTGGCCCCCTCTCAGGAGTGGATTATTCGCGGCAAGGAATTACAAACTGCTTTCCGAGACCTACCGGACAACCTTCATGAAGCCATGAAAATGGTATTTCTCGACGGGGAAAATTACGAAGACGTCGCGCGCAAATGCAATTGCGCCTTGGGAACTGTCAAAAGCCGCGTTAGTCGCGGACGAATGCATTTGGCAAAAGCACTAGGTGACGGCGTTTCAAATGCGGCTTCTATATAGGTTAGGAAAATTCACTAACGTTTGAGCAGAGGTAACCGTACTTATATTGTTTTCGAACTGATTCCGTTGGATTTTTGCACCAGCTTCTGTACGATCGGCTCACCTTCAAAGGTTGGGAAATGTTGCTAGATCCAAACGAGAACTGCAGTATGGCGGACGAGATCACTTGGGATGAGGAGCAGCGATCTGCGGCCCTCCATTCATACGATGTGCTCGACACACCGCGTGAAGAAGACTTCGATGATCTGGCGCGGGTCGCCTCTGAAATCTGCGGGGCTCCAATAGCTGTCGTCAATCTGGTCGACACGACGCGGCAGTTTTTTAAGGCCGAGGTGGGACTAGGCGTGCGGTCGACGCCGCTCGAAACTGCTTTTTGCCGTCATGCCTTATTACTCGAAGACACGATGGTGGTTCCGGACGCCACGAAGGATCCGCGGTTCGATTGCAATCCCCTGGTTACGGATGCCCCGCATATCCGAGCTTATGCTGGTGCACTGCTGAAAACGCCTGAGGGTTTGCCGATCGGAACGGTATGCGTACTCGATTACAACGTCCGAGAATTTTCCGACCAACAGATTCGAATGCTGAGGTTCCTTGCCAAGCAAACAATGACACAGTTGGAACTCCGAAAGCGTATCGCGTTGCAACGCCGGCTACTGCTTCGTACACGCAAGGCAGAACAGGAAAAAACAAATTTTGAACGGGTCGTTCGGCAGTCTTCCGATTTTATCGGGATTGCCAATGAGCGTGGGGAAGTAGTTTTCCTTAACGACGCGGCTAGAGCTCTCGTCGGCTTGGCGAGCGATGTACAGCCGCCAAAGAGTGTTATCGATTACCTCGCTGAAGCTGACAAAGCTGCTTTCCTCGAAGAGATTAAACCAGCCATCAAATCTGGCAACAGTTGCGAACAGGAACTCAGGCTGCGTAATTTCGCAACGGGCGTCGAGGTCCCTGCGCTGTTTAGCATGTTTCCGATTAAGGACGGCGACGGGCAACTGATAGGATATGGGGTGGTGACAAAGGACATCACTGCCCAGGCGGAAGAGGCTGAACGGAAGGCTCAAATCATGGCCGAAGCTGCTCACCGTATCAAAAACACGCTCTCTATTGTGCAGGCAATCGTCCATCAAACGTTGAAAAACAGCCCTACCCTCGAACAGGGGCGGGATGCTATCGTTAAACGGGTGAACGCCCTCGCGATGGCCCAGGACATTCTCATGGGTGCAGGCAATTCGGCGGCAGATATCATGTCTGTAGTCACGAGCGCGCTAGCACCTCACGAAGCCGGTGATGGCCGTTTGTCATGGGATGGACCGGATCATCGGTTAGAACCGCCTCAGGCGATCGGCCTTTCTTTGGGACTGCATGAACTCGCAACAAATGCGGTAAAATATGGCGCGCTTTCTGGTGACGTAGGCAACGTCAAAATCACCTGGACTGTCGAAGCCGACGGGAGATTTGAACTCCAGTGGACCGAGCAAGATGGCCCACCGGTTGTGGAGCCGATATCGACTGGATTCGGCTCTCGCCTGATCCGTCGCATGATTGGCCCATATTTTACCGGCGAGACGACTCTGGAGTTTCCGCCAGAGGGTGTTCGTTTTCGCTTAACTGGTAAACTCCCACCTAAGTCGGGCACTATCGACCAGTGAGACAGTTCACCGCGCCTATGATCTGATCATGTTCATAAGGCTTTTCGAAGAACACTGTTCTCGAAGGGAGGCTACCCTCAGTGAGGCGGGCAATCCCTGAAGCAATGATGACCCCAATCCGTGGCCACTCATCCCTTATTTTCTTTGAAAGGGCCAGACCGTCAATGGATCCGGGCATATGGACATCAGTAAAAACGACATCGATGTCCTCTCGCTCTCGAAGAATAGCTACGGCTTGATCACCGCACGTCGCCTCAAGCAATTCGAAACCCGCATCTGAAAGGGCGTCAACCGCATCAATGCGGATCAGACCCTCGTCTTCGACAACCAATACGACGGTTTTCTGTTCGTGCAATGTACTCATAGCTCACCTTCCACAACACCCTAACCTCTTTCCCAAAAATGAGTTCCAAAGGCTCCTTCAATAGTGCCTGAACTGGCAGTCGCGGCGCCTATGCAGTTAGCCGTCCCTTAATCTGCAGTATCGCTGCTGCCGGCCATGCTACGCCACTTCCATTAGGAAGGCGGTTAGTTACAAAATGGAACAATCCACTGGGACTTTGGAACATTCTGTTCTCCTCGATCTTCTCATCTGACAATCAATGGAGATCTAAATATGAGCGCTCGCCCTGACAAGTTACGTGATCTGGTCGTTGTTGTTGTCGGTGCCTCAAGCGGCTTTGGGCGCGGAAGCGCCATTAAGCTTGCAGCCGAAGGCGCGTCGGTTGTCGTTGCCGCGCGGCGCAAACATATGTTGGACGAGATCGTTGCTGAGATTGCAAGTGCGGGCGGAAAAGCTTTCGCTGTCGAGGCCGACGTGTCAGATCCGGCGCAGGTTTCAGAAATTGCGGAAGCCGCCATCAATCAGTTTGGACGCATAGATGTCTGGATTAATAACGTTGGCGTTGGGGCTATCGGTTATTTTTGGGATATCCCGATCGAAGATCATTCCCGCCTCGTTGATGTCAACCTCAAAGGCCTGATTTACGGTGCGCATGTCGCGCTTCGTCAATTCATCGTTCAGGGTTACGGCACCCTCATAAACACTGGGTCGATCGATAGTGAAGTTCCCTTGGCTCTTCAGAATACCTATGCGGCCACAAAAGCCGGCGTCCTCAGTCTAAGCCGTTCTCTCAACGAAGAATTACGGCTTGCCCAGATGGACGACATAAAGGTTGGTACGATCATGCCATGGGCGGTTGATACGCCGTGGTGGGACCATGCCGCGAACTACACAGGCCGGGCACCACGTATGGCGATGATGGACGATCCTGAGATTGTAGTCGATGCAATTGTGAGATCATGCCTCAATCCTAAAGAAGAGCGTCCAGTGGGTTGGAAGGCTAAAGCCTCCGATCTGTCTCACCATTTGATGCCAGACCTCACGGAGCGGATGTCGGCCAACATTGCAAAGAAGCAATCGGATCGTGGCGGCGACAGGTCCTTTCACACGGGAGCCATCTACGAACCCATGCTAGACGGTCTGGGGATGGATGGCGGGATTAGAGCCCGCATGAAACACGAAGATGCGAACGAATAGCCGAGCTAACTGCGATATGTCATTTCAAAACCGACACGTGCCTCATCTTCTGCAGGATCATTGATGATCAACGTGTTACTGCTCCGTGGGAGAGAGGAAATTGAGCCAACTCATTGAAATCTTCTTGCCTTCAAATGTTGACGATGCGCAGCGCAAGATCGAGCAATTGAAGAAGGAACTTGTCGAACGTTTGGCGGAGTAACCCTGTATGTCAACTCTCCTGCTAGGAGGCTTTGGGATGCAGGCGCTCGCGTTGAAGACGACACGATCGTTGTGGCAGAGGTCATGGTGGAAGAACTCGATCGTGAATGGTGGGTTGGTTACCGCGCGGCCCTGGAGCTTAGTTTCGATCAGGACGAAATATTAATTCGAGCGACACCGGTGTGCCGCCTGTGAACGTCCTCGGGGCTGGCGCTGCTAAGTCGATTAAAAGCTAGATGAAACCGTATCGTCCCTCGCGGACATTCTGGGGTCAGCACTGGTTGACGGGCCTGGTGCGATAAACAGATTTCTGGATCCGGTTACAGTAACTTCTGGAACGGACAAATTCATCCTGCAAGATTCCGCCTCCCGAAAGTTCACGCCAAGAAGTCGCTGGTATTCGGCCTCTGCCATTCCGTACAGTGGGCCGGAGACTTTTATGAGGTCCTGTCGGTTTCGAAGAACGACGCTGCCGCGTTTACAGGTAATCATACCCTCACCTTCCAATACGTGCAGCGCTTCGGTAATACGGGGGCGCCGAGCATCCACAACAAATGCCAACGCGTCATGAGTTACACCCAGTTCATCGCAGTTCAGCCGATCAAAATACATTAGTAGCCATTTGGCGAGACGCGCTTCAATGCCCCGTCGCGGCGCGGAGACCCCGTTCGATGCCAACTGAATTTGCGCGACCCGATCAGCACGAATGAGCATCGCATGGAGTTCCTCATGGCGATTGGCTGAACTGGCGAGTTTCTTTGCATCGATGCGCCAGGCACTTCCTGATACCTGCACCTGCATCGTCCAGGGCATTCGGTCGTCCACTGACGGGTAAGCGTGGTTGATGACACCTTCCCGTCCGATTAGCCCAATCTGCTGGTGGTCTTCGCCTGCAGCTGACGCCAGGACACCGATTACTGCGGTCTCCGGGAAATAGATATGTGGAAGCGTCTCTGACCGGGTAGCGAGCAATTGAAGAGGCTCCAGCCGAACCCGCTCCAGATCCGATGCGAGTTCCTCGGCCACATGGGATGAAAGTCGATTTAAAAGAACATTCCCGTAGAATTTTGACATCCGTGTCCCTCAAAGGGTCCTTGATTTCAGCATCGCGCCGCAACGTATCCACCAGAATTCATAAATCAAGGAACCGTTCCGCGATTGGGTGGTTCGGCCGGAAAAGGAAAGAGGATGCCTTATTACTATCTTCACCATCGCCGCGACGCGCATACGATCATACACGATCCAGAGGGAGCCGAATTTGCGAGCCTGGACGATGCCCGCCTTGAGGCGGTGGCCGCTGCGCGGGAATTGTTAGCGGGACAAGTGATCGAGGGACGAGTGTGGGACGGCCAAGCAATCGAGATTGCGACGAATGACGGAGCCGTGTTGATGACAGTGCGTTTCATGGATGCCGTTTGGGTCGAAAAGACTGGCCCCTCAAGCTGCGAGTAAGGCCCTGTTTCACTGGCCTTTGGAGAGATTAATCCTGCCGGATTTCAACGACCTAAGATCTCTTTTATAGCGTTAGCCAGATCTTCCTGACTGTAGGGCTTGGTTATCAAGGTCGCGCCAGAGAACGCTTCGTCCGTTACACGCGATTGTCCGCTCGCCAAAATAACCTTGAAGACCCGACCTACACTTTGAAGCTCCCGTACGAGGTCATAACCGGACACGTCAGGTAGACCGATATCGGTCACAAGAAGATCGAAGCTGCTCTGGGCCACCATGAGAGCTTCCTTTCCGGACCCCGCTTCCAGAACGGTGTGACCCAGATCGATAAGCATTTCCGCCGTGTTCATGCGTATAAGCGCATCATCTTCGACTAACAGCACGTTGAGCGTTGGAACAGTATGTTCCGGGACGTTGACCACTGCTGTCTTCTGAGATCGGACCTGCGTACGCTGAGCACGGTTCCCAAGGACATGCCGGATCTTACGAGCCAGCGCCTCACGGGTGTATGGTTTGGACAGCAGTTCAACGCCGGCATCAAGTCTGCCGCCGTGAACAATCGAATTTTCGGTGTAACCTGATGTATAAAGTACCGCGAGATCGGGTTGACGTTCTTTTGCGCGCTTTGCCAGTTCGGTACTTTTCATACTGCCAGGCATAACGACATCCGTGAACAGCACGTCGATCGCGATGCCAGATTCAATAATCACAAGGGCTGCTTCCGCACTGGAAGCCTTTAATACACTGTATCCGAGGTCACTGAGCGTCTCGACCACGGTAGTGCGCACCTCATCGTCATCTTCGGCAACCAGAATGGTTTCCGAGCCTCCGACAATCGGTCCCAGGGCGATAGGCGTCTCGCGATCCTCACTTGCGAGCGCACGCGGCAGATAGATGCGTACGGTCGTTCCATGACCGACTTCGGAATAGATTTTGACGTGACCGCCTGACTGCTTCACGAAACCGAATACCATGGATAAGCCAAGGCCAGTGCCTTTGCCCTCCGACTTCGTGGAAAAGAATGGTTCAAAAACCTGATCGATCATGTCCGCGGGAATACCGCAGCCTGTGTCAGTCACCGATATCATTACATACTGGCCGGCTTCGACCTCGACGTGCTTGGCTGCATAGTTGTCATCCAAGAAGGCGTTTCCGACCTCAACTGTCAGCTTACCCTGCCCGTCCATCGCGTCGCGGGCATTGATCGCGAGGTTCAGGACGGCATTTTCCACCTGAGCTGGATCTGCAAGGCAGTTCCACAGTCCACCAGCGATAACCATTTCAATTTCGACGGCCTCGCCGATCGACCGCCGCAGCATGTCGTCCATGTCACGCAGGAAGCGGCCGACATTGATGATCTTTGGATCAAGTGCCTGACGCCGTCCAAAGGCCAGCAGCTGGCTTGCCAATTTTGCACCGCGATTAACGCCTGACATAGCGTTTGTCAGACGACGCTGTGCTTTCTCGTCTCCAACAAGATCTTTCTGCAGAAGATGGAGGTTACCCGAAACAACTTGCAGCAAATTGTTGAAATCATGTGCGACACCGCCGGTTAGCTTACCGATGGTCTCAAGCTTCTGGCTGTGGCGCAAACGCTCTTCAGAAGCTCGCAATTCTTCCGTTCTTTGAGTGACTTTTTCTTCGAGACTTTCAGTGAGTTGCAAAAGCTCATTTTCGGCGCGCCTCCGTTCGACAGCGTTTCGAAGTCTTGCTGACATTTCTTTCAGAAATGTCACATCCTCATCGCGCCAATCTGTGGGAGTTGAATTGTTGACGAATAGGACGGCGACGAGTCCACTTTGCTCCCTCAATGGAACATTCACGCTAGCACGAGCAGAAATTGCCTCCAGCGCCACGGCGCGGTCTCGCGTTCGGGGATCATGCTCGGCGTCGGGTATTACAACGATTTTGCCGTTCTTGAGGTCATCAATGAACATGCCGTAGTCGCGAAAGCGTCTTAAGCCACTCAGGCTGCTCATGCCGCCAGTGGTCCAGTCGTGTTCTATCGATACAGTCTCGAGAGCTTCATCGATAGTCCCGTAGCCAGCCCGACTGACCTTCATAAGACTTCCGATTGTCTGTACCGCAGCTTGCACGATATCGCCGGGATCACGGAGCCCAGCAACTTGCTCATCAAAATTCATGATAGCGGTTCGCTGAATTTCCGCGATTTTTAGTTCGTGAACGTCTGTGCAGGTGCCATACCAGCGTGTGATCTGGCCGACAGAGTTGTGGATTGGATTTGCTCGACCGATGACCCAGCGATATTGTCCCGAAGAATGGCGCAAACGATATTCGATGTGATATGGTTTACCGGTGTGTAAGCAATCCTGCCATACCGCCCACGCGCGGTCACGATCGTCGGGATGGAAGATCTCGTTCCAGCCAGCTCCATCTGTCGAGCCTGGTTCCACGCCGGTAAACTCATACCAACGATCATTGTAAAAGTCATGGAAACCGTCGGGTCGTGTCGCCCAGACCATTTGATCGATGGAGTTGGTGAGAGCCCTTAGTCCGCTTTCGCTTTCCCAAAGCTTCTGTTCCATATCGTGCCGCTCGTCAATGTCGATGACCGAGCCAATATAACCAAGAAATGTACCCTCGGGAGAAAAACGCGGCTCGGCGGCATCAATCGCCCACCGGTAAGCGCCATCGTGGCGGCGAAGACGATACTCAAGTCGAAAACCCTCCCGGCGAGCCAGAGCTTCCAGAAATGTTCGCGTCGCCACTTCTTTATCATCAGGATGAGTAGCGTCGAGCCAACCAAAGCCTTCTGCTTCTTCCTGAGATTGTCCTGTAAACTCGTACCATTTGGTATTTAGGTAGGTGCACGAGCCGATCTCATCGACCACCCACATCATAACAGGTGCGTGATCCGCCATGTTACGAAACCGAGCTTCACTTTCTCTGAGGCGTTGTTCGCCTTTGGTGCGCTCGGTCGTTTCGCTGACAATGCATAGGACACCGCCAACGGCACCATCGGACATCGGCACTGCGGAGTAGGCAATATCGAAGGTAACGGTTTCCGGATGACCGTGACGTTCAATATAGAAGGGTCGATCCTTGAGAAATACAGGATTGCCACCAATCATGACCTGATCGAGAAGAGGTTTAAGGTCGTCCCATAGCTCGCTCCAGTAATCGCGCGCCGGACGGCCGAAAGCCTCAGGATGCTTCACGCCAATGGTGGGAGCGTAGGCTTCGTTGTAAAGAGCGAGATATTCTTCTCCCCAGAACAAGACGACCTGGTGCGGCGACGCAACCATTGTGCGAAACGTGGTCTTCAAATCCGCTGGCCATTGTTCAAACGGGCCGATGTGGTCGGTCGGCAGACCGCCAAGCATATTATGGACCCATGCCGTGTCGGCGCCCGCGGATGTATTCATGCTAACCAAGCCCCAGTTAAACCGTTGGTCTTGCGTAAAGAAGCACACGCAAACAGTAAAGTCCCAGAAGCGTACGGAGGCGTAAGCTCCGCATTCCGATGCTGCCGCTAGACCTTTTGGGTCGCTCCGGTATGTTGGGTACTTCGCCACACATATTTGAGGACCTCAGGAGAATTACCAGATGCCGAAGACAGATCAGACGCTCAGCGTTGTGATACGGTCCGACGCCGAACGCCATTGGGTAGAGTGGACTAATGCAGGGGAAACCGGATATTTGTGCCCTTATCAGGATGCGCGAATGGCAGATGGTGTCCGTGCGGCTAAGGAGCGAGGGTTCTCCGAAAACACTGGACATATAGATGACGCAAAGCCACCACGTGGCGTTTATGTCCCCATCCAGCCGGATGCTAAATAAGACATGGCGGCTCTGAGGTCTGCTTTGAGCGACCCGTGGGTTAGTACAACGCGGAACTGTTTCTCGAAACTGAGAATTTAGTAGTCGTATTCCAACAAAGAGGTTCGAAATGGCTACGACAAAAACATTGGACGATCTGTTTCTCGATACACTCAAGGACATTTATTACGCTGAAAAGCAAATCTTGAAGACGCTTCCAAAAATGGCGAGAGCTGCGCAGTCCGAGGAAGGCAAAGCCGGTTTCCTACAGCACCGAGATGAGACGCAAGGTCAAATTGACCGGCTGGAACAAGTGTTCGAGTTGCTTGGCAAACCCGCGCGCGGGAAAACCTGCGAAGCTATCCAAGGCATCATCGCTGAGGGTGAGGAAATTATCGACGACTTTAAGGACAGTCCCGCCTTGGACGCAGGCTTGATTTCGTCGGCGCAGGCAGTCGAGCACTACGAGATTGCTCGTTATGGCACTTTGATCGAATGGGCAAAACAGCTCGGTCTTACTGATGCGGTTCCCCTGTTGCAGCAAAACCTGCAAGAGGAAGAAGCGACTGACAAAAAACTGACCCAGCTGGCTAAAGCTTCGGCAAATGCCAAGGGCCAAAAAAAAGCTTGAGACCAAAATATGGGTCGCTCCAAAGGCGGCCCATTTTCCAAGGGAGAAACCGATGAGCAAGCGCGAATTTATCGACACCGGAACGGACAAGCGTTACGTTCGCCGAGATGACAATGGCCAGTTTAAGGAATCGGTCGATGTCGGCAAATCTCTTTCAGCCGACAAGCGTCACGCTGCTAAACATGAAGCAAAGCCCGGCGAAGGTGACAAGGGCGACCATAAGTCGTGACACGCCGAGCACCTTTATTGTCGGCCGTCGCGATGCAAGCCACAAATAAGGGAAATACGCCGACGGATTTATCGTGGCAACATCCCTATGCGCCACTCGACGTTGCCTTTTGGCCCGCACTGGCAACGTAGCTTGGGGAGCAACACGGTTTTCACGCACTGCTTTCATGTTTTCGAGGCATCCCCCAGCGATTGACCGGCGCAACACGGTCACAGCTCTTGGAATGGATCGCGAGTGTTTTCCATTCCGGTAACGATGCAAATGTGTACTCAGGATCGTCAAGAACGTCGGGGTATGCATCTTTTCCGTTCATGCCCTTCCGCTCCTTCAATGGGTCCGGTGGATCAGGCGCGAGCTCGCATGTCATCTGATTGCGGCCATTCATGAATATCGTTTCGTTAGCATACAAAAGAAGCCCCCCGTGGCCATGAGCTCAGAGCTTCTTCAGCTCGTCGTTTGCGTCTCTAACGATCTTCAGCGTACGAAGAATTTCAGCTGCTTCCAACATCGCGCGTTTTACCTTGCCATCGTCTGTGTGACCTAGTGGAATCAGCTCTGCAGCTATTTGCAAATCTATGACCGGATCACGCAGCGTTGATCCTGGCAGCAATCCGAGCTGTTCGCGCATGTCCTTGATCGTTGTCACTGCGCGTTCGAGCATCCGACTTTTTTCAAAGTCACCCAGTTTTTCGATCTGGTTCGCGTCTCGGATCAATTCAGAAATGAAGGCAGAAACAGAGTTACTCATTTCCCCCTCATCAAACTTCGTCAAAGATAAAGGGAAAAAACGGCAATCGCAATGTGGACGAAGCTACAGAAAGCTGCCGGAAGACCTTCAAATCCAGCGTAATGGCGTAGACACACTGCGGCTTCAGTGAAATCACATCGTCATAAGGTGACTGGAAACTGCAAATCATGAGTCTGAGATTAGCCAGGTTCTTTTCTTGTTGGGCGGTGCGGCCATGGCGCCCTGGTTTCCAATAGATAATCACACTAAGCTTAGGTGGTTCTGGCTCGCCGTTTCTCTTGTATGGACCGTCTTGGCATTTCGCGAGCTGGGCTGGGGGCGGAGTTTTCATACCCCGTTGTCCAACGAAGATGAGGGACCGTTTTTCTCTTCCTCGCAGCTTTGGTACAAGCCGTACATCACGCCTGCACTTATCGTCGCAGGTCTGATCTGCGCGGCCTTTTCAATTAAGGGCAACGGTATTTACGTTCTCAGGTTTCTGATTGTCACATGGCGCTTTCCATTTGCCGACATTCTCCTGTTCATTGTCGCAATGATTGTTTCCGCTGGTGCGGAAGGACATATGGGTTTGAATTTCGGCGACTGGGGCCACATGCAGATACTGGAAGAAATGTCAGAGACTGCAGCTGCTGCCTGCGCAGGCACGAGTAAAGCTGGCCCTCAGGCGATAAATCCAACCCAAATTCGTTTCAAGGGAACCAACAACCGACCAATGACTTGTGCCCACATACAGTTTCGTGGTTTGGGGTTATCACTATGAAGATTATTCTAGCTCTCACAATTTTTAGCGTCGTCAGCATGACCGCGTTAACAAGCTACGCACAGACGAGCAATGACGCTGCCGCGCAAGCCTGTCAGTCCACAGGGCTAATTGCGCTCAAGGAGAGAGCGCCCGAGATAACAGACCTTGTTCTAGATATGGAAACGCTCGCGGTTAGCGCGGCCGACACGACAGTTGAAGACGTTGCTGTGAAGACTGTAATTATGGGCGATGCATACATCGCTCGTGGTGGTCAGACTGGAAAGCCCGATCGCTTTGTTTGCCTTGTTGGCGATAAGGGCAAGGTCCTGCTTACATTCTTTACGGCGCAGTAGTCCCTTCGGGGCCAGCCGTCAGATCACAATACGCCGATTACTGCGGGGGGGGGGGGGGGTGGTTTACTGGACCAGTGCCATACTCGACTATCGCCTCGTTCTGCGCATCCGAACCTTGCCATCGAGACGGCTTTATGTGTTAAATCCAGTAACAACGCCCAAGGATTTACGTGGTCTGGTCGGCGGCAAAATCCGCGAAGAACCGATTATCGCAAATTGGCCCGTTATCGGTCGCGAGCCAAGTGCCGAACGTCGAGCTTTGCGTCAACTTTACGTAGTGGTGTCTTTAAATACATACATGTTCTTAGCCGCAAATTCCGGACTGAAAATTTCGTCAAGTAAATTCAAAACACGGTGCACTCCTACGTTTGTGCAAGTGTAGTAGACAATTTGAGATTTACGGCGTGTGCTGACCAAACCATCCGACCTCAGTTTTGCCAGATGCTGGGATACTGCAGACTGGCTTATGGTCATTTTTGAACAAAGCTCACCAACGGACACTTCTCGTTTAGTCATGAGCGAGAGCATTTCAAGCCGCGTAGCGTTTGAAAGGTTTGTCAGCAACCGGGCTTTTGAAGCATTTGAGTACATTCTACCAAGCTCCTAGATTAGGCGTAAGATGCCATAGGGGAAAGCCCAAGAATTGTCTGAAACAGCAGCTTATGTTTTCCTGCTGTCTGCGCATGGAAGGGTGAAGCTTGCCCTCAGCGGTAAGGACCATCTCAAGTTCGTAAACCAGAGCGCTCAGATCGTGATCATACAGCCAATCAAACTCAGACCCTTCGGTACCGATCACTTCGGAACAAACTGCAATCGATTGAGTTCACCTACAGAGCGCGGGCCGTGTCAACCGGACGCGACAGGGATGGTGAACATCGCGGTTTTTTCCGGTTTCTCGCGATGGCAACGGAACGGGAGATGAGCGCCCCACCTGTTCGCACTCGATAATATACAAAGTGGCCGACCTTGCAAGGCCGTGCCGGAAGGCACAGGACATCAATCTTCAGCATAGACTCTGAAGGTGCTGATGGGTTTGGAAATGTTCTTTACCCGTTGAAAACCTGCATCCTCAAACTTTAGCTTTCGGTGCTTTCTGACATGATCTCTCACTGATCGTGAAACGCATATTCCCCCAGGTTCCGAAATGCTTTCCAACCGCGCCGCTATGTTCACAGTGTCGCCAAAAATATCACCATTGTCGATAATCACGTCGCCAACGTTCATTCCGATTCTGAACCGAAGTCGATCATTTTCTGATCTGTCGATGTTCTGCATTCCCAAATGCTTCTGAATTTCAATAGCGCAATCGATTGCTGACAGGGCACTCGAAAAAGCGGCTACGATGCTGTCTCCGGCCGTCGTGATAATGACGCCACTGTGGTCCTCAATGATCGCATCAATGCCGTGTCTGGCAGATTTGAGCCGATTGAGTGTGTCTGCTTCGTCAATTTCCATCATCCTGCTATAACCGACCAAGTCCGCAGCCATGACCGCCATCAGGCGTCGATCGGCGTGCCCCAGAAGCTCATCTCTCGTCTTCTCGGCCGCTTTTGCGCGCGTGACCGTCGCGCGCACGACAAGAATACTCAAGCCCCCTGCGAGAATTGCAAATATAACGAGCAGGGTTTGCATTCGCCTCTTTCCAAGAGCGACCGCTTCCAGCCGCGTAGCTAACTGCGCGACACCATCTTCTTTCATTTGGTGGATGACAGCCCGTATGCCATCCATCAGGATTTTACCCTGACCGGTCCTCATGAGTGCAATCGATGCTGGCTCATCCAAGCGACGAAGCTCGACGCTCTGCTGGAGCTCAGATTTCTTCTGCGCAACGAGACTTCGAAGCGCTGCGATATTTGATGTCTGCACAGGGGTGCTATCTACCTCTGCGAGTTTGTCGATGATGTTGTCCAACGACGCCATAGCGACGTTGTAAGGATTTAAATAGAGTTCATCACCCGTAAGAAGATACCCTCGTTGCCCGATCTCAGCGTCTTGAATGGATGACATCAGATCAGCGACACCGTTCTGGTATGCAACGGTTGCTCGGAAAGCCTGATCTGCCTCCGAGTCTTCTGACGCTATCCACACCGATAGGAATATTGCGACGCCAAGAACAAGCCCAACGACTGTGGCAGTGATAGGCATCGCTCCGCTTGCAAGCTTCCCAGAAATCCTTGAATCAATGACAGAAGCGCGACGCATGTATGTGATCCTGCTGCGGAGAGGTTCGTCGGGACGTCAGGTACTACCGTAATATCTGACTAATTCAGAAACGCATGGTTCTGAACTTCGTTCACACGGTCCCCATAGCTCGAATTGATTAGTTTTATTAGAGTTCCGCATATGCGAATGCGCTAACATTGCTGAGAGACTTTTGAGGGACCTATTTTCAGTATGTGTAAAACTTCGGCCACTTGCGTGGTCGAGGTTTTTTTCGATTAAGGCGTCTCATGGACGAAGACGCTCACACTTTAAGATCAAGGAAGGCCAACCCCGAGCCTCCCCATGTCCAGCTAACAGTGACGTTAGGTCAAGGCGAAGTGGGCTAGCGATCGGCACCTTCATAGTGAGTGTGGTAAGACCGCCCAATCATATTTCCGCTTTGCTAATAAGGTGTTGGGATCTAGGCTGACGCCACCCATAGTTCGCTGTTGGCGTCGGGCGGCAAATCGTATCGCCTCGAACTGGATTCTGACTCGGCTGGATGTCTGAACATGCAAACCACGACGCTGCTTCAAGTGCCCCCGGATCAGGGGATCGAAATGATCAGAGCGCGAGCGATAGAACGTTCGTTGCCCTACAAGGAAACATCGGATGGGCTCAAATTGGAACTGCCCTGGGGGCAGTTATTAGCGATCCCAGAGAGAAAAGGTCTGCGCCTTACGCTGAATGCAAGCGATTCGATGAAGCTTCACCTGTTGCAGGAAGCTGTCGATCACCGGCTGGATGAAATGTTGGCTGCACCGGACAGACGTTGGTCTCAGGTCGATGTGGGTCAAGCACCGCCTAGCTTGACGTTCGCGAAAGTTGTTTCCTGTGAACGACTATCCCCATCGTACTATCGTGTCCGCCTGTCTGGTCCAGAACTGGATCGGTTCTCTCGCGACGGTTTGCATTTTCGATTGCTTTTCCCACCTGACGGTAACAAAGGTGAATGGCCATACATATCCGAGACAGGACGTACGGACTGGCCTGGAGGCATCGCAGCATGGCATCGGCCAGTCTACACGACCCGAAGATTGGAGCCGGAAACGGCAGCGCTGGAATTTGATGTCTTCACACATAGTGGTGGGCGGGTGACCCAATGGTGTGAAACATTGAATGTCGGCATGGACGTTGCATTGATGGGGCCTGGCGGTGAGTGGTTGCCGACTGCAAACTGGATTGCACTCTTCGGCGACGAGACTGCGTTACCCGCCATTGCCCGTATTCTGGAAAATCTCTCAACTGACGTCATGGCAACGGCCTCAGTTCTCATCCCAGATCGCCGTGATGCTCAGCCCCTACCTGAACGAGATTCCATTTCGGTGCGCTGGATAGTTCGTGGCGGAGGTGTATCCCTGATTGACGCTTTGTGAGAACTCGACATCCCCGATAAAGACCGCTTCGTGTGGTTCGCGAGCGAACGATCAGAGGTAAACGAGGCTAGAGAAATCCTCCTCGCTCGTGGGCTCCAGAAAGCAGAAATACGGGCAGCATCGTACTGGAGTCGGTGATATGCAATCCAATCTGACTGCACATGATGCTGATATGCAACGTAAGCGATAAGTTAGCTATTTAATCACGAAAGATGATTGAGGGTGTCTATATTGCCAACCAAGCTCGCGCTTAGGTTGGTTTACAATCTCTCACCGTAGTATTGTAGAAATACTACGGTGAGACAAACTTACTTTCTGGGAAAGCGAGCGCTCATAACGGCCTGCTGCTAACTGGAGACTTTTCACAAACAGCACCGGACACTCCAGATAGAACGCGTTTAGAAATATCAGCAGGGCTTGCAGCTTGGCCTCATGCGCCAGGAAGGCTGCTGTGGTAACGATAACCGACAGTGGAAACGTCAGAAGCACAAACCATCTTGGGAACCGGTGTGCAGGTTTGTCGATATCCATCACACTGCCAATTTCGACGCCTAGTTCGCAAAAATGTAATAGGCCTTGTTGTTGCTTAAGGACAAGATCAGGTATCCGCGATTTTGACGCCCAATGAAATTGCCTGGCTCACTAATGCTCCTGTGTAGGTCAGCAGCAAGGGCATCTGGTATGTGCAAGACAATATCCCGACGAGACAAGTATTCATTTAGCGAACCGTATTCAGTGCCATCACAACGTGACACGAGTGTTCCAGGAGTTTTCGTCCAATCAAGATAACTTCGCGGATTGTCTCGAGGCCGAGGGCGGGATTTCACGCACTTTAGCGATGTCAGAAATGGTATTTCTCCTTTTCTGACCTGTTCCACGCTGGTTTGCGAGAGATTGAATTCAGCGAATACGGCAACGAAGTCACCAGGACCACCGATCCCAGTATAGTCTGACGTCGCAAAGCCAGGCTCCTCAACTTCGATCCCGCAGGGAATGTTACGGCGAAATGCGTCGGAGTTATCAGGTGATTGTGTACATGCGGCGCATAACAGGGCCAAGCTGACCATCAGAAATACAACCATTCGTTTCATGCGGATTTGTTTAGTCTGCCTGGTGTTCTCACACAACATTGTTGAACGAGAATTTCGCATAGGATTTAGTGCGGCGGTAAAGTCTCAAACGCGCAGAAAAAGCTGAGAAACCGGAGACGATCGACTGTCGTGGACATCTGCATAGCCGGCCAAGTTAAAATGCAAGTCTGCTACTGAGGGCGAAAGCGTGCGGATCATATGACGCGAGATATCCAGACTCCCTCCCAGCTTACAGCAACCGTGACGTGAGATAGCCATGGGCGACGATAGTCATAGGAGCAAATTGACCAAGCTAGACAAGCTCAGAACATGGTCTGCAATTGCTGGAATGACGGCATTTGGGCCGGTCTTCATAACATATGTAATCGTCATTATGTTTCGAGGTGAACTGTCTGGCCGGCTCTCCACTCTGAACTCTGCGGACCATTCAATCCTGTTTTACGCGGTCATTTGCATATTTCTCTTGGGAAGCCTCAAGCTTACACAAATCAGCGTATTGTTTGCTGTCCGAGAACATCTAAACCCTATTAGGTGCAGCGCTACGCAGACGACGAAGCCATTGGTGAAGTATGTCCTGAGCGGTAGTCAGTAATATCCATCTCCGCCTTTGTCAGCGGTCATTCGCAATCTGTATTCAAAGTATCGTCAACGGATAGCCCCGTCAGGCTTTCCTATCAGATTGGCGATAGACGAAGTCCCTGAGCGAAACAGCCGACAATCGTTATGTGAACGAAGCGGCAAAACCGTGCATGACTTTTGAGAGCCAAAGTACGCCTGCCCCACACGGTGACGATGCAGTACGAGTGCTCGGTACCTTCAGGCGCGATTTTTCTTGTCTGATGCTATGACTATCCCGTAAGTCAATGTCCTATGACCAATCATCATTTTTGCCGGGATATTTGCATCGACCGCGGTGAGCCGCTGCCTGGTTCAGGGGTGGCTGCAAACCGATATGCACTGTTACATTGGCCCCGCCGTCACTGGCGGGTTCCCAGAACACAGTCGGCTGAAATGCCAGTCGATCTATCTGATGCAATTGTCAAAGCAAATGAGGCCGGGGTGCATGTTGCCCTGGTTGACGGCGATGATATCGCGTTGTCGGTCGATGGAAAGGTGTTACCTGTCGCATCTCACGAACTGGCAGCAGAACACCTCCTACACATCGCATCCAGTGGCACATTGGATGGTAAACCTGACACGCGCATAACCATACTCTGTTGCACGGATAGCAAGCAGGATCCCTGTTGCGCAAAATACGGGTTTTCCACCTGGAAAGCACTGAAAGAGAAAGCTGATCCAACCAAGTTTCGGGTACTGCAATCGACCCATTTGGGCGGCTGTCGTTTCGCAGCTACCCTGATTGTCCTGCCCGCGCGGCAGAGATATGGCCGGCTCGAGCCTCAAGCTGTGCCTGCTTTTTTGGAGGCTCTGTCCAACGGAACTCCATTTTTTCCGGCCTACCGCGGCAATCCAATGCTTGATGAGGCAAGACAGGTGGCAGAGCATGCTGCGTTTACCTATGCTGACGGTGATGGTGTCAGGGAGGTGGCGCTGCAGGAAAGTCCAGAACGTTCAAGAGACCCGGAAAAGAACGCTGAATTCATAGCTGTCATGTCTTCACGCCGCCTACGCATTCGATTGGCGCGCCATTCATTTGAAGTGAATACCCGGTGCGACACTATCACGAGGGGATCAAGTCAAGCAGCTGACCGCTGGCAGGTTGTAGCGGTCGAACCTATCGATTGATACGGGTCTTAGCGAGACTGCGCCGCCTCTTTGAGGTCAGCTTGCCGCAGCACTTCACGCTCACCGACATGCGAAAAAAGCAAGGTCGCAGAGCCTATTAGGCCGTTCATCGTTTCTCCATAGCGGCTGCGGTTAAGGTATAGGAACTGGCGATTGCGGACCGCAAAAAGATTTCGCCATTGGGCAGTTGAGCGAAATGCCATGGTCTCCGCTTCTTCACTCAACATCTCTTCATAAGTGTCGATAATCACATCGCTGTCAAAATCTGAAATTCGTTCCAGACTGTAGGGAATGTCAGGGGAGCTGTTTGCATAAGCGGGGACGTGACCGAGCCCGAAGTCCGAAATCACCTCCTCCATGCCACCGCGACCGATGAGGCGAAAACCATCGCGATAAATTTCCATTGGCGTGACAGTGATGGTGGCGGGATCGCGGACACGGTTTTTGAACGCGTTGACAATGCCCTGATACTCCATGTTCAACTCTTTGAAGCGTGCCTGCTTGCCAACGATATCTGCCAATTGTCCAGCATATTCGACTATGTTCTTTTCGCGCACCGGCAGGAGAACCACGGGTGCAATCGACGACAGCTTTTCGCGAAGTGCTGCGTGATAGGACAGGCCAACGATCAGGTCAGGTTTGAGGGACGCGATGGTCTCAATATCAGGCGCTTGATGGGTACCAATATAGTGGATAGCGGACGCATCGAAACGTTGCGACGCACCACGAAAAATCGTTCCTTTAAACAGTCGCTTGCGGCCCGAAGAGCCACAGGGCGTAATGCCGAGCTCCAGCAATTGCGTGGTCAGGCTGAAGTCATGCAAAGACACCACACAGCGGGGTGAAACAGGAATTTCCGTCTTTCCGAACTGGTTCGTGAATGTCCTTGTCGCTTCACTTGCGTCAGCGGTCACACCACTCACAAAGCACAATAACGTTACAAATAGTGCTCGCATTCTCATGAGATATGTCCTCTGCGCGAAAGCAGGAAAAGCAGATAGGGTGCACTGATTACGGCAACGACCAGACCGGCTGGTATCTGGAGGGGTGCAAAGAGCGTCCGACCGACCGTGTCGCCAATCAGTACGATGCTAGCACCGACAAGGGCAGTTAACGGCAACAGAAACCGGTGGCGATCCCCGACAAGCAGTCTGGATGCGTGTGGTGCGATCAGCCCGATGAAACTCATAGTGCCGACATTGGCCACGGCGGACGCTGTCAGCATCACACTCAGCAGCAATCCGACCAACTGGAACCTGCCGATATCCAGTCCGCGGCTGCCTGCAACGGCCTCTCCAAGCTGGTAAAGATCGAAATGACGATAAAGTAGAAGAATGGGTATCCCTGAAATAGTCAGCCAGAAAAGCTGGCCGCGGACATTTGCCCACCCCGCATGGTGAAGACTACCCGCCAACCACAACAAAGCAGATTCAACCTGGTCGATGCGACCATATGTTATCATCGTGTCGGAAACCGCACTCAAAATTGCGGTTATGCCGACACCAACCAGTATCAGGCGTAGCGGGTTAACCCCTTTGTTCCAGGATAGGACTGCTACTAAAAGTGCCACCAAGACACCGCCTACGAAGGCCGCGAGAGGGTAGAATTCTTCCGTGAGGTCCGACCGCCACACAATCATCGCCAGAAGCACTGTTGTCCCTGCTCCGGCTTCAACGCCGACGAGGCCTGGTGCAGCAAGTGAATTGCGGGTCAGAACCTGAAGTGTAACACCCGAAAGCGCCATTGCCATACCGGACAAAATAGCCTGCATAATCCGAGGAAGGCGAATGTCGTAGATGATCGTATGAAGGATATCTTTGTCATCACTTGAACTGAAGCTTGTCACGACATCACTTACTGTCATCGGATAACTTCCGAAAGTGACGGATAAGAATGCAAACAACAGCATGAAGATGCAAATGAAAACGACAATCTTTCGTGCCCTTTTATCTCTAGATGTCGTGTCTGAGCCGACCGAGGCTGGAATCATTTCAGCCTCCCAAGGACAAGGGCGATAAACACTGGTGCGCCAACCAAAGCGGCAACAATTCCGGTGTTTAGTTCGAGCGGCCGTACGACAACGCGAGCGACCACATCGCCGATCACCACCATCAAAGCGCCTAATAGAGGGGCCGCTACGATCAGGTAGCGATGATTGTTACCAAACAACATCCGCCCGACATGGGGCGCCACTAGGCCGACGAAACCAATTGGTCCGGCAATTGCCACGGTTGACGCGGAGAGAAGCACAGATGCCAAAAGCATAGATATTCGAAAACGCCCAATGTTCAGCCCCAGCAATGAGGCCTTGTGTGACCCGAGGCGATAAAGGTTGAGACCGGGAATGTTAAATACTGCTATGCCACTAGCAACAATGAGCAGCGGCAGGGTGTGCCATCTTGCTTCGCCGCTTTCAAACGCCAACGAACCGACAAGCCAACGTCTGAGAGAATCAAGCCCTTGCTGATCCATCAGAAGAATGCTTGAGGTCAGAGCGCTGAACAGCGCACTGATGACGACACCGGACAGGATGAGCCGTGCGCGATGTTGTTCTACTCCTGCATTGAGAAGAACAAACGATGCCGCCACAATAGCGCCAGAAAATGCCAAAAGAGGGATCATCGCCAGCGTCATATCAGGCACGACCAACAATCCGCCAACCACGAAAAATGCAGCACCACTGTTGATGCCAAGCAATCCCGGATCTGCAAGTGGGTTTTCCGTCAGGGCTTGCAGCAGCACGCCCGCTAAACCCAGTGCACCGCCAACAATCAGCGCACTGAAAAGGCGCGGCATGCGCATATCAAGGACAATGTTATGGAGTGGATTAGTATAATCAGGAGACAATACTGCATCCCACACGACACCCCAATCAAGCACACGTGCCCCGAATGCCAGATGCACCAATGCAGCGACGCCAAGAGCAATAGCGAGTGCGATAAACGGTATTAAACGAATGGCGGATAACATGTCAGCCGCCTAAGTCTCGAGAGATGAAGGAATGCAGATCACTCCGCCGGTTACAGTGTCCTCCAACATTCTGGAGCGTACGCCAAACACATTCTCGATGTTGTGGTCTGTAAAAACGCGAAGTGTCGCACCTTCTGCGACAATCTCGCCATCCCGCATCATCACGAGCTCCTCTGCATACTGCGCCGCCTGATTGAGATCATGAAGAATAGCAACCACGGTCCTGCCTGCGTCACGTAACATGGCCAGGAGATCAAGAAGGCTCAATTGATTGGCTACATCCAGATAGGTGGTCGGTTCATCAAGCAGAATGATGGGGGCATCCTGTGCCAAAGTCATCGCAATCCAGGCACGTTGCAGTTGGCCGCCCGAAAGGGCAGAGAGCGGCCTATCCAGTAACGCCTCTACTTCGCAAAGTGAGGCAGCCCGCCTGACCGCTTCCTCATCCTTGTTCGACCATTTGCCCAGCCAAGTTCGCCAGGGAAAACGCCCTTGTACCAACAGCTCACGAACGCTTATGCCCGTTGGGGTATGTGTGCGTTGAGGAAGGAAAGAAACCAGGCGGGCAAACTCCCGCTTTGGATAGGACGACACTGATTTTGAGTCGAGAAAGATGCTGCCTTTTTTTGGAAGCACATTTCCAGCAATCGCGCCAAGGAGTGTTGATTTGCCTGAACCATTCGGACCTATCAGGGCAGTGAACCTATGTTCCTTGACGGTTAGATTGATACCGCGCAGAGCATGAGTGTCACCGTGGTACACATTTAGATCACTTATCGAAAACATGTATGTCTATCCACGCGCCGACGTCGTTACGACGAGACCAAAGATTCAATCTGATTTGGCAACCTGTAACACCGGCCCCCAAATGGCATGCAATGCTAAAAGTGTGTTGAGACACTTTAGCGTTTTTCCAGAAGTGCATCACATGTTAGTGACGCCCATCTTTGTTGACCGCGAGTGTCATGTTTGTGTGGCAACGTCAAGGTTTGGGGGGCCAATGCGCCAGCGTTTCAAAAAATTCACCACCAAAAGCCTTCTTTGCAGCTCTGCATTGGCCTGCTTACTTTCGGCGGAAAGTGTTGCCATCGCTCAGGATACTCAGAGCGCAACAGTCCTCCAATCAATTGTCGTGACTGTTAAAACGGACGCTACTGCGCCAATCGATGGCTATGTGGCTCAAACAAGCAATAGCGGCACCAAAACAGACACGCCGATCCTCCAAACACCGCAGTCATTGTCGGTCGTATCAGCAACGGAAATTAAGGATCGCGATGCGCGAACTCTTGCCGATGTCCTTGCTTACACCCCGAGCTTTACTGCACAGCCACGTTCATTTTCCCGCGTCGCGGACCGCTTCCGTATCCGGGGTTTTGATGTGGAACCCGGTACAGGTGGCTTGTTGCGTGACGGAATGCGACTGCAAAACAATTCCTATGACGGAACTCAGGAACCTTTCGGATTGGAGCGCGTGGACATTGTGCGCGGCGCGTCCTCTGTTCTCTACGGCCAGCTTTCGCCCGGCGGTTTTGTCAATGGCGTCAGCAAACGCCCGACGGATGAACCGCTTCGTGAAATCGGCATTGAAGGTGGACTGCACAAACGCAAACAGGTTACGGCTGATTTCAGCGACGCCCTGACCGATACCCTGTCCTATCGCCTCACTGTCATGGGTCGCAATAGTGATACGCAGGTGAACCACAGCAATGACGATCGTTTCTACATTGCGCCCGCCTTGGAATGGAGCCCTGATGACGATACGACGCTGTCGGTCCTCGGTTTCTACCAACGAAGCAGCACGCGGTTTCCCGCATCAATCCCGTACCAAATTATTGACGGTATAGGATCTGGTCCCTTTTTCCTGAAACGGGGCACATTTATTGGCGAACCCGGTTACGACCGAATGGTGAGCGACATGAGTGCTCTTGGCTATGAGTTCACGCATCGGTTTGACAATGATGTGAAGTTCTCATCGAAATCGCGCTATTATGAATCGGACCTTGATTGGCGTTATCTAATGGCCCAGACCGGCACTGCGGCGGTGAACAATGCCGCCGCCACCGGTATTTTGGCGCGTCAATATAGCGATCGTTATGATCAAGCCAAGGGTTTTACCCACGACATGAATGTTGCGTTTGACCTGGATACAGGTCCGCTGTCACATTCCTTCGTCGTGGGATATGACTTTTATGACACATCCTATGACTCTGACAATTTCCGTGCAGCGGTTGGGTCGATTGATCTGAACAATCCGGTCTACGGAACACCCATTGTGGTGAATAAAAACCCTGCCCTAAATCGTGGCGGTAAAACCACGACCACGCAGCACGGAATTTATGTTCAGGACAATATCAATTTCTACGAACGCTGGAATGTGCTGTGGGGCTTGCGCCACGACTGCGCCGACCAGGAATTTAGGATTCATAGAACCGGGCAGACGATTACCCGCGATACGCAGGAAACGACGTGGCGTGCGGGACTGGTGTATGAGGCGGCCAATGGGCTGGCACCTTACATCAGCTATGCGCAATCGTTCTTCCCAGTATCCATTGGCGCTTTCACCAACGATATAAACTTCGACCCCACCACAGGCGAACAGATTGAGGCCGGAATACGCTACCAGCCGCCCGGAACCAACATGCTGTTCAGTGCAGCCGTCTATCAGTTGACGCAGGATAATGTTGTCTCAGCCAATCTTGCCGGTGACCTCACCCAGATTGGTCAGCAACGTGCACGGGGCCTGGAACTGGAAGCGAAAGCTGACCTCACGGATTATCTCACTGTGGTTGGATCATACGCTTATACGGACGCAAGAATTACCAAGAGTGAAGTGGCAGAAGAAATTGGTCGACGCAGCGAAAACACGCCTTATCACCAAGCCGCTTTGTGGATGACCTACGATCTTGCGCAACTGGGCGTCGAAGGCTTGAGCGTTGGAGGCGGTGTGCGTTACAAGGGAACAACCCGTGCTTCAGGTATCGATCATGGGATACCCGCCAATGTGGTTGTCGATGCTCTAGTCCGCTACGATGTCAACGAGAACGTGACACTGTCGGTCAACGCCACCAACCTGTTTGGAAAAGATTACGTCAATTGCGAGTTTTCCTCCTGCCAATATGGCGATGACAGGGAAGTTATGGCGTCCGTCCGAATCCGTTGGTAGTGGCAGCTCGGCCTACGAAGACTGAACAACCAGTGACAGCTTTAAAGCGGCCCTGCCCTCACGCAGGGCCGCTTTGAAATTTTGCCAGAATCGACAGGCCACGCGATAATTCATCGATCGAGGGACCGCCAAGACAAAGCCGTATCCCCGTCGACTTATCTTGGCGGTCTGCGCGCATTGCATCTGGTGGCGTGACTATAACGCCCATCATTTCTGCTGACGACACGAACGCCTCCGCCTGCGCATGGGGCATCGGAATCCACGCATGGAACGCCGCGGGATTGGTGACGATTTTCCTGTCAGAAAGCAGCGAAACCGCAAGGTGTGCTCTGCGGCTGGCTTCTGCCTGAAGCGATGTTCGTGTGGCTTCGACAACCCCGCTGGTGAACCACTCTTCAAGTAAGGAGTAATCCAGAGGCGAAGCCGCCAGTGGAATGATCTGCAGAGCTTCTTCAGCTGAAGTAATCCATTTTTCGGGAAGAACCAGAACCCCTAATCGAAGACCTGACGTCAGTGTTTTTGAAAGACTGGTAACGTGAAACACATTATCGGGTGCCAGTGCCACGAGAGGTGGGTAGTCAGTGCTGGAGCCGAGCGTATAGACCCCGTCCTCTACAATCTGCACGTCACGTTGACGGCAAATCCCGATGATTTCTTGCCGACGGCCGAGGCTCATCGATGCAGTGGTCGGATTATGGAGAGAAGGCGTGAGATAAACCAGCCTTCGCCTCCGCTGATTGTTTGGATCGTCTAGAACCCGTGCCAGATCGTGCGGCACCATACCCTCTTCATCAATCTCCACACCGGCAATTGGATGACCTCTGTGGCGCGCGAGTGCTATCGCCCCGGGATAACTCAGTCGCTCGGTGATGATCAGCCCCCCTCCCCCGCACAGTGTGTCGAACGCCAGCCAGAGTGCCTGCTGGCCGCTTCCGGTCAGGATGATGCGGTTGGGCTCAACAAATATTCCCAGGCTCTCAAGCCATTTCCCAAAGATCCTGCGGTGAGCATCATGGCCTGCAAGTGGCGGTCTCAAGTGGACATGTTGAGCATCTATCTTGCGAGACACAGTTGAGAGAGTACGTGCCAACAGACGATCACTTAGCATTGGCGGAATGGCATTGACGGAGAAGTCGATGGTCGCGCGATTTTCCGATTGGAACGATGCAACAAAGGTTCCTCTTCCTTTGATACTGCGTGCAAGGCCCCGCCGTTCCAGCACCGCGTAAGCTTTTGTCACTGTGCCGACACCCAGTCCGAGCGTCCAGGCAAGCTCGCGATGGGGTGGAAGCCTGTCGCCGCCTGCCAAAAGCCCCGACAAAATGTCGTCGGAGAGTGCTTCCAACAAACGGGTCGAAGGATTGCCCTCACCGTCTGTTAGGCGGGCCTTCCATGGAGATTTGAGGCGCATCAGGTTCTCGATTTGTCCAAGACATGGTTGTCGGATGTCACTGATTAAGACCCACTCGTCAACATTCAGTTGAAGGGAACCAAACCTGTCTTCGTAGAACGCTGTTACATCTATGGAGCGAACATAGCGTATTGTAGCATAAAATTGAAGATCGACATCGATATCGGCAGCGCCTAAATCTCGCTCCTATTTATCTGGTCTCTAAAGCCCGCGTCGCGTTGCATCTCCTTCGTTTGAATTTCACAAGCCATTTCCAGGACATGCTTCACGTCGTGCTTCGGTATACATGCCAGACCATCAGCCCCGAACACGATCAGATCACCAACGTTTATTTGCACGCTGTGAATCGAAACCGGTGCGCCAATTTCCAAGGTCTGCAACCGACCTTTGCTGCGGAGTGGTGAAGTACCTCTGCACAGCACAGGTAAGGGTCCGGCAGCCAGAGCTTCGCTGTCACGGGTTGCACCATTGAGCACAACACCTTTCAGGCCATTGATCTGGGCTCGCAGAGAATGGCCTTCGCCCCATGTCACGACATCTCCCGCGTTACCGGCGTCGATCACCAGGACGTCACCGGGACTGGCCAATGTTAATGCAGCCTCTCCTTGACGGACTATTCCTGTTTCTCCGGGTTTCAACAGGGTTTGCTTCAAGGTGAAGGCCCGCCCAAAGACGGTGCCTCCTTTTCCGCCGAGTAAGCGATAGCCACCTGCGGCATTCTGTGGCAAGCCGAGTTCGTCCATTGCATCGCTGATCTGGCCGACGCCGACCCCCAGGGTAATCGCCTGTTCGATAAGATCAGTCATTTGGGGACCTTCGGGGCCGTTGCAGCGACCGACGCCTTGCCTGAAACCTTTTCAAACCATGCTGCAAGATTGGGACGTCCCTCTCGCCAGTTGGCTGCCTCAAGTAGGCGAACATCAAACCAGCCAAGTGCGCTGATCAATGACACTTCGCCAATCGTCAGGCGGTCTGTTGCCAGTCGAGTGGCATCCTTTTCTGCTGCATCAAGACCATTCGTGACCTTGAGCAGTTGCAAACGCTTCCAGTCCGCCCACTGTTTGTCTTCAGGTCGCAATCCTTCGATGCGTGCCGATTGCCCGGCCTCGAGAAGACCGTCGCCCAACGCATTGCGTTGAAGTGCAGTCCATTTCGCCGCGTCGGCCGGGAAGAAGATCGGCGCCCCGTCGAATGCATCGAGATATTCCGCGATCACCGTTGAACCGTAAAGGACGGTGCCATCCTCAACAGTCAATGCAGGAATTTTGCCAAGCGGATTGATCGCGATAGCAAGTTCCAGCGGCTGTAATGGATTGACGGGCGCAGGAACGAGCTCCAGTCTTTCGACCAGGCCTTTTTCATGTGCTACGATCATTACCTTGCGAACGAATGGCGAAAGCCCACCATGTAAAAGCTTCATGACTATCGTCTCCTTTCTCAACCCTGGAACCGTGGTTCAGGCAACCCTTTGACGCCAACGTCGATACGGAACAGACCGCCGGCATCCGGTTCGGCTGCCTTCTGTTCGTCGCTCAACCCTTGCCATGCTGTCGTGACGTAGAGAACGTCTCGGTTTGGTCCCGCAAAACCGGCGCAGGTTATGTTGGTGACCGGCATTTCTATAATTCGATCAACTGTGCCATTCGGGGCATAGCGCACAACACGTTTGCCGGCGAATTCGCAGTTCCAGATGTAACCTTCGGCGTCGACGGTTGAGCCGTCCGGGCGGCCAGGATTGGCGGTAAGATCGGCAAAAACCCGACGGTTTGAGATTACGCCCTCATCAATATCAAAGTCGAATGACCACATCATACGCTTGGGCGTATCTGCGAAGTACATGGTTTTGTCATCGGGGCTGAAGCAAACACCATTGGGAATGTTGATGCCGTCAAAAAATTTGCGCGCTGAAAGATCGGTGCCGATCCGCCAAAAGTTTCCGTCATCCTGTCGAACCTTGTCATTCATGCTGCCGAGCCAAAAACGTCCACGGCGGTCGCATCGACCGTCATTCAAGCGATTATCCGGCAAGTCTTCTTCCGGATGGAACAGCTTTTTGCGCTCGCTGACACCGGGATCAAAGGCATAAATGCCGTCATCCTGCGCGAGGATCATTCCTCCGTTTTCACGCAAGGCATAACTGCCCAGAGCCCGTCCGCCCGTCAGGAAAACCTTGTGTTCACCTGTTGCCGGATTGAAGGATTGTACACGCGGACGACGCACATCCATCCACCAGAGGAGGTTGCTACGGTCGCACCAAACGGGAACTTCGCCCACCTGGTCGCCCGACTTAACGACGCATTCGATCTGAACCATTGTCTATAGTCTCCTGTTATTCGAAAGTTTGGCCGGCCCAGCGCAATCAGCACCAAACCGGACCGCCTAGGCGGATTGTCCTCCAAGGCAAATATATTTGATTTCGAGATAGTCATCGGCTCCGTACCTAGAGCCCTCTCTGCCCAGACCAGATTGTTTTACCCCGCCAAAAGGGGCCACCTCGGTCGATATCAGACCGGTGTTCACACCGACAATGCCCACCTCAAGTGCCTCGGCCACCTTGAAAATACGGGCCATGTCCTTCGCATAAAAATAGCCGGACAAACCAAATTCGCTGGAATTTGCCAACTCGATTACTTCGTCGACGTCATCAAAACGAAAGATTGGTGCAAGTGGTCCGAAGGTCTCTTCCGTGGCGACCTTCATGGAGGCGCAAGCACCAATGATGACGGTTGGCTCAACGAAATGAGTTCCGCCATCGGGAGATCCGCCGGTCAGAAGAACAGCGCCCTGTTTAATGGCGTCTTCAATGTGGTCCTGGACTTTTGCCACGCTGGAACGATTGATCAGCGGGCCGATCACAGTGTCAGGCTCAAAACCGTCGCCAACCTTGAGGTTGCGTACCCTCGTTACAAATTTTGCCACGAAGGCATCATGAATGCTGGACTGCACATAGATGCGGTTTGCGCAGACACATGTCTGTCCGGCGTTCCGGAATTTGGCGAGAATTGCACCTTCTACTGCCGAATCGAGATCGGCATCATCGAACACGATGAATGGCGCATTACCGCCGAGTTCCAATCCCAGTTTTTTGATTTGTTCGGCACCCTGGCGCATCAAGATACGCCCGACTTCGGTTGAGCCGGTGAAGGTAATTTTTGAAACGTCGGGATTCGATGTCACCTCCCGGCCGAACTCAGCGCCGCTACGGGCCGTGATCACCGAAAACAACCCATCGGGAATACCTGCACGGTCGGCAAGCACGGCAAGTGCCAAAGTCGAGAGCGGCGTTTCGGCTGCGGGTTTTGCCACCATTGCGCAACCAACCGCCAAAGCTGGCGCAACCTTGCGGGCAATCATTGCATTGGGAAAATTCCATGGTGTGATCGCTGCAACCACTCCGATTGCTTGCTTCAGAACCAGAATGCGTGCGTTTTCGACATGTGCAGGGATAACATCGCCATAAATGCGTTTCGCTTCTTCCGCGAACCACTCAAGATATGCCGCACCATAGAGAATTTCCCCGCGCGCCTCGGTGAACGGCTTTCCTTGCTCGGCGGTCAGGATGGTGGCCAGATCATCGGCATTATCGATCCAGAGGCGGTGCCAGCGCATAAGATGCGCGGCCCGGTCTTTGCCAGTTTTTTTCACCCAAGAAAGTTGTGCTTTCTTAGCGTCAGCAATTGCCTTGCGAGCATCCCCAGCGGAAAGTGCTGGCAAAGATGCCAGGATAACACCTGTCGATGGATTGTGGACGTCGAAACGCTGGCCATCGGTGGCATTGTAGACCCACCGCGTGCCAACTTTTGCAGCCTCAACCACGAGGGTTTTGTCATGCAGGCGCGCAAGCAAGCTATCATGAACAACCATTACAGCTACCCTTCTTCTAAAATCGACAAATGCTGATCAGGCTTCTTCGGTGAAAACTTCTTCACGTTTTTTGCGGAACTGTGGGACGACCACAGACAACAGCAGAAGCAAGGCGATCAGGAGCATGGTTGCGGAGATTGGCCGGGTGAAGAATGTCGTTGCGTCGCCCTTGGCCAACAACATTGCTCGCTTGAGATTGGATTCCAGCATCGGTCCAAGGATGAAACCAAGCAGCAGTGGTGCCGGTTCGCATCTCATGCGCATGAAGAGATAGCCCAGCAAGCCAAACACCGCGGCGACGGTGATTTCAAAGGTTTGGTTTTGGATGCTGTAAAGTCCAATCACGCAGAACATCAGAATTGCCGGGTAGAGATAACGGTAAGGCACAGAAATCAGCTTCACCCAAATTCCAACCAGCGGCAGGTTAAGGAGGACAAGCATCACGTTACCGACGAACATCGAGGTGACGAGACCCCAGAACAGCACCGGCTGCTGCGTGATAACCTGCGGGCCAGGCGCGATATTATGGATCATCATCGCCCCCATCATCAGGGCCATGGTGCCGTTTGAGGGAATGCCCAAGGTCAGCATCGGGATGAACGAGGTTTGGGCAGCGGCGTTGTTGGCAGCTTCCGGACCTGCGACACCTTCAACCGCACCGTTACCGAAGCGCTCGGGATGGCGCGACACTCTTTTTTCCAGAGTATAGGCGGAGAAAGATGCAAGGGCTGCACCGCCACCGGGCAGAATGCCAAGGATCGAACCGAGAATAGTTCCACGCGTCGCCGCAGGCGTCGCGTCCTTGAAATCCTGTCGTGTTGGCCACAGATGAGTGATCTTATGGATAACCGTTTTGTTGCTCGTCTTGTCGCTGACATGCGCAATGATGTCGGCAAATGCGAACAAACCCATGGCAATCGAGACAAACTCGATACCCGTCGACAATTCAATGGAACCGAACGTGAAACGATAGGCACCGCTATTATTGTCGATACCGACGCTGCCGAGAATAAGTCCGACGAGTACCATGCCTATGGCCTTTAAAAGCGAGCCACTGGCAAGAATGACAGCAGCAACCAGGCCGACAACCATCAGCGAAAAATATTCAGCCGGACCAAAGGACAAAGCCACGCTGGCAAGCAGCGGCGAGAACCCTGCAACAAAAAATGTGGAGATAGTGCCGGCAAAAACCGATGCCAGCGCCGCGATTGAAAGGGCTGCACCCGCACGACCGGAATTGGCCATTTTGTGACCGTCAATTGCGGTCACAACTGAAGAAGCTTCACCCGGTAAGTTTACAAGGATTGCAGTGGTGGACCCACCATATTGCGCGCCATAATAGATGCCAGCAAGCATGATCAACGCCGAAACGGGATCGAGCGCATAGGTCAAAGGCAGAAGCATCGAGATGGTCGCCAGTGGACCGAGGCCCGGTAATACTCCGATGGCGGTACCTACAATGACACCGATCAGACAATAGGCGAGGTTTGCTGGCTGGAGAGATGTCTCGAAGCCAGTCACAAGATGTGAAAAAAGTTCCATGATTTCAATTCCAGAACAGTGGAATACGAAGGTCGAGACCAACGATGAAGATAAGCCACGCCATCAGCGTAAGCACGACAGCGGACAGCAACGTTGACCACAAATTACCTTGGCGAGCAGCAAGTGAGGCAACCAGCACCAGGACGGCGATCGACACAAACACGCCAGCAGTCAACAACAGCAGTCCTGACGCTATAATGGCGACAGTAATGAAGAATGCCGACCGCCACTCAAAAGGTTCGGCAACCTCTTGGCTCGTCCGAATGGAATTGATGATGACCGCGGCGCCAACGATGGCCAGAAGGCTCCCCAATCCGAGGGGGAAGAAGCCTGGGCCCATCTGTGATGCGCGGCCAAGCGGATATTGAAGCGACTGCCAGGCAACGAACAGACCGAACACTGCAAATAATATTCCGGCCTGCCCGTCCGGCGTTTTGTAAAATTTTTCCTTCATGGTTTCCTCCCTTCCTCCCGTTCCAGCTCTGAGGGCTGGACCTTAGTTTCCTCATTCTGCGGCGGCGGTACGTTTCGCAGACGGGATCAATGGTCTCAGTAGCGCCGAGACGTCTTCTTTCGTCTCAAGGTCCTTCAATGCTTCGAAGGCGCTCTGTGCAATTGTGCCGTCGACACCGCAGCTTGACGCGCAATCAAGGAACTTGTCGTTCAGATCGTTCCAAGTGAGCGGGCGTTTTGGGTGACCCGGAGAGACATCAACACGGCGGGTGATTGTACGCCCGTCATGCAACTCCGCTTCGACGATCACAAAACCCCGTGTGCCAGCACTCTTCTTGTTGTAATCGGGATCCTCCACCCCGCAGGCCTCATCCTCTATGACCTCGATCTTGTTGTACAAAGCCCAGATCTCAGGACGCTTGACTGCGGTATCCTCAAAAGATGCGATCGTAAGGCGGCGATCGACCATTGCCACGGCAAGGCCATATGGCATGCTGAACTTGCCTTCGAGGCCAGTTTTAGGGCGATTGAAACGCAAGGGCAGAAGTGCACCCGGGACAACGCGGCAGGTTAGTTTTTTCAACTGGTCCAGAAGGGGGCCGACCTCTTTTTCGATCTCCGCTACACCATCAATCGCACGATGGGTTGCATAGCATGTCGGAAATTTTTTGAGCGCAATACCAGGTGACACAATGGTCCATGGCTTGCCCAGAAGTGGCAGTACTTTGCTCGCATCGCTTTCCTCCGTGCCGTATGCGGCGAGATAACCGCCTTTGTCTTCAAGCGCTGTGAGCGAGGCAGTAAAACCGGAGCGAACCAAATCAACGGCGATCACCGCAGACTGCGCGGCCCATCCGGAATGCAGCGGCTTTGTCATCGTTCCAAAATTTGCCTGGATACCGCTTGCCGTTGATGCAGCAAGACTGAACGCCATCTGCGTCTGCGCAACCGAAAGATCAAAGCGTCGCGCCAGCGCAGCTACGGCACAAAACAGGGCTATCGTCCCGGTCGTGTGATATCCACGTTGATAATGGCGTATGCCGACGCCCTGCGATAGTTTCGCCCCAACTTCAAGGCCGACAATATAAGCATCGATGAACGCTTTGCCCGAGACAGGCTCATCATAACATTGAGCAAAAAGCGCTGGCATAATGACAGCGGCCGGATGCCCTGGCATCATTGACAGAACATCATCGAAATCCAACGCAGCCCCGAATGTTCCGCCAACGAGCGCGGCGGCAGGTGCTGACGCATATGCGTCAGTCCCGATAAGAGGAACACTGCCCGCTCCCATGCGCGACACATAACTCAACATAGCAGGGGCGACATCACTGCCTGCACCGGACATAATAACCGCAACCGTGTCGGCGATTACTCGTTTTGCCAATTCCGCAGCATCGACGCCTGCCTCTGAGCTATCCGCGTTCTTTACAAACTCGGCGAGGCCGAGAGACAATTCAACACTCATGGGATTTCCTTTTGGAAAACTCTGGGATGGTCGCGGCATCGCCACGACCGTCGTTGGTCACTGTGTAATTTTGGCTTCTTTGATGACCCCACTCCATTTCTCGGCATCGGCATCCACCAACGCCTTGAAATCCGAGGGCGTGCTGCCGACGATTGTTGTCGCCGACTGTGCCCATTTGTCGATCAGGGCCTTGTCTTTGAGCGCGACATTGATTTCAGCGCTTAACTTGTCGACGACAGACGATGGCGTGCCAGTCGGCGTAAAAATACCCCACCACAACCGGACATCTACATCCGGATAACTCTCGGCAAGTGTCGGCACATCAGGCAGCACCGCATCACGTTTCGTGTCGGTCACTGCAAGGGCATTGCTTTTTCCATCCTTGACGCTTGGGAGCATATTCACAACGTTGGAAAACCCGACATTGACATTACCCGAGACCAAATCGAGGCTGGCTTGCGCGATACCGTCATAGGGTACATGCACCAGCTTTATACCTGCCGCAGACTGGAAAAGCTCTGCTGCGAGGTGCGCAGCACTGCCCTGACCAACAGATGCGTAGGTGATGGATTCTGGATCTTTTTTTGCCTTTTCCACCAGCTCGGCGATTGTCTTGATACCTGTGGATGGATGCGCTGTGATCAGCATTGGCGTGAAACCGAGCTGCGTGACAGGTTCAAAAGATTTCAGCGTGTCGAACGGCAGGTCGGGACGCAGTGCCCGGTTCATCACATGAGTGGCGACGCTGCCAACGAGGATTGTGTAGCCGTCCGGCTTCGCATTCGCCACGAATTGTGTCGCAACAACTCCGTTGGCACCCGGCTTATTCTCGACAAGAACCGGCTGCCCCCATGCCTTGGAAAGATTCTCGCTGACAGAGCGCGCAAGAAGGTCAGGCGGCCCAGCCGGTGGGAAGGGAACGACAATCGTGATTGGACGGTCGGGATAAGTGTCGGCGGCCAGCGCAGTTGCGGAAAGCGTCATAATGCCCGCGGCAAATGTTAACGCAGCCATCCCGCATGAATAGCGCAGAAGTTCTCTTCTAGATGTCATGATGTTCCTCCTCCATGTGATCGGCTCCACTCCGATGTGTAGTTTGTGTCATTATTTGGGAAAAACATCAAGTATGAAATATTGCGATAATTTCACATTTCTGTATTTTGCATGAAAACACGCCGCAATCGGCACCAAGGAACGCAGCATGGAAAAGACAAGTATCGACAGGGCTTTTGAAATCCTGGACCTTCTCGACGACGAAAGCCCAACCGTCTCTCCAGATGAAATCAGCATCAAGCTGGACCTGACGCGCTCAACGACTTATCGCTACCTGCGCGTCCTCTGTAATGCTGGCCTGCTGGTACAGCTTAGCCGTGGCAGCTATTCGCTTGGTCCGCGCATCGTGGAGCTTGAAAGAAAAATCCAGATCAGCGATCCGATGACGGCCGTCGCCAATGCCATCATGCCCGGATATGCGCGGCAGGTGCCAAACAGCGTACTAATCCTTTGCGGCCTCTGGGGAGACAGGGTTTTGTGCTTACGTCAGGAAAACAGTGCCGCAAATGGCATTGCTCCAGTGCCGTTAATGCGCGCCAGAGGTTTGCCGTTCTCTCTCTTCAAGGGAGCCGCATCGCTAGCCATTCTGGCCAATCTTCCATCAGCGCGCATTAAATCGCTATTCCTGAAATCAGGCACTGAGATTGCCCAGGCGAGCCTTGGCGATAACTGGAATGATTTCCGCCGGCGATTGCAGGGCATTAAAAAAGCTGGTCACTGCATCACTGTTGGCACATTCGAGACTGGGCTTGCGGCGATCGCTGCACCAATTTTCAATGATGAGGGTGCCGTCATTGGCAGCCTAACGCGTATTCTCAACCGCAGTCATGCGGAAAGTGATGAAGATTTGGCAAAGCAGGTACGCGAGGCTGCCGCCAGCTTCTCCCGTGAACTGCAAGTGGGGATGGCCGCGCATGCGCCAGTGACCCAGCAGGAGCATAGGCGCGATGCAGAGTTACTGGGAAGTTTGATTGAACATGTTTGATTAGTCGCATCGTGAGTTACGCACGACCGCCAATTTACATTTCCAGATTTCGTTATCGCGAGAGGGGATTATGCTACTGAGGCGTTGCAGCCGCGTAGAAACTCGCACGATCAATTTAAACTGTGTCCGCAATCGACTGATGAGTAGTCAATATACGTAGCAGACCGCTAACTTTACGGTCATTGTGTATCACAACCGTGGGATAAATTAGCGCTGGGCTGTAATTCTCGTCACTTGGACGTCACTTTGCTAAAAGCTTGGTGGCCTTCTGCAAACATCGCTCCGTCGACGTTAGCCGCAGAACGGAGCGGCGTGATGGAGATCGGTGTTACCGCATCTGCTTGTTCCAGCAGTGCTTAGAACATTGGAAATGCATCATGTCTTGTCTGGGTCAACTCCTGTCTTCTACGAGCCGTTGGCATTTAAAGAAATGTCGGTGTCTACACCGAATGCCCACCAAATAAGCGCTCATCGCTCAATTGGTGTGCGGTGCGCAAAATATTCGACCATGATCTAATATATAGATCTAATTTCGAGATCATTATACGCTTATAATTCCGCTTTTCATTCCGCGTATGGTTTACCAGATTGGGGTAACAAAAAACGGGAACTCAGAAACCGGAAGGTTTAAATCTTGTCAGCCAACGGCCGCACCACAAGTCGCGTCGTCCACGAAGTGGTCGCGGAGACGCTCATCGCTTATGGCACGGAATGCCTCTTCGGATTGATCGGAGACGCAAACCTTTTCATGGTCGATAGCTTCGTTAAGAACAAAGATGTCCGATATATCGCGGCAACTCATGAAGCGTCCGCCGTATTGATGGCGCTTGGATATGCCCAGCGGACCGGCCGTATCGGTGTCGCGACCATAACGCATGGACCTGCCCTGACCAATGCAATAACGGCGCTAGCCGAAGGTGCAAAGGGAAGCATCCCTTTGGTTCTCGTCTGCGGTGATACACCGCCGGATAATCTGCAGCATTTGCAGAAAATCAATCAACGTGAACTGATTGCGGCAGCTGGAGCCGGTTTTATTGAACTGCGCAAGCGTGAGACCGTCGCGGAAGATATCGCAACCGCATTCCGCAAAGCCCAGCTCGAACGGCGCCCCATCGTTCTAAACATGCGGGTCGATCTGCAATGGGAGCCCTGCGATGTCGTTCCGACAAAGCTGCGCATGCCCGAAACTCGGGCGCTGGTTCCGGCAAGTGAAGACCTCGACGAAGCACTTGGCATCATCGCCGGAGCACGGCGTCCGATCATTCTGGCTGGTCGCGGTGCTGCGAGCGCGGATGCGCGTGAAGCACTGGTCAAACTTGCAAGACAGATCGAGGCACCGCTGGCAACAACCTTGAAGGCCTCCGGGCTGTTTGAAGGTGAACCGTGGAACCTCGGCGTATTCGGAGGCCTCAGCCATCCGGCAACGGTAGACCTTATCGTGCAAAGCGACTGCATCATTGCATTTGGTGCAAGCCTCAGCCGTCACACCACGGAACAAGGCTCGTTCGTTCGCGGAAAACGCATTATCCAGATCATGTCGCGGCCCACCGATCTTGCCAGCAATGTCGTACCGACAATCGGACTGGTCGGCGATGCCGCCCTGATGGCAAATGCCATGTGCGACATGCTTCAGGCCGCAGACATTGAGCCATCCGGTTTTGCGGTTGGCGAGCCGCCGCAACGCGATAGCATTATCGAACAGGCAGCAAGCAAACCCAAGGCACTGCCAACGGGTGTGGTCGACATCGATTTCGCACTTGCGCGTCTCAACAATGCGACGCCACCCATCAGGACGCTTGTTACGGATCTCGGCCGCTTCGTCACGACCGCTTGGCTGGCTTTTCCGGTCACGGCCCCTGAAAATCTTATCCATACGGTGAATTTTGGCGCAATCGGACTGGGTCTCTCACAGGCAATAGGGGCAGCCATTGCATCAGCCGGAGAGCCGGTGGTTATGGTAGCAGGTGACGGAGGTTTCATGCTTGGAGGGCTGTCGGAAATCTCTACTGCAGTGCGGGAGAACCTCGCTCTCATCATCATCGTCTGCAACGACAACAGCTACGGGGCGGAACACATCCAGTTCACCAACCGGTCGATGAACCCTGAACTGTCGATGATCGGCTCGCCGGATTTCGCTGCAATCGCGAAAGCCATGGGCGCGGCGGGCGTGACGGTACGATCCGAAGCGGATCTGGACGTCGCCTGCCATGCCATCAGCAATCTCTCAGGCCCGCTTCTGATTGATCTCAAACTCGACGCCAATCACATACCGATGCGCTGAGCCCAGACACCAAGACATACAGTCAAGCATACCTATCAAAAGAAAAGGGGAACACATGCAATTGACACGTCGCAGAATGCTTCAAACATCGATGATGGCCGCAGCCGCCACGTCGATCGGTTTTCCGGCCTTTGCACAGGCCAGCCCTTTGATCGTCAACATGTTTGGCGGCCGCTGGGAAAACGACTGGCGCAATACGGTTTTGCCGAACTTTTCAAAAATAATCGGTCGCCCTGTCAATCTCGACATCGGTCTCGGCATGGGCTGGGTATCGAATTTTCGGGCCGCCGGCCAACAGAACCCGCCATTTTCCGCCGTCATGCTCAACGAGCGTTACACGGCCATGTTGCGTGATGACGGTTATTTCGAAACATTGACGCCTGAGCTGGTTCCGAACCTGGCCAATGTCATCGCACCCGCCCGTCTCAAGAACGACACCGCCGTCACTGGCATGCTGGCGCCTCTAGTCCTTGGTTATCGAACCGACCTCGTTTCCGAAAAGCCCCGCGGCTGGGCCGATCTATGGCATGAACGCTTCCAGGGGCAACTCGGCCTTTACGCGATCACCAACTCGGCTGCCATGATGATGGCGATGTGGACTGGCAAGCATTTCGGCTCGGGTTATGACGACATCGACACCGCCGTGAAGAAATTCGCAGAGCTGAAGCCCTTCCCGCAACTCGGTTATTCTGCTCAGCTGACACCGTTGCTGACCCAGGGGCAGATCGCGGTCGCGCCAATCGATCTCGGCGAGATCTCTACCATGCAGGCCCAAGGCGTACCGGTCGATTACGTCATTCCGGAAGAAGGCATGTTTGTTTTCGACCATTCCTTCAGCCTGTTGAAGAATGGCGCCGACAAGCAGGATGCCGCGAAATACATCGATTTCGTGCTTAGCCCCGAGACCCAGAGCTGGATGGCAAAAAACTGGTTGATCGCACCGACAAACAAGACGGTCGCGCTGCCACCTGAAGTTCAGAAATGGCCTCTCAGCCAGGAGGAAGTTTCGAAAGCCCTGCGTTTCGACTGGACGGAGGCCAACAAGATCAGCGCCGCCCTTTCCGATCAATGGGCACGGAACATCTAAAGCCATGGCAAAGGTGGAGGTCAAAGCGCTTACAAAGCACTACGCAGATGTCGTCGCTCTCGACGGCGTCAGCCTTCAGGCCGAGACCGGGGAGTTGATTTCGCTCCTCGGCCCCTCCGGCTGTGGGAAAAGCACAACCTTGCGATGCCTAGCGGGCTTCTTGTCTCCAGATTTCGGAGACATAAGTGTCAATGGCCAAAGCATTGTGGCAATGCCGTCCAACCGGCGTGATTTCGGCGTGGTCTTCCAAAACTACGCCCTTTTCCCGCACATGACCGTCGCCGAAAATGTCGGCTACGGTCTGTTGTTCCGCAAGATACCGAAGAGCGAACATCAGCAGCGTATCGACAACGCCCTGCAGATGGTGCGTCTCACCGGTCTTGCAGACCGCCTGCCCCGCGCTCTTTCCGGCGGGCAGCAACAGCGTGTCGCGCTCGCGCGCGCTCTGGTTATTGAACCGCGCCTGCTCCTGCTCGACGAACCATTGGCAAACCTTGACGCGCGGCTGCGTGACGAGGTCCGCTGCCTGATCCGCGAGGTTCAGCAACAAAGCGGCACCACTGCATTTTACGTTACCCACGACCAAGCCGAAGCCATGGCCATTTCCGACAAGGTCGCGGTGATGAAATCCGGCAGGGTCGCCCAATTCGCGACACCACGAGAAATCTATCAGCGCCCAAGCGAGCGTTATGTCGCCGATTTCACAGGCGAGGCAAACTTCCTTGCGGCGACAATAATCGGCTCCTCGGCGAATATGTATGGCATCGATGTGGCTGGCCGCTCAATTGAGGTTCCCGGCGTCGCAACACTGAAGAGCGGCGATCGCGCCGAACTTCTGCTACGCCCTGAATCACTGACACTGGTGCCCGACCCAGCATCGCCTTCGGCACTGTTTGAGGGCGTCGTTTCGAAGGCGGCGTTTTTGGGCGCCAGCCAACATTGCGAAGTCTCTCTTGGCACCGGCGGCATGTTGAAACTTGCCGTGCCGCCAAACACCGAGATTTCTGCAGGGGAGCGGGTCGGCATCTCAGTTGCGCTCGAACACGCTTGGCTGATGCCGGAGGTGACGCCATGACCAGAGGCCGGAAATTGCAGATCCTGCTGGGCATTCCAGCTGTCCTGCTGTTATTTGTGTTCCTCATCCTGCCGCTCACCGGCATGGTGGAAATGAGCTTCCGCACATCAGGCACCAACGCACCTTACGGGGATGGCTTCACCACCTCCCATTATGTGCGCGTCCTCGGCGACAGCTTCTTCATGACGACGCTCTTGAGAAGCCTCGTGACCGCAGCGATCGTCACGGCTTTATGTCTGATTGTTTCCTATCCACTGGCCTGGCACCTGTCCAAGGCGCGGGGTGGCAAGGCACTGCTGCTTTATGCCTGCATCGCGTCGCCTCTGATGACCGGGGTACTCGTTCGCAATTTTGGATGGATGATTGTAACCGCAATTGATGGTCCGTTGAACGCCTCGCTGATCGGGCTTGGTCTGATCTCGAGGCCATTGCGGCTCCTGTTCACGCAAGGCCTTGTGATCATGGCGCTGGTCCATGTCTTCGTTCCGTTCATGGTGCTGCCGATCAACAATGCGCTGCGCAACATTAACCCGGCTCTGTCGGAAGCGTCACTGTCGCTTGGTGCAGGCAGGGTTTCAACCTTCCTGCGCATCATCCTGCCTCTCAGCTTTCCGGGCATACAGCCCGGCGTGATCCTTGTTTTCGTGCTCAGCGTTGCCGCCTATGTGACACCGGCCCTGTTGGGTGGCCAGATGGTCAACCTCATGCCGACACTGATCATTCGTGAACTGACCGGCACATTTGCCTGGCCGTTCGGCTCGACGCTCGCAATCGTCATGTCGGTCGCCACACTCTCCATCGTCATCTGCTTTTCGCTGCTGACGGCCAAGCTGATGGAAAGGGTGCGCGCATGACGACTATCGCCTCACCTCACGGACGCGTTGCACGCTTTTCATTTGGCGCCCTCGTTCTTCTTCTTTACGTATTTTTGCTCGCGCCGCTGGCGGCCATCATGCTCGCTTCGTTTACTGGCGGGGAATTGATGCGTGTACCGCCGCAAGGGCTTTCGCTGCGATGGTTTGTGGCGTTTTTCCAGCGTCAGGATCTGGTGGATGCCCTGTTCATGTCACTTCGGCTGGCGCTGGTGACCAGTCTGGTGACAAGCGTGCTGGGCATTATGGCTGCCCTGTGCAGTCAGGCCTTGTCGAAAAGACTGGCGATGGTCTTCCAGATTTCGATGACACTGCCGTTGCTGGTGCCTGAACTTCTAACCGCGATCGGCCTGTTGTTCTTCCTCTATCAGATCGGGCTTGCCAAGACGTATTTGGGGCTGCAGATGGGTCATATCCTGATTGCCTTTCCGTATGCCTATGTCTCGATCATTGCGGCATTCCGGCAGATCGATCCGGCCATGGAAGAAGCCTCGGCAAGCCTTGGTGCCTCGGCCTGGGATACGTTCCGGCGCATCATGTTGCCGCTTGCGGCACCCGGCGTCGTGATGGGCGCGGTCTTCGCCTTTATAACATCCTTCGACCTCTACACGATCTCACTGCTGTTGAAGCCGGTCGGCGGCAACACCTTGCCTTTGGCGCTGTTCGACTTCCTGACCTACGAGTTCAGGCCGACAGCGGCGGCAGCGGCAACGTTATCGATCCTGCTCTCTGCCCTGGGCGTCGCCCTGATCCAGAAAATTGTCGGCCTTCAACGTGCGTTCTGACCGCAGACTGCTTAGCGAGAATATCCTGTCATGACATTGTCCTTGCATCCCAGAAAAATCCTCTATCAACTCGTCAGCCCGCTGCACCGCGTCACCAGCACTGGTGAAGTGGAACGCCGACAGAAAATGTTGCGCGGATGGGTTTCACCATCGGTTCACATCGACATTGCGTCTCCCGAGACCGGTCCTGATGTCATCGAATCCCAAGTCGATGCGGCAATGGTTTTTTCAAACCTGCAGCCGATTGCGCCGCAGTGGAGTGAGGCCGGTTATGAGGCCGTCATTATCGGCTGCTTTAGCGATCCGGGTATGGATGCCTTGCGGGAACTGACTGGTGCGGCAGTCATCGGACCCGGCGAGGCATCACTATTGGCGGCGGTGCAATTTGGGGAGCGCATTTCCGTACTGTCTTCCGACCCAACACCACAGGGCCTGCGGCGGCGCATCCGCTCAATGGGGCTAAGCGACCGTTTCGTTTCCGAACATATCGTCGGCGCCTCCGTGGCCGATCTGCGTCGCCGGCCCGAAAGCGCGTTTGACAAGATGATCCAATCGGCAAGGCACTGCGTCGATGATGGCGCCGATGTCATCGTGCTTGGTTGTCTCGCCATGTGTTTCGTCGATGGTCTGGTGGAGCGGCTTCAACGCGCACTCGGCATCCCGATCATCAATCCCGTCGTCGCGGGGATCAAATCTGCCGAAGCCTCGCTGAGCTACGGCATCTCGACCAGGTCGAGAACGGCCAGCGAAAAAACAGCATGAGGAGCATCTGAATATGGCAGCAACATTCGAGACGGATGGGATCGAGGCGCTTGCAGCGGCCGCACACAAAAGTCAATCCCGGCATGTCGCAATCCCTGATTTCCGCTACCCCGAAGGGGTTCAGATCGCCGTCAACTTCACACTCGACTTCGATGCAATGCTGCTTCGACGGTTGTGGAACGAGCCAGCGCTCCAGCGCAGCAAGGGCGAGTTTGGCGGGCGCGTCGGCATCTGGCGCTTGCTCGACATGTTCGATGCAAACGACGTCAAGGCGACCATATTTACACCGGGGCGTATCTGCGAGCTTTACCCGAAAGCCTTGCATCGCGCGGTCGAGGCCGGTCACGAGCTGGCCGACCATATGTGGGAACATCAGGTTCCGGATGATCTCGCTCTGGAAGAAGATCATCTCGGCAAGGCAATTGCAGCCCTTTCAAAGATCGCAGAGGCTCCAATTATCGGCACACGAAGCAGCCACACTCCGGCTCTCTTGCGTAAAATGGGGGTGACCTACAACTCGTTCACATCTGCCCGCTCAATGCCGTTTTATCAGACGGACCAGAACGGTGAAAATGTGATCCTGCAACTCCCCTTCCACTATGCCATTGATGACGCGATGTATTTCAGCTTCGGCTGGCTCGGCACGCCCAATGCAGCGCAGAGGATCTATGATCCTGATTATGTCCTCGATATCTGGTGGCAGGCCTTCCAGCAGCAGTATCGCGTCGGCGGTTATTTCAATCTTTTGCTGCACCCGTTCGTCTCTGGTCATGCCGCACGTGTCGACATGCTGGAAAAACTGATCCAGCGCATGAAAACGCTACCAGGCGTCTGGTTCCCGACCTGCGCGGATGTTGCTCAACATTGCTTCGAGCACTTCCCTTTCGATCAGCAGAAACTTCCGTCTAAGTGAGATAGCTCAATGCCTTGGAAACAGGACTATACGATATCAGACGAGATCGGCATTGCCGATGCAGACATTGCTTGGCCACATGAAAAACAATGCGGTTTCAGCATCGTCGTGGACCTTAGCCCGGCGACGTCACCGTCAGGGCTGGACGAAAAATCGCTTTCTTACCCCACCTATCATTTCGGGATGAATGAAGGACTGGATGCCTTCCTAGAAACCTTCGCCAACCACCGGCTCAAAGCGACCTTTGCTGTGCCGGCCGCAATCGCGAAAATCTACCCCGCGACGATCGAAAGACTATCGGCAGCAGGTCACGAGATTGCCGTGAATGGTCTGCTCGGTGAAGACCCGCTGACATTGAACGACAAGGCAGAGGTACAACGGATCACCCAGGCGACCGACATCATGACTGAAGTGATCGGCACGCGACCCAAAGGCTGGTTCTCTTTGCCGCGCCCGACCGATCCGTTCGCCACTGGCAATGTCAGCGGCAGAACAATCGATCTGTTGATCGACAATGGATATGACTATTTCGGCAACGGCCTTGCGGACGACGCGCCCCATTATTGGGTCACGGATTTCGACACTCGCCGCAACCTGCTGACGCTTCCCTACTATTATCACTTTGATGATCGTTTCTTCCTAATGTTCCCGGCCGAGGGTACCGGGCTGGAGCGACCTGATGTCCTGCTTCGCAATTGGAAATCAGAGTTTTTTGCGCAGTACCGGCGTGGTCGTTACTTTTCCATGACGGTCTCACCACAACGCAGTGGTTGGGGGCACCGTCTCAACAATCTCGACACCTTCCTGCGTGAAGCCGTTGCCCTGCCCGGATTGTGGAATCCCACAGGTTCCCAGATCGCAGACCATTGGGTCAGCCAACATCCTGCAGCGACACATCTCAAGCTGGAAGCGTCGATCTGGCAAAATCATGAAGGAAGCCTCAGCTGATGGCCGTGGACGCTGTGATGACCGATAACGAGGCCCTGCTTGAAGGCTTGATCGACTGGGTGAAATTCGAAACTCCGACCGGCCGTGTCGATGTCATCGGCGCGTTGCTCGACCACATCACGGCGGAGGCTGCTCCACTCGGCTGTGCGATCGAACGGATCGCAGGCCGTGATGGCATGGGTGATCATCTGGTGCTGCGTTTCGACGGCGGTCCGGGACGTGGTATTCTCTGCACCAACCATCTTGATACGGTCTGTGCACCGGGTTCGATCGCCATGCGGCGGGATGGTGACAGGTTTTATGGCCCAGGCATTGCCGACATGAAGGGCGGCGCCTACCTCGCCTTTTCGGCAATTCGCAATATCGTACGCTCCGGCGAACGAATGCCAGGCCCATTGACGCTGATCTTCAACACTGATGAGGAAATCGGCTCACCTACCTCCTATGCGCTTATCCAGGAAGAGGCACGCAAGGTCGCCTGTGCCTTGATCCCCGAGCCGGCTCGTGGTGACGAGGCAATTACCTTTCGCAAAGGTCGCGCGAAATACCGTATCGACATAACAGGTCGCGAAGCCCATGCTGGGTCTGCATTTGCCGACGGTCGCTCGGCCATCTCAGAGCTTGCCCGTACAATCGTCAAACTGGACGCCATGACCGACCTTGCAACAGGCACCACAGTCAATGTTGGTGCCATTGGCGGGGGGACGGAGCCCAATGTTGTGGCCGGCGCGGCACATTGCCTTGTCGATGTGAGGTTTTCGTCAAATAATGCCGGATACGCCACTGAACGTGCGATAAACCACATTGACCCATATAACCCTGATGTTTCGATACAGATCAACGGTGAAATCGAAAAGCCCTGTCTGGAACGGAGTGATGCGACCGTCGGCCTTTTCGAACATGCCAATGCCATCGCGCATGACATCGGCAGTTCGCTGATTGAGACCTCCAGTGGCGGCGGTAGCGATGGCAATTTCACCTCAGCCGTCGGCACGCCCACGCTAGATGGGCTCGGAGCAATCGGCAACTTCTGGCACTCTCCCAACGAGCACATCCTGGTCTCGGCACTGGCGCGACGCGAATTGCTGCTGCGTCGACTGTTCCTTAGCCTCGGTGCCTGAACACATACACCCTGCTCGCACACCCATTGGATTATCAACATGCTTTCAACATTCGGATCAACCCGCAGTTCCATCAAGACAAACCACGCTCTCCTCACGCCGGAGAGCTTTGAGCGCGTCACCCAGCCGGGGTGGGAGAGCGCAGAATTTGTCTATGTGATCTCTCCCCAAATGGGTGCACGGTTCAGCATGGCATTGGTGGAAACGAGTGCGCAGGCAGAGGCTACGATCGGCTCATCCGAGCTTGCAAGCTTCCTGTTCGTGCTCGATGGCCAGCTCGAGATCAAGACCGATGAAGCGAGCCACGAACTCGGCCGGGAAAACTTCGCCTTTTTGCCTCCATTCCTGGCAACTCGACTGGCTTATGCGAAAAATACGCGTTTCGTGCTTTATCAATGGCGCTTCATTGCAAACGGCGAGCAATACCCCAAACTCCTTGTGAGCCATTCCAGCGAATGCCCGTCATTTGCGCTGCGCGGCGATGATGCGCTGCAGGTGCAAAAGATGCTGCCCATCGACCCCATATTCGATGGAGAATTCAACCTGATGAGCTTCGAGCCCGGAGCATCACTTGCTTATGTCGAAACTCATTTCATGGAGCACGGACTGCTTTTCATCGACGGCGGCGGCATCTACCGGCTGGATGACAATTGGTATCCGGTGCAGAAGGGCGACTTTATCTGGATGGGGCCGCATGTTCCGCAGTGGTTCGGCGCGCTTGGTAGGGAACGATCCCGCTATTTGATTTACAAGAACTACAATCGCTCGCCGATGGCGGGCTGAGTATTTCGACCGGGACGGTCACTCGTCCATGGTGGAGAAATAGGTCTTCGCCACCTCGGCAAAAGCAGCAGCGGCGGCGACCGGTGTCCGTCCGGCGCTGCTACAGCAAGACAGGACGCCGAACTTGATGACATCCTCCTTGAGATCGATGAAGGCGAGACGTTGGGGGCTGTTACGGATGAACCGACCCGTGACGATGCTCACCCCCAGACCCGCCTGGACCATGGTTCGCAGGAAGGTGAATGAATTGGTTTCCATGATCGGATTGATCTTCAAATCAGTAGCAGCAAATGCATCATCGAGCATCCGACGCAGAGCGAGAGAACGATCAGGGAGGATGAAATCCGCGCCATCAATATCCTTCAATCTGACTTGTTTGCGGCGTGCAAGCGAATGACTGGGCGATGTGATCAGATACGTCTTGCGCTGCATGACCGAGAGGAAATTGAGTTCCTTGATCGAAGGGAAATTGTAACCGAAACCGATATCCACGTCGCCGTCATGCAGTCGCTTGACGATTTCGGGCGTGTTTTCAACAATCGTCTTGAAGGTAAGGTTGGGATAACGGCTGTGCAGTTCGGCAATGACATCGGGCAGCAGATCCATGGCGATAACTTCGTTGACACCAATCCTCAGGTGCCCTCTTTGAAGCCCCTTGAGCTCGCTGATTTCATCGCCAGCAATCGCCAGTTCGTTCATCACGGAACAAAGCCGATAATGCAGAATGCGGCCGGCTTCCGTCAGGCGAAGCCCCGTCGGGCCTCGATCACGATCAAACAGTTTCGTGTCAAGATGCGCTTCCAGAAGGCTGATCTGGCGATTGATGGCCGATGCGGCAACATGGATTTCGTCCGCTGCCTTTCGAAACGATCCATATTGTACAACTTCGAAGAAGTATCGCAACGCCGTCAACCGCGCCAAGCGCGGAACCGTTCTTTCATCCATGCCAGATTACCCGTCGCAGAGGTATCCTCATAATGAGACTGCTCCCTCGAATTTGCTTTAACCCCATTGTTCTATAACAGGATTTCCCGCTTGACTATGACGAATGATTACCAGACCAAAGAGGCGCTTGCCGACCTCGCAGTGCTGTTGGGTGCGACGGGTTATCTCACCGGAACCGATGTTCGCGAACGCCATTCCAAGGACTCATCGACTGCAAATGCCTGCATGCCTTTGGCCGTTTTGCGACCGGCGGATACGGAGCAGGTTTCCGCCATCATGCGGATATGCCACCGCGCTGGCATGCCCGTGGTGCCGCAGGGTGGATTGACCGGCCTTTCCGGCGGCGCAGTGCCCAGCCCTGACAGTGTTGCGCTGTCATTGGAAAGAATGAAGGGCGTCATAGAGGTCAACATCGAAAATGCAAGCCTGACTGTATGGGCCGGAGCGGCTTTGGAAACAGTACAGGAAGCCGCCCTTACGGCAGGCTTCGAATACCCTGTTGATCTCGGTGCGCGTGGATCGGCAACGATCGGTGGAACGATCGCGACCAACGCAGGCGGTATTCGTGTGCTTCGACACGGCATGACACGCAATCAGGTTCTCGGGCTTGAAGTGGTGCTCCCAGACGGCACGATCGTCTGCAACTTGCGTTCGATGCTGAAAGACAATGCCGGCTTTGACCTCAAACAGCTGTTTGTCGGAAGCGAAGGATGCCTTGGAATCATAACCCGGGCAGTCCTACGGCTTTCCCCTGCCCCGCGTGATCGGCAAACTGTCCTCTTTGGATTGCCGAGCTACAAGTCGGCGCTGCAATGCCTCGCTTCAGCCAGACGGGTTTTCCAGGCAGACCTCACCGCATTCGAAGGCATGTGGCCCGCATACTGGAACATCGCCAACAAGATGCTCGCGGTATCCCGCAAACCGATCGAGACGGAACATGCGCTTTACGTGCTCATGGAAATCAGCAGCCAAGACAGCGAGCAACTGCATGTCTGGCTGGAAGAATGCTTCGCCGCAGAACTCATCACGGATGGGGCTGTTGCGAGCTCGCTATCCGATGCTGCGGCCATGTGGTCGATACGTGAAGCCATTGGCGACATAGGTCGCGAAACCGGCGGCCACCTGAATTTTGACGTCGGCCTTGCACCAACACGCCTTGATGATTTTATCGAGGCGTGTGAACTGGCGCTCAAAGATGTGATCGAGGAAGAGGTTTTCTATCTCGGACATATAGCCGACGGTAATCTTCACGTTATTGTTCCGATACCACCAGGAGATCACGTCCTCGAAGCTGAGGTTGAGCGCCGTCTCTTCGACGTTCTAGCCGAGCGAGAAGGAACCGTCACAGCGGAACATGGGATCGGTACGCTCAAAAGGCCTTGGATCGGAAAAACCAGAACTCCTGAGGAAATCCAACTTATGCAGGTATTAAAAAAGGCAATCGATCCAAGGGACCTGCTCAATCCAGGGAAAGTTGTCGACAACAGTGCATCGTAACAGGATACTAAATCGTGTTCCTAGCAGCGTTCGAATGAGAGTCATCCGACGACCAGTTGTGATAGCTGGCGCTAAGGTACTTCCTATTTACGATACCTGCCGGGTTGAAGCGGTTTATGGAAAATCCAAACGTTTTGTTGAACGTCTAAATCTCTAGAAAGCGACCACCCAGGTTTCCTGTAGGTTGGAGTTCGACGCATTTGCGCCTTCAACGCACACCGACTGACAGGACGATCGCTAAGACAATTTGAAATCAATGACTTCAATGAAGAGTCACTTGCATATGGCTGTCGAATTCTTATACGGTGAGCTTTACAAACTGTCACAGTAAGGAACCTCACGTGAAGTCTTCGGGGCCATCGGCGGCGCAGAAAAAGCCGCGTTCTCTTGAGGCGCGAATATATGCCATCTACCCCGATCTTTCGCCCACCGAAAAACGCCTTGCTGATGTTCTTTTGCAGTTCCAGATGGATTTGCCGAGCTACACGGCCGGTGAGCTGGCACAAAAGGCCCAGGTATCAAAGGCGACTGCGGCCCGCTTAATCCGCACTTTAGGTTACACCAGCTATCCTGACGCAAAGCGCCAGGTCAGAACAGATCAACATTGGGGTTCACCTCGCGCTGGTCTGGCTGATCCCGATCAGGCACCATCAGGCACAGTGTCGATCAGCAACACAGTCCAGTTGGACATTGATAATATCCGCGCGACAGCGGAAAGTATTCCAGCGAAAACGCTGGCCGAGGCGAGCGATGCTATCGTCGGCGCTCGGCGCCTATGGATCATGGGCCTTCGCAGTGGCTACGGTCTTGCCCACCAGGCTGCGCATTACTTTACCGTTATCAAAAGCGACGTACAGGTGCTACCAACCGGCAACGCCAGCTACTCACATGAAGTCGCGTCCATGACACCTGGCGACGTGCTGCTGGTTATTGCCTTCCGGAGGCGTCCACGGATTTTGCCCACGATCCTCAAAGAGGCCCGTGCAGCAGGTGCAAAAACTATTCTGATTAGCGATCTCAGCGCTGCCGCAAGCGCTAAGGCAGCAGACCTTGTGATCAAGTGTCGTACGCAATCACCCTCGCCGTTCCACTCATTCGCGGCAGCTTTGACCGTGATCAACTACCTGGCGTGGAGTGTCACAACTGCGATGGGTCAGGAAAGCCTAGACCGTTTTGATCGAATTGACAGGTTGGTCAAGTCACTTGACGACGTGTCAATGCCGCAATGAGATATTCAGTAGCTACCCAGAAGTTGATGGCGCGATGGAGTAGCCCAGACGCGCTGCTTTGACGTTGAAATTCCGCATTTCACGAACATCTCGGCAAGACCAACGGCAGCACTGACACCATCAATGACAGGAAGCTTGTGTTTTTCCTGCAGTTCCGCTGCAAATTCCGCCATTCCTGCGCATCCCAAAACGACGGCTTCTGCCCCCAGCTGGATTGATTTTTCGATAAAATCCGAAATCCGGTCTGCAGCCCTACTTTCCGGGTTTTCAAGTTCGAGAACTGGAATATCCGTCGCAAACACCTGTCGGCAACGGCGACCAAACCCATATCGCTGGATGTTGTCTTCAATGATCGGTGCTGAACAAGAAAGCGTGGTTACCACACAGAAACTGTGAGCGATCAGGCTTGCGGCATGGAACGACGCTTCTCCAATGCCAATGACAGGTTTGGATGCGATGGCGCGCGCCGCATCCAGTCCAGTATCATCGAAACATGCAATGATATGCGCATCTGCACCGTTTCTCTCGGCTTCGAAAATTTCCTTGAGCAATCCAGGCACGGCCATGGCCCCGTCGAATGGTCCTTCAATTGCGGCGGGACCTATAGCGGGCTGCGACCCGATAATATTTGTTCCGGAGGCAGCGACAGTCCTTGCCGCAATGCAGATACGATCCGTCATTGCCTGCGTTGTGTTGGGGTTAATTAAAGCAATTTGCATGACGTTCTCCGGAGATGACCAGGCTTCATCACGCCCGCATTTCTAGGCAGTTCGTGAAGATAAATGGGTGACGGCTGACATCCGGGTGTTGATGTGCTCACGCCGGATCAGCATTTCAGACACAGTTGAAAGATGGAATTCCGTTTAGATCGCTGGTGCGAACCCAGACTTAATATCTGGCATGTTTTGCAGTAGGCCATAATTGACCATCATCATCGCGTAGCGCGCGGTGGCTTCCACATCGATATCAAGACTGCGTTGCCATGTTCCCGATGTTATCAGGTGCTGAACAATGTCACCCATGCGCGCAACATCAAACGCACCCAAACGACGTGCAACGATCTTCGCAGTGTCATTCTGATTACCGTCGAGTATCCAGTTTACTGATTTCTCGATCGCACTCTTGAAGCGCATGACTGGAGCTTCGGGATAAATGTCGCCAGCCCGGGCATAATAAACGCTCCATGGCACCGGGCCGGCTGCTTCGGCCAAAGTCGCAGCAATGGTCGCTCCCTGCTCAACCATTGCAAACGCTGTGCCCGGTTCAGCCAGGAAGAAATCACCCAGGCCGCTTGTCCAAAGACCGCGCATCGTTTCGATGTGAAGATCGCGTACGAATTTCACTTTGCTCAGGTCCACGCCGTGTTCGAGCAGTACTCCCTCGAGAAACATCCATTGGCTCGTCGCAGCCAACGACAAAAGCACTTTCTTTCCCTCAAGCACTCTCCAGTCGAATACGCATTCCAACGGTCTACGAGAAACAAGAAACGCCGGGTTGCGATGGCAAACCGCAGCAACCGGCGCCAGGTTGGCAATATTGAGATCATGATATGCAAATGGCAGCCATATTCCGCCCAGTGCTATATCGGCCCGGTTCTGAACCAGATTATCTGCCAGCCACGACCCAGCCGGACCGGCATCGATGTTGAACACAACATCGAGATCCAACTCGTCAAAGAAGCCAAGCTCCTGGGCAACATATTGTGGAGCAAACTTTGCAGCAGGAGAGGATTCGGTTACTCGTATACGATCAGCCAACGGACAACCTCACAACACGCTGGATAGAAAAGCGGCGGTACGCGGATTGCTTGGCGCAGACACCACGTCTTTTGGCTTTCCTTTTTCAACGACATTACCTTCGTCCATCAATACGAGTGTATCGGCCACTTCCATGGCAAATCCGATTTCGTGCGTGACGATAACCATGGTGCGACCTTCCTTGGCAAGGTCCTTGATGACCGCCAGCACTTCGCCAACAAGTTCCGGATCGAGTGCTGAGGTAGGCTCATCAAACAGCATCAGCTTTGGTTGCATAGCCAAAGCGCGGGCGATGGCGACACGCTGCTGCTGACCACCTGACAGCTGTGCGGGAAAGTTGTCTCTTTTTTCATAGAGGCCAACACGTTTGAGAAGAGAGGTCGCGAGATCACGCGCTTCCGCTTTGCTTAATCGACTAAGCAGAACGGGTGCCTCCATTATGTTTTCAATTGCCGTCTTGTGGGGGAACAGGTTGAAACGCTGGAACACCATTCCAATTTCTGCCCGGCGCGCCGCCAGTTGCTTCTCCTTGAGTTCAAACAGCTTCCCGGCGCGTTCCTCGTACCCCACCAGTTGCCCGTCTACCCGCAGCTTGCCACGATCGATGGTTTCGAGGTGATTGATGCACCGCAGGAATGTACTTTTGCCTGAGCCTGAAGGACCGACAATGCACATGACCTCCCCTTTTTGAACTTCAAGATTTACGCCGCGCAATGCTTCGAAGTTACCGTAATATTTGACGATCCCCTCGGCTGAAACCATGCTAGTCATGCGCGTACTCCCGCGAATGGATTGAAGGAACGTCCGATCCGGTTCATTAACGTCTGGGTTGGCTGCCGCTGCAGATCACGCTGGAAATGTTTCTCGAGATAGTGCTGGCCAATACTGGCGACCGTCGTCAGGGCCAGATACCAGATCGAGGCAACGATCAGCAGCTCGATGACAAGGAAGTTTCTCGCATAGGTGTTCTGCGCCTGGGTCAGCAGATCATGAGTCCCAATCACCGAGACCATTGCTGTTGCCTTGAGCATACCGATTGCCTGGTTGCCAGTTGGCGGCAGGATCACCTTGATGGCCTGCGGCAGGATAATGCGCCGCATTGCCTGGCTGCGCATCATGCCAAGTGCCTGTGACGCCTCCATTTGTCCACCATCAACCGACAGGATACCGCCACGGACAATCTCCGCCATATTGGCCGCCTCGTGTAAAGCAAGTGCAAGCAAGCCAGCGCTGTAGGCGGAAATCAGCAGGTTCGTTGAAATTGAGAAGTCACCAATACGGACGACAGGAATGAACAGGGCAATGTTGAACCAGAAAAAGATCTGGACCATCAAAGGCGTCCCGCGGAAAAACCAGACATAAGCTGTCGAGACGGTGCTCAGTACCGGGTTAGCGCTCATTCGCATGACTGCTAATAACACGCCGATAGTCGTACCGATCACCATTGCAAGAATAGTGAGTTCAATGGTGACAAGAACTCCGCGCAAAATCGCGGGGTTAAAGAGATATTCCGGAATGGCGTTCCAACTGATGCTTTGGCTTGCTGAGATAATGTAGACAAGGAAGCCCTGTAAGCCAAGAACAGCCGCAGCGCCGATCATCCTGCCCCAGTGGCGAAGTGGAACAGTCTCCATCTCGGATGCAGGAGTAGTGGAAGGGTGAGTTATTTCAACCGACACGCGCCCTCTCCCTTAATTCTTTTTGAGATTGGCAGCATCGTTCAGCCGCGCGTTTTCGATCGCAAGCGGCGCCAATTCCCACTTTTCAAGCATTTTGGCGTAACTGCCGGAGTCAATCAGCTTTTGGAAGGCTTTCAGCAGAGCGTCACGCAATTCGTCATTGCCCTTGGCAAGCGCAATGGTGTTGTAACCAACGTCCTGGCGCACTTCAGGCAACGCTTCCATGCCAACACCGTTCTGAATTTGATGTTTGGTGGTGTAAACACCTGTCGCATAACCGCCGACAGTCGCAGCTGCTCGACCCGTACGAACAGCAATCAGCACTTCAGGCTGCTTCGGAATGGACAATACCTCGATTGGATCCTTGCAGACCTGCTCTGATGTTTGCTGGACCAGAGCTTCCTGGGCGGTGCCTACTCCAACCGCAACTTTCTTGCCGCACAGGTCTTCCATAGACTTGATGCCGAGAGGATTGCCCTGCTGCACCATGATGGTTTTTCCATCATACATGTAAGGGATCATATCCATTTCTTTTTCGCGCTCGACCGTAGCAGCCATGCCGGAAATTGACATATCGAAACGCCGGGCTTTCAAGGCAGGTATCAGTGCTGCAAAATTACCAAGATCGGTCATCTCAAATTTTACACCAAACATCGTGCTGAACGCGTGGATGATATCGGCGTCGAGGCCAATAATCTCGGTATTGTCTGGTCCCATGAAGACGATTGGCGGCGTGTAAGCGGTTGTCGCAACCGTCACCTTGCCAGCATCTCGCATCGCCTTCGGCAACATATCCTGAAGCGCCTGGTCAAAAGCAACCTCTTGTGCGCTACCGGCAAATGGCATCGCAAACACGCCCGCCAGCATCGTTAGTGCAAAGAGTTTTGTTTTGGATACGTGCATGGCTTTAGTTCCCATTTTTTGTTCACCTCTAATTTGCCCGGCTTTTACCTGAGCGCCCTTTTAACGAAACGTTGAAACATAAATTTCACGATGTCAACAATATTCGAAAATGAAAACGCCTCGTGATTTCGTCACGGCAATTTTGAAAGTCTTCCGAAAACCGCCAAAAAATCAGCTTTTCTATAATGTTTCATTGCCCCGAGATTAAAAATTATCCCGAGTGACCTTGCAGATTGTAAAAAGCCCGCTTGATTTCAAGCCAGAACCTGTGTTCTTTTGTTGAAAATTATTTTTCACATCGGCGAGGAAATTTCACATGCTTCACAAACCCTCAAAAGATCTGGCTGGTCGTTACAGAAATCTGCTTGACGGTTTCCAGCCCAGTTTTGACTTCGAGCCGGTTCCACCTCTGCCCGTTGAAGAGTACGAAGATCGGTTGAGGCGCATTCGGCAGGAGGCATCGAGTGCTGGATATGACGTGCTTGTCATCCACTCGGATGTGATTGGCTGGTATCACACTTCAAACTCCTACCTGCGTTATGTGTGTGACTGGATGCGTGAGGGCGTCCTGATCATCCCGACTGACGTAAACGAGCCACTGACACTGCTATCCTTCTTTGGAAGCTCGGTTCTGTTGCCACCCGCCGGTGAACCTTTGCTGGTCAAAGACATCTGGCAGATAGCTCCCTGGGGCCGGGAGTATCTGGATCGACCGGGCTCTGCGAGCGAAAAGACCGGTCAGGCCTGTGCCAAGTGCCTGCAGGATCTGAAACTTGATCGGTCTCAGATCGGTCTCATCGGCGATCGCAGTTCCGAACCCTACTGGGATGCTCTGAAGGAGGAACTGCCTAAATCTCGTTTTGAAAAAGCCAATGGCATTGTTGATCGCATGCAGCGCGTCCGGTCAAAACGGGAAGTGGCAATGGTTCGCGCAGCCTCGCAATTGATCAGCATCGGCTACGAAGCCGCTTGCCATGTGACCAAACCAGGTGTGACCGATCACGAAATCTACGCAGCTTTTACGCATGCACAACTGAGCCTTGGCGGCGAGACCGGAGACGGCTATCAAATCGGCATCAACGAATACGGGACGCATTGCGGCAAACCATTCGGCCATGTCGTACGCCATGGCGATCTCATCAATCTCTATGTCTCCAATGTAACTTACCGCGGATACTACGCGCAAACAGCAAGAATGATTGCGGTGGGATCTCTGACTGAGCGCCAAGAAGAGGTCATCGAGACATGCCTTGATGGGATGCGGCGAGCAGAAGCCATCATACGCCCAGGCGCACTCGCACGGGATGTCAACAACGCCGCTTTCTCTGCCTACATTGAGCGCGGCTTCCTCACCTCACCAGAAGCACGTGAAATGCCATTTAACTGGCAGGCAATGCCGGATGGCTCCCCCCGATTGATCCCCCGTCAATATGTGCCATCCCCTTCCTGGGAGGAGCAGGGACGGAAGCTCATGCATGTTTACCCGGCAACCCACGGTCCGCATAACCCGAACCTCGGCCATTCGGTCGGCATGCCGAAAATGGCGAACTACAATATTTCCTCAAACAATTACGGGGAACTTGAGGAAGGCATGGTCTTTGTGCTGCACGCCCAGTGGCTGGAACCCTTGTCTGCTGGCTGCAACATTGGAGATTGCTATACGGTGACAGCGGATGGCTACGAAAATCTCAGCCACCATACGCCACTCGAACCCTATCGCGTTCGCTAAAAACGTCTTGCCAACAACAGTGTAGCCAGCCTGCAAAGGCTGCACTGTTAATTCCTCACGTAGAATCTGTCAGGTCCAACTGCCATGCATTCACCTTTTTACGCACCCAAGGGTGGGCATCCTCCACAAACAAGCTTGCTATCGAGCAAAGCCGTTTTCACGACCGCCTATGCCGTTATTCCGCGCAGCGTTCTCACAGACATCGTCACCAGTGTGCTGCCGTATTGGAACGTGACACGTGCCTGGATCCTTTCCAGACCACTGACCGGTTTCTCCGAAACCTTTTCGCAATATGTGATGGAAGTGCAGCCGGGTGGCGGCAGTGATCGCCCTGAGCCGGACAAACGTGCACAGGCGGCGATCTTTGTGGTTGAAGGCGGTATGGTCATCGAACTTGATGGCGTCGAGCATACGGTGCGCACCGGCTCCTTCGCCTATATTCCTGCGGGTTCGTCGTGGAAGCTGCGCAATACCGGCACTGAGGCTGTTAAGTTTCACTGGGTTCGCAAGGTCTTCCAGGAAGTTGAAGGACTGGAACTTCCGCCAGCAATTTTCGCGCATGAAGATGAGCGATCACTCTCGGCCATGCCCGGAACGGATGGCCGCTGGGCAACAACCCGTTTCATCGATCCCGATGATGTGCGTTATGACATGCATCTCAATATCGTGACCTTTGAGCCAGGCGCGACCATTCCATTCATGGAAACCCATGTCATGGAACACGGTCTTTATGTGCTTGAAGGCAAAGCCGTTTACCGCCTCAATCAGGACTGGGTCGAGGTCGAGGCCGGTGACTTCATGTGGCTGCGCTCCTTCTGCCCGCAGGCATGTTATGCCGGTGGACCGGGCCGCTTCCGTTACCTGCTCTACAAGGATGTGAACCGCCACGTGTCATTATGGCCTTGAGCGAATGCTGCTGTATTTGCTGAAAGCCATTAGTTGCCAGCATGATGATCGCGTTTCGCTCATTAGGCCCTAACGTGCAATGAGTTTTGATGAGTAGTCAATATATCCCGGGGCTCGTTCACCGCCGTCTTTTTAGTTCAACGTTCCTAATTGACGTTCGCTTCCGATGGTAGAGTTTGTCTCAACAGACATTTGCCCTCAGGCGTTGAACGCACTATATTCTAAACGGACTAGGAGATTCATCATGCTCTTGCAGAAGTATCGCGAGAACAAAGAAGCGCTGAAGCAGATCGGCCGGGAAGCTTTGGCTGAAAGTAGACGTATGGGCCTAACGATCTCCGCAAAAGATCGCCAGAACGAAGTTGATGAGCGCACCAAGCGCGAGCGTGAGGATCGATCCTCAATTATGGCGAGATAGCATTTTGAATGCTTGAATTGTCATGCATCCTCCTTGCGGGGCCGAATGGCTCCGGGAAATCGTCCGCTTTTGCGAAACTCAATCTTGAAGGTGTCTGGATAAACGCGGACGAAATCGCTAAAATGATGCCGGCGAACGATGATGGCAAATCGACGGACATTCAAGCTGGCCGCGCCGCTCTTCGATACATAGCAGAAATGATTGAGACACGGCAGTCTTTCATTTTCGAGACTACGTTGAGCAGCCAACAGTCCATCAGGTTAATGCGCGATGCCAAATCTGCTGGGTTCACCATTGGTCTCTACTATGTAGCCTTGGATTCCGTCGAGCGGAATGTAGAACGTGTCCGCCAACGTGTGATGAAGGGAGGCCATGACATCCCTGAAGAAAATATACATAGACGGCACAAGGGCTCGTTCGCGAACTTAACGGCAGCTCTCAAGATAGCTGATGAGGTCGTGCTGATCGATAACAGCGGCCTTGAACCGCACGAGGCATTCGTCATAAGCTCCGGCGACATCCTATCCTTCGATATTGACGACAGTAAAGAGCTGCACAAGCTGTTCTCCGGCAAGGTGTGCGAAGCATACGATCTTGTCCGGTTCGACGAGGGTTTTAGGAAGAAAATCTGAAAAAAATTTATTTGGTCACGAGGCATGAACTAAAGTCGCTCTGCAATCATAAACGCGTTCGACTCACCCAAAGGCTCTGCTGGTGGATTTGTAGAGTCTGAGCAGGATATCAAACCCGCGTTCGGACAGCCGATTGATTGGTAGTCAATAGTTGCAGATGGTCCCAACAATCCACACAATCTTGAAGCTCCATGGTTCAGTCCCCAATCTCCGACCTCGGCAACATTCCCATCCGCCACTCGCTGTTTGCTTCGGCTCCGCAATGGCACCGAAGGCTCTCCTCGCAACCACTACAAGATTGTGGAGTAGCAATAGCCTGCCGATCACGGCTAAGGTGACGGTTCAGAAGAATCGATGGTGAAAGCGATGAAATCGGATATCGGACATCTTCCGCAGGCAAAGCAGGTCGAACTGGAAAAGGTCGTCCGCATCATTCATGAAGAGTTTGCCGGTGTGGTCGAGCGTTCGAAGTCGGATGCGAAAAAAGAAGGACGGATCTACAAGATCATCCTGTTTGGTTCCTATGCCCGCGGTACCTTTGTCGACGAACCGCATACCTCGAAAGGCTACCGTTCGGATTTCGATATTCTTGTGATCGTCAGCAACAAGGAACTGGCCGACCCGAAATACTGGGACAAGGCCACCGACCGGCTGATGTGGGATAAGGAGATCGAAACGCCCGTTGGTCTGATCGTGCATGGCGCCCGCGAGATCAGCAACTTTCTACATGACGGGCAGTACTTCTTTGTCGACCTCGCCCGGGAGGGCATTGTCCTCTATGAGTTCGATGACCGACCTTTGGCCGAACCAAAGCCGCTCAGCCCAGCCGATGCACTCAGGGTGGCACAGGAGCATTTTGATCTCCATAATCAAGAAATTGGCGATCTTCTCGCGGGTGTCAGTTTTTATTCAGACCGCAACAATCCGCGGCGAGCCGCCTTCGAACTGCATCAAGCAGTCGAATCCGCCTATTCCTGCTATCTCCTGACCCTAACCAATTACAGCCCGCCGTCGCACAACCTGAAATTCCTGCGCGGGCTTTCCGAGGATCGTGACCGACGGCTGGTCGATATCTGGCCGCGCGAACAGCAACGCTTTACCGCATGGTACAACATTCTCAACGAAGCCTACGTCAAGGCGCGCTATTCAAAACAGTTCGAGATCAGCGAAGAGGCACTTGCCTGGCTTCAGGAGCGGACGGCTGAACTTCATACCCTGATTGAAACACTCTGTAGGGAGCACATCGAGAAGCTGCGGCAGGAATCGAAGTCCTGACGTCGCTGATACGCCTGTGCGCAACGTCTCACTTTACGGCATAATAGGGGTGATCATAGACCTGTAACTCTTGAAGGGAATCGAACCATCGACCCCGCAGTGTTCCTCAAATTAGTTCGCCGCCTGCATTCGACATCAGGTCTGATGACATTTGCAGAAGAGTACGGCTCTCGCTACATTACTGGATATATATCCGGAGGGTTCGATGGCTAGTTCTCAGACACGTGCAATTCAAAATTATAGGAGCCGCCTGGGTGATCGTGGCCTCGCTCGGTTCGAGGTGCTTGGACGGGATAGCGACCGAAGCCTGATCAGATCATTAGCGCGCAGGTTGGCAGAAGATGGCCCGGAAGCAGCCAGGTTGCGCGCTGTTGTGAGCGAAACGCTTGCGGGAGAGCCGCCTAAAAGAGGTGGTATCCTTGCAGCTCTCCGCCGATCTCCCCTCGTTGGAGCAGAACTCGAAATCTCACGTTCACGCGAAGACGGTCGAGAGATCGATTTGTAATGCGTTATCTGCTCGACACGAACGTTCTCAGCAACATTACAAACCCTGAACCGTCAGCGTCACTAGTAACTTGGATGGCCGAGCAAGCTGACTCTGACTTATTCATCGCATCGCTCACCATCGCTGAAATACACCGCGGAATACTGGAGATGCCGGCGGGCAAGAAGCGTGTTGCTTTGGAAGCCTGGTTTGCAGGTAATGAGGGGCCACACGCATTATTTGCAGGCCGCATACTTTCGTTCGACGAGAGGGCAGCGCTCATCTGGGGTGAATTAATGGCACGCGGAAAAGCAGCGGGGCGCCCAAGAAGCGCACTGGACACAATTGTCGCGGCCGTTGCCCAGTCGAATAGCTGTATTGTTGTAACCGACAATGAGCGGGATTTTCACGGGGTGGAATTCATCAATCCCTTAGGAAAACCGTAAAAACGGTCGACAGTGTTTAAGCTCTCGAAGGAATTCGAACCGGTAGTTTCAACCAATTGATGAGTGGTCAATAAACTTGAGCCCTCAGCCGCTTTGCGCCAAAAACAGAGACGGCGCTGGAGAGGGCAGCGGACAATATCTCGCTGCCGCTCTCCTGGAGGACAGATAGTAGAAGCTAGATGCCGGACAGAACTCCGATATCGCCGGACCTCCAGACGTTGTCAACCGTGTTGCGGGTGATGACCCAGAGGTCACCGCTCCTCTTGAGTTCGACGTCGTAGCGGTTCTTCATCAGATAGTGCCGCGAAGGATCGTTGCGAGGTACATGCTGGGCTTCGACGAAAACGTCCATCCGCGCGGTGTCAGCCGTGATGGTCACCCTCGGATTGCTAACGGAATGGGTCGTGTCCAGGGCGGACAGTGATGTCATCAGGGCCGTGATGATGACATCGCGGCCTTCGATAACAGGATATTCGAAACCGGCCTTTGCGGCAGCCGGGCGGAAGTCTGAGACGGCTTCTTCCGAAAGCGCAGAGGACAGAAGCGCAGTGTCCCGAAGATCGATGCCCGCGGCGAAGCGATAGAGGGCCTCGACGACGGAAAGCCGGTCCGCGGCATCCGGTGTAAACGATGGCGATGTGGTCATGAACGTACTCCTTGTCGTGCCGAAGGCCTGCGGAGCGCACGCCTTTCCCGGCATCGGCGCACTGGGCACCAATGGGTGTGGTGATAAGAACTGGGGTTGGGCCGGTTATTCGAGATCAGCGTCAATGCGCTCGATCAGGCCGTCAGGACTGATCGCGATCTTCAGGATGCCTATCTCGTGTCCGAAATCGCCGGTGAAATCGAGCCGGACTTCTGAATGGCAGCCGTCCACTTCTTCGATAGACAGCAGCCTGCTCTTGGTGCTGTAACCGACGAAAAACCTCTCGATATATTGGCGGACACCGTCAGTGCCGACGAAGGCATCGCCAACCGAGACATCATCGATCACGGCATCGGCAGCGAACAAGGATAGTGCCCCATCGACGTCGAAGGCGTTGGCGGTCGCGACGAAGGACGCAACAAGCTTCTGCATTACGAAGGGCTCCTCAGACATCGACGATCGTCGTGTCGGCGATAGTCTGCGCAAAGCCGTTTCCAAACAGGGCTGCGGGCGTCTGGAAGCCGGGACGGAATTCGCCACCCAGGACACGACGTCCGGCCTCCGCCGCCGCCATCGCCGTGAACGTATAGCCATTGACCGTATTGAGGATCGAATAGACCGTCCTTCCATCTGCGTCGATCACTTCGACGGCCGCCTGATAACGGTTGGCAAGCCGTTCCTCTTCACTCGGACCGTCCGGGAGAAGAGACAAATCGCCCTGCGGAAATCCATCGCCAGTGACATGAACGAAGGCCTCGACCTCCGGAACGCCGGTTGCCCGCCAGATGGTAATGAGATCGGGAAGCGTAACCGGGAAGCAGTCGACCGGGCCCTTGCCGAAATCGAACTTGCGGATGCCCTCGGCTGCGATGGCTACAAGCTCGCCACCCATACGTGCCAGGGTCTCGACGGTCACATTCTCCATGGCGCTGATTGCGGATCCTCGCGAAAGCCCCCCCGCCACATGAAGCGCGATCCTGATCTTGCGAGGATGTTTGACGCGCGAGACCGCATGTCCCGCGAGACTACCGAGCATGGCGACACTGCCACCGCCGCCCGGCATGAGCATGACGCCCGCCGCCTTCCCGTCTTCGTTGAGCGCCTCGGCCAGGCGGTAGCTGTCGAGTTCGGCGGCCGTATCGAGATAGTGAATTCCATTGCAGATGGCTTTTTTCATCAGGGCATCGGCAGTACGCATGAAGGGCCCCGCGCAGTTCAGCAGGACAGAAATGCCGGCCAGACCGTCGTCGATCGCATCTACGCTATCGAGACCAAAGACCCGATATTCCGTAGCGAGGTCAGCGGCGAGCTTTGCAAGCGTCGCTTCATTGCGGCCGGCGAGAACGAAGGGCGTACCTGCCGCCTTTGCGTGCTCTGCCGCCATGCGGCCGGTGTAGCCGGTCGCGCCATAGATCATCAGTTTTGTCATGTCAGTGCTGCCATTCCTTGAAAACAAATTCGAGACTGTAGCCGTCCGGATCGCGGACCTGGGCGGCGTAATAACGGGGGTCGTAGTGAAGCTGTGCTCCCGGCGGATGGATTTCCGAAGCTCCTGCCATCATGGCGGCGGCGAAGGCAGCGTCGACCTGGGACATGCCATTGGCGACGAAGCCGACATGGACTGCGCGGCCTTCGACCACGCCTTCACGGAGCCAGAAAAACACCCGGCCGTTCGCGCCGAACCCTTTCAGATCTGGATGACCGGGAGGGCCGTCCTTTCCCTCGTAGTCATGGGCGTGAACGATGCCGAGTGGGGCCAACGCCGCCTCGTAGAAGGCGATCGAGCAATAGATGTCGCTGACGGAAATGAAGACATGGTCGAGCATGCTGCTCTCCTTCGTTCAGATGATGTAGCCGCCCGCGACCTCGATGTTCTGGGCGTTGATCCAGCGGTTCTCGGAAGACAGGAGGCTGGCAACGACACCACCGATCTCTTCAGGCTCGCCAACACGGCCGAGTGCGGTCTGGCCAGCCAGAATGGCCTCGAACTCGTCGTTCAGTCCGCCGCCAAGTTCGGTGCGGATTGCGCCGGGCGCGATCGAGTTCGCCCGTATGCCCCGTTCGCCGAACTCCTTGGCCATGTAGCGGGTCAGGACCTCCAAACCACCCTTTAAGGCAGCGTAGGGAGCAACGCCGGCTGTCGCCACGCGCGAGGTGGCGCTGGTGATGTTGACGATCTGGCCGCTGTCGGCCATCAGCGGCAGAAGAATCTGGGTCAGGAAGAACGGACCCTTGAGATGCACGTTGAAGAGGCCGTCGAACTGATCTTCCGTCACCGTGGAGATCGGATTGAAGAGGCCGTATCCGGCATTGTTGACGAGATAGTCGAAGTCGCCCCGGCCGAAGACGGATTGCAGTGTAGAGGTAACCGCATCCCGGAAGGCCGGGAACGCGCCGATATCGCCGACGTCGAGTTTCAGGGCAGCGGCCTTGCCGCCGGTCTCCTGGATTTTCTTCACAACCTCGTCCGCCTTTGCCGGGTTGCTGTTGTAAGTGAGGATGACGCCCATTCCCTTGTCCGCGCATTCGATGGCTGCGCTGGCTCCAAGACCCCGGCTTCCTCCAGTGACAATGACGATCTTCATGGCTGTTTCCTTGTTCGTTTGGTGTGACCTCAAGCTAGGCCTGCAACGTCCCGCACGCTCACCTATTCCTCTCTGAAGCTTGCCTATTTCTGCTTTCCGCTTGCAGACACCTTCTCGAACTGTCACGATCGGCTCCATGGAAAATCAACTTCAGGAGCTGCGCGCTCTTGCATCGACGGCGGAAAACCGCAGAACAGAAACGGGAATTCCCCGTGTTGCGATGGTCCAGGGGGAAATCCCTGAGCATCGGCTCTCGGCCGTCTACGAGCCGATGATCAACCTGATCCTGACTGGCTCGAAGACGATGACGGTCGGCGAGCGGACTTTTTCCTACGACCCTGCGACGTATTTCGTCATGTCGGTCGACCTTCCAGCAGTGGGGTCGGTGCATCCTTCGGTGGCAGGAGAACCATATCTTGCGGTCAGCCTGACGCTTCATCCGCCGACGGTCGCCGCTCTCATCAGCGACCTCCCGGTGCAGGTCTGCAGCAAGCTGTTCGGCTCCGGCTTCTCCGTCGCGCCGGTCAACGACGAGTTCCTCGACGCCTGGGTGCGGATGCTCCGGTTGATGGATCGTCCGGACGAGATCGCCGTGTTGGCACCTGCCTACGAGCGGGAGATACTGTTCAGGGTACTGCAGGGCCCGCTGGGCTGGATGCTGCGCGATATCGCCGCGCCCGATGCGGCCCTCTCAAGGATCGGAGGTGCAATCCAATGGATCCGGGAAAACTTCGCCAAGCCACTCCGTGTCGAAACTCTCGCCGAAATGGCGGCCCTCAGCGTCTCGGCCTTCCATCGTCACTTCAAGGCGGTCACGGCACTGAGCCCGATCCAATATCAGAAGCAGGTCCGGTTGCTGCATGCGCGAACACTTCTGATGGCGGGGGAAGGAACTGCGACTTCAGTTGCGTTTGGTGTCGGCTACGAGAGTCCGAACCAGTTCAGCAGGGAATACGCCAGGCAGTTCGGGCTGCCACCCTCGAAGGATGTCGTGCGTCTTCGGGGCGGAGCTGCGTGACGGGCGTTTGGGCTGGAATGCTTTCATCCGACGACCGCTTCGGGCCGAAAGCGGACTTCGCGAGTTATATGCTCTTGACGGGATTCGAACCGCTGACAAATTAGTTGTGACTCTCCGTCTTAGCGCGAGGAGGCTATGCCAACTGCTGAAAGTGCCTTTCTCAAATCATGAAAGGGCTACTGTTCACAATCGAGCCGAACAACGAGTGCAAACTCTGGCTCTCTTGATAATAGTTGATAAACTCGTATATTGCGGTAGCCACGACATTATGGAGGACCGCATGATTAGCGCCGAACTAGGGAAGCAGTTGGAAAGCTACATTCAGCAACTTGTTGATACAGGTCGCTACGGTTCGAAAAGCGAAGTCCTGCGTGAAGGAGTTCGACTAGTTCAAGACCGAGAGACCCGGCTAGCTGCGCTGGATGCTTCTGTAATGCGCGGAATCGCCGATGCGGACGCTGGCCGGACAAAGCCGGCAAGCAACGTCTTCGACCGCCTCGAAACGAAATACAGCGGAATTGCTGACAAGGCCGAAAAATCGGTATGATCCTCGAAATTTCCGGCGAGGCCGAGAACGATCTGGAGCAGATCGTTGATTATATTGCGGAGCGCAATCCTTGGCGCGCCCTCTCATTCATCCGGGAACTGCGCGGCAAATGTGAAGATCTCCTCGATAACCCCAATGGCTTCGCCCTAGTCCCGCGCTATGAACATTATGGTATTCGTAGACGCGTCCACGGCGACTATCTGATCTTCTACCGCGTTGACGATGCAAAAGTGGTCATCATTCATATTCTGCATGGTGCAACCGACTATGGCGCCATCCTGTTCGGCGAATGATGAGACGTCTCGTACCTGGGTGACATCTAATACTCAAACCGGGGCGAGCGACCACAGCGTTGTCTGGACGTCAAAGCCAAGATCCGACGCCCATTTTGCTCTAAATGGGTAGAGAACGTGAGGCTAAATCATATATAAGTCGCCTGCTTTGGCGCGGATTCAAGCCCACTCGAACGCCAATTGATGAGTAGTCAATATATCTTTGAATTCGTTCACCGGAACGATGATTTTACGGGTCAAAGAATTCCTAGATTGCGCTTCTTGCATATATACAACTAGGAACGTCCGACGCTGCGTCACATTTCCGGTATTGCCTTCGCCATCACTCGTGCTGCACAACTGAAATTCGCAAACGTACGATCAGCCTTAGGCAGAACGACCACTGACACGTTCTATTTTCATCAGTTGTATAGTCGCCAGAAAGGATTACATGGATCTCGTGCCCATGAGGCTGTCGCGTCATCATCAAATAAAACTGCGTCGATAACCTCGTCCATTAATCGTGATATGAAGGCTGACTATCCTGTAAAAGTCGAACAGATTATCGGATTCATGCTAGATTTATCCCTTTCAAATGGACGGTCCATGCCTAACTTGCGATCAACTGAGTCCCAATCGGCTCGCACTCTGGAAAGGTTCAGCGCTAAATTTCCTCGACGCGGCAGCTACGAGGACACGTAAATGCCCTAGTCAATATCCGCCGACGCCGCATACGACATCGTCTACGCCGATGAGGTCTCGAAAGCTTCCTATGACACATAAAACTTCGCATCGCGGGCTCGTCGTTGTCGCGATCATGGCAACGATGGCAATGATCGCCATCGAAGCGACGATCGTCTCCACGGCAATGCCACAGATCGCCGCCCAGCTCGGCCAGATCAATCTCTATTCCTGGGTCTTCTCGTCCTTTCTGTTGACCCAGACCGCTACCACTGTGATTTTCGGTAAGCTGGCGGATATTTACGGCCGTAAACCAGTACTGCTGCTTGGCATCGCACTGTTTCTACTGGCCTCCATTCTCGCCGGCTTTGCATGGTCCATGCCTTCGATGATTGCGTTTCGCTTGCTGCAAGGGATTGGCGCCGGCGCTCTCCAGCCTGTCGCGATGACCGTGGTTGCAGATCTTTTCCCAGGCAGCCAGCGTGGCAAGGTGCAGGGATATCTTGCAAGTGTGTGGGCGCTGTCCGCCGTCGTCGGACCGCTTCTTGGCAGTATCATCATTCATAATCTGCCATGGGCCTGGATTTTCTGGATCAACGTACCTGTGGGTCTACTGGCGGCGCTATGCTTCATTTTGTTCCTGCATGAGGAAAAGCGGCCGCGCGTCGTCTCCATAGATGTCCTTGGTGCAGCTTTTTTTGCCGTCTCAATTTCTGCGCTGATGATCGCGCTCACCGAGGTGGAAGCCGGCTTCTCCAACAGCACCGTTGCGGCCTTCGTCATTTTCCTGTTTTCTCTGGTTGCGTTCATCTGGCAGGAACGTCGGGTTGACGCGCCTATGGTGGCTCCCGACCTATGGCTTAGACGACCGATCGCCTTCGCAAATCTTGCGGTCTTTTTCGCCAGCATGGCGATCATGGGCCTGACTACCTTCCTGCCGATGTACGTACAGACCGTGCTTAACCAATCGCCGCTCGTCGCTGGCTTCGCATTGACCATGCTTTTGTTCGGCTGGCCTTGCGGTGCGACAATCGCGTCGCGCCAGTTTACCCGCTTCGGACTGCGCCCGATCATGATCGTGGGCAGCCTGTTCATCCCGGTTGGCACCTGCCTGCTCGTGCTGCTGACACCTTCCAGTTCTCCCGTGCTTGCGGCGACTGGATCGCTCATTATGGGCTTCGGCATGGGTTTGCTGAACATTAGTGCTCTCATCCTGACCCAGGAAAGCGTGAGTGCATCCGACCGAGGCAGCGCGACAGCCTCGAACGTATTTTCGCGCAATCTCGGCAGCACGCTCGGCGCTGCAGTGCTGGGCGCGGTTCTGACCTACGGTCTGTCGCATGCCAACAACGGGCAGGCGATCACGCCTGAACAATTGCGGGCCTTGCTGAACGGTACGGGTATGGCTCTTGGCAGCGGTGAGGAAATCCGCCTGGCGCTGCAGCATGCCCTTCACGCCACCTTCATCGTAATGATGCTTATTGCGGTCCTGATCGTACCTGCATGTCTGTCAGTGCCTCATCTGAAAACATCGGAGGCAGAGCCCAAGAACGCCTGAACTTTGATAGCGCAACACCTCCGACTATCCGCTCCTCAATCACCCTGGCTGCTTGATCGAAGTTTGCTACGTCAACAATCAGGGCGAACGACACCGAGTGGTTTTGGGGAAAGCCAAAGGCACTCGATGCGTGCCAACCGCGCGCAGGTCCCACTCCCCTAGGAGTGGGACGCAGAAGCTATCCAAGCGACACGGGTAAAACCTGCCACCTATTGACGTGACACAGCAGGACAGTTGTCGGCACCTCGTGTGGGAACAGCATGATCGAACGAGGTGACGCCAACGAGGTTGATCTGTGTTGCTGTCTGATCGCTGACAAGGTCCAGAATTGAAAAGCGATCCATGAATTCAAGGAAATTGGCTTCCGCTTCTTCCATGATGGTGCTGAACGACGTGCGCTGCGCGTCCTGCTGATCTGCGATGTCGATTTCGGAATATTTGGCGACGTCGGGTTGCACGCGCCGCAACACGTCGCCGAGCAGAATTTCCTGTGGCGGAACGGCCAATTCGATACCACTGCTACGGCCGCGCCCGGTGAGGAGAAATCCCTCATGAACCAGCAGATTGACTACCTGGGCCGCGTGAAGTTTCGTGGTGCCGGCGGCCTTTGCCGCCTGCAACGTGCGAATTCTATGCATCGGCGACCGCGCGCAAGCGGTGAGAATACCAATCGCAACTTCGGATCGACGGGTCAGGCGCATGGCTGTTCCTCCTTGTGTTATTGCCCGCTCGCGCCGCTCGAAGTGGCTACGATCGTTTGATCGGTGGTCTGATCGCTGATGGCTTGATCACTGGTATCTTGCGCGCGCTGCAGAGCGCGGTACCGGCCGTGATCGCGGGTCAGAAGATCGGCATGATTGCCCTGCTCAATCACATCTCCACCTTCGATCACCACGATACGATCGGCATTTGCAATCGTCGCCAAGCGATGGGCAATCACCAGGGTGGTCCTGCCCTTTGAAAGTTCAGTCAGGGATTGCTGAATGGCGCGTTCGGTTTCCGTGTCGAGCGCCGAGGTCGCTTCATCAAGGATCAGGATCGGCGGGTTTTTCAGGAAAATCCGGGCGATGGCCAGTCGTTGTTTTTGTCCGCCAGACAGTTTGACGCCGCGCTCGCCGATGATGGTGTCGAGACCGGCGGGAAGCGCTGCAATCACGTCATCCAAACGTGCACGGCTGGCCGCATCGACAATCTCCTGCTCGGTTGCATCAAGTCGACCATAGGCAATGTTCTCCCGAATGGTGCCAGCAAACAGAAAGACATCCTGTTGCACGATGCCAATATTGGACCGCAACGATCTGATCGTCACGTCGCGGATATCGATGCCATCCACCTTTATCGCACCGCCCGTCACCTCGTAAAAACGCGGCAACAGCGAGCAGATCGTCGTTTTGCCAGCCCCGGATGGGCCGACAAAGGCGATGGTTTCTCCTGTCTTTATGGAAAGGTTCAGCCCTTTCAGCACAGTGTTAGCTGAGGTGTAGCCAAAGCAGACGTCGAGATAGTCGATGTTACCACTCAGCAGAGCGATCTCAACAGCGCCGGCCCGGTCGGCAATGTCGGCCCGTGTATCGAGAAACGTCACATAACGCTGGAAGCCGGCGATACCACGCGGATAGGTCTCGATGATCGAATTGATCTGATCGATTGGACGAAAGAATATGCCAACCAGCAGAAGGAATCCGACGAAGCCACCGGCGCTCAACTCGCCATGCACCACAAACCATGCACCGGCCACCATGACGATGACCTGCACGAAACGCATGGAGAGGTAGGACAGCGACATGGAAGCCGCCATCGTCCTGTAGAATTCCAGCTTTGTGGTCAGGTAGTTGCGGTTGTTTTCCGCAAACAGCGCCCGTTCATGATCCTCGTTGGTAAAGGCCTGCACCACACGGATACCACCGACATTTTCCTCGATGCGTGCATTAAACTCGCCAATCCTGCCAAAAAGCGCGTGCGAGTTGGCCATCATCCGCTTGCCATACAGCGTCGTCACGACAGCCGTGATCGGAACGATGACCGCCGTGATCAGCGCCAGCGGCACATGCACCCACATCATCAGCAGAAAGGCGCCGATGAGCGTCATGATCGCAATGAATAGATCTTCCGGGCCGTGATGGGCGACCTCGCCAATCTCTTCGAGGTCTTTGGTGAGCCTTGCGACCAGATGTCCGGTCTTTTGGTTGTCGAAGAAACCGAAGGACAGTTTTTGCAGATGATCGAAGGCTTTGCGCCGCATCTCGGTCTCGATCCTGAGCCCAAGCATGTGGCCCCAATAGGTCACGATGACCTTGAGACCGGCATTCACGAGATAGATAACAAGCAGGCCAAGTGCGGCAAGCGCGATCATGCCAAACTGGTTGGTTGGCAAAAGGCGGTCGATAAACAACGTTACCGCGATCGGGAAAGCCAATTCCAGCAGACCTGCGGCAACTGCGCTGGAAAAATCCAGCGCAAACAGGCGGCGATGCGGGCTGTAATAGCCAGCAAAGCGTTTCAACAGGTCTTTCACAGGAACCCTCCTACAGAGATCTCTCATATACTAAGACGATTGAGATGGCCTGTTCCGGTAAAAAATATGACTGCCAATCTCAATTTTTTGTCGATTAAAGAACCGGCATCGTTTCGGACCGAAGTTTTCTCCGGCTTTTCGGCACGACCATGGGTGTGTTGGTGATCGGATCTGGGATGATCATCGATGGCATGTCGAAGACGGTTTCGATCAGCTGGGCGTTGATTATGTCCTGCGGGTGACCACTGGCGATGATGCTCCCGTTCTTCATTGCAACGAGGTGTGATGCGTAGCGGCAGGCCTGATTGAGATCATGCAGCACGGCAACGACGGTGCGACCTTGGGCGTTGAGATCGGCCAGCAGATCCATCAGTTCAATCTGGTGGGCTATGTCGAGAAAAGTGGTCGGTTCATCAAGCAAGAGAATAGGTGTTTCCTGCGCCAACACCATCGCCACCCAGACCCGCTGACGTTGACCACCGGAGAGTTCATCGACCATACGATGCGAGAGGTCCGTGACATGGGTTGCCTGCATCGCAGCGATGACGGCTTCCTCGTCGGCCTTTGACCACTGGCTGAGGAAGGACTGATGTGGATACCGGCCACGGGCCACCAGATCCGCGACTGTTATACCCTCCGGTGCGACAGCACTTTGTGGCAACAGCCCCAGACGGCGGGCAACATGCTTGGCGGAAGATGCATGGATGTTTTTGCCATCCAGAACCACCTGCCCCTGTGATGGCAGGATCAAGCGCGATAGAGCCCGCAGCAATGTTGACTTGCCACAGGCATTCGGTCCGACAATCACCGTAAAGGACCCATCGGGAATGGTGATCGACAGGTTTTGCGAGATGATGCGCTCGTCGTAGCGCAGCGTCATGGCATCGGCCTGCAGCCGGTCTGCAGGGTGAGCCGGATTTGCGTTTGTGCCTGTGTTTGTGTCTGTGTTGAGCCTGGAATTTGTATTGCTGTTGGGATTGGTCATTTGCGACCCTCGCGAATGAGTAACCAGAGGAAGTAGAAACCGCCGATACTGACCGTCATCACGCCGACAGGAAGCTGAACACCGAAGGCATGCTGGGCAGCCCAGTCGGCTGACAGCAGCAACAATGCTCCAGTCAGGGCGGATGGAAGCAGTGTCACACCGGCAGACCGGGTCAGACGGCGGGCGATCTGTGGTGCAGCCAGTGCGATGAAAGAGATCGGTCCAGCCGCAGCGGTAACCGTTGCCGTCAGTGCCACACCCAGCACCATCAGCAAGAGCCGTGTCCTGTCGACATTGATACCGGATGCCCGTGCCACATCATCGCCCATCTCCATCTGCCGCAATGGCCGTGACAGAACAGAGACCATTGGCATGATGAAAGCCAGAATGATCGCGGCGGGCAATAATTGCTCCATGCCGAGACCGTTGAGAGACCCTGCTCCCCAGACAGCGGCCGACATTGCCACCTGCAGATCGGCCTCACGGATCATCCAGGCATTAAAGGCCGACAGCATGGCGGCCACCCCAATACCGACAATGATCAGACGAAAACCCTGTACCCCACGACGATAGGCCAGCAGATAGACGGTTGATGCGGTGATGATGCCACCGATCAAGCCACCGGCTGCCGTGGCATAATAACCACCGGAATAGATCAGGATGACTATTAGTGCCCCGGTATAGGAACCTGCAGAGAACCCGATGATATCAGGCGAGCCAAGCGGATTGCGGGTCAATGACTGGAAGATCGTACCGCTCATGCCGAGCGCACAACCGAGCAGCAAGGCGAGCGCCACGCGCGGCAGGCGCCATTCCACAACGATCATCCGCACCATGTCGTCGCCCTGCCCCGCCAGTGCATGAAGCGTGTCAGGCAAGGTGATCGGATATTTGCCGCTTAGCAACGATGCGACTGTTATGAACGAAGCGATTGCAAGCAGCAGCACCGCTATGATCAGAGCACGGCCATCGAGCCGGAACGACACACGGCCGCTTAGAACGCGAACCGGAATAGTTCTGCGGCCGAAGTCGATAGAGGAAGAAGATCGCAGTGTCATAGCCCGCTCGCCTTCTTCCTCTGCGCAAGCAGGATCAGCACGGGTGCTCCGATAAAGGCTGTGACAATGCCTGCTTCCAGTTCACCGGGATAAAGCACGAACCGACCGACGATGTCGGCGGCCAGCAACAGCACGGGGCCATAGAGCATCGTCAGCCCGATGATCCAGCGCTGGTCCGGTCCGGTCAGCCAGCGCACCACATGCGGCACCATCAAACCAACAAAGGCAATTGGTCCGGCTGCTGCCGTTGCAGCGCCGGCCAGCAGGGTCACGGCAATGATCACCAGTATCCGTGCTCGCAGGATATTGGCACCAAGGGTTCTGGCGAGATCATCACCCAGCCCCACAGCATTGAGCGGTCTGGCAGCCATAAGAGCAATGATAAGCCCAATCAGGATAAACGGTGCCACAGCCTTGACCACCGCCATGTCACGACCGGCCACCGAACCGATGGACCACAGGCGCATGGCATCAAAGGCTGATGGATTGAGCAAAGTAATCGATGAGGCGATACCGCCCAGCACCGCAGCAATGGCCACACCTGACAGAACCAGTCGCACCGGTGTTGCGCCATCCCGTCCTGTCGCACCGATGGCATAGACCACCAGTGCCACGACAACGGCACCGGCAAAGGCTGCCCAGATATAGGCATCGATCGACTGCCAACCGAGTACACCGACTGCAATGGTCACAAAGAACGCCGCACCGGCATTGACGCCAAGAATACCGGGATCAGCCAGCGGATTGCGGGTTGCAGCCTGGGTCAGTGCCCCAGACACCCCAAACGCCGCACCACACAGCAGACCCAGCAATGTTCGCGGAAGTCGGTAGTCGTGGATGATGATATGCTCTGCCAAACTCGCATCGTAAGACAGCAAGGCATCGACCGCAGTCCAAAGTGCGACAGGACGAGTGCCACTGAGTATACTCGCAAGCGATATTGCCCACAGCAGCGCAAAGCCGATAAATAGCGCGCACCAACGCAGCATTCTCGTGTCGGATGTGCTACCCGAGTGTAGCTCCAAAGGTGTTGTTCTCACACCCGCGCCTGCCCTTCAATCCAATAGCCAATCGCATCGATCCGCGATTTGTCAAAACCCAGGACATCCCGGAAATGCGCACGGCAGGCGGAAACAGCCTTGGCCTCACCGGCGATGTAGATGTAGCCCGGACCATCGGGTAGTTTTGTGATCTCTCCGGCAATACGTGGCAGTTCGGTATAACCCGGCCGGTCTTCTCTTGGTCCATGGCAGCTGTGCCACTGAATGGATACATCTGCCGCCGTCTTGATCTGCTGACGATCAGCGTCCGAGGGCACTTCGACATGGATGATCGTCTTGAAGCCTGCGGGCAGTTCCTCAAGCACACGCCCGACAGCAGGAAGTCCGGTAATATCCGTCAGCATCAGCAGCCATTCACTGCCCTTAGGCATCCAGAAGCGACCCTCGGGATTGCAGATCCCGACGATATCGCCGACCTTGGCATTGATTGCCCAGGATGCGGCAACACCGCCTTCATGCACCACGATATCAATGGTCATCTCCCGGCTGGAAGCATCCCAGCGCCGGATCGTATAGGGCCGGTTGGGGCAATGCTTCGATCCGTCCGGCCTGCCCCATTTGCCATTCTCCATCAAAACAGGAAGTGTCACCGGTGTGTCCGGATCGGGCCGCAACGCAAGCCGCACCCATTCATCGGGATGACCGCTTGGCAGAAGGCGTTCACCACCGTCCAACTTCAGAACAACCCGGACCATCGCCGGTGTCAGGCGAACAACGGAAATGGTCTCGCCGAGGAAATAATCCTCCACATAGGGATCATGGTCATGATCGTGGTCGGCAGAACCCGAAAGAGAGTGTGCGTTTGCATTCATTTCAACGCCCTTCTGTGAGTGCGGCCAACCGCGTTGCGGCACGCGATATGTCGCGTACTATTTCTGGATAGCCGAAAGGTATTGAGAGCACAGTTGGAGTAAGGACTGCCCAAATCGTTTCTGGTTTTTCCAGGGAAACGCATGTGCCTCGCTGAATTGAAAGTATGGTGTTTAATATCGGCTGCGATTTACAAGCCGCTTCTATCCCTTCGGCAAACCATGCGATGAGTATGTCGCAGTCCAGTATATCGAGTTGTTCAAGACTGATAGACTGCGAATAAAAGCCACCTTTCGCATTTCCAATGCGGGCAATGCCTGGAGACGGCCTCAATCCAAGGGCCCTGAACATCTCAAAGCGAGTATCGCCGGGAAGATAAACATCACAGCCATTTTGCTGCGGGAAATGCGATATAAGTGCGAAGGTTTTGCCTCGGATTTCGGGGAAAGTGTTCTTGAAATCCCCGACTAGATTTTCAACGGACCTAATGACTTTGGATGACTCGGTTGTGCGTCCTAGTGCGCGTCCCGTCACTTGGGTTTGCTCTTGCCAGTTACTCGACCAGGGGCCTTTCATCCAACTCACCACCGGCGCAATACGTGAGAGCCGCTTATAGGCTATGGCATCGAGACCGGAGAAAACCGCCAGGATCAAATCTGGCCTGAGCAATGCAATCTGCTCATAGTCGATCGCGTGACGCAACAATACGGGGTTTTCAGAACCCATCCGGTTCTTGTTCCAATCCGCAATACCATCAGGCCAATAAGGATAGCCAGTCATTGCAATAGGGACTTTCCCCAAGGCAATAACCGCGTCCTCGCCGCTCCAGCCCAATGTAACAATCCGTTGCGGCTCATGCGCGATTGTGGTCGACCCGAACGCATGCTCAATCGTGACGGGAAAGCTATCGTGTCCGACGGCCTCCCTTGAAATCATGAGTGCGGGGATCGCCGAAGCGCCAGCAAACATCAGTTGCCGACGCGACAGTCGGGCCAATGATCCCGACTGTGCTTGATTGAAACGGCGATACCCCATGTTCAGAAGCCTAGAATTTTGCGGAGAGGCGAAGAAATGCACTTCGTGGGGCACCGAACGTGATTTGCTCGTCACCTTCCATCATGTGTGCGTAGCGCTTGTCGAAGACATTTTCGACATTCAACTGAGCAGAGAAAGTCTCGTTGAACTTGTAACGCGCCATCAGGCTGACTGTGGTATACGGAGACTGTGAATAGCGAACCGTCCCATCGACTGTGTCGATTGGCAGAAATGTTGTTCCCTGCCAATTCAGACCGCCCCCGATCGTAAGTTTGTCCCACGCTCCTGGAAGAGTATAGCTCGTAAACAGTCTTACGATTTCGCGAGGCAACTGGGTGTTCACATCGTTCCCGTCTGCATCTTGGCTTTCCAGTAACGTAGCACCGAGCGATAGATTCCAGCCGGGCATCAACTCCCCCGAAATCTCTGCCTCTATGCCTGTCGTTTTGACGCCTTGGGCTGTTGTGTAAGCGAGCGTGGTCGTTCCAGGAATATACTGGCTGGTAGCAACACCTACATTGTCTTCCATTGATCTAAATACTGCCAGCGAGCCGTTTAGACGGTCGGCAAACCAGCTGCCCTTGATACCCGCCTCTATGTTGCTACCGGTCACAGGATCGAGATATTGGTCGTTGATGTCTCTTTCAGTCTGAGCACGAAATACATCAGCGTAACTGGCATAAGCCGTCAAATTGGAGTTCAGATCGTATGTAATGCCAACGTAGGGCGTAACGGCGTTTTCAATCTGTGCCGTTCTGGCACCTGTCCACGTGCGCACCGTTTCGGTTTTAATATGTGAGAAACGTGCACCACCGATAATCTTCAACTCATCCGTTATGTTGAGACGCGTAGCGGCGTATGCACCCATTTGATCAATATGTGAGACGCGCAGCCGGCCTGTAGCCCACCCTGGCTCCGGATAGTCACCCGTAAAATCAAAGATGTTTCCGAACACAGCAGGATTTAGACCACCCTGATAGATGTAATCTTCGTCCATCCAATCAGCAGTCACGCCTGAAAAAAACTCGTGATCTCGGCCAAACAACTCATAAGACCCGTTAAGTTTTGCACTCACTACGGTCTGGGTTGCATCGTGGTCAAATTTGGCGGCCGATGGATCGAGCCCCAAACCTGTCACAGGATCTGGCTGTCCCCATAAATATAAAAGCTTGGCGTCACCCTTCTTGTTAACGTGGATAGCATCAAGCTTCAGCGTCCAGTCGTTTTCAAAGCGGTGTTCAAAGCTCGAGAAAACATTCGTATTTTCTGTATCCCAATAGGCCCAATCAGGAGCGGTGTTCAGACCCCTGCGAAAATTCGTGCGGGTTCCGTCGCTGAAGAAAATCGGCACCCCACCCCAAATCGCGTTGTCAATATCGCGATGTTGGTGGTCGGCTCCAATTGAAAACTTGGTGTCCGGGCCGAGATCGGCGTCTATGATACCGTAAAAGAGACCACTGTTTGTCGCTTGGCGATCGAGATGCGAGTCTGCATCATTTCGTGAAACGATGACACGCCCTCTAACCGATCCTTCGGAATTCAGGGGGGTAGTAATATCAAGAGTTTCCCTGAAATTGTTCCAGGAACCAATAGACGCACTGACTTCTCCAGTCAGTTCCTTACTGTCAGCATGCTTGCGTACGAAATTCACTGCTCCTGAGGGATTGCCAGCCCCTGTTAGCAGGCCATTAGCACCACGGAGAACTTCTACCCGATCGTACTGGAGTGTGTCAGAACGGTGCTCACCATACATTGCGATAAGGTTGTTGAGAGCAACGCCGTCATATTGGAAGCTATTGAGATAGAAGCCACGCGAGAACGGTTCACTTCGCTGGCCATCCCATTCCTGCACCTGAATACCGGGGGCAGTTCTCAAAACATCTGCAGTCGTGTTGAGTACCTGATCGTTCAACCTCTGGCGAGTAACCACGCTAACTGATTGTGGAGTTTCCTTGATGGAAAGTGGCAGGCCAGTGGCCGTGCTCATCTGAGTTGTGGTGTATGAACCAGACCCCTCTGTCGTTCCACTTTGTCCCTGAACGCTGATTGTGTCCAAAACAGTGGAGCCGCCTACGGCAACATTACTACTTTGGGATACTCGGCTCGCAATCGCAACCGTGGTCGCATTTGGGAAAGAAAAACTAAGATCAGAGTTCGAGAGAAGCCGCGCGATAGCCTGCTCTGCACTCATTTGGCCATTTAGACCTGCGGTCTGTTTGCCAGCTACAACGGAGGGATTATAGGTGATTTGGAGACGTGCCTGTCTGCCGAACAGGGCGAGAGCTTGATTGAGCGAGCCCGCTGGAATGGAAAAAGTCTGCGTCGACTGCGCCTGTGCTGAGCCCACGGAAAAAACAATTACGCCTGCTGTCGACGACGACAGCAGAAGCGTTGCCGTCAATATTACGCGACCCATCCGCCCGCTTGCAGATTTCCAAATACCCTGTCCCATTACATACCCACTCCGTAATCAATTTTGTCTCGGCACTTCGAAGCGTGCCGCGTCCTATTGTTGAAAACGAAAGTGGTTCGGATTTTTTCGGTTATTTTGTTGATTTTTCTTAGAAGGTATAAATCGCCACCAGATAAGGGGAGATTTCGCGGACTTTACCGCCATAGGGATGGACGATCGCTTCAAGCGCCAGCAAAGGATTTGACAGATCAAAAACGCCACTGATCCGCTGGCGTGATAGCGAGGGAGAAGCAAGAACGACGCGACCACGGTGCCATCGGGAAACGCGGGCCACGACGTCCGACAGGGGTTCGTCTTCTGCAACGATCAAACCCTGTCTCCAGGCCGCCATCTGATCCGGATTGCGCTGCCCCCGCGAATATGTTGTCTTTCCAGTGGCAATTTTGATCCATTCTCCATCGGTAATCTGGAGTTCGCGACCTGGCAATGCGTTATCATGGACCGCCACGCGCCCATGAACGACAGATACTGCCGTAAGATCGTCCACCAGACTGACGTCGAATGAGGTTCCCAGAACCTTGGTATATGTGTCACCGGACTTAACCTCGAATGGCCTTGCCGGATCATGCGTTACATCAAAAAATGCCATGCCATCCAGAAGGCCAATACGCCTCACTTGGTCAGTCATTTCAACCGTGATGCCGCTGTTGGGTCCAAGCGTTACGGTACTGTTGTCCGCAAGCGTTAAGTGACGCACCTCAGCCGTGGTGGTCTTATAATCAGGCTTGGCGCCCATTACCCTTGGTGCAACGTATCCACCCAATATGCCAGCGCCGATCAGCCCACCCAAAAGCAATGTACGGCGAGAAACGGCGTGGCTCGATTGTTTTGCCGTCTGTCTTCCGTTCAATATTTGTCCGGTCATGCCGTAGATTTCGGCCGCTTCCGCCCAAGCGGCCGCGTGATACGGGCTACGCAGACACCATTTTTGAGCACCGTCCAGCGCGACAGGATTGTCGGGATTGTTTTGTAGGCGAATGATGAGATCGACGGCCTCATCGAAAAGCTGATCCTGATCCTGCTGCTCTGTCACCGTCGCGTTCTTTCAGTTTGTCGCATAGTCCGCTGTATAGATGTAAACGAACAGCCAGCGTAAATTTTCGCCTTTAAAATCAGCCTAAATGCCCTGTAGCCGTTCACGGACGTGCCGATATGCATCGCGGACGAGCGTCCAGGTCTGGGTTGTAGACAGGCCTATACGTTCACCCGTCTCTGCGATAGTGAGCCCCTCAACTCGGTGCAGTTCAAACGCCAGGCGCGTTCGCTCTGGTAATTCAGACAACGCTCTTTCCGAAATTTCCAAACGTTGTTTGTCATATACAATCGTTTCGGCGGAGGGCGACGGGTCCATCACCGACAAAATGATCTCTTCCGGCGCAGGATGTATCGGAGACGATCTTTCCCGGCGAAAATGGTCGAAAAGTAGGTTGCGTGCGATCTGGAACAGGTAGGCACGGGGATTGTTTGCCTGCGGCACAGACTTCACGGTGATAAGGCGGACAAACGTATCCTGCGTCAAATCAGCGGCTGTGTCCTCAGACAAACCTCGACGGCGCAGAGAGTGGCTTATCTCCCCCGCGTGCCGTCTGAACAATCCTTGCACGTCCCAGTCCACGAATGATCACCTTTTCGGACACAGGTTTGGACATGGCCGCGACAAGGCTGCCGCGCAAACTGCCACCAATTGCGGCCTACATAGCTTCCCCACAAAACATGTGCAACATACTCATGTTAAAGATCATGAAATATCCGTGGTGTGCAATCGTCACAGTTTTGGGTTGGAACTCCGATCCAAGAGTGCAAATCGAAATATTGCCGCGCGATTGATTTGGTGGTAAAAATTACTACCATTTCCTATTGGAGGTCAGTCTATGCCGAATGTTGAAAAAGTCAGCGTTTCAATGACAACACAGCATGCTGAGTTATTGCGTGATGCCGTAAGCAGCGGGGCTTATGCCAGCGGTAGTGAAGTTGTTCGTGAAGCCATGCGAGACTGGTCGGCCAAATGGATGCAGAAGCGTGGCGATATCGCAAAGCTGCGTGCAATGTGGGAAGAAGGCAAAGCAAGCGGCCCTGCTGTCGAAGTGGATTTTGACACAGCGTTGAATGAAGCACGTCAGGAAATGGCATCCTCCGCACCTCATGCCCGTTAAGCTCCTCTGGACACCTAAAGCACGCGCTGATGTCAAAAGTATCTACATTGCTCTGGCCAGAGACCATCCGCAGAGCGCTGAGCGATACTTCACAAATTTTCGGCGCAAGGCTGAGTTGCTCATTCAAAACCCGCGGCTAGGTGCGCGTCATCCGGAAATATTCCGAACCGCTCGAATGCTGATCGAGGCGCCCTACGTGATCCTGTATGAGACGATACCGGACACCGAGAGCGATCCTGTCCACGCAGTCGAAATCATTCGTATTGTGGACGGACGGCGCGATCTTACCTCACTCTTCTAAACTTAGAGTGTTGGCAGCGGGGGGTATTTAGGCTGAGGTAAATGTTCGTTTGTGTTCCCAAAGCTCGGCTCCCCTCGAGAACATCGTTCTTCGTTCGCTTATGTGAGATGTTCTGTTGATGTGTAGTCAATAAGCAGCGGTTCGTCATTTCGACAAGCAACGTCTATTCTTGCGTTTGAAATCCCGACGGTCCCTCTCCCAGAAACGTTTTGTTCGCAAAACGCTTGGTCGCTATATCCATCGCGGTTTAGATATTTTTTCTCCACCCGTCCCAATCTTCGCAAATCTGCACCTGATGAAATTCTATATATTATATAGAATATATTGGCTTTCATCAATCGGCTTGAGCGAGACCTCACCGTTCTTGGAGCACCGAACGCAACTGGATGGATATGGGAACGATTATGAAAGCAAGCACTTCGATATCTTTTGTTGGTGGCCTTCTGGCCTTGTTACCGGCAGCCCTCGCTCACGCCTCGGGCGATGAGGCCAAACCCGTATCGGGTGGGACGCTGAAGGTCGCGGTTCACGAAGCTCCGGTTTGCGTCGATCCTATCCAGATCACCAACTTCACTCCACTCAACATTGCCCGCAATTTTGCTATTTCTTTGACCGATCAAGATCCGATTACCGGAGACGTAAAGCCTTGGGCTGCGGAACGGTGGGAAATCAACGGAGACGCGACCGAGTATACCTACCACCTCCGCAAAGACATCACATATGCCGACGGGCAGAAACTGGATGCGAAATCAGTTCAGGCCAATCTGGAAAATATCCGCAACAAAATTGGCCCTAAGGCGAACAGGCCGTACAACTATCTTTCCTATTATGCTGGCAGCGACATTGTCGACGACCACACGATCAAGATCAAATTCTCGCATCCCGCCGGTCATTTCCTGACTGCCGCCTCATCGGCCTGGCTTGCTCTATACTCCGATGCAACACTTGCCAGATCGGCTGAGGAACGGTGCGCTGGAAATCTGGTTAGCGCCGGCCCTTTCAATCTGGTAAAATATTCCCAGCTCGAGGGTGCTACGCTTGAACGCCGCGAGGACTATGTGTGGCCGTCGGCCAGCTCCACGAACCAAGGCAAGCCCTATCTCAAAAAAATCGAATTTATCATCGCACCGGAAGACAATGTTCGAACCGGCCTCCTGCAATCAGGCGAAGTACAGCTCGTGACTAACGTTAACGTGGCCGACCAGTCCTCGCTCGAAGCATCCGGATTTGTCCTGCAAGCAGGCCGCAATCCGGGAACACCGTTCGGTGTCCAGTTCAACGTCAAAACACCAATTCTCAGTGACATCAAGGTTCGCCAGGCGTTACTGCATTTCATTGACCGGCAGGAAATGATTGCTGCGCTGGAGAGCCCCAAGGCAATTCCGGCGACCGGCGTTCTTGTAAGCACTGTCCCCGGCGCAATCGATCAGAGTAAAGACATCGCTTACGATCCGGCGCTTTCCAACAAGATCCTTGACGAAGCGGGCTGGGCCACCCGTGATGCAGCGGGCATCCGCACCAAGGACGGCAAGCCATTGCGGCTCACCTTGAGCGGTTACGGCAACTATCGCGGTCAGGCTGAATATATCCAGCAGGCAGCCAAAAAAATTGGCATTGATCTGGCACTCGAAACCATTCCGGACGGCAGTGATATCATCAACAATATCCTGAACCCGCACAAATTCGAAGCAATCTTTGGCAATGCGACCGAGGCGGATCCCGATGTCCTCAGATCCTATTTCGGGCCTGAACAGCGCAATGTCCCCAATAGCGATGACGAATGGTTGAAAAAGGCCTTAATCGAGCAGCTCGCGTTCAGCAAACTCGAAGATCGCTTTGCCAAGATTGCAGAAATCCAGAAACATATTGTCGAGCAGGCCTATACACTACCGCTTTACCCAGTGACGCAAGTTCTGGGACGTGACGCCAAGCTGCATGGCGCGCTGCCAGACGTTCTCGTGCGCCTTCGTCTTGAAGCGGCCTGGCTGGAACAATGAGCATCGCCAAAAACGCACACGTTGGCTCTTCATTCAAAGTGACGAAGGCTGGTGGGAAATTGCGGGCACTTACTCGCAAACTAATCCAGGCGGCTTTCGTCGCCTGGGCAAGCTTTACGCTGGCTTTTGCCATTCTCTATTGGCTGCCGGGCGACCCGGTGTCGATCATGCTTGGCCCTGACGCCCATCTCAATCCGGCGGAATTAGCGAAGTTGCGCGCGCAGTATGGATTTGATCGACCGATCCTCATCCAATACTTTGATGCATTGTGGCGGGCCGTGCAGCTTGATTTTGGCAAATCGCTAGTCACAGGCAAATCCGTGACCGAAAGCATCGTTACTGCAGCTCCCGTGACGGCTGGCCTCGCGGCAATCAGCCTTATCATAGCCATCCTGTTCGGTGTGTTGTTTGCTGTCATGTCCCTAGACCTGCCGGGCTTCCCACGCACGGGCTTCGTCGTTTCGAAGATCCCAGCCGTCTTAGTAGCGATACCCACCTTCGTCGTCGGTCTGTTGTTGTTGCAAATCTTTGCCTTCACCCTTCGATGGGCGCCAGCAACTGGTAGTAATACATGGTCGACAATGGTTCTTCCCGCCATAACACTTGCCATACCCGGTGCAGGCATTCTCGGCCAGGTTCTCGCTAAAAGTCTGAGCCGCGCCTATGGCGAGCCATTCGTCCGCACCCTGCGTGCGAGGGGGTATTCGGAGTTTCGTATTCTGCGCCATGCCATGCGCCAGGCCGCCCTGCCTGCCTTCACAATGGCCGGTCTAATTATCGGCGGAACGATCGCCAGCGCGGTGGTGACCGAAACAGTCTTTTCTCGACAGGGTATCGGTCGACTGATGCAAATGGGTGTAACCAACAAGGACATCAATCTCGTTTGCGGACTGATCGTCTTTTCCGCCCTGGTCTATGTGATCATCAACCTGCTTGTTGATCTGCTTTACCCGATACTCGATCCAAGGGTGAGGTCATGACAGACATCGCATCCGACGCACCGCTCTCCAAGGCCCGCAACTCGCCGCTTGGCTCAATTTTGAAGCGCCATTGGGCGGTGGCATTTGCATTCATCTATCTTGCCATTCTTGCTCTATGGGTCGCCTTTCCAGCCCGCTTCGCTTCCTTTGACCCTCTGGCTGTATCTGTGGCCTCCAAGCTCAAACCACCATCGGTCGAACACTTGTTCGGTACCGATCATCTCGGGCGTGACCTACTCGCGCGCGTCATCTACGGAACGCAAAATTCACTGATGTCGACGCTGATCGCTGTTATAATCGGCCTCGTGATCGGTAGCACGGTCGGACTTGTCTCCGGCTTTAGTCCGACGCGTATCGACGCCGCGATCATGCGTGTCGTCGATATCCTGCTTGCCATCCCCAATTTGCTCTTAAGCCTTGCCATCGTCACGGCGCTCGGCTTCGGACTTGTCCCGGTCGCGATTGCCGTTGGATTAGGCTCGGTCGGAAGTTTTGCTCGTATCATGCGGTCGGAAGTGATCCGGGTCAAAGAATTGCCATTCGTCGAATCTGCGCACCTTCTGGGAGCCTCGCCCGTCAGCGTTGCAATCCGTCATGTTCTTCCCCATTCCTGGGGTCCGGTCGTTGCTCTATCCGCCATCGAGTTCGGCGCAGCGGTTCTTTCCGTTTCGGCACTCAGTTTTCTCGGCTTCGGCGCACCTCCGCCGGAGATCGAATGGGGACTTCTGGTGTCAGAGGGGCGGAGGTTCATCAGCGCTTCCTGGTGGCTCATCGCCTTCCCAAGTCTTTTCATCGTTTTGACCGTAATCGCGGCGAACTCCCTTGGACGGTTTCTGGAGAACAAATTTGGCGCCTCACATTGACCAATCGGAACGTCCCGCTAATGGCAACGCGCTTCTGACAATCGACCGACTTTCCTTCTGGTATGGACATGGAAAGAACAGCAATGCGACGCTGAACAACGTCTCACTTGACGTGGCCAAGGGCGAAGTCGTGGCGCTTGTCGGAGAATCCGGTTCGGGAAAATCGACACTCATCAACTGCATCATCGGGCTACATTCGACCAGCGCTGCCCATATGAATGCCGACACGCTTCGTTTCAACGACATCGATCTGCGATCGCTCTCGTCAAGAGAGTGGCGGAAACTGCGCGGACGGCATATCGGTTATGTCTCACAAGATCCCGTCGGGTCACTCAACCCACTTCTGCCAGTCGGGGACCAACTACTGGAGGCACTTCGCTTTTTCCGACCTGAGCTTGGCCGGGTGCAGGCCAGGAACCTGGTTCTGGATCAATTACGGAATGTTGGTTTTCCCGAGCCTCAAACGATTTATGGCCGTTACCCGCATCAGTTGTCGGGTGGCATGAACCAACGGGTTTCGATCGCAGCTGCCTTGAGTGGCGAGCCGGAATTGCTGCTCGCCGACGAGCCGACCAGTGCACTCGATGTGTCGGTTCAAAAGCAGGTCCTCGACCATCTCTCGGACCTGGTATCGCGCACCGGTACATCGATGCTCTTCATCACTCACGATCTCGCCGTCGCGGCGGATCGAGCCGAGCGTATTGTTGTTCTGAAAGACGGACATGTGGTCGAGCACGGCGCTGTCGGGCGTGTTCTTGGCAATCCACGCCATAACTATACTCAGGCACTTCTCGCTGCCGCACCATTCCTGAACGATCACGCCGCTTCCACCACACAGCGACCGCCGCTACCGCGCCTTGACAACGCGCTTCTCCAGGTACGCGGCCTGCACAAGAACTTCTCCTCTCGCGATGGGCGTTCGATTGCTGCCGTCAAGGGCGTGGACTTGGATGTCTTACCTGGCGAGACTGTCTGCGTGGTCGGCGAATCCGGCTCTGGCAAGACGACTCTTGCCCGCAGCATACTGAAGCTTAACGATCCGGAGGCCGGCACAATCCTGTTCAACGGATATGATGTGCCAACGCTGAGAAAGGCTGATCTCAAACGCTATCGCCGTGAAGCGCAGATGGTTTACCAGAATCCGTTTTCGTCGCTTGACCTGCGTTTTAACGTCGAGGCCATCCTGCGTGAACCCCTCTCTGTCCATGGTATCGGCACACGCAGCGAGCAGAGAGCGGAAGCGCGGCGCATGCTCGATCTCGTGGGTTTGCCGGATACCTTCCTGAGCCGTCGTCCCGGCGAGCTATCCGGTGGGCAAAGACAGCGTATCGCGATTGCGAGAGCCCTGATAACCGCTCCACGCCTTCTTGTCCTTGATGAAGCCGTTTCGGCACTCGACGTCTCGGTTCAGGCCCGCATCCTGGAGTTGCTGGGTTCGATCCAGCGGGAACGTGGACTGGCCTATCTGTTCATAACGCACGATCTTTCGGTGGCGCGCAGTTTTGCAGACCGCGTCTATGTCATGAAGACCGGGCAGGTGATCGAATCCGGCCATGCCTCCTCAATCCTCAACAATCCCGAGCACGAATACACGCGTCTGCTCATCAGCGCCGCGCCGGGAATAATGGCCCACAAAAAGCGTGAGGCAGCACTTTCGGACCTGCAACCGCCATCCATTGCCGAGAACGAAACGCCCCTCCCCACGGATGAGGCTGCCCGATATCTTCATCAACAGAAAGCGAAAGCATGACGATTCAGAACCTCTATTTGACAGATACGATTGACGAAGCTCTCGTGGACAAAATTCATGCGGAGATCGTCACAATCGATGGCCATATCGATGTCCGTGATGGTTTCAACTCACCCGGCAACGATGCGGGCCAGGACACGGAAGGTCAGTTCGACCTCCCAAAACTCCTGCGCGGCAAGTTGAAAGTGTCCGTTGTAGCCCTCGCGGCGGACGCCGTGCCTGACACGGCTGAGGGCCACACGAGAGCGAGACAGCAGATCGAGGCAAAATACAACGCGCTTGCGAAACTGGTCGCTGATCATCCGCAACATCTGGCTTTCGCCCGCAGTTCTGCGGATATCAAGGACATCATTTCTACGGGCAAGCAAGCGATCCTGCTGAGCTTCCTCAACGCCGTCTCTCTGGGCACGGATCTTTCTGCCCTGAAGATTTTTCATGAGCGCGGTGTGCGCCTACTCGGCCTCGTTCATATCGGCAACAACGCGTTTGCGCATTCCTCAAGGCCCAACAAGGCTTTTGGTGACAAACCGGACAATAATCTTGGCCTCACGGATCTTGGAAAAGAAGCCGTCACCGAGCTCAATCGTCTGGGCATTATCGTTGATGTCACGCAATTATCACCGCGAGGCCTCGAGGAAACCATCTCACTGAGCAAGACGCCGGTCATTGCATCACATTCGGCGGTACGCGGCCGCGTTGACAGCCCGCGCAATCTGTCAAACAGTGAGTTGAAGGCGATAGCGGAAAGCGGTGGTGTGGTAAATATCGTGGCTTTCGCGCCGTATCTACGAGATCGAGACGGCAGTCAGGAAGCCTTCAACACCGAAGTTTTTGCGCCATTCAACCTAAGACAAGGATTGGACGATCCCCGCGCGGTCCTCAGCGCAGAGGACTTTGAACGCTTTCAGGCAGGATACCGAAAGTTCTCCGGTAAACGCCATCAATTCGCATCGCTTGTCGATTACCTCGACGCTGTGGACTATGCCGTGCGCCTGATCGGCATCGATCATGTAGGCCTCAGTTCGGACTTCAACAACGGCGGCGGCGTAATCGGCTACGCCCATGTCGGTGAGGCGAAAAACGTGACGCGAGAACTCGTTCGCCGGGGATACGATCAAACGGCAATCGAAAAACTCTGGGGCGGAAATTTTCTCCGCGTGCTGAAGCAGGCCGAGGCCTTTTCTGCGTCCTGACACCTACCTTTTCAGAAAGAAAGCTTCGTCATGAGTGACAAACCGGTATCCGAAATTTCCTGGCTAGCTTTGGGTCCAGCAGATGCGACCCCGCAAGTAAGTGCCATATTCGACCGCACGACACAGCGGTTCGGTCACATTCGAAATGCGCAACTCGTAACCGCACATAGACCAGAACTTGCGACCGCGCAGGATGCGCTCAGCAAGGCTGTGCAGTTCGCACCCGATACGGGTATCACACCGTTCGAGCGAGAGCTTCTGGCAATTGTCGTCAGCGCGGAAAACCATTGCCCGGCTTGCCTGTTTGCCCATTCGGCAATCCTGCGGGAAATCACCGAAGACCCTGTGCTCGTTGGTCGGATCGAGGTGAACTATCGTCACGCCGAGCTAACCCCTCGCCAGCGAGCATTGGCTGATTATGCCGTCAAGGTTACTCGCGCCTCATGGGAATTAGACCCAACAGATCTCGACAAACTTCGCGCTGAAGGCCTGAGTGAGATAGAAATCATCGATGCTGCGGCAGTGATTGCCTATTTCAATTTCAGCAATCGGCTGAATAACGCGCTCGGCATCGCTCCAAACGCAGAAGCCTATCTCGCTAATCGCTCGTAGGTTTTGTTATACGCGAATGGGAGTGGCAAGATCACTCCCATTCTCACTATCACTGGCGGAACGATCAAGGCTCTTCCACGCCCCGCGGAAATGCAACCGCAACAATCGACCAGCCAACTCGCCGTCACGCGCCTGGATAGCATCAACGATGGCATGATGCTCCAGAGCCACCTCTTTCCAAACCATGCTGTTCTCCTGAAGCCCCCTGAAGCGTGTGGGATAAAGGCGCGCATTGAGATTGGAGTGCATGTCGATCAGCACCGGATTGGCGGAGATACGCGCCAGAGCTGAATGGAAGTCCTGATTCTCGTGGAAATACGTAATCTGGTCATTTCGTGCCACGGCATTCATCATCTGTTCGATAATGCCGCGCAGCAGGTCGATATCTTCGACCGTCGCGAATTCAGCGGCGAGCTCACCGGCCAGCATGTCAAGCCTGGAATAGACCGTGAGGAGATGAGCTGCCTCCTTCTCGTCAAGGCTTGCAACGACCGCGCCGCGATTGGCTACAAGTTCAACGAAACCCAGCGCGGCAAGCGTCTTTAGAGCCTCGCGAACGGGCGTCATGGACACGTTCAATTCTTCCGCTAGCGATTGCGTCGTCAGTTTCCGGCCCGGCTGGTAGATATTCTGAGCGATATTTTCCCGCACATGATCGACGATCTGTTCAGCCAGAGTCCTACGTACCACCATATCGACACCCGCTCCTGCTGCCGTTCTTCAAGGTAGACGGTCCGCAAATAAGCGCAGACTTTTCTCCTGAAACATGAACAATCAAAATCTCATTCCTTACCCTTATATATTATATAGAATAAATTGAATATCAATGACACCTAATCTCAGGAAGTTATTGTGGAAGCAGCATTATCCGTCGTCGGCCTTAGCATCGACGCTCAACACCTTCTCCACCTTCTGCCGAAGGGATCTTCGACCGAACTAACGCTATCCTGCGATTTCCTGATCGTACGCGAGCATATAGCAGACGATCAGGAAAGCGATATTCAGGCGCATCTCGTAGCGGCGCACATAGCCGGTCGTCTACCGGAGATAGGGATCGTCCCCGAAGTGGATATATTCCGTAGCGACCCCTATCTGGTTGCAAGGTCACTTGCCAGCCTCGATATTCTGTCGAATGGCCGGGCGGGTTTTGCTCCTCTTGCCGAGCCGCGTGGCTCGTTTGAGATAGGTTATGCCAAAGTTGGTGCGGATGCCGCGTTTGTCGGCGAGTTTATCGCCGCTGTGGGCAGTCTGTGGAACAACTGGAGACCTGGTGCACTTGCCCGCGATTGGGCGGAGAACCGCTATGTTAACAGCCGGCTCATTCGCCGTGCTGACCATGAGGGCAAGTATTTTTCCATTCGCGGTCCGCTTCCTACACCGACCGCCATCCAACCCGCGCCATTTTTCATTGCGCAGGATCACCCGGCGCATAAAAGGATTGTCGGGCGCGCTTCGGCCGTCATCACCTCTTCTGAAAACGATACGAATGATCATCGACATTCGCTAATCGAAAAGCCGTTGCGCAATGTTTCCCGGGACGACCGAAGGTTCGGTGTCCTGTTGCGGGTTGGCGAGGATGTCACGTCATGGTCCGAACTCCAGGATCTGTCAGCCGTAGCGGCATCAACGCTCGATTGGTCACCTGTCTCCTCGGGCAACAACTTCACCGCAAAATTCGCACCCCATCCCGCCGCCAAAATCGCTGGAGCTGCCCATGTCTGAGAAGCGCCGCGTGCGCATTGCCGCTCAATATAACGCAGAAGATCCATTTGAGATCTGGCATCCGGATCATTCGGACGAACTGAACACGGAAGTCTCTTTTCGCAAGGCAGCGGAGGTCTATCGTGCGGGGCTATTCGACTTTTACTTTCAAGCGGAAACGGCTGCATTGCCGAGCAACGAGGATGGTGTCCCGGAACCAAAGGTTATTGGTCGCCTCGACAATCTGACGACACAGTCCTACCTCGCTTCACTGTTTCCTGATCTTGGCTTTGTTGCAACCATCAACACTGGCAACAACCTGCCTTATGACCTGGCTCGAAAGCTTCATACATTCGATCTGCTCACCAATGGTCGATCAGGATGGAATGTCGTGCTTGGCGGCAATCCTAAGGCCTATCTTAACCACCGCGCCAAGGCCGTAGCTGAACACTCGGTCGATCGCTATGAGCTCGGGCTTGAGATCGTCCATGACGTAATCGCCGCCCTCACAGGCCAGCGCCCAGATGGTCCAAGCCCAAAATATTTCCCCGCGACCAGGAAGCAACTCCTGCCGCCTGCACGGCAAGGTGCCCCGTTTACGATCCAGGCGGGAGATTCGCCGCATAGCCGTGACCTTGCTGTCTCCTATGCTGACGGTCTTTACACACACTATGCCGATGAAGTGAATGGTCGTGCTTTTTACGCAGACGTTCATGAGCGTCTGAAAACAAAAGGGCGATACCCCGATAGCTTGAAAATCTATTCCCGTCTTGCGGTTCTGGTTGGCGACAACGATGCCGATGCCAGGGAAAAGCATCGCGCACTTTTGCCATTCCAACTTCATGAACAGCTCGCGGCAGATTACGTGGAAGAAATCTGGGGCAAACGGTTTACAGAACTGGATATTGAGGGCCCACTGCCGCCCGATGACCCTCTGCCGGGCCATAAGGTTTCGCTCGGCCTATCCTATGGTCTTTATCTGGACGGGCCTGCCGAGAAAGCCGTCGATCGCCTGCGGAAGATTTCAGCGGAGAATGGTGGTACTGGCCTTCGTGAAACACTCATTCTGTCGGCCGGTACCCATTACATTTTTGGCGGGCCGGTAGCAGTTGCGACTGAACTTCGACGGCTTGTTGATGCCCGTGCGACGGATGGCTTCGTCATCGCACCGCATAGTGCACCAGACTGGCTGCAAGGTTTTGTGAAAAGCGTTGTACCAATCCTGCAGGATTGGGGTGTCTATGCCCGAGAGTATCTTGACGAAACTCTTCGAGAGCGTGTTGCTCGCGAGGTTGCAGCATGACCGTCGCACATTTTCAGGATCGAAAGATCCGCACCGATGGGCCACTCGATTTGGGTCCGTTCGTCTTTGGGGGCAACATTATCGGCTGGACGCTAACTGCCGATAAGGCGGGCGATCTACTGGACGAATTTCTTCTCCAGGGCGGTCGCGCTATCGATACTGCCGACAACTACACCGAATGGGTTGCCGGCGGCGTTACGGGGCAATCCGAATCCGTCCTTGGCGAATGGTTGCAATCACCTGGCAAACGACAGAAGATCATCCTCGGAAGCAAGGTTGGATTGTCGGAAGCGAGAAAAGGCCTGCGACGAGATAATATCTTGTCCGCATTGGACGCCAGCCTTAAACGCCTTGGCACTGACTATTTGGACATCTACTACGCCCACAAGGACGATCCGGATTCTGATCTTCTGGAGACGCTGACCACTTTCCACGAATTGGTTCGGCAAGGTATCGTTGGCCGCATAGGTTATTCGCATCTTTCTCCGGAACGCTACACCGAGATCAAGCGTCTCATCCGAAAACATGCGCTGACGCCGATCACGGTTTTCCAGCACGATTACAGCATTGTGAGCCACAAGGCCCTGGACGATAATTACACTGAGTTGACCAGTGATCCGAACATTCAGGTTCTCGGTTATCATGCCATGGCTTCCGGCTTCCTCAGCGGCAAATATCGCGATGCCAATGTCTGGACCGAGCATACTGACAAGATACGAGGATTGATCGACGATCCTCGCGCTCCAGCTCTTCAAAATGCACTTCACGACATCGCAAAGAAACACTCGGTCTCACCTGCGGCAATTGCGCTCGCATGGTTTCGGACACGGCCAATCCAAGTGATACCATTGGCCAGTGCCCGCGACACGCAACAACTATCCTCGCTGTTTGAGTCGACGCGGGTACATCTAGATGAAGATGACCTGCGGTTGCTGGTCTGGTAAGCGGAGCGGTACGAATGATAGATAAAAACGGCACTGTCGGCACTCTTGATATCGCTGTGGTGGGCGCTGGAATTCTTGGACTTGCGACAGCAGTGCGCCTTGTAGAAAGGGGAGCTCGCGTCATCTTGATCGACGAAGCCGGCGCGATCAGGGGAACATCAGGCACCAGCTTTGCTTGGGTCAATTCGAATGGCAAGCAGCCGCGGAGCTATCACGATCTCAACACCGCCGGTCTTGCCGGACATGTCGCCTGGCAAGCTGATCTACCCGACCATTTCCGCTGGTTCCGTCAAACCGGTGCCTACGAGTGGGTCAACGAAGCCGAACTGCATCTGCTGCAGCAGCGTGTTCAAGACCTTCGCGATATCGGTTATTCCGCATCGATCGAAAACGCTTCGCACGCCCGACGCACTAATCCGGGCCTGCATATTCCGGATGTCGAAATCGCCTGGTTTCCGCAGGAGGGCTATGTCGACATCCCCCGTTTCGCAGCGTGGGCACTTTCACGGTTAATTGAAACCGGCTCGGCTGTTCGGTTCGGCCAGACTGTCGTGAAAATCGAGCGCAAAAATGGTCGGGGCACGCTTACTTTGAACGATGGCGACACAGTGCACGCTGACCGCGTTGTCCTTACAGCCGGTCGTTGGACGCGTCCCCTTCTGGCCGAGCTCGGTTATGACTTTGCCGCACCGGAACCACTTGATCCCACGCCACGAGTGCGAAGCATGCTTGCCTACACTCAGCCATTGCCTGTCCAGGTATATAGCCTTCTGTTCGGTCCAAACTTGAATATTCGACCCGATGGCGGAAACAGACTTGTCTTGCAATCACTCGAACTCGACACGTTGCTCAGCGGAGAGAGCGACCTTTCCCCCAACGGCGCAATGGCGCGCGAATTCCAGCGGCGACTTCGACATCTTCTGCCCTCAATTCCACAAGATGCAATTCAGGAATTGCGGATCGGCAGGCGGTCCTTGACCAGCGACGGGCTTCCCGCCATCGGCTGGCTCGACGAGAAAATCTACATTCTCGCCACCCACAGCGGTGTTACCCTGGCACCAGTTCTTTCAGGTTTCGCAGCGGAAGAGATCATTGCGCTAAACGAACAACAAAGCCTTGCCCCATTTCGCCCGCAACGTCTCTTAAAGCCGCTTGGAAAAAGCAGTGATCTCCGGCCTCCCTCTCTTCAATAGGGAAGCCGGAAACTATCCAAATTAGCGGCTCAACGCATGTCTTAAGTCAGCGATCAAGTCATCCACATTTTCGATTCCGACGGACAGTCGTAAAAGATTGTCCGTCACGCCTAATTGTTGCCGGCGTGCAACCGGCAAAACCTTGTGGGTCATGCTTGCCGGGTGCTGCACGAGACTTTCGACGCCTCCCAGGCTGACCGCATAGGCAAACAACTGCAGATCTTGCGCGACGCGATTGGCACGTTCCTCGCCACCTTCGACCGCAAAAGAGATGATTGATCCAAAACCTTTCATCTGCCGTTTGGCGATCTCATGTCCCGGATGGGTTTTCAGCCCTGGATAGATAAGCCGTTCGATACGCAATTGGGTTTGCGCCTCATCAAGATAAGCAGAAATGGCAGCAGCATTCTCGATGTGCCGATCCATGCGCACTGCCAATGTCTTGATCGAGCGGAGCAATGTCGAACAACTGATGGGATCGAGAACCGCACCAACTGAATTCTGCAGAAAGACAAGTTCATCCACGACTTCGTCAGGCAGCTTATCAGAGAGAGCGACAACGCCAGCGAGAAGGTCCGAATGCCCATTGAGAAATTTGGTCGCCGAATGCATCACAATATCGACACCCAGTTCGATCGGACGCTGGCAGTAGGGCGATGAAAACGTATTGTCGCAGATCGTCAGCGCGCCCACTTCCCTGGCGATTTCGGCGACACTGGCGATGTCCACGATCTCGAGCAATGGATTAGATGGTGTTTCGAACCACAACATTTTCGTGGCTGGCGTCACGACGCGCCGCACCGCTTCGATATCCGAAAAATTGACGAAATCAACTTTCAGTCCGGCCGTGCGGTTGCGCACCTTCGCGAGCAAGCGGTAAATGCCACCATAGACGTCATGGTGAGCGACAACATGGCCGCCGGCATCCAGCAATTCCAGAATACAAGCTGCGGCAGAAAGGCCCGTCGGAAAGGCAAGCGCCCTCTTGGCGCCTTCCAGATCTGCCAGGCACGCCTCGAGTGTAGAACGCGTTGGGTTCTTGCTGCGCGAGTACATATACCCCTTGTTCTGACCGATGCCTTCTTGCACGTAGGTGCTGGCAGTATAGATCGGCTGAACAACCGCACCAGTCAAAGGGTCCGGCTCTTGGCCGGCATGGATCGCTCGCGTTTCGATTGCAAGTCTGTTGGAATGAGAACTCATCTGCTGAACCCTTTGAATACTTAAAATTTGGCGTTTCCGACGTTGGGCGCTCCGGCGGAGCGGTTGGAGGCCAGTCGCTAATACTGGTACTCCATCCCGACCAAATTAGATTGGACACCATCCATTGATAGCCAATAATTGCTCAAATTAGCCCGGCTAGGCGCAAATTTTTCTAGCAGTCTAATCGACCAACATAGCTGAGGTCTCGCCGCTGCGACTTCGCTCGTGATCTACGCAGCAACGTCTTGGCGACCATTGCTCCTGTCAGATATTTCTGCATACCGCACTTCCACAGACGCTAACCCCATTCGGACACGAAATCCGTATTGTTGGGTCAATAATCTCTGGCGAGCTTCCATTGCTGAGTTATATAACCTGCCACCACAGACACACAGACACATCCGAATTGCAACGATCCGCGCTTGTGTGGCGAAAACGCGAAATGCATGATTAGAGCGTAAGCTAACTACGCGCCCATTCAGACGAAGGAGCATACGGCGTGGTAAATATCGCTTTAGTTCATGGCGCTTGGCATGGCGGCTGGTGGGGACCGGGTTTTGCTGATACTCGAAAAGGCCGGACATAATGTTTCAGCCCCTACCCTAACGGGACTGGCCGAACGCTCTGATTTGCTGTCACGCGATGTAAACCTGTCCACCCACATTGATGACATAGTCCGCAATGCTGAAGCACAAGAAGCTGCTGAAATTGTTTTGGTGGGACACAGTTATGGTGGGTTTCCCGCCACTGCCGCAGCGCATCGGCTGGGAGCACAGGTAAAACAGTTGATCCTGCTGGATGCATTTCTGCCTTTCGATGGCGAAATGTTCTTGGATCACGCACCATCGATACGCGACCAATACAGGAAAATGGCGAAGGCCGATGCAAATTGGCACATTCCGCCACTCTCGTCTGCGGCCTTTGGAGTTGAAGAGCAAGATCAATATTGGGTGGATGCGCGACTGACGCCACATCCTGTCGGAGGCTATTTTGAACGCGTGAGCTTGGACAGTAGGCCGTCAGTGTTTCGCAAAACCTACTTGCGTTGCTCGCAAGCGCCAGGCGAATTGCTCCAAAAGTCGGTCGGTCGAGTAAAAGCGGATGCTGAATGGGGTTACCTCGAGCTTGACGCTCCACACGATGCAATAATCAGTCACCCCCACCTCCTGAGCGATACTTTACTTCGCCATGTGGACGGTGAAAAATAGCTAAACGCTTACGGCTAATCACCACTGTCGGAGGTTTCCGTTTTTGCCCAACGAAACGCTACCTTTCACCGACGATAGCCAACGCCAGGATGAGGTGCGGCCAGCCTGTCGCCTCGTCCAAATAGCTTCTGCCGCAAACTCCCGTCGCGATAGCTTGTCTTGTAGAGACCGCGTTCTTGAAGCACGGGTACGACGAGGTCGATGAAATCGCGAAAGCCGCCGTCCATGACAGCATAGGAAAGATTGAAGCCGTCTATCCCTGTTTCCTCAGCCCAACCTGCAAGCTGATCCGCCACGTCCTCAGGATCTCCAACACTGACGGGGCTCAAACCGCCGATACTGCACCAATCTGCAATCTCGCCCGCCGTCCATGTCTTCGACGGATCGGCCGAGCTCATTGCCTCCACAGCTGTGCGTATCGCGTTGCTGTCTACATGTTCGAAAACTTGATCCGAGGCGAAGCGATCAAAATCGACGCCGGTCCAGCCTGACATCAGTGTTAGCGCACCATCGCGAGATGCGTAACTGAGATAGTCCGCATGTTTCGCCATGGCCTCGGCCCTTGTCGGCGCGGTGATCACGGTGTGCTCAGCAATGATTGCGATTGAGGTCGGGTCACGACCGGCATCGGAAAAAGCTTTTCGTAATTTGGCGACGCTTTGTTTGAGAACCGCTTTCGAGGGCGCGCCAACGAAGACGCATTCGGCATGTCGGGCGGCGAAGGGCCGGCCGAAGGAGGAGGCACCAGCCTGGAACAATACCGGCGTGCGCTGTGGCGAAGGGCTGCTCAGATGCGGCCCCTCGACGGAAAAATGCTTGCCGACATGGTTGACTGGATGGATGCGGGTGGGATCGGCGAATACGCCGCGTTCGCGGTCAATAATGAGGGCGTCTTCCTCCCAGCTTCCCTCCCAGAGCTTGTAGCAGAGTTCCATATATTCCTCCGCAAGGTCATAGCGCTCTTCATGGGTCAGCTGCTGATTCAGACCGAAATTGCGCGCGGCGCTGTCGGACGCAGAAGTGACGATGTTCCAACCGATCCGCCCTTCCGTCAGGTGGTCGAGCGTCGACAGTCGTCGCGCCAGCGCGAAAGGCGGCTCGTAGGTCGTCGACATTGTCACCCCAAATCCGAGATGACGTGTTGCATGCGCCATCGCAGACACCAGAAGTAACGGATCGTTCCGCGGAATCTGCACAGCGTCGCGAAATGCAGGCGCCGATGAGCCGGTGAAGACGTCATAATGGCCATAGAAGTCGGCGATGAAGATACCGTCAAACAGGCCTCGCTCCAGGAGTTGAGCGAGATCAACCCAGAAGGAAAGGGAATTGAAGCGGGCCGAGATGTCTTGCGGATGGCGCCAAAGACCAGGCGAAAGGTGGCCGGGGCTGTTCATGACAAAGGCATTGAAGATTAGCGGATGCACCAAACCGTTCCTATCGCAGGCCCCACGGGTATGAAAATTCATTCGAGGGCGTAATCAAGATTTTCACGATGCAATTATCATCGCCCACCGGACAGTTCGAGCAATTACATTTCCATTTATAATATATAAAAAACATATAATTTGCATACATTACGGTATTACCCATTTAGCTTCTCCGCCAGTCGAACCGAGCATCGTGCCCGGTCAACCCCTTCCAGGAGATTTTGGGATGGACCGCAGATCATTCCTCCAGGGCAGCTTTACCGTCACAGCCGCAGCGGCGGCTGTGGCCACCATTGGATCGCGCGTCGCGCAGGCGCAGGACGCCCCTTCGGACCTGCGCTCGCTCAAAGGCAAGACGATCGCCGTCAGCATCGTTGGTACTGACCACTTTTTTGACCTGAAGGCCTATCAGGCCCAGATCGCCGAGATTGAACGCCTCGGTGGTACCGCCATCGGCCTCGATGCCGGTCGCAACGACAAGAAACTGGTCTCCCAGCTGCAGACGCTTGTTACACAGAAACCGGATGCCGTCATCCAGACACTCGGTGCTTTACCGATTGTCGATTCCGGCTTGAAGAAACTGCGCGAGGCGAACATCCCGGTTTTCACTGTCGATGTCGTCACCGACAACGCAATCAACAATTCGACCTCTGACAACTTCTCGATCGGTGCGCAGCTCGGCCTGCAACTTGCCTCCGACATCGGCGGCAAGGGCAATATTGCACTGTTCGCCGCGATCGAAGGTGTCGTGCCCTGCGAGATCCGCCTGGAACAGTTGCGCGCGGTGCTCAAATATTATCCCGAAATCAAGATTGTGCAGCCTGACCTGCGCGAGATCGTACCGAATACGATCCAGGATTCCTTCCAGAAGGTGACGGCACTCCTCAGCCAATATCCAGAGGGCTCGCTCTCGGCGATCTGGGCGTCCTGGGATATTCCGGTCCTCGGCGCCACACAGGCTCTGCTCGCCGCTGGCCGCAAGGACGTGCTCACCTATGGCGTCGACGGTACGCCGGAATATCTTTCGCTGGTTGCAGACCCGAATGCGCCGGCCGGTGCTGTCGCCGTGCAGCAGCCTGAACTGATCGGCAAGACCGCCGTGTGGAACGTCACGCGCTACCTCGCTGGCGAAAAGGTTCCCGCGACAAGCTTTGTGCCCGGTGTGCTTGCAAACAAGCAAAACGCCCGCGAGATCCAGAAGCAGGTTGGACAGACCGGCTGACGCGGACAAAAGGCGGAGCATCGCATGATACTCCGCCTCGATCATGAGGGAGTTTAAATCTCATATGGTATCGAGCGAATTTGCCTTGGATCTTCGCGCAATCGAAAAGCGTTACGGGCCCGTGCATGCACTCTCCGGTGCCAACCTTCGCGTTGCTCCGGGAGAGGTCCATGGACTGATTGGCCAGAACGGCGCAGGCAAGTCGACGCTCATGAAAATCCTCTCCGGTCTTGAGCCAGCAGACGGTGGTGAAATCGTCATTGCTGGCGAGACCGTTGCGGCTCTGACGCCGTCCGAGATGCTGAAGCGCGGCATCGGTATCGTCTACCAGGATCGCATGACGGTTGCGACTTTCACCGTCGAGGAGGCATTGTTTTATGCCACACCGGGTGCCACAAGGAATGGTATCACTATCAACCGACGGCTCCTGCGCGAGAAGGCGAGAACAATCATTCGCCGCTATTTCCGGACCGAGTTTCGAGACGGCGCACTGATTGGCGAACTTACTACCGCTGAGCAACAGATCATCCAGATCACCCGAACGCTGCTTTCCGACCCCAAAATTTTGATCCTCGACGAACCAACGGCGGCGCTTGCTGCGCGCGAGGTCGACAATCTCTTCGAGGCGATCCGGGCGATGCGCGATGCCGGTATCACCGTCATCTACATTTCGCACTACCTCCGAGAGATCCGCGACATCTGCGACCGGATAACCGTGCTGCGCAATGGCAGAGACGTTGCAACGCTCAGGGCAAGCGAAACGAGCGTCGCGGCAATGACCGAGCTAATGATCGGCAACGATGTCGGCCGGCTGTTTCCAGACCGGCATGATAGTACCGGAGAACCTTTCTTCAACTCTATTGGACTTGCTCACCGCCAGGCATTTGCCAACGTCGACCTCACGGTGCGTCGCGGTGAGATTGTCGGCATCACCGGCCTGATTGGTTCTGGCATCAAAGAATTCACCCGCGTGCTTTTCGGTCTCGAACGGGCGGCGGCAGGAACGATGACGCTTGCCGGAAAGCCCTATCGACCCAAATCGCCAAGGGATGCGCTCGAAGCCGGCGTTGCGTTGGTACCAGAAGATCGGCGCGCGCAAGGCATAGGCCTCTCACTCAGTCTCACCGACAATATAGTGCTCGCAAGCCTTGAGCGCTTCAACCTCTATGGTCTGATGCAACCTCGCCGGGCCGCCATCCGCGCCCGCCATTTCATCAGCGCGCTGGCTATCAAGGCGCCAGACGAGACGGTACCCGCTGCAACGCTCAGCGGCGGCAACCAGCAGAAGGTGTCGCTGGCGAAGTGGCTCTGCCGCGATGCAACGCTCTACGTCCTGGACGAACCGAGCGTCGGAATCGACGTCGCGGCTAAGGCGGAAATCTACCGGACGCTACGCGACCTTGCCGATCAGGGCCATGCACTCATCGTCGTATCTTCCGATCTCGACGAGATCCAGGGGCTTTCGGACCGTATCGTCGTCTTCCACCGCGGCCATGTTGCGCTCGACGCACCGGCCAGCAAGACAACCACCGCCGGGCTGCTTGCTGTAGCTGCCGGGGCGCCGACGGACAGGCATCCATGACACCGCTTGCACTTGACCATACACCCCCACGAGACGGCGTCGATTGGAACCGCTTTCTGCCATCATTGCTCAGGGCGGGCGCGCTTTTCCTTTTTGCTGCGATCTTCGTTTTCTTCGCCGTCGGTTCGCCGCTGTTTCTCTTTCCCGGCAACCTTCTGTCGATTGTCGCGCAGTCGGCGATCCTCGCCGTACTGGCCTTCGCCCTCACTCTGGTAGTCGTCACGGGCGGTGACAATGCGCTGGCTGGGGGTATCGACCTATCCCTCCCGGCGACTATGGGTCTTTCGGCGAGCGTCTACGCGACGCTGGCCGCTGGTGGCCAGCCTGAAGCATTGTCTATTGCCGCGTCGCTCGCAACCGGCCTTGGCGTTGGGATTGTCAATGCGCTCTCCGTCACCCGCATCGGCATGTTACCGCTCCTTGCGACACTGTCGACGATGTCGATGGCCACCGGTCTGGAGCAAGTAATAACCAAAAATGCGACGATTGTGGTCGATACCAGTTTGACGGCTTTTCTCGGTGGCATCGACAGGTTCGGCTTTCCCGTGCTTGCATATGCGCTGCTGGTGTTCGCCGTTTTGTTTATCGTCGTCACCCGCCACACCCCGCTCGGCCTCAATCTGCAGGCGGTAGGAAGTAATCCTCTCGCGGCTCGCGCGGCGGGATTGAATGTGCCGCTCCATGTCGGGGGTGCCTATGTCGCGAGTGGAGTGACAGGTGCAATCGGCGGGCTATTCTCCGTTGCTTTCCTCGGCGCCAGTTCAAACGGGTCCGGCGAAATGCTGCTGCCGGTCATAGCTGCCACTTTCCTTGGTGTCGTCTTCTCCCGACGACTGGTACCAACAATCGCCGGCACACTGGCCGCCAGCCTGTTCATAGGAATGCTGACCAACGGCTTCCAGCTCCTCAATGTGTCGAGCTATTGGGTCAGCGGTATCCAGGGTGTGTTGACGTTGTTCGTGGTCGCCGCAACTTCGCTCCGGAGACGTGCATGAGTGCCCCTTCCATATCGTCTGCTTCCCATGGGCCAGGTAAACTGCGCCTTTTGGTGTTGTTATCGCGTTTTGGCCTGCCGCTCGCAGTCGTTGCCGTTTTCGTTTTTTTTGCGATACTAGCGCCGGGCTTTGCCTCGACCGGCAACATCCGCAATCTGCTCGTCAACAATTTCGCACTGCTGGCGATCGCCGCGATCGCGTTGACGCTTGCGGTTCATTCCGGCGGGATTGATCTCTCGGTCGCCGTCGCCATCGATTTCGCTAGCCTTGCTTTCGTGGCAGCCATTGTCAGCGGACTTCCCGTGCCATTTGCCTTAATCGTCGCTCTCGGCGCCGCTCTTATCGCCGGCATCTTCAACGCCGCCCTAATCGCAGGACTCGGCATCACGCCGTTCCTGGCGACGCTCGGCACACTGTTCATTGGTCATTCCGTGCAGCAATTGGCGACCAGCGGCGGAAACCCAATCTATATCCCCTACAATGACGTGCCCGCCGCAGTGCCATTTCTCGCTCGCGGCACGATCGCTGGCATCCCCCTGCCGCTGATTACCGTCCTGATTGTGGCATTTGCGGCGCACGCGCTTATCGCTTGGACCCGTTTTGGCCGACAGAGTTCAGCGATTGGGTTGCAGTCTATGTTAGCTCTTTATTCAGGCCTCCCGGTTCGGCGGACCATTGCCATTGTTTACATGCTGACAGCACTAATAGGCGGGCTATCCGGGATCTTTCTCTCGGCCAATGTCAACGCTTACATGCCCTTTTCCGGAAATACATTTCTGATGAACGCCATCGGTGCTGCCTATATCGGTACAACGACCAGTGCACGGGGCACACCAAATATTTTGGGGACGCTTGTTGGCGTCCTCTTTCTCGCCATTGTTGCGAATGGGTTGCTGATGATCGGCTGGGATTTTTACTGGCAACAATTCGGTTCCGGCGTTGCCATCTTTCTCTCGCTCGCCCTTAGCTACGGCATCGGACGCCTGCGCACCTAATAACGACACATAAAACTATCCAAGGAATGACATCATGACCCAACTCGATCATGCGTGGGGTGCCGGCCCGTCCGATCGCTTCGAGATATTGGCCGACCGCTTCCGCCCGATTTTCAACCGGATCGCTGAGGGTGCGCTTGCCCGGGAGACTGCGCGCGTGCTGCCGCATGAGCCGATTGCTTGGCTGAAACAAGCCGGCTTCATGCGCGCGCGGCTGCCGGAAGCCGAAGGCGGTCTTGGAGCCAGCGCCTCGGATATCTTCGCACTGCTTATCGAGCTTTCCGAGGCGGATTCGAATGTGACGCAGGCACTGCGTGCCCATTTTGGCTTCGTTGAGGACATCGTGGGTTTAAAGCCCGGACCGCGACGCACTCTTTGGGTCGAGCGGATCGCCAAGGACGAAAGCATTGGCAGCGCCTGGACGGAAATCGGCGACGCGCCGCTTGACGGATTTGCCACGCGAATATCTCACAAAGATGGAGCGATGGTGCTGAATGGTGCGAAATTCTACACCACCGGTTCACTCTTCGCCGACTGGATCGATATCGGTGCGACACATGACGAAACGGGCGAGACACTTGCAGTGACTGTCCGACGCGATTCCATCGGCGTCGAGGTTGTCGACGACTGGGATGGCTTTGGTCAGATTGGTACTGCCAGTGGCACCGCCCGTTTCAGCGACGTCGCGGTCTCGGCGCAGGACGCTGTGTTGGAAGAAGGGCGTTTTCTCTACTCGCCCGCTTTCTACCAGCTCGTTCATCTCGCAACGCTTGCCGGCATCGGCCGAGCAATAGTACGCGATGTCGCAGACGTTGTGAAAAATAGGCGCCGGACCTACAGTAATGCCGCCTCGAGTGTACCGGCCACCGACCCGCAGGTGCTGCAGGTCATCGGCCGCGCACGTTCTGCAGCCTATTCTGCCAGCGCGATCACGTTGCAGGTGGCCCGAGCTCTTGACCGCGCCGCAGATGCCCGCCTCGTCGGGGATTGGGCCGACTACCGGAAAGCGGTCGATATCGCCGAACTCGAAACGTCTCAGTCGCTAACCGTGGTCTCAGGGCTAATCCTTGATGCCGCAACGAACGTTTTCGATGCAGTCGGTGCCTCCGCCACGCGCAAGGGATTGGCGCTCGACCGCCACTGGCGCAACGCTCGCACCCTTTCATCGCACAATCCACGCGTCTACAAGGACCGTATCGTCGGCGACTACGCCGTCAATGGCACATTGCCACCGGAACAATGGCAGATCGGTACGCCCGCTTGAAAAAGTAGGCATTGCCAGCTCGCCTGCACGGCGGGCAGCAAGATCAGACGTCTGGTCTCCTTCAACCCAAGCGGAAACATGTAGGCATTGGCAATAAAAACCGCCAAGTGTACTTTCGGCAACCCAGTTCCCTGCAGGATATTTCGGGAAGACCTAATCGCGAAAGACCGATTGAGGCGATTGCTCGAGACAGGCCCCTTTCTCGAAGGAGACTGTCTTGTTGATGTACGGTAGCGATGCGCAGCCATTCAAATGCTCAACGAGAGTGTGATTGGGTGGCAATCGTATTCGAATAAGGTCCTTGCTCTTGACGGTCTAGGAACGGTCGACAGGTCTTTCATCGCAAGCCGCTTTTTCTAGCGTTCCATCGACCGCTAGCGATTGCAGAGACTACGATCAGGGTAAGTGACACCGTGATCATCAAAACAGATACTGCCGAAATTGTCGGATTGACCTCATTGGTAACGCCATCCCACATCATCTTGGGCAGGGTTGTAGCGCGCGCGCCTGACACAAATATTGCGATGATGACTTCGTCAAATGAGGCAATAAATGCAAGCAATGCACCGACCAGCAGGCTACGCCGTATCAGCGGAAAACGGACAAGCGAAAATGCTGCAACCGGCCCGGCGCCAAGCGTTCGAGCAGCAAGCGCTAACTGGACATCCCTGTGGGAAAGCGCCGCACTGACTGTAATCAGCACATAGGGCATGCCGAGCACGGTGTGTGCGAGAGCCAGCCCCGTTTCCGTGCCAATGAGACCAAGTGCGGAATAGGTTTGATAAATGCCAAGAGCATAGATGATGTTTGGCATCAACATCGGCGACAGCATCAACGTGAAGAGAACGTATCGGGCCACCCCTTCGATGCGCGAAAGCCCGAGGGCCGCCAAGGTGCCAAGGGCCGCAGCGCAGGCTGCCGAACTCAGACCGATCCGCACACTTCGCCAGGTCGCCTCGATCCAGGCCGGGTTTTGTAAATAGCTCTCATACCATTGCAGCGAATAACCTGGTGGTGGAAAAGTAAGGTAGCGCGCCGAACTGAATGACAGCGGGACCAACACAAAGGTCGGCAGGACGAGAAAGACCAGAACAAATGCAACATACACCGCGACAAAGCGATCAAATGGCGTGAGGGCCGCTTTTGATGGTGCTGCATCATGTTCGCCGGATCGTCCACCCTGATTGTGAATGATCCGCGTGTAGGCAATGCTGATCACGATACAGGCGAAAAGCAGAACCATGGCTATGGCCGATGCGAACCCAACATCCAGCATCTGGTTGACCTGCTGGTCGATGAGTTGTGCAACGAACAGGTCCTTACGCCCACCGAGCAGGGCTGGAATTATGTAGGAGCTTAACGACGCCACAAATGTGAGCGTGGTCGCTGCAACGATCGCAGGAACGGACAGCGGCAGATATACGAGCATAAAGGCGCGGGCTGGCGAAGCTCCCAGCGTCCTGGCCGCGGTTACCAGTGAGCGATCGATCCGATGCAATCCGGCATAGAGCGTCAGGATCATCATTGGCAGCAGAATGTGAACATTGCCGATGATCGTCCCTGCCGTCGTGTAGGAGAGCTGGAGCGGTGTGTCGATCAGCCCCGCCAGCTGCAAAAGCGAGCTGATGACCCCGCGACGCTGTAGGATCACCGTCCAGGCATAGGTGCGAACCAATGCACTGGTCCAGTAGGGTACGAGGATGCAGCCAAACGCGACAACCCGCCAGCCAACAGAGATCCTCGTCATCAGGACCGCAACGGGATATCCAAGAATGAGGCAGATTGCAGCGACGATCGCCGAAATCCGAAAGGTGACAACGAAGGATTGCCAGTAGAGTGGCGTGGTGAACAGCTTCACGTAATTGCCGAAATCGAACTGCGGCTGCGTAATGCTGCGCAGCAGGATTTGCGACAAGGGCAACAGATAGAGCGCGGTCAGGTAAAGGACCGCCGGGGCCACGAGTACCAGGCCCACCCGCGAGGTACGGTTCTGCAGCCAGTTCGAGATGGCCCACGGCTTTTCGCGTTCGATGATGTTACTGTGCATGAATGTCCACGAGATGTGCGTGCTGATCGCTCCAGCCCAGATCGATGGTCTCGCCGGTTTGGAGAACGTGTTCGGAAAACGAGCCTTGTGTTCGGGCGCGCAGCAGCGTTCCGGCGACATCGATTTCGAAACGCCTGGCATTGCCTTCATAGGTTGCCGAAACTATGCGTCCCGTGAAGCGCGTGGATACAGAGTGGGCTGCCTCACCTATGAGAACGTGCTCGGGGCGGATCAGCACCGTCGCGTTACGCCCTACAGTCGCACAATCAAAGCGATCCCCAGCAGAGACACGAAATGCCGATCCGGCAAACTGCAATTGCGGCTGCCCATTCCTATTGTCGGTGATGGGGGCAACAAGCAGGTTGGCGTCCCCCACAAAATCCGCGATGAATGTGGAATTGGGACGCTCATAAATTTCTTCCGGCGAACCGATCTGCTGGATTGTTCCCTCGCGCATCACTGCGATGCGGCTCGACATGGCGAGCGCCTCGTCCTGATCATGTGTCACATAAACGATCGTCAGGTTCAGCCGTTGCTGAATCTGCCGCAGCTCCACCTTCATATGCTCGCGCAGCTTCTTGTCGAGCGCGCTCAGTGGCTCATCCATCAGTAGTATGGCCGGATTGAAGATGAGGGCACGCGCCAGCGCCACGCGTTGTTGCTGCCCCCCGGAAAGCTCGGAAGGATATCGATCGGCGAGACGGCCGAGCTGTACCAGCTCCAGCGCCTGATGAATGCGCTCTGCGCGTTCCTGCTTGTCAACTTTGCGGAAGCGCAGCGGGAAAGCGATATTGTCGCGCACTGTCATATGCGGAAAAAGCGCATAGTTCTGGAAAACAACGCCAATGTCCCGCCGTTCCGGAGGCACGTGGCTGATATCGACGCCGGCCAGTTCGATCCGCCCTTCGCTTGGCAGGATGATACCGGCAATAAGCGCAAGCAAAGTGGTCTTTCCCGATCCGCTGGGCCCGAGCAGTGTCAGGAACTCACCCTTGTGCACATCGAAATCCACGTGGCCGAGCGCAACCGAGCTACCGTAGGATTTGGCGAGACCACGAACCGTGATCAGCGGCTTGTGGTTGTCGCTTCCTTCAGCCCGGGCTGTCGTACCCGGGCCTGAAAATTCAGTCTTGATACTCACTGGAGGAGCCATTTGTTCAGCCGCTCATTGACGGAATCGAGATTGTCGGCCCACCATTGCGGGTCGGTCAGCACCTGCTTTTCCAACAGTTCCGGCGAGGTTGGCAGCTGTGCGTCATTCGCGATGAACTGGAAGGCTTTTTTGTTGCTCGGGCCATAGTCGATATGCTTCGACAATTCGGCCTGACGCTCCGGGTCCGAAACGAAGGCGAGGAACTTCAGGGCTGCATCGCGGTGTTTGGAGCCGCGTGGAATGACCCAGCTCTGCGACGTCAGCGTTCCCTGGTCCCAATTTACGGCGACTGGAGCGCCGTCGCGCTGGGCCTTTTGAACCCGCGCCTGGCCGGCGGCGGAATAGGCGACTTCACCATCGACCAGCAGTTGCTCGGCCTTGGCAGCGCTCTCCCACCAGACCTGGATATGCGGCTTGATCTTGTCGAGGCTTTTGAAGGCACGATCGACGTCGAGCGGATAGAGATTGGCCGGCTCGACGCCGTCGGCCAGAAGCGCGATCTCCAACAGATTGACCGGAAGTTTCGGCAAAGTGCGCTCGCCCGGGAACTTTTCAACGTCCCAGAACTGGGCCCAATTCTTGGCGGACTCTTCTGGTTTCACCAAGTCGGTATTGTAGTTGAGGGTGGTCGACCAGACGATGCTCGGAACGCTGAAATCCGTCACCAGCTTAGCGTCGAAATCATCCTTTGTTATACCGGCAGTGGCGTAGTCTACCTTTTCGAAGAGATTGAGCTTGGTGCCGCGCAACACGAAACCCTGGCCCACGTCTACGACGTCCCATTCGACGTTGCCGCTTTCCACCATCGCCTGGAACTTGCCATTGTCGGCGGGCGACTGTTCGATGATCTTGATGCCCGTTGCCTTGGTAAAGGGTTCGAAAAAGGCTTTTCGCTGGGCTTCCTGATAGGAACCGCCCTGCCCGACGACAACGATGCTTTCCTCGGCTCTTGCAGTCGCAGCCGCTGCAAAGATGCCGGCCAGCAGCGGTAGTGTGATCAATGTCCGCCGCGTTAAGCTGGTAGTTCGATTGGAGTGTTTCATGTCTTTACCCCTTCAAGTATTGGTTACGGCCGCCTTTCGGGCGGGATGTTTTGGACGATCAAGGGCGAGCGCATCCCGAAGAGTGCTTCCCTGATAATCGGTATGGAACAGGCCACGACGCTGGAGTTCCGGGATGAGAAGATCGAAAATGTCATTCAACCCCTCGGAGAAGTAAGGCGGCATGATGTTGAAGCCGTCACATGCTCGTTCCGTGAACCACTCCTCGATCAGGTCAGCGATCTCGGTCGCTGTCCCGACCAGCTGGATATGACCGCCAGCGCCCGATGTCTGATAGAGTTCGCGGATCGTCAGGCCTTTGGCTCGTGCAGCGTCGAGCTGCGGTTTGATGCTCTTGATACCATTGGTTTCTGGAAGGTCCGGGATTGGACCGTCCAGCGGATAAGCGGACATGTCACCGAATTTCGGCTTGAGCGACGCATAGATGACCGACGAATGGACCAGTACGTTTAACTGCTCTTGACGTTCCACCGCTTGCTCATGCGTACGCCCGATAATCGGTAGGATCCCCGGCATGATCTTCAGCGAACTCTCGCCACGACCTTCCCCGGTCAGCCTGCCCTTCAGGGTGCGGTAGAATTGCTGCGCGCTCTCTTTATTCTGTTGCGCGGTATAAACGAGGTCGGCCGTGCGCGCTGCAAGCTGCTGACCCGGCTCCGATGATCCCGCTTGCGCGATTACCGGATAACCCTGAACAGGCCGGGCGATATTCAGCGGTCCCTTGACCTTGAAGAACTCCCCCTGATGGCCAAGAACATGCATCTTGTCGGGATCGACATAGACGCCCTGCTGCTGATCACGAAGGAAGGCATCGTCTTCCCAACTGTTCCAGAGGCCGGTCACGACATCAACGAATTCTTCGGCGCGACGATAACGCAACTCGTGTCGAAGCGACTGGTCGAGATTGAAGTTCCGCGCCTCGTCCTCGCTCCACGACGTCACGACGTTCCAGCCGACCCGACCACCGCTGATATGATCGATGGAGGCATATTTGCGGGCGATCGTATATGGCTCGTTATAGGTGGTTGAGGCTGTGGCGATGAAGCCGATCCGCGAGGTGACCGCCGAGAGTGCTGCGATCAGGGTAAGAGGCTCGAACTGGTCGATCTTTCCCATATGCCTCAGCGCTTGCGGATCATCGGCACCCTGGCGAACGGCGGCGCCATCGGCAAAGAAGATGAAATGGATCTTCGCCGCTTCGGCCCGCAATGCCAGACCACGCCAGAAGTCGAAATCGAGCGATGTGTTGGCGGGCGCCGTCGGATGGCGCCATCCGGCTGCGTGCGACCCGTTTGAGGTCACGCTCAATCCAAGCGTTAAGCCTGTTCTCTTGCTCATATCATGCTCACTTGCAAAACTGTTTGATTGGTCCGGTCAGGCCGCGCTGCTGGCTTGGGCTTTCCGTTCCGCGATGGCGGCACGAAGGCTGGGAATCAGATCACGCCCGTAAGCTCTCGCATCTGCCGCAATGTCCCATCCGCGCAGATAGAAGGCGTGGGCACCGAGATCGTAGTATTTGAGATATTCACCAACGACCTGATCGACGGTTCCGACAAGTGTGGCGGTCGATCCGCCCCGACCGACGAGCCGGGTGAAGCCGAGCCACAGCCGCTCATCATGCACGTCGCCGCTTCGAGCGATATCATCCAGCTTGCGGGCACCAACGGAGTCCGCTTTTGCCACGGCTTGGCTGATGGCAGCATCGGTCGGTCGCGAGGCTGCAATCTGCTCTTCGGCGGCTCTATAGATCGCCTGCGCCTTGGACCAGGCGGCATCCTCTGTATCTGCGGTGATTGCCCGCAATGAAACGCTGATCGTCAGGTCGCGGCCGCGCTGGCTGCCAAGTGACCGCAATTCATTGATCGTCTCTCGCGTCTGCGCCTGCGGTTCGCCCCAGATCATGTAATAGTCTGCGCGACCTGGTCCAGCCGCAAGAGCACCGGCTGAGGAACCGGCAAAGCTGATCAATGGCGTTACGCCGGTGGGAATGGTGCTGAACCCCTGGCGGATCGTGTAATAGCGCCCCTCATGGTCAAACGGCTTATCGGCGCTCCACACCTTGCGTAGCACATCGATATATTCGCCACTTCGGTGGTAGCGCTCGTCATCGGGGAGCGTATCGCCATCACGTTGCAATTCACCACCCGGAGCGCCGGTTATCACGTGGAAGCCGACGCGACCTCCGCCCGTGAGCTTGTCCAAAGTCAGAAGTTGACGGGCAGCGACCGTTGGCTGAACAAACCCCGGTCTGTGGGCAACAAGCACCTTCAGCTTCTTCGTCACAGCCAGGACATGGCTGGCAATCACGAGCGCATCCGGGCCCCACGACCCCTGCCCAACCAGGACCTGATCGAACCCCGCTTCCTCATGCGCGATTGCAGTCTCTTCGATGTAATCACGATCGAATTCGTCAGACCACCAGAGACCTGATGTCTCCGTTTTGCGGGTGTGGGGCACATAACCAATAATGTCGACGGACAAATCATTCTCCAAATTTCATAATATGAAATTAAATTTCACATTTAGGAAATGATAGACGTCAAATCACCACAGAGCGAGGTTAGAAAGCCTATAAATTTAGTGTATTTTAAAGGCCTGTCCCGATGTAGCCGAGTGAACGGGAAATTTTTTGCGCCGCTGCCACAACTGCGGGTGCTTTGACGACGAGATCGTCAGGTGTCATCCGCGTGGCCTGCGCCCAAATTCCTACCCCATAGATCGCCTTGCCGCTATGGTCGTAAACCGGCGCTGCGACCCCTACCATCTCACCGGCAAACTCGCCTCTTCCGATTGAATATCCTCGCACTCTCGTTTGCTGCAGATCAGCTGCAAGCAATTCGGGGTCGGTAATCGTGAAACGGGTCACCTGCTCCAACGGACCGCGAAGGACCTGTTCGCGTAAAACATCGTTGAATGCAAGAATCGCTTTCCCCATGGCGGACGAGTGGGAAGGTGCCCGGCTGCCGATAGTAGTCACGATCCGCACAGGCTGCTGGCTGTCGACGCGGTCGACATAAATCACAGATTTGGGATCCTCCATCGAGATCATTCCCAAATGGGCGGTTTCACCACTTTCATTCACAAGCGAAGCAAGATGTGAACGCGCGCTTTCTGTGACTTCGCGGAAGTTAATGGCGGCGCAACCGATTTCCCACAACTTCACTCCGAGATTGTACCGTTTGCTCGCACGGTCCTGGGTAATCCAGCCGAGCTCTTTGAAGGATGCTAGAAAGTGATGGATTGTGGGTTGCGGCATATCGAGGTGCAAGCTGAGCTCGATAAGGCTCCAATCGCGCTGGTTACTCGCAAAAGCCTCGATGATATACGCCGCTTTTTTAACCGAAGTAAGCATCTATCCTCCAAGCGCGAAGTCGCGCGATTGCCTCGCCCGCGCCCTGATGAAGGCGCGATTTCCAGCAATTACCCGTTCTGAATAGAAAATACGAGGCCGTTTCATTCTTGAGGGGATGTAAACCCGCATTACCAAAGCCGCATTGATGGGTAGTAAATAATGTCGCTGATCACGACGATGAAGCGATCAGCACATCACATTTGTTCGTGAAAACACTCGATCCTGGTCTGAGGTGACTGTTATTTTTCCGTATTGAAAGAGTCGGATCCCAATGAATTGGCAAGTCGATCGACTGCGCTGAGGGATTCTATGTCGCTGCCGTCAAGGTATTTGCCATAGTACTCGTCTAGCCAATCCAAAACTGTACTGATCTTACCCATCGTTACGGGCTCATCAGTGATCGTTAAGCTGATATCGCTAAGAGAGAAACCTTTTCCAAAGGTAGTCGCCAGATTGTCTGGATCGACCCTACGAACAGTGAGAGGATTGCGGACATCGTCAAACGTGAGAAGGATGGGATAGAATTCTTTCGGAACGCTCTTAGTTGCACGCAAAGACGACACTTTATCGTAAACCGAATCCAAATCCTCGACGCGCCGCAGGTTACGCATTTCTTCTGGGAAGAATATTTTGGCCGCGATAGATGGTTCGTACCCTTTGATGAGGGCAAAAAGATAGCGCCCAGCCCCGACGTCAACGACGACGGCTTCTCCGCGCCAGCTAGAATTCGCCGCACCGGCAGCATCACCGAGCCCCCACCATTTAGGAGTGAACTCAACCCAAACTCGAAATACGGAATGATCGCTTTTAACACCGGCGGGGGTCGTTACCGATACGTTCAGTTTCTGATGCCAGGTCCATTCACGGAAACCCAACATCTCACAGCCGGGCGCAATCGTTAGCAGGGCCAAGGCTGCGATTGTTTTGACAAATTTAAAAGCTGTGTTGACCGTCATCTGCAATCTCCATCCCGCAGATCACACAACAACTTAGGAATGGTATCTCGAACCGTGGAGCACCATGAATTGTGAGGAGGCGCCAAGCGTGCCGACGCGAATAAAGGGCGCGAAGTCATCATTCGCGTTTCCATCGATCAAAGGTGAGAAAATCTAGGGGCGTTATTTTTTGTGCCAGCGACACATCATGGATCAGCTCGGTTGCGCGTGGTATCACTGGACCGCGCGCACGCCCGACGTCTTCCAGCCACGGCAAAACTTCCTGAATTTTATTAGGGAACGCAGCTTTGGGTTGGACGGAAATCACAACGGAGCGCACCTGAATTTCGTCCCCGAACTGAGCTGTCAGCTTGTCAGGATCGATGACTATCAATGAGGCCGGATCGGTAATATCCCGGAACGTCACAAATACAGGATAGAGGTCTCTGGATAGGTCGGCAGTATGAGCCACCTTCTCGAACTGCTCCATCGCCGCGTACATCTTTCTCTCGGCTGCGCTTGCGCCTTCCGATTGTCGAGAGCGTCGAATAAACGTCAACGAGGCAGTGGAAACATCGAAGCCAGGCAGCAGGAAAAACAGATACTTGGCCGGCGCGACCTCAATGACACCCGCCTCACCGGAAATATCATACCTCGCTGCATTCCCTATGTGGGTACCCTTTCTATAAAACGCTGCGTCGACCTCGATAACCATTTTTCCCGACCTGGGGCCCATTGGGGTATCAACAGTGACTGTGAGCGTCTGAAACCAATGAAACTTTCGCGCGAATAGAATTTCGCACCCAGTCAGCACCAGTGCGCATAACAGCAGAGCAAGAGCCCGTCTTTTGTAACGTGATAGCTGCTGAAGTGCACCAGCCGTTAAATCCAAAGATCCCGTCATTGTGTGACCTTCGCGAATGTCGTGACGACGGGGAAGACCGGAGTGTCGAAGACAAATGGCGGGCGCAACGAACTTCGTTCGAGAGAACCAATGAGACTGTTCATGTGATGTCGCCTGAGCACTTGCTAAATGACAGCGTATCAACGCCCTTTACGCTTGGCTCGACCAGCAAATACGTGTCAAGATGCCGATGCGCTTGCAAAACCTCTAGTTTGGCCGCTGCTATCATCTGCTGCCGTCACCAAAGAAGTGAGATTTTGTGATCAAAAATCCAAGTGGCTTGTCCCTAGCTGCTCTCAGTTTGCCTGGGGGGTCTCTTTCAAATACCTCCGTTCCTCGCGGCGTATTCAACCAAGTCAGCCGTTCGCGAAGTTTTGAGGTGACTGGGTCATTGGTGATTTCCACGTCCAGCCCACGGAAGCGTACGCCTGGATAGATCTTGCCGATATCACCTGTTGGAATCTTGAAAATTGATTTCGGATCTTTCTCGTCGCCGAATGCAATGAAGGTAGGAAGGCGGTCTGCACTAAACATCCAAAACCGCATGCGACCCTTTGCGTTTCTTACCGCTCAAAATCTTCGTCTGCTAGACTGCCAATGCTGCTTTTTATGCCGAGTGTTTGAAGAATTGCATTTGCCCAAACGGGGCCTAACGCACCATCACGCTGATGTTCGATCGGTAGAATATATATTGTCCCCTTGCCGGGAATATCAGCGATCAGCGTCTCGCCATAAAGTCGGGTCGCACCGCCTGCCCCGATCAAGCTTTGTGTGACCCGGCTGTAACGGATTTCCATAACGGTCGACGCGGCAAATGGCTTTCCATCCACGTCAAAGTTCGCAATGACTCGATAACGAACGTCGGCACTCTCACCTTGGCACCCAGCCAACATCGCAGCAAGCAAAAGGGCCAGAAGAAGTTTCCCAACATATCGAACCTGTGGCGCCAGTTCATGCCCACCGTAATCAGAACCTGATGTGATCATCCGCGGATCCAAAGCGGCAAATGCCGTCAATATTCTCATTTGAATGACAGCCGCATCACAAACGGTTTGCTCTTCTTCGCGTACCAAAAATTGGCGGGTTACGCGCCGCCCATACCGCAGACGGTGGTCGACTGGTTTCGATAGTCGTCGACACTGGATTAAATGCAGCAAAGGCAGCCGCACCAACCTTGAAATCACTGGGCAGAAACAAGACCGCCAAGCCATACGCCAAGTCCACAGCTTTAGCGAAAGTTCGAATCGAGGTCTCGAACGCGCCACTTGGAGCAATCCATACGATGACAGAACAGACGATGTTGACGGCAATCAAAACGGCGAAGACCGTGAACGGGTTGACGCCAATGTCTCTCAATCTAGCGGCTTGCATGCTTAGGGACGCCCACAAAAAGGGAATAGCCAAAGGGGACGCTGCAAGGATCCATTTCCCTGGTATCGCCGTCCGATTGCCGTTTAACTGGTAAAACCCGTATAAGACAGCGATCAGGACCAATCCCCCGACCAGACCGACACAGGACTTGATTGCCAAATACTGGCGCCTGGTTAGTCGACCTTGAAATCTAAAAAGCAAATCGATCATGGAACCCCCGGGTGGTGCGTTGGCCACACCAAACCAGAAACAACCACAGATAGTGCTTATTTATTCGATAAAATTGTCGATATCGGTGGTGGGTGTGGAAAAATTCGCAACTGTCTCACTCCTGGGCAATACTTGAGGTGAATACCCACGCTATCGACCATACGAACCCAGCAGACATCACCTCCGTGCTATAGTCATTTCCTAGGCCCTTAACCTGCATAGACGCACTGACGAAGACAAAAAACGCAGCTGGCAGGAGGCCAAGCCCCGCGATGAAATATTTCGACGACCCTCCAAACTGCTGTTCTACGCCATGTAACGCTGCCGTCCCTGCGAGAACCGGAAGTCCTCCCAGCACAACCATGGTTCCAACTATCTCCCAGGTCGTGTGTTCAAAACCGAGGATCGACATCACAACAACCCCGGTCATCGCCGTCATTATCAAAATTCTTACGACATGTTTCATCGCCACACTCATTACGCGCATGAATAATGGCGAAATCGCGTTAATCGAGTGTTAGAAGACAAATATGAGCCCGCATGAATATCAGTGTTTAAGAACTGTAGCTGAGATGTGTTGATGCGGGGCTCTTGAAAAAAACTCGGACGTGAGTGCGAAATGCCGGTTGCTGAATAGTCGATAATCTGGAGCGCAGCCGCTTTGTGCCCATAGGCGTCATGGCTGGATTGCCCGCCCATTCTGGCCGTTCAAGCTTATTTTGCATTTTCTGGAAATGGTCGCCCGCGCATTCAGAAAGAATGACTGATCTGGTTGATTTTGGGACCTTCTGGCTAAAGGAAGGTCACCCGATAACTGCCTTCAGTCTCACCCTCGAAGTTCGTCGCAGGAATATCCGGACGTCTTCAGACACCACCTTGTCGATATCGCGACGGGAGTTCTGCGGTAGGCAGATCGTCGGCTGTGAACGGTTTGCCGGTGGTCCATGGAACCATGTTCAGCACGACACCCAAACTCACACTGATTGCCCCAGCGACAAGTTTGCCAAGCGGCTTTGTCCAGCCAGCAAAAAGAACACCTAACGGTTTGAAGATTAAAAGTGGGATAAACACGAACGGCACGACCAAGAGTGTCGTCACCATTGGAGTCGCCGCCTCCATCATTGGGTCACCGCTATATCGTAGGCGGAGACGCGGGTTACGGGCGACTGCAAACGGAATTAGTTCCTCCACAAACCGAACGTAGTCCGCGGAGCGATCAAGGCCTGAATCTTCCTGCCAATCCAACGAGGATAGCTCCCTCGATGCAAAGAGCGTTCGCAACCGCGCACTGTAGACTGGAAACCCAGTGGTGCCGACACCACTCGTGACGTGCAGGTGCAGGAAACGGAACGCAGTCCACGGGACTAATCTGACGGACTGTCCTCGCGTCACCCGAAGGCCTTGGGTCTCAATGACGTAGGCCATCGTGATCCCTGGAGAGCTTTTATGGTGCATCTCGACTTTCGCGGTAAAACGGTAGGTTGGAGGGTCATCCGTCAGCAATTGAGCTCCCATACGTTTCGCGAATGATAGTGCTTTGTGCGAAGGACAGCGTACTGGACACTACAGGTCAACCGCTACTATCTCCTACGAAAACGGAACCAATCATGGTTCCACCCTCCCCGCTTATGGCAACGATTTCCATCCTCAACCGCCAAGACAGGCCTGTCAACAAGCCGCGATTTCTTCATGAATTGTCGGATGCTCAAGCTCCGATAGCCCAGTGAAGGTCAACAATTTTCAACGAGAAAGAACTTGAATCTGAATGCGATCAGCTATTGTTTCAAGGTCTTTTCTGAATGCGATCTACGACTGAAAAACTAATTCTTTATAAGCTAGCTTCAGTAGAATCTGCCGAACCATTTCTGCTCTTCAGCCAATCTGCGATTGTGTCGTGTAGCATCCAAGGAGATGGTGCACTTAGAGTGATCTCAGTGTCGTCGATTTGGGTAAAGTGGCACCACTCTTCGTCATCGGACGACCACTCTCCGAGTATTTCGCCGTCGACAAGTAATACATCGCCGCTAAATGCTTCGTTGTGATAGCCCAGCATAATTACTCCATGACGAACCATTCCTCCCGCGTCAGTCATATCGCATATGGCTTGGAACTGAGCGCGCACAGCTTCAACGCTGGGACCGGCAATCGTGCCAATCTCGAAGATCTTGTACAACAAGATCCCGCTGTATTGATCTGGCTTTTCGCTAGCCGCGATCTCGCAAGACATCTCGCCATGCTTTTCAGTCATTACTTGCATCGCAACCAAAACCCGTCCTCGCGGAACACGTATTCGAACCAATTTGAAGTATAGAAACTTGTAGGAAGGAGACAACGGTGTTCGTCGTTCAGCTACCGTCGAGACACATTGCAATCGCGCTCTTGAAGGGACATGAACCGACGGCCCCTCGTTCGACGGATTTATTCGGATTAGATTTCTCCACCCGGACAGCTATTTAGCTGCTGATTTCCGTCCATGACCTCGCGGAGCGCAGTCAGTTTCAAGGTTCTCGATATTCGAGTTAGAAAAATTTCAATAAAACCTTATATAATTCAATTACGTCAGTTATATAGACTCTGATAATCCGCCAAAATTTGCATGAAATTTGGAAAAAATTGCATTCACGACCATATTTCGTTATAGTGAGGGCAGGAGCTATCCCATGACGAAGTTACAGGAACTGAAAAAGCATCTACGGTCCGGCAAGGTCTACCGTCGAGAAGATCTCGCCCAGTGGTCGTCGTCCGTCGATCGGCATCTTCGGCAGCTACTGGCAGAAGGGTACCTGACCAAGCTATCGACCGGCGTCTATCACAGGCCAAAACAGACTGCATTCGGCAAAGCCCCCGCCGAGGATGGCGCGCTCGTCGAGGCTTTCCTGAAGGATGACCGTTACCTCGTCACCTCGCCTAATGCCTATAACAGCCTGGGTGTCGGCGCGACGCAGCTCTACAACAAGACCGTCGTCTATAACCATAAGCGCCACGGCAACTTCATGCTGGGCGGCCGAGAGTTCGAGTTCCGAAAAAAACCAGCTTTCCCCAAAACCCTGACCAAAGAATTCCTGCTGGTCGACTTGGTCAACAATCTCGACCAGCTGGCCGAGGACCGCGATCAGGTGCTGGCCCGCGTGAAGGAACGTGCCCTGCAAGGCAATCGCACCGCCCTCACCCGTGCCGCCAAGGAATACGGTATGGTGCGCACGCGGAAATTCTTCAACACCATCGCTGCAGATACGCATGCCAGCTGACTTCCTCCATAGGCACAAGGATTTTGCTTCCCTGCTGCGCATCGTCGCGGACCAGATGAAGGTGCAGCCGGTGCTAGTCGAAAAAGACTATTGGATCATGCATTGCCTGTACGGTCTGCAGCAGCTGGACATGGCGTTCGAATTGAAGGGCGGCACTTCACTCTCGAAAGGATACCGCATCATCAAACGCTTCTCGGAGGATATCGATATCCGTATCGAACCGCCGAAGGCGATGGAGGTAAAATACGGCCCCAATCACGACAAGGCGGCACATCGTGAAAGCCGGAAGGCCTTCTATGACTGGCTGGCCGAGACCATTACGATCGACGGTATCCAAAAAATCGAGCGCGATACCGAATTCGACAATGAGACGTACCGCAGTGGCGGCATCCGCCTCTACTACCCCGAGACGACCGGCACGAAATCGGAACTTAAGGATGGTGTTTTGCTCGAAGCCGGCTTCGACACGGTGGCTCCCAATATCGATAAGGATATCAGCTCCTGGGCCTATGATTACGCTGCATCGCGCGTCGAGCTGATCGATAATCGTGCACTGGCCGTCCCCTGCTACGAGCCCGGCTACACGCTGGTCGAGAAGCTCCAGACCATCTCCACCAAATATCGCAAGCAGCAGGAAACCGGCCAGTTCCCCGCCAATTTCCTCCGGCATTATTACGACGTCTACTGCCTGCTGGACCAACCGGACGTGCAAGCTTTCGTCGGCTCGGACGCGTATGGTGCCCACAAGCAGAAGCGCTTCCCGAAGGCCGACAATCAGGACATCGGCAGCAATCCCGCGTTCAGCCTATCCGACCCAGCGACGTTCGGACTTTACGAGCGCGCTTACGAGCGAACGTCGGCGCTATATTATCATGGCCGGCCCACCCTGAGAGATATCGTGGCCCGCATCACCTCATGCGCAGATCGTCTTTGATAATACTGTTCGCGTTGGGCTGATCTTTATTGGAACAATTGGTACACGCGCCTAAGGAACGGCTTCGGTTGTCCTGTGTATGGCTGAGTTCATATCGCGAATCCACAGCTGAACAAAGATCACAACTCAGTTCCACGGCATTGCCAAGCGGCCTTTAGCCACCCTTGATTGGCATCGAACCAGCTACTTATTGATGAGTAGTCAATAATGGCACGGTGCTCCTACCGTTTCACCACCCCCCCCCAATACGCATACGTAGTTTTGCGTCAGCGTCTGGCAAAATCGGACCTGCGACCGAACGCGAAGCTTAGATACGCAAAGGCTGTCGGAGGCAAAACGCTCTGATGATACTGTCCATCATTGCAAGTCCATTTGGCTCTGGTACTTGCCAAAACATGTTCACCCTTTGTGATTTGCGGCTTTAATTTACGAATCCGAGACCTCCTGGAGGAAGCGATATCCAAAAGGTACTAAGTAACTGCTCTAAGCGTGCACGTATCGGCTCGTACGGTGGTACGAGCCCGTTGTCGTTGGTTAAAGCCGATAATTCGTGCAACTTGTTCGGTTAGGACTCGAACTTGACCATCGTGCCGCCGCCTGTCGCCTGATCTGTGGGAAAGACTTCAATCCGAGCGACATCCACGAAAACCGGAAGCTCAATAGCACTCGCGATGATCGAAGAGATGTTGTCTGGCTGAATTGCGCGATAGCCGTCGTAAAGTGCGCTCGCCGCGTTTCCTGCCAAAGCACTCCGATACAGATCGGTCTGTACTCGTCCCGGCACAACCTCCGTCACCCTGATGGATGTTCCAAGAAGGTCACACCGCAGATTATCGCAAAAGAGGCTCAATCCCGCTTTCGATGGACCGTAGGCACCCATGTTCGGATATGGTGCCTGCCCGCCACTCGATCCGATATAAAGCAGGTGCCCACGTTTACGTGCAACCATACCCGGGAGCAGTGATCGTGTGAGATGCATCGGTGCCTTGAGATTGACGTCGATCATCGCATCAATATCGGCTGGATCAATCTCATGGAAAAGCGCGCGGGTTGATAGAATGCCCGCGTTGTTGACGAGAATATCCACCTCAACATTTTGAAGAGCGGATGCGATCTTGTCAGTGTCGCGGACATCTGCTTGGATGGCGATCACACCTTCAGTCTGCGCCAGCTCTTTCAGCTGTTCTTCGTTGCGCCCGACAGCATAGACGGTCAATCCCCGCTTGCGAAGCGCGAGGACCGTGGACCGACCAATTCCGCTTGTCGCGCCGGTAACAACGGCGTTGCGGTAGGTGTCAAACATAGATGTATCCACCGCTGATGACGACGTTTTCGCCGGTCGCATAGGTGTTTCGGCTGGACGCCATCATGACAATCCATTCCGCCATTTCTACCGGTTCTGCCGCGCGCCCAAGTGCACTTGCCTTGGCAAGTTCGGGAAGGAAACCCAGTTCCTTGGCGCGGTCGGTTGCAAATCCTGCAGGGGCGACAGAATTCACCAAAATCTGGTCTTTCGCGGCCTCAGCGGCAAAGGATTTGGTGAGGCTGACGACCGCTGCTTTTGTCGCCGCATAATGTGCGTTCTGAGGATGGGCCTTGAAAGCATCGACGGATGTGATGTTGACGATGCGTCCGGTCACTTCCGGTGCGTTCACATATTGGCGCATGTGAAGGATGGCCGCCACCATCATGTGGTAGGTACCTTTTACATTGATGGCATTCGACAAATCCCATTCCTCGTCGGTAATCTCCAGAATTGGCCGGCGTGGATAGATTGCCGCGCTGTTGACGAGCGAATGCACCCTGCCCAGCTTGCTTACAATCTCGTTAAAGCCGCCATGCGCCGTTTCCGACTTTGAGATATCTGCGACTGCTGTCGCGACTTCGATACCGAGCGCGCGCAGCGTTTCAGAGGCGGAAGCAAGCAGTTCCGCATTCCTGTCGATAATGCCGATCTTCGCTACGCCGTGCGAGGCCATGAGTTTGGCGGTTGTTAGCCCCAGGCCAGAAGCCCCTCCTACGATCACTGCAGTTTGTGCTTTCACGTTCCACCTTTTGATTTAAGTTGCACCAACTCATTTGTATGTTATCACTTATATGCCAAGTTAAATAAAGCTCAAGAATTTTTTGCGATAAATTCGATGATCCCCAAGCTGCACGCTAACGAGACAGTTCCGCTTCCCGCTCCCGGTTTTGTGGAGCGTCTTATCGAATCCGGTTTTACGGGTGACATCGACACTACCGCGGGTACGAGAGCGGTATTTTCCACTGACAATTCGATCTATCAGGTGCCGCCAAGTGCAGTCGTCGTTCCGCGTGGCGTAAGCGATCTCAAGTGTCTTATGTCCGTTCTTTCGGAACCGCCGTTTCGCGCGATGAGCCTTGCGCCCCGTGGTGGTGGCACGGGAACGAACGGGCAGTCACTGACGTTCGGATTGGTCGTGGATTGCTCGCGCCACATGAACAGGATTCTGAAAATCGATCCTGAGCGCCGCATCGCGCTCGTCGAGGCTGGCGTCGTAAAAGACCAGCTCAACAAAGCGCTCAAACCGCATGGGCTGTTCTTTGCCCCGGAGCTTTCGACCTCTAATCGGGCCACGATCGGTGGAATGGTATCGACAGATGCCTGCGGTCAAGGGTCATGTCTTTACGGAAAAACCAGCAATCATGTCGTCGGCATGAAAATCGTTCTGGTTGATGGCACGGAATGGTGGTCTCGCAAGCTGGGTAAAGAGGAACTGACGCTGATCAAGTCGCGGGACGATCGGGTCGGTGAAATCCACCGGATCGTTGATCGCATTGCTGTTGAAGACAGCGAAAGGATTTCGCAGGTCTTCCCTCGCATCAATCGTTACATGACGGGTTACGACCTCGCGCATGTCCGGCGTGACGATGAATGCTTTGATCTGAATGCAATCCTTTGCGGCTCCGAAGGGACTTTGGCCACCATCGCTGAGGTTGAGCTGAATTTGCTGCCGATCCCAAAATATTCGGCGCTTATCAACATTCGGTACGACGATTTTAACACCGCGCTTGAGGATGCACGCTCGCTGACCGCACTTGGTGTCGCATCGGTTGAGACAATAGACGAAAAGGTCTTGGGCCTCGCCAAAAATGACATCGTTTGGAATGGCATTTCGCAGTTTTTTCCAGATGACGGTGCCCGCGCCGCCAACGGCATCAACATTGCCGAGGTGCTCGCAGAACATGCCGATGAGCTGGTACTTAAAATCGCCGACGTCACTGCTGCGCTTGACCAGCCTGGTAACGCCCGCAGCAGAGGTTATTCGGTTGCCCGTGATCACGGCGATATCGAAGCAATCTGGAATATGCGCAAACGTGCGGTCGGCCTGCTTGGCAACGTCGATGGGCCCGTTCGCCCGGTGGCATTTGTCGAGGACACGGCTGTGCCGCCGGAAAATCTCGCAGCCTATATCCGTGAGTTTCGCGCACTTCTGGACGAAGCCGGTGTTTCCTATGGCATGTTTGGGCATGTCGATGCCGGTGTTTTGCATGTCAGACCTGCCCTAGACCTGGCGCGCGATGACCACGTGCCGTTGATCCGCGAAATCTCCGATGCCGTTGTTGCTCTCACGCGCAAGCACGGTGGCGTGCTCTGGGGAGAACACGGCAAGGGGGTAAGATCGGAATATGTCCCAGAGTTTTTTGGCGATCTCTACCCTCGCCTGCAGGAGATAAAACGGGCCTTCGATCCTGACAATCGTCTTAATCCTGGAAAAATTGCGACGGCTGATGCCCGCCCTCTCCTCAAGATTGATGAGGTGCCGCTGCGCGGCGCAACAGACCGCATTATCGGCAATGACATTCGAGCGGCTTTTGATAACGCCGCCTATTGCAACGGAAATGGTGCCTGTTTTGACTTCGACACTTCCAGTCCGATGTGTCCCTCCTACAAGGCGACAGGCAATCGCAACTACTCGCCCAAAGGACGCGCAATGCTGATGCGCGAATGGTTGCGGCTGCTCGTTGAGAGCGGTGTCGACCCGAGGCGCGAAGCAGTCATGCTGACCAAGGCGAATAAGATCGTCAGTCTGCTCAGGAGAACAGTAAACACGCTCAACCCGTCAAATCGTGATGACTTCTCGCACCAGGTCCGTCAGGCCATGGACACCTGTCTTGCCTGCAAAGCATGCGCTGGCCAGTGTCCCGTCAAGGTGAGCGTGCCCGCATTTCGCTCAAAATTTCTGAACCTCTATTATGGCAGATATCTGCGGCCACTAAAGGATCCGCTGGTCGCGAGCATTGAAGCGACGCTGCCATTTATGGCAAAATTTCAGGTTCTTTATAATCTTGGTGTCAACAGCGCGGCCGGCCGCGCCGTGATGCGCATGGTGGGTCTGACGGCATTGCCGAAACTCGCCCGTCACCCGCTCTCCCGGCTTGCCCGTGACCTGCATGTTCCAGTCGCTGACGTGGCAACCATCGCATCCATGTCGGCTGAGGATCGCGCCCGGGTCGTCGTCTTCGTTCCCGATGCTTTTACGGCACATTTCGATCCTGATGTCGGTGTTGCCGCTATCAATATCGCCCGGCATCTCCAATTGCGCCCTTTCATCGCGCCATCAGTTGGCAATGGAAAAGCCCTGCATGTGCATGGCTATATCGATGCCTTTGAAAACGTTGCCGATCGCACGACAGATGTTCTTTCTGAGATTGCCGCCACTGGCGTGCCGCTGGTTGGGCTGGATCCCTCGATGACGCTTGCTTATCGAAGTGAATACAAGGCGACCAGCATCTCAAAGCCTAAGATTTCCGTTTTGCTTCCTCAGGAATGGCTTGCCACCGTATTCAAAGGATCGAAGAAGGTGGGGCTTGGGGAGGACACTAGACGTTTCAGACTCCTGCCGCATTGTACGGAGCGGACAAACGCGCCGGCATCAATGTCGCAGTGGTCAACAATCTTCGCGGCAGTTGGCGTTTCTCTTGAAATGGGCAATACCGGATGCTGCGGCATGGCTGGAACATTTGGCCACGAAGCCCGTAATCGCTCGCTATCGGAGAAAATCTACGGGTTGAGTTGGTCGCAGGAGATTGCCGGTAATGCGGACGACGTGGTGGTGATGGCGACGGGATACTCTTGTCGATCGCAGGTGAAAGAAATAGAGCACAAACGCATACCCCATCCACTCGAGATATTGTCTGAGTTGCTGAAACAAGGCGTCGCCAAGTGGAATGATATGTGATATGTGCTTAGATAACAATTAGAAACAAACTTGAGGCGCACCTTTGTCAATTATCACGCAACGCGGAAATCTGGCGGAAATCGTTGTTGCGAAGCTAAGCGAGCGCATCGATTCAGGACTATACGCACCGGGCGAAAAGATTCCATCCAGCGCACAGCTCTGTGAAGAATTCGGTGTTTCGCGAACGGTCGTCCGTGAAGCGCTGACCTCGCTCAAGGTGGCAGGACGCGTTACCGCAAGACAAGGTGCCGGCGTGTTCGTTTCCGAAAAAGACGCCAAGACATTGAGCTTCGAAATTAGCCGTATCGAGGACATCAGATCTGCGATGCAGATTCTGGAACTGCGGTTGGGTGTTGAAATGCAGGCAGCAGGATTGGCCGCAACGCGCCGCACGCCGGAGGCCCTTGCTGAAATTGCACGCGCCTATGACCATCTCGAGTCGCTCGAAACGGATGACGCCGAGGTTGAAGCGCGTGCGGATTATGAATTCCATTTGGCGATCGCACGGGCGACCCGAAACCCGCATTTTCCAAGCTTCCTTGAGGCAGTTATGGAAAGCATCAATTTCGAACTGGTCCTCAAGCACCGCCAGTCGTCACATGCCTATCGCGGCTACTTGAAGAAAATCAACAAGGAGCATGCGGCGATCCTGTCCGCCATTACACAGGGCGACGCCAAAGGGGCAAAGAGTGCCATTGCAGCGCACCTCGAAGAAAGCCTGAACAGATATCGGGCGTTGCTTGATGAGCCTGCGAGCAGTGAGGCCGTGGACTAATTTTCGACTTATGTGAGAGGGCAAGCAACACCATCTCATGCCGTACTTGTCGCTCAAAAAGTGACACAAAGTCGCTGCGCATGCGAGCGTCCGCGCATCTATCCGATCAGTAAACAGCGATAAAATATCCCGCCATGCGATCCCGGTTTTCGGGTCGCATGGCGGGATTTTGTTTATAGGCCCTTTTCAATGGCCTGCTGGCGGATTTGAGACAGCGTCTGTTTGACGGTCAGCGCCTCAGGATCGATGCGAATTTCAATCAATCCCGGTTTGCCGGAAGCCTCGCAACGTTCGAAAGCTGCGGCGAACTCGTCTGTCTTCTCTACTGTCTCACCGTGTAAGCCGTAGGAGCGTGCCAGTGCTGCAAAATCAGGGTTCGTCAAACGTGTACCCGAGACGCGGCCGGGATAATGACGTTCCTGGTGCATGCGAATAGTGCCATACATGCCGTTATTGATGACCAGGAAAATCACCCGGGCATCATATTGCATGGCAGTGGCAAGCTCCTGACCGTTCATCAAGAAACACCCGTCGCCAGCGAAAGCAACGACTGTACGTTCCGGCGCTGTGATCTTTGCAGCAACCGCTGCCGGTACACCATAGCCCATGGAGCCATTGGTTGGTCCAAGCTGGGAGCGGAACGTCCGGTACTGGTAGAAACGATGGGCCCATGCAGTGTAATTGCCTGCACCCATCGTCAACACTGCGTCCGGTTTCAGATGTCCCCGCAACCATGCCATGACATCGCCCATCTGCACGTCGCCAGGCGTTTGTGGATGATTGAGGTTTTCGATATAGTCGGCGTTGGCAGCGCGCGTCCAGTCTTTCCAGGCTGGTGATGTCGACGGCTTAAGTCGAGCCGCCTGAGACAGGAAACCGACGGGCGTGGCATTGATGGCAAGGGTAGCATGATAGACCCGGCCGAGTTCCTCAGCGCCAGAATGCACATGCACCAGCTTTTGCTTGGGTACGGGAATGTCGATCAGCGTATAGGCGCCTGTCGTCATTTCACCAAGGCGTGCACCGATCGAAATCAGGACATCACAGTCCTTCAATCGTTGAACCAGCTTTGGACCTGCCGAAAGACCCAGTTCGCCAACATAGTTCTTGTGCTTGTTGTCGAACATATCCTGGCAACGAAACGATGCTGCCACCGGCAGGTCAAACGCTTCGGCAAAGGTCTGCATGTCATCGACCGCCTGCTGTGTCCAACCACCGCCACCGACAATCACCAGAGGTTTTTTGGCCGTGGCAAGAAGCGTCGTCAGCGCCTCGAGTTGCGGTTCGCCAGGGTATGTTTCAATGCGACTATAGGCTGGCGTGTCTGCAACCTCGACAATGTCTGTGAGCATGTCTTCTGGCAGCGCAATCACAACCGGACCTGGCCTGCCGTTTACCGCGCGATGAAATGCCTGGCTGATCAGTTCCGGGATGCGCGCTGCGTCCTCGATCTCAACGATCCACTTGGCCATCTGGCCATACATGCGGCGGTAGTCGATTTCCTGAAAGGCTTCACGCTCCATCTGGTCGCGAGCGACCTGGCCGATAAACAGAAGCATCGGCGTGGAGTCCTGGAATGCCGTGTGCACGCCAACGGAAGCGTTGGTTGCGCCGGGGCCGCGGGTCACAAAGCAGATGCCCGGCTTGCCGGTCAACTTGCCGTAGGCTTCTGCCATATAGGCCGCGCCACCCTCCTGGCGGCAAATGACAAATTCGATGTCTTTTTCGACATCGTGAAAGGCGTCCAATGCCGCCAGATAACTTTCACCAGGAACGCCGAATACACGATCGACGCCATGGATCCGCAACGCGTCGATCAGAACCTGACCGCCGCTGCGTTTAGTGATTGGAGTGCTCATGATGTTCCCTTGTTCTTTAGATCACGGCGTCTTCGAGGAAAGGTTCGTTTGCGACGACACGCTCATAACCGAACGGTGACAGGTCCAGTGTCTTGAAGCCGCCGTAAGTGATGAGTTCGCTCAGGCCGCGTCCCATGGCAGGAGATTGCTGCAGCCCGTGACCCGAAAAACCGTTGGCGAACAGGAAGTTTTTCACCTCGGTATGCGGGCCAAGCACGACATTGTGGTCCAGCGTGCAGTAGTCGTAATGCCCTGCCCATGAGTTGACGACCTTGATTGCCTCGAATGCTGGCACGCGATTGGCAAGGATGGGCCATATCTCTTCATCGAATTCATCATGCATGACTTCGAAGTCATTCGGATCGACTTCCGGGTCATGTTTCGGGTAGGTACCCATCAGATAGAACTTGCCTTCCGGACGGAAAAATACACCGGTTGGATCGATCGTCAGACCGACCTTTCCTTCCAGAGGGGTGCGGCAGTCCACAACAAACAGTGAGCGTCGACGTGGCTCGACTGGCACGTCCAACCCGGCCATTCTCGCCATTTTCTTGCCGTTGGTGCCCGACGTGTTGACGAGCGTACCGCAGGAAATCGTCTGACCGCCTTTGGTGGTAACAGATATGATCCGGTCACCCTCGCGGTTGATTTCGACCACTTCATCTTCGATATATTCGACACCCAGCGAACGGGCTTTCTTACGGAATCCCTGAAGCAGGCCGACGCTGTCAAACCAGCCCTCACCGCGCTCTCCGGTGCTTCCAAGAACAAGGCCGTCGAGGTTCAGCCACGGAAAGCGTTTGCCAAGCCCTTCAGGATCAAGAAGCGAAACCTCCGCGCCACACGAAACTTGTGTATCGTGGTTGCGGCGCAGAACCTGTTCTCCGCGGTCATCTTCGGCAAGGAACAGATATCCTGCCTCATGAAATCCGATTTCCGGGATATCGTCATCGACCCGGACATTCTCTTTGAAGTTCCGGATAAATTCGGTGCCGAACCGCGAAACCTTGACGTTGATCGCATTCGAAAACTGATGGCGTATCGAACTTGATGACAGGGCTGTTGCCGAGCGCTGATAGGTCCAGTCTTTCTCGATAACGAGGACTGATCCCTTGAAGTCCGGATTGGTGGCGAGGAAGTAGGCCGTTGCGCTGCCCACGACAGCGCCGCCCACGATCACGACATCATAAGATGATTTTGAAGCGTGCACGGTGCCCTCTCACTTTTTCTTGTCTTCGAAATGACCGGCGGCCACGAAGCTGCCACCCTGATAACGAACGGCGGGGTCGTTAGGGTCGCCCTGCTTGGTCGCCGCGAAGACTTTGTCGGCATAATCGTCGGCACTGTCTTGTGGCGCGTAACCGAGGGATGCTGCGGTGCGATTATCCCAGAATGCACGGCTATTGTCCGACATGCCGTAGGCAACCATGAAGCCAACACGTTCGGCAGACAGGCTTTTTTCAACCAGTTGTCGGCAGTCGTTATATGAGAGCCATGTGATCAGGTGGCGACGATCGGTTGGCTCAGGGAATGATGAACCGATACGAAGGCTTACCGTTTCAATGCCAAACTTGTCGAAATAATATCTGGCCAGATTTTCAACGAAGGTTTTGGACACGCCGTAGAGACTGTCTGGACGTGTCGGCACATTGCCGTCGATTGTTTCGTGGCGTTCGTAATAACCGATGGCATGGACAGAGCTTGCGTAAACGATGCGCTTGACGCCGTGCTGGCGGGCCGCTTCGTAGATGTTGTAGCTGCCGACAATATTGGCATTCAGAATAGTGTTCCAGGCAGCTTCCACGCCCTGGCCACCCATATGAATGATGGCATCACAACCCTTTACGGCATTCGATACGGCATCGAAGTCCGACAGATCTGCCGGAAAATCCTCTTCATGCGCTTCAAGATCTTTGCAAGCGTTACGGGCGGAAAGACGCACGATTTTGCCGAGTTTCTGGCCCGACTGACGAAGCTGTGTTCCCAATGCGCCAGCGGCACCTGTCAAAAGAACTCTGTTATAGTCTGACATTATGTTCCCCTTTAACGTAGTTTGGCCAGCGCGTCGGCAACGCGCTCAATTGCTATGGTAAGGTTTTCGCGCGACGTGGCGAAAGAAAGTCGAATGTAAGGTTCCACACCAAATGCAGCACCTGGCACCGTAGCCACTTTCCCTTCGCTGAGAAGATAGGCGGCCAGATCGGTATCGTTAGATATCCGCGTGCCATCAGGGGCGGTCCGCCCAATATACGGCGCGCATTTCGGGAAGAGATAAAAGGCACCCTCCGGGGCTCTCACCTCAAGGCCCGGAATGGCTGCAAATCCCTTCGCCACCAGCTCACCACGCGCCTTAAATTCAGCAACGGCCTTGTGCACGAATTCCTGCGGTCCATTGAGTGCCGCCGCTGCCGCGTATTGGGTGATTGAGGACGGGCATGTCGTGCTTTGCGATTGAAGTTTGTTCAAAACCTTTGTCAGGTTTTTGGGACCCACTGCATAGCCAAGCCGCCAACCCGTCATCGCGTAGGCTTTCGACACGCCATTGATCAGCAGAGTGCGGTCGCGCAAATCCGGGCAGGCCACGGCAAATGACGTGAACGGAACGACACCACAAATGATGTGTTCATAGATCTCGTCAGACATGATCGCGACCTGTGGATGGCGAGCAAGGACATCGCCCAGCGCCCGCAGTTCCTGTGCCGTATAGATCGCGCCTGTCGGATTTGATGGGGAGTTAAACAGGAACCAGCGGCTTTTGGGGGTGATCGCTGCCTCCAACTGCTCAGGTGTGATCTTGAAATCCTGTTCCACCCCACAGGATACGATGCGCGGAAGTCCACCATGCAAAATGACGATATCCGTGTAAGACACCCAGTAAGGCGCAGGCACAATCACTTCGTCGCCCGGTTCCAACGTACCGAGAAACGCGTTGAACAAAATCTGTTTGGCACCGTTACCAATCGAGACTTCATCAAGAGCGTAGTCGAGGCCATTCTCACGCTTGTATTTGGCAACGATTGCTTCGCGCAGTTCAAGCAGACCGTCCGGCTGTGTGTAGCGGGTGATGCCCTGACGCATGGCCTCATCGGCAGCAGCAACTATATGAGCCGGCGTATTGAAGTCCGGCTCGCCGAGAGAGAGGTCGACGACCGGTACGCCTTTGGCTTTCAGCGCCTTCGCCGCAGTGGCAACGGCCATAGATGGTGACGACTTGATGCCCGCCACACGGTTGCTTTCAAAGTGGATCGTCATGCCTTTCCTCCCGGCTTGCCGTACAATGCTGCCTGTTCTTTTGTGATGTAGCCGTGCTGGAGGTCATGGGAGACCGCCTCGGTTGGGCGATTGGCCGGATCGCCGTAGCCGCCGCCACCTGGCAGTGACAGAACGAGACGACGACCTTCCGGAACGAATTGAAGCCCCTTGCCCTTGAGGGTCGTGCCGTCATCCAGCCCCACTCCGCCAGCCGCGCCATCAAGACCACCGTCGCGGCCGCGAGCCGGATGCGATATGCGGTCGAACATGGCGGAGAAACGGAAGGTGAAACCTTCGGCCGCTTCGATTTCGATCATTTGTCCCAGGCCACCGCGTTGTGCACCGGCGCCACCGGATCCTTCACGCAGTTCCTTGCGCCAGACGATGACCGGTCCGACATTTTCAGTCGCTTCGATCGGCATGGTGTGCACGCCACTGGGGAAAGCGGTTGCGTTGAGGCCGTCGAGCGCAGTGCGCGCACCGGAGCCCCCGGAATTGAACATCAGGATTTCGGCGCCCTTCGCGTCATTGCCGGGAACTGGGCGGACGCTCATATGAAGGTTCCAAAGCGCGCTGGCACCTTCTGCAGGTACCTGACCGGGAAGTGCCTTGTGGAGTGCGCCGAGCACGAGATCAGGCACGAAGTGGCCAAGAACGTGGCGAACGGCGACCGGTGCCGGGCGTTTGGCGTTCAGGATGCAACCCTCGGGCGCTGTGACCTCAAAGGGAGCAAGCGATGCTGCGTTGTTTGGAATGTCAGGAGCGACAACACATTTGATGCCGTAACAGGCATAGGCTTTGGCATAAACGAGCGGCACGTTGATGCCGAATTTGCTCATGCCGGACGTACCGTCGAAATCTACGATGACGCCATCCGCGCCGATGCTGAGTTTCGCTGCCAGATGCACAGGCTCATCATAGCCGTCGAGGTCAAGGCTGTAGCTCCACGAGCCATGGGGCAGGTTACGCAACCGCTCAAGTGTTGCCTCGCGGCTGTGCTTGAGGATGAAACCGCCAATCATCGAGAGGTCATCGAGATTGAATTCCGTCAACATGTCGATCAGGCGACGATGGCCTGTTTCATTGCAGGCGGCGAGCGCATGAAAGTCACCGACAACCTTGTCGCTCTCGCGGACGTTGTTCTTGACGATATTGATCAGCGTGCGGTCCAACTGGCCACGATCAAAGAACTTCATAATCGGAATGAAGAGACCTTCTTCGTAGACTTCCCGTGCGTCGGGACCAAAGCCGCGGCCACCGACATCGACCACATGGGCTGTGGAGGCGAAGTAACCAACCAGTTTGCCATGGTGGAACGATGGTGTAACGACGGTAATGTCGTGAAGGTGGCCGGTGCCCTTCCACGGATCATTGGTAATGTAGACATCGCCTTCAAAAATGTTCTCAGGTCCGATGTCGTGGATAAAATGCGCAACAGATTCGGCCATCGCATTGACATGTCCGGGTGTTCCGGTGACGGCCTGCGCGAGCATGCGACCTTCAAGGTCGAATACACCTGCCGACAGGTCGCCCGCTTCGCGCACAGAGGTGGAGAATGCTGTACGGATCAGTGTCTGGGCCTGTTCCTCGACTACCGAAATCAGGCGGTTCCACATGACCTGCATGTGGATATCGATCATGGACTGGTTCATCGGGAGGTTCCTTACTGCCGGGTGATGAGGAGGCAGCCGTCGTTCTGGACGATGGCCTTGAACGAAGAGGTCAGCACTGACGAGGTCTCGCGCTCGACGATGACGGCTGGACCAGAGACGACGTCGCCTGGTTTCAGGGTTTCGCGATCGTGAATACCTGCATCAAGATATGCGCCTTGGGAGGCTTCAAACAGGCGGCGCCGTGTGTGTGGTTCAACCACGCTGCCTTCTGCAACAGACGCAACACGTTCGACAGGCGGAAGTGGCGAAGAGGCTTTCACCGACCAGCTGACGATCTCGATGTCGAGGCCTTCGATGGCTCTGCCAAAGAAACGTTCATACTCGGTCTGGAAGATCGCCGATATTGTTGCTGCACTCGACGCGTCGAACCTTTCGCTAGCCAGCGATACCGGGATATCCCACCCCTGTCCTGCGTAGCGCATGAACAGTGTTCTCTCGATGATGGGTGCAGCCGCTTCGAGGCCGCCTTCGACGAAGCCAACAGCTTCGTTCCCCATAGAGTTGAGAAGGCGGTTCGCTTCTGCGTAATCGAAATGCGAGAGGTTGAAGACGGAGCTGCGGACGGCTTCGTAACCGAAAGGTGCGCGCAGAAAGCCGATGGCAGAACCGACGCCGGCACCCGGAGGCACCAGGAAGGTGGAGATGCCCATTTTTTCGCAGAGACGGGCCGCATGCAACGGACCTGCTCCACCAAAAGTAATCATCGTGAAGTCGGAAATGTTCTTGCCGTTTTCGACGGTGTGGACGCGGCCGGCATTGGCCATGTTCTCGTCGACCATTTCACAGGTGCCATATGCGGCGCCTTCCGGATCAAGACCGATCAACGACCCGATATCATCGGTCATCGCAGTGCGGCTTGCGTCAATGGACAGCGGAATTGCGCCGCCTGCAAAATTGTCCGGATCGAGCTTGCCAAGGATCAGGTCTGCATCGGTGACCGTCGGATTTTTGCCGCCGCGGCCATAGCAGGCCGGGCCTGGTTCGGATGCGGCCGAATGAGGTCCAACGCGGATCTGGCGCATGCCATCGACGGAAGCGATGGAACCGCCACCCGCGCCGATTTCCACCATCTCGACGACGGGAATGGAGATCGGCATGCCTGAACCCTTGCGGAAACGGTAGGTGCGCGCGACCTCGAAAGTCTTTGCGGTTTTGGGAACCTGGTTTTCGATCAGGCAGATCTTGGCGGTGGTGCCACCCATGTCGAAGGAAAGGACGGTGTCCAGGCCATGACGTCGGGCGATGTCGGCTGCAAAAATTGCGCCACCAGCAGGGCCGGATTCAACCAGACGGACCGGGAATTCCGAAGCGCTTTCAATGGAGACAATACCGCCGCCCGAATGGATCATGAAGACCGGGCAGCCGACACCAATATCCTTGAGCGAGACGACAAGACGATCAAGGTAGGATTTGATCGCTGGTTTTACATAGGCGTTCGCGCAGACTGTGTTAAAACGCTCGAACTCACGCATCTGCGGTGAAACTTCCGAGGAAATCGACACGGAAACATCTGGCAGGCGCTTGAGGATCGCATCGCGCACCGCGACTTCGTGGGCGCCGTTTACATAGGCATGGATAAAGCCGATCGCGACACTCTCATAACCACCGGCCGCAATCTGTTCGACAACGGCATCGACCGAGCTGTGATCCAGTTCGAGAAGGACCTTGCCTGCCGCATCGATACGCTCTCTGACGACCATGCGGTCAGCGCGGGCAATCAGGGCTGGCGGTAAAGAGATATTGAGGTCGTACTGTTCAAAGCGGTTTTCGGTGCGCATTTCCAGAACGTCACGGAAACCTTCCGTCGTGACGAATGCAGTTTTTGCGCCGCGGCGCTCGATAAGAGCATTCGTCGCCAGTGTTGTTCCGTGGATCAGGATGTCAATCTGCGAGAGCGAAACCCCCGCCATTTCAGCAACGGCCTGCACACCTTTTAATATGGCTCTTTCGGGCGCCGTATAGTCCGTCAAAACCTTTGTTGAATGCAATGCGCCGTCGAGATCCAGCGCGATGTCCGTAAATGTTCCGCCGATATCGACACCGACCCGGCAGGTTTTTTTGGTGCTGGTCACCGTGTTGTTCCCCGTTTTTGTGTTGGCATTGATGTGACCTTGTTGGTCGCGCCTGCGCTTCGACTTTTGAGCGTCTTTGCAGCAGGGTTCAATATTTTGCTTGACGTTTTTTGTATATGTCACTTATCATATAAGTGTCAACTAGAGGTGAAGCGCAATTTTCTAATTTCCGAGAGTTTTTTTCAAAAAATTCTGCAAGAAATTCGTTTTAAACCAAATAGTTACTGGAATACCAATGCGTGGATGCAGGAGCCAACCTGTGCCGAAGACTGTGACTGATGCAATATTAATCCAGAGGGAAACGCGATGAAATCTATCTCAAAACTACTCGCTTCAACGGCTTTCGCAGCAATCATTTCGGTTGCTTCAGTCAATGCTGCTGAAAGCATCAAAATCGGTGTTGCCGGACCTTATACTGGTCCTAATGCAACATTCGGTGAGCAGGTGTTCAGCGGTGTGTCCGCATATGTAAATGACGTCAATGAGGCCGGCGGCATCAATGGCAAGAAGATCGAGTTGGTGAAGGGCGACGACGCCTGCGAGCCAAAGCAGGCGGTTGCAGTTGCCAATCGTTTCGTCGACCAAGATAAAGTCCAGGCAGTAATTGGTCACTTCTGCTCATCGGGCACCATACCAGCATCTGAAATTTATAATGACGCGGGCATTATCGAAATGACGCCGTCGTCAACAAATCCGGTTGTCACCGATCGTGGTTTTGACAATCTGTTCCGTGGCTGCGGTCGCGACGATCAGCAGGCCGTGGTTGCTGGAGCATTTATCGTCGACACACTGAAGCGCGACAAAATCGCCCTGATCCATGACAAGGACACTTATGGCCAGGGTCTGGTCGATGCCGTGAAGAAAACACTCGAAGACCGTGGCATTAAACCTGTTCTGTATGAAGGTTTGACACGCGGCGAGCGCGACTTCAACGCGCTGGTCACAAAGATCAAGAGCACCGGTGCAAATGCAGTTTATTTCGGCGGACTAATTCCTGAAGGTGGCCCATTGATCCGTCAGTTGAAAGAACAGGGCGTCGATGTTGTGTTCGTCAGCGGTGACTCCTTTGCGCAGAAGGAATTGATTGCGGCAGCTGGTGGTCCAGCCAACTTGGCCAACGTCTATTATTCCGCAACACCGGATCCCCTTGAAGATCCTTCGACCAAGGGTGTGCAGGACAATCTGAAAAAGGCAAACATCACGCCTGCCAACTATACGCTGTATGGTTATGCCAACGCTCAGGCGATTGTTGCAGCACTCAAGGCGGGTGAAGACCTCGCATCCCAGGCCGCTTACCTGCGCAGCAATGTCGTTGACACTGCAATCGGCAAGCTGACATGGGATGAGAAAGGCGACATCAAGGACTTCAAGTTCGTCTTCTACAACTTCGACGACAAGGGCACCCCTACCCTCGTCAAGTAAGGCAGCCGCATTCACGCCAGCCGGCGACGTTCCGGCTGGCCTTTCCTGCCCTAAAAAAACAAAAAGGGGAATTGCCGTGGATTTCTACATCCTGGTCCAGCAACTATTTAATGGAATTACGCTCGGCGCGATTTATGGACTGATCGCAGTTGGCTACACGATGGTCTATGGCGTGATCAGAATGATCAATTTCGCCCATGGCGATGTCTATATGGTGTCTGCCTATGTCGCGGCGATCGTTCTTTCGGTTCTGACGTTTTTCGGCGTCGAATCGGTACCGTTCGCTCTGATCTCTGTCCTCATTCTGACCTGCGCGATTACCGCGGCCTATGGCTGGACAATCGAACGTGTTGCCTATCGTCCGCTTCGCGGATCGACCAAACTCGCACCGCTGATTTCTGCCATTGGCATTTCGCTGATGTTGCAGAGCTATGTTCAGATTGCGCAGGGCGCGCGCGATCAAGGCGTTCCGACGTTGATCCAGGGTGCCTTCCGTTTCGGTGACGGCGTCCATTTCGCACAGATTACCTATATGCAAACGGTAATCCTGGTTGCTTCCCTCGTCGCCATGGGAATTCTCACCTACGTTATCAATTACACCCGCATCGGTCGCGAGTGCCGCGCCACGCAGCAGAACCTTCGCATCTCCGCAGTGCTTGGTGTGAACACCGATAGAATAATCTCGACAGTCTTCGTCATCGGCGCGACGACCGCGGCCGTCGGCGGTACGCTGGTCACCTTCAATTACGGCTCGTTCAACTTCTTCATCGGCTTCGTGATGGGGATCAAGGCCTTCACCGCAGCGGTACTCGGTGGCATCGGCTCACTCCCAGGTGCGGTGTTGGGCGGTATCCTGCTTGGTCTGACGGAAGCTCTCTTCGCCGGATATGTCAGCACAGATTACAAGGATGTTTTCGCTTTCGCCCTGCTGATCATTCTCTTGTTCTTCCGTCCGTCGGGTCTTCTCGGCAAGCCGGAAATCCAGAAAGTCTGAGAGGAGCGACACCATGAAATCTTCTACTACTCTATCGCTCCTGCGAGAGGCGCTTCTTACCTTCGTCGTTTCGATCATATTGTTTGGACCTATTTCCGGTCTGGTTCTGGATGGCTTTTCGTTCACCAACCAGCTTGGCCGCGCCGTCATGTTGGCGGCGATTGTCACCGTAGGCCGGGTTTTGATTTCCCTTATCCGGATGTCGGCGCTTGGCGCGCATTTGGCAAAGATGGTGGCAAATAACGGAACCGGCGTCACCGTTATGACCGGCAAGGAAAAATCTCCTGCACTCATTCTTATTGCGCTGTTTGCATCCGGTCTCTGCCTGCCGTTTTTTACCGACAAATATCTGCTTGGCATTGCCATACTTGCGTTGATTTATTGCCTTTTGGGCCTCGGTCTCAACATCGTTGTGGGTCTTGCCGGCCTTCTCGACCTTGGTTTCGTGGCCTTTTATGCGGTTGGTGCCTATCTCTTGGCGCTTGGTTCGCAATATCTGGGCCTTGGCTTCTGGGGCGCACTGATTATTGCTCCCTTCCTTGCTGCCTTGTTCGGCATGGTCCTTGCCTTCCCGGTCTTGAAAATGCATGGCGATTATCTTGCGATCGTCACTCTGGGATTCGGCGAGATCATTCGCCTCATTCTCAACAACTGGCTGGAATTCACCGGCGGTCCGAATGGTTCGCCAGTGCCACCGCCGACTTTTCTTGGACTTGAATTCGGCCGTACAGCCAAACAGGGCGGCACGCCGTTTCATGAATATTTCGGCATACCCTATAGTGCCGATTACAAATTCTGGTTCATCTACTTCGTACTCTTCCTTGTCGTGTGCCTGGCAATCTACGTGGTGCAGCGGCTGCGCGTCATTCCGCTTGGCAGAATGTGGGAGGCGCTGCGTGAAGATGAGATCGCCTGTCGCTCACTGGGTGTGAACCACGTCTTCACCAAGCTGACAGCCTTCATGCTCGGTGCATCGACCGGCGGCATTGCAGGCGTGTTCTTTGCAGTGCATCAGGGTTTCGTGAACCCGACATCCTTCACCTTTTTTGAATCCGCTCTCATCCTGGCGATCGTGGTCCTAGGCGGTTTGGGATCGACCGTAGGCGTCATTGCCGCAGCACTTGTTCTGACAATCCTTCCCGAAATGTTGCGAGAGTTCGCCGAATACCGCGTGTTTATCTTCGGCGTGCTGATGGTTGTGATGATGATCTGGAAGCCGCGTGGGCTTGTTCGGGTCAAACGTCCGGCTTTCTTCCCAAGTTCGTCAGCAAAAACCATTGGCAACGTGCCTGCATTCGTTCCCCAAGCCGAGGTGGAGGCAAACCGATGACAACGTCTATCCTTGAGGTTCAGGACGTGACCATGCGCTTTGGTGGCATTGTCGCCAACCGGAAGGTCAGCTTTTCCGTAGAAAAAGGTTCGATTACAGCCCTGATCGGTCCAAACGGCGCCGGGAAAACCACGATGTTCAACTGCATCACCGGGTTTTACCGGGCAACCGAAGGACGGATCATTCTGAATGACGGCGACAGTTCCCAGGACATAGGTGAGCTGGTCACCAGACCGATGACCGGTGGCTCCCATCTTGTGACGCGCGCAGGTATTGCCCGGACGTTTCAAAACATCCGTCTGTTCAAAGAAATGTCTGTCATTGAAAACCTGTTGATTGCTCAGCATCGATCAACCCGCAACGGGATATTGGGCGGTGTGTTGAAAACTCCAACCTTCCGAAAGGCGGAACAGGAGGCGGTCGATCTTGCCTACTACTGGCTGGGTGAAATGAACCTGGTCGAAGACGCAAATCGTCTTGCGGGCGAGCTTCCCTATGGTCGTCAGCGTCGCCTCGAAATCGCGCGTGCCATGTGCACGGCGCCGAAGCTCATCTGCCTTGATGAACCCGCTGCGGGCCTCAACCCTTCCGAGACCCGCGAACTGTCAGCGATGATCAAAAAGCTTTGTAACGAGCACGACCAGACCGTGCTGGTTATTGAGCATGACATGGGCCTGGTCATGGAAATATCCAATCACATTGTCGTCCTCGATCATGGCGAGGTTATTTCAGACGGAACGCCGGACCACGTGGCAAATGATCCAGCCGTGGTTGCGGCTTATCTCGGCGTTAGCGAAGAAGAGGTGCAGGCATGAGCCAGACAACAATGAATGCTGAACCTCTTTTAGAATTTTCCGGCGTTCACGCCCATTACGGTGCCGTGGAAGCTTTGAAGGCCGTCAATGTGACGGTCTATAAGGGTGAGATTGTCAGCCTGATCGGCGCAAACGGCGCAGGCAAAACCACACTGCTATCATCGATCTTTGGCGCACCGAGAGCGTCGTCAGGGCAGATTTTACATCGTGGTGAGGATATCTCGAAGACGCCGACCAACCAGATTTCTCGCCGCAGCATCTCGCTTGTGCCGGAAGGTCGTCAGATCTACCAGGACATGACGGTTGAGGAAAACATGATGATGGGCACGACGCCTATCGGCATGAACCATTTCGAAGTCGACAGGACGCAAATGTTCGACCTCTTTCCACGGTTGCTGGAGCGTCGAAACCAGGTGGCCGGGACTATGTCTGGCGGCGAGCAGCAAATGCTCGCCATCGCTCGCGCCATGATGGCGCGTCCAGAGCTAATCCTGTTCGATGAACCTTCGTTGGGACTGGCGCCTCTTGTCGTCAAAAGAGTGTTCGAGGTGCTGCGGGAAATTGCCAGCATGGGTAAAACCATCTTCCTCGTTGAGCAGAACGCCAACCACGCGTTGAAGTTATCACAGCGCGCCTACGTCATGGTCAATGGACGTATTCACCTGTCGGGCAACAGTGCCGATCTTCTCGATAATGAAGAAGTTCGCAAAGCCTATCTCGGACTTCACTGAGGCACGTGTTGACGTTTCATGGACATGTTGTTGCCGGGAATGGGTCGATGGCAACGACGTATGCGACGTCAACACGCCCAAACCATACCCTTTGCATAAGGATAACCGCCCATGAAAATCGTGGTCCCCGTTAAACGAGTTGTCGACTACAACGTGAAAATTCGCGTGAAAGCAGATGGCACGGGCGTTGAACTTGCCAACGTCAAAATGTCGATGAACCCGTTTGACGAAATCTCCGTCGAAGAGGCTCTTCGCCTGAAGGAAGTTGGCAAGGCCGAAGAAGTGGTCGTTGTGTCGATCGGTCCGGCAAAGGCCGAGGAAACCCTGCGTACGGCGCTGGCCATGGGTGCTGACCGCGCCATCCTGATTGAAACCGATGAAACGGTTGAGCCGCTGGCCGTTGCCAAGCTGCTGAAGGGCGTGGTCGACGCTGAAACGCCGGATTTGGTTATCCTCGGCAAGCAGGCAATCGATGACGACAGCAACCAGACCGGCCAGATGCTGGCAGCATTGCTCGGCTGGGGTCAGGGCACCTTTGCCTCGAAGGTCGAGATTGCTGACGGTTCTGTTGCCGTCACCCGCGAAGTCGACGGCGGCCTGCAGACCGTTTCGTTGAAACTGCCTGCCATCGTCACCACCGATCTTCGTCTGAACGAGCCACGTTACGCGTCGCTGCCAAACATCATGAAGGCCAAGAAGAAGCCGCTGGACAAGAAGACCCCGGCTGATCTCGGTGTTGATATTGCACCGCGCCTCAAGGTTTTGAAGACCGAAGAACCGGCTGGCCGCAAGGCTGGCGTCAAGGTTGGCTCGGTCGCAGAGCTGGTATCGAAACTCAAGGCCGACGGCGTATTGTAAGAGACGGATAAGGGAGATTTTATTATGGCCATTCTACTTCTGGCAGAACACGACAACGCAACCCTTTCCGACCAGACAGCCAAGACGCTGACCGCAGCCGCTAAAATCGGCGGCGACGTGCATGTGCTGGTGGCTGGTTCCGCTGCCAAGGCTGCAGCCGATGAAGCAGCAAAGCTGTCCGGCGTTGCCAAGGTGCTTCTTGCTGACGACGCGTCCTACGCAAACCAGTTGGCAGAACCGCTTGCTGCACTGATCGTTTCGTTGAGCGGTTCCTACGACGTCATCATCGCACCTGCGACCGCATCGGCCAAGAACGTTACGCCACGCGTTGCAGCTCTGCTCGACGTCGCACAGGTATCCGAAATCACCGAAGTGGTTTCCGCTGACACCTTCAAGCGCCCAATCTATGCCGGTAACGCCATCCAGACCGTACAGGCAACTGACGCCAAAAAGGTCATCACCGTTCGCACGGCATCTTTCGCTGCGGCTCCAGCCGGTGGTTCCGCTGCTGTTGAAGCGATCGCTGCTGCGACCAACCCAGGCATTTCGTCCTTCGTGTCGGACGCACTGGCATCGTCTGATCGTCCTGAACTGACATCTGCCAAGATCATCATCTCCGGTGGCCGTGCACTCGGCTCGTCGGAAAAGTTCAAGGAAGTCATTCTGCCGGTTGCCGACAAGCTGGGGGCGGCCGTTGGCGCATCGCGTGCGGCTGTTGACGCCGGTTATGCACCAAACGACTGGCAGGTTGGCCAGACCGGCAAGGTGGTTGCGCCGCAGCTTTACATTGCCGCTGGTATTTCCGGTGCCATCCAGCACCTGGCCGGCATGAAGGACAGTAAGGTCATCGTGGCCATCAACAAGGACGAAGAAGCACCAATCTTCCAGGTTGCTGACTACGGCCTCGTCGCAGACCTGTTCGACGCTCTGCCTGAGCTTGAAAAAGCAGTTTGATTGAGCCTGAAAGCATCCGGAGGGATTGAGGAATGAAGATGCCTTATCAAATCAGCATCGATCACGCTGAGCAAATCCGGAGAAGTGAATTGTCGAGATCGAAGCAACGCCCTGACACTCACGTGCCGCCGTTAGACGGTGAGGCATCACAGGTTTCCACTGGTGAAGGGCAATATGGCGCACTGGCCAGTTTTTTCCGAGTGATCCGCCTCATCTTTTCGAAGTAACAACTCAATGAACACTCAATATTCAGCACCTGAACGCGAGTCGATGGAATTCGACGTTGTGATTGTGGGTGCAGGCCCTGCGGGTCTGTCGGCCGCCATTCGTTTGAAACAGGTCAACCCGGACCTGTCTGTTGTTGTTCTGGAAAAGGGCGCTGAGGTTGGCGCACATATCGTGTCAGGTGCCGTGGTTGACCCGATCGGTATTGACCGGTTGCTTCCCGGCTGGCGTGAAGAAGAAGGCCACCCCTTCAGGACCGAGGTCAAGGACGACCAGTTCCTGTTTTTGGGGCCTGCCGGTTCCATCCGTCTGCCAAACTTTATGATGCCGCCTTTGATGAACAACCACGGCAATTACATCGTGTCGCTTGGTCTGGTCTGTCGTTGGCTGGCGGAAAAGGCGGAAGCTCTCGGCGTCGAGATCTATCCCGGTTTTGCTGCCAGCGAGGTTCTCTATGGTGACGACGGCGCGGTCATTGGCGTCGCAACCGGTGACATGGGCGTGGAACGAAACGGTGAGCCTGGCCCCAACTTCACGCGCGGCATGGCCCTGATGGGCAAATATGTGCTGATTGGTGAAGGTGTGCGTGGTTCGCTCGCCAAGCAGCTTATTGCGAAGTTCGACCTGCAGAAGGACCGTGATGTCCAGAAGTTCGGCATCGGCATCAAGGAACTGTGGCAGGTAAAGCCAGAGAAGCACAAACAGGGTCTGGTGCAGCACTCGTTCGGCTGGCCGCTGGGCTTTAAAACCGGTGGCGGATCGTTCCTGTATCATCTGGAGGACAATCTGGTGGCCGTCGGTTTTGTGGTGCACCTGAATTACAAGAACCCGTATCTCTACCCGTTTGAAGAGTTTCAGCGCTTCAAGACCCATCCGGCGATCAGCGAAACCTTCGAAGGGGCCAAGCGGCTGTCCTATGGCGCCCGCGCGATTACGGAAGGTGGCTACCAGTCGGTGCCAAAACTGTCCTTCCCTGGCGGCGCGCTGATCGGCTGTTCTGCCGGTTTCGTCAATCTTCCGCGTATCAAGGGCAGCCATAATGCCGTGCTGTCTGGCATGCTGGCGGCAGAAAAGATCGCCGATGCGATTGCTGCCGGCCGCGCCAATGATGAAGTGGTCGAGATCGAAACTGAATGGCGCAAGGGAGACATCGGCAAGGACCTGAAGCGGGTTCGCAACGTCAAACCACTGTGGTCCAGGTTCGGCACGTTGCTGGGCATTGGCCTGGGTGGTCTCGACATGTGGATCAACCAGATTTTCGGCTTGTCAATCTTCGGCACCCTGAAGCACGGCAAGACCGATGCGGAAAGCCTTGAGCCTGCTGCGAAACACAAGCCGATTGCCTATCCGCGACCGGATGGCGTGTTGACCTTCGATCGCCTGTCATCGGTGTTCCTGTCTTCCACCAATCATGAGGAAGACCAGCCTGTGCATCTGCATGTCAAGGACATGGATTTGCAGAAGCGCTCCGAGCATGATGTCTATGCAGGGCCTTCGACACGTTACTGTCCGGCAGGCGTCTATGAATGGGTCGAGAAGGATGGCGAAGAAGTCTACGTCATCAACGCGCAGAACTGCGTGCACTGCAAGACCTGTGACATCAAGGACCCCAACCAGAATATCAACTGGGTTCCGCCACAAGGCGGCGAAGGGCCGGTCTACGCCAATATGTAAGATGGCCCGGCCCGCACGGACCGCCGCCTTCGTGTGGACCTCAGCTTATTCCTTCAAGGATTGAATGTTTTTTCCATACCGGTAATGCCGTATTCCATGTCATCACGGACTTCGAACTGAAGAGTCTCGAAATCATCGCCCATAGAGCTGAAGTCGGCTTTTAAGTCCGTGCCAGATCGAATTCAGAATTTCAATTGATGCCACGGTTTAAAGAGCAGTAGCAATCCCGACAGACACAGATCAATCACGCATGGTTGATCTTGCCGATGAAGTCGCGGACGCGCATGCCTCTGATGCACTGAGTGTTGAGTTGATTGCGATGCAGACAGGTGTCAGCGCAACGGGACTTCAGCGCCTGTTTCGAAAGGGAGAGGGAAAGAGCGTATTTGATTTCGTCCGTATCGTCCGTCTGGAACGCGCCTACGAGGCGCTGAGGCGTGGAGATGCTACTGTACAGGAAGCCAGCGCAATCGCTGGCTACACAAGTGCCGCGAACTTCGCAACGGCATTTCGCCGCCAATTCGGTGAGGTCCCGACCGCTGTGCGTGGCAGGCAGTAGTGTTCACTTTTCACCGCTGCGACATAGAGAAAACCAGCAATCATCGCGAACAGGAATGAATAGAGTTGTAGTCAATAACGAGGATGACTTATCGAATGATGTGTTACTCACCATATAATTTCGCGCCGTTGATCTACTTCCAGTGACACCAAACTTCGGCGCCGGCGCCAGATGGTGGTTCCCATCAATGTGGGGGAAACCACCATCTGGCATCGACACCTAATTCTTCATGCGTATGTAGGGCTTAAAGAAGCTGACGTCATACCCTTCGACGGAAGCACGCAAGCCTAGGTCGGAATGCGACCAGACCTCAGCTTGCATATCCACAATCGCCAGCATGTCAGCAACATTTTCTCCTAGATTCTCAAGGTGCTTGATGCGAGCGGCAGGATTTATGAACTCTTCGTAGACGACAGCTTCAGTCTCGTCGTCATTGAAGAATATGTCGTAACGGATTGTGCCGATGTCCTTCTCGCGCGCAAGTCTGATGGTTTCTTCTGCAATCATTTTGAATTCAGGCGTCTTTCCCGGATGGATCTTCAACCGCACCATAGCCTGGAACCTGTCTGCTACAGTTTGTTCTGAGTTGTCCACAAGAGCCGGAAAGTCTGTGTATCCTGAGGCTAGACCGTTCGCCCCCACCCCGAAATACACGCTGTGATCAGCCGTATTAAGCGGAGCCTGCGACGCGATACGTTCTACGAAGTCGGGGTTGGCCAGCACCATTGCCCCATAGGATTCCAGATCGGCAAGCCCCGAAGCGATGTCTTTCCCGATGTCTTCGCGTGGACGGTCCGGTCGGTTGAGGATGAACGCCTGTTTCCAGATTCCTCGAAAATCATGCAGGATATCGTCGTCGCCGTAGTGAACGATGTGGAGATAGGCAAGTCCAAGCTTGTTTAGTTCACGGATCAAGTATCGGAAGAGGTCCGGTCCTTCGTCACCGTGATTGAGGCCAAAGCCGCCGAACCCGGGCGACAGTCTGATACCCGTTCGGTCCGACCCGATTGACTCGACGACAGCCTGAGCGACTTCGACCGCGAACCGAGCGCGGTTCTCCAGCGACCCGCCATACTGGTCTGTGCGCTGATTAGCGCTAATAGCCAAGAATTGGTGGATCAGATAGGCAATCCCATGGATTTCGACGCCGTCGGCCCCAGATGCAATGGCCTGTTTCGCTGCAAACGCATAGTCCCTCACGGTTGCCTGAACCTCTTCAGTCGTAAGAGCGCGGGGAACCGGAATATCCTTCATACCATCAAGGGTGTAAATCTGTTCGCCGGGTGCAATGGCGGATGGCGCGACCCCCTGTCGGTGGTGCGGTGTGTTATCGGGATGGGACATCCGGCCGGCATGCATAAGTTGATAAAAAACATAGCCGCCATGCGAGTGGATGGCATCATTCACGCCACGCCAGACTTCGACATGAGCCTCGGTGTATATCCCTGGCGTCATAGGATAACCCTGGCCATCTTCGGATGGCTGCGTGCCCTCGGTAATCGTCAGGCCGACGCCAGCACGCTGTCCGTAGTATTCAGCGGCAAGTGCTCCGGGTGTGCCATCGGGATTTGCGCGCGCACGTGTCATCGGCGCCATCACAAAGCGGTTCTTGAGCTCGACGCGGCCTAGCGTGAAGGGGGAATAGATGTCGGTCATTGTTCTTCCTTGGCTTATGATGAGATCAGACCCACACGAAACGGTGCGACTGCTCGAATTGGGGGACGAACGCTCGCCAATGGCTCCTTCCTTCAAGGAAGAGGGCTGTCGATCTTGACGAAGTCGTGGGCAATTAGCGGACCTCCCGGCGACTGGAACAGGCGGCTGCCATGTTCAACGTCACCCAAGTCGAGCCCGAAAAAGCCGAGTTGATCGATCAACTCGGCAACTTCTGCCTTTGCCGCCGCGTCATCGCCGGCAAAGAAAAGCACGCGTCTGCCGCCTTCCGCATCAGGTGCCTTTTCCAGGTTCATGAAGTAGTGATGATTGAAGGCCTTCACGACACGGGCGCCGGGCGCCCATTCTTCAAGGATCGACGTCGATGCACGGCCTGCAACGTCGATCGCAGGCAGCGGCGGGCGTTGCATTGGATTGTTTGTATCTATCAGAATCCGTCCGTTCCAATCGGGCAGTCCAGCAAGAGCGTCCTGCAGCTTCGGCCAGTTGACCGACAGGAACACGATGTCCTTGGACGCCGCCTCCTCGCGGGTACCGGCGGTGATAGATGGTCCGGCTTTGGCAACAAGATCGGCGAGCGTCTCTGGTCCGCGGCTGTTGGCGACCGTTGCTTCGATTCCTTTTGCACCAAGCCTAATTGCGATTGCACCGCCAATCATACCGGTACCGAGGATTCCGATGGTAGGCATATCAAGTCTCCTAATGGTCTAGATAGGTTGAGGCCGGCGCGCCTAGTCTATTTTCTGAAGGTCGTGGCTTGCCGGATACGTGGAGATCAGCCGCGATAGACCGGCGTTGATCCAGAGGGGCGCTGTCTGTCGCCAAGTGCGTGTAGCTTCTCCTGAGCGTCTGGATGTTGCGCTCGCCGGATTCCAGCCCTTTTGCAGTCGCGTGAACCGAGTAGTAGCCAAGGTGCAGGTCGTGCGGATGGGGGATTGCGGATCCGAGGACGAAAGTCGCGCCGCTTGTCCCGCCCTGAAGGGCGATGACGCCGTCATCTTTCGAAAAAATGAGAAGCTCGCCATTGGACGCCGGCGTGGCACCAGAAAGGCTTCCCTTCGAGATGGCGAGCCATCCAATTGCGTGACCTGCAGGCGGCACATAGTCCCAACGCTCATCCGCTGCGAGCGTCACAAGCAGGTAGTTCACGCCATCCGGCGCATTTACCGGGCTTGTGACACCACAATAGCTTCCGACGATCACATAGGCCGGGCCGACCTGCGGCATCGCAGTTGCCTCGAAATACTGGCTTTCCACTTCCGCCAATTCCAGTTCAGCAGGCAATGCCAGCCAGAGTTGGTAGCCGTGAATGCGCTCAGATTTACCCGAAGAGAGTTCCTTGCCGTGCCATACGCCGCCGCCAGCGCGCATCCACTCAACCCCGCCATATCCGATAGAGCCCTTGCCCGCTTCTGGATCGTCAAACTGGACGTCGCCACGGGTAAAGACGGTAACGGTACCGATACCGGAATGAGGATGCATTTTGTCGCCGGCTGCGAACTCGTCCATCACTCCGCCGAAGCTGTCGAGAAACACGAATGGCTTGAGTTGTTGGCCGAGGTCGCTCGGGCTGATGAGGCGGAACACTTCGCCGTGGCCTCGTCCGTTCGTACGGTGGATCACGGGGCGGCTTGCCAGAGCATTCGCTGCTCGAGCGATCTTTTGATCGGGCCGTACGGTGTTGATGATGGACATGAGTCTTCTCCTCGGGGAGGCCGTCGTGGGCCGTCCCGTAATGGTATTGCGTTCAGGATGGTGTTCTATGGAGCTTTACGCAGCGACGGCGCGTGCTGCCAACGTCGCCTTTGCCCACCACACTAGTTCGTCGAGTGCTGCGGTTGCCGAAGGAATAATGTTCTTCTCGATCGTTTCGATCGGTTGGTTACCGACGGCCGGGAAGACAGTGAAGAAGTCACTGCCACCGATATGGACGGCCGCATGTGTGGAGACCATGTGCATCTCGATGCCGATCAGGCGCAGGTGCTCGATGGCGCGTGCAGCACCGACACCGCCGTAGCCAATCGCGGTAAAGGGCTTGTGGTTCCATTCCTTGTAGGCATGGTCGAGGGCGTTCTTGAGCGCGCCGGTCAGTGAATGGTTGTACTCGGCGACCACGAATATAAAACCGTCGAAGCGCGCAAGTGTCTGCTGCCAGCGAACGGCCTCAGGGCTCTGGCTGGGTACCCATGCGCTAGAGGCCACCTCATCGAAGAACGGCAGATTGAAGTCGCGCAGATCTACAAGTTCGACATCGAGATCGGTGCGTGCCTGTGCCCGCTTCAGCATCCACTGCGCCGGTACGTCCGCAAACCGGGCGGCACGGGTTGAGCCAATGATCAGGGCAATTTTGGGCTTGGTGCTGGAATAGACTGACATGATTTTGTTCCTTATGTTGTGGTCAGAGCCGGAGTGGCATCGGATGCGTTCGATAAGGGAAAAATGCCGTATCTAGTCGCGGGGCACTAGCCAGCAAAACCGTCACTCGGTGTCGCTCAAACAGGGACAAGCACAGTGTGACATATAACATGCCGAAAGCCGGGCTCCGCTCACGCGTTGCCCGACTTTAACTGGCCGTACGATAGTATCGAACAGCATCGTTACTGAGCTTGAAGGTCCGGTCGGAATCGAACAGAGCCGATCAATGCCAAGCTTCATTCTGCCCATCTGCCTCAGAAACCGAAGTTGAAGAGGCCTGCACGGCTGGTTACAAACTATGCCGATAGCGCCTTCTGGTGTCCAGATTGCATGCGATAGCGACCTTGGCAGGATCTCGGCTTTTCCAGACATCTTCGGTCAGTCGGACCTTGTAGATACTGCTCTCTTCGGTGAAGAGCGGGCAGCGGTGGGCAAGCCATGTCAATCTCACCAGATAGGTGATGGATACGCTTGTGATGAGAGAGGTGATGGTCTTTCCATCACCCCTTTCAATCTCATGCTGCCTTTTGATCGATACGAGGAAAATCGATCTCGGTGTCGAGGGCTTCGTTCACGTAATTGGTGAACGTGTTCAAAGCGACATGGGCGATGATTTCGACGATCTCGGCATCGCTATAGCCGGCGGCACGGACTTTACCGATCTCATCAGCTCCAACCGAACCACGCACCGTCGTTAGCGCTCGGGCAAATTCGACGGCTGCCGCGGCCTTCGGATCGTTCGAGGTTCCATTGCGATTGGCCGCGATCTCGGCTTCATCGAGCTTGGCGAATTTCGCGCCCGTGAAAGTATGAGCCGAAAGGCAGTAATCGCAGCCGTTGGCTTGCGCCATCGCTAACGCGATCCGCTCGCGGGTCGCCGCCGTAAGCGTGCCTTTTCCGAGTGCGCCCTGCAGCGAAGTCAGGCCGGTAAGAGCCGCCGGACTGTTGGAGATGAGGCGGAAGATATTCGGCACTGAACCGATCTGCTTCTTGATCGCCTCCAGGATGGGCTGCGATGCTTCGGGGGCAGCTTCAATGGTTGCCGGGGTAGGAATGCGTGACATGCTATTCTCCTATGTGGGTTGTGGATTTAGCCTTTCGGCTTCGTTTCGGGATCAGGACTTGATAAATGCCAGCATATCGGCGTTCAGGACGTCGGGATGGGTGGCAAGCATTCCGTGGGGATAGCCTGGATAGATCTTCAGCGTGCCGTTCTTCAGCAGCTTGACGGCTAGCTTGGCAGAGGCGTTCACGGGAACGATCTGGTCGTCGTCGCCGTGCAGGACGAGCGTCGGCACGGAAATCTTCTTCAGATCTTCGGTTTGGTCCGTTTCAGAAAACACCTTGATGCCATCGTAATGGGCCTTGGCACTGCCGATCATGCCCTGCCTCCACCAGTTCTGTATCAGGCCCTGTGAGACCACCGCGCCGTCCCGGTTGAACCCGAAGAAGGGGCCGCTCGGCAGGTCGAGGTAGAATTGCGCCCGGTTCGCGGCGAGTGCGGCGCGCAGTCCGTCGAATACCTCGAGCGGCGTACCGTCCGGATTGTTCGGCGTCTTCAGCATCAGCGGCGGGATCGCACTGACAAGGATCGCCTTGGCGACGCGGTTCTGCGGCTCACCGAAGTTCGCGACGTAACGGGCGACCTGACCACCGCCGGTGGAGTGACCGATATGAACTGCGTTCCTGAGATCGAGGTGCTCATAGACAGCCGACGCGTCGGCCGCGTAGTGATCCATGTCGTGGCCGTCGCTAACCTGCTGGGACCTGCCATGGCCACGGCGGTCGTGCGCGACGACGCGATAGCCCTTCGAGAGGAAGAACAGCATCTGATTGTCCCAGTCATCAGATGACAGGGGCCAGCCGTGGTGAAAGACGATCGGCTGCGCGTCCTTCGGACCCCAGTCTTTATAAAACAGGCTGACGCCGTCTTGCGTGGTGATGAACGTTTCGGTCATTCTTGTATCTCCTTCTGTGGTTTGGATCGATGCGCCCTGGGCGGCAAGGATCGGGGTCGCGGAGGCCAGCGCCAGTGCTGAGGCTCCAAGCAGAACGTCTCGACGTGAGACAATGTATGACGGGGAATGCATGGTGCTCGTCCTCGCTTCGTGGATGTGGCTTAGACGCCTTTGTAGACAAGCCGCGTGAAGAAGGCGGGACTGATGATCGCCTTACCCCACTGGTCGTCGAAAGCCTCGGTCGGCTTCAAGGCGATGGTCTCCTCGACCGACCGGCCAGCGGACTTCGACCGCGCGACGTCATCTCGGATCGTCGCCAGCATCTCATGGTAGTGCTTGAGTTCGTCCAATGTGCCCTGCGGCTTGCCATGTCCTGAAATGATGACGGTGTCAGAGTCGGCCATCTCAATCACCCTGCCAGCTGCCGCAATCGTTCCGTCGATGCTGCCACCAGTGGAGTAGTCGATGAAGGGATAAAAACCGTTCCAAAACAGGTCGCCGACGTGAACGACGTTCTCTTCGATGAAATGGACAGAGAGGTCGCTATCGGTATGGGCTGGCTCGTAGACGGTTATTGCCAGCTTCGAACCGGCGAGTTCGAGGACCGTGTCCCGATCAATGGTCGTACCCGGCACGGCACTGGGCGGCGACTGTGGAAAGATGAAGTTCCAGTCTTCCACCCGTTGTGCCTCCATGAGATGCCGGCGGGTGTTTTCATGGGCGGTGATCGCGGCACCTTCGGAATGGAGCCATTCGTTCCCATCTGTGTGGTCGAAATGCCAGTGCGTGTTGATAAGATGCTTGACTGGCTGGGCGCCAAGGGCCGCCAGGGATGCCTTGATCCGCGGGCGGGAAGCAGTGATCCCTGCATCGACGAGAACTTTTTCATCCTTGCCGAGTAGGACGCCGATGTTGCCGCCGGAACCTTCAAGCACCGAGATGCTGCCTCGGATTTTGTGAATCACGATGTCCGATCCTGCAGCGGCGGCGCGAAGACTATCGACAATATTTGCTGCGTGAGCAGGTTTGGGCCACAACGCGACTTGAGACAAAGAGAGTGCTGAAACGCCGCCAATAACGAAAGAGCGGCGACTAAGTTGCGTGGTCAAGAGGCTATTCATTTCTACGTCCTTCGATTTCTTCGTTGAGGTGCAAGAGCGGCGCTCATGCGTTCGATAAACAAAGAATGACGTAGCTGGACGTGGGGCACTAGCCGGCAAAATCGGCACTTGCTGTCGCTAAATCTGGGACAGATAAACGTTGGTAAAAATGCCAAGAGCCGGACAACGCTTGCGCGTGTCCGGCTCTTGGAAGGGCTAACGGCAAATGGAAATAATCAGTTGGCAAATGCTACGGGAACATCGGTGTCGCTACGCTTTGCGAGAAAGGCATCAAGACTGAAAGCGCCAGCGCCGAATGCAACGACCTGCAGCAAGCCACCTGTCAACATGACGTTTTTGAAGAAATTAACGAGTGTGTTCTCGTCCGCCAGATTGCTGTGGAAGTAGTAGGCCGTCACCATTGTGAATATGGCAAGCAGGACGGCGACCGGGCGAACCTTGTAGCCTAGCGCGACCAGCAGGCCGCCTCCGACCTCTAGCGTAATCGCACCGACTGCACCAATTACCGGAAGTGGGATACCGACCAGCTCGACGAGAGCGACGGTTTTTTCAAAAGTCGCAGCTTTGGCGAGGCCGAAAAAAACAAAAGGAAGGCCGATCAGCAAGCGGCCAGCGAGGGGAAGATAGCGTTCAGTTGTCATGTTCAAACTCCTTGTTGAGACAGGATGTGTTCGTCATCCGTGAAATGAGGATGTCAAAATCGATCCAGCTCAACTAGCCGCCGAACCTGCTACGCGATGTCCCGGAATGAGGGACAATTTCAGAGAAGAAAGAGATTCCGATTATTACCTCTTCTCAAATGGCAGGCAGGAACGTTCCGGAGGCGATCAGCAAGAGGTCCGCTGGTTTGACGACATGGAATGTGTCCTCGGTATCAGCGAGGGAGACGATGTCGCCCTTTTTGAAATGTTTGTCACCAAACGTCACATGCCCGTCGAGGACAATCAGAACGCGTATGATGTCTTCACCATCACTCAGTGGCAACAGATGTCGACCGATGCTGAGACGGGCATCATGTACCCTGGCCCGGCTACGAAGGATCAGGGGTGCGTTCGAACAAGATGCGAGTAACCGCCACTGATCCAAATGAGATTTACTCGTTTCAACGAATTGAACCGTTGCATGCTGAGCGTAGGGTTCCGGACGAAAGTGGATGGAGTAAGCCTCTGCCGGATCCCGGCCAAGCGTTCGCTCCTCATGATGGAATGTGTGTCCGGCACTCACGACGGTCGTCAACGAGGGCGTAAGTTTTTGCTCGTGCCCCAGACTATCTATGTGAAGTACGACACCCGATCGAACACAGGTCAGGATTTCATCGTCCTGATGTTGATGCATGTGGGCGACGAAACCTGGCAGCGAATAGGATCGCTCGATTTTCGTAATCCCTAAAATCTTCCGCTTCGCTTCCCCCATGCCCGAACCGGGATAGACGACCTCAATGGTACAACCTTGCTTCCAGCTGCCATTGCGCTGCTCGGGTTTTATCTTCGTCGTATCCATGTGCTCGGCTCCTCAAGGGAAAAATCCATCGCGGTCACTGAATGACGCGCACCGCTCACAAATTATTGTACCTCTTGCTGGCACAGTAGACGGCAATTATGCTATTCAATGTCGCATAATGGGGGACGGAGGTTTTGCATGGAAATTGACGATCTAAGGACGTTCGTGGAAGTAGCGGATGCGGGCGGCGTTAACTCCGCAGCTCGCCGGCTTGGTTTGGCAAAATCCATCGTTAGCCGACGTGTGTTGCGGCTTGAGGAGGAACTTGGAGTCCAATTGCTGACACGATCAACCCGTGGTGCGGGGTTGACGGAGGCGGGTACATTGTTCCGTGAACGAGCAGCCGATATTTGCGCCTCAATCGATGCCGCTCGTGAAGAAATGTCACCCGAAGGGGAGCTTCGGGGACTTTTGCGCGTAGCTGCACCGGCCTCTTTTGCTGCGCAACTGGCAAAATCTCTTGCCGAATTTGGTCGTCAGCATCCATCCTTGCATGTGCACGTACGCTTCAACGACCGCTACGTCGATCTGGTGGCGGAAGGTTTCGATTGCGGCATCCGGGTTGGTTATCTGCCAGACTCCAATCTGGTCGCTCGAAAGATTGGAACTTTGGGGGTGAAACTATATGCAAGCCCAAGCTATGTCGCTCAACATGGCACGCCGCAAAGTCCCTCTGACATCATCAAGCATTCAGCGATAACACCTGCGACGGACGCCTGGACGTTTACGAAAGACAACCAGTCGGTCACCGTACATCCACAAGGCCGGTTCAAGGCAGACAGTGCTCATGTGCTCGTCGAGGCAGCGGTCGCAGGCATAGGCATAGTCGCCATGGGGGAGATCATGGCTGATCCCTACGTCGCAGCCGGTGCCCTAGTCCCTATCATGACGGAGTACCAACTTCCGCCCGTCGGCATTTTCATCGTGCGTCCACCTGGACAAAAGCCGACGAGAAAAGTCAGGCTCTTGATCGACCTTCTGGCCGAAGAGTTTGCCGCGACCAAACAAAGATAACTTTTTTGGCCAATTACTCGCTGTCGCGTTAACTCCACTCGGCGCAGTATGTCGATTTATATCGTTATTGCGGAGAGGTAGTAACGACAGGAACAACAGAGGCAGGGAGAAACCTGCCTTTTGCCAAAAGAATGATCGAGCCTGCTATGATCGCGAACAAACCGGCATTGGTCATTATGAATAATGACAAGGAAAGGAATTGAAGAACCGGGTCTTCACTCGCGCTGGCAAGTTTTACACCTGCAGTCGATATGGCAGTTAATCCGAAGGTAAAAGCCCAATAGGATGCGGAAAATGGCTGCTTGAGTATCCACGGCGTGAGACGCAATAAGATCGCCAGTTGCAGCACGGCATATCCAAACAGTGCGTGCACGAATATGTCTGTTACACCTCCGTTTACGCTGAGATATGCGACACTACCGACGGCTGGTGGTGCGAGCTGTATGCCCAGCGTCGCCCGTAGAGCCGGGGTTAGTTCGGGCATAGTGTATAGCCTGTGTAGCAGGATCGACTCGATCGCAAGCCATGATAACAGACCTGCCCCAAACGCGAGTTGTCCCATCTCTTGGTGACCGAGCGCGCCCATCACAATAGCGGTGACAAAAGATCCCGCGACCGTCGGCAGATAAAGTACAGGTGTCGACGCAGCCGGATCACGTGCACCCTGCCAGAGGCGACCTGTTCTCCAAAGCGCAAAACCGAAGGTGGCGGCAAAGCCGAGTACCAGTAAAATTTCGGTGGCAGTTCGGGAGTAAGGTAGTAGCGCCAGTCCAGCCAACATCGTGGCGACACCGACCAACCCAACAAAACAGCATTGAATGGCATGTTCAGTTTCGGCCAAAGCATCATGGCGTGCCAGAACCCATTTTGCGGCGTAAAGCATTGTGACAAGGCACCAGACAGCCACTCCAGCAAGACTAAAAAATTCACCCGGCGGCGTTGGAAAATTCCATGCGTCTGCTGCTGTTCGCCATGTAGATCCGAGCCCAACCAGTCCGAGCACGATACCGAAGAAAGACGCAGGCACTCGCCCGACCACTGACCTCAAGCCATGTTGTTTTGTGGACATTTTCAACGCTCCTTTCTTTCGGCCAGATGCAGCCGACACGACCTGACTGGCTGATTGCTGCTTGCAGGCATCTTCACTAAGTCCATAACTTGAACGGCGTACCTATGCTTTAGTAGCCGCTTCTGGCGGTACGCGATGTCGCGTACCGCGGCACAGCTCCAGCGGGACGGGAGAACTGGTCAGATTTCGGAGAAATCCACTTCCGTTTCAGAGACATTATTGATGAGGTTGGTGAAGAAGTTTTCTGCCACCACCGCAACGATTTCAACGATCTGCGCATCGCTGAAGCCGGCGCCGCGCACCGCATCAATATCGTCCTGCGTTACCTTACCACGGGCCTGCGCCACCCGGCGGGCAAATCCGGCTACGGCTGCAGCCTTTGGTTCCTCAGACGTGCCTTGCCGGGCCAGCTCAATTTCCTCGCGGCTGAGCTTGGAAAAAGTAAAGCCGGTAAATGTGTGAGCGGCATTGCAATATTCGCAGCCGTTTACGGCGGCAACCGCCAGGGCAATGCGTTCACGGGTCTTCACGTCAAGCGCCTTGCCAAGCCCCTGGTTGAGAGCGGCATGGGCATTGATGACCGCCGGGCTGTTGGAAAGAACACGGAAGAAGTTTGGCACGCGGCCAAGTTTTGTATTGATCGCGCCCAATGTGGCCTGTGATGCCTCTGGTGCGGACTGCGGTTCAGGAATGCTAATGCGGGACATGTCATTTCCTCTCATTGTCTGTTTTTTTGGGAGGTTGGCGACCGATGTCGGCGGGTTTTGCGTCAACACCGGCCCACGGTCCAAGGGTCTGTCAGGCACCCACTGGAATGGGGTTGTCGACAATGCTTTGGTTGAAGGCGTTAAACAGCACATGTTCATTGGCACCGGGGTTGTCGCGCATCGGCCGGACGGCATCGACAATCACCTCAGGCGCATCACTGGCAAGCGCAACCAACGTCTGCTCAATGAAGGCGGCCAGCGGCATGGCACGCGGATCACCACTTTTGTAGATCAGGTCAGTATCTACCCACGGTGGCGCAATTTCCTGCACCCGCACAGTTGTGTCACGCAGCTGGAAACGTTGCGACAGGGCGAAGGAATGCAGGGCGGCTTTGGTGGCCGAATAGATGGCGTTGCTGGCAATTGGCACAAAGGCAAGCACGCTGCTGGTATAAAGAATGGTGGCCTGTGGCCGCGTTTTCAGATGTTCAATCAATGCCGAGGTAACACGGATTGGCCCCAGCAGGTTGGTGGTAATCAGATCCTGCGCAACCGCATCATCAACCGGGCCGGATACATCGTCAAACGGCATGAAACCGGCATTGTTGAACACCACGTTAAGGTCAGGATAGGTCGCCACCAGTTCCTTTGCTGCCGCTTGAATACTGTCAACGCTAGTCACATCAAGGGGTATCGCAACCATGCCGGGGTTGGCGGCAGTTACTTCATCCAGAAGCGCCTTGCGCCGCCCTGAAATAATCACCTTGTTGCCCAGCTTGTGCAGCGCTTCGGCAAGGCCACGGCCAATGCCGCTGGTGCCGCCGGTAATAAAAATCGTGTTGCCTGTCAGTTTCATCGCAATGATCCTTTGTTTCGAGGGGAAGAAGCGCGCGACGTGTTCAGGCCGCGTTGGTAAGGCGAGAGGCCGGATGGGTGGCGGAAAGCTGAGGCCCTAGTGCGAGCCTCGCTGCCTCATAAGCATTCCACAATGCAATGTCCTTCAGTGCCGGAATGGTGCTGGTTTCACCCTGGTCAAAGCCGGCAAGGGCGGCATCGACCATGTCTTCTGCCTGCATCACGATTTCGCTTGGCAGATGTTCAACCGGCAATCCGCCCAACGCCCAGAAATCGGTCCGTGTGGCGCCGGGCAACACGGCCTGGGCGCGAATGCCCTTGTCGGCAAGTTCGTGGTTGAGCGAGGTGGTGAAGGCCTGCACAAAAGCTTTTGTGCCGCCATAAACGCCATTGAGCAACTCTGGTGCGACCGCCACAATCGAGGCAATGTTGATTACCGTTCCACCGCCACGCGCCACAAAACCGGGCACTGCGGCATAGGTCAGGCGCATCAGCGCCGTCACGTTCAGCTGCACCATGGCCTCCATACGCTCTATATCGCTGTCCAGCAGTGTCGTGTGGGTGCCAATGCCGGCATTGTTGACCAGCGCGCTAATGCTGGCATCTTCCCGCAGTACCTTTTCAACACTGGCAAGATCGGCCGCTTTACTGAGGTCGGCGGCCAGCACTTCCACGGCGCGACCCGTCTTGTCAGAAATTGCTGAAGCGAGCGCCTGAAGCTTTTCCCTGTTGCGCGCCACAAGAATAAGGTCATAGCCGCGTGCCGCCAGACGGTCGGCGTAAATGGCGCCAATACCCGTGGAGGCGCCGGTAATCAGTGCAGTTCCCTTGGCAGTCATTGATGTGATCCTTGTTTGTTCAAGAGAGCGTCGTTGCTCTCGACAAGGCTGTTATGGACCAATTGGTCGATGTCTGATATGACGTATAAACTACGTTTTTAAGACATTAGGATCGGACCGCCCAATGCCGCATATATCAATGGTGCTGACACCGGGTTTTCAGTTTTTGGCGCTTGGCGTGCAGGCCGCTTTTGAGCTGGCCAATGTCTTGCAGGGGCAAGACTATTACACGCTGTCCATATCTTCGGTGGGAGGTGGCCCCGTGATCTCCTCAAGCGGTTTTGCGGTGCCAACAACACGGCTGGATGAGGTTGGCGCGGTGGACACACTGCTGCTGCTCGCCGGCCTTGTACCGCCCCCGCAGCAGGATAAGGTTACACTTGCCACCCTGCGCAGCATGGCGAGGGAAGCTCGCCGGGTTGCCGGTCTCTGCACTGGTTCGTTTCTTCTTGGGCAAATGGGCCTTCTGGAAGGCCGCCGCGCTACCACGCACTGGTCCTACGCCCGCGAGATGCGGGAGAGCTTTCCTAATGTGCGGGTGGAAGATGATCGCATCTTCATCAATGAAGGGCCAATCTGGACATCGGCCGGTCTAACGGCCGGTCTGGATCTCGCCGTCGCCCTGATCGAAAAAGATTTGGGACGGGATGTCGCCAGTGCCATTGCCAGGCGGCTGGTCATGCATCATCGCCGCGCAGGTGGCCAATCCCAGCATTCCGAACTTCTAGAACTTGCCCCCAGCAGCGACCGCATCCAGAAGGCACTGATCCATGCGAAGTCCCACGTTGCCAACTCGCTGACGGTGGAAGAACTGGCTGAGGTTGCTGCTCTTTCGCCGCGCCAGTTCAGCCGTGCGTTTCGCGCGGAAACCGGCCAGACCCCCGCCAAGGCAGTCGAGCAGATCCGCCTTGAGGCGGCTCGCCTGATGATTGAGGAAACCCGCCATCCCATGGACCAGATTGCCCGCGAAAGCGGCTTTGTGGATCTACGTCGCATGCGCGAGGCCTTCATGCGCCAATATGGACAGCCACCTCAGGCCATTCGTCGTCTGGCGCGGACGTCATGACACTTCTCTGAGAAGTTCAGGTTTACAGCTAGAGCAATTTGTGGAAACGGCTTTCAAGCCGTTGCGCTCTACTCGTCGAGCACTTGAGGGACACGAACCCGGATTCGAAAGTGCTTTGATGAGTAGTCAATAATTGAGTGGACCTCTGAGGTCACTGCCCCACATTTGAGGCGGCTAACGGCGGGAACTGTCGGCGTTAGGCCGATTGAAGTGCGGGCCGCTCCTTCGTTGAGACGGCCCGCTAGATGGATGATCGAGGACAAGACTACTGTAAGCGCTGCAACAGTTCTCACGGCTTTACCTGTGAAGGTTGCCATTAACTAAAACGCGGAGCAAACGCCTGTAGATGGTACGTACTCTAGATACATTTGATTCTTCGGTCTATTCGCTTTCTAGTGCGCTTCCTGTAAGCCTGTCGTCGACCGCCACCTGTTCAAACTCTAAGAGGTTATCGCTCATTCACAAGGCGCGGATACTTGACGGTATCCCGGATCGTAAACTCCGCCTTTTGCCAAAAGCGCCCAAATGATGCGCGCGATACGGTTCGCCACTGCGGTAGCGGCGACTTTAAACGGTCGTCTTGTACGCAGCCGAGAGGCCCACCGACCTATCGGGTTTTTGCTATCTCGAACTATAAGCGTTGAAGCCCCCAGATAAAGCATGGTTCGGAGTTCGGTATTCCCCATTTTCGTGATGCCCCCTAGAACCGAACGACTGCCGCTAGAATGCGTACGAGGAGTAAGACCCAGCCAGGACGAGAAATCGCGACCAGAGGGAAACCTATGAATATCAGGTACCGTCGCAATAACGCACATCGCGGTTTTCGGCCCAACACCGGGTATAGTTAGAAGTCTACGCGCATCCTCATCGCCTTGCACGCGGCGTTCAATCTCTTTGTCTAGTTTTATGACCAAGTCGTCTAATCGAAGCATCTGATCGCTAACGTCGGTGAGGGCCTCCTTCATCATTGTGGGCAAGACGGTATCGGCTGCGTTCTCCATCAACGTAACCAGTTTAGAAGAATTCCTAATGCCCCTTGCCGCTACTATGCCTGCCTCCGCTAAATGTCCTCGAAGCGCGTTGACCAGTTGAGTCCGCTGCGAAACAAAAAGGCTTCGGGTTCGAAAAATAGTAACCGCCGCTTGTTGGTTTAGGGTTTTGACGGGGACAAAGCGCATTGTTTTTTGCGCAAGTGCAACGTTGATTGCCTCTGCATCGTTCGCGTCTGTTTTGCCTCGTTTCACAAACGGCTTTACGTAGCTCGTATGAACCAAACGCACGTCGTGACCGAGGTCCGATAACTGGCGCGCCCAGTAATAACTTGTAGCGCAGGACTCTATTCCGATGAGGCAAGGACTGAGCTTGCTGAAGAACTCCAGAACGTTCTCCCGTTTGATTTGTGTGTTGAAGCGGGTCTCTCCGCTCGCATCTGCTCCGTGCGCCTGGAATACCTGCTTGGCTATATCAAGTCCCACCGTTGCCACGCCTTGCATCGCTCGCTCCCTTGACACCCCGAGGGTCATCAGTGCCAAGATATTATCGGTTGATTTCAGATTTATGATGCGGTTCGCTGTGCGCGCGACCTTGGTAAACCACACCCCTAGAGCAATGTGGAGTGGCATTAGCCCACTATCGCAGCTAGAATCGCTGCTTAGAAGAATCGATGGTGAAGGCGATGAAATCGGATATCGGACATCTTCCGCAGGCAAAGCAGGTCGAACTGGAAAAGATCGTCCGCATCATCCAGGAAGAGTTTGCTGGCGTGGTCGAGCGTTCGAAGTCGGATGCAAAAAAAGACGGGCGGATCTACAAGATCATCCTATTTGGTTCCTACGCCCGCGGTACCTTCGTCGACGAACCGCATACCTCGAAGGGCTACCGTTCGGACTTCGATATTCTTGTCATCGTCAGCAACAAGGAGCTGGCCGACCCGAAGTACTGGGACAAGGCCACCGACCGGCTGATGTGGAGTAAGGATATCGAAACGCCTGTTGGCCTGATCGTGCATGGTGCCCGCGAGATCAGCAATTTTTTGCATGACGGACAGTATTTCTTTGTCGATCTCGCCCGGGAGGGCATTGTCCTTTATGAGTTCGATGACCGGCCGTTGGCCGAACCAAAGCCGCTCAGCCCTGCCGATGCGCTTCGGGTGGCACAGGAGCATTTTGATCTCCACAATCAAGAAATAGGCGACCTTCTCGCGGGTGTCAGTTTCTATTCAGGCCGTAACAATCCGCGGCGAGCCGCCTTTGAACTGCACCAAGCAGTCGAATCCGCCTATTCCTGCTATCTCCTGACGCTGACCAACTACTCCCCGCCCTCGCACAATCTGAAATTCCTGCGCGGGCTTTCCGAGGATCGTGACCGACGGCTCGTCGACATCTGGCCGCGTGACCACCAGCTCTTTACCGCATGGTACAACATTCTCAACGAAGCCTACGTCAAGGCGCGCTATTCAAAACAGTTCGAGATCAGCGAAGAGGCAATTGCCTGGCTTCAGGAACGGACGGCTGAACTCCATACCCTGATAGAAGCGCTCTGCGGCGAGCATATCAAGCAGCTGCAGCAGGCAGCCAAGGCGACGGGCGTTTCGTAATAGCACTACAAGGCAATTTCAAAGTCGACGCTCTTGAAGCGATCCGGAACTGTAATTCCTGATTTGGAAATCAGTGAAAATTCCGGCTTTTTACTTTTAGCGTATCGATATGCAGGTCGGGCACGAACATGTCTCTCGGCCGCACGACTTTTGGCCGGTCTCGCGAGTCCGGTCCACCACCATGGGCAAACTCATCGCCTCGTCCGGTTGGTAGCCTGAATTCACCATCGCGATCAGCCAATCCGGACAGATCAGCTGTCAGGTCAAACAGCTGCTGCGCCACAAGGTGCACGACCTCACCTTCCCGCTGGATGCGACCATTTACAGCCATCATTGAAGAACCCAGCACAACGCGACGTCGTTTCTCAAACAGTGTCGGCCAGACAACGAGGTTGGCGGGGCCGGTCTCATCCTCAATAGTGATGAACATCACGCCCTTGGCAGATCCGGGTTTTTGCCGGACAAGCACAAGTCCTGCCGTGTAGACCCAGCGCCCGTCCCTGGCATTCATCGCATCGGCGCAGGTGATGATATTGCGATGAGACAGGTCCTTGCGCAAAAAACTGACCGGATGCTGCCGCAGGGTCAGTCCGACGTGGCTGTAATCCTGCACCACATTGTGTCCCTCAGTCATTTGCCTCAATGCCACCTCAGGCTCCTGCTGTTCCGCTATGGCTGTCATCTGTTTCTCTGCTGCTGCAGCGAATAGGGGCAGAGGCTCATCGCGCAGCGCCTTGATGGCCCAAAGTGCATCACGGCGTTCAAGTTTCAAGGAGGGTAGAAACGCATCAGCCTTGGCAAGTTGCACGAGCGCGTCGGACGGCACGCCTGATCGGCGCCACATGTCGTCGATGGATGTAAACGCCACATTCATTCTCGCCGCAACGATCAGCCCAGCATCAACACTTGCCAACCCCTTGACCTGCCGAAAACCGAGCCGAACCGCATGGCGGCCGTTGTTGCCTGCTTTCTCCAGTGTGCAATCCCATCGCGACCGGTTGACACAGACCGGCCGCACCTCGACACCGTGCGCTCTCGCATCGCCAACTATCTGGGCTGGCGCATAAAAGCCCATCGGCTGCGCATTTAACAGTGCGGCACAGAATGCATCCGGATAGTGGCATTTGATGTAGTTCGAGGCATATGCAATAAGGGCAAAAGACGCGGCATGACTTTCCGGGAAGCCGTAGCTGCCGAAGCCCTCGAGCTGGGAGAACGTCTTTTCGGCAAATTCCGGCGTGTAACCGTTCTTCACCATACCGGACACAAGCTTTTCCTTGAACCGCGACACCCCGCCGGTGAACTTGAAGGTTGCCATCGACTTGCGTAATTGATCGGCTTCGCCGCCTGTGAACCCGGCGCACACCATCGCCACCCGCATAGCACTTTCCTGGAACAACGGCACGCCCAGCGTCTTGCCAAGCACGGCTTCAAGCTCTGGTGTGGGATATTTAACCGGTTCCTTGCCCTCTCGCCTTCGCAAATATGGATGCACCATGTCGCCCTGGATCGGGCCGGGCCGAACAATCGCAACCTGCACAACGAGATCGTAGAATGTCCGTGGTTTCAGGCGCGGCAACATTGCCATCTGTGCCCGACTTTCGATCTGGAAGGTCCCGAGCGTGTCGGCCTTGCGGATCATTGCGTAGGTTGCCGGGTCCTCCTGTGTGATATTTGAAAGATCAAGGTCCTCCTCCTTGTGATCGCGGATCAGGTCAAAGGCCTTTGCCATGCAGGTCAGCATGCCAAGCGCCAGCACGTCGACCTTCATGAACTTCAGTGCCTCGACATCATCCTTGTCCCATTCAATGATCTGGCGGTCCTTCATTGTGGCCGGCTCGATTGGTACCAGGTCGTCAAGCCGGTCATGGGTGAGGACAAAACCACCGGGATGCTGCCCGAGATGACGGGGTGCGCCCATCAGTTGTTGTGCAAGCTTGAGTGTGAGGACGAGACGGCGATCGTCAGGATTGAGATTGAGTTCTTGGACATTGCGATCACAAACTTCCTCTGACCATGACCACATGCCCGACGATAGCGCCTTGATGACATCCTCGGGCAGGCCAAGTGCCTTACCGACATCGCGGATCGCGCCCCGTGCCCTGTAGCGAGTGACAGTGGCGCACAGCGCCGCCTTCTCACGGGTGTAGGTCTTGTAGATCCACTGGATGACCTCTTCCCGTCGCTCGTGCTCGAAATCCACATCAATATCGGGCGGCTCGTCCCGTTCCTGGCTGACGAAGCGCTCAAACAGCAGATCGTTGGTTGAGGGATCGATCGATGTGATACCGAGAATATAACAGACTGCGCTATTGGCCGCTGACCCTCGCCCCTGACAGAGAATGCCCTGACCGCGGGCAAATCTGACTATCGAAAACACCGTCAGAAAGTACGGAGCGTACTTCATTGTGCGTATAAGGTTGAGCTCGTGCCGAAGGGTCTTAAGAACTTCCGGCGGCAATCCTTCTGGATAACGATCGGGCACACTCTGCCAGACATAATGTTCCAGCGACGCCTGGGCATCCTTGCCCGGTACGATTGCTTCCTCAGGATACTGGTAGGTCAGTTCTTCAAGCGAGAAGGTACAGCGCCGGACAATTTCCAAGGTGCGTGCCAGCGCTTCAGGGTAGCGAGAAAACAGCCGCTGCATTTCCTTTGGTGGTTTGAGATAGCGATCTGCGTGACGTTCGCGCTCGAAGCCTACCTCGTCAATGGTGGTTTTGTTTCTGATGCAGGTGACGATGTCCTGCAGCTGCCGACGACCAGGCTCGTGAAACAGAACGTCATTGGTGACGACGGTTTTCACATTGAACCGCGCTGCCAGACTGGAAATCTGATGCAGTCGCATCTGATCGTTCTGCCGTCGGCGCAGACAGAGCGACACATAGGCTCGATCTGCAAACACATCGGCCATCTTCCTCATCTGCACCGCGCAGACACTGTCCGGCAAATCAGGAATGAATATTCCGATCATGCCGTCGCAATAGGCAATGACATCATTCCAGTTCAGAACGCAGTTGTTCTTACCGCCACGGGATTTTCCAAGCGTGATCAGACGGGTCAATCGAGAGTAGGCTGCTCGGTTTATCGGATAGACCAACAACGACATGCCGTCTTGGAGATCTAGTCGGCAGCCGACAACAAGCCGCAAGCCCGTTGATCGCGACGCCTCCAGTGCCCTGATAATGCCTGCCAGCGAATTGCGATCGACAACACCAAGCGCCTCGATACCGAGTGCCTTGGCAGTTTCGAACAGTTCCTGCGCAGAACTGGCACCACGCAGGAAGGAGAAATGTGTGGTGACCTGAAGCTCGGCGTAGCTCATGCGAATATCCCATGCATGAACCAGCGATGGGATCCGGTTTCAGGGTCTACGCCATCGCCTGAGCGGAACACCCAGAGACGCTCGCCGGTTTCATCCTCGATCAGGAAATAATCGCGGACCGCCTCCATTTCCGCGTTGCGTTGCCACCACTCACCGAAGATACGCTCCGGCCCATCGGCCCGCTTCACCTTGCGGCGCTTGCCACGCCAGACGATCGATACCGGCGGACGGTCTGGCAGCAGGGCAATGGCTTCAATCAACTCCGGTTTTGGCAGCAATCTAACAGGCCGTCGCCAATGACTGACCCAGGCATTGCCGATAGGATCAGCAGCCGCAGAAATCCTCTGCACGCAGCGTTCAGGCACGTCAGACGCAACAGGCGCCACACGATAGACCCGATTGCCGCGATTGCCGTAAATGTCGATCAACGGTGTGACACCGGTGACGTCGTCCTCAACCAGTGAGGACACTTTCTGGGTCTCCTCCAGAGGTTCGACCATCACCGCGACCAGGGTCAGTTTTTCGATACCAAAGCCTGGTTCGATCTTTTCGGTGCGGTCGCGAAACAGCTTTGTCAACCAGGCGATATCACGCGCTGGTTTGGCGGTTCCGGCACGGATCGCCTGCCGTGTGCCATCTACCTTTTCGACGATCAGGTCGGCACGTCTGACACCCAATCCCTTTTTCTGCAATTCATCTATCAACTGGACGACAAGTCGGCCGACATATTTGTTGATGGTATCCGCAGCTCCGATCGGTTCGGCAAATGCTCTGCTGACCTCGATCAAATCAAGTGTTCTGATTGGATCAATGGGTTCTGCAGCCCGACCGAACATCTGATCAAGCCGGCGGCCAATTTCTGGCCCGAAGCGTAAGGTCAGTGGCGCGCGTGGTGTGTTGGCAAGTTCGCCAATCGTCTGGAAACCGAGGGTCTTGAGATCAGTGATGACATTTGGTGGCAAACGCAGCATGGATATCGACAGCCTCTCCACGGCACGCGCAGTTTCGCCCGAAGGTACGATAACTGTGTCACGATTGATGGTTCTCGCGCAGGCATGGGCCCCTCCCCAGGTATCGGCCACCGCCACGCGGGCTGTCAGCTTTTTTGCCAGAAACTGGTTGGCAATCTTGGTGACCATCGCAAGCTCACCGCCCTGCAGGTGGTCTGCTCCTTCCGTATCCATGACAATCCCGTCGCGACCATCAACCGCGACGATCGGCGAATAGATGGTCAGAGCCCAAAGGGTAATGCGTTCCAATGCAGAGGCATCGGCAGCAAGGTCAGCATCAACAAGCATCAGACCGCGAAACAGCGCCTGTGCCTTTGCTGCTGACATGCCGACATGAACACCGGCTTCGCGGGCCGCCACATCAGCGGCGGATACCCAGCGTTTGGACCCACTCCTGGCAATCACCGCAATTGCCTGGTCAGGCGAAATGGACGGATCGGCGCGACGAATGCGATCCGTCGGCAGATCCGGTAGATAAATCGATACGACCCGTGTCATCGCACGCCCTCACGAGAAACTCAGCACACTCACCCGCTTTCACGCGCATTAATTCCAGAAACCACTGGGCACTGCCCACCCCCGGTACTGGCAGTTCTTCCGATGGCATCACACTGACCCGCCATTTGGTTGTCGAAGCGGTTGGTTGCCCGAAATCATTAGCTTCCGTCTGTCGTCGCCATCGCCTGACCGCAAGGGCCATGGTGCCTGTACGTTCTGCTGCCAACTGGAGCCTTCGTGATCCAACCATCGGTAGGCGTACGAGCTCACCAACCACGGCACCCAATCCTCCGAAGGATAATCCCTCCTCCATATTGGCCAGCACCTCTTCCTCGCGGTCGGATTCGACAAAGATCACCCGGTCCGGATGGAGACCAACTTGCGCGAGAGCCGGGAAAAACAGATCGGGTCGCGTCAGGCACCAGACGACAGGGCCCTTGGTGCGTGCAGCAATACCGGCCGCAAATAGGGCTGCCGCCGCGCCGTCAACCGTCCCTGCCCCGCCACCTGCAAACTCGTGCAGCGCACCGAAGGCAAGGCCACCACCTGGCAGAAGCCGGTCAATATCGGCGAGATCAAACGGCAGAACACCAGCTTTGCGCACAGATGTGCCTTCAAGCGACGCTATGCGCTCACGCAATTCTGAAATCACTTGCGGGCAGGCAGCGGCCATCGTTCACAGCTCCCTTCGAAAGCGCGTTGGCAGGACGACAGAATGTCGCAAGAACCTACATGTTCCTTGTTTGTTCCCAACACAAAAAAGAGTCAATAGGGTGGGAGATTGGGAATATTATCCTTAAATTAGACTCTGCGCAGAATGTCTATATGAATCAATTCCGTAGCGCATTGAAATTTTTTCTGACCCCTTGGTTATGAAGTGCCCTCCAAGCGGATACAGTTGGTTGTTCTACGCCCATGACGAGAACGCAAACGAAGGGAACCAGCACGTTCCCGACGGTCTCTTTAACGTCATGACATGGGCGCGCCAAAACGGGTTCAGCCATGTCCTGCTCGATAGCTATGCCGAGAAGGCTGATGATTTGCCGTGGTATGACTGGTAAGGTCGGCTCGGCGGGGAGCCCGCCGTTCAGCGCAAAAGCCGCCATTCAAGAACGGACTGCATGTCCCGGCGGCCATCGGCAATGAAATAAACGATGAACTCCTCTCCGGTCATGAGATAGATCCGCTAGGATTTTTGATGTAATTCACGGTATTCTGTGATGCCGAGGCCCGCCAATTCCTTCGGAACATTGCCCCGCGTGGGAAAATCTTCAAGCCCCAGGCATGCTTCTTCAAGTTCCTCGAGAATCCGGTCGGCAGTCTGGACGCCGTCAAAGCTGGCAAGGAAACGGTGGAGATCTTCGAGATCCCGTTCCGCATCCTTCGCAAACAGAACACGATACGGCATCAGGTTTAGGGCGTCTTCAGGCGCGCGCGAAGGCGGGCGAAGGTCTCTTGCGCAGGGCGGACCTTTCCTTCCTCGACCTGCTTGTTGGTCAGCGCCAGCACCTTGAGGAGCGCCAGCGTCTCCTGAGTTTCTTCATATTGTGTGATGTCCTGAAGCACGGCTTTCGCCTCGCCATGCAAGTTTATCACCACAGGCTGCCGGTTGTCGGCGAGCTGGCGAATGACCTCCGGTGCATGAGTCTTGAGATAACTGATGGGCTTGACCTGTTTCGACAGTATCATCGATCCGATCTCCTTTTGACCAGAATATGGACCGTTATTGGTCCGACCGGAAGCAAATATTGCGAGGTTGCAAAAGAGGGAAAGGGGGGCGTTTGCGGGGTGGCGGTTGTCGGAGGGCCGGAGAGAGGGCTTCCACAATCACTTGCATCGCGGGCTTCAGCTTGACGGCGACGTTATTCATTCTTCCTTCACCAGCCCGGTTGGCCGCGAGAGCGCTCAACCGGGCTCTTTTGTTTCAGGAGACACCAGCATGAACACAATGATTTCCAACCCCTTTCAAACTCAACGATCGGGAACCGCCGGTTTAAAGGTCGACATTTCCCGCGGTGAACGTATCGGGCGGGTGTCGTCGGAGTGGTTCTCACCTCCTGACGACGAGCGTTACCTGTCGCTCACTGATCTTCATTGTGCAGTCAGCGACAGAACCGACTGCGCGCGCGTTCGCACCGTAGAGACGGCTGATATTCGCGTCGAGGCGACCCGTGATAATGCCCAAAGCCTGTCGCTCATCGTTCCCGGCGGGCGTGAAGCATTGGCCCCGACACACTGGAGCTACGGCCAACTTTGCAGCCTGGTCGGTGCACCAGTAAGCTACATGCGCCAATTGCCGGCGCCGCTCGCCGCGAGCAGTTCACGTCAATGGGGCCAAAGGCTGGACGTGTCAAAGTATTTCAATCACTGCGCGAGAATAACGGGTGAGTTCGCTGTAACCGAATTAGAAATCTCCGCAGGATCGACACCTTTGCGAATTGCCCATTCTACGAGATTCGGTGGACGGTATTTGCTGTCGTCTCGCCATCTTGCAAAAACTGAAACATCAATTGTCTCGTTGACCCTTGCATGAGTTCCACTTGCTCCGACAAATGGTTCTGGTGCGATCGGTCGATAATCTCTCTTGCTTACCCATGAATACGCGCCGCTGAGGAACTCCATGTAGGAGTCTGAGATCGCACCCAGATGTTCGTTTCCATCCAACTCAAGCTCGTTGCGAAAAGCTAGTCCCAGATTTGCCGCCTTCTCCATCATCCACCGCAGGGGCACCTGCGCCAGAGTGTCGTTGAAGCAACCGCCGCCGACGTTTGCATGAGCACCCACAAACCAGCGTTGCTCGACGCTTTCCATCGGCCTCATCGGAATTGTCGTCGGGGCGCCGGTCCTCGTTCGGATTGTCCAGGGAGTCGGCGCAAATTTTGCGCGGTGTTCATCAATCGCCAGAGCATGAAACCCGTGCTTGACCGGTTTACGGAGGCCGGTGTGATGAAATTTCAGCGTCGAAGCGCTGATACCAGCTAAACTAAAAACCGGCACACCGAGCGCACCAACCGTGTCCCAGACCCCGACCATTTCGATCGCGACGGGTCTTGAATACTTGAGCATCCAGCGCTCTTCGAGCGTCAAGCCCTGCATATCAAAGGTAGGAAGTTTGTAAATTGTACGGTCGTCGTCGTTGCGGTACCGCTGATATAGCTGGTCGACTCCCAGTGCTCCGCCCGGCTTCAGAAGTCCGCAAATTGAAATAAAGCCTGCGAGGCTTCGCGCAGTATGGGCTCCGCGACTGAACCCGAAGATAAATATCTGATCGCCATCCTCGTAATTCTCGACGAGCCAGTTGTAGGCTTCCTGCACTTTTTCAGTCAGGCCTTTGCCCCAGCCACCGCCGATTACGCCATTTACGCCACTGTCGTAGTAACGAAGTTGCTGGCGCCCTTCAGAGTCCTTATCCGCGCAAAGAGAGCGGAGGCGCCACACATTTGTATTCGTGCCGACTGCGTTCCAAGTGCCATCGAGAAACAGAGCGAGCTTCTTATTGGATGCCGACGGTAGACCAGATAAAGCCATGGATGCCCCCGTGAAATTATATTTTGGAGACTAAGCTGAGTCGGCAAAACGCCATACACGTCCCAACGAGCGCGGAAAGTTTATCCCCTATAAGTGAGATTCCCGGCTGTTGCTCTTGACTGGATATGAACCCGCGGTCCCAGTGACTGGCATCAGGCCATTGATTATATGTGATATTTCTCGTGCCACATGAGAATCTGGCTAGCGCAGCAGATGGCAATCGCCATTCGTCAATTCCGGGACGCTATCAAGCGCACTCCGCGCTGACCAGCTTCCAATCACGATGCAGGCCTTCCCTTCAATTGATCCCGTTATTTTTACGGGTTGAAGTGTCATAGTACGCTGGCAAGGGCGAGATCGATTTCATACCGGACAGCCGGATTTGCGGATCCCACGTTGGTTGTGGATAGTCATCCGTTGATACACGTTTCAATTGTGCAAATCGAATTCCTTCAAGTATCAATACAGTATGAACATCGATGACACGCTCAAAACGAAGATTGCAAGTGAACTCCAACGCCTGGAGGAAGATTGCGCGCATTCCGGCAAGGCTCACTTCAACGCGAGCGACCGATGGAACCGATTCAATTACTTGTTCGGTATCCCATCAATTGTGATCAGCGCCCTGATCGGAACGGCGTTTGTGAAGGATTACGCTATATGGGCAAGCGTCGGCTCCGCGGCCGTGACAGTGCTTACGGCGCTTGTCACCTTCCTCAAGCCCGCGGAAAAGGCAACCCTGCACAAAAGCAGTGGTGACCAGTACCTTACCCTCAAGAATGACTCTCGTGTCTTCCGGGAAATCACCCTCACTCGAAACGTCGAGGAAGGCGCCGCGCTTGAAGGTCTCGAAGGTTTGACTAAGCGACGAAATGAACTGAACCAAGCCAGCCCCCTGTTTGCAAACCGCGACTTCAAGAAGGCAAAAAAGGGGTTTGACGATGGGCAGGCCACGCACGCCGTAGACCAGGCCCCCCGATGAGTGTGAACTCCTATCTGGCCGGCCGGGCGTCATCTGCGGTCCTTTCCGAGGATGAGCGGAAGTCAATCAACACCTCAATCGCCACCCTCGGCACCCGACTGGAGAGCTGGTTCCAAGTTGACGGCGACAAGCTGCAGTCACACTTCCGGTTTGGGTCTCAGACGCGTGGCACGATACTTCCGCGACGCGACGATCCTTACTCCGATGTCGACTACATGGTGGTGTTCGAAAAGGGTGCGCGAAAGCCCCAGAGCTATCTCGATCGTCTGAAGAAATTCGTTGAAGGAAAGTACAGCACGTCGGAAGTCTATCAATCCAGCCCGACTATAGTGCTGGAGCTGAACCATATCAGGTTCGAGCTAGTTCCGGCGCTGCACTCCTTCAGCAGCACCTACCAGATACCCAATGGGCCGAACGACTGGCAGTATACCAGTCCAAACGACTTCAATGCGACGCTCGAAGAGAAGAACAAGAACAACAGCTACCTCATCAAGCCGACTATCCGTTTGGCCAAGATATGGAATGCCGCAAACGGATACGTCTTCAATTCTTATCTTTTCGAGAAATGGATCTGCGACCGAAGCTTTTTCTTCGCCAGCAATCACCGTGACTATCTATTCACGGTGTTTGACAACCTCCAAGCAACCGAGACTGCCGCTTGGAAGAACGAGCGCATCAGCCGCGCAAAAAAACTGGTGGCTGACATCCGGGAGAACGAATCTCAAGGATATCCTTATCTTGCTGAGGCAGATGCCAAGAAGCTGATCCCGGAATGATGACCATCGGTCGGGACATAGGGCTTGTAGACGTTCGCAGTTACTACTTAAAATAAATGATGAGGAGACGCGCTATGCAGGAGACCGTTGGGAATGAAGGACTGAGTACGGCGCAGGTCCGATTTCTCACTGAGTTTGCAAGCAGTCTCGTATGGAACAAGCCCGACTTGGAAATCCTCAAGCCCGATCTCGAGTGCAACGAACTTGTAAAAATCCTCCAGGACATGATGCAGAAGTCGGATCGTCGCGGCAGACTAATTCTTCCTAACCTAGCAGCGCATGGCAACGAGACGGTCGCAATTTTTTCGGACTATGCGGGTGAATCTTCGGGAGACTTTCACACCTACTCGTTCTTAACCTGCGGATATAACACGTGCGGATCTTTCATCCGCAAGATGAAGGAAATCCGAGCAGGATGGCATCTCGGGGATAAGGAGATCGCGTTCAAGGATTTCAGTATGGGCCAGATGCAAAGAGCGCTACCTGACTATCTCAGTGCCGCAGACATGCTCGTTCATGGTTTCTTACTTACCATTGTCATCGACAAGAAGCTCCTGACAGTATTTGGTGCAAACGAGAAGAAGACGCGAGCAGACCTGTCCAAAACCCTTCATGCAGCAGGCCTAGGCACCTGGAAACCAGAGAGCGCCGAAAAACTGCTCCGCGTGGTCCACACCGTCTCATTTCTCGTAGCGTTACTTGCTCGCTCAGGCCAGAAAGTTTTCTGGATGTCCGACAACGACACGATATGCGCGAACGAGGCACTCCATCGGCATGCGCTTGATCTTTTCCAGCGCGCTGTTGAGCACTATGCGCCGGGGCGTCATTTACCAGTTTTCGGTGGAGGTGCTCCGTTCAAGGATAGTTCGCTCGGGATAACAGATCTCCTCAGCCTTGCTGACATTACCGCTAGCTCTGTGGAACACTATCTGACGCGGAAAAATGCGAGCGACACGGTAGATTTTGAGGTAAAGGCCGGATCGCATTCAGTGCTACAGTGGCTCGCGCATGATGGGCTGTCCTTGTCAAAAATGACGCTCATTGTGCGACCTGGCGCCGAAGGCGGGATTGAAACGGCCAATCTTGAGTTCAAGCTGACCGATGAACCAGAAAATGTCACAGCGATTCCAGTTGTCATCTAAAACAGCACCAAAAAACACGATGCGCCGATGGTTGCCCAGATTTGACAATCTCAGTGAAAATTCTGGCACTTTAACTTCAGCGTGTCGATAAGATATCCAAAATATAGATGACCCACGGCGGCTGGACCGGCTTCTTGTATGCGCGCCGGTCGAGCCAATCGCAATGCTTGATCTGGTCGCTGGGGCTGTCGACCCAACGTCCTAATCCGGTCGCAGCCGAACTATTATTGTCGGTAGCTAGACGGTCGAGTTGAAACACATGTGGAGTTATCATGCTCCGCAAGCACAGCGGTATCGAACATTGTGACCGCGCGGGCAAATAACGCCAACTTGATGGATAGGGCCTCGTGGGCGCCCTTCGGCTGGTCAAAGCAATCCATGTCAGCGAACCGCCTTGCAGTGTCGCGGTAATCGCGCATCCACTGATCGCTTATGACCGGCCCTGTTCGCGTCATTGTTTTTATGCCCCCGTCAGTCTTCGCCCGCCGCGAACTGCGGATCATCTTCGTCCTCATCCAGATCTGTCTGGTACAGATAGGTAGGCTCCTCCTGCTCGTCATCCTCTATAGGCGACACATACCGCTCGCCCGTCAGCAACTCTCGCAGCAACAAGAGCTTGCCGAACAGCTCGTCGAACGTCACGATGCGAACATCCTTGTATTGGCTGCGCATCATTTCGAACGAACTGATCTGGCTGGTATCGGTCGGCATTTTACCGACGACGATTACGCAATCGATCGCGTAAGCCTGCAGCTCCGAAAGCTGGGGCGAGAACTGCTTGTGTAAAGGAAGGGTGAGCGTCAATTTGTGACGCTGGTCGAGAACCTGCACTACTGCGCCCATCAGCGCATTGGAAGGTTTCCAGACCCCGCCGCGGTAAGTCGAGCCACACACCGGCGTTTGCGGCGTCTTGATCTCGACAAGGGCCGCGTTGTGGCTTGAGCTATTCTTCGAGAGGAAGTCCGCAATCTTCGTGCCATTGCCCGCAATCGTACCGCCACCCACAGACGCAGCCGACTGCACCATGACGATCGGATAGCCGAATACCATCGACAAAATGAAAGGATTCAGCTCCAGCATCTTTTGCCAGTGACCTTCATTGTGGTTCCTGGCCATGCTTTTCTGGAACGAGCGTATTAGTCGGTCTAGGCTGACCAGTTCCAGATCCTTTTGAAGCTGTACGAATTCCTTGGGGTCACGATCTGCTATGGCCGTGGCGTTGCCCACAACCGTCTTGAGCAAAGCTGCGCGATCCTTACCCTTGAGCACTGTGCTTGAGGCCTCTCCGCCGCCGACAAGCTTGTAGATTGTGCCCGGCCTGTAGGGCGGCTCCCTCAGGGCGTAGTCTTCGGGGTACACTTTATGGAGCACATTGTTGTACGCAAGGATCGTGCGCTCGATGAGACTTTCCTGCTGATGCTTGCGTGTCGTTCGGTTGAACGCCATGCGCAGGTTGAAAAAATCCAGATCACTAAAATAGAAGGTGGAATGTTCATGCCTCGTGGGGTCTTTCCCGCCGATAGCGATACGAGTCACGTCTCGATTTTTTCCACCGCATAAATGATCGGCCTTAGCTCTTTGGTGAACCCGAGGCCATAAGCCGCGTCTTGGACAAAGCCACCAGGCAGATGCGTTTTCAAGAATACCACAGCGCTACTGTGGTCGGTTGGAGGATCGAAATCTTCTGTAGGCAGGTCGAACCAGATTGATTTGATATTCTCGTATTTCTGCCCGTAAATCTCGTCAGAAAAGTGGGTAATAAGAGGGAAAATGCCAGCGACATTTTTGTCCAGATCAAGGGTAAACAGCAGATTCGGCTCGTTGATGTCCACCAGGTCATAGTACGCGTTTACACAACGCACCAATCGATCATTGAGCTGAACATCGACATTGATCGTGTCCCCCAAATTGCGAACGATCAGTCGAAGCTCTCCATCCCACTCGTCCGCCATACACGCTCCCTAATAGCAAGTGTTTCCCTTTGCCTCGAAACGCAGGCTCGATGGTCGCAACTACGAGCGCGTCGGAAACTTGCTCGAACCGGCCTTTTTCGCCGCTAATCATATATTAGCTAAGGTCTTCATTTCGCGCGTGTACTCAGGACCAACAGTCAGTTCGCTTTTATAGAGGGTTGGATCGAGCATCGACGTTGTGAAAATAATCTGATGCGGAAACTTCGCCTGCTTCGATTCTTCGATCAGAATTTTCTGGAAATTATGGCTTCGGATCGGCTCCATCCCCTTGTCCTCTATATTGTCCATGAGGAGGAATTTCGGGTGCCAGAACTCACTATCGTAGCTGGCGCTCAGCAAAAGCGACAAGATGGACGTGTTCTTTAGGATGACGTTGCTGCTTTCAGCGAAGTTCATTTTCCCATCGACGAGCATGGCGTCGTCCCCGAAATTGATCGAGAACGAGGTTGGATTTTCAAAAGCCTCCTGCCGCTTCAAATCCTTCCTTAGAATGCGTTTGCCAATGGTGCTCACTAAGTTCATGGCCTTAGAAGTCCGTGCAGTCGAAGATGCCTCCAGTCGCTTGATCGTCGCCTCGAGCGAGGTGATCTCGTTATTAAGCTTTGCCCTTTCGGCCGAAAGCTCATCAATCCGCTGGAGGGTTGCACGCAGCTCCTCCATGTATTCCGCTTCGCGTTCAAGACTACCAAGCGCTTTGAAACGTTCGGCAAGATAACTCTCACGCGGCGAATTGCTGTTGTCGTATCGAGACGAGTAGTCTGTCATCGTAGAGGAATATCCGCGACGAAGCGCCCTCACCTCACTTTGAAGTTTCTCGACCTCTGCAGCCTTCATCGCCAAAAGCTGCCTCGACTCCCTGATCTGTAGTTCGTTATCGACCTTCAGCTCGAAATACCTTGAACGCACTTTTTCTTCATCAATTACTTCGTCACAGACAATGCAGTGATGGGCGTCCTTGTCCGAAAGTGGCTTCAGGCACGATGGACAATATTGAAAGTCGATGTTCCCCAGCTTCACAGATAGATCCTCAGCAGCGCTGAGCGCAAAAAGCTGCTGTTCGAGGTGTTCGATAAACTGATGGAGCTCAGCTTCTTCATCGACTAGGTCGCTGATGCGCTGCTCAGAAAGCTGGAGGTCGCCCGCCAACTTCTGCAGGCGCCGGCGCATCGTTTGGCGTTCAGAGGCAAACTGTTTAGCCTGATCGTCGCCGACGACCTCATCCACATTGCGGATCTCTTCCGAGATCCGGCTTTTATGGACTTCAAGTTCTTTTAACCGGGTGTCGAGAATTGCGACCGATGTTAATCCTTCCGAGCTTGGGAGGGACATCACCGCTGCCTTGTAAAGCCGATCCTTGTCTGAGTAGTCAGCCTTTACACCACGTAGCTTGATCAAACTCTCATAAAGATCATACCCATTGACGCCTATGAGGAGTTGCCCGACTGTCTCGCGTATATCACCAGTATCGAAGCTTTCAAACCGAAAGAGCTTTCCGGGCGGCGTCTGCTGATCGGCGTAAAGCAACCGCAGTATCTGGTGCATTGTAATATTCGAGTTCGCGACGTTAGGCGCTTCCGGGATACCCACCGCCCTGAACATGATTTGCGTGAATGAAAGATCGAGTCCACCAGATGGGCGCCGGATAGGGACTCGCTGCCACTCGTCGATCCCTTTGTCGAGCGAATCCTCCATCGATCCGTAAAATACAAGAATAGGTTCCTGCTTACCGGCGACCGCCCGATGGAGCGTGAGCGTAGATTGCTCAGTTTCAACTTCGATTCGGACGGCAGAGCAATTCTGAGCAACGTCCTTCCATCGGTCAAACTCACCGCCTAACCCATAAAATATGAAGTCGGCGATCGTCGATTTCCCCGAACCGTTCTCGCCGCGGATGATGTTCACGCCACGATGAAATCGCTCATCGTAAGCGATATTCTTTCCTTTGTTGATACGAACCCGCTTGAGCGCAAAGAAGGAAACCACGCTAAGTACCAACCCTTCTCAGTCCCGTCATCTGACGCAGACCACCTTTTCCTCTGCCGATTGCGACGTAATCGGTGACGAGGAAATTCAAAATTTTGCCTTCACCGGGCAAAACAAGTCGAGTACCTAGCGCGGAGGCGAGATGCCTCCCTTCGCTGCTTAGGCGATACTGATCCTTATCTACAAGCTCAAGCTCAACTAGCCCCCTGCCAATCAAGTTGTGCAGCGCTTGAGCCTGGATGCCGCCCATCTTTGTGTACAGAATCGGCGGAGAAGGATGCTGTATGAAGGTTTGGTCGGGCTTCGGAATAGCCAACGCATTGAAGACACGCCGCACGTCGCCGGTCATGTGAGTGAGGTGTAAAAGGCTTGGATTGACGAAATAAAAGTCGGATACGAAAAGCCTGTCCCGGTTTGGTGCCTCCGACTTCCAATGCGATAGAAGTGCCAGATAACGGCGAGCCGTGTCGATCAAATCTAGCTGTGCGTACCACATTCGATACGTCATGGCTTATCCCAGCGGATATGGCAGCGTTCAGTCAAAAAATAGAGGGCGTTCATGACCGTCTTCGCGGTTGCATTGTCGTCAGCGTATTTTTCGCTAAGGGGTTCAATAATTTGAACTTGGATAGCAGTAGCGATAGTAGCTTCGTCGGCACCTTTGCAAATCAGCGGGTAAAAAATCAAACTTTGAAAGCGTTGTTCAATATCGGCAAGCAGCTTTTTATAGGTGGTAGATATCGACGTCTTCAGCCCCGTTCGCACGAAGGGGCGTGCAAACTTGCTTTGGGAGTCGTTTGCAAAACCGTATTCATGCTCACGTCCCGCATCAATCATCTTAGTCATAAGGTCGCGTCTGTCAGTTGCCGACTGTTCATCAAGCGCATCGTCGTCAAACGCAATAGCTTTTGGTACATCGCTAGGATAGGCAGGCGGAACTAGCTTGCGCAATCGATGCCTGATGCTGGTATAGATCAGATCGTCGCGACTACTGGGTTTGCAAATATTGATGTGGTCGGCGTCAATTGGGATAGGCATCGCCCCGTTGACACCCGGATCAGCGCTTCGCTCGTCGACCACGAGGAATGATTTCTTGGTGAGATGCTTCTCGTGATAAACGGACACCGCCATGGATGTCCGGTGGCAATGAGCACGAAAGCTCTCGTTCAGCTCGGCAAGCTCCGCGTTATCCTTCAGGAGCTTTTCCACGTGCACAGATGTAAATCCCGGGACGAAGAACTTGAGCAAGCCAGCCAGGCTGGAGCCACTATGGGGTGTGGCTATGAAAATTACGCTGGCGCACCGTGCACCAATCCTTTGCCAGTCTTCATCTGTCGATTCACGCGCAGTTCTGATAACCTGCTTGACTAGGAGTCCACCGAGACTGTGGCAGATGAAGATAATCGGCCGGCCACCAAACTCGTAGCTCGCGAGCGTCTCCAGAACGTGCTTCGCTCGGTCGTATAGGTTCATCTCTTTTTTTGCCCATTGAGCAAAGACACTAGCCGGAAAACCGATGGTGTAGAGATTCAGGTGAGGAAGATCAGCCGATAGCCAGTGTGGCCAGTAGCCACCTTCCGGCTCACTCGATCCATTAAAATTCCAAGTTTCGACTGGATCTCCTGAAAGGCCATGTACGAATATAACGTCGGCAGTTCCGCTGTTCGCCGCAATGGTCGCGAAAAAGTTGGTGGAAGCTGGCACGGCATTTCTCAAATAATCAAATCACTTCTACAACCGTAGATTATGATTGAAGTATTTCAAGTGTATTGCCAGGAAAAATCAGCATTTTTGACCGCTTTTTTCATTGGTAGTATGCACGTAAGTCTGGGTTTTAGTTGTAAACACGCGGTTCTCAGAGTATGCCCCATGCCCGAAACCTCCCCCTGCCGGTCATCTCGCGCAGGCCAAGCTCGGAGACGATGCGCCGTGCGGCCTGCGGCGTGACGTCGAGAGTTTTGGCAATCATGCCGGCGGAGACCAACGGCTTTGCCATCACCAGCTCGATCAGCTCTGGCAGTTTCGACGAGGTGCGGCGCCCCAAAAGCTTGCGCTCCATCATCTGGCGGGCCAGGGCCAGCCGGTCATGTTCTTTTAAGCCGATTTCGGCTGTCGCGACAAAGCCCTCAGCGATTGCCAGCAACCGAACTTCACGACTGCGATGGCGGCGACGATCGACGGGAGTGGTTTTCAGGCCGGTATTGATCGCGGCGAGATGGTGTTGGGTGGTGATGCCGGCCTGGCGCAAAAGAGAGGCCGACAGCAACCGCCCCAACCACGGCGCGTGCTGCAACACATCGAGACTGTTCCAGGCATCGAGCACGACAATCGCCTGCAGCAGCGGCGGAAAATCTCTGGCCTGCCGCAAAACGGTGCGCCAGTCATCGAGCCGCGCGTCTTCATCCCAGTCGAGATCATAGATCAGCGGATCCCGCTCCTGCAACGTTTTGGCTGGGCCGGGCCGCATCGCATCCTCGAGTGCGGCTTCGGAGCGAGCGAGCAGCGCATCGATCTCGGCAAATTCGTCCGGCGACTGATCTGCGTCACCGTCTTCAAAAGTCCCCTGCCCTACCAGGACCGGATTATAATCCGCGATCTCATGTGCCGTCACGGGTCCTGTCTCTCCAGAAGTTGCTGCAGGCCACGCCTGCCCAGGCTCGGTCGATGCCTGCCGCAAACTGCGAATACCGTCTGGCGACAGCGCCCAGTCTGGCGATCGCGCGACAATACGCCGGCGGGTTTTCAACACGTCGCGGGCGATGGTCAGTTCATGGGTTGGGGCGCGGACGTCACGGGTGGCGTCGTGCAGCACCAGGTCCTCGAGATGCACCAGTTCTCCATCGATCCATAAGGATGCGCAGGCATCGCTAAAATTCTGGCGCTCACACCAGCCAGCGCCGACGGATGAGCGGGCAATGCGCTCGTCGAGACGACAAAACGCTGCCGTGGCATCGCTGAGCGGTTTCAGCAGGGTGTGGATGGGCAATTTGGCAAGATCGTAAACCATTGAAATCATGGTAAATGATTTGTTAAACGAACACTATAAGTATTTTAGTGTTCGCCAGAGGATATGGTTAACAGTTGGTTTATCTACCATCGATAAGTAATGCTTATCAGTGTTTAGCCATCTCCCGCGATCTTATTGCCACCTTTGTATGTGAAGCCTATGTTTCGCGCACGAATTAAGAGGAACGCGATGTCCGAACCACAGCTTTCCATCCGCAGCGGCAAAGCGAAAGATCTTGCCCATGCGCTGGCGCGCCGCACCGGACAGCCAATAAACCGTCTGGTCGAACTTGCGCTTGAACGCTACGATCAGGAACTTCGGAGGAAATCGGCGCTGACGCCGACGGATGCCTTATGGGAGCTGATGGCTGAAGGTCGGCGCTCGGTTCCCGCCGGTACCAGCTCCGGTCATGATGACCTCTATGACGAAAACGGCTTACCAATATGATTGCCATTCATACGTCGGTGAAATTGGAAACGGCGCTGAACGAGCCTGAGGCGGAACTGTTTCAGACTCTCATAAGCCAAGAAGAAATTCTTATTGTTTGGCCGACCCTTCTGGAGACGCGCATGGTGCTTCGGGCAAGAAGTTTTCGAATGCGGGAGCGATTTCCAAGCTGTTCGTTGATCTTCCGAACGTGACTGCGGTCGACTTTGGTGAACGGCATTATAAAGCGGCCGAGAAGGCTTTCTCGAAGCTTCGCGCTTTGATGACAAAGCCACGGTCTGCTCGTCCGATTATTGCGTGTGATGATCCAGTTGAAGCCTACGTTCAGGCGTGCATCGCATCTCCATTTTTCAGCTATGTTTCTCCGGAAATTTATAGTCTGTGCGACACTAGGAAAACCGCGACAGACGATTAGGCCTCTCATTCGGTTGATGAGACATCAGCACTCGGCCTGTGCTTACCACTGGCATGGTCATCTTTTCACTAAAGACGTTCTGGCAGCGATGCTTGCCTAGCTCGTGGCAATCAACTTCGATCTTCCCCGCCCCTTCTGGGCGGTTGCCACTATCTACGTCGTGGCCAACCCTCTTTCCGGTACTCGCAGCTTCAAGCCAGAGCCAGGCTACGAAGCTTCGGATGACAATTCCAGGCGTTGGTGCCATCACTGCCGTCTCGTACATTGCAGCGATCAAATATCCTGATGACGTCGCCACCTCGCACCCAGTGGGTGCCTGCCTCGGGCTTACGACGCGGCCCTACCAGTCCGGCAAAATCGATTACGATGGCCATATTTCGCGACGCGGTGACGGTCGGCTGCGGGGATTACTCTATGAGGTGGCAACCGTCCACTTAACAAGAACCACTGTAAGGACCGAATGCAGTCTTAAGATCTGGGGGCTGAAGCTGCGTGAGCGGCGGGGCTTCAAAACGTACCGCGGTTGCTGTTGCGCGAAAACTTGCGGTCATTATGCATAGCATGCTCAATCCCAGGCAAGCGATCAATCCATTGGCTGGCGCTGCTGCATAGGCAAATTGCCGGGTTACCTGCATCAGCGTCTCAATCTGACTGAGATGTTGACCGTCCCCGCTGTGGACGTGGGTCATTCCGTCGGTTCGGTCGCAGTTCCTTGAGACTGCGTCTTGAAGATAGGTAGACCCGCCCTGTGAAAACCCAAGATGCGGCGATTGCTTGTCGACCGCGGAGACAACCGTGCTCCCAGCAACGGACGAGTTTGCAGGAATAGTGAGATGTATAACGAAGAAGTGAAAAAGATGTCGCCCTCCCGACACGGCAACGAAGTACGTCTAATCCACTTGAGGCGACGCAGGCGATTAGCCGACGGAATGAAACTGCTATGCTTGGGTTCGCGTGAGGCTTCCCTTAACCAATCAATTGCAGCAGCATTGCTTTTTGGCTGCCCACTAAACATCGGCTAAGACCCCTGGCGTTTCGGACATCCTTGGAAGCAGAAACTGAGCGGACACACCTACTTTTCGTCTGCTTGCTGCATATTCTCGATCGCGGAGTCAGTCACCACAACAGCTGTCCTATTCAACAGGCCCGCGTCCTCAAGGGCTTCGATATCCGGTAAATCACGCAGTGTCTCAAACCCGAAAGCCGACAGAAAATATTTCGTCGTCACATACGTATATGGAGCGCCGGGCATGGGACTGCGCGGCCCGGTATCGAGTAAGCCGGCTCCTCGAATACTGGCAATCGTATCGCGCGAAATTTCCTTGCCGAAAATTTTGGAAAGCTCTCCACGCGTGATTGGCTGGAAATACCCAATTGCAATCAGCACCATGGCCTCATGATGGGAGATAGCGGGTGCCAGCGCACGTGTCGGTGTTTTCGATGCCTTGATTGCATGCGCATAGGCCGGTTTGGTGCGGTACTGCCAGCCTCCAGCCACGGAAACGATGTCATAGGGCCTCGGTTTCATTTCTGCACGCAGATCAGCAATCAGTTTATCAATGTCGCAGCCATTCCCCACAACGCGAGCCAGCGTTTCACGGCGAACCGGTTCTGATGCGGCAAAAATGATTGCCTCGACGCGCATCATCCACTCTCGCCACCGGAACTCGACCGGCAAATGTTCCAGTTCGGTATCCAGCGGGATTTCAATCTTGCTGCTTGACCGCCTGTCGCGACGTTCTTTTTTGGCGGAGCCGTCAATCTCCATCGTCAAATCCCGTAAACCCGGAAGGTAGAGCGGCCAGAAAGCTCTCTCACGCCGCCCATGCTCTCCAACCGTTCGAAAAATCTGCTGCTTGCCCAGCGGGACAGGTCCGTGCCCGGCGCTGAGGCTGATAGGGCATCTTCGCTCAAAAGCTGTCTGATGATCCGCTCTCCGCCCTTTGTACGAATGGTGGCAGAACTGGCTATCGTTCGGTCTGCGCGGCGGCCAATCTCATTTGCCATCAGCAACACATCTTCCGTCCCGTGAACAAGCGCCATGGAGACCGCACGATTGAATCCCTGCTCTCCCGGGGCCAAACGTCCTTTGCCAGCGGAGGTCCGAAATGCACCGCTGTAGCGTTGGGCAAGAAGAAACGGAACTGGCAAATCCCAGCCAAGACGTTTCGCCAAAACCCAATCGCCCAGCCACCACGCTAAAACCTCGACATCGGGGCGAACGGCATGAATTCTTGTCACCAATTCCGCCACAGCTATCGGTGCGGCCTGCGGTTTTTGCATGATCTCGTCGATAAGGACAGGAAGGTCAGCAAGTGTGCTGTCCCAACGTAACGCAAAAAGATCCGTCAGGGATTGCAGGGTCTTGCTGCTGATAAAATCCACCCGCGTCTTCAGCATTCTGGTCGCCAGCAGGACGTTTCCGGCTGGCCCGGCATTGTCACCGGGTCGCACCATCAATACCGCGTCGCGCAAGGCGGCTTCTTCGGTCTCACGGCCTAACATCTGGTTGGCCGAAATGGCACAGCGCAATGCAAGGCGGCTTCGCCAGCACCCTGTCCACGGGTGATCTTTTTTGATAAACCCATCCAGCGAGTTCAAAGCCGAACCCGCAAGAAAGGCCGCATCCGCTTCCGTCACGGCATTTTTCTTGTCGGAAGCCCAGGCCGGAATGATTGTGGGTGAATAGGCTACAGTCACACCCATGCGTGATGCTCTTTTCATCCGCAAAGGCTAACAGACAAGTGCACTTATTGCCATATGCGCGATAGTTTACGCACAGCATGTCTCAGATGGCATTTTTACCATTTTTGCCGGCAACGGCAAATCCTGTCGGCTGAGATTTCAGCTGAGCTGTTGCATGCGCCGCCACGCGGCGGGCGTCTGACCAGAGACTTGCCGGAATGCTTTTGTCAGATGCGCCTGATCTGAAAAACCAAGTTGGGCTGCCACACCAGCCACGCTCAAGTCGCTCTCCAGCAGCATTTTTTGCGCCAGATCAATCCGTTTTCCAAGCTGCCATTGCAGCGGCGTCTTGCCCGTTGTCTGTTTGAAAACATTGGCAAACCAGCTTTCCGAAAGCCCGACAATATTGGCCATTTCCGCCACTGTCATTCGGCAGTCGTTGCGGGCGTTTACACCGTTGATCAGCTTGTTCATTTGCGCCTGTGTCAGCCGCCCGTTGGACGGTTCACAGACATCATCTGGAATATCGAGAAGGCCGGCAACAATGCTGCCAACAAGGCTTTCAGCATAGATCGCATGACGTGAAGGCGACGAGAGTTCATCAATCACCAGACCGGCCAACAGCTCAATCGAGCGAATGTCCTGAATCTCGACCGGGCTGCGCAGAGCTGTAAGTGCCGCTGATGTGCCGATTGATGGCGACAGGAACCGCAACAGCCGATCCTTGTGCAAGTGCAGATCAAGATGAGAAAACCGGTGCGTGCCGGTGAAGTTCGTCCACAATGGCACCCCGGCGGGCACGTAGATGGCGCGCATCATCGGACGATATTGCTGGACGTCGGCGCGGTCGCGGTTGGACATGTGGATATGAGACGACACGTCATTCAGAAAAATGACGATACGTGGATCAGGAGACAGGTAATAGGCACTGGCGCCATTTTGCCCTTCAGCATCCCAAAACACACTCATGATACCATCGAGGCCACGCCATTTGACCGGCGCCGTAACCTTGATGCCGTCTGTATGGCAAATCATCGAGTGCATGTATGTCATATCAATTACATTCAACGTTTTTCATAAAACCGGCACAGACGTTAATTCGACCTCCAGGGCGTTTTCCAATACGGAGAACCGCCTCTCTAAGCTGCCATGCCATTACGGATTATCATGATAAAAATATTCATGTTTGAGTGCAATGGCAACTGTTTTATCATTCAGCTGCCGACGGGGCCGCACGCATTGTCACTCAGTCCACCCATCTCAGAATATTTATTCACAAAAGGCTTTTAATTCTAGAAGCAAGCTAATACGCGGTTGATAAGCGCGCTTGTGCGCGGTTAATGCTTGACTTATTGCCTAAATGTGAAAATATATTGATAAGTGAATATATATTCAATATGAGGATTTCATGCAGCCGAATGATCTCGAACATATCGCCCGACAAATTCGCCTTCGCGATCTTCAGGCCGTTTTCGAAGCCGGAGCTGGTCATATTGGCGGAGAAATGTCGGCCATCGACGTTTTGACGGCCCTCTATTTCCGGGTTCTGCGTATTTGGCCGGATCAGCCCAAACACCCTGAGCGCGACCGTTTTGTACTTTCCAAGGGCCATGTTGCCTTGGCGCTTTATGTCACGCTGGCCAAACGAGGTTTCATTCCGGAAGCGGAAATCAGCACGTTTCTCAAGCCACATTCGCGCCTGAACGGTCACCCGAATTGCAACAAGGTTCCGGGCGTAGAAACTAACACGGGGCCATTGGGCCATGGCCTACCGGTCGCCGTCGGCATGGCCAAGGCAGCCAAGATAACAGGCGCGAAGTATCACACCTATGTCCTGACAGGTGATGGCGAGATGCAGGAAGGTTCAAACTGGGAAGCTATCGCTTCGGCAGCACAGTTCGGCCTTGATAACCTGACCCTGATCATCGATCATAACCGCTTCCAGCAGGGTGCCGCTCTCAAGGACACCAACAATCTGGCGCCCTTTGCGTCCAAACTCCAGGCATTTGGCTGGACCGTTTCCGAAATCAACGGAAATGTCATGAACGAGATTGTACCAGCGCTGGAAAAACGCGGTAACCAACCGCATTGCATCGTCGCCCATACCAACAAGGGCCACGGCATCTCCTTCATGCAGGATACCGTCGACTGGCATCACAAGGTGCCAAATGCAGAACAGTTTAAAATCGCCTTGGCTGAGCTTTCGGAGACGCTGTGATGAACGCTGTAACACCTTCTCCAAAACTGCATGATTGCCGCGACGCCTTTGTCGCCGTGCTCGAGCGCCTAGGCGCAGAAAACTCCAGGATCGTTGCCGTCTGTAACGACTCTGTCGGCTCCTCAAAACTTGGCGGCTTCAAAGCCAAATGGCCGGAACGCCTCGTCAACGTCGGCATTGCCGAACAGAACATGGTTGGCGTTGGTGCTGGCCTCGCCAATGGTGGCCTTTTGCCATTCGTTTGTGGCGCGGCCTGCTTCCTGACCGGCCGTTCGCTTGAACAGATCAAGGCTGATATTGCCTATTCCAATGCCAATGTGAAGCTGATCGGTATTTCCTCCGGCATGGCCTACGGCGAACTCGGCCCGACACATCATTCGATTGAAGATTTTGCCTGGACGCGCGTTCTTCCGAACCTTCCGGTCATCGCACCATGCGATTCCATCGAAACTGCTGCTGCGGTCGAGTGGGCTGCCAATTTCGATGGTCCAGTTTTCCTGCGTCTGTCGCGTGTCGGCGTACCGGATTTGCTACCCGCCAATCACACATTCGAGCTGGGCAAGGCGAATCTGTTGCGGGATGGCGATGCAATCACTTTGATCGCCAACGGCACGCTCACCCACCGTATGGTAAAAGCCGCCGAGCTTCTGGACGCGAAGGGAATTGAAGCCCGGGTGTTGAACATGGCAACCGTTCGCCCCCTCGATGTCGATGCCATTGTTAAGGCGGCTCATGATACAGGTGCCATCCTGACGGCCGAAGAACATTCTGTGTATGGCGGTCTTGGCTCTGCCATTGCCGAATGCGTAGTGACTGAGGCACCTGTGCCTATGAAGATCCTTGGCGTTCCCGGTGTTTTTGCACCGACCGGCTCCGCAGAATTCCTGCTGGATGAATTCGGAATGTCACCCGCCGCCATCGCAGACGCAGCCGTTGCGCTGATTACACGGAAGCCTTCACAGGCGTGAGTTGCCGTCCCTAAATTCAATGCCGGGCAGATCTTGGTCGAAGCCAACTGCCCGGTCCTTGATGCCCCTCGACCGGAGCTGCCATGACGACGACTGCCATTCTCGCCATTGACCAGGGCACAACAAATTCGAAGGCCGTGCTTGTTTCCACGGCAGGCGAAATCCTGTCGCGTGGCTCATCACCTGTCGGCATCGAGCACCCCCAGCCCGGTTGGGTTGAGCAAAGTCCCGTCAGATTATGGGTATCCGTGCAGGAAGCAATCGACCGCTGTATTCAGGCGATTCCCGATGTCGAGATCATCGGCATTGCAATTTCCAACCAGCGCGAATCCGTCACCATCTGGGATGCGCAAACAGGCGAACCTCTGGGTCCGGTGGTCAGTTGGCAGTGCCGCCGCACCGCTGCGACCTGCAGCGCGTTGATTGCCGCCGGACATGCGCCGCGCGTGCAGACACTGACGGGCTTGCCGATTGACCCGATGTTCCCTGGCCCGAAAATGAAATGGCTTCTGGATCGGGCACCAGCAGGACATAACGTAAAACTGGGAACCATCGATGCCTGGCTGATCCATTGCTTTACCGGCGGCGCGGTCCACGCATGTGATGCAGCCAATGCCGCCCGCAGCCAGCTCTATGATCTCAACGGCCAAGTCTGGAGCGACGAACTGTGCACCCTGTTTGGTGTTCCCAAGTCCGCACTACCGGAAGTTCGCGATAGCGCCGCGCATTTTGGCGTCACCAGCAATGTGCCGGGTCTTAAGGACGGCATTCCGATTGCCGCCGCCATTGGCGACAGCCATGCCGCATTGTTCGGCCATGGCGCGTTTAATCCCGGCGATGGCAAGGCAACCTTCGGCACAGGGTCGTCGATCATGACCACCCTTCCCGGCTTCATTGCGCCTCAACAAGGTATCACCACGACCATTGCGTGGTCGATTGCTGGCAAACCGACCTATGCTTTTGAGGGCAATATTCTGGTTTCGGCCGCTTCTCTTCCATGGATGGTCGACATGCTAGGCCTTCCCGATGTGCAGGCACTGACCGAACTTGCCGCGACGGCCGCCCCCGGCGGACCCGGTTTCGTTCCAGCCTTTGTCGGGCTTGGCGCGCCCTACTGGCATTCCGATGCACGCGCATTGTTTTCTGGCATGACCTTCAACACGACGCGGGCGCAGATGGCGCGTTCAGTCACCGATTCCATCGCCTTTCAGGTGCATGACGTATTCAAAGCCATGGCCTCGCAGTCGCAGACACCAATGGGTCGTCTCTACGTTGATGGCGGTCCAAGCCAGAACATTTTCCTGATGCAATGCGTGGCCGATGTTCTGGACCGGTCGATCATTCAATGTGATGCGCCAGAGGCGTCAGCACTGGGTGCCGCTTATCTTGCCGGCCTTTCACTGGGTGTGTGGTCGGATCTGGCAGCCATCAGTGCGCTGCCACGCAACAGCAATACAATCACCCCACGGAGCTCCGATGTTATGGATCGCCTGCATGTCTGGCAGGACGCAATCTATCGCTCGACCGTGTCCGTCCCTTCATCTATGAGTGAATAAAAATTCACTGCCGGAGGTTTGCATGGCACGGCTCAATGAGCTGCGACTGATCGCCCGAATTGCCCAGATGTACCATATCGAAGGCAAAAGGCAGTCCGAAATTGCTGAAATCATGCATATGTCTCAGGCAACCGTGTCGCGCATGCTGAAGCGTGCCGAGCAGGAAGATATCGTTCGCACGACGGTAATTCCACCAGCTGGTACCTTCGCAGAGCTCGAAGACGCCCTTCGTGATCGCTACGGCCTGACCGAAGCCATTGTTATCGACTGTTCGGAAGATCGTGACAGCGCCATTACCGCGCGCATTGGCGAAGCAGCCGCACATTTTCTGGAGGTCACCCTTCAGCCGGATGAAATCATCGGTGTCTCAAGCTGGAGCCAGACCATTCTGCGGATGGTGGACAACATTCATCCGCTAAAAAACGCAAAGGCCAAATACATTGTGCAGGTACTTGGTGGCATGGGCGATGCGTCAGTGCAAACCCATGCGACACAGTTGACCGCGCGTCTTGCCCGGCTGACCGGTGGCGAACCGCGCCTTCTCCTCGTACAAGGCATCACCTCATCGCGAGAAGCAAAGCTCGTCATGCTGGCCGACCCGGTTGTGCGTGAAACCATGGACCTTTTCAGCCGCCTTAGCCTCGCCATTGTCGGCATTGGCGCCGTCGAACCGTCAGAACTTCTGGCCCGGTCCGGCAATATCTTCTCGCCGCAGGAGATGGCCATGCTGCACGATGCTGGCGCAGTTGGCGAGATTTCCTACCGCTTCTACGACAAGGACGGCAAACCGGTGGAAACACCACTCAATGATCGGGTTATCGGCCTTTCACTCGAAGAGCTGCGTAAGACCAATCGCGTCATGGCACTGGCCGGTGGAGAGTCCAAGACCGAAGCCATTGCCGGCGCGTTGAAACTTGGCGTCATAGACGTGCTGGTCACCGACAAGTTTACCGCCGCTCGTCTGACAAATTGAGATTTTTCAGAGCGGTTGCAACGGTTTATAGCGCCAGCGCCACCAGCCTGCCGGTGGCCGGATGCGTGATGACATCCATTGAAACGCCGTAGATTTTTTGCAGGGCTTGCGATGTCATGATCTCATCCGGGCTGCCGCGGGCAATCAGCTTGCCGGAATGAAGTGCGATAATGTCGTCGCAGAAGCGGGCGGCCATGTTGACGTCGTGCAGCACCACGACAACACCGAGACCCTTTTCATGCGAGAGACGCTGAACAAGTGACAGCACCTCAATCTGGTGCGCCACATCGAGCGCTGAAATTGGCTCATCCAGCAGCAGGCAATGTGCGTCCTGGGCAACCAGCATCGCCAGCCACACCCGTTGGCGTTCACCACCAGACAGCGTATCGACAAGCCGGTCAAGGAATGGGCCGATATCTGTCAGCTCAATTGCCTCATCGACCTTTTTTTGATCAACATTGCTGAACCGACCAAGCGCCCCGTGCCATGGGTAACGACCAAGAGCCACCAGTTCCCGCACCAGCATGCCCGATGCTGGCGGTGTATTTTGCGGCAGGTAAGCAAGCCCTCGGGCAAACTCGCGATTACCCCACTCCGACAGTGGCTTTCCACAGAAGGAAACATCGCCGCCGGTCGGGTTTTGCAGACGGGCAAGGATTTTCAGCAGCGTCGATTTGCCGGAGCCATTGTGACCGATCAGACCAACGGTTCGTTTCGCGGGCAGCGACAAGGTCAAGGGATGCAACAACGTTCTGCCCTGTAAAGACAGCGATACATCCTTTAATGAAAACAAGGGAGAAGCCTCATCGTTTTGCGATGTAACAACACTGTTCATGCCCCTGCTCCTCTCGTTACCGCATACATAATCGCAATCACATTTGTCATGCGCGCCTGCCTATCAACCAGATGAGATAGGGCGCGCCCGCCATGGCAGCAAACAATCCCAACGGCAGTTCGTAAGGGAATGTCACAGTTCTCGCACCGATATCTGCAATCAACATCAGCATTGCTCCCAGCAAGAATGTCGCCAGCATATGATCGCGAGATCTTGTGAATCCTGCCCTGAAGGCAATATGCGGCGCCATCAGCCCCACAAAACTAAGCGGACCAACCAGCAACGCAGCAGCGCCAGTTCCCAGCCCGGCAGCCAATATCATCAGAGTTCGTGCTGCCCGGACAGGCACTCCCACCGTTTGCGGCACGGAAGCTCCGAGCGGCATAATCGTCAACCAACGGGAAAGCGTCAGGCACAGAAACAGGATAATAACGCCGAGTGAGCCCAAAACCATGGCGGTAACCGGAGTCGCAGTCGATGCAGTACCCCCCAGCCAGGACAGGATCTGCCATGATCTCTGATCACCAACGGCAAGCAGTGCCGCCAGGATTGCAGAACTGAAGGAACTGACCGCAACACCGGCCAGCAGAATGCGTTGCGGAGAAAGATGCTGCCGGCTGGAGAATATCAGCACAACAATCATCACGGCGATTGCACCGAGGCCTGCCCCGGCAAACAATTGCAACATGCCAGCTGCCGGGAAAATAGTAATCGCGGCGGCAAAACCGATGCCTGCTCCGCCACTCACACCAATCACTTCCGGGCTTGCCATCGGGTTGCCGGTCAGTCGCTGCAGAATTGCGCCTGCGAGAGCAAGGAGACCGCCGGCACCAGCCGACGCCAGCAAACGGGGCCAACGAAGCGGCAGAAGATCTTTGAAGTCCTGCATATTCAAAATCAGCCAGCCATCAGCGGTTTTGGCAACAGCCAGTGCAACAAAGACAATGACCGGGATAAAAGCAGACAACAGCAGAAGACTGCACAGCGATCGACGGTTCTGCTGTTCCACGACGCCTGGCTGATGGGCATCATCGGAGCGGACCTGCGGCAAAAGCCACAACAGCAGCGGGCCGCCGATCAGCGCGGTCACAGCACCTGTCGGGAAATTTTCACTGGTTGTTGATGCCAGCAACTGGACAAAACCGTCGCAAAGCCAAAGCAATAGGCCCCCTGCGACCGGAGCGGCAAAGAGGATATGGGCTGGTTTACGAACACCAAGCCCCCGCACAAGTGCCGGGGCAGCAAGTCCGATAAAACTCACAAGTCCGACAGCAGCTGAAACACCGGCGGATAGCGCAACAGCCAATGCCCCGATGGCAAAACGAATCCCGAAAAGCGAGACCCCGAGAGACCGCGCACCGGCATCACCAATCGCCAGAACCACCAGAGGTCGGATCAGAAGCAAGGTCAGGAACAGCCCCCCGATCAACTGAAGCAGCAATGACAGGGATACCGACCAGTCCTGTTGGCTCAGCGAACCACCATTCCAGGTGACGAGTGACATCAGATATTCGCCCTGCGACAGGGTCAGTGCCGCAGAAATCGCAGACGCCGTCACGCCGACCAAAAGACCTGAGACAACCATGGACACAGGCTCGAAGGCGCGTCGCCATCCAAGCAGGAAAACAACAGATGCAGCCATGAACGAGCCGGACAGGGCGACCAGACCACGGTAGCCATCCAGCACTTCCGGGAAAAACAACGTGCCAGCGACGAGGGCAAGCTGCGCGCCCGCAGACACACCAAGTGTAGAAGGGTCGGCAATCGGGTTTTGCAAAAGCCGTTGCAGAAGTGCGCCGGAAAGCCCGAGTATGGCGCCCGCCAGTACCGCAACGGATGAGCGTGGCAATATCGCATATGCCAGAATGATCTGGTCGGTCGTCATTCGTGCCGCATCAAACGGAATGGCGGGCCAGCTCTGTAATGGCAATCTTTGTAGCGCTGTATAGGTGGCGAGAGCCAGAGCCAGAAGCAGCGTTGCTGCGGCGAGGCTCCAAATTGTCCTGACGGTCACAGCGCATCCTCATTGGTTAGCAGTGCCTCCGTCAACAACCTGGCAAAACGCATGCCGGCTGTCACACCTCCATAGGGATTGACGTTGTCCAGCATCACCAATCGCTTGCTCTTGACCGGCTCAAGCGCGCTCCAGATCAGGCTTCTGCGTAAACCGCTGCGCGCCTCCACGGGAACATTGGACACAACGACAATCCGCGCATCCGGATTTTCCGCAAGGGTTTCCAGCGGCACCGGCGCTGCGAAGGTAAAACGCGAGCCCTCACGCCATGCATTCGGCAGACCAAGCCGCATCAGGATGTCGCCAAACATGCTGTCGCTGCCGAAGGCGCGGAAGTGCCTGCTATCACCGATATTGATGATGTAGGTCGGACGATTGGCGTAGGGTGAAAGACGCTCACGCATCGTTTCCAGCAAATGCCCGGTCTGCTGCAGTACCTCTTGCGCCTGTGTGGACCTGCCAAGTCGCTCGCCCAGCGCAGTGACCGCCGCAAGTGCTTTGCCGAAGGGCGGCTCACCCTTGACGTAAAACGGCAGCGACATGGTTGGTGCAATGGCCGCAAGCTGCTGCTGATAGCGGGTATAAAACGGCGAAATCAGAATAAGCTCAGGCCGCAAGAGATAAAGAAGTTCAAAATTTGGCGAACCTCTTAAACCAAGATCTGCGACAGTCTCCGGCACCAGCGGCTCGACACTATCCTTTCTGAACTGGATAAGTTCAGTCGCGGCAACGGGCGCAACACCAAGCGCCATGGCGGTTTCCAGCATCGCCCAATCAATGGCCGCTACGCGCTGCGGGAAGGCCTCCGCCTGCGCCAACCGCCCAAATAGCGGCACGGCGAGGAGGCCAAGAACCTGTCGCCGACCCAGGCCTGATACGTTGAGTTTTGTGTGCACCGTCATTCCGGATCGTTATCAATTGCCCGTATTTACCAGCGATAGGTCAGCTTGCCCATCACCGTGCGGCCATTTCCGTAATAGCAGCCGAATGTACCGCAGCTGGCGAGATATTCCTTGTCTGCAATGTTCTGCACATTCAGCGATGCGCGGTAGTTGTTTTTGTCATAATGCACACCTGCATCAAACAATGTGACGGCATTCATATCAAACGTGTTGGCGGAGTTGCCATAACGCTGGCCGACATATCGCACGCCAGCCCCCATGCCAAACCCTTCCAGCGGTGTATCTTCAGCAAAAGTATAATCCAGCCAGAGCCCAGCGGAATGCCTCGGCGCATTCTCGTACCGCCTGCCGTTGTTCGTGCCACTGACGATTTCCGTGTCCATGTAAGTATAGGCGGCACGAAGGTTTAGACCATCCGCAAGGCTGGTTACCCCCTCCAGCTCGATACCTTTTACACGTACGTCAAACTGGCCGTAAACAAGAGGTGTTGATGAGATCTGGTAAGAGACGTTCTTTTGAAGCAGATCGTAAACAGCGGCAGAGAAGAATCCGTCCCATCCCTCTGGCTGGTATTTTATGCCAGCTTCCCATTGCTCGCCCATGGTTGGTTCAAGCAATTTCCCATTGGCTGGAACCGGCGTGGGCTCGAACGATGTGGCGTAGCTGATGTAGGGTGCGATACCATTATCGAACACATAGCCAAGACCAACACGACCCGTCGGCTTCTCATCATCCTTGCTGCGTGATCTTGGAGCCGTGCCAGGCGCAGAAACCGCGCCACCTTCCGTGCTAGCCCAGTCATAGCGCAAGCCAACCGTCGCACGCCAGTTATCGTAGGACATCTCGTCCTGAGCGTAAATGCCGAGTTGCGTTAGGGTCGATTTCACATCTGCATATGTCGAGCGCGAAATGAGTGAGATTGGCCCGCCGTAGACGGGATTGACAGGATCAAGTGAGATCGCCCGCCAGAACTCGGTCTTCACCTTGTTATCAAAATTGCGATAATCAAGACCGAACACCAGCTTATGGTCGATACCGCCAGTAGCAAACTCGGCCTGAAGGTTGTTGTCGACATTAAACGTATTCAGACGTTCGTCCTGAAAGGTGGCATTACGAGCGATGAGGCTGCCAGCCATACCATTGCCTGCGGAACTCATCCCAAGCGATTGATAATTCCAATCGAGGTTCGAATAACGAAAGTTCTGTCTGAACGTCCAGGTTTCATCAAACCGATGTTCAAATTCATAACCGATATTGGTCTGTTTACGGTTCGAAAAATCAAATGACGGATCACCGACATAAAAGCCACGCGGCAGCATCGTACCTGTTGCGTTCAAGGTCAGGGCCGGCGGCAGTCCAGATGGTGAGCTTGGATTGTCGCGCTGGAAGCTGGTGAGGACTGTCAATGACGTGTCTTCATCCGGTTTCCAGGTGAAAGCAGGTGCGACGAAATAACGGTCATTGTCTAGAAAGCCGCTTTCGTCATGCGCATTTCGTCCCACTCCGGTCAGGCGATAGGCGAAATTTTCGCTATCGGCAATCGGACCACCGAGATCGACCATCGTCTGATAATAATCGTCACTGCCGATCTGGACGCCAAACTCACCAAAAGCATCAAATGTCGGACGTTTGCTGATCTGGTTGATCAGGCCTCCGGGGTTGGCCTGACCATATAGAATAGAAGCTGGACCGCGCAGCACCTCTACTCTTTCCAGACCATATAGCTCGATCGGAGCGGCACCGGCGGTGCGCATGATGCGAAGCCCGTTCAGAAACTGGACCTGACGACCATCAAACCCGCGAATTGTCGGAGAATCGAACCGCGCGTCAGAACCATAAGGGGCCGCAACGACGCCCGGTGTATATTGCAACGCCTCACTAAGCGTCTTGGCATCCTGCGCATCAATCTGGTCGCGGGTGATAACCGACACGGATTGTGGTGTCTCAAGGATAGGCGTGCCGGTTTTGGTGGCGGTTGAACTGCTTTTGGCAACGTAACCCTTTACAGGTCCCTTAGGGTTTTCCTGCCCGTCACCTTGTACGGTGATTGTTCCGAGCTGTACCGCGCTGCCGGAATCCTGCGCGCTGACCAGTTGCGGCCATACCATGACCATCGCAACAGTCAAAACATGACCAGTCGTCAAAAGTGACCTGCGCCTCTGATTGATACCCACGTTGCAAACCCTCAAATGACAGCCAATCACATGTCCTATGTCGAGGCGACATATTTTCTGGACTTTTTTTGTCATCTTATTACTCACAGGGCTCAAAATGTTCCAATAAGCAGAGACAAGTATTTTCATAATCGAAAATTATGATAATCACAGAATTGCATAGTTTAAAATTCTTCTAATTTTCACTTCGAAAGCGACGGCCATGGCTGGACCCAAACTTGCCAAAGCGGACAGTTTTGAACTTCGTCATCTTAGATATTTCACCGCATTGGTGGACGAGAGAAACTTCGAGCGTGCGGCAGCCAGGCTTGGCATTGCGCAGCCCGGTCTTAGCCAGCAAATTATGAACCTTGAGGCAATTGTCGGCATGCCCCTGCTGGACAGGACGAAACGCTCCGTCAACCTGACCCTGCCGGGGCAACTGCTTTATGCTGACGCCAAGAAGCTACTGGCCGACGCGGATGCAACACTTGCAGCACTCAAACGCCTTGACCGTGGCGAGACAGGGCGCATCTCGATCGGTTATGTTGCGTCGGCCGCTTATGCCGGCTCTATGCTGCAGTCCATCACCAGTTTTCGCTCATCTTACCCGGATGTTGAACTGCAACTGACGGAAATGGAAATGCGCATGCAACTTGCGAGCATCGCAGATGGCACGCTTGATTTCGGTTACATCAGGCCGCCGGCTCCGATACCGGAAGGCATAACCACCAACATCATTCTGAAGGAGCCGCTTGTGGTCGTGCTGCCTGAAAAACATCCACTTGCCCACGCCAAACAGCTTCAACTATCCGCCCTTTCGCATGAGACCTTCATCACACCGCGCCAGCCACCGGATGTCGGTTTTCATCACAACACGATCAGCGCCTGCAACGAGGCCGGGTTCCAGCCAATCATCAGCCCACTTGGGCGCGATTTTACCACCATTTCCAGCATGGTGGCTGTTGGACTTGGAATTGCGCTGGTACCGAAGTCGCTGAATTGTCTGATGTTGCCGACGATCCGATACGTGCCGATCATTGACAACAACATCACTTCGGATCTTGCCATTGCTCACCGCAAAACCGAAGCATCGCCTGCGGTGCGCGCCTTCATCACGTACAATCGCCTCTAGCTTTTCACCCATCCGAATGCTTTTCTGGGTGCGTAGATGACAGGTCTTAGGCCTCAAGGTATGACAGGCATGCGCATCCTTCCGGAAAGCAACATTCAGGGCTGAGCAGCTTCGGATAGCAAAGCGGTCACATTGGCAGCGGAAAGACGTGGCATGTATGGCAAACTTTGTTCAGATTTTTGAGATGGGCCAGCAGAAACACAGCGTAGTATTCTGAGGGAAAAAAAGCGCATCCCCCGTTATCGACAAACTGCAAACGGTGGCAGCGAAGGCGATATCAAAACCTGGTACGTCCGCAATGCAACGCACTGCCCCAACCCTTATAAATTAACGTCTCAGTCAGGCTGCCAGAATGAAGATCAAGCTGGAACAGTGCTGCGCTTAGGCACATAACCCCGACTGCCATCCATCAACACGCGGGTATAGGGATGGCTCACTGTTCCATCGATCAGCTGTTGTTTTTCGGCGACCTCGACAAACACGCCGTTCTGCATAACCGCAACCCGGTCACACAGATGCGCGACGACAGCCAGATCATGGCTGACAAGAATGTAAGTGAGTTTCTCACGCTCCCGAAGGTCTTTCAACAGGTTGAGGATTTCCGCCTGAATTGACACATCCAGTGCGGACGTCGGTTCGTCGAGCAAGAGTATACGAGGTTCCAAGATAAGGGCGCGTGCAATCGCCACGCGTTGGCGTTGCCCACCGGACAGTTGATGTGGAAAACGATAACGGAAGTTTTGCGGCAATCCAACATCCGCAAGGACCTTTTCAATCCGCTCCTCGCGGCGGTCTTTGCCATGAATTTCCAGTGGCTCCAGCAATGTACGGCCGATCGTGTGGCGTGGGTGGATGGATCCGAATGGGTCCTGAAACACCATCTGCTGTGTGGCGAGTTGCGATTTTGTGCGTTTCTGTCCGATCACCTCACTATTGATGGTGATCGCCCCTGTCCATTGCCGGTTACGCCCGGCAAGGGCACCAAGCACAGTCGATTTTCCACATCCACTTTCGCCAACCAGACCAAATGTTTCGCCGACGGCAATCTCAAAAGACACGTCATTAACCACGCGCAGCAGCGTATCACCAGCGCCATAGGAGACCTGCAGATGTTCGACCTTAATCATACTCATGAACGGTTCTCCAACCAGGCCGGGTCGCGCCGCAACACATCCAGCCTGTCACGTGGATGCTCTAGGCTCGGCAGTGCATTCAACAGACCGCGCGTGTAAGGGTGGCGCGCATTATCGAGATCAGCTGCAGCAATGGTTTCGACAATCTGCCCAGCATACATGATGATGACACGGTCGCAGAAACTACGCACCAAATTGAGATCATGCGAGATGAACAGCAGGCCAATGTTGCGCTCCATGACCAGTTCATCAAGGATTGACAACACCTGCTGACGCACCGTGACATCCAGTGCAGAGGTTGGCTCGTCGGCGATGATCAACGATGGCGAGGCAATCAGCATCATGGAGATCATGATGCGCTGGCCCATACCGCCGGAAACCTCATGCGGATAAAGATCGAAAACACGCTGTGGATCGCGGATATTCACCCGCTCTAGCATCGCTAGCGTACGCGACCTTGCTTCCTTTTTCGAGACATGTTCGTGCAGAATAACCGTCTCGGAAATCTGCTCACCGACCGTCATCACCGGGTTGAGTGAATATTTCGGGTCCTGCAGGATCATGGCAATACGACGGCCGCGTATCGACAGCATCTGTTGCTCGCTTGCCTTGAGGAGATCAACATCCTCAAACTGCATGCGTTTGGCTTTGACAAGCGCGTGCGGGGGCTGAAGGCGCATGATAGCACGACCTGCGGTGCTTTTACCGGAACCGGATTCACCGATGATGCCGACCTTCTCACGCCCGACATTGAAGGATACGTCACGCACTGCGGTTACCACGCCGGAGAGTGTTGGAAACTCCACCGACATATTTTCCACGCTCAAAATTGTGTCTTTTGAATCAGCCATTTCTTGGGTCCAGAATATCGCGCAGGCCATCACCCAACAGGTTGAAGGCGAGACTGACTATGAGAATGGCAATGCCGGGAATGGTCGTGAGCCACCAGGCATCCAGCAGATATTGGCGCCCCGAGGCCGCCATAGCACCCCACTCGGGCATAGGCGGCTGCGCACCAAGACCAAGGAAACCGAGACCGGCAGCCGTCAGGATGATGCTGGACATATTCAGCGTCAGACGCACGACCACGGATGGTGCACAAAGCGGCACGATATGACGTAGAAGAATGCGCATCATTCCCGCCCCCTGCAACTCTGCAGCTACGACGAAATCGGCATTTCGAAATGTCAACGTTTCGGCGCGCGCAAGGCGGGCGATTGGCGGCCACACCGTCAATGCAATGGCAATCACCGCATTTTCGATGCCAGGTCCAAGGCTCGCCGAAAAGGCCAGCGCCAGAACCAGGCTCGGAAAGGAAAGGAAAATATCAGTAATGCGCATCAGCACCACATCCACCCATCCCCCGAGATAACCGGACATCGCACCAATCATGAAGCCAATGGGCGCAACGATCAGTGTCACCAGAATACTGATGTAGAGGGTTGTACGCGCGCCATAGACAAGGCGGGTATAAACGTCGCGACCAAATTCATCCGTGCCAAACCAGTGCTGCCAAGATAGTGGCTGCAAGGCGCGCGATAGATCCTGATCATAGGGGCTGTAGCTGGTGATAGCGGGCGCAACAATAGCCACGACAATCAATCCAAGAACCACCAGAAAGCCGGTAAAGGCCAGCGGATTGGCCAGCAGCCCAAGCCAGGCAACATAAGCTTTATGTAGCCTGGCCTGGCGGGAAGACGTGAAGTCTTCGCTTATCAACCAATTATGCAGGGTGGTGAAAGATCCGTTTTTCATCATGATAAATCACCGCGTCCGTGGATCGATGAAGCGATAGACAATATCCGACAGGAGATTGATCGCGATGGAAATGAGGCCAATCAGCAGCACACTGCCAAGCACTGCATTCATGTCCGCGAAAAACAGTGCTGATGTCAGATATTGACCAAGACCCGGCCATGCAAAAACCGTTTCGATCAGCACGGTGCCATCAAGCAGTCCGCAATAAGCCAAAGCCACTACCGTCAACAACTGGACGCGGATATTACGAAATGCATGCCGCCAGACAACAGCGCGTTGTCCCAGCCCCTTGGCGCGGGCGGTGAGAATGTACTCCTGGCGCAACTGCTCCAGCATGAAGCTGCGGCTCATACGGCTAAGATACGCCATCGCTGCGTAACCAAGGATAAGAGCGGGGGCGATAACATGGTGCAGCGCGCTCAGAAACACTTCCCACTCGCCAGCCAGTACGGAGTCCAGCAGCAAAGAACCGGTCGGCCCTTCGACAAGCCCTTCATTGTAGATATCGATGCGCCCACCGCCGGGGATGAGGCCAAATTTCGCGTAAAACACCAAAATGACGATGGTACCGAGCCAGAAAATGGGCGTCGAATACCCCATAAGTCCGACAACGCGCCCTAGGTGGTCGACCCATGTTCCCTTGCGCACTGCAGAAACCACGCCGAGTGGGACGCCAAGTCCTGCACCAATGATGGTGGCGAGCGTCGCCAGTTCAATCGTTGCCGGGAAGACACGGGCCAGGTCGCTTGAAACCGTATTTTTCGTAATGTGAGATTGGCCAAAGTCCAGTTGCACCACATTTACCAGATAGGTCCCGAACTGCTCGTAAAGAGGACGATCCAGCCCCATTTCCTTGTAAACGCGCTCATATGTGGCCTGATCGGCCTGGTCGCCGATGGCCGCGATAACCGGATCGGCAGGGACAAGACGCCCGATAACGAAGGTTATCACCAAAAGCCCAAACAGGGTTGTCAGGATCACCGCAAATGATGTGGCGATTTTTCGGATTGAGGACAGCAGCTTTTTACTGCTGCCCGATACCCTTGTGGCGGTTGCCTGGGAGGAGTTCAATTCGGAAATCCTTGCTGGAGCATAATCCGCACACAGCACCAATGGCGCCAGTGAGACTATCGTCACTTAAAAGAGGTACAGAGAGCCAATCTGATCCGATCAGACAGGCTCTCCCGAAAAGAGTTATTCACCCTTTGTCACGGTATCCCAACGGGTCAGCCAGGTGGAATGACCGATATAACCTTTCACTTCCTTGCGGACCGCCTTGGCATCCGTTCTCTGGAATGACGTGACTAAAGCCGGCGAGGAATCCAGATAGGCCTTATTGATCTTGGCATAGAGATCGGCACGCTTTGCCTTGTCGGTTTCATGCGCTGCCGCCAACACCATGTCCTGAATATCCTTCGGAACATCCCAGGCAGAACGCCAAGCCAGAAGTCCGGTCAGCTTTGCTTCATCGGCGTTGTTGGCATTGGTAGCATAGGAGGCAAGAACAGCATGCGGATCCGGCAGACGTTCTCCTGAGCGGGCAGAGAATATCTCAAAAGCCCGGTCCCGGAACTTGCCAATGTGGTCACCACCCTGCAAATCCAGCTTGATACCGGCCTTTGCAGCATTGGCCTGAAGTGACTGAGCCACCTCATATTCCGGCGTGACAGGGGTTGCATAGTAGGTCTTTGAGAAACCGTTCGGATACCCTGCTTCGGCAAGCAATTGCTTGGCTTTTTCAATATCCAGCTTGTATGGATTTTCGGTGATTGCCCCCGGCAGACCGGCAGGAATGATGCTCTGCTGCTTGATGCCGTAATATTTCATCACTGTGGAAGACAGCCCGTCATAATCGATGAGGTAGCGGAATGCCTCGCGAACCTTAGGATTTGAAAGAATTTCGTCCTTCTGATTCAGTGCCACATAATAGAAACCGAAACCCGGCGTTTTCTGGATTTCGACATTGCCGCCTGCCTCAAGGGCTGCCAGATCTGTCGAGGAAAGACGTGTCGCAACATCCATATCGCCCGCATCGATTTGCAAACGTTGCGCAGACGATTCCGGCAGGTGACGCAAAAGCACGCGGCGCATTGCAGGAGCGCCCTGCCAATAATCGGGGAACGCCTCGGCAATCAGCGTTTCGTTGGAACGCCATGAGCGCAAGGAGTAAGGGCCGGAACCCGCATCCGCCGTCTGCAGATAGGCGCGCCCCATGTCGCCATCCTTTTCCTTGTCGGCAAGGAATGCGCTGTCGAGAATAGAGGTGGAAAAGCTTGCCAAAGACAACAACAGCAAATCTGCGTTCCACACATCTGCGGTCTTGATCTCTACAGTCTGATCGTCAGTTGCCCTGATCAGACTATCAACATTGTCAGCTGAAAAACCCCATTGGCGTAAATCTGTCGACGGCGCCAGCCCCAACTTCACGAGACGGCGAAGCGACCATTCTACATCTTTAGCGGTAAGTGGATTGCCGGAATGGAACTTCACCCCAGAGCGAATTTTGAACGTAAAAGTCTTGCCGTCATCGGAAACAGTCCAGCTTTCAGCAAGACCCGGCTGCGGCTCGTTAATCTTGTCGGCTGGCAAAACAATCAGCCGCTCATAGAGGTTGGCGACAACTTCAGCCGCTTCAAGCTGGTTCAATTCATGCGGATCCAGACCACGCATCGACGACATGTTGGTCGCGATGACAAGTTGATCTTTGGGCGTCGCCGCTGACGCGGCAAAAGGCAATGCTGCTGACATGGCAACAGCACCGGCAAGCGTCAGGAAATGGCGTCTTAACATGCTCTTCTCCTCCACAACGAGGCTCCTCAACCTCTGAAAACCACAATTTTCATATCGACATCGATCTGAAATCTGGTATATCAGATCTCACAAGTTCGATAACACGTCAACAGGATTTTGCATCAATGGCTGATCTACCGGATCTTTCATCGACACAGGGGCGCATTGAGAAACTGGACCCACAACTCCAGATTACCGTCCGTGATCACGTGCATCGCATCCTGCGCGGCGCGATCATTGCCGGTCGTTTCGCCCCTGACGAAAAAGTCAACGAACGGCAACTAGCGGAGCAGTTTGGCGTCAGCACCACCCCCATCAAGGAGGCGTTGCGACAGCTGGAAGCAGAGGGGCTTGTTCAGGCATTGCCACGACGCGGCGTGATCATCCGCTTCAACATGGGTTGGGCAGAGGAAATGATCCTTGCACGCGCGGCTCTCGAATCGATGATTGGCCATCTCGCAGCTAGGCGCATGTCAAAAGAGGCGACCACAGCGTTAAGGGCCACTGTCGGCCTTATGGAAGTCGCCACATCAAGTGGCGATGTTGATGAGCTTATTGCGCTCAACGAAACATTCCATGACCAGATCCATCAGGCATCTCGCTGTCAATATTTGGCAAAGCTGATTGAGCGTCAGCAGTTTTATGACGCCAGCATTCGCCGCATCATTCACTCGGATACCGCAGAGCGCGAAAAGGCGTTGCGTGAGCACGCAGCCATTGCCGATGCCATCATAGCAGGGGATGCGGAACGAGCAGAAAAGCAGATGCGCGACCATGTGGTGCGCTCTGGCGAGACATATCTCGCAATCGTTTTTGGAAAAAGGGAGGACATCAAGGGTGAGTGAGAAGCTCGAAATCGTAAGAAAGGCACTGACTGGCATTTCTGGAGTGCCGGTTACCCCCTACCACGCTAACGGCAGCGTTCATGTCGAGAAGCTCGACACGCTGATCAAGGGGCTGGCGGCAGCCCGCGTGCACAACCTGATGGCTGCAGGCAATACCGGTGAGTTCTTCACGCTGACCATGGACGAAATTCGCCTCGTCCACCGCACAACGATCCGTGCCGCAGATGGCAAGGCACTGGTCAGTGCGGCTGTTGGCCGTTCGCTGGCCGATGCCAAAGCACTTGCGAAAGACGCAATTGCTGAAGGTGCAGATGCGATCATGGGCCATCACCCGATGGACCCGTTTGCAGGCCCCTCCTATCAGGCGCGGTATTTCCTCGAGCTGGCAGATTCGTCTACTGTGCCGGTCATCGCTTATGTGCGCAGTGACGGTTTTTCGGTGGCAGATTTCCGTGAGCTGGCACTGCATTCCAACATTGCAGGCATCAAGTTTGCCTCGTCAAACCTCATGCTGCTGGCAGACATCATCCGCTCCACACAGGATGCACCAGCCATTTGGGTTTGCGGCCTTGCCGAGGGTTGGGCTCCGGCCTTTTACGCGCTTGGCGCGCGCGGTTTCACATCAGGTCTCGTCAACGTTTTCCCGCAACGTTCGCATGCTATCCACACGGCTTTGGAAGCGGGTGATTATGCTACAGCACGCCAGTTGATCGACGGCATCGCAGGTTTCGAGGCGCTTCGCACCAAATACAATAACGGCGCCAATGTCACGGTCGTCAAAGAAGCGCTCGGCATGCTCGGCAATGATGTTGGTCCGGTCCGTCTTCCCGGCGTGGTTTCGCTCAACGAAAGCGAACGCGCCTTGCTGCGCAACGTGGTTGACCGGGTCAGCAACGAGCAGCAGGCCGCCTGAGGAGAGTTAACGTGCATATTACCGGCATAAAAACATATATGCAGCGCGTCGATGATCGCCCGCGCCTGCTTCTAAAAATAGAAACCAGCGAGGGAATTTCCGGCTGGGGCGAATGCTACAATCATGGTCCCGACTGGGCCTTGCCGCCACTCTTGGACTATCTGTTCCATCAGATTGAGGGCGAGGATCCTCGCCGCGTGGAATATCTGGTGCTGAAGCTTAACCAGCAATGCCGCTTTCCGCCTGGTGCGCTGGGCCTCGCTGCAATTTCAGCCATTGATCACGCATTGTGGGACATTGCTGGCAAAGCCGCCGGTCTACCGGTTTATATGCTGCTGGGCGGTAATGTGCGTGATCGCGTGCGGGTCTATTGCGGCGTCTACACAGCGCCGGATGCAGAACATGCCCGTGACCAAACCATGAAACTGCAAGAGGATTACGGTTACACTGCCTTCAAGCTCAGCCCCTTCCGCCGCGACTTGCATACCGGCCGCTGGGGTGAACTGGTGAAGGAAACGGGTGACTGGTTCGGCAAGATCAGAGACATCACACCATCGCATTTCGAATTTGCTTTTGATGCTCATGCCAAGATTTTTGAGCCCTATCAGGCGGTCCAATTGGCGGCGGCCATCGCGCCTTACGACCCGCTGTTTTACGAAGAGCCGATCCGCCCGGAGCACATACCGGCCTGGAGTGAACTGAAATCCAAAGTCACAGTGCCGCTGGCCACTGGTGAATCACTCTACTCACGTTTCGAGTTCCTGTCGCTTCTGTCCGCAAGTGGAGCCGACATCATTCAGCCCGACATTTGCGTTGTGGGCGGTGTCAGTGAAATGCGGCGCATCGCGGCAATCGCCGAGGCACATTACGTCACCATCGCACCGCACAACCCGATGGGTCCATTGGCGACAGCAGTGAATATTCACTTCTGCGCGGCCCAGCCCAATTTCAAAATTCTGGAGTTCAAACCCCATATTCATGCGCCATGGGCACTGGATCCCTACATGCCGGTCGACGGCCACATGGAGCTACGCCCTGACCGCCCGGGCTGGGGTATTGAAATCGATGAAAAGGCACTGGTGAACGAAGATTACATTCACTGGGAGCGCAAGATTACGCGCAAACCGGACGGCGCAACCGCATATCCATAAAAATGTTAAAAGATGCGGGGGGCCGATGTCGGCCTCCCGCGTTGTTTTTTTTCAGAAAACCTTGGTGACCGAGACGGCAAAGGTGCGGCCTCCGCACTTGGGTGTCCGGCGCTTTTCCTGAAAAGCGAGCACGGTTTAAACGCCGGGCTCAATCCGCAGCTCTGTTTTCGCATCGAACACATGAATGTTGTCCCGGTCGAAAGTCAGGCGGATGGATGTATCCGACGTAAGCGGAGACCTGCCGTTCAAAACAACGACGATTTCCGGTGATGTGGCGGACGTTACATAGGTCATTGCCCCTGTCGACTCGACGGCAGCGACCGGAATATCAAATCCTGGCGCATCGGGCGCTGCCAATACCAGATGTTCCGGCCGAACCCCAACCAGCAGTTCCGTATTTGCTGGCAAGACCTTTCCGAGTTCAATGATCTGTTCACCACCAAGATTGAGGCTTAGCGATTTTCCATCCGCCGATGACCGCGCAGGAATGAAGTTCATCGCGGGTGAACCGATAAAACCGGCAACAAAGCGGTTGGCCGGTCGGTCATAGAGATCAAGCGGCCTGCCCTGTTGTTCGATCACGCCACTGCGCATCACCACGACATGGTCTGCCATGGTCATCGCCTCGACCTGATCATGCGTCACATAGACCGATGTTGCGCCCAGCCTGTCGTGCAGCGCCCGGATTTCCTTGCGCATGTGGACACGCAAAGCGGCATCGAGGTTGGACAGAGGTTCATCAAACAGGAAGGCCTTGGGGTCACGAATGATCGCACGGCTCATTGCCACACGCTGACGTTGGCCGCCCGACAATTCCCTCGGGTAACGATGAAGCAGATCAGAAAGTCCGGTGATGGCCGCGACCTCTTCGGCGGCCTTCTTTGCTTCTGTCTTTTTCACGCCCTTTATTTTCAGGCTGTAGGTAAGATTTTGCTCCACTGTCATATGCGGATAAAGCGCATAGGACTGAAACACCATGGCAAGGTCACGTTTTCTGGGCGGAACGTCATTCATCCGCTCACCCGCTATCACCAAATCTCCGGCAGAGATTGTCTCAAGCCCCGCCAGCGAACGCAGCAAAGTTGACTTGCCACATCCGGACGGACCGACCAGTGCTACAAACGCACCCTTGCGGATAGAAAGATCGATGTTCTTCAGCGCATGATAGGCGCCATAATATTTGTTCACGCCCGACAGTTCGATTTGCTGGGTCATTTCAGAGCTCCTGAGGTCAGGCCGGAGACGATACGTCGCTGCAACAGCACGAAGATCGCAAGGATCGGCGTTACATACATTGTGGCGTAGGCCATGATGTTGTTCCATTCGCTGGTGTTTGGCCCCATGAATGAATTGAGGCCAACACTTGCCGGCTGCAAAGTGACATCCTGGATCATCGACTTGGAATAGACGAACTCTCCGAAGGCCTGCATGAAGATAAGGATTGCGCTGACCAGAATGCCGTTGCGGGCAAGCGGTAAAACGATGTGAAAAAAGGCACCAAAACGGGAGTTGCCATCCACAAGTGCCGCCTCTTCCAGCTCCAACGGCACAGCCATGAAGGTTGCACGGACAAGCACGACAAAAAACGGCATGCTTTTCGCGGCAATTGCCAGAATGACGGCAAAACGTGGATAATCGAGCAGGCCGATTTGCGTGAAGCCGACGAAGATCGGTGTCACCATCAACGAGGCCGGCAGAACCTGCAACATCAAGATCAGGAAAAGACCGGCATCAATCCAGACGTTTCGGTAACGCGCCAGTACATAAGCACAGCCGGTTCCAAGCACGGTAATCAGGGCCACAGACCCGAACGCGATTAACGTCGAATTCCACAGGTACCGCCCCATATTGCGGCTTTCCCACACATAGGTAAACGTGCCCCACTGTGCAGTCGAAGGCCAGAAACTTGGCGGATTGGCAAACATTTCCGAGCCGGCTTTGATCGCTGTTATATACATCCAGTAAAGCGGAAACAGATAAATTGCCGCCATGACGAGAGCGATAGCCAGCATCAAACGATTACGAGATGTTTCATTCATCCGCGCACCTCATGCCGTGTCGAGCGGACGTAAACTGCCGCCGCAAACATCACGAACACCGTCATGATCACCGAGATCGTCGCACCTCTGCCAAAGTCATATTGGCGGAATGACAGATCCCAGGCCCAATACTGCGCAACATTGGAGGAATTGTTGGGTCCACCGTCGGTTATGGCCGCAAACAGGTCGAATTGCTGCAGGGTAAAAATCAGACCCAGAGAAATAATAGCCCCGATCGTCGAACGCATCATCGGCAAGGTGATTGTCCAGAACCGGTGCCAGGCATTGGCGCCGTCCATCTCGGCTGCCTCATAGAGATCACCGGGAATGGCGGACAGACCAACCGAAAGCAAGATCATGTTGAAGGACGTGCCTAGCCAGATATTGGCAATAACGACGGCCCAGAGGGAGAAATCGGGATCGGAGCGCCAGAAGATATTGTCGCTGATCAAACCACTTTCCCGCAGGAAAAAATTCAACACGCCGAAATCACCAGACAATATCCAGTTCCAGATCGCGCCGACGACCAACCCTGGCATGACCCATGACACAAGGAACAATCCACGCAGCCATGTGGAGCCGGGAAAACTCGTCCAGAAAAACAAGGCCAGACCAAAACCAATCACGAACTGACCCGCGATGGAGCCAACCACGAAGATCAACGTATTGGTCAGGATTGGCAGCGTTTCCGGCTGTTTGAATAGAGCAACATAGTTGTCGAAACCCACAAATGGCCTGATAAAGCTGCCGAGGCTGAACATGTCCACCTCCTGAAAGCTCATCAGAATATTGTAGATCAGCGGCAGGCCGGCCAACGCAAACAGGAATGCGAAGGGCACGCCAACCAGCATCAGGTCGAAACCGCGACCGTCGCTTATACTGGAGAGTATTCGTCTCATCAGAACCTCTTGTGATCGCTTCAGACTACCCGGCACCGCAGTGCCGGGTAGTGACGTCGGGGAGGAAACGATATATTCGGTCACGTCAGATGGAAGGCTGGTCAGCCTTCGATCGACTTGATCTTCTCAGCGGCCTGATCAAGCGCCGCCTTCGGCTCCATTTGCCCGGTCAACGCGGCCTGAATGGCATCCTGAATTGCCTTGGAAATCTTGGGCCATTCAGGTGAAGGGCCACGCGGCTGGGCATATTTCAGCTGCTCGACGAATGTCGCCAAGGCAGCATCCTTGACCGCATTGCCGGTGGGTGGGACCGGCAGATCAGCACGAGCGGGCAGCTGGCCAAAATCCTTGTACATGGTGGCATCCTTCGACGCGAAGAACTCCAGGGCTTTGAAAGCCTCTTCCGGATGCTTGCTTTTTGAGAAGATCGCCCAGTTATAGTCACCCATAGCCGAAGAGCGTTCAGCGCCTTCCTGCGGAACTGGCAACAAGGCCGTGCCCCATTCAAACTTGGCATCGCTCAGCATGCGATCGATTTCCCAAGGCCCGGAAATCGCCATGGCGGCATTGCCGGCATTAAATGTTGCGGTGGAATCCCACTGACTTCGGGTCAGTGTATCAGGCGACGTCAGCTTTTCATCCAGCAACTGTTTCCAGATGGTCAGGGCACGCACGGCACCTTCGCCGTTGATGGCCTTGTAGGATGATCCCCCCATCTGCGCCCATGGCAAAAACTGGAAGGTTCCTTCTTCGTTAGCCTTTGCAGAAAACGTAATGCCATACACATTCTTCGAAGGATCATTCAGCTTGCGCGCCGTTTCCACCAGTTCATCCCATGTCTGGGGCGCCTTTTCCGGATCGAGCCCTGCCGCCTTGAAGAGGTCCTTGTTGTAATACAACGCGATCGTATTGGTGGCCTTCGGCACACCGTAATATTTGTCATCCCAGGTGACCGATTTCAGAGGTCCGGGGAAATAGTTCTCCGGTTTTATCTCCGATGATCCCTTGATCATGTCTGTCAAATCAAGAAAGGCACCGCGCGACGCAAACATCGCATGGTTGGGGTTATCGATGGCGATGATGTCAGGTGCCTTTCCTGTCGAGTAGGCGCGCATAGCTTCACTTACGACGTCGTCAAACTGGATCTGGCGATATTCGATCTTGATGCCATTATTCTGTGCGTTGAATTCCTTGATCAGATTGGGCGCGGGCTGAATATCGCGGTCCAGGGACCACAGGGTCAGCGTTACGTCGTCAGCTTTTGCGGCGAAGCCAACAAGCGAAGTACATGTCATGGCCAGTGCAATAGCAATCGAATGCTTTCGGATACCCATAGTTCTCCTCCTTCGGGTTATCTTCACGTCACCTTGCCGATTGCCCGCCTCCTCAGACAACCGGCCACTCCTGTCAGGTCGGATCGACGACGAAATCGCCTCCTCGTGCCTGTTTCAAATGGTTAAGTGCATGGACCTGACCGGTCATCTCAAGTGCATCGCGATAGACAGGGTCATGCCAGCCTTCAATGTCGATGGAACCTGACCAGCCGGCGAGACGCAGTTCAGAGATAATATCGGTCCAGTTGCTGTCGCCAAAACCGGGTGTGCGCATGAAAACGAATGGGTGTTTTCCAAAAATCCCGTGCTCACGAATGACATCCCAGCGAATGGTGGCATCCTTGCCATGAACATGGAAAATCTTGTGCGCCCATTTGCGGATCTGCGGCAATGGATCGATCAGATAAACCATCTGGTGGCAGGGCTCCCACTCCAGACCGATATTATCGTCAGGCGTTTCGTTGAAAATCAGCTCCCAGGCGTCGGGATTATGGGCGATATTCCAGTCACCGGTTGCCCAGTTGCCGTCCATGGCACAATTTTCGAAGGCGATTTTTATGCCCTTGTCGGCGGCACGTTTGGCAAGTTCGCTCCACACTTCCCGGTAACGCGGTAGGCTCTCGGGCAATGGCTTGTTTCTGATGCGGCCCGTAAAACCAGCCACGCAGGTCGCACCAAAATGATGGGCGTTGTCGATGCAGTCTTTCCAGCCTTGCAGGGTCTGCAAATCCAGTTCGGTTTCCTCGAGCGGATTACCGAACATGCCGATCGTTGACATGGTGATATCCCTGTCGCCGATGGCATCGACGCAACGTTTTCCAAGCTCGGCAATATCCTGACCATTGGTCGTCTGCCAGAAAAACGGCTCAAAACTCTCAAAACCCATATCCGCGATCTGCGAAATGCGCTGTGCCGCCTGACCTTTTGTGGCACTGACCATTGTACCAACGCGGATGGAATTCCTGTTCTGCTCGCTCATTGCTGATTCTTCCTATGCTGCAAGATCGACGGATCGGCCAGACCGGGCGCTTTCGATTGCGCCGAACACCATGGCCAAGCTCTTGATGTTGTCCTGCCCGGCCGTTTCAGGGGTACGACCTGTCCGGATTGCCGACAGAAAATCAGCAATGACACTGGCATGCCCATGGGTTTCCTCTTCATTGGCAGGCGGCGGCACCTCAATGGACGTGAAACCGCGCAGCAAGCCATCCTGCACGCCCGCAATAGAAGCACTAAAGGCCTCCTCGCCATCCCAGGTCAGCATTCCCTTCGTGCCGACAAGACGCCAAGTGCTTTCCCAGCTTGTCCGTTCGCCTTCCGCGCACCAAGAGCCGCGATAGGTAAAGACCACATCATCCGACAGCTGGAACACCGCATTGGCGGAAGCACCATGGGCGTACCACGAGCCCCGGGGGTTTGTTTCAAGGCAATAGACGGAAAGCGGCAGTTTGCCCGAAACATAACGGGCAGCATCGAAGGTATGGATCGCCATGTCCAAAAGCAGCACATTGTCCATTTTTTCACGGAATCCGCCGAAATGCGGACCAATGAAAAAGTCGCAATGAATGGCGGTGATGTCGCCGATCGCACCACTCTCAACAAAGCGACGCATACGCCGCACACCCGATATGAAACGGCGGTTCTGCACGACGGAATGGATTTTGCCGGCGGCCTTCGCAGCTTCAATCAGATCAGCTGCCTCGCTCATCGAGCTCGACATCGGCTTTTCACTCAGCACGTGACAACCATATGCCAGGGCGGTGCGGACGACCGAATGGCGCGCGGCTGGAATGACGATATCAAACACGATCTCCGCTCTGGTCTTCTCCAGCACCTCACGCAGGTCTGTTCCTGTAATAACAGGGCCTAAATTGAACTCGTCTGCGAGTGCTCGAGCGACATTCAGGTCAAGGTCAACAAGACCGACCACCGACAGCGCATCCCGCAAGTCTGGTGTGGATTTCACCGCACGAAGCCAGCCCTTGGCCATAGCCCCGCAGCCACACAATACGACGTTGTATGTCAAGATTAACCTCCCTGAGACGTTAGGATTCTTGCCCTCCAGCAAAAACCGTAAACGTTTACGGTAACTATGGACATGTCTGATTTTTTGTCAATACTGTTTGCTGAAACGGTGATGAAAGACGGGTTACAGCATGAAGGGCATTCGCCAACTGGCCGAGCATCTCGACATATCGATCGGCACCGTATCGCGTGCGTTGAACGGCAAGACAGATGTAAATCCTAGGACACGCCAACGTGTTCTCGAGGCCGCAGAAAAGCTGGGTTATGTCGCCAATCAGTCTGGCCGCTCTCTTCGCAAGGGTTCAACCGGCGTCATCGGTTTCATGATGCAGACGGGGCCGGAAATCACTGGCCAGGGCGACACGTTTTTCATGAGCGTCTTTGACGGCGTGCAGACGGTGCTGGCTCGCCACAATCTCGATCTTGTCGCCCTGCTCTGCTCCTCATCCGAAGATCCTGACGCCTACCTACAACGCACCGTGGCACGCGGTTTTGCCGATGCCATCATTCTTTCGGCAACCCGCCGCAACGACGCCCGTTTCGAACTGCTCGACCGGCAAAACATCCCGTTCATCTCGCTCGGTCGCAGCCTGACCGACGTTGGTCAACCGTGGATCGATCTGGATTTTGAAGGCATGGCCGAAACCGCCATGGAGCGTCTCATCAATGCTGGACACACGGATATCGGTGTCGTCTGGCCGCATGGCGATCTCAATCTGGGTTACATTTTCATCGAACGATGCCGGGAAGTTCTGGCGCGGCATAATCTAACGCTGCGCGATGAATACATCTTTCGCGCCCGCCCCAATGAGGCTGGCGGTTATGCCGTGGCGCAGGAAATAGCTGCCCGGCCGACCCGTCCGACCGCCATTACTCTTGTCAACGAAACGCTGGTGACTGGCCTATACAAAGGTCTTGAAGAGGCTGGCATCAAACCGGGAAAAGATATCGCCATCATCGGCCGCCACAGTCCACACACCCAGTTTCTGTCTCCGGCATTAACGGGCTTTAGCCTTTCGCTACACGACCTCGGCATCTGCCTTGCCGAGGGTCTGCTGTCCGTTATGCCTGCCTACAAGGATATCTATCCCGCCACCTACCGCCGCGTCTGGCCAATGGCCCTGACTGAGGGGGAAAGCGGCTAGACTGTTGGTTAAGATATAAATGTAAAAAGCCCGACCTTAGGGCCGGGCTTTGATATGCAGTAAGCAAAATCGAAACGTCACTGGAACGCCATTACATGGCGCCGAACAGTGCTTTCTGGGCGATTTTCAAGGCACCAATCGCGTCATGACGGCTCTGTGCCTCTCTCAATGCATCAACATCAAGCGCGGCAAGCCCCTTGTCGGCAGCCTTAAGGAAATCAATAGCGTGATTGGCAGTCGCGACACTGTCTTCACGGAACGGGAACTGATCAAGCTGCCAGACGCCTTCCCACTTGTTTTTGCGAAGCACATAGAAAAACTCAAACAGTTCAATTGGATGAAGACTGCCCGCCACCAAATCGTCATCCCATGAACGATAGTTGTCGTTGACGTCCATGCCGAACAAACGACCATAATCGATAGCAAGCTGTGCGCTGTCGGCCGCAGACTCACCACCCATGATGGCGTGGCCAAAATCGAGCAAAATGCCAACATTTGGCAAGCCAATTTTCTCAATACCGAGCAGTGTACGTGCCACAGAACCAAAGCTCATGCGAACACGCGGTTCACGTGGTTTGTATTCGATCACGAATTTCAGATCGGGGTTTTCGCTGGCAAGTTGGCCGACCCCATCAAGCGAGTGCTTCCACAATGTGCCGTAATCAACCTGGAACGGATAGTCCCAGCCATCCTGACCCGGCCAAAGCTTGACGTAATCAGCGCCGAAATAACGAACCTGATCACAGGCTTCTGTCACCAGTTCATGGGCGCGTCTGCGAACGCCAGCGTCCGGGTTAGTGAATGAGCCCTTGACGAATTCGCGGGTATAGATTTCTGGCGTAATACCGATGACACCCAGCTTGTTACGATCCAGTGCCTCTTTAACCTGCGCATTGGAGAAATCACCGCCGAAGAATGGATAGTTGATATCGACAACCGAAAGATCCGCAACCTGGCCTGCCAGGTCGATTGCCTCGATAACACTACGCGGTGTGCCATAACCATCCGTGGCATAACGATCGAGATAGGTGGCGAAGTGCCAGATACCGGCGCCAAAACGTTGTGTTGTCATAGGTTTCCTCCATGTATGTGAATATTTGAGCGCCCGCCTTTTACAGACGGCAACGTAAAATCAGATGTGATGACGAAACCGTGTCAAAGCAGATCGAAACGAAATGAAACCGTGATCGTACAACGGCCGACCAAAATACGGCCAACCCCTGACAACGATACAGGTATCTGCTTGCAAACGAACCGGTACCATCCACCCCTCCCAGACGTGGCTACCGCATCAAAGCACTAAATGGCTTTTGAATGCTTTCGATTTATCTCATTTGATTGAACAAGTCGCATGAAACACCAACGCGTTCAAGTGAATTATTATACGACAAGACCATAACGAAAGAGAGCGCCCCGCCTTACATCCTATCAGTGTACGTTGCATCATCATCTCTACCAAAAAACCGCAAATCTCAAAAACATATTGACATCAAACGAAAGTAATCGATAGTTTAAACCTCGAAAAAACCGCTGGAGGGTGGTTTTGACAACGGGAGGTCTCCATGAAACTGACGAAACGTCTTTTGATGTCCGTCGTCGCGCTCGGCATTGCCGGTGCGATGTCCGGCGTGGCTTTAGCTGCCGATACTATCGCAATCATTACACCAAGCCATGACAACCCATTCTTCAAGGCTGAAGCGGATGGCGCTGCGGCCAAGGCGAAAGAACTGGGCTATGCCACTATGGTTCTGGTCCACAATGATGACGCCAACAAGCAGAACGAGCTGTTCGACAGCGCTATCGCAGCTGGCGTAAAAGCCATCATTCTTGACAATGCCGGTGCAGACGCCTCGGTTGCAGCAGTCCAGAAGGCCAAGGACAAGGGCATACCTTCTTTCCTGATTGACCGCGAAATCACCACAGCCGGCGTTGCCGTATCGCAGATTGTTTCCAACAACTATCAGGGTGCACAGCTCGGCGCGGAAGAGTTCGTCAAGCTGATGGGTGAAAAGGGTAATTATGCCGAACTTCTCGGCAAGGAATCCGACACCAATGCCGGCATTCGTTCGCAGGGATATCACGACGTGATCGACCAATATTCGGACATGAAGCTGGTTGCCAAACAGACGGCAAATTGGTCGCAGACCGAAGCTTACACCGTTATGGAATCGATCCTGCAGGCGCATCCTGACATCAAGGGCGTGATCTCCGGCAACGACACCATGGCCATGGGCGCTTATGCAGCACTTGAAGCCGCTGGCCGCAAGGACGTTATCGTCGTTGGTTTCGATGGTTCGAACGACGTTCGTGACTCCATCAAGAAGGGTGGCATCAAGGCAACCGTTCTTCAGCCCGCTTACCAGCAAGCACAGCTGGCTGTTGAACAGGCTGACAAGTTCATCAAGACCGGCTCCACAGGCCTTGAAGAAAAGCAGTTGATGGATTGCATTCTCATCAACGCTGACAATGCCGAAAAGCTCGAGACATTTGCGCTGACGCAGTAAAACCTGCCTCGCCATCCGGGGTGCCTGAGCACCCCGGATGTTTGCCCGCTTTTAAAAGTTCGGATCGCCATGAAAATCACAACCCTTGTTGCGGTGAGCCTGCTTGCCGTGTCCGTTTCAGGCTGCAAACTGGTCAAGACCAACAAAGACGACGCGACCGGCGCCGCGGCAGACCCGATTGCAGAACTGGTCGAAACGACATTTGATGCCAAGCTGGTACCAGCGTTGTCACAGAAGGCCGTGGATCTCACGCAACTTCGCGACGCCATCAAGTCTGGTCTCGACAAGGCTGGCGAGAGCCATGGCGTAAGAGTTGGCGGCGCTGGCGGCGGGTGGAACTTCGCGGTCAAGGGAACAGCAAACGTTATCAACGAAAACCGCGCATCCAAAGCAGCCGTCGCAGATATCGACATTGATGGTGATGGAAAGGCCGACGCGACCCTGCAACTGGGACCGGTCGTCAAGGGGTCGGCCTTGCGCGACACGACTGCACTTTATGATTTCTCCACATTCCGTGACCAGATCGAATATGCCCGACTTGGCCGCGCCCTGAACGACAAGGCCGTTTCCAAACTGCCCACAGTCGACACGCCGCTGAAGGGTAAAAAGATCAATTTCCTCGGCGCTGTGGTCATTCGCTCGGCAACGGAACAGCCACTGATCATGCCAGTCTCCATCGAGGTGGCACAATGAGTGCGGTTGCAACAGTCGAACCGCATCCTATCGGCCTGTCCATCCGCAATGGATCAAAAATCTATCCTGGCACACAGGCACTCAAGAATGTCGATTTTGACCTGCGCATGGGCGCGGTCAACGTTCTCGTCGGCGAAAACGGTGCTGGAAAATCAACGCTTATGAAAATCATAGCAGGCGTTGAACAGTTAAATGGCGGCTCCATCGAACTGGATGGCAAGTCAGTTGTTTTTACCGACAAGACGGATGCAGCCAAACATGGTGTCGGCATTGTTTTTCAAGAACTCAACCTGTTCCCCAACCTGACGGTCGCGGAAAACATCTTTGTCGGTCACGAAAAGACCAAGGCTGGCATTCACATCGACAGGGCTGCACAGACCAGCGCCGCCAGAACGCTGATGAAGCGACTTGAGCAGAATATCGATCCCGACACGCCGCTCGGTAACCTGCGGATCGGTCAGCAGCAGATCGTTGAAATTGCCAAGGCACTGGCGGAGAACGCCCGCATTCTTATTCTCGATGAGCCAACATCAGCCCTTTCTGCGGCCGAAGTCGAGGTGCTGTTCAGAGTCATCAACGACCTGAAAAAACAGGGCGTCGGCATTGTTTACATCTCCCACCGGTTGGAAGAGCTTATTCGCATAGGCGACTATATAACCGTTCTGCGTGATGGCGTTATCACCGGATCGCGCTCGATGAAGGGCGTGGACATCCCCTGGATCGTTGCCAACATGATCGGCAGCGCATCGAAAGAGTTTCCCAAAACCGTTGAGCACGAGTTGGGCGACGAAGTGTTTCGTGTTGAAAACATCTGCCTGCCGAGCCCGGCTGGCGGTTACGCCGTTGATCACATGTCGCTGACGGTCAGAGAAGGTGAAATCGTCGGGCTTTACGGCCTGATGGGCGCCGGCCGTTCGGAACTGCTTGAGTGCATCATGGCACAACATCCGAATTCGTCCGGCCAGATGTTCATTTCGGGCAAACCACTCAAGGAACAAAGTGTCTCCGGTCGCATCCGCCGCGGTCTTGCTCTGATACCTGAGGATCGCAAACGCGACGGCCTCGTGCAGATCATGACAATCCGGGAAAATCTGACGATGTCGTCTCTTTACGACTTCACGCGCGGGTTTCACCTGAGCCTCAAGGCAGAGGCCGCCAAGGCTGCCGAATTTGTCAAACGCATGGCGATCAAGATCGCCAGCATGGAACACCCGGTTTCCAGCCTGTCCGGCGGCAACCAGCAAAAGGTCGTCATCGGCAAGGCACTGATGACGAAACCGAAAATCCTTCTGATGGATGAGCCTTCTCGCGGCATCGACATCGGCGCCAAGGCGGAAATTTTCCGCACCATGCGGCGCCTGGCCGGTGATGGCTTGGGCATTCTTTTTGTCACATCCGATCTGGAAGAGGTTCTGGCCCTTTCCGATCGCATTCTCGTCATGGCGAATGGTCGGCTGACTGGACAATTTCCGGCTGGCGCCAACGCAGCGGATGTCGTTTCGGCGGCAACTCCCAATCTTAAAAAGGTTGAAACACTATGAGCAGCATCGACACCTCGGGCAACGTCAAAACCGTCACTGGAGTGTCAACGTCCAGAACCTCTGCATTGCTGCTACTTTTGCACATGCGGACATTCGTGGCTCTCATTCTGGTGTTCACCTTCTTTGCCATCGCCGCTCCCAACTTCCTGAGCATGGGCAATATGGTGATCATTTCCAAGCACGTTGCGCTGAATGCATTGCTTGCTATCGGAATGACCTTTGTCATCATCGCTGGTGGCATTGACCTGTCAGTCGGCTCAATTGTCGGCCTCTGCGCCATGGTCGCCGGATATCTGGTGCTTTACGGCATTGATCTCGGCTTCCTCGGCATTGGGTACAGCCTGCAGTTTAATACGATCGAAATCTGCCTTATCGTGCTAGTCGTGGGTGTCTTTATCGGCTCAATAAACGGGTTCCTGATAACCAAATTGAATGTGGCGCCGTTCATCGCCACGCTCGGCACGCTTTATGTCGCGCGTGGTGCAGCCCTTCTGTTCTCCGAGGGCCGGACATTCCCAAACCTTTCCGGCAACCCGGAATATGGGTCTGATACCTTCCGTATCATTGGCTCCGGCACGTTTCTCAGCTTTCCTGTCTCGGTGTGGATCATGGTCGTTGTGGCACTGGGCGCGGCCTATCTGGCCAGCCGGACCCCGCTTGGCAGGCATATCTATGCCGTTGGCGGCAATGAGCGCGGCGCGGCCCTGTCTGGCGTGAACGTCGATCGTATCAAGCTGTTCGTGTACATGTTCTCCGGCCTGTGTGCGGCATTTGTTGGCCTCATCATTTCCTCGCAACTGCAGGCAAGCCACCCGGCAACCGGTGAGACATTCGAACTCAATGCCATCGCGGCAGCTGTTCTTGGCGGCACATCCATGTCGGGCGGTCGCGGTCGTATCGCAGGCACCATCGTTGGCGCATTCGTCATCGGCATCCTCGCAGACGGGCTTATCATGATGGGCGTTTCGTCCTTCTGGCAAACCGTCATCAAGGGTCTGGTCATCATTGCGGCCGTGGTCGTTGATCAGGTTCAGCAAAAACTGCAGGCCCGCGTGGTGTTGCAGCAGAACGCCAATTGAGGATTTGATGCTGCCAGATCGATACTGTAAGTATCCGATAAAAAGGAATCGAATAATTTCGATTGGTTGCGATTCAGGAGCTTAGGTAAGTCCAAATGGAAGCGAAAGACGAGCAAGATGCTTCGGAGTCGATGATCGGGCTACTATCCGAGCCAAGACGTCGTCGCATTCTTGAATGGCTTCAGGAAGAAGGCTCCGCCCGCGTCAGAGAACTGGCGGCCGCCTTCCATGTATCAGAAGCAACCATCCGTCAGGACCTTGAAAGGCTCGAAAACGAAGGTTTCATCACGCGCGAGCATGGTGGCGCCTATCTTAATACGGTCGCACCACAAACCGGCACCATGACCCTGTACCATCAGGAAAACATGGACAAAAAGCGCCGTATTGGCGCCCTTGCCGCAAGCCTCGTCAAGGATGGCGAAACGCTGATCCTTGATGCTGGTACAACGACAACGGAAATTGCAACACGCCTGACCAACCGCCGTGATCTGACATTGATCACCAACGCGCTCAACATCGCAATCATATTGGGTGCTGTGCCATCATTTGCAGTGCACATGCCGGGCGGACAGTTTAAATCCCCGACGCTTTCGCTTTCGGGTGACAAGTCGGTCGAATATTTCCGCAACATTTTTGCGGGCAAGCTGTTTCTTGCCACCGCTGGTGTCGCACTGGACGCGGGGCTGACCTATCCAAGCTTTGCCGACCTTCAGCTGAAGGAAGCGATGATCAAGGCGGCAGCCCATGTTTACCTCGTGGCGGATTCGACCAAGATCAACAAATCGTCGTTCACGCGCCTTGGTTCTCTCGACGTGATCCATTCCTTCGTAACAGATGATGGCATTTCAGATCGCGACGCCCGCGAGTTTGAGAAACGCGGCATCGAAGTCCTGATCGCGAAATAAGCCGTAAATCTACCCTTTCGCTCAACACCTATCTGCGCAGAGAGTGGCTGACCTCTGCCCATAGGGATCGAAATGACGTCGTATCTTCGACTCCCATAAGCCGTTGCCACGCATCACCATCCGCATTCAAACCAGCCCATGCCAGACAATCTGCAAATTTCATTTGCCGTTGAGCGCTGCCGAGCGGCTTCTGAATTGAGCCATCAGCATGCAATCTCTCGATTTTGAGATGCCGTCCGTCATTCAGGTGAATGTCGACCTGATGCGGCAGCCGCTCCGTGCCAACTTCTTCGGCAGCGGTGTAAGCCGACATGGATATCAGCGGCATCAACTGGCGAATGTCCGCACGACAGATGGCAGACGGTGTAAAATCACCGAGAGACAGCCTGCGGTGAACAAGTGCGGTCGCCAGGCAATATTGCATTGAAAAACGTGCCTGCATTTCATCGCGCGGATCGGGGTAGGCCAGATTATCCATAGCGGAAATGCCGACCTTGGTGTTGATGGACCTGATATCTTCCGCCCGAAATCCGTATTGATCCTGCAACTCACGCGCCGCGTCGATAGCGCGGTGTGTTGAAGCACAGCACGGGTGCTGTTTGGTCACCAGCCCACGTGTTTCGATGATGTGGTCGTGACCGAATGAAAGCGCATCCCAGCCGGTTGCGGCACCGCCACCGAACAGATCTCTAAAGCCCTGTGATCTCTCGAGAATATCAAGCCGTCCTGCAACACCGGCCTTGGCAAGCAATGCCGCCTCAACCGCGTTGCGTGCCGCCAGCCCCGCATGGAGCGGTTTGGCGGGTGTTCCGAACTGACCCTTTGGCCCGCAGGCAGAACTCGTCGCGATACTCATCGCCTGCGCAATCTGGTCCCTGCCCAGTCCCAACAAAACTGCGACACCAGCCGCCGCACCAATTGCACCAACAGTCGATGTACCGTGCCAGCCCCTGTTGTAATGCGAGGGGATAACACCGAAACCAACCGCCGCCTGCGCCTCCAAGCCAGCCAGATAGGCATGGACAAATTGCCTACCAGTTATCCCATAGTCGGCGGTTGCGAGGGAAAGCAGGGCTGACACCAGAACCGCAGATGCATGTGCACGGGCAGGATGGAAATTATCATCATAATCAAGGCAGTGCGCGGCGGTACCATTGATCAGGGCGGCGATTGAAGCCGATGCTTTTGACCCGTCAACCAATGCCGAGCCACCATGTTCACTGATATCATTGGCAAAGGCGCGCATCACGGCGCGTGGTGTCTCATCGTTGGCACCCGCCAACATACAGCCAATCGTATCGACAATAGCTTCTGTGGCTCGTTGCAACGCCAATGGCGAAAAGCTTTTACGGGTAGCAAGCTGTGCTGCGATTTTTTCAATTACGGTCGTCATTGACGAATGCCTTTTCACCGGATTTCTTAGTGCCTTGAAAATGTGCGTTTTGGCCAAGGCGCACAATCTTATGCAGTTTACGGGTCGCTCTATTCAATTTCGGGAGAAGACATGGCGGAGGATAGCGACGTCACGATCAGCATCCGGCACATCCATGCCTACGATGCGATTGCCGCAACAGGCTCCACCATTGCAGCCGCCAATGAGCTTGGCGTTTCCCAATCAAATGTCAGCAGATTGCTGCAGCAGCTTGAGCTTTATCTTGGCGTCCGGCTTTTTGAGCGTGACAAGAACAGGCTTTCTCCCACGCGAGAAGGCTTACAAATCGGGCCCCAAATCCGGGCGATTTCCGATCGCCTGACGTCTCTGAAGGTCATGGCACAGGAACTGGAACATGGACGTTCGCAGGAAATCCCCTTGCGACTGGCTTTTCCCGCCAGTCTGTCCGTGACATTAGTGCCCCGCCTGATCAAACGCTTCCTTAGAGAGAACGGACCCGCACGTATAGAGGTGAAGTCAGGCAATTACCTGAGCATTGAACGTATGATCGCCGATGATGAAGCCGACATCGGCTTTACGCGCTTGCCTGAATCCACCCTCGGCCTGAAACATGAGCGCCTGCTTCCGTCGCGAAATATTTGCGTCTTGCATCGTGATCATCCGCTTTCTGGCCGTGACGGGCTGACAGTCACGGACCTCAAGGGCAACGACCTGATCCTGCTCAACAACGCACGACCTGTGCGCCATGAGTTGGAGGCGCTCCTCTACAATCACGGCCTCAGACAGCGCCCCGCCATTGAGGCGCATTCGGTTGGTTGTGCCTGTGCACTTGCGGCGGAAGGACTGGGAATTGCTGTTGTGGGTGAACTCATCGCCAGGGAATACACCGAACTGCCCTTGGCATTCGTACCTCTGGAACCCGCTTTGACACTCAATTATGCACTCATCAGCAGTGAGCGCGCACCGCTTTCCAAAGTTGCGGTTGCCTTTCTACGCTGTCTGGAAGATTGGATATAATTCTTGGGTTTAATCGTGAAGGAACACCTCCGATGATCAATTTCCGGCAGCTGGAGGTGTTGAAAACCCTGCTTGCAACAGGCTCGACAATTGCCACAGCCAAAAGCATGAACCTCAGCCAATCGGGCGTCAGCAGACTTTTGCAACAGCTTGAATCGGACCTGTCTCTGACGCTTTTTGCACGCGACAAGGGCCGGCTTATCCCCACGCCCGAAGCCTTGATCCTTGCAAAGGATGCGGAAAATGTGCTGCTTGGCATTGAGCGATTTTCCGAACTGGCAGACGACTTGCGCACCGGCGTTTCAGGTCCTGATCTGGTGCGTATGGGCCTGCCCAGCAGCATGTGGGAAAATTTTGCCCCCGCCGTTCTCGCTGAATATGGGCGCAACTTTCCCAATGTGCGCATCGAAACTTTTTTTGAAACAACCACATCGATCACCCGCATGATCGAGCAGCGGGTGATCGATTTCGGCTTCCTGAGATATGAGGGGGAAATCCCCACAAGCATCACAATGGAGCCCGTTGCACGTGGCGTCAGTGTCTGCGTCATGCACAAGGACCACCCGTTGGCGGCCAAGAAAGAGATCGGGCCGAAGGATTTGCGTGGTGAACCGCTGATCATGTTGGGACGGCAACGCCCCCAGCGTGTGATGCTCGACAATACGTTCCAACGCGCTGGCGTGCGCCAGAATGTCAGGATCGAAACTCACAGCAATAGCTCGGCTTGTGCCTATGCCGCACACAATCTTGGCGTCGGTATAGTCAGCAGTTTTTATGCGAATCTCTACCCTCACCTGCCGATTGTTCAGCGCCAGTTTGTGCCTGTTGCAACACAGGAGTTTGGCCTGGCAAAACCAGCTGGAGTCCCACCATCACTTGCCACACAGGCATTGATGGACACACTCAAACAGCAGATAGATATTTCGCAAAAATAAGCGTTTACAAACATTTATGCAGATTTTCACCCCGTCTGCATCAATGCGACAATATGCATAAACCTATGACAAAAATGCATAATATTGCGCAATTTTTCCATATCGCTCATAGTCCGTAAAAATTGGAACAATGGATAGCCGCCTAAAAAACGGCATGTCCAGTTCAGGGGAACATATGCTTCGATTTATCTTAAATCGCCTATTCATGGCGTTGCCGACCGTGCTGATCGTATCGATCACCGTGTTTGCATTGATCCGTTTTATTCCCGGCGATCCGGCAGCATTGATGCTGGGCGACATGGCTCAGCCAGAGCAGATCGCCGAAATGCGTACCGAGTTAGGCTTGGACAAGTCCATGCCGGAACAGTTCCTCATCTGGGGGCAGAATGTTCTTGCTGGTGACTTCGGAAAGTCCATCGTCAACGACGAACCAGTCTTGGAACTTGTTGTTTCACGCTTCATCATCAGTGCGGAAATCGTGCTGATTGCGGTCGCGCTTGCCAGCCTGATTGCAGTTCCGGCCGGCGTGATCGCTGCCTGGAAACAAAACAGCATTACCGACCTTGCGTTGGTTGGAACGGCAACGGTGCTGCTTTCCATCCCGACATTCTGGCTCGGTCTGCTGCTGCTGTTATTTTTCGGCCTCAAGCTCGGCTGGCTGCCTGTGCTCGGTTATGTCTCGATGTCTGAAAACTTCACGGCTGGCCTGCTTTACATCGTCTTGCCCATCATGACTCTTGTCATCCATGAGGCCGGTGTCCTGATCCGCATGGCGCGCGCATCGACTTTGGAAGTTTTGCGGCTTGATTACATCACCCACGCCAGAGCCAAGGGACTGTCCGAAAGCGCCGTTTTATGGAAACACGCCTTCAAGAACGCATTCGGCCCTACCTGGACGATGATCGGCCTGATCCTCGGCAATTTGCTCGGCGGTATCGCGGTCATCGAAACTGTATTCACCATTCCCGGCCTTGGCCGTCTGATGGTCGACAGCATTTTCCAACGTGATTACCCGGTTATTCAAGGCTGCCTTTTGTTTGTCGCCCTCTCCTACGTCGTGGTCAATCTTATCGTTGACCTGCTTTATCCTCTTTTCGATCCCCGCGTGGTGGCCGAATGAAAAAGCTTACATTCAATGCCGCCATTGGCGGCACGCTGATCACCGTCCTGCTGCTCGCAGCTCTGACAGGTCTGTTCTGGACACCTTACGATCCCATGAAACTGAGCTTCACCGCCCGTTTGGCGGCACCCAGTGCAGACCATTGGCTTGGTACCGACGAATTTGGCCGTGATGTGCTGAGCCGCATCATTGTCGGCGCACGCGCCAGCGTCTGGATCGGCTTTCTGACGGTCAGTTTCGCCGTGTTTTTTGGTTCGCTCATTGGCCTGATCAGCGGTTATGCCCGCGGCTGGGTGGATGGCGTCATCATGGCCGTCAACAATGCACTGCTGGCCTTTCCCGGCATTCTGCTTGCACTCGGTCTTCTCGCCGTGTTTGGTGCCAACCAATACGGCATCATCTTTGCGCTAGGCATTGCCTACACACCCTCCATGGCCCGCGTTGTCCGCGGTGCTGTGCTTTCGCTTCGCGAGCGTGAATTTATCGAGGCGTCGCGCGTAATGGGCAACAGTGAACTCTTCACGATGTTCCGCCACATCCTGCCCAACTGCGTTGCGCCGATCACCGTATTGGCAACTTCAATGTTCGGCTGGGCCATTCTGTCGGAAAGCGCTCTCAGCTTCCTTGGTCTCGGGGTACCACCACCTGCACCAACCTGGGGCAATATGCTGGCCGCTGGCCGCCCCTTCATTGAGCAAGCCGTGTGGCTCGGTCTTTTCCCTGGCCTTTGCATTGCACTCACCCTTCTTGGAATCAACCTCCTGGGCGATGCGCTGCGCGACAAACTCGACCCACGTATGAGGGGCCTGAAATGACAGAACAAAATCTCATCAGCGTTCGCGACCTGTCACTTCAGGTCTCCCACACCGGCATCGAAGTGGTGAAGAATGTCAGTTTCGACATCAAAGCCGGCGAAATCTTCGGCATCGTTGGCGAAAGCGGCTCCGGCAAGACACTTGCCACCCGCGCCCTGATTTCGCTTCTGCCGCCTGTCATCAAGGCAACCGGTGGCACGATCATGTATAAGGGTCGTGATACCCTGACGATGACCAGCCGCGACTTGCGCGCCATGCGCGGTGCGGAAATCGGCGTGGTGTTTCAGGAACCGATGACATCGCTCAATCCGTCGATGACCATTGGTAAACAGCTTGAGGAAGGTCTTGTCCTTCACACGACGCTGTCACCGGAAGAACGCCGCAAACGTATTCTCGACATGTTGCAACGTGTCGGCATTCGTGACCCTGAAGGTGCGCTGACATCCTGGCCCCACGAATTTTCAGGCGGCATGCGCCAGCGTATCATGCTGGCATCGGTCATGCTTCTGAAGCCTGCCCTGTTGATTGCCGATGAGCCGACCACTGCGCTGGATGCGGTGATCCAGCGTGACGTCATGGAATTGATGGTGGAATTGACTCGCGCCGAAGGCACGGCCGTTCTGCTCATCAGCCACGATTTACCGATGGTCGCCCGTTATACCAGCCGTCTCGTGGTGATGGAAAAAGGTGTCATCGTCGAGCAAGGCACGACGGAAGATATTCTGCAGAAGCCGCAACATCCCTACACAAAAAAGCTGCTGTCCTCCCTGCCGTTTCGCAGTGAAGCACGCGTACTGGCGGCTGACGCCAAGCCGATGGTCAGCGCCCGCGACATCATCGTCGATTATCCCGGGCGCAAGGGTTTCCTGAAAAAGGCAGCACCGAAACGCGCACTGCATGGTGTCAGCGTTGACATTCATGAGGGTGAGGTTGTGGCTCTGGTCGGTGGCTCAGGCTCCGGCAAGACAACGCTTGGCCGCACCATCGCCGGACTGGTGAAAGAAAGCAGTGGCCAGATCCTGTTTGGTGGTCGCAGCCGCGATGCTGACTGGAACGACTACCGCCTGAACTGCCAGATGGTTTTTCAGGACCCTTACTCGTCTCTCGATCCACGCATGACCATTCTCGCACTGGTCGAAGAAGCACTGCGTCTGGTGCCTGATATCGACAAGGCAGGAAAAAAGAAGCGTGCTTATGAGACGCTGGAAGAAGTCGGCCTGAACAGCAGCTATGCCAGCCGTTATCCGCACGAACTGTCCGGCGGCCAGCGGCAACGCGTTGCCATCGCCCGCGCAATCGCACGCCGTCCCAAATTCCTGATCGCCGACGAACCGGTTTCAGCACTCGACGTAACCGTCAGGGCGCAGGTTCTCGACCTCTTCTCAAATCTGCAGAAACGTTACGGGTTTTCGTGCCTGTTCATCAGTCACGATCTCGGCGTGGTCGAGCAGGTGGCTGACCGCGTCATCGTCATGCGGGACGGACGCATCATCGAGCAAGGTGATCGTGACACCATCTTCGACAACCCGAAGGAGGCCTACACACGGCGTCTCCTTCAGGCAATTCCTGCTCTCGACCTCAACGAAAATGGTGGAGTGCAACTGAAATGGCGACTGGAGGCATAAAATGGACATGAGTGTAAACACCGCTACTGCGGCAACCGCGCTTGAGGAAATTTGCAACGCGCAGCCTTTCACCACCCGTTTCATGGTGTGCAATCTTCTGACGGGTGAAAGCATCGGTCGCGGTGAAGATGAAGAAACACCGTCAGCCAGCACCCGCAAGACATCCATCATGATGGCAGCCCTCAAAGCCGTGCATGAAGGCCGTCTCGATCTGGATGAGCAGATTGTCTACGAGCAACGTTTTTCCGAAGAAGTCGCCAGCGGCATGTTTCGCTACCTGACACCGGGCATCGTCATATCGCTGCGTGATGCTATTACCGGCATGATGGTGCTGAGTGACAATGTCTGCACCAAGATGGTGTTCGAACGGCTTCAGCTTTCCGAAGTGGACAGCTACTGCAAGTCCATCGGCATGAGCGGAACGCATCACCGTTTCCTCATTCCGCCATTGGCCCTGTCGCCGGATCACACTTTGGGTTCGGTGACGACAACCACGGCACGCGATCAGGTGTTTCTGCTGCAGACAATTCTTGATGCGCAGACGTCACCGGAAGCTGCCGAACTGCTCGGCTCATCCATGGAGCTTTGCGCTTACGCGCTGCAAACGCTCAAAAACCAGATCCTGCGTTACGCCATTCCATCACGGCTGCCATTTGGCACCTTGGTCGCTCACAAGGGCGGAACGGGCAAACGCGGCCGTATGAATGCCGGCATCGTTTACCGCGATGGCGCGCCTTTCTACATCATCGCCGCTTTCACCGATCAGGTGCCACAGGCGATGGCCGACGGAACGCCGGGCTACACCGTATCACTAGAAACGATCGGCAGACTTTCACGCGTCTGCTGGGACCAATTCCAGCAATAAACTCAATCACAAAAGAGGGTAGAACATGAAAAAGATACTGCTTGCAGGTACAGTCCTGCTCACCATGGCCAATATGGCGGTCGCCCGCGACATCGTCGTGGCGCAAAGCTCGGATTTGCGCAGCAACAATCCCGGCGTCAACCGTGACGGCAATACCGATGGCGTTATCCTGCACATCGTTGAAGGCCTTGTCGGTTACGCCAACAATGGTGAAGTCAAGCCACTTCTCGCCAAGAGCTTCGAAACCTCCGACGACGGCCTGACCTACACGTTCACTCTTCGCGACGGCGTGAAGTTCCACAATGGCAAGACGCTGACCGCTGAAGACGTGGTGTGGAACTGGAACCGCTATATGGACCCGGCCACGAAATGGACCTGCGTTGGTGATTTCGACGGTAGCCGTATCGTTCACGTTACCGGTATCAAGGCTGTAGACGCCAACACCGTTACCATGACCCTTGAAAAGCCTTCGGCGGTTTTCCTCGGTCTGATGTCGCGTCCTGAATGCGGTTACACCGGCATGATCTCGCCCGACTCTGTCGCTGATGGCACCTTCAAGGAGCCAATCGGCACCGGTCCCTTCAAGTGGAACGAGTGGAAAAAGGGTGAATATATCCGCCTTGCCAAGTTCGATGATTATGTCTCGCCGGAAAATGACGGCAAGGCAGATGGCATGGTTGGCTCCAAGCGCCCGTTGGCTGACGGCATCAAGTTCATGGTCATTCCTGATGCATCCACGGTCAAAGCCGGCCTGCAGTCTGGCGTTCTGGACACTGCCGAAATCTCGCCGGACCTGATCCCTGAGTTTAAGTCGAACGACAAGACACAGCTGATCGTTTCCCCGAACAACGGCAAGAACCTATTCTACATCCAGACCCGTGATCCGGTTTTGAGCAAGCCAGGCGTTCGCCGTGCCATGGCCATGGCGCTTGATCTCGACCAGCTCGTTATGGCCGCTTCGAATGAAACCGGCCATGCCAACGGCTCCATGGTTGCCGAAGACTCCATCTACTACAGCGACGTTCAGAAGAAACGTCCTGCCTACGATCTGGAAGCCGTGAAGAAAGAACTGGCAGAAGCCGGTTACAAGGGCGAGCAGATCAGCATCATCGCCAACAAGCGCGGTAACGTGCCAAGCTTCCCGGCCGCCGTGATGGCGCAAGCCATGATGCAGGCGGCGGGCCTCAACGTTCAGATCGAAGTTCTCGATTATGCAACACAGGTGGATCGTCGTCGTTCCGGCAACTACCAGGTCATTTCGCAGTCGGTAGCGCCACGTCTTGACCCGGCCCTGATGTACAGCTTCTATGTCGGCGACAAGGACAAGAACGCATCGCTGATGTGGGACAATCCAAAGGCCATCGAACTGATGAACGCCGCCTATGTCGAAACCGACCAGACCAAGCGTCAGGCGATTTTCGATGAATTCCATGAGCTGATGCTGGCCGAAATGCCCGGCATTTTCCTCTACGACATGATCGATGTCTGGGGCGCAACCGCCAAGCTTCGCGGTGAGCCAGTGTGGCAGTCGAACGCCCGTCTTTGGGAAGTATCGATCGCGGATTGATTCGCACCTTCAGGACGTCAGCGATGACCTCACGTCCTGAACAATTCAACCACAAGAACAGATGCAGTGGCGGACGTTAGTCCGCCATCCAGACTTCTTTTGCCTGAAATTCCACCCCTGCCCTGAGGATACGACATGCCTGATACCGCTTCACTTGCCGCGTTGAACGCCAATATTGATGGCCTTTCATCCGGGTTTACGGCCCTCAGTGACAGCATCTGGGATTTTGCAGAACTGAAATTCCATGAACACCGCTCAGCCGGTCTATTGATCGACATGCTGAAAAAGCATGATTTCTCGGTCACCACAGGTGTTGCCGGTATGGAAACTGCATTCATTGGCGAATATGGCAGTGGCAAACCGGTCATCGCATTCCTCGGCGAATATGATGCGCTTGCAGATATGAGCCAAGTCGCGGGTGTTGACGAACAAAAGGTTATGGAGACAGGCGCAACTGGCCATGGATGCGGTCACAATCTCTTGGGCAGTGGCTCGCTGCTTGCAGCCATTTCCCTTGCCAAACACCTGGCGGAAAACAACATTCCTGGAACGGTGCGCTATTACGGTTGCCCTGGCGAAGAAGGCGGATCCGGCAAGACCTTCATGGCGCGGGCCGGTCTGTTTGACGATGTAGATGCCGCCCTGACCTGGCATCCAGCACCGTTCAACGGCGTGCGGTCGACGAACAATCTCGCCGTTCTCGAATATTATTATCGTTTTAAAGGCGTTGCCGCCCACGCCTCCAATGCTGCCCATCTTGGTCGTTCAGCACTTGATGCGGTGGAACTGATGAACGTCGGTGTCAACTTCCTGCGCGAACACATGCCACAGGATTGCCGCGTCCATTACGCCATTACCGATACCGGCGGCAAAGCGGCCAATGTCGTACAGGCCCGTGCCGAAGTGCTCTATCTCGTTCGTGCGCCTGAAATGTCGCAAGCACTTGCTCTTGCCGAGCGGGTCAACAAGGTGGCGAGAGGCGCTGCCATGATGACGGAAACCGAAGTCGAGATCGTCTTCGATTCAGCTTCAACAAATCTCCTGCCCAACCTGACGCTTGAACACGCGATCCATGACAATCTGACCGCTCTCGGCCCGGTTCCATTCGACGACGCGGACGTTGCCTTTGCACAGAAGATCCAAGCCACTTTCTCAGACGAGGCAATCAAGAGCAGCATTCGGCTTTATCAGATCAAGGAGGACGTTTTCCTCAATCACAAGGTGGATGGCACACAACCTCTGCATCTCGGACTTCGGTCGTTCGAGGGGCAGTCTCACTTCCGCGCAGGGTCAACCGACGTGGGCGATGTCAGCCGTGTCACGCCAACCGCGCAGTGCTGGGCACCGGCTTGGGCAATCGGCACAAATCCGCACACATGGCAGGTCGTGGCGCAAGGGCGCAGTCCCGGTGCACACAAGGCGATGATCCATGCCGCCAGAGCGATGGCTGCAACCGGACTTGATCTGCTTGTTTCGCCGGAATTACTGGCCAGAGCAAAGGCTGAGTGGGAAGAAAAAATGGACGGGCAGCCCTATGTCTGCCCGATCCCGCCGGATGTCCATCCTGCCATCGACTGAGGCAGCCTATCCATGCGTCATGGTTGCCCCGCAGAAAGGGCAACCATGAGTGTTCGTTCAGCGCTTGTACTTGCCGATCAGGGCTTCCATCATGCCCATTTCTTCCGTTGTCAGATCCTGCAATGGAGAGCGAACCGGGCCTGCATCAAAGCCCTGCAATCGCACGCCTGCCTTGACGGCTGAAACGGCATACCCCTTGGCACGGTTACGGATCGCCATGAACGGATAGAAGAAGTCGATAAGGATCTTCTCGCACGTCGCACGTTCACCTGCACGCAGTGCCTTGTAAAACTCCACAGCAAGACCCGGAACGAAGTTGAAAACCGCCGACGAATAGGTGGTAAAGCCCGCAGCCAGATAGGCCTCCGCGAAAAGCTCCGCTGTCGGCATGCCCCCGAGATAGGTCAGTCGGTCACCCATCTTCGCGGTGATCTGGCGCACCAGGCCAATGTCGCCCGTCCCATCCTTGAAACCGACAAGGTTCGGGCATTCATCGCAAAGTCGCGCCAGCGTATCAGCGTGCAGGACCGAATTGTCGCGATTATAGACCATCACCCCCATGCCGGTTGCCTGGCAGACCGCCTTGATATGGCGATAGAGGCCTTCCTGCGGCGCGTCGATCAGATAATGAGGCAAAAGCAGAATGCCATCAGCACCGACCTTCTCTACCGACTTGGCAATGGAAATGGCGATTTCAGTGCCGTAACCGCAGCCCGAAACGATTGGTGTTGTGCCGGCCGCTTCCTTTGCGACCCGAACAATCTCCGGGATTTCCTCCGGTGTCAGCGAAAAGAACTCGCCTGTACCGCCGGCCGCAAACAAGGTCGCCGCCTCAAACCCAGACAGCCAGTTGACGTGTTCGGCGTAGCTTTTTGCATTGAACTTGCCTTCGCCATCGAAATGCGTAACCGGGAAGGACAACAGTCCCGCCCCTAGAACATGCTTCAGATCTTCGGTCTTCATGGATATAACCCTCCTGTTGTCGAGGTGCGGTTGTCCGTCACCTCTGTCTACTCGTGAATGGGTGGAATGATGGTTCAGGCCTTTAGAGAGCCGACCATTTGAGCCAAACGATCACAGGCACTTTCCAATTCCTGATTGGATGCCGCGATCGACAGGCGAATAAAACCGGGTGCACCGAATGCAGCACCGGGAACGCTGGAAAGGCCAAACTGCTGCAGTAGACAGGCGGCAAAGTCGGTATCGTCAGCAATGACATCCCCGCCGCTAGTCTTGCGACCCAACAGGCTTTGTACTCCGATAAATGCGTAAAATGCGCCATCGGGAGGAATAAAGTCGATGCCATCGATCTTCGCCAGACGTTCCGCCATGAGACGGGCACGGCTGGCAAAAATCTGTGCGCCATCAGTTACAAAGGTCTGATTGCCGGTCAGGGCTGCAAGCGCAGCCTCTTGTGCAATTGACGAAACGCAGGAGACGCTTTGCGTCTGCATCTTGTTGAGCGCCGAGATCAACGACTTTGGCCCTGCCGCATATCCAAGACGCCAACCGGTCATGGCATAGGCCTTTGACACACCATTGACGACCAAAGTGCGATCACGCAATTGCGGACAGGCACTGACAAACGAGACGAAAGGTTTGTCCTGCAGAAGAACATGTTCGTAAATCTCGTCGGAGACCACAAGAATATCCGGGTGGCGGATAAGCACCTCTGCAAGCAGTTGGTATTCAGCGGCGGAATAGATTGCTCCGGTCGGATTGGAAGGGGAATTCAACATCAGCCAGCGGGTCTTTGGCGTGATGGCAGCTTCCAGCTTACCGACCGATACCTTGAAACCATCTTCAGGGCCGCAGTTGACGTAAACCGGCTTGCCGCCATGCAGGGCAACGATATCGCCGTACGACACCCAGCAGGGTGTTGGAATAATGACTTCGTCACCCGGTTCCAGTGTCGCCAGAAATGCGTCGAACAGGATCTGTTTTGCACCATTGGCAATCATCACCTCGTCGGCCGAGTAATCCAGCCCGTTCTCGGTCTTGAATTTTTGTACAATCGCCTTGCGCAGGCTTTCCATGCCAGCTGGCGCGCCATAGCGTATGCCACCTTTCAAAACAGCTGCGACAGCCGCTTTGGTGACATGCTCCGGCGGTTCGAAATCCGGCTCTCCCAATGAGAGATCAATGATGTCGCGACCTTCCGCCGCCAGCTTTTTTGCAGCCATTGCAATCGCCATGCTCGGGGACGATTTGATGCTTGCTGCGCGCCCGTTTTCGAAACTCATTTCCGACTTCCTTGACCTTATCTTTCAGCCAGAAACCGGGCGAGGCTGAACCTCTCGCCCGGTTTCTACGGGAGGGTTATTGGGCAATCACATAGTCGAAGTCAGTGTCGCGCTTCGCGGCATCGGCGTCGCGCTTCTCGACTGGACCGTAACCGCCGCCGCCCGGCAGCTGCAGGATCAACCGCCGACCGGCAGGCACATGCTGACGACCCTTGGTGGCAAGACGTGTTCCGTCGTCGAGAAGAACGGCGCCGGCTGCACCATCTTCACCGCCTTCACGACCCCGTGGCGGATGATCGACGCGGTCAAACATCGCGTTGAAGTGCATTTCATGTCCATCGGTCGGGGATATCTCGACAACCTGGCCGAGGCCACCACGGAACTGGCCGGCACCGCCGGAACCATCCCGCAATTCCTTGCGCCAGAAGATAACCGGACCAACATGCTCGGTCGCCTCGATCGACATAGAATGGACACCACTTGGGAAGGCGGTGGCACTCAGACCATCCAATGTCGAGCGGGCGCCAGCACCACCACTGTTGAACAACAGGACTTCGGCGCGCTGGCCGCCGTCGGCTGGTGCATGCTCACCCTGCAATGGCCGTACGCTGACATGCAGGTTCCACAGGGCGCCCGCACCTTCTGCCGGAACCTGCCCCGGCAGCATCTTGTGAACCGCACCGAGTACGGCGTCCGGAACCAGGTGGCCGAGAACGTGGCGAACGGATACTGGCGCCGGGTGCTGAGCGTTCAGAATGCAGTTGGTCGGTGCCGTCATGCGGAATGGCAGCAGCGAAGCGTGATTGTTGGGGATTTCAGGCGCAATCGAGCATTTCATGCCATAGCAGGCATAGGCTGCCGAATAGATGATCGGGCAATTGATACCCTTTGGGCTGGGCGGTGATGTGCCCTCGAAATCCGCAAGAATATGATCATCTGCAACGTCAAGACGCACGGCAATGTCGATTGGCGAGCCGTAACCGTCGACACGCATGACGTTGGAATAAGAACCCATCGGCAATGCTGCGATACGTTCGATCGTCGCATCGTAGCTGCGCTTGAAGATGAATTCGCCGAGTGTCTCCAGATCATCGAGCTCAAACTCTTCCATCATGTCCATCAGACGGCGATGGCCGATTTCGTTGCAGGCTGCCAGCGAATACACGTCACCCACAACCTGATGGCTTTCACGCACATTGTTGTGCAGGATGTTGACCAGATCCTTGTTGACCTTGCCACGTTCGGCAAATTTCATGATCGGTACGAAGATACCTTCCTCGTAAACTTCGTTGGCATCTGGTCCGAAACCACGGCCGCCAACGTCCACAACGTGCGCGGTACAGGCGAAGTAACCCACCAGGGCGCCATTGCGGAAGCTCGGCGACACGACGGTGAAGTCGTGCAGGTGGCCCGTTCCCTTCCAGGGATCATTGGTGATGTAGACATCACCTTCAAAAATGTTTTCGGGGCCAATATCGCGGATGAAGTGACCAACCGCCTCGGCCATGGCGTTGACGTGGCCGGGCGTACCGGTCACGGCCTGGGCAATCATCTTGCCGCCACGGTTGAACACACCGGCAGACAGGTCGCCCGATTCACGCACACTGGTGCTGAAAGCGGTACGAATAAGGGTGACAGCCTGTTCTTCAACGACGGAGATCAGACGGTTCCACATGATCTGCATGTGGACTTCGGAAAGTGCATTGGTTTTCATGGGTAATCCTCCGTTCAAGCGCTTTGCTTGACGCGTACGAGCAGGCATCCGTCAGCTTGCATGATGACTTCGCGGCTTGCGGTGATAATGGTCGAGGTTTCGCGTTCGGTGATGACGGCAGGTCCTGAGACCCAGTCGCCGGCCTTCATGTCGCTGCGCGACACAATCGAGGCTTTCTGGAAGCTGCCTTCCTGCACATCGAAGATGTCACGCACACCGCTGGTTTTGGCGCTGGCAGCCTTTTCAGTCTTGCCAATACGACCGGGAGGCGTGACTTTTGACGTTGCACGCAGAGACCAGCTAACGATCTCGACATCCAGACCATCAATGACACGTCCGAAGAACTGTTCGTATTGTTCATCAAACAGGTCACGGAACAGCTTATCGTCAGTGTCGGCATAATCACGGACGTCGATGGTGACAGGCACTTCCCATCCTTGACCGACGTAACGCATGTAGGCCGTGCATTCGAGTGCCGGATCGGCATCTGGAGCTCCGGAACGAACGAAGGACGTAGCTTCGGCAATCAGGTCGGAGATGGTCTGATTGATCGCCTTGGCCTCAAATCGGCTGAGACGGCTGTAAGCACTGCGAACGGATTCGAAACCGAAAGGCGCACGCAGGAAGCCGATAGCCGAACCAACACCGGCACCAGGCGGGATCAGTAGATCCGACATGCCGAGCTTTTCACACAGCCGTGCCGCATGAATTGGTGCTGCACCACCAAAGGCAATCATGGTGAACTCGGACAATTCCTTGCCGTTTTCCACCGCATGCATACGCGCGGCATTGCTCATGTTCTCATCAACAACTTCGCTGAGACCGTAAGCAGCCGTTGCGATGTCCGTTTCAAGTTTGGAGGCAATGTCGGTGTCCATGGCTTTGTCGGAGGCCGGGCGATCAAGCTTCATGGCGCCACCGGCGAATTCATCCGGGTCGAGACGGCCAAGGATCAGGTCGGCGTCGGTTACCGTCGGGTTTGCACCGCCACGACCGTAGCAGGCAGGGCCTGGTTCGGAACCCGCACTGTGCGGCCCAACACGGATCTGGCGCATGCTGTCGATGGTCGCGATAGAGCCACCACCGGCACCGATTTCGACCATTTCGATAACCGGAATGGAAATCGGCATGCCGCTGCCCTTCTTGAAGCGCCATGTACGGGCGACTTCAAAGGTTTTCGATGTTTTTGGTGTCTGTTTTTCAATCAGGCAAATCTTGGCGGTCGTACCGCCCATGTCGTAGGACAGAACCTGATCGAGACCATAGCTGCTAGCAATATGGGCTGCAAAAATCGCGCCACCGGCCGGTCCGGATTCAAGCAAGCGCACTGGGAATTCAACGGCACTTTCGACGCTTATGATACCGCCACCGGAATGGATCATGAAGACCGGGCAGCGCGTACCTTCTTCGGTCAACCGGCCAACAAGGCGGTTTAGGTAAGACGCCATCAGCGGCTTGACGAAAGCATTGGCGCAAACCGTGTTGAAGCGCTGGAATTCGCGCATCTGCGGCGAGACCTCAGACGAGATCGACACCGAAATATCCGGCTTTTTGGCAAGTAGGCGTTCGCGAACGACCTTTTCATGTGCGCTATTTAGATAGGAGTGGATGAAACCGATCGCGACGCTCTCGTAACCAGCTGCAATGATTTGGTCACACAGCGCGTCCACTTCGGCGATATCCAGTGCCTTGAGCACCGAGCCATCTGCACCGATACGTTCATCGATAACAAACCGTTCGTTTCTTGGCACGAGCGGCGCCGGCAGAACAATATTGAGATCATACTGTTCGAAACGGCTTTCGGTGCGCATTTCGATGACGTCACGGAAGCCCTTGGTGGTGATGAAGGCCGTGCGCGCGCCCCGTCGTTCAATCAATGCGTTGGTCGCCAGCGTCGTGCCGTGGATGATCGTATCGATCTCGGAAAGCTCGACACCCGCCACCTCCGCCACCTGGCGGATACCCTTGACGATCGCGTTTTCGGGATAAGAATAATCGGTCAACACTTTGATCGAATGGAGCGTGATGCCTACCTCCATCGCAACGTCGGTGAAGGTGCCACCGATATCGACACCGACCCTGATCTGCTTGCCATCTTTCGCCATTTTATAACTCATGCTCCGTAAGCGAGCTGCTGGTTGTGCCGGGCGCGGGACGTTCAATTTTTGACATGCGTCCGCCGTTCCCCCACCCACACAATCAGGTGGAGGCCAAAAGCTCTTGAATTGTTGATATTGAGGTGTTCTGCGCGGCGGCCGCAGCGACCGCGCAGAAATTCAGCGTTACTGTTTGCCGGTGAAATCAACGCCCGGCAGGGTCGTTGGCAACTTGGCCCGATCAACCCCGATCCATTTTTTGTAGGCGGCATCCAGCGTGCCGTCTGCCGTGTGGCGGGTGACAAAGTCCGTCAGGTAATCCAGCAATTCCTGATCGCCCTTGCGCACTGCCATGCCCTGGAAATTGTCTGCCACCTTGTACTTGCGGTCGAATTGCGCATCGTAACCGGCCTGCTTGATAACAATGCCGTATGTCACGCTGCCAAGAATGGCATCGACCTGGCCGGAAAGCAGCGCCTGCACGGTTGTTGCGTCATCGTCAAAACGTTTGATCTGGGTGTCTGGAGGCGCAACCTTGACCAGCAGTGGTTCAAAAGCGCTGCCGCGGTTGACGCCGATCACGAACTTGCCGAGATCTTCGTTCGCCTTGATGTCAGCATCTTTCTTGCCCCAGACCGTGATGTCATTCGAGGAGTAAGGAATGACATACTGGATGACCTTGGCGCGTTCCTCGGTAATCGTCATCGACGGCACCAGGAAGTCGACATTGCCGTTGACCAGCAGCGGAATACGGTTCTGGCCGGTGATGCGCTCGAATTTCACCTCAACACCAAGTTCCTTGGCAATCATGTTGGCAATCTCGATATCGAACCCGTCGTTCTGACCCTTTGGATCAATAAAGCCCCAGGGGAACTGGTCCATCTGTACGCCAATTGTCGCGGTGCCTTTGGCCTTGATCTCTTCCGGGGTCACAGCGAGTGCCGACGTCGCAAAAGAGGTCGCGGCAAGAAGGACGGCAGTCAATCCGCCGAGGGCTTTGGAACGCGAAAGAGTGAATGCTGTATTGAACATAGTGTCACCTCTGGTTGGTTTTTTGTCATGCGTTCTTGTGTTACCGAGCGGCGTTCAGGCGCCTTTCGATCCGTGCACTGCAATAGGTCAGTGGTATGCAGATGAAGAAGTAGATGAGTGCAACAGCCCCATAGACCTGCAGCGGTTGAAACGTGATGTTGGCCATTAGCTGTCCGGAGCGGGTAAGCTCTGTCAGGCCGAGAAGTGCGGCAAGCGCTGTACCCTTGATCAGATTGACCAGGAAGCTGATGGTCGCTGGCAGGCCGATGCGGAATGCCTGCGGCAGTACAATATCGACCATGCGGTGTACGTAACCAATACCAAGCGCACGTGCCGCCTCGCTCTGCCCATCAGGAACCGCCTGAATGCTGCCGCGCCAGATTTCACCGAGAAAGGCGCTGGTGTGCAGCGAAAGACCAATGGTCAGCGCCACCCAGACATCCACCTTGATGCCGACCAGCGGCAGGCCGAAATACACGAAGAACAGTTGCACGAGCAGCGGCGTACCCTGGAATATCTGGATATAGGTCGCCATCAAAATACGCAGCCATTTCCATTTGCTGGTACGTCCAAGTGCGACTGCCAGTCCGAGCGCGCCTCCGGCTGTGAAGGCAAGAAGCGACAGGACTACCGTCCAACGCGCGCCTTCCAGCAAGAACAGGAACTCTCCCCAACCAAATTGACGGATCATCGCACTGCCTCACTTTACCGGATAGGAGAAATACACTCGGCCAATGGCGCCGAGAGCGATGGAAAAGAACTGCGACAGCGCAAGATAAATGGCACCAAGGGTGAGATAGATCTCGAAGCTGCGGAAAGTCTGCGAATCCAGCGTCTGGGCGAAATAGGTCAGTTCTTCCGCCGACACCGATGACATCAGACTGGAGTTCAGCATCATCAGGATAAACTGGCTGCACAGCGCCGGATAAACAGCACGGATGGCAGGCCGAAACACAACGAAGCGGTAAATGTCCACCGTGTGCAAACCAAGCGCTCTGCCCGCCTCGATCTGGCCAGGACGAATGGACTGCACACCGCCGCGAACAATCTCCGCCGCATAGGCTGCACAGTTCAGTGTCATGGCTAGGATCGCCGCCTGCTCTCCGCTCAATCGGATGCCCAGTGCTGGCATGCCGAAAAACACAAAGAACACCTGCACCAGAATTGGCGTGTTGCGGATAAGTTCGATGTAGCCAATGGCGATGGTGCGCAGCACGGGCGTCTTACTCATCCGCATGGACATGAAGACGATACCTAGGCTCAAACCGAAAACCATCGACAAAGACGACATCTTCAATGTGCCGATGATGCCGTCCGCGAGCATCGGCCAGGCGGCAAATACAGGGGTAAAATCAAATGTATAATTCATCGGTCACCCCTCAATGGTTGAGGATCTGGCTGAGGAACGTTCTGGTACGCTCATGGGCCGGATTGCTGAAGAAGGTGTCCGGTTTGGCGCTTTCGATGATCTCGCCGCGGTCCATAAAGATCACCCGATGGGCAACGGCGCGCGCAAATCCCATTTCATGAGTAACGCAGATCATGGTGATGCCGTCATCGGCCAGCGATACCATCGTATCAAGCACTTCCTTGACCATTTCCGGGTCAAGAGCAGACGTCGGCTCATCAAAAAGCATGATCTTGGGGTCCATACACAGTGCCCGAGCAATGGCGACGCGCTGTTGTTGTCCGCCGGAAAGCTGGGCCGGGAATTTTTTGGCCTGTTCGGCAATATGAACGCGCTCCAGATGACGCATTGCCTTGTCTCTCGCCTCGGCAACCGGCGTTTTGCGAACGCGACGCTGCGCCAGCATGCAGTTTTCAAGAACGGTCAGATGCGGAAACAAATTGAACTGTTGGAAAACCATGCCGACATCACGGCGGATATGGTCTGCGTTGTTACCTTTCTGGCTGAGTTCGGTGCCATTAACGGCAATCTTGCCCTGCTGGATTTCCTCAAGGTGGTTGATACAGCGGATCAAGGTCGACTTCCCCGACCCAGAGGGGCCACACAGAACGATATGTTCGCCCCGCGCGACATTGAGGTCGATGCCCTTCAGCACCTGGAGTGTGCCATACCACTTGTTGACGCCGGTCATCTCGATGGCTTTTTCCGACATGCTGGTCCCGTTCATGGCCAGTTCCCCTTTTTGTTGTCAGGCGTTAGGTGCGATTTCAAATATGGCATCAATCTCGACAGATGATCCGCGCGGCAGAGATCCCGCGCCAAGTGCGGTGCGGACATGACGGCCCTTGTCTCCAAATATCTCGACAAGGAGATCCGAAGCACCATCAACGACGGCTGGATGCCCTTTGAAATCAGGTGGCGCATTGACGAAGCCGCGAAGCTGGACACAGGCAACCACACGGTCTAGATCGCCGTCGAGGGCAGCGTTGACACGCGCTATGACATTGAGTGCGCAAAGCCGGGCGGCCTGATAACCGTCGCCGGGCGAAATATCCTGACCGACAACACCGACAAAATGCTCGACGCCATCTATTCTGGGTATCTGACCCGAAACGAACAGCAGATTTCCCGCCAGTCGGTGCGAAATGTAATTACCTGAAGCCGGGGCAATCGACGGCAATACGACGCCCAGCTCTGTGAGACGTGCGGAGACGGCACCCATAGCAGCTTTCCATTTTAATTTTTGAACGCGCAGTGTGCGCGGACCACGTTCCCGGAGCCAATCGCCAACCGTCTTGATACATCTGACTGGTCGTAAGCTCACTTTTTCTGAGGTAGAGCATTATTGAAATAGTACCTCTTGTCAACAACAAACAAAGAGGTACTACCTCTTGAAAATTAAATCCATTCAATATCTCTAACCTTATGTTTATAAATCTCTTTACTGGTGTTATCTCACCTCGACATTTTCTGACACTGTGCGTCAATACAAAATTTTTTTTAAAATAAACGCCAAAATAGCGCCCAGATATACCGTACTTCCATCACCTCAACCTCAGAGTGCGCACACTTAAAACGCGAAAATTCACCAAAGAGGTAGCATCACTCAGCCAAGTAGTGATACCTTGTCGACAGAAATGAGATTTTACCGCAAAACATAAGCGATACAGGAACTGCGAACTTTGGATACTCTGACGGGCCGAACCATAAAGGCGTTGAAAACCCACATAAGCGAAAGCCAGTTTGAAAGTGGTTTCAAGCTGGGTTCACTCAATGATTTATCACAGCAGTTTGGCGTCAGTAGAACAGTCATCCGTGAAGCCGTGTCGGCGTTGCGATCCGACGGCGTGGTGGAATCACGGCACGGGGTTGGCGTCTTTGTCCGGCAAGCGCCCCGAGTGGCTGAGAGCGAACCGGATACATTTGATGCAGACGTAGCGCTCGCTCCATTTGCGCGCCTGAAAACTTCATTCATGGATCTCCTGGAATTAAGAATGGCCTTCGAGGTTCACGCAGCCGGCCTGGCCGCCACCCGCCGTTCATGGGCGCAGGAATCGAACATCTGGAATGCCGCGCGCCAATTCGAAGCTTCGCTGGAAGATGAAAGCGCACTCGACCATCTCGATTTCATTTTCCATCGCTCTATTGCCGAAGCGACGAATAACGGCGCCTTTATCGAATTTTTCAGTCTAATGAGCCTGCAAATCCTTCCGCAGCCAGCCTTTTCGAGACAACTCAATCCTGCACTGATTACCCCGGATTACATTCAAAACACCGTTGTTGAACACCGCGCCATCTGCGAGGCAATCAGCTCTGGTATTTCGGAAAAAGCGCGAGAAGCCATGCGCGCCCATCTGAACCGCAGCCATTTGCGCTATCGCGGCTTTTCAGATGGCACCACCTCGCCGCTCAGCAATGTCGCGCGGGAAGACTGAGTAAAGCGCAGGCTCTCTGTTAACGACCCATAGCTCGCGATGGGGCTATGACCGACATGCGATTGGAATGGCCTAGCGCATGGCCAAGGCTGCCCGCCGATGAAAGACGTCGGCAGCATCGGAAATTCCTTGAAGGGAATTTCCGTCAATGTGCACAACCCGCCATCAACTGGCCTTTTGAACTGCGCACGACCTGTGACCTTCCTTTCACGCTTCACCACGCGCTCAATTGCAAAGAAATTCTCATTGTCGTCGGGATATTAGATTATATTACCTATAAATTTGATAGATTTTAATTACATAAAGTGAACGGGATCAGTATCCGTTTCCAGACACTCCCAAATCGGAAAATAATTACTTGTTTTCATACAGTTATGCAAACTGATGGCGAGTGAGAAAAACTATCGTCGGCGATGCATGGGCGTGAGAAGCAGAACCGATTCCGGGCGTACCAGTTCACTTTTTTGATGCAGACCAGCAGTGCAGGCAAACAGATGACCCAGCGGGAAATCCACCTCAACCTTTTTATGCGGTTACAGGGCAATCATTTGTCCGGATGGCGGCACCCTAAAAACCGTATCAATGAAATTCTCGACATTGATTATTACATTGAGATCGCCCGCAAGGTTGAGGCAGCCAAATTCGATTCCCTGTTCATTGCCGACGGTCTCTCGATCATCAATCACCCTTGGAAAGGACTGAGCTGGCTATTTGAGCCTTTGACACTTCTGTCGGCGCTGGCTGTCTCCACCAAACATATTGGCCTCATCGCCACGGCATCGACAACCTATTCGGACCCATTCAGCGTCGCCCGCGCTTTCGCAAGCCTCGACCACATTTCGAAAGGTCGTGCGGCCTGGAACATTGTCACGACATTTCATCCGGAATCAGCCGCAAACTTCGGAGACCGCCCGATCCCCGAACATGCGACGCGGTACGATCGTGCTGCAGAATTTGTCGATGTGGTGCGAAAGCTGTGGGACAGCTGGGAAGCAGACGCTCTCGTCAGGAACAAGGTTCAGGGAACTCTGGTCGATTATGACAAGGTTCACGCCATTGATCACAAGGGGCCGTATTTTGATGTACGGGGCCCGCTGACCAGCCCCCGACCACCACAGGGCCACCCTCTGCTCGTTCAGGCTGGCGCATCAGCCAGCGGCCAGAAATTTGCCGGCGCTTATGCGGATGCGATTTATGCACCAGGCGACGACTTTGACCAGACGCTGGCGTTTACTAAACAGATCAGGGAAGCAACAGAACGTTCCGGACGGCCGCGCAACGCAATCTCCGTTCTGGCAGCCCTTTGCCCCGTACTGGCAGACACTGAGCAGGCAGCCAAAAACATCGCGCAAGAGCTGCATGAACTGTCAACAGTCGATCACGTCTATGGGTCGATGCGCAGTTGGTTTGGACTGGAACTATCTGAGGTTGGACCCGATGAACCCATCCCGCATGAGCTTTTGCCAGAGCCGGATCAGGTTCAGGGCCTAAGAAGCCGCTACGAACAAATCCTGCGTTTGATCAAGGACAAGAACTACACGCTGCGCGACATTGCCAAACATCTCGAAGGCAGCAATGACGGCGGTTATTTCGTCGGCACGCCCGAGCAACTGGCTGACCGCTTGGGCCACTGGTGGGAAACGGGTGCTGTCGACGGCTTCAACCTGTCCCTGCCCTATTACGACGAACCACTCGACATCTTCATCAATGAGGTTCTGCCGATCCTGCAAAAACGCGGGCAGTTCCGTTCAAACTATGCAGCCGGAACGCTGCGTGACCGTTTCAGAGGTTGAATACAATGAGCCAGATTATCACCGATGTGCAGATTGAAGGTGCGACAACCCATATTCCGGGCCGCTTTCTGATAGGCAATGACAGCTTCCAGATCGTGACCGACGCAACCGCTGGCAAAGGTGGTCGCGGACAGGCAGCAGGCACCTCGCACCTGATTGGTGGCGCACTCGTCACCTGTGCATTGAATGTTTTCAGAGGCGCAATTGAGCATGATCTGCCCGCGTTTCGTAATGTGCATATTGATGCCCGTTTCCAGCGGGTCGAGGGCCAGACAAACCTCGGCTCGCTCCATCTCGACGTCGCGATCGAAGGTATCGATCAGACAGAAGCCGACCGCCTACGCCAGCTCTACCTCGACAATTGCTCGATCTATCAGGCGCTGAGCGCAACGAAGGCGCTCGACATTACCGTTTCCTCCCGCCCCCAATAATCTCCCAACGCAGGGTAAAATCCATGACCCACACGCTTTCACGTCGTCATTTTCTAGGTGCTGCAGGCGCCTCCGCCGCCGCATTGACACTGGCCGGTAAATCCAGCGTTTTCGCCGCCGACAATGTTCAGATCCAGCAACAAGTCTGGACAGGCGCGCAGGAAATCGTACCGCAAAAGGTTGCAAGCGCATTTCAGGCTGCCAATCCCGGCGTCACCATCACCGTTGCACCGGGCTCATCCAATGCGGTACTCAACACCATTGTAGCCGCCCGCAAGGCAGGCAGCCCTCCACCGATCAATGTCGGTTTCTTCAACCTCGAAAACACCGCACGTGGCCTCGCCGAAGATGCATGGGTGGCGCTCAACGCTGCCGAGGTAAAGAACCTCGACAATATCCACGACGACTTTCGCCTGCCAAACGACGTCGGAGCATTCCCCTGGATTGATCTAGGCGGCATCATCTACAATGCCGAAAAGGTCAAGGAACCACCGAAGTCCTGGAAAGACCTGTTCGACCCTAAGTATCACGGACGTGTCGCGACTTTCGATGGCTTCTGGACAGGCAATGGCGTGCTTGCAACCGCCTATGCCAATGGCGGAAGCATCGATGACATTGAACCTGCGCTGAAGATTTACGAAGAAGCCGCCAAGTCCGGCCACATCCATTCGCTCTTCAACTCCAACGCCCAGATCCAGCAGCTTCTGGCAAGTGGCGAAGTCTGGATTGCACCGCACTTCCGCGGTATTGTCCTGCCTTGGATCGAGGAAGGCGCACCATTCGGTTATGCGATCCCGGAAGAAGGGCAGATCCTGTTCCCTGAAGGTTTCCAACTGTTGAACGGCAGCACAGATGATCAGCTGCGCGTTGGCCGCAACCTGATCAATGAGAGCCTGACGCGCGAGAACATCATCGACTATGCGGTCACTGCCTCAGTTGTACCTGTGCTGAAAGACAATAGCGGCCTGCCGGAAGAACTTGCCAATGATCCGGCCGTCTCCAGCGAGCAACTCGCCAAGGCCCTGAGATTGGATTATGCGAAGATAGCCGCAAACCATGCGGGCTGGCTCGACCAGTGGAACCGCCGCGTGAAAGCGAACCTGTCGTGACGGCAGGAGCCATCGACATACGCCTGAGCAATGTCGGCAAGAAGTTTGGCGACCAGACCGTCGTTGAACCTTTGAACCTCGATATCCGGCAGGGAGAGTTTTTCTCCCTGCTGGGCCCATCGGGATGCGGCAAGACCACGACACTTCGCATGATCGCGGGTCTGGAAGCACCGACAGAAGGTGAAATCACCATTCGCGGCAAGTCGGTCATCGGTGTTCCCGTGGAGCGCCGGCCGACCAATATGGTGTTCCAGAAGCTTGCCCTTTTTCCCCATTTGAGTGTTTTTGATAACATCGCCTTCGGGCTGAAGCTCAAACGCACTTCAAAACATGAAATACGCAACCGCGTCTCTGTCATTCTGGAAACCGTGAAGCTTGAGGGATATGGACAGCGCGCCATTTCCCAATTGTCAGGTGGCCAGCAACAGCGTGTGGCTATCGCCCGTGCGCTGGTCAATGATCCTGCGGTGTTGCTGCTTGATGAACCTTTGGGCGCTCTGGACCTGCAGCTGCAATTGCACATGCAGCAGGAACTGGTTCGCATTCAACGCGCGTCCGGCACCACCTTTGTGTACGTCACTCACAATCAACAGGAAGGACTTGCGATGTCTGACCGCGTCGCTGTGATGAATGCCGGACGTTTTGAACAGGTTGATACACCACTGGCGCTTTTTCACCGCCCTGCCTCAGAATTTGTTGCCCGCTTCATGGGGCAAACCAATGTTATGAGCGGCGAAGTGACAGCCAAAAACGGCAATGAAACACACGTTTCAGCGCAAGGGCTGAGTTTCGTCCTGATCGGCCAGGAAACACTGGCCGTCGGTGACAAGGTACTGCTTTCCATTCGCCCTGAACGGCTAAATCTGACCACACAACAAGACGCCAAACTCAGCCTTCCACTGTTGCGCACTTTGTTTCAGGGAACGACGGTTCTCTACACATTCGGCCTGCCCGGTGGCGACGAGCTGAACGTTTCGGCACTTGCCCCTTCAGATGCACTGCCCGAAGCCGGTCAACGGGTTGGTCTGCGCTGGGAAAATGACGCCGCAATCTTGCTCAATCGCTCGCCGGCAGAGACATCATCGAAATGACCCTTCGAGAGCGCTCACCCTGGCTGCTGCTGATCTCACCGGTCGTTGTGCTGGTGGCACTGCCGTTTATCGCCAGTCTGGCGTTGGTCATCGGCTTCGGATTCTCCGGCAGGCAAGCTATCGGGCTGGAAGTCTGGGCACGGTTCATCACCGACCCGTTTTCGTGGAAGGTCATCTGGACCACGCTGTGGTTGGCAGCCCGTGTGACATTTTTCTGCCTTCTCATCGGTTATCCGGTTGCCTTTGCACTCAACAACCTGAAATCACCTCTCACCCGCGGCATTGCCTTCACCGTTCTTTTCACACCTCTGTTGATGAGTGTGATTGTGCGGGCCTATGGCTGGATCGTTCTGCTCTCCAGCCAAGGGCTGGTGAACTCCGTACTTGGTATTGCTGGCCTCGGCCCGTTTCGGCTGATGCTGAATGATTTTGGCGCGCTGATTGCCATGGTGCATGTGATGTTGCCATTTGCGGTTCTGCCGCTGTTAAGCTCCATCAACCAGTTGCCACCCAGTGGCATCGAAGCTGCGAGAGATCTGGGGGCGAACCCCGTGCAGGTATTGCTGCGTGTCATCTTCCCATTGACGCTGCCCGGCATTCTCTCGGCAATCGAGATCGTATTTGCGCTCGCCGCCTCTGCCTTCGTCACACCTTCCATTTTGGGCGGTGGACGTGTGCTGACCCTGCCGCGGCTGATCTATGACAATATCGGCAGTCTCGACTGGGCACTGGCCGCGGTTCAAAGTCTCACGCTGCTTGGTATCACCGTTCTTGTTCTTTTCGGCCTTCGTCGCCTCGGACGGTTGTTCCGTTATGAAGGAGCGACCCGTTGAAACGCACCATTCTCAATATCATTCTCGGCGCAACGCTGGTCTTCATGGCCGCGCCTATTATTGTCGTGATCATCAATGCATTTAATGTCAGCGCCTATAATGCCTGGCCGCCACCCGGCCTGACTTCGGCGTGGTTTCAAAAGGCGCTTGCCAATCAGGGCTTTATTACCGGCCTGTGGCGTTCTCTGGCGGTTGCGATACTCGCAACCCTCGTCATCGTCATGATCGGCATACCCGCCGCCTACGCCATTTCGCGGTTCCGTTTCCGGGGGCGCAAAGTCCTTCGCTCCGTGCTGCTTGCGCCGCTCGTCGTACCACGCGTGGTGTTAGGGTTTGGTCTGTTTATCCTGTTTGTCACAACACGCTCCCAGCTGTTTGGCACCCTGCCGGGCATTGCGCTTGCGCATGTCATTCTGGTCGTTCCATTTGTGGTGATCATTTTTCTCGCCGCTCTTGAAGATGTCGATCCCAAACTGGAAGAAGCGGCCCGCGATCTGGGCGCCGGACCGGTTCGTGCGTTCTTTCTGGTGACCCTGCCGCAAATGCGCGTGGCGTTGCTGTCCGCATCGTTCTTCTGCTTCATCACATCCTTTGACGAGGTGGAAACAACGCTATTTGTGGTTCAGCCCGCAGTTAAGACACTTCCCGTTGCGCTCTATCATTACCTTGAATTCCAGCAGGACCCGACAATCGCTGCTGTCTCCAGCCTGATGATTGCCGTCACATTTGTGTTCATCCTGCTCGGCCTGTTCCTGACGAACGGGCAATTCTGGAAAAAGATCTTCGGCAACTCATAAGCCGCTTTCCCATGAGAACGGACAGAGCTGCCGATCGTCCAGCCGTCGGCAGGTCTGTTTTTGGGGTGATTACCAGGTTGGAACCAGAATGGCGCGCGGCTCCAAAAACTCATCCAGACCATAAGCGCCAATTTCGCGACCAATGCCCGATTGCTTGAAGCCGCCGAACGGCGCGTGAGGATCATGCGGTGCACCGTTGATGATGACCCGGCCGGCGATCAACCGGTCAGCAACAGCCAGCGCGCGGGTTGTGTCGGCAGAAAGCACATAGGCCTGCAAGCCATAATCGGAATCATTGGCGATCTCGATTGCTTCGTCGTCATCGCAGTAAGTGATGACGCTCAGAACAGGCCCGAATATCTCTTCGCGGGCGATCCTCATGTCGTTCGTCACATCGGTAAAGATTGTCGGGCGAACAAACCACCCTCTACTGATCCCGTCCGGGCGTCCCTCGCCACCGGTCAAAACAGTCGCACCTTCCTGCTTGCCGAGTTCGATATAGGATTGGATACGCTGCCATTGCCGTTCATTGACAAGCGGCCCGATCCTGACATCCGGATCACCGGGATTGCCAACCTTCAGCTTCTCGGCCTCGCTTTTCAATCGCGCCAGTATCTCGTCACAACGCGAAAGCGGGATCAATATTCTGGTTCCGGCAACGCAGGCCTGGCCGCTATTGGCAAAGCCGCTCATCAGGGCAACCGGTATCGCTCTATCCAGATCGGCATCGTCAAGCACGATTGTCGGCCCCTTGCCGCCTAGCTCCAGAACAACCCGTTTCATCGTCTCAATGGCCGCACGCTGGATGATTTTTGCAGCAGCAGTAGAACCGGTAAAGCTGACAGAAGCGACATCAGGATGTGTGGTCAGTTCTGCTCCTACAACCGGGCCAAGGCCGTTTACAACATTCAGCACACCAGCCGGCAGATCTGCGGCATGCAGGCATTCCAGCAATATCTGGGTCTGGATAGCGCTCTGTTCGGCAGGTTTGATCACGACGGTGGAACCTGAACCAATGGCGTGGGCCAGCTTCGTGGCAATGAAACCAAAGTTGCTGTTCCATGGGGTTATGGCTGCCATGACACCCAGTGGCAGCATTTTAACGGCGCTGGAACCGGCCTGCCTGTCAAAGGTATAGTTCTCGACAGTTTCGGCCATAACATCGAAGATTGATGCGGTGTTCTGCACGGAAAAGCCGGTGAAGTAGGCAGGTGCACCATATTCATCGGTCATGGCCGCGGTCAGGTCGTCCGTCCGGGCCCGAACCGCCGCACTCAAACGATGCAACATGGCAATACGATCTGCTTTGCTCGTGCGTGACATCGCTGGGAAAGCCCGCTTGGCGGCAGCGATAGCGGCACGCGTGTCATCTGCATTGCCAAGCCTCACTGTTCCGATTTTTTCCTCGGTGGCTGGGTTGAATAGCTGCAATATGTCAGTGCCTTCAGGCGTAATGAATTGACCGTTGATGTAAATCTTGTCGATGTCTCGCACGTCTTGGCCTCCTTGGCTGTTGACAGAAATATGCGTCGAGGTCATCGATCTTATTAGATACACAATAAGACACGGGCTGATGAGGAACATTGCGCAATGACCAAAACAAGTCTCGCCGAACTTGAAGCCGTTGCTGTCGTTGCCCGGAGGGGCGGTTTTCGGGCAGCGGCGCGGGAACTTGGCGTATCCTCGTCAGGCCTTAGTCACGCAGTTGCGGGTCTTGAAGAGCGTATGGGCGTTCGCCTGTTCAACCGCACCACCCGCAGCGTGGTGCTGACCGCAGCCGGCGAGCAGTTCATCGAGACAATTGCCCCGGCATTAGCTGCAATTGAAGGTGCGCTTGAAAATGCCGGAGAGCATGTGGCAGAACCGTCAGGTTTGTTGCGGCTGAACATGGCACTGGGTGCCGCGCGGTTCATTCTCCAGCCTCTGGTGCTCGAATATCTAAGACGGTTTCAGCGCATGCATGTTGAAATTGTCACGGATTCTGAACTGGTGGATGTCATCGCCAACGGATGTGACGCCGGCATCCGGTTGGAAGATCGCGTGCCACCAGATATGATCGCGGTGCCCATCATTCCTGACATGCGCGAGGTCGTCGTCGCTTCGCCGGATTATTTCAAACAGCGCAGCATACCTCTTCATCCCAAGGACCTGCTGACGCACGAATGCATTCGCGCGCGCATGGCAAGCGGTCGCATTTATCGCTGGGAATTTTCCAAGGAGAATGAGCGCCATGCGCTTGATGTACCTGGACGCATGGTGCTGGATGAAAGTGGCTTGATGCTTGACGCCGCGCTCAGCGGTGCAGGTATAGCCTATCTGTCGGAACGCGCGATCTCACCGCATTTGGACAGCGGCGATCTGCAGATCGTTCTCAGCGATTGGACACCGCCCACGCCCGCTCTCTGCCTTTATTACCCGGGCCGTCGGCACGTTCCACAAAAGATGCGGGCATTTATCGACCTTGCACGTGAATACTCGCGCAAAGGCAGCCTCACGACATCGGTCTCTCTCTCGGGCGCGAATAAATGAAGCGTCTCCTGCCACCGGCAAGAGACGCTTTCTTTCTTGTGTTCAATAGGCCATGGCAAGGCTGAACAGACCTGCAAGCGCTGAAGGCTCTGTCGAGGCAATGTCATAGATGCACGGTGCGGCAAACACCGACGCCACAACAGTCAGAATGACCATCTTTCGCATGTCGCCCTCCCTTCAAATCAGCTTCAGCTCTACGTTGATATTGCCGCGTGTTGCCTTGGAATAGGGGCAATTCTGATGCGCCTCCTCAACGAGCGCCCGCGCCAGTTCAACCTCCAGGCCGGGCAGGCTGATATTGAGACGTGCCTGCAGAAAATAGGCGTCACCGGTCATCCCGAGATCAACCTCGGCATCGACAGCCGTTCCCTCGGGAAGGCGCAACTTGCGCTTGGCCGCTGCCAGCCCCATTGCTCCGATAAAGCAGGCCGACCAGCCAGCTGCGAACAGTTGCTCCGGGTTGGTGCCGGGTTTTGAGGTTCCTGGCGGCGACAGCTTCACATCAAGCTGTGCATCATCGCTACGGGAAAATCCATCGCGACCACCTGTGGTATGGGTCTTGCCGGTATAGAGAACCTTTTCAATCTGGGTCATGGAAACACTCCTTTGTTGCTGACAAGGCGTGTTTTGACGGATCGACGTATCTTGCGTGTTTCAGAAAACAATTGAAATGTAAGCTATTGTAGGGCCGGGAGCGCGAGATACTTTTACGTACAATTCCAAGGTTTTATTCAATGATCGGAGCGCTCAGTCGAGCGTGAGTTCCGCAACCAATCCGCCACCATCACGATTGTACAAACGCACCGAACCACCAATTGCCGCTGAAAGCTGCTGGGCGATCGCCAGACCAAGCCCCGTCCCGCCAGTCTCGCGATTGCGGGATTGCTCCAATCGGAAGAACGGCTGCATGGCAGCCTCCAGCATATTCTCGGGAATACCCGGGCCACGATCGAGAACGCTGATAACCGTTTGCCCCTGATCGCCCTCCGTCACGCAGATTTCGGCAGCCCCGGAAAACTTGATCGCATTGTCGATGAAATTTGTGAGTATCCGCCGCAACGCATGCGGTTTGGTCGCCACCGTACCTTTGACAAGATCGATGACGCGGACTGCCTTGCCGGTGTCCTGATAATCGTAGGCGATGCTGTCGATGAACGAAGAAAGATCGATGCGCGACAGCTTTTCAGCATTGCCATGCGAACTGCGTGCATAGGCAATACCGTCCTGCACCAGTCGTTCGATTTCACTGAGATCACCGACCAGCTTGTCTTTTTCAGGCGTATCGTCCGCCATTTCGGCCCGCAGGCGCATCCGGGTAATCGGTGTTTGCAGGTCGTGCGAAATCGCTGCCAGAATTTGCACGCGTTCTTCCAGATGGTGGGCAATCCGATCCCGCATGGCGTTAAAGGCACGCCCTGCCCGTGCGACTTCAGCAGGGCCTGTCTCGCTCATCGGCGCGCCTTCTTTGCCGGGATCCACCGCATCGGCAGCGGCCGCGAGATCCGCAAGCGGACGGATCGCCTGACGCACAGCTAACCACGTGCACAGTATCAGCAATGCCATCTGGATGGCGAACACATAAGGAAGCCAGCTGGCTATCGGCATGACACCGCGCGGCGTGACATCGATCGTCAGCTGGGAGCCATCAGACAGGACGACATGCCCCTGCAGCCGTTTGTCATCACCTGGAATTGCCTCAACCTTAAGCGGAAACCGGTGGCCGGCCGCCTCTTCGATCCGCTCGGCGATTTCAGCAGCACGGCCTGACATGTCTGGTATGCCGGCAAGACCCGGCCCCAGCACGAGACGGTAGTTTCCGCGGCTGAGCCGGTCAATCCATTGTGGTCTCTCATCCTCTGGTAAGCGGTCTATAACGGCGATAGACGTCGCCAGATCGCTTTCCAGCGTGCCGAGCATCACCGCCTTGGCCGACATGTAGCGTTCTATGAAGAGAATGCTGAAAGAAAGACTGTAGGCGATCGCCAGACCGGCAAACAGAATGATGAAAAGCCGTGATCGCAACGTGCCGGGCCACCAGCCTTGGCGGTCAGCCTCGTTTTTTGCAGCATCGATTTTGCCAGTGCTGGTCATGTCCTGGCTTCCGAAATCTCGACCGGGACGGAAAAGACATAGCCTTCCGCCCGGACGGTTTTAATATAGGTTGGCTCGCGCGCATCATCACCCAATCTCTGCCGCAACCGGCTAACGAGAAGATCGATCGAACGGTCGAACAGTTCGGCATCGCGACCTTGTGTCAGGTTCAGCAGCTGATCACGATTGAGCACCCGCTGCGGGTGATCGATAAATACCCTCAGCAAACGGTATTCCGCACCGCTGAGCGCAATTTCCGTTCCATCTCCGTCAAGCAAATGGCGGCCGACCGTATCCAGACGCCAGTTACCAAAGGTCAACAGACGCCCTGCTTCGCTGATTTGCAGATTTGGCGGCAACATTCGTGTCCGGCGCAAAACCGCTTTGATGCGGGCAAGAAGTTCACGCGCAGCAAACGGTTTGGGCAGATAGTCATCTGCCCCCATTTCCAACCCGATGATCCGGTCCATCTCGTCATCGCGCGCAGTCAGCATCAGTACCGGTGTCGCCTTGTGTTTTCCAGCCCGCAGTTCCCGACACAGAACAAGCCCGTCATCGCCCGGCATCATGACATCGAGCACGATCAGATCGACGGTGTTGTTGTCGAGAAATGTCCGCATCTGCCGCCCATCAGCGGCCACCGTTGTGCGCAATCCGTTCTTTATCAGATAGCTCGAAACCAGTTCGCGGATGTCACGGTCGTCATCGACGACTAGAATGTGGTCTATGTGTTCCATGAATGTCTTCAACGCCTTGGGGCTGGCACGCGGTGCGATACCGCATGCGTAATCTACTCTGACAAGAAAAGATATTGGCTCCTAAAACTTGCCAATGTCGAGAACTGCCTGCGCAAATGCCTGTGGTGCTTCCTGCGGCAGGTTATGGCCTATGCCACCAGTGATATTGCGGTGTTCATACCTGCCGGAAAATCTCGCGGCATATGCCGATGGGTCAGGATGGGGCGCACCGTTGGCATCACCTTCCATAGTGATAGTTGGGACGGCGATTTCAGGCAGTTTGGCAAGCCGCTGCTCATAGGCATCGTACTGTGCTTCACCCTCGACCAGTCCCAACCGCCAGCGATAGTTATGGATGGTGATATCAACATGATCAGGATTGTCGAAAGCCGGGCTAGAGCGATCAAAAGTCGCATCGTCAAACGCCCATGTCGGAGAGGCTGTCTTCCAGATCAACCGCACGAAATCCAGGGTATTGGCTGCGTAACCCGCACGCCCCCGTTCTGTCGCGAAATAGAACTGATACCACCAAGATAGTTCGGCTGCAGGTGCCAACGGCTTCTTGTTGATATCCTGACTGCCAATGAGATAACCGCTGACAGACACCAGCCCCTTGCAGCGTTCAGGCCAGAGAGCCGCCATGATGTCAGCGGTGCGCGCGCCCCAATCGTAACCGGCAACAATTGTCGTCTCGATACCAAGTGCATCGAGAAGCGCAATCATATCCACAGCCAGAGCCGATTGCTGGCCGTTGCGCGGCGTATCGCCGGAAAGGAACCGGGTTGTCCCGTATCCACGCAAGTAAGGTACGATTACCCGGTAGCCTGCCGATGCCAGAATTGGCGCGACATCGACATAGCTGTAGATGTCATAGGGCCATCCATGCAGCAGTAAGACAACGGGACCGTCAGTGGGACCTGCCTCTGCGTAACCGACATTGAGAACGCCAGCGTCAATCTGCTTCAAGGCCGCAAATTCTGTGTGGCCATCGGCCTTTGTTGCGGCACTCATCGCCGTCTGCGGCGGTGCGACTGCGGCCTCAGCCTTTGCCAGGACGGGTACACCGAGCTCAACGGCAGCGGCAGCCATTGCGGCGACACCGAAAAAGTGACGGCGATTGAGATTGATTTCGTTGCTCATGAGCTTTCTCCGATTTGCATAATCATGATCGAGAGAAAGCCCGTGCCATGTATCTCCGGTGTGTCGTTGACGACGGAAATTGCATGAGCATGTAGCTTTTAGGCCCCCAGATACAATTCGATACATTTCGCAGGGCGACCGGACACATGCGGGATACGTCGTGACGACCACATTGGCGTCATCGCTGGTTTTACGATCATCACATCACGCCAGCTCCACGTTTCAAGGAGACGACGATGACGCTTCATATCATTGCCTATCTGGGCGGAGCGCTGACCATTCTCAGCCCCTGCATCCTGCCTATTCTTCCCTTCATATTTGCCCGCACCGGACAGCCATTTCTGCGCGACACATTGCCGATGCTTGCGGGCATGGCAGTAACCTTTGCTTTTGTCGCAACGCTGGCAGCTGTCGGCGGCAGCTGGGCAATCCATGCCAATGAATACGGGCGGCTTGCCGCCATAGGTTTGTTGGCGATCTTCGGCATCAGCCTGCTGTCGCCAAATATTGCGGCAGTCATCACACGACCTGTTGTCGATCTTGGAAACCGGCTTATCAATGCCCGTGGCAAACCCGGCTCGGCAAGCTCTCCTGTCAGTGCACTCATTCTTGGTGCCGCCACCGGCTTGTTATGGGCGCCCTGCGCCGGCCCTATTCTTGGCATTGTGCTGACCGGAGCAGCTCTCAAGGGTGCCAATCTGGAAACGACCGTCCTGCTGGCCGCCTACGCGGCAGGTGCTGCAACGTCTCTTGGCCTTGCGCTTCTCCTCGGCAACAAAGTTTTTGCTGCACTCAAAAGCTCTCTTGGGGTCAGCGAACGCATCCGCCAGGCTCTCGGAGTTGCTGTTCTGGCAGGTGTCGGGGTGATTGCCCTTGGTCTTGATACCGGTCTGCTCGCACGACTTTCCTATGCCAGCACATTCTCCTTCGAACAGGCCATCCTTGATCGCGTTCATCCAAGGACGGACCGCTCCATGTCGGTTGATGTGGCAAGCAATGGCAAGACCGTGGTGCCAGCAGACATGACCATGACGTTTCAGGCCAATCTGCCGGTCGAAGGTCGCGCGCCATCGTTTAACGGCGCGGTTGAATGGCTGAACTCGCCACCTCTCACCTCGGAGCAATTGCGTGGCAAGATCGTCCTCGTCGACTTCTGGACCTACTCCTGCATCAACTGCATTCGCACAGTTCCCTTTGTCCGCGCCTGGGCAGAAAAATACAAGGATCAGGGGCTCGTCGTCATTGGCGTTCATGCGCCGGAATTTGCCTTTGAAAAGAAAATCGACAACGTCCGCAAAGCGGTTGGCGACTTCAAGATCGATTATCCCGTTGCCATTGATAACGACTACAAGATCTGGCGCGCCTTCGAAAACAACTACTGGCCGGCCCATTACCTGATCGATGCCAATGGCCAGATCCGTTACCACCACTTCGGCGAAGGAAACTACCGCCAAACAGAACAGGCAATTCAGGATCTGTTGCACGAAGCGGGTAGAAACATGCCGGCAAGCACACCGGTCGAGCCCGCCGCGCAGGGGGCAGAGGTAAGCCCTGATCTCAAGAATATCCGCTCTGGCGAAACCTATCTCGGTTATCAACGCGCGACCGGTTTTGTCTCACCGGAAACCGTCGAGCCGGGCGTCGCCACTGATTATTCTGTCGACGACCCTGATCTCAACCAATGGGGTCTGGCTGGCACATGGACCATCGACCCGGAACAGGCCGTCTCAAACAAGCCGGATGACAAGATCGTCTCCCGCTTCAGCGCCCGTGACCTGCATCTTGTCCTCGGTTCCGGTCAGGTCGGCAAACCCATCCGTTTCCAAGTCACCATTGATGGCAAAGCACCAGGTGCAGACCATGGCGCCGACATTGATGCCAACGGTTACGGCACGGTCAGTTCGACAAGACTCTATCAGCTCGTTCGCCAATCCGGCGACGTAACAACCCGCAAATTCGAAATCCGCTTCCTTGATCCCGGTGTCGAAGCCTACGCCTTCACATTCGGCTGATGCCTGCCCCTATCCCCATTATCAAAGAAGGAAACCTCTCCATGCAGCGTTCTATTTCCACTATGGCAATAGCCTTCGTCGCTAGCCTTGCCGCTTTTGCCGCCCATGCAGCCGACGTTAAAAACATTGTTGTCGTTCATGGCGCCCTTGCCGATGGGTCAGGCTGGAAGACGGCAACTGAGATTCTCGAAAAGCGGGGTTTCAATGTCACGATTGTCCAACAACCAATCACCTCGCTGGCCGACGATATTGCCGCAACCAACCGGGTGCTCGACATGCAAGATGGTCCGACCCTGCTGGTCGGCCACAGCTATGGTGGCGTGGTTATTACCGAAGCAGGACATAACAACAAGGTCGCTGGCCTCGTTTACGTGGCGGCCTTTCAACCGGACAAGGGCGAAAGCCTGTTGTCGCTGGCAAGTTCCAAGCCGTCTTCGGGCATGAATATCCGCGAGACACCCGACGGTCAGTATCTCTATCTCGACCCGGCAGCTTTCCCGAAAGACTTTGCGGCGGACCTTCCTCAGGATGAAACGGCTTTTATGGCAAAGGCGCAGGTTTTTGCATCCAAACAATCCTTCTCGGCCAAGGTCGGTGACCCCGCCTGGAGGGCCAAGAACAGCTGGGCAATCGTCGCGACGCAGGATCGTTCAATCAATCCCGAGCTTGAGCGTGAGATGGCCAAACGTGCAGGCAGTGCGATCACCGAAATAACAGCAAGCCATGCGGTCTTTGCCTCGCAACCGGACAAAGTCGCAGATGTGATTGAGGCTGCGGCACGACAGTCTTCAAAATAAAAGCCAGCGCTACTAAGCGTGTTGGTTGCCTATCCCAGCCGCCCTCACGAAAGGGCGGCTGAATGGATTGCTCGCTAGAGATTTCCGACCCCGCCATCGACCAGCAGCTCCGTGCCGACAACGAAGGATGCTTCATCGGATGCAAGAAATACTGCGGCCTTGGCAAGTTCCAGTGGCGTGCCCAGGCGACCGATTGGCACCAATCGCCGGATTTCACGGCGCAACGCTTCTTCCGCGTCACTTTCCAGACCAAGCTTGCCAAGGGCTGGTGTTTCGGTTGGACCGGGGCTCAATCCATTGACCCTGATACCCCTGTCTTTGAACTCGCCGGACAGGGTCCGCGCTAGTGACAGAAGGCCAGCCTTGCTGGCGGCATAGGCACTGGACTGCGGCAAGCCGATATGGGCAGAAACAGAACCACAAAGAATGACCGAAGCCGGAGCCTTCAACAGCGGTAAAAGTGCCTGAACAAGGAAAAATGGCCCCTTCAAATTGGTCGCGAACAAGGCGTCATACGTTGCCTCGTCCCAGTCTTCCAGCGGACGGTGCGTGACATCGCCCGCATTGATGAACACCACATCGAGGGCTGGCCATGCCTCACCCAATTGCGCCGCCAGGTGACGTTGCGCCGCGATATCACCCGCCTCGTTGGATATGGCGATGACATCGCCACCCAATTGACGTTTTGCGTCCTCCAGCCGTTCGACCGAACGGCCAGTGATTGCGACCTTTGCCCCCTCTTTCAGGAATTGGCGCGCCGTTTCCAGCCCAATGCCGCTGGTCCCACCGGTTATCAGCGCGTGCTTGCCTGCAAGGCGTCCCATAACAATGTCTCCTTTTATGATGCGAGACGATTGTCAGGGCTTTAGTATCTTTTGTATAGTAGGCACCAAATTGCTACTAAAGGAAAAAAATGAAAAAGCACATAGAGCAGGCTGAACAGGCTATGCGATGCCCGATGGTTGATTTCGTCAATCTCATTTCCGGTAAATGGGCAATCCCCGTGCTTTATCGCCTGATTGTTGAAAACCGGCCGGTGCGTTTTGGCACCTTGCAACGTGCAGCAACCCCAGTCACACAAAAGGAACTGACCCGCCACCTCAGGCTTTTCGAAAAACAGGGCTTGGTGAAACGCACGGTCTATCCGGAAATGCCGCCAAGAGTGGAATATGAAATCACAGAACTTGGCCGCACCCTGAAACCAACTCTGGATTCTTTGGCCGTCTGGATGACCACACACGGTCCATCGATCCGCACCACGATCAGCAATGAAGTCGACGCTTAAGTGCTATCAACCCAGTGTGCCATCCTTCAAGAGAGGCCGTGTCACCGTCACGATGGCGTCAATGGCGACCCGTAGGCGAGGCAACATAACAGGAGATGCTGGCCAGATTGCATGGATCGCCAGATGCCCGGCGATCCTGTCGTCCATTAGGGAGACCAGTCGACCACTGGCCAACTCATCTCGTACCAACCAGCGAGGCAAAAGGCCAAGCCCCTGCCCGTTGCAGATCGCCGAATGTGTCAACAGACTCCCATCAAGCACAAGGCGCGCCTTGGGGTGCCAGCTCACCATTTCCCCGTCGAGACTGTGAAATTGCCACGGTGCGGGTTTGCCCTGACGCGGCGCTGCGATCACATCGTGATCGTCGAGATCCGCCACACTTTGTGGCACGGGCCGTGTCTCGAAATAGCTGGACGAACCGCATAGAGCGAGTTGCTGCAGCCCCAAAGACCGTGCGGTCAACCCGCTTATATCGGGTATCTCGCCAATTCTGACAGCGAGATCCGTCGTGCCATCCAGGAGATTGCTCGGCTCTGTCGATGTTGAAATACTGAAATCAAGGTTTGGCCACTCTCGGCAGAGCGCATAGAGCGCCGGTGCGATAATTTTTGCGCCGAAGAGCGGCGGCAGGCTGACTTGAAGGGTACCGGCCGGTTCATGCGCAAGGCCTGCGATGGCCACTTCAACGCGCTCTATTTCACTGCGTGCCCGTAAACATACATCGCGATACACCACACCTTCCGCCGTCAGGTTGAGGACGCGTGTCGTGCGCTGAAACAGCCGAATACCCAGGCGGTTTTCCAACCTGCCGATGGCCTTTGCCACAGCCGACGCCGAGAGCCTTAAACGAAGCGAAGCCGCAACGAAGCTGCCCGCCTCGCAGACCATGAGAAACACGCCAATATCGTCGCCAGATTGATGTCGCATGGCAATCTATTAGCGAATTTTGTTCGTCAATCGAAGGAAAATTATGCGCTTCTACCACGCTTGTGCGGTAGAATATGGTTGCGCTCATGAGCACACATCGAACCTACACCATCATCGGGGGTACGTCCGGCATCGGACTGTCCCTCGCCCGCAAACTCATTGAACGTGGCGACCACGTCTTTCTCGGCGGACGGTCGCCAGAGCGGCTTGCCACGACACTTACAACATTGGGAGATCGGGCTTCCGGTCGCACCGTGGAGATTACCGACAAGACGTCGCTCCGTGATTTTTTCGCAGAAGCGCCCATTCTTTCAGGCCTTTTTACACCGGCCGCATCTTACCAGACCGGTTCCTTTACAGACGGTGACATCACCACCAGCGAAGACCTGTTCAAGGCAAAATTCTGGGGCCAATACTGGGCTGTTCACGCTGCCCTTCCCCGTCTGGCACCAAATGCATCTGTTCTTCTCATGTCGGGTGCTGCCTCGGTCCGTCCTATTGGTGCACCAGCCTATGCCGCCTGCAATTCGGCGCTGGAAGGGCTGGCCCGCGGGCTTGCCATCGAACTCAATCCGATCAGGGTAAATTGCCTTTCCCCTGGCACCACCGATAGCGACCTTTGGCGAAACCGACCGCAGGAAACACGTGAGCCAGCCTATGAATACTGGAGCAAACTTTGCCTCGTTCAACGCCCGGCGACGGTCGACGAACAGGCGCATGCAGCCCTGTTTCTGCTCGACAACACCAACATGACTGGCAGCACTTTGTTCAGTGACGGTGGGTATTCGTTACGCTAGTCGACTGCATCAGTGTGCCATAGTCCGTGCAGATCAGGGGTCGTATGGACTATGGCCACGGCACCTCCCTCGGTAGATTACGCCGATCTAAAACATGACCAATTGAAGAAAGTATATTGAAATAAAAACTACAAATGTGTAGTCAGACCAACGTGACGCCGCCGTGGCATCGCCTTGGAGACATCGCGGCCCCGCCGCCGAGAGAGACACATGACCCTGACTCGCCTCTTTTCCAACCATACTTTGCGCGCACTCTGCGCAACATTTGCAGCAACATTGTTTGCGTTCACGACGACACCGGTCCAGGCGCAGGGGACGCGCACCATCACCCACGAACTGGGTGCAACCGAGATCGCCGGCACCCCTGCTCGCATCGTCGTGCTGGAATTTTCCTTTGTGCAGGCATTGGATTCGCTTGGAGTGACGCCTGTTGGCATTACCGATGACAATCAGCCGGATCGCATCGAGCAGAACCTCGGTAAAAAGATTGAATATAGCTCCGTCGGCACTCGCCTGGAACCAAACCTCGAACTGATCAGCGCACTGCAGCCGGACCTCATCATTGCCGATGAACGCCGCCATGGCGCAATCTACGAACAGTTGAGTGCCATCGCGCCAACCATCGTTCTCAACAGCTGGGATGGCAGTTACAAGGACATCAAGGAGGCCGTCATAACGATCGCGGATGCTATCGGTGACAAGGCCAAGGGTGAAAAGGTCGTTGCCAACCATGAGGCAAAGATGGCCGCCATCGCCGCAAAAATCCCGGCCGGTAATGATCGCAAATTCATGCTTGCCGTTGCCACAGCCGACAATTGGTCTTTGCACACGTCCGATTCCTTCAGTGGCTCGATCTTTGCAGCCATCGGCGTTGAAGCTGCCATCAAGGCCGACAAACCGGTTGAAAGTGGCGTTGGTCTGGAACGTCTCGTTGCCGTCAATCCCGATGTTCTGCTTGTTGCCACCGATCCAGGCGGTACCATTTTCGACCGCGTGCAGGACAATTCCGCTTGGAAAGCCATTGCCGCCGCAAAGAATAATCTAGTCTTTGAAGTGAACCGTAATCAATACGCCCGTTTCCGCGATCTTCGCACCGCGGAACTGATTGCCAATGACGTATTGAACAAGGTCTTCAATGTCCAATAAGGTCGAGAGGGCCACAGGGCCTTCTGCCCATGAAAACACCAAGATCGGGTGGAGCGGAGCTTTTCGCCGCCATCCGGTCTGGCTGTTTGGTATTCTGATGGTACTGCTGCCAATTGTGGCTATCGGCAATCTTATGGTGGGAGCCGCTGGCCTCACCATCCAGCAATCGCTTGCCGCCCTTTTCCAGCCTGATAGTTCGGTGGAAACTGCGCTGATCTGGGATGTTCGCCTGCCGCGCGTGTTGCTTGCCATACTGGTCGGCGCCAATCTGGCTGTCGCCGGTGTATTGATCCAGGCACTGACCAGAAACCCGCTCGCCTCACCTCAGACATTCGGGATCAATGGTGGCGCAGCATTAGCGATTGTCGTTTGCGTCATTGCACTCCCCGGACTTTCCGGCGGAAGAACGGTGCTACCGGCTTTTGCTGGCGCAGCGGCCATCGGCTTCATCATGTGGGTGCTCTCGCTTTCCAACGCCATCACGCCGCTGAAACTGGCGCTCGCAGGCGTGGCCCTGCAACTGGTGCTCGCCGCTCTGGTGCAGGCTGTGCTCATTGCCAACAATGCGTCCACAGACATTGTCTACTGGCTGGCGGGTTCTGTCACCTCTGCCCAGTGGTCAAAGGTTCTGATCATTCTGCCATTCACAGTCATCGGCATCATCATCACCATTGCAGGCGGCCATCATTTCGGTCTGCTGGCGCTGGATGCAAGCACCGGCCAATCGCTTGGCCAGAATGCCCAGCGAACTGGTGGCCTTGCGTCAATATTGATCGTTGTCCTCGCCGGTTCATCCGTCGCCGTTGCCGGCCCTATCGGCTTTGTCGGACTGATGGTGCCGCACATCGTCAGAAGCCTCGTCGGTGAAGACTTGCGCACCGTACTGAGCCTCAGCACCGTCGCAGGTCCGCTGCTGCTTGTCGGCGCCGATCTTGGTGGCAAACTCGCGACTTACCCGGCCGAACTGCCGGTTGGCATCGTCACTGCCATTCTTGGCGCACCAGCATTTCTGCTGATCACGTGGAGAAACCGCAATCAATGAACGCAGCGCTGGTTGATCCATCAACATCTCAGCCCTTGCGCACCACGCTGGTATGCGTTGGCCTGGCGGTTTTGCTCGTTCTGCTTGCCTTGGTCAGTATGGCCCTTGGCGCCGTCCCGCTTTCTCTCAACCGAGTGCTGGCGGGTCTTTTCGGCGGACCAGATGCCTTCATCATCGGCCAATATCGTCTGCCCCGCGTCATCGTCGCCATTCTCTCCGGTGCTGCACTCGCTTTGGCAGGTCTTTTCTTACAGGTGGCTTTGCGAAACCCGATCGCCTCGCCCGATGTAGTCGGCATCACTAAGGGCGCGGGTCTTGGCGCGATGCTGGCACTGATTTTTGCACCACCAGCCTGGATCATCTGGAGCGTGCCGGTTGGCGTTATCATCGGCGCCGGTACCGTTGCGGTCCTGCTGCTGGCGATCGGCCGCGGCCTTGGGGGTGGGGTCACCACTCTGGCGCTCGTCGGCGTTTCGCTTGGCGCACTGGCACAAGCCATGATGCAGTTTTTGATGGTGCGTTATCCACGTGGTATCGACCAGAGCATGGTCTGGCTGGCAGGCAGCGTCTACGGCAGCACAATTTCCGACATTCTATCGCTGTCATTCTGGCTTCTCGCCTGCCTGCCCGTGGTTATTCTGCTCGCCATGGTTCTCGACATTTCTGCCTTCGGTGACGATACGCTGAAAAGCCTTGGCATCTCACCCAATCTTTTGCGCGCCAGCCTTGTCTTGACCGCAGTGGTCTTGACGGCAGGCGCCGTCGCAAGCGTCGGCAGCATCGGCTTTTTGGGTTTGCTGGCGCCCCATATCGCTCGGCTTATGGTGGGACCACATGCCCGCCATCTCGTTCCAGCCACCGCACTGACCGGGGCACTGGCACTTCTGTTGGCGGATTTGATCGGACGACTGGTGGCACTGCCAAATGAAATTCCGGCCGGCATTGTCGCTTCGGTGATCGGTGGACCCTATCTCTTCTTCCTCTTGCTTTGGGAGGCTCGCCGTCGTGGCTGATATCCAACAGGACCGTTTACAAGCTGCAACCTTGAGCGTCGGTTATGGCAATAACTCCGTACTCAATCAGGTGTCGCTGGCAATCCCGGACGGAAAGATTACGGCACTGATTGGTGCCAACGGCTCCGGTAAATCCACATTGCTGCGTACCTTGGCACAGGTCCTGAACCCTGTTGGTGGCACGGTCCTGCTGGATGGCAAGGACATTACTCAAAGCCCACGCAAGGCTGTTGCCCGCATCATGGCGCTGTTGCCACAAAATCCTGTCGCACCGGATGGTCTGACAGTTCGCCAGCTGTGCCGCTTCGGTCGTTACCCGCACAAGCCGCTACTGGCGCGCTCCAGCGACCATGATGAATCGGTGGTCGATACCGCTCTTGCCGACGCAGGCCTGGCCAATCTGGCAAACCAACCGCTGCACCGTCTGTCGGGCGGTCAACGCCAGCGCGCCTGGATCGCAATGGCACTTGCGCAGGAAACACCCATTCTGCTGCTCGATGAACCAACAACTTATCTCGACATCGCGCACCAGATGGAAGTCCTGCACCTGCTGCGTCAACTCAACAAGCAGCAAGGGCGCACCGTTGTCATGGTGGTACATGACCTCAATCATGCCGCTCAGTTTGCCCATCACATTATTGCGGTTGCCGACGGTGGCATTCATGCTGCCGGTAATCCGCAGGAACTGCTGACCGCAGAGCTGATAAAAAGCGTGTTTGGCGTGGCGGCCATGGTCATCCCTCACCCGAGTGACGGCACACCACTTTGCCTGCCACTTGCCGCAGTGTCCTGAGAATGACGGCATTCCCATACTGTGTTAGGCAAACCCAATGACCGACCCCTCGCACACAGATTCGGGCGTTGCCCAAGCCTCGGCACTTCTGCGCCGCCATTACGATGCCAATGCGCACACGCTGACACGGACCGAGCGTCGCGTCGCCGATTATCTGCTGACGCTGGCGCCAGCCGATCTGGCATTTCGCAGCGCAGGTGAGATTGCGGTCGCGAGCGACACCAGCGATGCCACCGTCATTCGTACGGCCCGCCGTCTGGGCTTTTCCGGCCTGCCGGAACTGAAACGCCTGATCAATCGGCCTATCGCCACCCACACATCGCCCAGCACACGCCTTGGCCACAAGATCAAATCCGTGGCGCCGGACGCATTAGCGGCCCGCGACGCCATCTTCGCAGCCGCACACGAAATACTGGAAGCGACCCGCGAAGTGCTTGATCCTGGCGCTATCGAGCAGGCGGTGACACTGTTTGAAAATGCCGGAACCGTCTGGTGTCTCGGCATCGGCGTGGCGGAACAACCAGCACGCCATCTGGCCACCGGTCTGTTGCGTGCTGGCCTTGTCACGCAGACCGTTGCAAGCAGCGGCTTTGATCTTGCCAACAGCATGATTGGCCTTCGCAAGGGCGATACACTGGTAATTTTTCATGCCGCGACCCGCCGCAAGGATATCGCTTCGCTGATAGAGCACGCTGGCAAGATCGGCGTTTCAACCGTTCTGGTGTCCGGCACTCAACTTAATGAATTGTTCCGCGATCAGGTAACAGTTGCCCTGCATTCCATGGCTGTGGCGTCCAAATTGGCCAGTTGGCTGATTGGTGCAACCGTTATCGGTGATCTCCTCACCTTTCGGTTCTCTGCAAGGAATACGGCGCGCGCCACCGCAACGCATGACAATCTCAACCAATTACGTGCAAAATTCGAATAAAGCTGTTTTTCTACAATGCTTGGCAGGGCCTCCGGTCCCAAGACCTGCGACACTTTACCCGCAACCAGATCTCACCATCGTCACGACACCACACCAATGTACGGTTGAGAAAATTATGTTTTTTCAGCGTGATCTGTCCGGTTATGGTATTTATTTGACCGATTGCAGAATCAACTCCGTAAATTATTTGCTGCCCGGCAGCAGTGGCCTTGGAATATCATGCTCAAGATTGATCAGCGAACCTCGCGCGCGATGAACCGGCGCCTTGTCCTAAATTTGCTGCGCCGGGAAGGTCCATTGAGCAGGGCCGAAATCGCTGATGTGACGGGACTTAGCCGCGCCACGGTCACCTTCGTTGTTGGCGATCTCGTCAAGGAAAACTACCTCATCGAGCAGGAAACGACACGTGGTGCCAGCGGTCGACGCCCTACACCAGTGGCCATCAATTACGATGGTCACGCGGCCATCGGCATCAAGATGAACATCGACAGGATTGAGTGCATCCTGACAAACCTCTCGACGACGCCAATCCTGTCTCACGCGATTGACTATTCCAACACCCGTCCTGAGACGATCGTCGAGGCATCCCATCAGGCAATCAGACACCTGATTGCTAATGCGCCCACAGGGATCGGCCCGGTAACAGGCATTGGTTTTTCAATGCCCGGCATCATCGACAATCGCAACGGAATTTGTCTGAAAAGCCATCGTTTTGGCTGGAACAATGTACACTTCGCCGAGCAGCTGTTTGCAAAAACCCGCATCCCCGTGTGGATGGAAGATGACACGATTGCCTTTGCGCTGGCTCACCACCTTTTCGGGCTTGGCCGCAACGTCGGTACATTTATCGCACTCGCCATCGGTGCCGGTATTGGCTCTGCAACCGTGGCAGATGGTGTGGTTCTGCGCGGTGCGCACGGCCATGCCGGCAAACTGGGGCATGTCAAACAACATCTGGAAGGGCCGCTCTGCGAATGCGGTCAACGTGGCTGTCTGCAGGCATCCTATTCCGAACCCGCCATTGTTGCCCGGTGGCGCAAAACCAAGGACTTACCTGCCGCCAAGGACCGCTTTGACATGCTGGAAGCTGCCAAACAGGGTGATGCCGAAACACGTGCAATTCTGAAGGAAGCAGGCGAGCAGATCGGCATCCAGCTTGCAGCCCAGATCAATACGATTGACCCGGAGATCGTTATCGCAGGTGGCGAGGCAACCGCATTTGGGCCGTTCCTGCTCGACCCGATGACGGAAACGCTGGAAAAATACTGTTTTATGCAGGCGCCACCCATCCTAGCGGATGAACGCGACAATTTCTGGAGCCCAGGTGCAGCAGCGCTCGCCACCCAACGACTGTTCGACTTTGAAGTCGATGTGGCCGCAGACGAAACAGCAGTCTGACCAGCGCGCTACGCAGATACAAAAACGTGCGGGGAACTTGGTTCCCCGCACGTCTTGATAGCTCAACCATCACTCTCCTGGGAGGGTGGAGACTTAGCTGAGCTCAATCACCAGGCAGCCGTAGCCAGCCAGTTCAGTCGCGCCTGACACGGCTGCATCCGTCAACAGATCCTGACCAGCAGGCAGTGCCTTGAAAGAGCGGCTTTCGCTTGTCGTGTTGATGACGAAAAGCAGGCGACGATCTTCTGCCGTGCGGAGCGATACTTCGACGCCGGACGGCAAATCTTCCACCAGAGGCTGAGCACCCGACTGGGCAATGACAGTCGGTACCAGAAGCTCAACCACCTCAGGTGTCAGATAGGTTGCGAGATAGATCGCACGTCCCTGCCCGACCTTGCGCTCGGTCAGCATCGGTTTTCCAGCCAGACTGCGATCGGACCAGGACCCCAGGATCTTCACATCGTCAGCGATCTCGATGGTCTCGTAGAGATGTTCGGCCGTCGCCTCTCGGTTGCCAATCTGCATCTTGTAGGACCGTTCCGACGACGAAGACGGCAGAACCTGTGGCGGCACATACATGCCGGCATCAGGCGCATTGCGCTGGAACAGACCCTGCCCGCCAGCCGCCACAACACGGCCGAACTCTTCAACCTTCACACCGGTCAATTCAGAAAGCTGTGCGCCCGGCGCCTGCTCGCGAATAATGTGGTTGTTGCGATCCCGGGTGCCTGTCATCGCACCAACAATCACCGTACCGCCCGCTTCAACAAAGGCACGCAATTTTGGTGTCCAGGCATTATCCCACATCACCCAATGCGGAATGTAATACACCTTCAGGCGAGACAGGTCGTCTTCCGGATGGACGAAGCCGGTCGCATAACCGTTCTGATAGGCGAAGCGATGCAGATGAACTGCATCTTCCACCGGCGACGGCAGGCCGATCGGATAAGTCTTGTGGGCTTCCTGGTTGTCGAAGTCCGCGCCGGCAATGCCGATGTCGATCTGAACACTGGTGCCCAGCAACTTGCTCTTGATCTTATTGATGTCGGACGCGAAATGACGTGCCTCTTCATAACGGCGACGTGGCACGTCATCGTGATCGAGAATGCCCATCCAGTAGATTTCCGCACCAAAATGCGCTGGGCGCCAGCGGAAGAACATCAGGCCGTCTGCACCACGCGCCACGGATGACAGTGCCATGCGGCGCATTTCGCCAGGCTCTGGTGTCATCGTCGTGAAGGCTGGCTGGCTGCCAAGACCGGATGCCTGCTCCGGCACGATGAAGTTGCCCGAATAGCTGCGGCACAAATCCATCTGTAAGGCCTGCGTTGCGGCATGGCCGCCCGTCCGACGGAACTCGTCGTAGAGCATCGGATAGATATCGAAACCGATGAAGTCGAGATCCTGACCGAACTGCCCACGGAAATCGATATCGGTGAGATTGCCGAGATTGTGGAAGATGAACCAGTCGGAATTGGTTTCACGCAGGATCTTGACCTGATCATGCTGGAAGGTTGCGGTCGCTACAGCCAGGAAGCGGTGATAGTCCTGGACGTGGCCGGGGCTCAGATAGGATGGTGCCATCGGCATTGGCAACACGACCTGATCGAAATTGTCATAGGCAGTGGCCCAGAAATGGCCGCCCCAGGCGAAATTCAAATCATCGATCGTCCGATATTTGTGACGCAGAAAATTGCGGAACGCGAGTGCGGCAGAATCCGAGAACGATTCCGACACCGTGGTGTTCAGCTCATTGTCTGTCTGCCAGCCGATAACATAGGGATTGTCTTCGTAGTGCTCGGCCATTGCCTTGGTAATGCGGCGGCTGTGGTGACGCAGCACAGGGCTGGTCGTGTCGCAATGCTGGCGCGAGCCATGGCTTGCACGACGGCCGTTGCGGTCAACACGCAGCACTTCAGGATAGTTATGTGTCAACCAACGCGGTGGTGTCGCCGTTGGTGTGCAGAGCACGGTGTTGATGCCAGCCTTGCCAAGCACTTCAATCGCCCGGTCGAATAGATCAAAGTCGAACTTGCCTTCAAAGGGTTCCCAGATGTGCCAGGCAAATTCGCCCATACGCACCGTGTTGAAGCCGAGTTCCTTCATCCGCTCGGCATCACGCTGCCAGTAGCTTTCATCGACATGTTCAGGATAATGCGGCACGCCGAGCAAAAAATCGTCAAGGTTAAGGGTGCGCCAAGCCGAAAGCGGCGCTGGATTGGACCGTTTCATATCTTCAAAACTCCAAATTAAATTAAGTGCGGGTGGCGGCTTTCGCAGGAGTGATCGTTTTGCCGTCAGGCCCGAAGAGATAAGCGTCCGAGAGGTCGAAGTTGACCTTCACCGACTGGCCGTTGGAAAAGGCAACGACATCACCCAATTGAACAGTAATATTCTGGGTGCCGGTGTCGGAGCCGGTGGTAACCACAGGACTGCCGTCAACGTGAAGGATCGTCTCGCGGCCAAGATGTTCGATCAGGCGGATTTTCGCGTCGAAACTGGCGTCCCCGGTCTGCTCTCCGGTTTTCAACCGTTCCGGACGCACGCCGACCTTGACCTTGTCGCCGACTGAAAGTTTCACGTCGGCGATATCGGCAAATTGCAGTTCCGGTAGTCCCTCGACAGTGACGCTGACGCGGCCGCCCGAAACGGTCACGATACGACCTTCAAAGAAATTCATGCGCGGCGCACCGAGGAAGCCGGCGACAAAATGGTTGATCGGGTTGGCATAGAGCTCAAGCGGCGAACCAACCTGTTCGATTGCCCCCTTGTTCAGCACCACGATCCGACTGGCCATCGTCATCGCCTCGACCTGATCATGGGTGACGTAAATCATCGTTGAGCCAAGCTCGGCATGCAGCGTTGACAGTTCCACGCGCATCTGTGTGCGCAGTGCTGCATCCAGGTTGGACAGCGGTTCGTCAAACAGGAAGACTTCCGGAGAACGCGTAATGGCACGTCCGATCGCTACGCGCTGCCGCTGGCCGCCGGACAGCTGCTTAGGCCGCTTGTCAAGCTGTTCGGTGATGCGCAGGATTTCGGCAGCACGCTTTACGGCGGCATCAATCTCGGCCCTTGGCCGTTTTGCCATTTTCAGGCCAAAGCCCATGTTTTCGCCAACCGTCATGTGCGGATAAAGCGCGTAGGACTGAAATACCATGGCTATGCCACGATCGCCCGGCTCTTCCTTGGTCACATCACGACCATTGATCGTCAACGTGCCGGAGGTGACGGTTTCGAGACCGGCAATGGTCTTAAGCAGCGTGGACTTACCGCAGCCGGACGGACCGACCATCACGATAAACTCGCCCTTTTCAATCGTAAGGTTGATGTCCTTCAGCGCGTGGAAACCACTATAGTGCTTTTCGACATTGGTAAGTTCGACGCTTTTCATGCCGATCTTGTCCTTATTGTTCGTCTGGTTGGTGGGCGTCGGGGTCTGAGCGGCAACAGTCATCCTTTGACCGCTCCCATGGTCAGGCCCGAAATGAAATGCTTCTGCATCAGGAAGAACATGATGACTGGCGGGATCGCGACGAAGATCGTGGCGGCCGAAACAATGTTCCAGGCAGAAACCCATTCACCCTTGAGGTTGGAGAGACCGGCAGTAACCGGTTTGACGACATCACTCTGCGTCAGCACCAGCGCCCAGAAATAGTCATTCCAGATGAAGGTGAAGACGAGAATGGCAAGTGCTGCGAGCGCAGGGCGGACAAGGGGCACGACAATGTGGATCAGTGTCTGCCAGGGTGACGCACCCTCGGCACGTGCCGCCTGGAACAGTTCGTCCGGTAAGGCGGCAATGAAGTTGCGCATGAACAGTGTGGCAAAGCCGGTCTGAAAGGCAACGTGGAACAGGATCAGCGCATAGAAGGTATCGTAGAGGCCGATCGAAACCATCAGGTCGCGGATCGGAATCATCATGATCTGCTGCGGCAGGAAATTACCGCCGACAAAGATCGCAAAGATCACCATCGAACCCCGAAAACGATAACGCGACAGCACAAAACCGGTCAGCGTCGAGAACACCAGAACCATGATGACCGAGGGCACCGTAATGATCAGGCTGTTCATGAAATAACGCGTCATCTTGGTCTGTTCGAAGACCGCGACATAGTTCTCAACGAGATTGAACTTGCTGGGCCAACCCCAGTAGTTTCCGGCCATCACGTCATCAAACGACCGGAAGGACGTCATGATGACGGCAAACAATGGCAACAGCCACAGGACAAGCACCAGCGAAACGCCAGCCATATATCCAAAGCGGGCAAGTTTTTTGTTCTCGGGTATGGGACGAGGATACATCGGATCAGCTCCTCTTTTCGGATTTGATCAGCCCGCGCAGATACCAGGCAATGAATATGGACATGATGAGGAAGAGGATGGTGGCAATCGCCGCCCCATAACCGAAACGGTACGAGAAGATCGACTGATCATACATCTGGTAGGCAAGCACCATGGAGGAGCCGAACGGACCACCGGCAGTCATCACCGAGATCGCATCGAATGACCGCAGGGCACCGACAACGGTGATGGCAACTGCGATAAAGGCAACTTGGCTGAGTTGTGGTAGAACGATATGGCGCAGCATCTGCCAGCCTTTCGCGCCATCAACACGGCCAGCACCGATCAATTCCTCGTCGAGATTGTTGAGACCGGCCAGAAACAGCACCATACAAAAGGCGATCTGTGGCCACAGGGCAGCGCCGACAACAGCGAAGGTCACAAGGTTTTCATCGGAAAGAAGAGCTGGCGCCTCCGCACCGAATGCGTGGTAGATGATGGCCAGCAGACCGAAGGTCGGATCGTAGAACCATCCGAAAATCACGCCAACCGTAACGGTTGCCAGCACCAACGGCATGAAGAACAGCGATTTGATAAATCGCATGCCAGCAATTTTCTGATTGACCAAAAGCGCAATGGCCAGACCGGCGGGCGGCGCCAGCAGGAACGTGATCAGCCAGATCGTGTTGTTCTTCAGCGATACATAGAACTGCGGATCGTCGAACAGTTCACGGTAGTTGCCAAGGCCAACCCATGTTTTCGGGCCCATGCCGTCCCAGTCGTAAAACGAGATACGGAACGTCTCAAGCGACGATGCGATGATGACAACGAGGAAAAGTATCAGGCCCGGCGCAAGCAACAGCGCGGGTGTCAGCCAGTTACGATGGCTGCGCCACCAAAGAGACATGGGCATATCCTATGGAAATGATCGGAGGTGGAACAAGTCCACCTCCTTTTGAAACGAAGCGGCGGTTAGCCGTGGATGCGCTGGCGGGTACGCTCGACCTGTGTCAGGATCTGCTCGCGGCGCTCTGGCTTTGCCATGAACTCCTGGAAGCCCTTGAGGCCGGCCTGCGCAAGATCAGGATCGCTGTCGCGGTCGTAATACTGCGAAGTGCCCTTGACGTTCTTCAGTTCAGCCACTGCCATTTTCAGGATCGGATCATCACCGATCGTGCAGTCGCTGCGGGCAGGCACGTTGCCTTCCGGCGCAAGGTAAGCACTGAGGTTTTCCGGCTTGTAGAAGTAAGCGAGGAATTCACGTGCCAGTTCCTTGTTCTTCGAACCCGACGGCATGTGGATCGAATCCACCGAGAAGTCCTCGAACTGGTCCATGCCCGGATTGATCGTCGGGAAAGGCGCAAAACGCACATGCTGCAGATCTTCGGCCGGGAACGCATATTTGATAAAGTTACCGAGATCCATCATCGCGGACTTTTTCTGCACAAGGCTGGCCGCGGCAGGATCCCACTCGTAGGACGAACCGTTTGGCGTGAAGAAATCAGCCTTTATCAGCGCTTCCCACTTGTCGAAAACATCCTTGAGCGATGCATCGGTGTATTTCACCTTGCCGTTCATCAGATCCATGTGATGCTCAAGACCATTGATACGCAGGTTCATATGGTCGAACCACCCGCCACAAGGCCACTGATCCTTGGTGCCCATGCTCATCGGGATGATGCCAGCTTTCTTGGACTGTTCAGCGAGAGTAAAGAAGTCATCGAATGTCTTTGGAACTGTCAGACCGTGCTGGTCAAACGTGTCCTGACGGTAGAACAGACCCCAGAGAATACCGCCTGTCGGCAAACCATATTGTTTGCCATCGACAGTAACGGAACCGAGCGTACCGCCCAGCACATCCCCATAATTTTCCTTCTCTACGAGATCGGAAACGTCCTCGAACAACCCCTTCTGCACAAAACCACGCATACGGCTGCCAGAGAACCAGAAGCAGATATCCGGCGGGCTTGCCACGAGATAGTTGCGGATCGCGGTCTTATGCGCCTCGTGATCCATGTTATTGACGGTGACATTTGCACCGACAGCCTTGCCAAATTCAGCAGCAATCGTTTCCAGCGCTTTGCGCTGACCGGCGTTGCCGCGGTTGGAAATGATCGTCAGCTGTTTTTCCTGCGCTATAGCAGGTGCTGACAGCGCGCTGGATGCCAGAACGGCACCTGTCAGCTGTACAAAACGGCGGCGGGTCGGCTTCAGAATCGTGGTCATGATGTCCTCCTAAAACAAACGAGAGCTCCCGATCTCAGCGGTATCACTAGGCGAACGCCTATCGCTCGTCAATGGTTAGTTTAATAAATTAATGATTGGAATTGCGATTTTTCATTCCGAAAGTAGCGATCGGGACGAACGAAAATATAAGGCCCGCCGGGATTGCTAACATTGACTGCTACTCAAAGAATTCAAGGCTTTAGGACCCTACAATTCACAGCCGCACTCAAGCACTAGACAGACACATCCGACAGTCCTGAAAAGGACAGGATCACGAAATGCCATATAGGATTTATCGGCGATACAGAGGATGCTGAAATGACCACAAGCAGCCCAGCCGCGATCGACTGGCCTTATTTCCACTCGCATTTTATACGAAATGGACCTACCAGCGGATGTTCCTGTTTAGATGCGAAGAAAGCTGACCTTAGATGCGAAGTCCAAAGCGCGAGACGCGAAAGAATGATCCCGACAAAACCAAGGAAGACATTCTGGCAGCGGCCACGGAAGAATTTGCCGCTCTCGGACTGGCTGGCGGGCGGGTTGATGCAATAGCCGAACGCACCAAGACATCCAAGCGGATGATCTATTATTACTTCGGTGGCAAAACCGGCCTTTATCTTGCGGTTTTGGAGAAGGCCTATATTCAGGCTCGGACATTTGAGAGAGAATTGAACCTTGAGGCACTCTCTCCTGTTGAAGCCCTGAAAAAATTGATTGAACACACATTCGACCACGATGAGGCCAACCCCGATTTTGTGCGGTTGGTAATGAATGAAAATATCCACCAGGCCGTGCATTTGAAGCAATCGAAGGCGATCGGGGATGCGGGCCCGCCCGTGCTTAAAACATTGGAAGATATCATCACCCGTGGTCGCGAAACGGGTGTGTTTCGCCGCGATATCGAACCGCTTGATCTGCACATGTTGATCAGTTCGCAGTGTTTTTTCCGCGTTACCAACAAACATACATTCGGCGCACTCTTCCAGTGCGACCTCTCCGTACCCGATATCTACCAGCGGCACAGACAGATGGTGGTCGATTCCGTATTGGCCTATGTCACCACGGACTATTCCGGCAGCCGGTGGGCTGCTCCATAAAAATGCCCGGCGCATGGCCGGGCATTTCTTTTTCCAGAAAATGTGCCTGACGGCTTAGTTTGGCAGCGCGTAGGCGATCACATAGTCGCCGCGATCAGGCGACTGACGTGCACCACCGGCCGAGATGACAATGTACTGCTTGCCAGTCTTTGGCGACTTGTAGGTCATCGGCGTACCCTGGCTTCCAACCGGCATACGAGCCTTCCAGATTTCCTTGCCTGTCGCACTGTCAAAGGCGCGCAGATAGTAGTCCTGGGTGGCGGCAAAGAATACCAGACCGCCCTGCGTGGCCAGCGAGCCACCAATCGTCGGCATGCCGATCGGAATTGGAAGACCCATCTTGATACCCATAGGGCCGGTATCTTCAACCGTACCGAGTGGCACCTGCCACTTGATCTTCTGGCTGTCCATGTCGATGGCAGTCAGTGAACCATAGGGAGGGGCCTGGCACGGAATCCCGAGCGCCGACAGGAAACGGTTTTTGTCGACCGCGTAAGGTGTACCGCGCATCGGCACGACGCCCATGACAGTATTGGTCGCTTCCGAACCGCTGTTGACGGCAGTGCTTGGTGCGGCTTCCTTCATCTGGATCCACAGACCAAGGCGCATGTCGTTGACAAAGATGGTGTTTGTCGTAGGATCGGTGGAGAAACCGCCCCAATTCATGCCACCAAGCGAGCCTGGGAAATTCAGCGCCAGATCTGTTCCCGGAACGGTGTAGACGCCATCATAACGCATGCCCTTGAAGGCAATGCGGCACAACAACTGGTCAAATGGCGTCGCACCCCACATGTCGCTTTCCGTTAGCGTCTGCGCACCGATCTGCGGCATGCCAACCGACAGTTTTTGTGTCGGAGCATAAGGTTCGTTCGGGATTTTACCTGGTTTAACCGGCACGTCGGCGACTTCGGTCAGAGGTTGACCGTTCGCACGATCAAGCACCCAGATCTGGCCAGCCTTGGTCCCGAAGGTTAAAGCCGGAACAGTCGATCCATCAGCCTTCTTGAAGTCGAAGAATGACGGCTGCATTGGCACGTCAAAGTCCCAGAGATCGTTATGAACGGTCTGATAAACCCACTTCTCGCGACCTGTGGTGGCGTCCAGCGCCAGCATCGATGCACCATACTTGTGGTCGAGTTCCGTACGCGTCGCGCCATAAAGGTCGACTGATGGGCTTCCGACTGGGAGGAAGACAGTGTTCGATGCTGCATCATAGGACATTGCGGCCCAAACATTCGGTGTCGAACGTGTATAGGTCTGACCTTCTGGAGGTAGCTTGGTGATTTCAGGATTGCCCGGGTCAAATGCCCAACGCAATTCGCCGGTGATCACATCGAAACCGCGCATGACGCCGCCCGGCATATCGACCTGAACGTTATCGGCAATACGACCGCCGACAACAACAGTGGTACCAGCAAGCGTCGGCGCTGATGTCAGCACATATTGCGGATCAGGGGCATCGCCCATACCAATCTTCAGATCGACGCGGCCGTTGGTGCCAAAATCAGGGCAAAATGCGCCGGTGTCGGCATCAATTGCAAAAAGCTCGGCATTGATCGAGTTCATCAGCAGGCGGCGCTGGCAAAGAGCACCTTCCGGAACTGTGGCTGCTGTGACCGGCGTCGAGCCATCAACGGTTGGCTGCTCAAGCGGACGGGTCGCATCGAAATAGGCAAGACCACGGCAGCGCATCCACACGGACGACTTGGCATTGATCTCGTTTTTCCAGTTTTCCTTGCCCGTGTCCGCATCGATAGCGATGACGTTGTTATGCGGTGTGCACAGGAATACGCGGTCACCAACCTGCAACGGTGTCAACTGGTCTTCGGCACCACCGCCACCGGGGCTGACGGGCGTATCACCGGTCTGGTAGGTCCAGGCAACGGTCAAATCCTTGACGTTATCGCGAGTAATCTGGTCAAGCGCGGCAAAGCGCGAGCCACCGGTCGTATTGCCGTAGGCCTCCCAGTTCTTCTGCTCCTTGGCCGGATCAACTGGCGTCAAAGGCGCAATAGTACCGTTAAAGGCAACGGTTGGATGCGGCACGAACATGCCAGCAAATCCGGCCCCTGAGACAACCGCCAGAAGCGCCGCGATGGCAAAAGATGGAAGATAGGCCGGTGTCTTTCCGGACGCCTTGCGCAACAACGGCAGGCTGAGCACGACCACGGTCGCACCGACGCCAAAGGCCAGCAAACGCGAGATCAGCGGCCAGAATTCAAGGCCGACATCCAGCAACGCCCAGACAACCGTAGCCGCTGTTACCAGGCAGAAAAGAAGTGCGCCAGCGGGCTTGCGCATCACGACGAGCAAACCGGCAACGATGATGGCAATGCCGGAAATCAGGAAGTACCAGCTACCGCCCAGCGACACCAGCTTGCCGCCAGCAGCGGCAAAGAACAGGCCGGCGAGAATGAGAACGGCGCCAAGCACGAATAGCCATAACCTGGCTACCGGGGACAGGATGCCTTTAGAGGCTTTCATTTATCTCTAGCTCCAATTGTGGATTCGACAGAGTCGACAGTCAAAGCCCACAGCGACGGAAGCAGAAGCGGAGATCACATTCAATTACGGTCACCACACTGCTTTCGAACGGGCGCCGACATCTTGGCCGGTCCGGATGACCAGCAATTCAGGGAGCGCCCTCTGCAAGGACTTTCTTATATTACCACCATGCCCTCCCACGCACGACAGCGAAGGGAATTTCTTCCCGAGACTGCGGTATAGTGCCGCTGGTATCTGTTTTGCAACCACATACGTACTTGTTCGTACATTTTTACGTCAACAATTACTGAAAGACCGTTTAGCGGAGGTCGCCAGAATATTTGTATAGTGAGAGTAATAGGAGCACCGGTAAGGCTAACGGCTGGACGCAAGCCCTTTAGCTACAACCCGCTGATTGCGGAAAAGGTACACACTCAAATCTAGCGCGAGTACCGAAATGAGAACTTCCGTCCTTGTAAGGTGCAAAAATTAAATCGATAAGCCTATCAATTGATCATTTGCCGCTTTTGGACTCAGACTCATTTTGGCGCCACCCCTCCATTTTGCCCACAACAGCGGCAATTTGCCTGAATTCAGTTCAAAACACCGTCAGATGCACAACGGCGTGCATCTGAGCCGATATGCACTAACTTCCGCCCCGAGCCACCAAGCACGGATGACGGGCGATGCATCCGGCACCTTGCGAGAGCACTGTCCCAGCGGGTTTGCCGACTGAAAACCGGCGGCCCTCATGCCTTCTTATTGATGATGAAAGGAGTGTCGCCATGGCGACCGTCGACGAGAAACTTGAACCCATTCTAGCCCAGGTCCTGCAGCGCAATCCTGCGGAGCCGGAGTTCCATCAGGCCACCCGCGAAGTACTGGAAAGCCTCGGCCTCGTCGTCTCGAAACATCCCGGCTACCTCGCCGATGCCTTGATCGAGCGCATCTGCGAACCGGAACGTCAGATCATTTTCCGCGTGCCATGGGTTGATGACAAAGGTCAGGTACAGATCAACCGTGGTTTCCGTGTGCAGTTCAATTCGGCACTCGGTCCTTATAAGGGAGGTCTGCGTTTCCACCCTTCCGTCAATCTCGGTATCATCAAGTTCCTTGGCTTCGAACAGATCTTCAAGAACGCCTTGACCGGTCTGCCGATCGGCGGCGGCAAAGGCGGTTCGGACTTTGATCCGAAAGGTCGTTCCGAAGGCGAAATCATGCGCTTTTGCCAATCCTTCATGACCGAACTTTATCGTCATCTCGGCGAACACACCGACGTGCCTGCTGGCGATATTGGTGTCAGCGGCCGCGAAATCGGCTGGATGTTTGGCCAGTACAAGCGCCTGACCAACCGCTTTGAGGCGGGCGTCTTCACCGGCAAGGGTCTGAGCTATGGTGGCTCTCTGGTGCGCAAGGAAGCGACCGGCTACGGCGCCGTCTATTTCACACGCGCTATGCTCGAAAGAAAAGGCACCAACTTTGAAGGCAAGAAGGTCACCGTTTCCGGTTCCGGCAATGTGGCGATTTATGCCATGGAACAGGCTATCAGCTATGGCGCAACCGTCGTCGCTTGCTCTGACAGCAGCGGTTACATCATTGACGAAGAAGGCATTGATCTTGATCTCGTCAAGGAGATCAAGGAAGTGCGCCGTGAACGCATGTCTGAATATGCCCGCGTAAAGTCCAAGGGCGTCCATTTCATTGCATCCGGCAGTGGCTCGATCTGGGACGTGCCTTGTGACGTCGCGCTACCTTGCGCCACGCAGAATGAACTGTCCGGTCGCGATGCAAAGACCCTGATTGCCAACGGCGTTATTGCCGTTGCGGAAGGCGCCAACATGCCATCGACACCGGAAGCGGTTCGCGCGTTCCAGGAAGCAGGCATTCTGTTCGGACCGGGCAAAGCGGCCAATGCTGGCGGCGTTGCCACCTCGGCTTTGGAAATGCAGCAGAACGCCAGCCGTGACAGCTGGAGCTTTGAGACTGCCCGCGAACGTCTTGGCCAGATCATGCAGGGCATTCATAACCGCTGCGCAGAAACAGCTGAAGAATATGGCGCGAAAGACAATTACGTGCTCGGCGCAAACATTGCCGGCTTTATTCGCGTGGCAGAAGCCATGCGAGCGCACGGCGTGATCTAAAGCACAGCGATAAACCCCAGTGAACGGCTCCGGCATTTGTGCCGGAGCCGTTTGTTATTTTACAGCAACGGACCGCCCAGCTCATGCTGGTGTCGACGCGGACACGGCATGTATCATGGGCCGGAAATGCTGGCAGGGGCGGAACTGAGGAAGATCAACCTTCTGACACGCACACCTTAAGTTGCTATTCACTACAAATGAGAAAATAGAAAACAGAGATTTTCACAGTTTGGCTGGGAGGTCGGAGTGAGTAATTTTCTTTATGGAGAGACAGCTTGCGGGGCACGCCCTCAAGCAGAGCAACAATTATAAAAATCAAATAAATTCATGTGCTTTACATATGAATTGGCAGACGCCCAGAAGCATCCCGCTTTCGCTCATCAAGCCCGTATCACTGCGCCAGCATCGTCAAACGCGGTGGCTTTTTCTGCATTCACGAAATCAATTCCAGATTGAAATTTTAGTATGACTAAAAAACGCTTGACAAAAATCCACTCCGATCCTTTGATTGTAGTAATACTAAAAAAGAGTGGAACTAAAAATGAATCCTGTAAGCGGTCCTGCGCATAGCGCAGCCGACATTCAGCCTTTGGGAGAACGGTTGCGACTTTGCCGTAAGGAGCAAGGCCTGACCCTGCAGGAAGTTGCTGATAAGGCAGGATTTTCGGTCGGTTTCATTTCCCAGATCGAACGCGGAATTACAGTTCCTTCCCTCACCTCACTGGTCGCTGTATGTCGCGTGCTGAAAGTCGACGCAGGTTCATTTTTCAACTCGCAGAAACCCAGCTCCTCGGTTACCCGACGGGAAAGCCGTGAGGCCTACGGCCTTGGCGGCGAAGCTGGTCGTGCCGTCACCTATGAGCGCCTGTCAGCCGCCTTTCCCGGCAATGTTTTGCGCAGCACCCTCATTCACGAGCCGCCGGGATATCGAAGCGAGCCGATGTCGCATGAGGGAGAAGAGATATTCTTCGTATTGGAAGGCGCTCTCACCATAGAGATTGATGGCGAGCGCATGATTTTGGAAGCAGGCGATTCCGCCCACTTTCCGTCAACAAGGGTCCATGCCACCTGGAACCATACCACGGGAACAACGACGGTTTTTCACACCTGCACCATGGATGTATTTGGTGACGACCATACCAACACCAACGGCGACAGCCTTGTTGTGACGCGCGCGGCCAGCCGACGCAGCGCGCCCAAGCAGCCGGTCATTGGCTCCAAGACGCCTCCCATGAAGTCCAAAAAGCCCATAACAAAAAAAGGGAACAGGAAATGAAAAACAGCTTCAAGTTATTATCAGCAGCATTGATTGCTACCGCATCGCTCTACGGATACGCACAGGCAGAGACCGTTCTAAGGTTGGATGAATCGCCCGTTGGTGAGCTGGATCCGGCCAAGGCGTCCGACTATGCCGACTCCATCCTGATGTTCAATGTTTATGATGCTCTGGTCATCCCCAAACAGGGACAGCCTGGATACGATCCCTACCTCGCGACCGGCTGGGAAATTGACGGAACGGCATATACGTTCAAACTGCGCGACGACATTAAATTCCAAAGCGGCAATCCGTTGACGGCAGACGATGTCGTGTTCTCGCTGGAGCGCATGAAGGCACTGGGTGCTGGCCTTTCCTACCTGTTCACCAAGGTTGAAAAGGTTGAGGCGATTGACCCAACCACCGTGAAATTTACGCTCTCCGAACAGGACGCCCCCTTCATCTCGGCACTGACCCGCCTGCCAATCGTCGACAAGAAACTTGTTCTCGAAAATCTAGGTGACGGCGAAGGCGACATGAAGGACTGGGGACAGGCTTACCTCTCCGGTCATGCAGCCGGCAGCGGCGCTTACAAAGTCGTTTCACACAATCCGCAGGAAGAAACCGTCATGGCTAAAAATGCCGGTTACTTCCTTGGCGTGCCGCCCAAAGCCCCAGACACGGTACGTCTGCGCTACGGTCTGGAGGCGGCAACCGTCAGAACCCTGATTTCGCAGGGCCAGCATGAAATTTCCTCGCAGTGGTTGCCACCGGAAGTCCTGAAATCTCTGGCGGCCAGCGGTGCTCAGCTACTAACCGAGCGCGGTACATCCGGCTTCTACGTCAAGATGAACACCACCAAGGCCCCATTCGACGACGTGGAATGCCGCCTCGCGGTATCCTACGCCTTTGATTACAACGCCGCCGTCAAAATCGTGGCCGTCAATGACACGATCTCGCAGGGCAGTGCTGCCACCGGTCCTATTCCGGTCGGCATGATGGGTGCCTTGCCTGCAGACCAGACACTGGCGCAGGATCTGGACAAGGCCAAAGAACATCTGGCCAAGTGCAAATACAAGCCAGAAGACATCAAGATGGATATCTCCTGGATTGGTGAGGTGCCGTTGGAAGAGCGTTTTGCATTGCTGATGCAGGCCAACTTCAGCCAACTTGGCATCAAGGCAAACGTCAAAAAAATGCCATGGGCGCTGTTTTCCGAACAGGTGACGAAGGCAGAAAACACACCTGAAATCAGCCAGGTCTTCGTCAACACCATGACCGGAGACCCTGATACGCTGCTTTACAGCATGTATCACTCAACTGCTGCCGGCACATGGATGTCGCCAGAGCATTTGAAGGACCCGGAAGTTGACGCATTGCTCGACAAGGGCCGTGAAACAACCGACGAAGCAGAACGTGCGAAGATTTATCAGGAGCTTGGTCTCAAGCTGAAATCCATCGCCCCGTCCATTTATGGTCAGGATCAGATTTCGGTTTTTGCTGCCTCGCCCAAGGTGTCAGTTCCTGCGCTTACCGATCCTGCCAAGGCGTTTCCTCTTGCAGCGTTTGGCTTCACATTCCGTCTGATGGAAATGAACGAGTAAAGATGATGTGCCGGGCGGTCCCCCGTTCGGCACTCCTTTAACTTTCTGAAAGAAAAACAGATGTTTCCTGTCCTGCATCTTCTCGCGAAGAAGCTGGGTACGTCGCTTATCGTCCTTTTTGGCGTGTCCCTGCTGATCTTTGCCATAGCCCGGATCATTCCCGGCGACCCGGCGCGCATTGCGCTCGGCCCTAATGCCACGGCCGAAGCCGTTGAGGCTCTGAGAGTAAGGCTGCACCTCGATGCACCCTTCATCGAGCAATATGGCTACTTCGTCGGTAATCTTCTGCGCGGTGATCTCGGCATTTCACTTTATACGAACCGTCCCGTAACAGCCGACATCGCACAATTCCTGCCGGCCACGCTCGAACTTGTCATCGTGTCAGGTATCATGATGGTGCTGTTCGGTGTGCCACTTGGCGTTCTGTCCGCACGGTATCGTGGCACCGTCGTCGATCACCTTATACGCCTGATAACGCTGCTCGGTGTGTCTGCTCCCGGCTTCGTTTGGGCCGTCATCCTGATGTTGCTGTTTGCCTATTACCTGCCGATTTTCCCAATCGCAGGACGGATTGCAGACAGTTTCACCATCGCACCTGTGACTGGCTTCTTGTTGCTCGACACGTTGCTGGCAGGTCGCCCGGACGCCTTTGTTGACGCCCTTTCGCACCTCATTCTTCCAGCCTTCGCGCTTGCCCTTTCCGGAATCGGACAAGCCGCCCGTCTGGTCCGTTCCAACATGGTGGAAACCTACGATAAGCCGTATATCGAAATGGCGCAGGCCTACGGTTTTCCGGAAAAGCGGATTTCACGCAAATATGCCTTCCGGCCATCGATGATCCCGTCTTTGACGATCATCGGTCTCGATTTTGCGGCCATGCTCGGCAATGCGTTCCTCATCGAAGCCGTTTACGCCTGGCCCGGCCTGTCACGTTACGGCGTCGCAGTGGTTTTGCGAAAGGACCTTAACGCCATTATCGGCACGGTTCTCATCATTTCCGCCATGTTCCTCATCGTCAATCTCGTCGTTGACTTGCTGGTCTCCGTCATCAATCCGAAAATTCGCCTTGCACGGGGGAAAGCATGAGCAAAACCCTCTTTGTACTTGTGCGCAATCCGCTTTCCCTGATCGGTCTGATCCTTGTGGCTTTGGTGGTATTCTCGGCGGTTTTTGCCGACTTCATCGTGCCCTTCCCCGAACATCAGGGTGCTGTCGTCGATTTCCTGAATTTCAACAAGGCACCTGAATGGCCTTATATTTTCGGCACTGATCTTGTCGGCCGCGATCTCTTCACTCGCATCATCTATGCGTACCGGGTATCGCTGATCCTCGGCATCGTGGTGCTGGCGATTGCAGTTCCGGTCGGCGTCGCCATAGGCCTTGCTGCCGGTTACCTCGGCGGCTGGACGGAATATGTGCTGATGCGCATCACCGACGTGTTCCTGTCCATTCCACCACTGGTTCTTGCCATGTCGATGATGGGTCTTCTGGAACCGACCCTGACCAACGGCATGATTGCGGTCACCGCCATGTGGTGGCCTTGGTACACGCGTCTTGTCTACAATCTAGCCCGTGGTGAAAAAGAAGAAGGGTATGTGCTTGCCGCCGAAGTGATCGGCGCGTCGCGCCTGCACATCATGTTCCGGGAAATCCTGCCGAACTGCGTACCCTCGATCCTCACCAAGATGACGCTCGATTTCGGCTTCGTGATCCTCATCGCCTCCTCCCTCTCCTTCCTCGGCCTTGGTGTACAGCCGCCAACACCTGACCTGGGCTCAATGGTGGCTGAAGGTGCAAAATATCTGCCCGACAGTTGGTGGCTCACCGTCTTCCCCGGTCTTGCCATTCTGATTGCGGTGTTCGGTTTCAACCTGATCGGCGATGCGCTTCGCGAAATTCTGGGAGTGGATCAATGAAAACCCCAACCCTGAAAATCGAAAACCTCAAGCTTGGTTTCAAAGGCTTTTCCGGCACCAACGCCGTGTTGCACGGCATATCGCTGCATATTGCAAAGGGCGAAAAGGTTGCGCTGGTCGGTGAATCAGGCTCCGGAAAATCCGTGACCGCCCGCATCGTGCTGGGACTTCTGCAAGAGCAAAAAAATGCCAAGATCACCGGCGGACTGGAATTTGAAAGTCGCAACCTCAACGCCATGACTGCACGCCAGCGTAAGGCGTTACGCGGCACGGATATGTCGATGATCTTTCAGGATCCGACCTCCTCGCTAAACCCGGTCTACACCATCGAGGTGCAGTTTCACGAGGTTCTCAAACGCGCACGGCCTGATCTCAAACGTGCCGAGGCTCGTGCACTTGCGCTTCAGGCGCTGGCAGATGTGGCTATCAACGAACCCGAACGGGTCTTGGATTCCTACGCCTTTCAGCTGTCCGGCGGCATGAACCAGCGTGTGATGATTGCCATGGCGCTTGCCAACAATCCTGCCCTGCTTCTGGCCGATGAGCCAGGAACGGCACTTGATGTGACCGTACAGGCCCAGACGCTGAAACTGATGGGAGAACTGGTGGAAAAACACCATACGTCGGTCTTGTTCATTTCCCACAATCTTGGTGTTGTGCGGGAATTTGCAGACCGGGTTTACGTCATCTACAAGGGTAACATCGTCGAGCAGGGCAAGACCGAAACCCTGTTTGATAATCCGCGCCATCCTTACACGCGCGCTCTCCTGTCTGCCGTTCCACGCATCACCGGCGGCGGTATTCCCGACATCGATGACGATCCCGCGCATTTCAGTGCGCCGCTCATCGCGCATGAAGGCTTTAGCGAGAAGGAGCTTCTGGCATGAGCGCGCTTCTATCCGTTCGCAACATCTCCAAAACCTTCAATGTCGCTGGCCGAGACGTCAGGGCGCTGGAGAATATTTCATTCGACTTTAATGCCGGGGAATGCCTGGCTGTGGTTGGTGAATCCGGCTCTGGAAAGAGCACCATCGCCAACATCATTTTAGGCATTTATGCGGCCACGTCAGGCGATCTTGCCTTCAAAGGCCAGACGCTTCCGGCAAAACGGACGCAGACACATCGCCAGAACATTCAACTGGTTCAGCAGAACCCGCTCTCATCTCTCAATCCGCGCCGCAGCATCGGTGCCTCGTTGCGACTGGCTCTCGACGTTCACAATATCGGCGACAAGTCCGGACGCGACAAACGCACCGGTGAGTTGCTGGAGGAAGTCGGACTGCCGGAAGATTTCCGCAAACGGTCTCCATCGGCACTGTCCGGTGGCCAGCGCCAACGTGTGGCCATTGCGCGTGCGCTGGCCTGCCAATCCGAACTGGTCGTTCTGGACGAACCCACATCCGCACTCGACGTGCTGGTGCAGGCGCGCGTGCTGAAACTCTTGAAAGAGCTGAAGGACAAGCGTGGCTTGACCTACATCTTCATTACCCACGATCTGTCCGTGGTGCGCAATATTGCAGACCGTGTCGCTGTTTTTGAAAAAGGCCGCATCGTCGAAATCGGCTGCACGGACGCCATCTTCACCAATCCCCAACATGCCTACACACGCCGGCTTATCGGCGCAGTTCCGGTCGTCAGCCGCGATGAAGCGGCCCTGCGCGATCGTCTAATGGAGCAGGAAAATGCAAATGACTGACTATAGCGATTTCAATGCCGCACTCGCTGAAGCTGGTGATCAGCCACACAAGGCCATGGTGGCGCTGGAAGCCCTGACAAAAAAGCTTGTGGGCGCAAAGCTCTTCACCATCATGACCGCAGACACCGTGGGTAAAAACTCCGAGCGCGTTTATTCCGGCCTGCCAGATGTTTATCCTGTGTCTGGTACCAAACCTTACAATGAAACCCGCTGGTCCGAAATCACCCTCAAGCAGAAGCAGACCTTTGTCGCCAACACGATCGAAGACATTGCCACCGTTTTCGATGACCACGAGATCATCAAATCGCTCGGCCTGGGCAGCGTCATCAACGTCCCGATCATCGTCGACGGGAATGTTATCGGCACGCTCAACTGCCTGCATGAAACAGGTTTTTACACGCCAGAACGCGTAGCTGCAGCCGAAGCGCTGAAATTGCCGGGCACCATTTGCATGCTTCTTCACACCCACAACAAGGCTGGAGCACACTGATATGAGCGGAAAAACCATTCGCGTCGCAACCGATGTCGGTGGCACGTTCACCGATCTCGTTTGCTTCGAAACGGACCACGCAACCGGTGAAGCAACCATCACCACCGCAAAGTCAGACACCACGCCTCCCAACTTTGAACAGGGTGTTCTCAATGTTCTGGACAAGGGCGGCATTGATCCTGCCAGCGTGGATTTCTTTGCCCACGGCACCACCGTTGTCATCAATGCGCTGACAGAGCGCAAGGGCGTCAAAGTTGGCCTGATCACCACAGAAGGTTTCCGTGACACGCTGGAAATCGCCCGCGGTAACCGCCCGGACTTTTTCAACCTGCATTATGAAAAGCCCGAAGTTTTTGTGCCGCGTTATCTGCGCCGTGAACTGCCGGGACGTTTTACCTACAAAGGCGAGGAAGTAACGCCGCTTGATCTTTCCTCACTGCCGGAGATTTTGAAGATTTTCCGGGATGATGGCGTTGAAGCCATCGCCGTCTGCTTCCTGCATTCCTATGCCAACCCATCGCATGAACAGGCTGTTATCGCCGAGATCGCAAAGCTGTGGCCAGAAGTGGCGGTCGTCTCCTCACACCAGATCACCCGTGAATGGCGCGAATATGAGCGCAGCAACACCACTGTTATGTCGGCCTATGTGCAGCCAGCCGCCGAACGTTATCTCAAACGGTTGAACGATGGCCTTAAAACCAAGGGGTTTGATGGCAACCTGTTTATCATGCAGTCCAACTGCGGCGTAGATTCGCTGGATTCGGTTTCGAAAATCCCGATCACTATGGTCGAATCTGGCCCAGCCTCCGGTTTCTGGGGTGCAGCCGAATTAGGCAAGCTGATTGGTGAACCGAATGTGCTGGCACTTGATATCGGCGGCACAACGGCAAAATGCTCGTTGATCGAAGGCGGTCAGGTCCGCATCATGACCGATTACTGGATCGAACGCGACCGCACATCCGCCGGATATCCGATCATGGTACCGGTCGTCGACCTTGTTGAGATCGGCAACGGTGGCGGCTCGATTTCTTGGGTAGATGATTTCGGCAAGCTGCATGTCGGTCCGAAATCGGCAGGCGCGATGCCTGGACCTGCGGCCTATGGCCGTGGCGGCACGGAAGCAACAACGACGGACGCCAATCTTTGGCTGGGACGTATAAACCGTGACTATTTCTGCGGCGGTTCGGTCGAGGCTGATATGGCCGCGACTGAAAAGGCGCTGAATGCCGTTGGCGGTAAGCTTGGCGTGACTGCCGACGAGGTAGCACGTGGCATTATCCGTATTGCCAACAACAACATGGTCAACGCGCTGAAGCTCGTATCCCTGAACCGTGGCTTCGACCCTCGTGACTTCACCCTGGTGGCGTTTGGCGGCGGCGGTGCCATGCATGCCGTGGCACTGGGCATGGAACTGGGCGTCAAAAAGGTTGTGATTCCGGCAGGTGCATCGGTTTTCTCCGCATGGGGCATGATGATGTCCGATCTGCGCCGCGATTATTTCGTGACCAAGCTGGCCGACCTGAAAGATGGCGCCGCGGCAATGATCGAAAACCTGTTCGGCGAAAGCGAAACGCTGGCAAAGGAGCAGTTTGCCGCCGAAGGCATCGACGCCACAAAGGTCAAGTTCCTGCGCTATGGCAAGTTCCGCTATCAGAACCAGGAACATACGACGGAAGTTCTGATCGATGGAGGCACGATCACGCAGGCACGCTTGCAAGAGATCGAAACCGACTTCCACGAAACCTATGAGCGTGAATACACCTATCGTCTCAAGGCACCGGTGGAGCTGGTCGGCATTCACCTCGTGGCCTTTGCCGAGGTTGGCAAACTGAAGATGCAGGAAAAGCCGCTTGGCGACAGCGACGCATCACCAGCGACCAAAAGCACCCGCAAAGTCGATTACGCTCTGGAAGGTGTTCACGACGCTACGATCTACGACGGCACAAAATTGCAGCCCGGCATGCAGTTGAAAGGCCCGGCCGTGATTGAAGATCCCGGCACCACCATCGTCATCCATCCCGACAATCGCGTCGAGGTCGATGGTTTCGGCAACATTCACATCCATCTTGGCGCCTGAAGGAGCGGGACATGGCAGAACAAATCCACGACCCCATCACGCTTGAAATCATTCAGAACTCACTACAGGCCACGGCTGACGAAATGTTTGCCGCCATGCGCAAAACGGCGATGAGTTCCATCATCTACGAAGTTTTGGACATGGGCACCGGCATTACCGATGCCAAGGGCCATCTGGCTTCTTCCGGAGCAGGTATTCCGGGCTTCATCGGTGTTCTCGACAAGTCGGTAAAATTCGTTGTTCAGAAGTTCTCCGAGCCCGGCGATATCGAACCCGGTGACGTCTTCATCACCAACGACCCCTACTACGGCGGCGTGACCCACCTCAACGACCTGATCGTTGTCATGCCGGTGTTCTCCGAAGGGCGGATCATTGCCTGGACAGCGAACATTGCCCACAATTCCGACATTGGCGGCATGGCGCCGGGTTCCTTGTCATCGGAGGCAACGGAAATTTTCCAGGAAGGTTTGCGCCTGCCTGCCATCAAGATGATTTCCCGTGGCCAGCCCATCCGTCCGGTTTTCGAGATCATCACCACCAACTCACGCATGCCGGACTTTCTGGAGGGTGACTTGTGGGCGGCAATCGCCTCGGTTCGCATCGGCGCCAAACGGCTTGAAGAACTGGCGGTCAAATACGGCGTTTCGACCTTTGAAGCGGCCATGGTGCAGTTCATGAATTTCGGGGAACAGGTATCGCGTGCCGAACTGGCCAAACTGCCGCACGGCACCTACTCCCTTTCGGAGGAGCAGGATGACGGACGTTTCTTCAATGTTTCCATCACCGTCTCGGCCGATGAATTCATTGTAGATTTGCGTGACAACCCGGATCAGGACAATGGTCCGTTCAACGCCGGACGCGATGACACGCTGGTCAGCATGCAGGTCATTTTCAAGGCGCTTACCGACCCTGCCTCCCCGGCCAATGAAGGTTCCTTCCGTCCGCTGAAAGTGCTGACAAAAGAAGGCACCGTATTCCATGCGAAGGAACCCGCCGCCGTTGGCTTCTATTACGAAGTCGGCATTCGCGTTTACGATCTGGTCTGGCGCTGCCTTGCTCCACATATGCCGGGCAAGCTGCCATCCGGTCACTTCTCGTCCATCGCCGGAACCTTTATCGGGGGTATTCACCCGGATACCGGACGCCAATACACCATCATCGAACCGCAGATTGGCGGCTGGGGTGCCAATGAAGGCCGTGATGGTAACAGCGCCATCTTCTCCGGCGTGCATGGCGAAACCTATAACTGCCCCGCAGAAATCTCCGAGGCCCGCAATGGCCTGATCATCGACCGCATGGAGTTAAACACCGAACCGGGCGGCGAAGGCAAATGGTCAGGCGGCCACGGCATTCGCATCGATTACCGTATTCGCCGCGATAACTCCTTTCTCACACTCGGTTATACCCGCTCACGTATCATGCCGTGGTCGCTGGATGGCGGCAATGAAGGAACGGCAAACTATGCCCTCGTCATGCGCAAGGACGGAGCACAGGAACGTCACGCCTATGCATCCGGCATCCGTGTCGACAAGGACGACGTTATCCGCATCATTACGGGTACTGGCGGCGGCTTGGGCAACCCGAAAGAACGCGATCCGGCACTGGTCGCGCAGGATATTCGCAATGGCTTCATCACGCCTGAGCGGGCTGCCGATGTTCATGGTTACAAGGTCTGAGGTCGCGCCATGACCAACAAACCTCTCAAGATCATGTATCTCAATCCGGTCTCCGCCAATCCTGAGGTCGATGCCATCTTTGCTGAGATGGCACGTGACCACAAACTGCCGGGCACTGAGGTGCATGTAACCGCCTTGCCGAAAGACCAGTATGGTTTTTCGCATATCGAGTTTCGCACCTACGAGGCTCTGGTTACCAGAGGCATCATGAGGGCGGTACGCGCCGCCGCACGGGAAGGTTTCGACGCCCTCGCCATCGGTTGTTTTTATGACACGGCCCTGCATGACGCCCGCGAAATATCGGGCGACATGATCATCACAGCACCATGTGTTGCTTCCTGCGAGATCGCTGCCAGCCTCGTCAATCGCTTCGGCATTATTGTTGGCCGTCGCAAATGGGTAAACCAGATGCACGCCAATGTCGTGGAATACGGCCATGGCGAACGCCTTGCAGGGTTTTACGATGTTGGGCTTGGTGTCGATGATTTCCAGAAAGACCATGACGAGACGGCACGTCGCTTGAAACAGGCGGGTCGCAAGGCCGTTGAAGAAGGTTATGCAGAGGCACTCATCCTTGGCTGCACCATGGAAATCGGTTTTTACAAGGAGCTTGAAAAAGAGCTCGGTGTACCGGTAATCGATCCGTCGATTGCAGCGTTGAAACGGGCGGAATATGCCGCCCTTCTCAAACAGCAATGCGGTTGGGGACCGGGACGTAAATGGTCCTGCGAACCACCATCGGAAACAGAAATGGCAAAATTTGATGCCTTTGGCGGTGACGACCCCGTCTTTGGCAGCCGCATCATTCTTGCGGCGAATTAAGAGGAGACACCTATGGGCAATCAAACACAAAACCGGCTGGCCGCTCTACGCGCGCAAATGATGGCAACCGGCACAGGACTTCTTGCGGTTGGTCCCGGTTCACACATGGAATGGGTGCTTGGATTTTACCCCATGCCGGATGAGCGACCCTGCCTGCTGCTGGTTTCGCCAACCAAGGAAGCATTTTTGATGCCTGCGCTGAATGCCGACGGTTCGCGTGAACACACCGACATTGCGTTTTATAACTGGAGTGACGATCAGGGACCGGACAAGGCGCTGAAGGAAGCGCTTGAAGCCATCGGCGCGACGGCGCCTGGTGTGGTCGCACTGGATGAAACCATGCGCGCCGACTTTGCTCTTTTGCTGCTGCACGCCTTGCCGGACGACACGAAAAGCGAGTTCACACCGGCGACCCTCGGCTTCCTGCGCATGCGCAAGGATGCCAGCGAATACAAAAAACTGAAAATGAATGCCGGCATCGCCGACCGCGCCATGCAAAAGGCCTTCGCCACGCTGCGTGCAGGCCTCAGCGAAAACGAAGTTGCCGCAGAAATCCGTGCACATTTTTCCTCGGAAGGCGCTGATCCAAAATTCTGGATTGTCGGTGCTGGCGGCAATGGTGCATTTCCACATCACCATACAGGTGATCGGATCATCCAGAAGGGTGACGCTGTTGTGATCGATATTGGCGGTCGTAAGGATGGTTTCCCAAGCGATATTACCCGCATGGCTGTGGTTGGTGAGGCGCCGGAAGGTTATGCAGAAGTTCATGCCATTGTCGAAAAGGCAGTTCAGGCCGCTATCAAAGCCGCCCGCCCTGGCGTGAAAGCAAAAGAGGTAGATGCCGCGGCACGTTCGGTTATTACCGAAGCCGGATATGGCCCTTATTTCGTGCACCGTACCGGTCACGGCATGGGTATTGATGGCCATGAGCCACCCTATATCACTGCCACCTCGGAAACGGTGCTCGAAGAAGGTATGGTTTTTTCCATCGAACCCGGCATCTACCTGCCCGGCCGTTTCGGTATTCGTCTGGAAGACATCGTCATCCTGCGCGCCGATGGCCCGGAGATTTTCTCCTCGCTGCCACGTGATCTGCACACAACGAAAGCCTGATCCCGACATCGTTTTACAGGAAGGACAAAAGCCATGGCACGTGCCTGGGTCATCAACAGCTATTCCGGTTATCAGGGGCTTTCACTCGTGGATGTCCCCGTCGAACAGCCGGGACCTGGAGAGATCAGGCTAAGGATCGAGGCTTTTGCCCTGAACTGGGGCGACATGGATCTGATGTTGGACAATTACTCCTTCAGCTTCCATGACTTTCCCGCCAGGATCGGCATGGAAGCTGCGGGCATTGTGGAAGCGGTGGGAGATGGTGTCGAAGGGATCTCAATCGGCGATCGTTATTGCACCCTGCCCTACTTCTATTACCAGCGCGGCGCCAGCACCGAGACGTTGATCATTGATGCCAGCTACGTAACACCTGCACCAGATGGACTTTCGGCTGTGGAAAGCGCCTCCATCTGGATGCAATATATGACGGCCTATTTTCCGCTGGCCGAAATCTCAAAGGTGGGAGCTGGCAATCACGTGCTGGCGACGGCAGCAACCAGTACAGCCGGAACTGCCTCGTTGGAAATTGGACGCATTCTAGGTGCGACCATGATCGGCACGACCCGCTTTGCGGCCAATCGCGACTACCTGCAAACGAAGGGTGCTGACCATGTTGTCGTTACCGATGGCAAAGGCCCATCCGTTGCTGAACAACTCTTGGAAATGACCGGTGGCAAGGGCATCGATGCCGCCTTCGATCCGGTGGGCGAAACCATGATTGCGCAATATAGTCCGGCATTGGCCCGAGACGCGCGCATCTATTTTTACGGCACGCTCGACACCAAGCCGCCAGTCCTGCCGATGAAGGACTTTTTCCAGAAAAACGCGACCTTCCAGCCTTATTCACTGTTCAACTATGTTGAAAATCCTGACATGTGCGCGCGCGGCAAGGCTTTTGTCTACCGGCATCTGAAAGGTGGGCACATCAAACCGTCCATCGACCGGGTCTACCCGATGGAAGAGTACAAACAGGCCTGGGATTATCTGCGACAACCGCGCACCAGCCACGGCAAGGTGGTTATAAAGACAGGTCTTTGACCTGTCTCAGCCTGGACGGAAACGATCAAAAGCGGTCAGACGCCGAATGGGAGGATCGGCCTCCCAGCGATAAATCTCGTTCCGCAGGAAATGCATCTCGTCGTCGAATTTCTCTTCCGGCAATTCCACCCACCAGGATTTCGGTCGACCGTCAGAGCCATCCGACCACCGGTAACCGCGTGCCTTGAGATGGTCCTTCATGTCGAAGGGCGAGTTTTCGGCATAGATACGAACACGCGACAACTGGCTGGCGGCATGCAGTTCCGAAAACGGTGTGGTCACGGCGGGTGCGCGCTGCAGGGCAAGCACTTCAAGCAGGGCAAAACAGTCATCGACGGCACGGTGCCCATCGTGGAAGTAACCCGATTGCCCAATCAGATACCCCAGTTTACTACCTTCAAAACCCCGTGCCGACCAGTCGACTTCAGCGACCGAACAGCCCCAGGCCTTATGAACAAAAACCGGTGAAAAAGCTTCACAGAACGGCCGATCAAAACCGGCATTATGCGCGATGATCAGATCAGCCGGCTCAATCAGAGAATTCATACGATCCCGGTCAATCACTTGGCCGGCAACCATTTCGTCGGTGATTCTTGTCAGCCGTGTAATCTCTGGAGGTATCGAAACGCTCGGCTGTTGAAGACCACCATAAATATCCGTGACATCGCCGATCTGGCCGTCATCGTTAAAGGTGAAAGCCACCAACCCGATCTCGATAATCTCGTCGGAACGGAAATTCAGACCGGTTGTCTCGGTATCGAGAACAATGCCACGACGCGCGAATTCCGGGCGCGGATGTTTAACGATCGGCGGCGCCTGAAGCTTGCGCAAGATGCGATAGTTGCCGGTGGATTCGAGATATCGGGCCATGGCCTCGCTATCGACTGGCTCTTCCTGTCGTCCCCGTGCACGCGCCGGGGACCTGCCAATGCTCACGCTTGCAGTTTTGCCGGACGATGCAAAGAAGTCGAGTTGTGAAGTCATGCTGTTCCAATCCGTATACGGCAACCTTGGGGCTAACAGAGTCGCCATTGCAGGGCAAGCAACGCCAGGTTCTATCGGAAGTCGCGCGTCTTGACCCGGATTTCACCCCGATGGCTGTGAGGCGTAAGGATTGCGCCCGATTTTGGTCGGCCTCTTGGATCCGGCGGCGGCATGCCATGATGGAACTCATCCAACAACCTGAACCGCCTCCCCCTCCCGCTGAATATAACCTTTGATGCCCAACATGCTAGCACCGAGGACGATACTGCACCGTTTCTCAAACACTTGGACCATACGACCGCATTGGCGACACCCGTTTTATCTTCGCTAGTGATGAACATCACACCCTTGGCCGATCCGGGTCGCTGGTGCGCCAATATGATCCCGGCAATTTCGACCCAACGTTTGTCACGAGACGCCAACGGGGCAGGTACAACGATACAACCATGACCATCACAGACATGGGGAAGCTCTTGTTGCGCAAGGTCATGCCATCTGCCTGACCTTGGTTTTTTTCGTTGGCGGATCAAAATGCCAATTGCACTTTCATTGACTTTGTTCTGTCTGCGGCTGTTTCGAATGCGGTAACGGCTTCGTTGAGCGGGAAGGTCCCGGTCAGAAGTGGTTTGAGATCAACACGGCCCTTGTTGATGAAGTCGACCGCAAGCCCGAACTCCTCATGGAACCGGAACGTGCCCTTCATTTCGATTTCCTTGGCAACCACCATGTTTTGCGGAATGGAGACATCGCCACCCAGCCCAAGCTGCACAACGGTCGAGCGCGGACGAAGAACCTCAAGCCCCGAGCGCACAGCGCTCTGGTTGCCCGACGCCTCGAACTGAACATCAAAATATCCCTTGTTGGCGGAATAGGCAGAGAGCTGATCGGCATTGTCGGCAACATTGATCACCCGGTCAGCACCAACATCCAGTGCCTTCTTCAGCACCGCATCCATCACATCGGTTGCCACAATCTCGCGCGCCCCATGCGCCCGTGCTGCAATGATCGCCAGCGCTCCAATGGGTCCACAGCCGGTCACCAGAACCCGCTTGTCGGTCAAGGCTCCAGCCCGTGTCACCGCATGCAGTGTGACGGCAAAGGGTTCAGCCATCGCCGCCTCGTGGATCGATACACCCTCTTCTACCCTGTGGCACTGCCAGGCCTGCGCCACCAGCCTCTGGCGGAACGCGCCCTGGATATGCGGCATCGGCATGGCACTGCCATAAAACCGCATGTTGAGGCAGTGGTTCTGTTGCCCCTTCAGGCAATATTCGCAATCATTGCAAGGACGGCTTGGCGAGACCGCAACACGATCACCCACGGAAAGCCCCGAGACACCCTCACCCAGCGCCTTGATCGTACCGGCCACCTCATGGCCGAGGATCATCGGTTCGCGGATGCGCACGGTGCCAAAACCACCGTGATTATAGTAATGCAGGTCAGAGCCGCAAATGCCGCCCGCTTCAATGGCAACCTCTACCTGACCTGGACCAACAGGTTCGACGTCTCTCTCCTCGATACGCAGATCCTTGGCAGCATGGATAACGACAGCTTTCATGGTTTCTCTCACACAACAGGCGTTAACAGGGCAGACCCGGCAAAATGCGCGGCGAGATTATCCCGCACCAGCTTGCCCATGGCCTTGCGGGTCTCAATGGTTCCAGACGCATGGTGCGGCTGAACCAGCACATTGTCGAGTTGCAGGAAACGTGGATTGAGCTTTGGTTCACCCTCAAACACATCAAGTGCTGCCGAACCGAGCGTCTTGTTCTCCAACGCTTCCAACAGTGCCTCCTCATCGATGTTCGAGGCCCGCGAGATGTTGATCAGCATGCCATCAGGTCCAAGTGCGGCAATCACATCCTTTGATACGATGTGGCGGGTGACAGCAGAAGCGGCCAGTGTGACGAAGAGGAAGTCGGCATGCCGGGCAAGTTCCACCGGATCGGCGATGTAGGTCAGGCCGTCCGCGAAGGATTTTGCCTCGACATCGCTATAGGCGATATCCATATCAAAGCCACGTAGGCGCTTTGCGACTTCAAATCCAATACGGCCAAGTCCCAGCACACCAGCTTTGCGGCCCCAGACGCGGCGCTTCAGCGGATAAAGACCCTTTTCCGCCCAGCTACCATCCTTGACCCAGGTCTCTGCGCCGATGATACCGCGTGACTGCACCAGCATCATTGCCACACCAAGGTCGGCCACATCATTGGTCAACACATCAGGTGTATTGGTGACACGAATGCCGCGGGCACGGCAGGCTGCCAGATCAACCGTATCAAAACCGACACCATAGACGGAGATCACTTCCAGCTTTGGCAGCTTGCCGATCAGCTCGGCAGACGCCCCCAGTTCACCACGGGTGGCAATCGCACGGATCTTGGCGCCATGCTGGCTCAGGAATGCATCGCGGTCGGCGGCTTCAAACAGCTTGTGCACCGTATAATGTGCATCGAGTTCCACCTGATCCCATTCCGGGTATGGACCCGTCATCAGAATGTCCGGTTTGCTCATGGTTTCCTCCAAAAGATAAACACCGCTCGTGCGGGCATGGTCAGTGGTCATGGCCGATGGGCATGCATCTGCCATCATCGCCATTATGGGATGTCAAAAGGGTTCTTTGGCTCACGGAGCCAAAACTCAAAGGCTGGTGGTAATCCCACCATCGACATAAAGCGTGTGGCCATTCACAAAGGACGATGCCTTGCCCGATAGGAACACAGCCGCACCGACCAGCTCATCGACATTGCCCCAACGGCCAGCCGGTGTGCGCTTCTCAAGCCAGGACGAGAACTCCTCGCTATCGACCAGCGCCTGATTGAGAGGTGTCTTGAAGTATCCAGGTGCAATCGCATTGATCTGCAGGCCATATTTGGCCCAGTCCGTGCACATGCCGCGTGTCAGGTTCTTCACAGCACCTTTGGTGGCCGTATAGGGCGCAATTCCCGGGCGGGCCAGTTCACTCTGCACCGAGGCGATGTTGATGATCTTGCCGCGACCACGGCCAATCATGTGACGGGCCACCGCCTGACCGACATAAAACACGCTGGAGATATTGGTCTTCAGCAATTGTTCCCAACGGTCGGCTGGAAACTCCTCCAGCGGCGAGCGGAACTGCATGCCGGCATTGTTGATCAGGATATCGATCGGTCCGATATCTCGCTCGATGGCTTCGACACCGCGCTTGACCGCGTCACCATCCGTCACGTCAAAATCCGCCGTATCAACAGCAACGCCCGTTTCAGCCATCAGCGCCGCCGCCGCTTCGCCAAGTCTTGCCCTGTCACGGCCATTCAGCACAACAGATGCGCCGTGCTCGATAAGACCCTGCGCCAAAGCAAGTCCAATCCCCTGCGACGAGCCCGTCACCAATGCACGCAAACCGGACAAATCAAATAGTCGAGACGTCATCAGACCTTGTTCCTTAAAAAGGAGATGTCATTTTCATGTAAGCGAAGAACGGTATCGGACACCCTGCAGACCGTTCCTCTTTTCTCATGGGATCACTGACGATGACGCGAAACAGTAGACGTGTTTCGCAGCAACGAAAGATCAGATATCGACAACCAGACCCTTGGCCTTCAATACGGCTTCGAGATTGCTAACTTCGACAACCGATTTGCCCTGCTTGTAGGCTTCGATGTAACCGGCTTCGGCATCTTCGCGGATCTGCGACAGACGCGCCGATTCCTGGGCTTCTTCACGGCGCACGACAACCAGACCATCGGCATCGCCAACGATAATATCGCCGGGATTGATGATTTCGCCGCCAACGATGATGCTGTCATTCACCGCGGCAATCGTTTCCTTCACAGTGCCCTTGATACAGACGCTGAGAGAGAAAACCGGGAAACCAAGGTCTCTCAGCTGCAGTGTGTCGCGCACCCCAGTGTCAGTCACCAGACCGCCGATCCCCTTTGCCAGGCAGGCATTGGCCAGCACGTCACCGAAAGAACCGGCTTCTTCATATTCACCTGCCGAAACAACAATGATGTCGCCGGGCTTGGCATAGTTGATGGCCAGCTGAAGCATGATGTTGTCACGCGGGGCGCATTTCACCGTGAAGGCAGGGCCACACAGCTTCATCTTGTAGTCGACAGGCTTCAAACGGGAGGAAAGTGCACCTTTACGACCCTGTGCCTCATGGATGGTTGCAGGCGAGAACTTCGAAAGTGCTTCGATGTCTGCTTTGCTTGGCCGTTCTGCGATATCTTTAATGTGGATCATAAAAACCTCCCACGGTAAGGCATGCGGCGGGAACGTCCCGCCGCTCGCATTGATGTTGATGTGTGTGTTTCAATGGATGCTGAGGGGCCTTAGCCCGGCAGGATCAAGGAATAGGGTCGAACTTCAGTTCGGAAAGTGGAACCACCTTGTCGGTACGGGTCATCTTGTATTCGGTATCCGGGCCAAGCCACTTGTCCCAAATCTTGTTGATCTCGCCGTCTGCATCGAGCTTCTTCAACACTTCGTTGATCTTGGCGGTCAGAGCCGGATTGTCCTTGGCCATGCCAATACCGATCGGTTGATAGAGCATTGGCTCCTCGATCATGCGCATTGGTTTGCCCTTGGTCTTGGATTCGTTGACAAACTTCGTCGTTGTCATGGTGTTGGCAACCATGCCACGGGCTTTACCCTGCTGCACGGCAAGATAGGCAGACGCGGTATCCTGAAAGGTCAAAGGATCGGACTTGTTGAGCTTGATCGACATTTCAGAGGTCGAGCCCTTGGTGGAGGCAACGCGCTGACCTTCATAATCGGCCTTCTTCTGACCAGCATCATCAACCGGCACGATCAACATTTCCTTGGCAAGGTAATAGGGATCGCTGAACTGGATCTGCTCTGCGCGGCTCTGTGTATAGGCAAGGTTGGCAACCGTGATATCGACGCGGCCGAGTTTGACTTCTGGTACGCGGGCTTCAACCGACACAGGCTTGACCTCAGCCTTCACGCCGAGTTCCTTGGCAATGGCATTGCAAAGATCAACGTCGAAACCGGCCATTTCGCGGGTCTTTGGATCGGGAGCAGCAAAAGGAACAACGTCTGCAAAGGTCGCGCAACGCAGAACCTTGTTGGACATGATCGTATCCAGCTGATCCGCAGCGGCAGGCGTCGCAAGGGCTGTACCAGCGAGAATGGCGGTGAGTGTAAGGTATTTCCAGTTCATTGCAGTTCTCCTCTTATGATTTTGCTTGGTATCAGTGACGCAGATCGGACAGGAACCGCTGCGCGCGCGGATGGCGTGGTGTGGTGAAAAACTCTTCAGGCGTTGCCTTCTCGATAATTTCACCGGCATCGATGAACCAGATGCGGTCGGCAACTTCGCGGGCGAAGCCCATTTCATGCGTGACACACATCATGGTCATGCCTTCTGCAGCCAATCCCTTCATCACGGCCAGCACTTCGCCAACCATTTCAGGGTCGAGCGCGCTTGTCGGCTCATCAAACAGCATGACCGGTGGCTCCATGGCCAGAGCGCGGGCAATCGCCACACGCTGCTGTTGACCGCCGGACAATTGAGCCGGGTAAGCGCCAGCCTTGTCGGCCAGACCAACCCGATCCAGAAGTTTCAAGGCCTTGTCGCGGGCTACATCCGGTGCAACGCCTTTGACGCGGATGGGCGAGATCGTCACGTTTTCCAGCACCGACAGATGCGGAAACAAATTGAAGCTCTGGAATACGAAACCCACCCGGCTGCGCAGCAGATTGAGTTCCTTCGTTTTTGTCGCCGCATGAATGTCCTGGCCATCCAGCGTGATCGAACCGCTGTTGATTTCCTCAAGACGATTAACGGTGCGGATCAGCGTCGACTTGCCGGAACCGGAAGGACCACAGATGACGACCACTTCGCCACGCGCCACCTCAGCGTCGACATTCTTCAGAACCTGATAGTCGCCATAACTTTTGCAGACATTCGAGATACGGATCGTCTGCTCTTTCGATGATGATGTCGTGGTCATGGCTGCTCCGTTATGATTTTGGCCTGCGCCAGCGTTTCCGGTTGCGGGCGGGCAACCACACCCGCGCGGCGCTTGGCAATACGGCGCTCAACAGCATTGGCGAGATAGGTCAGGCTCCAGCAGATGGCGTAATAAACGATTGCCAGAATGAGGAAGACCTGGAAGGGCTGCGTCAGAAGCTGGTTGTTAACCTGGCTTGCCGCGAAGGTAAGGTCCGGCACGTTAATGACATAACCAAGCGTCGTATCCTTGATCGTCGCAACGAAGGTCGAGATCATGCTCGGGATCATGTTATAGAGCGCCTGCGGCAGGATGATAAAACGCATGGCGCTGAGATAGCTGTGACCCAGCGCTCTTGCTGCATCCATCTGCCCTGCCCCCAGGGCAACAATACCAGCCCGGACAACTTCGCTAAGGAATGCGCCCTGATAGACAACGAGCGTCACCAGCATAATGGCGAAGCTTGGTACATCAGCCCCCGTCCACAACGGGATGAGGAAGTAGGTCCACAGGATCAGCATCAGCAACGGTACGCCGCGTGTAACGTAAACCAATGCTGTGATCGGCCACCGCACCATGCGCCATTTGGACAGGCGTGCCATGGCCATCAGAATGCTGACCGGGAACGCAAAGGCAATAGCGAGCGCTGACAGAATAAGCGTGTTGGCAAGGCCACCAAGCGGGCCATTCGGGTACTGACCGATCAACAAAAGCAGCCAGTAGTCTTGGATGATGGTGATCATATCTCCGATCATGCCCGTGCCCTCCATACAGGATCCAGACGCATCGACAGATAAGCTCCGGCAGCCATGATCAACAGCGAGAAGAAGAGATAAAGAACAGTTCCAACCAGATAGATTTCAAAGGTCTGGAAGCTGAGATTTTCAATTTCCTTGACCGCATGGGTCAATTCGGACGCGCCGATAACCAGAGCAAGACTGCTGTTCTTGAACAGGGAAACACTATGGTTGATCAGCGGCGGCAATGCATTACGCACACCTTGCGGCATGATGATGAAGCGCATGGCCGACAGATAGCCGTGCCCCAGTGCTTTTGCCGCCTCCATCTGCCCCGGACTGACCGAGCGCAAACCTGACCGCAAATCCTCACTGAAATAGGCGGCCTGACAAAGCCCAAGCCCTACCACGGCAAACACTGCTTCGGCGTTATGATCCGTCAGCCAATTTGTCAGTCCCGACGGCAGCAAGGTGAAGATACCGAAGTACCACAACATCAACTGCACCAGTGTCGGCACATTACGATGGTAGGAAACATGTGCCGCAACAAGACGATCACCGAATTTGAACGGCGAAAAGCGGATGCACAACAGCGCCAGCGCCAGTGACATGGCCAGCGACCACGAGCCAAGGAAGATAGCAAATGTGATCTTGATGCCGTGGAGCAGCATCCCGATGTACTCCTGATTGCTCAGGACGGACATCAGATCAAAGCCGCTCACGGCTTTGGCTCCTTGGTGACATCAGACTGCGCGGCAGTTTGTGGCTTGGCAGTTTGAAGACCCCCCATCACCTGCAAAGTCGGGGTAATCTCCATGTGACCAATATTGACAGCAACTGGTGCTGCGATGGCAAAGGCTATCGCATCGGCGATGTCTTCTGCCTTTGGTAATTCAAAGCCATCGATAAAACGTTCACGCACGCTCGGGTCATTGCCGTGCACGTGATTGAAGATATCCGTCGCAACACGGCCCGGGCAGATTTCTGTCACACGGACACGCTTGCCAAATGCATCCAGCCGCAACTGGTTCGACAGCATGGCAACACCAGCCTTGACGGCGTGGTAAGTGGAGTTTCCTCCAAAGTTGTAATTGCCGGCAATCGACGAAATGTTGATGACGTGACCGCGGTCGCGCTCCACCATGCCCGGAACAATCAGACGGCAGATATGCAGAACCGCACGCAGGTTCACATCGACAAGAAGATCAATGTCGTCGGCATCAGCCTGCAGGAATTTTTTCGGCCTGTCGACACCGGCATTATTGACCAGAATATCGAACTGAACCTTCTCGGAGAGAGTGGCAAGCGCTGCACGATCGGTAACATCTATAGCATGCGCTATGCAGCCGGTACGTTTTGCAAGTTCATTCAACGCATCCGCACTGCGGGCAACGGCATGAACTTCAACATTTTCGCGTCGGAGCCGCTCTACAACTGCTGCGCCGATACCGGATGAAGCACCGGTGACCAAAGCGGTCTTGTAATCGGAGAATGGCATTCTGATCCCCTTTATTTGTTGCCATGAACATTAGCTAAGCTTTGGGCTCTTGCCTAAGACCGATTACTTTTGGAGTAATAAGGAACTTTTATGGAGGGCAGAAAACAGCTTTTCCGTACGGGATTGGCGAAAATCCACGACAGCGAATTACGAAATTCATACAAGGGCCTGCATTGCAAAACCTGCCCGAGCCTGTAATCTGCGCGCCACTCAAAACCATTTGAAAAAACATGGATATAAGACGTTTAAAATCGTTCATCGTCATTGTTGATAGCGGCAGCATCACGCGTGCGGCAGATATTCTGCATCTCGCACAGCCGGCCCTCAGCCAGCAGCTCGCAGCGCTTGAAGAACATTTTGGCCAGAAGTTGCTCATCCGTAGCCAGCAGGGTGTGACGATGACCGATGCCGGCCACGCTGTTTACCGTCACGCGCAGATCATCCTACGCCAGATGGAACAGGCACAGGTGGATGCATCGGCGGCTGGAAATTCGATTGCCGGACGGGTTTCCGTCGGTCTCGTACCCTTTAGCAGCGCAGCAACATTGTCGGTCGATCTTCTGGCCGAAACACGTAAACGTCACCCAGGCATTCTCATCCATCTGACCGAAAGCGTCGGACAGACCTATAGCCAGATGATCATGAACGGTCGCCTTGAACTGGCGCTGATTCATGGCGTCGGCCCGATCAAGGGCGTGCGTTTCGAACCGCTGCTGAGTGAAGAGTTTTATCTGGTGGCGCATCGGGATTTTGCCATCGAGGCGGACTCAAAACCGGTGCCGATTGCCGCACTGGACGGTATGCCGATGCTGATGCCGCCTGCGTACAATTTTGTACGCCGTGCTGTCGATACAGCTTTTACCCGAAGCCGCATCAACCTCAAGGTTGTCGCAGAGGTAGAGATTGTCAGAACTCTCGCACGTGCCGTTGCCAATGGCCTTGGCGCAACCATCATGCCGAAGGCGATCGCTGACCGTATCGTCTCAGAAACTAGCGAGCCGCTGATCTGTCGTATCCTGTCACCTCGTATCGAGGAAACCCTGTCCTTGTGCACATCCGACCAGAATTCTTTGTCGGAACCAGCATTTGCCGTGAAGGACATTCTGGTCGAGCTTACCGAAAAGTTGAAGCTGTAAGGTAGTTGCCCGCCGGCCCGACATTCAGGCCGGCAGATCAAATCTAATCAGCGCATATCCGTGCAGTACTGCGCGATACGGGCGCACCCTTCGTTCAACATTTCGTCGGTAGTGGCATAGGAAATGCGGAAATACGGGCTCATGCCGTAGGCCGCACCCTGAACGGTGGCAACGTGGTGCTCTTCAACCAGTCCCATGACAAAATCGACATCGCTTTCAATCTTGCGCCCACCCTTGGTGGTCTTGCCGATCAGCCCGGACATGTTCGGGTACAGGTAAAATGCACCTTCCGGCTTGTGGCAACGCAGGCCCTCAATTTCCGCCAGCTTGCCCAGCACAAGATCGCGACGCTCGCGATAGATTGTAGCGCGTTCCTTCAACAAATCCTGCGGTCCATCCAATGCTGCAATGGCTGCAGCCTGCGTAACCGTGGAGATACCACCGCTATTTTGGCCGTTCACGTTGCTGATCGCCGCAATCAGTTCCTTGGAACCACTGGCACAATAACCAAGACGCCAACCGGTCATCGCATAGGCTTTGGAAACGCCATTCATCGTCAGGACACGGTCATAGAGACGTGGTTCAACATCGGCAATCGTGCCGAATTCAAACCCGTCATAAACGAGATGTTCGTAAATATCGTCGGTTAGGATCCAGACATCCGGATGACGCAGCATCACCTCTGCAATTGCTGCCATTTCCGACCGTGAGCAGGCAGCGCCGGTTGGATTGTTCGGGAAGTTCAACAGCAGCCATTTGGTACGCGGCGTGATTGCCGCTTCAAGATCTTCTGCACGCAGTTTGAACCCCGTCTCTTCAACGCAGGGAACAGGAACCGGCACACCGCCGGCAAACTTGACGATGTCGGCATAGCTTACCCATGACGGCGTTGGAATAACCACCTCGTCACCGGGATTACAGGTAGCAAGCATCGCATTAAAAATCACCTGCTTGCCGCCGCCGGATACGATAATCTGGCTTGCATCATAGGTGAGGTTGTTGTCGCGCTTGAACTTTCTGGCGATAGCAGCCTTCAGCGCCGGTGTGCCATCCATAGGCGGATATTTTGTCTGGCCACCAAGAGCAGCCGCATGGGCCGCCTCAATGGCATGGGCAGGTGTCGGGAAATCCGGTTCCCCAGAAGAGAGACTGACAACCTTGATGCCTTGCGCAGCCAGTTCTCTGGCACGCTGTGTCATGGCAGCAGAAGCGGATATGGAGACGTTTTTCAATCTGTCAGCGGTAGAAGGCATCGGAATGATCTTTCTGTGAGATGAAGGAGAAGGCCGATGAGCGGCCTGTTAAGACGCAAGTTCTGCGGCCGGTGCGAGGGTCGCGCCTGATGCAATGATTTCGCTGCGCACGATACCGGCCAATTCCAGCGAACCCGGCGTATCGCTGTGTACAAGAATGGACCGAGCCGGCATGGCAAGGATGGTGCCATCGATAGCCTCAACTGTCCCATCGGTCAGAAAACGGCGAACACGGGCACGCACGGATAGTTCATCTTTGACCAACGCACCTGGAAGACCACGGGCAACAAGGTTACCCTTAGCGTCATAGGCACGGTCGGCCAGGAATAGGGCAAGGGTTTTTAAACCGGCACGCTTGGCGGCTTTTTCGATTTCACTTTGCGGGGTTACAAAGACCACCAGCTTGGGATCAACAGCCGAAATGGCGTTCATCATCATGTCGGCAAGCACCGGATCACGATTGACCATGTTGCCCATGGCCGCATGAAAACTGAAATGGCCAACCTCAACGCCTTCGCTTTTGGCGATCGCGATCAGTGCACCCAGTTGGTAAAGCATCTGCTGGCGCAATTCATCGGGCTGAAACGGCAGTTCGCGCCGCCCGAAACCCGTTCGATCAGGCAAGCCCGGATGCGCACCGATACCAACGCCATTCTGCTTGGCCAAACGCACCATTCGCGCCATTGTGTCAGGATCACCCCCGTGAAAACCGCAGGCAATATTGGCGGATGACACCAGCTTCATCATCGCGTCATCGTCACACAAGCGGTATGGCCCAAAACCTTCACCCATGTCGGAATTGAGATCGATTTTCATCAGTTCCTCCCTCTTGATCCGGTTGCTGCTCAGGCCATCGCCTTAAGCGCGCGCTTGACCATGTCTGCAGTCCGTTTGATGTCTTCTAAATAGGTTTTTACCGCCTGCTCGACCTGGCGTGCCTCTTCGTGGCTGGACCGGACAAACCTGATCTTGCCACCGGGATTTGCCTGTCCAAGCCGCCAGAGGTCAGCCTCGATCACGCCGGCAATTTTTGGATATCCACCAGCTGTATTGGCGTCACTCATCTGAATGATCGGTTCACCACCGGGCGGAACCTGTACAACGCCTGGAACCACACCGTGCGAGCGCATTTCTCTGATCTCGGTCGGTTTGATTGGCTCACCGGAAAGCCTGTAACCGGTGCGGTCACTGCGCGACGAGATACGCCAGACCTGCCCCCAGAAGGCTTCACCATCATCGGTAAACAGATGATGTTCGCCAGCCGGAATAGCGCGAACCTGCAAAACGCCGTCAACGATGTCAGGAAAGACATTGGCCAAAGCTTGTGATGGCTCCACCACCGCCAAGCCACTTGCAGGCAGTGGCAAAATATTCTCCTGCCTGCCAGTTTTCAGATGATCACCCTTGGCAAGCGGCTTTCCGTCATTGCCGCCGAAATTGCCGCGCAGTGCCGTGCTGCGTGATCCCATCAGCACCGGGACATCCAATCCGCCGCCAACAGCAACATAAGCGCGGGCGCGTTTGCCCGGTTGGCGCAATTCCAGCACATCACCGTCCTTGGCCAGATGAGCGCACCATGGCAACACGTCTTTGTCGTTCAGCAGAACCAGGCCATCTGTACCGGTTACCGCAAAAACCATTGGCGTAGAAACACGCAACTTGAACGGAAAGGTCTGTACTTCGATGACCGCCGCTTCCGGCTCGTTCCCGACAAGAACATTGCCGGTTCTTACCGCAAGCGGATCCATGGCGCCGCCAGCCGTGACACCAATATTGCGAAAGCCCGGACGTCCGAGATCCTGAACGGTGTTGAAAGGGCCAGTTTCGAGGATTTCGATCATAGCTCTACCCTCGCTGGCACAAAACGGACTGTGTCGCCAGGCGCCAGAAGCGCTGGTGTCGCTGACGTTGGATCGAACATTTTCAAGTCCGCGTAGCCGATTGAGTTCCAACCATTGGGACCGGTCAGCATGGCAACACCGGTCTGCATGCCACCAATTGTTACGCAACCCTTTTCCATCTTGATGGACGGCACCGTTTTGCGCGGCATGTAAATACGGCCGTCAAGCCCGTGCAGGTACCCAAAGCCGGGCGCGCTACCGAGCGCAAAAACCCTGTATGTCGCTTCATGATGAATGCGTACAACCTCACGGTCACTTAAGCCGGAAAAGTCGCATAATGCGGCAAGATCCGTTGCGTATTCACCGCCGTAATGAACCGGTATCTCAACCGTTTTTCCCGAGAGATCGAGACTTGCGGCATTGTCCCATGCTTCCAGCAGACGGCCGATAACGGCATCGGGGTCCGCAGGCGTTTCCTTGAAAATGGTAAGAAGGTTGGTCATGCCGGGAATGACTTCCGCGACATCAACCCATGCACTTACAGTTTGCGAAAGCGCCCAGATAAAGCGCTGTGCCGGTAAATCGAATTCACCCGGCGCTTCAAGCAGGAAGGAGCGTGAGCCGATGAAGGAAATATTTGCCCGACCTTTAACGACAGGCTGAATTTCATGGTGCGACGCGAGGATGCTTGATCTGGCAATCATGATTGAGGCTCGAGTTCGAACAAAACATCACCGAAGCCAACCAGAGCATTCTGCTCGGCGAGCTGGCGGGTTAGCAAGCCAGTGCGGCCGGCAAGGACGGGAACGAGGATTTGGCCGATACGGATAAATCCAATCACATCGGACGCAACAACCGAGCGGGGGAATTGACCCGCCTCAGAGGCAAGAGACGGATGTGACAAATGGAAATGCCCGGCAATCGGTGCATTCACCGTCGCGCCGGATGTCGCACTCGTCGGTTTAAAAGTCACGGTAGACGAAGACGTTCTCACGGTCTCCGGCACGGAAATAACCAGCCGCAACTGCGCATTCGGTGTGGAGATTTCCAAGCCTTCGACACCGGCAGCTGTCAACATCTCCGTCAGGGCTTCAAGAGAGGCGGGATCGGTGAAATCGAGCCTGCTCATGCCGTTCTCCATGCTTTCAGCCACTTTTCTAGATAATGAATGTCCGTTTCGCCTTGGGCAAAAGCCACGTCTTCAAACAGGGCACGCAGCAAAGGCAGGTTGGTGGAAATGCCATCAACGCGTGTCCCGGCAAGCGCGGTTCGCATCTTAGTGATGGCCTCAGCCCGCGTCGGCGCATGCACGATCAACTTGGCAATCAGGGAGTCGTAATAGGGCGACACCCGGTAGCCGGGATAGATATGGGTATCGAGCCGGACGCCTTCGCCTTGCGGCCAGGCAATGTCCGTGACAGCCCCCGCCGATGGCAGGAATGTATCGGGGTCTTCGGCATTGATGCGGCATTCGAAGGAATGCCCGTCACAGACAACGTCATCCTGGCGCAGTTCGAGATATCTGCCCTGCGCCGCCTTGATCTGGGCCTGCACGATGTCGATGCCACTGGTCATTTCAGTAACGGGATGTTCGACCTGCAAACGGGTATTCATCTCGATGAAATAAAATTTTCCATCTTCATACAGAAATTCAAACGTGCCAACGCCGCGATAACCAATCTGCTGGCAGGCTTCCACGCACGCCAAACCAACAGGCTCAATGATATCGGCTGCAATACCCGGGGCCGGGGCTTCTTCGACCACTTTTTGATGGCGCCGTTGCATTGAACAATCGCGATGCCCAAGCCAAACCGCATTGCCATGGGTGTCGCAAAGCACCTGTATCTCAATATGACGGGGATGCTGGAGAAACTTCTCCATGTAGAGCGCGGGGTTGCCGAAGGCCTGTCTCGCCTCTTCACGCGTCAGGGTCATTGCTTCGATCAGCGCAGATGGTTCCTGAACCACCCGCATGCCACGCCCGCCGCCGCCGCCCGCCGCCTTGATGATGACAGGATAACCAATGTCATGGGCGATCTGCTCAACCGTGGCATGGTCATCTGGAAGCGCCGTATCCGGCCCTGGCACACACGGCACACCCGCGGCAATCATCGCCTTCTTGGCGGTAATCTTGTCACCCATGGTGGCAATGGAGTGTGCATCTGGACCGATAAAGGTCAGTCCGGCCTCCTCTACGGAGGCCGAGAATGACGTGTTCTCGGACAGAAAACCGTAACCGGGGTGAATGGCACCTGCACCGGTTAACCGGGCGGCCAGAAGAATGGCATCCTGATTGAGATAGCTTTTGCGCGCATTGGCGGGACCAATACAAACAAAATGATCTGCCGTTTCGCCATAGGAGGCTTGCCGGTCAGCCTCAGAGCAAATCGAAACTGTCTTCAGGCCGAGTTCGCGGCAGGCGCGCTGTATGCGCACAGCAATCTCACCACGATTGGCAATCAGCACCGTATCAAAGAGTGGCTCAGCGCTGGCGAAATTCTCTGCCATCATGCAATCTCCGCCAGCAAATTGTTGGTTTCGACCTCTCCGCCATCAACATCCGTAACGAAGGTGATACGGCCAGCACAGGGCGCCGCGATCTTGTTGAATACTTTCATGGCCTCGATAATAAAAAGTGTCTGCCCCTCTTCCACCAGATCGCCAATATTGACGAATGGCGGCTGGCCCGGTGCAGATGCACGATGCAACACACCAAAGATCGGTGCACGGACCGATGTGCCAGAACTGTTGCTGTCAGAGGGTGCCGTTTGCGTATCCGGCAGAATAGCTTGAACGCCGTCAGTCGGTGTCGTGACCGTTGCAGCAGAGATTTCGTGGCCAGTTCGGAAAACTCGAACGGTGACGTCCCTTTCCGTTACCTTCAGTTCGGTAACGTTGGTTCGCCCGACAAAATCAATCAGCGCTTTTATCTTCGGCAGGTCCATGAGCACACTCGGCATTGTTCGAAGCCGCACAACGATCCCGCAAAGGCGGAACCACCGTCGACTGAACCAGACCTAGCACGATAGGTTGTTTGATGGGGTCAGAAGAACTTTTGATATAGCCCGGTTTGCTCATGATTTCCGCAAACACCTTCACACGACACACCCGCATCAACGGCGCATGAACCTCTGCTTTTTTTAAAGAGATTTTCAGGTCAACCTTGATTGACCGGTTGCGTATCTTCGAATGCCGGCAACGCCACAGCACCACCGGCCTGTTCAAACACCGCCATGTCGATACCGCAGATATCGCGAAGTTAAGCGGTCAATGTCTTTTGACTTTTCGCAATTTTCGGAAATGCGCCAAAGGCTTGGCCCTGTTTGAGATGTGAAAATTTATATTGTGTGGCGGCACCAAGCCGTTTGACATGTCTCTCAAGAGGGTGTTCATTTCCTCAACCCTTAATGCATAGTCACGAAAACCATAAATCGGATTAAGTGTAATGTTCAAAGCTGCAAGAGGTTGGGTTTGGGGCGTGATCGCCGTTATTGCCATCGGCGTCGGATATTACGCTTGGACCGTTCTGCGGGGTGATAATTTGCCCGCAGGTTTTGTCTCCAGCAATGGTCGTATAGAGGCCGTGGAGATTGACATCTCCACCAAAACAGCTGGCAGGCTCAAGGAGTTGATGGTTCGCGAAGGTGAATTCGTCAAGGCTGGCCAGCCACTTGCACAAATGGACACCGCCCAGCTGGAAGCCAGCAAACGACAGGCCGAAGCACAGCGGCGCCGCGCGGAGATATCGGTCGATACGGCCCATAGCCTCGTTGCCCAGCGTGAGGCAGAACGAAAATCTGCACTAGCCGTCATAGAACAGCGGAAAGCCCAGCTCGATTCCGCGGCTAAAACCAATGCCCGCTCGCGACAACTATTGACCAACAATACCGTGTCACAGCAGGTCGTCGATGACAGCGAAGCGGCCGAGCAGGCTGCAAGGGCAACACTTGCTGCGGCAGAAGCGTCGCTTGCTGCCTCTGATGCAGCCATCAATGCTGCTAAGGCGCAAGTGGTGGATGCCGAAGCAGCTGTTGATGCGGCAAAGGCACAAATTGACAGTATCGAAACCGACATTGCCGACAGCACTTTGACGGCACCCCGCGACGGGCGAATTCAATACCGAATCGCACAGCCCGGCGAGGTTCTGTCTGCCGGTGGCCGTGTCTTGAACCTCGTGGACCTTGGCGACGTCTACATGACCTTCTTCCTGCCAACGGCAGAAGCTGGCCGGACCTCAATTGGTTCAGACGTACGTCTCGTGCTGGACGCGGCTCCCCAGTTGACCATCCCTGCCCAGGTGTCCTTCGTTGCCGATGTGGCGCAGTTTACGCCCAAAACGGTTGAGACTGAAGAAGAACGTCAGAAACTGACGTTCCGGGTTCGCGCCCAAATACCGCAGGAATTGCTGCAAAAATACATCCAGTACGTCAAAACCGGCTTACCGGGCATGGCGTATGTCCGGCTGGATGCGCAAGCAACATGGCCGCAAAATCTCGAACAGAATCTTGTAAAATAACGGCGCCGCGATGAACGAGGCTGACACAAACAACAGCACTGCCTCGAGTTCCGCCAAAAGCGGTCAGAACGCTGTGGTACGGCTTCAAAACGTCACTCTCGCCTACAAAAAAACGTTTGCCCTGAGCGAGGTATCGCTGGATATCCCGTCAGGCTGCATGGTGGGACTGATCGGCCCTGACGGCGTTGGAAAATCCAGCCTTCTGTCACTCGTTTCCGGCGCACGGGCTGTTCAGAAGGGCAAGGTCGAAGTTCTCGATGGCGACATTTCCGATGCGAAACATCGCAATGCCACCTGCCCCCGCATTGCCTACATGCCGCAGGGACTGGGCAAAAACCTATACCCAACACTTTCTGTTTTCGAGAATGTCGATTTTTTTGGCCGCCTGTTCGGCCAGGACAAACAGGAGCGTGAAACCCGTATTCGCGAACTGCTTGATAGTACCGGTCTTGGCCCTTTTGCTGAGCGGCCGGCAGCCAAGCTTTCCGGTGGTATGAAACAGAAACTCGGCCTTTGTTGCGCGCTGATCCACGATCCGGATTTGCTGATCCTCGATGAACCCACGACTGGTGTCGATCCGCTGTCACGGCGGCAGTTCTGGGAACTGATTGACGCGATCCGTCTCGAACGGCCGGGCATGAGCGTTATCGTCGCGACAGCCTATATGGAAGAAGCCGCAGGCTTCGATTGGCTTGTTGCCATGAACGCCGGCAAGGTTCTCGACACTGGCACACCTTCAGAACTGCTTGAACGCACAGGGGCCGCCAATCTTGATGCCGCCTTCATTGCCATGCTGCCAGAGACGGAACGCCGTAATCATGTCGATGTCGTTATTCCGCCTCGAGAAACCGGCGGCACGCAGGAATATGCCATCGAGGCCAGCCATCTGAGCATGCGCTTTGGCAGTTTTACCGCCGTGGACAATGTCAGTTTCCAGATTCCACGCGGCGAAATCTTCGGCTTTCTCGGCTCCAATGGCTGCGGCAAATCAACAACCATGAAAATGTTGACCGGCCTTCTGGCCGCCAGCGAAGGCGAGGCAAAGCTTTTCGGCAACAAGGTCGATGCCAGTGACATGGCGGTGCGCCGCCGTGTCGGTTACATGAGCCAGGCTTTTTCTCTCTACAGCGAGCTGACCGTTCGCCAAAACCTTGATTTGCACGCTCGCCTGTTCAAACTGCCTGAAGAAACCATTCCGGCACGCATCGATGAAATGGCGCAAAGGTTCACCTTGCGAGACGTGATGGATACGTTGCCGGACGGGCTGCCGCTTGGCATACGCCAGCGCCTGTCGCTGGCCGTTGCCATGATCCATTCACCAGATGTGCTTATCCTTGACGAACCCACCTCGGGTGTCGATCCAATCGCGCGTGATGCATTTTGGCAAATCCTTGCCGATCTCTCCCGCAAAGACAATGTAACGATCTTCATCTCCACGCATTTCATGAATGAAGCGGAGCGTTGCGACCGCATTTCATTAATGCATGCCGGCAAGGTGTTGATAAGCGACACGCCGGCCGCCATTGCCAAAAGCCGCCATTCTCCCACGCTGGAAGATGCATTCATCGCCTATCTGGAGGAAGCCTCGGGCATCACGCCTTCGGACAAGACCGATAAGGTAAAAACTTCTCAGACTGCTGATATCACCAAACTTGCCGCTGCCAGCCATCCGCAGGCGATGAGCAAGAAACGCTTCTTCGATATCAGGCGCATGTTCAGCTACACGCGGCGCGAAGCACTTGAACTTCAGCGCGATCCCATTCGTGCCACGCTTGCGGTGCTGGGCAGCGTCATCCTCATGTTTGTCATCGGTTACGGCATCAATATGGATGTCGAAGACCTGACATTCGCCGTACTCGACCGGGACGATACCACCATCAGCCGGGATTATGTCCTCGACATTGCCGGATCACGCTACTTCATCGAAAAAGAGCCCATTCGCGATTATGCCGACATGGACAAGCGGATGCGTGATGGCGAGATAAGTCTGGCCATTGAAATTCCGCCGGGTTTCGGGCGCAAGGTGCAGCGTGGCGATGACGTCGAAATCGGCGCCTGGATCGACGGCGCAATGCCGCAACGGGCGGAAACTGTCAGCGGCTACGTCCAGGGCATGCACGCTGATTGGCTCACCCGCAAGGCAAAACAACTTTACGGCACGGAGGCAACCCGCGGCACATTTTCCATCGAGACACGCTTTCGCTACAACCCTGATGTCAAAAGCCTGGTTGCCATGGTGCCTGCAGTCATTCCGCTTCTGTTGATGCTCATCCCGGCCATGCTGGCAGCCCTCAGTGTGGTAAGAGAAAAGGAACTCGGATCCATCATCAACCTCTATGTGACCCCCGTCACACGGTTGGAATTCCTGTTTGGCAAACAGATCCCCTATGTGGTTCTGGGCGTGATGAACTTCCTGTTGCTGGTTGCCTTTGCGACGCTAGTCTTCCGCGTTCCCTTCACAGGCAGCTTTATTGCCTACGCGGCAGCAGCTCTTCTTTATGTGATCATTGCGACCTCGATCGGCATTTTTATGTCGACATTCATGTCAAGTCAGATCGCAGCGATCTTCGGAACTGCACTGCTGACACTTATTCCAGCCACACAATATTCCGGCATGACCGATCCGGTCTCATCCCTTCAGGGTGCGGGCGCCTTCATCGGCGAAATTTACCCCACCACCTATTTTATGACCATCTCACGCGGCGCCTTTTCCAAGGCGCTCGATTTTGCAGGCCTTGCCGGTTCCTTTATCCCCCTGCTGATCGCCATCCCAATCCTTGCGACACTCGGTGCCGTGCTTCTTAAAAAGCAAGAGAGCTGAGCCATGTTTTCATCCAACATCTTTCAGCTCGGCTTAAAGGAACTGCGTGGACTGGCGCGCGATCCAATGCTGGTGCTGCTGATCCTCTACGCATTCAGTCTGCAAATCTATACCGGATCAAGCGCCCTGCCCGAAACGCTCAACAATGCCGCAATTGCAATTGTCGATGAGGATCAATCACCTCTTTCCGGCCGCATCAGCACGGCATTCACGCCGCCCTATTTCGTGCCGCCGAAGCAGATCGACATCAGTGAGATGGATCGCAGAATGGATGCGGGGCTTGATACATTCGCCCTCAACATTCCCCCGGATTTCCAGCGCCATGTGCTGGCAAACCAGCATCCGGCAATCCAGCTCAATGTTGACGCAACACGTATGAGCCAGGCCTTCAGCGGCAGCAGCTACATCCAATCGATCGTGACGAGCGAGGTCAATGAGTTTCTGGAGCGGTATCGCGGCCAAACCAATGTTCCCGTGGACCTGACGCTTCGGGCCCGTTTCAACCCGTCACTCGACAAGTCGTGGTTCGGCTCCATCAACAACATCATTACGTCCATCACCATGTTATCGATTGTCCTGACGGGCGCTGCACTGATCCGTGAGCGTGAGCACGGGACCGTCGAACATCTACTGGTCATGCCGGTAACACCCACGGAAATCATGCTCAGCAAAATCTGGTCGATGGGCCTGGTGGTGCTGGTTGCCGCGGGTTTTGCGCTGTTCGGAGTGGTCAAAGGGTTGCTTGGGGTACCGATTGAGGGCTCTCCGTTCATCTTCCTGCTGGGAACGGCACTGTTTCTGTTTGCAACGACATCCATGGGGATATTCCTTGCGACCGTGGCGGGCTCGATGCCGCAATTCGGTCTGCTGCTTATTCTGGTACTGTTGCCGCTTCAGGTGCTTTCAGGTGCAATGACACCGCGTGAAAGCATGCCTGACATCATCCAGCACATCATGCTGCTTGCACCCAACACCCACTTCGTCATCCTCGCACAGGCGGTGCTGTTCAGGGGGGCTGGTCTTGATGTTGTGTGGCCGCAATTGCTTGCCCTGCTGGTTATTGCCGTTATTCTCTTCACTTTGGCATTACGCCGGTTCCGCAACTTCCTGCGATAAATCAGGCACGTTTTTGAGTGCTTTATCTGGCGTGAAACCCTCGTGAATCAGGGGATCGAGCAAAGCCGCCGCACGTTGACAGTTAAGTCTTCATTAACCATGCTTGGTTACGAGTCGTTATCTGCCCGCCGATGGTTGTCGGCGCTCGTTAGCATCGGTCGCTAAATGACATATCAACTGCTTCCGGTATTGGCTCGACGTCTCGGGCTTTTCACAGCATTAGCCTCATTGGCCTTTGTCGTGCCGTCGTTTGGGCAGTCGGTGTGGACCGGTAATAAGGACAATGAATTCAGCGACGGAACGAACTGGACACCTGCTCTGCCGGGCGCAAATGATGCTGCCGCTGTTAACACTGGTTCCCCGCAGGTCACCAATAACGTCACCGTCAATCAGCTTGGTGTAAATGGCGGCGATGTCACCATCACCAATACCGGTACACTAACGGTGACCAGTGGCAGCACGATCAACTCCGGCACCCTCGGTATCAATGCTGGTGGCGTCGTGAATTCCGATATCGACCTGAATGGCGGCAACCTGTTCATCGATGGAACGCTCAACGGCAAACTGCAATTGAATGCAGGCAACGTTGCGGTAAATGGCAGCCTAGGCAGTGCTGTGGTGGAAGCGACCACTGCACTTTCCAACAGCGGGACTGTGGGCGATGTGTCCGTGTCCTCCGGCGGGACCTTTACCAATAACACAACTGGCAATGCTGGTGCACTCGCCAATGCCGGTACGGCGTCGAATGCCGGCACGCTTGGCTCGTTGACAAATACGGCAGGCAACTTCACCAACAACAACCTCGGCGTCATCAGTGGAAAGACGATAATCTCCGGCGGAACGGTGACCAACAATTTCCAGATGACAGATGCGGATGTCGCCGCGGCAGCAGATTTCGTCAACAACAACGGCGCAACGGCTGGCAATATCAGAAACTCCGGCACAGTCTCCAATGCCGGTACCATCACATCCCTGCAAAACAATGCGGGAAGTTTCACCAACAACTTCGGCGGTGTTGTCTCTGGTGCGACAACTGTAGCCGGAGGCACTGTCACCAACAATGCCGAGATGAATGCTGTGAGTGTCGGGACTGGTGGCATATTCACCAACACCACGGATGGCACGGCCGGTGCCGTTACCAATGCCGGCAACAGTTCCAATGCCGGCGAAATCGCCTCGCTGACCAACACTTCCGGAAACTTCGTCAACAATGCCGGCGGCACAATCACCGGACAGACCACCATTACCGGCGGGACAGTCACCAACAATTTCGAGATAACCGACGCCGACGTTGCAGCCGCCGCAGCCTTCATCAACAACTCTGACGGCATCGCGGGTAATATCAGAAATTCCGGCACGGTGACCAATGCTGGAACGATTGCATCCCTTCAAAATGACGCTGGCTCTTTCACCAACAATAGTGGTGGCGAGGTTACGGGCACGACGACAGTCAATGGCGGAACGGTCGTCAACAATGCAACGCTTGCTTCCGTCGAGATCGGCAATCAGGGCACATTTACCAATAACAACGGGGCAACGACGGGCGCGGTCACCAATTCCGGCACCGCGTCGAATGACGGTATAGTTGCGTCATTGACCAACAATGGTGGTTCCTTCTCAAACACCGGCATCATCAGTGGTGCGGCGAGCGTCAGCGGCGGTGAATTCATCAATGAAGGAACAGTCACCGGAACGATCGATGTTTTTGACGGCGGTTTGCTGTCCGGCAGCGGTGTCTCCGGCAGATTGGTGATCAATGCCGGTGGCATTCTCTCCCCCGGTCCTGGCCTGCAAACCGTTTCCGTGAATGGTGACCTGACCTTCCGCATTGGATCGACCTACCAGGTGGATATTACCTCAACCGGTCTGTCGGATCAGGTGAACGCCATCGGCACAATTGATATCGAAGGTGGTACGCTCAATATTCGTGCAGCAAGCAACACCTATGGCCTGTCCACGGCCTACACGATCCTGTCGGCCAGCAGCATTATCGGTAATTTCGACACCATCGCCAGCGACTTTGCGTTTCTTTCCCCGACGCTGACCTACAATCCGACGACATTGGATCTCAGCCTTGATCGCAATACTGTGCGTTTTGCCGATGTTGCCCTGACACAAAATGAACGTGTAACCGCAGCAGCCGTTGAGAGTCTGGGATCGACAAATGCACTGTTCATGGCCGTGTTGCCTCTCAATATAGAAACCGCCGAGACCGCCTTTTCACAGATTAACGGCGAGGTTCACGCATCACTCAAAAGCGCGTTTCTCTGGGAAAGCAAGTTTCCCCGTGACGCGATCATTGATCAGATGAACCCGCTGATCGCCAAACCCTGGGCATATCAGGAAGAGCTGTCGTTCTGGACAACCGGCATATTTTCTCAAGGTAATTTTTCTGAAAATGGTGTGGCCAGCGGTCTTGATACCCGTGTAGCAGGCTCACTCATCGGCGCTGATTTTGCCATTTCAGAACAATGGCGCCTCGGCGGCATTCTCGGATACAGCTCTCTTTCTGCAGGTTCTGAGGCCACGGCAGACAGTTATCATGCAGGCCTTTATGCTGCCGGTGGCTTCGGTCCTCTTGATATACTTGGCGGGGCCATCTATTCACGCAACGATATCTCGACCAAACGCGATATCGCATTCGGCTCCTTCACCGACCGGCTGACGGCCGATTACGGCAGCGATACTCTTCAGGCATTTGGCGACATTTCCTGGACGCTGGAACTGGATGATGTCAAGCTGCAGCCCTTCGCCAATCTTGCCTATATCAATCTCAATACGGATGATTTCCGTGAAGATGGCGGTGTCGCAGCCTTGTCTGTTGCCGGTGGCTCCAACAACCTGACCGTCTCAACCATAGGCATGCGCTGGGCTGCCAACCTACCGACTGACATGCCGGTGATGGTATCTGGCATGCTGGGCTGGCGCCACGCAATCGGTGATCTTTCGCCCACCTCATTTTTTGCCTTTGAGGGTGGCTCACCTTTCATTTTGGAAGGCGTGACCATGCCGCGCGATTCAATGTTGGTAAAAGCTGGCATTACCGCCAGACTTTCCAAATCCGCACGTTTGACACTGAGTTATGCTGGCGAGTTTGCCAGTGGCTTTCAGTCAAATGCGGCCCATGCCAACCTACAGGTCAATTTTTAGCGTCGACAATAGTTGTCCGGCAAACATCCGCACAAAAAAACAGTGCCCCGAAGTTCTTCAACTTCGGGGCACTGCGTTTCAGGTCAAATCTTAGTAGTGGACCGACAGGCTATCGATCGGTGTGGTCTTTGGCGGCGCGAACTTGGTCAGGTCGATGCCGTCAACCGCACTGCGGTACTCTTCAATGCTTGGCGTGCGGCCAAGAATTGCCGACAGCACCACGACCGGGGTCGAAGCCAGAAGCGATTCACCCTTCTTCTCCGAGGTGTCTTCCACAACGCGGCCTTGGAACAGGCGGGTCGAGGTTGCGAGAACCGTGTCACCCTTTTCAGCCTTTTCCTGGTTGCCCATGCAAAGGTTGCAGCCTGGACGCTCGAGATAGAGAATGTTCTCGTACTCGGTACGGTTAGCAGTCTTTGGCTTCAGGTCATCAAATTCGAAGCCGGAATACTTCTGCAGGATTTCCCAATCCCCTTCAGCCTTCAACTCGTCAATGATGTTGTAGGTTGGTGCGGCAACCACCAGAGGCGCCTTGAACTCAACCTTGCCTGCAGCTTTTTCGATGTTCTTCAACATCTGGGCAACAATCTTGATGTCGCCCTTATGCACCATGCACGAACCAACGAAGCCGAGGTCGACCTTCTTGGTGCCGCCATAATACGAAACCGGGCGGATCGTGTCATGCGTATAGCGACGGGAAACGTCTGTATTGTTGACGTCAGGGTCAGCGATCATTGGCTCGTTGATGATGTCGAGATCCACGACAACTTCTGCGAAGTACTTCGCGTTGGCATCCGGGCTCAGAGCAGGCTTTTCACCCGAACGGATTTCGGCAATGCGCTGATCTGCCTTGGCAATCAGGCCTTTCAGCGTGCCAACAGCATTGTCCATGCCCTTGTCGACCATGATCTGGATGCGCGACTTGGCGATTTCCAGCGACTCGATCAGCGTCTCGTCCTGCGAGATACAGATCGACGCCTTGGCCTTCATTTCAGCCGTCCAGTCGGTGAATGTGAAGGCCTGGTCAGCGAGAAGCGTACCGAGGTGAACTTCAATGATGCGGCCCTGGAAGACGTTGTCGCCATGCTGCTTGAGCATCTGCGCCTGTGTGGCATGAACAACGTCGCGGAAGTCCATGTACGGTTGCATCGTGCCCTTGAAGGTCACCTTGACCGACTGCGGGATTGGCATTGTTGCCTCACCGGTGGCCAGTGCCAGCGCCACGGTGCCAGAGTCTGCACCAAACGCAACGCCCTTGGACATGCGGGTGTGGCTGTCGCCGCCGATGATGATTGCCCAGTCATCCACGGTGATGTCGTTCAACACCTTGTGGATGACGTCGGTCATCGAGTGGTAAGCGCCCTTCGGATCACGCGCGGTGATAACGCCGAAGTTGTTCATGAAGGACATCAGCTTTGGAATATTGGCCTGTGCCTTTTTGTCCCAAACGGAAGCCGTGTGGCAACCGGACTGATAAGCACCGTCAACCAGCGGTGAAATGACGGTCGCCGCCATCGCCTCAAGTTCCTGCGCAGTCATCAGACCGGTGGTGTCCTGCGAACCGACAATATTTACAATTACACGGACGTCGGAGCCCGCATGCAATACCTTGCCTGGCGTCACGCCAACCGCGTTGCGGTTGAAGATCTTTTCAACAGCTGTCAGTCCCTGGCCTTCGATTGAAATTTCCTTGTTTGGCGCAAAGACCGCAGTCGGCTCAACGCCGAGGGTCTGGGCGGCAAATGTCTGGAGCTTCTTGCCGAAAACGATAGCGTAGGAGCTACCAGCCTTCATGAACTCCATCTTCTGCGGTGTGAAGGCCGCAGCAACATCAACCAATTCGTTGCCATTTTCATCACGAAGTTTTTTACCCTTCGCGTCGATTTTCAAAACAGTGCCGGTTTCTACCGAAAACTGCTGTTCAAGGATCGGGTTGCCATCATTGTTGAGGATCGGCTTGCCATCGTCACCGGTCTTTTTGGTCCAGTTCTTCAGGTTGATACCGATGCCGCCGGTCACGTCGACAGTGGTCGCGAAGATCGGCGAGATACCGTTGGTGCCCGCAACGATTGGCGCGAAGTTGACGAAAGGCACATAAGGGCTGGCCTGCTTGCCGGTCCACAGCGCAACGTTGTTTACGCCGGACATACGCGACGAACCCACGCCCATCGTACCCTTTTCGGCGATCATCATAACGCGCTTGTCAGGATGCTGCTTCTGCAGCGCAACGATCTCGGCCTGTGCTTCAGGCGTGATCATACACTGACCATGCAACTGGCGGTCGGAACGCGAATGCGCCTGGTTACCCGGCGACAGAAGGTCCGTCGAAATGTCGCCTTCAGCTGCGATGAAGGTCACAACCTTGATTTCGTCTTCGACGTCAGGAAGCTTGGTGAAGAATTCAGCCTTGGCATAGCTTTCGAGAACGCTCTTCGCGACGGCATTGCCAGCCTTGTAGGCATCACGCAGGCGGAACATGTCGGCATCGTAAAGGAAGACCTGGGTCTTCAACACATCACCGGCCTTGGTTGCGATTGCAGCATCGTCACCGAGCGCGATATCGAGCAGAACCCTGACCGAAGGACCACCCTTCATGTGCGACAGGAGTTCGAGAGCAAACGTCGGCGTAATCTCGGGCACGACCGCTTCGCCAAGGATGATTTCCTTCAGGAACGCGGCTTTGACACCTGCAGCACTGGTGGTGCCTGGCAGCGTGTTGTAGATGAAGAATTTGAGGGCATCGGCGCGGTGTTCGCTACCTGTATCCTTGATCAGCGCAATGATCTCACCGACGAGAGCTCCGTCATCAATCGGTTTGGGAGCGAGCCCTTGAGTTTCTCTGCTTTTGATCTCAGCCAGGTAATCCAAATAAAGGTTCATCGTAATCCCAACGTCATAATGTGTATGGCGCTGAAACGCAGCGCCACCAAACGGTATTGTTAATCGGCCCAAGGGTCGTGCAGGTTTCGAGTACGTCAACAAAGGCCGACTTGCAAGATACTGCATTTCAGTAAAAAAATATTACTTCGGTTTCAGCGAAAAGCTTTAAAAAACCGCGCTGCGCAGGGTGGTTAAGCCGCAAACCTCTAAATGCTTAAATTCGTGCCGATTGATGCCAGCGATATGACGGAAACGGGCGCTTATCGAGGCAGGGTCCGAGAACTGTCATCAAGGAAATCTAAACCTGATACAGCGCCTCTTCAGTTGGCAAATTTGACGCCTCGTAAAGACATAATCGTAAGGGCCGCAAAAACGGTTGGCAGATGTGGCTGGCCGTTGCCGGGCGGCAAATTTCCGAAGAAGCTAATTAATGCATTGATAATAAACAATTTTACCCCGAAAAATCCGCCAAATTCTCGATAAGTAATTGTACTACATATTCAATTTCGCCCGGTAGTTATTCGGGTTCGAAAATTAAGAATTTGTTAACCCAATCTAAGCGAACATTAGCAAGTTCTTATTACTCGTTATTGGAGTATTCGTTCATTGCTAGGCGCCGGCCAAATTGCGGTGCAATGGCACAGGGAGAGAGCATGAAGTTCGCACCAATACGCTATTTTGTTCCGTTTGTTTCACTGATGTTTCTGCCAGCCGTCGCCTTTGCGCAGACGTCTACATCGACGAACTTCACGGTGCAGATCACCATTCAGGCAGCCTGCCAGATTAACTCTGCCGCCAATCTCAATTTTGGCACCAATGGTGTTCTCGCGGCCAATGTAGATGCAACCAGCCAGATTATCGTGCAATGCACGACGGGCACGCCATTTAGTCTAGGTCTAAGTGCGGGCGCTGGGACTGGCGCAACAGTTACGACCCGTTTAATGACCGGCCCCGCCTCGGCCACAATCGCTTACAGCCTCTACAGAGATGCCGCACACTCACTTGTTTGGGGCAACACGGTAGGCACGGACAGGTTAACCGGGACAGGAACCGGCGCGGCACAGCCTTTTACTGTCTATGGGCGTGTTGGGCCCCAAAACACCCCTGCTCCTGGCACTTACACGGATACCGTGACGGCCACACTCACTTATTGATCGCCAAAGGGAGGATCGCATATGCGTCTTTTTACTTTAGCGGCTGCGTTACTTGCCGGTTTGTATGTTTCACCTTCTCACGCAACCTCGTTACGGGTCTCACCCGTTATTTTGGATCTCAGAGCACCAGCAGCGACGTCCAATCTGCGCATCCGCAACGATGCCAAAACAGCCATCAATGTTCAGGTCCGGATTTTCCGCTGGACCCAGCAAAACGGCTCGGATGTCTTAACGGCGGTAGACGATGTTGTTGCAAGCCCACCGATCACACAACTCAAACCCGGGGCGGAAAATCTCGTCCGCATCGTGCGGCTCTCCAAGGTGCCTGTGAAGGCTGAAGAGAGCTACCGCGTCATGGTCGATGAATTGCCAACACAGGGTAAACTTCGATCCGGCACCATCAATCTCGTTGTCCGCCATTCCATCCCGGTCTTTTTCTCGAAAGACGATGCCAGCGAGGCGCAGCCAACATGGTCTGTGACACCCAAGGGCAATGGCTACCAGGTTACCGTCTCCAATAAAGGCTCCAAGCGCGTGCGCATCGCCAATATCAGGCTGCTCAATGGAAGTGGTCAAGCGGTGGCCCAGCAACAGGGACTTGTCGGTTATGTACTCGGAAAATCCGGTGCAACCTGGCTGGTGCCGGCAGCCGGCGGCAAGCGAGGCGGCGGCACACTGAAAATTTCCGCAGATAGCGAAAGCGGCCCTGTCAATGCGACGGCGCGCGTTAAGGGCGGTTAGCCTTGCCGTTTTGACGATTGCAGGTTTGACGATCATTTCATCGCGCAGTTTTTCCCAGGATCAGGATTTACCTCCTGATGCCTCACCCCCCTCTGTTGCCGCCGAGGACGTGAGAGAGTTACAACTTGAAGTCTATATCAACGATGTTTCAACAGAACTGATCGCCACCTTTCGTCAAAACAGCACCGGCTCGCTCCTGATTGAGCCGGTTCAATTGAGAAATGTCGGAATTATCCCGGTTGAAACTGCTGTCGGTGCCGATGGTTGGGTTGATATCGCCAAGCTGCCGGATGTCAGCTGGCGTTACGACGAAAGCAACCAGTCCATCTATTTTTCGCTTTCGACGGAAGCCCGCGCCAGCAAGGTCATCGACGCCTCCGGCCAAACCGATACGCAAGAGGACGAAGAAAAAAAAGAACGGGCCACGAGCGATCTGGGAGGTTTGGTGAATTACACGATCTACGGATCATCCGGCGGTAAAAGCTGGTCGGACATTGTCGAATATAACGGCGTCTCGGCCTTGCTGGAAAGCCGTGTTTTTGGCCCACTCGGTGTCTTGTCATCCTCCCAGGTCCTGAGCACCTCAAAGGTCGAGCAGTTTGACAGCAAACGCCTCGACACCACTTGGAGCTATTCCGATGAAGATAATTTGACGACTTATAGAGCAGGCGACCTGATCACAGGCGGGCTGACATGGACACGCCCGATGCGGATGGGTGGAATACAGATACGTCGCAACTTCGATCTGCGTCCGGATATTGTCACGATGCCAATGCCTGATTTTTCCGGCTCTGCTGCGGTGCCTTCTACCGTTGATGTCTATGTCGACAATATCAGACGTATCTCACAGGAGGTGCCCGAAGGCCCATTTTCCATTACAAACCTTCCCGTGGTCAGCGGTGCCGGCAATGCACGGCTGGTGGTGCGCGATGCGCTGGGACGGGAGACCGTGTCGGAAACGCCGTTTTTTGCATCGGCAGATTTGCTGGCACCCGGCCTCATCGACTTTTCCGCCGAACTCGGTTTTGCCCGCAACAATTACGGCATCTCCTCATTTGACTATGACGAGAATTTTCTCGGCTCCGCGACCGTACGGTACGGCTTGACCAACAAGTTGACCGTAGAAGGCCATGCCGAAGGCGGCGAGGAATTTTATAATGTCGGGCTTGGTGGTGTTTTCACACTCGGCGCATTCGGATTGGGCACAGTTTCGGGTGCCACCAGCCACTTCCGGGAAGACAGTGGCTATCAGCTATCGGCAAGCGTCGAAGCAGAATTGTTGGGAATGCAGGTTTTTGCGCGCTCGCAGCGGGCGTTCGGCGATTTTCATGACATGGCATCCGTCGCGGCAACCAGATCAAAGAATGCAACGGCCTTGAACTTGGTCAACGCCCGCCCGGCGCGTTCGCTTGATCAGATTTCCCTCTCCACCCAACTCAGCTTCGATGAAGCAAGTCTCAATTTTTCCTACACGCAGCTGGAAACTTTCGATGAAAGAAAGTCCCGGCTGCTCGGCCTTACTGTCACACGGCCTATCGCCGAAAACGGCAACATCTTTGTCACCGCCTACAAGGATTTGGCGGATAAGAAATCCTACGGAATTTTTGCCGGTCTCTCCTGGACATTTGGCGGTGGCATTTCTACCTCTGCAGGATTCTCGTCCAGCGCCGATGGTTATTCCGTTACGGCAGATGCGGTCAAATCCGAGCAACAAACCGAGGGCAGTTATGGGTGGCGGTTGCGCGGCTCACGCGGCAACAATGATATCATTTCAGGCTCGGCCAGTTATCGCGGCAGCGCTGCACGCGTCGCGGCCGGTGTCGATCAATTCAACGGCAGCACACAAGGTTACGTACAACTGGATGGCTCAGTTGCCTTGGCCGGTGGTGACGTCTTCTTTGGCAACCGCATCGATGATGCTTTTGCTGTCGTTGATGCCGGCGCGCCGGGTGTCGAGATTTCGCTGGAAAACCGCCCCATCGGCCAAACCAACCGCCGCGGCAAGATCTTGCTTCCGAACTTGCGGTCTTATGATGCCAACATGATCACGCTCGACCCGGCCAACCTGCCAATCGATGCGCGAATTGACCGAACCAAACAGACGGTGATTCCGACGGAAGGCGGAGGCGCCGTCGTTGATTTCAAAGTGGAGACCGGCGGTCACGTCGCGCTGGTGACATTGAAATCAGAAAGCGGAGATGTCATCGAAACAGGGTCTTCTGGCACCATCGATGGCAATGACGACAGTAGTTTTGTGGTCGGCTACGACGGACAGGCCTATCTCGAAAACGTCTCGAACAAGCACCGACTTCTCATTCATCAACCGACCAAAGGCGACTGCGAGGCGCACATCGTTATTGGATCGACCACGGAGACCCGTGCAACCCTTGAAGCGACATGCAGGAGCGTTCAATGATGATGCTGACCCGTGCAGGCCTTGCCATCGCAGCTTTTCTTTGCGCCGCACCGGTGCTGGCGCAAACATGCAGCTTCAGTATGACGGATATGAATTTCGGTTTCGTCAATCTGGCAAGCGGTGCGGCCGTGGATACAACGGCCACATTAAATGTGACCTGCACCAACCCGCTGGCACTGGGCCTGTCGGTGCGTATCTGCCCCAATATCAACGCTGGTAGTGGTGGGCAATCCGGCGGCATTCGCCGCATGCTTCAAGGCAGCAACATACTCAATTATCAGCTGTATCAAAATGCCGGAAGAACAACACCTTGGGGTTCCACCACTCAAACGGCACTGGGTTCGCCACCGCCTATCGACCTGTTGCTACCCATTCTGCCGCCACTGCTTGGCAGCACCAGCCGCACCGTCTACGGCAGAATTTTAGCCAGTCAGGCATCTGCTGCGCGCGGCATCTATCTCTCGAGTTTCGCTGGCGCGCAAACCAGCTTCACCTATACGACCTATACGTTGCTGGCACCGAATTGCTCTGACGTTACGCAGAACCCGACACTGGTCCCTTTTAACGTAACGGCGGCTGTGGAACCGGCATGTCGTGTGTCGGCGCAGTCGATCAACTTCGGCAACCATGGCGTTCTCAATAGTGCAGTCGATGCAAACGGAGCGATCACACTGACCTGTACTGCGAACCTTGCCTACAGCATTGCCCTCAATGGCGGATTGAGCAATAGCCCGCCTGCTGCGCGGCAGATGGTCTTGGGAAGCTCATCGGTTATTTACGGGCTCTACAGGGATGCCGCCCGCTCCAATGTCTGGGGCAGTGCCGCTGGACAGGTGGTCACCGGCACAGGAACCGGGACATCACAGAGCGTAACCGTCTACGGTCGCGTTCCGGCACAAAACACGCCAGCGCCGGGGCAATATAATGACACGGTTGTTGTGACGGTCAGCTATTAGCCGATGGCCACCGCATAAAAGGCCTCCTGCCACGCATCAGCGGCAAGAGGCTTTCAACTCAACCAGCATCAGACAATCTTGCCACGCGCGGCAACAGGCCATTTCTCAACGCCGGACACACCAGCGCCGGTTACGAAAACAGCGTCCACCATGTTCGTTACCACGCAAACGTGGTTCGGCACGATTTGCAGGCGATCACCGACATTCAGGCCGATGGAACCGGTACTGACCAGACGACCATGTTCCTCAGACAACTGATCAATTGTGATGTCATCACGACCGAGCACATGACCATAGCCTGTCAGCCCGAGAAGGTCAGATGTCAGCGTCTTGGAACCAGCATCGATAATCGCACGGTTTGGTGCTGGCACAGAAACAACCGTCGCAAGCACCGTCAGGGCGCAATTGTCCCACGTCGTCACGCCGCGTGATACGAGCGAACGGTCATTATAGATATAGGTTCCCGGACGATACTCTGTCGTGACCGGCGCCTCGGCAGCATGCATCATCGACGGCGTGCCGCCCGATGTGATCACAGGAACAGCGATGCCCTGCGCCTCGATAAGCGACTTCGCTTCGCCCATAAAGCGCTCCACCGATGCCTCCCCACCAGCGGGCGGATAGGTCATCAGACCGCCAAACACGAGCCCCGGTGCCGCATCAATATAGGCTGCAAGCTTCAGAGCCGCATCAGGCGACGGAACACCACAACGGTTGGCACCGGTGTCGCATTCCACCAGAACGGCAAGCGGCTGCGCCTCACCAGCGAACGTCGCAGACAGTCCATCCACAATCTCGGCGCTATCAGCAACAACCGATAGTTTTACCTTTCCGGCAAGGTCCTTCAGGTGCTCCAGCTTTTCGCTGCCGATGATGTTGTAGGTGATCAGCACATCGGTGATTGCGTCGCTGCCTGCAACCATCGCCTCTGCTTCCGAGACTTTCTGGCAGGTGATGCCAGTTGCTCCGGCAGCAAGTTGCATCTCTGCCAATGCAGGCAATTTATGCGTCTTGATATGCGGCCTTACCCGCAATCCATTTTTATCAGCATAGCTCTGAAAACGCTCGACATTCGCCTTTGCGATATCAAGGTCAACGAGGATTGCAGGCGTGTTGGCTACGTCAATGTCGCTGGGCGAAAAGGGCATAAATTCCTCTGTCTTGGCAAGTACGGGGCTGCCACAAAATACATCACTTTACGGCGCCGCACCAATTATCACCTATACCTATTGACAATACATCCTCCATGATACTTGATATGTCAATCCAATAAAACAGACATATGTCCAATATATTGGAATACAAGGAAACGTTCAGTTCATAGGGGAACGCCATGACCATTTCTTTCCGTACCGGCATCATGTCTCTGGTCGCCGCCACATTCCTTTCCACCACTCCGGTTCTCGCCGACGGCAGCAAACTCGATGAAGTTCTTGCGCGCGGCCATCTCGTGCTCGGCACAGGCAGCACCAACGCGCCATGGCACTTCAAGAGCGCCGACGACAAGCTGCAGGGTTTTGACGTTGATATGGGCCGCATTGTTGCCAAGGCGCTGTTTGGCGATCCAGACAAGATTGAATACGTCAACCAGTCGTCTGACGCCCGTATTCCAAACATCACCACCAACAAGGTTGACCTGACCTGCCAGTTCATGACGGTAACAGGCGAACGCGCGCAGCAGATCGCCTTCACCATTCCTTATTACCGTGAAGGCGTCGGCCTAATGCTCAAGGCAGACGGCAAATATGCTGATTATGAAGCTCTGAAGGCCGCTGGCTCGTCCGTGACCATCTCGGTTCTGCAGAATGTGTACGCTGAAGCCATGGTTCATGCCGCTCTGCCGGATGCGAAAGTTGACCAGTACGAATCCGTTGACCTGATCTATCAGGCTCTGGAATCCGGCCGTTCCGACGCTGCCGCAACCGACCAGTCGTCGCTTGCCTGGTACATGACCCAGAACCAGGGCCGCTACAAGGATGCCGGTTACGGCTGGAACCCACAGACCTATGCTTGCGGCGTCAAGCGTGGCGACCAGGATTGGCTGAACTTCGTCAACACCGCTCTGCATGAAGCCATGACCGGCGTCGAGTTCGATTTCTATGCGAACTCCTACAAGACATGGTTCGGCAAGGAACTGGCGCCGCCACAGATCGGCTTCCCGGTCGAATACAAATAAGCTCACCGGCTTGTCTCATATGGACGGAGGGCACCACCCTTCGTCCCGCTCACTCTACTATGGCAGGATGACGCCATGGGCTACACGCTCAATTTTGCCGCCGTCTGGCGCAGTTTCGACCAGCTTCTTGAAGGTCTGTTACTCAGTCTTGGCCTTGCTTTTGTTGCCATTCTGATCGGTGCGCTGATCGGTCTGCTTGTCGCTTTCGCGCTGATCTCAAAGAATGTCTGGATCAAGGCTCCGGCTGCGACCTATGTCACAATCATTCGCAACCTGCCGATCCTCGTGCTGGTGTTGTTTGCCTATTTCGCATTGCCGCAGCTTGGCGTGCGGCTTGGCAAAATCGAAAGTTTTGTCGCCGTTCTGGCGATCTATTCCGGTGCCTACCTGGCCGAAGTGTTTCGGGCCGGCCTGTTGTCGATCCCGCGCGGTTTGACGGAAGCAGGTCTCGCCATCGGCCTGACGCCGATGCAGATCCGCACTTCGATCATCGCACCGCTGATGTTCCGCAATGTGTTGCCATCACTGTCCTCTACGATCATTTCGCTGTTCAAGGACACATCACTTGCTGCGGCTATCGCCGTGCCGGAACTGACCTTCGAAGCACGCAAGATCAATGTCGAGACGTTTCGTATCGTCGAAACCTGGATCGTCGCATCGGGTCTCTACGTCACCACCTGTTTTGTGCTCGCCGCGCTGATGCGTTTTGTCGAGCGCCGTCTGGCCGTCCCGAGGTGATGTCATGATGGATTTTTCCGCTTTTTTTGATCAGGTCTGGCTGGCGCGTTACGTCATCCTCAAAGGCCTCGGCGTCACGGTATCGATCTCGCTTCTGTCGATCCTCGCAGGCTCAGTACTCGGTGTGTTCGTTGGCCTGTCGCTGGTCTACGGTAATCGTGTGCTTCGCTTCTTTGTCCGCGCCTACACTGACTTCATCCGCGGCACGCCGGTTCTCGTACTGGTTCTCGCCAGCTATTACGTGCTGTCAGCTGTCGGCATCGAGCTTGGACCTTTTCAAGCGGGCGTGTTTGCCCTCGCCATCTTTTGTTCCTCGCATGTCGGCGAAATCGTCCGTGGTGGCCTGCAGGCCATTCCCAAGGGACAGACCGAAGCCGCCAAGGCAATCGGCCTGACCTTCAGCCAGACCTTCGCCTATGTGCTTTGGCCACAGGCATTGCGGCAGTTCCTGCCGGCCTGGGTCAATACGGCAGCGGAGATGGTCAAGGCATCGACCCTGCTTTCGGTGATTGGCGTTGCCGAGCTTTTGCTGCGCACGCAAGAGATCATCTCCCGCAATTTCATGAGCCTGCAGTTCTATTTCTTCGCCGGGCTTCTCTACTTCGTCATCAACTACAGCATCGAGCGTTTTGGCAAATACGTCGAACGCAAGACGGCTGTCCCGTCCTGAGGCCGCATGTCATGAGCAAGGTACTTCTCGAAATTCAGGGGCTGCGCAAGCAATATGGCCCACTCGAAGTCTTAAAAGGCGTCGATACCACCATGCACGAAGGCGAGGTTATCTCGATCATCGGCTCTTCCGGCTCCGGCAAGACAACAATGCTTCGTTGCATCAACATGCTGGAAGAGTTCCAGGGCGGACATATCCGCCTAGGCGGTGAAGAGATCGGTTACGAATATTCCGGCAACACTCGCAAACGTAAAAGCGAAAAGGAAATTGCCCGACAGCGCGCCATGACCGGCATGGCCTTCCAGCAATTCAACCTCTTTCCACACATGACGGCGTTGCAAAACGTCATGCTCGGTCTCGTCAAGGTCAAGAAAATGAGCCGTGACGAAGCCCGCGCCATTGGGGAAAAGTGGCTTGAGCGCGTCGGCCTCGGTTCGCGTGGCGGCCATTTCCCCGGCCAGCTCTCGGGCGGCCAGCAGCAACGTGTTGCCATTGCCCGTGCCATTGCCATGTCACCCCAACTGATGCTTTTCGACGAAGTCACCTCGGCCCTTGACCCCGAACTGGTTGGTGAAGTGCTGCAGGTTATCAAGGGCCTGGCCGCAGACGGCATGAGCATGTTGCTCGTCACCCACGAAATGCGCTTCGCATATGAGGTGTCTAGCCGTGTGATCTTCATGAACCAAGGCGTCATCTGTGAAGAAGGCGACCCCAAGGAAATGTTCATCAAGCCGAAAACCGAGCGGCTTGCCGAATTCCTCAAGACATCCAGTTTCAACTAAAAGAAAAGAGAGAATGCAATGACTATCAAGCGTTACGGTGCGGGTGAAACCGGTGCAGGCGGACAGCCCCTTCCCTTCGCCAGAGCAGTTGAAGCCAATGGATGGCTGCATGTTTCCGGTCAGGTGCCTATGGAAAATGGCGAAATCGTTCGCGGCGGAATTGTCGCCGAGACCCGCAAGGCAATCGAAAATCTGATTGCCATCCTGCATGAGGCCGGTTACGGCGTGGAAGACGTGGTCCGTGTTGGCGTCTGGTTGGACGACCCGCGCGACTTCTGGAGCTTCAACGGCGTTTACGCAGAATACTTCGGCGCCAACCCACCAGCCCGCGCTTGTGTTCAGTCGAGTATGATGGTCGATTGCAAGGTAGAAGTCGACTGCATTGCTTACCGCGCCGACCGCGGCTGACAAGATTTGGAGAACAGCATGACCGAGGCGCCACCCGATACGGTATCGCGACGCACAAGGGGACTGGATCGCGCATTCGAGATCCTCGAGTTTCTGCGCGTGAAGCGACAACCCATGCGGCCAAACGAGATCGCCTCGGAAATCGGGGCGCCCCGATCGTCAGTCTATGAACTGATCAATCTTTTGTTGCGCCACGGCATGCTCGACTACGAAGGAGGAGACGGCCGCGTTTATCTCGGCCGCCGCCTCTACTTCCTCGGCACAGCCTATGCCGAACAATTCGATCTGATGCGCGAATGCGACCGCATGCTCATCCGGCTTGCGGAAGAGACCCGAGAAACCGCACAGATGTGCTTGCTTGAAGGCCGCAAATATACCGTTGCCATGATGCGCGAAGGCATTCGCCCGTTTCGCATTTCATCCAATATTGGTGAACTGGTTTCCATCGCCTGGACGGCGTCTGGCCGTCTGCTTGTTTCGCATTTAAGCGACCAGCAGATCCTTGATCTTATCCCGGCGGAAGATTTCATTCTGCCAAACGGCAGACGTATGGAACCGGCTGAATTCATCGCACAGGTGCGTCAGGCCAGCCGCGACGGCTTCTTTACCTTCAACAGTGAAGTCGAGAACTTCACCCATTGTTTTGCCGTGCCGATCTATCAGGCGGATGGCGCTTGCATCGCCACCCTTTGCCTCGTTGCGCCACGAGAAGACGGCTTGCGTAATCGCACCGCCTATCTCGAAAGCTTGATCAAGGCAGCAGACGAGATATCCGAGAAGCTTGGTTTCCATAATAAGAGAAACCAAGCCACTATCGCCGGATAACCTCGCTACACCCTACTTGGCTGCAATCGCAGTCATTTCCACAAGCAGGTCCGGGCGGGCAAGACGAGCCTCTACCGTTGCGCGGGTTGGTGCATGGCCCTTCGACACCCAGGCGTCCCAGGCTTCATTCATTTCATCGAATCCGGACATGTCAGCCAGATAGATATTGACGCTCACCAGATTGTCCTTGGTCACGCCAGCCTTTGAAAGCGTGTCTTCCATATCGAGAAGCACCTCTTCAGTCTGGATTTTGACCGACTGGCCACGGGTCTTTTCAGCGATATGACCGGACAGGAAAATCAGGTTTCCGACAACGACTGCATCACTCCAGCGATCAGTCAGTCCAATTCTCTCAATCATAGCAATCTCCTTTTCGCAGTGACACGTCACTCGCAGAAAGTGACGGCATGAGGCCGGTTTATTCGACTGTCGCCGGTGAAGCCTGCTCCGTCGCGAGGGCTTGCCGGACCGCGATCTCGGCCATGGCCAACGCGGCCTCACGGGTACGGGCGGCGGCGACAAAACGGCCATTGTGGCAGAAGCTTGCACCCTCCACACCACTTGCGGCTTCCAGATCGCCATTGGTCAGGCCCGCCCATGCGACGGGCAAATCAGCGCGCACTTCAAAGCCTTCATCGGCGCGACGAATGGTCGTCAGGCACCAGTCCTTTTCACGTGGATGCACCACGAACAGCAAATGATCGGCACCGGCCTTGATGATCGTTGGGCGGAATGGCATGCCCATTGGCAATTCCAGAACACGCCGTTCCCCTGCATTGTTGATTGCCTGAAGAACAACCGCCTCGGCACGCATTTTGGAGGCGCTTTGGGCAATTCTGGCTTCGACAAAGCTGCGCGCCACACCAAGTGCTGCGTGGAAAGCGCGGTCGCTTGCATCTGGATCAGTGTCGTCAAACACAGGCTTGAGTGTCTCAAGCAATACAGGGAGTGTTAGCCCGCCCAAAACGCCTGAGGGGCTGAATGCGCCATTATCGACCAAATCAATCGGCAGCACGAAGTTTTCGTCAAATGACGCGTGAACCTTTTCAACATGTTCTACCGGCAGACCGGAAGCAACCAGGTAATCGCGACCGTAATGCCTCCAGACCAGACCAAAAGAGCTGTAAGGCTGGCCATCCTCGCGCAGTGGCGCGCCGCGCTGGTGATGATCGAAAATGTTCTTATCGGCATCGTACGCACCGCCGACATCGTAGATGATGCGATCTTCGCCCGGCGCGATCCATTCAGGCGCTCTGCTGCGGACAATACGTGCCTTCGGAAACAGCCGGGTCAGGATTACGCTGGACAGAAGTTCATCAGCATGGAAGCCACCGGAATGGGTGACGAGAAAGTCCGGGATCATACGGGAGACGTACCTTGTATTGTGGAAGATCAGCTTTGGGTGTGCACCAGATAGCCTGTGTCGAGTTTGATCTCAACCCGCCAATCATTTGTCATGTCGTCGCGTGAACTTTTATGCGATTTCGATGATCTCGATTTCCTGATTTCCCGATTGCACCACATCACCGACAGCCTTCCCGATAAGAAGCCGGGCCACAGGAGAGACAAAGGAGATCGAACCTTTTGTCGGATCAGCCTCATCTTCGCCGACAATCCGATAGGTTTGCACCCGTCCGTCATCCCGACTGAAGGTAACGGTGTTGCCGAAGGCAACCTTGTCGGTTGATGACGGCACCGGCATCAACTGAGCCGTATGAACTCTCGCAGCGTAATAACGCAAATCCCGCAAGGGATGGCCCGCCTGACGTCGCCGTTCGTTGACATCCTCGACGGCATTGGCGACAGCATAGGCTTCACGCGCCTGTTGCAACTGCAATTCAAGCGCCTGCAATCCCGCCTCTGTCACGAGATTGGGATGAGGTGAAATAGGGCGATCAGGAAGCAGGGTTTCCGAAGCTGCTTCGGCACTTTCTTCCTTGACAAAGGCAACACTCAATTTCCAACTCCGTCTGACATCAGGCTTATCTTCATCTGTAAGCCATTCTACGCCTTTTAGGTTCCGTAACCACCGCTGTCATCCCCGTCACGCTCCAAGCACAAGCGCCGCAACAACCAAGCCACCGGATAGACAAAATACAAAATTCCATTCATGATTTTGTCGGAGAGACATTTTATACGGAAAATGACAGGACGTAACTCCAAACGCAGCCTTTCCCATAGTCTGCGCGGGCAGCGTTCACGCAGACAGTTGACACAGCCGCAAGTCTATCGCGCATTTCTATTGTTTATATTGAACACCAAAAAGTGCAGCTTAATCCGTTCGCATTAGGGCCAATTGCTGAGGTTTCGCAGTGGAAGAAGAACTGCGTTTTGCATCCTTTTCGATCGTACCTGCCAGGCGCAGCCTGAAGCGGGATGGAGCGAATGTTGCGTTGGGAAGCCGCGCGATAGACATTTTGCTTTTTCTTATCTCAACCCCCGGCGCACTCAAGACCAACGACGAAATCGTCAAACACGTATGGCCGGACACATATGTTGATGAAGCCAATTTGCGGGTGCATTTGTCTGCACTTCGGAAAGCCCTTGGTGACACCAAATCAGAACCACAGTTCATCGCCAACATTCCCGGCAGAGGTTACACATTTGTTGGAGAGGTGCTCCGGGGTAGGAAGGATACCCAGCGCGAACCGATACGACCACCCACGCCTGACGAGGGTGGTCAAAAGGTCTTTGGTCGTAACCAGATCATCGAGGGAATTCTTGAACAGCTTCCCAAGAGTCGCCTGTTCACAATTACGGGGCCTGGTGGAATTGGAAAATCAACCGTGGCCAAAGCCGTCGTCAGCCAGTTGGCAGGCGAACTTGAAATCATCAAAGTCGAACTTTCGGATATCGTATCCGGCGATTTGGTGCCTGCAGCCGTCGCCTCCAGCCTTGGCATCACATACCGTTCTGACAATGTGTTGGCGACCATCTGTGCCACGCTGGAAACAAGGCCTGTCACAATCTTTCTGGACGGATGTGAGCATCTGATCGACGATGTAACGGACTTCGTAGAGGCTGTGCTACAACGAACGTCAAACACACGTTTTTTGGCAACGAGCCGTGAGCCTCTTCGTGCCAGCGGTGAGAGGGTTCATCGTCTTCTGCCGCTTGATGTCCCAGTATCAACAGTCAAACTCGAAGAAGCACTCGCCTCTCCTGCGGTCCAGCTTTTTGTACAGCGCGCAGATGCCTGTCTCGGTGGATATCAACTGACAGAAATGGACGTGCCAATTGTCATCGACATCTGTGCACGGCTTGACGGAATAGCTTTGGCGATTGAGTTGGCGGCCGGCAGGCTGGAATCGATGAGTATTTTGTCGCTTGCAGCATCGCTCCATGATTGTTTCAGGGTCTTGAGCCGTGGTCGACGCACTGCTTTGCCACGGCACCAAACACTGCGCGCAACACTCGATTGGAGTTACCAGCTGTTAGCCGTGGACGAACAACGGGGTCTGAACGAGCTTTCCATCTTCAGAGGACGTTTTTCCATATCTGCCGCAGCTGCGGTACTGAGTGATGACACTTACGATCTCGTGGCCGCCCTTGTCGCAAAGTCACTCGTGGTGGCGGAAACCTCGGCTTCCACCCAGTTTTACCGTTTGCTTGATACCACGCGCATCTATGCTGCGGAAAAACTGGCTCAAACCCACGGCGTTAGCCCTGCCATGGAAAAGTTTGGCACATATCTCCTGCAATTGTTCGATACATCTTCAGCCAGAATTTACAGCCAAGCCACCGAAGAGACCATCGAGGAATTTGGCCATATTGTTCTGGGTCTGCGCGCATGTCTCGACTGGGCACTGTCGACGGGTGGCAACAAGCTGTTGGGAGCAAGACTGACCGTTGCGGCATTGCCGCTATTTTTCAAGCTTTCGCTTTACGACGAATGCATCTCGGCCGTTACGGCGTCGATCGATTACCTGAACGCAAATCCCGGTATTGACGAGGCGAGCAGGATGAAACTTTATACTGCGATGGGGTGGCCGCAGATCATCACGGCAGCTTCACCCGGCCGAGGTGTGAAAGCGTGGAATGAGTCTGCCGATATCGCAGAAAGACTCGGCGACGTGGACCATCAACTGCGCGCAATATGGGGATTGTGGGTCGATGCCATCAATCGGGCGGAACCTAAGACTGGCCTTCATCTGGCAACGCGGTTTGCCGAACTTGCAATTTCATCGCCCGATCCTGCCGATATAGTCATCGGCAATCGGATCAGAGGTGCGACATTACACTGGCTCGGGCGCCATGCCGAAAGTGAAACATACCTCGAGACCATGTTGCGTGATTATCAGGGTCTGCCATCGACGGGGCACGCTATCCGTTTTCAGTTCGATCAGCGGGTAACGGCTCAGATCATATTGTCGCGCTGCAAATGGTTTTTAGGACGACAACAGGAGGCCATGGCAGATGTTGTATCAACCCTGGAATACGCCCAATCCGTTGGCCACTACGCATCGCTGACCAATGCCCTTGCAGAATCCGCGTGCCCACTTGCTCTGATGTCCGGACAAGACCGTCTGGCCGCTGAGTACATTGCTCTTCTCAAAGAGCACACCAAAGCTACGATGCTTGATGTCTGGCGAACATATGCGGTGTGTTTCGAAGCTGAACTTTTGCGGCGGCAGGGAGACGACAGAACTGCCCTGTCACAAATACAATCCGGTCTGCAATCGCTTCGCAATGCCGGTTTCAACCTGTTTGAAACAATGTTCATCACAACAGAAGCAAGAGCATTGTCCGGGCTTGGTCGCCACGTCGAGGCCATGAATGTACTCAATACCGCAATGGAAAAATGCGCCGCCGCCGGCGTGGCATGGTGGCAGCCTGAAATGTTGCGGACCAAGGCAGAAATCCAGCTCAAAACATCAGACCTGGGCGAAGCGCGCTCGACCCTGGCACTTGCATATGAGTTTGCTCAGTCGGCTGGTGCCATTCCTCTGCTAAAATCGGTGGAAGATAGCGTGTTTGCGTGTGGTCTCTATGAAAAGCAGCTATCGACTACTCAAAATGCCTCCTAACTGGCCTCGTTACCGACAAGCAGTATCCCGTCCTTCCTTCCTTTACACCAATTTACAACTCTCAACTCGTCAACGCCGGTCAGTCGAGCCATCATCTTCTTCCAAGTTGAGGAGATCGCAATGGAAGGCATTCAGCCGACCCGTTTTCTGGTTATCCTTGCAGCGAGCGACAGTGACCAAGCAGCAAATTCCAAGATCACATTGAGCGATTTTGCACCGGTCTATTATCTTTTCAAGGATTTTGGTGCTGACATTGTCCTCACCACGCTGACAGGTGAATATCCAGAATTGTCAGATGTCAGGGAGAAGACATCGCAACACCAAGCAGTGCGTCGATTTATGGATGACAGAGTGGCACGCGAAGAACTTGCGGACACACTTAGTCTCGAGCAGATCGACCTTGAGGATTTCGATGCGATCTTCTGTCTTGGAATGTCGCGACACCTTTGGGATTTTGAAAACAGCAAACCACGGTCTTTCCTTGCGTCGTTCCTCGACAGTGGAAAACCAGTCGCCATATTCCCAGCCCATCTTGTAACACGTAGCCTTCAAGACGACAGGCATAACAGGCTCATTACTGAGGGTTCCGACGGGACACCTTTGACGACGGCACTGGCACTCCTCAAGGCCGCAGGCGGGCGCTCTCTTGATATTAACACAGATAGAACAACGACATAAAATGACCGCGTCGGGCGTTTGCATCATTTTACGACGCTTTACTCGCCACAGCCCCGTCTTCGGCTCAATCTGTTTTCCGTGAACGATCAATCATCAGGGAGGGCGTTATGAGTGAAATCACTGCCGTAAACGTTGCGCCGAGGCCAACCCGCCGTGAGGTCATTATGGCGAGCGGCATCGCCGTAGCCGCCATGGCTCTGCCCAACCAATCCCACGCCACAACACACTTTTCCACACATCCATCGGAGAACCATGCCATGTCATTTGTAAAAGTAAGCGACGGAACCGAGATTTATTACAAGGATTGGGGTCCAAAAGACGCGCAACCAATTGTCTTCCATCATGGCTGGCCGCTCAGCGCGGATGATTGGGATGCCCAGATGATGTATTTCCTCGACAAGGGCTACCGCGTCATTGCGCATGACAGGCGTGGCCATGGTCGCTCAACACAGACTTGGACCGGAAACGAGATGGACACTTACGCCGCCGACGTTGCAGCGCTGACGGATGCCCTTGATCTCAGGAACGCCATCCACATAGGCCATTCAACCGGCGGCGGTGAAGTTGCCCATTACGCTGCCCGCGCAAAACCTGGCAGAGTGGCAAAGGTGGTGCTGATCGGCGCCGTGCCACCTATCATGGTCAAGTCGGACAAGAACCCGGCCGGACTACCGATTGAGGTGTTTGACAGTTTCCGGGCGGCATTGGTTGCCAACCGTGCTCAATTCTTTCTCGATGTCCCTGCCGGCCCCTTTTACGGTTATAACCGGCCGGGCGCCAAAGTCAGCCAAGGCGTCATCGAAAATTGGTGGCGGCAAGGCATGGCTGGCGGCGCAAAAGCGCACTACGATTGCATCAAGGCTTTTTCCGAAACCGATTTCACGGAAGATCTGAAAGCCATTACCGTCCCAACACTGGTGATGCATGGCGATGATGACCAGATCGTGCCTTATGCGGATTCTGCGCCACTTTCCGTCAAGCTGCTCAAGAACGGTACTCTGAAGACCTATGCTGGTCTGCCTCACGGCCTGTGCACCACCCATCCTGAAATCGTCAATCCCGATCTGCTTGCCTTCATCAAGGGCTGATCTGCGTGGTCGGGAGCAATGTATGTGCGTTGCTTCCGGCACCAAAACGAACGGATCCTTTACGTTTTATCGTCTCAGGGAAGGACAGGACATGACAAGGAAAACTGCTCTTGTTACCGGTGCGTCATCGGGCATTGGCGCCGTATATGCCGAAAAGCTCGCTGAGCGAGGTTTTAATCTCGTCGTCGTCGCCAGAGATATCGACCGGCTTAATCAATTGGCCGACACACTCTCAGAAAAACATGGTGTCTCGATTACGCCACTTCCCGCAGACCTTTCCAAATCCACTGACATCAAGCGCGTGTTGTCAGCCATATCTGAGAACACCTCGTTGGAGTTGCTGGTTAATTGTGCAGGGATAGGGCCGAAAGGCTCGGTCCTTTCATCTGATGCCGAGGATCTCTTTGGCATGGTCTATCTCAATGTTGACATTTTGCACACGCTGACGGTGACCGCTGCCAAGACATTCGCAGATCGTGGCAAGGGTGGTATCATCAACATCGCTTCCGTAGTGGCTTTGATGCCGGAACGCTTCAACCCGACCTACGTTGCCAGCAAGGCATTTGTTCTTGCACTGACGCAAGCCCTCGCCGTTGAACTTGAACCTCGCGGGGTTCAGATCCAGGCTGTCCTTCCCGGCTTCACCCGCACGGAAATCTTTGATCGTGCAGGTATCGATATCAACGTCATCCCAGCAGACATGATGATGGATGCCGACGAAATGGTAACGGCAGCACTTGCAGGGTTTGACCGTGGTGAGACGGTCACGATCCCCTCCCTGGAGGACGCCAGCCTCTGGCAAAAAATGGAAGAGGCTCGACTTGGCCTGGCGCCATTTTTATCACGGAAACATTCAGCCACACGTTACGGGGTAGGACAGAAAACCTGAGATCAGGTTTGAAGGGGGGGGGGCATGACCATGGTATGGACATTGGGAAGAGGTGCCATTTTTACGGGCGCGCTGCTGTTTGCCAGCACATCTGCACAGGCGCATGTCAAATGGTTCGCACCCTATATCGTGGGTGCCCCACCACAATCATTGTCCAGCGTTCTCAAGGATACATGGTTCTGGATCGGCATTGCACTTGTCGTCGTGTTTTTTGTGCTGACGCGCCTTATTGAAATCAGTCCGCTCGGCAACAGGGTTCATGACGCGCTGGACCGCAGTACTGATGTTTTGTGGAAAAGGCTCGACGACTATGTACGCGTTACGGTCGGGGCATTTTTTGTCGCTATATTTTCGGTGGGCGGCGTATATTTGACACCCGACCTGCGGACGCCGGCGGAGTGGGTTTCATGGCTGCAACTGGCCATCGCCGCCTGTATTTTTTTTCGAAAAACAATGCCGTTGGCGGGTATCGGAATTCTGGCCTTATGGCTTTTGGCTATCCGCGACTACGACCTATTCCATCTCTTCGATTATCTGGCGCTTGGCGCTGGCGTTGCCGCCTATCTCATCTTGGAGCCATCAAAAAACGAAAACCTCCGCTCACATCGGTTCGAGGCATTGCGATGGGGGCTCGCGATCGCTCTGATGTGGTCCAGCCTTGAGAAATTCGCCTATCCCGACTGGTTTTATCCCCTCATCATGGAAAAGCCGTTCCTGACGTTCGGACTGCCGCGCGACGTCTTTATTCCGATGGCTGGCGTTGCGGAATTCACTATGGGTTTTGGTCTTTTGTGGACCCCTCTGATCCGACGTCTTTCGGCCATTGCCCTCATCATCATTTTCACTGCTGCCGTCTGGCCATTCGGACGCGTTGACTTAATTGGACACGGTCTCATCATGGCCATTCTGGTTGCCGTGGCCTGTGATCAATGCCGGGTGACCCGCTTTCTGCCATCGTTGAAAATCCATTTGCCTGCCATACCCGGCGGTATTGCTGCGGCACTTGTGGTGTTTGCCACGGGTTATTGGGGGCTTCATTTCGCCTTCTATGGTGCGAGCGGCTTCACAGGACCGGCAATGATTGAGAGGGCCACGCATTCCCATAATCCCGAACAGCCACATGGCCCGATCTCCGACACCGGTATCGGTGCGCCGCCAACGAAGTAAATAAAAATGGCTCTTGAATAAAATAGGAGTCCTATATATATTCGCTTCATGGAAACAACGAAGAACCCAGGATCAGTCAATCATCGCATTCGGGAAGGCCTTGCCCGTATCGCTTCTGTCATGCGCAACGAAGACTGGAGCCGAGCGAAAATATCAGGACTGAACCCGACCCAACTCGCAATTCTTGAATTGCTGGAAGGGCGCGCGGATGGGCTGTCTGTGAAGGATATTGCCGCCAATCTCGGTGTATCACAACCGACGGCGACGGATTCCATCGCCGCACTTGAACGTAAAGACCTGGTCGCGAAAAACAGTGACGGCATCGACAAGCGCTCGGTAAAGGTCGACATCACAACGACCGGGCGTTCGGTTCTTGACTTAGCAAAACCTGATTCAGGGGCAGCCAGGGATGCGGTTGATGCCCTGGCATCTCATGAACAGGAAGACCTGCTGATCACGCTTGTTAAAATGATCAGCCATTTACAACAGAATGATGCGATCCCCATCCAGCGCATGTGTGTCAGCTGTCGATATTTCGCACCATTCGTACATTCCGATGCGGCTCGCCCGCATCACTGTCATTTCGTAGACGCAGCATTCGGCCAACGGGAAATCCGTGTCGATTGCCGCGAACATGAGATCGCCGATCCGGCGGTCCGGGCTGCCACCTGGACCGCTTTTAACAAAGGATAGGTGAAAACCCTCCAGGCAACGGAAAAAAGGAGACTATCGATGTTTGGTAAAATCGCAGCCGGCGCACTCATCGCCGGAACGGCATCGCTATGGCTGGCAACAGCATCCGCCCATTCGGTCACGGCAAAGCCAACCGAGGCGGTGCAGGCATCTTTCGACATTATTGAAACAACGATCACAGCCAAGGGCGACACTGCACTCTTTTCAACCCGCGTGCGTGGTGAAGCAGGCAAGGACAAACCCGATGCGACAGGCAAGTTCGAAGGGTCGAGCGTCTATGCCTATGTCTGGCCAACCAGCCTCGATAGCGGCGAAATCGGCTTTGAGAGCAAGCAAGGAATTGTCGCACTCGCGGTAACCTTCCATCCCGACTTCGACGACGCAGCCAATGGCGGCAAGAACCGTCATATCTGGCATCCGCACTGGGTGGTTCTGGCGCAGGACAAAGCCTGTGGCGGTGGCTTGAAAGTGATCGACATTCCCGAAGGTACGAAACCAAAGGTTCCTGCAACCTGGCCCGGCGTGCCATTGCTGATTGACAGCCCGGAGTATCCTACAAATTTCAAGGGCGATCAGGTCGACGTCGAAATCCCGCTATCCCTGATCAATGGCATTGTCGGCGCGTCTTTTGATGGTGTGACAGCCGGCCTGAAGGTGAACGGCAATCTGCACGCCCCACTCTTATGCGTCAGCAACGTCTTCAAGGTTGCATCTGGCGATCTCAGTCTGCCCGGCAAGGTCATGCCTGCAGAGTAAAACAAGCGCCGGTTCAGTGACTGCCATCACCAAACCGGCAATCCCTCCCCTCCAGGCATTGAAAGGAAAGAACATGACAAGAATTACTCTCATTGAACCATCAAGCGCAACAGGCACGACGGCTGAAAAGCTCTCCGAGATAAAGGCGGCCTTCGGCATAGTGCCAAATATGTTCAAAGCGGTGGCAAATTCACCGGCAGCGCTTTCCAGCATGTGGGGCTCGTTTGCCGCACTCGGCGGAGGGCGACTGGGTGCCAAGCTCGGTGAACAGATTGCGGTTGCCATAGCCGATCGCAACAACTGCAACTATTGCCTTGCCGCACATACAGGTCTCGGTCGTAAAGCTGGTGCAACCACGATTGAGATGTCTGAAGCACAGGCAGGTAGATCGCCAGATCCCAGAACACAGGCCGCGCTCGATTTCTCGATCAAGGTTGTTGAGAACCGGGCGGACATCACCGGGGACGATGTCGCAAGCCTTCGCAATGCTGGTTTCGATGATGAAGAAATTGTCGAAATCCTTGCACACATCGCACTCAATCTCTTCACCAACTACCTCAATGTGGCGCTGGATGTTCCGGTCGATTTCCCGGGTGTGAAGCTTACGCGAGCCGCCGCGTAATACCCATCCGGCGGGCGGGTCGTTCCCTCACGGCCCGCCTTCCCTGAAAGGATCAAACTTATGGCTACTTCCAATCTGATTTACGCCCCGGAACTGGCAATCAGCGAATGGTTCAACGTTTCCCATCCTCTGACATTGTCCGAATTGCGTGGGCGCCCGGTGCTGTTGCACAGCTTTCAGCTTCTTTGCCCTGGCTGCGTCAGCCAATCGATACCGCAGGTTCAGAAGATCGAACGTATCTTTGCCGATACCGATCTCCAGGTCATTGGTATCCACACCGTGTTCGAACACCATGCCGCGATGTCCCCGGTTACCCTGAAGGCATTTCTTCACGAATACCGCATCAAACACCCGGTCGGGGTAGACTTGCCCGACGAACGAACCGGTACGCCCATTACCATGCAGCGCTTTGGCCTGCGTGGCACGCCCTCCTCAATTCTGATCGGAAGAGATGGCGCCATCAAGCATCATATCTTTGGGGTTGAGGACGATATGGCTGTAGGCGCCCGAATTGCCATGGCGCTCGCGGAAAAAGTGCCTGCCCTGTCGCCAGTCTTCAAAGCAGATGACACTGTTGGCTGCGCCGAGGGGCGCTGTGAAACTCCTACGCAAATCGCATCCTGAGAGAGAGCCCTCTCAGGCTTTGTAAAGCTTTCGGCGGTAACGCCGAAAGCCGCTGCTTCAGCCGTCAGAAGACGCCCGGATAACCGGCACCATCGCTCAAGATGTGTTGGCCGGTCAGGAAGCCCGAATGCGCCGAACACAGGAACACGCAAAGGGACGCAAATTCCTCAGGCGTAGCAAACCGATTGGCTGAATTGGTTGAAGAACGCTCCGCCCATATCTGATCAAAACTCTTGCCCGCCGCTTCCGCCAGATCACGGCCGTGCTGAAACTGCGTTTCCGTGGCAATGATGCCCGGCAGGGCAGTGTTGAGGGTTACGTTATGAGCCGCATACTTCCGTGCAACTCCGGTGATAAACCCCGACAAGCCAAGCCGCGGGCTGGTCGATAGAGCCAACTCCGCACTGGGTTCTTTCACGAAGCGTGAGGTCACAGCAACAATCCGCCCAAACTTGCGCTCTGCCATGCCATCAATCACGCCGGTGATAAGTTCAATCGGCGACAGCATCATCAGGTCGAGTGCGCGCAGCCAGTCGTCATTGCTCCACTTGCGGAAATCGCGCTCGGTGCGCGGCCAGCCGCCATTGTGGATGAGAATATCAGGATCGCTGCAATAGGAGAGCACTTTGGCGCGCTCTTCCTTATGCCCGAGATCTGCCGCCACATAATCAACATTGACGGCATGAAGGTCTTTCAATGCCGCCGCTGCCCCTTCCAGCTTTTCTTCATTGCGCGCTACGAGAACCAAATTAACGCCTTCCGACGCGAGGAGTTTTGCAGCGGCATAGCCGATACCTTCACTTGCCCCACACACCAAAGCCTTCCGGCCGTTCAAACCAAGATCCATAGTCGCAATTCCCAAATGCTGTTTCGCTGTTGTCAGGCGGACTGTCTCAGTCTGCCGAGAGTGCCTCGTCGAGGAAGCTCAGGCGGTCCTGCCCCCAGTAAGGCACATCCTTGTAGAACCAGGTCGGCGTGCCGAATACACCACGCTCCTTGGCTTCGTTTTCACTTTCTTCCCACGCGGCAATGATCTCCGGGCTTTCTTCCATTGACTGTAGCAGCTTGCCATCAAGGCCGAGACTATTGGCCTTGGCGATACGCACTTCTGGATCCTTGACGTCGAGCTCTTCCGCCCAGACTGCGCTTAAAAGCGCGTGGCTAAGGTCAAGCGCCGGCAGGCCAAGGCTGTCAGCGGCCAGAACCATACGTGCGGAAAAATGCGGAATGGTCGGGTAATGTTTGGGTTTCAGCACCAGCGGCATGTTGAGACGTTTGCGCCAGCGGTCCAGCTCAATGGCGTGATAATCCTGACGGGCGACAGGGCGCGTACGAAGTGGAACGCCACCATTTTCCGGCACAACAGTCGTGGTGCGAACAACAACGTTCAGATCGTGTTTTTCGATCAATGCCTTGAACTGCGGCCAACCAAGATAGGCCCATGGGGAACTTAGCGAATGAAAATAATAAACGGTCTTCTTTGTCATGATAACTCCTGATGAATCTATTGATTATTTGATGGCGCGGCGGTGTTCGCTTGCGGGTTCATCCGCATCTGTCCATTCATCGCCAGTCAGTTCGCTTTTGTCGTAGCTGTGGAATTGCGCCAGCAGCTGCTCGCGATCCTCGACAAACAGCGACCGCGCAATACCGTTGGACAATGTGGTTGCACCCTCGTTGATCGACGGTATGCCGCTGTTGATCTTGCCGTGCGACAACAGAGACGGGAACGAGAAACAATAGGCGTGGCTGATCCAGCGGTCCTGCTCAGCATCGGATTTCGGCATGAACTGAAAAGCAGCGCCGAGATAAGGTGACGCAGCAAGGCCAGCATTTCCAAGTGCTTCCGGTGGCGTGTAAGCCTCTCCCCACAAAAGGGCATTGCTGGTAATGGCCTCAAATTCTGGCCGCTTGGCGTAATCGATACCAAAGCCGGTGGCAAAGATGATGAAATCCACACCATAACGGCCTTTCGGCGTGGTGATCTCAACGCCGGCAGCCGTTTCGACAATGTTGTCTATCGGGCTGGAAAGATGGAAATGCGCATTTGGCCATTTTGACACGCGCAAAACGCTGTGTTTGGGCGGCGGCGTTCCCACCTTGCTGGCCTCGTGCATGATCAGCCACTTGTCCGCATCAGGCAGGTCGAAATAGCCGTAGCGCGTACCCATGCCGGAAATTCCGGCGAAACGATCGACCTTGGCGAGACTGCTCTGGCGGGCAAACACATCAACCCGCGCCGCCCCTGCTTCGAGAGCGGCAGCTGCGTTGTCCATTGCGGAGGAACCGGACCCGATGACGGCAACAGTCTTGCCTTTCAGCATCGACATATTGATTATCGCGGCACCATGAGCCCGATATTTTTCCGGAACACGGTGCGCAACGGCGGGCAGGAAAGGTTCTCCCAAACCATCCAACCCGGTCGCGATGATCACCCGGCGGGCATATTCCACATGGTCGCCTTGTGGGTCGGCGTAGGCAATTTCGAACAGTCCGTCCGCACGCGGCGTGATGCCCTGCACACTCGCTTCATTGACGACATCCAGTTCAAGAACCCGGCGATACCAGATGAGATAATCCATCCACTGCGCCGTCGGGATCAATGACATTGCCTCGAATGCTTCGCGGCCAAATTGCGCCTCGTACCAAGCCCGGAAAGTCAACGCAGGCAGCCCCAGCGCCAGACCCGGAAGGACCTTTGACGTGCGCAACGTTTCCATGCGTGCATAGGTGATCCAGGGACCTTCCTGTCCGGCCGGTGCGCGGTCGAAGGCGCGCACATTCTCGACGCTATGGCCTTTCAGCGCCGCCATTGCGATGAGGCCACACAGACCGGCGCCAATCACCGCTACATCCAGAACTTTTTGACCCTGATGCTCGCGCGGCTTGACCCACGAAGACGCGGGACGGTTCAGCCAGAGAAGGTCTTCGGCAAGCCTCTCTTCAAGTTCTTCCAAGGTTTGGGGGCTAAGGCGGGTCATGAACATCCCTTGGAAAGGCGAGGACTGCTGCGAAAATGCACTTGTATCAACATTGCTCAGGCCGACTGGCGAAGCGTTGGGATACTTGCCACCAGTTCCTGCGTGTAAGCGTGCTGGGGATTGCCGAATACGGTCTCGACTGGCCCGTGTTCGACGTCCTGCCCGTTGCGCATCACCGACACCGTGTCGGCAATCTGGCGGACAACCGCGAGATCATGCGAGACGAAAATATACGTCAGGCCAAACTCTCGCTGAAGTTCAGATAACAGTGCAAGAATTCTGGCCTGTACGGTCACATCCAATGCCGAAACGGCTTCATCCAGCACCACGACCTCGGGCTGCAGGATCAGTGCGCGGGCAATGGCCACACGTTGCCGCTGGCCACCGGACAAGGTTGCGGGATGACGATCAAGTACATCCGCCGGCAAGCCAACGCGCGAGATCATATTCTGCACCCGTTTGGCACGCTCGTCGGGAGAAAGCGGTTCGAAATTTCGAAGCGGTTCATCCACGATCTGGGAAATCGTCTGGCGTGGATCCAGCGAACTGAACGGGTTTTGATAGACCAACTGGATCTTGCGTCGAAACTGGCGAAGTCTCTCGCCAGAGAGCTCAGCGAGGCTCTCACCACCAATCACGATACGGCCAGTCGTCGGCTTCTCAAAGCCGGTGACCATGCGGATCGTCGTGGTTTTCCCACTGCCGGATTCACCAACAATCGCATGCGTGGTACCACGGGCAACCCGAAATGACAGATCGTCCACGGCAAGCAATCCGTCCGACTTGCCCGGCAAAGAAAAGCGCTTGCTGAGACTTTCAACCACCACTACATCATCCGCCTGGGTGCTGGTACTATCCAGGTTGCGGACGCGGTTATTGTCCGCAAAGGACGGCGCATCGGAAAGCAGCCTTTGCGTGTAGGCCTCTTTGGGAGATAAAATGATCTCGGCAGTGGGTCCTTTCTCAACAATACGCCCTTGATGCATGACCACGATGGCATCGGCACGAGCCGCAACGCCCAGATCGTGAGTAATCAGCAGGATAGAGGCATTGGTTTCCCGCTTGAGCGTCTCGATCAGATCAAGGATACGTTTCTGGACGGTGACATCCAGCGCGCTTGTCGGCTCATCGGCGATGATCAGCTCCGGCTCAAGCATGATCGCCATGGCGATCAGCACGCGCTGCCGCATACCGCCGGACAGCTGATGGGGGTATTGGTCATAACGCAGCTCAGGGGACGACAAACCGACCTTGGCCAACAACTCCAAGACCTTGGCCTTGCCTGCAGCCTTGCTTAGCCGATGTCCATGGATCTGGAACATCTCAACCAATTGTGAGCCAATGGTGCGGATCGGGTTCAGAGAGCTGCCGGGGTCTTGCGGAATAAGACCAATGCGCGAACCGCGCAGGCTATCCAATCGCCGGTCAGACCATCCGGCAATGTCAGTGCCATTCAGCAGAACCTGACCGCCATCAATACGTCCCCCGGACAACAGGCCAATAATCGATTGCGCGGTGGTGGTTTTGCCGGAACCGGACTCACCGACAATTGCCAGGGTTTCACCACGATTGATCTTGAACGATATGCCGTGCACAGCCCTGTTTGCGCTGCGTCCAGCCCCGTAAGAGACACACAAATCGCGCACTTCCAGGATTGGCAGCGAAGCATCCACGCCATCAGGCGGCGTCGTTAGAACCGTCATCGTTGGCTCCTCATCGATTTGCTGATCTGGTTGGCGGCAAGCACCACGATAACCACGACAAGGCCGGGCGCGGCAGTCAGCCACCAAGCCGTTGCGACATAGTTGCGGCCTTCCGCGACCAGCAATCCCCACTCCGGCGTTGGCGGTGGTGCGCCATATCCCAGGAAGCTCAGCGTCGATAATTGCAGGATGGCCGAACCAAACTGCAGCGCGGAAAAAGCAACAACGGATGTCAATGCGTTGGGCAAAACATGCCGCCACAGAACCTTGGCCAGAGTGCCGCCACTGCCGATGGCCGCCTCGACATAATCGCTGGCACGAACTCGGATCACTTCGGAGCGCATCAAGCGCGCGAAGGCTGCGATAGCCGAAACACCAACTGCGATCGATGCATTCAGCGTGCCAAAACCAAGCAGGATGATAATGGTCAGCGCCAGAAGCAGCGCCGGGATGGACAGCAGAACATCGACAACGCGCATGATGATTTCATCGACAATACCACCCGCCGAACCGGACAGTAGACCGAGAGCGGTACCGACAACAAACCCGACAGCGGTTGCGATGAACGCACCGCTTAACGAATGCACGGAACCATGCACAACACGCGAAAACACATCACGGCCCAAGGCATCCGTGCCGAAGAAATGGATCAAGTTTGGTGCACGAAGCTGCTGGCCGGGCACGCTGGCAATAGGATCATAGCTGCTGAACAGTCCGGGGACGACTGCCCACAGCACAGCCAGGAGCAGAACCAGGTAGGCAAGAGCCGTTGCAATACTAATCGAGCCGAGCTTTTCTCGCAGTCCGGTAAATCTTTCCCGACTGTGCAGACCCGTGACCGGTTCTTCTACAGGAGACATCTCAGGCAGCCCTCATGCTCTTGCGCAGCCGTGGATCGAACACTGGATAGAACAGGTCCACGACAAGATTGATCGTAACGAAACATGCTGCTGACAGCAGGACGACGGCCTGCAGAACAGCCACATCGAGAGTGGCGACAGCGGCTTCGGTCAGTCGACCGATACCGTTCAGTCCAAAGACCGTTTCTGTGACAACCGCGCCGGCAAGCAGCTCACCGAACAACATGCCGCATATGGTCAATACCGGCAGCAGTGCATTGCCCAACACATGGCGCCAGAACGCAAAGCGCAACGAAGCGCCCTTGGCTCGGGCAACGGCAACGAACGGCCGTGTCATCACGTCATCGATATTGCGGATCAAAATCTGGGCAATCGGCGCACTGATCGGTACCGCAAGCGTTGCCACTGGCAAGATAAGCCCAACCCAGGGACCGGGATTGATGACGGGAACAAGCCCAAGCCTGAACGAAAAGATCTGGATCAGCATCATGCCCAGCCAGAAGGCGGGAATGGCGACAAACAGTGACGGCAGCGCGGTGATGAAGCGCCGCAACCACCAGAAAGGCGAGAAATAAGAGAGGAAGGCCAAGACGAAACTCAGCAGAACCGCACTAACAAAACCGAGGCCAGCCAGTCTGAAGGTTGGCAATACATTATCGGCAAGCAAAGCGCTGACAGGAACACCGGCATCAATCGAATACCCGAAGTCGCCGGACAGCGTGTTGACCAACGAACTGAAATAACGTTCGAGCGGTGGGTTGTCGGCGCCATAACTTTCACGAATATGCGCAAGCTGCTCCGGTGTCAGCACGAAGTCTGCCCCCATGAACTTGATGAAAACCGCATCACCCGGCATCATCTGCAACAGCAGGAATGACAGGGTAAATGCGGCCCACAGCACGATCACAGCTTGGCCAATGCGCGAGACGAGGTATCGGGAAAGAGACAATGCTTCAGACCACACTTGTTTCGATGTTGATGGCCTGATCTATCGATCAAGCCACACGCTATAAAAGACAGGCCGACCGACAGCCTCAAAAGCGACGTCCTTGACATAAGGCGCGCCCGCAAAGGACTGGGGTTCTTCAAACAGCGGAATGACGTAAGCCTGTTCGATCAAACGCTTCTGCGCAGCACCGGTATATTCAAGACGCGTGCTGGTATCCGGCTCCGACGCGATCTTGTCGAGAATGTCGTTCAAGTCGGTGTCGACAAACGTCGTGCCCTCGCCCTTGCCACCCTTCTGGCGCAATTGGTCGCGCGTTGTCGGGTAATATTGGCTCTTGAGAACTTCCGGATCAGCACGTTCGACTTTTGTCGGCACCAGCGGTGTCTTCAACGGATCGAGATCATCCTTGGTGCGGGTACCGGCTTCACCAGCCAGCAGTTTCAGTTCGACGCCAACGGCTTTCCATTGCTGGGCGAGCAGCTGTAACGTTTCCTTGCTACGGGCATAATTGAGCGATTCATAAACACCCAACGACAACCGCTGACCATCCTTTTCACGAATCCCGTCAGCACCCGGCTTCCAGCCCGCTTCATCCAGTAACGCGTTGGCGCGTGCAGCATCAAAGGTCAGGTCACTGCTGAGATCAACAAAACCGGCAGAAACCGACGACAACGGTGAGCGAGCCTTGGGATAGTTGTCGGAGAACAGCGTATCGATGATTTCCTGGCTGTTCGTGGCATGCAGAAGGGCCTGACGGACCTTCAGATCTGCAACCAACGGATTGCTTGGACGGAAGGCAACAGCGTGGGTCGTGCCACGGGTTTGTGCACCATAAACGGTATATCCAGCTGCTTTCACCTGCGCCTCATCATAGGCGTGAACCTGGCGGATGAAATCGCCCTGACCGGAGATCAGTGCACCGATGCGCACGCCATCTTCCGGCACCGTCAAAATGGTGATGCCATCAAGATTGGCACGACCCTGATGCTTCAGTTTCGCCGGACCCCAGGCGTAGTCGGTACGCGCTGTCAGCTGAATTTCAGTGCCTAGCTTTTCGCTCGCGACGACAAACGGGCCGGAACCGATGATGTTTGGCGCCTGACCGAGTTCATCCGACGACAATTTCAGCGTGGACAGTGCAACGAGGCCAGATGTCGGGGTTGCCGTTGCCTGAAGGAAACCGGGGGCTGGCGCCTTGAAGTGGAACTTGACGGTTTGAGCATCAACCACTTCCGAGCGCTCATAGTTGCTGATTGCTTCCGAAACTGTCTGCTTCAGAGCCTTGTTGCCAAGACCAAATGCGTCATAGTTGGCAGCAACAGCAGCGGCATCAAGCGGTGTGCCATCAGAGAAGGTTACGCCGTCACGCAGGCGGAATGTGTATTCCGTTGCATCAGCATTGACGTCCCAGCTTTCGGCAATCCACGGCTCGATCTCAAGCGTCTGCGGGTTCTGATAGGTCAGCTTGTCGGTGATCTGGTTGAGGAGGCCACCGTTCGGATAAAAACCAGCAGCTGGCGGATAAAGGCTCGTATGCGCCTGTTTTTCGAGATAAATCAGCGTGCCACCCGGCTTGCCCTCAGCCCATGAAGGCACTGCGAATGTTGTCGCAGCGACCAGCGCACCAACTGCGCACATGCTCTTTAAAATCCGGCGACGCGCAACAGAATAAAGCATCATAATTCCCTTCGTATAACCCTAGAATATACCGCTGCACGCGATGTCTGCGTGATCCGACCGATGTGCCCCAACTACGCCAGCGCAGATGCAAGCCTGCGCTTTAGAAAGTCGGTTAATCTATCTAAATGGTAGATATTCTATGCGTCCGACGTAAGGTCGATTTGTTTCAATTAAATTCTGAATATAGAAATATAAGCTATCAATTATGCGAAATTAGCAAGATGATACTCGCAAAACTTCGCGTACTCAAGAGCGTTCCAAGGAGACGCCGAATTCCAGAAAATAGTTTCGAATAAGGGGTGCACGTTGGAATCAGCCACAGCTGATCGCTCACACGCTTTATTGCAGAAGTAATTTGTCCGAGTGTTTGACAAACCCCGGAAGCGCCTTGGAACTCACCTCTATCGCTTCAATCAACGCGGTGATCGTCTGCCCCATCGGTCGGCCAGAGGCGGTAATGACACCCCAGTGGAACGGGATGCTGAAGGACAAGGGAATGGCTGTAACGTCAGTGACGGGAAGCCCGAAAATCGTTGCCGATTCCACCACGGCAATCCCGAGGCCGGAGCGTGCCATGGCAAGCGAAACATAGGTCGCGTTGCTGTCAATGATGCCGCCCGGTTGCACGCCATGCTTTTCAAGGGTCTGGTTGATACGCATGCGTAACCGGTACGGGTTGGCTGATACGATCAACCGCCGTCCCTGCAGGTCCTCAGGCGTTACGACGCTGTGTTTTGCCAATTCATCATCATTACTGACGACCGCCACGCAGGGGGACTCGCCAATCCAGTGCACATCAAGCCCCGAATTATCGAGCGGCAGGCTGGCGATACCAATATCTGACGTACGCGCCAACACAGCTTGCACGACATTTTCAGACGCCGTGCTTTTGACATGGATATGCGAGGGCAATGATGCACTCTCCAGCAACGCCAAAGCCGAAGGCAGAATGCTGGCGGCGAGAGCCGGGACGGAAGCGACCTCAATGGGCCGAGCGGCATCAACGGCAATCTTGCGCGCACCTTCGCTGATGGTACGCAAACCACTGAGAAACAGTTCCGCCTGAGCAAAAAAAGCCAGTCCCTGTTCGGTTGGTATAATACGCGGGCCATTGCGGTGAAGAACCGGAAACCCCAGTTCTTTTTCAAGGTCCTGGATCAGCCGTGTCATGACCGATTGGGATTTTCCGAGCGCTTTTGCAGCACCGGTCATGCTGCCAATAGATACCACTGCGACAAACGCTTCCAGCTGCCTGGTGTCGAGATAATCGGGTATCATACTGTGTTCAAAGCCAGTTTTGCCTTTTAAAATAAGCAGTTGCTACGCATTTGGTAATTTGCCGGTCAGCCCGACCACCGTTGCATAATCAGAATTCAGCAATTGGCGTCAAGAGGTAGCGAAAACAATGGCCCGGCCCTTACCGGTAAATCGCCTGCCGTTCGCGATGAACGGCAGGCGATTTGACGCGCAAGCTAAGTGTCAATCGACAACAAATCCTTTTTTCTTCAGGAGTTGCAAGAACAGCAACGGCAACAGTGTCGTCAGAATGATCGTAACAAAGGCCATGGCCATACCGATCCCGACTGAACCTTGTTCGAACTGACGCCAGATAAAGGTGGCAATCGTCTGCATGCCAACTGGGGCCACCACAACTGAGGCAACCAGTTCGCGAGAAGCAAGAGCAAAGACCAGCAGCATTGCCGAGGCAACACTGGGGAACACCAGCGGCAGCAGAATACGGCGAAAGGCAACAGGTCCGCTTGCGCCAAAGACCCGTGCTGCAGCCTCAAGATTGTCACCGAGCTGCACAAATGCAGCGGTTGCGTAACGCGCCGTCTGTGGCAGTAAAATACAGCAATAGGCCAGAAGAAGGATCAAGGCGGTATTATAGGGCGTGAATGGCAGGCCAGGCATGTTCCAGGCCATGATCAAACCAACGGCAACCACAATACCCGGAAGGGCATTGGGAATGACGGTCATGATATCGATCAGGACACGTCCGCGCATTCTGGTCTTTACAACTGTATAGGCCGAGACAACGCCGATGATACCGGTAATGATGGCAGTACCGACGCCAAGCGTCAGGCTGTTCACCAAGGCACCGAGCGCACCGGCGCTGTTGCTGAAAACGGCGGCAAAATTTGCCAGCGTGACATTGTCTATGGCAAGACCGCCTGAGATGGTACGCGATAGCGACGTAACGAGAATGGCAAGCATCGGCACGCCGGTTGCCAGAAATGCCACAACAGCAAATGCCGCCATGACAGGTACGGTGAAGGCACCAAGCTCGCGCTTGTCACTGTTTTGCGGTTTGCCCACCACGGTCTGATAGGAACGACGCGCCAGGATCCAGCGCTGGACGAGGAAAGCCAGCAGCGACAAAGTTACCAGCACCAATGACAGGATGGCAGCACCGGGCAAATCAATCGGCCAGTCGCTGACCCGTGTATCAATGCCGGTTACAAGAACCGGGAAACCGGCACGGCTGCCCAAAGCTGCCGGCGTGCCATATTCCTCGATGGCGGCGGCAAATACCAGAAGAAGACTTGCGGCAAGACCGGGCGCCGACAAAGGCAGTGTAATTCGCCAGAATGCCCGCGTTGGCGTTGCACCGAATACACGGCCGACATCCGCATAACGGGCACCAACCGCCTCGACCGTGCGCGACACAGCAAAATAAACGACCGGAAATGTGTTGAAGGTCATGACCAGTGTCATGCCGAACAGCGAAAACAGGAATTGCGAAAGATTGAAACCAAGAAGCTGTTGCAGATAACCGCGCGGCTGCAGTGTCATGATCCAGCCGAGTGTGGCGATGTAGGGAGGGATCATGAAGGGCACGAGCAACAGGATATCCCACACTCTTGCAAACGGAATGCGGTACAGTGCACGCGCAACACCAAGCGGCACCGCTAGAACGGCCGACGCCATCACCACACATAGCCCAAGAAGCAGCGTGTTGCGGGTCATGCCCAAAAGCTTGCTATCCCCAAGGGTTTGAGCAAGCCGCGAGAAGGGCTCCGAAAAGGAGCCCTGCCCGAGTTGAGGAAAGATCGCCTGGAGTACGATTGCGGCAAAGGGCACGACAACGACGATTACGAGGCCACAGGCAGCAAGCCAGGCAGCAGGCGCGGCGCCACCAATATCCTTTGCACGCATTCTTTTATACTCAGTTTGTTCCGAAGATATCGGAAACCTTCTTCAGGGTCTCTTCGCGCTTGCCGTAGATGGCCGACGCATCGTAGTCGAGCAGCTTCAGGTCGCTGATCAGCGGACGGTCAGCCGGGATGTCGGTACGTGCTGGCATCAGGTAGGTTGCAGCAACCATCTTCTGACCTTCGTCCGACAGCATGTAGTCGATGAACTTCTTGGCCTCATCCTGGTTCTTGGACAAGTTCAGGATCATGGCAGGACGCGGTGCGATAACCGTGCCGGAAGCAGGGAAGATAACGTCGATGCTTTCGCCCTTGGCCTTATTGCCATAGGTGATGTAGTCAACAGCGCCAAAAACAGCTGCCTTTGCACCCTGCAAAACAGGGTTAAGCGCTTCAGCATTGGCACCGGCAATGATCGCGCCATTTGCCTGCAGGTCCTTGAAGACCTTGAAGTCGTCATGAGCGCCAAGAACGCCGGTCAGTTCGAAAGCAGAACCAGACTGGGCAGGATCTGGAATGTTCACAAGGTCCTTGAACTCTGGCTTTGCCAGGTCAGCCCACTCTGCAGGCTTCGGTGTGCCGCTCTTGGTGTTCCATGCGATACCGAGAGCAGAAACGCCCTGTGCAACAGCGGTGTCGGACTTCAGGAAATCAGGAACCTTTTCAGCGTTAGGGCTTGTGTAGGACACCAGCCAGCCACGCTTTGCGAAGTCGGTTGCCGTATCCCAGGACGCGGAAATGACGATGTCAACGACAGGGTTTGCAGCTTCTGCCTCAATACGGGCCATGACCTTGCCGGTTGTTGCCTGGAAGACATTGACCTTGATACCGGACTGCGCGGTAAATCCGGCAGCCATCTTGTCGATGAGGTTTTGCGGGCCAGCGGTGTAGACGGTGATATCGGCATGGGCAGTACCGGCCATCAGCATGGCAGCCAATACGCCAAAAGCGGTGTGCTTGAGGGATTTCAACATGTTGCAACTCTCTCCTTTTGAGTGATCTGGTCATCGGCACCGAACCAGTGGATCTGATCGACATCGACGGAAATCGGAATTGTTTCGCCCGGTCTGAAACGGACCTGGCTGAGAAGCTGAAGCTCGACGGACGGCAGGCCGGGCGGCGAGACAACCGCCAGATGGCCATCACCACGGAACTGCGAACGCAGCACCACGCCCTGGAAACTGGCGCGACCTTCGTCGGCCGACACGGCACGTGTCGGAATGAGGATACGAGCGCGGTTACGGGATGGGTTTTGCATGTCGGCAATTTGATAGGTGCTGCCAGCCAGGAACCAGTTGCCGTTCTTCCATTCAATATCGGCCAGACCGCCAAGTCTGAGGAAGTCCGCGACTTCAGGCGTTGCCGGGCTGCCGATCAGGGAATCCGGCGAGGCCAGCTGCTCGATATGGCCGCTGCGCATAACCGCAACTTCATCGGCCAGCGTCAGCGCTTCGGCATGATCATGCGTGACATAAACGGCAGTCAGTTGCAGCGAGGCAATCAGTTCTGCCAGTTCACCAACCATGTTTTCGCGCAGTTCGCGATCAAGATTGGACAGAGGCTCGTCGAACAGGATCAACTGCGGTTCGGCCACAATGGCGCGGGCAATTGCCACGCGCTGCTGCTGGCCACCGGAAAGGTCGCTTGGGCGTCGATCCGCGAAAGCAGCCAGACCGACACGCTCAAGGGCGCGAATAGTGCGCTGGTGTCGTTCACTCTTGCCAATGCCGCGCATTTCCAGCGGGAAGGATACATTGCCTCCCACGGTCAAATGCGGCCACAGTGCATAATCCTGAAACACCATGCCGAGATTGCGTTTTTCAGGCGGTGCGAAAATCGAATTGCCCGCATCAGCCACGACCTTGCCCGCAATCGACACAGAACCAGCTGTCGGCTGCAACAGACCTGCAATCAGTCGCAACAATGTTGTCTTGCCGCAGCCGGAAGGCCCCAGAAGCGCCAAAGTGCGACCACGGATCAGTGAAAGGTCGATGTCCTTGAGGATTGCCGTCTGGGAATACTGGAAACTCAGGCCAGCAGTAGAAACCGCAGCCTGGGCTGCCTCGGAGGTGAATGTCATATGATCGCAGGGGTTGATTAAGATGCGATCTCACTATTCTGACGACATAACAGATATGTGACAAACTCTGTCACAGACCAAAATCCAGCGGTTTTCTTTTCAAGGTCAATTCTCCCTCAGCCGATCATCTGGGTTGGCGAGCGATGTAATCCGATACAGGCACTTCACCCAGAGGCTGCCAAGCACGCGTAATTGAGACGTCGCATGGCATCACGAAGAAGCTGCGTGTAAGCTCCGCAAGCACACGCAACCATAGCAAGAAATATTTTTACGCATGCATTGAAAGCACAAATGAAGTGCTTTATATGTTTAAGCATGATCACAAGGCTTCTTTCTCGCATCATTCTGGTGCTCGGACCGACAAAGCAGGATCTGTCTTCCCTGCGGGAGACCCTGTCTGCGTACCGGGATGCGATGAGTATTCTCGACCAGACAGAAGGCGCAAATCTGGTTGCGCTGCACACCGCAGCCTATGAAAACATCCGCGCCCGGACCGGCCTGCCCTCACGCATGGCGACACTGGCTTTGCGCGACCACAGCCATCACGACCCTGAGCAACCCGTCCAGAGCATTCCTCTCGATGCCAAACTGTTTTCCGTCAAAGGACCAGACACGGTCAGCATCGCCACGATCAACGGCCGTATCGTCGTGCCTTACGCGGTGCGGGGTTATCAGGAGGGCTGGACTGACTTTACTGAAGCACGCCTCATGTTTGAGGAAAACACAGTGACCATCCACGCCGGAATAAGGTCCGGCTTTCAACCGAACAAGGAGACTTCCATGAACAATGAAGGCATTCTTGCCCGGCTCGGGCGCGTCATCGCTGGTGTTGTCAACAACGCCGTAGACACAGCTGAGTCAAACAATCCGGTTGCCGTTGCTCAGCAGGCCGTCCGCGAAATTGGGAAAATCGCCGAGGAAGCCCGTGCAGCACTGGGCGTCGCGGTTGCAGCCGGTCATCGGTTGAAGGCCAAGGCCAAGGATCTGGATGACGAAATTCAGGACCTCGATGAAAAGATAAAGGTCGGGTTGGAAAATAATCGCGAAGATCTGGCGCGTGCCGCAACCGGCCTGCAGATCGATCTGGAGGCCCAGCGCGAAGCACTTGGCAGAGCCATCATGGAAAATGCTGCCGAGATCACCGAAGCAGAGGCCACATTGCGCAGTATCGCCTCAGCCAAGGCAGACGCCCATAAACGGGTTGAAGACGCACAGAAAGCAGCCAAAACTGCAGCACACGTGGATTCGACACCATCGCAGCGCAATGACCAGCGCCTTGCAGACGCACTGGATGCCATAGAGCGGGTTACTGGCACGCCAGCAAAACCCACGAACGGCGCCGCCGAAATTGAAGAGCTTGGCCGCTTACAGCGACAAAACGCCATTGATGCGCGTCTCAAGGCATTCCGTGAAGGGCAACGCTAATGGGAACAATCGTCCAACCAGGTACCGCCGCATTCTGGCTGGCATTGCTGGTCATTGCCGGGCTTGGCATTGTGGAACTTGTTTCAATGTTGCTCGGCGCATCCGTCTCCTCGCTTCTTGATGATGGTTTTAGCCCTCACACACCCGGAGAGTCGCATTCCGGCCTGCTTGGCAGCTGGATGTCCTGGCTCAATGCCGGCGGGGTGCCTGTCCTGGTGCTCGCCGTCATTCTTCTGGCGGCTTTTGCGGTGGCCGGCTTCGTCATACAGGCAATATCGTCGGCGACCATTATTGGCCCAATGCCGGATTATGCGGCGATAACCGGAGCACTGGCAGCAGCCATTCCAGTAACCCGCTGGGCCAGTCGTGGCCTGGCCAAGATCATCCCGCGTGATGAAACAAGTGTGCTGCACCAGTCTGACTTCATTGGACTGGTCGGAACAGTCACCCTCGGTCCGCTCGATCAGGGAAATCCTGGCACAGTCAGGGTCAAGGACCGATACGATAACATCCACTCCTTGCGCGCCAAAGCGGCAGTGGGATACACCATTGCAACCGGTGAGCACATTTTAATTGTCGACGGTTCCGAGGGGCTTTTTGAAGCCATCCCGGCACCGGCGGAACTTAACTTGTCCAACAATGGGCAAAATGGGGGTTAACACACGATGGATTTCTTTTCTCTAAGCCTTATTGCAGGGGTAATTATTGCCGCGATTGTCGTCATCGGCATTATCATGACATCGCTCTACACCCGTTCGACACGCGACAAAGCCTATGTCCGAACCGGTCTTGGCGGCAAAAAAGTCGTGTTGGACGGTGGTTCTATCATCCTGCCAATCTTCCACTCGTATTCCTGGGTATCGCTGAGCACATTGCGCCTTGAGGTGAAGAGATCGGAACATGAATCTCTGATCACCAAGGACCGTATGCGTGCCGATATCACCGCCGAATTTTACGTCCGCGTGAAGCCGGATGCGGAAAACATTGCGCTTGCCGCCCAGACCCTCGGTGACCGTACCAATGATGCCGATGCGCTGAAAGCACTGGTCGAAGCCAAGTTCGTTGACGGTCTGCGCTCCGTTGCAGCCACCATGTCGCTGCGCGACCTGCAGGAACAGCGTGCCGAATTCGTCAAATCGGTGCAGGCCGCCGTTGCCCATGACCTGCAGTCGAACGGTCTGGAACTTGAATCCGTATCGCTGACGCGTCTCGACCAGACCGACATCAAACACTTCAACCCGAACAACACCTTCGACGCCGAAGGTTTGACGGCGCTGACCAAGATCACCGAAGAGCGTAAGCGCGAGCGCAACCAGATTGTCCGTGACAATGAGGTTGAAATCGCCACCAAAGACCGTGAAGCCTCTCTGCGCAGATTGACCATTGAGCGCGAACAGCGTGACGCAGAATTGAACCAGGAACGCGACATCGCCAATAAGACGGCGGAAACACGCGCCGAAGCCGCGAAGATCGAACAGGCTGCCCGCCTCAGCGAAGAAACCGCCAAGCTGGATACTGAACGCGGTATCGCGGAACGTGACGCACAGGCCCGTCAGGCCCGTGAAACAGCACGTATCGAAGCTGAACGCGGCATTGCAGAACGTGAAGCCGAAGCCCGCAAGATTACCGAAACGGCCCGCATCGAAGCGGCGATTGCCGTTGCCGAAAAGGTAGAGGAAGAACAGGCAGCTCGTGCCAAGGCCGATGAAGCCAAGGCTGCCGCTATTACCGCCGAAGAACAGGTCGTGACCGCGCGTGAAGTGGAAATTGCTGAACGCGCCAAGCGCATTGCAGTTATCGATGCCCGCAAGGCCGCAGAACGGGATGCAACAGCCATCACGGTCAAGGCAGAAGCGGAACGTGCCGCAGCGGAAAACCTGGCTGCCGCAGCAAAGATCGCAGCAGAGGCTGAGGCTCAGGCCGCCAAGATCCGCGCAGAAGGTGTGATCGCACTCGGCGACGCTGAAGCCCAGGCCGAACGTGCCCGTAACGACGCCCGTAACGCCCTGTCCGGTGATATCATCGAGTACGAACTTGCCCGCGCGCGCATCGAAATCATCCCAGAGGCACTGGCAGAAGCCATGAAGCCAATCGAGAAGATTTCCGACATCCGCATTTTCAGCGCCGGTAATCTGGCCGGTGCGCTTGGCGGCAAGGGCGGCGAGGGTGGCAGTGCCATGAATGATCTCTCGGGCCAGTTACTCAGCTTCACTGCGCAGAAGCCGATCCTTGATGAAATCCTGTCTCAGGCTGGTTTCAAGGGTGAAGACCCAACCCAGGCACTGCTTGCCGGCAGCCTTGCTGGCGCTTCGAAAGGTGCAGCAACCAAAAAACTCGACAAGAGCGACGACGCCTGACAACAACTCTTAGACCAGAAAACAATGCGCGGCTTTCACGGGAAGCCGCGCATTATCATTTTTATCGTCTAACGCTAAGCAAGCACCCGAAGCTGCCCATCCTCTACAATGACCTCGGTAGGACGGTCATGCGATAGGAAGTTGATTGGGCTTGCCGTGATGCCATAGGCGCCTGATTGCAGGACGGCGACGATGTCACCGGCCTTCAGGTTCGGCATCTGGATATCGCGCGCTAGAATATCGAGTGGCGTGCAAAGTGGGCCGGCGATCGTCACCGGTGCCCAATTTGTTTCATTCATGCGGGCTGGCGCCACCACGGGGTAACTGCGTTTGATAACCTGCCCCAGATTCCCCGATGCCGCCAGATGGTGGTGCATGCCACCGTCAGTCACCACAAAACAAGTACCGCGCGAGTGTTTCACCGAGTTGACTTCGGCAACGTAAACGCCCGCAGGTCCAACAAGGAAACGGCCCGGCTCTACAATTGCCTTGGCGGATGACAGGAGTGGATCATCCTTCATCAACGCAATCAGCGACGGAACCGCAGCAGCGATGACATTAAGATCAAGGGACTTATCGCCGACGTGATAGGGAATGCCGAGCCCGCCGCCGAGATCGACCGTTTCAAGCGGTTTGCCCAGCTGCGCAGCAATCCGTGACGCAATGCCAATCGCATGACGCCATTGTTCCAGAAGTGCTGCTTCGTCCAGAATTTGCGTGCCGCCATAAACATGCACACCGACCAGGTCGATATTCTCAACGTTGGACACGGCATCCAAAGCAGCTTGTAGATTTTCCTCGTCAAATCCGAATGCTGTCGGCTTGCCACCCATACGCATGGCACCGGCCTGCACGGTCGGCACCGGGTTGATCCGGAGAGAACACCGCACCGGCTTACCGATCACATTAAGGCGCTCGATCTCTTCAAAACTCTCAATGTGAATTTCGCCGATACCGCCGACTAGGACCTCTTCCAGCTCCCGAACACGTTTGCCAGGGCCAGCAAACAGAATTTTTTCCGGCGCAACACCTGCCGCCAGCGCAGCACGATATTCGCCGACCGACGCAATCTCGACGCCAGCGCCCTCTTCAACAAAAACCTTGATAACCTGCGGATGGGGGTTGGCCTTCACCGAATAATGGATCGTGGCAAATCCCTCCAATGCGGCCGCTAGCTGTCGGTAGGTCCGGCGCATGAGAGCTGCATCATAAATATAGGCAGGAGTTGCAGTTTTTGCTGTTATCTCACGAACCGGCACGCCGCCAGCCAGCAGATCAGGGCCGTCTGTCTGGAAAAGGGACGCAGCAAGATCATAGCCATGCGACGGTTTGGGGCGCTCGGTTTCACTCACGACGCCACCCGCTCTTTCACCAGCCTCTGGTAATCAATCTTGCCATTGGGCGTGACCGGCAGCTCATCAACAACCTCAATCACTCGAGGCACCATGTAGGACGCAAGGCTCGCAGCCACAGACCGCAGGACGGTGGTCACATCGACATCATCGCCTCCCGCAACTGCTAGCGCATGAACCTTCTGCCCGGCCAGTTCATCCGGCAGTCCAATAACCGCGACCTGCCTGAAATGACCGGTTGCCATCACAGCCTCCTCCACCTCAGAGGGACTGATACGGTAGCCCGATGACTTGATCATTGCGTCATTGCGGCCAATGAAGCTGAAAAAGCCCTCATCATCCTGCACCGCCAGATCGCCGGAATAACAGACAATCTCGCCGCCGATCTCGGCATCGTGGAACGGATGTGGTTTTAGAACCTTCGCCGTGTCCTCGGGCCTGTTCCAATAACCAAGTGACACGGTTGGGCCACGATGGACAAGAATGCCCGGCTCACCCGGTGCAGCCCGCTGTCCCGATGGTGTTACGATGAAGACCTCACACTCTGGGATAGCCTTGCCAATCGACGTCGGACGGCGGTCAAGTTCCTCTGGCGGCAGAAAGGTCGAGCGGAAGGCTTCCGTCAAACCGTACATCAGGAAAACTTGTGTTTGCGGCAGCAGCTTGCGAAGTGCTGTAACCGTGCTGGTTGGCACCGAGCCGCCGGAATTGGTGATATAACGCAAATGCGGAAGTTCCGTCTTCGAAAGCAGCGGCGACGTTTTGGTCAGGATCGCCCATACGGTCGGCACACCCGCCAATCCAGTGATCTGGTGATCACGCAGCGCACGGGTGATGTCGTCACCAAATCGGAAGGTGAGAATAACGATGGTGGCAGCCTGTTCCACCGATGTCAGCAGCTGGTTGAGACCGTAATCGAAGCTGAATGGTAGAATCGACAGGATGCGATCTTCGCCAGTGATGCCGAGATAGGTGCGAACAATACGGGTCCCGGCCAGCAAATTGCGATGCGACAGCATCACGCCTTTGGGTTTGCCGGTGGAGCCAGATGTATACAGGATGGCGGCGAGATCTTCGCCAATATTGTGCGACGGCACCGTCAGAGGGTTGGCTTCGCAAATATCTTCAACAAACAAGACGGTAACATCGTCAATATCAGCCAGACATTCAGCGATCATATCGCCTGACACTTTGCTGGTGATCACAAAGCGAGCACCGCAATCGCTGACGATATGGGAAATCTGCTGACCGCGCAGCAACGGGTTCACAGGGACGAACACACCTGATGCCCGGCTGACCGCGAATATAGCGACGCTTTCCTCGATGCCGCGAGGCAAAAAGATTGCAACCCTGTCTCTCCGTTCCAGACCTTCCGCGACGAGCGCGCCAGCGTATCTGGCAACCAGATCGCCCATCTCCCGGTAAGTGATGCGGCGATCACCATTGATGATCGCAATCTTGTCACTAGAAATGTGAGGCGCAAGAAGGTCGTGCAGAAGTACAGGCTGCGAAATCACCGGGTCATTCGCTCCACGAAAGCTGTAATGCCGGCAGGTGTCGCCAACTCCATAAAGTCAAAATTCTCGTCATCGATCGATATGCCGAAACGTTCCGACAGGAACATGATCAGCTCCAGAAAGCCGAGAGAATCTATGGCGCCTTCCAGCAACGGCGTTGTTGCGCTCAACGGGACCAGATTGGGGAAGCGACCTTCCAGATAACCGAAGACCGCCTCTGAAACGTCCTGGTCGGCCTTCCTCTCACTTAACATTTGTACTCTCCTAAATTGATCGCTTGTCGTCAGGCGTTGAGAAACACGCGCTCCGAAAACATCTCGTTAATAACGTCGTCCTGCCACACGCCTTTTATCTGGTAGGCATGCGCCGGCCACGGATTGATGGCGTGTCTAACCTGAACATCTGCTGGAGTAACCATGCTCAAGAGCGGAACGCCGCGCTTGAGAAGGAAGCGTGAAAGCGGACGCAGATTATCAACGACAGTCTGGGCACTGGTTGCATAAAGCACCCTTGCCATCGGTATCCTGCGTTTGGAAATCACATCGAGAATAACCGGATGACAGGTGTCGTGCAGCTTGATTGCCAGCGCCATACAGCCGAGTTTCATATGCAGGTTGATGCCGTCCACCTGGCGCGCCGATAGCCCCCCTTCGGGAACCTGATCAATCGGAAGAACTGTGCCAGCATTCCGGCCAAACAGCGCAGTAAACGGCAGCGCAAACAACAGGTTTCTGGAGGCAAAGGTCCGAAAACCCAGTTGCTGGTTAAGCTTGATAGCATTTTCAGACGGAGAAAAGTCCGTGTAAACAAACGTGTCGTCCGCCATCGCTTCCTGCAGCATGCGTGGCGCAAACCAGCGATACCTGGCGTCGACATACCAGCTTGAAAGATTGAGAAGTTTTTGGCCCGTCGTCATATGATAGCCGGGTATTTTCAGCAACACGCCAACCGGCTCGTCTTTGGCAAGCAGTATGCTGCCGACCGATGCGAAATCATGGTCTCGGGCATAGGCATGCAGGCGGGAGACACCGCGAGCCCAAAAGCCTGCATCCCTTTCGGGAAAGCCTTTTGCAAGCAAGTCAGCGGCTGTCGTCAGCCTTTGCTCATCGATGGACACGATCCTAAGCATTTTCTCCCCGACTAAGGACGGTCACAACCTTTCCCCCGATACCAGCATCTGCGTTTTTTGCCTGTCAGTCGGCAATCATATCTCGGGTTTCAAACCCAGAACACGACAACCACCGATTTATTCACATATCTCATTTTCGAGGGATTTGCGCCCTCTAGGTTGAGTTTGAATATCCTGATACAGCAAAATCATTACCGCCCTCTTTCAATCGGCGGAGGTAACTTCACAAAAAGGTGAATTCTGCTGAGCTTTTACGCGTTTGACTAGAATATCTCAGACATTCCGGAAAGTAGAAAATGATTTCTACTGTTAACAATATCTACCGAGAAAAAAATAGAGTTGCGCATTATTCCCGGTTTGCCACAACCGCACGCAGACAGAGATTTTTTACTGATTTGAAAAGCCTGTCGCGGTCCTTTTTTGCGGGATCTGCGACCGCCTCGTCTACGGCTCCGTGCATGGCACTGAACAACATCACTGCCGTCATTTTTGAACCATCGACATCGAACATGCCATCCGTCGGCCGACCGACGATTGCCACCATGGATGGTTCCAACCACCCTTTGACGGATACGCCCTACAATGCGAGGGCGCAGTTTGTCGAGATCACCGACCTTCCGCACCACGCTGTGAATATCGCGACCATGGCCAATGGCCGTCAATTTCGGCTTCAAGCGAAAAGCTCAGGAATGTACGAATGAGCACGATCAGCCCAAGAAGACCGACACTTTCGAAGGTCAACGGCGATATAATCGTTGCAATGATGTCGGCACCGATCAGAATTTCGAGACCCAGCAGGATACCGCGCCCCAGATTGGCGCGGTAACGATCATAGGCATCCTGTTTGGCCGCCGATGTCAGGTCACGAAGATAGATGCCCGTTGCAACCGCAACGCCAACCAAAATCACACCAACCCCGAAAAATTCCAGGCCCAGTGCAAGCGGCTTGAGGATCGGCGCAATCAGACTTGTCAGGCCGTCGGCCTCACTACCAATGTCCATTTTCATAATCCTTTTTTGAAAAGAGATGGGGATTTGGCCCTGCGCCAGAAGCGTCACTTACTGAAAGAGGGGCGCGCAGCGCCCCTCTCATCATTATCGATCATAATCAGGCTTGGCCGGGCCGGTTGATCGTCAGGAAGTGCCTGACCACGGGTTTTTCCGGTCCTGTGTGGTAGGCCAGCACCTTGCTCTGCAGGTCGGCATCGGCCTGGGAAACCCGCTTATGTTGGCGCAGGTGTTCAGCCCAGGATTCAACCATGAACCATTCGACCATCTTCTCCGGATCGGCAGAGTCTTCCGTTACACCCCAGCCATAGGCACCATCGCGGCGGCGTTCCTGGGACAGCGTGTCGAGTGCCTTGAGGAAAGCCCGGCGGTGCTGCTTTTCAACATGATATTCGATCAGGATCAGAACAGGGCCACGGTCATGAGCAACAGGTTCTGCAACGAGTGGTTCTGGCCAGTGGTTCGAAGGCACCATGTCAGCATCGCCAGCAGGCAGTTTCAGGCGGTGCATGATCAACCCGACAATCAGCAATCCGGCTGCGCCAATCAACAAGGTGGCTTGAATACCAACAGCCGAACCAACCGCACCCCATCCAAGGCTACCCGCCGTCATTGCACCGTTAAACACGGTCAGGTAAACGGCAAGACCACGACCACGAACCCAGTTTGGCAACACTGACTGTGCAGCACCGTTCAGCGTCGTCAAGGCAGTGATCCATGCAGCACCAAGGAACAGCAGAACGATAATCGCGACAAACTTCGGTGGGGCGAGTGACAGCACAGCCATGACAATTGCCGTAATGATAGCCGCGCCGAGCAGTAATCCATCGGCACTTAAGCGGTCACGCAGTTTTGGCATAACCAAGGCACCACCGATCGCACCGGCACCAACTGCACCCAGCAGGATACCGTAGAAGCTTGCGTCGCCACCCAGCAACTGACGGGCAACCAGCGGAAGCAAAGCCCAGACCGCACTGGCAAAAGCAAAGAAGATAGCAGCACGCGCCAGAACGATATGCAGTGGACGGCTTGCCCGTGTGTAACGAAGACCAGCCCGGAACGCGCCGAAGAAGTTCTCCTGCAGGGCGTCGTTGGCATTCTTCGCACGCGGCCACCAGACCAGTGCGGCGATCACGAATATGTAACTCGCAACGTCGGCTCCGTACGTTATCCCGGCTCCAAACCCTGCCAGAAGCAGGCCGCCGGCAGCCGGACCAATCGAACGAGCGATATTGATGCCGAGCGAGTTGAGGGCAACGGCGCTTTTGACATCCTCGCGCTTTACCAGCTCCGGTACGATGGCTTGCCATGTCGGCCCCATTAACGCGGCACCGATACCACCAAGGAATGTCAGACCGATCAAAGCACTGACCGACAACATCCCGGTCTGCGCCAGAACCATCAGGCTGAGACTGACAGAAGCGAGCAAAAGCTGAATGGCGATTAGAAACTTGCGGCGATCCAGAATGTCGGTGAGCACACCGGCAGGAATGGCGAGAAGAAAGATCGGCAGAGTACCTGCCGCCTGCACCATGGCGACAGCAGCAGGAGATGCCGAGAGATCAGTCATCAGCCAGGAGCTGGCGACATCGCGCATGAAGCTGCCGGTATTGCCAAGAACCGTGGCAGCCCAGAGAACCGCGAAAACCGGTTGCGCGAGTGGGGCAAAGCTGCCGCCGGAGGATTTTGTGCTGCTCATTTGCCTTCTCCCTTTGTCAGATCCAGCGCCGCAACGATCACGAATGCGCCAGCAAGGCCGAGATGTTCAAAGAAGGCATTGGTCGCCATCATGCGATCCATGCCGGGCGCCATTTCCCAGAAACGCAGGGCAATGGCTGTTGCAAGAAGTGTGAAGCCTGACAGCGCCAATGCGCCAGCCCAACGAAGGCGACCGGACACCACCATGGCAGATGCCACCAGTTCAAAAATAATGACGGCAACTGCAAAGGCCGATGCAGGATGAAGACCGAAATGCTCCATCTCGGCAATCGCGCCGGAGAAGTCGAAAATCTTGGTCAGAGGTCCCTGAATATAAGCGGCACAAAGGGCAAGCAGTGCCACCGTTCGTGTAGCCGGAGCAGTTATCACGTCGACAAGACGTCCCTGCGGCCGGAGTGAAGAGGAGGAAAGAAGGTTCATGGCTTGCTCCAGCTGTTGTCACCGCGTTGCGGCGCTGTGTTCCTTTGATGGAGCGATAATGATCTCGAAATTCGCCAACAACAATTGCATCAATAATTCAGATTTAATTGTCAAATATGCAATAATAGAAATCGGGCGACCAACAGGTCACCCGATCAGTTTTAAAAGCTTATACAGCCCAGCAAGAGCATCCAAGCGCGCCGAAGAAGCCCTTGAGATCAGCAATCGGCAGTTTCGAGGTCCATGCACCGGCATGGTCATGACCATGAACACCGCAATCGCTGGCGCAGCCGCAGGTCGAGATAGCCGTACGGCGTAGCGAGCGGGCGCCCGCGCCTTCCGGTTCACCCCAGGCGGCATAACCACCAAACTTGCGCACAGGTGACCAGTCGGGCATCGCAGGCGGAACATCGTTCTCATCAAGCGTTTTGAAGTCACCAGTCCCGTAAACGATCTTGCCACCGACCATAGTCAGTTCCGAGGTGAGGAACGAAATCTCGTCCTCGGCGCAGGCAAAGAAGTCCTTGTCCGGCACGATCAGGTCGGCAAACTGCCCCTTCTCGATGCGGCCCTTCTTGCCCTCTTCATTGGAGAACCATGTGACCTTCTCGGTCCACATGCGCAACGCCGTCTCACGGTCCAGGCAATTGGCGCGTGGATAAAGCTGCATGCCACCCACCGTCTTGCCGGTGACCATCCATGACAGCGATACCCAAGGGTTATAGGACGCAACACGCGTGGCATCGGTACCTGCCGAGACATTCACACCTTTGTCGAGCATCTTCCTGATCGGTGGTGTGGCTTCGGCAACACCATGACCGTAGCGTTCAACGAAGTATTCGCCCTGATAGGCCATGCGATGCTGGGTGGCGATACCACCGCCAAGCGCTGCAATCCGGTCGATCGAACGGTCCGAGATGGTTTCGGCGTGGTCGAAGAACCAGTTGAGACCTTCGAGCGGAATGTCCTTGTTGACCTTCTCGAACACATCCAGTGCCCGGCTGATGGTCTCATCATAGGTAGCGTGCAGACGCCATGGCCAGCGGTTCTCGGCGAGAATCCGCACAACCTCTTCCAGTTCACCTTCCATTTCCGGAGCCATCTCCGGACGTGGTTGGCGGAAATCTTCGAAGTCGGCAGCGGAGAAGACCAGCATCTCACCCGCCCCATTATGGCGGAAATAGTCGTTGCCCTGTTTATATTTGACCGAGCTCGTCCAGTTGAGAAAGTCCTCTTTTTCCTGCTTCGGCTTTTGCGTGAACAGGTTATAGGCCAGCCGCACTGTCATCTGGTTGTTATCCGACAATTGCTGGATGACCTCATAGTCATCGGGGTAGTTCTGGAAACCACCCCCGGCATCGATCACGCCGGTAACGCCCAGCCGGTTCAGTTCCCGCATGAAGTGACGGGTCGAATTGACCTGATAGTCGAGCGGCAGTTTCGGGCCTTTGGCGAGTGTCGAATACAAAATGCCGGCATTGGGTTTGGCCAGCAGCATGCCGGTCGGGTTGCCATTGGCATCGCGGGTGATCTCGCCGCCGGGCGGGTTTGGTGTGTCCCTTGTATAACCGACAGCGCGCAGGGCTGCCCCATTCAAAAGTGCGCGGTCATAGAGATGCAGCAGGAACACCGGCGTATCCGGAGCAATGGCGTTGATCTCTTCGATGGTCGGTAGGCGCTTTTCTGCAAACTGGTGTTCGGTAAAGCCACCAACCACGCGCACCCATTGCGGGGCCGGAGTAATCGCCACCTGGCGCTTCAGCATATCCATGGCATCCGCCAGTGAGCGCACGCCATCCCAGCGCAGTTCCATGTTATAGTTCAGGCCACCGCGCACCACGTGGGTGTGGTTGTCGATCAGGCCCGGCAGCACCCGTTTGCCCTTCAGGTCGATGATTTTGGTTTCGGGGCCGGCAAGTGCCATGATGTCGGCATCCGTGCCAACGTCAAGAAATGTGCCGTCCTTGATCGCGACGGCCGTCGCATGCGGGTTTGAACGGTCGAGTGTCGTGATCTGCCCGTGGTGGAGGATCAGGTCGGGATACATGGGCGTAACTCCAGGCTTTATGATGGTGATGAAGATCAATGCAAAAATTGACGTTTGAAAGGAAACACCGGATGCCTGAGCGGCACCTGCTTCGTCAACCGTCGGATGGTGTCGAGTTGTTGCGAGCCGCGATCACTTTGGCGTCATCATCCCCCTTGGGCAAATGACCAAACATGTGCGGCTTGATCTGGTTGATCCAGGAAACCGCCGCAGGCTCCTTGTTGATCAGGGTCTTTGCGAAAGGAATGAGCTGTTCGCCGACGAGAATACCAAGAAGGCCGACAAGCGCAATGACCGGCGGAGCCGGTGAACGGACATTGAGCAGACTGTAGACGATACCGACTAGCAGCCCTGCGCCGAGGGAAAGAAGATAGATTTTCATGGAATGTACTCCTCTCTTGAATGAAAAACCGCTCCGACAGGGAATTATCGGAGCGGTTCGATCAGGCCTTACTTGGCTGGGTTAGGACCGATACGTTTGCCGTGCTTGACCCGCTCGGCACCGCCGTGAACGTGAGTGACTGCGTAGTCGATACCCATGCCGTAAGCACCGGAGTGCTCCTTCACCAGCGAGGTTACAGCGTCATAGGTTTCCTTACGGGCCCAATCGCGCTGCCATTCAAGCAGAACCTGCTGCCAGGTCACTGGAATGACACCGGCTTGAACCATGCGGTCCATGGCGTATTTGTGCGCATCACTTGAGGTACCACCGGACGCATCGGCCACCATGTAGATTTCATAGTCTGGAACATCGTGGAGAGCGGAAAGAGCGAAGGTCGTGTTGCACACTTCGGTCCACAGGCCGGAAACGACAATCTTTTTGGCGCCTTTGGCTGCGTTCTTTGCCAGGGCATCGCGCACATTCTGGTCGTCCCAAGAGTTCATCGATGTACGTTCAAGAATGTCATTTTCCGGATAAACTGCCAACAGTTCAGGGAACGTGTTGCCGGAGAAGCTTTCCGTCTCAACCGTGGTGATTGTTGTTGGGATGTTGAAGATCTTGGCTGCCTTGGCAAGACCAACCACGTTGTTCTTCAGTGTCTGGCGATCGATCGACTGAACACCAAACGCCATCTGCGGCTGCTGGTCGATGAAGATGAGCTGGCTGTTTGCAGGGGTAAGGACTTCGAGCTTAGACATGGTGGTTCTCCGTTTAAATTTGAGTGCCGATCAGCGGCGTTGAGTTTTGAGATACCTTCGGCTGTCGGCTGCCTGCCTCAGGCAGCCGTTTCGAAAGGCGGATAATGTTTTGGTCAGTGGATGGGGTTGAAAACCCCGGTCTTACGCCGCAATCGGAACCAGATTAGCCTCGATCTGATCGCGGAAGTTTTCATAGCGGCTTGGCAGTTTCAATGCTTCGCCGAGATGGGCAGTATCTTCGTCCCGGTCAAAACCGGGTTCGTTGGTGGCGATTTCGAACAGGATGCCGCCCGGCGTCCGGAAGTAGATCGCCCAGAAGTAGTCTCTATCGATCACCGGTGTGACCTGGTAACCCGTATCCATCAGTGCCTTGCGCACTTCGAGTTGCTTTTCGCGATTGTCGACTGCAAAAGCTATGTGGTGGACCGAGCCGGCGCCCTGACGGGCGAAAGGTGTCTTTGGAAGCGAGACAAGATCAATCGTGTCTGCACCATTGCCGCCGGGAATGACAAACCGAGTGACATCACCTTCAGCCTCTGTCCGCTCATACCCCATGAAGCCGAGAAGTTCTGCGGTGGCTGCAGTATCGTGCAGATTGAAACGCGCCCCGCTAAATCCGCGGATGGCAACATCGTCCGAGACACCCTCACCGACCCAGCCGGCGCGCTTGTCATCTGCGGTTTCGACCAGAGCGAAAGCATCGCCATCCGGGCCAATGAAGCGCAGGCGGTTGGCACCAAAAGCCCTGTCGGTTTCAACCCCACCGACACCCTGCGCCGTGAAGCGGTCTTTCCAGAAGGAAAGTGCGCCCTTAGGAACGGCAAACTGTGTTTCGCCGACTTCACCGACACCTGGCCGACCGAGCATCATGTTGGCGAAGGGAAAATATGTCATGACCGTACCGGGTGTCCCGTTCTCATCACCGTAATAGAGGTGGTAGACACTTGGGTCGTCGAAGTTGACTGTCTTCTTCACGCGGCGCAGACCGAGCGTATCGGTGAAGAACCTGTTGTTCTGCTGTGCATCAGATGCCATCGATGTGATGTGATGCAATCCCTTGATGTCCTTGATCATAATCTTTGCCTTTCTGCGCTGGCGTTGTCCGTTTCGTTGAGTAGAGTTTTAGCCGGGTTGATTACTGCGCGGAATTGCAATATTTCTTTCGAATGAATTGCGATTTTTGAAATAATAGAGATGAACGATTACAGAGCCCTGAAAACCTTCCTGCTGGCCGCGGAAAAGCGCAATTTCGCGCAGGTGGCCCGCGAATTGAACATGACACCTGCGGCCGTTACGCGCGCCATTGCCGCGCTGGAGGATGACCTCGGTGTCCAGCTATTTGTGCGCACAACGCGGCAGGTTTCGCTGACAACGGATGGCGCTGTTTTTGCAGCGCAAATCCAGCCTGCGGTCGAGGCACTCGAAAATGCCCGCAAAGATGTGAGAAATGCGAACAAGGCCGATGAAGGCCGCTTGCGCATCAGTTCGCCAACCTGGTTCGGTAAGGCGGTGTTGCCGCCGATCCTGTCAGGATTCAAGGAACGTTATCCAAAGATGAGCTTTGAGATTTCCTTGTCGGACGGTCTGGTGAACATCGTTGACGATGACTTTGATCTGGCAATCCGTATTTCATCGCAACCCTCGGACAAATTCACGATCTGGCGTAAAATCCGTGTCGTGCCGCGTATTCTGGTCGCAGCACCCGGAAGCCGGTTTGTCGATATGCAGCATCCAAACGAACTGACGCCTAACGATTGCCTAGCCTACAGTGGTGAAAGCCGAGCAGAGACCTGGGTTCTGTCGGATGGCGGGTCGAGTATATCAATCTCGGCGGGTCGTGCCTTCAGCGCCAACAGTGGCGAGGTCTTGGCGGATATGGCTGCAGATGGCTCCGGGGTGGCTCTTCTTCCAGGGTTCAATATTGCCGATCACATCAGGAGCGGTCGTCTTGTGCATGTCTTCAAGGGATGGGCACCGCCGGATCTGTGGCTGACACTCTACTATCCGCCGTATCAGGCGTTACCACCACGCATCGCGTCCTTCTCGAAGTTTTTTGAAGAACAGGTCGCATCCCACATGGTTATGTTGGATTGATAACCACACCAGCACATCCTCAAAGCCGGAATGCTGGCTCAAGTTGAGACGAACGGCGCACTTATTCTTAGCCTGTCTGCGACCAGTTTCTGGAGCTGCCACAGGTTTCGGTCTAAGATATTGCGATCCGCTAGGTCCAGAACCGTTCGATGCAAATATTCCGCACAGGATCCCGCCGGTCCGCACGCTTGCGCGATCAAGGTCGCGGCCTCTTCAAGAGGGATCTTCTGCGTGAGCTGAGATTGCTTCGGGCTCGCCCAGAATGTGAGTGCGCGGCGCATTCCTGTCGGTGTCTTGACCGAAACCCATCGGACCATATCACACACTTCGGCGTAGCGTATCTCCCGCGCCAGAAGCGTGCGCAGGTCCTGCGTCTTCGTTGCGCAAGGTAGCTTGAGGATTAAACCGGAACAGCTGCCACCTGGCTGAAGGGCCAACATAAGGCCCGGCGCATCGGAAGTGGCCCGCAGTCGCTCTATTCTCAGAGAGAACGCGCGGTGCCATCCGAATGCGACGGCATTTTCGCTGCCAGCCACTTGAAAACCTGGGTTCCACATCAGGGATCCGTAAGCGAATACCCAAATCTCCTCATCGTGGGCTTCCTGCTCAACGCGACTGACGAGGGCATCGAGCTGCCGAGACGAGATCGGGCTCCAGTTGGGCTCCGGCCCCTCTTCCTCGACGATCCTGAGCGTTCTTGCGACGAGTTCAGAAGTCAGTTGCATGGACGCTGAGAGAGTCGTCTTGGCTGTGGGTAGTCGCGGCATCTTAAAAACCATTCTAACGAGGTAACCGCAGGACCGTTGTCGCATCCGGCAGTTCATGGGGCATTACATCAAGACGTCGCACGGTCGATCACTGCGCGGAACGTAATCTCAACAATCTGCTCCGGAAATGCCAACGCAGTCACACCAATCAGGTTGCTGGTGCATTGCGGCATGTCGGTCCCATACATTTCCTTTCGGACCGCTGACCCGACCGCAAATGCGCTCGGAACGTCGAGAACGTAAAGTGTCTCTTCGACTACGTCATCAAGACTGGCGTCGAATTTGGCGAGGAGCTTCTTGGCGTTGACATAAGTCTGGCGGATTTGTTCTTCCATCTGCGAGAAGTCAGCAGGCCGACCCTTGGCATCTAGCTCCGCGGGTGCGACGAGCTTGCCGCCCGCATCGTGGCTCAACTGCCCTGAGATGTAGATCGTATCTTTTACCTGTACGGCCTGTTGGTATCCGAAGGCACGCTCCCAGGCGACACCGTGGTTTGCGACCTGCTTAGCGGAATTGTTATTTGTCATGGCAGTTTCCTTGGAGGAGCAGCGAGCGCGCCGAGCGCCTGCGGATCAAAGTGGCTCGAGAGGCGACGGATGCGTGAAAGGCCACATCCGCCGCCAGTGCGATCAAGCCTGGACGAAGGCCAACAGATCAGCGTTGAGAACATCGGCATTAACCGTCAACATACCATGAGAGAAACCAGGGTAGGTCTTGAGCATCCCGTTTTTGAGAAGTTTGATCGCCTTGTGGGCAGAATCTGCGATCGGTACGATCTGGTCGTCCTCGCCGTGCAGAACAAGCGTTGGAACGGTGATCGCCTTCAAGTCTTCTGTCTGGTCGGTTTCAGAGAAAGCCTTGATGCCATCATAATGGGCCTTTGCGCCACCCATCATGCCCTGACGCCACCAGTTCTGGATAACGCCTTCCTGGACCGTCTCACCATCACGGTTGAAACCGTAAAAAGGACCAGACGGTACATCACGGAAGAACTGGGCGCGGTTGGCAGCCAGTGCGGAACGGAAGCCGTCAAACACTTCGATCGGCAGACCCTCAGGGTTAGCGTCGGTTTTCAACATCAGTGGTGGCACCGCAGAAACCAGAACAGCCTTGGCAACACGACCGGCGGGCTGACCATGTTTTGCAACATAGCGGGCAACTTCACCGCCACCGGTTGAATGGCCGATATGAACGGCGTTCTTCAGATCGAGGGCTTCGACGACAGCAAATGCGTCGGCTGCATAATGGTCCATGTCGTGACCGTCCGCCACCTGTGCCGAGCGACCATGACCACGACGGTCATGCGCAACAACACGGTAGCCCTTCGACAGGAAGAACAGCATCTGGGCGTCCCAGTCATCCGACGACAGCGGCCAGCCGTGATGGAAAACGATTGGCTGCGCGTCCTTTGGACCCCAATCCTTGAAGAAGATTTCAACGCCGTCCTTGGTGTTAATAGTAGCCATTTGAGTATTTCCTTTTGTCGAAGTGGAGTTGGACGCAGCATCTGCTGCATATGTACGTCTTGGTGAAATCGCCAACGTGGCTGCGGCTGCACCTGCAGTGAGCAACGCACGACGGCGGGTAATAGAAGAAAAAATCTCGTTCATGTGATGCCCCGTACCTTGTATCCAGTTTCAGGCGACACCTGTTCGTCTGATGCGTTGATATTGCCGCCAATCAAGCGTCGTAACAATTGCACCAATTATTGATATTTTATTGCGTATTATGAAATAATGTTCATGGCAGGTTGATCAAGCCAGTTCAGGTTAGTGACACACAGTTACAGCCTGGCGACAGAGGCGGATAACGTATTTTAAGAGGTTGTCACGCCTGGCTTGCGTACCGCTGGCGAGGACGTCGTCAACCACCTGATACTGAACAGCACGACAGCCGTCAGTTCGATATCAAGCTCCGCTTCTAGACAGAGCAAAGTCGTGAAAAACCAGATCGTGAACTCGATCTTTGCAAGGTAAAACGATACGCAGACCGTCCTCCATTATTCAGAATGCTTGGCCCTCGTTAACCGGCGCTTTTCTCGGTTCTTGCCGGCTGCAAGAACCACTCATCGGTCTGGATATAAACGAGATCCCTCTAAGCATCTGGTCTAGGTTAACCTTTGCGTGGGAGTAGGTAACAATCTTCGTGGTAAGATGCGAACAGCGGCACGACGTGCCGCTGTCGTTTTGTTTTTGTCACTCTTAAACGCCGTCTACCTGAAGGCAGAGGTATTTTACCTCGACATAATCCTCGATGCCGTATTTCGAGCCTTCACGGCCCTGACCGGATTGTTTGATGCCGCCGAATGGCGCGACCTCGGTGGAGATCAGACCGGTATTGATACCGACCATGCCATATTCCAGCGCCTCGGCAACCCGGAAGACCCGTGACAAATCCTTGGCATAAAAATAGGAAGCAAGGCCAAACTCTGTGTCATTGGCCATTTCGATAACGTCACTTTCCGTCTCGAACCGGAACAGCGGCGCAACCGGCCCGAAGGTTTCTTCTTTCGCCACCTTCATCGCCGATGTGACGCCAGTCAGAATGGTCGGCTGGAAAAACAGTCCACCCCGTGCATCACGTTTGCCACCGACAGCAATGGCGCCACCTTTTTCCAGAGCATCGGCAATATGTTCCTCCACCTTCTCTACGGCTTTCTCGGTGATCAGTGGGCCTGCAACGACCCCTTCTTCAAATCCGTCGCCAACCTTCATGGCGGACACTTTGGCTGCCAGCTTCTCAGCGAAGGCATCATAGACCGCAGCTTGAACGTAAATCCGGTTAGCGCAGACACAGGTCTGGCCGTTGTTGCGATATTTCGAGATCATTGCGCCTTCAACGGCAGCATCCAAGTCTGCATCATCAAACACAATGAAGGGCGCATTGCCACCAAGCTCGAGGCCTAGCTTCATGATCTGTTCGGCACCTTGACGCATCAGGATCTTGCCAACACCCGTTGAGCCGGTGAAGGTCAACTTGCGAACCTTGTCATTTTCGGTGAATTCCAGACCGATATCTGCAGACTTTCTCGAGGTGACAACATTAAACACACCGGCCGGCAGACCGGCCCTTTCAGCCAGCACCGCAAGCGCAAGCGCTGACAGTGGCGTTTCAGCCGCAGGCTTCGACACCATCGCGCACCCCGCAGCAACAGCAGGCGCAAACTTACGCGCCAGCATGGCATTGGGGAAATTCCATGGAGTGATGGAGGCCACCACACCGATTGGCTGTTTCAACACGATGATACGCTTGTCTGGCTGGTGGCCGGGAATGGTGTCGCCATATACACGTTTGGCTTCCTCACCGAACCACTCGACATAAGCGGCGCCGTAAAGGATTTCACCCTTTGCCTCGGCCAGCGGCTTGCCCATTTCCATGGTCAGGATCGCCGCGAGGTCATCGGCATTGGCAACCATCAAGTCGTAAAGTTTGCGCAGGACTGCAGCGCGCTGCTTACCGGTCTTTTTTGCCCAGAGTTTCTGCGCCTTGTGGGCAGCATCAATGGCGCGTGCAGCATCGGCACGGGTCATATCGGGCAATGTGGCAATCACCTCACCGGTCGAAGGGTTGGTCACGACGAAACTCGCACCGCCCTCACCGCTCGCCTGCCATTGACCATCGATCAACGCCTTGTCGGTGGCCAGCGTGGGGTCTTTCAGTTTGGCAAGAAGTGTGTCGGACAGGGCCATGGCGGAAGTCTCCTTCAATGGCTGAAATCAGAGAGCTGAAATCAGGTGCAACGTTACGGAACCGAATTCACCGGACCCCGCACGAGGTGTCAAGAGAATGCTTATGTGTTGCGTCAGGTGCGAAACTCAACCAGGCCTGCTCCCCGCGCCTGATGCAGGAAACCGCATGGTGTTTGACCAACGCAAATTCGTAAAAATTTTGCTGAAATCGAACGCAATGCGCCGGAAGCGGCAGCATTAGCCTGCCGCGCTCACGTCGAGGCGGCATCTGCGATTGCCAAACAAATCCTCGGCAAAAGCTGACAGTCTGATTTTATTGATGCGGGCAATCCGCCCGCATCTTTCTTTGATATGTTCAGGCGGCCTGCAGTTTTGCCTCGCATCGCAACAGCATGCCGTAGAGATCGCGCGGCTCGTCCGGGTCCGCCAGCAGATCGAGGTCAACAAACAGGCCTGTTTCTTCAAGCTTGCTGCGCACGTAGCGAAGCGCTGAAAAGTCCTCGATTGCAAAACCAACGCTGTCAAACAGCGTGATGGCACGTTCGTTGTCACGACCCTGCTTTTTACCAGCAATCACTTCCCACAGCTCTTTGACAGGATAATTCGCGTCTAGCTGCTGAATTTCGCCTTCAATACGGGTCTGTGGCGGATATTCGACAAAAATGTCCGACCGCAACAGGATGTCCTTGTGCAGTTCTGTTTTGCCTGGGCAATCACCACCCACCGCATTGATGTGAATTCCCGGTCCAACCATGTTGTCGGAAAGGATCGTCGCATTCAACTTGTCTGCGGTGACCGTTGTTACGATATCGGCACCCTCCACGGCTTCCTGCGGCGACGCGCACTTGGTAATCGAGAAGCCCTTGGCGCTAAGGTTGCGGGCGCAACGCTCCGTCGCACTTGGGTCCAGATCATAAAGGCGCAACCGGTCGACACCGAGTATCGCCTTGAACGCTAAGGCCTGGAATTCACTCTGCGCGCCATTTCCGATGATCGCCATGGTCCGGGAGTTCGGACGTGCAAGATGTTTTGCAGCAACCGCCGACATCGCCGCCGTGCGCAACGCCGTCAGAATGGTCATCTCCGACAGCAGCATCGGATAACCATTACCAACATCGGAAAGCACACCGAACGCAGTGACCGTCTGGCGCCCCTCTTTAGTGTTTTTCGGGTGGCCATTCACATATTTGAACCCGTAGAGGGTACCATCGCTGGTTGGCATCAGTTCGATGACGCCCTCATCGGAATGAGACGCGACGCGTGGCGTCTTGTCGAACTGTTCCCAGCGTAGGAAATCTTCCTCGATCACGTCAGCAAGTTCGGTCAGGAAGGTTTCCGTTCCAACCTTCAGGACAAGGCGCATCATGTGGTCAACGCTGACAAACGGCACGACATTGAGGTTCTGATTGGCAGTCATATTCGATCTATCCTCACAATTGCTTGGTGGCTTTCGCTACCCATTGTTGGTCTGCCCTGATCAGGCTTCCGTGCTGTTGTCGCCCAGGAATGTGCGGGTAATGTCCATCACCAGACCCGGCAGAACTTCGAATGCATAGGGAGCATGGACGCGTTCAAGCTTCTGGTGGAATTCGCGTCCCCAAGGTCCGAGATTGACGGTTGGGAAGCTTTTGGCATTCGCTGGCGGTAAATCGATCAAACGCGAAATCGGCGTGTTTTCCGAAACGACGGTGCTTCCGCTTGCCGCAAGACCGAGGAAACTCATGTCGGAAATACCCTGGAAGTGGGGTTTCCACACGATGCTTCTCGATGGATCATTGCCAAGACCGGCACGTGCCTCTTCAATTGCCTGGAACAACAGGCGGTCATTGCGATCAGACATTCGCAGACGACTGGACGGATAGTGCAATCCTGCAAAGCCGATCACGATGGCCGGGCCCGAAACGCGGGCAATCGACACAAGCCATTCCGTCAGTTCACGGGTGAGAACCAGCGGGTTGTCGATATGCGCAAGCTCCTGTTCCTTTGTGCGGTATACGGCCTCAAAACCATCTCCAAACGCACGACCTGCAGCTGCCTTCAATTCCTTGAAAGTCACGATCCTTGGCCTGGCAGGTGTTGCACCAGCACTACGGCCAACAAGGCGGCTGTATTCTACGGATGCCGCAGAGAATTTTTCGACGGCTTCCGTCGCACCGATTATCACTTCCTGCGTAAAACGCGCGAAAAGCTCATCAGCGCTCATGGCGTGATAGAGCCAGTTGAAGGCGATCCAAAAACGCTCCGGTGTGGTTACCTCATAACCGCTGCGAAGATCCTTCGCCTCAAGGCAAATCGGCGGTGGAGAGACGTCGTTTTCATCCTTGTCGGCCAGTGAAGCATTGCCTTCAAGCCTTGCGAGAATACCTGCCCCCATTGCCTGGGCGCTGACACCTTCATAGGGGTAGCTGGCATGCGAGCTGCACCCAATGACCAAAGCAAACGGAAGCAGTTTTCCGATTGTGCCAGCATAAACGGCGCGACCTTCACTGCCGTCGCCCTGATCCGAGGTCACGTCGAGGTTGACGCCCGCTTCGATTTCGATGCCAAGATCATCAACAAGTGACGGGAACGCATCACGCATCGAACGCATACCGCGGCTTTCACGCTCTTCGTCGGGCGTCGAGACAAACATCAAGTTGCCCTTGCGATCAGCATCGGCGGCAAATTTCTCGATGCACGCAACCGCCACCGCAAGACCGCTTTTCATGTCAAGCAGACCACGACCGGGCAAAAAATCTCCGCTCAGTAGATCCTGAAGGGCGCGTTCTTCCTGTTCAGAGCGGTCGTCCCGGGCTGACAGGTCCTTGATCAGCGCATCTTTCAACGCCAGGCTCTCGCAGGAGAGGTCCTTGAGATCGTGATAGTTGTCGGTCGACACCGTGTCAAAGTGACCTGCAAGTGCCAGTGTTCTCTTGCCGGTTCCGCGAACCAGCGCGACGACATTGTGGGTCAACGGATCGCCATGGCTGGCGACAAGCCGCAAGTCATCGGGATTCTGCTGAAAATAAGGGATTTCCTGAAGCAACTCATAAAGGCGGTTTGCGAAGGTCGATTCACCGACTGTGCCTGTTTCGCTTCTCCAGGAGGTCATCCGTAAGGCAAACTCGCGCACGCGAGCACCATCGATCTCGCTTCCGACGCGGGAAGCAAAGTTTTGTTCGCTTGTCATGGCTTTTTCCGTTTAGTTCGAAAGATGTTTTCTGAGGAATGAGCGCGTGCGCTCTTCCACCGGGTTGGTTAGGACCTGATCTGGGGCGCCCTGCTCGACCACCACACCGCCGTCCATGAACATGACGTGGTCAGATACTTCGGCTGCAAAGCGCATTTCATGGGTAACGATCAACATGGTCATGTGCTCAGCCGCCAGCTGTTTCATGACCTGGTTCACTTCCTCAACGAGTTCGGGGTCCAGCGCGGACGTCGCCTCATCGAAAAGCATCACCTTTGGCTGCATTGCCAATGCACGGGCAATTGCCACGCGCTGCTTCTGTCCGCCCGACAAACGTGCCGGATAGGCATCGCCCTTCTCGGCCAGGCCAACCTTTGCCAGCAACGCGTCGGCGCGATCTCTCGCCTCGACCTTGCTCAACCCTTTCAGCCGCATCGGGCCAATCATTATGTTCTGCAGAACGGTCAGATGCGGAAACAGGTTAAACTGCTGGAAAACCATGCCCATTTCCTGACGGATATGGTTGATGTGTTTTTCGAAGGCACGGCCCTTCAAGGGACGATTGACCATCTGGCCATCGAGCCAGATTTCGCCAGAAGATGTTTCCTCCAGCATGTTGATCGACCGCAAAAGGGTACTTTTGCCCGAGCCGCTTGGGCCGATAATCGAAACGATCTTGCCGCGAGCAACCGTCAGGTCAATGCCTTTGAGCACTTCATGAGGCCCGTAGGATTTGCGGATCTGCCGCAGTTCGATCATGGGAGTTTGAGCTTTCATCGAATGGCTTCCACTTTGCGGGCCGCTATACGGAGCAGATATTCCATCACCAGATTGACGACGTAATAAAGCACAGCTGCGGTCAGATAGAACTCGAACGGACGATAGGTTTCGCTGATGGCGCGCTGCGCGTTGAGGACAAGTTCGGTTATCCCCAGCACCGACAACACCGCCGTATCCTTCAGCAGGATGATGCTGTTATTACCCACCTGCGGCAGTGCCGTCAGGAAAGACTGCGGAATGATGAAGTGCCGCAACGTGGCAAGGTGACCAAAGCCCAGGGAGCGCGCCGCTTCCGCCTGGCCCGGATCAACCGCCTTCAGCGATGCCCGGAAAATATCTGCGTTATAAGCTGCGTAGTGCAGGCCAAGCCCCAGAACCCCTGTCCAGAAAGCCGGTAACAGCACGCCCAACTGGGACAGGCCGTAATACATCAAGTACAGCTGCAGAAGCAGAGGCGTTCCCATAAACAGAAAGATAACGGCACGCACAGGCGCTGCAACAATGTGTGGGCCATAGAGTGTTGTCGTGGCAATGCCAATACCTAAGATGACGCTGACGGTTCCAGCGATGGCGGTAATCACAACCGTCCAGAGCAGGCCGATCAGAAGCATTTCCCAATAGGGCGGTACGACGCTGAAATCGAAACTCATGCTGGAACCTCCCCTTTGGAGGTAAACAGATATTCCACTCCACGTACGGTCAGCGAAATGACCGCAACAATGGCGAGGTAAGCAGCGCCCGCAACAGCAAACACCTCGAATGGCTTGTAGGTGGAGGTCACAAACCGTTGGGCGGAATAGGTCAGTTCAACCACGCCGATGGTAGAGACAAGGGCGGTACTTTTGGACAGGATGACCGTGTTCACACCCAGCGAACGGATCATCAGAGGTGCGGCCTGCGGCAGCACGAACAGACGCATCGTATCGAACCGGCCAAAACCGAGAGAGCGGGAGGCTTCGGATTGCCCCTTATCAACGGAGATAATGGCTCCCTTGATACCCTCTGACATGTAGGCGCCGATATTGAAGCCCATGGTCAGAACACCCGCCAGAAACGGCGTGAGTTCAAAACCAAGCTGCGGACCACCGAAAAAGACGATGAACAGCTGTACCAACAACGGCGTGCCACGCAAAATGCTGACATAGATGGTAGCGGCCCAACGGACAGCCGTTATTCTGGAAAACCGGCCGGTTACCACCACAGCCGCAACAACGAGACCAATCGCCAGCGAGCAGACCGTGAGTTGGATGGTCAGAAGCGAGGCTTCCAATACGAAGGGCGTTATCCGCCAGATTAATTGAAAGTCCATTGCGGCCTCTCGGACCTGGCAACCGAACATTTCGGAGCCCGATCTCTGTAAACGGATCGAATGACTGGGCGGAAGATTTCAGACAGTTTGCACTGCGATCCATTTCCCCCCCGCGAAACATCAGGCGTTAGCGCGTCAAACCGTCGATTAACGAACGTCCTGGCCGATCCACTTTTTCGAAATGGCCTCATAGGTGCCATCAGCCATCATGTCGTCCAGTGCCTTCTGCATGGCGGCAGCGAGTTCGGGATTGCCCTTACGGACAGCAATACCAACGTCGTAACGTGGCATGCGCTCATCCTTGACCTGTTCTACTGGCGTATTGTTCTTGGCAATGGCGACGAAAACCGGAACGTCATCAGCGATGATGGCGTCGACACGACCAGCCGTCAGGTCAAGAAGCATTTCCGGCAGTCCCTTGTATGTACGCACTTCAAACAAGTTCTGTTCGCGAGCCCATTTTTCTGCGGCTTCGCCGAGTGTCACGCCAACATTCTTGCCCTTCAGTTCATCGATATTGGCAACGCCAGCACCAGAGCGAACAAAGGCAGCAAGACCGGAGCGGTAATAAGGACCAACGAAGTCTACTGCCTTCTTGCGCTCTTCGGTCACGCTCATCGAACCGATGATGGTGTCGTAGCGGCCGGTGACCAGACCAGCGATAATACCATCCCAGGCAGTGGTAATGATTTCCGGTTCCACGTTCAGGCGCTTGGCAATTTCAGAACCGATCTCGACGTCAAATCCAACAACCTTGTTGCTTTCGTCAACGAAGCTGAACGGAGGGAAAACGCCCGACAGTGCAATCGAAAGCTTGCCGGCTTTCTGGACTTTTTCCAGATCGTCAGCATGTGCACTTGTGAAAGGCAAGCAGAGGGTCGCAGCAACAAAAAGGCCGTACATTGCGCGAGTAAGTTTCATGCAGGTCGTCTCCCAAAAAGATGTCCCGGCTCATAGCAGGACGTCGTGTGTATAGCTTCGATGTCTTCGAATTGCTGCTATCAACCGGCCCGCTCTTTTGGATTATCCCGCTTTTTTCGAGGGCCAGCTCTTGCTCAGCGATGACAATTGGTAATTCGAGAAACGAGAACAAAAAAGAATACAAAGCGCTCGAAAATTTCATATAATGACGAAATAGTAAGTCATTTGACGAAATGGTAAAAAATGGACGACCTTGATAGACGGCTGATTGCGGAGTTGCGGATCAATGGCCGGGCGTCGGTTCCACAGCTTGCGCAGATTCTCGGCGTCGCCCGCGCCACTGCTCAAAAGCGGCTCGATCGCCTGATTGAATCAGGCGACATCAAGGGTTTCACCGTCAGATTGAAAGACGACATCAGCCGCGATCTGATCCGAGCCTTTATCCTCGTTGAAGTTTCCGGCTCACCAAAGCACACAGTGTCGGCCATCAAACGCTTGCCGGGTGTGGCGTCTCTTTCCAATACAAATGGTGTCTGGGATGCTGTAGCCGAAATCGAGGTATCGACAATGTCCGAGTTGAACCAGCTGATTTCAACGGTGCGCGGCACCGAAGGCGTGTCAAAAAGCGAGACCTTCATCCTGCTTGGTCCGGCCTGACCGGCCCAGCTTAACGGGCGTGCTTGAACGAGGCGGCATCAGCCGCCTCGCCCTATATTCAGCGACGTTTCTTGCGCCATGGCGCATTCTTCTGCCAGTCACCAGCCATGATGCTTCCGAACGGGATCACCTCGTCGACCACTTCGGCAAGGCCGTAATGTTCGATCTGGGCACGCACATTGGCCGCCGACTTGTAGGCACCCGGCAGTTCGGACACGTCCGCCTCTCCCGAGAAGAAACGTACATCCAGTCCAGCCGTCTCGTTTGCCATGATGTCGGCAATGTTGTTCGGGCTCAGCCCACGGGAATCGGCGCCATATTCCGCCGCGAGACGCCGCAAATGAGCACTACGCGAAAAGTTACGGCCCGCGCCATGCGGTGAGAAGCCCAGACCATGAGCAGCATTGGAGCCACGCACGATCAGGATCGGCTCCGCCATGTTGAGCGGAATGATCGTCAGATCGGTCGCATCCTCAGCCCAGCCATCAAAGGCAGGCGTCGCCCCCTTACCGTGGTAGAACAGACCGTCTGACTTTCGGAACACAAAGTTATGTTCGTTCCAGAAGCGGTCCGACACCTTGGCAGACAGCTTTCCCGCCGTCATGTCATGCAGCACATAATGGTTTTCCTTCGTCCACTGGCGGATGGACTGCAGAGCCGACCAGTAAAGATCACCCTCCTCGGTATCCGCCGGAATCCAGGCATTGTCGCGGTGTGTTTCCGGTGACAATTGTTCACGGAATTTGTTTGCCACCTTCATTCCACGTTCATAGAGCCGGGCACCGGGCGCTCGCGATCCATGATGGGTAACCAGTGCCGTCTCGCCGGTCGACTTCATCGTTCCGACATAGGCAAAATGGTTGCCGTCACCCTGCGTTGCAAAGTGCTCGATACCAACATTCAAAACCGCGCCGCTCAGATACGGGTTCTGCTGGAAAGCCGCCAATGTTGCTTCGGACGGTTTGACACGCTGATCAACGGCACGACCACCAGGCCCGAAATGCGTCACGGAGTGGATCGCATCCAGCAACGACTTTGGATCAACGCCGGGGAAGATCGAGATTGCCATGGAGCAACAGATATCGGCCGAATGCATGCCAGGATGGATCGCCTCGGAAGCAACCACGCCACCAACAGGAATGGTTCCCACCGGTCCGGCTGGGCAGGCGTCCGGCATGATTGCCGCCGCGCGCACAACAGGCGTGCGGACAAGCGCCCGCATGGTAGCATTGACCTTCTCGACATTGTCTTGTTCGAACACGTTTTCGGCACGGATGTTGGAATAGATCTCGACATCGCCATCCGTTTTCAGCGGTACAGTCGGGGCTGGCCGGAATGCAAGTGCTGTCGCCATGGCGGCACTCATCGAACCGCCGTCATTCAAAACTTTATTGGCGGCATCCAGCGCCGGGCGAAACCACTTGCCCTGCGGCATGCCCGCGTCAATCAAATCCTGTCCGCTTACGATCTCAACCATCTTCTTTTCTGCGTTCGCAGTCCTTCTCATTCATTCATCATTGCCGGACAACGTTCCGTCTTCCGGCATTTTCAAAATTGAAAGGCAGCGGCGACGAGGTTGAACGAAACATGGGGGGCTCCGCTCGTGCCAGAGAGCGCTGCCGGGGATGGGAGTCGAACCCATCAAGCCACCCCTAACGTGGAGGCTGTAGTTCCGTTCGGCATTCGCCGCTGCATTTCGGTCGTGGCGACCAGAATGAGGAAACATTCCGCGTCCATACCTGTCGGCATTTGGCGGTGCGGAGTTCGAATCCGCTCCCCGTTAGGGTTTACCGATGTAGTTTCCCCGGCATTCGCCACGTCTTCCAGTGTTGCTCACGGCGACAAGAGGTTGAAAGAAACACTTTTCGATGTAGTTTCTTTCGGTATTCGCCATGCATTTCATTCTGTCCGTGACGACAAAAATTGCTGCAACGCCTGCTCTATCCGCTGAGCTACGGGGTCATAAATGGGGACCCCGGCGGGATTCGAACCCGCGACCTGGAGATTAACAGTCTGTAGTTCCAATCGGCATTCGTCACGGTATCCTGCGCCCTTCACTGGTGGCGCAGGACAATGTCAAAGATCGATCGCCTCGATCTGGCGCAGCCATTCCCCTGCACCGGACTTGCCCGCCGCGAAGTTGGCTATAGCGTCATAAACGGCGTCGGAAAAACCACCGATGTTCAAGACATCCGCGGCCTTGGCAGGCGTCTGGACGTAGGGCTGGATATCGAGACACACCAGCTTTGCAGCCGGGTTGCGTCGCTTGATCCGCGCCCATTCAGCCATCATGCCTGTCGCCTGGCCTTCACCGCGGTCATCGATCCAGGACTGGTTGTCCGAAACGAAGACCACGAGGTCGACCTTGGCCTTTTCCTTCACCAGCCGTTGCAGCGGTGCCGAGCAATTGGTTCCGCCGCCGCCGATGGCCGCAAGCTTTGCAGCATTGGTCATCACGCTATCGCGGCCGTTCAATTTTACGTCCACCACCCGGTTTTCAAACGGCAGTACCCGTGCACGCGGGTTACGCCGCAGGAACGAGGCTGCCACAAGAGCGGCCACATCAATGCAACGAACCTCTGACGTGGCCCCCTTGCGATAACCGGTCACTGGCGAACCCATCGAGCCGGATACGTCAGGGCAGACCACCACATTGCCTTTGAACACCGGCACGCTGGAAATTGCGGTTTCCATTGCGTCCTGCAATGCATCGGCAACTTCGCCGGGCACCGTCTGCCCAGCCATATGCCAGGCAACCAGCAACTGGTACGGAAACACCCGCGCCTTGCGAACCGTCTGCGGATCAGCAAGTTTGGCGGCCAGCTTTTCAGCCATACCCGGCACCTCAAACACGCCGTTGCGGGCAAATGTATTGAGGTTCTGGCGTACCATCTGCCAAGATCCGCTGAGTGCAACTTCCGCCCACTGCTCCTTTGTCAGCTTGAGCGAGGTCAGCATCTGGAACGGCACAGCTGGCAGAGCCCGGCTGGTATCCCGCTTGAATGCCTCGAAAGCCTTCACTTCGGCTGGCAGTGCAGCAAGATCGTATGGCTTGCCGATTGCCCATGCATACAATGCTGCACGTTCCGCATCTTTTGGCTTTGGATGCACCATACGGATAACATCCGGAAGCGAAGGATCATTGCCGACCATCGCCTGCAGGAATTGCGGCACCGTACGTCTATCAAGCCATGCCTGAACCATCTTTTTAGGACGTGTTCCAAGCGACTTGCGGCCCGCAGTTCCAGAACGCATGATCTGCACAAAACCGCGCAACATCTTGCCGCTTTTTACCACCCGCGGGAAAGCACGTGTAAAGGCATCGCTTTCAAGGCCTGACAACATTGCCAGCAACGTGACCGGCATGTCTTTCATATGGCCTTGTTCAGCCGCATAGATTGCCAGTTTCGCCAGAAATTCCGGCTCGACCTCTGAAGCAAGCTTCACCACCGCATCCAGCTGCTCACCGGCATTGGCGTAAAACGTGTCGTTGAACGTTCCCGTCACCGCATACTGAGCGAGTGCTTCACGCGGCGTCAGGGCATAGGCAGCGGCGCTCGCATGATTGACGGTATCCGTCTGTGGCAGCAGCTTGCCGAAATAAGATTTGAAGATCGCCGTGTTCACCATGGCCGCACCTTTTTGTTTGTTTCTGCCAGATACATTTCAAGTGGCGTGCCAGTTTGCTTTCGACGGCGCGAAAACATAGCGAAAGCGAATTCAAACCTTTGATTTTAATCATTTAAAAAATTCGAAAGCTTTTTCAACATCCAGAATTGCCAATCAACGGCAATCTCATTAAATTATCCAATAATATAAGATTTATCTTTCTGGATAATACATGAAGCGACGTGTTGCTATCAGCATTCTGGGGACGACACTGGATATGGGCGGACGCCAGGACAGATGGAGCCGCTGGCGGCCCAATGTCGCGCTGACTCAGCAACCCGGCATGTTTTTTGATCGTGTCGAGCTGATCCACGATACCCAGTTTGGCAGGCTGGCGGAAACCATCATTGGTGATATCGAGACCGTCTCGCCCGCGACCCAAGTTCGCCAGAACATCATCAATCTCACCGACCCCTGGGATTTCTCGGAGGTCTACACAAAGCTGCGTGATTTTGCCCGCGCGTATGATTTCGATCCAGACACCGAAGATTATCTCGTCAACATCACCACCGGCACGCATGTGGCGCAGATATGCTGGTTTCTTCTGACGGAAGCCCGCATCATTCCCGCCCGCTTGTTGCAGCTATCGCCGCCACGCGACCGTGAACTGCCAGGCGATTATGCTGGCAAGCACACCGTCATCGACCTTGACCTTTCCCGTTACGATGAAATCGCCACCCGCTTTGCCTCTGAGCGAGAGGAAGCAACCTCGTTTCTGAAGTCCGGGATTTCGACGCGCAACGCCGCCTTCAACCGCATGATTGACGAGATTGAACAGGTTGGGATGCGCTCGGTTGCACCTTTATTGCTGACCGGCCCGACGGGTGCAGGTAAATCCCAGCTGGCAAAGCGGATTTACGAGCTGAAAAAAGCAGAGCGAAAGGTGACTGGGCCATTCGTAGAGGTCAACTGCGCCACGTTACGCGGTGATCAGGCGATGTCGGCACTGTTCGGTCACGTCAAGGGCGCCTTCACCGGCGCCTCAGGTGAGCGGGCTGGCCTGTTGAAATCCGCAGACAAGGGCGTGCTTTTCCTCGACGAAATCGGCGAGCTTGGTCTGGATGAGCAGGCCATGTGTCTGCGGGCCATTGAGGAAAAGAGGTTTCTGCCTGTTGGTGCGGACAAGGAAACATCGGCCAATTTCCAGTTGCTGGCAGGGACCAATCGCGACCTGCGCGAAGAGGTGCAAAAAGGCCGGTTCCGTGAAGACCTGTTTGCCCGCCTCAACATCTGGACCTTCCAGCTGCCTGCACTGTGCGAACGCAAGGAAGATATTGAGCCTAACCTTGATTTCGAACTGCGCCGTTTTCTGGAAAAGGAAGGCCACAACGTGACCTTCAACAAGGAAGCGCGCGAACTTTATCTAACCTTCGCAACCTCCCTGGAAGCCGCATGGAGCGCCAATTTCCGTGATCTATCGGCATCGGTCACGCGCATGGCAACACTTGCGCCGCAAGGCAGAATAACCGTCGAGGTCGTTCGTCATGAGGCAGAACGCCTCAAGGCCGCCTGGGGAGGCGCCCCTTCAGCCCGCGCAGCAGAGCAAATCCTTGTTGATGTCCTCGGCCAGGAAGCCGTCGCAGCACTCGATCTTTTCGATGTCGCTCAACTCACCACTGTTTTGAAAACATGCTGCGAGCATGTGACAGCTAGCGCCGCAGGCCGTGCGTTGTTCGCCAACAGCCGCCTTAAGAAGAAAAGCAGCAATGACGCCGACCGGCTGAGCAAATATCTGGCAAGGTTCGGTTTGAAATTTGATGATGTCCGACGCCGCGCCACGGCGGTCTGATCGATACGATAGAACCGATCAACCGATGACTTCAATGATATTTGGCATCACGAACGCACGGTTTTGCGCCATACGGGAAACGCCCGGAAGGTCGTAACGTGACCGACCGGATTGTCCAGACGCTCTTCCGTCAGGCGCGTCACGATCGCCTCTGCCATTTCTTCGATCGGCTGACGAAACGTCGTGATTGCATACCCTTCCCAACTGGCCTGCTCGATATCGTCAAAACCGACAACACAGAGATCCCTGGGGATTTTCAGCTGAAAATCATTGCGCGCCACGTCGATAAAACCGCAGGCCAGAAGATCGGTCACGCAAAAAACTGCGTCCGGAGGTGTTGCGCCAGGAAGCAACCGCCGCGCCGCCTCTGCGCCGCTGCGATAACTGGTGGAGCCGGCCTTGATCACCTGCGGTGGCTCGAAGCCTGCCTTGGCGACCACGTCGCAGAAAAGTCGTTCGCGGGCCAGCAGGCTGGGAGACCCATTGGTGGAGGAAACAATCGCAAAGGACTTGCAGCCCGCGCGGGCCAGCATGTGCCACGCATCTTTCATCGCGGTCTCGTGATCGAGGCTAATATGGTCCGCCTCCTCGATCTGTCCCGCACGATTGATGAGAATGACATGCTGGCCGCTTTCGATACAGGTTCGCACCAGTGACACTGGCGGCGCGCCCGAAAGAACGATTGTGGCTGAGGCACGGTAGTTAAGTGTCTGGTGTAGCGCGGACTGAATATCGGCCTCATCACCCGCGGTATTGATGACCATCGCCGCCCGACCGACCGCCTGAATGCGCCGGGTGATGGCTTCCAGCAGCGCCGATTGATAGGGCGCGTGAAGATCGCCGCCCAGAATACAGATCGGCCGGCTTTTTTCCTGCGATAGACCACGTGCCAGATGGTTGACGTGATAATTCAGTTCCTCGGCCGCGGCGAGAACCTTGCGACGGGTCTCTTCAGAGACGCTCGCCCCTTCCGTGAAGGTACGCGAAACGGCGGAGCGCGAAACGCCTGCCTTCCGTGCCACTTCAGTGGCACTCGCAAAACTCTGTGGCGGCCGGTTGGTCATGCAATCGCCCTTCTTTTTCCTGCCTCGACAAGGCGGATCATATCAGCTGCCTGTTCCGCCGCTCGGATCAATTGCGGTTTTGGCGTTTCAAACCACTCATCGGTACGCAATTGCCTGTTGGTGCGGACATGGGTAATTGCAGCCGCCAGTGTTGGATAAGTCTTTGGCATTTCCAGATGCAGGAACAGCGACACCAAGGCCACAGAGCGGCTGCGACCGGCACGACAGTTGACGAGAACATTGCCCTTTTCCCGATGCGGGTAGGACGCCCGTTCCGGAAAGGTCTGGTCCAGTGCACCACGCAACAGGTAATAGCCCGACAGTAGCATCGTGTCGGAATTGCCAGCGCCATCCACAAGCCCAAGCTTGTAATAGCGCAACAAACCGGGACCAGACGCCAGAATACCATTCTCATCCGTCTGACCGCCGGAGACAAAATTGACGTCGAAATTCACCGCACAGTTGACGACGATCTTGATGTCATGTTCTGCCAGCAAGGCCGGATCACAGACGGCTTCGCGTCCACCAATGTAAAGATCGACATTCCAGCCTGGCAGGTTACTCTCGATCAGGCTAAGATGCGGGCGTTCATATCGCGGAGAGGCACTCATGCTGCCTCCCCCTTCCGGTCTTCTCCTGCAATTGCAATCCGCATCGCCTGCGAAAAATCAGCGGCGATACCGGGTGCCGCAGCAAAAATGGCGCCGCCCGTCAACAACTCGCCCTGCTCCGCCGGATAGGTTCCGGTCAAACCACCCGCCTCGCGCACCATCAAAAGACCGGCAAGGCAATCCCAGGCGTTCATGTAATATTCGGCGTAGCCATCCGTGCGGCCTTCGGCCACCCAGGCAATTGCCAGCGCACCCGATGCGCCACGGCGAATATTGGCGCCTTTTTCCAGCACACGTTGCTGCGCCGCCAGATAGTCTGCGCTCTCGACCCGAGGAGACCAGCCAATCTCCACCGATGCGTTGGTAATGGTGTCGGTTGTGGCGGCCGTAAGAGGCAAACCGTTTTTGCTCGCACCCTGCCCCTTGCGGGCAAAATAGAATTCATTGGATGCAGGATTATAGATCACGCCCAGCAGTGTTTCACCGTGTTCATGAAAGGCAATCGAAATGCAAAAATGCGGAATGCCACGCGCAAAATTGGCCGTTCCGTCAATCGGATCAATCACCCACAGCTTGTCGGACAGACCACCACCGGCTTCCTCACCCAAAATCCCATCCAAGGGAAATGCCTTTGTTATCAAATCTCGCACATGGCTTTCCACCATACCGTCTGCCTCGGTGAGAAAATCCTGCCGTCCCTTGAGCGTAAAATTGCCGGGCTTGCGGGCATGAAAGGCAGCAAGGGCAACAGCACCGGCAGAGGTGGCAACTTCGCGCAAAAGGGCTTCACGGAGGTTCAGTTCATCGACAGTCAGCATGATTTCTTTCGAACGAATGGTGCAGGCCTTGGCTAGAAACAAGGCCTGCCAGTATTGTCACAAATATTCGACAGTTACTTCTTGTAGTTCAAGGCCCAAAGATCCTGCCAATCCTGACGGGCTTCCCAGTCACCGGCGCCGGTAGAGGCGTCATAGGAAAGCAGCTGGTCACGAACCTTGCCAACGCCCGACGGCTCACTGTCTGGCAGGCTGATGGTGGTGTTGGTCGACATTTTGCCGTCCTTCGCCTGCGGCGCGATGCCTTCAGCTGTCATCATGTAACGCAGGAACAGCTTTGCTGCGTTCGGGCTTTTTGTGCCTGATGCAACCAGGCCAAGCGAAGGGTAAGTCCAGCCGGAGAAAGGAGACAGACCTGCACAAAGGCCAAGCTTCATGCCGTCCTTGTTATCACGGTACTTGGCCGTGCTGACCAGACCAACAAAGCTATCCTTGGTATCAGGAGCGCCAATCGATTCCGCAGCCGCACCGTCGGAATCGGTCAACAACGGGCTATTGGCGGCAAGCGCCTTGACCCAGGCAGCGGTAGCGCTGGTCTCGTCGGTTTCCAATGGTTTGCCATATTGCGCCTGATAGGCATCGGCAACAGCCTTGTCGGCGTGGGTGGCCAGCTGGTTAAACCAGTCGGTATAGGACGGCTTGCCAAGCGGATCCTGCATGGCAACCTTGCCCTTCCACTCGGCTTCTGTCAGCTGCCAGATGTTGGAGACAGGGCAGCTGTCATGCAAAGCGGTGTTGTAGGTCCACACATTCGGCGCAAGAACGATGGTCAGCGGGTCCTGGTAGATCGCCGGGATATCCTTTGCCAGATCTGTTGGCAGCCAGCTCTTTGCATAACCCTTGGCAACGATCTGAGACAGTGCCGCAGGCGCATCTGCCAGAATAACCACGTCAGCCTTGACGTTGTTTGCCTGGGCCTCGCGAATGACGATTTCAAGCGTTTCTGGTGCGCTGGATTTTACGCCAGTAGCCTGAACACCGTATTTTTCCGAAAAGGCCTTCGCCTGTTCGACAATTTTACCGGTCGAGTCGTAGACGGTAATAGGCGCCTCCTGTTTGGCGGCTTCAATCAGCTTGTCGAGATCGAAAGCCTCTTCGGCCCCGGCATTGGCCGCGCCACACAGAACAGCGGCAGACAGCATCAGCGAGGAGAGCAGAGTACGGGAATGTCTCATCGGTATTCCTTTGAGTGATTTGAACAAAGATGTTTTCGTGAAGTTATGCGAGTAGAAGGGCCGGACGCTCGGTTCCGGCTGGGTGTGCCGCGCTTGGGGCGCGGATTTCGGTCGTATCGAAACGCTGGCCAGCAGCGTCGAACAGGTAAAGACCCTCGCCGCGCGCAAAACAGCTGATCATGTCACCCGGCTTTGCGGTTGGCCTGCTATGCGTAGAGTGAAACAGTCGTTCTGAACCAAAGGACAGTTCGATGATCCAACTGCCACCGGTCGGCATGATGCTTTCAAGCCGCAACGCGCCGAGTGGCACGGCGTTTGACGTCTCTGACAGGGAAATTTCCTCAGGCCGCAGTCCGATCGATGCTGCGCCGGTCAAGTCAAGGCTCTCGGACAGGCGGGCGCCAAAGCCATCACCGTCTGGTGTTCCATCCAAACTGATCATGTTGATTGGCGGATTGCCGATAAACTCCGCAACGAACCGATTGACCGGACGTGAATAGATATCATCGGGCGCACCGACCTGCTGCAAACGCCCGCCATTCATCACGGCAATGGTGGTGGCAAGCGTCATCGCTTCCCACTGGTCATGGGTGACGAACACGATTGTTGTGCGAAACTCCTCGTGCAGACGACGCAATTCGGCGCGCATTTCCAGTCTGAGCGCAGCATCGAGATTGGAGAGAGGCTCATCGAGAAGAAGGATGCCGGGATTGACAGCCAGCATGCGCGCCAATGCCACGCGCTGCTGCTGACCGCCGGACAGCTGCGCGGGATAACGCGATGCGTAATCGCGGATGCGCAGCTTTTCCATCACATCATTGACCTTGGCGCGACGCTCCGCTTCCGGCAGTTTGCGCAGGCGCAGGCCGAAATCGATGTTCCGCTCCACGGTCATATGCGGCCAGAGCGCATAGCTCTGGAACACCAGACCGAGGCCGCGCTTTTCCGGCGGCACAAAGGCGGAGGCCGGAACACTGTCCACAAGCTTATCGCCAATGGCGATTTCGCCGTCGCTCAGATGTTCAAGGCCCGCAATCATGCGCAATGTCGTGGTCTTACCGCAACCGGATGGTCCCAGCAGGCACATGAACTCACCATCTGCGATGGTCAGATTCAGGCCTTCGACGGCGGCGTTGCCGTGGCCAGCATAATTCTTGGTGACATTGGTCAGGGTGATATCGGGCATGTCAGCTCTCCAGTCCCTTGGCAATGCCATTGCCGGTGAGACGGTTGATAAGAATGGTGCCAAACAGCGCCAAGAGCGCGATCATCAGCACCACGGCATTTGCTGCCTGGGTGTAGTTGTAATCAACGAGACGCAGCGAATAGGTGGTCAGGACATCGGTTGCCGGCACGGCCAGGATGATGAACAGGCTTACGCCCTTGATGCCGGAGATGAATGGCAGCAGGATTGCGCTGGCCAGCGCCCGTTTCTGGATCGGCATCACGATGCTGAGCATACGACGCCACCAACCGGCACCCGCGATGCGGGCCGCCTCTTCCGGCTCTTTGCCCAGCTGCGCCATGGCCGCAATGCCGGACCGCGAGGCAAATGGCATCTGATCGGCAATCAGTGCGAGAATAAGGATAATCGACGTACCGTATAGCGCTGGCAGCGGACCACGCGGCACCGCAAATAGCGTCAGGATGGCAGCTGCAAACGCAATTCCTGGCACCAGATATGGCAGGAACGTAATCTGGCGCAGGAAATTACCAAGTGCGGCAAAGGGGCTGCGAATGACTACATACCCGACCAGCAGGCCGAGAACACCGGATGCAAGTGAGGCCACGCCAATGATCACCAGGGTATTGAGGCCAGCGCTCCAGAATTGCGGCGTCATCAGAATGCCGTTTCTCAGGGCAACGGTGTCGAGGTTGGCGCCGATCCAGTAATCGAAGGTGAAATTTTCGGGCGAGAAACGACCCGGCACACGCATGATGGTCGACAGAAACAAGGTCAGCAGCGGGATCACCACACCGACGGTAAAAAATGCTAGCGTAAAAATAGTGGCAGGCATCTGCCAGCGCCCCAGCGGACGGCGGCGATCCATCGCCCCCTTGCCACCGATGATCGCAAACCGGCGCGCCTCACGCATCATTCTGGTATCGATGTAGAGCGTGACCACACCAATCGCCATGATGACTGCCGCCATGACTGCGGCCATGCCTGTCTGCCGCGTGGAGATTGCGCGGTAGAGCGAAGTCGAAAGCGTGTCGAAACCGACGGGAAGGCCAAGCACGTAAGGCACGGCAAATTCCCCGATACAATCGGCAAGGATCAGCAATCCGCAGGACAAAAGTGCGGGGCGCATCAACGGCAGCACGATCTGAAATGCCACACGGCGACGGCTGGCACCCAAAATACGTGCGGAATCTTCCAGCTGGGCATCAAGACGCTGCAGCGCGCTGCCGAGGATCAAAATGACGAAGGGCGCATAATGCAACGACAGGATAATGATCATCGGTAACCGACCATAAGCCAGCCAGTCCGGCGTTGAAAAACCAAGCGTCTCCAGCCAACCGGGCTGACCGCCAACCGTTCGGTTCTTGAAAATTGTGGTCCAGGCAAGCGCCAGCGTCCAGGTCGGCAGCATGAATGGAATGATCAGCGCCGTCGCAAACCAGCGACGTCCCGGCAGCTCTGTGCGGTTGACCAGCCAGGCCAGTACGCCGCCAACGGACATGGACAGAATAATAGAACCAATCGCAATCGAGGCGGTATTCAACATCGGCTGCCACAGCAAGATGCTCGACATGCGCGAGGCGAAAGCACGGGTGACATAATAGAGGGTGAATGCACCTTCCGGAGCGCGGGTGCGCGCAGCATCGCCAATCTGCACAATAGCCACATTAACGAGGATCGAAATGACTGGCGCGAGGATCAACAGCAGGAACACGACAGCCAAAGCAATGCCAATGAACATTACCGGCTCATGGCTTATGACCGTGAGATGATGTCGCAACCGCCTGTATGGCGAATTGCCCGATGCAACACGTGCATCTTTTTCTACGTGCCCTATGTCCACCATCTTGGCGCCCTCTCGTATTCACGGGGCGACCATAGGCAGATCACATGACAGCCAAATGACACCTTGCACATATGTGCATTGGAAAAATTGGCCGATAAACGTCTAATAATATTCGAAATGTAAAATGTTTAGCACGTAGGTGCACAGCATTTTTCGCGATATTTTCCACGTCAACAGCGCACAAAAACTCGTGATTCCTAGTGTTTTTCATCGCGTTGAGAGGCGCAAAACCTCTCTCGTCGGTCTACTGACTTGAACATTCGCGGCAAAAAATTGCGCGCACAGATTGCCAAACGGATAATCCTACTTTAGAATCATTCTAGAAAAAATGAGTATCAGTCTCATGTTTCGGCGGAATTTTACAAAGAAGGAAACTACACATGTCGAACAAAGCGTCCTGCAAAGCCTGCTCGTTCTATGAAGACCACGCCGCAAATGCTGGCACAGTTGCCGCAGACGCTGGCCTCTGTCGTTTCAACCCACCGGTTTCGCAGCCAGACGCCAATGCGCGTGGCCTGTGGCCGGTCGTAACCGGTAGCGACTGGTGCGGTCATTTCGACGGTAACAACAAGGCTGCTTAAGCAACCTGTTTGTTTTTGACGAAGACAGCCATTGGCTGTCTTCGTTGCATGCCTGACCAGACGATCAGCGCAACTTGCCTTCGTAAAGGCAAGCCATTCATACACATCGACGATATGTCGAGCCGGAATTTCCAGAGATTGTCTTTTGAGAGGCTACCAAGCTTACTCTGATGAGGGAGCGCTCATCACGCCAAGGCGTTGGCCGCAAATCCTCTTCGTGGCCTGACGAACACTCCCGCCTGACAAGACTTTATCTTACTGCCAAAACCAGTCGAAAAATCGTTCTGGATGGTGATTGGTTTGCCAGATGCCTTTATCCGCGGCCTCAGAAGCTGCTTCAGCCGGGTCATCGCAAAACCAGAGAAAATTCTGTTCCGTCTCAACCAGTTCCCGCTTGAAGGACCACACTGCGCGGTCGGCCTTTTCAAAATCGGCAAGCACGATAACCGGTGAAACTTCGCTGTGGAGGTGAAGCAATATTGGATCCTGATCTGATATCTGCATTCTTACGGCACATCCCCATTTCCGGTGCTTTTTCCCACCAAAAGCATCGTGAACTCTCATGTCTTTCCTTTGCAGGAAATGCTTGGTGTTGACAGCGGTTAAGCCGGTCCCCAAACACCAAGGTGCATAATGATTGTGGCCAGCATTAGGTTCCCACCACAATCGAGAAAAGGTCGTGCCTTCTGAGCCACCAAAAATAAAGCCGGTTTAACCGGGTTGGGACGATATCAGGGAAGATTGGGATATTATGTCGGCTGAGGCGATATCACGCCGACAATTCAAAGGCTTGCGACTGCAACCTGTGCGAACAGACCTGCCCCAAACGCCTATTTTTTATTGTACGCAACCGTGAGGGGGCCTCGGATTACTGGCGCATTTGCAACTTGTCGAGCCAGTTATGCATCCAATTATCGGCATCACCAGCCAACATATTTTTCAGCTGCGCAGCAGCGCCGATATCCCGAATGGCCTCGCTGGGGCGAATGCCGAAATACTGCTGAAACGCGCGGGAAAAGGTGTCCTCATTGGAAAAACCGCAGGAATAGGCAAGTTTCGCCACTGCTCCACGGCCGCTCCCAACCGATGCCAATTTCAATCTCGCCAGCTTGAGCCGACGCTCCCGGATATATTCACCAATTCCGCCAACCGGTTCAAACAGCCGGTAAAGCGCAGATCGCGACAAGCCGAACTGGTACATGATCATATCGGTCGACAGAGACAAGTTGGTCAGGTTGCGCTCGATGAATGTCTGGATCGTTTGCAGGTTTACACGCGTCAGCGTGTCGAACTGCGTGGTAACGGCACCGGTAAATGCACTGGACAACAAGGCAGATGTGGATTCCACCAGAAGCTGCCCCTCTGTCTGGCTTAATGTCGGCGCGCGCCGTGCGATAGACAGCATGTAATCGCTGAGAATGACCCCAAGTGTCGATGAACCTTCAACGCGCGCGCCGTGAAGATTATCAACAACTTTTGGCATCAACCGCATCATCTGACGTGGAATGACCAGGCTGATGATGTCCATATTGCTGGCGTAAGACTGCATCGGGCGGCTGAGATCAAAACAGACGATGTCGCCCGTTACGCCCTTACCGTAACCGCCATCTGCATTATACGCACACTCGCCCTTCACGTAGAGCTGCACCAGAAGGTGATCGACCGCAGTTGCGGATACCAGAGCACCGGAACGATGATACTGCTGCGGGCTTGCCGACGATTTGCCAATCAGGAACTGGCCGGGATTATAGGTCGCCAGATCGGCACTGAATGTATCGAAATCATTATCCGTGGGGGTGGCATCAAACAGGCTGGCAATGCCTGTTCGCCAATACTCGTAATTGTCCTCACGGCTCAGCTGCGATGAACGAATAATATGATGCGCAACATTCGCTGGGCTCAAGATTTCTTACTCTGCAAACTGCGGTTGACGTGCTCAACATGAATTTGAACGCTGGAAATGCTCGTGTCAAATTTGCCAAATATCGATATTTGCCCAATGCCGTCTCCAACAACAGTTACCGCTGACAATCGTATTTAGATTGAATTCTGACAGGTTCACCATTGCCTGATCTCACGCCATTTCTATTCAAACCTCCCTCAGGGAACCATGAGCGTGTCTGGTTGTTAAAGCAGAACAGGGAACAAACACATCCGGGCTGGGTCCTATCTCCACTCTCAAGATCAACAGCATGAACAACGAACTGTGGAATAGAAACCGGAGACATGAACCATGACGAAAGTTGCTAAACAAACCAGCCACGAACGTTTTGATGCCAGAGATCGTTTGATCATTGCGCTTTACGCCCAGTTGCGTGCCGAGCGGGAAACACGCGAGGCGATGGAGTGGGTCATCAGAAATGGTGGACTTTCACCGGAAGTGCTGGAGGCCATGGCTTCAGACCCCATTTCGGTTGTCACGGCCGATGACATAAAAACCGTCGAAAACTCTCTCAAACGTCTGCAACTGGACCATGGAAGCGTCCACCCATGACACGCGCCATCTCCCCAGTGCTAATGACGCAACAACCTTTCAGTAAAAATCAGCGGCAGCCATTTAACGGAAAACCGCCCTGAGACCGCCTGCCAAGCTCCTATCCGGCAATAACAACCTATTGTGCAAAGACTGAGCAGGCTAAGAATGAACACAAGTGCTGCATCAACACCTGATGCTCCAGTTCCCGAACCAGAACTCACAGCCGACGAAAAAGAGAAGGCCCGCCGCAAATATTTGTTATCTCGCTTCTGGGATAGCGCGCGTGGTTTCTGGAGCCGAAGCGGCGAAAAGCTTGCGTGGCCGTATTCGATCGTGCTGGTAGCGTTGCTGTGTACCAATGTCGTTTTTCAGTACGGCATCAACGTCTGGAACCGAAACCTCTTCGACGCCATCGAAAAACGCGACGCCAGTACCGTGTACTTTTTAAGTGCGGTGTTCATACCCTTGGTTTTTGGCAGCATGTCGCTTGTCGTCATCCAGGTGTTTTTCCGTATGAAGATACAGCGCCGTTGGCGTTCCTGGCTCACAAAAAAGACGATCGATCGCTGGCTGGCAAACGGTCGCTACTATCAGCTCAATCTGATTGGCGGTGACCACAAAAATCCAGAAGCACGCATGTCTGAAGATTTGCGGATTTCGACCGAGGCGCCGGTGGATTTTGTTGCAGGGGTCGTTTCCGCATTTCTGTCTGCATCGACTTTCATCGTCGTTCTCTGGACCATCGGCGGCGCACTGACGGTAACCATCGCAGGCCACACCGTCACTATACCCGGATTTCTCGTCATTACGGCGATCCTTTACGCCACCATCACCTCCACGTCCATGGTTGTGATCGCGGGAAATTTTGTGCGGATTTCGGAGGCCAAGAACCAGGCGGAGGCAGAGTTTCGCTATACGCTGACACGTATCCGTGAGAATGGTGAGAGCATCGCCTTGTTGGGCGGTGAAGACGAAGAACGCAGCGACCTCAACAAAACCTTCTCCCACGTCCTTCACCAATGGGCGCTTATCGCCCGTCAATATATGCGTACAACCCTGGTGTCGCAGGTTTCCAGCCTGTTTGCGCCTGTCGTGCCAATCCTGTTATGCGCGCCGAAATTTCTCGATGGAAGTATGTCGCTTGGACAGGTCATGCAGGCGGCATCGGCATTCGCCATCGTGCAGGGTGCATTTGGCTGGTTGGTCGACAACTACCCCCGTCTCGCAGACTGGAATGCCTGTGCACGCCGTGTGGCATCACTCATGGTGTCACTTGACGGACTGGAACACGCAGAAAAAAGCGACGCTATCGGGCGGGTTAGGCACGGCGACGCAGAGGGCGAGGCAATTCTCAGCCTCAATGATCTCTCTGTATCTCTGAACGACGGAACAGCCGTGGTCACGGAGACCAAGGTGCTGATCAATCAGGGAGAGCGGGTTCTGGTGTCGGGTGAATCCGGCTCCGGTAAAAGTACGCTGGTGCGCACTATAGCAGGCCTGTGGCCATGGGGTGAAGGGAGCGTCGACGTGCATCCCGGAAAACGGTTGTTCATGTTGCCACAACGTCCCTACATTCCCTCGGGCACACTTGGCCGTGCTGTTGCCTATCCCGGCGCGTCAGATGAATGGCCCCTCGAGGAGGTAAAATCGGCGCTCGAAAAGGTGGGACTAGGCCATCTGGAGGCAAAGATTGAAGAAGACGCCCCATGGGACCAGACCTTGTCCGGCGGCGAAAAACAGCGCCTGGCATTTGCGCGCCTGCTGCTTCACAAGCCGGATATCATCGTGCTTGACGAAGCAACCTCCGCGCTGGACGAAAAAAGCCAGGACAAGATGATGCAGACGCTTATTAATGAACTCCCTGACGCAACGATCCTCAGTGTAGCACATAGGGCTGAGTTGGAGGCTTTCCACAGCCGAAAGGTGGTCCTGGAACGACGTGAGGGTGGTGCGAAGCTGGTTAGCGATGTTGACCTTGGTCGCCACCATAAAAAACGCAACGTGTTCAAACGCTTGATCCCGAAGCCTCGGTTGCTTCGCTAGAGGGAAACATCTGACAGCCGGACGTCTGTTTATTGTTGCCCGAAACAGTCTGCCTCTCTACAACTGCCGGGGTCCACCACATAGCTTTGATTGTTTCAACCTCCCTCGCAAATATGGAGAATACCCGTGGCGACTGGCCTGATTGCTCTTCTTGATGATATCGCGGCAATAGCCAAGCTGGCGGCAACCTCTCTTGACGATGTCGCCGGCCAGACCGCGAAGGCAAGCGTCAAGGCCGCAGGCGTGGTCATTGACGATACGGCAGTTACACCAGCCTATGTCATCGGTCTTTCGCCAAGCCGCGAGCTGCCCATCATCGGGCGTATTGCCCTTGGTTCGCTGCGCAACAAGCTTCTGTTCTTGCTGCCGCTTTGCCTGCTTCTCGGATATTTTGCGCCATTCCTGATAACACCCCTATTGATGATCGGCGGCATGTATTTATGCTTTGAGGGGGCCGAAAAAATCTACGAAGCATTTTTTCCCCATGCCGCCCATGATATGGTTTCAGTTGACGCAGTCGTCGATCAGGCGACTCTGGAAGCACAAAAGGTGTCCGGTGCGATACGGACGGACTTTATCCTGTCGGCAGAAATCATGGCGCTGACGCTGGCAGAAGTTTCGACGTCTGATGTGTACACGCAAGCGGCCGTATTGGCGGGTGTCGGCATTCTCATTACCGTTGCCGTCTATGGCGTGGTCGCCGTCATCGTCAAAGCCGATGACATAGGACTTCATATGGCCAAGACCGGCCGCTCATTTGTGCGCTCGTTTGGCGAAGGCCTCGTCAAAGGCGTTCCGGTTTTTCTCAAGGTTCTGGCGCTGGTTGGCACGGCAGCTATGTTGTGGGTCGGCGGCAGTATTATTGTGCACGGCCTTGCCGGCCTCGGTTTTCACCTGCCGGAACACATCATCGAGCAGGCGACCCACGCCGTGCAAAACGGAACCCCTGTGCTTCCGGGTGTTCTTGGCTGGCTCACTGCCTCCGTATTGCAGGCAATTCTCGGCATCGTTCTGGGTGGTGTTGTGATTGCGATCCTCAGCTTCATCAATTCAGTCAGGAGCAAACCAAGTTCTGCTCATTAACCCATCTTATCTAATTCTGCAGATGATTGCGCTCGACAAGGAACGTTTATCCATGCTGCGCTGTTGAACCACATTGCCAAAGTCTGAAAGGACAAGCATATGGTTTCCCCGCGCGCGAACTGGAAAGGCTTCATCAAATTCGGCGAAGTGTCTTGTCCAGTAGCACTCTATACCGCCGCGTCGTCGGCAGACCGCATCAGCTTTAATGTGCTCAACCGGAAAACCGGAAACCGGGTACGTCGCGAATTTGTCGATGGTGAAACCGGGGATATTGTTGAGCGTGACGATCAGGTCAAAGGTTATGAAATTGATGACGGGCGTTATGTCGTCCTTGAGCCGGAGGAAGTGGCAGCAGCCATTCCCGATAGCGACAAAACGCTGACGATAGAGGCGTTCATACCTTGCTCGCAGATCGACAATGTATATTTCGACAAACCATATTACCTGGCACCCGAGAAAATGGGAGCTGAAGCGTTCGCATTGTTGCGTGAAGGCATGGAAAAAGAAAACGTCGCAGCCATCGCCCGCACCGTGCTGTTCCGTCGCCTGCGGACTGTCCTCATTCGTCCTCACCATGACGGTTTGATCGCCTCAACGCTCAATTTCGATTACGAAGTTCGCTCCCCGGAAGAGGCTTTTGAAGAATTGCCCGATCTGAAGATCGAAGGCGAGATGCTGGAGCTTGCCGAACACATCATCGGCACCAAGACAGGCAAATTTGACGTCAGCAAATTCGATGATCGTTACGAGGCGGCAGTAACCGAACTGGTTAAGGCCAAGATTGAAGGTCGGTCGCTACCAAAACGCAAAGCACCGGTCGCGTCAAAGCCAGGCGATCTGCTTAAGGCACTCCGTGAAAGTGCAGGTATGGGCGAAAGCAAAGTCACAAACAAACGGTCTGCGGCCAACGCCAACAGAGGAAAAAAAGCCGACACCGGAGAGAAAGCAGACAAGACTGCCTCGAAGCCCAAACGCACCGCCAGCAAAACACGGCGAGCAAGCTAAACGGAGATTGCTATGGCCATTCGCCCTTATTGGAAAGGTTATCTCAAGCTGTCACTGGTGACGTGTTCCGTGCAGATGGTGCCAGCGACATCTGAAAGCGACAAAGTCCGTTTTCACACTCTCAATCGACCCACCGGCAACCGCGTTGTCAGCCATTATGTTGATTCTGTAACCGGCAAAGCGGTGAAAGAGGAGGATGAGGTAAAAGGTTATCCCCGTGGTGAAGACGACTACGTCATGCTGGAGGATGACGAGTTGGAAAATGTCGCCCTAGACAGTACCCGGACGATAGACGTTTCTATGTTTACGCCACGAGACAGTATCGACTGGATTTGGCTGGACACGCCCTATTATCTGTCGCCAAACGAACCGGTTGGTCAGGAAGCTTTTTCAGTTATTCGTGATGCGATGGAAGCGCGAAAAATGGTCGGCGTGTCACAGCTGGTCATCTCCCGGCGCGAACGTGCTGTCATGCTGGAACCCCGAGGTAAAGGCATTGTGTTGTGGACCTTGCGCTATGGTGACGAGGTGCGCGATGAAAAAAGCTACTTTGATGGCATCGATAATGAAAAACCGGAGCCCGACACCCTGTCTCTCGTTCGGAAACTGATCAAAAAACAGACCCGTGACTGGGATGCAAAAATGATCATTGACCCCGTGCAGGATCGGTTGCTCGACATTATCGAAAGCCGCAAAAAAGCACTGAAAAAGACCTCAAAAACCAAAACAAAAAAACCAGCAGTGGAACCGCCCGACAACGTCATCAACATCATGGATGCACTGCGTAAATCGCTGGCAGGAGAAAAACGGTGACGAAAATAATGTACCGACCGATCCACATCTCACTCCGGAGATATGGCCTTGATCTTCGCCAGACGTTTTATGGCCTGTGCAAGTGAACGTTCGCTGTCACAATAATCCTGCCAGGCAGAGGTCTTCTGCAACAGGTCGGGCACTGTGCGGATGGTGAAACGTTTGGGATCCAGATCGGATTTTACCTGAGCCCATGTCAGAGGCATGGAAACCGTCGCTCCCGGCCTAGCGCGTGGAGATAGCGGTGCCACTGCTGTCGCCATGCGGTCATTGCGCAGGTAATCCAGAAAAATGCGGCCATCCCGTTGTTTTTTGGCCATCTTGGTCAGATATAGCTCCGGGCTATCGCTGGCCATTTGTTCGCAAAGATTACGGGCAAAGGCCTTGGCATCGTCCCAGTCCGGCCCAGAGCTTTTGGGCGCAGCAAGCGGCGTCACGACATGCAGGCCCTTGCCTCCGGTCGTCTTGCAAAAACCGATCAGCCCCACCTCCTCCATCCGATCGCGAATTTCTCTCGCCGCAGCAACGATTGCGGAAAATTCTACCCCCGGCCCAGGATCAAGGTCGAACACCAGTCGGCCGGGTACTTCGATACGACCAGGATCACAGTTCCACGGATGCAGTTCCGTGCCACCGATTTGCGCAATCGCAATCAGTCCCTCAACGCGGTCAATTTGCAGATAAGGCTGCTTGTCACCACTGATCGTGACAAGTTCCAGCAGATTGGATGTGCCGCGCATGGCATGGCGCTGGAAAAACTGCTCGTCACCAATACCATCAGGTGTCCGCAATATCGAACATGGGCGTCCCTTGAGATGGCCAATCATCCACGGACCGACAGACTGGTAATACTGCGCAAGCGCCAGTTTGTTTACCGGTTCGCCATCTCCCGCATCCAGCCACAGCGGTTTGTCTGGATGTGAGATCATCACACCCATGACCTCCGCCTTTTTACCTTTGACCACCCGGGCTGATTTGCCCTTTTGTGGTTCAGGCACATCGGATTTTTCCGGATTTGCAGGCATCTCGACCTCTACATCTGCCGCGGGTTTGTCTTCCCGCAGTCCCTTGAAGGCAGCCTGCCGCACCTGCCCGTCGGCAGTCCATCCGGCAAACTCGATTTCCGCGACAAGTTCTGGCTTTAGCCAAACGATATCAGCGCTTTGTTTCGGTGCGCCAACACCGGTAAAGGGCGACTTTGACGTCTCCATTTCCCGCAATTTCGGCAAAATTTCTTGCACAACCTTGGCGCTGTAACCCGTGCCCACCCGGCCGACATAAACAAAATGATCGCCACGATTGACACCGACCAGCAGGGAGCGGAATTTCCCATTGGTCTTGGCATAGGCGCCAATCACAACTTCATGGCCAGCACGGCATTTGGATTTCGCCCAACTGTTAGTCCGCCCGGAACGATAGGGAGCGTCGCTTTTTTTCGACACGATACCTTCAAGCGAAAGACGGCAGGCGGATCGCAGAACCGCATCGCCACCGGTTTCAAAATGCTCGACATAACGCAAGCGTGTGTCAGCATCGGCCTCATCAAGCAGAGTTTCCAACCGTTGTTTACGCTCGGTAAGTGGCAGGTTGCGAATGTCCTCCTTGCCGTCAAACAACAGATCAAACGCAAAGTAGACAAGAGCACCGGTCTGCTCGTCCGATAGTGCCGCCTGCAGCGCCGCGAAATCCGGTGCGCCGTGATCATCAAGGGCGCAGATTTCCCCATCGATGATACCGTCTGCAAGACCGGATGCGGCCTTGGCAATGGCACTAAACTTCTCTGTCCAGTTGAGACCCTTGCGGGTCTTCAAGATTACCTCACCATCTTCAATGCGCATTTGAATGCGGTAACCGTCGAACTTGATCTCGTGCAACCAGCCTTTGCCCGCCGGCGGCCGCGTCAGTGTCTGGCACAGTTGTGGCGGCACAAAAGCCGGGATTTTTGAATTCTGACGGCTCGACTCTTGATGGCCCGTTTTCTGAGAGCCAGCCTTTCGACCAACAGATGCTGACTTTCGTTTGTCTGCGGCAAGGCCGTTACTGCTGTCCCAGACAGCATCGGCTTCGATATCGCCACTCTTCATCATGAATGGTTTGGGTTTCCTGCCCTTGCCGGATGCGATTGTTTCCATGGAACGGCCGGAGGCGACCGAGGTCATGTTATTGTCGAGAACGGCGGCGCCGTCCTCCTCAACCGAAAAGTCATCATTGTGCTTGATAAGCAGCCAATTGGTGCGTTTGCCGCCGTTGCGATCATGACGCATGCGAACCAACACAAAACTGCCATGCAGACGGTCACCCTCCAGCGTGAATTTAAGGTCGCCCTTTTTCAAAGCCTCTTCGGCTGTCATATCGCCTTCCGGCTCCCAGTAGCCTCGATCCCACAACATGACAGTGCCGCCACCATATTGTTTTTTGGGAATGGTGCCCTCGAAGTCACCATAATCAAGGGGATGGTCCTCCACCTCGACCGCCAGACGCTTGTCATGCGGATCAAGCGAGGGACCTCTAGTGACCGCCCAGGATTTGAAAACCCCATCCAATTCCAGTCGCAGATCATAATGCAGCCGGGTCGCATCATGTTTCTGGATAACAAAACGCAGGCGATTGGACTTACCCAGCTGGCCTGACCCGCTCGGTTCCTTCGTTACCTTAAAATCGCGCTTCTGCTTATAGATAGAAAGCTTATCTCTGGTCATGGACGCACCCGCAACAATCCGCCCGAAGACATGCTTCAGACCGTGGGATCAACTGCTTTCACCGGGCGTTTGTTCCTGCGGCGAGACTGCTGTGTAAAAAACTCCGCTTCCGTTTCTCATTCCGCAACAGTTACGACTGGGTTCAGGTAAAGCAGGAGAAAATCCATGAAGATCAGCGCACGCAATACCATGAAGGGCAAAATCGTCGAAGTAACCAAGGGCGCGACGACCGCACATGTGCGCATTGATATCGGCAATGGCGTTGTTACGACATCATCCATCACAAATGTCGCTGTCGACGAATAGGGTCTGATGGTTGGCGGCGAAGCCTATGCCGTTGTAAAGGCATCAGACGTCATGGTCGCGGTAGATTGAAGCCAAAGCTGAAAGATCAGAAATCACTTGCCGCGACATAGAGTGCGGCAACTGTCTCAAAGCCTGCCTGATCCTCCAGGTCGAAGCGACCCGGCAGCGGACTATCAAGGTCAAGCACACCGAGAATGCGCCCATCCTTGACCAGCGGCACCACCAGTTCCGAACGCGAATTCGCATCGCACGCAATATGACCTGGAAAAGCATGGACGTCAGGCACAAGCTGTGTCTTGGCGTCGGCAACTGCGGTGCCGCAAACACCCTTGCCAACCGGAATACGCACGCAGGCAACCTTGCCCTGAAAGGGACCGAGAACCAGTTCGTCCTGCTGTTTCAGGAAATAGAACCCAGCCCAGTTCAGATCCGGTACGAGACCAAAAACTAGAGCTGAAACATTGGCTGCGTTGGCGATGAAATCGCGCTCGCCATGCAGAAGCCCTTCCAACTGACTGTTCAGATCCCGGTAGAACGACGCCTTGTCGGCGTTCTCAATCGTCTTGGTCGTAAACATCACATTTGTCCTGTCGGTAGTTTTCAAGCCTTCTGGCAATGGATGACATCACCAGTTTCGACGTCGCCTCTTTGCGCCGGCCCAATCGCCTTGAACAATGGTCTATCCGGTTTCAAATTGATAAATGGTGTTTCGTCAAGGCAAACGCTAGCTCTTCAGAATTGATCATGCCGATTGTGTCCTGATTGAACCTTACCCTCCCAAAAATAGAAACACCGGCATACAAGACCGGTGTTTCCTGATCTGGAGAACGCTACGCGAACTGCGATTCACCTAACCGACATCTGCCAGCAGCGACTTGCCAGCGCTATCAAAAACCACGGCCTTGGTCGGGTTAGCACTCAGCGCCAGGCTCTCCCCGCGATTGAGAGGCTGGTCGCCGTCCAGCACCGCTAGCCAGAGTGCACCAGACGGCAATTCCAGGCTGACGATCGTCTCATTGCCAAGCCGCTCAACCAGACCGATCCGGCCAACAATGGAACCGTCGGAGGCTGGAGCAAGGTCATGTGGACGAATGCCGAGCGTCAGCTGATCACCGGGCTTGACTGAGCGTGCGTCAGCTTCAACCGTCAGCTTGACGACGTCCTGTCCGCTGACCGTAACCCGGCTGCCCTCTACTTTGTCGACATGAACCGGCACGAAGTTCATCTTCGGTGAGCCAATGAAGCCGGCAACAAAGAGATTGGCGGGCCGCTGATAAAGTTCCATCGGCGATCCAACCTGCTGCACGACACCCGCGTCCAGCACGACGATCTTGTCAGCCAGTGTCATCGCCTCGACCTGATCGTGCGTGACATAGATCATGGTCGCGCCAAGCTCCTTGTGGAGCTTGGAAATTTCCATCCGCATATCGACACGCAGTGCCGCATCGAGGTTGGAAAGCGGCTCGTCGAACAGAAACACCTCCGGCTGGCGCACGATTGCACGACCAATCGCAACACGCTGGCGCTGGCCGCCTGACAGCTGGCCCGGTTTGCGATCCAGCAGGTGTTCCATCTTCAGGATGCGTGCAGCTTCACGGATTTTGCGGTCGCGCTCATCCTTGGGAGTTCTGGCCAGCTTGAGGCCGAAACCGACATTGTCATAGACACTCATATGCGGATAGAGCGCGTAGGACTGAAACACCATGGCAATTCCGCGGTCACGCGGTTCGACATCATTACATAGCTTGTCGCCGATATGCAGTTCGCCCGAGCTGATGTCTTCAAGACCGGCAATCATGCGCAACAGGGTGGATTTTCCGCAGCCGGACGGGCCAACGAAAACGACAAACTCACCATGCTTGATGGACAAGTCCACACCCTTGATGACGGGCAGTTCGCCGTAACGCTTGTGGATGGATTTGAGAGAAAGACCAGCCATGAAATTATCCTTTGACTGCGCCGGCGGTCATGCCTGCCACAATCTGACGGTTGAAAAACAGGAAGACGACCAAAGGCGGAATGGTAATCAGCGCGATGTTGGTGAAGAGGAGATTGTAGGACGTGTTGAACTGGCTCTGGAAATTGTAGAGCGTCAGCTGAACCGTCGCATTGGCGTTGCCCGGCAGGTAATAAAGCGGGTTGGTGAAGTCATTGAAGATACCAACCGACTGCACCACGATATTGGTCACCGTCACTGGCCATAACAGCGGCAGGATCACTCGGAAAAACACATCCAGCGGCCGCGCACCGTCAATGATCGCTGCCTCATCCAGATCGCGCGGAATGGTCGCAATGAAGGCGCGGTAGAGGATGATGGTGAAAGGCAGGTTATAGGCGACCTCAATCAGCACCATGCCATGCAGCGTACCGAATAGTTTCAAACCCTGCAGCAGCCAGATGGTTGGTACCACCGCAGGTGGGATCATCAATCCGGCAAGGATCAGGAACTCCACCAACGGGTTCCAGCGGGTTTTGCGACGCGCCAGGACGAAACCGACCATAGCGCCGAACACGACAAGCAGCGTCACGCTGGTAACGGTAAGGATGGTGGAGTTGATGAATGCGGTCACCAGCATCCAGTTTCGTGTGGTGATCACCGTGACCAGATTGTCCCAGAGGTGAAACCCTGATGGCCAGGAGAAATCCAGCATATTGGCCTGTCGCCTGTCCTTGAATGCCATCAGCACAATAAACGCAAATGGGATGACAAAAACGACGAAGGAGATGAGAAGAGCAGCAATGCCGCCAATGGTGGAAGCGCGGGATTTCACTGGTGTCCCTCCCTGCGATTGAGGAAGATTGTGATCGGAACAACAAGGATGGCAATCAGGATAAACAGCACCACATTGCCCGCCGTCGACAGCCCGAAAAAGCCTGACTGGTATTGTTTATAGATCACCGAGGCGATGGTATCGGAAGCAAAGCCCGGTCCGCCCTTTGTCATTGCCCAAATCAGATCGAACGTTCGAAGTCCGCCGATGAAGGACAGCGTGATGACGGTTGCCGTCGCGGGACGACTAAGCGGCAGGGTGATGTAGAAAAAGTTCTGCAGCTTGGTGCCGCCATCGATGCGCGCCGCCTCGTAGTAGTCTTTTGGAATGGCGACGATACCGGCAATATAGATCACAGTTGCAAGACCCACGCCCTTCCAGACATCAACAAGCGCAACTGAGAACAATGCCAGCTTGGGGTCTGTCAGCCAGCCAGGACCTTTTATTCCCAACAGCGCCAGACCTTCATTGATTGCCCCCTGCGTGGGGTGCATCAGAACAGTGAAGGTAATGCCGACACCGATGGTTGACACCAGCACGGGGAAAAACACCAGGGACCGCAACAGTCCACGCGCCATGATCTGGCTGGTCAGCATCACCGCCAGCAACATTCCGATGACAACCTTGAGACCTGAGGTGATCACCGCATAGATGATGGTGTTGACGAGGCCTTGAATGAGAAAGGGTTCACGGAAGAACTGAATGAAGTTTTCAAAACCGATAAAGCTCGAACTGAACAGGCTCCAGCGTGTCAGACTGAAGTAGAAAGATGCAAATGTCGGCAGAAGAAACAGCACGCCGTAGATGACCGCCGCCGGCAGGTAAAACCAGCCGGGATAGGACGACCGACGTGTGGTCAGGGTTGAAACAGCAGATGCGACCATGAGGGCTCCAGAGACAAAGGCGGTGGCCTCGGGCAAACCTGCCGAAGCCACCGGATTATCGGCATTTATCTGCCGGACAGACCAAGCTGCTGCGCTTGCTTGCGGACATCTTCATCATAAAGTGCTGCAGCATCGGCAGGCTGGCGAATACCGGTGCCAACTTCCACCGTCAGCTGCTCGAGGATCGGCCCCTTGATCGGCGAGAGAAACTCCAGCGCCGGGGCATTTTTGCCGTTTTCGAAATAGGGCAGAAGGTCGGTCACCGACTGCACGACATTGTCAGGCAGCGTGCATCCCTTGATCAGATAAGGGCCGTTGATCGCCACGGCCTTGCTTTGCGCTGCACATCCTTCCGGACTTGCAACGAAGGCGAGGAACTGCTTGGCAACATCGATATTGGCCGATGTCTTGGAAATGTAGAAACCAGCCGGCATCCACACGGTTAGGCCGGTATCTTCCGCCTTGGCGGCGGGCAATGCGAAAAAGCCAACATCATTGATCTGGTCAGGATAACCATCAGAAAGTGCCGGGATGGCAAAGGTGATCATGGGGTAGTGGGCGCCCTCGCCCTCGGCGATCATACGCAGACCGTCTTCGTAGCGCGCAGCGCCAAAATCTTCGTTGAAGAATCCGCCGTCGGAGACTTCCTTGAGATATTCGAAACCGCGCACGGCAGCAGGGGTGGAGGCAAATTTCGCCGTCCCTGCCGTATAGTGTTCGGCAAAGTCCGGCACCTGCTTCTGCACATTGTAAAAGTCAGCCAATAGCAACACCTGGCTTGTCCAGGGTTCACCATAGGTCTGGATAACGGCGGGGATACCCGCTTCCTTGATCTTCTGGTTGTTGCTCATGAATTCTGCCCAGCTCGTCGGAACCGACAGGCCAAGTTTTTCGTAGATCTTGCGGTTGTAGAATATGCCACCGGCTTCAGCGGGACGGGTTGGCACGCCGTAAACACCACTGCCTGCCGTCACCACCTGTTTGAAGCTGTCAGCGACATTATCCATGAACGGTTCGGCACTGAGATCGACAAGTGTCTGCTCCGGTGCCAATGCCTGCAGCAGCGAACCGGTATTGTACCAGAAAATGTCGGTCATCTGGCCGGTTGCCAGCCGGGTCTTTACGATGTTGTCGCCTTCCCCGCCACCGGGGCGCGCTTCGATGTCTATCGCGACATCAGGATTTTTCTCCTGAAAGGCCGTTGCCAAAGCTTCGGAAATGGCAATCGTATGCGAGGCATTATCCACCAGAATGGTCAGGTTGGTTTTTGCCAAGGCTGCGCTGGAAAGCGCAGTCAGGGTGAAAAGGCCAGCTGCAAAAGCCGCCAGGGCAGTTTTGCGTTTTGTCATGTCCTGCTTTCCATGTTGGACTGTATTTTATGGTATCGGCTCACCAGCCCGGAAGGCCCAGCTGCTGTGCCTGTTTGCGCGCATCTTCGTCATATCGAGCGGCGGCATCCGCTGGCTCGCGAATGCCTGAGCCGACCTCGACAGTGAGCTGTTCGAGGATCGGGCCTTTGACGGGGGAGAGGAATTCCAGTGCGGGTGCGTTCTGGCCGCCCTCGGCAAAATATGGCAGCAAGTCAGCAACTACTGGCGCCACCTTTTCCGGCAGCTCGCAACCCTTGATCAGGAAGGGACCGTTGATACCAACGGTATCTTCCAGAACCTTGCAGCCCTCGGTGCTGGCGACAAAGGCCATGAACTGTTTGGCAAGGTCAGGATTTGCGGATGTCTGGGGAATGTAGAATCCGCCCGGCATCCAGGTGGTCAAACCATTATTGGCTGCGTCATCGCCCGGCTGGGCAAAAAATCCCACCTTGTCGAGCAGTTCAGGGTAATTGTCTGAAAGGGCCGGGATGGCAAAGGTCAGCATCGGATAATGAGCGCCCTCGCCGTTGACCAGCATACGCAGGCCGTCATTGTAGGTCGCCGCACCAAAATCTTCGTTCATGATATCGGCATCATGAACCTGCTTCAGCCTGTCAAAGCTTTGTGTTGCTGCAGGTGTTTTGGCAAATTTGGCAACGCCTGCGGTAAATTGCGCTGCAAAATCGGGTACCGCCTTCTGCACGTTGAAAAAGTCAGCGAGAACAAAAAGCTGGCTGGTCCAAGGGTCACCATATGTCTGGATAAGCGCCGTCTTGCCAGCGGCCTTGATCTTCTCATTGTTGGCCATGAATTCGGCCCATGTTTTGGGCACATTAAGACCAAGTTCCGCGTAAATATCACGATTATAGAAAATACCCCCGGCTTCCGCCGGACTGATCGGCACGCCAAAGACAGCATCTCCAACACTTACAACCTGTTTGAAGCTGTCAGAAACGTTTTCCATAAACGGTTCCTGGCTCAAATCCATCAAGGTCTGCTGCGGGGCCAGCGCCTGTAGCAGCGATCCTGAGTTATAATAGAAAATATCCGTCATCTGCCCGGTCGCTAGCCGGGTCTTGACGATGTTGTCGCCTTCACCGCCACCGGGCCGCGTTTCGATATCAATGCTGATATCCGGGTTCTTCAGCTCAAATGCCTTCACCAATGCTTCCGCCAGAGCCACGGTATTCGGGCCGTTGTCGATGAGCATGGTCACCGTGCTCTTTGCCATGACGGGGCCGGACAGCACCGTCATGGTCAATAGACCGGCAGCAAAACCAATCAAGGCATGTCTTCTATGGGTCTTCAGCATTGGTTTCCTCCCTGTTGGCCCACCCCTCCGCAGGCCTGCTGACGCATTTGCCCTCCGCTTTACGGCGTACGGGCGTTAATCATGAAGTCCTCTTTGACCGCCCGCACCGGCGGAATGAATTTAAAGCTGATGGAATGTTTGCCCGGCCCCAGATCGCGACCGGTAAAGGTGGCGCCGTCAACGGTCACGTCGGTGTAATCATCGGCAAGTTTCAACACGCCGCGTGCACCCTGCGGCACTTCAACCTCATAAAGCGCAGTATTGCTGTTAACGGACCATCCGGCAGAGATCAGACCGCGTGGAGACTGGTGGCTTGCCTGAACCGGAGACAGGTCTGGAATGATGGTTGGTTCAAAGACAATGGTGGCAAACCCGGGCTCGGCCGCATCCGGGCGGAAGCCGGCAACAGCCTCAAACAACCACTGGCAAACAGCGCCGTAGGCATAGTGATTGTACGAGTTCATCTGCGGGTTATAGATCGTGCCATCCGCCTGGACCGCATCCCACCGCTCCCAGATCGTGGTTGCGCCCATCTTTACCTGATAGAGCCAACCTGGCACGTTTTCCTGCAGGAACACATCCGCAGCCAGTCCCACCTCGCCAATCTTCAGCAAAGCTGGCAACAGCGCAGGCGTGCCGATGAAACCTGTACCGATACGTCCCTCGGAACGAGCAATCGTCGCCTTGAAATAGCCCTTGGCCGCTTCCAGATGCTCGTCTGGAATAAGGTCATGAACGATCGCCAGCGCATAGGACGTCTGGTCATCATAGGCCAGTCGGCCGGAGGTGGTGATGAACTCGCGCTGGAAGGCAGTCTTGACCTGAGCTGCCATATCAGCGAGCCGTTGTGCCGCGGCAGCATCACCGGTTATGGACGCGATTTGCGACACCAGATTTGCTGTAATGTAGAGATAGAGCGTTGCTGCGGCGTCGTCGCCAATCGTTGGCAGCGGTTTTGCGGAAGGGCCGGATGGCTGTAGCCAGTCACCAAACGAAAAGCCCCGGGCACCCCACTGACGTGGCGGCGAAACAATCGGACCATCGCTGATTGACCAGACAAAATCGACCCAGCGGATCATCGCTGGCAATGCCTCGGCAAGAATGTCCTTGTCGCCATAATGGAGGTAGAGCTGCCACGGAATAACAGCAATGGCATCACCCCAGCCGGTTGAACCATAAAAGCCCGGATAAAACTCTGGCTGCTGGCGTGTCGGATCCGGCACCACATGCGGCACAGAACCGTCTTCACGCTGGTCCGCCATGATATCGCGTACATATTTGGCAAGGAAATCATGGGCATCCGCCAGATAGAGCGCAGTGCCTGCGAAGACCTGGGCATCCCCCGTCCAGCCGAGGCGTTCATCACGTTGTGGGCAATCAGTTGGCACTTCGATGAAGTTGCCACGCTGGCTCCACACAGTGTTGAGAACCAGCCTGTTCACCAGCGTATTGCCAGAGGTGAAGCTGGCCTTCTGCTCGGTAACCGAACTGATAGGAACAGAGTGAACGTCTGAGATCTTGGCATTACCGGTTGTCGTGATGCGGGCATAACGGAAACCGTGGAAGGTAAAGTGCGGCCGGTATTGTTCAGCGCCCTTGCCAGCCAGCGTGTAAATGGTGTGAGATTCCGCCGTGCGGTAGTTCACGTTGTAGAAATTGCCGTCCTTGTCCAGCACTTCTGCATGCTCGACACGTACACTTTCGCCCGCATCGCCGGTAACCGTATAGGCAACATAGCCGCCAACATTCTGGCCAAAATCATGGACGGTGCGACCTTCCGCATCCGTCCAACTTTTGAGCGGCGCAAGCGGCGCCATTTCACGCACCGGCGTGGTTTCATGTGCCACAAGGATTGATGGGTCGAACGCCACAACCTCGGAGCCAGATGTCACTTTCGGCTGAACGCGCGCATCAAATTCCTCGCCGAAATAGATACCCGATTTGACAACCGGCAAAGTGCCACTCTGCCAGGATGCATCAGTGGAAAGCAGCAGACCGGCATCACCCTCGCCAGCTCGCAACTCGGCAATCGCCGCGATCTGGCTACCCCAGGTGTTGGTCAAGCGATGTTTGCCCCACATCAGCGGCGAACGCAGCCAGCCATCTGCCAGCCAGATGGTGATGGTGTTTTCGCCAGCCACCAGCAGTTCGCTGACCTCATAGGTCTGGTAAGACAGACGCTTGTCGTAGGTTGTCCAACCCGGAGTCAGCAGGTCGTTGCCAACACGTTGACCATTGATGAAGGCCCGGTACAGCCCAAGGGCGCTGATGCGAAGAACCTCTTTCCCGGTCTTACTTTCCAAAACAAAACTCTTCTGCAGGAAGGAGGCAGGCGTTCCCTCTCCCTTATCCGCGAGTGGTCGCACCATTGGCGCTGTCCACGCGTAATTGGTGATTGAATTGTCTCTCCGGGCGTGCGTTGACACTTTGTCGTGCATGCCGTCCTCCCTCAAATTCAGCTGCAATCATTCATGTAGAATGTTCTACGTATATCGTTCTACACTTTTTTCCGTTTGGCAACCCAATTTGTTCCGATAGAGTGAAATGACATTGCCCCAGCCTGTTGAAAGGCTTTTATGAGGCATGCAGACGGCAGGATTGAAAGGTACATTTGTGGGTGAAAAAGGAACACGTGGCGGCCGGGTAACAATCCGGGAAGTCGCTGAAGACGCTGGTGTTTCTGTGGCCGCAGTTTCAAAAGTCCTGCGCGATGCCTATGGTGTATCCGACGCGTTGCGCGCCAATGTGCGGGCATCGATGAACAAGCTTGGATATCGGCCACTTGCAGCCGCACGCGGCATGCGTGGACAGACCTACACGATCGGTTTGCTGCTGCCCGATATCAGAAATCCGTTTTTTGCCGACATCATGACCGGCGTGAACACTGCACTTGAGCGCACGCAATATCGGGCGATGATCGGCATCAGCCATTCGTCGATCGAAACGGAACTGGCGATGGTGGAATCGATGATCGACCGCCAGATGGACGGCCTGTTGATGATCGGTTCGACTGAAGACCGGGAGAATCTGAACAATATCGCAATACGCAAGCCTCTCGTCGCCATCGGACATCATGACCCGGAGGCTCAGGGTTTTGACACTGTCAACAATCACGATCAGCAAGGTGCGATGATTGTCGTCAAGCATCTGGCCGCCAACGGTTATCGCAAGATCGCGATGCTCAGCCTTATTTCCAGCACCTCCACCATTCTGACACAACGAGAGGTTGGATACCGCCGCGGTATGATGGAAGCCGGCCTTGGAAAATATATCAACATCGTGCACTCCTCGCAGACGCTTCGCGACGTGCAACTGACCGCACGCCGCATGTTGACCGCTTCACAGCGCCCCGACGCCATCTTCTGTTGGACCGACCTCATCGCTTTGGGCGTCATCAGCGTCGCCAGAGAGCTTGGCCTGTCGATCCCTGAGGACCTTGCCGTGGTTGGTTATGATAACACGATGTTTTGTGACTTTGCTCAGAACAGACTGACCAGCATCGACCAATCAGGAGAACAGCTTGGCCTTCAGGCAACGCGACTGTTGATCGAACGCATCAACGGGCGGAATACAGCGGAGCACTTTGTTGTAACACCGCGTATCGTTGTACGGGAAAGTTCCACACCCTCCACCTCGCCCAAAGATACAGTTTGACAGTACTCTCAGATATCTGGAGCGCTTTCATCAGCGACGGCTTAACTCGCTTTTTTACCGCGCCAATACCGGCCTCATTTTTGCGATTGTCCCGTTGCGAATCATTGAGCGCACCGGCTTTATAAATCAGCTGGTGAAGCGCGGTTGCACCTCATTTACCGCCCTGCAGGCCAATATTAGAACATTCTCTGTGGCTGCGCCGACACGCTTTCTCTTGCGTATCGTTACATATCGTAACAATTGTCACGAATAAAAAAGTTATAGTTTTTCAGTGGCTTGTCTAGAATCTCATGCATAGCGCGAACATATCGCTCATTGGGGGCAAGGTGCCTTCAATGTCTATTCTGCGGGGGCAGACATGCATGAGAATTCAATGACGCCAGTCAACATAGGCCGGCGGTTTAATAAGGTAGCGAAAATCAGCCGCAACACGCTACTTGCATCGACAGTACTTTTCGCCGCGCCAAACTTTGCTTGGGCTGACGAAGCTTTCAATAGTGGAAATCACGCAATCACAGCAGACAAAGCTGTTACAGGTAGACTGTTTGTATCGAATAACGCGGATACACATCTGACAATTTCAAACGGCGCAACTGTAACCAGCGGTGATGGCCTCATCGCATTTGGCGCTGGGTATACAGGTATCGTGACCGTCACGGGAGATGGGACCAGATGGGAAACCACCGAGCCTCTCACCGTCGGCGTTAACGGAAATGGTGAACTCAACATCGAAAATGGCGCCGTCGTACAAAATCGACTGGGCTACATCGCTCAAAAGGCGACGACCACCGGCAAAGTCAACGTGTCAGGTACTGGATCAACTTGGATAAATACAGGTGCGCTGTTTGTTGGCAACGGAACGCTGAATATTAAAGACGGTGGATTGGTCGAAAGTACGACTAGTATGATCGGTTATCCTGCAGACACTGTCGGCGTCGTAAACGTCACCGGTAATGGTTCCAGATGGATTGATCACCACAATATCTACGTCGGATATACTACTGATGGCACACTCAATGTCAGCGACGGCGGCGTTGTGGAAAATATTACTGGTTTCATTGGAAATTCCGCCAATAGCACCGGCGATGTAACAGTAACCGGTTCGGAGTCTCTGTGGATAAACAGCAGTGGTTTGATTATTGGTTATCAAGGCAACGGCACGCTGACCATCAGTGACGAAGCTGTCGTCACCGTCGGCGCGCAGCAGCAAGATGGTAGCTATAACGGCACAACCTTTATTGCTTCAGCGCCCGGGTCAAAAGGCACTCTAAACATTGGTGCTGCCGAAACCGAATTCGCCGCTGCAGCTGGCACCTTGAAGACTGACTCAATTACATTTGGCTCAGGCACTTCAGGCTCGATCGTCTTCAATCACACCGATGCCAATTACACATTTTCCGCCGGAATCAAAGGAAACGGTGACATAAAGCACCTCTCTGGCGTCACGACACTCACCGGTAGCAGCGCCAACTTTTCCGGCGTGGCCAATGTCAATGGCGGCAGCTTGCTGGTTAGCAATGTGCTTGGTGGCACAGTCAAAGTGAACAATGGCGGCACGATCGGTGGCACAGGCACCATCGGCTCAACAACCGTCTCAGATGGTGGTATTCTTTCTCCAGGCGGCTTGAACACCATTATCTACAGCCGAATGGCGACTTTCGGAGCCCCTTTCCACAACCAGATCGGCACATTGACGATCGATGGGGACCTGACGCTGAAAGACGGATCCACATATGCTGTCGATTTAAGTCACGCATCGAGCGATTTGACAAAAGTTACTGGCACAGCTTCGATCTACGACGCAGCAAAGGTCAAAGTGACCTCGTTGGACGATGCAACGAGCTACCAGACTGGGCAAAAATACAAGATCATTGAGACCGATCACGGTTTGACCGGGCAGTTTTCGGACATCCTCAACACTACGTCCGCGTTTCTTGATATCACCACGTCTTACGACGACTACAATGCCTATTTGAATGTCTCGGTGAAGGGTTCCGGCAACTCTGGCACCAACCTGAACCCATTCAGCAAGGTTGCAAGAACTGGCAATCAGAAGTCGCTCGCAGGCGCACTCGACAGTCTGGATCAGACGCCAGGCAGCGCATCGCTTAGCCTTTACAACGACCTTTTGCCGTTGAGCGAAGACGACGCTCTGCAGGCTTACCAGCAGCTTTCCGGTGATGTTTATGCGACGGCACAAGGTGCCTTCACCCAGACGAACCGCGCCGTAAACACCGCCCTGAACAGCCGTGTTCGCGCCGTGACTGACGGTGTTGCGGCGCCTTCTTCGATGGCACTCGGTTATGCTGAAGAGAAGAAAGCAGCAAAGGACGAACGTTTTGCGGCTTTCGAGCCCAAGGAAGCCTTCGATACCGATCGTTTCGCCACTTGGGTCAACGGTTTTGGTTCCTGGGGTAAGGTCAGCGGCGTTGACGGCGGTTCCGATACGGATACGGCCAATGGCGGGGTGATCTTCGGTGGCGACATGATGGTCGGTAGCGACTGGCGCGTTGGTGTACTCGGCGGCTATAGCCGTTCATTCTTCGACACGGACAGCAGCAATGGTGCCAGCACCAACTATCACCTTGGCGGTTACGCTGGCACAAAGTGGGGTCCGGTCGCATTCCGCACAGGCCTGAATTACACCTGGCACAATGTCGACACGAGCCGTACCATTACGGCGCTTGGCCAGACATTGTCGGGTGACTATGACGGCAGCAGCTTCAATGCCTATGGCGAACTGGCCTACCGTCTAGACGTCGGCAAGTCCGCACTGGAGCCTTTTGCAGCCCTGGCGCATTCGCGCACCAGAACGGATGGCTTTACCGAAACAGGCGGCACAGCAGCCCTGACGGTTGACGATTCCTCGATGAACACGACCTTCACCACTGTGGGTCTGCGTGCATCAACAGATCTGGACATTGCCGGTGTAGCATCGGTGGCACGCGGCACCATCGGCTGGATGCATGCCTTTGGTGATGTCGACCCGGTATCCTCGGCTCGTTTTGCCACGGGTGACAGCTTCTCCGTGACCAGCACGCCAGTTGACCGCAATGCAGCTCTGCTCGAGGCAGGTGTGGACTTGACCATCACCCCGGCATCGACACTGAGCTTCACCTATAACGGGCAGATCGGCTCAAACGCATACGATCACGGTGCCAACGCAAAGCTGCGCGTGAAGTTCTGATATCCGAATACACCATTGAGAGCGGCGGTTTACGCCGCTCTCTTCATTCCCAAGACATCCACAGGCCTACCCTGCAAAAGTCGAGATTTTCTCACACCATCTCCTTCCTGAGCTTGACAACATCACCGTACCGGGCGACGCGAAAACATTCGCATTAGTGCCGTCACAGGCACCGATCGGACAGAACCATTAAATGAACAGGCCTTGCAGTTCGTGTCGATAACAAAGCTTCTCTTGTCCGCGCTGACAGCATTGATTATCAGCGCCAGCTCTCTGCTCGCGGGCGAGACCGCGGACGGCGTACGCATTCAGCAAGTTCCTGCCGACCTCTATGGTTCTGTGCCTTTGGATGGCTTTATTGATGTCGCACTCGTCAAGAACGAAAAACTGACGTTGCAGGATATGTTGCAACACCAGGCATTGTTTGCACCGATTGAAGGCCACGACGTCAATCTTGGCTTCGTGCGGACCTCCGCCTGGTTGCGATTTGCCGTGACACTGCCAGCAGGCGTGAAGCGACCGCAGGATATTCTTCTGTCGATCATGCCAAACTTTACCGATGAGTTGGAAGTTTATGTCGGCGTTGAAAAACCCGGAATGCAGGAGGCGGATTTCGACCGCTTCGAGATGGGCGATCATTCGCCACGCCTGAATGCCAACTTCAATACGTCGGCAAACGTCTTGCCTCTAGAGTTATTTCCAGACCAGACGCGGATCATTTACATCCGGGCGCACAACAAGGACGCCAGCCTCAACGTCTCGGCGGAACTGCTATCACCAAACTATTATGACTACAGATCAATCGTCCAGAACCTCATTCGTGGCATGTGGTTTGGTGGCATGGGCGTATTGCTGGTTATCCAACTGTTCTTTTTCTATTTCGACAGAAAGAAGTTTTACATTTTCCTGATGCTGGACATTCTGGCTGTCAGTTCGACCTATTTTGGCGCGCTCGGCATGGCGCGACTGCTGTTTTTCGACAGTGGTGGGCTCGGTAACGACTACCTGTCGAGTACATCCTCCTGGTTCGGCCTGACCGCTGGTGCCCTATCGATAAGAGCCATTCTGGACCTCGATCCACGTTACCCGAAGATCGATCTCTATTTCCGCTTTGCAGCCATTGTCGGCATTATCGGTGTTTTCTGCGTGCTTTTCGGGGTAAACCGCTTTTTCGTGCTTTTGGCTGGACCGGTCATCCTGGTTCTCACCACAATGGCCATGTCGGTCGCCCTTATCGATTTCCTTCGGCAACCCAATGCACAAACTGGCCTTAACTCCGCGGCGTTCGGCCTGCTTTGGGCAGGTTTGATTGCGACGAACAGCCAACGGTATGGCATTCTCTCACTCCCCAGCTGGGTGGCAGGCTCTTATGCCGCAACCAGCATAACCCACTTTACACTCTTAACCGGCTCGCTGGCGGTCCGGTTGCGCAACGCAGAAACAGCTGCTCGCAACGCCGATCGCCGTGCTTTGGAAGCAGCAAGTGCCGCCGAACAACATGCCAATGATCTTGTTCGCGAAAGAACGGGGGAGCTGGTGGAAGCAAAACGGGTGGCCGAACAGGCACTCTGCGCCGAACTGCAGGCACAGGAACAGCAAGTCCGGTTCATGGAAGTCATTTCCCACCAGTATCGTACGCCGCTCGGCGTGATCAGAACCAACCTGCAAAGCATTGGCCTGACCTTACCAAAAGACGATGAGGCCAATCGGCAGAGACTAGACCGCGCCCACACCGGCGTTGCGCGGCTGGTCGAGGTTTTGGAAGTCAATCTCACCAGAAGCAAACTGCAAGGCCCAGCCTTTCAGCCAGCACTGTCAGAGATCAGCGTCAGCAATGCCGCCATGAGCGCGGTCATAAGTGCGCGTGACTTGCTGCACGGCATAACCTTGAATGTTTCAATCGCCCCGGACGTCGAACAGGCAATCATTCGCGCCGATAGCGAAATGCTGAAGTTGGCAATTATCAACCTGCTCGAAAACGCATTCAAGTTTTCCGCCCCGGTTGGATCAACACAGGTTTGGCTGGACGTTTTCAGGGATAACGCGACTGTGCATTTCCGGGTTAGGGATAAAGGAATAGGTATCGAAGCAGAGGTCGTTGAAGACCTGATCGAGAACCACACACGAGGCACAAATTCTGCTCACATAGAGGGAACAGGCGTTGGCCTGTCACTTGTCAAACGTACCGCAGACGCCCATGCGGGACGCTTTTCACTTTCAAGCGGTAAAGACGGTGGCACTGAAGCGACCATTGTTTTGCCCGTTTTGGCGTGAATTATCAGTCAAATCAATATGCGTCCAATCCATCGGTTTCGATTGGAGCACTCGCCGCGTGATTATCACCACGCGCTCACCACAGCCCGTAATGCACAGTCAAAAGTCAGTTCAATGCCCCCAGTATCTACCCCACCAACTCATGCCACGCGTCAAAGCGGAAATGGGCCGGTCCGAGTCATACTCGTGGAAGACGACCTTGATCTGAAGCAGGGATTGACTGATTTTCTGCGGTTGAACACCTTTGCCGTCACAGCCGTGGGAAACGGCAAGGAATTTGACCTGGCATTGGGCACGGAGGATTTTGACGTCGCGATACTCGACGTCAATCTGCCGGATACCAGTGGATTTGAGATAGCGCAGCGCCTGAAGAAAACCACCAATATTGGCATCATCATGCTGACCGCCCGCACATTGCGGGACGATAAACTTCGCGGCTACTCCGAAGGCGCAAATCTCTATCTGACAAAACCTGTTGATGGTGAGGAGCTGGTGTTTGCCATCAAAAATCTGGCCGACCGGCTTCGCCAAAGCGACAAAAATGCACAACCTGCCCGGCCTACCGGCAAGTGGTCGATAGACCGGGTCGGCCAGCGGCTCACCTCTCCGCAGGGCACGGTCATCAAACTGTCTGGCCGTGAGGCGACATTGCTTTCAAAATTGGCAGAAGACAGTAAGCGGATCATTGGCCGCCACGAACTCGGTCTCGCCATGGGATATCAGACGCTTGCGGACACCCGCAGTCTGGACGCCGTCTTGCAGCGATTGCGCGTAAAAGTGCGCGAAAGCGGTGCCGAACTGCCCATCCATGTTATACATGGTGTCGGTTTTCAGCTCTCCGGCGAAATCACTCTCCGCTAAGAACCTCAGCTTCCACTGGTGCGGTTCATTCAGAGCCCGGCCAATCACCCGGGCTCTCCGCGTTATTGCAGTTCGCCGCGAGAGCATTCGGGCCATTAGGCAGCGCCGAACACCACACGGTCGCCGGATGTTGCGACGCAGTCTTCAGTCAGACTGGTGACGATCTGGTTGGCAAAACCGTCACCTCACCATCGACCATGCCGAGATGACGCATTCTGTTTTCGAGTCAAATAAGACCGCTCTCGACAACGTCCTCAAATGTGTTAGCTCGTCTGTTTCAGATAGAATGCGCGTTAGATGTCGATCCCGACCCAAGACGTTGTCTGGCTGGATCGCACTGCCGCATCAATGAACGCAAGCCCTGCTAGGCCGTCGTCAATACCGGGGAAGATCGCCTCCCCAGACGATGTATTCCCCTCCCTCTTTGCTATGATAGCATCTGCGGCTTCACGGTAGATCGTCGCAAACCCTTCCAGATATCCTTCCGGGTGGCCAGATGGCACGCGGCTGACGCGGTTGGCGGCAGGGCCTGCCCCGGCGCCATTGCGTGTAATCAGCCGCTTCGGTTCGCCATAGGGCGTGAACCACAATTCGTCTGGCACGCGGTGGTGCCATTCAAGCCCGCCCTTGTCGCCGTAGACACGCAGCGAAAGTGCATTTTCGTTGCCAACGGCAATCTGGCTGGCCCACAGCATACCCTTGGCACCACTGGCGTATCGCAACAGGATATTGGCGCTGTCATCCAGTTGCCGTCCGGGCACGAAGGATGTCAGATCAGCATAGATGCTCTCGGGAATTTCACCGGTGACGAATGCGGCAGCGTTAAAAGCATGTGTGCCAATATCGCCAATCGCGCCGCCCGCGCCAGAACGGCTGGGGTCCGTGCGCCATTCAGCACCCTTGACGCCAGTTGTTTCTACGGCCTCCGTCAACCAGTCCTGCGCATATTCCGCCTGAACGTGACGCAACTTGCCGATGGCGCCGTTGGCAATCATTTCTCGCATCTGACGCAACATGGCATAACCGGTGTAGTTATGCGTCAGAATAAACAAATTGTCGGACGCCTTGACGATTTCGGCCAGCTTCTTGGCTTCCTCGATCGTCGCAGTCACCGGCTTGTCGCAGATGACATGGACGCCCTTTTCCAGGAAAAGCTTGGAGGGGGCAAAATGCAGATGATTTGGTGTCACAATGGCGACGGCTTCGATACCATCGGCGCGCGCCGCTTCAGCCACAGCCATATCTTCAAACGAAGCATAGGAGCGATCTGCTTCAATACCGAGCATCACGGCCGAGGCGTTGGCGCGGGCAGGATCGGATGAGAGCGCCCCGGCCACCAGCTCATAACGGTCGTCAAGTCGCGCTGCGATACGGTGAACCGCGCCGATAAATGCACCTTGACCGCCGCCGACCATACCGAGACGAATACGACGGCTGTCGAATTTTTTTGTGCCTACTGACATGGGATTACCTTTCACAGACCAAGGATGCGACGGTTGGCGGCTTCATCCACCCCGCTTTTGGCAAAATCGTCAAATGCCCGCTCGGTCACGCGAATGATGTGGTTTTGAATGAAGTCTGCCCCTTCGCGCGCACCATCTTCCGGGTGCTTGAGGGCACACTCCCATTCCAGAACCGCCCATCCGTCGAAGTTATATTGGGTGAGCTTGGAAAACACTGCACCGAAATCGACATGCCCGTCGCCCAGCGAACGAAACCGGCCCGGGCGGTCAACCCAGCCCTGATAGCCGCCATAAACTCCGGATCGGCCGGTCGGATTGAACTCGGCATCCTTGACGTGGAAGGCGCGGATACGCTCGTGATAGATATCGATGAAATCCAGATAGTTCATCGCCTGAAGCACGAAGTGGGACGGATCGTAGAGGATGTTGGCCCGTGCGTGATTGCCTGTCGCTTCCAGAAAACGCTCGAAGGTCACGCCGTCATGCAGGTCTTCACCGGGATGCAGCTCATAGCAGAGATCAACGCCGTTCTCATCGAACGTATCGAGAATAGGTTTCCAGCGATTGGCAAGCTCGGCAAAGGCCATTTCAACGAGGCCAGTCGGACGTTGCGGCCATGGATATACAAACGGCCATGCCAGCGCACCGGAAAAGGTCGCATGGCTTGAAAGACCGAGATGCTGCGAGGCTTTCGCCGCATATTTCAACTGATTGACGGCCCATTCCTGCCGTGCCTGCGGTTTTCCGCGCAATTCAGCCGGCGCAAAACCATCAAACAACTCGTCATAGGCAGGATGAACCGCGACAAGCTGGCCCTGAATATGAGTGGAAAGCTCGGTGATTTCGACACCAAGTTCGGCAAGGCGACCTTTGACATCGTCGCAATAGGCCTTGGAAGCCGCAGCTTTTTCCAGATCGAAGAGTTTTGGATCTGTCGGCACCTGAATGCCCTTGTAGCCGAGCGAAGCTGCCCATTGGCCGAGATTGTCGAGCGTGTCGAAGGGGGCTTCGTCTCCAACAAATTGCGCGAGGAAAATCGCCGGGCCTTTGATCGTCTTCATATCCATACTCTCCTTGCATTCACAATTTCAGGTATCGCAGCTAAGGCTGCCGCGGTCGGCAGCGCGCCACCGAGCCGCGCACCACCAGTTCTGTGTCCATTACGATTGTCTCGGCTGTCCGTTTGCCGTTCAGCCGCTCAACCATCAGCGCCATGGCTTTGCGACCCATTTCCTGACGAGGTTGGCGCACCGTTGTCAGCGGTGGTTCGAACGCATTGGCGAAGATGATGTCGTCGAAACCGGTGACCGATACGTCACCCGGCACCGACAGGCCACGCGCCCGCAATTCGCTGATCGCACCAATCGCCATCTGGTCGCTCGATGCGAAGATGGCTGTGAAGTAAATACTGCGCTCCAGAAGGCCGGTAATTGCCTGACGGCCGCTTTCGATGCTGTAGTCACCGCTGACAAGCAAAGTCTCATCGTAATCGATCCCGGCCTCGGTGAGAGCATCGCGGTAGCCATCAAAACGCTCTTGCGCCAACGTCTCCGGGAACGGACCGGCAAGATGCACAATCTGCTTGTGCCCGGCTTCGATGAGGTGACGCATGGCATTTTTGGATGCAGCGCGGTTGTCGACCTTGACGGTTGGTAGCGCGATGCCGGCAACGGTTTCCGAGGCGATGACGATTGGCGGCAGGTTATCAACCTGATCCAAAAGCTCTCTCGGAAACTGGCCAGTCATCAGGATCAGCCCATCGGCATGTTTCTGCCGGACCATATCGATGTGATTTGCTACCCGGCTCACATCGTTGCGGGCATCACCCATCAGAACCTTGTATCCAGCTTCGCTGGCCGCTTCTTCCACACCCTTGTAGATTTCGAGATAAAACGGGTTGCCGATATCACGGACCAGGAGAATGACGGTGTTGTTGGATTGGCGCCGGAAACTGGCGGCCTGGGCATTGGGCACAAAGTTCGCTTGCCTCACGGCATCGAAAACCTTTTTCCGGGTTTCCGGGCGTACCTTGTCGGGTTGTTGCAGCGCGCGCGACACGGTCGCAATCGACACGCCCGCAATGGCTGCAACTTCCCGGATATTCGAACCTTGTTCTTTGCTCATCTGTTACACACGCAGCTGCTTTTGGCGGCCATAAAGCAGCATCAGCGCAAGTAACGTGACACCGAATATGATCTGCCGGGCCCATACATCTAAATTGAGTGTAATCAGTACGCTTTGCAGGATGGTTAGCGCAACAGCTCCGGCCATTGTTCCGACATATCCACCGGCGCCGCCCGCCAGTGATGTGCCGCCAATGACAACGGCGATGATCGATGGCAGGACATATTGATCGCCCACCGAAATGAAGGACGTGCCGGTGTAACCGATCACGCAGACCCCGGTCAGCCCTGCAAACAGACCGGACAGGCCGTAGAGCAGCGTGCGGATCAGGGAAACCGGCAGGCCGACCAAAGTCGCTGCGCGTTCGTTTGAACCGATAGCGTAAATGGCAAATCCAAACGCCGTTCTGCGCAGCATGAACAGCATGATCGCCGCAATGCCCAACCAGACGAAAAGCACGCCAGGAATGCCGAACATCAGCGGACGGTTGATGAAACCGGCCAGCAGCGGCGCTGCCGCACCCGATGGCACGCCCTGCGAATACACCACAAGTCCGCCCTGGATCACCGCCGTCATGCCAAGTGTCATGACCAGTGGAGGAATACGCACGAAGGTAATGCCGATGCCGTTGATGAGGCCGATCAGGAACGGAATGCCGCCAGCGACCAGAATGGCGAGCGGAATACCGGCATTCTGGCCGTTCATCATATTGCCAGCTAGGACAGCGCCCAGCGAGATCATGGCGCCGACTGAAAGGTCGATGCCCTCACGTCCGCCGAGGATAACGAGGTTCTGGCCTGCCGCGACGATGCCGAGAATGGCGGCAATGGTCAGCAAACGAACGATCTGCGAGCCCTGCGCGAATCCCGGCGACAAGAATTCGCCAACCAGCAAAAGGAAAACAGATGCGCCAATGGCAATGGTCAAGGGATCGGTGAGCAGAGTTTTGATTTGCAAGCCCGGATTGGTCATATCAACGCCTCGTCACCAGAACGCCACCGGCAAGCGCCGTCAGCACAATCAAACCCTGCACCAATGTCTGGTACTCGAAGGGCAGGCCCGCAAAGAAAATCACATTGCCGATCATGCCAAGCACCAGCGCGCCAGCAATCGACCCGGTCGAACTACCAAACCCGCCAGAAAGCGCCGTACCGCCCAAAACCACTGCCGAAATGGACGACAGCGCCAGACTTGCGCCCAGCAATGGGTCGCCTGATGCGGTTTCACCGGTCAGGCAGAGCGCCGCCAGCGCCGAAAACAGACCGGAGATCATGTAAGCACCGACGCGAATGCCGGAAAGACGAAGACCAGTCTGAAAGGCACCGGTGCGATTACCGCCGACCGCCAACAGATGCACATGAAACGGAATACGCGACACGATCAGTGTGAAGGCAATACCGGCAAACAGAACCCACACCACAAATGGCAAGCCGATGAAGCTGCCGGAATAGGTTTGCCAATAGGCTTCAGGGACGGGAAGACCAGCCTGTGGTAACACCCAGATAGCAAGTCCGGCAAAAATGATGCCCGTGGCAAAGGTCGTGACAATCGGCTGGAAGCGCAGACCGGAAATGAACAGGCCATTGACCAGTCCGCACATCAGACCAACGACGCAACCTGCCGCCATTCCTGCAAACACAGCACCGGCTGACCCGCCAAGCGCCGCAACCACGCTGACCGTAACAACATTGGCAAGTGCCACGATGCTACCCACCGACAAATCGATGTCGCCAGCCAGAATGACATAGGTCTGGCCGATGGCAACGAGGATGAGCGGAAGAAATGTCGTCAAGTTGGATTGCAACACCGACGGCTGAATGAAGGACGGCTGCAAAAACGTGTTGACCGCAACAAGAATAGCAAGAACGACAAGCGTTATAATCCAGGGTTGCTTGCGTAAGATACCGGACGAACTCATGCGGCGTCTCCATAGGCGGCGCGTGTCATGTTGATGGGGTTCATGTCTGCTCCGGTCAGTTCTGCCGAAATACGACCGCCGTTGAACACCAGAATACGGTCGGCATATTCGAGAATTTCTGCGTCCTCGGACGAGTAGAAAAGGATGGTCGCACCGGCATCGGCCTGCTGGCGCATCAAGGCAAAAAGGTCTGCCTTGGCGCCAAGATCGATGCCCTTGGTCGGATCATCCAGCAACAACAGCTTAGGTGCGGTGGCCAGCCAGCGGGAAATGAATATCTTCTGCTGATTGCCGCCGGAAAGCGTGCCGATCGGCATATCCATGCCGGCAAACTTCGTTTTCATATCGTCAGCAACTTTCTGCACACGCGGTTTCAGCGAGGCAGGGCGGATCAGCTTTTTCTTTTCGCGCACCATCAAAGCGGCGACGAGATTTTCAAAAATCGAACGCCCCTGAAGGGAGGCGTCACGGCCACGGTCTCCAGAGACATAGGCGAAACCGTTATGGACGGCCTGTGCCGGCTTGGCGATGGTCACCTTCTGGCCAGCAAACTGCACATCCCCGGATGTAAAGGGATTGGCACCGAACAGGCCTTTCAAGAGGGCCGATTGACCTTGCCCCTGCAGACCAGCCAGACCGAGGATTTCACCCGGATAGGCTTCAAGTGTGACACCACGCACGCCCGTGCTGGTAGCATCTTCGACCTTCAGGCTGGCTGGAGCGGCCAAACGTCCCTGCTGGCGAGCCGGTGCGGCGCGAACATCGCCGACCATGTCATGCACGACGGCCTCACGGGTGGTCGTGGAGGTATCGAGTTCAGAGATCGTCGCGCCGTTTCTCATCACGGTGATGCGGTCACAAACGGCAAATACTTCGTCAAGACGGTGGGAAATCATGATGGTGGAGACACCATCGACCTTCTTGGCCCTGAGAATTTCAAAGAAACGCTGTGACTGGCGGCCGTCAAGTGCTGCCGTTGCCTCATCCATGATCATCAGGCTGGCGTTCTGCGCAAAAACTTTAAGAATTTCGACAAGCTGGCGCTGATCCGGCGGTAAGTTGCCGACAATCGCATCCGGCTCAAGCCCTTCGCCGGCAACACCCTCAAACAGTGCAATCAACTTGCGCGCCTCGGCGATCAGGGCCTTGCGATCGACAAACACGCCGCGCTTCGGCTCTCGCCCGAGAAAGATGTTGTCGGCCACGGACAATTGCGGGATCAGGCTCAACTCCTGATAAAAAAGCGCAATTCCTGCATTTTCGGCGTCACGCGGGCTTTTGAAGTGTACTTCGCTGCCGTTGAACTTGATGGCACCACTGGTCGGGGCTACTGCACCCGCCACAATCTTGCATAGCGTGCTCTTGCCGCAACCATTAGCGCCGAGCAGCGCGTGGATTTCACCACGGCCGACCGTCAGCTTACCGGCTGTCAGGGCACGCACGGCACCAAAATTCTTCGTTATGCCGGCCGCTTCCAAAGCGTTCGCCATCGCATGTCTCCGAATTGTACTTGTCATTGGCGGACATGGGAAAACACACATGGTCCGCATTCGAATAGTGAAATTCGGGCTGGCGATAACCACCAGCCCGAAGGCCATTTTATTTGAAGAACTCGCCAGCCTGTTCAGGCGTCACGGTTGCAGTCACAGACCAGTAGCCTGGCTTGCCGTCTGCAGCCTTGATGTTGTCCGCCAGGTTTTCGTTGTTCACGAAGGGGATCGGAATGTAGATGGCGTTGCCATACGTACCGCCAAAAACACCGTCCTTGAATTCCTTGCCCTGCAGCTTCAGCACAGCAACGTTCAGTGCGCTGGCCATAACGCCGGGAGGGTTGACCGAAGCACCGGAATTGAACTTTTCGGCTTCCCAGCGGGTCATGAAGTCCTTGCGGATTTCACCCGTCGCAGCAATGTCCTTTGCCTTGCCGGCGGCTTCGATTGCGCGCCATGCACCATCAGCCATGCCGTCCTGAACCCAGACGCCGCTGATATCAGGGTAGGTTGCGAGAAGGTTCTGCATGGCCTGCTGGCCCTGCGCCTGGTCCCAGCTGGCATTGGCTTCATTCAGAACCTTGATGTCAGGATACTTGGCGAACACTTCGCGGTAACCGGCGACGCGGGCTTCGTTGGCAGGGTTGCCTGCAATGCCGTTGATCGCAACAACGCTGCCCTTGCCTTGCAATGTATCTGCAAGCCACTGCGCGGACTGTGCAGCCCATGCCTTCTGGTCGATACCGACATAGATGGCATCCTTGGAGGACACTTCCGCATCTGTCGCGATAACGAGGATGTTGCGTGCCTTGGCCTGCGCAAAGATCGGGTCAAAAGCAGTCGGACTACCCGGATTGATCAGGATCGCATCAACGCCCTGGTTCATGAAGTTCCTGATATGGCCAATCTGTCCCTGCACATCGACATTGCCGCTCTGGACAACAACCTCGACCTTGACGCCCTTATCGCCCCAAGCCTTTGCAGCAGCCTGAGCCTCTTCGATCATCTGCGTGCGCCACTCACTGCCGACAAACGAGTTGGAAAGACCGATCTTGAAGCTCTGCTCCTGAGCGTACACGGACGTACCGGCCGCAAGCACCATCGCAGCGGCAGCCATCAAATGTCTAAACATGAAATTTTGCTCCTCCAAGCACGGATATACACTATGAAACCGTTTACATCGATGAATGTAACCGGTTTCACGACCGAGTCAATCCTATTACGCCTGTTTTGTTGTCGCTGGGGCTAGAGGCTAAAAGATGAAATAAAGCAGCCTGTTCAGAGAATAGGCGCGGCAAATTTGATGTGCGTAGTTGTAGCGAGGCGTGATTTTACGGCAGCCATACGTTATGCGTAGGCGCGCAACATCCCGGCATTGAACCGTAGTGTCAGTGACTGACAATTCAGTAAAAGCGGAGTGTCCTTTCATTGCTGATACAGCATTGAAAGGACACTCCGATAACGATCCGTCGTGACGACGAGAAGACGATTGTATTGTTTGGGGACGCCTCAGCTGTCCACTAAGGCCGCCTGCTGCTGTTCACCCAGTAACTTCAGAGCAACAATGGACGCGTTCTTGACGTGTTGCGAGGCGTACTTCCGTGCGGCGTCGGCATCGCGTGACTGTAAAGCCTTCGTGAGTGCATCGATTTCTGCAAGGCTCTGGGAAATACGTTCGGGATGCATAAGAGACGTTGCGCGCAGAATATTGATGCGAGAAAACAGGCTCTGCAATACTTCGCGCACCAATGTGTTGCCACAGCGCCCGAGCATGATCGAATAAAGACGGCTTTTGGCTTCAAGCACCTCGGCCGTTTCGCCAGCAAGTGCGTGGCCGCGCAGAACCGCCGCTTCACGGCCAAAGGCATTCAAGTCTTCATCCGTGCCACGCGTTGCAAATTCCTGGGCAGCAAAACCTTCCAGCAATTCACGAAGCGCGTAAATTTCGCCGGCTTCTTCAAGCGAAATGCTGGCGACAACTGGCCCCTTGTGGGGGACGATTTCCACCAGCTTTTCGGCTTCGAGCTTGCGCAGTGCCTCCCGCAGAGAAGTCCGGCTGACGCCAAGCTCCTCGCACAATTCACGCTCAACGAGGCGGCTGCCCGGAGCATAACGACCCGAGGTGATACCGTCCCGTACGGCGTTTTCTATCTGCCGGCGGAGCGTATCCGCTTGCAAGGCAACCCCTCGCACAACCATCAGTAATCCCTATATTACATTATGACCATCCGACATTTACATGATCCGCAGGTCTGTAACAAGTTGTGTCCGCCGACGATAAAGACCCGTAGCCTACACGTGGAATGCCGTACCGGACGGTGATCAGGCGCCTGCAGATGCGAATTGCTCGGAGGTCACTTCTTCTTCCCACACGGTCTTGCCGATAGAAACGGCAGTGTGAAGGAGGTAGCTCGTGGCCGTTGCACCGTGCCAGTGACGCTCTCCCTCTGGAATCCAGACAATGTCTCCCACACGAATACGTTGAGCTTGTTCACCATCCACACATACCCAGCCTTCGCCGGCAACAACGGTCAGCACCTGCCCGGTCTCATGGGTGTGCCAGTAGGTGCGTGCACCGGGCGTGAAGAACACATTGTTGATTGTCACGCCATCGGTCGTCGGCATGATCGGGTCAGCATGAACCGTTCCCGTAAATGTCGAAGATCTAACTTCGGAAACCGCGCCAGTTTGGCGGCCATGGAAAATCTTCATCACATCAGTCCTTTTTGTTGTGCAGGCGAACGCCGCCCGAAATGTCACCGATTGCATCAACGACGCGATTGCTGATCACATCGCCATAACCAAGCGCAGTCGCAAGACCAAAGCTGGCCATGGGCCCGGCAGAATTGAGAGACGAAACGCCCAGTTCGTGTAACATGTCACAATAGAGCAAAACATCCTTGGTCATCAGCTTGCTGGTCAGGCCGCCTTCCAGATAATCACCGTCGACAATCTTAGGGAAGCGGTTCAGCGTTGCGAAGTTAACGCCGCTGCTAGCATTGAGCACATCCAGCAGCTTGTGCAGATCAAGACCGGCCTTCTTGCCCGCCACCATGACTTCCGCCGTCGCAGCAAGGCTGACGGCGTTGAGGAAATTGTTGAGAAGCTTGGCGGTGTGACCCGCGCCGCAGTCGCCCATGACGATCACCGTGCTGGCAATCAGCGAAAATACGGGCTGCAACCTTTCAATGGCACCGGGGTCGCCGCCCACCATTAGCGTCAGGGCGCCTTTTTCGGCAGCGGCAGCGCCACCGGAAATTCCGGCGTCAATCATGAACGCACCCTTTTCCGCAAAAAGGCGGGCAAGTCTTTTGGTCGAGGCGGCCGACGCCGTGCTCATATCCGCAACGACTTGTCCGGGGCGGATATGCTGGAGAACTCCATCCTCGCCCTCCACGACACGTTCGATCACGACGCTGTCAGGCAAAGAAAGCAGGACAATATCTGCGCCTTCCATCACCTCCCGAATGCTTTGGGACGGTGTCGCACCAAACCGTACTGCTGCCTGCGCATCCTTGTCGTAACCGAGGACTTCGACGCCGCCTGCCACGATGCAGCGCGTCATGCGTCCTCCCATATTGCCAAGTCCGATAAATCCCACTTGCGGATTAGACATCCTGCTTATCCTCGACACAGCACCCAATTCCTTTGCCAGAATGCTGGCATTGCGGGCGCGTTTTCCTCACTCACGCTCATCCATCGCCAATGGCACTGGCGCGCGGACAGTTCATTTGCCGCTTCCGTTCAAGGCTTCACCAGCCTTTGCCTGCTCTGCCTGCCACTCCTTTATGGCCGTGCTGGCAGTTCTGAATGCGGCAAGAGCCGCCGGAGCGCCGCAATAGACCATGGCCTGCAACAAAACTGCCTGGATTTGGTCTGGTGTCACGCCGTTGCGCAAGGCGCCGCGAACATGCACCGCCAGTTCGTGGTGCTGATTCATGGCCGTCAGCATGGCGAGATTGAGCATGCTACGGGTTTCAAACGGTAACCGTTCGTCGCCCCAGACCTCGCCCCAGCAATATTCGGTCACGAGCCTTTGAGCTGGCCGGTTGAAATCGTCAGCATTTTCCCACGACTTTTCGACGTGGGCTGCGCCCAGCACGCGTTTGCGGTTCTGGAACCCTTTGGCGAAGATTTCGCTTTCAGTTGGCATTCCGATGTGCCTCCCTCGTTATCACTGTTGTTGCTATCGGGCTGACCTGGATGACCGTGCTCATTCGCCGGCTCCGTATCCAATCATCGCCTTGGTTTCGAGATATTCGCGCAGTCCCGCCTCGCCCCATTCGCGGCCATTGCCCGAGCGGCCAAAACCACCGAATGGCGCACCGAAGTCAGCGGGCGGATAATTGATATGCACCTGACCACCATTGAGCCGCCGGGCAATAGTCCGCGCCCGCTCGCGGTCTGCCGACTGGACATAGGCGGCAAGGCCATAAAATGTGCCATTGGCAATGGCGACGGCTTCGTCTTCACTCCGATAGGGAATGATCGACAGAACCGGGCCGAAGATTTCTTCCTGCGCAATGGTCATGTCCGGCCCAACATCGCTGAAGACTGTCGGACGAACATAATAACCATCTGGTAGACTTTCGGGACGTTCAGCACCGCCAGCCACAAGTGTTGCTCCTTCTGCCACACCACTGTTGATGAGGCTCAGGACACGATCAAACTGGCTGCGATTGACGACCGGGCCGAGTTGGGTATCGGCGGCATCCGTCGGTCCAAGACGATAGGCATCTGCTGCGTCCGCTGCGATTTTGGACGCGCGATCCATCAGATGCGCGGGCACCAACATACGGGTGGGGATCGAGCAGGATTGGCCCGAATTGGTAAAGCAGGCCGCCACGCCTCGACGCACAGCATCTTCAAGATCAACGTCATCAAGCAGAATATTGGCCGACTTGCCGCCCAGTTCCTGCGCGACCCGTTTGACCGTCGGGGCCGCTGCCCGTGCCACCTCGATGCCAGCACGGGTCGAACCGGTAAAGGACACCATGGCAACGTCGTCATGCGCTGCAATGGCAGAGCCAACCGTTGGACCATCGCCGTTGACGAGATTGAAGACACCGGGAGGCACACCCGCCTCATGCAAGACTTCGGCAAACACAACCGTGCTGATGGCGGAGAATTCGCTGGGCTTCAGAACCATCGTGCAGCCGGCAGCAAGTGCTGGCCCTACCTTCACGATGACCTGATTGACCGGCCAATTCCAAGGCGTGATCAGACCACAGACGCCAATCGGCTGGTGTCGCAGGCGCGTGCCGCTAGCCATATCCTCTTCGAAACGAAAGTCTCTCAGGACCTTCAGCAGCGCCTCGATATGCAAAGGTCCACGCGCCGCCTGCCCCTTTGTTGCAAAGGTAATGGGCGAACCCATTTCCACACGCATCGCTTCGGCAAACTCATCATAACGACTGTTATAGGCAGCAAGGATCCGCTCAAGCAAAGCAATGCGTTCTTCGACGGTCGTGGCGGCGAAGGCAGGTGCTGCACGTTTGGCGGCCGCCACGGCTCTGTCGACATCCGCTTCATTGCCGAGCGACAGCCGACCGACAACCTTTTCGGTCGAGGGATCGATGAGATCCATGGTCCTGCCACCAACTGGCTCAACCCAGTCACCATCAATATAAAACTTGTCCAGGACGATCATGGCAAAACCTCAATCCTGTTCCTGCTCGAGCAGGCGGTACATTTCGGTGTGATCGGCAGTTGGGCCAACCTCGCTTGCCTGCTCATGCCAGAGGTCGATACCGTTTCGTCCGAATGTCAGCGGATAATCAACCGATTGCGCCAAGGCACGGGCAATGCCCAGATCCTTGTCCATGAGATGCAGTGAAAAACCGGACCCGAAGGTGCCCGACAACATAAATTGTTTGACCTTGTTTTCAGACGTATTGCTCTTGCCGGATGAGGCGTTGAGCACATCCGTCATCGCCTCAGGCGAAATGCCAAAGCGCTGTGCAACATGCAGCGCCTCAACCGTCACCATCAGCCCGCACGCTGACACGAAGTTGTTGAGCGCCTTGGCCGCATGGCCAGACCCGGCCGGACCGATAAACAGAATGGAGCCGCCCATTGCTTCAAGCACCGGCATGGTCTCGGCTTTCACTGTTTCCTTGCCACCCACGAGAATGGCAAGTGTGCCCTCTCGGGCTCGCTTGACGCCACCGGAAACCGGAGCATCAAGATATTCCAGCCCCTGCGCTTCGAGCGTTGCCGCCAGATCACGCGACCGCACCGGCTCGGACGAGCTCATGTCGACGACCAGCGAGCCCTTGCGCAGCGCTGCTGCCCAACCATTTTCCAGAAGAACCGTTTCAACGATCTTGGAATTCGGCAGCATGGTGATCAGAACATCAACCTCACCCGCCACATCTTTCGTCAGTGGCGATACGGATAGGTCATCACAGATCGCGCTGACACGCGCCGGATCTGCGTCCGCCACCAGAATGCGAAATCCTGCCTTAACCAGGCATGCACACATCGGCGCGCCCATCATTCCCAATCCAATGAAGCCTATTGTTTTTCCGGCCATCTGATTGTCCAACCTCACCTGTTTTCATCGCGCTCCGGCCCAATGCCGGAAGTGGTATTAAAACCTGCCGTTAACGCAGGGCGGAAAAATCCGTTGGAGCAAGGAAACTGTTTTCCACCCGTGCAACGATCGGGCGTTCGCGTTCAGTTTCCGCACGCGCAGCGATCCAGTCAGAGTCGGCCTGAAACGCGTTCCAGCGCTCTTCACGTTCCGCCATGCTGTTCCATTTGAGAATGTAACCGAGCGTGTGATTGTCACTGCCGATAAGCGTCGTCCAGAAACCCACCTGTTCGATGCCATATTTGTCGAAGAAGCCGAGCGTATGGTTGCGGAAACGGTCGAGAAGAGCTGGCAGTCTGGTGGGGGCGCAGTAGTAGACACGCATTTCAAGGATCATCGGATTTTCCTCCCGGATCATCAATCAAGTTTACGTTACATTGCAGTAATACAATATGTCAATAATACAAAATTACCGATCAGATTGTTAATTTGTCGACATCCAGTTTGGCAACCATGCCTTCGGTCTGATTGCTGTAAGCCGGATATCGTTTGAGCACCTCCGGATCGTGCCCGGGAACAATCAGGCGCTTCTCACCGGCCAGCTGCATCAGCCGTCCGTAGCCGGCGATCGTCTCTGAAACGCTGTCGCAGGTCGGGAAAACTCGACCGGAATTCATATGAGCGTAATGGTGGGTCGCGTCAGAGGCGAGCACGACGGCGCCCCGCGCCGTGTTGACACGCACGCATTGCAGGCCGCGCGAATGGCCACCGATATGATGTACGGAAACGCCGGGAAAAAGCTGGTCGTCCCCATTTGCAAAAGCGACCTTGCCTGCGTAAACGCGGCGCACCATGCCCGTCACATCCTCGGCCTCATAGGGGTGGTTGAGCGTGTGGTGGCACATGCAGGGACCGGTCGCGTATTGCATCTCGCTTTCCTGCATATGGAAGCAGGCATTGGGGAACATGTCGTTGTTGCCGGCATGGTCGTAATGCATATGGGTAATGATGACATGCTGTACGCTGGCGCAATCCACACCCACGGCCGAAAGGGCCTGATTGACGGGAGTGGTCAGTTCGCGCGCTCGGCGATTGCCGCTGTCCGGATTAAAGCCGGTATCGACAATGATGGTGCGCTTGTCATTGCGGATCACCCACACAAAATAGTCGAGTGGCATCGGCCGGTCATGTTCATCACCACCGATGAAATTCTGCGAAGATTGCCGCCCGTTATGGGCATATTTCACGGCAAGAACTTCATATGTCTCGTCAGCCATTCCATCCTCTTTACGCTTGCAGCCGCGCGGCGCAGTATCCAGAGCCGGGGCGGGTTGAACCGCCCCGGTTATGACGTCATCACCCGGACACGATGTCCGGGCTAGCTTCATCATTTCGGCCAGATCGGCTTGGCAAGCGCCAGATCATCAGGGTAAACGGTAACCGGAATACCCTTCTGCCATTGGATGATCGTCAGGCTAGCACCTTCGCGATGACCCTTGTCGTCAAAGCTCAGCGTACCACCGGGGAAATATTTGGCCGGTCCGGCATTCAGCGTTCTCAACGCTTCGCCAAGAGCCGCACGGTCTCGGCTGCAGCTCTTGTCCAGTGCATCCTTGAACAACCAGATATCGCCATAGGTCGAGATGGCATTCTGCGTCATCCATGGCTCGCCATACTTTTCGTTCAGACGCTTGATCAGGTCTTCCTGACCTTTGGTGCCCCAGTTCGCCACCGCTGACATCACGCCTTCAAGCAAGTCGGCCTGCATGGTGTTGAGTACTTCCGGTTCGGCAATAGCAATACCAAAGGAAACCACAGGTGTGTTGACCCGGAACTCCTTCATCTTCTCAAGGATCAGCTTGCTGTCGGAGATAACCGTCGGCAGGAAAAACAGCAGATCCGGCTTTTGCTGCCGCACTTGCTGCACAAGCGAGGTCGCGTCCGCCAGCGGCGGCGTGAACACCTGTTCGAAGGACAGGTCAAGGCCAACATCCTTCAGAAGACCCTTCTTCATGCGATCAACAGAGGCGAGCGATGCAGCCGTGTTATCGGTGATGATTGCCACGGTCTTTGGACGTGTGCCGGTTTGCTGCTCGGCAAGATCAAGGATGATCGGCAATGCGATTTGTGCCTGCACACCCGCGGTCGCAGAAGTCTGGAAGATGTTCTTGAAACCGCGGCTGGTGATGAGGTCGGAATAAGACAAAGTCAGAAGCGGCAGATTGGCACGTTCCGTCACTTCGCTGACCGCAAGCGTGAACGAGCTCAGATAAGCGCCGGTCGCACCGACAAGGCCCGGAAAGTCCGCAACCATGCGCTGGGCAGAGTTGGTGGCTTTTTCAACGGAATCGCCTGAATCGATAGTTACAAGCTGTAGAGGCGCGCCGCCGAGGCAAGCGATGCCGCCGGCCTTATTGACGTCCTCGATTGCCATTTCAGCGCCCATTTTCATGACCTGACCCGGACGGGCATAAATGCCCGATGTCGGCGCGATCAAACCAATCTGGATTGGTTCTGCCGTCTGGGCCTGCGCCAAACCGGCATTCAGCACTGTTGATGCCAGTGCTGCTGTCAGAAAGAATTTTGCATTGCTTTTCATGTGTTCACTCCTCCACACATTATTGCTTTGTTACATTCCAAGATATGCCTGACGGACGCGGTCGTCGGCCTTCAACGCCTCTCCGTCTCCCTCGAGCACAATTCGCCCCGTTTCCAGAACGTATCCGCGATCTGCAAATTGCAGGGCCTCGGCGACCCGCTGCTCCACCAGCAGGATCGAAAGACCTATGTCACGCCTGATCTCCATCATCTTGTCGAACACAAGATCGGCGGTGGATGGAGCAAGTCCCATGGATGGCTCATCAAGCATCAAAAGCTTCGGAGATGATGCCAAACCGCGGCCTATGGCCAGCATCTGCTGCTGACCGCCCGACAATGTGCCAGCATACTGACCAGCACGCTCCTTCAGCACCGGGAACCAGGTGTATATGCGCTCAAGATTTTCTTTCCATTCGCGGCGGCCCTTTTCGGTCGCGGCACCCATTTCCAGGTTTTCAAGCACCGTCATCGACGGAAACACCTGCCGTCCCTCTGGCACATGGGCGATGCCCAGATGTGGTCGACTGGATGGCTCAAGGTTGGAAATATCCTGTCCCTCGCAGAGAATGCGACCACCGCGTAATGGAACGATCCCAGAAATTGCCTTGAACAACGTGGTCTTGCCCGCACCATTTGGACCGACAACCGAGATGAACTGGCCCTGGCCGATCGTGAGTGACACGCCGTGCAGAACCGCGATGGATGATGAATAGCCGGCGGTGATGTCTTCGATCTCAAGCATTTGCCACCCATTTCTTTCCAAGATAGGCCTCGATAACCCGTGAATCCCGGGTAACTTCCTGCGGCAGTCCTTCGGTAATGACCTGCCCGTGATCGAGCACAAGGAAGCGATCAACCAGCTGAACCATGGCATGCATCGTGTGCTCGATAATCACGACCGTGACACCTGACGCTGACAGCCGACGGATAACGGCAACCACTTCGACCGCCTCTTCCTTGCCAAGCCCTGCCAATGTCTCATCCAGCAACAGGATGTGTGGTTTTCCGGCCAAAGCGCGGGCAAGTTCCATCAGGCGCAGGTCCTTGGTCGAGAGACCCCCAGCAAGCTGGTGCGCGATATGCAACAATCCGACCTGACGAAGTGCATCGTCAGCAATGGTTTCTGCCTCTTCCTCGCTTTTTGCGGTGACGTAAGAGCCGACCTTCACGTTGTCACGCACACTCATGCGGGTGAACGGACGCATGATCTGGAACGTGCGGCCGACACCGGCCTGACACAGTTCATGCGGTTTGCGACGCGCCATGTTGACGCCGTCAACCATCACCTCGCCCTCGCTTGGCAACTGAAAGCCGTTGAGCAGATTGAACAGCGTGGTCTTGCCGGCACCGTTCGGGCCGATAATGCCGAGGATCATGCCCTTGTTGACCTGGAAGCTGACATTCTGCACGGCTTTCAGACCACCGAAGTTCTTCGACATATTGCGCACGTCGAGGACGATTTCGGGGTTGAGTCCACGGGTTTCCCGGGCAGGAAGCGGTGTGACATTGGCAGCCACCGGCTGATCGGCGATCACAGGTGACGTTTCTTCCTTGCGGCTACGCAAACGGTCACGAATTTTCCAGAACATGCCCTCCGGTGCCGCAGTGATCAGAACCACGATGGCAACACCGTAAACCACGCCCTGAATACCGGGCAGGAAGTTGCCGAGTTCCGCGTGCAGGACTTCGGCAATCGGGATCAGGAAGGACGCACCGATAATCGGTCCCCACAAGGTACCCGCACCACCGAACATCGTCACAGTCAGCGCCTGCGCAGAGACTAGCATGCCAAATACCGACTGCGGTGTGATGACGAGAATGACGACGGCATAGAGCGACCCGGCCATGGCGGCAATGGCACCGCTCAGCGCGATAGCTTTGAGTTTCCATCGCAAGGTATCGATACCTGCGGCTTCAGCGGCTGCCTCGTTCTGTTTGATGGCGATAAGCGCCATGCCGAAACGAGAGGCTTCGATTGCCCGCGACAGCACGACAACGGCGCAGAGGAAGACCATGGCAATCAGCGTGTAGACCCGACCATCCGTGAACTGCATGTAAGCGGCAGGATTGTCGTGGACCCGTGGAATGCTGACTTCAGGAAAACCAAGCCATTGGAAGACGTACATCAGTGCCAGCGGATAGGCGAGCATACTGAGCGCGAAGTAGTGGCCGCGCAGCTTGAAGGTTGGAAAACCAATCAGAACACCGGCAACCGCGCCGATGATACCCGACACAAAGAACATCAGCCAGGGCGACAGACCCCAGTAGATTTGTGCAAGCACGGTGGCAAAGGCGCCTATGCCGAAAAAGCTGGCATGGCCGAAGGACACAAGCCCGGTATAACCGCTGAAGATGTTCCAGCTCAGGCCAAAAATGGCCCAGATCAGCACCAGCGTCAAAATGAGCTGGTAGTAGGAATTGGTCACAAAGATCGCAAGCACCATGTAACCAAGCGCCAATGCGAAGAAGATCCTGATAGATTTGAGAACAGACATATTCATCAGGTTCTCTCCACGTTGCGGCCGAACAGGCCTTGGGGTCGCAGCATGACAACCAGCAGGAAGCACACGAAGATTGTCGCATTCTGCAACTGGGTGGGCAGGACGAGCGTCGAGAACTGCTGGATGAGACCAATCAGCATGCCGCCCCAGAAGGCACCGATGACGCTGCCGATGCCGCCGAGAACGACGCCCGCATACATGATGATGACGTATTCGAGACCGACGAACGGGCTGAACGGATAGTTGGTGGCAAGCAAACCCCCGGCCATCGCCGTAACCGCAGTACCAATGGCGAAGGCCACACGGTGCGACTTGTCGACATTGATGCCCATATAGGTCGCAGCTTCAGCATTGTCGGCCGCAGCACGCAGTGACTTGCCAAGGAAGGTGCGTTGTATCAGCAGCCACAGGCCGATGATGGCGACGGCCGAAAACAGCGCCGTCAGCACACGCGACTTGTTGAAGAACAGCAGGATCGGCATGCTTTCACCAAACGGTTCAAGTGCCCATGCATCGCTTGAAAGCGGTGTGCGGATCGACACGAGATCGGCACCAAACAGGATCATCGCGCCGTTCTGCAGGATAAGGGCAATACCAAGTGTCAGGATGAGCTGTGCGTAGTGGCCCTCGGCCTCCATGCCCACAGTCCGTGTTCCTGTCACCCGACGGATCATCAAACGGTGGATGATCCAGCCGAACAGGAACATCGCAGGCGCTGCTGCCATGACGGCAACATAGGCGCCAAGTTCAGCACCGAAAAAGGCCTGAATGCCAAAAGCGCCGAACGCGAAATAAGTCGCGTACATGCCGAGCATCATAAAATCGCCTTGGGCGAAGTTAATCACGCGCATGATGCCGAAGATCATAGCCAGACCCACGCACATCATCCCGTAAAGCGCACCAACCAGCACACCTGTAATCAGGAGCTGCAAGATGCTCTCAATCAATATCTGAAAGTCGCTCATACGGCTCTTTCTCCTCCTCCAGTTCGGCATAATTTTTCCAGCGCCGCTACAGCGCGTGCGCTGGCCCCGCTCTTCGTCAGGTTTTCAATGGCAAGCCCGATTTGCTGCGCCTGTTCTTTCCCCAGGCGAGTTGCCGCGGCATCGGCCAATCTCTGGCGAACCAGTTCTGGCGACGCTGAACGCACATCATCAAGGAGTTCAACGATCACCTCACCCCGCTTCGTCTCCACCCGGAGTTCCGCGCCCTGACGGGCCGGAAAGGCTCCATCCAGCCTATCGGAAACCGTGATGGTCGTGCGGTCGATCAGGTCGGTGATCGCTGCATCATTGAGCAGCGCATAATTGGCCTCAGCAATCTCGCCACGGGCAATCGTCGCGGCCATGCCAAAGAAAATACTCATCTTTGCCTGCAACGGCGTCTCGAATGGACCTCGATAGTTGCAGCCGGGATAATTCAGGGCAGCGTTGTAGGTCGACAGATGGATCTTCTCGACGCTATCGCCATCTCCCACCCGGTTGATGGCCGCCAAAGCCACCTGACAAGGTGACTGTGCAAAATTGCAGGCCGGCACTTCCTTGTTGAACACCGCCATGATTTCAAACGTGCCATTTGGATAAAGCGAGATGCGCTCAGTCGGTAGCGGAATGCCAAAGGCAGAAAACAGGCCGGCAACACCATCAAGCGCGCTGTCTGACCCTTTGGCACCGAGTGCGGCAAGTTTTACAGCGGTCAGTGCATTGCGAGCCGCAAAACCCGGGTGAAAATACATGTCGTCAGCGCCGCTATGCGGCCATTCGTTGAGACCACCAAAGGCATTTGCGGCAAGCGCCAGCGCGTTGAGTGTCTTTTCCTGATCGAGATCAAGCAGTATTGCGCCAGCCAGTGCGCCTGAAAGTGGGCCTATCAGGCCAGTGGGACGAAAGCGACGCGCCATATCTGGCGTTATCAGAGCCCGTCCGACCCGGCCACCGATTTCATAACCCGCAATGGCTGCTTCCAGTGGATCTGCCACAAGGTCAGGGTTTTCGGCAACGAGCGCCAGAACAACAGGCCAGACCACAACACCCATGTGGCTGATACTGCCGGCATGCATGTCTTCACGCACGAGGCCGTGGCCACGAACGCCATTGGCGAAGGCTGCATCCAATGCGCCAACAGTCGCGGCCTCACCAATCACCGCGCACGGGCCATTGCCGCCAGCCGCGACAGCCAGTGCCTGCCTGCTCCACGGTAGATCGGCAGCCTCGATTGCGCAGGAGATGAAGTCGGCAAGGCAGGTGGCTGCCTTTGCCCGGACCTCGTCCGGGAAGCCGCCTTCAGGTTTTGCCTGAGCGACAAGTTCGCGCAATAGCGCATTGCTTCTCATTGAACTCTCTCCCTCTTGGCCCTTGGTCAACCCGCCTGAACGCAGGCATGAGCAAGGCTTCGGGCGCCCGGAAAGGGACAGCCCGCCTCCATTCATGCAAATTGGCAAACGCGTCGCGGCCGCGCTTCAAGCGCCCGCGATTGACATTCCACAATCGATTTTCAGAGATACGCCGGTAATGCAGCGCGCATCATCCGAAGCCAGAAACACCACAGCATTGGCAACATCTTCCGCCTCAGGCAAACGGCCGAGCAGCGACTTCGCCTCCCGTTGCGCCCAGCCAGCATCCGTAATGACTGCGCTGGCTCCGGGCGTGCGCACCGAGCCGGGCGCAACAGCATTCACCCGCACACCCTTGGCGCCCAGTTCAGCAGCCTGTTGGCGCGTGAAAGCATCGATTGCGCCCTTGATCGTCGTGTAAACCGAGGTGCGGCCAACAGCCATCGAAACAGCAATGGATGAGAGGTTGATGATGCTGCCGTTTGTGCTCTTCTCGATGAACGGCGTCGCCGCCTGCGTTGCCCAGAGAAAACCCTTGATGCCAACATCCAGCATCCGGTGCACTTCATGTTCGGGAAATTCTGCCAGTGGCGAATAATGGAAAACAACGGCATTGTTGACGAGAATATCGAGACCGCCATCTGCGGCAAATGTACCAATCGCCTTATGAACGGCCTGACGGTCGCTGACATCGCAGGCTAGAGCGACAAGATCCACATCCGCATTTTCGGAGATCACAACGTCCAAACGTCCGGCATCATTGTCGAGGACGCCAACTGTGGCCCCAGCTTTCGCAAGACCCACTGCGATAGCAAGACCGATACCGTTCGCGCCTCCGGTGACAACAGCACGCAATCCCTCCACTGCCGGCATGCAAACCTCCCCTTTTGCGTTACCTAATCCTTAAAATGGGTAATATCACAAAATGACATTAATACAATCATAAAATTTACACCACTTGACCAACCCCGTCCCTCAGAGTGCACGGCAGGCGACTGTCTTCCCGTATTGGCAATATGATGAGGCAAAACCACCACCGCTTGCCCGGGCCTAAAATCGTGAAAAGCCTTATTTCGCACCGTCTTTCAGGCGATGCCATACAACGCATTATTAATAACAGATATATAATATACATACATTTGGAGCGATCCTCACCGATCACCGGCACCGAGGGTTGTCCGCTCCAAGTCACGGCAACTTCGAGGAGGAGTATTCCGTGACTTCACATGGGGAGCGTCATGATTTTCCGATCTGCCACAAGTCGCAATATTTTCTCTGTTGCAGCAGCTGGGGTGCTGACAACAGCGGCTGCGGCTGGAATTCTATTCTCGATCACCTACAGCGACATGCGAGAAGCCAGCATCACTCGCATGAAGCAGATCACGGAATCGGGTGCCGCCGGGATAGCCAAAGATATGAGCAACGCCGTTCAGGTGGCCAGTGGCATTCGCTCCAGCCTGACCGCGATGCAAACGGCACAAAAGGCCGATCGTACAACGGCTGATGCCATGTTGACCGCAACCCTTCGCGACAACCCCGCACTTCTGGCCACATGGACAGCTTGGGAGCCGAACGCTTTCGACGGCCATGACGGCGATAACACCGGGCAGACGGGGCATGATGCGACAGGACGTTACGTTCCTTACATGTCGCGTAGCGGCGACAAGATCGCACACGATCCACTTGTGGATTACACCGTACCTGGCGCTGGCGACTATTACCTTCTGGCCCGCGAAAGCCAGAAAACGGTTGTCATTGAACCCTATGAATACCCGGTTGATGGCAAGACCGTGTTGATCACATCCGTTGCCATGCCGATTATTGAAAATGGCAAATCTGTTGGCGTTGCAGGCATCGACATCTCGCTTGCCGCCGCCAACGAGACGATTTCAAAAATCCATCCGATGGACACCGGTTTTCTGGCGCTGGTAACTGCCAAGGGCAATATTATCAGCCACCCGGACAAGGCACTGGTCGGAAAATCCATATCCAATGCAGGCGATGCTGTTGCAGGTTGGACCAATATCATCGCCAATTCCGGCACCGAAGAGGAGATGACGGCGCCGGATGGCACCACCTATTTCTCGATTGCTGCTCCGGTCAAACTCACACCCGAGATGAATTGGTATGCAATTGCCTTTATCCCGAAAGACACGGTCTTTGCCGGTCTCTATAGCATGATGTGGAGTGCAGCCTTCATCACCGCCGGCGCGATTGCACTGCTTGGTCTTTCCGGTTGGCTGATTGCCCGTCGCTTCGTTGGCCGCATTGCCAATGTGATCGGTGAAACCAACGAAATTGCCAGCGGCAATCTGAATGTCGATCTTCGTGACCGTGAAAAACAGGACGAGATTGGTGACCTGTCACGTTCTCTTGAAATCTTGCTTCAGAACAACCGCCGCCGTGTGGAACTTGAAGCGGAAGCCGAGGCAGGACGCGCAGCGCAAGAGGCAGAACGTCTTGAACGTGAGCGGATCAATTCCGCGCAGGAAGAAGAAGTCCGATTTGCTGTAACCCGACTGGCTGGTGGACTGGAGCGGCTGTCTGAAGGTGACATGACCGTGCGCCTTGAAGAATCCTTCTGCCAGGCGCTCGACGGAATTCGCGGCAACTTCAACCATTCCGTGGAGAAATTGCAGGCGGCAATGTTGTCGTTCCGCGACAACGCCTCAACAATCCAATCCGGTTCGGAAGAAATTCGCAACGCCGCCGACAATCTTGCCCGCCGCACCGAACAGCAGGCCGCATCGGTTGAACAGACAGCTGCAGCATTGGAGCAGATCACCACATCGGTGAGAGATTCGACTGCCCGCGCTGAAGAAGCTGGCAACCTCGTCACCCGCACGCGGCTTGGGGCTGAGAAATCCGGCGATGTGATGCGCGAAGCCGTCAATGCGATGAGTGAGATCGAAAACTCGTCGCAATCCATCTCCAACATCATCAGCGTCATTGATGAAATCGCCTTCCAGACTAACCTGCTCGCCCTCAACGCCGGCGTTGAGGCCGCCCGTGCCGGTGAGGCAGGTAAGGGTTTTGCCGTAGTCGCTCAGGAAGTTCGTGAACTTGCCCAACGCTCGGCGCAGGCCGCAAAGGAAATCAAGAGCCTGATTTCCTCATCCGGGGATCATGTAAAACGCGGTGTCTCATTGGTTGGACAGACCGGCACAGCGCTTCAGGCGATCGTCGTGGAAGTGCAGCAGATCAACCAGAATGTCCTGGCGATTGTGCAATCCGCGCGCGAACAATCAACTGGTCTGCAAGAGATCAATGCTGCGGTGAACCAGATGGATCAGTCCACCCAGCAGAACGCGGCAATGGTCGAGGAATCCAACGCCGCCTCCCATACGTTGGTAACGGAGGTCTCTGCCCTCTCCAACCGCCTTGGCCAGTTCCGGCTGACCCAAACGCACACTGTTTCTCCGATGCAGTATCGGGGCGCAGCGTAAGTCTTTCTACCAACTATCCATGCCCACCAATCCGGCCGTGTCCTGCACGGCCGGAATTTTTATGGCCGCTGACAGGACCAACAGTTATCTTGTTGTTGCGCGACCACTGACGACATTCGTCGCTTTACTTTGCCGGTGAATTCCTCGAAAAATGCCGCATGCCGTTCAGGTTCATTCATACAGCCGACCTTCATCTTGATTCTCCACTCCGCTCTCTGGCATTGCGAAACAGCGATCTTGCCGAGTTGATTGGTGACGCCACCCGACAAGCTTTTGCAGCCATCGTCGATCTGTGTATCGATGAGCAGGTCAACGCGCTGGTTATTGCCGGCGATCTCTATGACGGTGACCAGACCTCGATGAAAACTGCGCGTTTTCTGGCAAGCCAGATGCGTCGGCTGCATGAAGCAGCCATCGCGACCTTTGTCATCCGTGGCAACCACGATGCGCTGTCACGCATCACCCAGGAATTGATCATGCCGCCTTCCGTCACCGTATTTGGCGGACGGCCTCAGACCATTGATTTTGCCCATGGGGACCTCACGCTCGCCATTCATGGCCTGAGCTTTGCCAAACCGCATGCGCCGGAAAGCCTTCTCGAAAAATATCATCGCCCCACACCGGACGCGGTCAATATCGGCATCATGCATACAAGTTTGGCCGGAGCGCCCGGTCATGACCTTTACGCGCCATGCAAGGTGTCAGACCTGCACGACTGGAATTTCGACTATTGGGCTCTTGGACACGTCCATGCCCGCACACAGCATAAGGGTGAGCGCACCGTCATCATGCCGGGCATGCCGCAGGGCCGCGACATCAATGAAAACGGCGAAAAGACCGTCACCCTCGTGACAGTCAACGATGACCGCAGCCTTACCATCGAAGAGCGCGCAACCAGCATCGCACAGTTTGAACGCATCCCGGTCGATCTGTCTTCTGCCGCAACCTGGCGTGAAACCGCAGATCTGATTGAGGCGGCCATGGGCAACGCCCGGGACCAAGCAAATTCGACGCATCTGGTTGGACGCCTGCGACTGACAGGGGCCACACCGCTGTCCTTTCAGCTGCGTCGTGATCGGGACCTGCTATTGGCAGAAACCGAACAACGTGCCGAAAGCCTCGGACGGACCTGGATTGAGAAGATCGAAGTGGCGACGATAGCCCCAACAAGTGTCGCGAGTGGAGATACCGCCGCCGATCCGGTGCTCGAGCTTGGCGAGTTGATGCGTAACGACATCATCAAACAGCATGGCATTCGTGAAGCAGTAAGGGATTTGGTCAAGGAATTGCGCGATGATCTGCCACCGGAGGCACGAGCATTCAGTGGTGATAATGAAGCGGCATTTGAAACCTTGATTGACCAGCTTCTCGCGGAAGGCAGTGATGACATCCTCGCCCGGTTAAAACCGGAAGCATCGGAGATCAACTGATGCGTCTGCGCAGGCTCGATCTCACTCGTTATGGAAAATTTACCGATTATTCGATCGACTTTGGCGAGCACAAAGTCGGCACGCCGGACCTGCACATTATCTACGGCCTGAACGAGGCAGGAAAATCGACCTCCCTGAATGCCTATCTCGATCTGCTGTTTGGCATCGAAGAACGCACGCGATACGGTTTCCTGCATCAAGGCAAGGCGATGGAAATTGGTGCCTGCCTCGAATTCGACGGTCAGGCCCATGAATTCAAACGTATCAAGCAGCGCAACAACTCACTGTTGAACGAACAGGGCCAACCGCTCAATGAGGGGGCGCTCAGTGTTCCGCTTGCCGGTCTGAGCCGTGATGCTTATCGCATGATGTTTTCACTCGACGACCAGACGCTGGAAGATGGCGGCAACGCCATTCTGGAAAGCAAGGGCGATCTGGGCGAATTGCTGTTTTCGGCAAGTGCCGGCCTGGCAGGTGTCAGCTCCATTCTTGAAGCGGCCACCAGTGAAGCCGATGGGATTTTCCGCAAGCGCGCAAGCTCGACAAAAATTGCCAGCCTCAAGCGACAGATTGCAGACCTTAAATCGCAGCGCGACGAAATCGATACGCAGGCTTCTGCCTATCGGGCCCTGACGGCGGAACTGGAACAGGCCGAGGCGGCCTATGACGCCGTGATGAAGGACATTAGTGCCGCAAAAACACGGCAGGATGAGATTGCACGCGTTCTGCGCACCCATCCACTTGTGGGTGAATACAGCCGCGGCAAAGAGCAGCTTTCGAACTATGATGATTTGCCAAGGCCACCAGACGAATGGGCAACGGCACTCCCCAATCTTGTTGTCGAAGAGGCGCGCTTTCAGACACGGTTGGCCGGCCTTGACCAACGCGAACAAACACATCGCTCCGAATTGACCCAACTGGTTACCGATGAGCATCTATTGGCCACTGCCGAGCGGATCGATCAACTGGCCGATGCTGCAGCACGTTATGCCACGGCAGAGGAGGATTTGCCGAAAAGAAAAGAGGCATTGTCGCAGGCAACCCGCAAGCTCGACATGATCCTGGCATCCTTGGGGCAGACCGACGTTAAGGACCCAAAAGTACTGCTGATACAGGCGGCTACGATAGGAATGCTACGCGATCTGATCAGCGAAAAATCAGGTATTGATGTTGCTCTGCTTGCTGCTGAAAAAGAACACGTCGCGGCACAACAAGCTCTGGAGAACGAGCAACGCGCCCGTAAAACTCTGGATGTCGCCGACGTTGCGCTCAACGCCAGCCGATTGGCACAGCTTCAATCGACGCTGAACCGAGTGCGAAACGGTAATTTGTCTGCGGAATTGCGTCTTGCGGAACGCAGTCTGACCACCAAACGTCAGGCTTTCGACGATGCCGTCGCCAGACTTTTCCCATGGTCGGGTGATGGAGATGCCCTCAGACGCATATTCTTACCTTCCGCTGATCGCCGTGAGACATGGAAATTGCGGCTTTCCGCGATCGAGCAACGTCGCGCCCAGATCATCGAACGGCAAAGAGAGCTTACGACCCGCCAGGACGAGGAAACCGCGAGGATTGCAGCCTTGCGCGCGTCAGCCAGCATTCTGGATGATGAACAGACTAAGCTCACCCTTACCGAACGGGATGAAATCTGGAAGCAGCATCTGGCCGCACTTGATCAGGAAACCGCCGCACTTTTTGAAAAACAGATGCGAAAAACCGACGAGGTTGTCACCGCCCGTCTCGACAAAGCCAAGGAGTTGGAAGAACTGCGGTCTCTGACGGCAGCACTCGCTGTAACCACGGCCAATAATGAGCGGCAGCGTCAATTGCTTGTGGAAACGGATGGCGACCTGGCGACGCTGCGCCGCGAAATCCAATCTGAGATGCCCTCTGAAATCGAACTTCCACTAGACGCCTCCCTTGCGAGTTGGCTGACGAAAACAAGCCAATTGGCAGAGGGCCACACCGCCGGATTGGCCGCCTGGGACGATTTACGCCAGACCTTGCAGAGCGTCGAACAGGCAAGAGCCGCACTTGCAACGGAACAGGACGGCCTTGCGAAGGCCTTAAGTGCCAGTGGCGTTGAGGTGGATGCACTTGATCTCGCCGCCATGACACAGGCGGCGGAGAACCTGCTCGCCGACCACACGGCATTGCAAGCCAAACGAATGGCTGCCGACAAACGCATCGCGGAACTCGAAACGGCTGTTTCTCAGCGCAAGACAACACGTGATGAAGCCGCGAAAGCCTCTGAGGAGTGGCAGCGCGGCTGGTCAAATACGCTCATGACGACGTGGTTTGAAGACAGGCAACACAGCATTGGCGCGGTCAGAGAACTTCTTGACGTTGTCGTTGCCCTGCCGGAAGCCTTGCGTGAACAGGCCGACCTGCACCACCGCATCGTATCGATGGAGGCCAACCAGAAATCCTTTGTCGATACTGTCGCGCAAATCTATGAGGTTCTCGGCGACACATGTGACGACGGCGATCCCCTCGCCGCAGCCAGAACCTTGATCACGCGTCTTGACGAAGCCAGACACGTCGCGACGAAACGGCAGGAACGGGATCAGTCCCTCGCTGGTCTGGCGCTTGAGCGTGAGAAGCTGGACAGCGAGATCGCACTTCACGCCGCACATAAAACCCAGATGACCGAGTTTTTTGGAGTCGAGACACTGGCAGAGGTGCGGCAGGCATTGGACCAGTCGGGCAACAGAGACAAATTGGTCGCCCAGTTGCACAAGCTGGAACAGCAGATTTTCAGCGAGATGCAGATGCCGTCGCTGGATATTGCCATGGACAGTGCATCCGATGTCGATTTGAGCGAATTACAGCGCGAGCAAGCCGAACTTGTGGCACGCATTGACGCTTTCGATGAACGCTCAAAGACCCTGTTTGCCAACAAGGCACGTGCGGCCGAGCGCCTGTCGGCGATTGGTGGCGATGATGCCGTCGCACGTCTTGAAGCCCAGCGCCGCACATTGCTGTTGGAGGTCGAAGACCTTGCGCTGCGTTATCTGCGGCTGCGCAGCGGCAATCTGATCGCCGAACATGGCATTCGTGCCTATCGCGACAAACATCGCAGCGCGATGATGAACCGGGCATCAGAGGCGTTTCGCCTTATCACACGCGGAGAATATAACGGCCTTGCAACGCGACCAGACAAAGACAAGGAAGTCCTGATCGGCCTGCCGCGAAACGGCGGCTCCAAGGTTGCCGTAGAAATGTCCAAGGGAACGCAATTTCAGCTGTATCTGGCACTGCGTCTGGCCGGATATGAAGAATTCGCCATGGCTCGCCCGTCCGTGCCGTTTATCGCCGACGACATTATGGAGACCTTCGACGAACCGCGCTCAGAAGAGGTATTCCGGCTATTCGGGCGGATGGCTGAGGTCGGACAGGTCATCTACCTGACCCACCACCGGCATTTGTGCGACATCGCGACCGAAAAACTCCCCTTCGCAAAGGTTCATGAAATTTCCTCTGTATCGGGCTGATCAATCGCTCCAGCACATGCAATCGTTGCACAAGAACAAAAACGCGTGCTGCCAAAACAAATCTGCCTTGATGCAACACGCGTTTCTTAGGGAATCCCGCTTGCTTAGACTACCAGAGCGAGGTGTGGCGGTTCACATCCTTGTAGAGCAGGTACCGGAAGCGGCCCGGTCCACCGGCATAACACGCTTGCGGGCAGAAAGAGCGCAGCCACATGAAGTCACCGGCCTCGACCTCGACCCAGTCCTGATTGAGGCGGTAAACGGCTTTGCCTTCAAGCACATAAAGACCGTGTTCCATGACATGAGTTTCCATGAATGGAATGGTCGCGCCGGGTTCAAAGGTCACGATGTTGAGGTGCATGTCATAACGCACATCATCGGGATCGATGAAACGGGTTGTTGCCCAGCGGCCATCCGTTCCGGGCATGGCCGAGAGTGATCGCTCATCTTCATGCGCGAAAATCGCTGGCGGAAGTTCCAGTCCTTCAACTTCCTGGAAGACCTTGCGAACCCAGTGAAACTTAACAGCCTCAGTGCCGGGATTGTGCAATTTCCACGATGAACTCGCAGGGATATAGGCAAACGAGCCGGTCCGAAGCGTATGTTCCACGCCATCGTGCTCGATCACCATGCCACCCTCGACGACAAAGATTGCCGCCTGTGCACGTTTGTCAGGCTCCGGGCGATCACTACCGCCACCTGGCTGCACTTCCATTATATATTGCGAAAAGGTTTCGGAAAAACCCGTCAGTGGTCTGGAGAGAATCCAGGCGCGCGTCGCTTTCCAGTGCGGCAGCACGCTGGTGACGATGTCAGTGAGCACACTACGCGGAATAACGGCATAGGCGGTCGTAAAAACAGCCTTGCTCGACAGAAGTTCTGTCTGGCCCGGCAAGCCGCCAAACTGTGAGTGATATCGTTTCGTATCCATGGTTCATCTCCGCGGCGCACAATTGTGCATCTTCATTAGAAGCAGCACGAGTTTTAAGCAAACAACAAGTGGCGTCAGATTGCCACAACTCTTTCCAATTGCAACCCAAACAATTGTAAAATAACATGAAACTATATTTTCATATAAACTGGCATGAAAACTGCTTCTCATAAAACGACTGGACAGAGGTTCAGCATAAACAACAAGAGGGAAACAGCATGATGCAAATTGCGAGGCAGATACAGACCAAACCAACCATTCTGCGCGGATTGAAAAACTCCATGCTGGTCGGCGCCACTGCTTTGGCCCTGATCACCACAAATGCAGGCATTTCGCTGGCCGCTGGCACTTTGCGTATTGGCATGACCGCCTCGGACATTCCACTGACCACAGGGCAAACCGATCAGGGCGGCGAAGGTCAGCGTTTCATGGGTTACACCGTTTATGACTCGCTTGTTGAATGGGATCTGTCGAGCGCCGACAAACCATCGGTCCTCACCCCCGGCCTCGCACTGTCCTGGAATGTTGATCCGGCTGACAACTCAAAATGGATATTCAAGCTGCGTGAAAACGTCAAATTCCACGATGGCAGCACATTTGATGCCGAGGCTGTAGTCTGGAACCTCGACAAATTGCTGAAGACCGACGCACCGCAGTTCGATCAACGGCAGTCCGCACAGGGAAAGTCACGTATTCCCGCGGTTGCAAGCTACCGGGTCATCGACCCGACTACCGTCGAGATCACTACCAAAACACCTGATGCGACCTTGCCTTACCAGTTGAGCTGGATTCTGCTGTCGTCTCCTGCGAACTGGGAAGCTCAGGGCAAAAGCTGGGAGGCGGTAGCGCAAAAACCGTCCGGCACCGGCCCATGGAAACTTGAAAATGGCTTTACGCCACGTGAGCGGGCCGAGCTGACGCCAAACACCGAATACTGGGACAAAAACCGCGTTCCAAAGCTCGATAAACTCGTCCTGATCCCGTTGCCAGAAGCCAACACCCGCATCGCAGCCCTTCGCTCTGGTGAAGTGGACTGGATCGAGGCGCCGGCACCGGATTCCGCCCAGTCGGTCAAGGATGCCGGTTTCAACATTGTCACGAATGCCTATCCGCATAACTGGACCTGGCACCTTTCGCGTGTCGAAGGTTCACCTTGGAACGACATCAGGGTCCGCAAGGCCGCAAACCTCGCCGTTGATCGTGACGGCCTGAACGAGTTGCTGGGTGGTTTTTCCGTGCCAGCCCAGGGATATCTGCCTCCTGGCCACCAGTGGTTCGGCAAGCCGGATTTCAAACTGGAATATAATGTCGAGGCCGCCGCCAAGCTGATGGAAGAAGCCGGTTACGGCCCCGACAAACGCTTGAAGACCAAGGTTATCATTTCCTCGTCCGGTTCCGGCCAGATGCTCCCATTGGCGATGAACGAATATATTCAGCAGACGCTGGCCGAAATCGGCATCGACGTCGAATACGAAGTGGCAGACTGGAACACCGTCATCAACATCTGGCGTGCAGGGGCAAAGGATGCCAGCTCGAAGGGCGGCACCGCAGTCAACTACAGCTACTTCATCCAGGATCCGTTCAGCGCGATGATCCGTCAGTCACAGTGCAATCTCGCCCCGCCAACCGGCACCAACTGGGGATTCTATTGTGATCCGGAAATGGATGCCCTGTTCGACAAGGTACGCAATGCCTTTGACCCGGCAGAACAGGACAAGGTCCTGCAGCAGGTTCACGAAAAATACGTCAACGATGCCCTGTTCCTGATGGTCACCCATGACGTTAACACACGCGCCATGTCCGCCAAGGTCAAAGGCTTCGTGCAGGCACAGAACTGGTTCCAAGATTTTTCGCAGATCACCATCGAACCCTGATCCATCGCAATGAAAAGGATATGCCGGATACCCGGCATATCCCAGCTGCCCGATCCAACCCATTTCCAAGCGAGGACCAATGCTGGCGTATGGTTTGAAACGACTTCTGCATGTCATACCGGTCGCCATAGGCGTCAGTATCGTATGCTTCCTGCTGATCCACATTGCCCCGGGCGATCCGCTCGCCGCCGTATTGCCTTCCGATGCCTCGGCTGAACTCCAGGCACAGATGCGTAGCTTCTACGGCCTCGACCAGCCTTTACCCATACAATATCTGATGTGGATGTGGCGCGCCCTGCAAGGTGATCTTGGCATGTCGATTGCGACAGGTCGTCCGGTCCTCGGCGAGATCGTCTCCGCTTCGATTAATTCCATCATTCTGGCTGTGGCTGCAACGCTCATCGGCTTCACGCTGGGAACCGTTCTTGGTTTTATGGCAGGTGTGTTTCGTGGCACATGGATTGACCGCGTTGCATCGGCCATTTCCATGCTCGGCGTCAGCATTCCGCATTACTGGCTGGGCATGGTGCTGGTCATCATCTTTTCGGTGACGCTCGGCTGGCTTCCCGCCATGGGCGGCGGACCCGGTGGTTCGGACGGTCGCACCATTGGCTGGGATTATATCCGCTACTTGATCCTGCCAGCCGTCACCATGTCGGTGATACCGATGGGCATTATCGCCCGGACGATCCGCTCACTGGTTGCCGATATTTTGGCGCAGGATTTCACGCAGGCGCTGGCCGCCAAGGGGTTGATGACCCGGCAGGTTCTGCGGCACGTGGTGCGCAACGTCGCGCCGACAGCTATTTCTGTCATGGGCCTACAACTTGGTTATCTGCTCGGTGGCTCGATCATTATCGAAACCGTGTTCTCCTACCCCGGCACGGGTTTCCTGCTGAATGGCGCCATTTTTACTCGCGACCTGCCGGTGCTGCAGGGCACGATACTGGTGCTTGCGATCTTCTTCGTCCTCGTCAATCTGATCGTCGATGTGCTGCAAAGCGCTATCGATCCGCGCATTCAAAGGAGCTGAGGCATGGCCGTCATTACCGCAGATCCCCTTACCGACGCTCCGCGCGTCATCCGCTCTCCCGGTTTCTGGCATGGCGTCGTCCAACGCATCTGTCGCGATCCGGTGGCATTGATAGCGCTTTCCATCATCGTGCTGCTCGTCGCTGTCACCATTTTTGCACCCTACCTGGCACCTCACGACCCGACCAAAGCCAATGTCATTCGTCGGCTGCGGCCAATCGGAACACCCGGCCATTGGCTGGGCACCGATGAGCTTGGCCGCGACATGCTCTCTCGGTTGATCTACGGCACACGACTATCGCTGATCATGGGCGTTATCCCGGTCCCGATCGCATTTGTCATCGGTTCAACAATCGGCATCATCGCCGGTTATGCTGGCGGCCTCACCAACACGCTGATCATGCGCACCGTTGATGTCTTTTATGCCTTTCCTTCAGTGCTGCTGGCTGTTGCACTGTCGGGTGCGCTCGGGTCCGGCCTTGCCAATGCCATGGTCTCGCTGACAGTTGTCTTTATACCCCAGATCGCTCGTATCGCAGAAAGTGTGACAACACAGGTCAGAGGGCTGGATTATGTCGATGCAGCCCGCGCCTCCGGCGCGCGTGCGCCAACTATCATCAGCGTGCATATTCTGGGCAATGTCCTCGGCCCGATCTTCGTTTTTGCCACCAGCCTGATTTCAGTATCCATGATCCTCGCATCCGGCCTTTCATTCCTCGGTCTCGGTGCCCGCCCACCGGATGCCGAATGGGGACTGATGCTCAACACATTGCGCACTGCGATCTACGTCAATCCACTGGTCGCAGCGCTGCCGGGAGTGATGATTTTCATCACATCGATCAGCTTTAATCTTTTCTCTGACGGGCTGCGCTCAGCCATGGATGTGAAGTCATGATAGACCTTGCACATGATAAGGAAGATCCGCGTGATCGCGGTGGACCGGCGCAGCCTCTGATTTCGGCGCGTCGGTTATTGAAGCACTTTCCGGTCAAATCACGCGGGCTTTTTCAACCGAAAAAAGTCGTGCGCGCCGTTGATGGTGTCGATTTCGACATTCTCAAGGGCGAAACCCTTGGCGTGGTGGGCGAAAGCGGATGCGGCAAATCCACCACGGCACGGTTGTTGATGCAGTTGATCAAGCCCGACCAAGGCGAACTGCTGTTTGACGGTGAAACGGTTGGTGGCACCCTGCCACTGACGGACTATCGCCGCCAGGTCCAGATGGTGTTTCAGGACAGTTACGCGTCACTAAATCCGCGCCTCACCATGGAGGAATCCATAGCGTTCGGTCCTCGAGTTCACGGCGTACCGATCAACAAGGCCCTGGCGCGTGCCCATGACCTGCTACACCGCGTCGGACTTGAGCCCAGCCGTTTTGCAGGACGGTATCCGCATGAATTGTCAGGCGGTCAGCGCCAGCGTGTCAACATTGCCCGCGCCCTAGCTCTGGAACCGCGTCTGGTCATTCTCGATGAAGCCGTGTCCGCGCTGGATAAATCAGTCGAAGCGCAGGTCCTCAATCTTCTGCTCGATCTGAAACGTGATTTCGGCCTGACCTACCTGTTCATCTCCCACGACCTGAACGTCGTACGCTTCATGTGCGACAGGGTCATGGTCATGTATCTGGGTAAGGTTGCTGAAATCGGCAGCCGCGACGCGATTTTCGACAATACCAGACACCCTTATTCTGCCGCCCTTTTGGCATCCATGCCCAAGATGGACCCCGCAGAACGAACAATGGAGACACCACTGGCGGGTGATCCGCCAAACCCGATCGACCCACCGTCAGGCTGTCGTTTTCATACACGCTGCTCCCTCGCTGAAGAGATCTGCAGTAAATCCGTTCCGCCGCTCGCAAATGTATCTGCGCAACAACAGGCCGCCTGCCTCATGTCCCTTTCGGGATCGGGACACAGCAAGGCCCACGCCATGATGGAGGCATGAGATGGTTAGTCCGATGATCGATATCAGCAATCTCTCGGTGACGTTCAATCGCGGTCGCCGGCCGGTGAAAGCGGTGAGCGGCGTCAGTCTTTCGGTGCAATCCGGCGAAGTCGTCGCACTGCTGGGTGAATCCGGCTCTGGCAAAAGCGTAACGATGCGGTCGCTTTTGCGGCTACATCCTAAAGGCACAACCATGGAAGGCTCTATGGTCGTCGGCGGCCGTGACATCACCTGCCTTTCAAAACGGGAGTTGGGCAATTTTCGTGGCGCGGTCGTTTCCATGGTGTTTCAGGAACCCCGCCTGGCTCTGGACCCGGTCTACACACTTGGTCACCAGATAGAGGAAACCATCATGCGCCACGAGCGAGTTTCCAGAAAGGAGGCTGCAGAGCGTGCGCTCGCCCTGTTTCAGAAGGTAAAAATCCCTTCGCCTGAACGCCGCCTGCAAAACTATCCGCATGAAATGTCGGGCGGAATGTTACAACGATCAATGATTGCCATGGCGCTGGCCTGCAATCCGAAGGTTCTTCTGGCCGATGAGCCAACCACCGCGCTGGATGCAACCGTGCAGATACAGATCCTGCTGCTGATCCGCGAGTTGCAGAAGGAATATGGACTGTCGGTCATTTTCGTGACCCATGATATCGGCGTTGCCGCAGAGGTCGCAGACCGGATCGCCGTCATGTATGCGGGTCGCATTGTTGAAGAAGGCACCGTCAGCGAGATTATCAAGAACCCTCGACATCCCTATACCAAGGGGCTGCTTGGCGCACGCGTTGAGCTTGCCCATGGCCGCGACCGCCTGATCACCATTCCCGGATCACCGCCGGACCTCGCTAATATGCCACCCGGCTGCTCCTTTGCACCACGCTGCTCGCAGGCGGTGCAAAGCTGCCATTCGACGGTGCCCAGTTTGGTTGGCACTGACGCCAACGGGCAGGTTGCCTGCCTTCAATACACCTAGCGTTTGCCTTATCGTGTTCCAAAAATAAAAATGAACAAGGGAGGTGGGCGTCCCTGTACCGGGCGCCCCTAATGACATGACACATATAACCCTCATCAACCCCAATACATCAAAGCACACGACGGCAATGATGACGGAGATTGCCCGTGGCCAGTTACCACCTGGTGTGACGATTGATGGCGTCACCGCAGAGCGTGGTGTGCCGATGATCATCAATGATCGGCAACTTGCCGCATCCGTCGCCGGCGTGGTGGAAATGGGGCTCGCCGCGGCCTCCCACTCGGACGGCATAATCATCAGTGCCTTTGGTGATCCCGGTATCGACCAGTTGCGGCCATTGGTCGATATTCCCGTGGTTGGCATTTGCGAAGCGGGCATGCTGGAAGCGTCGAAGGGCGGACGCCGCTTTGGTATTGCCACCGTTACACCTGATCTGGTGGCGAGTTTTTCCAGCAAGGCAACCGGTCTTGGCCTTGGCCATCTTTACACTGGCACCCGTCTGACTCCTGAAGACCCGCTTGAACTTGCGTCCAATGCCACCGCCCTTGAAGACGCACTGGCGATAACCGTGCAGCAGTCTCTCGAGCTGGATGGCGCTGAGGCCGTAATTATTGGCGGCGGCCCCTTGGGTCAGGCGGCTGTCGGGCTTGCCCCTCGCTTCAAGATACCGGTTATTGCACCGATCAGTACTGCCGTTGAACAGTTGTTACGTCACATGGCAGACAGATCGGGCAACATGTGCGAGGCATGCTCGTGAGAGCCCCCTCCCACCGCCATTCATCATCCAGAAGCATTTTGGTTGCTAATACCGCCACGCCTGTCAAAACTGCGACAGCAGATAATCTGGTGGAGTTAGGTGTGCCGAAAGAAAAGTCGTTTCTGTTTCGCGTAAGACAGGCGCTTCCCGACCTTCACCCCGCAGAACGCCGGCTTGGTGAGTTTGTTTGCGATTTTCCCGGAGAATTGGCCAGCTATTCTGCACAGGAGCTTGCGGCGTTGGCCCATGTCTCGAAAGCTACTGTTTCGCGTTTTGTGCAGCGGTTAGGCTACGACAATTACGAGGAAGCCCGCCGGCATGCACGCACCGAAAAACAGACGGGATCGCGGCTGTTTTTGACAACTTCGACGGATGCATCATCCACCCAGTCGGTCAAAGCACATGTGGCTCAAGGCATCGTCAACATCGAGGCAACATTTCTGTCGATCACCGACCATCAGATCGATGATATTGCCGAGGCAACATTGGCGGCAAGAAAGGTCTGGGTCATCGGCTTTCGCAGCAGCCAGCCGTTCGCAGCCTATATGCAGTGGCAACTGACTCAGGTGATCGAAAACATCGTCGCCATCCCGGGGCCCGGACAAACGCTGGGAGAGCATCTCGTCAGTTTCCGACCCGATGACGTGGTCATTCTGTTTGGTCTTCGCCGTCGTGTCGCAACCATGGACACGCTGCTGGAACAAATTGCAAAATCAAAGGCAAAGCTCGTCTACATCACTGATGAAGGCGCTCCGCTGCTGACCACGGCAGCCTGGCATCTTCACTGCCAGACGTTAGCGCCCGGTCCCTTGTTCAACCACACATCGGTCCTCGCGCTTTGCCACTTACTGATTACCAGATGCCTGGAAAAAGCAGATATCACAGGCCGCGCCAGACTGCGCAGCATCGAGGCATTGAACGACAGTCTGGACGAGCTTTAACCGGACAGCACTTCAGCAAGTCCGCCCGGTATCATTTCGATGGCTAGGCCGAGCGGTCGATCATCTTGATCCATTCGGCGGCACGCCGTGCCGCATTCGCAAGCACCGGCTTTGGTGCCTTGTACCACTCATCTTCCGGCAACTCGCGGCGCGCGCGCACATGGTCGATTGCCGCTTCCAGTGTCGGAAACTCATCCGGTAGAGTCAGGTGTAGAAACAGCGAAACCACGGCAACCGAACGGGATCGGCCACCGCGGCAGTTTACCAGCACGCTGCCACGTTCCCGACGGGGATAAGAGGGTTTGTCTGGAAGTATCTGCTCCAACGCCGCCCGGAAGATATAATGAGCCGCCACCATCTGCGTGTCCGGATTGCCATCGCCATCGATTAAGCCAATCTTGTAATAACGGATTTCGCCCGGCCCATAGACGCTGCCTTCGTGGTCCGACACGACCTGCGGCTGACGGACATAGTTGAAGTCGAGATTTACAGCGCAATTGACGACGGTGGTAATACCGTTGCGACGCAAAAGATCGAGATCGCTTGCACCTTCCTTGCCCGAAATAAACAGATCGATCCCGTAGGTCGGGTGACGTTCATAGATCATGCTGAGTTTCGGCAGTTCACGGCTTTCCGGTATCTGCGGTTTTCTGGTTTCAACGTGCTGCATATTGTCCTCCGCAAATGACGGCTTTCCTTTTTCGCTTTAACCCGATTATCCGACCCGGGTCGATGTCTGTATCTGGCCAGCCTTGGCGACGCGGGTCTCCGAGATGGAACGGGCAATACGCTCAAGCGCCGGATAATTCGCGCCCTCGCCCGTGGCAATGTAACCGGGGCACAGAAAATCGAGTGAGCCAGACGCCACCTTGCCCAGCGTCAGCGGCTCATACCGGCCACCGGCATTTTTCAGAATAAGCGTGGCCGCTGCCACGTCCCAGGCATTGACCCCAAACCCGGTGGCGGCGTCAGCCCAACCGGCTGCGACATGGGCGATACTAAGGGCCGCACTGCCCGGACGGCGCAGCGTCGAAAAGGTCTCGACCAGCACCCCAAAATTGGCGAGAGCTACCTCCTTACCATCGAGACGGAAGTCGCGCGAAACCGGATATCCGGTAATCAGGGTTGCCTTGGCCTCATCGGCAACCGAACGGGAACGGATCGCCTCATCATTGAGATAGGCAAATTCAAGATCGGCGGCAAACATCAGATCCGCCACCGGGTCCAGTATCGCGCCGGCAACCACCTCACCGTCAATGACTGCAGCAATCGATACGCACCAGAATGCCAGACCGCGGGCAAAATTTGCGGTGCCATCAATCGGGTCGACATACCACTGGATGTCGCCTGAACCGATCTGGCCACCTTCCTCACCCATGATAGCCGAATTCGGCTCACGCTCCAGAATGAAGGCACGGATCGTCGCCTCGGCCCTTTTGTCATGGACAGTAACAATGTCATGCAGATCGACTTTGTAATCGACCGTCATGTTCGACCGAAAAGCCTCCAGCAGCGGCGCGCGAACTGCAAGCGCCGCTGATTTCGCAAGCGCCATCAACCGTCGGGATCGGGCAAGTGCGTCCTCTGAAGCAGACTGCGGGCTGGTCGAATTATTGTCGGTCGGCATGTATGTTTTACCTCTTTGCGATGGAAAAGCCGGCGCGGCCAAAACCGCGCCGGGCCATGTTATTTCTTGTAATTGACCCGCCAGAAGTCCTGCCACTCTTCACGACGATCAAAGTCGTCGAGGCCGGTTGCCGAACGATAGCCGAGAAGCTTATCGGCGACCTTTGCAAGACCCGATGGCTCATCATCCGGCACCTTGATGTCGGTATTGGTCGGCATTTTCCCGTCCTTCATCTGCGGTGTAATGCCTTCTTCCGTCAGAATGTAATGGACAAAAAGTTTTGCGGTGTTGGGACTTTTCGTTTTGGAGGCAATGAGACCAAGCTTGATGTAGGTCCAGCCCACCCAGGGATCGAGGTCGGCACACACGCCGAGCTTATAACCCTTGTCTCCATTATCGCGGAACTTGGCGGAGCTTAGCAGCCCAATGAATGGTTCTTTCTGGCCAGCGGCGCCGACGGCTTCAGCCACCGGGTCGTCACCATCTGTCGCAAGTGGCGCATTTTGTGCCAGTGCCTTGATCCATGCGGCAGCGGCACTTTTCTCAGACGTTTCCAGATCCTTGCCAAAATGTGCCTTGTAGGCAGCTGCAACCTTGTCGTTGCCGTGTGTTTCAAGCTGGTTGAACCAATCGGTATAGGTGCCCTTGGTAAGCGGATCGACCAGAGCAACCTTGCCTTTCCACTTGGTCTCCGTCAGTTCCCAGATATTGCTGACCGGGCACTTGTCGTAAGCTTCGGTATTATAGGCCCAGACGTTGGCATTGGTCGAAATGGCCAATGGGTCCTGAAACTCCTTAGGAATTTTTGACGCCATATCGCCGGGCAGATAATTCTCGACAAAACCTTCCGGCAAAAGCTGCGCAAGGGCAGCCGGTGCGTCGGTGATCAGCACCACATCGCCCTGCACATTGCTGGACTGGCTTTCACGAATGATCATTTCGAGCTGGCTGTTGGCAGAAACCTTCATGCCGGTCACTTTCAGCCCGTATTTGTTGCTGAAGTTCTCGGCCATCTCGACGATCTTGCCTGTACTGTCGTAGATGTTGATCGGTTTTTCCTGCTTGGCCGCAGCAACCAGGGCATCGAGATCAAAGGCTTCTTCGGCCCGCGAAGATCCCGCTGAGACCCCGGCCAAAAGGCTGGTGGCCAACAGCACCCGCATGATATGCTTTCCACTGCGCATGACTTCCCCTCCCAAGGAAAATAGGGCAGGCCTCCCGCCTGCCCCGTGCTTCATTTTTTGTAGTTGACCCGCCAGAAATCCTGCCAGCTTTCACGCTTGTCCAGGTCCTCAGCGGCAGTGCTCGCATCAAACGCCATCAGTTCGTCGAGATGCTTGGCGATACCCGATGGCTCATCTGCTGGCAGGCCAATCTTCGAGTTGCCCGATACCTTGCCGTCGGCGATTTGCGGAGCGATGCCTTCTTCAGTCATCAGGTAGCGAACGAAGAGTTTTGCGGCATTCGGGCTCTTCGTCTGGCCTGCAATCAGGCCAAAGCCTGGATACAGAAAGCCGGTGAAGGGCTGTACGCCAGTGCAAAGACCAAGCTTCAGGCCCTTGGATTCATTGTCACGGTATTTTGCCGTGGACGTGATCACGAAGAAAGGTTCGGCCTGTCCCGGCGCCCCGGCAGCTTCTGCCACGGTCGAAGAATCCGACAATAGCGGCGCATTTTCCGCAAATGCCTTCACCCAGGACGCCGTCGCCGTCTGATTGGTCGTATCAAGCGGTTTGCCGTAAAGCGCTTCATAGGCCTTGGCGACATCCTCATCGTGATGGGTCTCAATCTGGTTGAACCAATCGGCATAAAGCGGCTTGTCGAAGAGGTCGAGCATAGCAAGCTTGCCCTTCCACTGCGGTTCCGTCAGTTGCCAGATATTGCTGACCGGGCACTTGTCGTATTTTTCGGTGTTGTAGGTCCACACATGCGGGTCGGAAACGACAACGAGCGGATCACGCAGCTTTTCGGAAATGTCGTTCGTCAAATCCGGTGGCGCCCAGCTGCTGACGATACCCTGCGGCAGCAACTCGCCCATGGCGGAGGCTACATCGGTGGCGACACTGACGTCACCAACGATATTACCGGCCTGGTGCTCGCGGATCATCAGTTCGATCTGCGTTGCTTCGTTCACCTTTTTACCGCTGGCCTGAACACCATACTTTTCGGTGAAAGACTTCGCGGTATCAACGATTTTGCCGGTGACGGCATAAACGGTGATCGGTGGTTCCTTTTTAGCCGCATCGATCAGCGCATCGAGATTAAAGGCATCTTCAGCATGGGCCGCGCCACTGAGAGCTGCCGCGAAAATTAGGGCAACTGCAGAAACAGTCGATTTGCGCCGATCAAGCTTGGTTCGTTTGGTTTGGGTCATGATATCAACTCCACATCCGCCATTCATTTTCGGTAATTCATCCGCCAGAAGTCCTGCCAGTCCTCGCGCGCATCCCAATCTTCGAGAGCGCTTGCCATGCTGTACGGCAGCACCTGATCAAGAACCGCACCAATGCCGGACGGCTCGTCCGAAGGCAGGCTGACGTCACGGTTGGTGGACATCTTTCCGTCGATTGCCTGCGGCGCGATGCCTTCAGCAGTCATCACGTAATGCATGAAGAGCTTGGCGGCGTTCGGACTGTCCGTGCCCTTGGTGATCAGACCGACGCCAGGATAAAGCCAGCCGAGCCAGGGTTTCAAATCCTTGCAGAGGCCAAGTTTCATGTCCTTGTCGGCGTTGTCGCGGAACTTGGCAGAGCTGATCAGCCCCATGAATGGCTCAGACTGGCCCGGTGCACCCACCGCATCTGCAGCCGCCGCATCGGCATCGGTCAGAAGCGGAGCATTTGCTGCGAGCGCCTTGATCCACGCTGCGGTTGCCGTTTCGTCGCCCTTTTCCAGGTCCTTGCCGTAGAACTCCTTATAAGCGGCTGCGACCTTGTCATCGCCGTGTTTGGCCATCTGGTTGAACCAGTCGACATAGGACGCCTTGCCGAGCGGGTCCTGCATGGCGACCTTGCCCTTCCACTTTGGCTCGGTCAGTTCCCAGATGTTGGTGACAGGGCATTTGTCGAACAGTTCAGTGTTGTAGGCCCATACATTGGCGCTGTTCACCACGGTCAACGGCGACTGGTATTCTGCCGGGATCTTGTCTGCGAGATCCGGTGGCAGCCAGCTCTCCGCAAATCCTTGAGGTATCAGCTGCGCCATGGCGGCTGGAGCATCGCTGATGATCGACACGTCGCCCTGAATATTGTTGGCGCGCGCCTCACGAATGATCATCTCAAGCTGTGCGGTTGCCTTGACCTTCGAACCCTCGGCGGAAAGTCCGTATTTTTTGGCAAAGTTTGCAGCCATTTCGACAATCTTGCCAGTGCTGTCATAGACAGTGATCGGCTTTTCTTTTTTTGCGGCCTCAACCAAGGCATCGAGGTTAAAAGGCTCCTCCGCCTTCACCACGCCCCCCAGCGTTGTCAAAACCGCGGCCGTTAACAAAAACCGGCCCATGCATCCCTTCACGTCACGCTTCATACTGCTTCTCCTCCAGCAAGCGCCCCAATGATCAGTGAATTTCAGTTGTAACTATTCTTCCGCAGCAACGTGTCTGCCTCGTTGACCCGACGCCCATCCCCGTTGAAGACATGCAAGGCTTCCGGCGGCGCGTGCACAAATACCCGCTCGCCGCTGTCGATCCGTGGCAGGGCATGCGTCGTCAAAAACAGCGTGTGGTTCTGGCTCTTCAATTCGAGGATCCAGCTGCCACCGGTTGGCAGTACGCCAGTAACGGTCATCTCCACACCGAAATTGTTTTCCGGCACAGACTTCTGTTTTAAGGTGTATTCCAGCGCTTCCGGTCGGATACCAACCGAACCGATACCCCGCAGTTTCGGGTAATTCTTCGCGAAATAGGCTTCGGCCTTGTCGGCAATGTCAGACACGCCCGGTTTGCCGAAGGTGAGAATATTAATTGGCGGACTGCCAACGAATTCGGCAACGAAACGGTTTGCCGGACGATCATAGATATCGTTTGGTGTACCCATCTGCTGCAATGTGCCTTCGTTCATCACAGCAATCGTCGTTGCCAGTGTCATCGCTTCCCACTGGTCATGGGTCACGAAAACAATCGTCGTCTTGAATTCGTTGTGCAGGCGTTTCAGCTCGGCACGCATTTCAAGACGCAGGCGCGCATCAAGGTTGGACAATGGCTCATCGAGCAAAAGCACGCCCGGATTGACCGCCAGCATACGGGCCAACGCAACACGTTGCTGCTGACCACCGGACAGCTGCGACGGATAACGATCACGATACTTGGCAATATCGAGAGCCTGCATGACACGCTCTACCCGCGCTTCGCGTTCGGCCTTCGGCAAGTTGCGCAGTCTCAGACCAAAATCGGTATTGCGCTCGATCGTCAGGTGCGGCCACAGCGCATAGCTCTGGAACACCAGACCCATTTCACGCTTTTCCGGTGGTACAAAGACACCCTGCTGTACGGAGTCGACCACCCGTTCGCCGACCCTGATCTCGCCGCCCGACAGGTTTTCCAGCCCCGCAATCATGCGAAGGGTCGTGGTCTTGCCGCAGCCAGAAGGACCGAGCAGGCACATGAATTCGCCGTCGCGGATTTCCAGATCAAGATCGGCAACCGCGTTTGCGGAGTTCACACCATAGTTTTTCTGCGCGCCGCGCAGGTTGATTGTAGGCATTAGCTTCCAAGTCCTTCTGCAAGATTTGTGCGTGTCAGCTTCTGGGCCAACAGCGTGCCGAAATAGGCAATTGCGGCAATGATCAGCACCACGGCATTGGCTGCCTGTGTGTAATGGTAGTCGACCAGTCGCAGGGAAAAGGTGGTCAGAACATCAGTGCTCGGTACCGCCAGGATCACGAAGAGGCTGAGGCCCTTGATGCCCGAAATGAAAGGCAGCAGCACGCCGGTGACCAGTGAACCCTTCTGGATCGGGATCACGATGGAGATCATGCGGCGGAACCAGCCGGCACCAGCAACCTGTGCCGCCTCTTCCGGATCCTTGCCCAGCTGCGTCATGGCGGAAATACCGGCACGCGACGCATAAGGCATCTGATCGGCAATCAGCGCCAGTATCAGGATGGTCACAGTGCCATAAAGCGCAGGCATGGGACCACGCGGTACCGCAAACAGCGACAGATATGCTGCCGCGAAGGCAATGCCCGGCACCAGGTACGGCAGGAAGGTTACCTGACGCAAATAGACCGAAAGGCTGCGCACTGGTGTACGGATAACCACGTAACCGACCAGCAGACCAAGAACACCTGAAGTCAGTGATGCGAAACCAACGATCATCATGGTGTTTTTGGCAGCTGCCCACAGATCAGGGCTCAACAGCACGCCTGTTTGCAGCGCAACGGTATGCAGGTTGGTGCCGATCCAGTAATCGAGGGTGAAGTTGTCGAAGGTGAAACGCGCAGGCACCTTCATAATTGTCGACAGAACCAACGTGAGCAGCGGCATGCCAACGCTCAAGATAAAGACGGCCGCAGCAAAACCGGTTGCCGGAAGGCGAAGTTTGCCGAGGCGGTTCTGGCGGTTCATTGATCCCTTGGAACCGATTGTCACGAAACGACGTGCTTCACGCACCAGCCGTGCATCGATCATCAGCGTTATGATACCGATTAGCATGATCGAAGCTGCAACCACACCGGCAACGCCCGTCTGGCGCGAGGCGATGCTGCGGAACAACGACGTTGACAGCACTTCGAACTTCACAGGCAGACCCAGAACGTAGGGCACACCAAACTCGCCAAGGCACTTTGCAAAAATCAGCACCATCGATGACAAAAGCGCCGGGCGCATCAGCGGCATGATGATCTGGATGGCAACCTGATAACGACGCGCACCGAGAATACGGGCCGAGTCTTCAAGCTGCGAGTCAAACCGGCGCAAGGCAGAGCCAAACAACAAGATCACAAATGGCGTGTAATGAAGCGCCAGAATGATGGTAATTGGAAAACGCCCATAGGCAACCCAGTCTGGCGGGGTCAGGCCCATGGCCTCAAACCAGCCCGGCTGGCCACCAACCGTGCGGTTTTTGAACAGAGTTGTCCAGGCCAGCGCAAATGTCCATGCAGGCAGCATGTAAGGCACGATCAGCGCAGTCGCGAACCAGCGCCGGCCAAACATATCGGTGCGGCTGATCAGCCAGGCCAGCACGGTGCCAATCACCAACGACAGGGAAATTGCGCCTAGCGCCACTGTCAGCGTGTTGGCAAGCGGCCGCCAGAACAGGTCCGTTGCGACCGGCGAAAAAAACGCCCGGTCGAGATAATACATCGTGAGATCGCCGACATCCTTGCCGAGCCGACGCTCATGACCGAACTGCACCCGCACAGAATCCAGCACGATCGATATGATCGGCACGACAATGAGATAGGTGAACAGCAAGGCGGTCAAAACGCCGATCAATGTCGTCGGCTCTCGCAGCGCGATCTTCAGCCGATAGCGCCAAGCCTGCCACGCTGAAGGTGCGCCTATGGCGCGTTGCTTCACCGCATCGGCTTTGTTTGTGTCACTTAGAAGAGCCATCATTCCTCCCCAGGCCTTCCATTGCGATGTCATGCGTTACCCGATGAAAAGCGCGCAAAAATCCCTCCGCCCAAATCGCGTCAAGACGATTTTGGGCACTGTGGGCATCAGCAATGTATTCAATCCTCCCGACGGGACTCCCGACCCGCCAGCCTTGGTAAACGCCCGATCAGGGGCGCTCCTGCATATCCAAGGCATGGATTTTGAGCCCCGCTACCTTCGACTATGGTTGGATGATCAATCCTCATGAAGGTTTTGTCAATCATAAAATTGCACACGTGATCAATATTATAATTTATTGATTTTGTTTGATTATTTTATGTATATTTTGGATATTTATTGCACACGTGATCAGAGAGAAAGCCTGTCAGATAAAAATGACATCAAGCGTGTCTGTGACAGGGTTGAACAGAGACGTCACAATGGACGTGCCGGACTGCGCGTTGCGAGAAATTCTCGCACCACAAACGCGTGTTTCGACATTTTGGGGATTGGAAAAATCCCAACTTTGTGGCCTGTGATGAAGTGAAAAATATCAGGGGGAATGCATGGCCCGAGGCTTTGTAACGGCGGAAGAAGTGGCAAAACGGGCTGGCGTATCTCGCTCGGCCGTATCACGAACATTCACCCCGGGCGGCAGCGTGTCGAAAGCGGTACGCAAGAAGGTTCTGAAAGCGGCGCAAGATCTTGGCTACCGCGTCAATCGTCTGGCGCAGGGTTTGAACAATGATCGCTCCAATCTCATTGGTGTGGTCGGTGCCAATCTCAGTTCGCCGTTCATTTCCAAACAACTCGATGCTTTAAGCCTTGCGCTTTTGCGTCGCGGTTCACAGTGCCTTCTTTTGAACGCCGCGGATGCACGCAAAGATATCGCACCGCTGATCGAACTGCTTTTTGAGTTCCGTGCGCAGGCAATCGTTGTACTGTCCGGTGAACCACCGGCCTCGATCGTGGATGAATGTATTGCCAACGGCGTGCGTCTTATCCTGATCAACCAGAGCATGGACCGCACCGACACCAATATCGTTCTCAGTGACGATTCACACGGCGCCGATCTGGCGGCAATGCGGCTGCGGGCTGCGAAATGCAAAAAGGTCGCCGTCGTCACTAGTGGCAGCCAGACCCCGGCACAGCTTCGCCGCGCCAAGGCTTTTACCAAACGTATGGACAGCGAAGGCATTGAAGTTGTCAGTTGGTCTAACGGTCCAACCAGTTATGACAGCGGTTATCAGGCCGGTTGTGAATTGCTGAAAGACAAAGATATAGATGGCGCATTCTGCGTCACCGACCTGCTGGCGCTCGGTTTTCTCGACGCTGCCCGATTGGAAATGAAGCGTCGCGTACCGCAGGATCTTTCGGTTGTCGGTTTTGACGACATCCCCCAGGCCGGCTGGAAAAGTTATCAGCTCACCACCATCGCCCAGTCCTTTGATGCGCTGACTGAAAAGGTTCTGACCGCGCTCGACAGCGACGAGCCTGAAACCAGATTGCAGGTCGTACCGGTCAGCATGGTAGAGCGGACAACCGCCCGTTAACTGGCTTTCATGCCTTAATTGACTTGCCGGATGCGGCTTTCGTTAAGCAGGCCGCTATCATCGAGAATGGGAAGCGCCACCGCCACGACATGCGCGTTGATGCGCTTGAGGTCTCGCAACAAATCGAGATGCAGAGAACTCGTCTGGATACTGTCGGCTCTGCCGTCCCGCAGGCGCTGCAAATGGCGGGCGGATGACTGCTTTTCCAGTCGACGTACATCTTCCTTCACTTCAACCAGACGGCGCGCCAGTTCAGAATTTTTCGTCGAAAAAACCGTCTGTGCCATGCGCAAATTGTCGAGCGTGATGGTGAACAGGCGCAGCAATTCCTGCTGGCCGTCTTCAGAGAATGTCAAACCAAGGCTAACCTTCTTGGCAATTTCCGGCCGGATGCCCTTTTCGATGATGTCGCCGATATGCTCAAGATTGATTGCATATTCAACGATATCCATTGAACGGCGATAATCCTCATCGCTCAACTGCCCCTGCCCAACCCGCGACACGAACACCTTGATTTCATGCTGAATTCGGTCGACGCGCCCTTCAAGGGCACTGATTTCACTCAGTTGCGAAAGGTCGTTACGGCGCATTGCTTCTGCGGCCTGACGCAACATACGCTCAACCAGATCGCCAACCAGCATCACTTCGCGGCTGGCACCGGCAAGAGCTGCAACCGGCTGGTCGAGATCATGGCTATCAAGGAAGCTGCGATGATCATCGCCGGTTTTTTTGTCCGGCAGGATGGCCGTCGTCAGTCGTAAAATGAACGGTGACAATGGCCAGGCAATCAGCGCCACGGCAATGTTGAACAGAAGATGCGCATCAACTGCGAGCTGCTGGTGCGAAAAATAGGGAAGTTCCAAAATCGCGGCACCATAACCGGCAAGTGGCATGGCAACCGCGCAACCAATGGCGCGAATGATGAGGTTGCCAATCGTCACGCGCCTTGCGGCAATCGATGCCTTCATGGTCGCCAGAACTGGCGGGACGGCACCGCCGAGATTGGCGCCAAGCACCAGCACAATCACCAGACTGGAATCGATACTGCCGCTCGCAGCCAATGACAGGATCAGAATAACGACCGCGAGGCTGGACGACGCCAGCACAGCAAGACCTGCTGAAAACATCAACGCAACCGGCCAGGCATTACCCAGCATGGTGATGAAAAGATTGAGCACTGGCGACTGACGCAGCGGGTCGGTGGCCGCAGACAGCAAATGCAGCGACAACAGCATCAGACCGACACCCACGAGTGCCGTGCCAGCGCCCTGCTTGGCTGACGAGGTCATGCGCATCAACACGACACCAGCCAGGATCAGCAGCGGCGACAACCAACCGAGCCCCAAGGCAACGATCCACGCCGTGGTCGCTGTTCCTATGTTCGCACCAAGCATCACGATCTGCGCCATTGCTGGCACGATCATGTCCTTCTCAACGAAGGATGCGACCATCAGGGCGGTGGCTGTCGAGCTTTGCAGCGCAACGGTTGCAAGGAAACCTGCAGCAAATGATCGAGGGCCGCTTCGCGTGCCGGCAGCAAGGCCGGTCCGCAACTTTGCACCCAGCGCTCTAGACATGCCGTCCTTGATCTGACGCAGACCAAAGAGCAGCAGAGCGACTGCGCCAAACAGGTTGATGCTTACGATGGCCGATTCCATGCACTCACCTCATATCGACAATTATGCCGGCACGACGTCGCCAACCGTCGGCATCGACAGAACAAGATTCTGCGCTCCTCCTTCGGCACGATCAAGAAAAAGCCCGAGAGCCCCGAAGAATATCCCAAGGAAACTCGAGAGAGAGCCGTCATGAACTCCGGGAGCCCGCCCGAACCTCAAGGCCAGCGAACGGTAGAGCATCAACCTTTCCGGCTCGATATGCGACAAGGCAAGCGACGCGCCCTGTCGCAGACAGTACCAATCTGCAATCAATTCAAACATCGGCAGGTCAGCCAAACCATCAAACCGAACAGGTATGGTCTCATCCATCACAACAAGTGAGGAGACCACGTCCGGCACGGGCCTGTTGCCGATTGCCGCAACGATCTCTGCAGGCCATTCCTTGACGAAATAACGATGCCGCACCAAAGCGCGTTTGTGCTGCCGCAGGAAGTCGCCATAGTGACCGGCGGTAAAGGCCGGATCACGCTGTTCGCCGCGGATATCGGACTCTCGACCATATCCTTGCGATATGAGGTCGTTCACGGGCAAGTCTGACATTTCAACGGTTTCGACCGCAATCTCGGTCATCGAGGCATGTACAATCTTGAAGGCTGGCGGAAAAGCCACCAGTGACGGGACCGCAACATTGGTCAGGTTCGGACCGGAGGCTCCTCGTCTCGTCACACCTTCCACATGCAGATGGCCACTGAAATGAACCGTGACGCCCGCGGCGATCAATGCATCCTCGACAGCCTTTACAGGCGTGCGCCGTACAACATTGGTTTCGCCAAATAATACCGCCTCGGCACCGGAGGCTCCGTCAAACGGATCGAGCACCGGATAATGCGAGAACGCCAGAAGCGTCTTGCCCTGCTGCTTTGCCCGTTGGCTGACGTCTGCAATCCAACTCAGAATGAAGCGTTTGGACCTGAGCATCGCATTCCAGCCGCCAGACGTGCTGTCGGTAAAGGCAGCCTCTTCGCCGCGCTCGAACTGACCGTCCAGCGGCTCAAATACATTGGCGTCGATCATCAACAACCAAAGGCCCGGCTCCGGTTCAACAAGATAGGACGCGTCCATCAAGCGATAGACATTGCTACCATCAGGCGAGGTCGCGGTATAAACCCGGTCCTCAGCAGCATCGCTTGTGCCGAATGGCGTCTCCCAGTGCAGATATTCCGGACGACGAAAATAACCGAATGCCGCCATCGGGTTCAGACCCGACGGATATCCTTCACAATACATGGCATCGCTGAATGCCACACCGTCATCAATCACGGCCGGATTGCTTGTTATCGACAGGCTGTGCCCCGTCTCCCCTAAGAATTCCTTTTGATGATGGCGACCTTGTGGACCAAAAATGTCGTGGTTGCCCGGCAGGGCGTAAAAGGCGGTGCCATGGGTATGGGTATGGTCCTGTAGCAAACCGCGCAACGTTTCCGTTGTGGCACGCTGGCCATCATCGGTATAATCGCCAAGCAGCACAACATGCCGGATGTTGCGGGCAGCCACCTGATCGAGGGCAGCGCGGAGCGCGTCAGCGCTTTCGTTAAAAACGCGGGTCGATTGGCGTGTATCTGACCAGCTTCGCATGGTCAGTTGCTGGCCATCCACATTGATACCGGTAAATCCAAAATCTGCCGACGTATCATGAAAATGTGCGTCTGCGATAACAGCGACCGGCGAAAAATGTCTTGCACCCATGATCAAGCCTTCTTTCGGCCTTCGACGAGATCAATCCAGTCGGATGCGCGGCGCGCCGCTTCATAAAGGCTCGGCTTCGGGGTTTCAAACCATTCGTCCGGACGCAATTCGCGGCGCTCACGGATGGCTGCAACGGCATCATCAAGCGTCGGATAAAGTTCAGGCTGTTGTTTATGGAGAAACAGCGCCACCAGAGACACCGACCGGCTACGACCACTACGGCAATTGACGAGTACATTGCCGCCATCGGGGAACGGATAAGTCGCCCGTTTCGGCATGGTCTGGCGCAGAGCCCCATCCAGAATGTAGTAGGCACCCAGCATCATCGTATCCGGGCTTCCCTCCCCGTCGATCAGGCCAAGTTTGTAATAACGGATATCGCCGTAACCTGTGGCGAGAAGATCACCGTCCTCGTCGGCGCCCCGCACCAGATTGATGTCCAGATTGACGGCGCAATTGACAACCGTGGTAATGCCGTGGCGACGCAGCAGACCAATATCGCGCGCGCCATCACTACCACCGATATAAAGCGTGGCATTGTGCGGCCCGAGACCTTCGGCAATCTTGCTGATTGCGGGTCTGGCATAAACCGGTCCGTCCATAATCCATTCCTCCAAACCGGCGCTTGCGCCGTCATTCATCACTGCAAATTTATTCAGGCGACCGACGAAACCGGTCTCGCGCCGCTCGCTTCAATCACCGCCAGCGGAATGGCGGATGCCTTGCTTACGCCTGCTGCGACGCCACGCGCGGCGGCCAGAACTGCCCCGCCATCACGAAGGCTGCCAATTTCCAAGAACGGGCAGACATCGCCTCCAGCCTCACTGACCAACAGCAGTCCGGCAAGGCAGTCCCAGGAATTCATATGTAGTTCCAGATAACCGTCTGAGCGGCCATCCGCGACATAGGCCAGAGCAAGCGCGCCTGATCCAGCACGCCGGACATTGGTCCCCATATCGAGCAGATTTTTGACGACACCGAGATAGGTGTCGTTGGATACCCGTGTCGACCATCCCATTTCGATGGACGCGGCATCGAAACGCTGGGTTCCGGATGCACTGATCGGCTTGCCATTGAGTGTCGCGCCTTCGCCGCGAACGGCGAAATATAGTTCATCGAGTGCCGGGTTATAGATGGCACCGATTTCTGTTCGACCATCTTCAACATAGGCAATCGAGATGCAGAAATGCGGAATACCCCGCGCAAAGTTGGCAGTTCCGTCGACAGGGTCCACGACCCACACTTTGGCACCGATATGTCCGCCACCCTCTTCACCAAAGAAGGTGTCATCAGGGAAATGTTTTTCAATCATGCTGCGGATATGCGCCTCGGAAGCAGCATCCGTGACGGTGAGAAAATCCTGTGGACCTTTCATCGAAACACTGCGCTCGGCCTCACCATGAAAACCCTTAAGAACCAGCTCTCCGGCAGAGCGGATGACCGCACGGCAGAGATCGGCGCGAGCCTGAAGCGTATCGGCGTAATGCAAGCTTTCCACGAGATCACCATCAAATCGATTTGAACACGCGTGCAATATTGCACACGTGTTCATTGATTGCAAGCAACAGGCGGCGCTTGATATCGCCAATCCTGTGAATGACTATCTCCCGTTCGGCGCTACGCGACGGCTGTGGCAGGCGTGACGTAGCACGTGTTGTGCAGCACTATCAGCTCATCATAGGCAGAGACATTGCCAGCCAGAACCGGATGGCCGCTCAGCAGCGCTTCACCTTCTGCCGGGAATGGCATGAAGCGGCCACCGGCTTCTTTCACGAGGCAAAAACCGGCCATGCAGTCCCAGGCGCGCATATAAGGTTCGTAGTATCCGACGAGGCGTCCGGCCGCCACATACGCCAACATCAGGGCACCCGAACCATTGCGGATAAAACTGCCGCCACGGGCGAGCAGATCGGTGATGATCGAGCCAACCAGTTCCGGCGTCACCATGGTGTTGGAACTGATACCAGTCATTGAATTCTGGATGGTGCGGCTTGGATCAAGCTTGAGGGATTTACCGTTCAAGGTCGCACCCATGCCATCCGCCGCGGCGTAGGTTTCGTTCATGCAAGGCACCTGAATGACACCGATCACTGGCACACCGCCACGCAACACGGCAATCGATACACACCACGTTGGCAGACCGTTGACGAAAGGCGCCGTGCCATCGATCGGATCAACCACCCAGGTGTAACCAGATGTTCCGTCCTGCAGGCCAAATTCTTCACCCAGAAAGCTGTCTTCCGGAATGGCCGCGAGCACCCTTTCACGTAGAAAGGTTTCGACATTACGATCCGCAATCGACACGACGTCCTGAAGATCGCGTTTGGTCTCGACAACAAGTGTATCGCGTTTGTTGAAGTAGTCGAGTGCCAACGCACCCGCTTCTGCGGCCAGAGACTTCGCCAGTTCGAAGCGTTGATCGAAGCCGATATCATGCTTGGTCATTTCATCATTCCTATGCACTTGGTTGAATTCAAGATTGGATCAAGGCGATGCCGCGACTTTTGAACCCGAGCGTCACGTCACTTGCCGGCGGAAGGCTGGTTTCAACCGCATGATCGATAATGAACAGCGTGCCGACATCCGTCTCGACTTCGTATTCGACATGGCCGCCCAGATATGCGCTGTGCAGCACCCGACCAGCCAACCCTTGACCGCCGGGTTGCCCGATCGAAATAGAACCGGGGCGGACCGCCAGTTGTGCCGTTCCGGTTTTTGCATCACGAGCCGGTACACGATGGTCGACACCACCAACGCGGATCAGCGCATTTGGACCTTCGATGCCAACCACTTCGCAACCAATGACATTCGCTTCACCCATAAAGTCGGCGATGAAGGATGAGGCCGGCGCTTCATAAAGCTCGCGTGGAGAGCCCGATTGCGCGATCTCGCCATCTTTCATCACGATGATGCGGTCGGAGACCGCAAGCGCCTCATCCTGATCATGCGTCACGTAAACGGCCGTGAAACCCAGACGCTGCTGCAACTCGCGAATTTCAGTACGGACCCGGCGGCGCAGACGCGCATCAAGGTTGGAAAGCGGCTCGTCAAGCAGCAGCACCTGTGGTTCAAGCACCAGTGCGCGGGCAACAGCAACACGCTGTTGCTGACCGCCTGAAAGCTCGGCTGGAAGACGGTGACCCATACCCGCAAGACCCACCAGTTTCAGGCCTTCTTCGGCCTTTTCCCGCGCCTCTGCTTTACGTAGCCCTGAGGATTGCAGGCCATAAGCGACATTGTCGAGCGCGGTCATATGCGGGAACAGGGCATAGGACTGGAAAACCATGGAAACGTCACGTTCATTGGCGGGCAGCATGGTGACATCCTTGCCGCCAATCAGGATGCGTCCGGCGGTTGGGTGTTCAAGACCAGCCAGCATGCGCAGAGTTGTCGTTTTGCCGCAACCGGATGGACCAAGCAGTGTCACCAGGGTTCCCGGCTCAATGGTGAGAGACAGGTCTGGAATGGCAACGAAGGAACCAAAGGTCTTGCGAACATTCTGAAAGGTAACGGAACCGGGCTTTACGGAAATCATGCTGTTTTCTCCTGAGAGAGAGGAACGGAGTTTGCTGGCTGCAGGCCTGCGACGCGGTTTTCGCGTCGCAAACGACGCTCGCCGACCAGCAGCTGGAAGCCGGTAATGACCGTGATCATCACCACGATGAGCATTGAGGAGTAGGCAATGGCCACGCCATATTCACCGTTCTCAACGAGACCGACGATGTAGGAGGTTGCCATGTTGTATTCCGCGCTGACGAGGAAAATCACGGCGCTGATCGAGGTGATCGCACGCACGAAAGAGTAGACGAGTGCCGCCGTGATGGCCGGACGCAGCAATGGCAGGATGACCTTTCTGATGGTGCGGAAACTGTCGGCCCGCAATGTCAGCGACGCTTCATCAAGGCTCTTGTCGAGCTGGCTCATCGCCGCAATGCCGCCGCGCACGCCAACCGGCATGTTACGGAAAACAAAACAGGCAATCAGCACCAGAGCCGAACCGGTCAATTCCACCGGTGGCAGGTTGAAAGCCATGATGTAGCTCACACCGATGACCGTGCCGGGAATGGCAAAACTCATCATCAGGGCAAATTCAAAGACATTGCGACCGGCAAATTTCTGTCTGACGATGATATAGGCTGTCAGCAGGCCAACAGCAGCAGTCAGCGGCGCCGAAATCAACGCAATCTCCATTGTCGTCCAGAACGAATTCCAGGCGACACCTGTCCAGGCGATGGAGCCGTTTGCAAAACTGACCGAAAAGGCACGGATATAGTGTGCGAAGGTCAGAGAGTTATCGAGACCCCAGGTCTTCACGAAACCACCGACCAGGATCATGCCGTAAACAACGATGGTGAACAGCATCCACGGAACGACAACCGCGTGTACACCAATCGACAGGCCGCGCGGCAGGGCAATATGGGCACCGCTGTCGCCCTTTCCGGTAACCGTTGCGAAATTTTTGCCCGAAAGCCAGAAACGCTGGGCAAGGAAAGCCGATAGTGTGAAGCAGAGCAGGATGATCGCCAGAACGGCTGCGCGTGACGGGTCGTTCTGCGAACCGACCACCGCAAAGAATATTTCAGTCGACAGAACGCCATGACTACCGCCGAGCACCAGCGGATTGCCGAAATCGGCCATGCTTTCGATGAAACCAATGAGGAAGGCGTTGGCGAGGCCAGGCTTCATCAGCGGCAGCGACACGCGCCAGAAGGTGCGCCAGCGATCGGCCCGCAGCGTCTGCGACGCTTCTTCCATCGATGGGCTTACACCCTCAACAACACCAATCAGCACAAGGAATGAAATGGGGGTAAAGGACAGAACCTGGGCAATCCAGATGCCGGTTAGGCCATAAAGCCAGCGACCCGGCTCTATGCCAAAAAGATCAGACAGTCCCTGCGTGACAACACCGGCGCGACCGAACAGAAGCGTTAGCGCAAGACCGATCACAAAGGGTGGCGTGATGATCGGCAATACCGTCAGCAGACGCAGCCCCCTCTTGAACGGAAAACGGGTGCGGGTTGCGACCAGCGCAAAACCAAGCCCAAGCACGGTCGAGCCGAACGCAGTCATCAGGGCGAGGAACAATGTCCGCCAGGCGACGCCGCAGCGTTCTTCCCCGAGCACACAGCCGAGGCTCCAGATACCTGGATCCTGGATATTGCGGATAAAACCATCGGCATTAAAAGAACCGTCAAAGTCCTGAACCGAGGCAATCAGCATGCTGCCAATCGGATAGAACACGAAGACGGTAACGAGGAAAACCAGCACCGAAATCGAACCGACGACAAAGGCATCACCCTTCATTACGCCGCGTTCGGCAAGACCGAAAGCAAACAACAGCACAAAGACCAGCGACATCAAGACGCCACCGGCACCAATCGACGGCTGACCATCGGCCAGCTGGCCAAACAGGGTCTCGCTAATGGTCCATGTCCAGCCGGTAAAACCGATCGCCAGCCCCTGTAGGCTAAGGAATAGCAGACCTATCGCACCGATCCATGCCAGCAGCTTGCCGCGTCGCATTGGATCCGCGATTGGCCTGACAGCACATGCACCAACGAAAATCAGCGCAATGCCAATCAGCCACGGCTTGCCGTAGACAAGAATTTGCAGAATACCTGGCGCGTTACTGGACGCGGAGAAGAACTCCGAAAACCAGCGAAAACTGTAGAAGCCGCCTTCGATGCGGTACCAGGGGAGAAGAAACAGGGCCACTGCCCCAAGCATCAGGACAACGTCCAGCCTGCGATTGCCACGCGTCATGGCCAACCTCGCTATTTTCATGCTGATAATGAACTTGAGGCCGACACCCAAACCAAAGGTCGGGGCATCGGCCGTCACGTCTCGGATCAGTTGGCGACAGCGCCGACTTCACGATCCCAACGCTCCAAGAGAGCCTTGCGCTTGGCAGGATCGCCATAGGTCTTGAAGTCGTAGTCAATCAGCTTGATGTCCTCGAACTTCGGCGCTTCCTTCGGCACTTCAGCCGTCTTGTTGGACGGCAACTGGAAGGACTTGGCATCCTTCATACGAGACTGCACGTCCGGCTGCAGCGCCCAGTCGTACCAGATCTTCGCGTTGTCGAGGTTGCGGGCACCCTTGATGATCGACATGGAGCCGATCTCATAACCGGTACCTTCACACGGCGCGATCGATTTGACCGGGAAGCCTTCTGCCGTCTGCGCCACCGCATCATGCATGAAGACGATGCCAACCGCAGTTTCGCCACGCGCAGCCGCCTTGACCGGTGCGGAACCCGACTTGGTGTATTGCGAGATATTGGCGTTGAGCTTCTTCAGGTAATCGATGGCCTGGTCTTCACCCATGATCTGCACCAGCGAAGCAAGTGCCGTGTAGGCCGTGCCGGAGGAATTAGGGTTGGCGATCTGGATTTCGCCCTTCAGTTCCGGAGCCAGAAGATCAGCCCAGCACAGTGGCTCCTTGTAACCCTTGGACTTGAAGATTTCTGTGTTGTAGCCCCAACCGAGCGCACCGGCGTAAACGCCAACTGTCTTGTAACCGGTGCTTTCCGCCTGTTTCACGGCCCAATCCTGCAACTGGTCGAGGATTGGCGATTTGTATTCCAGCGTCAGGTTTTCAGATGCAGCCTGCATATGTGGATCGCCAGTACCGGCCCACCAGATATCGGTCTTCGGGTTGCGCGCCTCTGCACGAACCTTGGCATAGGTTTCGCCCGACGACAGGCGCACCATGTTGACCTTGATGTCATGGGACTTCTCGAAGTCGCCCTTCATCTGCTCGCAGATGACAACGTCAGCAGAGCAAATCAGGTTAAGCTCGCCTGCGGCCTGAGCACCGGTGGTGGCAAGTGCAGTACCGGCAAAAAGCAGGCTGGTCAGTATAGTCAGTCGCATGGGTATCCTCCTATAGCTTGCGTCTGAATGGGGGACAGCGTTTGAACATGGCGCTGCCGTTCGCAGCACTTGCAGTGCTGCGCTATTTGTTTTTGTTGTTTGAATTGCCGACCCTATTGCGTCGGGTGGATTTCATTGTCGAAGCGGGCTAACAGCCTACTTCGTTCTTCTGGCAGACCGAAGGTGGCAAAGTCATAATCCACCATCTTGATCATCGATATGTCTGGCGCTGTCAGCGGCAGGCTTGCCTTGGCATTGGATGGCACCTGGTTTTGACCGGCGCTAAAACCGGTTGCCTGCGCTTCCGGGCTCAAGGCGTAGTCGACAAAGGCACGTGCAAGAACCAGATTGGCCGCGCCCTTGATGATGCTGGCCGCACCAATCTCATATCCGGTCCCTTCACAGGGCGCGACGATTGCCAGCGGAAACCCTTCAATCTTCTGCGTCACCGCATCATGCATGAAGGAAATTCCGATCAACACGTCTCCCCGGGCGGCGGCCTTGACCGGAGCTGAACCTGCCTTGGTGTAGGCAACGACGTTGTGATCGAGTTTCGCCATGAAGCTGAAGGCTTCGTCCTCGCCAAACAGCTGCACAAGCGTGGCAAGCAAGGTGAACGCCGTGCCCGACGAATTCGGATTTCCAGACTGGATATGGCCGCGATAAATATCCTTGGCCAGATCCTTCCAGCAGGTCGGCGCTGGCAGCCCCGCCTCGGCCAGCAGTTCAGTATTGTAAGCAAATCCCAGCGCACCGGCATAGATTCCTGCCGAGCGCGACCCTGACATTGCATAAAAATTCTGTGCCCAGGGCAACAGGTCATTCGGATTGGCGGGGTGGTATTCTTCGAGCAAACCTTCCGAGCTGGCCTGCAAATGGGTATCGCCAGTACCGCCCCACCATACGTCTATGGTCGGATGTTCACGTTCGGCGCGTATCTGATCGAGAATTTCGCCAGTGCTCTTGCGAACCACCGAAATCTCGACACCCATCTTGCTTTCGAATGCTTTTTGCATGGTCACACACCAAGCCTCGTCGACGCCGCACAGGACGTTCAACTTCGACTCGGCCATGCCATGGCCTGCGCCGCACAGCCATAAGACCATGCTTGCCGCAAAAGCGGTCACTGCTCTCAATTGAGCCTCCCTGCTTGGAACCTCCCCGTTCCAATCTCCGCATATAGCATGTCAGATACTGCCGCCGCCGCAATCGAAGAATGGTTACCAATCTTTCACCAAAGCGCCCAACAACATGACATTTATTACAAATATGACATTTCCGATAATCACCGAAGCTTTGAAGATCGCAAAGAGCGTGCTTATGATAGCTGCGGGAGGAATACGCAGTGCTCAATCAGAAGGTAAAGATTCTGATCGTCGAGGACGATCCAGACATGTCCGAACTTATTGCCGATCTGGTCGAGGCTGAGGGTTGGGTGCCGACCTGCGCGCGATCTGCCGAGGAAGCGGACGCAATTTTGGCAACGGACACCATGCAGCTCGTGCTAGTGGACCATAACCTGCCCGGCACATCCGGTCGGACCTTTGCCCAGCGGCTGCGTACAAAGGTCGATATCGGTATTGTCATGGTAACGGCAGCGGGCAGCGCCATAGACAGGGTGCTCGGCCTTGAAACCGCCGCTGACGACTATGTGGTGAAACCCTTCGAGCCAATCGAACTGACTGCGCGCATCAAGGCGGTGTTGCGCAGGACCATTCCATCGTTGAAACACGAAAAAGACAGCGAACGCGATCACAGTCGCTCAGCCCTACATCTCGGGGACTGGGTTTTTGATCATGATGCCCATCAGGCCGTTTGCCTTGTTGATCGAAGCAAGACTTTGACAACAGCGGAATTTGCGCTGCTTGAAATTCTGGCGGAAACACCGAACCAGCCGGTCAGTCGCACACAAATCCTCGACCGCCTGGGCTCCGAAAGCGACCGCTACATTGACCGGAATGTCGATGTGCTGGTTCTGCGCTTACGCCGCAAAATCGAACGAAACCCGGACTTGCCGCGCCATATCAAGACAAGACGTGGCAAAGGATATGTGCTGCATACCGACGAAGCCGAGCTGTCCCCGTGATCAATCGTTCATTTCTGTCGTCGATTGCGTTCCGCCTGCCTTTTGCGATTGTGTTTATCTGCGTTCTGGTCTTCAGCCTCTCGGCAATCGCCATATATGGTTTGCAAAGGGCCCGTGATGAGATGGCCGCTTACGGTGTGCAGGCATTTTCCAGCCTCGGCAAGGTATCGCTGGTTTCGCGGCAGGTGTCGGATCTGGTGTCAAGCGCACCCTTCTTGATGAACGCCGCCTCGCCCTACCGGGTATCCAGCGAAAGCCGCTCGGTGGTGCAGCAGGTCGACAGCCTGCTCTCCATGATAACACCGAAAGAGGACGAGCGACGCATTCCGGGGTTTGCCAGCGACCGAATTGCGGAACTCTTGCAGCAAATTCGCACACAGACGCTCGATCTGGTCAAGGATGCTGATGCAGCGCAGGTTCACAAGGCAGATGCTGCCGCCGCACTTGGCGAAATCGCCACCGGCAAAGGCATTCTAGACCCCAATCTGCGCCAACGCATGAACGGCATCGTGCAAGCCGCCTCAACCTCTGACAGCCTTTTCCAGCTCGGCGAACTGCGCCGTCGTTATGTCTCGGAAACAACTGCCCGTCAGGAAGGATATCCGGGCCAACGCCTTGCCGCCTTCGAACTGCTGCATTATGAGCGCGTCTTCAAGGCACAGACTCAATATCTCCTTGAAATGTTTGCAATACGCGCCTCGGTCGCCAAACTTCACACCGTGTCGCGTGACCTTTCCCACGCCACCGAAACCCAAAGCGATGCAATTGCCCGTGGCCTGAACGAGGATTTGCTTTCCACGTCCGATGCGCTCAGCCGTCTGCTGGTCATCGTCGCGCTTGCGTCCTTCCTGGTGCTGGTCATGGCGGTTTTCTCCATTCGCTCGGTCATGCGTGTCTCACGCGGCATCGTCACGCTGTCGAATGGCATGAACGCGCTGGCCAAGGGTGATAAGGATGTTGGCCCGCCATCTTATCGCGGGCCGGAAACGGAACTGATTCAGCTGCTCGACGCATTTCGCGCGTTTCATGACAGCGTTGATCGTGTCTCACGGCTGCGCCGCACCGCAGAGGCTGCGGCCCGCACCATCCGCTCAACCTTCCGCAACATGAATGAAGGCATCGCGCTGTTTGACCCGAGCGGCCGGCCGATTACCATGAACCGCCGGATTATCGAGCTTGTTGGCCGCTCAGGTTCCTCTCGCAAATTGCCATTGCGACGTTTTGTGGAACCCATTCCGGAAATCGATCCGTCCTTGTTGCCATCAGATAGTGACCGCGGCGCGTTGATAGACCGCATCTTTATCCGGCATCGCGTTGACGGGCAGGTCATTGAAATCTCACTCTCACGCCAGCCGGACGGCGGCATCGTGATGCTGGCGCGTGATGTCACCGCTCTGGACCGCCAGGAAGCAGAAGCCGTAAAGGCCCAGCGACTGGATGGCATCATGCGTATGACCCATCAGGTCAGTCACGAGGTCGGAAACATGATCGGCATCATAACGGGCAGCCTCGGCCTGCTGGAACGCGAGGCCGGTTTCAATGACCGTCAGAAACGCCATATCACCCGTATTCGCAAAGCCGCCGACCGCGGGCGCTCACTTGCCTCGAGCATGTTGACGGTCGGCAGCCAGCAACCGATCCACGCGCAGCACATCGATGTCACCAGCCTGCTGCGTGGCATGGCGGATATTCTGGAGATTGCGGTTGGATCGAAATGCCATATCACACTTCATCTCAACGAGGAATTGCCAACCATTCCGCTTGACCCCGCCCTTCTTGAGCAGTCGATCCTCAACCTTTGCCTGAATGCCGCCGCCGCAATGCCAAAGGGTGGCCTGATCTCCATCGGCGCATCATCGGAAAAAGATGTACTGATCATTGATGTGACCGATGAAGGTATCGGAATGGCACCCGAAGCCGTCGACAAGGCTTTTGAACCCTATTTCACAACCCGTGAAGAACATGGTGGAGCGGGCCTTGGCTTGGCAATGGTTTATGGGTTCGTTCGCCAAAGTGGCGGAGAGGCCCATATCCACTCAACCCTTGGACAGGGCACCTCGATCAAATTGATTTTCCCCCTCACACCCTCTCAAACCTTGCAGCCAAGCATGACGCCGTAGAGGCGGTGGCGGGAATTAGACACGCAATGCCTCGATAACCACGCGCAATCCCGCAGCCATATGCCTGCGGGATGGATAGTACAGATATAACCAGTCCTCGGGCGCGCTCCATGAGGCAAGGCATTCCACAAGCCTCCCATCGGCAATGTAGGGGCGCGCTCGTTCCTCCCAGACATAGGCAAGACCTGTCCCAGACAAAGCCGCCTCAACCATAAGCTCGTGGTCGTCAAGCGAGAGCGATCCGGTCGGTTGAAACTCAATTGTCTTACCCGCCTGGCGAAACTCCCAGGCATAAGGCGTGCCATTGGGGTAGATATTGCGGATGCAAAAGTGATCGCTCAAGTCATCCGGGGAGTGGGGCAGCGCATGCCGCGCAAAATAATCGGGAGACCCGACGACGGCAAAACGCAGGCGCGGCTTAATCTTTACTGCGGTCATACCATCACGAAGACTCTCGCCAAGGCGAATACCCGCATCAAAACCTTCTTCCACGATATCAACCAATTGATCGGTCGCCACCACCTCCAGTTCAAGGTTGGGATTCTGTGCGATCAACGGTCCAAGGACAGAGCGAAAAACAAATGGCGCGACTGAACTTGGTGCATTGATGCGGACCTTCCCGAAAGGCGTATCGCGAAATTGGTTCAACGCATCAAGTGCAGATCCGATATCACCAAAGGCAGGCGACACTTGTGCAATCAACATGGCGCCGGCATCGGTCAACGAAACACTGCGTGTGGTTCGATTGAGCAAGCGCAACCCGACTCGTGCCTCGAGGTTGCTGACCGCATGACTGATTGCCGAAGCGGTAACCCCGCGTTCTTCTGCTGCGCGCCGAAAACTCTTGTGTCTTGCAACAGCATCAAAGGCAGACAATTCCGATAGTTCAGTAGCGCGCATTGATGAACCTCATTCATCATTGATGAGAGTATTATCTGTCTAATCGAACTTATAAAAAAGGTCCAGATTTCTCCTCGTAAACCGGTGCTGTTGCCGGCGCGTCAAGGAGATCCGATCATGACTGACTTCATCCCTCCAGCCAAAAACACCGCCTCCCCCTTTGCCGATATGCGCGGCCATCACGTCGCTGTCCGCACTCCTGACCTTGAAACAGTCAAGCGGTGGTACGTCGAAAAACTTGATTTCCGGGTTATTGCGGAATGGGATTATGCCGACGAAAAACTGGCATATCTCGCCCCCGCAAACGACGATCATTTTTACCTCGAAATTTTGGGCGGAGGCGATCCTTCACCAGTTGATGTCCGCCCCTATACCGACCTTGGCGATAGCCTGAAATATGCCGGTTACCATCACTTTTGCCTCACTGTCGGAAGTGTCGACACGACAGTGCAAACGCTACGTGCCCGCGGCGTTACCATCATCACCGAACCTTTTGACCTGCTGGCGATCAGTCGCCGCCTCGCATTTTTCTGCGATCCGTACGGCAATTTGATCGAACTTGCAGAAGTGCTTCCCTGATCCAGCCAACGGAACTGCAAGCAACAACATCCCCACAATCAAAAAAGGAATATCACCATGAAAATCTGGTTCATTACAGGCGCATCCCGCGGCTTTGGCGCTCTTATCACTGCACAGGCTCTGGCAAAGGGAGACGCAGTCGTTGCGACAGCCCGTAACTCCAAAGCGATCACTGAACGTTTTGGAGAACATCCCAATCTGCTGCCCGTTACACTGGACGTAACAAGCCAGGAGCAGGCAACTGCCGCCGCCAAAACTGCAATTGAACGGTTCGGCCGCATTGATGTACTTCTCAACAATGCAGGTTTTGGCCTGATGGGCGCGGTGGAAGAAGCAACACCTGCAGAAACCGAAGCTGTTTACAGAACCAATGTATTTGGTCTGCTGAATGTAACGCGCGCAGTATTGCCCCATATGCGCCAGGTTCGTTCCGGGCGTATCCTCAATATATCGTCGATTGGCGGATACCGTGGCGCGGCAGGGTTTGGTGTTTACTCATCGAGCAAATTTGCAGTCGAGGGTTTGAGTGAAGCATTGCATGACGAACTTGCTCCCCTGGGCATCCACGTCACTGTTGTGGAGCCAGGCTATTTCCGCACAGACTTCCTTGATGCGTCCTCGCTGACATCAAGTGGTGATATTATCGCAGATTATGAGGCAACAGCAGGAAAAGTCAGAGCGCTAGCAGCCAACCTCAGCCACAATCAACCTGGCGACCCAAACAAGCTGGCACGGGTGCTGATTGCCTTTGTAGACGAGCCTCGTCCACCAGTACGCCTGCCACTCGGTAGTGATACCGTTGCAGCGATCGAGGAAAAACATCAAAAAGATGCGGCAATTCTCAAGGAATGGCGTGCCATCGCAGTCTCGACGGACTTTATCACGCGCTGAAACGTTTAAATCACGGCAGTGGCTGGGAAAATCCAGTTACTGCCGTGCCTCTTTTTCTCTGACAGACAATTCAAGCGGCGAGAAAACCGCCATCGACATTGATAACGGCACCATTGACCATGGCCGTATCGGGCGAAAGTAGCGTGGCGATGGTGCGGGCAACGTCATCGGCCTCGGCAAAACGGCCGATCGGATGACGCACCATCATAGGTGCAGACTTTTCCGGATCGCTCCAGGCAGCCATTGCAAGTTCTGTCAGAGTGATGGTTGGCGCAACGGAATTGACCCTTATGCCATAAGGGCCAAACTCCTTGGCCAGCACCCGTGTTGCACCTTCAAGACCGGCCTTGGAGGCCGCGTAACACAAGTGTTCGTTAAAACCGCGATGTCCGGCAATCGAGGTTATGTTGACGATCGCACCGCCACCGCCAACGGCACGGCGGGCACGGCCAAACTCCTGACTGGTGATCAGGGCCGCCCTCAAATTGATGCCCATCACCGCCTCATAGCCCGCTTCGGTCATGTCAAAGCTTGTTTCGAGAACATTGATACCGGCACTGTTGATCAGGAAGTCAGCAGTGCCGGCCTCCGCCATAGCCTTGCGCGTTGCAGCCGGGTCAGCCAGATCAACCGTAATCGAACGACCACCAATCTCGTCACGCAGGCTGTCGAGATCCGACGTTGTCCGGCTAACGGCGATGACTTCGGCACCGCGTTCAGCCATGATACGGGCGCAAGCCCGACCGATGCCTTTGCCCGCGCCAGTGATGATGACCGATGTCCCTGAAAACTGCATGCTGGTTCCTCCCTGATATATGTGCCTGCCACTTAGCCCGAGGCTGCGGGCAACAATGGCTCAATGTCTTTTCGCACCTCACGGGCGAGTGTCTGTATTCTCAGAAATGCTTGGTAACGTGCCTCGTGCAGCGCCCGCGCCGCATCACGCACCGGCTCGCTACGCCCAGCCACAGTGGACATGGCGGGCATTGCGGCCTGCAAATCGGGGTAGAGTTTGGCGGCAACGGCCGCCAGCATGGCTGCGCCCAGCAAAACCGGCTCAGAGCAGGCCGTGACCTCAATGGGAATTCCCGTTGCGTCAGCGAGAATCTGCCGGGTTAGCGGATGTGTTCCCGCCCCGCCGGAAACAGAGATCGTGGAAACGGAGACGCCGTTTCCGGCCTGCGTTTCGATGATCTGGCGCAGTCCATAACCAAGCCCGCAAAGCCCGGCGACGTAAAGTGCGGCAAGATTGTCCGCACCGCTTTCCATGCCAAGCCCCATCACAACGGCGCGTGCATATGGATCGGCAAAAGGTGCGCGATTGCCGAGGAATTCTGGGACTACCTGCAACTGTCCGGCAAGATTTACCGCATCTGACGGTCTGTCGACGCCAGCCAGCACCCGCGCCGCAAGCCATGGCGCCAAGCTGGTACCATCCTGTTTTGCCTCCTGCGACGCCTTGCCCGCGTAGGGATGCAGGTTCAATAACTGATCGATGGCCGCACCGGCGGCCGACTGACCACCTTCATTCAGCCACATGCCGGGCACCATGGCGGAAAAATACGGGCCCCAGACACCCGGCACAAATGTCGGCTCGGCAGTCGTTGTCATGGTGCAGGACGATGTGCCAAACACGTAGCCAAGGCAGGATGATGCATCCTGCAAGCCACCTTTTGCCGCCACAGTCCCAACGCCACCGGCATGGGCGTCAATTAATCCTGCCCCGACAGCAATGCCAGCGCGCAGTCCCATCGCATCAGCCGCTTCCTGGTTCAGGCCGTTGCCCAATGGCGTTCCCGGGTGCACGACACTTTGACCAATCCGGCGAAAACCGTCATCAGGAAGGTCATCCAGCCCTATCGTACGGAAATAGGTCTCGTCCCACCTGTCCTCATGCGCCAGATAGGTCCATTTGCAGGTCACGGTGCAGGAAGATCGCTCCAATGCGCCGGTCGATTTCCAGGTCAGAAAATCCGTCAGGTCAAAGAAGTGCTTGGCACTGGAATACACCTCAGGCAGATGTTCCTTCAGCCAAAGCAGTTTCGGCGTCTGCATTTCCGGAGAGATAACACCGCCGACATAAGACAGAACCATATGTCCTGTGGCATTGATCCGCCGTGCCTGTTCAAGCGCGCGATGATCCATCCACACGATGATATCGCGTTCAGGATGCGCAGGATCGCCCACTCCGTTGGATGCGCCCTGCACCACCAGTGAGCAGGTAGCATCAAATCCGATCCCGGCCACGGCCGAGGGATCGATCGCCGCCGATGTGACGGCATCACGAACAGCCGTACACACCGCATCCCAAATCTGGGCGGTAGACTGCTCGACATGCCCCTCATCATTGCGAAAGATAAGGATGTCATGTTTGGCGGAGGCTAAAAGCGTGCCAACCGCATCAAACACGCCAGCGCGTGCCGAACCTGTGCCAACATCGACACCGATAAAGTAACTGCTCATACGATCCTATCCCTCGCCGGAGTGAAACAGCTGGCCGTGCTGTTCAAAGCACGGCTCGGCAAACTAGTCCGACCAGACTCAAACCCGGTCAAAGTTGGTCGGCAAGACCAACATATCGCGGATCGTGACGTTGCGGTTGCGGGTAAGCATGTATTCCACAGCATCTGCAACTTCGCTCGCTTCAATGATGCTGCCGGATTCCTTGGCCTTGCGCAGGTTTTCTTCCGGCCAGTCAGCAAGCAGGGCCGAGAGAACGGGCCCGGGGGAAACCTGGGCCACACGAATGCCATGCGGAATGAGCTGGCGGCGCATGGTCTGAACGAAGCAGGTCACAGCCCATTTCGAACCGGCATAGACCGGTTCCCAATAGGTCGGGAAATGGCCGGCAATCGAGCTGGTGACAATGATGTCACCGGTTTTGCGCGCACTCATATGCGGTACAACTGCATGCACATTCTTCATCACGGCATTGACATTGAGGTTGAGCATGCGGTCGATTTCGTCGGCTGAGGTCTCTGTCAGGTCGCCACCGATGTAGGTTCCGGCATTGCAATAGAGAATGTCGATATGATCGACCTTCTCGAGAATTTCGGGAACCATCGCAGCGCAACTGTCGGCATCCAGCAAGTTGGTGACCTGAGGAATGGCATTTTTACCAAGCTTGGCGACCAGGTCGTTGAGCGCTTTTTCGTTCCAGTCGACCATGACGACCGTGCAGCCATTGGCCAGAAGCTTCTCGGTCGTTGCCAGACCGATGCCGGAAGCGGCGCCTGTTATAACCGCGATTTTGCCTTCCAGTGATTGAGCCATATTATTCTCCTAACGTTATGAAAAGCTGTTGAGATTTCGTCAGCGCCATTCGCGGGCGATGTAGATAGCGAGCAGGATGATGAAGCCACGGATGATGTCCTGCAGATAGGGGTTGATACCCATCAGATTGAGGCCGTTGTTGAGGATGCCGAGCAGGACAGCACCAATCAGCGTACCGAGGATGAAACCCCGGCCACCGGCAATTGCAGTGCCGCCGAGCACCACGGCCGCAATGGCATCGAGCTCGAAACCAACGCCGGCATTGGGCTGGCCCGACATCAGGCGCCCGGTCAGAATGATGGCTGCAAGTCCCGCCGTGAGGCCGGAAATCGAGTAAACCGCAATTTTGATGCGACCAATCTTGACGCCCGACAGTCGTGCTGCCGTTTCATTGCCACCAATGGCATAGACATGGCGACCAAATGCAGTCCGCTCCAGCAGCAGCCACGCCAATGCGTAGATGATGACCATGGCGATGACAGGAACCGGAATAATACCAACACGACCGACGCCGAACCAGGAAATCCACGATGGCAGGCCCGAGATCGGGTAGCCGCCGGAATAGATAAGCCCAGCTCCACGGGCGATACCCATGGTGGCGAGAGTGACGATGATGGCCGGCATGCGGCCCCATGCCACCAGAATTCCGTTGAAAAGGCCAAGCCCGATGGCAATAGCGACGCCGGACAGCAGTCCGGCCCAGCCTGGCATGCCGAAATGTACCATCAGCCCCGCCGCCATGGTGCCGGCAAGCGCCATCAGTGCTCCGACCGACAGGTCGATACCGCCGGTTAAGATGACGAATGTCATGCCAACCGCCAGAATGGCGACGATCGATACCTGTCTCAAGACATTGAGAATGTTGGAAACGGAAAAGAAGTTATCTGAGGCGAAACCCATCAGGATCGAAACGACGATCAAGCCAGCCAGTGGCAAGGCCAAAGGCGACTGTATGATGGTCTTCCAGATCGGCGTGGCAGAGGCCTCCGCCTGAGCGCCTGTAAGAGCGTCCGCGTCATGCGACATGTTGTGTCCTCCCGGTTGTTGCATGGGTCATGATCTGCTCAGAGGTGATCGCATCGCCTTCAAGCGTTGCGACAATCCCGCCTGAGCGGAAAACACAGACCCGGTCGGACATGCCGATCACTTCAGGCAGTTCCGACGAAATCATGATGATGGAATAGCCACGGGCGGTGAATTCGCGCATGAGCTGGTAAATTTCGGTTTTGGCGCCAACATCAATGCCGCGGGTCGGCTCGTCAAAAATCAACACCTTCATGTTGTGGTTGATCCAGCGGGCAATCACCACTTTCTGCTGGTTGCCACCAGACAGCGTATCGACGCGCGCATGCGGGCTTGACGCCTTCACTCGCACCCGCTGCATGGCAGTGCGGGTATCAGCGAGCTCACGCGAGCGGTTGATGAAGAAGTGGCCGATCAGGTATTTGCCGTAATTGTTCAGCGAGACATTGTGCATGATCGGGAAACTGGTGATCAGCCCCTGCTCCTTGCGACTTTCAGGAAGCAGACCGATACCCGCCTCCAGTGCCTGGGACGGATCGGCAAACCGTATCTCGACACCATTGATCAACAGTTTGCAGCGCGCGGCCCGATAGGCACCAAGCATCGCCAGAACTGTTTCGGTACGACCCGAACCTACCAGACCGGCAAAACCGAGGATTTCTCCTGCTTTGAGGTGAAAACTGGAAACCGGTCCGCTTCTGGTGAGCTTGACCTCTTCCACCTCAAGAACAGTCTTGGCATCGGCAGGACTGACAGGTTTTGGCGGGAAGCTGTTTTCGATCCGGCGACCAACCATCATTTCGACCAGCCGTGCCTGATTGACGTCGCTGACAGCACAGGAGGCCACAAATTCACCGTCCCGCAACACAGTGATGCGGTCGCAAATCTCAAAAATCTCTTCGAGATGGTGCGAAATGAAGATGATCGCGACACCCTGTTTCCGAAGGCTGCGCATGACGTGAAACAGATGTTCGACTTCGGCCGGCGTCAACGTCGCTGTTGGTTCGTCGAGCACAAGAATACGGGCGTCGAGTGCCAGTGCCTTGGCAATCTCTACAAACTGCTGTTCGGCAACCGACAAATTGCGGATTGGCACATTCAATGGAATGGAGATACCGAGTTGTTTCATGATTTCGGCGGCGCGCTTGCGCATCGCCGATCGTTTCATGAAACCGAGCCCGTTGCTGAGTTCGCGCGCCAGAAACATGTTTTCGACCGCATTCAAATAAGGAACGAGCGAAAACTCCTGAAACACCACACCGATACCGGCATCGATCGCTTCATTATAGTCACTGAAGTGGCGAACCTCGCCGTTGATGCGGATTTCGCCTTCACTGGGTTTCACAATCCCGCACAGGATTTTCATCAGTGTCGATTTGCCAGCACCGTTTTCACCCAGTAGCGCGTGAACTTCACCCGCCTGCACGGTGAGATCCACCCCATGCAGAACCTCGATCCTGCCAAAGCTTTTTTTGATGCCGTTCAACTGTAGCATCTGTTCCTCCCGTGTTTGATTGGAAAAGTCGCCCCCGCCGTTTCCGGCGAGGGCGCTCGGGAGGCGCTTACCAACTGAAGTCGGCAGCGTTTTCTTTGGTGACTGGACGGACGTCGATTGGCACTTCCTTCGGCACGACGCGCGCACCCCACTTCTGTGCCAGCGCCATGGCAAGGCCTACGCGGATCTGGTCACGCGGAAACTGTGCGGTGGTCTGGATGAATGGCGTACCTTCGGCGATCGCCTTGACGGCTTCCGGTGCACCATCAACCGAGGTCAGCTTGACGTCGCGGCCCGAGCCCTGGATGGCGGCAAGTGCGCCCATGGCACCACCGTCGTTGACCGAGAAGATACCCTTGAGGTTTGGACGTGCCTGCAACATGTTTTCGACAACGCCGAGTGCAATCGAGCGATCCTGACGACCGTTCTGCGTATCGACCAGCTTGATGTCCTTGAATTCGGCAAGCGCTTCCTTGCAACCTTCCACGCGCTGCAGGATCGGAATAACCGGGATACCGTCGAGAATTGCGACTTCGCCTTCGCCGTTCAGCGCCTTGCCGAGAGCCTGGCAAGACTGGTAACCGGCATCCTTGTTCTTGGAACCAACGAATGTATCAACCGGGCCGTTGGCATTGGCATCAACGGCAACAACAATCACATTCTGTGCCTTGGCTGCATTGACGGCGGCCTCCACGCCGGCCGAGTCTGTCGGGTTGAGAAGCAGAATGTCGATCTTCTGCTGCAACATGTCTTCAACGTCGGAAATCTGCTTGGCAACGTCATGGGCGGCATCTGTCACTATAACCTGCGCACCGAGGGATTTCGCTGCCTCGTCCAGCGCTTCCTTCATCGAGACGAAATAAGGGTTGTTCATTTCCTGAAATGTCATGCCGATCTTCAACTTGGCGTCCTGCGCCAAGGCAGGCACCGCGGTCAGCGCGACGGTGGCGATCGACAATGCTGTCAAAGCTCTTTTCATGTCAGTTTTTCCTCCCTTTGAACGGCAGGCAAAGCCCGGCCGTTTCCGGAAAGCACCATGCTTTCCGAATTCTATTGTCCCGGTACGGGATATGGATCGTGGCGCTTATCCGGCGGCTTTAAATGCTCCGTTGGCTTTAAAGGTCGCGCGGAATTGCGAAGGCGACATTCCCTTCAGGTTCTGGAAATGCCGGTTGAAATTCGAAATATTGGAAAAGCCGATCTCGTAGCAGATTTGGGCAATCTTGACTTCGGGACGCGTCAACAGTGTCAGACAGGCCAAATCGACACGCAGCTGGTTCTTGTAACGAACTAGCGTTGTTCCGGTATGGCGTTTGAAAGCCCGTGAAAAGGAACTGGCGGTGTGCCCAACCATGTCAGCGAGATCGCGCTCATCAATATCGTCGGTCAGATGTTCACGCAGGTGCGCGATGGCCCTGTTAATGCCGCTTTCATTGATATTCGACAGGTCCAGTTCATAGCTCAGACTGGCCAGCACTTCCGGTTCGGGCGCATTTGCCAGGACATCAAGGATTTCCCAAAACAGTGCCAACCGCATGATGCCGCGTGTCTCGATCAATTTCTCGATCAAAGGGCGCACCTTGTCACTCGTGACGTTGTCGAACAGCAGGCCGCGATGGCTGCGCTCTAGAAGCGGTGCAATGGCTTCCATCTCCGCCATGCCGGCAACACTGTCGTCGACAAATTTCTGCGGGAACTGAAGAACCAGCGAGCGGGCAGGCACGATTTCGTCAGGCTCGATATCGGAAATCCAGTTTTGAGGCAGATTGGGGCCGGTCATGATCAATTGGCCGGGTTCAAAGCGACCGATGTGGTCACCGATGTAAAAACGACCGGAGGTCGCAACAACAAGATGAATTTCATATTCAGGGTGATAGTGCCAGCGAACCGTGCGAAACGGATAGCCGTGTCTCCACGCAGCGAAGCTTTCGCCTTTGCGGATATGGACCAGTTCCAGATCGGGTTGCACAGCGTTTCCTCCCACCGAGCGCACAATGTCTGCGGCAAAATCTGCAAACCTCCAATTTGCAAATTTCATCATTAACAAGACCATAACCCCTGAAATTCAAGGCATCTACATCATGGCGAAAATTAAACCGATACTTTTTTGACAGCAGTTTTGCCGTGAGCGTTGATGATGACAGCCGAATGTACAAGGACAGAGACGACACGCTGTCGTCTCTGTCGCACGTTTTTTATCGGTAGGATTTGCCTGAAACTGCCCCTCTGAAGGACGGACTTTCTGCGGCTCCGCAAGCTGTTTAGACCGTCAGAACCTGTATGTCAGACCAACTTTGACACTATGGTAATTGAGCGAGTTAGAGGCATTGCGTCCGTTGATAACGCCCGAGGAGCCGGTGTGATCGGTATATTCGTAAATCGGAGATTCGTCGGCATCGCAAATTGCCGGATCGATGTCGCAGAGCCAGGACATGGTCGAACCCGTGGCTTACATCGAAGGCTCAAGCAACACAGCGACACAGCGACACGCCGTTTCAGCATCGATCATCAGGGAGCAATTACCAAAAAAATCCGGCTGTACCGCACAGTATAAACATGATAATAATAGTCATGTTTAAGTGACCCAATTTATCGCCCTGCGGTCGTGCCAGCCGCACACGCCAATCTGACTCAATCAATATGCAACGACCCGCATCAGCAACCAATCCCCCGGACAGCGGGACCAGCCCGCGCAGACTTTCCTGGCGGCTCGGTGTCTGGCTGTCGCCTTTGCCGCCAATATCGGCACTTGTCGTGTCTGCCATCGTTCATGCAGGCGCCAGCGGCGCGCTGCTCACACTCGGATATTCCGTCGACATGCCCGTCGCGGAGCCGGAAACAACAGCCATTGCGGTTGAGATAATTCCTGAAACCACGCCACAGGCCGAAGCACCTACCCAGATAGAGAAGGGCGAACCGGATACTATCGTCGTCGAAGAACCAGTTGCAGAGCCCATCGAAGAAGCGGCCCCTTCCGAACCGTTGGAGGTCGCAACACTACAGTCGGAGGTCGAGCTGCCGGATCTGGTGCCAATGCCGGTCCAAAGGCCGAAAACCCCGCCTCAACCCAAAAATGATAAGGCGAGCGAAAAGTCCAGAAAAGCAGTACCAAAAGGTATCGAGCACGAGCCTGTGCCGGATATCGCGCTGAGCGACAAGACAACCGAGGTAAGAACCGCGCAAATGTCAGGGCAATATGCGTCGCTTGGCAGCGAGACCCGCAACGTTCGGGCCGAGCAGCGTTGGCTGGGCCAACTTGCAGCCCATCTGGAACGGCGCAAGCGATACCCGCAGACGGCGCAATCGCGTCGGCTGGAGGGCACAGTTCGCGTACGTTTTCTTGTTTTGCCCGATGGTACTGTGACAGAAACTGAACTGCTCAGTTCGTCAGGCATTGTCGAATTGGATGACGAAGTGCTGAACCTGCTGGATCGCGCCTCACCTCTTCCAAAACCACCCGCTGATGTTAATCCGTTGATCACAGTTCCGGTTAATTTTTCCATCAAACGGTGACGGTGCAACAGACATTATGACTGTTATCATAACCTTCGGTGTCTGCGGCGAGCGCGAAAACTTTTGGAACTGATGGCACGCATGGACGTTTGTCTAACTCCAAACAAGAGGAGAAAACGACCATGGATCACACTAATCACGTTCGTCTCACGACCACTGAACTCACGCCAGCAGTTCTGGAAGGCGCGACAGTTTACGGTGCTGACGATCACAAGGTTGGCAAGGTCGACCACATTCACGGCGTAGGCGCAGGCGGTAAGGCCATCATCGACGTCGGCGGCTTCCTCGGCATCGGTGCAAAACCTGTCGCGGTTCCGCTCAGCGATCTAGATTTCATGCGCGACGAGGACGGTGACATCCACGCGGTGACGGCATGGACAAAAGATCAGCTCAAGGACATGCCTGAGCATCACCACTAAATTCCAGTTCGAAGCCCGGCCACCGCGCCGGGCTTTTTACATTAGTTGCTGTTCCCATGAGCGGATATTCCAGATCGGCACATGCTGCATGGGACAATTTGCAACGGTTCACATGATTTTAACAAAATAGATGGATGTCACGCGCTGTTTTCTTGATCAGTTGATCCCAGTCAACTTATAAGGCGCCCATGACATCTGATTCAAAAATTTTCGTCGGCTTAAGGTCAACCAAAAAAACCAAGGCTGCATCAAGCAAGCCGCTTGGCCCGAAGTGCCAATGGGACGGCTGCGAAAACGAAGGCGCGCACCGTGCCCCCGTTGGCAGGGACGGCGAAGGGCTGTACCTGTTGTTCTGTCCGAAGCACACCAAGGAATACAACAGCGGATATAACTTCGCAGTTGAGTTATCCGACCCCGTTGTCGCGCGGTACCAGAAGGAAGCAGCGACAGGCCGTCGCCGCACCTATGGCACACCCGTCAACAAACCGTCGGAAGCTCCGCTGCCGTCGTCCGCGCGGTCCGGTTCCGCCAAAACCATCAATGCCCGCAAGGATGCGGAACAGCGCCAGCGTGAAAAAGCTCAACTTAAGCAGCGCAAGTTGAAGGTGCTGGAAGCAAAGGCTTTCGAAACGCTTGGACTGTCAGAGGATGCAACACCTGAAGAAATCAGGGTCCGCTACAAACAAAAACTGAAAATGCATCATCCCGATGCCAATCAGGGTAACCGCAACTCGGAAGACGATCTGCGTGCAGCCATCGACGCGCACAAAATCCTCAAGCTCAACGGTTTCTGTTGAAGCTATAGGCAATGGGGCGCGCAAGCCGTTGCTCGCGCACCCCATGTTGCGACAGTCCAAAGCCTCTGGGACGCGGCATCAGATGTCATTATTTATCAGCGCTTGCCCAGGTAAACTTGTCTTGCATTGAGCGTGCAGATCAATTTCCGCTCGTCGGCCGACAGGCCCGACAACAGTTCCGTTGTGATATCTACCCAGTTGGCCAAACCGCCACCGACATCAATGACCGGCCAATCACCACCCCACACCATATGGCTCGGGCCAAACAGTTCGAGGACAGTGTCGCTGTAAGGTTTGACACCATCGATCTTCGAACCGGACGGATTGCAATATGTCGGCAAACCGGAAAGCTTCACCCAGAAGTTCGGCAATTCGGAAAGCTTGATCATCTCGTGGCGCCAAGCTGCGAAGTCACCGCCAGCAATATCCGGCCTGCCGCAATGGTCGAGGATGAACACGGTATCGGGATCAGCACGAACCAGATCGTAGGCGATCGATAGCTGCCGCCCATCGAAGCAGAGATCGATGGGATACCCGGCCTTGCCAATCTTGCGAACATTGCGCCGATAGGTTTCGCTGCGGCTGAGATCATCCGGCATGACCTGAAGAATACGACGGAACCCCACCACGTTGAGGTCACCGCATTCTTCCAACCAGGCATCAAAACCGTCATCGGTTTCAGGACGGCAACTGGCGATCACACCCAGCATTTTGGGATAACCCGATCCGACCAGTCTTGACACCAGCCGCGCCTCGTTCTGGTAATCAACGTCATCCACGCCACTTTCCATGAAGATGGTGGCGGTGATGTTGCTGCCTGCAGCTTGCTCGGCGTAGACATTCTGATCAAAAGTGCCGGACGCAATGGCCGGGACCTCTTCGGTCCATGCGTAACCGAGATCGCCACGCAGGATAAGATGCTGATGTGTATCGATCAGGTCTGTTGCCATTTACCCCTCCGTACCGATCGCATGCTCTTCAAATTGCGCCCAAGCCGTCTCTGCTATGGTCTGGTCGAAAAGTTCAACATTACGCAGAAGGCTGGAAGGTTTTGCCGTGCCGATCAGTACGCTCACCACCAGCGGATTTCGCAGCGGAAAATGCAAGGCGGCGGCAGCAAGTGTCGTCCCGGCCGACTGTGCAACGACTTCCATAGCCTGCACTTTTTCCATCACATCGGCCGATGCCTCGACGTAATTAAAGGTAGCGCCCGGCCGGGCACCGGTTGCAAGAATGCCGGAGTTGAAAACGCCACCGATCACAAGACGCGTCCCGGTTTCCTCGCAACGCGCCAGCAACTCGGCTTCTGCCGAACGGTCAAGCAGCGTGTAACGACCGGCAAGCAGGATGACATCCAGCGGCACCCGCGCAAGAAGGTTGAGGCAGGCTGGCACCTCGTTCACGCCAAGGCCAATGGCCTTGATTGCGCCGCTTGCCTTGAGTTCCTCAAGCGCACGTGCACCACTTTCGACAAAATCTGCAAAATGGCGATCATAATCCGCACCAAGCGTGGTCGCTTCGAGATCGTGGATGTAAAGAATATCAATGCCATTCAGCCCGAGACGGGCAAGGCTGTCCTGATAGGACCGCCTGATACCGTCATAGGTATAGTCATGTACCTGCGCGAACGGCAAAGGACGGACAAACCCGTGATCGGGAATGTCCTCCTCCGCGACCGGTTTCAGCAACCGGCCAACCTTGCTCGACAGGACATAGGACCCCTTGGGTTTGTCGCGTAAAAAGTCGCCTAGCCGACGCTCCGAAAGGCCGTGTCCGTAATGCGGAGCCGTATCGAAATAACGAATACCGGCCTCCCACGCCGTTTCCAGCGTGGCCATGGCATCTTCGCGCGATACTTCGCGGTAGAGGTTGCCGATACCGGCGGCTCCAAACGAAAATGTACTGAGTTCAAGACCTGTGGTTCCAAGTGGCCGCCCGATCATGCTGCCGTCCCCTCTTTGTCGAGTTGGCGCTCGATTGCGCGGATCGCGCCACGAAGCTCACCCAGGCCTTTGACGCGGCCGATATAGGAGTAACCGGGGTTGGTCTTCTTATCGATATCGTCACCGAGCAGATGTCCGTGGTCTGGGCGGAGTGGAATTGCACGGCGGGTATCACCGGCTGCCGCGCGACGGCGTTCCTCACGCAACAACGCCTCGACAACACCGACCATGTCGGTACCACCATCCAGATGGTCGTCTTCAAAGAACGAACCATCCGCCTCGACGGTAACATTGCGCAGATGCGCAAAGTTGGTACGCGGTGCAAATTCCGTCGCCATCGCAACCAGGTCATTATCAGGACGTGAGCCGTAAGACCCGGTGCACAGTGTAATGCCGTTGTAAGGGCTGTCGACCGAAGACAAGATGCTTCGAACATCTTGCGGCGTCGAGACAACGCGCGGCAAACCGAAAAGCGAGAATGGCGGGTCATCCGGGTGAATGCCGAGGTAAACGCCATGCTCCTCTGCAACCGGCACCACTTCTCTCAGAAAGGCCAGCAAGTTGCTCTGCATTGTCGCGGCATCGATACCGCCGAAGGATTCCAAGAGTGTATTGATGGATTGCCGTGTCTGCGCAAGTGCACCGCCCGGCAGGCCCGCGATGATATTGCGCTCCAGCAGTAGTTTTTCATCGTCACTCATAACCTTTGCCCGCTGTTCGGCACGTGCGACGACGTCAGCATCATAGCTGTCAGCTGCATTGGGACGCTTCAGGATGAATACGTCATAGGCAACGAAATCAGTCATCTCGAAACGCAGGGCCAGTCCAGTACCACGTTCGGTGCGCCAGCGAAGGTCAGTACGTGTCCAGTCAACCACAGGCATGAAGTTGTAGCAAACGGTGGGGATACCGGCACGACCGAGATTGGCTAGGGTTTCTTTCCAGCGAGCGATCGCCTTGGGTGCATCCGCGTCACCGCGTTTTACGCATTGTTCCATCGGAATAGATTCGCAAACGCTCCACTCAAGACCGGCCGCTTGGATCATCTCCTTGCGTTTGATGATTTCTTCAAGCGGCCAGGATGTACCATCGGGAATTTCATGAAGTGCCGTCACTACGCCGGTAGCACCGGTTTGGCGGACATGTTCGAGCGTGATCGGATCGTTCGGGCCGTACCAGCGCCAAGTTTCCTGCATGTATTCCTCCCTTAGATAATGTCGTCAATGGCGCAAAGAGCGCCTTGTGTGTTGATGGCGTTGCAGGCGGAAGCCAATGTTTCGGCAAAACCGGGCTTGTTGCGCCATTCAGGTGTGAAAACTCGATCGAAACCCAAGAACCGCTCGACCACCTGTTCGGCAGACAATGCGCGTTGGTCGACGGCTGGCCATTCGTTGAAGGCCGGATCATTGATGATGATCGGCGCATCCTGTTCATTACGTGCGGCGCAAGAGCAGATCCACAAGGCAGCGGCCATCAGCACCGCACCATGCGGTCTGCCCTGATCCATTAGTTCAGCAAGTGGCGACAATATGCGTTGCGGCACCTTCTGCGAGGCATCGGACGCAATCTGCACCGCCTTGTGCCGCAGCGAAGGATTGGCAAAACGCTGACGCAGACCACCGACATACGTCGCACCATTGAGATGCGATGGCAGTGTCGGGTCTATTTCGCTCCAGTACCGATCGATGAACCGGCGCACACGCGGATCTGCGTAGACATCGGCAACCGTCTCGAGTCCGGTGATCTGGCCAATGGCGGCAATCGCTGTATGAGCCCCGTTGAGCATCCGAAGCTTCATGTGCTCATAGGGTTCGACATCGTCGACAAATTCGACGCCTGAGGCTTCAAGTTCCGGGCGACCATGCGGAAAATGATCCTCAATGACCCATCGGAAATAGGGCTCTGCAACAACCGGCCAGGCGTCATCTACACCAAGCGCCTGGTTTACTGCAGCACGATCCTGATCTGTGGTCGCTGGCACGATGCGGTCTACCATCACGCAGGGGCAGGATACATTCTGCACTATGTAAGCTGCGAGATCTGAATCGGTCAGGCCCGCGAATTCCACTAACAGCGCATTCAGCACCTTGCCATTGGATGGCAGGTTGTCACAGGAGACAAGCGTCAGCGGCACAGCTCCTTCAGCACGGCGACGTCTGAAGGCGGCGATCAGCACACCATAGATCGAGCGCGGCGCCTTGGTAGCGTCTAGATCGTTTCGCACATCCGGATGGCTGCGCAGCAAAGTCCGCTCGGACAAATTGGCGAGATAGCCTTTTTCCGTCACGGTCAGGGTTACGATACGCACACGAGGATCGCTAAGCCGGTCGATCAGCTTTGACGGATCTTCCGGTGATACCAGAATTTCGAGAATTGAGCCGATCACCCGGTAGGTCACGGTCTGTCCGTTGCGTTCGCAATAGGTATACAGATTGTCCTGCGGTGCGAGCGCATCACGCGTATCGGCACTGCGCATGGAAGCGGCGACAATGCCCCAATCCGTCTCACCACGTCCGAGGCAATCATCAACAAAGACCGCCTGATGTGCGCGGTGGAAAGCGCCAACCCCGAGATGAACAATACCCGGTGTTACTTTCGACCGGTCATAGCCAGGAACCGCAATATCGGCTGGCAGGGCGGCTAGCGCTGTTTGTGAGAGACGGTTTCCCGGCACTGTATTTCCAATCTACAATAACAAGATTATGTCCTGAATGGTGCGAGTGCAGGCACGCGATATCAGCCGGCACGCCTGCTCAGCCGAACTGCAAACCGCCGTTCATGTCGATCACCACGCCGGTCATGAAACCGGACAGAGGGGATGCGAGGAACCGCACGGCATGGGCAACCTCTTCAGGTTCGCACAGGCGCCCAACCGGGATCTGCGCCAGCTGACGATTGCGATCTTCTTCCGACAATTGTTCCATGATCATGGGTGAAACGACGTAGGCCGGCGCAATGGCATTGGAGGTAATTCCAGCAGAGGCCAGTTCGCGCGCCGTGGAATAGGTCAGGCCGACAAGTGCCGCCTTGGACACCGCATAACCCGTTCCCGCAGTAAGACCACCGGATTTCCAGGCATAAGACGAGATGTTGATGACGCGTCCCCAACCATTTTCTTTCATCGCAGGAATGGTTGCCTGCGTCAGCAGAAGGGCAGCATCCAGATTGATGGCCATCAACCGGTGCCATTCCTCCAGCGTGGTGCCCACAAGTTTGTTCGGCGAAAGTATGCCGGCATTGTTGACGAGAACATCCACGCGACCATGGCGTTCAAGCACATCCTTCATCGCATGCTGAATGGCGGCAGGGTCCGAGAGGTCAACGATAACAGGCTCGCAAATTGGGCCCAATTGTTCGACCGCAGCGGCATCACGATCGACCGCGAGCACATGGGCTCCGGCCGCAGCCAGCGCTTTTACGATAGCGCGACCAATACCACCTCCCGCACCGGTCACCAGTGCGATCCTGCCCTTCAATTCCATTGAAACTGCCCTCCACTTGCCGTTATCAAACGGCGAGATTTTTTCTTTGCTGCTCGGACATACGTCCGAAAATGACGAAAATCATATCAAGATGCGTGACAAGTGCCTGCTCGGCGGCAGCACCATCACCACGATCAAGTGCGTCCACAATTGCCAGATGTTCAGCGATAACATCCGGCAGACGCTCGGCCGTCTGCCACAGGCGATGGAAACGCGTCAGCGTAACCTTGGCACTCAGCACGGCCTGCCAAACCCCTTCGCGCCCGGCAAAGGTGCCCAGAAGGTGGTGAAACTCCTCATCGGCGCGGAAAAATCCATCACCGTCACCAGCGGCGATAAATTGCTCTTGTTCACGGATCAACTGACGCATCGCGCGGCTCATTTCCGACGTCCATAACGGCACGACTTCACGCAGCAGCGCAATTTCCAACGAGCGCCGGACAAAATGGCTGTCCTGAAGACCAGCTAGCCGGATCGGCGCCACGAAACTGCCGACCTGCGGATAAACATCCACCAGCCCCTCTTCAGACAATCTCTGGATAGAGGCGCGCACAGGTGTGCGAGAGATGGCAAACTGCCGACAAATCGAGTTTTCGCTGATTGGACTGCCAGGCGCGAGGCGGACTTCGATGATGGCGCGACGCAACGCAGCATGAACCTGATCCGAGGCGGAACGCTGACGATCCAGAACCAGCTCAAGCCCTTCCAGACCGGCAGATCCCAGGGTTACGCTCTGCAAGGAGCCTTGATCATCCACCTGCGGCAACTCGGTCAAAGTGCGCTTCATCTCACCTCATCCTGAAAAACGACGGCCGCAAAGATTCCATTTGCAGCTTGTATACAAGTATTATAGTGTCCAAGTCGTTCTTGCAAGTGGCTAGTTGGGAGCAGCCCGCTTTTTGGGCGCTTAATCAGACACCTGACAGAGTTGAGGAGGTTTCAACACAATGAGGAGGAAACTCATGTTGAATGGATTGCGTAGCTTTGCGGCTGTGACTGCATTGGGAATGAGTGTCGGCCTGGCGGGTATAGCGCAGGCAAGCGACACGACTGTTGCACTGGTGCCGGGAGGCCCACACCCTTATTTCGCAGCCTGGGAACAGGGCGGCGCTGATGCGGTAAAAGAATTCGGCCTGCAGTCGGCTGACTACAAGGTGCCGCAGAAATGGGAACTCGCCCAGCAGAACCAGTTGCTCGAAAGCCTGCTTTCCCAGGGCTATAATGGCTTCGTGATCTTCCCAGGCGATCCGGTTGGATCCGTTTCGACGGCAGAAGAACTGACATCCAACGATGCAACAGTGATCGCGGCAGGTGGCTGCTTTAAAGATCCATCGTCTGCAGCCTTCTGCCTGGGCACCGACACCGGTAACTCCGCCTATATCGGCACCAAGGAATTGGCCCGCATCATGGGGCCGGGCAAAAAGCGCATCCTGCATCTCACCGGCTTCCTGGTCGACCCGAATACGCAACTGCGTATCGACGCCGTGAAGAAAGCCGCGGAAGAAACCGGCAATGAAGTCGTGCAGGTTATTGCCGACATCGACGCGCCGGAACCGGCTGAAGAAAAGATCAACGCTTACCTCGCAGCGCATGCCAGCGAAGTAGACGGCGTTATCGCAACTGCCTGGGTACCATCGGTCGTTGCCGCCAATGCCCTGCGCAAAATCGGCGACAAGCGCATCAAGATGGTTGGTATCGACCATGACCAGGTTGTGCTTCAGGCCATCAAGGACGGCTTCGTCGACGGCACCATGCTGCAGAACCCGTATGGTCAGGCTTATGTCGGCTCCTACGCTGTTAACAAGCTGCGCTCGGGTTGCACGATCAAGGCAGACGCACCATTCAAGACCAACGCACTGACCAGCAAGTTCATCGATTCCGGCACCGCCTTCATCGATGCCAGCCAGGTTGATAGCTATGTCAATTCGATGCGTGACGAAACCAAGAAGCTGCTCGAAAGCTTCGACGCCACCTATCTGAGCTGCAACTAAGATTTTTGAGTTCGAAGGGGGAAGAGGCTTCTCGAAGCCTCTTCCTTGCGTCGACGGAGCGTCGTCTGACCTGCCCCGTCCGGCACAGGCGTTTGCGCCTTGTCCCCACGACCGGAATTCGAAGGAACACCCATGTCATCGCAACAAATTCCAGCACCCTCAGAAGTCGGCACAAGCCGTCCAGCCTTCGGCACGGGAACGTCCCGCACCAGTATTTTTGTCTCCAACGAATTCGGGTTGATCTTGCTGATCGCCATCTTCGTCCTTGTTTTCAGCCTGACGACGAAGGGTTTCCTAAGCCCTTTCAATCTTTTCACGCTTGGCCGTAACACTGCTGTCAACATCATGATCGGTCTGTCCATGATGACGGTGATCGTCACCGGCGGATTGAGCCTCGCGGTTGGCGCCATCGGCGTTTGTGCCGCCATGTTTACCGGTTACGCCATCGAGATCCTGCAACTTCCATGGCCACTGGCCATCGTGGGCGGCATTGGTCTGGGTGCAGCGCTTGGTTTCGTCAACGGTTTCACCGTTGTTCGCACCGGCTTGCACAGCTTCATCATCACACTGGCCACCATGAGCATATTTTTCGGTGTCATGGTGTTCCTGACCAGAGCGGAAGCCTATCGCAATCTGCCGCCTGAATTTGCCGCCTTCGGCAAAATGAAATTTCTCACCTACTTCTCGCCACTGCTGCTGATAACCATCACCGTCGCCATTGCGCTGACCTGGCTTTATCACCGCAGTGTTCTCGGTCGTGAAATGTTGGCCGCAGGTGCGCGCCCGGAAGCTGCAGAGCTGTCCGGCGTTCGTGTTGGTCGCATCACCGTTCTGTGTCACATGCTGTCGGGGTCCCTTGCCGCAATCGCCGCTTTGATGCTCATTGCCCGCAATGGCGCCGCCATTCCATCGATGGCTGGTCAGCTGGGGCAGGACTGGTTGCTGCCAGCCTTCCTCGGCCCTGTACTGGGTGGCGCACTGCTGAACGGCGGCAAGGCACCTGTTTTGGGAACTTGCCTGGGTGCCGCCCTCGTCACGTTGTTGACCGGCGGCCTGCTACTACTTCAGATCGGCGATTTCTGGGTACAGACCTTCCTTGGTCTTCTCCTTCTCGTCGCAGTGTTCATGGACAAGGCGCGTCGCAGCTACCTTGCCTATCATAACCTTGCCTGAGGTACGATCGATGACAAATTTCAAACTTTCCCGCCTCGCCAAGGCAGACTGGTTCGGACCACTGCTTGCAACGGTGATTGCGATTATCGTGATCCGTAGTTTCAGTCCGAACTTCCTGTCATCCTTCAACATTCAGACACTGCTGCTGGCCATTTCCATCAATGCCCTGATCGGGTTTTCGCAGATGATCATCATCGCCATCGGACAGATGAACCTGTCAGTTGGTGCTATTGGCGGTCTTGCAGCAATCTCCTTTGCCGGACTGATGGAAATATGGGGGCTTCCGGCCCCGATTGCAGCCGTTCTTGCACTTGGGATCGGTGTCCTCTGCGGCATGCTCAACGGTGTATTGATCAGCATTACGGGCATATCCGCCTTCGTGATTACGCTTGCGACACTGTCTATTTACAAGGGCATCAACCTCGGCATTACCCGTGCCCAGCCGTTTTACGGCATTCCTGACAGCGTCAAGGAACTTGGTTCAATGACATTGTTTGGCGCAATACCCATGCTGGCACTGCCAACTGTCATCGTCGCCATCGGCCTTTGGTATCTGCTCAATCGTCTGCCAATCGGTCGTTTCATTCTGGCGGTCGGCGGTAACGAACACGCAGCGTCCCTGTCGGGCATTTCGGTCCGCACCGTCGTGGTCGTTGCACACTCGATCTCGGGTTTGCTTGCTGCCTGTGCCGGTATGTTGCTGGTCGCACGTCTGCAGATCGGCCAGCCGTCGATTGGTGATGACTGGCTTATCCTGTCCTTTGCCGCACCGGTCATTGGCGGTGCAGTTCTGGCGGGCGGTCATGTCAGCGTCACCGCAACCTTCCTTGGTGTTGTCGTGGTTGCGCTGATCACTCAGGCATTGGTGCTGTTTTCAATCGACCCCTTCCTTGTTCAGGTCGTGTTGGGAGCACTCATTCTTGCGGCCGTTGGCGTCAACAAGCTGCGCGGCACGGCCCCCGTATCGAGAAAGGCATGACAATGACCGTCACTCCCGTATTCGAAGCCATCAATATCGAAAAACGTTTTCCAGGCGTGAAGGCGTTGGACGGCGTGTCCCTTTCCCTTATGCCAGGCTCGATACATGCCCTGCTTGGTGAAAATGGTGCTGGAAAGTCGACACTGATCAAGGTGATCACCGGCGTTCATCGCCCAACATCTGGCCAGCTTCTCGTCAACGGACAGGATGCCCAGTTCTCCAGCACACGCGATGCCGTGGCAAAAGGCATTGGTGTTGTTCACCAGGAACGCAATCTCATTCCGCGGTTTTCGATTGCCGAAAACATCCATCTTGAACAAACAACCCGTCACGCGCTCAAGCCAATTGATTATGCCGAACTAAACCGTTCGGCACGCAGATGGCTGGATGCACTGGAATTCGACATAGATCCGGCAACACCAGTCATGGACCTGTCAGTTGCACAGATGCAGCTTGTCGAAATTGCCAAGGCGCTCTCCCTGCAAAGCCGCGTTCTCCTGCTCGATGAGCCGACAGCATCACTGACATCAAATGAGACGAAAACGCTGTTTGCGGTTCTGCGCAGATTGCGCGACAATGGCGTCAGTCTGGTTTTCGTCAGTCACAAGCTCGAAGAGGTTCTGGAGATTTGCGACCGCGTTACCGTGCTGCGTGATGGCGTTAATGCCTGCCAGAGCCAGTCACTCAAAGGCCTCGGCCGTCAGGATCTCGTGCGTTTCATGATTGGCCGCAACGAAAGCGCTGGCGGCTGGCAAAAGCGCGATACGTCAACCAACCCGGTGGCCCTTGAACTGAAAGACGTGTCGACAGCCATCGGTCACAGCAATGTCGACCTGACAGTCCGTAAGGGTGAAATTCTCGGCCTTTACGGCTTGATTGGAGCCGGACGCAGCGAACTCGCCAAATCGATCATGGGACGAATTCCGGTCACCAACGGCGAAGTGCTGATCGATGGCCAGGTTGCCCGTATCTCCTCGGTCGGCGATGCTATCCACCGATATGGTTTGGGCTACGTCAGCGAAGACCGCAAAACGGAAGGCCTGCTATTGCCGCATTCGGTTCTCGCCAATGCCGGCATTGTCGTCTGGAAACGTTTGTCCGGCCTGTTTGGAAGCCTGTCCGACGCCAAGATCCGCAAGGCCGTTGTCCCATTCCTCGAAAGGCTGGAAGTCAAAACACCAAGCCTGGCACAAACGGTCGGCAACCTGTCCGGTGGCAACCAGCAAAAGATCAGTGTCGCCAAATGGCTGGCCGCCGGCATCAAGGTCCTGATCATCGACGAGCCCTCCGTCGGCATCGACATCAAGACCAAGGCCTATCTTCACGATTTGCTGCGTGAGCTTGCCAATAATGGCACCGCCGTCATTGTCATTACCAGTGACATGCCGGAAATGGTCGCGCTGGCAGACCGGATTGTGGTGATGGATAATTACGAGGTGCAGGGTGCACTCGAAAACGACGGTGTTTATGAACGCATGAGTGAAGCGATCATGAACCTCATCCACAAGGTCAAACCAGAACCGGTTAGCGCCACAGCCTGACTGCTTGCCCCCAAGTATCGTCGTTTAAAACGGCTGATATCAACAATTATCTGGCCGACACCGGCCAGGTAATCTGCCGGAACGGCAACCTTGGGTGCCTTGCTGGCCGCTGTAAAAAACGCGGTGCCCAGCATCCTGCATATTATACTTCGGCGTTGTGGGTAATTTATCCAAGCCGATGACAGTCGCGCTCAATATCATTATCAACAACACCCGGTGCGGATGCGTCGAATCGACGCCAGCACAGTGACATATCGAGACAATGGTAATTTTACTTCACGCCTGCGACCTGCTGCGGATGATCTGCGTGCGGTTGCACGGCGCGCATCAAACAGAGCGGGGCGAGCAATGAGCGAGACTGGCGGGTATTTTCCACGTTGGCGACTGAAGACGGAAGGGCGCATTCTGCCCGATGAGAGGTTGCCGACCGGGCAAACAGTCGTGTTGGGTTTTCAGCATGTTGTGGCCATGTTCGGTTCCACCGTCCTGGCACCTATTCTCATGGGGTTCGATCCAAACGTATCGATCCTGTTTTCTGGCATTTCGACGCTGATTTTCTTCATTGCCGTGGGTGGTCGGGTACCGAGCTATCTCGGTTCGTCCTTCGCATTTATCGGCCCGGTGCTGGTTGCAACTGGCGCAGCCGCTGGAGCGGTTAACCCTGACATTTCGCTGGCACTTGGTGGCATCATTGCCGCAGGCGCGCTTTATACCCTGATCGGCCTGCTGGTGATGTTTGTTGGCCATCGCTGGATCGAGCGGCTGATGCCGCCAGTTCTGACGGGAGCTATTGTGGCTGCCATCGGACTGGTTCTTGCGCCGATTGCCGTATCAAACGCCTCTGGCTCCGGACCCGCAAGCCCCGATGGCGACCAGCTTTCCCGCTGGATTGCCATTACGACCTTTGTTGCCGTCGGCGTCGTCGCGGTTTATGCGCCGGGCATGGCGCGCCGCCTGCCAATCCTGATCGGTGGTGCGGTGGCCTATCTCGCCTACATGGTCGTCACCAACGGGTTCGGCCTTGGCGCACCGGTTGATTTTTCCGGCGTTGCGGCGGCCGCATGGTTCGGCTGGCCTCATTTCACCGCACCAACCTTCTCTGCCTCGGCAATCACACTGATTGCCCCTGTCGTGATCATTCTGGTTGCGGAAAACCTCGGACATATCAAGGCAATCGGTGCAATGACCGATCGCGATCTTGACCCCTACCTTGGCCGCGCCTTTATCGGTGACGGTATTGCCACGATGTTTTCCGGCGCATTTGGCGGCACCGGCATGACCACCTATGCTGAGAACATGGGCGTTATGGCGGTAACCCGGATCTTCTCGACACTGGTTTTCCTGGTTGCTGCGGCTGTCGCCATCATTCTTGGCTTTTCACCGAAATTCGGCGCGCTGATCCAGACCATTCCCGGTCCTGTGATCGGTGGTCTCTCGATCGTTGTTTTCGGTCTGATTGCCGCAACTGCAGGCCGTATCTGGGTGGAAAACAAGGTCGATTTTTCCGAACCACGCAACCTGATCACTGTTGGTGTCGCACTGGTTCTGGGCGCAGGCAATTTCAAGCTACAGGTCGCAGGCTTCACGCTTGATGGTATCGGCACAGCAACGATCGGTGCAATTGCACTCTACCATCTGCTTGGAATGACAAGCCGCCGCGCCTGATCAATGCTGATGCAATTCCTTCCCGCTTCGCCGCAAGGCAGGCGGGAGGAAGACAACCTCGCCAGCAGCGCTGCGCAGTCAGACCTTCAAGTTCTTTGCCTGACCTAAGCGTTCTCAAGCCAAGTTGCGCGGCACGAGATGGCCGGGAAACGATTGCTTTGTCGCTCGGCATCGGGATCGGTTATCGTGGATATGGCGAGATCGAGTGCGGCAATACCCATTTCCTGCAGGGACGTCCGACGCTGGAAAGCGGTGGCGTCAGCATATCTGCGATAGAATGGTCAAAGCCGATAACCGAGACATCATCCGGCACCCGTAATCTCGCCTGATGCAATTCCTGCAAAACGCCGGCCGCAAGCGTTTCCCTTCGATATCGTGATCTGATCATCAAGGACTGGCATGCTGACACGGGTTTGTCCCTATTTGTCACAAACGCCAATACCGGAATTTGTGCTGGCGATGACGTTGTGCAGGTCGACCTTGCAGCCGGTGAGGACAAAGTGCTGAACGTGCTCGTGGACGCAGAACGATTTAAAAACTGGAACCCCGACTGCAAGCGCTTCGAGCATTTGACGCAGTCATTCAAGGTAATGGTCGGGCGATCTGCCCATGACATCCGTCTGGTCAGTCAGGTAAACCTGAACGACTACAGCTGAGAGTAAGAGAAGGTCGCGAGCCCCTCTTTCCTCCTTCACGACAGCTGCAAATCTGTTTCTTTTCTCATCGGGATGCTTTTTTGGCTCCCGGCGCGTGAACAGGCGAGCCCAGCGGCAACAGATGCTCTTTCCATTGCGGCTTTCAAGGACAGGCCGCGATCGAGCGCTGATGCCAGGACACCGACAAAACAATCGCCAGCAGCTGTCGTATCCTTGACGTCGATCTTCATCGCGGCAACGCTGACATAGTCACCAAACGCAGATGCCTCGGCACCCTCGCCTCCCAGTGTCCGAAGTACACCCGTATTAAGGCGGGCAGCCAAAGCTTCCGCCGACGAACCACAGTCAAGCCATCCGGCCAGCGCCTCAGCCTCGTCTTCGTTCACAACAATCAGATCGCACAGTGACAACACTTCCTGCGACAGAGGAAATGCCGGTGCAAGATTGAGGATCGACATGGCTTTTGCTGAATGTGCGCGGCGGATCAGCGTTTCGACCGCCTCGACATCATTTTCCATTTGCATCAGGACAATATTGGCCTGATGCAGCAGGTCGTCTTCCACCATTTCTGACGCAGCAACCAGATTGGCACCGGCGGCAACCACGATCATGTTGCGACCCTTGGCATCGATATAGATCGAAGCGCTTCCAGTCGGTTCTGCCACACGTGCGACTCGGGAGATATCGGTCGCCGTCGTCAGGTTCTGCAAGCCGATCTCGGCCAGCCCATCCTGGCCAACCGCACCAACCATCACCACTTCGGCCCCGTCACGGGCGGCCGCCAGCGCCTGGTTTGCCCCCTTGCCACCGGCTTCCGTACGGAAACCTCTGGCAAGCAGGGTCTGCCCGGGTTGCGGCATCTCTTCAACTTGATAAACACAGTCGACGTTGATGGAGCCGAACGTAATAATCATGGCAGTTTTTCCTCACGCGACCTGAACGAAGTGGCCTTCGCCGGCTTCTTCGTAAGTGCGTTTCGGCGGCACGTAATCGGCAGCGCGGAACGGGCTTTTAATCTCATCATTGGAGATACGGCGGGTCTGCCGGCGCGACGGATCAGCAATTGGCACGGCCGCCATCAGGCGTTTGGTATAATCATGCTGCGGGTTTTCGAACACGGCCTGACGCGGCCCGATTTCAACGATCTCGCCGAGATACATGACCGCAACCCGGTGGCTGATACGCTCGACAACCGCCATGTCGTGGCTGATGAACAGGTAACCGAGGCCATATTTTTCCTGCAGATCAAGCATCAGGTTGATGACCTGAGCTTTTACCGACACATCAAGCGCCGACACGGATTCATCGGCAATCAACAGCTTCGGTTCAAGCGCAAGCGCACGGGCAATACAGACACGCTGGCGCTGACCACCGGAAAACTCATGCGGAAAACGGTCTGCCATCGAAGCGGAAAGACCGACACGCTCCAGAAGCTCACCAACCCGTTGGCGTGCTTGCGATGCGGGCACCAGACCGTGGGTTATGATCGGCTCAGCAATGGCCTGACCGACACGTATGCGCGGGTTCAAGCTTTCAAATGGATCCTGAAAGATCATCTGGGCTTCACGGCGGATGTCTGTCAGTTCCGATTTCCCGGCCTTCAGAACGTTTTTGCCGTCGATTTGCACCTCACCGGACACCGGGTCAGTCAGACGGATGATCGAACGGCCGGTCGTGGATTTGCCGCAACCGGATTCACCGACCAACGACAGCGTTTCGCCCTGGCGCAGTTCCAGCGAAACACCTTCAACCGCGTGGATACGACCAATTGTCTTGCGCAGGAAACCCTGCTTGACCGGAAAGCGGGTGACCAGATTGTCGACCTTGAGGATTGGCGGCTGGTCGCGCTTGACGGTATCTTCGGTTGGCTTGACCGGTTGAATTTCACCGGTTGCCATGTCGACATGCGGGAAGCGAAGCGGACGATCTTTGCCAGTCATCGAACCGAGTTGCGGTACGGCCGACAAAAGTGCACGGGTATAGGGATGCTTGGCCCTGGCAAAAAGATCGTGCGTGGTGCCGGTTTCGACCTGTTCACCGCGATACATCACAACTGTGCGGTCGGAAATCTCGGCAACCACCCCCATGTCGTGAGTGATGAAAAGAACCGACATGCCCTCTTCATCCTGCAAGGTCTTGATCAACTCCAGAATCTGGGCCTGAATGGTCACATCCAGCGCCGTTGTCGGTTCGTCGGCGATCAAAAGCTTTGGATCGCAGGCAAGGGCAATCGCGATGACGACGCGCTGGCGCATACCGCCTGAAAAGTTCATCGGATATTCGTTAAGGCGCGACTTGGCCGAGGGAATACGCACCTTCTCCAGCAGTCGCACGGCTTCCGCCTGCGCCTGGGTTTCTGACATACCGCGATGGTGGCGCAGCACCTCGGTGATCTGTTCACCGATCTTCAACACCGGGTTCAGCGACGTCATCGGCTCTTGAAAAATCATGCCAATGCGGTTGCCGCGAATTTTCTGCATATTCTGGAGCGGGATGGACAACAGGTCCTGCCCCTCGAACTCGATTTTTCCGGTGACGCGAGAATTGCCGGGCGACAAAAGCCGCATGATCGACATGGCGGTCACGCTTTTGCCGGAGCCAGACTCACCCACAACGGCGACGGTTTCCTTGGGCGCGATATCGAAACTGACATCATGCACCACATTGCGCCACTCACCTCCCACACGAAACGCCGTGTTGAGATTGGAGATTGAAAGAATAGGCCTGTTATTCAGAATATTATTGGTCATGATCTTAGCCCTCACGACGCGGATTGAGGATGTCGCGCAGGCTGTCGCCGATCAGGTTGATCGCGACGATGAGCAACAGAAGGGCAATGCCCGGGAAGAAGCTGATCCAGTAGTCGCCAGACAGCAGATATTCAAAGCCGTTTGAAATCAGCAGACCGAGCGATGGTTCTGTCACCGGAAGGCCAATTCCAAGGAACGACAGCGTCGCTTCGAGCATGATGGCATAGGCAACACGCATCGTGGCAACGACAATCAGCGGCGGCAGGCAGTTCGGCAGGATATGACGAAATAGGATACTGCGATCCGGCAGCGCCATTGAACGGGCAGCATCGACATAGGCGCGCTTGCGCTCAACCAGTGCGGAACCACGGATCGTGCGGGCATAGTATGCCCACTGTGTCACCACCAGCGCCAGAATGATCTTGTCGACACCCTGGCCGAGAATAGCCAGAAAGATGAGGGCAATCAGGATGGCCGGAAAGCTGAGCTGGATATCGACGATGCGCATCAATACGGAGTCGAGGCGACCACCGACATAGGCACTGGTAAGACCGATCGAGGCGCCGATAACAAGTGCGATAGCCGCGCTGGACAGACCAACGAGGATACTGGTGCGCAGGCCATAAAGAATGGCGCTGAACAGGTCACGACCCTGCGTATCGGTACCAAGCAGATAGGTCATGCCCGACATGCTTTCCGAACCTGGTTGCAAGCGGCCATCCATAATATCGAGTTGAGCCAGGTCATATGGGTTCTGCGGCGCAATCAGTGGCGCGAAGATGGCAGCGACAATGAAGATCGTCACCAGCACCAGACCAACAAGCGCCAGTTTGTCATGCAGCAGAGCAGAGATCACTTCGCGCGCCGGAGAGCGAGAGGCGGATTTCGCGCCACTGTTTGCAGCTGCGTGGACCGAAACGGTCGAATTGTTGTTGTCGGTCATCACGAGTTCCCCTCAAGACGGACACGGGGATCGACGATCGAATAGAGAATGTCGACCAAAAGGTTGATGACGCTGAACATGACTACGGTGATCATCAGATAGGCAAGGATGACGGGGCGATCGAGCACACCGATAGCGTCGATGATCAGCTTGCCCATGCCTGGCCATGCAAAAATGGTTTCAGTCACAACCGCAAAGGCAATCAGCGAACCGAGTTCGAGGCCGATGACGGTGATCAGCGGGATCAGTGTGTTCTTCAATACGTGTACGGTGACGATACGGCGCTCCGGCAAGCCCTTGGCGCGGGCAAATCGCACAAAATCAAGCTGCATGGTTTCCATCACGCCTGCACGGGTCAGGCGGATGACGAGCGAAATCTTGAACAAAGCCAGATTGAATGCGGGCAGCAGAAGATGCGACAGGCCATCCCATGTGAACAAGGAAAGCGGCACTCCCAGCACATTGACCGTGTCTCCGCGACCGGATGACGGCAGCCAGCCATAATAAACGCTGAACAGCATGATCATCACGAGACCGATCCAGAAGGTTGGCAGGCTGAAACCGAGGATCGAGAAGGTCATGATCGATTTGGAAATGAAGCCCTTCGGCTTCAGACCGGCATAAACGCCGAGCGGAATACCAATGACCAGAGCCATGAAAAGTGCCACAAAGGCCAGTTCCAGCGTCGCGGGCATACGGTTCATGATCAGTGTCAACGCTGGTTGGTTGAACACGAAGGAGTTACCGAGATCGCCCGACAGGGCGTTCGTCAGGAAAATCCAGTATTGTTCCCAGACCGACTTATCGAGTCCAAAGGACTGAATGACCTGCAGACGTTCTGCGGGGGTGGCAGTCGGGCTCAAAAGCACGTCAACCGGATTACCAACCAGATAAAGTCCGGCGAAAACCAGAACCGACATGACAAAAAGTGTGAGCACAGTCTGAAGCGACCGGCTTAAGAGATATCCGCTCATGCGTGTGAGCCTCCCGTTAATCGTCTGTCGAGCGCTTCTCCGCCATGGCGGGCGATGCGCTCGATCAGCAATTCGATGAACCCGGCTTCGTCAACATCGGTGACGACAGTGGCATTGGCCGGCCGGTCCAGCTTGTTGTAAAAATCGGCATAGGTATAACCCATCGTCAGGCCTGTGACCTGCACGCCGATAAAAGCCTCACGGCTGGTGAACAGTTCTGGGCGGATCAACCAGGCGATCGTCGTCGCATCATGGATAGGTCCGCCAGGACGACCGAAACGTTTTTCATCGCTGCGATCGAATGTGGAAAACAGGTTGTAAAGCGCCGCACCTGCTTCACCGCCCTGTCGAAAACGCTCGAAATGCTCTGTCGTGAACAACGCCTGAAACGTCATATCGAGCGGCATCAGCACAACAGGCACGCCAGACTGGAAGACGGTCTCTGCCGCATGCGGATCAGCATAGATGTTGAATTCCGCCCAGGGTGTGCGGTGACCGAGCGCAGTAAACGCGCCACCCATCGAAACGATGTGGCGAATACCGCGCGCAACATCCGGATGCTGTACCAGTGCCAATGCCACGTTGGTCATTGGTCCGATGGCACAGATGGTAATCTGCTCGCCGGCAGCCACAGCTGCGCGCGCGGAGCGAACGATGAACTGTACGGCGCTTTCCTGCGCCACGACAACATCGCCCGCCTTGACCAGTTTATCGTCAAACGAACCGATACGCGCATATTTGCCGTAAACCTGCTCGCGCACCAGTGGGCCGCTGGCGCCGGCATAAACCGGCACGTCGCGGCGTCCGCTCAAAGAGACAAGCTTGCACGCGTTGATGACCGTATCGCGAAGCGGCACGTTGCCGGCAACGATGGACAGACCCAAAACCTCAATTTCCGGCGAGGCAAGCGCCATCAGGATGGCGGCGGCATCATCCACGCCCGGATCCGCATCAATGATGACCTTGTGGGGTTTCATGCTTCGACCTTTTCAGCATAACGCGACAGACGTTCCAGGAAGAATGCAATTACGCCGTCTGCATCAACCTTGGTGACGATATCGGCATTTGGCTCCAGTCCACTCTTGCCGTACCAGTCAGCAATCGTCTGGCCCATGCAGAGTTCGCTTTCATATTCGACGAAAACGCGCGCCTTTTCGGTCTCGAACAGGTGCGGTGCAAGAATATAGGCCATGACCAACGGGTCATGTAGCGGGCCACCGCGCGAGCCGTAACGGCGCACGTCGTTGCGGTCCCAGAAAGCCATCAGTTCAGCCAGCGTTTCAGAAATACGGCCGCTGACGTGCGAGAATTCTGCCACATGTTCCGGCTTCAACATCACCTGATGTGTGGCATCAAGTGACAAAGCGACAAGCGGAATGCCGCTGGAAAACACCACATGCGCAGCATGTGGATCGGCCAGAACATTAAACTCCGACGTCATTGTACGGTTGCCCGGCTCACGATAGGCACCGCCCATCATGACGATGCGCTCGATGCCGTCAGCAATGTGCGGCTTCATGCGCAGGGCCACAGCAACATTGGTCAGGGGGCCGAGGCAGCACAGCGTAACGCGCTCACCCGTTTCTGCGGCATTTCCCAACGCTTCGATCAGGAAATCGACGGCAGACATGTCTTCGGCCTTTTTGACCGGCTCGGGCAAAACAGTATTGCCAAGTCCTGTCTTGCCATGGAACTGGCCATGGATCGGCTCTCGCAGCATGGGCCGGAAACAGCCAGCATAAACCGGAATGTCTGTACGGTTTCCGAGTTCGCAAACCTGCAAGGCATTGCGCACCGTGCGCTCCAGTGGCTGGTTGCCACAGACCGGCGTGATGCCAAGGATCCTGATTTCCGGTGACACAAATGCGGTCAACAGCGCAATTGTATCATCGATACCGGGATCACAATCGACGATGATCGAAATCGGCTTCATTCTAAATGCCTTCAATGTATGAGATCAAAAAACTCAGAGTGCGCCGACATCGCGCAGCACATCGGCGATTTCCGCTCGTGCAGCATCGTTCAACGGCATTTGCGGGTGTATCGGCGCTCCGACAGCAAAGCCCTGCAGATCAAGCGCCGTCTTGATGCAGGCGGCGATCGAATATTTCGCAAAAATCTCGTTGACCTTCCACATTGGGCGCTGGAGGTCCATTGCCAGGGCCCAGTCACCAGCCTTGGCGGCATCGTAAAGTGCTATGCTTTGTTTGGGCACGATGCAGGCAGGACCAGCCATCCAACCAACGCCGCCAATCATCATCACGCAGGTCGGAATGTGCGCTGAGGCTGCAAAAACCTCCATCCGGCCGCGGGTCCGCTCGATGATGGAAAGCAGGCGTCCGGTATTGGTGGACGCATCCTTGATGTAGCGGATATTGTCGATTTTGCTCAAGCGCTCGATAACCGGCAACGACAGATCGGAACGCTGAAACTGCGGATTGGTGTACAAAACCACCGGCCGCCCCTTCGCCGCTTTGGCAATCGCGGTGAAATAGGCCTCGACACCCTCGTCACTGACTGGGAAATAGGCTTCGAGGATTGACAGAATGCCGTCGGCTCCCGCCTCGACCATATATTCCGTCTGCGCAACGGCATCCGCGGTCGAGGTCGACGCCACGCCGGCGACAACGGGAACCCGGCCACGATTGGCCGAGATCACCGTATCGACGACGCAGCGTCTCTGCTCTTGGGAGAGATAGGCAAATTCGCCTGTGCTGCCGAGTGGAGCAAGACCATGCACGCCCGCATTAATAAGGTGATCCACCAGATCCGTCAGCACACCTTGCATCACCGCGCCGGATGCATCGACCGGCGAAACGAGATAGGGAAATACACCGCTGAAAGACATGGTGGACCCCTCCTTTTCTTCGATCAGTTTGGCTTCACGTAGTACGGAAGCGTGTAACCGTCGGAACGACCGGCATAGTTGATGCCGCTCTTCACCGCCCAGGTATTGGCAAGATAGAAGACCGGAATAACGCCAAGATCTGTCATGGCGATTTCTGTGGCCTTCTTCAACAATTCCTCGCGCTTTGCATCATCGAGCGTCGAGCGGGCTTCGTTGAGAGCCTTGTCAAATTCAGGGTTGGAGTAACGACCGCGATTTCCCTGACCGGCTTTTTCGCCGTAGGTTTCAAGGATCGGACCGAGAACGCCAGAGGCTTCGCCGGTTTCAACCGCTGCGCCACCCATGATGAACGAAAACTCAAGGTTCGAAGCACGCGTGAAATAAACGCTGCCCGGCAATGTCGCAACTTCAGTCTTCACGCCAACGCGGCTGAAGAACTGGCCGATTGCCTGCGCAACCTTGCTGTCGTTCGGATAACGGTCATTCGAGGCATGGAAGGTCAGCGAGAAGCCGTCGGGATAACCGGCCTTGGCCAACAGTTCCTTGGCCTTGGTCGGATCATAGGCATCGACCTTGATCGATGGATCATAACCAAAATAACCTTCTGGCACGACCTGACCGGCAGGTACGCCCTGACCGTCCATGATGCGATCAACCAGCGCTTCACGATTGATCGACAGCGACAGGGCGCGGCGAACATCGGCATTCAACAACGGGTTCTTGCCATCAGGACCTTTGGCAAATGGCGATTCTTCGCGATCCTGATCCATATGCAGATACATGATGCGGTTGCCAGCGATGTTGACGACCTTCATCTTGTCGGAAGCTTCCAGACGGCGGGTATCTGCGGTCGGAATGTTTTCGATCATGTCGACATCGCCAGACAGCATGGCGGCAACACGCGCACTCGGGTTCTTGAAGACGCGGAAGGTAACCTTGTCCCAGGCGGCCTTTTCACCCCAATAGTCGTCATTGCGCGCAACAACGACATTGTCGTCCGGCGACCATGAAACGAACTTGAACGGACCGGTGCCGATAACACCCTTGCCAGTGTTCATGTCACCCGTCGTCACCTTTTCCATTTCTGCTGGCAGAATGGCAATGCGGCTGAGGTTGTTGAGCAAAAGCGGCGTCGGGCCAGATGTCTTGATGCGGACCGTCAGCGGGTCGACGGCTGTCACTTCGGTGATCGCCTTGACGTAGGCGGCAAATGAGCTTGGGCTGTTGGTCGAAGCAAGCGGAATACGGTTGATGCTGGCAACCACGTCTTCGGCGGTGAAATCACTGCCGTCGTGAAATTTGACGCCTTCGCGCAGCTTGAATTCCCAAGTGGTGTCATCGACGATTTGCCAGGAGACAGCCAGAGCCGGCTGGATCTGCTGTTTGTCGTCCTGATTGACGAGACCATCGAAAATGTTGCGAGCCATCGCGCTGTTAGGGCCGACGACGTAGAACTGCGGATCCATGGACGTGGTCGAGGCGGACAGACCAACGGTAAGGTCCTTCGCCTGACTTGCGAGCGGCATGGCAAAAACAGACGCTGCCAATGCGGCTGCGAAAGCAGTAAACTTCATGATGAGGACTCCTCCGAGGTGTTCCAGCGCACACTCTCCCTGCGCGATCAACAAACGTTAATGCTTCCCCATAGAAAAGAAAAATTGCATTTGGTACATAGTCCATGCCTAAATGTTATGGGAGGGTGATACATTGCGATTGAAGCCACGGCAGGTCGAAGCCTTTCGCAGCGTCATGATGACTGGCGGCATCACCGCCGCTGCAGAGGCCATGAATGTGACGCAGCCAGCTGTCAGCCGGTTGATCCGCGATCTCGAAGACATTGTGCAGATGACGCTGTTCGAGAGAGTGGGCGCGCGTTTGATGCCCACGGCGGAGGCAACCCAATTCTACCGCGAAGTGGAACGCCTCTATCTCGGCCTTGATCAGATTGCCCAGGCAGCCGACGACATCCGCCTGCACAAGAACACCGTACTGCGCATCGCCAGCGTCACATCACTGGTGCGGCCTTATCTGCATCAGGCCATTGTCGACGTGATTGGCGACCGCTTAGATATTCCGCTGGTGATCGATGTCGAAAACAGCAGGTATATCTGGGATATGGTGGAGCAAAACCGCTACGATCTGGGTCTCGTTTTCGGCTCTCCACGAATGGCTGACAAAAATGCCATGCTGCTGCACAGCACCAATGCGGTTGCAGCCATGGCGCCCGGTCATCGCCTTGCCACCCATGAAGTCATAACGCCAGCCGATCTCATCAATGAACGCGTCCTTTTGCCCGGACGTAATTCGCCCTTGCGACTGGCCCTTGACCGCGCCTTTTCCGGAGAAGAGCAGCAGCCGGTCAGTACCATGGAAACGTCTATGCTGAATTGCTGCTATTTTGCAGCTGCAGGCATGGGCGTCGGCATTGTTGATGAAACGAGCCTTCGATCCGCGGGATCGCAGACAGTGTCCCGGCCATTTGAACCGCAGATCGAAGTGTCCTATTTCGCAGTACGCCCCGCCGGTGCGCGGCGCATCGCAGTACTGGACGACATCATCGACAGAATTCAGTCGCTGCTGCGGGAACAGCAGGGCGAATAACGCCCGCCGGTTCTTAATGAGCGGTCGCCGGGCTGAAAAGAATCAACTGCTCAGGCCCGGCGCCTCATGGCCGGTGCGCTCGACATATTCCGTATAACCACCGCCGTATTGATGAATGCCATCGGCAGTGAGTTCCAGCACGCGGTTCGACAGGGCAGCAAGAAAACGGCGATCGTGCGAAACAAACAGCATGGTGCCTTCATAGGCAGCCAGTGCCTTGATCAGCATTTCCTTGGTATCGAGATCAAGGTGGTTGGTCGGTTCGTCCAGAACAAGGAAGTTTGGAGGATCAAACAGCATGGCCGCCATGACAAGGCGGGCTTTTTCGCCACCTGAAAGAATACGGCAGCGCTTTTCCACATCATCACCAGAGAAACCAAAACAGCCGCAAAGTGCCCGCAGTGGAGCCTGTCCGGCCTTTGGAAACTTCTGTTCCAACCATTGCAGAATGGTCAGTTCACCCTCAAGCAAATCCATAGAGTGCTGCGCGAAATAACCAAGTTTGACGCTAGCCCCCAAATTCACCGCGCCCTGATCCGGCTCGGTCGATCCGGTCACCAGCTTCAGCAACGTGGATTTACCAGCACCATTGACGCCCATGATGCACCAACGCTCCTTGCGGCGGATCATGAAGTCCAACCCTTCGTAGATAGTACGGCTGCCATAGGCCTTGTGAACACCCTTCAGGTTCACAACATCATCACCCGAGCGGGGCGCGGGAAGGAAGTCAAACGCCACCGATTGGCGACGACGTGGTGGTTCCACGCGGTCGATCTTGTCCAGCTTCTTCACACGGCTTTGCACCTGCGAAGCGTGTGACGCACGCGCCTTAAAGCGTTCGATAAACTTGATTTCCTTGGCGAGCATCGCCTGCTGGCGCTCAAACTGGGCCTGCTGCTGTTTTTCGTTCTGCTCGCGCTGGCCTTCATAAAACGTGTAGTCGCCCGAATAGGTATTCAGCGAACCCGCATCGATTTCGATGATCTTGTTGACGATGCGGTTCATGAACTCGCGATCGTGCGAGGTCATCAAAAGGGCACCCTCATAGGTCTTCAAGAAGGATTCCAGCCAGATCAGGCTTTCGATATCAAGATGGTTTGAAGGTTCGTCGAGCAGCATCACATCAGGGCGCATCAGCAGAATACGGGCCAGCGCCACGCGCATCTTCCAGCCACCGGACAATTTGCCGACGTCGCCATCCATCATTTCCTGCGAAAAGCTGAGGCCCGCCAGAACTTCACGGGCACGCCCTTCCAGCGCATATCCGTCCAGCTCTTCGTACCGTGCCTGAACTTCACCGTAGCGCTCGATAATCGCGTCCATCTCATCCATGCGATCAGGATCGGACATCGCCGCTTCAAGTTCGCGCAGTTCGGCTGCAATGACGCTGACAGGGCCAGCACCCTCCATAACCTCAGCAACCACGGACCGGCCTGCCATTTCGCCGACATCCTGATCGAAGTAACCGATCGTCATGCCCTTTTCGACAGCAACCTGGCCTTCATCCGGCTGTTCCTCACCGGTGATCATACGAAACAGCGTCGTTTTGCCTGCTCCGTTCGGGCCAACAAGACCAATCTTCTCGCCGCGATTGAGCGCAGCAGACGCTTCGATATAGAGGATACGATGGCTGGCGGACTTGCTGATATTTTCGATGCGGATCATGAAACGGAATGGCCTTCTGAATTGTGCGCACCCCTATGGCATGGACGCGGCAGAAACACCACACCTGCAGCTGTGAAAGGATTTTGACAGCTCCTGTCTAACCGTGACCGCGATGCGACCGGCGCCGTTACCACCACGTTAAGCTTCATGCACAAACAGGCTTGCAAGAGACGGGCGGTATCTGGTGTGATGGCGAAGAAACTCAACTCGATTGTCATCAGCATAGCGAATGAAGTCATGAGCGGAGTACGTCATTGAACACGCAACAACCAAGACTCGCCTGGTGGATCATTCGCTGGGCTCTGCTGGCTCTGGCTATTCCCGGGGCATCGCATTCTGCGCTGGCGGATGCACCGCGTCTGGGACCGTTCGAATTACCCAAACCGCGCCAGCTGACCGTTTTTAACGACCAGCAAAGCTTTGACCCGACCGAGGCGCTCAACGGCTCCTTCACAACGGAAAAAGCTTGCAGCGATGTTCCCTACGGTCTTTGGGTTGAGATCGATGGCCAAGGGGATTGCATTCGTTATTATCCGCATGCGCTGGCGGATGGCGAGAACCAGAAGGTGCTGGTTTATTTCGGCGGCGACGTGATGTTGCGCAGTGCCAAGGGGGTTCGGTTCATAACCGAATCCTATATGCGGCAATCACCGGCAACCATTGCGACCGATATGGCGCAATGGGCGCAAAAAGCCGGGCATCCGGTGATCTTTATGGCGAGGCCTGGCATTTACGGCTCGTCCGGTGATCACAATAATCGTCGTCAACCGCGTGAAATCGCCCTGATGGGACGTGCGCTGGATCTGATCAAACAACGGCACCAGGTTTCATCTTTCATTTTAAATGGTCATTCCGCCGGGGGGCAGATCGTGGCCGGCCTTCTCAATAAACGGGATGATGTTTCGTCTGTCGTCATCACATCCGGTCTGGTGTCCGTGAAACAGGTTTCTGATTTCTGGGAACGACGCCGCAAACTGCCCGGGAAGCTTCTCTATGATGCATCCGGCTTTTACGATCCCATTGAGGAGATCGACAAAATCACGACAGAACCACGGCCTGATATTTATATCATATCGGACCCTGAAGACCGGGTCGTGCCGTTTTTCAGTCAGCTTTATTACGTCAGACGTTTGCGCGCGGCTGGTTTCGAGCCGCACCATATTTACGCTCAGGCCACGGATCGCCAGCGTCACCTCCTCGCCCAGTACGGCCGCCTTGCAGCCGCACTGCTGGCTCAGGGCCAATCGCAGGTCGATATTCGCCGCGCCGTAAACAAGATGGATCTGGAACAGTTCAAATAGCGGTCAATCAGCAACGCATGTGACGTCAGGCAGCGGCGCTGTCGTCAGCGCTTTTCTTCAGCCAGGCAACCAGTTCATGCATTCCGGCACTATGTGAGCCCTTGACCAGCACGACGTCTCCGTCTTGCAGTTTTTCCCGCAAAATGTCCTTGAGAACCTGCCGCGAATGCACATAGGCACCTTTCAGTTCCGGGGAAAGTTCGTCCCAGAACTCACTGTAGAGATCACCGGCAACATAGACCTGATTGATTGCGCTCTCTCGCAGCGATACGGCAAGTTCGGTGTGATAGCTTGCAGCACCGGGACCCAGCTCTGCCATTTCGCCCAACACGGCCACACGGCGGCGGCCATCACCGTGTTCATTCAAACGATCCAGCGCCGCGCGCATCGAGCCGGGATTGGCATTATAGGCATCGTCAATCACCGTCAGTCGGCGACCGTCGAGTGACAGGCAAATCTCTTCGCCACGACCAGGCAGCGCCGCAAAGCTTTTCAGCTGCGCGATGGCCGGTTGCAGCGGATGACCGAGCGACGCCACTGCGGCCAGCACGGCAAGACTGTTCAAGGCCATATGCTGGCCAACCGCACCGACACGATAGCTGATCTCACGCCCCTCAATACGGGCATGGGTAAGACCATCGGCGGCGTTATAGCGGATCAGTTGAAATGCGCAGTCGTCAGTGGTCCCGTAGGTCATGATATCGAGCCCGCGTTTGTGCGCCGCATCATGCACCGTATCCCATTCTAACATGTTCCGGTTGAGCACGGCGATGTCGCCTGGATACATGCCAAGAAAGATCCCGCTTTTTGTTCTGGCAATATCGGTAACCGTGCTATGCCGACCCAAATGAGCCGGCAGAACATTGGTGAAAATGGCGACCCGTGGCCGCGCCATGCGGGCGCTTACTGGCATTTTTCCAACCGCCAGTTCCAGAACCACATGTGGCGTGTTCCAGGCCATGGAGGCCAGATTCCAGCCAACCCCGGCAGGCAGATTGGCATTGTGATGACTTTTGCCAACATCGCCCCAGGCCGAGAGGGCATGTGCAAGCATGGCAACGACAGTTGTCTTGCCAGCACTGCCGGTTACACCAAGCACATTGCCTGTCATCTGACGGCGCGCATAATCGCCCATATCAAGGATTGCACGCGTACCATCCTCCACATGCAGGACCGGACCCGGATAAATCTTTGTCAGTGTAGCATCCGTCGTGATGAGACCCGCCGGGGACGGTAGGCCATGAAGATTGGAAACGGCGACGCCCGTCTCTCCATCTGCGCTGCGGACCAGAACAAGTGCACCCGGTCGCATCGCTGGCGCGAAGATACAAAGTCCACTGGCCGTCCAGCCCTCAGGCGGTTGACGAAGCCACCGGCCACCGGTTGCGGCCTCGACATGAGCAGCGGTCCACTGCCCATCGGGAAGCGGGACCTTGGACGCTTCCAGAACGGGTAAAGAGCAACGTTTTGCTGCTGCAGATTGGCGAACCATTTCACGAAAGGCTGCCCGCTCCCGCAGGTAGCTGCGATAGGCGACAAAGCCGGAGAGGTAATGCTCCACATCATCAATTCGCACCCGGAAAGCGTGATGGCGGATGAAGAACGAGCCGGAAATGCGGTTGGGATTAGCGTAATACATCGCCATTTCTGGCCAGAAATGCCCATTGAGCAGGTGCTGCGCCCGTTTTTCAAGCGCCCGCTCGAAATGCACCAAATCGATATCGCCAAGCAACCGCTGCAACTGTGGCTCCGCCGCGATGCGTGACAAGGTTTGCCGCGCCGCCATCATCAATTCCAGCAGTGTCGGAAAGGTGGTGATGCGGTTTTCAACAAAGCCGAGATAACCGGCAATGTTGCGGATGGCGAAACGAAAATACCGCTCTTCCGGCTTATAGCGGGTCAATTCATTGACGCAGTAACCAAGCCAATGATCGTGATGTTTCCAGTGCTCCTTGGCTATGAAGTGTTCAAAAGCCTTCTCCACCGTCGCCAGCCAGACTGTGTCTCCAGTCAAAGCATGAAGACGCATCAATCCAAAAGCAGCCTCACCGTCGTAATAGATGGTGCGATACCGCTGCTTGATGGTCAAATCCGGGAAATTCAACACATGGACAAATGCACCAGTCTTGGCGTTCTGCATGTGGCGAATGCCAAGCGCCAGCCCCTCCGCCAATTCCCGCCAGTCATGATTGCCCATGACTGTCATGTATTTCACAAATGCCAGTATCGCGACGGCGTTGCCGCCCAGCTTGATCTCACCGTCGGCCTCAACGAGAAAGGCAGCGTCAGACCCATCGGGAAGGACAGCAGGTTTTATCAGCATTTGCGCCAGATATGTCAGGGCACGGTCGATCGCATCCTTGAGCCTTGGGTCACGAGTCACTTCCCAGGCCTCTATCATCGCATAGGTCGTGCTGGCGTGGCGCAGCGCATTGTAAGCCTCAATCCGCCGATCAAAGCAGGCGTGATATCCATAAACAAAGGAACCATCCGGCTTGACCTGTCCAGCTAGATAGGTCGATGAATCACGGATCAGCGACAGTGCTATGCCGCCATCAATCTTTTCAAACGTACGTCGTCCTGCCTGAAGGCCGGTGCCGTCCAACTGGTGCAGCCTGCCGGCCTCATCGCAGAAGATACCCTTCGTCTGGAAAAGATAGACAGACTGGTCATCCGCAAAACGCAGTTCGGGGAGTACGTGATACCGTGTACGGGCATAGAGACTGAAATTTTTCTCATTGAGTATGGCATGGTCAATGGTGTTGCCACCGTAAAGCATCGCGTTCGCGTTCAATTCCTGTTCCGTGAACGCAAATCGCAAATCCGTATCAAGTGCGATACCAAAGCGAAAATAGTTGCGCTTGACCTGATCAAGCAATGCTTTCAATCGTGACCAGGTTGATGCCTCTGCAACATTAACCCAGTCCACACGAAGCCAACGTCCTTTTATGCCATTCGCCTTCATGACGGTCAAAAGCTGCTCAACGCCTTTTTGCCATGCCGATTCCAGCGATGGCCCGGAGGCATTGATCACGCGCGCCCTTTTGTCACCATCCGAAACGGAAAAAAACAGGGTCACAGCCGGAAACGGTCTTTTTAGCGGGTGAATTCGGCCGCGTAAATAAGACCTGATGCTGGAAAGCCGCTCTGTCATATCCTGCGGCGTTATGGGCAATACCGCCTCTATATCAACGTTCACGCAGCGCCTCCCGAGCCTTGTTGAAAGGTTTGATAAGATATTCCAGCACGGTCTTTGCCCCGGTATGAATGTCGACAGTTGCGACCATACCCGGCACGATCGGAAGTTCCCGGCCGTCGGCATTCACCAGTGCATCTTTTTCGGTCTTGATGAAGACGCGGTAATAATAAATCGTGCGATCAACCTCGTCCTGGATGGTGTCGGGCGAAATGGTGGTTACCTGCCCGTCGAGACTGCCATAAATCGCGTAATCATACGCACTGACCTTCACGCTCGCGCGCTGACCGGGGTGGATGTAGGCAATGTCACGTGGCGAAATACGGGCTTCAACAAGAAGCTCGTCGCCCAGCGGAATGATATCCATCAGCTTGCCGTTAGGCGGTATCACACCACCAATCGTCGAAACCTCGATATTCTTGACGATACCCCGTACTGGAGAACGACGGGTCAGGCGAGAAAGACTGTCGGTCCGACCGGCCACGACAGGTGAGAGCGAATTCACCTCGCCATTCATCTTGGCCAGTTCCTCACGTGCGCGCACAAGATATTCTGATCTGACCTCGACCTTCTTGAGCTCCAGTTCAACGATCTGCCTACGCAGACGGATAACTTCCACGTTGCTTGCCGCCCCCACGACCCGCAGTTCTTCGTTAAGCTTCAGCTCACTGCGCACCAGCTCAAGCGATTCTTCAACCCAATGCAGGGACTGCTCGAGCGACTGGCTACGCGCATTGTAAAGTTCGGTCTCGGCGGCAATCAGTGAAGGGTAAGCGTCCAATGCCGGTGAAAAGGCAAGTGCCGTGCCGTTGACTTCGGCTTCAAGACGGGCGGATGCCGCCAGCGCGGCGCGATATTTTGCAGCGGTTTCTTCTACATCCGATTCACTTCTGGTGGGGTCGAGCTGTGCGAGGATTTGCCCAGGTTCAACCACCTGGTCCTCCCGCACAAGCAGCTTTGCGAGAATGCCGCCCTCCAGCGACTGGATGACCTGCTCGCGGCTGGTTGGAACCACGCGGCCGTCACCGCTGGAAACCTCATCCAGCGTTGCGAAATAGGCCCAGACCAACATGGCGATCAGCAGGAGAACAAAAATCTGTACCACCCGGGTCGAACGGCTCAGTTTTCGTCCGTCATCGTCACCAAAAGCCCATCCACCTTGACCGGAAAAATCGCGGTCGCCGATTGTCGCCATTCATGCCTCCTTGACGGTCTTGAGTGGAAAACCTGCAACTGCGTTGCTGCCAACGCTACCGGTAGTCTTGGTACGACTGTCCTTCGGGGGAACCACCTTGGTTACGCCGCGCAAAGTGTTGAGAACCTCTTCCTTGCTGCCATCGAGTGCAACCTGACCACCCTCAACCACCACAATGCGCTGGACCAGGTCAAGGACACGCATGCGGTGGGTGGCAACGACCACTGTTCGTCCTGCACTCCAGGTCTGGAAGCGCGCAATGAACTGACGTTCCGTCGCCTCATCCATTGCCGCCGTTGGTTCATCAAGGAGCACGACGGCGGGATCGCGAATGAGCAGGCGCGCCAGCAGCAAAGCCTGCTTTTGACCACCGGAAAGACCCCGGCCGCCTTCAAGGATAGGATGATCAAGCCCGCGCGGCAGCTTCCGTACGAAGTCATCGGCGCCTGTCATTGCCAACACCTCAAGCAAAGCAGTTTCAGGTGCATGTAGGGCACCCAAAGTCACATTTTCACGGATAGTACCGTGAAATAACCTCGTATCCTGCGTCAGAAGGCCGACATGGCGGCGGACATCGGATGGATCGATTTGCGACAGTGCCAGATCGTCCAGCAAGATTTCTCCGGCAGCCGGTTCGATCATGGCGGACATCGCCATCAGAAGTGTGGATTTTCCTACACCGTTTTTGCCCAGCACCGCGACTTTCTCGCCAGCGGCAATGGCAAGATCGCCAATGACAAGCGCTGGCTTTCCGGCTCCAGCACCATAATGGAAGACAGCGCCTTTGATCCGGTAAGCCCCGTGCAGATTTGGTGCGCTGACGCGTGTTTCGGTTGCCGGATGGTCAGAGGGCATTTGCAGGATGGCGTCGATGCTTTTGAGGCCGACCCGTGCCTGCTGAAATCTGCCAAGGATTTGCGTTAGTTGCGCCATTGGCGCCATCATGCGTGAGCCGAGAATGGAGCAGGCAACCAAAGAGCCGGTCGTCATGTCACCCTCCATTACGATCGGTGCACCGACAAAAACCACGGCGGCAAATGTTCCTGTCTGGATAGAATGGCTCCACGCGGCGAGACCGTTGGTGATGGAGCGCAAACGAAGCTGACCTTCAGCCGAAACTGCATTGTAATGGTTCCAGCGTTGCTGGAAATGATCTTCGGCCTGCAGGGTTTTGATATCTTCGATGCCCTGCACCGCCTCGACCAGCATGGCGTTGCGCAGCGAGGATTCACGCATGGCTTCATTGGCTGCCGCCCGTAGTTTGCCTTGGACAAGAAGGCCCGGCAGCAACAGGAGAACCAGGGCTGTTATCGGAATGAATACCAGTGGTCCACCGATCATCCAGAAAATGAACAGGAACAGCAAAAAGAACGGCAGGTCAGCGACCGCGGCCACCGTCGTCGAGGTCAGAAGTTCACGAACCTGTTCCAGATCACGCAACTGGGCGATGAATGTGCCTGTCGATGTCGGACGAGCCTGGTTCTTGACGCGAAGAGCATGACCGAAAACAAGATCAGATATGCGCATGTCAGTCCGTTTGCCGACGATATCGATAATGCGGGTGCGCAGCCGCCGCATGATGAAATCAAACAGGGCGGCAAGGAGCACGCCGATAAACAGCACATAAAGCGTGTTGAATGACTTTGATGGCACCACCCGGTCATAAACCTGCATGGAAAACATCACGCCTGCCAATGCCAAAACATTGGCAACCAGAGAAGCCAGCATGACATGGCTGTAGGCCCCTAAGTCCTTGAAAGCAATGGTGCGGAACCAGTGTTCGCGATGCGGGGCAATGTAGCTGTCGACCCGTTCATCCACTGTGCCGCGTTGCGGGCGTGCCACAACGGCAAAATCACTATGCGACAGAACGATGTCGAGAGGCAGGGTCGTGGCGCAACCGCCATCGCCGCTGAAGACAACGGAAACCTCTTGGTTGGCAGAAAGTGCCGTGACAACGCCAACTGCACCATCCGCAAATTGCAGGATCGTCGGCAGTCGCCAGCTTGTCAGCAGGTTGGAGGTCGGTGCTGCCCGTTTGATGCGCAGCCCCATTTTGCCTGCCATCCGGGTCAGGCATTCTTGTGTCCCGTTATTATGCAGCGTCTCGATAAGTTGTTTGGCCGCACCGGGGGAAAAAGGCACGCCATAATGGCGTGCCACATATTGGAAAGCTTCATTCCAGCCCACGATATCGAGGCCGGGCGCGTTGGTGTCCGGGGGGGATTCCGTTTGCACATCGGAAAGAGACATCAATGCTCCTCTTGCGCGGCAGGTGGACTGTTGGTGCCAACCTGCCGCTTCAGTTCTTTCAGACTACGTGTGAAGGATGAGAGTTCCAGTCGTCTTCGGTGGCGAGATGCCCGAGGGGATCAACGGGCAAATCTGCCGGATCGGGAGTATCGATCATGTCCACATGCTCTTCGACGGTGGTCAGGTCAGCATCCGAATCATCCGGGGCAGACAGCACATCCAGTCCCTCAAGAGGAATTGTCAGGTCATCGCCACTATCATCGATGAGCTGTGACAGATCATCGAGACTGTCCGTGTGGGCATGCGAGGAAGAACTGTCGTCATGGGTTGCATCGATTTGGTCGAGCCCGCCAATATCGTCTGCAACAAACATCATCATTGTCTGGACTGGAACACCAGCGCCAGATGGCTCGACGGTGACAACCAGAGATGATTGTTCCACAGGCCCTGTAGGATGCACCAACTGATATTCAAATGTATCCGTCTGAACATCAGTGAAATGCGTCAGGGTCGGGTCCGGCACATAACTATAACTCCCGTCAGAGTTTACGGTAAGCGTGCCATAATCTCCCACTATGTTCATAGCGCCGGTCACTTTGACATAACTCGTTCCGTCAAAGATCTGGAATGACGTGAAGGCCGAGCCCAAATCGTCATTGGTCAGCAGGTTACCTGTATCACCGGTCGCGCTCCCGATTTCGAACTGATCGGTGTAGGTGACATCGACATTTGTCGTAAGGGAGGTCTGAACACCGACACCAACCCCTGACAACGTTGCATGAACTCGATAGCTTCCAGCAGTAAAATCGACTGTCGAAAGATCAATTGTGGCAATAGGTCCAAGCAATCCAACAAGGATGCTGAAGGGTGCGCTCTGCACGTTCTGCCAGTTTCCTGGGCTCACCTCCCTTTGGAGAGCAATTTCGCCGTTGGATAGTGCCGCAGCGATTACCGATAGAACAATGGTGCCGGAAACATCCATGCTGTCGGTGACGACAAATGCTTGACTGTTATATGTTGTTGTTGGCTGGAGAAGGCTGATTAGCACGTCTTCACTATCGTCGAAGAAAGCATCGTTTGTGACGTTTTCCCAGACAACCAACGCACTTGCATCATCACCAGTGGCGGAGAATTCAAGCGTCGCTGCTTGGCTCGGATCGGCTCCATCCCAGGCCAGAGTTACACTGTCGCTGCCAATCTGGACATTCAGTGTCGCAGTGCCTGTTTTTCCATCTGCATCGACCAGCGTGTACTCGAACGTGTCAACTTTACCTATCCCCGCACCGCTGGCGGTTGGGGTATAGGTGAACGCGCCGTTCGGCAGAATGGTCAATTGACCAAAGTCGCCCTGGATCGTCGTTCCGCCCGGATCAATCGTTGTACCATCAACACTTTGTACCGTCGTGCCAGCTGGCACATCGTCGTTGATAAGGACATTGCCAATTGCCGGAACAGCTTCATATCCGGCAATTTCGGTGAAGTCATAATCTGTCGCGTTCAGCGTCAAAGTACCGCCGACGCCAACGCCGAGCAGAGTACCATCATTATACCCCATAAAGGCGCGGTATTCGCCGGGTTCAAGCCCGGTAACGGTTCCGCTTGTCCCTCCCAGAAGAGACAGGGACAGTGGTGTCGCTTCACCTTGGCCATCAATGCCAGTCCACTGCTGAGTTGCCGCATCCCATTTTTGCAAAACGAGATTGTAGTTTCCGAGCACGCCGACAGTGAGGATTCCGCTGAAGTCAAATTGTAGATCCTGTGTGTGACCAGTATCGACCTCAAACTCGATTGCATCAGCTATGACCTGCAGGTCGATATTGAGGAGGTTGACGAGAGCAAGATAACCTGCGTCGCCCAGCGGTACATCTTCAGTCACTGTTGGCAGAATTGTCACGCCGGCTGATGCCACGTCATTGGTAGGCTCGAGATCTGCGTCAGCATCAGCATCAGCGTCAGCATCAGCATCGGCGTCGGCATCAGCATCGGCATCAGCATCGGCGTCGGCATCAGCATCGGCATCAGCATCGGCATCAGCATCAGCATCGGCATCAGCATCGGCATCAGCATCGGCATCAGCATCGGCATCAGCATCAGCATCAGCATCGGCATCAGCATCAGCATCAGCATCGGCATCAGCATCAGCATCAGCATCGGCATCAGCATCAGCATCAGCATCGGCATCAGCATCGGCATCAGCATC
>NZ_JACVAB010000005.1 GCF_014851585.1 Agrobacterium sp. AGB01
TGTCGGGCCGAATGCCTGTGGCAAGTCCACGCTGCTGCGTGCCCTGTCGCGGCTGCTGTCACCTTCCTCCGGTCAGGTGATCCTCGACGGCAAAAACATAACCGACATTCCCGCTAAGGAAACCGCAAAGCGGCTGGGTCTGTTGCCGCAGTCCTCCATTGCACCTGAAGGTATCACCGTGGCTGATCTTGTTGCCCGCGGTCGATATCCGCATCAGTCATTCCTGCGGCAATGGTCGAAGGCGGATGAGGAGGCCGTTCTCGCAGCGATGGAGGCAACGCGCGTCACGGATCTGTCCGGACGGATGGTGGACGAACTGTCGGGCGGTCAGCGCCAGCGGGTCTGGGTGGCCATGGTGCTGGCGCAGCAAACCCCGATCCTGCTGCTTGATGAACCCACCACCTTCCTCGACATCGCCCATCAGATCGAGCTGCTCGATCTTCTGGCCGATCTCAATGATCAGGGCCGCACCATCATCGCTGTGCTGCATGATCTCAACCACGCCTGCCGCTATGCATCCCATCTCATCGCCATGAAGGACGGCGGCATCGTCGCCAAGGGAAAACCGGCGGACATTGTCACGTCAGAGCTGGTTGAGCATGTCTTCGATATGCCAGCTGTGGTCATTCCCGATCCAATAACCAACACACCAATGATCGTGCCACACAGCCGCCGGCATCTCCGCTCCGATTAGGTTTCAATAGTAGGAGCTGCGTAAAACCGAGATTGGCATTCATGTTTTTTACCGGAACAGGCCATCCCGTTCGTCATAGTTTGTGAGAGATATCTCTGTAGGGAGGGTTCCCCGTGAAAGACCTTTTGAAACGCTTTGCCGGCTATTACAGTCCGCATCGTGGCCTGTTTGCGCTTGATTTTTCGAGTGCGTTTGCCGCAGGTCTTCTGGAACTTGCCTTTCCCATCGCAGTCACACTGTTCATCGACCGTCTTTTGCCAACCAACCAGTTTGGCATGATCGCCCTTGCCGCAGTCGGTTTGCTGGTCATCTATCTCGTCAATGCTGGCCTTAAGGTCATCGTGACTTACTGGGGCCATATGCTCGGTCTCAGGATCGAGACTGAGATGCGGCGGAAAGCCTTCGATCACCTTCAAAAACTCTCATTCGGCTTCTTCGACAACCAGAAGACCGGGCATCTGGTGGCCAGGCTGACAAAGGACCTCGAAGAAATTGGCGAAGTTGCCCATCACGGCCCCGAAGACCTGTTCATTGCGCTCATGACGTTGATCGGCGCTTTCCTGCTGATGACGTGGGTGCATGTGCCGCTGGCGCTGATTACAGCGGTCATCGTTCCGGTCACTGCCGTTGTCACGACGCTTTACGGCAAGCGCATGATGGCCAACTCGCATGCGCTTTTTGGCAGGATCGGCGAGTTTAATGCACGTATCGAGGAAAATGTCGGTGGTATCCGCGTGGTGCAGGCCTTCACCAACGAGGATCATGAGCGGGCATTGTTCGCGCAAAACAACCGTAACTACCTGACCACCAAGCTGGAATTCTACAGGACGATGGCGGCATCCATGTCACTATCCTATCTTTCCATGCGTTTCGTTCAGGTCGTCGTCATGGTGGCAGGCGCATGGTTCGTAGTGCGCGGCGAATTGAGCGCCGGCGGTTTCGTCGGTTTCCTTCTGCTGGTCGGGATATTCTTTCGACCAATCGACCAGATCAATTCGATCATCGAGACCTACCCGCGCGGTATCGCCGGTTTTCAGCGCTACGTGTCATTTCTGGATACCAAGGCGGACATTGCAGACTGCGAAAGCGCCGTAAATGTCGCACGGTTGAAAGGCAACATAGATTATAGGGACGTCAGTTTTGGCTACAGTTCGGGCAACCCCGTGCTGAAGGCGCTGAACCTTTCTGTAAAAGCAGGCGAGACGATTGCCTTTGTCGGCCCATCCGGGGCTGGCAAAACGACGATCTGCTCGTTGCTGCCGCGCTTTTACGAGGTGACGAGCGGTGGCATAACTGTTGACGGTATTGATATCCGTGACATGACAATCAGATCGTTGCGCTCCAACATCGGCATTGTGCAGCAGGACGTGTTTCTGTTCGCTGGTACCATCCGTGAAAACATTGCCTATGGTCGTCTCGATGCCACCGAGGAGGAAATTACCGAGGCAGCGCGGCGCGCAAGACTGGATGGGGTTATCGCGTCGCTTCCTTCCGGCCTCGACACCGTCATTGGTGAGCGCGGCGTAAAACTGTCCGGCGGTCAGAAACAGCGACTGGCCATCGCCCGGATTTTCCTGAAAAACCCACCGATCCTGATCCTTGATGAAGCGACCTCGGCGCTCGACACAGAAACAGAGCGCGCCATCCAGCAATCACTGGCCGAGTTGTCGCAAGGCAGAACCACATTGGTGATAGCCCACCGTCTGGCGACGATCACCAATGCCGACCGTATCGCCGTGGTTGAGGACGGTCAGATCGCCGAACAGTCAGTCGGCAGATAGGCCGGTTGGAAGCCTTCCTCGGCGTCACGCTGTTTGAAAGGGTTGGCAATCGCGTCCGGCTTTTGCCGAATGGAGAGCGTTATGCGGTTCAGGTTCGCGAGACACTCGACCGGCTGGAGCGTGACAGTCAATATCTGATGGGGCAGCCGAGCGACGGCGCGAGCCTCGACATCGCAATCCTGCCGACATTCGCCACGCGTTGGCTCATCCCGCGTCTGAAGTCGTTCCAGGAGCGGCATCCGAATATCACCCTGCATCTTGCGGAACGGATGGAGCCATTCGTTCTCACCGGCAGCGGGTTCGACGCTGCCATCCATTTTGAGCATCCTGCCTGGACGGGAATGCGGACGCACCGCTTGCTGCATGAGATGCTGGTTCCGGTCTGCCATCCGGCGCTTCTCCGCGGAGGAGAAGGCGCGGTATCTCTGGACGAGTTGCCGCGCCTCCATCGGCGCCAGAACCCGGATGCCTGGCAACACTATGCGCAGGAAACCGGGATCGCCCTGACCAATCCTGCGGTTGGTGCTCGTTACGATCTTCACTCGATGCAAATCGAAGCCGCTTTGACCGGTCTCGGCGTTGCATTGGTGCCGCGCCTTTACATCGAGACAGAGTTGGCAGAAGGTCGCCTGATCGCGCCTTGGCCCGATGGCATGTCAATTTCCAAGACTTTCTGCCTCGTCCTGCCTGAGGCAATCCGATTGAGTGATGGGCCAATACAGGTGTTTGCGAACTGGCTTCTTAAGGAAGTACGATCGCCAAACCGAACACCTTGAAAGCGGGCATTTTCCACCAGCCTGCGCCGCCGAGTTGCGATAACAGGGTCGTGAGTCCACATCCCATCAAGAGCTTACATTTCGCGATAGCCGTTTTCGGCCCTAAGCCATCGTTGGATGAAAGCATCCCGGCCTAGGTGTCCGTCACACAGATCAGCCTCGAAGACGCACGACATCCTTCGAGGGTGGTAGCCCAAACTGTCTTGCATATTCTCGGCTGAACTGGTTCGGGCTTTCATACCCGACACCGAAGGCTACCGACGTTGCCGTTCCTTCTCCAGCCATCAAAAGCCTGCGCGCGTGCAGCAGGCGGACCTGCTTCTGATATTGGATCGGGCTGAGCGCCGTGATTGCCTTGAAGTGTCTATGGAAGGCCGAGACGCTCAGAGCTGCCATCTCCGCGAGAACCTCAACCCTCAGTGGCTTGGCAAAGTTTTCCCGAATCCATTGGATCGCAACGCTGATCCGCGACATCGCCGCATCGGGCGCGGCAATGTCCCGCAGCATCCAGCCCAGCGGGCCCTGTAGCACCCTGAACAGGATCTCACGCTCGTAAGCAGGTGCAAGCACGGCGACTTCGTCCGGACGGTCCGTCAACCGGAGCATACGCACCCAGGCGTCAAGGAACTCGTCATTGACCGGCGCGACGGAAAAGCCAGAGCCGAACAGCTTGCTGCAAACCTGCACGGGCAGATCGCTGATGAGAGCGGCGACCGTAGGCGGGTGGAGTGTCAGGCTGACCGCGAGATAGGGTTCCCCCGCCACAGAAGGATGAACCGATCCCACCGCCGGAAGGTCGACCGACATCACGAAATACGTCGCAGGGTCGTAGGCGAATGTCCGTTCGCCCACCGTCATCGTCTTCGAACCAGCCAGGATCAGGTTGATCATCGGCTCGTAGACGGCCGAAAGTCGATGCTCCGGTATCTCACCCTGAACCATCGCAACACGGGGAATTCCCGTTTCCGTTCGGCGGCTTTCCGCAGTCGAGGCCAGAACGCGCAGTTCCTGAAGTTGCTTTTCCATGGTGCAGACCGTGACAGTTCGGGAGGGCCTTTGCAAGGGGAAAGCAGAAATAGGCAAGCTTCAGAGAGGAATAGGTGAGCGGGCCAGACGGCGCCGACGTACCTTCAGGCCACACCAAACGGACAAGGAAACAGCCATGAAGATCGTCATCGTCACTGGGGGGAGCCGGGGTCTCGGAGCCAGCACAGCCATCGAATGCGCCCGCAAAGGAATGGGTGTGGTCGTAACCTACAACAGCAACCCCAAAAAAGCGGATGATGTCGTGAAGGCAATCATCGGAAATGGCGGTAAGGCCGTTGCCCTAAAACTCGATGTCGGCGACACCGGCACGTTCCCGGCGTTTCGTGATGCAGTTGTCTCGGACCTGCGGTCTGTCTTCGGCCGGGGCGATTTCGATTATCTCGTCAACAATGCCGGATACGGCCTCTTCAACCCGATCGCGACTGTGACGGAAGAACAGTTCGATGAGCTCTTCAATGTCCATCTCAAGGGGCCGTTCTTCCTGAGCCAGATCCTGCTGCCGCTGATGACTGACGGCGGCCAGATCATCAACATCACCAGTGCAACGACGCGCGTGGCGACTTCAGGCGTCGCGCCCTATGCCTCCTTCAAGGGTGGTCTGGAAGTCCTGACCCGCTACATGGCCAAGGAGTTCGGCGAGCGGAGAATCCGGGCGAACTCGATCGCGCCCGGCGCAATCCGCACCGAACTTGGCGGCGGCCTGAACGACGAGTTCGAGACGATGCTGGCAGGTCAGACGGCACTTGGCCGCGTCGGTGAGCCGGAAGAGATCAGTGGCGTCGTCGCCAGCCTACTGTCCTGCGAGAACCGCTGGATCAACGCCCAGAACATCGAGGTCGCGGGCGGCTACATCATCTGAACGAAGGAGAGCTATATGCTTGACCATATCTTCATTTCCGTCAACGACATCGATCGCTCGATCGCCTTCTACGAGGCGACACTGGCCCCACTCGGCATCGTTCATGCCCCTGATTACGAGGGAAAGGACGGCCCTCCCGGTCATCCCGATTTGAAAGGGTTCGGCGCGAACGGCCGGGTATTCTTCTGGCTCCGCGAAGGTGTGGTCGAAGGCCGCGCAGCCCATGTCGGTTTTATCGCAGAGAGCACTTCCCAGGTCGACGCAGCCTTCGCCGCCGCCATGACGGCAGGCGCCTCGGAAATCCATCCGCCGGGAGCACAGCTCCACTAAGACCCGCATTATTACGCCGCCCAGGTCAATGATCCGGACAGCTACAGTCTCGAATTTGTCTTCAAGGAATGGCAGCACTGACATGATAAAACTGATGATCAACGGCGCGACGGGCTATACCGGCCGCATGGCAGCGGCGCATGCGAAGGCGGCAGGCACGCCCTTCGTTCTCGCCGGCCGAAACGCAGCAAGCCTCTCGACGCTTTCCGCGGAACTCGGCGTCGAATACCGCGTCTTTGGTCTCGACGATGATGCAGCGATCGATGCCGGTCTGGTCGGCATCTCCGTCCTCCTGAACTGCGCCGGTCCGTTTATGCGCACGGCCAACGCCCTGGTGACGACGTCTATCCGCAACGGTGTGCACTATCTCGACACCGCCGCCGAACTCGACAGCTATCGCCTGGCCGAGACTTTGGACGACGACGCGAAGGCTGCAGGTGTCATGCTCATGCCGGGCGGTGGCGGAAGTGTCGCCATGCTTGGTAGCCTCGCGGCACATGCGGTGTCGCGTGTGAACGACCCTCGCAAGATCAGCATCGCGCTGCATGTGGCGGGCGGGCTGTCACGCGGTTCGGCGATCAGCGCCATGGAGAACGTCACCGTCGAGACCCTGGCGCGGGTGAACGGAGATCTTGTCGCCATTGCCGCCGACGGATTTCGGAAATTCGATTTCGGCAAGGGTGCGGTCGACTGCTTCCCGGTGACGCTGCCCGACCTCATCACCATCTGGCGGGCAACGGGCGTTCCCGATGTCGAGACCTTCTTGCATGTTACCGGCGACGGTTTTCCTCAGGGTAACCTTTCGACACTCCCTGATGGACCGAGTGAAGACGAGAGGTTGGCAAACCGCTGCCAGGCATCCGTCGAAGTCACGGGCGCGGATGGCAAGGTTACACATTCCTTACTCGATACAGTCAACGGCTACACGTTCACGGCCATGGCGGCAGCCGAGGCCGGCCGGCGCGCCTTAGGCGGCGAAGTCCGCCCAGGCTTCCAGACACCCGCGGCCCTGTTCGGCGCCGGTTTCGCACAGACCATCGCCGACACCTCGATTAACGATGTCTGAGGGACCCTTCACCATGGAGAAGCTCGTCCAGTCCTTCATCGCGGCCGCCAATGCCTTCGACGTCGAAGGGGCACTGTCCCTGTTCGCAGCCGACGCCGTGATCGACGATGTTTCGGTAGGCGATGCCTTCGTCGGTCGCGATGGTGTCCGCCGATACCTTGAGCGGTTCTTCGTCGGATACAACACCGTGAGCAAACTGCTGTCCATCGAAAAACTGGACAGCGTCCATTCGGATGTCCGGCTCGATTTCACAGGCGATTTCGGTCACGAGATCGGTATCCTGAAGATCGCAAACAATGCCACCGGCCTGATCGAGCGCATAGACGCCGATCTCGAATAGCAGATCTCACCAGTCCTATCGAACCAGAAACATCGGCGCCCAGCGCGCCGATGCCGACGACGGTCTGCATTCCGCAGGCCACCGGCACAAGAAGGAGCACGTCCATGACCACATCGCCATCGTTCACACGGGACGCAGCAGACAGACTAGCCGTCGTCGAGGCTGTCTATCGCTTCGCTGCAGGTATCGATCTCCGCGACAATAATCTGCTTGCCTCCTCGCTGGCGGAGAATGCCATCTCCGACTTCCGGCCGGCTGCTGCCAAGGCCGGCTTCGACTATCCGGTCAACGAGGGCAGGGATGTCATAGTCTCGGCGCTGACGACATCGCTTTCCTCCCTGGATACCACGCATTCCGTCAGCAATCCGCGGGTGACGATCGATGGCGACACCGCACGTATGGATGTTTTGGTCGAGGCGCAGCACCTTCCCCGCAGCGATCCCTCGCGTCATTATCTTATGAAGAACCGCTACGATGTCGAGTTGAAGAGGAACGGCGACATCTGGGTCATCACCCGCAACACGGTCGACAATATCTGGCGCTCCGGCGACATCGGAGTTCTCGCTGGCATCTAGCTCTTACTACCTGTGCTCGAAGAGAACGGGGGTCGACAAACTATCTCCATCGCCTAGACGCTGATTGCGGCAGGGTAGCGCGATGACCGCTTCTGGCGAACGGGCAAATGGGCTCAAGATTATTGACTACTCAATCATCAAGCGCAAGATGCATGCCAGCTTGGGTTTAAGCAGGACGACCTTTTGCACTCGGCCGTACTGCCGATGGGTCTCTTCTTCCCTAGTCGTACCACATTGCAATCATAGGAACGACGTATCGTCGGTTATATGACTCTTCGATGTGCCTTTCGCTGAGCAACCGTCCTGCAATTAAACGTGTCAATCGATGGATGACACATGCGCCCTAAACCTAGCGCATTTATTGAGTGTGCAGACAGGACGTTTTTTCATTGTCAACTTTCAGGTTAACGTCCCAACGTCCTGAGCCATCGATTATCTCGTCCGGTTTCGCAGCCACCTTTCCGTCATGCCACCACGGTGAGCGGGTCTGTGGCCGAGAGACTAATCGCGATTATTTGTGGTTTCATCGCTTCCGGAATTTCACATTGCGCTTGCCAAAAAAACTTGCCTGCAATAGTCAACATTTATGATTATTGAGTTTTCTGGCTGAGCTATGCGGATGGGTAAGCGACGGATATGGGATTTCGAGAACCTTTTCATTAGACACGCTCGCGACATTTCGCAGTCGCTTCGCCGTCGTGGGATCAACGAGGAAGCCGCCGCTGATCTTACCCAGGATACGTTTGTCCGCGTTTTATCCTCCCCACCGGCCGAGCAAGGAGCCAGCCCTAACCCCGCAGGTTACTTATTCCGCGTCGCCCGCAATCTGGGAATCGACCATCAACGGCGCCAGCGGCTTGTGACATATGTTGACCTTACGCCAGACGACTTAGCAACAATCGTTGATCCTTCGCCGTCCCCGGAAACAATCGTTTACGACAGGCAGCGACTGGCGTTGACACAGGCGGCACTCGCGGAACTACCAGCACGCACCCGCAAGGCGTTCGAACTGCACCGCATGGACGATATGACGATCGCGGCAGTGGCGGCCGAGCTCGACCTGTCGGTGTCGCGCACCTGGACGCTTATCCGCACGGCCTACGAACATATCGACGCCCGCTTGACGGTTAGCAGATAAGATTTTATCCGAAAAAACAAAAAAACTCCGCGCTTCATTCGTAATGATAGATGCGGAACGTGCGTTTACAGCTCCGCTACCGACGAGAAAGCGCAGGCAGGGAATTGATGGCTGGCCAAACTGAGGATCGTCGCTTGTTCAGGGAGGCGACCGACCTAGCTATTCGCCTTCAGAACGATCCGGCCAATCCGGTTCCGGTGCGGATGGTGCGCGTGTGGGCGTCACGTAGTCCTGCACATGCTGCAGTCTGGGCGCGCGTTGCCGAGATCCACGGGATGACAGGCAAAATTTTGGCCGAAGAGCGCAGGGCACAGAGCGGCGGACGGTTGTCGCGACGCAGTTTCATGATTGGTGGCGCGGTCGGATTAGGGGCTATGGGAGCCGGCTCCATGGTGCTGCCTGACGTACTTACACGCATGCGTGCCGACCATCTCACCGAAACTGCCGAAATTCGGCGTATCGACTTGTCCGATGGCACGATCATGACACTCGGCCCCGAAAGCGCAGTCGCACTTGCCTACTCGGATACGCACCGCGGGGTGGAGCTTTTGGCAGGTATGGCGAATTTTGCAGTGGCTAGCGACGCCTTGCGACCGTTCTCCGTGCGCTCCAGCTCGGTGACCGCGACGGCGCTCGGGACCCAATTTGATGTTTCGAGCGACGCAGGGTTTATCTCCGTTTCAGTCGAACATGGTGAGGTAAAAACGCTCGCGCCGGATACGAACTTGAGCGAGGGCGAGCGAATGGTTGCCGGCAACTGGATCACCTTCGATCCTGCGGCCGGTCAGGTGGTGCGCGGTACGCGCGAGGCGTCTGAGTTCGGGGCCTGGCGCAGCGGCCGGATCGTCGCAGATCAAGAGACTGTTGCAGCGATGGTTGCCAAGATTTCGCGCTGGATTCCAGGCCAAGTCTTCATAGCCGATCCCTCCCTTGGTTCGCGGGTGGTCAGCGGCGTGTTCGACCTCAGCGATCCTGTCAGGGCGCTTGAGGCGGTAGCGAGGCCTTTCGGGGCGAAAGTGCGTGGAATCGGCTCCGTGGTGACCGTGATCTACACCGTCTAAAAAACTTCAGGAAAAAACAGAAAATTCCGGTGTCCCATTCGTAAAGCAATATAAGGGGCTGCATTACAAAGCGATCAGGAATGCCAGCTCTCCCAATTGCGAAGCGGAGTTGTTTGGATATGGGCCACAAATCTCGGACATTCATTTTTGGTGCAGTCAGCCGTAAGGCAATGGTCACGGTTTTACTGGCGACGACTGCACTGCCGGCCAGTATCGCACTGGTGCGCGCAGAAGCGTTCGCACAATCTTCATCGCAGACGAATTTCAAAATTCCAGCAGGGTCGCTTTCCAGCGCGCTGGCAGCCTTCGGCAGCCAGTCCGGAACGCAAATCTCCTATGACGCATCCCTTGCCGCAGGCAAGTCCTCGCCTGGTGTCCAGGGGGCGGCGACACGCGAGCAGGCGCTGGCACGCATCCTAGAGGGATCGGGCCTGGGCTATTCATTCGCCGATGCCACCAACGTCGTCATTACAGATCGTGTCGCGGCAGCACATGAGAGCTCCGCTATTGCGACAGACGGCTCCTTGGTGCTGGACACAATCAATGTTGAGGGTGGTCGCGGAAACGCGGTTTACGATCCTTATCGAACAGCGGCCGCAACCGACTACATTTCGGAAGAGGACATCGAGCGCTTTCGTGGCTCTACGCCAGGCGACATATTCCGCGGCACACCAGGTGTTATCTCGGCGGGTGCACGCAACAGTGCAGGTTCAATCGATCCCAACATACGCGGCATGCAGGGCATGGGGCGCGTTACGGTTAAAGTAGATGATGCCGAGAACCAGATTTCGGTTTACCAGGGCTACCAAGGCATTTCCAACCGCACATTCGTAGATCCCGATCTGATTGCTGGCATCGACATCACCAAAGGTTCCGACGCAGCTTCCTCGGGAGTTGCGGGTACTGTCGCAATCCGCACACTGGACGCGTCTGATATCGTCAAGGATGGGAAACAGTTCGGCCTGCGCATCAAAGGCGGTTCCGGCACCAACACGACGTCGCCGGAGCGCGGTAACAAGGGCGGCTACTTGATCAGCAACCCGCTTGGTAGCACGAACGATCCGAGCAGTGGATACGGTTCGGCCACGGGCTCCCCGGACGGGTTGGACCGCCCGGCTTTCCTTAAACCAACGCAGGGCTCGGCCAGCGTCGTGGGCGCCATGAACACTGAGAATGTCGACCTGCTCGCTGGTTACGCCTACCGCGAGCGTGGCAACTATTTTGCGGGCAGGCATGGTCCTTCCGCCAATATCGTGAGCACGGGTCCGCGCCAGTTTTGCTATTCTAACGGCGATTGCCCCGAGTACCTGCTTTACCGCGACTACCTCGAAAACCAGGGTATCGCAGCTTACCGGGCAGGTGAGGAAGTGCTCAACACGCAACTACGGACGGAATCCTATATCGCCAAAGGTACTGTCCGCTTCGGCGACGGGCACAGCGTGAAGCTAGGTTACAATGGCTACCGCAGCGAGGCTGGCGATCTTCTGGCATCGACGCTTGGTTCAGAATACAGCCAGCCGACCCAACAAGCTCAGACGACGGGCATCAGGCTGAATACAGGCACCGCTCAATACCGGTGGAACCCGGACGACAGCGACCTATTCGACGTAAAGTCGAACCTCTGGATCAGCAAGCTGGAGCAGCGCAATCCCATTCGCCTCAGAAACTGGCTCAATCCCCCGCCTTCAGGATATGGTCTCCCGGACGATTTTCGTGTTGGCTCCGACACGACGATGTGGGGTGGCGACGTGTCAAATACGTCTAAACTGGATACATCCTATGGCTTGTTTAGCCTGAACTATGGCCTTTCCTACAAGGACGAGGACACCACGCCAAGCGCATATACGCGTATGCTCGAAGGCGCCGGGCTGCGCGACGGTGACCGGCGTGAAGCAAGTATCTATGGAAAAGCATCCTGGCACGCCCTAGATTGGCTGACGATCAATTCCGGGCTGCGTTACCAGCGTTACTGGGCCGAGGATCGCAGCGCACAGGCAAGCCCCAATAACTACGACCCTGCCACCTATGGCCAAAAGCTCGATGGTGGCGGTTTTAGCCCTTCGTTCGGTGTAACAGTCGAGCCGATCAAAGGAACCCAATTATACGTGAATTACTCGGATACGATGCGGTCGCCGAGTATAATGGAATCGCTGACAGGATTCAGCACCGTCTTTAATCCCACACTGAAGCCCGAACGTTCCAGCAACTGGGAAATCGGCTCAAACTTCGTCAGGGACGATTTGTTCGCGGCGGGCGACCGCGGCATGCTGAAGCTGGGATACTTCAACTGGAGCGTCAGTGATTACATCGCACGCGAATTTGCGACCATTCCGACAAATGGCTTGAATGTACAAACCATGCGTCTTTTCAATATGCATGAGGCCAATTTCAGCGGAATAGAATTGTCCAGCCGCTACGAACTCGGTGGCTTTACTGCCGAACTCGCAGCAAACTACTACCTCGACGTCGAGTATTGCCGTACCGCAGACAGTTGCGGTAACTCCTCGCTTTATGCGGACTACGCGACCAATCAAGTTCCGCCTGAATATTCTGTAGACCTGACGCTATCGCAAAAACTCTTCGACGATGCTCTGACGATCGGTGGGCGCGTGAACTATACCGGCCCACGCGCGATCGGTCATGGCGAGACCACCGTCGCTGGCGCCAGCAGCTTTATCTCGCTGGTGAAATGGGAGCCTTACACGCTGGTCGACGTGTTCGCAGAGTACAAGATAACCGACAGCCTGACCGCTACCGGCCGCATTGAGAATCTGTTCGACAAATTTTACGTCGATCCCCTATCACTTGTGACACAGCCCGGGCCGGGTCGAACTTTCTATGTGTCTCTTACCGCGAAGTTTTGACCTTCAACATGATCGGGCGAGCAAGCGGTCGCGCGATCATTGGCAAAAGACAAAGTTCGATCAATTAATCTGGTACTTTTGACAACTCTTGCTCGCTCGACGCGGCTGAAATGATCCACACACCGCTTCGGACATCATCAACGCGACAATTGAAAATTGTCGCGACTGTCTTCGATGCACGGATTGTGGACCTGAAGCGCTCGAAATGTGCGGTGCTGATCGCTTCGTCGTCGTGATCAGCGACATTATTGACTACACATCAATTCGACCTTTCGGACACAGGTCGGAATCAATGCCGAGCGGGACGTCTGCTAAAGCTAAAATGGCGTTGGACGCCATTTACAGTTTGCCGCAATAGGGATATTATATATCCTTAATTGCCGCCCTTTGGCGTTACCGGAATTGCTTTCATGATCCTCAAAAGCCAAGTTGAGTGGGCGCTACACTGCTGCGCCATCCTGTCGGGTTTGCCAGAGGGGAGATATCTCTCAACAAAGGCGCTTGCTGAACTGCATGGGTTGCCAAAGGAGTATCTCTCTAAAGCACTGCAAAGTCTGTCTCAAGCAGGTCTCGTCCATACGACGCTGGGGCCATCAGGTGGATATCGGCTTGCCAAGCCTGCCGGAGAACTGACGTTTCTCGACGTTGTCGAAGCAGTGGAGGGCAGTGGCCGCACCTTTGTCTGCCAAAACATTCGCGCCAACAATCCCTGCCGTCCGAAGGACTTCTGCGAGAGTGGCCCGTGCGCGATCGCCCGTATCATGTGGGAGGCGGACGAAGCCTGGCGTGCCGCGCTGCGTAGGGCGACGTTTGCGGATCTCGGCAGAACGCTGGAGAAGGAGGTTGATCCGGCAATATGGGCAGGAACGTTTGAATGGGTGCTAAAGCGCGCGGGTTGAAGATCGCGCGACGGTATTTCCCGATATCGTCGCGGCAGACACGAGGAAACTGTGCGAAGGCATTGCAAATGACATTCCTGAACGTGCTAGTTGCTGGTGAACAGCATTGATGACCTCATTGCGCGCCGGCGTTCGCTTGGCCGGGCTCGTTACACGGAACTGAAGCTCAATATCGAGTGCGACAGCATCAATGCCCTTCAGCGCTACGACCGGCTTTGGATCCTGAACGATGCATCGGCATGTCTGCAAAACGGATATAAGAGCATCCTCGATTTCTGAAGGCTTGCGGTCGGCAGAAATCCTCATCGGCAACACAATCAGGTGTGTTTCGTCGGGGCGAGTGAGATTGGTAAGCCCGATTTTGGCAAGTGTGCTATTTGGCAAAACGACGATATTGTGAGCAGGTGTCAGGATCTGTGTGGAGCGCCAATCGTTCTGGACCACGCGTCCTTCCGTGCCATCGGCAAGATTAATCCAGTCTCCGATCGAAAACGGCTTGCCCAGTGTCAGCGCGATCCCGGAAAATACGTCACTTAGCGTGTTTTGCAATGCAAGCCCAACTATGATCGCCACCACTCCGGACGTTGCAACGAGTGTGCCGATCGGTGCTCCGAAAACGAAGCCGATAATTGATAAGGTTACCCCGACATACACGCCAGCGATAATCAGATCCTGAATCAGCCGCGCTTCTTGTGGCCGACGGTCGAGGACGATGTAGAGCCTGACAATGCCGATCGCTGCCCAAGCAAAATGTACCCACCAGAAAACCCGTGCCGATGTCGCGAGATAAGCTTGCGCACCCGGGAGTTCGCTTGCGGCGACCCGGTATGGGAGTATGCCGGCGCAAACAAGTACGGTGGTCATCGACAGAAAAAAAAGGATCTGGACAATCAACCGAGCAGTCGGTCTCTTCCGACCTTGGAGGAGCCAGATGATGATGCCGATCACGCCGAGTGCATTCACCACCGCGAATGCGAAAAATCCAAAGTGACTGGACATGGCGCGACGCTCCGATTAACTAAAGAAATAACAGAAGAAAAGGCCAGATGTAGCGACATCTCGCCCTTGAGAATTTATTTGTTAATCGGGAAGACCAAATCCTCTTGGTCATTATCGACCACAAACACCGCTAGTAGCTTTGCAGGTTTGGAGTCACTGCCATTCTTGCTGACCCCGTGACGGTCACCCGGTAATTCCGAAAAGTTTTCGCCAGCTTTGTATTCCTTGACCGGGCCATCGTTAACCTGGCTGAGGATCGAGCCCTCGAGTACGGTGGCATAAATAAATGCCGACTGCGGATGGGTATGAGCCTCCGAAAAGCCACCTGGGCCGTACTCGACCAGCACACCCTTAATGCTCTTGCCGGGAACGTTGGGCAGTTGGTGCTCATACACCACCGTGACATTCGATGCCGGCCCAGTCTTGGTGTCGTGGGCGGAAGCGGTGCAGGTGGAGAAGATCACACTGGCGAAAACCGCGATGCCGTGTCTTACCATTGGATTTATCCTTTCTAGGAATTCGCTCGGTGGTTACTTGCGTGGTGCCGTGGCGAACCACGTGTCGAAATCAATTGCGCCGAGGCGCGGGTTGGCGTCGCTGACCAGCGATCCATCGTCCAACCGTGCGCCGAAGTACCGCGCCTCAGGGTCTGGGACGACTTCGCGGCCATCAGCTTTCGCTTGCAGATAGCGCGCGACAAGCTCGTGAAGATGAAAACGCTCTGGCCCAGCGATTTCGACCACACCATTGACCGGAGCGGCCAAGGCGACGTCGGCCATGGCATCGGCGACATCGTCCGAAGCGATCGGTTGGACGAAAGCGGGTGAAAGATGAACTTTTCCACCCAGCATGCTTGATTGTGCGATGCCCGCCAGAAACTCCATGAACTGGGTTGAATGGACAATCGTATAGGGAATGCCAGCGTCTTTGATCAGCTTTTCCTGAACCAATTTGGCGCGGAAATAGCCGCTTTCCTGGAGGCGTTCGGTTCCGACAACCGACAGGGCAACATGATGTTTGACACCCGCTGTTCTTTCGGCTGCGAGCAGATTGCGGCCAGACGTTTCGAAGAACTCAAGGACAGCCCCGTCTTCAAACGATGGTGAGTTGGCGAGGTCCAACACGACTTCGGCGCCGATCAGTGCCTCTGCCAAACCTTCGCCAGTGATCGTATTGATACCGGTGTTAGGGGACGCGGCGATGACCTCGTGACCCTTCGCTCTCAGGCGTTCGGTGGTTTTCGAACCAATCAGTCCGGTCCCGCCGATGATAACGATTTTCATGATATTTTCCTTTGTCAGACGCGCTGACGTTTTTGTTCGTTGTTGGGGGAGCCGTTCGCCAGCCGCTCAGTTCAGGCCGGACTTCTCGAGACCATAGAGCTTGTCGGCAGAACCTGGCACCGACTTGAAAGCAATGCTGATGCGGTTCCACGCATTGATCGTCATGATCGAGAAGGTCAGGTCGGATACTTCTTTCTCCGAAAGCTGACCACGAACCCGCTCGTAGAGTTCATCCGGGATGCCGCCCGCGGGCAATTCTGTAAGCGCTTCTGTCCAGGCAAGTGCTGCGCGCTCGCGTGGAGCGAATAGGGTGGATTCGCGCCAGATTGCTACGTGATGTAACCGCAGTTCACGCTCGCCACTGATCTTGGCTTCTTTGATATGCATGTCGACGCAGAAAGCGCAGCCATTGAGTTGCGAGGCACGAATATTGACGAGATTGCGGATTGGCTGCTCGATCGCGCTATCCTTCAACGACATGCTGAGCTCAGAGATCTTCTTGAAAAATTCCGGGGACTGGGCGGCGTAGTTCAGGCGCTGTGACATAGTTATCTCCGTTATTAAGGACTCATAATATCCTTATGGATATAAAATATCCGTAATCACTGGACGTGCAATCAAAAGCTGCTTAAGCTGAACGCATAACGCTTATGCTCAGAAGTATGAGGGGACGGGCGATGGACGTGATTTGTGCTTTGAAAACGTTTGTGCGGGTCGTGGAAACAGGTTCTTTTTCCGCCGCGGCTCTGGACCTCGGGGTGACGCAGCCAGCCGTCTCGCGTCAGGTGTCATCGCTCGAAGCGCATTTCAGCATGCGTTTGTTACATCGGAGTACCAATGCGCTATCGCTTACAGTCGAAGGGGAGCAGATGTTGCCGATGGCGCTGAGGGCAATCGAGGCGGTTGAAGCGCTTGGCGAAACAGGGCCTCCCGAGGGAATGCTTCCTTCTGGCAAGGTGAAGGTCTGTCTCCCGGCGCCACTCGGCCTCTATCTCAGTAAGCAACTTCCAGCCTTCCTTGATGCATATCCGGCTTTGACGATCGAAATGACCTTCCGAGAAGAGGCGTCCGATTTGATAGGAGACGGGATCGACCTAGAAGTCCGGCTCGGTGAAATTACCGATAATCGTTTGATCTGCAGGAGGATCGGCTGGACGACTGCCTATCTGGTCGCGACGCCCGAATATCTTTCCGCACACGCTGCGCCCGTGACGCCCGACGAGATCCTTGGGCACAACATCATCTGTTACAGTCGCGGAGGAGAGGGACGGCTTTGGACATTTTTGAATGGTGCTGACTTGGTGCAAGTCAAAGTGGCTCCGCGGTTGATTTTCGACAATGCGACCGCGGCGCATCGCGCCACACTTTCTGGTGGCGGACTAGCTGTGCTTTCACATATTCTCTCCAGCCCAGATATCGCTGCCGGAAGGCTGGTCAATCTCATGCCTGATTTTCCGCCAGCGCGTCTGCCAATTAATGTCGTCTACGCGTCGCGCAGGCACCTTCCCCTTCGTGTACGGACAGTGCTTGATTTTATCATTGAAGCGGTGCGCTCCGATGCGCTGATGGGTCCGTGACAGCTAAGCGTCCGCCTAGTCTCGGTGCAGGCTGCAGTAGCGCGCAGGAGACTGTCCAACAACGCGCCGGAATGTGGCGGCAAAGGCACTGTCTGAGTTGTAACCGAAGGATTGAGCGATCTGTGACAATGACTCATTGCTACGACGCAGCCTTGCTGCCTTCGCATCCTACGATGATCTGCAACGTTGGTGGGAAACAATCGAGGACGCCGCCCAAAAGCCGAGCCTGGTGAACGCCGAGAACGGGCCGAAGCACGCAAAGGCACTGAGGAGGAAGCAAAAGCCAAGCGGCGGGCGAGGGAGCGACGCATACGTCGTTTGGCAGTACCAAGCGTGAACTCCCTCCCACCAATCGAGCGGCCGGTCTCAACACCGAGCTACGGCATCGGAGTCGTCATGCAAGTGACAGGAGAGCTTGTTGATCCAGCGGAGATCACTGAACATTACCCCGTACGGTCGAAGATTACGTCTGGGCAGCGCGGAGGCTCGCCACGCTCGAAGAACTCGTCAGCCCGTGGACGACCAAATCCGAGCCGGGCGAATATGAGCGTCTTCGTGGATGGTGGCAGCCAATGATGGGAGAACTGAGACATGCCAGACATGCCGCAAAAGCGAGAACAAGACGTGCACACAAACGCGGAACAGACCCTGCCGTGACGTGAGGGCCAGCTTGGCGCGACAGGTAAGTGAAAGAGCCCAAAGCCGACCAAATGAGCTGATCGGATTAAACTACTCGTTAGCCATACGACGACGGATGCCACCTATCTGTGTGTCACATTCACTTTTTGCCCATCGCGGTTCGTCGGTCTCAATCGGTACGCCCGGGACAGTAATCAGTTGGCATTTTCATTATTGACCACTCATCAATTGGTTCTGGAACTGCTGTTTCAAATCCATTCGAGGCGTGTGCTCACGTGGTGACGTTGCCAGTAGTACCGCAACGTACGTTCCAGCTTGAAGGCTCTGAGCGAGTTGACGCCACGAAGCCGGAACAAGTCCGACGCTGTTGTGTTCTCTTGTAGCTAAAACGACCGGTCAGGAGGTCAATGAATGAAACTAATTAGCCTTGCTTATGCTGGAACTCTGATTGGCCCGTGTTGATGAGTATTGTTGACCTCATTTGTGGGACAATGCTGACTGGCGTAGCCAGTGCGTGCGGTTACCTAGCAGCACGTCATTTTTGATAGCTGAGGCTTTTCTTAATTTCTGCATCGTCACCAATATAGTAGCGCAAAGCATAGGATGATTTAGGGACCTGCCGACGATTACAAACCTGCCTGCCCGCCACTCGGCGTTGGCTAATTCATCAAACCTAAGGAGAACATTATTATGGCAATACAAAAGAACGGTTCGGCTCACTGGAAGGGCGGCATCAAGGACGGAAAGGGCGAAATATCGACAGAGAGCGGCGCTCTTAGTTCGCATCCTTACGGGTTCAACACGCGCTTTGAAGGTGTCAAGGGAACGAACCCTGAAGAGTTGATCGGTGCAGCTCACGCAGCTTGTTTCACGATGGCCCTCTCCAAAATGCTTGGAGAAGCTGGATATACTGCGACCGACCTCGATACTACGGCCGTGGTCACCCTTGACAAGGCCGGTGACGGGTTTGCGATCACCGCAATCGCCTTGACGCTCCGCGGTTCTGTTCCAGGTGCCGATTTCGCCGCATTCAGCGAAATCGCGAACAAGGCAAAGGAGGGCTGCCCGGTTTCGAAGGCTCTGTCTGCAGTGCCAATCACTCTGGAAGTGTCTCTGTCATAACCAATCTCCTTTTTGACAGTGGAAGCCGGTATGAAGCCAGCTTCCACACTCTTCACTGGCGGTTTTGGATAATCCCGATTGAACGGGTTAATTTTCACTCGCTACGGGTAACGCTAAGTTCACGTCGCTCCCGGTCAGTCACGATTGACAGATCAAGTATTTTTTGGAGATTCGCGGCGTGACGAAACGTAGGGTCCGCCATCCCTCCGTCCATGACGATTGCCGCAAACTTTTCGTAGTTGGTGGGTACGGGCTCTACTTGGAGGTCTCTCCAGATGGCCTTGTCCACATCGTCGCCCAAACAACCGCGGAGCGTGGAGTAATCGGGAGTGTGAATGACTTCCAGGGCACCCTCGTCACCGTGAAGACGAAGACGCAGTTCATTTAGGTGACCGGTTGCCCAGCGTGTTGCGTGGATTACACCCATGGCTCCATTTTCAAATTCAGCCGTCATGGTGAAGCTGTCATTGGCATCCAGATCGTAGGCGTCTATTCTGTTGCCCTCATATTTATCGAAGGTCTTCAAGCGCGTGAAAATTCGCTCCACGTCGCTGCCTGCTCCGTACGATGCGAAATCGAGAATGTGGATGCCGACGTCACCGAGTACACCGTTAGAGCCATGTTTGGTGGAAAGACGCCACAACCATTTGCTCTCCGTCATCCAATCACCCCAGGCTTTGGATACAAGCCAGCTCTGAAGATAGGAAGCTTCGAGGTGCCTTAGCTTACCGATCCGGCCTTCCATCACCATCTGCCGTGCCGCCTGAAGCGGCGCGACGTCGCGGTAGGTCAAATTGACCATCCCGATAAGCCCCGCTGTTTCGGCAGCGTCCGCCATTTCCGCGGCCTTTTCGTAGGTTTCCGCCAGCGGCTTTTCGCAAAACACATGTTTACCAGCAGCGAGCAGCTTCAACGTCGTGGGGTGATGGATTGCATCCGGTGTGACGTTTGCCGCTGCGTCAAATTCACCCCAGGCCAACGCGTCGTCGAGCGATGTGAAGGTGAGTGGAATATTATGGCGCACGGCAAAGGCGCGAACGACGACGTCATCAACATCGACCGCCGCAATCAATTCCACTCCTGAGATCTGCGAGAAATGCATGACATGGCTGTTCGCCATTCCACCGGTTCCAAGAATAAGAAGCTTCATAATTGATTACCTGTAACCTGCTTCACCCGCTTTGTGCAGTTTGGGGCCCCGTTCCTCGATTGGCTCGGGTGCCTGATCGACGGGGACGTTCGGCGCATCGTGGATGGTCTTTAACGCGCCCGCCGGATTGTATGCCCACTTCACCGCATTGCCGATGACCTTCTGGACATTGGCGTCGTGATAGGTGGGGTAGGTTTCATGACCCGGTCGGAAATAGAAGATGTTCCCCGCGCCCCGTCGCCAGGTTAGGCCGGAGCGGAACACCTCACCACCCTGAAACCACGAGATAAACACCGTTTCTAACGGTTCTGGCACCGAGAACTGCTCACCGTACATTTCCTCGTTTTCAAGCTCGAAGTGTTCCGGCAGCCCGTTTGCAATGGGGTGACGGGGATTGATGGTCCAGATACGTTCGCGCTCGCCGGCCTCGCGCCATTTCAGCGCGCAAGGGGTGCCCATCAGGCGCTTAAACGGCTTGGAAAAATGACCGGAGTGAAGCACGATTAGGCCCATGCCTTCCCATACGCGTTTTACCACACGTTCGACGATTTCGTCCTCAACCGCTCCGTGATCCTTATGTCCCCACCAGATAAGGACATCCGTCTGATCAAGCCTTGCCTGGGGCAGGCCATGTTCATTTTCCTGAAGGGTGGCAGTGGTCGCAGTGATATCTGGGTGCTTGCTCAACGCATCGGCAATGGTGGAGTGCATGCCGTTAGGATAGATCGAGCCAACAGTTTCATTGATGTGCTCATGAATATTCTCGCCCCAGACGACTGTATTTATTTGCATTTAAATGTTCCTTGATGAGTTGGCAGGCAATTCGACTCCGGTAAAAGAAGGCTCGGTCGTCATCTCGACTAGTCTGTAGATTACTATAATTGGCCAGCGACCGTGAAACGTCGGTGTCCCGGCTGCTGGTCTTCCTGTACGGCCTACAAAATCCAAACTCAGCAGTTTACGATAAGTTCCGCAAACACAGGATCGGCAGACACCTGTGTAAAGGGTGTGCGGGTGCGGCTCACGTATGCTCAACTCATCCCTCTGTCCGGGCTGGAGTGCAGTCGCCTAACTCCGATAGCTGAGCCTCCGAACCGACTCTCAGAAGCTTATAATTTACAATAATCACTTTTGACCCAAACCCGTCATCTAAGAAGCGCAAGATGCCGAAGACGTACTCTAGATGGCCGCACCTGAAACTTAACCTCAGGAAGGAAATGCGTGCTTTATGGCAGCATCGTTAAATTTTGAAAGTATTGGTCTACAGTCTGCATATGTAAGCTTCAGAGCCAGCCGCTTTTACGGAAACGGTAGTAGAGGGTGCTGCACAAGACGATAATGACGCAGATGACAGCTGGATAGCCGAACTGCGATTTCAGTTCCGGCATATGTTCGAAGTTCATGCCATATATGCCGGCAATGGCTGTCGGAACGGCCAGTATCGCGGCCCAGGCGGCGAGTTGCCTGGTGATGGCACCCTGGCGTTGTTGTTCCAGCAAATTTGACGCTTCGAACACCGACGTCATGATTTCGCGCAGACCACCAACGAGGTTTTCAACACGACGCATGTGATCATAGACATCCTTGAAATACGGCCGTGCGTCGTCATCGACGCAGGGCATATCGAGGTGAGAAAGTTTGCCTGCCACTTCGGCCATCGGGCCAAGAATGCGCTGGAATTTGATGACCTGTCTGCGCATGCGGAAGATGCGCCTGATTTGTTCGGGCTGAAGGAAGGAGACAAGGACATGTTTTTCCATGTCCAACACCTTGTCCTCCAACGTTTCGACCATTGGGAGGTAACCGTCGACTATGAAATCCAGAATGCCGTGCAACACATAATCGGGGCCGTGGCTCAACAGCTTCGGTGACTGCTCGAGTTGACGCCGCAGGTTCTGGTGGGATCTGGCTGAACCATGCCGAACCGAGATCAGGTGGTGCCTGCCCACGAAGATGCAGGTTTCTCCATAAGCAATCTTTTCGCCTTCGAGATGAGCGGTTTTGGCAACAACAAACAACTGCTCGCCATAAATATCGACCTTTGGAACCTGCTTGCCATTGATCGCGTCCTCCACCGCCAGCGAGTGAAGACCAAACATCTTTTGAAGGCTTGCCATTTCCTCAACGCTTGGATCTGTCAGGCCAATCCATGCGAAATCGCCATCGCTTGCTTCGAAAACCTCACCAGTCAGCGCGATTTCTTCGGCACGCACACCGTTTCGGTAGAGGTAAGAGCCAACAACTGTCATGAATGGTCCGATCTAAACTGGCATGCTGGAATCGCGACGGGTATGCCATTGTGGTGTTTATGGCACAAAAACCTTGATTGCCTTTTCGAAAATAGCAAATTCGACAGGTGTTTGTGTCTTCAATTCGCCATCAAGGTTGACGGGGCGGGGTCTGCTCGTGCTGATCGTCAGTGCCTTGGTGGAAAAGGCGCGGACATCATGCCAGTTTCCATGAGTGCCTCGCCGGATCGCGGGCAACAGGCCAAGCAGGCGCCACCAATGGTCCACTTCCAGACTATAAAAATCGAGCATTCCATCCGTTGCGGTGGCGTCCGCATGCACAGACATGCCTCCGCCATAGAACCGGCCGTTTCCGACAGAAACCTGCAGGGTCTTGAGAGTTTCCACCTTTCCGTCGTGGTCGAGATCGGCGGTAAAAAGCTGTGACTTCGCCAGCAATTGGGCGGCAACGATTGCATACCCCAACTTACCCCACCGCTTCTTTGCATCCTGGGTCAGCGATGCCGCGAGGTCAGCACTGAAACCGATGCTGGCAACGTTGAAGAACGCATGCCCATTGGCTGTGCCAATATCCACATCGATGGTCCGGCCACGAGAAATCACCTCAATCGCTGCACGAAGATCCTGCGGAATGCCCATCGTCCGTGCAAAGTCGTTTGCTGTCCCAAGAGGTAGAACGCCCAAAGGCAATCCGGCTTCCAGCAAACCTGGTGCTGCGTTGTTGAGACTGCCGTCACCACCGCCAACAACAACCAGATCGACGCTGTCACTATGAGACGCGATAGCCTCCGACGTGTTTGTAAAATCCTGTGATGGTTCAACCACATCAAAGCCAGTCTGGAGGAGCAGTTGGCGTGCCTGAACAAGGCTATCACGCCCACGTCTGGCATGGGGATTAATCAGGAGTAGTGCTCTTTTGAAGCGTGTTTTTTCTATCATGGTCTCTATGCTCATGCGTTTCATATGTGTGGCGCACCACAAAACCGCAATGAGCACCGACGTCGTTGAGACCATCTACGCGATAAACTAGATGGCAACCTGCTCTCCCAACTCGATGACGGGTTAGGCGGAAGTGTTCCCGATATTGATATGGTGGAGGGATTAGCAGCACTCAATGAAAAGAGTGAGGAAGAGCACGGTGGACTTATGCATTGGATTTCGCGTTAGGACGCGATACTTGCTATTCCTAGATAGTGCGACTTAGCACCCTGGGTGTGAGATCGGTCCTGATCACACATCGTCGTCCGTGCATGTCGAGTCAGCATGCCTTCGACCGTTTGGGTAGCGTTGATTACGGCAGTGAGAGAATTTCGCCATTTTTGACTACTCATCAATCGACTTTGCGACTGCGGGTCGAATCCTTTCAAGGCGAAGAACTCGCATGCTATCTTGCGAGGTCTCCTCTAACGCTGGGGTTGCGCTATTGAACTTTAGCAGGATGAGCCAAGTTTCCATTCTGGGTCGCCTCAGGAAATCGAATGTAACCAATCGTCAGAAAACAACTATTTCGATTTTGACGGATTACTCACAATGGAAACGGGCTCTTGCTGATCAGGCAACCAACACGTGGTGCTATGGTCGCTGGCCTGATTGGCTCACTCGGATCGGCGATGGAAAGCTCCTACGTTCCACGCCCCGCAAGGGCGATCAGACGAGAACCTCGCAAGTCAGTCCTTTTCCTTTCAGTTCATGGCAGAAGGCTGTGATCGATTTGCGCAAGATTGCCTCGAACTGCAGAACCAAACGCGAGACAGGACGATTGCGGGAGTAAAGCATGGCAAATGTCAAAGGCACGTCTCGTTCGTAAGGTACTGCCACGACCTGCCCAAGCGGATCGAAAGGCAGAACCAGCGGATGCGCAAAGGCTATACCCATGCCGCATTGAACCATATGGAGGGAAGCGACCGACTGGTTTGTCGTCAGTATCTGGAAACTCTCGACTTCAGTTCTCAAGCTTTCCCGCAGCACAAAACCGGGGGTCGTCTGCGCGCCGTGAACAATGATGGTTTCATTTTCCAGATCACCTGCAGTGATGATGGGTTTTGAGGCAAGGGGATGTCCGACCGGCACAAGGCACACCATAGACATTCGGAGCAAAGGCTGGACGGCTACACCCGCCTCGTCCAGTGGCATGAACGCAAAGCCGATATCGCAATATTCCTGACGGATCTGCCTGACGACATCACTTGCGGTATAGACCTCAAGCCGCAATCTGACCTGACTGCGCTCTGCCCGAAAAGCTCCAAGTGCGGTTGGCAGGATTCTGGCCGTAAAGGACGGCACTGAAGCAATCGACAGTGCGCCCGCCCGCATATCCTTAAGTTCTTCGGCTTTTCCCCTCAACGTCGCCATTTGCGCAAAAAGCCGCTCCACATCCGGTAGAACATTATTTGCTTCGATTGTCAGACGCGTTCTGCCATTCGAGCGGACGAATAACGCAAATCCAAGCTGCGCCTCGAGTTCCTTTAGCGTCTGGCTCACTGCCGGTTGTGAGACCCGCATCAACCGCGCTGTTTCCGTTACGCTCTGGGTCCGGGCGAAGAGCCGGAACGTCTCCAGCTGACGTATCCCGAGGTTCATAATCTTTTCCTTATGTCACTATAGAGCTTTTGTATTAGTTCTAATGTTAAAACTCTGCAATTCTCAATCTCGGGAACATAAGAACATAAAGCAGGACCGGAACACGTTGGATAATATCCTTGAAATAAAAGGCCTTGAGGTCGACATCGCCATGAAGGCGGGCATTCTTCATGCCGTCCGGGGCGTGTCATTTTGCATCGCCAGCGGAGAAACCCTCTGCCTCGTTGGCGAATCGGGTTCCGGAAAGTCACTCACGGCACTTTCAATCCTTGGTCTTTTACCGCCAAACGCATCCCGCCGTACGAACGTTGCGACTTTTGTCGGACAGGATATCGCGCACTTGTCGGAACGGCAGATGCAGGATCTTCGCGGACGATCCATTGGAATGATTTTCCAGGATCCGATGATGGCCTTCAATCCGACAATGACGGTGGGACGGCAGTTGGAGGAAGTGTATCTGCGCCATATCAAACGGGACAAGAAAGCCGCCCGTGCGAAAGCTGTCGAACTGCTGTCGCGCGTTGGAATGACGGAGCCTGAAGGCCGGATGACGCAGTTTCCCCATCAACTGTCCGGCGGACTTCGCCAGCGTGCAATGATTGCCATGGCGTTGATGTGCGAACCGAAACTCCTGATTGCCGATGAGCCGACCACCGCACTCGACGTGACGATGCAGGCTCAGGTGCTGTCTTTGCTGAAGTCCATTCAGACAGGTTTTGGCGTCTCCATTCTGTTCATCACCCACGATCTTGGGGTGGTGGCGGCGATTGCCGACAGGGTTGCCGTCATGAAGGCCGGGCAGGTCGTGGAAATTGGTGACGTCTACCAGGTTCTGAAAAGCCCACGCGACGATTACACCCGAGCGTTGATTGCCGCAGTTCCGAAAGCCAAGCCGCTAATTGCGGCACAACGAAATGTCATTGGGAGTGTTGGTCATGTTTGACAAAGCCCGCAACATTTCCATGGAAACTGCGATGGCCACCCGCGAATTCGCGATCAAAGGCAAGAAGCAGCCGTTTGTCGCAGTAAATGAAGTCAGCCTCAGGTTGTACGAAGGGGAATCGCTTGCACTCGTCGGAGAGTCCGGTTCCGGCAAAACAACACTTTCGCGCATGATGCTAGGACTTCTGGAACCCACACGGGGCGACGTTCAGGTCTTCGGGCGTGATATTTCGACTTATTCCCGTTTGCAGCTTGCGGCGCTGGTGCAGCCGGTTTTCCAAGATCCCTATGCCTCCCTGAATCCGCGCAAGCGTCTCTTGGATATTATATCGATGCCGCTTAGGGCGGCACGCAAAGTTGGTCACGATGAAACGCGGCATCGTGTTGAAGACCTGTTACGCAAGGTTGATCTTCCTGTTTCCTTTTCCGAGCGGTTTCCACACGAACTTTCCGGAGGTCAGCGTCAGCGTGTTGCGATTGCGCGTGCGCTCATCAATCAGCCACGAATCCTTGTCTGTGATGAGCCGACATCGGCGCTCGACGTCTCAGTACAGGCCCAGATACTCGAGCTTCTAAAAACACTTCGGGTAGAGATGAACCTCTCCTACCTAATCGTGACCCACAATATCGGTGTCGTAGCCGAATTGTCCGACCGTGTGGCCGTCATGTACAACGGGCGTATCGTTGAGGATGGTCCTGTTGACGATGTTCTGTCGTCACCCACTCACGACTACACCAGACGGCTTCTCTCGGCTGTTCTGCCGGTGGACCCGGATCTTGCTCGACCGCTCGTGTCGCCAGATTTTATTCCTCCCCAAACCAGCATATCTTGAATCGGAGATACTCCATGTTGAATTTAGCTCGAAAGAGTACCCTTGCTCTTTTTGCTGCAAGCATAGCCTTCATGCCTGTAGCTGCTTTCGCTGGCAAAGATGACGATACCCTAGTTGCCGCGTTCCAGGCCAAGCTCCCAAGTCTGGACCGCTATCATTCGCCTGGCCGCGAGGGATTTCTGCTTGGTTTGCTTGCCTATGATGCGCTTGTTTATCGCGATCCGAATACCTTCGAGCTGAAGCCCTTGCTGGCGACTGCGTGGAAGCAGGTGGATGACAAAACCTGGGAATTCGACCTGCGTCAGGGCGTGAAATTCCACAATGGCGATCCGATGACCGCCGAAGATGTTGCCTACAGTTTCATGTATGCCGCCGAGCCTGCAAATAAGGTCTTCAACCGTATGACCGGTGGCTGGATTGAAAAGATCGAAATCGTCGATCCTTTCAAGGTTCGGGTGGTTGGCAAGCAGGTAACACCTCTGGCTCTGGAATACATTATTCAGCTCCCGATTGTACCTAAAAAATACCGGGAAAGCGTTGGCTTGCAGGGATTTGCCGAAAAGCCTGTGGGTACGGGTCCTTACAAGATCAGCGGCGGTAGCGGCAACGATGTGATCTTCACACGTAATGACGACTACTTCGAAGGCGGTGGCAAGAACAAGCCGCACATCAAGACCTTGGTATACCGGGCAGTTCCGGACGTGAACACACAGGTTGCCGAGCTCATCAGTGGCGGCGTTGACTGGGCTTATTACATTCCGGCTGATCAGGCCGATCGCCTGAAGATGATGCCGATGGTGGATGTGGTGAATGCAGACACTTTCCGTATCGGCTTTCTTACTCTGGACGCTGCTGGCCTTTCCGACGCGAAAAGCCCTCTCAAGGATGTTCGTGTTCGCCAGGCTATCGCTCATGCGGTTAACCGCGACGCCATGGCAAAGTCGCTGGTTGGCGGGGCCTCCAAGACAGTCCCTTCGGCGTGCACTCCATCGCAGTTCGGTTGCTTTGCCGATGTCACGCAATATGGATATGACGTCGAAAAGGCTAAAGCTCTGATGGCTGAAGCCGGTTATGCGGATGGCTTCGATATCGATATCTACGGTTATCGCAGCCGCCCTGTCGCAGAGGCCATCATCGGTTATCTCGGTGCCATTGGCATCCGTGCGAACCTTCATTGGCTGCAGTATTCGGCCGTCATCCAGCAGCGTCGCGATCACAAGACTCCAATCGTCATCGATGACTTCGGTTCGGCGGGTGTGAATGACGTGGGCGCCATCCTGCCGTTCTTCTTTGCTGAATCCCCGGATGATCAGTCGCGTGATCCAGTCGTGACGCAGGCGGTGAAGGATGCCGGTGCGATTGCCGATCCTGAAAAGCGCAAGGAGCTTTATGCAACCGCTCTGAAGCAGATTGCAGATCAGGCCTATTGGGTGCCGATGTTCAGCATGCCGGTCAACTATGTGACGGCAAAAGATGTGACGGTTCCTGTTCCGGGAGACGAGAACGTCGAATTCTGGCGCGCCACTTGGAAATGATTATCTTTCCGCTCCGGCGCCACGACTGCCGGAGCGGAGTTTCGCATAAGGACGAACAGAGATGGCTTATTACATCGCCCGAAGACTAGGCCTTGCCATACTGGTGATGCTGACCATTTCCTTCCTGAGTTTTGTGATGCTCAAGATGTCTGGTGATCTGGCGATTTCACTTGCAGGCGAGGGAAGTGGCGCCGACTATGTCGACTTTCTTCGCAAGACATATGGCTGGGACAAACCGCTGATCGCGCAATACTGGGATTGGCTTCTTCGGGCACTGCAGGGTGATATCGGTACTTCGTTCTATTACGGCAGTCCTGTCGTCACACTGGTCCTCGATAGAATGCCCGCGACTTTGGCACTGGGAGCCATTGCGATCGTCATGGCATTGGCCATGGCTATTCCTCTTGGTATGGCCGCCGGTCGTGCGCCTGGCGGGATGGTGGATCGCATAGCCTTGTTCATCGCGCTTCTCGGTGTGTCGACACCGATTTTCTGGCTCAGCTTCATCCTTATTCTGGTGCTCGGGTTACAGTTCGCTGTGCTGCCGATCTCAGGCGGCGGTTCCTTCAAGCACCTGCTAATGCCGGCAATGGCGCTTGCGTTCTACTCGATGCCGGCCATCATCCGTATTTCTCGCGCAGGCATGATCGAAGTGATGCGTTCCGACTATATCCGCACCGCGCGCGCCAAGGGCCTGCGCCCGTGGCAGATTTATCTACACCATGCTCTTCGCAACACGCTGGTTCCGGTTGTCGCTGTAGCCTCCGTCCAGTTCGGCTTCCTGCTGGGTGGTTCTGTTGTCGTAGAGAATATTTTTGCAATTCACGGGATCGGGTACCTGACCTGGGAGGCTATCAACCAGAATGACTACCCCGTCGTTCAGGCAGCGCTTCTGGCAGTGTCCTCCGCTTACGTCGTCCTGACGCTTCTGGCCGACCTCATCAACGTGATGATCGATCCCCGTATCAGATTGGACTGAACATGCGCCTGCATATGACTGAAAACACACCAACAGCGCGCCTCTGGAAAGGTCCCCGTATTCCTGTTGGTCGCTGGGGTCTGACAACGGGGGCGGTCATTATCGGGCTGATTGCCATCGTCGCAATCCTGGCACCATGGATCGCGCCTCACTCACCATATGAGCAGTCGTTGACCGACCGCCTTATCCGTCCTGTCTTCATGGAAGGTGGCAATTGGAACCATATTCTGGGAACTGATCACCTCGGCCGGGATTATCTCAGCCGTCTGGTCTATGGAGCAAGGCTGTCGATTATCATCGGCTTTGGTACCATCCTGCTCTCGGCGGTCATGGGCATCGGTCTTGGGCTTTTGGGCGGATTCTTCGGTGGCCGTATCGATATGGCCGTCATGTTTTTGCTGACGGTCCGCCTAAGCCTTCCCATCATGCTTGCCGCGATTTCGCTGGTCGGCCTGCTTGGCAATTCGTTGCCTCTGATGATGCTCATTCTCGCCTGTTTTCTGTGGGATCAGTTTCTTGTGGTGACACGGTCCCTGACCATGCGTTATCGCAATGCCGAGTTTGTTCTGGCGGCACGCGCTGCTGGACTATCAAATTTCCGCATCATGACTGGTGAAATCCTCCCAAACCTTGTGAGCCCGCTGATTGTTGTCGGCACGCTTGAGATGGCACATGCCATTCTGCTTGAGGCTGCTCTTTCGTTCCTCGGTCTCGGCATTCGTCCACCCGATAGTTCTTGGGGCCTGATGATCGCGGAAGCCAAAGACTTCGTGTTCTTCGAATCCTGGCTCGTCAACATTCCCGGTCTGGCGATTTTTGTGCTGGTCGTTGGAATAACCTTTCTAGGCGAGGGATTGCGCAGTCTTCTTGCACCCGATGCCTCGCAATAACCATCAGATCAGAGTGAACAGTATGACCAAAGATATCTATCGCATGACCCTTCGCGAAATGGGTGAAAGTCTGCGGGATGGAAGCCTGACCGCGATTGCAGTCGTGGATCATTATCTTGAGCGGATCGAGAGGATCGATCCTGCACTAAATGCTTTCGTTTATCTGGATAAAGACGGTGCGCGCTGCGCAGCCGCGCAAGCCGATATGCGGTTCAGCGCCGGTGAGCCGCTTGGTCCGCTTGACGGCATTCCTGTTGCAGTCAAGGATAACCTCCTGGTCGCTGGCATGCCCTGCGTATGGGGTACGCGACTTTTTGAAAACTTTAGCGCAGAGACCGACGAACTGCCCGTTCAGCGGTTGCGTGAGGCGGGCGCGGTTATTCTCGGCAAGACGAATGTCCCAGAATTTACGTTGCGCGGCTTTACCGGAAATCCGGTTTTCGGCTCGACAGGCAACCCGTGGAACCCGGCGCTGACCCCAGGTGGATCCAGTGGTGGATCGGTGGCAGCGGTTGCTGGCGGACTTGCGCCCTATTCCCTGGGCACCGATGGCGGGGGCTCAATTCGACGTCCTGCCGGTTATACAGGGATCGTTGGCTTGAAGCCTTCAATTGCCCGTATACCACGTAACAATGGCCTGTTGCCGCTGCTTTCCGACTGCGAGGTTGTTGGGCCAATTGCTCGGACAAGCGATGATATTCGCGTAATCATGAGTGTGATCGGTCATGCAACCAGTGAGGATCAGCGGTCATATGGTTTCCGGCCAATATCTCTGGATGCAGAAGAACCAAAAGCATTGCGTATTCTGTTTGTAGAACGTTTCGGAGAAGCACCTGTCGATCCCGAGATCGTTGCTCTATGCTCGGCATCTGTTGATGTCATGCAACGCCTTGGCCATCAGATAACACGTGGGTCATTGCCACTGGACCTTGGGCCGATCTCAAATGGCTGGCAAATACTGGCAAATGCAGGATTGGCCAAGCTCGCGCAGGACATGCCATGCTTCTTCGATCTGGTCTCACCGGCATTTGCAGATCAGGCGAGGGCAGGTGGCAAACTCTCTGCCAGCGATTATGTCGGGTTTATTGAAACGATCAATGCTTTCCGCTTTGCCGCTGGCAAATTGTTCGAAGATTTCGATGTCGTCATAACGCCGTCGTCTGCTGCTCATCCATGGCCGCGAGACACGCAGTTTCCCCCTGTTATCGATGGCAAGGATGCGGGTCCCCGTGGTCACGCAATTTTCACCAACTGGGTGAATGCATGCGGGCATCCGGGCATTTCGCTACCCGCAGGCTGGAACAGCGACAATATGCCCGTGGGCTTGCAGGCTGTTGGGGCCTATGGCGCGGATGGTCTGCTTCTGGATTTTGCAACACAATTCGAGAAGGCTCAGCCCTGGGCTCATCGCTGGCCAGCATTGGCAACAGTCTGATGTCATCCATCCTTACGAGTTTGTTCGACCGGCAATTGATTGTCCGGGTGTTGGAGACATTGGCTGTAGGTGCATTAGGCGGGGGGCTTCTCGAGCTTTCCGGCTTCCCTGCCGGATGGCTGTGCGGCTCTATGCTTGCAGTCATCATCGCCGTGTTCGCAGGGAGACCTTTACGAATTCCAGATGGATTTCGGGGTGCAGCGTTCATCTTGCTAGGCTCCTCCATGGGGGCCGGCATAACACCGGAAATGCTGGTCAAACTCGAAAAGTGGCCTGCCAGCATAGCCCTCTTGGCTATTTCGGTGGGGGCAACCATGGTTGTCGGGACACAGTATCTCATCCGCCGGCATGGCTGGGATCTGGCATCGGCGCGATTGAGTTCTGTCCCGGGGGCGCTTTCGGCTGTTTTGGCAATTGCAGGCGACAGCAAGGGGGATCTTGTCAAAATCACCATCAGCCAGACATTGCGGCAAATCGTTCTGGTTTCACTTGTGCCTTTGCTGATCTATGTCAGTCCGGCAGGGCCTGTGCAAATCGAAATCCGGCAGGCATCGGTATTTGATATCGGAGTGGTGCTTGTGGCCGGCAGCATTGGTGGTCTCATCTGCGCCAGATTACGCATTCCCGGTGGCCTCTTGCTTGGCGCTCTTCTGGCCAGCGGTTCATTGCATGCAACTGGGATCGTCGAAGGCGTACTTCCTGCTCCAATATTGATCGTGGCCTATATTGTCGTTGGCTCTGCCATCGGTGCAAGACTTCGTGGTACAAGCCTGCCAGCTATCATAGCACTTTGCGGACCGGCACTTGGAAGCATTGCTTTTGCGATTGTTATTGCTGGCTTTTTCGCCGCGCTGGCGGCTTTTTTGACAGGATTGCCATTCAACGAGATCTGGCTGGCTTTCGCACCAGGTGGCGTTGAGGCCATGACCGTGCTTGCCTTTGCCCTCAACCTCGATCCGAGCTTTGTCAGTTCGCATCATCTCATCCGGCTTGTCGGTCTGATGGTGTTGAGCCCAGTCTGGACAATTGGACTAGGGCGCGGCGGTCAATCCTGAAACCGCCACGCCCGCTTCTATTTATTCGTGATTAGATATTTGGCCAGCGATCCGCCCAGGGGAACTCTTGTTCATAGGCTGCGGCCACCGAGAGCAGGTCCCAGTCAGCGCCGAAGGGTGCGATGACCTGGAAACCGATTGGCATGCCATCCGATGCAGGATCGCACGGAATACTAATGCCTGGAAGACCGGCGGAATTCACGAATCCTGTGAACGCCCGGTGATATGGTGGCCCGAATTCCTCTGCTTTCCATGGCATTGCGCCTGCAGACGGGGTCATGATGAAGTCATAGGTTTCGAATGCGACGGCGAGTTGCGCGTAGATTTCCCTGAACGCCATCAGTGCATCGACATAGTCGATCGCAGAGAGCGACTTGCCCTTTTCGATCATCGGCGGATAGGCGGTCCCAATATTACCTTCCCAATCCGTATCTTTCAGCAGCCATGCAAGTCCGGAACCGCCGATTGCCGGCCAATGTTTCTCGAACAGTGCAACATCGAAGGGAGCCGCGCCGGTTTCGACTTCAAAGCCAATCGACGCCAGATTTTCGGCTGCCTTGGCACAGGAAATACGGATTGGTTCTTCAACAGGCATGTCGGCTAGCTGTGGGACATAGAGGACTTTCAAGCCCTTGCGCGCAGGTGTGAGTTTACCCTTTGTGAAGCCGTAGGATGACCGGTCGTGCGGGTGCGGTCCTTCGACAGCCGATAATGCCAGGGCGACATCTGCGACCGTGCGCGCTATGGGCCCGATGATCTCGAAGTCATGCAGGATTTGTGGCAGTCCGTTGATGCGCGCGACGCGACCGGTCGAAGGTTTGAGGCCAACAAGTCCGTTATGGGCTGCCGGACGGCGAATGGAGCCACCGCCATCGGTTCCGAAAGCAATTGGTGCGACACCGGAAGCCGTGGCAGCAGCGCCGCCGCCTGTGGAGGCACCGCTGGTTAGTTCCGGGTTCCATGGGTTGCGCGTCGTGCCAAAAGCCAACGTGCTGACATTGCCGCGGCCGAGTGTGAATTCCGAAACATTGGTCTTGCCAAGAATGACAGCACCCTGTGCTCTGATCCGTGCGACGGGCAATTCATCTTCAGGCGAAATCTGATCGAGGAACAAATTGCTGCCCCAAGCACAACGCAGGTCCTTCACATGGATATTGTCCTTGATAGTGACTGGAATACCGTCGAAGTCGCCGAGTGGTTGCCCTTGCGCAAAGCGCTTGTCGCTTTCAGCCGCAGCCGTTCTTGCGCCATCGACGTCCATTGTTGCGAACAAATTAAGGTTGGGATTGACGGTTTCGTTGCGCTTGAGAACCTCTTCAAGAACGGCGGTCGGTTGCAGTTCGCCTTTTCTGTACGCCGAGTGCAGCTCGGATGCGGAATAGGACCATAACGGTTTACTCATTTTTTCTTCCTCAGAAATGCCGGTTTTTGATGTGGCAAAGCTGAAGGGGAGCAGGGGGGATGTCCAATAAGAAACGCGGATAAAGGCATAGGCTATTACTAATGTCGGATTAGTTCGGTTTTGCGGATATGCCAAGTTCGTTCAGGTGCTTCGCGAAACCACGCATCTCTTCACGAACCTGGGTAAGAAACGATTTGGCCAGAGGCGAAAGTCCTGGTTTTTTCAAATACACAGCAACCAGTGATCTGCGGATCTCCGGTTTGAAGGCGGCGACGGCAAGGTCATCGTTTCCGCGTGGAGACAGTACGAAGGGTAGGGTGATGGCTATGCCCAGACCCTGCCGTACAAGGTCCGCTGACACCACGGAGAGGTTAGTGGTTAGAAAGCTGCTTTCATTGGTGTTACGGTCGAAAGACATGCGTACATCGAATTCCTGACGTACCTGCTGACCGAAAGTTATGACAACTTCGTCTTTCAGCGCTTCCGGTGTCAACACTGGTGTGCCTGCCAATGGGTGATGCGCTGGCATCAGGCATATCATTTCCGTTGCCATCAACGGTCTCACAACCATGTCAAGATGTTCGACAGGCAGAAACGTAAAGCCGATATCGGCAGAACGATCCTGAACCCGTCTTGTAACTTCACGGCTGGAATAGGCCTCGATGCTGATGCGCGTCTGCGGATGGGCGTCCTTCAGCCGGCTAAGAGACTGTGGCAGAATCCATCCAGTCAGGGGGTGGACCGTTGCAATCGAAAGACTGTTATCCTGTTCTCCGCGCAGTCGTGCGGCACGCTCTCGCAGGGCCTGCATATTATCGAGAACGTCTTCCATGTTTTTCAGTAGCAACTCTGCATTCGCGGTCAGCTTGAGCGGACCGTTCCCACGAATGATTAGTTCAACCCCGAGCTGGTTTTCCAGATCCCTCAGCGCCTGACTGACCGAGGGTTGGGTTATGCGTAATAGCCTCGCCGTCTCGGTGACGCTCATGACGCGGGAGAAAAGCCGGAAAACTTCCAGATGCCGAAGATTCGGGTTCATGTGCACTCCAGGGCAATCGTTGCCTCCCGCTCAGACCATAGGCATTTTCCTATGAAAATATAGAAGGAAAATATTGGACGCACAGTAGATCATGGTCTCCAATCCGGTCACGGGAAGGCGCCATGCAGCGAGAGATGCACACCGTTGAAGGTCTTGGCTCTGGCTTTTCCCCAATAACAAAACAAGGGAACTCCATTCATGCTTTCACGACTATTCGCTCTTGCTATTCCTCTTTCTACGTCACTGGCGCTCGCATCGAGCGTTTGCGCGCAGGAACTTGCCTATGCTTCCAAACTTGTTTCGCCGGGAACGATCACCATTGCGACGACCGGAAATGCTCCTCCCATGACCACGATGGGTGGCGATGGTGCGCTTACCGGGTTCGACGTGGAGCTTTGCCGCACAGTGGCCAGCGGCCTGAAGCTGAAAACCGAGTTCGTGCGAGTCGATTTTGCCGCGACAATCCCCGGCCTGAAAAGCGGGCGGTTCGACATGATCTGCTCTGCGACTGCCCGTACCTCACAGAGGCTCGCATCGCCCGATCTGTTCATGACCGAGCCGACGGTGGAGAATTTTTCAACCCTGCTGGTCAAAGCTGAAGGTGCAACGATTGCTGCGGTCGGTGAAGCCAAAGGCAAAACCATCGGGGTCGTGCGTGGCGGTCAGGAAGGCAAGCTGCTGTCCGATTTATTCGGTGAAGACGTCACGGTCACGACGTATCCCGGGATTGCCGAGGAAATACTCGATCTAAAGAATGGTCGCATCGATGCCGTTGCGATTAACTACATCACCGCCAGCCATCATGTTCACCGTGATCCGGCGCTGAAGATTCTTGTACCCGGTTTCGAACGTGATGGCGTTTCTCCTTACACCCATGCATTGATCGTTAGCCGTAGTCAGCCAGAACTGCTGGAAGCGGTGAATGGTGAACTGGCGCGACTGAAACAGAGTGGTGAACTCGCCAAGCTCCAAGAGACCTGGATTGGTCGTAACTGATAGCGGGCAGCGATCATGGATTTCGGTTTTCTCGTTGAGAGCCTGCCCATCCTTTTGCGGGCAGCCTGGACAACTGCGTGGCTGACAGCAGCTACGCTCGTCTTGTCCACGATCGTCGCTCTGCCTCTTGCCGTATGCGGTCTTCGCAGACCCGGACCGTTGTCGTGCGTCATTCAGGCCTGCAGCACACTGATGCGTTCCGTGCCGACACTCGTGATCCTGTTTCTGGTCTATTACGGCCTGCCGGAGATTGGAATTGTTCTACCAGCGCTGGTCACAGCACTGGCAGGACTTATGCTTTCGGCGGTTGCCTATACGATGGAAATATTCCGGTCAGGATTGAAATCGGTCGATCCCGGGCAATACGAGGCAGCAAGTGCGCTTGGTATTCCTGCATGGAGGGTATGGGTTTGGATCATCTATCCTCAGGCATTGCCTGTTGTCGTTCCCACATGGCTTTCGAACGCAACGCTAATCCTGAAGGGTACATCGGTCGCCTCGATCATCACAATCCCCGAACTCACAGCCAAGGCCAACGAACTGGTCGCCGAGAGCTACCGGCCATTTGAAATCCTGCTATCGACTGCCGCAATCTATATCCTGCTTGGTGGTCTTCTTTCCCTAATTGCACGGGCCTCCGTGCGCCGATGGAGTCCAAAATGAGCGCCAGCCAACCGAATCAACCGAAAATAGGTTTCGTTAGTCTCGGGCAGGGGCCGCGTCTTGATCTGGACAGCTATCATCAACGCCTGCTGAAGCAGACGGGTATCAAGGCACACGTCATTTGGCGACATGTCCTTGATGGGCTTTCTCACGAGGCGCTGGCGTCTATGGCTGCGAAAGATGGCATGCCTGCTATTCGCTCCAATCTGCGTCAGTCGGGTGAGCATAGCGCTCTAGGCCCGGGTTGGACTGCGCGTTGGTTTGACCGTGACAGTTTCATACCGCTGGTCCAGGAAGCCATCGATGATCTGGAAGTGAAAGACGGTGTTGATCTGACCATCATTTGTGCTGCCGAGGAGTTTCCTGCTTCAAGCTTCCGATCAAACCGTCCGGTTGTCTTGCCAAGCATTGCGATGGCTGCTTATGCGCAATTGCTGGCAAACACCAAACCAACTGCAACTTTAGGACTTCTTGTTTACGGAGACCGCCAACGCCAGCAACAACAGGATGGATGGGCAGCCAAGACTTGGGCAGGCGACCTTAATCTCGTCTTTTGCGGTCATGGCAACGACCTCAACGCTGCTGCTGAAGAATTCCGGTCCACCATACCTGACCTGATCCTGGTCTGGGCTTATGGCGCCGGTGTCGGGCAAGGAGAAGACGGTGCTGAAAGTCTCTCGCTGAAACTCGGCGTTCCCGTTATTTCGGCAGCAGTTGCGTCGGTTTCAATGGCCGCAAAATTGCTTTCCAGCGCGAGCGAGAAGGTCAGCTCATGATCGCTATATGGTCAACAGTTCTCAATCTTGCACCATCAGTGGCGAGTGCAACACTAGATGCCTTGTTTCTCTTGGTGACAACCGTATTTCTGTCAAGCTTTCTGGCTGTCTGGTTGACGGTTGCGGATATTGCTGCGCCGAAAGCCCTGCGCCTTTTTATTAGGCTCTACAGCTGGCTTGCACAAACTACGCCACCACTCATCCTGCTGTTTCTGGCGTTTTATGGATCGACCGCATTTGGATGGTTTATCTCGCCAATGACGGCTGCTGTCATTGCCTTCGTGCTTTTTGCGACAGCCTATTATTTCGAGATATTTCGAGCGAGTTATAACGGCGTTCCGCAGGACCAGTTCGAAGCTGCATATGCGCTTGGCATTCCCCCGCTAAGCTTTGCCATAAAGGTAATAATTCCCCAGGTCGTCAGGATTGCCGCCGCACCGTTTATCGGGCGGACGACCGTTCTGTTCAAGGAGACCTCACTGGCGTCGGCGATATCGGTAAGCGAAATCATGAGCACTACCAGTGCCTTCATCTACTCGGGAGAGAACCCTTTGCTAATGGTCGCTGTCGCGGGTGCAATCTACGCGATTATCAACACATTCCTGATCACAATTGAAAAACGCTGTACTCGAAGGATGGCAATCGCATGAGTTCTGTTCACGCAATCGCACATTCTTACACACCACGCTGGCCAGAAAAACCGGACGCTGTTCATGCTGTCGAGTTGCGCGGTGTCGGGCTTTCAATTGGCGATCAGGGCATTTTGAACAATATCGATCTTGCCATTCGCAAGGCGACGACCACGGCGATCATTGGTCCCAGCGGATCAGGCAAAACCACTCTCCTGCGTTGCATCAACTATCTTGCACGGCCAACGGCAGGTGAGGTCTGGGTTGGTGGACAGCTTGTGGGACATCGTGAGCGCAATAACAGGCTTGTTCCTGCTGGTGAGAGATTATTGCGCCACCACCGGCGACAGACAGGAATGGTTTTTCAGAAATTCAACCTGTTCCGTAACATGAGCATTCTTGAGAATGTCGCTTTTGCTCCTGTATCTTCGGGTATTTGCACCCGTGAGGAAGCCAACGATCGAGCGCGGCGTCTTGTTGCCCGCGTTGGATTGGCGCACAAGCTGGACAGCTTGCCTGAACAGTTATCCGGTGGCCAGCAACAACGCATAGCCATTGCTCGTGCTCTTGCGATGGAGCCGAAGGTCATGCTCTTCGACGAGGCAACATCGGCCCTCGATCCAGAATTATCGCGAGAGGTTCTTCATCTTATGCAGGAGCTTGCAGAAGAGGGGATGACGATGATTGTTGTCACCCACGAAATGAGTTTTGCCCGCAACGTTGCCCACGAGGTGGTCTTCATGGAAAACGGTTCGATTTACGCCAAGGCACCGCCGGCTGAATTGTTTTCCGACCTTGCGCCGGAAAGGGTGCAAACGTTCCTTGCCGCATGATTGTGCTTTTTTAAGATCAATCTCCACCCAATGAAAGAATGGAAACATGACATTTTCTCTCGTTATCCGTGGCACTGCAGTTTTGCCTGATGGTCTGCTTGAGCATGGATGGGTCGGTATACGCGATGGGAAGATCGCTGCACTTGGAACGGGCGAGGTGCCCGCGAGCGACGAGGTTTTCGACGCTGGTGACGATCTGATCATACCGGGCGTCATCGACGGTCAGACGCACGCCTGCAGTTATGGCGGCCTGCCGGGCATTGCCTCTACGACTCGGTCTGCTGTCGCGGGTGGCATCACCACGATAGTCGACATGCCCTATGACAATCCCGATCCGCTCAACTCGCTGGCAACGCTCAACGCCAAGATTGCCGCTATTGGCAAGCATGCCCACTCCAATGTCGCGCTGTATGGCACCGTCATGCCGGGCCAGTCGACAGATGAGATCGCCGGTCTGATTGCGGGTGGCGTTGTGGCCTTCAAGATTTCGACCTTTGAAAGCAGCCCGACTCGCTTTCCGCGTATATCTTCAAACCAGACGTTGGAAATTTTCAACGCGCTTGCGGATACTGACATTCCGCTTGGTGTCCACAATGAAGACCAGGAAATCGTGCGTGCGCACATCGCCGCAGCCAAGGCTGCAGGCCGTGATGGCATCGAGGCTCACTCGGAAAGCCGACCCGTGGCAGCCGAGATGGCGGCCACAGCGCAGTTCCTTGAGCTCGGTGCCGCCGCTGCTGCCCATGCGCACATCGTGCATTTGACAACGACACGCGGGTTCGACATCGTCGAGAACTACCTCTCTGATGGTTACCGTTCAACCGGCGAACTGTGCGTGCATTATCTCTGGTTCGACCCTGACGCCGACGGCGCGGAACTGGGCGCTAAGATGAAGGTCAACCCGCCGATCCGCCCCGGTCAGATCGAAGCCTTGTGGGGCGACGTTATCTCCGGCCGGGTGGCTTTCGTCAGTTCGGATCATTCCTCCTGGCCGATCGACAACAAGTTCACACCATCGATCTTCGAGGCGGGCGCGGGCGTTCCCGGTCTTGAAACCCTGCTTCCGGCTTTCTTCACCGGTGCAGAACTGCGTGGCTATGATGCCGTCATGTTGACCGTCGAGCAACTGTGCGAACGCCCTGCCAAATTCTTTGGCCTGTGGCCCCAGAAAGGCTCCTTGAGCATTGGCGCTGATGCCGACATCGCCATTCTGAAGGCTGAAGCGCAAGTATGGGACGCCGCCAAGGCGCATGACGAGTTGAACTGGAGCCCCTTCGACGGGCGTGAATTCTCCGTCAAGGTTTCGCGGACATATGTCGGCGGAAAGCTGGCCTTTGACGGTACAAACGTCGTCAACGCAGCCGGTGACGGGCAGTATGTCGCCCGCGGCACGTCCAGCTGGTTCTGACCTTCGGAGACAAAAGATATGACACTGATCAACAACGAGACATCGGGTGTCTTCGTGATTGCCTGCACACCGTTCACTGACAACGGCGCCATCGATGTGGCGAGCGTCGACAGAATGGTGGACTTCTATTACGACAAGGGCGCCGATGGTCTGACGATCCTCGGCATGATGGGAGAAGCGCCGAAGCTGACACAGGCAGAATCCATCGATATCACCCGCCAGACGATTGCCCGTTCGGCCGACAAACAGGTGGTGGTCGGCGTTTCCGCACCGGGTCTGGCCGCGATCGGCGAACTGACCAAGGCGGTGATGGACATGGGCGCTGCCGGTGTCATGGTCGCACCGCCATCCAGCCTGCGCACCGACGAGCAGATCATCGGTTACTACCGCAACGTCATCGAGACCATCGGCACCGATGTCCCCGTCGTGCTGCAGGACTTCCCGTTGTCTACCGGCGTGCAAATCTCGTCGCGGACGCTTGGCATGATCCTGGAGGCGCATCCGAGCATCGTCATGCTCAAGCATGAAGATTGGCCGGGCCTGCAGAAGATCACCGATCTGCGCGAGGCGGAAGCAAAGGGCCGTCGTCGCACCTCCATCCTGTGCGGCAATGCGGGCGTGTTCCTGCCGGAAGAAATGCAGCGCGGAGCCGATGGGGCGATGACCGGGTTTGCCTATCCGGAGATGATGGTCGAGGTCTGCCACCTTTGCGATGAAGGCAATCATGACAAAGCACAGGACCTGTTCGACGCTTATCTTCCCTTGATGCGCTACGAACAGCAGCCGGGCCTTGGCCTTGCTATCCGCAAATATGTGCTGGCCAAACGCGGTGCCATCACCAGCGCTGCACAGCGCCGTCCCGGCGCTTCTCTCAATGCCAAGGCCATCGCTGAAGTCGAACGACTGATCGAGCGTCAGACACGCAAACTAGATGAACTGAAGTAAGGCATCGATACCATGGACTTTATGATTTCCGGCAAGACCGCACTCGTTCTCGGTGCCAGCCGCGGCCTGGGGGCCGCCATCGCCAAGGGACTGACCGCAGAGGGCGTCAAAGTTTTTGCCGCTGCCCGTAATGTCTCGGCGATGGAGGAGACCGAGAGCTTCATTCCGATCAGCGTTGATCTTTCCGACGCCGCATCAGTGGCAGCGCTGATCGCCACGATCAAGGCTGCCGGTGGCGTCGATATACTCGTCAACAACTCCGGTGGGCCGAAGGCTGGTCCTGCGGTCGGCCAGTCGAAAGACAGCTGGACAAACGCGTTCGAAAGCATGGCGACTTCGATCTTCGCGGTCACCGATGCGATGCTTGAAGGCATGATCGACCGCAAGTGGGGCCGCATCATTACCATTGGGTCTTCCGGCGTTGTACAGCCCATACCCAACTTGGCGCTTTCCAATGGTGTGCGCGCCGCCGTGTCAGGCTGGTCGAAAACGCTGGCCGGTGAAGTTGCCCGTCACGGCATCACAGTCAACATGATCCTGCCCGGCCGGATCGACACCGACCGCGTGCGCGAACTGGATGCCGGCAGGGCCGAGAAGACCGCCAACACGGTGGAAGCCGTGCAGGAAGCATCGCGCGCCGAAATCCCGGCCGGTCGTTACGGAAAGCCGGAAGAATTCGCGGCCGTCGCGGTCTTCCTCGCCAGCGAACATGCAAGTTATGTCACCGGCTCCGCCATCCGCGTTGATGGCGGAATGATTAGGGGTGCATGAAGAGTGCTGGCTGAACGCCTTCATACTCAATGGTGCTGATCGAGCGAAATTTCGAGCATTGCATAGTTCGCGGGGATTGAAGCTGGTCGCCATTCCGGTCAGAGCTGGATGTGCGCGCCCCCGCGCATACCATCACGCCCAACCTTTCAAGGCTCTACCTGAGTAGTAGCTTGGCGTCGTCGCGCGATAGAGTGGAATGGTCGCGGCTCCTAAATGCGGTACTTCGCTTAACTCCGATTTGCGGATTTCCGGTGGCTCAACGAAAAAGTCCTCGCCGAGAGTTTCCAGCGATCCAAGCCTTTCGACAATTTCCGCTATGAGCCAGGCCGGCAACGACCCGCCAAAAACAATCGTGGAGGGATCGAGTGTTCTAGCAACAGTAAGCGCCAAGCTTCTAAGCTGATCCGTCGCGCGCTCCAACCACTGCATAACAATAGGGTGATCAGAATAACTTTCGTCAATGTCACAAAGACGATTGATCGTGACACCGCTGCTGTCCAGAAGATTGCAAAGATCCTGGCCTGAGGGGCGGTGATGTGATTTGGGGAAAAGGCCGCCAAATTCTCCGGCATTTCGGTTGCTACCTCGATAGAGATGTCGCTGCACAACAACACCCCCTCCGATGCCATATGTCAGCCAGATCATCGCGAAGTTTGCGAGGTTACGGCCAACACCGTAATAGAGTTCAGACAGTATCACAGCCTTACCGTCATTCTCGTGATGTACCGGGTAATCGAAGAACGGCTGGAAATCCCTGTCAACGTCGACGTCATGCCAGCCAGTAAACTGAGGGATTTGAAAGACGTGGCCCGGGTTGCGAGAGAAATGGCCCGGAAATGACAGGCCGCAACCAAGTATTCTCCGCTTGTCGACCTTTGATGCCGCGACAACCGCCCGTGTTGCTGGGGCTGCTATGTTCATAATGTGCCGGAAGCTGTGATCGCTCAGATCTTCGCGAACCTCCGCCCTGATCTTGCCATTGAGATCCGCCACGCAGATCCTCAAATCATCCGGATTGAAGTAGACTCCAATAGTGAACAGGCCATCAGGAGCAAGCTCCAGAGCGGTTGAAGGTTTTCCCCGGCCGGAACCACCAGTCCGATTAGCCTCGGCTTCACGGATGAGACCTGCCTCCAGCAGGCTCGATGTCAGTCGTGTGAGGGTAGGAGCTGAAACGTCCATGTCCCGCGCGAGTTCAGTCCGCGACATGCCGCCGCGGCCGCGCAACATTTCGATCAATCGACGTTCGTTATAGCCGAGGTTAATCAAATCTGTCCCCTGTCTCACATCTCTCAATTTGCATAGCTTAGTTCACTAGACGTAGCATCTGATTTCTTTTTGCCCCTGCGTGGACGCGCATGAATTCTGTGGGGTGGTCGGACTTTAAATAAGCAATAACAGTTACTTATTCAAATTATGATAGTTTTGCGAAATCAGTCTTGACTTATTTAATTACGTAATGAAAATTAATCGTAGCGCTGAATATGATTGATAGATCCAGGCAAACTGGACGCGGCAAATCGACATGCGCTTTCGGGAACCAAAACAATCTGGAGGCCACATTGGGCTATGTTCGTAATTTTGTGACCGCTCTCGCCACGAGTGCGGCTATGTTCGCTTCGCTGTCGGCTGCTCATGCTGACGGGACCGTTGTGATCTACTCTGCAGCTCCCCAGCAGATGATGGACGATTTGCTGCCAGCATTTGAGAAGAAGACCGGCACCAAGGTCGAGCTCGTCAAAGCCGGTTCCGGTGAGTTGATGAACCGCATCAAGGCGGAAAGCGGCAAACCGGCGGCCGATGTCCTGTGGAGTGTTGATGGCACCGTCATCGATTTTTCCGCCGATCTCTTCCAGCCCTATGAGGCGAAAGAAGCTTCGGCGATTACTCCCTCGCTGGCGCCAAGCAAGAACTGGATCCCTTTCACGGCTGTTGTCACAGCGTTCATCGTCAATCGTGATGCGCTAAAGGGTGCCCCGGTACCCACGTCTTGGGAAGATCTTGCCAAGCCGGAATATAAGGGACTGATCTCATCGGCTCGCGCCGACCAGTCCGGTTCGGCATATATTCAGCTATCGACCGTGCTTCAGCTTTTTAAGCCTGAAGAAAAAGGCTGGGAAATTTACAAGGGCATTCTTGCAAACACCGTCTTCTCAACATCCTCCGGTGCCGTGCCGCGTTTCGTCAATGATGGTGAGCAGGCGATCGGCATTACCCTCGAAGACGCCGCGCTTCGTTACAAGCTTGGCAACGCACCGGTCGATATCGTCTATCCGAAGGAAGGCACCGCAATTGCTCCGGACGGTATGGCCATTGTCAACGGGGCGCCGAACGCAGCAAACGGCGAGGCCTTCATCGACTTTATCATCTCGAAGGAAGGCCAGGAGGTTGTCGCCAAACATGGTCGTCGGCCGATCCGTGGTGACGTTGCAGCCAATGCTGCCCTCGTGCCGCTGTCTGAAGTTCCGGATGCAAAATACGACTTTGCATGGGCCGCTGAGAACCGCGAACAGGTCATGAAGACCTGGAACGATGTCATGCTGGATATCCAGTAACATGAACGGACGGACATGGCATGTTTGCCGTGTCCGTTTCTCCCATTTGATCCGCCATTCCCATTCGTTCGTCCGCAGGCATCAAAACTCCTGACGGTCTACGGAGACGCTTTATGTCCGCTGTCGAAATCTCAAACATCCGAAAAAGTTACGGGGCGACCGTCGCTCTTTCGGACATCAATATCTCCATTCCGTCCGGCTCTTTTTTTACGCTGCTTGGTCCAAGCGGCTGTGGCAAAACCACCCTTCTGCGCACGATCGCCGGTTTTCACCAGCAGGATAGCGGTAGCATTGCGATTGCCGACCAGAGGATTGAGAACGTGCCCGCGCACAAGCGCAATGTGGGTATGGTTTTTCAAGATTATGCAGTTTTCCCGCATATCAGCGTTGCAGACAACATCGCCTTCGGTCTGAAGCAGCGTAAGGTTTCGCGCAGTGACATTGAGCGTCGCGTTGCAGATATTCTCGATGTTGTGCAACTGAAGGCCTACGCCCAGCGTATGCCGCACGAATTGTCCGGTGGCCAGCAACAGCGTGTCGGTCTTGCCCGTGCTCTCGTCATAAATCCGCAGGTTCTGCTGATGGACGAGCCACTCTCCAACCTTGATGCCAAGCTGCGTGTCGATCTGCGCCGCGAACTGCGCGCTATTCAGCAGTCAATGAACATCACCACTATCTACGTCACGCACGATCAGGAAGAAGCGCTGGCGATGTCAGACTTCGTTTGCGTCATGTATGGCGGCGTGATCCAGCAGGCGGCAGCACCCTGGGAAGTCTACAACAGTCCGGCCAACCGGTTTGTTGCGTCTTTCGTCGGTGCCAACAATTTTATGGCACTTTCGGTAGAGGGTGCACAGGCTGCCATCGCAGGGACCGCCGTCGTGCTGCCGCAACTGACAGGGGCGGCAACCGGTAAGCCGCTTGTCGCCGCAGTGCGTCCGGAATTCATCTCGGTCAATGCCGCAGCTGGCGATGATCTCATTCGTCTGCCTGTAAAAATCCGTCAGGTCAGCTTTACTGGCCGCGAAATGGCCGTCGCCGCCGTGCTTGCCTCCGGCGAGGAAATTGAGGCGATCACCAAGCCGACGCCTGATATCATCGCGCTTCATCCCAACGACGATGCCACTTTTGCATTTGCCGCCAGCAGCGTGCAGCTTTTTGAGGACGGCGTGACCGGGGCGAGGGTGCTTTGATGGCTATGACAACTGCCACATCCGCTCCCTTGAGCCGCTTGAGAATGCCCGGTTTCTGGACGGTGATCACCGCTCTGGCCGTTATCCTCCTCGCGGTTTTTCTGCTTCTGCCGATTGCCAATGTCCTGGCGATCAGCTTCTTCGATGCGTCAACCGGCGATTTCGGCATTTCCAACTATGTGCAGGTTCTGACCCGGCGTTTCTACACGCTGGCTTTGTGGAACACGATCGTGATCGGTCTCATGGGGATGCTCGGTGCCTGCCTGATCGGCATACCGCTCGCGTTTTGCACGTCCCGCTACCGCATTCGCGGCCGCGCCGTGATCGCCACTTTCGCGGTTCTGGTACTCTGTGCACCTCCGTTCATCGGCGCCTATGCGTGGATCATGCTGTTCGGCTCAAACGGTGCAGTTACAAACGCTCTACAGGCTATTGGGATACCGGCACCGACGATCTATGGAATTCCTGGCATCGTTATGGTCTTCAGCCTGAAATTCTTTCCATACATCTATCTGATGACGGAAAACGCGCTGAACACGATCAACAAGTCCTACGAGGACGCTGCCGAAAATCTTGGCTGTACCGCTTTCCAGCGCTTTTACAAGGTGACTTTGCCGCTGATATTCCCGGCTGTCAGCACCGGTGCCATCATATGTTTCGTGCTGTCGATCGCCGATTTTGGAACGCCTGCCATTCTCGGTCGCGGCGTCCGCACACTGGCAACCATCGCCTATTCGCAATACACATCCGAAATGGGCGGCACGCCAACGATGGCGGTCACGGTTTCGATGTTGATGATTGCAATTTCGATGATCGCGCTTCTGCTGCAACGCCGTATTCTCTCCAAGCGTCGTTATGCCAGCGCGCTGACCAACCGACCCGTCAAGAAGTCAATGTCACCGCTGAAATCGTTACTCGTGCACGGCTTCTGCTATCTGGTTGTCTTCATTGCGATGCTGCCGGCATTTACCGTCGTGTACACATCGTTTCTCGAGACAAGCGGACCCGTCTTTACCGGCAATTTTGGGCTTGGCAGTTATGAGCGTATTCTTCGGGATTCTCCGCAGGCAATTTACAACAGCTTCCTGTTCTCACTGGCAGCCGTCGCCATGATTGCCGTCGTCTCCGGCCTCTTGTCCTTCATCGTCGTCAGAAAGGACAATGTTGTTTCCGGTTCGCTCGATCTCGTTCTGATGGTGCCTTACCTGATCCCGGGTGTGGTCATGGCAATCGGTTATGTCGCAACCTTCCGTCATCCACCATTCGATATCACCGGCACTGCCTTGATCATCATCCTTCTGGTTTTCATCCGGCGCCTGCCTTACGGCGTGCGTTCGACCACATCGATCCTGCGGCAGATCAAACCATCGATCGAGGAGGCGGCAGTTAACCTCGGCGCATCACCGGCAAAAACCTTTGCCTCGGTGACCGTGCCACTGATGATGCCAGGCCTGATCATCGGTTCGCTGATGAGCTTCATCACTGCCATCAACGAACTGTCGTCGACGCTTATCCTTTATACGTCGCGGACAGTGACCATGCCGGTGCTGATCTACGTGCAGGTGATCGACGGCGAGTTTGGCACGGCAGCCGCCCTGTCAACCTTGCTGCTGGCCTCGACCGGACTGTGTGTCTTCATCGTTTTCCGTTTCTCGGATCGTAAGGAATCCGCGTTCGTCTGATCCCCGGCCTCGGCCAATCGACAGGTGTGACCGGCGCTTCAGGGCGCCGGACGGCCCCCTGTCGCCAACAGGACCTGCATTTATGAATATCGAAGCATTTTCACGATCCAAATATAAGAACGGCGCCAAGCCGGGTGATGACATCATTCTCATCGAACCGGACACACTTCTGGCGGTTTTCGACGGCGCAACCGATCCGACTGGCGCCTTTTACAACGGCGAAAGTTCCGGTCGCATTGCAGCCCGAAGCGCCGCACAATGCACGGCGCGCCTTGCCGCTACGGGCACGCTTGTTTCGGCGTCGGGCCGTGAGATCTTTCAGGCGTTAAGCGACAGCGTCCGCGATGCGGCAATCGAGCGCAACATTGCCCATCCACCATCAACGACGGCGGCAATTGTCGTCAGCGCGGGCGATCATTTTCGTCTCTTGGCACTCGGTGACACGGGCATTCGCATCAATGGCGAGACCATCTATCAGCATCACAAGCTGATCGATACCGTCAGTACAGCGGCACGTATTGCCGTGCATGGGATTTTGTCTGATCGGATGGACGACAGCGACGAAGCCGAAATGGCGACGCGCAGGGTCATTTTTGATGGTCTTGATGCAGCCGTGGCGACGGGTCGTTTGACGGCACTAGAGGCATCAACAGCGATTGCCACCGCCGTTGCTACCGCGAAGACTGCTCTGGAAATCGCCGAAAAGTTTCTAAAGGGCGGCATCCGCACGCAATTCCATTACGCCAATAGCACGCAACCGCTGGGCTACGCCTCGATCAATGGCAAGGACATCACCATCGATGGTTTGACCGATGTCCTTCTATCAAAAAACGACGTGACGAGCATCGAAATTTTCTCGGATGGTTACGTCTCGATCCCGACTGGTGGAATTCACGTCGGCGACTGGGAGAGGGAATTCGAGCGGGTTGAAGCCGTCGATTTTCACAAGACTGGTGCCTTTCCTGCCGTGAAAGGCTCGACCTCTGTCGAAAGCTGCGATGACAGGACGATCCTTTCTGCCACGCTTCCACGATCAGTCGCGATCTGAACCCACAACACCGCTGCCGCCGCGCAACCAGGCCGGCTTTGAAACCAAGAAGAACAGGATTTGATTATGCAGGCCCAGGACAGCCAGACATGGAAAGAAATTTTCGCACAGCCGCGCATCTGGGCCGAATGGGGTCCGATCCTTGCTGGCAAGGCACAGGAAATCAGTGCCTGGATCAAGGAAAAACAGATCACCGAGATTGTCTTTGCCGGTGCCGGAACCTCGGCCTTTATCGGTGACGCATTGAGCTTTGCGCAATCTGACGGACTTATCATAAAGGCAATCCCGACCACCGATATCGTGGCATGCCCGTTCGAATGCCTTCGCAATGATCCGCATCTTCTCGTCGTGCAGTTCGGCCGCTCGGGTGACAGCTCCGAGAGCATTGGCACGCTTGATCTGCTCGATATGCAGTTCCCCAAGGTGCAGCGGCTGAACATCACTTGCAACCCGAAGGGTGCTCTTGCCACGCGTGCGCCTGTGGGAAGTGGAGAGCAAAAGGTGATTGCGCTGCCCGAAGCGACGCATGACAGCGGTTTTGCAATGACGTCCAGTTTCACGACCATGCTGTTATCTGCACTGGCCTGCCTCGATACTGGGGCGGATGTTGCTGATAATCTCAACAGGATCGCAGACAAGGCATCCTCGCTACTGCCAGCGCTGCAGGCTATGACACCGCCGAGGCCCGACCGCGTGGTTTTTCTCGGCTCAGGCTCACTGAAGGGTGTGGCCCGTGAATCTGCGCTCAAAGTTCTGGAACTGACGGCCGGCCAGACCATGACCTCGTGGGACAGCACGCTTGGTTTTCGCCATGGTCCAAAGGCGGTCATCACCGGCCGTGATCTTATCGTCGTCATGGTCCATCCGGATGCGCATACTGCGCTTTATGATCACGATGTGGCGCGCGAGATCATGGCGCAGTACCCAGAGGCCACGGTGCTGACACTTGGTGGAACGGGTTGCGATGTGAATCTTCGGACCTTGGGTGACGCCCGTTGGGAGGCACCGCTTTATGTGCTGGCGGCGCAGTTGTGGGCCGTTGCATGGTCAGGCGAACTTGCGCTTAACATCGACAATCCGTTTGCGGGACAGGGAAATCTCTCTCGAGTGGTCTCCGGCGTAACGCTTTATCCGGTGCGGGCATGATCTGCGGCGGCATCGATATCGGCGGCACCAAGATCGAAGCACGGCTGTTTTCCAACGATCTGGCGACTGTCGAAATGCGACGCATCCCAACGCCGAAGGAACGGCTTGCCGATTTCATCGATGCCCTCGCCGAGCAGGTCCGATGGCTCGAGCAGCTTTCGGATGAGGGCCAGGCGTTACCTGTGGGAATGGCCATACCTGGTCTTGTCGATGTGCATACGGGCCGTGCTTTCACCTCCAACCTGCCAGCCAGTGGTTACGACATCGCCGCCATACTGGAGGAACGGATTGGTCGCAGGCTGCCATTGATGAACGACTGCCAGGCGTTTGCCCTGTCGGAGGCAAATGGTGGAGCCGGTGAAGGGTTCAAGACCGTTGTTGGCCTGATCATGGGTACCGGCGTCGGGGCAGGTCTGACGTGTGACGGTCGGTTGACGCCACGTCTGAACGGTTCGGCACTGGAAATTGGCCACATCGGCATTCCGGCCCATATCTCTGTGGCTCACGGTTTGCCGTTATGGGACTGCGGCTGCGGGAAGCGTGGATGTTTCGAACGCTATGTCTCCGGCACGGGTCTGGCGGCACTTGGCGGGCATAAGTTGGGACGACCGGTGACGGCCGAAGAGATCGTTGCCTCTGCGCAAGCCGGGGATAAGCAACAGCAAGAGGTAATGTCCCTATGGGCAGAGATCGCCTCGGAACTGTTGCTGATCATCCAGCTTACACACGACCCCGACTGTATTGTGCTGGGCGGCGGATTGTCCAGCATTCCGGATGTCGTGTCGCTGCTGGAAAAACCGTTTCAGTCCATAAAGCTCGGCGAAATGTGCATGCCGGCCATCCGCTCCGCCATCCATGGTGACAGCTCCGGAGCACGTGGTGCCGCCATCATGGCAAGCCGAAACCAATCTAACCCGTCTGGAGCCCCATTTTCATGACCCAACTCATCGCCGCCGATTTCATCTGGATGGATGGTGCCATGCAAACCGGGCTTGCGGCTGAATTCGCCAGCGGTGAGCTGAGAGAACTCCGGCCGCTTGAAAGCGACGAAAACCCGGACATGCGGGTCCATTTCCTTGGCCCGGCATTGACCGATCTGCAGGTGAACGGCAGCGGCGGAGTGATGTTGAATTCCGATCCTTCGGCACAGTCAATCTCACATATTGTCACGACGCAACGCTCTCTTGGCACCGGCTGGGTAATGCCAACCCTCATCACCTGTGAAGCTGAACGTATGCGCGCGGTCGCGACAGCGGCACGGGACGCTTGGGGAACGGCTGGCTTCCTCGGTCTTCATATAGAGGGTCCGCATCTCAATGTGTTGCGCAAAGGCACGCACAATCCTGCGTTTATCCGGCCCATGGATGAAACAACACTGGCGATCCTTGAAGAACTGCGTTCAGCTGGCATTCCAGTGATGCTGACGCTTGCGCCAGAGACCGTCGATTTGGACACGATCCGCCGCATTGCAGATATGGGCGTGATCATCTCCGCAGGCCATTCTGCGGCAACAGCGGACGAAACCAGAGCCGGACTGGAAGCGGGTGTTACCTGCTTCACCCATCTCTATAACGCAATGCCACCCATGGGCTCGCGCGAGCCTGGCATCCTCGGTGCGGCGATCAATTCGGATGCCTATGCCGGGATTATTGTCGATGGCCATCATGTCGATTGGTCGATGGTGGCTCTGGCCTGCCGTGCGCGTCCGTCCCCGGGGCGTATGTTCATGGTCTCCGATGCAATGGCGACGATTGGCGGACCCGATCAATTCGAACTTTATGGCGAGACAATAAGGGTTCGGGATGGGGCACTTATCAATCAGGCGGGTTCTCTTGCCGGAGCGCATGTCGATCTTGCCACATGCCTTGCGAACGCCGTCCAGCATGTCGGGCTGTCACTGGAAGACGCTTACCAGATGGCAGCCATGATCCCACTGGACGTGATGGGTCTCAAGCGAACGGCACTTCGCCAAGGAACCCCCACCAGCGAAATCATAGCGCTCGATGACGCCCTGCGGCGTGTTGCGATCTGACACCGCAATGCGGCCATCGGGTAGCAGGATCGGGCCCATTAGAGGATTGGAATAATGAACATTTCATTGCAAAAGACGGCTATCAGCGATGGTTGCCTGATAACGGTATTTCCGACGGCCAATGATGCTGCCGATGCGGTCGCAGATCACCTCCTCGCAACCGTTAAGCGAAACCCCAAAAGTGTTCTGGGTCTTGCAACTGGCCAGACGCCCCGCCGGGTCTATAAAAGTCTCATCAATGCGTTTGTTAAGGGCGAGGTGTCGTTTCGTGATGTCGAGACTTTCAATCTGGACGAATATTGTGGTCTGGCGGCATCCCATCCGGATTCCTTTGCCGCGTTCATGAAGCGCGAACTCTTTGGTCTTGCCGATTTCGATCCTGGCAAGCTCAACCTCATCGACGGTGCCGCAGACGATCTGGCAGCCGAGGCTGCAAGATATGCGGCCCTGTTGCGCGAAAGCGGTGGCGTCGACATACAGCTTCTCGGGTTGGGTACGAACGGCCATATCGGTTTCAATGAGCCCGGCTCGGCACCCGACAGTCATGTACGGATCGTCGATCTTTCTGAAGAAACCCTGTCAGCCAACCAGCCTGGTCTTGTAGAACTGCGCTCCGTACCCTCGCAGGCCATCACCCTGGGGATCGCCGATATACAGAATGCGCGCGAGATCATTATGTTGGCGACAGGACCGGCAAAGGCGACCGCAGTTCGCCGCAGTCTGCGGGAACAGCCGTCAACCGATTGCCCGGCCTCATTGCTCAGGTCTCATGGAAACATCCACTGGTATCTCGACAGCGCTGCTGCCAGCGCACTTTGATAAAACCAAGACAGTTTTTGACATCGCTGAGAACGGATGCTGCGGTCCGAAACCCTCCAAACGCAATGCCGACCGAGGACAACGCCATGCTGAAGATCACCTTTATCAATCAGGACGTTCGGCCCGCCCTCAGCAAATCGGCAATGACGTTTCCCGATGGTTATCGTTCCAAAGTCGAAACATACTGGGCTCGCATCAGCAACAACGGCCAGTTCTTTAACGGCCCGGTGCTCGCCGCATCATCAGTCACTCCGGAAGGTTCCGGCATGGTTGTCGAACTTTCGACGACCGACTACGCGCATTATCTTTACGCTGCCCAAGACCTGAACCATGAGTTTGATTGCCAGGCTTTCTTTAGTGCGGCCGCCATTTTGACCTCTGACAACCACCTGCTGTTTGGCGAGATGGCGCAGCATACGTCATCCCCCGGCCGGATTCAGTTTCCTGGAGGCGGTGTCGAAATTGGGGCCGATGGAGAACTCAATGCACGAATGTGCTGCCAGCGCGAGGTAATGGAGGAACTTGGACCGGATTTTGTCAGAGACATCGCATGGTTTCGGCCCTTTGGTTTAAAATGTGGCGGTAAAGATTCCACCGTCGGGATATTCTACGCCCTGTCTCTCGATATGACCGCCGGGCAGGCGCAAAATTCTTTCGCTAGTTATCGATCGAAACAACTGGCAGACGGAGAACTCCCCGAGTTTGATCGTCTCCATGCCGTGACGTTCGACCTTAAAACACTCAGCCAATTCTTCCGCGTGAACAAAGGCTGCATTGTTGATTATCTCGCACCGCTTCTGGAAGACGGTTGGGAGGACGCTTCTAAGGCTGTGCGTTTCTGCGCAACAGAAACGCTGTCGCGGCACACGCCTGAACCGTATGCCCTTAAATCCCGCTGATGACCGCGCAACGATATGCAGGTCATCCGCCAGCGAAATTTTGCCCTCAATTTGAGAGATTTACATGAATACGTCTACACTCACGTCTTTACGATCGCGCCGTGATCGTGGTGAAACATATGGCATAACCTCCGTTTGTTCGGCGCATCCCGATGTCATTCGCGCGGCTTTGATACTGGGTCGCGACATTGATCAGCCGGTCTTGATCGAAGCCACTTGTAATCAGGTGAATCAAGACGGCGGATATACGTCTATGACACCTGCGAAATTCCGGACGTTTGTTGAGGAGATCGCGGGCAGTGTGGGCTTCAATACCGAAGGCCTCATCCTTGGCGGAGATCATCTAGGTCCCAATCCCTGGAAACATCTGTCTGCCGCTGATGCAATGGCCAAGGCCAAGGAGATGGTTGCAGCATACGCCAGTGCGGGATTTTCCAAGCTGCATCTCGACTGCTCGATGGGATGCGTTGGCGAGCCTGAAGCGTTGGACGATGAGCTTGTGGCCCGGCGCGCAGCCCAGCTGGCAGCAGTTGCCGAAGACAACAGCTCTTTTTCACCCGTCTACATTGTCGGAACGGAAGTGCCTGTTCCAGGTGGTGCTTCTCATGCCGTTGATGATCTTGACGTGACAGATCCGGCCGCGGCGCGCAGGACGTATGATGTGCACTCCAAGTCGTTCGCGGAACACGGGCTGGAGGCGGCGTTTCAACGGGTGATCGGTTTGGTTGTGCAGCCCGGTGTCGAATTCGGCAACGCAAATGTTGTGGCTTACCGGCCGGACCAAGCAAGGAACCTCTCTCAATCGCTTACCGACATGCCCAATGTGGTCTTCGAAGCACATTCGACCGATTACCAAACTGCTGAGGCGCTTTCGTCGCTCGTGGGCGGCGGGTTTGCCATTCTAAAGGTTGGTCCCGGCCTGACGTTTGCGTTGCGGGAAGCGCTCTATGGGTTGGATTTGATTGCGTCGGAACTTGATGGTGAAGCCCCGATGCTGAAGCAAACAATGGAAAACATCATGACGGGAGATCGCAACCACTGGGCTAAATATTATTCAGGTACTTCGTCGCAACAGCGCCTCCAACGGCATTTCAGTTATTCGGACCGCATTCGCTATTATTGGTCCCAGCCCGCTGCGCGACAGGCAGTAGAGGTTGTGAGAACCCGTATCGGGAATAGGTCCATACCTGAAACACTGATCAGCCAGTACCTCGCTCCTTTGACTGCTAAAGTGCGATCAGGCGACGTCGTGGCTAATTTCGATGGGATAAAGCTTGCCTATGTCCAGGCGACGTTGCGTGATTATGCTAAAGCGTGCGGCCACTGACGGGGCTGTCACTCGAAAGTTTGAGAAGAGCCTGACGTGCGGTGGTCTATTGTCCACCAGCGCCCGCATATCGCGGTCTGGCGTGTGTACCGAAGAATTATACGGAACGTGTGCTCAAAATCGCATGCGAAATCCTAGCCGACGAAACCAAGCGGAACACTGAATTAAGACTTCAGATAAAATGAGACGTTCCCCGCCCTCCAATGATCGATGAGCGTTGAGAGGCAATGGTGACATTCTGACGTCGCGTGGCCAGAGGAGCGCACGGCCCTCTATTTAAGCAGCCTGCAATTACCGTTTGCAAATCACTCGGCTTTGGGACTGTTGGTTCAGATCTCTTTAACACGGCTGAACTCCCCGTTAACCGGCAAAATATCGCTCCGGGCGGACCCGCTGAATGCGGTAGATGGGGTCAACTTCACTCCGCGACGGCGATCTTGTTGGCGTTGATTCAGCCGACGCAAAAATAATCTTTACATCCAGCCAACATAGTTGCTAGGTTTCTTAGTAGCCGGTCTTTTTAAACCCGCGTGGGTGATATGTTATGAGGCCAGGAAAAGGAACCCAGTATGCCAGACACATATGCGACTTTTGCGGATAACTGTTTTGCCGGTAGATCGGTGTTGATCACGGGTGCCGCCAGCGGAATGGGCCTTGAAACCGCCCGTGCTTTTGCGTCCAAAGGGGCGGAAGTGGTCATGGCAGACCGAGACGAGGCCGGGCTTGAGCGTTACAGCGCCGATTTGCGGCGGTCGGGAGCCAAAATCCACACAGTAAGGGTGGATGTCAGCGATCAGGCGAGCATTGCGGCCGCATTCGAATATTGTGACGCCAATCTGCAGCGGCTCGACAACGTGGTCACCTGCGCGGCAATCATTACCGCCAAGCGTATCTTTGAACAGGATTGGGCGCACTGGCGCCGCGTGCTGGACGTCAACCTGCTTGGCACCTTCTTCACGGTTCAGGCGGCAGTCAAACGCATGCTCGACAATCCTGAGGGTGGCAATATCGTATGCACCGCTTCCGATGCTGGGGTCCATGGCGGTGGCGGGCTCATTGCCGATACGCCCTATGCCGCATCGAAGGCGGCCACCCTGTCGATGGTCAAATCTGTAGCGCGAGAACTGGCAGGCAAGAAAATCCGCATCAACGCGCTGAACCCTGGGCCAACAGACTCGCCAATGCATTCCCATATCGATCCTGCGCTGAAGGAGCGCATTGCTGGTAATCTGCCGATGCGCCGCATGGGTCGACCGGACGACATGGCTGCTGCGATTATGTTCCTTTGCTCAGATGCCGCCAGTTTCACCTATGGATCAGCGCTCGATGTCGATGGCGGATCGATGTTCCGCTAAATCAGTCTGGGAGGAGAAGATGCATCAGACAGAGCGGCATTATGCCTATTCGGTCGACGTTCCCGAACTCGATGATGTCGACGTACTCGTCATCGGTGGCGGACCATCGGGAATTTCAGCAGCGGTAGCGGCGGCCCGTCTCGGGGTGAGGGTCCGTCTCGTCGAGCGCTATGGGTTTTTGGGCGGCAACCTGACCGCAGGTCTGGTCGGTCCCTGCATGACGTCCTATTCGCTTGATGGCAAAACACAGCTGATCCGGGGCATTTACGAGGAATTCGTGCAGGGTATGATGGCGTTGGGAGGCGCATTGCATCCAAGCGCCATTCCTGCTGGTTCGGCCTATTGCGGCTTCATCGTTTATGGACATGACAAGGTCACCCCTTTCGAGCCCGAGGCAGCAAAGGTTGTCGCCCAGCGCATGTGTCTTGAGGCGGGCGTCGAACTTCTGCTCCACACAATGGTGGTCGACGCCATCGTTGACGACCGCGACGCCGACAATCCCGGGGTGCTCGGTGTTGTTTGCGCTGGCAAAGGTGGCTTGAGAGCCGCGCGCGCCAAAGTGGTGGTCGATTGCTCTGCCGATGGCGATGTCGCCCACTACGCCGGCGTCCACACCCGGCAGGGGCGTGACAGCGACGGGCTTTCCCAGCCCCAGACCTTGTTCTTTCGCGTTCAAAATGTCGATGATCAGGTCGTCGAGGAGTATGTTCGATCGCACCCGGACGACTATCGTCCGTTTTCCTCGATTGTCGCCAAGGCGACGGAAGAGGGGCGTTTCCCTGCGCCTCGTCGCGGCATAGGCCTCTATAAGACCATGGAGCCGGGGGTCTGGCGTATCAATACCGGGCGGGTGCTTAAACGGAACGGCGCCGATGCGCTCGAACTGTCACTGGCCGAGGTGGAGGGGCGTGAGCAAACCGTAGCTCTTCTCGATTTCTTCCGCAAGGAGTTGCCAGGTTTCGAAGAGGCGACGTTGCGCGATACCGCAACGCAGATCGGTGTGCGGGAAACCCGCCGCATCGAAGGCGACTACGAGTTGACGCTGGAGGATCTGCATTCCGGTCGCGCCTTTGAAGACGTGGTCGTACTCTGTGGCTATCCGCTGGATATCCACGATCCGACGGGATCGGGTGGCGGCACGGGTGGAGAAGGGCCCGACGCTGCCAATATCTATCAGATCCCGTATAGGGTGATGGTACCGCGCATCCACGATGGTCTTTTGGTTTCCGGTCGTGCCGTGTCAGCAACGCATGAGGCGTTGAGTGCCATCCGCGTCATGCCGCCCTGCTTTGCGCTTGGCCAGGCTGCCGGCATCGCGGCTGCGCTTTCCGTGGGCAATCGCGCCAGCCCTCGCCATATCGAATACGAGGACCTGCGCCGTGAATTGCTGGCACAGGGCGCTTATCTGGGGTGATGTGAGGGGCGGATATATCATTCGCCCTTTTCATGTTCACGCCTTCAAATGCAATGTGATCAGCACGGTGCATTCCGCGCCTTCGGCAAACTGAGTTACGACGCGTAGCCAGTTACCGAAATGTTGCACCCGTGCAGATGCCAGTCCATCGACCTCGGCCGGCATATCGAACTCAGTTCCCTCGCGCACCCAGTGCATGCCATCGGGTGAAATTTCCACCCATCCGCGAGGCGATACGCCAATCGGCTGTTTCAGCGCGCGGATGAAAAAGACTGCTTCGCGCGCCCAGCCTGCCTCATAGGGTTCACTGGCGGCATCACCACTCCAGCGCTCGTTGCGGGCAATGATCGCTGTGATGTTTTCAGGCAGCATCAGAAATCTCCCGAAATGCAGATCGAATCGACATAGAGAAAGGCGCGCTTGGCGACGTCCGTTTCCGCGAACAAGCAGAAGTTCAGCATGCACCAGAGGTTCTTCATTGCCGGAATACGGATAGGCTCGAAGCCCGATACATCGAAGGTGCGATCGTTGCATTGCATGCCGGTGGCCTGCATTTTTTCAAGGTCGAAATCGAACCGCAGATAGCTCCAGTTCACCTTGGTCGGGATTTCGTTGTAGCAAAGCTTTTGCTCGCCATCCGGCAGATCCAGCCAGCCTTCCGGTGCAAGGTGGTAATGACTGACCGTCTTGTCCTCCGTTCCGAGCGGTGTGATCTCGGTGGTCTCACGCTTATATTGCCATTTCTGCAGGAATTTGCCGTTTTCGGCATTCAAAAATCTTAGATGCGGCATTACCCGCTCGCTATCGCTGTCACGGTCGCCGCCCTGCAGATCGAACAGAAACCCGACGGAACGCACGTCGGTTTCCGACAGCTTCAGCTCGGAGGCTTCCGGTTTGAAGGTGAAGTAAATCTCGAAGCGGATCGGCCCTCTTTTGCGGAACGTGTGACGCTTGATCGCGACATTCTGTGCGCCCGGCTTGGGCCTGGTGGCGATTTTGAGCGCGTAGGACGAATCCATGCCGCCATGGGAGCCGGCATCCCAGTGCCCGAGAGTGGAAATCATCGCACTGGAATGCTGGGCGTAACCGGGCAGCATGGCATCCAACGTGTCTTCGTAATTGCCGACCAGTTGCGACCAGCCGCAATGGCCGCGCGAAAAGTCGTCGAACGAGAGAATGCGGGGCAATGGGTCAAAACGACTGAGTGCGGGATCGGCCCGCAACAGAGCGATGCGTAAGCTTTCCGTTATTTCGGCCATTTGGATGGGTGTGGATGATGCCATCGGGTTTTGCCTCACTGTGTTCAGCGGCCTGCTTGTATGCTAGTTCTAACCACATCGTATCATCTTGGCAACTGATAAACCTAGTTGCTATGTTATAAACTGTATGCTAGCTTTTGATCATGAGGACGCAAACAATGGTTATCTCCCGCAAATCCGTATTCGATGCCAAGCTGGTGAGCCCCGTCAGGCTCGCCGATGGTGTGTCGGATGCTATTGCTGCCGCGTTGTTCGACGGCCGTATTCCGCCGGGCGAGCCGTTGCCGCCCGAGGGAGAAATCGCCAGGGAATTTGGTGTGTCGAAGCCGATTGCGCGTGAGGCTCTGCGTCAGTTGACAGCTGCTGGACTGATCTTCACCCAGCAGGGAAAAGTGGCCCGCGCTAAGGCCATGAGTGGCGAGACGATGGACAAGATCTATGGCTATGCGGTGCGCTCGAGCCTCAAGCGCCTTCAGGAAGCCAATGAGATGCGCCGGGTCATCGAGACCGGCATCGCGAGACTTGCCGCCGAGCGTCGAGACCCCGAAGGTCTGGAGATGATGGAGCAGGCGTTGAAAGACATGAATGCCGGCGTCCATGATCCCGCCAGTTTCACGGCTGCGGACATTTTGTTCCATCTTGGTCTGGCGACCGCGACGGGCAATGCGATGATCCGCGTTCAGATGGAAGGCATGCGCACAGTACAGCGGGAAGTGTCCGAGCTTTTCTCACGGCGCGCGAACCGTAGCGAGGCAGATTGGCATGAGACGATCGCACGGCACGCTGCAATTTGCGAAGCCATCCGTTTGGGCGATGCTGACCGGGCCGAGCAAAGGATACGCGCGCATTTCGATGCGGCAGATATCGCTTCGCTTGAAGTCGCTGATAAGCTGGAAGGCGCAGAGGGATGACGAGCTCGCGCTTCTCGCTCAAAGGTCGGCGTGCGCTGGTGACCGGTGCCAGTTCTGGTATCGGTCGCGCTGTGGCACTGGGGCTGGCAGAGCATGGCGCGGAACTTATCCTTCACCATTTCGGGGACGAGGCTGGCGCGAGGGAACTGGCTGAAATGATGGGCGGCAAAGCGCCCGTCATCGAGGCGGATTTTACCAGGCAGGGTGCGACTGAAGCATTCGCCAACGATATACTCGATCAATTTGGGCCGATCGATATCCTGATCGCCAATGCTGCTATCGAACGACGCATGCCTTGGAATGATATTGATGAGGCGCATATAGCCGCGCATGTGGCGTCAAATTTCGCGGCACTGCTGACCCTCACGGGAAAACTGGTTCCGCCCATGGCCGAGCGTGGCTGGGGCAGGGTGGTTGCTACCGGCAGTATCATGGCGACCAGACCGCGCACTGAAACGATCGTCTATGCATCCTTGAAGGCAGCGCAACTGACGGCGGTGCGCGCCATTGCCCGCGACGTCGCGCCGCGTGGCGTTACAGTCAATGTCGTCTCGCCCGGCGCCATCGAGATCGAGGCCAACGCGGCCCAGTACAGCGACCCTGCTTTTCGCAGGGCCGTGACGGCTAAAATCCCTGCAGGACGACAGGGGCAGCCGCAGGATCTGGCAGGTGCATTCGTTTTTCTGTGCAGCGACGCTGCCAGCTACATTACCGGAGCAAATATACCGGTCGACGGAGGATGGTCGATCGGTGATGCCCCTGGTGTCCTTCCGCAGGTTGCTGATTAGTCGCCTGCGACAAGGAGTTACGGCGAATGCCATTGGCATCGCTGGAGGAGTACTGTTTACGAAGCGACCAAACGGGAGGAAGCCATGAGGACCGCACTAGCAGGTATAGCAGCATCCGCTTTAGCACTATTGATGTCGACATCTGCCGCGCTTGCTGTGGATCTTCGCATGACGGTGTGGACCGGTAGCGAAGCCCATCTGAAGATGTTGAATGCCATCGCAGAGAGTTTCAAGGCCAAGAATCCGGACGTGAACGTCAAATTCGAGACAGTTCCGGTCAACGATTACACCCAGAAACTGACCTTCCAGGTGGCGGGCGGAAATCCGCCCGATGTCGCCTGGATGATGGAAGATGCGGCTCCCGCTTTTGAGAACGCCAAGCTTCTCATGGATCTCGGGCCGACACTGAAGGCTACGGAGGGCTATGATTTCTCTGACTTTTCTCAGCCAGCCATGGGCCTGTGGCAGCAGGGTGAAACGGTTTACGGGATACCATTTTCCACCTCGCCATTCCTGATCTACTACAACAAGGACATGTTCGACAAAGCAGGCCTTGAGGACCCGCAACAGCTAGCGGCCAAGGGCGAATGGAACATGGACAAGTTCCAGGAGGTCTCCAAGAAGCTGGTCGAAGCCAACCCCGGCAAATGGGGTTTCGAGTTCAAGGACGGTGAAGGTTATGCCTCGCGCATGACGCATGCCTTCCTGCCTCCTATCCGCGCCTATGGCGGCGATATCTGGTCGAACAAGCAATGCGGTTTTGACAAGCCTGAAGCCGTGAAGGCGATCAAGCAACTGCACGACATGGTGTTCAAGGACAAGTCGATCGTACCGCCTGGCACTCAGGGCGACTATTTCTCGGGAAATTCGGCGATGACGGTGAACCAGATTTCGCGCGCATCGAAAATGCCGGAGGCGGGTTTCAAGTGGGGTATCGCACCGTTGCCGACCGGTCCGGGAGGGGAATCTCCGGTCATCGGCCAAGCTGCGCTCGTCGTTTTTGCCAAGGGCAAGAACACCAAGGTTGCTGCGGAGTTTGTAGCGCATATGACCAGTAAGGAAAATGTCGCCACAATGGCGCAATTCTTCCCGCCTGCTCGTAAGAGTGTTTTGCAAGCGCCAGCTTTCATCAACGGCAACAAGCTGATTTCGCCGGAGATGATGAAGAATGTCGCGGCGGCGATCGAAAAGGGCCGTGTCGTTCCCGGACATGAGAAGGCACCACAAATCCTTGCCGCAATGATGCCCCGTGTAGACGCTCTCTGGAAGGCCGATGCCAATGTCGATGCGGCCATCAAGGACATTTGCACGGCAATTACACCACAGCTCTGATGACGCTGCTCTGTCATCTGGCCTTGTGCCGACATGAACGCAGTCAAATCCTTGGCGCAAGGCGGAGGATGACGATGGAGTGCTTGGAACCGTGCGATTAAACAACCAAAAGCCCTGGCTGAGTTTGAAGGCGAGAGAAATGATGGAGGCGTGGCTGTTCGTCAGTCCCACCTTCATCGGCTTCCTCATCTTTTTTCTCGGGCCGCTCTGCGCCATCCTTTATTATTCGACGACGGAATGGAACCTGCTGACGCAGGAGGCAGCCTTTATCGGCCTGGCCAACTTCGAGAATGCGCTGCTGGAAAATCCGGATTTCTGGCTCGTGGTGCGCAACTCGGTCATTTTTGCAATCGGGCTCGTGCCGCTCAATATGGCGCTGGCTCTCATGCTGGCGCTCGCCCTTTCACGGCCTTTCTTCGGCGTTGTGTTCTTCCGCACAGTGTTCTTCGCTCCAGTTATCACCTCGGCAATCGCCTGGGCGATCGTCTGGAAGTTCCTGTTGCAGGGAGAAGGCGGCTTTATCAATCAGGTGCTGGCGATTGTCGGCATCAGTGGACCGAACTGGTTGCGTGAGCCGAACTGGGCGATGGCCGCTGTCATCGTGACGCGGGTCATCAAGATGGTGGGACTGAACATGATCCTCTACATCGCCGCCCTGCAATCCATCCCGCGGGATTACGAGGAGGGAGCTCGCCTTGAGGGGGCCTCGCGTCGGCAGATTTTCAAAATGATTACCTGGCCGCTGCTTGCGCCGACGACGCTCGTCATCATGGTCATCACAACGATCGGTTCGTTCAAGGTATTCGATCACATATACCAGATGACCGGAGGCGGGCCTGAAAACGGCACGCTGGTGTTGGCTTTCTACATTTACCAGCAGGGCTTCAAGTTCTTCAATATCGGGTACGCATCTGCACTGGCGATGATCATGTTCGTCATCGTAATGGCCCTGACACTGGTCCAGGTCATGCTGAGACGGAAGGGCATGCAATGAAGCAGCGTCAGATCCAGATTCTTTATCGCACCTGCTGGACGATTGCGCTTTTGATCGTCGCCATACCCTTCGTCTTTCCGTTTATCTGGATGGTATCTGCGGGCTTTAAAAGCGTGACCGAAATCTTCGGCACGCCGACGCTCATTCCGCGTGTCTGGCGTTGGCAGAACTTTGTCGAGGTCTTCACCTACCAGCCATTTGCCCGGCAGTATTTCAATTCGATATACATCGCGGTCGTTGTGACCGTGCTGACGTTGATAATCGCTTCGCTGGCCGGATATGCGCTGGCGCGAATGCGATTTGCCGGGGCGGGGCTGCTGATGGTTTTCCTGATTTCGGCGCTGATGGTGCCGGAGGAAGTCACGATCATTCCCAACTTCTTTCTGATGCGCGGGATGGGCATGGTGGATAGCCATTGGCCACTCATCCTTCTGCCGACCTTTGGTCCGCAAGGCGTGATGGCGACGTTCCTGATGCGTCAATATTTTCTGGCGCTGCCAAAGGAGCTTGAAGATGCGGGCAAAATGGATGGGCTTTCACGCCTTGGGGTCTGGTGGAAAATCGCGATACCGATGTCGCGCCCGGCACTGGCAGCGGTTGCGATAATCACCTTTCTTCATTCGTGGAACCTGTTCCTTGAACCGCTGATCTTTGTCAGTTCGCTCGAAATGTTCACGCTTCCGCTTGCACTTTCCAACTTCAACGACAGCTACGGCCTTCCTTTATGGAACCTGCAGCTTGCCGCAACCAGCCTTGCCGTGGTGCCGATCCTGATTGTCTATCTGATCGCCCAGCGGCAGATCATTGAAAGTTTCGCGCTTTCCGGCGTCAAAGGGTAAGATATGACCAGTGTTACGCTAACGGACATTAAAAAAAGCTTCGGGGCGGTGGACGTCATCCGCGGTGTCGATCTGGAGATTGAGAACGGCGAGTTCGTCGTTTTCGTAGGCCCTTCCGGATGCGGAAAATCCACACTGCTCCGGCTCATCTCAGGGCTGGAGTATATCACTGGCGGCGAGTTATCGATCGGCGGGCGCGTGGTGAACGAGGTGCAGGCATCGCAACGTGGCGTGGCGATGGTGTTCCAGTCCTATGCACTCTATCCGCATCTGACGGTTCGCGACAATATGGCTTTCGGGCTGAAGGTACGGAAGGTACCGACTGCGGAGCGCGACCGGCGCGTCGGCGAAGCGGCGGCAACGCTTAAGCTGGAGGCTTTGCTGGATCGCTATCCGCGCGAACTTTCCGGCGGCCAACGTCAGCGCGTAGCCATTGGTAGGGCCATCGTCGGCAATCCCGACGTATTCCTGTTTGACGAACCCCTGTCCAACCTTGATGCAGAACTGCGAGTGCACATGCGATCCGAGATCGCCGCGCTACATAAGCGTCTTGCCACCACGATGATCTACGTGACCCACGATCAGATCGAGGCCATGACGTTGGCCGATAAGATCGTCGTTCTGCGCGACGGGCGGATAGAGCAAGTGGGTTCACCAAGGGAACTCTATGAACGGCCGGCCAATATTTTCGTGGCCCAATTTATAGGAAGCCCGAAAATGAACGTAATACCGGCAGTTGAGGCAAGTGCATTGCTGAGCGGACCGCATCCTGCCTCCACCGAAACTCTAGGCGTACGACCCGAACATTTCATCATTTCCGCCCCAGGAGAGGGCGTTATGCGTGGAATTATCAATCTCTGTGAGTATACGGGCGCAATATCTCTGCTGCATATCGCGTTGCCCAGCGGACAGATTTGCCTTGTCACCCATGACAGGCCGGAAATGCCCTCTGTGGGAAGCGAGGTCGGATTAACCGCCGATCCGTCAAAACTCCATTATTTCGACAGTCACGGAGTTTTATTACTCTAGTGTCGTAAAAACCCGCTTATCACCCGCTCCAGATCATGAGCTGTTCGGAATATCGATAAGCGAGTTTGCAGAAAGCATGTCTCAAAATCGCACGACTACCGCGCCGTCACAGTCTGCCACGTTCGCAATAGTCTTTCTGTGCGATAGAGAGCCGCGGGTCATAATCGCGCGTGATTTGAGAATGTGGTGGATCGGTTCTGGCTCACTGTGAATGTTCCTTTTTAGAAATCGAACGATGCCGAAAGTGTAAAGGTACGAGATGCGCCAGCTGCGAGGAAGCTGCGAGCCGACGACGCCCAATAGTTCTCATCAAAAACGTTTTCGACATTGGCGCGGATTTCGATAGGCTTTCCGTTTTCGCGCTCGAATTTGTACCGTGCACCAAGGTCGACGCGTGTCCAGTCGTCGACCTTCAGGGTATTCGCCGCGTTGAAGTAAGTGCTGCCGCTGTGAACGACACGACCGGTGGCTGTTAGGCTTTCAATCCATGGCAAATCATATTCGCCATAGAGGCTGATCGAAGTCTTGGGGATGCCGGGAGCCACGTTGCCATCATTTCCTCCGCCATTGGTGCGGCTTAGCTCTGCATCAAGAAATGTGATCCCGCCAAGCAGTCGCAGGCCGTCGATTGGCTCTCCGTAAGCCGTAAGTTCTACGCCGCTATTGGTCTGGAGACCATTGAGACCATAGGTGTTCCCGACCACATAAGCGCTAGGCTGCTTTATTTCGAAAAGCGCGGCCGTAAGCATGAGCGAACCGGTGTCATATTTCACCCCAACTTCTTTTTGTCGATTGACCGTAGGAGGAAGTACTTCGCCTGGGTTACTTAATGTTGGCGTCAAAGGAGCGATTGCGCCTTCCGTCAACGCCTCCACGTAATTTGCGTAGATGGATAGGTCTTCGGTCAACTTAAAGCTGGCTGCAACCGCTGGACTAAACCGTGACTCATCATAAAAGTAATTCTGTACTCCGAGAGGTCCACGATCTGGGCGCACATTGAAGCTTTTTTGGCGGACACTTTGAAAGCGCCCGCCCAAAGTCAGTTCAAGTCTGTCGTCTAGGACGGAAAGCGTATCAGAGATTGCAAAGCTGGTAGACAACAGTTCTGAAAACGGGTTCAAGTTACCAGAACGGGGCAAGCCCGACGTATTCACCAAGCTACCTGAGATATAAACGGGATCGTAAATATTGGACACGTAGCTTGGGAAGCCCAAAGCAGATGGGTTGAGGTAACCGCGATTATTTTCCGTATAGGCTAGTTGGGCGGATATGTTCAGTTGGTGGTTTATCTCACCCGTTTCGAATTCTGAACGAATCCCTGTTTCGCCGGAATAGCTGATAATTTCTTGCGGATTGTATCCGAAATCGATCCGGGCATCACCGCTGTTGTTTAGAATTGTATAGGACGATGTCAAAAAGTCCTCACGGTAACGATACGCGCCTGCTGCGGCATAGATCGTCGTGCTGTCCAGGATATCGTACTCAATGCGGCCCGTAGCCATATTGTATGAGCTATCAAGATATTCAAACGGATTGCCCGTATTCACCTTGCCATTTGGAGCTCGCGGTATCTGCGTTACCAAAGATGCAGGTCGTGTATCTACGGTGTTAAACAGTGATGTTGGCGAATCTAGCTTTTGTGTCGAGTGGCTCAAATCTACCGAAGCACGAAAATCATCACCACGATAGTCGATGCCGAGCGTTGCCACGCCAACTTTGGTATCATTGTGATCAAGAGCGGTTTCACCGCCCTTGATTGAGCCATTGGCGCGAACGCCCCATTCATTTGCTGGGCCAAACCGACGGCTAACGTCGGCGTGCGTCCAGAATTGTGAATCGCTGCGATAACCAGTCGTCAGACGGGTTAATGGTTCATCTGCTGCACGCTTTGGTATGAGATTGATCGTTCCGCCGACGCGACCCAGCCCGCCGTTCGCGAAATTGCTCGGTCCTTTCAAAACTTGAACCTGCTCAATGCCTTCAAGGAAATGACGACGCGGGTTGGCTATATACGGAAGTCCATCGTAAAGAATATCGAGGTTGACCACCGAAAAGCCGCGGATGAAGAACGAATCGCGCTCGCTGTTTGCAGGCGCGTCCGCGCGCACGGACGGGTCGTTGAGTGTAATATCCGCAACAGTTCGCGCCTGCTGATCACGGATGAGCTTAGCTGTGTAGGCCGTGATACTGAAGGGCGTGTCTTTAACAGGACGGTCTCCGAGGGAGCCAAGTCGTGCTCCTGTCGAAAGCTGTCCACCACTGAACGATGCAGGAGGCAGTCCGATGGTGCTTGTCTTCGGTTTGTTTTCGTTTTGAGATTGGATCAAGATGGGGGCAAGTACTGTTGCGGAGGTGCCTGGACCGCGTTCAGCGCGATTTGCTTCTTGGCCTTGCGCTAAAACTGGCGTCAGCGCGAGCAGCGAAACGCTGGCAAGTATCGCGCAGCCGTAACTACGCAGGCAGAACTGGTGTGTTCCCTTCGACATGTACCCCATCCCCATTTCAATAGAATTCTGTTTGATGATTAGAACGTGTTGCAGGCAGCGTCAGGTTTGCGGCTGCCAATCGAACTCAAGCGTCTCCCGGAAGGCAAAGCGCTCGATATGCGTTTGAACGACATCCTGTAAAACTGGAAGGTCTTTGCTCTTATGTGCAGTGATTTCGATGTGAAGGCTTCTATCGTCCGCCCTCAGCCGGGCATCTCCTAGCGGCAAAGCAATCTTTGCCGAAACGGGCGTGAACTCCGTTTCAAATTTATGTGCCCAGTGCTTGGAAAGTTGCTGTAGATAGCGACTTCCATACTCCGTCGAAATGATCGCCTGCCTGCTGGACATGAATACCTCGGATCGTATCACTTGAGTGCGTTTTGTCCGCGTCTTCTAGAAAAAACTTGGAACGTAAAGACGCAATCTCAAAGATGACAATTTGAGTCAAGTCTTGATAACGATTTAAAGTAGAATATCCTTGGAAATATCGAAGTGAATTAGTCGATTTCGAGTGTTAGTTGCATTTAATAGCTTTTTAGAATTCACGATTGCGAATCTTGAGTTCTCTTAGGATACGTGGAATGAGCGATAGAGAATGTTCGCCATTGTTTTCAATGCCTTGTTGTGAACCGTAATGCGCGGTTGCCATTTCTGTGTATGCTGCGATCCAAGCTATGGCTATGGCGCATGTTCTTTCATTGCTTGCCAAGCATGTTCTGCAATCGCCGAACGGTGAGGAATCGGGTTGCTGCGCTGCCATTTGGACAAACATCAGGATGCGTTTCTCGTATCCATTTCCAATCAGCAGATTGTCGCTAGTACCATCCCTGATTGTTTCCTGCAGCCTTGAGTCAAGACCAGCCCCAGATTGACAAGCCAGATGTTGCCGCGGAGCGGGCAGGGCGACACCGCCGCGTCGCCCTCGGCTCAGTTAAGCCCGCATGGCCTCCTGCAGGTGTTCGTCGATCTTGTCGAGGAAGGCCGTGGTGGAGAGCCATGGCTGGTCCGGGCCTATCAGCAGCGCAAGATCCTTGGTCATGAAGCCGGCTTCGACAGTTTCCACACACACTTGCTCAAGCGTGTGGGCGAACTTTGCCAGTTCCGTATTGTTGTCCAGCTTGGCGCGATGGGCGAGTCCTCGCGTCCACGCGAAGACCGAAGCGATCGAATTGGTAGAGGTTTCCTCACCCTTCTGATGCTGCCGATAATGGCGGGTCACAGTGCCATGGGCAGCTTCCGCCTCGACAGTCTTGCCATCTGGCGTCAATAGAACGGAGGTCATGAGGCCGAGCGAGCCGAAGCCCTGTGCAACGATGTCCGACTGCACGTCGCCATCATAATTCTTGCAGGCCCAGACGTAGCCGCCGGACCACTTGAGCGCCGAAGCGACCATATCGTCGATCAGGCGATGTTCGTACCAAATGCCCGCTTCCTTGAACCTCGAGGCAAACTCCTCGTCGAACACGGTCTGGAAGATATCCTTGAAGCGACCGTCATAGATTTTGAGAATGGTATTTTTCGTTGAAAGGTAGACAGGCACCTTGCGCTGCAGGCCGTAATTCAACGAAGCGCGGGCGAATTCGGTGATGGACTCGTCGAGATTGTACATGCCAAGTGCCACCCCGGCGGAGGGAGCATCGAACACGTCACGCTCAATCACAGTGCCGTCGTCGCCGACGAACTTCATCGTCAGCTTTCCCTTGCCGGGAAATTTGAAATCGGTTGCACGATACTGATCTCCGAAGGCGTGGCGGCCAACGATGATCGGCTGGGTCCAGCCGGGCACAAGGCGTGGCACGTTTTTGCAGATGATCGGTTCGCGGAAGATCACACCGCCCAGGATGTTGCGGATTGTGCCGTTCGGGCTCTTCCACATCTGCTTCAGGCCGAACTCCGCGACACGCCCCTCGTCAGCGGTGATGGTCGCGCATTTGACGCCGACGCCGTGCTTGCGGATCGCATGTGCCGCATCGATCGTCACCTGGTCATTGGTCGCATCACGGTTCTCGATGCTCAGGTCGTAATATTCGAGATCCACGTCGAGATAGGGGTGGATGAGCTTGTCCTTGATGAACTGCCAGATGATGCGTGTCATCTCATCGCCGTCGAGTTCGACGACGGGGTTTGCAACCTTGATCTTTGCCATTCTGTTCTCCCATGAGACGACGTTGCGCCGCCCCTCCTCAAAGATTTTCGTGTCAGCGCATGTCGCGCATATGGCTTTCCACGCTGCGCAAGTGCTTGCGCATCGCATCCGCAGCCCCGGCGCCGTCGCGATTGGCAATGGCCTCCACGATGCGTTCATGTTCCTCGAATGAATGGTGATTGACCGGAGGGCGCACCGGCGTGTCACGCAACCGTCCCCAGGTGACGGCGCGGCGTACCGCATTCAACGTGTCGAGCAGCCCAAGAAGGAGTGAGTTCTGCGAAGACTCGCCAATCAGACGATGGAGTCGGTTGTCCCACTGCTCATAGAGCCGCCAGGTCGGCGCCTGCTGCGCCTTGATCATGCAGTTGCGCAGCTCTGCAATCTGGCTCGGTGTGGCATTGAGCGCGGCACAACGGGCGACCTCGGGCTCGAATGCGATGCGGGCTCCCATGACTTCGAGCGGATTGGTCCGATGCACCATGGCGTTGATATCGGCCACCGTATCGATCGGCCGTTCGCCTGTAAAAGTGCCCTTGCCGACATGTCGCCAGACCACCCCTTCCGCCTGCAGGGTTGCCAGCGCTTTGCGCAGCGCACCGCGCCCGATTTCCAGCGCTTCTGCCAGCTCCCGCTCTGGCGGAAGGCGTCCGCCATCTTGCAATTCTGCGGTTGTGAGGAAGTCCCTGAGGCGCGTGAGAACTGCCCCATCCGAAAAGTCTGTCATGCTCAATTTCCGAACCAATTTTCGATTGGTTTGCTTATATCCGGCATATTGGTGCATGTCAACGCGCATACCTGCTGACAAAATACGATAAATTTAAAGTCATAAATAACAGATATTTACCGCAGTAAAGACTTGTTTTCCGACCTTTCCTATCGCGCCGCAACATGTTTCAATGGTTGACACAATTCGTAATTAATGAAGAATTGGTTTCAGATTGGGTTGAGAAAAACGCAATTTTGGGAGGAATGAGCATGAATACTTATCTCAGACGATTGAAGGCATCGGCTGTGGCCGCAGCCTTCTGCCTTTCAGCAGCAATACCGGGCCTGGCGCTTGCCGAGCCAATGCGCATCGCGTTCGGCGATATCGCAACCGTAGAATCCGTCCATCTACTCGCGGCACTCGAACGCGCCAAGGAGCAGGGCGTCGATGTGCAGGTCACCTTCCTGAAGAGCGAGGATATCGCGGCACAGGCGGTGGTGAGCGGTCAGGCCGACATTGGCATCGGCGGCCCTTACTCCCTTCTCCAGAAAGTGAAGGCGCCGATCCGCATCTTCATGCAGCTTTCCAAGCTCCAGTTCTATCCGGTGGTTAACACCGAGTTCTACAAGGAATGGAAGGATCTTGATGGCCAGGAAATCGCGGTTCACTCCCGCGGTTCAGGTACCGAGGCGATTATGCGCCTTATGGCCGACAAGAACGGCATCAAGTATTCCAACATTTCCTACGTTCCGGGCGCGGAAGTGCGCACCGGCGCCCTGCTTCAGGGCAATGTAAAGGCGACGATCGTCGATTCCTCCGGCAAGCGCGTGCTGGAGAAGGAAGCGCCAGGGAAATTCGGCTTCCTGCCGCTTGGCGAAGTCAGCGCGACCGACGAGGCGCTGTTTGCCAACACTGACTATCTCTCGAAAAACCAGAAGGATGTCGCAATCCTCGTTGAGAGCATTCTGACCACCTGGCGGGAGGTCGCTGCGGATCCTAAGGCGGCCGTTGCGCTACGTGAAAAATACAAGCTTCTTCCCGATGCGACGCCGGACATGTTAGCCGACATTGAACCTTATTTTAGCGAGGCGGCATCTACCCTTCCGCTCAATGGTGGCGGCGAGGACGCAGCCCGCGACGACTTCGATTTTTACACGGTCTCCGGCGCGCTCGAAGGCAAGTCGGCCGACCTCAAGGTCGAAGACTTCTGGGACCTCACCGCGCTCAATGCAGCACTTGCCAAAGTCGGAACGAAGTGATGCACATGACCACTTCACCCCATAGGGCGAGTGCGACGGGGGGAGCCGCCACCGGCTCCCCCCGGTTCGCCGAAACGATCGCCGAATTCGCCAGACGCCGTAAATCCTTCTGGGTGGTGGCTTCTCTTGCAACTCTTTTCACAATCTGGGAAATCGCGGGAGGCGTCCCGATCAGCTTCGCCTTCCCCACCTTCTTCGACACACTGTTTGCGCTGTTCGAGATGGCCTTCGACGGCACCTTGTTGCGAGCCTATCTCATCACGTTCCAGCCGCTGTTGATCGGCGTTGCCGTCTCAGCCGTGCTTGGCATAGGGCTTGGCATCATCATGGGCCTATCAGACAAGGCGGAATGGCTTCTGGCCCCCGTCTTCATTGTGCTCCAGGCCGCACCAATGGCTGCATTGGTTCCGTTGGTCACCTTTATCTACGGCATTGGTCTGGTCGCCAAGACGCTCGCCGTCATTATGCTGGCCCTGCCGGTGATCGTGCTCAATTCCTACAAGGCCGTTCGTCACGTCAATCCGTCGCTGGTCGACATGTGCCGATCGTTTCAGGGCAATCGCCTCCAGCAGATCTTCAAGATCATCATACCCGACGCCACGCCGGTTCTGTTCGCGGGCTTACGCCTTGGTATAGCCGCCGGCTTCATCGGTGTCATGCTTGCCGAACTGCTGATTACCCCGACAGGTATCGGTGACCTCATCACCTATCACCGCTCGATCGCCAACTACGCCCACATGTACGCGGCCGTCGCATCCATCATTGCCGTTTCGACGCTGACACTCGCTGCCTTGCAATATGTCGAGGTCAACTTCCTGCGTCCCGAAAAGAGGAGAAAATAAGATGGCTCTTTCCATGACGGCCCGCACCATCGATCCGTCGCGCTCGACCATGTCCGACGCCATTGTCGAGGTCCGCGACATCTGCAAACGCTATGGTGACATCGAGGCGCTCAGAAACATCAACCTTCAGTTCGAGCGCGGCAAGCTCACCACACTGCTCGGTCCCTCTGGCTGCGGCAAGACCACGCTCCTGAAAATCATCGCGGGCCTTGTGCCTTCAACCTCAGGGGAGATACGGGTCAACGGTAAGGTCGTCACAGGCCCCGGCCCGGAACGTGCCTTCGTGTTCCAGGACTTTGCCCTCATGCCTTGGGCCACCGTGTTGCGAAACGTTGCGTTTGGCCTTGAGCTCAAAGGCGTTCCGCAGGCTGAACGCAACCGCGTTGCCAAGCACTATATCAGCGAGGTGGGCCTGACAGGCTTCGAGGAAAAGTATCCGCACGAACTCTCGGGCGGCATGCGCCAACGCGTCGGCATCGCCCGCGCCTTCTCCGTCAATGCGGATGTCCTGCTGCTCGACGAACCCTTCTCAGCCGTCGACGAACAGAACCGTCGAAAGTTCCAGGAAGATTTGCTGCAACTGGTCGAGAAGGAACGCAAGACTTTCCTCTTTGTCACCCACTCGATCGAAGAGGCCGTCTACGTCTCCGATCGCATCGTTCTGCTTTCGCCGCGCCCTGGTCGCGTCTCCCAGATCATCGAACCCAACATCGATCGCTCCGCTGCACCCGATGTCATCCGCCGCGACAAGGGCTATCTCGATGTGGTCGAAGAGATCTGGCAGGGCCTCAGGCAGTATGCGGAGTAACCGGCCATGAAACTTTTCGGCATCAAAATTCCCATGATGACATCGCTTATCTTCTGGGCGCTGGTTTGGGAAATCGTCGGTAGGATGGATGTGATCTTCCTGGTCCCGCCGATGAGCTCGATCATCTCGGCGGGCTTTGAGCTGGTCGCGACGAACTCGTGGCAGAACGCATCATTGGTGACGATCCGGTCCTTCGTGTTGGGCATGGCCTTGGCCATCGGCATCGGCGTGCCGCTCGGCATTGCCATGGGCCGTTTCAAGGTCGTTGACAACATTTTCGGCCTTTGGGTCAACATGTTTGTCAGCGCGCCTCTTTCAGCTCTGGTTCCGGTTCTCATGATCCTGTTTGGGCTCGGCGAAACTACGGTGTTCGTCACGGTGTTCCTCTTCGCAGTCTGGATCATCGTGCTTGATGCACGGGCCGGCGTGATGCAGGTTCCGCCGTCGCTCATCGAGATGGGTCGTTGCTACGGCGCATCCCGGCTCACCATCTTCACCAAGATCATTCTCTTCTCTGCCCTCCCGGAAATCCTGGCAGGCATCCGCATCGGTCTCATCCGTGGCGTGAAGGGCGTGGTCATTGGCCAGATCCTCGTATCCATCATCGGATACGGTGAACTCTTCGAGCTCTACTCCCGCAGCTTCGACATGGAGCGCTTCTGGGCTCTGACAATCATCCTCTTCGCGGTGGCAATGCTGCTGTCCGCGGCCGTGGAACTCTTCGAAAAACGCATCGAATATTACGCAGGAGCACGATAATGAACGACATGACCGCAACCAACCCCGCCTATGTCATCAATCCGGCCGCTATTCCGACCCTTCCGGTCGCCGGCAGCCAGGCACTCTTCCCGGTGCACCGCATCTACTGCGTCGGCCGCAACTTCGCCGACCATGCGATCGAGATGGGCCATGATCCAAACAAGGAGCCGCCGTTTTTCTTCCAGAAGAACCCGGACACCTTGGTTCTGTCGGGTACGGATTTCCCTTACCCGGCGCAGAGCAAGGACGTGCACCACGAAGTAGAGCTTGTCGTGGCGCTGAAGAGTGGCGGCAAAGATATCCCACATGATAAGGCACTGGACTGCGTCTACGGCTATGCCGTCGGCCTCGACATGACCCGCCGTGATCTGCAGAACGAAGCAAAGAAGCTCGGTCGCCCCTGGGAAACCGGCAAAGCCTTTGAGGCTTCCGCTCCCTGCGGCCCGCTGCATCCCGTGTCCAAGGTGGGACATCCCTCCGCCGGCGCGATCTGGATCAAGGTCAATGGCGAAGTGCGCCAGACGGGCGACCTCAACCAGATGATCTGGAAGGTTCCGGAAATGATTTCCTATCTCTCAGGTTTATTCACTCTGCAACCAGGCGATCTGATCTTCGCGGGCACTCCTGCCGGCGTTGGCGCGATCGTCAAGGGCGATGTTATGGTTGCCCATGTGGACGGCGTCGATGAACTGACCTTCAAGGTTGGCTGATCGCTATGAGCGGCGCTTCACCCGCGCCGCTCATTTTTCTGCCTTTTCGACGTCGTGGTCGGCATCACGTCCACTTGGGAACGTCGATACGTTGGTATGCGTGTAATTTGCCGATCAAAACCTCCGCATCCGCATCGACAAAAGCCGTATGCTGGTGCGCAGGTGGCAGAAATTTCTCAGCGACCATATGATCGACGAGGCCGAGAAAAGCATCGAAGAAGCCGCGCGTGTTGAGCAGGCCGACAGGCTTATCGATTTCGGAGAGCTGATTCATCGTCCAGACCTTCATGAAGTCTTCAAGCGTGCCGATACCATTTAGGAGTGCGATGAACGCATCTGCCATGCGCTGCTTGCGCTACAGTCGGGTCTGGGCGACCTCATAAAAGTCAGGCCCTCATGAGACTGTCCTTCCTCATGTAGGCACGCTGCGATGACACCGGCACCTCACCGTCGACACCTAACGCAGCGTCCGCGACAATGCCCATTAGCACTTTCGTCGTGCCACCGTAGATCAGCCTGGATACCGGCCTTACCAGCGCCATTGGCGACGTCTTCCGAACCGCTAAAATTGAAGCCGCAGAAAACGGTGATCGATTTTTATCTCACGGTGGGTCATGGCATTCTTTATTCAGGCCTGGCAGGTGGGAAGACGGATTTGGGGATCATCACATGAGCCCCTGTTGTAACGTTGACGAGTTGGGTGATCCGCACATCGGCGGCGACGCTGCAGAGCGTGTAGGCATTTGCCGCAGTCATGCCCGTTTGATTGCAGATGAGAGAAATGGCGCTGCGCAAGGCTTCACGAACGGCGAGGTCGAGGTTCTCGCCAAAGCCCATGGCAATCATATGGGTTGGTGTCTCGGCGTAAGGTAGCGGAATCTGTCCAGCTTTGATAACCGTAAAACGGAAACGTCCGGTCAATGCAGTTTCAACGGCGGTAAGGCAGACCTCGCCGTCGCCCTGCGCTGCGTGTCCATCTCCAATAGACACGAGCGCGCCTTCAACGGACACCGGCAAATAGAGTGTGGAGCCAGCGGTCAGTTCCTTGTTGTCTAGATTGCCACCGAAATATCCTGGCGCAACCGATGAACGACGACCATCTTCGGCATTGGGAGCCGTCGCCATGACCCCGAAGAATGGCCGTGCTGTTAGTGCACCACCCCAGGGAGTGGCGATGGCTCCTGTTTCCAGATCGATCCCGAAATGCACCGTATGCGGCTCTCCGAATTCTTCATGCAGCATACCCTTGCCGGGACGAATGATGTTGTAGCCCCAGTTGTCGCGTAATCTGACGTCAAGAATGTCGATCCTAAGGGTATCGCCAGGCATTGCCCCTTTGATTTTGATTGGCCCGGTCAAAATATGAGGGCCAAGCTCCGGCGATAGTGCCCGTTGGATGGATTTGAGTTCCGGACGCACACAGTATCCGGCGACAGGCGTTTCTTCCGCCGAGCCACTGACGGAATGGACTGTGACGATATCACCATCAGCAATCTCCAGCGCCGGTGGCAGGGTCGCGTCGAGATAACCCCAATGGACCGTATCGATGCCTGGAAGAAGCTCGTGCTCGGTCATGGGTCAAGCCAGCTCGAAACGGATGGGCTGTGCGCCCTCCCATAATGTCTTCTTTCCGAGTGCGGGCAAATTCTCCAATCCCGAGGTCAGCGTGACGAAATGGTTTCCGGCAAGCTGCCCCATTTTCGAGGAGAAGTCGACGCCGCCATAGGCGAGCAGGATTTCGGTTTCACTGATGCCACCCGGATAGAGGATGATGTGACCTGGAGCCGGGTGGCTGGTGTGGTTCTCGTAGCCGACGCCGAAGTCTTCGTCGCCCAGCGGCACCCACACGCCTTCGCCACTCCAGCGGACATGGACGATTTGGCTTTCATATGGAAGGCGTTTGAGGAAAGCTGCCGAGGTTTTTGGCGCACTTCCGGTTTCGAGGCGGGCGTCGAAGGTAAACGGGCCTGCCGTGATTTTGAGCTTGGTCATGGGATTGTCCCTCTGAGGTTCGGCTCCGTCGTGGTAGAGGAGGCAAGGATGCGATTGTTAGGAAAGATCAGCCGTTGGCGGCGAAGTTATCGTTGCGCACTGCCCAACCAGTGACCCGTGCCTCTATGGCCGAGAAGATAATGTAGAGGGCGACGCCGAGAGCTGCGAGAATGAACAGCCCGGCGAACACCAGAGGCACGTCGAAGCTGGAGCTAGCGATCATCATCAGGTTGCCGATGCCGCGATTGGAGGCGACGGTTTCGGCGATGACCGTTCCGACGAATGCGAGCGTGGCGGCAACTTTCAGCGAAGCGAAGAAGTAGGGCATGGTCCGCGGCAACCCGATATTCCAGAGGATTTCGAGTTTCGTCGCCTTCAATGTCCGCATCACGTCCTGCAACTCGGGTTCCGTCGAGGCAAGGCCGGTCGCAACATTGACGACGATCGGGAAAATGCACATCACCATCGCCGTCAGGATCGCCGGAACCGTTCCCGCTCCAAACCAGAGAACTAGGATCGGGACGATCGCAACCTTGGGGATCGAGGAAAAGCCGACCAGCATTGGATAAGCGACGTCATAGGCAAGCTTTGACGATCCAATGAGCATGCCGAGTAGCACACCAATAATGATGCCGAGACCGAGGCCGACCAGCGTCGTGTAAATAGTCTGAAACGCATGCGGCCAGATCGACGGGAACTGGCTTACCAGGGTATAGATGGCCTGTGTCGGGCGGGGTAGGACCATTTCTGAGATCCCGAAGGCGAGGCAGATGACTTCCCAGGCGATGAAAAAGCCCAGTATGCAGCAGGCGGAAAGAAGGCGACGTCTGGTATCCGGCTTCATGACTGATGCTCCTTGACGGCCCGTGCCGCGACGATGCGCTCGCGAAGCCTTTGCGTGAGGGAAACGAATTCGGGTTCGAACGAAACATCGATGGTGCGCGGCCGGGCGAAAGGCACGGTGCTGTCTTCGATGATGCGACCCGGACGCGCCTGCATGACGCAGATGCGGGATGCGAGGTAGGCGGCCTCCTTGAGATCATGGGTGACGAGCAGCACCGTCGGTTTTTTGTCGATCCAGAGGTTCTGCATAATCTCCCAGAGCTCCTCGCGGGTGAACTGATCGAGTGCGCCGAAAGGCTCGTCGAGAAGGAGCAGGGTGGGATCGTGGATCAGCGCCCGGCAGAGTGAAGCCCGCTGCTGCATGCCTCCCGAAAGCTGCCAGGGAAATTTGTCCCCGAAGCCAGTCAGGCCGACCTGCTTCAGAAGCGCCTCGGCACGATCCCGATATTCACCGCTCTTCTTCTTCGAATAGGTTTGTTTAAACGGAGAGACGATCTTTAGCGGCATCATCACGTTGTCGCGGATGTTGAGCCAGGGCAACAGAGTCGGGTTTTGGAAGGCCATGCCGATCCGAACGTTATTCGCACCGATTTCACGGCCGGCAACGAAGATGTGTCCTTGGGATGGCGAGAGCGTTCCCGCCACCAGCTTGAGGATCGTCGACTTGCCGCAGCCAGAGGGACCGACGAGAGCGACGAATTCGCCATTCTCGATCCTAAGCGACGTTTCCGCCAGTGCTACGGTCTTGTTCTTCTCGCCACCGAAGGTGACGTTCACCCTTTCCAGATCGATAATAGCATTACGGACTGCGATTTCGGTAGCGAGAGCTGATGTCATGCCGCAGCACTCCCCTTGTTCGTTGCTGTTTGAGACGTGACGGCTGCCATCGTCTGATCTGCGTGGCGGACGTCTGGCGTCGGCATCGCCTGAATGGCGTGGACCGAGCGCCCCCAGCCTCGTGCGTCTTCCTGAAGCTTGCGGTTCTTCATGGCGAAGCGGCCGCGGACGATCGTATGGATCGGAAGAGCGGTTGTCTCCATCCCGTGCCAGGGAGAAATCTTGGCGGTGGACTGGATCAGGTTGTCATCGACTGTCCAGGTGCGGTTGGTGTCGACGATAGCGATATCGGCGTCGGAGCCGACCATCAGCGCGCCCTTTTTCGGGAAGAGACCCCAGCATTTGGCCGGGTTTTCCGCGCTCCAGCGAACGTAATCCGAGATGCTTGCGTTGCGGCGCGCGACTTCCGTCAGCATCAGCGGCATTTGGGTTTCTACGCCCGGGAAGCCGCAATCAACCGTCCAGATGTCTTCACGTGTTTTTTCCTCGATGGAATGCGGGGCATGGTCGGTGGCAATCATGTCGATCGTGCCGTCCACTAGCGCCTGCCAGATCGGGTCCTGGTTCTCCGCTTCTCGGACTGGCGGATTGACGCGGATCACGCCGCGCTTTTCCTCGTAGTCGTCGGCTGAGAGGACCAGATATTGCGGGCAGGTCTCGCCGGTGATGTCGACGCCGCGTGCCTTGGCTTCTGCGAGAGGCCGTAATTCGGCCGCAGAGGAGATGTGAAGGATGTGGATGCGGGCACCCGTCCATTCGGCGAGGATCGCAGCGCGCGCTACGGCCTCGGTGGCGACCACGGCCGGACGCGCGGCAAGATGCGCAAGCGCATCGGTGCGCCCCATCTGGCGAAGGCGTGCCTCGCGACGCTCCATGATCGAGTTCGTCTCGGCATGAAGCGAGATGCGCTTACCCGTAGGAGCGACGATCTCGAACAGTTCCAGCATTGCACCAGTGCTTGGCGACGGGATGCGGCCGAAGGTGTTGCCCATGTAGCATTTGAACCCGATGACGCCGCCATCGACCAGGTCATGGATGTGCGGCAGGCTGTCTTCGCCGAGCACAGCGTAGAGGCCGTAGTCGACATGTGCCTTCGCGCTGGCGATTGCATGTTTTTCCTTAAGCGATTTGCCGTCGGAGATCGCTGGCAGGGTGTTCGGCATGTCGAAAACCGTGGTGACGCCGCCGAACGCCGCGGCCGCCGTGCCGCTGGCGAAGTCTTCCTTCTGGGCATAGCCCGGATCGCGAAAATGAACATGGACGTCGATTGCACCAGGAAGAATGTGGAGGCCGGTTGCGTCGAGCGTTTCCTTCGCGGCAGGCATGGCACACTGCTCGCCGATGGCGAGGATTGTGCCGTCCTTGATGGCGATACTAGCCTTGTATTCGGTGTCCGGCGAAACGATGGTGCCGCCGTGGATGACGAGGTCTGCGGTCATGACTTAGAACCTTCCTTAAAGTGCTGCCCAGCCGCCGTCGACCGGGATATCCGCGCCGGTGATCTGGCGCGATACGTCGCTGGCGAAGAACAGGCAGGCATTGGCGACATCTTCGTCGACGGTAATGCGCCTCAGCGCGTAATCCTCGGCGTGACGGATCGCGGCTTCCTCTTCGGTGATGCCGAGCTTCTGCGCCATGGTCTTGCAGACCTTGTCACGGAAGCGGGGACCATCGACCATGCCGGGGGCGACGTTGTTGACGTTAATGTTGTGCTGGCCGACCTCAAGTGCGAAGCTTTTGGTGATGCCGCGCAGACCCCATTTGGATGCCGAGTAGGCCAAGCGACCGGAGCGTCCCCTCATGCCAAAGGTGCCGCCCACATTGACAACCTTGCCATAGCGGTTCTCAATCATTGACGGCAGGACCGCGCGGATCGTATGGAAGCAGCCGTTCATGTTAAGCGTGACGATCTCGTCGAATTCTTCCGGCGTGGTTTCGACTCCGGTCTTGCCCATCGGACCGGACCCCCCTGCGACATTGACCAGAACGTCGATGCGGCCGAAAGCCTCGACAGTTTTCTCAGCCGCCGCATCGCATTGGCCCGCATCGGTGAGATCGCAGCCGATAACGATGACGGAGCAACCCTTGGAACGGGCGTCTTTAGCCACAGGTTCGATCGCTGCCGTGTCGCGACCGACAAGTGCGAGCTTAGAGCCCTCCCGGGCAAAGGCCAGCGTGATTGCCGCGCCCATGCCCTTGGCGGGGCCGGTGATGAAGACGACCTTATCCTTCAGCATCAAGTCCATGATGTTGCTCCGTTTGTTGTGTATGGAGAAAGGGGGACGGCGCACTGCGCCGTCGGTTACTTGACCGAGGTCAGGAGCTCGCTCCTGGCAGGCAGGAAGCTACGGTCGAAGACCTCGCCGACCGTCGGACTGCGCGGCAGGCTATTGGCGTTTACGAGGATGTCGATCGACTTCGCCAGACGTGCTTCATCGATATCACCGAGGCCGACGGTCGCAAGTTCCGGATGCGCCATCTCATTGGCCAGGGTCGCATCAAAGCGCTCGCGTTCTACGTCGGACTTGATCAGCGGCTCGCGGGCCTTCACAGAGGCGATGGCAGCCTCGGGATCTTTGATCGCGTCCGTGATGCTCTTGTTCAGCGCGCGCAGGAAGCCCTTGATGGCATCGGGGTGATCCTTCATGAAGGTCTTCGAGACAATGATGGCGTTCGAGTAGAGGTCCATGCCGTAGTCGCCGTAGTTTATGAAGCGGATATCCTTGTCCGGATTGACGCCGATCAGCTTGGCGCTGAAGCGGATGGTGTTGACGTATCCGAAGACCCCGTCAACCTGGCCTTTCATCAGCATCTGCTCGCGCAGGTTCGGCTGCATGTTGGTGATTTCGACCGTGGAGCAATCCGACTTGGTGATCGAGCAGAGAGCCGGGAATAGCTTCAGCGCGCCGTCGTTGGCGGCTCCGCCTAACGTGTGCCCCGCGAAGTCGGCAGGAGTCTTGATCGGGCTGTCGGCCTTGACGGCAACGGTAAAGGGCGGCTGATTATACATCATGAAGACGCCGACCGGGGCATCTTCCGGCTTCTTTGCCGCGAACTCGATTAGCGCGTTGATGTCGCCGAAGCCCATGTCGTAGGCACCATTCGCGACCAACGGGACCGCGGCACCCGAGCCATTGCCTTGGTCCATGGTGACGTTCAGGCCTTCTTCCTTGAAGTAGCCCTTGTCCTCGGCAAGAAACAGCAAGCCCTGCGGTCCCTGATATTTCCAGTTCAGGACCAGCTTGATGTTGGTTTCCGCATGCGCGACCGCGGAAGCGCCAACCGTAGCAAGCGCCGTCATCGCAGCGAGTGCTACCATGCGGGCGTGTGTCTTCATCTGATGGTGAGCCATTCTCTGTTCCCTTGATCTGGTGGTTGGGGGCCGCCTTGTCCGGCTGCTCTTTCGTCTGTGTTGCAATGCAGAAGTGCCACTATTCAGTGAACACATCTACCGCTATTATCGTGCATCAGCGGTGACAAAAAGGCCTCACTGAGAAGGAACGCCATGCGACATCTCAAGCTTTTAGAGCAAGTCTCGGAAATCGCCCGTGCCGGTTCGATCCGTCAGGCGGCGGAAAAGATGAACATCACGGCATCAGCGATGAACAGGAAAATCCAGGACCTCGAGCTTGAGATCGGAACGCCGATTTTCGAACGTCGAGCGCGTGGCGTGAGGCTGACGGCCGCCGGAGAGATGTTTGTCCGCTATGCACGTAGCCAGATCGCCGACGCGGAACGCCTGAGCTCCCAGGTCGAAGACTTGCGAGGATTACGCCGTGGTCCCGTGAAAATCGCCTGCAGTCAGGCACTTGCGCTCGACTTCCTGCCCTCCCAGATCGGCGAGTTCAGAAAGGCCAATCCGCGCCTCGTGTTCAACATCAAGGTCATGGACCACAATGCCGCGATCAATGCTCTGATCGACTACGATGTCGATCTCGCGATCGTCTACCGCGCAGCCATGCGCCCCGCAGTTCGAATTCTGGCCTCGGTTCCACAAAGACTCGTCGCGATCATGCGCGATGACCATCCGTTGGCTAGCAAAGAGGTTTTGCGCCTCTCCGACTGCGTCGGGCATCCGTTGGCACTACCGGACCAAAGTCTTGGCGGACGCCAGGTTCTTGATGAAGTCATTGCAAGGCGCGACTTTCGGTTCGACGTCATGGCCGAATCCAATTCCTTTGAGATGCTCCGCGGCCTTGTGCTGCGCGGCAACATGATCTCCTTCCAGATTGACGTTGGCGCGCCGCGCGAAGAGTTCGGCATGGGTGTGGTTGGTCGGCCAATCGATGAACGCGATATCCCGCGATCCGACCTCGTGATGTGCCAGTTGCGCGGACGCATCCTGCCGCTTGCCGCGGCAAGCTTTGCCGAGCGCATCGTGAAAGCGACAGCCAAGTAGAAGTTTTCCGCTAATGACGCAAAGCGGCCGAGGGCTCATAATTGTTGACTGCTCATCAATCGACTTTGGGGCCGCGGGCTTATTTCTGTACCCGCTCATGCAGGCAACCGTTCCGTTAAGCTAGGTGGCCAGACTTGGTGAGTTCAATATTGGCATGATATCGACAAGAGCTTCGGCTTCACCGCAAAGCACCGCGCTCAGCGAAGACGCGCGTAACCTCTGCCATGTTGTCAGTGCCCCAAGAGCAGAGCGGCACTAAGGCTTCGGCCAAGCTCCTGCCCAGAGGGGTCAGACTGTAGTCGACGCGCGGCGGGACCTCTTTGTAGTCAGTCCGCCTCACCAGACCATCAGCCTCCAATTCCTTGAGCTGTTGGATTAGGACTTTGTCGCTCACGTCGCGCACTGCCCGCCGAAGCGCACCGTAGCGGGTCGGACCACCCTGGGCGACGAAGTACAAGATCAACGGTTTCCACTTCCCCGATATGACACGCAAGGTTGCGTCAAGTCCGCAGGTAAAGCCGGCCAATGTCGGGGTGCAGGTTTCCGAAGGTGGTTCGGCCGCCGTCGGTAATACGGATGGAAGTGGTCGATTTGACATTTTTAGGTACTTACCAAAAGGTGCATACTTGTCAATAGGTACGTAGGTCGCCAGCTTAGTGTGATTGCAACATAGGAGCGCGACATGGGCAGACTACAAGGTAAGACAGCAGTTATAACGGGTGGCGGAAGCGGTATAGGTTTTGGAGCCGCCAAGCGGTTTATCGAGGAGGGGGCATTCGTTTATATTTTTGGCCGTCGGCAAGAAACGCTTGATGCCGCCGTTTCGCAACTTGGATCTTCAGCGCAGGCGGTCCAGGGCTCAGTGACCGATCTCTCCGACCTCGACCGTCTTTATGAAAAGGTAAAAAACGAGCGGGGCGGGCTCGACATACTCCTTGCTAATGCAGGAACCGGAGCGTTCGCGCCGCTCGGCGAGATTACGCCCGAGCACTATGACCAGATATTTGACCTCAATGTAAAGGGCACGGTCTTTACGGTACAAAAGGCACTGCCACTCATGACGGCGGGTGCCTCGATTATTCTGACGGGTTCAAGTACTGGTGTGATGGGGACACCGGCGTTCAGCATCTATAGTGCGACCAAAGCCGCGGTTCGAAACCTAGCGCGCAGTTGGGCGCTAGACCTGCGAGGTACCGGCATCCGTGTCAATGTGATGTCACCTGGCCCGATCACCACAGAGTTGGCACTGGAAGTTCTAGGTGACGAAGGGATGAACGCAATCGGAGCGACGACGGTGCTTGGTCGTATGGGCGAGCCATCTGAGACAGGCGGTGTTGCAGCATTTCTGGCATCTTCAGATTCCAGTTTCATGACGGGCGGCGAAGTCTTCGTTGATGGCGGCTTAGCACAGGTCTAACACCAAGGCGCTGATGAACAGCGAAGCTGTTTCGTGAACCGCTTGCCGCAGCGAAGGAGCGCGTTCGGATAACCTGCGAGAAGGAGCGGGAATATCGCACGATCCTATTTGCATCGAGGCATTGGAACGGGCTCTTGACAGAGCAAAACTGGGCACGTTTACGAGGCCAGCACCACAGCAAATAGAGGCTCGTTACGCATTGCCGTCTCATCAGCGCGGTAGTCAACTTTCGGCTACGTCCGCCCGAGATCGTCGACGTTGATAATGCCTGGTCGAGCTTAGCCGAAGGAGAAGTTGCAAATTTGGTTGGCACTCGGTTATGGGCCTGATTCAGGAGAAGGAAATGTTACGGTCAAAGCATTACGCCTGACCCAAGCTAAAATTGCAGTTCGGCTTTGAGCCACTCCACGAATGCCTCGATAGCGGCGGCATTTTTTGAGTTTAGATCACATACCGCCCAATAGGCTGCCTTCTCTGAGCTGAAACTGATTGGAAACGGCTTAATCAGCCGCCCCTTTCGCAGATGTTCCTTGATGAGCAGGTTTCGGCCCATGGCTATACCCTGTCCATCAAGTGCTGCCTGCAGGACGATATTGTAATCGGTTAGGCGTATGTGTTTGGCTTTGTCGAGGCAGAGGTTCGCGCTCTCGCTCCACAATTGCCATTCAAGCCCACTTTTCGCCTGCAATATGGGGTGAGGCAGCAGATCATCGGTAGACTGGAAGCGGGACCCGTCTCCGTAAAGAACCGGGCTCATCACAGGTGAAAGCTCCTCATTCGCGAGATGAATGCCGCCCTGCTTATCCGCACTGAAGTCACCGAAACGGATTGCGACGTCTGCTTCTCCGCGATTTATGTCGACCACACGCAGAGTTGGGTCTAGATCCAGCTCTATATTTGGATATTGCATTTCAAACTGCTCAAGGCGACTGATTAGCCAGTTTGCAGCAAAAGATGGTAAGAGGCTGACGCGCAGATATGTCTGGCCTGAGCGTGCGCGCAACTGCGCAGTCCCTGTCGCCAGCAGGGACAATGCCTGATCCACGGTGGCCAGAAACATCGCCCCTTCATCCGTCAACTCTATGCTTTTGCTTTTGCGTTGGAAAAGCTGCGTGCCCAGTGCGGTTTCAAGCTGCTTGATATGGTGACTGACGGCGCTTTGGGTAATCAGCAACTCCTCACCAGCCAGCCGAAAACTTAAACGGTGGGCTACGGCCTGAAATACCCTGAGAGCGGGCAGTGGAGGAAGAAGGGGGGAGCTGCGCAAATCTGGTCTGCCTCACGAGTGTTGTGCGTGACATTAACAATTTCGATCGCAGGCTGCAAAGCTTTGAATTGGTCGATGGCACGGATTTCTTCCATGAATTAAAAAAAAGGAGAAACACATGTCGATATCCATCAGCGAAAAGCTTAAGACTCTCGGAATTGAACTGCCTGCTCCAACTGCGCCTGTCGCAAGCTACGTCTCTGTGACACAAGCGAACAATCTCCTGTTCATTTCAGGTCAGATCAGCAAGGCTCCCGACAGTGAGGTTCTCGCGGGAACACTTGGCAGGGATTGTGCGGATGAGCAGGGCACCGAGGCTGCCCGCATTGCGGCCATCAATGTTCTCGCTCAGATCGTAGCCCATACGGATGGCCTGGTTTCATCTGTGCGCCGTGTCCTCAAGCTCGGCGTCTATATCGCTGCAACACATGAGTTCAAGGATCACTCCCAGATCGCAAATGGCGCTTCAGACCTGATGGTTGCTGTCTTCGGTGATGCTGGCAAACACGCAAGGGCCGCACTCGGAATGAGTTCGCTGCCCGCCGGAGCTGCTGTCGAGATCGATGCGATTGTTGAGTTGGAGGAAAGCAGGTGCTGACAGACGCCAGGGTCAGGAGCTTACGAGCTGACACCCCAGGCTGCGCCGAGCTCATCCATTTCAACCATGCTGGCGCATCGCTTTCACCAAGGGCTGTTGCGGAGGCGGTGACACGACACCTGACGCTGGAAGGGTCACGCGGTCCGATGGAGGCTGCGGCCGTAGTTGCGGATCGGCTTTCAACAATTCGGCTGAATGCTGCGAGCCTGATCGGCGCACGGCGGGACGATATCGTATTCGGATCGTCGGGGTCCTCCGTGTGGGGCATGGTTTTTGCGGCGCTGCCACCGCTGCGCAAGGATGACCGCATTCTCGTCGGTCGCCACGAATGGGGTGGAAATGTTGCGACGATGCAGCGCGCGGCAAGCAGAAGCGGCGCCCGCATTGAGGTCATTCCCTGCCGCGAGGATGGAAGTCTCGATCCGGATGCGCTGGCCGCCATGATTGATGATACCGTTAGGCTGATTTCATTGACCTGGCTTCCCGCGAATGGTGGCCTGATCAACGATGCCGAGGCCGTTGGCAAGATAGCCAACGCCGCGGGCATTCCCTATCTGGTGGATGCCGGGCAGGCATTGGGTCAAATCCCGATTGACGTAGCAAAGATCGGTTGCGACATGCTCAAAAGTGCCGGACGGAAACATTTGCGGGGACCGCGCGGAACCGCGCTTTTGTATATTCGGCCCGAATTTCTCCGCAAACTCGATCCGCGTTTTGTGGATGTGAGTTCAGGTCCTCTCATAAATGGTATGCCATTACTGAGATCAGATGCGCGTCAGTTCGAAATGTCTGAGACATCGGTCGCGTTGCTTTTGGGGCTCGGAGAGGCAATTTCCCTTGCTTCGGAGCTGGGTGTGGCGGCAATTCGGGACCGCATCGGCGTGGTTTCCGGAAGTCTCCGGGACAGATTGCGTCATGTTCCCGGTGTCGAAGTGCGTGATCTCGGATCGACATATTCAGGACTGGTCTCGTTCACGGTAGATGGCATCCTGGCCTCAAACGTCAAAAGTAGCTTGGCCGAAAAAGGCATCAACATCGGTGCAAACGGGGTGTCATACACGCCTTACGATATGACAGCTCGCGGTTTACAAGAAATAGCCCGCGCTTCGGTCAGCTACCTCAACACCGAAGATGAGGTTGCTCATCTCGTTGAGGCTGTCGAAACAATCGCTCGGATGGCCAAACGATAGAAGGAGAATGCGCAATGGATCTTGGAATAGCTGGCAAACGGGCAATCGTCTGCGCAAGTTCAAAAGGGCTTGGCAGGGGTGTCGCGCAGAAACTCGCGGAAGCAGGTGCAGTCGTTACGCTCAATGGCCGGAACGCTGAGGCACTTGCGTTGACTGCAAGCGAAATTCGAAAACAGACCAATGCCGAGGTTCACATGGTCGTTGCTGACGTGACTACGGCGGAAGGTCGCGCAGCACTTCTGGGCGCGGAACCATCACCGGACATCCTAGTCAACAATGCCGGTGGCCCACCGACGGGCCTGTGGTCCGACTGGACTGAGGATGACTGGCTCAAAGCTCTTCACGCGAATATGCTTGCGCCGATATTGCTGATGAAAGCGGTGCTTCCGGGCATGATCGACAGGAAATGGGGAAGGGTGATCAATATCACCTCCGCATCTGTCAAAGCGCCGATCCCCGAACTTGGGCTTTCGAACGCGTCACGCAGCGGGCTTACCGGTTTCGTTGCGGGAACGGCAAGGCAGGTGGCAAAACACGGGGTTATCATCAACAATCTTCTACCCGGTTCACACGAAACAGATCGTACAGAGGGTTTAATGAAGAGAACCGCCGCAGAACAAAGTATCAGCATCGATGAGGCTCGACGCAAAGCACATGCGCTCAATCCGACAGGCCGCTTCGGCACGCCAGAAGAGTTTGGTGCCGCCGCCGCCTTCCTGTGCAGCCAATACGCAGGCTATATCGTTGGACAAAATCTTTTGCTCGATGGTGGGGCGTTCCAATCCACTCACGGATAGGGTGGTGAAAAGACGCGTGTCTTTACCGGTATGAGATAGGCAATGGCGGCTTCTCGGCCGCCATATCGTCAATAATAGTTCGGCTCCGCATAGCACCACATGTCGGCGCGATATCGGATGGCCGAACACGGCCAAATGCTGGAATTGGAGAAACAATATGGACAAACCAGAAACTCAGATTCGGCTCTCTGGCCTCCTTCGCTGCGCATCCGGCAATGAGGTGGAGATCGTCAAAACGCACCTGCCTGATCATATCCGTCTGACGAAGACGGAGCCGGGTTGCATTTCGTTTGAGGTATCGCAGACGGATGATCCCCTTGTTTGGCGCGTCGAAGAAGTATTTTCGGACCGAGCCGCCTTCGATTTTCATCAGCAGCGTACTCGTGCATCCGCATGGTTCACAGCCACGTCAATGATCCAACGGGACTACGTGGTCACTGAATAACAATGGATCGGCCATTTAGCGCAGTTTTCCCGCAAAAATGCGTTTCCGCTACGTTGCCGCATCAATGTTTTACCAAGGGTCAAAGCACTAAATCGGGCAGGCAATCTTAAATCAAGACTTGAGCGCGTAGTCTGGTGGCCAATAGTCAGCGACGTCGGCCCCGCTCCTCTGCTTCATCATCGAAGCCAATTGGTTTTGTTTTTACCCAACTGACGAACTTCTGAATCGCGGGGTCCTCGAGAATAGCTGAGATCGTGGAGAATTTCTTTGCCAACTGGGCGTCAGTGAAGCCTGCATGTATGTGGCTATGGCATATCCGATGCAAAGGCACCGTGACCCTGCCACCCTTACTCCGGGGAACAAGATGGTGGTGCTCGATCTGGTCGTCAGGTATCACCCGCGCGCAGAGCTGGCAGATGACGGGCTCCGCCTCCACATCTTGAGAAGTAAAATTGTCTCTCTGCTTGCGTGCCATTGATTTGGTGCCTCTCTACCGGCTGTCAGACTGCGTTCGCGCCGCATCGATAGACCAACCCAAGCATGCCGACAACGCCAAGCCGTTTTCGACAAGGCACTGGCGTGTGCATCGGAGCAACATCGGCGACTAAGTACGATCAGTCGATCCTCGTGACGAGCGATAGGATATTATAGAATGTTGCCCATGATTGGCAGTCTTTGCTTTGGCAGGTTTTCGGTTCACATCTATTCGAGAGCACATTAGTCTTGATGGCCGCAATTTGCCCAAACCGGTCATACAAAAATAGCCGCGTCGCAGACCCTAACCTGTTCGCAGCGTTGTTAAAGAAGCAGCTTCAGGTCCTTTTCAAATCGGTGGGTCAGCACAAAGAACCTCTCATTGCTAGTCTCTGGTGTCCAAAGCGCGTCTTCGTAGGAATCAGATAATTCCCACCCCTCCCGCGCATAAAACCGCTCAGCCCGAATGTTGCCCGCCGTACAGAGCAGCATCGCTCTTGCTATCCCGGACTCACTCAGAAGTTTCTCAGCGAAGGATAGTAATGTCTGGGCTACGCGGGTACCACGAGCACGGTCGCTGACATAGAGTTTGACAACCTCAGCTCCCTTTACGGAGACGAACCCGACTATGCCAATGTCGTCTGCTGCGACGAAGAATGCGTCTTCCGCTTCCGTCAGCCGGAGACTGAAATGGTCCTTAGACCGATAAGGCAGCACATCATCAGGCACGAGGTTAGCATGGGCATCATGCCATCTTTGGTGCCAGAGCTGGACAATCTCCTCATGATCAGCGGCTTTTGCGGGGCGAATTTCGACCATCTGTTCACTTTCTGGTTTTGTCCGTACAGCAGATTAGGGAGTTCTCCGAGGATTTGTCGGGTTTTGGCATCCGCGATTAACTTCATGAAACCCTGTGTCTCATCTTCTCAACGGCTCGGCTGGCATGGCTTATGTGGTCGTGTGGGTGAGGGAGTGGGGCAACCCCGATGCTCTTGCCTGGCGCGCCGTCGTGTGTTGCTTGCGGTGCCGACTGGAGAAACAGCTAGATATAAATACTGGCTGTGGGCTGTCCCGCCGATCCTCCTAGCCGTACAGCCAGTTGATTGCCAGTCTTTGTGGGCAAGGCCATCGGCACGAACGAGAATGTCAGACCGTTCGACAACCGCTGTCTCCACGGTTCGATCGAAGATGTGATCGCCTTTTAGGTTCGCCGACCGCAGTCATCCGATGATTTAGAGATGGTGCATTAAAGCGCTCAGTGGCACATCTGTAGGTCCTCCAAGGCGTAACCACGGCAGAACAACTAGCTTGTGTGAGAGCTCAATTCTAATGGTCTGCCAATGCGCGACTTGTACACATCCTGCACTGACTTGGGAGCCATCGGTCGAGAACCTGCCTTTACCGCAAGCAAAATTCCCGACCATAATTATTTCAAAGTTTCGTTAAGGGCTGGACGGATAAGCGCCCCTTGCAGCAGTCTTGGATGTCAGAATTCTTCCCACGAATCCCGTGCAACGGCAGCAGCCGAGCCACCACCAAATGCGCCCGCGATCTTGCGGCCAAGCGCACGGGCAGGAGATGGCGCTGGTATGGACGCGCTTGACGCAGAGCGGACAGGTGCAGCAGTTGGAGCTGAGCTGTTTGCACTCGCGCCGTTGCCCAGATTGAAGCGTGACAGCAACTGGTTGAGAGATGCAGCTTCCTTGGCAAGGCTGTGGCTAGCCGCGGTCGACTGCTCAACCATGGCTGCGTTCTGCTGCGTGCCCTGATCCATCGTGTTGACGGCAGTATTGATTTCCTGAAGGCCAACCGACTGTTCGCGTGAGGATTCCACGATGGCATTGATGTGCCGGTTGATTTCCTGGACTTCAGTGACAATCACTTCCAGCGCGCGACCCGTTTCACCGACCAGATTGACGCCTGAGCGGACATGTTCACCGGAAGTGGTGATCAGTGCCTTAATTTCTTTCGCAGCCTTTGCCGAACGCTGCGCCAGTTCGCGAACTTCCTGTGCGACGACTGCAAAGCCTTTACCAGCTTCACCAGCGCGTGCAGCTTCGACACCGGCGTTCAAAGCAAGAAGATTGGTCTGGAAGGCAATCTCATCAATAACGCTGATGATGCTGGTGATCTCACCGGACGAGCGCTCGATCTCGTTCATGGCAGTCACGGCCTGACGCACGACTTCACCTGACTTCTCCGCCCCATTACGGGCCTTGGCAACGAGGTGGCCGACCTCTTCGGCACGGTTGCTGCTATCCTTCACTGTGGTGGTGATCTCTTCCAGCGCGGCCGCTGTTTCTTCGACCGATGCAGCCTGCTGCTCGGTACGCTTGGACAGGTCGTCGGCCGCAGAACGGATTTCATTGGCACCGGCGTCGATACCACGGGCATTCTGGCCGACGGCGCGTAGTGCGTCATTCAGATTGGCAACCGAACCGTTGAAGTTGTTGCGTAGCGTATCGAGATGGGCAACAAAAGGCGTTTCGATGCGGTAGGCAACATCACCATCTGCAAGACGATCAAGACCCGTGGCCAGTTGATCGACGGCGAACTGCGTGTCGGCAGCGTCCCGTGCCTTCTGGGCCTCTCGTTCCAGACGTTCCTGTTCGGAAAGGTTGCGGTTCGCGTCAGCTTCTTTTTCGAGGCGAATTTTCTCAAGGGCGTTGTCACGGAAAACCGAGACAGCCTTTGCCATCTGACCGACTTCGTCCTTGCGGTCCTGCCCATCTACAGGTGCAGTCGTCTGCCCCTGGGCCAGCGAAATCATGCGTTCACGCAACGCTGCGATTGGAGTGGTAATGCCTTTGGCGGCAACGATGAGTGATGCAATGATGCCAAGCGCAAAGGCCACGCCGACGACCGTCAGCGAGGTGAAGATAGTGGAATTTGTCTGGTCGGTCAGTTCGTCACTTCTCACGGCGACCGTTTTCAATATCTGATCCAGAAACGTTGCGCTGTCGGTGGTCAGAGGCAGGATCAGCGTGTCGGCTTTCGCCAGAGCCGCCCTTGCAGGGTCGTTCTGGTCCGCTTGCCCCAGTTGTACGGCCTCGTCGGTCAGGGCAACGACATCTTTTGTTCTCTCTATGATTTTGTCGATCGCAGCACTCTCGCTTGGAAAGAGTAGTTTCGTATTCTGAAGACGCTCAAACAGCTTATTTTTGCTATCGTTGTAAAAGTCCACCGCTGTTTTCATCGCTGGATCTTCCTGGCGATAAGTCAGGATTTGATAGGCGGCATATGCGGTTGCCACGACATTTCGGTTTGCGCGCGACATTTCCACACTTGCCGCAGCGTCATTTGAGATAAAGTCGGAATAGCTTGTATCTGCTTGTTTGTACCGGGTGGAGATAAAGGCTGTGGCACTCAAGCCAACCACACACAGGGGAAGGATCAGGGACAGAATTTTCGTGCGAATGCTCGCATTTTTAAGAAATGACATATTTCCTCGCGGTTCTATTTTGAAGTCGCGAACACGAAGCAGGGAGCATTACGACCGGGGCCGGTCGAACGAAAAACTCTGCTGCAGGGGATTCGGCGTGGATATGGAGAATAACAGACGGTGCGTGCCATCATGGCGACCTGATCGGTGCTCTGTCGCGCCTATGCTTAGTTAGTTATGGTTTAAATATAATTAAATATCATTTCTTGAGGTTTATCGAAATTATTTTGATCTATTTTGGCAACTTGTAGTATATTTTACTCCTTGCCTGTGGTGCAATTTCAACCTGTGTGCGATGATGGTTTGCCGTCGCCCAATTTCATAAACGCCCGCGAGAGAGTTGTTGCTATCGCCGCTTGTCCCGAGGTGTCCCCCCGACGATAGCTAGACGTCGAACGCCCGGTTGCCTTCTCGTCACCGTGGGCGGCTTAACAATACTTGTCTTCAAATCGCCGATGGAAACAGTCCTGCCGCCTCAGCACGGGCTGATATCAGGCGGATGATTTCCTTGATCTTGGGATTGGATCTGCTTTCCGGCAGAAGGTAAAACCCCATCACCGCCCGGCGGCGAGGACTATTTGGGCAAATCTTCACCTCTCGCAGACCCTTTTCGACAAAATAGTCTCTCAGCACATCACTGTGGATCAGCACTGCGTCGGTACTCAGCGCAAAACCGATGCATGCGTCCATCGAGTTGCATGCGAATGCGTGGCCAGTGCCGTCGAGATTTTGAGCACCTGTCCCTGAGATGAGGCGTTTTTGACGAGCCTCTGCCGGATTCGCCATTGTCGTTGGATAGTTACGGATTTCGTCAATTTTACGGGTTCCTTCAAGAAGCGGATGCCCTTCACGGACGAAATATCCGTCGGTCGCTGATCCCAAGGGAATGAAATCGACCGCAAGCCCCGGCTTTAGATGGTCGATGCGATGTCCCATGAACAGGGAAATGTCGCCAGCGACCAGTTGGTCCATGCAGCGCATCATATTGCCTATGCTGACATTGATTGGTGCTGCCGGGTGCGCTTTGAAATGTTCGATCACAAAATCCTTCAAAAGCAGAATCCAGGTGGAATAACCGGTGCCGATACTGATGCCTTCTTCCAGCTCCTCTTTCTGCCGGGCGATTGTTGTAAGGGCGTTCGTGTGCAGGCGGTTCATCAGGATCGCGTTGTTGTAGAGCGTTTCCCCATAAGGGCTCAGCTGGACACCGCGTGCCGAGCGATAAAGGAGTTCCACACCCAGTGACTGTTCCAGTCGCTTGATGTTGTAGCTCAGTGCTGGTTGCGAGATGTGCAGTATCTCTGCCGCTGCCATGAATGACCCAGCTTCGGCGACCGCAACAAATTGCTCAAGTGCCTTGTTCATGTTCGCCTCCTCGTTTCCATAAAGAAATTTTATGAATGGTCGGAAATATTCTATTTGTCCATATACCTCGAGAGGGCTAACTTCGCTGCGCAGAGCACACTTGAGGAGGAGTGGAGACCGACAACAATCCCGCCAGCCAGAATGTCGGCTTGTGAGCTGACCCCTGGCATCCGGAGTGCCCTGCCGATCTGCTGATCGTGCCGCATCGCGGATCGATCCGAAATATTGCACCTATTCGATGCGGAAGGTTGCGCCCTGCGCCGGTAAAGCGAAGCGTCCTTCTCACGAGAAAATCAGAAACACGTGGCTGCGTCAGATCGGCATCATTGATCGAAGCGGTTTGGCGTGAATGGAAGAGGAGATAGCCGATGGCCAAGAAAAAATACGTCATTGTTGGCACAGGCGCGCGCGCCCGCATGTTTTACGAAGTCATTGCGCGTAATTTCAGCGCGCAGAATGAACTGGTAGCACTTTGCGATACCAACCAGACGCGCATGGATTACACCAACAAAGTGCTGATCGAGGAGTTCGGCCTTAGCCAGTTGCCCACCTATAAGGTCGAGGATTTCGGTCGCATGCTGGATGAGACAGCTGCCGATGTCGTGATCGTCACCTCGATCGACCGTACACATCACACCTACATCATCGCGGCGTTGGAAGCTGGCCGTGACGTCATCACCGAAAAGCCGATGACCACGGATGTGGTCAAATGCCAGCAGATCATCGATACGGTCAAGCGTACCGGTCGCTCGGTCCGCGTCACTTTCAATTACCGCTACGCGCCGCACAATGCGGCTGTCCACGAGATCATCGCTTCAGGCGGAATTGGTGATGTCTATTCCGTCCATTTCGAGTGGTTGCTCGATACCAAACACGGCGCCGACTATTTCCGCCGCTGGCATCGTGACAAGCGCAACAGCGGCGGGCTAATGGTGCACAAGTCCACCCACCATTTCGATCTCGTCAATTTCTGGCTGCAAAGCCAGCCACAGACCGTGTTCGGCATGGGTGATCTGCGTTTTTATGGCCGCGCCAATGCCGAGGAGCGGGGCTTGTTCACGCCTTACAACCGCACCACCGGAGTTGCCGCTGCTAAAACCGATCCCTTCGCCATCGACCTGACCGAAAGCCCGGTCCAGAAAGCGCTCTATTGGGATGCCGAACATGAGGACGGTTACCAACGGGATCAGAACGTCTTCGGGGATGGCGTCAGCATCGAAGATACGATGCAGGTCATGGTGCGCTACAAGAGCCGCGCGGTCATGACCTATTCGCTCAACACCTATGCGCCCTGGGAAGGATTTAATGTTGCCTTCAACGGGTCGAAGGGGAGAATCGAACTCTTGGTTCGCGAAACCTCCTATATCAATGCCGGTGGTTCTTCACACGAGGAAGGCGCTGCAAAGGGTATCCAACTCTATCATTTCCCGCTGCACGGCGAACCGCGTATCGTACCTGTCGTGATGGAGGAGGGCGGTCATGGCGGTGGCGACAACCGCATGCTGGCAGATATCTTCGGTAGTTCGAATTCCGGCGGTGCCTTCGCCGCAGATTTTCGCGATGGTGCCATGTCAATCCTGACCGGCCTTGCCGCCAACCGGTCGTTCCAGACGGGCTTACCGGTCGAAGTCGACGATATGGTCCAGTTCTGAGCGGTTTTTCAAAGCGCGTGCAACGTTTTCAGCGGCGCGTGCAATGCTTTGTTGGGACACGTCGGCGTGGGCGTGTCCAGCAAGGTTATCGTCTGGAGAGCAGCGCACCCCTAGAGAACCGAGTTTGATGTGCCGATATTTTGCACGAGGCTCCATTCGCGGTAGCGTTTTCGACAGACGGTACACGTCCGCGCCAACGAAGCATGGCATGGTTGGCTTGGAAATGGGGAGCTCCACCCAGGCCATGAGGGGACCATCCAGGGCAATACAGTTGAGGCGACTGCAGGAGTGAAATCGGTGAAGATGAGATTAGCATCCTTTCGGATATAGTGGCCGCGTTCCGCGCTTTTTCCAATCGCGAGGCCCCTGGGGAAGGGGATTAGTTCGAACATTGGAGCTTATGGAACACTCCGTGGCACTGCATCGAGTCGAAACTTTTTGCACTTCGTCGCGGCAGTACCCGGCTCTTTCGTTTTTTAATACTCGAGAGACCAACTCCGCCATCGAACGATCGTCCACGACACGCCGGTTAGCCAACACCCCGTATTCACTATGCATTAAGCATGGTCTAAGCGGCGCCGGAACCTCAAACGGAGCACGGGCATTCCGATTACGGTGTTGCAGATGAGGATAGAATGACCCCCCAGTTTCATGAGCGCTACATAAGCCGTGCAGAACATAATGCCATAGTTGCATATTACAAAAAGCTTGTCGTGCAGCTTCATCAGAACCGGCAAACAGCGAAGGACGAAAGCCACCTCAACAATTCGACTTGCACGTCAAGTAGTGAGGAACTGACAGTTTATCAGAGCTGTGAAGAGATAGTAGGCGTCGATCTTGGCTCAGGCGGCAATGTTGTAGTGGTGGATTTCGCTCGCTGTTCGGCGAAGGACTCCCAGAGCCTCGAGTAAGCCATGCACAATGTGGCTGACGCAATTCCGACCGGCGCGACGCGGCAAGCCTCTTCGGCGGCGTAAGGCTCGAACTCATCCCACAGTGCCCGAAGCTCCTGGGCCCGTCCATCGGGAGTAAAACCTATTGGCTTGGAACGGGACTTGGGCTTTTGGGGATCTTCGGGTCTGCCAACCATCAGGCTGATCGGTTCACGTGCATTTCGAAGTTGGAAGGGTACATCTTTCACCGTCATTCTCGTCCGAGCCTAAAAGTGCTGTTCGTGACTGGCTACACTGAAAATGCGTTCTTAATGTTTGGGTCTTGTTGCGGAATTGGCAGATACTCAAGTTATTTCAACTGTGTACGGTAAATTTGGTTGGCGACAACGTCGCGAAATAATTGTTGAGATAGCGAGCGCAAAGTAACATTTGCGCTCGCCCGTTTTTGCTTAAGATAGAAACTCGATAAGGTCCTGGTTGAGGCGATCAGGGACCGTTGCGAACAGGCCATGGGGTTCGCCATCATATTCGATCAGTTTCGCCCCTGCGATAGCCTTCGCGGCAGCCCGCCCAGTGGGATCAATGGGGACAGTTTTGTCGCCTGTACCGTGGATCACCAGTGTTGGAACCGTGAAGGCAGCAAAATCTGCACGGAAGTCGGTCTTACCAAATGCATCTACGCAATCGATTGTGGCTTTCGGGCTCGCCATCACACCCAGCACAAACGACCAGTCCAGCACACCTTGGCTGACAGGCTTAGTGACATATCCGACGCCGTAAAACGTCTTGGCAAAGCTTTGGAGGAAAGCAAAGCGATCCTCTCTGATGTCTTTTTTCATTCCATCAAAGACGCTTCCATCGACACCGTCCGGGTTCGTATCATCTTTGAGTAGGTAGCCCGCGACCGATGCGACGAGCACGGTTTTAGAAATCTTGGATGCGCCGTGTCTCGACAGGTAACGGGCAATCTCGCCTCCCCCCATGGAAAAACCGACAAGCGCAGCACCTTCCAGATCAAGACCGTCAATAACTGAGGCCAGATCGTCAGCGAAGACGTCGTAATTATAGCCACTTGCGGGGTGACCAGACTGTCCAAATCCACGGCGGTCATATGTGATGACTCGGAAACCGGCCTCGAGCAGAGCAACCGTTTGATACTCGAACATGTCGCCGGTCAGGGGCCAGCCATGGATTAGCACGACAGGGCGTCCTTGCCCCATGTCCTTTACGTGCAAGCTAGTCCCGTCTTTTGCTTCAATAAATGCCATTATGAAACTCCTTGGATGATGCCAAGAGTAAAGCTCACAGCGGACATCTTGTTCCCCGAAGATCACATTCCAGGAAACTCGTTTGACTGATCGTTGCACCGACCAGCTCTTCATCGAGAGGGCTAAGACGCGTCTATTGGGCGATTGGGAAAGTCATGGCGTCACCACTGTCATCCGCAAATCGCTGATGGCGTTCCAGGCTACTGAAGACTTCTATGAGTTCAGCGCGCTCTGGCGCAGATGTTATGGCGTTCTCTTAATCGTGCGGCAAAACGTCGCCTTGAAGGATACGTTGCCTCTGCTTACCTAACCCTCATGCGAAATACTTGGGTCATTCAAATCTCCTGGCTTACCGATCAAGCACGCTCCGTCACCCGGAGCTGGCAGCATTGATCCTGTAACGCCGCCACAGACCCAGCCGCTCCGGGCACCCACGTAATAGAAAGTGCGGTTTCGTTACACGTCGTTGAGGCGTGTCATGGAGCGTATCATGTCCCTTTTTCGACACCATCCCACCTGCGTCACATGCAACCGCAAACTGCCGGGTGCTGCGGCCCGTTGCCCATGGTGCGACACCTCTGTTCCGTCCACAATCGACCGCCGCTCTGCCGTTCGTAAGCAACAGGCGTCTCTAGAGACATTGCTTTTGCTCTCGGAGGATGCCGGACTATGACTTGCGCTATGACGTTGAGCGGTAAGACCCTCACAGGTGGCGATACGGACGAGTTGCAACTGGTCGGGGTCCTTCCGTGGCGTATCGGGCGTGATGGCGAACGGACGGTGCTGCTCATCACCTCGCGCAGGCAGGGACGATGGATCATGCCCAGGGGGGTGCCCGTGAAGGGAGAACCGCCCTTTGTTGCGGCGTCCCGGAAGGCTTTCGAGGAGGCGGGCATCATCGGTGAAATTTCCACCGTCCCGGTGACAACCTACCAATACATTAAGGTCCTTGACGAAGGATCGCAGGTTGCCTGCCGCGTCACTGTGTTCAGTATGAACGTGCGTGGCACGTTGACCCACTGGCGTCAGAAGGAGCAAAGACACCGACGGTGGTTTTCCCTCGAAGCAGCGGCGGACAAGCTTGATGATATCCAGCTTGCCGAGTTCGTAAGGACAATCGACTCGGAGCCGGGTCGCCTTGAGCAACACAACCGTTCCGAGGGACTACGCGACCACCATATGCGAGGTGCCTGACGTGCCGACGATATTTCCGACAGGCTTCGCAGGTTGGATGCCTTCTGTCTTTCCAATTCGAAGGACCAGTGCCGGACGCTAACTGCCTGGCGCCAAGAGCTGCGATCGCAACATTGGCGCCAGGTGTTTCCCAATCCGTGACTGAAACTGTGGGGCAAGCCTGGCCCTTTGTGCCAGAGCATAATCCATATCCAGAAAGAGCCACCAATGACTTTTAGATACACCCATACGTTCCCCATCAGCGGCCCGAACAAGTTGCCTCGTTTCAGGCGGTGGGCGGCCGAAAATATTCCGGGCGTCGCCGTGTCGCTGCCGCCCCAGGTGCCGGTCAAAAGTGAGGCCCTCACGGTGCGATTGAAGTCCCTTGAGGATCGCAACACACTGATTGAAAAACTGCAAGGTGTGGGCCTGTAAGGTAAGCCTTCGCGGCAAGCGGCCGGTCGGTGATTGTCCTGTAGGCATACTGTCATGCACAGAAGTTTATAGGGAGGCCGTGCCGCTTACCGCATTTTTCAGGCATAAAAACCCTGCCAATGCATACTGGTTTGATGTTTCTGGTATTTTGTCGCCTCCGAGCGTGCGAAAGGGAGGCGCCATAGTCGGTGACGCCATGCAGAATATGAATGATGACTACCTTTGATTGTCGACGCGTTAGAAGATCGGATAGTCGGGCAAACGCGTCACAGAATACTGTGATGTTCGTTGCGAAGGACCAGGGTCGAGCGACTGGTGTGTCGTCAATCCCCATCGAGAGTTTTCGTCACCGACAAGTAGCAGCTTGAATCCCTAAACACTGATATGCGTGTCTTGTATAAAGAAAGTGTTTGAAGTCTGTATGGAACTGGAGACCTAGCGCCCCGGCTTGCGCGGCTCACCGCCTTGAGCGTAGGCTGTCTTTTCCACAAATCGGAACTGGTTGCCGCAGTGCGAGCAGCGGATCATGAATTCCGAGGGAATGCTGGATGGACGCTCGGCACGAAATCCGCGCGGCATCTCGTCGACGCGAAAATCGACATTAGCTGAACGCTTATCGTCGGTTTCCGAGACTTCTGCAAAGCCCTGGTGACCACAGTTTGAACATTCAAGCTTTCGGGAATATCTGTCGCGCGCTGCCATCTGACATCCTGTTATTTTTGCGATCAGGTAACAACCAACGGAAGACATTTCAATGTGCCAGATCCGGAATTCAGCCAGTCCATTTGTTTCGACAGCCAATTTATCGGAGTGCAAGGCGATGGTGTTGTGGCCAACATCGAGTCTGAGGACAATTGCGGGGACTGTCTCGCCATTTATCAATCGGTTTTTCGAACGCGGGTTCGAATTCTTTCGAGGTGAATGATTACCGAGGCTTTACCGTTGTTGGAGCTTCACTTGGCATCAGTGATTTAGATTCCAACGCCAGGCGACATCTTGTTTATGGGCAATTCTGGGGCGTCGACGCGCGACGCCTACCCGGCATAGTCCTGACGCATCGAATACGATTACGCGCTCAGCCGTACCGAAGCCCGGTTTCCGCATTGAAGAGATGAACGGCTTCCGGATCAAAGAACAGCGATATGTGGTCGCCGCTGGCCAGAGTTGTTCTTGGTGGCAGGCTCGCTGTCACGCGCTGTGTGCCGACGGATGTGGTAACAAGCAGCTCCGGACCGGTTAACTCGGCCACATCGCAACGCGCGTCGATTGTATTGCCATTGCCGACGAGCGAAAGCGCTTCCGGGCGAATGCCGAGGATGAGCTTCTGCCCATCTGCTGGCACAGTCTTCAGTGATGACGGCAAAGGCACACGGCCATCTCCATTATCGATCGCCAGAGCGCCATTCTCGACCGTCACCTGCAGCAGGTTCATCGGCGGTGCGCCAACAAAAGTGGCTACATATAAGGTTGCCGGTCGGTCGTAGATTTCAGCAGGTGTGCCAAGCTGTTCGATGCGTCCGTCTTTCATAACGGCGATCCGGGTCGCAAGTGTCATCGCCTCGATCTGGTCATGCGTGACATACACCACCGTCGTTTTCAGTATCTGGTGCAGGCGCTTGAGCTCTGTGCGCATTTCCATGCGCAATTTGGCATCAAGATTGGACAGGGGCTCGTCGAACAGGAAGACTTCAGGCTTTCGCACCAGCGCACGACCGATCGCGACGCGCTGGCGCTGTCCACCGGAAAGCTGAGCCGGCTTACGATCCAATAACGGCTCGATCTGCAGCAATCTGGCAGCCTCGTTGACCGCTCTGTCGCGCTCCTGCACTGGTACTTTACGCATTTCCAGTCCAAAACCGATATTCCGCCGCACCGTCAGGTTGGGGTAGAGCGCATAGGACTGAAACACCATCGCGATGTCGCGATCTTTTGGATGCACGCCCAGCACCGTACGATTTCCAATCCGGATATCGCCGCTAGTCGCTTCTACCAACCCGGCAATGATGTTCAGAAGCGTTGACTTGCCGCAACCGGACGAGCCGAGAAGGACAAGAAACTCACCACTTTCAAGCGAGATATCGACGCTCTTCAGTGTTTCGACTTCACCGTATGTCTTGCGAATACTGTTGATCTCAAGCGCGCTCATCGAACGGCCTCCTCGGAAGCAAGTGGTCCGCCATAATGACGGGGAAGGGTGGAAATTGCGCGCGATGCGACTTGTGTGCCGGCAAGCAAACAGGCTTCAATCGACCTGGAATTGGCAAGCGCAGCCAGGAATGCGGCGTTAAACACATCACCGGCGCCGATCGTGTCGACGACTTCGACCTTGGGGGCTGCAACTGTAACTAACGAGCCGTCAGGGCCGAGGGCAACTGCGCCATCAGGACCGCGTTTGACGACGACAATCGCTCCTTCAGGCATGTGCGAGCGGATTTCGCGTGCAGCCTCGATCGGATCATCAAGGCCAGCGAGCGTTGTCGTTTCGACCTCATTGAGCAATGCAATACCACAGCGGGAAAGCCAGCGACGTGTCTTCGTGCAGTTCTTTTCTGTCCACCCGTCCAGCGGCCAGCCTGTGTCGAGTGCAAGGGTGATTTGGTGGGTCGTCGCCCAGTCGAACAGTGTGTCATAGTTGTGAGCCAGGTCGTCGGTCAGGAATGAGCCACAAACCAGTGCATATCCACCCGCCATCGCCGCGCCGTCGATCGTGGTCAGGACGTCGGATATCCCGAAGCGCGGCAAATGACCACGTGTCGTGAAGAAGGTTCGTTCGCCGTCCGGATGGGTGATGCCGACCGACAGCGTGGTGCGCTCCGAGCGGACGGACCATTTGGCGGCGCGCTCCCCGAAGGCCTCACGCAGCCAGCTGCCGAACTGGTCGCTGCCGACATTGGCGGCGATCGAGAACTCCACGCCGAGCGCTGCCCAGGCCAGGGCACTGTTGCCGGCGCTGCCGCCGACACGAAGCTCGTCGTGATCGACAATGATTTCGGTGCCAGCCTTTGGCCATGGAGCTGCAGGCCCTAAAATAAGATCGACATTGACGTTGCCGATGACTGCGAGAGGTCGCATTTATTCGCTCCTGGTAATCTTGGTTGAGCGTACAGGCGTGCCGGCATCGTCGACGCGGGCGTCGGCAAATGCGATCATCAGCCGCTGCGCCGCAGGTAGCATCGCGAATATCGCCGCAAGGCCGGTGGCTGGCGCAAAGCGGATAGAGACTGTGCCAGCGACCGGTTCGTCGCCCGAAGCGTCGAACATGATGACAGGAGCGCCCGTTTCCACGGCGGAGACGGCCATGGCCGTCACGAGGCCGGCCGTACTGTCGTTGCCGCGGAACAGAACGACGCCAATATCGGCACTGAGCATTTCCATCGGACCATGCCGCAACTGGCCGCCTTCGAGCGAGAAGCATGGCAGACGCGACAGTTCGGTGAGGCCGAGTGCGAGCGCTTCGGCAAGGCCCTGCAGTCGGCGGCCTGAGGTGACGATGGTACGAACCGTGGCGAGAGCAGCGAGTGCCGACGCGATGTCGGGCTCCTCTGGTGCACTCAGCACGGCGAAAGCCGCTGATGGATCGGCTCCGAGCGCTGACAAAACGGCGAGGTGCAAGGCGAAGGTTACCGTGAGGCTGCGGGTCGCGGCGAAGGCTAGCTCGGTGCCACCGGCACCGATTAGTGATGTCACAGTGCGCGCCAGGAAGGATCCGCCCTCTAGTGTCAGGCCGAAGGTCTCAGCATTGCCGCCGGTCTCATCGAACCAGCGCACGACCTCAGCGCTCTCGCCCGACTGCGAGGTGACCAGAACGGTGCGACCTTCGAGCGCCAGTGGCTGGCCCAGTTGTTCCGAAAGTGGCACGGCAATGGCATCAATTCCAAGCGCGCGATAGAGAGGTTCGACGGCGCGGCCTACCGCGTGCGATCCGCCCATGCCGAGCAGCAGCAGCTTCCTGGTCTTTGCCAATGACGCGGCAATGGTGTGGGCTTTTGTCTTCGCTGCTTCATACGAGGCGAGCGCATCGGCATGCTGCCGGGCCATTTCGCGGTCAATGGCGACGAGGCCGACGGGTCTGTTCTTCTGCTGGGTCATGATCATCCCTTGACGCCACCGCTGGTAAGCCCCGAGATCAGGGCGCGTTGCATGACAAGACCGACCAGCACCGGAGGCAGGGCGGCAAGCACTCCAGCGGTTGCAATCAGTCCATAATCGGAGACACGGCCACCGGCGAGATCTGCGATGGCAACCGTGAGTGTCTTGGCGCGCTGATTGGAGGTGAACAGCAGCGCATAAAAGAATTCGTCCCAGGCCAGCAGGAAGGCGAACAGCGCCGACGTCGCCATCACGGGCATGGCCAGTGGTAACGTGATGATCTTCAGCGTCTGGAACAGGCCCGCGCCGTCGATCATCGCCGCCGCCTCGATTTCCTTGGGAATAGAATCGAACCCGGATTTCATCAGCCAGGTGGTAAAAGGAGCGAGAATTGTCAGATATACCAGTGCCAGTCCGAAGACGTTGTTGAGCAGGCCGAGATGGGCAAGACCCATATAGAGCGGCACGGCCAGCGCCACAGGCGGCAGCATGTAGGTGGCGATCACCATTGTGAGCGACCAGCCGACCGTTGGCGTCCTTGACACAGCCCAGCCTGCGGGGATGGCGAGGGCGATCGCTGCAATAGTAGAAAATGCGGCAACTTCGATGCTGTTAACCAGCGACGACGTGAATGCCGCGCCAGCGCTGTTTTCCAACGTCGACAGCAACACACCGTAGCGCGAAAAGTCTGGCGATTGCGGCCACCATCGCAATGGCTTGGCGGCAAGGTCGGCAGCTGGGGAGATGCTCATGATGAACAGCCAGAGGACCGGAGCGAGAATGACGGCGGCAAGCAACAGCGCGCAGCCGTACATAAAGATGTTGAACAGAGGACTGCGACGTTCCATCAGCTTGCACTCCCTGCGGTCTTGCGAACAAGTATGGCGTAGGCGGCTGCAAGCACGGTGACCAGCAGTGTGACGATCAATGCCAGGGAGGCCCCGGACCCCGCCCGCTGAAACGAAAATGCTTCCTGGTAGACGAGGATCGACAGCGTGCGAGTGCTGTTGGCAGGTCCGCCACGGGTCATCACCCATATGATATCAAAAACCTTAAAAGCTTCGATCGTGCGCAGAACCAGCGCAACCATGAGCGGACCAGCGATGTAGGGCAGGATGACAAAACGAAAGCGTGAGAAAGGCCCTGCACCATCGACCAGCGATGCCGATGTTATATCGCGGGGCACGGCCTGCAGTGCGGCAAGGGCGATCAGTGCAACAAGCGGAAAATTTTTCCAGCAATCGGCGACGATGAGCGCTGCAAGCGCAGAGCCCGGCTCGCCAAGCCAGGAGCGATAGGCATCGAGTAATCCGAGCTGAGTCAACATTGCATTCAACGCGCCATACTCGGGATTATAAATCAGCCGCCAGAGGGTGGCATTGACCACGGTGGGCAGCGCCCAGGGAAGGATCATCAGCGCACGCAGCAGGGTGCGGCCGTAGAAATTCTGGTTCAGCAGCAGCGCAGCAAGAACACCGATCACCATCTCGGCGGTCACCGAGACAATCGCGAACACGAGGGTCGTTGAAAGCGTGCGCTGGAAATTCGAGCTTGTGAGCATCTTCACGTAGTTATCGATACCGACAAAATTGCCTGCGGTGCCGACCAACTTGGCGTCAGTAAAGGACAAGGTGACGGTGTCAATCAACGGCCATCCGATGACGGCCATCATCACGGCGAGCAGCGGCAACATCAAAAGCCACGCACGGGTGGTCATCCAGGTGCCGGACATGGGGCGCCCTTTCAATTCATCGGTATGGAGATGGCAAGCCAGGCGGCGCTAGTGGCCGCCTGGTGGTTAACTTGCTTAAAGGCCGCTGTTTTCTGCAGCCGTCTTCAGCGCATCTTCGGGCGAAGACTGGCCGAGAAGGGACTCCTGGATCGCCTGCTGAAGGGCGGTCGAGAGTTCCTGATATTTCGGTGTCGTGGGTCGCGGATACATGGCTGCGAGACCGATTTTCGCAGCGGAAATCAACTCCTCCTGGCCCTTGGTGACGGCAGGATCATCATAGGAGGATGCCCAGATGGGGAGGCTCAACTTGGCATACTGGTTCTGCGTCGCCTGTGACGTCATGAATTCAATGAACTTCCAGGCTTCGTCAGGATGCTTGCTGGCGGAGGTAATGCCGAGACCCATCGAGCCATTCACCGCAGACGCTTCGCTCTTGCCGGCGACACCGGGAGCAGCCACGACACCGACCTTGCCGGCAACTTTGCTTTCCTTGGGGTCGTTTGCCATGTTGTACATATAGGTCCAGTTCAGCGCGAAGGCGGCGTCGCCATTCTGGAAGACCTTGCGGACGTCCTCTTCGAGGAATTCCTTGGAGTTCGGGTTGGTCAGGCCGGACTTGTAGCTCGCAACCATGTAATTGAGGGCATCAAGACCGCCGCCGGTCTGGAAGTCCGGTTTTCCGTCCTTCAGGAAGTCGCCCTTATAGGCGCTGACCAGCGTCGTATAATCGCAGATCGCAGCTTCCGCCTGAGCCCAGCTCCATGCAATCGGGGTATCCAGCAGCCCCTTGTCCTTAATTAACTTGGCCTGTTCGGTCAGTTCGTCCCAGGTCTTTGGCGGTGTCTTGATGCCGGCCTTTTCAAGGATTTCCTTGTTGTAAAACAGGTATTTGGTGTCGAGGATCCAAGGCATGCCATAGTATTTGCCGTCGTTCTGAACGGTGGTCCAGGCTCCCGGCAAAACACCTTTCTTGGTGTCGTCGGAAATGCGCGATGTGACATCCACGAGTACGTTGTTGGAGGCATATTCCGATGGCCAGATGACGTCGAAGAGAACGACGTCATAGCCGCTGCCGGAACCCTGAGCGAGCACGGTCTTGTCGTGCAAGCCTTCATAGGGAACAAATTCGAGATTGACCTTCACCTCGGGATTTGCCTCGCTGAAAGCCTCGGCCATCGCGCGCACGTCAGCTTCGCTATAGGCCGCCTGCGCCATGAAAAGTGCATTGATCGTGGTTTCTGCAAATGCACCTGGTGCAAAGGACGCGCCGAATAGTGCAGCTCCAAGCAGTGTCTTATTTAATGAGTTCAACATTTCGCCAGCCTCCAGCTTTTTGGCATTCACGCGTTTCCCGGGGGCGGCTGTACGTCGCCTCCGGCCTTCAAGGCATCCAGTGTTTCAGATGCCGATTTCGGAGCGTCGTGGAGCCGTTTTGGGCTCTCTGCGTTCCCCGGAACTCTGCGGTTCCTTATTAAGTCAATTGCATTGACTTTATTTCTTGTTCAATATTCTATTGGTGTCAAGGGGAATTGCAGATGCATGACAGACGTCCGATAAGGGCCAAAAGCGGGACCAACCAAGAAGGCACCAGTTCGCATAACAGACGGGTGATGATTGATGCGTTGCGCGTCAATGGCGCGCTCTCACGGGCCGATCTTGCCCGTGCCACCAGACTGACGAAACAGACCGTATCCAACATCATCGATGAACTAGAGCGCGATGGGCTTGTGGCCGCGCATGAGGTGATCCGAAAGGGCAGGGGGCAGCCTTCGACCCCTTACAGTCTGGTCCCGGCAGGTGCATTCGCTATCGGCCTACAGATCGACCGGCACATCACCCGCGCGTTAGCGGTCGATCTCATGGGCACGATCCTTACCCGCGCCGAAGCGCCGCTGCCGGCGAACGGTCCACAGGGGGGCGTGAAGGTCATCCTGGATCTTGTCGAGGCCGTCAGACGGGAACTTGGTCAGATGTTCAGCCAGTCTGAGCGACGCTTGGTCGGCCTGGGCGCCGCGATGCCGGGACCCTTCGGCACAGAAAACACGACAGACGATCCCTGGATGATGTCGGCATGGCAGACATTTCCGCTGCTGGAAATGCTGGCTGCAGGCACCGGCCTTGAAGTAGGGTTGCAGAACGATGCGGCAGCCTGTGCGCAAGCGGAGCGCATGGTAGGAGCGGCCCACGGGCTCGACCACGCCGTTTGCCTTTATCTCGGCTATGGTATCGGTGCCGGTTTGATTCTCGGTGGTGAATTATACAGCGGCGCAAATGGCAATGCTGGGGAAATTGGTATGGCTCTGTTGTCTCCGGGCGGACGTGCTGCTCCCTTGGAACATAGAGCGTCGCTGGCCGCACTCTACCAGCATCTTGAAATCGATCCGGCCGACCCCAGGGTTTACGCCAAGGTGAACGAACTCGCATCGACGGATGATCCTAGGGTCCAGCTATGGCTTGATGAAGCGGTGATGGATCTTCGCTGGAGCGTCCATCTCATAGAAACAGTCTTCGATCCACAAACAGTGATCTTGTGCGGTGGTGCGCCCGAAGCGCTTGCCTTTCGCTTGATGGCAGCGATGGAGCCGCTGGTTCCGTCGGTTGCGCAGCGCTCCAACCGCAGCGTGCCAAGGTTTCAGCTGGGAATGACAGATCCATGGGCGGTAGCACTGGGGGCGGCGGCAGAACCCATCAGTCGCGCTTTCGATCCTCGATTTTCAGCGATTCTCAAGCAGGCAATTTGAAGCTGGTTCATGTCCGTAAAGTCGTTACAGAACTATCGCGACGGGTATTTGACGGGGGACGGTTTGTGGCGGTCGCAACTGGGCTGATTGTCAGCTTCTCTAATCGCACCGCCGTTCAGACATTGCAAAGTAAGCGGATTCTATGCGCTTTCGGCCGATGCAGTCGGCTCCGTCTCATTAATCCCTTCTCAAAGGATGAGACTGCTGATCTGCAGGTCCTGGCATGTGCGCATTGGGAAAGTGCCAGGTAAACGCAGAAGAACTGCTGTCGTGCAGTCAAAACAGCCGTTGGATAATTCGAACAAGGCGTCCATCATGTTTAATGCGGCAATGGAAAACTGCCGCACGCTACTAATCCATAGAAATGAGACGCTCGTACCAGAGTAGGATCACTGCGCTGCCGACGGTACGTCGGCTATAGGACGCATCGCCGCGGTTCAGACAGTCGTTGGCTGATCATCGCCGGGTATCTTCCCATCCGGTGTCAGTTCATCGACCGCCCGTGGCAAATCCTTGCTAAGACGTGCGAGGATTTCCTCTCGCGACAGACCGGTTTTTGCAGTCAATTCGTCTAGCACGTCCGGTCCAATCGCCTCTGCAAGTTCGTTGTCATCAATATCGTCATTTGTCCCAGGCTTTACCCAGGAATCAGCTTTTTGTCCGAAGCCGTTCTGTTGGAACGTTTTGAGTAGGTCGCTCAGGCCACCGCTCAAAATTCCCCCAGAGGTCAGGCCGCCGAGAATAGACCCGAGTCCCCCCGTCTCATTGCCTCCACCGAGCTTGCCAAGCAGATCGTCAAGGCCATTTGTCTGGCGCGATCCAGCGTCTTGACCTGTGTTTGCGCCCTCCGCCTGCGGCTTGTTCAATCCGCGCAGGAGGTCCGCAATCTTGTCCCTGTTCTGATAGCCAGCGACGGCAAGTACACCAAGCAATGCTTTCAGTTGACCACTTACCATGTTCTTCTCCTCCGTGGGCCTCGAAAACAACGTCGCGACGCGGCCCAGTTCGCTGGACTGAAACGGTTGGTTGGCCATGAAGTTCCGCCTCCACAGGTACAACGAACGCAGCGAACCCATGCGCGCCGCCTGCCGCACGGCGGGCCAACTTTGGCAACCTTTCTCTGTTCGGCAAAAGGAAGGGATGTAACCCTTCTCCCAGTCGCCTACCGAGCAGCACCGTGCGCAAGAAGCAGTTCGCTTTCCATGCGCAGATCAGGAGACTTACCTCAGGTCTCCGATAAGCGTAGGCACGAGTTCCGACACGGTGGGATGTATCGGTACCGACCATTGAAGAGCCGGGTACGGGGTGCGCGCGTTCATTGCATCGATAATGCCATGGATGGCCTCGTCGCCCTCTATGCCAAGGATAGCCGCCCCGAGGATTTGTCGGGTTTCGGCATCCGCGATTAGCTTCATGAAGCCCTGTGTCTCGCCTTTCTCAACGGCTCGGCCGACACGGCTCATGGGCCGTGTCGATACGAGAATTTGGCGACCCGATGCTCTTGCCTGGCGCTCCGTCATGCCTACCCGTCCAAGCGGAGGGTCGATGTAGAGGGCGTAGGCCAGAATGCGATCGCTGAGCTTCCGGTCGCCCCCGTCAAGCAAGTTGGCGGCGACGATCTCGAAGTCGTTGTAGGACGTGTGGGTAAAAGCGCCGCGGCCGTTGCAGTCCCCCAATGCCCATATGCCGCTGACATTCGTGGAGAGGCTGTTGTCTACGACAATAAAACCTTTGTCGTCGGTCTCGACACCAGCCTCTTCAAGACCCAGATCATAGGTATTGGGTCGTCTACCTGTAGCAACAAGGACATGGCTTGCATTCATGGTCCCGCTGTTTGTCGTGACCGCGATGTCGTCCGCAGTTTTTCTGAACGATAGCCCGGTTACCCCCGTATGAACCGCGATCCCTTCTGCCTGTAGGATGTCAGCAATGGCGGAGGAGACATCGTCGTCTTCACGTGAGGCGAGGCGGGTGCCACGCTCTAAAATGGTTACGCTTGCGCCAAAACGGCGGTACATCTGCGCGAACTCCAGCCCGATGTAGCTTCCCCCAATCACAACGAGATGACGCGGAACCTCCGCCAGATGGATGATCGATGTGCTTGTCAGGTATGGCACGTCCGCAAGCCCAGGGTAGTCGGGAATAGACGGACGTGCACCGACGTTGATGAACACCTGCGGTGCTGTCAGGCGCGTGCCATTGACCACAACCGTATTGGGATTTTCGAACTTTGCTTGTCCGTAGATCACCGACATGCTGTCGAGACTGTCAAACCAGGTAGCAAGGCCTTTGCGGGCATCGAGCGTGACCTTTTCAGCCCGGCCTCGCACAGCCTCCATGTCTATACCGATCTCGCCGTGGACAACGACACCATATTCGCCAGCGCGCCGCGCGACGTGTGCAGCCCGTGCGCTGGCGACCAATGTCTTGGTTGGCATGCATCCGGCGTTGACGCAGGTGCCGCCAAGATATTTGCGCTCGATCAGCGCGACCTTGCGCCCAGCCGCCGCCATTCGCGCCGCCAGAAATGGACCGGCCTGTCCTGCACCGATGAAGATGGCGTCGAAGGAAGTCATGACACGGCCGCTACAATCAGCAGCGCTCCTACGACGGCGACAGCGTCTTCGATCAGGGCGGCGGGCAGGTCGCGCCCGAACGAGGTGGCAAGTCTGGCGCGGACGGCTGCTCCGCCGTAGGTACCGATGGTCGCTCCGACGATCCCGGCGACCAAGCCTAAAGCGAGCAATCCAGCCGACGCACCGATTGCTGCGCCTGACAGAGCGCCTGATGCCAAGCGGGTTCCGAACTGGACCAGCACTTTGCGGGAGGGCGTGCCTGGGAGCTTGTCCGTGATCAATTCACCAAGTGCCAGAACTGTCAAAATCAAAGGTGTCCACTTGTACCCTATGAAGGCCAGAGGTGTCTGGGAAACATCGAGCCAGCCAAGGTTTGCCGCCCAAGCGATGGCAGCTGGAGCTGTCATCGCCCGTAGTCCGGCGATGACACCGATTAAAAGCGCGAGAAAAATCATCATGCCATTCCCCTTTTTTGATCTGGCGTGGTGCCTGTCGCCACTGCGCCATCGCGTGCAGCAAATGAGAGCCCAGCCTTCGATGAAGTCAAGCAGGTCAGTGTCACAAGACCCCTGTCTGGTAATAGATTTCCGTATCGTCCAATTATGTGCGGACGACATCATCTGGTTCCCCGATGCGAGTGCCAGCGTGCGATCGCTGATAGCATCCTCCTCTGACGGCCTTTGACGAGATAACGTTACCTGACTGATTTTTGTTTGGCGAGTTAAGCGTCGTAAATCGATGCAAAGGGCGAAGCCTGCCGAGAATTAGTCAGACGGAACAGTGCAGCATTCCGTAACGATCGCGGGCTGACCGTGTGCAGCCAAACAGAGGGCTGGCTGGTCCACCGGAAATCACGAGGCCTTCTCTACGGGGTGAGGAACACCGCGACGGTGTTGCCGGCGATGATGGCGACGGACTTTTTGCCTTCCAGTAGCGCTGTTATGATAGCGGTTACGCCGCTGCCACCGTTGTCGCTCCACATCGTAGCGCGGGCTTCAATATTTGTTCTTGCGAACACTCTTGTTGCCACGTGCTCCGCTGATGACGGGTGTTCTCGCCAGATTTTCAGAGACAAGCCTGCGCCACCGATCAACGCGTTCGGCGGCCAAAGCTCCGCTTTTGACGGCCGTCTGAACTGCGCAGCCCGGCTCATGCGCATGAGTGCAATCACGAAATCGGCAATGTGGTGCAAGCTCAACGACGTCTGCAAAAAGTGTGTCGATGCCGTCGGTGACATCACTGATGTAGAGTGTCCTGATCCCAGGGGTATCAATCACCCAGCCACCACCGGGAATGGCATGCAGGGATCGCGCGGTCGTGGTGTGACGGCCTTGCGCATCATATTCGCGAATAGGTCCGGTTTTCTGCTTTAAGTCAGACGCTGGGCCGGTCAGCGTGTTCACCAGCGTCGATTTTCCTACCCCTGAGGATCCAACCAGAGCAATCGTTTGGCCAGCACCGCACCAGGGACTTAAAAGAGACTTTGCATCGCCGGATCGACCATTCAGCGCAACGACAGGCAGATCACGCTGCAAAGCCTCTGCTTTGGTCTGAAACAGGCCGACATCGTTGGCGGTGTCAGCTTTTGTCAGCACGATTACCGGCTTACTCCCAGCCTGGTTGGCCATGATTATGTAACGTTCCAGCCGATCACTATTGAAATCGGCATTGCACGACGTCACAATCAGCAGCGTATCGACGTTGGCAGCAACGAGTTGTTGGCCACGTCCAACCTCTGTACGCCGCTGAAACACCGCTTTTCTATCAAGCCGACGGACAAACATTTCTGAGTGGGGATCGGCTAAAACCCAGTCTCCGACCGCAAATTCCGCCGTATTGGCATTGGCCGGAAGCACAAGCTCGACAGGCCCCGCGACACCGATCACGTCGATGCGCGCGCGGTGAACCGATGCGACGCGCCGAGGCAAGAGGTCAGTTTCACCAGGCGTGATCTGATCTGCGAAGAAGTCTGACCAACCAAGCGATTCCAGGGCAGTGTGAAGATGGGATTCGGTCAAATTTCTTATCACATTCGCTGTCGGAGTTTACAGAGGTTTGAAGGTTTCCTGCCTAGGTGCGCTGCTGTTCTCGCTTAGGCAAAGAGGTTGCATAAGCAGCCGCTTCGCCGGAATATGGGAATGGGTCTGACAACTGACGGTCGCCGTCGTAAACCTGGAAGGCGGGCCCGTCGATTTCGACGATTTTATATCCATTCACGTATTCAAACTTTGTCGTTTTCCAACCCATAGAATGGTCTCCAATATCGGTCCGATGTTGTTAAACTCTGAAGATGATGTTCGACCGTCATACCCATCAGCCCATGGATGTATCAGGTGTTCGCACAAAAGACGAATTGATCAGCACCACTTTGCGTATCTTGCGAAATACACCCACACGCCGGCGCTGTCCGGGCGGGACCAAACTGCGATTGGGCCAAGGAGCTTCCGCGGCCGTGGTGGTGCCGAGCGGCGGCAGGACCGGTGGATTGTGGGTAATCCATATTTCGATCAGCGCATTTCAGACAAGCAGCGCGATATGCGCATAGCTGAGTTGCACAGTAATTGTTTTCCAAATGGTCAAAAATCGGGCATAACGACTACAACCGATGCACACGGCGATCTCCTCCCGGGATCGCAGCGTCGGTTGTTCCCCTCTGGAGGTTTTGAACCTTCAAACTTATAGGCCGCGACTTTTGTCGACGGCCTTTTTTCTTTCTCATTCCTGTCGGACGACTGTGCGTCATTACTGGTGCCGGAAAGCCAGCGTGTGCGACTGAACCAATGGTAGAGAAATGAGCATAAATTTCTTCTGTAGATTGTTGATTGATGCGTCTTGACGCGCGCTGCCAGACAATGGACTTGTTACGAAACGACTGCGGAATATCCATGCCATTCTATCTTGTCACCCAGACCACTCTCATCGACGCGGATGATCCACAATCTGCGGCGCAAAACGCAATTGATTTGATCCGTTCAGGCTCCGAAGTGTTGGTTGCTGTCAAACGCGACCATACAGACATCTCTCATGTGGTTGTGGGTGCTAAGACACTACCATCAATTGTATCTGAAGAAACGACAGTCGGTGAGCTACCGGCAGAGCACGTCTCTGAGGTTATGTCACAACCTGGCAAGCTGACGTGGGTGCACAAACTGGCCGATGCAATTTCGCTCAGAAGCTGGCGGCGTTGAACCAAATGCCATTCGGCCTCCTGATGGCAGGAAGATAATTTATCCGGAGCGCCGGTGGGACGGGCAATCAAATTGTCTTTTGTCAGCTTCCGTATTGCAAAAACTCACAAACCGCTATCGGCGCGATTTATGGCGATTCCTGCGTCAGCTTACCGATCAGTAAGAAAAAGGTCGATGAGAACCTTTTTCCTATCCCACGTTCGAAGGCGCTTGGCGATCGGACCACGACCGGTATGGTTGAATTTCCAGCGCACACGCAGACATTAATGGTCCCTTCATTCTGGCTGAATGCAGCCCGTTGTGGCAATCCCCATCGATCCCATCTCGCATGAAACCAGGAGGCCTGAACTCTGACTTCTAGAGTCTGAAACGGGGACTACGCGGGAGAGAGGCCCGCTCAGCGTGATGCCATCACGCGTAAGTCGTTGTCGCCTCGCCACGTTTCGCCAATGCCGATCCGCAAAATGCAAGCCTAGGCTGCAATCCAAGCCATCATAACATTTAAGTATAATGCGATGACGCAATTTGATTTGATGTTATGCGCTCATAGTGATCTTCTGCAGACGAACGCGGCGAAGATCGCAAGGGGATACATATGAAGTTATCTGATTCCGACAGAGCAGCAGGCCTGCTCTACCTTATTCTTGCCGTCTGTTTTGTCGTCCCGGCAATCGGGTATGGCTTTGGAAGCGTGCGCCGCCTAGGCGCCGGCGTATTTCCGCTGGTGGTAGGTCTGCTTCTCGCGCTTGTGGGCCTGCTACTCGTTATCAGGTCGTTATGCGGCCACAAGGGGGCTGCGATTGCAGAGATGAACCTGCGTACGCCAGCATATATTGTTGCAGCGTTGGTTTTTGCTGCTGCAACTTTACGGGTTGGAGGCATAGCGGTTGCTGTGCCAGGCGCCGTTTTGATTTCCAGCCGTGCCTCGCGTGATTTTCCCATATCGCACGCTCTTGGACTGGCTGCGCTTTTGACGGTGTTCGTCTGGCTTGTCTTTGTCGTCGGCTTCAGCGTGCGCCTCCCGTTTCTGGCAGGAGTTTTGTAATGGATTGGTTTGCAAACCTCGCAGGCGGTTTCGAGACAGCCGTAACGTTAAATAACATTATGTTATGCTTCATCGGTGTTTTGCTTGGGACCGCCATCGGTGTTCTTCCAGGAGTGGGACCGCTTGTCACAATAGCGATATTGCTCCCATTGACATATTCGTTGGAGCCAACGAGTGCCTTGATCATGCTCTCGGGCATATACTACGGTGCCCAATATGGTGGATCGACCACAGCGATCCTGGTGAACCTGCCAGGGGAATCTGGTTCCGTTGTTACCTGCATTGACGGCAATGCGATGGCCCGAAACGGCCGTGCAGGATCAGCGTTGGCGATAGCTGCGCTAGGATCGTTCTTTGCTGGCACCGTTGGGACGCTTATGATTGCGGCGTTCTCGCCGTATCTTTCAAAGATAGCACTATCCTTCGGTCCGGCAGACTACTTCTCGCTCATGGTTCTTGGTTTGGTTGCTGCGATCGTGCTTGCATCCGGTGGCCTGCTGAAGGCGTTCGGAATGATCCTTGTCGGAATTCTTCTGGGTTCGGTCGGTACCGATCTCACGACCGGCACGGCGCGGTACACTTTTGGTACTTTCGAGCTTCTTGACGGCTTGGAATTTACCGCGCTGGCGATGGGTCTGTTCGCGATCGGCGACATTATCGCCAATGCGAGCAAAACCCATGACCGCAGTATGGTGAAGGGCAAGGTCACAGATCTTTGGCCAAACAAGCAAGAATTTAAGGAAGCTTGGCCAGCGGTCCTGAGGGGCACGGCGCTGGGATCACTCCTTGGATTGCTCCCTGGCGGTGGTGCCACGCTGTCCTCCTTTGCATCCTATTCGATTGAAAAGAAGCTTTCAAAACATCCGGAACGATTTGGTAAAGGGGCACCTGCCGGCGTTGCTGCACCTGAGAGTGCCAACAATGCTGGAGCCCAGAGCGCGTTCATCCCAATGTTGACGTTAGGTTTGCCGTCGAACGGGGTCATGGCCATGATGATTGGCGCGATGATGATCCATAACATCGTTCCCGGTCCCGAGGTGATGACACGCAATGCAGATCTTTTTTGGGGGCTGGTTGCCTCAATGTGGATCGGCAACTTTCTGCTCGTCATTATCAATCTGCCACTGATCGGCATTTGGGTCCGCTTGCTTCGCCTGCCTTACAATATGCTCTTCCCGGCTATCCTGATATTTTCCTTGGTAGGCCTGTACTCCATCGGAAATTCGTCTGCGCCGATCTTGATGGCGGCCGGTTTCGGCATCCTTGGCTATCTGTTCAACCGCTTGGGTTGTGAGCCTGCGCCCTTGTTGCTCGGATTCATTCTCGGCCCGATGATCGAAGTCTATATGCGCCGCGCGCTGCTGTTGTCCAAAGGAGACGTCAGCGTTTTTGTAACGCAACCGCTTTCGCTCGTTCTTTTGCTGACCGCGCTCGCACTCCTGATTTCCGTTCTTTCGCCCGTGGTGCGCAGGAAACGAGAAGAAGTCTTTGTTGAAGACTAAAGCCTGCCAAAAAATACAAAAAGGGAACTTTCAGAATGTACAAAATCTCACGCAGAACTTTTGCAGCTTTGACATTGGCATCGTTAATGCCAATGTCGACAGGTGTGTTGGCGGATGAATTCCCGTCACGCGCCGTCACAATTATCGTTCCTTATGCGCCGGGTGGCCAGGGTGATATCACGGGCCGCCTGATTGCGGAGCACTTGTCGCCGCTGATCGGGCAGCCAGTAACCGTCGAAAATCGACCGGGCGCCAATGGCGTTATCGGGATCTCTGCGATAGCCAATGCCGAGGCCGATGGGCATACGATTGGTGTCGTCGTTGCGTCTCATGCGATGGCGAAGGCTCTGGTTCCCAACCTGCCCTACGACCCTGTAACGAGTTTCACACCCATAACCACGACTGCAAGAACAGACATCGTGATGGTTACCACGCCATCGATCGGTGTAAAAAATGTCGAGGAGTTTATTTCCTACGCAAAAGAACATGCCGGCGATGTCGCCTTTGATTCATCCGGTCAGGGCAGCAACACACATCTGTTTGGAGAGTGGTTTGCGGATGCGGCAGGCATCGAGATGATTCATGTGCCGTACCAGGGCTCTGGGGACGCAATGCCAGACCTGCTGTCAGGCGTTATTCAAGTTGGCTTCAAGTCGGTGCTGGCGGTCCGTGGATATATTGACAGCGGCCAGCTCGTAGCGATTGCCGCTGGGGGTCCTGAACGTACAGCGGTTTATCCTGACCTTCCTACCGCTGCCGAACAGGGTGTCACTGGCTATAGTGCCAATACATGGGGCATGGTTCTTGCTCCAGCCAACATTCCTGCAGAACGCGTCCAATACCTGAACTCAAAGATCGTGGAAGTTCTGAAAAAACCGGAGGTGGTTGAAAAGTTTTCTTCGATGGGGGCGACGGTCGTTGCCGATAGTCCTGAGGCGGCGAGATCCATGCTGCAAAGTGAGGAGAAGACCTATTCCGATCTTATCACCCGCCTTGGCATCAAGTTAGGCCAGTAAAAGATTTGCCCCTCTCGAAATCGCGAGGGGCAACCATCGCCGGGTCTATAGAGGATGATATGGGAAACAGATCGCTAAATCCGCGCCAGCTCGAGGCATTCCGCGCCGTCATGGTATCTGGAAGCATTACCAAGGCAGGGCTTCTTCTTTCCATTTCGCAGCCTGCGGTGACACGGCTCATACGTGATCTTGAACTTGATCTTGAAATGCAGCTGTTTTCACGCAGTGGTGCCACAGTCAGTCCTACTCCAGAGGCACGAGAGTTTTTCAACGAGGTGGAGCGGCATTTCATTTCGACTGAAAGATTGCGGGAGAGCGCCTCCAGCATTCGGGAGTTTGGAACAGGAAGGCTTAGAATTGCGGCAATACCTGCACTTTCCGGCCATTGCTTGCCGGATGCACTTGCTCGCTACGCCTCTGATTTCCCCAATACTATAGTATCTGTGCACAACGGCGCATCGGTTGATCTCATCGATCTTGTTGCGGCCAGCCACGTGGATGTCGCCATCATTGCGCGTCCTGCATCTCGTAACGACTGCTCATTCCGGCTCCTTCCGGAGGCAGAGGCTGTGTGCATACTTCCCCACACTCATCCACTTGCCGAAAAGAAGGTCATTAGTCCGGCAGACCTTGATAAACAGGACTATATCGCGTTGGGCCACGGTAGCCTGATGCGTATGGAGTTAGAGGCGCTATTGCGCGCGGCTGAGGCGCATCCACGCTTGCGCGTAGAAAGTCTGTTTTCAGGAACCGTTGTCCACTATGTCAATCGTGGACTGGGGCTGGCGATTGTTGATCCTCTGGTTGCTTCGATGGTCGATACATCGAGCACAGTGGTGCGCAAATTCTCTCCCAAAATTCGCTATCAACTGTCCGTTGTCTACGCGCCTGACATCGTCCGAAGCCCGATGCTGGAGCGTTTTGTGGAAGTGTTTACCGAAACCTATGAGCGATTGACACGATCACTTCAGGCGCATGTCGCATGACCTTGCTCTAAACTAAAACACCGAAAGGAACTGATATGAAGGACTTCGAGGACTTCCTCGTTGCGATGGATGCTGCCGTTGCGCGGGTCGCGCAGGAGGAGCCTGAGGAACACCGCAAACTTCGAACAGGCAAGCTTGAGGCGCGGCCCGGTGGTAAGGGAAGTTATTTCACGACACTCGACATCGCCCATGGAATGCTGCGAGATTTTACAATGTACATTGTGTATCCTGGCCTTGTTCTGCACCGCCAGCGGCAAGACCTGGATGCATCGCGAGCAATGATTGCAGAGATGTTCCCAACGGTCTTGAACTATCTCGGCTACAGTGGTTTTGGCGAACTGAAGGTGCTCGGGCATACACTGCTGCGCTTGGCTCCGACATTGAACAACGAGCAGTTTGATCAGGCGCTCACTCGGTTTCTCCGTTACACAAACCTGCTCTATGGCTGGGCATATCACTGGTTTCCCTGGAACATCGGTGATGCCATGCGTTATGAAGAGGGGGGCGAAATCGCACTTCCACAAGTCGTTGACAGCCTCGAGCCGACAAGCACGTTGATAAAGTTGAGGTGGGACCCAATTGGTATTGAAGTCAAAGCATTTGTAGTCACTGACGGCAATGCGGAGTTGTGCAATGAGCTAATGGCCATCATGCCGTTTAAATGCCTTCAGACGCATGCGATGGTCGCTGGCGAGTCACTCATGGCTTACACACCTCTGGTATCAACCGCACCCACGCCTTTCAAAGAGGAAATACGTCTTGCCCCTCCGGGTCGCATAAGGTTCAACCCAAGGACCGGGCAGAAGCTGATTGTGCAATATGGGCGCACGACAGAAGATATCCTCGCTCCGGTTATTGGCTCCGTTCTGCCCGAAGATGTGTCGAAGCTTGCCAAGGTCGGCGCAGCTGTATGGGAATCCACCTATCTCCACAAGGAGCCGGTCTGGTTGACCGTCGAGCGCTTGAGGTAGGCCTAAAATCCATATCGGCTCAGTACCAGCCTGTGTATTGAGCCGATATTGTGAAACTACTTAGCCGGTCCTCCACTCTGTTTTGAGGGATGCGGCTGCTGCCCACGGAAGAGTAAGCGGGTCTTCGACACGAGGTTTCCAGATATATTGCAAACGCTTAATCGAGCAGTCTTGGAAGCTCCGTGGCCTGTAGGTCCGGCCAATAAGACGGGCGTCGCTCCGGCGATGAATTGTTTACTGCAGCAACCGGACGAGCAGATATTGCGCGCGTTTAAATCTCATCAAGCGCGCTAGATGGCTTCATTCACCGCTGCCCGTAGGGCGTCATTAATACGGTCCTGCCACCCAGGGCCGTCTGCTTGGAAGTGCGCCAGTATATCGCTGTCGATTTTCAGCGACACCAACTCCTTGGCATTGCGGATAATCGGACGTTCAAAGACCGGCGCCGTGACTTTCTTGGCCGGTTTGAACAGCGCCTCGGCTGCGTCTTTAGGATTGGACGGTCGTCGTGGTGTCGTCGCCATTGTTATTTCCTTTCGTGCAAATCTGGTGTGCACGTTTTAATTCAGCTTGACCAGAGGGGCGCAATCTCTGCCCGAGTTCTTTCTCGACAATTTTCAGTATGAGCGATGTTTCAAGGTATTGTAGAGTTGTCGTCAACTTTTGGAAGACCTAACCGCTTTGGACGCGCTATCTGCTCGGCAAAAATTCCATTCGAGTACAATAAGGCGCGCTGTCGTTTTCGCTAATAATTGACAGCGAACACGGCTATTAGACTTGAAAATTTTCAAGCACTTCAATGTGCGCCTTCATACTCCAGAGATGCGCCAATCAGTTCACGCGCATAATCATGCGTGGCACCGTTTCCGGCGATGGCTTGGCGCGGCAGGATTTCGGTAATCTCGCCTCTGAGCATCACCGCAAAGCGATCACACATATGATCAACCACAGCCAGATCATGGGTGACCATGATGTAGGTAAAACCACGCTCTTCGCGAAGACGCTGCAACAGGTTGAGAATTTCCGCCTGAACAGACACATCCAGTGCCGAGGTTGGTTCATCCAATAGCAGCAAGGATGGCTCCAGGATCAGCGCGCGGGCGATTGCAACGCGCTGGCGCTGACCGCCGGACAGCTGGTGCGGAAAACGATCAAGGAACGACACCGGCAGACCCACATCGGTGATGGCCTTGCGCATACGCTCTTCTCTGTCGCCCAGCTTGTGGATGACCAGTGGTTCATTCAGAACTGTGCGCACCGACTGGCGCGGATGCAAGGAACCATAGGGATCCTGAAACACCATTTGCAGGATGCGGCAACGATCGATCAGCGGCATATCACGAACGGATTTGCCGGCGATCAGCACCTCACCCTTCCAGAAATCCGTCAGCATGGACACGCAACGCAGAACGGTGGACTTGCCGGAGCCGGATTCTCCCACCAGTCCGAAACATTCTCCCGGCTGAACAGAGAATGATACGCCGGGCAGAACCTTGACCGCATTGGGTTCAGTGCCGAAGGAAATGGACAAATCGCGAGTTTCAACAGAAACGGACATTAGACAGTTTCCTCCAGCCATTCAGGACGACGGTCGAGCACCGCAAGCGGCGCACGCGAACCGCCAATACGCGGCTGTGCAGCCAGCAGACCACGCGTGTAAGGGTGTTGCGCATTATCCAGATTTCGCGCCTCAAGTGTTTCCACAACGCGACCAGCATACATGATAAGAACGCGGTCACAGAAATTGCGCACCAGATTAAGGTCGTGACTGATCATGATCAGGCCAATACCGCGGTCGCGCACAAGGCTGTCGAGAATATTGAGCACCTGAAGGCGCACGGTCACATCAAGCGCGGAAGTTGGTTCATCGGCAATTACCAGATCAGGATCGGCCAGTAGCATCATGGCAATCATCACGCGCTGGCCCATACCGCCAGAAATCTCGTGCGGATACTGCTGGTAGACACGTAGCGGGTCACGGATCTTCACCGCCTCCAGCATGGCCAGTGCCTTGTCTTTGGCTTCCGACTTGGCGCATTTGAAATGCCGCAAATAGGTTTCAGCCACCTGATCGCCGACCCGACGGATCGGGTTCAACGAAAACTTCGGGTCCTGAAGGATCATCGACATACGACGACCGCGAACCTTGAGCATCTCTTTTTCGGAAAGCGACAAAAGGTCAAGATCGTCAAAGCGCAACGTGTCGGCGGTAATCGTCGCGCCCGGCAAAAGCCGCAACAAGGCACGCCCTACGGTCGATTTACCAGAGCCACTTTCCCCAACAATGCCGAGGCGTTCGCGTCCAAGGGTGAATGACACTCCGCGCACGGCTTCCGTGGCGGAGCCACCATAACGAATGCGGAGATTTTCAACGTCGAGAATGGTCTTTTCCATCGTCTTATCTCCGGTTCATCTGCTTCGGGTCGAGTGCATCGCGCAGACCGTCGCCCAACAGGTTGAAGGCAAGACTGACCGACAGGATGGCAACGCCCGGGAAGGTCACCAGCCACCAGCTATCCAGCATGTACCGCCGTCCAGTCGCGATCATCGCACCCCATTCCGGCAATGGTGGCTGTGCACCGAGACCGAGAAAGCCAAGACCGGCAGCTGTCAGGATCACCGTTGCCATATTGAGTGTCAGACGAATGAGAACAGATGGCAGACACATCGGCATGATCGACTTGACGATGATGCGCATCGGTGACGCACCCTGAAGACGTGCGGCCGCGATGTAATCGGCATTGCGGAATGTCATCGCTTCAGCGCGCGCCAGACGGGCAATCGGTGGCCAGGAGGTCAAGGCAATGGCGATGATTGCATTGTTGAGGCTTGGCCCAAGCGCCGCAACAAAGGCCAGCGACAGGATGAGGCTCGGAAAAGACAGGAAGATATCGGTAATGCGCATCATCACCGTATCAAACTTGCCACCGAGATAACCGGACGCCGTGCCGACAATCAGTCCAATCGGGCCAACAATGATCGACACCAGGAAGATGATTGTCAGCGTGATACGGGCGCCCCAGATCAGGCGGCTGAAAATATCACGCCCCAACTCGTCCGTACCGAACAGATGTCCGTTACCGGGTGCCTGCAGGGTGTTGACCAGATCCTGAGCATAGGGGTCATGTGTGGCAATGAATGGCGCAAAAACCGCCGCCAGAATAAGCAGTCCCAGAACGATCAGACCAAAGGTCGAGGTCGGACTTTTCAGCAGAAAAACAAAGATGTTTTTCAGGGCATTCAACCAGGCGGGAAGACGCACTGTGCTTTGTGTTTGCGTGGTCATCAGCGTGTCCTCGGATCAAAGAAGCGGTAGAGAACGTCAGACAACAGGTTAAGCCCGATGAAGATGACGCCCACGATCAGAACACAGGTCATCACCGCGTTCATATCGCCGATAATCAGGTTGCTGGTGAGGTACTGGCCAAAACCGGGCCATGCGAAAACCGTTTCGATCAGCACGGCACCTTCGAGCAGCGAGCCATAGGCCAGCGCCACGATGGTGACGAGCTGAACGCGGATGTTGCCAAAGGCGTGTAACCAGACGGTCTGTCGGCTGGAAAGGCCTTTCACTCGTGCCGTGGTGACATATTCCTGACCCAGCTGATCCAGCATGAAGCTGCGGGTCATACGGGTAATATAGGCCGATGAAGAATATCCAAGCAGGCTGGCGGGAAGAATGAGGTGGTTTACCGCCGACCAGAACACATCCATGTCACCGGCCAGCAGGCTGTCAATCAGCAGGAAACCCGTCCGCTCGTCCACCAGACCGATATAAAACTGATCCATACGGCCACTACCGCCAACCAGACCAAGATAGGCGTAAAACACGATCAGCGCGATCATACCAGTCCAGAAAATCGGCATGGAATGGCCGAACAGACTGACGACGCGCACGGCATGATCCTGCCAGCGATCCTTGTTTACCGCAGCAAACACACCAAGCGGCACACCAAGGCCTGCACCAATGATGATGGCAAAGGTTGCCAGCTCAATCGTCGCCGGCATGACATGCAGAATATCCTGGATGACAGGCTGACCGGTGCGGATAGACGTGCCGAAATTACCCGTCAGCACATCGCGAAGATATAAGAAGAACTGCTCCCACACGGGGCGGTCAAGACCGAGCGAACGAAAGACCTGCTCATAGGTCTCCCGTGTCGCATCTTCACCGACAATCGCCCGCACCGGGTCGGCGGGCATCATGCGGCCGATAAAAAATGTAAGCATAAGCAAGCCGAGCAGGGTGACAGCTATCGTACCGAACTGGTCGGCAAAACGCATGAACCGCAGCCTCCACATGGACATGTTTCCTCCCGCCTGCCTCCCGAGCAGGTTCATGATAGAATTATGGTGAGTTGACGATGCCTGAGCGCATCGACTTCGCCTTGCTACATGGCGATACGAGCCAGGAGCAGGTTTTTGTAACGTTCGAGACTGCCTTCCAGGTGAGCTCGCATGGCAGCACGTGCATCTTCGGACGATCCGCGCAATATGGCATTGACGATCCGCCCGTGCTCTTCCTGAAGATGGGGGTTTTTAGGAAGCAGCGAAGCGGAATCCTCCGATATCGCCTTTGGCCCTGCCGCCACCATTCCGGCTTTGACTAGTAACATCAATTCAGGAAACCGGCTGTTTTGCGTGGCTTCGGCAATCTTCAGGTGGAGATTGAAATCTGTGTAACGTGTCGGCTGCTCCTGTTCGATATCTTCAGCCACTCGGCGATGCGCATCGAAAATTGCTTCAAGCTGGGTCGCCGAGCGTCGTGTAGCAGCGAGCGATGCCGCCTCCGTTTCAAACCCAAGCCGCAACTCGATCAACTCAATGACCGACGAAATTCGCTCCAGTGACAGGTCAGCAAACGGGACTGGTTCTTGAACACGCTCCGCTACGAACGCGCCAACGCCTCGCCTCACTTCGACGAGACCCTTTGATCTCAGGATTGCAATGGCTTCTCTGACGACTGCACGGCTGACTGAATGCTGTCGAGCGAGTTCAGTTTCGCTCGACAGGCGGTCACCAGCCTCAAGATCACCGTGCTCAATGCCTTCGCGCAAAGTATCCGTGATGCGGGCAACAAGAGGGCGTGCATCGGTGGCGGCCAATGACAGGCTGTCGAGCGATGTCGTTTTGTTCATTCCGGTCCTCCTGATCTCCTGAATTCTTCATACTACGAGACAATATGTATGACAAGTGATGGCTGTTGTTCAGTTGTGGTAGGACAGCAAAAAAATTATTTTTGTTTTCGTTTAACGGATTAAAGATAGAAAAAACAGCATTATAGATGTCGTATCGGAATCCGAAGAAGTGTCCATCTTTTCGATGCATTGAAAAAAAGCACTGAAATCATGTTTACATGTCCTACTACGCTGTGGAATTGTTGTGCACGTGAAATCTGTGCCGGTTGTCTCCAGCCGCCAAGGTCGAATGATTGCTAGGGAGTTGAAGAATGAAGATTGTCGATGTGCATGTCCGCACGTTTTGGCACACCACCCATCTGCAAAAGGATACGGATGGTCACGATCACCCGGGGCCGACAAAGCGGGTGAGAAAGTCCATTTTAACACTGGTCGCCGAAAACGGCATGGAGGGACACGCGTTTGGCAGCCCTGAACAGGTTCGTTCGCATCTGCTCGACAACTTCATCAGGCCAGTGCTGTTACATCAGGACGCATTTGCACGCGAACGGTTGTGGCAGGATCTGGCACACTGGCAACGGGGCAGTGGTGGCCAGTTGAGTGACAGAACACTTGGCGTTGTGGATGTGGCACTTTGGGATCTTTGCGGGAAACTGGCGAACATACCGTCCTACAAGCTGGCAGGATCGTACAGGGACAAGGTGCCGACCTATGGTTCGATCATGTGCGGTGACGAGATTGAAGGCGGACTGGCGACGCCTGAGGATTACGGTCGCTTTGCTGAATGGCTTGTTAAACGCGGTTACCGTGCCATCAAGCTGCACACTTGGATGCCCCCTGTAAGCTGGTCTCCCAATATCGACATGGATTTGAAAGCCTGTGCTGCTGTGCGCGAAGCTGTCGGACCTTCGATACCGCTCATGCTGGACGCATATCACTGGTATTCGCGTGAGGAGGCATACACGCTCGGTAAAGGTCTTGAGAAGTTGAACTTTACATGGATTGAGGAAGTAATGGACGAGCAGTCCATGTCCTCGTACGCATGGCTTGCCGCCGAACTGAAAATCCCCGTGATTGGTCCTGAGTCCATGGGTGGCAAGTACAAGCACCGGGCAGAATGGGTAAAGGCGGGTGCCTGCGATATTCTGCGTACCGGCGTTGAGGATGTCGGAGGTATTACGCCTGCGTTGAAGACGATGCATCTGGCGGAGAGTTTTGGCATGAATTGCGAGGTTCATGGTCACGGCGCTGAAAATCTTCTGATATCTGCAGTCAGCAAAAACTGCCGCTGGTACGAGCGTGGCCTCCTGCATCCCATGCTGGATTATGATGCATGCCCCGAATACCTCAACTCCATTGATGATCCGATGGATTCTGAAGGCTATGTGTCGCTGTCTCAACAGCCCGGGATCGGCGTCGACATCAACCTTGATTACATCAACGACAACCTGGTGAAGTGAGAGAGTCTTTGCCACGCAGGCGCCCTGAGGAGGAAACGCCATGGGAGGAAATATTATGAAAAAGTTGAACCGGCGAGGTTTTATCACTGCCACGACAGCGATGGTTCTTCTGGCTTTGCAGCCATGGACGGCAGTCGCTAAAACACCGGAAAACCAACTGGTCGTCGGGTTTTCGATGGCTAACGTTCTGACGCTTGATCCGGCTGGCGCAGGTGGCAAAGAACGTGTCCAGATCATCACCAATCTTTATGACAATCTCATTGCTATTGACCCGGCCGACCGTACCGCACTCAAACCAGAACTTGCGGAGAGCTGGACTGTTGCGCAGGACGGAACATCCATACGTCTTAACTTACGACCCGGGGCCGCTTTCGCTTCTGGAAACCCAGTTACCAGCGAAGATGTCGTCTGGTCCTTCAAGCGCGTCCTGAAACTCAACCTTGCCCAAGCCACGAATTTCAAGATCAGGGGTTACACCGCGCAAAATGCTGACGAAAACTTCATAGCAATAGACCCGCAGACAGTTGAAATTCGCATTCCGCAAAAGACCGACCCGAAAATCATTCTCCTGACGATCGCAATGACTGGTCCAGGATCCATCCTGGATATGAAAACGGTGCTTGAAAACGAAAAGAACGGCGATCTCGGCAGCGCTTGGCTTGCAACACATGCAGCAGGGTCCGGTGCATTCGACCTGCAGGTCATGACGCCGAACGAGATGGTGGTCCTGAAGCGCAATGAGAACTACTGGGGAGCACCCGCGACTATGGACAGGGTGATAATGCGGCATCTGCCGGAATCTCAGTCTCAGAGATTGCTTCTTGGCAAAGGTGATCTGGACATCGCCTATTCACTGAGCGCTGGAGACCTCAGTGCACTGGAAAAGGACAAGGACGTCAAGATAATCAACGAGGTCGGGAACGGTCTCTATTATCTGGCCATGTCAGTAAAGGATAAGGCGCTGTCAGACCCCAAGGTCAGGCAAGCAATAATCAAGCTCATTGATTTCAAAGCGATCAATGATGCCGTTATGAAATATTACGGCGTCCTTCATGTCGACCCGATCCAGATTGGTCTGGGTGGTGAAAACAATGACACTCCGCCTGAGCGGGACGTCGAAGGCGCCAAGTTGCTCTTGAAAGAAGCAGGATATCCAGACGGACTGCAACTGTCCTTACACGCCCTGTCGGAGCCACCGTTTGACAATCTATCAGTCGCCATTCAGGGCGCGTTGTCAGATGGGGGCGTGGATGTAAAATTGATCACAGGCGGTGGAGAGACTGTTTATGGACCAATGCGCAAACGCGAATTCCAGCTGTTGGTAGGTCGAAGTGGCGGCCAGGTTTCTCATCCAGACGGTGACCTGCGCAGTATTGTCCATAATCCTGACAATAGTGACGAAGCGCAATTGTCAGGTCTGTTGAGCTGGCGGGTTTCTTACCGCGACGAAGAACTCAACAATAAGATTGATAAGGCGCTGTTCATGGCACCCGAGCAGCAAAAAGCCGAATATGCCAAAATCCAGCAAATCTATCGCGATCGAGTGCCCGCGATCCAGGCAATCTCACAGGTCACTGACTCCGTTGCCATACGCGGGGACATCACCGGACTGACCATAAGCCCTGTCTGGCAGACACGACTCTCGACTGTCGGGAAAGCAAGGTAAGGGTGACGGCGATCCCGGTGTATAATTGATATATTGGCACGGATCGCTCAAAAACATTGACCCGGTTAGCAGGTACAAATCCTGCAGCCGGGCAAAATTCCACCTCGTTACAACAGCCGTTTTCTTTGCTTAATATTCGACAAAGCGCATTTCTATCGATTTGTTGAAATCTTCGCAGCGCAACTCCGGTCCCGTCTGTCGGCGCGTTTCCCGATCAGTTCATATTTGCGTCGACCAGATATCCGCTTTTGCGGGTGAAAGCAGTGTTTGATTTTATCATTGAAGCGGTGCGCTCCGATGCGCTGATGGGACCGTGACGGCTAAGCGTCCGCCTGGTCTCGGTGCAGGCTGCGGTAGCGCGCAGGAGACTGTCCAACAACGCGCCGGAATGTGGCGGCAAAGGCACTGTCTGAGCTGTAACCGAAGGATTGAGCGATCCGTGACAATGACTCATTGCCACGACGCAGCCTTGCTGCCGCAAGCCGCATCCGCCAGTTGGCAAGATAATCTATCGGTGAGGATCCAACAGTAGCGCGAAATCGCTCGGCGAAGGCCGAGCGTGACAGTCCTGCAAGTTCGGCCAATGCATCTACTGTCCATCTGCGCGCCGGTTGCGAATGGATCGCCCGCATGGATGGCGCAAGGCGTGCGTCGGCAAGTCCAGCAAGCCAACCCGGATGCTGCGAGGTCTGGCGTGCCAGGTAGGCGCGCAGAACGTGGATGAATACCAACCGAAGCAGATCGTTGCAGGCTATGCGCGAGCCAGGCGCTGCACCGTTCCATTCGAGATCAAGCTGTTCGAGCAGGAAAGTGATGGGACCAGTCTCCTCGCGCTCGATCACGACGACCGGTGGAAGGGCATCAGTCAACAGGGAGCCGTCGACCGTGTCGAGACTGACACTGCCGCCAAGAAGCACGAAATCTCGACCATCTCCGACACAAACGTCCAAAGCACCACCCGCGAACACTTCGCTCGCGGGAATCGGCTTCGCCTTTGGATCGCCACAGAGTGTAAAGGCCCTGCCGCTCACCACGAGACAATCTCCGGCTTTTACCCACATGGGTGCCTCACCGTCTGAGAGCAACCATGCGCCGCCCTGGCGGATAGCATTGAACTTGACATATCCGGGTGGTGGGAAGGCAACTGACCAGTTGCCACCTGCGGCAAATCGTACCGTAAACAGGGCTTGCGCATCGATCACGCTTAGCACATCGGACAAAGCATCCTGATTATATTGGACGATCACGACAAAAATCCGGCGTTTGCGAACTGGAGGCTCCGATATCTTATCTGATATAAAAATCAGCACAAACAAAAAAGGAGTGCCGATATGTCCGAGCAAAAACCGATTGGATCCCGTTTTAACGCGGCAAGCACAGCGCATGATGTGGTGGCGGAGATGGACCTGTCCGGCAAGACGGCGGTTGTCACGGGCGGTTATTCGGGTCTGGGAATCGAGACCACAAGAGCGCTTGCCGGTGCTGGTGCCACCGTCATTGTGCCGGCCCGAAACGGCGAGAAGGCGCAGCGCACGCTTGCTGGCATCGAGAGAGTGATCATCGAAACCATGGACCTCGCAGATCCGGCATCCGTCGCGGCATTCGCAAACAGAATGGTCGCGAACGACACGCCGATCTCGATCCTGGTTAACAGTGCGGGTATCATGGCGACGCCGCTGGCCCGAGATGCGGATGGACATGAGAGCCAGTTCGCGACAAACCATCTCGGGCATTTCCGGCTAGTGGCAGGGTTATGGCCCGCACTCCTTAAGGCGAAAGGTGCTCGTGTGATTTCCGTATCTTCGAGAGGTCATCAGATTGCGCCTGTTGATTTCGACGATGTCGACTTCACAAAACGCGCCTACGATAAGTGGCAGGCTTACGGACAGGCGAAAACAGCCAATGCGCTCTTTGCTGTCGGACTCGACCGGCGCGGTGAACAACATGGTGTGCGGGCATTCTCTCTCCACCCCGGTGTCATTCTAACAGATCTTGCCCGGCATCTGAGCGAAGACGAGATTAACTCGTTCGATGTCTATGACGAGAACGGTAACCGTCGCGTTGACCCATCACGCGATCTCAAGAGCCCGGAACAAGGCGCTGCTACCAGTGTCTGGGCGGCAACCCGTCCTGAGCTTAATGGCATTGGCGGCGTTTATTGCGAGGATTGCGAGATTGCTTTGCCGCAGAGCCAAGCTGACGGGAACAAGGGCGTTGCGTCTTGGGCCATGGATGTTGAGGCGGCAGAGCGGCTTTGGACACTGTCGGAGCAACTGACGGGGCAGTTGCTAGACACGCGTAAGTGACGCGTGACCCTTGGCCCACAGTACGAAGCCCAGCTGCGCGCGTCGGACCCGACGAAATGCGCGGTAGAATTTCACTCGATGGGTCAAGATTGCGCATTATGGATTTTCACGCAGCGGCAAAGTCTTTTCGGATCAAGGCTGGTTTCGGTCGAGCGTTTTTTTGGCAGACATTAAGGATTTCAGACTAATCATCTCGACGGTTCCGGCACATGTCGTGCTTAAGGTAATTCCGGTCTCCAATATTGCGAGGTACGCCTTGTCCATAATTAACATTCCACTGCCCCTGGACAAGTCGAGCCGCGTTATGTTGATCGAGTTGCTTGACGAGGCAGAGGCATTCCTGTGTCAACTCGTTGTGTCCGGCGAGGATAGTCTGGGTGTGCGGTTATTCGCGTCCAACCTGTATGATGCTATGATCAATGCATGGCGTGGGGATCCAGCTGTCCCTGGTAGTAGCGCCCAAGAGAGATTTCGCGCCGCGCGCTTAAAGGTCGCATCTACGAGCGATGCGGCTTTAATCGCAGCCGGACTAAGTGGAATTCAGTTGCAAGCCGAGCTATTCGCGTTGATGAAACGCGCTGACGACTACAACGAGTTCGGGGGAAGACAGCATCTGGCAAAAGTCGTCCGTCATCTGGATGGATTGTTGAAATCGGCCGGGCTTGAGAATGTAATGGGTAAGGTGAGGGACTATCTATGGGCTTCGCTTTTTGACAGTAATCGTCCTAACCGACGAATGTATCACTAGCTCGTGCCATCTGCGTTGCTCTGTCAGGAGTGAATGAGAACTGACAAAGCTTGATCTTGTCTTTTGTCAGTGGCTTTATGCAGGCAACCGCGTTTTAGCCAAAGCCATTTCGTTGAATGTTCTCAGTAGGTAACAGAAACCGTAGGACAAAATCCCGAAAGGCCGGTCCGCCGATTGACCCGATTCCGTCGGCCTCTTTCACTTCACCCAGATGGCCAAGGAAAGCGTCAAGGCCATTTGTTTTGAACGAGCGTGTGCACGTGCATTCGCTCCTCAGCATCAGGTGCTCGCTGTCAGCGCAGGACGTCCGCAGTCTTATATCAGTCGTGATAACAAATGTCGCAAATACGCTGAACACGTTCAGGCACGCACAATTTCCAGTCTCCGGGCATTCGGTGGATGCTGGGAATATGGCCGCGGCTCTAACGCACTAAACGCTGTACTAAAAAATGTGCCAGATGAGGCGGGAAATACCTGCTCAGTAGAGATCTCGCTTTAAGGTCTCTCGCGCTCTGTTTACGCGGCTTTTTATTGTACCGATCTTACAGCCACAAATCTCGGCTGCGGCGGCATAGCTTGTCCCTTCCGCAACGAGCATCAGGGCCTGTCGTTGTCTAACGTCCAGATCCCGGATCGCGAGCATTACCTGATCGTGTTCTAATTTCCATTCTTGTTCTGGTGTGGTTGTCATGCATTGATGAACCGATAGTGGGAGGCCCACGTGTTCCCGCTTTGCGACTTTGTAGCGACTGCAAAAGCTATTTCGTAGAATGGTAAAAAGCCAGGATTTGAGCGACGTACCGGGAGTAAAAAGATGCGCGGAACGAAGCGCCCTGAAAATTGCTTCCTGTACCAGATCTTCAGCGTCTTGATCCGTTCGCACAAACCGGCGGGCGAACACCAGAAGTGTAGTGGTGAATCCCGCGATCTGGTCCTTGAGTAAACTGATCTCGTTTTCGTTCGAAACCCGTAGCGTAGCGCCGATTATTTTAGGATTACTCATCTTGGCTTCCTCACATGGGATAGGAATGCCTTTACGTGTATCTGGTTGCCGTACGGCACCGTACGATGAGAAGTCTGGGGGGTTAGCCCAGTAAAGAGACCAGCTTCTCTGCGGGTGACTAAAAACCGCTAAACTTTTGCTTTCGTTTGCAGTTGGGGGCTGACGGCTCTCATACATGTTCATTCTGTTTCCGTCGTCAGTGGTCACTGAAAAGGCGGGTTACTTAGGATCTGCGCTTATTTCAGGCGTGTGCGAAGAAAATCAGGAACAACGTCAAACGATCAGAGTTAGGAGGCGAGTGGAGGAAGTACACATGACGAAAAAAGACAATATTGAGCAGATCCATCAGGACAGCAAACCGCAGTTTGCCCGGGGCAAAAAATCATCCAGAAACAACGGAGTGTCTAGTGCCAAGCCCCGCGTTATCACGGGGTCAGATGATGCGACTATAAATAAGGCGCCGCCTGGGGCCAAAAAGCCAAGCAAGGACTGGGATATAAATTACGATCCGTAACGCGGGTGGAAAGCTTTTGGCTTGTTTACGTATAAATGCGGAATTCAATGTTCCCCAAGCCCCACAACGTCACGTCATGACCGGAAAATAACGGTACGTAAAGGACCATCAAGATACTGCGAGGCGGCAGTCGGGTGACCCTTGTACTCCCCTGCTAAATCTACGCTATTTTGAGATCCCAGAAAACCATGCGGCGTAAGGTGTTTTTCTTACAAGCTGCCTATTGAAATCCGGTTCCTCGTCGTTCCACCACACAGGACCGCGCTCGCCCAGCGCCACCTTTGCAGTGTCGACGCGGCTGCGTGCAGCAGCCAGACGGTCAGGATCACCCTCAGCCTGCCGAACCGCACGACGCGCTGACATTAACTGTTTGACCAAATGCCGTTTCGTCTGCTCATCGAGAAATGGATTGCTTGCTCGCCACAAACGTCCGCGCACGACAAAGTATCTTCCGTCCGGCGTGTGGGGATATTTTGATGAAGGCGACTGCTCGTTCATAACAAAGTTCGCTGCACTGGTTCCGACACCACGGTCGGCTGCAGTTCGCTTCTTCGTGTAAGCTCTGTCTGCGCACTGAAACGCACATCGACATCTCTGTCGTGGAGGAATTCAGCCAGCGTTTCGACACTGAGACGGTCCCAGCTCTTGCCTCGGTTACTACCGGTGGGCACCCGTGGCAAAAGGCCAGGTTCATTGCTCCACGCGAGCAACTGTTCGAGCGATGTGGCGTTCAACTGGTCTCGCAGGTGGTGAGCCGTGACATAGGCGTCCGGCATGGCCCGGTGCGCTGGAAGTCCAAGCTCGTGGATAAGGCCCTGAGGCATACGTTGGTAACGCAGCATCTGATTGGAAAATCGTGGAAGTTCCGGCCACATTCGGAGCGCGCATTTCCATGTGCAGATCCAGGGCAGGCCACCGGTCATGTGCGGCGTGCAATATCTCTGTTCGAAGGTCGCGCGATGCGCAGCTAAAGCATCAATTTTGCCGTCAGGACGCAGTATAGATCGCGCTATTTCTTTCCAGTAGGGCGCATCGGCAACCTCACAGTCGAGAATGTGATGAACAGCCATCGTATCAGGAGATATAGGCCTACCCGGATTAACCAACTGCGATCCCCGTTCGCTCGACACGACCCAGCCATCGGCGCTGTCGAAAACCACGTCCTGCCAGCCAATCTCGCACACGTCGCTTTGGCCGTTTCCTGCCGTCTCAAGGTCAATCACGCGAACTCGAAATGTTGACATCGCACTGTTCCTGCGGATCAGCCTGACCACTGAACCATCTTATGAAGCGTTTGGATTATTGAGGCGGCTCTGCTTCAACGATCAACACCTGATCGGGCGAATATCGCTTCGCCACCTCTTCCAGCTTTGACATGGTGCGGCCAACGAGTGTGACTTGGGCCCCCTCACTCAGAAATCTCTCTGCTGTTGCCTTGCCAATTCCGGATCCAGCTCCGGTGATGATGATAACCTTATCGTGGAAGCGCTGCATGAAATTCTCCCGACATATGTGATGACTTCTCGTCCGATAACGATGGTCTAAATCGAATGTTCCGAACACCATCAGGCCTGCATCGTCGTGACAACTAAAATAAGCGATAGGTAATCACGCAGTTGTTAGCCATGGTGACGGCTGAACAGGGGAACAAAGGCAAGTCAGACTGGTTTCGATAATTCCATTGGGCCCCTTATGATGTCATCACAACTCGCCGTATTCACCTTCGTCACTTGCATGATCTTTTCAGTCGTTTTCTTGGTAGTGGGTTCATCCAACGCGAGCGCGTTGGAGCGTCCCGGACGAGTCGCAGTCCACGGCCAAGTTACCCAGCCAACCGCTTTTCGAACCCATGAGCTTTTCACTGCACAGATCGCTCAAATCCAGGCCAACGCACAGAAAAGCCGACACTTGGTTATCTTTTTCCACGGCATCAGAGGAGGGGGGAGTCAGTTTACCACGATCGGAAAATCGTGGGAAAAGACCTTGGCGAATACGAGCTTCGTGTATCCCGATGCGCCTTTCGCTCACAGATCGGGTGGAAGGCAGTGGTTCGTAGTGGATGACCAAGTTATGCGTCCCGATCGCATCCAGGGAGCGCGACGTGCTTTTGACGAACTGGTATCTGAGATCGTGAGACGAGAAGGTTTCGAAGGTAACTTGCATAACGTTGCTTTCGTGGGTGTGTCGCAAGGCGCAATCATGGCTTTGGACGCAGTCGGCAATGGGAGATGGAAAGTAGGCGCCGTCGTTAGTTTTGCCGGCATGCTGCCATTGGCGATCTCTACCGGTAACGACACACGCGTTCTGTTGATCCATGGTCGCGCCGATAAGACTATTCCGTCGGCTGCCTCGGTCGCTGCCGGCACGCAATTGAAGGCTGCTGGGTTTGATGTGACAGTGACATTGCTTCCAGATGTTGGTCACACGATCTCCTCATCCGGAGCGCAGAAGGCATCTATGTTTCTCCAGAGCTATTTCAATCGCTAACCCGACAACAAAGCCGATGAACATCGGTTATGGCAATGATTTGAACTCAGTTGATCGGCCTTTCGTTCGGCGACTGAATTTGCAGGTTGACTGCTGCTCCCAACTCGATCGATCCTGACATCATCACGTCGCAGTAGACACCGAGTGTCCTGCGATTTTTGCGGACGATATTCCGCAATATTTCTGGTTCTTCCTCAAGACCCGGCTGACCAATGAAGGTCATTCCACAACGTTTCGTGGGCTCTGAGACATTCAATGTGGTGGGACCAATACTCAACTTCGCGCCGAGCCAATCTGTCTCTGCAAAGCTTGCTTCACAATCTGTTTCTATCAAGATATTTGGCCGAAAGCGCCGCGGATCGTTAGCACTTTCTGGAGCTGTTTTTACAATCTCACAAAGCGAGGCAGTGGTCAGCAGGTGGAGGGGTGCCAGATCATATCGATTACTCACCTGTGGGAGCGAAACATTTTGGGCGGTTGGTTCACCATACTGGCCTACAGCCACGTCAAATCCGAAATGATCCCTCAGGTTTGGAAGCAACCCTGGTTCATTGACGTCTATTCGACGCCCGTCGGGGAAGCAAATCTGGGTAATGTCATTATCACAGGTGCGGCTGCTCAAGAACAAGGCAGGACGCCACCGGCTGTCCTTCTCGGGCACAGCCACTGCCCCTGAGCAAGCATCGAACAGAGCATACTGACGGTCGCCGCAAATCCCTGAGCCATTCACCTTCGCCCGATGACACCGTTCTCCGCCCAGTGAACTGACCGGGTAGCGCCAAATCTCTTTTACTATTCCGATTTTTTTCATTATCAGCCAACGCTTGACGAATTCAGCTGTTCCACAGCCTCTGTTATGCCATGCGAAGTATGGGCGGCTGATCCACCGCAATGTCCGCCAATATGGCGTTTGCTGCCGTCTTTCCCAGTTCAGCAGCACTTGTGATACCCTGAACGAAGGGACGCTTGTGCAAGAGGAATGGAATTGCCACACAGTAAAGTCGGTTTGAAAGTGCCGTTGCTCCCCGTGGTCGGTACGCCTCGTCGATCTCGATGCCACCTGTCTTTTTAAGGTTGACACTTTCGCCATCCATGAAACGACGTGCTGGCTCAGGCGTGTTTGCCGCCTGGATTCCGCGTTGCTTTAACAGGGTGGGGAAAGGCAGTTCACGAACAGACAAGCTGCTTTGTCCGGTCGCGTCGATGAAACTGCTGAACTGTTGTTCTCTATCGCCTGTCCGGATTCGTGCTCCGCGTTCGAGTCCCTCGGTCTCAATGTCATAGTCCGATCCGAGCTTAAGAATGTCCAATCGGCCAGCGTTACGCAGTGCCAAAAGCCGACGAATAGAAAGATGTGGAACCGTCGCGTACTGATCGATAAAAATACCCTTGAATGACCGGTTAAAACGCGTGAGATCGGTTGTGTCGAGGTGTGGTATCGCTTTCTCTATAATCTCATGCGTAATGAGAATGGCGTATCGCCACGGAATGGTGAACTGCAGCTGGAAATTGAGGTGCGCTTCCGCAAGGTTTGTCGCCGCCCATACGAATGGATCAGTGTCTGAACGCCGCCCATAGTAAGCGTCCGCGAATGTGTCTACCGACAGGTGACTGAGACCGATTTCAGCCGAATAGTCAGGATCAGCTGCCAACAACTCTCGCTGGAAAAGATCAAACACCCGATCCAGCAGGCCCTGAGAACCGATATTGACTTCGTTTTGGATGGCTTCATACGTACAAATTTGTGGTTCTATATAGGGAAGTGGGCAATAGAAGTCAGCTTCGGGCAATAAGCCCTTCCGGGACATCATTGTTGCGTGAAAGTCCTGGTGTCCTGCACTTGTTACGTACTGCAATGTTCCCCCGTCGTCACAAACGAATGAACCACAAGAGGTCGCAACTGTTAGAAGTGCATCGATGCCGCTGAGCGACGTGCCAAGAATGCCAAGTCTGCCATGGCCGATCTCTTGCAGTTCTGTAGCGGGCCACGGCGACGCAAAATATCCGGGTTTGACCTGAGTGTTTTCAGGCCAGTTGTGACCCGTGGCCATAACGACATGGTCGAACACGGCGTCAAAATCCCCGTCGAAGCTGGAGACTTTAACACGGATATCGGTTGTACCGAGCTCGATGTCGTTAACCCTATGGCCGGGATAAACCTCAACGCGATGGCCGTTGGTTTTTCCAACAGATAGGATCGCCTGAAATTGATCGTGAAAATAGTCTCCGATCACTAGGCGCGGATAAAATTCGCGATCATTTATTGATGATCGGTTTATGCTGAATGTGCTCAGATAGTCGTCGGACTGACGGTTAAGCCAATCCACGAGCGTTTCCATCAACAGCGGTATCTCGATGCTGGGAATATTTGACAACATAACCGGATCATTTGCCCCCGGCAGGTAGGGTGTTCCCTTGCCCGCGACAAGTTCGGCATCAAACACGCTAATTATCAGCGGAACTGGAGAGGCAACCAGCGTCTTAAGTGTAAAAATGCCGGTTGGGCCTGAACCGATGATGCAAATTCTGGTATTCATGCAAGTTACTCCACATCGCCCACTGCGGCGGCAATGTGTAATGGTAACGGTCGCTATTGTGTTCCGCTAACAAGCTCTGTGTACGTTGACGGACTAAGCCATGCACTAGGTTAGACACCACCATTTCGATCCCTGCCGTTGAACGATGCAAAGAAATAGCACGCTCAGGCCGACACATCATTGAACTACGACACGATCAGATCGGTAAAATTTGCCGCTAACGCTCTCGAACTCCAGGGCAGATCTCGGAGAGAGCAGAGCGATCTTTTAGGCGCGGCCCATAAGTCTGGATTTACAGATCACCTGATCGTCGACACCTATGGAAAAAACATCGGAACCGGGAACATTTTCCGAAGCGGATGGTTAGGTACGCTGTTCTAAAACAGCAGTCCAAATCGCATCACCGGTTTTCTCTTTATACAAATAGGTTGAATACAATGACTGACGTCAAAAATGACTGGATTAGCGCCCGAGCCTATGCTCTTTGGGAACGAGATGGGCAAGCACACGGCAAGGATGTCCAGCACTGGCAACAGGCCGCGGCGGAATACGAGCGCCGTGACAGAACCCGCGCATCGGTTGATGGTGCTGACGTGAAACTTGTGCGCGCGAAGTCGAAAAGCGAATCCAAAAGCTTAACGAGTGGCCGAAAGCTAAAAGCCTCGCTGGTTAGCACGGAGGCAGTCCAGCCGGTCGTGCGGGCTGAAATTTAAGGCCGGGTCAACAGACCGGTGCCCGGCTGGTAAGCGGCCGGGCCTGCCCCATTTTCAAAACCTATCTTATTATGCGCATGAGAAGTCCAGCATTTCGCCGACTGATGGCCTGGATGCGGATTTTAACGACCGGAATGCAGTCCATTGAGACGAGACGAACGTCGATGGCCGGGACCCGTTTGTCCCGCGATAGCTGCCATGGACATCGGTGACACTTGTTCCCACCGCTTGCGCGTCTTGTCTGTCCGGCAATTTTCGTTTTGCCCTACATAATGGCAGTTGCGTCGTGTACCCAATGTTTGCGACCCATCATGGAAACGCGCTCTCTCACTGCCATTCCTCAAGACATGTATGATCCCATATCTTGCAATCTGTCAGCGCAGGTCGCGGATCGACGTGATTAGTTCGATGATGGAGTGCTCCACTGGCCCCCGACAATCAAAAGGCCAGGCTAAATCTCAAAATAAATGACAACCATCGGCCAGCCGCGGTTTGTCGTCAGTTACGTCCGTGGCTATCACAGCACCAGTACGTTTGCTTTGAGCGCGGCGGTGACAAATGCTTCGCGCGCGTCATCGCAACGTGCCTGTCTTTTCAACATTCTCATGCAACTCAGCCACGCTGACTCAAACTCGGTTCCCTGTTTGGTAGGCCAACTGTGGGCCATACACTGCAGCGCATCTTCCGGTCCTCTCACATGCGCGCTGGAACCCGCTGCGGTTTTAATACGAACTGGGACCGGCCAGACCGGTTTAAAAGTGGTGTCGATAACCATCATCACGTCATTCCTCCAAAAAAGTCCTAACTGCGACAAGCTCAGAGTGTTCCGCAGAGATAATCAACTGCATCACTTTTTGTAGCGTCCAGAACCACTGTTTAACGGTTCATCCCCTCCGCCATCCTAAACGGACGCTCGCGACAGGGCCGTTCGATGGAACCGTTTCCAGTATTCAAGGTTAGGGATGCTTAAAAGGGAGGAGCGTTGTCATGACCAATATCGGCTATTGTATCAGCCCGCACGAAAACGGATGGGCCGTCATGCAGGGCGGCTTGATCAGGGGTGTCTATCCGAGCGAGCTCCTGGCAGAAAAGTCTATAGAGGAAGGATCCGACCAGGACACGCCAAAAAAGACAGCTGAACACCATACAATGCAGACGTCTCGAGGTTCCGCGCATTCCCAGGAGAGCGACCAACCGGTCGTGTCTGTGCCAGACAATGTATCGTTGCCGTTAAAGGATGACGTGCAGGAAGTCAGAGTTCCGGCCGACATTTCCGGGCGCGACCTGTCCACCGGAAAGCTCTAGCAACCGCGGTCCTAGGCGATACCAAAGTGTGAACAGGATGAGAGCCGCGGGCTCTGTTTCTGCAAGAGGGTGCATCTCCCGGGGTAAGCGGGGTCAATACTGGCTGCGACGATGGCGAGAGAGCACGACCGGGGGATAAGCGGAACCTTCAGTGAAAGCTGACCGATACCGGGTGATCCTGCTACTTCCACATCAGTCTTGCTGGTTGTTTCTATTGAGCTCGCAAGGCTCTCTCGCGATCAGGCGTTGTCTGCTTTTTTTTGAAAAAGTCCGCCTGCTCATTCGCTGCCTCCTGCGATCCGCAAAACAGTTCAACAAAGCCGCTGAGTGCGAGGAAATTGCTGATCAGACCGCCTGAACTCGATAGGCGGTCCATAAGGCGGTATTTGACGCGGGCGGCGTCTGGGGTGGTGGCCGTCAGTCCGAATGGAGAAACGGCTCAAGCAGGCTTCACCCGCGTTCGCCACTCTCTTTAGGCCTGCTGAGGCAGTTCGCTTCCCGCCCAAAGAGCAATCAAAGGCATGCCATCGATACACGCGATGTCGAGACGTTCATCGACTTCAACCGGTTTGCCGCTCCAGATACTTCGATAATGCCTGTTTGACAGTTCTCCCGGCAATCTGACGGAGCAGGTGCCTTTTTTACAGAATGAGTTCGCGAACGGTCCGCGGCCGACTTTTTCAAGCACCAGCCGGGGCGCTACAATAATGATCACGTTGGTGTTGTCAGCGCGAGCAAAGGCGACATATTCGTCACGATTATCACCGGTTGTCTGCAGCGGGATATATTGCCCGGCTCTGAAAAGTCCGGGCGCCCGCTGTCTTAGCGTGAGTAATGTGCGGGTTACGAACTGCTTGACCAGGCCGCTGTTCCAGTTCTGCTCGTCACTGAAATCAATGCGCTGACCGGGCAGTAGCGCGTGCTGGAGCGCTTCAAAGTCGGGCTGACGGCGGTTATCCGGATCAACCAGGCTGAAGTCGAGACTTTCGCATCCCTGATAGATGTCGGGAATTCCAGGCGCGGTCAGCTTGATCGCGACCTGCGTCAATGAATTGACGAGACCCGCCCGGACAAAGGGTGTAACTGTTGCCACGAAATCCCTCAGGAAAGACTGGTTATCGACGGACAGCAGATTTTTCGAATAGGACAAGACAGCGTCCTCGTAGGGCTTGTTGACTTGGCCCCAGTTGGTCCGCAGCTTTGCTTCTCTCAGGGCTTTTTCCACATAACCGGAAAACCGCTCGTGAAGTCCCTGAAGCCCAACTTTGTCCTCTGGCTGCAAATCCGCAGGCCATACGCCGACGAGTGCCTGATACAACATCCATTCTACGGCCGGTTCAGGGGCAGGCCCGTCTGGCAGGAACCGGACGTGGTCCTGATTGATTACCTGCCATCTTTGAACGGCGCTTTTCCAGGTCTCGGGTGCCTCAAGAAGGGAATATAGTCTGGCTCGGGCATCCTCGCCGCGTTTCGTGTCATGGGTTGATGTACCAGAAAGGCCATCCGGCTGCCGCACAAGGCGCCTTTGCATGTCGGCATGAAAGCGGTGTCGCGAATAGGGTCTGGCTAGAGGCTCGCCGCCCACCTCATTGAGGGCAAGAATGGCGTTGCGCCGGTAAAACAATGTGTCTTCAACCGCCTTGGCCATCAGGGGGCCGGTCAACTGCTGGAAGCGTCTGCGGAATTCCGACGCGTCCGGGTCAGGGGGCGTGCCAACCTTTGTCAAAAGGATCTGCTCGATGAATGTCAAAGCATCTGATTTCGGCGCGTTTGGCATGGATCTGGCACGGGCCAGTACGAGGTCGAGTATTTCCTGGTCCTGATACGCAAAGCCCTGATCGGTGCCGTATGTCCGGTACACCGGAAAGTGGAGAAGAACGGCCCTTATCGCATCCTTAAGGGTGTCCGACGAAAACCCGCGGGACTGACGGATACTTATGTTCTGAGCGAGATCGCAAAGAGTGCCTGTCTCGCCCTCGAAGTTGACGTCAATCATTTGTGATCGAGCCAGTTCGAGCTCATTCGTCGCATCCGATACATGTCCTGCAACCTCATCATAGGATGAGTACATCAAGTCAGCTTTATCAGGAGGCACAAAGACATTGGAAATGGCTTCGATGAACTCGTAGCCGGTCGTGCCGGATACGGGCCAAGTCTGCGGGATCTGCTCACCGGTTGCGAGAATTTTCTCGATAGTGATGTAGCAGTCCGGCCCCGCTTTCTTCCGAAGTCGTTCAAGATAACCCGACGGATCCGATAGGCCATCGACATGATCTACGCGCAAGCCATCTACGGCGCCATTTTCCACAAGCTCCAGGATCAGCCGATGCGTTGTCGCAAAGACAGCTTCGTCCTCAACCCGCATTCCGATCAAACCGGTTACCTCAAAAAATCGCCGATATGACAGGTTGCTGGACGCATCGCGCCATGACGTCAATCGATACGGCTGTTGCTCATGCAGTTGACGCAGCCGGTTCTTGTCGGGAGAGGTAACGATGTCGTCGCCTGTATAGGATGAAGGATTGAGAGGGTAAAACGTACCGAGATATTCTATCGAGGGCTGTGCCGTCTCAGGATGCAGTTTGACATTAAGGTCACCACTTTCGAGGACTTTTTCAAACGTATCAGACAGAAACGGAAGCGTGATCGGCCGGGACCAGTCAACATCGAAAAATCGGGCATATGTGCTTTCCCGACCAAATTCGACCACGTCACGCCACCACTCGTTTTCCATGGACGCAGCCATGTGATTGGGAACGATGTCCAGGATCAGTCCGATATCGTGCTTTCTGAGCACGTCGATCAGACCGTCAAATCCCTTGCGTCCCCCCAGAGACGGATCAATTTCGTTCGGATCGATGATGTCGTAGCCGTGGGTGGAGCCCGGTACAGCCGTGAAGACGGGAGAAGCGTACAGATGGCTGATACCCAGTTGCTTTAAATACGGAACAAGGCAGCTTGCTCGCGCGAAGGTCATGCCATTGCGAAACTGGAGGCGATAGGTTGCTGTTGGAACCGTTGCTGTCATGGATGCTCTATCCTCCAGAGAATACCCCATGGCGGCAGCTGCTCATTTGCAACGCCACCGAGGGAAAAAATCGTTTCTGCCTTATCGCTCCTTGTGACGAACGCGCCGGGAGCTGGTGAAAGGTTTGCCATCAAACGGAGCTTCGCTTCACGCGGCAGCTTCCATTCAACGACCACCGTTGTGCCCTCCTGATGCGTTGTTCCAACTCCCTTGATGCCTTGATCGAGAAGAGGAACGATCCACTGTCGCCGGGTCATCAACAAGGACTGATAAAATGCAAGCCACTGGACAGCAGGGTCAGATCCAAGGGCTGCCCAATCCAGTTTTCCCGAGAGAAATGTCGACAACGCTGTCGGATCTGGGATGTCCTCGCCCTCGAAGCCGGGAAGACGTGAAAGCTCCTTGCGACGACCCTCGCGAACGATATCGTTCAAGTCTTCGTTGAGATCGCAAAAGAACGGAAAAGGGGTGGAGGCTCCCCATTCTTCTCCCATGAATAACATCGGTATCTGTGGTAGAAGAAGATATATCGCCGTGATGGCTTTGAGAGCCTGCGGATCGGTGTAGGTGATCATCCGATCGCCAAAGGCGCGGTTTCCGATCTGATCATGGTTCTGGATGAACGAGACAAATGCGCTCGGTGGTAGGTCGGCAGTTGTCTTGCCGCGCGCCTCGCCCCGATAGGGCATGATCTCTCCCTGGAACACAAACCCTTCCGCGAGCGCTCGGCCAAGACCATTTTGACCAGCAGCGTAGTCCCCGTAATATCCGAATGTTTCATGAGTGGCCGCGACGTGAAGTGCATGGTGTAGGTCGTCGTTCCACTGAGCGGTGTAGTGGAGAACATGGCCGTCATGGTCGCGCTCCAGCAACGCGCTGTCGTTGTTTTCGTTTTCAACGATGAGATGCACATGCCGATCGGTCACTGCTTCACGAACACGTCTTGCGATTTCCACCAGAAGGTGCTCTTGCGAGTCGTCGATTATCGCGTGAACCGCGTCCAGTCTCAGGCCGTCGACATTGTACTCTCTGATCCAGTATAACGCGTTTTCAACGATGAACTTCCTGACCATGCCACTGCCGGCGCCGTCGTAATTGAGGCCATTTCCCCACGTCGTTTCGTGACGCTTCGAGAACAGCGGCGCATAAAGTGGAATGTAATTCCCGTCAGATCCGAAGTGATTGTAAACGACATCGAGGAAAACACAGATGCCGCGCTCATGGGCGGCATCAACCAGCGCCATGAGATCCTGCGGCCGTCCGTAACTGCTGTCGGGGGCGTAGGGTAAAACGCCGTCGTATCCCCAGTTGTAACCGCCAGGAAAATCAGCGATGGGCATGATCTGGAGAGCGGTCACGCCAATATGCTTGAGGTGATCAAGCCGTTCGATCACCCCTTTGAACGTTCCTTCTTTTGTGTAGGTCCCAACATGAAGCTCATAGAGAACCATCTCTTCCCACCGACGACCGGTCCACTTCTGTCGCTTCCATGCATAGGCGCTAAGATCAACGACTTCGCTTGGTCCATGAACGTCGTTCGGCTGGTGGCGTGAAGCGGGGTCGGGTACAGCGATCCCGTCGGGCAATATAAACTGGTAGAGGGTGCCGGGCCCCGTACCTTCGACGACAGCTGTAAACCAGCCGTCATCAGCACGGCGCATTTCGTACAAGTGGCGATTGTCGAGCTTTAAACCTATTCTGTCATGAAATGGAGCCCATAGCTGAAATGTAGTATTGTCTTTGCCAATGATGGGACCGAAGCAGGGGGACATGTTGCCTTACTGAGAGGGAATGAATTTACCACTCGCTTAACCCGCATCTGCTCGAACGGTTTCACACACAATAAAAAAGTACGTCACCGTACGATACCGGCCCGGGCCGGAACTTCGGCGTAAACGGATTACCGCTTCAGCGCGGTGAAAGTCGTTTTGCCCGCTGTCCGGAACGTCTGGGCAGTTCTCGTAACGCCTTGATAGTCGCGAAGCTTATTTCTGGTTAAGGCCTGGATGGCAGGCTCATCGATGCGTACAAGCGCTAACTCTGACGCTTTGACCTGCGAGCGGTCTCAACTTGCCGTCAGCGTTGCAAACGGATGGAAACTGGGACGACTTATCAGTACCGGATAATCGATCTGCTAATTTTCTCCTATCGGTCGGTGTTTGCGTTGTGGATTTAACATTAAACGTGCGAACGGCGTTGTCCGCTTAATTTGAGGAACGCCGAGTTTTGTACACGCATGGCCGCGACACTCACTGGGGAATGTTGGCCTCCTCGTTCATAGTCGGCCGATCGTCGGCTATGTGATTGCGCCCAGACCGCGCAACGGGATCGCCATAAAGGCGACGTCACGGAACCAACTAGCGCCAAGCAGGTTTAGTAATCTGAATGATTAGCGAGCATGATAATGCCCAGGTATTTCTTCCATGTCAGAGATTGCGACGGGCTATCCCTCGATGAGGAAGGTGTGGAACTTGCCAGTGATGACCGGGCGCGAGCTGAGGCCATGCAGGCCGCCAGAGAAATGCTCGCCGAGAAAATCCTGAAAGGTGAGATCGTCGATGGCGCGAGGTTCGAGGTGATACGCATAGATGGTGTGGTAATTGCGACAATACCCGTGCGATCAGCCCTGCGTCTGGACTGAGGGAAGGCGCCGACTGCGACATGGATGACGGACGCCAGTTACGCTGTTGCAATAAATTGGCTTTGGACCACTCACACGCATCTCACCGCTGCATGCAGTCGCTCGCGGTGTCCACATGATGGTCCCGGGTGTTGGTCAAATTGATTTTTTATCCAAACAGGAGAAATATCGTGACAGACGAAAGCACCATTACAATCCGGGTACGGTTCAGAACACGTGAGGCGGCAGATCTGGCGGTCGAGCATCTGGTACAGCAGGTGGGAATTTCGCGCCCAGATATATTTATCCAGTCGGCATCCGATCAGAATACAAATGGAACAAGTTCCTCACGCGGCGACGTCAATCGGCTCGACGCGCCGCACGAGGGCGAGATAGAGGTTTCGGCCGACATCGCGGCGAGCCAGATTCCGGCAGTACAGCAGAGCTTCGGTAATGCTGGTGCAATACACGTCACTGGCAAGTGAAGACAGCGACGGGCTCGGCCGGTGCTAACAAGTCCTGTGGCGCTGATGTATTCCTGCTCAAGCGACGTAACGATGCGAACCTGGCAGAACGTCGGCTTCTTCGGCAGCTGTCAAAAAGAGCTCGCGAGCTTCTTCCGGTGTCGCTCTTCCATCAAGGGCGGCGCGACATCTGCTGCGCGCCATGGCGTAGGCTGGACCACTGATAGTAGGCCATTCGTCCAAAAGTAAAATTAAAGCCGCAAAGGGGCCGTGGACGGTCTGCCTTCCGCTATGGGGCATGTTGACTTGGACCGGGGTATTCCAGGAAAGGGCAGGCATATTATCCTCCATTGCTGCTGCCGCTACCAACACCGCCTCGCCAGGAAAGTTCCTCGTCCTTTGTTATTCCGGCGCAAGTGTACGCTGGCTTACATAGTGACGCCTAACACTCCAGATCCATCGCCGGACAGGACTTGTGCGGCTCAGCGCTATAAGATGGTCCAACTTAAAACGTGACACGCTATAGACGGTAGTGTTGCGATCTGGAAACAAGGTCGTCTTGCACGATAACAGGAGGCTCCCAGCAGTCGAATTTCGTGCGGTTCGGCCAAAGTTTCAGGTGAATTCATATCTTCGGTAAAGACAGATTTCATGGCTTGAAATTCAGAACATAAAAAACCATCTGATCGCCGTTTTCTGCAACATGGAGATTACCAATGACCACTGGACAGGACGCTCTGCCCGAAAAACATTCATTTGAAGCCGATGTCAGTCGCCTTCTTCATATGATGGTCCATTCTGTCTATTCGGACAGGGATGTCTTTTTGCGCGAACTGATTTCGAATGCCGCAGACGCCTGCGAAAAGCTACGCTATGAATCAATATTGCAGCCGCAGCTCAATCCTGAGGGCACGCAGCCAGAAATCCTCGTTAAACTCGATGAAAAAGCTTCCACGGTCATTGTCGAGGACAACGGCATTGGCATGAGCCACGACGAAATGATCGATGCCCTCGGTACGATTGCCCGCTCGGGGACCAAAGCCTTCATGGAAAAGCTCGAAGCCGCCAAAACCGGGGACAAGGCGCAACTGATCGGTCAGTTTGGGGTCGGTTTTTATTCCTCCTTCATGGTTGCCGAGAGGGTCGATGTCATTTCTCGTCGCGCCGGTGATGCCGCAGCCTGGAAGTGGTCGTCCGACGGCAAGGGCAGTTACGACATGGTTGCCGTTGATCTTGATGAGGCGCCTGAGAGAGGCACTCGAGTCATCCTGCACCTACTGGAGGATGCGAAGAAGTATACAGGCAAGTGGCTTGTGGAGAAAATCATTCGTGACCAGTCCGGCCATGTACCTATTCCCGTCCGCCTGATTGAAAAGGATGGTGCTGAACCGACGCAGGTCTCAGATGGTGTGGCGCTCTGGACCCGTTCCAGGAGCGATATTGCCAAACAGGATTATGACGATTTCTATCGTGGGATCTCCGGGGACTATGATGCACCTTTGACAACAGTCCATTTCCACGCCGAGGGCCGCCACGAATATACCACTCTGGCGTTCGTCCCGGGAGCTCAGCCGTTTGACCTGTTCGACCCGGAGCGTAAGGGGCGAATGAAACTCTACGTGAAGCGCGTCTTTATCACGGACGATGCCGAAGTGCTGCCAAGATACCTCAGGTTCGTGCGCGGTATTGTGGATACGTCTGACCTGCCTCTCAATATTTCGCGCGAGACAATCCAGGAAAGTCCGGTCCTGTCGGCAATCCGCAAAGGGGTTACCAACCGGGTCATTGCCGCCTTGGAGAAACTGGCTGAAAACGAGAGCGACACCTTCGCAAAATTCTGGGACCTCTTCGGACCGATTTTAAAGGAGGGGATTTACGAAGACTGGGAACGTCGTGAGCAACTGCTCAAGCTGGCGCGATTCCAAACAACAGCCGTCGACGACGCCACACGCACAATCGGTGACTACGTAGCGGACATGAAGGAAGGGCAGTCATCAATCTATTATATCAACGGGTCCAGTGTCGACCAACTGAGGTCTTCGCCACATCTGGAGGGCTTTCGTGCCAAAGGAATTGAAGTGCTGTTGCTGTCGGACCCGGTTGACAGTTTCTGGCCAGGCAACATATCCGAGTTCGAGGGCAAACCTCTCAAGTCTGTCACCCAGGGTCTGGCCGATCTAGACGAAGTTTCTGGCGTGGATGGCACCGGCGATCCAAAACACGAAGCGCCTGCGAATGTTGCTGCCTTTATCGATCTCGCTCGCAGCGTTCTTGTTGACGAGCTCGCCGACGTGCGGGTATCCGGCCGTTTGACCGAAAGCGCCGTGTGTCTCGTGGCATCTGAGCATGGCCCAGACAGGCAGCTTGAAAAAATCCTTCAAGGGGCACGGCGACTTCAAACCGCGTCAAAGCCGATCCTTGAAATCAATGCGCAAAACGAAGTGGTTCAGCGTATTGCCGGCGTCGAAGACCGGGTATTTCTTGAGGATGCCGCGTGGCTGCTGCTCGATCAGGCCCGCATTCTCGACGGGGACAAACCCTCCGACCCGCGCGCCTTTGCACAGCGTCAGGCTAGACTGTTTTCTTTGGCGACAGGGTTAAACCAGTAAGCTTTATCCACCCCCCGGCCATCATGGCCGGGGTCTTACCGGGCGCACACCCGCCCTGTATGGGTGTAGAGGAGATGACGGAACAGCCGACCTTTGGAAAATCTTCCACGAGCGCATTGCCCAAATGGCGCACGGAACGTGGCGGAAGGTCGAAGACCTACCGCTCTATGTAGGGACATGATGCCGGGTGGTCAGGTAACGACGCCGATCTGCCATGGAACAAATTCGTCCTGGCCATAGCCGAAAGCTTCACTTTTAGACGGCTTTCCCGATGCGCAGTCGATGATCATCTGGAAGATCGTCTTACCCAGCTCGTCAATCGTGGCGTCGCCGTCAATGATCGAGCCGCAGTTGATGTCCATATCCTCTTCTTGTCGTTTCCACGTGGCGGTATTGGTCGAAAGCTTGAGGGACGGGGAGGGCATGCAACCGAATGCAGAGCCGCGACCAGTGGTAAAGCAGATCAGGTTAGCCCCCGAAGCGACCTGTCCGGTAGCAGAGATCGGATCAAAGCCGGGCGAATCCATGAACACGAGACCTTTGGTCGTAATCGGTTGGGCATATTCATAGACACCGTTCAGCGGCGTGGTGCCGCCCTTGGCCACGGCACCCAGTGATTTTTCCAGAATGGTCGTGAGGCCGCCCGCCTTGTTGCCGGCGGAAGGATTGTTGTTCATTTCAGCGCCGTTGCGGGCGCAATATTCCTTCCACCACTCCAGACGGCGGACAAGTTTTTCGCCCACGATCTGACTGGAGGCGCGACGCGTCAAAAGGTGTTCTGCGCCATAGACTTCCGGCGTTTCGGAAAGGATGGCGGTGCCGCCGTTCCGGACTAATATATCGACGGCTGCACCTAGCGCCGGATTTGCTGTAATGCCCGAATACCCGTCAGAGCCGCCACACTGCAGACCGACAGTAAGATGCGAAACTGGCAGCGGTTCACGCTGAACCTCGTTGACAGTGGGAAGGATCGAGCGAATCTTCTCGATACCATGCTGAATGGTTTTGGCGGTCCCGCCGAGCGCCTGAATGGTGAACGCCTGCAGGGTTTCTTTTTCAGAAAGCTCCCGCTCGTCCATGATTGTGGATATCTGGTTCGCCTCGCAGCCAAGCCCGACGATCACGACCGCTCCGAAATTCGGATGGACAGCGTAACCGGAAATCGTCCGGCGCACCATCGCCATGCCTTCGCTTGCGACATCGACGCCGCAACCGATGCCGTGCGTGAGAGCCACGACGCCATCAACATTTGGAAAATCTGCCAACGCCGACGGATTGATATCGCGACGGAAGTGATCGGCGATGACACGCGCCACGCGTGCTGAACAGTTCACGCTGGTCAAAATGCCAATATAGTTGCGCGTGGCTACGCGTCCGTCCGGGCGCTTGATACCCATGAAGGTCACAGGTTTTGTTTCGTGTTTCACGGGATGGAAATCCTGGCCGATCGCAAAGTCGTGTTCGACCTCCATCATTTCAAGATTATGGACATGAATATGGGCGCCAGCGGGTATATCCGCACTGGCAGCGCCGATGATCTGATTGTATTTCCGGACCGGAGAGCCCGCTTTAATATCGCGCACCGCGATCTTGTGACCTGCGGGCACATCGGTAAGGACAGTGATTCCGTGTTCCGGCAACGCTGTGTCGGCGCAGACCGCCTTGGCGGCGATGACGACGTCGTCTTCAGGTCGGAGGCGGATGATTGTTGGTGCAGACATCTCGATTTCCAGTGCCTTTGCGAAATGGGGGCCGGCCTCCGCCAGGAGACCGGCAGGCTTCATAGTCAGTTGATGTTGGTCATGTCTTCTGGCAGGTCGACATTGTGGTAGGTCTTGTAGATCTCACGCAGCTTGCCGTTCGCCAGATTGTCAGCCACCCACTTGTCAAGATAGGCTTTGAAGGCATCCTGGTTCTTGCGGAGGCCGATGCCGAGCGGGAAGGTTTTAAGTGTGAGCTGAGGTTCGACCTGCTTCGACGGGTTGGCGGCGTTGACCGGCGCCAGCAGGGACGGTGCGACCACGTAAACCGACTGCTGGCCGGAAACGACGGCGTTGGTTGCCGTGGCATTATCGTCATAGCGGACAATGGTCACGTCCTTCAGACCTTCGTCGGTGACTGCCTTGGTGATGATCTGGTCGTTGGTCGAGCCACGGGTTACAGCGACTTCCTTGCCTTCAATATCCTTCAATGAGGTGACTTTCAGACCACCCGTCGTGGACACAGCAGCCTGAATGACGGCGTAAGGAGCGGAGAAGTCGACCGTCTTTTTGCGCTCGTCTGTGATCGAAAAGCTGGCGATGACCGCATTGACCTTGTTCGTCATCAGGTAGGGGATGCGGTTTGCGGGTGAAACGGAAACGACCTTAAGTTCAACCCCGAGATCCTTGGCCAGGAGTTCGGCGGCCGCAACGTCCGAGCCTACCTGCTTCATCTGTCCATCGACCATGCCAAACGGGGCCTGGCCCAGGTCAATCCCAATGGTGATCGACTTGTTCTCTTTGATCTTGGCAAGGTCGTCGGCCTTTACGGCGTATGCGCCGGTTCCCAAGGCAATCGTCGCTAGAAAGGTGGTAAGACATGCTGTCAGTTTCATACTCATTTCCTCCGTTGAGTTTTTGGAAAGTGTTGCGGTGCCCCTTCACAGGCCGTTGCCGACGAATTGGGCGAGCTCACGCGTCTGGGGTGCAGACAGCATTGAGCCTGGTCCGCTTTCGTGAATTTTGCCCTCGTGCATGAAAATCACGTTGTTGGCGACGCCGCGGGCGAAAGCCATCTCGTGAGTGACGAGCACCATGGTCATGCCTTCACGGGCAAGGTTTTCCATGACGCGCAGGACTTCGCCGGTCAGTTCCGGATCAAGCGCTGAGGTGACTTCATCGAACAGCATGACCTTTGGACGCATGGCAAGCGAGCGGGCGATCGCCACGCGCTGTTGCTGGCCCCCGGAGAGCTGCTCAGGGTAATTGTCGAATTTCTCAAGGAGGCCCACGCGGTCGAGCACTTCCCTGGCCGTTTCTTTCGCGTGGGACCGCGACGCCTTTTTCACCCAGCGAGGCGCCAGCATGATGTTCTGACCGACCGTCAGGTGCGGGAAAAGGTTGTAGCTCTGAAAGACGATGCCAACGTCGAGATGCAGTTTATGCAGTAACTTGCTGTCGAGCTTGGTGCCGAGTGTGTGCGAACAGATTTCGATCTCGCCGCCATTGATGGTTTCGAGCCCGTTTATGCAGCGCAGGGCAGTGCTTTTCCCCGAACCGCTTCGTCCGATAAGTGCGACCACCGATCCCTGGGCGACCTCGAATGAGATGCCTTTGAGCACCTGCAGGGCTCCAAAGGATTTGGAAACGTTCGTGAGTTTAACGATTGGAGACATTGAGGCGATCCTCCAGCTTGCGGCTCCACCATGCGAGCGGGAAGCACATCAGGAAATAAAGGGCGGCGACGAGCACGAAGACCTGAAAGGGCTGGAACGTCGAGTTGTTGATTAGCTTGCTCGTATAGGTCAGGTCGGCGACACCGATCACCGAAGCAAGCGACGTGTTCTTCACGATCTGCACCATGAAGCCTACTGTGGGGGGCGTTGAGAGGCGAAGCGCCTGGGGTACGATGACGAGCCAGAACCGCTGAAGGGAACTGAGCGCCAGACATTCGGCAGCTTCCCACTGGGTCTTGGGGACTGACAAGATGCCACCGCGCCAGATCTCCCCGAAATAGGCACTGGCGTAGACTGCAATTGCCAGCGAAGCCGCCGCGAAAGGCGCGATGTCAATTCCCAGGAGCGACAGGCCGAAATAAGCCAGCAGCATTTGGATCAGCAGTGGCGTACCTTGGACGATTTGCACGTAAAGGAATGACAGGTAACGCAGCATGCGGTTTTGGGACACGCGTGAAACGGCGATCAGCAGCCCCAGAATACCGCCTGCCGCAAAGGCGACCAGAGACAGGCCCAAGGTCCAGGTTGCGCCGACCAGCAGCGCTTGAATTTGAAAACTTGTAAGCATGGCGGGGCCTCAGAGCGGGGTGCCAAGTCGGCGCAAGCGAGGGAAGGCCAACCGGCCGAGCAGCCAGAAAAAGATGCGCACGGTTGCGGCCAGGAGAATGTAGAGAATTGCCACCACCAGATAGATCTCGAAGGAGCGGAAGGTGATGGAGTCTATCCGTGTTGCGATTGAGGTCAGTTCTTCTGCGGAAATCTGCGAAACGACGCTTGTCGTCAACATGATAAGGATGAACTGACTGGTCAGTGCGGGATAAACGCGCTCGGTTGCTGGCGGCAGAACGATCATTGCCAGAGTCTGCAGCCTCGACAAGCCAAGACAGTTCGCAGCTTCAAGCTGACCCTTGCGGATCGATTCGATGCCTGCCCGCATGATCTCGCAAGTGTAGGCACTTATGTTGATGACGATTGCGAGGATCGCGCAAAAATCAGCGCCGAGCTTCAAGCCGAGTGATGCCAGCCCGAAGTAGATCAGGAACATCTGGATGAGAAGTGGCGTGTTGCGGATCACTTCCACATAGATCGCACAGAGGCGGCGAAGCCAACTGCTTTGAGAGCTCCGCCCAACAGCAAAGAGGGTGCCGACTGCGAAACCGAGCGCGATCGTGATCACCGACATCTTTATTGTCAGCCAGAGGCCGCGAAGAAGTTCGGGCCAGTATTCAGCGAGAAAGCTGAAGTCAAATTGATAGTCCATGGTGCAGGCGCTCCTCCCTTTTGAGCGTCCAATGGGGCTGCCGTGCAAGTGCAGTTCGGGCAGTGGGCAAGCTCCTAGCATCATTTTCATTTATGTTCAATATGTAAGATGCAATCCCATAATATGGGATATAATGCGATTATCATGTTGTTGCAGGAAATAAAATCGTGTTATATCCCAACATGAGAGAACCTATTTCATAGTATGGATATTAAATGAACGATCAGGCAGGTCAGGGCACTCAATCTTTATCTCGGGCATTTGCTACGCTGAATGCTGTCGCGGCCGGAAAGAGCGACCTGGCATCAATTGGCAAGGAAACCGGTACAACGCGCAGCACAACCCATCGACTGGTCGCATTCCTCCAGCGGGAGGGCTTTATTCGCCACGTCGAGGGACGAGGATATCTGCTTGGCACCCGTTTGATTGAACTGGGAGCCACGGCACTGACGCAAATGCCACTGACTTTCGTCGCGCGGCCTATTTTGGAAAAACTATCCGATGAGACCAGCGATACGATCCACCTGAGCGTACGCGATGGGGACCACGTTATATATGTCGACAAGATACCTGGCCGACGTGGGCTGGAAATGCGCTCGCGGGTGGGGCTTCGCAAACCGATAGCTGTTACCGGTACCGGAAAGGCCCAGATGCTCGATCTTGGCGAAAGCGAATGGGCAAGGCTCTATTCTCTGGCGCAGGCAGAGGTCTTCGGAGATGATCGTCCCCCACCGGGTTTCCTGACCTGGAGCGACTATTTGGCTTCAATGCGTGATTTTTGCCTATCAGGTTACACTTTGGAGATCGAAGAAAACGAAACAGGGATAGGTTGTGTGGCTGCGCCCATTCGCGACGCGCAAGGAAAGATCATCGCTGGTTTGAGTGTGGCGAGCACTCCACCCAATATATCCAGAGCCAGGCTAATCGAGCTTGCGCCGATCGTTCAAGAGAGCGCTGCGGCAATATCCCGCGGTATGGGATACGCCATATGATTAAACTCCCCGTGCGGAGATTTTCCGGCCTTGGAAATGCTGACATTCATGACCAGGGCATTGGAGTTCATGCTTGAGTGAACCAAACTGGGATTGTCATATGGCTTCACGTACCATGGTTCTCGTTGTCATTTGATGTGATCTGAGCGTTCGAAACGCCCAAGGTGGGTGCGTGCCCAGATCGATCAGCAGATTTTTTTTCGCCGATAGTCCCAAGAGCCCAAACCCAGTCGTCTACCCCATGAGCGGATTGTGTAACCGCGTCCAAAGCCATGCCGGAAATCGCGATTTTTCCGGTTTGGTACGGCAACTACGTGTTGGGTAAAGGCGCGTTAAGCGCATTACGATTTGGGGGTCTCGATGTATAACGATGTTTTTTCCGGAAGCCGGGTTTGGGCAAGCCTGGGTAAAATCCTTTTGGCTGGTACAGCACTTGTTGTGTTAAGCCCTGTCGTCCCGGAAATGGCCAAAAAGGCAGTCGCGCAGCAAACGCAGCAACCAATTTCGGTTCCGGCAGGTCCGTTGACGCCAGCACTCAACAGCCTTGCTGCACAAACCGGGTTACAGATTCTCTTCGATGCTTCCATCGCCCAAGGCAAAACGACCTCAGGCGCCAGTGGCAATCTGACTGCTCAACAAGCACTGGATTCCGTGCTGGTCGGGACAGGTATTGGTGCCAGATTTGCGGGAACCAACCGGGTCACACTTTCTTCTGGATCCAACCTCACAACAGCTCCTGCCGCGGACGGAAGTACCGTGCTTGATGCCATAAAAATTTACGGATCACGCAACGCAACGACGCTTCAAGGTACGACAAGCAGCGTCGGCGTCGTGAACGCTGAAAACCTGGTAGACAGCCAAATACGCACCACCCAGGACACCTACCGTCGCATGGCAAACGTGCTGGACAGCGCCACGGTCAACGCCGGTTTCGTCATCCGCGGCATGAGTTCTGAAGGTCTTGTCCCGTCCGGTGGACCGGCTGGATCGGTCTATGTCGATGGCATCCTCCAGACGCGATACAATGCCCGCTTCGGTGCGCGTAACCTCTGGGATGTCGAGCAGGTTGAGGTCTATCGTGGCCCACAGTCAACGCTTTCCGGCCGTGCAGCCATGACCGGGGCGATTTACATCAAGTCCAAAGATCCGACGTTCGACAAAGAAGTTGAGCTTTCCGGCACGATAGGTAGCGATCATCTCGCAGGCACTGCCTTCATGGTTAATACTCCTGTTATCGATGACCAGATCGCTTTGCGCATCTCGGGTGCCTTCGAGCGTTCATATGCCCAGCCCGATTATTCGGATTTCAGGATTTTCGGCAATTACGACGAACTGACGACCGATATTAGCGGTGTATTGCGGGCTAAGGTGCTGATCACACCATCAGAAATGCCGGACACCCGCGCACTGTTGACCTATTCTTACTCAAAAGATCGGCCGAACGACGCCCTTGTGGGCCTCTATACGGGCCGCGGCGACTTCAACAATTCCCCGGTGACGTATACGGAGTATCGCTGGACCGAGACGCACAACCTAGGCCTCGAGGTCACACATGATTTCTCAGATGCGCTGCGTCTCACATCCCAGACGGGTTACCAGTACGGCATCAACAACCGGCGCTCGATCGATTACGGCACTGAGGGTGTGATCAATGGAATCACCGGCGAAGACGATAATTCAATTTTCACGCAAGAGTTCCGGTTAAACTACGAAGCCGATAGCTGGAAATGGGTTGCCGGCGTCTACGGTAGCCACGAAGTGTGGGACGGCGCAACGGATATTGTCGCATTCGACCTGTATCAGCAGAGCGATACACAGAACCGCAGAACATCCAACTTCGCGGTCTTCGGTGAAGCGACCTACGAATTTGCACCGACCTGGTTTGCAACACTGGGCGGGCGCCTGGACTATCTGAAAGATAGGGATCACCAGCGCAACTATTTCGGCCTTATCGATCCCTCAGCGGTGCTGACAGGCGATCCATCGTCCCTTGCCGAGCTGAATTTTGTGCCGAAGGTCGGCCTTTCCAAGGAGTTCGGTGACAACCAGATGGTCGGCCTTACTTACACGCAGGGCTTTCGTTCAGGTGGCTCCTATTTCGACCGGGTGACCGGCGAACTGGGAACATACGATCCGGAATACTCTCAGAACGTTGAACTCTCTTACAAGGGAACGCTTCTTGAGGACCGACTGACGCTGAACGCCAATCTTTTTTACACGAAGTACGACGATCAGCAGGTTGAAATACGCCCTGATCCATCCATCCCGGGCTATCGCATCACTTCGAACGCTGCAACGTCGCGGGCCTGGGGTTTCGAGATCGAGCCAACTCTTGAGGTCACAGATGAATTTACCGCATTCATGTCTATCGGCTACCTGAACACTAAGTTCATCGATTTCAACCACGCAGCACTTACGCTGCCACAAGACGGTAAGTCGTTCCCGGAAGCTCCAGAATGGAGTGTGGCTTTGGGTGGACGGTATGAGTTCGAAAACGGCGTCTTTGTCGGAGCCGATGCCAAGTACACGACGAGCTACAATTCGCGCTTCGGCACGAATGGCATGTACAAGATAGATCCGCGCTTCATCCTAAATACGCAAACTGGCTTCAAGAAGGACAATTGGGAGGTTATCGCCTTCGTGGAGAACCTCACGGATGAGAAGTATTTCACGATCGTGGATCCTGACTATTCCCTGCCGTTCGGCCAGGCGGGCAAGGGTCGCTCATTCGGACTGAATGTCCGCGTCAAGTTCTGATAACCGCTGTTGTGGGGTGTCATACCCCACAGCCATTTCAGCCCTAAGAATGAAATGACGTCTGTAATGCGCTTCTGTTTTGCCCTCATTATTTTTCTGATGAACACCTCTTTTTCGCATGCCGCATGCGAAGGCAAAGAGATCAGTGAGGATGTTTACAATGGTCCTCTCTGCATCCCTAAAAATGCGCAGAGGATTGTGACACTTGATCCGCTTATCACTCTAGGCATGCTCCTTGAACTTGGTGCTCCCGTCGTTGCGACGCCTTATATGGCGATCCAGGACGATGGGGTGATGAAGAGTGTAAAAGACCGTAATTTGGTCGACTTGGGCAATCCCAGAGAGCCAAGTCTCGAGAGGGTTGCAGCGCTGAAACCCGATTTGATTATCGGCTCTGCCGAAGCCCATGGACAGATTTACGATACTGCAGCGAAAATCGCCCCTACGGTGCTTTTCAAGCACATGGACTGGAAACAATATCTGCAGCGCTTGTCTGAGGTCGCGGGGCGTGAGGGAACGGCAGACCAGGCGCTACTAGCATATGAGAGGCGCGTCTCCAGCATTCGAGAGCGAATGGCGAAGACTGATCTGACAGTATCGACTGTGCGTTTCGCACCCGGCCGCTTCGTGGTTTTCGTTGATGGTCCAGAAGCCTATGCGCCTTTTGCCGTGCTTCACGAAGCCGGAGTGAAACGCACGTTATACGAAACAGTGACAGACGGCACTATCGTGAAGCGTCCGGATTGGGAGGAACTGGCCAGTCTGGACGGCGATATTCTGCTCTATGTTTCGGCCAGCGGCTTTGAGAACGATGAAGACGACAAACTGGAAAAGGATGTCGTGCAAAATCCACTTTGGCAGCTATTGCCTGCTGTGCAGAGCGGTCGGGCTTATCGGGTCGATCGTGGGCCATGGCAAAGCTTTCACGGTCTTGCGTCGGCACATCGCATTCTTGATGACATTGAACGTCATATTCTGGACAGCCAATGAGGACGGGAGCCCGCACGTTAGTTGGGCGGAGGATGTTGGCTTTGTTTGTGCTGCTGTTCCTGCTGGCGCTAGGCTGTCTTCTGGCCATCAGTGTCGGCACAACGTGGATGCCCGCGAAAACTGTGATTGCTGCACTCGTGCATTTCGACGGGTCGCGTGATCACATCCTGATCATCGCCATCAGGCTTCCACGTGTACTGACCGCAATCATCGCTGGAAGCGCCCTCGCAGTGTCAGGCGCCATCATGCAGGCAGTGACCAATAATCCACTTGCCTCACCCGGTCTGCTTGGAATCAACGCCGGCGCTGCATTTGCCGTCGTAACCATGATGACACTAACCGGGTCAGGTAGCGGTTCAAGTTACATATGGTTTGCTTTCGGTGGAGCAGGAGCTGCCGCCGTTGTCGTTTACGCACTCGGTTCCCTGGGCGGCATCGTTCATCATTCCCTTGGCCTTATTCTCGCTGGTGCTGTCGTTACCGCTTTCCTTACGTCACTGACCGGGGCGGTTCTGATATTCGATCAGAGCACACTTGATGCCGTACGCCTATGGACGGCTGGATCGGTCGCCGGTCGGACATTAGCTGAGATACTGGATGTCGCCCCCTATGTAACAGTTGCGCTCGCTGCGTCCTTGTTCATCGGCAGGCATTTGACAGCTCTTAGTCTCGGCCCGGACGCTTCCCGCGCGATTGGGCAAAACACCGCGTTGTGGCGTGGTGTGTCTGTCGTCATCGTCATGCTCCTTGCAGGAGGAGCCGTGGCGCTCGCTGGCCCGATTGGCTTTGTCGGCCTTATTGTGCCGCACATTGTTCGCTTCATGGTCGGCGTTGACTACCGCTGGATTTTGCCATTCTGCGCCATGGGTGGCGCCTTCCTCCTGGTGATAGCCGACATGATGGGACGCACCTTGTTCGCGAGCCAGAGTTTTCCGGTTGGAGTGACGATTGCGCTGGTCGGCGCACCGTTCTTTCTGTGGCTTGCACGGACAAGGGTGAGGGCGGAAACGTGATCCGGGTCATTTCCGTATTTACGTTGCTGCTGACACTCCTCATTGCCGCAAGCCTTACCTTCGGCGACATCTCCATCTCATGGCGTGCAGTTTTTGACGTGCTATCCGGCAGTATCGATGCCAGCCGACAAGACGTGATGATTGTTCTTGAACTGCGACTGCCGCGTGTTCTTCTTGGCATCCTTGTTGGAACGGCGCTTGCAACAGCAGGCACGATCACGATTGCCGTCCTGCGTAATCCTCTAGCGGAACCTGGAGTCCTTGGAATTAATGGCGGCGCCGCTGCTGCGGCGATGGCGGTTATTGTTCTGATGCAGGACCCGCCTGTATTTCTATTACAGGTCGCGGGATTTTGTGGCGCAACCATTATGGCAGGGACTGTTTTTCTCTTCTCATGGCGTGGTGGAACATCATCCCTAAGGATCATCCTGATTGGCGTGGGATTGGGTGCGCTTGCCAGTGCGGTCACTACTTTCCTGTCTGCCTTTGGTGAGATTGGTGATGTACAGCGCGCGATGATCTGGCTTTCTGGAAGTGTCTATGACGCCAATATGCTGAAGGTTCGGCTGTTATCGATCTGGCTCGTCGTGCCGATCATACTGACGTTTCTTCTATCGTCCGAACTGGATCTCATCCGCTTTGGTGACAACGCCGCACGAAGCCTGGGCCAGCCGGTTGATAAAATGCGCGGTCTTTTGATCTTTATCTGCGTAATGATTTGTGGCGCAGCGGTTGCAGTGTCTGGACTGATCGGGTTCGTCGGTCTGATAGGACCCCACATTGCCACCCGCCTGGTCGGTCCAGCACACTACAGAATTATACCTGTGGCAGCCCTCGTCGGAGCTTGCCTTGTAACATCGGCAGATCTGGTGGGCCGTGTGATCATAGCACCAGCACAACTGCCTGCGGGCATTGTCACAGGCCTCATCGGAGCACCATTTTTTGCATACTTGATCTGGGGACGCCGCCATGACCGTGGATGAGAAAACGCCGCCTGCCAAGCTGGCTGGATTTGATGTCCATATTGCCTATGGAAAACGCTACGTTGTCGAGAATTTTGATCTCGCCGTGCCGCCGCGCCGTTTCACTGCTTTGATAGGGCCGAACGGGAGTGGCAAATCCACTATTCTGCGTACGTTCGCGCGCCTTATGCCTGCGACAACTGGCACTTTGCTCCTGGACGGTCACAACATCTCTCAGCTCTCTACGAGGGAGACAGCACGGCGCATCGGTGTTCTTTTGCAAGGACCGGTCGCACCGGAGGGGCTTACTGTCACTGATCTTGTCCAGCAAGGACGCTATCCCCACCGGTCTTTATTTGCGCGGTGGTCCAGCGAAGATCAGTCTGCCTGCGAAGAGGCGCTGACACTTACCGGTATAACCGACCTTGCCGATCGTTCCTTGGACAGCCTGTCGGGCGGACAAAGACAACGCGCATGGATTGCCATGACACTCGCCCAGCAAAGTGAAGTCCTTCTACTCGATGAACCGACAACCTATCTCGACCTTGAACATCAGATCGAATTGATGAAACTCGTGACGATGCTTGTTGAACGCCAGGGCAAGACCATTGTTGCGGTTTTGCATGACATCAACCAGGCCGCCCGCTATGCCCACAACATCGTCGTCCTCAAGGCTGGGCGTATCATAGCGTCCGGAAATCCGGGAGAGGTTATTTCTGCCAAGACAATCACTGAGGTGTTCAACGTAGACACTATGATCATGCGCGATCCGGTTGCCGGAACACCGCTGTGCATACCGCTCTAAGGCGAACCGTCTATGTTGCGGTGATGGAAATATCACACCGCTGCAATTTTTTCAGATGTCTGGGCATGGTCAGCGCTGTCTGATCGGAACAGGTCAAATGAAAATCGACCAACAAAATCAGGCATAAAGATGAATTTTAATGTCATGATTTAAAGCGCGTAGAAATTCGTACTGATGGATTGTTTTAACTTGTTGTCCTTGCACGATTTTTTCTGAACCTGTAGCGTTCAGAACCATAGGACATGATGCCGTCCTGACGATATTGTTGCTTTGGGAAACGAGTATTATGTCGAGCTCTTCCACTTCACGGATGTCTTGGGACAGTCTTGATGGCAGTGATTTGCTGAACAGAGCAATCGAAGAGCACTATGCCGATATCACTGGTGCCGTGCTGCGCCGCGGGCATCCGCGCTCGACGGCTCAGGACGTTGTTCACGATCTTTACATCAAGCTATCTACTAAGCCGGAGGTCCTTCGCAACAAGCGGTCTGTGAAGGCGTTCCTTTGCCGAGCGGCTATCAATCTCGGTTTTGACAGACTTCGTCGTGAAAACATCGAGGCACGGTTGTTTTCCGGCTCCGAACAGGAGGCTCTGGCGGTCGCCAGCGCGACGCCAGCTCCTGATCACCTTCTGCAGATCGAGGCACGCGTTGCCATATTGCGTGAGGCTATCGCCCAGTTGCCGGAACGCCGTCGCGTTGTCTTTATCCTGCACCGGCTTCATCATCTGACACCGGACCAGATCTCCGTGAAGCTCAACATTTCACGGAACATGGTGGACCGACATTTGCGACGTGCCTTTGCGCACTGCCTTGATCGCCTCTTGCAAGTCTAGCCCGCTTCACCTGATCCCCGAAATGTTCTAAATGAGCCGTAGTCCCAATTCGGTATAGCCAAGCGTCTATACGATAGAGGACACAGGCTGGAGAGGGATATGCCAGGCAACCGGGCGAAAGATGCCCAACGAAAACGCAACCGGGAGGCTGCGGACTGGATTTTGCGTAACAGCGACCCCCGCCAACCAGCGGAAGAAAAGTCGCGTTTTCAGGCATGGCTAAACGCCGATCCGCAAAACTGTCGAACATACAATGCGGCCGAACAGCTTCTGGGTGATGCCCAAACTGCCATTCAGTCTGATACCGCGCTTTCCAACATTCGTATAAAACCCCGCAGTCCTGTCAAACCTGTCGTCATAGCGCTGTTTTTTCTCGCCATTGCTGGCGCCACATTCCTCTCGCTTGATGGCCCCATCAGAATGCAGGCGGATGTCGTTGCAGGCGTCGATGAAATGCCAGTCGTCACATTACAGGATGGATCGACGGTTCAACTTAACTCCTCATCAGCCATCGCAGTCGATTTTACTCCAGAGCGACGTGTCGTGCGGCTCCTGCGCGGCCAGGCCTATTTCGAGGTTGCCCATGCACCGGAACGCCCGTTCAGCGTCGATGCAGGCCCAGCCCGGGTGACAGCTCTAGGCACCGCCTTTGACGTACGTTACAGCGACACCGACCTGCAGGTGAGCGTCACAGAAAATGCTGTGATGATTGAACCGGAAATAGGTAATTCCGGCTCCCTGCAGATTCACGAAGGTGAACAAGCGCTTGTGGACCGCCGGAGCGGTAGCTCCGTTGTTCAGCGTGTTGATAGCAATGTTGCACTATCCTGGCGGCGTGGCCAGATCGCCGTCGATAATGCGCCGCTGTTCAAGGTCGTCGAGGAAATCGGTCGTCATTTCTCCGGCAGGATTGTCATTGCGGGCGATACAGTCGCTAATCGCCGGGTCAGTGGTACGATTAATGTCACCGACACCGAGTCTGCCCTGTCCTTTCTTCGCGCAGCACTAGGCGTAAAAACAACTCGGGTAGGACCCTTCATACTAATCCGTTCCTGAGGATGTAGCGACATTGTTTTGAGAAGCCTGCGCCAAAAGCAACGCTGCTCAGAGTTACCGACCACGGGTTGTCATAGGGGCATTCGGAGAAATTGGCTAAGCAGGACAACGGCTTTGACGCCGGGAGAGTTCGTATCGAATGTATGAGGCTAAGCAGAGTGTGTGTTATCTGTTTTATATCCCGCTGACCTAGTCCGGCCCAATAATACCTTTGGCCCGCATTCTTCAGCATGGCGAAAGACGGCGCCAGAAGCCTCAAAACGAACTTAGATTGGCAGCCTTTTCCCTAAATCCTATCGGCAAACAGCCGGTCGAGTTCCCGCGCCAACTGTTCTTGCGTATACGGCTTGCCAAGCCTTGCAACGTCAAGATCCACTCCGGGCGGCAGTTCTGCATAACCGGAGGCGATTAGGATCGGAAGCTTCGGGACAACATGGCGGACTGCAACAGTCAAATCTGCGCCGGTCATGCCAGGCATGGAATAGTCCGTGATGAGGAGGTCAAAACCGCTGCCATCCCCAAGATGTTCCAATGCCTCTTTCCCTGAGTGCGCTTCCACGACGTCGTGACCGAGGTCCATCAGCATATCAGCTGAGCTCATCGCTATGAGAACGTCATCGTCAACCAGCAATATCCGTTTCGGTCCTGAAGAGCTGACGGTTGGGTCGACGGTTGCCTCAACGGCTGCGGATTTTGTGGTGATGTCGGATGTGGCAACGGGAACCCACAATTCTGCTCTAGTACCTTTGCCCAGTTCGCTTGTCAGCTTGAGGTCACCTTTCAGCTGGGACGCCAGGCCGTGGATCATCGAAAGGCCAAGACCGGTGCCCTTTCCCAATTCCTTGGTCGAGAAAAAAGGCTCAACAGCTTTCTGCAGTGTGTCACGATCCATACCGTAACCTTGGTCAACCACCGAAAGGACGACGTAATCGCCTGCCGCAAGCTCGCCGGACGGGATGGCCTGGTGAGCACCGTTCAGGCCAATGCGGATCTCGCCTCCATCGGGCATGGCGTCGCGGGCGTTAACAACGAGATTGAGGAGCGCCAGTTCAACCTGGTTGGCATCTGCCGAGACCAGAGGAAGATGATCCGGCACATCAGTTTTGATCACTATTGTCGAGCCGACGGATCGTTTCAGCAGGTCTTCCATTCCGGTGACCAGCGCGAGCATGTCGACCGGGTCAATGCGCAGATCCTGCCGACGCGAGAAAGCCAGTAGCCGCTGGGTAAGCGAAGCGCCGCGTTTTGCACCCTGTTGAGCACCCTCAATCAGGCGGACCGCTCTTGCATCATCGCCAACGTACTTTCGCAGGAGTTCAAGATTGCCGAGTACGGCCATCAGCAGGTTGTTGAAATCGTGCGCCACGCCGCCAGTAAGTTGGCCGATCGCCTCCATCTTCTGAGCCTGGCGAAGTTGTTGCTCGGCGCTCTCCCGCTGGTTCACCTCTGCCATCATTCTGGCGTGGGTCTCTTCCAGTTTACGGGTCCGTTCTGCAACGCGCTCTTCAAGAACCTCGTTCAGTTGTCGCTGGTGCTCTTCCGCTTTCAGTCTTGCGGTTATGTCGGCCGAGACGCCGACGAGCTTTATGGCCTTACCTTCGCGGTCTCTGTAGAGCTGGGCGCGGATCTCGGCCCAATGGACAGAGCCATCACTCCAGATCGTGCGGTATTCTATGGCGTAGTCGGCGCCGGTTTCAATGGTCGTTCGAACGGCCAACTGCATCCGGTCGACATCCTCCGGATGGATAGTGGCTAACAGATCCGTGTAGGAGAACTCCTCGGTGGCACTGCGACCAAATATTGATCGAAAGGTCGTCGAAGTGATCAGTTCACCGGTTGCAAGATCGAATTCCCAGGCCCCCAGTCTGCCGGCACTGAGGGCCGTTTGAAGACGTCTCTCGCCTTCATCAAGAGCCTCTATTCTAGCTCGGGCATCGAATTGTCGGCGCCGACCGCGCATAGCGGACAGCGCAACGCTTATGAAGGTGGTTGGGTGAAATGGCCGTTCAATGAAGCTCACGTTGCCCAGAACTTCAGATAATCTTGCCGCAGCCGGATTTCGTTCAGGTCCACCACCACGGTTTGTGAGGATGACGAACGGAAGGTCAGACCAACTGGGCTGCGCCTCGATCCAGGCAGAAAAACCTCTCAGATCGGCAGACCGAAAAGCCTCCTCTGTCACAACTGCGAAGGCGATGTCGTCACTCAACTTCGCCACAAACGACGCAATATCACTCACTGCGGTGGCGGCCACCCCAGCTTCTTTCAGGAGCGAAACTGCAATCTCCGCGTCACGGCCGATAGGAGCGTAAACCAGGGCGCTTGTGTCGCTGTTAGGAATTGTTGCTACCCTCACCGGTCATTGGAAGAAGAGGGTTTTGATCCCCCACAAAGTTAGGGACGCCACGGAGAATTCCCTGAAAGGCCGAAAGCGGCTCGCCGAGCGTTAGTCCGCTACCGGATATTTTAAATTCACGAATAGTATCTTCGTGTGGCCCGGTGCGTTTCTTGATCACCGATACTGCCCGCCGAACTTTTCCCAGTGCCTCGAAATACCTCAGAAGAATAACGCTGTCTGCAAGATAGGTAACGTCAACAGGCGATTTCATGTCGCCGACCAGACCATGCTGCGCAACGGTCAAAAAGGTATTTGCACCCTGCCTGTTGAGGTATTGCAAAAGTTCATGCATGTGCAGGATGAGAGCATTCTCTTCCGGCATCGCAGCCTGATAGCCATTAATGCTGTCGATTACGACCGTCTTGGCTTCATAGGTCGAGACCCGGTCACGAACACGCTGCGCAAATTCACCCGGTGACAGTTCGGCGGCATCCAGTTGCTCTATGTGGATATGGCCTTGTGCGTGGAGTGTTTCCAGGTCGATGCCCATGGACTTGGTACGGGCATAAAGCAGGCCAAGCTCCTCGTCAAAGATAAAGATCGCGGCTTTTTCCCCACGCTGGATTGCGGCGTTCACGAACTGCAGGGCAAACAAGCTTTTGCCGGTGCCTGCCGGCCCGATAAGCAGTGTACTGGATCCGCGCTCGATGCCTCCGCCAAGGAGATCGTCGAACTCGGGGAGACCGCTGGATAAGGTGGTTCGCTCGAAACCGGTCTTGTGCTCAATTGCACGAAGCCGCGGAAACACCGAAACGCCGCCGGTCTTGATGACGAAATCATGATAGCCACCACGGAACGACTGTCCGCGATATTTTATGACCCTCAGGCGACGACGTTCGGAACCGTAATCTGGAGCCAGTTGTTCGAGATAGATCACGCCATGGACAACGCTGTGCACAGTCTTGTCGAAATTTTCCGACGTCATGTCGTCGAGCAACAGGACGGTGGCATCCGAACGTGAAAAGAAGTGTTTCAAAGCAAGAATCTGTCGGCGGTAGCGCAGCGAACTTTGTGCAAGCAAGCGGATTTCGGAAAGACTGTCTATTACGACGCGCTGAGGCTTGATGCGATCAAACGCCTCGAAAATCATTCTTGTGGTTTCACCGAGCTCGAGATCCGAGGAATAGAGCAGACTTTGCTGCTGGTCGGCGTCGAGAAGGCTTTCTGGCGGTACGAGTTCAAAGATTTCGATCTCGCTACCGATTTCCATACCATGTGATTTTGCACAATCACGCAGCTCTTCGTTCGTCTCCGATAGGCTGATGTACAGACAGCGCTCGCCGAGTTTTGCGCCTTCGATGAGGAACTGCAGGGCGATTGTCGTTTTGCCTGTCCCTGGAGATCCCTCTAAGAGGAATACGTGCCTGCGAGTTAAGCCACCGGAAAGAACATCATCCAATCCCTGCACGCCTGTTCTAGCGCTCTGACTTAAAATCTCGTCCATGTTTCCTCCGCACTTCCTAAAATACTTAGATACAGGTCTCAAGAGAATCAAGGCTGGAGTGGCAAGCCGGATTGAAGAATAGGAGATTATGTAACTTAAGCTAAGACAAAAACCGTGCTGTTTTACCGCTACGAACTCTGGTGGACGGATTTGTCCTCTGACTGATCCAAGGCTCCTGTGAGGGGAACGCCCGGTTGGCGCTTCGGATAGAGCGCGGCCATCGCTGCGGGGCGAAAAAGGGAGACAGGGGTTTAAAAATTTGTTTTTGTTTCATTCGCGTCCTCATTTCATCTCTGAGGAGATCGTCACTTCCCAAGCTGCAAAGACATCAAATTGCAAACAAGATTTCAGGATCCCGTTCAGGTCAAAGCGCCTGTTGGGTATCGGTGGTATAAGGCACTCAGACGGGGAGCCCTTTGGCGTGATTTAGGGATGGAGGCAAGCCCAGCGGACGGTTCACCTGCCTTTCGCCAAGAACGCCACTGGCGTCCATGGCCGCTCCGACCAATTGGGTCGCGATGTGTACGTGCTCAAACTCCCGACAGAATTAAAGCGCCTGCTATCTGCACAGCGCAACCGCGAGGCGCTACCTTATCGCACGCCGCCGGCATCGATGTGACTTTGCATTTGCGTGCGCGGAGATCATGTTACCAAAGCACAGCGGGATCGGCGCGCGCCTATATCGCTTCAATCGCACCATTTGTCGTCGTTGACAGAGGCATCCTGCGCCGCTTCTCAATGTGTAAGCCTTTGGTCTTGGTATCACAAAGCCTGCATAGGCCATTGATAACCTTAGTCCGGCCCGCTAGTCCTGAAAATAGTGAGTGGCATCTGTCAAAAGAGATTTACGATGAGCGCATCAAGGTCGCAGCCTGAATGGAGTGCAGACGAGCTTAGCCGGGCTATTAAATCGGCGGGGGTCGCGCTTTGGACCTGGATGCTGGACGACGATACGTTCGTCATGGACACCAAGGCATACGAACTTTGGGACATACCAGAAGAAACGGATCTCAGCTTCGAGCATCTTTCAGCGAAGGTCCATCCTGCGGACAGAGACCGCGTCAGGGCGGCGTTTGTTGCCACTCGTGCGATTGATGGGCCCTTTGAAATCGATTTCCGCATCCTCACGACCGCCTCTGATGTCCGATGGATCTCCGCGCGTGGCCAGGGGAACGACGGCGATACGGCAACAAAAAAAACGACTGGAATTTTTCTTGACGTAACGGGGCGCAAGCAGGCGGAGGAAAGCCATGAGCTGCTCGCCGGTGAGATGAGCCACCGCGTTAAGAACCTGCTCGCTTTGGCTTCCGGCCTCACGAGCATCACGTCGCGTTCAACTGAAACGAAGGAGGAGATGGCAAAGCAGTTGACGCAGCGCCTTACCGCACTCGGACGGGCCCATGAGCTTGTCCGCCCGCTTCCGGATGGTCAGGGGCGCGCGGCTTTGCTGGGTGATCTGTTTAGTGTGCTGTTGGCGCCATACGACGACCATGGTGCTTTCGCTGGGCGTATCCGCGTTGCAGTTCCACGCATGGGGCTTGGGGAGAGGGCCGCGACAAGTCTTGCGCTCATCATTCACGAACTGGCAACGAACTCGCTGAAGTATGGTGCCCTTTCAAACGAAACGGGGTCCCTCGACATTTCCGGGGCATCAGCCAAAGACGACATCGAGATCGTTTGGAGCGAGCACGGCTGTGATGGTGTTGGTGCGGCGAAGACTGCCGAAGGCTACGGCAGCAAATTGCTGCATCGAACCGTCTCAGGGCAGCTGGGAGGGTCAATTGACTTTAACTGGGTTGAAGGGGGAGTTGTCGTGACGCTCCGGGTAAAGGAAAGTCGGCTAACAGCCTGAATGTGAAACGGTTGGTCATACCAACAGGCTAACGGTATCTTCTCGCCTAGGGGTTGCCGTTGTTGGAGAATGACCGTCCGTTAAGTGAGTTTTGAAACAGACTGGCGGGTGGAAAAACTGTTAGCGACAAACTTGTTTTTTAAGCGCGTCGTCACGGTCATGGCTCTCCATGGAACCAGGCGAACCGCTTGCGATGATTAAACCTTGTCATAAGTGAAGGACGTCAAAAGCGTCGTGACGAAGTTACTGGCCTTTTCCTTGACAAGCACTTCCGTCCATTCATCAGTCCCGCGAAGCATCAGTCCGGTGTAGATGCTGTCGACGGCGGCCTCTTCAACTCTCTTGATATGCGCTTGGAAGGACGCCTCATCCCCTGATTTGTACAGGTCTCGAACGACCATCCGCAGAATTTCCTGCACGGCAATCTGCCACGCCGTGTTGATTGCCTGAAGTTCGTTGGCTTGGTTCGTCATCGAGAACTCCTGTTATTGCGGCCACTGGCCACCTGGGCCACCCGCGCAGTTGCGGTGTCATCAGGCAAAAAAAAGGCCAGGCAACTTGCCTGACCTCAGTAGGTATTGTGCTTTCAACAGTGCCAGTACATCCGTGGTCAAAGGAAAGCAGATACCGATTTAAGCAGCCTGAAGATTGCAAGCCGACATTTTGCCGGACTTGTTGTCGCGCTCCAGATCGTAGCTGAGCTTCTGGCCTTCGACGATTTCGCGCATTCCGGCGCGCTCGACGGCAGAGATGTGAACGAACGCGTCAGCGCTGCCGTTGTCAGGCTGGATGAAGCCGAAGCCCTTGGTGGAATTAAACCATTTAACTGTGCCAGTGATCATAATGAACCCTTTCATAGCAATATAGATGACCTCAGCGCGACTGCGCTGCGGATGATGATAACGATTGTTTTAAAGGGAGGGTTCGTTGAAAGCGCGGTGCTAATCGCGCGGTAACCAAAGCTCAGCAAGAAAATATCGATAATGGATAGATAGTGGATCTTAATCTGATTGTCAACTTTTAGTTTTGCGACCATTTCCGCACCTCTATCTAAGGATGTATTCTCGCCCAGCGCACGCTTCCTGACCTTTCACGCTGCCTGGCAAAGTTCCACGCGGCGGTTCAGATATACCAGAGTAGTTGGTACCTCTCGAGCAGGTTTCCTGGCAGAGGGAAAAATACGCACGCATGTTTGGACACCAGGCGAAACAACTCTAGAAAATGACTTTGTCCGTTCGGCTCTTCGACTTATGCCGTAAGATAAGTGTACGTGTATTCCGCTTCTTCAAGGCGAGTGCTCGCTAATCCAGAAATCGCTAATGACAGCTCAGTCAGCTTTGAGCGAGACTTGATGACCTCATAAGCTGAGATGCCGGATGCCAGCCTCCCGGCGAGAGTAACCTTAGAATTGCACCATTCCCGCTGGTGCCGCGGACGCGCATCTCTGGTATGTTCATGGCTGTTAGAGCTGCATACCGACTGCACGAAAAAAGCTTCGAATTGGCAATTCGTGACAGCACGACAAACAAGCCAGCAGTTGAACCAAATAGAAAGACGGCAGGACCACTATCCACACGCTCGAAGGGGCGATGAAAGGAACTCATGTTCTCTTTTACCTATGACCGCCTCAAAACTGTGCTGTTCTTGATTGCGATACTCGGTCTCGTAAGTGGGCTGGTTTTTTTCGCAGACGACAAGCCCGATATGGCCGTCCTTGCTTGGCGGGTCGGGGTTATTCCGGTCTTGATTGCTCTTGTCGTCGAAATCCTTCGAAGTCTCTGGCGAGGTGAAGTCGGGCTGGACATTGTCGCGGCGCTTTCGATGTCGGCAGCGCTGTTATTCGGCGAAACGCTGGCCGCATCGGTGGTCGCCGTAATGTATGCCGGCGGTACTTTTCTTGAGAACTTCGCAGAAGGCCGTGCCAGGCGCGAAATGAGCACACTACTGGCCCGGGTTCCCAGAACCGCCACGCGCCATGCAAATGGCACTCTTGAGGTTGTCGCGCTCGACACGATTGAACCAGGCGATCTCCTTTTCATTCATCAGGGCGCTATCGTGCCGACAGACGGATATATTGAGGGCGCGCAGGCGATCGTCGATAAGTCTGCCATCACGGGTGAATCAATGCCCGTGCGACTTGTGCATGGTGACGAGTTGATGAGCGGCTGTACGAATGCGGGTGAGCCTTTTGACCTGCGTGTTCGGCGTCGGGCGGTTGACAGCACTTACGCCGGGATCGTCCGGCTGGTTGAAGCAGCGCAAGCATCCAAGGCACCGATGGCGCGGCTTGCGGACCAATATTCAATGCTTTTCCTCGCGGTGACAATTGCACTCGCAACAGCTGCATGGTGGCTCACGCGTGATCCTGTCCGGGCAGTGGCGGTGTTGGTCGTGGCAACGCCTTGCCCGTTAATCCTTGCCGTACCTGTCGCTCTCGTGGCTGGGCTTTCGCGGGCGGCGCATTTTGGTGTTCTCATCAAGGGCGCAAAGCCATTGGAAGTCCTGGCACGGATCACGACAGTGGTTCTCGACAAAACCGGTACACTGACAGATGGACGTCCACAGATCGTGTTGATTGAACCATGCAACGGTATGTCGGAGGATGAAGTTTTATATTTCGCTGCGGCTCTTGAACAGGCGTCAAAGCATCCGATGGCCGTGGCGATTGTCACCGCGGCGCACCGCAAGGGTGTTATGTTGCCAGCGCCAGATCACGTTACGGAGCGTCCTGGAGAGGGAGTTTGCGGAACCGTTTCAGGTCACCTGGTCAGTGTGGGAGGAGTTTCATTCGTCAATCAGCAAATCGGCGCAGCGCCTATTCCCAGCCCGATCTTGAATGTTGGTGCGGTAATTGTCGCGCTTGCAGTCGATAATAAAATTGCTGGCTACATCACCATGGCCGATGCTCTTCGGACAGGTGTCGCAGAGCTTATAGCAAACCTGCGTCAACTCGGTATACGCCGTATCCTGCTAGCCACTGGCGATAGAAAGGCAGTCGCGGAAGATGTTACAAAAAACCTGGGGCTTGACGCGGTCAAATCAGATCTAACGCCAGACGAGAAAGTCCTTCTTGTGACTGCTGAACGCAAGAACGGGCTGGTGATGATGGTAGGAGACGGTGTTAACGATGCACCGGCACTTGCTGTTGCGGATATTGGCGTTGCCATGGGGGCTCGTGGAGCCGCTGCATCAGCCGAGGCTGCGGATATTGTTCTTCTCGTCGATCATCTTGACCGCCTGCTTCCGGGTATCGAAATTGCGCAACGCGCGCGGCGTATAGCGCTCGAAAGTGTCGTGGCCGGTATCGGAATGTCGACTATCGGAATGATCGCGGCAGCCTTTGGATACTTAACGCCGGTACAGGGCGCTGTTACTCAGGAATTGATCGATGTGGCTGTTATCCTCAACGCGTTGCGCGTTCTCGCGATTCAACCTCGAATGGGTCAAGAAAGCACACGATAGAGCGGCGGAGGCGTCGGGCGGCATAATCAATTGAGAGACGGTTGCGAAAGAGGGGCGTCAACGCTCCTCTCTCGCTTCCGTGGCTTGGCGATCGCAGCAACGGTTGCTGCAAAATTTCCCCAAGATCAGCTCTTAATGAAGGCCAACAGGTCGGCATTGAGAACATCGGCATTAACCGTCAACATACCGTGAGAGAAACCGGGGTAGGTCTTGAGCGTGCCGTTTTTGAGAAGTTTGATCGCCTTGTGGGCAGAATCTGCGATCGGTACGATCTGGTCGTCTTCGCCGTGCAGAACAAGCGTTGGAACGGTGATCGCCTTCAAGTCTTCTGTCTGGTCGGTTTCAGAGAAAGCCTTGATGCCATCATAATGGGCCTTTGCGCCACCCATCATGCCCTGACGCCACCAGTTCTGGATAACGCCTTCCTGGACCGTCGCACCATCACGGTTGAAACCGTAAAAAGGACCAGACGGTACATCACGGAAGAACTGGGCGCGGTTGGCAGCCAGGGCGGAACGGAAGCCATCAAACACTTCGATCGGCAGACCCTCAGGGTTGGCGTCGGTTTTCAACATCAGTGGTGGCACCGCAGAAACCAGAACAGCCTTGGCAACACGACCGGCGGGCTGACCATGTTTTGCAACATAGCGGGCAACTTCACCGCCACCGGTTGAATGGCCGATATGAACGGCGTCCTTCAGATCGAGGGCTTCGACGACAGCAAATGCGTCGGCTGCATAATGGTCCATGTCGTGACCGTCCGCCACCTGTGCCGAGCGACCATGACCACGACGGTCATGAGCAACAACGCGGTAGCCCTTCGACAGGAAGAACAGCATCTGGGCGTCCCAGTCATCCGACGACAGCGGCCAGCCATGATGGAAAACGATTGGCTGCGCGTCCTTTGGACCCCAGTCCTTGTAAAAAATTTCGGTGCCGTCCTTGGTTGTTACAAAGCCCATGTCGATATCTCCTTGTGATAAACTGTTGGTGGAAGAGTTTTGCGAGAAGCCGGTCGCCGGAACGCTCACGCTGGCAAGGGCGATGCTTCCGATCAGTACGCTGCGTCTCGACACGAAAAACCGGTTTGTATCAGATGTCATGGCATTTCTCCTGTCGCGCTTTGTCTGCGAATTCCGTATTTGACAAAGAGAAGGTATCGCGATCTTCTATCGAAAACACGTGGCGGAAATGACTTTATCCGAGGCAAAAGTGGCAAATACCAAAACACCTGATTTTATAGAGGTGGGCTTACTGGTTTACCCGGATTGTCAGCTGGCTGCCGTCTACGGACTGACCGATCTGTTTCGCGTCGCCAACGACTGGTCGACAAATCTGCAGGTGCCGACAACTTATCGCAACATTCGGGTAAGTCACTGGAAGATGGAGGGTGGTGACGTATCCTGCATATGGGATTCAAGCCCTGACATCCCACACGCGTTGAGCTACGTCATCGCGCCGCCTAGCATCATCATGCCTGAGAAGATGCAAAGCATGAGCCCGGCTTCGCAATGGCTCGCGTCCCAGCATGCGCGCGGCGTTACCGTCTGTTCGATTTGTGCCGGGGCGTTTGTCCTTGCTGAGACCGGGCTCATCGACGGCCGACGCGCCACGACCCACTGGGCTTTTGCAGACAGGCTTGCTGAACAGTTTCCCAAGATTGAGGTCTCACCCGATAACATGATCATCGATGATGGCGATGTCATCACCGCTGGCGGAATTCTGGCCTGGGCTGATCTTGGTCTGCTCCTCGTCGAGAAGCTGCTCGGGCAGGCGGTGATGCTTGAGACGGCACGCTTTCTTGTCGTTGACCCGCCGCGTCGCAGTCAGGGCCAGTACAAGGCTTTTCTTCCCCGCTTCGATCATGGCGATAAGGAGGTCCTGCAGGTCCAGCACCAGTTTCATGCGACGCCTGAGCTGCAAAAATCGATCGGTGAGCTGGCAGACAGCGTGCATCTGTCCGAAAGGACACTCCAGCGCCGATTTTTGCGTGCGACACGGCTCAAACTGACCGAATATCTGCAAAATGTGCGCATCATGAAGGCGCGGCAATTGCTTGAGACGACGAATGGTTCTGTCGAGAGCATTGCCTGGGCGGTTGGTTATACTGATCCAGCTGCCTTCCGAAAGGTATTTGGCAGGTTGACTGGCGCTACGCCAAATGTCTATCGCGGTGACGCGCGCGTATGATTGTTCTGCGGTCTAGAAACTTACCGCTCGCGAAGCGATCATGTTCTCTCTCGGCTTGCCTCAAATTCGGTGCGTTCTCCCCCATCCCGGCAAGTTTGTGATTGGACATCGAATGATCGAAGTGAGAGAGCGCTACCCGACCGTGAGACAGCAAATGCTCGATACGGACTGATAAAAACGTCCCTGCCGCTAAATTCCAGCTCACCGCCATTTCTTGTTGATTCCAGGCACCTGAAGTGATCGCATTTCCATATCCATCTCGGAGATATTTAAGCGGACTTTATTCGCTGTCGAATGCCTGCACTACCACTCGATGGATGAGCCATCGTATGCGATAAAACTTCCCGTTTGCGTACTGGCAACTGCGTTCAGCGCCTCCAGAATCCTCATTGCCGCATCATCTGGTCGCATTCTCTCACGCCCGCGCGAGAACGGCTCCGACAGGCTGGTTTCGACTGTCCCAGGATGGACACCTATTAGCACCGCGTCAGGATGCGTGCGCTTGAACTCGATTGACGCAGTACGGATGATTTGATTCAGAGCGGCTTTCGATGAGCGATAGGAAATCCACCCTCCAAGGCGATTATCTCCGATCGAGCCAACCCTTGCCGATAGGAAGGCGCAGATTCCACGCTTTTTACGATCAACGAGCGGAAGAAAGTGCTTCATTACAAGTGCAGGCCCGATGGCATTTAACCGAAACTGCGCTGTCATCGCCTCGGGATCGAGCTGCCTGATTGTTTTTTCGGGGCCAACACTATTGATCGTCAAAGCGCCCGTCGCACATATCAACAAATGGATTTTTTTGCTGGCGATCTTTTGCACGCAAGAAACGACCGATGCTTCTTCGGTAACATCCAGCCCGTCTTCACTGCGTGACATACAGATGAGCTCATTGCAGCGCGGATCCGCACTGAGTGTCTGTCGTATGGCCGATCCTATCCCACCGCTCGAGCCTATGACCAGAGCGGTATAGTTGTCGGGAAGTGAAGACATTTCAGGCATAGGCAATTCCCGAGATACGTGTCGGTTAAGCCGTGCTTCCGGCCTACCATATCGCTTGGAGCAGAATGTGCCCTGTTTGTAGACTGTTGACCGTTTGCGTTGCTCAATGATAGCCGCCCCGTTAGCGCGAGGCTTGGATCGAATTTGATATGTTCAGGCGCTGGTGTAAACCTCTGATATCAAATTCCTTTGCGCGTACAGCAACACACGACAGCTCTGGATTGCGGGTGGGTTGCATGCTTTTCATTCGGACGGCCTGCGGCACTGCACTCCATTCCGATGAGCGGATGGTTGGGATCAACACTCTGATATCCAGGTCGTCCATTGTACCTTCCAAGACAATGCCCAGTTTTCCGGTCGAAGGGCACCAACTCGATTACCAATGATGCGCGTGTGTCAGAGATCCGGGACGCCTACAGTCTCGCCGCAAATCGTAAAATACCGCTCGCGCGTGCCTTTAGTGAGAACCAGCCGAAAGGCCTCGACCTCTCGTTGCCTACTGCGCAGCGGACGAATTCGGCGCTTGGCGGAAAGCCTGCTGCTGCTTGTCGCAGCTCGATGAAATCTACGCGGCCTCGATCTTGTCGCCAGAAAGGTAGGTTCTCTCGCCAAGCATGGATTTCACGAGTGAACGTGCAAAGCCGCCTATCGCCTCAAGTCGGATCCTCGATCGCTTTTGCAAGCCTTTCGAGTTCGACCGAGTAGCAAAAGAACCCGAACAACACCAACAGGATCAATGCACCGTGCAGTACTGCCTGTCCAAGCGGCGGCAGCGCTTCGGTTTCCGGCAAGTGCCGAAAGAAGATCGTCGAAAACAGCACGCCACCGAACAGGAATGCGAGGCGCGCAGCGAAGGAAAGCACGTGAGACAGCAATGTGGAGCGGAAAGGCGAGGGGACTTCGACCCACCGAAGCCGCGTCCAATAACTTGCCTGCAAAACAAGAGAAGCCGCGAGGATTAACAGCAACGTAGAGACGGGCAGTTCCTGGCGTTCGCCAAGATGTGTGACCACGTAATAGAATATCGGAAAGATAGTCCGAAGCAGGAATGCGACGGCCAGGGATTGAAGCACAATGAGTGCTCCGTAAGCGAAAGCATTTCTCGTCCGATCAATCATCCATTCGCATTCCCGTTGGTCTGTGCAGGACCTCGCACCTTTTTCAATGAGCTGCTGGCGCCGTAATGATACCCAAACGTCCGAGTCCGCTGACGATCAGCTGAATTGCAACCGCGGTCAGGAGAATACCGAATACGACCTCTGAAACGACCATACTGGCCGGTTTCATCCGTTTGGAAAGCTTGTCGGTATTGGTGAAGACGAGATAGTCGAAAGCTGCCACGACAATGATAAGAACGACAACGACCACCGCGCTGGCGACCGAAACGACTTCTCCAGATGCGAGAATGATGACGGTGATGCCAACGGGGTTAAGCAGATAGGGAACGGCGAGCGGAAACACCGCGAGCTTGTCGGGATCGATCGGAGCGGTAAGCTCGTCATGTGGCTTGTCCGTTGGTCCGGACGCCATCTTGATCGCTATGAGTGCGAGAATGATGCCGCCGGCCACCGCGACAGCGCCGCCCGTAATGTGGAGAAGCCGCATCAAAAGTGCTCCAGTCGCAAACAGGATCAACGCTGTGACAAGTGCTGTCAGCACCATTTGGCGACCGATGCGCACCTTGGTCGCCGCATCGAAACTATGGGTTTTCTCCAAAAACGGAACGAGGGCGATTTTCGGCCCCATACCGATCAACAGCAAAAGTAGAAGCTTTCCGACGAGCGTGGCGTCGATAGTGTTGAAGTCCATGGAATATCCCCTTGGTTGGTGGTTGTTTTTCGCTGCCGCTCCATCACTTCAAGCGGTCGTAAGACGTGTGCATTGCTCGCCGTGAATTTATCAGGGCGGGCAAACATCCAAGAAACTCGGCGAGCTGGCAGGCAGGCAGACCGGACAGATTGACATTGTTTTTGAGATTTTCATTTCATGTCCTCCCCATGATCCTTGGTCTCGATGCAACTGGGCGAAGTTCCCGTTCAAGTCGGCCCGGGCGCAGCCACCACAGTTTGTTTCGCAAGGGCCTGCTGAGCTACGGCTGCGAGCCCGTCCTCTTTACCGCCAGCGACTTGCACGGTCGGAACGGCGATCTTGATGCCTTGTGCGTTGAATGCTTCGCGAAGCATCGCATAAGCTCTGCGACGGATTGCCGACTGCAGCTGGGTGGGCTTTAGCGTCATTCCAAAGCTCAACTTGATTCCATAATCGCTGATCTCTTCGACGCCTTTCATCTTGAGGTTCTCAATGATGAACGGCTGGAACTCGGGATCTTCTCGCAGAGCTTTGCCTACGGACTTGGTAATTGCTTTGACTTGGGCGACGTCGGATTCGTAGGACACGGACAGCAGGAATTTGACCACTGACCAGTCGCGGCTCATGTTTTGGATGGCGCCCAGTTCGCTAAACGGGACGATGAATATAGGCCCCCTATGGTGCCTTAGCTTTACGGAGCGGAGACTGAACGCCTCTACAGTGCCTTTGTAGCTGCCGCTTTGAATGTACTCGCCAATCCGGAAGGCATCATCGAGGAGATAGAACATGCCGCTGATGATATCCTTTACGACGGTCTGCGCGCCGAAACCGATGGCGACGCCCACGACGCCGGCGCCAGCGATCAGCGGTCCGATCTCAATGCCGAGTGACGACAAAGCCATCATGATTGCAATCGCGGCGAATAAAATCATCAGGAAGTTGCGAAGGATGGGCAACAGAGTTCTCAGGCGGGTGCGGCGTCGTTCGCGTTCACTTCCTATCTCGAGCGCTGCATCGGTGTCTCCCATCTTCCGGTCGATCAAAACCTTCACGATATTCCATGCCAAGTCGACGACAAGAAGAATAATGCCGGCGCTCAACACTCCACGTACAAGACGGAGCGCGGGCGAATCCTGCATTGTCATCTGCGTCAGCCGGACATCCAGGATATTTGCAAGGAAAACGATCGCTGCAACGATCAGGGTTGCGCGTATCCCGCGCTCGACGATGACCGAGAGCACCGTGACGCGGCTGCGCCCATCTTCATCAGTTTCTGAACGGCGCAGAATGTTATTGATGGACGCCTTTGTAAGAACGATCGCCCCTGGCAATGCGGCGCAAACCACCATGACCCAAAAGAGCTCGACAGCGCCAGCCACCCACAGCAGCCATATCCCTGTTAAATAGGCAGTCCAAAGCCAGTTCCGACCATGCAGGCTGATCCGGCTCGTCTGTTGAGTGGATGAACCGGGCGGGCGTCGCCATATCGCCTCAATGGCAATGCCCAACAGTATGAACCCCAGAAAGTAGGCAGCGAGCTGACGCGATGGGATCGATAGGCCGAGCGTACCAAGAAGCCGGATTGTCACCCAGCCAAAGGCGTACCAGCCAATGAGATAGCTGAGTCGTTTTGCCCAGTGGCCTGCCGCCTCGTTAGTGATCGGGACCACGCGGAAACGGTCTTGTTCGTTTGAACGCGGCGCCAAAAATACATCCAGCAAAGCGCAAGCGAGGCGGTAGATGACAACAGCGAACAGAAAGCCGACGACGATTTCCCTGATGATCGGCGGCCAGTCAAAAAGCAGGAAGAACCCTATGCTGCCAAGACCAAACGACAGGACATAACAAACCGCCCAGAGAAGCCGGGCAGTTATGACAACGACCCTGTGCCAAACGGATGTGACTGATGCTCCGGCCATCCATGACCGCCAACCAGCGCTGAACCGCCAGAACAACCATTGCGCCCCCAATCCTGCGGCAACGAAAGCGGCCAGCAAGACGATGGGCCGGGTTCCGCCAATTGCTTTGACGTCTTGCTCAAGCAAAGCCGCGCCCCGGATCGCCTCGGAGGGAAAAGAATGCGCAGCTGCAACCATCGAAGCGGCGTGGGCGCGAAAACGCATCGTTGATCCGGCAAACGACGACGCCGAGTCCTGGCTGGCAGTCGCTGGGACCGTAGCAGTCTCTGTTTCGCGAGCGACGCCCTGCAGCCATTTCTGAACGTCAGGATCTGACATCAGGCCGATAAAACGCTGGACACTGGCGGGTTGCTCCGCCAGAGGAGCAGGCGCTTGTGCTGCTGCCGCTGACATCCAAGCCAGTGTCGTAACCGCCAGGGCAGCCGCGGTGAGAAACAGTTTGATCAGCAGGAAATTCAGGCGCCATGCCATTTTCTGTCCTATTGTTATCGTTCGGCGTGCCTCTAGAGGACACGCGACCTCAATCGGCCTCAGTCGTGTTGTTCGGTGCGTTGCAAGTTTGATGAATGCGCTGTCGTTCCAGGCGGGCCAATGAGGGACTGAACGCCTCCGGCGTAGTTGTCTCTTGTGTTGGCATCGACGACGGCAACCGGAGCGGCAAGGATCAGCCCGGCGGTGCTGCCCACCGCAACTGCCGTGCTTGTGGTTGCCGCGAGGATTGTGTCCCCAACGCCAATCTTGCTGTCCGTCAAAGTCTGTCCTTGGGAAATCCGCGCACCGATAAGACGAACAATCTCGGGAGATTCCGCAAACTTGCCGTGATTGAGCCTGTCGCCGGATTTGATCGCGGTCAGATCAACAACGGATATCTGGCTCTCAGCCAGTTCCTTCTTGTAAGGAGACTGCTCGGGGTCGATGGAACCAAGCCTTGCGACGTCGCCCCACACCCTGCGGGACACGGCCAGTGCCCGGTCGTCCCGGGAGACAAACAATGTGAACTTGGGATGCTGTTTGCCCATATCGGAAATCTGCTGTCGAAAGACGTCGACATCGACATCAGGCGATGCCAGCATCACATTCTCGAACTTGGCTGGAAGGCCGTTATTACGGATGGCCATCTGACGAAGCGCCTCAAGGGCCAACCAGTTGCCCATGGAGTGGGCGAGGATGGAAACCTCCTTCACCCGTACATCTTTGGCCAGATACTGAAACAGCATCTCCAGGGCATTGCGCGTGTAGTTGGTGCTCTCCCTGTCGTAACCATAAGCGAGTAGGCTTGCGCGCGACGGCCAGGTAACAAGAACCGGAGCGCTGGCAATTCCGGAATCCTGGACAATTTGGGCGAAGCGATAGACCGAGTCTTCAAAACGATTGTTGAAGCCGTGGATAAACACCAGCACACTTCCGTCACGGCTCTTGCGCACTGAAGCGGTCAACCATTTTCTGGCATCGTCGCGACTGATCTCATTTGCCTTCAATGTGGCGAAATCGGTCGCTGGATTGGAGGGTAACCTCTTCGGCCATGCAACCTCGCCAATCTTTCTGGCATTGCCTGGCGGTATGGAGACGGTGATCTCCGCGAAAGACGGAACCTTGGCGCGTTCGCCGGTAAACATTTCGCCTCTCACCGTTGAGCGGCTGCGGGTTGTTGTAACCAGCATGTCGACCCTGGTGGCGTTCGGTGCGCTGTCAGCAACCGGGACGAGAACGTTTTTGGCGTGGCCGCCACACCCGGCGAGCGCGGCAATAACCGTGCATGCGACAAGCCATTCCACTCGACAGGGAACGCGTCCATCTCGCAGTTCGTTTGTCTCGGCGCTGTTCACTCGTTCACCTGCCCTAGCTGCCAGAACTTTTCGCCACCATTTTCGGCACCAGGAAAATCTATGCGAATGACGGGCGGCTTTCCCGTAACATCGGGTATGTTACGGGGGGCAGCACTCCTCGTTGCAGGCAAGAAAGCTGCGAAACCGTTCGAGGCAATCAAACGTCAGCGCCAGTTGCCTGATCGGGTGAGCATCTTTCCGGTGTCAACGAGACGACCCGCTGGTAGCGGCGGCATACGCTGGTCTCGGTCTCCGATCCCCCACCCGTATCTTACGGTAACATACTGCACGAACTGCCCCTGATCACTGAATATGCCTTCAGGACATTCGGCGTCGCTGTGGCGCTTTGAGGGTGGGAGCGGACAATGGATGAAAACGTGGCTGCGGTCAGGCTACGATTTCCGAAAAGAGCTCATGCGATTGACGAGCTCGCATTGCGAGACGTCGTGTTCTGCGAGATCTGCCGGGACTATGCCGAAGCCCAAAGTGAACTGGCCAAATGGAACACATCTCCGGATCCGGTTCGGGAGGAACGTATAGCCGAATACGGGGAACTGTTGGCAGCGCTTGGCAAAGAGATTGAAGACGCGCTCGACCGCGCCATTGTGGTCTCGATACATCGCCCAACCCGTCCCCGCCCTGCGTAAGTCCATCAGACACACAGTTAAAGGAACAAGATCGTGGTTTCCGAGACTATAGACGAGCCAGCACCTGCTTTGCCGCCTCGCAATCCCTTGCGGAAGGTCGCTCTCATTGTTGTTTTTTTGGCGTTGGGCCTGTTCGTACTCTCGGTCTTCATGGAGCGGCGGACACCCTCAACGTCTCAGGCGCAGGTCCAAGCCTATGTGGTTGGCATTGCGCCTGAAGTGACAGGTCGTGTTGTGGAGGTGGGTGTTACGGACAACACACGCGTGGAGGCCGATCAGATATTGTTCCGGATCGATCCCCAGCGCTACGAACTTGCGGTGAACGAGGCGGAAGCTGGCCTTGCCAGTGTCGGTCAATCAATCGGCGCATCAACTGCGGCGGTCGACGCTGCTCAGGCCAAACTCGTGCAGATACGAGCGGACAGAGATAATCTTCGCGACCAGTATGCCAGGGCCTCCGCACTCCTCAAGTCCGGCGTGTTTTCGAAGGCCCGCTTTGATACGGCCAAATCCGCCTACGAGCAGGCGGAGGCTTCGGTCTCGGGGGCGGAAGCTGATCTAGCCAAGGCCCGCGAACAGCTTGGTCCTTCCGGAAACGACAATCCACAGCTGCGTGCTGCCCTTGCGGGACTGGAAAAGGCACGGCTGGATCTGATGCATACGACCGTGCGGGCGCCGTCGCCTGGAGTTGTCACCAATCTTCAGCTCACCACAGGGAAGGTTTTACCCGCGGGTCAACCGGCCATGACATTCATTGATGTCGGCACCATCTGGATCAATGCCGCGTTCAAGGAAAACAGCCTCGAAAATGTCGTCGTTGGCAACAGGGCGGAAATCCTTTTTGATGCCCTTCCCGGGCGCCTGTTTCCCGCTACGGTGGAGAGCGTTGGCTTCGGCGTGTCGCAAGGCAACACGGATCCGAGCACTGGATTGCCCACCATCAGGAGTGAGAGCGGCTGGGTCAAAGAAGCACAGCGGTTCCCTGTTCGTCTCAACATCGCCGAAGCCGACAGACCACAGGGTGGTGTACGCTACGGTTCGCAGGCGACGGTCATCATCTATACCGGGGACAATCCGGTGACAAATGCGTGGGGATCGCTGTGGGTCCGCATCGTGTCGGTACTGACCTATGTCAACTGACACCACCGCTGCAAAGCAGAAGCGAAAGGGATTGCGGGTCGCTCTTGCAGTCTCGTTCGGCTTTGTGCTGGCGGTGTACTGGACGGCTTTCATACCGTTTCTCGGACCGCTTTTTGCTGCACAGTTTCTACTGGCGAGCTCTCGACCAATGCCGCTTGGCAAGACTGTCGGTGCAGCCATTGTCATCCTGGTCGCCGGAATTGCGATGATGGTTTTGACCAGCAGCCTCGGCGACCGTCCAGCACCTTTTCTCCTCCTCCTGGGACTGACCTATTTTCTGTGTTTTGCAGTGCAAACCTCTGGCAAGGGCGGGCCGGCTGTCTTTCTCGTACTGGTCGTTGCTATCGTGGTACCGCTTCTCGGCATCCTGAATAAGGAACTAGCCAATTCCATACTGTCGATCCTTGTCGGTGGCGTGCTGTCGGGCACGCTTTTAATGTGGCTGGCCCACGCCATTATTCCTGAACCCGCTTGTTGCGAAGACAACACCGAGCGGTTGCCTGCTCAACCGATGGATTTACTGCGAGCATTTGCAAATACGCTGATCCTTCTGACGTCTGTTGTGATCTGCCTTACGAGCAATAATCTGACAGCTGCGGCGGTCATTCCCATTACCGTCGCATCTCTGCTTGGCCAGCTCGATGTCGCCGTTGGCACAAGAGCGGCATTCGGCCTCGTCGTCGTTAACCTGCTCGGCGGCTTTGTGGCATCTGCGGCCTATGCGGCACTGACCCTTCGTCCAAACCTGCTGTCGATCTTTCTGATTGTGCTGGGCGTTGCGCTTTTCTTGGGTGGCAGGGCAGCAGCAATGACGAAAGACGCGCCGCTGTTTGCCGGTGCATTGACCATTTTCCTCATCTTGTTCGGGCTTGGTGTCTCACCTCTACCCGGCACTGCTGCCGAAAGCTTCGCTACCCGCATTGTCTATATCGCCGCGGCTTTGATCTACGCTCTTTTGCTCGCCACCATTCTGTGGTCAAGGAGGCCAGATCCGAGACGGATAAATCCATGAGATGTGCTGTCTGATTTGATCAGTCCGGTCAGAAAAGCGCCTCTGCAGGCGCCTTGGCAGTGCGAGCCTTCAAGGGGTCAGACCCAATGGGCTCAATATTTGAGAACTGCCTCTGCCGATGTTCGTGAATTCAAAAGATCTTCGGGACTCGAGCAAGCGGGGCCATGACTGGCTCCGCCAGACGCGCTTGCAGCCTTGAGCCATCAGGCTAGTGAGCAGGAGCGATGCTGCAACACAGTGCCCGCTCAGCCCCGATGTTACTGTAACATACACTCCGGATCGGGACTGCGACCACGCCTTGCTATAACATCTGCGCTGTCATCTGCAGTCTGAATGAGTGTCCGCGCACAAGGAGGAAAGAGATGAAAAAGTCTCACGCACTGTTTCTTCTCGCCACGAGCCTGTGCGTGCCCATTACGGGCCTGCCATCGACGCCATATGCCATTCCGACTGCAGCTGCGCAGGATAAAGCCGCTGCCGATCCGGCAGAGGAAGCGTCGGCCCCCTTAAGTGAAGACGAACTGGAAATCCTCGTTGCCCGGATTGCCCTTTATCCGGACGAGCTGGTCGCACTCGTCACTTCGGCCTCGCAATACCCGCTGCAGATCGTGGAAGCAGCGCGGTTTCTCGAGGGGATCAAGACGCAACCAAGTATCAAGCCGAAGACCACCTGGGACGGTAGTGTGGTCTCGCTGTTGAACTATCCGCAGATCGTGACGATGATGAGCGAGGATCTAGACTGGACGCAGTCGCTCGGAGAGGCGCTCGCCTATCAGCAGAAGGACGTTCTCGTTGCTATTCAACAACTGCGCGATAAGGCGGTGGTTGACGGTATCATCAAGACGGATGACAAGATTAAGGTGTCGGAGGAAAACAACAACGTAGTCATCGTCTCCGCCAGCCCGGAAAAAATCTACGTCCCCCAGTATGCTCCCGAGATGCTTTACGAGCCCGGTTATGCAGCCGTGCCAATCGCATATTATCCAGAGCCCTATCCAAGCTACTACTACCCCACTGCGACGTTCTTCGCAGGCGTGGTTACGGGGGCTGTCTGGGCGGCTGCAGTCGACTGGAACCGCTGGGGCGTCTGGGGCGGCCGCTGGAACGGTAATGTCGATATCGATTGCAACAAATGCTTCAACAACATCAATGGCAAAGTCAATATCAACGACATTGACTGGAAGAATGTCGACCGTAGCAAAATCAAGTTCGATCGCGCGCAGTTCGACAAGATGGATCGTGGTGCTTTCCGTAGAAATATTGAAGCGAACCCCGCGAACGGGCTGGGTGCCCGAATTCGCGACCGTTCCGCAACGATCCGTGACAATCCCGGGAAAGTCACCGTTAGTGACGTCCGCAGGAGCAAGATCGATGCAGACAAAGGTGCATCTGATCGCGGCAAGGGCAGAAATGTGAAGACGGCGCAGGACCGCCGTCCGCAAACCGCACACACTAAGGTCGAAAATACCCGGCTCAAAACCAATGCCAACCGACCGGTGGCGAGACCGAAGCCGGCGGCAAGAGTGGACAATCGTCCAAGTAGGCCATCGGCACTGGGCCAGGTGGATAGCGGCAGACGCGTTCAGATGCAGTCGATGAGGGGGCGGCAGGCGATGGGTGATGGCGGTCGCGGCGCAGCTAGGGAAATCAGAGGCGACGGTGGTGGACGTCGCCGATAACAACATCAAGATGGGATGGACGTCATGACCAATTCATTGAGACCTGCGCTGTTGGGTTGCGTGTTTGCTGCCACTTTGGGCCTCACGGTCAGTCCGGTGTCCTCGGCCAAGGGGGAGAGATCGGAGGCAAGTGCGATTTTCGGGTTCGCCTCGCGAAGCGATCCCCTGGTTTTCTCAACGCCGGAAGACGCCGCCGAGGCCCTAAAGTCAGCGCTCGCCGCCGACGACTTCGAAAAGTTCGTGACCATTCTCGGTATCGATGGGGCGAAAGTCCGTGGGGACAAAAGCGTGATGGACAGCTATGCGCAGATCAGGGATGGAGCTGCTAACAAGGTGGTTTTGAAGGATGGTGATGGGCGCGTGCTTGTCGAGATTGGCGCCAGGCTCTGGCCGCTACCATTTCCAATAGTGAAGATCGATGAGCGCAAGTGGAGCTTCGACACCTACGCGGGATTTGAGGAGATAATTCACCGCCGTGTCGGCGAAAACGAGCTGCAGACCATCGCGACCGTTCAGGCCTATGTCGGTGCTCAAGAGGAATACCGCTCGCAGGATCGCGACGGGGACGGTGTCCTAGAGTACGCGCAGAGGCTCATCAGCAGCGACGGGAATATGGATGGCCTTTATTGGCCGTCCGATCTGGGGGTGGGCGACAGCCCGGCGGGCAGTGCACTTGAAAACGATGCCGCGCTCGACAAGGCAAAGCGGGGTGAGGGCTATTATGGCTATCGCTACCGGATCATCTCACGACAAGGTTCCAATATAGCAGGTGGCAAGCACGACTATCTCATCAACGGCAACATGATCGCGGGTTTCGCGCTCATTGCATGGCCAATCCGATACGGTGAAACCGGCGTGCACACCTTCGCGGTAAACGCCAATGGAACTGTCTATCAGGTGGATCTGGGACGCAATACCGAAAAGACGGCCGAGGGTATCATGACTTTCAACCCTGATGACAGTTGGGAACTGATAGTGGACTGACCGGGATCACAGCACGGGGAAGCGTCCAAAGGCGCGCTTTGGCGCCCATTCAGACTTCGAAACCTCATGCCCGTTGGTCCACCGGTGTGCATTTGCATGAGACGCGCCCGAACGTCATATGCGATATTTGACACCGATGCTGAAAGTGCGAGCCCTGGGACGGGTGGCCATCAGGATCGCCCGAACCAGAGAAATCGTCGCCTTTGAAGGAATGAGCAAAAGCCGGGCGCTCACCAGCGCACGTTGGGTCAAGGCAGTTGTTGCGTAGCAGTGACCGCTGTCACTGACAGGGATTGCCCCTTGCCTCTTACCGCATAACTGCCGAGCGGTTCGGTCGTCGCAAATTCCATGGGCGGGAACTGACTGAGTAAGCTGTCTGAAATGAGAAAGCTCTTACCCAGTTCTCGGGCAAGCCCCTCAATCCTCGCTGTTGTGTTGACGGTGTCACCGAAATAGGTGATTTTACGATGATCCAAGCCAATTTCTGCGACGATGACCGGTCCGCCATGCAGAGCAGCCCGCAAACGGGGAACTTCCCCGAATTCAGTGATCCAGAAATCTTCTTTCGCTTGAATGGCCTCAAAAATGTGTAGGACGCATCGAATGCTTGCAGACCGGTGTATTCCCTTTCTGAAATGCCATGTGATCAGGGCCGCATCACCGATGTAATCATCAACTGCGCCTTCGAACCGGCGAACCGACAATGCAACAGTTTTCAAGAATTCACCGAGATATTGCTGGGTTCGCAAGTCGCCAAAGCGCTCTGCGTAACTTGTCGATCCCATGAGATCGACGAGGAGAAAAACCCTGTTTTCTGATTGTGGCCGCCGATAACGGCTTAGAAGGAGACTGGAGAATACCTCGGGTCCCACAAGGTCTCTCATGCGCAACACGAAAACAATAAGTGCGGAAACAATGAGAGCATAGACAAGGATCCCACCCGTTGGGAGGACAGAACCCAACCACGAGTCTAGAAAACCAAACAACCAGAGCAGCGTCCCGACAACAAAAGTGCCAATCACAATGGTCACTATGTTGAGCAGGAGCGTGAGCAGGAAGTATGCCGCGGTAGGAAGTCCCATGAGCCAGAGGCGAAATCGTACCAGAATCAGATCCTGCTCGAACGCCAGAACAAGGCCGATGATGCCGACTGCATATGCAGCCCCGATTGAAGCGTTACCGCCGAAAATAAAGGTACTGTAGAGAGCACCGCTCGCTGCTGCAATTGCGAGAGCGCATAGCCATCCGAACAGTGAAAATCGACTCATACTCGCTCCTGAAAAATATAAGCCGCTTATTTCTGCACCTCCCACCGGCGTGCGCGGGCGCGGGGAGGTTCCTGTTGGACATGGGCCCTAGCGCGGCTGTAAATCCGACGCACTGAGTGTTATTGCGGTTGGCTCTTCGCCTGAAGGAACAAGCATTCCTGCCTTGCGAAGTCCCCGCATCAGTTGGTCACGATCAGCAGGCTGCACGTTTCTCATCGAAAGTTCCGCAACGATGTTCGGCAGGAAGTCTGGCCGCATCCGCACGAAAGCCTCTCCCGCGCGTCGGGCCTGATCCATCATGCCGGCATCTGCATATATGATGGCAGCGACAGCGTGAAACAGCGGAAATTTCTGCATGTCCGCCTTGGCAATTTCACGGACGGCGGTTGAATTGTCGCGCAGCATGTAAGCGGCCAGAGCGCGCGTGCCGTGATAATAGCCACCGCCACCCGGATTGAGTGCAATAGCCTGATCAAGCAGGTCTGCACCTCGTTGCCATTGGCCACCCATTGCCAGCCGAGTTCCGAACTCGCCCATCAGTTCAGTATCGTTGGGATTGGTGATGAGGGCCTCTTCGCCCACGCGCATGGCCTCGGTCAGTTGTCTGTTAAAAAAAAGAGCCATCATCAGAGCCTGAAGCCCCCGGGTATTGTTCGCATCAAGCTGGGTCGCGCGTCTCGCTGAACGAAGCGCTCGCTGCAGTGGCGCTTCCGGGCCGTGATCCGTGTTGAATTTGAAGCGGTCTTCGTCGAGATAGATAATCGACAGCATTGCCCAAGCCGTTGAATAGCCGGGATACCGCGCAACTGCGTCTTCAAGGCAGTCGCGAACCTGTGCGTGCTCTGCCGGGCTGAGTTCGCTCCGATATGCGTAAAAGCGCAGTGTGCACTCATAAGCGCCGGGGTCTTGCGGTGGAGGGTTTGCGTTATCAACCTGCGCCATGACGCCATAGGGCTGGGCTATGGTGGTGGCGACCCTCTTGGCCACGTCCGACTGTATGGAAAACAGGTTGCTCGCCGCCAGATTATTGTCATAGTCCCGCGACCAGACAATCTCGCCGTCATCCGTGTCCAGAAGACGGGCATTGATACGCATGCTATTTCCAGCGGTCCGCACGCTTCCTGTGAGAAGATAGCCTGCGCCGAGTTCTTTGCGAACTTTCGACAAATCCAGGTCCGGTGGCAGAGATTTCGACGTCTCGCGACCAAAGACCCTGATTTCCTTGAAACGTGGCAAGGCAGTCAGCAGTTCCTCTGTAAGCCCGGCACTATAGAGATGGGCGTTCGTGCCATCGCCCAGATCGGTGAAAGGAGCAACGACAAGGGTCGGCCTTTCGGGAGTTACGCCGTCTTGCGGACGCAGTGTCTGTGTCGATATCAAGTCCCCGGTGAGTTGAATGGCGATCGTCGCCAAAGCCACGATCAGACAAACAAGCAAAGGTCCCTTTGCATTCCACCAGCGCTCACCGATGGCATGTGGCGACACCAGAGCGGGCGCAGGTGCCTGCTGCTTGGAAACCTCCGCAGTGTTGTAAGAAAACACAGGAGCGTAACCACCCTTCGGGATGTCGATCCTGACCGCATCGCAGTGCCCCGCCACCAGGTAATATCGTTCGAGCGAGCGTCTTAGGCGTGCAGCTTCGATGCGAACGACTGGATCATCTTGCGTGAAACTTTCGTTGCGGCCGAACACTTCAATCGCGATTGAGTAGCCTTTGATGCGGTTCGCTCGTCCCGCGATCGCCTCTTCCACAACATATCGCAGAAATGCAGCACTTCGACCAATGCCTGGGAACTCTGCGCTTGCCAGTATGCGTTCGAGTTGCGAGCGAATCTCCCCTGTATCAGGCGGGTCTTTTGCAGCTTTTGAGGTTGTGGACGTCGTCTGCATAACTGTCTCCCGGTCCTCTCGAGATTCATCGCATGCGTGCACAGTACCTAAAGCCTACACCCGCAATGCGCAGGCGTCCAATTATTGTTAAACCCAGAGCAGTGATTTCAGCACCCTGACAAGCAGGGCGGTGTTGAGTGAAACGGGTTGACAAGCAAACTGCTGGTCACAGCTTCACATCCCCAACGCGGACAATCGTTCAAAAGCCCACCGGATGATCCTTCTTGTCTCCAAGAAACGAAATTCATCCCCTCCGGGCTTGGTCCACCTCGGGACTGTCCTGAATGAACATAGGGGTTGCCAAAATATGGTTTGCCCCGTTGAGAACATGGCGTTTTATCATGTCTTTGGCCGCATCAACGTTTTTCTCCAGGGCGTACTCGAACAGGCGCTTGTGGTCATCAACAACACCTTGCCCACGAAAGTTTTTCGCGAGCATGTGATAACGCAAGAAGCGATCGAAGACGGATGAGAGGCTCTGAACGAGCACTGCCGAATTGCATGCGGCGACAATTGCCAGATGAAACTCCCAGTCAAAACGGACCCATTCGGCTGTCTGCAGAGTATCTCCCGCGAGAAGTTTTTGCTCGACAGTCTTTAGGCGATGGTGGGCTGCGACAATTGTACCTTCCCACTCAAGATCGCCAGCGGCAAAGGAAAGCTCGATTGCGCGGCACTCCAAAAGAATTCGCAAGTCGGCGAGTTCCTCCAGTTCTCTTTGCGAGACTGGGCTAACCTCGAAACCACGCTGCCCTTCAGCAAGAACAAGGTTCTCCGCACTGAGGCGGCAAAGAATTTCTCTAAGCGAAGAAATGCTGATCGAGTATCGCTCACGGGCTTTTTCGAGCTTGATCTTGGAACCTGGAGGTAGAATGCCAAGTATGATGTCCTGCCGCAAGCGGCGGAAAACCGCGTCGCTGACGGTTTCAAGCGATGCCTTTGCGTCATTATTGTCTGTCACTCGTTCCTCGCCCATGGTCAATCCTGAAGCGGCGACTTGCGGGCCAGCGCATGCTCGACGCCGCCTTGAATATGCAGGCCAAGGATTTTCTTTGCGTTCTTCTGGTCGCGGTTGAGCGCCGCATCCAGCAGTTGCTTGTGTTCGTCTGCAGCAATTTTACCGCGGTATGAGAGTGCGACCATTTGATAACGCAGGTATTTATCAAACACTGCCGCATGTGCCTCCATCAGCAGTTTCGATCCACATGCTGAAATCAGTGCCTGGTGAAACTCCCAGTCATAGCGCTTCCAATCTTCCGTATGGCTGGTATCGCCGCTGGCCATCACGCCTTCCATGCGAGCCAGCTTGTAGTGGGCGGAAACCAGCCGCGCCTCCCAGTCGACATCACCTCTTTCGAGGGATTGCTCCAGCGCATGCGTCTCCAGAAGCAAGCGCAAGCCGGCGATTTCCTTGAGATCGACGGATGACATGGGCATAACCTGAAAGCCACGTTGGCCTTCAGCCATTACGAGGCCATCGGATGCAAGCCGATTGAGTATTTCTCTCAGCGTACTGATGCTGGTATCGTAGGTATCCTTGAGTTTTTCAAGTTTCAGCCTTTGCCCGGGAGCAAGGCGACCAAAGATAATATCGGCTCGAATACGCTTGTAGCTACTCTCGGCAACGGTTTCGTTCAGTGTTTCGGACGACATGTCAGTATCTCGGATATTCTCTTAATCGTCATACATATTTTGCGGCGGTGCATAAATCCAGCCTCCTTGCGTTGAGGAGTGTCAATGTTTGCTCCTATCGCACATCCGGCGTGGGCTTTGGCACGCCTTCCGGTCTGAGTGCCTTTTTCAATGCCGAGATACGAAAAATGGCGTTGGCGGCGCCATATCCCCGGTAACCACTACGCTGCACGATCTCAAAAAAGAAACCCTCACCGAAAGTCGTACTGTAAAGCTGGAAATATTCTCCATGGTCGTCGCGATCGTAGAGAATGTTTTCCACTTTCAGCCGTTCGGTCAGTTCCGGGTCGAGACCGAAGCGTGCTTCTACATCGTCATAGTAGTTGGGCGAAATGGGCAGTGGCTTGAACCCATTGGCACGCAGGGCCGCGGCTGTTGCGAAGATATCCGCGGTATGAAAGGCCAGATGCTGCACGCCCGACCCGAATTTTTCAGCAATGAAATGGCCCGCCAGCGTGCGACGGTTTTCCGCCCCGTTCAGCGTCAGCCGCAAACTGCCCGACGCATTCTGGACCACCTGACTGCGCACCACGCCCGCGGGATCGATGATATCAACCATTGCAGTCTTGTTGGCGTCGAAAATCGCTGTGTAAAACAGCAACCAGGTCAGCATTTCGTCATAGGCAACTGTCTGAGCGACATGGTCGACATGAGTAAGGTGGGCAGACGAAATCTCCGCTTCCTCATAGGCGGGGAGAAAATCGATTTCCGCAAAGCGACCGAGATCGCTTTTGTCATCGATCAAATAAATCAGTCCACCACCAACACCGCGTATGGCGGGTATCTCAATCTCACCTTCGCTGACAGACTGCTCGAATGGCTCGGCACCGAGCGCGATTGCGCGCGAATAGGCTTGCTTGGCATCATCGACATTGAGCGCGATCGCATAGGCGGACGTGCCGTGTACCGCAAACGACGCGTTGGAGAAACCCTTGTCGTCGGTATTGAGCAAAAGGCGGATGTTGCCCTGTTCGAAAATCGCGACTTTCTTGGAGCGGTGAGAAGCCGTCTTGCGAAAACCAAGGGTTTTCAAGATGCCTGCGAGGTTTTCACCGTCCTCCTCATCTGTTGAAAATTCAACAAAACCTATACCGGATACAGGCGCGCGCGCCGGCATTTCTGCCAGGGTCAGCGTTGCCGCTTCAGGATGACGACGAACCTGATCACCCAGATATATCAGTGAGCGGTAACCATCAGCCGCAATTGTTTTGGGAGAGCCTCCACGGAACTGGTCGTTGAAAATTTCGAGGGAAAGATATCCGTCATAACCAGTTGCAGCGACCGCGGCGGTAAACTCCGTCACCGGCAGATCGCCTTCACCCGGCATGTTGCGGAAATGACGCGACCAGTAGAGCAGATCCATGTCTATCAGCGGTGCGTCAGCAAGCTGCACGATGAAGATCTTTTCCTTTGGTATGGAGCGGATAGAATTGATGTCGATCTTGCGCGACAATGTGTGGAAACTGTCAAGTATCAGGCCGATATTGGGATGGTCAGTCCGTCGCACGATCTCCCAGGCGTCGCGGTGGTCATTGATATGCCTGCCCCACGCCAAGGCCTCAAAACCCACCCGCAAGCCACGTTTTGCAGCCCGCTCACCTAACTCGTGGAAGTCAGCGGCTGCGCGGTCTATGCCGCCAAGCGAGGCAGGTGAGACGTTGGAGCAGACGAGAACGAGATCGGTTCCCAGCTGCTGCATGACATCGAACTTGCGTTCGGCGCGATCAAAGGTCCGGCCACGCAACGGCTCGGGCATGCCCTCAAAATCACGGAAGGGCTGGAAAAGCGTAATGTCCAATCCGTGATCACGAACCATGCGACCGACGTCAGCAGGACTGCCATCAAATGCGAGGAAATCATTCTCGAAGATCTCCACCCCGTCAAAACCTGCCGCAGCGATCGCCGCAAGCTTTTCGGGAAAATCTCCGCTGATCGATACCGTGGCAATTGATGTTTTCATATTCGCTCCTCCAGAGGCAAATCATCACCGATATTCGTCATTCAGTAATTCGTGTGAATGCTGAAATGCATTTTATATGAGATTATAGAAAAACTCTGTTGATTTGGAAATGGCCTTATGTCAATTTTAACGTGTTGCCAGCTGGAGGAGAGTTGGCTAGCCCTTGGGCTACTAGAGGAGGAGCACCTTATGTTTGGATTCAAATGGAACCGACGCAGTGTCCTGTTGGGCGCAGCGGCAATGGTGGCCGCGGCATCACTGTCGCAACCGGCCGCAGCTATCACGCCGGACGAGATCAAGGCCAAGGGCAAGCTGGTCGTTGGCATCCAGGGCGATAACCCGCCATGGGGTTTTGTCACAAGCGCTGGCAAACAGGATGGTTTTGACGCCGAGATGGGCGCATTGTTCGCCAAGGAGCTTGGCGTGGATGTGGAATTCGTTCCGCTTGAAGTTAACAACCGTATTCCCGCCTTGACCTCGGGTCGGGTTGATATCCTTTTTGCAACCATGGCCATGCTGCCGGATCGCGCAAAAGCCGTTCAGTTCAGCAAGCCCTACAATGCAAATGCCATCGTTCTGATCGGTCCAAAGGACAAGTCGATCAAAACCAATGAAGACATGGCTGGCTTAACGATCAGTGTCGCCAAGGGCGCTGCCCAGGATACTCAGGTCACCAAGAACGCACCATCCACAGCGACGATCCGTCGATATGATGGCGACGCTGCAAGTGTCCAGGCACTAGCCTCCGGTCAGGTTGATGCCCTTGGCGGAAACATTTTCTACATGGACCGCGTCGAAAAGGCTGTCCCTGGTAAATTTGAGAACAAGCTCGAATTCCAGAAGCTTTATAATGGTGCCTGCACCCGTCTTGGAGAAAAAGAGCTCAATGCTGCGGTGAACGAGTTCATCGACAAGATCAAGGCGAATGGCGAACTCGACAAGATCTATGCCAACTGGATGAAGGTTCCGGTTCCGGAGTTTCCGACGAGCCTCGAAGGCATCTCGTTTACTGCCAACTGAGTTTCGACTTTCACAACCCCAACATTCACGAGGCGGCACCTGACGTGCAGGTGTCCGCATCGGTGCCCGGCCAAAGCCGATGCGCCGATGCGCATGGAGACTTTGGATGACAAATAAGATCTTTGTCCTGAATGGTCCTAATCTCAACCTTTTGGGCGAGCGGGAACCTTCCATATATGGCCCCACCACTCTCGCCGATATTCGCGATCGGTGCGAGGCGAAAGCCGCGTCACTGGGCTTTTCGGTTGATTTCCGCCAGACGAATTTCGAAGGTGAACTAGTTGAATCCGTTCACCAGGCACGGAATGAAGCGTGTGGCATCATCATCAATCCGGCAGGATATACCTTCACATCCATTGCCCTGCTGGATGCCCTCAAGACATTTGACGGGCCGAAGATAGAGCTGCACATTTCCAACGTGCATGCACGCGAAAGTATCTACCACAATTCCCTGATCTCCCGAACCGCGACCGGCATCATGATTGGCTTCGGCGCGCGCGGATATGAACTGGCGATCGAGGCCATGGCCGACCTGGCAAGATCATCCTGAGAGCATTGCAGGAGACGTCATGAACTATACCCTGGATTTCACACCAGTCATTGAAGGTTTGCCAAACCTGCTATGGGCCTGTCTTGGCACATTCACGCTGGCAATCTGTGGCATGCTCCTGGCGATCGTGATCGGCATTGGCGGCGTTATCTTGCGCCAGTCTCCAGTCAAGCTGCTTCGCTGGCTCACGATTGCCTTCGTTGAGCTGATCCGTAACACGCCTTTCCTGGTGCAGATATTCTTTATCTATTTCGCCTTGCCGCTGGCGGGCATCCGCCTTGATCCCACCCCGACCGCAATCATTGCACTGGGTATCAATGGCGGCGCCTATGCCATCGAGATTATCCGTGGCGGGGTCCAGTCCATCTCGAAGGGGCAGGTAGAAGCGGGTTTGGCTCTTGGTCTTCACAAGGCGCAGGTCTTCCGGTTGATCGTTCTAAAGCCGGCGCTTCGTGCGATCTATCCGTCGCTGACAAGTCAATTCATTCTGCTGACGCTGACGACCAGCATCGCATCGGCGATTTCAGCCTACGAATTGACGTCAGTATCTCAGCGGATCGAGTCCGACAGCTTCCGCAGCTTCGAGGTCTACTTCACTGTGACAGCATTTTATCTCGTCATATCCTGGGTGATGATGCGGATTTTCGCGCTCTTCTCCTCCCGCTACTTCAGCTATCCGGTCAAGTGAGGAGACAATCCCATGGGACGCGATGAATTTCTTTTCCTGTTGGCAGGTCTTAAATGGACCGTCGCCTTGTCAGTGGTTGCCTTCCTATTCGGATGCATTTCCGGCCTTCTTGTCGCCCTGGCACGCACATCCGGCATTGCCATACTGGAGCGACTGACTGCCGGCTACATCGCCGTCTTCCAGGGCACGCCGCTTCTTATGCAGCTCTTCGTTGTTTATTACGGCCTTGCGTTGATCGGCATCCAGATGGATGCATGGGCTGCGGTTTCTGTTGGCCTGACACTCCATGCGAGTGCGTTTTTGGGGGAAATCTGGCGCGGTTCGATCGAAGCTGTACCGCGCGGCCAGACTGAGGCAGCAAAGGCGCTGAGCCTCGGCTATATCTCCAGAATGAAAGACGTCGTTCTGCCACAGGCAATACGGATTTCGCTTCCAGCGACGATCGGTTTTCTGGTGCAGCTGATCAAGGGGACCTCGCTTGCCTCGATCGTCGGGTTCACCGAGCTGACCCGTGCAGGAAACATCATTTCCAACCAGATATTCCAGCCACTAACCGTCTTCGGCATCGTTGGAGTTCTCTATTTTCTGATGTGCTGCCCGCTGACCATCTATGGCGCTCACCTCGAGCGAAAGTTCGTGGCAGCCAGCCGCTAAGCTTTATGCGTGCACACAATTCCGGAGTTTCGTTGATGAACCAGACAGTAGCCACAGAAAACCCAACCGAACAGATGATCACCTTGTCAGGTGTAAACAAGTGGTATGGCGCCTTTCAGGCCCTCGATAACATCAATATGTCGGTGGCCAAGGGTGAAAAAATCGTGCTTTGCGGCCCTTCAGGCAGTGGGAAATCCACGCTTATCCGTTGCATCAATCACCTAGAGACCTATCAAAAAGGCGATATCCATGTTGGCGGCATCATGCTGGGACATGGATCCAAAACGATCGATGCGGTACGCCGCGAGGTCGGCATGGTTTTTCAACAGTTCAATCTTTTCCCGCATCTAACCGTTCTGCAAAACTGCATGCTTGCGCCGATAAAGGCGCTTGGCCTCGGCAAGGCGCAGGCGGAGGAACGCGCGCGGCAGTTGCTTGAGCGGGTCAAGATTGCTGAGCAGGCAGAGAAATATCCCGCACAGCTATCCGGCGGGCAACAACAGCGCGTTGCGATTGCCCGTGCTCTGTGCATGCGTCCCAAGGCGATGCTGTTCGATGAGCCGACCTCTGCGCTGGATCCTGAGATGGTCAAGGAGGTGCTCGATACGATGATCGCTCTTGCTGATGAAGGCATGACAATGATTTGCGTGACCCATGAAATGGGGTTTGCGCGTCAGGTCGCGGATCGTGTCGTCTTCATGGCAAGCGGAGTGATTGTGGAAGAGGCACCACCTGCAGAATTTTTCTCCGATCCCAAACATGAACGCACCAGGAAGTTCCTTGGTGAGATCCTTGGGCGGCATTGATACGGTCACAATTCGCAGCCGGAAGGTAGGCCGATGATCAGCGGCAACACAAAACTCATAGCCCATCTGGGCTTTCCGACGCACTCCTTCAAAGCGCCGTTGATCTACAATCCCTATTTTGAAAAGAACGGCATTGATGCGGTTGTCGTACCCATGGGATGTCGCCCGGAAGACTACACGGCGTTTCTCAAACTCGTTTTCCGCCTGTCCAATATTCACGGCGCACTCATCACCATGCCGCATAAGATAACGACCATGGGACTGCTGGACCAGATTTCCACCAATGCACAGGTGGCGGGAGCCTGCAACGCGGTGCGGATCGGATTGGATGGCCGCCTGATCGGCGACATGTTCGATGGTGAGGGCTTCGTGCGCGGGGTTTTGCGCAAGGGCAGGCAAATCAGCGGGATGAGAGCGATCATGGCGGGCACTGGCGGGGTCGGGTCAGCGATCGCAGCGTCGCTTGCCCAGGCCGGACTGGCGGAACTGGCGCTGTCAGACGCTTCCGCCACCATGATGCAGGGGCTCGCAGATCGGCTACGCCGCCATTATCCTGACCTGAAGGTCGAGATCGGCAAAACCGATCCCGACGGATACGATATTGTCATCAATGCAACGCCGCTTGGCATGAACGAGAACGATCCGCTTCCTTTTGATGTCTCCCATATTTCGCCATCTGCTTTTGCAGGGGAGGTTGTGTTGAGCCGGGAAATCACCCCGTTTCTTGCTGCTGCTCGTGCTCGCGGTTGCGGATATCAGGTGGGGACCGACATGTTGTTCGAGCAAATCCCCGCATATCTTGAGTTTTTTGACCTGCCGACAACGACGGCCGAGGAACTGCGCGCTGTTGCCAGATTGTGAAGGATGAGGATGGTTTCCCAACCTGCGAAAATTGCGTTGTTAGGTGCGGGCCTGATCGGGGGTGAACATGCAGCGTTGCTGTTCAGAAACCCGAAAACGGAACTGGTCGCAATTGTTGATCCTGCCGAGGCGGCAAAATCTGTGGCTGACCAATATGGAGCCAGGCACTATTGCGACGCTCTCACTATGTTAGAGCAAATTCGCCCGGATGGCGTTATTATCGCGCTGCCGAATGCTCTTCACGCCGCCGCTGTGATCGCATGTGTGGAGCACGGCATACCTTGCCTGGTCGAAAAACCCGTGGCCGATACTCTGGAGGCTGCAATGCTGCTCGTTGCGGCGGCTGACAGGACAGGCGTTCCCGTGCTTGTTGGCCACCATCGACGCCACAGCCCGGATATTGCTAAGGCGAGACAACTGGTGGCAGAGGGTGCGCTGGGGCGCCTTGTTGCTGTCAACGCAATGTGGATGGCTGACAAGCCTGGACATTATTTCAATACCGCCTGGCGTCGCGAGCCGGGTGGAGGGCCATTACTCATCAACCTCATTCACGATGTCGACTGTTTGCGCTTCATTTGCGGAGATATCGAGGAGGTAATGGCGCTCACCTCCAACACAGTGCGGGGATTCGAGGTGGAGGATAGCGCCAGCATCAGCGCGCGCTTCACCTCTGGCGCACTTGGAACTTTCCTGATGAGTGATGCTGCCGTTTCACCCTACAACTGGGACACCGCAGCCGGGCAGGCCCTGTATTTCCCACACCAGCCGGAAAATGCATATTTTCTATCGGGTACGCAGGCCGCATTGGCTGTACCCTCAATGGATCTGTGGATGCATGAGACGCAGAATGGAGATTGGCAGCACCCTCTGGTCCGGCGGCATGTCACGCTCGACGGTAGCAGAGCCTATGACAACCAGCTTGCCCATTTCATCGACATCATTGCCGGAACGGCAACACCGCTGATTTCTGCGCGCGATGGCATGATGACGCTGGCGACCACGTTGACCATCGCCAGATCGGCGCGTGAGAGAAGGCCAGTGCGCCCGCAGGAATTGATCGATGATGCGATGAACTCCTGATCGTCAGGCGGGTACTTTCCCCGATTCATGGCAAATCTGTCGTTCCCATGCTTTTGATGCTTGCGAGCATTCGCATGCTCAAGCGAAGCGATGCGGCCGTTGCCATTACCATGTGTGGCAGGATCAGCCATTCGAGGGTCCAAGCTGCGCCCGAACGCTCCTGTTCATGGACAAGCGACTGATGCAAACCTGAAACCTGTACGGCGTTGAAGCGAGCGAGTGCAACAAGCGTTTCAGCCGCCACCGGGTTCTGCTTATGCGCCATGGCGGAAGATGTGCCGCCGCCCTCAAGGGAGATTTCTCCCTCGCCACTTGCCTGCGCCATGAGTGCAATATCCTGCCCCATCTTGCCCAGTGCTCCAGTCAGCGATGAAAGGTAATGGCCGATGGCGACCACGGGGTCACGCTGGCTTTGCCATTGCCTGATATCGGCAAGGCCCAGCTCCCTGGCAAGCGCAGCGCGGACGGCGGGGCCATGCTCGCCTAATTTGTCGAGTGAGCCCGCCGCACCTCCGAATTGAACGGGAAATTCCAGGTGCTTGGACGACTTGAGGCTACGCTCGAGCGGATCTTGCCAACTCCGCAAACGGTCTGACACATGAATTGGTATGGCTGCCTGCATACGGGTCTTCCCCATTAACAGGCAGTCGCCGAAGCGGCGCTCGAGCCCATGCAGGAATTCTACAACTTCTGCTGTGCGATCTGCGAAAATCCGCACGATTGTCTGCAGCCTTAACATCAGGCTTGTGTCTATTGCGTCCTGACTGGTCGCGCCGAAATGAACATGGGTTGCAGCACTACCGCCAACTGCCTCGCGTAGCTGCCTGACCAGTTCCGGCACCACTACAGAATCTCTCGCGACTGCCGTGCCAAGCTGCTCCACATTTGGGTTAAGTCCAATACACTCAATCGAAATACGGTTTGCGGCCTCGGTTGGGATAACGCCGATCCCTGCCTGGGCACGCGCCAATGCGCTCTCGAAGGACAGTATCGCTCTGATATCGGCTTCAGCCGAGAGATAGCCAGCGATTTCGCCATCGCCGAGAAGGCCCGACAGAAAGGGGTGGTCGAAGGGAGAAAATGACATCATGTGTCCAGATTAACGTTTGTCGATATGTCGTCAAAGGACTTAAATATCGAGAAAAACCGTTTCCTTTGGCCCCTGCAAATGAATGTCTAGGCTGTAGACGCTGCCATCTCTTTGCGCCACCATGGTTTCCACCCGCTGGCGATGCTCTATGCGCAACAATAGCGGATCTGCGGCATTGGCTTCTTTCTCGTCGCAGAAATAGAGGCGGGTATGCAGCCCGATATTGATGCCGCGGGCAACGATCCAGAGCGTTACATGCGGTGCCATCAAACGCCCGTCCCTGAACGGCACTCGGCCGGGCTTGACGGTTTCAAACCGGAAGTACCCGTCTTCGCTGTTGGTCGGGCAGCGACCCCAGCCGGTAAAGTTCGGGTCAGCGGTGCCGCGCATTTCCGAAGGGCTGTTGTAAAGACCTGCATTATCGGCCTGCCAGATTTCCACGACCGCATCGCGCACCAGCACATCAGCGCCATCGAATATCCGGCCACAGATCGTGATGCGCTCACCAACAGTCTGCTCATTGACCATTTCTGTTCCCAGATCAACGTCATAGATGCCGCCAATCTCGCAGAAATTCGGAGTGAGCCCGATGTGGACATAGGGACCGGCCGTCTGCGACGGTGTTTCCTTCAACCTGTGAAGTTCCTGGGTCATCAGTTACCCTCCAGCCGGTTTTCAAAAATGGTCGAGCGCCTCCCGCGCAAGACGATGTCGAATTTGTAGGCTCGCGAATCCATTGGGATCGTCTGCCCCCAGTCGAGTGGCGCAATCAGCTGTTCAATAGCGCGCCGATCCGGGATGGTGTTGACGATCGGGCACTTCCAGATCATCGGATCACCTTCGAAATACATCTGTGTGATAAGCCGTTGGGCAAAGCCGTGGCCGAAAACAGAAAAGTGGATGTGGGCAGGGCGCCAGTCGTTTACGCCGTTTGGCCATGGATAGGCTCCGGGCTTGACCGTGCGGAACGCGTAATGCCCGTCATCGTCACTAATGGCGCGACCACACCCACCGAAATTTGGGTCGATTGCGGCGAGATAGGTTTCTTTTTTATGGCGATATCGACCGCCAGCATTCGCCTGCCAGAATTCGAGCAAGGCACCGCGCACAGGACGCCCTCGTTCATCCAGAACACGGCCATGGACGACGATACGTTCCCCGATGGCACTTTCGCCCGGACGGGCATAGTTGCGGATGAGATCGTTATCGAGTTCGCCGATCATGGAATGACCGAAAACCGGGCCGGTAATTTCCGAGATGGTGCCGTCCAGGGACAGCAATGCGCGCTGCGGCGAGCGAAGAACCGATGTTTTGTATCCCGGCGTCAAAGCCGGTGAATGCCATTCGCGATCCCGCGCAAAAAATGCACCTGTTTCCGGCCTCTGGTTGGAATTATCGGACATCCTTAGGTCTCCTCCCTTGATGTCTTTTCGGCGTCCATCTGGTCGAAGACGCGCTTAGTAATCTTGATGGCATGATTTGCGGCGGGCACGCCTGCATAGATGGCGACATGCAGCAGCGCTTCGCGAACATCTTCGCGTGAAGCACCGGTATTGGCGGTGGCGCGCACATGCATGGCGACCTCTTCATCCTGGCCAAGCGCCGCCAAGAGCGCGATTGTAATGATTGACCGCTCACGTTTGGTAAAGTTGGGACGCGACCAGACATGCCCCCAGGCGGATTCTGTAATCAACGTCTGGAACGGCTGGTCAAAATCGGTTGAATTGGCGATGGCGCGGTCGACATGGGCGTCACCCAATACTGCGCGCCGTGTCTCCATTCCCAGCCGGTGGCGGTCTGTTTCGGTGTCACTCATTGAGCTTGCCTCGGGTGATCGCGCTAATGATGAAAGTTCGGATCAGGTCGGTCAGTGCTTCGGGTTGCTCGACGCAGGGGATATGGCCTGCGTCCTTGACGATTTCGAATTGCGCTCCCGCAATAAGACCCGCAGTTGACCTGACAAGTTCGGGTGGCGTTGAGCCATCTTGATCGCCGACGATACAAAGGGTCGGTACAGCTATGCGTTTTGCCGCTTCCGTGTAATCCGCGTCTCGAATGGCAGCGCAGGTTGCGGCATAACCCTCGACAGGCTGGCGTGCCAGCATGTTCCGGTAGCCGCGATAGGCGATGTTGTCAGGGCTGCGGAAAAATGGTGTGAACCATCGTTCCATGACGGCATCAATGATGCTGGCTATGCCGTGCTCCTCGACTGCAGCGATGCGCGAATTCCATATTTCGGCAGACCCGATCTTGCTTGCTGTGTCGCAAAGGATGAGCGCTCTCACCAGATCGGGTCGTGTCTGATACATCGCCTGTGCGATTAGTCCTCCAACGGAAAGGCCACAGACAATTGCCTGGCTTACGTTGAGCAGGTCAAGAAGACCGGCAAGATCTGCGGCATGATCTTCAATCGAATACGGCGTGTTTCCGACATCGGACAGACCATGGCCGCGCTTGTCATAAAGAACAATTGGGAAATCCCCGGCAAGGCGTACGATCACATCACGCCAGATCCGGAAATCAGTGCCCAGTGAATTAGCGAACACGATAACTGGTTTATCGGCTGGTCCGCCGATGACCTGGTAATGGATCGTGACTCCGTTGACGTGTGCAAACTGCATTGAAAAATATCTCCCACAATGATTTTGGTATATTGAACCGGTTAAGTAAAATAACTTCTTGAGCGCCTTACATATCCATATGGTTATCGATTGAATGAACGAATCCCGGATCAAATTTCGCCATCTTCAGGCATTTATCGAGGTTGCCCGCCACCGAAGCGTCGTCAAGGCGGCAGGGTTCCTCAATGTCAGCCAGCCGGCGGTGACCAAGACGATACGAGAACTCGAGGACGTACTTGGTGTCGCGCTGGTGGAACGTGATGGGCGAGGGATCCGGATAACGCGTTATGGAGAAGTTTTCCTGAAACATGCCGGATCGGCGATTGCAGCGCTTCGCCAAGGGCTCGATTCTGTGTCGCATGAACGGATAGGGGAAGCTCCGCTTCTGCGCATTGGTGCGCTGCCCACTGTTTCAAGCCATATCATGCCACGTGCCATGGACCTTTTTCTGAGAGAAAAGACGTGGAGCCGTATCAAGATCGTAACGGGTGAAAACGCAGTGCTCCTTGAGCAACTGCGCTTTGGAGAGCTTGATCTTGTCGTCGGCCGGCTCGCGGGAGCCGACAGGATGGCGGGATTCGTTTTCGAGCATCTCTATTCCGAGCAGGTGGTGTTTGCCGCCCGAGCCGGACATCCGCTGCTCGCGTCGGACCGCTCGCCATTTGCCGAACTTGCAGAGTACACGATTCTGATGCCGACCACGTCGTCGATCATTCGGCCATTTGTTGATCGGTTTCTCATTGCCAATGGCATTTCCGGCCTGCCGAACCAGATCGAGACCGTGTCAGATGCCTTCGGCCGTGCCTTCGTTCTTTCAAGCGATGCGGTGTGGATCATATCTGCCGGTGTCGTGGCGCGTGATATCGATGACGGACGGCTGTGCATATTGCCGATTGATACGAACGAAACGCGAGGACCCGTTGGCCTGACAATGCGAACGGATGCTGTCCCTTCGGTGGCTATGTCTCTTTTGATGCAGACAATACGTGAGGCCGCAGCCTCCCGTGCGCTGATTTGAAACCTGCCAATTTTTGCCGCCAACGTCATCAACCGAGAAACGAAATACGACAGACGCGCCGCGTCAATGCGGGCGTCTTCGACACAACGCGAAACCGATCAAAACTGCTCTGGTATTAACCTCGGCAAAACCGAGATCTCAGTCCGAATACCACCCGTGCCGATCATGTCGTCTGGCTCTGTCAACGTCAGGTGCTGGAGGTGATGAACTTCACGCTGGAACATCGCGACCCGCGATCCTGCGGATTTCGCCAGCTGCTGAATCCAGGATGCCACGGGACAAGGTTTCGTCTTGTATGAGACGTGAAAGCGTGACCGCACCGACCATCAGTGAGAGTATCGCCAAGGCTTTGCCATTGGCTGTTGGGTCCTCGGGGCCGCCCACCAAATTTTCCAGCACATCGAAATGAGCGCGAATTCCGTCTTCAAATGGTTGCTTGACCTCAGCGTTCTGACGAGCCGCATCCGATCCCAGAGCCACCAGAGGGCAACCTTCGGCCTTTTCTCCCCGGTGATCTGTAGAGAGGTAGAAGCCCATCACCACCTCGAGGGGGTCGGAGCTGGTTGCGGCGGCATCCGACCATCGTGCCGTGGCGCTCTCCATTGCTCTCGCCGACGCGAGGGTTGCGAGGTCCTCCTTTGACGCAAACTGTTTGTAGAAGGCGCCTTGCGTCAGTCCAGCACCCTTCATCAAGTCCTTGAGGCCGATCCCATCGAAGCCATGTTCTCGAAACAGGCGACTTGCCACATCGATGACCCTGTCCCTGTTCTCTTCAGCCTGTGCGCGGCTCACTCGCATTTCGACCTCCAATTAGATTTCGATTGACATCTATAATGAAAATAGAGTTAGGTCGCAATCTAATTCGTTTGGATCGCTGGTCAAGAAGAGAACGCAACAATGAAACGCAAATATGTCCTGTCTCTCGTAGGCCTCGTGGCAGCAGCAGGTTCTGCCGGAGCCTTCTTCATGTTCTACGAGCCGACGAGGCAGGAAGCTTTGGCGGCTGATCCGAGGACAGCCTCCCCCCTGGTTCGGGTTGCCGAGGTCACGAACACCGGAATGACTGAGCGCTCTTTCACGGGAACGGTCGCGTCCCGTGTCCAGAGCAACCTTGGTTTCCGTGTTCCGGGCAAAATTGTCGAGCGGATGGTCGATGTAGGGCAGCAGGTCAGCAAAGACCAGGCGCTCATGCGCATTGATGAAACCGACCTGCAACTGGCGCTCATCGCCAGACGAAATGCAGTCACCGCAGCACGCGCCGTTCTGGTCCAGGCGCAATTAGACGAGAAACGCTATGCAGCGTTGGTAAAAAATGGTTTGGCAGCCACTCCACAGCGATATGAACAGGCAAAAGCAGCGCTTGACACTGCGACGGCTCAACTCGCGGCAGCAGAAGCCGACGCCCAAGTGGCTGAAAACAACACCCTCTACACGCTTCTCGTCGCAGACGCTGACGGAACAATAGTCCAGACCCTTGGAGATCCCGGGCAGGTCGTTGCCGCAGGCCAGACGGTCGTGCAACTGGCTCAGTCCGGACCACGTGAAGCCGTCGTCTGGCTTCCTGAGACCCTACGGCCCGCTCTCGGCTCCGAGGCTCAGGCCGATGTTTACGGAGGCGGCAGTCTGAGCGGCAAGGCCAGGCTGCGGCAGATTTCCGATTCTGCCGATCCCCAAACCCGGACTTACGAGGCTCGTTACATTCTTGAGGGCAATGCGGCTTCAGCCCCGCTTGGCTCGACTGTGACAATCAAAATCCCCGACACTGACCGCCAGTCGGAAGTTGCGATACCCGTGGGTGCACTCCTGGACGACGGAAATCGTACAGGCGTGTGGGTTGTCGAAAGCACCACTTCGACTGTGAAGTTCACACCAGTCAAGGTTCGCCAGATCGGCGAGGAGACGGCATTTGTTAGCGGGATTGTGACTGGAGAGCAGGTCGTTGCCTTGGGGGCACATCTTCTCAACGATGGCGCAAACGTCAGGATTGCCTCGCAACAAGAGGTTAAAAACTAATGAGCTTCAATCTTTCCGCCATCGCGGTTCGCGAACGTGCCATCACTCTTTTCTTTATCGTGCTGCTGGCAGCCGCTGGGGCCTATGCCTTTGTAAAGCTGGGACGCGCCGAAGATCCGTCGTTCACGATCAAGACACTGACGGTCACGTCAGTCTGGCCGGGCGCCACCGCGAGAGAAATGCAGGACCTCGTCGCTGAGCCGCTTGAGAAACGTATTCAGGAACTGACCTGGTACGACCGCGTCGAAACGACAACGCGGCCTGGGTACGCGTTCCTGACAGTCACCCTCAAGGATAATACGCCGTCAAGTGCTGTGGCAGAAGAATTCTATCAGGCGCGCAAAAAGCTCGGCGATGAGGCTCGAAACCTGCCTCCGGGCGTGATGGGCCCATTCGTCAACGACGAGTATTCCGATGTGAGCTTCGGTCTCTATGCCTTGAAGGCAAAGGGACTGCCTATGCGCGATCTCGTGCGGCAGGCAGAGGTCATCCGGCAGGATTTCCTGCACGTGCCCGGTGTCAAAAAGATCAACATCGTCGGCGAGCGTCCCGAACAGATCTTCGTCGAGTTCTCCTATGCAAAACTCGCGACGCTCGGCATATCCGCGCAGGATATCGCTGCCGCCTTGCAAAGACAGAACACGGTAACGCCCGCGGGATCAATCGACACCAAAGGACCACAGGTCTTCATCCGGTTCGACGGTGCGTATAACAGTGAGCAGGCAATCGCCGACACGCCGATCGCGGTCAGCGGTCGGACACTGAAGCTGTCCGACCTGGCGCAGGTGCGTCGAGGCTATCAGGATCCTGCAACCTATCTTATCCGCCATGAAGGTGAGCCGACCATAATGTTGGGTGCCGTCATGCAGGCTGGCTGGAACGGTCTTGATCTGGGCAAGGCACTCGAGGAGCGGTCTGCTGCAATCTCGCAGACATTGCCGCTGGGAATGACACTGACCAAAGTCAGTGATCAGGCTGTCAATATTGACGAGGCTGTCGGCGAATTCATGCTCAAGTTCGCGATGGCTTTGGGGGTTGTGCTTTTCGTAAGCCTCGTCGCACTCGGCTGGCGCGTCGGGATCGTTGTCGCACTTGCCGTCCCGCTAACTCTTGCCGTCGTTTTTCTCATCATGCTCGAAACCGGGCGGTTCTTCGACCGTATCACGCTCGGCGCCTTGATCCTTGCGCTCGGTCTGCTGGTTGACGATGCAATCATTTCCATTGAGGTCATGGTTGTAAAGATGGAAGAAGGCATGGACCGCATCAAGGCGGCGGCTTACGCCTGGAGCCATACGGCCGCGCCCATGCTGTCTGGAACGCTTGTGACGATCATCGGACTTATGCCCGTCGGTTTCGCAAAATCCACTGCCGGAGAATATGCCGGCAACATTTTCTGGGTGGTCGGCTTTGCCCTGATCGTATCGTGGATTGTCGCTGTGACCTTCACACCCTACCTCGGCGTGAAGATGTTGCCAGACGTCAAACCCGTAGAGGGCGGCCACGAGGCTATATACAATACGCCAAATTATCGCCGGTTGCGCTCAACCATCGAGTTTGCAGTTCGCCATAAATATATGGTCTGCGCCGTGGTGGGCATTTCTATGGCAGTTTCTGTCATTGGGATGGGCGGGGTCAAACAGCAATTCTTCCCGACATCAGACCGTCCTGAGGTGTTGGTCGAAGTGCGCATGCCAGAGGGCACGAGCATCGAGGCGACGACATCTGCGGTCAAGAAAGTTGAAGACTGGCTGCAGACCCAGCCTGAGTCCGACATCGTCACGTCCTACGTAGGGCAGGGCGCACCGCGCTTCTTCTTTGCAATGGCACCGGAACTGCCTGATCCTGCCTTCGCCAAGGTCGTCGTGCTGACATCTGATGCCCACGCGAGGGAAGAACTCAAGCACCGCCTTCGCGCTGCCATATCGGAAGGACTTGTCCCCGAAGCATCTGTGCGGGTGACGCAGCTCGTATTTGGTCCGTACACGCCGTTCCCCGTCGAATTCCGGATCATGGGACCTGATCAGGACGAACTCTACAAGATCTCGGAGCAAGCTCTGGCGCTGATGAAGACCGTTCCCGATGTCCGCCAAGCCAACCGCGACTGGGGCAATCGAACACCTGTTCTGCGATTTGTCCCTGATCAGGAGCGGCTCAATCTGATTGGCCTTTCGCCAGCGGAGGCGGCCCAGCAGTTGCAGATGCTGCTCAGCGGTATCCCCGTCACGCAGGTGCGCGACAACATCCGCAACGTGCCTGTCGTTGCGCGAAGCGCTGGCGAAATCCGTCTCGACCCGTCGCGTCTTGCCGACTTCTCGCTGATGAGCAGGGATGGCCGTCAGGTGCCGCTGGATCAACTCGGGCACTCGGAGATCCGGTTCGAAGAGCCGATCTTGAAGCGTCGTGACCGGACCCCGGTCATCACGATCAGGTCTGATATCAACGAGGCGACGCAGCCACCGGAAGTTTCGCAACAGGTCATGCAGGCACTACAGCCGCTCATCGCGTCGCTCCCGGTCGGATACCGTATCGAGATGGGAGGAAATATCGAAGAGTCTCTCAAGGCGAATACGGCGCTAGCTCAGGTTTTCCCGCTGATGATTGCGGCTATGCTGATCGTCATCATCCTGCAGGTTCGCAGCCTGTCGACGATGACGATGGTGATGCTGACAGCACCGCTTGGTCTTGCAGGAGTGGTTCCGACCTTGCTCCTGTTCAATCAGCCGTTCGGCTTCAACGCCATTCTCGGCCTGATAGGACTGGCGGGTATTCTCATGCGTAACACGTTGATCCTGACGGAGCAGATCAAGGATAATCAGGCCGCGGGTCTCGACGACTACCATGCTGTCGTTGAAGCGACCGTTCAGCGGACGCGTCCGGTGATCCTGACCGCGCTTGCTGCGATCCTGGCGTTCATACCTCTGACCCATTCAGTGTTCTGGGGATCGATGGCTTATACGCTGATCGGCGGCACGGCGGCGGGTACCGTGATGATACTCCTTTTTCTTCCTGCACTTTATGCCGTGTGGTTCCGAATCAAGCCGCCAAAGGGGGTGCACCATGCGCAACCGGTCCCGATCGACGAACCGGGTCCCATGCCGGCGATGGCCGCAGAATAGAGGTTCGTCGGGCCATCGAACGCCTGGAGTGCTGTCGGGAAGGTTGGGACATGCCAACTAGAAGTGAAGGAATTCCCCTTGCCACTATGCTTCAATCTGCTCCGGATGTGGCGAAATGCATTTGCGCCACATCGGCTCTCAAGCGTCTGGACCGGCGAATTACGCGAAGACAGTGGACAGAAATCACATCACGTCAGAGCAGCCGTGTCAGTTTTATTCTCGATGCAAAAAATCTCGCTCCTCGGGAGGGGCTGGGTAAAGGCCATACGCGTTCGAAAGTAGAGTAAAACAAGTATATTTAGGCTTATGACCAGCACAGATCTGAAATAGTATTGATTACACATCATGTATCAATACGCATTCACACCTTGCAGTTGATTTCATTTCCGCTTGATTCACCTTTTGTATTTCCGATGATGAAAGATGGATTTGCTACATAACCGACTCTGTACTTGATGGGCCGTGTGAATGAACATATTAATCGCCAAGCAGAAACTGCAGTATTTTATGTCTGTACGGGCTGATAATTCGGACCTGTTACGAGAACAGTATCGTGCCTTCACCCGGCAAATGCCGATGATGTACTTTATACTGCTTTCAAGCACCTGGGCACTTGCCACGACGCATGTGAAATTGGCGCCGTCTTGGCTCACAATTGGAATTCCGGCTGTGTTCACAGTCGGCTGCACACTCAGGGTAGCATTCTGGTGGAGGACGCGCGGTGTCGATCCCTCGCCAAAGGTTGCGCATGCCGCACTACAGCGCACAAACCGGCTGGCGGTCGGGATCGCAATAGCATTCACGCTCTGGTCGTTTTCGCTCGTACCCTATGGGAATGCCTATACGCAATCCCACGTCGCCTTCTACATGGCAATTACCGTTATTTCCTGCATCTTTTGTCTGATGTATGTGCGATCGGCCGCCTTTATTGTCACGGTCATTGTCAACGGGGCGTTCATTGTCTTTTTTCTGGCCTCACAACAACCGACATTCATTGCCATCGCGATCAATGTTCTGCTGGTTTGTGCGGGCATGATGTCCATCTTGTTGACCAACTATCGCAATTTCGAGCGCATGGTCGTTTCCCAACAGCGTACTGAAGCACTGAGCAACGAGAACCTGCTGCTTGCCAATATTGACAGCCTGACGGAACTACCGAACCGCCGGGCCTTTTTCACGCATCTGGAATCCGAACTCGAAAAGGCCAAGATTACGGGAACCCGGCTGGCGCTCGGCGTTATTGATCTTGATGGCTTCAAGCCAGTCAACGATCTCTATGGACACTCTGTTGGCGACAGGCTCTTGGTCAATGTAAGTAAACGTCTTACCGATTCTCTCAAAGCAAGCAGGGCGTTTCGGCTGGGTGGCGATGAATTTGCCATTGTTGCTCCGATCATACCGGACGATGTGCAACTTGTCGCCAATGCGAATGCTATTTCGGAGCAGTTGAGAGCGCCCTACCACATGCCGGAAGGGACAGTGCATGTTTCCGCTTCCATGGGGATCGCGGTTTTTCCAAACCTTGCCTCGACTCTTGAACAGCTTTTCGACAGGGCGGATTATGCGCTTTACCATGCCAAGAAGACCCGGCGTGGCGATGCTGTTCTGTTCGATGCAGAGCATGAAAAGCAGATAAATATAGAAGCGCGCATCGAACATATGCTCAAACAGAAAGACATGGAAAAAGAGCTTTCTGTCGTATTCCAGCCCATCGTTGACATACGCGATGGACGAGCCAACGGTTTTGAAGCACTGGCGCGTTGGCACAGCCCGGTTCTCGGACAAGTGCCACCTGACCAGTTTTTCTCTATTGCCGAACGGGCAGGTATCGTCAGCTCACTCACTCGGCCCCTTCTCAAAACGGCCCTGACTGCTGCCTCGAAATGGGAGCCATCCCTCAGGTTGTCCTTCAATCTTTCCGCTCATGATCTCAACTCTTGCGAAGGCGTGCTGAGATTAGTCGGCATCATTGAAAACAGCGGCTTTGATCCGCAAAGACTTGATCTTGAAATTACCGAAACGGCCTTTGCGCATGATTTCGAACAGGTCAGACAGTCGGTCGAAGTATTGCGTCGCCTCGGTTGTGGTATTTCGCTGGATGATTTCGGCACGGGTTATTCCAGCCTGACACGGCTGCATGCTCTACCACTCACCAAGATCAAGATTGATCGCAGCTTCGTGACTGATCTGCATAAGAAGCCAGCCAGTTACAAAATCGTGAAATCCCTCCTGACCCTAAGTCGAGACATGGGGCTGGAATGCGTGGTTGAGGGGGTCGAACTACCTGAGGAGCTCGAGGCTCTGGAAGGTCTCGGGGCTACCCTGGTGCAGGGCTATGTTTATGCGCGGCCCATGAGAGAGCCGGATATCGGTGAATTTCTTTCGCAGCAATCGTCTAAGCGAATGGTGCTATGAACCTGAATTTCGCAATGGCAGCACCGCTTGAGCCAGTGCTGCCAGGTTAACCAACGACCTTAAATATATATCTCCCGGTCGATGCATCCTTTCGATCTCCAGCGAGTTAAAAGCGATCATCCTTGCTGATCGCACAGGCTTAGCAAAGCTCGACTGCGTCGCAATAAAAACTGGCGGCGTGACAATGGAAAGTTTTGTTCAATGGACCATGCAGGAACTGGGGCTGTTTGGCATTGGTTTATTGATGTTCCTTGAGAATATCTTTCCGCCAATTCCTTCCGAGCTTATCATGCCCTTGGCGGGCTATCTGGCCGCAAAAGGGGAAGTAAATGTTTTCTCAGTCATTGCAGCCGGGTCAGTCGGCGCCATCATGGGGATCTTGCCTTGGTACGTTCTAGGGCGAGTTGTGAACGAGAAGCAGATCGAGGCAATAGCTTCTCGCCACGGGCGCTGGCTTACACTGTCGCCAAATGACATTCAGGTCGCACGCGGCCGCTTCCGCCGTCATGGCAAAATGTCTGTGCTGTTGGGCCGCCTTATACCGACGATACGGACACTCATTTCCGTACCGGCAGGGTTGGCCCGCATGCCGTTTTGGCAGTTTGCCTTTTACTCCGCGTTAGGCAGCGTTATGTGGACGACGATACTTGCGATTGCGGGATTTGGCCTGGGTCAGGCATACGATACGGTTAAAGACTACGTCGATCCAGTGGCAACAACGGTGCTTTGTGGGATCATACTCGCCTACGCGTACAGGGTCGTTACCTTCAAGCCCGAAACTGCCCGTCGTCTCGAATCATCAAGCTAAAATACGGTCTACGCAGACAATCTTTGTTCATTGGCGGCTAACATTAGAGGTGGTCCCTTGGCTGTAGAACAAAATAAGATCCTCGTCGCCGCAAGCACAGGGCCTCAGACCGGCGGGCATATAACCTCTGCTATTACAGGCAGAACGTTGCTGATTTTGGTCTCGGTCGCCGTTATTCTTCATATAGGGCAGGAAATATTTGTACCGCTTGCGCTCGCTTTACTTCTGACATTCACTCTTTCTCCAATTGTTACATTCCTGAAGCGTCGACACGTTCCAAAGGTCGCAGCGGTGATTTCCGCTGTGGTAGTCGCTTTCTTGGCGATTGCCATGTTTAGCTTCGTCGTCGCGGGCCAAGTGGCAAATCTTGCTGAAAATATTCCGACATATCAGCGAAATATCGTTCTCAAGATACAGGCACTTAGCCAGGCTGGTTCGGGAAACGGGGTCCTAGAACACTTAAGCAAGGTCGTTGAGCGAGTGGGGGCCGAGCTGCAGGACAGGGCAAGTGAAAGTCAGGCAGTTGGGCCTTCCCGTCAGGAACCCATGCCCGTCGAAATCGTCACGAGGTCTAATCCGGTCCAGACACTGGGAAATTTCATCATTCCCCTGATAAGCCCATTCGCGACTGCCGGGTTGGTCATAGTCCTTGTGGTTTTCATGTTGCTTGAACGTGAAGATCTGCGCGACCGATTTATACGGTTAGTGGGGCTGGGCGACCTGCACAAGACAACTGCGGCGCTCAAGGATGCCGGCAGCCGCGTGGGAAAATACTTGCTGATGCAACTGGTCGTGAACTCCCTTTACGCGATCCCTATTGCACTTGGGCTGTGGTGGCTGGGGATCCCGAATGCGATTTTGTGGGGGCTCCTTACACTGGTGCTTCGTTTTGTGCCTTATATTGGACCTGTCATAGGCATGATACTCCCGCTCTTCCTCGCACTTGCAATCGCACCTGGATGGTCATTGCTGGCATGGGTTGCTGGTTTGTTCATTGTCACTGAACTGATCAGCAACAACGTGGTTGAGCCCTGGTTGTACGGGAGCCATACAGGCCTTTCACCTCTGGCTATTATCGTATCTGCCATTTTTTGGTCTTGGCTATGGGGACCTTTAGGGCTCATGTTGTCTACGCCACTGACAGTGTGCCTGGTCGTGCTGGGACGATATGTGCCGGAATTCAGCTTCCTCGATGTACTGTTGGGCAATAATCCGGTGCTCGAACCTCAAGAGAAGCTCTACCAGCGATTGCTTGCAGGAGATCCTAGCGAGGCAACTGACAACGCTGAGGAATTTCTCGAAGAGGAGTATCTCATCGACTACTATGACAAGGTGGGGTTACCTGCCTTGTCTCTTGGCGAGGCTGATCGCCAACGCGGGGTAATGACGGACGAGCAACTGGCTCTTTTCGCGGCAACGACAATGACACTGGTTGGCAACCTGGCTGACATTGCCTTGGAGGAGGAGAGTGACGGTTCGCAGGATGCCGAAGTCCCGGAAAATTCTCTGCCCGACGGGGCGGGTAAAACGCTTCTATGCGTCGGTGGGCGAGGCCCGATAGATATGGCAGCTGCGGCGATGATTTCGCAGGTGCTCGCGGTCCAGGGGGCAACCGTTCTCACTGATGACTTGGCAATGCCTGCGGTAAACCGCGTTAAATTGCCGAATGTTGGTGAAGCAGACACAGCGATTATCGTTTTCCTGAACCCGAAATCAAAGCCACACGCCCGTCAGATCATAAGAAGACTGAAGCGTCAAAAGCCGTCCCTGCGGGTGGGAATCGTCATACCGCTGCTCGAAGCAGGAGAAATCGTTGCCATTGACCCCGGCGAGATAAGTGCCGATTTCATTTCCTCGACTATCGCAGAAGCGGTCCAAGGTGCGCTTTCCGACGTCATGGCAGTTGAACTTAAATCCCCCATTCGCAAGCTCATCAGGGCAAGGCCCGGGACGACCACAGCCGCTTGACAAATCTCAACTGGTGATCGGCTGACTTCCCCAGCAATAGTTCAGACATATCGAAGCCTTGCCTACACGCCATCTGCGCATAGTGACCTGCGCGCACACTTAATTTGCAAACCATCGCGTTGGGAAAGGTCCAGCTGGAACTTTAGGCGGGATGTTTCATTTAACGGTTCATGAAAACGAAATCACTTTCATTACTTCTTATCGTCGGCTTGCTCGCAGCTTGCAGTCCATCCGGGCCGATTGGCAATACGTCAGTTCCCCAGCCTGTCAAAGCGGTAGAACTCAACCGCTATCTTGGCCGTTGGTTCGAACTGGCTCGTTATGAAAATCGGTTTGAAACTGACTGCGAAGGCGTCACTGCTGATTACTCGTTGCGTGATGATGGTATGATCAAGGTGATCAATACCTGCCGTCAGGGCGGGATCAATGGCAGCGTCAAATCCGTGGAAGGTCGGGCAAAAATCGTGCCTTCCAGCGGCAATGCCAAGCTGAAAGTTTCGTTTTTCGGGCCTTTCTTTGGCAATTACTGGGTACTTGACCGCGCCCCTGATTACACTTGGTCGATAGTGGGCGAACCGTCAGGGCGGTACCTCTGGATTTTGACCCGCACCGCCAACCCTTCACGACGCACGCGGGAGATGCTGGTGAGAAAAGCCAAGTCATTAGGTTATGACGTGAGCCTTATTCGCTGGACACGCCATTAGGCAATGATGCCGCATTGAATACCAAGGCCTCGATGTTGCAGCCAATCATCCCTCTCGGTTTCGGTTTTTGATTGTGTCCCACTGAACTTGGCAGGCGACGTAAAGCGCTCGATGCCAAGGAAACCGGATGACGGCAACGATGGAAAATTTCCCCTAAGTGACGGCGCGTTGGGAGCGTCGGGAGGGTGTTTTGAAGTCGTGTTTCAGTGATCTGCTTGATTTATCAGACCTCGTATCCGCTCTTCAAATGTTTCGAGGGCGACCGGACGTCCGAAATAATAGCCTTGGAAAGATTGGCAGCCGCAAGACAGCATAAATTGAAATTGCTCATCATTCTCGATCCCCTCCGCCAACATTTCAAGGCCCAAGTCCTGTCCCATCTGCGAAATGCGTGTCACCAGCGATGCGCCCCGGCTGCCCTCTGCTATGGCCCGAACGAAACTTCGATCGATTTTTAGCTGTTGAAGCGGCAGGCGGCGAAGATAGCTCAGCGATGAATAACCGGTGCCGAAATCATCGAGCGCAATCGAAATACCATGATGCTGCAGGACTTTCATCTTGCCAATCAGTTCGTCTACCTCGGTCACAAACACACTCTCGGTCAGTTCGAGCTTCAATCTGGATGGCGAGACTTGGTGCGCGTTGAGGGTATCTATCAGTCTGCTGACGAAGTCGTGTTTCAAGAAATGGTCTGCGCTAATGTTGACAGCCATGACGAGATCACGTGTGCTTTGGTGAGTTGTCCAATCCGCTAGCGTTTTAACCGCGTTCTCTATAACCCAGTTACCCAGATCGGCCATTAATCCGGCGCGCTCTGCCGTAGGGATGAAGTGGCCGGGCTGGATGTAACCACGTTTCGGATGCTTCCAGCGAATGAGCGCTTCCGCTCCTATTAATCGACCATCACGATTGACTTGAGGCTGGAAAAAAAGCTCGAACTGCTGCCTTGGAATCGCGGACCGCAGTTCCCTGCGTAACTTGCTATCAACGGTCATGCCTTCCTGAAGGAGAATAACACCAACGCACAACAGCGCAGCAAGGAAACTCACATGTATCCATGCCGTTATCGAACGCACTGAATCGGGTAGGGGAAGGGCGAAGTCGAACCTTAACGACGTACTGGAAAAGACAGCAAAACCGGCGAGCGACAAGAAAATTATCGCAAGCTGCAACTGACTGCGGTCTCTCTGGAAGTTTCCGTAACCAGCTAACGCAATGATGAGTAGATACAAATGAGAGACACGCGGAACCTCTTCACTCGGGACATCAAAATAGATCGAGAAGTAAAATATAAACAGTAAGCAGGCCATCTGGGCCAGCAACATACCAAGAGACATGTTCCAGTGACGGCCAATCTGCCAACTCAAGGTCAAGAACGCAAACAGCGTGCTCTCGATGGCGACCAGGTGCCAGTTCTGGATTAGAACAAAAAACGGTATCCATGCGCCGCTTACCAGGGCGGCTAGAGGCAACGCGCAGCGGCATGCGTAATGAAGATGCTGAAGACGTTCAGTGTGAAATGTCGGATGCGATCGGGTCAAGTCTGTGCCTGGCACTCGTGTCAAAATGTGCTGTGAGTGGGGTCAAGCCGTCAGTCTACAACCGCCTCAAACATTTAGCAAAAAACTGTAATTTTCATTAACGCTGCTCTTGAGGGGCAATGTCATTGACGAGATCGCTTGCCCAGACAAATTTGCTTGCCCCTGTGTGCAGGTGTTCACGCCGCGCGTCAGAGTGAGGTCACGACTGTTTTGCCGTCGTCGCCCCTATCGTAGCCGCGGTGCCATCAACCAAATTTTCAGGATCGAGAAGGGTTGTGAGCACATCGTACCACGCCAGTCTTTGCCGTTCTGCGTTCGGTTGCTTGAATGCGCATGTTCTAGTCATGCGCGACCTCTCCGACACGCGTGTCGATCCAGGCGCGGGTCTGATCAAGAACCTCGTTTGACAATTCAGGGTCATCGACCGCTCTGGCAAGGATCACCGCTCCCACCATGGCGGCCCAGCTTCCAATCGCGGCACGGCGTTTGTCGGCGGTATCCTCGCCCGGAAGCGCCTTTTCGATGCGGGCGAGTTGTGCGCGCAGACCTTCTGTCATCGCGGCTGTCGCTGCGGGCGTCTGGTGGCGAATGGCGGCGGCCAGACCGGCGGTCGGGCATCCATTGCCGGGGTTGTTACGGTGTCGAGGCGCCAGATAGGAGGCAACGAAATCGCTGAAGGTTGCGCCTGAGAAACTGTCTGCCGCAAGCGCGTGCGCCAGCGTCTGCGCCACCAGATCATCCTTTGAGCTGAAATGCCCATAGAACCCGCCATGGGTCAGGCCAGCCGCCTTCATAACCTCTGCAACACTGACCGCCTCAAACCCCTTGTCTTTAAACAACAGGCTGGCGACGTCCAGAATGCGGCGTCTGTTCTCGGCCATTTGTTCTCGGCTGACCTTCATTTCAAATTTCTCCGTAGTCACAGTTGACTTTTACATGATGACCATCATATTTAAATGCATTCATGATGATCGTCATGAATATAGGATCAACGACAGAAAAGAGCAATCCGATGAGCCAAATTCCTGCAGTCCTGATAACGGGCGCCTCTACTGGCATTGGCGCAACCTATGCCGAACGCTTTGCGCGCCGCGGCCATGATCTTGTGCTGGTGGCCCGAGACGTGGCCCGCTTGGAGGCGCTTGCCAGCCGTCTTCGCCAGCAAACCGGCGTGACGATCGATATCCTCCCGGCCGATCTCACGAATACGGCGGACCTTGTTAAGGTCGAGACCCGGCTGCGGGACGATGCGCGCATCGGCATTCTCGTCAACAATGCCGGAACGGCAATCGGCGGAAGTTTTGTCGACCAGAGCATAGACGACATGACCAAGCTCGTTGCACTCAACGCCACCGCGCTTGTCCGGCTTGCCGGCGCCATTGCGCCGCGCCTTGCCGCAGCGGGTGAGGGTGCAATCGTCAATATCGGGTCGGTCGTTGGCCTCGCGCCGGAATTCGGTATGACGGTTTACGGCGCGACCAAGGCTTTTGTCCTGTTCCTGTCGCAGGGGCTTGCGCACGAACTTGGCCCCAAGGGCGTCTACATTCAGGCCGTGCTTCCTGCAACGACCCGCACCGAAATCTGGGATCATGTCGGCGCAGATGTAAACGCCATGAACAATGTCATGGAAGTGGGCGATCTGGTGGATGCTGCCCTGGTCGGCTTTGATCGTCGCGAACCGGTGACGATACCGCCGCTTCACGACGACGGACAGTGGGATGCTTTTGATGGCGCACGCAAAGCCATGCTTGGCAACTATGGTAACGCTGCTCCAGCCCAGCGGTATCGGACGCCAGCCTGAGTATCCCCCGCAGCAAGCCAACGCAATAGCAGAACAAACACCACAGGTACACATCATGACCAACAACCTGCTCTTCAAACCCTACACCCTTGGCGCCATCACTCTTGCAAACCGCATCGTCATGGCGCCGCTTACCCGCAACCGGGCCGGCGCGGGCTTCGTGCCCGGCGAACTGGCCACGGAATATTACGCACAGCGTGCGTCGGCTGGTCTGATCATTTCTGAAGCCACCCAGATTTCTCAGCAAGGGCAAGGTTACCAGGACACACCCGGCATCTATAACCAGGCGCAGATCGATGGCTGGCGCAAAGTAACCGACGCCGTGCACGGAAAGGGCGGACGCATCGTCCTGCAGCTTTGGCATGTCGGTCGCATCAGCCATGTCGACCTGCAGCCCAATGGCGGCCAGCCCGTTGCCCCCTCGGCAATTCGCGCGGAAACCAAGACCTTCGTCAATAATGCCTTTGTTGATGTTTCAGAGCCTCGCGCGCTGGAAATCGATGAACTGGCCGGCATCGTCAACGACTTCCGCAAGGCCGCCGCCAATGCCATTGAGGCCGGTTTCGATGGCGTCGAGGTTCACGGCGCCAATGGCTATCTGCTGGAACAGTTTGCCAAGGACGGTGCCAATGTCCGAACCGATGCCTATGGCGGCTCGGTGGAAAACCGAGCGCGTCTGATGCTGGAAGTCACCGCAGCGGTGGCGCAGGAGATTGGCGCAGAACGCACCGGCATCCGGATTTCGCCGGTCTCGCCCGCCAACGGCATTTCCAGCAGCGATCCGCAGGCACAGTACGGCTATATCGTCGATCAGCTCGATGCGCTTGGCATTGCCTATCTTCATGTCGTTGAAGGCGCGACAGGCGGCCCACGCGACGTGGCACCATTTGATTACGCGTCACTGCGCCGCCGCTTCTCCAAGACCTATATCGCCAATAACGGCTATGATCTGGACTTGGCAACGTCGCAACTGGCCGATAAAAAGGCGGATCTTATCGCCTTCGGTCGTCCGTTCATTTCCAATCCGGACTTGGTAGAGCGGCTGCAAAGCGGCGCACCGCTGGCGGAAATGAATCCGGCCACGCTCTATGGTGGCGGTGCTGCGGGTTATACCGACTATGCGCGCTTTAACGAGACGTCCGGCAGCTAAGCAAAGGGAGCCGTGCGTCAGTACGGCTCCCTGTAATGCCAATCATCATCAATCAATGACTATTCCCTCCGGCAACTCCCAGGGCTGCGCGGCAGGCTGTCGCGCACCAGATCGAGAAGAAAGCTATGACCACCTTGACACCAAAAGGACAGAAAACTGCATTCGTCACCGGTGCATCCAGCGGCATCGGCAAGGCAGCAGCATTGGCGCTAAGCCGGGCGGGTTTCCGTGTCATTGGCACCAGCCGCAAGGCGGCGGCTGGCGAGATCCGCCACGGCATACGGATGATCGCTTGCGACGTGACTTCGGACGCCTCCGTTGCCGCCGCTGTGGCGCTGGCCCATGCAGAACTCGGCCGCATTGACCTGTTGGTCAACAATGCCGGCTACGCCATATCGGGCGCGGCTGAGGAAAGCTCCATCGAGCAGGTTCATGCCCTGTTCGACACCAATTTCCTGGGTGTTGTGCGCGTGACCAACGTGGTCCTTCCGATCATGCGTCAGCAGGCCGGTGGGCGGATCCTCAATGTCGGCTCGGTTGTGGGGCTTATTCCCGGCCCCTTCGGCGCCTATTACACGGCAAGCAAACACGCAATCGAGGGTTATTCCGAATCCCTGGATCATGAGGTGCGGGGCTTCGGCATCCGCGTTGCCGTCATCGAGCCATGGGCCACCAAGACCTCCATCGAAGCCAACTCACCACAGGGCGATCGTCCCGTTGCGGCGTACCGCGATACATTCGCCAGATATCAGTCCGCGTTTAATGCTGCCATGGCGGCAGGCGACACGGCAGATGATGTCGCAGCGACCATCCTTGCGGCTGCACAGGCCGGGAAGCCCGGTCTGCGTTACCCTTCAGGCAAGGCTGCACGACAGACCTCCTTTGCCCGGCGTTTCCTTCCGCGTGCGCTGTTTGATCGCATCCTGCGCAAACAGTTCAACATCGCCTGATGGCCTGTCGTATTCCCGATGCCGGGCTCGTGATCTAAGGTGATGCCGGTCACGGTGGGATAGTCCAATAGCATTCAAAGTTCGTGCTGAAAGCCCTGGCTTTTCCGGCCGCCTGAACTGACAGTCGTTTCACACTGGAGAAAGCCCGTGAAAGCATTCGTCGTCGACAAATACAAGAAGAACGGCCCGTTGCGTCTGGCGGATATGCCCGATCCTGAAATCGGTGCCGATGATGTGTTGGTTCGCATTAACGCCAGCGCAATCAACCTTCTGGATTCCAAGCTTCGTGACGGCGAATTCAAGTTGTTTCTGCCGTATCGGCCGCCCTTCATTCTCGGCCACGATCTGGCCGGAACGGTAATTCGTGTTGGCGTCAATGTGCGAGAGTTCAAGGTAGGTGATGAGGTTTACGCCCGCCCGCGAGATCAGAGGGTTGGCACCTTTGCAGAGATGATCGCGGCTGACGCCGCAGACCTCGCGCCAAAGCCGCAAAGCCTCTCCATGGAAGAGGCCGCATCGATCCCGCTGGTCGGCCTGACCGCATGGCAAGCGCTGGTTGAGGTGGGAAAGGTCAAACCCGGCCAGAAGGTATTCATCCAGGCCGGTTCCGGCGGTGTCGGCACCTTTGCCATCCAACTTGCCAAACACCTCGGCGCAACCGTGGCGACCACCACCAGTGCCGCCAATGCCGCGCTGGTCAAAAGCCTCGGTGCCGACGTGGTGATCGATTACAAGACGCAAGACTTCGCGCAGGTGTTGAGCGGTTATGACCTGGTGCTGAACAGCCAGGACAGCAAAACGCTGGAAAAGTCACTCAACGTCCTCAAACCCGGTGGAAAGCTCATCTCGATTTCCGGCCCGCCGGACGGTCCCTTCGCCAAATCGCTGCGGTTGAACCTGTTCCTGCGTTTCGTGATGCGGCTGCTGAGCCGCAGTATTCTGAAAAAGGCAAGGAGCCGGGGCGTCGACTACTCCTTCCTGTTCATGCACGCAGACGGGCAGCAATTGCGTGAAATCGCCACGCTGATCGACGTCGGCATCATCCGTCCGGTGGTGGACAAGGTGTTCCCCTTTGAGCAGACGCCTGAAGCCTTGGCCTATGTCGAGACCGGCCGCGCCAAGGGAAAGGTCGTGGTTCGGGTTGCAGATTAGCTTCGCCGCAGCACTAGAAGCTTCTTGTCGCTGTTATCACATTTGCCGCTGATTTCGGTCTCAGCATAGACAAGGTGGCGACTGTCGGCGCCCGTGGCCATGCCGCTGCCACGATGGCTCGCCTTCCCTCACGCATTTATCAAGTAGTTTAATCTGCTGCTCAAACAGGACTGAGCTTCGCAGCAAGCCAATCTGTCCGGAACCAGATGTGGGTCGACCATGGTCGCCTTACTTTTTTCCGCTGTGTTAGCATAAAGGAAATTACTTACCTTGCTGATCAGTTTGGATGAAACAGCCTCCATGACGAACAAAAAAGAAGCGCGGCCTTGCATGAGCTCGCCACGAATGCTGTCAAGTACGGTGCGCTATCGACTGAGACGGGACGTGTTTCCATCAAGTGGACTGTCGAAGGTGAGCGCTTTCAATTTGTCTGGCACGATACGAACGGCCCTCGCGTTGCAGCACCCAAACGCAGACGCTTCGGCACCCGAATGATAGAACGCGCCCTATCGGCCACAGTGCGTGGAGAGGCAAAAATCGAATACCTATCCGAAGGCCTTCTCTTTACGCTCGACTGTACAACAGGTGATTTGCGTTAAAGAACCACCGTGACGTGAGATATGACAGAATAAGGCTTTGTCAGCGCTGCATCGCACAAAGCCGCGACAAATTTGATTGTGCCCAATTGCGCGCAGCTGCCTGAACATCTTCCAGGCTCGACAGAATGGCACCAATTTCACCACTGACCTTGAGATCAGAACTTATGATACGACACGCCGCCATATCGAGCGTGGCTGCAACCGTGACTTCACTATCAACGGCTGGCATTTGGACGAAAGAGTCTTCTCCCGACTGGCAGGTCAGCATCGCCTTTGCTGTGACCGATACGACGTTATTGGGAAAGGAGCAGGTATCGAGTGAAACGATGTCGAACCTTGCTGTTTGATTTGGGCCGACGGGGATTTGCTCACAAAGCTGTAGAGTGGAAACTGACCGCGCTATTTGGCTCCAGTTGGGGGTGTTAAGGGCTGAGCGGCAGTCGGCATGCGCCGTCCCGGTGAGCGAGAACATGGTCGCCGAAAGCATACACACGGCTGTCTGTTGACGTGTTTGTTTTCTCATTGCCCGTCCTTCTCAAGCGGGGAGTTATAAGGACAGATTTATAAGCCTAATTTACGGTGGAACGACGGCAGTGCGGAAATAATCGCATGCGCTAAAGTCACCTTTTGCCAAGTTGGTTCAAGGGAGGATCAGCGAGAGTTTGATCATTCAGGCTGATGTCAGCATTGATTTCTATGAGCTGGTTCCCGATGACAAACCAAGGGAACATACAATGCGCATCCTAAAGAGAATTTTTATGACCTGTGCTGCGTTCTGCGTCGCAGCGCCTGTGTTCGCAGCGACTACGATTAAGGTTGTCGAAGGAGGCGAAGGTGGCGGTCCGATGACGTTGACGCTCGATCAGTCGACGATCAAGGCCGGTGATACGACGTTTCTGGTTCACAATGACGCCATGACAGAAGAGCACGAAATGGTGCTCGTCAAGCTGAAGTCAGCGGATCAGATGATCTCCATCAACAAATCCAAGAATAGGGTCGACGAGAAGGCCCTGCACAGCATGGGCGAAGTTGCCGAGTTAAAGCCTGGCGCTGACGGGCAGTTGAAAGTTAAGCTAGTTCCTGGATCATATGTCCTGTTATGCAATATCAAGGGACACTATGGAGCGGGCATGCATGCCATGCTGACGGTCACAAAGTAGGCCCGCGCAATCCATAGGGCACGTTCGATTTTTGAGGCTGGGACATGCAACCTCTGTGATGCTCTAAATGCAATGGTTTAATTGCGACACCGATTAAGCCATTGCATTCTTCGGCCTGCCCGCGTCCTGCTGTAGCTGACAGCCGCCCTTGTGATTTCAAATCAAATGCCCCTAGATGACATGAGCGCATGGACGTGGCGTATCCCGAAGACCAAGTGGCAAGTGCCAATATTCAAACATGGTCCGCATAACTCTTCCGGTTTTTAGCCACAAGTCGGATGCCGTTTTGCCCAACGTGCTACCGCATCCCCGCCACTATCCGGGTGCTAATTTTGTTCATCTGCTGACCTCTCATGTGCGACAATTGTACTGGCAGGTAACCGTCGTGCGAAGCATGACTGACGGTAAACATGATGGGTGGCAAAGTCGGCGCAAAAGGCGCAAGAATAGCGCTCTGCCAGCAAACCACAGTGCGTACGCAAACCGTATCGCTGCGGGTAAACAGGAGCTCCAAAATGAATTTGCGAGATATGACAAGGCAGGAATGCGAGACGATGCTTTCGGTCAACCAGATTGGTCATCTCGGCTGCATCTGTGACGAGCGTCCTTATGTTGTTCCAATACGGTATGCTTTCAGGGACGGCGCCTTTTACAGCTTTTCATTACCGGGCAAAAAGATCGACAGTCTTCGACTTAACCCGCACGCCTGCGTCCAGATTGAGCAATTGGTCACACCGGATGAATGGCAGAGCGTCCTTCTCGAGGGCCGCTATCAAGAACTGCCTGACGACGAAAAATGGCATGATGAACATATGTATGCCTGGTCTCTTTTACAGCAGAGGGCCAACTGGTGGGAACCGGGAATGTACAAGTCCACGGATGCTGTAGGCCTCACTCCCGTTTTCTACAGTATCCAGATTGAAGTTATCTCTGGGCGCCATGCAACAAGGGATTTGATCGCAAGCACTAGCTAAATCCACTGTCGGTGAAGGATGCGCTGTCGATATCTTTGACGAACGACTGTGTGCACTGCAGATCAACTCGAGTGACACGAGTAACACATCAGGGCTCGTCGGCATGACAATGCTATCTGGTGCAGATCATACGTGAGGTCGCAGCCTCTCTCTCGCTAATTTGAGACCCGCCAATCGTTTTCAGATTCAGGCGAGAACGCCCTGAAGCTCGCGGCTTACCTGCAGCAATGACGGCAGATAGGTCTCAATGACCTCTACCATGGGCTCAGGGGAGGCTGCGAGCCCCGTATTGAGAGCCCCGATGACAACGCCGCGCGCATTTTTAAGTGGAACCGCGACAGATCGCAGCCCTTGCTCTACCTCCTGGTCGACCGCGGCATATCCTTGCTTTCTCACCAGTTCCAACTCTGCCATTATCGCGTCGACATCATTGACTGTCCGCAAAGTTCTGGCCTGGAGCGGATGGCCCGCCAGCATGTCGCGAACGTGATGTTCAGCCAGTGCCGCCAGCATAACGCGCCCCAAAGATGTGCAGTAGGCCGGAAGTCGTGACCCGGGCATGAGAGCAATCGACATCACTCTTCTCTGCGCTGCACGGGCCACGTAAACGATTTCCGCATCGTCCAGAATAGCAACAGACGTACTCTGACCGATCTTTTCCGACAGTTGATCAAGCCAAGGCTGGACAATGCGTGGCAATGGCATGGAGGCAAGGCATCCTGTTCCGAGCCGCAGCACACGCGGGGTCACGGTGAAGAATTTGCCATCATACGCACAGTACCCATGTTCTGCGAGGGTCAACAGACATCGCCGGGCGGTGGCTCGGTCCAGTCCCGTGATGTCCGCAGTTTGCGAAATGCTCAAGCGCGGTGTTTCGGCGGTAAATGCTTCGATAACGCGTAGGCCTTTGGCTAATCCGCCCATCATGTCATTTTGCTTGATGGCCACATCATTTCTCATTTGTGCGATATGTAAACAAATACAGCATATCGCACAATTCGGTTGAGGTCGACAATGTGCAGCGGTAGAAAATTAGACAAGGCTCCTTAACGGGGCCATCGAAGTTACATCCGTGGAGGTCGTAGGATGGACAAGACGAGCCCGAACCTTGCGCAAGCCGTCTCGGAAATTGGTGACGGTGCAACGGTGATGATCGGGGGGTTCGGAGGATCCGGTGCGCCGATTGAACTTATTCACGCACTGATCGACAAAGGGCCGAAAGGCCTGACAGTGATAAACAATAATGCCGGAAATGGCCGGATAGGCATCGCTGCCATGATCGATGCGGGCATGGTCCGCAAAATGATCTGTTCGTTTCCGAAATCGTCTGATCCGCGTGCATTTACTGACAGGTATCTTGCTGGTGAAATCGAACTTGAGCTTGTTCCGCAAGGCACGCTCGCGGAACGTATTCGTGCGGGCGGAGCTGGAATTCCGGCATTCTACACGCCGACCGCCTACGGCACGGAGCTTGCCGACGGAAAGCCGATCGGCGAGTTTGATGGCAGGCACTATGTTCAGGAGCGTTGGCTCAAGGCCGATTTCGCCATCATCAAGGCTCATCTCGGCGATCGCCATGGCAACCTGATCTATAACAAGGCCGCACGCAACTTCAATCCGTTGATGTGCATGGCCGCTGCCAGGACGATTGTTCAGGTCTCCGGCATCGTCGAACCCGGGGAAATTGATCCCGAACATGTCGTGACCCCCGGGATTTTTGTTGATCGTCTTGTCGAGGTCTCACAGCCACAACAGGAAGAGGAACTCATTCGGGCCGGAGTTGCTTACGCATGACAAGTGCCATTCACGAGGAACACAAGCTAAGCAACGCGCAGATTGCCTGGCGTGCAGCCCAGGACATCGCTGACGGTGCCTATGTCAACCTTGGTATCGGTTTTCCTGAGATGGTTGCGCGGTACCAACCACCCGGCCGGGAAGCGGTATTCCACACGGAAAACGGCATCCTCGATTTTGGAGAGGCGCCGAAGGTCGGTGAGGAGGATTGGGATCTCATCAATGCCGGGAAAAAGGCTGTGACTTTGAAGCCCGGTGCCGCGTTCTTCCATCATGCAGACAGTTTTGCCATGGTGCGCGGTGGTCATCTCGATGTCGCTATTCTCGGTGCCTTACAGGTTGCGCAAAATGGAGACCTTGCGAATTGGCGGGTCGGTTCAAAGGGTGTGCCAGCGGTCGGCGGTGCGATGGATCTTGTGCACGGCGCCAAGCAGGTCTTTGTCATCACCGAGCACGTGACCAAGAACGGCGAGCCGAAGCTGGTTGAGAAATGCACGTTCCCGTTGACCGGTGTTGCTTGCGTCACACGCATCTACACCAGCCACGCTGTCATCGACGTCGCTCAGGGGCGTTTTGTGCTGAGGGAGAAACTTGCCGGCATGAGCGTTGATGATCTGCAAGCCATGACCGGAGCAGCGCTGCATGTCGACGGGGCGGTCGCCGACCTCGTCGTTCCTGATTTGTGAGGGCAATACCTATGGCCGAAGCTTACATCTGCGACTACGTCAGAACCCCCATTGGCCGGTTTGGCGGGGCGCTTTCCTCGGTACGCGCTGACGATCTCGGAGCTTTGCCGCTCAAGGCGCTGGTCGAACGAAATACTGGCGTCGACTGGGATGCGATTGGAGACATCATTTATGGCTGTGCCAATCAGGCAGGGGAAGACAACAGGAATGTCGCGCGTATGTCGCTACTTCTTGCTGGGCTACCGGTCTCCGTTAGTGGCACCACAGTCAACCGCCTGTGCGGTTCCGGTATGGATGCGGTCATGACCGCCGCCCGCGCTATTAAATCAGGCGAAGCAGACTTAATGATCGCTGGAGGCGTGGAAAGCATGAGCCGTGCGCCTTTTGTGATGCCCAAGGCGGACACGGCGTTTTCCCGTCATGCGGAAATCCATGACACGACGATTGGTTGGCGTTTCATCAATCCATTGATGAAAAATCTGTATGGCGTCGATTCCATGCCCGAAACGGGGGAAAATGTTGCGCAAGATTACCGGATTTCTCGCGAAGATCAGGATGCATTTGCGTTTCGCAGCCAGATGAAAGCCGCGGCTGCGCAGGAAAATGGCCGACTTGCCCGAGAAATCACCCCGGTTTTCGTGCCGCAGCGAAAGGGTGAGGCCATCATGGTGTCCCAAGATGAGCATCCCCGAGCAACAACGCTTGAAGCCCTTGCCAAACTCGGCACACCTTTCAGGAAGGAAGGGGGAACGGTGACAGCCGGCAATGCGTCAGGGGTCAACGACGGCGCTGCCGCTCTCATACTCGCTTCCGAGCAAGCCGCAAAAAAATATGGTCTGACGCCACTTGCCCGTGTTCTGGCCGGTGCGGCAGCCGGTGTTCCTCCGCGCGTCATGGGCATTGGCCCTGTACCGGCCTCTAAGAAGCTGATGACGATGCTCGGCCTCACCCAGGACCGCTTCGATGTCATTGAACTCAACGAAGCTTTCGCATCACAAGGCCTGGCAACGTTAAGAGAGCTCGGCATCGCCGATGATGACCCGCGCGTTAATCCAAATGGCGGCGCGATAGCGCTTGGCCACCCGTTGGGTATGTCGGGCGCCCGCATTGCAGGAACAGCCGCGCTTCAACTTTCTCTGGCCAAGGGCAGATATGCGCTGGCAACAATGTGCATCGGCGTGGGACAGGGTATTGCGATCGCTTTGGAGGGTGTTTGACGTTTAACCAAGGAAAGGCGATCGGATCAAGCGGAATTGGGACCGCTTAAGCGATACTTTGGTCACGGTAGCCATATTTACGATCCAATCACTACGGCAAAGTTACATGCCTTATCTGGACGCGGAGAGGCTTCGAAATTGCGTCGCCCTCGTTTGCGAGATAAGCCATTGGCCGATTGCACGATTAAAAGCCAAGCTTAATCATAGAGAGTTGTATTGTATGGATTGCCTCGCTCTTCCTGTCCTACACGTTCCAATACGGCCTTTAGGTGAGCTGACTAGCGATTGTATCGTGACCGTAAGCTTGAAAGGGGTGTAGCGCTGCTCAGCCCGATGCCCTCGGCCGTAAAACAGAGCTTGGCGGAGTTGGTGCAAGGTTGCGTGGTGGCCTTGTCATCAACTCGAGGCACTAGGTCGCAGCAACTATTTGTTATCGCAATTCGGCGCTCGTAGTGGCAATCTCGCGTATGTCCCACATCAGTGCGTTTCGATTGCCCGGGCTCCATATGGCATGAAGCTCGGCAATACATTCGTGCTTCAGATCCAGTGCACGAAAAACGACATTATCGAAGCAAGCATTTTGGGTGCCAGCGGGTACGATTGCCAGACCGATACCTGCGCTGACCAGTGACAATATTGCCTGCGAATGTGTCATATTCTGCACGATACGCGGTGTGACGCCGTTTTCCGCCATTAGCCGAGCGAGTTTGTCGTGCAGATAACGTGCTGCAGACGAAAACATGATGAAGGGTTCGCCATTGAGGGCATCCAGTGGCGAGCGGCGATTGGCCGCTAGTGGATGGGTGCGGGGAATGGCCAGCATCATGGTTTCGCGCGCGACACAAAGACTTTCAAGGTGGTGCGAGCCGGTTAGTGGACGAGACAAGCCAAGATCAATTTCTCCGCCATTGATAGCCTGAAGCTGTTCGGCGGTTTCCATCTGCACCAGTTCGAGTTCAATTTGGGGAGCAAGAGCGCGGGCCTGACTGATGAAGCCCGGCAAGAAGCTGTAAGTGGCGGCACCAACAAATGCGACCTTGACAGATCCGGCGCTGCCGCGAGCAGCCCTTCTGGTCACCGTGACAGCGGCATTGCCGATTTCCAGGAGTTTCTGGGCCTCGACTAGAAATGTCAGGCCTGCAGGTGTCAGGACGACACGCCTGCTATTCCTTTCAAAAAGTGTAACATCCAGTGTTTGCTCCAGCAACTTGATCTGCCGACTGAGCGGGGGCTGTGTGATGTTCAGACGTCGGGCGGCACGGCTGAAGTTCAGTTCAGAGGCCACCATAACGAATGAACGGACCTGTCCTAAATCAAGCATCTATTCAAATCCGGTATAGATATTCAACAACAATCAACTTGGACTTAAATGGATTGGGGCGTTATCAGTCAAGCATGACAGCTCTACAGAAGCTCGAAATCGGGAGGCGGCTAGATGGATATGCATGCTTTAAAGACAGGTCAGCAAGGATTTCAGTCGGCCGGGGACAGTATTGCCTGGATAAAGCTGTCGTCGATCTTCCTGCCGTTGAAAACACCGTTTAGTGACGCGAAGGTTTTAACAGGCAGACAAAAGCCGCTGACGGAAGTAGCATTCCTGTTTGCGGAAATCGAAACGAAGCAAGGCTATAGCGGGATCGGTTTCAGCTATTCAAAGCGAGCTGGCGGACCTGGGCAATATGAGCACGCCAAGGAAATCGCACATGTCCTGATCGGCGAGGACCCCAATGATATTGGCAAGTTGTGGAACAAGCTTTGCTGGGCAGGCGCCTCAGTCGGCCGAAGCGGACTTGCCGTACAAGCCATCGCGGCCTTTGATGTGGCCTTATGGGATCTCAAAGCCAAACGTGCGGGACTGCCTCTGGCGAAGTTGCTGGGAGCGCACCGTGATTCCGTGCAGTGCTATAATACGTCAGGCGGCTTCCTTTCGTCGCCGATCGAAGAGGTTATTGACAACGTTGAAATGTCAATTGCGTCAGGTATCGGCGGCATCAAGATCAAGGTTGGTCAGCCCGATATGAGTGCTGATCTGAAGCGCGTTGCTGCAGTGCATGAGCACATTGGTGGGCAGGCAGCGATGATGGTTGATGCAAACCAACAATGGGATCGCCCAAGCGCGATGCGTTTTGGCCGCCTTATGGAGCCCTATCTCCTAACCTGGATCGAAGAGCCGCTCGATGCCTATGACGTGGAAGGCCATGCCGCCCTCGCAGCACAGCTCGATACGCCCATTGCAACAGGCGAGATGCTGGCAAGTGTTCTCGAGCACATCGCGCTTATCCAAAACAACGCCGTGGATTTTATCCAGCCGGACGCACCCCGTGTCGGTGGTATCACCCAGTTCCTGAAAATTTGCGCGCTGGCGGAAGCCAAGAAACTGCAGCTTGCTCCGCACTTCGCTATGGAAATTCACTTGCATCTGGCAGCAGCCTACGAGCTGGAACCTTGGGTAGAGCATTTCGATTGGCTTGACCCGCTATTTAATGAGCGGCTGGAGATTAAACAGGGGCGTATGCTCGTTCCAACCCGACCGGGGTTGGGCATTACTCTTTCAGAACAGTCCGGGCATTGGACGCGCGGAATGGCTGAATTTGGCAAACGTCCGTAACCAAGATGCGTCAGGCCGTTCCTCGGGCAACGATGTGGAAGTCTACATTGATCATGGCTTCCACGTCTTTGTCGCCTTCGATCTTTCTGAGGATTGAGCGGGCAGCCTTGGTGCCTATCTCTCGGCGATCAATGCGAACAGTGGTTAGTGGCGGGTGTGTGTGGGGAGCGAAATCGAAATCACCAAAGCCGACTATTCCAAGTTTGTCCGGCATGCTGCATCCGCGGGCGTGGGCTTCCGCCAATGCGCCGTGAGCGACCACATCTGAAGAGCAGAACACGCCAAGCGTACCTTCTCCACGATCCAAAAGCTGAGCCATCGCCATTCTTCCGTCACGGAAAGTGGACGGCGAGTTCATTTCGAGTTCGGGCAATTCGACATCAGCAATACCCTTGAGGCGTCCAACAAAACCGTCACGGCGCTGGACAGCGCGAGGATCATTGGCGCCCACCTGTGCGTAACGGTCATACCCCTTGATCAGCAAATGTTCAGCCACCAGAACGCCGACCGCTGCATGAGAAAAACCAACCGCTGTATCGAGCGGCGAGGGTGTGGAATCCCAGATTTCGACAATGGGCAGGCCTGCCCCCGTCAGCATGGCGCGGGTCTCTTTAAGGTGAGTGATACCGGTCAGAATGATGCCGTCGGGGCGTCGTGCCAGGATCGCACGGGTTAATTCCAGTTCCCGGCTGGCATCATAACCGGAGAGACCAAGAAGCAGCTGATAGTCGGCGGAGACGAGTTCCGCATTCAGACCTTCGATGGTTTCGGCAAAGATTGTACTCGCAACCGAGGGAACAATGGCAGCGATCAACCGGGTCCGCCTGGACGCCAAACCGCCGGCCAGAAGATTTGGCACATAACCGGTCTTGGCGATCACTCGCTCAATGGCTTCCAGCGTCCGGGGTTTAACGAGGCTAGGCGTGTTGATAGCCCGTGAAACTGTCACTGGCGACACACCTGCCAGCTTGGCGATGTCGGCAAGTGTCACTGGACCATTTGTAACATTGTTTTTGGTCTTGTCGTGTTCGGTCATCGCAATAGTCCCCATTAAAATGATTTACGCTTTCATTTTATGTATAATCAAGTGGCAATATAGAAAATCTCATAGTTGGCTTGTTAATCCATTGATTCAAAATACTTTAAAAAATACGCTCGCTGGTTGAAGTTCAGGATTTTAATTTTATAATGAAAGCGCTTCCATTCCTTCGTCGGAGGATTTCGAAGGGTGGGTAGGTAACGCTGGCGGGAGGCCAGAAAAGAGGAGGAATTATAATGAACCTCAAACGTTTCATGACGTTGGCGGCCGCTACCGCCATATTGGCTGTAGCCAGTTCACAGTCGAGCCAAGCTGATGACTATCCATCCAAGACCGTCACGGTTGTCGTTCCATTTGCAGCTGGCGGAAATACAGATACCTTTGGCCGTCTGGTCGCCGAGCAACTGGACAAGAGGCTGGGGCAACGTTTTATCGTTGAAAACAAGCCCGGTGCCGGTGGCAATATCGGTCTTGGTGATCTGGCCCGTTCGAAGCCGGATGGCTACACGATTGGCATGGGCACGGTGAGCTCTAACGCCATCAATCAGACGCTGTACAAAACTTTGCCTTATGACAAGGAAAAAGGCTTTGCGCCAATTTCGCTGATTGCGAGCTTGCCCAACGTTCTGGTTGTCAATCCAGACAAGATCAAAGCCAACTCCGTTGAAGAATTGATCACTTTTCTGAAATCCGAGCCGGGAAAGCATACATATGCATCGTCCGGGGTTGGTACATCCATCCACTTGGCTGGCGAGCTTCTGGCAACCAAGGCCGATCTTAAAATCACCCATGTGCCCTACAAGGGCAGCAGCCAGGCCATTCTCGATGTCGTGGCCGGTCACGTGGACATGATGTTTGACAATATCCCGACCGCCGCCCAGCAGGTGAAAGCCGGAAAGGTCAAGGCGCTCGCCGTAACAAGTCTGGAAAAAGCCAGCCTGCTGCCAGATGTGCCAACAATGGCAAGCGTTATTCCGGGATTTGAAGCAACTTCATGGCACGGTCTGTTTGCGCCCGCCGGTACTCCGCCTGAGATTGTTGAAAAACTGAGTAAGGAAGTTCAGGCGATCATTGCAGACCCGGCGATGCAGGAGAAACTTAAAGCCATGGGCGTAACGCCTGTCGGCAATACGTCGGCTGAATTCCAGACCTTCATCGACAGTGAAACGGCCAAGTGGGCCGAGGTTATCAAGGCTGCCAACGTGCCGCTGCAGTGATGTTATCTGCCGGCCGGAGTTGAACGCAGTTCCGGCCGGTACATTTTACACACGCGAGTATCATGCCATGCTGAAGATAAAAAACGGCCGCGACTTCGTCGGCGGCGTAACAATGATTTGTACCGGTCTCCTGTTCATTTGGTTCGGGCGGGATCTACAGGTAGGCAACTCTTTCCAGATGGGCCCTGGCTATTTCCCAACCATGCTGAGCCTGCTGCTGATGGCCCTTGGAACTCTGATCATTGTGCAGTCACTGATAGTTGAGGTGGAAGATGATGGGCCTGAAGCGTGGAATTGGATGGCCTATTTTCTGGTCATTCTGGCGCCCATCGGCTTCGGACTTCTACTGGCCAGACTGGGTCTTGCCGTCACAATATTCCTGCTCATCGTCGGGGTTGCCACGGCAAGTCGTTATGCCAACTGGCGTCATGCCATCTTACTTGGTTTGTTTCTCGCGGCCTGTTCGGTTCTGCTTTTTACGAAGCTCTTGTCGCTTCCCGTCAGTGCCTTCGGGCCTTGGATTCCTTTCGTCGGTGACTTTTTCTAAGGTTTGCCAGCCAGCCGCGCAACCGGATTGGATTACACATGGACATCTTCTCTAACCTCTGGCTCGGTGCCTCAACGGCCTTCATGCCGATGAACTTGTTTTACGGTTTTATCGGCTGTCTTCTCGGGACTGCGATCGGCGTACTGCCGGGCCTTGGTCCGACCGCCACAATTGCAATGCTGTTGCCGATTACCTTTGGGTTACCGCCGGAATCTGCACTTATCATGTTGGCGGGCATATTTTACGGCGCGCAATATGGCGGATCGACAACCGCAATTCTGATCAATCTTCCAGGTGAAAGTTCGTCTGTCGTTACCGCCATTGACGGGTACCAGATGGCACGAAATGGCCGTGCAGGTGCCGCGCTGGCAACCGCAGCCCTTGGTTCATTTTTTGCCGGTTCGGTTGCGACCATCCTGCTTGCTGTAGCCGCGCCGCCACTGGCATCCGTTGCGCTCAAATTTGGGCCCGCAGAATATTTTTCGCTAATGGTGCTGGGGCTTGTCGCCTCTGTTGCACTCGCGAGCGGCTCACTGCTGAAGGCCTTTGCCATGATCGTGTTCGGTCTCGTCCTCGGTACCATCGGCACTGACGTGGAAAGCGGTACGCCACGCTACGTGTTTAATGTTCCGGAGCTTTATGACGGCCTGAATTTCGTGGCAGTCAGCATGGGAATTTTTGGAATCTGTGAAATCCTGCGCAATCTGGAAAATGAGCAGGAGCGTTCGGTCGGCGTCAAACGGGTCACAGGACTGATGCTGTCGAAGGATGATTTTCGGCGGATTTGTGCTCCGGTTCTGCGCGGCACCGCACTGGGGTCTTTTCTGGGCGTTCTTCCAGGTGGTGGCGCGATGCTTGCGTCCTTTGCTTCCTATGCGGTGGAGAAACGGATTTCTCCCAACAAAGCCGAATTCGGCAAAGGCGCAATCGAAGGCGTTGCTGCCCCTGAATCTGCAAATAATGCCGGTGCGCAGACATCGTTTATTCCGATGCTTACCCTTGGCATTCCCGGAAACCCTGTCATGGCGCTGATGGTTGGTGCGATGATCATTCAGGGTATCACACCCGGACCGAATGTGATCTCGGATGAACCGGCGCTGTTCTGGGGCATGATTGTCTCAATGTGGTCGGGCAATCTCATGCTCGTCATCCTGAACCTGCCACTGATCGGGCTTTGGGTGCGCATGTTGACGGTGCCGTATCACTTGCTGTTTCCGGCGATTATCGGTTTCTGCTGTATCGGCGCCTACAGCATCAACAACAGTGTGTTTGATGTCTTTGTCATGGCTGCCTTCAGCGTTATCGGTCTTGCACTCAGCAAGATGCGCTTTGAACCGGCACCGTTGCTTCTGGGTTTTATCCTCGGGCCGATGCTGGAAGAAAATCTGCGGCGAGCCATGCTGATCAGCCAGGGTGATCCGACCATCTTCGTACGCAGCCCTCTTAGTCTGTCATTGCTGGTCTTTGCCGTTGTCGTACTGGCTCTCGTATTGTCGCCGAGCATCAGTCGCAAGCGGGATGAGGCATTCACTGAATAACGGATATTATCGATCCAGCTTGGGTGCCCTGTGGCACGGGAGTATGAAATGGCAGACCGGAAAACCTACAATGAGTTGCGCTCAGCGCGCTGGATGATACCGGACGACCAACGGTCGTTCGGACACCGATCGCGCACGATGCAGATGGGTTACGCGCCGCAAGATTGGGAAGGTCGACCAATCATCGCGATCATCAACACGTGGTCGGATGCGCAGCCCTGTCACATGCATTTCCGCGAGCGCGTTGACTGGGTCAAGCGCGGCGTACTGCAATCCGGAGGTTTTCCGATGGAGTTGCCAGCGCTCTCATTGTCGGAGAATTTCGTGAAACCGACGACAATGCTTTATCGCAACATGCTTGCGATGGAGACAGAGGAATTGCTGCGTTCACATCCGGTCGACGGCGCCGTGTTGATGGGTGGTTGTGACAAGACCACGCCAGGTCTCGTCATGGGCGCCGTGTCGATGGGCATTCCGTTTATCTATCTGCCTGCAGGCCCGATGTTGCGTGGTAACTATGCAGGCAAGGCACTGGGTTCTGGCACGGACGGTTTCAAATATTGGGATGAGCGGCGCGCCGGAACAATTTCCCAAGAGGAATGGCAGGGCATTGAAGGTGGTATTGCCCGAAGCTATGGCCACTGCATGACAATGGGCACGGCATCAACGATGACCGCGATTGCCGAGGCTATGGGACTTACGCTTCCCGGAGCCTCGTCTATTCCAGCTGCTGACGCCAACCACCAACGCATGTCTGCCGCGTGCGGACGGCGCATTGTCGACATGGTGTGGGAAGACCTCACTCCGGACAAAATAATTACGCCAGCGGCCGTAAACAACTCAGTGACGGTCGCCATGGCAACAGGCTGTTCGACCAATGCGATCATTCATCTGATTGCAATGGCCAGGCGTGCCGGCGTTCCGCTGGAACTGGATGATCTTGATCGTATCGGTCGCACAACGCCTGTCATCGCCAACATCCGCCCATCCGGCACGACCTATCTGATGGAAGACTTTTTTTATGCTGGAGGCCTTCGCGCGTTGATGAAACAACTCGGTGACAAGCTTGACCCGAGCGCCATCTGCGTGACGGGCAAGCCTCTGGTGGAAGGGCTGGATACGGTAAAAGTTTGGAATGAGGATGTTATCCGGCCGCTGTCAAATCCTGTTTATCATCAGGGTTCGCTTGCCGTGTTAAAAGGCAATCTGTGCCCGGATGGTGCAGTCATCAAGCCGGCCGCCTGTGATCCTAAATTTCACAGGCACAAAGGGCCGGCACTTGTCGCCGACAGCTACCCCGAACTGAAGGCGATCATCGATGATCCTGATTATCCGTTGACGCCTGAGACTGTGCTGGTACTGCGCAATGCCGGACCGCAGGGTGGCCCGGGAATGCCGGAATGGGGAATGATACCCATGCCTAAGGCCCTGCTGAAACTCGGACTGAGAGACATGGTACGCATTTCGGATGCCCGCATGTCCGGCACGAGTTTTGGCGCCTGCGTGTTGCATGCCTCACCTGAAGCATTTGTTGGCGGTCCTCTGGCGCTGTTGAAAAGCGGCGACATGGTCGAACTCGACATTCCCGCTCGCAGTCTCAACATGCTCGTCCCAGAAGCGGAGCTTGAGGCGCGCCGCGCCGCCTGGGCCGCGCCTGAGCCACGGTATGAACGCGGTTACGGCTTTATGTTCACCAAGCACATCGAGCAGGCAGACAAGGGTTGTGATTTCGATTTTCTGAAAACCGAGTTCGGCGCAAAAGTGTCCGAGCCTGCCATCAATTGAGCAACACGTATTAGGAACGAGGATAATATGAACCCCGATACCCGTGAGAAACTGATGGGCGTATCCGTTGCAACGCTGTGCTCGGCGCTCTACAAGCGCGGCTTGAAAAACCAGACTATCCAGGATGTGCGGCCGGTACGACCAAAGGGCCGCAACATGGTCGGCCCGGCATTTACGCTTCGCTATATGCCGGCGCGTGAAGATCGTAATCCGATGTCCGTGTTTCGCGACCCAAAGCATCCACAACGCCATGCCATCGAGACCTGCCCTGAAGGTTCGGTACTGGTCATGGATAGCCGCAAAGATCCGCGCGCGGCTTCGGCTGGTGATATTCTGATTACAAGGTTGATGGTACGTGGCGGCGCGGGTGTCGTCACAGATGGCGGCTTTCGCGACGCAATGACGATTGGAGAACTCGACATTCCAGCCTATCACAACCGACCATCCAGCCCGACAAACCTGACGCTGCATGAGGCTATTGATATCAACGTGCCGATTGGCTGCGGTGACGTGGCCGTTTTTCCAGGGGATATCATGGTGGGTGATGACGACAGCGTTATCGTCATACCCGAGGAGATCGCCGATGAAATTGCTGATGAGGCCGTCGAGATGACGGCGTATGAGGATTTCGTCACTGAACGGGTTAAGGCAGGCCAGACGATTATCGGTCTTTATCCGGCAACGGATGAAAGCAACCTGGCCCTGTTTGCTGAATGGCGTCGAATAAATGGCAGGTGAAACGCCGCCATTACGTCCAAAGGCTGAGCTGGTCTCTGACTGCTCGCAAAGAACGGACAACACGTGGGCGTGACTTACTGGGCGCAACGAAGTTGTGTTGTCCCTAACAAGTGCTGCCGACGCAGACGACCCGGCCTGGTCGTGCCAGGTCCTGACCGTGATGGAAGTCTTATGAAATGTTGGTACTTGGTAGGTAGCCCGAACCGCTGGCGTCAACGGCGAGGGAAACGTGAGGGAACGGGATGTTGATACCGCGCTGATCGAAAACCTGCTTGATGATTTCGTTGTAGGCTCGCCCAGTTCCCCAATGACTGCCAGCCAACGTCTTGATGCGTGCTCTGACCGTTATGAAGCTGTCGCCGAAAGCGGTGATGCCGTGCATTTCCAGGTCGTCAATCACCTTGTCTTTCCACTCCGTCTGCATCAGCAAATCAAAGGCCTCCTGCATGGCACTTTTGACGGCGCCAATGTCTTCCCTGAGCCCCACACGGATTTCCGCAACATGATAGCCAAAATCCTTCATGAGATTGGAGACAGTGTCGACCGAGGAAAATGGAATGAGGTGAAGTGTGCCATCCAGTGAACGTATGGAAACGGAGCGAATGGTAAGCTTCTCCACGGCGCCGGTCACGTTACCAAGGCTGACGATATCGCCCTCGTTCATGACATTTTCAAGTTGAATGAAGACGCCAGTAATTATGTCCTGCACGAGCTTCTGTGCACCGAAACCAATGGCAAGACCAAGTACGCCAGCGCCCGCCAAGAGTGGTGCGATGTTCACACCAATTTGTGCCAGTGCAAGCATTGTCACCAGGATCACAAGTGCAATGTTGAAGGCGTTACGAAACAGGGAAAGTAGCGTCTTCTCGCGACTTGTCGGTATCGAACCAAATTCGGGATTGAGCCGGTATTCGATCCATGATGCCATAGACAAATAGGCTAGAAAGCCAAGCAAAAGGATGACCAGTGCTGCAATGGTTGATGTAGTGAAGCGTTGGCCGGTCTCCGATGCCAACCAGCCTAGAAAATCGATCAATCCCCAGGACTGAGCCACCGCGATCAGAACCCCGGCCGACACCAGAGAACGGACGATCTGCATCATCAGCGGAACGAAGGCTTGTAGCCTCGCCTGAAGCATTGGCAGACGAAGCCGTACGTCGTCCGGCAGTCGAAGGCCAGCATTTGCAAAGCGCGCCACGAACGCGATCACCAAGCTCCCAAAAATGAATGCAAGGATCGATTTAACCGTTGCTGCCACCATGAAGGGCAGCGCAATTGCCGGATTGACGAGCCAAACGATAAGAGCCGAGACGACATAAGCGATTGCAAGAAGGTGCCATATGCCGGCCAAAAAAGCTCCGCTACGACTGATGAAGTCGACCCGACCGCTTGCCGCTCTCGCAGAGAGTGTTTGTTTCACCCGGTCACGGTTTTGTAAAATAATGATCACAGCGATGAGCAAAACTGTGAGCATTACCACGACGCGAACCACTTGCGCTGCCGTGTCAGAGGCAAGCGAGGCGATAACGGGTGCCACGAACAAGAACGTATAGCCAACGAGCGAGATTATTCGCGCCAGCCAGAAATACCAATAGGCTGCAGTCGTATCGCATACAGGAGGCAGGCGAAGAGCTGGAAAGCGCGGCTGCAGCATCGTCCGCATGGCGACCTTCAGCAGTTCTACCATGAGAAATGCATTGAGAAGCAGTGTCTGGTTGATGTCCATTCGGCCCGTGCCGCCGCCAACCACCTGAAGGGCAATAATGTAGCCTGCACCCCAAGACAAAGCGATAGCCATAATGTCGATGAGCGTTGATACTGCCGTGAAGAGCACGCGCAAAGACCAGTGTCTGCCATCGGCTCGGCTTGCAAAACGGTGCTGTAGAAAATGAGTTGTCATGCGCAACACGAGATAAGACGCAAACAGCGCTGCCCCGACCAGAAGGACGTTGAGAACAAACGCCTGAAAAGCGCGATAATTCATACTGTCTGGTTCGGAGATAATCGTCGCTATGCTGGAGACACCCTCCCAAACGGCCTCGCCTCCAGCGACGATATGCTCTGCCGCCGCTTTTGTTTGTTCTGCGATCTGGCGAGCAATCGTGGGCTCACCGGGATCTGATGTGGTCGAGGCTTGGGCTGCAGCTTCACCTTTCAGGCGGCTCAACAGTGCGTGACGTGCTTCTTCGTTCTCGAGGATACGGATCAGGTCATCGACACTGCTGGCCTGCTTTGAAACGGCTTCGCGTCCGTTTTGAGCGAATGATGGGGCGGATAGCAGGATCATCGATAGAAAGAGAATGAAACTGGCAACGATATTACATGCACGCATGCTGGCTTTCGAAGTCTGGGCTGAAATAAAAAGGTTCGAATGGTCGCTGGCCGCGGACCGGACAGCATGACTGCCGCTGCTGACAAGATGAGTGTCGTGCCGGGCAGGGTTGCCGAACCTAGTTCAACACCGCCTGGAGAAACTCTCTTGTCCGCTCCTCGGTGGGATCGGTGAAGATATCTTCAGGTGCACCTTCTTCTCGAATTCTCCCGCGGTCGAAAAAACACACGCGGTCGGAGATTTCCCGCGCAAAGCGCATTTCGTGCGTTACCAGCAGCATTGTGAGATCATGTTCATCGGCAAGCTTGCCAATTACATTTAAAACTTCACCGACAAGTTCCGGATCGAGCGCTGACGTTGGTTCGTCAAACAGTAATATGCTGGGCCGCATGGCGAGCGCGCGGGCAATTCCCACGCGCTGCTTTTGTCCTCCCGAAAGCTGGCTGGGATATTTGTTGGCTTGATCAGAAAGGCCTACAAGTTCCAGCAATTCCTCTGCGCGCAACCGGGCGTCAGCTTTTGATAATCCAAGAACCTGGACTGGGGCCTCCGTTATGTTCCGCAGCACCGTCATGTGGGGAAACAGATTAAAGTGCTGAAACACCATACCAAGTTTGCTGCGCATTTTGCGAAGGTGCGCTTCGCTTGCCGTGATCAGTTCGCCACTGGCATTTCGTTCGTGCCACAGAGGCTCGCCATCCACGGTGACGCTTCCCTCATTGATACCTTCCAATGTCATGAGAATTCGCAGGACAGTGGATTTGCCCGAGCCAGAAGGGCCGATGATGGAGACTTTCTCACCCTTGCGGACGTTAAAGTCCAATTTGTTGAGGACGGTGAGGTCACCGAAGCGTTTTACCACCTTGTCGAACTTTACGATTGTATCAGTCATTTCAGGGGAATTCCTCGAGTGGGTAGCGAGGCGTCGACAAGGCGAACCCCGGCAGACGCAATGATGGTCATGATGAGATAAATGAGGCCGACCATCGACAGTGGGATAAGGTAGTCGAACGTGCGGTCTCCAACTATTTTGGCGACGTTCAACATTTCCAGAACGGTTACTACCGAGAGGACGGGAACGTCCTTCATGATGGAAACGAGATAGTTTCCCATGGCCGGAATGATGCGCGGCACCGCTTGCGGCAATACGATGTGGCTGAACGTGCGTCGGGAACTCAGATTAAGCGCACGCGCCGCTTCGCGCTGGTCCCTGCCAACAGCTTCCAGACCAGCGCGATAGACCTCGGCCGTATAGGCACTGTACTGAATGCCAAGGGCCAGGGCACCGGTCATGAATGCCGGCAGAACTATGCCGTGTTCCGGCAGCACATAGTAGAGAAAGAACAACTGCACGAGCAATGGCGTGTCGCGTATGAACTCGGTAACTGCCTTGGCGGGCCAGGAGATGAAACGCGACGGTGCATTCTTGAGAACTGCCCACACCAGACCAAGCACCAGTGCTACGACAAAACCTAACACAGCTGCCTGGATTGTGACCACAAGGCCATTGAGCAAGATCGGCAGGATGGAAGCCGCAAACGCAGAGGGACTGGACAGGTCCCATTCATAACCGAAGAGCATCGATCAGCTCCTTCCTGTGCGCCAGCGGCTCACATAGAGTTCCACACTGCGCATGATCGCCGTGAGGACCAGGGCCATCCCGAAATAGGCAAACAAAAGCATTGTGTAGATCGTCGTGCTGTCCTGGGTGAAATTACGGATCTGTTCGGCGCGAAAAGCCAAGTCGCCGAGGCTTATGAGCGAAACCAGTGCTGTGTCTTTTAGGTTTTGCACTGCGAGATTTCCGAAGGAAGGCATCATTTCCGGCAGCGCCTGGGGTATAATGACTGTCAATAATGTCTGGCGCAGCGTAAAATTGAGCGCTCGCGCAGCTTCACGCTGATCCCGGTGCACGGCCACAATAGCACCACGCACGACTTCGGCTCCGTAGGCGCCTATGTTCAAACCGAGCGCCAGAACACCAGCGAGTATGGGGGGCAGGCGCAAATCAATTCCGATTGCCATACCTGCCAGCGGCAGCGCGAAATATAGCCAGAACAATTGCACCAAGAGCGAGGTGCCGCGAAATATCTCGATATAGGCAATAGATAAAACCCTGACGGTCACAAATCTGCTCAGTTTTCCGATTCCCGCCAGAAATGCGAGGATTGCACCCAGCACGGTGGAATAAACGGTCAACTGAATTGTAACCCAGGCTCCCTCGAGAAGCGGTCCGAAATATTCGGTCCAATGCATCGAATGATCCTTAGACTAAGATTTTTTGGCCCCGGAAGTTGAGCTTCCGAGGCGCTTTAACAGGATTAATTTGACACAGAGCAGAGTTCCTGTGTGCTGCGTTTGAGTGAGCCATCCAGATCGGATTGAGTGAAACCATAGGAGGTGACGATCTCCGCCCAGTCTTCAGTCTTCTTGATGTCAACAAGCGCCTGATTGACGGCATCACGCAATGTCACGTTGTCTTTTGCAAAGGTAAACCCGCCCCAGCTGCGCACGGCCTCTCCGTCAACGACCGGGTCAGTAAAGTTTTCTGCAAGTTCGACGCCATTATTCTGCTCAGCCAGGTTGCCGACCGTGAGACTTGTCGCGGCATATGCGTCGGCGCGTCCTGTGGATACAGTCGATATGGCATCTGCGTTGGCCGAGATGGTGACAAGATTGGCTTCGTCCACGCCAAGTTTCTGCATCATCTCAAGCTGGTCCGCGCCAGCCATAATTGCCACTTTCAGATCGCCGTTTTTGGCAAAGTCCTCGAAAGCATGAATGTTCTTTGGATTGCCACTGGCGACCAAAAGACCTTCGCCGTAAGACGTGTTCGGATCGGAAAAAAGGACCTGGTTGCACCGGTCTGGCAAGATCGCCATTTCTGCGGCGACCATATCAAAGCGGTTCGCCTGCAAACCAGGGATAAGAGACGAGAAGTTGGTGGCAACCCATTCAATCTTTTCGACGCCCAGCTTTTCCATGATGACCTTTGCCACATCTGGACCGGCGCCTTTTGCTTCACCTGATGGGTCGACATAGCCATAAGGAATTTCATTTGCGACGGCGATACGCACGGTTCCGCTTTTTTTGATCTCTTCCAGGGTGGCGGCGTTGCCGGGATTAGCCGCCAATGCTGTCGTTGCGGCTAGTGTCAGCAGGGTCAAAACTTGCTGTGAAAATTTGGTCATACACGTCTCCTGATTTCATGCTTGGATGGACAAGTGACAAAGCTGATTTCGTCGCCGCATTTCCATCCCGCGCGGTGCGCGCGTGCCCGTAGTCGACAGGCTGTTCCAATGTGTAAAATCTGAAAAAAGCAGATTTCTGCTTTCGATAACACGCCATTTATTTAGATTAATCGAACTAAATATCAACCACAAAAAAGCCGCAAATTAAACTTCGATTCTCTAAAGTATCGTCTAAATGCCTGAATAGACGGACTTTTATCCTCGTATATAATTTCAATCGTTTCTATTTTTTGATTTGATGCTCGATAATGCTTAGCTTATCTAAGGATGTGGAGGGCATGTAAATGCATTCCTATTGTCTTTGGTTCCCTCTAGAGTTACAGCGCAGTGAACCGACAGGGAAAAACGATGGAAGATCGTACCAAGCTTGCACTGACAGCAATTCGAAAAATCTTGCGCGCGTCTGAGCTTAATTCAAAAGAGCTTATGCTAGAAACGGGCCTGACGCCGTCACAACTTATCTTCATGCAGGTGTTGGACGGGCAGGGTGAACAGACCGCGGGTTATGTTGCTGCTCACATGGGGATCACTCAGGCAACGGCGACTGCTCTGTTGAAAAAGCTGGAAGCCATCGGGATGATCCATCGCCGCCGCGGCGAGCGAGATCGCAGACAAGCTCTCTTGTCGATCACAGATCATGGCCAGAAAATTTTGGCCAAAGCGCCAAATGCGGTGCATGCCGAATTCCAGAAACATTTTTCCCGGCTTAAAGATTGGGAGCAAATGACACTTGTTGCGTCGCTTGAACGGGTTGCAGATATGCTTGACCCGGATCATGACGATCCGGCCGCAGTGTTTGACCATATGGTGCATTTATCTGGCGAACCATAATTCGCTATTCGGCATTGGCCCGTCCCGGTTCCGTGGGCTCGCGCATATGAGGTCTGCTCTACAAAAAATCGGCCAAGCGCGGTAGCGAGCAGGTGTGCGAAGATGTCTTCCGGCCAACAGGCTGGAAATTACGTATTTTTTACGTTGCGAGCAGAAAGGTCACGAAGCGTGACGCGCATGGCTTCGTTGCCATCGTTGTGGATGGTTCTGTACCGATAGTACGAGAACACACACAGGCGTCAAGACAGCCAGTGCTGGCGTGATGGCGCTTGCTGTTGGAGGCTCGTTGCAGCCACTGGAACCCTAAACCTTGCTCCTGCAGGGGCAAGGCCTGACATCAGCGGGGGTGGAGCCAGAAAACCCTTGGGCGCGCCCATCTGGTATCCGCGATGCAACTGTTTTGCCAGGCGCGACAGGGATTATTATCGGCTTCAGTCGCAGATCGCTTCCACCTCGATCTCAACCTCGTAATCCCCGATCAGATTGCCGGCCTCGATCAGTGTATTGGCCGGCAGGACCAATGAAAAGGCACGACCATGAGCCCGGGAAACTGGTTCCCACTGATTAGCATCGCGCAAGTAGATTCGGGTTCGTACAACATCCTCCATACTGCCGCCCAGCGCGGAGATGGATGCTGCGATCTTATCAAGAATGTAGGTGGCCTGTGCGCCAGCATTTTTGGGCGCAACACATCGGTCCGCGCCATGGGTCGCTGTTGTGCCGGAGACGAGTATGCGACTGCCAATCCGGACCGCGCGGCTATATCCAGCGATCGGCTCCCAGATGCTGCCCGACGATACACGGGAACGACCAGGTCGGCCGGGGACAGGGACTGCGGTATAGATAGACGGGATGGCGTCCAGATGGTGACTGAGATCGCCAGATGCCGTTAGGAACGGTGGCTTGCGGTATTCATCGCCGCAGTCACCAGGAATGGGATGTGTTTTTGCAAAAGCTGCGTTAAGGGCCGCATGGTCCTCACCATCCAGCGCGAAGGAAAATACCTTCAGATTATCGTCACGATGCTCGTTTTCTCCGATCCGCGCGCCGACGATGGCCGCGGCGACAGCATTATGTTCGAGGACCCACCGGCTGGCGACATTGGAGATCGAGACACTGTGTTTGACCGCGATACCGGAGGCCGCCCGCAAAATGCCTTGAAACGCGTCCCACCCGCCGGCGGTGTCAATGAAGCGCTTATACTTCGAGCGGCTCCAGTCGGGGATGTTGACGGGTTCGGGCCGGTCGAGCCATTTTTCGGAGAGAAAACCGCCGCAAAGTGTGCCATAGGCCAGCAGCTTGACACCGCTTTTGGCGCAGAGATCGGACAACGCTCCGGCCGCCCGGCGATCAACGAGAGAGAACGAGACCTGATTGGTGGCGATCTCGATACCATCGGCCAAGGCCAACGACAGATGTCCGGCGTCGAAATTGGTCAGTCCTAACGCGCCGATCAGGCCCTCTTCGCGAAGGCGCTGCATTTCGTGAAGGGCGTCGAGCCATGCGGGGTGCTCAAAACTCCACCAGTGAAACTGAAGCAGATCGATACTGTCGACCCCTAGTCGGCTCAGGCGTTCCTCAACGCCGCGTCGCACGACATCCGCAGTCATCGGGCCGGGCTCGGGGCACCACTTGGTAAAAGCGACTGGTCTGGCGTTGCTGTCATAACGCGCCAAAAGACGTCCGGTAATCACTTCGGCCGAGCCATAATGATCTGCCATATCGAATGTGTCGAAGCCGTCGCGCGTGTAGGCTTGAAGTGCATCGGCGCCCTTGTCCGGGTCGATTACCGTGCCGTTCTTTTCGATATCGGCAACCTGCCAGAGCCCGCAGACAAGACGGCTGATTGAGAGGTCCTTGGTGATCGCGATGCGATCGGGCCGCTTTGCCATGGGTCTATTCCTTAGATTTTGCCGCGCGCTTGCGCGTGAGAGATGCAATTGTGTTCGACGCGCCGAGAATGCCGCGAGGGCGCAGGAGCAGGATTAGGCAAAGACCTACCCCGATCATGACAATCTGCAGTGATGCAGCGCGCGCCTGCTGCTCCGGCGGGACGAAAGCGGAAACAGTTGCGGCCGACAGCGCCCAGAGGCCCCAAACGATCACCGCGCCAAGAATGGCGCCGCGATTGTTGCCGGAGCCACCGACTATCAGCATTGCCCAGACCTGGAAGGTCAAGATCGGTAGATAGTTGTCGGGTGCGATGAAGCCGATGAAATGCCCTTGTGCGGCACCCGCCAGCCCCATGATGGCGCCACCGATGGTAAAGGCCTGCAGCCGGAAGCGCATCGGGCGCTTGCCCAGCGCCTGCGCGGCAGCTTCATCCTCTCGGATAGCCCTTAGCACGCGCCCCCACGGGCTTTTGGCCAGATGCTGGAGTGCGAGGTACAGTGCCAATACGACGGCGGCCATCAGCGCGAGATTAGAAAGGCCAAAGGCAAGCGGATCGCCGGCCAGATCGCCAAACGGACGCGGAATGAAACCGATACCGAAAGCGCCGCCTGTGAGCGGCTGCAGGTTGAGCACGCAAAGCTGCACTGTGACGGCCACACCGAAAGTGGCGATTGCCAGATAATCGGACCGAAGCCGGATGGTAAGCGCTCCGACCAGCCAGGCGGCTAGGCCTGCGAAAAGCGCGCCTCCGATCCAGCCGATGGGGATTGGCAGGTCGAAGCCGCCGACACGACCGGCAGCATCAGGTGTGGTCAGCAGGGCCGAGACATAGGCGCCGATGGCCACAAAAGCGGCTATGCCGACGTTGAACAAACCCGTCTGGCCCCACTGCACGTTGAGACCGAGGCACATGATGGCATAGGTCAGTGCCATCGTGAGGAAGAAGGCGGAGTAGGCAATCAGGTCCAGGCTCATGTCGCCCTCCCGAACAGTCCGCGTGGACGCAGAAGAAGGACCGCAACAAGGATCACGAAGGAGACCGCAGCGCGCCATTCCGCGCCGATCATTTGCACGGCCGCAGCCTCTGAAATCCCGACGATCAATCCTGCGATCATGGCACCGGGTACGCTACCGATGCCGCCGAGGATCGCGGCGGCAAACAATGGTAGCAACAGGTCATGACCCAGATAGGGCCGTATCTGAACCAGCAGCCCGGTCATGACGCCCGCGATGCAGGCGAGCGCTGCACCAACGAACCACACCCAGCGAATTACCCGGCGTACATCGACGCCGGCAATTCCCGCTAGTGCGGGGTTTTCGCTGACAGCCCGCATCGAGCGGCCAACATCAGTTCGCGTCATCAGCAGGTGGATGGCGATGACGGCAACGAGAGAGACGCCGAGCGATAGAAGCTGATCGGGCGTTGCGCGCAGTCTGCCAATGATCGGAACGGCGATTTGCAGTGCCTTGGTGTAATAGGCAGGTTTCGAGGTGAATATGAACTCAAGCAGGCTGCGCAGGGTAAGCGAGGCGCCAAAACTTGCCATCACCAGAATGATAACGGCGCTGCCGCGCGCCCGCAGGCGGCCGAACAATACCGCGTCCACGGCGAGTGCCAAAGCACCTGTGAGGATGATTGCGAGCACGGTTGAAAGCGGCAGAGACCAGCCGAAGGAGAAGGGCCCGACAGGCTTTGTCAGAGTGGAGAAGAGCAGGCCGAGGCCGCCGCTCACTGCGAGCGCCAGATATGCCCCCCAGGAGAGAAGCTCGCCATGGGCAAAATTGGCAAAGCGCAGGATCGAGTAGGTCAGCGTGACGCCGATGGCGCCAAGGCCAATCATTGCGCCGGCAATCAGGCCATCCGTCAGGAATTGTGGGTTCATGGCTGCGGCGCCTCATGTTGCTGCGATGTGCCGAGATAGAGCTTGGCGATCAGAGGATCGTCAAGTAGGCTTGATGCATCTCCTTCATGGCGGATTTTACCTTCGACCAGAATGACGGCGCGATTGGCAATCGAAAGGGCAGCCTTGACGTTCTGCTCAACCAGAATGACGGTGACGCCGCCGGAATTGATTTCCTGCAGCATCGCAAAGACTTCCGCCACGATCTTCGGCGACAGACCGGCCGATGGTTCGTCGAGAATGAGGACTGGAGGATCAACAATCAGCGCTCTGGCTACCGCAAGCATCTGGCGCTGTCCGCCGGAAAGCGCCCCCGCCAGCCGCGATGGTTTTGTCATCAGATCGGGAAAGCGATGGTAAAGAGCAGCGATTTTTTCAGCGCGGATGGGCTTTGGCAGGACGGCGGCAGCAAGCTGGAGGTTTTCGTGAATAGTAAGCGTTGCGAAGATGTTTTCCGTTTGGGGTACGAAGGCGAGGCCCTTTCCGATCTTGCGGTGGGTAGTAACGCGCGTGATGTCGCTCTCCCCCAGGAAGACGCTGCCGGAATGCACAGGGACGACACCGGCAATCGCCTTGACGAATGTCGACTTGCCGGCTCCATTGGGTCCGAGAAGCACCAGCAGCTCCCCGGGGGCGACTGACAGGTCTACACCACGCACGATCGGCAGGTCTGGTTCATACCCTGCGACGAGCGCTTGGGTGCGAAGCGCGGGCGCCGTCATGCTGCAATCCCGAGATAGGCATTGATCACGTCGGCATTGGCAGCCACTTCGGCAGGTGTGCCTTCAGCCAGAGGTTTGCCGAGCGCCATGGCAACAACGCGAGAGCATAGCCGCGAAACCATGTCCATGTTGTGCTCGATCAGCAGTATGGACTTGCCCTGCTTGTTGAGATCGATGACCCGCTCCATGATGGTTTCGAGCAGGGCTGGGTTGACGCCCGCTGCAGGTTCGTCAAGCAGGATGGCCTGCGGGTCGGCCATCAGGATGCGGGCCAGTTCCAAAAGCTTGCGCTGGCCACCTGAGAGCACTTTTGCCGGTTGGGCCTCCAGGCCTGACAGCGTAACAAACTCCAGCAGGCCCCGTGCTTTTTCGATCGCTAGCTTCTCTTGGTTTCGGACGTGACCGAACCGCAGGAAATTCGTGAAAAGACGCTCGCCGTCCTGGGCTTGCGCCCCGGTCATAACGTTTTCCAGCACAGTCATTTCGAGGAAGGGCTTTGGGATCTGGAAGGTGCGCCCGACACCGCGCCCGATGCGCTGTTCAGGGCTCTCTTGGGAGACGTCGAGGCCACCGATCCAGATTTCTCCCGATGTCGGCCTTAGACTGCCAGCAATCAGATTGAAAAGCGTTGTCTTACCGGCTCCATTTGGACCGATCAGTCCCAACATTTCGCCAGCTGCGAGTTTTAGCGACATGCCCTCGACGGCCGTATGGCCTTCGAAACGCTTCACGAGGTCGCGTGCATCGATCACGGCCCGCAGATCGGGAGCATTGGTCACGGGGGCTGATGACGCGGAAGAGTGCATGAACGAAAGAAGTCTCTTGATTTGATCGGTGATGTTTGATCAAACTTTACCTCATGAAGAAAATCAACCCAAAAAAAGTTGTTTCAGGCGATGCAAATGGGACGGTAATCAAGATGAGTATTGTTTCTGAGGCCAGCAGCTTTGATCGCGGTGATGCACTTGCGCCGGTTGGTCGCGAGACGCTGCAAGATCGCGTCTACACGCAGCTGCGCAATTCGCTGATCAATGGCATGTTCGATGCTGGCGACATCTTGCGCATTGTCGATCTTGCTGAACGGTTGCAGACCAGCACCATGCCCGTGCGCGAGGCGCTGGGTCGGCTCGTGTCCGAGCAGGCGCTTGAATCTTTGCCAAACCGGTCGGTGCGCGTACCGCTTATCACTCGCAGTCGCCTCGATGACCTTGCCCGGGCACGTATTCTGATCGAGGGGCAAATGGTCGCTCTCGCATTGCCAAACTTGACAGCCGACGACTTCGCCGTCCTCAAGCAGATCAATGTCGACTGCGATCTGGCTTTCGAGCAGCACGGCAAGGATATCGGCCACGTCACCTCTGCGCTGAACCAGCGCTTTCACTTCCACATCTATCAGGCCGCACGCTCGCCGGTACTGATCCCGATCGTTGAAAGCCTCTGGCTGCAGTCGGGGGCGATCATCCGCAAGGCGGCGCATATCCATGATGAACAGGGCGGACTGGCGGCGACCAACCACCACTGGTCCATGATCGATGCGCTGGAAAGACGCGATGTTGAAGGGGCGACGCAATCGCTCACCAACGACATCAGCCGATCTTTCGATCTGATCCGAGGGCGACTGGAAGACGAGGTAGGGAAAGGGCACAACCATGGCTGATCCGTTGGATGACGGTTTCGACCTTTTCGACCTGCGCATCGATGTGGTCTTTCCCGAAGGCGGGGCCGTCTATTGTGGAGCAAAGCCCGGTGATCACTTCGAACTGCGTGGCGAAATGCTGCACTTACCGCCCGGACAGGGCATCTCCATTTACTCGCTGGCATCCGTTTTGCCCTTGCTGGCCGCAAAGCAGCGTGCGACCCATCGCAACGACTGGATGACGACGGATACCGATATCGCTTGCCCCGATCCGAATTGTTCCACCCGGCTAAGGATCATCCGTACGGGTCTCCGCCGTTTCAGCCACGCCGCGACGACAGCGGTTCCCTTGATAGCAGAATAGGCCAGTAGACATGCAACGCATCACCATCGCCCCCGGTTATGAAATATCGCGCGTCATCCGTGGCGGCTGGCAGCTGGCGGGCGGGCATGGCGCGATTGATAGCGAAAGTGCGATCGATGACATGATCGCTTTTGCCGATGCAGGCATCACCACATTTGATTGCGCTGACATCTATACTGGCGTTGAAGAGCTGATTGGCCGCTTCCGTCTGGCCTATGGTAACCAGCGCGGCACCGAAGCTCTGTCGCGCATCCGGGTGCACACAAAGTTCGTTCCTGATTTGGCCGTTTTGCCAGTCATCACAAAGGCATATGTCGAGGGCGTCATAGATACCTCGCGCGAGCGCCTCAATCTTGATTGCCTTGATCTCGTCCAGTTCCACTGGTGGGCGTACGATATTCCAGGCTGGCAGGAGACAGCTGGCTGGCTAAAGGAACTGCAGCAGGCCGGCAAGATCGGCAAGGTCAGTGCTACCAATTTCGATACCGATCATATCGAGGCGATCGTTGCATCTGGGGTGTCGTTCACTTCACTTCAGCTGCAATATTCGTTACTCGACCTTCGCCCGGAAAAGCGAATGGTAGAGCTCGCTGCCGATAAGGATTTTTCGCTGTTCTGCTACGGCACGGTGGCCGGCGGCTTTCTCGGTGATCGTTGGCTGGGCCAGCCGGAGCCCGAACATCCGCTCGAAAACCGTTCGCTCACCAAATACAAGCTGATTATCGACGATTTCGGCGGCTGGGAGCTGTTCCAGGCCCTGCTGTCGACACTCCGCAAGATCGCTGATCGGCATGATGTGGATATCGCGACCATCGCCAGTGCAGCCATGCTGACCAAGCCCGGCGTGGCCGCTGTGATTGTTGGTGCGCGCAACCGCGACCACCTGCCGTCCAATCTCGCCATCGCAAATGTCAAACTTACCGACACCGACCTAGCAGAGATCGAGTTGATCCTGCGTCAAGCCAAAGAGCTCGAGGGTGACGTCTATACGCTGGAGCGGGACCGGGAGGGCCGTCACGGCAGCATCATGAAATACAATCTCAATAAAGGGGAATAAAAATGGGAACGAAATTTCTGCTTTCAGCCATTGTTGCAGCACTGGCGGCGTCCACGGCACCAGCGTTCGCAGCCGATTGCGATATCACTGTTGGCCTCGTCATGGAGTTGACAGGGCCTGCCGGCGAATACGGTCAGGCGGGGGCAAAATCTGTCGAGATGGCTTTTCGTGACTTCAACGATGCCGGTGGTGTCGATGGCTGCAAGGTGGTCGCCGATACGCGAGACAGCCAGAGCCAGGGCAACGTCGCCGTTGATCAGGCAACGCAGCTTGTCAACATTAAGAAGGTGCCGGTTATCATCGGGGGTATCATCTCGTCGGTGTCGATCCCGATTTTGACCTCGGTCACAGCTCCGGCCCAGGTCGTGCAGGTTTCGCCTGCTTCGTCCTCACCGACGCTCACCGAGCTTGGCCGACAAGGCAAGACCAATGGTGTGTTTTTCCGCACAATCACCTCTGACGCCCTGCAGGGCACTGCGGCTGCCAAGTATGCGATGGATCAAGGCCTGAAGAAGATCGCCATTATCAACGTCAACAACGATTTCGGCGTTAACATGGTGAAGGAGTTTACCACTGCCTATACGAAACTAGGCGGGACCATCACCTCGACGACGCCTTACAACGAAAAGCAGTCGAGCTATGCTTCTGAAGCCAGTGCTGCGATGGCGGGCGAGCCTGATGCGCTTTATCTTGTCAGCACGCCGGTGGACGGCGCAACGATTGCACGCGCCTGGATTTCCGGCGGCGGCAAGCAGACCTTTCTCTTAAACGATGGCATGAACTCCAAGGACTTCGTTGAAAGCGTGGGCGCGCAATATCTCGAAAATGCCTACGGCACGTCTTCTGGCACAAGCCCTACGGCATCGACGGAGTATTTCAACAGCAATTACGAAGCCTTCTCTGGCGGTATATCCCCATCTGCTCCGGCAGCTGATCGTTCCTATGATGCCGGGGCGATCGTGGCGCTGGCTATTGCCAAGGCAGGCAAGTCGGATGCCGCTGCCATCAAGGCTGCGGTGCCGGAGGTTGTGGCCGATGGAGGGACACCGATTCATGCCGGCAAGGAAGAATTTGCCAAGGCGCTGCAGCTTATAAAAGACGGCAAGCCGATAAAGTATGAGGGCGTTATCGGTCCTGTCAGCTTTGACCAGTATGGCGATATCACAGGCCCGTTCCGCCTTTGGAAAATTACTAATGGTGAAGTGACGACAGTCGGAGAGTTGAGCGCAGAAGAGGTCACAAAGATCAAAGCGTCGAATTGATCACTTGGGCGGGCTTGGCAGAACTGTTTCAAGCCCGCACTCAGGCCACCTTTCGACTGGCACCAGCGCCTCGTCTGCACGACGTCTCTCGAGAGCCTGCCAACTTGAAGCTCAAAGTCTGCGCGACACGCGACAGAACTGCAGTTTGATCAAGGGCACTCGCGCTCGGGTCGGCGCATTCGCACAAGACGACGGTGTGCTTTACAAGTAAATATGCCACCCCAGTCGGGCGTCTGGCATTCGCGGCTGCGCGCAGAGATTGCTTTAGCGGGGGTATCCGTAGCGAATCTGCGCTGAAGGGACCAGTGACCCCTGGCTGAGTTTCAAGCGTTCCGCCTTGTGGCGAAGAAAAGTGAACGCCGTGACAAACCGCGTTTGTAATCGGGAACAATTTTTCCGCAAAGGCATTTGCGCCTGCAAGATAATCGGGCCGTCGATACCATGCGTGAACTTCTCACAAGCTTGCTTCTTGTCTCCTGCCTTCTTCCAATGACTGCTGGCGCTATGAAGGTGTCATCTCACATGATGCAGTTTTCGAAACCGCATGCTTTTACAAATCTTGACGATGAACCGCTTTGGACATCGCAGGTAAGGCGTGTCGATCTCAGCGACCAATCATATGAGCGACTTCCAGCTCGCCTTTCTTCTTTTGCTATGGCCGCCGACGCCAAACCTGCTAGCAGCGCGAAAGCTGTCAATCGCTTTTCCATACCTCAAGAATTGGCAAACGAAGGCGAATTATCAAGTGCGTCGCCGGTCAAAGCGCAGAGTATAGATACCGGCGTATGGTGCAGTTCGCGCTACCGCTCTTACGATCCTGGGAGCAATACCTACCAGCCATACGGCGGAGGACCTCGCCGCACCTGCGTGCCTCCGACCGGAATGCAGGCACCCGAGCACATAGCGGGTGTTCGAGATGCAATAGGCCTGGACGGAAATGCCCGGTGGTGTATGGATCGATATAGTTCCTATCGGGTAGAGGACAACACGTACCAGCCTTTCACAGGAACTCGAAAACAGTGTCTTGGGCCCGGGTCACAGTCCGCCAGCAACGCCGTAGGCAATTCTTCCGTTGCACAGTTCTGACAGCCTCCCTATTCAACTAGGTTTTACGCAGGGACCAGTCGCTAGAGCGAAACGCTGATCGTAGGGTGGGCACCAGCCTCCTGTACAGGTGAAAAGCCTGCTTTCCACGGTGACATCGAACAGGTGTTTTTAGTGCCGCCATTTCTGCGGCAGCTGGGAAAACGTTCCGCTGCCACCCATGCTCTACAGCGCCATCCAAAGGGGACGCGCTATTTCGACTGTAGCGTATTGCCTGCATATCGAAACAAACGATGCATGTGAGCAGCCGATCATCCAGTCTCTACGATAAGGAAGGACTGGCTCATGAAATCTCTCGGATACAAAACCCGCATCTGCGTGGCTGGGGCTGGCGCTATTGGCATTACGCTCGCGGCCAGATTGATAATTGGTGGACATAACGTTGGACTGATCGCCAAACAAGAAAGCGTTGATTTCATTCGCGAGAATGGTTTGCGCCTTGACGACACTGAAGGGCATCATGAACTTGAGGTAGACATAGGGGTCTCGGCAGATTTTCACAGAACCGACCTTCTTTTCCTTTGCTCGAAGTCGCATGATCTACCTGCTCTTGCACAGTCAATTGCTCATCTGATTGGGCCTGATACGACGGTGGTTCCCGTCATCAATGGGATACCCTGGTGGTATTTCGATGGAATTGATGGCGCGCGCGAAGGAAAGACCATATTTTCTGTCGATCCGCAAAACGTCCTAAAGAAGATAATTCCGTCTCATCAAGTTATTGGCACCACCACGGTCATGACGGCTCAGCGTATTGATCGGGGCTCGGCGGTCACATTCAATCCACTCCAGATGACGATAGGTGAGCTGAACAATCGGAGGAGTTGGCGGCTGGAAGCTATCGCCGAGATCCTGCGGCAATCTGGAATTACAACGAATATCGCGTCGCGAATACGAGATTCTGTGTGGACCAAAGTGACGAGGAATCTGATTTCCAACCCACTTACCGCTATAACTGGTGCCACGTTAAGAGAAAATTTTGGAGATCCCTATCTTTCAGACATCAGCCGTAAAATGCTCTATGAGGTTCTCCCTGTTGTCAGCGCGTACGAAGCTAAACTCGAGGTCGAACCGGAAGCCATACTTGAGATGGGGAAAAGCATGGGCGATGTAAAAACGTCGATGTTGCAGGACTACGAACGGGGTCAACGTCTCGAATTATCAAGCATTTGCGACGCTGTTCTTGAGCTGGCGGCCCTAGAGAGAATTTCGATGCCCGTTGTTCAGACGATTTCCAACGTTGCGCGTTTTCGCAACGTTCAGAACGGTAAAGTCACTGCTGCACCTCCTGTCGCAGCCCTGAATGGCGGGTCTGGGCAACTGGAACTCTCGCAGAATCCATAAGGATCCTCTACAGCTGCCACGCTCCTTTTATCGGCGTATGTGGCTGTTTGTCAGCAGAAGGCAATCGGGCAGGTTGAGAGCGCCCCTGAATTGCGCGGAACCATAGATATTTTTTTATTCTCTAAAGAACAATGTGCCATTTCGTTTAAACCGTCAGGCAAAACAAGGCACTATCTAAAATGAGACGCAAAAAATAACCCCCTTTTTTATTCTGCTTGAAGTAAAAAAGGCGAGGCCGGTTGTGACCGTGCCTCGCCAATGTTTTCAAGCCACTGCGGATTTCGTCCAACCCGGTACCGTGGCGATCGTCTTCAGAACGACAGATGCGATCTGGTAAGGGCAACCCTGCGAGTTCGGGCGGCGGTCTTCCAGGTAACCACGGTAACCGTTGTTGACGAAGGAGTGTGGAACGCGGATCGACGCGCCACGATCAGCGATACCGTAGGAGAACTTGTTCCATGGGGCTGTTTCGTGCTTGCCGGTCAGACGCAGGTGGTTGTCTGGGCCGTATACGTCGATGTGCTCCTGCCAGTTCTTGGAGAACGCGGCCATGAGGGCTTCGAAATATTCCTTGCCGCCAACTTCGCGCATGAACTTGGTGGAGAAGTTGCAGTGCATGCCCGAACCGTTCCAGTCGGTGTCGCCGAGCGGCTTGCAATGGAATTCAACGTCGATGCCGTACTTTTCGCAAAGACGAAGAAGCAGGTAACGAGCGATCCAGATCTGGTCAGCGGCCTTCTTGGAGCCCTTGCCGAATACCTGGAATTCCCACTGACCCTTGGCCACTTCGGCGTTGATGCCTTCGTGGTTGATGCCTGCTTCGAGGCAGAGGTCGAGGTGCTCTTCAACGATTTCGCGGGCGATGGAGCCGACATTCTTGTAGCCAACGCCTGTGTAGTATGGGCCCTGCGGAGCTGGGTAACCCTGCTCAGGGAAGCCAAGCGGACGGCCGTCTTCGTAGAAGAAGTATTCCTGCTCGAAGCCGAACCATGCATCTTCGTCGTCGAGGATGGTCGCGCGGCTGTTGGATGCGTGTGGCGTAACGCCATCTGGCATCATGACTTCGCACATGACGAGCGCGCCGTTGGTACGGGCTGGATCAGGATAAATGGCAACTGGCTTCAGAACGCAATCCGAGCTGTGGCCTTCGGCCTGCTGGGTGGAGGAGCCGTCAAAGCCCCAAAGCGGAAGCTGCTCGAGTGTCGGGAATTCGTCGAATTCCTTGACCTGCGTTTTGCCACGCAGGTTTGCTACCGGCTTGTAACCATCGAGCCAGATGTACTCGAGTTTAAACTTAGTCATTGCGTACCTCCTTTGTTGAGGAGTGCTTTGTGATGGTTATTTGCTTCAGGCAGATTTCTTGCCGAGCAATCAAGGTTTCAGACGTAATTTTCTTGGCAAGAACGCTCGCCCTTGAGGCTCCATGACGAGCGTCGTTCGTCCTGCTCCGCGACATGGCGATGAAATCATTTGGTATGCAGGCGCATCGCGCGGGCATTAAATCCAGGTGGGGCACAACGCAGAATGCAAGGCCGCGTTTCATTTGAAGCCCGTGTCGGGCTTTTGTGAAATCGACCATGTCTGAAGATTGGAGATGCTTCGACGTCGCCAACTTACGCGGCATAGAAGGCACGCGCTGAAGGCGTGCCGTTCCACCAACCATGTATGCGCGCCGACAGCAAGCTATGCCAACCGTTCCCTTATAGCGAATTGAACGCCGGTTTCGTCAGCCAGTGTGTTGTTCAGTACGGCACGCGCTTGTTCCGCTTTCGATCATCGTGGAGGCAACTTTTAGTGGCGCGGATCATCAACTGAAACAGATTGGAACCTTTCATGCATAAACGTTTAGTCCATTCCACATTTGTTGCCTTGCTGTTGGGCGCTTCAACATTGCACGCAGATGAAAACTTCCCCGTTAGTTCCACGCCTTGCCCGTTTGGAGAGTGCCAAGCATCGATCTCATTTACATATCTCGGTGACTTCGTCATTCCCACCGGCAGCACGGAATATGGAATTGAGTTTGGGGGGATATCCGGCATTGACTTCGATGCGGCCAGTGGCCGTTACATTGCAATAAGTGATGATCGTTCCGAAAAAGGTCCGGCCCGTTTCTATGAGCTTGACATCGACGTCAGCCATGACGGCTTAAAAGGTGTCCGGGTAAACAAACATATTGCGTTTTTGAACACTGAAGGGGACGCCTTTTCCAAAGCGGAGGTGGATCCCGAGGCAATTCGGATCAGCCCGGATGGAATTTACTGGTCCAGCGAAGGAGGTGCCAATCCAATGAACCCTCCATCCGTTCAAGTTGCCTCAAGAAGTGGGAAATTTATCCGGCAGTTTTCGCTTCCTGCGCAGTTTTTTCCGACCGCCGACAAAGCCCATGGAGTGCGGGAAAATCTTTCGTTCGAAAATTTGGCAGTTGCCCCGTCAGGAGATGTATTTGTTGGGACTGAGGCTGCACTTTTTCAAGATGGTGACGTGGCAAGCCTGACAAAGGGCAGCCTTGCGCGGATTATCAGATACGATGGCTCAACTGGCACACCCAAGGCCCAATACATCTATCCGGTATCGCCTATTCCTCAGGCGTCGGACAGTGCAGACGGAGCAAACGACAACGGTGCCTCAGACATGATAGCGCTCAATGATCGTTATCTTCTGGTCGTCGAACGCAATTTCTCTCAGGGTTTTGGAAATAATATCAAGGTCTTCATGATTGATGTTGAAGGGGCGACTGATGTTTCAAACATCACGTCACTTGCTCAGACCGCTGAGCGAATTGTACCCGTTCGCAAATCCCAGGTGCTTGACCTGCGCGCAATCGGTTTGACGCCCGATAATATTGAGGGCATCGCTGTTGGTAAGGCGAAGGATGGGACTGATGTAATGATCTTGGCGGCTGACAACAATTTCTCTAAGCGCCAGAAAAGCCAGTTTTTTGCCTTCAAAATCGATCTGCCTAAGATGGGTGGGTAGGCGGATTCGCGCAAGCGTCGTAGCTGAGTTGATCATAACGGCCGATGCGAAGATCGTGGTTCGTGCATGAATAGATTATCCCGGATCGCAATATCCGGGATAATCCCAGGTGAATTCCAATATCATGATATGCGATAGCTCAAAGTGGCGGCAAAGGGTGTTCGGTGTAGATAGGCCTAGTGTCCATCACGCCCACGACGCACGATATATTCAATATCGCAACGGCCTACTCCAATGTCGCGAAGCATATGGTCATCCAGTTCTGCAAGATGGTTTGCCGCATTTCGCAACCTCCACCTGCGCTCGACGCCAGCAATGATTTGCCCGAGTGGCCAGAATAATTTCGAATTTTGAGTTCTCATCACGCTCTCCCGCGCATTAAAAATAATCTGAATGCACAAATGATTTGCGCCAGACGATCAATATTTAGGCGAGACGTGCTGCTCACTCGTTTCACGAGCTGTATATTTGATTGCATTTGTAGGAAGGGCTCCAGCATGGAAATCGCACAGTGCAGGTCGCACTCCGGGTCTGCGGACTTGGGCCATTCCGCCTGTATGATCAAGAAAACACTGCCGTGACAGCCTCGCATTTGAAAATGTGTTTTGGTGGCGCTGTAGCCGATGTAACGCCACCTGCGCTGCGGCCACGGAGCAGGATAATCCTATCTCATGCGCACTGGATGACTGCGGGCAGCGTGGCGCCACCCTGTTTCAGCTGTAGTCATATCCAGGTTTTTCAAAATCCCGTTTCCGCAATGGGGAGAGAAAAACTGCTTCTTGGCAATTAATCCTAATGCGATGGAGCAAAAGCTGGCTGTAAAGAAAATAGTATCGTCACTGGACAGTGTCCTACGCCAGGTCTCTCTGCCTGTGTCAGGAGACGACGACAGCATAGGTCGGCTCGTCAGAAATATGTGTGACACAATGTGTGCTGCGGGAGGATCGGGATTGTCTGCTATCCAGATCGGTATTCTCAAGCGGGTAATTATCGTCGATCCAACTGGCAGTGGCCTGCGGCAATCTCAGCCCTTCGTGAACCCGCAGATCATTGAGACCGCTGGTGATATGGTCACCGCGCGCGAAGCCTGCCTGTCCATCCCTGGGGTAATAATAAATGTTACGCGACCAAGTAAAGTGAGGGTCCGATATTCTCTCCTCACCGGAGAGCAGCGCGAAATCATTGCAGAGGGCGATTTGGGGAGAGGAATTCAACACGAGATTGATCACCTCAACGGAATACTAATTCTGGATCACAGAGAATGAACAACGGCGTGACCGGTCGCCGAATGTCTCGTTGTCACCGCAACTGTCTAAATGACATGTCGCCGGGTCAAATCAACGGCTGCTCATCCGGCGTGACATCCACATGCAAAAAAGTGTGCAGCTCTTGTTCGATATCGATATATGGAGGCTCGATACTGTTGCCTTCAACGGTCGTCCTGTCTGGCATTTTGACGAGCGTTTTTTGCGACCGGTGGTTTTTCCCTATGCACACGGTCGTATTTGAACATAGTTTTAAATGACGGTTTCGGCTGGTTCGCCGAGGGTTTTGATGCCTTTGCCCGTGACTGTGTCGGGTAGGTGAGGCTGAAGGGAAAAGGCTCGAAAGCCGAGGTAGGTGCAGCGGTAATGGTAGTCAGTACGACCGTCAGAGCAGTTAACTTCATTGTGACTCCGGTAATGATTTGTAATATCGAGATTGTCGGGAGGAACATTTTGCTCCTCAAAAAAAGCAGCACCGTTTCAGAATTCAACTGAACGGATTACGCTTGTAACGCCCGCTTTTTCACACTGTTCTTTAAGCAGATGTGTTGTCGCTCAGTTGATCGCGGACCAGAGTGACAGGAACTGTGCAACCAGCCATGGCCGCAGTCCTTATGCCTCGATCGCAAGAACTTAGTGACCAGGCACGACGGGACGTGTGGCTGGAGAACAGCGATATATGTGTCCGACGAGGCTCTCGCCGGACTTGGGAGTTCATGGAATAGCGGCACTCATAAGAGGGAGCCTAGTCCATTCAGACTGGCCAGCTCACGCAGAAACAGCTTGGGACCCGGATGAAAACATGCCCATTGAAGACAGGAATATCCTCAAGCCGAAGCTTCGGCAGCCGTTGCGAAAGGACATGCAGGCATTCTTCCAGTTCGATGCGTGCTAAATGATCTGCTACGCATCGATGCGGGCCCGCACCGAAGGCCAAATGCTCTCGAGTGGAATCCGCACGTCTGATGTCGAATATGTCAGGGCGATGGTAAACTGTCTCGTCCCTCAATGCAGATAATGTTGAGAGTATTACCAGGGCCTGCGCAGGAAGTGTTTCTCCCTGCAATTCAATTTTCTCCGTAGTCAGCCGCACCAGTCCCGCGATGCCCGGCTGGTAACGCATAGCTTCATCAACGGCTGCGGGGATGAGGTCTGGATCATCACACACCGAATTCCACTGGCTTCGATTTAAAAGGAGAAGGGAGGTTTGAGCGACAATGGACGCTCGAACAGACTCCGTTCCTCCTATGATCAGTTGAATGATCTGGATAGCAGCTTCAAGCGGTGGCACGCCTTCGGCAAAACAGGCGCTTTTGAACGCGGCAATGAATGCCTGATCGTCGGCCCCATTTGGCTCTGCGATTTTTTGCATCAGGAAGTCGCGTAGGAAATCCATTGCCTCTGACGATCTTTTGATGTCTGCTTCGCTGGATGAAGGGCTGAAGAAACGACTGAGTTCGCGAATGTTGACCATGAAAGAACTACGTTCCTGGTCGGACACTCCCAGTAGGCCAGCCAAGGCGAGGACAGGAATTTGGTCGGCGAAATGGCTGACGAACTCGACCTCTCCGTCCTCATATACTGCGTCGATCAAACTTTCAGTGGCGTCGCGGACATGCGCTCGCAATTGCGTTGCCACAAACATCGATAATGAGCGCGATATGAGCGAGCGACGTCTTTCATGGTGTGCACCATTCGCCGTCAACATTCCGTGACTGAAAAACTGGTGCAGACTTCCTTCAGACACCCCTCTGGAGTCGGGAATGGCCGTCTCTGTTGAAACGAGGCGCGGATCATTGCTCAACCGAATAACATCGGCATGGTGCAGCACAAAGAAGCCGCCACCTTCATATTCAACGATACGATGATTAGGCCTCTGCCGGGCAAATGCTTTGTGAGGGTCTGAGTCCAGTTCCGCTACGGTCAGCATAATATCTCCATGTGTGATGTAATTCATCATGAGGTGTCACGAATAATACCTGGATTATCATATTTATCAAATTTGCCGATATTGCTAATTTTTTTGTGTTTCAAATGTAACCCGGGTCGGCCAGTTGCCAGATAAGCTTGGCGAAGACCGAGCAAGGACTGACGGTCTCAAGAGGCGCTCATGAGGCTGCATGCTTTATCCACGCGAAAAAAAAGCCTGGTTGCCCAGGCTTAAGTTCGAGGTATAACCTCTAGGGGAACAGGATCACTGGATGTCTATACAGATCACCTGATGCTCAATTACGTTTGCGAGGCGCTTGAAGCAAACGTTTAGTAGCTTCAAGTGTAACCTTCCTGTTGTATATGTAAGCGTCGTCTTGCCGACGCTTCAGTCTTCGATGCGCTGCTGCCACCAAAATGGGGCGAGGGTGCATGAGAATGCCAGTTGCGGGCAAGCTGATCAGCGTTAATAGGTGCTTTGAGCCGCTTAAATACATGCCCTATAAGGCAATGTTGGAAATGGACCGATCTCAGCCAGCCCATTTATTGTAGGGGTCATCGACTTGGACGAGGTGACATAACAGAATAAATGTTATCGAAAGGTGGTGGCCCAACAATCGTCGAGCCGCCATTTTCGGCTGACTCAGCGATCGCTGATAGATCGCCACCCTCTAGGGAGCCGATGAGCCTGAATGCCTGTTCCATATGTCCCGGGGAAAAAATGATCAACATTCTGGCAGGATTGTCTGACAGATTACACCATGCGTGATGTGCGCCGCGCTTGACTGTTGCAGAGTCCCCCGCTGACAATGTCACACTCTGGTTACCATTTGTAAGGTGAATACTGCCTTCAAGAACAATGAAGTGCTCCTCCTCGTTGGCATGAGTGTGAACGGGTACACCGTTACGTGACTCCGCAGTGACTTCGATCATCGTGTACAGGCCTCCGGTAACCGCGACAGAGGTACGGATCGTGAACCGTTCACCGGGGGTGACCTCCCACCATTCACTGTCGTCCCCAGGGCACTTGTTTACCATTTTTACCGACGTATCCATTCGAATTTCCTTTCGAGTATTGCATGACACTGCGTCACGCTCATTCCGGTGTTGAAAGGTCGGCATTGCGTTCCGGTTACAAAACTTGCCCATAACGTTTCCATTGAAATCGGTTGCAAAGGTATGTGACCGTTGACTGTGGCCGCGAATGTACTGTTACGGCCTCAGCGACACCGTATCGGGTGTCCTTGAATGTAGTGTCGATTGCTGCCGCTACAGATCAGGCGACCATTCGAAAAATAATGCGTGAGTGCCGCTTTTGTTTGAAATCGTTTCCTGAGAACCTTTGGCTGGAGCGGCAACGCGAACCAATTCACACAGTTCTCGAAAAAAGGAGTTGACTGAGATGGCGATGTCTGGTTTTATATAGTTATCGCGATAATAGTTATCGCATAACAACGGAGTGATGCAGATGACCGACAACAAATTCCTCACAGCTGCCGCCGCTATCGCTATCGCCGCCGCAGGACATGCAACTTCAGTATCAGCAGCCCAGCCCGTCAAGAATGTCGTCCTCGTCCACGGTGCATTCGCAGACGGTTCGGGATGGCGCGGCGTTTACGATCAACTCACCCAGCGTGGCTACAAGGTAACGATTGTCCAGAACCCCCTGACTTCTCTTGACGACGATGTTGCCGCGACAAACCGCGCACTCGACCGTCAGGACGGCCCAACCATTCTTGTCGGTCACTCCTGGGGCGGTACCGTCATCACGGAGGCAGGCATTCACGCCAATGTCGCTGGCCTGGTGTATGTGTCGGCCCTGTCTCCAGATGCTGGTGAAACGACCGGCCAGCAATATGAGGGTTTTGCCCCAGCCTCCGAATTTGTGATCGACAAGGCCGATGACGGCTTCGGTTTTGTCAGCCCCGAGAAATTCAAAGCCGGGTTTGCCCATGATGTCAGTGATGAAGATGCTGCCTTCATGCGAGACTCCCAGGTTCCTATCAATCTGGAGGTGTTCGGCACAAAGCTCAAAAATGCTGCCTGGCGCACCAAGCCCAGCTGGGCTGTCATTGCCACAGAAGACAAGGCCTTTGATCAGGCGATGCTCATTCACATGGCTGAGCGGATCAAGGCGAAGATTACCAAGGTCTCAGCCAGCCATGCGCTGTTCATGACACAGCCAAAGGTTGTCGCAGACACGATCGATGAGGCCGCCAAGACAATCCAGAACAAAGCCAACTGACAACAACAAAGCAAACTGACAACAGAAACGTCAAGCGAGTGCAAAAATGCACTCGCTTGAAAACACCAATGCATTTTCCAGACTGACGCTCTCCACGATCGATGATCTGCCACCGGCAAGCTGAGCTCGAGCCAAGGTCAGCGTAATGAACTCATGTCAAATGCAATAGATTCAGGCGTCCTTGTAATGATCAGAAAGTACTGCCGGATCAGAAGGGTGGCCCCTCTCATCCAAGGATCTACATTTGACATATTATTCGATGATGCCAACTCCGCCAGTCCTTACATACGCCGAGCTTAACTCCCGACCCCACCAAATCTTTGCAGAATATCGTGCAAACATGCCGTTCCTGAAGCGGGAGGATGGAGCATATCTCCTTTTGCGCGGGGAAGATGTTCAGCGTTTCGTCAAGGACCCACGCACCAAACAGATTGAAACTGAATATTTGAGCGCTCGTGGAATAACCAGTGGACCGATTCTGGAGTTTCTGTCGAAAAGCATGTTGTTTTCGAATGGTGACGTACATCGCCGACGACGTCAGCCAATGACCAAGTGTTTTTCTTTCCGAATGATGGAGGCCCTACGGCCCAAAGTACGAGCTTTGGCAGGAAATCTGCTATCCAAACATTTGCGCGAAGATGGATTGAAATTGCGCGATGAATTCGCGGCTCAAATACCCGCTATCACAATTGCTGCGATACTTGGGATTCCCGCGTCGGATGTCCAGCATTTCACCGCATTGGTTTATCAGGTGTCCAGGGTGCTGACCACGTCTTGGACTGACCAGGACGTACCGGAAATGGAAGCGGCAACTGCCATTTTCATATCGTATTGCGAAGAGTTGATCGCGGAACGCCGCAAGTCGCCGAACGACGATTTTATTTCCGAATACGTTGCTAACGTGGATAGAGAGGGCGAGCTTTCACCTTCTGAGGCAGTCATGCAACTCGCTAGCGTGATCTTGGGTGGAACAGATACCACACGTGCGGCAATCGTGATTCAAACCGGATTGTTGCTTGGACAATCCGACATCTGGCTGCGATTGAAGGAGGATCGCCGCCTTATTGTACCTGCTGTTGCAGAGTGCTTGCGACTGGAGCCCGCTGTGGGATCGATCCCACGCCTCGCAGTGGAGGATATAGAAATTGCCGGCCACGTAATACCGCGTGGAAGCATGCTTATCTTGTCCACCATGTCAGCTCTGCGTGATCCCTGCGTCTTTCCTGAGCCGGATGTGTTTTCACTCGAGCGCAATCGACCACGATGGCATCCTGTTTATGGCGACGGCGAGCATCGTTGCCTTGGACAAGCCTTAGCGCAAATAGAACTGGAAGAAGCATTGGGTGCCTTACTCGATTGCATGCAGGAGTTGCGCTTGGGGGATGCGTCGTTGCGCGTCAGTGGACATGCAGGCATCAGAAACGTTGACGAATTGATTGTCAGCCCCGCTTAAAGCATATCGCGATAAAGTTGAGTAGGATCAACACTGTGAAGACAGGCGCACTTTCTGCAAGTGCGCCTGTCCTGTTTTCAAGGACGTCCACAATACACGTTCAAAAGACGGCGCTTTGCGTCAAATCAAGCGCAAATTGTTCGGCGGCACATGCGATTACGTCTGTAATCGAGTTGTCTGATATCGCAATCTTGCAACAAATACAGATGGGCAATGTCAAGCGATCAAAACCGCTTGGAGCGCCCTATTGATGAATACGAACTCTCGCAACGAATCACTGTACGGCTGCAGATCTATTTGGTCTCACCGTGCAAAACGACTGACGCAGACTCTTACAGCACCACTGTCTTGGTGGAATTTTCAGCGCAAAATTCGCCGTCAAATCGAGCAGTTGCGGTTACTCGATGACCATATTCTTCGCGACTTGGGCATGAGCCGTCAAGAAGTTAGCTGTCTCGGCCTGCCTTTAGAAGATGTCGGGAAAGTGAGGCGTGTTGACCACCCTTGGCTGGTTGAACGGCAAAATAGAGAGAGACGCTCTTTTTCAGAAGACGATTTCTCCTGTGTCGGCCACGAGACGGGCTTGGTTGGGTCGGTTCGTACTAACGAGCGTGCTGGAAGTCATAGCGACCAGCATTTAGACCCCGCTCACGTGTCTCGTCCGTCGCTCTGTTTCCGTTTCTTTTCCCTTTTTGGCCCGGCAGCCTGTCTGGTTTATCCCGTGTCTGTCTCTGCGCGAGATGCAGATGAACGGGGCGGCGAAAATTCCTCCATTTCGCGGCGACAAGGTCGTGAATAGGCGGTTGTCCGATTTATCCATCCCAAGCGGCTAGCGCCCCGCCAGCCACAACGCCTCACTGGCTGTGTTTTTCAACCAGCACTTTGATCCATATGACAAGAGATATCAAACCGATGAAATTACCCAGCTTCTTCACCTTTTTCAGCTCTTGCGCCAGCGTGTGCGTGCTAACGACATGTTTTGCGGGGATTGCTGGAGCGACAGACAAACTAAACCAGCAGTTGGTGAGCCGTGGTTACTATCTCTCTCAGCTTGGTAATTGCGAGCACTGTCATACGCCCGGGCATTTTCTAGGTAAACGTGATCAAAGCAAAACACTGTCTGGGTCCGACGTTGGTTTCTGGGACCCCAATCTCGGCACTGTGATCGGCCCTAACATAACACCTGATGATGAGACGGGGATCGGTACCTGGACCCCACAGGACATTAGATTGGCCCTTACAACAGGGGAGCGTCCCGATGGCCGACTTCTGTCTCCGGTCATGCCGTGGGCTGATTTAGCTCAACTGCAAGAACCCGATATTCTCGCGCTTGTGGAATATCTGAAATCTCTCAAGCCGGTGAAAAACAAGGTGCCCGGGCCATTTGGTCGCGCGGAGGCAGTTCCCGTTCACACGCTGCGGTTGGTGCCTCCTGATAAAGTAAAGCAACAGCAGTGATCTGCGCAGTGAGACCAACACGTGTGACTGGGCGGCTTAGTTTAGTCCAACTCAAGTCTGCCAAACACGCGTGTCCGCGCCTTGGGTCAACTCGCGTGGATGTCATCCTTCAGGACGGGGGTAAGCACACTGAGCCTTATCGTATTTCAAGAGATCCATGGCTTTCAGTTGTAACCCGATTTTCGGAATCCGAAACAGCGAAGCCAAGCCTTCATCGTAGAACTTCCTGCAATGAAAAGAAGTTCAGACGGATTACCCGCATAACAATTCAACGCATGAGAGCAGGCTGACATGTTTGATACCGTAATTCAGAACGTAGATACGTCCCATGGCAATCTTGTCGCCGAGATGACACTTGGCAAGGGTTTGGACGTCGTGCTTATCCACGGCAACTCTTCTTGCCGCAGGGTTTTTCACCGACAGTTAAATTCCCACCTTGGCCGAGACCATCGTTTGATCTGCATAGATTTGCCCGGGCACGGACAGTCCGATGACGCTGAGGTCAAGGAGAGAACATATCCGTTACCCGGCCTCGCAGACGCGTGCATTGAACTTCTTGAAAAGCTGGATCTTAAAAGACCCGTCCTTGTTGGCTGGTCTTTGGGCGGACACGTTGCAATCGAAGTAGCAGCGCGTTCGTACCCACTCCGCGGGCTGTTTCTCACAGGTACGCCACCAGTGGGGCCCGATATATCGGAAGGTTTCAGCGGCGGTCTGCTGAAGGGTCTGGCATCTCGGGGAAAGTTCACCGAACTGGAGGCGATGCAGTTCGTGAACAGAGTTTTCGGCGATGAAGCAACGTACCAACTGGAGCAGGCGGCGATGAGAACAGATTTCAGTTTCCGGACAATCCTGTTCTCCGCTGCGCGAATTACGGAGAAAAGCAATCAGCGCGCCATTGTGAGTTCGACAACCATTCCCACAGCCATTGTCAATGGCGCTGACGATCCGATCATTAACCTGGATTACGTTGATAGCGTGCCTTATTCAAAACTATGGAAGGGTACGTGCTTTCGTATTCCGCGGGCCGGGCATGCCCCGTTTCTCCAGAACAGCGAAGAGTTTAATGGCTATCTGGAAAGATTTCTCGAAGATATCTGAGCTGTCTTCGCCGACTGCAAACATATCCACATTGATAGGGTTCGCGATCCCAGCGGCGTGACGCCAAGCGCCTGCGTAACGGCGGCTCGGCTTAAGCTTGATTGTGCGCCCAGGACAATTCCTGACTTCACCCCCCACAGCACTACCTGAACACCAAACCTTTATTTCAAAGGAGAAATCCGCATGCAAGATTACCGCGAAGAAGCCAGTTTAAAACCTCAGAGCAGCCATCTCCATCTGGTAAGCGTTCGATCTGAAGATGAACTGCGCAGGCCGCGGTTTCGGACGGAAGTTAACGATCCGCACTATACACAAACCGCTGAGAGCATCATCGCCATACTGGGTGAACCGTCGTTCAAACCAACCGAGCCAATTGTGATGTCTCAGCACGTTGATGAAACTGCAACCACGGCTTCAGGCAGTGAGACGGCAGTTGAAAACAGTGCAGAAGACGTTTGGTTCAATGGCATTTTTCCCCTAATCCTCTTGCTTGCTCTCAGCATAATTCACATTACCATCTTTTCCGTTCTCCTGCAGTCTGCGCCACTCTATCCAGACTGGTACCCTTAAGCGGTGACGTGCCTGTCTGTTGCGCCGGGCGGGGATCGTACAACCTCAACGGCACAGCCGAATGAGTGAAAAGCCGGTTAACGGGCGTACCTAGCTGTTAACCTGGCCAGTGACGTCCATCGGGGACCTGTTGGATGTCGTGGGATGGGCAACGTTACAACAGCGCATACTCTCCATCATCGACAGCTAGCGGTGCCCCTTTGATGCGCGAATGTTTACCCGGCGCGTCGCAGTCTCATATTTCAAGTGTAATGATTTTTCACCTCACCGACATAATGCTGAAGTTCAAAAGTCTGAAACGCATTGCGGCCTTGCGGTCGTGAATCACACGTGATGCGACATGCATTTCTAGCCCATCGTATAATTAAGGCTTGAGAACCCATGGTGTTGAAATCCGTAAAATGGCTGTCCGGCCTATCAACAGATACCAGTAAAGACAGTCCGCAAATTCCGGCCTCGCGTAAAGCCAGAATAACTAGGGCTTGCATCGTGGTCATCACATTTGGAACTGTGGCTTTTTTGGACGAAGCCGTCGTGATGGCTGCTCGAGAAACGCCAGCAATCGTTAAGGGTTTTTTTCAGGATCTGACTGAATTTACCGAACCGACAAACCTATTGTCCGCAATCGCGACGTTACTCGTTCTCACAACGCTTTTCGCATTCGTCGTGAGACGTAGTTTGGCTTCAGCATTTGCAAAACTTCTTGGTTTTGTTCTAGTCAGCGGCGTATTTGCACTGTTAGTCGCCATCATTGCAAAAGTATCCATTGGCAGGGCTCGTCCAACGACGTTGGCAGTGCCCGATATGTTTTTCTTCAGCCCATTTTCTGTTTCGCGGGCCTTTGAATCGTTTCCATCCGCCCAAGCTGCCCTTTCTGGCGCCGTTTGTTACTGCATCGTCTCGAGGTTGCCCGGGTGGCGGGGAGCTGCTGTCGGGATGATGGTCGTTATTGCCCTGTCACGTGTTGTTACTGAACAACATTGGCCCACCGACGTACTCGGCGGCTGTATCTTAGGTTGGCTGTGCGCGGCGATCATTTCGCCGCTCTTTTTCAAGCACCCGTCGCTCACCCATAAACCCCAATCAGACATGCATAGATGACGTAAAAAATGAATAAATTGATACTTGTGAAATAATTGAAATTTGATATCCTTACTTGCGGCAGCTTAGGAGGCTAGTCCGTCTTGGGTGATGAGCCTGATTGTCATTTCAAAGTTGAGCCGTAGGGAGCGAAACGCTGTATGGATGAAGTACGCCGTCGCTTCCCGGAAAAACGGTACGTCCAACCTCTGGCGATGGCGGCTGTAATATCGTGCAGTGTTGTCACGACATTTGCGGCGAGCCTAGAGCCTTATCCGGGCCATCAGGAGGCTTTGGCGCCGCTGCCGCCTCCGCCGGTTCTTGATGCAAGTAAGATTGCGCTTGGCCGACGTCTCTTTCACGATCCTGTTCTGTCGGGGCAGAATGCGATGTCATGCAGTACCTGTCACAATCTGCAAACAGGTGGCACGATCCGTCTTTCCAGAACGGTTGGATACCAGGGGAAAGTGCACCAGTTCAACGCGCCCACGATATTTAACGTAGGCAACAATTACCGATTGGGTTGGCGGGGCAGGTTTACGTCTTTAGCGGCGCAGAACGAGACCATTCTTCATGATCCAAATCTGATGGCGATTGAATGGCCTGATTTGCTTTCAAGGCTCAATGGGCAAAAAAGTTACATCGAGGTTTTTACGGCGCAATATGGACGGCAGGCAGACCGCGAAAACGTTCTAGATGCTCTAGTGGCATACCAGCTGTCACTCGTTACCCCGGACTCGTCGTTTGATCAGTACCTTGAAGGTGATCAACAGGCTCTTTCTCCTATCCAGAAACAGGGCCTGAAATTGTTTATGGAGTATGGCTGCGTGTCTTGTCATCAAGGCTCCAACGTCGGTGGCAACATGTTCCAGATATTTGGCGTTTTCGGGGATCCGGATGCGCGCTCCTTGCATGAGCCTGAAGATCTGGAAAAGCGGCTGCAGCGCCACGATAAAGAAGAGAACGTCTTTCGCGTGCCAAGTCTGCGCAACGTGGAGGTCACCGCGCCTTACTTTCATGATGGTCGAACCGAAACGTTGAGGGAGGCGATCGCGATCATGGGGGAGAGCCAGTTAGGTCGCCAGCTCAACGACGAAGATATTGCAGCTTTAGAAGCTTTCCTGAAAAGTTTGACCGGGGTTTATAATGGTAAGCGTCTCTCGACGGCTGTCACTGACGAGTCTCGGTGAAATCCTCCCAATCGGGATCCTGACGATATCGGCAATCATTCTGGCGCTTGTGGTAGCAGGCAGAGATCCCGGCCGTGCTGTCCATGAAGCCGTTATGCAGAACTTGAGGGCAGTTGATGTCAATCATGCGTCTTTGCAGCGCGACGTGCTGCGCGCCAGAGCAGGATTATTGCCGTCATATGACGCGCTCGTCCATTCTGTTTCAAATCTCAGGCGTACCATCAGCGAACTTACCGAGCTTCTGAAAACCCCGCCCTTCAATGATGACGACGAATTGCACCAGCTGCTGACGGACTTGGCAAAAGGCATAGATTCAGATGAGGTCTTGGTTGAAGGGTTCAAGACACGCAACGCTCTTTTGCAAAACTCGATTAGTGTGTTTGGCCAGACACTAACGACTTTACACGAATCCGACAACGAGGTGGTTAAACGTGCGCTGGCCCGTGCAAGCGACCTTGGAAACCTCATGATGCGGTTTTCAACAAGGCCTGACGAAAGCCTCCAGTCCCTGATCCAGGCAAGGCTGTCCCACTTGCCCGAATTCGACACCGCAGCTCCGGTCTTGAAAAGTTTTGGCACCGTGATTGTGCACGCAAAGATGATCTTGGCCGTGTTGCCGCGGGTTGACTCCAAGATCGCAGCTATTCAGGCATCGCCAACACCACTGCGTGCGGAAAAACTTCAGTCAAAGTACGTTAGCATTGCGGCCGATGCGTCGTCGCGAGCGTCTACCAGCCGCATTATGCTGGGGATCATAGCGTCCTTTCTGTCTGTCTATATTTGTGTTCTTGTCTATCGACTTCGTGCACAAACGACCCGTCTGAAGCGACGACTGCACTATGAGCAAGTCATAGCGGATATCAAAGACGATATGGTTGACTGCTGTCCTACAAGATTCCCTGACTTCATGGATCGCGCTCTGGCCCGTATCTCAACCATATTTGGTGCTCATCACGCCAGTTTTGCCGTCTACAACTCCGATCGGTCCGAACTGAGAGACGCACACCAGTTTCCAGACAGCAGTGAAAGCAGGGCTATCCTGAAGGATTTCACCCGCAATCATACTCGCCAGAAAGGCGCTCCGACATTTCGCTTCTACGACAAGACTTCCTGCTGCCATTCTATGAGATTGGGCAACCTCTTTGATGTCCGCGACAGGAACATTTGCCATCTGGTTGTTGGCGCTGAAGTGGGTGAACAGGACATTGCGGTACTTGTTCTTGCGCTCGACAATGCACGCGCGCACTTCACGACAGATGAGATGCACCTGTTGCTGGCGACATTAAAGACGTTCATGGAATTCATCGAGACAATTAAGGGACGGCAGGAGCGCGACGGGCTGGAAACGCGGCTGCAGCACGCACAACGCCTTGAGGCCGTCGGGACTTTGGCTGGAGGCATTGCGCACGAATTCAACAACGTCCTCGGTGCTATCCTCGGATACGGTGAGATGGCAGTTCAGCTTCTTAGAAAACCGTCAGCGACACGCAATTATGTCGAGGAAATACTCAAGAGCGGGGCGCGGGCGAAACATATCGTGGATCAGATTTTGACTTTCAGCCGCAAGCGCGAGCGGATTGTCAAACCATTTGACGTTGCTGATGCCATTGCCGACATCCTGCCTCTCCTGCAGGTTACCTTGGGCAACAAGGTTGTGCTGGACTGGTACCTTTGCCAAACGTCAGCCGTTATCGAAGGCAATCCGGTGGAGATCCACCAGTTGGCTATGAACTTGTGCAAAAATGCCAGTCAGGCATCGGCTCGTGGGCAAAGAGTGAAAATCGAGGTTCAAACTTTTGATGTCGCTCGCACAAAGGCTTTGTCCCATGGCGAAATTGCGCCAGGTGCATATGTCTGCCTTTCGGTCAAAGATGAGGGGCCTGGTATCCCAGAACATGTAATGCCCCATATATTTGAGCCATTTTTTACGACGAATTCCAGTTCTGGTGGTTCGGGTCTTGGCCTTTCTGCCGTCCACGGAATAGTCAGTGCTTTGGGTGGTTGCATCAACGTGGAAAGTGAAAGCGCCAAAGGCACAGAGTTTTCGCTTTATTTTCCGTCCACAGCCAAAGCGCCGCTACCGATAGACAGTTTCTTTAATGAGCGAGCGGTGCCGACCGGAAATGGGGAGCAGGTGATTATTGTTGAGGAGGACAAGATGCTGCGGGAACTCTATGAGGAGAAGGTCGCCGCATTAGGCTACGAGCCGATTGGTTACACAGACATCGTCGATTTGCGCAGGGAGCTTGATCGCGGTATGCGTGCCGATCTCGCTATCTTCAATCAAAAATGCGTTATCGCCAAGGCTGATCTTGGTCATATCGAAACTCTGTTTGGGCAGGGGAGAATGTTGTTACTGGGCGACAGAACCCTCGAACTTACCCCGGAACTTTCTCACCTGCGATCGCGGATATTGAAAACCCCGTTCAGTTCCGCTTCGTTGGCAAATGCCATTTTCGACAGTCTGACCCGTCCCATATGACACGGTACTTAATATTGTCTGGCAGCCACGGTCATCAATGACTGAGCCTTAAAAAGCCTGTGCCGCTCGAACTGGCTTTCAACAAAACACATCCTCTTCGTCGCATGGTGTTTCATGGATTTATGGAGCCACGGAAGGATATATTCTGGTCCTTTCAGTGGCTTAGCTATTGCCCTTATAGTTGCCTGTCGATGCTTCGAACAAAAAAATTACTAAATGTCTGCTTCTTGGATGGGCATTTATTTGCGGTCTCCTAACATCAGTTAGCTTTGGCTACCCCCTCGAAAAAAGCGCCAAACTCAAAAATCAGCCATCAGTTAACAGGCCATCGCTCACAGTCTCGGTCTCAACGGTCCTTGGCTGGGAGCCCTTTGCAATGTTGCATTTGCAATCCTTCACCAGCTTCCGGACATGAACACGAAACTCAGGAGGGAGAGCACATACCCCGCCCAAAAATATCGTCGCGGAACGCAAACCCGGACAATTAATAACTTCAAGGGCGCTTTACAAAATGATAAAATTGATACAAATGATATTTACGGTAATTTCAACCTTCGATAGACGTAGCTTTTTGATAGGTCAAAAAAGGAAACTCAAAGTGTATGATTTGCTGAAACGCCTCTCGGGCCACTGCCATCAAATGGCTTGCGGGTCTGCAAGGGAGGAAGATCTGATAGTGGGTCCGTCCCCGTCAAAACAATCCGTCCCGAACCGAAGACCCATGGACTGCAACGTTTTAGGTCGAGACGAGCAATTAGCCGTCATTTGCCTTGCGGAGATTGGAGCCGCGCCGTGAAACACATATTGGTGATAGACGACGATTCCGCCATGCGCAGCTTGTTGAAGGACTACCTGTCGCAACACGCCTTTAGGGTAACTGTTCTCAGCGGAAGCCAGGACCTTGCCAGAGTTCTGAGCACGGACCCGATTGACCTAATCATCGTCGATCTGAATTTGGGAAATGAAGACGGTCTCGACATTGTTCGAAAGCTATCAAGCACGTCAGATTATCCTATTATAATCATAAGCGGAGATAGGCTTGAAGAGGCCGACAAAGTCGTTGGTCTGGAACTGGGAGCTGTCGACTACATCACTAAGCCCTTTGGCACGCGGGAGTTGTTGGCACGCGTTCGCTCATCATTGCGAGAAAAACCTGCCATAGAAGTCAAGAAAGACAAGAAAATATATTCATTTAACGAATGGGAGCTCAACATCAAGCTTCGTAAGCTGATGTATTGCGGCGAACAAGAAGTGAAGCTGACAGCAGGTGAGTTCAACCTTTTGACAGCTTTTCTGCGATCGCCGCGTCAGGTCCTGTCACGTGAGCAGCTCCTTTCGGCAAGTCGAATTTACAATGAAGAAGTGTTCGATAGGAGTATCGACGTTCTGATCCTGAGATTACGCCGAAAGCTGGAGAAGGATCCTTCACAGCCAGCGTTAATCAAGACGGAGAGGGGCGCCGGTTACATGTTTGATGCGGATGTAACCGCGACGTACAGAGGCGCGACTAGCAGGATGGTTGGCAGAGCTTAGGTTGTCGCTCCCTGCAGTGTCATGAAGCGATCAAGGACAAGGGTGTCCTCGAAATACGGCGCGCGGCTATCTCCGCGCGTCCCGACAAACTGTTACACCCGCAACAGAAACATGCATATCTGAAACAACCGCGAAAGCGTTCCTGCCTAAGAAAGCTGATGCAAACCTCACAGTTCGGGTAGGTTAAATCGCACTAGCATTCTCAATGCTTCAGTCTGGCCCGACTTAACCCTATCTGTTTATTTAGGAGCAGGGCATTGGCTAAACTAGTTGCCACACTGGCATCCACTCACCACCCATTTTATCTTAGAGCGACCACAGCGCCTGCTGAGGAGCAGATGCCTCAGGCGCCGGAATGGAGACTCAAAGTTGAAGCGTATCGCGAGACTTTGGCACGCGCGCAGCCTGATATCCTCGTCATGGTCGGATCTGACCATTTTCATCAGATTTTTCTGGATAATTGTCCGCAATTTCTGATCGGGAAGGCTCCAAGGTATGACGCGACATTTTATAACGAAGAGCGCGAATTTGGCCTGCCGAAATACATGTTGCAGGGCGATGAGGCTATGTCGGCGTTCATGCACACGTCATTGCTTGATCAGAACTTTGACTTTGCATTCTCCAATGAATTGAAGATCGACCACTCGATCGTTTGCCCGATCATTACTTTACGGCCCCAAAACGACCTGCCCATTGTGCCAATATACACCAATATCTTTGCACCACCCTTGCCGTCAGTCAGACGGTTTTATGACCTTGGCCTGGCTATTCGCCGAGCGATTGAGGGCTTTCCATCTTCGAAAAGGGTCGCAGCAATCGGTACCGGCCATCTTTCCCTAGAGTTGGGCGGACCTCGTCAATTCACGGAGACGGGACCGGATCCGGTATTTGACCGGCAAGCTATTGAGTGGCTTCGTGCTGGTGATGTCGAAGCAATACTTCGAAATGTCAGCCACGAGAGTATGGAAAAAAGCGGAAACGCGACGCACGGTTTTCTGAATTTTATACTGATGCTGGGGGTCGCTGGTGCGGAATGTGCTGATTACGTCGACAATCTCGATCTGTTTCACACAATGGAAGCATATTTTACCTGGTATCCAAAGGAGCCTGCCGCGTGAGCAAATATTTCGTCAACAAGTTTCTCTTCATGGTGGACCGAGATCCCGCATTGTTGCGGCAGTATACCATCGATCCACATGGCCTTGTCGCACGTTGGGAACAAACGATCGGTGCGACTCTGCTGTCAAATTCAGCAGAGGAATCGACAGTTTTGAGCTTGACGGTAGATGAGCGCAATGCGCTCACCGCACATGACTTCGTGGCTTTGTTTGAGATGGGAGCACATTTCTTTCTCAATCTCACTCTTTTCATAGGCATCTACGACGAGCCATATGCCGCGAGGTCAGGACCGCTATCATTTCAGCGGGAATTTGCGGGTAAGCTGGCGCATTGGCAGGGCCTCACCTACCCATCCGTGGCTACGTAAGCGCTGTCGACGTGTGTGTCCGCTCAGATGGCAGAATACGCGTTTTGCTCTTCACGTTGTTGGGCGCGAACGCGAATTAAGTTGGTAGTTGCCTCGGCGATAGTTGTCAGCGCTTCGAATTCAGAAGGGGCCAAGGTACGCGGTACAACGTCGATGACGCATATTGAGCCAAGCGCGAAGTCGAATTTGTCGCGAACGGGAGCGCCCGCGTAAAATCGAAAGCCAAATGGCGCTGCAAGCGCCGGATTGCCCTCGAATATCTCAACTCTCGACAGGTCTTCTATCACCGTAAATTTGTTCGCCATGAGCGTACTGTTACAGAATGCCCAGTCTCGAGGGGTCTGTTCTCCTTCAAACCCTATTCGCGATTTGAACCACTGTGCGTCCTTGGTGATCAAAGTGAACATTGCGACAGGAGCATGCGTGACGTCGGCTGCCAGGCGTACAAGGCGATCAAAGCTCGTGTCGGGTGGCGATTGAAGCAACTCGGACTGCTTCACTGCCTCCAGACGCGCACGTTCATTCCAGGGCGTCGGAAAGCCGGCGGACAAATTATCAGCTGGCTTGGTCGATCGCAGATAATCCACGACCGCTGCGCTCATCTGCGAGACGTCGCTCGACATCTTCACTTGTACGCGCCGGGACATCCGCGTCGCTGGATGATTAACGTCGGCTTCGGTTGCACTGACGATAAGCGTTTGTCTGTAGCGAACATCGTTGCCGAGCGCGGTTATGAGCCGCTTTCGATCAGGTTCATCTGCGTTTTCAACGATAATCAGCATAGGAGGGATGACCGCGATCAACTTGGACAAGGCCTCGACATCTTCCACGACATCCAGGAGCAAGCCTGATCCGGGAAGGCCGGTCAGCTGCCAGTGGGCACCGCGACCTTGAGCTGCGACAACCACACCCCGGGCTGAAACCCGAATATCATCGGAATGGGGATCATCAATCAGATCCAGAACTGCCTGTCGGGGAATTCGTCTGTGTCCGCCTGGTGTTTTCCAAGACGGCAATTGACCGCTTTCCACCCATAACTGGGCAGTTCGCACAGAAACACCTAATAACTCCGCGGCGTCCGCCGTAGTCAGAATATCTTTCACGTACTTACCCACTAATTGAACATTAGATATAGTAAAATATGGAAAATATGCAAGAAGTGTTGGAATTGGCAATCTATTCCATTTGTAATCAACACACCCATCGCTGATACGAAAGCGAAACCTCACCTCGCCAACCTGCAGGCTCCTAAAGCGGCCTATAGGCGGGAGATTTGTCATGAAGTTGAGTGTTTCTTCAGGAACCATTTCGCGGCTTAGCCCGCTGTACTCTGCGCTTCTCAAGGGCGCCAGCAGAGCGTTTTCGTTTCTCAAACAAAGCGTCGGTATCGGTAGTGTAGCCTACTACTTTTCTCCTTATTACCCGTGGCCTGACGAGGGTGATTTTCTGCATTTGCAAGTCGACGGCCGCCTGACGGACTGTGAAGACAAGGTGGCCCCATTAGAACCAGATCACACCGACTGACCACCCGGCTCGAATGTGCTGGTGGCGAACGTGAGACCAGCATGGCGGTCTATCATTATTCAAGACATAGGATTTTCAAGATGCTGCTTGCGCACGGTATTGGCGAGATGGGTGATGACGTGATTGCCTGGCGGCGACATCTCCACCAGAACCCGGAACTTCTCTACGACGTCCATGCGACTGCCCGTTTCATCACTGACAAACTCTCGCAATTCGGTTGCGATGTGATTGAGACTGGTATCGGCGAAACCGGGGTTGTGGGGCTTATCAAAGGAAGGTTGGGCGAGGGGCCGGTCATCGGGTTGCGGGCAGATATGGATGCCCTGCCGATCCTTGAACGAAGCGGCAAATCCTGGGCGTCGAAGATATCCGGTCGTGCGCATTCCTGCGGGCACGATGGTCACATGGCCATGCTCCTTGGAGCCACGCGATACCTCAGTGGAACGCGCAATTTCCGAGGTGCAGTGGCTGTTATCTTTCAGCCAGCGGAGGAAGGTGGGGCTGGGGCGCTTGCCATGGTCAAGGACGGGCTCATGGAGAGGTTTGACATAGAACGTGTGTTTGGGATGCATAATGAGCCCATGCTTCCTGTTGGATATTTTGCAATCCGGGCAGGAGCAATTCTGGCTGCTGCCGACACTTTCGATATCGTTGTTCACGGTCGTGGCGGGCATGCTGGTCAACCACATCTTTCAATTGATCCCATTGTGGTCGCCTCCCACCTTGTCATCGCGCTCCAGACTATCGTGTCGCGCGAAACCGAACCATCCGATGCGCTGGTGATTACGGTCGCATCCATTCAAGGGGGGAATGCCCATAACGTAATCCCGAACACAGTGAGATTGACTGGGACCGTGAGAACGTTGAACGCTGGAATGCGCGCATTTGCGGAAAGGAGGCTGAAGGATGTGACGCGATTAACGACAAGCACCTTTGGGGCCACAGCAGACGTCTCTTATAACCACGGTTATCCCGTAACATTCAACCATGAGAAAGAGACCGAGATCGCTCTAGAGGCGGCAAAACTGGTCGTTGGCGAAAAGAAGGTAGCGTCTGACATCAAGCCCCGCATGGCAGCAGAAGACTTCGCCTACATGCTGGAAAGCAGACCGGGTGCTTTCATAATCATAGGAAACGGCGATACGCCAGGATTACATAATCCCGCCTATGATTTTAACGATGACGCCATCCCATTCGGCGTGAGTTACTGGGTTCGTCTCGTTGAGACAATTCTCTCCCAACGATGAATGACCGCGTGGTGGCGCAGCACAATATCCCGCTGACTTTCGAGGCAGGTGGCTTGGCGCACGCGTCTGCCCATGTTTGAACTTGAATAGATGGCATTACTGCGAACACCGCCCAACTATTTGAAAAGCCGCGGTTTTCCCTTAGTCGTTGACGACAAAACAAAAATAAGGTGCAGCGGTAAAACCATAACCAGCCGCACTTGCGAGCGCCAATAAACCCGTCTCGAAAAAAAGGAGTTGACTGAGATGGTGATGTCTGGTTTTATATAGTTATCGCGATAATAGTTATCGCATAACAACGGAGTGATGCAGATGACCGACAACAAATTCCTCACAGCTGCCGCCGCTATCGCTATCGCCGCCGCAGGACATGCAACTTCAGTATCAGCAGCCCAGCCCGTCAAGAATGTCGTCCTCGTCCACGGTGCATTCGCAGACGGTTCGGGATGGCGCGGCGTTTACGATCAGCTCACCCGGCGTGGCTACAAGGTAACGATTGTCCAGAACCCCCTGACTTCTCTTGACGACGATGTTGCCGCGACAAACCGCGCACTCGACCGTCAGGACGGCCCAACCATTCTTGTCGGTCACTCCTGGGGCGGTACCGTCATCACGGAGGCAGGCATTCACGCCAATGTCGCTGGCCTGGTGTATGTGTCGGCCCTGTCTCCAGATGCTGGTGAAACGACCGGCCAGCAATATGAGGGTTTTGCCCCAGCCTCCGAATTTGTGATCGACAAGGCCGATGACGGCTTCGGTTTTGTCAGCCCCGAGAAATTCAAAGCCGGGTTTGCCCATGATGTCAGTGATGAAGATGCTGCCTTCATGCGAGACTCCCAGGTTCCTATCAATCTGGAGGTGTTCGGCACAAAGCTCAAAAATGCTGCCTGGCGCACCAAGCCCAGCTGGGCTGTCATTGCTACGGAAGACAAGGCCTTTGATCAGGCGATGCTCATTCACATGGCTGAGCGGATCAAGGCGAAGATTACCAAGGTCTCAGCCAGCCATGCGCTGTTCATGACACAGCCAAAGGTTGTCGCAGACACGATCGATGAGGCCGCCAAGACAATTCAAAGCAAAGCAAACTGACAACAACAAAGCAAACTGACAACAGAAACATCAAGCGAGTGCAAAAATGCACTCGCTTGAAAACACCAATGCATTTTCCAGACGAGTTCGGCCCGTTCACTTCAAATGAAACTGACGGACCACAAGCTGAAATCTCTGTCTAACGCGGCTCCCGACATAGATCGGTTGAGCATTGCGCTCGGCGCAACAACACATTTAATTCAACATACAAGGTGACTTATGGAACACGCCACAACAGACCGCGACGGTCCGGAAGCACGGGCTCATCGCACTAAATTTCGTACCCATTTCGATTTCATCATCTGCGGAGCTGGCTCTAGCGGCTCTGTGGTCGCTGCTCGCCTGGCCCAGGACAAAAACGTTCAGGTCCTTCTTATTGAGGCTGGTGGCGACGACAACGCGCCTTCGATTTCAGACCCGGCACAATGGCCGCTTAATCTTGGTTCATCGCACGACTGGGCATTCGAGGGCGAGCCCTCACCACACCTTAATGGTCGTCGTCTTCCCTTGAACATGGGCAAGGTACTCGGCGGTGGGTCCAGTATCAATGTCATGGTTTGGGCCCGCGGTCACAAGGCTGACTGGGACTATTTTGCTGACGAGACAGGTGATCCGGACTGGGGATACGATTCTATTCTGAACTATTACCGTCGTATTGAAGATTGGCAGGGTAAAGCTGATCCTACACGACGGGGGGCGGGTGGACCGGTATATGTTGCACAGCCCCATTCCCCTCAGCCGCTTGCGGAGATCACGGTTGATGCCGCGAAGGATCTCGGCATCGCAAAATTTGAAAGCGCCAATGGCGAGATGATGGAGGGTGATGGCGGAGCCGCCATTGCTGAGTTGCGAATCCGTGACAACAAGCGGCAGTCGATTTTTCGTTCATATACGCAACCGATCATGAGCCAGCCAAACCTCACGGTCTTGACGGGCGCGCTTGTCACTCGGATCATTTTTTCAGGCAAGACAGCCGTCGGCGTAGAAGCCATGGTTGGTGATAAGATTTTGCGCGTCGGTGCCGATCGCGAAGTTGTGCTATCTCTTGGGGCGGTACATACGCCCAAAGTGCTTATGCAATCCGGTATTGGACCGGAAAATGAATTGCGACGCCACGGTATTCCTATGGTCCAGGGCCTTCCGGGGGTTGGGGAAAATCATCAGGACCACATAGCCTTCGGCTGCACCTGGGAATATTTGAAACCTCAATTGGTGGGTGGTGGCGGCTGCGAAGCAGTGCTCTATGCAAAGAGCGATGCGCGCTTGCCTGCGCCTGATATGGTGCAGTGCCAGCTGGAATTCGCAGTGCCGCCGCCACCTGAGGTAGGATTGCAAGCGCCTGAACATGGTTGGACGATGTTCGCCGGGCTTGCTCAGCCCAAGAGCCGTGGACGCGTTCGCCTGTCCGGCTCGCAACCCAACGACCCGATCATTGTTACACCCAACTCACTGAGCGATCCTCAGGATATGGAGACAGCCTTTCGCACTATCGAATTGTGCAGGGAATTGGGCAACAGTGATCGTTTTCGGTCCTTGATCAAGCGGGAAGTCATTCCCGCCATACGCGATCGCGCGAGTATGGAGAACTTTATACGCAACTCCGCTGTCACGTATTGGCACCAGTCGTGTACGGCCAAAATGGGACGAGATGCCATGTCAGTCGTTGATTCACGCCTGCGTGTGTATGGTGTCAAAAATCTGCGCATTGCCGACGCCTCGGTTATGCCGAGAATACCCGTGGGCAATTTGATGGCTCCATGTGTGGTGGTCGGCGAGCGTGCGGCAGACATGTTAAAGGCGGATAACGGAATTTCGTCCTGACCTTTATGACTGGCTTACAGGCTCCTCAGAGCCTGTAAGCTGCGTCCTATTGTGGGGTGCTGGCGGCAATGTCGCCCTGTTGTTGCCCGTCAGTAAGCGTCAGAAAACCTTCGCTACCCTGTGTGAGCAGACCTTTCAAATAACCGGGCATGTTTCATTTATAAGACATAAGTAATGAAATGTAACTCGGCTGAAAAGCGGCCATGAAATTCTAGTCTCTCATGCGACGGAGGTGAGGGAATGGGAGTTGGACCCGAGGACTACGCTGAAAAAGCGCCAAGTAGTGACAGACCTGAAGACCTCAATCCAAAGCGATCCGAGAGACGCAGGAAAGAGCTGATATCGTGGGATTATCAAGATCGGTTATTTGATAAATCTGGCCAGAAATTTGGTGCTAAATGCGCTCCTGATTTGCCCGTTACGTTGGATCTGAGGCAACGCAATGAACAGTCATTCCATTCTTCCGACGGTGAACCAGATGAATTCCGACAACTATACACGATCGGCGCGGCAGCCTTATCTCTGCTGAGCATCATGGCCGTTCTATATTTTATTCTGTGCCATTGATGATGTTTTGCGCGCACCATTCTTTGCTTTAGTTTCGCCAGTCACATAGCGCAACGCGCAGGTGTCGTACTGCAATTGAAATGTGAATCCACAAAACGGAAATACAGAGGAAACAGGTCGCACGCATTTTTGGCCGTCGTCCGTATTTCAAGTGTGCCCAGTTTGATCCAGAAACGTCTTGGCTGCAGCCATTAGCCTCTTAGGGGCGCGGCCTGGCAATTCTTTGTCGGCACCGTCGAAGGGCCCGTCTCACACTGAATTACTCGCGACGCTATGTTATCAACTTCATAAAAGAGGCATTTATGCACGAAATATTGTTGCGCGTAATCTTCGGCGCTGCCGTTATCGGTAGTGCGACTTCCGCCATCGCTGCTGACCGCGTTGTGCACGTTTACAACTGGTCCGACTATATCGAACAGTCAATACTTGATGATTTTACAAAAGAAACAGGAATAAAGGTTATATACGACGTATTCGACAACAACGAACTGCTTGAGACAAAACTCCTCGCAGGAGCATCAGGCTACGATGTTGTTGTTCCGACCGGCCCCTTCCTTGCCAGACAGATCAACGCAGGGGTTTTCCAGAAACTGGATAAATCGAAGCTCACCAATCTCCCCAATATGTGGCCGGACATCATGACACGGCTTGCTGCTTATGATCCTGGAAATCAATATGCCGTCAATTACATGTGGGGCACGACAAGCATCGGATATAATGTCGACAAGGTCAAAACTGCGTTAGGCGATGTCGCAATCGACAGCTGGGACGTACTTTTTGCCCCCGACAATGCAAAAAAGCTGGCAGCGTGCGGCATCAATATTTTGGACGCGCCTGACGAGACGGTCGCTATTGCCATGTCTTACCTCGGTAAAAATCCCGATAGCAAACAATCGGATGATCTCAAGAGTGGTGTTGAGGTCTTCAAATCAATCCGTCGGTCGGTGCGCTCGTTCAATTCGTCGGCCTATATCAATGAGCTTGCAACAGGCGACATTTGCATTTCGATCGGTTTCTCGGGTGACGTGCTGCAGGCGAAGGCAAGGGCGGAAGAAGCTGGCAACGGGGTCAATTTGGGTTACGTCATTCCCAAAGAGGGCACTTATATGTGGTTTGACAATCTGGCCATTCCTGCCGATGCAAAAAACGTGGATGAAGCACATGCTTTCATCAATTATCTGATGAAGCCCGAAGTCATTGCCAGAGCTTCCAATTACGTACAATACGCAAATGGTAACCTTGCATCTCAAGAGTTTCTAGATGAGGAAGTTCGCAAAAACCCCTCAATCTATCCTTCAGCGGCGGTCCTCGACAGGCTTTTTACAATTTCACCATACGACGCTACGCAACAGCGTGTGCTGAACAGGCTGTGGACGGCGCTCAAATCAGAGAATTAGGCCAGCTGCCTTAAGAAAATGCAGTGGGCCATTTCTTAATGGCCCACGTTGCGAACGCACTGATCTTGGCGGGATGCATTTACAGTGTCGTCATGGTGCTTGGCACAGATGCAGGGCTCTCGTCGGTCAGACGGGAGCACTCCAACCTTCAATATTCGCGTAAATTGCGTCGCGTAGATTTCTGATGTCGCGGTTGAGAAGGGCCAGATCATGTGGACTATGTGCAGACGCTGATAGTAAAGCGTCGCTTAGACAACCAGCTTTTCGCTGCAAGGCGCGCCCCTCGTCAGTAAGCGCCACAACAACTTGCCGTTCATTCTCTTTACTGCGAGTTCTATGCAACAGGCCCGCAACTTCAAGTCGTTTCAGGAGTGGTGTCAGTGTACTGGATTCCAGGGCAAGGCTGTTGGCAATCGATCCAACCGTTTGCTCGTCTTGAGCCCAAAGAATATTCAGCACGAGATACTGGGGGTAAGTCAGACCGAGTTCGTCAAGAAAAGGCTTGTATGCTCGCTGTATTGCGATCCCGGCCGAATAGATCGAGTAGCAGAGTTGCGCGGTTAAAGGGGGCGGGGGATTGGCTTTATCAGTCATTTGAGTGCTCCTGTCACTCAAAGATTTACGTTCTCGCATCGCGAAAATCAATATCGCGATAACGAAAATCTCACATGTCTGGGTTCTCCCAGTGTTCCTGCTGCAGAAGTCATTTGGCTTGTGAACACGGGTGAGTCAGGGAATACATCTCTATGGCGGTTGCAAGAGGTTGATAGACGTCTCTTTTCGGAGGTTTGGCCACCGCAGACAGCAAGCCGTTTTGGCAGGCCCGCTCGTCGTCCCAGCCGGGATGGTTGACGATGGGATACAGGCAAATGCCTTCCAACGGTACGCCGGCTTCCATTGCGATGTCAGCCTGCCTCGTCACATATTCGAACCAGACGGTTCTTCGCTCATCTTCGATACCTGTCTCGGAAATCAGCATTGGCCTGCCGTAGCGGGCGTAAGTCTCTATCAATATTTTGCTGAGGGGTTTGTATAGACTGTGCCCGATATCGAGTGGCGGTCCCCCGTGGATCCACTGATTATTAAAGTAGTAATTGACACCCACGACGTCGAGATAGCGTTCCGCGCCACCGATCTGGGGCCATAACCGTCCTGCAATCAAGTCCCAACTCTGAAACTGTGACTTCCGGTGCCCGTCGGCTAAACGTTCCTCCCAAGGGCGTTCTGGATCCGTGACAACGTTGATAGCTGGTTCGCAGTGTACGAAACGAGCTTGCGGGTCCACAGTCAGAATTGCGTCCATGGCAGCAATCGCTGCACGTGCCAACTGCACCTTGAGCTCGAAACCGCGACCATGTGCGAACGGATTGAGATAGGCTGCATCACCACCTCCCCAGGATAAGAACGAAATCTCGTTAACGGGGCAATAAAAAGGGATACCATCACTCTCTTCTTGAACAATTCGTGCGCAGCCGGCGGCATAATCCGCAAAACGGTCAATGAACCGGGGAGACCAGATATCGACATCGTCTGGCCATCCGTAGTGCATCAAGTCCCAGATGACCTGTGTTCCAACCTCCGAGGCCGCCCGTAACATCCGTCTGACACTTGTCCATTCATAGCCGCTTGGCCGATCGATCAGATGCCAACGGAAACCGTCCCTTACTGTTCGTATTCCAAGATCAGAAAGCTGGCGGTAGTCTTGAGCAGCATAAGTATCGTGACCAGTCGATGCTATTAGGTCGAGGCGCCGCCCGGTAGGTTGATTTTCATTGGGACGCAGACGATGTGTAGAACATTCAAATCCTCCCTGTAGGAAGGAGTGAAAAAGACCCGTCGGCTTAGCTGGCCGACGTTCTTTCACCACCTCGTCAATAAGGTTCTCCCATTGCGGCAGCACCGCCTCGACGGAGTAGGTTGCCTCTACTTTCAAACGCAATGCCTGACCCAGGGCATTGCGCAGCTCCGGTGAGACAATCAGATCGCTAATACATTGCGCAACGATAGCCGGATCGTTGAATGGTACGAGAAGTCCTGACGTGCCAGGATCGATTTGTTGGAGCACGCCGTTGTCAGGTGTTGCGATGACGGGCAGTGTTGCCGCACCCGCCTCTGCTATAACATGCGGCATGCCCTCACCAGTTGATAGCCAGACAAAAATGTCGAAAGCCGAAAGGAGGGTGGGGACATCTTTGCGGTCCCCAAGAAACTGCAGGGTATTGTCCAGTTCAAGGGTGGCCACGAGTTCCTTCAACTGCTCTGCATAGTCGGGGTAAAAAGCGTCCGGGCCGCCAACAATGACGAAGCGTGCGGATTCATGCCTATCGTGAACGAATGCCGCCGCCTTGATAAAATCCTCAACATTCTTTTTGGGATCCAGCCGTCCGACCCATCCTACCAGCATATCACCGTCGCGAATTCCCAGCGTCTTGCGCATGGCGCTACGGTCGTTCGCATCAAAGGCAATAAGATCCACCATGGAGGGTATTTCCAAGGCATGATGTTCTCGCCCTGGCATCATGGAAGCTGCTGCATCGCGGATGGTCTGACAGACGCCAACATATCTGGTCGTGTAGTGCTTAGGTCCCGCCAGCGCCTCCGATACAAGCCCGCCGTGCTCGATTAGCGGCGGGCGCAGATGTAATCGCTCGAGTGCCGGGTAAATGTCAGCAACGTTCTGGCAAGATATTACGACGTCGTAGAGAGGAATTTTCCCGGCCAGATACTCGACCGTATCATCGAAGGACAGCCCGTAGGGTGTCGTGTCAACGTCGACGCCAAGTGCGCGGAGTTGCTCATGAGTTTGCTCTGTCATTCCAGGTCTATGGAAGCATGCTGTCACATCGATACGATACCGCTTGGGATCCAGATTCTTTGCAAGCAGCCGTACTTCGGTTTCCTCACCGCCTACGACCAACCAGGCAAAAACGAACAGAATTCGCACAGGTGCGGCCTCCCCAATCATTCGTTCACCTGAAAGACAATCTGCAGGAATTCTGGTCGATTCTTGATTAAGTCGTTTAAAAAGCCAGGCGCGTCATCGATAGGAAGCACATGCGAAATCATGTGCTCACGGATGATTTTGCCTTCAGTGAGTAAAAGATCCACCGTGGCTTGGGCCAGCCTGCGCCGATCCCAGAGCGGTGCCAGCCCGCGGGGAACTCGATTGATCTGTGCGCAGCGAATGTTCAAGCCATTGTGGTGAAACTCCTCACCGAGCCGCAAGTGATCGGCTCCGCCCTGATAGAACGCCAGGTCGATCACCGTGCCTTGAGGACGCAAGGACTTTAGCGCCGTGTGCAGACTGCCAGCATGGGCTCGCGTCTGAAATACAAGGTCAGCGCCGTGCCCCATCGCACCATCATGCCAGCGTGCCTTTGCATGCTGCCAGCCCTGTTCCTCTGTCATGGCCGTGAGGCCCATTGCGTCGGCTTTGCCCCGCCGGAATTCAGACGGATCAGTAATGATCACGTCCGAAGCACCCAGCGAGCGGGCAAACAATGCCGTCATCAGGCCAACGGTTCCCGCACCGATTACCATAATGGGGCGACCGTTGACGCCGGCCCCGAGAGCAGGAACGTGTAGCCCAAAGGCTTCCGCATCAGCATGAAGGATACCGTTGGCGCAAATAGGGCCCATCTGGGCGACCAGGACGCCAAGCAAGGGATCAAGTTCGTTCGGCAAGGGTACCAGCACGTCGTGGAAAAGGTCAGCGGTGTGGCCGGTTTTGTGCCCGTAAGCTGATCCGACAAGTGCGCCATCGGAAAGTCCGAAGGCGCGGGATTGAGATATTCGCGCCACCTCCATGTATCCCAGAAAGGGAACGGGATAATGCAGATCGGGCTCGTTTTCGATGAACACGCCACGATCGCGGTCGAACCGAGACCGGAAATAGGGATTGGTGTTCTTAAGAAAAGTCAGTTCGGTGCCCGCAGAAAGACCAGTATAGAGCGTGTCCAGCCTGACCTGACCATCGACGGGAGGGCCTTCCTCATATTCGAAGAAGTAGGTCCGCCCGGGCGCCTCCACACCGAGAGAACGAATATGGCGGTGGCCAGGCGGCATCACTGCCTGCGGTTCTTCTGATCGCGGCTGGTGTATCAGGGGTGCCACTGGCGTTCGCGGCACAGGTGCTGCTTCGAGCCGTACGGGTTTCCCCGCACGTGCAGAAGACATGACAGCCAGCGCCAGCCTGTGCGTTGCAAGCGCGTCTTCGTAAGAGCAGCGGATACGGTTCTCGCCGCCGCGAACGGCGTCAACGAAATCGCGATCCTCGCGCCAGACGGGATCGCCGTCGGCAGCACGCACCGGTCGACCGCTCCCAACGTCAACCATGATTTCGCGGTCTGTCAGTTCGATAGCAAGTCGATCGGCAAAGATATGCAGGCCGACGCGGTGGTTCCAGCCGAGCAGGCAGGTGGATGCGATGTTGGCGATCACTCCGGTCTGGAAGGTGAGGCTGGCTGTTGTGGCCGTTGGAACATCCAAACCGGGGAAGTCTGGTCGGTCTTTGTGTCCAACACGGCCGTAGACCTCGGTCACCTCGCCGAAAAGAAACCGAGCCAGATCAAGGAGGTGCGTCGCCTGCTCGATGATTTGTCCGCCTGACTTGTCCTGCTTCCACCACCATTCGGGTGGGGGGGTAGAATCCAGCCAGTAACCCGACAGGAGCTGGGCGGGATTGTTCTCCAGAAGAGCCCGCGCTTCATCAACGATATCGAGATAACGCCAGTGATAGCCGACGGCCGTGATCAACCCTTTGGCGATGACGGCCGCTGAGATTTCTTCGGCAGTCGGCAGATGGAGCGAAACCGGTTTTTCAACAAAAAACGGGATCCCGCGTTCGATCAGGTCATGTTCCGGTTTCCCGTGGGCGAACGGCGGGATGCAAATATAAACAGCATCAGGTTTTACTGCGTCCAACATGTCTCGGTGATGCTCGAACGATCTCGCGCCAAACCGGATCGCGGCCTGGTCTGCTTTGGCCAAATCAGGATCAGCAAATCCTGCCATCTCCACGTCGGCAAACTGCGCGAGGATATCCAGATGACGTTGGGCAATCCCCCCGGCACCGATGAAGGCCAGACGTGTCTTTTGCATGGAGTTGTCCTTGTGAAAGCGCTTGGCTGGCTTGCTGATAAATCGCTGATAGATCGAGGCCGTCTCCGCTGCCATGCGGTGGGCAGAAAAGTTGTCGCAGAAGCGATCGTGACCCATTGTCCCGGCCTCTGCCATGCGGCGAGGATCGGCGAGGGCTTCGATGACGGCGCAGGCCATGGCATCCGGAACGCCTGGTTCTGCAAAGAACGGGTGAGTGTCGCCCAGAGCCTCAACAGTGCCACCAATACGCGTGGCAACGACTGGAACGCCAAGCGACATGGCCTCAAGTATCGCGAGGGGAAGGCCCTCAAAAAGCGACGGGAGAACCAAAAGTTCGGTAATTTCCATGAGCCGGGCAATATCTTGTCTTTGCCCGAGAAAGCGGACGTGGTCCTCAAGGCCAAGCTCTTTGACGAGGGTCTCGATTTTTTGCCGCTCGCTTCCGGAGCCTGCCAACAGCAGAATCACGGTCGGGTAAGTCCGAACAATCTTCGGCAGTGCATGCAGGAGGGTTGCATGGTCTTTTTGTGCCGTGAAACGCGCGACGGTTAACAGAACGATCCGTCCCTCAACCCCTAACTCCTGTTTAAAATTGGAAGTTTCGAGGCTGGGCTCGAAAGGAAAAATACCGTTACGGATGGTTGATAGACGGGCAGGATCGACGCTGCTACGGAAGCTTTCCGCTGATGCAGCGGAAACGACTATGTGGTGCGCGACGCCCAGGGTCTGCTGCCTGTAGTGCTCCTTTTGTGCAGGATCTGTCAGCAAATACGGGAGGTGGTCCGTTCGAATAACCGTAATGTTTTTTTCACGGCCTGCCGCTGCAAGATCATGTCCTTCCCATCCGATCCCGGCGTGGACATGCAGGAGGTCTATATCGGCTGTGGTCAGCCAGTTGCCGAATTCTTCGTGATTGCCAGAAAGCCGTATGCCGAGACCATGACGCGCAGCGCGGGGTAACACGCCTGTCCGGTCTTCCGTTATCAAAGACAGAGTTACATCCCAGTCCAAACTGAGTGCTCGACCAAGTGCAATCATGTGCTCGCCCATGCCTGATGGGTCGAGGCTGTCTGTGGCGAGCACTATTCGCAGCTTGTCAGTCACGATGGATATCGGCCAGTACCGCGCCGACATCGTGTCGTTTCTTCAGGCGTCTATACGTCGCAAGCGCCTGACCAACCACCTGGTCCATGTTGTAATATTTGTAGGTGCCAAGCCGACCGACAAAGGTCACGTCACCCAGTTGACGCGCGAGTGCCTCGTATCGCTTGTAGAGAGCCTGGTTTTCGGGCCGAGGTATAGGATAATAGGGGTCTCCGTCTGCGCAGGCATATTCATAGCTTATGCTGGTTTTCTCGTGAGACTGGCCTGTCAGATGCTTGTATTCAGTGATGCGAGTATGCTCGACTTCCTCGGAGGGGTAATTCACGACCGCGACTGGTAATACCCATTCGGCATCGTGTGTCTCATGCCGAAATTTCAGGCTTCGGTAGGGAAGGCGCCCGAATTGATAGTCGAAATACCCATCGATCGGACCCGTGAAAATAATATGTTTTGCAAGGCGTGCCTGCTTGAGTTCGGCAAAATCCGTGCCCAGCATCAAGGTGATATTATCGTGATCCAGCATACGCTCGAACATCTGGGTGTAACCGTTGAGCGGCATGGCCTGAAATGTGTCGAGGAAATAGCGGTCGTCGGTGCTGGTGCGGGTTGGAACACGCGCGGTCACAGAGCGGTCCAGGTCGGAGGGATCAAGACCCCATTGCTTGCGGGTATATCCTTCGAAAAATGTCCGATAGAGCTCAGAGCCGACTTGCGAAATGACGACGTCCTTTGACGTCGAGATTGGATCACATGGTTCGGCGCGGCCAGCGAGGAAAAGTGCAGCTGCTGCTTCGCTCGGCAGGTCGAGCCCGTAAATCATGTTTAGTGTGGTTCGGTTGATCGGGATCGGCACGCGCAATTCGCCGACCTGCGCCAATACCCGGTGTTCATAAGGGCGCCACGCCGTAAAGCGGGATAGGTAGGCAAAGACTTCGTCGCTATTGGTGTGAAAAATGTGTGGGCCATACTTGTGAACAAGAACCCCTTCTTCATCATAGTGATCATAGGCGTTACCGGCGACGTGAGGACGTCTGTCGCAAACGAGAACCTTCTTGTCTCCGTCTGCAGCCAACCGCTCGGCAAGAACTGAACCCGCAAAACCTGCGCCAACGATCAGGTAGTCATATGTATCGCTCTGGACCTGGCTACTTTCCCTCAGGAGCGGCTTTTTAGCAGCATCGCGCGCGCTGCCATTTCGCAATACTGCTTCGTCCACCAGAGCGGACATGGAGCGGAATGTTATATCCCAGGACGATAATGCGAGGACACGATCAACATCGCGCAGCCAGGAAGTACCTGACTTTGCAATCTTGATCGCTTTATCGCAAGCATTGCAAAAATCCTCAGTCCCATCGGCAATGAACACCCCAGGCACATTTCCGTAGCCGCGCACAACGTCTGTCACTGCGGTACTAACAACCGGGCGACCGGCTGCAAGATATTCGGGGGTCTTGGTCGGGCTTATGAACCGTGTCGCTTCATTGAGTGCGAATGGCATAAGGGCAACATTCCACCCTGACAGATAGGCAGGCAAATCGTCGTAACGTTTCTGGCCCAGATAATGGATATTTGGTGCTTGCGGCAGGTCACTCGTCGAGATTTTCACCACAGGTCCAAGAAAGACGAACGACATCTCCGGACGGCTAGCGGCTAGTGAACCAATCAGTTCCAGATCAAGCCTTTCATCAATGACACCGTAGTAACCAAACCTCGGGTGAGGAATCGATGCCTGGTCGAGCGGCTCAGGCAGCTTGCCTCTAGCGGACAGAAAATGACATTTGTCGACGCTTGATGGAAACGGGTGGATATTGTCGTGACGATGCTTTTTAGCCTCATACAGGCTTACGCCGCCCGTAAAGACAACATCCGCACGATCAATCAACTCGGCTTCCGTCGACTTAAGGTGTGGTGGTGCCAGTTTGAAGTTTGCAAGTTCGTCCATACAGTCATAAATCACTGCTGCAGCATCAACATGCTTGGCAAAACCAAACATCATTGGTGTATAGAACCACAGCACTGGCCGCTCGCCGCCGTGTAGCGCAAGGAGCTCGCTGAGAAGACCTGCAAGGCCAGCCTCGCGTTCGGTCTCGTTCCACCAGTGCGGAATCCGTGGGCGAACCGCCTTGACTGGAGTGCCATCGAAAGGGTGGATTTCGAGATAGGCGAGGTGATGATCCGTTGGGATGAATTCTTCAAAGAAAAATACTTGGCGATCTGCAGCGAAGCGCTGCATGAGATGCTGAGGTCTCTGCACCACGAAATCCCATCTCAGATGTGAAAAACAGATGAGCGGGGCATTTTCGGGTAGAAACTTCTCGGGGAATGAGCTCAGGCGATTCATAACTTACCTCGCAACAGACAGCCCCCTAACAACAATTGTCAGATAATGTTCCAGTTGCTGAAGATATCTGGCTATGTTTCGTCGATTATGTTTTGCAGCTTCTGGATGCTGTGTGGCCAGGTCCAGTTTTCCAACACAGTTTTGCGCGGATGAAAGGCATCTGGGATATTCAACATAAGGCTGATGCCTTCATGGAAAAGTTCAGCCGTTGCGGTCCGGCCTGTGTCTGGGGTTATATACTGCAACCCACAGGACAGAAGGCTGTTGGCAAGGACAGGGATGCCAGCCAGCATGTATTCGGTTAGTATCGCCGGAGCACCATCGTCGATACCGCATACGACCCCCATGCGCGACTGGTTCATCAGCCGATTTACTTCCGCGAAGGGTACGCCTGGAGGATCTACAAAGTCGACGTTGATGCCGAGTTCTTCCACCTGGCGGCGTAAATCGCTCATCATTTCGCCATAACCGCACACGCAAAGCGATTTTAAGGTTCGCGGCAGTTTGTGGAGAGCCTGAAACAGGATGTCATGCCGTTTGTAAGGTTGCGCTGCCGCGACGTAGATCACGTCATATATTTTGGGCAGGTTCAAAGGTCTGAACGTGATCTCGGAAGCGAATTCAGGGCCGATGGGCATGACTGCGGTTCGCATTCCTGGATGACGAGCTCGAACAATTTCCGATTGCCACTCAGCACCGGTGATAACAAGATCAAAGTGGCGGCTTACTTCTGCAGGCACCCGAAGGGCGGGAGCATCGATGGAATTGTAGATCTTGAAGCTTTCGCTGCATGCCAGAAGAATGTCTTCACTCACACCAAGACCCCAGACACACAATATTGCAGGTGGCCCGAAGGCCTGTATATGACCCAGCATGTCGTTTGACGAGAACGGAGCCTCTGGACCGTTCATCCTGAAGGAGCGACGCCTCAAGAAAGGGCTAGCAGATATCAGGTCTTTCGGAGGGAGATCTCCACGCCAGTGTGTCCAGACTTCCGCGCAGTCGACAAGCTCATTCTTGAGCGCGGCGAGAGGAAGGCGTTCAATGTAACCGCCTTCAACGATGACCTGATGTGGTGACGATACAGGGCTGGGAGGAGGGCCTTGTGAACCGCTGATCCACTTTTGGCGAGACATCTCGACAGATAGCGTGTCCACAGAACTGGGCGGCCCTTCCTGAAAATCACTGATCACCACTAACCGCCGCAGCTTCTTGCCGCTTGACTGGTCGCGAACCTTGATGGTGCTTTCAGTTGCCATGGTTTCCAATATGTGAGTTCGTGCTGTAACGGATTGCCTGAAAAAAGCGATCACAACCTGCGGGAGCCATCGTGAGCATCAGGCGACGATTTGCCGGACGGGTCGGGGTTCGTTTTGGAAATCCAGGGTACCCGCTCAGCATATGCAGTAACACCGCAGATCTTTTTAAGTTTCCTCGGACTTGTGTTTAGAAAATTGTTTTGGCCTGAGGGTGCCAGATAACCGCCTCAAAGGACTGGATGCAGCTAAATTCCTTGTGCCATCCTGCCAACAGGTCTAAATGCCGCCGCTGCGGATTGCAGGGTCAGACCCAACTCCATGTTGCACACCTTGTCGCTGGCCGGATTGTCCCAAGTGGGTAATACCTTACGTCACCTAAGATCTTGGGAGCCAGGGAGCTTCACATTAACCATCAAGCCCGGGTTCATCGGTGCCAATTCAATGCTGCCGCCGTACAGTTCTACAATCTCCTTCGATATGCTTAAGCCAAAGCCATCTCCTGCAACAGTTTCGTCAAGTCGAAATCCGGGGCGAAGCGCGTCTTCGATGCTGGAATCGGGCATGCCTGGTCCATCGTCGAAAATACCGATCGTTACGGCTGAACCTTCGATCCGAGCACAAATCCGGATGGTTTCATTTGCCCACTTGAATGCGTTGTCGAGAATGTTGCCAAAAATTTCATCGAAGTCTTCGTTTGCACAGCCTACAACAACAGAAGGGTCGATGTTGCATTCAACAGACAGATGTTTGTGTGCATAGATCCGTTCCAAAACAAAAAGCAGGTCTTTAAGGTGAGGTCTGACCGTTGATGTTGAGCGAGCCATATCGCCAACTGTTGCCTTACGACCGTCGGCGAGATGATGTTGAATACGCCGGTCAATTCTTTCAATCAGCTTTCTCATGCTTTTATCTGGGTCATTTGTATCATCGAGAGCCAGCATCATACTGGCCACCGGTGTTTTAAGCCCGTGGGCCATGTTTGCAAAATGCACGCGCGTGTCGGCAAGACGCTGCGCACTTTGATCGATCAGTCGATTGATCTCAGTTGCGACAGGTCGAAGTTCCTCAACGCCCGGCTCGGGGAGGGTCGAACGATTGCCGGTCAACACAGATCCAATATCTGCCGTCATTTGGCGAAGGGGGCGCAAACCAAACCTAACCTGCAAGATAGTACCTGCGATGAGACTGCCGCCAAGCAGCGCCATGACGGGAAGAAGCCACATCAATGACCGGAATGCGGGGGAGGTCAGGGCAGTTTCTGGTGCGGTGGCGGTGATCGTCACGATCCTGTCGCCGACGGTTGCCTCTGCCCTTCTCGAGTGCAAGGCCTGTCCGCGTAGTGCTGTGGTGCCACCGGGCCTGGGCATGCCAGCGAAAAGCTGGCGCCATTCGAAAGCGTGACCTGGTGTCTCAATCGTGCCGTTGGAAAGTGAGCGAGATGTAAGCCGAACGGACTGTCCGGAAACCTGCCAGTACCACCCGGATCCCGGCCTATCAAAGGGTGGCCCGTCGAGCTGAATGGAAAGTGTTACTGCACCGTCGGGGGCGGTGGTGATGGCGCTCCGCAACGCCTGTATCTGAGTGTCGAGGCGCTGATCGACCTGCGAACGGACGACACCAGCGACGATCAGCCAGAGGACGACTGAAGCGACGACGATTGCGGCAACAACAAAGATAGCGGAGAACGCAATTAACCGCCCGGATATCGTTGAGCGCTGCAGAAGCCTTGAGATATTCATGATGCTGCCGTCAGCATGTAGCCACGACCCCGCACGGTCTCGATATGCTGCGGGCCGATCTTGCGGCGCAGGCGTGCTATGATCACTTCAATCGAATTTGAATCTACCTCCGCGTCGCCGTCATAGACCCTTTCAAAAAGCTCACGCCTGTCGACCACTGTTTCTTTTCGCAGCGTCAGGCAGGACAGTACGCGCCATTCGAGCGCCGTTAACTTCAGGGGTACGCCGTTATGCTCGAACGTGCCAAGCTGTGCATCAAACGTCAGTGGCCCGCAGTTGATTCGAGCGCTTGCATGGCCCGTGGCGCGCCTCACAAGCGCGCGGATGCGCAGGACAAGCTCCTCAATTTTGAATGGCTTGGAGAGAAAATCATCGGCGCCAGCTTTGAAACTTGCCACCTTATCGGGCCAGCCATCACGCGCGGTCAAAACCAACACGGGGAAGGATCGATCTGCGTCCCTCCAGGATTTCAGGACTGAAACGCCATCAATTTTCGGAAGGCCGAGATCGAGAATTGCGACGTCGAAGATCTCTGTAAGGCCGGCATGCTCGGCGTCCTCTCCATTGCGTGCGATATCGACAACGAAATTCTCCGTCCGGAGGCTCGCTGCGAGACGGCTGGAGAGATCCATATCGTCCTCGACAAGAAGTACGCGCATCCAAAGGTCCGATCCTGGCTAAGATTAGCAATGTTCTATGAGTTTCACGCTTAACTCAAGCTGAACCGATTGGTTCAGGCTGTTGCCGGGAAGAGTGGCGTAGAACGGTGTTGTCTGAACCAAAGGAGACGACGATGTCTATATCCGATAACATTAATACCGTTGATCCAACTGAGCCGCATCTGCCACATGATCCGAGCCGTAGACGCAGGCGCGCTGGTGCATTTGGACTGGCCGCGCTTGGGCTCGTTGTCGGCCTCGCAGGAGGCGCGGGCGCCATGAAGTTGGCAAGGCCGAGCGTCGAGGTGGCTCCGATGACGCCTGTCGCAATCTCCGCTATGGCGGATGACAGCCTCGTTACAATCAGAGGCAAGGTGGCCGAGATTTTTGGCAACAAGTTCATCGTTCAGGACGACTCCGGTCGTGCACTTGTCGAAACTGGGCCACAAGGCGAGGGCGGTAAACTTGTCGCATCAAGTGAACTTGTAACGATACAGGGCCGCTTTGACGATGGTTTCCTGCACGGAAGCTACATCGTTCACGAAGATGGACGCACTGAGGCGCTGGGCCCCGCAGGCAAGCCGCCGCATAAGCGGCCGCTTGAAATGCTCAAGCACCTCAAGCCTTAAACGGGTAATCTGGTGTTAGAGCGGGCTCGCGCGCGCAGCCCGCTCCAGCGTCGTGCAGGGCCGGGGTCGCGTAGTTCCCAACATGGTCTCGCAGGTTAATAGGTGGTGCTCTGCCCCGCACATCGCTCGACTTATCAATATCCTTCTTGGGGATGATCGGTCGCGATCCCGAGTTTCCAGCCGAAAGCCTGCGAGACATATCTACGTCCCAAGGCCATCTATGGTGACGCCTCGCCAAGTGTGGTAAAACTAACACCGTTTCACTGCTAGTCCTTCAGAGGCCGGATTGCATCGACCCGAACGGTTCCTTCCATTACACCTCGACGGACATCGGTCCGGCCGTGCTCGATTTCGATGACGGTATAAAGCTTCTCGTCTCGAAATGCACTGGCATTGACGGTTGTGACGTCTTCGGCTGGAGCGGAATCGATTTCCATGAAGTCCACTTCACGGCTCGATGCGACAAACCGGGCGTCGCCTGAAGTGCGAGCAGCAACAGTGATGGGACCGCTCGGAGGAGCATTCTGCCACCTCGGATCGTCAATGCTGGCGGTTGGTTCCAGCCTGTAGATATTGAGGGGTTCACCGGCCGGTCCTTCGGCTGACGCGCTATCCCGCATTTGCGCCAGGCTTTCTACTGATTGCCCAAAATGTGTTTCACTCGTTTTATTATCGTTTTCGAGGCCGCTTGTTTTGGTCACATTTGACATCGTCCACTCTCCACTGCGCGTAGCGCCCGCTCCCTCACTGAATTGAACAGCAGGATCGCCGCCATGACCGTACCAGCATTGGTACGTAGCTCTAACAAGCCTGGAAGTAAGCGGTTCCCTTGCTGCTAAACATCGAGCGGATTATCGCTTCATGTAATCGGCCAATGCCTCCTGGTTGTGATCCTACCTTGGGCGCAGGTGCCGACGAATGGTGTCGCCAATCAGAGGAGCGGTATGCAGCATTAAAGACCGCGCGTTGTTTGGCGATCCTGTCGCTTTCTCCTGTGTGTTCATCGATATCAGCCGCCGTCGGGCGAAACGCTTTTGTCTTCAACATCGGGCAAAGTGCCAGTGCCCGGTGTTTTGCTTTTGTCCATCAAGTGCTGCTTGGCGTGGGGACCCGCGGCTGGGTTGTCCGAGGCAATCGGTGCCTTTTTTGCCGTCTCCTCAACAGCCTCTTGCGCTGTTGTGTCTGCATTGTCCTTGGTCATGATTGCTCCTGTTAAGCGGTTACGCGATATTTGAAGGTATCAGGCATGACACGAGTGGTAATTGCCCGTTGACCCACGACTTTAACTTGGTTGACGGCTCACCTGCTGATCTCAGACGACGGGCTCGGACCGGCCTGAGCTATAGTGGTCATTCTCCATACGGTGCGTTCTCGACTGCGCGTACGATCTCGGCTCGGTTCAGAGTATTGACCCGGTTCATGAGATAGGTGGCGATATTGCCCTCACAATGGTCCGCGAGCTCCAGAGTTCCGTAGCCGTCTTCCCGGGCTTGAGTGCACAAGATGTCCGCCTGTCGCTCGAAATAGACTGTGTCGTTGGAGAACCCTGAAGAAGTGGCCATTTCCTCGCACTTGTCATTGAGCCATTCCTGAATTGACTTCATGCTGCTTGTCCTTTGTTTTTGAAGGTCGAGGCTGTCGTCCGCAGCATCAGAAGCTACGCTTTCATCACACAACAATCACGGCTGCATGGGCATGGGCGTCCTGACCTGAGTGCAAAAGGCCAATAGTTATCCGCGCCTATCGGCCCGCGTTTCTGAGTAGATCTATTTCTTTGGCAACTGGGCCGAGGAGCTTCCGTAATCTGTTTTCCTCGATCTGATCCAGGCGAAACCGTCTTGCGAACTCGCTGACCAGGACGGTTTTTACCTCTGCTGATGAGGGAGGTGTTTCAGTGGCTGAATGGTGCACAGTCGTCCCTTCCCGTGTAATGATCTCCTCAGCGGAAATTCTCGAGACTGAGGGAAATGGCACTGCTTCCTTCTTTCGCATAGGCAGAGGCAGCTGCTTTCAAGATTCTCGGTCGCAGCGTGTCGAACGATGTCAGATAGTCGCTCTCGCTTGCGTTTCGGTGTGATTTCTCACAGGCGAGTACCTCAGTCGCGAGATAGAATTTCACCTCGAACATTCCGTCATAACCGCTGAATCGCACACACCTGTTTTTATCGTCGAAACTGCGTGCTTCATTTGGAAAGGTGATAGCCATCAAAAGCCTCCTTTATCCTGTGACCTGGCGATGGAATCTTCCGTCGACAAGTGCCCAACGCGGACCGTGGCTGTTGCAGAACGGTTTCTCCGAGTGAGAGCTTTCAAAAGGTGAGCTTTCGTCCTGGTTCCATCACGGAACTCGGTGGTAAGAAAAATCAGTGCGTCGCGTTTCATGTCGGAACTGGCGTCGGCTTCAATACCCCGAAGACCGGCAGCCCTCAGGACGTCCCTGATCAGCTTGAAGCCGGCATTGTCGATCTGCACTGTTTCTGCTGGACTGGAAGACATGCTGGCCTCCTTGGTTGGGAGCAAGGTTTTGCCCCTCGGCGACAGCGGTCCGAAAACAAGCTGTCACTATAACCGAAGGTCGTGCCGATTTGTCCGATTACAAGGCCTCTTCGTTCGAGTGAACAAAGTTAGGCATCAGTTTTCCTATTGGCGCTCCTGCACAGCTCATCCGTCCGTCAAGCCATGCGACGGTCGAGGCTCAAACAACTAGAAGCCTTGCAACCGCGATGTTTCCCTTAAAATCCCGCCGCGCAACCGTCTTTGCGTGGGTCTGACCCCGTAACATAGCCACCATCGATGCGATGGACCATTTGAGCGCCGCCGAACCCGAAGCTTGCCTCGGGGGCCTCGGCTGTAACGCGGTGGCCCAGTGCAGCAAGTCCTTCGATTGTCGCCGCATCCATTGAGTTCTCCAGCGCGACATCAAGCCCTGAAATCACCCGCCAGCGCGGAGCATCTGCGGCGGTTTGCGGGTTCTGTCCCCATACCTGCGTACGTAGCATCATCTGGAGATGACCTTGAGCCTGCATTGGTCCCCCCATAAGGCCAAAAGCCATGACCGGTGCCGATTTGCCCATCACGAAGCCTGGAATAATGGTATGAAATGGCCGTTTCGAAGGACCGACCTGATTTGGATGACCATCGGTGGTCGAAAAGCCGAAGCCACGGTTCTGGAGGCTGATACCCGTCCCAGGCACAACCACGCCCGAGCCAAAACCGGCATAGTTCGACTGAATGAACGAGACCATCATTCCGCTCTCGTCACCAGTGGCAAGGCATACCGTACCACCGTCTTTCGGCGCGCCGGTCGGGAAGTTTGTCGCATTTGTGCGATCAATTAGTTGGCCGCGTCGGGCCAGATAAGCTGGCTCTAGCAGATGTGAAATGGTGACGTCGGTCATATGCAGTTGGTCGGCGACATAGGCGTGAATGTCGGCAAATGCCAGTTTCATGGCCTCGATCTGCAAGTGCATTGCTTCGGGGCTGTCGGGGTCCAGATCCGCAATTTCGGTGCCTTGCAAGATGCCGAGCGCCATCAGCGCTGCAATTCCCTGTCCGTTAGGGGGAATTTCATGAAGGCTTGTGTCGCCAAAGTTCTGGCTGATGGTCCCGCACCAGTCGTTTTTATGCTGCGCGAGATCATCAACATTCAGTACAGCATCATTTTCTCTTGCGAATGCCGCGATCTTTTCAGCCAGGCTGCCGCTATAGAATGCCTCGCCTTTCGTTTGCGCAATCAGGCGCAGACTTTGCGCCATATCAGCCGAGCGGAATAATTCGCCAGCACCCGGAGCCCGTCCTCCAGGCATGAAGGTTTGCGCAAACCCCGGCTGGCTTTTCAGCTCATCAGCTCCTCGTTGCCATTGGTCGGCAATAATCGGCGTTACGTGAAAGCCGTGCGAGGCGTAATGGATCGCCGGTTCAAACAGAGTTTCGAACGGAAGTTTGCCAAAGCGCGACGAAAGATCAACCCAGGCGGAAACAGCGCCCGGGACCGTAACACTTTCCCAGCCTCTGCGGGGCATTGAAGAACCAGTGAAGCGTTCCGGCGTCCAACCGGCGGGTGAACGTCCCGAGGCATTGAGGCCGTGAAGTTCCTTGCCATCCCAAAGAATGCAGAACGCATCCGAGCCAAGCCCATTACCAGTAGGCTCTACCACAGGCAGGGTAATCGCTGCAGCAAGTGCGGCGTCAACCGCATTACCACCCTTGCGCAACATCGACAGACCGGCTTCAGTGGCCAGCGGATGCGATGTCGAAACGACATTGCGCGCCATGACAGGTGAGCGGCGGGAAACGTATTTCGGGGAAACCGGGAACTTCATTTTAATCTTTCAAAAATTGAGTTTCAACAGTTCTGCAGGATCAATCGCGGGAAGATCGGTTGTCTTTCCGGGATTACCGGTCATGACACCTCCATCGAACAGGTGCTCGATCAACTGGAGCGTTCTTGTGTAATGTGTGATGAGCGCTGCACAGGCATCCTGGCTGTTGCCGTCGATCACAACCCTCATAAGGGCTTCATGTTCGGCGGTGCCGTCACGGGGGACGGTGCGATACGCATTGGAAATGGAGACATAGCGTGCGGCGTGATCGGCAAGGATGTCGCAGAAGTCGAGCAACCAGGGCGAGCCGCAATTCGACAACAGCGCGCGATGGAAACTGCGGTGCGCATCTTCCCAGCCTGGCCTGTCATCGGGAAAACCCGACGACTTATAGCGTGACAGCCGATGGAATGCGACAACGATGCCTTCTTCCCAGACTGCGGTGCGATTGTTGATGGATTCTTCCAGCGCCCTGGTTTCAAGCCAGCAGCGTGTTTTCACCAAGACGCGCCATTCCTCTAGCGCTATGGACGGGACAGAAAAACCGCGCTGCTCGTGGCGATCGACCAACCGCTCGGAGGAAAGCCGCGACAATGCCTCCCGAACCGCGTTGCTACCCACTTCATAATTGGCGGCAATCGTTTCAATGCGAAGCTTTTCGCCAGGCTTGAATGAGCCATTGATTATATCCATTCGCAACTTCTGGTACACTGCGGTTGCCAGCGTTGTCTTGTCGCTCACCTTTGCCATTCATTCTTTCCATGAGACAGAAGCTTCATTTTTTCTTTGTCTTTCTGACCGCATCCGGGCCTCTCTGCCAGAAAACAAACCGGTACTGCATCCATGAAACCAGTCCGAACATCAGCAGGCCCAGAAGGCTGAGATACATAATTAGCGAGAATACACGCGGCGTATCGAGTTGAGCAGCAGCGATGCGGATCAGTTCTCCAAATCCTTTGCCCCCACCCAGAAACTCACCGGCAATCGCGCCAGATACAACGCTTATCGAAGCAATTTTCAAACCTGTAAAGAACTGTGGCAGTCCGGTGGGAATTTTGAGTTTGAGCAGTGTCTGCAACCGTGATGCGCCGATGCTTTTAAAGAGCATTCTGGCATTCTCATCTGCGGCATGCAGCCCTGCAGCCGTACCTACCACAATGGGGAAAACAGATATGAAGGCTGCAAGTGCGACCTTGGAGGTGATGCCAAAACCCAGCCACGCAACAAACAATGGCGCAAATGCAAGCTTGGGCATGGTATCGATTGCTACGACATAGGGCATCACTGCGCGTTCGCCGAACGAGGTCTCACCGACAAGCATTCCAAGAAAAACGCCGATTGCCAGCGCAAGGATGAAGCCCCAGAAGACTTCTTGCGCGGTGACCCACAGTGCGGGAAGCATGTACTGGCCAGACAGCAGGTTACGGCCCACAAATCCGAGGTCGTAAAGTGTGGCCAGCGGTGATGGCAAGATCAGCTGGGAAACGATGCCTGCCGACGACACAAGCTGCCAGCATGACAGAAATGCCAGCATCAGGATGGTCATTGAGACCCACCTGGGGAGCAGGGATATCCATGAAACCCGCTCTGTCCATACGGTGTCGTCTTCCGAGCCTGACATCAAGCCGGAGGATGTTGCATCGGTCATAGGAAAGCCCCCTTGTCGAGAAGGTTGCGAATGGTGGACGTGTAATGCCCGAATTCCGGCAGCGTGCTCATTTCAAGTGTTCTTGGGCGAGGTAGGTCGATCTTGATGGATTTGACAACGCGTCCAGGCCTTGCGGACATGACGTGGACAATATCCGACAGGATGACAGACTCTGAAATGGAGTGCGTCACGAGAAATGCCGAGGCGCCGCGTTCGAGGCACACTCTTTGCAATTCCATGTTCATGAAATCGCGAGTGATTTCATCGAGCGCACTGAACGGCTCATCCAGCAGCAGTACATCGGGATCTGCAATCAGCATCCGGCAAATTGCTGCCCGTTGTGCCATGCCGCCTGAGAGCTGACCGGGATAGGTGTGTTCAAATCCCTTCAAACCGACCAGCGACAAAAGAGCTTCGGCTTTTGCTCGCGCCGCGGCAGCCACGGCGCGTCCCTCGCGGATTTCGAGGGGTAAAAGGATGTTCTCCAGTGTTGTTCGCCATGGAAATAATGTCGCTTGCTGGAACATCATGCCAATATCCGGACGTGGCCCCATAACCGGCGTTCCCGATAGCATGACCCTGCCTCGGGATGGAGGTGTCAGACCCGCCATGATCTTTAGAAGCGTTGATTTTCCGCACCCGCTGGAGCCAATGACCGAATGAAATTCCCCCTTGTTCAGCGTTATGTCGACAGCCTCCAGCGCAACAACGTCGCGCTGGCCATAGATCTTGCTGACATTACTCAACTGAAAGACCGGCTTGTCAGGCTTTTCCACCACAGCTTTCCTCTGTGCAGCTATCATCTCGGAGCGTTCCACTTTTCAATGAACTCGTTGGTGTAGGCCTGCTCGAGATTGTCCAAAGGCTGCTTCAAATCGCCTGCCGCCACAAGGGTGCTCTGCCACTGCTGCCACGCCACGGGGTTCTGGTATCCATAACCCTTCGTGGGATCGAGCGGTGTGGTGAGATCGAAGTAGATATCCAAAAGTGCGCTTGCGAATTCCTTGTCCTCTAGCTGCTGCGGGTTGCCCATCTGTGCATGTTGCAGCGTTGCTTCGCGGTTTGCAGGATCGATGCCGAACTTCACTCCCCTGACGAGTGCGCGCCCGAAGCCCTCAAGTACATCTTTGTTGTCATCGAGAAACGCCCGTGTCGTCACATATCCATTGCCAAAATAGGCCTTGAAGTCGGGTGGGGTCAGATTGCGCAGTTTTACACCGCGCAAACGCAGCGTCGCGGTGCCGGCAGTATCGGCGGCGTATGCATCGATTGATTTGTTTGCGAACCCGGCAACGGCCATTCCTCCTTCACCTACGGTAATAAAGGTATAGTCGCTGCCTTCCTTCATTCCGGCGGCATCGAAGATCGATCGCACGAAAGCGACTTCGGCTCCGTCCGACGTACCCACACCAATGACTTTGCCCTTGAGATCTGCAGGTGTCTGGAAGGGTGAATCCTCTGTCGTTACCAGGTTAAACTGGCTGCGCGCAAAGTAGTTGTAGATATAGACCAGATCCTCACCGCGGCCACGGGCATTCAAAAGCGGACCGGGGCCGGGATGGCCAAGCTGCGCCTGACCAGCAAGCAGAGCCTGGATTACCTGGGCGGAACCATTGAGGCTTTCGGGACGGATCGTAATATTCTCCTCCTCAAAATATCCCTCTCCGATTGCGTTGTAGAGGGCGAAATAACCCAGTCCCATGGAGCTGGGATAGGCAATGACCAGCTCCTTTTTCTCCTGGGACATGGCATGGCCGGATAGAAACATCGCGGCGGATGCCGTGAAGGCCATCAGTGTTCTGCGTGTGATCATCTGCTGTTCCCCTTCGTTGTCTTCTGCAACGTCTTCAGGAAGTCACTATCTTTGCGGACTGTCAATCAATATTCATATTTTTTTCTTTTTTTTAAAAATATGCAGATTTTGATAGACAGACGCAGTAACATGCATATTGTTCTGAGGCGTATCAAACTCTCAGGATTGCCTAAATGAAGCCAGAAGCCACCTTTGCCGTGCCTGCACCGGAGCAACCGAGCCTGCCTGTCGTTGGCAGTGACAAACGATTTCCTGTCCGACGCATCTATTGCATCGGGCGCAACTATGTTGCCCACGTGCGTGAAATGGGCGGAGACGAAACACGCGATTTTCCGCTTGTATTCCAAAAGCCCCGCGACTGCGTGGTTCAGGATGGGGGGACCGTGCCGTATCCGCCCAAAACCAATGATTTTCATTTCGAACTTGAGCTGATGGTCGTCATGAAGTCAGGGGGATATGACATTCCCGAAGCCGAGGCGTTATCGCATGTATTCGGCTATGGCATCTGCCTCGACATGACACGACGGACGCTTCTCGACACCGCAGAAGGGCCACGTTCGCCATGGGAGTTGAAAAAGTCATTCGATCTGTCTGCACCTTGCGGTCCAGTCTATCCCGTTGAACAGGTCGGTCACCCGGCAACAGGCCGTATTAAACTGGAAGTCGACGGCAAGGCGCATCAGGACTCAGACCTTGGCCTGATGATATGGCGCACACCGGAAATCATCTCAACTCTATCGCGCTATTACTCGCTGGAGCCGGGAGATGTCATTATGACCGGTACGCCGGACGGGGTAGGGCCCGTTACCGAGGGAAATGTACTCGTGGGAAGCATCGACAATCTCGGCACGCTAACCGTGACGATCGGCGCGCCCGTCAAGGCTGCTGCCTGATCGCGGACATTTCTGCTCCGCAAGGAATAAGTACCTGCTTTAGATGGATCGGCCAGGCAAGCAATGTCTGGCCGATTGCGTCAAGTCGCCAGGGTTTCATGTCATAGTGCGTTGTGCTCTACCATCTCACGAGACAAAAACCTGGGCTTGGGGTCGAGCGAGCGAAACGCACCGGAAAGCCACTTCGCCTCGGTTGGTGAAAGAGATTTTGCAGCAGACTGTTGCTTTTCCTCAATCGTGATGGTGGGTTTGCAACTGCCTTCGTCCGTGACGGTCTGGTTGGCAACGTTCTTCAATATGTTGGTCACGGAATTGCCACACCGCGGGCGAGGCCGCTGCCGCCAGGCGGCATAGGCGCCTACTTCTCAGCGATTGCATGGGGCTGAGGAACTAATTGGTGTTTCGATTGTTCGACTCTCGGTTGGGCAGCGTCTGCGGTTGACGCAAGTGGTCTCGACGTCAAGGAAAGGCAAACCCATGCTCAAGACAACATTTATGATTGTACTTGCTACTCTTGCAGCTTCACCAGCATCTGCCATATCCCGCTATGAAACGCCCTCAATGAACTGCGCAGCGGTACAAAGTGCGATTGACAGGGAAGGTGCCGTCATTCTCCGTTATCCATCAACACGCGTTCGTCACATGACACTCTACGACCGTTACGTCAGCAGTGCCCGGCAATGCGAGATTGGTGAATATGCTGCCCGAAACAGCGTTCCGACGCGCGATGTACAGAATTGCCCGGTCTACCGTTGCGAAGACCGTTGTAACCAGTTTTCGCTTAACAGAGATTGTTAAGAACGATTTCTAAGAATCATCTAACTGGGAAGTGGTGATACCGTGTGGTCCATCATCTATTGATGAAGTGGCACATTGGAACGCTATGGCAGCGTCGCTAGTGCTGACATAATTAGACCTTGTCATAGGTGAAGGACGTCAAAAGCGTCGTGACGAAGTTACTGGCCTTTTCCTTGACAAGCACTTCCGTCCATTCATCAGTCCCGCGAAGCATCAGTCCGGTGTAGATGCTGTCGACGGCCGCCTCTTCAACTCTCTTGATATGCGCTTGGAAGGACGCCTCATCCCCTGATTTGTACAGGTCTCGAACGACCATCCGCAGAATTTCCTGCACGGCAATCTGCCAAGCCGTGTTGATTGCCTGAAGTTCGTTGGCTTGGTTCGTCATCGAGAACTCCTGTTATTGCGGCCACTGGCCACCTGGGCCACCCGCGCAATTGCGGTGTCATCAGGCAAAAAAAAGGCCAGGCAACTTGCCTGACCTCAGTAGGTATTGTGCTTTCAACAGTGCCAGTACATCCGTGGTCAAAGGAAAGCAGATACCGATTTAAGCAGCCTGAAGATTGCAAGCCGACATTTTGCCGGACTTGTTGTCGCGCTCCAGATCGTAGCTAAGCTTCTGGCCTTCGACGATTTCGCGCATTCCGGCGCGCTCGACGGCAGAGATGTGAACGAACGCGTCAGCGCTGCCGTTGTCAGGCTGGATGAAGCCGAAGCCCTTGGTGGAATTAAACCATTTAACTGTGCCGGTGATCATAATGAACCCTTTCATAGCAATATAGATGACCTCAGCGCGACTGCGCTGCGGATGATGATAACGATTGTTTTAAAGGGAGGGTTCGTTGAAAGCGCGGTGCTAATCGCGCGGTAACCAAAGCTCAGCAAGAAAATATCGATAATGATTAGATAGTGGAACTTAATCTGATTGTCAACTTTTAGTTTTGTCTATGGGTGATTCTACCTATGAGTGTTAATGCGGCCGCCACGTCATTTCCATCTTGTCGGTGATCGGCAGATCGGGATTTAGCGAAACTGCACTTTCGCCACACAGGATCTGAAACGTCCGGGCAGGCCAGTTGCGTGAGGTGCGTGCTAGAAGGCAAATCACGGCAGAGCACCCTTGTCAGTTGACTATCGTGCTATACTGCTGTGCCTCCCGGGCAAGTATTTCGCGGGCCGCGTGATCGGCAATCGGGATGCTTAGATTTGCCGAAATTTCGCCCGCAGCGATGAGGGCGTGGTAACGGGCACAGCATACGCGCAAGAATGAGGTGAAGTTGCCGAGATCATGATCGGCATCCATCGCCTCATGCCATAGCCTTGTTATGAGCTGCGCGACAGTCATACCGTCGCGCAGGCCGATTTCGCTGAGCGTATACCAGAAATGATTTTCGATCCGGATCGAAGTGGTCACACCATCAATGCGCAGACTATGTGTGCAGCTTTGCCACTGACTGGCATCGGCTTTGATAAAGAGTTCGCACATCGCAAGGGCCTCCCTTCCCTTTAATGTTGGAGCAGTGTGACCATTACTCGAGCTGACAACAACCCTACTGTCTACCTGTTAGCCCGGAGCTGGAGACTGCTCTTACAAAATCGCAAGAAACTGCTTGAGCCATGCCGGGTGGGCGGGCCATGCTGGCGCCGTCACCAGATTGCCATCGGTGACGGCTTCTGTCACTGCAATCTCAGCGAATGTCCCACCAGATGCCGTTACTTCGTAAGCGCAGGCCGGGTACGCCGAGCAAATACGACCCTTCAGAACGCCTGCTGCAGCGAGCAACTGGGCACCGTGGCATATTGCGGCAACCGGTTTCCCCTCGTCAAAAAAATGCTTCACCTTGGCTAGTACATCGGCGTCCATCCGGAGATATTCCGGTGCACGGCCGCCCGGGACGACTAACGCATCGTAATGCGCTGGATCGACCGATGCGAAATCGGCATTCAAAGTGAAATTGTGGCCGGGTTTTTCCGAGTAGGTCTGGTCGCCTTCGAAATCGTGTATCGCGGTCTTGACCTTGTCGCCCGCCTTTTTGCCGGGGCATACGGCATCGACGCTGTGGCCGCAGGCCAGAAGCGTCTGGAACGGAACCATCGTTTCATAGTCCTCGGTGAAGTCACCGGTAATCATAAGAATCTTCGCCATCATACATCCCTCCCTATAGCCGCGATGATTGCAGCAACAGATTAGACGAAGTCCATTGAAACGGGTGTTATTCCAATACTACGACCGTAGTATTTTCATGCTCGCAGCGCTCCGTGTGTCACTTTGGATGTGCGATCGTTTGCTGGTTGATGGGCGGGGACAACCCCGCCCATCTAGGCTACTTGATTGGCGGAGAAGCCTTACCAAGCTTTACCGATGGCTCACGGCCCCAGACACGAAGTTTGCCAAGTTCCGAAACGAAAGCTGACAGGCCCTCTTCTCCGGGCAAAGCCAGAACGCCTTCATCAAGGTCTGCAATCCCCGCTTTTTCAAGCAGCGGGAGCGCTGATTGATCGTAACCGATGAATTTGCAGTGCTGAAAAGCGTCGGCCACAAAGTCTCTGGCAGTCGCCTCATTCACCAGGTCGTCAATCGCATCGGTCGACGTGAGAATGGCCACGGCATCGAACAGGACCGACGGTCCGCCATCGATCATATGCTGAGCCTCGATCCAACTCCCATCAGAGGCTTCTACCCCACCTACCTTGGGCGCAATCAGCTCGACAACACCTTTTTCCTTTATGATGGCATCTGTCAGACCTTTCAGCAGCCTGGCATCCACACCATCGGTGACCAGAATACCAAGTTTTCGCCCTTCGAAGCGCTGGGGCCCGTTTTCGATGATACTGAGCGCGGGGGATGGCTCCAGATCCTGGCGCGTTGGTACCGCAGCGTCAGCAGGCTTTGGCAGTTTCTTGATGCCGAGCTTCTGGGAAACAGTCGTGGCAAGCGTCTCATCGATGTTTAAAAGATGGGATATCATGCGCTCGCGAATGACCGGGATTTCAACCTTGCTGAGTTCAAATGTCAAAGCAGCGGCGATGTGGCGCTGTTCCGGTGGTGTTTGGCTGATAAAGAATTGCCTTGCTTGGCTATAGTGGTCAGCAAAGCTCTCCGGACGTAGCCGGGCTTTTGCCCCCTGTTCTTCGGCGGGGAAATGCCGGTACCCACGGGTCGGCGATTCCCGCGGCCCTTCGCCAAACGAGTTCGGCTGGTAATTGACCTTACCGACAGGATTGCGCATTGCCATATGACCGTCCTGTTGGAAATGTGCAAACGGACACTTCGGGGCATTGATAGGCAGGTGCGTGAAATTCGGCCCGCCCAGGCGTTTCAATTGTGTGTCGAGGTAAGAAAAGTTGCGGCCCTGCAAAAGAGGGTCGTTACTGAAATCGATGCCCGGAGGTACGTTCTGCGTCATGAAGGCAACCTGCTCGGTTTCCGCGAAGAAGTTGTCTGGCATGCGGTCAAGGACCAGCCGCCCGATCGGCTGAGGCTTGATGATTTCCTCTGGGATGAGTTTCGTCGGGTCGAGTACGTCGAAATCAAAGCTGTCGGCGAACGCCTGATCGAAAAGCTGGACCTGCAGCTCCCATTCCGGGAAGTTGCCTGACTGGATGGCGTTCCAGAGATCGCGACGGTGGAAGTCCGGGTCGGCGCCGTTGATTTTGACCGCTTCGTTCCAGGCCACGGACTGAAGGCCCAGTTTTGGCTTCCAGTGGAATTTAACGAAAGTCGACTCCTCCTTGGCATTCACCATGCGGAAGGTGTGCACCCCGAAACCTTCCATGAAGCGGAAGGACCGCGGTATGGCACGGTCGGACATGGTCCACATGACCATGTGCATACTCTCCGGAGTGAGACTGATGAAATCCCAGAAATTGTCATGGGCCGTCTGCGCTTGGGGGAAAGCCCTATCCGGCTCCTGCTTGGCCGCATGAATGAGGTCCGGGAATTTGATGGCGTCCTGGATAAAAAAGACCGGAATGTTGTTGCCCACCAGATCCCAGTTGCCTTCCTGTGTGTAGAGCTTGACGGCAAACCCGCGCACATCGCGTGCGAGGTCGGCAGACCCCTTGTTTCCGGCTACGGTCGAGAAACGTACGAAGGCGGGCGTCTTTTCGCCTTTACGCTGTAGGAAATCAGCTTTCGTGTAGGCGGCAAAAGAATCGTACGTTTCGAAGAATCCATGCGCACCATAACCGCGCGCATGCACGACCCGTTCGGGAATCCGCTCGTGGTCGAAATGAAACATCTTCTCACGGAAGTGAAAGTCGTCGACGACGAGTGGTCCCAGGGCCCCGATGCGCAGTGAGTTCTGGTCGTCCGCAATTGGTCCGCCCTGGGCGGTGGTCAATATGGGTGTGTCGCCTTCGGCTATCTGGTGTAGTTCGCCACCCGGCCCGCGCTGTAGCGTCACATCGTGTATCGTGGCGGTATCGGGTGCGGAATGCGGCGATTTAGCGGTTGTGTTCTTGGCCATGGTGGGCTCCTGATGAACTGGGTTCGACGGGCGCCTGCGGCCCGAAAGCAGAAAGGCCGCCCCCAAAGGGCGGCCTGATCCGTAGTGTCGGTAGTCTAGCTGGCTTTTTTCATCGTGCCTTTGGCATTGGCTGAAGATTCACCGAGCGCCGTGAGCTTCTGGTCCGTGGCAATCTCTTCCTGCAAGGTGGCATCCAGTAACGAGGCCGCCTCCTTCATTCCAAGCTGGCTGGCCCAGGACTTCAGCGTGCCATAACGGGCGATCTCATAGTGCTCGACAGCCTGCGCGGAAGAAATCAGTCCGGCATCGAGCGCTGCCGTGCCTTTGTAATCCTCCATGATCTCTTCGCCTTCTGCGAGAATGCCTTGTATAGCTTCGCATGTCTTGCCGCGAGCGGGCTTGCCAAGAAGCTCGAAAATCTGCTCCAGACGCTCGATCTGAACCTGAGTTTCGTCGCGATGCTGGAGGAAGCCAGCCTTGCCTTCTTCTGATTGCGCGGCGCGCGCCATTTTCGGCAAGGCCTTCAGGATCTGTTTTTCAGCGAAGTAAATGTCCTTGAGCGTCTCGAGGAAAAGGTCGTTCAATGTTTTTTCGTTAGCCATTGGTGTTGTCCTATTTCTTAAAGGGGGTGAACTGAAACTTGAAAACACGCCTCTTATTGGCGGGCTTTGTCGGGCTAGAGACCAGCGCCTGTGCGGCGATAGCGGTTACGTTCCTGCTCGATTTCCTCGGCGGGGTAGGGGTCAAGGGTGTCGTCGAAACGCGTCCAACCCTGCTCCTGGTAAGCGGCTCGCCGCTCTGTCGGATCAACCAGGTTCGAGCGCTTCAGAATTGCGTCTGCTTGTGGAGCGAGCGTGTCCTCGACTTTAGCCGTTACCAGCGTTCCGCCGCGGCGAACGCCTTCGGCATAGACGTGCGCGTCGTCTTCGGTTACGCCCGAGCTTGTCATGGCACCGATTATCCCGCCAGTCGCGCCGCCTGCGACTGCGCCTGCAACGGCACCGGCAGCTGTGGCGGCCAGCCATCCGGCGGCCACGACCGGTCCAACGCCTGGGATTGCCATCAGACCGAGACCCGTGAGCAGGCCACCAGTGCCGCCAATGGCGGCACCTATGCCGGCACCTGTGCCAGCGCCCTCGGCTGCATTTGAATTGTCCGCGTGCCGATCGTCCGCATTGTGAGAAACGATACTGATGTCGCTGGATTTTACGCCCGCTGACTCAAGCGCGCCGACAGCTGCGCTTGCATCGGAATAGTTGTCGAAAAGGCCGGTTACAGTTTTCATAATTGAAATTCCTATTGTTATATTGGGTTACTTCGCGACGACATTGCCCTGATAGTCGAGTGCGACCGAAGCGGACTTGCCGTCCTTCACGCCGGTGGCCATCCAGATGCCATTGTCATCCTTTTTCAGGTCCTTGACGGAGAACCCTGCTTCTTCGATCCGTTTTTTCGCCTGTGCTTCGGTGAAGCTGTTTGCCCCTTCAACGGGTGCGGTGGCATTCCTAGGCTGCGGTGTGGCGATAGCTGGTGTCGTTGCATCAGAGTTCGCGGTCGGCGCTGTCTGAGCGAATGCGCAAACCGCGCTGGCGCTGAGCAGCGCCGCGGCAAGCATATAATTTTTCACTGGGGTATTCCTCTCGTTTGGAGCTCGTAGTTACGAACTCCTCAGTCCCTAACCCCAGGACCCGGCAATTGTTCCATGCTGCTGGAGACTAGTTTGACTTGCCGACTGACCTGAGCGGGCCACACGCCCGGTTTTGAAGAGCGCTCACAGACCAACAGCGGAAATAATGGGGGGCACGGATGTCGCGGGGACGCCAGGGCGACCGACCACTGGTGCTTTGACCATCTGCCTGACGAATATCTAAGGGGATAAAAGCTTTCATCGAGTTTCATGGTGGACGCGTGAAGTGCTGACGCATTGTCTCGGGTTCTCTCGTACCCCTGGCGCGACTACTTCGTTGGGCAAGGACGGCATGAATGGCCGAAACCAGTTGAGATGGGACACGGCTTGTTCCAACTCAGCTTAGCCTGCTGAAAACCTTGCTCCGATCGGCGACGTCAGTGTCGGAGTGCTTTGCACATGCCAGTGCCGCCGATTTGAGCTGTGTGGCCCGGCGATCGATGGTTTACCGAGAGGCGGGCGCGCTCGTCTTTTCGCCTCATCTTGCTCCTAGCGTAAGACATCAAGAAGGAGACAGACATGCTGAAATATAGCCTCATCTTTGCCCTCCCGATTATGGCAACGCTCGCCGCTTGCTCCTCTGCTGATGTGCAAAAAGAAACGGCGCAGGAAGTACGGCCAATGGACGAAGTGCCAGTTCAAAAGACCCTGCCGAACGGAGATCGGGAATATGCTTATCGAAGTGGTTGCTTGGTCGTACTGGAGCCAAAGCGTGCTGTGGTGAAGAGTGAAAGTGCCAACTGTCAGCTACACCACCGCGATATTTCTTTACTCTACGCCTCTGGCGATTGATTTCACCACACGCGTGAAAATGGCCATCGTGTCTCGCTGGATGATCGTGAGTTCTTCACGCCTCCTGCTTCCATGGCCTAACCAACATGCTGTTGGATTGCCGGTTCGAACCCGGCCAAAGGCAAGTTACCTCGAAGCCTCGTTGAGTTGTTTCGCTTGCACGGGAGCCGGCCCCGATGATCTCCGCTCAATGAATGTCGATGCAATAAGAATGCGTCTTGCCGGAACCGAGAGGTCGCGCGTTTCAAGCCGTTCCAGCAAAAGCCGAAGCGCCGTTGCACCCATTTCCAGGCCCTGTACTTTAATCGTCGTAAGTTGTGGAGATATCTGGGTTGCAGCGGAGAAGTCGCCAAAGCCGACAACCGACATATCTTCGGGAATCCTGAAGCCGCGGGCTAGAAGCTCGGAAACCGCGGTCAGTGCCAACCCGTCATGAGCGCAAAACATTGCCGTGGGGAGGACGCCGGATTTCTGGAGTGTTAACAGGGCCGGGATAAAGCCGCCGTCTTCTGCAAAACGCAGGTCATGGAGTTCTGCATCCGGGCAACCCTCCAGGCTCTCCCTCAGACCATAGTATCGCTCCCGTCGTCCGCGATATCCTTCTTCCCCCTGAAGAAAGACGATCTTGCGGTGGCCAAGACCAAGCAGATATTCACCCACAGCAATTCCGGCCTCATGATCGGTTCCGCCCACATGATCCGCCTGCTCCAGAGGGGAAACCCAGCCCAGCCGGACCACGGGTACACCTGACGCTTTGACGATATCAAGCGTGGTCTGCTCGTGAGGGCCAACAAGAATGATGCCAGCGCTATCTTTGGCCATTGCCTCTACGCGATTGGCATCGTGGGTCCACTGCAACCGAACCGGCTGGCCGAGCCGGTGGGCCTCCCGTTGCATGCCATCTTGCAGCATCGTGCGCAGCTCATAGCTGACACTATCCACTTTATCATGGAAGATGAGGGTGATTTCGCGCTGTTCCTCAATCGGCTTTTGCCGGTTGTACCCGAGTGCGGTTGCAGCCTCCTCAACCCGCTGTCGCGTGCTTTCGCTCACACCTTCCTTTCCCGCAAGGGAGCGGGAGACGGCAAATTTGGACAGCCCAGTGTAGCTGGCAATGTCCTGCAGCGTGACCCGACCCATGTCGAACCCTCCTGAATATTGACGCATCGCGCAGTGAATAAAAAAATTTAACATAACGCTTTACCTAACAAAATACATAATGCAAGCTAACAAAATAACAAAACAAAAACTCAACGGAGAATTATCTGCAAGAAAGCTGAGGTGTCGGCCCAGAGGAGGGGAGATTCACTCGGCGTATGAAACGAGGAGGAAAACATGCAAGGATTAAAACGCCGCGCGTTTCTCGCTGCGGGAACAGCAGCTGTTTTGCTGCCTGCCCTACCTGTTTGGGCTCAAATGACTTTCACTGAAGCTGAAATGCTGAAAGACCTTGTCGGCGAAGGAAAACTGCCTGCGCTGGCGGATCGTTTGCCGCTGAACCCGTTGATTGTCACACCGCTTGAGCGGGTCGGCTCACACGGTGGCGACTGGAACAGTGCCATTGTTGGCGGCGGTTCCTTGTCGATGCTTTTCCGGTACCAAGCCTATGAACCGCTGTTGCGATATTCGCCAGACTGGTCGGGCGTTGTGCCAAACGTCGCCGAACATTACGAAGCCAATGCTGATGCGACAGAATTCACCTTCAGGCTTCGTAAGGGTATGAAATGGTCGGACGGTGAACCCTTTACCACCGAAGACATCCTGTTTTGGTACGAAGATATCTTCAACTATGAGGGGTTGGATGATGTCGGCCAGAACCACCTGCGTTCCGGTGGAAAGAAAGCACGGTTTGAAGCCGTTGACGACGTGACATTCAAGGTAATCTTCGCCGCGCCAAACGGGCTTTTCCCGTTGAGACTGGCGTGGGCGAATGATGATCAGACGACCCGGGCGCCAAAGCACTATCTCAAACAGTTCCACATCAAGTACAATAAGAATGCTGAGGAAGAGGCGAAGAAAAAGGGCGCCTCCGGTTGGATCCAGTTATTCCAGCGCGAGGCCGGGCTGGTTGTCGACAATGAATTCTTCCAGAATTCGCAACGCCCCGTCATCCACGCCTGGAAGATGACCGTGGCTCCCGGACAAAGCACCGATAGGGCAATTGCCGAGCGCAATCCTTTCTACTGGAAGGTCGATACTGACGGCAAGCAGCTGCCTTATCTGGACCGCATTGTATACCAGATGGTCGCCGATCCCCAGGTGTTGCTTTTGAAAGCGATGCAGGGCGAGATTGACCTGATGGACCAGTACATCGCAACCCCGGCCAATCGCGCCGTACTTTATGACGCACAGGAGCAGGGCAACTTCGGTTTTTATACCCTGACGTCAACCGAAACGAACGAGATGGTGTTCCAGCTCAACCTCAATCACCCCAACGAGTTCAAGCGCCAGCTTTACAACAACAAGGATTTCAGGGCTGCTCTATCGATGTCGCTTGACCGCCAAGCCATCATCGACACGGTTTTCATCGGCCAGGGCACAGTATCACAACCCGCACTCAGAGCAGAAGATCCACTCTACAACGAGCGCCTCGCAACGCAGTTCACACAATATGACCCGGAAGGCGCAAATGCCCTTCTCGACAAGATCCTTCCCAACAAGGACGGTGAGGGTTACCGTCTGGATGACAGCGGTAAACGTGTAACGGTCATATTTGAAATTGATCAGGCGCGTGCGACCTTCCTCGATATTTTTCAGCTAGCGTTGCCTATGTTCCAGGCTGTTGGTGTCGATGTTCAAATGCGAACGATGGACCGCTCGTTGTGGGAAGTAAGGGTGCGTCAGGGTATCGAATATGATGCGACGGCTCACCGCTTCGGCGGTAACGGCGGAATTGCCGCCATTCTTGATCCTCGCTACTACATTCCAAATACCACCGAAGCGCTTTACGCCAAGGGATGGCAGTTGTGGTATCGAGATCCCAGTTCCAAGGGCGCAGTTGAGCCACCTCAACCGGTCAAGGATGCGTTGACCCTTTATGACCGCGTGCTTGGTTCGGCCAATCCTGACGAGCAGAAGAAACTGATGGCTGAGATTCTGGAAATTGCAGCCGATCAATTCTACGTTTTTGGCATATGCCTGCCAACGGACAGTTACGGGGTCGTCAAAAAGGACATGCGCAACGTTCCTGAAACCATGCCGAATTCATGGGGCTATCCGACACCTGCGCCAGCCAATCCCGAGACGTTTTTCAAAGCCTGATCGCTCTCCCTCCCCGGACTGAGAAACCGGTTCGGGGAGAGTAAATCTCCACGTGTCGCACGTGCCGTCCCCGGCGCGACGGCAACCTATTGCCATGGATATCAACATGCTTCATCGACCAAATACGTCCACCGATACAGCCAGCCGCTCCCATGAGTGGTACAAATCTGCCACCCGATGGACACAGCTTACATTTGCGGAGGACGATCCGGAAAAATACGATCCAGAATTCTGGATCGATGTTTTCCGGCGCACGAAATCGAATGCCTTATGCCTTTCGGCGGGCGGCTACATTGCCTATTACCCCAGCGAAATCCCATTGCATTATGTGTCCAAGTTCATTGGCAGCACAGACCCATTTGGCACGATCGTTGAGGGTGCACGCAAATTGGGAATGCACGTGATGGCACGTGTCGATCCACATGCAATTCATGCGGATGCAGCGCAGGCCCACCCTGAATGGGTTGCAATCAACAAGGATGGCAGTCCGCGCGAGCACTGGGCGTTTCCCGGCATTTATGTGACCGACGCATTAGGAAGCTACAACCGCGATTTTACGACCGACGTCATTCGTGAGATTGTTTCGAAATACGACATTGACGCGGTGTTTGCCAATCGATGGCAAGGTCATGGGGTATCCTACAGCGAGGATAACCAGAGGCGTTTCAAGGATGAAACCGGCTTTGACTTGCCGCTAAAACCGGATGCGAGTGATCCTGCCTGGCAGGCATGGGCTGCGTGGCGCAGGCGTATTCTGACAGAGCTGGTTGTTTATTGGGACGAGACCGTAAAAGGCATTCGGCCACATGCCAGCTTCATCCCCAACATGAGCGGCTCATCGCTCATGGAATTTGACCTTTCACTTATTCAGAAACATTGCCCTATTCTTTTCGTTGACCATCAGGCACGTCAAGGCGTTGAGGTTGGCTGGTCAGCGGGGCGAAACGGCAAACGTATCCGCGCTACATTTCGAGACCGGCCGGTTGGTTTGATTACGTCCATCGGGCCAGAGGAGGAATATCGCTGGAAGGATTCCGTTCAGAGCGGAGAGGAAATTAAGCTCTGGATCCATGACGGCATGGCGCAGGGACTTTTCCCGTGGTTCACGAAATTCAATGCATGTGTTCCAGACGATCGCTGGGTGCAGCCGGTCGTCGAGGCCTTCAATCTTCATGCTGACATCGAGCCGCACATCGACGGCATGCAACCAACTGCCGAGATTGCGATTATCGATCCTTCAACCACGCTGCGGCACTGGGCGCCAGAAGAACGGCATATTGCCGAGCAAAACGATCTCGGCTTCTATCATGCTCTGGTCGAGGCACGTATTCCGTTCGAGTTTGTGTCCGATCAAGTCATGACAGCAGAAACGCTGGATCGCTTCAAGCTAATCATATTGGCAAACGCCGCCTACCTTTCCGATGAACAATGTAGCGCGATCGAAGCCTACGTCCAGCGCGGCGGATCGGTTGTTGCTGCATACGAAACGTCGCTTTACGACCAGGTGGGCAAGCCGCGCACTGATTTTGGTCTGGCAAACGTCTTTGGGGCACATTTGACCTCGTCGACCCGCGGGCCGGTCAAAAACACCTACATTGCTCTTTCAGGTCCCCATCCAATCAACATAGGTTACGACGGCGCTGCCCGCATCATCGGTGGTACGCACCTGTTAGCCGTCAATGCAGAAAAAGCTGCAGACACACCGTTTCTCTACGTTCCCGACTTTCCTGATTTGCCTATGGAAGAGGTCTATCCGCGACAAGAGCCGACGGGCGCAGCCGTTGTCGCGAGGGACACAGGGTATGGCGGTCGAGTGGTTTACATCCCCTTCAACCTCGGTGAAGTCTATTGGAAAGTGCTGGCACCGGACCACGGGCGGTTGATTGCTAATGCAGTCAACTGGGCTTTCGGTGAAGATCATCGTGTTAGAATTGATGGCAAGGGGATCATCGATATTGCGATCTACGAAAAGGACGACGCACTGGTGGTGTTCCTAGTCAATCTGACCAACCCGATGATGATGAAGGGACCGCTGCGGGAGGCGTACCCCATTGGGGTCCAGACGCTTTCAGTAGCACTGCCGAAAGGAAAGCGGTCTGCCGTCGCAAAGATGCTGGTGAAAGGTCAGGAGTGCACCTGCCGTATCGTGGGCGACCGGGTCGAGGTGGAGGTGCCATCGGTCGAGGCCATGGAGACGGTCCACCTGACCTGGCATTCATAAGCCGAGAAAACCAGTGGGAGGAAGCCATGCTGGCCTATGTGCTGAAACGTATTCTCTACATGATACCGACATTGTTCGGCATGTCTTTAATCGCCTTCATGATCATTCAATTGCCGCCTGGCGATTATCTAACCTCGCTTCTGTCCACCATGGCTGATGGGGGACAGAACCTGGATGAAGCAACCATTGCCCGGCTGCGCGCGCAGTATGGTCTCGATCAACCCGTCTATGTCCAGTATTTCGTTTGGATGACGGGTATTCTGACGCGGGGCGATTTCGGCTACTCGTTCGAGTGGAACCAGCCTGTGTCAACGCTGATCTGGGATCGCATGGGCTCGACCCTGCTCATCTCGTTTGCCAGTCTGTTGATGGTCTGGGCCATTTCACTGCCCATCGGTATCTACTCAGCGGTAAAAAGGCATTCGTTCGGTGATCACGCCTTTACCCTACTTGGATTTATCGGCTTGGCAGTGCCCAACTTCATCATGGCACTGACCTTGATGTATATGAGCTACCGTTTTCTTGGCCAAAGCGTCGGAGGCATTTTTTCTCCTGCATTTGTCGATGCGCCGTGGAGTGTTGCCAAATTCACCGACATGCTTAGCCACATGTGGATACCGATCATTGTCATCGCAATGTCCGGTACTGCGGCAATGATCCGCATTCTGCGCGCCAATCTCTCCGACGAATTGAGCAAACCCTATGTGATTACGGCGCGTGCAAAGGGGCTTCCCGAACGGAAAGTCATTGTAAAATATCCGGTGCGTATCGCGCTGAACCCCTTCGTCAGCTCAATTGGCTGGGTTTTGCCCGATCTTGTGTCCGGTGTGACCATAACTGCAATTGTCCTCAATCTGCCAACCGCAGGCCCGCTACTGCTTCGGGCGCTTGTGGGGCAGGACATGTATCTCGCCGGCAGTTTCATTCTTCTTATGGGCGTGCTCACCCTGGTTGGCATGCTGATTTCCGACATTCTTCTGGCTGCGCTTGATCCGCGCATCCGTTTCAACTGAAGGGGCTCTCCATGTTGAGTGACACAAATAGCGTCTCCACGCTGGAAACAGGTCCCGCAATCAGTCCTTTGAAACGTAGCGGCAAAGTCGAGAGTCTGGTGGCAGCTGGTCAATGGACACTGATCCGCCAGCGCTTTTTCAGACATAAGGTCGCCGCCGTTGCTGGTGTGATCATTCTCATTCTTTACGTCATTGGTGTTTTTGCCGAGTTCCTGGCACCGGGTCTGCCCAACGCATCAAGGCCGCAATACACGTTTGCCCCGCCGCAGAGAATTGCCCTGTTTGCACCCTCGGCGGATGGCGGAAGCAAGTTTCTTCCCCATGTCAAAGGTTACAAGATCGAGATTGATCCGAAGGCCCTGCGCCGCAGCTTTGTCGTTGACGAAACAAAGATCATTCCCATTGGCCTGTTTGTGGAAGGTTCGCCCTATAAGCTTTGGGGGCTTATCCCGATGCAAACTCGTTTGTTGGGACCGCTCGATCAGCGGGAACCGATGTATCTTCTCGGCTCGGATCGTCTTGGACGAGATCTGATGAGCCGACTGATCTACGGAACTCGAGTGTCAATGTCGATTGGCCTCGTGGGTGTGGCCATTTCGCTCACTCTTGGGGTTATCATGGGGGCGGTCTCCGGATATTACGGAGGCTGGGTCGACACCCTGATACAACGTATCATCGAGATCGTCAGCGCCATGCCGACCATACCGTTGTGGCTAGGGCTGGCCGCCGCCATTCCTCTGACATGGTCACCCTTATCTGTCTATTTCATGGTCACGCTGATCGTTTCATTGTTGGGATGGACGGGACTTGCCCGCGAGGTCAGGGGGCGGTTCTTCTCGCTGCGTGGCGAAGATTTTGTAACGGCCGCCAGGCTGGATGGAGCAAGCGAGCGCCGCATCATCTTTCGTCACATTCTTCCGTCGCTTACCAGCCATATCCTTGCTGTCGTGACGCTCGCCATTCCCACGATGATCGTTGCGGAAACGTCGCTGTCATTCCTAGGGGTCGGGCTCAAACCGCCTGTCGTCAGTTGGGGCGTATTGCTTCAGGACGCACAAAATGTCCGTACGGTCGCAACAGCCCCGTGGCTGCTGATCTGGCCAAGCCTGGCCGTCGTGCTGGCTGTGCTGTCCTTCAATTTCTTTGGCGATGGTTTGCGCGACGCGGCCGACCCTTATGACACATGAGGTGCATCACGATGATAAAATCTGAAACATTGCTCTCGGTGCGCAATCTCTCCATCGATTTCCATTTGCGAACACACATCCTTCATGCCGTGCGTGACGTGAATTTCGATTTGCAACGCGGCAAGACACTGGCACTTGTCGGGGAAAGTGGATCGGGAAAATCGGTTACCGCCCGCTCATTGATGCGGCTCATCGACAAACCTGGTCGCATGATCGACGGCGAGATCCTTCTCGACGGACCAGGCGGTCCGGTTGATGTCGCAAAAATGGCAGAGGGCAGTCGCGAGGTACTTGCGATCCGTGGCGGTCGCATCGGGTTGATTTTCCAAGAGCCGATGAGCTCACTTTCGCCCGTCCACACGATCGGATCGCAAATTGTCGAGGCTATCCGCTTGCACAACAAGGTCTCGAAGAAAGAAGCTTGGGAGCGTTGTATCGATCTGTTGAGGCAGGTCGAGATCCCACAGCCAGATTTGATGGCCAAGCGATACACTTTCGAGTTCTCGGGCGGAATGCGCCAGAGAGCTATGATTGCCATGGCTCTGGCCTGCGATCCTGAAGTGTTGATTGCTGACGAACCCACGACCGCGCTGGACGTGACCACCCAGGCGGAAATCCTTGACCTCATTAAACGCCTGCAAGACGAGCGTGGCATGGCAATGCTGCTGATCACCCATGATATGGGCGTGGTCGCCGAGGTAGCTGACGATGTTGCAGTGATGAGGTTTGGGCGGATCGTTGAGAAGGGACCAGTCGATGAGATCTTTCACGCCAGCCAGCATGCCTACACGCGCCAACTTTTGAACGCGACCGTGAAGCTAGAGGGCGCTGCCGAAAAACGGGCACTACCTTCGTCCCTCAGTTCTTCGGTCGAGCCGGTACTATCGATACGCGGACTGACGAAAATTTACGGTGGGGCATCGAAACTTTTCGGCGCAAGCGCTGGTCAGGGACTGGTTGCGGTCGACAATGCCACTCTTGACCTCTTTCCGGGTGAAAATCTGGGCATTGTTGGCGAAAGCGGTTCAGGCAAGACGACCTTAGGGCGCATGATGTTGCGTGTGATAGAGCCAACCGCGGGCAGCGTACATTTCCGCCCCGATGGTGACACTGCACCTGTTGAGGTAACCTCGCTCGGTAAAACTGATCTGCGTCGCTACCATCAGGATGTGCGACTGATCTTTCAGGACCCCTTTGCATCTCTTAATCCGAGAATGACAGTCAAGCAGATCATTGCGGATCCACTGATCGTATCGGGGAAAATGAGCGGGCAAGCCCTCGAAGAACGCGTTGCCCAACTGCTTGAAAAAGTGGGCCTGGACCCACTGGCGATGGAGCGTTATCCGCACGCCTTTTCTGGTGGCCAACGGCAGCGCATCGGCATAGCAAGAGCGCTGGCAGTTGATCCCAAAGTGATCGTTGCAGACGAGGCAACCTCTGCACTCGATGTATCGATCCGTAGTCAGATCCTCGATCTGCTGCTTGATATCCAGAAGCATCTGCATCTCAGCTTCATTTTCATTTCTCATGATATTTCGGTCGTGCGCTACTTCTGTGATCGCGTGGCGGTGATGCACAAGGGAAAGATTGTTGAAGTTGGAGATGCGCAGACGATCTGCACCAACCCATCGCAGCCCTATACGAGGCGGTTGATTTCCTCCGTTCCAAATCCCGATCCACGCAACAAGCGCATGCTTCATCGTCTGCGCGCAGAGCAAACCTGAGGCCAGCACATGCCCAAATTCGCAGCCAATCTCTCCATGCTTTATACGGAGCACCCATTAATCCAGCGTTTTGCTGCCGCCGCTGCGGACGGTTTCAAGGCCGTCGAGTATGTCAGCCCGTACGAGGAAACACCCGAGGCGGTCGCCGCCGAATTGAAGAAAAACGGTTTAACACAAGCTCTTTTCAATTTGCCTGCCGGTGATTGGGCGGCAGGAGAGCGTGGCATAGCCTGCCTGCCCGACAGGGTCGCCGAGTTCGAGGTGTCGGTGGACACTGCACTGGCATATGCTGGTGCTCTTGATTGTCACAAACTCAATTGTCTTGCCGGCATCGCTCCCAAGGATGTTGCTCCCGACATTCTGGAAGAGACCTTGGTAAAAAACCTGCGTTATGCGGCAACGCGGCTTGCGGATGCAGGCGTGACCTTGGTGTTCGAACCGATCAACACCCGCGACATTCCTGGCTATTATCTGACCAACACAGATCATGCCGAACGTATCATCGGGCGGGTCAACCATCCCAATCTGTTGATACAGTACGATTTTTATCACATGCAGATCATGCAGGGCGACATCGTCAGAACGTTCGAGAGGCTGCAGAAATCCATTGGCCATGTTCAGGTCGCCGATAATCCAGGGCGCCACGAACCTGGCACAGGCGAGATCAATCACGATTTCATTTTCAAACGTCTGGACGCGCTTGGCTACGATGGCTGGGTCGGATGTGAGTACCGCCCGGCGGGCGATACCAGCCAGGGGCTCGGCTGGCTGAAGGCATATCAATAAGGGAGAAGGTACGTTGAAAGTTGGATTTATCGGACTGGGCGTTATGGGTCGCCCGATGGCGCAGCATTTGATTGAAGCCGGTCATGACCTTTATGTGCATCGGGTCAAGCCCGTCTCTTCGCATCTCGTTGAGAGTGGTGCGGTTGCCTGCGACACAGCGGCGGAGGTTGCGAAGTCGGCCGAGGTAATCATTCTTATGCTGCCCGACACGCCTGATGTCGAAACAGTTCTGTTTGGCCAGGATGGCGTTCAGCAAGGTCTCAGCAGCGGCAAGCTCATCATCGATATGAGCTCCATTTCACCGTTGGCAACCAGGGACTTTGCGGCTCGAGTTGAAGCCCTGGGCTGCGACTATCTGGATGCGCCGGTGTCGGGTGGCGAGGTTGGCGCAAAGGCAGCGTCTCTGACCATCATGGTTGGTGGAAAGACTGAGGTCTTTGAGCGTGCCAGACCGCTATTTGAGCGCATGGGCAAGAACATCACCTTGATTGGTGGCGTCGGGGACGGCCAGATTGCGAAGGTTGCGAACCAGATCGTTGTTGCTCTCAATATCCAGGCGGTTTCAGAGGCACTCAGGTTTGCTCAAAAGGCAGGCGCCGACCCCGCGATCGTACGTAAGGCGTTGATGGGTGGTTTCGCTGCGTCTCGTGTTCTTGAAGTGCACGGCGAACGTATGATCAAGGGAACGTTTGAACCAGGCTTCCGCATGCGTCTGCATCACAAGGATTTGTCGCTTGCCATGGAATCGGCACGACTTCTCGAGCTGATGTTGCCAAACGCAGCATTGGTGCAACAACTCATGAACAGTGCATTGGCCAAAGGCTTCGGAGACAAGGATCACTCGGCGTTGTTTGAGCTTTTGTAGTCGATCCCCGCTGATGGCCTTAGAAAGGAAACTGCTGTGATTTTAGATCCACGCCGCTTTCTGACTTCTCTTTATGATGTGGCTGTAAAGGCGGCAGATCCTGCAAATGGCATGACGAAATTCCTGCCTGTGCCACCGGCCAAAGGTCGCGTCGTGGTGATCGGTGTCGGGAAGGGAGCCGCCCAGATGGCACGCTCCTTTGAACATGTCTGGGACGGTCCGCTCAGCGGACTTGTCGTGACGCCTTATGGCTACGAGTGCGAAACGCGTGATATCGAAGTTGTCGGTGCGGCTCATCCGGTGCCTGATGAATCCGGGCTTGCCGCTGCAAAGCGGCTGAAATCCATCCTGTCAGGCCTTTCTGCTTGCGATCTCGTAATTGCTCTGGTGTGCGGAGGAGGTTCAGCTCTTCTCCCATCACCACCGGATGGCTTTACTCTAGCCGACGAGATAGGTCTCAACGAGGTACTTCTTGCGTCAGGCGCACCAATCTCAGCAATGAATGTGGTACGAAAACATTTCTCCACCATCAAGGGTGGGCGCCTTGCTGCGGCGACGAAAGCACGCGTCGTCACTTTTGTCGTCTCGGATATTCCCGGGGACACTGCTGCTCTCGTGTCGTCTGGTCCAACGATTCCCGACGACAGTTCCCGTCAGGAGGCACTGGACATAATTGCGCGTTACCGCATGGAGCTGCCGTCCAAACTGCTGGATTTTCTCAGCACGCCCGCTGCAGATGCTCCATGTCCGAAAAGTGCTGCCTTTGAGGGCAACACATGGCACGTTTTGTCTTTGGCGCGTGTGGCGCTCGATGCTGCCGCAGAATTTGCACAGCATGATGGTGTCAACGCGGTGATATTGTCCGATGCCATTGAAGGCGAGGCGCGGGATGTTGCGCGCGTCCACGCTGCCATAGCCCGTGAAATTGCCACACGTGACAGTCCATTTGCAAAACCTTGCCTGCTGCTTTCAGGCGGAGAAACTACCGTGACATTAAAATCTGAAGGTGGCAGGGGAGGGCGCAATGGCGAATTTGCTCTCTCGCTGGCCCTTTCCATCGACGGTTTAGAGGTGCACGCCTTGGCCGCTGATACTGATGGCATCGATGGTTCGCAAAACAATGCTGGAGCATTTGTCGACGGAACCAGTGTGGAGCGCTTTCGCACGAAACACATTGATGGGCAGGCCCTGCTTGCCGCCAACGACAGTTATTCGGCTTTCTCCCTGGCCGGGGATTTGTTCGTCTGTGGGCCAACCGGTGTTAACGTCAACGATTTTCGCGCTATACTGATCACCTGATATGGGCCCTGTGGGGTTAAAGTCACTTGTACGGCGGGGCTAGTTGCGGCTGCAACAACAGCATGTCGGTTTCGATCAGCATATGGGACCGTTGGTCTACTGGATGTTTTTGCAAAGCCCTGCCGTTGATTTCCTGCATTGTGAGATTGTATCAAACTCCGGAGGGATGTTCCGGGGCACCGTGGACAAGCTGCATATCGGGAGAGTTAACCAGATGCAGGTATCGTTCAAACTGGATAAGCACATCGGCTAGAATTTGATCTCGTGACATTCCCATCAGGTCGTACCCCCGGTTGCCACTCGAAAAATAAGTCCTTGCCTCGTACCTGAGCTCCGGTTGCCCTGCACGTACTGTTGTGAAACTTGCAACACGGTGGCTCGTCAGGGACACGCCATATACGAAGTCGCGCACGCCTTCAGCTGGTGATCGCAGGACAATTGCATCGGCGTCTTCTGTCAAAATCTCTGAAATTCTGCCCTGTGCAGTGAGTTCTTCCGCCATCTGCACAAGGGCGGGCCGCACATTCTTTTCCATGAAGCGGCGAACGTCTTGTTCGGTGGCTGCAGTCAACATTAAACCAAGACGACGTTGCCATGTTTGCCCGCTGGCAGGCTGCGCCGGTGGAAGGACACTCTGGCCTTGATGAGCCTCCCGCTGTGCGAGATCTTCCCTCATACCCCTAAACAGGGACCATACCAAAGCGAGCATCACTACTGTAAAGGGTAGCGCGCTCGCAACTGTAACAGACTGCAGAGTCGCAAGGCCGCCGGCCAGAAGCAGGCAACCCGCTACCAATCCCTCCATCATACACCAGAAGACGCGTTGCCCAGTGGTTGTGGTGGTTTCGCCGCCTGCTGCTATTGCGTCGACGACAAGTGCACCAGAATCTGCGGACGTGACAAAGAAGATCGAAACCAGAACCACCGCCAAGGTTGAGGTGATGGCGGGAAGGGGGAGATATTCGAAAAACCGGAAAAGCGCGACCGACATATCATTGGCCACAGCATCGCCCAAGGCGCCAGATGCCACACCGGTATCGATAAACATAGCTGTATTGCCGAACACCGTCATCCAGAAAAAAGTGAAGCCTGCCGGTATGAAAAGTACCGCCATCACGAATTCGCGCACTGTGCGACCTCGCGATATGCGGGCGATGAACATGCCAACAAATGGCGACCACGAAATCCACCAAGCCCAGTAGAACAATGTCCAAATGTCGATCCATGGAGTGGGTTTGTAGGCATATATGTTGAAGCTGCGTAAAACGATCGTGTCCAGATACATTCCGAGGTTTTGCACGAAGTCCCTGAAAATCTGGCCAGTTGGTCCGACGATCAGCACGAAGATCATCAGCAGTATTGCAAGTAGCAGGTTGGTTTCGGAAAGGATCCGCACACCCTTGTCGAGGCCAGAGACCACTGACAAGGTCGCAACCAGGGTCACAGCGGCGATCAAAGGCAACTGAATCTCTGTGCCAATAGGGATGCCCAGCAGGTGATTTAGCCCCGCATTGATTTGCGCAACGCCTACTCCAAGAGAGGTTGCTATGCCAAACATTGTTCCCACAATTGCAAAAATATCTACAGCATGCCCGATTGGCCCATCTATCCGATTTTTGAGGAGGGGATAGAGGCCAGAACGGATCGTGAGTGGCAAGTTATAGCGGTAGCCAAAATAAGCTAGAGACAGACCCACGACAGCGTAGATTGCCCAGGCGTGAATTCCCCAGTGGAAGAACGTCACTGTCATCGCTTCCCGCATGGCTTCAATCGAACGTGGTTCTGCTGTGGGAGGTGCCATGTAATGCGTCATGGGTTCACCTACCGCATAGAACATGAGGCCGATGCCCATCCCGGCTGCAAAAAGCATGGCCACCCATGACGTGAAACGAAAATCAGGAACTGAATCGTCAGGACCGAGTTTCAGCTGCCCGAAACGTCCGAATGCCAGTACCAGGACAGAAAGCAGAAATATTGCAACTGCAAGAAGGTAAAACCATCCAAAAGCGCTCAAAATTGACTTTTGCACCGCACTGAACAGCAACCCGGCCTCTCCCGGCATAAAGACACCTATGGCGAGAAAGATACCGATGATGAAGAGTGACCCATAGAAGACTGGAGGGTTTATGACGAAAGGCTTCATAGGTTTTGATCTTTCCAGCGTCTGGTTTTCCAGGAAATCATGTCTACTACGAAGTATTTTGACGCGCGGATGTTACTCACGACGAATTCCCGAACTGTAATCAATATGCCTGAAAGTCTTTGAAGTATCGGTGGATAGAACGGCTATGAACGGGACTGCGTTCCACCCAATTACTGACCCGTAAAAGAAGGGGAGAACGCTGTGACGAAAGGCGCATGTGTCCAGGTTCTTATCGATGATACGGCCGACATAATGTCTCAGCGGTTGTGGCGATCATAGGGAAGTATTGTCGGAGACGGTGTTCATATGACCAACCATGCCATAAACGCAGCTTCGCCCTATGAGATCCTATCTGGCGGTTAGGTTTATGATGTCTGCGTTTGCGTTGTCAGAGTGTGACGACACTTGAGTTCGCTAACGGCCTCATTCATTTCCGATCATCCTTTATCGAAAACAGACGGATCTACGACTTCATTCCCCAGTTGGTCGTTGATCTCGTTTTTGGATTGCCCCAAAATTTGAAGAAGCGCCGTGTGCTCAGGTTTGCCAACACTCTCTTCAAGGAAATCAGAAAGAGCCTTGCGGGTCTGCTGACCTCCGGAAGGCTTATTGGCTGTGTGCAGGACGACTATGTCTCCGTCATTTGTCTCAATCGACCAACGATCACCATTACTGCTGATTGAAAACTCTTTATTATCGGTCATTATAGTTCCCTTCGACGGTGAGTACGGTTTTCACTCTCGGTCGCCCGGCAGCACTACAAATAGGCAGTGAAGCTAATATTTTTTGGGGTAGTTTGCCGCGGCGATCGGCCTCAAGTACAAAGCGCGTGCATTAACGCACCAGTCGTCGGTTCAACACAATTTCTTGCTGTTGTGTTCCAAATTGTCTTCTCCGGACAATTAAATCGTCTGTCGTCAAACTCAGATAGCAAAACCGGGATGCAAAAAGGCGAGCCAGTCGTCTGCGGCCCTACATGATCACTTCGTCGGCTGCTTCAGCTTTTTTGGCGTTCTGTTGTCGGCCAAAAAGCGACCATGCCGACATAAACAGGGCGGCAATGAGCGGCCCGATGACAAATCCGTTAATTCCGAAAAGTGAAATGCCGCCGACAGTGGAAACCAGAACAATGTAGTCTGGTAACCGGGTGCTTTTACCTACCAGCAATGGTCGCAAGAGGTTATCGATCAGCCCTATGACCAGCACTCCGATGAGTACCATGGTGAGCCCCTTCAACCATGCTCCGGTGAGGAAAAGCCAGATAGCAGCTGGGCCCCAGACAAGAGCTGCTCCAACGGCCGGCAGCATTGACAGAAAGGTCATTACCACGCCCCACAATAAAGGAGCTTCGATACCAAGAGATAGGAAAGCAATACCGCCAATCGTTCCCTGAATGATCGCGATGATGACGTTACCCTTCACGGTAGCGCGCACAACTGCTGCGAATTTATCGACGAATTGGCGCGTGTAGTCATCGCTTAATGGAATTGCCTGCTGGATTGTTCTGGCAAGTTCCGCACCATCCCTGAACAAAAAATACATGAGGTAAAGCATTATGCCGAAACCAATAAAAAACTGCAGTGTGTTCTGGCCCAGGCTGAGAACTGTTCCGGCAATCGACTGTCCTGCTTGCATAAAGGCAGCAGAGACACTCTCCCGCAAATCTGTGAAGCCATCCAGCCTAATTGATCTTAGCCAGTCGTTGGCAAACGCGGGCAAAGCCTCCTCGATGCGCGTGGAGTATGCGCTAAAATCAATCTCGTTGTTATTGATCCGTTGATAAAGGTTGGAGCCTTCACGAATGAGCGACCCCAAGATAATCATGGAGGGCAGGATGACGAGAAAAATGCACAACAATACGGTTAGCAACGACGCTATCCCGCTTCTCCCTTTTAATGCATGCTCGACCCGCCTGTGTACCGGAAAGAATATGATGGCAAGAATAACTGCCCATAGCACGGCACTGTAATATGGCAACAAAAGCCAGAAAAACGCGATCGTCACTACCGCCAGCAAGATGTAGAAGCTTGTTCGTTGAATAGACATGTGTGCCTTTGTTGGCTAGCCGAACCTAGCTTTCTCTTCAGCAAGTACAGATTTTGGTAGTACTATAGCAGTGTCGTGATTTTCCGAGCAACACGGCTCGGTCTGTCTCAAATGGCTTCGGTCATGACGGAAGTTCGTCTGTAAAGACCTCGAAGCTCGTCAAAATCGCGGGGCCAAAAGCGGTCGATAGCGCAACGTCGGTCGCATCCCGCCCTATGGCCATCAGTATTCGTCCTACGCGTGGTGTGTTGTGGCGGGCATCGACCGTGTACCACCGTCCACTCAGGTAGGCCTCGAACCATGCGCTGAAATCCATCGGGTGCGGGTTCTTGGGTACGCCGATATCTCCAAGGTATCCAGTGCAGTAACGGGCAGGGATATTCATGCAACGACATAGCGTAATAGCCAGATGGGCAAAGTCCCGGCAAACACCTTTTCCGTCGGTGAACCCTCCGTGAGCTGTTCTGAGGGGATCTGCTCTATCATAATCGAAGGTTATGTGCTCGTGGACAAAATCAACAATTGCTTTCACGCGTTGCCAGCCAAGCGGGGTACCGGAAAATGTCTCCCAGGCGAAGTCTGCCAATCTGTCGGTGTCACAGTAGCGGCTGCCTAGCAGGAAAACCAGCACATCATCAGGTAGATCCTTTATGTCGTGCTGAAAGGCATTTTCAGGAACCGGATCTGGCAGGCCACTGTCATATATATCGAACTTGGTAGAAATCGTCGTAAGGCCGGGTGGAGCAGATATACGACTGCAGACATTACCGAATATGTCGAGATAACCCCAAGCCTCAATCGGCCGATCAAAGGTGAGCGTTTGTTCAGTAAGTAGGTCGGCGCGCCGGCTGGGGTGAATATTGAGGACAAGCAGCATCGCCGTCTCATGCTCGCACTGATAACCGATATTAAAGCCGGCACGTATTTTCATAGAGGTGTTCCTAGTGAAAGGCATCAAGCCGTTCAATTGCAACGCACTCAAGTAAGGGACGTTCCATCGGGGGACGACCGCCGTGTCGCCTTGCGGCTTTGGCGTGCTCAGTGTCGAAAGCGCATTAAGCTGCGGCCATCGCCTGCGCTCTTGGCGGTTCAAGCCTTTTCACATTTAAGTTGTGCGTTTGCGTTTCGCGACAAGAGCGGAAGTTGCAGAGACACGGTCAGAATGCTCTTTTTCAAGGCGCGCTTGCCTGAGCCGCAAAGTCTTTGCTTCGCGGTTCTGCGTTATTGCCTCAAGCTCATCAAACGCTTTTTCCTTCCCGAAGAAGGGCGTTTGGATATCGTTGAAAGCAATTTCCGCTTTCTGTCGGGAAATGCTGTACTTTTCGGTCATTTGAATTCCTGTTGCAAAGTTGGCCAACGAGGCCCAGCTAAAAAGCTAGGTGATTTGCCTGGCCTTTTATAAAAAACGTGACGTGCTTTCAGAAGTGCCAGCACATCCGTGGTCAAGGGAAAGCACGATCTCCTCAGGCTGAGTGAAGATTACAGGCCGACATTTTGCCGGACTTGCTGTCCCGCTCCAGATCAAAGCCGATCTTCTGGCCTTCGACGAGGTCACGCATCCCAGCGCGCTCAACGGCGGAGATGTGCACAAACGCATCTGCGGACCCATTGTCAGGCTGTATGAAGCCAAAGCCTTTTGTGGAATTGAACCATTTTACTGTGCCAGTGTTCATGATGAACCCTTTCATAACGATAAAGAAAACACAGCACTCGGTGCCGTATATGATGATAACGATTTTGAAAGGAGAGGTTCGTTCAGACCGCGGTGCCAATCGCGAGATAATCAAAGCTAAGCAAGCAAACTCGATCACACTTCGTAAAGTGTCTTGCAATGATTGTCAACCAAAAGTTTTTGGTCGTTATTTTGTTCGCGCAAAAGTGGCGATCCGCGTGAGTGAGTTGAAGAACTCTTTTGCGCCCCAAGCCGCTGGGGTTACCGAAGAGTTTGCTGCACGGGGGCTGAACTGAAAGAGATTGTTCCCGATGAAATGGCCAATGATCGCAAGTGGTTGGTCCCAAATACTTTCAATACGGCCTTGTTTTGTGCGCAATCAGGGCGCATGATTGGAAAACATACCGGCGTGTCTTGTGATATCTCGCCGGAACTTCTTTCCATTACAGCCGCATTGTATGAATTACACGCGCTTTTGATCTGCTTTTTTTATCGGCTCGTCTTGTGCTGGACTTTCTCCAGTGCGCGCGCTCATGCTGAAAACTGGCTCTACGCGGACGAATTTGTTCGAACTGCAACGAAAGGCCAAAACCATGAACACGAACGGCAAACACAGACGTCAAGCACTGAGCGTAGAGCGTTGGGAAAACGAGGGTGGGGCCTGCATCACGGATACACCTGATAACCAATACGGCAGAAGGATCGAGAGAGATCGCTCATGGACGATCTACCATGTGTTCACGGGAGTGCCGGTACGAATAGGGGACTGCACGCTCATTGACCTGAGCATATCTGAGGCGACTGACGGGATGTTGTCACTCAATCGACGCAATGCTACCCTCAGACAAGAGCGCAGCAGGTGTCAATCATGACACTGGCTTTCCCCAACCGTGCGCGCAGCTTCGATGACGTGCGAAACGCCGTGCGGTTTCTCGGCTATGATGGCATGTTCGAAATTCGTTTTTTTGTCGAAGCCGAGGCCTTGGCCAAGGGCACGACACATAGAACGCGAATGTCGGAAGCCCAGTATCTCTCGAGTTTTGACACAATGCTCAAGCCCATCCATGAGGCGGCCAAGAAGGTATATGCGAAATACGGGCGCAATTTGAATGTTCTGACAATCAGCGATCTTGCTTAACTTAGATTGGCTGACCTTCTCTTGGCGCTCATTTCCTCGGCCATGGGTGCGGAAAGCGTCCTCTTCGTGAATGTCTGGGCGAGATACAAGCAATCAAACCATCACATATGATGTAAACGTCGTGTCAGCAGACCGTGTGGACGCGGGTGGGCATATGTTTCAAACATTTTCTACCATGGTTTATCCCGGTTATGACTTAGGGGAAGCAGCAGCTGTGACTGTTTGCCGTGTTCTTCACGGAAAAAGTCGGATGAGTTGTGTTGCTGTGATTTTGTCGCGGGTGACAGAATCCGACGAAATGCAAGATTCGATGTTTCGACGTAACTCCGTGGGGACTTCCGGGCCGCCGGCTTGCAACAGTTTGTCGGTCATCGAAAAAAGCGTCTCAACTGCAAAACGGCACTGTGAGGCGGACAGGATTGCAACGTTTGCTGCGGGGGAAGCTGCGTCCTGAGGGCTGTCCTGGCGTGTAAAGACTGTCAAGCAATACCAAGCCAGAAACACCCCGCACCAGATGACTATACTGCCAATTATATAAGCGCGCATGGAGGTCCTCCACTGGTTTCTACTGGTACTGCAAAAATAACAACGACACCTCAGGATTAGTGATTTGTTGTAAGAGCCATCGGATTGGTTATCTGACTGAGAATGTGTATACTCTGGCAATCGACAGCAAATTCATCAGGACGTTGCCGACTGCGGGAGCATTGTCTCGCCTTTTCTCACAAAAGGACGGACAAATGGTAACGCGTATACGTGTGAATTCCAGCGTGGTTCTCTATAAATCTCACGATGCCTGGATGGTTGAAGTCGTTGATGGCTTCGAAACACTGATGTTTGGTTATCGGAACAAACGAGATGCTCAAAAACGAGCCAGCAGTGAACAAAAACGTCTAGGGATAATAGCGCATGTTATCCCGTTTCCCTATCATCGGATTGGCAAACTTCGTTTTACATCGGTGACTGGTGATCTACCAACATCAGTATGAAAATCATTCCGGCTGGGGTTGTACCCAGCCAACACCGGGGCCTACCGTTCGTCACGGCCACGCTTTTGTTCATCAGACTTTGATCCACCCGATTTTTGGCCGTGGTCTTTTTTCGATGGATTGGCAGTCTGGGAGCGTTGGTCCGATTTCTGATCGTTCTTTTGATCAGGTTTGCGAGTGTCAGTCATAAGACGTACTCCTTGCCACGTGATGCGGCACTAGCAAACGCCATTGCAAACATATCGTTCCTCAGCTGCAAATAAACGTGCAGGGCACCGCATTCGGTCGCATGGTGGTGTTCTTCCCGAGTTCATCTTTCCGCTGACAAGTGTTTTGCGCGAAGGTCGTTATGGTCACTCGCAGTGGCAAAGGAAAGGCGCGCTTGATCACGGCCCGAGGAACAAGATACTGGTGAGTTGAGGCTACTAGGCGGTGATATCTGTGCTGCATCTCATCGACCGGATGATCGAATGGTGTCATCTTAAAAAGAAATCGGTGAATAATCTTTTCTTTCACAGCAGCATAATCGTGTCGCGGTTCGGGCGGGCACCTGCGTCAGACATCGACAGGGTCAGTACTGCGCAACGATAACAGAGCGTCAGTTGCAGCAAACATCGCTCCGCATGATCAAGTCATGAGCTGTTGTCCAGGGCTGCTAAATCCAAGCCGTTTCAAACCAGATTTTGTTTCCGGCGCGCCCATAAACAAGTCCCAAAGCAAGCCGCTGCGATAGTTTTCTATCATCGCGACAATTGGGCCTTGATTAATTGCAAGATGAGTTTTGGACACCCATCCCGTAGACGGCTTGAAAGAGTCCATGAGGCCAAAGCGGCCTTCAATGCGTCCGCCTCTCCAATGCAGAAATTGATGTGCGGTCTCGATTGCTTCCGTTGGCAAAAACGGAATGCTGGAGAGGGCGGCTGTCGGAGCAATTACCCCGCTGTCATTGATAGGCGAATTGACCAAGTAACCTCTTGGGCCGTCGCAGGCAGACAATCCCCATCCGTCGGCATCTTTGTATCGAGATCGACAATGCAGATAGTTGATTTTGGCATGTGCATGGATTTGCATCCAGTAATCACTGCAATAGCCGTCTCCCAGACCCCTTGGATCTAAGGCGCAAAATGAATACTGGGATAAGAAAAGCGGCCCGCCAAACGGGTCGCCAAGCGGTAGGCGAACGCCCAGGTATTCGTTGCCATTTGATATTGCTCCATTTCGTGCCCACCCTGAATGATAGCAGGCGGGATCAATCCCATATTTGCAGGAACCGGCAGCAAGGACGTAACAGCTCAGGGCCTCATTCCAGCCCTGTATAGGCAGATTACGAGCCCAGGCGTGGCGAGGGCTCCAGTGCCACCATAAAGGCCCGGATTCTCCCTTTGTATACCAGTCCCACTCCACAGCCTGCACCAACTCGTCAACTGCGGTCTGTAGTTTGCGTTCAGCGGGCGTCGATCCTGAAAAAAATTCACGTGAGCAGATAAGACCTTGCATAAGGAAGGCGGTTTCAACGAGATCGCCACCGTCATCGAACTTCGCAAATGGTATCAACTCGCATGTCGCGGCATTCACGAAGTGAGGAAAGGCGCCATGGTAACGCTTTACCTTCCCAAGCGATGACAAGATCTGGTTTGTCCGCTCCAAGGCATCGGCAGCAGTGATCCAGGATCGATACGCGCCAACAACGATTGCAAGAAATGCAAAACCGATCCCGCTGATAGAGGCGATCTCGTGGATGGGCTTTCCATCCGATCGCAGCCGATCACGCGGAAAACCCGTACTGGGGTGACTTTCCAACCAGAAATACTCGAACGTGTTCCGCTGCAGCGCTTGGATTTCCTCCGGCAAAGGGCGCGTGACGTGGGAGGGTTCAACGGGTCTGGGTGGATTCAAAAATGACAAATGTGCGGTCATCGATTGTGCAGGGTATTGATCTCGTGTGGTCGAAAATGTCAGGATCCATGCCGTTACGCTTTCAAATGCCAAAATGCTTATTGTGAACTTTTCTCAGATACCACAGATTCCAGAATGGTTTCTGATGGGCAGCAGGCGAAATTCTCCGCACTTTTCCAAACAAAACAGCGCAGGCGTCATTTACCATCCGTATTTCTTTGCCCCAGTCGCCCACAATGTGCCAGTTTCCAAGACATGGGGCACCACCAGTTTGGCGAAAGCCCGGCTATGAAAGGCTGAGCGATCTGAATGCAATAGACAGCTTTCTGACGGCAATTTCAATTTCATGCGGTGTATAGGCGGCAAAGCCCATCAGTAACCCGGGCTTGGCGTCTCCGGTGGCATAAAGCGCAGACAGACCCAGAAGTTCCACTCCCAAGCGCCGGGCGGCGTTGACGGCAGCCTGCTCTGAAATGTCGCCGATGAGATGACAAGGCATTTGCAAGCCACCGGCGGGTGGTGCCGGTTCAACAAAATCCGAAAGATGTTTGCGAACCAGTTGCGAAGCGACGTCCAGCCGCTGCGCATACATGCTGCGCATGACACGTACGTACGAGCCAAAATGTCCACCTTCCATGAAACGGGCTAGCGTCAGTTGCGCTATGGAAGCGGTATGACCGTCCAGAAGGGTGCGTCCTACAGTCATCGGCTTGACGAGTTGCGATGGAAGGATAGCGTAACCAATGCGCAATCCCGGAAAGAGTGCCTTTGTGAAGGTGCCGATGTAGATTGTCCTGTCATGAGGATCCAAACCCTGCACACACGCGGTTGGCTTCCCAGCATAGTGAAACTCGCTGTCGTAATCATCTTCGATGATCCATGCCCGTTGCCGGGCCGCCCAGTCGATCAAGGCCAGGCGACGGTCCAGGGAAAGCGTGGCACCGGTCGGGAACTGATGGGACGGGGTCAGGAATACCGCTTTGACCTTGCGTGGCTCAGCCTTGATCTGGTCGACAACGATCCCGTTATGATCAACGCTGACCGGAATACATTCAAGACCCGCGGCGTCAAACGCCTTTCGGGCGCCATAATAGGCCGGATCTTCAATGAATATTCGGTCGCCAGAATCAAACAGCATGTTTGCGCAGAGCGTCATTGCTTGTTGCGAACTGGTCAGTACCAGTACTCGGTCGGCTGTCGCGCTAGCACCTCGTTCGAGATTTACATAATCGGCGATAGCGCGTCGCAAGGGTTCCGTTCCCTGCGGGTCGCCGTGAAGAAGTGCACTGGTGCCATGCTCTTTCAGCACCTGCCGCTCCAGTCGTTCCCAGAGCTGCAGCGGAAAATTGCGTGTTTCTGGAACACCGTGCGCAAAAGGGCGAGGCGCCAGAATCTCTCGCACGCCCCCGCTGTGCGACATGGCCGCTCCACGCTTGCTGAGGTCAGGGGCCTGATTGCGCGATAAAGTGCCACGCTGCTGGAGCCGGTGATGCTGTGCAAACTCAGTCATCGCCGAGACGAAGCTGCCGCTGCCCACACGCCGTTCGATAAAACCTTCGGCATGAAGCTGGGCATAGGCTGATTCGATTGTATCTCTCGAAACACCAAGTGATCGTGCGAGCGACCGCGATGCGGGCAGCGGTTTGCCGGCGCGAAGTGCCCCGTCAATGATCATTTGGCGGATTGCCCGTTGTATCCTGGCATGAATAGGCATCGCGGCATGGCCGGGATAGGCAAGCCAAGCCTGTACGGTTTCCAGTTGTGAATGCCTGAACAATTGGTCTGCATCTCTCTCGAAAAATGGATGGGAATATCCGTCCATTTTCCGCCTAGAAGTCAAGCAGAAGAATTGCAAATGCCGCGATTGAAGGAACATCTAAAATCCATGTCCACTCGTCTGAAATCACCATATCTCACATACCTATCCGATCTCGTGTACCCGATCGTTGCGGGACTGATCTCCGTCATCGTTAATTACGGAGGGACTTTCATTCTGGTATTTCAAGCCGCGCGCGTCGCGGGTCTCACACCCGACCTCACCGCATCCTGGGTCTGGTCGGTTTCGATCGGCGTTGGTGTGACGGGGGTGATCCTCAGTTGGCGCTACCGTGAGCCCATCATCACCGCATGGTCGACGCCGGCTGCGGCGTTCCTTGCGACAGCACTCGGTACAACCCCTTATGCCGAAGCGGTCGGCGCCTATATTGTATCGGCGGCTGCGTTTGTCCTGCTGGGGCTGTCGGGCGGCTTTGAGAGAATCGTCCGCCTGATCCCGTCTGGTATCGCATCGGGCCTGCTCGCCGGCATCCTTCTTCAATTCGGCATTGGTGCCTTCGCCGGTGTAACAGTCGATCCCCTACTCGTTGGTCTTCTTATTGTCGCCTACGTCCTGCTGAAGAGTTTTTCTGCTCGATATGCAGTTGTCGGTATTCTCGGTCTGGGGCTTGGGTTGCTGGTCATGCAGGGGCGAGTTGATCTGTCCGGGCTGCAGCTTCAGTTCGCGGCACCTGTCTTGACCATGCCGGTCTTTTCTCTGAATTCATTGTTAAGCGTTGCGCTGCCATTGTTTCTCATTACTCTGACAGGTCAATATATGCCGGGAATGCTTGTTTTAAGGAGTGATGGTTTCAGGACGAGTGCCAATCCCATACTCGCGGTGACCGGCCTTGGCTCGCTCATTATGGCGCCGTTCGGATCGCATGCGTTCAACATTGCCGCGATCACCGCCGCCATCGCAACAGGACGGGAGGCCCATGAAGACCCTTCAAGGCGCTGGATCGCCGGTATTGCGGCGGGCTTCTTCTACGTGCTGGTCGGCGTATTTGGTGTGACGCTGGCGGCCGTTTTCATGGCGTTTCCCTCGACCTTCATTACCGCGCTGGCAGGGCTTGCCTTGCTAGGTACCATTGGTAACAGCCTTGCTACCGCCCTGGCAAACCCCGTCACCCGTGAGGCAGCACTTATAACCTTCCTCGCGTCGGCGGCGAACATCAATCTGTTTGGGATTGGTGGCGCATTCTGGGGACTGGTTATCGGCCTCGTCGCCTATGTCGGCTTGAACGGCCGCTTGCTGACCCGAGACCGAAGCATAGCCAAGATGAAGCAAGAGACTGCCAAATGACGGACCTATCATGAATATAAACATCGATAGCAACTGCGTGAACACGGTGCGCGAAGACAACTGGGCACCGTAAGCCATTTGCTTGACGAAGATAGGCGGCTTGTGTGCCGACATGGCCATTTCTCTTGGCTTCTGGTAGTCGCCTGCATATCCGTCTCTACAAGGGGGCATTTCGAATAATCGCAAATGGTGTCGAGATCGCAGTTATCGACGCGGGCAGATGTTTGCGCCAGTCCCGATCGTGCAAGTATTGTTCACTGGAGTTGTCGTGACACGGTGCGCAGCAACACTGTTTAATGGTGATACCATTATCACCTATTGAAAACTCGAAGGGACCCAGTGGCTCACCTGCAATGACATCGCGCTTTCGTTCTGCAAACATTGACGAGCTTGGTTGGGAAACATCAACGTTTTTTGAGTATTGATTGCTTAATCAAAAAGCGCTGGAACCATTTGTGTGCTTCCACGTTGTGGCAAGCGATCAAATCGCAGTCATGTCTTGGAATCGCGATTTTCGAGAAAAGAACTGGTACGGATGCAAGATTTGAAAGAAGCGATCTCTCCCCCCATCACGGTTCTCATCGTCGAGGACGAGGCATTTATACGCATGGATGTCGCAGACTATCTGTCTGACGATCAGTTTGTGACCATCGAAGCTGCGAATGCTGACGAAGCAATTTCAATACTCGAGCACCGGGAAGATATTGAAGTCGTGTTTACCGATGTGAACATGCCTGGTTCAATCGACGGAATGGAACTGGCAGGGGTCATCCGTCAGCGATGGCCCTCGATGAGCGTGGTTATGACTTCTGGCATGGTTCGGCCATCACAGTCTGCTCTGCCAGGTAGCGTCAAGTTTTTCGAAAAGCCCTACGACCTTTCCGAGCTGAGTGTTTGGATGCGCAACGCCAGACAAGGTGTGAAATAAGTCTGGCTGGCATTTTCTCGTGTCCGGTGGTTATTGACACACCATCATCCAACTGCGACGAAAGCTCATGGCCAATAAATTCTCATACGACATTTTGCTGACCTCCGAGTTCGAGGCGTTCATTGATGAGTGCCTTCAAAAGGGGGAGTATGCCAATGCAAGCGAAGTGGTTTGCGCGGCTCTTCAAACCCTGCGTGCTGCACCAGTTCAAGCAAAGCCGGTTAGCACAATAGACTGGCCAATTGGTGGCGGCGAGTGCGGCCAACTGATCCGCGAGTTTGACTGGGCATCAACGGCGCTTGGCGCTGTTCAAACATGGTCTGTTGAACTGCGGACCACCGTTGCAAATGTCGTGAATTCACCCGTGGCAAAAGTTTTAATGTGGGGTGAGAGCCACGTGATGATCTACAATGATCGTTACGCGGAGATAGCCGGTGCCAACCATCCACATGCTCTGGGTGGTACCGTCCCGGGCATATGGCCTGAGATATGGGACTGGAACAGGGAAATGCTTGAAGCTGGCTTTCGCGGGCAACTCCGTTCCTACCGCGACCAGCCCATGGAACTTGTCCGAGAAGGCATTCCGAAAACATTTATTTTCGACCTCTTTTACACGCCAGTTTACGAAGCGGATGGGACGGTTGGTGGCGTGCTGTGTACCGTGGTTGACAACAGCGATCGCTCTGCGATGAAAGCCAAGATTGCGGCAAATGAAGCAGAACTTCGTCGCGTGACTGACGCTATTCCCATGCTGATTGCCTATGTGGACCGGGACCATGTCTATCGTTTTGCAAACGCGGCTTACGACAGTTGGTTCGGGTCCAAACCTGCCGATATGGTGGGGCGACATGTGTCGGAAGTTGTTGGTGATGAGGCCTATTCCAATCGCCGTCCGGACCTTGATCGTGCTCTCGCCGGAGAGGCATGTATTGCAGAGGCAGATATGCCATATGGGGGAGGTGCGCCCCGACGGCTGGAAATCCGGTATGTTCCTCATGTCGAGCCTGACGGTTCGATACCAGGCGTGCATATCCTTGGCATTGATATCGAGGAACGTGCGGTACGCGAGGCCGAACTCGAAATCAGCAATAGCCGTTTCCGAACTGCGATGGATGCGGTTCATGGAGTGCTGTGGACCAATTCCGCGGATGGACAAATGGTCGGCGAACAACCGGGTTGGGCGGCCCTCACAGGTCAGAGCTTTGATGAATACCAAGGGTTTGGCTGGGTAAATGCGGTTCATCCAGACGATCGAGAAGCGTCGACCGTGTCATGGAATGATGCGGTCGCCACCAAATCCATGTATGTGCATGAGCATCGCGTGCGTCGGCATGACGGCGAATGGCGGCAATTCGCAATAAGAGGACTGCCTTTGTTAGGCTCGTCTGGCAGAATTGTCGAATGGGTCGGCGTCCATACGGACATCACTCATCAAAGAGCTGCCGAAAGAGCACTCCGTGAACAGGCAGAAAACCTGTCGCGTCAGATTCGACATCGGGAGCGAGCGGAAGAGCAGCTTCGACAACTGAACGATACTCTTGAAACAAGGGTGATCGCAGAGATTTCCGAAAGGCGGCAAGCGGAAACCAAACTCGCCCAGGCGCAGAAGATGGAGACCGTGGGCAAGCTGACGGGTGGAGTTGCGCATGATTTCAATAACCTTCTTCAGGTCGTATCTGGCAATCTCCAGCTCTTGTCGAAAGAAGTTGTCGGCAACGAACGTGCCGAAATGCGGATCTCGAATGCATTGGCGGGTGTTAGTCGCGGATCAAAGCTGGCCAGCCAACTTCTTGCTTTTGGTCGACGACAGGCACTTGAGCCCAAGGTTGTGAACGTCAGTCGTTTTGTGCGTGATATGGATGACATGATCCGCCGGGCGATCGGGGAGGCTATCGAGGTTGAAACGGTTGTCGCAGGCGGTTTGTGGAATACCTTTATCGACCCCAACCAGATCGAAAATGCCCTTCTCAATCTGGCGATCAACGCCCGCGATGCGATGCAGGGAACAGGTAAACTGACGATCGAGCTGTGCAATGCACATCTAGATGATGCCTATGCACGCAGTCACGACGAAGTTTCACCCGGCCAGTATGTTATGATGGCTGTGACAGACACTGGCAGCGGGATGGCGCCAGACATCATTGACAAGGTTTTTGAGCCGTTTTTCTCCACCAAAGGAGAGGGAAAGGGGTCGGGGCTTGGCCTCTCAATGGTCTATGGCTTCGTCAAACAGTCGGGCGGCCATGTCAAAATCTATTCCGAAGTAGGTCACGGCACGACGATCAAACTTTACCTGCCTCGCGCACTGGAATCCGAGGATGTCGAGGTTGTCGTCGACAATGGTCCGATCACCGGTGGAACGGAGACCGTTCTTGTTGTTGAGGATGACGAGGAAGTCCGGGAAACTGTGGTAGCGCTGTTGGCTGACCTCGGATATCGCACGTTGAAAGCAGTGGACGCGGCGAGTGCTTTGACAGTAATCGACAGCGGAATACCGATTGACCTTCTGTTCACCGATGTCGTCATGCCCGGGACCTTGAAAAGCCCGGAACTGGCACGCAAGGCCAAAGAACGCCTGCCTCATATCGCAGTGCTGTTCACATCAGGCTATACGGAAAATTCGATCGTGCATGGGGGCAAGCTTGATGCGGGGGTCGAGTTGCTGTCCAAGCCTTATACCCGTGAGGCGCTCGCTCGAAAGTTCCGCCATGTATTGGCAAACCAGAAACAGCGGGCCGTAGAGAATACGGCGACACCGGTTTCAGATACCGTGGAGCAGATTGCCACGCCAATCACATCGGCTCGGCTTACAGCTGACGCAAAGACGGTGCTGCTGGTCGAGGACGATGGACTGATCCGACTGACGACAGCTGAAATGTTGCAGGATGCAGGCTATATAGTCGTCGATGCCGCAAGCGCTGAAGATGCCCTCACAGCACTGCAGACGTTGCCGGTCGATATTCTGGTCACTGATCTCAATCTGCCGGGCGCGTCAGGCGTTGAGCTAGCAAGCGAGGCGAGGAAACTACGACCATCAATAACAATTGTATTTGCGACTGGCGATCCGACGGCAGTGAAGGGGCAGCATGACGCGCTCATTCTCGCAAAACCTTACGATCACGCAGATTTAACGGTTACTTTGTCGAAGGCGAGCGCATTATACGTGGCCAACCCTGTGCCCCTGAAACAAGAGGAAGAGTCTGATCGTTAACGAAAGACAGGAGTTTTTCTCCTGTCTATGCCGACGATCTATTGTCTGTTAGGGGCGATGCTTCTCAGGACGTGGGTGATCCCCTCACTCAACGGCCTGTGGTGCTGACTTTTCTATTTGCTAACTAGACCAATACATGTGGCTAACTAGGCCAATACATGGCGGAGAGATTTTTCGATCTCCCCGCCGCAATAAGCATTTCCATAATCTTGGAAACTTTTTTGATTTAACGCGGCCAAGCGTGCGGTATCTCCAACTCGTTTGGAAAGTGACCATATCGTCGGCGAGGTGTCTTCGATTATACGCCTGATGACAGGAAATCGGTCAGCGACAGTTATCCATAGGATGGAGGTAACGATATCAGCAACACCGGGATTTTCAGTGCCAAGCATAAACCCTGATCCTGCCGAAAGACCATTTCGGGTTCCACTATCCTCGAAAATAGTGATCCACCTCTGTAAACGGGGGACAAAATTAGTCCATTTTTCGATCGTCCACATTTCTCGCCCGCCGTCGAGGGTGAGCTCATCAAGGACGTCATTGGCATCGTTTACTATTTTCGCAGTCAGGGCTCGACCTTCTGGGGTAGTGGGGAGGAGATCAAGGCGCTCTCCAAGATACATCGCTATGGCCGGCATCTGAGAAATTGCAAAGCCACTATCTCGGTCAATGAGAACTGGCGGTCCCATAAACCCAATCGGCTGCTTGTTGACTTCACGGCCCATGATTTCTTCAATGGTGTTGGCATCATGTTCATCCCAGGAGCATTCTCCATGGGCCAGAATGCCTCTGACGAATTGTCCTCGGAAAGGAACCGGCCAGTAGTAAAGATCAAAATTTACCATGCTTTACTTCCAATTGGCGCGCCGTGCGATTATCTGAAAACCGAATGAGCACTTGTCATTCAAGGAGCCACTCGCTGTATCTAGTCGGGTTCACGGATCGGACAGCGATTAAATGACTGGCGAAACTCTGCGGAACGCTGGTACGTGGCTTTTCGGGCCCGGTTGATGTTACCCAGCGGTTGGTGAGCGGCAAGCCCTGTCCATACGCTGAAGCGCATCATTTCGTCGACTTCCTGGACGCTTTCTGCACGCCACGTGTCTTGAGGGTCGGCCGCGACCGTCGCGACAGTGACGAAAGGTGTGTCACTTTCGCTCCATTCCACTGTTGGATCTTCTATGGGTTGTTTACTCACGTCGCGACAGAGCTGCACCTGGAACTCCCATTCGGCCCGAATGCTGAGCATCTCGGCCTGAACAGTGTTCCGGATTGCGTCGTCACCGGTACTCGTGTCGACTTCCCGGCCGGAAAGTTCAACGAGACCCGCTGAGATAGGCTTCAATCGGAACTTCGCGACAAAATCACCATATCGGAATGGAGTGACACTGAAGTAAGTTTCGCCAAGTGGATCAACGTTGGGCGCGCCTCCTAGTGACTGGATCGCGGGGCTGGAAATACCTATGGCTTCCATACCTTTATTGACCGTTTGCAAGACGCTGGAAAGGACCTCCTTGGTCCCTTCCAGCCTGTCGGTCGTCTTCACGAGCAGTTTGAGATTACCGAGAAACTTCTCTGCATTTGCCGCTTGAAAGACCGGACCGTTGACCATCACGAAGTCTTGGCTTGTACCATCTGCGTCAGGCAGGCGCTTGCCACGCACGCCCACAACCTTCATCGCCAACCCCCGCGGTAAAGCAATGGTGTCGGGGAGGATGTCGCCGGCGTTCGTAGAAAGCCGCATATGGACGCCGTAGGTGCCAGGTTGGGAAAACAGACCTTGCGCCAACTCATTGCTCAAATCCGAGTGAACAGTCATCTTCGCGCTGAGAATGCCGTGAGATTTTGCGTGAACAGACCGGACAGCATGACCATAGTCGTTTGCTGTCTTATCCATTATCGCGTCAAAAGCATCTTTCAGACCGTCGATTGTTTCCGTTTCATTTGCTCTGAAGGTTTCGAGTTCTGGAGAAAAGGGCACAGGTGGAGAAAGTGTCATTTGGATCAACCCTCAACTAAGAATATTGGTATCCGATCCCGAACTCCGGATTGACCGCTTTGTCCGGCACTAGGTTGCGCAGCATTCAAGATATAGTCTTATGAGGGAATGCTGCAATCTGCTGTTGTGAGAGATACCGGTCACACCAACCCGATCGCTGATCTGTTGACAGTGCGACGCTCTCCATAGTCACGCTCATGTGCCGTTTCGCGGCGCTTGAACTGATTGCTTGGTACAATTTGCTGCTTGTCGAAGCGGATCAGACCGTCGGGGAATGTGCCAGTATCTTGTTCGTCAGGGGATGTGGGCTGGTTAAAGATCATAATGATGTTTCCTCCAAAACACTTCAGTCAGTTTTGAGACTGATATTCGGGGCTAAATTGTTTTGCGTATTGGATTGTTCCATCGCCAAGCGTGATGGACCTTAGCTTTCAGCCGCTCTCGGCCGAAGAGGTACTTCTTAGCCATTGAAATGGCTTAAGCGCAGCCTGCGCTTCATGGAACTTTCGGGACCGCAACTGCTTTTGTCCAGGGTCATGAAACTCAGCGCCAGCGGCACTTCTTTGGCGCGCCCGTTTAGGGAGTGGTAATATTGCAAACGAAAACCGAGGTTTCCTTCCAGGTCAACGAAAACGTCGTTCATCTCACACTGGATAATCGAACGACACTGCTCGACGCATTGCGCGAACATTTACACCTGACTGGGACAAAAAAAGGCTGTGATCATGGCCAATGCGGCGCTTGTACGGTGATCGTAGGAGGGCGTCGCATCAACGCCTGCCTGACGCTGGCGGTGATGCATGAGGATGATAAAATCACCACGATCGAAGGATTGGGAGCCCCTGGCAACCTTCATCCGATGCAGGCGGCATTCATCAAGCATGACGGTTTCCAGTGTGGTTACTGTACGCCCGGACAAATCTGTTCGTCGGTGGCGGTGCTGGAAGAAATGAGGTCAAATATACCCAGCCACGTCACCAAATGCCTGACAGATACGGTTGTTATAGGATCGGAGGAAATCCGGGAACGTATGAGTGGCAATATCTGTCGGTGCGGAGCCTACTCAAACATTCTTGACGCGATCAACGAAGTCGCAGAGGTGCCAGCATGAGAGCGTTTTCGTATGAACGAGTTTCATCTGCGCAGGCTGCCGCGGCTGCGGTGTCAAATAATGCGGATGCAAAATTTATCGCCGGCGGTACCAATCTCTTGGATCTGATGAAGCTGGAAATCGAAACCCCAAGCCACCTCGTTGATGTAAACGGTCTCGGTCTCGACAAAGTGGAAAAGACCTCGCACGGTGGCCTTCGAATTGGGGCGCTCGTGCGCAATACCGATCTTGCTGCCGATGACACCGTTCGGCGCGACTACGGCGTGTTGTCTCGAGCCCTTTTGTCCGGTGCCTCTGGCCAGTTGCGCAACAAGGCCACCACCGCGGGCAATCTTATGCAGCGCACACGCTGCCCGTATTTTTACGACCCTGCCCAAGCCTGCAACAAACGTAGTCCCGGAAGTGGCTGTTCGGCAATTGGCGGCTTTAGTCGCCAGCTTGGCGTTGTGGGTGTCAGTGAGGCTTGTATTGCGACGCATCCAAGCGACATGGCAGTTGCCATGCGGGCTCTGGATGCGGTGGTTGAAACCGTAAAGCCTGATGGCCAGAAACGCTCAATTCCAATAGCCGATTTCCATCGGCTGCCAGGAGACAAACCCCACATCGACACCACACTGGCCAGAGATGAGTTGATTACCGGCGTTGTGTTGCCGCCACCAGTGGGTGGTCGCCAGATTTACCGCAAGGTTCGTGATCGCGCCTCTTACGCCTTTGCCCTGGTCTCGGTCGCTGCGATTATCCAACCCGATGGAAAAGGTGCAATCGCCGTTGGGGGCGTAGCGCACAAACCATGGCGGGACGAAGCCGCCGACGAGGAGATTTCAAAGGGATCGCGTGACGTGAACGCCATACTCATGGCGGGTGCCCATCCCACAGATCAGAACCAATTCAAGATCGAGCTGGTCCAGCGAACAATTGCGGCCGTTCTGGCTGAGGCAAGGGGATAAGTCATGCAATTTGACAAGCCAGCAACAATCAACCCAATCGATCAGCTCAAAGTGGTTGGACGACCTGTCCACCGGGTCGATGGCGAGCTGAAAACCACTGGGCGTGCAGTTTATGCCTACGAGTGGTCAGATCCAGACCTGCTTTACGCCTATGGCTATCCTGTCGGCTCGACTATCGCCAAAGGCCATGTCATCTCTATAGACACAGCGGCCGCCCAAGCCGCTCCCGGCGTGCTGGGCATCATCACCACCCTCGATAATCCGGAGCTGAAAAAGGGCAAACTCAATACGGCAAAGCTGTTTGGTGGCACTGAAGTTCAGCACTATCACCAAGCTATTGCCGTGGTAGTTGCCAATACGTTTGAGGAAGCGCGCGCCGCCGCAGCTCTGCTCGATGTTGAATATGCAGCCGAAAAAGGGCGATTTGATCTCCGGTCGGAGATGGCAAATGCGACCGCACCTGATCCGTCAACCGAGCCTGAATCGTCGTCAGGGGATTTCGAAGCAGCCTTCGCAACCGCACCAGTCACGCTGGAGGCCGAGTACGCCACTCCTGACCAATCTCACGCAATGATGGAGCCGCATGCATCTATCGCTCAGTGGAACGGCGATGAGCTTACCGTTTGGACTTCAAGTCAAATGATCGATTGGTGGCGATCTGACCTGGCGATCACGCTTGGAGTAGACAAAGAAAAAATTCACCTGAAGTCACCGTTCATCGGCGGAGGTTTTGGGGGCAAGCTGTTTCTCAGGGTAGATTGTGTTCTCGCCTGCCTTGCCGCGAAGGCAGTGGGGCGCCCGGTCAAAGTTGCCCTTCCACGCCCTATGATCGCAAACAACACCACCCACAGGCCAGCGACAATTCAGAGAATTCGCATCGGCGCCGAAAACAGCGGGAAGATCACGGCAATCGCACATGAGAGCTGGTCAGGCGATCTGCCAGGCGGTGGACCGGAAACAGCGGTCATGCAAACACGCCTTCTTTATGCAGGCGAAAACCGGATGACTGCGACGAAACTGGCGACGCTTGATCTTCCTGAGGGCAATGCAATGCGTGCACCTGGCGAGGCTCCGGGATTGATGGCGCTCGAGATTGCAATGGATGAGATGGCTGAGAAGCTTAACATGGATCCGATCGAGTTTCGTATTTTAAACGACACACTTGTGGACCCCGAAAATCCCAGACGGCCATTTTCCCATCGTGACCTCGTCGGCTGCCTCAGACGAGGTGCCCAAGAATTTGGATGGGAAAAGCGCATGCTACCTGCTCAACGGCGCGAAGGTACTTGGATGATCGGGCAGGGAGTAGCGGCGGCATTTCGCAACAATCTCGTCATGCCTTCCGGCGCTCGGGTGATGCTCGATAAAACCGGAATGATCACCGTCGAAACCGATATGACCGATATTGGAACTGGCAGTTATACCATCATTGCCCAGACCGCAGCAGAGATGCTTGGCGTTGATGTTACACGTGTCGACGTGCGGCTGGGGGATTCCCGCTTTCCAGTGTCGGCAGGGTCAGGTGGACAATTTGGTGCCAACTCTGCAACGTCTGGCGTTTACGCTGCCTGTGTAAAGTTGCGAGAGGCCGTAGCGAGCAAACTCGGTTTCAACTCCTCTGAGGTTGTTTTCGAGAACGGACAGGTGAGAAGTGGCAACCGTATGGTAGCTCTGGCAGATGCTGCGGGAGCTGAGGGGCTGGTTGGCGAAGACACGATTGAATGGGGGAAGTTGACCGAAACGCACCAGCAATCGACTTTCGGTAGTCACTTCGTTGAAGTTGGCGTGGATATCGCAACCGGCGAAACGCGGATCCGGCGCATGCTCGCGGTTTGTGCAGCGGGCCGTATCTTGAACCCGATCACGGCTCGAAGCCAAGTCATTGGCGCAATGACAATGGGGGCCGGAGCGGCCTTGTCGGAGGAACTGGCTGTCGATACCCGCCACGGTTTCTTCGTCAATCATGACCTCGCTGGTTACGAGGTGCCTGTCCATGCAGACATTCCACACCAGGACGTCATTTTCATGGATGAAACGGATCCGTATTCATCACCCATGAAAGCGAAAGGCATCGGAGAGCTTGGCCTGTGTGGTGTGTCAGCCGCAATCGCTAACGCTATCTACAACGCTACCGCCATCAGAGTTCGGCAGTACCCCATCACCCTGGATAAGCTGATAAGCAAGCTGCCCGAAGTCGGATGATTGGACTCAAGGAGTGGACCGAACAAGCGTCAAGTGTCGGAGGCAACATGTTGTGTGATGTCACATCAACAACGAGAGTTATACCTGTTCGAGCTCGTGCTGGAGATGATCCGGGAGAGATTCTGCAGTTCGCTGTGGAGGCAATGCGGTGTGGCGGGGCGGCGCTTGCCACTCTTGTTGAAATCAGGGGAGGTGCCGCTCGCGCACTGGGTGCGCAGGTTGCGGTGGCGGCCGACGGCAGATATTGCGGTTATGTCTCAGGGGGCTGCGTTGAAACCGCTGTTGCTGCAGAAGCTTTGGAAGCCATTGCTGAGGGTGTTGACCGGATCGTCAAATTTGGTGAAGGCTCGCCGTTTTTCGACATCGCTCTGCCTTGCGGTGGAGGCATAACGGTGGCGATCCATGTGCTGCGCACGATTGACCCTATCTCTGGAATACTTGCGGCAATTTCCGAACGTCAGTCGGTCGGACTTGTCCTGGACACTGAGGCCCAGCAGCTGACGCTCTCTGACAGAATACCTGCCAGATGCGGATGGCGAGGAGGCGAGTTTCTGACGGTTTATCGCCCGCAGACGCGTCTGGTCGTTTCAGGCCAGACCGCGGAGGTGGAGGTGGTCTGCCGCCTTGCTGAAGCTACGGGTTATCAAGTCGTTTGCGCTGATCAGGGAGTACCATTGAACATTGATCCGTTTACTGCGGTTGTTCTACTACATCATGATCTCGATCGGGAAACGCGCGTTCTGGATCGGGCGCTCTCATCGCCGGCGTTTTACATCGGGGCGCTCGGCAGTACGCGTACCCATCGCCTTCGTGTAGAAAGGTTAAGGTCCACTGGCGTACCCGCAGAGAGTTTCAACCGGATCAAAGCACCTATCGGTATATTTGGCCCGACACGTGATGCCGTTTCGCTGGCCATTTCGATCCTGGCCGACGTCGCCGCAGCCCGGCTTGAGGCATTTGCATGACGTCGATGAGACCAGATGGTATCAATGTCGCGGGACTACTTCTCGCTGCGGGACAATCAAGTCGGGTCGCAGGAGGCTTTCATAAATTGCTATCTGAGTTTGATGGCATACCCCTTGTTCGGCGGTCTGCATCAACATTATTGGAGAGCAAACTGTCGCCTGTTGTTGCCGTTACCGGGCATCGGGGACATGAGGTAGAAGCGGCCCTTCGTGGACTCCCTGTCATCACATTGAACAACCCCGATTTTGCGAAAGGCCTCGGAACATCGATCGCCAGCGGATTTCGGTATCAGGGTTTGTCCGACTGTGGCGGTGTCCTCATTATGCTGGCGGATATGCCCACCATAGAGGCCAAGCACATCGATCAGTTGCTGCTAGCATTCACGTCGACTGACGGCCAAGTTGTTGTGCGAGGAGCCGATGGCATTATGCCCGGACACCCGGTCATCATTCCAAGGATATTGTTCAGGGCTATGCAAATGCTGGAGAACGAAGATGGGGGTAAAATGGCGATCAAAAGGAGTGGTTTGGATACCAGTCTGGTCGATATCGGAGCCGCTGCAAGGTGTGACGTAGACACTGCTCAAGCTATCGTCTCGGCTGGCGGACTGCTACGTATGTAGCAGCCCTGTCAGTCGCTCCATTTTTGAAGGGCTACTGTAAGAACCTGACGGCTTTCATTCGCTGCTCGCCTTAGTGTCGTCAACGATCTCTGTGTCTGGCCGGTCGCCACCCGATGCATGTTCGGTCCTCCAGCTACCGTCGGCGAGCTGGAATGAAATTTCTGCATCGCTGCCTTCAAGCTGCTGTCGCTCGGCCGCAGATCTGGCAGCGGCCAGCGCATTATCGTGAGTTGGAAATGTTTCAGACCAGACATCGCCATACCGGTATGCATAACCGCCGTCATGCTCGTCGACGTGATAGGTAACAAGTGCCATTCAATACGCTCCTTTGCAATATTTCCCACTTATAATGCTCGCGCTAACGCTGTGGTTCCTGTTAAGCGATAAAGTACGACAAGAAGGGCTCGCTGGTTGTGGCGAAGCTCATGACAGGCCCGTTCTCTGCGACCAGATTCTGTCGTTCTAGCGCCAGTATTCCAGCACCCCACCGTTCGAACCAAACGCAGGGTCTGTATCGGGAATTGGCAGTGTTGAAATTGTCGTTTGCATTGCCTGCGTAGGGGCGGCCGTTTGAATATCGGCGTACTGGTCCTTCGGATAAGCCCCAACAATCTCGAAGTCGGGTGATGCTCCCAAATTCTGATGACCGGTACCTGCTGGCAGAATGAGACAGTCACCTTTCACGACATGGAAGACGTGACCACCAACACCACCAATCAAAAGCTCTGCGTCACCGCTGGCCACACCAAGCACTTCATGAGCGCCAGAATGATAATGCTGGAAATCAAATACGCCGTCTCGCCATATTCCCGTCCAGCCGTTGGCGGCGAAGGCCGTTTCGAAGTCCGACCAGTCTAACTCCTGCAACGCGGCTCGATAAAGTAAAACCGGGAGGTTTGGATTGTTCGGGACCCAGGCGCTTGATTGAAAAATTACGTGTTCAACGTTCATATGGCCCCGTTTGAGATAAAGTCGGCCGGAATTTTCACATTGTCAGCCGCCGGCTTGCTTCGCAAGCAGACATAACCCTCGGAAGATGTTTGCAGTTCCGTCACAAGGTCGAAATGCACCCTCGCAGGTCGATAATTGTTCATACTTGTTGTGAGATCCAAGCAGAGCGAAGATTGCTCCCGCGATAATCGATTGATGTCATTGGCTGAGTAGCGCGCCGCCCAACCGGAACGGAGCAGAGACAACCGCGCCCACTCCATTCAGGACAAGCGAGCCGGTTCCGGCCACGGGATTGGCAATTCTTTCATTCCGCAATTGCGGGTAAGCTGCCGCCAGTGCTGCGAAACGGTCATGGTTACTCCCATTGGCAGATGGAAGGCTTGAAATGTCAATGATCTGAAGGTTTTCCCGTACGGCAAGAGCGCGAGTTCGTGGGTCATTTACATCAAGAGCACCGGCGTTGAATTCCGAGCCTGCGAGCCTGCGTGACAAATTAAGTGCGAGATCGTCCTTGGCCGCCAGAATGACGATCGGGTTTTTGAGACGACCGGTCATGGCAAGTTGTTTGCTCAAAAGATCGACATCGATGTCTGGCGCCGCCAGTACAATTTGATCGATCTTACTGAGGCCATCCTTTCGTCCTGTCAGGCTTAATTGCCTGACCGCCTCAACGGCAAGCCAGGCTCCCATGCTGTGGGCCAGCACGATGCTGCGAACATCGGCTCTGCCAAGATCGGTCAGTACGGATGCGAGATAATCTCGCGCAAATGCAGCAGAATCTCTGTCGGCGAGGTAGCCGGTCGCGGATCCCTGCGACGGCCAGTCAAACAAAATCGGAACATCTGCGGCGGAAGAATCTGCGGCCATCTGCGCAAGCCGGAACAGAGCCTCCTGATAGCTGTAGTTATAGCCGTGCACAAATATTCCGGTTGGAGTTGCCTTGGCGCGTTCTTTCGCACGCGAGATGAACTCGGTCTTCGTAAGATTCCGGTGCGAGACGACTGCGAAAGATGTGCGGGGATCAGGCTTGGCGGTAGGCCATTCGATGTTCGGCGCCTTGTGGCCCGGCGGGATGGACACCGTCACTTCCAGATAGCGGAGCCGATCCGACCTGCCGGAGGTAAAAGACTGGAAGTCGTCTTTGGCGGGAACGCGATTTGAAGCCACGAGGATCGATACGGTCTTCGCATCAGGGAGTGGTGCCACGAGGGCGAGGGTGGCTGGCCCAGGACGCGCGCATGCACTGAGGAAGAGAACGCAGAACAGGACCACGATACGGAGCACGAAAAAACCTCTGACTGAAACTGCCTGATATCTATCTCGAATTTTTGAAAAAAGAACCCCTCGTTGGGATCGGCAAAAATACGGTGCTCACCGTAACGTGACATAAAAAAGGTACTGATGAGTTTATATTGTCGGGAACAATATTTATCCATCGATAGTTAGGGACTTGGAAATCAGGAGAACGAGATGCTTTTCAAGAAGACTTTGATCGCAGCATTGTCCGCTGTCACCGTGATGACGTCTGTCATTCCCGCATCCGCAGTACCAATGACTGTGATGAAGCCGATAATCTCAGACCATAAGGACGTGGAGACTGTTCAGTACCGTCGCGACCATCGTAATTTTCGGCGAGACCACCGAGATTTCCGACGCCATGATCGTCATGATCGTAGAGGCTGGTATGGTGGTCACCGCGGACACCGCGAGTATCGCCACGGCTATCGTCGTCATTCCGATGGCTGGTGGTATCCGCTGGCCGCGTTCGGAGCAGGTGCGGTGATCGGTGGTGCAATCAGTAACTCGCGGCCATCAGCTTCTGGTGTAAACCCACGTCATTATCAGTGGTGCTCTGCGCGCTACCGCACATATCGCGCCTACGATAACACATACGTACCGCGAGTTGGCGTCCGTGCAACGTGCCAGTCGCCCTATTATTGATTACGTTGATTACCAGTAGTCGTGATTATGACCTCGGTCTGTAAGGGCCGGGGTTCTTAAGGGTCGCTATAGCCGCAGCCTCGTAAGAAAAATTCTACAGATGATCGGGCACTGGCGAGCACCTCATCGGTGACGTCTGTGTCGCCTGCAATGACGCGACGCGTCAGTGGCCAATAGAGGAGAGATGAAAACTGCTCAGCGAGGAAGCTGTGGTCCCCCTCAATTCCACCTTCGGCGAGTAAAATCATGATCCGCCTCTGAGCGGGTTTACGCCCTGCCTCCTCGACGATCCGGACCAACTCTGGAAACATGTCGGCTTCCCGATGCACGAGAAAGTACAGTGCCCTTACATCCTCCTGCAAAAAGCCTTCAACCGATTTTTCAGCCATGTTCATCAGCCGTTCTCGTAGCGTCGTTCCAGATAGAACATACGGATCTGCAATAGCCTGTTTTTCTTCGATGAAGCGTCGGACCACGGCATCAAACAATTCAGCCTTGGTCGCGAATTTCGAGTACACAGTTCTCTTTGAACTCTTCGCGAGCGCTGCCACCTGGTCTATGCTTGTGCGCTCATAACCATTCTGGAAAAATAATGTCTGGGCTGCGGTAACGATGTCCTGAACCACCGCCATCTCACTACCTTTTACAGGTCGACCACGAGGTCGGCAAGAAAGAGCACTCTTAATGTGCGTTTTTGCGATGGCTTTTGTCGAAATCATATCTGCCGCCCCTTTTCTCCAACTTGGCGGGAGACATCATTGATAGCAATATTATCCGTCTATGATGAGTAAATTCGTCAAAAGGTTGGTGTGCCCGCGTCCTATCCAAGGCGGAGGTTACAGATATCCAACGTGCTCACCATCCGAGACATCGTCATCCCAATTACCAGTTCCAATTCGAGGGCTTTCGCCTGACAACAGTTTATCGTCGTTGGAGTTGTCGCCGTCGGCTGAATTCTGACTGGCGTCATTTTCCTCACCGGGTGAGCGATCATCATCAGTGTCTGCCAGCACGGAACGCTTGTGCAGATTTTCATTGATTGTCGACTGGCGTTTGGCAAACCACGTGTTGTCCGGCTCTGACGTGATCGACATGCTCTCGCCGACCCGTGTTGCGGTTGATCGCTCTGTGCCTCGTGTGGCCTCGACTTTCTCAATCATCCTCACCTCACCAGTCAAAAATTCGTTCGGGTTGTTTACCAGCAGACAATGTTGGGCGCTCACTTGCGGGATGAACGCCCGATATTTTGTCATCGATCACGGTTGAGGATTTGATCCTGCCGCAGTCCGTCAATGTCCTGAGACTGACGCATCTCCCTCTTAGCCGTGTCGTTAGCTTCGTCTACCGAAAGCTGATGGCCGGTCGGTAGGATATCGTCTCTAAGATCGTCTGGGATCTCCGAAATATCGACATCATAAGACCGGACCCGCCCCGAGCGGGGCTCTGCTGTCCGCGTAAGCCGCCCGACGCCAGCATTGCCTGATGGATCTCCGGCAAAAATATCATCCGTCGCGCCTGCGGCTTGTTGACGTCGGTCCGCGTCAGCGACAGTGGAAACCGGGTCCGTTTGCACTTGTCTGAATTCCGAGATTGCCTTGTCGGTATCCCAGCCCTCACGCCGCCAGAGATCGGCCCGGTCATCGATGTCGATCGTGCCGTCATCATCGAGGATGTCATGGGCGGCGTTGTATCTTTCGCGATCGACATCGACTGAAACAAGGAAACCGCCTCGTTTCAATCCTTCAGCATAAGTCGCCCGGTCATCGTCCGGAAAAAACCAGTCCTCCAGCTTGGCCCAAAAGCCACTTTGATCGAGCGTCGTTGCCGCGCCTTCGCTGACTTCATATCCGGGCAGTAGCCGGACTTCATCAATTCCAGCCGCCTTCAGTCGATTTACGGCACTGTCGGCATCGGCGCGACTATCGAATAGGGCGGTCAGGTTGCTCGTGGTCGCTGCGTCTCCCAATCGAGGCGCATCGTTGTTATAGCTGATACTCATGGGGCATTCCTCCTGTTGTGAACAACAAACCGGATGCGAGGCATTCTGTTCCGTCGGATACAGTCGTTCTTTGATGAATGGTGTGATGCCAACACGTCCTCCCACTTCCACTCACGTTCGACCTTCGAGATAGTTGAGCTTTTGGTCGCGATGATCAATTCACTTCGCTGTTGGCGAAATTCCGCTTAGGATGGAAACCAGTGCGGAGGACGGTTGCGATGGCACGTAAGGACTTTGATCCCGATACAGTCAGACAAGATGGTCGGCCAGCTGCTAAAGCTACGTTTTTCAGTCTCGAAACAGATGGTCCATGGCGTGGCTCGCTGCCTGGAGAAATGCTGGGCTCACCGGTTACCGTTTTGGCCTATGGTAACGACACGCCGGGTGAAGGTCCGCGCCTCCACGTTCACCCCTATGATGAAACCTTCGTCATTGTCGCCGGTCGAGCCCGCTTTTTTGTCGGAGATCAGGTCATCGAGGCCGAAGCCGGGCAGGCAGTTCTGGGACCCGCAGGCTTACCGCATCGTTTCATCAATCTTGGGCCTGGTCGACTGCAGACGATCGACATTCACCATTCGCCGCGCTGGATTCAGACAGACCTGGAGTGAGAACCGCTGTCGCGTTTGCATCGCGGGAACCATTTTCGCCTGATGTGGTTATGCCAACCGTGAACCGGCTGTCTTTCGGTTCATCGCAGGCTAATCAGCTTCGCGTGTCTTCATCTCTTTCTTGTTGGATCTACGCGAGGTCGATCGATGCCGAAAAACAATGCCCGCATAACGGCGGGAGACTACACATCCTTAGGGGCAACGCTCAATGATGACGGCGTGAATTTCGCAATTTTCAGCGCCCATGCGGAACGGGTCGAGCTTTGCCTTTTCAGTGAGGATGGAAAAAGTGAAATCGAACGCATTGAGCTTCCAGAATACACCAACGAGGTCTGGCACGGTTTTGTCCCCGCTTTAAAGGCGGGCACCCTTTATGGATACCGCGTCCATGGCCCCTACGAGCCCGCAAAGGGTCACCGTTTCAACGCCAACAAACTGCTCGTTGACCCCTATGCACGCGAAATTGTTGGCGACATCGAGTGGGGCCAACCGCATTTTGGTTATGGTCTCGACAGTGAAGACAAGGATCTGTCATTCGATGAAACGGACAGCGCGCCCGTTATGCCGAAGGCGCGGATCATCGATCCCAAGGAGTATGATTGGGCGGGCGATATCAAGCCCGGAATATCATGGTCCAAGACCATATTTTATGAGACCCATGTCAAAGGGTTCACGCAGCTCTTCTCTGAGTTGCCGGAGGAGGTGAGAGGCACTTTCGAGGGCCTCGGTCACCGACAGATCGTGGATTATTTCAAAAGTCTTGGCATCAGCTCCGTCGAGTTGCTGCCCATCCACTGGTTTCCAGATGATGCGCACCTGCTCGACAATGGGCTTAAAAACTTCTGGGGCTATAACACGCTTGGATTTTTTGCCGCCGCACCCCGCTATTACGGGCCGCGCGGCCTTGCGGGCTTCCGTGATATGGTACGTGCCTTCCATGACGGCGGGATCGAGGTGATCCTCGATGTCGTTTACAACCACACAGCCGAGGGTAACGAGCTTGGGCCGACGCTTTCATTCAAAGGCATCGACAACTTTTCCTATTATCGCACGATGCCCGATGAAGCGCGGTATTACATCAATGATACCGGGACCGGGAACACGGTAAACACCTCGCATCCGCGCGTCTTGCAGCTGATTACGGACTCGCTGCGTTATTGGGCGCAGGAGATGCATGTCGACGGTTTCCGCTTCGATCTTGGGACCGTTCTGGGACGTGAACCGGAGGGTTTTGATCAGCGCGGCGGATTTTTCGATGCGGTCGGGCAGGACCCGGTGCTTTCTCGCCTGAAACTGGTCGGAGAGCCGTGGGATATTGGCCCAGGGGGCTACCAAGTCGGTGGTTTTCCACCGGGATGGGCAGAATGGAATGACAAATACCGGGACACTGTGCGCGAATACTGGAAAAATGAAGATGGCACTGCCCCGGAATTCGCGTCGCGACTTTTGGGTTCAGCCGATATTTATGACCAGCGCGGCCGGCGTCCGTGGTCCAGTGTGAATTTCGTGACGGCCCATGATGGCTTTACGCTGCACGACCTCGTTTCGTATAATGACAAGCACAATGACGCCAACGGCGAAGACAACAAGGACGGCCACGACCATAACCGCAGCTTCAACTACGGCGCGGAGGGCCCCACCGATAATCAGGATATCATTGCGGTACGCGAAAGACAGAAGCGCAATTTCCTCCTGACGCTCCTTTTCTCTCACGGCACGCCCATGCTGCTGGCAGGCGACGAGTTCGGCCGCAGCCAGATGGGTAACAACAACGGATATTGCCAGGATAACGAATTGAGCTGGGTGCATTGGGACAACCTTCCTGAAAGCACGCATGTCTTGCGCGAGTTCACCAGGGAGGTCATTTCGCTGCGGCAAAATCACTCCATCCTCCGGCGCGACAGCTGGCACGACGGAACAGTTGTGACGTGGTATAATCCCGATGGAAGTGAGCGTGGTGGCGAACAATGGGCAGATGCGAGAAGCAGGACCATGGCGCTGCGTTTATCGCGAGATGACAGTGACGAAGAGGGCTGGAAAGACGTTCTGATATTGTTCAATCCTCATGATGCCGCTGTACCCTTCGTTCTTCCTCAAGCGAACGGGAAATGGACGGCGGTGCTGACCACGACCGATCCAGATGTCAAGGAGCAGCAGCTAGACGCCAATGAGTATGTGGTGTCCGATCGCAGTGTTGTTTTGTTGCGATCAGACTGAGGCATGAAATATGTAGGGGATCACATGCTTGCTTGAGGCAAACCGGGCGAGGTTAAGGTCGATGTCACACCAACAGTTTTTTGCCAGACATGCTGCTGATGTCGCGAGAGACCTTGTTGGTGCGACCTTCACCGTCGACGAGGTTGGCGGCGTCATCGTCGAGACAGAAGCCTATACAGCCGATGACGAGGCCTCCCACAGCTTCAGGGGTAAAACGCCAGGCAACAGCGTGATGTTTGGCAAGCCGGGGGATATTTATGTCTATCGTTCCTATGGCCTTCATTGGTGTCTCAATTTCGTGTGCCTACCTGCAAGTGCCGTCCTGATCCGGGCAATTGCACCCGAGCACGGACTGGCCCAGATGTATGCGCGCAGGAAAATGCATAATGACACACTGCTGTGTGCCGGGCCGGGCAGACTGTGCCAGGCACTGGACATCACCGGCAAGTTCAATGGCCTGTCGCTCGAGTTGCCAATTTTTTCGCTGACGATCCCTGTGTTGCACTCGCCGCTGCAATGCGGACCTCGGATAGGAATTTCAAAGGCCAAAGATGTGCCCTGGCGGTTTGGACTGAGCGGATCCAACTATCTCAGCAAGTCTTTCCCGCCATGCACGGTTTGAACTTGCAAAGCTCGCTCCGCTCGGCATCGATGCCTTAGGCAGTCATATCCACCCGAGTGGCAAATTGTGGGGGGTGCTAGGGGCCAATCAAAACACGTCATTTCGCTGACGAAGATGAATTTCCGCTTGCTCGCACAGATAAAGGAACGACGAAAGCTTGGTATCCCGCCCATCAAGGTCTCGTTATGGCGATGCAGCCACCGAGGTGAAGTACTGTATTCGCAAAGCTGATAGCGGTGAAATCACAGGGATCGCGCGAAAGGGAGAGTTTTAGCTCTATCACGAGGGCAAACCAATAGGTTTTACTAGAATTGCCAGAGATATCACTGCCCGGAAACTCCGAAAACAACTGGAGAAACTCGCGCCCCCTTGAGGCAATGGGTGTTGAAACATTTGACTTTGATCGCCGGCATCAAATGCTGCGGGGAGGGCAGATGTCGTAAATTGTTCGGCTGCCGCCAACGGAAACGATTTCATACGAAACCTTTGTCAAGGGGTTGCATCCAGATGATAGTGTGACACGTGATGCAAGCCCCACGATATGTATCAACTTGGTGATGTAATCTTACCCTTCCATGATGGGTCGAGTGCGAAGCCGGACAGGTGGGGCGCTCGTCTGCCGTTTCGTTGGCCATCGCGAGAAACCGGAAAAACCGCGATGTTCACCATCCCTGTCGCGTCCGGTTGACACGGTTCGCGCTCTGTAGGGTAACTGAAGGGGCCGTGGTTGGTTCCCGGCGGCCCTTCAATACAAGAGCTTGGTACGCTAGGCGACATTATTCGGAATGTTCGCCAAGTTCTCCTCTGACAACCACGATAACAGGATGATCCTCCAGTCAAACAAAAAAAGTCGGAACAATGTCGGTCCTGCGACGTTCGCAAAAAGATACAACTGGAGGTGGATGATGTCGGAAGTGACAGGAACGGTTCGAGACGTGCGTAATGGATCTTGGTGGCCAGTCGCCGTAGCAATTGTCCTGATACTTTTCGGTGTACCGATATTTGCGGGTGGCATATGGCTTATAACACTCGGCGGCTCCTGGTATTACGTGCCGGCTGGACTGGGATTGCTGGCGACCGCCTATTTCTTGATACGCCGGGACAAAGCGGCATTTTGGGTCTATCTCGTCACATTTGCTGCGACGGTCATTTGGGCTTTGTGGGAAGCCGGTTTTAACGGGTGGGCACAAGTTCCGAGGCTCGTTGCGCCGACTGTTGTTCTTCTTCTTGTCGTGTCTGCATTTCCGATGTTACGGGGCCCAACCAGGCTGCGAACCGCATTGACTTCGATAGGCATCGGTTTTTTCCTTCTGGGAGGTGCAATAGTCCTGAGGGACGTCGGCGCTCCTCCGTCACTTGCGCAAGATGTCTCCCCCTCACAGCCGCAGCCCGACAACTCTGAACCAAGCGACGCGCAAGGTGTTCAACCACCTTCTTCCGCTGTTCAGCCATCCGCCACACAGGCAAGCTATGAAGTGTTGGAAACCGGATCTGACTGGCCCGCCTATGGCGGGACGCATGAAGCAAAGCGCTATTCCCCCCTTGATCAGATAACACCTGACAATGTTGGAAAGCTTGAGAAAATATGGGAGTTCCGAACCGGCGACCTGCCCGAGGGAAATGAAGCTTTCGGTAATCAGAACACGCCGGTAAAAGTTGGTAGTCGGTTGTTCGTATGTTCAGCGCTGAACAAGGTAACAGCACTTGATGCTGCAACGGGAACAGAGTTCTGGACCTACGATCCCGAAGTGTCCACGGACGCAATTGGATACAACGCCACTTGCCGTGGTCTTGCGTATTACAAGAACCCGGCAGCTGAAACAGACGAAATGTGTGCTGCTCGTGTAGTTGTTCAAACCCTTGATGCGCGCTTGATTTCCCTCGACACGGAAACCGGTCAACTTTGCTCCGGCTTTGGTAAGGAGGGCATCGTCAACCTGATGGATGGCATCGGCGACTCTGCGCCAGGCTTTTATTCGCCCACATCACCACCAACCCTAGTTCGAAACATCTTGGTTGTCGGCAGCCAGGTCAGTGACGGACAAACACGGGAAGCCCCCTCAGGCGTTATCCGTGGCTACAATGCAGTGACGGGCGAACTTGCATGGGCCTGGGATATGGGAAAGCCCGGGCAGACCGGAGCTCCGCCAGAGGGCGAAATCTACACGCCGGGAACACCCAACGTGTGGACCATAGCCTCTGGCGATGACCAATTGGGACTGGTTTACCTTCCCATGGGTAACTCAGCTGTCGACTATTGGGGTGGTGATCGCTCCGACGAAGAAAACACCTACTCGACTGCCATCGTTGCCTTGAACGTCGAGACAGGGCAGGTCGCATGGCATTATCAGACCGTGCACTACGACGTATGGGACTATGACTTGGGTGGGCAGGGAAGTCTGGTCGATTTCCCTACACCGAATGGACCGGTACCGGCCATCATAATGCCGTCGAAACAGGCACAGTTCTACATTCTCAATCGGGCGACTGGTGAACCTCTCGTTAATATCGAGGAGCGAGCTGCACCGACCGGTGGTGTGGAGCCGGAGCGTTTGTCGCCCACCCAGCCGTTTGTCACCGATTTTCCGAACCTGCTCAAACCACAGCTGACTGAAGCCGATATGTGGGGTGCAACACCACTTGATCAGCTTTGGTGCCGGATACAGTTCCGCCAGGCTGCCTATGATGGCGTCTACACCCCGCCGACGGTCGACAGGCCCTGGATACAGTTTCCCGGTTACAACGGCGGCTCGGATTGGGGCGGCGTAGCCGTGGATCCGGTCAACAACATTATGATCGCCAATTACAACAATATGCCCAATTACAATCAGCTGGTTCCGCGAGAGGAAGTTGATGCCATGGGTGTGTTGCCGATTACCGATCCCAACTACAATCCTGACGCCGGCTCCGGTTCGCACGGCAGCATCAATCCGCAAGCCCTTACGCCCTATGGAATTCGTGTGAATGCAGGTTGGCGGGTGCCGTTGACAGGTCTTCTTTGCAAACAGCCCCCCTATGGCGGTTTGACAGCGATCGACCTCAATACCCGAAAAGTTCTGTGGGATCGTCCATTCGGTTCCGCTCGCAAAAATGGGCCATTTGGTATCCCTTCGATGTTGCCAGTGGATATCGGAACACCAAATAATGGGGGTGGGGTTGTCACTGCATCAGGATTGTTTTTCATCGCTGCCGCGACGGATGACATACTGCGTGCCGTGGATATCCGCACGGGTAAAGAGGTTTGGCAGGAAAAGCTCCCGGCTGGTGGCCAGGCAACGCCGATGATCTATGAAGCCAAAGGCCGACAAATAGTGGTTATCAACGCGGGTGGTCACGATTTCATGGAAACACCGATAGGGGACTATTTCATAGCCTACGCGTTACCTGCCGCAAGTAACTAGCGAAGTCCTGCAGCCCATTTAAACCTGGAAGATTGGATGGGCTGCAAAGCAGCTTAAACGCGGTCTAAAGTCGCGTATCGGAATATACAGCCATCGCAGAACTTGCGATCGTGCCCGGTCTGTCAGATTTTTCGGTGAGACAAAAAGAAATGGCGAACTTTTGATCCGCAGAATGGTTAGCCCTACTTCTAGAACCGGAACAGGAGACAGATCCATGCATATGACGAGACGCGACCTAATGGTCGTCACAAGTGCAGCTGCGGCTGCGGGCATCTTGAGCAGTCCACATGTGGCTTCTGCCGCGGCACCGTTTGAGCTTCCTGCCCTTCCGTTCAAGGAGGATGCGCTTGCGCCGCATATCTCGGCCAAAACCGTCGCCCTGCATTACGGAAAACATCACAAGGGATATTTTGACAAGCTGGACCCCTTGGTGAAAGGCACGCCCTACGCGGATATGGACCTCGAAGGCATCGTCGTTGCTTCCGCCAAGAACAAGGACACTAAGATTTTCAACAACGCTGCACAGGCTTGGAACCACGTGGTATATTGGCAGCAGTTCACACCGGGTGGCCCCAACAGGCCCGACGGTAAACTTGCAGAAGAGCTGACCTCGACGTTCGGCGATTATGAAGCTTTTATCGACAAGGCCGTGGCGGCCTCCGACGAGGTATTTGGCACCGGCTGGGTGTGGTTGACACGAGACGATGGCAACAAACTGGCACTTGTCGGATATGAAGACGGCAACAATCCCGTGGCAGTCGGACGCCCGGCCTATCTCGGCATCGATATCTGGGAGCACGCCTATTACGTTGATTATGAAAATCGAAAACCAGAACACATCAAAGCTGTGCTGACCAATCTGATCAATTGGAAAATTGTCGCTGATCGGGTCAATGCTGCCTAGTCGCAAAAGCCATTGTTGAGTATGCCCTCGGTGACACCATACCGCCGAGGGCATTATCGTAACCGGCTTTGACGGCTCCCGTCTAAAGCATGTTCATGGTCTTCTGCGCCACCCGGCCGCCATCTATCAGCACAGTTGCAGCCAGAATATCCCCGGGAACACCAGTATGGTCGATGCCATTCCGGCGATGGCGCAATACCGTCCTATACGGTTGATGCCGCCGCTTGCCGCTTCGCTTTTGATCACCGCGAAATAGGCATAGGCCGACACGATCAAGGCCAAACCCAGCACGGCGACGATGAGGACGCGCAACTGGCTGATGTCTCCCCACAGGACGAGATCCCAACCGGCCCGGCAGCCAACGGATTGCACTGCATAAAACAGGCTGAAGAACATGGCCCAAAGCAGGAGAGGTCCGATCAAAATCATCATGATTCGATAACGCGTCATCGTCAGCTCCCCTTCAGCGCGACCGTGAAAATGAAGGGGTAGATGGCTGCAACGATAGTGACTGCCAGACAGTAACCGTGCCACAGGCGTGCAATCAGCAGGTCATTTTGGCGGACTGACGAAATGTAGCCGCGATACAGTCTGAAGCCGCAAAAGGCGGAAAACACCGCCCCCAGCATGAGATGAATTGTCAAATAGGTGAAAACGGCGAACTTCACCGCCTCAAGCGCGTGCGAGGTTGCCAATGTCTGTTGAAGCAACTCATTCAACGTCAGGGCCGAAGCGATCAGATAACCGACAAAAGCGACTGCCAGAAACGCGTAATTCCATGTTTTGCGATATCCGGCCAGTATTCCGGATAGGCTCGCGGCCATGGCGGTGGCCGTGATCCAGATAATGTTGTTTTCGGACGCGATCGCGCTTGTCGCCGGTGCTGCGGAAACCCAGAGGAAAAGACCGCCAAACAGCAGGGACGAAAATAAGGTGGAGTTAGCGACCAGTGTCAGGCGCATTGCAAGTATGCTGGGCGCATCCCGGCTCTCGAAGTTCAAGGGAAGCGTGCTTTCAGGTGACGCAGACACAGGGCCGCGATCCTGGCGCGCATCGCCATTTCTTGTCCACAGCAGAAAGATGCCGAGCGTGGCGAGCAGAAACACGACCGCGAGGCCGTATAATTTGAACAGGAGACATACGAAAAATCCGCCAGTCGCAATAGCTGTCAGTAGCGGCAGGTAGGTCGGTCTGGGCAAGATGATGATCTGATTGGCCTCTCCGGATACCGCATCCACGCCGATGGATTCCATCCAGCCGTTTCGTGCGAAACCGAGGTAGCCCTTTCCCGCTGCCAACTCTGCTCCCAATTGATCGATTGGCAAATCGTCCGCTCTCTTTGAAACATGCGGGATCGATGCAAAACTGTAGGACGCTGGCGGCGTAGGCATTGCCCATTCAAGTGTTCCGGCCTTCCAGGGGTTTCTCCTGAAGGGTTTGCCGTAGAGGAAGATCAGCACGATATCCAGGGCGGCGAGAACAAAGCCCATCGCCATGACGAAACTGCCAAAGGATGACAACAGGTTCAGCCACTCCCATGGTGACGCGTCGGGATAGGTAGAAATCCTGCGCGGCATGCCAAGCAGACCGGTCAGATGCATCATGAAAAATGTCAGGTTGAAACCTGAAAATATCATCCAGAATGCCGCACGAGAGAGGTGCTGAACGGGTTGGCGACCACTCATGTGGGGCAGCCAGTAATAGAGGCCTGCAAGCATGGGAAACAGGAAACCGCCAACCAGTACATAATGCAGGTGAGCCACGACAAAGTGGGTATCATGGGCCTGTTGATCGAACGGCACCATTGCCAGCATGACGCCGGTCAAGCCGCCGATGATAAAGACGAAAAAGAACCCAAAGACGTGAAGCATCGGGACGTTGAGTTGAGGGCGCCCCTGGGCAAGTGTCGCCAGCCAGCTGAAAATCTGAATGGCCGTTGGTATGGTAACCAAAGCGCTGGCGGCAGAAAAAAACGAGAGGGCAACGTGCGGAATGCCCACCGTGTACATATGATGTACCCACAGGCCGAACGAAAGAAATGCCATGGCGATCAGAGACGCAACAATCAGGTGGTAGCCCGTTAATGTCGTGCGGGCCAGAACCGGTATAATCGTTGACAGTGCGCCGGCTGCCGGAAGGAATATGATATAGACCTCGGGGTGCCCGAACAGCCAGAACAGATGCTGCCATAACAAGGGGTCACCACCCCTGTCTGGATCGAAAAATGGCAGATCAAATGCCCGCTCTGCCTCAAGCAGGATTGAGCCCAGAATAAGTGGCGGAAAACCAACCAGCATCATGCCGCCAACGACCAGCATATACCATGCGAAAATTGGCATTCGAACCAGCGACATGCCAGGCGCGCGCATGCGCAGGATGGTCACGACGATTTCGATAGCGGCGCTGATTGCCGAGATTTCAACGAAGGTGATGCCCAGTAGCCATATGTCGGCATTGATGCCAGGACTAAACTTTGACGACGATAGCGGTGTGTACATGAACCAACCGCCCGATGGCGCCACACCACCCAGCAGGGCAAGAACAAGCATCGAGCCGCCAAACAGGTAACACCAGTAGCCGTATGCTGACAGGCGGGGAAATGCGAGGTCACGCGCGCCAAGCATCTTGGGCAAAAGATAGATCGCCAGACCCTCGAAGAATGGTATGGCAAACAGAAACATCATGATGGTGCCGTGCATGGTGAACACTTGGGCATACTGGCCAGCGTCCATGAAGGCGCTTGCAGAGGTTGCAAGCTGTGTGCGGATGAGCATGCCGAGAAAGCCACCAATGGCGAAAAAAGCCAGGGCCGTTACCATGAACCGTTTGCCTATGACATTGTGATTGACCGCTGAAAGGCGGCGCAGACCCGTTCCCGTTTCCCAGATATGTTCCAGCTGGCGGTGCAGTGCCAAAGATGATGTTCGTCGGGTTTCTGTTCGATCCATCACTGGCGCAAATTCCTCAGCAATTCTTCAAAATCATTCGGGCTGTGCGTGTTGACGCGGAAGCTCATCTGGTCGTGGCCTATTCCGCAATATTCTGAGCAGATACCGCCAAACGTACCCTCGACATCTGCCTTCAGGACGATGCTGTTGACCTGTCCAGGTATGGAATCGATCTTGCCGCCCAGCCTTGGCACCCAGAAACTATGGATGACGTCGATGCTTGTCGTGTCGATCTGGACTGTTTGTCCTACCGGCATATGAAGAACGTCACGGCTGTGCACCTGGTCTCCATCGATGGTGTAGGTAAACTCCCAACTCCACATGCGCGATGTCGCCGTTATCGTGACGTCGGGTTTCGGCGCGTTAGTCCCAAAAAGCGTTTCGCCCTGAAAAAATGCAAAGATCAGAAGCGCGATAAGGACCGGAACAGGCATGCCGATGCCGCCAATTCCAATCCAGTGTTTTGCGCTGATGTGGCGTACCTTGTCTGTGCGCAACATCACCATCGCGAACAGAGCCATGACCAGTACAAAAATAACTGCGGCCCCACCGAACATGACCCACCAAAGATCGGCGACCATGCTTGCGGAAGGTCCAGCAGGGTCGAGTGTCGACAGATCACTGCGGCAGCTGGATAACAGGGATGTGGCGAGGCCTGCAACCAAGAGATGCTGGAACCTGATCAGTGCTTCGCGTGTTGGTCTGAACACAGGAGAGAAGATATGCCAGATACTGAAGGTCCGAACCCGGTCATTTCCAAACTCGAAGAGAAAACGACCAGTTCTGCAGTGGCCGTCGCCGGTCATCCACTTCATGCCATGACGGTTCATTTTCCAATTGCTTTGGTCATCGCCACCCTTGCTGCCGATATCATGTTCTGGTGGACGGCTGACACCTTTTGGCAAAGAGCCGGGCTGTGGGCGGCGGGTGGTGCTTTCTTTAGTGGTGTTGCCGCTGGTTTGATCGGTACCGCCGAGCTTTTGCTGGTAGCCGGCATAAGGGCACGGGTTGCAAGCTGGGCGCATGGCATCGCAGCCATGGGCCTCATCGCCGTCGCGGGAGCGAACTGGGGAGGGCGTGTCACGGATGTGATTGCTGTCTTGCCACATGGCTTGGGTCTGTCGGTGCTGGCGACAATGCTCACAGGACTGGCAGGCTGGCACGGCGGTAAGCTGATATTTGATCACGGTATCGGCCTCATGGTATCTCCCAAGGACTGACTTCCGACACGAGTTTTTTCAGCCCACCAGGTTCAAAAACGCCAGGTGGAAGGGTCAAGTTGATATCTGGCCGTGCCAACACCACAAAAATGATGCCGCCAGCCACCAGGCAGCTCAGCATGGTGGCAATGATAAATCTCCAGACGGGATATACCTCTCCCTTTCCAAACAGGCGGATAATCACGAGGCCCGTCAGGACATGTATGACAATCAGCATCCCGACGAGTACCAGCTTCACAGAGAACCAGCCACTATAGGGATGTTGCAGGAACGTCAGGCCTGTGCCTGTGGCGATGGCGACGAAGGCTGCGGGAGACAAAATCCTGACATAGGAAAACCGGACGATCTTCTGCAGACGGTACAGTTCATCATCTTTGCGGATATGGGCTCTTTGAACATAAAGACCCGGTAAACTGACGATGCCGGCGGCCCAGATCGATATTGCAGCCAGATGAATAAATTTAACGAGCGTCACCATCAGTTGCCGCCCCGTCGCTCAACGGGGGCCATCAACCGTGAACTTACCATCCAGATCGCAGTGACGGCATAAGGCAAAATACCAACGGTCCACATTAAAAGGCCGGCAAGTTGCTGATCCTGAAGTGGATTGAGACCAAATGCTTCGGTCGTCAAAAAGTGCGCTTCAAAAATCGGATAAGGCGCGAAGGTTATGACTGCGGCCAGAAATCCCATCTGGACCATCGTGCCGACTGACAGACCGATCGCTGCAAAAACAGATGTGCGCTGTGACAGCATGACAGTCCAAAGCCAGACAGATGCGAGAATTAGCCCGCTTTGCATCAGCCAGTATTGCCATGAGCCAGACAGCGCAAAGTCGTAGGCGACGGGAAAGTGCCACAACCAGTAAATTGCGGTGTGCAGCACAAATACCAGCTCAACCGGTACTTTAACACGAGAGGTGAGCCTAAGGGGCAGTATCATCGCAATCATCGGTGCGGCGACTGCTCCAACAAGAATATGATGTACCGCGCGGGCTGAAAACAAGGCGCTTGAGAGGGCACAAAGCGGAGAGATGAAGGCGGCAAACACAACCATGCCAAGTGCTGTCGTCAATCCGCGTTGCGCGCGCGGTTGCGCGTAATACAACGCAATTAGCCCCGCAGCCAAGATGATGATCAGGGCGGGATCAAAATTCCACGAAGAGGACAGGTTAGCAGGCATGGGAGCAGCGCCGCAGTAGGGCTCAAACACGCGCGACAAATTTTTGTGCCCCCTTTGGTCCGATTTCGGAGATCCGTTCAGTTATCGCAACGCGTCCGGCTCCCAACGGTTCCAAGATTTGTCGCGAAAATGTGAGAGACAACCTGAAATAGGCATTTCATCGGAACAATGCAGGAGTTTTGCCCGTTACCTAACCTTGGATTGTGCTTAAGGAGTTTCGTATGCCAGATGTCACAGGTTTGTTTCAACATCTCAACGGTGCCCGCCGCGCGGTGAAATACCTTGAGGATATCGGCATCAATCCCGCCGAAATTTCAATCATCGCTTATGACCCAACTGCCGATCTGGCCCCGCATCCGGACGCCAAGCAGGGCGCAACAGCCGGCGCTGGGATTGGAGGTGTTCTGGGTACGGTTGGCGGTGCTCTCACGGGCCTTGGGCTGGTCGCCATACCTGGTGCTGGCCCCCTCGTTGCATCCGGTTGGCTGGTGACTGCGATCACAGGAGGTATGGCGGGTGCTGCGACCGGGGGAACCGCAGGGGGGGCACTTGGGTTTCTGATGAGCAGTGGCTTCGAAGAACCCGAAGATGTGGTCCGTAAACTCAAACAAGGCTCGACCATTGTCAGGGTGATGGTGCCCGAAAAGCGCTTCTTCGAAGTGAAGGATGCATTTCAAAAGCTGGCCAACGCCCAATAGCGCGGCTGCCCAAATCGAGCCCAGCAGGTTGTCAGAATGGCGCTCTCCCCGCCAGTTGCGAAAGGTTGTACCAGTGAAAGACAAAGTCAAATATGCCAAATACACTATGCCAACGGGAGGATGGGGCTCCGTCAAGTCGCTGGCAAAAAACGCGGTGCAGCAACGGGCCGTGAAAACTTTGCCAGGACTGTTGAAGGATCATAACAAGACCGGCGGCTACATGTGCACTAGCTGTGCGTGGGCAAAGCCTGGCAAGCCACATCTGGCGGAATTCTGCGAAAACGGTGCCAAAGCAACCTTCTGGGATTTAACGGCGAAACGAACAACACCCGATTTCTTTTCGCGTCATACCGTTACTGAATTGCTTGGCTGGTCTGATTACGAACTGGAAAACCAGGGGCGCCTGACGCACCCGTTACGCTTCGATCCCTCAAGTGACAAATATGTCGAAGTGAGTTGGGCGGAGGCCTTTTCCGATATTGGTCAAAAGCTGAAAAGCTACGATCCGCAGAGCGTCGTATTTTATGCCTCGGGGCGGGCATCTCTCGAGACATCTTACATGTATCAGCTGTTGGCCAGACTTTATGGCAACAACAATCTGCCCGACAGTTCCAACATGTGTCATGAGACAACCTCGGTTGCACTTCCCCAGAGTATCGGCACGCCTGTCGGCACCATTCTGCTGGAGGATTACGCTCATACGGACTGCATCCTTTCCTTCGGTCAAAATGTCGGAATAAATGCGCCTCGCTTGCTTCACAGTTTGCAGGAGGTGCGGGAGCGCGGCTCTCCAGTGATCGTTTTCAATCCGCTGAAAGAACGCGGCTGGCAAGAGTTCGTCAATCCACAACGACCCGGCCAGATGATCACCAACAAGCCTACCGAAATTGCCACGCAATATTATCAGGTCAATGCCGGTGGCGATATCGCGGTCATGATGGGAATGGCCAAGTTCCTGTTGGAATGGGATGATGAGGCACAGCTACATGGCCGCGAAAGGGTCATCGACCAAACGTTCATTCAAGAGCATACACACGGTTTTTCTGATTTCGAGACAATGGTCCGCACCACGAGCTGGACGGATATTCTCCACGTCAGCGGCTTGAGCCGGGCGTCGATCGAGGCCGCTGCACGTACCTACGCGAATGCGAAATCCGTCATTGCCATCTACGGCATGGGGCTGACACAGCATCGTTACGGTGTCAGCAATGTGCAGATGTTGATCAATCTGCTGTTGATGCGCGGCAATATCGGTCGACCGGGCGCCGGCATCTGTCCTGTCCGCGGGCACTCGAATGTCCAGGGCCAGCGAACAGTCGGCATTGCGGAAAAAACCGAATTGGTGCCGCTGGACCGGCTTGCAGAGCAGTATGGCTTTGAGCCACCACGCAATGACGGCCTCAACACTGTCGAGGCGTGTGAAAGTATCGTCAAAGGGCACATCAAGGCATTCATCAGTCTCGGCGGCAACTTCGTGCGTGCCATTCCTGAGCGCGACCTGATGGAAGAAAAATGGCGTGACCTCGATCTCTCCGTGCAGATTGCCACCAAGCTCAATCGCAGCCACCTGATCACCGCCGCGACGACCTATATCCTGCCCACCCTTGTGCGCTCCGAGATCGACAAGCAGGCATCGGGACCACAGATCGTGTCGATGGAGGATTCGACGACATGTATTCACGCATCCCGCGGCAAATACCAGCCAGCGAGCGATACGCTTCTGTCGGAACCGGCCATTGTTGCAGAGATCGCCAAACATGCACTGCCACCAAACCCGGCGGTGCCGTGGGACGAATGGGTTGGTAATTACGCCCTGGTTCGAGATGCGATTGAAGCGACCTTCCCAGAGCAGTTTCGTGAATTCAACAACCGACTGGACATTCCAGGAGGATTTCCCAGACCTGTGGCAGCGCGTACCCGCGAGTGGGAGACGGAAACCGGCAAGGCGAACTTCCTGCTGCCGAAGGCGCTCTCTTCGAGTTTCGCAAGCATTGACGACAGTGACATCTTCCGGCTGATAACCCTTCGATCGAATGACCAGTTCAACACCACGGTCTATGGCTATGATGACCGTCTGAGGGGCATTCACAAGTCCCGATCAATCATCATGATGAACGCCGATGATCGAGTTCGCGCAGGCATTCAAAAGGACGGATTTGCGAAAGTGTCCACTGCCGTTGATGACGGCATCATCCGGGATATCGTTCTGCAGGTTATCGATTACGATATTCCTCCGGGCAGCTGCGCAGCCTATTACCCCGAATGCAATAATCTGATCCCTCTGTGGCAATTTGCTGAAGAGAGTAAAACACCCGCCGCCAAATCGGTCCCGGTGCGCGTGGCGCCGGTATGAGTACATTCCCGACACCTGCACAACTGACAGCGTCGAATTTTGAAACGCTTGAGGACAAAGCCTCTCAACCGCTGAAGACGGTAGCAATCCTCGGCACCCTTGCGGGCGTGTTCATTGGTCTGGGGGGCGTTTTCGCGATCACGGTCTTATCGGGTGCTGACGCCATGCCGTTTGGTGTTGCCCAGTTGCTTTCCGGACTGGTTTTTGCGCTTGGCCTAGTGGCGGTCGTAATCGCGGGAGCGGAGCTTTTCACCGGCAATACTCTGTTCTTTGGGTCAGTTGCCTTTGGCAAACTGGCCTTCTGGCCCGTTATACGTGTTCTAAGCGTGGCCTACCTGGCGAATTTTGCCGGTTCTCTGTTACTGGCAGGGATAGTGTTTCTGTCCGGCTTTCATCTTGGCGGCGATGATGCCGTGGCCGGTGCTGCAGTGGAACTTGCCGTCACCAAGAGTGACAAGGCATTTACCGCGGTGTTTTTCAGCGGCGTAATTGCCAATTTCCTTGTGTGTCTGGGTGTATGGCTGGCACTTGCCGGACATACTGTTTCGCAAAGGCTGCTGGGTTTGCTTTTGCCTGTTGCTGCCTTCGTGGCAGGTGGGTTCGAGCACTCGGTTGCAAACATGTTTTTGCTGCCGTACGGGTATATTGTTCAGCTCGGCTCAGATGAGTTGTCCGGCATTGCGATGTCGGCAATCGCCAGCAACATCGCAGCCGCGACACTTGGAAACATCCTCGGGGGTGCGATCGTCGGCGTAACCTATGGTTATCTCTATTTGCGAGACCGATAACCACACAATAACGGCGAGTTACTGCCTATGTCTCGGCACCGCTCTTGACGGAGGAAACCACCTTTTCGCCAGTGCTATCACCGGCAGGTGGTTCCTTGTCATTGGTTTCCGACTTGAAGCCGGACAAGAGCCGCAAGGTTGCAAATGTCATGATCGATAATACGATTGCAGTGTCGTAAGCCCCTAAGCCTACAGCGGCGCCCACTGCCCCGGTTGCCCAAAGACTGGCGGCTGTCGCGGTTCCACGGGTACTTGCCTTGCCCACAAGGATGGCGCCACCACCAATGAAGCCAACGCCATTGATAAGGCCTTCAACAATGCGTGCTGTGGCCTCGGGATTGTCGGCTGTCACTGTTTCGGCTGCCTGGATAAAGCCACAGGCAGCAATTGCCACCAGCGGAAACGTTCTAAGGCCTGCACTCCGTTCGTTGCGTTCCCGGTCCCACCCAATCGGCAATGCGAGGAGGTAGGCGAAAAGGAGTGCCACCAGGTGTGGGACGATATTGATTTGAACGCCTAGCGAGTTTAGCCATTCGATCATAAGGATAAGCCCCCGCATTGCAGGGGCTCAATTGGAAGCTCGCGGTGCGAAGCTGTCAGCGATGGGTCGTGGCAATCGGTCGATTTAGACACCTAAGCCCCCGAAACACTGAAGCCGATGAGAGCTGCGTAAATTATGACGACCACCACGCAGACAATGATGATTGCCGCCATAACGAATTTACCAGCCCGCCGCTTTTCCGGTTTGCTGTCGTTCGGTTCCGTTTTGCGCAAGATTGGGTCGTCAGGGGCGTTCGGCGTCATGAAATACCTTTCTTTAAATACTCTCATCACAAACGCCGCGAACGCCCTGGAGTTCCAAAAAGGAGACGTTGTCGAGATTTTGGCTCATTAACTGCATCATTTATCATGGTGCGAGACATTCGTCGCAAATACCGCAGCCATCGGCGTCCATGGTCGAGGCGGGCCGCGCTTTTTGGCAGCAAGGGCAGGTGACGGTTTTGGGACCCGGTGCGCATCTGCGGTCAGGTGGCAGGATTTCGATCTTGCATTCCGACAGAGTATCGGCTTTGGACTGTTTCATGACGATGCTCCCTTCTGTAATACCGCTCAGATGGGAAGCATTAAACGGAGTGCAAGGCCTTGAATCGCACCCAACGATACCAGTCAAAATAGCGATACGTTGTCGCCGTCTTTACTCGCTCACAATGTGCCTCAATTCGCGCTTTCTCCAGGATATTGTTTGTTCTTGAGCAGCGTGGCGAGGTGAACCGTGTTGCGCGCCAACATGGAAACCATGGTTGTTACCGTTTCAGGCGGCTTTTTGAAATCCACGAAGTTCTTATTGCCCATGGCTTCACCCACCCAATATGACACTGCGTTGGCGGCAAGTGTAAAACCGACGTCGTTCATGGCCTGGAATAACTCGGCAGATACATGGTGGGCTCCGTCCTCGTTCCCCACGACCGCAACCGCAGCGACCTTTCCGTAGGACACCATTCTTCCGTTTTCGTCGGTTTCCTCGAGAAAGGCATCCATGCGTTCAAGTGCGCGTTTGCAGACGCTGGATGGTTGTCCAAGCCAGATTGGAGTTCCGACAACGAGTATATCGGCGGCAAGAATCTTCCCACGAATTTCCGGCCATGCATCGCCGTCGCCTTCGTCTGATGTGACGCCCGGTTTGATGTCGTAATCGGCCAGGCGCAGGATTTCTGTTTGCGCATCATGGGCGGAGAATTCGTCAGCGATAAGCTGCAGCATCTTTTCCGTGGAGGATTTGTCTTTCGTCGAGGATGGTTTCAGAGTTCCGTTCAGGGCAAGAGCTTTCAGTGGCATGTGGCATCTCCTCGGTGAAACCGTCGGCTGTTGGTTATTGAGCCGAACCATCGAGGGCAGATGTTGTTCCCGCTTTGCAGACACATAGACATTTGACGGTGGCCGCAACGGCCGGGATCAGCGTTTCCTACTGGTTCAAGCGCAAAATACCTGCCGCAGTCGGCATGTCCGTAAACAGGTGGGTAGCATAGCCGCGCCGACAAGGATGTGGAGAGCTTCCTCGTTGCAGAACTGCTGAAACGCTATCCGGACGACGGAATAGTTGGCGAGGAAGGATCTGTGATCAATCCCGCGGCGGCACGGCAGTGGGTGATCGACCCGATAGACGGCACATTCAATTTCGTACGAAAAATGGATCAATGGGCTGTTTCAATTGGCCTTTTTGAAAACGGAAAACCCATTTACGGCGTGATCCACGCCCCCGCACGGCAGGAGACCATTTCGGGGGGGGTAGGTGCTGACGTTGTCTTCAACGGAAAGCGATTGGACCAACTGGCGGTTCTTGATCGTTCAAGAGGGGTGGTATCGCTTGGCTTTAGCACCGACACCCCCGTCGCTTCGGAAGTTGAGGCACTGCGCTTTATCCTCGAGGATCTGAAGTTTTCCTACCGCAACTGCGGCTCCACAACAGTCGCCTTCATGATGATGGCCACGGGTCAAATCGATGCAGTTCTTGGCTTTGGCGCACGCAGCTGGGACGTGATGGCAGGACTGGCAATTGTTGATCGAATGGGCGGTAAATGTTCAATCGACTGGAATGCGACAGGCTTGGAAGACAGGCTTGCATATGTTGCAGGGACGCCCGAAATTGTCGATCTTTTCGAGCCAGCACTCTAGGCTCAGTGCGACAACTGCGAAGTCGACTGCAACGCAATTCCACGGCTAATTCGCGCAAATCGGCGAGGTCATCATGGGCCTCGTTCTGTTCGCCGATGTATCCCAGACACACAGCAGGCTTTAGCTCAGAAATCGTCTCTTTGCGGTACCACATCATGGAACAATGATTCGTCGAGCGCATTTTCTGCACAGGTTGCTGACTTTTTGATTGATCGGTCTGTGGCCGCTCCAGGAAATTGCTGAGGAAATGACGTTGACGAAAAAAACGCTAATCGAGGTGTCCGTATCTGACTCGGACGGAAATCTCACGCCATTCGGCATCATGAATACAGAGCAAGCGGCGGAGCTTTCCGATGACAGCTATCACAAGACTGTCGCACATTCGGCTGTTGACGAAGAGAGCAGCCAGGACGAGGTAGAGGAGATCTGATCCACTTCGGTAGGTATTTCAGATTTTCCGCGTCAACTGCGTTCGCTATTCGAGGTCGTTTCCGTACGGCTGACGGGCTGGTCGCTGAGAGTTAGCCAGCCCGGTGGCAGACGCTGGTCTTACTTTTAAGAGCGACGGCTTGCCCGCGCATCATCCGCCAATACAAGGCTTGCTGGCGGCTCAAGACTTTCGTCTCCGTCGACGATTGCCGAGAGATAGGTCAGAGCATTTTTCATCCCGTTTGCGGTATACGGTTTTTCGATCGCGCCGAGTGCTCCGGCAAAATCGTCCGGGATTTTTTTGATATTTCCGCTGACGAAGACGTAGGGTACGCCGTTTTGGGATAGTTCGCGTCCGAAATCTATCCCGGTAGCTCCGTCCATGAGATGAATATCGACAAATGCAAAATCTGGTTTTGTCGAGGCTAGTGCCTTTCGGGCTTGGTCGCTGCTCATTACCATGTCAGTAACCTCATGACCTGCCAGCTCGACTTCGCTCTCAAGCTCCATTGCGAGCAGCATTTCATCCTCAACTATCATTACCTTCAATGCGTCGTCTCCAAGTTTACATCAACAAGCACAGTAACGCTTACACTTGTCTTTCGGTTCTGTACGGTCCGCTCGATTTTTGCATCAAGCTGCAAAGCGGAAGCTTCGAGCAGCTTGCGACTGAACTGCGCGCGCTCCTTATCCACCTCAATCGGCTCTGATGTATCTTCAACCACGATGATAAAATGACCGTTAGTCCGTCGGACGACAACATGTATGTCTCCCCCTTGGCTCAGACCTCGCAATACCGCATCACCGACCAGCTCGTTGACGACAAGCGATAGTGGTGTTGCTTTGACGGCCGGAACATGGACGGGTGAGAGATCAAGGGAAAGGTGTATGTCTTTTCGGCCAGTTGCCTCGACCAGGTCGGTGACGAGTTCACGGGTGAACTCGGAAATGTCGAACTTCGAGACATCATCCAAGGTGAAAAGTTTGCGCTGAACGGTACTCAGGGCCTCGATCCTGTTAAGAACGGATTCAAGAGCCTGCTTCTGCCCCTGGTCAGTAGTTACGCGCGCCTGCATTTTTACGATGGAGGCCATCGTCAGTAGGTTGTTTTTTACGCGGTGATCAACTTCATGAACCAGGAGTGATTTGGCAGACAGTGCAGATCGAAGGTTGGCGGTTTGGCTGGCCACTTCCTCCTCGGCCTTGTGTCGAGCGGCGGCAAGGTCTGCCTCACGGCTTTTCACATGCGTGAAGTCAAGTTGCGAAGCGAAGAAGTATATGATCTTGCCACTATCGTCTCGCACGGGGCTGATGAACACGGCATTCCAGAATGTCGACCCGTCCTTGCGGTAATTGGTGACGTCGACCGCGATGTCTTCACCGGCCGCAATTGCTTTTCGCATCTTTTCAACGGCCTTGGGATCACTCTCGGGACCCTGCAAGATGCGACAGTTCTGCCCAATGATTTCTTCATTGGTGTAGCCGGTGAGTTTATTGAACGCAGCATTGCAGAAGATGATGGGATTGTCGTGTTGATTGGGGTCGGTGACGATCATCGGCATCCGTGTTGCCTTGAAGGCTGCAGCAAATGGATCTTCGCTAACGTGCCCGGACACTAGGCGATCACCGGCACTGCGGGCATCAGTTTGTTGCTGCTCTTTATCCGTCATTCTGGTTCCGTACTCTGCACAACTTACTTCACAATGAAGCTGGTTGATTTTGGTTCCTGAGCCGCAAAAACTAGAATAGGCCAAAGTTGTACGCAACCCTTAAGCCAAGAGGCTTACTGGCCTTTGTAATTTTTCGAATCGTCAAGTGTTTTCATTGACTTCGAGACGAAGCCACATATCTATTAGCGGACGAGTGTGCCTTGAGGATCATCGGTGACAAACGAAAACTTGGTCAAGCAGCCCGAACGTGATGACGATGATGCGCTATTTCGCAGCGACGCTCGAAGGCGTGCTTTGTTCGAAGCGATTGATGACGGTTTTTGCATCATAGAATTTATCGACGGTCCCGATGGCCCGATGAGTGATTATGTACATGTGGAGTCCAATACGGGCTATGAACGCCAGACTGGTATCAAAGGAATTGTGGGAAAGCGTCTTCGCGAGATCGAACCTGATAACGCCGACGTTTGGCTGAAGATTTACGGGGATGTTCTGACAACTGGCGTGACGGTGCGCTTCGAACAGGAGTTCAAGGCGATCAATCGCCACATTGAAGTATCTGCAACGCGACTTGAGCCTGCAAGCCTCAAGCAGGTTTCTGTTCTCTTCCGGGATATCACGACCCGCAAACAAGCGGAAAAAGCTCTGCGCGAAAGCGAGGCTGTGGCGAGAGAAAACATCCAGCGTGTTCAGCTTGCGCTGGCTGCCGGGGCCATTATCGGCACATGGTCTTGGGATGTTCAAGCGGACAAATTCACCGTCGATGATGCCTTTGCAACAGCATTCGGATTTGACCATTCGCTTGGCAGGACAGGGCTCAGTCTGGCGCAGGTTGTCGAGACGGTCCATCCTGACGACCAGGCCAGTTTGTCCAAAGCGATTGATGAGGCGCTGAAACGGGGAGGACCGTTTCTTCACCAGTATAGAACAAGGCGGTCGGACGGACACTACCGATGGCTGGAGGCAAATGGTCGTGTTGATCTTGGCCCCGACGGCCGTGCGATGCTTTTTCCCGGAGTGCTGCTCGACATCGAAAATCGCCGTGCCATTGAGCAGGAACGGGACAGGGCGACAAGTGAACTTCGTGCCTTGACCGAAACGCTTGAACAGCGCGTCGAGGATCGAACGAAAGCCCTCATGCAGGCCGAAGATGCTTTGCGACAGTCTCAGAAAATGGAGGCCGTTGGGCAACTCACGGGTGGACTTGCTCACGACTTCAACAACATTTTGGCTGGTATTGGCGGTAGCCTTGAGCTGATGAAGATGCGAATGGCTCAGGGGCGTATTGGTGACATTGACCGCTATCTGACGGGAGCACAAGGCGCTGTTAAACGGGCCGCGGGTCTGACACAGCGTCTGTTGGCGTTCTCAAGGCGCCAGACACTTGATCCAAAACCCTCGAATATCAATCGCGTCGTCACCGACATGCAGGACCTGGTGACGCGCAGCGTCGGGCCGGCAATCGATGTCGAAATTGCCTGCGCAGGCGGGCTTTGGACGGCCTTCGTTGATGTGGGCCAACTTGAAAATGCACTGCTTAACCTGTGTATCAATGCCCGAGATGCGATGCCTGACGGTGGCAAGCTGACCATTGAGACGGGAAACCGCTGGCTCGACGAACGTGCCGCCAGGGAGCGCGGCGTCCAGCCCGGCCAATATGTCTCGATGTGCGTCAGCGATACCGGGACGGGTATGACACAGGACGTTATATCCCGGGCCTTCGATCCATTTTTCACGACAAAACCGACCGGGCAAGGAACCGGACTTGGTCTTTCAATGGTCTACGGCTTCGCGGGTCAATCGGGTGGCGCGGCACGAATATATTCCGAGGTTGGCAAGGGCTCGATGGTCTGTATCTATTTGCCGCGACATCACGCTGATGGCGAAGTGGTAGAGGTTGTTGCGCTGGAAACCCCTGCGGCGCCAGCGTCAGGAAAAACAACGATTCTGGTCGTTGATGACGAACCTCTGGTCCGTATGGTAGCGGTCGAAGTGCTTGAGGAACTTGGTTATTTTGTTCTTGAAGCGGAAGACGCACCCTCCGCGTTGAAGGTCCTCGCGTCCCGCAATGACATAGACCTTCTTGTCACTGATGTTGGCTTGCCAAACGGTATAAATGGACGACAACTTGCCGATGCCGCGCGCAGCAGTCAGCCGGATCTGCCAGTGTTGTTTGTAACGGGTTATGCTGAAAACGCCGTTTTGAACCATGGCCATCTTGAGCGAGGCATGCAGGTTCTCACCAAACCAGTGGCAGCCGATGCACTTGCGAGACGCGTTGCGGATTTGACGGGTAAGTCATGAGAATTCCTGTTCAAGTTGCATTTTTGCGCAGGCCTCTTTCAGCGCCGCAATTGGGATGACTTTTGATTCAAATATCCTATTGTAACAAACTTGCCGCTGTCGTTGACATTCGGCTCTCTTCAACAGAGAAGAACGGACGATGACATACATAAACAGCCCGTCGGTCTCGTCTGACCTCATAATCGCCGAGCGAGACATTCTCGCACGTGTTGCCTTGGGTGGCCCACTCAAGGATGTGCTGAGGGACATTATTCTTCTCATTGAGAAGCCGGCGAATGGCGAGTTGCTTGCGTCGATACTTCTGACCACAGAGGATGGCAAAAATCTCGTTGAAGGAGCGGCGCCAAGCCTGCCTGCGGAATACAACGCGGCGGTGGACGGTATCCCAGTTGCCATCGGGGTTGGGTCCTGTGGTACTGCTGCCTTTACGGGAGAGCAGGTCATGGTCAGCGATATCGCTGTCGATCCGCTTTGGACAAACTACCGTGATATTGCGCTGAAGCATGGTTTACGTGCCTGCTGGTCAATGCCGATCCGCGCTGCGGATGGCACCATCCTGGGAACCTTCGCCAATTACTACCAGGAACCACGTGAGCCGACCGAGCGAGACCTCGAAGTTATTGGCATGGTGACGCGAACGACCGCGATTGCCATTGAGCGCTATCGCAACGAACTGGCCCGCGAACGTGCTGAAGAGCAGCGTCTTCTTCTCATCCATGAACTGAACCACCGGGTGAAAAACGTGTTTGCGCTGGCAGATGCGATGGTGGCAATGACCGCGAAATCTGCGACCGGCGTAGATCATTTTTCTGCAGCGGTGAGGGGGCGTCTGCGTGCACTCGCACTTGCCCATGATCTCGTTCGTCCCAAGACTACCTCTGCAACACAGAACGTTTCGGACGCTGCCGTTCCGCTTCGGCAGATTATGGCGGATATTCTGGCACCGTATGACGGTGAAGCGTCCTCTGAAAAAATCACCTTTGTCGGAACGGATGATATTCGGGTTCCGTCGGCGCACATTACCGGTATTGCCCTGATCCTCCATGAGCTTGCCACCAATGCCGCGAAATATGGGGCGTTAAGTTCTGATCAAGGCCACCTCGTCATTTCATGTCGACATGTTGACAGCGTGCAAATCACCTGGAGTGAACGGGATGGACCGGCAAAAAGCGTGTCGGATCATACCGGATTTGGTTCGACGCTGATCAAGCGCACCGTGGGCAATTTGAATGGCAGGATTACATACGAATGGCGCAATGACGGTGTAGACATCATCATTGACCTGCCGTTCGGCACACTTCTGGTCTGACTGCTTCTCCTAGGAACCCTGTCCGGTTTAACGCGATGATGCGTTGAGGAGTTCAGGCCAGCGTTTCCTATGGCGGGAGGCGGCCATGGTGACGTTGACCGGTGCTGGGAGTATCGTGAATTGCATACTCGCCTGCTCATATGATCACGTGATTGTCAAAATGTCCGCTGCCAAGGCATCTCTCACATTGTGCGGGCCATGTGCGATATTTCGCAGCAGTCCTGTCGATGAGACGAACCACTGCGGTTATCCGATTTGCGGTTGCGACAGGCAGCAGAGCGGGGCGTTCAATTTGCCACAGACAGGCTAACAGTAACGCAACCTGATTAACGACCATCACAGCCTTGAGCACGCGCGAGACACCCACCGGCGCGCCTTGAAAAGTAACAAGCCTCGTAGCGGGAATAGAGGCAAACGTGTCAACGTGATGGGGTGCAACAGTAAAAATAGTCAGCGAAATCAAAGTGATCTACACACGCCTACCGTGACTTAAAACGATGGCCAGCGCATGCAGGTTCTTGGAGGCGCATATAAAGTAGATAAAAAATCCAACATTTTCAAGATCGGTTGATTAATCTATTGTGCAATGCAGCATTGACATTTATCACGTTAAATAGAGGCTGATGTGACATTCTGCCTCAGCACTCATCTCGGGACTTTCAGTCCTCCCCAATGAAATTAAATAGGAGTTTGAGCCATGCTAGCTCGGTTAGGCGGTATTGTATCCGCACTACTGGGAGCTGCGATCCTTTATTATGGAGCGCGGCTTGCAATCATCGGCGGCAGCTTTTTCTATGTGGTTATGGGCATCGGCCTGTTGATCGCAGGAATTCAAATCGCCCGGCAACGTCAAAACGGCTTGGGCATTTATGCATTGACCCTTGCTGCGTCATTCATCTGGACCCTCTATGAAGTTGGGCTTGATAAGTGGCAGTGGATTCCACGAGGCGCGCTGATCATCTTCATCGGCTTGCTGCTTTCCCTGCCATTTGTCGTCAATGGTTTGCGCGACAAGCCTGCAAAACTCTGGTCCTTCAGCCTCAGCAACGGTCCGCTTGCATTACGCACTGTGGTTGCCCTCATCGCCGTCATGGGACTTGCCGTCTGGTTCATCGATCCGATGGAAAAGCAGGGCACCCTTGAAAAGGTTGCGACGGCTGGCGACACCGCAGTCGATCCCAGCGGTGTGGCCTATCCTGCCAATGACTGGATTGCCTATGGCGGCACAAATCTCGGCCAGCGTTATTCCGCGCTGAAAGACATCAACACCACCAATATCACCGGTTTGAAAGTTGCGTGGGAGCACCATACGGGCGATCTTCGCGAAGGTGACGCAGTCGACGCGAAAGAATACACTTTTGAGGCGACGCCGATCAAAGTCAACGGCATGCTTTATTTCTGCACGCCGCACAACATCGTCCAGGCTTTGGAGCCGGAAACCGGCAAGCTCGCATGGTCCTTCGATCCGAAGATGCAGCGCGACAACCAGTTCCAGCATCAGACGTGCCGTGGTGTATCCTACGACGATTCCAGCGCCTATGTTCCACCTGCTGACACCGATCCTGTCAAGGTACAGGCGATTTCTGCCGCGGTGGCCGAGTGCCCACGCCGCATTATCGCCTCGTCTGTCGATGCGCGCCTCTACGCCTTGAATGCTGATACCGGTGCGCTTTGCACGACCTTCGGCGAGAACGGCTATGTTGACCTCAAAGCGCAGATGCCGAACCTGCAACGGGCGACCTATCAGCAAACGTCCGCTCCACTCGTGACCAAGGATCTTATCATCCTCGGCAGTGCAATTGCCGATAACTACTACGAGAATAACCCGTCGGGCGTCATTCGCGCATATGACGTGCGCACCGGCGAAATCGCCTGGAAGTTTGATGCTGGCAAACCGGACGACACACGTCCGCTACAAGCCGGTGAACTCTACGAGCCAAACTCGGCAGTTGCCTGGACACAGTTTGCCGCAGATGAAAACCTCGGTCTCGTCTATGTGCCGTTTGGCAACAAGTCTCCAGACCAGGTCGGCGTGTTCCGTTCGGAAGAAGATCAGGCCTATGTCGATGCTCTTGCAGCACTCGATGTCAAGACCGGCCGAATGGTTTGGAAATTCCAGACGTCCTACCACGATCTCTGGGACCGTGATAACCCGTCACAGCCAGTACTTCTGAACCTGCCACATGATGGTGCAGACGTTCCGGCGATCCTCATCCCGACCAAGATTGGTAATATTTGGGTTCTCGATCGTCGTGACGGCAAACCGATCCAGCCAGTTCGGGACATGAAGGTATCGACTGAAACCGATATCCCGAACGAAAAATTGTCACCAGTGCAGCCCATGTCGGGCCTGAGCTTTACGCCTGCACCGCTGACAGAAGCTGACATGTGGGGAACAACACCTTTCGACCAGATCGAATGCAGGGTCACGTTCCGCTCCAACCGCTATGACGGCAATTCGTTCACCCCTCCAACAAAGACTGGTTCGATTGTTTGGCCGGGTAATATCGGTGTCTTCAACTGGGGCTCGGTCGCGGTTGATCCGGTCAACCGGTGGATGATCGCCACACCGCAATATCTGCCATACGTCTACAAGCTGTTTCCGCGTCCGGAAGGCGACTTGAACAAGCGTATGTTCGGCAAGCCGGGTGAAGCAGGCGGTGAGTCCAAACCGGGCAACGAAAACCTCGGCGGTCCATATGCCGTATCCATTTCCCACATGCGTTCGTCGCTGCAAGTGCCCTGCAACACGCCGCCATGGGGTGTTAGGGTTGGCGTCAATCTCGCTGATGGCACGACCGCCTGGAAACACCGGAACGGCACTGTCGCCGGCCAGAAGGTCGCCGGCATCCAGTTCCCGATCCCGTTCGAAATGGGCATGCTTGCCCATGGCGGAACACTGACAACGGCAGGTGGCGTAGCATTCACGGGCGCGGCTCTTGATGACATCATCCGCGCCTATGACATGCAGACCGGCAAGACGCTTTGGCAGCACAAGTTGCCAGCAGGCGGCCAGGCGACCCCGATGACCTACCGTGGTAAAGACGACAAACAATATGTTGTCATTGCCGCAGGCGGCCACGGATCGCTGGGCACCACTGCCGGAGACTCCGTCATAGCCTACAGGCTGGATTAAGTTAGCCTATGAAAGACCGGCGCGGGCAAACTCGACCGCGCCGGTTACACGTTGGTCGCAGGTGATATTCTGTAAAATGCCGCGTCGTTTGCGGCGGGATGAATTTCATGACTTCATTTAAGGCATGGATATGCAAGGAGCTGGGTTCGTTCCGCGATGACCTGGATTGGCTTTGGCGTGTGCCATTGCATGTCTGGCTTCGGCTTCCTGTATTGCTGCTTGTCTTGTCGGCATGGATATGGCTGGCTCGCGTCCTTCCAAAAGGCTTCTTTGCCGGGCCAACACTGACCGTTGATGCTTTTTTCCTGATGCTGGCTGACAATCGTCAGGATTTCCTGTTCGCATTGGGGACAACAGTTTTCGTATATCTCTCGGGATTTCTGCTCGCCGCCGTGGTAGGAATTTTGCTCGGTGCGTTTTTTGGCGGCATACCGCTTTTGTCGAGAACCTTCGCGCCCTTCATCCATGCCGTGGCAGCGTTACCCGTCATTGCACTGATCCCGCTTATTGTTCTGCTTCTTGGGTTAGGCTGGCAGGCAAAGGTTTTGATTATCGCTCTGGGTGCGGTCATGCCTGTGCTTGTAAACACCCAGACAGGCGTACAAAGCCTGGACTCCGATTTGCGAGAGATGGCCGCCGCGTATAACGTTTCTTTGACAGGCCGCGTGAGGCATTTCTACCTGCCTGCAGCATTGCCGCAGATCATGGCCGGGTTACGCCTTGGAGCGATTGCCGGCCTTGTCACATCGGTCATTGCAGATTTCTACACCGCAATGACTGGTCTCGGTGCCCTCCTGCAGGCATATGGCAACAGTTTCCGCATGGACCGTTATCTGGCGGTTGTCCTGACTTATGCGGCTATCGGCACTGTGTTCACCGGCCTGCTATCCTTACTGGAAAATCGTCTTTCACCGCCATCGCGACGCCGCTACCTGGCCTGAAATCTTACCGTATCCTGATAGGCAACAATTGAGATGAAACATATTATCAAGGCTATCGGTGTCACCATAGCGTTCGGCCTGAGCTTTTCAGCGGGGCCTGTGCTTGCTGATCCATTTCGCATTATTGTGACGGAAACCGAAACACCGCTTGTTCCAAACTCGCTTCTTTATCTGGCCAAGGAAGAAGGTTACTTCGACAGGGCTGGTGTCGATGTGGAGCTGGTGCCAGCCGCGCAAACGCCCATGGCGGTGGCAGCCCTTCGCTCGGGGCAGGGCGAAATGGCCAACATCTCGGTTGACGCTCTGATTTCCTTGCATCGTGAAGGTGCAAATGATGTGGTTGCCATTCATTCCTCGGGCAAAACAATTCCTTATGTGATCGCCGGCCGAAAAGATTTGACGCTTGAAACCATGGCCGGATCCTCATTTGGAATAGGTCGTATCCGTAGCCTCGACCATGAATTGTCCAGCCGAGTTCTGGAGGGTCATCGAGTGAATATCGACACCTTGCAACTTGTGCCCCTTGGTGAACCAAAGGTTCGCGCCCAGGCGCTGGCGACTGGACGTATCGACGCAACCACCATGTCGATCGGTTCGTTTCTTGCCATGCCTGAACGTGACCGTTTCAAGATTTTGGTCGATGTCACCGACTTCTTCGAGACCGTTCCGCTGGTGACCAAGGTTGACGTCGTGCGGCGCAGTACACTTGAGACACGCGCAGACGAGGTGGACAAGGTCCTTGAGGCCCTGACCCTGGCGGCCAGGGATTACGCACAGTCACCTGAAAAATGGGTGGAAGCCATGGAACGGGCGCGACCCGATGTCAAATTCGCAACACTTTCCGAACTGGCAAAAATTTATCAGGGTAGCTGGACCGTAAATGGCGGCTTGCAATTTGGAGAGCTGATTTATACTGCCAAGAACACTCAGTCAGGTGTTGTTCTGAAAGTGGATGGCGAAGATACACCATTTCGTATCGAGGTTGAAAACTGGGCAAACTTCTCTCCCATGGATCGTGTTCTCACAAAAATCGGCACTTCCGATCTTGGCGATCCGTTGGATCGTGAATGACCAGCGCGCAACGCTCCCTTTTTAATGTTAAGGCTCTGAACCATGACTACTCAGGTGTCGCGGTATTGAGCGACATCAATCTTGAGGTTGCTACGGGAGAAAGGGTCGTCATTTTGGGACCTTCCGGTTGCGGCAAGACGAGCCTTTTGCACATACTGAGTGGTCTTATGTCCGCCCGCAGCGGTACCGTCGACATTGAGGGAAAAGCGCCACAGCCGGGTGTAAGTTCGGCGCTGGTGTTCCAGAATCCACGCTTGCTGCCTTGGCGAAATTCTGCAGGCAACATCGACGTGGTTTTGAAATCGCACTCAAAACAGCAGAAAAAACAGCGCATCGATGAGTTGCTGTCGCGAGTTGGGCTGCAGGATCATGCATGTAAATGGCCACATGAACTTTCGGGTGGCATGAAACAGCGTCTGGCGCTGGCCAGGGCGCTGGCTCTGCAAGTTCCTCTTTTGCTGCTTGATGAACCCTTTGCCAATCTCGATCCGCTCGCGAGGGAAGACATGCAGGGCGTGTTAACGAACCTGACATCGCTGCCATCGGGACCATCCATGACAACTGTTCTTGTTACCCATTCGGTGGAAGAAGCATTGATTATTGGCGATCGGATCATCTTGATGGCCGGATCGCCGGGTCGCTTCGTCAAAGAGATCCGTTTGTCACTGGGTGCGGATGGCGAAGATCGCCGTGCATCACCAGAGTTTTACATACATCTGGCAGACATTTCGAACCAACTCCGATCCATCGCAAAGGCTTGATAAAGGACAGCAGTAGAACAAGTTGGAACATACGTCGGTACATTTTCACGAATGCGGACCGTAAAAATTCGCGATTTCCGGAAATTCAGGGCGATAGTTCGCCCTGTAGAGACTTTTGCAACCTGATGTAACATTCGTCAGTTTGCATATTTTGAAGTTCAACGACGACCTTCTACAGCCGCGAGAATGTTCGAACGCGATACACCAAGATCTTCCAATGTGCGATCGTCAAGCGATGACAGTTCGCGGAATGCGCGGCGATTTTGAACCATTTTCTTAAGCTTTTCACGAAATTTCATGATCGTTCTCCAGTAACTCTGTTGCCTGTAAAATAAGCAATTTGAAGGGAGGATAGTAGGCATCTGCTTGCACGGGAGGCATGCAAATGTTGGCGAGCTTCCGCCCACCTTCATCTCGCGGATTGCTGACTTTGTCGCGAAAGGCGATCGTAAGAATGTGGAAATGTCAGCAAACGACACGCTCGTTGGCTTATATGAGCACGCCGCCGAGCGGCTACTTCACGTTGTGGTGCACGGCAGGAAGCCATCCACGCAATTGCAGCAAGCGCCTCTTCATCTTCGAATGCCTCCAGCAATAGAAAGCTTACAGGTTGTCCGGTGGAACGGAGAATATCGAAGCTGACATTACGTGGCTCCCGTCAATTCTCGCGCTGCAGAGCAAGCAATGCCTCCGACGGTGTTTCGGTCTGGGACGGCGTACAGCTGATGCGCATGCGGACCGAGATTCATTTGCTTTTTATCTTCATCATTTCCCGATGTGAAATAAATTGCACAGATAGAAATATTATGCAGAGCCATTGACGCGAGCTGGGCCGTAGGTTAGTTATCCCTCCGTGCAATAAATTTCTCATGTAGATTTTTATTTCATTGACCGAATTATCTCTGGGAGGGGAAAATGCTGAAGTCTTTGAAAGCCGCGACGGCTATGGCTCTGATTGCTGCAGTTGTTGCTGGCTGGTCTGTTAAGTCTGCCAATGCTGAGGGAAAGTTTGCCTGCGGGCCAGGTGAAACCTATGCGATGAACGTGATGGTCTCGAGCCATCCTTATTGGGTGCCAGTCTTCGAAGGCTTCAAGCAGGCCGCCAAGTCTCTTGGCTGCGAGGCTGTTTTCACCGGCACGCCGGAATATGACATCACCAAGCAGATCGCCTCCTTCGAGCAGGAGGTGGTCAAGAAGCCGAAGGGCATCCTGCTGCACCCGATGCAGGCTGACCCATTCATCGAGCCGATCAACAAGGCAATCGAGTCCGGTATTTCCATCACAACCTTCGCCGCAGACTCTCCGAAATCCAAGCGCACGGCTTACATCACCTCCGATAACGTCGCCGAGGCCAAGTTTGCCGCGGACGAAATCGTCAAGGTTCTGGGTGAGAAGGGTGAATATGCCGTCCTCGAAAATCCAGGCCAGAGCAACCATGACCTGCGCGTCACCGCACTTGTCGATTACATGGGCACCACTCATCCTGGCATGAAGCTCGTTGCCCGCCAGGCGACGAACCAGGATTCCAACGCGGCCTATCAGGCGGTTTCCGCCATGCTGCAGGCCAATCCGAACCTCGGCGCTCTCTGGATTCCTGAAGCCGGTTCTGCCGAAGGTGCAGTTTCTGCCGTCCTTGCCGCCAAGAAGAAGGTCCTTATTCTGCACGCGGATATCACGCCCGCAACGCTTGAGCAGATCAAGCAGGGAAACATCCATATGGCGATCAACCCTAACCAGGGCATTCAGGGCTTCATGGGGTTCATCAATACCTTCCTCGGCGCGCATCCCGATCTAAGCGATCCGTTCAACGACTATAAGGTCTCCGGTTTCAATCCGATGCAGATCCCGTCAATGGACAATGGTTTTGCTGTGATCACCAAGGACAACGCCGACTCCTTCGACCTCAACACCTACATGAAGGGTCGCTGAGCGACGTCCCTAGAGATCTCCGGCGGTGCGGCTTGCACTGCCGGGGTCATCAACAATGATTGATCGGGAGGGTGTCATGGCAGAGGTCGTACTCAGCATGACGAATATTCACAAGTCATTCGGGCCTGTCCGGGCCTTGCGGGGCGCCGAGCTTGAATTGCGCCGCGGCGAGATCCACGCTTTGGCGGGTGAAAATGGTGCCGGCAAGTCGACCCTGATGCATATCATCGACGGCATTCTGCAGCCGGACAGCGGTGAAATCCGTCTGGACGGTGCGCCAGTTCGCATATCCTCACCCAATGCCGCCAATCGCCTCGGTATTGGTTTCGTCCATCAGGAGATTGCACTCTGCCCGGAAATCTCGGTCGCAGAAAACATGTTCATGGCGGAAACAGGCCGTAGCCGCACGCTATTGATGGACTATCGTTCGCTTTGCGTGCGTGCCGAAAACATCCTGACGGAACTTGGCGATATCGATCCGAGGTGCCGTGCCGGCGATCTCTCGATCTCGCAGCAGCAGATCGTCGAAATCGCCAAGGCGCTGACGCTCGATTGCCGCATTCTCATCCTTGACGAACCAACCGCCGCCTTGACCGAGACCGAGGCGCAGACACTGTTCAAGATCATGCATCGCCTCGCTGAGCGCGGCATTGCGATTATCTATATTTCCCATCGTATGGCGGAAATCTTCCAGCATTGCGACCGGATCACCATCATGCGCGATGGCTGCCATATCAAGACGGCGGATATTGCTTCGATCAACCCGCAAGATGTTGTCAACAGCATGGTCGGGCGCGTGCTCGACAAGCTCTATCCGCCAAAACAGGCGCTGGATGCAAAGTCCGACGAGGTGATCCTGTCGGTGCGCGGACTTAACGAGGGGCGTCGCGTCCGCGATGTCAACTTCGATCTGCATAACGGTGAAATTCTTGGGCTGGCGGGCCTGATTGGGGCAGGGCGCAGTGAGATCGTGCGCGCCATCTGTCGGCTGGAAGGCAAGCCGGAGGGCGAGGTGAGCCTCAGAGGTCGAAAGCTTTCGTTGCGCGACTATCGCGACAGCATTCGCGAGGGGCTGGTTTACGTTTCGGAAGACCGCAAGGGAGACGGCCTGTTTCTCAACATGTCGATTGCTGCCAATGTTTCGGCTCTCGATGTCGGACGCGTCTCGAACGGGTTGGGCCTTATCAGCCGACGGAAAGAGGCTGCGCGTGCGAGCTACTTCGGCGACCGGCTGAAGTTGCGCTCCAATGGTGTCGGTGAGGCGGTCAATACGCTGAGCGGCGGCAACCAGCAAAAAGTGGCCTTGGCGAAAATGCTGTCGGTCGAGCCGCAGGTTGTTTTTCTCGACGAGCCGACGCGCGGTGTCGATGTCGGCGCCAAGGCGGAAATCCATCGACAGATCCGCGATCTCGCCAATGAGGGTGTCGGTGTGGTGGTTATATCGTCCGAACTCCCCGAGCTCATCGGTGTGAGCGACCGAATTCTCGTGGTGCGGGAAGGGCGGATCACCGGCGAGGTCACCGGTGCGGACATGACGGAAGAACAGATCATGCATCTCGCATCGATCAGCAGTCAATCGCAGCTCTGCGAAGCGTGAGGGGAATAGCAGACATGGCAACGATCGATACAGAGCATCACGCACCGACGGCGGCAGAAGCCCGTGTGCGGTGGTGGACCCCCGCGATCAAGGCGCGCGAGACAGGCCTTATCGTCATCATCCTTGCGCTCTTTACCGTGATGTCCTTCATCTCGCCCTACTTCCTGACGGTCGACAACCTTCGAGCGATGGCCATGGCCTTCGCGGTGGAAAGCATCGTCGTCGTCGGCATGACGATCCTGTTGATTTCCGGCGGCATCGACCTGTCGGTCGGTTCGGTCACGGCACTTGCCATGGTGGTTGCCGGTTGGCTGTTCCTGAACGGTGTAGACCCCTGGGTCGCCGCCGCGCTCGCAATCGTGGCCACCACCTTTATCGGTATGGCCATGGGCTTTCTGACGACGGTCGTCGGACTGCACCACTTCATCGTCTCGCTTGGCGTCATGGTCATTGCTCGAGGCGTGTGCCTGCTTGCGACGGGTGGCCGGCCACTTAGCCTCTTTTCTCTGCCGCCGGAATTCAAGTTCATCGGCCAAGGTTCGGTCTATGGCGTTCCGCTCGTGCTCATCATCTTCGTGGTGGTCGTCGTTGCCTTCGATCTGATGCTGCGCCGCACGACGGCCTTCCGTAAAGTCTTCTACGTCGGTAGCAACCCGAAAGCCGCCGCCTATTCTGGCATTCGGGTTGGCCGCGTCGTCTTCGCCACGACCACGCTTTGCTCAATGCTTTGCGGTGTGGCAGGGGTGATCTATATGGCCCGCTTCGGCTCGGCTCAACCAAGCTTCGGTGTCGGCATGGAACTTAACGTGATCGCTGCTGCAGTCATCGGTGGGGCAAGCCTTTCGGGCGGATCTGGTACGATCCTCGGCGCAATCCTCGGTGCCGTTCTGCTTTCGGTGGTTTCAAGCTCGCTCGCCTTGCTCAACGTTTCCGTTTACTGGCAGGACATTATTCGGGGTAGCATCTTGCTCGCCGCCGTGCTCTTCGACCATTACCTGGTGAAGCGCCGCCGCTAAAGTGCCGACGATCAAGAAGGAGACGATACATCATGGTGGACTACAGGGACGAATTCGATCAGCAGCGTCAGATGTATTCCGTTCTCGTTCTGCATTTTATCGAGGGTGTGAAACAGTCGGAGATCGCTGAAAAGCTCAATCTGTCTCACACGAAAGTCAACAGAATGATTGCCGCTGGCCGCAAGGCGGGCATGGTCAAGATCAGCATCTCAAGCCCCTACCAGCGGCTCGTCGATCTGGAAAATAACGTCGTCGGACGGTTTGGTCTCAAGCAGGCCATGGTGACGCCAACCGTTTCGGACAATCCCGAGACAACCTTGCAGATGGTCGGACGCGTTGCTGCGAACCATCTGCTTGAAACGATCCGTGACGGCGATGTCATCGCCATCACCGGCGGCAAGGCAGTGAGCGCAGTCGTAGACAGTCTGGAGGCGGAGCGGCGCTTCGACGTGCGGGTGGTGCCGCTGACAGGGGGAGTGCAGGGGAAGCACTATACCGACGTCAACCATCTCGCCACCCAGTTGGCGGAAAAGCTCGGCGGCACGGCACAGCTGGTTCATGCGCCTCTGTTCGTCGAGGACAAGCAGCAACGTGACGTGCTCATGAATGTCGCCTCGATCCGCGACGTGTTCGATTTGGCGCGTCAGGCAACAGTAGCGCTGGTCGGCATCGGATCCGTACAGGCTCCGGGCTCTGGCTACTACGATCTCTTACCGGATCCGGCCCGAGGCAGCCAGGCGCTGATGGATGCAGGTATTGCAGGCGAGTTTCTGGCGCACCTGATCCGCGCGGATGGTTCGCTTGCCGACAGTGACTTGAACTCGCGGGTCGTGGCTCTCGATCCGCAGCAACTTGCCAATTGCCCTTCGGTCATCGGGGTTGCTGCGGGTGAATTGAAGGCGGGCCCGGTGTCCGCAGCGCTTGCGGGGCGGTTCCTGACATCGCTGGTTGTCGATGAGGAAATCGCCAAGGCGCTTGAAACTTTTGGGAAGGATAACACGAATGAATGACGCACCTGTCTTGAAGCGGCCCATCGGAAAAAGCGGCATCGAAGCGTCTGCTGTCGGGCTCGGTACTTGGGCGATCGGCGGCTGGATGTGGGGTGGCACCGACGAGACGACATCGATCGATGCTATCCGGGCCTCCATCGACGCTGGCATTTCTCTCATCGACACGGCGCCTGCTTACGGCATGGGTCTCGCAGAGGCGATCGTCGGCAAAGCCATTGCTGACCAGCGCGACAAGGTCGTGCTCGTGACCAAATGCGGCCTGGTCTGGAATGTGGAGGAAGGCGCCTATTTCTTTCACCAGGATGGCAGGCCAGTGCACCGCTACCTTGGTCCGCACTCCATTCGCTACGAGATCGAACACAGCCTCAAACGGCTCGGCACTGACTACATCGATCACTACGTCACCCATTGGCAGGACGCCACGACACCGATCGCAGACACAGTCGGTGAACTGGCGCGGCTGAAGGAGGAGGGCAAGATCCGATCGATTGGCGCAAGCAACGTTTCGAAGGAAGACCTTGCCGCCTACATCGCTACCGGTGCCCTCGATGCCATCCAGGAAGAATACTCGATGGTCAAGCGCGACATCGAAACAAGTTTCGTGCCGACGTGCCTTGCCAATGACGTCTCCATCCTCAGCTACTCGTCGCTGGCGCTTGGTCTTCTCTCTGGCAAGATGGGGCCGGACAGGGTCTTCACCGGTGATGACCAGAGGAAAGACAATCCGCGCTTCAGCCCCGGCAATCGTCAGAAAGTGGCGCGCCTGATGGAGGTCGTAACTCCGGTGGCGGATCGTCATCAGGCAACAATAGCGCAGGTGGTAATTGCCTGGACGGTGGCCCAGCCTGGGATCACTTTTTCCCTGTGCGGTGCCCGTGATCCCAAACAAGCCATCGAGAATGCTGGAGCGGCGCGCTTGCGTCTGACAGCGCACGAGGTGGCGATACTATCTGATGGCATTGCAGAGCATCTGGTCGATCAGGACCGTTAGAGCATTTCTAGAACGCTTACTCGGCTTTGCGCCCGGAAATGCGTGAAAACAAATAGTTAGAGCAGCGCAGGTGAATTCATGTTCACCGGAGGTGCTCTAAGTCTTAAACACCGCAACACCAGATTGGGACGTTGGCTTGAAAACCAGCGAACGGTATTTCCATGTCCAATTTCCGCGAGGATGCGCTCAGACGAATTCGACAAGATGCCGATTTCGATGTCGTCGTTGTGGGTGGCGGGATCAATGGTATCGGTGCATACCGCGATCTGTCTTTGCAGGGCCTGAGAGTGCTTCTTGTGGAGCGCGATGATTTTGCTTCCGGATGCAGTGCAGCGCCGTCCCGCATGATCCACGGCGGTCTCCGCTATCTGGAAAATGGCGAGTTCGACCTTGTGCGGGAATCGCTGATGGAGCGGGATACACTGCTGCGCCTCGCGCCGCATCTGGTTCATCCCTTGCCCACGACGATCCCAATTCATTCGATCTTTGGCGGCCTTTTTAATGCTGCGGCGACGTTCTTTGGCTCATCGGGCAAGCCTGCAAGCCGTGGGGCGGTGGCGATCAAGATCGGGCTTGCGCTTTATGACTTCGTCACTCGCAAGAACCGTCTCCTGCCACGGCACGAGTTTCACAACAATCGCACCACCAGATCGCGCTGGCCAGAACTGGATGAGCGCGTGCGCTTCTCGGCAACCTATTTCGACGCCTGGATCCGCCAGCCCGAGCGGCTGGCATTGGAACTGGTGCTGGATACGCGTCGCGACGCGCCGCAGGCAATCGCCCTGAACTATGCGCAGTTGAACCGAAGCGGCGACGCTTATCATCTCCTGGCGGAAGAGGCGGATGAACCACTGGTGATCCGCACAGGGATGATCGTCAATGCAACGGGGGCCTGGATCGACGAGACGATCGGCGCTCTTGGCAATGCCGCGAAAACCAGTGAGCCGAGCGTTACCGGCACCAAGGGCTCCCATATCATCCTTGCCAATCAGGCGCTCTATGAGGCGTTGAACGGGCACATGGTCTTCTTTGAGAATGTCGACAATCGGGTCTGTATTCTCTTTCCCTATCTCGGACGCGTGCTTGCCGGATCGACTGATATCAAGGTGAACACGCCTGGCCGGACACGCTGCGAACCGGAAGAGCGCGACTACATCCTTGATGCGGTGCGCACCGTTTTTCCGAACGTCAATGTTGCGGCCTCGGATATCGTCTTCAGCTATAGCGGTATTCGCCCTCTGCCGCGCAGCGAAGCGGAGTTCACGGGAAAGATTTCGCGCAGCCACCTGATCCATCGCGTCGATTCCAACCCGCCGCAATTGTGCATGGTCGGCGGCAAGTGGACGACCTTCCGCGCATTTGGTGAGCAACTCACCGACGAGGTGTTGGCTGGAATAGGACGGTCCCGCGTCACCTCCACGGACAATCGCCCCATTGGCGGCGGCATGAACCACCCGGGTAGCGCGGATCTCTTGTCCCAACAGCTCTCCCGTGAGTTTGCCATTGGCAAAGCGCGTGCCTATCATCTGGCGACCACCTATGGCTCGCGGGCCTTCGAATTGATGACCTTCTGCCGTTCGCGCTCTGACGATGTCTCGTTCTCTGCCGCGACGGCCATGACGCTCGCCGAGATCGCCTGGCTTATTCAGGCAGAAGATGTGCGGCACCTGTCCGATCTGGTGCTGCGACGCACTAGCCTCGCCATTACCGGCGAGCTTGATCTCGACATCCTCGACACGCTGCTTGCCGTCGCATCGCGCGAACTCGGCTGGACAGCTGATAACGCATTCGCCGAACGGCGACAGGTGATTGACGAACTTCAGGCCTATTACGGCGTGTCGATCGAAATGCTTCAGGATAGATGTACAGCAAAGGACAAGGCATCATGAGACGCGTTTCCCGCAAGGCAAGAATGAACAGGCTGTTTCGTCAAGGCGGCTGCCTCGATGTCGCACTCGATCACGGGGTCTGCAACGAGCCGAGCTTTCTCGTCGGTCTGGAAGATATGGCCGGTGTTGTTGGCAAACTCATTGAAGCCGGACCAGATGCCATTCAGATGGCCTATGGTCAGGCCGACCTGCTGCAATCCAGACCGGAACGCGACAAGCCGGCACTCGTGATGCGCATTGATATGGGCAATCCTTACAATTCCACGCGCCACCGCAGCATGTGGTCGCAACTGCAAAATCACGAAGAGCCGATCATTGGCGCGCTGGAAATGGATGCGGCCTGCGTTGTCGTCAACCTGTTCATGCTGCCGGACGAACCGGAACTGTTTCGCCAATGCGTCGAAAACATCAGCCGCGTGCGCGCCGATTGCCATCGCTACGGCATGCCCCTGATGATCGAGCCGCTGGTGATGCTGCCCAATGATGTACGTGGCGGTTATCAGGTGGATGGAGATGCCGAAAAGATCGTAACCCTGGTGCGCCTGGCATCCGAAATGGGCGCCGATATCATCAAGGCCGATCCGACGACGGACCCTGCGGATTTCCACAAGGTGATCGAAGCGGCCCGTTGCCCGGTTCTCGTGCGCGGCGGCGGGAAGGAGGATTTGCGTACCGTGCTGGCAAAATCTGCTGCTATCATGGAGCAGGGCGCAAACGGTATGGTCTATGGCCGCAATATCTATCAACATGATAATCCGAAGGCCGTCGTAAAGGCGCTGATGGCTATCATTCATCAGCGTGCCGGTGGCGAAGAAGCGTGGGATATCTACAACCGTGGCTGAAACAAATTACGTTCTGGGCGTCGATGTGGGCAACACGGTTATCAAGGCTGTGCTGTTCGACACAAAAGGGCATCAGGTTGCGCAATGCGCGCTCGACGGAAAATCGAGTATCCCGGAACCTGGGCATGTTGAACGCGATCTATCCGAGCTCTGGGAGAATGGCTGCAGGGCTATCCGCGAGGTGATTTCAAGCTCCGGGGTCGATCCCAGCCGGATCCTCGGCATCGGCTGCGCCGGCCATGGCAACGGGCTTTATCTGCTCGATAAGGAGATGCGCCCGTTAAAGGGCATCCAGTCTCTCGACAGCCGCGCCTGTGATATTGCCACCGAACTTGACCAAGAAAACGGCGCGGCTCTTCAGGCGCGGTGTCTGCAACGACCCTGGCCATCGCAAACGCCGACACTTCTTGCTTGGGTCAAACGTCACGAAGCAGCGCTTTACGCCCGGATCGGCGCCGTGCTGTTCTGTAAGGACTACATCAACTTTTGCCTGACGGACCGTCTGACCAACGACATTTCCGACCTGAGTGGAGCCGGGCTTCTCGCCATGCCGGAAAGCGTGCTCGACGAGGCTTTGCTGAGCCTCTACCATTTGGAGGATGCGCTTTCCTTCTTTCCTGATCGCGTTGAATCGGCCGAGATCGTTGGACGTGTGAGCGCCAAGGCGGCACAGGTCACCGGACTTGCTGAAGGAACATCCGTCATCGGTGGCTTCTTCGATGTGGTGTCGAGTGCGCTGGGCTCCGGCATCATTCACGCAGGAGAGGCCTCGGTGGTGGCTGGAACCTGGAGTATCAACCAGGTCTTTGCCGATAAGCCCGTTATCAGTGACGATGTCTTTATGGTGACGGTCTTCGGCAAGGACCGATATGTCAACATCGAGTCCAGCGCCACCTCTGCTGCCAATCTTGAATGGTATGTTCACCGCATGCGCGGTGACCATGGTAACCAGGCCTTCGAGCGCTGCAATCAGGAAGTTGGCAAAGTCGTGCCACGCGCCGACGATCCGTTCTTCCATCCCTTCATTTTCGGCTCGCGTTTAGGCGCGGAGTTTCGCGGTGGCTTCTATGGGCTGGCGGGCTGGCACGGTGAAGGGCACATGCTGAGGGCACTGTTCGAAGGCGTCTGCTTCGAGCATCGGCGCCATGTAGAAGTGCTTGAAAATGCCGGACTGTCGGTCAGTAGAGCCGTCATGTCGGGCGGTGGTTCGCGAAGCCCACACTGGCCGCAGATGATGGCGGATGTTCTGGAAATTCCGCTGATCGTGGCAGAAGCAAGAGAGACTGGAGCGTTGGGGGCTGCGATTGGCGTGACAGTCGCCGTTGGCCATTATCCTTCTTACGAAGATGCCGTTCAGGCAATGACCCGGGTCGCCCGCGACTTTCGCCCTGAAGCCAAACACTTCGAGCATTTTCGCAGACGCTATGCCATCTACGCGGCGCTCACAGGCCAGATGCGGAATTTCTGGAACGCTTTGAAAAATTAGGGTGAGTTAGTTCGCAAGGACGTAACGCGACTACCGTTGTCAATGAGGACAGGAACCATGGCGGAAGCGACTGGCCTGGAAGGCCAATATGACTATGTGATCGTCGGGGCAGGGACGGCAGGCTGTGTGTTGGCCGCCCGCCTTACCGAAGATCCAACCATACGTGTCCTGCTGCTGGAAGCCGGGGGCTCTGATCGGTATCATTGGGTGCAGATCCCCGTGGGCTATCTCTATTGCATCGGCAACCCACGGACCGATTGGATGATGCGCACAGCTGCCGAGGCAGGCCTCAATGGGCGCAGTCTCGCTTACCCGCGCGGCAAGGTGCTGGGTGGCTGCACGTCGGTCAACGGCATGATCTATATGCGTGGGCAAGCGGCCGATTATGATGGCTGGCGCGAACTCGGCAATGACGGTTGGGGGTGGTCGGATGTGCTGCCCTATTTCAAACGCTCCGAAGATTTCCATGGTCCGCAAGGCGACATGCATTCGACCGGCGGACCTTGGAAGGTCAGTCGCCAGCGGCTGAAGTGGAAGATCCTCGAGGCGGTGCAGACGGGTGCCCGCGAACTCGGCATTGAGCCTCGTGCGGACTTCAACGATGGCGACAATGAAGGATCGGGTTTCTTCGACGTGAACCAGCATAAGGGCGTGCGCTGGAACACGGCGCGCGGCTTCTTGCGACCCGCTCTGAAGCGCCCAAACCTGCGCCTCATCAAACATGCGCTGGTGGAGCGGTTGACGATGGAGGGAAGCCGCGTCACCGGTGTCGAGTATCGCACATCCGAAGGCTCATTTCATGCGAAAGCCAGCGGTGAAGTAATCCTGTCGGCCGGCGCCATCAACTCACCGAAGCTGCTGGAATTGTCCGGCATCGGTGATCCCGGCCGTCTCGGATCGCTTGGCATCAAGGTCAATCTGGCGAAATCCACTGTGGGTGAAAATCTGCAAGACCATTTGCAAATCCGGACCGTCTTTAAAGTCAAGGACACCATCACACTCAACCAGCTTGCCAATTCCTGGAGGGGCAAGATCAAAATCGCAGCGGAATATGCGCTGATGCGCTCCGGACCGATGTCGATGGCACCAAGCCAATTCGGCATGTTCACGCGATCCACTCCCGGCGCAAACCGTCCTGATATCGAGTACCACGTCCAGCCCCTCTCCACCGACAAGCTCGGCGATCCGCTGCATCCGTTCCCGGCCATTACCGTTTCGGTCTGCCAATTGCGCCCGAGCAGTGTGGGTACATGCCACATCAGCTCGACCGATCCGCACCAGCAACCGGAAATCCGGCCAAACTATCTGTCGACCGACCATGACCGCTCTGTTGCTATCGCAGCGATCCGTCAGGCCCGGCAAGTAATGGCGGCCAACGCATTGCGCCCCTACCAGCCCGAGGAGATTCTTCCCGGCCGCCAGTTCGAAAGTGATGACGCGCTCCTGGAAAAAGCAGGCGACATTGCCACTACCATCTTCCATCCGGTCGGCACATGCCGCATGGGAGTGGATGCCGACGCCGTCGTTGACCCGGCGTTGCGGGCAAAAGGCATTCAAGGATTGCGTATTGTCGATGCCTCGATCATGCCGCGTATCATTTCCGGCAACACCGCATCGCCAGTGGTAATGATTGCCGAAAAGGCAGCGGATATGATCCGGATGGAACGCAGGGGCGCCTAGGGTGGGCTCAAGAATAACATGCGCTCATAAGGTCGTCCCAAGACGGTGCCAGGCAATACCGGCCCTGGTGTTGGCACGTTGTTTGAACATTGCGCGATGAAGTTGGTCAGAGCGCCGCATTAGTGCCAATGGAGTACGATGATAGAAGGGCCGCCGGTTATTACCGCGAGAAACCCGATTGTCATACCACCTGCAGACGAAAGTCTATGAATCGTGTTTCGACACGTCGCGATCACGTAATTTTAGCGCAACGCTCACGAAAAAATGTTCTCTGTTTGGAAATCGAAGGATGGCGATCCCTGGATCGATTGCAAGCATTTGATTCCGTTGTCTCTCGCGTTCTGCCCCCCTACACTATTGCGGTGTGAGCCACCGTATAAGCCGACCAATTGAACACTTCATCTCGGCACCTCGCCTCTCTCGGTTAACAGGCTGTTAATGTTTTAATGAAAATGAAAGGCATACCGGTGCGGGTGTGCTTACGGTCAGCGACTGAGCTGTTCCGATTTGAACTCACCCGTGGCGAAAGCCGATGTTTCGCCTGCGCATTCACCATCTGCGGGCTGTGTATGGAGTAAAGTCATGATCAAGAAGTACATCGCATCAGTGCTTGCAGCCGCTGTCATTTCCGGTCCTGCTTTCGCAGCCGACCTCACCAATTCCTATGAAGCACCGTCGTACAACGAGCCGGCATCCCAGTCTTCCGGCTGGACCGGTGGTTATGTCGGTCTTCATGCCGGTACGGCTTCGCGCCATGGCAATCCTTTCTCCGGCGACCGTGAATTCATGGGTGGCATCCAGGGTGGCTACAACATGGAAACGAACGGTTTCGTCGTCGGCGGCGAAGGGGAACTGTCACACCTAGGCGACACCAAGGTGCTCGTACCAGGCGGCAATCTGGAAGAGCGCTACCGCGTCTCTGCCAAGGCCAAGGCCGGCATGCCTCTTGGCGATACACTGGTCTACGGCACGGCAGGCGCCACGATTACCAGCATGCGCGACGGTACGGCGCAGGGTCCCGACGGCTGGAAGCCTGGCTGGTTGGTCGGCGCTGGCGTTGAACACAAGTTCAACCAGCAGATTTCCGGCAAGGTGGAATACAACTACGCGCGCACTGGCGATGTGCGCAGCAGCACCGGTGGCCCGCTTAGCGAAACGACCGTAAGCGACCACACAGTAAAGGCTGGCGTGAACTACCACTTCTAAAATCTGCACTCATATGGGGCAGGAGCAGCGCTCTGTGCCCCGTATGACGACAATAGGTGCTGAAATGTTGATCCCGTATGGGAGTGCAATATTTACCAGCTGTCGATGATCACCCTTGGCCAGCCTGTCGCTGGCCGGGGTTAAAGAGGGTGAGTCCAGTGCGGGTGAAACCGCGCAAGTTGTGGCTAGACAATAGAGCGAACAGTTCGGCACCCGTATCACCCCAGCTACAAAACGTAGATGCCACACTTATCATTAAGCCACCGTGGTGGCATTGCGTTCCCTTGCCATAGCGAGGAGATAGCAGCGTTCCGGTCGCTACGACAATGACGAGTTCCTCAACACGACCGGTCCAAAGTCGTCTTCGCAGGCGAATGTTATCTAGGAGGTTGTGCAGGCCGAATTTGCCGGCTCCCATGATCTCGGTTCCGATGTTATCGAAGTAGGCCCAAGCTGAAGGGGATATCTGCGACAACGCACGGTCGATCAGATGGACGTGCGAGCCATGATATTCGGCCCGGAAGTGGATGAGATGGAAGACGCGAGATCATAACTAGTGACGTCGTTGGCGTCTTCGTTCGCTTTGATGCCGTCAATGCGTTGAGAATGCCGAGTTTAAGATCCGCGTTAGCGGAAGTCTGGGGCTCTAGAAAGGGTCAAGAGCCGAAGTTTTCATTGTGAAAAGGTTCTGATTGGAACAACCCCGCTGTCTCGCGGGGTCGATATGATGCGCTAAAGTTAACTGCTTTGAATTAACCCTTCGGGCTGAGATCCACCTTAAACCATTTCGTCGAAAGTTCGGCGAGCGTGCCATCCTTGGCCATTTCGCCAAGTGCCTTGTCGAGGATGGCCTTAAGTTCCGGTTCTTCCTTGCGCAGGCCGATGCAAACATTGGTCGCCTGAATGCCGCCGACAAGCAGTGGACCGCTGGTTGCCAGCGTACCTTTGCTGGCGTCTGCGCGGTCGCGGGCAAACACGACATTGTCGAACTGCCCGTCAAGGCGGCCGCCTTCGATGTCAAGTTGCACCTGCTCGGAGGACTTATAAGTCTTGATTTCGACGACGTCTCCGAAGTTCTGCTCAACAAATTTCAACTGGCTGGTGGAAAGAGAGGCACCAAGTGTCATGCCCTTCAGCGCATCCTTGATTTCGGCAATCGCCTTTTTGCCTTCGTCGGTGTCGGTGTTGAGATGCTCGCCGGTGTGCGGCAGCTTCGTCAGCGGACCATCTGCGGCAACCAGGAACGTGTTGGGCGTGATGACGTAAGGGTCAGAGAAGTCGATGACCTTGCGGCGCTCCTCGTTCGGACCCATGGTCAAAACGGCGTCAAACTTGCCGGCAAGAAGCGACGGAATCTGGCTATCCCAGTCCTGTGCAACAATATTGCATTCGAGTTGAGCGCGCTTGCAGACCTCTTTGATTACATCGAGGTCGAGGCCTTGGAGTTCACCGCTGGCGGTGGTGGAGTTAAAGGGCGGAAATGCACCTTCGACACCAATGGTGACCTGCTTCCAGTCTTTGGCGAGTGCCGTGCTGCCGAAAAGCATCGAAAATGCGCAGAGCGCGGTGGCTGTTGCGAGAGCGGATTTCTTGAACATGGTTCCCTCATTTTTATTGGTTGGGTAGCGGAGACCGACATCCGGCACCTGGATTAGGTGATGCCGGGCCTGACTAACAATCAGTTTGTACCTGCGCGTTGTCCCTGAAAAGAGAAATGGCGTTCATGTATGTGAATTAAGTTCAGAAAAACAACTAATGTTTCGATGCAAAACGAAAACACCCGGCGCAGCTGAATGCGCCGGGTCGGGGCGTTTGGGAAGACGCGGCCTACCCTTATGGGCAGGAGGATTTTGCGTATCTCACAACATCCGCATGCGTTGCAAACCAGACATCCTGGCGCGTCTGGATGTGCCCGATCAGCTCCCTCAAAATCCACAGCCGGCTGCGATGTCCTATGATGTCGGGATGCATGGTCAACTGGAAAAGGCCACCTTCATCATAGGCCTCGTCAAATTCCCGCATGAATATTTTCAGGATATCGTGCGGTGCGATCTGGGGACGAAGTCCGCCCCAGCGATCCATGACCAGATAGGCGGCGTCATCGCGGATCCATTCGACAGGTAGTTCGATGACGCCTGATGGCGCGCCGTCAAGCAGCAGCTCATAGCAATCCACGTCCGCCATTAACGAAGAGTCATAAAGCAGACCCATCTCGGCTGTAATCTTCAATGTGTTTTCGCTGAAATCCCATGAAGGCGTACGAATGCCGACAGGGCGGATGCCAGTGATCTGTTCCAGCGTATCGGCGGCGCGATACTGCAAATCTCTTTCCGTCGTTTCATCCAGCAGCGTGTTGCGTTCGTGAATCCAGCCATGCAGGCCGATTTCGTGTCCTTCGGCAATCAGGGCGCGCTGTTCGTCCGGATAGTGCAGGGCAGTGATGGCTGGCACAAAAAAGGTTGCCGGGATGGCCTTTTCGGCCAGTAGCCGAAGGATGCGCGGTATACCTTGCCGGGGACCGAAATGACCCTGCGACAGGGCGGATATCGACTTGCCGCCATCGCGCAGTTCGAACGTATCGTGGTCGGAATCAAACGAAAGCGCGACGGCACATTTCGCATCATTTGGCCAGGTTGTCGGTTTGAGACTACGCCCGGCGCGAGCACGGTTCATCAAACCCTGAAGCCGGTCTTCAGGCCAGGTCCATGTGGGGAGTACGGTGTTTTCGGTGCTCACGAGACCGGTCCTCCGCTGACTGAAAGGGTCTGGCCGGTAATCCAGCTGGCAAAGGGTGAGGCAAGGAAGAGGACGGCGTTTGAGATGTCGTCCGGCTGACCGATACGACGCAACGGGATCTGGTCGAGCATGGCTTGCTGTCCGTCATCGCCATATGAGGCCCATTGGCGTTCGTAGTCCGGGCTGGTGCGCAGGAAACCGGGCGCAACTGCATTGACGTTGATGCCGAAGGGGCCAAGCTCATGGGCGAGCTGCCGGGCAAGACTGATGAGGGCCGCCTTGGCACTGGCATAGGCCTGAATGCCAGTGAGGCTGACACCGAGCCCAGCACCACTCGAAATGAACACCATCTTGCCAGCGCCCTGCGCCTTCATGGCGGGAACGACGGCGCGTGCGACCAGGAACGCGCCGCGTACGTTGACGTTGTAGATGCTGTCCCAGTCCGCTGCGGGGACGGTCTCGACCGGCTGACGTTTCTGCCCCAATACGCCGCCTGCGACATGAACGAAGATGTCGAATTCACCGCCTTGTTCGGCTACCACTTCTGAAATGCTATCCTCATCTGTCACGTCCAGCCTGGCAGTGATGATTGAGCCTCCGCGTTTGGCGATCGTGCTGTTGCGCAGGGGTTCCAATTCGGCCAGATTGACATCCGTTGCCACGACTGTGGCACCATCGGCTGCAAAGGCTTCGCAGATGGCGCGTCCTATACCGCGGGCAGCACCCGTGACGAGCACGCGCTTTCCTTCAAATTGAATATCCATGTCACTGATTTTCCGTGTTTGGGCTCTTGTAGCCGAGCCGGGAGCTGAGTTCGTCCGCATTGCGGATAACGGCGGCGATCATTCTGTCACGGCTTGCATCGAAGCGCGCCGTGACAGTGGCGATGTTGAGAGCAGCGATTACCTCACCCGTTGCGTCGCGCACTGGTGCGGCAACGCCGGATCCGCCCGCAACGGCCTCCTGGTCGCTGATTGCATATCCGTTCTGACGGGCTGTTTCGATAATCCTGCGGATTTGCACACGGTCGATGACGGTGTGATCCGTAATCTGCACGATGCGTTCGCGGGCTAGATAGGCTGCCGTTTTTTCCGGTTTCCAATAACCGAGCAGAACACGGCCCATCGCGGTGCAGAAGGAGGCATCTGACCCGGTCAGGTCAGAATCAAAACGCACGAGTTGGTGGCTGACGCTTTTGGCGAGAAGCTTGATGCGACCATCGCGGCGACGCGCGCCAAGAAAGACTGTTTCTCCCTCGGTATCGCGTAGGGCATCCATGATCGGCTGTGCCGTCGCGATCAACTGCGCATCACGCCCGCTTGACCAGCCGGGTCCGTTACGGAAGGCCTCGTGGATACGGTAGGCCTCGGACTCGTCCCGCGTGACGTAAGCGCGGGACACCAGGGTCGCGAGCAAATTGAAGGTGCTGCTCTTGGGGTATCCCAGTTCCGAGACAATCATCTTCAGGGTCAGGGGTTTCTGTGCGCGGGCAAGAAGCTCCAGAACTTCCAGAACACGAACGGCGGATTTCACTTCAGAGTCAGTATTGTTGTTCATATATGTGAACCAAATTCTCATTGAAGAATATTGTTGCAGCCATACCATGTGTGGGAAATTTTGAAAAGGAGTAGTTTGAGACATGAGTGCACATGAGAAGGTCGCAATCGTCACTGGCGGTGCGCGCGGAATCGGCAAGGCGTGTGCCATGGATCTTGCACGAGCGGGATACACGCTGGTTCTCGTTGATCTCCTGGAAAAAGAGCTTGCCGAGACAGCAGCATTGATTTCGGCGGAAGGTCGCAAGGTCCTGACATTCGTTGCCGACGTTTCGAGCCATCAGCGTGCGGGCGAGGTTGTTGCGCAGACCATCGAGGCTTTCGGCCGGATTGACTTTCTCCTCAATAATGCCGGCCGTTCGGCGCCAGTGGGTATCCTTGATATCTCCGAGGATGAGTTCGACCGGGCCATCGCGATCAACCTGAAGAGCTGCTTCAACTATATCCAGCACACTGCGCCACACATGTTGAAGCAGGGCGGAGGTCGCATCGTCTCCATGTCGTCCCTCAATGCACTATCGGGTGGTGTCACTGCGGCCGTCAGCCGTTTTGCCTATGCTGCCGCAAAGGCTGGGATTCTCGGTATGACACGTGCACTGGCCAAGGAACTTGGGCCCGTGATCGCGATCAACGCTATATGCCCGGGTGTCATTCGCACCGAGATTGACACCAACGTCACTGACCGTGCCGATGAGGTGATCAAGGGCATTGCACTCGGTCGGCTTGGCTGTGCCGATGACGTCGCGCGGCTGGTAACATTCCTCGCAACGTCCGAACCGTGCTTCATGACTGGCCAAACGCTGACAGTCGACGGTTTCCAGTTCAACGTTTGAGCCGCTGCCGGAACGATTTTAGAAGGACAGGGCAAAGATGATGGAGCTCTTGCAACTGGTGAGTTTCGGTCCCGATGGATGGGGCCCAGCCTTGCTCACAGCCGCTCTCATGACGGTCGCGGTGGCGGGATGTGGCTTCCTAATCGGTGTTATCATTGGTGCCTTCATCGCCTGGGGCAAGCTGGCTGGTAATTTGCCGGTCCGCTTGTCTGCCGATGCCTACACCACTGTCCTGCGCGGCATTCCCGACCTCTTGGTAATTTACCTTTTCTACTTCGGCGGTAGCATGGCCGTGACCGGGCTCTTCAACCTTTGGGGCGAGACCGGCTTTGTCGGCACGCCACCTTTTGCTGCCGGTGCAACGGCCATCGGTGTCGTTTCCGGTGCTTATCAGGCAGAGGTGTTCCGTGGGGCGTTCCGCGTGCTCGCAAAGGGCGAGATCGAGGCAGGCAAAGCGGCGGGCATGAGCCCTTTTTTGCTGTTCCGTCGTATCATTGCACCTCAGGTTTTTCGCCATGCACTGCCAGGTATCGGCAATATCTGGCAAATGGCCCTGAAGGAATCTGCACTGATTTCCGTCACGGGTCTGGTCGAATTGCTTCGCCAGTCGCAAATCGCCGCTGGATCTACCCGCAAGCCGTTTGAGTTCTATCTCATCGCGGGGGCGATTTTTCTTGTCATCACCTGGGTGTCGCAACGGGTGTTTTCATGGCTTGAGAGACGTGCGCGCCGCCGCATGGCCGGAGGGCTTGCCTGATGGATCCGCGCTTTGTCTACAACAGCTTCGTCCAGCTTCTTGCCGGTGTGCCCCTGACGCTCGAGCTAACCGCTTTTGCTTTCAGTCTTGGCTTGCTCCTGGCAGTGCTGATTTCACTGATGCAAATTTCCAGCTTCTGGATATTGCGTGCTCCGGCCAGTGTTTATGTCTTTGCCATTCGTGGCACCCCGCTGCTCGTCCAGATCTTCCTGATCTATTATGGTCTGGGTCAGTTCCGGCCGACCTTGCAAAGCTTTGGGCTCTGGCAGTTCTTCCGCGAAGCCTATTGGTGCGGCATTCTTGCGCTGGCGCTTAACAGCGCTGCCTATGGAAGCGAAGTATTGCGTGGCGGCCTGATGTCAGTCTCCAAACGCGAAATCGAGGCAGGTCGTGCTTGCGGCATGTCCGGCCTGTTACTCTACCGTCGTATCATCCTGCCACTGGCACTGCGTCAAGCGTTGCCGGCTTATGGAAACGAACTGATCCTGATGGTCAAGGCGACCTCGCTCGTCTCAATCATCACCATGATGGAAGTCACTGGCATCGCGGCGCGACTGATCTCCGAGACGTACCGTCCGGTGGAAGTGTTTATTGCTGCAGGGACAATATATCTGATCATCAATTTCCTCCTGACGCGCGCAATCTCGATTTTGGATTGGTGGTTGACACCCCATCTGCGCAGCATTCCGACAACCGGCAAAATGGAGCACGCCCAATGACTGAAGAGGCAGCCATGCAACCCGTTATCTCTCTGCGCAGCCTGCGCAAAAGCTTCGGGACGCTCGAAGTCCTCAAAGGCATCTCGCTGGATGCCCGTAAAGGCGAGGTCATCGCGATCCTTGGTTCTTCGGGTTCCGGCAAGAGTACGATGCTGCGTTGCATCAACATGTTGGAAATTCCGACAGCTGGTGAGGTCGTGGTGACAGGGGAAACCGTCAAGCTCAAAAAGCAGGGTAACGGTCTTGCCATTGCCGATGGTCGGCAGATCGATGGTATTCGTGCACGCGCCGCTATGGTCTTTCAGAGCTTCAATTTATGGTCTCACATGACCATTCTTGAGAATCTCATCGAGGCACCGGTCCACGTCCAGGGGCGCCCGCGCGCAGAATGTGTTGTTGAAGCTCGTGCCCTTCTGGAAAAGGTCGGGATTGCCGACAAAAGCGATGCCTATCCTGGTCATCTTTCCGGTGGGCAGCAGCAACGTGCTGCGATTGCCCGGGCGCTCGCCATGCATCCCCAGGTCATGTTGTTCGACGAGCCGACTTCGGCACTGGATCCCGAACGCGTGGGCGAGGTTCTGGCCGTAATGCGTGCGCTTGCCAAAGAAGGAAGGACCATGTTGCTGGTGACGCATGAAATCGCTTTCGCACGCGATGTGGCAACACGTATTGTCTTCCTCCACGAGGGCGTCATTGAGGAGGACGGTCCGACTGAAGAGGTGTTTCGTAATCCTAAATCAGAGCGGTTCCGAAAGTTCATTTCCAACACGCAGCACGCTCTCTTGGAGTAACGTGCCGAGAAGATGACGCAATCAGCTGGATCGAAAGATAAGTCAAATTTACCGGCTTGATGGCTTCTCGATGGTCCGCATCTCTTCTCAGATTTCTCCTTAACGACAAGCTTTAAAAGCTCGGGAGGACCTGATGTTTGAATTGAAATACAATCTATGATTGTTGTCGTCAGGCTAAATTTGTAGACGCTCAGTTTTCACGGAAGAGGCGTGTCGGCCTCTTTGTCTGATGCTTTCATTCCGAAAACAATGGCATATTTTTGCCGTAATTCGACCAGATTTCTAACACAATTCGTTGTTTTTTAGATGGATATCGAAATAAGTGACGATTGATGCCGCTTCATTACTTTTGTGTGTATTTTGCAACGTCCCGGTGGGAAGCGTCCAAAAACTTGCACTAATTGAGGCGACGTGATTGCAACCGTGAGTGCGTCGCGTATTCTTGCCGTCAAGAAGCGGGCTTTGCCTGTTTTTATTTAACTGGTTTAGGTTTTGAGATGATTTTCTCAAATCTGACCGATAACAATTTAATCCTTCACTGGAGGTCACTATGAACATCAAGAGCCTTCTCATCGGCTCCGCTGCAGCACTCGCAGCAGTTTCTGGCGCACATGCCGCTGACGCTATCGTCGCTGCCGAGCCAGAGCCTCTGGAATACGTACGCGTTTGCGACGCTTTTGGCGCTGGCTACTTCTACATCCCAGGCACTGAAACCTGCCTGCGCATTGGTGGCGAAGTTCGTGCGACCGTCGCATTCGGCGAGGACATTGGTGGTCTGGCTCCAGGCGGTCGTTCGTCTGACTGGAACTCCCAGGTTCGTGCTCGCGTGTTCTTCGACACGAAGACCGACTCAGAACTCGGCACCATCGGCACCTACATTCGTTTGGAGGGTGACTACCGTCCTCGCGATGGAAACGCTTCCTCGTCTCTCGAGCTTGAGCAGGCCTGGGTCAGCATCGGCGGCCTGACTGCAGGTAAAGTTCTGACCTGGTGGGATGACATCGGCATTTACGGTGAGCTTGACGCGTTTGAAGCTGCAACAAACTTCAACACTGTCAGCTACCTCTACGACGCAGGTACATTCCGCATTGGTGTTGGCATCAACGATCTGTCTGGCGAATACTCCGACCGTGCAGGTTCCGAATTTGGTCTGCAGGGTTACGCACAGGTTGATTTCGGTTCCGCAAACGCTGCACTGCGCGGTGTTTACGACAACGAAGCTGAAGAAGGCGCCATCTATGCAACGCTCGTTGCACCGATTGGACCAGGCACTCTGGAACTCGGCGCAGGCTGGTCTTCGGGTGACAACGTATACGTCGACCGTTTTGACTCTGACTTCGCTGCCACTTCCTACGAGTGGACCGTTTCCGGTTCGTACGCTCTCAAGGCAACAGAGAAGCTGACAATCGCTCCTTCCCTTGCTTACTGGAGCACGCAGGACAACAACGACATCTGGGGTGTTGGTGTATTGGCTGAATACCAGCTTGCAACGGGCCTTAAGGTTGGTGCGACTGTTGACTACGTTAGCCCAGACGTTGGCGACGACAACACTTCTGGCTTCTTGCGCCTGACACGTTCGTTCTAATCTGACGAAAAGTCGATTAATGAAAGCCCGGCAGAGATGCCGGGCTTTTTCTTTGCGCATAATTTGCGTGAATGAACCTTGTTCCGCGGTTGACGCGTCGTGAATAACTCGATTTTCTCAGCGGAGTCGTCTGGAGACGGTCGATCGCCTTTTCTACGACGGCAGCCCCGACAACGCCCTGATTTCCTTGGCTAGGTGTGCTACCAGGGCGCATCTTTGGTTTGCGAGGCCAGGACCTAATCGTTTGCCTCGGCTAACCGAGGTAAATCATGGTGGCGATATCGCTTATGTCCGCAGTGGCTGATGGGCTCTTCCTGCCAATAGACCTTGCGTTTCTTGCGTGTATGGTGTCGTCGCCAGGCCCGAGGCCGATCAAGCACGAAGGGTCGAGTTAGTTGTCGAACTGCTTCGGCTGTAATCAACGATGAGAGCGGTGTGACACCCTTGTCCTTGGTTCGCTTGATGCACAATTCGCCTACGATACGGTTCGAGCGGCACCAATCGATACAGCGTGCAGGTGGCTTGCAAGCTCGATCCGGTTACGGCCCGCGCGTTTGGCGATATAGAGTGCCTTGTCTGCCGCACTCAGCATAGCGTCGAAATCCATCGGGACAGAACATCCCAAGGCGATCCCGGCGCTGACCGTGGACGTGAAGGTGTCGCCTTCCACATGGATTTTGTGATCTTCGAAGGCTTTGCGAATGCTCTCTGCCACCATCTCGGCACGATTCGGCATGACGTCGGTCAGAATCAGTGCGAATTCCTCGCCACCAAGACGCGCAGCAGTGTCGCCGGGTCCACAATTAGCCGCAAGCTCAGCAGCAAAAATCTTCAACACCCGGTCGCCGGCAGCGTGCCCGAAAGTGTCGTTGATGGATTTGAAATGATCGAGGTCGAAGACCAATACTGCCGTTTCCGGCCCGATCAAACGCTGACCGTAGCGCTCGAATAGCGCACGGCGATTTAGGAGGCCGGTTAGTGGATCTGTGATGGCTTCCAGAAGGTGACGTGCGGCGAGCCGCCATTGGTGAAGGGCCAGTGAAAGGGCGCCGATGCCGGTCATGCCGGCGATGCAGACAGCGATGTTGAGATCCTCGGCCCAATTGTTAGGCGCAACTCCCAGTACGGTCTTTCCGTCGGCAACTAGAACGGCGGCGCAGACAACAAAGGATGTTGCCGCCAGGCAATAGAGGATGGAAATACCGATGAGAGGAACAAGTGCTTCCCTGCGGGCGCGCCAATATTGCCAGGCGGTCGCGAAGAGCATTGCGGCAATCGCCGTATTTTGAGCGATAAATGCGATCCCGTCATAACCGATCAGCAACGGAGGGATGGAGACAAGCATTGCTGCCAAAGCCCAGGCAATTGTCGCTCGCAGCGGCAAGATGTTGCTGCGAAATTGGCAGCCCGCTCCCCAGATAATTGCGAAACCTGCATGAAGAAGTATGAACGACACAACGCCAAACGACACAGCAGGATCGTCTACATAGAAACCGTAGGTCACAATGCCGCCAACGATAAGCACGAGCCCTAGCGTACAGCTGAGTAGAAAGGTCTCGGAGCGGCGTGCGAACCAACTGCCGAGCAGGGTCACACCAAGACACGTCGCCGAGACGGCAAGCGCAATCAAAAGTGAACTGTAATCAAGGATCATGCCCATAAAACCATGGCAGCCACCACCTTTCATATCGGTAGGAGCCTATGGGGTTTCCATGACCAATCTCTTACTGGCGCTGCGAAAAACTCACCCGTAGGCTCAAACTGCCGGATCATTGAATATCATTCGACCTCGTTGAGCATAGGTCTGCGAGGCAAAGGCGCTAGAGCCCTCCGCCTCAACCGCTCCAGTTATGTCGCAACCGATCTTGCCAGCCAAATGCACCAGTTGGCAGGGGTATTGACGACCTTATCTGAGGACGATGTTGTCTGGTTGCCTGCTGTCCGAATGGCGCCGCCGCTTCTTCAGGAAATCCGTGACTTGGCGGCAAAATGAGGAGTGGAAACATTAGCAGTTACAGATGTTGGTGGCGCCCATATTGATCCCGCACCGGATCATCAAATCCTGGTTTCAAGAGGAGATCCAGGTGAGTCGCAGTTGCTCGTCGTGCCCATGACAATTGCCAATGCTGTGATACTCTGCATCGATAGATGACGGTAAATCGATAAAATCGCTGAGTGATTTTAAATCATTCAGCGCGTCATCGCGTTTGGCGGTGAGCTGACGGGGCTTGGGGTCAACACCCTACAAGGCCAGCAGAAATGGTCACCAATGTGCGTGTTTTGTCGATATCGCACTTTACCATTCTGTCGACCTGCCTCCTATAAAGGCCTGCCGATAGTTTACTAAGCAGAGGCCGTGCGTTCGAGCACGATCATGCTCTGCCCTTTATAATCTCTCGTATCGAAGGCGGTGTAGCCCAGTCGACCAGCCATTTTAAGAGACGCTGCGTTATCGGGATCGATAAGGCATACGGTTCGGTTCTGGCGTAAATTGGCATTGTACCATTTGTGCGCTGCCTCGGCCGCTTCCAATGCAAATCCACGCCCGTGCACCCGCGAAGCGAATGTCCAGCTGGCTTCACCGTACCCATCAAAGGCGTCACCAAGTCCCCGGTGGAAATCTGCGATCCCGGTTTCACCGATATATTCGCCTGAACTTCTCTCAATGACGGCGAAGATGCCATAATTCAACAATGACCAGTGGCCCGTGTAGCGTAAAATCCGATGCCACGCATCCTCGGGTGAAAAGGGTTTTCCACCCAGGAATTTGAGTACGAGGGGATCGGAGCACATTGCCAGATAAGACTGACATTCAGCCAACACGTATGGCCGTAACAACAGCCTATCAGTTTCGATCATATGTCACTCGTCATCAAAAAGCCTATCGGGCTATTTGTCTATCAAACTCTTTACGCTTTGCAACGGAAGATTGTAATTTCTCTGCCCCATGATGCGCGCTGGCTCTCATGCTCGGGCGCATTTGCCGCGCCTCTCGGGCTTGATCAGCAGAACTTCACTGATTGAATTGGAATTACAAGGTTATAACCAAAGCGCGAATATCGACGACGCGACTTCCGGTTGGGTTCGTCTGACCCGTTCGTTCTAATCTGACGCTCAGTCGATTAGTGAAAAGCCCTGCAGCAATGCCGGGCTTTTTCGTGCTGATAAGACCGCGATGGTTTCAGCCTCGGGCCAGATGCATGATCTTGAACACGCCAATCGCTATGCGCCACACATTCTCACGAAGAACAATGGAATGACTGTTGATGGCGGACATCGGATGGACGTCGTCGATGTCCATTATTCCTGACCTTCTTAAACTTGCCCTGCATCCTCATTCCCGCCCCCTATTTCTCAAACCCCGATGATTGTGCAGAGGTGCAGACTTCAATCGCATTATTTTTTTAGTGTTGAGGCGTTTTTGAGAACCCCATCGCTTTAGAATTATCATTCATCAAAATAGTCTATTAAATTAGTAGATTATTTTGAGGTTTATCATGATTGTGATTGTAAGTGTTTCAAAGTCCAAGGCCTTGCTGACGGGCGCTTTACTCGCTGCCACGGTGTGGGCAGCACCCGCTGCCGCGCTTACCGTGACAGACGAGGCGGGTCGCACGGTTGAACTCAAAAAACCTGCCGAACGTGCCATCGTCATTGGCAGCTACAATGTCGATATCGTCGCTGCGATCGGATCTCGAGACAAAATCGTAGGCGTAACCGGTCGCGATGTCCAACAGTACAAGTTGGCCGGTGGTAAATGGGACAATTCCTATAATATTGGCGAGACGGGCGAGGTCAACTATGAGGCGATCGTCAATGCCGATCCGGATGTCGTCATTTCCTATGCCAATGGCGGTTGGGAAGAGATTGAGCGGCAGTTGAGCGCCTTCGGGATCCCTGTTGTTGTTGCCAGCGGCTGGCGCAATGATCGCTTCAACGAAAATGTCGAATTGTTCGGCTCGATCTTCGGTCGCGAAAACGGAGCGAAAAAGGTTCTGGATTTCCGTGAGGGTATCTACGCCGAGATTGCGAAACGCACAGCCGGTTTGACGCCAAAAACTGTCTATTACGAAAACGAAATCGCCTACCAGACGCCGACCAAGGGTTCTGGTTTCTATGAGGCAATCGTCAAGGGTGGCGGACGCAGCCTCTTTGAGGATGTCGTTTTTGGTGAGGCGGGCCACACACAGGGGACGGTCTGGAAAACGCCGATTGATGCGGCTGAAATTCTCACAAGAGAACCCGATCTCGTCATTCGCGAATTTGGCAACAACTATACGGGCTCAACCAAAGATGTCTTTGACGGAGAGTGGAAGGAACTTCAGTCTCGGCCAGGCTGGGTCAATCTCGAAGCGGCCAAGAACAATAATATCTATATCGTCAATGCCTATCATCTGGGCCAGCAGGCGAAGACCCTGACTTCCCTTTATGTGGCCGATTGGCTTTATCCCGAAGCGTTCAAAGATTATCGTCCCGAAGACATTGCCCGTCGATGGGATGAAGAGTTTCTTGGCGTACCGTACAAGGGTGACAACGGCGTTTACTTCATCAAGGCCGGGACAGCCGGACAATGAACATGGCGTTTGCGGGCCGGAAAGATGTGGTGCTGTCGCGTGACAGCATCCACCGCCATAGGCGAACGGCATTCTGGATTTTCGTTTCCATCGCGTTTCTGATCGCCTTGGCTGTTTATGCGACCTTATCGGGGACATCGAGCTATTCGCTCAGCGAACTTTATCGACTTGCTTACGCAAAGCTGTTGGGCGTCGAGCTAACCCGCGAAGATGAGCGCCTTGCCAATGTTCTTTTGCAGCTCAGGCTGCCGCGTGTTCTCCTGGCGATCTTTGCCGGAGCGATACTGTCATTGTCCGGCGCTGCCATGCAGGGGTTACTGCGCAATCCCCTGGTCAGCCCATATACGTTGGGTCTTTCGCCAGCCGCGGCTTTTGGTGCGGCGCTTGCTATTCTTGTGGCGCAAACCAATGGAACAAGCGTCGGCATCACCATCAGTCTGAGCGCCATCGCGTTTTCATTGGCTTGTTCACTGATAGTACTTGGCCTTGCTTCGGCAAAATCAATGAATATCACAGTCCTGATCCTGCTAGGCACTGCATTGACCGCGATTTTCAGTGCGCTGACATCCGGTCTGCAATACATCGCCAATGATGAGGCGCTTGCAGCAATCACACGCTGGACCTTTGGTTCGGTCAATGAAGCACGCTGGACCCATGTCGGAGTGCTGGCGGCGACAATCCTTGTTATAACGCCATATTTTCAGCTGAAAGCGGGCCAGGTTAACAGTCTGGCCTTTGCTGGTGATGACACCGCAAAAAGCCTTGGCGTAAACGTCAATCTTTTGCGTATCTCGCTGATTTTCCTGGCCGTCAGCGGTTCGAGCCTTGTTGTCAGCTTCATCGGGGTCGTCGGTTTTGTCGGGCTTGTGGCACCGCATATCGCCCGCCTGATCGTCGGATCGGACCACCGTTTCCTGTTTCCGTTTTCGATGGTCACAGGCGGCGGTTTGCTGCTTCTTGCAGATACGGTCGGGCGGATGATCCTGCCCCCTCGCGTCATCCCTGTGGGGATTGTCGTGGCACTCGTCGGGGCGCCGCTGTTCATCTACCTCATCTTACGGAAAAGGAATACGCTATGAGCCTGGAGATCGAGAATCTGAACCTGCACTACCGGCGCAGGCAGGTCTTGCATGGCATTTCGTTTTCGCTCGAACCGGGTGACTTTTGTGCACTGCTGGGGCCGAATGGTTCCGGAAAATCGACCTTGACGAAAGCCGTGCTCGGGCTTGCTCCCATATCCAACGGTTCTGTCAAACTTGCCGGAGAAGATCTGCTGGGACTATCGCGTCGTGATCGCGCCAAACGTATCGCCTATGTGCCACAATCCTCACCCGTGCCATTTGATCTGAGGGTGTATGATGCGGTGATGCTTGGCCGCAGCCCTTACGTAGGCATCCGCTTTAATGAGGAGGACCACGCGACGGCTTGCGCCGCCATCGACAAACTCGGCCTTGCCGCACTGGCTGATCGCTATGTGAACGAGCTATCTGGCGGCCAGCAGCAACGGGTGATGATCGCCCGCGCATTGGCGCAGGGAACACGCGTTATGCTGCTTGATGAGCCGACCAGCGCGTTGGATCTCCGTTATCAAGTTGAGACCATGCGGCTTGTCAGAGATTTTACCCGCAGCGGTGGCATCGCGCTTATGGCTGTCCACGATCTCAATCATGCCGCTCGCTACTGTAACCGGGCAGTGATTATTGCCGAAGGGCGACTGGTTAGTGATGGCCCGCCGCAAGCTGTTTTCAACGCTGATATTCTCAGCCAGGTCTTTGATCTGCAAGTCGATGTCAGCACGCAGGATGGCATCACGACTGTGCGGCCAGTTGAAGATGAGGACGTATTGGAGACGTCGTCGTTCCGGCATGCCGTGCGCCAGTTCCATCAACTTTCCGCCTAACGGGAATTATTATGACGCAGCAACTTGAACTCAATGCCTGGATCAATTCGTCCGGCTCGGCAAATGATTCCTGGCGACGCCCGGATCTGCCGCTCGATCGTATCTTCAGCCTGGATTATTATGTCGATAACGCGCGGATTGCCCATAGAGGGGTGTTTAGCAACATCTTCATGTCGGACAGGCCGCAGTTGTTGATCAATGAAAATACCCGCCCTGAACAGACATTTGACCCCTTCGTCATTTTCGCTGCGGTGCTGTCGCAGGTGCCGGATATCGGGGCTATCGTCACAGCGTCGACGACCTATGGCGATCCCTACACGATGGCTCGGCAGCTGCAGAGCCTCAATCTTCTGACAAACGGTCGTATCGGCTGGAATATCGTCACAAGCTGGCATCCTGAAATTGCCGCCAATTTTTCAGCCGATGGGTTGCCGGATCGCGCGGCCCGTTACGCCAAAGCGGAGGAGTTTGTGGACGTCGTGCATAAGCTCTGGGACAGTTGGCAATTCCCATGGAATGGAACAGCAGGAGATCAAAGCCCGTTCTACGGCGATGTAAAGCCTATCAACCACCAAGGCCAGTATTTCAATGTTGCCGGACCGCTCAATCTTCCAAGCCCGTCCTGGGGTCGGCCCAAGATCGTGCAGGCGGGTGGCTCGCGCGACGGCGTCGCTCTTGCTGCGCGCTACGCCGATTATGTTTATGCGCCCAGTGGTTCGTTCGAAGGATCTCGCGCTTTCCGTGCCGAGTTGCGAGATGCGGCGCTGGCCCTGGGACGGCCGAACAATTCATTGCCTAAGTTGATGCCGGCGATATCGCCGATCATTCGATCGACGGAGGAAGAGGTCGTCGCCTTTAAACGCGAAAGGCTTGCCGCAGCACCGGTCACGGACAAGGATATAGAACAGTTGGCGGGTGTACTTGGTGTCGATTTGACGCGAACAACTGCTGACAAGGTTCTGTCAGTATCAGACTTCCAGGATGTGTCGCAAAGCGTCATCCCCATCGGTGTGGTGCGGGCAAGACGGACCGTCGCCCTTGATAATGGGCTGTCCTTGCGTGGACTGGCGGAGGTTGAAAAACTGCCCGGTTTGATCGCCACACCCGATGGCATTGCAGACTATCTGATTTCCTGGTGGCAGGCCGGTGCCGCGGATGGGTTCACCATCTCGCCTCGTTATCTGCCAGATGATCTGGAGCTGTTCGTTGACGAAGTGGTGCCGATTTTGCAACGGCGTGGTGTCTACCCGCTCAACTACGACGGCCGCAGGAAAGATGCGGCCTGATTTCCCAACGACGAAACGCACGGGGGTCCGATAGTCTCGACTTCGGAAGAGATAGTCAGGCGGCCTTTGTCCTTTCAGGACAAAGGCTTTGCGCTTCCTGACCAACAAATGGTTCCAACGCCCGGCAAGCCCTCATCACACGACTGCGCTTATTCGAGGCTGCGGGCGGGTCAACATGTCTGGCTTCACGTGATCACCCGCTTCTCAAGTCAGGGCTGTTGGATCTGGTGAGGATTGTCTGTCAGCGGAGACGCTGCGGGGTGGCGTCTGCTGGGATCAGTGGAATGTAAGCTTCGCCGCCCAGCTGCTCCTGGTGTTCGCGTTTTGCGACGGCAATCAGTTCCGGGTCGGTCAGTGCACGCACGGCGGAAGCTGCCAGCACCTTGCCAGCCTGCAGCATACCCTTATGGGCGTAGCCCGAGGTTCCCTGCGACACCATCTGCCATGTGTGTGGAGGTGTGCCATAGGCTTCGGTCGCCACATAGACTTGGCCTGTTGGAACAAGCCAGCTGACGTCGCCGACATCGGTCGAACCATGCAGGAATGTTGGCGCCTCCTCAAATGCGTTCAGGTCCTCTGACAGGATCTTGCCGCGTTTGGCAATTCGAGCCTGAACTTCACTCGAAAACGTTTTCTGGATGCTACCGGCAAAATCCTTTTCGCTGTTTGAAAAACCGGCAACACCGAACTTTTCGAACTCCTGATGCATCATCCGTGCCAGCGTGACATTCGGCACAAGATCAGCCGATGCCGCATCAAAGGTAATTTCCAGTTGGGTGCCGGTCATCAGCGCTGCACCGCGTGCCACGTCCTTGACCCGTTCGGTAATGTCACGGACCTGATCCATGCGCGGGGCGCGCACCTTGTAAAGTACCTGTGCCTGCGACTGCACCACATTCGGCGCGCGCCCACCGGTATCGGTGATCGCGTAGTGAATGCGGCCATCCTGAAGGATGTGTTCGCGCAGATAATTACAGCCGACATTGGTCAGTTCGACTGCGTCCAGCGCCGAGCGTCCCAGATGGGGTTCAAAACCTGCGTGAGCGCTTGTTCCACGGAAGGTAAAATACAGCTGATTGGTCGCCAGCATGCGGGCATTATAGGCGAGATTTTCATCCCACGGATGCCAGGTGAATGCGACGTCGACATCCGAAAACAGGCCTTCGCGCGCCATGTAGGCCTTGCCGCCGCCGCCTTCTTCGGCCGGGCAGCCATAATAACGGATCGTGCCTTTCAGCCCCAGTTCGTCCTTGCAGGCCTTGAGCGCCAGAATGGCAGCAAGCGCGCCGGTGCCGAGAAGGTTGTGGCCGCAACCATGACCGTTACCGCCTGCAACGATTGGATCGTGGCTGGTGACACCGCTCTTCTGGCTGAGGCCGGTCAAAGCATCGAATTCACCGAGGATTGCGACGACTGGCTGGCCTTCGCCGTAGCTGGCGACGAAGGCGGTTTCGATGTTGCCGGCATTACGCGTCACATCAAATCCAGCCTTTTCCAGCTCATCGGCGAGAAGGGCTGCGGAGCGCGTTTCTTCATAGCGGATTTCAGCAAAAGACCAGATCGCATCGGATACGGATTTGAGATTGTCGGATTGGGACGTGACGGTCCGTTCGATAATGTCGAGGTAAGTCATTTTATTCCTTCAGGCGGTCTGTTCGACAGGCTTTTTGCCGTGTACGGCGGGAAAGGTGGTGGCGATGATGCAGACCAGAACCGCACAGGCGACAATCACCGAGAACGCGATGCCGTAATTTTGATTGGTGGCCGAAAGGACAGCTCCGATCAGCATCGGGGATGCAAAGGAACCAAGCTGGGCGAGCGAGTTGATCAGGCCAGTCGCCGTTCCGACGGTGTTCTGTGGGAAGTGCTTCATAATGCTGACGAAGACGCTGATCGAGATCGCATTGAGAAAGACGTTGGAAACCGAGAGATAGGCAAAGGCGAGCGGAATGGATTCTTCATTGGCCATCAGGTAGATGAAGATCGCAGACACGGCAGAGCCGATGCAGATGAGATACTTTTCCTTTTGGTGGAAGTAGCGGTCGAGCAGCCAGCCGCAAGTCAGGAAGGAAATAAACCCGAGTGCTGGTGGGATCATCGAATAGGCGCCCATCTGCACCATGCTCATGCCTTTCACCTTCACCCAGTAGGACGGCAGCCAGGACTGCAGACCCCAGAAGACGATGTTGGTGAAGAAATAGACGAGCGTGATTTTCCAGGTCAGCGAGTTTTTCAGCAACGCACCAATGCGTTTCTTTTCTGAAACCTTTTCAACCTTTGCCTTGGCAACGGACTGGTCATCGACTGGCTTCATGACAAAGAAAAGCGCGATTGACATGCAGATGCCAACGCCGCCCAGCACATAAAACATCATCTGCCAGCTATGGGCAGCAATCAGTGCTGTAATGACGATCGAGCCGACGGCAAAACCAACCGATGCGCCGGACTGTAGCACCGACTTGGCGCGCGCCATCTGCGACTTTTCAAAGTGTTCCGTGATGGCAACCGAGCCGCCTGCCGGAAACACTGCTTCACCTGCACCAGTAACGGCACGCGCAGCGGCAAGACCCACCGCGTTACTCACCGCGCCAGAGACTGCGGTTCCAAGCGACCAGACGGCGACAGCGGAACTGAGCACACGCCGCGCTCCGAAACGGTCCACCAGATAACCGCCGATCAGCTGGGTCATCGAATATGCAAGGAAAAACGCGCTGATGATCATGCCCTGATGATCTGAGCTAAGGCCGAACTCCTCACTGATCGGGATGATGGCGATGTTGATTGCGGTCTTGTCGATAAAACCGACAACCCAGCACAGGAACAACATTCCTATGATCACATGGCGGCGTTGTATATTCGAAAACATGTCTAGAGTTCCCCTTGCTTTGGCTTTTGTTCTTTGTGGCACCCCCTCAAAATAAAGCTATGTTGAAACTCACATGAGAATGATTATTGTTATGTGTGTTCAGCCATAAAGGTGTCTATGAAAATCGATTTGCACTCTCATTCTCGGCTGCGCGAATTGGCGAGATCCGGGATAATCCGTTTTCAGGATTTTGATGTCGACATTGAAAACGCACCGCTGTCTTTGAACCACTCCATCACGCGTGCAGGTGGCAGTTTATTGCTGGTTGTTGACCACTCGCATTTTACTGCAAAGCAAACGCGGTTTGAAATTTTCGGCAGCAAGAGTGAGGTGATTGTCGCCGAAATCCTGCAAATCGTCAGGGATGAAATCATTTCTGTTCAAAGCAAGACGGTCAGTATGCTGGCATCGGTCAACGCTGCTGTCATCAACTCGCTGGACGACAATGAAATTGTCGATAACGTCTTGCGCGAAGTGATGCATGTCTTGCCTCATTCGGATGCCGGAGTATTTCGCTTGTTTGATGAAGACAGCGGTTATCTTATCCCCGTCTCGTATGACGGACTTCCTGATGATTACAAAGACTATCGCCTGCAACCCAACGAATCCGTTTCCGGTGAAGTATTCACCACCGGCCGGCCATCGATCCATAACGGTCGTCAAAACATTATTGATGCCCACCGGGTCATGCGCCCTGAAAATCAATCCTTCATGGAACGCTCGCAAATTTCCAATGCGCTACTGTGTGTGCCCGTCATGGCCGAAGGTAAGCGCCTTGGTACACTGACAACGCTGTGTTTTTCACGCGACGGTGCTTTTTCGGTGTTCGACCGGCAGGTTCTTGAATCCCTAGCGGCACAGGTTGCGATCGCTTACCAGAGGTCGCTTGTCTACCAGAACGCGCTTGCGACATCTGACCGGCTGGAAGCGATGCGCAGCGATCTTGCCCGCAAGAATGCAGAGCTTGATCGTGCGGTTCAGTTACACGACACATTGCTGCGTATATTCTCGACCAGCGGCGGGCTGGCTGAACAACTTGCCATGGTCGCCAAGCTGTTCAATGTCGAGTTTCGGTTCGAAAACGTTCTTGGTATGGACTATCACTCCGGGCAGTGGAGCAGCGAGCGCGAAACACTGCAGCAAGTCGTTGAGGTGGCTGAGGCGCCGGTTGGATACTTCCATTTCGATGTGTCTGGTGACACCAGTTTTCACCGCGCTTTGTTTGGTACGTTGGCCGCCTTTGTCGCGCTGGATTTCGTTCGTGACATGTCCCGCGTCAATGTGCTCAACGCTAGCAAAAAAGCCTATTTCGAGGATCTGGCTGAGGGCATAGAGGGCGACGTTCTCAGATCGCAATTTGGCTTCAGACCGGATCGTTTCAGCCAAATTCTCGTTGCGACGCCTCCCGGTGAGCGGGCGCTCGTCGGAGCGCAACTGGCCTTGCACAAACATGAGGTCGAACTCCAGAACGCAACTAAGTTGACCAATGCTCTTGTGTTTCATGAGCGCGAGCAGATCGTCATGCTTTTTTCGGCCTCGACCATGGCGGCGCTTGAGAGAAACCTTGCGGTATTGATGGATGCGACAAGTGCGGTGTCGGTATGCATTGGGGCGAGCGATATTTACGAACAGCCGGGTTTTCACAGATTTGCACAGGCCCAAGCCATAAAGGCGGCCGAGTGCCTTTTGCGACGGGGCCGTCCAGGTATTCTAACCAACAGGGACATGGGCATCGAACTGCTATTGGGTGGGCGTGACCGGCAAGAAGTATTGCGCTTTACCCGTCAGGTCCTGGATCCACTTCTCAATGACCAAAAACATCGCGTCCTTTACCAGACCCTGTTTCGCTACGTGCAGGAGGGAAAGTCGGCGGGGCGCACAGCTGATGCGTTACAAATCCACACCAATACGCTTTATCAGCGGCTGACCCGTATCGAGACTCTGACGGGTCGCAACATTGCCGATGCTGCGGATTTTACCTTGCTGAGCGTCGCCTGCCAGCTTCATGTTGCCTACGCAGATTGAGCGGATTTTATCTCTGACAAGTAAATTCTGTCGGTGGGACGCAAACGAATGGCGATAGTGGCAAGCACCACACAAAGCCCAGACATCAGCCACCATGCGGGTGTCAGGTCAGAGAGGTTTTGTCGCAATATGCCGGCGACAAAGGGGAGTGTAGCGGCCAGTACATATCCTCCCCCTTGAACAAAGCCTAGGATTACACCAGCTTCATTACCCTCACCGTGGTCCAGTGAGACGATAAGCGACAAAGGAAACAGTGCGCCGATCCCCAGTCCCGCAAAAATTGCAGCTGGCCAGGCCAATGCAAGAGGCGCAAGGCAAAGCATAAGCATTCCGACAAGCAGAGATGCCAATGCGGTTAGCAATGCCGGTCTGCGATCATGGCTGCGATCCACACATAAGGAGACGGCAATTCCCGCGACGACTTCAGCGGCTGTGAGGGCGCCGAGAATGTTTCCTGCTGCCTGAGGCGACCAGCCCAGCTGGGTGAAAAATGGTGGTAGCCAGGCCAGAACAAGGGTGTAGGCGCCTGTTCCCAATCCAAAAAAAGCAAGCAGTGCCCAGGCCCGTGGCGACCTTTGAATGTTCAAAGCTGATGAGGTTGCTATGACCTGCGGGCCGTCTCGCGTTATCAGCCAGCTGACAATCGCCAAAAGGGCAGGGAGTGCCCATGCGCCAAGTGCTAACGGCCAACTCCACATGTTTGCAAGCCACGGAGATATCATGCTGGCGAGCAGCGCACCGCCCATAATAGCGGTTGAATACAGCCCCATGAGTTGAGCAGTCTGAGAACCAGCGCGTCTCCTGACAACGGTCGGCATCAGTGCTTGCACGATTGCGATGCCAACCCCGCCTAACGTTGCCGTGAGCAGCAATTTTGTCGACGTCGGCCCGCTGATCCGAGCGAGAGCGCCTAAGAAAATGAGCGCCAGCCCAAGAAGGATTCCTCTGTCTTCGCCGATAGTCCGTCGAAGCCATGATGTTCCGAGAAGGCAAACGCCCATCATGACGACAGGCAATGTTGTCAGAAGGCTTGCGGCGCTGTCGTTAAGGCCGGTATCTCGTTGTATGCCATCGAGTAACGGGCCGATGGATGCAAGAATGGGGCGGAGGTTAAGGCCAACGAGTATGACGCTTGTAAAAAACAGGAGAGGAGAAGGAGACTTGTTCATTTTTCTGCCAGAGCTATTGCCGGGAAGGCTCGAGGATTATACCTCTATGTAGAGCTATATGTTTCGATGTAGAGACAATGTATCTTGACGTCAAGATAGGTGGGGTATGGATAGAGCGATGTTTGCGGCCACACAGTGGGCCAATGAAATGCCGACGATAAAGACTGGTCCCATGGTCCTGCTTGGTCGGTTGAACGAGGCCGCTTTGGTCATTGGTCGCGACCGGCTTGGTCCGGTCTTTACAAGCTTTGGTCTGCAACCCGGCGAATTCGATGTGTTGGCGACGCTCAGACGCAGTGGTGTTCCATACGCGCTGACGCCGACTGAACTTTACGAAGTGGCGATGATCTCCTCCGGCAGCATGACGAACCGAATTGATCGGTTGGAAAAAGCCGGGCTGATCGAGCGTCGTCCAAACCCATCCGATAAGCGTGGTACGCTCGTTGCGCTTACCGCAGACGGGTTGGAATTGATTGAGAAAGCTGTCGTTGCCCATGTTGCAAACCAGCACCTGATTGTGGACGGTTTGAGCAAGGATGAGCAGGAAACCCTGTCTTCGTTGTTGGAAAAGCTGCTGTCTTCGCAGCGATGAGATTGTTCATGTGACGCGATCGCATGTGTGATGGCATGCGCCATGCGCCATGAGCTTCAAAATGATCAATGCGAAGAACCTGATTATCTCCTAACGCCTCAAAAGAAAGGCCGCCCTGAGGCGGCCTTTTTTTAAAAAGCGTGTTCTGAGATTACGGCGTGACGTCGAAGCCGAACCACTTTTCAGACAGGCGCTTGACTGTGCCGTCTGCTTTCGCAGCGTCGATCGCCTCATTGAACATCTTCTGCAGCTCAGGTTCGCCCTTGCGCAGACCAACGGCAACACCACGCCCAAGAATGCCACCCTTGAAGAATGGACCGGTCATAACGATGTCTTCGTTGCCTGGCTTTTTGACGGTGTCGCTCAGATAGGCAAGCGATGCGACAACGAGATCAACACGACCAGACTTCAGGTCGAGATCGTGCTGGTCGGTGGTCTTGTACTCGCGGATATCAGTGGAATCCTTGAAATATTTTTCGAGAAGCGTCAGGCCCAGCGACGCAGTCTGCACGCCGATCGTCCGTCCCTTGATTTCCGCAGCAACGTCGTCAATCGCCTTCTGCGCCGCAGCTTCGTCCTTGGCAAGATAAAGCGTTTCACCAGTGTGTGGCAGCTTGGCGAACGGGCTGTCCTTCAGCGTCGCAAAAGTCTGTGGTGTCAGGCCGTAAGATACCGAGAAATCGATGGTTTCTTCACGCTTTGCGGTCGCTGTGAGGCCTGCCATAATCGCATCGAACTTGCCGGCGTTGAGTGCCGGAATGATGCCGTCGAACGGCTGCGCAATCATGGTGCATTCCACCTTCATGCGTGCGCAAAGGTCTTTGCTCAACTCAATTTCATAACCATCCAGCGTGCCATCAGGCTTGGTGAAGTTGTAGGGCCGGAAGGCGCCTTCGGTCGCGATGGTGATCTTGGTCCATGTCTTTTCTTCAGCGTGTGCCGAAGCGGCGGTCACAACGATGGCCGAAACGAACAGGGCTTTCAAAAATCCCTTGGTCTTCATTTTACTTCCCTTACTGCAGTTAAATGCCAAACCGCGTTTGGCATGAATGAATGCCGTTTAAAATATTCAGCCCGCATTTTCGTGGCTGATGAATTTACGAAACCGCTCCGATCTGGAGTTGGTGAACACGTCTTCCGGCGCGCCGTCTTCTTCCACCACACCCTGATGAACAAAGATGACACGGTTGGATACGTCGCGGGCAAAACCCATTTCATGGGTGACGACCAGCATGGTCCGTCCTTCTTCGGCTAGCCCACGCATCACACGCAAAACTTCGCCGACCAGTTCCGGGTCGAGTGCGGATGTCGGTTCGTCGAACAGCATGACTTTGGGTTTCATTGCCAATGCACGGGCAATCGCGGCGCGCTGCTGCTGTCCACCGGACAGGTGAGCCGGGTAAAAGTCACGCTTGTCCGCGATACCGACCTTGGCCAACAAGGCTTCCGCCTCATCGACACATTCGGCACGGGGGCGGCCCTGAACATAGATCGGCGCTTCGATAATGTTCTCGAGGATGGTCTTGTGTGACCAAAGATTGAAGCTTTGGAAAACCATGCCCAGCTCAGAGCGGATGCGCGAAACTTGCTGTTTGTCGGCAGGAAAAGCCTCACCCTTCGAATTTTTGGCCATGCGAATGGTCTCGCCGGAAACAGTCACCGTGCCGGAGGTCGGGATTTCCAGCAGATTGATACAGCGCAACAACGTGGACTTTCCCGAGCCCGACGAGCCAAGAATTGAAATGACTTCGCCTTCTCGCGCTTCAAGCGAAATGCCTTTCAGCACTTCATTCGGGCCGAAGCTTTTTCGCAGGTTCTCAACGTTCAGCGCCACCGGGGCATTGGCAGAGATAACTTTACTCAAAGTGATTTTCCTTCGGTGAGGATGCTGACCGTTGGCTGGCGCAGATAGGGTGTAAGCCTGTATTCCGCGATCAGAAGCAGGCGGGTCAGAACGAAATTGATGGCCAGATAGATTGCACCGGCAATGACGAATACCTCAATGACGCGGTAGCTTTCCGAGATGAGTTTCGCCGCAATACCGGTGACTTCCATCAATGTAATGATCGAGGCAAGCGATGTTGCCTTGACCATGGAAATCATCTCATTGCCGTAACCGGGCAGGGCCTGCCGGATGGCAAGTGGCATCACGATGCGTCGGAAGCAGGTGAAACGCGACATGCCGCAGGCCCTGGCTGCTTCAACCTGGCCGTGAGGCACGGACAGAAGACCGCCACGGATGATTTCACCGGCATAAGCGGCATTGTTCAAGGTCAGCGCTATGATCGCACACCAGTAGGGTTCGCGCAGAATGGGCCACAGGAAGGAGTAACGGATCGCCGGAAACTGGCTAAGCCCATAATAGATGATGAATATCTGCACCAGAAGTGGTGTGCCGCGGAACACGAAGATGTAGAGGCGTGCAATCCAGTCAAGCACAGTGACGCCGGACAGGCGCATCAGCGCCAGTAACAGGGCAAGCACTGCGCCGCAGATAATGGCGCTGACTGCCAGTTGCAGAGTGAGGGGCACGCCACCCATCATTGCCATCAAGGCTTCGGTGTAAAATTCCAGGTTCATTTTGCCCTCCTGACACCACGTGAGAAGTGTCGCTCGGCGGCCTGCAGCATCGTGCCTGAAACCGAGGAGATCAGCAGATAGAGCGCGCCTGCGATCAGGAAGAAGTTGAACGGCAACCCCGTAGACCCGGCACCGATCTGCGCCTGACGCAGAATATCAACAACACCAACGACAGAAATGAGCGCGGATTCCTTCAGGGCAACTTGCCAGACATTGCCAAGGCCGGGCAATGCGTGGCGAAGCGCCAGCGGCGCGATGATGCGGCGAAACTTCAGTGCCTGTCCCATGCCGCAGGCGGAGGCTGCTTCCAGCTCTCCCTTCGACACGGCACGGAATGCACCGCGAAACACTTCGGTATGATGGGCGCCACAGGAAATGCCGATGGCCAGCACCCCGGCAAGGAAAGCCGGAAAACCGAGAAAACCTTGCGCCCCGAAAAACTTGCCGATGGCGGTCACGGCTGCGCTGCCGCCGAAATAAAACAGGTAGATAACCAGCAGGTCGGGAATGCCACGAATGATCGTCGTGTAACCATCAGCGATTGTCCGCAATGTACGCCCGCCGGAAATCTTTGCCCAGGCGGCAAAGACGCCAATGGCTGCACCAAGCGCAAATCCCATCGCCGCCAGCGATACCGTCACAAGGACCGCCATGGTTAAAACATAACCCCAGCCGTCAGGACCGAAGCTGAGAATGTCGAAAAAGGCCTTCATGGTGTATCAGGCCATAATTTGAGGGGGCAATTGAACGTCATTTCACTTTCCGTCAACTCCAGGAGCTGTCTTTCATTTCGTTTCGACGGGCAGAGCCGGCTGCACGCTGTCAGGATTGGATTTACGAACGTAACGCCGTCCAGCTTACACGCGTGGTCTCGCTTGGCTTCTGCAATCCGATCAGGATTTCGAAACAGTTCGACCGCCGTGTTGCCCATGACTTTGGCAGCATGAGCCATTCCTTTATGAGCAGCAGGCAATTTTCCCTGCGCCACCATCTGCCACGAATGAAGCGGCGTGCCAATAGCGCAGGTCGCACCACGCATCTGCACGGTGGGGACAACCCAGCTTACCGTGCCAACGTCGGTCGACCCGACAAGGGAATTATCGCCGTGGTAGGGCTGATAAATAGCATCGCATAACGCGAGATCCGCCTTTGGCTCGACACCAAAACGGCGGAAGGCGTCGGAGATATCTTCCTTGGTCAGCGTTGCTTGAAAGCGCCGCGCTGTTTCCTGATCTTTTTCATCGAAGACAGGCGGCCCGAGCCGCTCAAGCGCGCGCTGCATGAGGAGTTCGAGCGGGACATTTCCGATCAGATTGGCGTCACCACTGACGATTTCGCTTCGTACTGTGGATTCGGTCATCAGGGCTGCGCCTTCCGCAATCTTTTTGACACGTTCGAGCAGGGATTGCATGTCCGGAAGGCTGCGGGCGCGTATCAGGCAACGAACAACGGCCTTTGCCTGCACGACATTGGGTGCAAACCCGCCAATATCCATCACGGCGTAATGAATACGTGCAGAGGAGGGCATGTGCTCACGCATGTAATTTGCGCCGACATTCATCAATTCGACTGCATCCAGTGCGCTTCGGCCCAGGTGAGGGGCGGAAGCGGCATGGGCGGCACGGCCGGTGGAATGGAACGTTATGTCCATTGCAGGCGAGTGAAACTGGATCATTGACGCCGGCAAACGGTGCCGGGTGCCAGCAAAAAGCAATGTCCACATCGTCGAACAAGGCCTTCACGGACCATGAAACCTTTGCCTGAACCACCTTCTTCGGCCCGGCATCCATAATATTTGGTGTAAGGCGAAAAATCGATCTTAACTCGTGAGAGTCGAACTGGCGTCTGCTGAGCAAGATCGCACTCAATTTATCAGAGTGATGGCTTCAGGCGCGGTTCAATTCCCCAGGTAAGTTTCTGCGCTTTACCCTGTAAGAGCGTCGCTGGCGTTATCAAAATCGATTACAAGATAGAAAGTTATGTTATAACAAGACAAAATGCTTGACGCGTGTAATGTCATAACATATTCGGGTTGCATTGACCCAACACAACCAGTTCAACGGATCTTGGTGTCGCGGACAACTAGACTATTCTCATGTCATTGCGAGATGGTAATGCTCCACCGGCTGTTCAAAAGATCGCAACCGTCTGGTCCGTCTCAAATCGAGGGCCAGAGCAACGAAGCTTCCGTGCCGGTATTGCTCCTGACGGGTTTTCTTGGTTCTGGAAAGACCACTTTGCTCAATGAGATTCTGACTGATCCACGCATGGCGGGCACGGCTGTTATCGTCAATGAATTTGGTAGTGTGCCTATTGATCACGGTTTGGTGCGTGTCGGATCGGAACGGTATTTTCAAACAACAACCGGCTGCATTTGTTGTACCGCGACCAGCGATATTCGCGTTTCCTTATATGAATTGCACGATGCTATGCAAAAGCGGAAAATACCGGCTATCGATCGTGTCATCATAGAAACCACCGGACTGGCCGATCCTGCTCCCATCATAAACAGCATCATACCCGGAGGTGCGCCTGCCACCGCTCTGAGAGACCATGTGGTTGCCAGGCAATTCCGACTTTCTGGAGTTGTGACCACTTTCGATGTTTTGAACGGCCGCATGACACTTCAAAGTGTCATCGGAGGTTGGAAGCAGCTGGCTTTTGCTGATCATATTGTTTTGACAAAAACAGATCTGGCCGATGAGAGGAAGGATTGGGTGCGTGAGCTCAAGTTGCTCAACCCGGCAGCACATTTTCACGATAAAAATGATGCCGATTTCAAGATTGCGGATCTCTTGGACGGTGATGCTTATTCCATTTCAGGCAAGGCCGAGGATGTGGGCGGCTGGTTGGCAATGGAAGCGCTGACCGAACATGCAGACCATACACACGACATTCACCGGCATGGTGACAAGATAGAAGCTGTGGTGTTGACGCATGATGTGCCCCTGTCTCCGCAAGCCTTGCAAACTTTTCTCCATGTTATCACGACGAATACCCGGTCCGGCCTGTTGAGATTAAAAGGCATATTCGCCCTTGCGGACAATCTGGAAAAGCCGGCCATTGCTCACGCGGTGCAACACCGACTCTACCCGATTGAACGGCTGAGTGCGTGGCCTGATCACGACCGTTCCAGTCGTGTCGTACTGATCGGGCTGGATATGCCGCTTGGTCCTATTCGTGACCTGTTTCGCGCGGTGGCAGCAAGTCCTTCGCGAAAACGAGGTGCAAGGACATGAGTGCAGCATTCCACAACCCGTTGGCGCGTGGCACCTCAGATATCATCGCAAAGGCGCGGTCCATCAAACGATGGGCCCGGCAGGTGTTGGCAATTCCGGATGATGCGGTTGTTTCTGTCAATGAAATCTCATGTGCTCTGCCAGATTGCCCGCCAAAGGAAACCGTCATTCTCGTGATGAGCAATGGCGACACGATCCAGGTCTCCATTCACAAAGCCATGGCGGACGTCCTGGAACACGATGTCGCTGATGCTTTTCGAGCCCTTCAGCATTCTTGAGGTGTGGAATGAAACCTCGACAGCGGAGGCTGCAATAAGCGGTGGCTGAAACCCCGATATTCCCCGGTTTTAAACAACCTTAAAAGGTAATGATATATCATTAAAAAAGGAGAGAAACGTGAGACACTTAATCCTGGGCGTATCCGCCCTTGCGCTATCGGCAAGTTTGATCGGACCGATGGCCTTTGCCGATGATGGCGCTAGTGAGAATGTAACATTGTACCGCGTCTTTGTTGGAGACCATGACGAGGGCAAGATTACCGCGTTTGATCTTGAAAAGCCTGGTAATCGCTGGACATTCGATACCACCGGCCAGAACAAACTCTATAGCGTCAATGAGGGTGCAGGCATTGTTGCCGTCCAATCAGACAATGATGCGGTCAACTTCATCAGTAGCGGTATTTCCCTTCATTCGCACGGCGATCATTCCGATATCGAGATTGCTGACCCGGCTGCGGTAAAAGAAACACTGATCGGTCCGCGCCCATTCCACGTCATCGATCATGACGGCAAGGTGGTCGTTCACTTCGACAAAGGTGGATATGCCGACATCATCGCGGCACACGATTTGTCTAAAGGTGAAATAAAATCAACACGGTTGACACAAGCGCGTGCCCATCATGGATTTGTCGCACCGGTCGGCAAGGGTTGGGTAACGACAGTTGCCTCTGACGCGCCGGTGGAAGGCGACGCAGCACCATCACGCGTCGGCTTGCAAGTTGTAAGCGTCGACGGCACGCCGGTTGGCGATGTTGCAACGTGCACCGGCATCCACGGCGAAGCTTTTTCAGGTGCCTATCTGGCAGCCGGGTGCAAGGAGGGGATCATCACGGTGACATCAGGTAAAGGTCGTTTGGTCACCAGGATGCTGAACTATCCCGATGACCTTCCTGCAGGCCAGACCACAGGCACCTTGCTTGGTGCCAAAAGCGTGCAGGTGTTCCTTGGAAATTATGGAGCAAAAGGCCTCGTTGTCGTTGACCCTGTCGATGCCCCCAACTTCCGTTATATCGAGCTTCCTTTCCGTCGCATCGATTTTGTCCTCGATCCGGCCAATGCCCGGTTTGGATATGTCCTGACAGAAGATGGATCCCTTCATCAGGTTGATGTGCTGGACGGTACACTGTCCAAGAGTGCCAAAGTGACCGAACCCTACTCCATGGATGGCCACTGGAATGATCCTCGCCCCCGTGTCGCGATGGCCGGTGATGAGATTGTCATGAGCGATCCGAATGCCGGCTTGGTACGCCGGATCTCCAAGGATGATCTCAAGGAAATCGGCACGATCGCTGTTGAAGGCAAACCCTACAACATTGCGGTAGCAGGCGGCAGCGGCAAGGTTCATGAACATGGTGAAGACCATGACCATGCTGGCCACAGCCACGGTGATCCGAAGATCTACGCAGGCTATTTCGAAGATGCGCAGGTCAAAGACCGCCCACTCTCCGACTATGCCGGCTATTGGCAGTCGGTTTATCCGTTCCTGCAGGACGGCACGCTTGATCCAGTCTGGTCCCATAAGGCCGAGAAGGGTTCCATGAGTGCCGCGGAATACCGAGCCGAATACGAGGTTGGTTACAAGACCGATGTGGATCGGATCACCATCGAGGGTGATGTTGTCAGTTTCTACAAGGACGGAAAGCCGACGAAAGGCAGCTATGCCTATGACGGCAAGGAAACTCTGACCTACAAGAAGGGCAATCGTGGTGTGCGGTTTATCTTCAAGAAACCGAAGGTGATGCCGCTGCCCCGCAGTTCATTCAGTTTAGCGACCACGGTATCGCACCGAAAAAAGCCGACCATTACCATCTCTACTGGGGTAATGACCGTGCCGCTCTTCTGGAAGAGGTCACAAATTGGCCGACCTATTATCCGTCATCGATGGACGCAAAACAGATAGTTAGCGAGATGAAGGCTCACTAAACCAATTAAAACCTGCGCCCGGCCGGAAAGGCTGGGCGCAGGGCTCCTGTGAAAGACCATATGTGTGTTGTGCATGCGGGAGCGACGGAGACATTGCCGCCGCAAATTCTTCGAAATCCATTTCTAGCATTGGATGACATCACCCAAGAGGTGGAACAGGAGGAAGCGATGAGCGAGCGCACTAGCAATGCAGGTTCTGCGCGGAACCGTACTTCAGTCGAGCGCAGAGGAGATCGCGAACTCGTTGTGATCAGGGTGTTCGATGCGCCGCCGAGTAGGGTATACGAAGCGTGGAGCCAGTCTGAACTGTTCCAGCGGTGGTGGTTCCCAAAATCGGTGCACGGTGTTTCGCTTGTCTCATGTGAGCTGGATGTTAGAACCGGCGGTAAATATCGGCTGGAGTTTTCCGTCGCAGGCGCGGAAACCATGGCCTTTTACGGCAAGTATCTCGAGGTCGTGCCGAATGCGCGTATTGTCTGGACCAATGACGAGGGCGAAGGAGGCGCAATCACGACCGTGACCTTTGAGGACCGAGACGGTCAAACACTGCTGACTTACCATGAGGCCTATCCATCAAGTGACGGACTTGAAGATGCGCTGCAGGGATCGGCGGCCGCTTTGCCGGAGCAATTGGATCAACTCGAGGCATTGCTTTCCGGTGCAGAAGAGTAAGGCTGTTTGGATGATAAAAGGTGATCGGTGGATCAGTCCAATTTTGCCGTTTGGCTATCCTTCGCTTTCCTCCACCTCAGCAGATAACCGAAGCCGGGACCGATCAAAATTCCACCGATTACACATTGCGTGAGTGTCAGTGGGCGCTCATCCGGATCATGGCCGATGATGAACAGGTAGAGGAAGAATATCGCCACGCCAGCAATGATAAGCGCCACAGGAAACAGCAGGCCTTTGCGAAAACTCTCCATATATATTCCCCCTTGTTGCCGTGTTTTTTTGCAGGACCAAGCTACCGCAGAAGAACATCGTGGCAAGCGGCTTTTGTGGAGCGACGAAGGCAATGGCATGTTCAAAACAAAACCGCGGCTGACGCAAGGTCGACCGCGGCTTGGGGCAATAAAAGGTTGCTTTTTACATTCCCAGTAGCCTTGGCAAGAAGAGCGTGATTTCCGGGATGTAGGTGATCATCATCAGGAAAACGATGGCTGTCAGCAGCCAGGGCACGACAGATTTGGAGACGTCCGTCAGACCCAGTCGTGAAATCGCGGAACCAACATAGAGGTTAAGTCCAACTGGCGGCGTGGCGAGACCGATTTCCATATTCACGATCAGTATGATCCCGAAATGGACCGGATCAACGAGGTCGAGGTCATGGATTTGATGTTGACTGGTGCGATGAACAAACAAATCGCCGACACTCTTGGCATCGCCATGCGAACCGTCGAGGCCCATCGCGGCAAGGTGTTGATGAAGATGGGGGTTCGCAATGCGTTGGAACTTGCTGCAATCAATCGGAAGCAGGAGAGACACAAAGTCTGAGGCGATTGGGCCGCCTGCAACACGATAAGCCCTGAAGCCGTAATCAGCCTGCCACTTCACTGCTTTCCTTCACAGGAAGCCATCGTCTGGTGGCGCATGATAAAAATGCTGGGCTGCCATTCGCCGTATGCTTTCCGCAGAATGGCGACTTGGAAATCGGTTGCTTTTTGTCGTTAGCGTTCAACCCGAGGGAAGGAGGACAACGCGACCGAGGATGGAATTGTTTTCGGCGTAGGCATGGGCCTCTGCAGCCGCTTCAAGCGCAAACGTCCTGTCTACAACCACTTTGAGTGTCCCGGCCACAGCCCACTTTAGCATTCGGGAAATCATGTTGTAGACATCCGGCTTTTCCAACTGTGTTCCCATGAAAACGCCAAAAAGCGACTGGTTTGCCTGTAGTGCTGGCCAAAGGTCAAGGCTGAGCTTTGAACCGCCGGCATTGCCGACGAAAACCAGACGTCCCTCGGGACGCAGAACGGCCAGAGAATTTTGCAGGGTTGCTCCGACCGGGTCGATGACCAGATCGACGCCGCGACCTGCCGTCAGGTGCATCACCGCGTCCGTGACATCTGTCGAGTGATGGTCGATTGCATGGTCAAGGCCAAGCTGTAGGAGGCGTTCCGTCCTCTTAGCCCCCGAGACGGTTGCAAGCACCGTCGCGCCTACCTGATGCGCCAGTTGAATGGCGGCAAGCCCCACACCGCCAGCGCCCGCCTGAATGAGGACCGTCTCGCCGCGCCTGATATCTCCCTTTGCGAAGAGGCAGTGGTAAGCGGTGCCGAATGCGATTGGCAGAGCGGCGGCGGCGGCCATGTCCAGCCCATCAGGCACAAGCCATGTCCGGCTGGCCGCAACAGCGCGCAATTCTGCATGTGACCCGGCAAGATCAAAACTCGTCACCTTCTCGCCGACATGACGGTCCGCCACGTTTTTCCCGACCGCAATGATTTCTCCTGCGGCAGCATAACCGACGATGAAGGCTGCATGGGGAGGAGGCGTGGACGCACGATTGATCAAATCGCCACCTTCAATGGCGGCGGCCTCAACGCGGATCAGAACGCCATCGTTTGGGCAGGCTGGATCGGGCATATCCACGTAACGGAGGACATCCGGCGCTCCGGCGTGATCGTAGACTGCTGCTTTCATGGTTGCTCTGTCGTTGCTTGAGAGAAAGGCGGCGAGGGCATCTCCGCCCTCACCGAAATGCTTGATTTACTGGCTTGATCAGTCAGCGACTGGCGTGTTGAGTAGCTGTTGCTCCCAAAGGTAGGCGATGCCGCTGCCGCCGAAGTGCTGAATGAGGATCTCAGTCAGCTCACCGACATGCTCGGTGCGTGCCCAGTCACGTTGAAATTCACCTGCCAGTGCCATTACGGTCATGACGTTGGCGCCGGCCGAGATCATGCGCTGGACGGCAACCTCGTGGGACTCCTTCGAAATCCCGCCTGATGCGTCGGTGATGACGGTCACGTCCCAACCTTCTCCAGCGGCCTGGATTACAGGCATTGCAACGCAAACTTCGGTCCACAGACCGGCAATGATCAATTGCTTCCTTCCTGTCGCCTTGACGGCGTTGACTACATTCTCGTCCTGCCAGGTGTTTACCCAGGTGCGATCGATGACATCCTGGCCCGGAAAGACGTCGGTGATCTGCTTGAAAAGCAGTCCACCGCGCGCCGCGATGACGCTGGTAAGAATGGTTGGAACATTGAAGGCTTTTGCCAGCTTCGCCAGCGCGGTCGTGTTGTTGACGACAGCTTGCGGATCGTGGCTGTTCAGGTTCGCGAGCTGATAAGGTTGATGGTCGATCAGAACGAGGACCGAATCTTCGGGACGAAGAAGAGAATCGAGGCCGTTACGAGGGGTCATCAAGAGTTCCTTTTTTTGCCGTTGTGGACGGCTATGGGTTCACAGGAAACACACGCCAGCGGGCGATGCTGCCCGAAGACAATTTGCCGTTCCTATTGATGTTGTAATAGTCTCGAGGTCGGACTAGCTGTGTCGCGGAATCAGGAACGCTGAGATGGATATCGAAGACCTGCAGACATTTGTTGCCGTGGCCGATGCCGGAGGAGTATCGGCGGCCGCCCGTCGCCTCGGCGTATCAAAGTCGATTGTCAGTCGCAGGCTTTTTAGGATTGAAGCCGAGCTTGGTGTGCAGCTTCTTGCACGGACGACCCGAGGTGCTGCGCTGACGGAGGCGGGAGTAACATTCAGGGATCACGCAGCCCGCGCCAGTGCTGAGATTGATACTGCCCGGGAAACCATCCATCCGACAGGCCAACTGCATGGTCGTTTGCGGGTTGCCATGCCGCTTACCTTCGGCCCAACCCACTTTGCCCCGGTACTTGCGGGAATGGCGCGGTTGCATCCGCAGCTTCACATCCATACCTCTTACAGTGATCGCTTTGTCGATCTAATCGCAGAGGGGTTTGATTGCGCGATCCGGGGCGCCTATCTTCAGGACTCGAACCTGATTGCCAAACGCGTTGGGCCAATCCATGGCAAGCTTGTCGCCAGCCCGGCTTACATCAAGGAACACGGCTCGCCGGACAATATAGAACAACTTGTCAACCATCCGGCCCTCATGCAGGGAACGGAGGCCTGGCAGTTCATGGACGGCGACAGGATCGTTACGGTGCAGCCGCAGGGCAAGTTCAAAGCCGATAGCGCCATAGCACTTGCCGCCGCCGCCGCGGCAGGTCTCGGCGTCGCCTGGCTCCCGCAGTGCATCACGCATGAGTACGAAGCCGCCGGCACCCTGGTTCCGATCATGACGCGTTTTCCGGTTCCTCCGGGTGCAGTCTATGTCGTGCGACCACCCAGCCAGCATCCCACCCGGAAAGTGCGAGTACTTACCGAAATGCTGGTCGAGTACTTCAGACAGAACCCGGACCTTTGGGGAGCGGACAATTAAAAGGCTCAGGAAAAGCGCTTAGGATGGAGCTTCACCTTCGTCATCTCAACGAGCAGGTGTCGTCGACAGTTATTCCCTGGTTATGCCGACATCAGCGACGATCTCACGGATTTGCTGACGCAGCCAGGCGTTGGCGGCATCGCCATCAGCGTGTTGCGCCCAGACCATGTTAACCGGTGGAAAGCTGAGTGGTACTGGCAGCGGGCTGACCTCCAGACCAAGCAGAGGCCCGTAACGCTCGGCAATGCGGCTTGGCACAGTTGCGATGACCGGGCTTATCTGCGCTGCCGAAAGTACCGACATGTAACCCGGCCCTGCCATCACCACGTCGAGTTCGACACCGGCAATTTCCAGTGCGTCCTTGATGCAGCCCTGCAAGGTTTCGTTCTGTGAGATCGTTGCATGTTTGGCGGCGAGATATGCTTCAAGATCTACCGGGTTCGATAGATCCAGAAGCGCAGGGTTGAAACAGCAGGCAAAATCCGTCGCATATAGTGGTTCGAAGGCACGGCGGCTGGTTTTGGTGTAAGTGCAGCCGACGGCCAGATCGATGCTGCCATCCTCTAGCGAAGGCTCCATCGCCTCATAGGGGAAAACCCGGGCAAGCACCTTGATGCCCGGTGCAAGCTGCCGCAGTCGCGCGGTGAGATCAGGGATCAGCAACAACTCGATCTCCGGCGACATGGCGATACGAAATGTGCGCTCCTCGCTCGCCGGATCAAAGGCCACGCCGCCTGACAATGCAAGTTGAGCCTGCCGCAATGCCTGGCGCACCGGGACAGCAAGACTGCTTGCCCGGGCCGTCGGCTGCATGACCTGACCGACGCGGATAAAAAGCTCGTCCTGCAGAAGTACCCGTAAGGTGGAGAGCGAGTGGCTCATGGCGGGCTGCTGGATTTTCAGCCGCTTCGCCGCCTTGGTCACGTTGCCTTCCGACATCAAAGCATCAAAAGCGATGAGCAGATTGAGATCAAAAGAGCGAAGATTGAAATGATCGATAGTTACCATGAGCCGCATCGATTTGTTCACTGATAGTCCGATACATAAATGCTCTCCAGGTCAGTTCAAGACCATGTCAACACAATCCCTGGAGCCTTTTATGCAAACCCGTCGCAACCTACTGAAATCCTCTGCCGGTATCGCTCTTGCCGCCGGTGTCATCAGTGTCCTACCGTCCACCGTGCTTGCCAAGGCAGCAATCATTGGCAAGCAAGCCGCCAGCTATTACCGTCTGAAGCTTGGCGATTATGAAATCACCGCGCTTTCCGATGGTACGGTCAAATTACCGATGGCGAAGATTTACCGGAACATCAAGGAAACGGATGCCGAGGCCTATCTTGAAGGTCATTTTCAGGCCGGTGACGCCGAAACCTCAGTCAATGCCTTCCTCATCAATACTGGCGAAAAACTTGTGCTTGTTGATGCCGGGACAGGTGATCTGATGGGACCGGCGCTTGGCAAGCTGGTCGCCAATATCGAAGCATCAGGTTACAAGACGTCTGAGATCGACCACGTTATCCTCACCCATATCCATGCCGATCATTCCGGTGGTCTTGTTATTGGCGGCAAGCGGGTGTTCGAAAATGCCGTACTGCATGTAAACCAGCGCGAGGCCGATTTTTGGTTGAAGGCAGATGCTAAGGCAAAGGTAGACAAGGTACTCGGCCCGCAGATTGCCCAGGCGGAAAAATGCGTCGGTCCCTATGTTGAAGCTGGCAAATTCGAGACTTTTGCTGATGACGCTGCGCCAATTCAGGGCTTCGGCTCGGTGCTGCATGCCGGCCATACGCCCGGACACAGTGGTATTATCGTCGAGAGCAAAGGCGAGAAGATCATCTTCTGGGGTGACATCGCCCATGGCGACGTCCTGCAATTTGATCAACCCGAAGTCACCGTTGATTTTGACGTCGATCAGAAGGCGGCGGCAGCCAGCCGCGCCATCGCATTTGCGGAAGCCGCCGACCAGAAATATCTGGTGGCCGGCGCCCATCACGCCTTTCCCGGGATTGGCCATGTCCGTCGTGATGACAGCAATTATGATTGGGTGCCGCTTGTCTATAAGGCCGGCTACTGAATAAACCCGGACGCCGTCGGGGGGACGGCGCCCTTTCGCCTTGCCAGCCAGGGATTTCGGAGGGTGTAGACGTCGCGTTTCCCACAGGTCGTCATCATAAGCGAATATTTTTTATGATTTTTTTCCAAAGGCCTATTGACGATAAGGCAATGTCCCCTCTATAAGTCCGCTCACTGAACGAGGGCGGCGGCGCTGCTAGCGACGGACTGCTTCGTTTTGGAGAAATCACGATAGATTGGCTTTTATGGCTGGTTTGTTCCCAGGGTTTTCGGATTTTGGGATTGGT
>NZ_JACVAB010000006.1 GCF_014851585.1 Agrobacterium sp. AGB01
GAACAAACCAGCCATAAAAGCCAATCTATCGTGATTTCTCCAAAACGAAGCAGTCCGTCGCTAGCAGCGCCGCCGCCCTCGTTCAGTGAGCGGACTTATAAATCTAACCTCCCAAACAAGTCAACAGCCCTTTTTCATATTTATAATAAAATCATACAAACTACTGTTTTTATTAGAGAAATGATGACGTTTACAGATTTTGACCGATTTTGGCGGCTTAAAAGCATATGCTGGCCCTGTCGTTTGAAAAATGCCATAGGAATTGCCAGCACTATTCGACTGAGGCCACCGACAGGCCCGTTTGATACAAGGATTGGAGCAGCCGTGCGCATACTAGAAGAAGCCGTTATTCGCGAACTTCCCAATTACTATCGCGGAAAGGTACGCGAGAATTACGACTTGCCAGACGGTTCGCGCATCATCATCTCGACGGACCGGATCAGCGCCTTTGACCGCATCCTGACCTGCATTCCTTACAAGGGACAAGTGCTGACCCATACCGCACGTTACTGGTTTGAGCAAACCGCAGACATATGCCCGAACCACGTTATCAGCTATCCGGACCCGAATGTGGTGATCGGTAAACGTCTCGATATTCTTCCTGTTGAGATCGTTGTCAGAGGATATCTGGCTGGCACAACAGGCACCTCCATCCTTACTCTCTATAAGAAGGGCGAGCGCCAGGTGTATGGCATCACTCTGCCGGATGGCCTTCGCGACAACCAGAAACTGCCGGAACCGATCATTACCCCGACCAGCAAGGCCTTTGACGGCGGACACGATGAACCCCTGACACCCGACGAAATCGTTGAGAAGAAGCTGCTCACCAGTGAGCAATGGCAGACTCTGTCAAAATATGCGCTAGAGCTGTTCAAGCGCGGCCAGGAGATCGCCGCCAAACATGGCCTGATCCTGGTCGACACCAAATATGAGTTTGGCACGGACGCCGAAGGCAACATCATTCTTGCCGATGAAATTCACACGCCTGACAGCAGCCGCTACTGGATTGCAGAATCCTATGGCGCAAGCTTCGAAAATGGCACACGGCCAGCGAGCTTTGACAAGGACTTTGTCAGAGCATGGGTGGTTGAACGTTGCGATCCCTATAAGGATGACATTCCGGAGATTCCGGAAAAGCTCGTCATGGAGACATCGGATGTGTATATAAGAGCATATGAGCAAATAACGGGGAAAACATTCGTTCCTGATAATAGCGAAAACACACCATTGGAGCGTGTTCGCAAGAATTTGGAGCCCTATTTTACCGGAGCCTGATTGTGGTAAACTCATCTGCATCCATAAAAACCGTCAGCAATACAGCAAAAACCGCGCTTCCCCGGAAGCGGCTGCGGCGGCCTGCAGAAGAAACCCGCAGCGAAATTCTGGCCACGGCCGAGAAGCTGTTCAGCATGCGCGGCTTCTCGACTGTGACGATTGCCGACATTGCCGCGGCAATGTCGATGTCGCCAGCCAATGTATTCAAGCATTTTCACTCCAAGGTCGCGCTGGTTGACGCCATCGTCCTCAGACAGATCACCTCTTTGCAAAATGATCTGGATGCCATGGACACCACCCTGCCCCCCTATGAGCGACTGCACCAGATGGCGCTGTCACTGATGCGCAAACATGTCGTGACGCTGGAAGAAACACCTTATGTGTTTGAGATGCTGGTTTTGATGGCCAAACAGGAACTGGATTGCGGCGAGCAGTATCTGCAGGTGCTCAATGCGCATGTCAGCAAAATCATCGCAGCCGGCATCAAGCTTGGAATTTACCAGACAGACGATCTCGACGGAACCGCCGATACCATCAATCACGCCCTCGTCAGCGTTATCCATCCTGTCCTCATCGCAGGTGAGAACCCGGATATTTTAGCCACACGCTGCACGAAACTCGTCAATATGATGGATGCTGCGCTGCGAAATACACTTGCAAAGTGACGCTTTTAATTTTACGTCACTTGATAACAACTGACGAAATTCAATCATCCGGCTCATTGTATCCAATAAGCCGGATGTTTTTGGTTCATTATTGATAATTGCTTGAAATCAGCTCCGGCTTGCGGATCATCAGAAAAAGCTCTCTTTGTCCGCAGAGCTGGCTCTTATGTGGGAAACACGAATGACAAGACGTATCCTTCCGGTTCTTGCCGCCTTGTGCGTGGCTGGCGTGGTTGCAGGCTGCAGCGATGAAAAGCAGAGTGCACAGGCGCAAGCGCCAGAACGTCCACCTGCTCCTGTCAGCGTTGTTATCATGAAAGAATCCGAGCAGCCGTTGACGACGGTACTGCCCGGTCGTGCCAGCGCCTTCCAGACTGCGGAAATCCGCCCGCGCGTCACCGGCATCATTCGCGAGATCACCTTCAAGGAAGGTAGCGAAGTGCAGCAGGGCGACCTGCTCTACCAAATCGAAGACGACACCTATGTCGCCGAAGTTGCGCAGGCCCGCGCCAGCCTTGCAAAGGCTGAAGCCAGTGTTCCAAGTGCTCAGGCAAACCTGGCCCGCTATGAGCGTCTGGTTAACAGCGGAGCAACGCAGATTGAATATGAAAATGCCAAGGTGACCTTGCTTCAGGCCGAAGCAGATGTTGCGCAGGCAAAGGCGGCGCTTCAGGCGGCTGATATCAATCTCAACCTGACGAAAATCCGCGCACCGTTCAACGGCATCACCACATCGACGAGCTTCAGCATCGGTAACGTTGTGACTGCAAACCAGTCCGCCGCGCTGACCACACTGCGCCGTATCGATCCGATCTACATTGACCTGATTGAATCCAGTGCCAATCTGCTGCGTCTTCGCACGGCAGTTGCCGCAGGCTCAAAGGGACCGAACAATGCCGAGGCCGACCTCCACCTGACCCTGGAAAACGGTACGAAATATCCTCATGCCGGTAAGGTCGACATGTCGGATATGGCGGTAAGCGAAACAACCGGCACTTATTACATCCGCGCCCAGTTCGACAACCCGGATGACCTCATTCTGCCGGGCATGTACGTCCGCGCCACGCTGACCATCGGCGAGGAAAAAGGCTTCCTCATTCCGCAGCGTGCTGCCGACAGAAACCCGAGCGGCGAACTAACCGCAAAATTTGTCAGCGAAAAGGGCACCGTTGAAACGCGCACATTTGCTGAAAGCAGCCAGTCCGGCAATTCCTGGCTTGTAACCACAGGCGTCAAGGACGGCGACAAGCTGATTGTGGATGGCTTCCAGTGGATTGGCGACGGCGCACCGATTGCACCTGTTGAAGTAACAATTGACGACAAGGGACTGGTGGTAACCCAGCCAGCGGCTCCAGCAGCCGCTCCCGCAAACTGATAATCGCGACAATCGCCCGACGACCGTAACAACGAAGGCGCAGAAACACATATGGCCCACTTCTTCATCCGGCGCCCAATCTTTGCTTGGGTGATAGCGATTGTGATTATGCTTGGCGGCTTGCTGGCCATCAACACACTCTCTATCTCGCAATATCCAGATATCGCACCGACAACGGTTCGCATCAGCGCCAGCTACAATGGCGCGAGCGCGGAAACAGTACAGAAATCGGTGACGACAGTTATCGAAGACGGCATGACCGGTCTCGATGACCTCACTTACATGACATCCTCTTCTTCAACCGGCAGTTCCTCTGTTACGCTGACCTTTGGTAACAGCATCATGCCGGATATTGCTCAGGTGCAGGTGCAGAACAAACTGCAGCTCGTCCAGACCCAGCTGCCGGATGTCGTGCAGCAGGCCGGCATCGAAGTCAGCCGCTCGACCTCCAGTATTCTGATGGTCGGCGCCCTGATTTCCACCGATGGCAAACGTACATCGGTGGATCTGGGTGACATTTTCTCGACCAGCATTGAAGACCAGATCAAGCGTCTTGAAGGTGTTGGTAGCATCAACATCTTCGGTTCCGGTTACGCCATGCGCGTCTGGCTCGATCCGTTCAAGCTCAACAAATACCAGTTGACGACCAGCGATGTCACCACGGCTATTCAGAGCCAGAACACCCAGGTTTCCGTTGGTCAACTTGGTGCACTGCCAGCCGTACAGGGTCAGCAGCTGAACGTCACGATTACGGCTCAGAGCCAGCTGACCACAGTTGCAGACTTTGAATCGGTTATCCTCAAGGTCGAAAAGGACGGCGCAACCGTTCGTTTGAGCGATGTTGCCCGCATTGAAATTGGTGAAGAAAGCTATGGTGGCGATTCCCGCTCCAACAGCCGTCCTTCCTCCGGTTTTGCCGTAAACCTTGCGACCGGCGCCAATGCTCTTGATACCGCAGCCCGCGTGAAAGCAGCGCTTGACGTTGCCTCTGGAGGTTTGCCTGAGGGTGTTGTCATTGAGTATCCGTATGACACCACGCCATTCGTTCAACTTTCCATCGAGAAGGTTGTTCACACACTGATCGAAGCGATCATTCTCGTTTTCGTCGTTCTGTTGATCTTCCTGCAGAATTTGCGAGCAACGATCATTCCGATGATCGCGGTTCCCGTGGTTCTGCTGGGCACATTCGGCATTCTTGCGCTGGCGGGATATTCCATCAATACGCTAACCATGTTTGCCATGGTGCTTGCCATCGGCCTTCTGGTGGATGATGCGATCGTGGTGGTGGAAAACGTCGAACGTATCATGTCCGATGAGGGGCTTCCGCCTCTCGAGGCGACCGAAAAGTCGATGGGTGAAATTACCGGTGCGATCATTGGTATCGCTCTGGTTCTGACGGCCGTGTTCATTCCGATGGCCTTCTTCGGCGGCTCCACCGGCATTATCTATCGCCAGTTCTCGATCACCATTGTGTCGGCCATGCTTTTGTCGGCCGTCGTGGCCATCGTGCTGACACCGGCTCTTTGCGCCACGATCCTCAAGCCGATCGACCACCACAAAAAACAGCGTGGTCCTGGCGCATGGTTCAACCGCGGCTTTGGCAAGACAACCGACGGCTATGTTTCGAGCATTGGTTATCTGTTGAAGCGTCCGCTGCGCGTCCTGGTGATGTTTGCCATCGTCATCGGCGGTTGTGCCTGGTTCTTCACCAAGCTACCAAGCTCGTTCCTTCCTCCGGAAGACCAGGGCGTTCTGCTGACCATCGTTCAGCTGCCAACAGGGTCTACGATAGAGCGTACCAATGAAGTCGTAAAACAGGTCGAAACATACTTCCGCGAAAACGAAGCAGACAATGTCGATTCCGTATTCGGCGTTCTCGGCTTCAGCTTCACCGGCTCCGGCCAGAACAACGCGATGGTGTTCACCAAGCTGAAGGACTTCCCACTTCGCAGCAAACCTGAGCAACATGCCGCAGCCATCGTCCAGCGTGCTATGGGAACCTTCTTCACGTTCCGTGATGCCCAGGTCTTCCCGCTGCTTCCGCCTGCTATTCAGGGCATGGGCACATCGAGCGGTTTCTCGATGTATCTGGTCGACAGTGGTCGTAACGGTAATGACGCGTTGACGGCTGCATCGAAGGAACTGATCCAGATGACCGGGTCCAACCCGAACATCAGTTCTTTGCGCAGCAATAGCCGCGATAACGAATCGCAGATGAAGATCAACCTTGATCAGGAAAAGATGGGTGCCATGGGTGTCGATCTTGCCTCGGTCAACCTGATGCTCTCGACCATCTTTGCCGGTCGTGACGTCAATGACTTCACGCTGAATGGTGAACTGAAACCGGTATATGTTCAGGGCGACGCACAATACCGTATGCAACCGGACGACCTGAAGTTCTGGTACGCCCGTAACAGCAGCGGTGAAATGGTGCCATTCTCGTCCTTCTCGGAAGTATCCTGGGTAAGCGGCGCTCCAACCCTTGCACGCTTCAACGGCACAGGGGCGATCTCGCTCGAAGGTACGGCCGGACCAGGCATTGCCTCGGGTGTTGCCATGGATGAGATGGAAAAACTGACGGCAAGCCTCAACGGTGGTTACACCGTGGCCTGGCAGGGCATCTCCTATCAGGAGCGTCTGTCCGGTTCGCAGGCTCCTGCCCTCTATGCTCTCTCGGTCCTCATCGTCTTCCTTTGCCTTGCTGCACTTTATGAAAGCTGGTCCATTCCGTTTTCGGTCATCATGGCCGTTCCGGTTGGCGTGCTGGGTGCTCTGGCGGCAGCACACTTCTTTGGACAGTCCAACGATGTGTACTTCAAGGTTGGCCTGCTAACGACCATCGGTCTGGCGGCAAAGAACGCGATCCTGATCGTGGAATTTGCCAAGGAACGAATGGAGCATGGGTTAAGCTTGCTCGATGCGACATTGGAAGCAGCACGCTTGCGTCTGCGCCCAATTATCATGACGTCGCTGGCGTTTATTCTTGGCGTGGTACCACTTGCAATCGCAACGGGTGCTGGTTCCGCAGCTCAGAACGCCATCGGTATCGGCGTTCTCGGGGGCATGCTTGCAGCGACGGTTCTGGGCGTATTCTTCGTACCGTCCTTCTTCGTAATCATCAGAAAGATATCAAAACGGTCACACTGACAGAAAAAACGTTGTGCCTGCACTTCTCTGATTGTTAAAAAATATACGAATCGTAGCAAACCTTATGCTACGATTCACCATAAATGCTGATCGGGGCCAGTATTCGGGGCAGCCGTGAGATCTCGAAACTTTTAGGGTATTATGATGCTATCCATTCGGACTTCCATTCCACTGGCCCTGCTGCTGCTTTCCGGCTGCGTTGTGGGACCAGACCACAAGGCACCAGAAATTCAATTGCCAACAAAATTTGCTGAGGGCGGCAAGACGAGCAATGGCGATGTTTCAACAGTTGCCTGGTGGAATGCTTTTAACGACAGCCGTCTTAATGGGTACGTCAGCACCGGTTTGGCGCAGAACTTGACAGTGCTTCAGGCACTTGAGCGCATCAATCAGGCTGAAGCAAGCGTGGTTGTTGCGGGCGCAGGTGCACTGCCAAGCCTCACGACCCAGGGCCAGCACACAACCAGCGGCCGTAAGGGCAGCCTGCCAACGGCAGACAGCAGTGTCACCAATACATCGGCTGGATCGCTAAACGTGTCCTGGCTGCTGGATCTGTTTGGTCAGTATCGCCGTTCCAAGGAAGCCGCCAATGCAAACCTCGACGCGGCTTACGCAAGCGCCGATGTTGCAAAGCTTTCGCTGCTTTCTTCGCTCGTTTCGGCCTATATCGATGCGCGCTACTATCAGGAGCGTCTGGCAATTGCCCGTCAGAACCTGACATCGCGTCGCGAAACACTCGACCTGACCAAGCTGCAGCTTGAAGCCGGTGCAGCCTCCCGTCTGGACGTTGTACAGTCCGAAGGCCTGGTGAACTCGACACTCGCAGAAATTCCGAACCTTGAAACCAACTTCCGTCGTGCAGCACACCGCGTTGCAACGCTGCTTGGCATGCCTGCATCGTCGCTGGTTGTGGAACTGCAACGCGGCGCACGCCAGCCTGTTGCCCGCTCCATTCCAAAGACCGGCATTCCGGCGGACCTGATCCGCAACCGTCCTGACGTCCGTGCAGCCGAACGCACACTGGCAGCGGCGGTCGCTCAGATCGGCGTTGCCGAAGCGCAGCTGTACCCAAGCATCGAGCTTGGCGGCACAATCACACCAAGCTACTCGCGCATAAGCGGTGGCAGCCGTGGTTCGTCCAACTCCTGGTCTTTCGGTCCGTCGCTCGTTCTGCCAATTCTTGACGGTGGCCGCCTGCGCGCCAACGTTGACATTGCCAACTCTTCCGCACGCGAACAGTACCTTGTCTGGAAACAGACAGTCCTTACCGCCGTTGAAGAAGTTGAAAATGCACTTGCAGCCATCAACCGTGACCAGCGCACGGCCAGTGCCCTGCGTGCAACCGTCAACTCTTACAACGAAGCGCTTTCGCTCTCGACCGCCAGCTACCGTGACGGCGCATCTTCGCTGCTCGACGTGCTGGACGCACAGCGTTCCGTTTCGACAGCCCAGGCAAGCCTTGCTCAGGCTGTACAGCAGACAGCTCAGGACTACGTGGCCCTCAGCGTTGCTATCGGTGGCGGTTACGCCATTGGCGCGACACCGGCCAAGCCAGCCATGTAAGCTGCCTGCCAGCGCATCCCAAAGCAAAAGCCCGCAACACATGTTGCGGGCTTTTTTGTTGGCGAGACAATAAAAAACCTCCGGTTTTGGCCGGAGGTTTTTGCTGCCAACTCGGTTCGAGCTGATTAGTTCTTGGCACGCTCAACGTAGGAATTGTCTTCGGTGGCGATAACAACGCGAACACCAGCGTCAACATGCGGCGGTACCATTGTACGGATACCGTTGGACAGAATAGCAGGCTTGTAGGACGAAGACGCTGTCTGGCCCTTAACGACTGGCTCGGTCTCAACGATCTCAAGCGTCACGTGGCGTGGTAGTTCGAGAGCCAGCGGGTTGCCTTCATAGATCGACAGAACGCAGGTCATGCCTTCCTGAAGATAGGCCTTCTGGTCACCCATGGTCTCAACGTCTACGACAACCTGGTCGTAGTTTTCAGGGTTCATGAAGTGGAAGCCTTCGCCGTCTTCGTAAAGATACTGGAAGTTCAGGTCTTCAACGAATGCGCGCTCAACCTGCTCGGTCGTGCGCCAGCGCTCGGAAACCTTCACGCCATCAACGATGCGGCGCATATCCACCTGCGTAACAGGCGTGCCCTTGCCTGGGTGGAAGTTCTGGGCGGTGAGAACGACGTAAAGCTTGCCCTCGACTTCGAGAACATTGCCCTTACGGACAGATGAGGCGATAACCTTGACCATATGACTTCCTTGTAACTCAGTAAAATGCGTCGTAAAGGACAGCGCGGCTGCGCCTGCCGGTAGACGTTTAATCTGTTTTCCGGGCGCAAGTACCTTAAATTCACGCAAATAGCCAGCCTTCAACTGTATCGACCAAAAAGAAAGCCAGCCATGAACCCGTCAGCCAAGACATCTTCCCCATGGTGGACGCCGGATGTGCATGCCGACCGCAGGCCATTTCTTTTGGGGCGCAATGCGATACAGGCAAATCTCAGAGCCTATTTCGCCAAAAACGACTTCCTTGAGGTTGATCCACCGTCACTACAGGTGTCTCCGGGCAATGAGGCCCATTTGCATGCTTTTGCAACGCAGGGCATAACGACGGCTGGCGAACATTTTCCGCTTTACCTGCACACATCTCCTGAATTTTCCTGCAAGAAGCTGCTGGCAGCGGGCGAACAACGCATTTCCTGTTTCGCACATGTCTATCGCAACAGGGAACGAGGCCCGTTGCACCATCCGGAATTCACCATGCTGGAATGGTACCGCGCCAACACCGGGTATGAAATGCTGATGGCCGATTGCGCAGACATTCTTGCCCTTGCTGCCGAAACCAGCAAGACCAAACATTTCACCTACAATGGTCGTAGTGTTGATCCATTTTTGGAGGCGGAAAGAATAAGTGTCGCTGAAGCATTCGAGCGTTATGCGGGCATCGACCTTCTGGCTAGCATTGATAAAAATGGCGAAACAGATCGCGACCATCTGAAAGCCGCACTGACCAATGCCGGCATCCGCACATCATTTGACGACACGTGGGCAGATCTGTTCAGCCGAGTCGTCGTCGAACGTATCGAACCTGAACTTGGTTATGGCCGAGTGACAATTCTCGATGAATATCCGTCGAGCGAGGCCGCACTTGCCCGCCGGACAGCGAAAGATGGCCGCGTTTCCGAACGTTTTGAGCTTTATGCCTGCGGTGTGGAACTGGCAAATGCCTTCGGAGAACTGACCGACAGCAAAGAACAGCGCATCCGTTTCGAGCAAGAAATGATTGAGAAACAACGTGTCTATGGCGAGACATATCCGCTGGATGAAGACCTTTTGGCAGCGCTGGAATTGATGCCGGCTGCCAGCGGCATCGCGCTTGGATTTGACCGTCTTGTCATGCTGGCAACCGGCGCGCCGCGTATCGATCTCGTCATGTGGGCACCAGTCGCGGAATACGGGAGATGACAACGATTACCCGCAGCCTCAAATCGGTAAAGGCCTTAAACGAGGCCGGGTTGATCGACGCACCGGCGTCTGATCGCCTGACGCCGGTTGGAGAGCGTTATGCGGTGGCCATCACCCCTGATATCGCAGCCCTGATACAGCACGAAAATGGTGACGGACCGATAACCCGTCAGTTCGTACCGGACCTGGCCGAACTGACCATCACCAATACTGAACGCGAAGATCCGATTGGTGATGAGGCGCACAGCCCAGTTCCAGGCATCGTGCATCGTTATCCTGACCGTGTGTTGTTGAAGGCCGTTCATATCTGCCCGGTCTACTGTCGCTTCTGTTTTCGCCGTGAAATGGTCGGGCCTGATGGCAACGGCACATTGAACCGCGAAGAACTGGACACGGCCATCGCCTATATCAGGGACAACCCGACGATCTGGGAAGTCATCCTGACCGGTGGTGATCCCCTGGTGTTATCACCGCGCCGGCTGAGCGAAATCATGTTGGCGCTGAAAGTAATCGACCATGTTAAAATCGTTCGTTTCCACACGCGCGTCCCTGTCGTCGAGCCGCAACGAATTGACGACGCTCTTGTCGATGCACTGAAAGCCAGTGGCAAGACCACCTATGTGGCACTACATGCCAATCACGCCGACGAACTGACCCCACAAGCACGCGCTGCCTGTAACAGACTGGTTGATGCGGGCATTGTGATGATCAGCCAGACCGTTCTGCTGAAGGGCATTAATGATGATGCCAGCATCCTGGCAGACTTGATGCGCGCTTTCGTCGAAACTCGAATCAAACCTTACTATTTGCATCACCCCGATCTTGCGCCCGGTACATCACATTTTCGTCTGAGCATCGAGGAAGGTCAGAAAATAGTCGCGCAATTGCGTGGCAATATCTCCGGCCTCTGCCAACCGACATATATTCTGGATATTCCAGGTGGCTACGGCAAAGCGCCAGTTGGCGAATCGGTGATCCGCCAGACGGGCGATGGCTGTTATTCGGTGTCCGACTTTACCGGAAAGAGCCACAAATACCCTCCGGCATAATTTTTTTCGTGCAATTGATACCAATCACATTTTCCTGATCCGGCAGCGTGTATTTTTTCACAATCGCCGGAACCAATCGGTATGCCCGACGTTTCAACGCGGATGTTCACCAAAAGCAGATTTGTGCTACCCGGGTGGAGGCCCGATGGAGACTACACGAAAACAAAATTTCACAATTCCGCCCGAAATCTGTCATCATAAAGAAAAATATTCTGCGCATAATCATTTACGTTGATTTTGATTTAAAATTCGGCTACGAAGCAACTTGTTGGAGTTTAGACTCCGGTTTTAGTGCAACACGCGAACGAAGGAGAGTGACATGTTTAAACTAACATTCAATGCCGCCACCCTTGGTCGCACTGTGCTTAAACACGAGCGCACAATTTCGTGCTCCTGCTTCTGTCGAATGTGACCTGAACACCGTTCAATTCATTTCAAAATTCATTCGACAAAGCCACAGCAATCGAGCTGTAGCGGGAGTACGCATATGCAAAAGCAAGTTATAGAATTCGCCGGTGAACCAGTCGGCATCGTCATTCCGGATAATGATCGTTTCAAGTTCATTGCGGTGAAATTCCACGTTCACGATCTCGATGAACAGCGGTTCGATACGCCAGATGATGTGAAACTGGCTATTCGCAATCTCGTTCACAATCGCAATATCGCTGCTGTCGCGTGAAATATCACGCAGAGCCGGATGTGCGGTCCATAAACGCTGAACGATATTTCACGACAGATAAAGCGCGAAGCCAAGTATTCCATACCGCTCCGCGCTTTTTATATGTCAGAAACCCCTAAGACAAATCCGGCACGAAACCCTGCGCTGAAAGTATGATGTCGAAAAAGCGACGTCATCACTCTCTCAGGAAAAGAGAGTGATTTCGACAAAGGTCCGAAGCTCACAAAATTCAGAATGCCGTAAATGTCAGCGTCGTCAGTGAACGCACGATGCCCGGGATGCAGACGATATTATCGTTGATGAATTTCCCGGTATCCTGATCTTCCTTGAGGTAAATCTTCAGCAGCAGATCATATTCACCACTGGTCGAATAAAGCTCGGACACCAGCTCCGTTTTGTAGATTGCATCCGCGACCTCGTAGGTCTTGCCCGGTGTGCATTGCAATTGAACGAAGATTGGCTTCATTGGTCGATATCCTGAAATGCGATGAGGTGGCACACCTCTTTTCAACAATACTATTGGCTGAGGCGTGCCTGTGTTGCAAGTCCATTGGCCATTTTGTGCCCTCTGGCAAAGACCATTGTCTTGCTGCCTTCGCACAAAACCGGGCAGATCGGCATTATTCCCTAAGGGAATGATCTGTTGACGATATGTCGATATCCAACAGCCTTCACACTCGCTAAGCTCGAAGCATAATCAGTCCCGGTCAACGGGATAAACCCACTTCCGGATGGCGAACATGTACAACGATCCACGCTCCCACGGCCTGTGGGAAATGACAGCTCCCCCACCGCCTGCAACATCGCCGCTTCAAGGCAATGTCTCGGCAGATGTCGTCATCGTGGGTGGCGGTTATACCGGCCTTTCGGCAGCCTTGCATCTGGCAGAACGCGGCACGCGGGTAACCCTGCTGGAGGCAAAACAATTTGGCTTTGGCGGCGCTGGCCGAAATGTCGGCCTGATCAATGGCGGCATGTGGACCATGCCCAAGGAACTGCCCACCGTGCTTGGTCCTGTTTATGGCGAACGCTTGCTGGATTTGCTGGGCGGTGCGCCGCTGGTTGTGCGCGAACTCATTCAAAAACACGCCATCGATTGCCAATTACAGACAAACGGTACGCTGCATTGTGCTGTCGGCAAGTCAGGCCTTGAGGAAATTGAGGAACGCTGCCGTCAATGGAGCGCACGCGGCGCGCCGGTAAAAATTCTTGATGCGGAAGAGACCGCCAGACGTGTTGGAACCCGCGCCTATGCTGGCGCTCTTCACGACAGCAGGGCTGGCACCTTACAGCCGCTCGCCTATGCACGCGGCCTTGCCCGCGCCGCACAAAATGCAGGCGCCCAGCTACACACTGAAAGCCCGGTCTTATCGACAGAACGGCAGGCTGGAAACTGGATCGTCAGGACTGCAAAAGGCTCCGTCACGGCACAATGGATTATTGTTGCATCGGAAGCCTATAGCACCGGCCCCTGGGAAGTCGTTCGCCAGGAACAGGTCTATCTTCCCTACTTCAATTTCGCGACGAAACCGCTGAACAAAGCCGTCCTGAACACCATTTTGCCCGGCAAGGAAGGATGCTGGGACACACGCGAAATCCTGTCATCTTTCCGGTTGGACAAGGAAGGCCGCCTGGTGTTCGGCAGCGTCGGCGCATTGCGAAACACTGGCCTTGCCATTCACCGGGCTTGGGCAATCCGCTCATTACAAAAGCTCTTCCCGCAAATCGGCAAAATTGAATTTGACGCCGAATGGTACGGCAAAATCGGCATGACGGATAATGCCCTGCCACGTTTCCATAAATTCGCACCCAATGTCGTCGGGTTTTCTGGCTATAACGGCCGCGGCATCGCGCCGGGCACAATCTTCGGCAAAACAATAGCAAGCCATGTCAGCGGTGATATCACCGAAGACAACATGCCCTTGCCTCTGACCAAAGCGAGAGAGCAGAAACTGCGCAGCGTCAAAGAAACTTACTACGAAGCGGGCGCACAGATTGCCCATATTGCCGGGGCACGTTTCTAGCACCCGTAAACTATGCCGTTGCCGGAAAAGTCTTCTCTGACCGGATCTGCGTGCTCGGCCGCCGCAGGTCCGGTTTTTATTTGCCGCAAATACGGACAAGACTGGCTGACATCAGCATACGACGTTGGTGCAAATCGATGTATTCTTGAAAACATATCCATTCTCGGTTAAGCCAAACCGCCATATACAACCAAACATATCGGATGACCAAAAGGAACCGCCATGAAATTTCTCAGACGCCACATGTTCAGAACAATCGCGGCTTCCGTTGCAGCCGTATTCCTGTCCACAGCCTTGCTTTCCGGCACAGCCGCTGCTGAAGAAAAAGTAACGGTTTTTGCCGCTGCCAGCATGAAGAATGCGCTGGATGCGATCAACGCCGAATGGGCCAAGGAAACCAAAAACGAAACCACTGTTTCCTATGCAGCGAGCTCTGCATTAGCCAAGCAGATTGAAGCTGGCGCACCTGCCGACATCTACATCTCCGCCGACCTGGCATGGATGGACTACGTCGCTGAAAAGAAGCTGATCAAGGAAGACACCCGCTCCAACCTTCTCGGTAACCGCATCGTTCTGGTAGCTCCAGCTGACAAGGCAAAGGACGTTGAAATCAAGGAAGGTTTCGACCTGGCCGGTCTGCTGGGCGATGGCCGCCTGGCGATGGGTGCCGTTGATTCCGTTCCAGCCGGCAAATACGGCAAGGCCGCTTTGGAAAAGCTCGGCGTATGGTCGGCGGTTGAACCCAAGGTTGCCGGAGCAGAAAGCGTTCGCGCAGCGCTGCTGCTGGTATCGCGCGGTGAAGCACCTTACGGTATCGTCTACCAGACGGATGCCGCTGCTGACCCAGGGGTAAAGATTGTCGGCATGTTCCCTGAAGATACCCACCCAGCTATCATCTATCCGGTTGCAGTCCTGTCTTCCTCGAAGACACCGGCAGCTGAAGCCTACCTCGAATACATGAAGTCGGACAAAGCTGTACCGATCTTCGAAAAGGAAGGCTTTACAATCGTAAAGTAATCCTCATCCACTTGGATGGACGACATACACGCCCCGGTCATGGCCGGGGCGTTCGCTGAAAAGAACAAAGGAAACCCGCAGTGGACTGGCTAACACTTGGCCCTGACGAATGGATCGCAATTCGCCTCAGCTTATGGGTTTCCGCCATCGCGATGCTGGTCAGCCTGCCCTTTGGCATCATCACCGCACTGGCCTTGGCGCGGGGCCGTTTCTGGGGAAAATCGCTGCTCAACGGCATCGTGCATCTGCCTCTGATCCTGCCACCGGTCGTGACAGGTTTCATCCTGCTGGTTCTGTTTGGCAGACGCGGTTTCATCGGCTCCTATCTTGATGAATATTTTGGCATCGTTTTTTCCTTCCGCTGGACGGGCGCAGCGCTTGCCTGCGGCATCATGGGCTTTCCGCTTATGGTCCGCTCGATCCGCCTTTCGATCGAATCCGTCGATCGCAAGCTGGAGGAGGCAGCCGGAACCTTGGGTGCAAGCCCATTATGGGTGTTCCTCACGGTTACCTTGCCGCTGACATTGCCCGGGATTATTGCCGGCATGATTCTGGCCTTTGCCAAAGCCATGGGTGAATTCGGTGCCACCATTACTTTCGTGTCGAATATTCCTGGCGAAACACAAACATTGTCGGCCGCCATTTATACATTCACGCAGGTTCCGGGCGGGGACCTCGGCGCGCTGCGGTTGACGATCGTCGCCATTGTCATTTCCATGCTGGCACTTCTTGCCTCGGAATTCATGGCACGCTTCGTCGGAAAACGGGTGAACGCAGAATGAGCCTCACTGTCAGCATCAATCACCGTTTTCAGTCTTTTCACCTGGACGCATCCTTCATGTCCGAACGCGGTGTGACCGCACTTTTCGGCCGTTCAGGATCCGGCAAAACCTCGATGATCCGTATCATTGCAGGATTGACGAAACCCGACAGCGGCAAGGTCGTTCTTGATGACACGACGCTGGCGGATTCCGACAGGCGCCTTTTCGTGCCGGGTTACAAACGCCGCTTTGGTTATGTGTTTCAGGAAGCACGGCTTTTCCCACACATGACCGTGCAGCAAAATCTGGACTATGGCCGCTGGTTTACACCAAAGGCCAACCGGCAGACCAATGATGCCCGCATCATTGAAATGCTTGGCATCGGCGCGCTGTTGTCGCGATATCCGGACAACTTGTCAGGCGGCGAAAAACAACGTGTCGCCATTGGCAGAGCACTGCTGTCTTCACCACGCATGTTGTTGATGGATGAACCGCTTGCGGCGCTCGATGAAGCCCGAAAGCTGGAAATCCTGCCCTATCTGGAACTTCTGCGCGACGAAATGCGCCTGCCGATCGTTTATGTCAGCCACTCGGTTGCCGAGGTTGCCCGTCTGGCCGACAAGGTCATCGTGATGAAGGACGGCAAGGTGGAAGCGGCAGGTCCCGCCAGCGAAGTTCTCGGTGAATCTGCCTTTTCCAACCAACTCGAACGCCGTGAAATGGGCAGTATTCTCTCCGGCAAGATCGAAGCTGTTGACGATAAATATGGACTGCTGACCGTCCGCCTCAAACAAACAAGCCTCACCATACCTGCCAAGGCAGGCGAAATCGGAAAAACCGTGCGTGTGCACATTCCTGCCCGCGACGTCATGCTTGCAACCGAAAATCCCAATGGTTTGAGTGCTTTGAACATTCTGCAGGGCACCATCAAGGACATATCCGACGCCACCGATGGCATGGTCACCGTCAGCGTCAATTGTGGTGGCGATACCATCCTGTCACGGATTACCACGCTGTCTCAGGAAAGGCTGGGGCTTGAACCGGGCAAGCCGGTTTTTGCGATCGTCAAGTCGGCAGCACTCGACCGCTACTGACCGGCATCAGATGATTGGCTGCGGTTTTTCTCCAACCAGTCCAACTCTGGTTTGACAGCCTTTTCAAGCTTTTCCTGCATGTGCCGGTAGGTGTGCAGCAGTTCATTACCGAACTCCGTCAGGGCAGCACCACCGCCCTGCTTGCCGCCCCGCTGGGATTCGACAACCGGCCTGCTGAACATGCTGTTCAAGGCATCCACCAGCAGCCAAGCCCTTCGGTAGGACATATCCATCGCGCGTCCTGCGGCAGAGATGGATCCTGTCGAGGCAATCAGTTCCAGCAGACGGATCTTGCCATGACCCAGCCGGTTGTCTGGCGGAAAATCGATCCGCAACACCAGTCGCAAGACATCATCACAGTTTTCCATCAACTATCTCGACACATTCAGCAGGACTATGGTCGCTGTTATTTCATGCCTTATTCCGAAAGAACAGAGAGAGCTTCATCTGCGATCGTCTGTTCCTCGTCGGTTGGGATAACATAAACCGCGACCCGGCTGGCCTCACTGCTGATCAGCCTGCGGTTTTCATTATTGGCGGCATCATCGATCTCAACACCCAGCCACATCATCCTCTCGGCTATGCTTTTGCGCATCAACGGCTGATGTTCACCAATACCGGCCGTAAACACAAATGCATCCAGCCCCCCAAATGTTGCCGCAAGCCGTGCAGCCTCGCCGGCAATCCGGAAAGAAAACAGATCAAGCGCAAGTTTGGCGTCGGGATTTTCACTCTTCAGCAAATCACGAATGTCAGCACTGACGCCGGAAACGCCAAGCAGACCGGACCTGTGATAAAGCAACTCCTGCAGATCGACAGGCTTCATGCCCTTTTCAGTAAGAAGATGCAAAAGAACCCCGGCATCAAGCGCTCCGCACCGGGTTGCCATTGGAATGCCATCCAGTGTCGAAAAGCCCATGCTGGTGTCACGGCTAATGCCTTCCTCCAGTGCGCACAGACTTGCCCCGCTTCCCAGATGCGCGGCAACAACCTTGCCGGAGCCAAGCTCAGGTGCGATGCGCTTCACGGCACTGGCAATGAATTTATAGGACAGGCCATGAAAACCGTAGCGCCTTACGCCTTCATCATGCAGGGCAGAAGGTAGCGCAAAACGTTGCGCCAACGGATGCTGGCTTCTGTGAAACGCGGTGTCGAATGAAACCGTCTGCGGCATATCAGGGAAAAGATGAGTGATCGCCTGGATCAACCGCAGACTTTGTGGCTGATGCAAAGGTGCAAGAGGTGTCAGCTCTTCAATACCGACACGTGTTTCGTGGCTCAGAACAACAGGGCCTCCGAACCTGTCGCCACCATGCACCACCCTGTGCCCCACCGCATAGACATCATCCAGGTTGAAATGTTTGGCGAGCCAGCCAAAGGTTTCTTCCAGCACATCATGCAGGACATCCTGCCCATCCGCTGTCAATGGCACTTCAAAATCTTCCGGACCTTCCATCAAATGGAAAACCAACGGACGCTCCCGAAAATCAATGATGCCTTTGCCAATACGGGTGGCTTTATCCGCCTCGACCGCAAAAAGACCAATCTTCACGGTCGATGAACCGGCATTGAAGGTAAGAAGCATCTTGCTCGTCATGACTGACCTCCCGTTGCGTGCACCCGACAATCTCACCAAGCGCGCACGCTTTTGTCATCAGGATCATAGGGTCGATTTTGACCGTAGAATTGATTTCAATCAATGATTGCGCATATCGTTCCCCTATCCTGTGAATAGACAAGATATGCCGCCCCGTTCGGTCTATCTAAAATCAGGGGTATTCATGACTGTTTCAGCGCCGCCAAAAACCGACGCGAACTCCGACAGCCAGCCAGTTCCCTGGCACGCATTGGAAGTTCCGCACGCCGTTAACAAGCTGGATAGTAATGGAGCCGGATTGCATCCGGATGAAGCAAAACGGCGACTGGAAACCCACGGACCAAACCAGCTTCCTGAACCTCCCAAAACCAGCCAATTGTTGCGATTTTTTGCCCAGTTCAACAATACGCTGATTTATTTCCTGCTGGTTGCTGCCGCCTTCGCCGCATTCCTTGGGCATTTTGTCGATGCTGCCGTGATCGTTGCAGTGGTTACGATCAATGCGATTGTCGGTTTCATTCAGGAGGGCAAGGCAGAAAGCGCGCTTGACGCCATCCGCAACATGATTGCGCCGCATGCCACGGTTTTAAGAAACGGCGAAAAGCAGAATATCGATGCCAGACAGATCGTGCCGGGGGACGTGGTTCTGCTGGAGGCTGGAGACAAGGTTCCCGCCGACATTCGCATCATGCGTGCACGCAATCTGCAGATCAACGAGGCTATTCTAACCGGGGAATCGGTTCCTGCTGAAAAGCATGAAAGCCCATCGCAACCAGATGCCAGCCTTGCAGAACGCCGCTCACTCGGTTTTTCCGGCACCATAGTCACCACAGGCCAAGCCACCGGACTGGTGGTGGCAACCGGCAGCACAACGGAGATCGGCCGTATTTCTTCGCTGATCAGCCAGGTCCAAGGCCTGACAACGCCTTTGCTTGAGCAAATCAACCGCTTCGGAAAACTGATCACCTGGGCAGCATTGGCTCTGGCCTCCGTGCTGCTGTTGATCGCGCTGCTTGTCCATCAATATGACTGGGCCGACGCCCTGATGCTGGTTGTTGCGCTGGCGGTCAGTGTTGTACCGGAAGGCCTGCCTGCCGTTATCACCATCACCCTTGCCATCGGTGTTCAGCGTATGGCCGCTAGAAACGCTGTCGTCCGCCGTTTGCCAGCCGTGGAAACACTTGGCGCCACTTCGGTCATTTGCTCAGACAAAACCGGCACTCTCACAAAAAATGAAATGACCGTCGCCTGCGTGGTCACGGCGTCATCGACAGTCGATGTGACGGGAGCAGGTTATCAGCCAGAAGGCATGCTGGTTGAAGCCGGTAACGAAACGCCAGCGAGAAACGACCCCGCCCGCGACCAGCTCGTCAACGCCGCTCTGTTGTGTAACGACGCTGTCCTGACGCATGAAGATACCCATTGGGTAACGCTGGGTGATCCGATGGAAGGTGCGCTGGTGACGCTTGCGCTGAAATCAGGCCTTGCGCAGGAAGAACAGCGAAACAGTTGGCAGCGTCTTTATGAAATCCCCTTCGATGCGCGCCATCGTTACATGGCAACACTCCATACCATACCGTCAGGCGAACGGGTCATTTTCGTCAAGGGAGCGCCGGAAACACTGCTTTCTCTCTGCCAAAAACAAGCCGCTCTCAATACGGACCAGCCAATCGACATCAGCTACTGGCAGGAAAAAATTGACGCCGCCGCAGCGCAGGGACAGAGAATTCTGGCCTTTGCCACCAAACCGGCGCCGCAGGACAAACAAGACATAAACCCTGACGATATGGCCTCCGGTCTGGTTTTTCTGGGTATAACCGGCCTGATCGATCCACCTCGCCCGGAAGCACTTGCCGCAATAGCGCAGTGCCGGTCGGCAGGCATTTCCGTCAAGATGATCACCGGCGACCACGGCGCAACGGCACTGGCAATTGCCCGCCAACTCGGTATTGCCGACAATCCTGAGGTGCTGACGGGCGTTGAGGTTGATGCATTTTCCGACATGGACCTGCAAAGAGCCGTCAAGTCCGTCAGCGTATTTGCCCGCACCAGCCCGGAACACAAGCTGCGGATCGTGCGCGCTCTACAAGAAAACGGCGACATTGCCGCCATGACCGGTGATGGTGTCAACGACGCGCCATCCTTGAAACAGGCCGACGTTGGCGTCGCCATGGGTCATAAGGGCACCGAGGCCGCCAAGGAAGCCGCCGAGATGGTGCTGCTGGACGACAATTTCGCATCGATTGTGGCGGCGGTGCATGAAGGACGTACGGTCTACGACAATATTCGCAAGGTTATTTCCTGGACTCTGCCGACAAATGGCGGCGAAATCCTGTCGGTAATTATCGCCATTATCTTCGGACTGACCCTGCCAATGGCACCGGTCCATATTCTCTGGATCAATATGGCCACCACGATAACCTTGGGGCTGGTGCTGGCGTTTGAGCCACCGGAACCCGGTGTCATGCAGCGGAGCCCAAGAAAACGCGATGCACCAATGCTCTCGCCATTCCTGTTATGGCGGATGATTTTTGTATCAATCCTATTCATGCTTGGTGTGTTCGCCATGTTCCAGTTTGGTCTATGGCGTGGACTGGGAGAAACCGCAGCACGGACAATGGTGGTCAATGCCATCGTGGTGATGGAAATTTTCTACCTGTTCAACGTGCGTTATCTGCACATGACGTCTTTCAGCCTGCGCGGAGCAATGGGCACACCTCCGGTGCTGTTGGCGATTATCGCCGTCACTGCGGCGCAGTTCCTGTTCACCTACACGCCGTTCATGCAGACAATGTTCGAAACGGCGCCGCTGTCCCTGCTTGACGGATTGGTCGTGGTTTCAACAGGCATCGTGCTGATGATCGTTCTGGAGATCGAAAAAATCGTACTGCGGCGTTTGCGGCTGTTTGCCTCGGAGGTGTGACCGGTTTCATGCAAACCGATCACGCCAGGCCGGTTGCGCCCCGGCAACTGGCAACGCCGTCGCTTCATAGATACCCCGGGCAATCGCCCGGGCCATGACGATGCTGGCAAGATGACAAATCTCGGCAAAATGAGCCCCGGCTTCCAACGGTTTCAAACCGGTCGCCGCTGCAAACATTGTGTCGCCGTCACTGGAAAGATGTGCGGGCAATACGGCCCGAGCTAGGCCGTCATGGGCCAAGATCGACATCCGATGCGCCTGCGCCTTGCTCAGCGTCGCGTCCGTAACAACGGCACCGATAGTGGTTGCCGTTAGGGTAACACCTTTCAAGCGCATGGCAGTATCAGACGCTGAAAAACCGCTCGGAATCCCCTTGTTGCCAAATTCGCCCGCCTGCTCAAACGGTGCGGCCCAAAAGTGCGGACCATCGCCGACCGTTGCTGAGCCGAGCGCGTTGACGGCAACCAGTGCCGCAACCACGTATCCACCTGACGCCACCGCACTTGCCGAGCCAAGACCACCCTTAAAAGTCGCAGTGGTGGCACCTGTGCCAGCACCAACCGTTCCCAGCGAAAATGCCGTGTCGTCAGCAGCCGTGAAGGCCGCATAACCCATGTCGCGATAGGGCGAATGCCGACCCCAATCCTTGTTGCCGCCATTGAGCAGGTCCATCAGGATCGCCTGCGGAACAATCGGCACCCGTGTTGTGCCAACCTGCAGACCGCGCCCCTGTTCACGCAACCCCGCCTGCACGCCACCCGCCGCATCCAATCCGAATGCAGAGCCACCCGACAATACAAAAGCATCAACAGTTTCAACGGTCATTGCCGGATTGAGCAGATCGGTATCACGGCCACCCGGCGCACCGCCGAGAACCGAACCGGATGCAACAGCCGGTTGGTCAAAAACAATCGCCGTGACGCCGGACCCAAGCGCGAGGTCCGTTGCATGCCCGACACGGACACCTGCAACATCTGTCAGCAAATTGTGCAATTGCGCCATGATATCCTCTTTGTCTCAGCCATCCTGCACCGCCCTGTAACATCAATATACAGGTCTACAGCCGGTCTGAGATTCCCCTGTTTGGCTGCATGGTTATCAGCAATTAACCTAATGGTTTAGGTGAATCTTATGTTTTCAGTATTATCCAAATGACTAGGATATCCAGAAGTTTGAAGGGAGATACAGTCGAGATGAACGCGAAGATCCGTGAAATACTGTCAAAGTTCGGCCAGTTGCCGGTTTCCGTTGATACGATTGCCGATGAAGCTGATCTTTATGCAGCCGGGCTTTCTTCTTTCGCGTCGGTTCAACTGATGCTTGGAATTGAAGAAGCATTCGATATCGAATTCCCTGATAATCTTTTGAACCGCAAATCCTTTGCGAGCATCAAGGCTATCGAAGACACAGTGACCCTTATTATCAAGGACCAAGAGGCAGCCTGATGAACGTTTCTGTTGCCCTGCCGGAAACCGCGCTTGCAGCCCGGACTGCGCGGGTGGCAGTTATCGCGGCCAAACATGCCGATGATGTCGATCATGCCGGACGTTTTCCCAAGGAAGCCGTTGACGCGCTGAAAGCTGAACGGCTGCTTGGCATTCAGATTCCGGTTCATCTGGGTGGCGAAGGCGCCTCCCTTGAACAGATTGCCGAAGTTTGCTCGACACTCGGGCAGGCGTGCTCGGCCGTCGCCATGATTTTTGCCATGCACCAGATCAAGGCATCCAGCCTTGTGGAACATGGCGAAGAAAGTGAATGGCATACACAATTCATGCGCCGCATCGCGGCAGAACAACTGCTGCTTGGCTCCGCAACCACCGAAGGCGGTATCGGCGGAAACCTGCGTAATTCCATCTGCGCCATTGAGCGCGAGGGAACGATCTGCCGCCTGCAAAAAGACGCGACAGTTATTTCCTACGGCAGTGACGCCGATGCCATTCTCGTCACGTCCCGTGCCCATGCAGAAGCCAGTTCTTCCGATCAGGTAATGACGGTCTTTTTGAAAGATCAGTATTCCTTGGAAAAAACCCATGTCTGGGACACGCTCGGCATGCGTGGCACCTGTTCGGATGGCTTCCTGTTCAAGGCAGAAGCGCCTGCCGTACAGATATTTGCCAAGCCTTTTGCCGAAATCGCCGCCCAGTCCATGTTGGCCACCTCCCACTTGTTGTGGAGTGCCGTCTGGCACGGCATCGCAGCCGACGCAGTCATGCGGGCACAAAGCTTTGTCCGCGCCGCAGCACGCCGTTCACCCGGCATCGTACCGCCCGGCGCCATCCGGCTGGCAGAAGTATCGAGCAAACTGCAAACGGTTCGCTCTAACGTCATTGCCGGCCTTAGAGCCTATGCCGAGACCAAAAAAGACCCTGACGCACTGATGTCCATGGGTTTTGCGGTCACCATGAACAATGTGAAGATCTGCTCGTCGGAGACCATACTCGACATCATCAACCATGCCCTGCTGATCTGCGGCATCATGGGTTACAAAAACGGTACGCCCTATAGTGTCGGACGCCATCTGCGCGATGCACATTCCGCACAATTGATGATCTCGAACGATCGTATTTTGGGCAATACGGCAAATCTGTTGCTTGTTCACAAGCAAGACACCAGCCTGTTGGGATAAAAAAATGGATATGCAAACCTCATTTCTGGACCGTCTCTTCGAGAAGGGCCTGCTGATTGATACGGGTGTTGATGGTCTCTATGGCCGAAGCGGCCAGTTCGAGGATGTCATCACCGCTTTTGAACGTCTGATTGACCGCACCGGCGGCATTGATGGTGCGGAAGCCATTCGTTTTCCGCCCGGCATCAACCGCGCCCATTTTGAAAAAAGTGGCTACATGAAAAGTTTCCCGCAACTGGCGGGCACAGTTCATTCGTTCTGCGGCTGTGAACTGGATCACATCAACCTGCTGAAATGCATGGATGAGGGTGATGACTGGACAAAGGAACAGAAGGCGACCGATATCGTCTTGACACCAGCGGCCTGCTATCCGCTGTACCCTACCATCGCCAAGCGCGGAAACCTGCCAAAAGACGGCGGTCTCTACGATATTCAGTCCTATTGTTTCCGGCATGAGCCCTCCAAGGACCCGGCCCGTCAGCAACTGTTCCGCATGCGCGAATATGTCCGTATGGGCACTGAAAAAGACGTGACCGATTTCCGTCAGACCTGGATGGATCGCGGTGTGAAAATGATGGAAGCCGTTGGCCTGGACGTTGAAATTGACGTTGCCAACGATCCGTTCTTTGGTCGTGCCGGTAAAATGCTGGCCAACAACCAGCGTGACCAGAACCTGAAATTTGAACTGCTCATCCCGGTTACGTCGGCAGCCAACAAGACTGCCTGCATGAGCTTCAATTACCATCAGGATGCATTCGGCACGAAATGGGGGCTCAACCTCGACAATGGACAAGTTGCGCACACCGCCTGTGTCGGCTTCGGACTGGAGCGTATTGCGCTTGCTTTGTTCGCCAAACATGGTCTCGACGTTCAGGAGTGGCCAGCAACGGTTCGTGAAACGCTCTGGGGCTGATGACATGACAAAGGTTTTTCCGGCTATAAATCCGGATGGTTACATCCAGCATCCGCTGCACGCGTCCGAGCGCATGTGGCCGGAAACCAATTGTTATGTCGATCTGTGGATCGAGGTCTTGTCAGCCGCTGGCCTGCCACCGGAAGCCATGCTCGGTTTTACCCTGTCGCAAGACTTCGAAGGAGACCAGTTCACCTTCTTCAAGGTGCCCCTTGAGGATCTTGAGGCGCTCTACGGCATCCGCGTGTCCGAACTTGCGATCTTCGACAACGTGGAAAATCATGTGCTGGCCCAGATTGAGCGTGGCCGTCTGTGCCTGCTGGAAATGGACAGTTTCTACATGCCGGATACCCAGGGGGTCGGTTATGGCAAGGAGCATGGCAAGACCACCGTTGCGATAAACCGGCTCGACGTCAAAAATCGCTCTCTCGATTATTTCCACAATGCCGGTTTCTTCCACCTGGAGGGCGATGATTTCTCAGGGCTGTTCCAGCATCATCTCGAAGAGACTGCACCACCCTTTCTGCCCTATACGGAATTTGCCAAATTTCCGGACGCACCTGTTTCGCAGCATCATATTCGCACGGTTGCCGAGCAGCTGCTGCGACACCACTTTGCGCGGCGTCCGTCCAAAAATCCGGTCCGGGCCTTTGCCAAGGTATTCCCTGCGCAGGTTGAAGCGATGGCCGACAGGCCGTTCGGCTTTTTCCACAAGTACGCGTTCAATACCCTGCGGCAGCTTGGCGCCAACTTCGAACTGACCGCCAGCCATCTACAATGGCTGGGTGGAGAAGTCCGTTTTGGCGAAGCACAACAACATGCGCTGCGCATCGCAGAAATCTCCAAGACTGTGCAATTCCAGCTTGCTCGCGCCATTACTCGCCGTAAATTTGATGCTCTCACCACCGTCCTTGATCCTGCAGTCGATGCCTGGGATTTGCTGATGCAGGATCTGACAAGATCCGTCGGTGCGGCAAGCGAGGCAGCGTGACACCCCCAATCCTGACTGAAAGCATGATTCATACCCTCCTTTCAGATGGATGGATGCTGACGACCACACCTGCCAACGCTTTCGAGAAACCATCGGACATTTCCGCAGAGACACAGCAGATCACGGCATGTGTTCCCGGCACCGTTGCCGAAGCGCTGGAAAATGCCGGCATGTTCGACCGAAACAACCCGCACCCACTTGATACGCACGATGCGTGGTACAGGCTTGCCCTGAAAACTGATGCGCCGGCTGATGTCATGCTGCACTTTGCTGGCCTTGCCACCGTGGCAGAGGTGTTTCTGAACGACACGCTGATCCTGTCATCCGAAAGCATGTTTGAAAGTCACGATGTTTCCGTCCATTTGAGCGGTAACGACAATTTGGCGATATGTTTTCGCGCCCTCGCGCCACACCTTGCCCGCAAGGGACCAAGGGCGAGTTGGCGGCCGCAAATGATGAACACACAAGGGTTACGGCTAATCAGAACCACGGCGCTCGGTTATATGCCCGGCTGGTGCCCGGAGATCCACGCCGTAGGTCCTTGGCGGCCAATCAGCTATTCGCGCCCCGCCGAGCAGGCAATCAAGGATCTGGTGCTCAGATCCGACCTTTCAGACAAAGGTGATGGCCTTCTCTCGATCGCCTTCAAACTGCAAAACCGCACTGATACGATTTCAGTTCATTGTGCCGATCATTCGCTGACGCTGCAACAGAACGACGACGGCGATATCGCTGGCCAGTTGACCATTCCCAGCGTTGCGCAATGGTGGCCACACACGCATGGCACACCGCAACTGCATGACGTCACACTGAAGATCGGTGGCGAAACATACCCTCTGGGTCAGACGGGGTTTCGCCGCATTGAGGTCGATAGCGGTTCTGACGGCAATGACTTTACCATCAAGATAAATGGTGAGCGCATCTTCTGCCGTGGCGCCGTATGGACCAATGCCGATATCATGCGGCTTCCCGGAGCGCGCACCGATTACGAGCCATGGCTGAAACTGGCTGCAGATGCCGGCATGAACATGATCCGCATCGGCGGAACCATGACCTATGAAACGCCTGAGTTCTTCAAACTCTGCGACGAATTGGGCCTCATGGTCTGGCAGGATCTGATGTTTGCGAATTTTGATTATCCGGCAAAGGATGAAACATTTTGCGAGCACGTCAAAACTGAAGTGTCGCAATTTCTTGCGGGAACGGCCTCGTCTCCCTCGCTGACCATCCTCTGCGGTGGCAGTGAAATGCACCAGCAAGGCGCCATGCTTGGCCTGCCGGAAACAATCTGGAATGGCTCGCTAACACAGGAAATCCTGCCGGAACTGGCAACCCGCCAACGTCCTGATGTGCCATTGGTTGCCAATTCACCCAGCGGCGGTGCATTACCGTTTTATCCGAATTCTGGAATAGCCCATTATTACGGTGTCGGCGCGTACTGCCGCCCTTTGGACGATGCCCGTCGCGCCAATGTGCGTTTTGCAGCCGAATGCCTAGCATTTTCCAACGTGCCGCAACAACAGACGCTTGATCGGCATCTATCGGTGCCAGCAGTGATTGACCCCACATGGAAAAAGCAAGTCCCCCGTGACCGCAGCGCATCCTGGGATTTTGAAGATATCCGTGAGCATTACGTGACAGAGCTTTATGACGTCGTTCCAAACCGATTGCGCCGTGAAGATCCAAGCCGTTATCTCGACTACTCCCGCGCCGTCACCGCTGACGTGATGGAGGCGACATTTGCTGAATGGCGCCGGCCCGGTTCATCCTGCAACGGTGCCCTCGTCTGGACATTGCAAGACCTGATGCCGGGTGCCGGCTGGGGCGTGATTGACGCAACCGGCGAACCAAAACCGGCTTGGTATGGTCTGAAAAGAGCATTCCGCCCGGTACAACTGCTGTTGAGCGATGAAGGCACCAATGGGCTGGACGTCCACGTCATCAACGAGACCTCAGCTGCGCAGGATTTGATTGTTGAACTGACCTGCCTGAGAGATGGCAGCCAGCCGGTCGTAAGCGCACGGCGAGAGTTACATCTTGCGGCAAGACAGACCACAACCATCGCAGCGAGCGATCTGTTCGGGGCATTTTTTGATACGACCTATGCCTATCGCTTCGGTCCGCCGTCCCATGATGTCACTGTAGCGCGGCTCAAAAATGCTGCTGACGAGGAGGTCATGTCAGAAGCGTTTCATTTCCCGCTGGGCCGGTCATGGGCGATGCACGCGCCCGATATCGAGGTCCATCTGCTGCGAAACGACAAGGGAAACTGGTGTCTGAAACTGACAACCAATCGGCTGGCACAGTCCGTTCGTGTCCAGGTGGATAATTTCCGCGCCTCGGACGACTGGTTCCATCTCGCACCGGGTGCCGCCAAGACGATTGAACTGGTCGCCAGAAGCGGTGACGAAATGCTGCCATCGGGTGAAATCACCACACTGTCCTCAAAACAGGTGCTGCGGTTTTAATCCGCCGCCAGCGCCAGCTCCCTGACCTTGTCGAGATAAATCTTGCGCGCATGTTCCGGCGAAAGATTGTGATCTGCATTTGGCATGATTGCGAAGGACACATTGGGGTAGGCCTTCAGCCCCCGCCCGCTCACGTCAAAATAATAATTGAAGTGATCAAGTCCGGCATCATTTTCGCTGTAGAGAAGCGCCACCTTGGTTTTCTGGGCCTTCAAAGTATCAAACGCCGCATAGACCGAACGACCAAACTCATTATGTGAGCGGAACAGTCGTGCTGTCCTGACGCCAATCTGTTTGCCGACCGCCTTGCCAATGTTAATGGCAGCACTCGGCAAATCCACTTCACCCTTCAGGATCCGGGTAAAGGTGCCCCGGTTCAACATGCGTTCGCGATATTCGCCAAACGACCGCGGTTTATGATCAAGGCTATCCTCGACAGAACGCCCTTTCTCCCAGCGGAAACAATCCGCATTCACCACGATGGCCCCCCTGATGCGCTCATCGGCCAGTGCACTGCTAAAGGCCACAAACGCACCACTGCACCGCCCAGCCGCAATCACCGGTCTCTTGCCGCGGCTCTGCATGAAATCGACCGCTTCGATCACGTCGATATTTTGCGCTTCTTCATAGAGAACCTGTTGCGGAACACCCGGTAGCGGTGGACTGTCGGCAATATTCGCGCCGTCAAATCGCAAGGAGGTTATGCCTTCTTTCGCCAGATCGCGGGCCATGCGCGCAGTCAGCCGTCCCCAGCCAGAATGGCGGTCATAGGCTGAGTTGAGGAAGACGACATTGGCGCCTCGCGGCTGGCCAAGTGGCTCACACACCACCCCAAACAGACGACCTCTTTCACCGAATTGAACCGGCGTCTCGGTAAATCCAGGCCCGGTCAGCACCGCGTTTTGTGGCTGATCTGCATGGATAGGTCCGTCAGCGCAAGGTTCTGACCGCTCCTTCACCCATGAGACAATATTCTCAACGAGACCATCGGGAATGATGGATTGGGTTGGAGAGGACACCAGCGCATCATATCCGGCAAACGCAATGGCGTCGGCTTTGGCATCCAAAGCCTTGAAATGTTTAAGAAGATCGTCCTCGGCAATGCGCTCGGGCCGCGTCACAAACAGACAATCGAAGGACAGGATGGTTTCAAGCTTGAGCAGATTGATTTTTTTGATCGCATCCGCAACGCCAGCCGGCATTAGAAGACCTGCTATGGAACCGGGATCTTTCAACCGCTGATCTGCAGGCAAACCAAGCCCGTCATCGATCATTGAAGACCACATGGCTGTTTCACGCAGATAATTGCGACCGGAAACAACCGGCGCCATCATGACCAACGCGTCGATTTTACCCGCTTTCGTCAAGGCTTCGCAGGCCATGATGCAACCAAGGCCCTGCGCGATCACCACCAGTTTCCGGCAGCCGGATGAAGCTTGAAGGGTTTGGGCAGCATCCACAACACTTTGGATCCAGACCTCAGCACCCGCATCGCTCCCATCAGGATCAAGGGAATCACCCGTGCCCGGATAATCAAAACGCAGACTTGCGATGCCGACGTCCGACAGGCGCTCCGCCATGATACGCTGCAGTTTGCGCGTGCACAGTTCTTCCATTCCCCAAGGACTGAGGAAAAGCACAGCCGTATCCGTGAGATTGTTTTCATCGGGAAAATGAAAAATGCCTGCGCACTGCGAAAAAACCACCGGCCTCGCGGCATAGGAAACAAGCAGCCTGCTTTTCGCTTGAATATCAATATTCTGAGGAAGATCAGTCTTGATCTGCGAGGTGTCTACCATATCCAAACCGTACCGCTCTGATTTCCACATACCTTGCCGCAAATAGCTTAAATATTAGCACATTGCATAGTGTGTTTCTTCAAAGCATAAAACCCTGGCGCGAATCTTAGGGTAATATGCACGCAAATCATCACACCGGTCGCTTACATAAATTTGAACCGCGTCACGCTTGCAGTTAATCAGCATCGCAGTTAGTTCACCGAGAATAATATCTTGCTCTGGCAATCTCACCGCTCAGAACCTATTTCCTCAACCAATAAAGCTCACATGTTTGCGAGGATGGCTTTGACGCCACCCAAGGCATTAATTATAGTCACCTTCACTCCGACAGGGCATTTAAGCATACATGGAAAAAAGCCTCGCCCGCTATATCTGGACCCACACCAGGCGGCAGCAACTCTGGATTTTGTTCATCGTCGCCCTGTCGATGATTCCATACTTCCTGTCTTTTGATCTGCCAAAGCAGATTGTCAACGGTCCGATTCAGGGCGGCGGGTTTGAAGGCGTAAACGCCACCCAGCTGTTCATGCATCTGGAAGTCGATCTTCCATTCTGGGGTACCGTGACGCTTTTTCCCGGCGTCGAACTCAACCGAATGATGACCCTTATGGGGTTGAGTTTTACCTTCCTCGTCCTCGTCATCATCAACGGCCTGTTCAAATATTACATCAACACCTTTAAGGGCCGGCTTGGCGAGCGTCTGCTTCGCCGCATTCGTTTTGACTTGATCGACCGTATCCTGCGTTTTCCGCCTTCTCACTTCAAGCGAGTGAAGGGGTCGGAAATATCAAGTATGGTGAAAGACGAAGTGGAGCCGCTGGGTGGTTTTACCGGCGACGCCTTCGTGCAGCCCGCCCTTCTTGGCGGACAGGCATTTTCGGCGCTGTTCTTCATCCTTGTACAGAACCTGTGGCTCGGGCTGATTGCTGCTTTTATGGCGGCGATACAGGTCGGCATCATTCCAAAGATGCGTCGTCGCCTGATCGATTTGGGTCGTCAGCGCCAGTTGAGCGCCCGTCTTCTGGCCGGCCGCATCGGTGAAATCGTTGATGGTATTGGCACAATCCATGCCTACGACACATCGAATTATGAACGCGCCGACGCTGCCCATCGGCTTGGTGAGATTTTCAGGATTCGTTATGACCTCTACCAATGGAAGTTTCTGGTCAAGTTCATCAACAACTTCCTGGCACAGCTGACACCGTTCTTTTTCTACGCGATCGGTGGTTATCTGACCCTCAAGGGTAGCCTTGACGTCGGTCAGTTGGTTGCCGTCATCAACGCCTATAAGGAACTGCCGGGACCGCTCAAGGAGCTGATCGACTGGGATCAGGCACGCCAGGATGTGCAGGTCAAATACGAGCAGGTCATCGAACAATTCGATTCGTCGAACATGATCCCGCCGGAAATCCAGACAGTTTCGCTGGCGGCGGCTGGCACTTTGACGGCTGCCATCACCATCGACAAGCTGGTTCTCGACGACGACAGCGGTGCGCGCATTCTCGAGCCGACCTCACTTAGTATCGAGCGCGGCGAAAAAATCGCCATTGTCGGCGGTGCGGCGGCTGAAGCACTTGCCGAAGCAATTGGACGCACCATTCGTCCCGCCAGCGGCAAGATCTGTATCGCTTCGGACGACATACTCGAAATACCCGAATCCACCACTGGGCGGCGCATTTCCTATGTCTCTTCCGACACCTACTTCTTCCACGGCAGCCTGAAGGACAACCTGCTTTACGGTCTCAAACATGCGCCGCTGAAGTCGAAGTCCTATGTTGGCAAGGAAGCGGACACCCGCAAATGGGAAATTCTGGAAGCCAAGCTTGCCGGTAACACCGACATGGATCTGCGCGGAGACTGGATCGATTACGAATCCACACCTAGCGGCAGTGATAAGCCGGGCAGCCTAGCGCATGACATGTTCACGGTTCTCGAGAAAGTTCAGCTTTCGTCGGACATTCTCGAGTTTGCGCTTCGCTCATCCATCGACCCGCTGTCTGACCTGCATCTTGCTGCCCGAATTGTTGAAATGCGTCAGGCCTTGCGTGGCGAATTGCAGCGCGAAAATCTCAGCAACATCATCGTGCCGTTTGAGCTGGAAAGCTACAACACAGAAGCAACGGTCGGTGAAAACCTGCTGTTCGGCACCATGCGTGATACCACCCTGACAGGCCGCACGATTGTCGAGAGTGAGTATTTCCGCAAGTTGATGATCGAAACCGGCCTGTCACGCACGCTGTTCGACATGGGCTATACGATTGCGGAAAACCTGATCGAAATCTTCGGCGATCTGCCGGCAGACCACCCATTCTTCCAGCAGGTGACCTTCCTGACGGCGGAAGAAATTCCGGCCTATCAGCAGATACTGCAGCGTCTGCAAAACGTTGGCGAAGACAAATACAACGGCGCAACTGACACTGAAAAACGCGCCATGCTGCGTTTGAGCTTTTTCTACATCGAACCACGCCATCGTTTTGGTTTGCTGACACCTGATCTGATGAAGCAGATCGTCGAGGTGCGTCACCAGTTCCATGATGGCCTGCCGGACGACTTGCGCAGTCTCATTGAACTTTATGACCCGGATCGCTATCTAAGCTCTACAAGCCTGCTGGATAACATTCTGTTTGGCAAGATTAGCCACCGACACACAGATGCATCGCGACGTATTCGCAGCATCGTCGCGAATGTGCTGCATGATCAAGGTCTTTATGAACGTGTTCTGGCAGTTGGTTTGAACTTTAATGTCGGTGCGGGCGGAAAACGTCTGTCGCCACTACAAAGACAGAAACTCAATCTGGCACGCGCGCTGATACGACGTTCCGATTATTATATCTTCAATCGCCCGCTGCCAGGTCTCGACCACCGCCTGCAAGAAGCAATCGTTGAAAGCGTCATGACCTTTCTGCACCGCGAAGATGACAAGCCAGCGATCATATGGGTTCTGTCGAATGTTTCACTAACGCGTATGTTTGACCGCGTGGTTGTCTTCAATCAAGGCGCTCTGGCGGCAGATGGAACATACGAGACTCTTAACGAAGAAAACGCTATATTTCAAAAGATGGTAGCGACTTAAGCGCATGACAGCCGAAAGCTGACAAAGAACCGGATAGGACAAGGCAATGCTTTTCAAAGATGAAATACAGATGCTGCGGCGTGTTCCGTTTTTTTCGGAAATGGAGCCATCCAAGCTGAAGCTTCTCGCTTTTTCATCCGACCGTGTGAGCTATATGGCTGGCGAAGATCTGTTTCGTCAGGGCGATATGGGTGATGCCGCTTACGTACTTCTGACCGGCAAGGTTGATGTTCTCGTGGATTCGCCGTCCGGCCAGATCAAGCTGACCGAAATGAGCGGCAATGCCATCGTCGGTGAAATTGCCATTCTGTGTGACGGTGTCAGAACAGCAACGGTTCGCGCATCAACCTCGGTTGAAGCTCTTCGCATCGGCAAGGAACAATTCTTCAAGCTGATGTCAGACTTCCCGGATGTAACCATCAAGGTCATGCGCGTTCTCGCAGAACGTCTTACGAGCACCACAACGGAGCTGGGCAAGGCAAGAGCACGGCTCGAACATTAAGTTTATTGCGTGACACGCACCCTATCCTCACCGGATATTTTCGTTCACATGCGCTTTGAGGCAGAAAATAACCGGAACAATTAAAAAGGAAGAATATTTTTTGTTGTAATAAAACTGAAATGCTGACTGAATTAAAGAGACAGCATTTCAACCGCAGGGCATCATCAGGATGGAGCTTGCGGCACGGCACCATGAAACACAGAGTATCATGGGAACCGTGGTGAGTAGAGGTGGATCATGGTAGCGAGTTCCGGCGAAACAAGTCGGGAAAAGAGTGCAGACTTATTCCGCGTGAAAATATGGGGTGCACGAGGCACCTTGCCCGTATCAGGCGAAAATTTCTCCAAATATGGCGGCAATACCATCTGCATCGAAGTTCGCTGCGGAGAGCACGTTCTCATTTTTGATGCCGGATCGGGCATCATGCCAGCCGGCATGTCGCTGAAGGCTGAGGGTGTCTCCGACATAAATTTGTTTTTCAGCCACTGTCACTACGACCATATTGTCGGCTTCCCCTATTTCAAGCCGTTCTTCAATCAGGCCAATAAGGTTGCCATCTGGTCGGGCCATATGGCCGGCATCAAGACTACGCGCCAGATGCTCAACGAATTCATGAGCCCGCCGTGGTTTCCGGCACCGCTCGACATATGCTGCGCCAAGATCGACCCACAGGATTTCAAGGCTGGCGACACGCTTGATGTTCGACCGGGCTTGGTCATCAAGACCGGCATGCTCAACCATCCCGGTAACGCCATCGGCTATCGTATCGAATGGGCAGGCCGGACAATGGCCATCATCACCGACACCGAACACACGCCAGGCATCAATGATCCCAATGTTCTGGAACTGATCAAGGATGTTGATCTGTTCCTCTATGACTGTTCTTTCACAGATGATGAAATGCAACAGTTCAAGGGCTATGGGCACTCGTCCTGGCAGCAGGCCATTCGTCTGGCAAAACTTGCCAATGCTTCCCGTGTCGGTTTCATCCATCACTCTCCGTGGCGCAGTGACGAAGATCTCGACAAGATCGATACGCAAGCTAGACTGGAATTTAATGGCGCATTTGCTGCCCTTGATGGCCAGACCATTGAACTCTAAGTATTTTTAATGCCAATCATGTGATGGGCCGTGATGCAGATTTGGCAGGTATGAAACGTGCCTGCTGTTTTTTCGCCACCATAACCTCACTATGCTGTTCACTGTGGTTCATATTCGAGGCGCACAGCAATGCTGTTTGCTATTCAACACCATCAGTCATACTGTCTTTAGGAAGTCGGCATCTTTGGGCAACAAACGGCAACCGAAACACCAGGAATATTCTGTTCCCGTCATGACCCAAAAGACCGTTTATCATCGGGCAACAGCAGATGAACTCCGATAATCTTCCTGCATCGCTACAACTGCAAAAACTGCGTCTGCTCAGCGGACTGATTATGTTCTCGTTTTTGAGCATGCATTTGCTCAATCACGCGCTTGGCCTGATCTCCATTGAAGCGGCCGAGCACGGAAAACGCTGGTTCTCTGCTGTCTGGATGAACCCAGTCAGTCTCAGCGTCTTTTATGGCGCAGTTCTGACCCATGTTCTGCTCGTGCTGCATGCGCTTTATAAACGCAGAACCCTGAACATGCCGATGCGTGAGGCCCTGCAGCTGATATTCGGGCTTCTCATTCCACTATTGATTATCGAGCATGCCGCAAGTCTCAGATTTTCAAGCATGCTCTATAGCATTCCCATTACCTATGAGAATGTCATCCGCCGTCTGTGGATCAATGCGCCTGTGGCGGGCGTACGGCAAAGCGTGGCTGTTGTTGTCATCTGGAGCCATGGCTGTATCGGCCTGTTTTTCTGGCTGCGATACCGCTCCTGGTATCCGCGTGTCGCACCCTATTTCCTGACAATCGCCGTTCTGGTACCGGTTATGGCACTGCTCGGCTTCAGCAGTGCCGGACGCGAGCTTGAAAGCGCCCAGAGCTACAGGGCCTTGCCCAACCCCATCATTGCGGCGCCGAATGAATTGCACCGTCTGGACCCCCGGCAGGCAAGCATTGATGACAACATCAACAACATCGTCAAATCCATCCAACTGACATTCGTCGGCATGGTCTGCACAGTGTTCCTGCTGCGTGGTGCACGCACTTTGCGGCAGAACTCGACATCGATCGATATTCATTATGAGCATGGCGCAACGGTTCGCGCTCCAAAGGACATGACACTGCTGGAGGCGAGCCGACTGAATGGCATTTCTCATTATTCGGTTTGCGGTGGACGGGGTCGCTGTTCCACCTGCCGAGTGAGAATTCTCGAAAGTGACGCCCCCCTCCCGCCACCCGGTGATATTGAGAGAGCCACTCTCCAACGTATCCATGCAGATCAGGATATTCGACTTGGCTGTCAGTTGCGACCACAGTCCAACCTTCGTGTTGCGCTGCTTCTTTCGCAAAACCACCAGCAGGTCGCCCCAGCCGAAAGTGAGCCAATCCGTCCAGGTCGCGAAGAGGAAATTGCTGTCCTGTTCTGTGATCTGCGGAACTTTACGACGTTGACGGAAGCCCGCCTTCCCTATGACATCGTGTTCCTGCTCAACCGCTATTTTGCGATTGTTGGCCAGGCCATCGAGCAATCCGGTGGCAGGCTGGACAAATTTATCGGCGATGGCGCAATGGCTCTGTTCGGCCTCGATGGTAATTCGGCAAACGCCTGCCGGGATGCCATGCGAGCAGCAGCGACGATCGTGCAGGACATAGAGCGTCTGAATGAGGAACTGGAGAAAGAATTCTCGGTACATCTTCGTATTGCCATTGGCGTTCATACCGGCCCATCCATCGTCGGCGTAATGGGATATGGCCAGGCCAAATCGCTGACGGCGATCGGCGACACGGTCAATGTCGCGAGCCGCCTGGAAAGTGTGGCAAAGGAATTGAATGCCACCATCGTTGTCTCGGAACCCGCTATCGTCCAGTCAGGCGCGCCGATAAGCGATCTGCAAAAACACGATATCACAGTGCGCGGACGGTCGTCCCAAATGCGCGTTTATGTTATCTCGGAGCAGGAAAGTGCTCGTTTCCTGCCAACTCCGGCGTAAATCCAGTCTCCATTATGAAAATTGCTTTCTACGCTCCGCTCAAATCGCCCAATCATCCCGTCCCCTCCGGCGACCGGCTGATGGCGCAATTACTCATGCAAGCCATGTCGATGGCTGGCCATGATGTATCTGTGGTCTCGGAGCTGCGCAGCTTTCTGCGAAATGCCGACGACCCCGATTACGAGACTTTGCTGCAAAGTGCGAGGGAGGAAATTGGCCGGATCAGGCAGCAATGGCATACAAGTGGCAAACCGGACGTCTGGTTCTGCTACCATCCCTATTACAAGGCGCCGGACCTGCTTGGTCCTTTGCTGTGTGATGAATTTGGCATTGCCTACATCACATCGGAAGCGTCCTATTCAAACCGGCGCAACATCGGCAACTGGGCTGAAAACCAGTGCCGTCTGCTGGATGGTATAAAGCGTGCGACCGTCAATCTTTGCTTTACCAAACGCGATCATGACGGCCTGCTGACGGCCGCACCTGACGCCCGGTTGGCGATGCTGCCGCCATTTATTGATCCCGCCATTTTCCTTGCACAAAAACCGGCACCTCACCCTTTCCGGCTGGTAACGGTGGCGATGATGCGCGCTGGCGACAAGCTGGAAAGCTATGCTGCGCTGGCAAGCGCCCTGGCACAACTACCGCCCAACCTGCCATGGACACTGGATATCATTGGAGATGGTCCGGAGCGTAAAAACGTCGAGGTTTTGTTTAATGGGTTTGACCCGTCACGTCTTCATTGGCATGGCGAAAAAAAGCCCGAAGACATCGCAGTCATATTGGCCAATGCCGCCATCTATGTTTGGCCGGGTCATGGCGAAGCCTATGGCCTGGCCTATCTGGAGGCGCAGGCGGCGGGACTTCCTGTTGTCGCAGAACACACAGCCGGTGTCCCGGAAGTGGTCCAGCATGGCAAGACTGGCTTTTTGACGCCGGCAAATGATGTGAATGCCTATGCTGCGGCAATAGAACATCTGCTACGTCATGACGACGACAGGCAAACGCTGGCAAGTAATGCACGTTTATTCGCAACGACGGAACGTTCGCTTGATCGTGCAAGCCAGAACCTCAACACCATTCTCACGAACGATATTGGAACCACCGATGACAGCCATCTCCCTTCGTGAAACTTTGGATGAATTCGCAAGTCAGGGAAAATCGGTTGATCTGTGGTTAAGGGATGACGACGCGATTGAACCGACAGCCGCTCTGGAAAAACTCGTTCGTCTGACGCAGCAGTATGCTGTTCCCCTGACGCTGGCGGTGATTCCTGAATATGCCGGCGAGAGACTGGCAACCTATCTGCGGGATTACCGACATATTGATGTGGCAGTGCATGGCTGGTCGCACCGCAATTACGCGGCAGAAACTGAGAAAAAGCGCGAACTCGGTCTGCACAGGCCGAAAGAAATCGTTCTGTCCGAACTGAGCGATGGCTTTGAAAAACTGCACGACCTCTATTCCAACCAGTTCATTTCCATGCTGGTACCGCCGTGGAACCGGATCGATGACGGTATCGTCGATGGATTGCCGGATATCGGCTATCAGACACTGTCGGTGTTTGGGCGAAACAAACCGGCAAGTTTGCCGCTTCTGAACACCCATATCGATCTGATGGATTGGCACGGCACCGGCGGCGGACGACCACACCACGCGCTGTTTGAGGAAATCGCCACGCGGCTGCGATCAGAACCGCATGGTGGCAGTATCACCGGTATTCTGACCCATCACCTTGTGCATGATGAGAGTGCCTGGGCGTTTCTGGAAAAGCTGTTTGAGCTTACCGCCAACCATCCTGCCTGCAACTGGCGCGCTTCACGACAGCTGATGGCGACACTGTCACCATGATTTCCAGGCGATAAGCAGACCGGACGAGTTTTCATCAATTGCAGCGCGCACTGCCAGCACGTCATCAAGTGGTGCCTTGTCCGGCAACGAACCGGCGACAAAATCCGCCCCTGCAAGGCAGATCGATGCCGCGCGCGCAACAACTGTAAACAGCAACGGACCCGTTGCCCACCAAGCTGGTGCCCGTGGCATATCCTGTAACGCCGCCGGAATGGCTGTCAGCATACGGGTGAACACCGGATGCTGTGGCGGTGCGGCGATAAAAGAGTTGGCCAGAAGCACACTTCCTCGTCCCGTATCGCGTGGCACCTCTTCGGCAAAAGCGGTCAGGCCCTGCAGCGGCAACAGGTCATGAAAGCTGATATCATCGCGCGCCGGGTACCAGTCACAATCAAGATAGATCCCACCAAAGCGCTCAAGAATGACATAACGAGCCACGTCAACCGCCCCGGGATAATCTCCGCGTCTCAACATGTCGGCAAAGACCGGATTATCCGTAATACCCTCACGGTCAATGTCGGCTTCGCGCCACAGCCTGAATTCGTAGCCATGGTCTTCAGCGTGTTTACGCCACGCCTCGATGCTGACCGGAGGCTCTTTTGATCCAATCCAAATCTGGTGAATGATCTTCGGGACCGGCTTTCGGTTTGCCTCTGCAAGCGCGCGATGTCCGCTAACATCAAAGAGACCATAGGGAGCCAGCACCTCAGGTGGTGGAACGAGAGTGTATTGATAACCAATGCGTTTGAGTGCGTCTTTTTCCACTTTGGCCTGCCGCAGCAAGGCCGCATGCAGCCTGCGCGGCAAACCAAACACGGTTTTGGGACCCATCAGGCCGTTATCTGGTTCTTTTTGCAAGTCTCGCAGCAGAGACCTCGCCTCATCAAGGCGATTTTCCTTCTGAAATCTTCTGACATCGGCGAGCAGAGCGTCATAATAGGTCTTGTCCGCCATGTTTCCTTTGGTCCCGTTCAAATGCGGATGTAACGTCATTCCGCTTTTGCCCATACGCAAGCATAGACAGACCAATGGCCCTGCGATAACGTGACTGTAACATCCTGATTACCCATTCGTATTACAGGTAAACAAAAGGATCGAGACAGGGAACCCATTGGCATGAAAACAGGCGTCGATTTGCTGCGCGTTGAAAATGTGCGCGTCTCGTTTTCTTTGATGGGTGGAACCATAGATGCCGTTCGCGATGTCAGCCTGCGTATTCTGCCAGGCAAGGTCACCGCACTGGTCGGAGAATCCGGTTCCGGAAAGTCCGTTCTCGGCCAGACCATCATGGGTCTGCACCCAAGAACAGCACACACCAGCGGCCGTATCCTGTTTAATGACACTGAGAAATCGGCAGGCCCGGTCGATCTGTTATCGCTTCCCCAGGATGGGCGAGAAATGCGCTCCATCCGCGGCAACCGTATCGGCCTGGTCTTTCAGGAGCCGATGACATCCTTCTCGCCCCTGCACACCATCAGCAATCAGATAGATGAGGCCTTGAGAATTCACACGACGCTCTCGCCAAAAGAGCGTTACGAAACATTGCTCGATACACTTGATCTGGTGGGTTTCTCTAACCCGGCCAAAGTCTGCAACATGTACCCGTTCGAGCTATCCGGCGGCATGCGGCAAAGAGCGATGATTGCCATGGCACTGATCTGCCGCCCGGCTTTGCTAATCGCCGATGAACCCACGACGGCTCTCGACGTGACGATCCAGGCGCAAATCCTCAAATTGCTAAGGGACCTACAGGAACGTCTCAACATGAGCATGTTGCTCATCACCCATGATCTCGGCGTCGTTGCCAATATAGCCGACGAAGTTGCCGTGATTTATCAGGGTGAGATCATGGAGGCCGGCCCGGTCAACGAGATTTTCCGCTCACCGTCCCATCCTTACCTCAAGGGACTGATGGCGGCCGTTCCGCATTTTGATATGAAGCCGGGAGAACGGCTGAAGGCGTTGCGTGAAGTCACTATCGACAAACACAGCCTGATCGGGCGCAGCACCACAAAGCAACACAAGAAGGACGGCGTCCTGCTTTCGGTGGATAACATCGAAAAGTCTTTCACCATCCGCAAAGCCGGCTGGTTTGAAAAAGCCTCTGCGACCAAGACCCTCGCCGTCGACAATGTCAGTTTCGATATTCGTCGTGGAGAGTGCCTCGGTCTGGTTGGGGAAAGCGGAAGTGGTAAAACCACGGTCAGCAAGATTTTGATGCGTGCCGTAAAGCCCGATGCCGGCAGCGTCACCTTTCATGATGATGCCGGCGATATCGATGTGCTGAATGCCGCCGGCGATGACCTCAAGACATTGCGTACCAAAATCCAAATGGTGTTTCAGGATCCGGTGTCCTCACTGTCGCCACGCATGACTGTCGGCAATATCTTGAGTGAACCGCTGGAAATCCACAATCGCGGCAATGCCAGCACCCGGAAAGAAGCCGTGCGTGCGCTGCTGAAAGCCATCGGACTTGGTGACAGCGCCCTTAATCGTTACCCGCACAGTTTTTCCGGTGGCCAAAGACAGAGAATTGGCATCGCCCGCGCTCTGGCACTTGGGCCTGAACTGCTGATCTGCGACGAGCCTGTTTCAGCGCTTGACGTTTCCGTACAAGCGCAGATCCTCAATCTACTGAAAGATTTGCAGCGGGATCTGGGGCTGACATATCTGTTTATCTCCCACAATCTGGCTGTGGTCGACTACATGGCTGACCGCGTTGCCGTAATGTGCGACGGCCGCATTGTTGAGATCGCGCCCCGTGAAATCCTGATGCAGAACCCGGTTCACCCGTACACCAGGGCACTTTTGACAGCGGTTCCCTTCCCTGATCTGGATCGTCCGCTGGATTATGCCAAACTTGGAAAATCGGGCTTTACCAACCGTGCCAGCTGGGGCCGCCAGTTCCAGTCGGAAGGCAGCCACAGTCTCGCGCCCGCTGACCTGGGCAATGGACATGTCGTGCTTGCCAACCGCAATGTCGACGTAACGGAGTTGCGCTCATGATAACCCGGCGCACCACCTTGATGCTGCTTGCTTCGGCTCTTGTCCCGGCGACCGCCCGTGCCGCGCTGGTGGAACCGGAAAGCCTCAAGCAAAAAGTACAGGCCGGCGAACTGCCTGACATTGCCAATCGTCTACCAAAAAATCCCCGCGTCCTCGACCTAAAATCACTTGGTCGCATGCCCGGAAAACACGGCGGTTCGGTGCGAATGCTAATTGGTGGGCAACGCGATACCCGCCTGATGCCGATCAATGCCTATGCCCGTCTGGTTGGTTACGACGAAAAGTTCAGTTTCCAGCCGGATATTCTGGAAAGCTACGATATATCCGAAGGACGTATTTTCACCCTGCGTCTGCGCGAGGGCCACAAATGGTCCGATGGCAGTGACTTTACGACCGAAGATTTTCGCTATTTCTGGGAAGACGTAGCGCTGAACAAGGAAATCCATAAGGGCGGTCCGCCCATCGACCTCAAGGTGCATGATCTGCCACCTACCGTCGAAATTATCGACAAACTGACGGTGCGCTATACCTGGGAGGGGGTAAATCCAGACTTTCTGGCCAAGCTTGCAGCTCCCTCACCGGCCCGCCTCTATCTGCCCTCCGCCTACATGAAGCAGTTCCACAGCAAGTACCAGACACCTGAAAAACTTGCGGCCCTTATCAAGAAGAACAAAGTTGATGACTGGAGTGGCCTCCACATCAAGATGTCACGCCAGAACAGACCGGAAAACCCTGATCTGCCGACGCTTGACGCTTGGCGTCCGCTGACTGCGCCGCCAGCCGAACAGTTCGTTTTTGAGCGCAATCCCTATTATCATCGGATCGATGAAAACGGCTTACAGCTACCTTATCTCGACCGTTTTGTCCTCAACGTTTCCTCGTCCGAAATCATCGCAGCCAAAACAGCGTCGGGTGACAGTGACCTGCAGCTGCTCGGCCTGGACTTCTCCGACTACACCTTCCTGAAGGACGCGGAAAACCGCTACCCTCTCAAGGTCAACCTGTGGAAGCGTACCCAAGGATCGCGAATTGCCCTGTTGCCAAATCTGACCTGCGGTGACAGCCAATGGCGCACGCTGTTTCAGGATGTTCGGGTGCGGCGCGCCTTGTCGATCGCCATCAATCGCCACGAAATCAATATGGCCTGTTTTTATGGTCTGGGCACAGAAAGCTCTGACACAGTGCTGCCGGAAAGCCCGCTTTATAAGCCGGAATTTGCGCAAGCCTGGGCCCAGTTTGATCCAGAGGCAGCAAATGCACTACTTGATGAAGCGGGTCTCCAAGCCAGAAATTCATCCGGCATACGTTTGCTGCCCGATGGTCGTCCTGCCCATATCGTTGTCGAATCCTCAGGTGAAAGCACGCTCGAAACCGACGTGATGGAACTGGTGACCGATCACTGGAAAGACGTCGGCATCTCACTTTCTGTCCGCGTTACACAGCGCGACGTATTCCGCAGCCGCGCAATGGGTGGCGAAGTGACGATGGCCGTGTGGATGGGCATGGACAATGGCATTCCGACAGCGGAAATGCTGCCATCAGGTCTTGCTCCCACCGACACAGATCAATTGCAATGGCCACTGTGGGGCGTGCACTACCTGTCTGGCGGCCGCGAGGGCAAAGCGCCGGATCTACCCGAGGTCAACCAGTTGCTGCAACTTCTCAAGCAGTGGAGAACCAGCACCACGCTCGAAGACCGCACCGCAATCTGGCAGCAGATGTTGTCACTTTATTCGCAGCAGGTCTTTTCGATCGGCACCGTGAATGGCGCGCTGCAACCGCTCGTGCATTCATCGAGGTTGAACAACATTCCGCCGAAGGGATTGTTCGGTTACGACCCGACATCCTACCTTGGTGTCTATATGCCCGATACATTCTGGTACGGGGAAGGGGCATAATATGCTGCGCTATATTCTCGGCCGCATCCTATTCATGATCCCGACGCTGATCCTGATTTCCATGCTGGTTTTCACGATCATAGAGCTTCCACCCGGCGATTATTTCGAAAGTTATGTCGCAGAAGTCCGCGCCATGGGCGAGACCGCCGACATGGCAGAAATCGAAGACCTTCGCATCCGCTACGGTTTTGACCAGCCCGCCCCGATCCGCTATCTGCGCTGGGTATCGGGCATGCTGGTTGGTGATTTCGGTTATTCGTTCGAATACCAGTTGCCGGTCAGTGACGTGGTTGGCGACCGTCTTTGGCTGACGGTTCTCGTCTCTTTCGTCACCATTATCGTCACCTGGATTCTCGCATTCCCTATCGGCATCTACTCAGCAACCCACAAATACAGCTGGGGTGACTACGGCCTGACATTCCTCGGTCTGCTTGGCATTGCCATTCCCAACTTCATGCTCGCGTTGATTCTGATGTATTTCGCCAATATCTGGTTCGGCACATCGATCGGCCATCTGATGGACCGCGAATATCTCGGTCAGGCGATGAGTTGGGCCAAGTTCAAATCCATTCTTGAACATCTGTGGATCCCGGTTCTGATCATTGGCACCGCCGGAACGGCTGGCATGATCCGCAGACTGCGCGCCAACCTGTTGGATGAGTTGCAGAAACAATATGTTGTCACCGCCCGCGCCAAGGGCCTGCACCCGTTTCGCGTTCTCACCAAATATCCGCTGCGCATGGCCCTCAACTTCTTCATTTCCGACATCGGCTCCATCCTGCCATCGATCATATCAGGCGCGGAAATCACCGCCGTCGTGCTGTCTCTGGAAACCACCGGACCGATGCTCATCAAAGCGCTGCAAAGTCAGGACATGTATCTGGCAGGGTCATTTCTGATGTTCCTGGCATTCCTGACGGTCATCGGTGTCCTGGTGTCGGATATTGCGCTTGCCATCCTTGATCCGCGTATTCGCCTGGGCGGAGGGAGCCATAAATGAGCGCGCCTATTCCCGGTCCCGGTGAACCGTTGCAGCATTATGTATCAACCGCGCCATTCGACCCCTATCTGGTCGAACCGAACACCAGCGGCATGGCAGGAATTGCACGGGCTTCACAGCTAAAGCTGATGTGGTGGCAGTTCAAACAGCACAAGCTGGCGCTGTTTTCCGGCATCTTTCTGATCCTGGCGTATTTCGCCATCATCATTGCGGAGTTTCTTGCACCCTATAATCTGCACACCAGAAATGTTGAGCAGATTTATGCGCCACCACAAAGCGTGCATTTGTTCCATGACGGCAAATTTATTGGTCCCTTCGTCTACGGACGGACCATGTCGCTGGAAATGGAAGATTTAAAACGCGTCTATACTGACAACCCCAACGACATTCAGCAGCTACGGTTCTTCTGCCGTGGCGACAGCTATCGGTTCTGGGGGCTTTTCGAGTCAAATACGCATCTGGTCTGCCCTGCCAAAGATGGCGAGTTCTTTTTCCTGGGAACAGACCGGCTGGGTCGTGACGTGCTGTCGCGCATCATCTACGGCGCACGCATCTCGCTCACAATCGGCCTGTTTGGCGTGACCATGAGCTTCATTCTCGGAATTGTGATTGGCGGTCTTGCCGGTTATCGCGGTGGCGTATTCGACCTGATCGTTCAGCGCATCATCGAGGTTCTGCAGTCCATTCCAAGCATTCCGCTGTGGTTGGCGCTTGCCGCAATCATGCCAGTCACCTGGAGCCCAATCCTCGTTTATCTCGGCATCACCGTCATTCTCGGCATGCTGGACTGGACGGGACTTGCACGAGCGGTGCGCTCCAAACTGTTGGCATTGCGCGAGGAAGACTATGTTCTTGCTGCGCAATTGATGGGTGCAAGCACCCGCCGCATTATTGGCCTGCACCTTATTCCCGGCTTCATGTCGCATCTTATCGCTTCGGCAACACTGACTATCCCCGGCATGATCCTGGGCGAAACTGCCCTCAGCTTCCTCGGCCTTGGTTTGCGCCCTCCGATCACAAGTTGGGGAATTCTGCTCACTGAGGCGCGCAGTGTCAGCGTTATTGCGTTATATCCTTGGCTCCTGCTACCAACGCTACCGGTTGTCCTTGTGATACTGGCTTTCAATTTTCTGGGTGACGGTCTACGAGATGCTGCAGATCCTTTCAAATAAGCAAAAACCGGTAGTCCGGCACCTCGCCATCATCTGTCCAAACACCATGAGGCATTCTCAGTGACATCCCGTCTGAACGATGCACGCATCCTGATGTACAGTCATGATACGTTCGGCCTTGGCCATTTGCGCCGGTGCCGCACGATTGCCCATGCGCTGGTAGAAGACTACCGTGGCCTAAACGTGCTGATCATTTCCGGCGCCACGATAGCCGGGGCTTTCGATTATCGCGCCCGCGTCGATTTCGTCAAAATTCCCAGTATCATCAAGCTGCGCAATGGCGAATACACTTCGCTGGATCGTCATATCGACCTTCAGGACACGCTGAAAATGCGCCGGTCGATCATTCGCCACACCGCAGAAAGCTTCCAGCCGGATGTTTTCATCGTCGACAAGGAGCCTATGGGCCTGCGCGGCGAAGTCGAGGAAACGCTTGAATATCTGAAATCGCAAGGCACGAAGCTGGTCATTGGCCTACGTGACGTCATGGATGCGCCACAGCTTCTTGATGCCGAATGGAAACGCAATGATGTGATGAACAAGATTGCGAAATTCTACGACAATGTCTGGGTCTACGGGCCGCCCGATTTCCACGATCCGCTCAATGGCCTCGATGTTCCCCAAGCTGTACGCGATCGCATGGAGTTCGTTGGCTTCCTGCAACGATCACAAACGCAAAGTGAAATCGACAACCCTCGCCCCAAGGATGACTACATCCTCGTTACTACCGGCGGCGGCGGTGATGGCAGCGAACTGATTGATGATGTTCTGAACGCCTATGACTATGACAAGACACTGACCCACAAGGCTCTTGTTGTTCTCGGCCCCTACATGCCGACCGAGCAACGCGACAGGCTGTTGAGCAAGGCTGCCCACATTCCGCATCTGGAAATCATCCAGTTCGACAACCGTATGGAAGATCTGGTTGCCGGCGCGAAGGCCGTTGTTTCCATGGGTGGCTATAACACCGTTTGCGAAATCTTTTCGTTCGACAAACCGGCTCTCATCGTGCCCCGCGTCGTGCCCCGCGAAGAACAGCTGATCCGCGCCAGCCGTGCTAAGGAACTGGGCCTGTTGGACATGCTGTTGCCGGAAGAAGCAGAAAATCCTCAGCTTATGGCAGAGGCGCTGAAGGCCCTGCCACACCGACAGCCGCCCTCCGCAAACTCCCAGAACTTGCAGCTCGATGGTTTGCACAACATTTCGCGCAGAATAGCAGAATGGCTGCATGCCAGCGAAGACATCAACGCCGCCAAGGCGACAGGCTAAGCGCTTTTGAACACCACAAAGCAGCCGATAGCCTTCCGAGAAAAAAGAGATTGTAAGAGCTTGAGCGACAAGAAAAAAATCGTCGTCCTTTTGAAGGGATATCCGCGGCTTTCTGAGACGTTCATTGCACAGGAATTGCTTGGGCTGGAGAAAGCCGGGCTGGAGCTGGAACTGGTCGCCATGCGGCGTCCTACCGACAAGAAACGCCATCCCGTCCATGATGAAATCAAGGCTCCGGTTTCTTACCTGCCAGAATATCTGCATGAAGAACCGATAAGGGTTTTGCGGGCGCTTTGGGCCTGCCGCAAACGGCCTGGTTTTGGCAAAGCCTTCAAACGCTTTCTGTGCGATTTTCGCCATGACGTGAACCGCAACCGCATTCGCCGCTTTGGTCAGGCAGCCGTTCTTGCTGCCGAGTGGCCAGACAATGGCGGATGGCTGCATGTGCATTTCATACACACGCCCGCCTCCGTCGCCGCCTATACTCACCTACTGACGGATATTCCCTGGACAATCTCTGCCCATGCCAAGGATATCTGGACGTCCAACGACCGCGATCTCTCGGGCAAGCTCAACAGCGCGCGCTGGGCGGTTACCTGCACCGCCAGCGGTTATGAGCATTTGCGTAATCTGGCCCGGCAGAAGGACACGGTTCACTTAAGCTATCACGGGCTGGATCTGACACGTTTTCCGCATTTTGATGCCGACCGTCCAGCCAATGACGGCTCGGATGCTGCCCAGCCGATCACCATTTTGAGTGTAGGTCGCGCCGTCGAGAAAAAGGGCATCGATATTCTGCTGAAAGCGCTGGCCTCATTGCCCCCATCTCTGCACTGGCAACTCGTTCACATCGGCGGAGGTGAGAAGCTGGAAAGCCTCAAGGCTTTGTCAAACTCGCTTGGCCTTGCTGACCGGGTGACCTGGAAAGGCGCGATGGATCAGAAGGAGGTTCTGGACCATTACCGCAAAGCCGACCTGTTCGCACTTGCCTGTCGCATCACGCAGGATGGTGACCGCGACGGTCTGCCGAACGTGTTGGTTGAGGCTGCTAGCCAGAAGCTCGCCTGTCTGTCTACCAACATTTCAGGTATCCCGGAATTCTTCATCTCAGGTGAAAACGGCCTGTTGACCAATCAGGAAGATGTCGCCGCGTTCACCACAGCACTACATACTTTGATCACCGATCCCGCCCTGCGCACAAGACTTGGTGCTACCGCCGAGCAAAAAGTGCGCACCGCATTCGATAACAATACCAGCATTGCCCATCTCAAATCCCTGTTCGAACAAGAGTGGGGAAAAGGCGTATGACCACAGAAACCGCCACGCCGGGACCACGCGTTTTATTTTACGTCCAGCATCTACTCGGTATCGGTCACATTGCGCGGGCAAGCCGCGTCGCCAATGCCATGCAGAGAGACGGTTTTGATGTCACGCTGGTAACCGGTGGTCTGCCGGTCCCCGGTTTTCCGGCTGACGGTTTGAAGCACGTGGCATTGCCGCCGATCGCAGTTGGCGACAGCGGATTTTCCGGTCTGGTCGATATCAACGGTAAGGCTGTCGATGACAGCTTCAAGCAGCTGCGCACCACACTGCTTTTAAACACCTTTGAAGAGGTGAAACCGGATATCGTTATTATCGAGGCCTTCCCGTTCGGTCGGCGGCAGGTGCGGTTTGAGCTTTTGCCCTTGCTGCAAGCCATCGAACAATCACGGCCACGCCCACTGCTCATGACGTCGCTGCGCGATATCTTACAGGAACGCAACAAACCTGGCCGCGACGAAGAAACAATCGAACTGGTGAAGAAGCACTTTGACACCATTCTGGTGCATGGCGACCCGAATTTCGTGAAGCTTGAGGACACGTTCCCGCTCGCGCACGAGATTTCTGCACGCGTGGTTTACACTGGCCTCGTTGCCCCGGAACCACCGCCAGCACCAACGGAGCAGTATGACGTGGTCGTTTCCGCAGGTGGTGGCGCCGTCGGTGCGCAGCTCATCAAAAGTGCATTAGAAGCATCAAACATCGTTGACGATGTAAACAGCTGGTGCTTGATAACAGGCCCCAACATGCCGCAGCCCGACTTCGACGCGATTTCCGCTCAGGCCAATGACAAGGTTTCCGTTTTCCGTTTCCGCAAGGATTTTCCAAGCCTGCTGTCAGCGGCTAAACTGTCGGTCTCTCAGGCGGGCTATAATACGGTCTGCGATATTTTGCGGGCAAAATGCCGCTCGCTTCTTATTCCCTTCGCTGTCGGCGGTGAAACCGAACAGGGTGCCCGTGCCGAGCGGCTGGCGAAGTTACAGCTAGCCCATGTCCTGCAGGAAGACCAAATCTCCGGCCCGGCCATGGCAGATGCCATCAGACAGGCCCTGGCACTTCCATCACCTGATAGTCAGAACCTTGATCTCAATGGCGCGCAAGGCACCGCTGCAATTCTGCACAAGCTCTATCAATCACGCTGACAGATATAGCCTATTTCAGCTTTTCCCGCCGGAAACCAAGGCCGATCAAGCGGCCGGCCAAATGGGCAAGAAGCGGGAATTTGATGATCGCCTTTACAAAACCTGGCGGTCCCGATGGCTTGCCCGCATTGGCTTTCGGTGCCTTTCGCCGGCTGCGCATCATCAATTGAAGTTTCTGCGTCGCCTTGGTCGGGAAGGAGCGTCGTGCTTCAACAGCTACAAGGTCAATATCTAAAACGGTACCTCTGGTCCTGAGTGCAGGTGTCAAAATATTGGCGGCAGCAACCGCATCCTGAATGGCAAGGTTGACCCCGACACCGCCAATCGGCGACATGGCATGGGCGGCATCACCAATACAAAGCAGACCTTGTCGCCACCAGCGTTTCAGACGATCGATCCGCACGGTCAGCAGATGTACATCATCCCATGACGCAATTTCCCGCATCCTGTCCTTCGGCAGAGGACTGACAGACGCAACTGCATCCCAAAATGCTTCGATACCCCTATGTTGCAGCTCGGCAAATGTACCCTTGCGCACCACAAAACCGCATTGCCAATAGTCACCGCGATCGATCAACACCAGACCTTGTTGGGGGCCGGCATGTCCCATCGTCTCGTTGGGATCACCCGGCTGTTTGGAAAGTCGCATCCACAAGACTTCGGTTGGCACACCAAACTGTTCAACCTCAAGGCCGGCCTTGTCTCGCACGACGGAGTTTCGACCATCCGCACCAATGACGAGCGCACTCTCGATGACAACATCGCCTTCCGGTGTTGAGATCTCCAGCCCGCAAACGCGACCGTCTTTTATCGATAGGCCAGTCACAGGCGCATTCATCAACAAGCGGAAGTTCTCGTATTGCCCAGCTTTGCCTGCAAGAAAGTTCAGGAAATCCCACTGCGGCATGAAAGCAATGAAGCGGTTCTTGACCGGCAACCATGAGAAATCGGCAATGGTGATCGTGTCATCGCCGATCTGCGCATGCAGTTTTTCTGCCTTGGTGTGCGGCAGTTCCAGAAATTCCTTGATGAAACCAAGCTGCTCGATCACCTCAAGCGTTGATGGATGGATGGTATCGCCACGAAAATCACGCAGGAAATCTCCGTGTTTTTCAATGACTGTCACATCAATGCCGGCACGCGCCAGCAGCAAACCCAGCATCATGCCGGCAGGTCCGCCGCCGGCAATCGCAACAGTGGTTTCCAAACGCCGCACGGCTGGAGGATTGTCGGAAAGGCTCTGCTGAACGTTCATTCCACTCCCCAGACCTGTTGCCAGTCACTGCACCCTATCGGCCGTTTTCGCAGTAAAAACTGATTTGGGCTGTGGCCAGCCCTTGTCATCAAACCGGAACAACCAGTTGTACCGCGCAAAGATAAAGGCAAAGGCCATAGCCGTCCACACACCAAGCAACAGACCGGCAGCGACATCACTTGGATAATGCGCCCCAACGATGACACGTGAAATTCCGATGATGAGGGCAAGCAAGAGAAAGACCGGCCGCAGACGCGGGGTCAGCATGGCAAGCGCGCCACACAGCGCTCCGATAGCCGTCGAATGGCCGGATGGAAAACTCTCGTAAGACCATTGACCTGCAAAAGGTGTGAGGCTGAAGGCACCGAGTTCACTGAACAGTTCCGGCCTTGCCCGACCGATCAGAAACTTGAGCAGATGGACCAGAATTCCGGCAGACGCAATTGTCAGGAAGAAATACAAAAACAGCCGGTAACCCGTTCGCAATTTTCCGACATAGGTCGTGTTGCGATAAACCTTCCCGGCAATGAAGGCGATAATGATCACCAAACCCGACGAATAAAGCATCCACCGAAATGTACCAAGATCGGTAATGGCGCTGTTGAAGCCGACAACCCTGCCCGGCAAACCCTGCGCTCTCTCGGAAAGAGAGGCATCAAACGGCATGAAAACCAGAACCAGAACAATAGAGGCCAGAAACACCCAACCACTGGAAACAATAAATCTGTTCATGCAACTCCTGTTGGTCTGACCTTACCGCTCTTCAGCATATGGCTTTCGCCGTTCAGGAAAACAATGGCGATGGTTTCTTCTTGTTCCGTCCTGTTTTCGCAGGTAGAGCCATCACAACGTAAAAGATACCGGATTGCAACGATGATACCCGGCATGACCACACCACGCAGCCTGACAATACTTGGCTCGACAGGCTCTATCGGCACCAGCACTCTCGATGTTCTGCGCCAACTCGGCGGCCGTGACGCATTCGACATACTGGCGTTAACCGGAGCAGACAATGTCGAGCTGCTTGCAGCGCAGGCAAAGGAATTTGGTGCAAAGCTGGCCGTTACTGCCAATGAGGAAAAATATGAAGCGCTTAAGGTGGCGCTTGCCGGCACCCGCATTGCAGTTGCGGCTGGGAAAAATGGCCTGACGGAAGCAGCCGAGATGGATGCCGGTTGGGTTATGGCGGCCATTGCCGGAACACCCGGTCTTGCCCCAACGATCACAGCAGCAAAACGCGGCGCTGACATCGCACTTGCCAACAAGGAATGCCTTGTGTCGGCAGGTGATGTGTTCATTCGCACTATCAAGCAGGGCGGCGGCAAGCTCATCCCTGTCGATAGCGAACATAGTGCTATCTTCCAGTGCCTTGAAGGAAATCCACGCCAATCCCTGGAGCGTATTCTGCTGACTGCGTCCGGTGGACCATTCCGCACCTGGAGCAAGGAACAAATGGCTGGCGTGACAGTGGAAGCGGCCAAAGCCCATCCCAACTGGTCAATGGGCCTGAAGGTTTCGATTGGCAGCGCCACCATGTTCAACAAGGCGCTGGAAATGATTGAAGCGAAATTCCTGTTTGATGTTTCGCCTGAACAGATCGAGGTGATTATCCATCCGCAGTCCATCGTACATTCGATGGTCAGCTACCACGATGGTTCGGTGATTGCTCAGCTCGGCTGCCCGGATATGCGCACCGCCATTGCTTATGCTCTGACCTACCCGGAGCGCGCGCCGCTCAACGTTGATCGTCTGGACTTTGCGAAACTTGCCAAGCTGGATTTCGAAGCACCCGATGAACAACGCTTCCCGGCATTGCGTCTGGCCCGCACCGCTCTGGAACGTGGTGGCGTGCAGGGCGCTGTGCTGAGTGCCGCTGATGAAACTGCTTTCCATGCCTTTGTTGAAGGCCGAATCGGTTTCCTGCACATGGCTGAAGCGGTCGAATTTGCGATGGACCGGATGTCTGACGGGCGCACGGCGGATAACATGGATGACATTATTGCAGCAGACCAGCATGCCCGTCTTCTGGCTGAAGATTATATCGCCCAAACAGAAAAGGCCGCCTGAGAGGCGGCCATTCCACATGTTTCAGCGAGTTAAGGCTGAGCCTTATCTTACGCGACGGCACGTGCCAGTGCGCAACGTGCCCACAGCTGATGCAGCGAACCCACCAGATGCTCGATATCCGCATCGCTGTGTAGCGGCGTCGGTGTAATGCGCAGACGCTCTGTTTTGCGCGGCACCGTCGGATAGTTGATCGGCTGGACATAGATGTCGTGGTTATCCAGCAGAATATCCGAAATCCATTTGCACTTGGCAGCGTCGCCAACCATGACGGGCACGATATGGCTTGGGTTTGGCATATGTGGAATCCCGCTGGCATCCAGGAGCGCGCGCAATTTGCGAACCCGGTCCTGATGACGTGCACGCTCGAACGGGCTGGACTTCAGGTGCTGGATGGACGCCACGGCACCCGCAGCCAATGATGGCGGAAGCGCAGTCGTGAAAATGAAGCCCGAAGCAAACGAACGGATGAAGTCGCAAAGTGCTGTGGAACCGGCAATGTAGCCGCCCATTACGCCGAATGCCTTGCCAAGCGTTCCTTCGATGATGGTCAGGCGATGCATCAGACCTTCACGTTCGGCAATGCCGCCGCCGCGCGGACCATACATGCCAACGGCATGCACTTCGTCCAGGTAGGTCATTGCGCCATATTTGTCGGCCAGATCACAGATTTCCTTGATCGGGGCAATGTCGCCATCCATCGAATAGACGGATTCAAAAGCGATCAGCTTTGGCGCCTTCGGATCAGCAGCCTTCAGCTTTGCCTCGAGGTCTTCGAGATCATTATGCTTCCAGATGACCTTTTCACACTTGCCGTACCGAATACCTTCAATCATCGACGCATGGTTCAGCGCGTCGGAGAAGATGATCAGACCAGGAATTTTCTGTCCGAGCGTTCCAAGGGTTGCCCAGTTGGAAATATAGCCCGACGTAAAGATCAGTGAAGCTTCCTTGCCGTGCAAGTCAGCAAGTTCCTGCTCAAGCAGGACGTGATAGTGACTGGTACCAGAAATATTCCGGGTGCCTCCCGCACCCGCGCCACAGTGATCGATCGCCGCTTTCATGGCCTCGATAACTTTCGGGTTCTGCCCCATTCCGAGGTAGTCGTTAGAACACCAGACTGTTACGTCGCGTTTTTCACCATTTGCATTGTAGCGAGTGGCCCGCGGGAACTGCCCCTGATGGCGTTCCAGATCCGCAAAAACCCTGTACCGCCCCTCTGTGTGTAAGCTGTCCAGTTCGCCCTTGAAATATGCCTCGAAATCCATGCCTTGCTCCAGAATTCTTGAGGGAGTTTTGAGTTCTCCCCTTCGAACCGTCAACCCCGACAGACCAACTTTACATAGCCTGCGGCAATTCGCCTACTCTTTTGAACGATTCCAATATACTTCTTTTAGCGCTTTCGCGATGGCCTGAACTTGATTCACATCAAATTCAGAAAAAGATTGGAACGAAAACCGGCAGCATGCGTTTGAAACCTGTCGGCAATTCCGGTTCATCAGCCAGCTAATCAGGCTTCCATAAATGACGGTGAATTGTTAAAGCAATCCGTAGCGGTCGGAGGACAAGCAGTCACCGCATAAAAAACTGGGACGCCTATCGGAGCTGAGGCTCATTGTAACGTTGGAGAGAGTAAATGAAGAAGGCCATCGTATTTGCACTGGTTGGCTTAGCGCTCGCAAGCTGCACACAAACTGAAAAAGGCGCATCAATCGGTGCCGTTTCCGGAGCTGTTCTCGGTGGCGCAATCACCGGCAACGTTCGCGGCGCAGCAGTTGGCGCTGCTATCGGCGGTGTTGGCGGCGCACTCATTGGTAATGCCAATGAACCTGGCAAATGCTACTACCGTGACCGTTATGGTAACCGCTACGTAGACCGTTGCTAATCTCGATTGCAGATTTATGCAGAATGCAGGCCCCGGTTTTCCGGGGCTTTTGCATTTTAACATCGGAAAAGTTGATTCTGCGTATCAAAATCGGTCTTTTATGCTTAGGTTATTATATTAACGAACGGGAAACCGGTGAGAGCGATAATAAATGCTCAACCATAAAGTAGCAGATGCCGACAAAACGGACTGACCCGAGATTGAGTATTGCGTACCGGAAGGCAGGCACCGCACTGGCGGTTGCGGCAACAGTGGTTTTATACCCTGCGTTTGTGCGGGAAGCGAACGCTTTCAAGCTGTTTGGCATTACACTTTGGGGATCAGACGAACCTGAACTCGAGATCATCAATCCGGTACGCTACAGCGCAACCATGGATGTTCCGCTCGTCGATCCCAAGTTCTACGAAAATCTGGAAAACGCGTCATTTCTGATTTCCGATCAGGACAAACCCGTATCGGGCGATCTTGGCCTCGTCATAAAGGCGCGCGACGACCGTGACCGTCTCGTCGCCTCTCTTTATGAAAATGCCCGTTATTCCGGCGTCGTCAAAGTCAGCATCGCTGGCACAGACATTGAAAATCTTCCGCCCAATCCGGTGTTTGATCATTCAAAGCCGGTTCCTGTGCATATCCAGATCACCCCCGGCCCTGAGTTTTCACTCGGCAATATAATTCTGGAAGGTGACGCCGCAGGGCGCAACCTGGAAGAGTTTGGTCTGGTGCGCGGCGGCAAGGCCGGCTCGCTCAATATTATCCGTGGTGGCGAAAAGCTGATTGAGCAGCTGAAATCCGAAGGCCGCCCGCTGGCCAAGCTGACCAAAAGACAGGCGGTCGCCGACCACGCTACCAACACCGTTGATGTGACCATGGCGGCAGAAGCAGGGCCAGTTGCACCGGTTGGCATGATCGGCATCAAGGGTCAGCAAAGCGTTGATCCGGACTTTATCCGTTATTACTCCAGACTGAATGCCGGACAGCCCTATTCGCCAGAAAGCCTGCGCAAGGCATCCGAGCGGCTGCGCCAGCTTGGTGTCTTCTCCAGCGTCACAGTTCGCGAATCCGAGCAACTCGCGGCCAACGGCTCCTTGCCGCTGACCATCGAAGTGTCCGAAGGCAAACATCGCTATTTCGGCCTCGGTGCGCAATTCTCGACAACCGAAGGTGCCGGCCTGCAAGGCTATTGGGGCCACCGCAACCTGTTTGGCAAGGCGGAAACCCTGCGCATCGAAGGTTCTGTTTCGCGACTGGGTGAGGCATCCAGCGTCGAAGGCATGGATTATTCCGCAGGCATTACCTTCACGAAGCCAGGCGTCTTCCATCCCTCGGCAACATTCAAAGCAAGCCTTATCGCCAAGACCGAGCATCCTGACACCTATGAAGCCAAGACCATTACAGGTGCTGCAGGCTTCAGTTATGAGGTCAATGATACCGATACTGCAGCGGCCGGACTTGAGGTCAGCTGGACGGATACCGATGATGCCTATGGCAACAACAAGTATCTGACGACATCCATACCGCTGGAATATGTGCGGGATACCCGTGACAACAAGCTTGATCCGACAACCGGCTTCCGTGCAGCCATTGCCGCCAAGCCCAGCTATGAAGCAATGAACGGCACATTCTTCTCGACCTTTGAAGGCTCAGCCACCGCCTATAAGGGACTTGGACAGGAAGATCGCGTTGTGCTTGCCGGTAAACTTGGCGCGGGCGTTTTGGTGGGTGCAAGTGACCTTCAGGATGTACCTGCAACTCGACGTTTTTATGCCGGCGGCGGCGGCTCGGTGCGCGGTTACAGCTATCAGGAAATTTCGCCCTATAACGCCAATGGCGATGCGACAGGTGGTCGCTCTTACGTTCTTGGCTCCGTAGAAGCCCGTATCAAGATCACCGAAACAATTGGTCTTGTGCCATTTATCGACGCGGCTGCGGTTTCTACCCGCATGACACCGGATTTTTCAGATATAAGAGCAGGCGCAGGCATCGGCTTACGCTATGCAACTCCTTTCGGTCCTTTGCGTTTGGATGTTGCAATGCCTCTCGACAAATATGATGGCGGCAACAGTTACGGCATTTATGCCGGTATCGGTCAATCGTTCTGATCGTGCTGCAGTTCGTCTGAAACAAGGCAAAACACCACCATGAAGAAACTGCTTCAACCTTTAAAATGGGTTTTATACATCGCCGCAGGGTTGGTGCTGTTTATTGTTTTGTTTGTATCGTTCATAGGCTTTACCGCATCGGGCTCAAGATTTGCGGCCCGCCAGATTTCATCCCTTGCATCCACAGCCGATCAAAAGGTTGAGATTTCTGCGCCACAGGGTCTCCTAACAGGCAATCTGCGCCTTGACAGCGTCGTGCTGTCCGACCGCGAAGGGGTCTACGCCCGTATCTATGGCATTGCCGTCGACTGGTCTCCAACCGCGCTGCTCACCGGCACCTTCCGTGCAGATTTGGTCTCGGCCAGCACAATCGAATTTGACCGCACTCCCTTGCCATCTGAACAACCGGCAAAACAGGAAAGCGGTAGTTTCTCGCTGCCGATTGCGGTCGATATCAAAAATCTGGCTTTCGATGATATCAAGCTGGGCGAAGCCTTGGCCGGGCGCCCGTTTGAATTGACGGCGGCAGGCAGTGCCAAAGCGTCATCCAAAGACATGGCCGCCAACATCGCCGTTCACCGTAAGGATGTGCCACAGGCGGGCATCACAGCCGATTTTACCTATGTGCCCGAGCAGAATGTTCTGCAACTCAAGGCCAATTTAAGCGAACCACAGGGCGGTATGCTGGCAAACCTTCTGGCGTTGCCCGGCGCTCCCGCTGTTTCACTTGACATTGATGGTCAGGGTCCGCTGTCTGACTGGAACGGCCAATTGGTCGGCGCCGTCGATGGCAATCGCATCCTGAGCCTGACCGGCCAGCATAAACTTGCCGACACCGGCGTGCGCCGTATTGCACTGACAGGTGGCGGTCAGCCCGACATGCTATTGCCCCCACTGTACCGCCAGCTTTTTAACGGCGAAACACAGATCGATTTCAACGTTGCGCTCGATCCAAGTGGCCGTATCGATATCGAAACCGGAAATCTGACAACCGGCGCGTTACTGCTGGCAGCCTCCGGCACCGTTGATCCGCAAGGCATGAACGACTTGAGCGCCAACTTGATTGGTACCAATGGCCCGGTTGATTTCCGCCTGCCGATGGATGGTGGTCAGGCACGGCTTCTGATCGATGGCGCCGACATTTCATTGCGCGGCAACGCACAGGCCGCAGCCTTGAATGTCGCAGCCGCACTGCGCTCGGTCGAAATTCCGCAGGGACGTCTGGATGGCATAAAGCTGTCTGCGGCAAGTCAGGACCTAAATCTCGCAGCCTTTACCGGAACGGTCGACACCACGGTTTCCGTTGATGGTTCGGCGCTGGTCAGCCCTGACCTCGACCGTTTGGTTAAAGCGCCCGCCACGTTGAAGGCACCGTTGCGCCTGTCTCCAACCGCTATCGGTTTTGAAGCAGCGACACTGGAAAGCGCCAGCATCGGTGGCACCACCAGCGGCACCTATACGCTGGACAGCAAAACCGTTTCCGCTAATCTGCGCCTGTTTGCCGTGCCGCAGATCCTTCCTGAGGCACTGGCACAAAAGATCGAAAAAACCATTGCGGTGGAAGGTTATGTCAACGCCGTCATCGGCGGCAAGACAAGCCTCGAAAACCTTGTCGTGCGCTCCGATCTGGTCGAAGCGAATGGTAATCTGCTGCTCGACAACGGCATAGTGCAGGCCAAGATCGGCGGACGTTTCCTGGCGCTCGAAAAACTGCTGGCCAACGCACAGGGGGCAGCCGGTTTTGCCGTGGAAGCGACAGGCCCGCTTGCTACACCGGATTTCAAGGCCAGCCTGAATTCAGCCCGCGCCACAATGGCTGGCCGTTCGCTGGAAGCATTTGCACTGACCGCCAGCGGTAAGGCCGACCCCGCAGCACCGCAAGCAGACATTGCGGCCAGCGGCACGCTGGATGGCCAGCCAATCGAAGCTAAGGCCGCTCTGGTTCAGGACCAGAATGGAACGGCTCTGCCGTCATTGCGCGTCGACATCGGACCCAACAGCCTGACAGGTGATCTGCGTTTTACGCCGACCTTCCAGCCCAACGGTACTCTAGCGTTCGACTTTCCTGACGTCTCGTTGCTCGCCGCACTCGCAGCCCAGCAGGCCGCAGGTGATCTGAAGGGTACTGCCGTCTTCAACAGCAATGCGACGACGACGGCAATCACTCTGAAGGCCAACAGCAAGTCGTTGAGCCAAGGCACGAATGGAATTTCAAACCTCGCAGCCGATATTGCCGTCAGCGACCTGAAGGCCTTGGCGGCACAGGGAACATTGACTGCACAGGCGATAAATGCCGGCGCGAACACCATCAGCGGACTGAAGCTTGATATTACCCATGCCGGGTCCGCAACAGGCTTCAACCTCAATGCCCGATACGACAATGCGCCACTTCTGGCATCCGGCAGCGTCGATACCGGCAAACAACCACTGACTGTCGCTATCAGGGACTTTTCCGCCGCTCCGCGTGGTATCCCGGTCAAGCTGGCACAACCGACCAATATCACTGTCGACAATGGAACGGCGCGCATCAACGGCCTCACCATTCAGACCGGCAATGGCCGCATTGAAGTAAACGGCTCGGCAGGCTCAAATCTTGACATCAACGCTGTTATCCGTTCTTTGCCGGCCAGCCTTGCCAATGCCTTCGCCAGTGGTCTTGACGCATCCGGCGACATATCCGGCACGGTCACCGCCAAGGGAGCGGCGACAAATCCGTCTGTTGGTTATGACCTTAGCTGGAACAACGCCGTTGTAAGCCAGACACGTGCGGCGGGCCTTGCACCACTCAGCATCAAGGCCAATGGTACATTTGCCGATAACCTGCTGAACATTACAACCGGACTAACCGGTCAGGGCGGATTGTCATTGTCCGGCGGCGGCTCGGTTGGCATCTCCGGCAACCAGCCATTGTCATTGTCCTTCAAGGGTAATCTGCCCTTTGCAGCCGTTGCGGCACAAACAGCCGAACAGGGTTTGTCGGTTACCGGCAGTGCCAATATTGATCTTAATATATCCGGCACCGCTGCAGCCCCATCGATCACGGGCACGGTTTCAACCGATGGCACCCAGCTGACCGATGTGCGGAGAAACCTGACGATCAACAATCTTGGTGCCACGATCACCTTTGATCGGGACCGCGCCGTCATCTCACGCTTGTCCGGCAGGCTTGCGGGTGGTGGCACGCTTTCGGCATCCGGCTCGGTCGGTATCACGCCAGCGTCCAATTTCCCGGCCGATCTGTCGATCGTGCTAGACCGCGCCGCCTATAATGACGGAACACTGGTTACCACTATTGTAAGCGGCACATTGACCCTGAAAGGCCCATTGCTCGCCAATCCCGTGCTTGCGGGAACACTTACGTTGGACAAGAGCGCCATTACCATTCCCGAGCGCCTGCCCGCCTCGCTCACCGCCATCGACATCAAACACCGCAACGCGTCACCCGCTGTAAGAGCGCAGGTGAACAGCATGCAGGCGGATGAGTCAAACGGCAGCAGCTCCACCATTGGACTTGATCTCAACATCAATGCGCCCAATGGCATTTTTGTCCGTGGTCGCGGCGTCGACGCCGAACTGACAGGCAATCTGGTGGTGCGCGGCACCGCTGCCGATCCCGTAGTATCCGGTGGTTTCACCATGAAACGCGGCAGGCTCGAGGTACTGACCAAACGACTGGACTTCACCACCGGCAATATCACATTCGGTGGCGGCTTGGTGCCAGTTTTGGATATGGCGGCCGATTCCGCCTCCGGTTCAACAACGATAACCGTCTCTGTTTCCGGTCTTGCCAATGATCCGGCGATTACTTTCTCCTCGTCTCCGGCACTGCCGCAAGATGAAGTGCTGGCGCAGCTTATTTTCGGACAGTCCATGTCGAAACTGTCTGCCCTTCAGATCGCCCGTCTGGCAGATGCTGCAAGCCAGCTTGCTGGTGGACGTTCCACGTCGCTGTTCAACAGTCTGCGCAGCAATCTCGGTGTCGATGACCTTGATATCTCGACGGATGAAAAGGGTGATGCCAAAGTATCTGCCGGGAAATACATCAACGATCGCACCTATCTTGAACTGGAACAGAGCGGCAGTTCCGGCGCAAAGGCTGTGATCAATCTGGATGTTGGTAGAGGCGTCAAACTGCGGGGTGAAGCAGGCGCAGATGGCGGTGGCGCAGCGGGTATATTCTACGAAAAAGAATATTGATCTCTTATGTACTGCTTATGTATATGTTTATAATTTTATAATATTACAAATATAAATATAGCAAAAATACCCTATTATTATTATTTATAATTTTTTAATGATGATTTTGTATAACAAATCGTCAGTTGATGTCGTATATTCAGGAAACACCCCAAACAAAACATTGAGTCCTGACGTTTCAACCAATGGAAACGACTCCGGATTTTCAATTGTGCAACGCCTCGCGGAGACGGGAGCCACCCATGAGCTTGTCATTTTTTCCGGGATCACATGCAAAAGCTGTTTTGACTGCCCTTGGCGGCACTCAAGCGATGATTGAGTTTGATCCATCCGGGAAGATACTGTCTGCAAATGACAATTTCTGCCGCGCACTTGGCTATTCAGCCGCCGAAATCATTGGCAAACATCACAGTATATTCTGTGACCCCAAATATAGCGGCAGTCAGGATTACAGAAAGTTCTGGCAGGACCTGGCGAACGGCAAGGCGGATGCAAGACAATACAAGCGCATCGGCAAGGGTGGCGCCGAAGTCTGGATACAGGCCTCCTACAACCCTGTGATCATTGGCGGCAAGGTCCAGAGCGTTATCAAGATTGCCACTGTAATTACCGAAGCAAAGCTCAAATCAGCCGAGGATGCGGGCAAGATAAATGCCATCTCACGCGCTCAGGCTATTATCGAATTTTCCACCACTGGCCAGATCATTACGGCCAACAGCAACTTTCTGAACTGTCTCGGTTATACGCTTGAAGAGATAAAGGGCAAACATCATAGCATGTTCTGCGAAGCAGCGTTCCGCGACAGTGCCGACTATGCGACCTTCTGGAAAAAATTGGCTGCTGGAGAATTTATTGCCCAGGAATTCAAGCGCATAGGTAAAGGCGGAAAGCCCGTCTGGATTCAGGCATCCTACAATCCGATTCTTGATGAGGAAGGCAATGTCTTCAAGATCGTGAAGTTTGCCACCGACGTGACGGAACGCGTTCGCGCCGTCAATGAAATCGCTGATGGTTTGACCGGCCTCGCCAATGGCGATTTGACGACGCAGCTCAACACACCTTTCATCCCTGCCCTCGACAAACTGCGCACAGACTTTAACGGATCGATCGCCAGACTGCGCGACGCCATGAAAGTTGTCTCAGACAATGCAACGGGCATTGCTGGCGCTTCACATGAAGTCAGCATTGCCTCAAGCTCTCTAGCCGAACGGACGGAGAAACAGGCCGCCGCTATCGAGCAAACCGCAGCCGCACTGGAAGAAATGACCCAAACGGTTACTGACAACAGCCGCAGAGCGGAAGAGGCAGGGCAACTGGTAGCGAAGGCCAAGAGCGGCGCCGAGCTTTCCGGGACTGTCGTCAACAACGCCATTGCGGCCATGGACGAGATTGAGCAATCGTCAAAGGGCATAAGCAACATTATCGGCGTTATCGATGAGATCGCCTTCCAAACCAATTTGCTTGCTCTGAACGCTGGCGTGGAAGCAGCTCGCGCCGGCGAGGCTGGCAAGGGCTTTGCCGTGGTCGCACAAGAAGTGCGTGAATTGGCGCAACGTTCCGCCAATGCCGCCAAGGAAATCAAGGCGCTGATTACCAAATCAACCGAGCAGGTTGCCAATGGTGTTTCGCTTGTTGATGAGACAGGCAAATCACTGGAGTTAATCGTTCGTCAGGTGGCCGAGATCAATCAGAATGTCGCAGCCATGATTGAAACGACCCGCGAGCAGGCGACTGGATTGAAAGAGATCAATTCTGCGGTCAATTCCATCGATGCCAATACGCAGCAGAACGCTGCCGTGGTGGAAGAAACCAGCGCCGCCAGCCACGGTTTGGCAAAAGAAGCAGAATCTTTACGTAATTTGCTAAGACAATTTAGATTTACGCAAGACTCTCACGCTAAAAGGAATGATGTGAAAGGGGATGTGCAGCCCTTGGCATCAAGAGCACGCGGTACGGTTGCCACACCGGCAGCCAGAACACATGGTTCTCTTGCTTTGGCGCAAGTACAGCAAGATTGGGAAGAATTCTGATGGCGACGATTAATTCTACAAATTTCGGCAGCGACACTTTGGAAATCATTGCATTTCGCCTGCACGATCAGGAATTCTGCGTGAAGACGACCACAATCCGCGAAATTCGCGGCTGGGCGCCATGCACCCCGATCCCGCACGCCCCAGCTGATGTGATTGGCGTGATGAACCTGCGCGGTTCTGTTATTCCGATCATCGATCTAGCCTACAAACTCGGCATGAAAAGCACCGTTGCCAATGAGCGTAGCGCCATCGTGGTTGCCGAAGTTCACAACATGGTCATCGGCATGCTGGTTGACCGCGTATCCGACATTCTGACAATTCCTGCCAATCAGGTTCAGCCTGTGCCGGAAGTATCCGCTTCTTTCGACAAGTCCTTCTCCGAAGGCATCATCGCCAACGAACATGGCATGATCTGCTTCCTGAACCTCGCAAAGATGTTCAAGGGCAACGAGATCGAAGATCTGGCAGCATAAGAAACATGCATCACGCTACGCCACACATTGCGAGCGAGATCATCTTTCCAAGCGTTCTATAATTTTAAACCGCTGCGATCCGTTCGTGGCGGTTTTTGTTTGTATCCAACAGCTAATTCCCCCCGTTTCTTTCCGTATTAAAAAGAGCTTCAAGCAACAATGCATCAATTACATTTTAATATTCTAATGTTCTAATCACTATATTGGAGATTGATGATTTTTCTCCCCGTCAGCGAATGAATCGCGATAACGCTGCCAAGCGAAAGTAGACGCTCTCACTTTCGCTGTTTCCGGGAGGGTACAATGTTCGGCCTGCATAAAGTCAGTGATGCCAGAAATATCGTTGATGCCATATCCAAATCGCAGGCCGTGATTGAATTCACCACAAACGGCGTAATCCTCAATGCCAATGAAAACTTCTGCAAAGCCCTCGGTTACGACCTGAACGAGATTATTGGCAAACATCACCGCATGTTCTGTGAGCCAGATTACAGCGGATCTGCAGAATACACCCAGTTCTGGCAAAACCTGGCGGCGGGAAAACACGACACCAAAGAATACAAGCGCATCCGCAAGGATGGCCGCGAGATCTGGATACAGGCTTCTTACAATCCGGTTTTCCGCTCCGGCAAAGTTTACAAGGTCATCAAACTGGCGACCGACATCACCGCCGTCAAACAAAAAGCGGTGGAGGATGCCAGCAAGCTGAATGCGCTCTCCAAATCACAGGCTGTGATCGAGTTCACCTCTACTGGTGAAATTCTCACCGCCAATGAAAACTTCTGCAAAACACTGGGTTACGACCTCTCAGAGATCGTGGGAAAACACCATCGTCTGTTTTGCGAGCCGAACTATGCTGCAACATCCGATTATGCCCAATTCTGGCAGCGTCTTTCGCAGGGCGAATTTATTGCCGATGAATTTGTACGCTTTGGCAAGGGTGGCAAGGAAGTCTGGATACAGGCAGCCTACAACCCAGTTTTCAACGACAAGGGCACTGTCGTAAAAGTCGTCAAGTTTGCGACAGACGTCACCCCACGCATGAGCGCAATTACGGCACTCGGCGACGGCCTCAGAGCCTTGGCCGATGGAGAACTCTCGCAAAATCTCGATACTGCCTTTGTGCCCAGCATGGAAAGAGTTCGGCACGACTTCAACGAAGTCATCGCCAAACTGCGTACCACCATGCAGACGGTTGCCCATAACGCGACAACCATTGCCGCAGGTTCTGCCGAAATCCGCACAGCTGCAGACCAGCTGGCGCAAAGAACCGAGCAGCAAGCTGCCTCACTCGAACAGACCGCCGCAGCACTCGAAGAAATCACCACAACAGTCAAGGATTCCAGTCTGCGCGCCGACGATGCCGGAAGGCTGGTAACTTCCACCAAAAACAATGCCGAACGCTCCGGTGCCATTGTCGACAAGGCAATTGGCGCCATGGATGAGATATCTCGCTCCTCCAAGGAGATCACCAACATCATCGGCGTAATTGACGACATTGCGTTTCAGACCAACCTGCTGGCGTTGAATGCCGGCGTTGAGGCGGCACGTGCTGGTGAGGCCGGAAAAGGCTTTGCCGTCGTTGCGCAGGAAGTACGCGAACTGGCACAACGGTCTGCCAGTGCCGCCAAGGAAATCAAGAACTTGATCAATACTTCGGGCGACCATGTCGCCAATGGTGTCGAACTTGTTGGTCAGACAGGCGGCGTGCTGCGAGAAATCGCCAGCCAGGTCGACCAGATCCACGTCAATGTCTCGGCGATTGTCGAGGCGGCCCGTGAGCAAGCAAATGGCCTTGCGGAAATCAACCAGGCGGTCAACATGATGGACCAGGCAACGCAGAAGAATGCGGCCATGGTTGAGGAAACAACCGCCGCCAGCCACGGTTTGGCGCGCGAATCGGAAATATTGAGGGAGCTGTTGACCCAGTTCCGTATCGGCAATGCTCAGGCTCAGGCTCAGGCCTATCAAGCGCCGACTCCACATGCCGTTGTCAGCAAACACCAGCAGGTCGCCTCACCGGTTCATAAAATGGTTGCCAACCTGCGGCACGCCACATCGGCAATGCCTGCGGAGCGCGCCGATCAATGGACAGAGTTCTGACATCGAGATGCACTCCAGACAAAAAAAGGCGGCCCGAAAGCCGCCTTTTCTTATTATACGAAGAGCACGAAAGTCTTCTGCAGGGTAATCCAGATACCCCAGACAATCGGGATACCGACAACGGCCCAGGCAATCAGTGCCTTGGCGTCGAGACCACCCTTGCCAATACCGAACGAACCGGAAGGACCGGTGTCCACGGCCTTGGTCTTAGCCTGAAGGGCTGCAACTTCTTCGTCAGACATGTACCACTTGGCATCCAGCGGCTTAACCAGCAGGTTGGCGATAAGGCCAACAGCCAGCATGCCCGCCAGAATGTACATGGTAAAGTCGTAGACCTGCGCGCGTGGAATGCCCGCCGCGATCTGTGCTTCACGGATGTAGTTCACGACAACAGGACCGATGATACCGGCTGTTGCCCATGCCGTCAGCAGACGACCATGGATAGCACCAACAAACTGCGTACCGAAGATATCGGCAAGGTAAGCCGGAACAGTTGCAAAGCCACCGCCATACATCGACACGATGATGCAGAACATGCCAACGAACAGCGCCTTGTTGCCGAGACCGGCAGCCCAAGGGGCAGATGCGTAGAGTACGATACCGAGTGCGAAGAAGGTGAAGTAGGTTGCCTTGCGGCCGATACGGTCAGACATGGAGGCCCAAACGAAACGGCCACCAATGTTAAACACCGAAAGCAAACCGGTGAACCCGGCAGCAATCGCTGCAATCGACGCTAGTTGCTCAGTGTTCAGATCAGCAAACTTGACATCAGGCAGACCAATCAGCGAACCGGCGAAAATTTCCTGCAGCATTGGCGAAGCCATGCCGAGTACGCCGATACCAGCCGAAACGTTAAGGCACAGTACCAGCCAGATCATCCAGAACTGCTTTGTCTTGTGCGCGTTCTTCAGGTGAACGTGGCGGGTCGTGATCATTGAGCTCTTGGCAGCAGGCGCTGTCCAGCCTTCAGGCTTCCAGCCGGCAGGTGGAATGCGGTAGCCAAATGCACCAGCCATCATGAAAACGAAGTAGATCGCAGCCATGACCAGGAAGGTTTCCCAAACACCGATCGATACATCGGTACGGAAATGGCGCATCAGCGCATCCGCAAGCGGCGCACCGATCATAGCACCGCCGCCGAAGCCCATGATCGCCATGCCGGTCGCCATACCGCGACGGTCAGGGAACCACTTGATCAAGGTCGAAACCGGAGAGATGTAGCCGAGACCAAGGCCAATACCACCGATAACACCAGCGCCGAACCACATCAGCCACAGCTGGTGGGTCATGATCCCAATGGCAGCAATGGTCATGCCACCACACCAGCAGACAGCCGATACGAAACCGGCCTTGCGTGGGCCAGCGCGCTCAAGCCAACCGCCCCAGATCGCAGCCGAGCAGCCCAGCAAAACGAAGAACAGCGTGTAGATCCACCCAAGGTCACTGACGCGCCAGTCGCAACTGGTGGTAAACAGGGCAGTCGCGAGACCCATGTCCGAGCAGACGACGGACTGGTTGATGCCGATTGCCTTGGTCAAAGGCAGCCAGAACACGGAAAAGCCGTAGGCCATACCGATGCAGAGATGAATGGCCAGCGCAGCAGGCGGTACCATCCAGCGGTTAAAGCCAGGCTTGGCAATAATGCGCTCACGGTCAAGGAAGCCGATACCGGCTGCGTTGCCAGTGAACGTCTCGTTCGTAGCAGTCATGTGTTTCCTCCATTCGACCCGGCTGAATGCCTCGCGAATACGGTTGTTGTCATTTACTCGGCTGTCCCGACCGGCGGTGAGCACACACCGGCATGGGACATTTGATCAGGTCTACGTGTCATGAACACCGACCCTGACGCGGCTTGAGCGGCCTCTCCTAAAACCCGCCCATTTCGCTTGATCCGAATTGCGTTTTGACAAGTGCAAAGATCGTGCCAAAAATAAAAATAAATAATTACAAGGCATTAGAATAAAATTCACGCCACTTTTCGGACAAAATGTCCATGGCAATGCGACAAAATGTCCAAGCGGTGCGACAAAATCGCGCCAGGATAGCAGGTCTGATTTTGGAGATTTACTGCGCTTCAGGTAGCCAGACCGTGAAGATCGTTCCTGTTCCAGGTGTGCTGTCAGCGGAAATGATACCGCCTTGACGGATCACCAGCATCTGGCTGACCGATAGACCAAGCCCTGTACCTTCCTGCCGTTTGGTGGTGAAAAACGGTTCAAAAATTCGGGCGAGAACTTCCTGATCCATGCCGATACCGGTGTCGGACACTGTCAGCACAACACCAGCTCGCTCGTCACGCTCTGCATCATGGCAGCCAAGACCTAATGTGCCGCCATGGGGCATGGCGTGAGCGGCATTGACGATCAGATTGACCAGCACCTGCTGCAACTCGGTGCGATTCATCAACACCAACCGGCTGACATTGTCATCACGCACGACATTGATACCGCTGCGGTTCAGCACGTGCTGAACCAGTGGCATGGTATCGGTCATGATATGGGCCGGGTCATGCCGTTCAACATAACCGGCGAATTCTTCTGGTCGCGCAAATTGCAGCAACTTGGTGACAATACGGCTTATGCGCTCGACCTGCTCATCAATCAGTCGAAACTCGATTTTGGCCAGATCGGCCTTTTCACCGATCAGATAACGCGCCACCTCGAGATTGCCCTGAATGACGGCAATCGGATTGTTGATCTCATGGGCAACGCCGGCAGTGATCTCTCCTACCGTGGCCAGCTTTTCAGAAATCACCAGCTGTTTCGTGGTGGCTTCCAGCTGATGATTTGCAAGCTGCAATTCCCGCGTCCGTTCGTCAACACGCACATTCAGCTCTTCATTCCAGGCGCGCAGTTCCCCTTCACGCTCCTGCAGGCGCTGCAGCAAATCGTCCAGATGCACGGCCACCTGCCCGATTTCATCATGCGTGGCAGGCAGCCCGGTTCGCGCACCAAGGTCGCCCTCATCCACACGCGCGATGGTTTCGGTCATTCGCTCCAGTGGCTTGAAGATGCTGCGCGCCCACCGCAAGAATACCGGAATGCTCATCAAGGTTATCGCAAGAAATGCAATAATGACCGCGGCGACCGTTTCATATTTGGCGCGGGCGAATGGCGCTTCCAGAAATCCGACGTAGAGCATGCCCGCACGACTGCCGTAACTGTCGACCAGCGGTTCATAGGCGGAGACATACCAGTCGTTTACGACGAAGGCGCTGTCGAGCCATACGCGCCCTTCACCCAGCACCGCCGTCCGCACGGCGTTGGATACCTGCGTTCCTAATGCCCGCTTCCCTTCAAAAAGACGGACATTGGTGCTGATGCGGACATCATCCAGAAACAGCGTTGCCGTACCCTGACTGCCCTCCGGCAGACTGGCTTCCTTGTAGACTAGATCGTTGATCGTATCGATGAAATCGAGATTCTGGTTGAGAAGTTTGCCACCGACAAGAGCCAAACGCCGACCAGGCGAAACATCAATTGGGCTGGCGGCGTGAATGGCAAGACCGCGTGTTTCCCAAAGCTGCTCCGATTGCCCGGAATTGGGGGTCTTTACAAGCTCCAGGCGGGCACGTTGCGCCAGTGCTGCGGAAATCTCTCCCAGCTCGTCATTGGAAAAAATGTCGAACGCGTAAGCGGCTTTTCCCTGCAGCGCCTTGGCCCGCACGGGCCAATTGACCCTCACACGTGACACTTCTGTCCCCGCGCTGGCGGTAACCCGCCCCTCAGGGTCAATTATAAACAGGAAGTCGAGCCCCAGCTTCTCACGGCTTTCTTCCAGATAACCACCCAATTGTGTCGCTGTATCATCCTGCAAGACATCCTGAAGCCGTGCGGAGGTCGCAATGGATTCAATACGTTCGCCGGTGTTTTCGAGAATGGTCGACAGATATTGATGCGCAATGGTCAGATCGCCATGCACTTTGGAGATCAGCAGTGAGTCGAACTTGGCGCCCCAACGCACCATCGTCACGCCCAGCAGCAGCGGCAAAATCACCAGGGTTGGTAAAAGGGCAATCGCCAGCAGTTTAACGCGGACGGACCGAACCGGGCTGACCACTTTTGGCTGATGTTGCAGATCAGCCATGCCAGGAGGTCAGCTTGCGATCAATGGTCTTCCGGGAAATGCCAAGCCGTTTTGCCGCTTCATCGCGGTTGCCAGCGACCTCGTCGAGGACGCTCAATATGTGACGGCGCTCAACCTCTTCCAGTGTGGCATTGCTGGCAGGTGCAGAAATGCCACCTCGTAGATCAGCAGGAAAGCGGCCCAGAATAAGGGTACGCTCGATAAGGTTACGCAGCTCACGGACATTACCGGGCCAGTTATAGGCGAGCAGCGCCGCCTTTATCGCATCATCCACCTGTACGGGCGGCATGCCGAGCTGCCGCGACAGCTTGTTCATGAACAGATCGGTCAGTTCAAGAACATCCTTTTCACGTTCCCGCAGTGGCGCGAGATGCACCTGCATGACGTTGATGCGGTAATAGAGGTCAGCGCGGAAACGGCCTTTTTCGACATCCTTGGCAAGATCGGCATTGGTGGCGAACACAAAGCGAATATCGATCGGCACTTCCCGCTCGGAACCAACCGGCCGAACTTTGCGATCTTCAATGACGCGCAGCAACTTGCTTTGTAGCGCCACCGGCATTTCACCGATTTCATCAAGGAACAGGGTGCCACCCTGCGCGTGTAGGAAAAGACCCTCGCGCCGGGAATCCGCGCCGGTAAACGCACCCTTCAAATGGCCAAACAATTCTGTTTCCAGCATGTCAGCGGGAATAGCCGCACAATTGAGCGGCACAAAGGGTTTGCCAGCACGGTCGGATAGTTCGTGAAGGGAACGCGCCAGCACTTCCTTACCGGTACCGGACTCACCTGTCAGCAACACCGACGTTGGCAAAGGTGCAACGCGACTGATCATTTCACGTGTCTGCTGAATGGTCGCAGAGCTGCCAAATATCCGGTCACGCAAATAGATGTGATCGGACGCGGCCCTCAGCTCATATTTGAGCGCAAAGTTCTCCCGCTGCAACTGGATGCGGTCCAGCGCGCGAGAGATGGCATTGAGGATCTGGTTTGACCGAAACGGTTTCAGCACAAAATCCGCCGCACCTGCCCGAATGGCCTGTATCGCCGTATCAAGATCGGCATAGGCCGTCATTAGGATTGTCTCGGCATAAAGGCCGATGGAGCGCTGCTCTGCTAGCCATTCAAGACCGGTTTTCTTCGGCATGATATTGTCAAGAATGACAATGTCGAAATGACGCTCATCCAACTTACGGCTGGCCTCAACCGTATCTGCTGCTTCGTCGATAAATTTGCAGCGACTTTCCAGCGTGCGCACAAGGAAATTGCGCATGCCCGGCTCATCGTCCACAACAAGAATAGATGCCTTGGCGAGCCACGGTCCGAAATCGGATTCTTGAGCCGCAGCGGGCGGCTTTGCAATCACTTCGTGTTGCACATCACTCTCCTGCGACATCCGCTATCAGCTTAAAAATGACGAATAGCAGAGCCGCGCCTAAAAGCGAAATCAGGAGGCGATATCCGCACCCGCTGCGATCTCAACAATTCTGTGAGCATGGGTGAAAATTTCGAAGTCCTCACCCCTCACCAATGCCACCAGTGTCACACCGGCCTTTTCCGCCGTCTCGATGGCAAGCGCAGTGGGTGCCGAAATCGCCAGCAGGATGGGACTGCCAAGAATAGCAGTCTTCTGCACCATCTCGACGGAAATACGGCTTGTAACCGCAATCATACCGTCGCTGCCCCGACGGCCAGCACGAAGGACAGCGCCAACCAGCTTGTCGAGACCATTATGCCGCCCGACATCTTCGCGGACAGCCAACAATCCCTCACCTGGCAGGTAGAAGCCGGCGCCGTGCACGGCGCGCGTTTCCCGATTAAGTGACTGCCCGTCCGATAACAGTGTGATCGCAGAAACAATGTCATCAAACGTCGCTTTAAGCGTGGCAGTTGAAACGTCGGGAACCGGACGAAGTGCCTGCTCGATCGATTCAATTCCACAGAGGCCGCAGCCGACTGGCCCTGCCATATGACGACGTCGCGCACGCAGTGCATCAGCCTGATTGTCCCCAAGCATCACCTGCACATCGTAACCCTGATCGGCAGCAAGGATTTCGACGTCGACGATCTCAGAGACTTCACGGATGATACCCTCAGTCAGGCTGAAACCAATGGCAAAGTCTTCCAAGTCGGCCGGTGTGCCCATCATGACTGCATAGGTAGAACCGCCGTAGGAAAAGGCGATTGGCACCTCCTCAGGAACAGCACGTGTGGCTTGCGCCAAAACACCTGCGTGCCGTGATATGCGTATGACTTTCCGCGAGGTTTCCATCAGATAACAGCCCTATTCGCCTGCACGTGACAAAAGCCGGAACAATTGGCAGCATCATGCGCACCTGCCATTGGCTTTTATCACTATTGGAGCCTAGTTCTACCCAAGAGCAATGGCGCATCAAAGCGCAAATTCGCAACGCCGATGAAAGTAGTCGTCTGAGCAGCGGTAGTCCAAAAACAAAAAAAGCGACCGGAACGGCCGCTTTTTTCTCATTTTTTGTGGGCAGTCATTCTTTCGAACCCGCCCGGTGCTTTCAAGCAGCGACGAGAACCTCATGCAGGTTCGTCAGTTCGTAAAGGTGCTTTTCAAGCTTGGTCAGGTGGTCGTGGTGGTGGCTACCACCTTCGATTTCTGCCTTCGCTGCATCAATACGCTTCTGCAATGTGTCAGGGCTGATTTCATCGGCCGAAACAGCAGATTCAGCAAGCAATGTGCAACCTGTTGGCAGAATGTCGGCAAAACCGCCGAACACCACGTACTTGTGTGTCTCACCAGAGGCAAATTTCACCGAAACGAGACCAGGCTTGATCGTCGTCATTACCGGCGCATGGTTTGCCAACACCGTCATTTCGCCCAGAGTGGCTGGAATGACGACTTCAGTAACCGTTTCGGAAACGAGCAGGCGCTCCGGAGAAACAAGTTCGAATTTGAAAGTGTCGGCCATGGCTATTCACTTCTTGTTTTGTTGCGCGACAGACAAAGGCGCGTGGAAAAGCCACGCGCCCTTCTTAAAGCATTATCAGGCAGCTTCAGCAGCCAGCTTCTTTGCCTTTTCGATAGCTTCTTCCATCGAACCGACCATGTAGAATGCTGCTTCTGGCAGGTGATCGTAGTCACCATTTACCAGGCCCTTGAAGCCCTTGATGGTGTCTTCGAGAGCAACCAGCTTGCCCGGCGAACCGGTGAAGACTTCGGCCACGAAGAACGGCTGCGACAGGAAGCGTTCGATCTTACGAGCGCGGGCAACAGCCAGACGGTCTTCTTCAGACAGTTCATCCATGCCAAGGATGGCGATGATGTCCTGAAGAGCCTTGTAGCGCTGCAGTGTCGACTGAACCTTACGAGCCACTTCGTAGTGCTCTTCGCCAACGATCATTGGGTCAAGCATACGCGATGTGGAGTCGAGTGGGTCAACAGCCGGGTAAATACCCTTTTCAGCGATCGAACGCGACAGAACGGTCGTTGCGTCCAAGTGGGCGAACGATGTTGCTGGCGCCGGGTCGGTCAAATCGTCGGCAGGTACGTAAATAGCCTGAACCGAAGTGATCGAGCCCTTCGTCGTTGTGGTGATGCGTTCCTGCATCTGGCCCATGTCGGTAGCAAGCGTCGGCTGGTAACCCACAGCAGAAGGGATACGGCCGAGCAGAGCGGACACTTCGGAACCAGCCTGCGTAAAGCGGAAGATGTTGTCCACGAAGAACAGAACATCCTGGCCCTTGTCACGGAAGTCTTCAGCGATCGTCAGACCGGTCAGAGCAACACGTGCACGTGCGCCTGGTGGTTCGTTCATCTGACCGTAAACGAGAGCAGCCTTGGAGCCTTCGCCACCGCCGTGCTTGTTAACGCCCGACTCGATCATTTCGTGGTAAAGGTCGTTACCTTCGCGAGTACGTTCACCCACACCGGCAAATACCGAGTAACCACCGTGCGCCTTGGCCACGTTGTTGATCAGTTCCATGATGAGAACGGTCTTGCCAACGCCAGCGCCGCCGAACAGGCCGATCTTACCGCCCTTTGCGTAAGGAGCGAGAAGGTCAACAACCTTGATGCCGGTAACCAGGATCTGGCCTTCAGTCGACTGGTCAACGTAGGACGGAGCTTCCTGGTGGATAGCGCGCTTGCCGGAAGTGACCAGCGGGCCAGCTTCGTCAACAGGCTCGCCGATAACGTTCATGATACGACCAAGCGTCTCAGGACCAACCGGAACAGTGATCGGAGAACCGGTGTCACGAACGGCCTGACCGCGAACCAGACCTTCGGTCGAGTCCATGGCGATCGTGCGAACGACGTTTTCGCCGAGGTGCTGTGCAACTTCGAGAACCAGACGGTTGCCCATGTTGTCAGCTTCAAGCGCGTTGAGGATCGCAGGCAGGTCGCCTTCGAACGCCACGTCGACAACAGCGCCGATAACCTGCGTAACTTTGCCAGTCGCGGTTGTGCTCGCTGCGGTTTTCTTGGGGGTAGCTGCCTTAGCCATTATCCTTACCCTCTTTCCTTAACCTCAGAGCGCTTCAGCGCCCGAAATGATTTCAATCAGTTCCTTGGTGATCTGAGCCTGACGCTGACGGTTGTAAGACAATGTCAGCTTGTGGATCATTTCACCGGCGTTGCGCGTTGCGTTATCCATCGCGCTCATTTTGGCACCCATTTCGCCAGCGACGTTCTCGAGCAATGCCCGGAAAACCTGAACCGAAATGTTGCGCGGAATAAGGTCTTCCAAAATGGAAGCCGCATCCGGCTCGTATTCATAAATTGCAGTCGTTGCCGTCTGCTCGACTTCAGCGGCCGGCGCAGCAGCAGGAATAAGCTGCAAGCCTGTCGGCACCTGGCTGATAACCGATTTGAACTCGGAGTAGATCAGCGTGCAGACATCGAATTCACCGGCGTTGAAACGCGCAATGATCTTCTTGGCAATCTGGTCGGCATTTTCGAAAGCGATCTTCTTCACTTCGCGCAGTTCAACGCGCTCAATAATGTTCGATGCGAATTCGCGACGCAGGCTGTCGTAGCCCTTTTTACCAACGGTCATGATTTTGACCGTCTTGCCTTCGGCGATCAGCTTACGCGCACGATCACGAGCAAAACGGGAAATCTGTGAGTTGAAACCACCGCAAAGACCACGCTCGGCTGTGCAGACGACGAGCAGATGCACGTCGTCCTTGCCGGTACCGGTCATCAGTGCAGGAGCTACGTCTGCCTCAACCGCCTGAGCGATATTGGACAGAACGGCGCTCATGCGCTGTGAATATGGCCGGGCAGCCTCAGCAGCCTCTTGCGCACGACGAAGCTTCGCCGCGGCGACCATTTTCATCGCCTTGGTAATCTTCTGTGTCGCCTTGACCGAGGCAATGCGGTTTTTCAGATCCTTTAGTGAAGGCATCCGTTATCCGTCCCAGTGTGAACCCTAATCAGGCGAAAGACTTTGCGAAGCTATCCAGAGCAGCCTTGAGCTTGCTCTTGGTGTCATCGCTAACAGCCTTTTCCGTGCGAATGGTGTCGAGAATGCCCTTGCCTTCCGAACGGAGGTAGGACAGCAGACCCTGCTCGAACTTGCCAACCTGGTTTACAGCAACCTTATCGAGGTAACCGTTCACGCCAGCAAAGATCACGGCAACCTGTTCTTCCGTCTTGAGCGGCGAGAACTGTGGCTGCTTCAGGAGTTCCGTCAGACGTGCACCACGGTTCAGCAAACGCTGTGTGGAGGCATCGAGGTCCGAACCGAACTGAGCAAATGCGGCCATTTCGCGGTACTGAGCGAGCTCACCCTTGATGGAACCAGCAACCTGCTTCATGGCCTTGATCTGAGCAGCAGAACCAACGCGCGAAACCGACAGACCGACGTTAACAGCCGGGCGGATACCCTGATAGAACAGGTCGGTTTCCAGGAAGATCTGGCCGTCGGTGATCGAGATCACGTTGGTCGGAATAAACGCGGAAACGTCGTTACCCTGTGTTTCGATGACCGGCAGAGCAGTCAGCGAACCAGCGCCCATTTCGTCGGAGAGCTTTGCAGCGCGCTCGAGAAGACGGGAGTGAAGGTAGAAAACGTCACCAGGATAAGCTTCGCGGCCTGGAGGACGACGCAGAAGAAGCGACATCTGACGGTAGGCAACAGCCTGCTTGGAAAGGTCGTCGTAACCGATCAGCGCATGCTGACCGTTGTCACGGAAGTATTCGCCCATTGCGCAACCAGCGAACGGAGCCAGATACTGCATAGGAGCAGGATCGGAAGCCGTAGCGGCAACGATGATCGAGTACTGCAGTGCGCCACGCTCTTCCAGAACCTTAACGAACTGGGCAACGGTCGAACGCTTCTGACCGATAGCAACGTAGACGCAGTAAAGCTTGTCACCGTCAGGACCATTGTCGTGAATGGCCTTCTGGTTGAGGATCGTGTCGAGAATGATCGCGGTCTTGCCGGTCTGGCGGTCGCCGATCACGAGTTCGCGCTGGCCACGACCAACTGGGATCAGGGCGTCGATAGCCTTGAGACCTGTGGACATCGGCTCATGAACCGACTTGCGTGGAATAATGCCAGGAGCCTTTACGTCAACGCGAGCGCGCTTCGTGGCATTAATCGGGCCTTTGCCGTCAATCGGGTTACCGAGAGCATCGACCACGCGGCCAAGCAGCTCAGGACCGACAGGAACGTCAACGATGGCGCCGGTCCGCTTAACGGTGTCGCCTTCCTTGATGTCACGGTCAGAACCGAAAATAACCACACCGACATTGTCGGATTCGAGGTTCAGCGCCATACCACGGATGCCGCCTGGGAACTCGACCATTTCACCAGCCTGAACATTGTCAAGGCCGTAAACGCGAGCGATACCGTCACCAACGGACAGAACCTGGCCGACTTCCGAGACTTCAGCCTCGTTGCCGAAATTTTTGATTTGATCTTTCAGAATTGCGGAAATTTCCGCGGCGCGGATATCCATCAGCCAACCTCTTTCAGTGCAAGCTTAAGGGTGGAAAGTTTGGTGCGAAGAGACGTGTCGATCTGACGGGAGCCAACCTTGACGATAAGGCCACCGAGGATCGACGGATCAACGGTTACGGAAACCGTTACATCCTTACCAGTAACGCTCTTCAGCGCCGCCTTCAGTTCAGTTTCCTGCGCTGCATCGAGCGCATGTGCCGAAGTAACTTCGGCAGTAATTTCGCCACGGTGTGCGGCAGCGATTTCGCGATAAGCGCGTACCATGCCAGGAACGGCAAACAGACGGCGATTCTTGGCGACAACTTTGAGGAAGTTCGCAGCAAGCGTCTTCAGGCCGGCCCTTTCGCAGATAGCCGCGATGGCCTTGCCCTGATCTTCAGACGAAAATACCGGGCTTTCCACCAGACGCTTCAAATCGTCACTCTCGTCGAGAAGCGACTGGAATGCATCGAGATCGGCCCCAACCGCCTCTACAACACCCGCCTCAAGAGCAAGCTCGAAAAGCGACGACGCATACCTTTCCGCTACACCGGATGTTCCATGGGAGGTGTCTGCCACTGGCACTTTTTCCCTGCTTATCATCCAAGAAAGACAAGTCGCGTCAGCAACTTTGCCAAATTCTTGAAATCGTTTCAATTTCCCCGAAAAAGGCTAAAGTGATCCCCCTCACCTTTTCGAATTTCGCGGTCCGTCTAGCATAGGATGCCGGGACTCGCAACACGGGTAATAACGGAATAAGGCTTTAGGGCAACAGGAAAGCAGAAAAAAATACGAAATCCCCATTCCTTTGCCAAAAGCGCCACACCTTGGGCGTTTCAGCCAGCCTCACACTATTCCAAAAACATAGAGTAACGGCAAGGCAGCAAGCAGAAAATTCACAACCAGAAGTAGGCAATTTCGCCATGTTATGCCACCATCCGAAAGGATGGAGAGAAGGGCGCCGAAGACGGCGACTGCAAACGAAAAGCCAAAAGTTGTATATATAAATATCTGCTGAAGAAGCAGTGCCGTTGCGCCAAGGCCGAGATAAAAGCCAGCCAGCGACGAGCGGATCAGCACAAACCCGTCATTGCGCTCACGGCTGGATTGCAATGCAAAGAGGCGCAAGGTCACACCAGGCGCAAACAACATCAATAACCCGATCAGGGCTGAAACCGATGCGGCCAAAAACGCCAGTTGTTCTCCAAACTCGGTTGGAAAGTAAAATTCCATGATTGCCAGCCCCTCGCCTCAAATCAGTTTCACTTGCCGACTTACAATATTGACCTGAAAATCGGAATCGTTATTTCAGCGCTACTTCAGCTTCACAGAAAACTCTGGGGGTCGATGTCCACTTGGACATGGATAGAGCCACGTTCCTTTGGACCATTGGCCAGCATAGCGCGCATAAACCCCTGCATGTCCGAATTGCGTTTTCCGTGAACCAGCAGCCGGAAACGATACCGTCCGCGAATAAGTGCGAGCGGTGCCTCCGCCGGCCCTAGCAAGGCGATGCCAGCAGCCTGCGGCGCTGCAACTCTCAGAGCACGGGCATGGGTTTCTGCATCAGCGCGGGTTTCCGCCGACACGATAATCGAGGCTAAACGCCCAAACGGCGGCAACATCGCTTTTTCACGTTCAATGATTTCACGATCATAAAACGCCCCGGCATCACCGGAGACAATGGCCTGCATCACAGGGTGCTGCGGTTGATAGGTTTGCAGAAGACCATGACTTTTCAGACCGGTACGACCGGCGCGACCCGTCACCTGTGACAGAAGTTGGAAGGTGCGCTCCGCCGCACGCGGATCGCCATTTGCCAATCCCAGATCGGCGTCAACAATGCCAACCAGCGTCATCAGCGGGAAGTTATGGCCCTTCGCCACCAGCTGCGTGCCAATGACGATATCGACCTCGCCATTAGCAATCGCTTCCAGTTCCAACCGCAAACGTTTTACGCCACCAGGCATATCCGATGACAGAAGGATGGTTCGCGCATCAGGGAAGTGTTTCTCGACCTCTTCGGCAATACGTTCCACACCAGGACCACAGGCAGCCAAATGGTCGAATGTGCCGCATTCCGGGCAATGGTCCGGTGTCTTTTCGGCGTAACCACACTGGTGGCACTGTATCTGCTCACGGAAACGGTGCTCCACCAACCAACTGGCACATTGCGGGCACTGAAAGCGATGGCCGCATACGCGGCAAAGCGTCAACGGGGCATAACCACGTCGGTTGAGGAACAGCAGCGCCTGCTCACCGCGTTCAATGGTCTTGCCAATGCCGCGCAGCAACACCGACGACAGAAAGCCGCCCCGTTCTGGCGGGTGGCGTCGCATATCGACAAGGTGCAGATCGGGCATCGCCGCATCGCCAAAACGCGTATGCAGATGAATGAGATTATAACGCCCGGAATTGCCGTTGACCTGGCTTTCCACCGATGGCGTCGCAGAGACCAGTACGACGGGAAAATCAGCTATTCGCGCCCGCACCACCGCCATGTCGCGTGCATTATAAAACACGCGATCTTCCTGTTTGTAAGCTGGGTCATGTTCTTCATCGACAATGATCAGACCAAGATTGTCGAAGGGTAGAAACAGAGCGGAACGCGCACCTGCCACCACCCGCACCTCGCCGGTCGAGGTCTGCCGCCATACCTTTTCGCGGGTTTTCGGGGCAAGCTCGGAGTGCCATTCGGCCGGTTTTGCGCCAAACCGGTTCTGAAATCGCTCCAGAAATGCAGCGGTCAGTGCAATTTCAGGCAGCAGGATCAACACCTGCTTGCCCTGCCGCAGCGTTTCGGCAACCGCCTCGAAATAGACTTCTGTCTTGCCGGAGCCGGTTACGCCATCGATCAGCGAGACAGAAAATCCGCCCTTGCGCTGATCCTCAAGAATTTCAGACGCTGCCTGCTTTTGCGGACCTTCAATACGCGCCTCGACATAATCAGGGTCAGGTTCGGCAACCACGGGCGGGGCAGGTAGAAACACGGTTTCGAACACGCCCTGTTTTGCCAAACCATCAATAACGCTGGTGGAAACACCGGCAGCATGCGCAAGTCCGCTCTTTGTCCAGGTATGGCCCTCACCCGCCAGCTCGATCACCCGCTGGCGTGCCGGTGTCATGCGTTCGGGCCGGCCTTCACCCAGACGCAGGCCTTCAATCATCGGCTCGGGGTCAAATGCGGTGGGAGCGCGCAGCGCCATACGGGCCACCAGTCCCGGCGGAGACAGCGTGTAGGAGGCAACCCAATCGATGAAGCGCCGCATTTCAGCTTTAAGTGGCGGGCAGTCAAAAGCCTTGGTGATCGGCCGCAGTTTCTTCGGATCAACGGTCTTGCCGTCATCCTGCTCCCTGTCCCAGACCACTCCAATCACCTGCCGCGGCCCAAGCGGAACCTGCACCACAGTGCCCGGTTCCACCACCATATCGTCTGGGACTGCATAACTGTAAGGACCGGGCGCAGGCAGCGGCACAAGAACCGGCACGCTATTGCGCGCCACAGGTGCAGGATCGAATAATACGCCAAACAGGTCAGTCGAATCTTTTGCCATTGTGCGGCGACCATGCCTTTTCATGAACAAAAAGGAAACCGCAAACAGCGATGCGCAATGCCTTCAATATCGTCAATTTTAACCAAATGCTGATCCGCAGCCTCTATCCTTGTCATCAATTGAACCACCGGAGCGTAATGAGTTGTCCGAGATTCTGACCTTTGCCGATCAGGCTGTTCTTGATGAGCGGCAGACATGGCTTGCCACATTGCAGGGTGAGCGCCGTCTTTCCGGAAACACCGTTGAGGCCTATGAGCGGGACACAAGACAGTTCCTGATGTTCCTCACCGGTCATCTCGCCGCACCGGCGGGCATCAAGGATATTGCCGACCTACGCCCCGCCGACTTGCGTAGTTTTCTGGCATCCCGCCGTCGTGATGGCGCAGGCGCCCGTTCGCTTGGCCGCCATCTGGCGGGCTTACGATCCTTTCTGCGCTATCTGGAACGCAAGGGTCTGGTGAAGACAGCAGGCGCGAATGCCATTCGCACGCCTAAACAGCCAAAGTCTCTGCCAAAGCCGCTTACCGACAGGCAAGCACTGAACCTGACACAGACCGATACCCAGATGCAGGAAGAACCGTGGATCGCCGCCCGCGATGCAGCGGTACTGTCTCTTCTTTATGGCTGTGGTCTGCGTATCTCCGAGGCACTAAGCCTGCGCGCAGTGGATATTCCAAGCGCCACAAGCGCACTTCGCATCACTGGTAAAGGCGGAAAAACGCGTCTGGTGCCATTGTTGCCGATCGTCGCCGAAGCAATCGCAACATATCGCAAGCTTTGCCCGTACCATCTGACGAATGACGAACCGATGTTTGTCGGCGCACGCGGCGGCAAACTGCACGCAGCCATCATCCAGCGCGGCATGCAGAAATTGCGCAGCGCGTTTGGTTTGCCGGATACGGCAACACCGCATGCATTGCGACATTCCTTCGCCACCCACCTGCTGGCTGGCGGTGGTGATCTGCGCACCATCCAGGAATTGCTTGGCCATGCCAGCCTATCAACCACGCAAATCTATACCGGGGTCGATACGGCACGCCTGTTGGAAATCTACGATAACGCCCACCCGCGGGCGTGAACGGAACGGTTGTGCTGTCCACGCATTAACCAATTTCTTTAATACAATTGCGACGTCGCCGTCATAAAAAACCTTTAGCGAAATTACGGGATTGCATGACCATGGCTGGCGGATTGAACACTGAACGTCTTCTTGGTTGGAGATTGCCACGTCCGGGCACCACCATGCTGGCCCTGTGCGCCCTGTTCCACATCACGCTCGTGACCATATTGCTCCTGACTTTGCTCGGTATCAAACCGGCACATGCACAGGAGGATCTGAGCTGTGTCGGCCAGGATCTCGTCGAGATCATGCAGCGCGATGAACCGCAGAAATACCAGAACTTGCAGGAAGAGGCGGATAAAGTCCTGAATGGAAAAGGTACATTCTGGCGCGTCGAAAAGGACGGTCTTGCACCGTCCTATTTGCTTGGCACCATGCACATTACCGACCCACGTGTTCTCAAAATGCCAAATGGCGCGCAAGAAGCATTTACCAGTGCAAAGACGGTAGTGGTTGAGTCAGACGAAATTCTCGACGAGAAAAAAGCAGCGGCAGCGATATTCGCCAGACCGGACCTTTCGATGTTCATTGATGGCAAGTCGATCACCGATATGCTGTCGAGCGAGGACAAGCAGCGACTGGAGGACGGCCTGAAACAGCGCGGCATTCCGCTGGCATCCGTGCTGAAGATGAAGCCATGGATATTGGCAAGCTTTGTGGGGCTGCCAGCCTGTGAGTTCAAACGCAAGGCGCAAGGAGCATCGTTCCTTGACAAGAAGATTGCCGAAGACGGCGTCGCGGCTGGCAAGTCCGTCAAAGGACTGGAGACACTTGTCGAACAGATACAGGCCATGGCTGATCTGCCAATGGATTTCCACATGAAGGCATTGGTCGAAACGTTGGGCCTTGGTGATCGCATGCAGGACATCATCTGGACAATGACCGATCTTTATCTTCAGGAAGATATCGGCGCGATCATGCCGATGATCACAGCCGCCACACCGCAAAACTCTGGCGTGGATGAGGACGGTTATGCGAGCTTCGAAAAGCGGATTATCACCGACCGTAACCATGTGATGGCAGAAAGAGCAGCCCCGTTGCTTGCTCAGGGCTCGGTTTTCATGGCGGTGGGCGCACTCCACCTGCCTGACGAGGAAGGGGTCGTCGAACTTCTGCGCAAACAGGGTTATACACTGACCCGCGTCAACTGATCATCAGCCGTTGACGGCAACCTTGTGAATGCCGCGGCTGACCTTTTTCAGGGTGGCCGGTACAATGCGCCGGTGAACGGGTGCAACAAACATCATATAGACCCAGCCCAGCCAATTCTTACGGTTCACAAGCGTGGTGACACTGATTGTCGGATCACTGTCGTGTGCTTCAACGTCTATCACAATGCGGAAATCGAGATGATGGTCATCAAACCCCATCACCGTCCTGTCTGCCGTAGAGGCGATAATCGGAAATCCCCCAGCGCTTTCGCCCGCTGAAAGCTGTACTGTCTTCAGGCCGAACCAGCGCACAACGCCATTGCGCAGTCGCATGAGGAACGAAACCCAGGCCGGTGGATTTTCCAAAATAAGGCGCGCTGCCGTAAGCGATGTCAGCCCCTTCTCCTGAAGGGTACCTTCGAAACGATCCGCCCAATTAAACGAAAATGGCAACGGTTCTGACAAGAGCTTCATTCTTGACCTCTGATGTTGACTGAGGCCAAACATTTACCGATACGCACAAAAACAAAAGGCGGCGAATTGTCGCCGCCTTTCATAAGCTGTGACATCAGCAATGATTACATGTGGATTGGCTTGAAGAACGTGGCGAGTGCCGCTTCCTTCACAGCTTCCGACATGGTCGGGTGAGCGTGGCAGGTACGGCCGAGGTCTTCGGAAGAACCGCCAAATTCCATGATAACCGCAATCTCGTGGATCATTTCACCAGCCCCGAAGCCAACGATGTGACCGCCGAGAACGCGATCGGTTTCCTTGTCCGCCAGAATCTTCACAAAGCCGTCAGTAACCTGCATGGCGCGGGCGCGACCATTGGCCGTGAACGGGAACTTGCCAACCTTGTAAGCAACGCCAGCGGCCTTGAGTTCTTCTTCTGTCTTGCCAACCGATGCGATTTCCGGCTGCGTGTAAACAACGCCTGGAATGACGTCGTAATTGACGTGGCCATGCTGGCCAGCCAGGATTTCGGCAAGAGCAACGCCTTCATCTTCAGCCTTGTGCGCCAGCATCGGGCCCTTCACAACGTCGCCGATTGCATAAATGCCAGCAACGTTGGTCTTGTAGTGAGCATCGATTTCAACGCGGCCACGGCTGTCCAGAACAACGCCAGCTTCGGCAAGGCCGAGACCTTCAGTGTAGGGCTTGCGGCCGGTGGAGATCAGCACAACATTGGCATCGAGAGTTTCGGCTTCGCCACCCTTTACAGGCTCGAAGACAACCTTTGCGCCATCAGCCGTTTTTTCAACGGCAGTAACCTTGGCGCCGAGCTTGAAGTCCAGGCCCTGCTTGGCCAGCAGACGCTGAGCCTGCTTGGACACTTCGCCGTCCATGCCGCCGAGAATGTTGTCGAGATATTCAACAACGGTCACCTTGGCACCGAGACGCGACCAAACGGAACCGAGCTCGAGACCAATAACACCGCCGCCGACCACGATCAGCTTTTCAGGAACCTTGGTGAGCGCAATGGCACCGGTCGAGGACACGATGGTCTGCTCATCGATTTCAACATTGACGCCAGGAATGCCGGCAACGTCAGAACCGGTCGCAATAACGATGTTCTTGGCTTCGATTTCCTGAACTTCGCCCTTGTCGTTGGTCACGGAAACCTTGCCCGCAGCCACAACCTTGCCGGTGCCCTGGAAAGCATCGATCTTGTTCTTCTTGAACAGGAAGGAAACGCCATCGACGTTGGCTTTCACCACACCGTCCTTGTGCGCCATCATCTTTTCAATGTTGAGCTTTGGTGCGGCGACTTCAACGCCGAGCGAATCCAGACCGTGTGCAACATGCGCGAAGGTTTCGGATGCATGCAGCAGCGCCTTGGAAGGAATGCAGCCGACGTTCAGGCAGGTGCCGCCGTAGGTCGAGCGCTTTTCAATAACGGCAACCTTCAGGCCGAGCTGGGCCGCCTTGACCGCGCAAACATAACCACCAGGTCCGGTGCCGATAACAACTACATCATAAGCCATGTTCTAATTCCTGATTGATGATGGCAACGGCTAAACCGTGACCATTCGGTTTTGGCCTTCAGGCCGCTTTTTCAGTGGCAAGTTTAATTCCAAGCGCAATGAAAACCACACCGCTGGTGCGATCGATCCACTGGCTTGCACGCGAGAATGCCGCACGCATGCGTGGCGTTGTCATGAACAGGCTGACCCCGATAAACCACAGGATCAGGAAGCTAGCCATGACCAGCCCGTAAGAAAATTTGATAGCAATCGGTGTATGCGCGCTGACGACCGTTGAAAAAATCGACAGGAAGAAAAACACCGCTTTGGGATTGAGTGCATTGGCTGCAAAACCCGACGTAAAAGCCTTGAGCGCCGATTGCTGCTGACGGGGTGCAGTCGTCACATCGCCTGTGGCTGCCGTTACATCGGTCTTGCCGGCGCGCAACGCCTTGATGCCGATATAGAGCAGGTAGGCAACACCCAGCCATTTGACGAGATTGAACAGGTAGATCGACTGGGAAATGACGAGGCCTAGACCAAGGATCGTGTAGCTGACATGGACCATCAACGCAGCGCCAATACCAAAACTGGTAATGATTGCCTGACCGCGGCCGTGCACGATGGCTTGGCGCATCACCATCGCCAGATCGGCGCCCGGTGATACGATGGCAAAGGCAAAAATCGCCATCAGCGAGAGCAATTCAGTGAGGTAAGCGTGCATGACGAATATTCCTCAGATCAAGGACAGCAGCATGATGAGCAATCCGCCAGCCGAAACGAGCCATGTCAACGAACGGATATAGGGAACTCCGAGGAGATAGAGCGGAATATAGGCGATACGCGCCGCAAACCATATCCACCCGCCTACCAGGCCCCAACCTGAAGCGTCACCCACAAAAGCAACACCAAGGATCAGCCCCATAAAGGCTGGGTAGGTTTCTTTGTAATTTTCCAAGGCGCGTTCGGCCCTACCAGCCAGCACGCCTGTCGGCTTTTTACCTTCGTCACGCGGGCCTGCATTCCATGCAGACCCGAGTTCCTTGGTCGCAAGAATGCCCTGCAACCCGATATGCAAGAAGAGGAGAATGACACTGAGAGCCAACAGCACCATGTATGGCCCGTTTTCGCTTGCCAGCGTTTCCATTCTGCTCCTCCTTTTTTCTTAGAGATCGAGAACCAGACGCTCTGGATCTTCCAGGCTTTCCTTGACGCGAACGAGGAAGGTCACGGCTTCCTTGCCGTCAACGATACGGTGATCGTAAGACAGTGCGAGATACATCATCGGGCGGATGACAACCTGACCGCCGATAGCAACCGGACGCTCCTGGATCTTGTGCATGCCGAGAATACCGGACTGCGGAGCGTTGAGGATCGGCGAAGACATCAGCGAACCGTAAACACCACCATTGGTGATGGTGAAGGTGCCGCCCTGCATGTCAGCCATGCTGAGCGAACCGTCACGGGCTGCCTTTGCAAGACGACCGAGTTCCTTTTCAACGCCAGCAATAGAACGCTGGTCAGCGTCACGGATAACCGGAACAACCAGACCCTTGTCGGTGCCGACGGCCATGCCAACGTGACAATAGTTCTTGTAGATGATGTCGGTGCCATCGATCTCGGCGTTAACTGCAGGCAGTTCCTTCAACGCGTGAGTAACAGCCTTGGTGAAGAAGCCCATGAAGCCAAGCTTCACGCCGTGCTTCTTTTCAAACACGTCCTTGTAGCGGTTACGCAGATCCATAACGGCCGACATGTCCACCTCGTTGTAGGTGGTAAGCATGGCTGCGGTGTTCTGTGCATCCTTCAGACGCTTTGCAATCGTCTGACGCAGTCGGGTCATCTTTACGCGCTCTTCACGTACACCGTCTTCAGCCGAAGACACTGGACGTGGTGCAGAGACGGGAGCAGCGGCAACAGGAGCCGAAGCGCCCTTGGCAACAGCAGCCAGAACATCGCCCTTGAGAACCTGGCCACGCTTGCCAGAACCGTCGATATCCGCAGTCGAGATATTGTTGTCGGCAGCAACCTTTGCAGCAGCCGGAGCAGCAGGCATGGATCCGGTTGCAGGTGCAGCAGCGGCAGCAGGTGCAGGCGCCGAAACAGCAGCAGCTGGTGCGGAAGCAGCAGCCGCAGGTGCGGTCGTTGCAGCGCCAGCAGCACCTTCAGCGATCTGGCCGAGCAATGCGTCGAGGCCAACCGTTTCGCCGTTCTGCGCAACGATTTCCGTCAGAACGCCAGAGGTCGGCGAAGGCACTTCAACAGTTACCTTGTCGGTTTCGAGTTCAACCAGAGGCTCGTCAGCCTTGACGAAGTCGCCAACTTTCTTGAACCAGGTTCCGACAGTCGCTTCGCTGACGGACTCTCCCAGAGTTGGTACGCGGATTTCAGTGGCCATAATCTTGTTCCGTTTATAGGTGTCTGTTTTGGATGGATGATGGAGGGAGAGTTTTCACTCTCCCAGCGCGTCTTCTAGGAATGCAGCAAGCTGTGCGAGATGCTTGGACATCAAACCCGTTGCAGGCGAAGCTGCAGCCGGACGGCCCGTGTAGCGTACCTTCTGGTACTTGGCGTCGATATGTGCCAGCACCCATTCCAGGTACGGGTCGATGAACGACCATGCACCCATGTTCTTAGGCTCTTCCTGGCACCAGACCATCTCCGCGTTACGGAAGCGCGACAGCTCGTTGATGAGCGCCTTGGCCGGGAACGGATAAAGCTGTTCGACACGCAGCAGGTAGATATCGTCGATGCCACGCTTTTCGCGCTCTTCGAGCAGATCGTAATAGACCTTACCCGTGCAAAGCACGACGCGACGAATCTTGGAATCCTTCTGCAGCTTGATCGGACCATCCTTGATCACTTCTGCATCGTCCCACAGCAGACGGTGGAACGAGGATTCGCCAGCTAGTTCAGCAAGCGAAGACGTTGCACGCTTGTGGCGCAGCAGGGACTTTGGCGTCATCAGAACGAGCGGCTTGCGGAAGTCGCGACGAACCTGACGGCGCAGGATGTGATAGTAGTTTGCCGGTGTGGTGACGTTGGCAACCTGCATGTTGTCTTCGGCGCAAAGCTGGAGGAAACGTTCCAGACGAGCGGAAGAGTGCTCCGGACCCTGACCTTCATAACCATGCGGCAGAAGGCAGACGAGACCGGACATGCGAAGCCACTTGCGTTCACCCGACGAGATGAACTGATCGAACACCACCTGCGCACCGTTTGCGAAGTCGCCGAACTGTGCTTCCCACAGTGTCAGTGCATTCGGACGGGCCAGCGAGTAGCCATATTCGAAACCAAGTACGGCTTCTTCTGACAGCATCGAGTTGATGACTTCGTAACGAGCCTGTGTCGGAGCCAGGTTGGCAAGCGGAATGTAACGCTCTTCCGTGTCCTGATCGTAGAGAACAGAGTGGCGCTGCGAGAAGGTGCCGCGCTCGCAATCCTGACCGGACAGACGGATCTTGTGACCTTCGACAGCAAGTGTACCGAATGCAAAGGCTTCAGCCATTGCCCAGTCGATACCTTCACCGGTTTCAACCATCTGTGCGCGGTTGTCCATGAAACGCTGAATCGTGCGGTGCGCATTGAAGCCTTCAGGAATGGTCGACAGTTTCTTGCCGATTTCCTTGAGAATTTTCATCGGTACGCCGGTCTTGCCACGACGCTGCTCATCGGCATTGTCTGCAACACGCAGACCCGACCACTGACCATCGAGCCAGTCAGCCTTGTTAGGCTTGTAGGACTGACCTGCTTCGAATTCCTGTTCGAGATGCGCACGCCAGTCGGCCTTCAGCTTCTCGAATTCGCCTTCGTTGATCAGGCCTTCGGCGATCAGACGGTCGGCATAGATACGTGCGACAGTCTTGTGCCCACGAATGACCTTGTACATCTTTGGCTGTGTGAACGCTGGCTCATCGCCTTCGTTATGACCAAAGCGACGGTAGCAGAACATGTCCACAACAACAGGCTTGTGGAACTTCATGCGGTATTCGGTTGCAACCTTGGCTGCATACACAACAGCTTCCGGATCATCGCCATTCACGTGGAAGATCGGCGCTTCGATCATCTTGGCAACGTCAGACGGGTAAGGCGAAGAACGCGAGAAACCCGGGTTCGTCGTAAAGCCGATCTGGTTGTTGATGATGACGTGCATGGTGCCGGCGACGCGGTGGCCGCGAAGACCGGAAAGACCGAGAATCTCAGCAACCACACCCTGACCTGCAAAAGCAGCATCACCATGAAGCAGCAAGGGAAGAACCTTTGCACGTTCTGACAATGGAATGGTGTCGCCATCCCAAACCTTCGCCAACTGGTCCTGCTTGGCGCGGGCCTTACCCATGACAACAGGGTTGACGATTTCAAGGTGCGAAGGGTTGGCTGTCAGCGACAGGTGAACCTTGTTGCCATCGAATTCGCGGTCGGAAGACGCACCCAGGTGGTACTTCACGTCGCCGGAGCCTTCGACTTCGTCAGGTTTGAACGAACCGCCCTTGAACTCGTGGAACACGGCGCGGTGTGGTTTGCCCATGACGTTGGTCAAAACGTTCAGACGACCACGGTGAGCCATGCCGACGATGACTTCTTCCAGACCTTCCTGGCCGCCACGCTTGATGATCTGCTCAAGAGCAGGGATCAGCGATTCACCGCCATCAAGACCGAAACGCTTGGTGCCCTTGAAACGAACGTCGAGGAACTGCTCGTAACCTTCCGCTTCAACCAGCTTTGAAAGGATGGCTTTCTTGCCTTCAGGTGTGAAATCGACGCCCTTATCCGGACCTTCGATACGTTCCTGGATCCAGGCCTTTTCTTCCGGGCTGGACATGTGCATGAATTCGACGCCGAGCGTCGAGCAATAGGTGCGCTCGAGGATTTCAAGCATTTCGCGCACGGTCGCGTATTCGAGACCCAGCACGTTATCGATGAAAATCTTGCGATCGTAGTCGCTTTCTTCGAAGCCATAGGACTTCGGCGACAACTCGTTGTAGTCCTCAACCGCGCTGGCAATGCCGAGCGGATCGAGCTTGGCGTGCAGGTGGCCGCGCATGCGGTAAGCACGGATCATCATAATGGCGCGTACGCTGTCGCGAGTCGCCTGAAGAACCTCTGCTTCGCTGACCGGCTTGCCGGTCTCTACGACCTTGGCTTCTGCCTTGGCCTGCACCTTCTTTTCGATGGCCTTTTCGACCGTCGCCCAATTGCCGTCCAGCGCGGAGACGAGATCGCCACCAGCCGCGATCGGCCAGTTGGAACGCTTCCAGGAAGCGCCCTTAGCGGCTTTTTTTACATCTTCGGGATTGTCGGACAGGCCCTTGAAGAAGCTCTGCCATTCCGGCGATACGGAAGAAGGATCTTCTTCATACCGTGCATAGAGCTGCTCGATGTAAGCTGCGTTCGCACCGTCGAGAAACGACGTGATCTGAAACTGCTCGTTGGCTTCTTGCCTTGCCATTTGTCCTGCGGGGGAAGTACCCCGCCTCCTCGATTTGTTGATGGCCGCTGATGGCCTGCCGCTTTGGTCATATATGCCGCCGCAGCGGCCTTCATCCCGCGCCCTCTAAGCGCATCCGGACAGCCGGCTCTTCACGATCCGCCTGCCCGGTTTTTGTCTCAGTATGTGGTCTTAGCCCTTGAGGACTTCAACCAGCGTCTTGCCGAGGCGTGCCGGGGAAGGCGAAACCTTGATACCAGCTGCTTCCATGGCAGCGATCTTGGATTCTGCGTCACCCTTGCCGCCGGAAACCACAGCACCGGCGTGGCCCATGGTGCGGCCTTTCGGAGCAGTACGGCCAGCGATGAAGCCAGCCATTGGCTTTTTGCGGCCCTTCTTGGCTTCGTCGATCAGGAACTGTGCTGCATCTTCTTCAGCCGAACCGCCGATTTCACCGATCATGATGATCGAGGTGGTGGCTTCGTCAGCGAGGAACATTTCCAGCACGTCGATGAACTCGGTACCCTTGACCGGGTCGCCGCCAATACCAACAGCCGTCGTCTGGCCGAGGCCTTCGTTGGATGTCTGGAACACGGCTTCATAGGTCAGTGTGCCGGAGCGCGAAACGATACCAACCGAACCCTTGCGGAAGATCGAGCCCGGCATGATGCCGATCTTGCACTCTTCCGGTGTCATGATGCCTGGGCAGTTAGGGCCAAGCAGACGCGAAGTGGAGCGGTCGAGGCGAGCCTTGACGCGAACCATGTCCATGACCGGGATACCTTCGGTGATGCAGGTAATGAAAGGAATTTCAGCATCAATAGCTTCGATGATCGCATCTGCAGCGCCAGCTGGCGGAACGTAGATAACGGATGCATCAGCACCGGTCTTGTCCTTGGCTTCAGCAACAGAAGCAAAGATCGGCAGGCTTTCGCCCTTCGAACCAGTCCAGGTTTCGCCGCCCTTCTTAGGGTGGATACCGCCAACCATCTGCGTGCCGTAGTAGGCAAGAGCCTGCTCGGTGTGGAAGGTACCGGTCTTGCCGGTCAGACCCTGAACGAGGATCTTTGTGTCTTTATTTACGAGAATAGACATTATTTCCGGTCCTTCAAATTAGCCGTTGATCGCCGCAACGATCTTCTTGGCTGCATCGTCGAGGTCGTCAGCAGCCGTAATTGCAAGACCCGATTCGTTCAGGAGCTTTTTGCCCAGCTCAACGTTGGTGCCTTCGAGACGCACAACGAGCGGAACCTGCAGACCGACTTCCTTCACTGCGGCGATAACGCCCTCAGCGATGACGTCGCACTTCATGATACCACCGAAAATGTTGACCAGAATGCCTTCAACCTTCGGGTCAGCCGTGATGATCTTGAACGCAGCCGCAACCTTTTCCTTGCCAGCGCCACCGCCGACGTCGCAGAAGTTTGCAGGCTCTTTGCCGTAAAGCTTGATGATGTCCATCGTTGCCATGGCAAGACCAGCGCCGTTGACCATGCAGCCGATGTTACCATCGAGAGCAACATAAGCGAGGTCCCACTTGGAGGCTTCGATTTCCTTGGCGTCTTCTTCGGTTTCGTCGCGCAACAGCTTGACGTCGTCGTGACGGAAGAGCGCATTGCCATCGAAAGACATCTTGGCGTCGAGAACGCGCAGGTGGCCATCTTGCATGACGATCAGCGGGTTCACTTCGAGAAGAGCCATGTCCTTCTCGTTGAATGCTTTGTAGAGCGCAGGGAACAGAGCCTTGGCATCTTCAGCAGCAGCGTCTGTCAGTTCCAGAGCCTTAGAGATCGCAGCAACGTCGGCGTCGGTAACGCCGACTTCCGGGTTGATGGCAATCGTGTGAATCTTCTCAGGCGTGTCGTGAGCAACAGCTTCGATGTCCATGCCGCCTTCGGTGGAAACCACGAAAGCAACCTGACCGACCGAGCGGTCAACCAGCAGCGAGCAATACAGTTCGCGAGCGATGTCTGCACCGTCTTCGATGTAGAGGCGGTTAACCTGCTTGCCAGCATCGCCCGTCTGCGCTGTTACCAGCGTGTTGCCGAGCATATCCTTGGCATGGGAAACAGCTTCTTCGATGGACTTCGCAAGACGAACGCCACCCTTTGCATCTGGACCAAGTTCCTTGAACTTGCCCTTACCACGGCCACCAGCATGAATCTGGCTCTTGACCACGTAAAGCGGGCCAGGAAGCTGCTTTGCAGCGGCTTCAGCTTCTTCAACCTTGAGGATTGCAACCCCTTCGGCGACCGGTGCACCATAGCCCTTCAAAAGAGCCTTGGCCTGATACTCATGAATATTCATGGATTAATCCCTGTTTGTAGCCGTCTGGAGCGTCCCAGATCCTGATGAACTCAGGGACGCTCTCAACTGTTGAGTCTCCGCATCGCGGCGCACAAAGGCCTGAACTGCCCTTGCACCGATGCGTCGGGCAATTACTTCAGCGACGGAGCAATGTTGATGCAGGCTTCGCAAAGACCAGCAACCGCGCCGACGGACTTCTGGAAGGCAGCTTCCTCGTCCTTGTTGAGTTCGATTTCGATGATGCGCTCGATACCGCCAGCACCGATGATGGTCGGAACGCCAACATACATGTCGTTGACGCCGTACTGACCGGAGAGGTGAGCAGCAGCAGGCAGAACTCGCTTCTTGTCCTTGAGGTAGGACTCAGCCATTTCGATTGCCGAAGCAGCAGGTGCGTAATAGGCAGAACCGGTCTTCAGCAGGCCAACGATTTCAGCACCGCCATCACGGGTACGCTGAATGATCTGCTCGAGACGTTCGGCAGTCAGCCAGCCCATCTTCACGAGGTCGGTCAGCGGAATGCCACCAACTGTCGAGTAGCGAGCAAGCGGCACCATGGTGTCGCCGTGACCACCCAATACGAATGCAGTGACGTCCTGAACGGAAACGTTGAACTCTTCCGAGAGGAACAGACGGAAACGTGCGCTGTCGAGAACGCCAGCCATGCCAACAACCTTGTTCTTCGGCAGGCCGGAGAACTTCTGCAGCGCCCAGACCATAGCGTCGAGTGGGTTGGTGATGCAGATTACGAAAGCGTTTGGCGCATATTTCTTAATGCCGGCACCGACCTGCTCCATGACCTTGAGGTTGATGCCAAGAAGGTCATCGCGGCTCATGCCCGGCTTGCGAGCAACACCAGCAGTGACGATGCAGACATCTGCGCCTTCGATAGCTGCATAGTCGCTTGCACCGGTAAGCTTGGCATTAAAACCTTCAACCGGGCCGGACTGTGCAATATCAAGACCTTTGCCCTGCGGAATGCCATCAGCAATATCGAACAGGACGATGTCGCCCAGTTCTTTCAGACTGGCGAGATGCGCCAGCGTACCACCGATCATGCCAGAACCAATAAGTGCAATCTTCTTGCGAGCCATCGAATGCTTCCTCTCGAGCTTCAACTCAATCGCTGCCATAGGGGCAGCTAAATTGTCGCACTCGACTTAGCGTCATTAGCTCAAATTGGCAATAGATTCTTTCAACGTTAGGTTTTTCAATCGTTTAGATATTAAATAACTTACGTAAACGTAAGGAAATAAGTCACAGAATTGTCAAATTACGGCGCGTTTCTCGTTGTGTTCTGCGAGATATTCCGCACTTCTCATCTCGAAAAGTCGGGATGCGGTTCGATCAAACTCGAAGCCTTCGGTACCCTTGCGCTTGCCCAAGAGGTCTTCAGGCATCGCTGCAGCCGATGCAAACAGCCGCACTTTGTGGTCGTACAATGCGTCAATAAGGATAATAAAACGTTTCGTTTCGTTGCGCTTATCCGCGTCGAGAAACGGGATATGATCAACGAAAACCGTGTCGAAACGACCAGCAATTGCCAGAAAATCGCTGGCGCCCAAAGGCTTTTCGCAGAGGTCCGAGAAAGTAAATCGCGCGACACGTCCCTGTGCGTGAGGGACGTGGATGGAGCGGCCCTTCATTGGAATTTCCGTCGGCGCTATAATGTGGCCAGCGGTAACATGATGCCAAGCCATGTCCATTGCCTGATCCGCAGCACCATCGAGCGGCGAAATATAAACCGGCAAGCTGTTCAGTTTTTCCATACGGTAATCGGTGGGGCTATCCAACGTCACCACGTCGACATACTTTTTGAGAAGGTCGACGAATGGCAGGAACAGTCCGCGGTTAAGACCGTCTCTGTAGAGATTATCTGGCACGACGTTGGAGGTGGTGACCAGTGTACAACCATTGGCAAACAGCTCGGTAAACAATCGCGCTAGGATCATCGCGTCGGCAATATCGGTGACTGTAAACTCGTCGAAGCACAGCAACTTTGCTTCTGCCAGCAATGCGGCAGCGACCGGAGGAATAGGATCCGCCTGTTTGGTTTCGCCATTCTTCAGCTTTTGCCTATGTGCATGGACCCGGTTATGAACGTCGGCCATAAACTCGTGAAAATGGCAACGGCGCTTGGCCTCCACCGGCGCCATCTCATAGAACATGTCCATCAGCATGGTCTTGCCACGACCGACACTGCCATAGACATAAAGCCCTTTAACCGCACTGTTCTGCTTGGCCTTGCGGGCAAACATCCAGCCTAGGGCGCTGGATTTTTTGGCAGGTTTCAGGGTCTTCAGATCGTGCAGGATACGGTCAAGCTGCGTAGCCACCTCGATCTGCGCCGCATCGGCTTTCAACTCGCCTGATGAGGTCAGGCTTTTCAACCGTTCGACAACGCTTAGATTATAATCGGGAAGTGGCTGCATCGAACGGCGCCCTGAAATATGGGCGCCGCGCACCCGAAATGGGGTGATGTAATGTGAAAAGCCGACTTAGCGGCTGAGGCTGATCGGCTGACCACTGTTGGTGGTGCCGTCATAACGGGTATCGCCGCTCTTGTAGACGCGACCAAGCGTGTTGCCGGCACGATCCTTGAACAGAACCATCTTGCCGGACACTTCCCATGAACCCATGGCGGTCAACTCGCCTGCGCAACCACGTGTGCCGCCGCGCGAACCGCTACCGAGATTGGTTAAGGTCAGGAACATGTCGCAATTTGCGCCGCCATTGGCCACACGCCAGTTACCAACCATGGTTTCCTTGCGGATATCCATAGCCGTCGCAGGCGCCGCAGCGGCCATGTCAACACCGCCCTGGGCGGGTGCTGTGGCTGGTGCGGTTGGAAACTGTGAACTGCCACCGGGTGGAGGCAATGCTCCGGACTGCACCGAAGGCACCGGTTGGGCCTGTAGCGGAGGCGTATAGCCAGAATTGCCGCTATTATTGTTGTAGTCGTAAGACGTACGTTGGCAACCCGCCAGAGTCATTACGACTGCAATGCCCGTTGCCACATATCTCAATTGCATATCAAGCTCCCGTTCGCTGCTCGCCGTAACACATGAACTGCCGTTGCATATCGGAATTAGCGTATTTCAGTTTGGTTAATCAAGTCAGCACAGGCTTAAATAACCGTTACCAGGGTTTCAAGCCTTGTCCGAGACGAGCAAATCCCGTCACGGCATAAACAAAAGCCGTGACCGGAATGCGGCCACGGCTTCCAAAATCTCCCGCCTGACATAGAAACGCCCTTGGTTTCGCAGACGGGTTTTACAAATCAGACGCGGCGCTCGACCATCATCTTCTTGATTTCGGCAATAGCCTTGGCAGGGTTCAGACCCTTCGGGCACGCCTGCGCACAGTTCATGATGGTATGGCAACGGTAAAGACGGAACGGATCTTCGAGGTTATCGAGACGTTCGCCGGTTGCCTCATCACGGCTGTCGATGAGCCAGCGGTAAGCCTGCAGCAGAACCGCTGGACCGAGGTAACGGTCGCCATTCCACCAGTAGCTGGGACAGGACGTCGAGCAGCATGCGCACAGAATGCACTCGTAAAGACCATCCAGCTTCTGGCGGTCTTCATGGCTCTGCTTCCATTCCTTGGCCGGCGCAGGAGACACAGTCTTCAACCATGGCTCAATCGAACGGTGCTGGGCGTAGAAGTTGCTGAGGTCAGGAATCAGATCCTTCACCACAGGCATATGCGGCAGCGGGTAAACCTTAACGGTACCCTTGATCTCGTCCATGCCCTTGGTGCAGGCCAGCGTATTCGTGCCGTCAATGTTCATGGCGCACGAGCCGCAGATGCCTTCACGACAGGAACGGCGCAGCGTCAGCGTCGGGTCGATATTGTTCTTGATGTACAGAAGTGCATCGAGAACCATTGGGCCGCAGTCATCGATATCGATGTAATAGGTATCGATACGCGGGTTCTGGCCGTCATCAGGGTTCCAGCGATAAACGCGATATTCGCGAACGTTCTGGGCGCCTTGAGGCTTCGGCCAGACCTTGCCTTCGTTGATCTGGGAATTCTTGGGGAGAGAAAGTTCAACCATGTCCAGTTCCTCAAATCAGTAGACGCGGGCCTTCGGCGCGATCTTCTTGGGATCAATGCCGTCGGCGATCAGGTCGGTATGGACCGGACGATAGTCGAGTTTCACGTCACCCTGCTCGTTGACCCACGCCAGCGTGTGCTTGCGCCAGTTAACGTCATCGCGACCGGCAAACGGACCATCAACGAAGTCTTCGCGTGCATGGCTGCCGCGGCTCTCCTTGCGGGCTTCCGCGCCGTAAACCGTGGTGATGGCGTTAGCCATGAGATTGTGCAGCTCAAGCGTTTCGACCAGATCAGAGTTCCAGACCATCGAGCGATCGGTAACCTTGACGTCAGGCAGCTCCTTCCAGATGGCGGAAAGACGCTTGCAACCGCTCTCCAGCGATTCCTGCGTACGGAACACGGCAGCATCGTCCTGCATGGCGCGCTGCATCTTGTCACGCAGTACTGCGGTCGGTGTGCCACCATTGGCGTAACGCAGACTGTCGAAACGATCCATGATCTTATCGCAGGCAGCAACATTGAGAGCTGGGATTGGCTCTTCGCGGTTGATAACCTCGGCAGCGCGAATAGCCGCAGCGCGACCAAACACCACAAGGTCGATCAGCGAGTTGGAGCCCAGACGGTTGGCACCGTGAACGGATGCACAACCGGCTTCACCAACCGCCATCAGGCCCGGGATAACCCGCTCCGGATTGTTGCTGTCAGCGTTCAGCACTTCGCCCCAATAGTTGGTCGGAATACCGCCCATGTTGTAGTGAACGGTCGGCAGAACCGGGATCGGTTCGCGCGTCACGTCAACACCTGCGAAAATCTTGGCGCTTTCGGAAATACCCGGCAGACGCTCATGCAAAATGTCAGGATCAAGGTGATCCAGATGCAGGAAGATGTGGTCCTTGTTCTTGCCAACGCCACGGCCTTCACGGATTTCCATGGTCATGCAGCGCGAGACAACGTCACGCGAGGCAAGGTCCTTGGCGGAAGGTGCGTAACGCTCCATGAAGCGTTCGCCTTCGGAGTTGACGAGATAACCGCCCTCACCGCGTGCGCCTTCGGTAATCAGGCAGCCTGCGCCGTAAATGCCGGTCGGGTGGAACTGAACAAATTCCATGTCCTGCAGCGGCAGGCCAGCGCGTGCGATCATGCCGCCGCCATCACCCGTGCAGGTGTGTGCGGACGTGGCAGAGAAGTAGGCGCGGCCGTAACCGCCAGTCGCCAACACCACCATCTTGGCGGAGAAGCGATGGATCGTGCCGTCATCAAGGTTCCAGGCGACAACGCCGGTGCAACGGCTGCCGTCGTCAGACATGATCAGATCGAGCGCAAAGTATTCGATGAAGAACTCTGCGTTGTTGCGCAGCGACTGGCCGTAAAGCGTGTGCAGAATGGCGTGGCCGGTACGGTCGGCAGCGGCGCAGGTACGCTGTACCGGCGGGCCTTCACCGTAGTTCTGCATGTGACCGCCGAACGGGCGCTGATAGATTTTGCCTTCAGCGTTACGTGAGAACGGCACGCCGTAATGCTCAAGCTCATAAACAGCCTTTGGCGCTTCCATGGCGAGATACTGCATGGCGTCAACGTCGCCCAGCCAGTCGGAGCCCTTCACGGTATCGTAAAGGTGCCATTGCCAACAGTCGGGTGTCATGTTGGTCAGCGAAGCGGCAATACCGCCCTGCGCCGCAACCGTGTGCGAGCGGGTCGGGAAAACCTTGGTGATGCAAGCCGTGCGGAAACCCTGTTCGGCCATGCCGAGCGTCGCGCGAAGACCGGCGCCGCCTGCACCCACGACGATCACGTCATAGGAGTGGTCGACATAGGTATAGGCCTTGCCATTCTGTGAAGGTGAGCTTGGAGATGCCATGACCGGTTTATCCTGCGAATGCGATTTTCAGAATGGCGAACAGACAGAGACCGCCAACAGCGACTGCAAAGAAGGTGTTGAGCATCACAAGCACCAGCTTGGATACTTCGCCGTGCACGTAGTCCTCGATGATAACCTGCATGCCAAGCTTCATGTGAATGAGGCCGGAGATGATCACGAGGCCCATCACCACCGCAACGAGCGGGTGAGAAAGCGCAGCCTTCACTTCCTCGTAGGGCGCGCCGCCATACATAACGAGGAAAACGACGAAAAAAATGAGAAGCGGCACGTTGGCAACGGCCGTCAGGCGCTGGCGCCAGAAGTGCTCGGTGCCTTCCTTTGCGGAGCCGAGGCCACGAACTTTGCCGAGAGGTGTACGCATATCCATATATGTATCTCCTTAGCGCACGATGAGGGCGATGACCCAGATCAGCGCGGTCAGACAGATCGAAGCCGCGAACATTGCCTTGGCCAGCTTGGTGTTGAAGTGTTTTTCAAAACCGTTTCCAAGATCCCACATGAAGTGACGCAGACCGCCCAGCATGTGGTGAACCAGTGCCCATGTGTAGCCGATCAGAATGATCTTGCCGATGATCGTGCCCATGGCCCACTGAACCCAGGCATAGGCATCAACACCGGACGCCGTTGCGATAAGCCACCAGGCAACCAGCAACGTGCCGAAATACAGCGCTCCGCCCGTGATGCGATGCACGATCGATGCAAACATCGTCGGAATCATGGAGTAAATTTGAAGATGCGGCGACAGAGGCCGATTATTAGTACCGTTCGCCATCAGAACCTCGCGGCGTTTTCCTTTGCGCTCCGAATTTTCGGGCGTCCTACAACAACGCACATGACGAAAGAATGTGCATTGCACCAACCGCGACCTTTAATCGCACGATGGCATCACGACAAGCACAATTCATGGCTGATTCGAATTTAATCGATTGTGTTTTGAGATTCCTGCGAAATTTTTGCCCTGCAAAATAAAAAGTACAGCATTTCCAAGATAACAACGCTAAAAATTTTGACTTTTACGTAAGTCAAAAATGCGATATTTAATAGTTTGTTAAGGTGAAAAACCGGAGAAAAAAGCTCATGTTCGACAAACGAATCGCATTGCGACTGACCACCCTGTCAAGCATGATTGCCTTGGCTCTGCCTGTTATGGCGGCAGAAAATTACAATAGTTACCGCCATCATAATCCCGACCGCGACACACGCCAAGAGGTCGTTGGTGGCAACGGATTGCCATCTTATATCCCGCGAGTTGGCACCTATGCAGGCTCGATTTCCGGCGTGCGTTTCAAGGGAAATGGCATCTATTTCTACAAGCAGGGCCGCCCCGTCTTTTCTCAGGCAAACAGCACCTCGCAATCAATCGCACCCAAGGCGAAGATCATTCACGTCAACGCCAGAACTGCAGGCGCTGAATGCTCCTACGAGGCCGGCGTTTGCGTGATCCGTCCATAACGGACACAACAAAAATTCATATAAACCGCCAGACAGTGGTTTTTTTCACGTCACTGTCTTCTAAGGCCCGCGTCACCGGCACCTGATAGCTTGCCAGCAGTTCAAGCCTTTCCTTGGGCAGGTAGGCACGACCGGGATCACCGACCAGAACAGTGACACCCTTTTCAGAGAGCGCCACAAACCATGGCACCAGCATCTCGGCAAAGGCGCGGTCGTAGAACACATCACCTGCCAGAAGAACATCGGTACGGACATCGGTACCGACGAGGTTGTCGCCGGTAAAGCCGATTTCAGCAACGTTCTCCGCAGCGTTGAGTGCGATAGCAGTCTCTGCCCAGGGATCGATATCGGCAGCCATGACACTGGCAGCCCCGGCCTTTGAGGCGGCGATGGCAACCAACCCGGAGCCACTGGCAAAATCGAGTACCTTCTTGCCTGCAACCGTCGTCGGATGATCAAGCACATAACGTGCAAGACCCTGCCCACCGGCCCAGGCAAATGCCCAGAACGGTGGTGGCAAGCCGATCTCATCCAGTTCTTCTTCGGTTTTCAGCCATAGATCATGCGCCTCACTGGCCAGATGTAAACGCACCTCCGGCACATGCGGCGGCGTCATGACATCCGTGTTGGCACGGATGAACTGGCTGGGATCGGTCTTCACGTCGGTTATCAGTCCGGCGAGCGCGGTGGCTTATCGAGGTTACCCATCCGGCAAACCTCGAGATACTCCTCTTCGGTCACCGGCTGCACCGAAAGCCGCATGGAGGTGACCAGCGACATTTTCTCCAGCTTCGGATTGGCCTTGACATCCTTCAGGGTAACGGACTTTGGCATGTCGCAAACGGCGCGAATATCCACGCAATCCCATTTGGGATCACCTTCCGCCGTCGAATCCGGATGAGACAGCGCGCAAACCTCGGCAATACCGACCACTTCCAGGCCCTCGTTGGAATGGTAGAAGAAGCCCTTGTCGCCAATCTTCATGGCGCGCATGTTGTTGCGTGCCTGATAATTGCGGACACCGCCCCATTCTTCACCAACGTCGCCCTTGGCCTTTTGCTGTGTCCAGGACCATGTGTCCGGTTCGGACTTGAAAAGCCAGTAATTTGCCATGGCCAATTACGCTCCCGGATTGTTGAAGACCCAATTGTAGGGCTTCACTTCGACGCTTTCGAACAGGCCGGCCTTTGCATAAGGATCAGCATCGGCAAGTGCCTTGGCAGCATCGATGTCAGCAGCTTCAACGATCACCAGGCTGCCATTTGGCTTGCCTTCCGCATCGAGAAACGGTCCGGCTATCTTCAAGGTGCCTTCGGCATTCAGTTTGTTGAGGTGCTCAAGATGCACAGGACGGGTTTCCATGCGCAGGTTCAAGTGACCGGGCTTGTCTTTGCAGATAAAGGCAAACAGCATTTTCATCTCCTTAAGGGCCATCACTCATTCAGTGGTGATAGGCCGTGTCATCAATTGTTGAATGGCAGTGCGCACATCAAGGCTGCCTTCGATAATGGCAGCCACGGCATCCGTCACAGGCATATCTATCGCAAGTCCCTCAGCAAGCCGGGCAGCAACCGAGGCAGCGAATGCGCCCTCGACCAGACCACCGCCGAATGCGCCAGCATCCAGCCCTTGGCCAAGTGCAATACCAAAACGAAGATTGCGCGACTGGTGGCTCGTGGCCGTCAATACCAGATCGCCAAGCCCCGAAAGCCCACGAACCGTATCCGCCTTGCCACCCATGGCCACCACAAGCCGCGACATTTCCGCAAGCCCGCGTGAAATCAGCGCCGCCCGCGCCGAATCGCCAAGCCCAGCGCCTTCGACAATACCGCAGGCAATCGCCAGCACGTTTTTCAACGCGCCACCCAGCTGTACACCAGTGCGATCGCTCGAGGCATAAAGCCGGAATGTGCGGCCAGAAATGGTTTGCGCCAGTCTCTCGGCATCGCCGGCCTCAGCTGCCGCGATCGCCATGGCTGTCGGCAATCCCTTGGCGATATCTGCGGCAAAACCAGGCCCAGACAGCACAGCAATCGGGTGATGCGGCAGTTCATGTTCCAGAACATCGGTCAGCAACCGTCCCGACGAGCGATCGATGCCCTTGGCGCAGGTTACGATGATTGCATCATTAGCCAGGTAAGGACCATAGTGGCGCGCTGCATCGGCTTGCGCCTGCGATGGCATGGCAAACAGCACGATACCGGCATCGGTAAGCACATTGGCGTCAGCTGAAAACTGCAATGCATCTGGCAGGCTAATGCCAGGCAGCGCCGCTTCGTGCACGCCATCGGTTTTCAAATCTGCCATCAAGGACGGATCGCGCCCTAGCAGGGTGACGTCGTGGCGGTTTTCCAGCGCCATGACCACAGCAAGCGCTGTGCCGAAAGCACCGGCACCAATAACGACGACCTTTTCGCGCTCGTTCATGCCTTTGCTCCGCGCTTGCCAAAACCAATCAATGTTTGCGCCGAAGCATCCAGTGGCCAGCGCGAACGTGGTTGCGTATCCGGACCATCCGGTGGCATGTCTTGCGCCATACGCTCAAGTCCTGCCCATGCAATCATCACGGCATTATCGGTGCAAAGATTAAGCGGCGGAGCGACAAAGCGGAATTTGTGCTTGTCACACAGCTCCTGCAACGTCCGCCGGATCTCCTGATTGGCCGCCACGCCACCGGCAACCACCAGCGCAGGCACTCCATCGAAATCAGGGAATTCTTCGCGGAACCGCTGCAAGCCACGGCCGATGCGGTCCTTCAACGTGCGCGAAACCGCCTTCTGGAATGATGCGCAGACATCGGAAATATCCTGGTCTGACAGCGGCACGATGGCCGTTGCCGCCTGACGAACTGCAGTTTTTAAACCTGAAAAAGAAAAATCAAGCCGTGTTTCCCCGACCATCGGCCGCGGCAGGGCAAAGCGATCAGGATTACCGCTCGCAGCCGCCCGTTCGACGGCTGGTCCACCGGGATAGGGAAGTCCAAGCAGCTTGGCGGTTTTGTCGAACGCCTCACCCAGCGCATCGTCGATCGTCGTTCCCCAACGCTCATATTGGCCAACGCCGCGCACAAGAATGAGCTGCGTGTGGCCGCCGGATACCAGAAGCATCAGATATGGGAATGACAGCCCGTCCGTCAGCCGCGCCGTCAGCGCATGACCTTCCAGATGGTTGACTGCATAAAGCGGCTTATCGGCAGCACGTGCAATGGCCTTGCCAGTCATCAAACCGACGATCAGACCGCCAATCAGGCCGGGGCCGGAGGTCGCGGCCACCGCATCGATATCAGCAAGTGTGACGCCAGCACTGGTCAATGCTTCCTCAACCAGCGTATCGAGAGCCTCGACATGGGCGCGGGCTGCGATTTCGGGGACAACACCGCCATAAGCGCTGTGCTCATCGAGCTGCGACAAAACGACGTCGGACACGATCTCGCCACGACCGTCAGGATGCCGGATTACAACGGCAGCAGCGGTTTCGTCACAACTTGTCTCGATACCGAGGATACGTAGAAAGGAGGCCATTAACCTGTTCGTTCATTGCGATGCTTGGGAAACTTAGGTACGAACACCTCCGGTAACAATGGATAGAAGCGGATGCAAACAAAACCTTTCCGAATCGGCACACGCGGCAGCCCTCTGGCACTTGCGCAGGCTTATGAAACACGTGACCGGTTGATGAAAGCGCACAACCTGCCGCAGGAAATGTTTGAGGTTGTTGTGCTGTCCACCATGGGCGATCGCATTACCGACCGTGCGCTATCGGAAATCGGTGGCAAAGGCCTGTTCACGGAAGAACTGGAAGCGCAGCTTTCTTCTGGCGATCTCGACTTCGCGGTACATTCTTCAAAGGACATGCCGACCGTATTGCCCGAAGGCCTGTTCCTTTCCGCCTTCCTTCCGCGTGAAGATTTCAGAGATGCCTTTATGGGCCGTACGGCAAAAACGCTGATGGAATTGCCGCATGCAGCGGTTGTTGGCTCGTCGTCTCTGCGCCGTCAGGCGCTGATTCGTCGTCTGCGTCCCGATATCAGCACCATCATTTTCCGTGGTCTCGTCGATACCCGCCTGCGCAAGCTGGAAGAAGGCCAGGCCGATGCCACCCTTCTCGCCTATGCCGGCCTGAAACGTCTTGGAAAGCAGGATGTGCCAACCGCACTGCTTGACCCGAAAGAATTTCCGCCTGCTCCAGCGCAGGGCGCAATCTGCGTCGAAAGCCGCATCAATGATGCCCGCGCCAATGACATGTTGGCCGCAATCAACGATCAGCCGACCTATGATGCCGTGACGTGCGAACGGGCATTTCTGGGCGCGCTCGACGGTTCCTGTCGCACCCCAATTGCCGGTTATGCGATTTGTGACGGCGAAGACCTGCATTTCCGTGGTCTCATTCTGACGCCAGACGGACAGACCGAACACGGCATAGAAGTAAGCGGCAAACGTGCTGATGCTGCTGATCTCGGCCGAAAGGCTGGTGAACAGGTTCGTGCCGCAGCTGGCGCAGGTTTCTTCGAGAGCTGGGATTAAGCATGCGCATTGTCGTCACACGCCCGGAAAACACCGGAAAAAAGACGGCAGCACTTTTGCATGACATGGGACATGACGCGGTGCTTCTGCCATTGGTGGAAGCCCGCCACAATATCGAAGCCGCCAGACTTGCGGTGGCAAGCCCATGGGCTTCACTGACCTTTACCAGTGCTCAGGCGCTTGCCGTGTTGGCAGATGCCAAAATTGATTTACGGCCTTTTGCGAGAAAGCCGGTTTTTGCGGTAGGTCAGGCAACGGCGAGTGCCGCCAGACATGCAGGTTTTGAGAATATCCAGACCGCGGATGGTTATGGTGAAAGCCTTGCCCGACTGATTGGCGAGCAAATCAATGGGTCCGACGGCACCATCGCGCCCCTGCTGTACCTAGCCGGATCCCCCCGATCATCAGCGCTTGAAACCGCGCTGGATGGCTTGGGAATTACCTATACGACGACGGAATGTTATCGCATGTTGCCGATTGATTGGTCGAAAGACGATCTCGACGCTATGCTGGTGGCAAAACCGGTTGATGCCGTGCTATTGTTCTCGACTGAAACCGCACGGCTTTTTTTTAAGAGTATTATTTCTGACCGCTACGAGGACCAGCTTCGGCACAGCCATTTTTTCTGTCTAAGTGACAACGTGGCAGCCGCAGTTCCCAAGCCTTTTTCCAGCAATGTTCATGTCAGTTCTCTGCCGTCGCAGGCGGGCCTGCTTGACCTTCTAAAGTCGCATTAGGAACCTAATTCGTGCCTTTGCTCTTTCCTTTGCGGTCATCACTGACTAGTTTTGAATTGTTGAAGGCACAAAGAGGTAGACATGGTCTCGGGAAAACCGCCACGCCACTCCAGGACAAAAGCCGAACCGGTCACGATCGACCTTGATGCAAAGGACGTGAAAACGCTTGCGCCCGGCGTAACAGAGCCGGACAAACAAGAGCCGGTCGTCGCGGCTGATCAACCTTCACAGGACATTCCTGCCTCATCGCCAATTGAACCGCAGCCGAATGTGGATATTGGCGACGAACAGAAAAATGAAAAGCCCTCATTTGAGGAGCAACTTTCAGAGGTCTCTGACAAACCGGATGCCCCTCAAACTCTGGAACGTGAAACTCTGGAAAATGATATGAAGGAAGCGGCGCAGCAAGAAGAGCCAGTCTTCTCGCCACCACCGCCACAACAGCCTGCCTCGACAGAGGCCCGGCAGGGATCATCAAGCTTCATCGCCGCTGGCATTTTTGGTGGCCTGATCGCACTGCTTGCGGCTGGCAGCATGCAATATGCGGGCTACCTTCCACCCTTCTCGTCAGCAGCCAATGAGGATGCGGAAAATGCACTGTCGGCAGAAATAGCCAGCCTCAAAACGCAACTTTCCGCTCTCCAGCAGCAAGCACAATCAGCGCCAGCCGCAGACACCTCGGCCCTTGAGACCCGCTTGGCCGCACTTGAAAATGCTGCACCTGCAGCGGGTGGCGAAAGTGCCGATGTCTCTGGCCTTGCCGATAAAATCGCAGGCCTTGAAGAAACGGTCTCCAGCCTTCAATCCGAACGCTCTGCGCAGGAAACGGCCACCGCTGATCTGACGCGCCGGTTGAACGATGCTGAGGCCAAACTCAACGAACCGCGGGACGACATCGAAGTCGCCCGTGCCATTGCATCCGCTGGCCTGAAGGCAGCCGTCGATCGTGGCGGGCCATTCCTGACAGAACTGGACACCCTTGCCGGTGTTGCAACCGACGATCCGTCCGTGGCAGCCTTGAAACCTTTTGCCACCACCGGCGTCCCATCGCGTGCCGAATTGCTCCGGACATTCCCTGACGTTGCAAACTCTATGCTGGCCACGTTGAACCAGCCCGACCCCAACCAGTCGATCGTCGAGCGTTTGACCGAAAGCGCCTATTCGCTGGTCAAGGTACGGCCGGTCGGCAACATTGAAGGTGAGACGCCTGAAGCTATCATCGCACGCATGGAAGACAAGATGCGCAATGGTGACCTGCAAGGTGCTGCCCTGGAATGGAGTGCTCTTCCCGACGCGGCCAAAACCGTATCAACCGCCTACAAACAATCGCTTGATGCACGGATTGAGGTTGAAAAACTGGTCGGCGACAGCCTGTCGCGCGCCATCAACAGCTCCGGGCAGAAGGGATAAGCGGCATGGCAAAAATTCTGACCTTTATCGTCCTTGTTCTGGCCATCGGTTTTGGTTTTTCATGGCTTGCTGACAGGCCGGGCGTGCTTTCGGTCGTCTGGCAAGGACAGCTCATTGAAATGAGCCTGATGGTCGCGGCCTCCATAATCGCGGTGCTAGTTGCCGCTGTCATGCTGTTGTGGTGGCTGTTTGCCGCCATCTGGACCTCACCTTATGCAGCCCGCCGTTATTTCCGCGCCCGCAAGCGTGACCGTGGTTATCAGGCGCTTTCAACCGGCTTGATTGCCGCTGGTGCCGGTAATGCGCTGATGGCACGCAAGATGACGGCCCGTGCCCAAGGACTGATCAGCGCCGATCAGGAACCGTTGATCCATCTGCTCGAAGCCCAGGCTGCTCTCATTGAAGGCAAATATGACGAGGCCCGCCGCAAATTCGAGGCGATGGCACAGGATCCCGAAACACGGGAACTGGGTCTGCGAGGCCTCTATATCGAAGCGCGACGTCAGGGCGCGCATGAAGCCGCCATGCAATATGCCGAAGATGCCGCTGAAAAAGCACCCCATCTGCCATGGGCAGCTCAGGCTGCATTGGAATTCCGCAGCCGTACCGGCCAGTGGGATGATGCCATTCGCCTGCTTGATCAGCAAAAGGCCGCCCATGTCATGGATCGCGGCGAGGCGGAGCGCCTGAAAGCCGTACTATTGACCGCCAAAGCCAATGATAAGCTGGAAGGCGACCCGAAGGGCGCGCGTGATGATGCGCTGCAGGCACTCAAGCTTGCCAAGAGCCTTGTCCCGGCCGCTATCATTGCCGCCAAGGCCTATATTCGCGAAGACAATCTGCGCAAGGCAGCCTCGGTGCTGGAAAGCGTCTGGAAAATCGCACCGCACCCTGAAGTCGCGGCGGTTTACGTGCGTGCACGTAGCGGCGATACGGCAATCGATCGTCTAAAGCGGGCGGAGAAGCTGGAAGCCCTGCGACCCAACAACGTTGAATCGCTGTTTACCGTTGCGCATGCTGCACTGGATGCCAAGGAATTTGCCAAGGCCCGCAGCAAGGCAGAAGCAGCAGCCAGAATTGAACCGCGTGAAAGCATTTTCCTGCTGATGGCGGATATTGAAGATTCTGAAAACGGTGATCAGGGCCGAGTGCGTCACTGGATGGCGCAGGCGCTGCGCGCACCTCGTGATCCTTCCTGGGTGGCTGATGGCATTGCCTCTGAAAAATGGTTGCCCATCTCACCGGTCACCGGTCGACTGGATGCCTTTGAATGGAAAGCACCGTTTGGACAAATCGAAGGCCCGTTGGAAAATGCCGATGTCAAAGAGGCATTCGCGTCACTGCCACCGGTTGCCAAGCCAGCTACGCCAAAAGCACCTGAACCTACGCCTGCAGCGGTAAAGCCGATCGACATTCCGCCTGTCGTGACAGTTGTCGAGAAAGCAGAAAAGCCGGTAAAGCCGATCTCAACACCAGCACCAGCTCAAACATCGACGCCTGCCCCCAAATCCAAAGAAACCATTGCTGTACCTCCATTGGCAGAAACGGCAAAGGAAGAGGAACCAGTACCGTTCTTTGGCGGTTTGCCGGATGACCCGGGCGTTAAAAAGGCCGGCTCTGAACAGGAACCCAAAACTCGGCTCAAGCTGTTTTGATCGGCAAGTCTCATGAAGCGCCAATTTGCAAAGGATAGGCATGCTTAATCGTATTCAGTCCTTTTTTCAGGAACTTACGGGTGGTCATTCCGGAAAAGACTTTGCACCGGATGATCTGCGTGTCGCTGTTGCTGCGCTATGTTTCCAGGTGATGGAGGCCGATGGCACCATCTCCAAAAGCGAGCGCCAGAAATTGCGGGAAATCCTTTCGCAATATTATTCGTTGAGCGGCAGCACGCTGGAAGCTCTTCTCGAGGCCGGACGCGAGGCAGGCACCGAGGCAGTGGATTATTACCGTTTTACCACCGATATTCGCCGTCACCTTGATGAAACCCAGCGCGTCGCGTTGATCGGTATCCTGTGGGATATCGTTTACGCAGATGGCGATCGCAGCGAAATGGAAGACCACGTGATCTGGCGTATTGCCGATCTGCTCGGTGTTTCGGTCCGCGATCGGGTGTTGCAACGGCAACAGGCTGCAACGCGCACCACAAATGTCAGGGAAAATGAAAACGACGAAAATGCTGTTTGACCCCTCCCGTCAACAGAGCCGGAAACCCGCAATACTGGTCGTTCTGCATCAAGAGCGGTCGACGCCCGGCAGAGTTGGCCAGATGCTGGAGGACAAGGGATATTCTCTGGATATCCGCCGTCCGGCGCTTGGCGATCCCCTGCCCGACACTCTCGCGAACCACGGCGGTGCGGTTATTTTCGGTGGCCCGATGAGCGCCAACGATCCGCATGATTACGTCAAGACGGAAATCGATTGGCTGAAAGTGCCACTCAAGGAGGACAAGCCGTTTCTCGGCATCTGTCTTGGTGCGCAAATGTTGTCGAAACATCTTGGCGGCAAGGTTCATGCCGCCCATGATGGTCAGGTCGAAATCGGCTGGTACCCATTGCACAGCACCGAGAAGGGCCGGTTGCTGATGCCGCACTGGCCAAAGATGGTCTACCATTTCCATCGTGAAGGGTTCGAACTGCCACGGAGTGCTGATCTTCTGGCAACCGGGGATGCCTATCCAAACCAAGCTTTTCGTTACGGGCAGAACGCCTGGGGACTGCAATTTCACGCGGAATTGACCCGCGCCATGATGCAGCGCTGGGTCGTGCATGGTGCTGAACGTTTCACGATGCCGAACGCACAGGTCGGCAGCCAGCACCTTGAGGGACGGATGATGTTCGACACGCCGCTTCGGGCGTGGTTGTCGAATTTTCTTGAGATGGTTTTTGAAGGAAAACCACAGCGCCAGAAAGCGCTGTAAGTCTTGCCGAACACCTCCCCCGAATTTGACGCTTGAAGAACGTCTAGAGATGTTTCGGCATATCCAGACTGTCGACTCTGCGCAGCTTCGGGAAGCTCAACGCCCAAACGACGGCCACAGCCAATGTTCCAAAACCGCCAATCACCACGGCCGGTACAGCGCCGATCACGTGGGCCATGGTACCAGCGCGAAACTCGCCCAGTTCATTGGATGCGCCGACAAACACCATGTTGACGGCATTGACGCGACCACGCACCTCATCTGGCGTCCAGAGCGCAATCAGCGTTTCACGCACATAAACCGACACCATATCAGCAGCACCCATCGCCATCAGCGCACCAATGGAAAGCCATGCGGTCTGGGACAGGCCAAATACAATAGTCGCCACACCAAACAGCGCTACGCCGACAAACATCAGTATGCCGGCATGATGACGAATGGGGTTGAAGGCCAGAAAAGCCGCAACCACGATCGCACCAATGCCGGGTGCTGCACGCAGAAGACCAAGGCCCCAAGGACCAAGTGTCAGCACTTCCTTGGCAAAAATCGGCATCAGCGCCACAGCGCCGCCGAGCAGCACGGCAAACAGATCAAGCGAGATTGCACCGAGAACGATTTTTTCCTGCGAGATGAAGCGAAAGCCTGCCAGCATACTTTCCAGAGATACGGCACGAGCCGGGCTGCGTTGTTCCGGCTTCTTGATGGAGAAGGCCAATACAGCGGAAAGGGCAAACAGCGCAAGCGCAACTGAATAGGCAATCCACGCGCCGGCGCCATATAGCAGGCCGCCGGCAACCGGGCCCATGATCGACGCCATCTGCCAAGACGATGAGTTCCAAGCGATTGCATTTGGCAGGTCTTCTGCCGGGACAAGGTTGGGAGCAAGCGATTGCACGGCAGGACCCATAAACGCCCGCTCAATGCCGAAGATCACGAGGATGAGAAACACCAGCCACGGCACGAAATTATGCGTCAGCGTCAATCCCAGCAGCATTGCAGCGCATAGACAGGCAACCAGCAGGCAGCTTGCCATGATCATGCGGCGATTATGCCTGTCGGCCACGGTGCCCGTAACCAGAATGAGCAGAAGCGATGGCAGAAACTGAAACAGGCCGATCAAGCCAAGGTAGAAACTGTTACCTGTTACCTCATACATCTGCCAGCCGACCGATACGCTGACGATCTGTACGGCAAAAGCCGAAAAGAAACGCGCCGTGAAGAAACGGCGGTAAGAGGGATGCCGGAAAGCGCCGAAGCGATTTTCAGCGGAAGGCAGAGACATTTGTTTGACTTTCGGCTGGTGGCCAATCGATATGAGGCAGGACCACGGCAAAAGATAGATGAGGCGCGTGATTATGTCGCGCTTCCATAAAGCTATTAAGCATGAATCACCAGCCCTGTTGCGGCGGGTCTTGCCGGTTCAAGCTGCAATGTCTAAATGTCTGTCTGCAACTCATGGAGATATTGATGCCAGGCATTATAGACGCGCTGCTTAGTGTTATCATTTTAGCACTGAATCTGTATTGGTGGATATTGATCGCAAGCGCCATTTTTTCCTGGCTCTATGCGTTCAACGTCATCAATTCAAGAAACCAGTTCGTCAGCTCGATCGGCGCCTTTTTATACAATGTTACCGAGCCAGTCCTGCGTCCCATCCGGCGTGTTCTGCCAAATCTCGGCGGTATCGACATTTCGCCGATCATCGTTCTGCTTGGCATCGTTTTCCTGCAGATGATCATCCAAAATCCGATCCGACCTTTCCTGTTGTCGCTGTTCCAATAAGTCATCACAGACTGCCCATAAGATTGCCGGTGTAAACTTATGGGCCGGCAGATGTCTTCACCGACAGGATGCGCTGTTATGACCGACAGACCGTGGACCGCGTTCAACGACCATCTGCGTCTGTCTGTGCGCCTGACACCAAATGGCGGGCGCGACATACTGGAGAGGCTGGAAACAAGTGCTGATGATGATGTGGTGCTGAAAGCACGTGTCAGCGCCGTACCGGAGAATGGCAAGGCCAACAAAGCCCTGATTGCTTTGCTCGCAAAATCTCTGCGCATACCCAAGAGCACAATTTCATTTGTATCGGGCGAAACAGCCCGTAAAAAAATCCTCCGGATCAATGCCGACCCGGAGGACTTGATAATCAAGCTTGAAAAGCTGCTGGATCAGCCCTGAGCCTTGTAGCGCTCGATGGCTTCAACGATCAGCTTCTTGGCAACGTCTACGTTCTGCCAGCCGCCAATCTTAACCCACTTACCCGGCTCAAGATCCTTGTAGTGCTCAAAGAAGTGTTCGATCTGCTTGAGCGTGATTTCCGGCAGGTCTGTGTAGTTTTCGATCTTGTCGTAGCGGCGCGTCAGCTTTGGAGCCGGAACCGCAATGATCTTCTCGTCCTGACCGCCATCATCTTCCATGACCATGACGCCAATAGGACGTACGTTGATAACGCAACCCGGTACCAGCGGACGGGTGTTGCAGATCAGAACGTCGATAGGATCGCCATCATCAGACAGGGTATGCGGTACGAAACCGTAGTTACCCGGATAGGTCATCGGGGTATAAAGGAAGCGGTCCACGATCAGAGCGCCAGCTTCTTTGTCCATCTCGTATTTGATTGGGTGGCCGCCAACCGGCACTTCCACGATGACGTTCACGTCATCAGGCGGGTTCTTACCAATAGAAATTGCATCAATACGCATTCGTGATCCCTCAATCCAGGTGTGGTGGCCAAGTGTAATGGTGGATCGTTCGATACTGGGAAACAACCTGCAATGCAACACAGGCTTTGGTACGAAGCCGAATTTCAAGAAAAACGGTAATAGCGACCGAGGGTTTCAAGCAATGCGTGTCCTGCCGTATTGCCTTTTACTTCCAGGCGTAACCAACTTTTTTAAGTTGCTTGCCAGCAAAGTCTTCCATGCCTTCTGCAACATCGCGGCCGCCATGCGAACGGAAGAACCGGTTTGCAAGTTCGCTGTCTTCAAGGCACCAGACCACGATGCCATCACAGCCAAGCGATTTCAGCAACCGGCGTGCTTCGGTAAACAGTACCGAGCCAAGGCCAATACCTTGATATTCGGGACGCAGATACAACTCATAGACTTCGCCATCATGTGGCAGGCCACGGGCGCGGCTAAGGCCAAGCGTCGCATAACCGGCAATAACACCAGCTACTTCGACCACCAGCATGGTCGCGGAGCCGCGTGTCGCCTTGCGCCACCAGCTTTCGCCACGGCGTTCCAGCATCTGCGTCAGGGGCTTGTGTGGAATGAGACCCGAATAGGTCTGTTCCCACGACATACGGTGTGCCTGGGAAATGGCACCCGCATCCTGCGGTTCTGCTCGGCGAATCTCTATCGATAACGTTTTCATAACGCGCTTCTGGCCCCGGCGAGGCAAACTTGCCAGCCGTAAAGGTTAACGACCTGAAGCTTACCCACAACCTTATCATGTGGACGACGCACCAACGTTAACGCTTTTTTAACCGAAGCAGCAAGCGCCTTTCATGGAAAGCCACAAATAAAAAACCCGGCACAATGGCCGGGTTTTCTGAAATCAAAATCTTCAAGTCAATCAAACAGCAAGCTTGGACTTTTCGAAACGCTTGCGGTCGTTCGCATCAAGGAACATCTTGCGCAGGCGGATCGACTTTGGTGTGACTTCCATCAACTCATCGTCCTGAATCCACGACAATGCGCGGTCAAGGGTCATGCGGATTGGCGGCGTCAGCTTCACGGCTTCATCCTTGCCAGCAGCGCGGATGTTGGTGAGCTGCTTGCCCTTCAGAACGTTCACTTCGAGATCATTGTCACGGGTATGAATACCAATGATCATACCGGCGTAAACCTTTTCACCTGGCTCGATGATCATCGGGCCGCGATCTTCAAGGTTAAACATCGCGTAAGCAACCGCTTCACCCGAACCGTTGGACAGCAGAACGCCGTTGACGCGACCGGCAATAGCACCCTTGAATGGCTGGTAGTCATGGAACAGACGGTTCATGATGGCCGTACCGCGCGTATCCGTCAGCAGTTCGGACTGGTAGCCGATCAGACCACGGGTCGGAGCAAGGAACTTCAAACGAACGCGGTTACCACCGGAAGGACGCAGTTCAGTCATTTCAGCCTTACGTTCAGACATTTTCTGAACGACGACACCGGAATGTTCTTCATCAACGTCGATAACGACTTCTTCGATCGGCTCGATGGTCTGGCCGTTCTCGTCCTTCTGCATTACAACGCGAGGACGCGAAACTGCAAGTTCGAAACCTTCGCGACGCATGGTTTCGATCAGAACTGCAAGCTGCAATTCGCCACGACCGGAAACGAAGAACGAATCCTTGCCTTCAGCTTCTTCGATCTTGAGAGCGACGTTGCCTTCAGCTTCCTTGAACAGACGGTCGCGGATAACGCGAGACGTTACCTTGTCGCCTTCTGTGCCGGCAAGCGGGCTGTCGTTAACGATGAAGGACATCGTAACGGTTGGTGGATCGATCGGCTGAGCCTTCATCGCTTCCGTGACAGAGGGATCACAGAATGTATCAGCAACGGTACCCTTGGAGAGACCGGCAATAGCAACGATGTCGCCAGCGTGCGCTTCATCAATAGCTGTGCGCTCAATACCGCGGAAAGCGAGAATCTTGGAAATACGACCGGTTTCAATGGTCTTTCCATCCTGGCCCAAGACCTTGACGGCCTGGTTAGGCTTGATCGAACCAGATGCGATACGACCAGTGATGATGCGGCCGAGGAAGGGGTTGGCTTCCAGAATGGTACCGATCAGGCGGAAAGGACCTTCTTCAATTGTTGGCTCAGGAACGTGCTTCAGAACCAGATCCAGAAGTGGTGCAAGACCCTCATCCTTAGGACCTTCCGGGTTGACGTTCATCCAGCCATCGCGACCGGAACCGTACAGGATCGGGAAGTCGAGCTGTTCATCAGTCGCATCGAGGTTCGCAAACAGGTCGAAAACTTCGTTGATAACTTCTTCATGGCGGCCGTCTGGACGGTCGATCTTGTTGATCGCGACGATTGGGCGAAGACCAACCTTGAGCGCCTTGGACACAACGAACTTGGTCTGCGGCATTGGGCCTTCAGACGAGTCGACCAGAACGATCGCGCCATCCACCATCGAAAGGATACGCTCAACTTCGCCACCGAAGTCGGCGTGGCCGGGGGTGTCTACGATGTTGATGCGAACACCCTTCCACTCAACCGAAGTTGCCTTGGCGAGAATGGTGATGCCGCGCTCTTTTTCGAGGTCGTTGGAGTCCATAACGCGCTCAGCAACGCGCTGGTTGTCACGGAACGAGCCGGACTGCTTCAGAAGTTCGTCAACGAGGGTTGTTTTCCCATGGTCAACGTGCGCGATGATCGCGATGTTGCGAATTGCCATTGTTCAAAATCTCTGAGGTTGGGCGCTCAATTCGGGAGGGTGCGCCAGTTCATTTGGCGCGCTCATAACCTTTTTTTTGGTTTTGCGAAAGGGGGGGCCGTGTCATATGACCCTTGCGTATACGCAATAACATAAAAATATGACAGCCAAAGCGCGCAACCCAAAGCGGTTGGCGTTTTCTGAAACGCTTTCGATTTCCGCATAGTTTTCAACAAAAAGGCGGGGAATGACCCCGCCTCATATTGTTAGATTAAGCCACGCTTTTTCAGCATCGCATCCGGGCTTGGCATTTTTCCACGAAATGCCAGGTAGGCCGCCTCAGGGTCAACGGAACCGCCAGACGAGTAGATATTCTCCTTCAGCTTACGGGCAAGCTCGGCGTTGAACGGGTTACCGCTTTCCTCAAATGCCGCAAACGCATCGGCATCCAGAACCTCGGACCACATGTAGGAGTAATAACCGGCAGAATATCCGTCGCCGGAGAAGACGTGCTGGAAGTGCGGGGTGGCGTGACGCATGACCAAAGACTGGGGCATGGAAAGCGAAGACAGTACTTCAGCCTGCACCGCCATGGGATCACTGACCTTGCTGCGGTTGTGGAATGCCATGTCGACCAACGCCGACGAGGTATATTCCACCGTGTTGAAACCAGCATTGAAGGTTTGCGCTGCCAGAACTTTGTCGAGCAACGCTTTCGGCATTGGCGCACCGGTTTCGAAATGCAGCGCATAGGCGCTGAGAATTTCCGGCACTGTCAGCCAGTGTTCGTAAAGCTGCGACGGCAGTTCCACGAAGTCACGTGACACACCGGTTCCCGAAACGGACGGATAGGTCACGTCGGACAACATGCCGTGCAGCGCATGGCCAAATTCATGGAACAGGGTACGGGCGTCATCCAGCGACAGCAGCGCCGGCTTGCCTTCCGCTGGCTTGGCGAAATTGCAAACATTGTAGATGATCGGCAGTTCGCCCTGAACACCGTTTTTCAGGGTCAGTTTGTGCTGCGACTGGAACGAGCTCATCCAGGCACCGGAACGCTTGGACGGACGCGCGAAATAATCACCAAGGAACATGGCTTTCAGCGCACCCTTGTCGTCACGAATTTCGAAAACCCGCACATCCGGATGGTAACCTGTCACGCCTTTCATCTCGGTGGCGTGAACGCCAAACAGCCGCTTCGCCACGTCGAAGCAGGCATCGATAATCTTTTCGAGCTGCAGATATGGCTTCAGTTCGGCTTCAGAAAAATTGAACTTCTGTGCACGCAGCTTTTCGGCGTAATGACGCCAATCCCATGGGCAAACCTCGTGATTACGGCCTTCTTCCCGGATGAGGTCGGCAAGCTCGGCTTCTTCCTCACGGGCCCGGGCAACAGCCTTTTCCCATACCGTGGTCAACAGGCCATTCACCGCCTGTGGCGTTTTGGCCATGGTGTCATCCAGCTTGTATGCAGCAAAGCTTTCGTAACCGAGCAGACCGGCCTTTTCCTCACGCAGCGCCAGCGTCTGTTTGACAATGTCGATATTGTCGGTTTCTCCGCCATTCGCACCGCGCGCCACCCAGGCCTTGAACGCCTGCTCACGCAGGTCACGACGTTCGGAAAATGTCAGGAACGGTTCGATAATCGAACGCGACAGGGTTACAGCATAGGCCGCGTCCAGACCTTTTTCCTTGGCAGCTGAGGCCATTGCATCACGCAAAAATGCAGGGATACCGGCAAGCTCCTCGTCACTGGACAACGCCAGCGACCAGTTTTTTTCATCGGCCAGAACGTTTTGGCCAAACTTGGCACCAAGGCCAGCCAGTTGCTCGTTAATTGCAGCAAGCCGTTCTTGGCGGTCCTTGGCAAGCTTGGCGCCGGAGCGGACAAAACCCTTCCAATGTCGTTCCAGAACCCGCTTTTCCTCAGTCGTCAGGCTCAGCGTCTCACGCTGCTCCCAGAGAGCATCGATGCGGGCAAAGAGGTGCGCATTCATGCCAATCTTCGAATAATGACGCGACATTTTCGGCGCGATTTCACGCTCCAGCGCCTGAATGGTCTCGTTGGTGTTGGAGCCTGCCTTGTTCCAGAAGATCGACGAAACACGTGAAAGTTCGTCGCCGACAATTTCCAGCGCAACGATGGTGTTTGCAAAGGTTGCGGCCTCGGCATTGCCTGCAATCGCTTCGATTTCCGCTTCGTGATTTGCCAATGCAACATCAAAGGCTGGCGCGAAATCACTGTCTTTCACCGCGTCGAACTGCGGCAATCCGTTCGGTCCGGTCCACTGAAAAAGCGCCTGATTTGCTACGGAATGCGATGTCATATGCCTTCACCTCTGAACTGTTACCTTAAACCGCATATAGTACAGACATTGGTCAAAATCCAATCAGCTTCGCAGGTTTAAATTGAGGTTTTTGCGCCCACCATTAAGGCGCAAATGTTACCCGATTTGGTGTCAGAAAGGGGGATAAGGATAGAGAAGAAGGCACGGATTGCAGGCGTTTTGACGCCTCACGACAATATCCGGTGCATAAAGCCAACACGCTGCCCTTTGAGGCGTGCAAAATATTGACCAACACCCTGAACGTGTGATGTATTTTTCCAATAATATCCCATGATGGAGATATAAATTATGGAGATCTATTCTTTACGGACATCCGCGAATTTCATTTTTAACAATAGCGCCAAGAAAAATCCGACGCCAGAAATTGAAATTCCTCGTATCGAAGAACAATCAAACAGCGAAACCTTTGCGGCCCCGCAAGAGCAAAATGAGCGTGTTAATTTCTCCAGCATAAGCCCGCGTGAATTGCGCGACATGGCAACTGAATATTATCAGGCCGGGCAAATACAGCAGACGATATATAGCGAGCTATCTTCTGAACTTCCCACGCATGCCTTGAATGCAATGGGCGAAGTGGTCGATCTTACCCACGTCACCGACGATACCTATTTCGATTTTGGCTCCTATTTCCGGGACCAACTGACCATTGCCCAATCCATCGGTGATCCCGCCAAGGCGGAAGTTCTTGAAGATGTTGTGTCGTTTATCGACAGCGTTTGAAGCCAAAGCGGGTTGATTTGTGGCCTTGCGGCACGATACTTCGCAAGTTGATTTGATTTCCACGGTAAAACTAGTAAGTCTGCCTTATGGAAGGCAGGTCATGACACAGCATCAGGAAACACAATCGATTGCATTTCTGGTCATTTCCGGTGCGCGCCTGTTCAACAGCGCATTTGAAAAACGTGTCTCCATCGCCGGTCTGGAATTGACGCCGGGTGAAGCCCGAACCTTGCTGACAATCGCCGCTATCAATGGCAGCAGGCAAACTGAAATTGCCGCCCGTATCGGCGTGGAGCCAATGACACTCTGCGCCTATCTTGACCGGCTGGAGGGCTTGAGCCTTGTCGAGCGCCAGCAAGACCAGAAAGATCGCCGCTCCAAGCGCGTGTTTCTCGCTCCAGCCTCGACCGTCATGCTCAAGGAAATTCGCATTGAGATCGATGCCCTGATCACGCAGGCGACCAAAGGCCTGACCAAGACAGAGGTTGATACCATGCATAGGTCACTCACCCTCCTGAACAGCAACCTGCAAAACCTGCAGGATCAGCCTTAAACGGCGATAATCGGAATATCAGAACGAATGCCGCCTCCTCTACCAGCGCCCACTCCGATCATGACCACGCGGCGGACCGCCATTCTTGGCGCCCTGTTGATGGCGATCGGACCAATTTCCATGGCAATCTACACGCCAGCTATGCCGGAACTGGTCAAAGCATTCGGCACAACGGAATCGGCAATCAAGATCAGCCTTGCCCTTTATTTTGCAGGTTTCGCGCTGGCGCAGCTTGTCTCCGGCCCGGCATCGGATGCTTTTGGCCGTAAGTCGGCCAGCCTTTTTTTTCTCTCGATCTATCTGGCAGGCGGACTGATTGCGGTGTTTGCTCCATCGGTCGAGTTTCTTCTGGCCGCCCGACTTATCCAGGGTATCGGCGTATCCGTCGGCATGACGGTGGCGCGCGCCATTGTCCGCGACCAGTTCATTGGATCTGAAGCATCCAGTATCCTCAACCTGATCGGCATCATGCTGGCAATCGGCCCTGCTATTGGCCCGACAATGGGCGGACTGTCACTTGCCGCCTTTGGCTGGCATTCGGTTTTTTGGCTGATGGTTGGTTTTGGCGTCATCTCGGTTGTCGCAGTCGTATTTTTCCTGCGTGAGACAACCGTGCCGGACAGAAAGCTGATCAGACCGGGCAACCTCGTAAGGGCCTATGCCGAATTGCTGAGAAACAAACGTTTCCTCTTTGCCGCGCTCATTATGGCCGGTTCGGTTGGCGCCCTTTATGCCCAGGCCACCATGCTGTCCTTTATCCTCATCAATGAGGTCGGCCTCACGCCGACAGGATTCGGGCTGAGCATGCTGATGCAGTCAGGCGCTTACTTCTCCGGTTCGGTTGCGCTGCGGTTTCTGGTCAAAATCTTAGGTGACCGCCACTCCGCAATGCTCGGACTATGCTGTTCGGGCATCGGTGGAACATTGATGATCCTGTCGGTTTTCCTTCTAGAGCCATCGTTCATAACCATCATGGGGCCGGTGGCTGTTGCCACCTTCGGCATCGCATTGATCACGCCTTACATCGTGACGGCTGCGATGGCGCCCTTTCCGCATATGGCTGGCTCGGCATCGGCAATGATGGGTTTTATACAGATGAGCTCCGGTTTTATCGCCGGTGTTGTGGCCTCGCTAATTGGCTCACCACTGCTCGCCTTCGGCACCGTTATTCCTTTTATGGAATTTATGGCCATCGCTGGCTACATCGGTTTTGCCAGCTTCACCCGCAAAACGGCATGAAAAAACCGCGGCGTCGCCACCGCGGTTCTTTAAAATCACAGGCTCTGTTGATTACTTGCCCTGATTACGCTTTGCGAGGGTGCGCAGACGAAGTGCGTTGAGCTTGATGAAGCCAGCTGCATCCTTCTGGTCGTAGGCACCCTGGTCGTCTTCAAACGTCACCAGCTTGTCGGAGTAGAGCGACTTGTCGCTTTCGCGGCCAGTCACCATCACATTGCCCTTGTAGAGCTTCAGCGTGACTTCGCCTTCAACATGCTCCTGGCTCTTGTCGATCAATGCCTGCAGCATTTCGCGCTCTGGCGAGAACCAGAAGCCGTAATAGATCAGCTCGGCGTAACGTGGCATCAGCTCATCCTTGAGATGGGCTGCACCACGGTCAAGCGTGATGGATTCGATAGCGCGGTGAGCTGCCAACAGGATTGTACCGCCAGGTGTTTCGTAAACGCCACGCGACTTCATGCCAACAAAACGGTTCTCAACGAGGTCGAGACGACCGATACCATTGTCACGACCGTAGTTGTTCAGCGCAGCAAGCAAGGTTGCCGGCGACATTTCAACACCGTTAATCGAGCAGGCATCGCCCTTACGGAAACCAATCTTGATGGTTGTTGCCTGATCCGGTGCAGCTTCTGGAGAGATCGTGCGCATGTGCACATATTCCGGAGCCTCGACAGCCGGGTCTTCCAGAACCTTGCCCTCGGAAGAGGAATGCAGGAGATTGGCGTCGACGGAGAATGGCGCCTCGCCCTTCTTGTCTTTGGCAACCGGGATCTGGTTTTCTTCGGCGAACTTCAGCAGGTCAGTACGGCTTTTGAAGGCCCAGTCGCGCCATGGTGCGATGATCTTGATATCAGGGTTCAGCGCATAGGCCGAAAGTTCGAAGCGAACCTGGTCGTTGCCCTTGCCGGTTGCGCCGTGCGCAATCGCGTCTGCGCCGGTCTTCTTGGCGATATCGATGAGATGCTTGGAAATCAGCGGACGCGCAATGGACGTGCCCAACAGATAGACGCCTTCATAAACGGCGTTGGCACGGAACATTGGGAACACGAAATCACGCACGAATTCTTCGCGAACGTCCTCAACGAAGATTTCCTTGATGCCCAGCATCTCGGCCTTCTTGCGCGCTGGTTCCAGCTCTTCGCCCTGACCAAGGTCAGCTGTGAAGGTTACGACTTCCGCACCGAGTTCGGTCTGGAGCCATTTCAGGATGATCGAGGTATCGAGACCGCCAGAATAGGCGAGAACGACTTTTTTAACGTCTTTCGGAAGTGCCATGAGTGATGTCCATCTGCGTACCGGCGAGCGATGAGTTCGCCATTTCCTTGGGAATGCGGCACTTTTAGCGAGTTTATTGGCGCACGCAAGGAAAACCGGTGAAAGGCAGTGTCAGAGCAAGTGAAATTCCATTGGGAACAAAATCCGTCCACGTGAATTAAGCCATCCGGGCATCTTCGCTCTGAAGGGAAGATTTGAGGAGAGACCGATGAGCAATCCGCATCCAGCATTCGCGCAAGGCAATGTCGCGGTCATCACAGGGGCAGCTTCGGGGATAGGGCTGGCGGCAGCAAAAAAATTCGCAAGTCTCGGTATGAGTGTCGTGCTGGCTGATCTGGAAGGCGACAACTTGGCCAATGCTTACGCCGATGTGTTGGCAGAGGCAGAGGAAGGTGAAGCGCAGGTCGTGTCGATTGCGTCTGATGTTTCAAAACCCGATGACCTCGGCGCACTGGAACGCGCCGTTATCCAGCGTTTCGGCCGGGTGCATGTGCTGATGAACAATGCTGGCATTCAGCCGGGCAGCTCGATCTTTGGCCCGCAGACCAATTGGGAAAATGTGTTTGGCGTCAACCTGCTCGGCGTCATCAATGGCAGCCGAGTGTTTGGACCGGGCATGATTGGCCATGGCGAGCCGGGCCTGATCATTAATACCGGCTCCAAACAAGGCATCACCACCCCTCCTGGCGATCCGGCCTATAATGTTTCAAAAGCCGGTGTCAAAGCCTTTACCGAGGCACTGCAACATGAACTGCGCAACGTTGCCGATTGCGCGATCACCGCCCATATGCTGATCCCCGGTTTTGTCTTTACCAACCTCACCGCCAATGGTCGCACGGAAAAACCTGAGGGGGCATGGACACCGGAACAAACCATTGAGTTCATGCTGGAAAGCATTGGTCACGGTGATTTCTATATACTGTGCCCGGACGGCGAAGTGGACAGAAAGACAGACGAAAAGCGTATTCTTTGGGCCGCCGGTGACATTGTTGAAAACCGCCCGCCGCTTTCACGTTGGCATGGAGATTACACCGGCGCTTTTGATTCCTTTCTCAAGGCGCAGCAGTAAATAGCTGGCGTCGCGATATCCGCGTTCACCGATACCGTTCATCGATCGGCAAACAGAAAGACCAGGCTTTCGACAGCATGGTCTTTTTTTTCGTCTGCCGTTTCGGTCCAAAATTGTTGCTCGCGTTGTGACCGCCATGATCACCGCATTGGTTCTGCGCCGGTTTCAGATCACACGCACTAATTTTCTTGTCGCAATAAGACAGGCTGCCCCACCTTTCGTGGAACATATCCTCGTACAAGGGATGCATTTCGCCACCTCAAAATTGAATCGATTCAAAAACGATACGGAAATCAAATTGAACCGATTCAATATTACGCAAAAATTCGCTCTGTCAAACGTTTCTTGAACCGATACAAAAAACTGCTACCTTTATGACGACATAAAGGAGTGGTTTTGACAAAAGGCCCGATAAGACTGGCAGATATCGCCAAGGCGGCAGGGGTTTCCCAAGGGACTGCATCGAATGTTTTCAGTCGGCCGGAAATCGTCCGCGAAGAAGTCCGCGAACGTGTGCTCGGTATCGCGCGGGATCTTGGCTACAAAGGACCTGACGTGAAAGGCCGACTGCTGCGTGCCGGCAAGTTCAACGCCATCGGCGTCGCATCATTGGAGCCGCTATCCTATTTCTTTGATGACCCATGGGCACGCGCCATGATGAAGGCTGTCAGTGATGTTTGCGATGAAACCGGCACTGGCATTGCACTCGTTTCTGCCCGCAATCAGCAAAAACTGGCCTGGAACATCAACAGCGCTCTGGTTGATGGTTTTATTCTTCTCTGTGTCAAAGAAGGTGGCAGGCTGGTCGATCTCAGCCGACAACGACAGGTTCCCTGCGTTGCGCTGGCGCTGGAAAACGCCGAAGACGGCTTTCCGATCATCGAAATTGATAATCGCAAGGGCGCAGAAGCCGCTGCCCGGCACCTGGCAGAACTTGGCCATAAGAACTTTGCCGTCTTGGCGATCACCCACCGCTCGGCAGTTCCGGGAACGGTGAAACCAGAGGCGGTAGCCTCCGCAATGTCATCCAGCGCTAGACTGCGCATCGAAGGTTATTTTGATGCCCTGCGGGACTTCGACATCAATCCGCAGGACGTTGCGATCCACGCCACGCTCAACGACAAAAAGAGCGTCGTTAACGCATTGGAAGCGCTGTTTTCGGCACCTGAACCACCAACAGCACTGCTTGCCATGTCAGATCGCATCGCGCTTTACGCCATACAGTGGCTAACTGAACGTGGCATATCTGTTCCCAACGATGTCTCGATCATTGGATTTGACGGTGTTCCCGAAGCGGCCTTGAGCACGCCAGCCCTAACCACGATGCAGCAGCCATTCGAAGACATTGCTGCCAAGGCAGTAAGTGCCATCCTGAATGACGAGGAACTGGCAAGCAGTCAAATTTTGGATGTGAAGCTGGTTTTGCGGAACAGCACGGCACCACCACGATCATTTTCCGCAAGCCTAATATAAGCAACGATTGGCAGAATTATAAAATACCGCTACAGCTTGGCCAAAGGACACATTAACCGGGTGCCATTCTCATGGATTTCGTGCCAACCCTGCCAACTCTCATTGCATTCACCATCGCTATTCTGCTTTTGGCTGTCACGCCCGGTCCGGACATGACGCTGTGGATCAGCCGCTCCCTGCGTGAGGGGCGTGCTGCGGGCTTCATGACCCTGGTCGGTACCAATCTTGGCATTACCGTTCACACCATGCTGGTGGCATTTGGTGTTGCCGCCCTCATCGTTGCCTCACCGACCGCCTTTTTGATCTTGAAGACCGGTGGCGCTGCCTACCTCGTCTGGCTTGCCATTCAGGCCATTCGCAAAGGTTCCGATTTCGTGATGGCGAAACCTGCAGAGGAAAAGACGCAAGGGTCGTGGGTTTCCGCGCTTGTGAACGGACTGTGGGTCAATCTGCTGAACCCGAAGGTCATCATCTTCTTCATGACCTTCTTGCCGCAATTCGTCAGCGCGTCGGATCCGCACGTTACCGGAAAGCTGATCTTCCTTGGTATCTGGTCGATTATCGTCGCGCTGCCAATCGGTATCGGCATTGTGATTGCCGCAGATGCCTTGTCTTCGTGGCTGCAGCGTAATCGCAAGATTTTGCGCGGGCTGGATTATACGATCGCCGGGGTCTTCTCGCTATTTGCAGTGAAGATTTTCCTCACCCAAACCAAATAAAAGCAAAGCGCGCAGGCCTTCGGCAGGAGAGTTTGTTGCGACTTGCCACGAGCTATACGTTCAAACGTCGACCCTTAGAGAACGCAAGAGCGTTTTGTTCTTTGTGACATCGGGATGGAGAAATGCCGAACGAAGACCTTGCCCGCTTGATAAGCAATATTGCGCTATCAGATCGCAAGGCCTTTGTTGTGCTTTACAACCAGACAAGCTCGAAACTTTTCTCCATTTGCCTGCGTATATTAAAAGATCGGACAGATGCCGACGAGGCGCTGCAGGAAGTTTACGTCAAGGTTTGGCAACGTTCTCATTTGTTTTCGGCCATATCCGGTACTCCGGAAAGCTGGCTGGCAACAATTGCACGCAATCAGTCAATTGATATGATTCGTATGCGTAAACCGATAGCCAGCGAGTTGGATGAGGTTTTTGATCTGAGTGATCAGGCCCCAAACCCGGAGCAGGCGACATTGCAAAGGGACACAGGTCGCACAATAGATTTGTGTCTCGATGAGCTGGACGAAACCCGTGCGGAGGCCGTAAAACGCGCTTATCTGGACGGAATGACCTATCAGGAACTTGCAGATCGGTACGCTGTACCATTGAATACAATGCGGACATGGTTGAGACGCAGTCTCATCAAACTCAAAGAGTGCATGGAGAGATGACAGGCCCGAAGCAAACTGGAGGGAGCAATCCCCGAGATGACATCATCGCCGCAGAGTATGTTCTGGGCGTTTTGTCGTTTGCTGACCGGAAAAACGTTGAACAACGTCTTCTCACCGACGAAACCTTCGCCGACATTGTCAAAAACTGGGAAGAGCAATTTTCTAGCCTCAACAATGCCTATGAACCTATCGCACCGAATGCGGCGACGCTTGCCAGGGTCGAGGACCGCCTATTTGGGGTCTCTCAGCACCAAATCGAGTCCCCGTCCCGAATTTGGAGTTCGCTCGCTTTCTGGCGAAGTATGACGGCGTTGACCTCCGCTGCTGCGGCCATCGCCGTGGTCATAATGGTTATGTCACCATCATCCCAGCCATCAACACGTATGTCATACATGGCCGAACTATCATCTCCCGACACACCAATGGCCGTCATGGTGGCTTATGACGCAGAGACGGGAAAAATGGTTCTGACTCCGATGGCGGCGGGGGACAAGGAGCAAAAATCTCTCGAACTTTGGTTGGTAAATGCTGACGGAAGCCCTCGGTCGCTTGGCGTGATTGACCCGCATAGCGATGCGGAAATGATCGTGCCGGTCGACATGCGAGATGCGCTACATGATGGAATGACCCTGGCTGTCAGCCTCGAGCCCTATGGTGGGTCCCCAACTGGCAAACCAACAGGCCCAGTTCTCGCCAGTGGAACAACGCGCCAGTTGTAGGTTTGCTTTTCCTTCATTTAATAAAAATGTCTCCGTCCTGAAACTTCGTGTGAACATCACCCGTATCTCTTCATGTCCCGGATATGCCGCTTGCAACAACGCTGGTGGCGATTGGCGGAACCAGAGGAGAATACGCCATGATAAAATCCACCCTACGCATGGTTGCGCTTGCCGCAGCAGTTTCAACGGTTGCATTCGCAGCTCAGGCCAAAAACCCGATGGTTGGCGGCGCCGAGATGTATGAGAACAAGAACATCGTCGAAAACGCCATGAACTCCAAGGATCACACCACACTGGTCGCCGCTGTCAAGGCTGCCGGACTGGTCGAAACGCTGCAGGGAAAGGGACCATTTACGGTTTTTGCCCCGACCAATGAAGCTTTCGCCGCCTTGCCAAAAGGAACCGTGGATACCCTGCTAAAGCCTGAAAACAAGGCTCAGCTTACCAAGATTTTGACCTGCCATGTCGTTGCTGCAGATGCCATGTCGACCGCGATTGAAAAGATGATCAAGGACGATGGCGGCACCCATGACGTCAAAACCGTTGGCGGCTGCATCCTGAAAGCCAAGGAAAGCATGGGCAAGATCACACTAACCGATGAAGCCGGCAATGAAGCCCACGTCACCATTGCCGACGTCAAACAATCGAATGGCGTCATTCACGTCATCGACAAGGTCTTGCTGCCGAAAATGTAATTGATATCGGCGCAGGAACCGGAGCGCATTCACTGGGGCTTCGGATGAAGAAAAAAATCTCACCTGAGATTTCGAGGCGCCTTATATCGGCGCCTCTCTTTTTGCCGGCTGCTGGGCAACAATTGCCCATAATGACAGATCAACCGGGATGGCCAAAATAAGATCAACCGATTAGCAACTCGTCATCATCAAGTGCCTGACCGCGTATCTTGCGGAACATCTCGATAAGGTCTTCGACCTGAAGGCCCTTGCGGCTTTCACCGGACACATCGAGAACGATCTCGCCACCATGCAGCATGATCGTGCGGTCACCATAATCCAGCGCCTGCCGCATGGAATGAGTCACCATCAAAGTGGTGAGCTTGCGCTCTTCAACGACCTTACGGGTCAATTCCATGACAAATTCCGCCATGCCAGGATCAAGTGCTGCCGTGTGTTCGTCGAGCAGCAACACATCGGAATCGGCAAGCGTTGCCATAACCAGCGATACAGCCTGGCGCTGACCGCCCGACAAAAGATCCATGCGGTCTTTCAGGCGGCTCTCAAGCCCCAGATTAAGCGAGGCAATGCGTTCGCGGAAGAAGTCACGACGACCACCACCCAAGGCAGGCAGAAGGCCACGGAACTTGCCACGTGATGCCGCAAGCGCCAGGTTTTCTTCGATGCTGAGCGCACCGCAGCTGCCAGCCAGTGGATCCTGAAACACGCGGGCGACCTTACCAGCACGGCTGGCCGTTGGTTTGCGTGTTACATCACTGCCGCCAATGGTGACCTTGCCAGCAGTCGGCAGAACGTCACCCGCCAGAACGCCGAGCAGCGTCGACTTGCCGGCACCGTTGGAGCCGATAACGGTAACAAAAGACCCGTCTTCAATTTTAAGATCGACCTTCGACAGCGCCTGCTTTTGCAGCGGCGTGCCTCGACCGAAGATAACCTGAATGCCATCGAGCGCGATCATGATGATGCTCCTCCGCGACGCAGTCTAGGAAGGATGAGAGCAATCGCCACCAGGACCGCCGTAACGAAGTTAAGGTCGGATGCCTTCAATCCCAGACTGTCACTGGACAGCGCCAGCTGGATGGCAAGGCGATAGGCAATCGAACCGAACACGCAGCCGATCAGCGCAATCAGGATACCACGAGCCCCAAACAGCGTTTCACCGATGATAACGGCAGCAAGTCCCACAACAATGGTGCCGACACCGGAGGTCACATCGGCAAAACCATTGGTCTGGGCAAACAATGCGCCACCAAGCGCCACAAGTGCGTTGGAAATTGCCATACCGAGATAAATCTGGTTGCCGGTCTTCACACCCTGCGCACGCGCCATGCGGGCGTTGGCACCGGTTGCACGCATGGCAAGGCCAGCATCGCTCTCAAGGAAACGCCAAACTACGATCACAGCGATTAGCACCAAGGCTCCAACGAACAACGGACGCACCAGATATTCAGACAGACCAAGACCATAAAATGGTTCGATCATCGTTTCCTGATTGAGCAGCGCCACATTCGGTTTGCCCATGACACGCAGGTTCACAGAAAACAGCGCAATCATCGTCAGAATTGACGCGAGTAGATTGAGGATCTTGAAGCGGACATTCAGCGTTGCGGTCACAACACCGGCAACGGCACCGGCCGCCATCGCACAGGCGGAAGCGAGCCAAGGGTTCAGACCTGCGATGATCAGAACCGCAGCAACGGCTGCACCAAGCGGAAAAGAACCGTCTACGGTCAGATCCGGGAAATCCAGCACACGGAATGCGAGGTAAACGCCAATAGCAACAAAGGCGAAAACCAGCCCCATTTCTACAGCACCCCAGAAGGCGATTTGACTCACAAGAAAAATCCTTGGTTTATCGCCCAATGCTCACACTGGGCGCATTTACTGCAGTTCCTAAACTGCCATGAAAGCTGCTCGCTGATCCCGTCGTCGCAATCCTGCCTAGAGGATTGGATCACATCTACCTTTGACGATGCCCGGGACACGCCCGGGCATGACGAAGATCGTGCGGCAGTTTTCTCAAGACAAAACGAGGATGCCCTAAGGCAGCCCTATCCTGCTTATTCGATAACCTTGGTGGCGCGCTTCACAACGCTTTCCGGGAACGTCACACCAACCTTTTCCGCAACGGTCTTGTTGATCACGAGATCGGTACCAACAGCAACAGTTGCAGCGATATCACCAGGCTTTTCACCTTTGAGGATACGCACGACAACAGCACCGGTCTGTTTGCCAACGTCGAAATAGTTGAAGCCGAGTGCCGCAACTGCACCACGGGCAACGGAATCTGTATCAGCAGCAAACAGTGGGATTTTCGCTTCAGCGGCAACACCAGCAGCAGCTTCGAAGGCCGATACAATTGTGTTGTCGGTTGGAACGTAGATCACGTCAGCCTTGCCAACCAGCGAGCGGGCAGCGCCCTGCACTTCAGCAGACTTGGTTGCGACGGATTCAACGACCTTTAAACCAGCCTTTTCAGCTTCAGCCTTCAGCAACTCCAGCGTGGAAACCGAGTTGGCTTCTGCGGAATTGTATATGTAGCCGACAGTCTTGGCCTCAGGAGAGATTTCCTTGATCAGCGCCAGATGTTCGTTGACCGGAAGCGCATCGGAAAGGCCTGTAACGTTACGACCTGGCTTTTCCATTTCCTTGATTAGCTGCGCGCCAACCGGATCGGAAACCGCAGTGAAAACAACTGGAATATCGCGGGTGGCAGCAACAACAGCCTGTGCGGATGGTGTGGAGATCGGAACGATGACGTTTGGCGCGTCGCCTACGAACTGGCGGGCGATCTGTGCGGCAGTTGCCGGGTTACCCTGCGCGGACTCATAGACAAATTTGAGGTTTTCGCCCTCCTTGTAACCAGCCTCGGCCAGCGCTTCCTTAACACCATCACGGGCTGCATCGAGAGCAGGATGCTCAACAATTGCAGTAACGGCGACGGTAACGGTTTCAGCCTTGGCAGGCAGGACAAGTGCGGTTGCTGCCGCAAGTGCCAGAATGAGTGAACGCATGGATGATCCTCCGAGTTTTTTGTTTCGGATATCTTCTTAGGAAAGCGATGATTTGAAATCAATCAGAGAACGGCCAGAAAAGGCTTATTCCTATGGCTATATTGACTTCACGACGGCCACACTGAAAGGCACTGCGGGTTGGGACTAGACGACGGCATAAAACAGAGGGACGCCGTCTCAAGACATGAGAGACGGCGTATCAAACGATCAATCGTCTGCTCCGTGGTTGGCAATCATCATGGCTTCAAAAGCCAGACGCTCGGTCTTGCGCATGCGCTCAGACTCCGACTTCAGCTGCCCACAGGCAGCAAGAATGTCACGACCGCGTGGTGTACGGATCGGCGATGCATAACCTGCCTGATTGATGAAATCGGCAAATTTCTCGATCTGCGCCCAATCCGAACATTGGTAGTTGGTGCCCGGCCACGGGTTGAACGGAATGAGGTTGATCTTGGCTGGAACGCCCTTGAGAAGCTGGACCAGCATCTTTGCGTCTTCCAGACTGTCGTTGACGTCCTTCAGCATCACATATTCAAAAGTGATGCGGCGCGCATTGGACAGGCCGGGATATTTTCGGCAGGCCTCGATCAATTCTTTCAGCGGATACTTCTTGTTGATCGGCACCAGCATGTCGCGCAATTCGTCGCGTACCGCATGAAGCGAGATCGCCAACATCACGCCAATTTCATCACCAGTGCGGAAAATCTCCGGCACAACGCCTGAAGTCGACAACGTAACACGACGCTTGGAAAGCGACAGGCCGTCTCCATCGGTCGCGATCAGCAGTGCTGTCTTCACATGTTCGAAATTATATAGCGGCTCGCCCATGCCCATCATCACGATGTTGGACACCTTGCGACCTTCGCTTGGCACATAGGCGCCAACCGGCGTCGAGCCATCTGGGAAGTCACCAAGCCGGTCACGCGCCAATAACAATTGCGAGAGAATTTCTTCCGCCGTCAGGTTACGCACCAGACGCTGCGTACCGGTGTGACAGAACGAACAGGTCAGCGAGCAGCCAACCTGGCTGGAAATGCACAGCGTGCCGCGTCCCTCTTCGGGAATATAAACGGTTTCGATCTCGACCGGACGGCCTGCACCGCGTGGCGGAAAACGCATCAGCCACTTGCGCGTACCATCATTGGAAATCTGCTCTTCAACGATCTCCGGGCGGGCGATGGTGAATTTGGCCTTTAGCGTCTCACGCAGATCCTTGGCAACATTGGTCATGTTGTCAAAATCAGAGACACCGCGCACATAAAGCCAGTTCCACAACTGGCTGACGCGCATCTTGACCTGCTTTTGCGGCACGCCGGCATCGACCAGCGCTTCGGCCATGTCTTCACGGGTAAGCCCGATCAGGCTGGGCTTGCCAGACATCAGATCGTTATTGGCAACAATAGGCTTCTTAATAGCCAGGCCAGCGGTTTCCATTACGGACATCGCAATATCCCATCATCGAATACAGCATCGAAAGCGGCCGCTTCAAAAGGCCGGAACATCGTCTGCATGTCATGAAAATCAGCGGCAGGCAGCAAAAATGCGCCCGCTTGCGGTTTGTTGCCGCGCCTTTAGCATTATTCCCGCCTCAACGCAAATGGCCGGTCAGTGACCGGCCATTCAAAAACATACACTGCAAAAGACTTACTTGCAGGTTTCGATCTGCTTAAGGGCAGCAGAAATGCCCGATAGTGAGTAGGAGTAGGACGTTGCAGTTCCGCGGCCAGATGTAGCCTTTACGGTCATGCTCTTGCCACCCTTCATCGCGGCAACCAGTGCTGGCTCTTCAGCTGCATTTTCAACCCAAGCAGCCTTGTCCTTTGTGAACATCACGAAGTTCTTGTTGTCGATCGTTACATTGACCTTGGAACCTTCGCGCAACGCATAGCCAACCATGGCCTGCGGCTCATAGGAGATGTTCTGGCCCGGACGCTGCGATACGATGAAGAAGATATCACCGTGGTCTACATTTGCTGGCTCTTTGGTTGTCGGAATGGACAACACATAACACACGGTACTGTTACCGGATTTGTACGAATAAGCACCCCATGCGTTGAACTGCTGGATGCGCGTGGGCGACTGTGCATAGGCCAGGCTAGCGCCTGTCATCAGGATTGCCACTGCGGTTGCTACACTTCTTACAAACATTGATTTCCTGCCGGGTTTACTGTCACCAAATGCCCGGAACGGCTCTGCCGGGCGCATGAAGTTATTCTCATTTTTAGTTTGGCTTAACATGGGTTACCAAACCGTCAACAAGAACGATAAAATAACGAAAATGTATCGCCCTGTTACAATTCCGCGACGTTGAGGCACCTTGCTTCTTCACAGTGATGCAACACGTTTTACGCGCCGTATTCACGCATGTCTCTGTCCCAAAACCGGTTCCCACTTTTGGGAGACATCGTGAGCCATAAGGGGAAATTTGGTGTCGGATGCTGTCTCTGCCTACAGCATTGACACAAAGTTTAAGGCGAGAATTTGTTCTTTTCCCGCGCAGCAAGGCAGCGAGCAAGTTAAGTTCTCATTCTTCTTCCTGACGCTCTAACATGGCATCGGCAGCATCATAATGTTCCATTTTGATATTGGCGCGGATCATCGCCAGCGCCGCTGTCAAAACAGCAATATCGTCGGTAAATCCAATCACCGCAAACATGTCCGGTATCACGTCGACCGGCATGATGAAATATCCGAGCGCTGCAAGGAGAATACCCTTGGCACGCATCGGCGTCGTCGGATCCATCGCACAGTAATAAGCGGCCGCGGCATCACGGGCAAAAGGCACGCGTTTTATGGCACGACGCATCTTCGGCCAGAACTTCGACCGAACCTCTTTCTCGCGTTTCTCCTGGGTATCAGGATCGCCCGGCAACAAGATTTCACCGATCTTGATATCGTCCATTGTCTCAGCAACCTCCGTCTACCAGCCAATATGGTGGTTTTTCAGCGCTGTTCAATTGCCTCGTCCCGCCGCTGCCTTATTGATGCAAGCAGCAAGCTGGAAATCCCTTTCGCTGACACCCTGTGAATCATGAGTCGTCAACACCACCTCCACCCGGGAATAGACATTGCGCAATTCGGGGTGATGGTTGAGCTTTTCCGCCGATAGGGCGATTTGCGCCATAAAGCCAAATGCTTCCGAGAAGTTCGCGAACTTGAATGTTCTTGTTATTGCCAGACCATCTGGACGCATCACCCAGCCACCGCCCAGTTTTTTCAGTTCCTGCTCAATTGCAGCCGTCTCCAGCCTGTCGTATTTCATGGCATAGACCTCCCAAATTGAAGTTGCTCAGTTTATGGATCACAGCATGAAACCAGTCTCGATACTGTTCGTCTGCATGGGCAATATATGCCGTTCGCCACTGGCTGAAGGCATTTTCACACACATCACTGAAACAGCGCAACAGCAAGAGCGGTTCCATGTGGATTCCGCCGGCACCGGTGGCTGGCACGCGGGAAACGCGCCCGATCCACGTTCGGTGGCGATTGCGGCCCAGCACGGCATTGATATTTCCGGCCAGCGTGCCCGGCACATAAAAAGGGATGACTTTGAGCACTTCGATCTCATCCTGTGTATGGATGACGACAACCTCAGCCGTGTTCTACAATCCTGTCCGCAAAGCTTGCGGCACAGGGTACATCTGTTCAGCCAATATGTGAGTGGCACAAATGATAACGTGCCGGACCCCTATTATGGCGGCGAAGACGGTTTTCTGAGCGTCTACAACATGCTCTTTGCCGGCTGCAGGTCCCTACTGGAGAAGATCGACGCCGAGGGTGACGTCTCGTAGAGCGGGAACGCTTCCTCAACGATGTAAGGACCGCCGCCGACCGATTCCTTTGACGACATCAGCACGAAGCGCCCGACCGTGAAGTCAACCGTTCTGAAATCGCCCCGCCCCGAAAGATAATGCACTACATCGTCCAGCCGGGAATTGCGCAACCGTGCCAAAGTTACATGTGGCATGAATTTGCGCGGATCAGGCGGCAGGCCGATCCGCTGGCAGATGCGTTCAATTTCCCCCTGAAGCGCACTCATCTCGGGCGAGGGTGAAACACCGGCCCATAGTGAATGTGGCTTCTTTGAACCAAAGGAGCCTATACCGCTCAGATTGAGCTGAAATTCCGGCCGATTTATCCGGTCGAGACGATCAACCACCTCATCGGCAGTACGTCCGTCTATATCGCCGATAAAGCGCAGGGTTATGTGATAATTCTCCACATCAATCCACCGGGCACCCGGCAGACCACCACGCAACAAAGAAAGGCTTAACGCCGCGTTGCGTGGAATTTCGAGAGCGGTAAATAGTCTCGGCATGGCGAGCTCCCCGAATCTCTTGCAGATATCAGCAGCGAATCATGCAATGCCTTCGCACGCAAGCGCTTATTTTTATTGCCCACCAATTGTCTTGATGAACTCTTCCACCACAGGCAGGGCGTTTTTGACCATCACGTCCACACCCTCCGTATTGGGGTGCATGCCATCCTCCAGTTTCAGGGATGCATCCAGCACCACACCTTCCAGGAAAAACGGATACAGGACCAGGTCGTATTTATCGGCCAGACGCTTGTAAATCGGGTTGAACCGCGCTGCATAGTCGTCACCCATGTTGGGTGGCGCCATGATACCGACCAGCAGAACCGGAATGTTGCGTTTCTTGAAACCTGAGATGATGGCGTCGAGGTTTTTTTCGGTCTCGTCCGGCGAGATACCCCGCAGTGCGTCATTGGCACCAAGTTCGACAATCACACCGTCAGTGCCATCAGGAACAGACCATTCGGCACGTGCCAGACCGCCAGCACTGGTGTCGCCGGAGACACCGGCATTGGTTACGATGACGTTGACACCTTTCGCCTTCAAAGCCTCTTCCAGTTTGGCAGTAAAACTGTCGGTCGGTGGTAGTTGATAACCGGCCATCAGGCTGTCACCCAGCCCGACCAACTGCAAGGTCCGGTCCTGCGCATTCGCGCCAGAGGCGAAAATCGAGACTGCACAAATGACGATGAAGTGAAACGCGGCGGCTTTAAATCCCATCGTACCTCTCCTAAGTTGTTTCAGAACATCGCGAAAAATCGCCTTATCTCCTGTTATATAGGAACCTATTCTGTGACGAAAACCATTATCGAGCTGAACAAGGCTGACCTGACACTTGGAAACGCCGCTGCTTCCGTTCACGTCCTGAAAAAAATTGACCTTAAAATTGGTGAAGGTGAGGCGGTCGGCATCGTTGGTCCCTCCGGCTCCGGCAAATCGACATTGCTGATGGTGCTGGCAGGTCTCGAAAGGCTGGATAGCGGCGAAATTCACATCGCTGACAAGGCGCTGCACAATTTGAACGAGGACGCGCTCGCCGATTTTCGCGGCAAGAATATCGGTATCGTCTTCCAATCGTTTCACCTGATCGCCAACATGACGGCGCTTGAAAATGTGGCTGTGCCGCTGGAACTCGCCAATGTGAAAAACGCGTTTGATATTGCCCGAAAGGAATTGCAGGCAGTTGGTCTGGGTGAGCGTCTTTCCCATTATCCCGGCCAGCTTTCCGGCGGTGAACAGCAGCGTGTTGCAATTGCCCGTGCGCTTGCACCGTCACCCGCCGTGCTGATCGCCGATGAGCCGACTGGTAATCTGGACACCGAAACCGGGCGACAAATTGCCGACCTGCTGTTTTCCAAACAGGCCGAGCGTCGCATGACGATGATCCTTGTGACCCATGATCCCGCTCTGGCGGCCCGCTGCTCACGCCAGATCAGGGTACGGTCCGGCGAGATTGTCGAAGATTCGGCCAGCACGACCGAGATAAAGGAGGCAGCATCCGCATGATGCCGTCGTCCTTTCAAATCCGCACCGCATTTCGTTTGGCCAGACGCGAAATTCGCGGCGGCTTTCGCGGTTTTTATATTTTTCTCGCCTGTATAGCGCTCGGAACAGCCACCATTGCCGCCGTCAATTCGGTGTCGCGGGCCGTCACCAGTTCTATAGCGTCTGAAGGCCAGGCTATTCTCGCAGGCGATGTGCGTTTTGAACTGCGCAACCGCGAAGCAACCCCTGAAGAACGCAGTTATCTTGAAGGGCTGGGTGATATTGCCGTGTCGACTGGCCTGCGGTCCATGGCACGCGCGCCCTCAGGCTCCGAGCAGACACTGGCCGAAGTAAAGGCCGTTGATGGCGCTTACCCGCTTTACGGCACCTTTGAAGCGGAACCGAACCGCCCACTGGATGAGCTGCTCGCAAAGGATCAGAACAGCTACGGTGCGTTGGCCGCACCGCTTTTGTTTGAACGACTGGGTGTAAAACTCGGCGATGAGATATTGCTCGGTTCCGCGCGGCTGAAGCTTACCGGCTCGATCGTCAATGAACCCGATGCGCTCTCGGATGGTTTTGGTTTTGCACCACGTCTACTGGTCAGTCGTGACGCTCTGGTAGCATCCGGGCTGATCCAGACAGGCAGCCTAGTTGAACATGCCTACAAGATCAGGCTCGCAGATCCGCTCAAACGCGCATCGATCACCGCTGACACCAACAAGGCCTATCCCGATGCTGGCTGGTCGATCCGCACCAGTGACCGCGCCGCACCGTCCCTGACTGAAAATGTCAATCGTTTCTCGCAGTTCCTGACACTTGTCGGTCTGACCGCGCTTATCGTCGGCGGTGTTGGCGTTGCAAATGCCGTGCGGGCATTTCTGGATGCCAAACGCACCACTATTGCCTCGTTCAAATGCCTGGGTGCACCGGCCATCATCGTGACAATGACCTATCTGTTCCAGATATTGTTTATCGCGCTGATTGGCATACTGATCGGACTTGTGGTCGGCGCCATCGTACCGCTGATTGCCATGCAGTTCCTGGCAGGTGTGTTGCCGGTACCGAAAGAAATCACCCTTTATCCATCGGCCCTTCTAATCGCTGCGGTTTTTGGTCTGATCACAACACTTGCCTTTACCATCCTGCCGCTTGGTCGAGCGAAAGAGGTTCCCGCCACTGCACTGTTCCGCGAACAGGGCTTCGATGAAGGCCGCTGGCCGTCATGGCCGTATCTGTTGGCGACCGGCCTGTTGCTGGCGTTGTTGGCAGGGCTTGCCGTATTGACCGCCGAAGACCGTTTCATCGCTTCGGTCTTTCTCGCCGCTGTCGCTTTTGCCTTCGTCGTGTTGCGCCTGGTTGCCAGCCTTGTACGGCTGATTGCTCGCAAAAGCCCACACGTCAACTCGACTGCGATGCGGCTTGCGATCGGCAACATCCATCGCCCAGGCGCATTGACACCATCCGTGGTTCTGTCACTTGGCCTTGGTCTGACTTTGCTGGTTACCCTGTCGCTGATTGATGGCAATCTGCGTCGCGAACTGACGTCTACCCTGCCGGAACGTGCCCCGAATTTCTTCTTCGTGGATATTCAGGGCAGCGACCTGGAAGGTTTCCGCAATGTCGTCAAGCAGAATGCACCAAATGGCACCATCAATGAAGTGCCAATGTTGCGCGGTCGCATTCTTGCGCTGAACGGCCAGGATGTTACCAAGATTGACGTTCCACCATCCGGGCGCTGGGTGCTGCGCGGAGATCGTGGCATAACCTACGCTGGCGACATGCCCGAAAATACCAAGCTCACAGAGGGCAGCTGGTGGGCCGCCGATTATACTGGCGAACCGCTGGTTTCCTTTGCCGCAGAGGAGGCTGGCGAACTCGGCCTGAAGATTGGTGACACTGTTACCGTCAACGTGCTCGGCCGCAGCATCACTGCAAAGATTGCAAACCTGCGCAATGTCGAGTGGGAATCGCTGTCGATCAACTTCGTGATGGTATTTTCCCCCAATACATTCCGGGGCGCGCCCCATGCCTGGCTTGCCACTCTTGCCGATCCCGAAGCGACACCTGCCGATGAAGGACAAATCCTGCGTGCGGTCACAAATGCCTATCCGACCATTACAAGCGTCCGGGTAAAGGACGCGCTGGAAGTGGTCGACAGGCTGGTCGGCCAACTGGCAACCGCCATCCGCGCGGCAGCAGCCGTAGCCCTGATCGCGTCTGTTTTGGTACTGGCAGGCGCGCTGGCGGCCGGAAACCGTGCTCGCACTCATGACGCAGTCATTCTGAAAACCCTTGGCGCAACACGCATCACGCTCATCAAAGCGTTCTCCTATGAGTATATGATCCTCGGCCTGGCAACAGCGGTCTTTGCACTGGCAGCCGGCGGCGTGTCCGCATGGTTCGTCATTGCCCGCATCATGAAATTGCCATCGGCATTTCTCACCGATGTGGCGGTTGGAACCGTTGTTGTGGCGCTGGTCATGACGGTGGGTATCGGGTTGCTCGGCACTTGGCGCATCCTTGGTCAAAAGGCAGCGCCGGTGCTGCGGCAGATTGGAGAATAAGTAGCAAAAACGGGCCGTGCGCGTGATGGAACAGCAAGTGCTCAGTGCGCTGCAGCAAAGGCCATTACCGCATCGGTTGCGCTTACCCGTTCTGGGGCCATAACTTTAACGATTAATTCTTGGTAATCTTCGATAAATTGATCGCGATTTTCCCGTATTTGGTGTTTTTGGATACAAAAGGTCTTGTATCAAACACATTCTCCCATCATATTTTGGACAGGCTTGCTGAAGCTCCGCAGCGGCGCCTGGGATTTATCCCGACACCGTGAATAATTCCGGAGCTTGAAAGAGGAACAAATGGCTGATTTCAACAATTACCAAAACCGAATGGCGCAGACCCGCGGCCAGACGGATGCGATGATCGATGAAGGTCTGCGTAGCTACATGGTTAAGGTTTATAACCTTATGGCCGTGGGCCTCGCGATCACCGGTATCGCTGCTTACTTCACATTTTCGATGGCAACTACAACAGATCCATCAGCTGCTGTTGCAGAGCTTGGCAACGGAACACTGTTGACGGCTCTTGGCGCGGCTCTTTACGGTTCGCCGCTGCGTTGGGTTGTGATGCTTGCTCCGCTCGGCATGGTGTTCTTCCTCAGCTTCCGCGTTCATAAGATGAGCGTCGCCGCTGCGCAGACCACCTTCTGGGTATATGCTGCAATGATGGGTCTGTCCCTGTCGTCGATCTTCGTGGTCTACACTGGCCAGAGCATTGTTCAGACGTTCTTCGTCACCGCCGCTTCGTTCGGTGCGCTGTCGCTGTACGGTTACACCACGAAAAAGAGCCTGTCCGGTATGGGCTCTTTCCTTATCATGGGTCTGTTCGGTCTGATCATCGCGTCGATCGTCAACATCTTCCTACAGTCTTCGGCTATGGGCTTTGCTATCTCGGCCATCGGTGTTCTGATCTTTGCTGGTTTGACCGCCTATGACACCCAGAAGATCAAGGAAATGTATTTCGATGGTGATGACGTTGCCGTTGCTGGTCGCAAGGCCATCATGGGTGCGCTGACCCTCTATCTCGACTTCATCAACCTCTTCACCTTCCTGTTGCAGTTCCTCGGTAACCGCAACGACTAAGAAGGGTTGAAACCCACATGAAGAAGGCGGCTTTCGAGCCGCCTTTTTTGTTGCATGAGATTTATAGCACGCAGGAACAGCGAGTGCCGACACTCAACGTAGCAGCGCTCTCGCAGCGACAATCCGACAAAACGGCAGATCAGGAAACACGAAAGCAAAAGCCACGGACAAAGCCTGTGGCTAACGTACGATTGGGTTGCAGTCAGCTATTCGACCAGCTTCAGGGTCTTGTCGAAAACCTTCAGCACTTGCCGCAACTCATGTCCACGCTTCAAGATCGTGCCATTAACGTTGATAACGCTGTAAGCACCCTGCTTGGCCGCCAGCTTGGGGTTCTTTTCAATGCGGTAAAGCGGCATCTCACCTGATCGTTTAAAAACCGAAAACACCGCTCGGTCCTTCAAGTGGTCGATAGCGTAGTCACGCCATTCGCCCTCGCCCACCATGCGGCCATAAATCCACAAAATGGCGTCGAGTTCCCGACGGTGAAAGGTCACCGGCAAGGGATCCTTGTTTCTTTGATATTCACGAAGATCAACGACGGTCGAACCGTCTCGCGTCGAATTACCGCCCTGCGACAAATCCGGCTGATCGGTCATGCGCGCCTCACTGCAAATCATAACAGGTTGGTGACAGTGTTGCCCCAGCCTGAGAAAATTGCAAGTAAAACGACACAAAAGCGCGTGTTACGACGTGAAACAGTGAAATTAGAATCGCCGCATTTCGGTCAAATCACTGCCTAAATTGGGTGTCAGTGTAAAGCCTGTCAATTGATGTCTAGGCACCAAATGACCCGGTTCGGTGCATTGACCCTTTACCCCCAGCCCCCAATGCCCGGACCGGATAAGACTATTTCGCCTCGTTCATCAGAATGCTGGCACCGATAATCGCTGAGGGATCACCCGTTTCATTGGCAGTTTGCAGCAGCACGGCACAGCCGCCCTTCTTGGCTTTTCCAAGAACGCTGGCAGGCAGATTGACCTTCATTGCCTCGCCGTTCCACATCCCAACTGTCTGCACGTCATAAACACTGTGCCAGTAGGAAATCTTACGGCCCTTGTTTTCTCCGCGCGTCACATCAACCATTTGCTGCTGGTTAAAATAAGCGACGACGATATCCGCTTTGCCTTGGCCGGCGCCGATATTAATCTCGATCTCGTCATTGACCAGACTGGACTGGACAGGAACAACCAGTCCCTTGCCGCTCGAGGAAAATTCCTCAAGCTTGCTGTAAATCGCCTTGCTATCGGCACCCTTTGCATGGTCGCGACCGTTCAGAACGGCTTGTGGCGTATAAACGCCGTTACGGCCAAGCGCACGGGCATAACCATACTGACGTTCGGTATTTTCTTTGGAGCTGAGGGAATCATTCCAGCCGAGATAGTTCCAGTAATCGACGTGGAATGACAGGCCGATGACGTCACCCTTCTCGATCATCTTCTGCAACGCCGCATCAGCTGGCGGACAGGAAGCGCAACCTTGCGAGGTAAATAGTTCTACCACACCCTTCGGCTGGTCTGGCGATGTTTGTGCAAGAACAGGACTGGCGGTTGCGACACTGATAAGAAGAAGGGGGAAACCATATTTCAGAAGCATTGCGATCTTGGGCCTTTCATCCGCACAAACGTCCGGATGTTCATCTGCTATAAAACCTATCGGGCGTTGCTGGAAAATAAGCGCGAAACACGTTCAAAGGGAAGTCACGAAGGGGTGAGGGTCGATCACATTTCATGCTTGTCAAAATTTGTAAGTGAGCAAACCACATTTGACAATTGCCCAATACGCAAAACGCCGGGATTTCTCCCGGCGTTTCTTGTTGCACTGAGTATTATCAGGCAGCCAGATCGCGAAGAACGGTCTGGAGAATGCCACCATTGTCCATGTAAGTGACTTCATCCAGCGTATCGATGCGGCAAAGAAGAGGAATTTCCTTCACCGTGCCGTCGCCGTAAGTGATCTTGGCGATCTTGGTTTCACGTGGCTTGATATCGCCTTCGAGACCATCGATCTCGACGATTTCATCGCCCTTGAGGCCAAGGCTTGCCCATGTGGTGCCTTCCTGGAAGGTGAATGGAACAACGCCCATTCCAACCAGATTGGAGCGGTGAATACGCTCGAACGACTGCGCAATCACAGCCTTGACACCAAGAAGGTTGGTACCCTTGGCGGCCCAGTCACGGGACGAACCGTTGCCGTATTCGACGCCTGCAAAGATAACCAGCGGAACGCCTTCATCCTTGTACATCATGGCCGCATCGTAAATCGACATCTCTTCCTTGGATGGATAGTGGATGGTGTAACCACCTTCCTTGCCGTTCGGTCCGAGCATGTGGTTGCGAATACGGATGTTGGCAAACGTACCGCGCATCATCACTTCATGGTTGCCACGGCGCGTGCCGTACTGGTTGAAGTCGGCAACACCGACGCCATTTTCAGTCAGGTAAGCGCCGGCTGGCGAAGCGGCCTTGATCGAACCGGCTGGAGAAATATGGTCGGTAGTGATCTTGTCGCCGAAGAGACCAAGAACGCGAGCGCCCTTGATGTTTTTGACACCCGTGCCCTTTTTCCCCATGCCAACGAAATATGGCGGGTTCTGAACATAGGTGGACTTGTCGTCCCAGGCGTAGGTTTGACCTTCAGGAACCTGAACCGACTGCCAGTTTTCGTCACCCTTGAACACGTCAGCATATTTGGTTTCGTACAGTTCTCTGGTCACATATTTATGGATGAACTGCTGCACCTCTGCCGAGGTTGGCCAGATATCTTTGAGGTAAACCGGCTTACCGTCCTGATCTTCGCCAAGTGGCTCCTTGGTCAGGTCCTTCTGAACCGTGCCGGCCAGCGCGTAAGCGACAACCAGTGGCGGCGAAGCCAGGTAGTTGGCCTGCACGTCAGGAGAAATACGGCCTTCGAAGTTACGGTTGCCCGAGAGAACGCCAGCGGTAATCAGACCCTTGTCGTTGATGGTCTTGGAAATCGGCGCTGGCAACGGGCCGGAGTTACCGATGCAGGTCGTGCAACCAAAACCAACCAGGTTGAAGCCGAGCGCATCCAGTTCCTTCTGCAAGCCGGACTTGGCGAGATATTCACCCACCACCTGCGATCCCGGTGCCAGGGATGTCTTGACCCATGGCTTGGACTTCAGGCCCTTGGCAACGGCGTTGCGAGCCAGAAGGCCGGCAGCGATCAGGACCGAGGGGTTGGATGTGTTGGTGCAGGATGTGATGGCGGCGATGGCCACATCACCATGACCCAGATCGAAATCCGTGCCTTCAACCGCATAACGGGTGTCGATCTGGCCGGATTTCTTGTAGTCGTTTTCCAGAGCCGTCGCGAAGTTCGGCGCAATGGTTTCTAGTGGCAGACGACCTTCCGGGCGCTTCGGACCGGCCATCGATGGCACAACGTCGCCAAGGTCCAGTTCCAGTGTGTCGGTGAAGACAAGCTGCGAACCGTTATTGTCACGCCACATGCCCTGCACCTTGGAATAGGCTTCAACCAGTGCAATACGATCCTTGGTACGACCGGACATGTTGAGATAGTTGACCGTTTCGGAGTCGACCGGGAAGAAACCACAGGTCGCGCCATACTCGGGACCCATGTTACCAATCGTCGCACGGTCTGCCAGTGTCATCGAGTCAAGGCCGGGGCCGAAGAACTCAACGAACTTGGAAACAACACCCTTTTTGCGCAGCATCTGCACAACGGTCAGCACGAGGTCGGTGGCTGTCACACCTTCCTTTACCTTGCCGGTCAGCTTGAAGCCGATAACTTCAGGCAAGAGCATGGATACTGGCTGACCGAGCATTGCAGCTTCAGCTTCAATGCCACCGACGCCCCAACCCAGAACACCCAGACCATTAATCATGGTCGTGTGGCTGTCGGTACCAACGCAGGTATCAGGATAGGCAATGGTCTCGCCGTCTTCTTCCTTCGTCCAGACTGTCTGACCGAGATATTCAAGGTTCACCTGGTGACAGATGCCGGTGCCCGGAGGAACAACACGGAAGTTCTTGAACGCCTGCTGGCCCCACTTGAGGAAGCGGTAACGCTCACCGTTACGTTGGTATTCCAGATCCACGTTGCGGGCGAAAGCCTGCGGCGTACCGAATTCATCAACAATAACAGAGTGATCTATAACCAGGTCGACAGGAACCAGCGGGTTGATCTTTTCAGGATCACCACCCAGAGCCTTCAAACCATCGCGCATTGCAGCAAGGTCAACCACGGCTGGAACACCGGTAAAGTCCTGCATCAGCACGCGTGCCGGGCGGTAAGCAATTTCTGCTTCCTTGACGCCCTTATTGTCGAGCCATGCAGCCACGGCTTCGATATCGGCCTTGGTGACCGAGCGACCATCTTCGAAACGCAGCAGATTCTCCAGAAGAACCTTCATGGAATAAGGCAGCTTGGAAACGCCCTTCAAGCCATTGGCTTCAGCTTTGGGCAGGCTGTAATAAATATAGTCCTTACCATCGACGGTAAGAACGGAACGACATTGGAAACTGTCAAGAGATTTTGTCACGGATAAACCCCGCTCTCTGATAGCCAACACACGCGTGCAGACACCTATGCACTTAACCATGCACATCAGGATGCGGGTACGGCCATTTCCGCTGTCCGCACGTGAAATTTGCAATTGCAATTCTCAGGTCCGGCGGAAGATGATGATCACGCCGACCGCTGGCGTGGTTGAAACTCATATAGATAATTTCTAAGACAGGTTCCAGATCAGAAGACGATTCAAATCGATTTTTTTTTCGAAATGATCAAAATCTTACATGAGGCGAAGCAATGTTGCTGACGGCGGAGCACCTATCGGTCAAAAGAGGCGAAGATTTCATATTCATGAATGTTTCCCTCATGTTAACTGATGGCGAAGCATTGCTTCTGACTGGCCGCAACGGGTCGGGAAAATCCACCTTGCTCCGTGTTCTTGCGGGCCTTCTGCACCCGGAAACCGGCACCGTAAAGATAGCCGGCGAAGGAGTGGAGCCGGGCACACGCGCCGCCGAAGCCAGCCATTATCTCGGCCACCGCAACGCCATGAAAACCGAACTCACTGTTTCGGAAAATCTGCAATTCTGGAAAGAGTTTCTCGGCGACTTTACTGGCGGCTGCTCCATCAGCGTGGAAGACGCCGCAGACGCTGTCGGTCTTTCAGGTATCACGCACCTACCATTCGGTTATCTGTCCGCTGGCCAACAGCGACGATTCGCCATGGCCAAACTGCTTGTCGCATGGCGCCCAATCTGGATACTGGATGAACCAACAGCCGCTCTTGATGCCAATGCCGATAAAATGTTCACCGGCCTGGTTGAGGCGCATCTGCAAAAGGGTGGCATCGTAATTGCCGCTACACATCAGCCATTGGGGCTAAAGAACGCGAAGGAATTGCAGATGACGGGTTTTGCAGGCGTGGAGACCGTTTGGTGACGTCAGATTTTTCCTTCGCCACGCTCGAGAAAAGTGCTCAGCCATGATCGCGCTGTTTTTCCGTGACCTGAAACTGTCCATTCGCGCAGGTGGCGGCGCACTGATCGGCGTGCTGTTTTTCATGACTGTGGTTGCCGTCATTCCTTTTGGCGTGGGACCTGATCTCAATCTTCTGTCGCGCATCGGGCCTGCTATCGTCTGGATTGGTGCGCTGCTCGCGGCACTACTGGGTCTCGACCGGTTGTTTCAAGCCGAAAGAGACGACGGTGCACTCGATCTTATCCTGATGAACGAAAACCCGCTGGTACTGACGGTGTTCGTAAAGTGTCTGGCACACTGGACGGCCACCGGCCTGCCGCTCGTCATCGCCTCGCCGCTGCTTGGCCTTTTCATGAACATGAGCGAGGTGGCCATTGGTGCCGTCATGCTAACACTGCTGGTCGGCTCCCCGGCCTTGACTTTCATCGGTGCTGTTGGTGCAGCGGTCGCTGTGGCACTGCCGCGCGGCGGACTGCTAGTCTCCATTCTCGTGCTGCCGCTTGCCATCCCCGTACTGATTTTCGGCGTCAGCGCCTCCTATGCAGCCGTTCAGGACCCCGCACCTTTTCTGCCTCCGCTCCTGATCCTGATGGCGATCACGCTATTTTCATCGGTTATCGGGCCTTTCTTTGCGGCTTTGGCGCTGCGCAACAGCAGCGATTGACAGGGATCAATTGCAGGTGGCCATGACACAAGGTAGAAAGACGGCATGAACGACACGAGCCTTGCGATTACCAAATTCAGCGACCTCGCCAACCCAACCCGGTTTCTGGCGTTGGCCTCGCGCCTGCTGCCATGGATGAGCGTTATCACTGCTCTGCTCATCGCGGTTGGCCTCTACCTATCCTTCACGACGGATGGCGATTATCAGCAGGGCAATACTGTGCGCATCATGTATGTGCATGTGCCTGCCGCCTGGCTGGCGATGATGTGTTATACTGTCATGGCAGCTTCAGCGATCGGCACGCTGGTCTGGCGCCATCCACTGGCAGATGTCAGTCACAAGGCAGCTGCACCGCTCGGTGCCGCCTTTACGCTGATAGCGCTGATTACCGGTTCGTTGTGGGGCAAACCCATGTGGGGAACATGGTGGGTGTGGGACGCACGACTGACCTCGGTTTTCATCCTGTTTCTGATGTATCTTGGCCTGATTGCTTTCAACAAGGCCGTGGATGATCCCTCGCGCGCCGCTCGCGTCAGCGCGGTGCTCATTCTGGTCGGTTTCGTCAACATTCCGATCATCAAGTTCTCGGTGGAATGGTGGAACACGCTGCATCAACCGGCCAGCGTTATCCGTATGGATGGTCCGGCCATCGACCCTGAGTTCCTCTGGCCACTACTGATCATGGCATTAGGTTTCAGCATGCTGTTTTTCACGTTGCATATCGCCGCCATGCGCAATGAAATCCTGCGCCGACGTATTGCTGCCCAGCGCCGCCTTGCCGCGCGTATGGCCAACAGAGAGGCGTAAAACATGAGCCACGCCTTTTACATCGGCCTGTCCTATGGCCTGACCGGCTTGATCGTGATCGCATTGATCGGCTGGGTAATGCTGGACGGCCGCGCACGAAATCGGGAATTGAAAGAGCTGGAAGCCTCTGGCATTCGCCGCCGCGCCTCAGCCAAACCAAAAACCGGGGAAACCGCATGAGCGACGACATCAGCGCCCCGAAACAGGCCTCTAAAAGCAAGGCACGTTACCTCTTTGCCTTGCTGCCACTGGTTGCTTTTGCAGGTTTCGCAGCCATTGCAGCCAAGATGCTTTACGAACAGGACGTCAACGGACTTGATGTCAGTGCCATTCCATCGGCCCTCATCGGCACGCAAGCTCCATCGCTTGCCATGCCGCCACTTGAAGGATCAGCCACCCCGGCCCTGACCACTGCCGCCATTTCCGGCCAGCTGACCTTGGTCAATGTGTTTGCGTCTTGGTGTGTGCCCTGTCGCCAGGAACATCCGATGCTGAAAGAACTATCGAAAGATAGCCGCATCAATGTGGTTGGCATCAACTACAAGGACAAGAACGACAACGCGCTGCGTTTCCTGGGCGAGCTGGGTAATCCCTACAAGGCAATCGGCGTCGATCCCAACGGCAAAGCGGCCATCGATTGGGGCGTTTACGGAATTCCGGAAACCTACCTTGTCGATAAGAATGGCACGATTGTTTACAAGAAGGTTGGCCCTATCGATCCTGCAACGCTGGAAAAGGGTCTGCTGCCAGCCATTGAAAAGGCTGTATCCGGAAGCTGAGCACGGTTTGACCGTCGTAGGCCCAATCAAAGAATAGAAATGATCTTTAGCGGCGGCGCAGACTGCGTCGTCAGCACGGACATGCCTTCCTGAACCACCTGATTGCGGCCATTCGATTTCGCTTTGTAAAGAAAGCTGTCGGCTCTGGCGATCGCGTCGTGAATGGAGTGGTCGCCTCTGGCAATTGATGAAATGCCGAAACTTGCGCTAATCTGCCGATCAATACCGACAGCTGTCCATTCGCGGGTCGCAAAACTGACGCGCAACATATTGGCAAGCACAGCAATTTCCGTCGCCGTTGTGTCTGGCAGATAGACCACGAATTCCTCGCCACCAAAGCGAGCGATACGCGCTTGTGGCGGCAGGCGTTCCTTCAACAATTCGGCAAAACCGATGATGACACGATCACCGGCCGCGTGTCCGAACTGGTCGTTGACATGTTTGAAGTGGTCGATATCGCACATCAAAACGGTGCCTTCCGGCTGCTCCTGCCCACGGAAATCCGGAGAACGGTCATCAAAACCACGTCGGTTCAACAGGCCGGTCAGCGGATCATGATCAGCGGCATGGCGATGCTGCAAAAGAACATTGGCAACCACACTGGCCAGCACGGCAAGCGCCATCAGGAAACCGAAGATACTGGCGGTCATCTGCATCAGGAATGCATAGTCCGACGCCATAAAGGCATCAATGTCACGAGGCGAACCGCCCGGTGTCGTCACCAGAAGCACGCTCACGCGGATAATAGTTTCCAATACCACGGCCGAGGTCGCCGCCAGTAGCACCTTGTCCATTACATGCCGGGTTTTGTTTGCGACCAGCAGGATGCACGGCGCAAGCAGGGCAGCGCACATCAAATCACTCATCGCAAGTTCAGCGCGCAAATCGATCTGGAAGACAATAAAATACGCCACAACCGCATAGGCTGCTGCCAGAAATCCGATCCGCCAACCAAGCAGCGTCTTGGCCTCAAATTGCACCAGCAACGCATGGCCGTAAAAAAAGAACGCGGAAAAGAACAGGATGTTGGAAATCAGGGCATGCACCAGAAAGGCATCATCGGCAAAAAACATCGGGCTTGAAAAGCCCAGAGCCGTACAGATGTAACCAATGCCCCAGAAACGTGCAGGCTTGAAACCCATGGTCTGCAAGCCGAGAAATACCAGGCCAAATGTAAGCATGATAAACGGAAGCAGATAGGCGAAATTATCCTGCACGATGACGAAGCCTTGATCAGAAACAGTTTTTGTTAAATGCGATGCGTGGTGCCACTGGCGTCACGGCATGGCCGTGCATCCGGTTCAATACGTGATGTCCAGCGAGCATGGAAATCTAGATGCTTTCCGTTAAGAAACCATGTGAAGTCAGCACGATGTGACATCAGTTATGTATTGTTTCATAACGATTGCCGACTATTACACGGATTAGGAAATCGCGTTCTGCCATTCCTTGATGGCATCGATCGGCCACAGCAGCATGATGACATTGAGCGTCAGATTATCTCGGATCAGCCACCCGGTGAACAGCTCAAAGACAACAGCCACCGCCACCGTCACCCATACAGGCATGCGCGCGGCGAAGAAGAAACCAAGCGCCATGAAAACAGTGTCCATGGCCGAATTGAGAATACTGTCACCGGAGTAACCGAGCGCCATGGTGGCGCTGCGGTAGCGGTCGATAATCAGCGGGGAATTTTCAAGCAGTTCCCAGGCTGCCTCGATCAGCACCGCAAATGACAGGCGCATAGCAATCGGTTGTTTGCGAAACAGCAGCCATGCAAGACCGAAGAACAGGAAGCCGTGAATGATATGCGACGGCGTGTACCAGTCGGAAAGATGCTGCGAGTTGCCCGGCGTGTTGACGCCAGGTTCGAACAGCTTGACGTAACCGCACTCACAGATCGGAATACGGCCCATGAGATAAAGAATGACTATCTGCAGCAGCAGAAGTGCTGCGGCGACGCCAAACCATTTCAGCGATGAGTTACGGCTGACAGAGAGATCCGCAACGGTCATTTTTCGTCTTTCACCAGCGGTTCAACTGAGTGACGCATGATCAGCGGCATCTGTGCCATGGTGAACAAAACGGTGACCGGCATGGTGCCCCAGACCTTGAAAGCGACCCAGAAATCGGTCGAGGAGTTCCGCCAAACGACTTCATTCAACACCGCGAGAAACAGGAAGAAAATGCCCCAGCGCAGGGTTAGCTTGCGCCAGCCTTCGTCAGTCAGTTTGAAAGCGGAATTGAAGACGTACCCCAGCAACGACTGCCCGAACAACAGACCGCCGAGCAAAATAACGCCAAACAGTGTGTTGACGATAGTTGGCTTCATCTTGATGAAAGTGTCGTTCTGCAGCCACAATGTCAGCGCGCCAAACACAAACACCACGATGCCGGAGATCAGTGGCATCATCGGCAGCTTGCGGGTCATGATCCATGACACGATCAGCGAAGCGGCGGTGGCAATCATGAAGAGGCCAGTAGCGATGAAGATCGGGCCACCGAATTCGGTCAGCACCGGAAACTTTTCAGCCAGCCAGTCACCACGCGAATTGGCAAAGAAGAAAACCATCAAAGGGCCAAGTTCCAGCACCATCTTCAACAGAGGACTGGTCTCCTTGACCATATTTTCGCTTTCGCGCTGATTGCTTTCCACGTCCATCATCAAACTCCCGCAATCGCCTTCGCGAAATCTTCTGCCTCAAACGGTTCCAGATCGTCCACGCCTTCGCCAACGCCGATGAAATAAACCGGCAGCTTGTGCTTAGCAGCAATGGCAACGAGGATACCGCCGCGAGCCGTGCCATCCAATTTTGTCATAATCAGGCCATTCACACCCGCCACGTTGCGGAAAATCTCCACCTGGTTCATGGCGTTCTGGCCTGTCGTTGCATCAAGTGTTTGCAAGACAGTGTGCGGCGCGTCTGGATCAAGCTTGCCAAGCACACGCACGATCTTTTCAAGCTCGGCCATCAACTCTGTCTTGTTCTGCAAACGGCCGGCCGTATCGATAATCAGAACGTCGCTTTTTTTGGCCCGCGCCTGCTCATAGGCGTCATAGGCAAGGCCAGCAGCATCAGCGCCCAGCTTCGTCCCGATGAACTCAGAACCGGTACGATCCGCCCAGATTTTTAACTGTTCAATCGCCGCGGCACGGAACGTATCGCCTGCTGCCAGCATAACCTTGAGCCCGGAACCGGACAGTTTGGCCGCAAGCTTGCCAATGGTCGTGGTTTTGCCGGTACCATTGACACCCACCACCAGAATGACATGTGGTTTGTGATTGAGATCAAGCTGCAGCGGCTTGGCGACCGGGGTCAAAACCTTGGTGATTTCACCGGCCATAATGCGCGCCACATCCTCGCCGCTGACATCCTTGCCATAACGCTCGGACGACAATGCACCGGTGATGCGCATCGCAGTTTCGACGCCAAGGTCTGACTGGATCAGCAAATCTTCCAGCTCGTCCAGCGTGTCTTCGTCCAGCTTGCGCTTGGTGAACAACGCCGAGATCTGGCTGGTCAGTTGCGAAGAAGTCCGCGCCAATCCGGCACGAAGACGTTGAAACCATGTCAGCTTCTGCTGTGGTGTTTCTTCAACCGGCACAACAAGCTCGCTGGCTGTCGAAAATCCTTTCGGCAGCACAGTCGCAGCCGTTTCCGCAATCGCAGATGAAATAACTTGTTCTTCGGCCTCGACAACGGCCTCGGTCTTATCAGCCGTTGCTACCGGCTCGTCTTCAACGACCGGTTCATTATCGATGGCAAACGACGTTTCATCCTCTGCCGCTTCGGCTTCCGCTTCAACCTCGAGCAGCGAAAGAGGTACGACACCAATATCGCTCGCTTCCAATGCAGCAGGAAGCAGTGGCGCATCATCCGGTTCCGTCTGCGGTTCGACCTCGTCAGACTGCATCACTTCATCGGGAGCAGGGCCACCAGCGGTTTCGACCTCGACTTCAAGCACCGGGTCATCGACGGGAGAATGTTGCTGCGCTTCGGCCAAAGCCTGTTCGAAGGCAGCTTCGGAAGACTGCTCCTGTGGGCCATTTGGTTCAGCCTTATCGTCTTCGGCTTTGTCCTTGCCGAATGAAAAGACCTTTTTGATGAAGCCAAGGGCCATGACAGTTCCGTATCTTTTTCTCAGGCCGCGTTTGCAGCCAGAAGTTCCATTGTAAGGTGCTTGCCGTTGTGACCGGTAATCGTAACACGCGCAAGAGTGCGCGGCTCAAGCGATGGGGCTGCAACCAGCGTAAAATTATCGGTATGCGCAAAACCGTTGTTTTCAACCAGAATAGTCTGCGCGCTGCCAACCATATTTTGCAGATGACGAAGTTTTAGCGCCTCACCCCGCTCACGCAGTCTTGCCGCACGCTCTTTCACCAGACCACGGTCAAGCTGCGGCATGCGCGCTGCGGGTGTTCCGGCACGCGGACTGTAGGGAAAAATATGCAGATTGGAAATGCCGCACTCTTCCGCAAGTGTGGCAGCATTTTCGAACATATCTTCGGTTTCCGTGGGGAAACCGGCGATCATGTCAGCGCCAAACGCAATATCAGGCCGAAGAGCCCTTACCTCGTTGCAGAAACGAATGGCATCAGCGCGCAGATGACGGCGCTTCATACGTTTCAGGATCATGTCGTCGCCATGCTGCAGCGAGAGATGCAGATGCGGCATGAACCGTGGCTCATCGGCGATCAGATCCATCAAATGTTTGTCTGCTTCTATGCTGTCGATAGAAGACAGCCGCAAGCGCAAGATATCCGGCACCTGTTTCAGCAAGGTCTTGGCGAGATAACCAAGCGAAGGTTCACCCGGCAGATCGGCACCATAACTTGTGGCATCCACCCCGGTCAGCACGATTTCGCAGTAACCGCTTTCGGTCAGTTTGCGAGCCTGCTCCACCACAGCACCCATCGGCACCGAGCGAGAATTACCGCGACCATAGGGAATGATACAAAAGGTGCAGCGATGATCACAGCCATTCTGTACCTGAATAAACGCGCGAACGTGCCCGTCAATATGTTTGACCATCTGCGGCGCTGTCGCCTTGATGCTCATGATATCGTTGACGCGCAGTTTTTCTTCCGCAGACACACCAAAATCCGGAAGGGCGCGGTAGGAAGCGCTTTTCAGCTTTTCCTCATTACCGAGCACGGCATCCACCTCCGGCATGTCAGCAAAGGTCAGCTTCTCGGTCTGTGCAGCACAACCTGTGACAATGATGCGGGCGTGCGGATTGTCGCGGCGCACGCGCCGAATGGCCTGGCGCGCCTGACGCACAGCCTCGCCCGTCACGGCACAGGTATTGACCAAAACGGCATTGTTGAGCCCGGCTTTTTCCGCCTCGGCCTTCATCACTTCCGATTCATAGGTATTGAGACGACAGCCGAAGGTAATGACCTCGACGCCGCTCATTTTACTGAAGCCTCACTGGACGATGTCTCACTGGCTTCATCGCGCCGCCAAGTGCCATTCTGCGGATCAACGGCACCGGACCATTCCCATTCGGCAGGACCAGTCATGATGACATGGTCATCATCGCGCCATTCGATGGTCAGCGGCACACGGATCGGGCTTGAGGCAACATCGATGGTCACGGTACGCCCGGTTCTTCCCGTGCGTGCCGCGCTGACGCCGGCTGCACAGGCGGCAGAACCGCAGGCAAGCGTCAAGCCTGCACCACGCTCCCATGTGCGGGTGCGCAGTGATGCGTCTGACGTGACCTGCGCCAACGTTATATTGGCCTTTTCCGGAAACATCGGATGGTTCTCAAGCAGTGGACCGAAACGTTCCAGATCAAAATCCATCGGATCACGATCAACCCAGAAGATAGCATGTGGATTGCCCATCGACATCACAGCCGGCGAATGCAGGATGGGATTGTCGATCGGCCCGATCTGCAATTCGATGCGGCTGGTATCATGAAACTCCTCAGACAGAGGAATTTCCTGCCAGCCAAACCGGGGCTTGCCCATGTCGACGGAAATCATGCCATCCTCGTGTTCGACGGCATTCAGGATGCCGGCAACAGTCTGGAAGGTGAAGGTCTTTTTACCTGTTTCGGACGACAGCGCCTGCACCACACAGCGCGTACCATTGCCACATGCCTGCGCCTTGGTGCCATCACAGTTGAGAATATCGATATAAGCGTCGGTACCGGCAAGTTTGGGGTCATGGATCGCCATGATCTGATCGAACTGCGTGGCTGTATCCGCATTCAGCGCAATCGCAGCTTCCGGCGTGACATTGTCAGTACGGCCGCGCATATCGACAACCAGGATCTTGTTTCCAAGTCCATTCATCTTCGCAAATTCGACCGTGTGCGCCATAGCTCGTGTACCTGATAGAGAAAATGCCCGTCACAGAGATCAGGCTTATTTTGCCCTATATGGCGGAAAGTGCAGCAAATTACCAGCCTTGAGCCAACATGCATGGCATGCGTCAGCCGCGTATGACCATGGCTGCGAACAGTGGTTGGCCCTAATCCTGAAAAGGCCACTCACACAGGAACGTCAAAAACCTCACCGGGACGCATCGGTCGGAAACGGCTGTGCTCCAGCCCTTTTTCATTGAGCGCCAGTTGAAGCGCAAACACCGGTGCATCAATCGCCTCATCAGTCAGCTGAACGGTACCCCAGTGATGACCGCAGACATGCCGCGCATCACACAGCACCATGCCCTCCACCGCCTCTGCCGGGTTCTGGTGTTGCCCCTTCATGAACCAGCGTGGTTCGTAGGCACCAAACGGCAGGTTTGCCAGGCGAAACGCGCCATGTTTTTCCTTCACAGCCCGATAGTTGTTGCCCTGAAAGGAACCAGTATCGCCAATGTGATATATTTTACCGCCCGGTGTCTCGATGACAAACGCCGCCCAGAGCGCCATGCGCCGATCATTCAAGCCACGCGCAGACCAATGATGGCATGGCTCCACGTGAATTTTAACGCCGTTACCAGCGGTGATCACATCGCCCCAATCACCAACCTCTATCTTCGCATCAGGCACATCGGGCAGGATAATGCTGTCATTGCCCAGTGGCGTAATGAAGGTTGGTTTATGGGCAGCCTGCAATCGCTTCAAGGTCTCGATATCGAGATGGTCGTAATGATTATGTGTCACAAGAACGATGTCGATTGGCGGAAGATCCTCGAACACGATACCCGGCGGATTGACCCGCTTCGGGCCGGCGAAGGAAAAAGGGCTCGTCCGCTGCGACCACACCGGATCAGCCAGGATGTTCAGGCCGGCCGTCTGGATCAGGAAAGACGCGTGACCGACAAAGGTAATGCGCAAATCGGCGCCATTGACCCGCTGGTCCGGTTTTGCGGTCGGGTAAGGGCTGGGATAATCCTCCGGCCAAGTGGCCTTTGCACCGTTGGTGCGCCATTTCAAAAGATCAAAAAAATTCCCCGGAGGTTCACCACCGGGGTTGAAAAAACGTGTTCCGTCAAAGTGATCGGAAACCGGACCGTGATAATAACCAGCCGCCTTCGACTTGGTGGCGGCAAAAACACCACCCGCAGCAAGCGCGGCCAGAGCTGACAATCGAAAAAGGTTGCGACGTTTCATCGCGATGATATAGCCACGGCACCGGCTGTATTCAATGTGACGAGACCTCGCTTTGCCATCACATTGCCGGGAGTTATTGCCAAAGGCCTCTAAAACAGCTGAGAGCCTTGACTTTCCCATTACTTTCCTGTTTATCCGCACCGATTAGCTGGCAGTTTCAAGACTCCAAGCCACCGACCGGGACCCGAAAAGGTATAAAGAGATCCCGGAGGTCAACACCCGACAGCGCGTCGCGCCCTCGGGTGCTTTTTGGCTTTGCGTCTTGTTTTTGACAGCAAAAGCACCGACGTTTCGGAAACCCCGGAACGAAGAAGGAAGAAACGATGTTTGAAAACCTCCAGGACCGCCTTGGTTCCATTCTGAATGGACTGACCGGCCGTGGCGCGCTGTCGGAAGCCGATGTATCGGCTGCCCTGCGCGAGGTTCGCCGCGCGCTTTTGGAAGCCGACGTGGCGCTGGAAGTCGTACGTTCCTTCACGGACAAGGTGCGTGAAAAGGCAGTTGGCGCTTCCGTTCTGAAGTCCATCAAGCCCGGCCAGATGGTTGTGAAGATCGTTCACGACGAACTGGTTGAAATGCTGGGTTCCGAAGGTGTTTCAATCGACCTTCATGCTCCGGCCCCTGTTGTTATCATGATGGTGGGTCTGCAGGGTTCTGGTAAGACAACCACCACCGGTAAGATCGCCAAGCGCCTGACCGATCGTGAGAAGAAGAAGGTGCTGATGGCATCTCTCGACACGCGTCGTCCGGCCGCCCAGGAACAGCTGCGCCAGCTTGGCGTACAGACCGGCATCGACACCCTGCCTGTCATCGCCGGACAGTCCCCGACAGATATCGCCGCACGCGCCGTTCAGGCTGCGAAACTTGGCGGCCATGACGTCGTCATCCTCGATACGGCTGGCCGTACCCACATCGACGAACCGTTGATGTTGGAAATGGCCGATATCAAGAAGAAGTCCAATCCGCATGAAATCCTGTTGGTTGCCGACAGCTTGACCGGTCAGGACGCCGTCAATCTTGCCCGCAATTTCGATGAGCGCGTTGGCATCACCGGCCTTGTCCTGACCCGTATGGACGGTGATGGCCGCGGCGGTGCAGCCCTTTCGATGCGCGCTGTTACCGGCAAGCCGATCAAGCTGATTGGTACGGGCGAGCGTATGGGCGAACTGGATGAATTCCATCCACGCCGTATCGCAGACCGTATTCTCGGCATGGGCGACATTGTTTCGCTGGTTGAAAAAGCCGCTGAGAACATCGACGCCGAAAAAGCCCGCGCCATGGCCGAAAAAATGGCCAAGGGCAAATTCGACCTTAACGACCTTGCTGACCAGCTTGCCCAGATGAAAAAGATGGGCGGCATGGGCGGCATAATGGGTCTGATGCCCGGCATGGCAGGCATGAAGGACAAGATGGCTTCGGCCGGTCTGAACGACAAGATGTTCGACCGCCAGATCGCCATTATCTCCTCGATGACCAAGGCTGAGCGTGCCAATCCTGATATGCTCAAGCATAGCCGCAAAAAGCGTATCGCTGCCGGTTCCGGCACGGATGCCGCCGAAATAAACAAGCTGCTCAAGATGCATCGCGGCATGGCCGATATGATGAAAGCCATGGGCGGTAAAGGCAAGGGCGGCATCATGAAGCAGATGATGGGCGGCCTTGCAGGTAAGATGGGCCTTGGCGGCATGGGTGGAATGGGCGGCATGCCTGATCTCGCCAACATGGACCCCAAGCAGCTTGAAGCCTTGCAGAAGCAGGCCGAAGCCGCAGGACTGACCAAACCAGGTGCAATGCCAGGCCTCGGTGGCCTGCCAGGCGGACTTCCCGGTCTGGGCGGCGGTGGATTGCCCGGCCTTGGTGGAATTCCCGGCCTACCCGGCTTTCCGAAGAAGAAGTGAGTGCGATCATGACCAATTCTGAAGTGAAAGCCCAGCTCGCAGAATACCGCCAGTCCATCGACAACATCGATGCGGCACTGGTCCATGTTCTGGCTGAACGGTTCCGCTGCACCAAGGCAGTCGGTGTCCTGAAAGCCAAGTACGAATTGCCGCCGGCAGATCCGGCGCGCGAAGAATACCAGATCGAACGCCTTCGCCGTCTGGCAAAGGATGCCAATCTGGATCCGGATTTCGCCGAGAAGTTCTTGAACTTCATCATCAAGGAAGTCATCCGGCATCATGAAGCAATCGCTGCCGAACATGGCAGCAACGAAAAGACCGCCTGATAGGCGGACACGACATCTCAAGGAGTAAATGACATGACACTTAAAATTCGTCTCGCACGCGGTGGTTCCAAGAAGCGCCCTTACTACCAGATCGTAGTTGCTGACGCTCGTTCGCCACGCGACGGCCGTTTCCTCGAAAAGGTTGGTTCCTGGAACCCAATGCTGGCCAAGGACAACCCACTGCGCATCGAACTGAACGCTGACCTGGTGAAGACCTGGCTCGAAAAGGGCGCACAGCCAACCGACCGCGTTCTGCGCTTCCTGAACGAAGCTGGCATTGCTGAGCGTGCAACACGCAGCAACCCAGACAAGGCAAAGCCAGGCAAGAAGGCTCTGGAGCGTATTGCTGAGAAGAAGCAGAAGGCTGAAGACGCCGCTGCTGCTGCTGCAGAAGCTTCTGCTGCCGAATAAGTCCGGCATTTATGCATCAAAAAGCGGGTGGCATGGTTCATGCTGCCCGTTTTTGTTTTGAAAAACTTGAGCCATCGACGTTTTAAAAGCGCAACCGGCCGGGTTTCAGGCATTTTTTGTTTCAATTTGGAATGCATGCTTTTACAAGCATCTTCATCAACATTCTCCAACGGACGAGCCCATGGCAAAGCTGGAAAACCCGATTCTGATGGCCAAGATCGGCGCGGCGCAAGGCCTGCGCGGTGAAGTGCGCGTCAGCTCCTATACAGACGACGCTATGGCGCTCGGCGATTACGGCAACCTCGTAGCGGCTGACGGACGTGTTTTCGAAATTCTCGAAATGCGCGAGAACAAGACGGTGGTAATCGTCAGGTTCCGTGGCATCAACGACCGCAATGCGGCAGAAGCCCTGAACGGTCTTGAGCTTTTCATCGATCGGGAAAATCTGCCTGACGACGAACTTGATGATGACGAGTTTTTCTACACCGATCTGGAAGGGCTTGAAGCCGTTGACGCCGATGGCAAGAGCTATGGTTCGGTCACCGCCGTTCATGACTTTGGCGCTGGCGACCTTTTGGAGTTGAAAGGTGCGGGAAGACGCCCTGCCCTTATTCCTTTCTCGGAAGCGGCGGTTCTGGAAATCGATCTCGAAGCTGGCAAGATCCTCATTGACCCGATGGCCGCCGGACTGATCGATAACCCCGATGATGGCAAGGACGATCCTGACCATCCGGTTTTCGGCAAGAAGAAATAACATGACTTTCAAGGCCACCGTCCTGACACTCTACCCGGAAATGTTTCCGGGACATTTGGGCTACTCACTCGCTGGCAAGGCGCTTGAGCGTGAACAGTGGTCGTTGGAAACGGTGCAGATCCGCGAATTTGCAACAGACAAACATCGCAGCGTGGATGACACGCCCGCAGGCGGTGGTGCCGGAATGGTGTTGAAGCCGGACGTTCTGGCACGGGCCATTGATCACGTCTCGCAGGATGATAACAGACCACGTCTGTTGATGAGCCCACGCGGCAAACCTCTAACACAGGAGCGCGTGCGCCAACTGGCCGAGGCAGAAGGCGCCATTATCGTTTGCGGTCGCTTTGAAGGCATCGACCAGCGCGTCATCGATGCCCGCAATCTCGAAGAGGTCTGCATTGGCGATTACATCCTGTCCGGCGGTGAACCGGCAGCGCTAACGCTTCTGGATGCGGTGGTGCGTATCCTGCCAGGCGTGATGGGCAACGACCTCTCTGGCGTGCATGAGAGTTTCGAGGGCGGCCTGTTGGAACACCCGCACTATACCCGTCCTCAGGTTTGGGAAGAGCGCGATATTCCCGCTGTTCTGACCTCCGGAAACCACGCTGTCATTGAAAAATGGCGACGCGAACAGGCACTCGCCCTGACACGCGAACGTCGGCCTGATCTTCTGCCTAAGACACTCAAAGCGTGAAGAAATAATACCCTATCAGCATGGTTCCGACGGCAACGACAAGCAGGCGCACCAGCCATTGCGGCACACGTCTTGCGATATGAACGCCGACATATCCGCCGATCGCAGCACCCGGGATCATCACCAGCGCCGCCATCCATGAGACAACGCCTCCGCTGACAAAAACAACAATTGCGATAAAGGCAACGACGACCGACAGCAGGTTTTTCAACGCGTTCATGTAGTGATAGCTGCCACCCGTCGTCAGGCCGAGGACGGCCAACATCATGATGCCAAGACCGGCGCTGAAAAAGCCGCCGTAGATGGACACCAATCCCTGACACAGCACACTGGACAGGTTACCCGCCGAACGCTCCGTGCTGGATTTGGGTCTCAGCCACGGACCAGCGGCAAAAAGCACGGTTGCAGCAAGCAACAGCCAGGGCACCAGTTGCCGGAAGGAACTGTTGTCCAGCGACAGCAAGAGAAGCGCACCCATCAATGCGCCAATCACTGAGACGATGCACAACACAACGGCCTCGCGCCAATGACGCCTGATTTCCGGGAGGTAGGCGATGGCCGAGGTGACATAGCCTGGAAACTGGACGATCGCGGATGTAGCATTGGCCGAGATAGGCGTGATGCCAGCCAGTGTCATGGCACCAAATGTCAAAAACGTGCCACCACCGGCAATGGCATTGGCTATGCCGGCAAAAAGCCCTGTCGCAAATAAAAGAACTGCCATAAAGATCGACATGGAACCTCTCCCGGGAATGGGCATGCCATATAGCGTGCTTTTGGGCCTCGCAATCCATGCTGAACCGGCCTTTGGTGATAAATATTGCGTTTAATGGGATGACAAATGCGCCACTTTGCTGTATGTGCGCCCGTGGAAATGGGAAATATCCCTTAACCGCAAGCAAAGAATGGTGAATTCGCTCCTGCCGCAAGGCAAACCCTCAAGGCTTTGATCCAAGAGGACTACGTTGAGCGCTCTGGCTGTTTCAGAAGAAATCAGAGGTTAATATGACTAACATTATCGAACAGCTGGAAGCCGAACAGGCCGCCAAGATTGCTGCCAAGCGCACCCTGCCTGAGTTCTCCCCAGGTGACACCGTTCGCGTTAATGTACGCGTTACGGAAGGTACCCGTACACGCGTACAGGCTTACGAAGGCGTCGTTATCGCCCGTTCCGGCGGTGGCATCAATGAGAGCTTCACAGTTCGCAAGATCTCCTACGGCGAAGGCGTTGAGCGCGTATTCCCGATGTACTCTCCGCTGGTTGAAGGCGTTGAAGTTGTTCGTCGCGGTAAGGTTCGTCGCGCGAAGCTGTACTACCTGCGCGACCGTCGCGGTAAGTCTGCACGTATCATTGAAAACACTGGTACACGCGCTCGCAAGCTGAACGACGCTGAGCGTCAGGCAATTGCCGAAGAAAAGGCACGTCTGGAAGCTGAAAAGGTTGCAGCAGCACAGGCTCTGGCCGCCGAAAAGGCAGCAGCAGACGCCGCTGAAGCAAAGGCTGCGGAAGAAGCAGCAAAGGCAGCAGAAGCAGCTGCTGAATAAGATTTCGAATGAGGCCTCGGCCTCGTTCTGGATATCGGAAGGCCGCACCGGAAACGGGGCGGCCTTTTTTATTTGCGCTAACGAGGTGCTTTGAGCACGAAAATACCCCGAAAATCATGACGGGAGGCACTAATCGCCTATTATCACGCTTTTTTGCCTTTTATCCTGCGTTCTGAGCACTAAATATGAGTTCGAACCGCAAACAAGTTATTGAAACAAAAGGCAAGCAACGCATGACGGCTCGAACAATCCTTCTTGTTGACGACGATGATGACCTGCGTGAGACGCTGAGCGAGCAGTTGTCGCCCTATGAGGAGTTCTCGCTGCTGACGGGCGCAAACGCTGCCAAGGCCATCCAGACGGTCAAAGACGCGCAGGTTGACTTGCTGATCATGGATGTCGGCCTGCCTGACATGGATGGGCGTGAAGCGGTCAAATTGATGCGCAAGGGCGGCTTCAAGGCGCCAATCATCATGCTGACAGGCCATGACACCGATTCCGATACAATCCTCGGTCTCGAGGCTGGCGCCAACGACTACGTCACCAAACCGTTCCGCTTTGCGGTGCTGCTGGCGCGCATCCGCGCACAATTGCGCCAGTACGAGCAGAGTGAAGACGCCGTCTTTACCGTTGGTCCTTACCAATTCAAGCCCAGCCAGAAGCTTCTGACGACGGAAGACAACAAGAAGATCCGCCTGACAGAAAAAGAAGCGGCGATCATCCGTTATCTTTACAGAGCCGGAAATGCGGTTGTTACCCGCGACGTTCTGCTAGAAGAGGTCTGGGGCTATAACTCCGGTGTGACCACTCATACTTTGGAAACACACGTCTACCGCCTGCGCCAGAAGATTGAACGCGATCCTTCCAACGCCGAAATCCTCATTACCGAAAACGGCGGCTACAAGATCGTTCCCTGAACTTTGCGTTCGGAAGTGCGACCGACACATCAGATCGCACTACAAGCGCAGGAAAACGATATGACAGTGCGTTTCCATACCTTTCTCGGGCTGGAAATGCACTGCGTTTTGGTGTTTTGATGCGAGCAATATTTCTTTAAAAAACGCAACGCATTGCGGAGCAGGTTATGGCATTGATGGAAGACATTCGGCTGCTTTCGCAGGTCCCACTGTTTGCGGGCCTCAGCGAAGATCAGTTGCGGCTGATCGCCTTTGGTGCCGAGCGTCGACGGGTGTCGACGGGTCAGTTGCTGTTTCGCGAAAACTCACCGGCCGAATGCGCTTTTCTGGTGATCAAGGGATTGTTTGAACTGTCCAACATGGGGCGTGGCGGAAAGCCTGTTCTGGCAACACGGTCGGGTGAAGGCACGCTTCTGTCGGAACTCGCACTGTTTACGCTGTGTGAACGTAAATTTACGGCCGTAGCAGCAGAAGATTCAGAGGTTATCAGGATAACCCGCACCCTCTTCCACCGTCTGGTCGAAGAATATCCTGATGTGGCCGACATGGTTATCGCACGTATTCGCGATAACCTCGCATCGCTGGCATCAGGTGCGGCGGCCATGCAGCACCGTTTTAACTGACAAAACCGCTCAGTCAGCCGACACTATGCTCAAAACTTGAAATGGGCCGTCACCGGAACGTGGTCGGACGGCCGGTTCCAGCCGCGTGCTTCGCGCAGGATCTCGATCTTGTTCAGCGATGGGCCAAGATCCGGAGATGACCAGATATGGTCCAGACGACGGCCACGGTTGGCCACATCCCATTCCTTGGCACGGTAACTCCACCACGTGTAGATCTTTTCGCTGTCCGGTACGTTAAGGCGCATCAGGTCCAGCCAGTCGCCTTTCTTCATCACATCCAGCAACCCTTCGGTTTCGACAGGTGTGTGGCTGACGATCTTCAAAAGCTGCTTGTGTGACCAGACGTCATTCTCCAGTGGCGCGATGTTCAGATCACCGACCAGAATGGACGAAAGTCCCGGACCGGAATTGGACTTCAGCACCTTCATCTCCTCGATAAAATCCAGCTTGTGACCGAATTTCGGGTTGATGCTGCGATCCGGCTCATCGCCACCAGCCGGCACATAAAAATTATGAACGCGAATCCGACGTGAACCGGCTTCAACGATTGCTGAGACATGACGGGCATCACCCACGCCACAATAGTCTTGACGGTGATCTTCGCTCAGCGGCAGCTTGGAGGCAATCGCCACGCCGTGGTAGCCCTTTTGGCCGTGGATCATCACATGTTCATATCCAAGCGCCTTGAGCGGCTTCAGAGGAAACTCACCATTGGGACATTTCGTTTCCTGAAGGCATAGAACATCGGGCTGGTAACGGACAAGAAACTGTTCAACGATCGGCATGCGCAACCGCACGGAATTGATGTTCCAGGTGGTTATCGAAAATGTCATGAATTGCTCCGCGTTCCCATGCACTGGCAATGCCAGTAACCCTTGCGGCAGGCTTACACTATCGAACCGGAAACCTGAACAAAAAAGGCGGCCTAAAGCCGCCTTTCCGTGCAACAGTGCAAAACCGCCAGCAGCTTATTTGCCGCGGCGACGCACTTCATCGTAATTGATGTTGAACACACGCTTGTCGAAGTCGACACCGGTCTGAACATTAAAGATCATCACCGTGGTGTCCTTGTTCTGGGTGTCAGTGGTCGTCCATTGGCGCAGATCGAAGGTTTTCGGGTCAAACATCAATGTAATTGTTGCTTCACCAAAAATGCTCTTGTCACCAAGCACGATGGTGGTGAGGTCTGGCTCTTCCTTGACGTTCTTGACCTTGTCGTTGGACAGGTCGATCTTGTTGGACAAAAGCAGGCTGAGTGGTGTCTTGGACAGCGGGTAAATATCCCAGGTCTTCAGCTTCATATTGCCGATGACGACATTGTTGCCATCAGAGATAACACGCATTGGCGATGGGTCTTCATAATTGAAGCGCAATTTGCCAGGCCGCTCGATGTAAAACTTGCCACCGGTCTGTTCGCCACGCGGACCAAACTGCACAAATTCACCCATCATGGTTTTGACGGAGGAAAAGTGATTGGCAATCTTCTGGGCGGTTGCGTTGGCCGGGGCCTGCGCCAAAGCAGCAACCGGCGAAAGCCCGACTGCGGCAAACACACCCGCCATGGAAACGGCTGACAACAATCCACGACGTGTAACGCCCGATTGTTCCAGGCCTTCATTCGTGTCACGGACCGGTGTGATTTCGTTCATACTATTCTCCTTCATCGCTCACCCAAATGCCTTGAAAAGGCGGCAGCTTCATGACGTTTCAGGTTAACAAACGTTCATGCTGCCCAAGGGGTTGCGCAGATTTATCGCTCGATGATGTCGGCTTCCGTCGGCACGAGAATTTCGCGCTTGCCGGCATGGTTCGCCGGACCGATGACGCCTTCCTTTTCCATACGTTCGATCAGTGAAGCAGCGCGGTTATAACCGATACCAAGACGACGCTGGATGTAGGACGTCGATGCCTTGCCATCCCGCAGAACCACGGCAACGGCCTGATCGTAAGGATCTTCCGAATCCGCAAGGTTGCTGGTTCCGGCAGGTCCACCACCGGCACCACCGTCTTCATCTTCATCGATGGTGATGGCTTCGAGATATTCCGGTGCACCCTGTGTCTTCAGATAGGCAACGATTTCCTCGACTTCATTGTCCGATACGAAAGGACCGTGAACACGCTGGATACGTCCGCCGCCCGCCATGTAAAGCATGTCACCCATGCCAAGAAGTTGCTCGGCGCCCTGCTCTCCAAGGATCGTGCGACTGTCGATTTTCGACGTGACCTGGAAGGAGATACGGGTAGGGAAGTTGGCCTTGATCGTACCGGTAATAACGTCAACAGATGGGCGCTGTGTTGCCATGATAACGTGGATACCAGCAGCACGGGCCATCTGTGCCAGACGCTGTACGGCGCCTTCAATGTCCTTGCCAGCGACCATCATCAGGTCGGCCATTTCGTCGATGATCACAACGATATAGGGGATCGGCTTGAGATCGAACTCTTCCGTTTCATAGATCGCTTCGCCGGTCTGGCGGTCAAAGCCCGTCTGAACTGTACGTGTCAACACTTCACCCTTGTCCAGCGCCTGCTGAACACGCGAGTTGAAGCCATCGATGTTACGCACACCGATCTTCGACATCTTCTTGTAACGTTCTTCCATCTCGCGCACGGTCCACTTGAGCGCGACAACGGCTTTCTTAGGATCGGTCACCACCGGCGACAGCAGGTGCGGAATACCGTCGTAGACAGACAATTCCAACATCTTCGGGTCAATCATGATCAGACGGCACTGCTCTGGGGACAAACGGTAGAGCAAGGACAGGATCATGGTGTTGATGGCAACAGACTTACCCGAACCGGTCGTACCAGCCACCAGCAGGTGAGGCATCTTGGCAAGGTCGGCGATAACAGGTTCACCGCCAATGGTCTTGCCGAGCGACATGGCGAGCTTTGCCTTGCTGCCCTCGAAATCACGGCTGCCGATCAGTTCGCGCAGATAAACCGTTTCACGGCTGTGGTTCGGCAATTCGATACCGATGGCATTCCGGCCGGGGACCACGGCGACACGCGCTGCGATCGCACTCATTGAGCGGGCAATATCGTCGGCAAGGCCGATAACACGCGACGATTTGATACCTGGCGCAGGCTCCAGTTCATAAAGCGTAACAACAGGACCCGGGCGGACATGGATGATTTCACCCTTAACGCCAAAGTCTTCCAAAACACCTTCCAGCATGCGGGCATTCTGCTCGAGCATTTCTTCGCTGAGCGTATGGTCACGCACCACACCCTTTGGCTCTGCCAGAAGATGAACCGAGGGAAGCTGGAAGCCATCAGGATCGATAAAAGATGCCTGTGCCTCACGCATGACCCGCGCACTTGGCTGCGGACGCGTAACCTGCGGCGTTACACGCAACGGGTTTTTCTGACCATTGGCCGGGCGTGGTGTACCTGCCACGAAGTTTTCTGCCTGCATGTCGAGATCATCATCATCGTCATCCGCAGACAGGATACCTGCAGGAAGACGGCGTTCATCGACATCAAATGGTGGCTCGTCATCCTCTTCATCACCAATCGAGATTGGCGGCGGCGCAACGACGCGACGTTCGGACTGTGCACGCGCTTCTGCACGCTGCTCGAACGAAGGTTCGGTGCGCTGCGTTATGCGGGCTGGTTGCGCCGGGATATGACGGGCGGGTGCTTCATCCGCGACAAGATCATCGTCTTCGTCGTTGAAGTCATAAGGCTGCTCGAAATCATTGCGGAAAGACGCACGTGGTTTGATGCCGAAAATGCGGCGTGCCCGCGCCTGCGTAATGTACCAGTAGTGGGCAGCAGCGCCGATTGGCAGAATACGGTAGAGGAAACTTTCGCCATCATCCTCATCGTCTTCTTCCATGTCACGCAAGCTGCGCGCCTTGCTGGCCGAGACTACGGCAGGCTTTTCGTCTTCTTCATCTTCATCGGCCTGCGCACCGGTAATGATGCCTGAGGCAAACAACAGCATCCACGTCGCCGGTACAGCAAAAATGCAACCGATGATCATGGCGAAGGTACCGGTAGGGTACGCACCGATGAACAGGGCTGGAAAACGCAGGATCATGTCACCGATCACCCCGCCAATGCCATTCGGCAGCGGCCAGGTGGCGGGTGCGGTAAAACAGCCAATCGCAGCGGCAGACACGAATGCACCACCAAGCCAGGCGGCAACCCGCGCCGAAATACGCCGCAGCCGTCGACCCGAGATCATGCAGAATGACCACGCCAGTATCGGCAGCAAACTGACGATTGCCGACAGGCCGAAGAACTGCATCAGAAGATCGGCAAAGGCCGCACCGCTATAACCGAGAATGTTGGTCGGTTGATTCGATGTTGCGTATGACAAGCTCGGATCAGAAACGTTCCACGTCGCCAGAGCGGCAACAGCCAGCGCAAGCGCGATAAAAACAGTGAAACCAGCAAGCGCAATGATCTGACGCATCAGAAATGCGCTTAGCGCAAAGCGATGCGGACCGTCGTCCCAAGCCGGAGAATTCATTTTTCCCATGTCCTGAACCCGTAAATTCGCAGTCCCACAGGCAAGGACGCCCATAGACACAATTCCAGATGACAGGTCAAAATATCTGATGGAGGGTTAACGCCGCATTAACCATGGAATATTTGATATGACAGCGATCTCTGGAAGTGGGGTAAATCAGGAAATCGATGGCAAAACCACGCGGCGAAATGCACAACTACTCCAACTGTCTTGTCGTGCGACCAGCTCCCGGCCAAAAAAGCCGGGCACTTTTACAATATGGTGGTCTGACATTCCCGGCCGCTATCGGCCGCAACGGTCGCACCGTCCTGAAAAAAGAAGGCGACGGCAAAACACCCATTGCCAGCATGCGCATTCTGCACGGCTTCATCCGCGGCGACCGTCTTAAAAATGTCCGCTCGCCTTTGAACCTGAAACGGGTCCACAAAACCATGCTGTGGTGTGACGCACCCGACCATGCCTCTTATAACCGGCCGGTCTCTGCGCCCTTCAAGGCCAGCCATGAAGAATTGATGCGGCAGGATGGTCTCTACGATATCTGCATCGTTTTGGACTGGAATATTTCGACACGCAGTCGCAATCGCGGATCGGCTATATTTTTCCACCTCATCCGGCCCGGATATCAGCCAACGGCTGGCTGCATCGGGCTTAGCCTGCGTGACATGCAACGGTTACTGCCACATCTGCGCAAAGGCATGACGCTCAAGGTTATCTAGGGCCGGGATACAGACGTAAAAAAAACCCGCCATCACTGACGGGCTTTTTTAAAGACTGAAAAAGCTGGGATTATGCAGCTTCTTCCTGGGAATCGTCTGCGTCGCTTTCGTCTTCTTCAACGACTTTGCCGCGCTTTGGTCCCTTGTTGAGGTTGGTTTCAACCAGACGGACAGCTTCTGTTTCCGACATCTTGTTAACGGCAGCGATTTCGCGTGCCATGCGGTCAAGTGCGGCTTCATAAAGCTGGCGCTCGGAATAGGACTGTTCCGGCTGATTTTCAGCGCGGTACAGGTCGCGAACCACTTCTGCGATAGCGATCAGATCGCCTGAGTTGATCTTGGCATCGTATTCCTGGGCACGGCGGGACCACATGGTCCGCTTTACCTTCGCCTTGCCTTGAACAACCTTCAGCGCACGCTCAACGAAATCAGTCTCGGAAAGTTTGCGCATGCCAATGCTTACAGCTTTGGCAACAGGAACCTTAAGGCGCATCTTATCCTTTTCGAAGTCGATGACAAAAAGCTCAAGCTTCATGCCAGCCACTTCCTGCTCTTCAATAGCGGAAATGGTGCCGACTCCATGAGCGGGATATACAATCGCTTCGCCGGTCTTGAATCCGTGGCGCGCCGGAGATTTCTTCTGCTGGGTCGTCATTCGTTCTAAAAACTCCCTGTTACACACCCGGAGTTTTCTCCGGGTTCGGGTCGGTCAGGCCCGTATGAGACGGGGGAAACCGTCAGGTGACTCCATACTGATCCAATCCAGCACGCATAAAAAAACACCATCGCAATCGTAGATTCGATAACATAAAACTAGACTATGTCACGGAGACAACGTGCAAAATGATATTTGCTTTCGTGGCGGTTTCGGGCACGCAAAATGCCACTAAGTGGATCAGTTCTTTTGGTGTATCACAAAAATACGTGGAAATCAATAATTTGCTTCAATCGTGGCGAAGCGGCCACGCTTTTGGTGGCAATAAGGTGGCTTGGCCGTTAATTTCACACTGTCCACAGTGATGATTTTTCCGGCCTAAAGAGATTCGGACGCCCTTACAAACAAATTTTCAGTTTTTGGACATTTTTGCGAGATTCCGCCTCAAAACTATTCATATTTAGCGTCCATGATCGCGATTCGAAGGGCAAGAGGCCCAAAAAATCGCAAAACTGTATTGGATTCGTCGTCCGCACGGGGGAACACATGGTCTACAGGAACAATCCCAAGAAAGAAAAACAGCTCTCTCAGGCCAGTGAGGTTGCGAAATCACTGAAGAAGCCATTCCTCGACACCGCTCTTCTTTATGGGCGTGCAAGTGCAGACGACCTTGAAAACTATTCTGCCGCCATGTTGGCAGCAACCGCAGCCCATACCCATAATGAGTTAGCCAAATGGAACGGCAAGAAACCGCATGTCGACATCAGCCAGATTGATGGCGTTTCGCCAAAGGGCGTTCCTGTCTGCATTCTGACGGTCATCGATCGCAACATGCCGTTCCTTTATGATTCCATCATGGGGGAAGTCACCAGCAACCACCGCGATCTCTATCTGGCGGTTCACCCTATTCTCGTGGCTGACAAGAAGGCCAGCGACAATTATCATCTGGCGGCAGGCGATAGCGACCCTGCAGACAGTATCAGTCTAATCCAACTGCATATCGCACCGATTGCCGCTCATGCAGCAGCCAATCTCATTGAACGGCTGCAAACCATCCTTGAACAGGTTCATTCCGCTTCCAACGACTGGAAGCCGATGCTGGCCAAACTCGACACGGCCATCAACGAGTTGGCAGAGCGAGGTTCGGACCGCCGCAAGGCCGAGCGCACAGAGGCTGTCGCTTTCCTTGAATGGCTGCGTGACAACAACTTCACTTTCCTTGGCATGCGCGACTATACCTATTCCGGCAAGGGCAAACATGCCAAGGTTGAACGCGGCGATGAAACCGGCCTCGGCATTCTGACCAATCCCGACGTGCGTGTGCTGCGCCTCGGCAAAGATGCCGTAACAACGACGCCAGAAATTCTGGCGTTCCTTGATGGCCCGGATTTCCTGATCATCACCAAGGCCAACGTAAAATCCGTTGTGCACCGCCGCGCCTATATGGACTATATCGGCGTGAAGCGTTTCGATGCTGACGGCAATGTCATTGGTGAACTGCGCATCGTCGGCCTGTTTACCGCAACCGCCTACACCCGCCAGGTCAAACACATTCCGCTTCTGCGCGCCAAAGCGGCAGCGGTCGAACGGCATTTCGGTTTCGATCAGAACAGCCACTCGGGCCGCATTCTGCAGAACACGCTGGAATCTTACCCACGTGACGATCTGTTCCAGATCGAAAACGATGTGATGGTTCGTTTCAGCGAACAGATCATGGATCTCATCGACAGACCGCGCGTGCGTGTCCTGCCGCGTATTGACCGTTTTGACCGTTTTGTATCGGTCATCGTGTTCGTACCACGTGAGGAATACAATTCGCTGGTTCGCGAAAAGATCGGTGCCTATCTCAGCCAGGTCTATGAAGGCCACGTTTCCGCTTATTATCCGGCCTTCCCGGAAGGTGCGGTGGCACGCGTTCACTTTATTATTGGCCGGACCGACGGCAAGACCCCACGCATTGCCCAGGACAAGCTGGAAGAGGCCGTCAGCGATATCGCAGCCCGCTGGATCGACCATTTCGACGCGCTGGGTGAAGCCGGTGCACCGACACTGGATGTCGATCAGGCCTATAAGGAAGCCTTCACACCGGAGGAAGCCTTTGGAGATATGACCGATATCATCGCCTGCGCGGCAGGTGATGCGATTCGTATCGAGTTCTATCGTGCAGCCGGCGAAGGGCAGGAACGTCTGTCCCTGAAGATCTTCCATCGCGACGGCCACCTGCCGCTGTCACGCCGCGTGCCTTTGCTGGAAAACCTTGGCTTCAGCGTCATCAGCGAACGCACATTCGACATCGGTGTCGTCAAGGATGACGAAAACCGCCATATCGTGCTGCATGACATGGAGCTTTCCATTCAGAACGGCATGACGATTGACCTCGACAAGCACGGCCAGCAACTTGAAGACGCATTTCTCGCTGCTTTCAGCGGCCAGGTCGACAACGACAACTTCAACCGCCTTGTGCTGGCAACCGGCCTGACAGTGCGCGAAGTCTCCGTTCTGCGTGCCTATGCGCGTTACCTACGCCAAACCGGCATTGTCTACGCTCAGGAGCACATTTCTGAGACGCTGTTCAAATATCCTCATATCGCCCGCGATATCTTTGAACTGTTCCGCCACGGCTTCGATCCGAAGCTGTCGGAAAAGAACCGCCCGCGCAAACTGTCTGAACTGCACAAGGCCATCGAAACCGGCTTGGCGCAGGTGCCAAGCATTGATGAAGACCGCACATTGCGCCGCTACGTCAATGCCATCGATTCCACACTGCGCACCAACTATTTCCAGAAGAATGAAGACGGCACGCCAAAGGCAATGCTGGCCTTCAAGTTCGATCCGCAATTGCTGGATGGTCTGCCGGACCCGCGTCCGTTCCGCGAAATCTTCGTGTACGGCACGGAAGTCGAGGGTGTTCACCTGCGCTTCGGTAAAGTCGCACGCGGTGGTCTGCGCTGGTCGGATCGCGGCCAGGATTACCGCACCGAAGTTCTCGGTCTGGTCAAGGCACAGCAGGTCAAGAACGCCGTGATCGTTCCGGTTGGTGCCAAGGGCGGCTTCTTCCCGAAGACCCTGCCAGTTGGTGGCAGCCGTGATGAAATCTTCAACGCCGGTCGTGAAGCCTACAAGACCTATATCCGCACGCTTCTGTCCATCACCGACAATATTGTAGGCGACGACATTATAGCACCGGCCGATACGCTGCGGCTTGATGGTGACGATCCGTATTTTGTGGTGGCAGCCGACAAGGGCACGGCCACCTTCTCCGATACGGCAAACGGTCTGGCCCAGGACGCCGGTTTCTGGCTGGATGACGCCTTTGCCTCGGGTGGTTCCGCCGGTTACGACCATAAGAAGATGGGCATTACCGCGCGCGGCGCATGGGAAACGGTGAAACGCCACTTCCGTGAAATGAATATCGATATCCAGACGACACCGTTCACCGTTGCCGGTGTGGGTGACATGTCCGGTGACGTGTTCGGCAACGGCATGCTGCTGTCGGAGAAAATCCGCTTGATCGCGGCATTCGACCATCGTGACATCATTATCGATCCGAATCCGGACACCGATGTTTCCTTCGCCGAAAGAAAGCGCCTGTTCGATCTGCCGCGCTCCAGCTGGCAGGATTACAATCGCGCCACGTTGTCCAAAGGTGCGATGATTATTTCGCGTGCGGAAAAATCTGTGACGCTGACACCGGAAGCCGTCGCGGCAATCGGCATCGACAAGGCCGTGGCAACACCGGCTGAAATCATGACCGCGATCTTGAAATCGCCTGTGGACCTGATGTGGTTTGGCGGTATCGGCACCTACATCAAGGCAGCCGCGGAAACCAATACTGAAGTCGGTGACCGCAGCAATGATGCCATTCGCATCAATGCTGGCGAGGTTCTTGCCAAGGTAATCGGTGAAGGCGCCAACCTCGGTGTCACCCAGAAGGGCCGTATCGCCTATGCATTGACCGGTGGCCGATGCAACTCTGACGCCATCGACAACTCGGCCGGCGTTAACTCCTCTGACGTTGAGGTGAACATCAAGATCGCCCTTTCACCGGCGGTCAAGGACGGCAGACTGCCCATCAACAAGCGCAACCAACTGCTGTCTTCGATGACCAGTGAAGTGGCCTCGTTGGTCCTGCGCAACAACTACCTGCAATCGCTGGCCATCTCGCTTGCCGAACGCAAGGGGCTGGAAAACCGCGAAGAACTGGGGCGCCTGATGAGCGCACTGGAAGCGGCCGGCAAACTGAACCGCAAGGTGGAAACCCTGCCGAATGACGCGGAGTTCACCGAGCGTTACACCGCCGGAAAACTGCTGACCCGTCCGGAAATCGGCGTCCTGCTGTCCTATGCCAAGTTGACACTGTTCGATACGCTGGTGGCCAGCAATCTGCCTGACGACACCTATCTGCAGCATCTGCTGGTTTCCTACTTCCCGGCAAAAATGCAGAAGAACTACGCTGGCGACATCGAAGCCCATCGTCTGCGCCGTGAAATCATCGCAACGGTACTCGCCAACGATGTTGTCAATCGTGGCGGCCCGGGCTTTGTGCAGAAACTATGCGATGCCAGCGGTTTGCTTGCCGCTGATGTGGTGAAAGCCGCAATCATCGTGCAGGACGGTTTTGGTCTTGACCGGTTGTGGAACGCAATCGACAAGCTCGACAATGCTCTGCCGGGCGACATCCAGAACGGTCTCTATGCTCGTGTCTCGCAGATTTTCCTGGATGCGACACGGCTGTTCCTGCAGACCCAAACAATGGATGACCGCTCGATGGGCGATGACATTGCCCGTCTCAAGGATGCGATCAAGAGCCTGCAGCCGCTGCTCGTCAAGCGTTTGCCATCGGCGGATGTTCTGGAAGAAAACGGCGTGCCGACAGAACTGGAGAAAGAACTCTCCGTCCTCGCACATCTGGTCTTCACACCGGAAATCATGCAGATCACGGAACGTGCCGGCACCACGCTGACGCGTGCGGCAGAAAGCTATGCTTCCGTGTCGACGACCTTCCGTGTGACAAGACTGCTGGAAGCAAGCAGCCGTATCATCACCGGCGACCACTACGAAAGCCTCGCCCTGTCACGTGGACAGGACCTGATTGCCTCGTCACGCCGCCGCATCGTCATCTCGGCGCTGACTGCATATCCCAAGGAAAAAGATCCGGTGCAGGCATGGTACGCGGCTGACCGCGTACGCGTGAACCGTATTGCCTCGGAACTTTCCAGCCTGACGGATACCAGTGAACTTAATCTGGCACGGTTGACGGTGGCAGCCAGCCTGCTGTCCGATATCGCGCAGGACAAGGTCTAAAAAACAACCATGCCCGGCTCCGACGCCATGGCGGAGCCGGGCATCTTTCAGTACTGAAGAGACGTACAGTTATCTGATCCCTTGCTAAAACGGGGCTGCCTTTGACCGAGACTTCGATTGAGACAGCCGTCAGCAAACGCGGCATTCGCGGATGGATTATGTTTGACTGGGCAGCCCAGCCCTTTTTTACGGTTGTCACCACCTTTATCTTCGGACCCTATTTCGTATCGCGCCTGACAAGCGACCCGGTTTCCGCGCAGGCCATGTGGAGCAATACGGCGACCATCTCGTCGATCATTATTGCCATCCTGTCGCCGGTTCTCGGTTCTATTGCCGACCAGTCCGGCGCGCGAAAACCATGGATCGCCTTTTTTGCGACAATCAAGATCGCCAGCCTGTTCATGCTGTGGTTTGCTGCCCCCGGATCGCCCATCCTGTGGCCAGTGCTGTTTATGATTCTCGCCTCGATTGCCGCAGAGTTTTCAATCGTCTTCAACGATTCAATGATGCCGAGGCTGGTACCCTCACGCGAAATCGGCAGGCTTTCGAATATCGCCTGGGGGCTGGGTTATCTCGGTGGCATGGTTGTTCTGATCGGCGTGGTGGCGTTGCTGGCCGCCGACCCACAAAAAGGCACCACGATCATTGGTGTGCAGCCACTATTCGGGCTCGATCCGCAACAAGGCGAAGACGCCCGGATAACAGGTCCCATCTCGGCCGTCTGGTATCTAATTTTTGTCATACCCATGTTTCTGTTTACGCCAGATGCTCCCAAAGGTCTGGCATTTAAAACAGCGATCCGCGAAGGCATTTACGAATTGCGTGGCACCTTGCAGGAACTGCGCAACAGACCTTCCCTGACCCGCTTTCTGATTGCACGGATGATCTATCAGGACGGCGTAAACGGACTGCTGATCTTGGGTGGGGTTTTCGCCGCCGGCATGTTCGGCTGGGCAACCATGGAAATCGGCATTTACGGCATCATCCTCAATGTCGTAGCGATTTTTGGATGCATGATTGCCAGCTCTCTCGATAGCCGTATCGGCTCCCGAACAACCATCCTGATCAGCCTCATATTGCTGCTTGTGGCAACGCTGGGCATCGTTTCAACGGAAAGGGGTTCGACCCTGTTTGGACTGCTGCAATTGTCGCAGGACGACAATGGCGGGATTTTCGCCACGGGGGCCGAGAAGGCATATCTGCTGTTCGGCATTCTGATTGGTTTTGCCTTTGGTCCGGTACAGGCCTCGTCACGTTCCTATCTGGCAAGGAATGTCGCGCTGTCGGAAGCTGGCCGATATTTCGGCATCTATGCTCTTACAGGTCGTGCCACCAGTTTCATGGCCACCCTGCTTTTCTCAATCGTAACCTATGCCACGGGCTCTGCGCACCTTGGCATGGCGACGTTGCTGATCTTTTTGGTAGCCGGGCTACTACTGATGTTGCGCGTTCCCGACACAATCAAAACAGCCCACTAAAACGAAACTGCGGATGAGGAATATGAGGCACCTCCCAATGCCTCATATTGCCGCTTATTCAGTGGTCTAAGCGATCCAGACGGTGCTGGATAACTTTCAACTGTGCTTTCAGATCATCGATTTCCGATGCACCAAGTCTTGGTTCACGATCGCTGGCTGGTTTGGTTGCCAGAAATGGTGAAAAAGCCTGAAGGTTCTGCCGAAAATTTTCTGTATTGCGACGCACCTGTTCATCCACGGCCGGAACCGGAATATCCTTGGCAAGCGGTGTGTTACCGAAAGTGCGGTTCACCTGATCGCGAATCTGTACCTGCTGTTCCGAAAAAGACCGGAGTGACTGGTCAAGGAATGCCGGAACGAGCGTCTGCATTTGATCGCCGTAATAGGAAATCAGCTTGCGCAGGAACGATACGGGCAGCAGCGAATTTTCAGTTTTCGCTTCCTGCTCGAAAATGATCTGCGTCAGAACGGTGTGGGTAATGTCTTGAGATGTCCGAGCATCAAGAACCTTGAACTGCTCTTCCCGCCGGACCATCTGGGCCAGATCGTCAAGCGTTACATAGGTGCTTGTGCCGGTATTGTATAAACGCCGATTGGCGTATTTCTTGATGATTATCTCATCACTGATGCGCTTCGCCATTCTCGCCTCCTCACGATATAGCAAATTATGAATCTATGGTGTTTCATGCTCTCCCGGCGGCAAGTGTAAGCGCAAATGTGACGCTATGACAACAGAATTGTGCGTCGCAATAGCATAATGTGCAGTGCAGTCATGCCGATTGCTTCTCAAAGCCTGCGTGAACAACATTTGACTTGGCTGATATGCTTTGCCAGTCTGCCGCCCTCTCAAGAGGAGACAGAGCATGACTTCCCCGTCCATCGTCATCGCCAGCGCTGCGCGCACTGCGGTTGGCTCATTCAATGGCAGTTTTGCCAACACACCAGCCCATGAACTGGGCGCAGCGGTCATAAAGGCCGTTCTACAACGGGCAAATGTCGAAGCATCCGAGGTCGACGAAGTCATTCTTGGCCAGATACTCACCGCCGGCGCCGGACAGAACCCTGCACGTCAGGCCGCCATGAGCGCGGGTATCCCTCAGGAGGCGACCGCCTTTGGCATCAACCAGCTGTGTGGCTCCGGCCTGCGTGCGGTCGCACTTGGCATGCAGCAGATTGTTGCCGGTGACGCTCAGATCATCGTGGCTGGTGGTCAGGAATCGATGTCGAGGGCGCCACATTGCGCGCATTTGCGCGGTGGCGTAAAAATGGGTGACTTCAAGATGGTTGATACCATGCTGAAGGACGGCCTGATCGATGCCTTCCACGGTTACCACATGGGCATCACCGCTGAAAATATTGCCCGCCAGTGGCATTTGTCGCGCGAGGTTCAAGACAGTTTTGCTGTAGCATCGCAGAATAAAGCAGAGGCCGCTCAAGCCGCCGGCCGTTTTGACGACGAGATCGTGCCCTTCACCATCCAGAGCCGCAAGGCTGAGATCATCGTCGACAAGGACGAATATATCAGGGCGGGCTCCACCATCGAACTGCTCGAAAAACTGAAACCAGCCTTCGACAAGGACGGTACTGTCACCGCCGGGAACGCCTCCGGGCTCAACGATGGCGCAGCGGCCGTTCTGCTGATGACGGAAAATGCAGCTCAGCAACGTGATATCCGTCCCCTGGCACGTATTGTTTCATGGGCAACCGCCGGTGTCGATCCGAGCATCATGGGAACAGGGCCGATCCCGGCCTCTCGCAAGGCGCTTGCAAAGGCGGGATGGTCGACGTCGGACTTGGGCCTGGTAGAAGCGAATGAAGCATTTGCCGCTCAATCTTGCGCAGTCGTCAGGGATCTGGAACTCGATCCGGCCATCGTCAATGTCAACGGCGGCGCTATTGCGATTGGCCACCCAATCGGTGCTTCCGGTGCCCGTGTTCTCAATACGCTGCTGTTTGAGATGAAGCGCCGTAACGTCCGCAAGGGAATGGCGACCCTTTGTATTGGCGGCGGTATGGGTATCGCCATGTGTATTGAGGCTATGTGAGTAAAACCAGTTTAAACGGCCACAACCTGTCGTTTCATCGCCTGTGGAATTACAAATATCGCGCATTAATAACTGCGGCATTTTGTCGCAGTTATTAGAGAACTGAAAATAAGAATACTAAAATTTTCACGCTCTCGGAATTCACTAAGTAAATGAAAATACGATAAATTTTATCAAGTTTAGAATGAATCTAATTTACTCGGAAAACAATTTAGCGATGCTTTTTCTTGACAATAAGCATCCTGTTTTGCTTTAAGTGCAAAAACAATATGTTGCGTAGTACGGTCTAACTTCACCATGCTGGTTTGTAGCTGCAATTATATCACTGACCACGACATCCGGGACGTCATTAACGAGCTCCTGGACGAAGACTGTTGGCAGCTTATCGTTCCTGCAAAAGTGTACCACGCGATGGAAAAACGGGGTCGCTGCTGCGGCTGTTTTCCGACCGTCGTAGACCTTATCATCAAGACAACCGAAGAATACCACGCCCGTCACCACTCGACGGAAGCCGAAGTTTTTGATTTCATGTCCCGCCTGAGACAGTTCCATGATGAAAACAGGAGAGCGGACATTGAAAGGCGACAAAAAAGTCATCGAGCGGCTTAACGAGGCACTGTTCCTCGAACTCGGTGCTGTAAACCAGTACTGGCTGCACTATCGCCTTCTTGACGACTGGGGCTACACCAAGCTCGCAAAGAAGGAACGCGCTGAATCCATCGAAGAGATGCAGCACGCCGACAAGATCATCAACCGCATCATCTTCCTTGAAGGTCATCCGAACCTGCAGACCGTTGCACCGCTGCGCATTGGCCAGAACGTCAAGGAAGTGCTGGAAGCTGATCTGGCTGGCGAATACGACGCACGCACATCCTACAAAAAGTCGCGTGACATCTGTTATGAGGTCGGTGACTACGTATCGATGAAGCTGTTCGAAGAGCTGCTGATCGATGAAGAAGGTCACATCGACTTCCTCGAAACCCAGCTTGAGCTTCTCGGAAAGATTGGCGAAGAAAAATACGGTCAGCTCAATGCTGATTCCGCCGACGCCGCTGAATAAGCGACAGGGATACGCAAGGCTTGTGCCTCACAAACGAAAGCCCCGGTTTTGCCGGGGCTTTTCATTTTACGGGTCTTTAAAACGATATTCAGCGCGCTCCGAAGATGGCCGACCCGACCCGCACACTGGTTGCGCCGAATTCGATCGCCGTTTCAAAATCGCCTGACATGCCCATGGAGAGCTTGTTTAAGCTACACTCCTTGGCAATTTTGGCCAGCAGCGCAAAATGTGGACCTGGGTTCTCATCGGCAGGCGGAATACACATCAGCCCTTCGACGGGCAGCTTCAGCTCATCGCGGCACAAAGCCACAAATGCAACAGTTTCCCGCGGATCAATACCCGCCTTCTGCGGCTCCAGCCCGGTATTGACCTGCACATAGAAGCGAAGTGTACGGCCCTGCTTCTGGCATTCGTCCGCCAGTGCCCGGGCAATCTTTTCCCGGTCAACGCTTTCGATCACGTCAAATAGCGCCACGGCATCGGCCGCCTTGTTCGATTGAAGAGGTCCGATCAGCCGCAGTTCAATATCAGCGGTTTCCTGCTTTAGATCAGGCCACTTGCCCTGCGCTTCCTGGACGCGGTTTTCACCGAAAATCCGCTGCCCGCACGCAATCACCGGCCTGATATCATCGGCATCGAATGTTTTCGACACCGCAACAAGTGCGACATCGCCAGTCTTGCGACCGGATTTCTTGGCCGTTGTTGTTATGCGGTTATTGACCTCTGCGAGGCGTGCTTCGATTTCCATGATGCCGCTTTCATTCCTGATAATACCAGCAATTACCTAGACGCCACACTATCGAAAGCCAAGCCGGTTTGTGCCCTTTGTGTGCCAATTGCAAAGTTTGAACGCCCTGTGATGCCGCCAAACTTGACGCACCGGCTGTTTCATGGTGAAGGTCAGCGCAATTTTCCCATGGATACCGGATTTTGAGAATGGCCACCGAACGTTACAATCCTCGCGATGCCGAGCCACGCTGGCAGCAGAAGTGGAACGAAGACAAGGTCTTCGAAACCGATAACGCCGACCCGCGCGAGAAGTACTACGTTCTTGAGATGTTTCCCTATCCGTCGGGCCGCATCCACATGGGCCACGTACGCAACTACGCCATGGGTGATGTCGTCGCGCGCTACAAGCGTGCCCGCGGTTATAATGTTTTGCATCCAATGGGTTGGGACGCATTCGGCATGCCTGCTGAAAACGCCGCCATGCAGAACAAGGTTCACCCGAAGGACTGGACCTATCAGAACATCGCAACCATGCGTAACCAGCTGAAGTCCATGGGTCTGTCCCTGGACTGGAGCCGTGAGTTCGCGACATGCGACGTGGAATATTACCATCGCCAGCAGGCACTCTTTATCGACTTCATGCAGAAGGGCCTCGTTCATCGCAAGCAGTCAAAGGTCAACTGGGACCCGGTCGACCACACCGTTCTTGCCAATGAGCAGGTTATCGACGGTCGTGGCTGGCGCTCCGGCGCTCTTGTTGAACAGCGCGAGCTGACTCAGTGGTTCTTCAAGATCACCGACTTTGCGGAAGATCTTCTGGAAGCGCTTGACACGCTCGACCAGTGGCCAGAAAAAGTACGTCTGATGCAGAAGAACTGGATCGGCAAGTCGGAAGGCCTGTCGCTGCGTTGGGAAACCGTGGCTGCAACAGCGCCACAGGGATTCTCTGACGTTACTGTCTACACCACCCGTCCAGACACGCTGTTTGGCGCATCGTTCCTGGCCATTTCTGCCGACCATCCGCTGGCCCGCGCATTGTCTGCCAACAACCCTGAGATTGCTGCATTCTGCGAAGAATGCCGCCGTCAGGGCACATCGCTGGCAGCACTGGAAACCGCTGAAAAGAAGGGTATGGATACCGGCGTCAAGGTCGTTCACCCCCTGGACGCATCCTGGGAACTGCCCGTTTACATCGCCAACTTCGTGTTGATGGATTACGGCACGGGTGCGATTTTCGGTTGCCCATCGGGCGACCAGCGTGACCTTGATTTCGCACGCAAATACGATCTGCCAGTTGTCGCAGTCGTTATGCCGGAAGGCGAAAATGCGCAGACATTCGCAGTCGGCGACACGGCCTATGTCGATGACGGCGTGATGATCAACTCACGTTTCCTCGACGGCATGACAACCACCGACGCCTTTGAAGCCGTTGTTTCCAAGCTGTCGGCACAGACGCTGGGCAATGAGCCACAGGCCGAGCGCAAGGTGAACTTCCGCCTGCGTGACTGGGGTATTTCACGCCAGCGTTATTGGGGCTGCCCGATCCCGGTCATTCACTGCGAAGTCTGCGGCGTCGTGCCGGTTCCGAAGAAGGACCTGCCGGTCAAGCTGCCTGACGATGTAACTTTTGACGTTCCTGGCAACCCGCTGGACCGCCATCCGACATGGCGCCACGTGTCCTGCCCGCAATGCGGCAAGGATGCTCGTCGTGAAACAGACACGATGGATACATTCGTCGATTCCAGCTGGTACTTCACCCGCTTTACGGCGCCATGGGAAGACAAACCAACAGATCCGAAGGTCGCCAACCACTGGCTGCCAGTCGATCAGTATATTGGTGGTATCGAACACGCGATCCTTCACCTGCTCTATTCGCGCTTCTTTACGCGCGCCATGCGGGAAACAGGACATGTGGATGTGAAGGAGCCCTTCAAGGGTCTGTTCACACAGGGCATGGTCGTGCACGAAACCTACAGCCGTGGCGAAGGTATGAGCCGCGAATGGGTGCCGCCAGCGGACCTGCGGATTGACGAAGCCGACGGCACACGTCGCGCTTTCCTGCTGTCGAACGGCGAAGAGGTCAAAATCGGCTCCATCGAAAAGATGTCGAAGTCGAAGAAAAACGTTGTTGATCCCGACGATATCATCGCGTCCTACGGTGCCGACACGGCGCGTTTCTTCGTCCTGTCCGATTCCCCACCGGATCGTGACGTAATCTGGTCAGAATCTGGTGTTGAAGGCGCACACCGCTTCGTGCAGCGCGTCTGGCGCATCATTGGCGAGGCTGCAGACGAACTGAAGACTGTCAAGGCGGCTCCTGCAACCGAAGGCCCGCTTCTTGCTGTGTCCAAGGCCGCGCACAAGACGCTGAAGGCAGTGCAGGAAGACCTGGACAAGCTGGCATTCAACAAGGCAATTGCCCGCATTTACGAATTGGTCAACACCATTGCCAGCCCGTTTGCCGATATCGCAGCCGGTGGCAAATCCAATGCGGACAAGGCAGCAGCACGCGATGCCGCTGAAATCCTTATTCGTATGATCGCGCCGATGACGCCGCATCTGGCGGAAGAGTGCTGGACTGTAATTGGCAATGACGGACTCGTTGCTCAGACCCCTTGGCCAGCATTCATTGCAAAGCTGGTTGAGGAAAATGAAGTCGTTATGCCAGTACAGATCAACGGCAAGAAACGTGCAGAATTGACAATCGCGCGCGATGCGGATCAAGATGCCATCAAAGCTGCCGTGCTTGCGCTCGATGCCGTTGTCACGGCATTGGCAGGTAACGCGCCGAAAAAGATCATTGTGGTTCCTCAAAGGATTGTGAACATTGTCGTCTAACGTCTCTTCCGGATGGAGTCGCATCGCGTTCGTGGTTTGCGCAATTATTTTGTCCGGTGCTCTCGCCGGCTGTCAGGTGCGCCCGCTATATTCCAAGGAATCAGGCACCACTGAAAAGCTGGCATCGGTGCAGTACGCACCGGTGACTGGCCGCATTGCGCAGGCTCTGCGCAACGAACTGATCTTCAAGTCCGCTGGTGGCGCAGGCGAACCTGTGAAGCCGGAATATGAGGTGAAGCTCGTTGTATCGTCATCGTCGACCTCGACAGAGGTAAACGACAATGACCTCTATCTGAACCTGCCTGACAACACGTTTGAAGGCCACTATCCCGGCCGTGTAGACGTGTCCGCGCAATATGTTCTGGTACGCATTTCAGACCAGAAGGTCATTCGCTCCGCCACACGGACGGTCACCTCGATGGTTGACCTTCCGCAGCAGCAGTTCGCCAATATGCGTGCGATCCGTGATGCACAGGATCGCGCCGTGCGTGAAGTCGCGGAAGTGATCCGTACGGACATCGCCTCTGCACTGAGCCGTTGAGACGCCGGTATGGCGGAAATAAAGTCCCATGAATTTGACCGCTTCGCCGAAAAACCGGTGGAGCGGTTTCGCATGTTTGTCGTTTACGGTCCCGATCGCGGCCTCGTATCGGAGCGTGCATCGCTAATCGCGTCCAAGACAGGTGTTGATGCCAACGACGCTTTCTCCTCACTCAAACTGAACGTCGGCGATTTGCAGGGCGATCCTGGCCGCTTGCTGGATGAAGTCAACGCCATCGGTCTGTTCGGTGGCGAAAAGCTGGTATGGGTCAAGGGTGCGGCAAACGAAAAAGCTTTGGTCGATGCATTGCAGGTTCTCAACGAGACCCCCCCGCAATCTGCATTCCTGATCATCGAAGCCGGAGATCTCAAAAAAGGGACCGGCCTTCGCAAGATCGCTGAGGCGTCCAGAGATATCGCCATCATTCCCTGCTATGCCGACGATGCCCGAGCGCTCAACGCCCTGATTGATCATGAATTGGCTCAGGATGAGTTGAGAATAGCGCCTGCAGCCCGCCAGAGGCTGATCGAATCTCTGGGAGGTGATCGCATTGCCTCGCGTAACGAAATCCGCAAGCTGGGCCTCTACTGCCGTGGAAACAGCGTTATCGAGGAAGAGGACGTACTGGCCATTATTGGTGACGCCAGCGCCATATCCGCAGACGATGCGGTTGACGCGATCCTGAAAGGTGACCGCAACGCATTTTTCCATGCAACGCAAAAAATCGTATCGTCCAAAACGCCAATCTTTCTGGTGTTGCAAGGGTGCCTTCGTCAGTTCCAGCTTCTGGACCAGATGCGCGCGGAAATGGACGAAAAAAAACTGCAGGCTGGCCAGGTCATGCAGACACTTGGCCGGCATATCCATTTCCGCCGCAAGCCGGTCATCGAGCGTGCGCTGCGTACATGGCAGCCAGCGGCGATTGCCCGTGAGATGAACCGGTTGCAGGCCGCGATCCTGCAAAGCCGCCAGCGTCAAAGCCTGGAGGACAGCGTGGCACTTCTAACGCTGTTGTCTACTACACTGCAATCCGGCCGTAGCGGATAACAGATACACAAAAGCCCTTGTGCGGCAGGCAACAAGGGCTTTCCATTTCCAAGCTTATCAAAAGCCTATCAGTCGCCACTACCGGGTTCAGCCGAGAAATACAGCGCCAACTTACCCGAAACGCCATCCATTTCCTTGGCTTCAGGCATCGCGTCACGTTTGATGGTGATGTTTGGCCAAATCTGCGAATATTCAGCGTTCAGCTTCAGCCACTCATCAAGACCCGGCTCGGTGTCCGGCTTGATGGCTTCGGCGGGACATTCCGGTTCGCATACGCCACAGTCGATGCATTCATCGGGATTGATGGCGAGGAAGTTTTCACCCTCGTAGAAGCAGTCCACAGGGCAGACTTCGACGCAGTCAGTATATTTGCAGCGAATGCAATTGTCGGTCACGACATATGTCATGAAGAACTCCAGAATACACGTTCCGGGAATGAAGGTTTTGGCAAAAATCCGCAGCCCGGACTTGCGGTATTGGTATTTTTGCCAGTGACGTAATGCCTTTACACAGTGAAGGCAAGAATAATTATTTCACAAAACATGTGTGAATTAGTCATATATTCTAGTCGGGAACGTCGTTGGCAGTATTGATGAACTTATCCAGTTCACGACGCTCTTTTTTGGTCGGCCGCCCTGCTCCCGGCTCCCGTACCGCCTGCTCAAGCGGGGTCAACCGCGTCGTCTTTTCACGGGGTGGCGTCAGGTCATCATAGAGGAGTTTGGCTTCCTCATAAGGTCCGCGTCTGTCACCAGCGGACTTCACGACAAGAATACGATCCATTCGGTCGAAGCTGATTTCCAGCTTGTCACCCGGCTTCACCATATGGCTTGCCTGCCGGATGACTGTTCCGTTGACACGCACATGGCCGGACTGGACATGGTTTTGCGCGATTGAACGGGATTTCGCCATGCGAGCGAAGAACAGCCATTTGTCGATGCGCTGGCGCGCGTGCTGACCTGACTGTTCTTCGTCCATGAGCTTATTTCTTCATTTGTTCCTTGAGCGCAGCGAGCTTCGCGAAAGGTGAATCCGGATCCAGCGGCTTCTCCTTGCGCGGTGGCTTGGATTCGAAACGCTGCGACTGCGGCTTTCCGCCACGGTCATTGCGATCGTTCTTGTCCTTGCGCTCGCCACGGTCGTTGCGGTTGCCACGATCTGGTCTTTGACCACCATCACGCTTGCGTTCACCATCACGATTGTTTTCGCGATTGCCATCACGGCCGGCAGCGGCACGATTGCGGTCACGACCTTCGCCACCTTCGTTGCGACGTTCACCCTGACCACGGGACTGCCCGTGACCTTGACGGCGGTTGTCGTTACGCTGGTTTTCATTACGGCCACCTGGACGCCACAACAAAACCGGCTTTGGTTCGGCTGCTTCAACAGACGCTTCAGACGACTGGGGCGCTTCGGCAGATGCCACCGCCTCTTCCGCTACAGCCTTGGTTTCTTCGGCAGAAACCTCGTGTTCAACCGCGTCAGCGTCATGCTCGTCACCAGCGTCTTCGCCAACTGGCGCTTCAGCGGAAGCAGAAGTCTGACCACTCTGGCCTGCCAGGAAGGTCGCAGCATCTTCAGCGCTTACCTGATCTGCACGATAACCAAGACCCTTGAGGATTTCTTCCATGTCATCCAGCGTAGCGCCGAGAATGGAAAGCATACCCGTAGTCGTGGTGAAACGACGGCCATCATAAGCGCCCTCAGGACGAGGCTGTGCGCCGGGCTTCCACTGCAGCAACGGACGGATGATATCCGCCAAACGCTCCAGAATGTCGATACGAACCGCGCGCTTTCCCAGGAAACGGAAACCGGCCAGCTTGTAGAACATGCGGTCGAAGCTCGGGTCAGTGACTACAGACGTACGACCAGCAGCCAGAACCGGGATAAGATCGCCATAACCGGCATTGCCGAGACCATCGTTCTTGAGCGCCCAAAGCAGGGTCACAAGTTCGGCTGGTGCTGGCTTCAAAAGCGCCGGCAGGAAAATGTGATAGGCGCCAAAACGCACGCCGTAACGGCGCATGGATGCGCGCGCGTCCTGATCGAGCGACTTGACCTCTTCGGCCACGTCGCGACGGAACAGCACACCAAGGTTTTCGACCAGCTGGAAAGCCAGCCCCTTCGCCAGTCCCTGCAAATCTTCAGCGCGGGAAATATCATCCAGCGGCTTGAGGATCGTCGCAATCTGGTGATTGACGAAACGTTCGATACGGGCAACGGCGTGTTCACGCGCATTTCCGTTCAACTGTTCATCAGCCAGCATAATGACACGTGGCTTCATGATATTGTCGCCGGCAGCAAGTCGGGCAACAGGCTCACCGAGCCAACGCACCGCACCATCCGAGCCAAGCGCCAGATCATTATTGCCACTGGCATGCAGACGGGCAGCACGCGCCTCATATTCGAGGGCAAGCGCCTTCTGCGCAGCCGACTGCACGGCCTTGGCATCTGGACCTTCGGTTCCGCTTATTGGCGTAAACCGGAATCCCGCCAATTGACCGACGTGATGTCCTTCAACGAAGACATCACCATTCACACTGATTTCAGCTTCAAGCATCGCATTCTCTCTCAGGCGCTTCATGAGCACAGATGTCCTGCGATCTACAAAGCGTTTCGTCAACCTTTCATGTAGCGCATCGGACAATCGATCCTCGATTTCCCGCGTCTTTTCTTGCCAGTGTGTCGGATCGGCAAGCCATCCGGGACGGTTGGATACATACGTCCATGTTCGTATCTGCGCAATCCGTGCCGACAGCGTATCTATTTCGCCATCGGTTCGGTCAGCCCTGCGCACCTGCTCGGCCATGAAATCTTCATTCACCGTGCCGCGACGAACGAGATCGAAATAGAGTGTCGAAATCAGATCGGCATGCTGGGCAGGTGTGATTCGCCGGTAGTCAGGCAGTGCACATGCTTCCCATAGCCGTTCCACTCTCTCCGGGGTAGTGGTGAGATCAATGATTTCCGGATAACGGGCAAGATAATCAAGCGCCTGCTGGTCCACAGCAGGCAAAGCACGCGACAAGCCTTGAAGAGCAGGCGCCACTTCGAGGCTTGAGCGCAGATTTCCAATCGAGGAATAGTCAAGCGCCTTGCTGCGCCACTGCAAAACCTTCACCGCATCGAATTCATGCGCTTCGATGCGTTCCACCAACTCTTCATCGAAAGGTTCGACGCGACCGGTGACACCAAAAGTGCCATCACGCAAATGACGGCCAGCACGACCGGCGATCTGCCCCAGTTCTCCGGGGTTCAGATTACGGAACTGATAACCGTCGAACTTGCGGTCCTGGGCAAAAGCAACGTGGTCAACGTCCAGGTTGAGGCCCATGCCAATGGCATCGGTCGCAACAAGATACTCCACATCACCCGCCTGGTATAAACCGACCTGCGCATTACGTGTGCGGGGAGACAGAGCGCCCATAACCACGGCAGCACCACCACGCTGACGTTTTATCAGCTCGGCAATCGCATAAACTTCATCCGCAGAGAATGCGACAATCGCCGAGCGTTGCGGCAGACGGGTGATTTTTTTCTGCCCGGCATAAAAAAGCTGTGACAGGCGTGGACGCTCAACGATGGTGATACCGGGAAGCAGTTTTTGCAGAATAGGCCGCATGGTACCGGCACCGAGGAAAAGTGTTTCCTGCCGTCCGCGCAGATGCAGAAGGCGGTCGGTAAAAATATGCCCGCGCTCCAGATCGCCAGCCAGCTGGACTTCGTCGATGGCGACAAAAGACGCGTTGGTTTCTCGTGGCATTGCTTCCACGGTACAAACCGAAAAACGCGCCTTGGGCGGCGAAATTTTCTCTTCGCCTGTCACCAGCGCGACATTGGCCACGCCGACCTTCTCGACCAGACGTGTGTAAACCTCACGTGCGAGCAGACGCAAAGGCAGACCAATGATACCGCTGCCATGCGCAACCATGCGCTCAATCGCATAGTGCGTTTTGCCGGTATTGGTGGGTCCGAGTACGGCGGTTACGCCGCGCCCGCTCAAGATCATTGGTTGAAAATTCAACGTACTGTCCGTGCGATGGTCATGCCTGTCGCTTCACCGGACGACAATCCGCCAGAAGCATGGACTCAACACATGGCGATGAGCAGCGACAAAGGCAAGGAATGTTTGCAGTAAAGCGCATTTTTCCATGTCCGCAACCGTTTCGAATCCGGGAAAACAATGCCGGAATTAACATTTGGAACAGCGTGCGAACGAATCAGCGACGAATCGCTGACTCAATGAGATTCAGGGTTTGTTCACCGCAACATATGGTTTCCAAATCGACGACCTACACGACATGCTGAATCCGGTTAAGAACACGCGACGCATTTGAGCGGGCTTTCATTTACCTTCGTAAACAGATTGTTAAAATTTGAATGGATAACATATAAATGTCTGAAAAATAATAATAATTTTCAAATTTTTCTGAAACACGATATCGACGCATTAACCTTTGGAGTAAATGGAGAACGAATCGCTGACGAATCACAGACATCGATACTTTCCCGGTTTGTTCTCCACCACATATTGTGGAATAACGGTTTGCTAACCATACGATTATGTGGATAACGCAAACTGCTGACGCGCAATTTCATCGCAGCGTTAACATTTGAAGGGTAGCGGGCAGTGGTAAAACCGAAAGGGGTTTTCGAGACGACACCCGAGTGATGTCCAAATGCAAAAAGACGGCTCAACTGAGCCGTCTTTGACATCAAACATCATCACTTTTTGTGCGAAGGAAACCCCTTAAAGCGGCTGTCCTGCCAGAAGTTTCGGGCTGCTTTCACCCGCCAGACCCGCTGCCTGATCGATGAAATAAGACTTCAAAGCTGGCAGTCGGTCGACGAGCCCCAGTCCCAGATCACGCACAACGCGGATTGGCGTGCTGTCATTCGAGAACAGGCGGTTGAGCACATCGGTGGTTATGCCCATGCGAAGCGTATCGAACCGGCGCCATGCCTGATAACGCTCCAGAACATTCAGCGAGCCGATGTCGAGGCCCAGCCGATCTGCTTCAACGATCGATTCGGCCAGTGCCGCTACATCCTTATAACCAAGGTTCAGGCCCTGGCCTGAGATTGGATGAATACCATGCGCCGCATCGCCCGCGAGCGCGAAGCGCGGCGCAACGAAAGCTCTGGCAAGCGTGAGACCAAGAGGAAACGCCCGACGAGGACCAACAGCACGGACAGAACCAAGCTTGTGCCCAAAGCGGCGTTCAAGTTCTTCATCAAACAGGAAGTCATCGGATGCGACCAGTTTGTCGGCGTCGGCGCGACGCTCGGTCCACACAAGCGATGAACGATTGCCTTTGAGCGGCAGTACAGCAAATGGTCCGGATGGCAGGAAATGCTCTTCAGCCACACCATTATGTGGGCGCTCATGTTCTACCGTCGTGACAATGCCGGATTGATCATAGTCCCAGCGAACCGTCTTGATACCGGCCATATCGCGCAGAGAGGATCGAACGCCGTCACAGGCGATCAACAGTCTGGCCTCGAGAGCATTACCATCGGACAGGCTGATGCTGGTGCTCTGGGCACCGGTAACAAAACCGGACACCGTGAGACCGTGGCGAATGGAAATGCCGAGACGATCACAAAGGCCTCTCAGCGCACCGACGATCGCGACATTGGGGATCATATGCGCAAAGGGACGTCCGTCTTCCACTTCACCATCAAAAGTCAGGAATACCGGGCGCACCGGGTCTGTCGTCTTGGAGTCCGTCACGATCATCTTGCGGATAGGCTCAGCCTCCGGTTCGATCTCGTGCCAGATGCCGAACACGTCGAGCATACGGGTTGCAGCAGAGATAATTGCCGAAGCGCGCATGTCTTTTTTCCAGACGTCCTGAGGTGCTGCCTCAACGATCTCAACCTGCATATGCGGAGCCGCTTGCTTGATGGCGACAGCAACGGCAAGTCCGACATATCCGCCCCCGGCAATCACCACATCCAGCATAATCAAACTCCTGCATTCTTGAGAATATTGCCCCGGCACTATAGACCATGGAAATCCATCTTCCTACAGCAGGAGCAAAGCTGAATGACGATTGATTCCGATCCGACGGAAAAATCCGCCATGCACAAACTGGTTGAAACACTCGATCTGGAAAAGCTTGAGGAGAACCTGTTTCGTGGCACGAGCCCGCAAATAGGGTGGCAACGGGTTTTCGGCGGACAGGTCATCGCTCAGGCTCTGGTGGCGGCACATCGCACCGTCGATGCAGATCGGTTCATCCATTCACTGCATGCCTATTTCATGCGACCCGGTGACCCCTCGGTGCCGATCATCTATCAGGTTGAACGCATCCGGAACGGCTCCAGCTTCAATACCCGCCGTGTCGTCGCGATCCAGCACGGCGAGCCGATTTTCTCGATGTCGGCTTCGTTCCAGATCGAGGAAGAAGGTTACGACCATCAAATGCCAGCACCAAAGGTTCCAGCACCGGAATCGCTTCTCAGCGAAACCCAATTGCAGGAAGCCTTTTTGGCAAAAGCGCCGCCGATGATCCGCAAATACTGGCAGAACAAACGGCCGATCGAGATAAAGCCGGTATCGCTGGCCCATTACATTTCCAACGAGAAGTTGGCGCCCAATCAAGATGTCTGGGTGCGCGCCGTTGGCGAAGTGCCTGATGACCGCTGTTTTCAGGCGGCAATTCTCGCCTACCTCTCGGATATGACGCTGCTCGACACCTCGCTTTATGCGCATGGCACAACGATTTTTGATCCCAGTATCCAGGTTGCCAGCCTTGATCATGCCATGTGGTTCCACCGTCCATGCAAGCTGGATGATTGGCTGCTTTATTCGCAGGACAGCCCCAGTGCATCCGGAGCGAGAGGTCTTACCCGCGGCAGTATCATGACGCGAGATGGCGTGCTGATTGCATCGGTTACACAGGAAGGTTTGATTCGGAAAAGAGCAAATGATTAAATTTTGCGCTTAATTTTCAAACTGCATAATTATTGCGCGATTATTGTGCAAACAAATGCCTCCAAAACAGACTGCAAGAATATAGCTTTTACTTTTCAATAACTTATTACCCATCCTCAAAACTGGCACGCGCCTTGAATGTAAAGCTGCAGTCGCTGTTCAGTGCGCCGCCAGCGGCAAGGAGAGTCGGCTCCGTGCCGAGGAAAAACAAAGGATGGGAAACCTGATGAAAATTGTGATGGCCATTATCAAGCCGTTCAAGCTGGACGAAGTGCGCGAAGCACTCACCGCTGTCGGTATCCAGGGCCTGACCGTAACCGAGGTCAAAGGTTACGGTCGCCAGAAGGGACACACGGAAATCTACCGTGGCACGGAATACGCCGTGAGCTTCCTTCCGAAGCTGAAAATTGAAATCGCCGTTCCTTCGGACGTGGTTGAAAAGGCTGTCGAGGCTATCGCATCCGCCGCCAAGACCGGCCAGATCGGTGACGGCAAGATTTTTGTCTACTCGATTGAGCAGGCAGTTCGCATCCGCACCGGCGAAACCAACACTGAAGCGTTGTAATCGGCTGATCAGGGAGTTTTATACAATGTCGTTTTCAAGAATTTCTACCTCTCTCGGTCGGCTGGGCGCCGGCACGGCGGCCCTTTTGGCCCCTGCCTTCGCTTTCGCGCAGGAAGCAGCCGCTCCTGCCGCTGAAGCAGCCGCCGCTGCACCGACAATCGACTCCGGCGACACCGCATGGATGCTGACGTCGACCGTTCTCGTTCTTTTCATGATCCTACCGGGCCTCGCCCTGTTCTACGGCGGTCTCGTCCGCTCTAAGAACATGTTGTCGGTGCTCATGCAGTGCCTCGTGGTTTCCGCAGCAATCATGATCGTCTGGGTATTCTACGGTTACAGCCTTGCCTTCTCCAACGGTGGCGGCCTCAACACCTTCATCGGCGGTTTCGAAAAGCTCTTCCTGTCCGGCGTTACCTCTGAAAGCGTCAGCGGCTCCATTCCGGAATACGTCTTCATCTCGTTCCAGCTGACCTTCGCTTGCATCACGCCAGCGCTGATCGTTGGTGCATTTGCAGAGCGCATCAAGTTCTCTGCTGTGATCCTGTTCTGCATTCTCTGGGTTACCTTCGTGTACTTCCCGGTTGCTCACATGGTCTGGTCGGGCGACGGCGCCTTGATGTGGGACTGGGGTGCACTTGACTTCGCAGGTGGCACGGTTGTTCACATCAATGCTGGTGTTGCTGGTCTTATCGGCGCAATCCTGGTCGGCAAGCGTACTGGCTTCGGCAAGGACATGATGGCTCCTCACTCGATGACCCTGACCATGGTCGGCGCGTCGATGCTGTGGGTTGGCTGGTTCGGCTTTAACGCCGGTTCCGCCGCTGCTGCCAACGGCGTTGCAGGTCTCGCCATGATCAACACGCTCACTGCAACAGCAGGTGCAATCGTTGCATGGTGCGTGATTGAAAGCTTCGCTCGTGGCAAAGCTTCGATGCTCGGCGCGGCCTCTGGCGTTATCGCCGGCCTCGTTGCCGTTACTCCGGCCGCTGGTGCGGTTGGCCCGATCGGCGCGATCTTCCTCGGCGCAATTGCCTCAGCATTCTGCTACTTCTTCGTGTCTGTGGTGAAGAACAAGTTCGGTTACGACGATACGGCTGACGTATTCGGCGTACACGGCGTTGGTGGTATCGTAGGCGCTATCGGCACCGGCATCTTCGCAAGCACTTCTCTGGGTGGCGTAGGCTACGCAGAAGGCGTGACGATGGGCGCTCAGGTGTGGGTACAGATCAAGTCTGTTATCCTCACCATCGTATGGTGCGGTATCGGCTCCTTCGTCCTCTACAAGCTCGTTGATCTCATTGTTGGTCTGCGTGTACCGGTTGAAGCAGAACGCGAAGGTCTTGATCTCGCATCGCACGGCGAAGCTGCTTACCACAACTAAGATACATAGGCCGGTGCGAGGTTACGGCCTCGCATCTCGAAACTTTCAAACCGCCCTCCGGGGCGGTTTTTTTATGCCGAGATTTGCACCGCACACATGGCCAAGAAAAACCCCGGCTCATCACCGGGGTTTTAACAATTCCGCTTTGTAACGGCAGATGATCAGAAACGATCATCCTCTTCATCATCGTCGTTCTTGGAAGACTTGAGTGATGCCAGTTTCGCAAATACGGCATCAGCGTCGATTTCTTTTTCTTCTTCGCGCTGGTAGTTGAAGTCCAGACCTTCCGTCTGAGCAGCCGGCTGCAGCGTTGCATCCAGCTCTTCAGCTGTCGGCAGCGGACGACCGCGCGATGCGCGTTCTACTTCCAGGTCCAGATCGATCTGGCTGCAGAGGCCGAGCGTCACCGGGTCCATTGGTGTGAGGTTCGCAGAGTTCCAGTGCGTACGATCACGAATCTGCTCAATCGTCGACTTGGTTGTACCGACGAGACGCGAAATCTGCGCGTCTTTCAGTTCTGCGTGGTTACGCACCAGCCACAGAATAGCGTTCGGGCGGTCCTGACGCTTGGAAACTGGCGTGTAACGTGGGCCACGACGCTTGGATTCCGGTACACGAACCTTAGGCTCGGACAGCTTCAGCTTATGGTTCGGGTTGCCTTCACCACGAACAATTTCATCACGCGACAACTGACCTGTAGCAATAGGGTCGAGGCCCTTGATGCCTTGTGCCGCTTCGCCGTCGGCAATCGCTTTAACCTCAAGCGGATGCAACTTGCAGAATGTCGCGATCTGATCGAACGACAGTGCAGTGTTGTCAACCAGCCATACGGCGGTTGCCTTTGGCATAAGCAGTGTTTGAGCCATAGATACAGTCCTTCTGTCCGTCCGCTCCGGTGTCGCGGTCCGTGGATATTAACCACCAATTTCCGGGATATGTCTGCTCTATAAACGTATTGTATCGAAATTGCAATTCTTTGGGACACAAATGACCTTTGTCTAATTGCCGTGCGAGCGCGAAGTGTTATGAATTGAACACATATCGGAGGTGGGAGTCTCCGAACCGAAATTGACGTAATGCTTTTAGGAGGAGTTCATGTCAGCCAAAGTCTATCCAGTGTTGAAAACGGCGAAAACCCGGACACTGATTGATAATGACCGTTACCAGAAGTGGTATCAGGAAAGCGTCGAAGATCCTGAAAAGTTCTGGGACAAACACGGTCGCCGCATCGACTGGTTCAAGCCATATACCAAAGTCAAAAACACCTCATTTAAAGGCAAGGTACCTATCAAATGGTACGAGGACGGTCTGACCAACGTTTCCTATAACTGTATTGACCGTCACCTGAAGACGCATGGCGAACGCACCGCCATCATCTGGGAAGGTGACAACCCTTATATCGACAAGAAGATCACCTATAACCAGCTGTACGAGCAGGTGTGCCGTCTGGCCAACGTTCTAAAGAAGCATGGTGTAAAAAAGGGTGACCGCGTTACCATCTACATGCCGATGATCCCGGAAGCGGCATACGCCATGCTCGCCTGCGCGCGTATCGGCGCAATTCACTCGGTGGTGTTTGGCGGCTTTTCTCCCGAAGCACTTGCAGGCCGTATCGTTGACTGCGAATCGACTTTTGTTATCACTTGCGATGAAGGTGTTCGTGGCGGCAAACCTATTCCACTGAAGGAAAACACCGACACCGCGATCGACATTGCCGCCAAGCAATATGTCATGGTCAATAAGGTGCTGGTTGTGCGCCGTACCGGCGGCAAAACCGGTTGGGCACCTGGTCGCGACTTCTGGTACCATCAGGAAATTGCGAGCGTGAAGCCGCATTGTGAACCGGTCAAGATGCGTGCGGAAGACCCGCTGTTTATTCTTTACACTTCCGGCTCCACCGGCAAGCCGAAGGGCGTGCTACACACCACGGGCGGTTATCTCGTCTACACATCGATGACGCATGAATATGTGTTCGATTACAAGGACGGCGATATCTACTGGTGTACGGCCGACGTCGGCTGGGTGACAGGCCACTCCTATATTGTCTACGGACCACTCGCCAATTGCGCGACTACGCTAATGTTTGAAGGCGTTCCGAACTTCCCAGATCAGGGTCGTTTCTGGGAAGTCATCGACAAACACAAAGTCAACATTTTCTACACCGCACCAACCGCACTTCGTTCATTGATGGGCGCTGGCGATCACTTCGTCAAACGTTCCTCCCGCTCTAGCCTGCGGCTGCTCGGCTCGGTCGGGGAACCGATCAACCCAGAGGCATGGGAATGGTATTACCACGTGGTTGGTGAGGACCAGAGCCCGATTGTCGACACATGGTGGCAGACTGAAACCGGCGGCATTCTGATTTCACCACTGCCGGGTGCGACGGATCTCAAGCCCGGATCGGCAACCCGTCCGTTCTTCGGTGTCCAGCCACAGTTGGTGGATGCGGAAGGCAATGTGCTGGAAGGGCCGGCCGACGGCAATCTGTGCATCACAGACAGCTGGCCTGGGCAGGCGCGCACGGTTTATGGCGACCATAACCGTTTCGTGGAAACCTACTTCTCCACCTACAAAGGCAAGTATTTCACCGGCGATGGCTGCCGCCGTGACGAAGATGGTTATTACTGGATAACCGGACGTGTCGATGACGTGTTGAACGTCTCTGGCCACCGTCTCGGCACCGCGGAAGTCGAATCTGCGCTGGTCTCGCACCATCAAGTGTCGGAAGCAGCGGTGGTAGGTTATCCGCATTCCATCAAAGGGCAGGGCATCTATTGCTATGTGACGCTGATGGCAGGGCAAGTCGGCGACGACGCATTGCGCGCCGAACTGGTCAAGCATGTCCGTAATGAAATCGGCCCGGTTGCCACCCCGGACAAGATCCAGTTTTCTCCAGGCCTGCCGAAAACCCGTTCCGGCAAGATCATGCGCCGCATTCTGCGCAAGATTGCCGAGGATGACTTCGGGTCTCTGGGCGACACATCGACCCTTGCCGATCCGGCTGTCGTTGAAGATCTCATCGCCAACCGTCAGAACAAGGCAGTGGCGGCGTAATCAAAAAACAGAGCAACAAAAAACCCGGCTACCGCAAGGCAGCCGGGTTTTTTAGTCGAAAATGACGGGTTTATTCGCCGCGAATTTTCTTCAGTTCGGCCAAAGCTGCGTCGACAACGTCTGCACCGATTGCTGCCTTGTGCTTTTCATAAACAACAGCCGACTTCTCACGAATACGGGCCTGCTCTTCTGACGAAAGCGTGTTGACCTGCAGGCCTGCTTCCTTGATCTTCTCCAGAGATTTCTGGTTCAGTTCGCGGATAACCTTACGTTCTACGTCACGGCCAACGATGGCGCACTCACGAAGAGCTGCCTGTTCTTCAGCTGTGTAGCTGTCGAAGATTGGCTTGGAGAAGAGGAACAGGAACGGCGTGTAAGCGTGGTTCGTTTCTGTAACAAACTTCTGAACTTCGTAGAACTTCGACGTATCGATAGTCACGTAGGGGTTTTCCTGCGCGTCGATAGCGTTGGTTTCCAGAGCGGAGAACACTTCACCAAAAGCCATTGGCGTTGCGTTGGCGCCGAGGTTCTGGAACGTGTCAAGGAAGATGTTGTTCTGCATCACGCGCACTTTCATGCCCGAGAAGTCTTCCCACTTGTTCACAGCATGCTTGGAGTTGGAAAGGTTACGGAAACCGTTTTCCCAATAAGCAAGGTTTACGAGGCCCTGCTCTTCCAGCTTCTTGTTCATCATGTCGCCGAATTCGCCATCCATCAGGGCGTCAGCTTCCTTCGCATTGCCAACGAGGAATGGCAGGTCGAATACGCCGAGAGCCGGGATAAGGCCAACAAGTGGAGACGAAGACGTTACAACTGCTTCCTGAACGCCGGAACGCAGTGCTTGCGTAGCTTGCAAGTCGCCGCCGAGAGCGCCACCCCAGAATGCGGTCAACTTCAGCTTGCTGCCAGTCTTATCATTAAGGCAAGCCTGCATGGCTTCGATACCGTTACCAACCGGATGATCCTGGTTGATGCCGTTCGAAACGCGGATGGTGCGATCATTGAATTCTGCCATGGCAGGTGCAGCGGCACCCATAGCGAAAGCAATAGCGGTGGTGGTCAGAAAAAATTTTCTCATAATATCCTCCCTTGGACTGTTAGCGAGAAAACAGATTAACGATTACTTGAGGTAAGCCAGTGGTACCAGGACGATGTCCGGGAAGAGCACCAACAGAGCCAGAACGATGGTTTCAGCAACAAGGAATGGCCATACACCAACCGTCACCTTGCCCAGCGGAATACGACCGACGCCACTGACCACGTTCAGAACTACACCTACAGGTGGTGTGATAAGGCCAATTGCATTATTAATGATGAACAGAACACCGAAATAAACCGGGTCGATACCTGCCTGCTTGACTATTGGCATTAGAACAGGCGTAAGGATCAGAATGGTCGGCGTCAGGTCAAGCGCCGTTCCGACGATGAACACCAAAACCATGATGACAGCCATCAGCAACATCGGACGGTCAATCAGAGGTTCGATGTAGCCAGCAACTTCATTTGGAATGTTTGCAGCTGTGATCAGCCATGCGGAAACCAGAGCGGCGCAAACCAGGAACATGATGATCGACGTGCTCTTTGCGGCACGCAGAAGAACATGCATCAAATCGGCAGGTTTAAGCTCGCGATAGATAAACATGCCAACGAACAAGGCGTAGGCAGCAGCGATAACCGCAGCTTCGGTTGGCGTTACAACGCCGGCCTTGATACCGCCGAGAATGATGACTGGCATACCGAGAGCCCAACCGGCACGTCCTGTTGCCAGCAAACGTTCTTTGGCAGAGGTTTTTGGCAGCGGCTTGACGTCATCTTTGCGAACAACGATCAGCCAGGCAATGATCAGAGAGATACCCATCAAGATACCGGGCACGATACCGGCCAGGAAGAGCTGGGTGATCGAAACGTTGGCAGCAACACCAAAGACGATAAATGCCATGGATGGCGGGATAACCGGCGCAATGATACCACCAGCGGCAATCAGGCCACCGGACCGCGGGATATTGTAGCCAGCCTTCGCCATCATCGGAATGAGGATAGCAGCCAGAGCTGCCGTGTCAGCTGCGGCCGAACCCGAGATACTCGCCATAATGATAGCAGCGAAAATCGCCACGATGCCAAGACCGCCACGGATGTGACCGACGCAGGCAATAGCAAAGTCGATGATACGGCGAGACAGACCGCCCGAGTTCATCAACTCACCAGCGAGAATGAAGAACGGAATGGCAAGCAGCGTGAATGTGTCAGCGCCTGCAATCATGTTCTGGGCAATGATCTGCGTGTTGAACATGCCCATATAGGCCATGAGCACGACACCGCAGAACATCAAAGAGAATGCAACCGGAACCCCGATCGCCATGGCTCCGAGCAGGGAGCCAACAAAAACGAGAAGTGTCATGTATCAGCGCTCCGAAAGCTGTTCGATTGTCAGATTTTCGCCGGCAAAAACAGCGATTTCTTCTTCGGTTACCCGACCGGTCAGCAACCGGAACAATCGCTCAAGAGCAATGATAAACATCAGAGCACCTGTAAACATGCCAATGCCATAAACCCAGATCATCGACAGGCCGGTGACCGGCGCATGCATACTGGCGTTGATGCCCGACTGCTTCCAGGTTCCCCAGAAGAAGATGGCCGAACAGGCAATGATGATGATGTTGGACAGGATCATACAGAAAATGCGCTTGCCGCGCGAAAGGAACATGACCAACGTTTCGATACCCATGTGACTATTTTCACGGAAGGTCAAAACGGCACCGATGAAGGTGATCCAGACGAAGAAGTAGCGCGACATTTCTTCCGATACATTGAGACCGGAGTTCATGGTGTAACGCATGACGACATTCACGAAAACCATGATCGCCATGCCAGCAAGCAGAGCAATCAGAATGATCTCGAGAAGCCGGTAAAAAAGGTTGATCGCCTTTTGCATTTTCCCTCCCTGAGAAAACATGAGCAGACGTCGAAAGATCCAGGATGCTTTCAAAAACGCACTGCTACTAAACTGAGAATGAGAAAAACGGGTGTTCGCTGGAACACCCGAAGTCCTTAAAGAAGGCCACGCCCGGCCAGATTGCGCATCAACGCCACGGTGCCGAATGTCCATTCCGGGCAATCGGATGTCGAGGCAACCCGGTTGATGAGCCTGCCAAGCTTCGGGCTGGAGATTTCTACTCGGTCACCCTTTGCATGGGTGAAACCAAGGCCTGGGCCATGACGATCCTTGACCGGAGCAAACATGGTGCCGAGAAAGAATACCGCACCATCAGGATACTGATGATCACGATTGAGAAGCTGCGATACCAGATTTTCCGGTGTGCGGCTGATGGCTTCCATTGGGCTGACGCCCGTCATGGTGAAGCCGTCTTCACCTTCAACAACCAGAGAAATCTGCGACTTCTTGACATCTTCAAGCGTAAACTTGCCGTCGAACAGTCGGATAAACGGACCAATCGAGCAGGACGCGTTGTTGTCTTTCGCCTTGCTGAGCAGAAGGGCTGAACGGCCTTCAAAGTCGCGCAAGTTGACGTCATTACCCAAAGCAACACCGACGATACGACCGTCGGACGTTACCGCCAGAACCACTTCCGGCTCGGGGTTATTCCACTGCGATTTCGGATGCACACCGATCAGCGCACCACAGCCAACGGAGGACATGGGCTGAGCCTTGGAGAAGATTTCAGCATCCGGGCCGATACCGACCTCGAGATACTGCGACCACAGACCCATATCCTGAAGAAGGGCCTTCACCTCGGCGGCCTTGGGAGAACCAGCTTCGAGACCCTTGAGATTGTCACCCAGCACAGGTGCCAGACGGCCACGGATTTCCTGCGCACGCAGCGGATCACCCTTGGCCTGCTCTTCAATGACACGTTCCAGCATGCTGTCGGCGAAAGTAACGCCAGCTGCCTTGACGGCCTGAAGGTCGTTTGGAGCAAGAAGCTCACCGGAAACGCCATCCAGGAAATATTGTAAATCGCCCAACGCCGGGAAGGCGGAGACATCCGCCAGCAATTCGACAAGATTCTTCTTTTCGAGAATCTCGGACATGACAGGTGCGATTTTGGTAATATCGTAAAGGGTGCCGTCTTTCAGAACGACAGGGCAAGGGCCATTGGCAGCCTTGGACCAGACGCGACCAACCAGTACGGCAGTTGCAGCATCTTCAGGCAAAATCATATCTGTCGTGATCGACAAACGGTCAGTCATATTGTTCTCCTCCCACCCAGGCAATTCCAGCGGCTGCACTCCAAGCAGTCGTATTGTCTGGATGTCTGACAAGCTTTAACGATCTTCATAGTATGACTTTTGAGCCGAGTCCAGCGCATCGCCCAGAAAATGTCGTAAGCCTTAATTTTTATTGTGCGTCGCGTTATTGCACTTGCAACAAAAGCTGTCGACAGTTTCTGACGATTATCACGCCCCAAAGTCAAACCGGTCTGACAAGATATTGAAAAAATTCAACTGTCAGAACACGTCAAGATCGATGTTTAGCCGCTTGGCAGCACCCATGATATGTTTACGCATCGCGTCACGTGCCATCACGACATTTCGCGATGCAATAGCTTCACGCAAAATCACATGCTCATTGATGGTGACCTCAAGGATTTCTCCATACACGGCGCGTGAAAATGCGGTGTTGATCGCCAGGCTGATACGCTGGGCGATAAAGCCCAGAAAAATCAGGAAATATTCATTCCCCGTCGCCTCGGCCATGGCGCGGTGGAAGTCGAGATCGGCTTCAACGCCGTCCTTCGACCACTCTATAGCATTGCGCATGCCGTAGATAGCCTTGTCGAATTTTTCCAGATGTTCGGGCTTATGATGAAGGGCTGCAAGTCCGGCCGCATCGATTTCTAGCGACATGCGAAGCTGCATCAGATCACGGAAGTTTTCCGGATCATTAAGCGCAGATTGCTCAATGCGCACCGAAAGCCTTTGCCGTGGATCGGTAACGAAGGCACCGACACCCTGACGGGTCTCGACAAAACCTTCATTACGCAGCTGGGCAATTGCTTCGCGGATCACAGAACGGCTGACACCAAATGTCTTCGCCAGAATGTGCTCAGTCGGCAATCTGTCGCCCGGCCCCAATTTTGATTCGGTAATCTCGCGCGTGATTTCGGCGGCGATTCTGCCGGGCAAATGTTCATTGCGATGAATCTGGTTGAATTCGAGCGACATGCGGCCTCCCAGCCCTTAAAGCTTCGCACCCTTTGCGGGGGCGACGATTGAACGGAAAGGCAAGCCGAGCCTGCCGTCATATTTGCTCGAGAGCGGCCCGTAAGAGCCGCTCTCGAATTCCTCCGAGCATTAGCTATCCGCTTGCAGGGTAATCTGGCAACCGGGATTCATTCGAAACTCCGGATCGAACGCCTTTTTCAAGTTCATGATCATAGTCCGCTGAACTTCAGGCAGACGTGCCTCGAAATCGCTGCGCTTCAAGCGACCGATGCCATGCTCGGCACTGATGCTGCCGACGTAACGGTCGAGAACCTCATTCACCAGCACCTTCGACTTGTAGATGTAAGCATCACGCTCTTCGCGGCTAGAGCCATCCGGCGGCAGAACGTTGAGGTGAACGTTGCCGTCACCGACATGGCCGTAGGATACGGAAAGGCATTCAGGCAGCTTTGCGTGCAGTTCGGCTTCTGCCTCAGCGACAAATTCAGCGAGCTTGGAAAGCGGCACCGAGATATCAGTACGCATATGCGCACCGCGCAGCGCTTGACCTTCATTCATGCCTTCGCGGAACAGCCATAGCGACTGCGCCTGTGCACGCGAAGACGCGATAACGCCGTCCAACACCAGACCATCTTCCATCACACCTTCAAGGAAACGGCCCATCAGGTCAGCCGTATCCACCAGACCGGAACCGGAAATTTCCATCAGCACGTAGGCTGGATAGTCGCCCGCGATCGGCATCTTGAGATCCGGAATAGCTTCGATTGCCAGTGTGAAGGCGACAGGTGGCATGAATTCGAAGGCAGACATCAGGTCACAACATTCGCGGCGCGCACGACGGTAAAGCTTGATGGCATCATCCAGCGAGCTGAGGCCAAGAAGAGCTGTCTCGACGTGTTCCGGGTTCGGATAAAGCTTGACCGAAACCGCAGTGATAATGCCAAGCGTACCTTCTGCACCGATGAACAGTTGCTTGAGGTCAACACCACGGTTGTCCTTGCGCAGGGTCGAAAGGCCGTTCCAGATCGTTCCGTCCGGCAGCACAACCTCAAGACCAAGCACCAACTCACGTGTCATACCATAACGCAGGACGTTGATACCGCCGGCATTGGTGGAGACATTGCCGCCCATACGGCAGCTGCCCTGCGCACCAAGCGACAGCGGGAAGAACATGCCTTGTTCGGCAACGGCATCCTTGAATTCAGACAGAATGCAGCCGGCTTCAACGACAGCCGAAAAATCATCCGCATCAATGGCGCGAATGGCATTCATACGTTCAAGGCTCATAACGACCTGGCGGGCAGGATCATCAGGCGTGCCACCGAGAACCAGACCTGTGTTACCGCCCTGCGGGATGATTGCCAGACCAAGCTCGGCACAAGCGCGGACGGCTGCCGATACATCTTCCGTCGAACGGGGCCGGATCACGGCAACCGCAGAGCTTTTCACGTCGCCATGCCAATCGCTGCAATAACGCTGCATGTCTTCCTGCGCCGTCAAAAGCAAACCTTCGCCCAGCACCGCCTTGAGCTTCTCGCGCAGGCTTTCAGTCCCGCTAACCGCATCGGCCATGTTATACCCTCTATAATGACTGTCCTGCCCCACGCATCAGATGCGGCGATCGCCGTGTCGTTTTTGGCGATGCGTGAAAAATACTATTTTCAAACCGACCATATAAGGTTATCAGACAACCCTACAAGATATTTTCTCACGATACATCAATCAAAGTGTTTCAAGCCAGGGATTCGGTTAAGGCTGGAACACGCAAAGGGAGGCATTAATGCATATTGCAATTATCGGCGCGGCAGGCATGGTTGGCCGCAAACTCACTGAACGCCTGGTTCGTGATGGCGCTCTGGATGGCAAGACCATCGAAAAGTTCACTCTGCTCGACGTCATTCAGCCTGAAAAGCCAGCCGGTTTCAACGGCGCAGTCGAGACCCGCGCCGCCGATCTCTCGGCGTCAGGCGAAGCTGAAAAGCTGGTTGAAAGCCGTCCTGATGTGATTTTCCACCTCGCTGCCATCGTATCGGGCGAAGCAGAGCTGGACTTCGACAAGGGTTACCGCATCAACCTTGATGGGACTCGTTATCTCTTTGATGCCATTCGCATTGCCAACGGCAAAGATGGCTACAAGCCACGCGTCGTCTTCACCTCTTCGATTGCGGTATTTGGCGCACCACTGCCTTATCCGATCCCCGACGAGTTCCACACCACACCGCTGACAAGCTACGGCACCCAAAAGGCAATTTGCGAACTTCTGCTGTCCGATTACAGCCGTCGCGGTTTCTTTGAAGGTATCGGCATTCGTCTGCCAACCATCTGCATTCGCCCCGGCAAGCCAAACGCCGCAGCATCCGGTTTCTTCTCCAACATCCTGCGCGAGCCACTGGTTGGTCAGGAAGCAGTCTTGCCGGTTCCAGAAAGCGTTCGCCACTGGCACGCTTCGCCGCGCTCTGCCGTCGGCTTCCTCATCCATGGCGCGACTATCGACGTTGCAAAGGTTGGTCCACGCCGCAACATCTCCATGCCGGGCCTCAGCGCCACCGTTGGCGAACAGATCGAAGCACTGCGCAAGGTTGCCGGTGAAAAGGCTGTTGGCCTCATCCGTCGCGAACCGAACGAAATGATCATGCGCATGTGCGATGGCTGGGCACCCGGCTTTGAAGCAAAGCGCGCACGCGAACTCGGCTTCACCGCTGAAAACTCCTTCGAAGAGATCATTCGCGCCCATATCGACGACGAACTGGGTGGAAACATCTGATGAGCAACGCGGGAGGGAAAGCAACAATCGCGTTTATCGGCACCGGCCTTATGGGCGGGCCGATGGCTCACAACCTGTTGAAGAACGGGTTTACCGTGCGTGTCTGGAACCGCAGCGTTGAAAAGGCTGAGGCACTTGTCACTCACGGTGCAGTATTGGCTCCCTCCCCGGCAGAGGCTGCCACGGGCGCGGACATTGTCATCACTATGCTGAGCGACGGCCAGGCCGTTGGTGAAGTGCTGTTTGAGAAGGGCGTTGCCAACGCTCTGAAAAAAGGCGCGGTCATTATCGACAGCAGCTCGATTGCTCCACCGATTGCCCGCGAACATGCCGGCAAACTCGCGGAGATCGGCTTAGCTCACATCGATGCTCCAGTATCCGGTGGCGTTCCCGGCGCGACCGCTGGAACGCTGGCCATCATGGCCGGCGGCGACGAGAAAATCGTTGCCAGCCTGGCAGATGTTTTTGCTGCCATGGGCCGCGTGACTTATGTTGGTCCGTCCGGTGCAGGCCAACTTTGCAAACTCGCCAACCAGCAGATTGTTGCCGTAACGATTGGAGCTGTGGCGGAAGCAATGATGCTGGTGGAAGCCGGTGGCGCATCCCGCGAAGGTTTCCGCAATGCTATCCGTGGCGGTTTTGCCGAAAGCCGCATTCTGGAACTGCATGGCGAGCGCATGGTGAAGCGTAATTTCGTGCCCGGCGGTCCTTCCAAATTCCAGCTCAAGGACCTCAATGGCGTCATGGCCATGGCGGAACAACTGTCGCTTGAGTTGCCGCTGACGGCACAGGTTAGGCAGGAATTTGCCGACTTCGTTAATGACGGCGGCGCCGATATCGATCATAGCGGTCTGCTGATCCACCTTGAAAAACTGAACAACCGTCAGAAGGACTGAGCTGCGCCATGGCCCAAGAGATTACCGGAAAACGCCGCTTGCGTTCGCAGGACTGGTTTGACAACCCCGATCACATCGACATGGCAGCGCTCTATCTCGAGCGCTTCATGAACTACGGCGTGACGCCGGAAGAACTGCGTTCCGGCAAGCCGGTCATCGGCATTGCCCAGAGCGGCAGCGACCTGACCCCATGCAACCGCGTCCATGTTGAGTTGGTCAAGCGCGTGCGCGACGGCATTCGGGATGCTGGTGGCATTCCAATCGAATTCCCCACCCATCCGATCTTCGAAAACTGCAAACGCCCGACAGCGGCCCTCGACCGTAACCTTGCCTATCTTGGTCTGGTCGAAATTCTCTACGGTTACCCGCTGGATGGCGTCGTTCTGACCACCGGCTGCGACAAGACTACGCCATCTGCGCTAATGGCAGCCAGCACGGTCGACATTCCGGCCATCGTGCTGTCCGGTGGCCCAATGCTCGACGGATATCATGACGGTGATCTGGTTGGTTCCGGCACGGTGATTTGGCGTATGCGCCGCAAATACGGTGCAGGTGAAATCACCCGCGAAGAGTTCCTCGAGGCCGCGCTGGAATCGGCACCGTCGGTCGGCCACTGCAACACCATGGGCACAGCATCAACCATGAACGCCATGGCTGAAGCGCTCGGCATGTCGTTGACCGGCTGCGGCGCCATTCCTGCCGCCTACCGCGAGCGGGGCCAGATGGCTTACCGTACAGGCAGACGCGCCGTTGAACTGGTCATCGAAGACATCAAGCCATCGGACATCCTGACCCGCGAATCCTTCCTCAATGCCGTTCGCGTCAACTCCGCCATTGGTGGTTCCACCAATGCCCAGCCGCACCTTGCTGCCATGGCGCAGCATGCCGGTGTCGAGTTGAAGGAAGAGGACTGGCAAGTTCACGGTTACGACATTCCATTGCTGGCCAATGTACAGCCGGCAGGCAAATGGCTGGGTGAGAAATACCACCGCGCAGGCGGCACGCCGGCGATCATGTGGGAACTGCTGCAAGCCGGAAAACTGGATGGCAACTGTCGCACCGTTACCGGCAAGACGATGGCGCAAAACCTGTCAGGCCGCGAAGCAACCGACCGTGACGTTATCCTGCCTTATGATGCACCGTTGAAAGAGCGTGCAGGTTTCCTTGTTCTGAAGGGCAATCTGTTCAATTTCGCCATCATGAAAACCAGCGTTATCTCCGACGAGTTCCGCCAGCGTTATCTGAGCGAGCCGGGCAATGAAGGGGTTTTCCAAGGAAAATGCGTGGTATTCGACGGCTCTGAAGACTATCACGCCCGCATCAACGATCCTTCGCTGGATATCGATGAACGCACAATCTTGGTTATTCGGGGCGCTGGTCCGCTCGGTTGGCCGGGCTCTGCCGAAGTGGTCAACATGCAGCCACCGGATGCACTGTTGAAGCGGGGTATCACCAGCCTGCCGACCATTGGCGACGGACGTCAGTCCGGCACCGCCGACAGCCCTTCCATTCTCAACGCATCACCTGAAAGTGCGGCGGGTGGCGGATTGGCTTGGTTGCGTTCTGGAGACATTATCCGCATCGACTTTAACCACGGAGAATGCAATATGCTCGTCCCGGACGAGGAGATTGCCCGCCGCAAGGCTGATGGTATCCCTCCGGTTCCGGCAGATGCCACGCCGTGGCAGCGCATCTATCGAAAGTCGGTTACCCAGCTTTCGGATGGTGCAATTCTGGAAGGTGCAGCAGATTTTCGTCGGATCGCCGAGAAAATGCCGCGGCACAATCATTGACCGCAAGGTCCGAGCATGAACAGGGAGCATGTTTTTAAATGACCATCTATCAAAATCTTATTGCCGGTGAGTGGACTGGAACCAACAGTTCGCAGAACATCAATCCATCTGACACCAACGAAGTTGTTGGCCTTTACGCGCAGGCTTCTTCTGAAGATGCCCAGTCTGCTATCGCAGCGGCAAAGGCAGCATTCCCTGCATGGTCGCGTTCCGGCATTCTGGAGCGTCACAGCATTCTGAAGAAGACTGCGGACGAAATCCTTGCTCGCAAGGAAGAACTTGGCGCGCTTTTGGCTCGCGAAGAAGGCAAGGTTTTGGCTGAAGGTATCGGCGAAACCATCCGCGCTGCGCAGATTTTTGATTTCTTTGCTGGCGAAGCACTGCGTCTGGCCGGCGAGGTTCTTCCGTCCGCACGTCCGAACATTGGTGTTGAAATCACACGCGAACCGCTCGGCGTTATCGGCATCATCACACCGTGGAACTTCCCGATCGCCATTCCGGCCTGGAAGATTGCGCCTGCACTGTGCTACGGCAACACCATCGTCTTCAAGCCTGCCGACCTGGTTCCAGGTTGCGCGTGGGCCATCGTCGACATCCTGCATCGTGCAGGTCTGCCGAAGGGCGTTCTGAACCTCGTTATGGGCCGTGGCTCGGTTGTTGGTCAGGCCATGCTCGACAGCAAGGACCTTGCTGGCATCACCTTCACCGGTTCGACAGGCACTGGCCAGCGCGTTGCAGCGTCTTCACTGCCGTTCAACCGTAAATTCCAGCTTGAAATGGGTGGCAAGAACCCCTTCGTCGTTCTCGACGACGCTGATCTCGGCGTTGCCGTTGAAGCTGCTGCAAACTCCGGCTTCTACTCCACCGGCCAGCGTTGCACGGCATCTTCGCGCATCATCGTAACCGAAGGCATCCACGACAAGTTCGTGGCCGCCCTGACCGAACGTCTTGCCAAGATCAACGTTGGCAACGCGCTCGACAAGGACACCCATGTTGGTCCGGTTGTTGATGAAAAGCAGCTCAAGCAGGACACCGATTACATTGAAATCGGCAAGAAGGAAGGCGCAAAGCTGGCCTTCGGTGGCGAAGTGCTCAAGCGCGACACCCCCGGCTTCTTCCTGCAGCCTGCGCTGTTTACCGAAGCCACCAACGACATGCGTATTTCGCAGGAAGAAATCTTCGGACCGGTTGCTGCTGTTATCCGCGTCAAGAACTACGACGAAGCGCTGGCTGTTGCCAACGACACGCCGTTTGGTCTGGCATCCGGTATCGCCACCACCAGCCTGAAGCACGCCACCCACTTCAAGCGCAATGCTGAAGCTGGCATGGTCATGGTCAACCTGCCAACCGCAGGCGTGGACTTCCACGTTCCGTTCGGTGGACGCAAGGCATCGTCCTTTGGTCCTCGCGAACAGGGCAAGTACGCTTCGGAATTCTTCACCACTGTGAAGACCGCTTACACTCTGGCCTGATCCGCCTACGAATTATGAGACAAGACCATCCCCGGCCAAGCGCCGGGGATTTTCGTTTGGCAAGCTGAAAAGCGTCATCCTTTTGCGGTTTGACTGGCCGAAAAACCGTCTTATGGTTTGCCGACCTACCCCGTGCCCCATCCCCGCCTGAAAGGATCTCCCGCATGACCAGTATTGCAATGATTGAAGCCGCACGTCAGCGTATTGGAGATCAGGCGCGCCGCACACCATTGCTCTCCTCACCCTTTCTGGATGAGATTGCCGGGCGAAAAATCCTTGTGAAGGCGGAATGTTTGCAGCGAACCGGCTCTTTCAAATTCCGCGGAGGATGGTCCGCCGTTTCAGCATTGGATCCGGATGTTCGAAGCCGCGGCGTTATTGCCTTTTCCTCTGGTAATCACGCGCAGGGTGTTGCTCATGCCGCAGCGCTGCATGGTGTACCCTCCGTCATCATCATGCCGGCAGATGCTCCGAAGATAAAAAGAGACAATACCAGAGCATTTGGCGCAGAAGTGGTACTGTTTGATCGTGCCAAGGATGATCGTGATGCGCTTGGCGCCCGTCTGGCCAGCGAGCGTCAACTGACGTTGATCAAACCCTTCGATGAACCTCAGGTCATTGCGGGCCAAGGTACCGTTGGTCTGGAAATCGCAGAACAGGCGGCAGAACTGGGCATTCAAAAAGCTGACGTCCTGATCCCTTGCGGTGGCGGTGGTCTGACCTCCGGCATTGCACTTGCATTGGAGGCCAAGGCACCGGGCCTGACCGCCCGCCCCTGCGAACCCGAAGACTTCGATGACACGACCCGCTCTCTGAAAAGCGGTCAGATCGAAAGAAATGGCAGATTGGCCGGTTCACTCTGCGACGCCATCATCACACCGCAACCGGGCAACATCACCTTTCCGATCATGAAAGCCCTGTGTGGTGAGGGAATCGTGGTTACTGAAGAAGCAGCTTTGCAAGCCATGGTCTTGGCATTCACACGTCTCAAAATCGTGCTGGAGCCCGGTGGTTCCGTGGCACTTGCCGCCGCACTTTTTCGCGGCAATGCACTTTCTGGTGACGAAGTTATTGTTGTCGCGTCGGGCGGCAATGTCGAGCCGGACGTCATGCGCGACGCACTCTCCCGGTACGCCTGATGGATCGGGCAGCCTTAATCTTTATGCCAAATGAGCCAGCGACGGAACCGACTAGGCCAAGCGGCGTTCTTTAGACGGAGATGAGGACAGGCTTTGCTCGATCAGGGCCAAAAACATCAGTATTTTTCCGAAGGGGCCGCATGCTTGAAAATTTATCTCTACACAATTGGTAGAGATAAGATTAATCTTTGTTAACAGTCGGCAAAGCCACAATGGAGGAAACCGCGATGACCTATATGAAGGCAGAGAAAGTCAAAACTTTTTCGACATCGTCTACACCCCGTAGCACTTGGAGCACCACGCTCAACAGTGCACTTGTCGGCGCAAGCTTCCTGTTTGTTGCAGCTGTGGTCTGCGGACTGTTCGCCTAATAGTTTTTTTAAAAAATCCTCCCATTAAAAAAGGCCGGTTGTTAAACTGGCCTTTTTATTGTCCGCAAGATCACTTTACGCCTTGAGGTAATCCTCGACAAGTTCTGCCCAGAACGCGGTGCCAATTGGCAGGATGTCATCATTGAAGTCATATTTCGGGTGGTGAAGCGGCGGATCGTTTTCAGTGCGTGCACTGCCCAGGAAGAAATACGCACCCGGTCGCTTTTCCAGCATATAGGCAAAATCCTCAGCCCCCATGGAGGGGCGCGGCATCTCGGCTACATTGTCCTCGCCGGCAAAACGTCGAGCCAGATCAAAAATATAATCCGTTTCAACCTTGTGATTGATGGTGGCGTTATAACCACGCAGATAGTCGATATCGACACTCATGCCGTAGCTTGCGGCCTGTCCTTCTGCGATCAGTCGAATGCGCTTTTCCAACTCATCACGTACAGCAGGATCGAAGGAACGAATGGTCAGCGACATCTGCGATGTCTCGGGAATGACGTTGCTGGCAACACCGGCATGGAACGCCCCAACCGTCACGACGGCCGGCAGCTGCGGATGAATGTTGCGCGACACGATGGTCTGCAACGCCATGATGATGCTTGCACCCGCCACGATCGGATCTGAAGCATCCTGGGGCTCGGCTCCATGCCCTCCATAACCCTTTACGGTGATGGTGCATTCATCGACGGCCGCCAGCAGCGGTCCTTCACGCAGGATAAACTTGCCAAAAGGTTGGCCGGGATCATTGTGCAGGCCAAATACCGCATCACAGGGGAATTTTTCGAACAGGCCGTCCTCAATCATGATACGGGCCCCACCGAAATTTTCCTCGGCGGGCTGGAAAATCAGGTGCACGACTCCGTCGAAATTGCGGCGCTCGGCAATGATCTTGGCCGCGCCCAACAACATTGCCGTATGACCATCGTGTCCGCAGGCATGCATCACACCGGGATGCTCGCTCTTATACTCGGCACCGGTTTCCTCATGAATCGGCAGCGCGTCAATATCCGCCCGGATACCGACAGAACGCGTGGAACTGCCATTGCGAAGAGTGGCGACAACACCTGTACCGGCCAGACCGCGCGTTACCTCATAGCCCAGAGCCACCAGCTGTTCCGCGACAAAATCCGAGGTCTTGAATTCCGAAAGCCCGATTTCAGGAAACCGGTGCAAATGCTGTCGCGTGGCAACCACGTCGGGCATGTGGTTTGCAAATTTTTGCGAAACGAAGAATTGGCGCGTCATGATCTGCTTCCGATTTATTCAGTCTTACGAACATGTGCATGGACAATCGAGATCCGACACACTGAAGGATGAAGCTTTAGCAGCATCCGGACAGGCTTGTAAGGCCTCTACATGGTCCGTGAATATCACCAAAGCAGCGGGGCAAAAATGACTTTGCGGCCCCGACTATGTTTTGTCATGCAAAGGGGCCAAGGCCATTGAAATGATTCAACTCTTGCATCCAAACGCAACAGGTGGCATGGAACTGTAAATGGTCCGGTTTGGTCTTTTGCTACAGGCGGATAAACGCCCTTACGAGTGAAATGATGATCACGAAGGTAAAACCGGAAAACCATGTTGGCTTGGGGGGAGTTCGCCAGATCGCACGCGATTGCTGGGGCAGTTTGTCCTGAAGAATGCGCTTGCCTCAAACGACTGATATTCAACGATTTCCGACACTGCGACCCAAAAATGCCACTATCATGGGAAAGCAGAGTTGTACTGAATTAATGACTGGCTGAACAAATAATCCATATTTTCGTTCAGACTGTAGACTGGCCTGCCCAAGCAACGCCGAAAGTCCTTTTTGGTGTTGCGAAGCGGGTAAACAATTAAATCTTTCATCACACAGAATTACGAGCCGATGTCCTTCCATATCACGCCGAAAGCCGCCGCCCGTGAAGCCGAGAGCAAGCAGATCGATCACAACGATTCGATCCGCTCTGACTATCTTGCTATGGAGGAGCTGAATGCATATGGCGCCTCTCTGTCGCGGGACGGTGCAAGTGACCTCCCTGGGTTCATGAGCTTCGATTTCTTCGCCCGCCACCGGGAGAATGAAAAGGAGATTTTACGTGTCTATCGCGCAACAGCGGCCGATGTGGAAAATGGCGCAACGATCACGCCAGCCGCCGAATGGCTGTTGGACAATCACTACGTCATCGAGGAAGCCATTCAGGAAGTTCGGCGCGATTTCCCGCGACGCTTCTATCGCCAGCTTCCAACTATGCAGATCGGTGATGTCACTATTCCACGCGTCATGGCGCTGGCATGGCTTTATGTTGCCCACACGCACAGCACGGTTTCCCGTGAAAGCCTGACGGCACTGGTTGAAGGTTACCAGACCACAAATACCCTGCAGATCGGCGAGCTGTGGGCGCTTCCGTCCATCCTGCGTTTTGTGCTTATCGAGAACCTGCGCCGCATCGCGTTTCGCGTCGACCGCTCGCGTCGCATGCGCCAGAAGGCCAATGAGGTTGCCGACGAGATCATTCGCCTGAATGACCCAGAAGCGTCCGTCGAGGTTCTCAAACGCATCGACAGTTTCGCTGAAGATCGCACCTTCGCGACCCAGTTCCTGTATCGCCTGCGCAACGGTTCGCAGAGCTCAGGTTTCGCCGTTTCCTGGCTGGAAGAGCGCCTGATCAGCGCCGGTACAGACGCCGAAGAAGTGATGATGGCGGAGCATAACCGCCTCGCCTCTGGCAACGTGACGATGGGCAACATCGTCAAGAGCCTGCGTGAAATCGACGATACCGAATGGTCTGTATGGTTTGAAGAGGTCAGCCATATCGACAAGGTGCTGCGTGAGCACACGGATTACAGCGTTCTGGATTTCGGTTCGCGCAACACCTACCGCAACACGATCGAGCTACTGGCGCGCCGCTCCGGCAAGACAGAGGTAGAAGTGGCGCAGCTGGCGGTCGACATGGTCACCGCAGCGGAACAGGCCAATGAACACCATCCGCATGTTCCTAACGTCGGCACATTCCTGGTTGGACGCCGCCGCAAGGAGTTGGAGGAAGCCATTGGCTATCGCCCGCTGATTGCCCAGCATGTCGTGCGTTCGGTGCGCAAATTCCATTGGATGGCAGTTGCGGTTCCAGTTGTTCTGCTGACAGTGCTTGCCATGACCGTGGCCGGATGGCTGCTGGGTCGCGCCGGCATGGAATGGTACGTCATTCTTGCCTTCCTGCTGATGTTTTCTCTGCCAGCATCCGAAGGTGCAACGGGCCTGTTCAACACGTTGGTCACGCTGTTCGTCAAGCCGTTCCGACTTGTCGGATACGAGTTCAAGGAAGGCATTCCGCAGGATGCCCGCACGCTTGTTGCGGTTCCCTGTCTGATTACCAACCGCGATAGCGTCGATGAACTCGTGCGTAACCTCGAAGTCCATTACCTCGCCAACCCGCATGGCGCGATTTCCTTTGCGCTGATCAGCGACTGGCGTGACGCCAAGACCGAGGAAATGGCCGGCGACCAGGAAGTTCTGGATTATGCCCGCAAGGAAATAGCGCGTCTCAATACGCGTTACCCATACAGTGACGGCCAGCGTTTCCACATTTTCCACCGCCGTCGTCTCTACAATCCGTCCGAAGGCGTGTGGATGGGCTGGGAGCGCAAGCGCGGCAAACTGCACGAACTGAACCTGCTTCTGCGCGGCGACAAGGACACCAGCTTTATCGCAGGTCTCGAAAATGTACCGCTCGATGTTCGTTACGTCATGACGCTTGATGCCGACACACGCCTGATGCGTGAAGCAGTTACCAAGCTTGTCGGCAAGATGCACCACCCGATCAACCGCCCGGTTCACGATCCAGAAACCGGACGTGTCATCTACGGTTACGGCCTTCTGCAGCCGCGTGTGACGCCATCCCTGACCACCGGCAAAGACGCTTCGGTGTTCCAGCGCGTCTATTCGATCAACCGTGGTATCGACCCTTACGTCTTTACCGTGTCGGACGTCTATCAGGACTTGACCGCCGAAGGCACGTTTACCGGCAAGGGCCTTTACGACATTGACGCGTTTGAAACCGCCCTTAAGGGTCAGGTGGACGAAAACGCCGTTCTCAGCCACGACCTTCTCGAAGGTTCGTTTGCGCGCTGCGCCCTGATTACCGACGTTGAGCTGGTTGAAGATTTCCCGACCCGTTACGAAGTGGAAGTATCGCGCCAGCATCGCTGGGCACGTGGCGACTGGCAGCTGCTGCCTTACATTCTCGAAGCCAAGCGTGGTGTGACAGCCATTGGCCGCTGGAAGATGATCGACAACCTGCGTCGCTCGCTGACGCCGATCGCATGGTTCTTCGCATCTGTTCTCGGCTGGTACTTCATGGACCCGCTCGGCGCGCTGATCTGGCAGATCTTGCTGATCTTCTCGCTGTTTGTGGCTCCGACCCTGTCCATTCTTTCGGGCATTGTTCCGCCAAGCACCGACATCATTCCGCGCGCGCATTTCCATACGCTTTGGTCTGAAATCCGCGCCACCAACGCGCAGGTTGCGCTGCGTATCGTTTTTATTGCTGATTCCGCCTGCATGATGACCGACGCGATTGGTCGCTCGCTTTACCGCCTGTTTGTCAGCCACAAGCTGATGCTGGAATGGAAAACGGCGGCAAGCGTGCAATCCAGCGCGCAGGGCAGTATTGCCGACTATTACCGCACCATGTGGCATGCACCGGTTATCGCGCTTTTGGGTCTGTTGTTTGCAGCCCTGCCGGGCGACAACGCTTTCCTCGTCGGCATTCCATTTGCTGTGCTGTGGGTATTGTCTCCAGTCGTCGCCTGGTATGTCAGCCAGTCGGCTGAAACCGAAGACCGTCTATTTGTGGCCGATCACGTCTCTGACGAACTGCGCAAGATCGCGCGTCGGACATGGCGTTATTACGAAGAGTTTGTCACCCCTGAACAAAACCACCTGCCGCCGGACAACTTTCAGGAAACTCCGCAGCCGTTGATTGCCGAGAGGACGTCTCCGACCAATATCGGCGTTTATCTGCTGTCGGTGATTTCGGCCCGTCATTTCGGTTGGATCAGCTTTGCAGACACCATCGACCGGATGGAAAAAACCATCACCACGGTCGAAAGCATGGAGAAATACCGCGGCCACCTGCTTAACTGGTACCACACCGATACGCTGGCGCCTCTTGGCCCGCACTATATTTCGGCGGTGGACAGCGGCAACCTTGCGGGCCATCTGATTGCAGTGTCGTCTGCGTGCCGTGAATGGTGCGAAGCGCCATCCGCTCACCTTCAGGGCAACCTTGATGGTATTGGCGACGTCGCTGGTATCCTTCAGGAATGCCTCAAGTCCCTGCCAGACGATCGCAAGAACTTGCGACCGCTGCACCGCCGTCTCGAAGAGCGCATCACCGGCTTTGCCAATGCTCTGGCATCGGTCAAGCGCGAACACGAGTTTGCATCGATCCGCGTCATCAATCTTGCTGTGCTGGCACGTGACATCCAGAAACTCGCTTTCAACCTTGATCACGAGGTCGATTCCACACAGAGCGCCGAAGTCACCCATTGGGCGGCACTTCTGGTCAATGTCTGTGAAGCACATATCTCCGACAGCGCCTTCGACCTGACCAATATTGAACCGGTGCGTCAGCGACTGGCCGCTCTGCGTGACCGCGCGCGCTCCCTCGCCTTCTCGATGGACTTTACCTTCCTTTATCGCAAGGATCGTCGTCTTCTTTCGATTGGTTACCGCGCAGATAGCAAGGAATTGGACGAAGCCTGCTACGACCTTCTGGCGTCCGAATGCCGCCTGACCAGCCTGTTCGCCATTGCCAAGGGCGACCTGCCAACCGAACACTGGTACCGTCTTGGCCGTCAGGTCGTGCCGGTTGGTGCGCAGGGCGCGCTGGTATCGTGGTCGGGTTCCATGTTCGAATACCTGATGCCGCCACTGGTCATGCAGGAGCGTCAGGGTGGCATTCTCAACCAGACCAACAATCTGGTGGTTGTTGAACAGATGAACCACGGTCGCCGCCTCGGCACGCCATGGGGCATTTCTGAAGCGGCCTTTAACGCCCGCGACCACCAGATGAACTACCAGTACACCAACTTTGGTGTGCCGAGCCTCGGTCTCAAACGTGGTCTTGGCCAGAACGCGGTGATCGCACCTTATGCGTCGATCCTCGCGAGCCAGTACAATCCGGAAGCAGCGCTCGAAAACCTCGAGAAGCTGCGTAAACTCGGCGCACTTGGCCAATATGGTTTCCACGACGCCGTGGACTTTACGCCAACCCGCGTGCCAGATGGCAAGACCTGCGCCGTGGTTTACAACTACTATGCCCACCACCACGGCATGTCGATTGCAGCCATTGCCAACGTGGTGTTTGACGGCCGTCTGCGTGAACTTTTCCATTCCGATCCGGTTATCGAAGCCGCGGAACTGCTGTTGCAGGAAAAGGCACCGCGCGAAATCCCTGTCATGAGCGCCAAATACGAGCCGGAAACACCCGGCAAGGAACAGGCAGATCTCCTGCGCTCGGAAGTGCGCACCGTGACAGATCCAGCCATCAAGGACCGCGAAGTTGTGTTCCTGTCCAACGGTCACTATTCGACCATGCTAACCGCCACCGGTTCGGGTTACTCCCGCTGGAACGGCCTTGGCATATCCCGCTGGAAAGCCGATCCGACTGAAGACCGTTGGGGCACCTTCATCTTCCTACGCGACACGACGACGGGCGAATGGTGGAGCGCCACCACGGAACCAAGAGTAGCAGAGGGAGAAAAGACAAAGGTCGTGTTCAGCGATGACAAGGCCGAGTTCCACAAGACCACAGGCGACCTGACCAGCACCGTCGAGTGCATTGTCGCCACCGAGCATGATGCCGAAGGGCGCCGTGTAACATTGCTGAACGTTGGTTCGGAAGACCGTTACATCGAAGTGACGTCCTATATGGAGCCGGTCATTGGTGCAGAAGACGATGACAACGCACACCCTGTCTTCTCACGCATGTTCCTGCAAACCGAAATCGGCCGTCGTGGCGACGTCATTCGGGCATGGCGCAATAAACGCACCCCGAATGAACCGGGCACCGTTATTGCGCACCTGACAGCCGACACCACCGGTACATCGCGTCCGACAGAATTCGAAACAGATCGCAGACGCTTTATCGGCCGTGGCCGAACGCTTGGGGAGGCTGCAGCCTTTGATTCCGGCGCAAGCCTTTCAGGTTCGGACGGCGTTACGCTCGATCCAATCCTGTCTCTGCGCCGTATTGTCCGCGTTCCGGCCGGCAAGAAAGTCAGCATCATCTTCTGGACGATTGCTGGACCAAGCCGCGAAGAAGTCGACAAGGCGATTGACCGTTACCGTCACCCGGATGCCTTCGCCCACGAGCTGGTTCATGCCTGGACCAGAACCCAGGTGCAGATGCGCCACGTTGGCGTTACCTCGCAGCAGGCTGCCGCCTTCCAGCATCTCGGACGTTATTTGGTCTATCCCGACATGCACATGCGCATTGATGCGGCGACTGTGCAAAACACGCTCGCTTCGCAACGCAAGCTCTGGCCATTGTCTATTTCGGGCGATTATCCGATTTTCAGCCTGCGCATCAATGATGACATGGACATGGAAATTGCGCGTGAGGCGCTCAGTGCCCATGAATATCTACGTTCGCGCGGTGTGCTGTTCGATCTGGTAATCGTGAATGAACGCGCCACCTCCTACGCGCAAGACATGCAGCACGCGCTGGATGTCATTTCCGAAGGACAGCGCCGTATCAACCCGGCAGATGGCGGCAAACCGCATGTCTTCTCCGTCCGCAAAGATTTGACGGATGAGGAAACATGGGCAGCCTTGCTGGCTGCGTCACGCGTTGTCCTCCACGCCCGCAATGGCAAGATCGTCGATCAGGTCAACCGTGCAGTGTCGCTGTTCGCCGCGCACCGCACACCAGATGGCAGCGACAGCATTGTTCCACTGCCCGCCGAGCAGTTCCCGGCAGCCCAAGCCGTGGACGACAAGGGCGATCTGGATTTCTGGAACGGCTTTGGCGGCTTCAACAAGGTTGGTGACGAATACATCGTGCGTCTGCGCGGCGGTCAGTCGACGCCGCAACCGTGGATCAATGTGATCTCCAATGAAAACTTTGGTTTTCACATTTCAGCAGAAGGCGCAGGATTTAGCTGGAGTCGCAATTCGCGCGACTATCAGCTGACACCATGGTCGAATGATCCGGTCAGCAACCGTCCGGGCGAAGCATTTTATGTGACTGATCTGGACAGTGGCAAACTGCACAGCCCGCTCGCCACGCTGTCACGCAATCCGGAGCTTGTCTTTGAAGCCCGCCACGGCTTTGGCGTTTCAAGCTTCACGGTTGAAGACAATGGTCTGAAGCTTGGCCTGACGCAGACGGTAGACCGCAATCATCCGGTCAAGTTGTCACGCTTGACCATCAAGAACACCGGCGGCGAAACCCGCCGCCTGCGGACCTATGGTTATGTTGAATGGGTGCTTGGCAATAATCGCCAGAAAACCGCACCCTTCATCCTGAGTTCGCATGACGAAGAAACCGGTGCACTGCTGGCAACCAATGCTTACAGCATTGACTATAGCGGCAACTTCGCCGTCTTTGCGTCAGACAGCAGCAAAGCCGGCTACTCGACCAGCAGACGCGAGTTCATCGGTCGCCATGGTAGTGTTGTCAAACCAAAGAGTGCGGCAACAGGTGCAAACCTTTCCGGCAGCATTGAGCAGGATGGGGATCCGTGCGCAGCACTGAGCCAGGATCTGACACTGGCGCCGGGCGAAGAAAAGAGTGTCCTGTTCTATCTTGGCGACGCCGACAATGCGGACGCTGCCAAGGCACTGGTCAAGGATATTCGCGCGACGGATTTTGACGCAACCGTCAAAGCAAACCGCGATTTCTGGAATGACTTTACCGGCCGCCTGCAGGTTGAAACGCCAGACAAGGCGTTTAACCACATGGTCAATCGCTGGCTGCCCTATCAGGCCCTGTCTTGCCGTCTGATGGCACGCACCGCCTTTTACCAGTCGAGCGGCGCATTTGGTTTCCGTGACCAGCTGCAGGATACACTTGCCTTCCTCATTCAGCAGCCGGAGCTGGCCAAGGGCCAGATCATTCGCGCAGCTGGCCGCCAGTTCGCAGAAGGCGACGTTCAACACTGGTGGCTGCCAAACAGCGGCGCGGGTGTGCGGACACTGATCTCGGACGACGTTGTCTGGCTTGGCTTCGCCATCAACCAGTATCTGTCGGCAACGGGCGACACCGCTATCCTTGAGGAACAGATCCCGTTCCTGAAAGGCCAGCAGCTTCTGCCAGGTCAGCACGACGCATTCTTTGAGCCTGAAGTTTCGAGCGAAACCGTAAGTCTCTATGAACACGCGGCGCTGGCGCTTGATCTGGCAATTGCTCGTACCGGCGAAAACGGTCTGCCACTCATTCTGGGCGGCGACTGGAACGATGGCATGAATCGTGTCGGCACCAGCGGACGCGGCACCAGCGTGTGGCTTGGCTGGTTCCTGGCTGGCACGTTGCGTGACTTCATCGGTATTGCCGAACAGCGCGGCGACCATAAACGCGCCAAAGCATGGAAAACCCATCGCGATCAACTGCGTACAGCACTCGAAACAGCCGGTTGGGACGGTAGCTACTACCGTCGTGGATATTACGACGACGGTACGCCACTCGGTTCATCTGAAAGCGACGAATGCCGTATCGATTCTCTTGGACAGAGCTGGAGCGTCCTGTCTGGTGAAGGTGAAGATGCCCGTTCGCAGCAAGCCATGAATGCCGTGCTTGAGCAGCTGGTGGATAGTGAAAAAGGCATCATTCGCCTGTTCACACCACCCCTATCCAAGACCGATCAGGATCCCGGTTATATCAAGGCCTATCCGGCAGGTGTGCGTGAGAATGGTGGTCAATACACCCACGCAGCCACTTGGGTTGTGATGGCGCTGGCCAAACTTGGTCGCACGCAGGATGCATGGAAATGCTTCTCGATGCTGAACCCGGTCAACCATGCGACCAATGCCACGTCGGCAGAACATTACCGCGTCGAGCCTTATGTCGTGGCGGCTGACGTCTACGGCGAAGGCGCTCTTGCCGGTCGTGGCGGCTGGAGCTGGTACACGGGGTCTGCCGGTTGGCTCTACCGCGCAGCCGTCGAAAGCATTCTTGGCCTGAGACGTGAAAATGGTGAGCTTCACATCAATCCTGCTATTCCGCAGGAATGGGATGGCTTCTCTGCCGACATCAACGTTGATGGCAAGGTCCGCAAAATCACGGTTAACCGCTCCGGCGATACTGTGACTGTCTCGGTGGATGGCAAGCCACTGGACGCCGCAAAGCGTACAATCAAGCTCGGCTAAGTCTCTTGCCCGAACCGAAACCAGTTCGGGATGAGGACGAATCTCAGACGATAACCGCCACCTGCAAGGGTGGCGGTTCTTTTTTGTCTGCAGCCTGCGTATTTCAAATGAGGGGCGCTCAATACCAGCCAGCAATGCGGAGGTTCTGGCCGACCAGACAGCCTGTGATGGACGGCACAAAAAAACCTCCGTTCGCAAACGGAGGTTTTCAGATTAATGACAATCGACAGATGGCTGAGTTTAAACCCATCAGGTCAAGGCAGGAGCCGTTTGGCGATTGCCCTCTTCCGCCAGGATGCCACTGGTGCGCAGAAGCGATGCAAAGCGGCCGTCACGGGCACTCAGCTCATCAAACGTACCCATTTCAATGATGCGTCCGTGATCCAGGAACAGCACGAGGTCAGCGTCCCGCACGGTCGAAAGACGGTGAGCAATAATGAAGGTGGTGCGGTTCTTGCGCAGCGTATCGACGGCCGCCTTGACGCGAGCTTCCGTTTCAACGTCAAGCGCACTGGTCGCCTCGTCGAGAACCAGGATAGGCGCATTCTTCAAAATGGCACGTGCGATCGCAACACGTTGGCGTTCACCACCCGACAGACGGTTACCGCGCTCACCAACATGGGTGTCATACCCTTCCGAACGACCAACGATAAAATCGGTCGCCGCCGCCGCTGTCGCCGCTTCAGCAATCTCGGCATCCGTCGCATCCATGCGGCCAAGACCAATATTGTCACGGATACTGCGGTTGAGAAGACCGGCATCCTGGAACACAGTGGCAATGTTGTTGCGCAAGGATTTGCGCGTCACCGTCGAGATGTCGATATTATCGATGAGGATTTTGCCCTGACCGGGATCATATACACGCTGCAACAGGTTGATGAGCGTGGTTTTACCGGCGCCGGTTGGCCCGACAATGGCAATTGTCTGCCCCGCTTGCGCAATAAATGAGACGTTGCGAACGCCCTGTGTGGTATTGACAAAATCAAAGGACACATCGCGGAATTCCACCGTGCCTGCCGCATGGCCAAGATCCTTGGCATCCAGTGGTTCTTCACGGTCCTTCACGCTGTCTTCCAGCGTGAAGAAGTCTTCGAGCTTGGAGCGGGCTTCGAAAATCTGTGTCGCAAAGGCACGCATTTGATCAAGACGACCAATCAGCAGGTTGGCAAAACCGATAAAGGCAATGACATCGCCAACGCGCAGTTCGCCGCTGCGAACCAGAAGTGTGCCGATAATCAGAATGATCATCATCGATACGGTGGATGCCGTGCGATTCAACGCACTGGCCAGCGCCCACCAGTCTAGAACAGGATACTGTGCGCTCAACAGGCGCTCGGTAAAGCCCTTCAGTGCCTTTGTCTCTGCTTCAATCCGGTTATAGCTGTGCAGCACGGAGACGTTGCTGATCGAATCGCTGACATGCGAAAAAACCGTGTGGTAGTGTTTTTCCACAGCAGCCTGACCATTCTTGGTCCGCTGCATGACCATTCTGCCGATGATCCAGTAAACCACACCCAGCGCAATCAGCACGAAGCTGAGACGCAGATCCATGGAAATGGCTGTTGGAATAAGCAGCAGCAGGGCAACGGCCGTTGCCAGGTGTGTGCGCATAAATTCCAGCCATAGGCCAAACAGGGTTTCACTGGCGCGCAGAAGTGTGTGCAGCGCATTGGAAGTACCACGTTGCTGGTGCCAGGACAGCGGCATGGAAATGATGCGCCCGAAGGCTTCTGTCAGCAGTGTAGCGCGCCGTCCGTGCGCCAGCCGATCGGCCTCACGCGCCACCAGCACATAGGCAATGGTGTTGAAAACACCAAAGGCCGCCCAGATCATCAGGATGCCGGTTGCATCACTGCCGCTCGAAATCGCATCAATAATGCGACCGAACAGAATAGGCTCGGCAATGCTGATTGCCGCCAGGATGACGTTGGCGATCACAACGATCCCGACGCGCAAACGGTTTTCTGCGAGATAACGAAGGGCTCTTGCGTAAACCTGAAACAGTGTCAATTTCGTATCCAATCCTCATGATGCCGGCTTAAAAACTCCGGTATTCATTTTTCGCCTTCGAGTGCACGCGCAAATCGCACGCGAAGTTCAAAAAAAGTCCCTGTGCTGAACTATCAAATAAACCGCACAACTCATAGCATTTGATGGTTCAATGGTTTGTATTTCCTGGAGAGCATGGCAAGATTTAGCCGTTGTGTTTTAGGTATTGATAACCAAATGGGGTGAAACCTGACCGCGGTCTAACCTGCGTAACATGACGTCACCAAAAAACGGTTCGGGTCCATAGTTATGTAGGATTTATGCCAATTTCGGGACGTGCATCGTCATGCGTCATATAAATGAGTTTCTTTTCATCTGCTCGGAAGCCGACACGAGAGAAGAACTTCTGACTGGTTTCGGACGCCTTCTGGAACAGTATAACTTCAAGTTTTTCATATTTTTCAAGCGTTCGCAGGACGATGTGGACGATCTTGGCACTCCTCTCGGCGAAAAACTGCCGGAGGGCTGGCGCGATTATTATTACAGCCGCAAATACCCGCTGATCGATCCGACACGCAAAATGCTGGCCTCTTCCCATCGTCCGTTCAGATGGCAAAATAGCGTTGGCCCGTTCAAGCCAACCGCATATCGCAAGCGTATTGCCAGATTGTTTCAAGATAGTGCCCGTTACGGCATGACCGACGGATATGTCTTCCCGATCCACGGCCGTGGCGGCTTGTTGGGCAGCGTCTGGATTGCAGGCGAACCGGGCGACATGGCGCCTTCGGAATTGGCACTTTTTGATGCCGCTGCCCGCGCCACCTTCTGGCGCCTTCTGGAACTCTCACAGGACGATGCTGCACCGCTGGACATGCCGCTGCCACCGGAAATTCGTCTCACCCAGAGAGAGATGGATATTCTGATTTTGCTGTCAAAGGGCATGACGTCCCCAGAAATGGGCAAAGAGTTGTCGATCTCCAGCCATACCGTCGACTGGTATATCAACGGCATTCAGCGCAAGCTCCATGCCCGCAATCGCCAACATGCCATCGCTCTGGCATTCCGCTACGGACTTATTTCCTGATCTCAACCGATTGGTCTTCCGTCAAGCGAACGCTTTGGCGCTGAATAGCCCTTCCCAAGACAGGGTTTTGCTGCTTAATTTCGCGCTGCAACATATATGCATCCGCGACGATTTTGGGAGACCGTCTTGAAGATATCAAAAATTCTTGTAGCGAACCGATCCGAGATAGCGATTCGTGTATTCCGTGCAGCCAACGAGCTGGGAATAAAAACGGTGGCGATCTGGGCTGAGGAAGACAAACTTTCGCTGCACAGGTTCAAGGCGGATGAAAGCTATCAGGTTGGTCGCGGCCCGCATCTGGCCAAGGACATGGGACCAATCGAAAGCTACCTGTCGATTGAGGAAATTATTCGCGTTGCCAAACTCTCCGGCGCCGATGCCATCCATCCAGGTTATGGTCTCTTGTCCGAGAGTCCGGAGTTTGTAGAGGCCTGTAACGTTGCAGGTATCATTTTTATCGGTCCTACCGCCGACACGATGCGCCAGCTTGGCAACAAGGTAGCAGCCCGTAATCTGGCAATTTCGGTTGGCGTACCCGTCGTACCGGCAACCGACCCGCTGCCTGAAGACATGGCCGAGGTCGAGCGTATGGCCGAACAGATCGGTTATCCGGTAATGCTGAAAGCCTCCTGGGGCGGGGGCGGACGCGGCATGCGCGCCATACGCAAAAAGGAAGATCTGGCGCGTGAGGTTATGGAAGCCAAGCGCGAAGCCAAGGCTGCTTTCGGCAAGGACGAAGTTTACCTGGAAAAGCTGGTCGAGCGTGCACGCCACGTTGAAAGCCAGGTGCTTGGCGATACACACGGCAATGTCGTGCATCTATTTGAGCGTGATTGTTCCATTCAACGCCGTAACCAAAAGGTGGTCGAACGCGCGCCTGCCCCTTACCTTTCGGAAGAACAACGTCAGGAACTGGCCAATTACTCGCTGAAAATTGCCGCTGCCACCAATTACATCGGCGCGGGCACCGTCGAGTACCTGATGGATTCCGACACCGGAAAATTCTACTTCATAGAAGTTAACCCGCGCATTCAGGTGGAACACACGGTTACCGAAGTTGTGACCGGTATCGATATCGTCAAGGCGCAGATTCATATTCTCGAAGGTGAAGCGATCGGCACGCCCGAATCCGGCGTACCAAAGCAGGCTGACATTCGTCTCAATGGTCACGCACTGCAGTGCCGTATCACCACCGAAGATCCGGAACACAACTTCATTCCTGACTACGGCCGTATCACCGCCTACCGTTCGGCAGCCGGCTTCGGCATTCGTCTGGATGGCGGCACGGCTTACACCGGCGCTATCATCACCCGTTACTACGACCCGCTGCTGGTCAAGGTAACAGCATCAGGCGGAACACCACAGGAAGCCATCAGCCGCATGGACCGCGCGCTGCGCGAGTTCCGTATTCGCGGCGTTGCAACCAACCTGACCTTCCTTGAAGCCATCATCGGCCATGAAAAGTTCCGCAACAACACCTACACGACACGTTTCATCGACTCGACTCCAGAACTGTTCCAGCAGGTCAAACGCCAGGACCGTGCCACCAAACTGTTGACCTATCTGGCTGATGTGACCGTCAACGGCCACCCGGAAACCAAGGGTCGCGCCACACCATCGGACAAAGCTGCCAAGCCGATTGTACCTTACATCGACAAGGCCATTCCCGACGGCACGAAGCAACTGCTGGACAAGTTCGGGCCGAAAGGTTTTGCCGAGTGGATGCGCAATGAAAAGCGCGTTCTCGTCACCGACACCACCATGCGCGATGGCCACCAGTCGCTGCTGGCCACCCGTATGCGCACCCATGACATTGCCGGCGTAGCCAATGTTTACGCCAAGGCACTGCCGCAACTGCTGTCACTGGAATGCTGGGGCGGCGCGACATTTGACGTATCGATGCGCTTCCTGACGGAAGATCCTTGGGAACGTCTGTCGCTGATCCGGGAGGGCGCACCGAACCTCTTGCTGCAAATGCTGCTGCGCGGTGCCAATGGCGTAGGTTACAAGAATTACCCGGACAATGTCGTCAAATATTTCGTGCGTCAGGCTGCCAAGGGTGGCGTAGACCTGTTCCGTGTGTTCGACTGCCTCAACTGGGTTGAGAACATGCGCGTCTCGATGGATGCCATAGCCGAAGAAAACAAGCTGTGTGAAGCAACCATCTGCTACACGGGCGACATCCTGAATTCGGCGCGCCCGAAATATGACCTGAAATATTATACCAACCTTGCAGGCGAACTTGAAAAGGCTGGCGCCCATATTATCGCCGTCAAGGACATGGCCGGCCTGCTGAAGCCAGCAGCCGCAAAAGTTCTGTTTACGGCGCTGCGTGAAGCGACATCCCTTCCAATTCACTTCCACACCCATGACACGTCAGGCATTTCGGCTGCGACCGTTCTTGCCGCTGTCGATGCAGGCGTGGACGCGGTGGATGCAGCCATGGATGCGCTTTCCGGCAACACATCCCAGCCTTGTCTTGGTTCGATTGTCGAAGCCCTCTCCGGCACCGAGCGTGATACCGGCCTTGATCCGGAATGGATCAGACGTATTTCCTTCTATTGGGAAGCGGTACGCGGCCAGTACGCAGCCTTTGAAAGCGACCTCAAGGGACCAGCCTCGGAAGTCTACCTGCACGAAATGCCCGGTGGACAGTTCACAAACCTCAAGGAACAGGCCCGTTCGCTTGGCCTTGAGAGCCGCTGGCACGAAGTGGCGCAGGCTTATGCTGACGCCAACCGCATGTTCGGTGACATCGTCAAGGTAACGCCTTCGTCCAAGGTTGTCGGTGATATGGCCTTGATGATGGTCAGCCAGGATCTAACGGTTTCGGATGTCGAAAACCCTGACAAGGATATCGCGTTCCCTGAATCTGTTGTCTCAATGCTGAAGGGCGATCTTGGACAATCACCAGGCGGCTGGCCGGAAGGCCTGCAGAAAAAGGCTCTGAAGGGCGACAAGCCCTACACGGTACGTCCCGGTTCACTGCTGGAAGATGCTGATCTGGATGCAGAACGCAAAACCATCGACGCGAAGATCGGTCGCACCGTCAATGACTTCGAATTCGCATCCTATCTGATGTATCCGAAGGTGTTTACGGACTTTGCTTTGGCATCCGAGCAATATGGGCCTGTGTCAGTTCTTCCCACCCACGCCTATTTCTACGGCATGGCAGATGGCGAGGAACTGTTTGCCGATATCGAACGCGGCAAGACACTGGTTATCGTCAATCAGGCGATGAGCGGCACCGACGACAAGGGCATGGTCACCGTGTTCTTCGAAATCAACGGTCAGCCACGCCGCATCAAGGTGCCAGATCGTGCCCATGGCGCATCCGGCTCAGCTGTCCGTCGCAAGGCCGAGCCAGCCAACGGCGCACATCTGGGCGCACCAATGCCAGGCGTCATCTCTCGCGTCTTCGTCAACCAGGGCCAGACGATCAAGGCCGGTGATGTATTGCTGTCGATCGAAGCCATGAAGATGGAAACAGCACTGCACGCAGAAAAGGACGGCACAATCGCTGAAGTTCTGGTGCGCGCAGGCGATCAGATCGACGCCAAGGACCTGCTGGTCATCTACGGCGAGTAACAGAATCGCCACTCATGGCGCTTCAACATCATGCCCGCTGAAAGGCGGGCATTTTTGTTCTTGCTGTTTTAACTCAATCGATTTATGCGTGTTTTTGCACGTTTATTCACGATTGATAGTCAATGTCCAAAACAGAGCATTTTGTAAGCGAAAGACAGGCCTTCATTCTCTCGGAACTCGAGACGAAAGGTCGTGTCATTGCGCAGGAACTCGCCCAGACCTTCAGCACCTCGGAGGACACCATCCGCCGTGACCTGCGTGAGATGGCCGCCCGCGGTGAATGCGAACGTGTTTACGGCGGTGCGTTAAAGACAACAGGCATCACCACGCCACTGCAGACGCGCCTGACCGAAAAAACCGATCGCAAAGCGCTTCTCGCACAAGCGGTCGTCTCGCTGCTCAGCGAGGGAATGGTTGTCTTTATCGATGCCGGCTCAACAAATCTCGCGGTCGCCCGCCAGATACCGCAGGATTTGCGTCTGACGGCGATTACCAACACACCCATCATTGCCGCAGAACTTGCCGGTAAATCTGGTGTTGATTTGATTGTGATTGGCGGCAAGGTCGACGCCAATGTCGGCGCATCCATTGACGCCACGGCGCTGCGACAGCTGGAACAGGTACGTCCTGATCTGTGTATTCTCGGCGCCTGCGGCATGACTCTGGAACATGGCCTTGCTGCAGACATTTACGAGGATGCGGTTTTCAAGCGCTTGGCATGCCAGGCAAGTGCGAAAATATTGGCTGCCATTACCCGTGAAAAACTTGGCCATAAGGCAGCCTTCAATGTGTGTGATCTCAGTGATCCGCTGTCGCTCATTCTCGAACATCAGGCAGATCAGGTCTTCACCAATGCCTTGATCGCTCGCGGCATTAAAATTCACATGGCCGCATCCGCTTCATTACAACCCGTAATCCCCAATTCCTGAGGATAACTCCGATGTCTGGCTCTGCCATGAACACCACCTTGCCCGTCCGCACGCCCTATATGACGAGAACACGACTGGCCATTTCTCTGCTGTTCCTGATGAACGGTTTCATGATGGGTTCCTGGGCACCAATGATCCCGGAATTTGCCCACCGGCTTTCCTTGAGTGAAAGCCAGCTCGGTCTTGTCATCTTGATGTTCGGCGTCGGATCATTGCTGATGATGCCAGTGGCAGGCGCAAAAATCGCCCGTTACGGCTCCAGAAAAGTGTCACTGACAGCCGCCGTTGCGTTTCTGCCGACCCTTCTGCTGATCACTCTCACCAACAACATCTGGAGCGGTGTGGCCGCAGTGGTGTTGTTCGGTGGTCTTACGGGCGCCATGGACGTGGCGATGAATGCCAACGCAGTCGCAACAGAGCGTAGCATGCGCCGCTCGATCATGTCGTCTTGCCATGCCTTCTGGAGCCTTGGCGGCTTGCTCGGTGCTGGTCTTGGCGGCTTGCTCATCAAACAGATCGGCGTTTATGGCCATGCTATAACCCTGACGGTGGTCGCCGCAATCCTGCTGACAATCGCATGGCCACGTGTTCTTGCCGATCCTCCGCATCCTGAACAACACCACGAAAAGCTTCGCCTGCCGATGACACCACTACCTTGGATCATTGGTATCATGGCGCTGTTTTCCATGGTGCCGGAAGGTGCGATCCTTGATTGGGGTGCCCTTTATCTGCGCAATGAACTTGGCGCTTCGGTCACCGCCTCGGGTTTTGCCTTTGCCGCATTCTCTATGACAATGGCCATCATGCGTTTCGCCGGCGATCTGGTGCGTGACCGGTTCGGTGCCGTAAACACCTTGCGTGTCTGCTCGGTGATCTCGATTATCGGCCTGTTGATTGCCGGCATCGCCACCAACCCGGTTGTCGCTATCGCCGGCTTTGCTATCGCCGGTATCGGTATTTCCAACATGGTGCCAATTGCCTTCTCGGCGGCTGGCAACATGCCGGGCCTCGCACCGGGCATTGGCCTCTCGGTTGTAACAACCATGGGGTATTCCGGTATTCTGGTTGCCCCATCTGCGATCGGCTTCATTGCCGAGCATATCGGGCTTGGAACAGTATTCATCGGCCTGCCGGTACTGCACGTTATCGTACTGCTTCTCTCGAGGCTGGCCCGCCACGCAGATGGTGCCAGCGGCCACTGACCGGTTTCAACCGCAGAAAAATGTCCGCCACATCAACTGGCGGACATATCGACACCGTTTAAGACGCCTTTGTAATCATGATCTCAATCAAAGATTGCATCGCAGGAAAATCTGCAGCCTTTATGTATTTCATTTTTTGTGATTGATGATAATTCCTGACAATGATCATCAAAGCGCCTGAAATAGGCGACAAATCAGTACTTCCTGGCGGCATGTAGTGCCACTCAAAGCAAAACGTGATAGGTATAATATTGACAAGGCACGCGCCTTGATCCACCTGAATAGGCGCATTTGTCGCAAGCGTAGAGATAACGATGTCATCACCCACTGATTTTGATCCCAAGCCACGCCGTGCCTCGGTTGCCGTCGATGTGGGGGGCGTCATCGTCGGTGGCGGAGCGCCTGTTGTTGTGCAGTCCATGACCAACACCGACACGGCCGACATTGACGCAACTGTTGCGCAGGTTGCCGCGCTTTATCGCGCTGGCTCTGAAATCGTTCGCATCACCGTTGACCGTGATGAAAGCGCTGCCGCTGTACCGAAAGTACGCGACCGGCTGTTGCGCCTTGGTCTTGATGTCCCGCTGGTGGGCGACTTCCATTACATTGGCCACAAACTGCTGGCGGATCATCCCGCCTGTGCGGAAGCGCTGGCAAAATATCGCATCAATCCCGGCAATGTCGGCTTCAAAGACAAAAAGGACAAGCAGTTCGGCGATATCGTCGAAATGGCGATCCGTTATGACAAGCCGGTTCGAATCGGCGTCAACTGGGGGTCTCTCGATCAGGAACTGCTGACCACATTGATGGACAAGAACCAGGCTGAAGGTTTTCCTCTGTCTGCCCGTCAGGTCACCCGCGAAGCCATCGTGCAATCAGCACTGATTTCGGCCGAGCTGGCCGAAGATATCGGCCTACCACGCAATCGCATCATCCTGTCGGCCAAGGTCAGTCAGGTGCAGGATCTGATTGCCGTCTATTCCATGCTGTCAGAACGTTCTGACCACGCCCTGCATCTTGGCCTGACCGAAGCGGGCATGGGCTCCAAGGGCATTGTCGCGTCTTCTGCGGCCATGGGTTATGTACTGCAACACGGTATTGGTGACACGATCCGCGTATCTCTGACGCCGGAACCCAATGGCGACCGTACCCGCGAAGTGCAGGTTGCGCAGGAACTCCTGCAGGTCATGGGCTTCCGTCAGTTCATTCCTGTTGTTGCGGCGTGTCCCGGCTGTGGTCGCACGACCTCGACGGTGTTCCAGGAACTGGCGCAGAACATCCAGAACGACATCCGCAAAAACATGCCGATCTGGAAGGAAAAATATCCAGGCGTCGAGGGTCTCAACGTTGCGGTCATGGGCTGCATCGTCAACGGCCCGGGCGAAAGCAAACATGCTGATATCGGAATTTCCCTGCCTGGCACCGGAGAAACTCCCGCCGCTCCGGTCTTCATCGATGGTCAGAAAGCCCTGACCTTGCGTGGTCCAGATATTGCAGCAGATTTCGAAGCGCTGGTCATCGACTACATTGAAAAGCGGTTTGGACACAAACACGCAGCAGAATAATCAACAGCCGCCGAGATTTTGCCGGATTCGTGTTATTTCAGGTCCATCAATCAAGGAGCCATGATTCGATGATCAAGAAGTTTGCAATCCTCGCGCTTGCCGCAACATTCCTTTCAGCCTGCACCACTACGGACCCCTATACTGGCGAACAGAAGATGTCCAACATGGCAGGCGGCGCCGGTATCGGTGCTGTTGCAGGTGCGCTTGGCGGTCTGGCTGTGGGCGGCGGCTCCGGCAAGTCCGGTCGTAATGCCATCCTGCTGGGCGCAGGTATTGGCGCGCTGGCTGGCGGCATGGTCGGCAACTACATGGACAACCAAGAGGCAGAACTGCGTCAGCAGCTTCAGGGCACCGGCGTTTCGGTGACCCGTCGTGGTGACAGCATTGTTCTCAACATGCCATCCAACATCACTTTCGCAACCGATCAGGATCAGGTGATCCCACCGTTCTACGACACACTGAACTCGGTCGCCATTGTTCTGAACAAGTTCAACCGCACGCTGATCGATATCAATGGCCATACCGATTCCACCGGCAGCCTTGCCCACAACCAGGGTCTGTCTGAGCGCCGTGCCGCGTCCGTTGCCAACTACATCGGCGCGCGTGGCGTAGACCAGCGCCGCATTTCGACACTGGGTTACGGCCCGTCGCAGCCAGTTGCCTCCAACGCAACACCAGATGGCCGCGCGCAGAACCGCCGCGTCGAAGTGTTGATCTCTCCGCTGACCCAGAGCTGATAGAATTTACATACACACCAATTGAAAAACGCCGCTTTATGCGGCGTTTTTTATGTCAGGCAGATGCAAAAACCTGATCCAGCGCCGTGATCAGTGCCTGGCACTGCTCTTCAGTCCCAATGGAAATGCGCAGGAAATCCGAAATACGCGGTTTGTCGAAATGGCGCACCAAAACGGCACGTTCACGCAAAGCAAGAGCAAGTGCCTTGCCCGCCCATCCATCCTTGCGGGCAAAGATGAAATTGGCCTGCGATGGCAAAATATCGAAGCCACGTTCGCGCAACGCCTGTTCCAGCCTCTGGCGATTGTCGATCAGCTTCTGGCGGTGATCCGTGAACCAGATGTCATCCTCAATCGATGCAACAGCTGCGGCCTGTGCCAGCCGGTCGAGCGGATAGGAGTTGAAACTGTCCTTCAGCCGTTCCAGTGCGTCGATGAGCGGGCGTTGTGCGACCGCATAACCGACACGCATGCCAGCCAGCGAACGGGACTTGGAAAACGTCCTGATGACAATCAGATTGTCATGATCGCAGACAAGCGGAACGGCCGTTTCACCGCCAAAATCAATGTAGGCTTCGTCAATCGCCACCACCTGATCGGCATGGGAGTTGACCAGTTTTTTGATATCGGCAAGCGGCAACCCAATGCCGGTTGGCGCATTGGGATTTGGCAGAATGATCGCACCACATTCCCCTTCGTAATCCTCCAGGCGGATCTGAAAGTTGTCGTCCAGCGGTACGGTCGTGGTTTTAACGTCGAAAAACCGGCTATATGTCGGATAAAAGCTGTAGGTGATATCTGGATAAAGCAGCGGTTTTTCGTGTTTCAGAAGGCCGGCAAAGATAAATGCCAGAACCTCATCCGAACCATTCCCAACAAAAACCTCATCCGGCGAGACCCCATGATAGGCAGCAATCGTCTCTCTCAGCTTTTTGGCAGAAGGATCGGGATAAAGCCGCAAATCCTCCGTGGCATTGTCACGAACGGCTTCCAAAACCTTGGGAGAAGGCCCCCACGGGTTTTCATTGGTGTTGAGTTTGACAAGATTGGCGATGACTGGCTGCTCTCCCGCCACATACGGATGAAGCGATGCAACAATAGGAGACCAGAATTTGCTCATCTCAACTCTTTCTTTCCGCAATAAACCGCGCAGCGGCGGTTAGAATATCGGCACGTTCGCCGTAAGGCTCCAGAAGCTGCGAGGCCTCATCAACCAGTTCACCCAGACGCTGTTCAGCCCACGCTTGCCCACGCAAGGCAACAAGAGTGCCCTTGCCACGTGCCGCGTCCTTGCCCGTCGCCTTGCCCATGGTAGCGGCATCGGCCGTCAGGTCGAGAAGATCGTCCGCCAACTGGAACGCAAGTCCAACGCGCTCGCCGAAGGTTCTGAGCCGTTGACGCGTCTCTAAATCGGCACCAGCAATGATCGCACCGGCCTCACAGGCAAAACGCAACAGCGCTCCGGTTTTCATGGCCTGCAGGGTGATGATACCCTGCTCGTCCGGCGCCTGTTTTTCAGCCGCAAGATCAAACGCCTGCCCACCAGCCATGCCGCCTATACCGGCTGCCCGTGCAAGCGCCAGGATAAGAGCCGTTTTGGAAGCGTCCGGCAGCGGAGTTTCTGGTGCTGCAATAATGTCGAATGCGATTGTCAGCAGGCTGTCACCGGCCAGAATAGCGGTCGCCTCGTCAAACTTGCGATGCACGGTGGGTTGGCCGCGGCGCAGATCATCATCGTCCATCGCCGGAAGGTCGTCATGGACAAGAGAATAACAATGCAGGCACTCCAGCGCCGAGCCGACACGCAAGGCCGCCAGCGCGTTGCCGCCCAGCATTTTGCTGCTCTCGATCACCAGAAACGGCCGCAAACGTTTGCCGCCATTCAGTACGCCATAACGCATCGCTTCCAGCAGGTTATCCGGTCTGGTGATTTCATCGCTGCGATGGGCTGGGGAAAGAACGTTATCCAGCAGATTTTCCACCTGCTGCGCGTTTTCACGCAATGCGCGTTCGAATAAGGTTGTTTCTGGCTTCATGGCCGCTCTTTGCCATGAGAAGTTAACACAGGCAATGAAAATCAGGCTTTTTGCAGCATCTGCAAGGCTTGATCGCATCTTGCCAATGTGAAACGGTTCGGCAAACAAAAAGGCACAGGTTTGAAAGATTGGCAGTCGCACCTGAAAACCAGAATGATGACGTTGTACTGTCGCAGGATGACGATGCGCAGGATACGTCCATGCTGAGGGGACGCAGTCTCTGGCAGCGTCTGGTCATGGCGATCTTAATCTTCCTTGCCCTGCCCTATTTTCTCATTCTGGTTTACGCACTGCCATTCATGCGGCCGGTCTCTACGCTGATGCTTGCCGATCTGGTGACGTTACAGGGCTATGACCGGCAATGGGTCTCGATCGATGACATTTCACCAAATGTCGTTCGGTCCGTCATGATGTCGGAGGACGGCCAGTTCTGTTTCCATGGCGGTGTTGACTGGAAACAGATGAGTGGTGTGATCGAGGGCACATTGCAGGGTGATACCACACGTGGTGCCAGCACCATTCCCATGCAGACCGCAAAGAACCTGTTTTTGTGGAATGGCCGTTTCTTCGTTCGTAAAATTCTGGAAATTCCATTGGCCATGACCGCTGACTTCGTCTGGTCGAAAAAGCGGATGATAGAAATATATCTGAACGTCGCCGAATGGGGACCGGGTATCTACGGCATCGAAGCGGCGGCCCGTTATCACTTCAAGACATCAGCCTCCAAGCTCAGCACCAGACAGGCAGCACTTCTGGCCGTCAGCCTGCCAAACCCGATCGAACGCGTCGCCTCCAAGCCGGGACGTGGCACTCAGCGGCTGGCGACGCTCAATGAGCGCCGCGCCCGTGCATCCGGCGGCTACGTCGGATGTGTTCTCGATTGACTGGCTGATCAGCCGCGCGTGAAGATATAATCGGTTTCCTGACGCAGAATCTCGCCTGGGCGCAAGATGCCGTTCGGAAAATCGGGATGATTCACGGCATCCGGCCAAATCTGTGTTTCAAGGCAGAAGCCCGCAAAGGCACCGTAATGACGGCCATCGAGACCGGGAACGGCTGTGTTGAGCTTGAAGCCGGAATAGAACTGCACGCCCGGCTCCGTGGTGTGCACCTCAAGTGCAACGCCGGACGCAGGTGCAAACACCCGTGCCACCTTGCGCTTTTCGCGGCGCTCAGGCGACAGGCAGAAATTATGATCGTACAGAACCTGCTCGCCATTTTCCTCACGTTTCATCGGCGTGGATGAGCGCAGGTCAAATGCAGTGCCTTCAACAGCACGAATTTCACCGGTCGGGATCTGCCGTTCATCGGTCGGCAGATAGTGGTGAGCCGCAATCATGATCTCGTGATCGAGTGCAGTGTCTGCACCATCCAGATTGAAATAGGAGTGCTGGCAGATATTGGCGATGGTTGGCTGGTCAGTGGTTGTCTCATAGAGAACCGAAAGCACGCCACCTTCACGGATTGTGTAGGTCACGTTTACCGTGCAATTGCCGGGATAACCGGCACGGCCATCCGGATCAATGATCTGCAGCACGACGTGGCTTGTGCCATGTTCCATGATCAGCCAGTTGCTTTTACCGATACCATCACTGCCGCCATGGATATGGGTGATGCCTTTTTCGTTCAGTTCAAGCTGGTATTCTTTGCCGTCAATCGAGAAACGTCCGCTATCGATACGGTTCGCGTTACGGCCCGGCGTTGCACCGAAATAAGAGGAATATTGCGGATAGTCCTCAAATTTATCAAAACCGAGAACCAACGGTGGCTGATGGCCATCGAGGCGCAGATCCTGAATGACTGCGCCCCAGGTGATGATATTGGCGGTCAAACCGCCTGCCGAAATAGTGACGCGCTCCACTTTTTCGCCTGTGGGCGTTACGCCGAAGTTTTCCCGTGCGGCACCATTCGTCATTATATCGACCTCCGTTTGCAAGAATTACGGGCCAGACGTTGCGTCATTTCCCGTCGCTTCGCAATCGGCAAATTTCACTTTCCGATTTCGTTCAGATCGTAATAGGTCGTCTGATAGATTTCATTGATCCAGTTGCCGAAAAACAGATGGGCATGGCTGCGCCAACGGTTCTGCGGGGTGATATCAGGATCATTGTGCGGGAAGTAGTTATGCGGCACCTTGATCGGGATACCAGCATTCACATCCCGAAAATACTCGTCGGAAAGCGATGTGGAATCATATTCCACATGGTTAAACATGTAGAGACGGTTGCCCTTCTTTTCATGCACCAGGCACACTCCCATCTCCTCTGACTCCATCAGGATTTCAAGCTCGGGGTGCTTTTCAATGTCCTCGCGACGGACCTCGGTCCAGCGTGAAACCGGCACCTGGAAATCGTCTGAAAAACCGTTCAGATAAATGGAAGACGGGCAAAGATTGCGGTGACGATAGACCCCAAACGCCTTTTCCTTGAGCGGATGTTTTGGCACGCCATGGAAATGGTAGATGGCAGCCATCGCACCCCAGCAGACGTTCAGGGTTGAATGGACATTGGTCTGCGTCCACTCAAAAATCTTCTGCATCTCGTCCCAGTAGGTCACATCCTCGTAAGCGATGGTCTCCACCGGTGCGCCGGTGATGATGAAACCGTCAAACTTGCGGTGTTTGACCTCTTCCCAGGTCTCATAGAACGACAAGAGATGCTCTTCAGAGGTGTTCTTGGCGCGGTGCCCGCCAATACGCACCAGTGAAAACTCGACCTGCAAAGGGGATGCGCCGACTAGCCGCGCCATTTGGACTTCGGTTTTGATCTTGTTCGGCATGAGGTTCAAAAGCCCGATCTGCAACGGGCGGATATCCTGACGAACAGCCGCCGTTTCGGTCATCACCCGCACACCCTCATTGATGAGGGTTTCAAAAGCAGGCAGCGTATCGGGTATTTTGATGGGCATATTGGAACACTCTCATCCGGCGGGTAACCAAGGCAGACAGCCCGGACAAACCGCACAAAACAAAAAAACCGGCAACGAAATCGCAACCGGTTCTTGGAAAATCCACGTTTCCTCGACCCTTTAGCGACTTCTTTAAAGTGGCTGCAAGCCGGTCGGCAAATCACCACTAGGAGATTACATAATCCCGCATGCCACGAAAATCAATATAGCCGCATTTGCGGGCGCTGGCCGTTCCCTTCTGCGAACATTTGGGCTATTGGCGGGGCATGGAAAAAACGGGCTTTACAATTCTGCTGGGCGGCAACCTGTCGGTAACTGAGCGCGTGCGCGAAGCCGCAGACGGAACACGCGTCATCGCAGCCGATAATGGCATGCGCCATGCGCAGCCGCTGTCGCTGACACCGGAATTGTGGGTGGGAGATTTTGATTCCACCGACACCGCTCTTCTCACCGAATGGCCGGATGTGGAGCGTCACACCTTTCCCGCAAGCAAAGCCGCAACAGACGGCGAGATCGCTGTCTCGCAGGCGATTGAGCGTGGTGCACAAAGCCTCGTTCTGATTGGCGCACTGGGTGGCGACCGAACCGATCATGCCTTTCAGCACATGCTGAATGCCATCAGCCTTAAGGAAAAAGGTTACGATGTCACCCTTCTTTCGGGTGAAGAAGAGGCCTACCCCTTGGTATCCGGTGGCGAGAAGGCACTCGACCTGCCCGGTGGTTCGCTGTTTTCCGTTCTCGGTTTCAGCGATCTTGACGGCCTAGACATCGAGAACGCCCGTTATCCGTTGAATGACTATTCGCTGACCTTCGGCACATCCCGCACAATTTCCAACGTTGCGGAAGGTCCGGTGCGCTTCTCCCTGAAAAGCGGTAGAGCCATCATCCTTGCCCGCCCTTATGACATGACTGGAGCCTGAGCCTTGGCGCCTCCCATTTTGAAACTTGACGATATCACGCTGACCTTTGGCGTTACGCCACTGCTGAACGGTGCCAACCTGCAAGTGGAACCGGGTGACCGTATCTGCCTCGTTGGTCGCAATGGTTCCGGCAAGTCCACGCTGATGAAAATTGCCGCCGGTCTGGTCGAAGCGCAATCCGGCGAGGTGTTCAGACACCCATCCTCGACGATTCGTTACCTGGAGCAGGCACCGGATTTCAATGGTTACGACACTGTACAGGCCTATGCGGAAGAAGGGCTTGGACCGGGCGATGATCCCTATCGGGTTACATATCTGCTTAACCACCTTGGCCTGACGGGACAGGAAGACCCCAAAAGCCTGTCCGGTGGTGAAGCTCGCCGTGCGGCGCTTGCTCGCGTGATGGCACCTGAACCCGACATCTTGATGCTGGACGAGCCCACCAACCATCTGGATCTGCCGACAATCGAATGGCTGGAAGACGAACTGCAGAAAAGCCGCAGCGCACTGGTCCTCATTTCGCACGACCGTCGGTTCCTTGAAAAAGTTTCCAACTCCACTGTGTGGCTCGATCGCGGTACCTCGCGTCGTCTCAGCCGCGGCTTTGCCCATTTCGAGGAATGGCGCGACAAGGTGCTGGAAGAGGAAGAACTCGAGCAGCACAAACTCGGCAAGGCGATTGAGCGCGAAGAACACTGGATGCGCTATGGCGTAACCGCCCGTCGCAAACGCAATATGCGCCGCGTCGGCGAACTTCAGGCGATGCGCGCCCAACATCGTGGCCACAAGGGACCGCAAGGTTCCGTACAGACCACAGCTGTTGATGCTCGTGAATCCGGCAAACTGGTGATCGAGGCCGACAGCATTACCAAGTCCTATGGTGATCGCACCATCGTGGCACCCTTCTCACTGCGCGTGCATCGTGGCGACTGTATTGGTCTGGTGGGGCCAAACGGAGCAGGCAAGACCACGCTTTTGAAAATGCTGACCGGACAGCTGCAACCAGATAGCGGCACTGTCAAACTCGGCACCAATCTCGATATAGCCACGCTCGATCAGAAGCGTGAAGAACTGAACCCGAATGACACGCTGGCGCACTATCTGACCGACGGACGTGGTGAAAACCTGCTGGTCAATGGCGAACTGAAGCACGTGACCGGCTACATGAAGGATTTCCTGTTCCAGCCGGAACAGGCCCGCACACCGATCAGGAATCTCTCCGGTGGTGAACGTGCCCGTTTGATGCTGGCACGTATTCTCGCCCGCCCGACCAACCTCCTCATTCTCGACGAACCGACCAACGACCTCGACATCGAGACGCTTGATCTGTTGCAGGAAGTGGTCGCCGGATTTGTCGGCACCGTCATTCTCGTCAGCCACGACCGTGACTTCCTCGACAGAACAGTGACCTCGACCATTGCGCCGGCCAATCCCGATGCGCCAGATGGCCGTTGGATCGAATATGCCGGCGGTTATTCCGACATGATGGCGCAGCGCAAGGGCGCAGCCGAAGAAAAGCGCAAGGCGGAAAAGCAGGAAAAGGCAAAAAGCACCTCCTCTTCAGCTGCGTCGGAAGATGCACCAAAGGCCAAGGGTAAATTGTCCTTCAAGCAGAAGTTCGCTCTGGAGAACCTGCCCAAGGAAATGGAAAAGGCCCAAATCGAAATCGCCAAGCGCGAAGAAAAGATGGCCGACCCCAACCTCTTCACCAAAGACCCCACAGCTTTTGGCAAGCTTGCCGACGAAATGGAAAAGCTGCGACACAAGCTGGTCGCCATGGAAGAAGAGTGGCTAGAGCTTGAAATGCTGCGCGAGGAACTGGAAGGCTAAAATTCCTTTCACCACACCGGAACCTCCGCTCTTCATCCATCTTTGACAGGGAAGCGATTTTACGTTTTCCTTGGCAAAGATGGAGGAGTTCAGAAAATGCGTATGATTTTCGTCAATCTGCCTGTTCGCAATATCGAAACGACAAAAGCTTTCTTCACCGCACTCGGCTTCAGCTTCAATCCCGAATATTCGGACGAGAGAACGCTGTGCATGATCGTGGAGCAGAACATCTTCGTCATGTTGCTTCAGGAAGAACGTTTCCGTGATTTCATCAACGGCGATATTGCCGACGCCACCCGCACGACCGAAGTGCTGACCTGCCTGACGGCAGAAAGCCGCGAAGACATCGACAGGATGATTGCCACAGCATTGTCCTCCGGCGGCCGCGAATGGAAACCGATTCAGGATCATGGCTTCATGTATGCCGGAAGTTTTCAGGATCCCGACGGCCATGTCTGGGAACTGGTCCATATGACCGGGCAGTCCTGAAACCATCGGATTTGGCACCCGACTGTTGCCATGACTGGCTATCTTGCCAATTGATGACAGTAAGATTACACCTTGCCTTGCTCTAACGGGGTGCTTTGTCTTTACCGACAAGGCTGAGAGGCTTCCGCCAACCCGAAGAACCTGATCCGGTTAACACCGGCGGAGGGATTAGACGGCTCATTATCAGCGCCCTATTCCCGTTCAACATATGAAAGAGGAGGCGCGGATGCGCAGCATTTTGAACAATTCCCTAATCGCCAAGGCACTGGTGCTTGCGGCATTTGCCGTGCCCGGCGCAGCATTTGCAGCCGACAGGACACTGACGGTCTACACCTATGAAAGCTTCGTGTCCGAGTGGGGTCCTGGCCCCAAGGTCAAGGAAGCATTTGAGAAAAATTGCCAGTGCACGGTCAATTTTGTCGGTGTTGCCGATGGCGTTGCGCTTTTGACACGCCTCAAGATGGAAGGTGAAACATCCAAGGCCGATGTCGTTCTGGGGCTCGACACCAACCTCGTTACTGAAGCCAAGGAAACCGGCCTGTTCGAGACAAATGGCATCGATACGTCAGCTGCCAAGGTTCCAGGCGACTACAAGGATGATATCTTTGTTCCCTACGACTACGGTCACTTCGCCATCAACTATGACACCCAGACCATCAAGAACCCTCCACAGAGCCTGAAGGATCTGGTCGAAGGTGATCCTTCCCAGAAGATCGCCATTCAGGACCCGCGTACCTCTACCCCCGGCCTTGGCCTGCTCCTGTGGGTGAAGTCCGTTTATGGTGATCAGGCACCGGAAGCCTGGGCAAAGCTCAAAAACCGTATTCTGACGGTCACGCCGGGCTGGTCTGAAGCCTATGGCCTGTTCACCAAAGGAGAAGTGCCAATGGTGCTGTCCTACACGACCTCACCTGCCTACCACATGGTCGCAGAAAACACCGACCGCTATCAGGCAGCCAGTTTCTCGGAAGGCCATTACATTCAGATCGAGGTGGCTGGCCTGTTGAAAAATGCCCCGCAGAAAAACCTTGCCAAGTCATTCCTCTCCTTCATGCTGACACCGGGCTTCCAGGACGCCATACCGGAAAACAACTGGATGATGCCGGCTGCGGCAACCAGCGCACCGCTGCCAGAGGCGTTTTCCAAACTTGTTGTTCCCACCAAGACATTTCTGATGTCACCTGAGGAAGTGGCCAAGAACCGCAAGGCATGGATTGATGAGTGGCTGGCAGCCATGAGCATCAACTAACGTTTTCCAGATCGGAAATTCAGGCCAGCGCCATGATTTCAACGGCTGAACAACGGCAATCGATAGGCACGGGAATGGCGGCTTTTGCCGCTGTTCTCGCATTCATTGGCCTTGGCACATTTGCCCTTCTGTCTTTTGATGCAGGTGCTGCAAGCGATGAACTGTTCGGTACCTACACCTGGCGTATCCTGCGCTTTACCCTCTATCAGGCAACGTTGTCGACCGGACTATCAATCCTTTTTGCGCTGCCTGTCGCACTGGCTTTGGCAAGGCAAACTGTGTTTCCCGGTCGTATCTGGATTATCCGCCTTATGGCCGTTCCCATGGGGCTACCGGTTATCGTGGGTGCGCTTGGCCTTATTGCCATCTGGGGAAGACAGGGCTTCTTGAACACCACGCTGACATCACTCGGTGTTGAACAACCTTTCAGCATTTATGGCCTGTCAGGAATTCTGCTGGCACATGTCTTCTTTAACCTGCCGCTTGCCACCCGCTTGCTGCTGGCCGGGCTGGAGCGTATTCCCGGTGAATATTGGCGTATGGCGGCAAGCCTTGGCATGCCCTCCTGGTCCATTTTCCGGTTCATTGAATGGCCGGCGCTGATAAAACTGGTTCCCGGTGTCGCCGGGCTGATTTTTATGCTCTGCGCCACCAGTTTCACCCTTGTGCTGATGTTGGGCGGCGGGCCTGCGGCGACGACGCTTGAGGTGGCGATCTATCAATCGCTGCGCTTTGATTTCGATCCTCCACGTGCCATTGCTCTTGCTACTCTGCAAATCGTCATGACCGGGTTGTTGCTCGCCTTATTAAGCTGGCTGCCCAGACCTGACGATGAGGGTTTGAGCCACGGCCGGACCATCCAGCGCTATGATGGAAAAAGGCTTCAGGCACGGCTGCGCGACGGTATTCTAATCATCGCCGCTGTGGTTTTTATGGTGGCACCCTTGCTTAGTATCGCCATATCCGGCTCGACCGCCAACTTATCGCGCCTGTTGGCGGCCGATGTGTTCTGGCGGGCAGCCGGAACCAGCCTGTCCATTGCGCTGGTTTCGGCCAGTATTGCCATTGGCATTTCCGTTGCCCTCATCAATGCGCGCTCGACGATCCGCGGCAACCGCAAGGCAAACCTGCTACTACGTCTTATCGCCTCCGCGATGTCCGGTGGCGCGTCCATGGTGCTGCTGGTGCCACCAGTGGTGCTGGGGAGTGGCTGGTTCCTGCTGTTACGGCCGCTCGGCGATATCACGCTGTTTGCACCGGCGTTGGTTGCGTGCATCAACATGCTGATGGCGCTTCCCTTCGTTATGCGGGTTCTTGAACCGGCATTCCAGACTCACCAGGCGCGAACTGGAAGACTGTCAGCCAGTCTCGGCATGGGTTGTTTTGCCAGATTGCGTTACATCCATTGGCCAATCCTACGTAAACCTCTGGCAACGGCCTTCAGCTTTGCAATGGCCCTGTCACTTGGCGATCTCGGCGCAATCGCCCTGTTCGGTTCGCAGAACTTTATCACCCTGCCTTGGCTGGTTTATAGCAATATGGGCAGCTATCGTACCAATGACGCCGATGGTTATGCGCTGATCCTGGGTGTGATCTGCCTGATATTGGCCATGGGTGGCGCAGGCACGTCACAAACCCGCAAGGCGCAAAACCAATGACTGAAACCGCTCCTTCCGGCATTCGTTTTAATGATGTGGCGCTGAAACTTGGATCGCAGGAGTTTTCCTTTGATTGCCAGTTGCCGCAGGGCACGATCACTGCAATTACCGGCCCATCTGGTTCAGGGAAATCAACCCTGTTGAATCTGGTCGCTGGTTTTGAAACACCAGATACCGGCACCATCATGATTGACGGGCAGGTCGTCACGCACCTAGCCCCGGCCGACCGACCGGTCTCGGTGATCTTTCAGGACAACAACCTGTTTTCGCACCTTGATGTGTTCACCAATATAGCGCTCGGCATCAATCCTTCGCTAAAACTTTCCGCGCAACAGCGGCAGTCCGTTTCAAATGCCCTGCAGCGTGTCGGTCTTGCGGGCTTTGAAAAGCGTCTGCCGCCAAATCTGTCGGGTGGAGAACGGCAACGTGTTGCCATGGCACGGGCTCTGGTGCGCCACCGCTCGGTACTGTTGCTGGATGAGCCCTTTGCCGCTCTTGATCCCGGTTTGCGCGCCGGGATGGCTGAATTGCTGTCCAGTTTGCATCAGGAAACCGGCAACACTGTATTGCTGGTCACCCACAAACCCGAGGAAGTACAACAGTTGGCCAAACATGTCGTGTTCATGGATAAGGGGAAAATCCTGTTCCAGGGCACACCGGAGATTTTTTCCGAGAACGGGAACATCCCCCAAATTCGTACGTTCCTGAAGGGATAGCTGCGGCACACGCCGTTCGCCACAATTTCGACGCGGGCAAGTGGCAATCGGCTTAGTACGGCTTCAACAGGGGATTGAGTGTATTTGATCGTCTATTTGCTAATTTACTTTGGTTGCCTGATGAGCCATGCAAGATGGTCAAGAATATTGAAAAGATTCGTCATCGATAATAGCACACCACAAGGCGTGACAATTTGTGTCCATTGATGGACAGTATTCGCACAATAAACTAGCAGTGCGTAACATCAGGGGCACAGGAACTGACTGACAAGATGACGATTTCCATAATAGCAAGGCAGGCAAGGACATCTCATCCGCGCGCGCAGCGTTATGGCAAACTTGTGCGCTCTATTGCCGGCCTGACAGTTGCTGCGATGACGCTCAGTGCGTGCCAGTCGCTGTTCAGCCAGTCCTATCAGGCAAGTGTCCGCCCGTCGGACAACCCGCAGACCGTTGAAGAAGTTCAGAAAAATGACCCGCGTGCCCAGATGGGAGCACGCGAACACCCGCGTATTGTTGCAAGTTATGGCGGTGAATATCGCGATGAAAAAACCGAACGCCTGGTTGCCCGCATTACCGGTGCACTGACGGCCGTTTCGGAAAATCCGCAGCAATCCTACCGCATCACCATTCTCAATTCCCCGGCGATCAACGCATTCGCGTTGCCCGGTGGCTATCTTTATGTCACACGCGGACTGTTGGCGCTCGCCAACGACGCGTCGGAAGTTGCGGCCGTTCTGTCGCATGAAATGGCCCACGTCACTGCCAACCACGGCATTGAACGCCAGCGCCGCGAAGAGGCTGAGGTTATTGCCAGCCGTGTTGTGGCGGAAGTGCTGTCCAGTGATCTGGCTGGAAAACAGGCATTGGCGCGCGGTAAACTGCGATTAGCAGCATTTTCTCGCCAGCAGGAGTTGCAGGCCGACGTCATTGGTGTACGCATGCTGGGTGAGGCGGGTTACGACCCCTATGCCGCAGCGCGCTTCCTCGATTCCATGGCCGCTTATGCCCGCTACACATCCGTTGAGCCGGATAGCGACCAGAGCCTGGACTTCCTTTCCAGCCACCCCAATGCGCCACAGCGCGTTGAGCTGGCACGTCGCCATGCCCGCGCCTTTGGGCAGGAAGGCAGCGTGGGAGATCGTGGCCGCGAATGGTATCTGAACGGCATTGACGGCCTGCTTTATGGCGACAGCCCGCAAGAAGGTTATGTACGTGGCCAGACATTCCTGCATGGCAGCCTTGGCATTCGTTTCGATGTGCCGGAAGGTTTCCAAATCGACAACAAGGTTGAAGCCGTTCTTGCAACCGGCCCCGGCGAAATGGCCATCCGTTTTGATGGTGTGGCAGATGCCAAGCAGACGGATCTTGCCAATTACCTGACCAGCGGTTGGGTGGCTGGGCTTTTGCCGAATACCGTGCGCAAAACGCAGGTCAACGGTCTAGAGGCGGCAACTGCCCGCGCCACAGCTGAAAAATGGGATTTCGACGTCACTGTCATCAGGCAGGGTCAGCAGATTTTCCGCTTCCTGACGGCTGTGCCGAAGGGCAATCCACAGCTTGATACGGTCGCAAACGTCTTGCGTACCAGCTTCCGGCAGATGACCAGCGCAGAAATCGCCTCACTCAAGCCATTGCGCGTTCGCGTGGTCACGGCAAAACCAGGCGAAACCATAGCCACCATGGCGGCGCGCATGATGGGCACCGACCGCAAACTGGATCTGTTCAAGATGATCAATGCGATGGGCGCTGGTGCAGTGTTGCAGCCCGGGCAGCGCGTGAAGATCATCGCGGAATAACCGGCGAATACTCCTCCTATACGAACAAATAAGCCCTCAGGAAATTTCATTTCCGGAGGGCTTTGTCTTACTCGGCAGTCTTAAATCTTATTTCCACTCGCGCACGTCAACGAAGTGGCCAGCGATGGCGGCAGCAGCGGCCATGGCAGGCGACACAAGGTGCGTACGGCTCTTGTAACCCTGACGTCCCTCGAAGTTACGATTCGAGGTCGACGCACAACGCTCACCCGGCTGCAGGCGATCATCATTCATCGCCAGACACATCGAACAGCCAGGTTCGCGCCATTCAAAACCGGCGTCGAGGAAGATCTTGTCGAGACCTTCGGCTTCCGCCTGTTCCTTTACCAGACCGGAGCCCGGAACAATCATAGCCGAGACGGTTGGTGCAACCTTGCGACCATCGACCATCACGGCAGCAGCCCGTAGATCTTCGATACGTCCATTTGTGCACGAACCGATGAACACCCGGTCAATGGCAACGTCAGTCATTTTGGTGCCCGGCTGCAGGCCCATATATTCGAGCGCACGCCACTTGGAGTTACGCTTGTTTTCGTCAGCGATATCATCAGGGTTTGGAACGGTGCCCTGAACCGAAACAACGTCTTCCGGTGACGAACCCCAGGAAACGATCGGCGGCAGATTGGCGCCATCCAGAACAACGATCTTGTCGTAATGTGCACCTTCGTCAGACTTCAGAGTCTTCCAATAGGAAATGGCCTGTTCCAGCGTTTCGCCCTGCGGTGCACGTGGCTTGCCTTTGATATACTCGAAGGTCGTTTCGTCCGGAGCAATCAGGCCCGCACGTGCGCCGCCTTCGATTGTCATGTTGCAGACCGTCATACGGCCTTCCATTGACAGCGACTGAATGGCTTCGCCCGCAAATTCAATAACATGACCGGTACCACCGGCTGTGCCGATTTCACCGATGATGGCGAGGATGATATCCTTGGCGGTGACGCCTTCCGGCACCTTGCCATCGACACGCACCAGCATGTTCTTGGCCTTCTTCTGGATCAGCGTCTGGGTCGCCAGAACGTGTTCCACTTCCGAAGTACCAATACCGTGCGCCAAGGCGCCAAACGCGCCATGCGTCGATGTGTGGCTGTCACCGCACACAATCGTCATGCCGGGCAGGGTAAAGCCCTGTTCAGGACCGACGATGTGAACAATACCCTGACGTTTGTCGCGCTCGGAATAATATTCAACACCGAATTCCTTGGCATTTTGTGCCAACGCTTCAACCTGAATACGGCTTTCTTCGTTCTTGATGCCTTCAAGACGGTCAGCAGTGGTTGGAACATTGTGGTCGACCACGGCCAGTGTACGGGTTGGCGAATGAACGGGACGACCCGCCATACGCAGACCTTCAAAGGCCTGCGGCGACGTCACCTCGTGAACGAGGTGACGGTCGATGTAGAGAAGACAGGTTCCGTTCGGATCACTATTAACGACGTGATCATCCCAGATTTTATCATAAAGGGTGCGGGGTGCGCTCATGGCTTTATCCATCGGATATTGAAAAAGGGAAATGGGCTTCGCAAAAAGGCTGACAGCCTTGAAGGGCTATCAGGCGAGCGTAAGTCGGCTGTTGAGCGCCCCGGACAAGCGCGCGAAGAAACGTGCCGGCAGACGTTTATGATCCTGCAGCACGAAAATATTTTGCGCGAGACATCCGAATTTCGATCCCATGACCATTTCATTAGCAGATTGCTGCCTGCGCTTCAATATCAATGACACGCAGGAACACGGGAGCTCGCCTTATCCGGCCGGAGCCCGCCGCATGGCCTTTTCAATACGCCTGAGAACAAGCGACAAACCAACCGTGAGGATCAGGTAGATATAGGCGACGATCGAGTAGGTTTCGAAGAAACGAAACGAGCCTGCCGCATAGACCTTGGCCATCTGGGTTATGTCGGTAACGCCCAGCACCGACACCAACGAACTGTCCTTGACCATCGACACAAAGTCATTGGAAAGCGGCGGGAAAACCGTTCTGACCGCCTGCGGCAGAATGATCAGCCGGAACCGTTGATAACGATTAAGCCCAAGGGCCTTTGCGGCCTCAATCTGTCCTTCGTCAACGGACTGAATGCCAGCGCGAAAAATTTCCGCGAGAAACGATGCGTAACCAATCGTAAGCGCGATAATCGCCCGCCAGACCAGCGAGAAGTCACGCACCAGAACCGGCTCCAACCAGCCTGCCGACACAAGCGGCGTAGTCACCCAGTTGTAGAGACTGACAAGCCCCGGCGCCCCGACAAAGGCAATATAGAACAGCAAGACCAAGATGGGGATGCCGCGGATAACTTCAATGTAAAAGCGCGCAATCTGCCGCAGCACCACATTGTCAGACAGACCGAGCAGCGCAATGCCGAGACCAAACACGACAGCAAGAAAAAAAGCTGCGAGCGTCACGAAAATGGTGATACCGATGCCTTTGACGACGGTGGAAAAAACCTGCGCGTAAAGGTCGGTGGCAATGATTGTTACCGCCAGTCCGGCACCGATCACGACCAATGCAACAAGCCACCACGGAAAGTCCTTCTCCGTGGTGCTGTGTTTGATAAAACTCATCGTGACAATTTCCGATAAACGGAAATCAGCATGCAGGCGATGATTTCACTCATTCGCCAAGCTTGTAGTCGAGGAACCACTTCTTATCGAGCGCGGCAATGGTGCCGTCTGCCTTGAGGGCCGCGATACCCGCATTGATCGGTGCGACGAGGTCCGAGCCCTTTTTGAATATGAAGCCGAAATCATCTCCACCCAAAGGCGCACCAATCAGCTTCAAGGTGCCGTTGGACGCGGCTACGTACCCATTGCCGGCAACTCCATCGGTCAGGACCAGATCAACGTCGCCGGTCTTGAGCGCCTGTACGCTTGCACCGAAGGTTTCCAGCAGCTTGATGCGCGGGTTCTGCTCGTTGCCGTCGAGAACATCATAAACGGCAGTGTAAAATGGGGTTGTTCCAGCCTGTGCGCCAACAAGACCTTTGTCGAAGCCAGCAAAGCTCTTGGCATCGGTGAAGCGGTTTTCATCAGCCCGCACCAGCATGAACATTTCCGAGCGCATGTAGGGGTCGGAGAAGTCGACCTTTTCCTTGCGGTCATCCTTGATGCTGATACCGGTCATGCCGATATCATATTGGCCATCCGAAACAGCCTGGATCATCGCGTCCCAAGAGATGTTCTGATATTCGACCTTGAAGTTCAAACGCTTGGCAAGCTCGGCAACCGCATCATATTCCCAACCGATGGCCTTGCCAGACTTAGGATCGACAAACTGCAGCGGCGGGTAGGCATTTTCCGTGACCACCACCACAGTACGCCCTTTAAGGTCGGGAAGATCGGCAGCAAAACCCGTGAAAGGGGCAACAATTGCGGCCATGATGCCGGCAAGCAGCGTACGTCTGAAAAACATGTCTTTCTCCTGTGGCGGGAGCGGTGAAAATGTCACATTTCAAGCCGCAAAGACAAGAAACAAATTGGCTTGAAACATGCGGCTTTTAAAACGATCCGGTTAAATCAGGACTGCGGTGACAGGTGACGGAATTCGGCGACAACCTGATCGTATACACCACGTTTGAACGGCACGATAAGGTCCGGCAGGCTTTCCATCGGCTTCCAGCCCCAGGCATCGAATTCCGGATGATTGCCGGTTGGTGGCGGGTTGATCTCGATCTCGCTTTCGCCGCCGTCAAAACGGAAAGCAAACCAGCGCTGCGCCTGCCCACGGAATTTTCCTTTAAGGCCAATGCCAAGAAGATGCGGTGGCAGGTCGTAATGTATCCAGTCGCGCGCTTCGGCGAGCAGTGTGATGCTACGCATGCCGGTTTCTTCATAAAGTTCGCGAATGGCAGCATTCAACGGCTTTTCACCATCATCGATGCCGCCCTGAGGCATTTGCCACAGCTGTCCGGAGCCATCATATTCCGAGTTCTTTTCAGGGATACGTCGTCCGGCCCAAACCAGCCCTTGCGCATTCAACACCATAATCCCGGCGCAGGGACGGTAAGGCAAATCTTCAGGCTTGATTGTCATGACAGTCCTCACGGAAAACGGCATCCGATAGCCGCAGCAGCGATCTTTACTGTCCCGGCCTGTCAGAAACAAGCGCCGAAACCGCAACGATCTCAATGCCACGCGATGTCGCTTCGGAGACCCAGTCGGACACCGCGGTAATGCTCTCATCAAAGGCCGAGGCAACACCAATCGCCGAGCCGTTGCGACGCGCCAGACGTTCAAGATCATCAAGCCGCGTCATGATGGATGAACGGTTCACCTGTTCGTCGATCTGTATATCGCCAAACGCGTGCGGCATTGCCAAGGCTTTGGCAACCGCGCCGGTCTGGGATTGCGCCGAAGAACCATCATCAAGGAACAGCAGCCCGCGTTCGCTGACGTCACGCAGAACAGGTTCCAGCATCTTGGCATCGGCCATGTAGCGGCCGCCAAGGTAATTCATCACACCGGTATAGTTTGTGATTTTGGCCATGGAGCGGTGTAGGCGCTCCATATTGATCTTCTGGCTGTCGCCAACCAGCAAGGTATCAGGACCGGGATTGTTACCGGGATAACCGAACGGTTCAAAAGGTACTTGCAGCAGAATTTCATGCCCCTCACGCCGCGCCTCCTGCATCCAGCGCTGCAGGCTGTTGCCGCTGGCTGCAAAGGCAAGCGTGATTTCCGGTGGCAATGTTCTGATAGCGTTCTGGGTGCCGGTCTGGCTGAGGCCAAGTCCGCCAATCACGATGGCAATACGTGTACCACGCGCGCCAGACCATGGACGGGCATATTGTTCCAGCGAACGCAGACCATCAGCTCCGGTTTTCGGCAATTTGCCAAAAGCCGAATCCTCCAGCAGATCTTCATTCGGCATGGTGGCCATACGCGGGTTCTGACCATAGGTCTGACCGGTCATCAAAACCGGACCGTCACCGTCCCGGGGGCGGGGCGAAAACACAGATACGACATTGCCGTCCTCCGTGGTTTCCTGGCGCACATTTGCGCCCGACCGGCCACTGCTGACGGGAAGTCCTGCCGTTTCTTTTTCCGTTGTGGTTTGAGTCGACGGAGTTTTTTCCGCCTCCGCAACGTCAGGCGATGATTGCGGATCGCGGCCGGGTTTTGCCAGGTTGTCAGGAGCAATCACCGTGTAAACAGACAAGCCCAGAACCGCGCAAAGCGCAACGGCACCGGCAAGAGCAGCAACAGAAAAACGCCGGCTTTTGCCGGCGCTTTCCTTACGATCTTGCCCCAAGGGTTTGCGCAGTTCAGATACCAAAACGCGGCCTATCCCGATTGTTGTATGCAGGGGTAGGGAAAGCGCCGGACAACCGGCGCCCCTTATTACTGCTTGGTGACGACAGCTTTTTCAGGGTTTGGCGGGAAAGACGGGTCGGTCTTGTCGCCGCGCAGCAGATCGAGCGCATAGTTCAGCTGAATGTCGTCCTTGGCTTCCGGTGGCACATAGGCAGCAGAACCTGAACCTTCGTCCGTTTCGCTCTGGCCCTGGATGTGACCCGGCAGGCTGGATTCACCTTCGGAGCGAATTCGGCCCTGAAGCTCTGGCGGCAGCGGCTGGTCGACCTTGATATCAGGTTCTATACCTGTGCCCTGAATGGACTTGCCCGATGGCGTGTAATAGAGCGCCGTGGTCAGACGAAGCGCACCGGTTTCACCCAGTGGGATGATCGTCTGGACAGAGCCCTTGCCGAACGAGCGAGTGCCGACAACGGTGGCACGACGCAAATCCTGCAGAGCACCAGCAACGATTTCCGAAGCGGACGCCGAACCACCGTTCACCAGAACGATAACCGGCTTGCCATCCGTCAGATCGCCTGCCGTTGCGTTGAAGCGACGGGTTTCTTCCGGGTTACGGCCGCGGGTCGAAACCACTTCACCTCTTTCAAGGAAGGCATCCGATACGTTGATCGCCTGATCAAGCAGGCCACCCGGGTTGAGGCGAAGGTCGAGAACATAACCCTTCAACTTGTCACCAGGTACCTCGGCCTTGATTTTCTTGATCGCGGCTTCGAGATCGTCATAGGTCTTCTCCGTGAATGAGATCACCCGCAGATAACCAACATTGTCACCTTCAACACGCGACTTGACGGCACGTACGGCAATGATGTCGCGCATAACGGTGATATCAAGCGGCTTGTCGGCGCCCTGACGAATGATCGTCAGCTTGATCGGTGTCTTGACCTCACCGCGCATCTTTTCAACGGCCTGCTCGAGCTTGAGACCGCGAACCGGCTGACCATCGATTTCCGAAATGAAGTCGCCAGCCAAAATGCCAGCCTTGGAGGCAGGCGTATCATCGATTGGCGTGATAACCTTGACCAGTTCATTTTCCATGGTCACTTCGATACCGAGGCCACCAAACTCACCCTTGGTCTGGCTACGCATATCGGTAGCATCCTGCGCATTGAGGAAGCTTGAATGCGGATCAAGAGAGCTGAGCATGCCATTGATGGCGTTCTCAACCAGCTTCTTGTCATCCGGTGGCGTTACATATTGTGCACGCACGCGCTCGAATACGTCGCCGAAAATCGACAATTCCTTATAGGTAGACGGCCCAGCGGCCTGCGCCGGGATGCTCGCAGAATAAATGACACTCATCGCCGTGGCACCCATGAGTCCACCGATGAGCAGAAGCGAAACCTTACGAATCATTGTGCGCCCTTCCGGTATTTTTTGCGGTCCACCATGGTTGGGAATCAACCGGCACACCGTCTTTTCTGAATTCTATGTAAAGCGTTGGCCTATCAGTTTCCAGCGCCAATGCTGCTGCACTGGCCACTCTTTTTGCTCCCATGGAAGCAATAGGTTCACCGGAAAACACGAACATACCCTGGCGGGTTCTTATCGCATCCATTCCGGTCAGTACCAGATGGTACCCGTCACCTGCATTGAGAATAATCATTCGGCCATAGCTGCGGAATTCTCCAGCAAAAACAACATACCCGTCTGCGGGGGCTGTTACCAGTGCGCCGGGACCGGTTGCGATCACAACACCGCGAGAGGTATGGCCAGTTCCATCGGCATCGCCGAACTTTCTCAGCACATCGCCCGTTACCGGCATATCCAGTTTGGCCTTCAGACTTGCAAACGGATATGCGGGCGCAATGCGGTTTTTATCGGGCATGCCTGCGTCAGCATTTGCCGTTTCACGCTCGCGCTCATCTTCTGACAAACGACGAACTCGTTCCTCTTCGGCGCGCATCTTTTCCTGCGCTTCACGGACGGAGAATATCTCGTTTTCCAATGAGGCAACGAGGCTTTCAAGACTGGTTGCCTTGGAGGCAAGTTCTTCAGAGCGTTTGCGTTCCCCTTCAAGGTCCGCAGCCGTACGCGTTCCCTGCCTGTCATTTTCAGCAAGCAGCAGGTCGAGGCGCTTTTCTTCCTCGAGCCTTGCCGTCATCATCGCGGTCAGGTCAATCTTCTCACTGGCGATGGCCTTGCGCACATCGGTCAATGCCTTGAGGTCCGCGACTAGCTTGTCTGTCTCATGCCGCACACCGGGAACCACAGCTCCAAGTAAAATGGCGCTACGCACGGATGCGAGAGCGTCTTCAGGCGAAACAAGCAGGGCAGGCGGCGGATTACGCCCCATACGTTGCAGAGCAGCCAACACTTCAGCCAGGACACCCCGACGCTCACGAAGCGACGCCTTCACACCGTCTTCTTGCACACCAAGTTTGGCCAGCCGGTCCTCACCATCGGCAATCTTGCGTTCAAGGTCTTTTCTACGCGACGCAGAATCGATCAATTCCTGGCGGATTCGACTGCTGTCCTGATTGAGAGAGGCAATGCTTTCTTCCAGCTGTCGCGCCTTGTCTTCGGAAAGGCCGATACTATCGACCAGTTCCTGCAAGTCCTCGCGATTGCGATCACGCCGCGTTTCAAGGTCGTTCAGGGCGTCTGGCTGCTCGGTCTGCCCATTCTGTTCGATCGGTGCAGCCTGGGTCGGAAAGGGCGCAGCCACTGGCTCCTGCGCGTACGTACCCTGCGCAAGCACAAAAAGGGCGACAGCCAAGGCTGCTCCCGCAGAGGTCACGCATCTGGTGTGGGCGCTTTTCCGGTTCATGCCGCTTTCTGGAAAATCAAAATCAAGCGATTAACATACTCTGCTTCGCAATCGCCAGCCAACAACATCCTTTTATTCAGGCAACACAATGGCGTGTTTCCTTATACCCTGTGGTATGGATGCCCCGAAAGAATGGTAACGGCGCGATAAAGCTGCTCGGCAATCAGGATTCGAACAAGCTGGTGTGGCCAGGTCAGTTTCCCGAGACATAAAACAGCGGAGGCTTTTTCATAAAGGGCAGGGTCGAGACCATCTGCGCCGCCGATTGCAATGACAAGATCACGTTTGCCACCATCACGCAGATTGCCAATGGCATCTGCAAAGGCCGGGCTATCAAGTGCCTTGCCGCGCTCATCCAGCAAGATAAGCGCTGCCCCGTCGGTCAAATGTTTCTCAAGCAGTGCCGCTTCTTCGCGTTTTCTGGTCTCGGCATTCGATGCACGGCTTTCAGCAACCTCGATCACCCGTGAAAACTCGAGACCGATGGCCGGACCACTTTTGGCAAAGCGGTCTAGATAACGCGACGCAAGATCCTTCTCAGGACCGGATTTGAGCCGCCCCACCGCAAAAATCGCAACCCGCATTCCTGCTCCACATTGGTTGGTGATCAACAGTAGCAAGGGTCAGAACTCTGAACAATGACATGACCGCGGAATTTTTCCGGCCAGACGCCCATCGTCCGGCTGCGCTTGACGACACTCAAGAATGCTCCAAGTCTGAAATCCAGTTCAGAGGGAGCTTTCGTTCAGTGCAGTGTTTCTTCCTCGATATCCGGCGTCGCCCACATCTTTTCGATGTTGTAAAACACACGAATTTCCGGACGGAACACATGCACGATAATGTCCCCCGTGTCGATCAGAACCCAATCACCGGTTTCCAGCCCTTCTACGCGGGAGTTACGGAAACCATCATCCTTGAGGTCTGAAATAAGGTGCTCACAGATAGCCGAGACATGCCTGCTCGATCGCCCGGAAACTACAACCATGTAGTCCGCGAGCGCCGATTTCCCGGCAATATTCAAGGTAACGATATCTTCTGCCTTGGAGTCATCGAGGCTGGCGATGACGGTTTCGAGGGCACGTCTGGCGGCATCGGCGCCACTGTCATGACCCTTCGGGATAGCAACGGATGCTCTTCCCTTAGCGTGTACTGTTGTCAGAGGTTGTCCTTTCATATTTGACAAAACAAGCACAAAACGAACCGATTCTTTTTTCGATCCGTTACATGAAGGTGGCATCAAAGCCACCGGTTTTCAAGGGATCGCTTAAATCACCTTTTATCTCTTCACTGAATTGCGCAGAGCCGTCGAACTTAAGGTCGAGCGGGGACCATGGACAAAGGTCCAGGCTGGGGCGTTTTTGGTCCACAACACGCCGGCGTCATCTTCATCGACCCGCGCATGACTGTAAGCCTGAGCCATCGTGGATGATAAATAGGACAGGGTCGCTCCCGGTCTATCGATAACTGCAATTGGAAATGTCTCGGCGATTTCCCGCCATTTCTGCCAGCGGTGGAAGCTCTTTAAATTGTCTGCCCCCATGATCCAGATGAACCGGACGCCCGGGTTTCTAGCCTTGATCTTCTTGAGCGTATTGGCGGTATAACTGACCCCGAATGACTTCTCAAAGGCCGTGATCTTGATACGTGGATCATGAACCAGATGTTCACACGCCTGTATGCGCGCGGAAAGCGGGGCAAGTTCCTTGTGGTTTTTAAGTGGATTCCCCGGCGTCACCATCCACCACAGTTGATCCAGCCCCAAACGGCGCAACGCGATTTCTGCGACCAGCGCATGCCCACCATGTGGTGGATTGAACGACCCACCAAACAGCCCGACCACCATGCCGCGCTCCACATGCGGCATGGTCAGGTAACGCCGGTTGACAGGGTCTGCCATCAAAACGTCAGGTCCGTATCTGGCCGGTGCCATGCACGCGATATTTGAATGACGTCAACTGCTCCACCCCAACCGGACCACGCGCATGCATCTTGCCGGTCGCGATACCGATTTCCGCACCCATGCCGAATTCTCCGCCATCCGCAAATTGCGTTGAGGCATTGTGCAGCAGAATGGCTGAGTCGATCTCGTTGAAGAAGCGTTCAACAACCGCACCATCTTCGGCAATGACCGCTTCCGTATGGTTGGAGGAATAGGTGCTGATATGCTCGATCGCGCCGGAAATTCCGTCCACCAGACGGACCGAAATGATCGCATCGAGATATTCGGTGCGCCAGTCGTCCTCTGTCGCGGCCTCCACACCGGAAATGGCCTTTTCAACGGCTTCGGAACCGCGAACTTCACAACCCGCATCCAGAAGAACCTTGACCAGCGGCTGCAGATGCGTGGAAGCAACAGCCTCATCGATAAGCAGGGTTTCAGCGGCACCGCAGATGCCGGTCCGGCGCATCTTGGCGTTGAGAACAATCTTTTCGGCCATTGCGAGGTCAGCGGATTTGTCCACGTAAATGTGGCAGATGCCTTCGAGATGCGCAAAAACCGGCACACGGGCTTCTGTCTGCACACGCGAGACAAGACTTTTGCCGCCGCGCGGGACAATGACGTCCACGGTGCCATTCAGGCCGCCAAGCAAGGCACCGACCGCTGCGCGATCGGCAACGGGGACCAGTTGAATGGCATGTTCCGGCAAGCCAGCGATTTTCAGACCTTCAACGAGGCAGGCATGAATGGCTTGCGACGAATGCAAGGAGTCCGAACCCCCGCGCAAGATGACCGCGTTGCCCGCCTTGAGGCAAAGCGCGCCAGCGTCCGCCGTCACATTGGGTCGGCTTTCGTAGATCACACCGATGACACCAAGTGGCGTCCGCACTCGTTCGATCTGTAAGCCATTGGGGCGATCCCATGCGGCAATGACCTGACCGACCGGGTCAGCAAGTGCCGCAATGGCGCGAATGCCTTCTGCGACCGAAGCAATACGGGCTTCATCAAGGGTCAGGCGGTCAATAAAGGAGGCAGCAAGGCCCACCTTTTTACCAGCCTCCAGGTCTTTCGCATTGGCCTGAAGAATCTTGTCTTTCGATGCCTCGATCGCAGACGCCATAGCCAGCAACGCACGGTTCTTTTGATCCGTCGATGCCACTGAAAGAGGTCGCGCAGCAGCTTTCGCCTGAAGACCGATCGTATTCATCAGTCCGTCAATATCAGGGCTACGGCTCACGGCCTGCTCAGGCATGGATTTCATCCTTCTTAACGGCTGATACGGTCACACTTGCGCCGGTCATAACGAGATCGTCGCGGTGGATCATGGCGGAACGTCCGACATAACCCAGAATAGCTTCAATTTCCGAGGACTTGTGTCCAGTAATCTGGCGGGCTTCTTCGGCATCGTATCCGGCAAGGCCACGCGCGATTTCACGCCCGTCCACGCCGATAATGGCCACGGCATCGCCGCGCCCGAAATTGCCGCTCACCCGCCGCACGCCGGCGGGCAAAAGGCTTTTGCCGGCATAAAGTGCGGTCTGCGCACCGGCATCGACATGCACTTCACCGGCAGGCTGCAATTGTCCGGCAATCCAGGTTTTGCGTGCGGTGACAGGCGTGCCAGACGGCGCAAACCACGAGGACCGTGCACCCTCGTCAATGGCACGGAGCGGATTGAGGGTCTTGCCCGATGCGATAATCATGCCGCAACCGGCAGCCGTCGCGATCTTGCCGGCATCAATCTTGGTGCGCATGCCGCCACGCGATAGTTCCGACGCAGCACCACCTGCCATCGCCTCAATTTCAGGCGTGATCGTTGCAATACTGTCGAGAAACTTGGCGTCGGGATCAAGATGCGGGGGCGCTGTATAAAGCCCGTCAATATCTGATAACAGCACCAGAAGGTCGGCTCCGGTCATCGTCGCAACACGGGCTGCAAGACGATCATTGTCGCCATAACGGATTTCGGTTGTCGCAACCGTATCGTTTTCATTGATGATCGGAATGGAGCCGATCTTCAGAAGCTGGTTGATGGTCGCGCGGGCGTTGAGATAACGCCGGCGCTCCTCCGTATCGGACAGCGTCAACAGGATTTGTCCGGCAATAATGTCATGCCGTGAAAGGCTCTCAGACCAGGCGCGGGCCAGAGCAATCTGACCAACTGCTGCTGCTGCCTGGCTTTCTTCCAGCTTCAATGCGCCGGATGGTAGACCCAGGACGGTACGCCCGAGCGCAATCGCACCCGAGGAGACCACCTGAACATCAGCACCCTTTGCCTTCAAAGCGGCGATGTCTTCGCAAATCGCGTCCAGCCAGTCTTTTTTCAGACCGCTCTTACGGTCAACAAGCAGAGCCGAACCGATCTTGATAACGATGCGGTGGTGGCTGGAAACAGGTTTGCGCTTTGCGCTCATAACCGGTCGTCTCCGTCATCCTCACCGCTTCTGTCCTCGATCGGCATGGAACGGTCTGGCAGCGCAGTTTCACCGCCTGCTGCAGAAACAATAATGTCACGCAGTGCACGCAACACTTCCGTCATGCCGGCATGGGTCGCCGCCGAAATCAGAAGTGGCGGACGTCCACACGCCTTTTCCAACTCCTTGGCTTTTTTCTTCAGTTCTTTTTCGTCGAGAACGTCGATCTGTGAAAGGGCGACAATTTCCGCCTTGTCGGTCAGACCACCGCCATAGGCCTCAAGCTCGGCCTTGACCGTCTTGTAAGCCTGGCCGACCTTTTCTTCCTGCGCCGACACCAGATGCAGCAATACGCGCGTCCGCTCGACGTGACCGAGAAAACGGTCGCCGATACCAACGCCTTCATGCGCACCTTCGATCAGGCCCGGAATGTCAGCCAGCACGAATTCGCGGCCATCGATGGTCGCAACGCCAAGGTTGGGATGCAGCGTGGTAAACGGGTAGTTGGCAATCTTCGGGCGCGCGCGGGTAACCGTGGCGAGGAAGGTGGACTTTCCTGCATTCGGCAAACCGACCAGACCGGCATCGGCAATCAGCTTGAGGCGCAGCCAAACGGTCTTTTCTTCACCGGCCAGACCAGGATTTGCCCAGGTCGGTGCCTGGTTGGTCGAGGATTTGAAATAGGCATTGCCAAAACCACCGTTACCACCGGCGGCCAGACGGAACCGCTGGCCTTCCTTGGTCAGGTCGGCAATCAGCGTTTCATTGTCTTCTTCAAAAATCTGCGTACCAACCGGCACTTTCAGCGTCACGTCAGAACCCTTGGCGCCGGTACGGGTCTTGCCCATGCCGTGCTGGCCAATCGACGCCTTGAAGTGCTGCTGAAAGCGGAAATCGATCAGCGTGTTAAGGCCGTTGACCACTTCCACCCAGACATCGCCACCACGTCCGCCGTCACCGCCATCGGGTCCGCCGAACTCGATGAACTTTTCACGCCGGAAGGATACAGCGCCTGCGCCGCCATCACCGGACTTGATATAGACTTTTGCTTCATCGAGAAATTTCATTGTAGTGCCGTTCTGTCAGCCGTTTACGCAACATTGCTTTTGTCGCTTGGAATATAGGCGCTTTGCCCGGACGTCAAAGATTATCGTGACGGGCAGCGCCATGTAAAACAAGGCCGGCTTCGCAAGAAACCGGCCTCGTGTATGGTTATCGCGGTCGTGAAGGCACAAAATCCTCTGCCGCCAAGACGGTATCCAGATGCGCAACCATTGCCGCGCGCGAGACCGCATAGGTCTCATGGCAGCCGGTAATCCGGAAACCCAGCTTCTCCTGAACCCGCAGCGAACCGGGGTTATCCGCAAACACACCAGAATGCATGGTCGCAGTCGGCATGCGGCGGAAGAACCGTTCAACAACACCGCTAACGGCCTCGGTCATGTAGCCCTTGCCCCAATAGAAGCGGTTGAGCCAGTAACCAAGATGCCATTCGCCATGGCGAAACTCGACGGAAACGACACCGATCAGCGTGTCATCATCGCGGGTGATGGCAAAATCCCAATCCGGTAACGTGCCTGATGTCCGCAGGATAAGCCATTCCAATGCGTCTTGGCGATAGTAAGGGGCAGGAACTCTGGCCAGCATGCGCGTTACTGCAAAATCACTCAAGGATTCTGCAATGCTACCGGCATCGGCAAGTCGTTGCGGCCTGAGCACCAGACGACGTGTTTCAATGGTCGGGCAGGGACCGGGAGGTGGCAGGGTATCAACCTGCCTGCTACGCAACAATTCAGCATTGGTCATCGCATATCCCCCCAGCTTCTGAGAGAAACCCAGGTCTTGCGATCCAGCCGGAACCATTCAACAGGCACCATGCCGCCCAAAGCCAGCGAACCCACCATGCCGGAGCTCTGGAACTGGAAACCGCACTTCTGGATAACGCGGCGCGATGCGACATTGGTGACCCGGCAACGTGCATCGATGAAGTCGATGTCACGAGTGCGGAACGCCATGTCGATCAGGGCATGTGCAGCTTCTGTCGTATAACCATTATTCCAGTAGGGTTCGCCTAGCCAATAGCCAAGCTCAACCGTACCGGGATCATCAGGGTCAGGCTCCAGACCGCAGCACCCCATAAACTCGCCATTGTCCATGCGGGTAATCGCATAGACGCACTTGCCAATCTCGCCAGCTTTCGTACGTCGCACAAAATCAGCGGCATCTTTGGCCGTATATGGGAGCGGCATACGCGACACCATGGTCGCAATATTGGCGTTGTTGGCGAGATGGGCAAGGGCGTCAATGTCTTCTTCGTGTGGCGCGCGCAAAACGAGCCGTTGCGATAATAAGACAGGGCAATCGGTCCTTGACCGTTGCGGCCTCAGCCGTTCCTGGGGCGACCGCTCTTGGTCAGCCCTGATCAATTCATCCTGCATGGTTCAGTCCTCCTGTTGGGATAAAGAAAAAGGGGAGATGGGTGGTGCCCCATCTCCCCTGTTTTCTGACTGAACCTAAAGCGGCAGCCGGGTCGATGAGACACCGGCTGCATATAACGCTTACCGGCTTATTCTGCGGCTTCCACTTTCGGTGCCACAGACACGTATACGCGGCCGTTAGCCTTCGTACGGAAGGATACGTTACCGGCGGTCAGCGCAAAAATCGTGTGGTCCTTGCCGAGGCCAACGTTGGCGCCCGGATGCCACTGCGTGCCGCGCTGGCGCAGAATAATGTTGCCTGGAATGACGGCTTCGCCGCCGAACTTCTTTACGCCAAGGCGCTTGGAATTCGAATCGCGACCGTTACGCGATGAACCGCCAGCTTTTTTGTGTGCCATTGGAGTGCTCCTTTAAAACCTAGTTTCCCGTGACGCGCCGATTAGGCAGCAACGATGTCCGTAATACGAACAACAGTGTGATGCTGACGATGACCGCGAATACGCTTCGAGTTCTGACGACGACGCTTCTTGAAGGACAGAACCTTCTTGCCGCGGTTGTGTTCAACAACTTCAGCCTTGACGGTCGCGCCCTTTACGAAGGGTGCACCGAACTTTGCGTCGGCGCCTTCGCCGATAACGAGAACTTCGGTGAATTCTACAGTGTCACCAGCTTCGACTTCCAGCTTTTCGATGGTAAGTACGTCGTTGGCGGCCACGCGGTACTGCTTACCGCCGGTCTTGATGACTGCGAACATTTTTTATCCTTTCATGTTCGTTCCGGCTCTGATCACTTGAAACCAAGTGTCCGGCCGTCTTTTTATCAGTCGGAGTAGTGAAAACCCTGAGCCAAATGACGTCAAAATCTTCACCGGTGAAACCTGCCCGAAAAGGCAGAACAAAACAGAAGACGCACTACGCCCCTTCAATTCGCGTGCCGGGATACTTGAGCGCCCTTGATCTGTCAAGGCACAAACCACGCAAAATCCCTTGTCAGCCATGCCATTTGCGATGATTTTTCATGTTCTTGCAAACGGCTCTCGAAATTTCTGCTTCAACTGTTTATATGATGGCCATAGCAAGGAGTAAAAATGGCCCGCATTGACCAGACCGACGATTGGCGGGACCGCCATGCACCAACAATTTCCAGTTTTGAGTCCTTGGCTATCGAGGCGTACGGCCACTTGCCGGAAGAATTCCGCGGACTAACCAACAATCTCATTATCGAAATTTCTGATTTCCCGACGGATGAAGTTTTCGAGGACATGGCGCTCGAAACCCCGTTCGACCTCTTGGGATTGTTTGAGGGCAGGGGCATTACCGAACGTTTCACCATGGAAACGGGTGAAATGCCGAACCGTATCACGCTCTATCGCCGTCCTATCCTGGATTATTGGGCCGAAAACGAAGAGACATTGGGCGACATCATCACCCACGTCCTCATCCACGAAATCGGCCACCATTTCGGCCTGTCCGATGACGACATGGAGCGTATCGAAGAAAGCGCTGAAGCCGCTGCTTCCGAACGCTAACAGACAGATACCCGCATATTGAATGCGGGCACCCCGTTCCAGCACGTACTGAAAAAGATAGCCGCGATTATTGCTCGCCGAGCTTCATGTCCGGGTGATAGTCCTTACCCTCAACGGTTTTTGTGACCGGCTGGCCGCAATGCATGACGCCAGCTGCCGCGTTGAAAGCATAGGTCGGTGATCCCGCAAGTTCCCAACCCTTGTTGAGTGCATCGGTGACGCGATGGCAAAACTTTGCATCATCGGGACCGGTGATAAAACGGTAGAGTTTCATAGTCTGTCTGCCTTTCTTACGTCTATGGCACTGGCCATCTGCAATAGTTTTTCAGCACCCGTTACATGCAGGCGCTCGATCATGCGACCATTCGCGTTGATAATGTTCAGACCAGCCGCCTCGGGCGCAGCAAAAGCAGCAACGATACTGCGTGCTTCCTCCAAAGCGTCTTCCGACGGCGCAAAATGCCTGTTTGCAGCAGCAATCTGCGCCGGATGAATCAGCATCTTGCCATCAAACCCCATGGCACGGCCCTGTTCACACTCGGTTGCATAACCGTCGAGATCACGGAAATCATTCGACACACTATCGATGACATCAAGGCCGTAGGCTCTTGCAGCCAACACGATCTGCATCAGCCAGGGAACCAGATAGGCACGGCCGGGCAGATTGGGCACACCGGTTTCCTTGCGCAGATCGTTGAGCCCGACAACAAAGGCCGAAAGACGCGAGTCTGGGGTGTGTGCGGCCTCGGAGATGGCAGCGGCATTCAGAACACCACGCGGTGTTTCAATCATGGCCCAGATGCGCATGTTCTCCGCGCCATCTCTTTCGGTCAGAATATCAGAGATGTCATGAACGTCGGACGGCTGGTCGACCTTGGGCAACAAGACCGCATCGGGCGCGCAACGCAAAACCGTTTCAAGATCTGCACGGCCGAACGTACTGTCAAAGGCATTGATACGGATGATTGTTTCGCGCCCGACAAGTGGTGTCTTGTCAAAAAAACGCTCCAATGCTTCGCGCCCTTGCTGCTTGGCATCAACAGCCACAGAATCTTCCAGATCGAAAATCACCGCATCACAGTCGAGATCAGGTAGTTTTTGTAGCGCACGTTCATTGATGGCAGGCACACAAAGTACCGAACGGCGCGGACGAGCAATATTTTCAGGCTCAAATTTGGTCATGCCGCACTTGTGTCAAGGTTTTATGGCATCCGCAAGCACACTTCGCGTCGAATCCTCTTGCAAGCAAGGCAAACAACGCCCACATTGCTGATGAACGAAAGGTTTTGAATTATGCAAGGCATCCGCACTTTAATCATAGCGGCTTCCAGCATCGCAATTTTGGCGCTGGCCGCCGTTTTCACGGCTTCTCTTACTGTGGCATTTGTTGGCGTGCTCGCGCTCATTAGCCTTACTCGCGCAGTAACTGCCCGACTGAAACCGGCACCTATTCCGGTCAAGACCCGCAATCAGAGCCAGCGTGACATGCGCGTCTGGAACGACGGCAAGGGCACAATCATCGACCTTTGATGATATGAAAGCGCAGTGGAAAAGCAGCGGCGCTCGCTGCTTTGAAGTGGCATATGCCCGTTGAGCTGTTTTCCCTTCAAATCTTGCGGGAATTGCTTTATTGGCGACATCATCATGCGCAAAGCCCGATTTTGCTTTGCGAATACAGCCAAGCTGGAGCGATAGATGGACAAGTTCACCAAGCTGACGGGTGTTGCCGCCCCCATGCCGGTCGTTAATATCGATACGGACATGATTATTCCGAAGGATTACCTCAAGACCATCAAACGTACCGGTCTGGGCAAGGGTCTTTTTGCGGAATCCCGTTACCTTGAAGACGGTTCACCAAACCCGGATTTCGTGCTGAACAAGCCAGCCTACCAGAATGCACAGATCCTTGTGGCTGGCGACAATTTCGGTTGCGGTTCTTCGCGTGAGCATGCGCCATGGGCGCTTCTGGACTTTGGCATCCGTTGTGTCATCTCGACCAGCTTTGCCGATATCTTCTACAACAACTGTTTCAAGAACGGCATTCTGCCGATCATCGTCAGCCCGGAAAATCTGGAAAAACTGCTGGACGACGCATCGCGCGGCTCCAACGCCGTTCTCAGCGTCGATCTCGAAAACCAGCAGATCAGTGGTCCTGACGGCGGCACGATCAGCTTCGAAATCGATGCCTTCAAGCGCCATTGTATGCTGAACGGTCTCGATGACATTGGCCTGACGTTGGAACATTCTTCAGCTATCGATACGTTTGAAAAAACCAACGCATCCGTCCGTCCCTGGGCGTAAACAGCTTTACCTGACTATTTAGAGCCGATTTGGAACGAGAATCCGTACCAAATCGGCTTTTGCTTTCCTTGAAATGCCCTCATCCCAAGGATATGAAACCTGGACCCCCGCATACCGCGTCACGTCTCACGTGAAACACGGTAACGCGGGATTGAGGTTTTCACGTTGTGCATGCCGTTATCGCAAAACCGGTTACGGTTTTCCGGTATGCGCCAAGGAGAGGTTCCCATGACAGTTCGCACCCTGTTTCTGCTGCCCGGCGACGGCATCGGCCCTGAGGCCATGGCTGAAGTCCGCAAGCTGATCGACCACATGAACAGCGCCCTAAACACCGGCTTCAAGATCGAAGAAGGTCTTGTTGGCGGTTCTGCCTATGACGCCCATGGTGTGGCGATTTCCGATGCAGACATGGAAAAGGCGCTGGCAGCAGACGCTATTCTGTTTGGTGCCGTTGGTGGTCCGAAGTGGGATGGCGTGCCGTACGAGCAGCGTCCGGAAGCAGGCCTGTTGCGCCTTCGCAAGGATCTCGAGCTTTTCGCCAACCTGCGTCCGGCCATCTGCTACCCGGCACTTGCTGCCGCTTCATCGCTGAAGCAGGAACTGGTTGAAGGTCTCGACATTCTCATCGTTCGAGAACTGACCGGTGGCGTCTACTTTGGCGAGCCGAAGCAGATCATCGACTTGGGTAACGGCCAGAAGCGCGGTATCGACACACAGATCTACGACACATTCGAGATTGAACGTATCGCCAGCGTTGCCTTCGAACTGGCCCGCACCCGTGGCAATCGCGTTTGCTCGATGGAAAAGCGCAACGTCATGAAATCGGGCGTGTTGTGGAACCAGGTTGTGACGGAAACCCACGCTGCAAAGTACAAGGACGTACAGCTGGAGCACATGCTGGCAGATGCCGGCGGCATGCAGCTGGTGCGTAAACCAAAACAGTTTGACGTTATCGTTACCGACAACCTGTTCGGCGACATGCTGTCCGACGTCGCGGCCATGCTGACCGGTTCGCTGGGTATGCTGCCATCCGCTTCGCTCGGCGCACCGGATGCCAAGACAGGCAAACGCAAGGCCATGTATGAGCCGGTTCACGGTTCGGCACCGGATATCGCCGGTCAAGGCATTGCCAACCCGATCGCCATGATCGCCTCCTTCGCCATGTGCCTGCGTTATTCGTTCAACATGGTCGACGAGGCAACCCGACTGGAAACAGCAATTGCCAACGTGCTGGAAAAGGGCATTCGTACCTCCGACATCATGGATGAAGGTTGCCGTCAGGTTGGCACATCTGAAATGGGTGACGCGGTTCTGGCCGAGTTCAAGGCACTCTCTGCCTGATCAAACCCAAAAACTTTAAAGAAGAGGGGCAGAGGAGCGTTGTTTCTCTGCCCGTTTGTTATTGAGTGCCCGCATCTTTCGGCAGAAGATGCTCATACTGCTTGTCGGTCAGCGTTTTCATGAACGCCACCAAAGCATCGACGCGCTTGTCATCAAGCGCTGGCCCTGCCGTCAGCTCGGTCATGGCGATATTTTCAGGGACTTCCGGTGCAGCCCAGACGTCACGGGTTTCCGGATTGATCTGACGGCTTTTTTTCTTGCTATTGTACTTCACGTAAAACAGCACAACGGTGCGCAAATCCTTGAACACGCCATTGTGCATGTAGGGCCCGGTCACGGCGACGTTGCGCAGTGTCGGTACCTTGAACTTGCCGCGCTGAGCATCGGCATCGGTCACCGCCGGGTTCTGCGCCAGACCCGTGTCGACTGTACCCACTTTTGAGCCATTGGCTTTGCGCACCGCCGTATTCTCGGGCACGCCGATATTGAAATATTTGTGGTTGGTGAACAGCCCTTTTTCAATACCGTTCGGTCCGTTGACCTCATGGCAGAGATTGCAGTTGGTGAACTGTTTGGAGAAAAACAGCACCCGGCCCAGTTCTTCCTGATCCGTCAGTTTTTCTTCACCGCGCAGATACCGATCATATTTGGAATCGAAGGGAGCAAATTCGTCGGTGCGTTCAAACGCCGCCAATGCCTTTGTCATCGCATCATAGGCATCATCAGGATTATCAAATACTTTGGATCCAAATTGCGTGCCGAAGGCTGCAACATAATCCGGATTTTCCTTGAGACGTCGAACCACTGTGGCCTTATCGGGCATGCCCATTTCCACCGGGTTTAAGGGCGGACCTGCGGCCTGATCCTCAAGGCGCGAGGCGCGACCATCCCAGAACTGGCCTCCAACATATTCGCCCGCTTCATTTTTGCTGAACGGGGGAGAGAGCTTTGCGTAAGACGCGGTTGGTGCGTTGCGATCACCAAGCGAACTGCCATTGTCGCCAAGCGATACGGCTTGGCCAGCACTGTCGTTCTCCCGCACATCCACCAAACCAAAACCCTGCATGTGGCAGGTGGAACAGGCTTGGCTGCGGTTATGGGAAAGATTGGGGTCGTTGAATAACGCTTCGCCCAGTTTCTCTATCGTCGCGTAATCCTCGCCACTATGGGCAGTTGAAAACCACAGAGCACCATTCGCGGAAGCGAACAAAGCCACGCTGGTTATGACAAGACGGAAGGTGATCTTAAACATGGTCTTTCAATACCGGCCTAATGCCGCATTATTGTTGACCTATATCACCTCAGCCCATTCAAACGCCAGAAACTTTCTTTTTTGCTTCCACTTTGCCGTGGCCGTAACTGGCAGCAGCCATCAGGTGTTGCGAAGGCGTCCTTGCATCAGGTCCACAACCGCGCGTGCTGCTTCAAGCACATGGGTGCCAGGACCAAACACTGCAGCTACGCCATTATCAAGCAGATACTGATAATCCTGACGCGGAATAACACCGCCAACCACCACAATCACATCTTCTGCACCCTTGGCCTTCAGCGCCTGAACCAGCTGTGGAGCCAGCGTCTTGTGACCCGCCGCAAGCGACGACATACCGACCACGTGGACTTTGCTCTCAACAGCCAGGATCGCCGCCTCCTCAGGCGTCTGAAACAGGGGCCCGGCAACGACCTTGAAGCCAACATCGCCAAAGGCCGAGGCAATGACCTTGGCACCGCGGTCGTGCCCGTCCTGTCCAAGTTTTGCGACCATGATTTTCGGTTGGACTTTCAACACACCGGCAAGTTCGGCCAATCGCCCCTTCAGCGTCGAAAACTCGGGATCGTCACCATAGGCTGCGCCATAGACATTATCGACAACATCTGGCACGGCGGAGTGATCGCCAAATACCACACGCATGGCATCTGAAATTTCACCAACCGTTGCACGCGCACGCGCCGCTTCAACAGCCGCTTCCAGCAGGTTGCCCTGTCCCGACTTTGCCACGTCGGACAGTCGGGCGAGTGTCTGCTCCAGTGTTTTCGGATCACGCTGCTGGCGCAGCTTCTCCAAACGTTTGATCTGCGCTGCTCGGACTGCACTATTATCGATTTCCAGAATGTCGATAGGTTCTTCGTTTTCCAGACGGAACCGATTGACCCCGACAATCACCTCTTCTCCGCGATCAACCGCAGCCTGCCGGCGCGTCGCCGCCTCTTCGATAAGCCGTTTTGGCAGACCATCCGACACGGCCTTGGTCATGCCGCCCAACCCCTCTACGTCCTGGATAAGCTGCCAGGCTTTCTCTGCCAGCTCATGGGTCAGACTTTCCACGTAATAGGAACCAGCCAGTGGGTCGACGACCTTCGTCACGCCGGTTTCATGCTGCAAAATAAGCTGGGTATTGCGGGCAATACGCGCCGAAAAATCGGTCGGTAGGGCTATTGCTTCATCCAGTGCATTGGTGTGCAAGGACTGCGTACCGCCGAGCGCTGCCGACAGCGCTTCATAGGCGGTGCGGATGACATTGTTGTATGGGTCCTGCTCCTGCAGCGACACACCCGACGTTTGGCAATGGGTGCGCAGCATGAGGGAAGACGGCTTCTTCGGCTCGAATTCCTCCATGATGCGAGACCACAAAAGACGCGCAGCGCGCAGTTTGGCAGCCTCCATGAAAAAATTCATGCCAATGGCAAAAAAGAACGACAGCCGACCGGCAAAGGCATCCACATTAAGACCTTTGGCGATGGCGGCGCGTACATATTGTCGGCCATCGGCCAAAGTGAACGCCAGTTCCTGCACCAGCGTCGCACCAGCCTCTTGCATATGGTAGCCGGATATCGATATCGAGTTGAAGCGCGGCATCTCTTTCGCGGTATATTCGATAATATCGGCAATGATGCGCATCGACGGTTCTGGCGGGTAGATATAGGTGTTGCGCACCATGAATTCTTTGAGAATGTCATTCTGGATGGTGCCGGACAGTTCGGCGCGCGTACAGCCCTGCTCCTCCCCCGCAACGATGAAGTTGGCGAGAATGGGAATGACGGCACCATTCATGGTCATGGAAACCGACATGTCTTTGAGCGGAATGCCGTCAAACAGGATCTTCATGTCCTCGACACTGTCGATAGCAACACCGGCCTTGCCGACATCACCCTCCACACGCGGATGATCGCTGTCATAACCACGATGGGTTGCCAGATCGAAGGCAACTGACAGGCCCTTTTGGCCAGCGGCAAGATTACGCTTGTAAAATGCGTTGGATTCTTCCGCTGTAGAGAAACCAGCATATTGGCGGATCGTCCAGGGACGACCGGCATACATGGTCGCACGAGGTCCACGCACAAACGGTTTGAATCCAGGCAAGGTATCGAGGTGATCGATACCCTCAATGTCCTGCGCGGTGTAAAGCGGCTTGATATCGATGCCTTCGGGTGTGTGCCAGACGAGTGTCTCTGCGGGAGCCTTCACTTCCTTCTCGGCAAGCGCTTCCCAGTCCTTCACTGTCTTGTCCACCGGCATCAATCTCTCCCTTTACCGTCATTCATCCATAGGTAACCACGCTGACCGGATTGGGTTCCAGCCGCGAAGTCCTCATTCAAATTCCAGTATGATTTCGTCAACACTCAGGCTTTGACCGGTTTTTGCAGCAACACTTGAAATGCGCCCGCGTTTTTCAGCCCGCAGCACATTTTCCATCTTCATGGCTTCAACGGTCGCGAGTGCCTGTCCGGCCTCCACATCATCCCCCACGGCCACCAGAACGGAGGTAATGATACCTGGCATTGGGCATAGCAGCATTTTCGAGGTGTCAGGTGGCACCTTGACCGGCATCAACCGGGCAAGTTCAGCGATACGCGGCGAGCGAACATTCGCAAGCACATCGATTCCCCGCCAGCGCAAACGAATGCCTGTGCCAGCAATATCCACCTTGGCAAAAAGAACGTCGCCATCAATGGTAAAGGCGCCGAGAGTTCTACCCGGCAACCAGTCGGTGGTAACATGTAGATTTTGCTGCATGTCGATCTGTACGACATCGCCGTCATCGTTTGCTGACAGGACGATGTGTCTTTCCTGCCCAGCAAGGGAAACAACCCAATCTGGACGAAGGACTTTGTGATGACCGCCAAGAGATCCGGAAATTGCTGTCGCGCGATTTTGCAAACGCTTGTGAATGATGGCCGCAATCGCCACCAACCTGTTTAAACCTTCGGAATCCGGCTCAACGCCGACAAAACCGTCAGGAAATTCCTCAACGATAAAGCCTGTCGTCAGATTTCCATCGCGAAAACGTGGTTTCTGCATGACCGCTGACAGGAACGGCAGATTGTGACCGATGCCGTCCACCTCAAACCTGTCCAGCGCTTCAGCCATCGCATCAATGGCGCTTATACGATCCGGCGCCCACGTGCAGAGCTTTGCAATCATCGGATCGTAATACATGGATATTTCGCCGCCTTCGAACACGCCGGTGTCGTTGCGTACAATCACACCGGTTTCCTGCTGCCCTTCAGCTGGTGGCCGGTAGCGGGAAAGCCTGCCGATGGACGGCAGAAAGTTACGATAGGGGTCTTCAGCGTAAAGTCGGCTTTCAATCGCCCACCCGTTAAGAACGACATCATCCTGCCCAAAAGTGAGTTTTTCGCCCGCCGCGACGCGGATCATCTGCTCGACCAGATCAATACCGGTGATCAACTCGGTGACCGGATGTTCAACCTGCAGTCGGGTGTTCATTTCAAGGAAATAGAAATTTCGTTGTCCATCAACGATGAATTCGACCGTTCCGGCAGAGAAATAACCAACGGCTTGGGCCAGTGCGACCGCCTGTTCACCCATGGCCTTGCGTGTTGCCGCATCCAGAAAAGGCGAGGGAGCCTCTTCAATGACCTTCTGGTTGCGGCGCTGTATCGAACATTCGCGCTCGCCAAGATAAATCAGATTGCCATACTGGTCGCCAAGCACCTGGATTTCAATATGACGCGGCTCTGTCACGAATTTTTCGATAAAGATGCGGTCGTCACCAAAGGAAGATTTCGCCTCGTTTTTTGACGACTGAAATCCTTCTCGGGTCTCCTGATCATTCCAGGCAATACGCATGCCCTTGCCACCGCCACCGGCAGAGGCCTTGATCATCACAGGATAGCTGATTTGCGTAGCAATCCTGACCGCTTCATCGGCATCGGCGATCAGATCCATATGCCCGGGCACGGTGGAAACCCCTGCCTTAGCCGCGAGCTTCTTGGAGGTGATCTTGTCGCCCATCGCCTCAATGGCACCAACCGGTGGGCCAATGAAAACCACGCCCGCTTTTTCCAAAGCCTGGGCAAAAGCAGCATTTTCAGACAAAAATCCGTAACCGGGATGCACTGCATCGGCACCGGTTTTTTGAATTGCCTCAAGAATTTTGTCGATAACGATATAAGACTGGTTTGATGGGGCAGGGCCAATATGCACCGCCTCATCGGCCAGCTTTACATGCAGTGCATTGGCATCTGCATCTGAGTAAACTGCGACAGTGGCAATCCCCATCCTCTTTGCCGTGCGAATAACGCGGCAGGCAATTTCACCACGATTGGCAATGAGGATTTTGGATATCATCTATCACCGCCTCCCAACGGCATAACGCTCAATCAATCAAGGTAAAATACGCGGCAGGAACTACTTCAATCAGCCAGACACCATTGTTTGCCTGATAAAATTGATGCCCGGTGTTTGTTGACATCGAGCGTCTATTCCGTCCTGGCAAACGCATGCAGGCTCAAACCTCAAATACATCGTCGAAGGATTCCGGGAAGCTCAGGCGCGCCACCTTCTCATTGATCTGCAGCAATGCCTCGTAGGACAACGGATCAAAATTCTTTTCGCCAGCAATAACCTCACGCCCGAAGAGCAAATTGATGCGTGCCGCATCAAGATTGCCGCGTTCGAATGGCTCTGAGCCAAAGTGATGCCAGAGAGCATGCAGGAAGGCCGCATCGATACGGTGTTCCTTCGTATCGGGACGAGCCCGACGTGGTAACGCCTTGATTGGCGTTACCCCTTTCGGATTGGCGCGGCGTATCGTGAATTGAACGCCAGTGCCCGGCATGCCGGATGGGAAACCTCGGTGTTTTGTCATGTCGGGCAGGTTTGCCATGGGTAGTCTCCTTACGCCTTTGCAGACGAATTCTGGCCAATTTTGTCCTGTGTCTTCGTATCGAAGTCAGAGGCATCATGGCGCTCATGCAATTGTTCAGATGGGTCGCCGGACGTCTTGTTGACCATGCAACCCCGTTTTACCGCTGGACGCGCGGCAATCTCGTCAGCCCAGCGTTTGACGTTTTTGTAGATGCCGGTGTCGAGGAAGGTTCCAGCATTGGGATAGGACTGGTCAAGAGCCAGCTTGCCATACCACGGCCAGATCGCCATGTCCGCGATAGTGTACTCATCGCCAGCGACAAATGTGTTGTTGGCCAGATGCTGATCGAGAACATCCATCTGGCGCTTGGTTTCCATAGCATAACGGTCGATGGCATATTTGATATGGATCGGGGCATAAGCATAAAAATGGCCAAAGCCACCACCAACAAATGGTGCAGAACCCATCTGCCAGAACAGCCAGTTCATGGTTTCCGTGCGGGCTTTCAGATCCTTTGGCAGGAAGGCGCCAAACTTTTCAGCAAGGTAGACCAGGATCGAACCGGATTCGAAAACGCGGGTTGGTTCCGGTGTCGAATGATCCATCAGGGCCGGAATTTTGGAGTTTGGATTAACCTCGACAAACCCCGAACCGAACTGCTCGCCTTCACCGATCTTGATCAACCAAGCATCATATTCAGCACCGGTATGGCCTGCCGCGAGCAACTCTTCCAGCATGATGCCGACCTTCTGACCATTGGGTGTCGCCAGGGAATAAAGCTGCAACGGATGTTTGCCGACCGGCAATTCTTTCTGTTTCTGCGCGCCTGCGGTTGGGCGGTTGATACTGGCAAACTGGCCACCATTGCCCGTTTCCCATTCCCAGACTTTCGGGGCTTCATAACCAGCGGGGAAGTTATTCGCGGGAGATCTCTCGGTCATCAAAATGTGTCCTTGTTCCTGAATTGGCGCATCCGGAAAACCGGAATGACCCGGAAGCAATATAGTAAGGCCTCCAAAGCATTTCTTCCCCTATAACGGAATTGTATCGTGTTTTTTCCACCGTACGTCCACCTGCTTGCCACGCAGTGACGCAAAAGCCCGGGCAATGCGACGGCGAGAGGAATGCGGCATGATAACCTCGTCAATGAAACCGCGCTCCGCCGCCACAAACGGATTGGCGAAACGCTCTTCATATTCTTTCGTTCGCGCTGCAATTTTTTCGGGATCAGCCAATTCAGAGCGATAGAGAATTTCGGTGGCCCCCTTGGCGCCCATCACCGCAATTTCAGCGGTTGGCCAGGCGTAATTGATATCGGCACCGATATGTTTTGATGCCATCACGTCATAAGCACCACCATAGGCCTTGCGGGTAATCAGCGTCACCATTGGCACCGTTGCCTCGGAATAGGCATAAAGCAGTTTTGCACCATGCTTGATGACACCGCCATATTCCTGGGCCGTACCGGGAAGAAAACCGGGGACATCAACCAGCGTCAGCAGTGGAATGTTAAATGCATCACAGAACCGCACGAAACGTGCAGCCTTACGCGAGGAATCAATATCAAGGCAGCCCGCCAGCACCATCGGTTGGTTGGCAACGACCCCCACAGTCTGCCCCTCCAGCCTGATAAAACCAGTGATGATGTTTTTGGCAAAGGCTTCCTGAAGTTCGAAAAAATCCCCTTCATCTGCCAATGCGTGGATCAGTTCCTTCATATCGTAAGGTTTGGCCGAATTGTCTGGCACCAGCGTATCAAGCCGCATTTCAAGCCGTGCAGGATCATCGAAATACGGTCTTACCGGCGCTTTCTCGCGATTGTTGGCCGGCAGAAAGTCGAACAACAGCCGCACCTGTTCCAAGGTCTCGATGTCGTTTTCATAGGCTCCATCAGCAACGGAAGACTTTTTTGTATGGGTTCCGGCTCCGCCCAGTTCCTCAGCCGTGACAATTTCATTGGTGACGGTTTTCACCACATCCGGCCCGGTCACGAACATGTAGGAGGTGTCACGAACCATGAAAATGAAATCTGTCATGGCAGGCGAATAGACTGCACCGCCGGCACAAGGCCCCATGATGACCGAGATCTGCGGCACGACGCCCGACGCAATGACGTTGCGCTTGAAGACTTCCGCATAACCACCAAGTGAGGCAACGCCTTCCTGAATACGCGCCCCGCCACTATCGTTGAGGCCAATGATCGGTGCACCATTGCGCACCGCCATATCCATGATCTTGCAGATTTTTTGCGCATGAGTTTCAGAAAGAGACCCGCCCAGAACGGTAAAATCCTGCGCAAACACATAGACTTGGCGTCCGTTGATCGTTCCCCATCCGGTTACAACGCCATCCCCGGCAATCTTCTGGCTTTCCATGCCAAAATCCACCGCACGGTGGGTGACATACATGTCGTATTCTTCGAAAGAGCCCTCATCGAGCAGCACATCAATGCGCTCGCGTGCTGTCAGCTTGCCTTTGGCATGTTGCGCATCGATACGCTTCTGCCCGCCACCAAGACGCGCCTCGGCACGGCGTTCCTGCAACTCTTCAAGAACTGACGGCATTGCTCCTCCCCCAATCACCAAATCAACCTTATGACAGACCGATAAGGGAGGCTATTCAGCCAAAAGTCGCAAGGATTAAATCTTGGGCCGCAAACTTTCAGCCTTTGGCAATGGCGTGAAAAAACGTACCGGTAACATGACCGCGCCGTCCGCCGGAAGGACCAAGCGGTCGTCCCTGGCCATCAGCAATCTCGGCAAATGGCGCATCATGACCGGGTTCCGTCACCCGCGCATAATGGAACTCGTGCCCGCGCAAGACGTCACCGGCAGAACCAACTGGGCCGTCGACGGCAATGGTTGCCTGCCGGTACCCGAGGTTCATTTTGCGCTTTGCAAAACTGGTCGCGTGCGACAGCAGGCCCGTCATGGCATGGGTAATACCCTGCGCGTCTTCCAGCGCCTCTCCCAGAACCATGTAACCACCGCACTCGCCATGAACCGGTTTGCTTTCAGCAAAACGTGACAGACCTGCTTTAAAATTTGCAGCAGTACCGAGCGTTGCGGCATGCAGTTCCGGATATCCACCCGGCAACCAGCAGACGTCACAATCATCCCGCGGCGCCTCATCGGCCAGCGGCGAAAACGGAATGATTTCGGCACCTACCGCCCGCCAATGTTTGTCGAGATGCGGATAGAGGAAGGTAAAAGCAGCATCCTGCGCCAGAGCGATACGTTGGCCCGGCGGCGCAATCGCGGTGTCACGTGAACCACTATCAAGACTGACGGGTGCTGCGAGTGCCATCAGCGCATCGAGATCAAGCGACTTTTCCATCGCATCGGCCAGGGCCTCGATATGGGCATCAATTTCGGGATGCTCACTGGCCTGTACCAATCCCAGATGTCGTTCCGGCAAAACCAGCGACGGATCGCGCATCACGCACCCAGCGACAGGCAAGCCGATTTTTTCAATGGCATCGGTGCACAGCGTGCGGTGTCTCTCGCTGCCTGCCCGGTTCAGCACAACAGCAGACATTTTGACGTCAGGATCATAATGGGCAAAACCATAGGCAACCGCTGCCGCGGTTTGCGATTGGCCAGAGACATCCAGCACCAGCAGAACCGGAATGCCGAAAAGCCGCGCCAGATCGGCAGCGCATCCAGTGCGATTTTCGGCAACCGGAATACCGTCAAATAGACCCATGGCGCTTTCAATCAGCAGCAGCTCCGCACCGTCAGCCTGCTCGGCAAACAGGTGCTGCAACAGGTCCGGCTGCATGGCCCAGCTATCCAGATTAAGACCCGGCGTCCCCGTCGCAACCGCATGAAAGCCGGGATCAATATAATCCGGACCAGTCTTCACGCCACGGACCTTCACGCCGCGGCGTGCGAAAGCGCGGAGCAGGCCAATTGTCACGCTGGTCTTGCCAGACCCGGAACGGGGTGCGCCGATGATGAGTGCGCGTGCAGTCATTCTTTCACTCCAAGGCGAGACCGCATCGAGACGATGTCACCGATCACAATCAGCGCAGGCGCTTCAAACTGTTCGCGCTCGGCATCTGCAGCAATCGTCTGCAGACGACTGGTGAAAATCCGCTCCTGTGGCGTGGTTGCGGACATGATGACCGCAACCGGCGTTTCAGGCGGACGCCCGCCCTGCATCAGCATGGAAACGATCTTGTCGATGTTTTTCAGCCCCATGTAAACCACAACAGGCTCATTGGTTTTAGCCAATGCTAGCCAGTCGACGTCATCGTCAGTACCGGCCGCATGCCCGGTTGCAAGTGTGATGGCCCGGCTGATCCCACGCATGGTGACAGGAATGGAGGCTGACGCCAAAGCCGTCAGTGACGAGGTCATACCAGGAAGCACCCGAAACGGAATGCCTGCATCCACCAGAGCTTCCGCTTCTTCGCCACCACGACCGAAAACAAAGGGATCGCCACCCTTCAGACGTAAAACTCTTTTACCCTGACGGGCGAAATCAATTAGCGATGCAGTAATATCGTCCTGCACAGCAGAGGGTTTTCCCCCACGCTTGCCTGCAAAAACAATCTCCGCCTGTGGCGCAAGCTTGAGAACCATGTCGCTTACCAGCGCGTCGCGCACGATAATGTCAGCCTGTCCCAAAGCCGCAGCCACTTCCAGCGTCAGATAACGCGGGTCGCCGGGACCGGCACCGGCCAGCCAGACATGTCCCGGCTGGAGATGCGGACCAGTGGACATGATGCTGTTGAGAATTTCGGCTGTCGTCATTGTCTTTACTTGCTGTTTAACGATGACGGAAAAGCCGCCACCGGTTATAGGAATGGGCATGGAAACGGATGGAAAAAACCTTCGCCGCGGCTGGACCACGGGCACTTGCGCAACCGCAGCGACGAAAGCTGCCTGCGCCGCCCTGTTGACCGGCGATTTTCCATACCCTGTCGAGGTGGAACTTCCAAGCGGTGCCAGACCCGGCTTTTCGCTTGCCACCCATGAAATGGGCACAGATTACGCCCGAGCCGGGGTTATCAAGGATGCGGGTGACGATCCTGATGTCACCCATGGGGCGCTGATTGAAAGCACTGTCAGGCGGGGAAAACCCGGAAGCGGAATTGTTTTCAGGGCAGGGCAGGGCGTCGGCGTCGTGACCCGTCCCGGTCTGCCGTTGCCGGTTGGAGAGCCGGCTATAAACCCGGTTCCCCGCAAGATGATGGAAACCGCGATTCATGAAGTCGCCGGTGCCAACGCCGATTTTGAAGTCGAGATTTCCGTTCAGGACGGCGCAAAAATTGCCGAGAGAACCCTGAATGGCAGACTTGGCATTGTGGGCGGCATTTCCATTCTCGGCACCACCGGTGTGGTTATTCCCTTTTCCTGCTCGGCATGGATACACTCCATCTGGCGCGGCATCGATGTGGCGCGAGCGGCCGGTCTGACCCATGTCCTCGGTGCCACCGGTAACAGTTCTGAAAAAGCCGGACAGGCTTTTTACGGGCTGGATGAAATCGCACTGATCGATATGGGCGATTTTATTGGCGGTATGCTGAAATATCTGCGCAGCCATCCCGTTGAGAAAGTGACTATTGCCGGCGGCGTTGCCAAGATGACCAAGCTGGCGCAGGGCATGCTGGATGTGCACTCCAAACGTGGCCTTGCCGACCTTGAAGCGCTTGCGGCTTTGGCCAGCGAGGCCGGTGCCGAGGCGGTGCTTATCGACCAGATAATTTCCGCTAATACGGTTGCCCATGCGTTTGAAATGGCAGAAACCAACGGTATTGATCTGGGTGCCGTGGTGGCCAAAAAAGCGTGGGTCACCGCTGCGGCGGCGCTGAAGCATCCCGATATGTCGCTGGAAATCCTCGTTTTTGACCGCCTTGGCACACTCAAGGGCCAAAGTGGCTTCGCCTGCTCGGTTCACGCGTCCGCATTCCCCTTGGGTGAACGGAACCTGCGGACATAATCTGTGCTGTAAAGCGCGCTTTCACGGAAATCCTCCGAAGCAAGGCCCTTGCCGACAAAGATCAATGCGGTACGCTCAACCGGTTCCTCAGCAAGTTTTGCCTCGATGTCCCCAAGCGTTCCACGAATAATCCGCTCCTCTGGCCAAGAGGCACGCACCACGATGGCAACTGGGCAATCACCGCCATAAAGCGGTGTCAACTCTTCAACCACCTTGGCAATGGCGTGAATGGCAAGATGAATGGCAAGTGTTGCCCCTGTCGCACCAAACGCCCTAAGGTTTTCCGTCTCCGGCATTTTGGAGGCGCGACCCGACACACGGGTCAACACAAGGCTTTGCGCCACCTCCGGCACGGTCAGTTCCCGCTTTAAGGTGGCCGCTGCTGCTGCAAAGGAGGGCACGCCAGGCGTTACCGTATAATCCAGCTCAAGACGTTCAAGCCGGCGGATTTGTTCACCCATTGCACTCCAGACTGAAAGGTCGCCCGAATGCAGACGCGCCACGTCCTTGCCTTCACGGGCAGCCGCAGCATATTCCGCTTCGATTTCATCCAGCGACAAGGCCGCCGTATCAACAATACGTGCGCCGGGCGGGCAATAATCCAGCAACGCCTTCGGCACCAGTGATCCCGCATAAAGGCAGACCGGGCAGGCGGCGATCAGATCACGCCCGCGCACTGTAATAAGGTCTGCAGCGCCCGGACCGGCGCCAATAAAATGAACTGTCATTCCTGATCTCCTGACGTGGCAATTGCCACCGTAATCTCATTGATCACCATACGCGGCGCGATAAGTCTTGAACCTGGTCCCAATGCCGCAAGGGCCGAGGCCTCGCTGAGGCTTGGGGAACCGGAATGCGCTTCGCTCACTGCCGAGCGGGTGAGGGTGCGGCTCGCCGCCTGTTCAAAATCTGCCTGCGCCACGACAACAAAGGCCATGTTGCGTATGGTTGCGGCCTCCAACAAAGCCGGCTCATCAGCCTTTAACGGTGCCGTGGCGATAAAGTCGATATTGACCTTATGCTGCCTGGCCGCCTCATCCAACGCCGCCATGACCGCTTCAACGCTGACACCCTTGCGGCATCCAATGCCCGCAACAATCACGCCGTTTCTCCCGGTTTTACCCAGGACCATTGGGTGACCGGCATGGCCGGACGCCAGCCTTGCATGCCACCAACCGGTGCAGCACGCGACACTTCCAGCCGGATCAGTGAACCGCCAAGCCGAGCTTGAGCGGCCAGCAACACGGCCTCCATTTCCAACGTCACAGCATTAGCGACCAATCGACCACCTGACTTCAACGCTTTAATTGCGCCATCCAGCACACCGGCTTCACTGCCGCCACCGCCGATAAAGATGGCATCCGGCACCGGCAAACCCTCAAAAGCATCAGGTGCAGTACCTATGACCACTTCCAGCCCGGGCACACCAAAGTTTTCGGCATTGCGAACAGCGCGTTCTGCCCGCTCCGGATTCTGCTCGATGCCGATGGCCCTGAGAGACGGGTGCGACAGCATCCATTCAATCCCAATGGAGCCGGAACCAGCACCTATATCCCACAAAACTTCGCCATAACGGGGAGCGAGCGATGACAAAGTTACCGCACGGATTTCCCGTTTGGTGATCTGCCCGTCATGTTCAAACAACGTGTCGTCGAGACCGCTCGCGAACGGCAAGACACGCGCTGTTTTATGCGCAACCACGTCCACCGCCAGCACATTCAGGGGATCAACATCAGTGAATGAAAATGCAGAGGCCCTTGTTTGCCTTCGTGTTTCACGTGAACCACCCAAGGCTTCGAGCACTGTCAATTCCGAAGTGCCGAAACCAGCCTCCGTCAAAAGCTCCGCCACCAGGGCAGGTGCCTTGTCATCAGATGTCAAAACTATGAGTTTTGCACCCGGCTGCAAATACGGACGGATGAGGTCAATCGAACGACCATGCAAGGACAAACATTCAGCCTCCTGCAGAGCCCAGCCGAGCTTTGATGCGGCAAGTGAAAAGGCCGATGGCGCGGGATAAGAGACGGTTTCCTCTGCCGCCACATGCCGCAAAAGCGTGACGCCGACCCCGTAAAAGAACGGATCGCCAGAGGCCAACACGCAGACCTTCCGCCCACGCAAAGCCAAGACCTCAGCCATTGCCGCATCAAAGGGCACCGGCCAGGATTTCGCTTCGCCCTTGACGGCGTCGGCAGCAAGCGCAAGATGTCTTTTGCCACCAAACACAAATTCTGCTTCCTCAATGGCAAGGCGGGCATTCTGACTGATGCCGTGCAGCCCGTCTTCGCCAATACCGACGATCGAAAGCCAAGGCGTTTGTCCCTTTTCGGTGGAAGCCTGTCCAATTCCGGCATATTCAGAAGCCATGACACGTTCCATTCTTATTCTTGGCGGTACCGCAGATGCCCGTATTCTCTCGGGCAAACTGGCGGAGGAATCCGGCTACCGGATATTGCTCTCTATGGCAGGACGCACCCGCGAGCCTGTCAAACAGCCGGTTCCAGTGCGCAGTGGCGGTTTCGGCGGAGCAGATGGCCTTGCTTCCTTTATCATGGAAAATGCGTTTGATCTGCTGGTTGATGCGACGCATCCCTACGCCGCACGGATCTCTGCCAATGCCGTTCATGCTGCGCAACAGGCGCAAGTGCCGCTGATTGCGCTGGAACGGGCGGTATGGCAAAGGCAGGTGGGTGACCACTGGCAAGCCGTTGCCGATGTTAAAGAGGCAGTCTGCGCAGTGGGTTCCAGTAGCAAGAATGCTTTCCTCGCGCTTGGTCGCCAGGAGCTTTTGCCATTTGAGGCCGCGCCCCAACATAACTACCTGATCCGCAGTGTCGATCCCGTTGAACCAGCGCTTGCGGTGCCCCATGCCCGTTACATGACGGCACGCGGACCCTTTGTACTGGAAGACGAGATTACCATGCTGCGCGATAACCGGATCGACATCATCGTGTCCAAAAATTCCGGTGGAGCGGCGGCATATGGCAAGATCGAAGCGGCGCGTCAGCTTGGTATTGAGGTGGTGATGATCGAACGCCCGCCGCATCCCTGCCCTGCGACGGTGCCTAATATCGAAGCTGCGCTCACCGCCATTCAGCATCAGTTTTCCCTTTTGGAAAACCGTTGTGAATAAACAATCGGTTCTTTGCCATCGCGCATGATAAGCCGGGTTTCTTCGGTACCGACGATAATGCAGGTTGCCATGTCGGCCATATCGCTTGCCGCTTCCGACAGCGGCACAACACGGATACGTTCGTCAACACGCCCTGCTGCACGGCCGAAAATAATCGGCACCGTGCCCGGCAGATGGGCTCGCAGAACGTCAAATGCCGTAGCCAACTGATGCGGGCGTGCCTTGCTGACCGGATTATAAAACGCAATAACGAAACCGGCACTGGCGGCCGCGATCAGGCGCTTTTCAATCAGCGCCCACGGCTTTAGATTGTCCGAGAGCGATATTGCGCAAAAGTCATGCCCAAGAGGGGCACCAGCCTTAGCCGCAACCGCCAGCATGGCCGTTACACCCGGCACGACTGAGAATTCAATATCACGCCATTCGTCAGGACCATTTTCAATGGCCTCACAGACCGCCGCAGCCATAGCGAAAACGCCGGGATCACCACCAGATACCACGCAGACATTGCCACCCGCCGCAGCGAGCGTCAGCGCGGCTTCGGCGCGGGAGATTTCCTCGCGATTGTCAGAGGCATGGCGACGCTGATCCGGCCGCAAGGACAGGCGGTCGAGATAGGGAATATAGCCGAAAAAATCGTCTGCCGCTTCCACAGCTGCCAGAGCTTGCGGTGTTATCTGCTCGAGATTGCCTGGACCGAGTCCAACAACGGTAAGACGGCCGCTCATGGACGGTCCTTCCAGCCAGGAACCAGAACAAGCGAAAAATAGGGAGCAGGAGAACTGTCCCGCTCGCGCATCGGAATGGCCGCACTGTTAGCCATCGTGCCACGCTCGACATAAAGCGCGCTTTCCAGCTTGCCAGCCTTTTCCAGTGCCTTGCGAATTTTGGGCAGGTTACGTCCGACCTTCATGATAACAGCACCGTCAGTGCCAGACAGTCGTTCGGCCAGAATTTCTTCTGAAAGCGTACCTGGAAGAACACTCAAGATATCGTCGCCCTGCACCAGCGGCAAACCGGCCATAGACCAGCAACCAGACATGGCCGTGATACCCGCCACCACTTCCGCCTGATACGATGGCGCAAGTCGCAAATGCAGATGCATATAGGAACCATAAAACAGCGGGTCGCCCTCTGACAGCACCGCGACATTGCGTCCCTGATCCAGATGAACGGCAATATCCTTGGCGGACTGGTCAAAGAATCCGGCTATTGCACCGCGATAATCCTCGCCGTTTTTGTCGCTTTCCACCGTTACCGGGTAAACCAGCGGCATCTCGATGGTGCCTGGCCGAATGAAAGCCTCGACTATACCGCGACCATTGCCGGTACTGCCTTTTTTGCAGAAGAACGCAAGCACATCGGCGGTTTCAATGGCGCGAACGGCTTTCAAGGTCAGAAGCTCAGGATCACCCGGGCCGGTGCCAACACCAATCAGCTTGCCTTTGACATTTTCAAGAAGAGCAGCACTCACAGACCCGCCCTCGCGATGGCATTAACCGCAGCAGCAGTCATGGCCGAGCCACCCAAGCGTCCCTTGACTATGGCGTAGGGAATGCCGAGCGGGCTGTCCTCCAAAGCATCTTTCGATTCCGCGGCTCCGACAAAACCAACCGGCATGCCGATAATGGCGGCCGGACGCACTCCGCCCTTCTCCAGCATTTCAAGCAGATAGAACAGCGCGGTTGGCGCGTTGCCAATGGCCACAAGCGCGCCATCAAGCTTATCTGCCCACAGATCAAGCGCTGCTGCCGACCGGGTATTGCCAATCTGTTTTGCCAGCTCAGGCGTGCGCGGATCACGCAAGGTGCAGATCACTTCGTTATTGGCCGGAAGACGTGCGTGGGTAACGCCCCGCGCCACCATCTCAGCGTCACACAAAACAGGTTTGCCGGCCTGCAATGCACCACGCGCCGCAACAACAAAGTCTTTGGAGAAACGGAAGTGCTGCGCGGCTTCGACCTGTCCGCAAGCATGGATCATACGGATCGCAATGTCGGCTTCATCAACTGTGAACGCAGAAAGATCGGCCTCCTCGCGGATAATGGCGAATGAGCGTTCGTAGATGGCATTACCATCGCGGATGTAATCGTAGTCGGTCATCAATTATCCTGTCGGAGCAGCGCGCTGACGGTTTCGCTTCCCAAACGGGAAAAAAATGTACGCGCGTTTTCTCCGGGCTTATGTTCTTTTTCGTAAAGCTGAGCAAGCCGCGAAAGCGCAGCCTTTTGCGCACCAATGGGCAGAACAGCAGTTGGTGGGTCTCCGACAAGCGCTGAAAACCCAAAAGCCAGACCTTCAGCACGGCCGTGAAAAGCCAAAAGCGCTGGTGAGGGATGTGCACATCCCTTGGCGCAGCCTGATATATGCAGGGTAAATGATCCGTCCAGTATGGAGCCACATTCAGCAGCTGCATGGTCTGCAAGCGCATGGGTCGGCATAAAGGCTGAACCACAAGCTGGAGCGCCCGGACAGACGGCGATGGCAGATCGGGGATCTCTTGCCATCGTCACAAAACCAGCCGTGGCAGCATAGGCAAGCAACTCTCGGCAATCCGCTTCGCGGCCACAAAATATCAGTGAATGTGACGGCCCGGGCATGACATTTGCCAACCCCAGAATGGTTGCCTGTTGAAAGAGCGATGCCAGAACGTCGGCCGAGACTTGCCCGAATGCCGGTGCGAGCCCGACGGCAAAGAAACCATCACCCAACGGCATCAGACCGTAAGGCAAATCTCCGACGCATCTGGAAGCATCATCAATATCTCGGTCCAGCAACCGTTCGCCGCAGACCATACGTACGGTAGCGAGATCCAAATCCCGTCCACGCGCATCTGGCCCGATTGTCGCAAGGTGCAAAAGCAGATCAATGACCACAGAAGCAGCGTGTTCCTGGCGCAGCAAACCGGCCCTCAAAGCCTTATTTTCCGAATCACCCAGCGTTAGTTGCCAGAATATCTCGCCACTCAGTGTCACGGCCCGCAGACGAATGTCGGCCAGCAGATCACTGAGACTGACATGGCCACCACCGTCCACGATAACCGACATCTTTGCCGCCAGCCTGTCGTGAAGACCAAGCTTTTCAGCCGATAAACGAATCCGGCGTACGATGTTTCGTGTGTCCGCAATCGCGGTTCGGTCGATACCAGCCAGCGGCGACGTTTCAACAGCCAGGCCTTGGCGAATAGGCAAGCCAAGCTGCAAAACATCTCGCTCCAACCCAGTCGCACTTTGTGCTGTCAGACCCCGAAACTGAAGCCCGCCACGTGCGGTGATATCAACGAGACCATTGCCATGCCGAGTGGCCAATGCGCAAAGTGTGACAAAATCCTGCGGAGACACATAACCGGTAAAGGCCACCCGAGACAGCAGCCCGTCACCGGTCTGCATCGGTGCAGACAGTGCCGGACAAACTCCGCGACGCGAAAATGGCTGGACGTCGGAAAGCGGTAATGCACTCATGTCGCAACCCGCATCTGTCGGGATGTGAGCAGCATTTCCAGCTCAGCGTCCACGGCGTTACGACGGCTGTGCCAGAGATTTCGGCGGCGGGCAGAGATAAAGCGCTGCGCCATTACTTCTGCAGCCTGCGGATTTTCTTGCAGAATAAAATCCCGAACCGCCTCATCGCCAAAATAGGCATCATAAAGCGCCTCGATCAGCGATGACGGAACGACATGAGTGGTTTCAGCAAAACCAATCAGTCGATCAACCGTTTCGGCAAATTCGGCAGCACCACGCGGACCATGCCGCATTTGTCCTGCGATGAACCGTGGATTGACTGCGCGAGCCCGCACCACACGGGTCAAAGCTTGGGCGATGGATCTTGCCCTTGGGCGAGCCGGATCAGTGGTGTCCAGTGCCACGACATCTGCGGCTTGACCAAGTGCCGCCTTGGCAGCCGCAAAACCACCAATAAAGGCGACATCCGATGAACCATCGAGAAGATCGCGTCCAGGATCATCACCAGTATGGATCAGAAATTCAGCCTTTTGCACCTGACCAGCAAAGCCAGTATCCGCAGACACATGCAATCCGTCGGCACCGCCAAAGGCGTGGCTTGCAGCATCCAGATAGATTTGCCCCAATTCATCGCGCTCATCCCAGCGGCCATTTGCCAGCTTCTCTTCAATCCCCGCTCCATAAGTACCGGGTGCAGAACCGAAGATACGCGAGGGAATACGACCCAGAGTGACCGCTTCCTCAGCCAGTGGATTATCGCCGGGCGCTTCTTCACGCTGCGCAATCGCCTTGGCAGCAGCATCCAGCAGCGCAATCAGAGCTGGAAACATGTCGCGGAACAGGCCGGAAATGCGGAAGGTGACATCCACTCTGGGACGTCCAAGCGCAGCCGGTGGCAAAACTTCGATGCCAGTCACCCGGCCAGTTGCAGGATCATAGATCGGCCTTGCCCCCATCAGATGCAGAGCTTGCCCGACATCCTCGCCACCATTGCGTAAGGAGGCCGATCCCCAGAGGTCGAAAACCAGATGTTTTGGCCAATCACCGTTGCTTTGTAGATAGTGCCGCAACACCTCTTCGCCCGCCATCCGGCCCAGTTCAAACGCTGTTGGTGTGGGCATGGTGCGCGGATCGGCAGCGTAAAGATTGCGCCCGGTCGGCAACACATCCAGCCTGCCACGCGCAGGAGCACCTGATGGACCGGGAACTATGTGCTGGCCGTCAAGCGCTGCCAACAAAGCAGCTTTTTCTGCGGTTGCACTTTGAGTTCTCAGCGGGTCCTGTTCGCCATCCACCGCGCGCCCAAACACATGCTGGCCATCCTTGATGGCAAAATCCTTGAGATCGCAGAGAAAAGCATCAATGCGCGACAGCGCGGTATCGGCATCATCACCCAAGTCCACGCCGGCATCAGCCGCCAGGCCCGTATCGCGGGCCTTTTCAACGATCAGTGTGGCCAGTCTATCGCGGCGGCGGCGGTCAAGCCCATCCGCCTGTGCATATTCATCAACAAGCTGCTCCAGCGCCGCCTGATCCGGTGAAAGTCCGGCATCCACGAGTGCAGGCGGAATATGCCCGATGGTTACGGCAGCAATACGCCGTTTGGCGACGGCAGCTTCACCCGGATTGGAAACGATAAACGGATAGATGACCGGCAGCGGTCCGGTAACGATTTCAGGAAAACAGGCTTGCGACAGCGCAACGGTCTTACCCGGCAACCATTCAAGAGTGCCATGGGCACCCACATGGATCACAGCATGTGCGTTAAGCTTTTCACGCATCCAGGCACCAAAAGCCACCAATGCATGACGCGGTGGCAAGGCAGGATCGTGATAATCAACACGCCGGTCTTCGTTGCGCCCGCGATCAGGAGCAAGTGCAACCGTCACGGCGCCGAAATGCGCTGCTCTAAAATGGAAATGACCATCAGTAACGGCATCATCCAGTGCCGCGTCACCCCAGGTGTCTTGTAAGGCCTGACGGGCAGACGAGGGAAGGGATGCGCAGAAGGCGGCATAATCAGCCCGCGAAAGATCAGCCGTTTCGCCTTCAATACGATCCAGCAAACCGCGTGCGGTGTCAGGGATGTTTTCAACACCATAACCCGCATCACGCAGGTCATGCATCATCTCCAGCACGCTCTGTGGCACGTCCAGACCAACAGCATATCCAGTTCGGCCCGGTGCAGCACCGGGATAGTCCGGCATCAGAATGAGGAGGCGTCGATCGGATGGTTTGGCACTCTTGAGCCGAAGAAAAGCTTCTACGCGTGCAGCAACCTGCTCGACACGTTCAACTTCGGCGACGTTTACCAACCCTTGCCCACCCTGCGGATCAAGCTGCTTGAATGAGATGGCCCCAGCCAGAATGCGCCCGTCCAACTCTGGCAGCACCACATGCATGGCAAGATCAGACGGGTTGAGACCGCGCATATTGTCGACCCAACCATCATGACGTGTTGTCGCCATGATGACCTGAAAAACCGGAACGCCCAATCGGTCGAACAGCGTATTGCCAGCATCGTCGGTGTGGCTTGCAAAAGCAGTCGCAGCGATGATTGCTGCGGGTTCGAACAGCGGCAGCTTTTCCTCCAGAAACCGAATTGCTTCAGCGTCCTTCAGGCCGCTGACGAAAATCGGCAATGGCGCAAACCCACGTCGTTCCAAAGCCGCAAACAGCGCATCGACGGGAGCTACATCCGCCGCCAGCAACATCGAGCGGTAAAACAACATTGGCAAGACAGGTGCATCGGCAGCAAAGCCATCCAATGCTCGCTCAAGATCGACAAACCCCTCACCGGGCCGATAGAATCCACCCCTTGGCAACGGGTCTGGTACGATCTCAGGCCATGCTTGACCCTTGGCAAGAGCCGTTAGACCGGTCGAAAGCCGCACCATATTGACAGTTCCGCCTTCGCGAAAAAATGACAGGATTGCCGAAAGAGTAGAAGCGTCAACGGTGGACGCCGCTTCCAGCTTTTCGTCCCGTTCACTGCATTCACCGGGCAACAATACAAGGTTTATGCCTCGGCGGCGCGCCGTCAAACCAAGCTGATCGACACCGTAACGCCAGCGATCTGCACCGCCGAGAATCCGGATAAGGATCAGTTTCGCCTTTTCCGCCGTCTTCTCAATCCAAAGATCGACAGACATGGGATGGCGAAGTTCGGACAGGTTGGCAGAGACGAGCGAGAGGGAGTCCGTACATGTCTGCTTCCAACCACGCTCCAGACCTGCCAGATCGCTGCTCGAAAAAGACAACACCACCACATCCGCCTGTGGCTGGTTGAGATCAACCGGCTCGATCAGGTCGTCGAGAGACGAAGATGTGGTGGCGAGAATATGCATGGATCAGGCCGCAAGCATCTTTTCGATTTTTGCGCGATCGATACCCTTTTCACCAATAACCACCAGACGGCTGCGGCGGGTTTCGCCTGCTGCCCAAGGGCGGTCAAAGTAATGATTGACGCGCGAACCTACTGCCTGCACCTGTAGGCGCATAGGCTTGGCGGAAACCTCGACAAATCCCTTGATGCGCAGCACGTTTTCCGCAGCGGCTGTTTCAGCGATACGGGACGCCAGAGCTTCCGGGTCACTTACCGCCGACAATTCCACAACAAAGCTGTCGAACTCGTCGTGATCGTGGTCTTCTTCCTCATCGTGATGGGTATGACGATTTTCAATGTCGTCTTCCACCGCGAGACCAAGACCGATCAGGACAGCGGGATCGATGGCGCCATTGGACGCAACAACGATCTTTGCAGCCTTGGGCAGATGTTCGCCAATATGCGCCTTAGCGCGTTCCAGACCTTCAGCATCCAGCAGATCACCCTTGGTCAGTACGATAAGGTCAGCGCAGGCAATCTGGTCTTCGAACACTTCTTCGACCGGATCGTCATGGTCAAGCGCCTCGTCATTGGCACGCTGGGCGGCAAGAGCATCCAGATCATGCGACACCATGCCTTCTGCAAGTGCAGCACCATCGGCAACGGCGATAACAGCATCCACCGTGACGCGGCTTTTTATTGCCGGCCACTGGAACGCCTGCACCAGAGGCTTCGGCAGGGCAAGGCCGGAGGTTTCGATCAAAATATGCTCCACCTTCGGCTGACGGCTGAGGATCTGCTCGATCGCTGGCTGGAAATCATCGGCAACCGTGCAGCAAATGCAGCCATTTGCCAGTTCAACGATATTTTCTTCCGGGCAGCTTTCGATACCGCAGCCCTTGAGGATTTCGCCATCAATGCCAACATCGCCAAACTCATTGACGATAATCGCAAGACGCTTGCCTTCCAGTTTTTCCAGGAGACCACGCAAAAGCGTGGTTTTTCCAGCACCGAGAAAACCGGTGACGATGGTGCAGGGGACACGGTCCAGCGAATTGCTCATGATTTTTCCTCTGTGTAATCAAATGGTGGAATACGGGCAATCATGCCGCGTTTCAAACTGTCGGGACGTCCGCGCCAAGGCATAAGACCGTCCGGCGCACTGGCAAGCAATTGCGCGCCGATCAGCAGGTCGTCAGCATCGTCTTGTGCAAGGCCGCCAAAAATATAGGACCAGCCATCAGCACTGCGAATACTGGCGCTCAAACCACGTTTGCAATTGGCAAGACAATTGACGCTACGTACCTCGATGCCAACTGCCTGGGCCTTCGCGATAGTGGCAGATGACAAAAGCGCGCCGGGACGGGGATCGGCATTCGGATCGTCCTCGCTGCGACAGTTTCGGCACACAAACACAACGACACCATCAGCGGTGCCGTCTTGCGTTTTACCGTCAGGGCAGGACGATGTTGCCGTAATATCCAAATTCGTATTCGCTTTCCGCGCCTTCAAAAAAAATCATGGGGTGCGGTTATCGAAAACGGCAATTCATCGCGATGAGAGCCAAATATTCGATCGGTTCGACTGACCGGAGCACCCCGCCCGACAGACGTATTTTCCTGAAACGGCAGGTCTCCTGGCTTGCGGCTTATGGCGCCCGTGTCGCCGCCTTCCCGAACATATGTCCAGTGGCGTTTCGGCGTGGGCTGACCGCTTACAGTTGCGGGGGCAGCCACGGACTGGCCCGTCAAATCGGGGCGGAACCGTGTTCCCTCTTAGCTTCTCCCGTTGCCGGAAAAAGACCGTCAGTGGTTTACACTTAGGCGCAACCGCTGTCGCGGTCAATGCAAAGCCCACGTGCCGCCAGCATTGCCGGGTGAGGCAAATTGGCTATAGTCGCCGCTTCACAAATAGCAGATAAGCGTTTTTTAGACATAGCAATGACAGGGATACCGCCATGACCCGCGAGATTACCGAAACTGAGGCCGAGCGTCACCGTCAAAAAATGGTCAATCGCAAAGCCGTCCAGGATGCTGAAGTCGCGGGCAAAACAGTCGAAAAGGGGTTGCTGATCGTCAACACCGGACCCGGTAAAGGCAAATCCACGGCCGCTTTCGGACTGGCATTGCGCATGCTCGGCAATGGACGCCGAGTGGGTGTCGTGCAGTTCATAAAGGGCGCCTGGGCCACCGGTGAACAACAAGCCTTGACGCTGTTTGGAGACCGCGTCGAATGGCGCACCATGGGCGAAGGTTTCACGTGGGACACTCAGGATTTGAAACGCGATGTCGCCGCAGCTGCCAAGGCATGGGCGGAAGCAAAGACGCTTATGGAAGACAAAACGATCGGACTTCTTGTCCTCGACGAGTTGAACATTGCTCTCCGCTATGAATATCTCGACCTCAACGACGTGATCGAGACATTGCAGAACCGTCGCCCCGATTTGCATGTTGTCGTCACCGGCCGGAACGCCAAGCAGCCGTTGATCGATGCTGCCGATATGGTGACTGAGATGACACTGGTGAAGCACCACTTCAAGGCTGGCGTCAAAGCCCAGGCCGGTATCGAGTTTTAGGATAAAACCACATGGCAGCACGCGTTCTGATGTTTCAGGGCACCGGCTCTGATGTCGGCAAATCGCTTATGGTCGCAGGCCTTGCCCGCGCCTTTGTCAAACGTGGCTTGTCGGTGCTGCCATTCAAACCTCAAAACATGTCCAACAATGCTGCTGTGACCGCTGACGGCGGTGAAATTGGCCGCGCCCAAGCGCTACAGGCGCGCGCTGCCGGCGTTGCTCTATCTGTTCACATGAACCCGGTGCTGTTGAAGCCGCAAAGCGAAACCGGTGCGCAGGTGGTGGTGCAGGGAAAGGTCATTGGCAATGCCAAGGCTGCCGATTACCAACATATGAAGGCAGGCCTGATGCCCCATGTGTTAGAGAGTTTGGAACGTCTCAAATCACAGGCTGATCTCGTGCTGGTCGAAGGTGCCGGCAGTGCTTCCGAGGTCAATCTGCGCGCCAATGATATTGCCAATATGGGATTTGCCCGTGCTGCCGATGCACCTGTCATTCTGATCGGCGACATTGACCGAGGGGGCGTTATCGCCAGCCTGGTTGGCACCAAAACGGTTTTGGACCTGGATGATGCCACGATGATCGAGGGATTTATCGTCAACCGTTTCCGTGGCGATCCAACACTGTTCGACAATGGAATGCGCATCATTGCCGACAAAACCGGATGGCGCAGCATAGGCCTTCTGCCTCACTTTGCCGAGGCGCAACAGCTACCGGCCGAAGACGCGCTTGGCCTGAGTGGGCCCGCCACACAAAAGCCCGGCGCAAAAATCCGTATTGCAGTGCCGATCCTGCCGCATATTTCCAATTTTGATGATCTTGATCCTCTCGACATGGAAGAGACTGTCGAACTGGTCAGGGTAAGACCCGGACAGACCATTCCAGCCGATTGCGCGCTGGTTCTCCTGTGCGGATCAAAGTCGACAATTGCTGATCTGGAAGTGCTGAAAAAGTCCGGGCTTGATATCGATATCAAGGCTCACGTCAGACGAGGCGGTTATGTGCTGGGCCTGTGTGGCGGCTATCAGATGCTGGGCAACACAATCGCCGACCCGAAGGGCATTGAAGGACCGCCAGCCACGGTCAAGGGTTTGGGCCTGCTTGATGTCGACACCGTTTTGACAGGCGATAAGCGCCTCGCCTCGGTGGCCGGTTCAAGTTTCGACGGCACTTCATTCTCCGGCTATGAAATGCACGTCGGCGTTACCACTGGTAGAGACTGCGACCGACCGTTTTCATCTGTCGATGATCACATTGAAGGGGCGATTTCACCGGCGGGGCGTGTTTTCGGCACCTACATACACGGTCTTTTTGCCGATGATCGACAAAGAGGCGTGTGGCTGGTGCGGTTAGGTGGCAGCAGTTCGACACTCAATTACGAACAGCAGATTGATGAAGTCCTTGATCGATTGGCGGCCCATATGGAAGCCCACCTCGATCTGGACGGACTTTTGGCTATCGCCCGATAACAAGAACCAGACAACCAAATAGCGCAATCAGCAATCCATCGGCGATCCGTGTCAGCTTCAACGCGCGACGAATGTCGGCGGCCGTCAAGTCACGACGTCCACCTCTGCCCATAAAACGTGCCTCAATCATCTGGCCATCATAGGAACGCGGGCCAGCAAGCGCGTAGCCCAAAGCACCGGCCAGTGCCGCTTCCGGCCATCCAGCGTTGGGAGAGCGATGATGATGCGCATCACGTTTGATGGCATTCAGCGCACGCTTGGGAGACGCATCCTTTACGAACACGGCAGCGACTACGAACAGATAACCAGTCAGACGCGAGGCTGGCAGATTGACCAGGTCATCTAGCTTGGCTGATGCCTTGCCAAAGGCTTCATAACGCTTGTTGCGGTGGCCGATCATGCTGTCTGCTGTGTTGATAGCCTTATAGGCTGCGCCACCGGGCAAACCCAACATGCCGATCCAGAAAGCGGGGGCAACGATGCCATCGGAAAAATTTTCAGCCAGACTTTCAATTGCTGCCCGGCAGACGGCCGCTTCGTCAAGCTGATCCGGGTCCCGGCCGACAATCATCGACACGGCTTTGCGACCACCTTCCAACCCTTCGGTTTCAAGTGCGACGGCAACCGCCTCGACATGCTGCTCAAGGCTTTTCTGTGCAGGCAATGCAGCGCAAACGATCGCCACAAACAAAAGGCCTAGGGGCAGAAGAAATAAAACGGACTGCACCAGCGATGCCAGAAAAATGGTCACAACCAGCAAAACAATCAACGTCGTCATACCCATGACTTTTCGTTTTGCAAAATCGTCACTCTCCCGGTTCCATTTTCTATCGAGGAGCGCAATAAACGAACCAACCCATGTCACGGGGTGCCCGATACGGGCAAAAAGCCAGTTCGGATAACCGGTGAACCGTTCGATCAGCAGCGACAGGAAGGCGAGAGCGAAAAACATGGACAGTCCAATAGCAGAAAAGATTGAGCCTGTGATCCTGCACGGTGGAAATCTTGCCCGCGCCCGTAGCCTGTTTCCACAGGCGCCAAACCCCTGGATCGATCTTTCGACCGGCATCAATCCAATTTCCTATCCACATTCGCCCATTCCGGCGGAGGCTCTTTCACGTCTGCCAGAACCGGCATTGGCAGAGGTCCTTAGAGAACGCGCGGCACGCGCCTATGGGGCAACCTCTGCTGCCCACGTTGCGGCGGCACCGGGCACGCAGATCTTGCTGCCGCTGGTTTCTGAGCTGGCAAAAAAATCGGCGAAACCAAAAGCCGTTATTCTATCACCTACCTATGCCGAACATGCCCGCGCTGCACGATTGAATGGGTTTGATGTGATCGAGACGGATGACTTTGCGACGCTTTCAACGGCGGATCTCGCCATCGTCGTCAATCCAAACAATCCGACCGGTCGCGTCATCTCGAAGTCGGACCTTTTAGCGCTGGCCACAGCACTGAAGGAAAAAGATGGCACGCTGATTGTCGATGAAGCATTTGGTGACGCTGGCGACGGTTATGAAAGCTTGTGCGGTGATGTCGATCAGGGGGGTATTGTTGTGTTACGCTCATTCGGCAAGTTTTACGGCATGGCCGGTTTAAGACTTGGCTTTGCAGTTACAACGCCGCAGACCGCTGGCCTGTTGGAAAGCCGTCTCGGTCCCTGGGCCATTTCCGGTCCCGCGCTCCACATTGCCACGGAAGCACTGAACGACAAACATTGGCAGGTGGATATGCGCCTGCACCTTCGGCAAAAGTCAGAACGACTGGATGAAGTGCTGGACGCTGCAGGCCTGACGGTATCAGGTGGCACCAATCTCTTCCGGCTGGTCCGCCATGAAAATGCCGCCAAGATTTTCAGCTATCTTGGCGAACATGGCATTCTGGTGCGCGCATTTGAAGAGAGACCGCAAGATTTGCGTTTCGGACTGCCGGGACGGCAGGAAGAATGGCAGCGGCTTCGTGATGCCTTGAAAGGCATATAAAAAAATCCCCGGTCTCGACCGGGGATCTTATTGGCTTAATCAGTATCAACCCTTGAAGGTATATTCCGCAATCGACGCGGGCTTCATTTCAATGGAGAAGCCTGGCAGTTTTGGCGGCATATAGGCAGCCTCACGGATATCGCAGGGCTCGATGAAGTGCTCATGCAGGTGGTCGACATATTCGATCACACGCCCTTCTTTGGTGCCGGAAACCACCAGATAGTCGATCATCGACAGGTGCTGAACATATTCGCAAAGACCAACACCACCGGCATGTGGCCAAACCGGAAGATTGTATTTCGCAGCAATCAACAACACGGCCAGAACTTCATTCAGGCCGCCCATACGGCATGAATCGATCTGTACGACGTCAATCGCACCTTCAGCGATGAACTGCTTGAACATGATACGGTTCTGGCACATTTCACCAGTCGCAACCTTCACATCGCCAATCGCCTGACGGATCTTGCGGTGGCCGGCAATATCATCCGGGCTGGTTGGCTCTTCGATGAAGAACGGCTTGGAGAAGGCCAGCTTGTTGACCCACGCGATTGCCTGATCAACTTCCCAGACCTGGTTGGCGTCGATCATCAGATAACGATCCGGACCAATCACTTCACGTGCAATCGTCAGACGGCGGATATCGTCTTCCAGATCACGGCCAACCTTCATCTTGACGTGGTTGAAACCGGCATCAATGGCTTCCTTGCAGAGACGACGCAACTTGTCGTCGTCATAACCCAGCCATCCGGCAGAGGTTGTGTAGCAGGGATAACCTTCATTTTTCAGCGTCTCAACACGGGCCGCTTTACCGGCTTCCGCCTTCTTGAGAATAGCCAGCGCATCTTCACGCGACAAAACGTCGGTCAGGTAACGATAGTCAACGATATCTGCTATTTCTTCTGCGCTCATATCGGCGACCAGCTGCCAGACCGGCTTGCCAGCCTGCTTGGCCAAGAGATCCCAGACGGCATTGACGACGGCACCGGTGGCCAGATGCATGGCACCCTTATCCGGACCGATCCAGCGCAGCTGGCTGTCGCTGGTCAGGTGACGCCAGTATTGACCCGGATTTTCCAAGACCTTGGCAAGGTCGGTACCGATGACGAGGTGGCTCATCGCCTTGATCGCCATGCAGCAAATGTCATTGCCGCGGCCGATGGTGAAGGTCAGGCCGTGGCCTTCCAGACCATCCGTGTCGGTTTTCAGCACCACATAGGCGGCCGAATAATCCGGATCGGGGTTCATGGCGTCAGAACCGTCAAGGCTCTGGGAGGTCGGGAAACGCAGGTCGTATACTTTAAGGTCGGTAATCTTGGTCATGGCCGGTTACTCGCGGTCAGGGAAAATAAAGGTTCTCAGTCGTGGTGGAATGTTTCTTCCATCATAGCCCACCACTCTCCATCCTTGCGGCTTTCAAGCGGTTGCTGACAGGGAATGGTGAAAGACCACCATTCCTGATTTTTGGGGTCGGCAGCGATACGGGCCATATCGGCTTCATAATCCGTGCCGTGATATTCCCAGTATCCGAAAAGCAGGTTTTCCGGCTCGCGCAGGAAGATCGTGTAGTTGCGGATATTGCTTTTGCTGATCAGTTCCAGAACTTCCGGCCATACCGCAGCATGAAGCCGCTTGTACTCCGCAATCATGTCCGGCTTGACGCCAATGACCATGCCCATGCGCTGCATTGATAACTCCTGTTACTGCTTTATGGTCGCCATTGCAGCGCGAAGACGCGTCTGCGGCAGATTGAGGCCGAGCTTTTCAGCCCACGCGATAACCGGTGCGATACGACGGCGTTTTTTCTCGTCGTGATTGCTGGCAATGTCGGCGAGCCGATGGGCGAGGTACGGGTTGAGAAAACGCTCGCGAACATGGTCCACATAGGTCTTTGCCTCAGTCCCCAAACCGTCAGCGGCAAACAGCGGCAGAACCTCTTCATGCCAGACGGCTTCAAGATCAGCACGCAGGTCCGAATCTGCCATCGCTTCGCGGACGGTCTCATGCTTGGCACGCGCATCAACCAACCAACGTTCGGCCAGATAGCTGTGACCAAGATTGAGAAGATAGAGCTTCAGGTTTTCGTAATGATCGAGATCATCGGTCAAAACGAGATGAGGGTGCACACAGGGCAATGTCAGCCCGGCCTGATTTTCAACAGCCCAGATTGCGTAGGGTTCTGCAACCGCACCAACCGGCTCAATCGGTTCCGAAACAATCCGGTCAACGAGGCTGTTGGCAAAACGGCACTTTTCCGTCAGGTAGAAGGTGAAACCAGCAGGCAGTTGCCAACTGTCGGCAAGTCCACGGACGATATCCTTCAACCGGTCGCCATTACGCGGGATCAGTTCGCAAGGGAAAATCGAGATTTCACTTTCCGGGTGAAGTTGCCAGCGCTCCAGCAGCAACAAGCACAGCTTGGCCGGAAAGCTTTTTGGAGCCCGGGTAAAATCATCAGCCAATTCGACGGTATCGTCCGAATCCAGCTCATAACCCTTGTCGCCGGTGTTTGAGATAATCACCTTCGCAACAGAGGCAATCTCGCGAACGGTCTGCCAATCCTGGTTCGCACTCAGGCCAAACGCCACAGCCATGCCACGACGCTCCTCATCAACAGCGACGCCGTTTTTCAGACCACGGATACGCACCGGATAGCCATTGGGTTTACCCAGTGCAGCGATACGTGTCGCACTCTGTGCGTTGCCTGTTGTCTGGACAATGGCAATCTTGCCAAGCGCCTTGCCCGCTTCCAGTGCTTCCGATACGAAGAGGTCGGCATGCGCCAGGAGAAAACGACTTGTCCCGAACTGCAGGATGGGAGTGGCTTCGCTCATTGAACCTCAACCATGCCTTTCACAACGCCAGCTGCCGGATCAAGCAGACCAGAAAACTTCTCCGGAACCTCTGTGAGTGTCATGCGGTGTGTGATCAAGGCATCCGGCACGCCACCGCTGCGCTGTGCAGCAATGACCCGTTCAAAATCCTCAATGGTTGCGTTTCGGCTGCCGAGCAGTGTGGTTTCCCGCTTATGGAACTCAGGGTCGTTGAAGGTAATGTCGCTGCTGACGATCGAGACCAGCACGTACGTGCCGCCGTGACCGACGAAGGAAAAACCACGCTCCATGGCCTTCGAATTGCCTGTTGCATCAAAAACAGCATCAAAGAAATCGCCACCGGTAATCTCCGACAGCCTGTCCTTGTCGCCATCGCCGAGCTGAACGGTCTCATCGACACCAAGGTGTTTCTTGCAGAAATCCAGACGGTCTGTGCGTCCGTCAATGACAGTGACGCGTCCGCCATCAAGCTTTGCAAAGACAGCAACGGCCATGCCGATGGGACCACCGCCAACGATCAAAACATTCTGGCCTTTTTCGACTTTGGCGCGGCGAACGGCGTGTGCGCCAATTGCCAAGAACTCCGTCATTGCCGCCTGATCGAGGCTCAAGCCTTCAGCCTTGAGAACGAATTGCTGCGGGACGCTGAGATATTCTGCCATGCCGCCGTCGCGATGCACGCCCAGAACTCCGATATTGCGGCAGCAATTGCTCTTGCCTTTGAGGCAAGCGCTGCAGTGACCGCAAGAGATATAAGGAATGATCGTGACGACATCGCCCTTGGCAAGGGTGCTTCCCTGCGGTGCCTCTTCCATGGTCCCGGACAACTCATGTCCCATGATACGCGGATAGGACAGATAAGGCTGATTGCCAGTGAAGATGTGCAGATCGGTACCGCACACACCAATGCGTCGTACACGCACCAGCACTTCGCCATCGCCACGTGACGGCATGTCCTTGTCAACGGCTGTCAGTGTTCCGGGAGAATCGCAGCTTATTGCAAGCATCACATCACCTGTTTTCAGAAGACGACCGTCGGGCGGTCAGATTGTAGAAAGAAACGGCGTTTCCACCGAAGACGGCATCGTGATGCTGTTGCGGCACGATATCGCGGCACATCTCCACCCAGCCGGAATAATCGCCAGCAAGCCGCAGCACAGGCCAGTCACTGCCCCAGATCACGCGCGAAGGACCGAAAAGCTCAAGGATCGTTTCCGCGTAAGGACGGACAGCCTGAGGTTTCTGATCACCGGCCTCGGTCAGCAGACCCGACAATTTGCAAGTTACATTAGGCAAGCCTGCCAATGAGGCCATGTTCTGACGCCATTCGGTGTAATGGCCGGTCGCTATCCAAGGTTTGGCACCATGGTCGATAACCACTGGAAGATCAGGATGGCGTGAGACAAATTTGAAAAGTGCGGGCAGATGTCGAGGCAAAACCAACGCGTCGAACACGAGACCACAGGCAATCATCGCACCGATTGCCGGGTCCAGCGCGGGATCATCGATCCAATTGTCGTCTTCCAAACCCTGCAACATGGGCCGAAAACCCTTAAGCACCGGATTGGCAGACAATGCCTTGATGGCCTCTACAGTCCCCGGGGCCTTCAAATCCGTCCAGCCAACCACACCTTTGATAAAGCTGTTATTGGCCGCCAGATCGAGCATATAGGCGGTGTCCGCCTCGCTCTCCATCGTCTGGACTAGAACGGTGCCGTCAATGGACTGCGCGTCCAGCAAAGGCTTCAGATCCTGAGGGGAGAAATCCCGGTAGATAGCCTCCAAGGACGGCGGAGGCCATTGGCCCTGCCGGTCCTTCATAAGCCAGAAATGCTGATGGGCATCGATCCGCATGTCGATCAAGCCTTGCCGCCAGGAACCGGTGCGCCCTCGGCAATCAGGCCGCGCTTGCGCAACTCGGCCCAGAATTCGGCAGGCACGTCTTCCTCGAACCACTCGATGTTCGAGGTCAGCTGGCTTGCGTTGCGCGCACCCGAAACCACCGTGACGGAGGCAGGATGGGCAAGAGGAAATTGCAAGGCTGCTGCCTGCAACTTGACGCCAGTGTCAGCGCAAACCGCTTCCAGTGCTTCAACACTTTTGACGATATCAGCCGGTGCATCGGCATAGTTGAACTTCTTGTTGCCTGCCAAAATGCCGGAGTTGAACGCGCCGGCGATGACGATCGCGGTGCCAGCCTTGGCGCAATTGTCCATGAAGGCGAGGCTCTGCTGTTCCAGTAGTGTGTAGCGACCGGCCAGCATGGCAACATCAACGTCGAAAACCTGCATGGCATCACGAATGACTTCCCACTCGTTGACGCCAAGGCCAACAGCCTTGACCGACCCTTCGTCACGCAGCTTTGCAAGCGCCTTGAAACCGCCGCCAGAGGTCAACTGCTCCCAGTAATGCGGGTGCTTTTCACCATGCGTCGCAGAGCCGATGTCGTGGATGTAAAGAATATCAGGTCTCAGAATTCCAAGACGCTGCTGGCTGGCGTCAAACGAACGCAAAATGCCATCATAAGAATAGTCGTAGTTCGGGCGGAACGGCAGCGGAGCGACATAGGCATCCTCCTCCGGACCGACCGTATCGTCAGGAACCATTACGCGACCAACCTTGGTGCTGACGGTGTAATCCTTGCGATCATGTTCGGTCAGCATCGTGCCGAGACGACGCTCCGAACGAGTGTAACCGTAAAACGGTGCTGTATCGAAATAACGAATGCCACTTTCCCATGCCTTGTCGAAAGCACCCTTCGATTCTTCGTAAGGTGTGACACGGTAAAGATTGCCCATTTGGGCGCAGCCAAGCCCCATAAGGGTAACGTCAACGGAGCGGCGGGGCAGCTTGCGCGTATCGGATACTTTCATCGTCTGGCACTTTCAATCAGGCGTTTGCAGGAGAAACCGGCGCGCCGCCTGTTGCGACGCGCCCTGTCTGGCAGATTAGTAAAGAACGTTCTTTGCTTCCGGCTTTTCGATGTTGTCCTTGGTGACAACAACCACACCGGTATCAACGAACTTCTCGACCTTTTCCTTGTTGAGGATTTTGCCGATTGTCTGCACGCCAAGTTCACCCATCTGGTAGGAACCCTGAACGGCAATACCGGCCAGTGTACCATCCTTGACGAATTCCTGCAGGTCCTGGTTACCGTCAAAGCCGATACCAACAACCTTGCCAGCCTTGCCGGACTGAACCAGCGCACGGCCAACACCGATTGCTGTTGGCTCATTGGCACCGAAGATGCCCTTGAGGTCTGAATTGGCAGCCAGAACGTCAGTCGTCTGGTTCAGAGCCGTTGCCATCTGCGACTGCGAATAGAACGGACCAACGATTTCCAGCTTGGAGTTTGCCTTGACGTATTCAGTGAAACCACCAACACGGCCAATTTCCGAACCGGCACCGGCAACGTAGGACATGATGGCGATCTTGCCTTCAGTGCCAACCTTTTCGATTAGCGCCTGGGCTGCAAGCTCGCCGGCCTTCTTGTTGTCGGTAGCAAGGAAAGACTGGTAGTACTGCTCGGAACCCTCAGCAAGCTGGGAGTCGATAAGTACGACAGGAATACGGGCTTCCCATGCCTTCTTGACGGCAGGAACAAGCGCGTCTGGATCCGACGGTGCAAGAACGATGCCATCAACCTTACGGTTTACTGCGTTTTCAACCATGTTCACCTGGTCAGCAATCGCAGATTCAGAAGCCGGACCCTGGAATGTGATCGTGTGACCGTTCAAATCCTTGATCGCAGCATCTGCACCCTTCTGGACGTTCTGCCAGAATGTCGAGTTTACCGTCTTGACGATAACTGCAATTTCACCAGCCTGAACGGTGGAAACACTCCACAGTGCGATGACAGATGTGAGAAGGGCAATCGAAAGTTTCTTCATCTCTTCCTCCAATTATGGGCACTCTGGCCTTTTCGGGAGAACTCCTCGTCCCCCTTGTTGTTTACGGAAAGGGTCCGCGCCCTTCTCAGCGGCGGTTACGCAACTGGTCGATCCACACGGTCACCAGAATGACGAGGCCGATGATAATTTGCTGCGTGAAGGCCGAAACACCGTTCATGTTAAGACCATTGCGCAGAATACCGATGACAAAGGCACCAATGCCTGTGCCCGAAATTGTACCAACGCCACCGATCAGCGACGTACCGCCGATCACTGCGCTGGCAATCGCGTCCAGTTCGTACATCACGCCTTCATTCGGCTGTGCGGTAACAAGACGGGACATCAGAACGCAGCCTGTCAGGCCGGCAAGCGTACCTGAAAGAATGTAGGTAAAGTTTGTGACCCGGCTGACATTGACGCCGGACAGGCGCGCAGCTTCCGCGTTTGAGCCAACAGCATAGATGTGGCGGCCAAGTACTGAGCGGTTGAGCATCAGAGATACCGCAATACCGATGACGACCATCAGGATGACCGGGTAGGGAATGCCTGGGAATACAACATTCGGGAAGCCGTCTTCGCCGATGTTGACGACACGGAACAGCGCGCCGTTACCGAGAACGCCAAAGGATTCACCGAGGCCGGACACTGCACGGGCACCGGTAATCTGCAGGGCCACGCCGCGCGCGATCAACATCATACCAAGCGTTGCAATGAACGGCGGCAGTTTGAAGCGCGTGACCAAAAGGCCATTGATGTACCCACAGACTGAACCAGTCAGAATGCCGAGAAGCATCGCGAACGGCACGGGAATACCAAGTTCCTTCACCGCAAGTGCGGCAACAACGCCGGCGAGCGCCAGTACAGATCCAACGGAAAGGTCGATACCGCCGGTGATGATGACGCAAGTTGCGCCAATACCGAGAAGAGCGATCGACGTGACCTGCAAGGCGATGGTCATGGCATTGCTAACGGTGAAGAAAGCACTGCTGGTGAGCGAAAACACGATGGTCAACGCAACAAGGCTGCCGAGCGCCGCAAACTTCTGGATGATATCCTTCTGGCGGTCGCTCAAAGACATGTTCTTTTGTTCAGGATTATTGCTGCTCATTGCATTCCTCACTGCGCCGCCGGTACATAGCCGGATGCGTATCGCATGATTTCTTCCTGGTTCGTTTCGGCCGTCTTCAAGACACCGGTGATCCTGCCTTCATGGAAGACGGCAATACGATCGGTCAGACCCAGCACTTCCGGCAATTCGGAACTGATGAGGATGACGCCAATGCCCTGTGCGGCCAATTCGTCCATGATTTTGTAAATGGCAAACTTCGCACCCACGTCGATACCGCGGGTCGGTTCATCAAAGAACAGGATGCGGGATTCGCGGAACAACCATTTACCGATGATGATTTTCTGCTGGTTACCACCGGACAGCAAACGAACGGTCTGCTCGATCGACGGCGTCTTGACGTTGAGAAGATCGACATATTTGCGGGCAATCTCATTATGCTTGGCAAAATCAATCACGCCAAACTTGCTGGAAACTGCTTCCATGTTGGCAAGCGTCGTATTGGCTGCCACCGACATTTTCACCGCAAGACCATCACTTTTGCGGTCTTCGGAGAGATAGGCGATCCCTTCGCGGATAGCATCCTGTGGGGAGCGAATATCAAGAACGCGGCTTTCAAAGGTGATCTCGCCGGAATCGAGCGGATCAGCACCAAAAATCGCACGCGCGACTTCGGTACGACCGGCGCCCATCAGTCCAGCAAAGCCGAGAATTTCACCGCGCTTCAACTCAAAACTGACATCCTCGAACACGCCCTTGCGAGTCAGTCCCTTGACAGCAAAGATAACGTCGTCGGTCGGCGCGGATGTGCGCTCAGGGAATTTTTCCTCCAAAGACCGGCCAACCATTTGGGCAACAATTTGATCGACCGTCGTGTCTGCAAATTTGGCGGTGGAGATGTACCGGCCGTCACGCAAGATGGTGACACGATCAACGATCTGCGCCATCTCATCCAGACGGTGAGAAATATAGACGATGCCGACACCGGCCCGTTTCAGGTCATGAATGACCTTGAACAGCAGGGTGGTTTCCTGCTCGGTCAGCGACGAAGTTGGCTCGTCCATGATCAGCACTTCGGCGTCCAGAGACAGGGCCTTGGCAATTTCCACCATCTGGCATTGCGCAACGGAAAGACCGCGCACCGTCTGGTCGGGATCAATATCGACACCCAGACGATCAAGACAGCGCTTGGCATCGGCGCGTAGTTTTTTGCGATCAACCCAGAAACCACGGCGTGGCTCACGCGCCAGATAAATGTTTTCCGCCACACTGAGGTGCGGAATGAGGTTCAGTTCCTGATGGATGATGGCAATGCCGGCCGCTTCGGATTCGAGCGGCGAGGAATACTGAACCTTGTTACCCTTGTGGATAATTGTACCTTCAGTCGGCTGATAAACGCCGCTGACAATTTTCATCAATGTTGATTTTCCGGCGCCGTTTTCACCACAGACCGCATGCACTTCACCGCGCACGAGATCAAAATGTACGCCCGACAAGGCCCGGACACCGGGGAATTCCTTGGTGATATTTTCGAGGCGCAGCAGGGTTTCGGCAGCACCGGCAAAGCTATCGCCGGGCATATTTCCGCCTGCGATATTGAGTTCGCCTTGTGACATCTGAGATCCTCCATGCGCAACCACGCTCCACCCGGTTGCCTTCAATTGGACGCAATGGTTAGGCCGCATTTTTTTATTGGTCAAGCCAATTATCTCAAAACTTCGAAACCGGCCTGATAGCAGAAAATTCAGAACCGTGATAAATCTATATAATTCAACATATTAAACTTATTCTTGCCTATTGTCACACTTATCGATACGGTAAGGCCAAATTCCGCGAACTTAAAATGCTTATACCCAACGAGATGATTGGCCTGACCAGACAGATGGAAACACGCCGCCTTTACCAGCAGATTGCCGATCAGATCCGTGAGTTGATCGATCAGGGTGAATTTCAGCCCGGATCGCGCCTGCCAGCGGAGCGGGAACTGGCCCAGAAACTGGGTGTTTCACGGCCGTCCCTACGCGAAGCACTGATTGCACTTGAAATCGATGGCAGCGTTGAAATTCGTATGGGGTCCGGCGTCTATGTGTCTGCGGAGCCCGCCACCACCACATGGCAAACCAAGTCGATGGGCGACAGCCCGACCGAACTGATGCAGGCGCGTGCCGCCATTGAGGGTGCAACAATTGTTTTGGCCGCAAGCCGCATTACGCCGGAAGCACTTGTCACGCTTCGCCAGTTACTGGACGGCATGAAAAAGGAAATCGATCTCGGCAAGAAGCCGCTCGATCAGGATAGACTGTTTCACATTACCATTGCTGAACAATCGCAAAACAGCGTGTTGGCCCGTATGGTGGCTGAGCTTTTTGATGAACGCCACAGTCCTATTTCCGCCCAGTTCCGCGTCCGCTTTGAGGACCGTGAAACATGGACACGTGCCCTAAATGAGCATGAAGCCATTCTGGCAGCCCTTGAAATGCGCGATCCACTGCTTGCACAAGCTGCGATGCATAGCCATCTCGAAAGCTCAAAGCAGCGCTGGATCGAGAATTGAGTAGCGCTTTTGCGCAGACATAGACCGGGAGGAGGAGAATCCCCGTGACAGTGCATGATAAAGCATTAAATTCCGAGCCAACAATCCTGCTGAATATCAACGATAACGTTGCTGTGGCCCGCAGATCCATTCCTGCAGGAAACCCGACCGGCAGGGGAGATCTTGTCGCACTCGACCTGATCGGCCGCGGACACAAGGTTGCGCTGAAGACCATCAAGTCTGGCGAAGAAGTCCGTAAATACGGTCAGGTGATCGGTATTGCCACCCAGGACATTGAGCCCGGTCGTCATGTACACCTGCACAACCTTGCCATGGTACCCTCCGAGCATGCGCACCAGTTCAGCGTCGATATCGAGGAAACCGGCATGCTGCCGGAAGCCGAACGCCGCACATTCATGGGCTACGATCGTGGCCTTGGTGGCGCTGGTACCCGCAATTACATCGGCGTCATCGCGTCCGTGAACTGTTCCGCCACCGTCTCCCGCTACATTGCCGACTACTTCAACAAGCAGGGCGGTCTGGACGGTTTTGACAACGTCGACGGTGTCGTTGCGCTGACCCATGGTGGGGGGTGTGCTCTCAACACCAAGTCGGAAGGGTACCGACTGCTGATCCGCACCATTCAGGGTTATGCACGTCATCCCAATTTTGGCGGCATTCTGCTGATCGGCCTCGGCTGTGAAACAAACCAGATTGCCCCCATTCTCGAACATTACCGGATGGAGGAGGGTGAGCGTCTGCGTACCATGACCATCCAGCAGCATGGCGGCACCCGCAAGACTATCGAAGCTGCGATTGCCCAGATCAAGGACATGCTGCCACTCGTCAATCAGGCCAAGCGCACCCCGCAGCCACTGTCCAAACTGAAACTGGCACTGGAATGTGGTGGTTCGGACGGTTATTCAGGCATTTCTGCAAACCCGGCCCTTGGTTACGCATCCGATCTGATCGTGCGCAATGGTGGCACCACGGTGCTTTCGGAAACGCCGGAAATCTATGGTGCAGAACATCTTCTGACACGCCGTGCCGTAACGCCAGCGGTTGCCGAAAAGCTGCTTGAGCGCATTGATTGGTGGCGCGACTATACCGCCCGTAACGGAGACGAACTGAATAACAACCCGTCGCACGGCAACAAGCTCGGCGGCTTGACCACCATTCTTGAGAAATCTCTGGGTGCCGTGGCCAAGGGTGGCTCGATGCCGTTGAAGGCGGTGTATGAATTTGCAGAAACCGTTACCGAACCAGGTTTCGTGTTTATGGACACACCCGGTTATGACCCCGTCGCTGTAACCGGCCAGGTTGCCGGCGGCTGCAACGTCATCTGTTTCACTACAGGACGTGGATCCGTATCCGGCTTCAAGCCCTCACCTTGCATTAAAATCGCGACCAACACTGAAATGTTCGAACACATGCAGGAAGACATGGATCTGAACTGCGGTGAAATCGTCACCGGTGTCGAAAGCATTGAGGAAGCAGGGGAACGGATTTTCGAGCGGATTCTCGCTGTTGCCTCTGGCGACAAGACAGTCAGCGAAATCTACGACTATGGTGATAACGAGTTTGTACCGTGGCAGGTTGGAGCTGTGACGTGATAGGCGTGAAACATTGAAATCGCCACGAAATGGAAAAAGGCCCGGATCTCTCTGGGCCTTTTGATTATTGCTGTACTGGGACCTCTCCCAATAAAGGCAGGGAGAAGCCGCGGCGCTATGCTTAGTGACGGAAGTGGCGCATGCCAGTGAAGACCATCGCAACGTTATGTTCGTTGGCAGCGTCGATCACTTCCTGGTCACGCATAGAACCACCCGGCTGGATGACGGCTGTAGCGCCGGCAGCAATCGCGGCCAGCAAACCATCTGCAAACGGATAAAACGCTTCAGAAGCAACCGCAGAACCCTTTGTCAGTGGTTCGGCAAGGCCAAGCGCCTTGGCGGCGTCTTCAGCCTTCAGGGCTGCAATACGTGCGGAATCCACGCGGCTCATCTGGCCTGCGCCAATACCCGCTGTCTGACCATCCTTGGCGTAGATAACCGCGTTGGATTTCACGTGTTTTGCGACCTTGAACGCAAACTTCATGTCTTCCAACTCCTGGGCAGTCGGCGCACGTTTTGTCACAACCTTGAGGTCGAGGTCTTCAACCATGCCATTATCGCGGCTCTGAACCAAAAGGCCACCGGAGACGGTCTTGGCTGCGAGGCCACGCGAACGCGGATCTGGCAGACCACCGGCCGACAGTAGGCGAAGGTTTGGCTTGCGCGCTACGATGGCCTTTGCTTCTTCCGTTACGTCGGGAGCAATGATGACTTCCGTGAACAGCTTGACGATTTCTTCGGCCGTCTGCACATCCAGCGTCTGGTTAAGCGCAATCACGCCACCAAATGCCGATACAGAATCGCAGGCGAGGGCCTTTTTATAGGCCTCAAGCATGGTTTCACCGGTTGCAACGCCACATGGATTGGCGTGCTTGATAATGGCACAGGCCGGACCGTTGGAGGCCGGAAACTCACCCACCAGCTCGAAGGCAGCATCCGTGTCATTGATGTTGTTGTAGGAAAGCTGCTTGCCCTGCAACAGCGTTGCTGTGGCAACGCCGGGACGCTTCTCCCCGGTCAGGTAGAAGCCCGCGCTCTGATGTGGGTTTTCACCATAACGCATCTTTTCTTTCAGGACGCCACCAATTGCGCGGTAATCAGGTGCTTCAATTCCCAGCGCATCCGCGAACCAGTTGGATATCATCGCGTCATAGGCAGCTGTGCGAGCATAGGCCTTGGCAGCAAATTTCTGGCGCAGCGCGTAGGTTGTCTGGCCGTCATCAGCCTTCAGTGCATCCAGCAAAACGTCGTAGTCGGACGGATCAGTGATAACTGTCACATAGGCATGGTTCTTGGCGGAAGCGCGGATCATGGCCGGGCCACCAATATCGATATTCTCAACCGTTGTCGGGTAATCACCGCCCTTGGCGCGAACTTCCTCGAACGGGTAGAGATTGATGACGGAAAGATCGATGCCTTCGATACCGTGATTTGCCATGGCAGCGACGTGATCGGCATCATCACGGATCGCCAGAAGACCGCCATGCACATTCGGGTGCAGGGTCTTGACGCGGCCATCCATGATTTCCGGAAACTTCGTGACGTCAGAAACGTCGGTAACCGGTAAGCCAGCATCGGCAATAGCCTTCGCGGTTCCACCTGTCGACAGAAGTTTCACACCCATTGAAGCCAGTGTGGTGGCAAGTTCAATGATGCCGGTCTTGTCGGATACGGACAAAAGTGCCGTGCGAATTTTGACTTTATCCGGGGCGGGGATTTTCTTGGAAACAACAGCCATCGGCTTACTCCGTATAGGCAGGAAAATCAGCCGGAAGCAGAGACCGGCGGTTGGGGTCGCGTTAGCACACCTTCCCACGGGAATAAACACGAATCAGGCAGTCATTCAGGCCTTACGGTCTAAAAACCAGCGTATTTCGCGTACTTCGGGAACCTCGAAAGCTACTTCAATCTGTTGCGAGCGGCGTGGGCCGGACACATTTGCCATGAAGATATCATCGGTAATGGCAAGCGCTCGGCCGGGAACTGAGAACTGCCAGCGGGTACCATCAGGTGCAGTCAGAACTACAGTTTCATCATTGAACTGGCTAAGTTCGATCAGGGGATGAACATGGAAGCGCGCAACAGCCAGCAGGCTTTCAGGAATATGTTTGTTGTTCTTGCCCCCCACAGAGACGATGTCACGACCCCGGATACGTGTTCCAGCCTCGTTCATGTCCACTTCGCGCTCATGCAGGTAACCAAAATCGGCAACATAACCGTCATGCGTTGCGGAAACGATGTCGTTTTTATTAGGCCCAGTCGTGCGGTTGACCGTCACCTCGCGGGTACCTTGCACCATGATTGGTCCGAGAAATGCTGAGCGGGAAAATCGGCATGACGACGTATCGGCCAAGGTCACAGTTGAATGGGCCGCCGTGGAGCGTGCCAGTTCTTTCAGTTCGACACTGCCATTTTCCGGAGAACCCGAATTGACGATAAAGCGATAACGCCCTGCAGACATTTCAAAAGACAGGCAACCGGCATGGGCGGTTGATGACAGCTCAACAGACAAAGCCCGGCCAGTGTCAATCAGCACAGTTGTGTCTCCGGCTACCAAGCGCTGATAGGCCATGTCAGGCAGTTCACGCGTCGTTAGCCCAGCCGTGTCGTCATACCGCAGTACAGCCGCCAGTTCGTTGGCCAGCGTGCTCGTGGCGCCGTTAAACAGACCCAGATCACCATCTTGATGCCTGAAAAACCGCAGTGCCGGAAATATTCGGTCAATTGCGGAAACAAGCCCGGACGGAACAGTGTGTCCGAGATTAATATAGCTGTGACGCAGCGGCAGCAGATCCAGCAGCAGATCGAGAAGAACCCGCGGATTGCGTGAAACATGGCCACCATCCGGAAGGATCTGACGTTCCATTTCACGACTTAATCTTCTGGCCTGACGCGACACCCAGGATTGTTTGCCAGACATACAGATTGAGGCGATAGCCAGTGCAATATGTATTCGCAGGCGAGTTTCACCATCGGGCGCAAAGCGGGCGATCATGCCGAGATAACGCACGTGAAAACCCAGTGTCTTCATGAAGCGGCGATAGAAACCACTCTCGGCGTCATTCAGTACAACAGGAGAATGCGACAGGAGCGCAATCAACCGTCTGGCGGCAATGTCCGGCTCCCACGCCAGACCACGCGCTTTTCGCCCGTGCAGCGCCATCCATTCGGCCACCAGTTGGCGGGCCTTTGCGCAGCATTCATTTGTACGGTGAGCACGAATATGCCGCAACCATTCAAAGGAATAGAGGCTCTCTGCAAAGGCCTGACTTGGCAATTCATCCGCAAAAACCGAGACGCCATCCAGTTCGTAGATCCGGCCAGCCAGAACGATACGACCGTTCAGCAATTCTTCCGCGACGAACGGATCAACGGCGCGTAAATCTGTCGGTGCTGCAACCAGCCCATCAGGCGCAGACACCCCGGGTATCAGGACCATACGCAAGCCGGCAACCCGTATACGCGCACGACGGTAGAGGGTTTTCATAAAAAACCCTGCACTTCCGTAACCGTTGGAGTTAGACCCTGCCAAACCGTTTTTCCCGTCTATACGGTCTCATGCCTGATTTTAAGGATTTGCACACGAAACAAATAATTTAGCAATCAATCACATGATTCGTGATTGATTGCATAATCTTTTTAAGACACGGAATTTCAAGAAAAAAATCCGACGTCAATTTTTCAGAGGAGGAAATCCGGCGGGCTTTGCTTATTTTCTACGCAGCACGGTGGCAAAAAAACCATCGGTTCCGCCAAGCATATCAGGCGTTGTGCGCAAATCGCCCTCGCCATTGACCGCAGCTTCCAAACCTGGCCAATTTTTTTTGTCCACAGGCACACGTTCCACATCGGTGCTGTCTTGCAGCACGCGGGAAATCATGTGCTCACCCTCAAGAGGGTCAAGCGAGCAATTGGAAAACACCAGAATGCCACCTGGCTTCACCAGTGAAATGGCGTGGCGCAGCATTCTCTCCTGGAGCCCGGCGAGCTTTTCAATGTCTTCCGGTCCCTTTGTCCATAGAACATCAGGATGTTTACGCAGGGTTCCTGTTGAAGAGCAGGGCGCGTCAAGCAGCACCACATCAAAAGGTTCATCTGTGGTGAACGTCAACAGGTTGCTTTCAACCGTATTGGCTGCAAAGCCGAGACGCTCCAGATTGCCGCGAAGTCGCTTCAAACGGTTGCCCGATTGATCGAGAGCCGTCACGTCGGCTCCAGCCAAAACAAGCTGTGCTGTCTTGCCACCAGGAGCCGCGCACAGGTCAACAACCCTTTTGCCTTTGATGTCTCCCATCAACCTGACTGGAAGGCTGGCAGCTGCGTCCTGCACCCACCACTCACCCTGCGTGAAGCCCTCAAGATCAGGGATCTGCCCGTCAAAGGCGCCAAGACGTACAGATCCCGTAGCCAGTACGTGACCGCCAAATTTCTCTGCCCAGATTTCAGGATTGGATTTCACCGTAACGTCGATGGTCGAAGGCCAAAGCTGTGCCTGCGCAATCTGCTCGGCTTTGTCGCGACCATAGGCAGAGACCAACCGGCCAAAGAACCATTCAGGCAGCACCGGCACAGTAGAGATCCGTTCCTTGATCTCCTCCTTTTCCCGGCCGAGACGACGCAGAAGGGCGTTGACCAGTTTTACGAAACGTCGGTTACGAGGGTCGCGATGGGCTTGCTCTACGGCAAGATCGACAGCAGAATGGTCGGGCACATCAAGGTAAAGCATTTGCGTCACACCAACCACCAGAACGTGATGCAGCGACCGCGCGCCTGATGGCAAAGGATTATCCAGCAACATGGATATCGCCGCATCAATACGCGGCAGGTGACGAAGGGCTGTATTGATGATGGCACGCACCAGGCCACGGTCAGCAGCATTGAGCGCCCTATAGGCCGGATTGCCTGTTTCAGCATCCAGCATGCCATCAAGCGATGTCTTCTTATCGATGACAGCAGACAGGATTTTGACAGCAGCATTGCGGGTTTCTAGGCCCGGCTTGGTGTCAAACTGCTGTCCACCGTCCTGATCGCTACCTGCTCTTGGATTGTCACGCCGTTTGTTGCGGTGAGGTGTTTTTTTGGCGTGTTCTGCCGTCAAGACCATGGTCCTTTGCGTTCATTGTTTCCGCCCCGTCCCCAGCCGGTGGAGGGTACAGAACGTGTCTTACGCTCGGCATTAGCACTTGTGGCTGCTGGCGTCGATGGCTGGGAAAATTCGCTTGCCATTGTCTGCAGCGCAGCGACACGATTTTCTGTATTCGGATGCGTGGAAAACAGGTTGTCCATTCTCTCACCGGATAGCGGGTTGATGATGAACATATGCGCAGTCGCCGGGTTGCGTTCGGCATCCTCATTGTGCAGACGCTGTGCAGCGCCAGAGATTTTCTGAAGCGCTGAGGCCAGCCATAAGGGATTGCCACAAATCTCGGCACCACGACGGTCAGCGGAATATTCGCGCGTCCGGCTGATCGCCATCTGAACAAGCATGGCCGCCAGTGGCGCAACAATCATAGCAACCAGCACGCCAATGAAACCGAGCGGATTGTTGTTGTTGCGATTGCCACCAAACAGAAACGCAAAGTTTCCAAGCATGGAAATAGCACCGGCAAGGGTTGCCGTAATCGTCATGGTTAAAGTGTCACGGTTTTGGATATGGGCAAGCTCGTGGGCCATGACCCCTGCAACCTCTTGCGGGCTCAACCTTTGCAGAAGGCCTGTAGAGGCGGCCACAGCTGCGTTTTCAGGATTGCGGCCCGTAGCAAAGGCGTTTGGTTGCTCGCTCTCGTAGATATAGACCTTCGGCATTGGCAGGCCGGCATTCTGCGATAGATCGCGGATCATCGTAAAAAACTCTGGCGCGTTGCGCTCATCAACCTCCTGGGCGTGATAAGCCGACAACACCATCTTGTCCGAGTTCCAGTAGGAAAACAGGTTCATACCCGCCGCGATGACAAGTGCGATCATCATGCCGCCCTGTCCGCCAATCAGAAAGCCGACCCCCATGAACAAGGCTGTCATGAAGGCAAGAAGCATGGCAGTGCGCGCAAGATTCATCCGTTGTCTCCATTTTACGATGTGTTCGATACGGCCATTTGCCGTTCGATTGTTCCTCGTGTAATTTGGTTATGATAATCCGCTTTTCAATATCAGACTGCCAAAGGCGCGAAACCATGCAGAATGCAGATAACGACAACTTGTTCGACGAGAACGAAAAGAACCTCTCAACACGTAAATTGTCGCCAGCCGCCAAACGAGCCCTGCAGGAAGCAGAAGAGCGCAGAAAAGCGCAACAGGAACTGGAGCTGCCGGCGGAGACCGGCGGGCGAGGCGGCGCTGAGCCGGTGCGATTTGGCGATTATGAAATCAACGGCCGTGCAATTGATTTTTAATTCGGCGTTCGCTCTGATCAAAATACCGTGAAAACAAAGACTTAAACGAGTGTCGCCGCTTAGCATATCTTATTAAGACGTCAGTAACCATATAAACCCGCACCAACGTCGATGCGGATTTGCAGTAAAATCATTTCATTTTGGAAACAATATCAGGCGCGTTCCAGAAGCTTGCAGACAGCTTCGAGTTGCTCCAACGTTTTATAGCTGATACGGATCTGGCCACCGGACGATTTGTGATTGATCTTTACATCCAACCCAAGTGCATCCGTCAGTGAACGCTCCAAAGCCAGAGTATCTGAATCCTTGGTTTCCGGTACCGACTGCCGCTGAGGTTCAGTCTGTCCCTTGATGTCATTTTGCGCCAAACGCTCAGCATCACGAACGGACAAACCCTTTGACACGATCGTTTTTGCCAGGCCCGATGGATCAGAGGTCGAAACCAGCGCACGTGCGTGACCGGCAGACAGGGAACCCTGCGCCAACATGTCTCGAACGGGATCCGGTAGTTTCAACAAGCGCAGGCTGTTGGCAACATGGCTTCGGCTTTTACCGATAATTTCGCCAAGATCGTTTTGTGTATAACCGTGCTCAGCAATAAGCTGATCGTAACCCAGAGCTTCTTCAAGCGGATTAAGGTCTGAGCGCTGGACGTTTTCAACAATCGCCAATTCAAGCGCTGTTCGATCGTCCACGTCACGAATAATAACTGGGATTTCTGTAAAGCCCGCCAGCTGCGCAGCACGCCAGCGACGTTCACCAGCGATGATCTCATAACGGCTGGGTTCAACAGTACGCACCACAACCGGCTGCACGATGCCATGTTGACGAATAGAAGCAGCCAAATCCTGCAGTTCGCTTTCATCGAAATGTCGGCGCGGGTTACGCGCGCTGCGGGCTATGAATTCGATGGGAACATTTCGATCAGGATTGACCGTACGCTGCGTATCTCCCGAGGGCAGGGGCTGATCCATCTCACCGATCAGGGCTGCCAAACCGCGGCCAAGCCGACGTTTTGAAATATCGTCACTCATGCATGTCACTCCGTACTATAAACTTGTCCGTCACGCTGCCTTACGCAACCGCTCACGCTGGATAACTTCCGACGCAAGCTGGAGATAGGCCTGACTACCCGCGCATTTCAGATCGTAGAGAATTGCAGGCTTACCATGAGATGGCGCTTCCGAAACCCGAACATTGCGAGGAATAAGCGTATGATAGACTTTTTCCCCAAGGTGCGTACGCACATCGTTAACAACCTGCTGGGCCAGATTGTTTCTGGCATCAAACATCGTCAACACGATACCCTGGATATCGAGAGTAGGATTGACAGTCTGCCGAACCTGATTGACGGTATCGAGCAACTGGCTCAACCCTTCCAACGCAAAGAACTCGCACTGAAGTGGCACCAATACCGAATGTGCGGCCGCCATGGCATTCATGGTCAGTAGATTGAAGGATGGCGGGCAGTCCAACAGAATATAGGAATAGGTTTTCGCCTGTTCGCTCGACAGGGCGGCCTTCAATCGAAAAGCACGGTTGGGCAGATTCGCGGCTTCCATTTCGAAGCCCAGCAAGTCCATTGTGGATGGCACAATATCAAGATTAGGAACAGCTGTGGGGACGACAGTCTCACCAATCGTATTGCTACCAATCAGCAAGTCATAAGACGAAAGTTTGCGGTCGCGGCGATCGATACCCAAGCCAGTACTGGCATTACCCTGCGGATCGAGGTCAACGATAAGAACACGTTCCCCAATTGCCGCGAGTGCCGTTGCAAGATTGATGGCTGTCGTTGTTTTACCAACGCCGCCTTTCTGATTTGCAATGGTGATAATTCGGTTTTTTTCAAACATAATGCCGCACACCCAGAGAATACATCATTATTGAGATGTAAGACGGCTGATTTCCAGAACAACGGAATCTGCCTCAACAACACTGGAATGTTTTATCAGATCAAACTGCCAACGACCACGGGCTTTCGTGATCTCACTTTGGTAATCCCGGCCTTTATTAAAAAAAGCCTTCACTTTCTCGGAATCTCTAGCCCAAGGATGCATATATTCGAGCAAAAGATCGAGATCAGCGAGCGCGCGGGCTGAAATCACATCGCAGTGCGGAATGATTTCAGGCGCTTTTTCAATACGAATGGGGTGAATACTGCCCCGAGCACCGGTTTCAGCCAGAGCAACACGCAAGAAAGCTGCTTTCTTATTGTTGCTTTCAACCAGATGAACCCAACCATCATTGAGTTCAGCCAGGAAAATGGCTGTGACAACACCAGGAAGTCCACCGCCACTGCCCAAATCGACCCACGTCTGCGGCTGTGGGCTTAGCTGAAAGATCTGCGCACTATCCGCAATGTGCCGGCTCCAGATTTCTGATATGGTGGAGGGCGCTGCGAGATTTGTTGTTTTATTCCACTTTTTAAACAGGTCAACATAATGTGTGAGTCGTTCATGTGTTTCACGTGAAACACTTTGGCCGTTTATCTGCATGTAAAGACTCGTTATGAGTGCGATTGTACCTGCGGTTGAATCGCTACGTTGTGCTTTTTTACCAACGCCAGAATAAGCGATACAGCGGCCGGTGTCATGCCGTCTACACGGGATGCCTGTGCGATATTCAGAGGTTTTGCAGCAATAAGTTTCTGTTTCAACTCATTCGACAGGCCGGAAAGCAAGCTGTAATCAAAATCGTCTGGTATCTTACGATCCTCATCACGACGAATTTCGATAATATCAGCGCTCTGACGCTGCATATAAACAGCATAGCCAGCTTCAATCTCCAGCACCTCGCCAACCTTATTGTTGATCGCGCTCAAGTCGTTCCAATGTCCACGGAGCTGATCGAGCGAAATATCAGGATAGGACAGCAACTCATAGGCAGAACGGCGCTGCCCATCCTGATTCAACTTCAAGCCAATTTTGGCCCCTTCGTTGGGGCTGATTTGAATTGACTGCAGCAGAGCGCGACCCTTCTCGATCGCATCCGTGAATTCAGAAAAGCGCCCAGTACGAGCAGAACCTATAATTCCCGCTTTCAAACCAATAGGGGTCAGACGCAAATCGGCATTATCAACCCGTAGAGAAAGCCGATATTCCGCACGTGATGTAAACATGCGATACGGTTCACTGACGCCCTTCGACGTCAGATCGTCAATCATCACACCGATATAGGATTCTGTTCGGCTGAAATGCAGCGCCTCAGAACCGGAGGCATAAAGCGATGCATTAAGACCGGCAACCAGGCCTTGAGCACCCGCTTCTTCGTAACCAGTCGTGCCATTGATTTGTCCCGCAAGAAACAGACCTTGCACCTTCTTGACCTGCAGAGAAGGGTAGAGCTCTCGAGGGTCGACGTAGTCATATTCAATTGCATAACCTGGTTGGAGAATTTCGACTTTTTCCAATCCGGGAATACTATGAATGAAAGCTTCCTGAACGGATGCAGGTAACGACGTCGAAATACCGTTCGGGTAAATCGTGTCGTCATCCAGTCCCTCGGGCTCCAGGAATATCTGGTGACCGTCACGGTCTCCAAAGCGAACGATCTTATCTTCGATGGAAGGGCAATAACGCGGCCCAACACCTTCAATCTGTCCTGAATACATCGCGGAGAGATGGATATTGTCGCGGATGATCTTATGACCGTATTCGGTGGTACGGGTCACACCACAATCAATTTGCGGATTAACAATAGCATCCGTCATGAAGGAGAAGGGGAACGGATCTTCGTCTGCGGACTGGCGCTCGACCGAATCCCAATCAATCGTCTTGCCATTCAAACGCGCTGGTGTGCCAGTTTTCAAACGACCTAGTTTCAGTCCCAACCGCGCCAGTGTATCGGACAATCCAACAGACGGCTTTTCACCAACACGACCCGCGGGAATCTTTTCGGACCCGATATGAATGAGGCCACGGAGAAAGGTGCCGCTGGTCAGAACAACAGATGCGCAAGGAAATATACGCCCATCCGCCATTATTACCTTTTTGACGATTTTATCTTCAATTTCAATATCATAGGCATCACCTTCGATAACTGTGAGATTATCGATTGAGGCAATTTCCTTAGCCATAGCGAGGCGGTAAAGCTTGCGGTCAGCCTGAGTACGAGGACCACGGACAGCAGGGCCTTTTTTACGATTGAGCATACGGAACTGAATTCCGCCCGCATCTGCAACACGGCCCATCAAACCATCGAGAGCGTCAATCTCGCGAACAAGGTGACCTTTTCCCAAACCACCAATCGCAGGATTACAGGACATGACGCCGATGGTATCAGCTTTGTGAGTAATCAAAGCTGTCTTGGCGCCATGACGTGCCGCTGCCGCCGCCGCTTCGCAGCCCGCGTGTCCACCACCGATAACAATTACATCGTAGCGCATCTCAATGCCCTTGTATTACTCTGCGGAAACGGAGAGGGCACTCACTAGCCCGAATGTTTCACGTGAATCATTTGCCAATGCAGAATTCGGAGAAAATCACACTCAATAAATCTTCGACATCTACTCGTCCGGTTATTCTACCAAGAGAACTTGCAGCGAGACGAAGATATTCCGATCTTATGGCCAAATCCTGACCTTCGGATTGCAGCGCATCACTAACATAATTTCGGGTCTCTTCAAGACGTTTCTGATGTCTCTGGCGGACCGGCGCCAACATCGATGCAGAACCAAGGCGGTTCTCAATATAATCTCTAATAAATGATTTGAGTTTCTCTAGACCTTGGCCGCTCTCGACGGACAGTTCCAGCGCAAATGCAGATGGCAAAGGCGAGGGACCACGCTGGTCACTTTTGCTGCGAACCAATACATGGTTACGACTACTGATGGTAATGCTAGTTTGTTCCGGAATCGAATCGGTATCAACAAGATGAAGAACAAGGTCTGCCATTTCGGCCTTGGCAACCGCTCTTTTCACGCCTTCCTGCTCTACGGCATCTGACGTCTCTCTGATGCCTGCGGTATCGGAGACGGTGACCAGATAGCCGCCAAGGTTGAGATCAACGTTCAAGACATCTCTGGTCGTGCCAGCGATATCGGTAACAATCGCCACGTCACGACCGCTGAGAGCGTTCAGCAGGCTGGACTTGCCGACATTAGGTAAGCCAACCAGTGCAATCTTAAGGCCGTCTCGGATGATTTCTGCTGACGATGCGGCGGCCAGATGATTGTTAACCTCATCCAGCAACGCCTTCATCTGTATCCACACGTGATTGGCAACAGAATCTGGCACATCTTCTTCATCGGCAAAATCGAGTTCGGCCTCGATGAACGCACGCGCTCGCGTCAACCTGTCGGCCCAGCCATCATAAAGAGCAGAGAGTTTGCCAGAACTTTGCTCAACGGCAAGACGACGCTGCATCTCCGTTTCCGCATGTAATAGATCTGCGAGACCTTCAACCTCGACAAGATCCATCTTCCCATTCTCGAAAGCACGTTGGGAAAATTCTCCAGCTTCCGCCGGCCTTCCCCCTTCATGCCCCGCCAACTCCTCAAATACAGCGTTCACCACAGCCCGGCTGCCGTGGACTTGCAATTCCACGCAATCTTCACCGGTAAAGGAGTGTGGAGCTGGAAATGGAAGCACCAGCGCCTGATCAATCGCTAGACCATTACGGTTACGAATCGTTCTTAAACTTGCTTTTCTGGAATCCGGCAAAGGACCTTTGATCAGACTTTGCAACATAGGAAATGCCTGTGGTCCGCTGAGTCTGATGACCGCGACACCAGCAGGCAGCGCGCCACTGGACAATGCGTAAATCGTGTCTGAGGTTTTTGTCATCGCTGTCACTTGGTCCCACTTAGGCCCGAACATACAATTATTATCTTCAATAAAAAATGGCCGTGCTGGCATTACACCACACGGCCATTTTATTATTGAATCCGGCTAACCGTTAGGTGTTCATTGAGTCGAAGAAATCACCGTTGTTCTTGGTTTGCTTCAACTTGTCGATAAGGAATTCGATGGCGTCCATCGTTCCCATCGGAGCAAGGATACGGCGTAGAACAAATATCTTCTGAAGATCTTGGCGTGGCACGAGCAGGTCTTCCTTACGTGTACCGGACTTGAGAATATCCAGCGCTGGGAAGATGCGCTTGTCAGCAACCTTGCGGTCAAGCACGATTTCCGAGTTACCGGTACCCTTGAATTCTTCAAAGATAACTTCATCCATACGGCTACCTGTATCGATCAGCGCCGTTGCGATGATTGTCAACGAGCCGCCTTCTTCGATGTTACGGGCAGCACCGAAGAAGCGCTTAGGACGCTGTAGGGCGTTCGCATCGACACCACCGGTCAGAACCTTACCAGAAGAAGGAACAACGGTGTTGTAAGCACGGCCGAGGCGGGTGATCGAATCGAGCAGGATAACAACGTCACGACCATGCTCGACAAGGCGCTTCGCCTTCTCAATGACCATTTCAGCGACCTGAACGTGGCGAACTGCTGGTTCGTCGAAGGTAGAGGAAACAACTTCACCCTTCACAGAACGCTGCATGTCCGTCACTTCTTCAGGACGCTCATCGATCAGCAGAACGATGAGATAGCATTCCGGATGGTTAGCAGTGATCGAATGTGCGATGTTCTGCAGCAGAACCGTTTTACCGGTACGTGGCGGTGCAACGATCAGACCACGCTGGCCTTTGCCGAGTGGGGCAACCAGATCGATAACGCGAGACGACAAATCCTTCGAGGTTGGAACATCAAGTTCCATTTTGAAACGCTCATTCGGATAGAGCGGTGTCAGGTTATCGAAGTGAACCTTGTGGCGAATCTTTTCAGGGTCGTCGAAGTTGATCGAGTTGACCTTCAGAAGCGCAAAATACCGTTCGCCTTCCTTCGGCCCACGGATTGGTCCTTCAACCGTATCGCCAGTCTTCAGCGAGAAGCGGCGGATCTGCGAGGGAGATATGTAGATATCATCAGGACCAGGCAGATAGTTGGCATTGGCGGAACGCAGAAAGCCGAAGCCGTCCTGCAGAACTTCCACCACACCTTCACCGATAATCTCGATATCCTGGCTGGCGAGAACCTTGAGGATAGCAAACATTAGCTCCTGCTTGCGCATGGTGCTGGCGTTTTCGACCTCGAGCGATTCCGCAAATGTCAGCAAATCGGTTGGAGATTTGCTTTTTAGTTCTTGAAGCTTCATTTCAGCCATGAAGAGAAGACCGTTTCAGATATTAAGAAATGATAGGGGAGGGGCGTGCTGAAAAATTCGGTACTGGGTGAATGACCCGCATACGACTGAACAAGACACATGCCGCGAAGATGAGTAGCGGGAAAATAGCGACTGAATTGGAAGCCTGCAAGAGAAAAGCAACAATTCCGCGAAATTTATAAAAATATGAACCGATCAAAACGGTTTCACAACCACAAGTATGACGATGATGATCATCAAGACGGTTGGAACCTCGTTTAACAACCGCCAGTGTCGGGCGCTGTGTTTGTTTTCATCACGCGCAAAAACCCGAACTGCACGGCTGAAATACACATGCGCACCGGTTAGAAACACCACTGCGAGAATTTTGGTATGGAGCCATCCACCCGAAAAGCCATAAACGCTCCAGGCGAGGTAGAGCCCCAACACCCATGAAATCATCATGGCAGGGTTCATGATCAGTTTGAGAAGACGCCGTTCCATCACCTTGAAGGTTTCGGATTGCACGGAACCAACCGGTGCATCTGTGTGGTAAATGAACAGCCGCGGCATATAAAGCAGCCCCGCCATCCACGAAATGACAGCGATGATATGCAGCGCCTTTACCCAGAGATAGGCCTGATCAGGACCTATCCAGTAGAGCAGGCCACCGAAGCAGGCAAAAGCGCAGAGCGCCATAGCAACGCGCAGCCGGGTTTTCCGTCCAGCAGATTCCGAAGTCTGCAGCTCGCCACTCATCGTTTAAAACCACGCACGCGGTTCACCAGCTTGGTCACATTCTCAGGATCGGCTTGTGGCGTGATACCATGGCCAAGATTGAAAATCAGTGGACCGTTGCCCAGTGCCTGCAGAATGGCATCGATGCCCTCATCCAGTGCCTTGCCACCGGCGACCATACGCATAGGGTCCAGATTGCCCTGTACGGGGCCGTCCTTCTGCAACTCCTGTGCAAAGGAAAGCGGAACAGACCAATCGAGCCCAATGGCATCTGCGCCGGTCTTTTGACGGTAATCCTTCAACAGTATTCCCGCACCTTTGGCAAAAGCGATGATCTTGGCACCGGGGCGACGGCTACGAACGGATGCAATGATGCGCTGAACCGGCTTCACCGCAAAATTTTCAAACTCACTCTCACCAAGCACACCAGCCCAGGAGTCGAAAATTTGAACGGCATCTGCGCCGGCGTCGATCTGCGCCACAAGATAATCAGCGGATATGTCAGCGAGAGTAGCCAGCAGTTCTTCCATCGCTTGAGGGTGATTATAACCGAACAGACGTGCGGGTGCCTGATCGGGTGTTCCGTGGCCGGCAATCATATAGGTCGCAACTGTCCAGGGAGCTCCACAGAAGCCAATCAGCGTGGTTTCCTGCGGCAGTTCCGCGCGCAACCGCTTTACGGTTTCAAACACGGGACAGAGATGCGGAAGAACATCGACCTTGGAAAAGGATGCAATGTCTGAAACCTCAATCGGGTCCATCGCCGGACCCTTGCCCTCGCTGAAGGTAACATTGCGCTTCAAAGCATCTGGAATAACCAGAATGTCTGAGAACAGGATTGCAGCATCCAGACCAAAGCGGCGAATAGGCTGCAAGGTAACTTCGGTGGCCAATTGCGGATTATAACAGAGGTCCAGGAAACTTCCGGCTTGCTGACGCGTTTGTCTATATTCGGGAAGGTAACGACCAGCCTGTCTCATAAGCCAGATTGGTGGAGGAGTGAGTGTTTCTCCATCAAGCACTTTCAGCAGACGGCGTACAGCCATGAATTCACACCTTTCCAAAATATAAAAATAGAGATTCTTAGAATCTTCTTATTCTTAGAGTCAGTGAGTATCAGGAATTAAAAACACCTCAAGCCTCACCCACAAAAACATGACAGACAGCAATTGAGCGGACACAGTTTCAACCAAACAGCTTGGTACTGTGAATAATTCAAAAAATATTGAAAAATCATTGACTTGAACGCTGAAAAATTGGTTTGAAATTGTGGATAACTGGTGCATGGATTTGGACTGCGGCATTTTTTCCCACCTATCCACAAGCTCCTCTCAACGAAGTCCCCTGAAGTGCTTTTTGTGGAAAACTCGACACTTTTCCCGTTCCCGGATCGGTCGCTCGCCACTAGGATGAAGTCATCCCCACTTATCAACAGGCAGGCAAAAACAACGTGGAGAACCAGAAAAGTTTCTTTCATCTGCATCTGATTTCTGACTCAACAGGAGAGACTCTCAGATCTGCAGGCCGTGCTGCCTCCGCGCAGTTCCATGCCGCAACACCAATTGTGCATGTCTATCCAATGGTCAGAAACCAGAAGCAGCTTGGCCAGATCCTCGACGCAATCGATAACGAACCCGGCATTCTCCTTTACACAATGGTGGACGAGAACCTTTGCGAGTTCCTGTCGCAGCGTTGCCAGGCCATGGATATTCCTTGCGTGAATGTGCTCGAACCGATCCTGACGACCTTTCAGACCTATCTCGGAAAAAAATCAAAACAGCAGGTCGGTGCACAATATGCTCTGAATGCCGACTATTTTGGCCGCATTGAAGCATTGACCTTTGCCATGGATCATGACGATGGCCAGATGTCGGAGAACTATGATGAGGCTGATGTGGTTATCGTCGGCATCAGCCGTACCTCCAAAACCCCCACCAGCATCTATCTGGCCAATAGAGGTATAAAGGCTGCCAACATACCTGTTGTTCCCGGTGTTCCCTTGCCGGAAAGTCTTTATGCAGCCAGCAAACCTTTGATCGTCGGATTGATCGCCACATCAGATCGCATTTCCCAAATTCGGGAAAATCGCGAACTCGGTTCAACAAGCGGTTTTGACCCTGGCGGATACACTGACAGGGCGACAATTATGGAAGAGCTGAAATATGCGCGTTCGCTGTGTGCCCATAACAATTGGCCGGTGATAGATGTGACGCGCAGATCGATCGAAGAAACGGCCGCCGCGATCATTGCCATGCGTCCACAGCTACGCTAAGCCGCGACACGCTGCTTAACCGCCGCTGATATAAGTGTTGGAGAGAGATATGAAACCGGCCTTGATTCTGGCTTCTTCCAGTTCATCCCGCCAGGCCTTGATGAGAAATGCCGGCCTGGAGTTTACTGCGCAAGCCGCTGATATCGACGAGCGTCTGATTGAAGAGCCCTTGCAGGCGGCCGGTAGCACGCCGGATGAAACAGCGCTTGAACTTGCCAAGGCAAAAGCACTGGCCGTCTCCGACCTTCATCCTCAGGCCATTATTATTGGCTGTGACCAGACAATGTCGCTGGGTTCAAGAATCTACCACAAACCGAAAGATATGGCTGAGGCGCATCAGCATCTGATGTCGCTCTCGGGGCAGACACATCGTTTGAACTCGGCCGCGGTCATGGTGCGTCACGGTGACGTGCTCTGGCAGACGGTAACCCATGCCGATATGACTGTTCGGGAATTGAGTGACGCTTTCGTCGACGGACACCTGCGGAAGGTCGGCAAAAAAGCCTTGACCAGCGTCGGAGCCTATCAACTTGAAGGAGAGGGAATCCAGCTATTCACTTCAATTGAAGGCGATTATTTTACCGTCCTTGGCTTGCCGCTGCTGCCGCTTTTGGAAGCGTTAAGAAAATTTGGGGTGATAAATGCGTGATTCACGTGAAACATTAACCATGAAGGCTTTTGTTGCCGGCTACCCAATCAAGCACTCTCGCTCGCCATTGATCCATGGATACTGGCTGAAACAGTTCGGCATCGAAGGATCTTATAATGCCGTAGAAGTTCATCCAGATGCGTTCAAGGATTTTCTTGCGCAGATCAAGTGTGGCGAGGAGGGCGGCTTTGTCGGCGGCAATGTCACAATCCCGCATAAGGAAAGTGCATTTCAACATGCTGACAAGCCGGACGAGTTGGCACAAGAGCTGGGCGCCGCCAATACCATCTGGATGGAGGACGGAAAACTGTGTGCCACCAATACTGACGGTCACGGTTTTATCGCCAATCTCGATGAACGTCATCCCGGCTGGGACAAGGCAGGCAAGGCTGTTGTTCTGGGAGCAGGTGGTGCAAGCCGCGCGATCATTCAGGCATTGCGCAATCGCGGCCTGAGCGAAATCCATGTTCTCAACAGAACGGTAGAACGCGCTCAGGAACTTTCAGATCGCTTTGGTGAGAAAGTGCATGCGCACTCCATAAGTGCTTTACAGGAAACCATGTCGGGTGCAGGGCTTTTTGTGAACACCACCTCGCTTGGAATGGATGGAAGTGAAATACCAGATTTCGACTTCTCGCCATTGGCAACCGACGCAGTGGTAACTGACATCGTGTATGTGCCGCTCAAAACACCGATCCTGAAAATTGCCGAGCGACAGGGTTTTGCGATTGTTGACGGTCTTGGCATGTTACTGCATCAGGCAGCACCTGGTTTTGAGAAATGGTTTGGGGTTCGCCCCAAGGTCGATGAAACCTTGCGGTCCCTGATCATCGCCGACATGGAGAAATATGCATGATTGTGATCGGGCTGACCGGGTCGATAGGCATGGGCAAGTCGACGACAGCTGCCATGTTTGCCGATGCTGGAATCCCGGTTAATGACTCTGATCGGAATGTGCATAGTCTCTATTCAGGCAAGGCAGTTGCTACCATTGAAGATGCCTTTCCTGGCGTCACGTCAAATGGAACAGTCGACCGTCAAAAACTGTCGAAAGAACTCAAGAGGAATCCGGCTAATTTTAAAAAGCTTGAAGGCATTGTTCATCCGCTTGTGCGCGAAATGGAAAAGGACTTTCTGGCAAACCAGAAAGCCTTGGGGCACGACATCGTCATTCTCGATATACCTTTGCTGTTTGAAACGGGAGCAGACAAAAGGGTCGACAAGATAGTTGTCGTCAGTTGCGATCCTGAAATTCAGAAAGAACGGGTTTTGAAACGCCCTGACATGACGGCAGAAAAATTTGCAATGATCCTGTCACGCCAGACACCGGATGCGGTAAAACGAGCGAAAGCGGATTTTATAATTAATACCGGAAACGGTATGGATGCGGCCAGACAACAGGTTGATGAGATCATTCACAATCTGCGTGGGCAGATGAACAAGGATAATGCAGATGCGTGAGATTATTTTCGATACGGAAACGACCGGACTTGAATCAAAGAATGATCGCATCATTGAAATTGGTGGCATCGAGCTTATCAATCACTTTCCTACGGGTCGTACAATTCATCTGTATATCAATCCGCAGGGACGCAAGGTTCACCCAGACGCTTTGGCGGTGCATGGCATTACCGACGAATCTTTGGTTGATAAGCCAAAATTTCCGGAGGTCGTTGACCAGATACGGGAGTTCTTTGAAGGCGCGAAGTGGGTTGCCCACAACGCGACTTTCGATATGGGTTTCATCAATGCGGAATTTGCGCGTCTGGGAATAGAGCCTGTGGCACCTGATATGGTGCTGGATACGTTGGCGATGGCCCGCCGCAAACATCCGATGGGGCCAAACTCTCTTGATGCTCTTTGCCGCCGTTATGGCATAGATAACTCTCGCCGCGAAAAACACGGCGCGCTCCTCGACTCCGAACTTCTGGCTGAAGTTTATATCGAGATGATTGGCGGACGCCAGACAGCGCTTGGTTTCGGCTCGGCGCAGAAAGTGGCAGAGCAGATAGATGTCAGCGATGACAGCTATGTTGACGCACCATTGTCGCGACCACACGCATTGCCATCACGACTGTCCCAACTTGAAGCCGAAGCGCATGCGAAGCTGGTTGCCTCAATGGGCGAAAAAGCGATTTGGGGACGTTACAACTAAATCAGTTGTCGGTGGTCTCCGAGACGAGACCTCAGATAAAAGAGAAAGATTTTTCTTTAAACAAACAAAAAGCCCGCTGCGGGGTATTCGCTGCGGGCTTTTTAGTTTCATACAAGCGAACCAACTATCAGTTGGTAACCTGAACCTTGGAGCGGGCCTGCTCTTCAGCAACGCGCTGTGCAAACATCTGCGCAAAGTCGATCGGGTCGATCATCAGTGGCGGGAAGCCACCATTGCGCGTCACGTCAGCAATGATCTGGCGTGCAAACGGGAACAGAAGGCGTGGGCACTCGATGAAGAGAACCGGCAGCATATGTTCCTGTGGGAAACCAGTGATGCGGAAAACGCCGCCGTAAACCAGTTCCGCAGCAAACAGAACCTTGTCGCCATCCTTGGCTTCAGCGTTCAGCGTCAAAACAACGTCGAAGTCAGAACCGGTGATCGGGTTCGCATTAACGTTGACATTGATGTTGATCGAGGGAGCACCCTCACGCGCCTGCAAGGAACGGGGAGCGCCGGGATTTTCGAACGACAGATCCTTGATGTACTGGGTCAGAATATTCAGGGAGGGGCTGGCTCCGCCCTGCGCGCCATTTTCGGTGGTCATGCTGTTTCCTCGCGGATTGAATGTGTTTGGCCATCTATCATTTCAAAACAGGGCTTACAAGCCTTCAGCCACGGGGACCGTTGTTTCCGGGTCCATCAAGATGGTCGATATCAGGTCCTTTTCGCCAAGGACTGTTTTCATTCGGGTCTTGCCGGTGAAAGTCAGTGTCATCTAGATCAACAACATCAGGGCGCGAAGACTGGCTTCGGGCACCACCACTCCACTGGCGACTTTGGCTGAAATTGCTGGCCACAACAATATTGGCTGCGAATTTCGACCAGATCGCTTTGCGGACAAAAGGCAGTAACAGCAGTAGACCGATCACATCGGTAATGAAACCGGGTAGGAACAGGAGGACACCGGCTAGGCCAAGCATAACGCCCTGGACGATCTCTTCGGCAGGCGCTACGCCGCTTTGACGGCTGGCCGAAAGTTTGCGGAACATGCCAAGTCCTATCGCTCGCAAAATTATCAGACCTGCGAAAGCGCTGAGAATGACAAGTGCCAGCGTTGCCCAAACACCTATTGCCTTGCCCACAACAATGAAGCCAGCAATTTCCAAGATCGGCATCAGTATGACGAAGAAGGATAGGAGTGGAAAACGCATTATTCTCGCCTTGCGTGTGAGTTATCTCGTTGCCAACGGTATGACGCCCATACCGGCGATTGCATCTGTCTATTTGAATGAGTGACAGTTCAGACTATATGATGTTTCATGATGTGGATTTAAATGGTGGTTTTGGCTAAACATGGGTTCAAGCGATTTCATAACATTATTCTTTCTTGTTGCGGCTGTACTGATTTTTCTTCAGTTGCGCAGCGTCCTTGGTCGCCGCACAGGAAATGAAAAACCGCCCTTTGATCCCTATAGCGCAAAGGACGCTGCGAGGGGTCCCGGTAGCGATGACGGCAAGGTTGTTACCCTGCCCAAGCGCGATGGAAGGGATGAGGATGAGCGTTTTGCTGAAATCGATTCTTTTGCAAAACCGGGCACAGAACTGAACGAATCACTTCGTGAACTTCTCAAGAGTGATCCGTCCTTCCGACCTAAGGAATTCCTCAACGGTGCCCGTATGGCCTACGAAATGATCGTCATGGCCTTTGCTGATGGCGATCGTAAGACCCTCAAAAACCTGTTGTCACGAGAAGTTTATGATGGTTTCAATTCAGCCATTACGGAACGTGAGGCACAGGGAGAAGTGGTGAAGTCCACTTTTGTCGGTATCGAAAAGGCGGATATTCTTCAGGCCAGCATTCGTGATGAAGAAGAACAGATCACAGTGCGCATAGCCAGCCAGCTGATTTCTGCCACCTATAATAAGGATGGTGAACTGGTAGACGGCGATGCCGAGGGTGTTTCCGAGGTTAATGATATCTGGACCTTTGCCCGCGATGTGCGGTCAAAAGATCCAAACTGGAAACTGGTTGCTACAGAATCCGAACAATGAGCGCCGAAGGCCAGAATTTCTCGTTACGAGAACTGAATTTTTTGGATCTGCCTGGCTGGCGTGGCGATGACCCACGCCAGCTGGTGGATGCTATGCGGGCCTGTCTTCGGCATCTGCGCTCCATAAAACCCTATCGTACCGGTTCCCTTGGACTGTCGAGTCATGATTTGCTGCCGCTTCTTGAAGCGGCAGAAACATTTCAGCCATCCAGTGCAGCGGATGCCCGGGAGTTTTTTGAACAACACTGTTCGCCATTTGCCATTCTTCCTCAGGAAACAGAGCAAGGTTTCGTAACCGGTTTTTATGAACCGGAAGTCGAAGTATCTGCCGTCCCTGACGATGTCTGGAAATATCCCTTCTACAATCGCCCCACTGATTTGATTGATCTGGACGCGCAAAATCGCCCAGCTCATATCGATGCATCCTATGCATTTGGACTTTCTGGCGACAACGGTGTCGATTTCTATCCGGAACGCAAAGTGATTGATCAGGGTTACCTACAGGGTAGGAACCTGGAAATTGCCTGGGCCAAATCGAAGGTTGATGTGTTCTTTGCCCATGTTCAGGGTGCCGCAAGGCTGAAATTTCCCGATGGAAGTGTGACCCGCATCACCTATGCGGCAAAAGCTGGTCATCCGTTTTCAGGCATCGGTCGGTTGTTGATCGATCGTGGCTGCATCGATCCGGCCACTGTCTCCATGCAGTCCATTCGTAGATGGCTCGGCGAAAATCCTGCCTTGGTGGACGAAGTGCTGTGGCACAATCCTTCTTATATCTTTTTCAAGGTCGCGGATGTTTCGGATGAAACTCTGGGGCCGGTGGCGGCTGCAAAGGTTCCACTGATCGCCGGCCGCTCGCTGGCTGTCGATCGCTCCATTCACACATTTGGCTACCCATTTTTTATTCACGCTGCGGAGCTGACACATCTCGACGAGGGAAAACCTTTCGCCAGATTGATGCTGGCGCTTGATACCGGTTCGGCGATTATCGGTCCGGCACGCGGTGATATTTTCACGGGCTCCGGTTATCTCGCCGGAGAGCAGGCAGGCACGATCCGCAACAACGCTGATTTTTATATTCTGCTACCCAACCATGCCGCCCAAAGGTACCGGCCATGAAGGGTGGTCGAAAGCTGAACCGGGACGAACGCATTTTGTGGGGCAAGGTCGCCAGAACGACCCGGCCTGTGTCCGGTCGTCTTGAAGACCTCGAGTTTGAAGATGTAACGGAAGCAGCGCCCGTTGCAGCAGAACCGGAGAAGCCCAAAGCGCAATTCCCGAAAATGATTGTTGAGGAAGTGCCGCTTGATCCCGGTATTAAGGCTAAGGCTGGTCGCATTCACCATCCGCTTGAGAAACCGGTCAAACGAAAACTGACCCGCGGCCATCTGCCACTTGAAGGCCGTATTGATTTGCACGGCATGGTCCAAAGCGAAGCGCATTCCATTCTGCTGGATTTTCTGATCCGTGCCCATGAACGGGGTATGCGGCATGTATTGGTCATCACCGGCAAAGGCAGGTCGCTCGGCAGCGATGGTGCCCTGAAACGAGCAGTGCCAATGTGGTTTTCCAAACCGGAGTTTCGTTACCTGATATCGTCTTATGAGGATGCTTCGCGTAATCACGGTGGTGATGGCGCGCTTTATGTCAGGTTATCGCGGGCGAGGGGAGATCGATCATGACACCCTTTGCCGAAGCTGTGCGGCTCTTGAGAGAACGCAAGGGTGTGACGCAAAAGCAGATGGCCTATGCCATCGGTGTATCGCCGGCCTATCTCTCGGCACTGGAACATGGAAAGCGTGGCAAACCCAGCTTCGATTTTCTCCAGCGGGTTGCCGGTTATTTCAACATTATCTGGGACGAGGCCGAGGAGCTGTTTTCTCTGGCAGGTGTATCCGATCCAAGGGTGGTTATTGACACAGCAGGAATGCCACCGGAATACACCGCCTTTGCCAACGCGCTTGCGAAGGATATTCGCCATTTGCCATCATCCGTGCTAAATGAACTGTCAGATGTTCTGCAACGCAGCCGGACGACCGGATAAATGCCTCTATCCCCTGAATTATGGGGGTTAGAACAGTTCCCGGACTTTGGATGTTGCCCTAAAATTTCTATAGTCGCGGGTCAGGAATCTGGTGATTCGCAGAGACCCCTTCTGCCACCGACAAATTTGGAAAGACAATTCATGACCGAAACACCGTCTGGCGAAGTTGGCGCAACCCCTGAATATGGCGCCGATTCGATCAAGGTTCTCAAGGGTCTCGATGCAGTACGCAAGCGCCCTGGCATGTATATTGGTGATACCGATGATGGCTCCGGCCTGCACCACATGGTGTACGAAGTTGTCGATAACGCAATTGACGAAGCGCTGGCCGGCCACGCCGATATCGTAACTGTTACGCTCAATGCTGATGGCTCGGTCACTGTGACCGACAACGGCCGTGGCATTCCAACAGACATTCACACCGGTGAGGGGGTCTCTGCCGCAGAAGTTATCATGACCCAGCTGCACGCAGGTGGTAAGTTCGACCAGAACTCCTACAAGGTATCTGGTGGTCTGCACGGCGTGGGTGTGTCGGTGGTGAACGCGCTGTCCGTTTGGCTTAAGCTGCGTATCCGCCGCAATGGTAAGCTGCATGAAATCGCTTTCACCCACGGCGTGGCTGATGCGCCGCTAAAAGTAATTGGTGATTATGAAGGTCGTTCCGGCACGGAAGTTACCTTCCAGCCAAGCACCGAAACCTTCACCCATATCGAATTTGATTATGGCACGCTTGAACACCGTCTGCGGGAGCTCGCATTCCTTAACTCGGGTGTGCGCATTCTGCTAACCGACAAGCGTCGCCCGGAAATCAAGCAGGAAGAGATGCTTTATGAGGGCGGTCTGGAAGCCTATGTGCGCTACCTTGACCGTTCCAAGAAATCTCTGGTCGACAAGCCGATCTTTATCAAAAGCGAAAAAGACGGGATCACTGTTGAAGTGTCCATGTGGTGGAACGACAGCTACCATGAAAATGTTCTTTGCTTCACCAACAACATTCCACAGCGCGATGGCGGCACGCATATGGCCGGTTTCCGTGGTGCGCTGACACGTCAGATCACCTCCTATGCGGATACGTCGGGTATCACCAAGAAGGAAAAGGTCAGCCTGACCGGTGACGATTGCCGTGAAGGTCTGACTGCAGTTCTGTCTGTTAAGGTTCCTGATCCAAAGTTCTCGTCGCAGACCAAGGACAAGCTGGTTTCATCGGAAGTGCGGCCGGTTGTTGAAGGTTTGGTCAACGAAGCTCTTTCGACCTGGTTGGAAGAACATCCGACAGAAGCCAAGGTTCTGGTTGGCAAGGTGGTTGAAGCTGCTGTTGCCCGTGAAGCTGCACGCAAGGCTCGCGAACTTACCCGCCGTAAAGGCGCACTGGATATCGCGTCTCTACCTGGCAAGCTTGCTGACTGCTCTGAACGTGACCCTGCCAAGTCTGAACTTTTCCTCGTCGAGGGTGACTCGGCTGGTGGTTCCGCCAAGCAGGGGCGTTCGCGTGAATCGCAGGCCATTTTGCCGCTGCGTGGTAAAATCCTCAACGTAGAGCGCGCCCGCTTCGACAAGATGTTGTCCAGCCAGGAAATCGGTACGTTGATTACCGCGCTCGGTACGTCGATCGGTAAGGACGAGTTTAATCCGGATAAACTGCGCTACCACAAGATCATCATCATGACCGATGCTGACGTGGACGGGGCCCATATTCGTACACTGCTGCTGACATTCTTCTTCCGTCAGATGCCGGAACTGATTGAGCGCGGTCATCTCTATATCGCGCAGCCGCCGCTTTATAAGGTAACGCGTGGCAAGTCTGTGCAATATCTGAAGGACGAAAAGGCGCTGGAAGATTATCTGGTGACCATGGGTCTCGAAGACGCGACATTGACATTGGGTTCAGGCGAAGTACGCGCCGGCCAGGATTTGCGTGAGATAATTGTTGACACGTCCAAGCTGCGTTCGCTGATTGATGGTCTTCATTCGCGTTATAACCGCGGTGTTGTCGAGCAGGCGGCAATTGCTGGCCTGCTTAATGTCGAGCTTGCTGCTGACAAGAGCCGTGGCGAAGAAATCGCCGCCGAAGTGGCACGACGCCTGGATATGATTGCTGAAGAAACCGAACGCGGCTGGAGTGGCCACGTGACAGACGAGGGCGGTTTCCGTTTCGAACGTATGGTGCGTGGCGTCAAGGAAGTAGCGTGGCTCGATATGAACCTGATCGGTTCGGCTGATGCACGTTACATTGACCAGTTGTCCGTTCGCTTGGCAGACATCTACCGTGTTCCACCGGTCCTGACCCGCAAGGAAGGCAACATCACCCTTTCCGGCCCGCGTGAATTGCTGGATGCGATCTTTGCATCGGGCCGAAAGGGTCTGTCCATGCAGCGTTATAAAGGTCTTGGCGAAATGAATGCCGAGCAGCTTTGGGAAACCACGCTGGATCCAAATGTTCGCTCGCTGCTGCAGGTCAAGGTCAATGATGCGACCGATGCGGATGGCTTGTTCTCGCGCCTGATGGGCGATGAAGTTGAGCCGCGCCGCGACTTTATCCAGGAAAACGCCTTGAGCGTTGCCAACCTCGATATCTGATCAGGCACCGTCCCAGACGGTGAATGGTTGAGGATTCACGTGAAACTTTTAATCCCCGAGCTGAACCTCGGGGATTTTTATTTTGTGCTGTCGCGTCAATTAAAGATGTCTTTGCGGCAAGACAGCCTGTTGGTGCCACGCGGCCGAAAACTTCAACGCCCTTAATCAATCTTGCCGGTAAATTTGCCTTCAAAGGCGACGTCTGCCAGTGGTAGCCTGCCGCTTGGCACTTCACGTTCTCTCAGATCATCGGGCAGGGTGTCCTTGTCGGCTATCTTGCCGATCGCAACTGCTGCCTCAACCTGATACCCGTCGGGAATATCCAAAGCCTCAACTGCCTTGTCACGGTAAATGCCACCCATGCCATGGGCATGGTAACCGAGCAACTGCGACTGCATGGCCATTGAAAACCAAGCAGCACCAGCATCGAAGGAATGGGTCGCCGATGGCTTCTTCTCGCCTTCGCGTGAAACATTGTAGGTGCGAGATACGACAAACAGCAGCACAGATGCTTTGTCGACCCAACGTTTGTTACCGTCCATCAGCAAATCGAACAGTGTCTGCCACTGTTCGCTGCCATTATGGGCGTAGATGAAACGCCATGGCTGGAAATTTGAAGCAGATGGTGCCCAGTGGGCTGCATCCAGAATAGTCAGAAGATCATCCGCCGGCATTGTCTCACCGGTGAAGGCTCGAGGTGACCAGCGTTCCAAAAACAACGGATCAACGGCATATTCAGATTGGCGGGAATTCGCTTTGGTCATCTTTGCGCCTTTCATTGGTAAAAAGATGTCAGCATTCCGCATGCTATTTTTCAGGTCCATATGCGGTCAAGGGGTGACAAGGATAAATAGATCGTTCATATATGATCTATCTTGTCTGACAACCGGGAGGATCCCTATGAAATTGATGCGTGTTGGCCCAGCGGGGCAGGAAAAACCAGCCATTCTTGACAACGACGGTAAGGTCCGTGATCTTTCCGCTCATGTAAAGGATATTGGCGGCGAGGCGATTTCGCCTGAAGGCCTGAAAAAGATTGCTGCACTGGACCTGTCCAGCCTGCCAGTTCTCGATGACAGCCGTATTGGCGCCTGCGTTGCTGGCACCGGCAAATTCATCTGCATTGGCCTGAACTTCTCGGACCACGCTGCTGAAACCGGCGCAGCCGTTCCTTCTGAGCCAGTTATCTTCATGAAGGCAACATCCGCTATCGTTGGTCCTAACGACAATGTCGTTATTCCACGCGGCTCTGAAAAGACCGACTGGGAAGTTGAGCTGGGTGTGGTTATCGGCAAGACAGCGAAATACGTTTCCGAAGCCGACGCACTGGACTACGTTGCCGGTTACTGCGTCAGCCACGACGTATCCGAGCGTGCGTTCCAGACGGAGCGTCAGGGACAGTGGACGAAGGGCAAGTCCTGCGACACCTTCGGCCCGATCGGCCCGTGGCTGGTTACGAAGGAAGAGATCACTGATCCACAGAACCTTGGCATGTGGTTGAAGGTCAACGGCGAAACTGTACAGAACGGCTCCAGCAAGACCATGGTTTATGGCGTCGCTAATGTTGTTTCCTACCTCAGCCAGTTCATGTCGCTACACCCGGGCGATGTTATCTCCACCGGCACACCTCCAGGCGTTGGCCTTGGCATGAAGCCACCACGCTTCCTCAAGGCAGGTGACATTGTTGAGCTCGGCATCGAAGGCCTCGGCACGCAGAAGCAGACTTTCGTCGCTGACGTCTAAGATCTGAAATGACGGTGCGTTCTGCGATGTTTTTATCGCACGACATGCTGGAAGTTACACAGAAGCCCGAAGGTATCTTCGGGCTTTTGTTTGTTTCACAGTCCGCGAGATACCCGCAGGATTGACAGGATGCAGTTTTCCTTGGCGTGAATGGCCTCGAATCGGTTATGAAACAGCATGTTTTCCTTGTTGAAAAAATCTCGAACACCAGCAAAATCCAACGCCCCGCTTCAGCGTATGCATGCAGTGGCCGGCAGAAGCTTGCCTTTGGTTATCAAGGAAAACCTGCGCGCCACCCGTATTACCCTGCGTATCGAACCAGGCGGAAAGGGTCTGAAACTCACCATTCCCTATGGTCTACACCATCGCGAGGTTGATGATTTTCTTGATCGGCATCACGGTTGGTTGAAAAACAGGCTCGAAAAACTTGGCCCGGAGCAACATCTGCGCCACGGCGGTACCATCAGCATTCGCGGCATTTCCCACCGTATCGAACATACGGGAACGTTGCGCGGGGTAACACAGGTTCTGCGTAATCCGGAAGGGGAGGCGATATTGCGGGTCAGTGGCCTGCCCGAACATACGGGTCGACGCATTTCGGCCTACCTTAAAAAGGAAGCCCGCGCTGATCTTGAGCGGCTGGTGGCCATGCATGCAAAAACCGTGGGCCGGCCGGTGCGCTCCCTGACCATGAAAGATACGCGCAGCCGTTGGGGATCGTGCTCCTACGAAGGCAATCTCAGTTTTTCATGGCGTATCGTCATGGCCCCGGACAGTGTCATTGATTATCTAGCCGCCCATGAGGTGGCGCATTTGCGTGAAATGAACCACGGACCAAAATTCTGGGCACTGTGCAAAGCCCTGTGCCCACATATGGAAGAATCTAAGGCCTGGCTGAAGCGACATGGTTCACAGCTGCATGCATTGGATTTCAGTTAGATGCCATTGCGCAGACAGTCATGCCGGCGCAGCGCCGGGATCTTCTCCATCATTTGGCCCATTTTGTCGCGCGTATAACAGGTAACACTACAACTTGGATTCACGTGAAACATATTCTCTCATCGGGGTGCCGCGTTTTGGCTCGACTCTTGGATAAAATCATGTCACGTCGCGGCTATGAAACCTGATATCAAGATATGCGGATTGAAGACCTCGGAAGCGGTGGAAAAAGCCGTTGCCCGTGGTGCAAGCCATATTGGCTTCATTTTCTTTGAAAAAAGCCCCCGCAATATTGAGCCTGATATTGCTGGAAAACTGGCGGATGCGGCGCGGGGACGGGCAAAAATCGTTGCTGTTACCGTCAATGCCGACAATGATGATCTGGACGAGATCATCGCGCTTCTCAAGCCGGATATTCTGCAGCTTCATGGCACAGAAACCCCTGAGCGGGTTTTGAATGTCAAGGCGATCTACGGATTGCCTGTCATGAAGGCACTTTCCATCCGTGAAGCTGATGATCTTATCAGGGTCGAACCCTATATAGGAATAGCAGATCGTTTCCTGTTTGATGCCAAGCCTCCAAAGGGTTCGGATCTGCCGGGTGGCAATGGTGTAAGCTTTGACTGGTCGTTGCTGGCTGGCCTTGACGCAGATATCGATTACATGCTTTCCGGTGGATTGAATAAAGATAATGTCGCAGAGGCGCTGTCACGCACCGGGGCGAGGGGAATAGATTTATCGTCGGGCGTGGAAAGTGCGCCGGGCGTGAAGGATCTCGGACTGATCGATGCGCTTTTTGATGCCATCGAGACAGCCGGAAACAAACCGCAGGGAGTTTGAAAGTGAACGAGACGCCAAAACCGAATTCGTTTCGTGCCGGTCCCGACCAGGATGGGCGCTTCGGCATTTACGGGGGGCGCTTTGTTGCCGAAACCCTGATGCCTCTGATCCTCGACCTTCAGGCGGAATGGGACAAGGCCAAGAACGACCCTGAATTCCAGGCGGAATTGAAGCATCTCGGCGCTCACTATACCGGCCGTCCGAGCCCGCTTTATTTCGCGGAACGCCTGACCGAGGAACTTGGCGGTGCTAAGATTTATTTCAAACGCGAAGAGCTGAACCACACTGGTTCGCACAAGATCAACAACTGCCTTGGCCAGATCCTGCTTGCCAAACGCATGGGCAAGACCCGTATTATCGCTGAAACCGGTGCCGGCCAGCACGGCGTGGCTTCTGCCACTGTGGCCGCACGGTTTGGCCTGCCTTGTGTTGTCTACATGGGTGCAACAGATGTTGAGCGTCAGGCTCCAAACGTGTTCCGCATGAAACTCCTCGGTGCTGAAGTTAAGCCGGTCACGGCTGGCCACGGCACATTGAAGGACGCCATGAATGAGGCGCTGCGCGACTGGGTTACCAATGTCGACGACACCTACTACTTGATCGGTACCGCTGCTGGCCCTCATCCGTATCCGGAGATGGTGCGCGACTTTCAGGCCGTGATTGGTGAAGAAGCCAAACAGCAGATGATGGAGGCCGAAGGCCGTCTGCCGGATATGGTTATTGCAGCTGTTGGCGGCGGTTCCAACGCTATCGGTATTTTCCATCCGTTCCTGGATGATGAAAGTGTGAAGATTGTCGGTGTCGAGGCTGGCGGCAAGGGTCTGTCAGGTGATGATCACTGCGCATCCATCACGGCCGGTTCTCCCGGTGTTTTGCATGGCAACCGTACCTATCTGCTTCAGGATGAGGATGGCCAGATCAAGGAAGGTCACTCCGTGTCTGCGGGTCTCGACTATCCGGGCATCGGGCCTGAGCATTCCTGGCTGAACGATATTGGTCGCGTTGAATACGTTCCGATCATGGACCATGAAGCTCTGGAAGCATTCCAGACACTAACACGTCTTGAAGGCATCATTCCCGCACTGGAGCCAAGCCATGCTCTGGCCGAAGTTATCAAGCGCGCGCCGACAATGGGCAAGGACGAAATCATTCTCATGAATCTGTCCGGTCGCGGCGACAAGGATATCTTCACTGTGGCGAAACTTCTGGGAATGGGTGCGTAATCATGACTGCTCGTATGGAAAAACGTTTCGCGGATCTGCGTGCAGAAAATCGCCCGGCGCTCATTACATATTTCATGGGTGGCGATCCTGACTTCGAAACATCGCTCGGCATCATGAAGGCACTGCCGGAAGCCGGTTCAGACGTGATCGAACTCGGCATGCCGTTTTCTGATCCAATGGCTGACGGTCCGGCCATTCAGTTGGCTGGTCAGCGCGCGCTGAAGAACGGCCAGTCGCTGAAAACCACGATTGATCTGGCCCGTGAATTCCGCAAAGTTGATAACGATACCCCAATTGTCCTGATGGGCTACTATAACCCTATCTACATCTATGGGGTCGAAAAGTTCATCGATGATGCCTTGGCCTCCGGTATCGACGGCTTGATCATTGTTGATCTTCCACCCGAAATGGATGACGAACTCTGCATTCCAGCATTGCAGAAAGGTCTCAATTTCATTCGTCTCGCAACACCGACCACGGATGAGAAGCGTCTGCCTGCGGTTCTCAACAACACGTCCGGTTTTGTTTACTACGTTTCGATGAACGGTATCACCGGTTCGGCGCTGCCGGATCCATCGTTGATCTCCGGTGCCGTCGGGCGTATCAAGGCGCACACGAACCTGCCGGTTTGTGTCGGTTTCGGTGTCAAGACAGCCGAACATGCCAAGGCCATAGGCGCAGTTGCCGATGGTGTGGTGGTCGGTACTGCGATTGTCGCGCAGATTGCCGGAAGTCTGACAAAGGACGGTAAGGCGTCAGCGGACACTGTTCATGCCGTCACGACACTGGTAAAGGGACTTTCCACGGGCGTCAGAGCATCACGCCTTGCTGCTGCCGAGTAGTATTCGGTACGGACAGCAGAAAAAGTCAGGAGTTTTCAAGTGAACTGGATCACCAATTACGTTCGGCCGCGCATCAATTCCATGCTGGGTCGCCGCGATGTGCCGGAGAACCTCTGGATCAAGTGCCCAGAAACGGGCGAGATGGTTTTCCATAAGGATCTGGAAGACAACAAGTGGGTTATTCCTGCTTCCGGCTATCATATGAAGATGCCGGGCAAGGCCCGACTTGCTGATCTGTTTGATGACGGCGTTTACGAAGCACTGCAGCAGCCAAAGGTCGCGCAGGATCCGCTGAAGTTCCGCGATTCAAAGAAATACACCGATCGCCTGCGTGACAGCCGCATCAAGACCGACCAGGAAGATACCATTCTGGCCGGCGTTGGTTTGCTGAAGGGCCTGAAGATTGTGGCCGTCGTGCATGAATTCCAGTTCATGGGCGGTTCGCTGGGTATTGCGGCCGGTGAGGCCATCGTCAAGGCATTTGAGCGCGCCATTTCCGAACGGTGCCCGCTCGTGATGTTCCCGGCTTCCGGTGGCGCTCGTATGCAGGAGGGCATTCTGTCTCTCATGCAGCTGCCGCGCACCACTGTTGCCGTCAACATGCTCAAAGAAGCAGGCATGCCGTATATTGTCGTGCTCACTAACCCGACCACGGGTGGTGTGACCGCGTCTTATGCAATGCTGGGCGATGTTCACATTGCCGAGCCAGGTGCCGAAATCTGCTTTGCCGGCAAGCGCGTTATCGAGCAGACAATTCGTGAAAAGCTGCCGGAAGGCTTCCAGACGGCGGAATACCTGCTGGATCACGGCATGGTCGACATGGTGGTGGATCGCCATGAGATTCCCGATACGCTGGCAAACCTTCTCAAGATCATGACGAAATCGAACATCGCGGCGCCTGAAAAAAAGCAGGTTACCGTGGTTGATGCCGTTTCTGCCTGATTGCGCTTTTTCATGATCCATGCGCAGCCTGCATTTTCGTCAGGCTGCGCATTTGTATTTTCCGGATGTGTGCGGAACAGGCTTTGTCCTTTAGACACACGCTTTAGACGCCTGAGGGGCGAATGAACGACATGACGCACTTGCCCATGAGTGAAGCCGAACTGGAAATTGAAAAGCTGATGCAGCTTCATCCGAAGGGCTTTGACCTTTCGCTGGAGCGTATTACCGCTCTTCTTGAGAAGCTCGGCAATCCACATCGCCGCTTGCCGCCTGTCATTCATGTGGCCGGCACTAATGGCAAAGGCTCTGTCACGGCGTTCAGCCGCGCGCTTCTCGAAGCAGCCGGTCTTTCTGTTCATGTCCACACCTCGCCGCATCTGGTGCGCTGGCACGAACGGTACCGCCTCGGCGTTTCCGGTGGCCGTGGTCGTTTCGTGGAAGATGCCGTATTTGCCGACGCATTGCGCCGCGTGGCTGATGCCAATGGCGGACAAAAAATCACAGTTTTTGAAATTCTGACGGCGGTGACGTTCCTGTTGTTTTCGGAACATCCGGCAGACGTTGCGATTATCGAAGTGGGACTTGGCGGCAGGTTTGATGCCACCAATGTCATCAACAGCCCGGCTGTCTCCGTCATCATGCCGATTTCGCTGGATCACCAGCCCTATCTCGGTGACAGGGTGGAACTGATTGCGGCCGAAAAGGCCGGTATTATGAAAAAGGGCTTTCCTGTCGTCATCGGCCATCAGCAGTTTGATGCGGCTCTCGAGGTTCTGGTCGGTACGGCCGAGCGGCTGTCCTGTCCCACCACTGTCTTCGGACAGGATTACGGTGCCCACGAGGAATTTGGCCGTATGATCTACCAGGACGAATTTGGCCTGTCCGATCTTCCGATGCCGCGCCTGCCGGGCCGCCACCAACTTGCCAATGCCGCTGCTGCCATTCGCGCCGTCAAGGCTGCAGGCTTTGAAGTCAGTGAACGCATGATGGAAAAAGCCATGCAGTCAGTGGAATGGCCGGGTCGTTTGCAAAGACTGATGGATGGCAAACTGTTCCAACTGGCGCCAAAGGGTGCTGAATTATGGGTCGATGGCGGGCATAATCCCGGTGCCGGTGAAGTCATTGCCGAAGCAATGGCCGGTTTCGAGGAAAAGCAACCGCGCCCGCTGTTCATCATCGCCGGTATGATCAACACAAAGGATCCGGTTGGCTACTTCAAGGCATTTGCCGATATCGCCGAATATGTCTTTACCGTGCCGATTGGCGGAACCGATGCTGCAATTGATCCCGTCGTTCTGGCCCATGCTGCCTTTGACGCCGGATTGACGGCAGAGCCATCCTCGTCAATCGAGGAAGCGCTGCAGGAGATTCACGGCAGGCTGATGCTCGACGCACCGGCTCCACGCATTCTGATTGGTGGATCGCTCTATCTGGCTGGCAACGCGCTTTCTGCCAACGGCACACTTCCAGACTGACATCGTTCAGGCAGGCTTTGCGGTCAGACCACCATTAAGAAGCTGCCGAAATGACTTGCATTGCATATGCGACGGGGCAGGGCACTCGGCGACGTGGCGCAATGTGTCACGCAACGCAGTCAGTTCGCGGATTTGTGCTTCGATCTGATCCGCCTTTTGATGGAAAATATCGCGCGATATCTGCGGCAATCCATTCTGGCCAAACATCCCGGCAATGTCTTGCAGCGAGAAGCCTGCTGACTTGGCCATCGCAATCAATTTGAGTTGCAGCAGGACCTCGGGCGGAAACTGTCGGCGCAAACCTTTGCGTGACACCGAGGTGATCAACCCGGCTTCTTCGTAATATCGAAGTGCCGACGGTTTGAACCCGCTACGCGCCGAAACTTCGCCAATATCCAGAAACTTCATACTTGACCTCAAGTTGGCTTGAAGTGGCAGCATGCTCCTCGTTCGTTATTCAAACAAGAGGCAAAGACATGCAGCAAACGAAAGTAAGTGAACAACAGCGAATGACGAAGGGGGTAGTTTTTACCCTCTCATTATCGATGTTGCTGGCATCACTCGCCACCAGCATTGTCAACATTGCCTTGCCAGCACTGGCTGAAGCGTTTTCGGCACCGTTTGCAGAAGTGCAAGCGGTCGTGGTCATATATCTTGCTGCCATGACAGTATCGGTCGTCATCGCTGGCAGGCTCGGTGACCGGTTCGGTTTAAAGCCGATGTTACAAACCGGCCTTGGCTTATTTTGCCTTACCTCATTTGCCAGTGCAGTCGCGCAAAATCTCTGGTGGCTGATTGCTGCACGAGCACTTCAAGGTATCGGTGCAGCTTTTCTGTTGACGCTCTCTATGGCGATGATGCGCCAAATGGCAAGCCAATCGCGTATTGGACAGGCCATGGGACTGCTCGGAACCGTTTCCGCTGTTGGTACCGCTCTTGGCCCCTCGCTTGGTGGCCTTTTAATCCCAGTGGCGGGATGGCAGGGTATTTTCTGGCTACAAATCCCTTTCGCCGCAATCGCCTTGCTGCTGGCAGTTGTGATCCTGCCTGATGACGCGGCGAGAAAACAAACAGCAGCTGCCAGCATGCGATCGGTGTTCAACACTGCCTTGGTTGCCAGTTTTGTCATCAATCTTCTGGTCACCGCCGTCATGATGACGACACTGGTTGTCGGCCCATTTTATCTCGGCCTCAGGCTGGAGTTGCAGATCAATCAGATCGGCTTTGTCATGGCGATTGGGCCGCTCCTGTCGATCATCAGCGGTGTACCATCGGGTCGTCTTGTTGATGTCTGGGGATGCAGGAGAGTGTTGTCCCTCGGGCTGATCTTGTTGGCTGTCGGCGCTTTTCTTCTGGCTTTTCTGCCTAACACGATTGGGCTGGTTGGATATATTGCATCCGTCATTCTGCTGACGCCGGGATATCAATTGTTCCAGGCGGCCAATAACACTGCAGCTTTGGTAGATGTGCCGAGAGAACAGCGTGGTACAGCATCTGGTGTCCTGACCCTGTCACGCAATATCGGTTTGATTACCGGTGCATCGATTATGGGAGCGGTTTTCAGCGCCGGTGTCGGCACCAAAAATTTAGCAGATGCCACAGGTGAGGCCATAGGGCAGGGCATGCAGCTGGTTTTCCTGCTTTCGGGTGCCATGATGATTACTACAATCGTCATCAACATAGTGGCAGGCAGGCATAGATGGCAAAGTCTCACTCGCGAGCAGCGATAAAAAAAGCCCGGCATGACCGGGCTTTTAATCTGTATTCTGATGGAAAAATCAGGCTGCGCCAGCAATCCACGCAGAGAGCGCGCTCTTGGGGGCAGCGCCTACCTTGATGTCAGCCACTTCGCCACCCTTGAAAACGGCAAGTGTCGGGATAGAGCGAACGCCGAACTGAGCAGCAAGCTCGGGGTTTTCATCGATGTTCAGCTTGGCAACCTTGACCTTGCCAGCCAGTTCATTGGAAATCTCTTCAAGGCTTGGTGCAATCATTTTGCACGGGCCGCACCATTCCGCCCAAAAATCAACAACGACAGGTTCAGAGGATTCGAGAACTTCCGACTGGAAGTTGGCGGTATCGACTTTAACGGTAGCCATCGCGGCTCTCCTTTCAGTGAAGCTTGTTGGCAAGCATGTGATGCGGCGCGGGCGGAATTTCAATGCCCTGTGTGCGGTTTTCCCGGTATCTCACTTTGTCTTGATTGCGGCAAGGGCCAGTGCGAGTTCTTTCTCATCCAGCGTAACAAGCTTTCCCGTTTCCGTATAAACCAACGCGCAGATGAAGGTTTTACCTGGATAGAGCGGCTCAAGAATGCGTTTATAAATGGCAAGCTGCGCCTTGTGGGAATGAGGCGTGTCAAAATTGCCCTTTGGCGGAACACGGTTGGTCTTGTAGTCGATGAGGATAACGTGATCTCCATCCACCGCCAACCTGTCGATACGGCCGGAGACTGCATAGTCGGTTCTGCCAAGGGTGAGCGTTCCCATGATAGAGACTTCCGCCCGGCTATTGGCTGAGAAAGCAGCTTTCAACTCCGGATTGGCAAAGACAGAAAGCGTGGTCTCAATCAGACTGTCGCGTTCCCGCTGGGGCCAGAAGCGGGCGGCACGCTCCACATAACGCAAGGCAGCATCACGGCGTTCCTCTTCCGCAAAATCCGGCAGCATCTGCATCATACGGTGGATCAAACGCCCACGTTGAAGTGCTATGCCCGAAGACGACGTCTTTTCCGTCGCAAACAATCGCGATGTAACGATCAGATCATCCGCACCATCATCGATGATTGTACCGGCACCGGAGGGGCTGAGAGGTCGCGGCAGATAGATCTGTGGTGGCAACGGCTCGCCAAGTGCTGCCGGCAGCACGGGACTGTCATGATGTTGAACCCCTGGCGTGTCTTTTATTTCAGCAGATGCGCCGACTAGGGTTGCCCGCCATAAAAGACCACCCCATTCCTCGGCACCGCTTTTCAGCGTGACGGACTGGCAGCGTGTTTCATCCGAAGCAAGGCTTGCTGAAATCATTGCATGCCAGCAATCCGGATTTTCTTTCGGCCCGCGATATCCGCAGACAATCAAATGATCGGCAGCGCGGGTCATCGCCACATACAGCAAGCGACGATATTCCTCTTCCGCCGACATTTTCAGCCGCGCTTCGTCGGCTTCGGTCAGCGTATTGCTGAAACCTTTGCCGGGTAGCCAGACCGGGAAGGAGTTTTCAGGGGCTTCGATGAAACGAAGTTTCGGCAGATGACTGTGGTTGAAAGCCTTTGATGCGCCATCCACCAGAAAAACGACTGGTGCCTCCAGACCTTTTGACGCGTGCACGGTCATGATGCGTACTTCATTACGCTCCTTGTCCTGCTCACGTTTGACTTCCGGTGAATCGGTTTCCAGCACGGAGATAAAAGATTGCAGACCCGGAAGGCCGGCCCGTTCATGGTCGAGTGCAAACGACAGAAACTCGTCCAGAACGTCACTTGCCTCATTGCCAAGCCGCGCAAGGAACAGTCTGCGTCCTTCATAGAGCGCAAGAATGGCGGCAAAGAAGTCATGCACCGTTGCGGTTTTGGAAAGCGTTATAAAGCCCTGCAGACGTTCCATTGCTGCTTGATACGGCGAGCGGCTTTCACCACTGCATAACCGCTGCAGGTGCTGCCAAACGCTTTCATTGTCCTCACGCTTGGCTGCTAAGGTAAAAATATCGTCTTCCGACAGGTTGAACAGCGGGCTTTTCAGAAGTGCAGACAGTGAAAGGTCATCCTGCGGCAAAAGCACAAAACGCCCCAGCGCCAGTAGATCCTGAATGGCAATGTGGTCGGTCAGCCGTAGGCGGTCGGCACCGGCAACAGGAATGTCGCGTCGTTTTTTCAGTTCGCGGGTCAGTGCGTTAACGAAGGCGTGGCGTTTGCGGACCAGAACGAGAATGTCACCCGCTTCAATCGGCCGGGTCACGCCTTTCTCAGTGATGGTCTGATTGCCAATCATCTCACCGATCCGCGCGGCAATTCGACGGGCTAGAACTGCAGGCGGTGCACTTTCTGGCAGCGAATCGAACGGTGCCGTCCAATCGTCTTCGGTGTCGGCTTGCTCGGCGGCAATCATCTCCCACACTTCGACAGTACCAGCCTGTCCTATGCGGTTGGAGCGATGTTCCACCGGCTCCCCCGTAAAGCTCAGGCCTTTGGCATTTTCCTCATTGGAAAACACCTGATCGACAGCCGACAACACGTCTTCGGTGGAGCGGAAGGAAAGGGGTAGGCGCACCGGATGGAATATCTGCTCCACCGCGGTCACGCGTCGATGTGTGTCGCGGCGCTCCTGCGCAAATCGCTCGGGCCGGGCTCCCTGGAAGGAATAGATCGATTGTTTTTCATCGCCCACCGCAAACATTGTGCGGCGTGTTTCACGCGCCGTGCGACCGTTGAAAAAATCGGCTGCCAGAGACTGGATGATGGACCACTGCACCGGGCTGGTGTCCTGCGCCTCATCGACCAGAATGTGGTCAATGCCCTGGTCCAGCTTGTAGTGAACCCAGGCGCCGGCTGTATCGCGGTTGAGAAGTGTTGCAGCACGTTCGATCAGATCTTCAAAGTCCAACTGGCTACGTTGCTTCTTCAGATCCTCAAATTCGGCAATCAGCCTTTCTGCCAACACAAGTGCAGCGCGGGTTGCAGATAGCATGCGCAGGGTGCGGTACGTATTGCGGCAGGCCGCCACATGGTCCTTTGCCGCGGCAAAAGCGTCACCCAGTTCCGGTGCTGCTTTCGACATCGCCTTGTTGAACAAGAAGGCATCGGTTTTTGGCGTGCCTTTTTCGGTCAGAATGGCCGCCTCGACGAAATCCATTCGTTTGACGGGGTCGCTTTCCTTGATCGCCAGCCGCAGCTGATAGGCAACCACTTCGGCACGCGCACCGCCAACCTCGTCGGCAAGCGTCAGATACGCGTCCAGCAATGCACCACTGAGATAAGGCAGGGGCCAGTACGCGCTCGCGGCATCCTGTTCGCTCATGTCGTCAGGAATGGCAAACTCACGTCGCAGTGCCGTATCGACGCCACCGCTTTTGCGGGCCAGTGCCAGAAAGGCGTGAATAGGGTTGCGGCTGGCGACAATGGCGCTCAACAGACTTTCCAGCCCGGTCTCATCACCAATATCCAGAACGTAAGCCAAAGCCTGTGAAAGCCCGCTGTCGCGATCACTGGAAACACTCGTCAACAATGTCCGTCGCGCCTCTGCAAGAAGCGTAGAGGCGGCACGATCGTCAAGCACCGAGAAGTGTCCGGCGACATTTGCTTCCAGCGGAAATTGGTGCAGAAGCGCTTCGCAAAAGGCGTGAATGGTCTGGATTTTAAGACCGCCCGGTGTCTCCAGGGCGCGTGCAAACAACCGTCTTGCCTCGGCAAGCTTCAACCGATCTGGCTGCTTTCCTTCAATTGTCGCGATGCGGCGCGCCAGATCCTCATCCGGCAGCGTTGCCCATTCCGCCAGCCGGTCAAACACACGGCTCGACATTTCAGACGCCGCTGCCTTTGTATAAGTCAGACAAAGGATCGCCGATGGGCGGCAGCCAGCCAATAGCAGGCGTATAACACGTTGTGTCAGAACGTGGGTTTTACCGGAACCGGCATTTGCAGACACCCACGCCGAACCGAGGGGATCCGATGCACGTGTCTGCTGGCTGACTGTCCAGTCGATCCAGCTTTTCGGATCGTCATTGGCCGGGTTATCGATGTCTGTCTCGTAATGCATGGTGTCACTCGCCATCGCCGTCTCCCGCCTCTGCGGTAGACCACTCGGAAACCCGGGCCAGATGGTCGTATTCGCCGCCATAGGTCTGCTGCTGCTCGGGAATGAGGCGTGAGGCGAAACCACGTTCGCCGCGTTGCAGAAGTCCTACGAATTTTTCAAGCTGCTCAACCGATTCGATGGCAAGTTCCAGTGCCGACTTCGGCTGCTTTTTGGTAGAGCGGGTCGAGTGTTCGTTGTTGACCTGTTCGGAAAGGAAACGTTCGCCGGGTCTCAGGCGCACGTAAACGAGGTTTTCCGGCTCCTGATTGCCAACATTGCGAAACGCACCGCCTCGCAGTGCAGCGGCTTCCAGCGCCAATTGCGGGTCAAGCAGGGCGCGTGCCTGTTGTACGGAAGGCGACAGTCCGGTCTTGTAGTCGACGATGTCGGCCAAACCATTTTTTTTCAGATCGATCCGGTCGGCGATGCCGGTTAGGCGAATACCGGCAAATGGCATTTCCATACCTGCGGGAACCTCGGTGAAAGTACGCCGGATGTCATGATGGCGTGCCTTTTCCCATTCGATGAAAGAGTTGGCGACGGCTGCAAACCGCTGCCGCCACACGACATCAATATGTGCAGGTAGATTTTCCGCATCAAAACATGCGTTTAGAATCTGGTGCATGGCCTCATATGAAGCCGGTGTGCCAGGAACATGTTCGGCAGCTGTATAGCGCTCGATAATGCGGTGGTACAACGTTCCGCGATCAGCGGCGCCGGGATCTCGGTTAAACTCATCGACCGGATCAAGTCTCAGAATACGGCGTGCGTAAATGGAGTAGGGGTCACGTCGTAGTTTGCCCACTTCACTGAAAGAATAGCTTTTCGGTTGCAGTTCGGCCGGCGCAATCGGTGAAGGGCGTCTGGCCGGATCTTGCGACAGTCCGCTATCCAGCATGGCTGCCCATTGCCGGTAGGGTTCGCCACGCTTTTTCAGTTGTTTTGCGAAATTAGGCCCACCCAGCGCCAGCAGGCGCTGCAGCCAGCGGGAAGCCACAGATGGTGCCGAGCCTTGCCGCAGCGAGCGGGTATAGAATATGTCGCGTGTTCCATTGGCCATGTCGAAATCATGCGCTAACTGACCAATACGGCGCTCCGGTGGTTCCAGCCCAATGGCGGTTTTCATACTGCGTGACAGGAAGGGATTGTTGGTGGTCTGGCCTGGCCAGACACCCTCATTCAGGCCGCCAAGGATCATTGTATCCATGGTCTGCAAACGGGCTTCCAGTGCACCGAAAATAAACACGCGAGGATGGCTCATGGCGCGCGGCTTGGTCGATTCTCCCGCCACCAGCGCCATGACAATATCAATCCATTGCGGACCGTCAGCATCCAGAATGTCGCCGCTTTCCATCAACTCGCCCAACAGGTTAGCAAGTTTGTCACCGGCCTCGCCAGACCACAGGGCCGCCAAATCTCCGTTATCATCAACGCAGATCGCTTCCAGCACGCGGCCCGTTCTTTCCGCCCATTGTGACAGGGGCAGACGATCCGTCCGCGGCCTGCCATTTTTGCCTTCGGACAGGAAGGTAGAGGTCAGCGGTTCTATGGCTGGCAGGATTTTTTCTGCCAGCAGCGCTGCTTCTGTCGTAATCTCCTCCGGCAAGGCGCTGCGCCATTTCGGCGGATGGCGGTCTGTGCTGTGCTGCAGAAGCTGATCGGCAAGCAGGCCGCTGATTGTGGCAATGTCGACTTCCTCGGTACCGCCACGCAAAGCCAGAAGCTCCAGGCCGGTCATGCCCCGATCGTGTTCTTCAACCGTCGCACCGAACCGTGCAAGTGGATGTTTGAGAAGCGAGACTATCGCGACAGGATCACCCGGCCGCAAAATGGCCTCCAGTGCCAACTGCAGGATGGTTGATTGTGGTGTCGCTGTCAGTGGGGTACCGGCGGAATCGTCCGCTTCAATGCCAAATCGCGCAAGTTCGGTTGCCACCCTACGGGCAAGTGCGCGGTCGGGGGTAATGAGTGCTGCCTGAGACTGACCGCCTTGGCGACCGGGTTTTTCCAGCGCGAGACGTAACGCGATCGCAATTGCCGTGGCTTCTTCGCGTTCATTTGCCGTTTCAATAAGACAGGCGTTTTCAAACGCCTCTTCGAAAATTGAGTGAGGATTTTCATCCCGCCAACGACCCCAGTCGTCGGTGACCTGCGCAGGTGCCATGGCGGCAGAAAACACGGCAGCCCGTTTCTGAAGTGCTGGCGTTGGCGTTGAAAGGGCTTCCACGTCACGACGCAGCACGCCAAGCTTTTGCAACAGAACAAACAATCCATATTGTGGATGTGTACGGCTGGAAGGATCGTCCGGTTCGGTGGCAATCGCCTGCCAGTTCTCTTCGGGCATGGTGGTGTCAAGACCCGGAAGTACGACAACACCTTGCGGCAGTCGGGACACGGACACGATCAGATCAGCCGCTGCCGGAATAGAGCCTGTGGAACCGGCAACAATAACCGGGCCGCTATCGGTAAGTTTTGAAAGGCGGTGTGCTTCGGCACGCAGAACTGAATTCATGTGCCGTCCAGACGAAGAACGGTTTAGCTCGTTCAGCCGGGCTGGCCAGAACTGACTGGCAATTCTGAGAAAGTCGGCTGTCAGCTGCCACCACTGCGCATGTTCGCTGGTGTCCAGTTCGCCCAGCCGTTCCCAATCCAGTTCCTCGGTGTCCATGGCATCAATCACCTCGGCCAGTGACCGGGCAAGCCAAATGGCATCGGCAGGGCTGGCGGGTGCGACAAGTGGCGAATCGGAATGCACGGCGCGGATAGCATCAGGCAGGCTGTTTCGCCAGGCTAGGATCAAACGAGCCAGTTCCAGAAGTCTTGCCGTGCCTGAAATTGGTGGAGCAAGATCAAGAAGCGCAGGTGTTTCGGCATCAAAAAAGCCGCTATCGTCATCCGTTTCACCCAGTGGGCGAATAACCGGAAGAATGGCTGATTTACCGCCGAGAAGATCCACAAATTCGGAGCGCAGGTTACGGGCCGAACGGCGGGTTGGCACGTAAATCGTCACCCGTGCCAGCGACAGGGGATCGGTTGGATCGTAACGGTAATCCGGCGTCAGTTGGCCATTGCACAGGGTTTCCGCAAGCGTCTTCAGAAACGGGCTACCAGCGGCGATGGTAACGATGCGCTGATGGTGAGCGGAACCGCTCATGCCGCAACCTCGCGGTTAAAACGGCGGATCGTCGTTTCTGCAGCTTCAATAGCATCTGGCGTACCAACCGTTATCCATTCACCGTCCAGCATGGTGCCAAACAGGCGGCCTGCTGCGATCGCCCGGTCGAAATAGATATTCAGATTAAAGGGTTCGTCAGGCGCATCGGCAAGCAACCGCGAATCCATGGCGATGGCGCCCGCGTAGACGACAGGATTGTCATCTCCATCACGGTAACGTGCCAGTCGACCGTCGTCGTTGAGGTTAAAGTCCTTTTTGCCATTGTGGCCCGTTGTATGCTCCAGCGTGACGCAAAGCATGGCCATATCCATCCGACTGCTGTCAAAGAATCCGGCTAATTTTTCGAGCGCCGTCTGTTCGAGGTCAGGGCGTTCGAGCCAGAATAGATCGGCGTTCATCACCATGACCGGGCCAGCTGGCAACAATTTCAATCCTTTGGCCAATCCACCACCCGAATCCATCAACCTGTCGCGTTCATCCGAAATCAGGATATTTGCACGATCATAGTGTGCCAGATGCTGTTCCATTTGCCCGGCATGGTGATGCACATTGATGGCAATGGTATCGATGCCAGCCTGTGTCAGGGCGTCCAGGGCATAATCGATCATCGGTTTACCACCGATCGCCACCAGTGGTTTGGGGGTGGTGTCAGTGATAGGACGCAACCGGGTGCCAAGACCTGCTGCCAGAACCATTGCATTGCGAATTGTCATGTTGCCTGTTCGGTTTGAGACGTCATTTGTTCAAGCATGAGATGATCCGCAGACCACTCCACCGTTTTCGGTAGGATGCTTTAGAGAATGCCGATATCAGCCTTGATTAACCAGTCCCGCAAGGGGGAAAGCCGATCATTTTTTAATACGGCTTTAAGATACTCCATCGTGCGCGGCATGTGGCGCATATATCCCGGTTTGCCATCCCGTTGCATCAAACGTACCCATATACCGGCGAGCTTACAATTACGCTGTGTCGCCATAATAGCAAAGGTGTCGTGGAACTTCGTTTCATCAAACGTCGCGTCCTGCTGACGGCGCAACACAAGGTAACGTTCGAGAAGCGCGTCTGACAGATCAGGACGTATGGTCACACGTGCATCTTGCACTAACGACGCTACGTCATAGGCGGTTGGCCCGATCATCGCGTCCTGAAAATCAATGATACCGACCTTGCCCGCACCGGTTCTGTCATTACGCCAGATAATGTTTGGAGAATGAAAATCGCGTAGCAGCAAGTTTGTCTCGCTGTCGGCAAGCTGGTCGATCAGATCGTCCCAGATTGCAAAATATTCGTCACGCTCATCCTGGGATGCGGCAGACCCACGTTTCCACGGCAGATACCAGTCGATCAAAAGCGACACTTCCACTTTCATGGCGGCGCGATCGAATCCGGGTATTGAATAGGTTTCGCTGTCATCAACCGGCAAAATGTCGGGTGTTTTCAACGCATGTAGGCGGGCAAGACAGGTTACGCTTTCCAGATAACGTTCCGCTATCGGGTTGCCCGCTTCATCGAGAACCCCTTCGCGACCGAGATCTTCCAGTAGCAGCAGCCCCTTGCCGATATCGGCAGCGTAAATGGCCGGTGCCGACAATCCATTGCCGGAGAGATAATTGCCTATAGCGATAAACGCCGGTGGCGTTTGTGCAATATGGGCAATTTCCGCATAAGTCTTGCCGTCCTGGATAACAGCGCCTTTGGGCGGTGTCGGCCAGTCCATCAGGATGAGGTTAGGTCCGTCCTGCGGCAGAATGGTTTCATAGGCACGAGTTGATGCGTCACCTGTCAGAAAACGGCGTTTCGCCGTTCCATAACCAGCTTTTCCGAGAAATTCCGCGATATCGAAAACGCGTTGCAGACGGTCGAGAATGCGGGTTGGGCCTTCCAGTTGCGCAGTACGCCCGGTGCCGGAATGCTCCAGCTGCAACGTAAGCAGGCTGTCGCGCGGTAAATCCTGTGCTGCAATATCCGGCCACTCTATAAGGCAAATGCCGTCTTTCAGCATTTCATCCAGCCCGAGTTCATCCAGTTCACTGACGTCCGACAGGCGGTAAAGGTCGAGATGGTGGACAGGTATGCGCAGATTGTAGCTTTGTACGATGGTGAAGGTCGGGCTTGGAACTTCAAGCTCGTCGTCGTCAGCCATGGCGCGGATGAATGCCCGCGCCAACGTCGACTTACCGGCTCCGAGATCTCCGACCAGAGCAATACAATCGCCGGGTTTCAAGGTCAGGGCAAGTTGCTCGCCCAGCCGCATCGTGTCCGCTTCTCCTGCCAGTTGGATATGCATGGTCGCGGACACGGGTTTGCTCACTCTGCAGCGATAGAGTGCGGGTTGATGTAAGACGGGATACGGCAGGTCACGACCGTGCCTTCGCCCGGCTTGCTGTCGATATGCACTTCACCCTTATGCAGGCTGACAAAGCTTTCAACGATCGAGAGACCTAGACCGGCACCACTGCGGCGACCGCCATTGCCACGGCTTGAGAAACGATCAAACACGGTCTTCAGAACGTCTTCTGGAATGCCAGGCCCCTTGTCGGAAACCGAAAAGACAAAATCGCTGCCATTGCGGTTGCAGCTCAGCAGGATTGTCGAACCTTCCGGGGCAAAGTTGGCTGCATTGGTCAGAAGCTTGATCAGGATCTGCTTCAGCCGCTGATGATCGGCAACCAATGTACCAAGCTTCACCGGTGCAGCAATTTCCAGCTCGACATTGCTTTCATGCAGCTTGTCGGTGATCTGTTCAGCCACATCGTCCAGCAAAGAATTAAGATCATTTTCGCTGTATTGCAGCTGCATGATACCGGCGTCCACGGTCGCGAGATCGAGAATGTCGTTCACGATGGTCAACAGCACGGAGGACGATGTCGATATATGATCGATATATTCACCCTGCCGATCATTCAGCGTGCCGATGCCCGGCGTCTTGAGAAGATCGGTAAAGCCAATAATATTGGTCAGCGGCGAACGAAGTTCGTAGGAGACGTGCTGGACGAAATCGTTCTTGAGTTCATCAGCTTTCAACAGCGCGTCGTTCTTTTCTTTCAAAGCCCGCTCTGCTCTGACGCTGTCAGTCATGTTGACGAAGGTCAACATGGTCTGTGCGTCTGGCAATGGAATGATTGCGTAATCGAGCACCAGCCCGGAAAGCAGTTCCAGCGTACCCTGTTTGGAGCGTCGTTCATCATCAAAGCTGGTGATGAACTGGCTGAATTCCCGCCATCCATCCGGCTTTTCATAGGATGCAGAGCAAGCCTTTTCGATGGCCTTGATGTGAGTGCCCGGTTCTGCCTGCTCGGCAGTAACGCCCCATAGCGCACGGAATGCCGGGTTGCATAAACGGATACGTCCATCCGCACCAAACACCGCAACACCTTCGGCCAGATGGTCGATGGTTTCACCCTGTACCTTGACCAACGTATTGTAACGGGTCTGCAGGTCTACCTGTTCAGTAAGGTTTTCAAACACCCAAGTCGCGCCGCCCTGCGGATGCGCCGTCGCGATAACGCGTAACGTCTGGCCGTTTGGCAGGTGCCAGAGATCAGTCTGTGTATCCAGCGAACGATAAACCGAGAGGGCAGATTCTTTCCAGCTCTTCCAGTTCAGTTCTTCCGGCAGCTTGCCTGCTAGTCGCAAACGGTCAAACAGTTCGGAATTGTCAGGATGGCCTTCAAGGAAAACGATATCCAGTTCCCAGAGACGCGCAAATGCCTGATTGTAGAACTGAAGTCGTTGCTGGCCGTCGAAAATCGCCACCGGCGTTGCCAGATGATCGAGCGTTTCGGCATGGCTTTTCAGCGTACGTTTCAGCTCTTCACGAATAGCTTCAGCCTGCGATGTATCAATCGCGATACCGGCAGATCCGCCGGGTGTCTTGACATCGACCACGTCAAAGAAGGTGCGGTTGCCGTTAACGACGGTGGAAATGCGGTCGGAGAACGGCGATTCTGGCGTGGTGACGGCGCGGATCTTCTGGCGTGTCACGGTGGTCAGAAGTTCACGTTGTTCCTTGACGGCATCGGCGGCATTGCTGGAATCGACTGACTTGCCATAGGCGTGGTTAACCCAAAGCAATTGACCCTCGCTGTTGCGACGCCAGACAGGCTGTTCCAGCGCGTCGAGCAGTTCTTCAAAAGCATTGATGGAAGACAGCAGTCTTTCGCGCTCGATCCGCAGTTCCGCCAGTTCGGCGCGCAGATTGCTGAGTGCTATGAAACGGGCAAATGCCTTGCCACCGGAAACGCGACCCTGAACCTCGATAACTTCATCGCGGTGGGTCTCAATGGTCAGGTCAAAACTCTGCGCATGGCTGCGCAGCTTTTCGATTGCCTTTTCAAGCTGGCTGGCCGAGCCGGATTTCAACCAGCGGCCAAACGCCAAAAAATCGGCATCATTTTGCGGAGCGCCGGTCTCAATAGGAAGTTGCCCGATAAAATCAGGGCGCTTGCCGGTATTTTCCCAAACCACAATCCGGCGACTTTTGTCTGAAATCAGTGCCTGATAGGTATCAATCTTCTGGTTGGCATCGGCAAGTGCTGTGCGGTAATCGCGGCTTTCCGCCTCGATGTTGCCGCGCTGACGCACCAGCCACACAACCGACAGCAGACTTGCTGCCAAAACGCCAATCACCAGCGAGAAGCCGATGGTCTCGCTGGAGGAGAACAGCCGCTCTCCGCTGCTAATTATGTTTGCTTCCTGTGCCTGCGCAACACCTGCCAGCGTTGTGCTGGATAGGAATGCAACAAAGCGACCACCGAAAACAGAAACCCGGTTACGAGCAGTGCGATAGAACCGCACATGCACGCCGGATTTTGGTGGGGGGCTTATTTCGCCCACGTTTTTTTGTACCCGCTGAAGCGAGTTTTTTATCTCTACCGACATTTCCGGTCTGTCTCCGTCCGTTGTGCCGCTCATCGACAAGACATCCCATTTCCGCGTGACGTCCGATCGGAAGCCTCACGAATCAAGAGCTTAAACAATACTGCCTTAGGGAATCTGCGGGAAGGGACTGGGCCAAAAAAGAAATGGCCCGCTTTGTCAAGCAGGCCATCACTATATATTGTGGATAATTTTGATATGGTTAATATCTGTAGTGCTCAGCCTTGAATGGGCCCACTTTTGATACACCGATATAGTCGGCCTGAACGTCAGAAAGTTCTGTAAGCTTCACGCCAAGCTTCTCGAGGTGAAGGCGGGCAACCTTTTCATCGAGGTGCTTCGGCAGCACATAGACGTCGTTTTTGTATTCGCCTGGCTTGGTGTACAGCTCGATCTGGCCCAACACCTGGTTGGTGAAGGACGCCGACATCACGAAGGATGGGTGACCTGTGGCATTACCCAGGTTCAGCAGACGACCTTCCGACAGAAGGATCATGCGGTTGCCCTTGGCAAACTCGATCATGTCGACCTGTGGCTTGATGTTGGTCCACTTCAGGTTCTTCAGTGCAGCAACCTGGATTTCGTTGTCGAAGTGGCCGATGTTGCCAACAATTGCCATATCCTTCATCTCGCGCATATGCTCGATGCGGATAACGTCCTTGTTGCCAGTTGTGGTGATGAAGATGTCAGCCGAAGAAACAACGTCTTCTAGACGGACAACTTCAAAACCGTCCATAGCGGCCTGCAAAGCGCAGATAGGGTCGATTTCGGTAACCTTGACGCGGGCGCCAGCGCCCTGAAGCGAAGCAGCCGAACCCTTGCCAACGTCGCCGTAACCGCAAACGACAGCAACCTTACCAGCCATCATTACGTCGGTAGCGCGGCGAATACCATCAACCAGCGATTCCTTGCAGCCGTACTTATTGTCGAACTTCGACTTGGTAACGCTGTCGTTGACGTTGATCGCCGGGAAGGGGAGAAGACCCTTTTTAGCCAGGTCGTACAGGCGGTGAACACCTGTGGTGGTCTCTTCGGTCACGCCCTTGATTGCGTCGCGCTGCTTGGTGAACCAGCCTGGCGATGCCTTGAGGCGCTTCTTGATCTGTGCAACCAGAATTTCTTCTTCTTCAGAGCCCGGGTTGGACAGAACGTCTTCTCCAGCTTCTGCGCGTGCTCCGAGCAGGATGTACATGGTGGCATCGCCGCCATCGTCCAGGATCATGTTGGATGGCTCGCCATCGGTCCACTGGAAGATTTTGTCGGTGTATTCCCAGTATTCTGTCAGGCTTTCGCCCTTGATCGCAAAAACCGGAATGCCAGCAGCGGCAATAGCTGCGGCCGCATGGTCTTGCGTGGAGAAAATGTTGCAGGATGCCCAACGAACATCAGCGCCGAGTTCCTTCAACGTCTCGATCAGAACAGCAGTCTGGATCGTCATGTGCAGCGAACCGGAAATGCGTGCGCCCTTGAGCGGCTTGGAAGCACCGAATTCGCTGCGGCAGGCCATCAGACCCGGCATTTCGGTTTCGGCGATATCGAGTTCCTTGCGGCCAAATGCGGCAAGATTGATATCAGCTACGATATAATCTTTGGTTTCAGTGCTCATGCGTTTCTCCAGATCAGTGAGGTGCGATCCCGCACCCCTTGGTGGCAACTGTTGGCCAAGGGGTGTATCAGGCTTAAACCAATCTGGCAATAATGATATAAAGAAGTCTTTATGTCTTTATATGACTTTACGCTTCTTCACCGAAACGGTTGGCGACCAGCGCGTCGAGAGCGGCAAGCGCCTCTTCAGCCTGATTGCCACTTGCTTCCACAAGCACCGTGCAGCCAGGGCTGGCTGCCAGCATCATAAGACCCATTATCGAGGTTCCGCCAACCGTCATTCCGTCTTTTGAAACGGTGATCTCGGCGTCAAATCCGTCAACCATCTGCACGAATTTTGCCGAGGCACGGGCATGCAGGCCGCGTTTATTGATAATCAGCAATTCGCGCGATAATGGCGACATGGGTGTGAAATGTCCGTTATTTTCCGCTCAAGACGCGGCTGGCAACATTGATGTATTTGCGGCCCGCATCGGATGCTTCCTGCAGCGCCTTGTCCATATTGTTCTCACCGCGCACTCCGGCCAGCTTGATAAGCATAGGCAGGTTTACACCGGCAATCACCTCGATTGGACCATTATGCATCACGGAAATCGCGAGATTGGACGGTGTACCGCCGAACATGTCGGTCAAGATGATAACGCCGTTTCCATCATCTGCACGCGCAACGGAATCAAGAATATCCTGCCGGCGCTGATCCATGTCATCTTCCGGGCCGATTGAAACCGCTTCGATCAACTTCTGCGGACCTACGACATGCTCTACTGCATGACGAAATTCTTCAGCCAGCTTGCCATGAGTGACAAGCACAAGTCCGATCATGAAATGCTCCCTTGCACACGCATTCTAATTGTCGACTACCGCAATGCCGCAATTCTGTCCACCGGTGGGTAGCCATCTTGGTGATGAAAACAGGAATCGCAAGTCCAAAAATGAGGCAATCAACGCATTTGACTTATGCATAAAGGGAATTGCTTACCAATGTCCTGAACCTGGCAAGCGGATTATGGCATTGCAGCGGAATTCGTGTGACGGGCAATCGCCCGCCACAGGGCAACGCATACATCTCGTTTTCCGGCGGTAGTCGCTCATGCGTGTCGTTTGGCGCGAGAACCATTACCGCATAATGCAATGTCGCCTTTTCAATGCTGTCCAACCGAACGATACCGCTGCCGCGCAACTCCAGCAGCCCAGCAATAGAAGCAGGGCGTTCGGCTATGATTGTGCCGTCCTGCTGCTGCGAGACAAAAATCTGGTCATCGGCAATCAGTGCCGAGGATTGCCCGGCATAACGGGCTTCCGTCAGAAAAGCGAAGGCGAGAGAAGATTTTCCGCTGCCGGATGGTCCAACGAATAAAATGCCGATTTCATCGACGGTGATGGCGGTCGCATGAAGATTGATGCGATCAGCGCTCATGATGCTGTTCAGCGCTAGGCAGGCTCAGGGTAAAGCGCGCACCGGTTATCAAGCCGTGCTGGTCCAGCATGTTTTCTGCCTTCAGAGTGCCACCATGGGCTTCGGCAATCTGACGGCTAATTGAGAGACCAAGACCAGAATTCTGACCAAAGTCTTCCGTCGACGGTCGATCAGTATAAAAACGCTCGAAAATGCGGTCGATATTTTCTGCCTGAATGCCAGGACCATTGTCTTCAACACGGATCACACAACGATCCCGGTGCCGGTAAAGATGTACAAAAATCCTACCATTGTCCGTTGGAACGAAGGAACGGGCATTTTCAATAAGATTGGTAACAATCTGGCCGAGCCGCAGGTCATGGCCGTTGACGACAAAGTTGGTTTTGACGCCAGCCTTGTGATCAGCCTTGTATTCGATTTTGACGGCTTTTTTCTTGGCACTGATTTGCTGAGAAATCTCGACAAGGCTTTTGACAAGCACTTCCATATCAACGGGATTGGCATCGGCGCGGGCAAGTTCGGCATCAAGACGCGAGGCATCGGAAATGTCGCTGATCAAGCGGTCAAGCCTGCGAACGTCATGGAAAATAACGTCGGTCAGGCGCTGTTTAGATTGTTCCGTCTTGGCCAGTGGCAGGGTTTCAACCGCACTGCGCAACGAGGTCAGCGGATTTTTCAATTCGTGGCTGACGTCGGCAGCAAAGCTTTCGATGGCATCAATCCGGTCGTAAAGCGCCGTCGTCATTTCACGCAAGGCTATGGAAAGGTTACCAATTTCGTCCTGACGGGCAGAGAAATCAGGGATTTCCTCTCGGGTGCGGGCACCGCGACGCACACGAATAGCTGCAGCCGACAAACGACGCAAAGGTGTGGCGATGGTTGAAGACAACAGCAATGACAGCACAATGTTGACCAGTGTCGCGATACCGAACACGCGCATGATCGCCAGACGCTCGGCGTGCACGATCTTGTCGATGTCACCCGCCTGTGTCGATAACAGCAGAACACCAAGAACTGCGCGGAAGCGCTGTACCGGCACAGCCACCGACACGATCAGTTCACCCTTGTCCGTCACCCGCACTACCGCACCACGAACACCGGTCAATGCATTCATGACCTCTGGGTAGATCGAGCCATCACCACCAGGCGCTTCTTTGTATTGAGGAAGACTGCCGGATTGCAGCATGCGGTTAAACAGGCTGGCGAACCAGTCACCCCAGCTTGTCGTTTCATTGGAAACTGGCGGCAAATCAAAACGCAGGACCTGGCCGCGCGAATAAAGGTGGCGCGAATCAAGCAGCAGGTTTGCATCCGCATCAAACAGACGGGCGCGTGTGCGGGTAGGGGAAATCAATCGACGCAGAACCGGGGCAACCCGTTCCGGATTGATCGGGAAGCTCAAATCCTCATCATTGGGAACAGGCGTAATGCTTTGGCCCGCCTGCAGTTCAAGCAGCTTTTCCGGATTGATAGTGATCGAGTTGGTATCAACGGACGCGGATGCAGAAATCGCACCGGCAATGATTTCTCCCTGCGTCAGCAGACTTTCGACGCGGGCGTCGATCAGTCCTTCACGGAACTGATTGAGGTAGAGAATGCCGCCCACCAGAACGACGGTCGCCGCCACGTTGAAAAACAGGATACGGCGGGTAAGGCTGGAGAATACTGCATTGCCGAAGATCCGTCGAATGAGCGTCAACGGGTGAATACGGTGGGGGCGATCCTGCAAACGGTCGTCCGCATCCATATTCTGCGCGTTGTTCTCAAAGGTTTGCTTCAGCAATTCCTGTTCCTTTTCACCGCCCAGGTGAAGAAGGCCGAACCCGCAGGGGTTTCAGCCTTTTCTTCATCAGCCCCTGAAACCAGTCCCTTTGGACTGGCCATAACAGGGCGGTAACCGTCTCAAACCGGACGTCCTTGTAGCCCGTTTAGGCCGCTTCGCGGAAGCGATAGCCTACACCATAGAGCGTTTCGATCATATCGAAGTCAGTGTCAACGACCTTGAACTTTTTGCGGAGACGCTTGATGTGGCTGTCGATGGTACGGTCGTCGACGTAAACCTGCTCATCATAGGCAGCGTCCATCAGCGCATCACGGCTTTTGACCACGCCGGGACGTTGTGCCAGCGAATGCAGAATGAGAAACTCGGTTACTGTCAGTGTTACCGGCTCACCCTTCCATGTGCAGGTGTGACGTTCCTGATCCATGGCAAGCTGGCCTCGTTCCAGAGTACGGGCCTGCTGGTCAGCGGCGGATTTGGTGCCGGGTACACCACTTGCGGCGGCCTCACGGCTGCTGGCGCGGCGCAGAATAGCCTTTACGCGCTCCACAAGAAGGCGCTGAGAAAACGGCTTGGTGATAAAGTCGTCCGCCCCCATTTTAAGGCCGAACAATTCGTCGATCTCTTCATCTTTCGAGGTGAGAAAGATAACTGGAATATCAGACTTCTGGCGAAGGCGACGCAGCAGTTCCATGCCGTCCATGCGGGGCATCTTGATGTCGAAGATCGCCAACTGCGGCGGACGGGCCAGAAGTCCATCCAGTGCCGATGCGCCATCGGTATAGGTCTCGACCTTGTAACCCTCGGCTTCGAGGGCGATGGAAACGGATGTCAGAATATTCCTGTCGTCGTCCACAAGGGCAATTGTCTGCATAGTGTTTATCTCCATCGTCATCTTCTCTCTCGACATCATACCCAGCCAGGTTGGAGCGCCGTGAGCGTGTTCATGAGTATAAAGGTGGAACAAATTGTGGCAAAGAAAAAGGATGCGACATCGTGCAATCTTCCAAACAGTCGTTTGCACCCGTCCTCAACACGAAAATCTGCGATTGTTTAAACGATTTAAAATGAAATAAAATATTCTAAATCGATTAATATATTGAATTTATTGATGTATTTTAAAAGAGGCTCTTGCGTTTCCAAAAGACGGGTCATACGCTTGCGAAAATTTCAATGGTTATGCCTGCAACAAAAGGAAATTGCTCATGGAGGAGCTTGGAATTCGTAATCCTGCTAATGGAGTATCCGAGCTTGGTCTGGCTGGTGCTTCCAACGTCAAGTACAATCTCATCGAGAGCGAACTTTACGAAGAAGCAATCCGCAATGGTGAAGCCGATGTCACCGCTGATGGCGCATTGCGTGCAGTGACCGGCCAACACACAGGTCGTTCGCCAAAGGACAAGTTTGTTGTCCGCGACGCGGCGACGGAAAACACCATCTGGTGGGATAACAACAAGCCTCTGTCTCCTGAAAAGTTTGAAATCCTGCACAAGGACATGCTGGCCCACGCTGCCGGCAAGACACTTTATGTACAGGATCTGCTGGGCGGTGCCGACGAAGACAACGTTCTTCCGGTTCGTGTTATAACCGAACTGGCTTGGCATGCGCTTTTCATTCGCAACCTTCTGATTCGCCCATTGCGCGAAAAGTTGGGCTCCTTCAAGCAGAAGCTGACCATCATCAACCTGCCAAGCTTCAAGGCTGATCCGGAGCGTCACGGCGTGCGCACCGAAACGGTGATTGCTTGCGATCTGACCAATGGTCTGGTGCTGATCGGCGGCACGTCCTATGCCGGTGAAAACAAGAAGTCGGTGTTCACTGTTCTCAACTACCTGCTGCCTGCCAAGGGCGTCATGCCAATGCACTGCTCGGCCAATGTTGGCCCGGCAGGTGATTCGGCTGTCTTCTTCGGACTGTCCGGAACCGGCAAGACCACGCTGTCTGCAGACCCGTCGCGTACGCTGATCGGTGATGACGAGCATGGCTGGGGTGAAGATGGCATCTTCAACTTCGAAGGCGGTTGCTACGCCAAGGCAATCAAGCTCTCTGCAGAAGCAGAACCGGAAATCTACGCGGCGACCCGTCGTTTCGGCACGGTTTTGGAAAATGTAGTACTGGACGAAAACCGCGTTCCGGATTTCAACGACAATTCGCTGACCGAGAACACCCGTAGCGCTTACCCGCTGCACTTCATTCCAAATGCGTCGGAAACCGGTATTGCTGGCCACCCGAAAACCATCATCATGCTGACAGCAGATGCCTTTGGCGTTCTGCCGCCAATTGCCCGTCTGACACCTGAGCAGGCCATGTACCACTTCCTGTCCGGCTACACCGCCAAGGTCGCCGGTACGGAAAAGGGCGTGACTGAGCCGGAAGCAACATTCTCGACCTGCTTCGGCGCACCATTCATGCCACGTCATCCTGCGGAATACGGTAACCTGCTGCGTGATCTGATCAGCCGCCACCAGGTGGATTGCTGGCTCGTCAACACGGGCTGGACCGGTGGTGCTTACGGCATTGGCAAGCGCATGCCGATCAAGGCAACCCGCGCACTGCTGACAGCGGCTTTGACGGGTGAGTTGAAAAACGCCCAGTTCCGCACGGACGCAAACTTCGGTTTCGCTGTGCCAACTTCACTGGAAGGTGTCGATAGCGCCATTCTCGACCCGCGCTCGACTTGGGCTGATGGCGTTGCTTACGACGCACAGGCCAAGAAGCTGGTTTCGATGTTCGTGACCAACTTCACAAAGTTCGAGGATCACGTTGACAGCAAGGTGCGCGATGCCGCTCCTGGCCTCAAGATCGCCGCAGAATAGCAAGTGGAGCGGATGTTGCGTCTGGAATGACGCAGCCCACTGTAGTTTGGATTCACGTGAAACCCCGGCGAGATATTGCCGGGGTTTCTTTATGTGATGTTTACTTTTGCTTGTGCCTGATCGTCGCAAACTGGCCGCGTCTGGCTTTTCACGCGGCTCGTCCGGTTTTCATTTCTGTCGATCTGTGGCATGACGCGCACCGGAGAAAACCGCCCATGGCCAGTGAACCACTTTTTGTCAGCAATCGAATAACGATTTCCGGATGGGAACTGACGGAACAATTTGTGCTGGCGGGTGGCCCGGGTGGTCAGAACGTCAACAAGGTTTCCACCGCCGTTCAACTGTTTTTCAGCGTTGAAACCTCTCCCGCCCTGACGGATCGCGTCAAGACAAACCTCAAGCAACTGGCGGGCCGTCGTCTCTCAAAAGAAGGCGTGCTGATGATTGAAGCCAGCCGCTTTCGCAGCCAGGAGCGCAATCGGGAAGATGCACGTGAGCGGTTGAAGGAGTTGATTCTTGAGGCGGCCAAACCACCACCGCCGGTGCGCAAAGCCACCAAACCGACAAAAGGTTCGGTTGAGCGTCGTCTGAAAGAGAAATCCGGACGCTCTGAAGTCAAGAAGATGCGCGGCCGCCCAATCGGTGATTGAAACTGCCATCACAAAACATGCTTGTATTTTGATCAGGCTTACAGTTCTTTAGTGTTTCCGAACATGAGAGGAAATCACCATGGGATTGTTCAGCTTTATCAAGAATGCCGGGAAAAAACTGGGCCTTGGAGGAGATGAAGAGGCTCCGGATGCCGAAGCTGTTAAAAAGGAGCTGGCATCGCACAATCTCGGCACCGACAAGGTGCAGGTAGATGTGGTTGACGACAAGATCGTACTGAAGGGCGAAGTGGCCGATCAGTCCGCCTTTGAAAAAGCCGTTATCGCGGTTGGTAATACACTTGGCGTGTCCAAAGTGGAGGCCGGTGAACTGAAAGTAGCTGCGGCACCTGCGAAGGAGCCAGTTTTCTACACGGTTAAAAAAGGCGATAATCTCTGGAAGATTGCCGAAGCCCAATACGGCAAAGGCAAGGGCGCCAAGAACAATATTATTTTCGAAGCCAACAAGCCGATGCTGACCCATCCGGATAAGATCTATCCGGGTCAGGTGCTGCGCATTCCGGCCCTGGACGAATAAACGCATTTCAAAAAATGGATACAAAAACGCCGCAGATTTCCAGTCTGCGGCATTTTTGATGTGTGCGGTGATCAAAGCTTTCTTAGCGCCACCGTATCGATCAGATGATTATTGCCCTTGCGCAGAATGAGGTCCGCACGTGGCCGGGTCGGCACGATATTCTGGCGCAGGTTCTTCAGATTGATATTGGCCCAAAGTCCCTCGGCAATCTTCAAAGCCTCTTCTTCACTAATTGAGGCATAACGATTGAAGAAGGAGTTGGGGTCACGGAACGCGGTTTTGCGCAGGTTCATGAACCGGTTGACGTACCAGTTATGGATCTGGTGTTCGTCTGCATCGATATAAATTGAGAAGTCGAAGAAATCCGAAACGATAGGCACGATACGGCCGCCCGCGGGCAAATCCCGCGACTGCAGCACATTGATGCCTTCGAAAATCAAAATGTCCGGCTGGTCGATGACCGAATATTCATTTGGCAGGACATCATAGACCAGGTGCGAATAACGTGGCGCCTTGACCTCTGCCTGTCCCGCCTTGATGGCAGAGAGGAACCGCAACAATGCACCGATATCGTAGCTTTCGGGAAATCCCTTGCGCTCCATCAGGCCTTCGCGTTTCAAGACAGCGTTTGGATAGAGAAAACCGTCCGTGGTGATCAGATCCACCTTCGGGCTGGACGGCCAGCGTGCCAGCAATTCTTTCAATATACGGGCGGTAGTGGATTTTCCGACAGCAACCGAACCGGCAATGCCGATGACAAACGGCGTCTTGTTGACATCGGACATGTTGAGGAAGCGGTTGCGCTGTTCGAACAGCAGTTGCGATGCTTCAACATGGGATGACAGAAGGCGCGATAGCGATAGATAGATACGCCGCACCTCGTCTAGATCGATCGGGTCATCGAGTGAACGTAACCGGCTGACCTCGTCGGCTGTCAATGTCATCGGCGTATCGGCGCGGAACTTCGCCCATTCTTCCGAAGAGAAGAAATGGTAAGGCGAATAATCATCCGCTCGGAAATGGTCGAGTGTATTGGTCGTCGGCATGCGCCTCTCCTCTGCGTGCCCGGCTTGATCAAGCGGTGGGACGCGACGCCTTTTCCTGAAGACCGGTCTGTGCCGTGCGGCGCTCCAGTTCCTCCATCACCTCGCCGAGCGGAATATCGGCAATCTTCAACACCACAAGCAGGTGGTAGAGAAGATCGGCGCTTTCCTTGGTCAGTTCAGTGCGGTCATTGGAAACGGCGGCAATCACGGTTTCAACCGCTTCTTCGCCCAGTTTCTTGGCTGCACGCGGCTGGCCTGCCGCAAAAAGTTTGGCCGTCCATGATTCGTCCGGTGACGCCGCAGCGCGCGCAGCGACGATACGTTCCAGATCGGCAAGGGAAAAACCGCTCATGATGTGTTCCTGAGGCTTATATCAGTCCAGACGCATGGCAATGCCATGGTCGGCCATATACTGTTTGGCTTCGCTAATGGAATAGAGACCAAAGTGGAAGATGGAAGCGGCCAGAACGGCAGTTGCGTGACCGTCACGGACACCAGCTACCAGATCATCCAGGTTTCCAACGCCACCGGACGCGATAACCGGCACGCGAACCGCGTCGGCAATCGTGCGTGTCAGCGCAATATCGTAACCGCTCTTGGTACCATCCCGGTCCATGGACGTGATGAGCAGTTCGCCAGCGCCGCGTTCCACCATCTTGATGGCGAATTCAACGGCATCGATGCCGGTCGTCTGGCGACCGCCATGGGTGAAAATTTCCCAACGGTCAGTTTCACCCGGAGCCGAAACCTTCTTGGCGTCAATCGAAACGACGATGCACTGGTTGCCGAATTTGTCGGCAGCCTGTGCCACAAAATCCGGTTCCTTCACCGCTGCGGAATTTATCGACACCTTATCGGCGCCACACAACAGCAGCTTGCGGATGTCGGCAACGGCACGAACGCCACCACCCACGGTTAACGGCATGAAACAGTGATCGGCCGTACGGGAGACAACGTCAAAAATGGTGTCGCGATTGTCCGATGAGGCAGTAATGTCGAGGAAACAAAGTTCATCGGCACCGGCGGCGTCATAAGCTTTTGCCGCTTCGACAGGATCGCCGGCATCGATCAGATCAACAAAATTGACGCCTTTGACGACGCGACCGTCCTTCACATCAAGGCAGGGGATGACACGGGCTTTGAGGCTCATGCGCGTGCCTCCTTGATCAGCGCCAATGCTTGCGCCGGATCGATGCGGCCATCATAAAGCGCGCGACCGGAAATCGCGCCCTCCAGTTTGGCTGCGTCCGGTTCCAGCATACGTTTGACATCATCAATCGAAGCGAGACCACCCGAGGCGATCACCGGAATGGAAACGGCACCGGCCAGCTCCAACGTGGATGGCCAGTTGATACCGGTCAGAATGCCGTCACGGTCAATGTCGGTATAGATGATTGCGGCAACGCCAGCGCCTTCAAAACGCTTGGCAAGTTCAATCACACCAAGTTCTGAGGCTTCCGCCCAGCCTTCGACAGCCACCTTGCCACCCTTGGCATCAATGCCAACGGCAACCTGTCCCGGAAATCGTTTGCAGGCCTCGATGACAAGCATTGGATCACGCACTGCAACGGTGCCGAGAATAACGCGAGCGAGCCCTCGCGACAGCCACGCCTCAATATGGTCAAGCGTGCGGATGCCGCCACCAAGCTGCACAGGGTTTTTTGTTGCCTTCAAGATGGCGTCGACCGCGGCACCATTGACGCTTTCACCGGCAAAGGCACCGTTCAAATCCACAACATGCAGCCATTCAAACCCCTGGTCTTCAAAGGCCTTAGCCTGAGCGGCGGGGTCTGGATTGTAAACGGTGGCCTGGTCCATATCGCCGAGTTTCAGGCGTACGCACTGGCCGTCTTTAAGGTCGATTGCGGGAAAAAGGATCATGTCAGGGCTTCCAGCGCAGGAAATTGGAAATAAGGGCGAGGCCAAGCGTCTGGCTTTTTTCAGGGTGAAACTGTGCACCGGCCATGTTATCGCGCCCAACAAATGCAGTCATCGCCCCGCCGTAATTGGTTGTGGCAATAACGTCATCATGGTTCGTCGCTGCCAGATGATAGGAATGCACGAAATAGGCATGCAGACCGTCTTTTCCGGTTTTGATGTCGTTGAACAACGGGTGAGGGTGCTTCACATCCAGCGTATTCCAACCGATCTGCGGAATTTTCAGGGTCTTATCATCCGGTGTCATCTCAACCACGTCGCCCTTGATCCAGCCAAGCCCTTCAGAGGTCGTTTTCTCAAGACCGCGCGAGGACATCAGCTGCATGCCAACACAGATGCCAAGAAACGGCCGTGCCCTGTGTTCGACAACGTCCTTCAATGCCTCCAACATGCCAGGAACGGCGTTGAGGCCGGCGCGACAGTCTGCGTAGGCGCCGACGCCGGGCAGCACAACACGGTCAGCTTTCGCCACAACGTCTGCCTTGTCAGTCAGTTCGATCGTGGCGGCAATGCCAGCTTCACTTGCGGCCCGTTCAAAAGCCTTGGTGGCCGAGCGCAGATTGCCCGAACCGTAGTCGATGATTGCCACACGCATGTCAGCGCCTTCCACTGAAATCGAACTGGAACAGTCCGGCTGCATCACTGTCTGCAAGACGCGACACGCCCTGCGATGAGGTTTTCCATTCCGGTTTTACAACAGCCGTCTCTGGCGACGGCTCGTCTGCGGTCATGGAAAAATGAATGGTTTCGGCAGTTGCCAGATCGGGAGCGACGATAATGTCTTTAGTTTCCCAACCCTTGGCGGTCAGATGTCGAATAAGCAGGTTTCGACCCTCAAAACCGGTCAGCAGAGCAAGGGTCAGCGCGCAGAGAGCACCTGCGACCTCGAATCCGCTGACTGTAGACAGGGCACCGGCAAGGATCTGGAGCAAAATGGCAAGGACCGCAAACAGCCACAGGCGGTTCGCACCAAGCCATATCCACGGCACGATAAAACCAAGCCAGGAAAAACGGTCGGCGACGAACCGGGTAGAAAGCCCTTGTGGATCGGCTCCATCGGGTGCTTCAAGAACGAGATAGCTTGTCATGGCTTTCCTGACAAATTTCAGAGCGGCTGAAAGGCGTCTTGCCTTCCTGCTTGCTCAGACATTCAGGCCAGCATGCCCTTGGTAGAGGGTACGCGACCTGCCTGCCGTGGATCGATTTCCGTTGCGGTGCGCAGCACGCGGGCAACGGCCTTGAAGCATGTTTCGGCGATATGATGGTTGTTAGCGCCATAATGATTGAGAATATGCAGGGTTATACCGGCGTTCTGTGCCAGCGCCTGGAAGAACTCACGCACCAGCTCTGTGTCGAACGTGCCGATTTTCGGCGCGGAAAAATTGACGTTCCACACGAGGAATGGACGCCCGGAGATATCAACAGCCGCCTTGGTCATGGTTTCATCCATAGCAAGGTCAAGCGAGGCGTAACGCGTGATACCGCGGCGATCACCTAGTGCCTTGGCAATGGCTTGGCCAATGGCAATGCCGGTGTCCTCGACCGTATGGTGATCGTCGATATGCAGGTCACCCTGTACCTCGATTTCCATATCGATCAGCGAATGGCGGGCAAGCTGGTCCAGCATATGGTCAAAAAAGCCGACACCAGTCGAAATTTTTGATTGTCCGGTCCCGTCGACGTTTACGCGCACCGATACCGATGTCTCGTTGGTCTTGCGGGAAATCTCACCCTTACGCTCTGCCATTCTGGCTGCTCCATGCAAATGATGGCCGTTCCTTATCAGCAAGAACGGCAAATATCCAGAAGTTACATCACCTTGTCATATAGTGGTGTGTGTTGACTTTGTCAGCATGATTGCAATCGCCAAAAGCCTCCTTACATAGACCCTTGGAAAGGGCCACGTCGGTCCGATTGTAACGTGCCCATCGAGGGTAGACAGGTGTTTGATGACAACGATTATAACGGTTCGTAAGGGCGGTAAGGTCGTAATCGCCGGTGACGGCCAGGTCAGTCTCGGCCAGACGGTTATGAAGGGCAATGCCCGCAAGGTCCGCCGCATCGGCAAGGGTGAAGTTGTAGCCGGATTTGCCGGTGCGACGGCCGATGCCTTTACGCTGCTCGACCGACTTGAAAAGAAACTGGAACAATATCCAGGTCAGCTGATGCGTGCTGCGGTTGAGCTTGCCAAAGACTGGCGCACGGATAAGTATCTGCGTAATCTTGAAGCCATGATGATTGTCGCTGACAAGACCATAACACTGGCCATCACCGGCAATGGTGACGTGCTGGAACCGGAACATGGCACCATGGCCATCGGTTCCGGCGGAAATTTTGCGTTTGCAGCGGCACGCGCCATGATGGATTCTGATAAGAGTGCGGAAGACATCGCTCGTCGCGCGCTCGATATTGCTGCTGATATTTGCGTTTATACCAACCATAGTTTTGTGATCGAAACTCTCGATTCCGATAACTGAATCCGGCTACGAAAGCCGTGAGGTAAAATTCATGACAACTTTTTCTCCCCGCGAAATCGTCTCGGAACTTGACCGTTACATCATTGGCCAACACGAGGCGAAACGGGCTGTAGCGATTGCCTTGCGCAACCGGTGGCGTCGTCAGCAGCTTGATGAGAGCCTGCGCGACGAAGTCACGCCGAAGAACATTCTGATGATTGGACCGACCGGTGTCGGCAAGACGGAAATCTCCCGACGTCTTGCAAAGCTGGCCGGTGCGCCGTTCATCAAGGTCGAAGCGACTAAATTTACCGAAGTTGGATATGTTGGCCGCGATGTCGAACAGATCATCCGCGATCTCGTTGAGATTGGCATCGGTCTGGTTCGTGAAAAGAAACGTGCCGAGGTGCAGGCCAAGGCTCACGATAGCGCCGAAGAGCGTGTGCTCGACGCGCTTGTCGGCACAACCGCATCGCCCGCCACGCGTGAAAGCTTCCGCAAGAAGCTGCGTGATGGTGAACTGGACGACAAGGAAATCGATATCGAGATTGCCGATAGCGGAGCGGGCATGCCCGGCTTCGACATTCCCGGCATGCCGGGCGCTAATATCGGCGTTCTGAACCTGTCGGAAATGTTCGGCAAGGCTATGGGCGGCAAATCGAAGAAGGTCCGCACCACCGTTTCGAAATCCTATCCGGAGTTGATCCGTGATGAATCTGACAAGCTGATCGACAATGAAGTCATCCAGCGTGAAGCTGTACGATCTGTTGAAAATGACGGTATCGTCTTCCTCGACGAAATCGACAAGATCGCGGCGCGTGATGGCGGCATGGGTGCCGGTGTGTCGCGCGAAGGCGTGCAGCGTGACCTTCTGCCATTGGTGGAAGGCACCACGGTGTCGACCAAATATGGTCCGGTAAAAACCGACCATATCCTGTTCATCGCGTCGGGCGCATTCCATGTGGCCAAACCGTCGGATCTTCTTCCGGAACTTCAGGGCCGTCTGCCGATCCGTGTGGAACTGAAGGCGCTGTCCAAGGACGATTTCCGTCGTATCCTGACTGAGCCGGAGGCAAGCCTCATCCGCCAGTACAAGGCGCTGATGAAGACGGAGGAACTTGATCTCGATTTCTCCGAAGATGCGATTGATGCACTGGCCGATGTGGCGGTTCACCTCAACTCAACGGTGGAGAATATCGGCGCACGTCGTCTGCAAACGGTGATGGAGCGGGTTCTAGACGACATCTCCTATAACGCGCCGGACCGTGGCGGCTCCGCTGTCAACATCGATAGCGATTATGTTCGCAAGCATGTTGGCGACATTGCCGCCGACACCGATCTGTCCCGCTACATTCTGTAAAAAGAACCATCGTTACTGCAATATTCGGTGATATGGTCCGCTTTTTCTCGACATCCAGCCTCTCTTTTCTGTAAGGGGAGGCTGGAATTTGTTTGGGAACTCCTTTTGCGGAGCAGCGTGCAGATGTAACCACTCTGGAGGAGAGGGAAGCATCTCAGGGAAGAATGAGGCATCCGGTCTTGCGCCATATAATTGTGACACTCGCCGCCGCACTGCTGATGACGGCTTTTTCGACTGCAGCAGCTGACGCTGCCACGCTTGTTCCTGCGGGTAACCGCAATGCGGAACAGCCGGGTGTGCCAGGTGCATCGGCACGACGCACCAAAGCCAGCAATTCGAGTTACGAGAGAAAATACCAGAAGGTCATCGATCTCCTGTCCAGCGACAAGCAGCTTATCGGTAAGATCAAATCGACAGCCGGTCGCTACGGCATAGACCCCATCCACATGATCGGTGCGATTGTCGGTGAACATACCTATAATGTCGACGCCTACGACCGCTTGCAGTCCTATTACGTCAAGGCGGCATCTTACGCTGGCAGCAGTTTCCGCTTCGGTTATGAAGATGAAACCATTGCTCAGTTCATCGCAAAACCTGAATTTGCCAACTGTTCTTCAAACTCGGATGCTTACCGTCTTTGGTCGTGCCGGGAAAATGTCTGGGAAAAAAGCTTCCGTGGCCGCAAGGTCGGTGGAAAATCCTATCCGGACAATCGTTTCAGCGCGGTATTTTTCCAGCCATTTTATGCAGGCCAGACCTTTGGTCTGGGCCAGATGAACCCCCTGACAGCTCTGATGCTGACTGACATGGTTTCCAAGACGTCTGGCTATGAAAAGCTGGATGAAAATGATGCTGCGGCGGTTTACAAGGCAATTATGGATCCTGACCGCTCGCTCGCCTTCATGGCTGCGTCGATCCGTAAATCGATTGACGATTACAAGTCCATTGCAAACATGGATATTTCTGACAATCCCGGTCTGACATCGACGCTCTATAATGTCGGTGGCTCCACACAGCGTGCCGGGGCTTTGGCCGCGCGCAATCGCGCCCGTGCTGCCGCAGGTGAGGGGCCAGCCTGGCCGGAGGAAAACTATTACGGCTGGCTGGTCAACGACCGCATCGAAGACCTCAAAAAATTGCTGTAAGCCATCAGGCGTAGATCTGCCCAACGGCATATTTTGTGATTGATCTTGAAGGATTTGTTCCCAGACGGAACAGATCCTTCTTACTTTTGTGTGATTGACTAAAAATATCCTGCTGGCAATGTGGCACCCAAACACCAGAAGTTTTGGAGAGCCTGTATGACCTTCGTTGAAAAGCACGGACTATCTGTAGACGCAAAGCTGTATGACTTTCTGACCACAGAAGTCCTGCCTGAAACCGGGCTTGATGCCGATGCGTTTTTTGCCGGTTTTTCCGAAATCGTGCACGACCTTTCGCCGAAGAATCGCGCTCTGTTGGAAAAGCGTGATGCGTTTCAGGCTAAACTGGATGACTGGTACCGGCAGAACGGTGCACCTGTTGATCTTGCTGTCTACGAGCAGTTTCTGCGCGATATCGGTTACATCCAGCCGGAGGGCGGTGCCTTCACCATCTCTACTGATAATGTTGATCTGGAAATCGCGCAGATCGCTGGCCCGCAGTTGGTCGTTCCGGTCATGAATGCCCGTTACGCGCTGAATGCTGCCAATGCCCGCTGGGGTTCGCTGTACGACGCGCTTTATGGCACGGATGCCATTCCTGAAACCGACGGTGCCGAAAAGACCGAAGGCTATAATCCCAAGCGCGGTGACAAGGTCATTGCGTGGGTACGAGCATTTCTCAATGACGCGTTTCCGCTTGTTGATGGTGACTGGACCGCTATCAACGCCCTGCGGGTCAACAACGGAATATTGGAAATCGCCTCATCCAGTGGTGTGACAGGCCTCAAAAATCCTACACAGTTTGCCGGCTACAAAGGGGAGGCGGCGCAGGCTTCCGCTATTCTGCTGGCCAATCATGGTTTGCATGTCGAAATTGTCATCGACCCAACAACTGCGATTGGCAAAAGCGATGCTGCCAGCATTTCGGATGTGATTGCCGAATCGGCGCTGACAACCATCATGGACTGCGAAGATTCCATCGCCGCTGTGGATGCTGCTGACAAGGTCGAGGTCTATCGTAACTGGCTGGGCTTGATGCGCGGTGATCTCAAGGAAAGCGTGACCAAGGCAGGCAAGACATTTACGCGCACGCTGAACCCCGATCGTGACTACACGGCCCCTGATGGTTCAGCACTGACGCTACCCGGTCGTTCGCTGATGTTGATCCGCAATGTCGGCCACCTCATGACGAACCCGGCAATTTTTGACCGTAACGGTAACGAGGTGCCTGAAGGCATCATGGATGGTGTCATCACTGCTTTGATCGCGCTTTATGACATTGGCCCCGGTGGTCGCTACAAGAACTCGCGTGCCGGTTCGATGTATGTCGTGAAGCCCAAAATGCATGGTCCTGAAGAAGTGGCGTTCGCCTGCGAGATCTTCACGCGTGTTGAGGTTTTGGTTGGCATGAAACCCAACACCATGAAAATGGGCATTATGGATGAGGAGCGCCGCACCACGGTCAATCTCAAGGAGTGCATTCGCACAGCGAAGGACCGTGTTGTGTTCATCAATACCGGTTTCCTTGATCGCACTGGCGACGAAATGCACACCTCCATGGAAGCGGGTCCAATGATCCGCAAGGGCGACATGAAGCAGGCGGCCTGGATTGCAGCCTACGAAAACTGGAATGTCGACATCGGTCTGGAATGTGGATTGTCCGGCCATGCGCAGATCGGCAAGGGCATGTGGGCCATGCCGGACCTGATGGCCGCGATGCTGGAGCAGAAGATCGCTCATCCAAAGGCTGGCGCCAACACCGCTTGGGTACCTTCACCGACTGCGGCGACACTCCACGCAACCCATTACCACAAGATCGATGTTGCCGCCGTCCAGCAGGAGCTGAAGAGCCGTCCGCGCGCCAAGCTCGGAGACATTCTCTCGGTACCGGTCGCCAGCCGTCCAAACTGGTCTGCTGAAGACATCCAGCGCGAACTGGATAACAACGCCCAGGGAATTTTGGGCTACGTTGTACGTTGGGTCGATCAGGGTGTTGGTTGCTCCAAGGTACCAGACATCAACAATGTCGGATTGATGGAAGACCGCGCAACCCTGCGTATATCCGCGCAACATATGGCAAACTGGCTGCATCACGGTATCGCCAGTCGTCAGCAGATCGTTGAAACACTCCAGCGAATGGCATCTGTGGTCGATGGTCAGAATGCTGGCGATGCTGCGTACACACCGATGGCCGGAAATTTTCACGATTCCGTTGCTTTCCAGGCAGCACTGGAACTGGTGCTGGAGGGCCGTACGCAGCCAAATGGTTATACTGAACCGGTTCTGCACCGCCGTCGCCGGGAGTTGAAGGCAAAGCTGGCAGGCTGATATATTCCCGTAGGTCTGTCACGAGGCGAGACAGCGTCGTGACAGACATTGTCATGAACTGCGGCGCTGGGCTGCAACGACCCGTGTTTCTTCCCAGGCAAGCTTTTTCCCCGATAAAGAGGACAATTCCAGCCGCGAAACCGGATGATTTGTATTGGTCTCCACCAGTGTGGAGCGGGGTTCGTCAGCTTGGTAGAGGTGGTCTTCACCCCATTGTCGCAACGAGACAATAACAAGAAAAAGTCGTCGCCCTTTTTCGGTCAGCACATATTCCTGATAGGCACTGCCATCAGAGGCTGGGGCCAGCGCCAGTACGCCCGCCTCAACAAGATCGCGCAACCGCGTTGTCAGCATACCCTTGGCAATACCGAGGTTCTGCTGAAACTGGCTGAATCGACTAATGCCATCAAATGCATCGCGAATGATGAGCAAGGACCACCAGTCACCGATCGCATCCAGCGTCCGCGCGACCGGACACTCGGCTTCCCGAAAACTCTTTCGTTTCATCGGCTTTGTTCCACGTTAATGCGCTTCACGGCGGATATCTAGTTCTAAAATAGAACTGGAATGCGAATGTAGCAAGTGGTCTTGTTATGAGACTACAAAGGAAACATGTATCATGGATACGCCAGTCAATCTTGCCCCATTCCACCCCGATGCACCACACGTTCAAAGCCCGCAACCAGCCAGCCTGTCTGGTTGGATCATTATGATCTTTGCTCTGACCTGTGGTCTCAGTGTCGCGAATATCTATTATGCTCAGCCATTGCTCGATGTCATAGCGGCTGACTTTGGCATTGAGCCCGCATCAATTGGACTTGTCGTCACACTGACGCATGTCGGTTACGTCGCAGGGCTTCTGCTGATCGTGCCGGCGGGTGATCTGTTCGACCGCCGTAAGCTTATCATCTTCCAAATCCTTCTGTCCGCGGTAGCATTGACGATTGTTGCAACAGCCCAGCATGTCATCATTCTCTTCGTCGGAATGATCAGTGTCGGGCTTCTTGCGGTCGTCGTGCAGGTCATCGTGGCTTTTACCGCGACGTTGGCGGCTCCCCAGCAACAGGGACACGCCATTGGCCTTGTGACGGGCGGGGTGGTGATAGGTATTCTTGCTGCCCGGTTTGTCTCCGGTGTACTCGCTGATTTCGGCGGCTGGCGCACCGTTTATATGGTGTCCGCAATTTTGATGCTGATCATGGGTCTGCTGCTTGCCCGTATCCTGCCGCGTGGAACGCCGCCCACCGTAGGGACAGGCAGTTATTGGGCAATCGTAAAATCCATACCAGCATTGTTTCTGCGAGAGCACATTTTGCGGGAACGGGGCATCCTGGCCTTTCTCATTTTTGCAAGTTTTAGCACCTTATGGACGGCAATGGTGTTGCCACTGAGTGCTACTCCTTTTTCGCTATCACACACCACCATAGGGCTGTTTGGCATTGCTGGCTTGGCAGGTGCACTTGCTGCCAGTGGCGCCGGATATCTTGCCGATCGTGGTCATGCTAACCGGGTAACGGGCGTGTCGCTCCTTTTGCTCAGCCTTTCATGGTTGCTGGTCGGCCTTTTGCCCGCGTCTTTGCCGCTTTTTGTGGTTGGCGTGGTGTTGCTTGATTTCGCAATTCAAGCAGTCCATGTGACCAATCAGAGTGTGATCTTTACGGCTCGCCCAGATGCGAGCAGCCGGTTGGTTGGCGGTTACATGGTGTTCTATTCGACAGGAAGTGCAGTAGGAGCCATCTCGTCAACCACCGCCTATGCCCAATTTGGCTGGACGGGCGTATCGATGCTGGGCGCGCTATTCAGCCTGTCCGCCCTGTTATTCTGGCTTGCTTTGAGCGCCAGGCGACAGCAGAACATCTGAGCAAACAAAAAAGCCGCCAGGAGGTTCTCCGGCGGCTTTTGTGATTTTGATCGTCTGCGTGACCTTACTGGATCACGATAACCTTGGAGGTACGGCCTGGACGAACACGGCTGTAAAGATCGATCACATCCTGATTGATCATACGGATGCAGCCGGAGGACGCAGCCGTGCCGATGGAAGCCCATTCTGGCGAACCATGGATACGAAACAGTGTGTCCTGACCCTTTTCGTTAAACAGGTACATGGCGCGTGCGCCGAGCGGGTTTCTGAGACCAGGACCCATGCCCTTTTCGACGTACTGGGCGATATCAGGTTTGCGAACGGCCATTTCCTTTGGCGGGTGCCACATTGGCCATTCCTGCTTCCAGGCAACATAGGCTTCGCCTGCCCATGCAAAACCCTGCTTGCCAACGCCAATGCCGTAACGAACGGCGCGATTGCCGGACATGACGTAATACAGGTAGCGCTCGCGGGTGTTGACGATGATCGTGCCCGGCTTTTCCTGTGTCTGGAACTCAACGATCTGGCGGCGGAACTTCTCGTTCACACGCTCGATCGGAATTGCTGGAAGTGCGTAACCGGCGTCGGTGACCGGACCATAAACATCGTTGAAAATCTGAACGGTTTCAACGCGGGCAGGGGCTGCTACCGGAGCAGCCTCGTTCTTCGAAACTTCAGAACTGGTAGAAGCACAACCGGTTATGGCAAGTGTTGCTGTCAGACCGAATGCAGTCAAAATAGTGCGAATGCGCATGATGTTCTCGCGGAAAATGACGCTGGTGATGGGGAAGGTTGAACCACCTTTGTCAGCAGCTTATTTTCCATTAGACTGGGCTTTGCAAGGCATTGCGTTGCAGCATCACGCTATGCAGCGATTAATTGTGACGGGATGGCCTTTTTGCAACATTTCACAGGGCTTTGGATATGACCATCGTTTCATTTGGTGCCGGTAACCCGCTGGTCGACGGGCGGCAGTCTGAAAAGGCGATGCTGGTGCGACGTGGCGTGCAGCGTTTGCTGCATGAGATGCGCCACGCCGTATTGCCGGAATTGCCGCTAGCCAATGGCCGACGTGCGGACTTGATCAGCCTGTCCATGAAAGGCGAAATCTGGATCATCGAGATCAAATCATCGATTGAAGATTTTCGTGTTGATCGCAAATGGCCGGAATATCGCTTGTTTTGCGACCGGCTGTTTTTTGCAACCCATAATGAAGTGCCGCTTGATATCTTTCCACCGGACTGTGGTCTGATTGTCTCGGACGGCTACTCAGCGCATACGTTGCGCGAGGCACCGGAACACAAGCTGGTACCGGCGCGGCGCAAGGCGATCACTCTCGACTTCTCAAGAACGGCGGCGCGCCGCTTGATGCTCGCCGAATGGCAAACCGGTCAAACCTTCGGGGAATGACCGGTCAGCGTCCTTACTTGGGCGCTCTTTTGGCGAGGATGCGCTGCAGGGTGCGGCGGTGCATATTCAAACGACGGGCTGTTTCCGACACGTTGCGTTCGCACATCTCGTAGACGCGCTGAATGTGCTCCCAGCGTACTCGGTCCGCAGACATCGGGTTTTCCGGTAGTTCCTTTTTCTCACCGGCACGCTGCGTCAACGCATTGAAGACGTCATCAGCATCGGCAGGTTTTGCCAGGTAATCCAGTGCACCCAGCTTAACGGCGGTAACAGCGGTGGCAATGTTGCCATAACCTGTCAGCACGACGATCTGCGTGTCGTCGCGGTTCTGACGAATGGCTTCGATGACTTCCAGACCATTGCCATCCGTCAGGCGCAAATCGACCACCGCGTATTTCGGTGGCATGATCTTCGACTTGGCAATGCCTTCACTGACCGTCTCGGCTGTATCGACAACAAATCCTCTTGTTTCCATGGCGCGTGCCAGACGGCGCAAAAACGGACCGTCATCATCAACGATCAGCAGGGTCTTGTCAGGCCCGATATGGTCTTCTGTTGGTTGGTCTGCGCCACTTAACGCTGTGGTTTGGGTTTCGTTGCTCATGCCCCGGCCTCCCGGCTATTTCTGTCTTTATAGGTGATAATTGTTATGGCCCTTAGCGGCCTTGGCGTAAAGTCATTTCGCCCTGATGTCGTCCATGATGCTGCGGGGCCAAACCACTTTGACGCGTGCGCCTGTCGTGTCGGATCGGTTTTCGAATGTCAGCGTCGCGCCGGAGCGTTCCAGTAGTGTTTTGGCAATAAAAAGCCCGAGGCCCAGTCCGCCAGCGCGCGCCATGTTCTGGCGTTTGGTCACATAGGGATCGCCGATACGCACCAGAATGTCCGGGGCGTAACCCTGGCCATCATCTTCAATGGTAATGCGCACCTGCTGGGCGTTGTGTTCAACAGTGATGATCACCGATTTGCTGGCGTAGTCGACGGCGTTTTCGATCAGATTGCCCAGGCCGTACAGTATGCCAGCGTTACGGGCTCCGACAGGCTCTCCAGCCCGTCCATTGATGTCGACCAGATTGATCTTGATGCCAAACTCGCGGTGCGGCGCGATCACCTCCTCCATCAACGAGGAGAGAGGCAGCCGACGCATATGTTCCTCGCCGTCAGCAGAAAGGGAAGTCAGCCGCTTCAGAATGTCACGGCAACGTTCGCTTTGGCTGCGCAGCAGCGAGACATCCTCGCCAAACCGCTCATCCTTGCCAAGCTCGCGTTCCATTTCCTTCGCGACCACACTAATCGTGGCAAGTGGTGTGCCCAATTCGTGGGCTGCGGCCGCAGCAAGGCCATCAAGCTGCGACAGATGTTTTTCGCGTTCCAGCACCAGTTCCGTGGCCGCTAGTGCATTGGCAAGCTGATTGGCTTCATTGGAAACCCGGTAGGCGTAGAAGGCGGTAAACAACATCATGGCAATGATCGAGCACCACATGCCGACCTGCATGATCGGTTGGATCGGCAATGGCTCACCCGGATACCAAGGCACGGGATAGGGGGAGAATGCAATAATTGCCGAGCAGGCAAGTGCGACACCCAATAGCACTTGCGAATAACGTAGAGGCTGCGATGCAAATGCAATGATAACCGGAACGGAAATTAGCGGGCTGAACGGGTTGGAAAGGCCGCCTGTGATATAAAGAAGCGCTGTCAGCTGCAGAAGGTCAAAGGCAAGTAGCAAGGTGGCCGAACGCGGCTCAAGTCGGTGTGTCGATGGGAAGCGGGCGGTCAGGACAAGGTTGGCGGCCGCCAGTGCTGCGACAAGAAGGATGCACGGCACCAAAGGCAGCGGGAACTTCAGCACCAATTCCACCAGCAGCAGTGTTGCACTCTGCCCGGCTACTGCTAGCCAGCGTAAACGCACAATGGTTTGCAGACGTATCTGGCGGCTGAACCGGTCAAGCTGGGTATTTTCGATTGGCTGAACGGCCATGCCAGTCTCCTTCATGCTATTCACGTTAGACTTTATTGTCTTGTCGCGGGCATAGCGGTCAAAACTCTTGGTGCCGACCGGGAGGACACAGGTCTTGCGACACGTGATCAGGTGCCGCGTGGCTTTGCGCGGTTGGTCGGCGCGGCATCTGCGGGATTTTCTGGCCAAGGGTGTCGCGGGTAACGGCCACGCATGTCAGCGCGTACATCTCTCCACGAACCGGACCAGAACCCCGGTAGGTCGCGTGTCGTCTGTATGGGGCGGTGCGCAGGCGAGGTCAATTCCAACAGGAGTGGTAATTTGCCGCCTGCAACGGCAGGGTGTGTCTTGAGGCCAAACAATTCCTGCACACGTATGACCAGCAATGGCTCTTCACCGTCATAATGTACCTGATGTCGTTGACCCGTAGGAGCTTCGAAATGGGTTGGCGCAAGTCTTGGAAGGTCGCGGTCCAACCCATGCGGTAGAAGTGACATCAACCCGTCAAACAACGTCCCGGGTTTGACGTCGGAAAGACCTTTGCAGTCGCTCTGAAAGGGTACAAACCAGTCTTCAAGCCGCGAAAGTAGAGCGTCATCGCTCATATCCGGCCATGGTTCACCCAGTGTACGGTGCAGGAACCCGATACGGTGGCGCAATTGCTGTGCTTCTTTGCTGAAGCCAAGCAGCGACAATCCACGCTCCCGAATGCCTTGCGCCATAGCCTTGGCAGCTTTCTCCCCGGTTGGGCGCGGTAGCGGGGTCTCGTCAAGAATGATAGCGCCGATGCGCGTTACTTTGCGGGCGCGCACCTGACCACTTTGTCTGTCGAGGAAAAACTGGTCTTCCTGCGCGACAATACCCGGCATTTCGCTCTCTATATCTGCACGGGACACTGCAGCTGCGGACAGAATACGTGGCTGAGCCGCTCGTCCTGTTATATCGGTTACGACAAGCATTTGCTGGCCGGCTAGTTGCTCGGTTTCACCAAGTTCACCGCCACGACCATTCGCCATGACATAACGCCCGCGCGCCCCACGCTGGAAAGCAATGCGGTCGGGAAAGGCATGCAGGAGAAGTTGACCGGCAATCGGCCGTACCTTGGACTTCTCGCCAGCCCCGGCCGTCATCTTCGTCAGTGACTTTGCAATGCGGTTTGCCAGTTTGCGCGCCGCTTCTGCCCGGTTTCCTTTTTCAAACCGGAAACGTCGCAAACGTTCTTCTAGATCTATGTCCTGACCACCAAGCCCTTGCTCAGTTAAAAGTACGGCCAGCAGACACGCCTGTTCAGCGTCTCCCTGTCTTGCTGCGTGAACGGCCATCGCGGCCAAACGAGGTGGCAATGCAAGGCCTCGCATGATCTTGCCCTGTGCGGTAATACCGTAACCCGCATCCAATGCTCCGAGTTTCTGCAGCAAGGACCGTGCCTCAGCCAGCGCAACTACCGGCGGCTGGTCGATAAAGGGTAATGTGTTCGGATCTGCGACGCCCCAATGGGCCAGATCGAGTGCCAATCCGGTAAGGTCGCTGGACAGAATTTGTGGTGGCGTAAAGGCCGGCAGGGCTGCCGTCTGGCCTGGGTGCCATAAGCGGATGGCCATCCCCGGTTCAGTTCTTCCGGCGCGTCCGGCACGTTGTTCGGCAGAGGCTTGTGATACCCTTTGTGTCTCCAACCGGGTTATCCCGGTTGCCGGCTCAAAGACCGGTAGGCGCTGCAATCCACTATCAATGACAATACGCACACCATCAATGGTGATAGACGTCTCTGCAATCGATGTTGCCAGCACGATCTTGCGTTTGCCTGGATCTGCCGGACGAATGGCGGCGTCTTGCTCTTTCTGTGACAGGTTACCGTAGAGGGGTATGATAGATGTATCGGGATCAAACCTGCCTTGCAGCCGCTCGGTAGTGCGCGTGATTTCCGCTTGCCCCGGCAAGAAGGCCAATATCGAACCGGCGTTACTGGCGTGGGCTTCAATGATTGCCCGTGCCATCCTATCTTCTACACGATCAAGCGTCGTCCGTTCATCATAATGGATGTCGATAGGGTAACTGCGGCCCATGCTCTCAATTGTCGGGGCATTGCCCAGTAGGGCACTAACCTTCTCGACATCGAGTGTTGCTGACATGACGAGAATACGCAGGTCATCGCGCAACCCGGCTTGCACATCCAGTGCCAGTGCCAACCCGAAATCGCCATCGAGCGAACGTTCATGAAATTCATCAAACACTATTGCGGCGACATCGGGAAGTTCGGGATCGTCGAGCACTATGCGACTGAACACGCCTTCCGTGACGACTTCGACGCGAGTGCGGTCGCTTATGCGGTTATCGAGCCGCATGCGGTAACCAACGGTTTCGCCGACCTCTTCTCCCAATATAGATGCCATTCGTGCCGCCGCCGCCCGTGCCGCCAGTCGCCTAGGCTCCAATAGAATGATCTTGCCGTTCTTCGTCCAACTCTGATCGAGAAGATAAAGCGGCACCAATGTCGTTTTACCGGCGCCCGGTGGTGCTGAGAGTATTGCACGCCGTCCAGCATCAAGCGCTAACGCAATTTGCGGTAGGACATGGCTCACCGGTAGGTCCGGCAACTTTCCGGCATGGGGGAGGGGCATCTCACTTGATCTCGCTCGTCAGCCTCTTTGTTGCACTATGCTCTTAAACAGCAGGCCCACAGATTCAAGTGTGCTGGTGAAGATACAGCGCAGTCATTGGGCTGGGTGAGGGGCTTTTGTCCCTTTATATACGTGATTCCCCTCTTAGATTTGTTTGTTAGTTCGGTCATTTTTGTTGTTGGGATTGATTTTGTTGTATTTTGATTGGGTTACAGAAATTATTGTTTAGAATCAGCGGGATGAAAAAATGACAATTTTTTTACATTCCCCCTGTTGACTTGTTTGGGAGGTTAGATTTATAAGTCCGCTCACTGAACGAGGGCGGCGGCGCTGCTAGCGACGGACTGCTTCGTTTTGGAGAAATCACGATAGATTGGCTTTTATGGCTGGTTTGTTC
>NZ_JACVAB010000007.1 GCF_014851585.1 Agrobacterium sp. AGB01
GTTGTGCAGCCCAGTCGGCAGCCAGAAGCAGAAGACCACCCATCAAGGCAGACGGTATCAACGCGACACCGGCCCCGCGCGTCAGCCGTCGTGCGATCTGTGGTGCAGCCAGTGCAATGAAGGAGATTGGTCCGGCTGCTGCGGTGACGATGGCCGTCAGTGCCACGCCAAACACCATCAGCAAGGCGCGGGTACGGTTGGCATGAACACCGGAAGCTCGGGCAACATCATCGCCCATCTCAAGCTGGCGCATTGGCCGTGAGAGGAATAGTGTCAGCGGTGAGACGATGGCCAGCACGATGACAACAGGCAGAAGCTGCTCGAAGCCGAGACCGTTGAGCGAGCCTGCCCCCCAGATGGCAGCTGACATCGCCACCTGCAGATCGGCCTCGCGGATCATCCATGTGTTGAAGGCCGAGAGAATGGCCGCCACGCCAATACCGACGATGATCAACCGAAACCCCTGCACGCCACGCCGGTAGGCAAGCAGATAAACGGCCATCGCCGTGATGATGCCACCAATCAACGCACCTGCCGCCGTTAGATAATAACCACCCGACAGAAGCAACATGACAACCAGTGCCCCTGTATAGCAGCCGGCCGAGAAGCCGATGATATCGGGCGAGCCCAGCGGATTGCGGGTGAGTGACTGGAAGATCGCGCCACTCATGCCAAGTGCCCCACCGAGCAGGAAGGCCAGCACCACCCGTGGCAGGCGCCATTCCACCACGATCATCCGCACCATATCATCGCCTTGGCCGGCGAGTGCATTCAGGGCGTCAGACAGGGCAATCGGATATTTGCCGCTCAGCAGTGATGCGACCGTGATGATGGCAGACACAGCAAGAAGCAGCACCGCCACCACACATGCACGGCCATCAAGCCGCAATGATATCAGCCCGGATAGCAGACGAAGCGGAAGGCTGGCCCGGCCAAAGTTAATGGAGGAATGTGGTTTATGCATCATATGCCACTCGCTTGTCTGCGCCGTGCAAGCAGGATCAGCACTGGTGCCCCGATGAAGGCGGTGACGATGCCAGCTTCGAGTTCGCCGGGGAACAAGATCAGTCGTCCAGCAATGTCGGCGAACAGCAACAGCACAGGTGCATAGATCATCGTCAGCGGAATGATCCAGCGTTGATCGGGTCCAACAAACCAGCGCACCACATGCGGCACCATCAGCCCGACAAAACCGATTGGCCCACCGGCGGCTGTTCCGGCCCCTGCCAGCAGTGTCACGGCAATCAGGGTCAAGATACGGGCCTGCAGAATGTTGACACCCAGCGAACGGGCGAGATCATCGCCCATCGACACGGCATTCAAGGGACGGGCTGCGATCAGGGCGATCAGCACGCCAGCCCCGATGAAGGGCGCAACAGCAGCAACAACGGCCATGTCACGCCCGGCAATTGAACCGATCGACCACATGCGGATCGCATCAAAAGCGGATGGATCAAGCAGGGTGATCGCCGAACCGATGCCACCTAGCACCGCAGCAATCGCCACGCCTGACAGAACCAGCCGCACCGGTGTTGCACCATCACGGCCAGCCGCACCCAGCGCATAAACAACCGATGTGACGACCACAGCACCGGCAAGGGCAGCCCAGATATAGGCATCGATCGACTGCCAGCCCAAAATGCCAACCGCCATCGTCACGAAGAACGCCGCACCGGCGTTGACGCCCAGGATGCCGGGATCAGCCAGCGGGTTCCTCGTCGCCGCCTGGATCAGCGCGCCTGAAACGCCAAACGCTGCCCCGCACAACAGACCAAGCAACGTGCGTGGCAGGCGGTAGTCGTGGATGATGATGTGTTCAGCCGAACTCGCATCATAGGACAACAAGGCATCCATCGCTATCACTGGCGGCAATGCACGCGCGCCAACAAGCAGGCTGGCTAAACTGAGGGAAGCCAGCGCAATGAGGCCGATGGCCAGCAGAGACCATCGCACCATTTTTATCGTTGCTGTCGTGCGGGGGTCTTGCTCAACGCGAGTTGCTACAGGGGACGCTGTACTCAAACCCGAGCCTGCCCTTCGATCCAATATCCAATCGCATCAATGCGTTTTTTGTCAAAACCGAGTACATCGCGGAAATGCGCCCTGCAGGCGGATGCTGCCTTGGCCTCACCGGCGATATAGATGTAACCCGGTCCGGTCGGCAGTTGCGTGATCTCACCGGCAATGCGCGCAAGCTCTGTATAGCCCGGCCGCTCGGGTTTCAGGCCATGACAATTGTGCCAGTGAACAGATGTATCTGCCGCTGTTTCGATGTCCTGACGGTCTTCGTCCGAGGGAACCTCAACATGGGCAATCACCCTGAAGCCAGCCGGCAATTCCTCCAACACGCGGCCGACTGCGGGAAGCCCGGTAATGTCAGTCAGCATCAGCAGCCATTCACTACCCTTCGGCATCCAGAACCGACCCTCGGGATTACAGATGCCAACAATATCGCCAACTTTTGCATTCATCGCCCAGGATCCAGCGACACCACCTTCGTGAACGACGATATCAATGGTCATCTCCCGGCTGGCCGCATCCCAACGCCGGATCGTATAGGGTCTGTTTGGACAATGTTTTGATCCGTCTGGCCGGCCCCACTTGCCGTTCTCCATAAGAACAGGAAGTGTCACCGGCGTGTCTGGATCTGGACGCAGTGCAAGCCGCACCCACTCATCGGGATGGCCGCTTGGCAAAAGCCGCTCGCCACCCTCCAGCTTCAGAACAACCCGGATCATTGCCGGTGTGAGACGGACAACTGAAATCGTCTCCGCCAGGAAATTGTCCTCGATATAGTGATCATGATGCGCGTGATCGTTTTGCCCCGAAAGGGCCGCAGCATTGGTGGTCATATCGTTATCTCCCCACTCGTGTGGCTGCTTCCGCAAGGCGTGGAACAAAGCGGGGAAAACCGTAGGGAATGGACAGCACGCTGAGCGCAGATGTCGACCAGACATCGACAGGGTCTTCCAGTGCCACATAGGCACCACTTTTGACCGAGCCAAGCGTATGAAACAGCGGTTGAGCCTCAGCCGCTGCACGAGCGCCCTCACCGTACCACATGATCAGAATATCAGCGTCAACAGACGCTAAATTCTCAAGTGACACAGAAACAGATGTTTCCTTAGGCGCAGTTTTTGCCAAGTCGCTTATGCCCTGCGACGGCACCATGCCCAACTCCATCAACGCCTCAACACGCGGATCTCTGGGCAGATATACGACGACACTATTGTTGCCGGGAAAGTAGGTGCCAAAGGTAAAACTCTTACCTTTCAGTTCGGGGTGAGCGTTGCCAAGGGCACGAAGCATGTCATTCGTCTCGGCGATAAGAGCGCTGGCGTCATCGCTCTTACCCAGCGCCTCTCCGATAACAGTCATCTGTTCACGCCAGTCTGCGCTCCACGGCGCACTGCGATACACCACAGTCGGCGCGATGGAAGAAAGGCGCGCATAGGCCCTGTCGTCAATGCCGGAATAAACCCCAACAATCAGATCGGGCTTTAGAGCCGCGATCTGCTCGTAGTCCAAGTCGCCACTCAACAGCACAGGTGGATTTCCTGAGATTTTCTCTTTGACCCACGGAAACATACCGTCAGCAAATGCACCGTACTTCGTCATCGCGACCGGTGTCTTGCCAAGCGCCAACACAGCATCCTCGCCGCTCCAGCCAAGTGTCACGATGCGTTGGGGATCGTCTGCGATCGTTGTTTCTGCAAGTTTGTGTTCAACAGTTAGCGGGAAGGCAGCAATTTCCTCCGCTAAGGATGATGTTGGCACTGCCATTAAAAATGTTGCACAGATTAACAGGCTGCCGGATGCTCGAAGCTGTTGGAGAAACACGTGACCTCACGATACTGCAATATGGATTTTTTGGCTTGATGAACGGGTGGGGAGACCTACAGTCCCCCCTGTCTCACAGCTAGAAAGTTGCCTTCGCCGTCAGCAAGTAATTTCGAGGTGCTCCAAACGAATTTGAGCCTTCGAATCCACCAATGCTTTCATAGAATTTGTTGTCGAATACATTATTGACGTTCAATTGAAGATCAAAATTGTCATTGACCTTGTAGCCAACGACGAAATCAACGACGGCGAAAGGTTTTTGCACAACCGGCGTGACACCAAGTTGCGGAGATGTATCTTTCAGCGAAACTGAAGTCATTTTGCTCTGCCAGCGTAGAGCACCGCCGACGCGCCATTTCTCCCATTCACCCGGAAGATGATACGTTGTTGACAACTTGAACTGATGCTGAGGAAGAAATGTATTATAAAGGTCCCCGGCTACGCCAGTGTTGGAATCCTTTGTGACTTCGGCGTGTGTATACGTATATCCCGCCATCAAGTTGAGGCGCGGAAGTATCTCTCCCGAAACCTCGACATCGATCCCTTTGCTTTCAACTTCCCCAACAGCACGGTAGCACTCCCAACCAACAGAGCATGATGCACTGGAAAGCGACTCCGGAAGGTTTTCTTGGAGCGTATAGAACAAGGATACGCCCACATTTAAACGTTCATCGAAATACGTACCTTTGCCACCAATCTCATAGTTCGTGCCGGTAACGGGATCCAGTCCGCCACCGGAGGCGCTTACATAAGTGGATTGGGGTTTGAAAATACTCGTGTAGCTTGCATAGACCGAATAGGTATCGTTGAGCTGATAAATCAGACCCGCATAAGGAGTGAAGTGGGCATTTTCTTTGTAGCTTTGAGATGTAATCCAGCCTGCATCATCCGTTTCACCGTTGAAATCGTACCAATCATAGCGGGCTCCAGCGACGAGTTTCAAATCATCCGTCAACGAGAACCGTCCGGTGCCATAAATCGAAGTATTCTTAACTTCTTGAGACCGTGACCACTGCCCCCAATACCCTAAAATATCGGGAACAGGGAAAGAGGAAGGATCCCAATTGTAGGGATCTATCGTAATCAGATCGAAGCCACCTGTAGATGTGTTGTAGGCGGACCCAACGTCAAACCAACTGCTCGTTCTATGACTGGCACCGAAGACAAGCTCATGTTCTCGCCCAAACAATTCCACAGGACCAGTTGCATAAGCATCGACGCTGCGCTGATTTCGTTTGTAGTTATAGACGCCACCGCGCAGCGCATACACGGTGTTGCCGTCCGCGTCATATGTTGGTTCCTGTAGAAACGAACCACGCATGTCCATTGTGGTATTTAATGCACGTGCAGAAAGCTTGGCTGACCAGCCGTTGTCAAATTCATGGTCCAATTCAATAAAGCCGCTCACTCCCTCCTTATCCCAGTAACTCCACGTGGGAGAAAGGCGGGTCGAACGTGATATGTCCAAAAACGAACCATCGGGGTTGGTGCCCAGCCCGTTCCAGTCTGCGCCGGGATTGTCCTCGCGATTGTAGTAGCCGCCGACGCTGAGAGTGGTGCTGTCCCCTACATCGAATTCAAGTGTGCCATAATAAAGCTGGCGCCTGCTTTCATAATCACGAATGAAATTATTCTTATCCTGCAGACCGGTCACAAAACGACCTCTGATTGTGCCGTCTTCATTGAGTGGGCCACCGACATCCAACTCACCTCTGTAATTGGCCCAGCTGCCGATACTGGTTGTTACCGATGTTTGTGCTGTTTCAGTTGGTCGTTTGCGAACAAAATTCATTGTGCCGGATGGATCACCTGTTCCTGTGACCAAGCCAGTTGCTCCGCGCACAACCTCAACATGGTCATACATCGATAAAGTACCATCGGTGAACGTGTCAGGTTCGTAATTTACCGGCAGACCATCCAATATGAAATTGTCAATCATGAACCCGCGGGCATAATATCTTTGGCGCTCACCACCCCATTTACGCAGGTTCATGCCCGTTGAATTTCTGACAACATCTTCAACCGTCGTCATTGCCTGATCATTCATTTTCTGACGTGTGATGACCGTTACGGCTTGGGGTGTCTCGTGGACGGCGAGAGGCAATTTGGTGGCAGCACTCATCGCACCAGTCGTATAGGATCCAGTACTTTCGGTCACGGAATTGCCGGCACCGACCACCGTGATTGCATCCAGCACGGTGGAGTTTTCAGGATTAATTTCGATGTTTGCGGCGTCCGTGGTGGCGGATACCAATGCCGCGCTTGAAGGACCCGTCGAGCGAATGCGGACACCCGTTCCCTCCAGCATCGCCTGAAGTGCATGGGCTGCCGGCATTGATCCGGAGACGGAGCGCGTCTTGATCGATTTTGCCATGTCAGACGTGTAGCCAACCTGCCAGCCGGTGGCGCGGCTAAACGCATCGATCGCTGTTGGCAGCGCCTGTGCTGGAATGGAGAACTGGATAAGGCGTTCTGCTTGTTGGGAAAAGGCCGCAGGTGCCGGTATCGCAAAACTGCCGCCAAGGACCGTCGAACCCAACAAAACAGTAAGGACGCGCGATTTCATGAATGTCCTGATCCGCGTGCCGTCCTGTGTCGTCATACCCCGATACGCCATTCCAAATTCCCTCAAACTGATCTGAAGCACGTCCACACACCGCGTGAAAACTATGCCCTCGATCTCAAGGACGTTTGGATTTGGTGCCGTCACAAAAAAACTTGAGAAATTAACGCAAGATCAAAATATCGCCCGGAAGTCTGGTGACATCAGCACCGACCGACACCGCCAGTGTCCGGATCGCGGCCTCCGCATCAGCAACGCGATAGTTTCCATTGACAAGCACATCGGAAAATCTGCCCGATACAACGATGACTTTGCCGCCGAAGTAACGCTCAAGATCGGACAAGGCGCGACCAAATGACCGGTCACGAAAAATTATGCTGCCCTCCCGCCACGACAATGACTGTGCAACATCGACCAGCGCGACAGGAGAGAGCTCGGATTGTGACGCAACAATCATGTTTCCGGGGGTTAGCATCGCCTTATCCTGTTGTTGCGCACTGCGTGTAATTTCCACACGTCCGCGCTCCAACGTCACCGTATCTTGCTGCACATCAGTAAAAACGGAAAAGGCAGTGCCCTTGACCTCAACCTCGGAGAAATGCGCTGCAACGACAAACGGATGATTCGGATCATGTTTGACATCGAAATATGCTTCACCCTTAAGAAGGGTGACATGGCGCTTGCCATTCTCAAAATCGACCGCGATGGCGGAGGCGGTGTTCAATGTCACACTGGAGCCATCGGCCAGTGTGAACGTTTCTCTTGCCCCGACCGGGGTGATATAATCAGCTGACCATTGGACCATGAAGCCCGGTAGCTGTTGCCACAACACGCTACCTGCGAGAATGACTGCAGCTGCGAACGCACTTGCCCATCGCACGGGAACTCGTCGTCTGCCCATATGCATCTTTGCGACCTGACAGTCTTTTTGTTGTCGCACCCGGTCGGCGACCGTCGCCTTGTGCAGCGATGGCATCGCCTGCATGCGCGCAAGATCATCAATTGCCTTTTGTCCGGCGGGATTGCTTGCAATCCAGCGCGCAAAATCATCCAGCGCTTCAGCGCTGTTGTCCTCTTGCAGCCGCATGAACCATTCAAGCGCCTCATCCGAAACAGGATCCGGATGGCTGTCATGCTTGGGGCTTTTTTGTCCGTCTGCCTGTTTATATGTCATGAGAACATCCGATAGCTGACGAGCAGATTCCTGTATCTACGGGACGTTTGAGACCCGGTGCTGTCACAAATTTTCTCGCTGTTGCAGCTGAGTATTTCAAATTCGAAGATAGGTGCGGGTGCCGATAGATCATAGCCTCAACCTTTCTCGAATTTCGACAAGGCCTCTCGGCAATGCCCCAACACAAGCTTCACATCGTTATAAACCGTGTTGCGAGACACCCCTATATGGTCCGCGATTTCCTGATAGGTCCAGCCGTCAATCTGAGACAATGACCACGCTTGTCGGGAACGAAGGGGCAATTCTGCCAGAGCCACTTCAAAGATGCGTTGGCGCTCCCGCTCCAATATTTTTTCTTCTGCCGAAATCTCGTCGGACGCTACATCGGCAATCCCGCTCTCATCCCGCTCGATATCTTCGAATTGCTCGCGAAATTTCAACTTGCGTTTATGGTCGAGCGCCAGATTGCGCGCGGTCTGGTAAAGATAGCTCTCCAGATTGTCGATTGGCTTCGCTTCCAGCGCCTTGTGAACTTTGAGATAGGTTTCCTGCGCTAAATCTTCTGCAGTGTTGGGATCACGCACGATCCGAAGCACGGTCCACATCAGTGACCGCCTGTGTATCGCGAATATAGCACTGAGAATTGCGGTCAATTTAGCGACCAGTCGGGTTGGATGAAACAGACGCAGGGAGTTATGTCGCGACTTTCGGCTATGTTTTTGGAACGCTTGGTAGGAAAAATGTGAATCCCCATTGGCATGCGATTCCGCAACGATGAACAGAAAAACTAGCATCGCCCCTAACACATCAAATTTGACGATGAAAGTCCACTTTACGTCGTCAGGGCATTTCTACGCTGCAAACGGGTTCGCAGTTGGGTCAGTATCACCTCGTTGATCCCCAAACACGAGAATTCGGGACTAACTGGTTGGCAGAATGCTCGGCCATTCCTGAGCACCGTGAAGAACGCGCAGAATACGAACTGCTGATTCCGTCGCTGCGTACGCTAAGATGTATGGTGTACCGTTGATCACGAGTTCGCGTGTGCCTTCGACCCGGCCAATACGACCACTTGCTGGGAAATCGATCAACCGACGAGCAGCAGCGCTGATCCGTTCGTCGACAAGGATGGCCGCCGACGGATTGTCCGCCTCAATGAAGGTGAATATGGCGCCGCGATCGGTTAGCGCGTACGCAGACCAATTAAGCTTCACGACTTATGCGTCATCGCATTGACGCGCGCAGCTGCCCTGCGCTCTGCAAAATGAGCTTCTGCTTCCTCATCCGAAACATCCGGGCGAGTATCATTTATTGCTTCGAGTACCTTGGCGCGAAACCAGGCATCGTGAGCCTCATTGCCCGTCAGGAGTTCAAGCGGCAGAGCTCCCTCGTTGGCGGTCCGCGTGAGCAATATTCGGACTGCGTCCGACACTGTGAGGCCCATACTCTCAAGTACGGCGGACGCGCGATCCCGAACCTCGGCATCGATACGAGTTTGGACGAGTGCGTTTGCAGCCATAGTCATCTCCTTTTGAAGGCACCGTACTGCAAATGAATGACAAGATCTATAGCGTCTATCGTCCATGAGCTTGCTGCGTACTCTTAAGAGAGGTTTGCTCTTGATGGGTAGTCAAGAGATCCATGCAGCACGCAAAAATCACTCGAACGCAACATCCTGTCGGTCACGGAGGCTTCCACACCGGCTTAATCTCGACAGTTGAGGGAGGGGACGACGGCATCCGTTCGTCGAGCGAGCGCCCAATCGCCAGTTTTTCCTATGTTTACGATTGTGGATCGGAGCGGAGCGATGCATTTAACGTCGAATTGTCGCTATATCGAATAGCATCGTCTGGTAAGACAGATATTCTCTTCGTTTCGCATCGACCGCCTGCAGGCGATGGCACCGGCCAAAACTGTCGTCGTACCCTATCTCGACACGTTGGAACGCCTCTTGTTCGTGCTTTCAGATTTTGAGCTAGGGACCGCATCCAGAAGCTCACTCGACTACTTCGAAAACCCTGCGACATGGTGGCTTTCAAGAGGTGCAGAGAGCGTGATTTTTCTGCAGCAGGGCGGGCCCAACGACGTTCCCCCTCCCCGCGGTGGAGCGCCCGATGGACCAATTGATGGTCCCACGGGCCGCCGTCGGATAGCGCTTGAGGAAGCCCCACGGAAAAAAACTCCTATGAGCCGATTGGCTCCTCACTTGCGCGCGCCGCACGGGATGATCGACGATAGGCTCCTCCCGGCTGATCCGACATCCCGTGACGACGAACGGGGCGCCTTTGTTGCCGCGTCCGGTTCTTATCTGCAGCTCGAATGGAAGAACTCCGCCGAGGATCTTTGGTCCAAGGCGGACTGGATACTCCTTCCCTACGTTCATCCAGTCATTGATTCGACCCGCAAGCGATTTTTGTCGGATGTCAAAAAGGCGCTTGGCTTCCGAGGAAACGACAAAGCGAAACTCGAGAAGCGCATCCTGGAAAAATTAAGGTCTGTCGAACGCGCAAAGATACTGGTAGAAATTTATAATCGGCATTTTCCGGGGGGACACAACGCGATCTCGATGTCGCTTTATTCCGGGCCATTGTCGCGAGCCGAAGAGACAAGACGCATCCCGGGGTTTCCGTTACGGTCGTGGCGCTCTTCCTTGGAAGAGCCCGCTTATGGTCGACTCCATTGGCAAGATACAGCTATCGGCTGGTTAAGCACGGGCGACGCCGCACTCCGCCATGATAAATGGCGGCGGCCTTGGCTGGATTTTTTCGAGGACTTCGGCGACAGAATTTCGGTCATGACATTGCCGCATCACGGATCGGCCAACAACTTTCACGCCGACATACTCAAATTCGGAGCGCTACAGTTCGCGCTCGCGACTACAGTCGAATCCCGTAATCGCGTCGCTCGCCTGAGAGAGACACTTGGCGAGGTGGAGAGGATGGGTATCCGGACCCGCGTCATCGACGACAGACGATTGGCCGCCTTTACAATCATCTGCGAGCGCAGCATGCCCTGAAATCACGCGTTCGCAGCCCTAAGAGCACACCAGGAAACCAGGTGAGGTTTTGGTCTGCGTCATGCACCCCTACGACCGACCTGTGGGCGACGGGAGTCGTCCGGACAACATCGTTTTCCCGCCAAGTATAAGGGCGGCGATCGGATCCACCACAGGGGAAGCCGAGCAGGTTTGCGGGAGCTGGGTGACAAGCTCAGGCTGCACGTCGGCACAAGTACTCGATTTGTTGCGTGCTGGTGACCACCGCGGTCCAGTTGTCGTTGCAAGCTGAGCGTTCAAGTGGTAGCGCGACTGTGTACCTTTCGTCTCAACGTAGGGTGGATTTGAGGGGGCCGGAATGTCTAGTGAAGTCATATTCGGGCCTGGCCTTCCCAGCCTTCCCGAAGACCTTCTTCTTGCAAGGGATCAAGGACGCGTTCTTTTCGTCGTCGGCGCGGGCGCCTCATACCCGAAACCGACCCAGCTCCCCGATTTCGGCGGGCTCGTCGCGAAAATCTACGACATAGTTGACCCTTCAATGTCTTCTGCCATGGCAGCCGTCTCCAAAAAGGGCGGCCCTAAATGGGATGAGGTCACCGATCTGCTCAGCCACGAGCAGAGAACGGAGTTGAAATTCTTCTGCCAGCGCGAATTCGACGTCGTTCTTGGCATGCTCGAGCGTCGGATAGACGGAGATCCGAGCAAAGAAAGTACGATGCGTCGAGCAGCGACAGAAGTGCTGTCGCAGACGATTGAACCGAACCCCGTTCATGATGCGCTGGTGCGCCTTGGGCAGCGCTATGGTCAAACGCTCCTCGTTACTACCAACTTCGACAGGCTCCTAAGCGAGGCTGCTTCGAAGCTCCGTGTCCAGCATGAAGCCTTCGCTCGAGGCGAAATACCTAATCCCAGTAGCAGCCGGGATTTTGGTGGTATCCTTCACATTCATGGAAAACTCAGCTGGCGTAAAGAAAAGGGGTCCGCGCTAATTCTGACCGATCAAGATTTCGGGGACTCATATCTCCGGCGCAATCTCATCACGTCGTTCCTGTATGACGCCGCAAGAATTTTTCACATCGTGCTTGTCGGTTATAGCGCAAGTGATTCGCCGGTCCGCTACCTTCTTAATGCGATCGCTGCTGACGAGCGGCACTTTGTGGATCTTAAGCGGCGTTACGCCTTCGTTGGTTGCGAGCCGGGTGATGAGCGGATGGCCGTCGAGTGGCAGAGCCGGGGGATCACACCAATCGTCTACGACAAGGTCGACGAACATAAGGCGTTGAGTGATATCTTAGTGCGATGGGCGGACATCATCCCCGACAGACGGAATGAGAAGGCGACGAAGTCCTACCTGAAGAAACTGGCTGCCCTCGACCCAGACAGTACCGAAGGTTTGGCTGCCCAATCGTTTCTCAGATATTACGCGCGGAGGTCCACCCCGAGCGAACAGGCCGATCTTGCGCGAATCCTTTCTGGAGCCAACCGATCGCCTCGCTGGCTAACGTTTTTGAATCGGGTTATCCGCGATTCAGGGAGAGGGCGCTGAAATGCCGAGGCTCAAACTTTCCGATACCGAGCGTAGAATTAACCTCATAACCAGAGCTTTCGCTACCGGTCGGCTGGAAGACATATCGGTTCTTGAATGGGCAATCGAGCTCACGTCAGACCAGATGGCCGAACGCGAATCTCTTCGAGATTTGTTTGAGTACCAACCGCAACAGGTTCGCTACCCTTACAATCTGGCTTGGAGATGTGTCTTCGAACATTGGGAGAGGCCTGATGTCGAGACGCACCGCGAAAAATATGAGATCCGGAAGCAGCTAAAGGGAGGTGGTAGCCAGCGAGAGATGATTCGTCTGATTGTTGACGCGGTTCGGCCGTGGCTCCAGATCGACACCTCGAAACGATTAAGGGCCTTGTCGGGTGAAGCACAGCCCGCCAGACCGCGGCATCTCAAGCATCTCATCTACGCGTCGATCTCCAGTGGCAGCCGGTTGATGCCGGCCGACATCCGGCTTGAGGAAAACGAAGATCGCAACTTCCTTTTCGAATTGGCGACTGCCCTGAACGCAGCGCTACTCGCAGGATTGAACCTCGGCCATATGATTGGTTCAATTTCGAAGGATATGGACGTCACAAACTGGCAGGTTCACCGAGCCTATTTTGTACCTCCGGACCAATATCCGGAAGGTGGCGGTGAGCCGGATCGTCATAGTGATGGGTTCGCACCATCGACCAAGCTGATGTTTGCGGTGATGGAGCGTCTCAGTAGCCTTGATCTTCATGCCGCCCGAAGGGTTATCGACAATTGGGACCGGGAAGGCTGGATGCTTTATCGGCGGCTTTGGGCTGCGGCTGCCCGGAACCCGGCGCTCGTCGATAGTGATGAGGTTGCAGCATTCCTTATTGAGCTTGCCGACCGAGAATTCTGGTGGGCGAGCGCATATCCGGAATTCGCTGAGTTGCGAGCTCTTCGATGGGCAACACTATCGCCCGACGACCAAAATCGCATCGAGCAGCGAGTCCTGAAAGGGGAGCCCGCAAAGCTCATTTCCAGCAGGATCGAGAAATCGGATAGGGCAGGTTACAAGGACTACCATATATTCGTGGAGCTTCGACGAATCCAGGCTGTGGGCGGAAACCTTACAGATAAGGGTCAGAAATGGCTCGAGGACTTTGCAACCCGGTCGGGAGACCTGCCGGCCATTGAATTGACGCATGGCTTCAATCAGGGTGTCCGCCTGATCCATCGCGTGAGGACTGTCGAGAAAACATTCGACGCGATCCCGACAACCAAACTTCTGGACGAACTGGCGAAATCGCTCGCGGATACGGGCTGGGACGACAAAAGCCAGAATGCTTCGGAGTTTATCGCAGAAAATGCATCTGTAGTGCTCGGTCTTCTGCCGAAGGCCGAGGGTGCTGTCGCCGCCAAAGTGTGGCAAGCACTAGGATACGCTTACCGGCCCGAGAACCTCAACACCGCGCCGGACACGGCTTCGCAGGAAGATAAGGATAAGATCCAGATCGCGCTTTCCATCTGTGTTTCGCTTGTCGACGAGCGCGCGACTGTTGTGTCGAAGGCCGTTGACGGCCTCGCGTCGTTCATGACGAGTTGGGATCGATTACTCGCGAGGCGAGAGGAATTCCAGAATGCCTGGCTGCGGCTGTGGCCCTTCGCTGTCGAGAAAACGAACTCGAGCAAAGCAGATCGTTCCGAATACAGTCAGGAGGCTTTCAACTCCCCTGCCGGCCAGCTCGCCTTAGCCTTCGTCGAGACCTGCCCGACAGTAAAGAAGGGCGATAGTCCACTGGCAGATGGCTATTGGCCACAAATGCTTCAAGCAATGGGTGAGACCGTCGGAATCGCGCGGCTTCATGCGCAATTCGTTCTTGTCAGGGAACTGGCATACTTCATTGCGGCCGCAGAACAGTGGTCGAAAGATTTTCTTCTTCTGCCTCTCATCAACGCACTTGAAAGCCACGAAACCACCGTCTTGTGGGAAGCGTTTTCGATGGCGCACCTGCCTCAAAAGGAGGTCGTTGCTGAACTGGCCCCGTCACTTGTCGCAGCAGCACTATCTGACCGCTTGTCGAGTGAGGTTCGTGGGGATCTCTCAGAACGCGTCATCTGGTCGGCACTGACGGATCGTGCTGAGAAGGCCGAACCCGCTGTGCCAATCGATCTGATCCAGCAGATGTTGAGGTTGGGGAAAGATGAAGTCCGCACCGAGGCCGTGCGTGCGTTTTCGCAGTATCTTGCACCAGACGATGGCTTAACAGAGGAGGAAAGTTTCGAGATCGTCAAAACCGTATTCTTGGACGTGTGGCCGAAGGAACTCACTCTCAGCTCGAAGACCGTTTCCGAGCGGCTCGCTCGACTGCCGGCTGAGGCTGCACCCTGTTATGTTGAAGCAACCGAAATGGTTCTCCCATATCTAACACCCTTTGACTGCTGGTCACTTTACGACTTTGGCGTCATCGATCTAGACGAGGATCGCAGTGAGTTCAAAATTATCGATGACCCGAAAAAAGCGGCGGCGTTTCTATCGATCTTAGATCGGTCGGTTGCCGGAGATGAAGGGGCGATCATTCCGAGTGGCCTGGAGAGGGCGCTGTTCCACATCAAGAAAATTTCACCAAAGCTTGAAAAGGATGTTCAATATCAGCGTCTTCTGATGTTGAGCAGGCGTTGAAGCTTCCGCAATCGAGCGAAACGTTTCTGGCGGAACACCTCGGCTGGCGTATTGTAACGAAAGGCAAGCTGAGCGGTTGTGTGTCGAGACGGCAAAACAACGTCATACTTCATCGGCCGTCATTGCCTCTGTGAAGCCGGCAAGGTTTAAATTTCAAATTACAAAAGTCCGCGGATTGTTTTCAACTGGCCGAAGTTCGAATCGACGGCCGAAATTTGCAAGGAAAGATCCGAGGGATTGGCAACACACACCTCGTGATTGCATGATCGACGTACCCACGGAAACGTGATGCGACAAGCCTGACGGTGTGAGAGGAGTGACACATGGCGAAACCGGGAGCGTATGTATTAAAGCTCACGCGCGACCGCGAGGCGCTTTTTCATGAGGCACTAGAAGACCGAGAAATGTTTGCTGAGGCGGTACCGTCCTTTCCTCATGCCAGAGGAGCACCGCTTGTTTGTTTCATACTGAATTCTCGCGGGCGGATCTCGCATATTGCCAACGGCCGTCGCGGGGTTAATGCAGGAACATTCCAAAGTCGACTCAATCTTTCGGATATCGAACCCTTTCAAACCAAATTGACCGCGCAAGACATCATTGAAGGAGTTCCAGCCAGAAATCGAAAGGTGGTGGAGGAGCGGTTCAAGCATGGTGGTCTCTTAACGCCAAAGGCATTTGAGGAAGTCGTAGATCTTGTCGCCCGTTTGGCTCCTGAAACGGCACCATCAATAGATCGATTTACGAAGGCTACGCGCCGTCGGCTTGCGACACTTGATCGCAGCGCTCGAGAGGCACTGGGTGCGCAAAAGGAAAGTGTAGCGACAGCCATGCTACTAGCCGGCATCGAGCGATCGCCCTTGCAAGAATGGGTGCTTCGCGATGATGAAGCACCAGGCTCTTTTCTGGACGGCTTGAAACAATCACGACAGCGCGAAGATGAAATGATTATCCGCGATATGGCGGACGTACCCGGATACGACTTTATCCGCCGCGTTCCAAAGGCCTCGGCTGCCCTCTTCGTCGATGAAGAGAGCGGAACGCGCTTGACCGTCGTTCTCGCCAATCGTCTCCCGCTCGAAGAACAGACCGGAACGGATCTCATCTATTACAATGAGACCTTCAAGTCATTTATACTAGTCCAGTACAAAGCAATGGAGAACGACAAAGCGGAAGGCGCCGTATTTCGATTTCCCGAAAAACAGCTTTCAGAAGAGATTGCTCGGATGGACGCTTTTGTCACAGAGATCAATAAGCTTCAGGAGGAAGGCACAATCGATGACTTTCGCTTGAACAACGAGCCATTCTTCCTGAAATTTTGTCCGCGCATCCAATTTGACCCTGATTCAAGCGGTGTCACGAAGGGTATGTATGTGCCGCTATCGTATTGGAAGCGTCTCGCGGACCACGATGGCATGGTTGGCCCTCGCGGCGGCCGCCGTCTAGCATACTCTAACGTGCGACGTTATTTCGATAATTCTTCATTCGCGAGTATGGTCAAAGGCGCTTGGATAGGGACCGTTGTAAGCCAGTCGTCCGTGATCGAGCGGTGGATGAAGGAGGTGATCGAGACCGGCAGAGCCATAGCATTCGCCGTGAAAACGGACGACAAGCCGGACGATGATAATGCGTCGATCACCGTAAGGCCCGACCTTGATACAGGACTATTCATCGAAGCCAGTGACGAGGAGCCACAATTTATTGTTATGAAAAACTAAGCTTGGCCAATATTGTGGCGTCAGCGGAGCGCAGTTTGCGTGAGGGGGGCTATGGCGGTTATTCGCAAACTTGAGATAAGAAACTTCAGGTCCATTAGACAGTTGGACTGGTGGCCAACCGACGGGATGAACTGCCTGATCGGAGCCGGCGATGCCGGCAAGAGCAGCATCCTCGATGCTATCGACTTTTGCCTCGGTGCCAGGCGCTCATTGACGCTCAGCGACTCCGATTTCCACAATCTCGAAGTTGAGAATGAGATTTCCGTCACGCTTGTTCTGGGACGATTGGATGAAAGTTTACGCAACTACGAGGCATATGGCGACTTCCTCTCCGGCTTGCGGTCCGATGGTGTTGTCGAAGAGGAGCCAGGACATGATCTCGAAACGGTTTTGCGGCTCAACCTCACCGTATCCGGTGACCTTGAACCTCGGTGGCGCTTGTTGTCTAAGCGGGCACAGGATCGAGGTATCGATAGAGGGTTGAACTGGGGGGATCGTCTGACACTGTCGCCTACACGGCTGGGGGACTGGGCTGAGAATAACTTGGCTTGGCGGCGGGGATCGGTCCTCAATCGCTTAAGCGAGGAGAAGCCTGATGCCTCCAAAGCGCTCTCAAATGCAGCACGAGAGGCCCGAAAGGCGTTTGGCGCAGAAGCTGAAAAGCAGCTGGGTGGAGCATTGACGATCGTCAACAAGGCAGCACGGGAGCTCGGAGTACCCGTCGGCACTGCCGCAAAGGCTTTGCTTGATACCCACTCGGTATCCGTCAGTGGCGGGACGATTGCGCTGCACAACGACATGGGCGTGCCTCTTCGCGGCCTGGGTATTGGTTCAACACGGCTTCTGATCGCTGGACTGCAGCGCGAGGTCGCAGAGAAGTCTTCAATCCTTCTTGTCGACGAAGTTGAACATGGGCTCGAACCACATCGTATTATGCGTCTGATAGGCTCGCTTGGGGCAAAAACAACACCTGCGCCGCAGCAGGTTTTCGCGACCTCCCATTCTCCTGTGGTTCTCAAAGAATTGGGTCATCATCAGCTTTTCGTAGTTAGGAAAAACGTGCACGGCTCGCATCATCCTTATGCGATTCCAGCAGACACTCAAGGAACGCTACGCGCGTTCCCGGAAGCGTTTCTTGCCCCATCGGTTTTACTATGTGAAGGTCCAACGTAGGTCGGCTTTATTCGCGGATTCGACCAATACTGTACCGCGCAGGGTCAAACATCTATGCAAGCCGCCGGCGTCGCTGTAGTCGACTGTGGCGGTGGTCATGCCGATCGACCGTATCAACGCGCCAAGGCGCTTATCGCACTCGGATATCGCACGGCAATATTTCGCGATGACGACGTAAGACCTTCGCAAGCGCTTCAGACCGAAGTGACCTCTCTCGGCGGGACCACTTTCACATGGTTTGATGGTCAGGATATTGAAAGCGCGATCGTGTTCAATGTAAGCGATCACATCCTTCTGCAGATGCTGGATTATGCGGTTTCTATCCACGGTATCGATCTGATCGCGGCGCATATCTCATCTGCATCTCAGGGGTCAGACAACCTTCAAAATATCCGCAACTTCCTCTTTTCACCGCAACATTCAAGCTCGCCTTTACAGCGAAACATTCTTGCTCGCGCCTGTAGCGGAAAAAATGCCTGGTTTAAGTCGGTCACGCACATGGAGCATGTCGCGCTTCACATCCTCGGTCCGAACCAGGGAGGGATCAACCCGGCGCTAACAAGTAAAATCAACGAGTTGTTAGGCTGGGCACAAACGACCTATGGATGAGGTAAATATCCTCCACTGCAACAGGGGCAGTATCGCAGCGCCAGCGGGATGCGGCAAGACGCATCTCATTGCAACCAGCCTTCTAGCCCAGGGTCCCGTCAAGCCGGTTTTGATACTTACGCACACGAACGCCGGCGTTGCAGCTCTCCGTTCACGCCTGGACGCAGCCGGTGTTCCCCGGGGTCGATATCGCATCACGACGATAGACGGCTGGGCACTGCGGCTTGTTGGAACGTTTCCCGGACGCAGCGGCCTGGACCCACAAATTCTTTCCCTGAAATTCCCGGCAAATGACTATCCTGCTGTCCGGCAAGGTACCCTCAACATCTTGGAGGGAGGTCACCTCAGCGATGTTATACACGCTACCTATTCAAGGGTACTCGTCGACGAATATCAAGATTGCATTACGCAGCAGCATCAGATGGTTTGCCGGCTGGCCGATATCTTGCCCACATGCGTGCTGGGCGACGACATGCAAGCAATCTTCGGGTGGGGGACAAACGTCCTGGTCGGATGGGCCGAGGTTGAAAGGACTTTTCCGCCACTGCCTCCCATGAGCACACCTTGGCGCTGGAACAATGCAGGATGCTCGGCTTTCGGCCAATGGCTCCTTTGGGTTCGAGGGGCACTGACACGGGGAGAGCCAGTCGATCTGCGGCTCGCGCCGAGTGAGGTATCATGGGTGCAAATTACGGGGCCGGATGACGTTCAGGCGCTCACGCGTGCCGCATACACGTCATCGCCAGTCAATGGCGGAGGTGCGTTGATTGTCTGCGATAGCCGTGTCCCTCGGAGGCACAGAGATATCGCGAGCAGGGTGAGAGGAGCGGTCGTCGTCGAAAATGCAGATCTGTCCGATTTCATAAGGTTTGCGGAACATTTTGATTTCGCAGCCCCGGGAGCTGCGAATGCTCTGATCGATTTTGCCGGTGAAACGCTTACCGGTGTTGGACCAGCACAACTCAAGCAGCGTCTCACCACATTGCTCGCAGGTCGATCCCAGAAGGCGCCGACGGACGCCGAGATGGCAGCCGTCTCTTTTTCGAATAATCCGAACCCAAAGTCGGCTGCAGATTTCCTTGTAGAAATCAATCGACAAGCGGGGGTATCGCAGCTTCGACCGGCAATTTTGCGAGCATGTATCCAAGCTCTCAACGCCTCAAGATCAGCCGCGGAATTTCATGATATGGCGGTGCGCGCGCGCGAGCAGTCTAGAGTTCTTGGCAGAAGTGTTCCCAACCGCGCCGTCGGCAGCACTCTTCTATTAAAGGGTCTCGAGGCCGACGTATCCATCGTAATCGACACCGACGCGCTCGATGCTCGAAATCTCTACGTCGCGATGACCCGTGGCTCACGACGTCTTGTGATCTGTTCGACCAACCCTATCCTCACACGTTTTATGTGAGAGAATGATTAGAGCTTATCAATCGCCACCATCCGTTTGGCATCGCACCCACTGCAGTGAATAGGATCACAATGACAGTTCCGGTACAGCTCGCCATCGCAGTTGAAAATCTCTGGCGAATGCCGCCGCCCGGAACAGTTAGCCTTACGAAAACGCCGGCATTCATCAAACTCACGGAGGTGTGCGGAGAAATCTACGGTTTCCCGCATGCCGACTCCGCCCTTTCGAACGCACTACGGTCACTGGGAGCCCCGTACAATCTGCGAAGGGACTGTCGAGACAGAGCGTTGAATCCTGAGTTGGCTGCGCTCAAACTGCATGAAGCAATGACAAACCAGACGGTTCGCCGGCGCCATCTGTGTCCCCTCGATTTGTGCGATGAACTTCCATCAATCCGATTCGGAAACAGCGTGGTTGGAGAATTTAGCGAATTGGAACTGGCGGAGCTATTGGACGTGCCAAGGCTCGCGCGATTCTACCCCACGTATAAACCGCCGGTACGCCAACTCACGCAATTTCGCTGGCTGGTCGTCGAGGAGTATGTCGCAGTTGACCCAAGGCCGGAAGCACGGGCCCTGCCCATTCTATTCGTCGATCTCAGCCAGGACTTCGGCGAGATCGATCCCCATCTCGGGCGCTTTCCGCCTGTAGTCGAGGCTGCGATTTTCTTTCTGCTGCTTGCACCTTGGGAAGATTGGGCCGTCTATCCTGAAGTGAACTGGCGCGCCTTCCGTCTTCCGTGGCTTCATACCGTTGACGACGATCTTTTTGTAAGGCCGATGGCACCCCCGAGCCCCGACACCCTCTCCCTGCAGCCGGACATCGCTTATGACCAATATGGCGATGAGGTGGAAATAGAACGCCCGACCGTCAACAACCTAGAGGACGAGGCAAGGACTAATTTCAAGCGCCTGAACGAGAGCCTCTGGCAAAATGTCCTACACGCTCGCGCTAGCACCTTGTTCGAGACGCCGATCGTACATTTCATTGTCCGAGCTTTTCTGGCCGACGGTATGGACGAAGTCATGGCCCATATGACCGCCATCGAGGCGGGCCTGGGACTGGAGATGGATCACAGGAGAGGCCTACGACCCAAACCTGACGCGCATCGGAATGTTTGCGCATCTGACAGAGCCGCAGCAAGGCTGGCCGCGCTCCTGAACGACGCCAATGCAGCAATTGCTTATCGCGAGCTGTTTGAGTTACGTAGCAGTTATGTCCATGGAAGGGCGGGTTTAGCGAAAATACCTACCCCCATGCGCCTGAGCGCCAGACGTCTCGCGCGAAGAATGACGGAGGCGCTCGTCGCACAAGCGCCTGCCGGGTCAGCCACACGTGTCCAAATTCTCAGCGAGCTGCTAGATCGAGGTGCGCCACTTTTGTGAGTTTCCTGCCGTCGACCCTAGCGAGAGCATCAGTCAAGCGGCGACTGCCATGACTATAAAAAATCATGGCATCCGTCATTAAACCCACTACAGCAATCCCCATGCCCGAAACCTCCCCCTCCCCGTCATCTCGCGCAAGCCCAGCTCGAAAACGATCCGTCGCGCCGCCTGCGGCGTGACCTCGAGCGTCTTCGCCACCATCCCGGCCGACACCAATGGCTTCGACATCACGAGTTCAACGAGTTCCGGTAACTTCGAGGAGGTGCGGCGCCCCTCAAGTTTTCGATCCATCATCGTTTTCGCCAGCATCAGCCGATGACGCTCTTTCATGCCGATCTCGGCGGCCGCCAAAAAACTGTGGGCGATTGCCAGCAACCGAACCTCACAACTGCGATGCCGGCGCCGATCGACCGGAATTGTTTTCAGACCGAGATTGATGGCGGCGAGATGGGCACCGGTGGTGACGCCGGCCTGGCGCAGGATCGATGCGGCCAGCAGCCGGCCGAGCCAGGGCGCATGCTGAAGGACGGACAGCTCGTTCCAGGCATCGAGGGCGATGATCGCCTGCAGCACCGCCGGCAAGTCATTTGCCTGTCGCAACACGCCCCGCCATTCGTCGAGCCGCGCGTCCTCATCCCAGTCGAGATCGTAGATCATCGGATCCTTCTCTCGCGTCACGCCACGGCCGGGCCGTGTTGCGTTCTCGATCGCCGCCTCCGATCGGGCCAGAACCGCATCGATGGCGGCGTAGTCGACACCTGGGAGATTTTCCACGTCTTCTGCGTCGTCCCCCTCCCCATCTGCGTCGCTTGCGACTGCGGGCCTGAGGGCATCGGCGGTCGCCCCCTCGCCCGTGTCGGCCGACGTGATTTCTGCGGTCTTTCGCAGCGTCCGAATGCCGTCGGCCGAAAGTGCCCAGCCGGGGAGTTGCGCGGCGATACGCCGGCGGGTGCGCAGGACGTCGCGAGCGATCGTCAGCTCATGGGTAGGCGTGCGAATATCTTTAGTGGCGTCATGGAGGACGAGGTCTTCGAGATGGACGAGTTCGCCGTCGATCCATAGCGAGGCACACGCATCGGCATACTGCGTGCGTTCGAGGAAACCAGCGCCGACCGGCGAGCGGGCGACGCGCTCGTCTAGACGAGCCAGTTCGATCCCCGCCCGAAAAGCCGGCTCCAAAAGCGCTGTCATTCTGATTTTCGCGAGATCGTAAGCCATTGAAATCGATGTAAATGATTTGCTAAAAGAACTCTATCTGAATATTGCGGTTCCCCACATGGTATGATTGATAGTTGATGCTCTAACCATCGATAAGAGATGCTTATCGATGGTAGATGATCTGGAGCCGCAGATTGCTGATTTCGGTCATCTTCCCGGTCCCGATGGCTCCCGCGTATTGCCAATTTCCGTCTCAAGATGAGAGGCGTGAGAGTTTTGGCAAAAGCTGGCGACGTCGATTATATCGCCGTGAGAACTAATCGGGATTATCTAGAAACTAACTCTGCCAGCCGCCTTGTCGGAAAATCTGTCGCACCACGTGACCGGCTGCATGTAAACAATTTATCCGCCACTCGCCCGTTCGACTTATCGCGCTCCATAATCCACCACAGGTGCCCGAAGTGATCGAAGATCACGGTCAGCGTGTAGTGTTCATCATCTATTTACAGCTCATCACGTTCGGTGGCGCCGGCGGCTTTTGTGGCCGCAACCACGGACGCGGCATTTTTCACATCAAGCCCTGTGACCGAACTTACAATCCCGGCGCGTTCGGAAGAAAGGGCCAGCGCGCCACGGCTGGGCTTCAGGTAGCAGATTTGAACCGACCGCACTTACGTCCCAGACCATGCAAAATGATATCGACCGCAATCAATTCACCCTGATGAGGGCTTTCTCAAAACTTTTGCGCGAAACACAGTTTTGTAAAATAGAGCAGCCTCATGCTGACTGCCGTGGTGCACGAAGATAGTCGAGCTCACTGTCATCTTCTCTTCCAGCAGTGCTCTGCAGGTATTCCAGTTCAGGAAACCTGAGTTGCTGCGACATGATTTCCAGGCAGTTACCACGCGAAGGTCAATGTTGTGCCCGGCCAATGACGAGCCCAACGCCTTCGCCACAGCTTTCGAATTGCGCGCTAGATGCCTCTTTAGGCGCTCTCGATGTCAGTCCTCGCATTGCTGACGACAGCCCCGTCTGGTGAATCCAGTTGGTTGGACATTCTCTATTCCGGTTTGAGCGAGCGGCAGGCTGCAGCAGGCCACATCCACGATAGCAATGCAATCGAGGTGGGGAACCAATATGACCGCAGCAAGCCTCGCGGCCTAGTTATGCCCGGCACAGGTTTAAACTGGCTCATTCTGCCCGCTCAAGCGGCATTACTGCGGAGATTCACATAAACGAAATGACGCACCTAACCCCATGTGGACACCGAAAGCACTCGTCGCTGAGGGCTGGCAATCGACACCAACGACACAATCCAACTCGCAGAACTGACAGTTCCCCCTAAATCACGTTTGATGACATTTATCGTCCTTCGTGTAGGCTCCCCAGCAGGCATTTTGATCGCAGCGCGTGGTTGGAAGAGATGGAAAGTTTCGAACGTCAGGACGTGGTCGACAATGTCAGTCCATCTGCCATCAGCGCAATCTGCATTCGTTTTGCAGGCGGCGTCGAAAGTCCCTTGACCACGCTGTTCGAAAAAAACGCTGACAGACCTGTATCACCAGCGTCGATCACAAAGCTGCTAACGGCAGTGACCGCGCTGACTGTATGTCACGCAAACGGTATATCCCTGGCTAAGGAGCTATCAGTCCTGCCAGAGGATCTTGTCGAGGGATCCGGAAACAATTTACGCGCAGATGATCGGTTAAGCGTTCGACATGCTTTGATTAATCTTCTTCTGGCGTCGTCAAACGTTTCGGCCAATGTCATAGCCCGTTCGCTTGGCTCAATCCTTCTCAGTGGCCAAAAAATCCGGCCTTCCGCACTGAATGCCCAGAGCAGTTTCATTGATGAGATGAATTCAGTCGCAGCACGCCTGCAGATGCAGTCATCGCGCTTTCTGAATGCTCACGGTTTGGCGGTCAAAGGGCAACGTTCCACCGCTCGGGATTTGTCGCTGCTGGTTCTGGAGTGCCTTCGGCACAGCATGATTTGTGGGGTCTGGGGTTTGGAAAAATACGGAATTCAAATAAATGGGCCAAACCCACGGCGGCTTATCGTGCGATCAGTCTTCATAGGCTCGAGCCGCAAAGCACTCCCAGATTTTTCCATCCCTCAGTTCATAGGTGGAAAGTCCGGATCCTTGTGGCCATCGGTGTTCAATCTTGCTGCTGTCTCGACACTCGAAAATGGCAATTCAATCATTTCCGTCACTCTGGGGTCCCCTACCCTTGCCGATCGTCATCAGGACTACCTCCTTATGCTGAAGGTCGGAAATGACGAGCCTTCACACTAGCAGCCCGATTACCACCAGATTTCCAGCCATCGTTAATCATTTCATGGGCTCCTAATTCCAGTTAGTCCATGAAGACCACCTATACGCCCAACAAAGATCATCAGCCGCAGGCAAAAAACGTCAAATTCGGCCGCACAGACGCAGAGACGGCCAGGATGAGGAATTGCTCGTCTAGAACATAAAAACGCGCACAGGGTCATCCTGCGGCCGAAATTGAACGCCTTTAGCATGACCTGAGATCACGATATTCTCCACTGATGGTGAAATGTATGAAAAACACTCTGCCGCACGTGGTTGGTTGAGCCTATTCGAGCTTCGTCTGAATAATGAACCGGTGACAGACTTGGCGTCACATTCCGCGGGTGAGTTGATCTGTTATGACAAATCATCGAAAATAACCGTCATCATGGGTCTCGAAAGTGCGAGCGTAACCCGGAGCAGGAGCCCTAAATGTCACGACCGGAAAAAACCGCTGTCCAGCTTCGAGCAGAAGAACTCGACACGATTGCAGCCGTTCTGCCGATCGAGCGTCGCGACGAACTCGCAGAGCTTCTGACGGATCAGGATGTCGAAACTTTGCGGCATCTCGTCAACCAGGGCATGGGAGACAATACGCTACGGGCGCTTACGTCTGATCTCGCTTATCTCGAAGCCTGGTCATTGGCTTCAACCGGCAGCCCCCTACCCTGGCCTGCGCCAGAGGCATTGCTTCTCAAGTTTGTTGCTCACCATCTATGGGATCCGGAAAAGCGCATGGCCGATCCCGACCATGGCATGCCGGAACGGGTTTCCCAAAGTCTGCGCGACCAAGGGTTTCTGCGCGCAACAGGCCCACACGCACCGGACACTGTACGTCGGAGACTGGCGTCATGGTCGACATTAACAAAATGGCGAGGCAACAGCGGTGCCTTCACCTCCCCTGCGCTTAAGTCGGCCATACGGTTGGCCGTTCGCGCGACACCACGAATGCGTAAACGCAAAAGCGCCAAGGCTGTTACAGCTGATGTGCTGTCAAAACTATTGGAGACGTGTGGAGGTGAAAGTCTGCGGGATCTGCGTGACCGGGCTATCCTCATGCTTGCCTTTGCCTCAGGTGGTCGTCGCCGCAGCGAAGTTGCCACCCTGCGCTGCCAGCAATTGATCGCCGAGCCTCCTGTCACAGAGGAAGATGGCAGCTCCCTACCCTCTCTCGCCATCCATCTTGGCCGCACCAAAACCACCAGCGGCGAAAGCGATGACATCGTCTATCTCACGGGGCTGCCGGTGGAAGCATTAAATGCATGGCTGGCCGCTGCGAAAATTGAAAGTGGAAGTGTGTTCCGGTCGATTGGCAGGTGGGGAACGGTATCACGGCGTGCCCTTGATCCGCAGTCCATCAATGCCATCATCAAACAACGCGCTGTAATGGCCGGACTGGATCCTACAGAAATCTCAGCACATGGTTTGCGTTCCGGCTATCTGACCGAAGCTGCCAATAGAGGTATTCCTTTGCCCGAAGCCATGGAGCAGTCCAAACATCGGTCGGTCCAGCAAGCTTCAAGTTACTACAACAATGCGACACGTCGAAACGGGCGTGCAGCGCGGATCCTGTAACGCATTTATATTTCTCGCGTCACACTCCCAGACCGGGCGCGTACTCAATCTTAAAGGAAAAACTCATCCTCGCAATCAGCGCTTTCTCGGCATCCATTACAGTTATGACAATCTGTTCCGGCGGTGGGAAATGGCTGCATGCGAACTGCGATAAAGCATTCAACGCGGCGTTCAGAGCCTCATGCGCATTGGGGACATCAATCGGCGTTTGAACTTCAAGTCCGTCTGATATTTTCAAGTAAAATGTTGGGATATGATCTCCCTGCTTATCGGGTTGGATCCGTTTTTTCTTGCTTCGTTCGGCGCTGGTTTTCCATCTCAGCCAGCCGCTTGTCAGCTTTTTTTCGTCAAAATTTTCGAAGCAAGATAGTGTCGGGTAATTAGGGCTGGAGTATACCGAACCCCCACCATGCCAAGAGGTTCCAAACTGAAGTGGCAAGCCAATCCCTAGTGCTACCGATCGGACAACTCCGAGCTATCAATTGCAACGGCCACTTCCGCACGCTTTGTGGCCATGAACATAGTCGCAATTTCCGGCCGCACCCGCCAACAGTCCACGAACACGGTTCTGTTAATGGCAATAAAAGCCGCCTCCCCCAATGGCATTGCTATCGCTGTTTTTGACGGTATTGGGAGTTTGACGAAGTTCCGACCTGACCTTGAAGGCCCCAGTCTGCCCGACAGAGTTCAAGTTTTCATACGTTTGATCGCCCACAATGACGGTCTGCTGATCTCCAGCCCGGAATATATCCGAGACATTCCAGGTGGCTTGAAGAACGCGATTGATTGGTTGGTGTGTGGCGGTCAGATCATCGGCAAGCCAATTGCTCTCGCCCACGCGTCACATCGTGGTGACCACATGCTGGTCGCTCTGCGCAAAGTGCTGTCCGCCTTTAGCAGCAATTTCAATGAAGCGCTGTTCTTCCGACTGCCAGTGATGATGGAAACGCCAGAAGCGATCCAGGAAATTTTGAAAGTTGCGGACAACAGGCAAAGAGTGGAAGCGTTTTTGCGGGACTTTATGTCCTTCTGGCAAAATCAGCTGGGCTCGCAACCGCCATAATAGTGCTGTGAACTGCAGTCAGAAGCGTGTTCCGTCCCAAGAAATTTGTACCAAAGATCGGCGCACGTGTTCAGCCAAAACACCATTCCAGATGCTGCAGCCATAAAAAAATGGCGGCCATTTCGACAATGACCGCCATTCTCAAGATCACCTTACGCCGGCAGGCAAAACTTCCCACTTCCACAAGTGTTCCGTTTGGAAATATTTCTGAGCAAACTCACGAACCTGATCCGCCGTTACCTTGCCATAGCCGTCCATGGTGTAGCGGATAAGTTCCAACCGGCGTGGGTCGGTCTGCGCTTGCTGCAGATAAAATGCCCAGAAGTCATTGGTCTGCTGCTGGTGTTTGAGCGTCTCAACTGCGGGCTCCCGCGCCCTTGCCAGTTCATCGTCAGATACGGGATTGGTGCGCAGATCGGCAGCAACCTTGTCCAGCAGCGTGTAAAAACTCCCTACCTTTTCGGGCGTCGTCTCAAGAGAAATATAACCGAAGCCATATCCCGGTAAATCTCGCGACAATTCAGCACTGGCTTGCAAACCGTAAGTCGCACCCTCGGCAATTCTGAACTGGTCAATCAACCGGTTTTGCAGAATTTGGGTTGAGATATCTGCGATGAAGGAACGCGGAACGTCCGAGAAAAGATCACCGATCGGGACGCCAACACTGATCGCGGCCGTGTCATCTCTCCCCGTATGCGTGGAAATCAGCGGCTTATCGTTGGCATCGGGAAACTTCACGACCGTCTGATCGCTCTGCGGTGAGGTTTCTGCCCGCTGCGGAAGCGCACCAAATGTACCGGCTGTCAGGCGAATAGCGTCATCAACCGTCACATCACCGACGATGGTGATTTCAATCGGTCCCTTGGAAACCAGCGGTTTGAACAGCGCCTCGACATCGCCAAGCGTCGCGGACGACAGTTGTTCACGGCTCGGGAATGCCCAGCGCGGATCGTTGGAGTGTACCAAGCCGGCAAAATCCCGGCGCACGACGCTTCCAGCCGTGGCATCATATTGGTCCAGGCTGCTCAGATATGCCTGCTGTACTCGCTTGAAAACTTCGGGGCGGTAGGCTGGACGAGATGTGTAGGCAGCCATCAATTGTAACTGGGTTTCCAGATCTTCCGTACGTGTGCGCCCATCGAACCGTACGGCACTATCGCCAACCGAGAAATCGATGCCAAAAATCTTTCCAGTCAACGCTTTCTGGATGTTTTCAAAATCCAGATCCTCCGTGCCGGACAGTATGACGGCCGGAGAAGCCCACAGGGGCGGGAAGGGGTCACGCGCGATTTGCGATCTGCCACCACCGATATGTTCGCGCACCAGAACTTCATTGGCGCGCAGCTTTGTCGGCTTGACGGTCAGGCGCACCCCGTTGGCAAAACGGACCATGGTCAGCCCGAGATCTTCAACCGCCTCGCGCTTAACAACGGCCGAAGGTTCACCAAATGACGTGTAGGGCCAAACGACATCTTCTGCGCCAGCGAGTGCGGAAACGCTAATGGCGCGGGTTGTGCTATAGGCAGATCGTACGGCTTCTTCGCCACCTTCAGGGGCTTTTGCTGCTTGGAGCAAGACCTGCGGACCATTGCCGACAAATGCAGCGCGCAGCGCAGCGTTGACTTCGTCAACCGTAACGTCACTGGTTATAGTCTCAAAAAGCGAAAGATCGTCCTTCGGTGATGTGAAGACCTGATCGGCATCGACACTGCCAGCCAGCATGGAGGCGAGGGCAGTGGAGTTTCGTGTCTCGGCACCCGCGGCGTCGGCTTGAAGGGCCGAGCGGAACTCGACAATCTCACGCTGTAATTCCGCTTCGGTGACACCAAACTCCTCAATACGGCGTTGCTCCTGATCTATCGCAGACAGCGCCGCCTGCCATTTGTCGGGCTCAGAACTGGCGGAAACCACCGCAAGTCGGGCAGATTTCAGCAGGCCTTGCGTTCCGGAATTCGCGCTGATGAAGGGCGCATCAGCTCTACTCGCCATAACACTCAGACGACGTTGCAAAACCAGAAAGCCAAGATCTTCGATGAGATCATCGCGGCGCTTGGCCACAGAATCTTTCGTCGTGTCAAATGGACGTGTCCAGGCAATCTGAACGCGCGTCATGTTTCCCGGAAGCGCAACGACATTGACCGTTTCACCTTTGCTCTTCAAAGTACCAAGATCAGGTGCTGGTTGTTCTGGCCCGCTGGCTTTCCAGTCACTGAAACGCTCACGGATTTCGGCCTCCAGAGTTGCGGGATCAACATCGCCAACAACGATCAAGGACGCGTTATCAGGACGATAATTGGCAGTATAATATTCCCGCAGCAGATCGACGGGCGCATTACGAATGATCTCGGTTTTGCCAATTGGCGAGCGCATCGTAACGCGCTGGCCTTCGAGCAAGGAATTGAGAACACTCACACCAGTACGGTACTGCGGCGTATCGCGCAGCCTTTCTTCAGAGAGAATAACGCCACGTTCGCGGTCAAAGGCAGCAGCATTTAGCTTCAACTCGCTCGCGGTTTCACGCATCAGTTTCAAACCGGTCGAAATCGTATCGGCGTCGACCTGCGGCAGATCGAGCGAATAGACCGTCTCGCTATAGGACGTGTGAGCATTGGTATCCGGCCCGAATGCCAGACCCTTGCGCTGGAGCATACGCACCATCTCGTCTTCGCCTACATTTGTTGAGCCTTTGAATGCCATGTGCTCGAGAAAGTGAGCGAGGCCCTGCTGATTATCATTCTCGTCAAGGGAGCCGGAACCAATACGAAAGCGGATCGCCGCTTGATTTGGTGGTGTAGTATTGCGCTTGATGGCAAATCGCATACCGTTTGCAAGCACGCCAAACTGGACATCGGGATCTGCTGCCAGATCACTATGAGCCTGCGGCCAGGACGTGGCGACATTCTCGGCCCGAACCGGCATTGCCAAGCCAATGCCTATGGAAATTGTCGCAAGCGCAATAAGCGTCTGGCGGGCGGAATTTGTTATATATTTGAAAAACATCAGTGTTCCGGCAGATTGTAATTGATATGCAAGGGAATATCTCAAAGCGACTAGTTCGCTTCAAGTGCATATTCTCAGATAGCGAAGTGTTGAATATGTGACTTCTGCCATTTTGGTCTCGCCATCCTATTTCGGCTGAGCGCAAACATGCTTGGATTTGGAAAGGAAACTCGGGGCCAAAAACATACCCGAGAGAGATAGCGGGAAATTTCCATACTGATTGCTGGCGCAGGCGAGGGCAGGGGAGTAGGCATTCTCCAGCATCACGCCCTTATCAATACGGCTCGAGTATAAGCAGCCAGGTCGTCTTGCCGTCTACCGAGCCGACAAGGAATATTGCCGCAATTGTTGAAGATCACCACGTGGTCCTCATTCCAGCCAACGGTCTCATTGTCACGTGTCAAAGCATCCGCTGGGCCGCAAGCAATGAGTGACGCTGGTACCAAAATTTCAATGATCAAAAGCGACAAAGGGTTTTATCGAGTATGCTTTTTTCGACGGTCCTTTTAGTACTCTTCAGGTCCGTTCCGATGCTGCGGCATCGACGAGTTGGCTAGCTCATTTACTCATTGAGCATAACAAAGGGAAAGGAGACGCTAAAGCAGGGTAGGGCACTGCAGTCATTCACCATGGTCATACAAGAGTAATGCGCAGCGAGAGCCCAGGCAAAATCTTTCCGTTGTTCTCGTTTCGAGTGGCGGTCCGGCAAGTCCCCCCATCTCAAACATGAGCGTGGTCCGGTCTCTAGTTAGTCGCATCCGTAAGGCACGCATGGAAAAGTAACAGCTGTAACTTCTCCTCCGCTCACTCGTTGCCGGGTGAGGCATCAAGAGGCTGGTGCGAAACTTTGGCAGGGCACCATTTACCCTATGATCACCGCGACAAAGTTTTAAACGACGTCTTCCTTTAGCCCTCTGTAACTCACACACAGTTCAGCCGAGAATTAATTCATTTCTACATTGCTCAACATCCTCCCTTCAAGCATGCAATTGAGTTGAGTTGAACGACCTGTGACTCTTTTGCTGACCATCGATCCGGATGCTGCCCCAGTTCCTCCCGATATCAAGTTCAAACCTGAGCCGGGGAGGAGAGTGCAACATCGGTGTTTTTACACAGCCCTCAAAAGTTACAGCTGTTACTTCTGAGTTTTGCCGTATCGGTTATCGGCCAGACCAAACAGACTGCGTTCCAGATTCAGTTTCCCTTCAAGGGCACGATCGATCATCGCTCGGAAATAACCACCGGGTTTGCTGATTTGTTCGGGATCACGAATGGATTTTTCGAGCACCGTGGCAAGAATTGCAGCGGCAGCATACGAGCCAACCTTCTGTTTGCCGTCCGCCCAACCTGCTTCTGACAGTCCAATCATTCGCCGCAACACCTCACCCGAACGAGAAAGTGTCGCCCAGGAGTCGAATTGAGTACCTATCATCGCCTGCGCTTCGGGGCAGGCGGCTTGGAGCAGCCCCACAGATACGGAGCCAAGAATTTCACCTTGAACGGTATCAACATCTCGCTGGGCCACGCCAAAAGTTTCTTGCTCAACTGCTGGATTTGCAGAAAGCTTTTTTTCAAAAGCTAAGTCGGCCGCGTAGCGGTCGTTATGTAAATTATGGTCGCGCTCGTTAGAGCGTGTCCTTTCATTCTTACTTTCAGATGGAGATTCTAGGGTTGTATTAATAATAGGAGTGACGCTGATGTCACCCTCGGATGCCATATTAAATGGAATATGCTCGGATGGAAGGCTTCCTACTACCCTATCATGCAGCAACTGAGTCTCTTTTGCTCTTGCTACAATATCGATCTTCAGGAGGCCAATGGCCGCAAGCTCGGCACGAACATCAGCTGTCTCGTCGGGAAATGCGACGCACATATCCTCAATGGCCCGCGAAAGCCTGGCGATGTCGCGCTTTGCCGCAAGTTCGATTGCCAGTCGCTGTTGGTAACGGGCGACGACCCGCGTCAGCTCTTCAACTCTTACACGCGCCGGCGTGAAGTCGATGCCAAATCCAGCGACAACCTCGCCTTGATCGTTGCGATAAACAAAACGGCGGCCTGTAGAACTGTCGCGGTAAGCTGCGATGCCTGCTTCGACCAACCGACGAATGCATCTGATAACAGTGCGTTCCGAACGCATGGTGTATTCCGCCAGCTTTGCATTGGATATGGCGACGATCGGCCGACCTGAGCCCTTCCAGTCATCAGCACGCGACAGGCCAAGCAGGATGTCCATCACATGATAGGTTGTTCCATCAATGCCAAGCACCGGCGCTGCCTTTTTCAAAAGCAGGGCGATTTCGGATTTAGTGGTGTCTGGAACGTCGTTTGCCATCGCCAATCGGGCGCTCGCAACGATCCCAGGAGTGACGCGTCTAAAGGACGCTACTGCAGAAGCTTCAGTCATAGCTTACCCGCTGCGATCGCAAGATCACATTCCCAATCGGTCGATTTTCAGGAAGCCATCGGAATTTAGACGCAAAAAAACGGTCTCTGACAGTTACAGAGACTTGATTAACGCGTTCGTCCGTCTTAGAATCAGATCGTTACAGCTAATGTTGACGGTGCTTCGTGTTCCGTTGGCCAATGGTTTAAGGGTCTATCGATTGCAGTCGATGGGCCCTTTTCCGTTCTGGCGACTAGCTCATCCCAGAATCCTTTCGTTGTTGGTCCTGAAATTCCGCAACAAGTTCGGGTAGCCGTTGCAGCAGCCAGTCCGAAAGCCCGGGAAGGCGATTGTCCGGAATTGAAATCCGTGTCGATGTATCTGTACGTTTCGCAGCGATGACGACGCCATTGGCCACCGTCACGTCGACGGCGACCGGTTCGCGCTTCGCTGATTGATCGAGAACATCAAGGATCAATGAAAAACGCTGATCGCTTCCAGTAGTAGCCCAGGATGGAGATGTGGTGAGTTCGGCAACCGCTGCGGCCTGCGCTCCATTCAAACGACGGTCCTTGATGAAAGAGCCCAGCTTTTCCCATTTCGGGCGTCCAATCGACGAGGCTGGCCCGATCAACCGGATAATGTTTTCCGGGATCAACGATGCGGTGTTTGTCAGGATCGAAATATAGGCAAGGTTTCTGCCCTCTTTCCGACCCAGCGCATCAGAGATAACTTCTCTGGAATATTTACGATCGCGAAGAGTAAGGGCAAACAGCGCCTGTTCGATAAAAGACAGGTTCAGACGTTCAGAGTTTTCAATGCCCTGAGAAACGACAAGTTCCTCATCACTCATATCGCGAACGATCGCCTTTACCGGCCGTTTCAGAATCTGGCAGGCGCGAAGCCGCCTATGTCCGTAGGCGGCTTGATAATGGCCTGGACGGTTAGCGAGCGGACGCACAAGAATAGGCAGCTTCTGACCCGCATCCCGGATGCCCTCAACGAAGGCCTGAAACGTTGCATCGCCTTCAATATCAAGGCGATCATTCACAAACGATCCCACAATGTGGTCCGGATCAAGCTCGACAATCGACTCCGCGGACAACAACTGATCGTGCAGCCGCTTATTCTCGTCCTCGATCGAAACGAAAGCACGGTCCATGGATTTGACGGCCGTTGAACCGACGCGTCGCTTTTCATGATCGACAACGGAAACTGGCGTATGCTTTGCAAGCGCCGCCGTGTCGACATTGGCGAACAGGCTCTTCATGCGCTGATTTCGTTCTTTGGGATTTGCCATTATCTGCCCCACACGTCTTTGATGTGAAGGAAAATTTCACGGTTCACGGAATCCACGGACTCGATCGCACGATTGAGCGTGTCGCGCCCGACACTGCCTCGTGACAGTTCGTAGAGGCTCTTTTTTTCCAGACCTGCACTCGCAATGGCCGTGGTTTCCACAACAGCCGGCGCCAACACATCTTCCTTGAAAAGAGAGCGCAGCAAGGTGACGACATTCACCTGCGGCCCATCATTCGGATTGTGACGGGTAATGACATAGCGAATGAAATCGTGACTAAGCGTACCGCCGCGATCTTCTATAACGCCCATCAGATCGCTCATCATCGCCAGAAACTGGTTCATACTCGCGACATCGATCATTGCCGGATGAATAGTGATCAACAGACCGGTTGCCGCGCACAATGCTCCAAGTGTCAGATAACCGAGCTGCGGCGGCGCATCGATCAGCACAACATCGTAATCTGCCTCAACTTCCGAAATGACGGATGACAAGCGACGGAAGAAAATCTCGTCGCCACGACCATAACCTTCCGCAATCGCCTGAGGTGTCTCGTGCTCATATTCCATGAGTTCAAGATTGGCCGGAATGAGGTCGATCCCGTCAAAATAGGTCCTTCGGATCACCTCACGAACGGGTCTGCGCTTCTCATCATAACGAATAGCGGCGTAAACAGTCTCGTTTTCATCGACGTCAAATTCCGGCTGGTAGCCGAACATCGCTGATAAAGACGCCTGCGGATCAAGGTCAATCGCAAGAACGCGCAGGCCCTGGATTGCCAGATAGTGCGCCAAGTGAAGGGTTGTCGTGGTTTTTGCCGAACCGCCCTTGAAGTTCGCAACAGCAATAACCTGCAGCTTTTCTCCCTCACGACGGCGGGGCAGAAACTCCAACGCCTCGTTAGGACGCTTACGTGCCAAGTGTTCACGGATCTCGTTGACCTGGGCTAGCGTATAAATCCGCCGGCCATTGTCCTGCCGGTCCGGGATTGCGCCTTCGCCATCGAGCGACATTTGCCGCAAGGTCGATTCAGCGATGCCCAACAGGCTGGCAACTTCGCGAGAGGTAAATGTCTTGAGGCTCTTTTCAATCTCTGGCTCATACAGTCTTTCGCGGATAGACTGGAGCTGGGCAGACAACAGCTGAGCCTGTCGGCTAATCTTCATTGCCGACGATTCTTTTGGTTGAATTCGCTGTTGGTTCGTTGTCATTTCGCCTCACGACGGTTTTTTCGTGATTGTCAGTAATTTACCGTCGACCGACAGTTAACCGATTCCGCATTTTCGTCAAATCCTACTTGGTTAATGAAATCCTATCATCAACGTCAACTCCGTCAGATGTTTACACCTGTTAAGAGGTTTTCGCGTCTATTTATCAATATCTTAACCAATTGGCCGCCGCCCTGTTGGCATCTTTTGCATGATGTGCGCACCACGAATGAAAGTTGTTTAAAAACGCAACCTTGGGGCCATCAGGCACCTTGATGACGAAGACGCGTCACGAATCAGTTTTGTAGAGCATGAAATCGACCAACTGATTCTCAGCTACAGCCAATATCCGCCCCTGTTGCCCAGTTACCCTCAAAACGGCTCGGAGATCTCGTCCAAACACACCTCACAGCTCCGGAAAGTCATCAAAATCATGAATCAATGATGCCTGATCGATTCAGATTAGTCGTTGGACGATATCCGGGTCGGCAGCGACAATCCGGGCATGGAAAACACCGACAGACATACCATTCATCTTCAACGGATCGACCGGGCGCAGAACATGCGGCGCTTCTACATGTTGAGCATTCAACCGACATTGTTCGGAGAAGTCTCGCTTATCCGAAATTGGGGTCGTATCGGTGCAGCAGGTCAGACGATGGTCGAGACATTTGACCGTCCGCTTGATGCAAAAACAGCGTTTCTGCGCATTGAACGCCAGAAAATACGCCGCGGTTACCGCGATCTGGTGGGCTAGAACCGGCACTCAAAGCGCCCCAGATTGCTTAGATATCTGGCAGTTTCGGTACCGGCCTCGTCATTAAAACAAAAGGCCGGTCGACAAGACCGGCCTTTCAACTCTATGGCTCAATGCGCCTCAGCGGCGTAGCAAAAGTTTGCGACAATCAACGCCAGCCGAGTTCTGGAGCAATCTGCTTCAGGATCGTTTCAATCACATGCGTGTTGTAGGCGACGCCCAGTTGATTTGGCACTGTCAGAAGCAGCGTATCAGCCTCGGAAATAGCCTCGTCAGCCTTCAGTTGTTCGATAAGGGCTTCCGGTTCAGCTGCATAGCTTCTTCCGAAGATTGCGCGTGTCTTATCGTCGATAAAACCGATCGTATCGCCTTCCTTGTTGCCGTAACCGAAATAGGTGCGATCCATATCATTAACGAGAGCAAAGATGCTACGGCTGACCGAAACGCGTGGTTCACGGGCATGACCAGCTTCTTTCCAGGCGGTACGGAACGCACGAATTTGTTCCGCCTGCTGAACATGAAACGGTTTGCCCGTTTCGTCTGTCTTCAGTGTCGAACTTTGCAGATTCATGCCAAGTTTTGCGGCCCATTCCGCCGTCGCATTGGAGCTTGAGCCCCACCAGATGCGCTCACGCAGACCATCCGAATGTGGTTCCAGCCGCAACAGACCGGGAGGGTTGGGGAACATCGGTCTTGGGTTGGGTTGCGCAAATCCGTCACCCTCAAGGAGATTAAGGAAAACTTCGGTGTGCTGGCGCGCCATGTCTTCTTCTGTCTGGCCTTCTGCCGGGCGATAGCCAAAATACCGCCAACCGTCGATAACCTGTTCAGGCGAACCACGGCTGATGCCCAATTGCAGGCGTCCGCCGGAGATCAGATCGGCCGAACCAGCGTCCTCGATCATATAAAACGGGTTTTCGTAGCGCATGTCGATGACGCCAGTACCAATTTCAATCGTCTTGGTTCTGGCACCGACAGCGGCAAGCAGCGGGAACGGCGAGGCAAGCTGCCGCGCAAAGTGATGAACGCGGAAATAGGCGCCATCTGCTCCAAGTTCTTCGGCGGCTACAGCAAGGTCGATCGACTGCAAAAGAGTGTCGGCAGCCGAGCGTGTTTGCGACTGAGGGGAGGGCGTCCAGTGCCCGAACGACAAAAATCCGATCTGTTTCATGATGGCCTTCAAAACGTTGGAGAAATACCGGTCACGCCGGCATCATTGTTGCCAGTCATATAGGCATCATTCCCCCTTATCCAATCCGGCAAACAAAGACAGCGTGTCGTCGAATTGTGAACGATCGCCCTCATTACACGCATTTGGCACTGCAACCGGCACACAACGCCGCATTAAGCGGCCCGCAGCGACATACTGTCACAACAGCAATCACCGTTCGCTATCGTTCTTAACGATTGTTAAAGCAGCATATACGTTTCCACTGGTAGCCCGGAGCAAAAGCGGATGCCCGCCGATTTCAATTCAGAATTACACGCTCGTCCGTCGATCTATTTTGAAGGCCCGGCTTTTGTGGAACATCTCGCATTTATGCCTGAAACGGCGGCAGCGCGGCCCAATGTCGACGACCACGTCTCAAGGATCACGGAGGATAACTCCTTCAAGACCCAGATCGAGCATCATACAGAATTCGTTACCGTCACTCGAGTCCATCCCCTTGATAACATCAGTGAAAACTGGCCAACATCAGGTACCACAACAGGCGAATATGCTGAGGTTGCGGGCCTTAAAGATGCCCGACTTATTTGCCGTGTCTGCATTCTGGTATCGGGCCCAGCGCCAGCTGAACTTGGCCCTGTCTTGAGAAAATTTGGCTTTGGCGACACGGCAGCATCGTCTATCGGCAACGGGGCTGCCCAGGTTTGCTCTGATTTCCGCGTCCATGATGACCAAAGCAGCGGCATCATCCTGTTCAACAATGATTTGAATGCATATCGCCTCGGCCGAATGATCAGACGCATCTACGAAATCGAGACGTATCGCGCCATGGCGCTGCTTGGTCTTCCCGAAGCCAGACGCCTGTCACCACGGCTGGTGGATTTTGATGCCAAGCTGGTGCAACTGACCAGCAGGAATTTGAGCACCTCGACATCGGAGCATAAGGCCCTACTGGATGAAATCTCGCTGCTGTCTGCCGAGATCATTTCCGCCACGGCTGAAACCCGTACGCGCTTCGGGGCAACAGCGGCCTATGCGAAGATCGTTGAAGAGCGGATTTCCGAACTGCGAGAGCAACACGTCGCCGGTTTCCAGCGTTTTGGGGTATTTGTCGCCCGTCGTTTCAATCCGGCCGTCCGCACGTGTCACGCCACAGCTGTGCGGTTAGAGCAGCTTTCACACGCAACAATGCACATGATCGACCTGTTGCAGACACGCATTCAGGTCGAAATCGAGTACCAGAACGCCGTGCAAATCCAGGCAATGGCCGACCGCGCGGCAACACAGGTCAAGATCCAGCGCGCTGTTGAAGGTTTCTCGATCATCGCCATCAGCTACTATCTGCTCAGCCTGCTAAAGACGGTCTTTGAGACAATCGAACATTCAGGTTATCACCTGAGCCCAATGATCATGCTTGTGTCGATACCGGTCGTCATTGTTGCGGTTTGCATCACCATATTGCGTGTAAAACATGCTTTGAAACACGAGGCGTGACAGCACGGTCGAGCAGATGTGGGCGCACTATATGCACGCCAGCACATAGTTGCTCAACTCAATCGGCTCCGACTTCGGCGTCTTGAGCGTAATCGATGTAAATTGCACCGATGAGCTTTCCGGAATTATCGGTTACGGGATGCAATCCATCCTCAAAATCGCCCTTTTCCAGCCGATCAGCCAAGGCGCGTAAGGCGTTGGCGCAGGCTTTATCAATGGCTTTTCCTGTCGGGCCACTCAACTTCAATTCAACGTCACAGTTCAGATGCTGTGAGAAATCCGCCTCATCCCGCACTGTAGGTACCCCTATTTGCATTTTTAAAGACCGATGACCGCGTTGAGAATAACAGAAAGGACCATGTCTGGCATAGCTGGTGACTAAAAAAAGACGTCGCATCAGTTTGATAGCCGCAGGCAGTGACATAATGAGAGGCTGCCAATCACCGGGGAAACGTCAGCACAGCGACAATCGTCAGAGCTTGACGCACCAACTAAGTCTATCGACCATACGGATATCTCTCCCTCTGAGACGTCGACATCAAAAAACAGCAAACTATTGTAATCAGAGTGCGCATCGTGTCCCCCTAGTGCAATCTTAGCGGAACGATATCAGGGCGATTTGCGAAAAGTTGTCATCCCCACTTTGGGTGAGCAGTCGAACTGACGGCGGAAATAATGCCTTGCTGACGGCGTCCTTCTAACTATCAGAGCCCCACTCGCCAAAAGTTGAATTCCCTATCTCTAGCAGGGGAGTATGGTTCGCCACGTAAAACAGCTGGCTGGAGGAACCATGACGCGCCTGACCGCAAAAGATTTCCCGCAAGAACTGCTCGAACTTTACGACTTCTACGCTCACGGGCGGATTACAAAACGAGAATTCCTCGACCGGGCCGGCAAATTCACCGTCGGCGGTATGACAGCCATCGCCCTTCTGGGAGCGCTCAGTCCCAATTATGCTTTGGCCCAACAAATCGCGTTCACTGATCCAGATATTGTGGCAGAGTACATCACCTACACGTCACCAAACGGTAATGGCGAAGTTCGGGGTTATCTTGTGCGCCCGGCCAAGGACGGCGTAGCGGTTACCGACCGCAAGGGCGGGATTGTGGTCGTGCACGAAAATCGGGGCTTGAACCCCTACATTGAAGATGTTGCCCGTCGCGTGGCCAAAGCCGGTTTTGTGGCACTTGCTCCCGATGGACTGACTTCGGTTGGCGGCTATCCGGGCAATGACGAAAAGGGACGTGAGTTGCAGCGGCAGGTCGATCCGACCAAGCTGATGAACGACTTCTTTGCCGCCATTGAATGGATGATGGCCAGCGACCTCACCACCGGTAAGGTCGGCATCACCGGCTTTTGTTATGGTGGTGGCGTATCCAATGCGGCGGCAGTCGCGTATCCTGAACTTGCTGCCTCCGTGCCGTTCTACGGACGTCAGGTTCCGGCGGCTGATGTTGCGAAGATAAAAGCACCGCTGCTGCTGCAATTTGCGCAGCATGACGATAACGTCAATGCAGGCTGGCCGGCCTATGAGGCGGCCTTGAAGGAAAATGGAAAAGTCTATGAGGCTTACATTTATCCGGACACCAATCACGGTTTCCATAATGATTCAACGCCGCGATACAATGAAGAGGCCGCGAAACTCGCCTGGGAGCGCACTATAGACTGGTTCAAAAAATACGTTGCCTGACACGGCGATGACAGTGGCAACTGAGAAGGGCAAGGGCATCTCTGCCCTTGTCAGCTATGCGGGCTCGCAGGCTATTCCGGATCAGCTTGCCGCTGCTTTTGCATCATGACTGTGACGATCAACCTGCGTGGCGACAATCTTTGCCACCAGGTGCGTCAGGTTTCGTGCTTCAAATCGATCCTTCAGTCTGTCGAGACGATGCTCGATCGTTCGAGGCGACAGATTAAGCAGTTCGGCGATTTCCTTGGTAGATTGCCCCTCAATCAGCAGCTGAATAATATTGTCATCGGTGATGTCGGTCTTTGCCTCCAGCATACGCGAAATGAAGAAACGCCCCTCGATTAGGCTCAGACACCAGCCAGGCTTTCCCTCAACTTTCTGCGGCAGGATAAGGCGCTCGTAGCCAATCCGGACACCGAGAAGTTTTGTTCGCACGACATCAATGGCCGGACGTTTAGATTCGAGAGCCCGTGAATAGCTTGCTATGATCGCATCATCAATGAAGCGACGGTCGAGGTCGCGCAAGGCAGCATCGGGAAACTGCTTTTTCATTTCATTCAGCAGACCACTCTTGAAACCAAAATCCTTTACGCGACGGAAGCGCCAGTCGTAGGGATCATCTGCGCTCGTTGTGATGACCGAAAGCGCCATCTTAATAGTCAGCCGGCTGAGGATACCGGCATAGAGGTCATCGACACCGGTGGTTTCGTCAGACTGCAACCACGCATCGATAAGGTCCTGAGAGAGTGAATTGAATGAACCCATGTCTGCATGTGCCGAGTATGAAATTATCGTTTTGTTTCAACGGCAATATGATTGACATTCGTTAGCAAACGATTGTTGCGCAATACGAAAAATATCCAATGATCGAGAGACCTAAATTGCCCGTGACGCGCACGAATGAAGCAAGCACGGCTTTGCCGACACTTCGGTTTTTCCAACTCGATCCATGCTTCTCGATGAAGGCAACACAACGCAAAAAACAATGCTGCCATTAATGCTCTGTTGAGCATGGACAAAAGCGCCACCTTAAAAGCGAACCGACAGGGTAAAATTACCGTCCGTAATTATTCCGCCGTTTAAGAATTGGATGGAATTGTGGCGACCGAGGGCGACCAGAACCGTCGCAGCCTGCCTCTCCCTGGAGGTTGGCAACAAATGGGATCGGCCGGTCGGCCAAGCATTCTTTCGTCTCATGAGAGGCGTCCCCATTTCCCCGCATCCGATTTTAATCAACAAACGCGACGATCGTCATGACGATTGCAACCACAGAAGCGGCAGAGATCAAGGACAACGAGACAGTCATGCCGCAAGCAATCTCATGCTGACCTTTCACAGGTAAAACAGGACAACAAATGCGACTGATGACCACCATCCCTGCGGGAAGAATTGTAATGCTGTGCGGCACCGCCTTGCTGCTCGCCTCATGCTCTGGGGAGCCGTCTGCAAGCGACATCAGCAAGGCGCTGAACGGCGCAATCGAGGCAGAACAGAACCAGATGAAGAACCTGACTGCGGGATTGAGCGCAGGACTTCCCGGCGTCGCCAACCCGGTCAGCGAGATGATGTCGATCCAGATAACAGATCTCGAGAAGATCGGCTGCAAGGAAAGTGGTGAGAAGGCCTATGTCTGCGACGTGCGTTACACCGCCAAAGGGGGCCTGTTCGGTAAAGAAGGCCGCGACATCACAACTCCGATCAGAATGGTCAAAGCCAGTGACGGATGGGCTGCATCTGGCCGCTGATGCCTTTCCTCTTTTATCACCATTGCAATCCTGAAAGATACATCATGCGATACCTCCTAGCGACGGCACTCACCGCCAGCGCGCTGATGGGCACGACCCCGGCCAGCGCCCAACAGGCGCAGAAGATTTATTATTCCGGCGCATTCAATTGCGGCCAGACCGACTACACTACCAACTGGAATATCCGCAAAGACCAGTCCGGCGACATTGCGGTTACCGTCTATTATCAGCAGCGTGGCTCCAGCCACGTGAACTGGCTCGACTTGACCGAGCGCAAGACCTCCAACGGCATGCAGCTTCACGATGCCAACGGCAACCCAAGACTTGATGTGGCAGCCGACGGCGATACGATCCGAGCAATCTGGATGAAGGGCGCTCCACAATCGAATTGCTCGACTTTTGCAGTTAGCCGTTCAGACAGTCCACGGGATCGCTTCGACCAGTTGTTTGCGCTGCTCGATACCAGCAAACCGGATGAAGAGGTCGCAGCCAAGGTTGCGGATGCAACACGTTTCCCGCCGATCGTTTACGCCCTGCCGGAACTCGATCAGACAGCCTATTCACAACGTTATAGCACGTCGATCTCCGAATTCTGGACACGATACAGAACAACACTATCAGACGAACTGACAGCGATGCCGATCTCCGCGGACGCAGAGCGCAAGGCATTGAGCGAAAGGGTTGATGCTGCCCTGTCCAGCACCCTGCGTTCCTCCGCTGACAACAACGGGTTTCGGGACATGGTGACGATGCTGCAAAAGACGGCCGATCGTCTGGCCGACAGCGGTGCCAGCCCGGCCATCGTTCTCGGTAACAGCGACGCGGGCCTGATGTGCCAGCGTTTTACCAACCTCAACTTTGCTTATGACTATTTCGAGTTCGACAAGCTTCAGCTCGCGACCGCCGTTCCTTTCGATTACTGGACGCGCGACATGGCAGAGAAATTCCTTGAAGATGCGCCGGGTTGCAAGGCCATTCACAAGGACTATTCTCAGCGCCTGGCATCGCAGTGGGCTGAGATCCAGAAAAGCCAGCAATTCATCGAGACATTGCGTGCCGAACAGGCCCGTCTGCGTGCCCTTCCTGCAACGGTGGAAACGCTGGTTGACACAAAAAACCTCCAGCCGGATCCGGAAAAAGTACGTCTTGGTTATGGTCAGTCCAATCTGTCGGACCGTTTCTTCGGTACCCCTCTGGACGCCCGACGTCAGGAAATTCTGTCCATTGCCATGAAGGACATTGATGATCAGGTCGCGTCCTTTACGCTAGACAAGCCCGAAGCTGCCAAACAGATAGGCGACCTTTGCGATCAGCTTGGTTACCTTCGTAATCTCGGTGAAGAACAGCGCACGACAGTGCGTGAAAAATGTGAGGCTGTCCGCACAACACTCGACGAAAAGCAGACAACTGCAGCCCTCGAGAAGGTGACCGCTGCGTTCGCTTCCGTGGAACCAGGTACCGAACAGGCCAAAGTGGCACGCGAACTGTGCAGCGATCTGCCTTCCAAGTTGAGCGGTAACGCGTTCTCTGCCGTCCATAGCGCTTGCCAGATCGAGACGACGAAGCTGGCAAAGAAAGAAGATGAATTGCGTTGCACCAACGCGCTGGCCGCTTCGGGTGCATCGGAAGACTTCCTTGAAACAACGGTTGCCGTGGCCGAAACCAGTGGAACATCAAAGGCTCCACTGAAGGACCTCGTCTGCAAGGGTGCTGTACGCGAGATCAATGTCAGCTTCTCCAGCAGCGGCATGCTGATGTGGAAAACGCAGGCCATGACCGTTCGTTTTCCTAATGATGAAGAGCCATGGCAATTTGTCCTGAACGAAGATGAAAACGATGCGAACTGGGTACTCGCCGTCGAAGACAAGTCAACCATCGAGCGGCTGGAAAAGCAGCGCATGCGCATCGAGATCGTCTCGGCCTGCTTCATGGGTTCGCCAGCCTGCCGCCCCTGATCCTGGAAATCCGTTGAGTGTAAAGGGGCGGGCCAATACCTGCCCCTGTTTCTCTGTCCTTTGTTCTGCGAGCACATCCATGACTTTTTCGAGATTATCCGCACTTGGCCTTATGGCAGGTCTTTGCATCGCGTCGACATCACACGCCGCCGAATTCCGTTCGACCTATTCCGAAACCCTTGCCTGCCCGGTGACGGAAGAGGGGGAGGATGCCTTTATTCGGGAATGCACCGGCCCCGGAAATGTTCGGGCTGTGCTGCAATATGTCGAAGGGCTGGTTGGCGTGTTCTACCTGCCTATGGGTGGTAAGACGCCGTTGGAACGTGAAGACATGTTCGAGATCAGCCCCAAGGCACGCCAACCCTATGGTGCGAAGCTTGAATGGCGCCAGCGGGTTGGTGACCCCACGCCTTGCGCAGCCGTGATCCGTGTCTTTACAAACAAGGGTGAGGTGCTGGTGGTCAATGAACTCGCAACTGGCAACCGCATCGGCGTCGTGAAGGCCAACCAGCAGGCACGTGTTCTTGCTGATCGTACCTGTGGTGAAGCAGAGGCAGTGCCTACTATCGCAGAAGCAGAAAGCACGCCGACGGTCAAACCGGTCACGTTGCCTGCAGAAGACGGCAGCGTTTCAGAAGCCGCACGGTTGGGTAGGGAACGCTTCATGCAGCTCTACATAGAGACTGGCATCGTCGGCGCAATCGAGGCAATCGAACACTGCTATAGTGATTTTCAGAAACAGCCGTCTGCAACAAAGCTTGCAGAATGTGGGGCAATTGACCTGACAGGCGCTGAAGCTGACGGTTCCGTATTGAGCGGGCGGCCGGACCTGCAACAGGCTTTCCTTGCAAAGGATAAACCGGCAGCACGGCTCACCGCGGGGATGAAAACACTTGGCCTCGATGACAAGGCGCGCCAGACTTTCACGCAAGAATTCGAAACAGCCACTGGCATGCACGTTGCTGCTCAAGCTCCGGCAAAACCGCAGAGCGGATCGGTCTTCAACTTCTCCGAATGACCGGGGCTGCGATATGCCAATATAAAAGCCATCACGACCGGTGTCGTGATGGTGGCAACGTGCAAACATTATCTGCGATGTGCCATCATGGATGGTCTCCAGCATGTTGGCTAAAGATTTTTGGGTTGGTGACGCAACCTATCCTTTACGCTTTCACCGCAAATTGTCCCGCACTGGAAACTGACAAGGAGTGACGGGTGCCGAAGATCACAAGAAAAAGCGCATTGCTGGCAGTTTTGCTTGTTTGCCTTCTCTTCCTTCCACCGTTCAACGGGTTCTTGCGTCAGGGGATCTTTTTGGTTGAAGACTACTTCGATGACAGACCGGAACAGTCGGCGCTTTTCATCGGAAACAGTCGGACATTTTACCACAATATGCCCGCGATGGTACGCACCATTGCCGACTCCGCTGGCTACACCAAAAAGCTTCATATCGAAATGGCTGCAAATCCCGGCGTCAGTCTGGGTTTTCACCTCAAGAATGAGCACACCCAAAAGTTGCTATCGCAAAAATGGGATCATGTCGTGCTGCAGGTGCTCAGCAGTGATCAATACAGCGCAGAACAGTCCCCTCAGGCATGGCAAGATGCCACAAGCCTGATCAGACAAGTCCAGGACCATGGATCCATTCCGGCCATGTTCGTCACCTGGCGTTACACCGACCGATGTGTAAAGAATGCTGGCATGCCGACGGCAGAGGCAAAGGCGTTTGCGCCATCAGGGTATGCCAATATGCATACCAACATTCAGGAACAGCACGCTCACCTTGCGGCCTCGACTGGGGTAGATCTGGTGAATGTCGGTTTGGTCTGGGAAGCGCTGCAAAGCCAGCCTCTGCGCTTCAGCCTCTATGATGATTGCAACCATCCTTCAATCTACGGCAGCTACATTGCAGCACTGATGTTCTACAGCTACTTCTCCGGCAACGACGTCAAAAACGTAACGTTCAAGCCAGACGAAATTTCATCCGAAGACGCAGAGATGTTGAAGCAAGCAGTCTCTCGCGACGGGCAGACAAACGCTTCAAATTGACGCTTGAAGCAATAAAAAAACTGTTAGAACGATTTGGGCGATCACTCCAATCGAGCCGACGGCATTAACACCCCATAAATCTTGCTATGGTTGTATACCGCTCAGCTGGGGAGCGATCTATGACAAGTGATTTAACGGGCGGACGACGTCACGACATCGATGCGTTGCGCGTCTTCTGCTTCGGCACGATCATCATCTACCACACCAGTCTCATCTACGGGACGAAGGACTGGTGGCTCAACTCCGTCGAGAGCAGCCGACTGGTGGACCTGGTTGAAATTGCCTCACACCCTTGGCGCATGAGCTTGCTGTTTTTCATTTCAGGACTGGTCACAGCATCGCTGCTGCGTAGACGGTCAGTCGCTGAAGTTCGCAGCACCCGCAGCAGACAATTGTTGCCGCCATTCATTTTGGGGGTGCTGCTTGTTGTTCCGCCGCAGATTTTCCTTTCACCGCATAATCCGTTCCCTGATCTGTCGTACTGGGAATTCTGGGTACACTACATCCAATCGGGCGTGACGCTGGAACACATGTGGTTTCTCGCTTATCTCTGGATTTACATGCTTGCCTGGTCGGTACTCCAACCGAAAATACAGCGAAATTGGCCCGACATATCAACATCTCTGGCGAACCGCCTGCAAGGCAAAGGACTGTTCATTTTCCCGATATTGCTTCTGATGTTTCTCAGAGTTTGCCTTTATCCGGTGTTTGGCGTGACACTGGTGATAACCACCGATTTCTACGCCCATGCCGTCTATTTTTCGATGTTCATGGCTGGCTCCCTGCTGGTCAACGAAAAAGGTTTTTGGCAGGAAATTGATCGTCAGCGCTGGATAAGTCTTGCGGTTGCTATCCTGTCGTTATTGGCTCTCACCGGATTTTACACCCTGAATTTCTGGCAAGACACGCAAGAGACTGTGTCGGCAGCGATTAATATCACCTGGCCGATCTTCCAGTGGTGCGCAATGATGACCTTGTTGGCATTTGCCGGCAGAATTGCCAGCCGTCCGAACCGCGTTGTTACCTATCTCAACAAATCGACGATGACCTATTACATCGCGCACCAGACGGTGATCGTCATCGTTGCCTATTATGTTGCGCAAGCAGGCCTGCTCGATATCCGGTCGTTCATTCCGATTGTTGTCGCCACAGCAATCATTTGCGCCATCATTGCCGAGGCAAAAACACTCGTAACCGCCCGCCTTCTGCCATGGATATTCAATCTGGCATCGGTTAGAAAAAGCATGTCAAAACCGGTTTCATCGGATGTGAGCTGACTACCATCTCCATATGTGAATAGGCTTCGGATGACGATGACCGGAATTATTCAGGAACCCACCTGCCACACATGCCGTTTGCAATCCTGGGAGCGGTAGCAACTTCGTTGCCGGCTCATCACGTAAGGAAACGAGATGATGGTGAAGTCTTTGAGTAAGGGTGACAAGGTCGCCTGGAACACAAGTCAGGGTGAAACCAAGGGTAAGGTTGTCCGAAAACAGACCTCAGCAACCAAGATAAAAGATCATCCGGTCAAGGCGACACCCGACGATCCGCAATATATCGTGGAAAGTGAGAAATCAGGAAAGCGGGCCGCCCACAAGCCCGATCAACTCCGCAAGTTGAGTTGACGCGGCTACGGGTCTTGCTTCCGCCTCCCGATCCACACAGGTCACTGCGTATCAGCTACCAACGAGATTGATCTTCCCGTTTTCCTCGCCGTCCCAATACTGGATCACCTCGGCACTGACCTTCAAAAGTGCAAGTCCGGGCGTTTCGATACCGTCAGGAAACCAGTGATCGAGGCCATTTGTCCAATGCTCTGCAAAGTAGCTGCGATCTCTGATAATTTCAGCGACGCCGTCAATGGAGATAAATATTCCCGGTTTGCCAAGCAGACTGGGCGGCTCGCTAAAGGTCAGCGTAACACTGCGGTCCCTGTTGATTTCGGAAATTTTTGACGTGTCGTCGTAGGTAAAAAACCACGAATCCCCGTCATACTCGACGTCACCATTATTGCTCATGGGCCGGGTAGCAATTCGCCCATCCTCACGGCGTGTGCACATCATGCAGAAGTCAATTTTGCGGATATATTTTGATAGATTTTCCATGTTCATCGTTGTCGTCATAATCGCTCCTCCCGCGATGGATGGCAAAGGCCATGCCGACGCGCCATTCATTCAGGATTTTTGAAAAAATCACTCATGACGGCGCAGACAGATGTAACCGTTCCACTCGTCATCCGTTCCATCGCCAAGAGGGCCAGATAATGGTGTTCAGCGGTTGCGGCGGTGGCGCCAAAGTGCAATCACACAAATTGCCTGTTGTTGCAGGCAGAAACTTGCGAAATGTCTTCATGTTCGACCAGCTAATAATATACGCTGATGGCTCTTATGATCCTGCGACCCAGACAGGCGGCTGGGCCTTTGTCGTGTATGAAGCAGGACAACTCATTCATTCGGCTCACGGGAACGACGCTGGCCTGACCAACAATACATTTGAAGTGCTGGCCGTCACGAACGCAATAATGTGGGTGGATGGCCATGCGCAGGGCAGGCAAGTCGTTGTGCGAACCGACTCCGTGCATGTTGTCGAAGGATGCCGGCACTGGCGGGCGATCTGGCGCGGCAATGGCTGGAAACGTATCAACCCAAATCAGCGGGCATGGAAAAGGCAGATACCTGATGCAGAGCTTTGGAAAAAACTGGACGGGTTTCTCCTGCGTCATCCAACCATTGAGATAGAATGGTGTAAGGCACATTCCGGCATCGAGGGCAACGAGATGGTGGACAGAATGGCGCGGGCTGCCGGAAAAACGTCACCACCCTAATCCGCCGAAGTATCGATCGTCGCAAATCCCTGGAAGCTGGATCTCTATGAACATGACCCTGGCAGAACTCATACAAGGGTATCGCCCCCATATCGAAGACGCTTCCGTGGGCGTGCGGCGCAGTTGGGAAGAGACCTTCAAATATACGCTGAAACATTATCCGCCAGAAACTCGTCTAGAGGATTTCGATCTGGAAATATTGGCAGAAAAAATGTCCGTCGAAGGTATTCAACCGCGTTTTGTGGATGGCTACGTCAAACGTTGGCGTGACCTGCTGCAGCAACAAAGGGAAACTGGGCAACCGGATCAATAATTCCAAAACAAGCCGCTCATTGCTCAATGGCACACCACCCCGGAAGATGCCGTGCCTCAGCCGATTTCGCCAGCTTCATCGCTGTCGCCAAGGCCTCATCAAAGGCGCGATTGACATAATCGAGGCCGATACGGCGCCGTAGAAAATCGGCCCAGACAAATTCCGAAAACGGAACTGCGACTTTGGCAAATCCTCCGGCCATCCGTAGATAACCGGCGAGAGATCTAAAAGGGTCGTCTTTGAGATCCTCGACCTTTTTCGGAATGTCGTCAGTGTGCCGTCGCAGGCCAGCAACATCAAATGGATAGATCAGATTTTTATGGTCCATCACCGACCAGAACTCGTCTTTCTCCAGGTGCGCGAGATCGCTGACAACACTGGTCAGGACATGTTCAACGCCTTCCTCCTGCAGCGCACGGACAAGATGATGATGATCAACAAGGAACAATCTGCCTTTGGGGCCAGCAACGACAGGGACGATATGATGGCCAAGAAAGCCATCGCCCCTTGTCTGGGCTGTTTCCCGCCACTCTTTTCTTTTCAGCTCTACCTCGCGAAAGCCGACCGTAATCTGGGTCGGTCGCAATTTTGTAATCTCCGTACGGGTGAGCCGGGGTTCATAAATATGCGTCATGTCTGCTCCCTTTTTTTTCAAGAACAGTAACGGCATCATCGACACTATAATTTGCACGGCGTAATAAATCGTCACCGCCACCACGTGCCAACATGTCACGCACCGCGTCATGCATTCGGGCATAACGAATGGTGATATTGCGCTTGCGCAGGTTGGCATCGAACTCCAGCAACGCATCAAGTGCTGTCGTATCAAGCTCAATTGTTTCTTCCAGACTGACAATGGCAGTCTTTGTATCAGAATTTGCAAGGATCAATCGTGTGGTGTCGGCAAAGATCGGTTCTGCATTGCCAAAAAATAGTGGCTGCGCCGGGCGCAAAACCATAATGCCCGCCGGAGCCTCGGCATCCGGGTGCCGTTTCAAGTCTACGAAATTATGGCTACTGCCTAGCCGACCCAGAACCATGACAAGGGGTGATGATAGTCGACGCAGGAATACGGCAAACGACAGCACGATGGCCGCTAACATGCCATCCAAAACACCAAAAAACAGCACGCCCGCCGTTGCACCAAGAGCAAGGATAAGGTCGTGTTTCAAGCGCCACAACCTGATCAGCGGAGAGGGATCAAGTGCATGGAGCAGGGCGATGATGATGATTGCGGAAAGTGCCGCTTGAGGAATGTAAGCAAACCATGTGGACGCCACCAGACAGAGGATTGCCAGTCCAACGGCGGCAACCGCAGAGGCAAACCGCGTCTGCGGATTGGCGGCTTCACTGGCGGCCCCTGCGGAAAACCCGGCGCCTACCGGCATTCCCTGCAAAGCGGCACTGGCAATGTTTGCAATGCCGAGTGTTTTCAGTTCGCTGTTCGCATCGACATTCTCACCATGCCTGAGCGACAATCCTCGTATTGTACCCCAGGATTCCGCAAACAGGATCAGTACCAAAGGTGGTGCAAAGCGCGCCACGTGGGAAAGTTCATCAAACGAGATCGCCGTGAAGCTGCCCCATATCCCCGACAGATCGATTGATCCAACGATAGCAACGCCTTTTTCCTGCAGATTAAGCAGTATTGAAACGGGGATAATAAGTGCCAGTACGACGAGGCTTGCCGGCAATTGTGGAATCCGCCGCGTGGCCAATAGAAAGGCCAGAACTGCGGCCGCAACCAAAAGGCTATATGTGTTCCACTGACCCGGGTTGGTCATGATGCGCCAGATCGCCTCAAAAGTGCCGGCCCCTGTGGTTGACATCCCTGAAATCACTGGGAACTGTTTCAAGGTAATCAGTATGGCGAGGCCAAAGGTGAACCCGCGCAGCACCGGCCTAGAAATCACACTGGAGAGTGCACCGAGTTTCAACATGCCTGCTGCCAGAAACAACAGCCCGACAAAAAACACCACCACGGCAACCAGCAGCATTTTTTGTCCGGGCTCAGGGACCAGCGCGACCAGCATGGCAGCCAATATCGCTGCGGACGAAGAGGTCGGTGAGATGATCGCAAACCGACTACGCCCGAGGACCGCATAAACCAGACAGCCTGCAACAGCAGCGTAGAGAGCGTGTTGAGGAGGGACCCCGGCAATGCCGGAATAGGCAATAGCCTCGGGAAGCATGAGGCCAGCGACAGAGAGCCCTGCGAGAATATCCCGCCCTTTGTTAGTCACGTAGCACCTTGATCATCGGCGAAGTCCTTACGCGAAGACAGACCATCCCCATGCACTTTAGGGATGAAGACTAACTTGAATTCCCGATGAAAATCCAGACCGCAAAACAGGCTGCATTCCAGCAGTTAAAGCAGGTCGCCACGCAGGATCAAATACTCTGAAAAATCAGAATATGCTTATATAGTTTTCAATTGTGTGAAGCTGACGAGCACAGGCGCACTTAAACTGCCGGTGATTACAAACGTCGGGAGACCCACGGTGAAATGCGTTAACCCAAACAGATAAAAACTGCCTAAAGTAACGGTTCAGAAAGCGCCCCGAGGCGAAGATATCGGCGTTCAAACGCCATCAGGATATCTACAGTGACCACGCGCTTCACCCAATTCAAATTGGTAGGCCCCGCGCTCATACTTATCGCCATTCTTATCATGGGGCTGGCGACCATTCCTTATTATGGAATGGAGCGCCTGGATGCAGACGTCCGGGAGCGTCAGGAAACCTTGGTAAAGAGAAACATCTTTATCTGGATCGAAGACGTTGAGTTCGCCCTGACGGCGTGGACGATCTGGGACGAATCCATCGCCAAAATCGACAACGCATTTGATTTCGAGTGGACGGACCGCAACATTGGTCGCTCACTGATTGGCACGTCGAGAACACGTTTCGCCTCCATCCTAGATGCCGATGGCAAGATGATCTATTCAAGAACAGCAGAGGAAGTGCAGGAACGACCTTTCTTTGCACGCGGTGCAGAGGCAATAGGCAAGGACGCACAAAGCCTTGTTGAAAGCATTCGCGCCCGGGAAAATTCTGTCACGACAGATGGAATTCCGGCACCGATTGCGCTCAGCAAGATCGAAGTCATCGGAACCGACGCGGTTCTGCTGACTGCCAGCCTTTTCCAACCTGATTTCAAGACGGCTATTCCGCGCGGCAAGACCGCCCCCATTCTGGTATCGGCAACGCCGATTGCTGGCAGCTTGCAGGAATTTGTCGGCACACGTTTTTTGCTTGATGATGCGGTGATCGGCCCTATGGATCTGGTCCCGTCAGGGCATGCGCGGGTCGAGATTGCCGTTGGCCTCAACGGTCAATCCGAAGTGCTTTCCTGGCATCCTCCAACGCCTGCGCGTGATCTGATGCGCCAGTCTCTGCCGCTTATATCGGCCGTCATCATCGTTCTGGTCGTCGGTGGTTTCTTTGTTGCAAGGCTCTCACAACGCGCCGCAGTGTCGTTGGTAACTGCAGAACAAAATATGCGCCACGCCGCAACCCACGACTTTCTAACCGGACTGCCCAATCGCGCGATGCTGGAAAGCGAATTCAAAAGGCTCGCTGTTCCGGGTGATCTGGTCGTGGCGTGCGTTGATCTCGACGGCTTCAAGTGCGTCAATGATCGTCATGGCCATGCTGCCGGTGACGAACTGTTGAAACAGGTAGCTGAGCGCCTGCAGGCAAATGGCCGTGAAAACGACGTTGCCTTCCGCTTGGGCGGCGATGAGTTTGTCGTATTCATGCCTGCATCATCTCTGGAGGGCGCCGAATGGCGTTGCCGCAAATTATCCTCCCATTTGTCCGAGCCATACATCATTCATGGTGCTGAGGTGGTTGTTGATGCATCTTTTGGCCTCAGCGACATTCACATCAACCTGGCCAATACGTGTGATCAGGCCCTTAAGCAGGCAGACACCGCCCTTTACGCTGCCAAAGCCAGAGGTCGTGGTACGGTCGTCACCTACTCATCGCTGACGCAGAGTGAGACACCGCGCAACTTGCTTGCCGCTTACGCCTAAGGCATCACCTCGCGGAGATCGCCGTGATCCAAATCGATCTTTCGGCCACGGCTTAACGCATGTCACTTTGTCAGACAGTTGCTTTGGCCGCGCCGTTACGATAGCCCGAATGCAAGTGCATATCGTTTGGGACACCCATGCCGAAGATTGACGCGACATTAGCGCTGGTGGAGCGCGTTCAGGCCGTTGCTGGCACCCTGACAGCCACCGAACAGAAATTGATCTCAGAACTTTTGAAAGCCCCACGCGAGGTCGCTATCGGCACGTCGAGCGAATTTGCAGCGCGGCTGGGTGTGCATGAAGCAACAACATCCCGTCTGGCTCGTAAACTCGGGTTTGCCTCCTACGCCGAGTTTCGCGACGAATTGCGCCGCGAATTCCTCAAGGTTGCCGATCCCGCTGAACGCATTTCCGCGACACTGACCGACGCGCGCGCGCAAGGTTTTCTGCCGCTCCTTGTTGCAAGCGAAATTGCAGCCTTGTCCGGAATTGCTGATCATCTGAGCGACAGCCATGTTCTCGAAGCTGCCGAAAAACTCGATCGCCACCGCGTCTTCATCTACGGGCAGGGCAATGCCGAAGTATTGTCCGTGCTGATGGAGCGCCGTCTACGGCGACTTGGCATCGACAGTCACCCGCTGGCAGGCAGCCGGCGTGATCTTGCAGAACAGATGCTGACGCTGTCTCAGCATGACACTCTGCTGATCTTTGCCTTCCGCCGCCAACCACCGGATTACGAGCAACTGATGCAGGTTGCTGCCGACACCGGTGCTTCGACAGTCGTCATTTCCGGCACCATCGGCCCGTCCCTGACACCAAGCCCTGATGTGCTGCTTTCTGCACCGCGTGCTGGCATGCCCAACAGCTTCCAAACGTTAACGGTGCCAATGGCGGTCTGTAACGCTATCATACTGGCATTGGCGGAACGGCGAGGGCCCGACGCACTTGCGGCTCTCGACCGCCTTGGCAGCCTAATTGCACAGTTTGAAGGATAGATTTGCAAGACAACTTGCACGTCATAAAATTGTAGCAAGAAAACACTACAAACGGCGCAGACCCATCAAAGGAGTTTTTCATGCGCCGCTTCATTGCCACTGCCGTTTCATGCCTCATGGCAACCGCTACCTTCGCCGAAGACCTCAACGCCAAGACTGCTGCCGACCTGCTGCCGCAGGCCAAGCAGGAAGGAAAGGTTATAGTTTACGCCTTCACAAGCCGCATTGGTCGGGTTGAAAAAGCCTTCGAGGCTGCCTATCCCGGAATTGACATGGTGACGTTCGACATGTCCTCGACCGAGCAGATCGCCCGGATCAAGAGTGAAGCGCAGGCAGGTCTCCCGGGCGCCGATGTCATCTACATCTCCGATGCCCCTGTCGTTTTGACAGAATTGTTGGCCAACAATCTGGTGGTTTCCTATGTGCCGCCACGCGTCGCAGGCACTGTTGCCGATCAATACAAATCACCACTGCTGGCGCAGCGCCTTTCCACCAAAGTGCTGATGTATAATGAAGAAGCCCATCCGGATGGTTCGCCCATCAAAAACCTTTGGGACTTGACAAAACCGGAATGGAAAGGTCGCGTCATTATGGTCGATCCGTTGCAACGCGGGGACTACCTCGACCTGATGACCGAAATCGTCCTGAAGTCGGACGAGATGGCAAAATCCTACGAAGCCGCATTCGGTAAAGCAATTGCGCTCACCGATGGTAACGAAAATGCAGGTGAGCAGTTCATCAGCGCTCTCTTTGCCAATGATCTCGTTCTTGTCGGCTCCACCGATGACGTCAACAAGGCCATCGGCGCAAAGGGGCAGGAAAAGCCACCAATCGGCTTCACCAGCTATTCTGACCGCCGCGACAATGATGATGAAGGTTGGGCGTTGCAAGTCGCTAACGACGTCACACCGTCTAACGGCATTGTTTTTCCTGCATTTCTGGCGTTGAACTCCAAGCAGGCCAACCCGGCTGCAGCCCGACTCGCTGTCGACTTCCTTATGGGTGACGACAGCAAAAACGGCGGCGAGGGTTTCAAGCCCTTCTATGTAGCCGGTGACTGGGCGACACGTTCCGATATCACGCCACACAAGGATGCCATCCCACTCGCAGATTTCAAGGGCTGGCAAATTGCACCGGCAGAAACCGCCAAAATCCGTGCCAATGTGGCGGACTTCATTCTCGCATTGCAGTGAGAACTGTAAGGTGACGACAGGGATTGCACCTCACGAGACAAAGGCCCTCTCCCAGTCAACGGGGAGAGGGTTGTTTGCCAGGAGCTGCCACGGTCTATCGCCGTTTGGTGATGCAGGCTGGCTCGTTGAACAAGGACTATCGGGCACACAGGAATGCCCTTGGAGTACCACATGAAATCCCTGAGCGGACCGATTGGTTCAGCACTCAACAAACGTGGCCTGACGCTTGTCATGGCACTTGTACTTGTCGGTCTGGTCGCAGCCCCACTGGTGACCATTCTGGCGCAAACCATTTACCCCTCGGCGTCCGCATGGGGCGATGTCCTGGCAAGCCGACTGTCGCAGAACCTGTTTTGGCGCCCGACATTCAACACCATGGTCATTGGCCTGGGTGTGGCTGGTGGCTGTGTTGTGCTGGGTGGTTTTCTGGCCTGGCTGGTTGTGATGACTGACGTTCCCGGGCGGCCGGTCATCGCATTTATGGCGTCACTGCCCTTCATGATCCCTAGTTTCGCAACAGCGCTCGCCTGGGGCACCGTGTTTCGCAACGGCCGTGTTGGCGGTGGCGGCGGCTTGCTGGAAGGATGGGGTTTTTCTGTCCCTGACTGGTTGTCATGGGGTATGACACCAACGATCATCGTATTGATTGCACATTACTATGCACTGGCGTTTACCGTCATTGCAGCAGCGCTTGCCGCCATTAATGGTGATCTTGTTGAAGCCGCACAAATGACCGGTGCATCACGCAAACGTATCCTGTTCGGCATTGTACTGCCGGTGGTAACACCCGCCATTATTGCTGGCGGTTCTCTTGCCTTTGCCGGAGCGGTTTCCAATTTCGCAGCACCAGCACTGCTTGGATTGCCCGTTCGTATGCAAACACTATCGACGCGGCTGTTCGGCATGATCGAAATCGGCCAGACGGAGCGCGGTTACGTGCTCGCCATATTGCTGATCGGCATTTCTGCGATCTTCCTTGGACTTGGCAACCGCATGCTGTCGGGTCGCCGCAACTTCGTGACGATTGGCGGTAAGGGCGCGGTGCCCCGCCGCACAACACTCGGCAGTGCACGCATACCGCTGACGCTGATTACTTGGATCATCTGTGTCCTCACCACCATTTTACCGATCCTGCTTCTGGTGGCAGCAAGCCTTGCGCCCTCATCGCTGGCACTGTTTTCGGACTGGACGATGCATTATTGGATTGGTGACGCCAACCCTGCATTTGCCCGTGGCCAACCGGGTATCGTTCATAATCCGCAGCTTATCTCGGCACTGACCACAACGCTGATCCTGGGAGCATCGGTAGCACTTGCTGCCAACATTATCGGAACACTGATCGCCGTCGCCCTGACGCAACAGAAAGTGCCGGTTCTCAGCAATGTTGTTTCCCAACTCAGCTTCCTGCCGATGCTGCTGCCTGGTATTGCTTTTGCGGCTGCCTACATAGCACTTTACGGCGCGCCGATTGGTCCCTTGCCGGCACTTTACGGCACAAAACTACTCTTGGGCTTGGCCTTGACCGCCGCCATGTTGCCCTTTGCCGTGCAGACCGGGCGGGCAACTGTGGCGCAGATTTCCGGCGACATTGACGAGGCCGCCCGCATGACCGGCGCCGGTTTCTTCCGCCGACTGGGTGCCATCACTCTACCGCTAGCGGCACGTGGTCTTGTGGCTGGCCTACTGATCACCTTCGTCAACGTCATTGGCGATCTTGCAATCACCATTCTGCTTTACACACCGACATCACCACTGTTGGCCGTCCTGTCCTACTCCTATGCGTCGGATGGCTTCCACCAGTTCGCCAATGCTGTGACGCTGGTCATCCTGATCATTTCCATGCTGGCCACCGGCGCTGCAACCCTGCTGCGCGGCCGCCGCCGCCAATCCTTCAGCTGAGGCAAAATTTTGATTTCGCTCGACAATATCTCAAAATCCTTTGGCACATCCAATGCCGTGTCCAACGTCAGTTTCTCTGTGCCAGACGGTGCATTTCTTGTGCTTCTCGGCCCATCAGGGTGCGGCAAAAGCACGATGTTGCGGATGCTTGCCGGTCTCGATCAACCAACATCAGGCAAAATGCTATTTGGTGATACGCTTGTCGCAGATGGCGACACTGGCAACTCGTTACCGCCAGCAGAGCGCAATGCCGGTCTGGTGTTCCAATCCTACGCCCTCTGGCCGCATATGACCGTTGCTGGCAACATCGAATGGCCGCTCAAGATTGCCAAACTGGCTGGTGAGCAACGGCGCACCCGTGTGCTGGAAGCCATGGAAATGCTTGGAATTGAAAAACTCGCTAACCGGTATCCCGGCGAAATTTCCGGTGGGCAGCAACAGCGTGTCGCCCTTGCACGCATGATCGCTCCCCGGCCAAAAATCATGTTATTCGACGAGCCTCTCTCCAATCTCGACGCCACATTGCGGGTGGAGATGCGCTTCGAGCTTCTCAAAGTTCACGCGGCAACAGGCGCCACGGCCGTCTACGTCACGCATGATCAGGTTGAAGCAATGACAATGGCAACCCATGTGGCTGTGATGAACCACGGTCGTATCGAGCAGTTCGATGCGCCAGAGCGGTTGCTTGCAGAACCGGCCTCCGCCTTCGTTGCCGGTTTCGTCGGCACGCCGCCTGCCAATCTCATTCCCATTGACGATGGAAAGTGGTTCGGCACCCTGCCGGACCCTTTGCTGCGCAGCTACAGTGGCCACGCCATGGTGCGGGCAGAACAGATAGAGCTTGCTGACGAGTTGGGCCCACGAACATTTGAAGCGGTGTTGGCAGAGGTCGTCCCGATGGCTGGACGATTTCTGATTACCGGTATCGTCAACAGCCACCGCATCACCGCCATCTCCGACCGCCTATCGCGGCAATCCGGTAAATTATACTTCCGCCTTCCAACCGCTCCAGCGGCAATTTTCGACACACAAGGAACACGCATTTCATGAAACGCATACTTCTGGTCCGCCACGGCGAAAGTGAATGGAACGCCGCTCGTCGCCTGCAAGGGCAGGCGGATATCGAGCTTTCCGCGCGCGGTGAACAACAGGCGCGTGCCTTGGCTCCCATGGTTGCCAGCTTCAACCCCGACATGGTGCTTACCTCTGACCTGAAACGCGCTGCAGATACCGCCGCCCTGCTCGGCCATGCCGACGCAATCAGGGAGCCATTGCTGCGGGAACAGAATGTCGGTGCATGGACGGGTGTGGACATTGCCCAACTGATGTCGGAAACGCCAGACGCCTATGCCGCTTGGCGCGCAGGTACCTTCGCACCTGAGAATGGTGAGATCTGGGCCCAATTTCGCATCCGCATTGGCCATGTGATTGAGCAGACCCTAAACACAGATGCCGAGACGGTTTTGATGGTTTGCCATGGAGGCGTAATCCGCGCTGCACTCGACAGCGCTTTGGATCTTGCCCCTAAGAGTATTATCCCGGTTGGACCAGCAAGTCTGACAATTCTTGCCTTTCCAAAGGGCGAGGCAAGGCTGGAGGTTTTCAACGCCACAACCTTTGCCCCCATCCTTGACGCACCGGACTGAGATCAATCTCCGTCGACGGAGACCTGCTCACCAGTCTCAGGATGAAAACGCACTTCGATACGGCGGCCGTCCTTGTTACGGCCTTCAATTTCGTAGCAGCCGTCATCGATGTCGACTTCACGCACCTCAATACCAAGAGCGGTGGCACGTTCGCGGATCTGTGCTTCACTCATCCACTTGTCGATCTGGACATTGCCGCAGTGGCGATCGTGCCGATCATCGGCGTAGGCGGTAGAGACCAATGCAGTGGTGGCAAGCGCTGCGGCGATAACGAGAGTCTTCATGGTCGGTCATCCTTTCAGGGTTGGTGGGCAACCTCTGCCCGTTTGATGCCACAACCCTATGCGGCGTGCCCTGAGCGATAACTGACAGACTTTGTCAGCGAATTGTCAGTTTGAGAATGCTAATGTCGGCAGCATGTTGAACCGTATTTTCCATTTCTTGCCCGTAGCATGCATGCTGGTGCTGATCCTGGCACCCGTCAATGCCACGGCAAAGGATCTTGATCGTTTGCGTGATGCGGTAAAACGCGGTGATGTGCTACCACTCTCCGTATTGCAGGAAAAGCTGCGCATATCCTATCCGGGCGACATCATAAAGGTGGAACTTGACGAAGATGATGGCCGCTTCATTTACGAGTTCAAAGTGTTGCAGGCCAATGGCCGGCTTTACGAGATTGAGATGGACGCTAAGGATGGCACTATTCTCGATGTTGATGACGACGATTGAGGCCAATGCGGGTTTTGCTTGTTGAAGATGATTTGCGAATTGCCCGCGACGTAACCCTGCACCTTTCACGGGCGGGCTATCTCGTCGAGCATGAAAGCGATGGCGAGAGTGGCTGGTATCGTGGCGACAGCGAGGAATTTGCCGCTGTCGTGCTCGATCTTGGTCTGCCGAGCCTCGATGGCCTTTCCATCCTGAAACGCTGGCGAAGGGATGAGCGCGCTTTACCCGTTCTCATTCTGACCGCACGCAGTAATTGGGAAGAGCGGGTCGAGGGAATTGACGCCGGTGCCGACGACTACCTCGTCAAACCCTTTCATATGGCAGAACTGTTGGCCCGCCTGCGGGCCATCATGCGTCGATCCCAACATACGGCAAGCCCAATCCTGACGGCGGGTCGGATCAGGGTCGATCCCCGTAGCCGCACTGTTTCGCTCGATACCGAACCTGTCGATGTCACACCCCTTGAATATCGCTGCCTTCACTACCTGATGGCCAATGCGGAGCGACACGTCTCGCAACTGGAGTTGACCGAACAGCTATACGCGCAGGATTTTGAGCGTGACAGCAATTCCGTGGAAGTTCTGATCGGCCGACTGCGCAAGAAGTTTGGCAAGCAGGTCATCACCACCCGCCGTGGTTATGGCTACAGGATTGACAAGGCATGAAGCGACCGCTTTCCATCCGTGCTCGATTCTTACTGGTATCGCTGATTGTCGTGCCCCTGGCACTGGCTTTGGCAGCCTTGTTCATGACATCGATATTCTCAAGCAATCTTGAAGGCCGGCTGGAAGACGAACTGAAAGGGCATATCAACACCATTGCCGGCTCGATACGCGTGAGCGCCGACGGTGGACTAGAACATCCACTTGGCTTGATGGATCGACGTTTCTCGCAGGCATATAGCGGGCTTTACTGGCAGATCGGTGACCCTCCCCAGCCTGCGCTTTATCGCTCGGAATCCCTTTGGGACACCAGTCTTCCACGACCGGCGGATCTGCCGGATGACGGTGCCGTACATCGTTACGTTGCCAATGGGCCAGAGAATACCAGACTGATTGTGCTGGAACGTCAGATCATGGTCAGTGCGCCAAGCGGTCTGAAGCCAGTTCAAATTTCGGTGGCTATAGACACGAAGGCACTGGATGATGCAAGCCGTGGATTTACGCTTGAAATCCTTCCTTACCTTGCCGGACTTGCGGCTTTCCTGATTGGCGCTTCGCTGGTGCAGGTAGTCTACGGTCTGAAGCCACTGGCCGACCTAACCAAAGGACTGGACCGCATCAGGGAACGCCATAGCGGGCGTCTCATTGGTGCTTTGCCAGCTGAATTTGTACCAGTGGAACAAGCAGTCAATCGCCTGCTGGAAACACAGGCGCAATCACTTAGCAAGGCGCGTGCCCGTGCCGGTGATCTTGCACATGGACTCAAGACGCCGCTCACCGTACTTTCCAATGACGCTTTGACCTTACATGAGCGCGGTCATCAGGACCTCGCCGAGGAAATTGAACAGTTGGTGCAATTGATGCGCGGCCATGTCGAACATGAACTTGCACGCAGCCGCATCGTAACCAATGCCGACATGCGCCAAACCGATGCCAATGTCGAAACAATCATCGGGCAAATCGTCAAAACCTTGCAGCGAACACCAAAAGCCGAGGCACTTGAATGGCAAGTCGACATTAACGCGCCGCCGGATGTGCCCGTTGACGCGCAAGACCTGCGTGAACTCATTGGGAATTTGACGGAAAACGCGGTTAAATGGGCAGTGGGTCAGGTTTCCATTACCTGGAAAGACGGCCGCTTAATCGTCGCCGATGATGGCCCGGGGGTTGACCCGGAAAAAATCCGTAGCATGACCGAGCGCGGTGTACGATTGGACAGTCAGACACCGGGGAGCGGTTTTGGGCTATCGATCGTACAGGAAATCTGTGAGGTTTATGGCTTGGTTCTGTCCATCGAAAACCGACAGGGCAGCGGCCTGATGACGACAGTGCTCTTTAAAGAGATCGCGACAAACTATCCCGGTAATTAGATGCAAACACAGTCACAGCCGCCACTATGGATCAGAAAGGGTGCCTGTTTCGCGCAGGCGCCCATCCGTCACGTTTGCGTACTTCCAATTTGCTCGGATATTGCAAGACCTAAAGCACAAAGGCGGGCATCGTGCTTAGAAAAATGACAGCCGATGGTCGGCATTGTCCATGCCGACCTGATCGAGATTTTTGCTGGCTTGGCTGCGTCTAACAGACCGGTGCCTCGCAAAACCATCGCAATGTCAGTCTTCTAGACCTGTTGCGACAACCGAAATTTTAAAGGCTCCTTCAAGCGTAGGGTCAAAAGAAGCGCCCATAACCACGTCCGTTTCTTCGCTCACGGCTTCACGAACCAATGTCATGGCTTCATCGATCTCATAAAGAGTCAGGTCTCTACCGCCGGATATTGACACAAGCGCGCCGCGTGCGTGCTTCAGTGACGGCAAGCCCAACAGTGGATTGGAGATTGCTTCGGCCGCTGCGAGCGACGCACGGTTTTCCCCACGCGCTTCGGCGGTTCCGATCAGCGCACGGCCGCCGCCCTTCATGACGTAGACCACGTCTGCAAAGTCGAGATTGACCAAGCCGTCACGGAGAATGAGATCCGTTATCGACTTCACGCCCAAGGCCAAAACCTTGTCGGCAATTTTCAACGCACTGTCGAATGTCGTGCCGGGATTGGCGATTCTCAGCAGGTTCTGGTTCGGAATAACGATCACGATATCTGCTGCAGCGAGCAGACCATCGACACCCTGCTGTGCCGCCTTGAGGCGTTTGGTGCCTTCAAAGCTAAACGGCAGCGTGACGACGCCCACTGTCAGGATGCCTTTTTCTTTGCATGCCTGAGCAATGACCGGCGCTCCACCGGTACCGGTTCCACCGCCCATGCCAGCAGTGATAAAACACATATCGTAACCGGCAAGATGATCCATGATTTCGTCCATGGTATCGATCGTCGCCTGCCGTCCGATTGCAGGATCAGCGCCAGCACCAAGCCCACCCGTCAGTTCAGGACCAAGTTGAATAAAACGTTTGGCAGCGGTGTTTTTAAGCGCCTGCGCATCCGTGTTTGCTGCCATAAAATCAACACCATAGTCAGCCTCCGCAATCATGTTGTTGATTGCGTTGCCGCCGCCACCGCCAACACCGATGACGGCAATTTTGGGAGCGGTAGGGGAGGTGTTCATATGCTGCATTTTATTCCTCGTTAACTAACTTTTGCGGACATCACCTATCAGATTTGCATCTGATGCACTATGTCATTTGAACTGCATTTGTTTTCGGAGCCGTTGTCCTACGCCTCTCGTCCCAAGCACGATCATTGATTTACCATGAGGCGCACAGTGACCGTGAGGCTGAACCCCTTGCAATAGACGGGGAATTTCTAGTTTCTCAGCCACAGGCCTTTTACTATTCTGGTTTACGGAAAGCTTGAATATGGGGTTTTGAAACCCTGACCATCTGATCAAATCGCATCAGATTTACGCCGGCATCATATGTTCAATGTCGCTTCGTATCGCTGATCGGCCGCCCGAATTTCTTTTTGCAGCGTTTGATTCGCTTGCGAACTTATTTGTCGAGCAGGGTGGAAAACCTGTTTATCGATTCATATATCAGCAGCGTATTTGCCGGCATGTTGCGTATTTCTCATTTTTTGTAGCAGGTTAAATTGGTCGGCGAAAATTCCAACGACATGAAATTTTGATTATTGCGCCGTCAATTTTTTTTGCTATTAGTGAATACGAACGTTCGTTCTTTTTAGCCAAATCCCTGACGTATGGGGCACCACGTGCCATCCCAAGAGCAGGTGACATCTGAAAACGAGAATCTTGATGACGGAACTTAAAAGTGAAGTTCGATCCCGGCGAAAAGGGGCAATAACCCGCCAGATCATTCTCTTTGAAGCAGAGCGATCATTCGCAAAAATGGGTTATCAGCAAACTTCGATCACGAGTATTGCTGAAACACTGAAAATGTCTGCGGCCAATATTCACAAGCATTTTCGCTCCAAGCTCGATCTTGCATACGCCGTTGTCGAACAGAGATTGCGCCCGGTGCAGGTTATTGCTGGTGTTACGCCAAAAGAAAGGCTGCGCGCTTTACCCCTGAACATTCTTGGCGATCTCTCGCATATGTCGCAGGACGAACCAGAACTGTTCTATATTTTGACAAATATTCTCTCGACCGAAAATGTATCTGACATCATGAGGAGCCGCATTCTCGACGCATGCCCGCAGGTGATAGAAGATATGGAACTGTCCGACGCTGAGAGATTTTCGGAAGCATTGGCGGATATCTTTTTGGCCGTATGCCACCCGGCCATTGTGGCGACGACGGAATATCGCGTGCTTGTCTCCAGGGTCGACAATATTCTCAACCTGATGAAACAGGTCATGGACATAGGCGCTTCTGCCCCCTTGGCAAAAGCGTGCTGAAATAAATCCAACGGGTTCCCGATGTTATTTATCTTCGGTAACCAGGCTTATTCCCATCTGAATGACATTACGACATCGCGCGTGGCCATCTTTTACCGACAGAGCCTACTCGTCGGGAAATGTCTCATAAATCTTTCTGATATCACTGAGTAGCGCCTCGCGGTCTTCGTCTGACCATTTGTGAAAACCGAACAACTCCATGCAGGAAAATCCCGAAAGCGCCATGTAGGCAACAAGAGCAGCGCGTGGCTTAGGTCCAGCTTTAATCGCGTTAAGATCATTTTGCTGCCATTGTCGCATAAGTTCTTGCAAACGGTCATCGCTTGAAAGCGAGGCGCTGACGGCCATGCAGACAGCACGTTCGGCCTCTTCCCAGCCTGTTGCAGCTGCTTTTATCCGACCAAAAAGTTCAGGGTGCTGTGTCTTAGAGCAAGACGCGACAGACTCTTTGACAAAATCGCCATCTCTTTGAAGTTGCCGATCCACCAAGGCTTCGAGAAGACCACTTTTTGTTTTATGATCGTAGACGACCTGAGATTTGCTAATGCCTGCTTCTTTAGCGACGGCATCGATCGAAAGCCCAGACGAGCCGGATTTTAGAACCACCCGTTCTGCTGCATCTAGGACATCATTGGGGCAAATGCGTCTGTTTCTACTCATTGATTTTTATTTGTTTCCCTGTCACCCTCATCCTGTTTCTTATCAAAAATTTGTGACCGGGTCATCCGCTTCATAAAGTCAGAATGTGTGTTTGTGACGTTAAACGCATAAAATCTGCTGGTTGCAGGGAGCACAATCATACAGCTTGGCAGGATGTGCCTGATTTGGTGCAGACGCAGATCGGTCAGCGCGGCTTTTTTCACCTGTTTGACACATCGAAGAATGGATTCGTTTCCGTGGAAACAAATCAACAGCAACCGAATCGGTCTGCTGCCGGTTTCTTATCGCCCGAGCATTCTCGCAAGCAGGTTTCATTTCTGAGTTGGTTTTCGTGACGCATGACTTCGGTCAATCGAATGATATCGCTGCGCCAATGAACCGGAGATCGTCGGCGCTCTGATTCTATTTTGATTTTTCAACGCTAAGTGACAGATGCTGTTAGTCAGTGAAATTTTTTTCTATTTCATCCACAATTTTTTCGAATCCCTAGAGACAGCAAAATGAAACTAATATACAACTCATGCTGGTTACTGCGTGGAGCTTTTCCAATCCACTGGCAACGCCCCCTCGAAAAGCGCATTGGCCTTTAGTCAAGGCTCCCCGATACTCCATCGGGGAGCAACATTAAGTGACTATTCAAATAATTCCTCACCAAATTTGCTTTATTATCAATTTCATATGCGATTAAGTGACGATTCACACCAAGTCGTGACTTTTGTTTCTCTTTCGCCACACACCTCCATGAACCGGGTGAGGCAAAGGCCATTCCCGGAGGAACACAATTGCAACTATAGGTCATTTCAGTATTTTCAGACTCAGGAAGAGGGGCAACTCACTTCTCACATTTGCGGGTTTGGGTTCGGGAATATTTTTTCACAAATCGGGTCAAAACTCACCTTTTTCTTTGACTGGAGGTCAATATGAACATCAAGAGCCTTCTCATCGGCTCCGCTGCAGCTCTCGCAGCAGTTTCTGGCGCACAGGCCGCTGACGCTATCGTCGCTGCTGAGCCAGAGCCCCTGGAATATGTTCGCGTTTGCGACGCTTTCGGCGCTGGCTACTTCTACATCCCAGGCACTGAAACCTGCCTGCGCATCGGTGGTGAAGTTCGTTTCACCGTTGGTTTCGGTGAAGACGTTGGCAACAACAGCACTAGCGACTGGTACTCTGCTACTCGTGGCCGTATCTTCTTCGACACGAAGACCGACTCTGAACTCGGCACCATCGGCACATACATCCGCCTGCAGGGCAACTACAGCTCCGAAGGTTCTGCTCCTTCTTCCAGCGCATCGCTTGAGCAGGGTTACATCACCATCGGTGGTTTGAAGGCTGGTAAGGCTCTCACATGGTGGGACGACATCGGCATCAACGGCGAGCTGGACGACTGGGATAACGCAACCAACTTCAACACCATCAGCTACCTGTACGACGCTGGCTCGTTCCGCATCGGTCTCGGCATCGACGATATCTCCAACGTCCACAACTATGCTGCAGCCGCTGGTAACGAATTCGGTATCCAGGCTTACGGCCAGGTTGACTTCGGTGCAGCAAACCTTGCTGTACGCGGCGCATATGACGCTGAAAACGAAGAAGGCACTGTATACGTAACTCTCGTTGCTCCAGTTGGCCCAGGCGAACTGAACATCGGCGCTGCTTGGTCTTCCGGTGCTAACGCTTACGTTAGCGGCATCAGCGATGATCCATACCTCAAGGGCGACCAGGGTGCATACGAGTGGACTGTTTCCGGTTCGTACGCTCTGAAGGCTACTGAAAAGCTGACAGTCACTCCATCTGCTGCTTACTGGAGCACACAGGGCGGCGAAGACATCTGGGGCGTTGGCCTTCTGGCTGAATACCAGCTCGCAACTGGCCTCAAGGTTGGCGCAACGGTTGATTATACCGACGCCGACATCGAAGGTGACAACACTTCCGGTTGGGTTCGTCTGACCCGTTCGTTCTAATCTGACCTCAAGTCGATTAGTGAAAGCCCGGCAGCAATGCCGGGCTTTTATGTTTTTTGTAATTCAGAAGTGGGACGGACACTCGATGGTTGGACATCAGTCCCTGACTGATAACCTGATGCGTGCTTGCGAAGTTTGAGCATCCCGTCGCCGGTTATGCAACCAACCACTCTGTCTTGGCGGCATACATCTTATAGCCCGGGCGTTTTCAGGACCAAGGGGCAGACTGGTCGGCGATCACCGAATTGAAATCACTGATCGAGGCGTAACGCGCCGCCCTGACCTTGCCGAACTTGCTGCTATCGACCACGAGGTGCTTTTGGACTGAGCGCTGCATGACCATCTGCTTGATCGGCACTTCATGGAAATGCGAGCAGGTCACCCCGTGTTGCTCATCGAGACCACCAGCAGACAAAAATGCCTTGTTGATATTGATGCGCCGCAGCACGTCGATGCCTTCGTCGCCTGAGAACGAAGCCGCTTCCGCGTGGTAAACCCCACCGAGCATAATCAGGCGTACATCATTGCGCCGTGCCAGTTCCTCGGCAACGTTGAGCGAGTAACAGATAACCGTTAGATGCGCATTGGCTGGAATCTGCCGCGCCAGATGTGGGGTTGTCGTACCGCAATCGATAAACACCGTATCGTAGGGTTCAATCAGCGCCGCTGCTGCGGTACAGGCTCGCGCTTTGGCGACAGCGTGGCTATCCTTTTCCTGATCGAGCACATAATCGCTGCCGACGGCACCATCTTGGAAAGGAAGGATATAACCACCGAGGCAACTGAGCTGGTCGCCATCGGTGGCAATGTCACGGCGGATGGTTATTTCGGACACGCCAAGCCGTGACGCTGCGTCCCGAAGCCGTAACACACCCGTTTCCTGAACAAGAAGAGCCAGCGCATCCAGCCTGGCATTGCGTGCACTTACTCTGCTCACCGTATCTCCGTTGTGGTTTGTCCCAACTGCGCTTCATATTGTGATGTTACTTTCTTAGCAATTGCCCTTCCCTGAGCTTGACAAGAGAACATCAAACATGAAACGATCGAAACATAATGATCGGATTGTAACATTATAATTCGCATTATGGGAGAGGAAAACAATAGGTTTCTGGGTCAAACATTGATCCATCGGTATTTGGGGCATGGGAAGCCTCTCCGGGAGAGTGAGGAGGCGTCAGGCGCGCGACAAGCGATTGCCGACGTTAGAGATCGAACATTATCGGGTGATACTGCCGTAAAAGGCGTGACCCATTGTGGTTTCATAGGGAGGAGTTGTCAGTGAAAAAAATCTTCGCAACCATCGCGCTTGCTGCGTCGCTTTCAGCGTCGGCTGTTTTCGCGCAGAGCGCCGTTGATACATCGAAGGTCAACAAGGAGTTGATCACTTCGGCAAGCGGCAAGAAATACACCATCGCAACCGTCGTCAAAGTGGACGGTATCGCTTGGTTCGACCGCATGCGCGAAGGAGTCGAGCAGTTCAAGGGCGACACTGAAAATGACGTCTGGATGGTTGGTCCAAGCCAGGCCGACGCCGCTGCACAGGTTCAAATCATCGAAAACCTGATCGCACAGGGCGTTGACGCCATCGCTGTCGTGCCATTCTCGGTGGAAGCCGTTGAGCCAGTGCTGAAAAAGGCGCGTGATCGTGGCATTGTTGTCATCAGCCACGAAGCATCCAACATCAAGAATGTCGATTTCGATATCGAGGCTTTTGACAACAAGGCTTACGGCGCAAACCTGATGAAGGAACTCGGCAAGTCGATGGGCGGCAAGGGCAAATATGTTGCCACCGTCGGCGGTCTGACGTCAAAGTCGCAGATGGAATGGGTTGATGGTGCCATCGAGTACCAGAAGGCCAACTTCCCTGAGATGTCGCTGGTGACTGAGCGTCTGGAAACCTACGACGACGCCAACACCGACTACAACAAACTCAAGGAAGCAATGACCACCTATCCGGATATCACCGGTATTCTCGGCGCGCCAATGCCAACCTCCGCAGGTGCTGGCCGTCTGATCGCCGAAGGTGGTCTGTCGGGCAAGGTGTTCTTTGCAGGTACGGGTCTGGTTTCCGTTGCTGGCGAATATCTCAAGAACGACAACATTCAGTACATCCAGTTCTGGGATCCGGCCGTTGCTGGTTATGCCATGAACATGCTGGCTGTCGCGGTTCTTGAAAAGAAGAACGACCAGATCAAGGCCGGTCTCAATCTCGGTCTGCCAGGTTACGAAAGCCTGCTGGTTCCTGATGCCGCCAATCCACACCTGCTTTATGGCGCAGGCTGGGTCGGCGTGACCAAGGACAACATGGATCAGTACGACTTCTGATCTTAATCAAGGAGGGAGGGGTAACCCTCTCTCCTTATACATCCGCGTTCCCTTAGCCTTTTACGAGGCCCTTATGACTGAAAATCTGATCGAACTGCGCCATATCGGCAAGCGGTTTGGCGGCGTGAAAGCGCTTGACGACGTGTCGCTAAGCATCCGCCCGGGCGAAATACATTGCCTTGCCGGCGAAAACGGCTCCGGTAAATCCACCGTCATCAAAATCATGTCGGGGGTTTACACACCCGAGGACGGAGAAATCCTGATCGATGGAAAGCCGGTCGGCAAACTTGATCCGGTCAAGTCCGTTCATCACGGCATCCAGGTGATCTACCAGGATTTCTCGCTGTTCGGAAACCTGACAGTCGCCGAGAACCTGTCGATCAACACCTTCCTGATGGAGGGACGTAAAACGGTTGACTGGCGGCGTGTGCGCGAAATGGCACAACAAGCTCTCGACCGCCTTGGCGTGACGATTGATCTTGATGCTGACGTGGAAAGCCTGCCGACATCCGGCAAACAGATCGTGGCAATTGCCCGCGCGCTTATGGCCGATGCCCGTTTGATCATCATGGACGAACCGACAACAGCGCTGACACGCCATGAAGTCGATGCCTTGTTCAAGATCGTCCGCGATATCCAGGCGCAGGGCATTGCCGTCCTGTTCGTCAGCCACAAGATGCGCGAAATGCTTGAAATCAGCGAACGTCTGACCGTTTTCCGTAACGGCAAGAAGGTGGCTGAAGGCCCAATCACCGAGTTCGACGAGCCGGCCATTACCCGTGCGATGACCGGGCAGGACATTGCCGCCCACAGTTACCAATTTGTACCGGTCGAGGGCGCTGATGCGCCAGCACTTGAAGTGCGAAATCTGACCGTTCCGGGATCAGTTGAAAATGCCGATCTGACACTGCGGCGCGGTGAAATCGTCGGCATCTCCGGCCTGATCGGCTCAGGTCGTACAGAACTTGCACTGGCGCTGTTTGGCATGCGCCCTGACTTTACCGGGTCCATGCGTGTGGAGGGCCGCGATGTTCATCCAAAGACCGTGCAGGACGGCATTGCCTGTGGCATCGCCTATGTGCCGGAAGACCGCCTGACCGAAGGCCTGTTCCTCACACAGTCGATCGAGCGCAACATCATTGTGACGTCGATCGAGAAATTTGTTCGCGGGTTTTTCATCAACCGCAAGAAGGCCGACGACACGACCCGTGAAATGTTCTCGGCTATGCAAATCGTTGCACCTGGGCCCCATACGCCGGTCAACCATCTGTCCGGCGGTAACGCACAACGTGTGGTTCTCGCCCGTTGGCTGCTGACAGGTGCCAAGGTTCTGATCCTCAACGGGCCGACAGTCGGTGTCGATGTAGGCTCCAAGGCGCAGATCCATAACATCATCCGTAAGCTCGCCGAAAAGGAAGGTCTGGCCGTGCTGATGATTTCCGACGACGTGCCGGAACTGGTTCAGAACTGCAACCGCGTGCTGGTTATGCACCGGGGTCGTTTCGTCGGCGAATTGTCGGGAGACACCATGACCGAGGATGCCGTGAATGACCGGCTCAAGACGTTGAATTGAGGGGCCGAAGAACATGAAATTCGTCAAAAGCACAGAATTCATTATCGCCTGCGTCCTGCTTGCAGCGATGATCATCATCGGCCTTATCAACCCGGCTTTCTGGTCGCTCGATAACATCTTCGGCCTGTTACGGTCCAATGTCGTCATCGGCATCATGGCGCTTGGCGTACTGCTGGTGATGATTTCCGGCGGCATCGACGTCTCGTTTACCGCCTTTGCCATTGCCGCAATGTATTTGACCGTGCGTGCCATGGTTTACCTCGGTTACGACGGCGTTCTCATTCCCTTTATCGCTGCGACATTGATCGGTCTGGCGCTCGGTGCATTCAACGGTTTCATCATTCACCGCTTCAAGATGATCCCGCTGATCGTAACATTGGGCACCGGTTCGATTGTGCGTGGTCTGGTTCTCGGTCTCGTTGGCACCAGTATCGTCAACATCAACAAGATGCCGAAGGAACTGATCGGATTTGGCAAGACCGACGTGATCTCACTGACCTCGGCCACTGGCTCGACCTTTGGCCTGACGGCGATGTTTCTTGTCTATCTTGGGCTGGCATTGGTCATTCACCTGATCCTCAACTACACCATGATGGGGCGCAGCGTTTATGCCTATGGCGGTTCGCCGGAAGCGGCCAAGCGGGTTGGTTTCAATACAGGCGCCACGATTTTCTTTGTCTATTGCGTTGCAGGTGCGCTCGCCGGTTTTTCCGGATTGCTGCATTCCTCAATGATCTGGCTTGCCAACCCGCGTGATTTCGTCGGTCTCGAGCTCGATGTGATTGCGGCCGTGGTTCTTGGTGGCGCATCGATCTTCGGTGGGCGCGGCACTGTGCTCGGTACCTTGATGGGCGTCTTCATGCTGGTGATGGTCAAGAACTCACTGATCATCATGAAGGTGGACACCACCTGGCAGAAGGTCGTCGTCGGCCTGATCATCATCGTCGCCACCGCCATCACCGCATGGCGTGATCGTAAAAGCATAGCTTGAGGGGAGAGCGCATCATGAAAAATTCGTTCGACATGCGACGGCTTCTCGGCAACGACAACAACATCCTGCAGCTGCTTGTCATCACGGTCATCGTTTTTGCGCTGATGACCTGGATGAATCCCAGCAAGTTCCTGAACTACTACAACTTTGAATCCATCAGCTACATCATGCCGGAACTGGGGATCCTCTCCATCGCCATGATGATTGCCATGCTGACGGGCGGCATTGACCTGTCCGTGGTTGGCATTGCCAATCTCGCAGGCATCATTGCCGGTGTCTATTTCCACTCCACCATGGTTCAGGCGGGGCAATCTTCCACCTCGGGCATGATATTCTACACCGGCCTTGGCATTCTGATTGCCATGGCGGTTGGTCTGATGGCCGGTCTGGTCAATGGCCTGCTGGTTGCCAAACTGCGTATCACCCCGATCCTGGCCACACTGGGCACCGGCCAGGTGTTGATGGGACTGGCATTGGTCATGACTGGCGGCCCGGCCATTGTCGGTTTTCCCGACGCATGGAACTGGATCGGCAATGGCAAGATCCTTGGTATCGCCACGCCCTTCATCCTGTTCATTGCGGTCTGCCTGATTGTCGCTGTGCTGCTGACGCGCTCGACGCTTGGTATCAATCTCATGCTGATCGGCACCAATCCGCGTGCGGCCGTATTTGCCGGCATCCGCAAAGACCGGATGATGCTCTATTCCTACATGCTAACAGGTGTGCTGGCATCGTTGGCGGGTATCATTCTGTCTGGGCGCACCAATGCTGCCAAATCTGATTACGGTGCATCCTATCTCCTACAGGCCGTGTTGATCGCCGTTCTTGGCGGCACCAATCCGGCTGGCGGCAAAGGCCGTGTTCTCGGCATCGCCATTGCGCTCGTTGCCCTCATGTTGCTCTCCTCAGGCTTCCAGATGATGCGGTTCTCCAACCACCTCATCGATTTCATCTGGGGCGGTTTCCTTATTCTCGTCATCGCCATCAATGCATGGCGCAACCCCGGCAGGTGATCCCATGCAGGAGACAGAATTTAATCTTCGCAGACAGGACTTCACCGAGGTTCGCCATGTTCTGGCCAAAGCCGAGGGGCTCAACGTCACGACATTCCGGCACGCCACCGGCATCGAGGCGTTACAGATCGAAAATCGTCGCGGCCGCATCGTCATACTGCCCTTCATGGGACAGATGATCTGGAGTGTCGAATTTGATGGCGTCGATCTGACCATGGGAAGCCGTTTTGCCATGCCGCGGCCAGCTGGTTCGATCGTTGAGACCTATGGTTGCTTTGCATTTCACAGCGGCATGTTGCGCAACGGCTGCCCATCACCAGAGGACAATCACGCTCTGCACGGAGAAATGGCCTGCGCATCCATGGACAAGGCCGGTTTCGTCATCGGTCACGATGAACGCGGCGCGTTCATCCGTGTCACCGGTGAGATCGAATATGTCATGGGCTTCGGGGCCAATTATCTGGCGCGGCCAAGTGTAAAACTGCATGCAGAGGATACGCTGTTCGATATCGTCATGGATATCGAAAACCTGTCATCGGCACCCATGGATCTGATGTATATGTGCCATGTGAACTTTGCGTACGCCAAGGGCGCTCGCATCGTTCAGCCGGTGGCTTATACGCCGGACCAGGTGAGGGTGCGCACAGCCGTGCCCGGCCATGTCACACCCAACCCCGATTATCTGTCACTTCTGGACACGTTGGCAAAAAAACCATCCGCCATGGAAGTGCTGGATGAACCACAGCGCTATGATCCCGAACAGGTGTTCTACATCAATGGCCTGCCGCAAGATGGTGATGGAAAGACGCATCTGATGATGCAGCGAAACGAGGGCGATGGCTTCGGCATCTCCTATCCACTGGCCGCCTTCCCCAAAACAGTGCGCTGGATATTGGTGAACGGAGATTCGCAAGTCGCCGCTTTTGCCTTGCCCTCGACCTGCGAACCCGAGGGTTATCTGGCGGAAAAAGCCAAAAACAACGTGCAGATCCTTTCGCCGGGCGAACGCAAGATCTTCCCGGTGCGGCTCGGTTATCTCGACCGTGCCGCCGCCAAGCAGTTCGGCGCCAGGATCGGCACTCTTTGAAACAGCATATTCAGGGAAGTTCATCATGAGCAAGAAAATCGGGGTCGTTGGCTCCAACATGGTCGACCTCATCACTTATGTGGACCGCATGCCGGGACCGGGTGAAACGTTAGAAGCACCAACATTCGAAATGGGTTGCGGCGGCAAAGGTGCCAACCAGGCCGTTGCAGCGGCTCGCCTCGGTGCCGATGTGATGATGGTGACCCGTGTCGGCGACGATGTGTTTGCCGACAACACCATTCGCAATCTGAAAAGTTTTGGCGTTGATACCCGCCATGTGGAAAAGATTGCTGGCCGCTCCAGCGGCGTTGCACCGATTTTTGTCGAGCAATCGGGAGAGAACTCGATCCTTATCGTCAAGGGTGCCAATGCGGATCTTCTGCCTGCGGAAGTCGACAAGGCAGCGGCCGATCTGAAACAATGCGGCCTCATTCTGATGCAGATGGAAGTGCCTGTTGAGACGGTCTATCACACGATCGAGCTCGCAGCCAAAAACGGTATTGAGACTATTCTCAACCCGGCACCGGCGGCGGCCGACCTCGATCCGGAACGCATCCGTCAGGTTACCTTCCTTGTCCCGAACGAAAGTGAACTGGCGCTGCTGTCGGGACTGCCAACCGGTACCGATGATGACATTGTCACGGCTGCCCGTTCACTGATCGTACGCGGCATTCGTACTGTCATCGTGACGCTGGGTGGACGTGGCGCACGCATGATTACCGCAACCGAAATCGTCAATATTGAACCGGTTAAAGTCACGCCAAAAGATACCACGGGAGCAGGCGATGCCTTTATCGGTTCTTTTGCCCGGTTTTACGCAGAAACTGGCGACGTCGTTTCTTCCTTAAAAAAGGCGTCGCTTTACGCGGCCCATTCCATCACCCGTCCCGGAACACAGAAGGCCTACGCCAGCGTCGAAGAGTTCGAAGCATTTTGCCGCGAACATGCTGCCGTTAGCACCTGATCTTAAGAATGGACAGAAAATGAGCGAAAACTTCCCACGAAACAATGGCACACCCCTCAAACCGGAATGGTTTGAGGATGTGACTGTCAATCGCAGTGCCTCCGAGCGGCGGGCATCGACAATCACCGCGCGGCGCTCGATCAAAAAGGAATATCAGGTCGCATGGCAGATCAAGGCCATCACCTGCATCGACCTGACAACTTTGTCGGGCGATGACACTGCCGGGCGCGTCCGCCGCCTTTGCGCCAAGGCGCGCCGCCCGGTCCGCGACGACATTCTGGAGGCACTTGGCCTCGCCGATGCCGGCATCACCACCGGCGCGGTATGCGTCTACCCGACAATGGTCGCGCACGCCGTTAAGGCCCTGGAAGGAACGAAAATTCCGGTTGCGTCTGTCGCAACAGGTTTTCCATCTGGTTTGACGCCACTTCCCCAGAGACTGGCGGAAATTCGTTATGCCGTCGACCAGGGCGCGAAAGAGATCGATATCGTTATTACTCGTGAATTCGTTCTGACGCAGAACTGGACTGGACTTTATGACGAGATCGCCGCGATGCGCGAAGCCTGCGGGGATGCCCATATGAAGGCCATTCTGGCAACGGGTGACCTCAACACGCTGACCAATGTTTATCGTGCCTCGATGGTAGCGATGCAGGCGGGTTCCGACTTCATCAAAACTTCGACCGGCAAAGAGGAAGTGAATGCTACGCTGCCGGTTAGCCTGACCATGGTGCGTGCACTGCGCGACTACGGCGAACTGACAGGCCAGATGGTTGGCTTCAAACCGGCCGGCGGCTTGAAAACTGCAAAGGACGCGCTGTCCTGGCTCACCTTGATGAAAGAAGAATTGGGCAATCGCTGGCTGGAACCTGATCTGTTCCGCATCGGTGCCAGCTCGATGCTTGGCGACATCGAGCGGCAGCTCGAACATTTCGTAACCGGCCGCTACTCCAGCGCTCATCACCACGCTGCCGCATAAGGACTGAAAAAATGGTATCCATTAAGGACATTTTGCAAACCATGGAATATGGACCTTCCCCCGAGGCGAATGGCGATGTGAAGCAGTGGCTCGATAAACACGGACGCTCATTCGGTCACTACATCAACGGCCGTTTCGTAACTCCGGAAGGCCGCAAAACCATTGCCGTATCAAACCCCGCGAACGGCGAAAGCCTGGCGCAAATCGTTTGCGGCAATGAGGATGACGTCGATCTGGCGGTCAAGGCAGCCCGTGCCGCCTTCGGAAAATGGTCGAAACTATCCGGCCATGAACGTGCCCGTTATCTCTATGCCATTGCGCGTCACGTCCAGAAGCGTGAGCGTTTCCTGTCGGTTCTCGAAACCATGGACAACGGCAAGCCGGTTCGCGAAACCCGCGATATCGATATTCCTCTCGTTGCCCGTCATTTCTACCACCATGCCGGTTGGGCTGAGATGGTGGAAGACGAGTTCCGTGGCTTCTCGCCCGTTGGCGTTTGCGGTCAAGTCATTCCGTGGAATTTCCCGCTGTTGATGCTGGCATGGAAGATCGCACCAGCACTGGCCGCCGGTAATACCGTGGTGTTGAAGCCCGCTGATCTCACTCCGCTGACAGCCATTGCTTTTGCAGAAATCTGCCATGAGGTTGGTCTGCCGGCAGGTGTCGTCAACATCATCCAGGGTGATGGCTCGACCGGTGCAGCCGTCTGCGGCCATGACGGCATCGACAAGGTTGCGTTTACCGGTTCAACGCAGGTTGGTCGGGTCATCAGGGAGCAGATTGCCGGCTCGGGCAAGAAACTCTCGCTGGAACTGGGTGGTAAATCACCGTTCATCGTCTTCGAAGATGCTGATCTGGATGCTGCCGTTGAAGGTGTGGTTGATGCCATCTGGTTCAACCAGGGTGAGGTGTGCTGCGCGGGTTCCCGCCTGCTGGTGCAGGAAGGTATTGCCGAGACGTTTTACGCTCGCCTGAAAAAGCGGTTGGAAACACTGCGCGTTGGTGATCCGCTCGACAAGTCGACCGATGTCGGCGCGATTGTTTCCGCTACGCAGGTAAAGCGCATCACCGATCTGGTTCGCAAAGGCGTGGATGAAGGTGGCGAACTCTGGCAAAGCAAGAACCCGCTGCCAGCAAAGGGCAATTATATTGCCCCCGGCTTCTTCACCGAAGTTGATCAGGCCTCTACCGTCTGCCAGGTGGAAATCTTTGGTCCGATTGCTGCTGCCTTCACGTTCCGCACGCCGGATGAAGCCGCAGCACTGGCCAACAACACCCGCTACGGCCTGGCCGCGTCGATCTGGTCGGAAAATATCAATGTAGCGCTTGATCTGGCGGCACGCGTCAAGGCTGGTGTGGTGTGGATCAACTGCACCAACATGCTTGATGCCGGTGCCGGTTTCGGCGGTTACCGTGAAAGCGGTTTTGGCCGCGAAGGTGCGCGCGAAGGCCTTTATGAATATCTGGCTGCCGACTGGGAAAAGAGCCTTCCGGTCGCCAAGGCCCTTGAAACCTTCACCCCGTCGGCCTTGCCGTCAGGAGACAGCAAGATGGCGGTCGATGGTCTCGACCGGACAATGAAAAACTATATCGGCGGTAAACAGGCGCGTCCCGACGGTGGCTACAGCTACTCTGTGACAGGCAAGGGCAACGCAGTAATCGGCATGGCCGGCATTGGCAACCGCAAGGATATCCGCAATGCCGTGGAAGCAGCGTCCAAGGCAACAAGCTGGAGCTCCGCAACAGCCCATAACCGTGCACAGGTGCTTTATTATCTCGCCGAAAACCTCGATGCACGGCGCGACGAATTCGTCGCGCGTATCATCGAAAGCACCGGCGTGAGCGAGAAGAAGGCAACGGAGGAGTTCGATGCATCGCTGCGTCGTATCTCCTATTACGCAGCACAGGCCGACAAGTTTGATGGCGCGGTGCATTCGACCAAAACTCGCCATGTCACGCTTGCCATGAATGAATCATGGGGCATTGTCGGCGTCATTTGCCCGGATGAAGCACCGCTTCTGTCTTTGGTGTCGCTGGTCCTGCCGGCGATAGCCATGGGCAACCGCGTTGTTGTCATCCCGTCATCACGACATCCACTGATTGCCGGTGACTTTTATCAGGTGCTGGACACATCCGATGTGCCGGGTGGCGTTATCAACATCGTGACCGGTGAGCGTGATGTGCTCGCCAAGACATTGGCTGAACATGATGAAGTGGCTGCTGTCTGGTACTTCGGTTCGGACAAGGGAAGCGCGATGGTTGAAAAGGCATCTGCCGGAAACCTGAAAGCAACCTGGGTCAATAACGGCCGCCAGCCCGACTGGCTGAACCGTTCCGAGGCGCAGGGGCGCGATTATCTGCGCAGGGCCATTCAGGTGAAAAACATCTGGGTGCCTTACGGCGCGTGATGTAAATCAGCCGCCAAAACAGCGGCGATGAGATCAGTCACGGGGTTTACCGAACCCCGTGACATCTTTGACCAAAGCAACCTCGCCAGACACGGCAGGATCGTATCAACGGTCTCTGATCAAGAAGCGCAACAGATTGGCGTAACCATGTGCGTCATCTATTGCACGATGGGTATGCTCGACCGACCCGAGCCATTCAGCCGGATATTTTTTGACATCGCAGTTCCAGTGCTCACGTCCGGTTTTTCCGGTAACCATCGACATGATGCAAAGTGGTGCATAGCGAAATAACCGGTCCTCCACCCAAGGCCCTTCCAACAATGGCCTGCCGGTAAACCGTTTCAGATAATAGTCAAACCACGGCCCATCGAGAGAAACCGGATGCGCTGCAAAGATCGGACGGTGTCCAAGCGACCTGATCCAATTGACGAAGCCTTTAATGACGACATCCGGTGGCTGCGCATTTTCTGTGGCCGCCGCATATGCCTCAGGAAACCGCTTCCAGAAATCCATTACAGCCGGGTCACTTCCGGCGCCATCAAGGCGTTGCAGAACACCTTCAAATTCGCCAAGAATCTCACCAGTTTCGGAAACCCCGACAGACCCGAAAGAAAGCATCGAATTCATTCCCGGTATGGGACCGTCAAATTCGCAATCCGTCACGATGTAAATGTAAGCCACAGCAAGCTCCTTGTGCCGTAACGACGACGTCGCCTAAGCGATCTAAGCATGTGAAAATTCAACTGTCATGATGGATTCTCGGCGCCGAGAGCCGATGATTTTGCACAAAGAAGAACACTCTAACGTCTCGCATATTGCGCAGGACATGCAAAATCCCTGACATAGCCATCTACCACACGGTTCATCTAATGTTAAAACAACTCAGGTCTCGACAAACTACCCAGTGGCGGGCTGGCCAGATTACAAGTCTCTGAACGGATAATCGCACAATGAAACTTATCGGTATTTTGGGCGGCATGTCAGCCGCATCCACGCAAACCTACTACCGCAAACTCTGCGAAATCACGAGGCAGCGCCTTGGCGGTCTTCATTCTCCTGAACTTTTGATCCGCTCGCTTGATTTCGCAAAAATCGAAACATTGCAAAGCGCTGGCAAGTGGGAAGCAGCCGGGGAGATTTTGAATGCCGAGGCCAAGGCACTGCAACGTGGCGGCGCAGATTTCATCATTCTCGCGACAAACACCATGCATAAACTTGCCGATCAGATGATGAGCGGCGTCGGAATTCCCTTGCTGCATATTGCAGATGCCACCGCCCGCCGCATTGCCGAAGCAGGTCTCCATAGACCCGGCCTCATGGCAACGGCATTCACCATGGAGCAAAGCTTCTATACGGGGCGGTTGATCGAAGCCGGGCTCGATCCAGTTCTACCTGATGCTAATGACCGCGCAGTTGTTCATCACATCATCTATGATGAACTGTGCAAGGACATCACCACGGATGAAAGCCGTGCCACATACGAGCAGATCGCCCAGCGTGTTGTCGAAACTGGGGCCGACTGCGTGATACTAGGCTGCACCGAAATCGGCATGTTGCTTAATCAGGATAATGTCTCCGTGCCGGTTTTCGACACCACATTGATCCATTGCGAAGCGGCAATTGATTTGGCCCTGGCAGAATAGGTATTCCTGTAATCATTGGCCGGACGACATTTAGTAAGAGCCCGCACGCCAGCGTAGCGCAAATGGCAAGGCTTGCGAACTTCCAAGCTTCATCTCTGTCACGACGCAATTTAGTTTTGCGTCGTTGCTATTTCGGGAGTTACAGGCCGAATGGCCGTAGCCCAATGATCCTCAGGACCGTTTTTTGATTGTGCTGTAGATGATGTTTCGGTTGGCGCCGAACCACACTTTGCTGTCTACGGTGTTTGGGTCGGCACTGGCATTGGTAACGCGCCACATATCAGCTTCCGAACGCTGGAGAAGCTCCCAGTTCATATAGGATTCCATGTAACCGTCATCGGCCATTTCATCGGAGAAATTGGCGTAGAGGAACATGCCGCCCGGCTTCAGCATGTCCATGCAAACCTGGGTGAGGCGGATCGCAACCTTGTCGGTCAGGTAATCGTACAAGCCTGCGGCATAGATGAAATCAAACGTGCCGATCTTGTGTTTTTTGGCAAGCAGGCCACGGACAGAGCCATCGATTGGTTCAATGCACGTGCCATGGAACTGGCTTGAAATCGATGCGATGCTGAGCGGGTCCTGATCAAGGGCAACCCAACGCTTCATGCCACCGTTCTTAAGCGCCTGAGAATTTTCTGCTTCACGAAGATGGCCTGCTGCAACGGTCAGAATTTCCGTCTCCGGTCCCTTCTCGGCTGCAACCATATCAACATATTCGGTCAGAATGTCGCGGCGCTCGCGAACGGCAACCGGTCCCGGCGCATTGCGGGTATATTCAAAGATGTTAAGGCCGAGAGGCGTGGATTTTGCCACCTCATGTGCCACTGCCTCATGACCATAGATGAAATCGATAAGGCTGGCATCGCCAGAGTATCCGCGTGGTTTTTCAAAAGACCAACGGGTGAATGGGCACTGCTGCATGATTTTTGCGGAAGGGTGCGCTTGAATGATCGGAATAAGTCCCTGCCATACGGCCGGACCATATTTCCACCGCAAATCATGCATCTGGGCAATCAGCCATTCTGTCGCTTCGGCGAGGTCGTTACCGGCGCTGAAGCGCTGGTTTGCGAGGCTCATGATCAGCACGAACTCCGCCTCTGCCGTTGCCAGAAGATCGGCCTCGGCGGTTTTGTCAGACGGGTGGCGATGGTTAGTGACCGACTGGGGAGTGATAAGACTTTCACCGTCAAGGGAGAACAAAGGCTGAGCCACGCGAACCTCACTGCTGAATAAAGGGTTAAAGAAAAAGATAAAATCTTCAGCATTTTCCGTGCACGTCAAGTTCGCGGAGGTCATGTTTTTCAACAACCCCCACCTTTCCCGTTTGTGAGAAGTTTAGAAAAAGTTAATAACCTCAGGATATATGAGAGTTGGTGCACTCTCGGTTGAGAGTGGCATGGGAGCTTGCGCAGGGTGAATCATCGTTGACTTCCGGCTCTGGCCGGATGGCGGCTAGAATCAATGCGCTGGATGTTGGGTGAATAGGGCATGATGCACTTGTTAGCCGAGACCACCGTGCCCGCGATGCGGCCGGCGCTTTCCCCTGAGCAGATGCGTAGCCTCTATCAGCAGGAAAGTGAACTCAACAGAAAAGACGTGACGCGTCACGGTCTTTGGATCGCTGTTGCCGCATATATCGCTTACTCTGCGACCGATTACCTGTTCCTGCGCGATGTCGCGCTCTACACCATTGCGGGCCGCGTTGCCGTGGGCATCGTTGCATTGTGCGTTCTCGAATTTCTGCTGCACTTCAAGGCACGTGCCGATATCATCGATCTTGTTGCCGCAGTCTCCGTGCTTTCAGGTTATGTTGTGTGGCTCGCTACGGCACAAATGACCAGCCATGCGAATGCCTTTTCCTATTACATGGTGTTTGGCGCCATCTTCATGATGAGCTTCAACCTGTTTTTCAGCTTCCGGTTTCCACTGGCATTCGCGGCTTCGGCGACGAACCTGACAATCTTCGTCGGTTTTCTCTACGCCTTTGAGCCGATGGGATTGCTTTACAAGCTGATCCTCGGTGCATTCTGTATTTCCTGCTTCATTTTTACATCCTACGTGAACCTGCAGCTCAACAGAGAGCGTTACAAGGTTTTCCTCAACGCCTATGAGGCGCGGCTGCAGCAATCAGCAGCCGACGAACGGGGCAAGGCTTTGCTGCACTTGTCCATCACCGATTCGCTGACCGGCCTTGAAAATCGCCGCGCGATCGACCAGCGACTGCGTGACTACTGGAACAATTGGCGAGAGCACGGCAAGAGTTTTGCTGTCCTGCTCATCGATGTCGACTTCTTCAAACGTTACAATGACTGCTACGGTCACCAGGAAGGTGACCGTTGCCTGATTGCGGTGTCGCAGCGACTGAAAACCGTTGCATCACTGCATGGCGCCATCATTGGCCGATATGGCGGTGAGGAGTTCATTGTCATTGCACCGACCGACACACCCAAACGCGCCGCCGATCTGGCGGAAGCGATTTGTATCGCCGTCCGTGTCATGGCGTATCCGCATGAAGCAAGACGCGACGGAACACCCTTCGTCACCGTCAGCGTGGGTGTGTCGCACACACGCGGTAATGCAATCCAAGTAGACAGGGTCATTCACGAGGCCGACCGTGCGCTCTATGCCGCAAAGGCAAGTGGCCGCAACTGCGTCAAACTATTCGACACCAAGGACCCATGGGCGAGCGATGACAGTGAAAACATTGCAGCGATCCTTAAAATCGCCGTTCAACAGCGCCTCGTCACTCTGGTTTATCAACCGATCCGCGACGTCAAGACAGGCGAATTGAGTGGGGCTGAAGCCTTGATGAGATTAAGGATGCTGGACGGAACACCCGTTCTGCCAAGCACCTTCATTCCGATAGCCGAGCGAACAGGGGCGATTGTCGATCTCGGTCGCTGGGCGATCCGAACGGTTTGCAGCGATCTGTTGGCGACCAATCTTGTGCCCGTTGCCAGTGTTAACGTCTCGCCAATCGAATTAAAAATGCCCGGTTTTGCGACCTATGTCGCAGCCACACTGTCAGAGTTTGGCCTGATGGGTGCGCGGCTTGCCTTCGAAATCACCGAAGGCGTTGAGCTGGAAATGGATCAGGAGGTGGTTCGCTGCATCAGTGATCTGAGAAAACTTGGCGCTCAAATCTGGCTTGATGATTTCGGCACCGGTTTTGCCGGTTTGTCCTGGCTTCGCCTGATCGAATTCGACACGGTGAAGATCGACCGCTCCTTCCTGCATGATTGCGACACCGAGCGCGGTCGCATGATGCTGCGTGATATCATCAGCCTGCTGCGCAACCGTGGCCTGCGAATTCTTGTCGAGGGTGCAGAAACCGAAGCCCATGAGCAGTTGATGCGGCAATACGGAATAGACCAGATCCAGGGTTTCCACGTTGGACGCCCCGTGCCCGTCACCCAATTCGAGACCTATGAGGTCGTGCGTCGGTCAACGCCTGCGGGAAACTCCCTGATTCAGGGATAAGAGCACTCAACTCTCGCGCGCCATAGATTTCCCAATCGGCGTCATGAACCGGACGCCCAACATCCTGTCAAAGGCGTTTTAGTTACCAGCGCGGCACGCGTCTTTCGTAACAGGGATCGAACAACTGCATATAGGCAGTGTCGTTGCGTTCCTTCATCTCAGTCTGTTCGTAGAGCGCAGCAAGCTCGGCGAGTTTCTGGTGGTCAAGTGACACACCAAGACCCGGGCCTTGTGGCACATTCAGCTTGCCATCACGGAACGTGAAGGGTGAACCTTCAATCACATCGACGCCAGTCCATGGAAAATGTGTATCGCAGTCATAACTGAGATTGGGTGTCGCTGCGGCAACATGTGTCATTGCAGCAAGCGTGATACCGAGATGCGAGTTCGAGTGCATGGATACACCGAGCCCCAATGTCTCACAGATCTTGCCAAGATGTGTCGAGGAACGCAGACCGCCCCAATAGTGATGGTCGGACAAGACGATCTGGACAGCATTTTTGCGGAAGGCTTCGGCGATCTGGTCAAACTCAAGAACGATCATGTTGGTGGCCAGCGGAAGTGACGTTGCCGCTGCGACCTCCGCCATCTGGTCCATACCGATGACAGGATCTTCAAGATACTCCAGAACACCTTCCAGTTTGCGGGCGATATAGATGGCTGTGTCGACGGTCCAGCCGCCATTGGGATCAATCCGCAAGGGATGATTTGGAAAGGCTTCGCGAAGCTTCAGCATCGTCTCGATTTCGAGATCGGGGTGTAACACGCCCCCTTTGAGCTTCAGGGACTGAAAGCCGTATTTATCCACCATCCGGCGGGCTTCCCCGACCATCTGGTCTGGCGTCAGCACTTCCCCCCATTCGTCCGGTTCTTGACCGATATGGGCGGCAAACTTGAAAAACAGATAGGCGCTGAAGGGAACGGTGTCACGAACCGCCCCTCCAAGCAGGTCACAAACCGGCCGTCCAAGCAGCTTGCCCTGAATATCAAGACATGGAACTTCAAATGCCGAGGCAACAACGTCCGTCAGCTTGTGATCGGCAACTGCCGTTTTTGCGTTGATGCCTCCACCACCGGGCAAAGCAGCAATCACTTTTGCCTTCAACTCGTGGAGGTGAAACGGATCAAGGCCGATCAATGACGGAGCCGCCCGTCTTAAACCGTCCAGGGCTTTGATACTGCCATAGCTTTCTCCCAAACCAACCGTGCCGTCATCACAGAGGACTTCGATGATGGTTCTCAACGCATGGGGCTGGTGAACACCCTTGCAGTTCAGCAATGGTTTGTCGGGGATGGCAACCGGCGTTAATTTGATGTCAGCGATACGCATAAGAACTCCTATCGCCACCAGGTGCGCGCTGCCGTCAACGCGTCATCCAGAGGTGGCAGTTCGGGATGCCAGTGGCGCTCCCATTCGAGACTGAGAGGGACGTGTCGATTACTCGACCTGACAAGCGACATGAGATCCGCCATGGGGAAATCACCGTGGCCGGGAAGCACGTAATGGCGAAGGCCATCGCTTCCCATCTTGCTGTCCTTGACATGCAAATGGACGACATTGTCGGCGATATCAGGCCACAGGCTGTTGAGAGCAGAACCCTTGGCCCAGGTGTGATGGGTGTCCCATAATATCAAGGCGTTTGGCACGTGTTTGACGAAGGTCTTCAGTTGCGCAGCATCTGCCAGAGCATCATGGGTTTCGATCATCAGATCGACATTCAGCCCGCGCGATTGCCGGTCGGCTTGCCATTGATCAAGCAGTGCAGTTGCGCGCCTCAGTTCGTCGACAGCTAACTGTTTGCCGCCGTCAAAGATCCTCAGATGTGCCACGCCTGCCGCTTCCGCCCATGCAATAAAGGGTTCGACGGCCGACAGGTCACGACTTTCAAGCAGTCGGATCGACGTGTTGAGGGCAACGACCTTGAGGTCGCCCTGTTGAAGAAAGGCCGCAAACTGCGACGGTCTGCCAAACTCCGAATTCAATGCAGCAATCACGTCAACCGCGCCGGAAAGCGCACGTAATTCCACGGAAGATATACCATGCCGTCTCGCCAGGTCAGCGGTTTCATGCAGGCTGAGTTCAGAACATCCAAGCGTCGAAAAACAGTAATCAACAGCGCTCATGCCATACGCTCCATGTCCTGTTTGCGGACGGGGTAAAGCGGTGGAAGGCCGGCAACAAATCGCTCGATTTCAGTAATTGCGACATCAGAAAGGGCGCGCAGTTCATTGCCAAGCGCACCGGCGATGTGTGGTGTCAGCACGACATTCGGCAAGTCGTAGAATGGGCTGTCCACCGGTAAGGGTTCCGGTTCCGGCGTGTCGATCAGAACACGCAAGCGGCCGGATTGTGCCTCCGATAACAATGCCGCGTGATCGACCAGCCAACCCCGTGCGGTATTGATGAACACCGCATGGTCGGCCATCAGCGCGAACTCTCGAGCGCCAATCATATGGTGGGTCTGCGGCAGGATCGGCGCATGTAGCGAAACAATGTCGGACCATGCGAGAAGCGCGTGCAACTCCATTTTTGTCGCACCAAGTGCAACTGCCTCATCCTCAGACAAGAATGGATCATAGACGGCAATTTCAAAACTGCCTCGTGTCAGCATGTCGATGACCTGCCGCCCGATGCGAGACGCGCCAACAATGCCGACTTTGCGGGAATAGCTGCCAAGCCAGGGCAGGTTCATGCCACGCCGGCTGCCAAAACCACCAGTCCCGCGCTCAGCCCGGTGTTCATCCCGCAGGCGAAACACATCCTTGCCGCACATGATAATAGCCGCGTAGGTAAACTCGGCCACCGGTGTGGCCATCACGGATGCGGCTGTTGTCACCAGAATATCTGAGTTGTCCCAAAACTCGGCAGGCGCGACCACGCGCACCGATGATGCCGCATAAGCCAGCATCTTGAGGTGCGGTGCCCTGGCAAGGCGTTCTTTTGTCAACGACGGTGTACCCCAGGCCGCCAGCAGAATGTCGGCATCAGCCAGAGCTTCGCGACCCTTACCCGTGTCAAAGTCCGTATAGGGAAATCCATCAATGATATCTGTCACCGCATTCAGTCGCGCCCATTCGTGCGTGCTGAAAAATCCTTCGGGAAGCTCGCTGCGCATGGCTATCAACAGCTTCGGCTTCTTATCATGTCTGGTCATGCGCGCACCGGACTTGAAACAGGCCGCACGTCAATGCGCGCAATATCGATGTTGATCGACTTTGAACCACCCTGCATCAGAACATCGAGATAAAGCTCGGGCGGTGCGTTACCCGGCCGGAGTTTTAATGGCGGCGTCCGCAATGCACCTTTCCAATGGGTATCGGGGAAAGGGAAAACTGTACCGTCTTCTGCGCGAAAGGGTTTTAACGCACTGGCCTGTTGCCCGTCTTCGGCAACATCCTTCAAGCGTAGTGTTACTCCGAGAATGCCGGGATGAGCTGGCACCTCGATATCGCAGATCGCCTCGATCCAGTTACCGGTTCCCGGATGTTCAATCGGCCCGGCAAGACGGTGGCTTTGGTCACCTTTATCAGTGAGTATCTTCGCGGATAGTTCGGTTACCAGATTGCCAGTTGGATTGTCGACAGCATCGAAGCGATCATCTTTCGGCAGAAGGCGGTCCGGCGCACGCGGCAACATGGCTTCGAGATACCCTGCCAGCAGCTTACCCACGGCAAAGGCACCCCGGACTGAAAAATGCGTTCCATCGTCAGAATAACCGGAATAGGGCTCTCCGAGTTCATTATCCGGATCAACCCAAGCCGCGTTCCAGTCAAACACATGGCAATTGGCGTGGTTGGCGGCGAATTCAGCACTCTGGCGATTCATCCAGTGCGCCTTGGCCCTTTCGGAACCATGGGCTGGCCACTTGCCCACACCACGCGCCAGAATGGGCAGCAGAATGACCGTCTTGCCCGCCGCAAGCAGAGCAGAGGCAATACGTGCCCTGGTGTCCGCAATCGTCTGGCGTGTTTCCACCATCATGTCGTTGGTGCCGGCATCGACAAGGATCAGGTCGAAATCCGATCGCAGCAATAACGACAGCCGCCGTTCGATCTCGATCGCCTTCTGCCCTGACACCCCGAAATTGAGCCCGCTAAAAAATCGGCTGATGCCAGGTCGATTGCTCGGTTCCCAACCGGGCGGCACCGATGGATCGTGATGGACAGGACAACGAAGCCTGCCGTGAGACAAAACCTCCGCCCAACTCATCCAGCCGCGTGCCGATGTCGCGAGCATCCCGGCATCGCCAATGTGGTTTTGCTGGACGAGCGACGTGCCAAGAATGGCAACGCGGCTCGCCCTTGGTAACGATACAGACATTGGTTTTACCAGGATATCAGGAGAACAGGACGCCGCCATTGATGTCGTAGCAAGCGCCGGTGATGTAGGCAGCATCGTCAGACGCAAGGAAGGCTACCAGACCGGCAACATCCTCACTCGAGCCTTCGCGCTTCAACGACGTGGCACCGGCCACCCGCTCACGCACTTCCGGTTTGGTGAAGGTGTCATGGAAGGTGGTCGAAATCATGCCCGGGCAAACTGCATTGACGCGAATATTGGGGCCAACTTCCTTGGCAAGGCCACGCGTGAAGGTCATCACGGCACCCTTGGATGTCGCGTAGGCCAGCGCGCCGGGACCGCCGCCATCACGGCCGGCTTGCGACGAGAAGGTAACGATGGCGCCGCCTTTTGCCATCTTCGGCACCGCGGCCTTGGCAATGAGGAAAAGCGACGTCAGATTAACGTCAAGAACCTGATGCCAGAAGGCCTCGTCCATATCGGCCAGAGACTTCCGGGCAATCAGGCCGCCTGCCACGTGTACCAGACCATGGATCTCCCCAAACTTGTCGGCTGCGGCAGAGATTGCAGCTTCGACATCTGCGGCCTTGGTAAGATCGGCCTTGACGGCCAGCGCCTTGCCGCCGAGCTTTTCGATCTCGGAAACGGCTGATGCTGCGCCTTCCGCCGCGCCGTTATAGGTCAGCACCACATTGGCACCTTCCTGAGCAAACCGGATAGCGCATGCGCGACCAATATCGCGACCTGCACCGGCGACGACGACAGTTTTGTTTTTGAAACGTTGCATTTGAAAACCTCGTATTGATTAGAACTGCTTGGGAAGAGAGAGTTTGAAGCGCTCGTCATCGACATCGCTGAAGTAGATGTCCGTCGAGAAACCCTGATCATCGATGAAATTGAAAATGCGCTTCGGTTCGCTCAGGCTGTAAGGCACCAGAAGAGTGACCAGACGGTGCCGTGTTGCGGCCGGTACGGTCGCGCTGACGTGGTGATGGATTTCGAGCCCTTCGAATTCCCTCGGATCGATACCCGGAAACCCTTCAACAGCGGAAATCTGCGGCATGCCAGCCGATGAATAGACAAACTGGCCGTAAAAACCGGCTTTCTTGCCGGTGTAACGGAAACTGGAACGACCGGTCTGCGGCGCGCCGATCGTGTGGCAAAGCCATTGCAACTCCTGCGGCTCGGCGCACTCCACCTCATCGACAAACACGAAATAGCTGTCGTTGACGAAGTGGATTTCACGCTCTGCCTTGCGAACCAGCGGATTTGCCACCTGATAGGCCGCCGTTGCGTCACCGACGATCTTGATATGGCCAGGTTGCTCATCGACGGACACGATACGCCCGGCGGCACGCCGTGCCAGTGCCTTGTCCTTTTCGGCATATTGGCCTTTGCCGCCAATAAGCACCGCATTTTTCGAGCGGGTCTGGCGGCGCCAGTTCACATGCATTTGTGAATTAAAGGCGACGTAATAACCGGACTGGATCGCCAGATCTTCGCCATAGGCATAGAGCACAAAAGCGTTCTGATCGCCGTGGCTGTGGCTCAGCGAACCGTACGGGCTGGATTTGAACACGAATTGCAGATGCCGGTCCGGATCTTCCATATGTTTCTGGATGGTGACCCAGCCAATGTCATTGAACACGGACAGTGCTGGCAGATCACTTGGCGCAACAGCCTCCACCTGCTGGTAGTCGTGACGGTAAACAAGATCGTCAAAATTCAGATCCCACCAGCCGTAATTATAAAAGGCCATTTCAGTACCAGCCGCATCCTGTTTGATGCGATCGAAATACCATTGGTAATGGCCATTGCCGGTCACACCGGCAAACTGGCGCACATTGTAACCGACCTTCAGACCCGGCAGATCCCCCATGGTGGAATCGTCACCAAAATTGGCGCGGCGCGTTCCCGGTGCCTTGGTGTAGAGCGGAAACCGTCCGGTGTTCTGGAAGAATGGGCGCTGATAGAGGTCGTAACCAATGTAAGAGCGGATCAGGTTGGCGGCTTCGATCAGATACGCCATGCCGGTCATCCAGTAGTGCGGACCTTCGGCCCAGCCACCATCGGTGCCCGCCCACGGGGAATAGAGGGTCGACAGGAACTCGACCGTATAGTCGAGCCATTCACCACCTTCTTCGCTTTCACCCAGCAACGAAATGCAGGCAGGCGTCAGAACGGCAGACAAAGAGCGTACTGCGTGACTGTCATAGGGGAAGACGTGGATGCGAGCATGGGAGATCACATGGTCAGCAACCTCTCGCGTACGGCGCAGCAGAACGGTTTTGACTGTCTCGCGCTCTTCCTCGCTCAAATGGTCGTAAAGCCAGTCATATCCCCAGGCTAATGCAACGACGACACGAAAGCCGGCTTCGTCATTGTAGGCGCGGGAGGTTGCGCCAGTCGTATCCCAGGCGGCAACAGCCATCAACCAGTCCCGCGACCTGTCGAGCAGGTCTTCCCGCCCCAGAACACGTCCCGCAATCGCCAGGTGGCGAATGGCGTAAATTACTTCCTGGCAATCAATATACATCTGCCGCCACAAGGTCGCGACGCGGACATTGTTGGGATAGGGTTTCGGTTCCGGCATGATCGGCCGGTCCAACCAGGGTTTGACCGACTTTTCAAAAAAGTCGGACCATCCGCAATGATCGGCATCCTTTGCCACAGCGGCTGAGAAGGATTTTAGCTGATCGCCATTCAGCCAAAGCCGTGGATGGCTGGTGTGGGCGGCGGCATGACGGGCTGCCCGGCCTGGTAACGGTGTTTTTGGCAGGGCAGCGGTGATTTCGAATTCGCGCACCTTGCTCCAGTTGGAAAGAGGTTGTCCTGCATTCTGATCCCAGAGCGCGTAGCTCCAGTGATAATGGCCATCCACAAACACCTTGTCCGGGGTAAAGAAATTCCAGGCAAGATCTTCATAGACAGTTGTTTTCGCATCGGAAAATTCGGGATCAGTCGAGATGCGCAGCACATAGCGCGCACCGTCATCAATATCGGGAAGCCAGGAAAAACGCGGTGGATTTTCTGTAGGCGGTAATTGCTCACTCGGCATGTAGCCAATGGTCAGGGAACCCGGGCGCGGTTCATCGAGATGAGCTTGTCTGGCGATCGCCGAGGCAGAGGGACGCATTGCGCTCTAACTCCTGTAAAAACAAAAAAAGGGGATGGCGGCGACAGGGCCGCCATCGCGATAGACTGATTTATTGGGCCGATTTGTACTGACGGTCGTAGGCCGACTGCATCATCTTGATGACCTCATCGTAACCCAGTGCGGTCAGCCGTTTCTTGTAGGCATCCCAACCGGCATCGACGTCCTGTGCACCCAGGATCCAGGTTTGCTGCATCTCGGTCATGTAGGTAAGAAGGCTCGGCCAGTAGCGGTCGAAGATTGCCTTTTCCTCCGCGTTCAGAGACACGCCCATGAACTCGTCCTTGAGGCAATTGCACTTGTCGTACATATCGATGCCTTCAAGCGCGATCTTGTTGGTCCACTGGCGTTCATATTCATAGTCCATCCAATAACCGCGCGGCACCTGTGCACCGACGGCCCACAGCTGGGCATTGACCGGATCCTTGTTTTCAAGAACTTCCCTTTTGAACTGCGGCTTGCCATCGACCATCTCATAGGTCAGGCCTTCGACACCGAAGTTCGACAGGATGCGGCCCTGCTGGGAGAACCAGAAATCGAAGTACTTGATCGTTTCGACTGGATGTTCATTGGTGGCGGAAATTGCCCATCCAACCGGCTGAACACGCAGTCTGCGGGCATCTTCGAAACGTTCTCCAGACGCTGACTTTGGTGGCAGCATCGGTTTCAGCGCAAAACCTTCGATTTTTGGCGCCAAAGCATCATTGTAGGTCGAAGTGCTCGCAAACCAATCGTGGGTCATGCCGCCAAGATCGTTACCCAGCAGGTATTCTCGCGAGCGAGCACCACGGGTGAAAACTTCCTTGTCGATCAGCCCTTCCTTGTACCACTTGGCAACGTTTGAAATGCCAGTTTTATAGTTCTCTTCAGCCCACGGATGGCGCAGTTCGCCGTCATAGACTGCAAAGTCTCCATAACGCTCAGAACCTGACACGCGTGCATCCCAGAGATTGATGAGACGGATCGCATCAATCGGTTCACGGGCAAAGTAAGGCACCTCATCCTTCTTGCCGTTGCCATTCGGATCCTTGTCGCGGAATGCCTTGAGCACCTCATAGACTTCCTCCGGCGTCTCCGGCTGTTTCAGCCCCAGCTTGTCCAGCCAATCCTGGCGGATGAACCAGCCACGGGAATATTTTCCATCCGGCACGTATGGAATGAAATAGAGCTTGCCGTCAGGGCCGGAAATCGCGTTGCGAATATCCTTGTGGCTATCAAAGAATGCCTTGAGATTGGGGGCATGTTCTTCGATCAGGTCATCAAGCGGAACGAATGCGCCTTCCAGCCCGTAGCGGATAAAGTCTTCCTTCAGGCCGCCGGAGGCATCGCCGCCGATGATATCTGGCAGATCACCCGATGCGATCAGCAGGTTAAAGGCATCTCGACTGCTGGTCGTTGCCAGTGACGCAACATTACGCACGTGGATGTTGGTGATCTCAGCGGCTTTCTGCTCCACCGGCCACTTTTCTGAGTAGACGTATTTATCGCGGAAGTGAAAATGGATCGTCAGTTCCAACGGGTCTTCTGATATCTTGCCAGTGTCTTGCGCGGCAACCGGCATTGCCATTGTCACGGCTGTCATTAACGCCAGAAGGGGCGTGCCTTTTCGTAGTTGTCTCACAGGTTCTCCTCCCTTGTGCTGCTACTCTTTGACTCCGCCCAGCAGAATTCCCTTTGTGAAATACTTCTGTGCGTAGGGGTAAATGATCAGGACGGGGATGATCGACGCGATCATGATCGCGGAGGTCACCGTTTCGAATGAATATTGGGCTGTCAGCAGGCTTGAAGCGAATTCATCATTCGAATTGAGATCGACGACGACGCGTTTCAGGTAGACCTGCAGCGGGATTTTTTCTTCACCGCGCAACAGGACCATGGCCCAGAAATACCCGTTCCAGCGCGACACGATGCAAAACAACGCAACGGTGACGATTGCGGGTTTGGACAGCGGGATAAAAACCTTCCACAACAGTTGCAACTCGCTCGCACCGTCCATCTTGGCGGCTTCTTCAAAGGATTTCGGCACGGCTTCGAAGAAATTACGCAGCAGGATGACGTTGAAGGCGCTCGCCGCGAAGCCAATGATGATACCGAAACGACTGTCGAGCAGACCGAGGTCACGCATGTTGAGGAAGAACGGGATCATGCCTGCGTGGAACCACAGCGTGAAGGCAATCGCGATGTTGAAGAAGGTGCGACCACGCAACCTTTTACGCGACAAGGCGTAGGCGCCGGGGATCATGATCAGCAGGCTCATGAACGTGCCGCCGAAGGTGTAGATGAAGGTGTTGCCGTAGGCGATCCAGAACATTCTGTCGGACAGGACATGTTCATAGGCGGCCAGCGTCACATCAACCGGCCACAAAGTCACGCGCCCGGCGGTCACCGCTGCACCCGACGATATCGAGACCGCCGCGACATAGATAAAAGGATAAAGGGTAGACAGAACAAACAGCCCCAACAGGATGGCGTTGGCCCAGCCAAAAATCCTGTCCCCACGGGAATACAAATTGAAACTTGCCATTTTTCAGCTCCTCACCACAGCGATGTCGACGAGACTCTTCGGCTGATACGGTTCGCCGAATAGACAAGAACGAAAGCAATAACCGCGTTGAACAGACCGGCAGCCGTGGCCAGATCATACTGCGTGCCTTGCAGACCGGTGCGATAGATGAAGGTCGACACAACGTCGGCCGTTTCATAGGTGGATGGACGGTAAAGAAGGATGATGTATTCGAAACCGACCTCGACCAAATTGCCGATGCGGATAATCAGCATGATGATGATCGTCGGCAGAATGCAGGGCAGGGTGATCCGCCACATCATTTGCCAGCGCGACGCACCGTCAACACGTGCGGACTCGTAAAGTGTCGGACTGACACCGGCGATCGCGGCAAGATAGACGATCGATTCAAAGCCGGATTCTTTCCATACTGACGAACCAATGAACACCGGACGGAACCATTCGGGCTGCGTCAGGAAGTATATTGGCTCAAGGCCAATGCCTTTCAGGAAAAGGTTGACGATGCCGATGGAAGGCGACAGGAAGTTGATGACGATACCGGCAACAATTACCACGGAAATGAAGTGCGGCAGGTAGACGACAGTCTGCGCCCAGCGTTTGCCGATTTCGCTCTGGACCTCATTGAACATCAAGGCCAGGATGATCGGCACTGGAAATGCAAAAATCAGTCCGAGGCCGCTGATCGTGATGGTGTTCCAGAAGGCACGTACGAACATGTCATTCTGGAAAAGCTCGATGAAATTCGCAAATCCGACAAAGGGGCTTTTTTCGATGCCGCGGAAGATAGAAAAGTCCTGGAAGGCGATGATCAGGCCGTACATCGGCTTGTAAAGAAACAGCGCAAACCAGATGGCCATCGGTGCCAGCAGCAAATACAGCTGCCAATCGCGGCGCACATCGTGCCACACATCATAGAGTGATTGTTGGAAATGCTGTTTCATGACCGCGTCTCGCTTGCGGTCTTGAGGGATCGACCTGTTTCGGAATCGAAAACATGGATGCGGGTCTTATCGATACCGAGTTCAGTCACACCATTGAGCGCGTGGTCCGCGTAAAGCGTTTCAGCCTTGGCGATAAAGGGCTGACCGTCGGCCTTACCATGCAACAGAGCCTCCGCTCCTAGCGGCTCGACAAGTTCGATGTTGCAGTGAAGAACCTCACGCCCTTCTTCCGTTTTTACCGACATGATTTCAGGCCGGATACCGAGCTTAACCGACTGCCCCTGCGTTGCATTTTTTGCAAATGCATCGGGGATGGTCAGGCTCTGGCCAGAGCTGCCGGCAATCACGGCTTTGACGCGGCCGTCCTGTTTGTCGATTGTCGCGTCCAGCAGGTTCATCGGCGGTGACCCGATAAAACTTGCAACGAATGTATTTGCCGGCTCGAGAAACACTTCCATTGGTGACCCGACCTGCTCGATATTGCCGCGGTTCATGATGACGATGCGGTCGGCGAGCGTCATCGCCTCGACCTGGTCATGGGTCACGTAAACGCTGGTTGCCTGCATGCGCTTGTGAAGCTGCTTGATTTCAGCCCGCATATGGGTGCGCAGTTTGGCATCGAGATTGGAGAGCGGCTCGTCGAAAAGGAAAATCTTCGGGCGGCGCACGATAGCGCGACCCATGGCGACGCGCTGACGCTGGCCGCCCGAGAGGTCAGCTGGCTTGCGTGCCAGATATTCCGTCAGCCCCAGGATTTGTGCGGCTTCGGCAACGGCCTTGTCGACCACATCGCGTTTTTCGCCCCGTACACGCAGGCCAAAAGCAATGTTCTCAGCTACGTTCAGATGCGGATAAAGCGCGTAGTTCTGAAACACCATCGCAACATCGCGGTCTTTCGGAGCGATCTTGTTGACGACGCGCCCGTCAATCGAGACGGTGCCGTCGGAGATATCTTCCAGGCCTGCGAGCATGCGCAGTGTGGTGGATTTTCCGCAGCCCGATGGCCCGACGAGCACAACGAATTCTTGCGGTTGAATGGAAAGGTTGATGCCATGTACGACTTCGAGAGCACCGTAGCGCTTGACGACATCGTTGATTTGAACTGCAGACATGAAAGGCCCCTCCTCAAAAGCCTTGAATGTTCAGTCAGGCAGGGGCCTTGGCTCCTCTTGACACACGCTTTCTCGTGACGCGCGTATTGACCTGCTCGATGAAGGTCCAGATTTTGGGGTTCTTGGAGAGTTCTGCGATCTTGGATTCCAGCGATCCCAGATGACACTGGACGGCGTCACGCGCCGCTTCAACGTTGCCAGACTCGATCGCATTCACGATCGCCTCGTGCTCTTCGATGACCTTTTCCGTGCGACGCACCGCAAATACCCTTTTCAGGTGGCGCATGCGGTCCATTTCACCCTTGGCCTGGTTTACAACACTCCAGGCACCGGGCAGACGAGCCGCCGCAAAAATCGTGCGGTGGAATTCCTCGTCCAACAGGAAAAAGTCGGTAAATTCTTCATCGGCCGCCGCCGTACGCTGCTGCGAAAGACAGGTCTTCAGGCGGGCAATATCTTCAAGTGAGTGCCGCTTGGCCGCCTCTATGACAGCACCTTCTTCGAGTTTGAAGCGGATGAAACACGCCTCCATATAACGCTGCACATCAATCGGCGAGATGTAGGTTCCGCCCTGCGGCACAACCGTCACGAAACCTTCCTCGGCCAGACGGATGATGGCCTCGCGCACCGGCGTCTTGCTGACATGCAACAACGCCGCAATTTCCTTCTCAGATAGCGCCCGTCCCGGAAGCAACTTCACCTCAACAATCAATTTGCGAAGCAAGGCGTGGATCCGGTTGGTCATGTTTCCATCGACCGGCAAGTCCTGTGGAGTGACAAGATCGGACAGAGGCAACGATGGAAATTCAACGGCTTTAGACATATCAATAACCAAACTGAGATATCAGAATATAACTTGACATATCTGTTGTTTTTTAGAGAGTCAAGCTCGTGATGACGATGGAGACGTCGCCCCGGCCAAAATTCATTCGGATTTTCTCGGAACTCGTCTTCATCCACAGGGTCAAATACCCTGATTACAAAGCCCTTTCAGCCGAATAGGCACAACAGACGGAAATGAAAATGAACCGTTCGAACAGCGAGAAATGACCATGAACCCCGATACCCGTGAGAAACTGATGGGCGTATCCGTTGCAACGCTTTGCTCGGCGCTCTACAAGCGCGGCTTAAAAAACCAAACTATCCAGGATGTGCGGCCGGTACGGCCAAAGGGCCGCAACATGGTCGGCCCGGCATTTACGCTTCGCTATATGCCGGCGCGTGAAGATCGTAATCCGATGTCCGTGTTTCGCGACCCGAAACATCCACAACGCCATGCCATCGAGACCTGCCCGGAAGGTTCGGTACTGGTCATGGATAGCCGCAAAGACCCGCGGGCGGCTTCGGCTGGTGATATTCTGATCACAAGGTTGATGGTACGTGGCGGGGCAGGTGTCGTCACAGATGGCGGCTTTCGCGACGCAATGACGATTGGGGAACTGGACATTCCAGCCTATCATAACCGTCCATCCAGCCCGACCAATCTGACGCTGCATGAGGCAATTGATATCAACGTGCCGATCGGCTGCGGTGATGTGGCCGTTTTTCCAGGGGATATCATGGTGGGTGATGACGACAGCGTTATCGTCATACCCAAGGAGATCGCCGATGAAATTGCTGATGAGGCCGTCGAGATGACGGCCTATGAGGATTTCGTCACGGAACGGGTCAAGGCAGGCCAGACGATTATCGGTCTTTATCCGGCAACGGATGAAAGCAACCTGGCCCTGTTTGCTGAATGGCGAAACCAGAACGGGCGGTAACCCGATCCGGGCGCGATTTTGATCGCGCCTACTTCAGCATTAGACGGAGTGGGCAATGCGCCCTTACCGGTCATTTTGTCAGCTGAAAACGCTACCCCAAAGGAAGCAGCTTTCGTGCGTGACTGATATGCCGGACCCGACACCATGAGATAGGAGGTCATGATGGCCTCGAGCCCGGGGGAGAGGCTGGCATTACCTGCCAGGCCGCTCAGCAGTGGCCGGCTCTAACGCCTGCCAATTGTGTAATTTCGTGTGTCGACAGGTCGGCTGTCAGCTCACTTTTCAATTCGCCCATCAAAGTCTTGCGGGCTGCGTCCAATTGAAAGGCTGCCGATTTCGAGGAAAGGCTTTCAGCGATCCCAACGGTATATTCGAGCATATTGATTAGCGCGAGGTATTCCTCATGGCGCTCGCTGAGCTGAATGCTGGCATTGATGTTCGTCATGCTATCCTCGATATGTTGCCGAGGTCATTGTTAAGCACGGAATTCGTTTGCGTGCGCGTTGCAAAAGCGTTGCACACGCGAAACGGGATTTATCGTACTTGTTCCCCGTCTTCTGCGCGAAACAAACTACGCCACACGGAAATCTCGTTAAAAGTCCAAGTCTTGGCCGATGGGGCAGCAACTGGTCGCCGGATCAGCTCAAGCAGTGCAACGGCATCCAAGCGCTTTTGATCAACCCATGCTTGTTTTATTATATTGCGAAGCACAATCGCATCAAAGCCTGCAACTTCCGCGATCCGTGTCCAACTCCTTTCCTTGAAGAAGATGTCACGCGCTGCACGCGAAATATCAAGGCAATCGGCGGCCGTCAGCACACCGAGGTTTTCAGCACGCGCCAAAGTAGCATCAACATTGACTATCGGTATCGTCAGCGGCATGTAGGCCAACTCGGCTGGCCCATGCAGCAAGGCGACATCACCATCGTCATCGCGTCGACCGCCGGCATAATCGTCAAAGATCTTGCCAACACCGATCATGCCAAATGCTGCACATTCTGCGGCACGCAGCGCGCCCATGCTGGCAGCTCCGAATACCCCGATATTCTGGGAGAGAGCAAACAGAAGTTCCTTATGCCAGACGGGCGCCACAAATTCGAACTGACCATCGATAAGGCCAATCGCCGTTGCACCGTCCCGCATGGCGCGCATGACATCACCCTGGCAGGCAGGAGGCCTGATCTCGACATCCGACAGTTTGCCAATGTCTGGGAAGCTCGGACCGACGAAGACGACCTTCATTGCAAGGCTCGCGAAATCGCCCGGCCACCAAATCTCTGGCGACGCTCACCGTCGGGGTTTTCAAGCTGCGGCACAACAACCTTTACCACCGCGGCGGGCAACCAGTCGGGAGAGATATCAACCGCGTAGATGTCCGTGATACCTTTGGTTTGCAGGCGCTCCACAACCCTTTGCAAAGCCTGCTCAGCGCAGCTGGCATTAATGCGGGGCAAATCTTCGAGTTGCATGGCAACCGGCGCATCGAACGCGGCGAGGATGGTCGGGTCGGCCGGTTGGCTAAAGGTCTTCGGCATGACGTCATCTCTTGCTCCGGCAATGAAGGTCATGCGTGACTGTACGGCTTCGGTAATCGCCCGCATGACAGCGATCTCAGGAGAGATGGAACATCCTGCCCCAAGTGTGATGTCAACATGGCGAAAGCCCTCACCAGCTTGCAGTTGATGTCGCGGCGTCAGAAGCGCAACCACACAGGGGACCGCGAGGTCGCTGGTGATGTCGAAAACAGCGATTTCCATGTCTGCAGCCGAAATTCTGCCGAGCAAACCCTGCAAGTCGGGGTTTGCGATCTGGCTGGTGTCAATTCTTGGCTGATAGCGCCTCGCTGACGTTGTTACCTGCCACAGTGTCATGGCGTCGCGTTCAACACGCTCCAGCAACCCATGCGATGTCGCTTCGATCAAACTATTGCCGGATGCAAGTCCATCCGACGATTGCCAGAAACGCGGCGCGATCAGAGTGCGGTCGAGTTGAATGGCTTCCACAGGCAGCCAGACTTTTTTTCCTGTCAGCAAATTGGTCGCACTTGCCCATGAAATCGTTTCGTCATCACGGATCGGCATTGCCTTTACAGCAAGCAGGCTATCCAGCGTGTTTACGACCTCGCCAGCCGAGCGTAGAGATGAAGGCGTATCAGATACTATCTGACAGGCCGGGCTGGCGGCAACGGCACGTTCAACGGCTTCCATGACAGCTGACGTTCGAGCCGAATCGTCGTCGATGCCCTTGCCTTGCGCAATAACAATCGCTTTGGCGTTTGGCGTATAGGCGCACCAGACCGGTACACCGATACGATCAAGGCTGGTTTGTTTGGCGACCCTGGTAATACCGAGCCGAGACAGAATAGGAGAGACCCGTTGAAAGGTCTCTCCCGCAGAACATGAACGGAAATCGACAGTATCGATTTCTAACTGATCAGGATTCATGGTGTCCGGATGCGGCGACCTCAGCAGACGAAAATGCGACAGCAAAGTTTACACCCTTGACGATTGTCGAGCCCTGCTGGCGAAGCGTCTGAGCGTTGGCGAGGTCACTACCAGCGGGCGGCGCACTCAGTGGAGAAACGGTGCCTGATGTGAAATCTACGAGCCAGAGCTGTTCATCTCCGGGAAGTCCAATAACTGCAACCTTAGACACGATGTTCTCCTTTGTTAAAAACCGGCCTTGATCAGGCCTTCCCGGTAAAGCTCTGTCTGCCAGGGCTCCTTGTGGGGCACCATCTTCAGCCAACGCTCGAGATCGAAATCAGGATTACTTTTCAGAACGCGCAACCTGCAGGCACGTGCCTTTGCCATGTCGCCAAGCATACCCCAGCATGCCGCAGCAAGACGTGATGCCGGCGCGCTATCGCGCATCTGTCCGATGTAATCCAGAGCCTGACGAAACTCGCCAAGGAAGTAACTGGCGCCAGCCGCAGTCCACAGGTAGGTGTCCGGAGACAACGGGTTGAGCGCAATGGCCGAACTGATCTTTTCAAGTGCAGCTTTGGGATCACTGGCGTGAACAAGGCTGTCTGCGTGACTGTAGAGCACGTCGGCATAAGTCGGGTTGAATGTTTCGGCCTGGCCAAGCGCCGCCAGACTGTCGTCAATTTTTCCGCCATAGAGTTGGCTGACGCCGAGTTCCTTGTACGCTCCGGCAAATTCGGCATTCTCGGCTACGGCTATCTTGGCCTGCTCTTCTGCATGCTGGAGAAGCTCGCTGTCGCCTCTCGCCGTCAACAGCCATTCCATGGTCAGTGTTCTGGAAATTCCAGCCCGCGCTGCAGAGAAGCTCTTGTCACCATCAAGAGCCTGCCTGAAATACCGTCGCGCTTTTCTGATCGATGGCAGATCCAGTTTGGAAAGGCTCTGCAGGCCACGCAGATAGGCGTAATAGGCGTCCGGACGGCTGTGATAATCGGCCACATTGGACGTGCGACCACCGACCTTGTCGAAAATCGACTTTTGAATGACCTCGGCGATTTCGAGCTTCTGGATTGCAACCTCGTCGGGTTTCAACTGAAAACGGGTTGCCCACAACACCTCGTCACTCGGCATGAAGATCAATTGCACAAACAACTGATCATCAGACCGCTTCGTGTCGAGTGCATACATGACCGAATGTTTTTCGAGAATCCCGGCCTTGTCTTTCGAGGCGCGAATACGTTCGGCGGTGTAGGGGGCAACCACCGAGACCGAGCGGCTGGTGCAGAGGCCAATTGTCAAATCTTCAATCAGCGCGTTGGCCACGGAGCCATATTGCTGGGCACTGTGAAGTGTCTCAGGGGGCAGCAGCGCAATTCGCGGCGGAACGGTAATGTCAAAGGCCGTTTTCACGTCCGATGATTGAAGATTGGCAGGCTGTGGCGGTAAAAAGCTGACGAGAGGACGGGCAACTGCAGCAGTTTGCTGTTCACCCAATTCCACAGGCGACGAAATCGTTCTTCTGACCTCCTCGTCGTCAGGATCGCATTCAAGCAGCAACACTGCAGCACGTCGAAGATCGGACCGGCTCTGGTCGGAGGCCGGTAGCGTTTGAAACTGCATGAATTCGGTACGCAACTGGCCGACCAAACGCGTGCGGACGTCACGAACCCAGGCATCCAGCGCACTTGATCCGTCGCCATGCAAGGGAAGAAACTTCAAAGCCACGGCATCTGTGGCTGCTTTGAGGCGTTCTGTGGGATCTGTCAGCGCAGACATCGCTAGATCACAACGTATGGCCTGCGGGGCAAGGGACAAGGTCGTGCCGTCTGCTACAACTAGCGGGCCTGAGGGATCGGTTGCCATTGCCAGGCGCCGAAGCATGGAGCGCATATTGGTGGCTGCGGCCTCTCCACGGTCAGGCCATAAAAAGCTGGCCACTTGCCGCCGGGCGACCGGCCTATCCATGTCATGAAGATAGGCCAGAAACACCAGTGACAGGCCGGGCACAGATAAATTCTGCCCAGCGCCGTCGCGTAGACTGCTGTCACCAAGTGTCGTTAAAACAAAGCCCATATGGTATCAGATGGAGGCGTTATTATGATCTTCCTCACCCGCACTGGACGGGTCGGTTCTCAGCGTCCGGACGAGATTGAGAACGCTCTGACGCAAGCGTGGGCTCTTGATCGAGTTGAACGCGGTCACCAAGGCAATCGTCTCCTTGGAGCTCATCAATTCATTAAACTCGCCCATAGGGGAGCCGGCACTGTTGACCAGTGCGTTTGGGCCGTTTTCAAAGAAAAAGCTGATCGGGACCTCAAGTACTTCGGAAATGTGCTGTAGTCGGCTGGCGCTGACCCGGTTGATACCCTTTTCGTATTTCTGAACTTGCTGGAAGGTTAGGCCAAGTCCATCGGCGAGCTGTTCTTGCGACAGACCAGCAATCGATCGACGAAGGCGAATACGAGAACCAACATGAACGTCAATAGGGTTGGGAAGTCTATTCATTGCAGTGATCCCTAAAACGTTTCGTTGCAGGAATCTATGCGTGAAAATTCCGGGTTGCGCAATCTACTTTTGCCAAAGATTTTCTACTCTCACGCGACCATTCGGCACCAACGCGCAGTTGATTGTATCAGCTCTGATGGCTCGATAGCGCACTGCGAGATCCGGCGATCAACGGCAGTGACGTTATAATGACCGGCAACAACAATACTGCCCAGGCGACGCCATAACCAAAATAGTCGGCCAGCAGTCCGAACAGGTAGGGTCCAGCCGCCATCACGGCCAGGCAGATCGTCGAGGCAAAGGCGATTGTAGAGGCAATCGAACTTTTCGGCGCACTCTCGGCAATTTGCAGCAGGTAAAGCGGAAACCAGCCAATCCCAAAAAACCCAAGGACGAGCAAAATGGCTGCAATCGTTATCGTTGACGATCCGACCGGCAGGACAGCAAGAAGGACAGCCGACGCCGCAGCAATGAGTGAAACGGCACCAAAAGATCTGGCGCGCAGGCCCGGCCAAAACCGATCACTCAGCCACGGCAACAGGATACGTCCGGGTATGCCTGCAAGTTGGGTTGCCGCAAACAATGATGATGCTGCGATCAAACCGAGTTTCAACCCGTCTGCAATGAAGCCGATCATGTGGGCCGTGAACGTGAATTGAAATGCCGACATTGCGATGCCAAGGCGCAGTACTGGCCAGAATTGCGGATCCTGACCGACAATCCGTGCCAGCGACAACAGGCGCAGAGGTGCGCTCTTTGAAGACGTAAACTCGCTGCCCTCGCGGTAAAGCCCGAAAAACAAAATCGCACCCAGCATAGAAATCGCAGCACCCAGCCAGGTTGCAGCCTGCCACCCGTAATGGATAGCCAAAAGCGGCAACAAAGCTGCGGCAATCATCGTGCCGAACGGAACGGCAGCCTGCCGAAAGCCGGTGGCAATTCCACGGTGCGATGGTGGGAACCACCGCATGATCGCTCTGGTCCCACCGGGCTGCACCGCGGCATAGGTTCCACCGAGACATGCCATGCAGATCAAAAGGGCGACAAAACTGTTGGCGATCGTGGCGGCACACGCCATGGCAATTGCCATGCCGATCATAGCCAGGCCAACGATCCTCCGCTCGCCATAAAGATCGATTGCGCGACCGAGTGTAAACATCGTGGCGATCTGCACCCCATTCATGACGGTGACGGCAAGCGACGCCGACGCTAGGGAAATACCAAATGCCTCCCGCCAGAACGGCACAAGGATATAGACGCCCTGGGAGACAAAGGAACCTGCGGTCTGAGTGCCGACTGCGATCGCCAAGATGGCCCAGATATTGGGATCTGCACCGGCGGCAGATGGTGATGGTTCGGCGGGTAGGCGACGCAGCATAAGAGGGCTCCAGACAGGCAGATCACACCTGCATAGCCATCCGCACCCATATTTGAAATTAGGGCTTGCGCATTACAGCGATAACGGTTTGTTATAGATGGCATGCGCTCCCTTGACCCTGAAGCCGTCGAAGCCTTCCTCCTTGTTGCTGAACTGCAGTCCTTCACGCGCGCCGCAGGTGTCATGAACACCACCCAGGCCGCGATATCCCTGCGTCTGCGCCGGCTGGAAGAACTGTTGGGCGTACGCCTTGTCGAGCGCACACCACGGCGCATTCGGCTGACCAGCGCGGGCGAGCGTTTTTTGGAACCGGCCCGAGACTATGTCAGCGCCGGTCGACGTGCCCTTGATGTGTTCGGCGCAGAGCCCATGCGCCTATCGGTTGGCGTATCACATCATCTGATCGGCGCCGATCTTCCCCATTTGTTGCGACTGATCAGCGAACGGGAAACCGGCATTACCTTGCACTTAAGGACCGCTGGCACGAGAAACCTGCTGGAACTTTATGACGCAGGCGAATTGGATGCGATCGTGGTGTTGCGCCACGACGATATCAGACGCGACGGCGAAGTGCTGTCGCAGGAAAATTTCGGATGGTTCTGCTCCCCGGGTTTCCAACTGCAACAGGATGCGCCCTTGCCACTTGCCCTGCAGCCGGAGCCATGCAACCTGCGTGCAATGGCATTGCGCACTCTGGACGCGGCAAAACTGCCCTGGCGGGAAGTGTTTGTTGGCACCGGCGCAACGGCAGTCGGTGCAGCCGCAGAAGCAGGTATTGGCGTCGCCCTTATGGCGCGCAGCGCGGCACCGTCAGGTGTGATCGAAGTGACTGACCGCACACTTCCGCAACTACCTCCACTGGACGTTTTGTTGGTCTCAAATGTCACCGGAGATCTTGCTCCGGCCGCATTGCGACGGATTGCCAAGGCGTTCCGTTCATCCGCCTCAGGGTCGTAATTTTCATGGAGCAATGGCAGAACTTGCCTCACAATGGTCCATTTCATTCACACTCACGCGATATTGCTCGATAATCGATTGTCAAAAAGACATCTTTGTCCCACATCGCATTATAAAAATTGTCATCACAACCAGGATCACAGCTGAATGCACATTAGATATGGTCTCATCGCCCTAATTCTCGCAATCGCTCCACCTGCTTATTCGCTTGAAGGTGCGGCACCGGTTCTGGCACCAAAAGAGCAGCAGGCACAGGCCGCGCACCTGAGTTCGCTGTTTCTCGCCCGCAATGCCTACAAACCGGTCGCCCTGGACGACGCGCTGTCAGCCAAGGTCATGGACCAGTATGTCGACTCTCTCGACCCGGACCGGAATTTCTTCCTGCAGGCTGACATCGACAGCTTCATGGCCAACAGGACAAAGCTCGACGACGCTATAAACACCGAAAATCTCGACATCCCGTTTTCGATCTTCAACGTCTATTCGCAGCGCATGATCGACCGCATGAGCTATGCGCGGGAACTGTTGAAAAAGAACTTCGATTTCAGCGTACAGGAAAACTACTCTCTGTCAGAAGACAAAGGTCCCTGGCCACAGACACAGTCCGAGATCGACGACATCTGGCGCAAGCGCGTCAAGGCCGACTGGCTGCGTCTGAAACTTGCGGGCCAGTCCGACGCGGCGATCCGTGATACGCTGGATAAACGTTACAAAAACATTCTTGAGCGCGTTTACACCTACAAGAGCGAAGACGTTTTCCAGTCATTCATGGCTGCATATACCGCATCGGTTGACCCGCATACCGACTATTTCGGCGCAGCTGCATCCTCTGCCTTCGACATTTCCATGAAGCTTTCGCTGGTCGGCATTGGTGCCGTTCTGCAGGAGCGTGACGGTTACACCACGGTGCGCGAACTCGTACCGGGTGGCCCAGCGCAATTGTCGGGACAGCTGGCTGTCGGCGACCGCATCGTCGGTGTCGGGCAGGGCGAAGAAGGTTCGATTGAGGAAGTCGTTGGAACGCGCCTTGATGCCGTCGTGCAGTTGATCCGCGGCGAGAAGGATTCTGTTGTCCGTCTGGACATCCTGCCTGCAGCCGCTGGCGACGCAGCCACACACCGGGTAATCCATCTGGTGCGTGACAAGGTCAACCTGGAAAAGCAGGCCGCTCAGAAGGCCGTTCTTCCAATCACCAGCGAAGGTGTAACACGCAAGATTGGCGTGATTACCCTGCCGACATTCTATGAAGACTTTGACGCTCGTCAGAATGGCGACAAGGACTATAGAAGCGCTAGCCGTGATGTCGCCAAACTTCTTGCCGAGCTAAAGCAGGAAAAGGTCGATGGTGTGCTGGTCGACCTGCGCGACAATGGCGGTGGCTCATTGTCCGAAGCAATCGAACTCACAGCATTGTTCACCGGTAAAGGCCCTGTGGTCCAGCAGCGTAACGCCGGTGGCAAAATCAAGATACAGGGTGACGATGTCTCCAAAGCGGCCTGGACAGGACCGGTTGGTGTGCTGATCAACCGTGCATCAGCGTCAGCGTCAGAAATTTTTGCCGCCGCAATACAGGATTATGGCCGTGGTGTGATTATCGGTGAACAGAGCTTCGGCAAGGGTACCGTGCAGACAGTTGTCGACCTTGATCAGGTGGCGCGTAACAACGAACCAAGATTTGGCCAGCTGAAATTTACCGTCGCCCAGTTCTTCCGTGTCGATGGCGGAACAACGCAGTTGCGCGGCGTGACACCAGACATCATCCTGCCTGGCCTCTACGATCCGAAGAAACTCGGCGAAGCAAGCTATGACAACGCCTTGCCATGGGCGCAAATGAAGCCTGCGAAATACAAGGCTGACGCCAAAATTGCCAATGTGCTGCCGCAGCTGCAAAGTCGTCATGACACCAGAGTAAAAACAGATGCCGATTTCCAGCGCTTTGTGGAAGATGTCACCGAGCTGAAGGAACAGCGCGAAAAACGTACGGTTTCCCTCAACGAGAACGAGCGCCGCAAGGAACTGGCTGCTGCCGAAAAGCTCCGTAAGGCGCGTCAGGAAGAAGATGGCGGCCTGTTCAGCCGACAGGATGACGGCCTGCAGGCCGACGAGCGTGGCCTTCAGGCCGACATCGCACTGGAGAATGCCCGCAAAAACGCCAAGGATGTGCTGCGTAACGAAGCAGCTTCCATCGTTGCCGATCAGTCGGAACTGCTCGATACGATCCGGTAAGCTCGGCTGAAACCAAACAAAAACTGTTGGCAGGCATTTTACCAATGCCTGCCAATTTCATATCAGAGACTGCCTTACCGGCCTCAGTTGAGGATAAAGATCGCAGCGTTCAGAGATGTCGCGTAACACAACCACAGCGCATAAGGGCCAAAACACCAGCGGGCCGTCTGATCCCTGACCTTTCGCATAAAGGCGATGACGCTGATCAACAGGCAAAGGATGATAACAAGTCCAAGGCCGACTTTGTGAAACCCGAAGAACACCGGCGTCCACGCCCAGTTCAATAGCATTTGCGTCATCCAAAGACGAAAGGCTGCAGAGTTAAACCCTTCGGATATTGCCACCCGCCAACCTGCAACCGCAATCAGAATGTAGACCAATGTCCATGCGGGTCCAAACAGCCAGTTCGGTGGGGTAAACCACGGCTTGTCCAAGGCCTCATACCATTCACCCGGCTGGATCGTCAGGCCTATGGTAAAGCCAACACCCAATACAACAACAAGGAAGGCTATTAGAGAGGTGTAGTTGGTGCGTGATGCTGTCAATGAACTGCCCTCTTACATGACACCGAGTATGGACGCCGACCGGAGCCGTCAGTCAGCGATCAGCTATCCATTCTGCTTGTTGCTCGAAACGGTCAAATCCGGTTCCGGTTCCCAACCGAACACGCTGCGACCGCCCCATTCGTGAGAATGGGCATATTCACCGGCAACGATCTCCTTGAGGTCGGGTCCGGTGACATAACGCTCCATCTCGCGGGCTTGGGCATCAAGCCGCTGCAGCGCCTGCAATTCTTCATCACGCCCCAGTCGCGCCTTGCTGACCGCGGACTTCATGACCCGGATGGTTTCGTCATAGACCTTCAAGGGTACCGGGAACGGATGACGATCCTTGCCGCCATGCGCCAGCGAAAAACGGGCTGGATCAGAAAAACGACAGGGCGTGCCATGCACGACCTCTGATACCATTGCCAAGGCGCGCACGGTTCTCGCTCCGACCCCCGGTGTTAGGATGAGGTCTTCAAAATCCTTGGGACCACGATCGGCTGCTGCCGCCAGCGCACCGTGTAGCCGTCGCATGTTGACGTCTTTTTCCCGGACATCATGGTGGTCAGGCATGATCAGATGCGGCAGCATCGGTTGTGCGACCGGTTCTTTTGCTTTCGCCGAAGGTTCCAGTACAGACAATTCCTGCAGGATACGATCGGGTCCGAGCGCCGACAGTAGATCGACCTGACCGATACGCGACGGTGCCGCTCTGCTATCAGCGAGATTAACGATGTTGCCCTGCTGTCTGCCTTCGATTGCCGAATGCGGAGAATCGACAAAACTGCTCATCCCCTCTGATAGCCAGTGGTAACGGCGCGCCTGACGTCGTTCGCCATTCATGCCTTGTTGAACAACCACCCATTTGCCGTCGTCCGTGACGATGAAACCATGCAGATAAAGATCAAATCCGTCCTGCACAGCGGCGCTATCGACCTTGGCGACCAGACGGCTGGTATTGGCCAATTCGTCGCCATTCAGACCGTTTCGGCTGGCGATGGCAATCAATTCATTGGGTGTTTTCCGCGAATGCTGGCCACGTCCTCCGCAGACATGAATGCCCAATTCGCCTGACATCGGCGTTAGTCCACGTTTCAGCGCACCGATCACGCTGGTGGTAATGCCTGAAGAGTGCCAGTCCATGCCCATGACACTGCCAAACGACTGGAACCAGAATGGATGGGCGAGGCGCCGCAAAAGTTCATCCCGACCGTAATGGATCACGATTGCTTCGGAAATGATGACGCCAAGGCGTGTCATCCGGTCGCCAAGCCAACGCGGGACGTGTCCGCTATGAAGGGGAAGATCAGCACTGCCAGCTCGTTTGACCATGGTCTTCTTATAGATCTCCGGCAGTCACGCTCACAAGTAAAATCATGTCACAGAAGTCAGGGTCGCGGCGCGGTGACCAAAAACACAGTCCCCTGATCACCAGTATCTTGCAGTGTAATATCTCCGCCATGTGAGGCCAGCATGGTGCGGGCGATCTCAAGTCCCATGCCGGTGCCGCCATCTTGCCGCCGGGTGGAGAAAAACGGCTGGAATATGCGTTCGCGATTGGCCTGCAAAATACCATTGCCATTGTCGGCGACCAAAATCCGCACGATCTGCACATCGGCTTGCGCCTCAATATCCACACGCGTCGCACCATTCTGGAATGCATTTTCGGCGAGATTGCCGAACACCACGGCCGCAGCTTCGATCGGCAGTGCAAACCGAATGCCCGGTTGGCCGGACACGCCAATTACATGGTGTGGAAACCGATCGCGCAGCATGTTGCAGACATCATCTGCCGTGCTTTGATCGGCGGGTATAGGTATTTCGGCATAGGCCAGTTCTCTTAATCTGGCCAGCAAAAGGTCCAGCCGTTTGGAATCGGCAATGATGTTGTCAAGAAAACGCTGGCGTTCCTCCTTGGTCATTGGCTGTTCGTCGTCGTCATCACGCATCAGTTCGGCAGCACCGCGGATTGACGTCAGCGGCGATTTAAGCTCGTGCGATACATGCGCCGCAAACGAACGGACATATTCGTTGCGATCGACCAGCTTGCTGGCAAGATCGAGAAAACTTTGCGACAGGGTCGCAATCTCGTTTGTGCCGTAACTGTCAAGCGGCTGGATTGCCGCGCGTCCCCCGCGCGCGATTTCATCGGAACGCGAAATCAGCGCGTTGATCGGCCCGGTAATGTTGCGGCTAAGCACATAGGCAACACCGAGCGTGACCAGAAGCACGCCCAACAACGCACCCGCCTCCGTTGTGGTCGTCAGGGACGCCGTGCTGTCGATGGTGCGAAACCAGATGATGCTGATAATCGGCAGTGCCATGATCGACAGCAGCACCGAGTAAACGATCAGGGCCAGTCGTGGTCGCCATTTTGACTTTACCTGCGGTGCCGGCATGTCAGTGACCCCGCTCAGTATCGACGCGCAGCTTGAAACCGACACCGTGTACTGTCGTGATCACGTTATCATTCCCGACAGCTGCAAGTTTCGCCCTGATATTACGGATGTGGCTGTCTATGGTGCGGTCGGCGACATAAATTCCCGGGCCGTATGCCGCCACCATCAATTGCTCACGGCTGAACACCATGCCCGGGCGCGCCATCAGTGTTTCGAGAATGGCAAATTCCAGCGTGGTTGGGAGAACGGCATTGCCCGCAAAGGTCACAGTCCTGCCAGCACTTTCCAGCCGCAGTTCCCCAACGGTTAAATCCTGTTCGTTTCGACCTGCTGTGCTTGTCGTGCCAGTTCGTTTGAGAATGGTTTTGACCCGCGCGACCAGTTCGCGTGGGCTAAACGGTTTGGTGACATAGTCATCACCACCAATCTCGAGACCCAGGATCCGGTCGATTTCCTCGTCCCGCGCCGAAAGAAACAAGATGGGAACAGAGGATGTTTTGCGGATTTGCCGGCAGACTTCCAGGCCGTCCATGTCAGTCATACCGATATCAAGAACGATAAGATCGATTTTGCTCGCACGAAACGTTGCCATCGCCTGTGTGCCGGTTCCGGCCGTAGCAGTCGCCATGCCAGCGCGTTCAAGTGCAAAACAGATCACCTCACGGATGTTCGGCTCGTCATCGACGACAAGAATGCGCGGCACCATAAGGTCTCCTGATAATTCCGATGTGTCGGTGATATCGCTGTTTCATTGTTCGATCAAAGCGGTAGACCGAATATAGTTTGCAATTCTGTGATCCCGGTAGTTCCAGCTTCGCCAATCCAATGAGCGCATCGCAAACCTGGTAGCAAGACGATCCCTCATGCGCTTCGCCATCTCGTGCCTCCAGTCATGTCCTGGCACTTTTGCAACATAGATATCGATAGCCGGGATTGCCGATGGTCCAAGTGAGTTGAGGTAATACAAGTCGAGTGGTGTGCCCAACTGACTGACTTCCGCACTGTTGTCCGCATTAAAGCGGGCAATAAAGCCCGAGAAATCGAAGAATGCACAGAGGTAAAGCACTGTCAGAAGCGTCGCGACATTCATGGAAATCAGCCATTCATTGGACCGGCGCAATGCAATGCGTAGCAAGATGAAGACCAGACCGACTGCCACCAGGCCTATCCAGATGCCGGCTGCCATGCGCAGACCTGTAAGCGAATAGGTCTGCACGTAAAGATCGAGTCTGAGAATGGACGACAGGCAGAGCAGGACATTCTGCAAAATCCAGGCAATCACCAGCACCCGGATCAGACGGCTGCTGTCTCCCGGCCCGCCACGGCGCATGGCAATCAGCACGAAGGCTGCCGCAAGCAGGGCGGTTGCCACCAGCGGATAGGCACCACGATGGGCATATTCTGCGTGGCTCATACCGGCGGGCAGTTCCGCACCTCCCCACAGATACAGCACGTCCAGCGTCGTCTGCATGGCAAACAGCAGATTGAAGACCCACAGACACCGGAGGAGGGCGGTGTGATCGAGAAAGCCTGTCGATTGACGGCTGACCTGCGGGGTTTCCGTAATGTGATGTCTTATTTTGCGTATCAGGCGCGGACGCAGTATCGCCGAGATACCGATTGCTGCAAGTAACCAGAATCCGATGCGCGTGATATCAAAGAGGTCTATCAGAAGGCTAAGATCGATATTGTGCAGCCCCATCGCGATCAATGGATTGGCCACCGTGAACAACAGCAGGAACACCAGTCCCATGCCGAGCGGCAACAGCCAGCCGGCAAACGACGTCAACGTCGTTCCAAAAATTGGTTTTCCCGAATGCGAGACGACATAGCGGCGGCAAAGGTGCGGCAAACGCAACGGCACCAGCGGAATGAACCGCAGCAGCGTCAGGGGTACGGCCATTGGTGTTTTCGGCAATAGATTTGTACAAAAAAGCGCGATGGAAACAACAGCCGTCATCGCAAAGATAACACCTGTTACGCTTGGCGTTTCCAATAAGGGTGCTGCGGCTAACGCAGAAATACCCAGGCAGGTGGCTGCCTTGATGCCGCTCGGTGGTCGGCGTGCTGTCATGAGAATGGCTGATGTCAGCGATAGAGAAAACAGGAAAAGGTTAAGGCCCGGCGCCTGCTGAAAAATCAGATAATCGGCGACTGCAATCGTCGCAATGAACACCAGCAGCAGTTTTTTGTCGGCAAGGGTATGGAATGGGGCAACCGTTTGCGTGTGTGTCAGTTGCATGTCGACACCTCACGCTTTCGCGACTGAAGGTGTCGAACCCTGCCTTGGCTTATAGGCGATGGCGGAATGCGGTTTTCAATGTTGGGATTGTCTTCCAACCACCAGTTCTCCTGAAGGAGACGGTAAGGTAGGCGGGGAAGGGTAGCTTGATCAGGGATGAGGTGCTTTTTCATATGAACAGGCTAGACCCGGCGTTTGCAGATTTTGTGCAGACGATGAGCAGCTATTCAGGAATTTATACGGCGTGCGCCTTTGATGCCTCCGAAATAAACGCGTCGGGTGTCAGGCATTGCGCTTTGCGGCGGCACCTGCGGCAATCATCGTGATGATCTCATCAAGCTCATGTCCGAGCCGTTCCGGCGGCAAGCCGACAAACCGCGCTTCCAGCGTGATGCTGATGATGCCGTGGACGGCACCAAACAGCGTGCGGGCACGCACAGCGCGATCCTCCGCACTCATATCCGGCTGCAATTCCGCCAGAGGCTCGGCAATGATGCTGAGCAGAAATAGATGCTCATCGAGATGCCACTGGGGGGCGGGTGACTCTTCAGGCGGATAATGTTCGAACAGCGCTTTCCAGAGATTGCGATTGGCCATCGCAAACTTCAGATAACCTTGCCCGAGATTGCGCAACTTGTCGGTTGGTGACTTGTCCTTGACCTCAGCCAGCGCCAATGACTGCTCGAGTGCCTTTAATGTCGTCGAATTCACGTGGATGATCAGGTCATTGAGGTCAGTGTAGGCACTATAGAGACCACCCAGCGCACAGCCGGCATCCTGCGTGACATCACGTGCCCGCAAATTTGCCAAGCCGTCACGCTCTATGCGGTCACGCGCCGCGTCCAGCAATCGGGCCTTGAGATCTTCCCGTTTTTCTTCCCGTCGACCCATGCCAGCCACCTCGTAAAATTTCTGAACAACGTTCAAATACATATTGAACACCGTTCATTTTTATGCGAAACACAAATTCATGAACAACGTTCATAAACGGGAGAGGCCCAATGTTCAACCGGATCACAACAGTTTTACGTGGCCGCCTCGCCACCGCAGCCTGAACCTCATTTCAACACATCAAGGGATTAAAACCGTGAACGACAGGTTTCAGAAACATTCCTCCACCTGGGTCAGCTTTTCCTACATCTCCTTCGGTGCTGCCGCTTTCATGCTGGTGCTTGGCATCTGGATGATGCCACTTGATCTCTGGGGCAAGGGATATCTCGCCATGGGCATTCTCATGCTCGTTCAGACCACGGTCAACATGACCAAGACCCTGCGTGACAATGTTGAATCGGAAAAACTGATCGTAAAGTTCAATCGCGATAGCGACAACTAAACACTATTAACCACACCCTGGAGTTGTTTTAGCTGTCAATAATTACCTAACGACTCCATGGTTTTCCTGTCGCGATCGAAAAGGAAAGCGCCAATGCAAGACAGTCTGATTAAAACGAGGAAATTCGCGCCGCTGTTCTGGACGCAATTTCTGTCCGCGTTCAACGATAACTTCCTCAAACAGACATTGATCTTCCTCATTCTGGCGAAGATGGCTGCCGAAGGTGCCGCCCTCGTGACCCTGGCAGGCGGCATCTTCATTGTGCCTTTCCTGGCTTTGTCAGCACTTGGCGGTGAACTTGCCGACAAACATGACAAGGCACAGATGGCGGAAAGGCTGAAGTTCGCCGAAATCGGCATCGCTGCCATCTCGGTTATTGGCATCGCCTTTTCATCGATCACTGTGCTGATGGTTGCGCTGTTCGGTTTCGGTGTCATCTCGGCACTGTTCGGACCGATCAAATACGGCATCCTGCCGGACCTTCTCGAAACAAAAGAACTGCCAAAAGCCAATGCCTGGATTGAGGGCGGCACCTTTATCGCCATCCTTACCGGTACGATCGTTGCCGCCTATGCCTTCGCCGAAGGTGACAGCGTCTGGATCTTTGGCCCGATGATGATGGCGCTGTCGCTTCTATGCTGGTTGTCGGCCCGCATGATCCCGCGTACCGGCGCACGAGCACCGTCGCTGGTCATCGACAAAAACGTGCTGCGCTCCAGCATGACACTGGTGAAGGAACTGCGTGAGGATAGTCGCGTCTGGCGTTCAGCACTGATGAATTGCTGGTTCTGGTTTGTCGGCGCCTTTGTCATGTCGATGTTGCCGATCATGGTCACCGAAATCCTTGGTGGCTCCGAACTGATCGTTCCCGCCTATCTCGCAACCTTCGCAATCTCGATTGCCGTTGGCTCTGCGATCGCCGGCTGGATGTCGGCCGGTCGTGTCGTTCTTCTGCCCGCACCTGTCGGCATCGCCATCGTTGCCCTGTTCGGTATCGATCTTGCGTGGAATCTATGGGGTCTGCAGTCGTCAGCACATGCCGATACCATGGCAGCCTTCTTTGCCGGTCAGAACACCATTCGTGTGGCGTTCGATCTCGCTGGCATGGCCATCGGTGGTGCATTCCTCGCCGTCCCGACCTTTGCTGCCATGCAGACTTGGGCCGATGAGACCCGCCGTGCCCGCGTTATTGGCGGCGCCAATGTTCTTTCAGCCCTGTTCATCACCAGTGGCCTAGCATTGGTTGCCATTCTACAGGCGATTGGCGTGTCGGTGCCAATGATCATTCTTGGCCTGTCTCTCATCAATCTCGCTGTAGCTTGGCTGATGCTGAAGTTTCTGCCAACCAACCCGTTCCGCGATTTCATCTCGATCCTGTTCCGCGCATTCATGCGACTGGAAGTTGAGGGTCTGGAGAACATTCGCAAGGCAGGTCGCGCACCGATTATCGCTCTCAACCACGTCAGTTTCCTCGATGGCGCGCTGGCGTTGGCCATAACCGAAGAAGAGCCGGTCTTTGCCGTTGACTACAAGATCGCGCAGGCCTGGTGGGTGCGCCCATTCCTGAAGATGTGCAAATTCCTGCCGCTCGACCCGACCAAGCCAATGGCGACCCGTTCGCTGATCAAAGTGGTGCAGGACGGCAATGCCATCGGCATTTTCCCCGAGGGTCGTCTAACGGTGACCGGCACTCTGATGAAGGTTTACGACGGCGCTGCCATGGTGGCCGACAAGACCGGCTCGATGGTTGTGCCTGTCCGTATCGACGGTTTGGAAAAGAGCTATTTTTCACGCCTTTCCGGCGGCCAGGTTCGTCGTCGCCTGTTCCCCAAGGTCAAAGTCACAATACTAGAGCCGGTTCGTCTTGATGTTCCAGACGAACTGAAAGGACGCAAGCGTCGCATTGCAGCCGGTGCGGCACTCTACAAGATCATGTCAATGTTGCTGTTCAGGACGACAGATACCAACCTCACGGTTCTCGAACGCATCATCAAGACAGCGAAGGAGAAGGGTGGCAGCAAACTTGCCGTCGAAGATCCAATCAGCGGTCCGCTATCCTATGGCAAGTTGCTGACCGGTGCTGCCGTACTCGGCGCAAAATTCAAGACCCTGTTCCCGCATGAAAAGAACCTCGGTGTCATGTTGCCGAACGCCAATGGCACAGCCGCCACCGTTCTTGGTGTCATGTCAGCAGGCAAGGTTCCGGCTATGTTGAACTTCACGGCTGGTGCCGCCAATATCCTGTCAGCCTGCAAGGCGGCGCAGGTGAAACATGTGTTGTGCTCGCGTGCCTTCGTCACACAGGGCAAGCTTGCTCCGATCATATCAGAACTGGAAAAGGACGTGACCTTTGTCTGGCTGGATGATCTGCGTGAGACCATCACCACTTTTGACAAGATCAAGGGCCTGATCCGTCGTTACAAACCGCTGGTGAAACAGACAGCGGAAGACACCGCCGTGATCCTGTTTACGTCGGGTTCGGAAGGTGCACCAAAGGGTGTGGTGCTGACTCACAGCAACATCCTGTCAAATGCAGCCCAGGCAGCATCGCGTATTGACTTCCACTCGGGCGACAAGGTGTTCAATATTCTGCCAGTCTTCCATTCTTTCGGCCTGACGGCGGGAACCGTCCTGCCGCTGGTCGCCGGTGTCCCGGTCTATTTCTATCCGTCGCCGCTGCATTACCGCATCGTGCCGGAGCTGATCTACACGTCCAATGCCACCATCATTTTTGGCACCGACACTTTCCTCAACGGTTACGCGCGCACCGCACATCCCTATGACTTCCGTTCAATTCGCTACATCTTTTCCGGTGCTGAACCGGTCAAGGCATCGACCCGCGAAACCTATATGGAAAAATTCGGTCTGCGCATTCTGGAAGGTTACGGCGTCACTGAAACGGCGCCAGTCATTTCGCTCAACACACCAATGTTCAATCGTTCCGGCACCGTCGGCAAGATCATGCCGGGCATGGAATGGAAACTGGAACAGGTGCCCGGCATTGATGAAGGTGGTCGTCTGTTCATCCGTGGCGCCAATGTCATGGCCGGTTATCTGAGGGCCGAAAACCCCGGTGTGATCGAACCGCTGGTAGACGGCTGGCACGATACGGGCGATATCGTCACCATTGATGAGGACGGTTTTGTCACCATTCGCGGCCGTGCCAAGCGCTTTGCCAAGATAGGGGGTGAGATGGTGTCGCAGGCAGCGGTGGAAGCACTGGCAGGCCAGTTGTGGCCGGGCAGTCTTTCGGTCGTCTCATCCGTGCCGGACGCCAAAAAGGGTGAGCGTCTCATCCTGCTGACGGATGCCCCCAGTGCGACGCGTGCAGCCTTTGCAAGCTTTGCGAAGTCGAAGGGCGCTATGGATATGATGGTACCCGCCGAAGTGACTATTGGCGCCGTGCCGGTCCTTGGTTCGGGCAAGGTCGACTTTGTTGCAGCGAGAAAACTTGCTTTGTCGTCGCAGCCGGGTAGCAACGCGGCCTAATGTTTCAAACCCTGCGGACGGCAAGCAATATTTGGCCGTCCGTATCCATGTCTCATCGCACATGAAGGGGGAAGTGGGCGCTCGCTTAAAGCGTGCTCGGCCACTTCCGCGATGAATGCATCAAACACCGGCCGATTTAATGCCGCCGTCTCTTACCGCGGCGGCATCCTGAAACATCTGACGACGCGATCAGATTTCCTTGATTAGCTGCTCGGCAATCCGCACGCTGAGTGCTGCGCCTGTCAGCGTCGGGTTCATGCACGATGCAGATGGCATGACGCTTGTCCCGGCAATGAACATGTTTGGATGGTCGTGTGTACGACAGTCACGATCAACAACGGAATCTGTCGGGTCATCACCCATGCGGGTCGTGCCCATGACGTGCTGGCGGTTCTGCCATTTCACATCAGTGGACAGCACTTCGGCATCCAGCAGTTCGGCTATCTTGTTGAGATCCTGCAATCCGCGATCACGACCCGCATTCCAGTAGTCGGTCACGCTGTAATAGAGGACCGGGACAGGAATGCCGAGTGCATCGAACTTTGTTTTCGATGGCGTGACGCGGTTTTCGGCCAGCGGCAGCGGTTCGAAATCAATCGCCCAGTTCAAGGAACGTGCCGAATATTTGCGGATCTGTTCATCCAGCTTGGAGCCGAGAATACCCTTTTTGATAAAACCTTCAGTCATCTGCGCGGTCGGAACAGTGTTGCGCACCTTGATCTTGTAACTGGGGTAGTCCTTGCGGAATTCGCCATCACGCTGGTTGAGATACACCAGCAGTTCGGTTGGGCCTTCACCCGGCCACATATCTTCCTTGGTCAGCATGTTCATGCTGATACCGGTATGGTCCATCAGGTTGCGACCAACCTGATCCGAGGAGTTGGCGATACCGTTTGGATATTTTTCTGATGTCGAAATCAGCAACAGCTTGGCGGATTCAATGCCATAGGCAGCCAGCACGAAATATTTTGCCGTCAGACGATGCTCGGAATTGTCGGGCTTCTTGTACCAGATGGCGGTGATCTTGCCGTCGTCACCCGCTTCGATCTTGTAGACCGGCGAGTTGTCGAGCAATTTGGCGCCGTGACGTTCCGCCTCGTCGATATGCATCGAACCATCGTATTTTGCGCCGATCGGACAGACCGGATTGCAATTGTTGTTGCCGGCGCATATCGGACGATTGCCGTAAGGACGCGAAGCGCGACCATGGGGCTCCAGAACCGGGTTGAAGCCACCGACCAGCAGCTTTTCCGCCAACGTGTCGAACATATAAGTGGAGTTCAACTGCTTCATCGGGAACGGCATGGAGCGTGGTGGCATAGGGCCACCGCCCTGACCGCTTTCGTCCTGTCCGTCGGTGCCGGTGACGCCCAGTTCCAGTTCGGCCTTGTTGTAATATTGTTCTAGATCGTCGTAGGCAATCGGCCAGTCACGACCGCGGCCGTAAAGGCTCTGGATCTTGAAGTCGTTGGGTATCATGCGCCACAGCGCCGAGCCGAAATGCCAGGTCGTGCCACCGACCACACGCAGATAGGAGGTGTTGTATTTGACCGGCCCCTCATACTGCAGATAGTCACCATAGGTGGATGGCGCCCATGGCATACTTGGAAAGGGAGAGCCCGCACCTTGCAGCTTGGCGTTGGCGAGCGACAGTTTGACCGGTGCATTACGGTAGGTCTCGACGATTTCGCGGCGGTTGACGCGGGGACCAGCCTCCAGCACGATCACCTTCTTGCCTGCCTTGGCGAGATTGGCGGCGACAATGCCGCCCATTACGCCAGAGCCGATAACGATCAGGTCGGCATCATAAGATGTGTTTGCCATTTCAAGTGTTCCTGTCAAATCTTGCTGCCGGGCTTAGGTCCCCAGGCATTGGGGCCTGGACCATAAGACGGAATGGTGAGAAGGCCCTTGGTCGGGCGGTACATCAGGGAATCGGCATATGTGATAAGCTCGGCATCTTCCGGCTCGCCAACCACACCGAGATACCAGGCGGAAACGATCTTGGTTGCAGTCTTCATCAACGCGGGGTCGGTGCCGGAAAGGGCGAGAAAACCATCCATATTCGACACGCCGGATTGTTTGATGAGGTTTGACAATGCCGCCATGCTTGCATCCAGCTCGGCATCACGTTTTTTCAGTGCGGCCAGAAAACGGCCGCCGATGACCGGATCGAGTGTGTAGCCGGTCAGGAACTCTGACAGCTGTGTAAAGGACGTGACAGCGTCATCTGTGGCAGCGGCCGAAAGTGGGCCAGTCAGGTCGGCAAATACCGCCAGACCGGCAATTGCGACAGTGGTACGCAGGAAGCCGCGACGCGAGACATGTCCTGTGGCAGACGGGGAAAAATTATCGAGAGGCATCAGGATCTCCGAGGGAGCTGTAATGCAAAAAGGAAGGGAGGGTCTTAAGCCTTAAGAGGCAGGCGAACGACGACGTCGGATCAACAGCCAGGAGATCAACCCGACCACAAAGACACCACCGGCAATTGCTACCGGAGCAGCAAGCGGCGCGAGCCTGACAATCAACGGCTTTTCGCCCCCCTCACGAACAAGAGCGACATCTGCAGCACTGACCTTGATGGCGGGATTACCGTAATTGGTCAGAACATAATTGCTGACATCGGCAATATCTTCGTCAGACAGACGATCCGTGTAGGAGGCATCAGGTCCAAAAGCCGGCATGAAGGCAACGTTGTCGCCAACTGTGCGATGGACGCCGTAAAGGACTGTTGCAATCAGATTGTCGGCTCGGTGCGCAGCAGTTGCGGTATTTTTAAACAGCGATGGGTAGTGCAGGTTACCCTGGCCTTCCGGCTGATGGCAGGAAGCGCAGCTGCCACTGAAAATATGGAAACCGTTTTCGTTCGGCTCCTGTCCAGGCAGTCCACGCAGCGATGCTTCGATTTCTGTCGACGGCTTGCCGAGATCGGCACGCGATTGTTCGTCGCCGGACGCACTGGCGGGCACATCCCTCAGATAGGTGACGATGGCCTTAAGGTCTTCGTCAGGCAGGTGCTGCAGGCTGTTCTCAACAGCTTCGGCCATAGGCCCGGCGGCCTGTGCCTTGCCGGGGACATTGCCGGTCTTGAGATACTGTAAAAGGTCGGCATCCGACCAGCCGCCAATGCCGGCCACCTTGTCAGAGGTGATGTTTGGCGCAAACCACGGACCGATCGCTCCGCCAGCCAAAGGCAGGCTGCCGTCTTCGGCCATAAAACCATTTCGCGGTGTATGGCAGGTTCCACAGTGCTCAAGTGCCTCGGCGAGATAGGCGCCGTGGTTCCATTCCGCTGACTTAGCCGGGTTAGGTTCAAACCGCGTCTTGTCGAGGAACAACATGTTCCACACGGCCATCGATGTGCGGATGGAGAACGGGAAGGGCAGTTCGGTCTGCTGCGGCCTATGGTCGTCCGCTTTCACCTCATTCATGAAATAAGCGTAGAGCGCCTTCATGTCTTCATCGGTGATCTTGGCATAGGCCGTATAGGGCATGGCCGGATAAAGATGGCTGCCATCCTTGGCGACACCGTCACGCACGGCGCGCGCGAATTCCTCCTCGCTGTAATTGCCGATGCCATCCGCTTTTGACGGTGTGATATTGGTCGAGAAAATCTTGCCAAGCGGTGTGTCGATGCCATAGCCACCGGCAAAAGGCGTTCCGCCATGCGGTCCGGTATGACAGGCAGCACAGTCGGCAGCAGTCGCCAGATAACGACCACGCGCAATGAGGTCGGAAGAGGCGCTGTTGGTGTCTTCCGCAAGCGCTAGACCGGACGTAGCGGCCAGCGCGGTCAGACAGAGAAATATGGGTGACAAGGCGGGAAGAAGCTTGGGCATAAACAACGTGCTTTCATCAAGCATGAACGATAAGTGCCAAACCGTGCTTCTCCTCCCACGAGCAAGGCCGATACGTGTCGCCGCGGCCCAGATAGCAACATCGCGGAAAACACCAGTCTTTCCGAAGCAATTCTTGCGCGAAAACGCTTAATTGGATAATTCCTTACGGAAATATCAGCGTGTCGATGTGTCGCGGGTACGACTTGACGAGTGTCATAACGCCGCCCTCGCCATCTTGACTAGGCAGTTTTTTCTATAATCAGATTTCACAATACGTGAAAGGTTGGATGCGATGAAATTTGATCTGACGGACCTTCGTATCTTCCTGTCAGCAGTTGAAGGCGGTAGCCTGACAGCTGCGGCAGCGAAGAACAATATTGTTGTGGCAGCGGTGAGTGCCCGGCTAAAAAAGCTGGAAGAATCATTCGACCTGCCCCTGTTAGAACGCACGGGAAGAGGTATTCGCCCGACACTTGCCGGAGACATGCTGACGCGGCATGCCCGACAGGTTTTAAGCAGCGCACAGCGCATCGAAATCGAACTGAGCAATTTCTCGCACGGGCGCAGCGGTAATATCCGTTTTCTCTCCAACACAAATATGCTGGCAGAACATCTGCCAGCAGTCATGGGGCGATTTCTGGCCGAACATCCTGACATCAGCATCTCAGTTGCCGATAAACCAAGCCTCGAAGTGGTGGCGCTGCTGAGAAACGGTGAGGCTGATATTGGCATCGTTGCGGCATCTGCCGACATGAGCGGTTTGGAGCGATGGCGTTTTGTGCCCGACAGACTGGTGCTGGTTGTGCCAAAGGATCACGCGCTGCTGGACGCCACCGATTTTTCACGCGTACTCAGCGAGCGTATGATTACCCTGCAACAGAAGGTCGCCTTGTCACAGTTCCTGCGAAGGCGAGCCGTCGAGCTTGGACGAGATGTCGATATTCGCATGCGCATGGATGGGTTTGAGGGCGTCTGCGCCATGGTCGCGCAAGGGGCAGGCGTTGCAATCGTGCCGGAAAGCGCTGCCCTCCGTTATGGTCGCTTCATGGATTTTCGCATGGTGCAAATCCTCGACGATTGGTCCGACCGCGAACTTTATCTATGCGTTCGAAGGGAAGAACATCTTCCCCACCATGGAAAGAAGTTTCTTGCCCATTTGCTGTCTTATGTCAGCGAAGCATCCGCAACTGCTTGAACAGTGCCCTGTCCTGATCTGATGTAAATAGACGAGGTTCCAGCCATATGAGTGGCACAATCATATACCGCAGTTAGGTAGCGCAGTAGTTGAGCTTTTCAGCATGCACGCGTAAAAATCTCTACATCCGTGTTATACAGAATCGCGCATAGGAAGAACAGCGATGACCGAGATTTCTCCATTGCCCGTGAGCACCTTGCGTCTTGTGCTTGCCTATCTGGCAGCCTTCGTCGGCGCGACGGTCCTGTTTTACATCATCATCGTGGTAATGGCAGAGCTGTTCAATATTGAGTTTCAAAAAAGTGCAATGGGCTTCATTGTCGCCTTTGTCTCGGCAAATTATGTCGGCCAGTTCTGGTATTCGCGTGAGGCAAACCTGCCTGTTAAAGCCCGAATCTGGAAGATCACATTGCTTTGCGCATTGATCACCCTTGCCCTGTCAGGATTGATATTCTGGGGTGTCTATCACCTGATAGGCCTCGATAGTCAGGGAAGCCCTTTCTCGTTGAGTGGCGATGACGCAACGATCATCGGCGGGTTTGTCGTAGGGCTGGTTCTGCTGCAGGTACTTGTTATTCGTTTCGGCATTGGTATGGGGCTGAAACAGGCTGCCAAACCGCAGGCGCAGAAACTTGCCAAAAGCGGGTCCTGACAGCCTCATAAGGAACTCGGCTGTCAGGCGTTGATAATGCCTATCAGTTATAGACCGCCGTGATACGGGCGCTTTCAATGCTGTTGGCGTGAACCATAAATCCGGTCAACGCATTGCTTGTATTCTCCGGCAGATCAAGCTTGTAGACCGACAGGGCGTGGACCGTGAAAATGTAGCGGTGCACTTCACCCGGTGGCGGGCAAGCGCCGCCGAAACCGGCAACGCCGTAATCATTGCTGATCTGCGTGGCACCCGCTGGCATCTTGCCGTTCGCGCTGGCATTGAGCTCAAGGGAAGTTGCCGTGGCCACGACATTCCAGTGCCACCAGCCTGAGCCGGTTGGCGCATCCGGATCATAAGCCGTGATCGCAAAGCTTTTTGTACCTTGGGGTTTGTCGTAACTGCAATGACAGCGGGACAGACCGTGTCTGGCGTCATCCAAAGACAAAGCGTTGCATTAAGAAATCTGGCCGGGCGGAGTGTTTTTCCGAGATCGCATTCAATTCAGGTTCGGTACTGCGCTCCAATATGCCGGTTCGTACAAGGCAGGAACTCAGGCCTGCGCCGGTAGCACCTGCAATGTCATGCTCGATACTGTCGCCAATACAGATGATGCGATCTGAGGCGACACCGCCCAACAGAGATTGCGCCTTCTGGTAGATTGCCGGATAGGGTTTTCCAAACCAGCGCACGACACCGCCAAGCTCCTGATAGGTTAGCGCAATACTGCCAGCACCGGGTGCCGTAACACCGCCCTTGGCAAGCTTGTGCCGGTCAGGATTGGTGCAATAGCAAGGGACACCTCGGCGGGCTGCCGGTTCCAGCTGCAGGCGGTAAGTGGACAGGGGGATTTTTTCCGCCTCGCTACCGGAGATGATCACCACATCGGCCAGCGCCGCATCGTCAACGCTTCTAAAACCGAGGGAATCAGCCAGATTGCGATCGTCGCCGCTCGATATCGTCAGGCAACGCGTCGTGCTTTTCCCTGCCGTTTCGTCTGCCAGAATATCATGGGCAACATCGCCTGATGTCAGAAAGCGATCGAAACCGGAACGGTTAAAGCCGAGCTTTACAAGGCGGTCGGCATTGTAGTCACCGCTTCGGCCAGAGTTGGAGAGGATAATGATGGATTTTCCCAAAGCCTTCAGTCGCACCAACGCGTCATTGGCGCCAGGGTAAGCCCGCTCGTCATCCCGTAACACACCGAACTGGTCGACGAGAAAGGCGTCATATCGTTCAGCCAGATCAGCCAGCGTCGTCCATGTAGGAAGGCTCATAACCATCGTGCCTTTCCGGCCAGCGCCAAGGAGGCAGTGCCGACAGCCGCCTCGGCTGACCGCGCGGCAAGCAAAGGCACACCGAGCGTCTTTTGGCGCATGTTTGTCCAAGCGGGATTGGCAGCTCCGCCGCCGACACTGCGCACAGATTGAAGTTTCGGACCGCCAAGTTCGACCAAACGGTCGTACCCCGATTTTTCGATGGAGGTGATACCTTCCAGAATTGCCTGGAAAAACACCATATCATCGGCCGGGCGAGGTTCCAGACGCGGCGGATAGGACGGATCATTGATGGGAAAACGTTCGCCGGGCTTGTTCAACGGGTAATAATTAAGGCCGGTCGGCTTATCTGGCTGCAGAAGGGGCGTCATGAACTTTAACTGTTGGGCATCAAAGAAGCTGCCGATAACCGCCCCTCCGGAATTCGAGGCTCCGCCGGCGAGCCAAAAGTCCAGAATGCGGTGCGAATAAATGCCATAATCAGCAGCATCGATCGGATTGGCTGAGGCCAACTTGACAACCAGTGTCGAACCAAGAGCGGTAACACCGTCTCCAATTGCCGATGCGCCGGTTGCGAGAAATGACGCGCAGCCATCCGTCGTTCCGGCATGATAACGGCAAGTCGCGGGAATGCCGAACAAGCGAGTTGCGGCACCGATTTCCGAAATAGGAGCGCCAGCACGTTTGACCTCGGGCAGCAATGCGATATCCATGCCACAGGCATCCAGCCAATCCGGCCAACGCTCGTTGACGAGATCATATCCGGTTTTCAGCGCATTGTTTTCGTCACTGGTTGCTGCCGACACGCCAAGCTTAAGCAAAATCCAGTCGGCCTGATGCACGACTTTGCTTACACCGGGTTGGCGCGACAGATGAATAGCACGGGCCAGTGCGGAGGTTGCACCCCGAGCGGGGCTGTTGGTTGGGGCTTCTGACGCGATCTTCTCGACAATCCCAAGGTCGGGGCAGGGGTCGTTATACATCAACGCATCGCCAACCGGCTCACCGCTGGCATCCAGCGCCACCACAGTACCTGAGGTGCCATCAACCGCTACGCCTTCAATTTCCTTGAACGGCAGGCGAGCGGAAAGTTCTGCCAGACAGGATTGTACCCCGGCCCACCACACGGAGGGCAAACGCCCCGCTGCTGCATTTGGAAATGAAAATGCAGCCATATCCAAAAGAGTGCCATCGTCCGCAAGCGCCGCAGCACGAACCCCTGAGGTGCCGAGATCAATGCCCAGCGCTTTGGCTGGTTTTGCCGTCGCAGTCATGTGCGCTGACTCGCCTTGCGATCCAGAGCCTGACGGTATTGTTCGGCTTCCCAATGGGTCAGTTCATATTCCTGATCCGGCCCGAGATAGACAACGGGTGCATCTTCGGGAATGCGAGCAACCACTTCAGCAAGGCAACGCGCCATGACGCGACCACCATCCGTCAACTCATTTGCCAGGAGGACACCGACATCTGGAGCGAGAAGCATTTTCGGTACTGTCCGATTTTGCGCCAAACGTGCTTCACAATAGGCGTTTACCGTCTGCCCCTTGGCAAGGACACCAATTTCCGTACCCAGGAAAATGACGTGATCCGGATAAAGAGACCCACTGGTCGCCAGCTTGATGCTCGAGGGATCAAGGGCAGTCTTGTGGCTGCCGCGATCTTCCGCAGCATGGAAATTCGAACCCGCCGCTCGCGCTGTCAAAGCTGCGACATCGACCTCTGCGACAGGGCGTTCCAGCATCGTCAAGGCCTCCGTGACGCGGGTTATGCGATCGCGCACCTGTTCCACGGTCTCACCCGTAACGATAATGCCGTGATTGTAGAGGATGAGAACGTCCGGCCGGTTTGCGGCAACCAATTCGATTTCCCGGGCAAGCGGTGTGCCGGGGCGACGATAGGGAATGGTTGTCCAGGTCAAATCCGTCAGCTTTTCCATGCGCTCAGCGATCCGTTTTTCACGATTTTCCAAGACGGACAGCGCGATTGCATTGACGCAGTGATAATGCGCCACCACCGTTTGCGGCAATGCCGCATGAAAGCTCGCCTCGATTGAGGGGCGCAGCCCCGACGCATTCAGGTCGGAGATGATGAAATCAGTTGCTTTTTCGGCGCTGGGATCCCGTGCCCTGAGCGCGTCCACCAGCGGAGCGACCTCAAGAGGCACCATGATTTCGCGTGCTCCGGCATGGGCAAGCCATGTGCCCGACGCCTTAACCCACATCATGCCGTCGTGCTTGATGGACGTGTTGCCGCCGGCGCCCTGTGTTTTCAGCACATCACTGCCGATCTGCCGCGAAAGATCGAGAAATGCCTCGAAGCCTGGAATGTCCTGCGTCCGATTGCCCGAAGTCATACCGGCCTCCTCCTATGCCGTAGCGTCGCATCATCGTCGTTTAACGACAATTATGAGCGAACTTTTCTGCAAAAGGTATTTTCATGATTACAAAACGTCAATAGTGAATAATTTTCGTCACAACTATTGATTAGGCAGATTGATTATGATTATCTTCATTCATCGGCGAGGGAGACGCCGGGAGGAAACGTCTTGAACGACACCGAACGCCATAAAGCCATTACTGACCTTTTGCGCGAGACACCGTTCGCTTCGGTACGGGATCTGCAGGAGCAACTCGGCGTTTCTCCAGCCACAATCCGTCGTGATATCGACAAGCTGCATGAGCTTGGCCGTGCACGCAAAGTTTATGGCGGTATTTCTGCGATGGAGCCGGGTGACAGCGTCCGCCTCTCAGCACGCCCCTATGACGAAAATCGTGACATTGCCGTCGAGGCAAAACGGGCCATTGCAGCCATGGCTGCTGATCTGGTGCGCGATGGCGATTCCATCATCGTGCATGCGGGTTCGACCTGCTACCAGCTTGGTATTCTACTGGCGCAGCGCAATCTGCGGCTCTGGACCAACTCCATGCCGCTTGCAGCCTATCTCGGCGAACATGGCACCTGCCAGCTTTCACTTGCAGGCGGCGATCTATACCGCGAACCGGGCATCATCCATGATCCGACAGCCGGCTCCCCGGGCTTTTTTGCCTCACGTTTCTTTGTGGGCACGCAGGGCATCAGCGGCAAGGGGCTGCTTGAATCCCATCCCCTGCTGGTCAAGGTGATTGGAGAACTTGCAGCCTGTGCTGACGAGATTGTTCTTCTGGCTGACAGCCGCAAATTTTCCATTCAGCCACGCAATGCCGTGCTACCGCTGTCGCGCATCGGCACCATCATCACCGACGACGGCTTGACGGACACTGCCTCGAAAATGCTGGAAGATGCTGGCGTCAGCATCATGATCGCCAAGGTGGGAGGTGCAACATGAGCGCCAATCCTCTTGCAGTCTTTGATCTTGGCAAGACCAATTCGAAACTCTTCGTCGTATCGGCGGAGGGTCAGGTGATTGACGAGGCCCGCACGCGTCCCATCTGGCGCGAGCAGGATGACCTGCGTGTGCTAGATGATGGTGCACTTTTCGACTGGATGAAAGGTGAGCTTGCTCGCGTTGTTACCGCGCATGGCGTCGACCGCATCACCTTTTCCGGCCATGGCTGCACATTTGCACTGACGCGCGGCGACCAGCTGGTTCACGCCATCCTCGACTATGAACAGGAACCACCTGCCGATATCGCCGCACGTATTGATGCTATGGCACCGGAGTTCAGCGAAACCTTTTCGCCACCGCTGCCGCTCGGCTTCAATTGCGGACGACACCTGCTCTGGCTTGATGCCCGCGATCCGGCACTGATCGGCAAGGCAGAGGCCATTCTTTGTTACCCGCAATTCTGGAGTTGGAAATTTTCTGGTCGCGCAGTGAGCGAAGTCTCTTATCTCGGCTGCCATTCCAATCTGTGGGCACCATTAAAAGACGATTTCAGCAGCCTCGTTGACCGCATGGATTGGCGGAAAAAAATGCCTGAATTTGCAAGCGCAGGCAGTGTCATTGGAACATATGCTGTGCGGTTGGAAGACGGCCGAACCGTTGACGTTGCCGTGCATAATGGCGTGCATGACAGCAATAGCGCGCTTTATTTTTACCGCTCGCTTGGCTTCTCCGATTTCACGTTGGTTTCAACCGGCACCTGGGTCATCATCTTCAATCCGGCAAGCTCGCTGCAAACACTGAATGCCAAGCGCGACATGCTTGCCAACGTAACAGTCGATCACCAACCAGTGGCCACGATCCGCTTCATGGGTGGCCGCGAATACGATGTTGCCAGCGGCGGGTGGACGAAGCCTGTATCGGCCGAAGCCGTTGCGTCTGTTATCGCCAAAAAGGCGTTTGCTTTGCCATCCTTTGCGCCGGGCGGTCCCATGCCCGGCCAAACCGGCCACTTCATTGGCCCCGTGGTGGATGGCGAAGAGCGCGCCGCCGTTGCCATGCTCTATGTCGCCCTGATGACCGACCTGTCACTCGACCTCATTGGTTCGAAGAACACGATTGTCATTGATGGCGGTCTGGTCAAAACAGGGCTTTATGCCTCGGTTCTTGCAGCCCTCAGACCGGATCAGACCGTGCACACCAGTGCCAACCCTGAGGGTAGTGCCTTTGGTGCGGCTGCTCTCGTCTTTGATGCAGGTGGCCACAATCCTTTCGTCAATGATTGCGCCACGGCAACTGCGGCGACCATAGCCGGACTTGAGGACTATCGCCTTAGATGGCGTCAGCATGTCGATGCCCTGACAGGCCAAACGCAAGACGATGCAAAGGAGAAGTGCGCATGACCTTGACGGCAAGCCAGCAGCACCCGCTCCTTGAAATGCGCGAGATCAGCAAGACATTCGGCGCCTCAAAAGCCCTGTCCCAAGTCAGCCTGACCGTACATGCCGGTGAAGTCCATTCACTGATGGGCGAAAACGGTGCTGGCAAATCGACCTTGATGAAAATCCTGTCCGGCGCCTATACGGCTGATCCCGGTGGGTCGGTGCTGATCGATGGAGCGCCCGCCTTGCTTGGTGATCCACAGAGGGCTAAGGCACTAGGCATTGCCGTTATCTATCAGGAACTTTCACTCGCACCCAACCTAACCGTTGCGCAAAACATGTTCCTCGGTAACGAGCCTTCCCGCTTCGGTGTCGCAGACCGGGCAGAGATGCGCCGTCGCGCAGAACCCATCTTGCAACAACTCGGTATTGGTTTCGGCCCAGGGCGGCGCGTGGCCGAACTCTCACTTGGCGAACGGCAAATGGTGGAGATTGCGCGGGCGCTAACGACCAATGCGCGTATCATTGTGATGGACGAGCCAACGACCTCCCTGACAACACGCGAGACCGACCGGCTATTTGACGTAATTGCCCGCCTGAAGGCGAAGGGCATCGGGATCATCTATATCAGCCACCGCATGGAAGAGATCTATCAGCTCTCGGACCGGGTGAGTGTGCTGCGTGACGGCGCCTATGTCGGCACCCTGGAACGATCCGAACTGTCGGCAAACAAGCTTGTCTCGATGATGGTCGGACGCGATCTGTCGTCTTTCTACAAAAAAGAGCACCGGCAAGTGACGGGCGAACGCGCTGCTGTCCTGTCGGTCAACAATGTCGGCGACGGCGTCAGAGTGCATGACTGCTCTTTTGATGTGCGTGCCGGTGAAGTGCTTGGTGTTGCCGGGCTGGTTGGATCAGGCCGGACAGAACTTGCCCGCCTCGTTTATGGTGCCGACCACAAGACAACAGGCAGCATTACGCTCAACGGCAAACCGGTCGCAATCACATCACCTCGCGCAGCGCTCGATGCTGGTATTGCCTATCTGACAGAGGACCGCAAATCGCTCGGCCTGTTCCTCGACATGTCGATCAGCGACAACATCAATATCGGCGTCATTGCGGGTGATGCCAAGTCCGGCGGCGTACTCAATTTTTCGAAGGCGAGGGAACGGGCCGCCCATGCGGTAAAATCCCTGTCGATCCGCACCGCCGGTACGCAGATCAATGTCGGCGCCCTCTCTGGCGGCAACCAGCAAAAGGCACTGCTTGCGCGCCTGCTGGAGACAAAACCGAAGGTCATCATTCTGGATGAACCGACCCGTGGCGTGGATGTCGGCGCGAAATCGGAGATCTACCGGATCATTGATGAGCTTGCCCATAACGGCATCGCCATCGTCGCCATATCAAGCGATTTGCCTGAAATCCTCGGCATTGCTGACCGAGTGCTGGTCATGCGTGAAGGCCGCATCGCCGGCGAGGTCACCGGATCACCGGAAGAACCGATCGGACAGGAAGCGATCATGGCACTGGCAACCGGCACGGCCGGCCACGCAGCCTGACAACGATAACAGAAAAAGAAGTGGGAGCGGAACAATGAGCGCAAGTGAGACCGAACAGAGCAGGATGGAAAAGCTGAAACTGCGCTCAACCCTGACGGCGCTCGGCATGTTGCCTGTTCTTGTTCTGCTGGCCATCGGCTTCCACTTGATCAGTGGTCGGTTCCTTTCAGCCAATAACCTTTCCATCGTCATGCAACAGGCATCGATCAATACGGTGCTTGCAGCTGGCATGACCTTCGTTATTCTGACCGGTGGTATCGATCTGTCCGTCGGGTCGATCCTCGCAGCTTCCGCGATGATTGCAGTGATTGTTTCTCTTGTGCCTGATCTCGGCATGCTGGGAATTCCGGCCGCGATTGCTGCCGGCCTTGCCTGCGGTTTCCTCAACGGTGCCATCATCGCCTGGTTGAAGCTGCCGCCCTTTATCGTCACACTGGGTTCACTGACAGCCATTCGTGGCGTTGCACGTCTGCTCGGCAACGACACCACTGTGTTTAATGCGGATCTGCCCTTTGATTTTATCGGCAATGGCACGCTGTTCGGCGTTCCGTGGCTGGCGGTTATCGCGCTGACGACCATCGTTGTGTCGTGGTTCATTCTCAAACGCACGGTGCTCGGCACATGGATTTATGCGGTGGGTGGCAACTCGGAAGCCGCCAGACTGACCGGCATCAAGGTGCCACTGGTTCTCCTGTTCGTCTATTCGATGTCTGGTCTGTTGTCCGGTGTTGGCGGTGCCATGTCTGCCGCACGCCTTTATGCGGCCAATGGCCTGCAGCTCGGCCAGGCCTACGAACTTGATGCCATCGCAGCGGTCATCCTTGGCGGCACGAGCTTTGTTGGCGGGGTCGGTTCGATCTGGGGCACCCTCATCGGCGCCCTCATTATCGCCGTGCTTTCCAACGGCCTCATCCTCGCCGGTGTCTCTGACATCTGGCAGTACATTATCAAAGGCCTTGTGATCATCGTCGCCGTCGGCCTCGATCGCTACAGGCTCCAAGGGCTTGGCCGGACCTGATTTCCGGCTGAACGAACCGGTTGGGAACCGGAAACAACCGCGCAAAACGCGCATTATGGAGGAAAACATGCGTCTTATGTCCAAGTTGCTTATCGGCACCGCCATGGCTGCCGCCCTTTGCATGCCCGCAGCCGCCAAGGACCTCAACAAGATCGGCATTTCGGTCGGTCTGCTTGGTAACCCGTTCTTTGTTGCCACCATCAAGGGTATCGAAGACCGCGCCAAGGAGATCAATCCAAACGTCGAAGTTATCTCCGTTTCCGCCGACTATGACCTCAACAAGCAGGTATCCCAAATCGACAGCTTCATTGCTGCCGGTGTCGACATCATCATGCTGAACGCTGTTGACGCCAAGGCCATCGCGCCAGCTGTCAAAAAGGCAGAGGCCGCTGGCGTTGTTGTGGCAGCGTTTGACGTTTCCGCTCCGGGCGCCAACGTCACCGTCATGACCAACAACGTCAAGGCTGGCGAAGAGGCCTGCAACTACATCGCCGAAAAGATCGGCGGCAAGGGCGACGTTGTCATCATCAACGGACCGGCCTCGTCCTCGATCCTCGACCGCGTTCAGGGTTGCAAGGAAGCTCTTGGCAAACATGCAGATATCAAAATCCTGTCCGACGACCAGAATGGCCAGGGTTCCCGTGAAGGCGGTCTTGCCGTAATGCAGGGTCTGTTGACCCGATTTGACAAGATTGATGCTGTTTTCGCGATCAACGACCCGACAGCAATTGGCGCTGAACTTGCCGCAAAGCAGCTCAACCGCAGTGAGTTCATCATTACCGCTGTCGACGGTGCACCAGACATCGAAAAGTCGCTCGCCAGCGGCAATTCCATGATCAAAGCATCCGCTTCGCAGGACCCATATGTCATGGCCGGCCAGGCATTGAAGCTTGGTGTGGACGTGCTGAACGGCAACAAGCCGGCTGAGCCAATCGTGCTGCTCGACCCGCAGCTGATCACCGCAGACAACGTCAAGGATTACAAGGGCTGGACTGCAGCTCGCTAATCTCCTCGAGACCGGACTGGCATCGTACGTATATGCGGTGCCAGTCCGACTTTTTTCCATTCAATTCAGAAAGTACCGGGATATGTCGAAGATCGGTGTGCATTCCTTTGTCTGGAGCGCGGGCTCCTCGCGCGATGAGCTTGAAAAGGCGCTCGAGAACACGCAAAAGCTGGGCTACAAGCTGATTGAGTTCTCTTATCTCGATCCCGCTCAGGTCGATGTTTCCTGGCTTGCAGGGCGTATCCGTGAACTCGGCCTCGACGTTGCCGTCAGCATGGGCCTGCCGCCCGAAGGCGATATCTCGAGCGATGACGCATCAGTGGTGGCCAACGGCGCCGATATCCTTGACCGGGCTGTCGCGCTGGTGCGCGATCTCGGCGGCAGCAAACTTGCAGGCATATTGAGTTCCTCCCATGGCAAGCAGGAACATGTGCTGACCAGAAGATCATGGGATAATAGCGTCTCAGCGCTGACCAAGGTGGCAGACCGCGCCAAAGCATCCGGCGTCACACTCAATCTCGAAATCGTCAATCGCTTCGAGAGCAACATGCTCAACACAGCGGCACAGGGCATGGCCTATATCAAGGATACAGGCGCCTCGAATGTGCTGCTGCATCTCGACACCTTCCACATGAACATTGAAGAGGCCGATGTCGGCCTTGCCATCCGTCACGCGGCAGACAAGATAGGCTACATCCACATTGGCGAAAGCCACCGAGGTTATCTGGGAACCGGCACAATCGACTTCCCGGCAATCTTTGATGCGCTGGTAGCAATTGGCTGGGATGACTATGTGACGTTCGAATCCTTCTCCACCACCATCGTCGATAAAGATCTGTCACTGAAGACGGCCATCTGGCGCAATTTGTGGGGCGATAACGTTGCTCTGGCCAAACATGCGCACCGCTTTATCGAACTTGGGCTGGAAACAGCCCACCTTAAAGGCCAACTGGTTCGTCAGGCTCATCTGCCAGTTTAACGAACAGACCCAACACGCCTTAAAGTTCGTCGGCGGCCCACACATCTGAGCCGCCGACTTCTTGGGTCGCGCTTATTCAGCGGTCGCTTCGATATCGATCCGGCCTAACAGATACATCGGATTTTGCGATGCGGCTGCCAGATCAAGAACACCAAGGCCGTTCGGACCCTTGGCCTTGATAGTGACAGTCAATGTGCCTGGCGCGTTGATGAAGCGAAGAACGGCATCAGCAGTGCCCTGCAGTTGTGGCTGGGTGGCCGTGATTTCCTGCAGGCCCATGGTCGCACCGACCGTCAAGATGCCCCGCACCTGATCTTCGGTCATGTTGTTTTGCGCCGCGTAGAGCTTCACGGCCTTGTCAATCAGACCTTCGTCCTTGATCGTCATCTTCACTTCGCGGCCAGCGAGGCCAAAAAGCGCGCCTTGCATGCGTGTGGTATCAAACGAGAAAAACTCCTCGCCAAAGCCACTCACCAGACCGGAAAAATTGATGCTGCCGATATCCTTGCCATTCGCAGATATTTCCTTGATGACGAGGTTCTTGTTTGCTTCATCCCAATTTGCAGCAAGCCCGTAGGAGACGGTCAGGACCTCCATACCCATCTTGCGCAACTGCACGAAGGTTTCATCCGAAGAATTCTCAGGGATTGGAAGCGTCAAATCTTCCTGTTTGATCGTGATGTCGGTTGGAATGCCGTTAAATGGCTTGGTCAGTGCCATCTCATAGTTCTTGAGCTGGAACTGAACGCGCTCAGGCACCGCCGCCGCCGCTTCATCACCTTCTGCCGTATCATCTGTCTTTGGGGTCGTCACATCAACGTTGATACCTGCAGCGCGAATGGTGCCCAATTCCGGCATCAGTTGGCTGAATGGAAAGCTGGCCATCTCGTCTTCTTCAAGACTCACAAACTTGCCGAAGCCCTCGAGCGACGAACCCCAGTCGAAACCTGTCAGGCTGGCCTCAGCAACTTCGATTTTGTCGTCGCCGTTACCCATTTTCAAGCCGTGCAGGCCGACATTGAGCGTGCGACCGTCCATTTGCAAAAAAGTACTATCAACGACCAGCTTTAGCTTCTTTCCTTCTTCATCGATCGCCGTGTCAGGGGCGTCGACAGTCAGGCCGCGCAGCTCCAAATCGGCCTTGCCCATCATGTCGACGAGAGAAAGAAACTTGCCAAAATATGCCTGCCTCTCTTTAGGTGAGAGATCGTCATAGTTTGTCGCTGTTGAAAGTGCCTTCAAAGTCTCCAGAAGGGGCTCCGATGGCATGCGCGAGCTGACCCCCTTGCTGATCATCTCATCATAAGTGAACTTCGTCTCACTGTCTGAGAAAGCAATTTTGCTGACCGTAACTGGTCCATAGACAAGCTTTGCGTCCTTGTCGTCAGGGCCAGCCTTTTCAGTGTACAGCCGGACAAGATAGGCAACATCAATGCTCTCACCTGCGATAGCACCGGTCGTGATCAGCATATTCTTCGTTTTGTTCGCGGCATCACTCTCCGGCAGATCGACCGTGACATCATAGCTGCTGCTATCGACCGAATATTGGGCGATCTTGCCATCGGCCACCCCTGTGAAGACAACATTTTTGTAAACTGTCTTCTGGCCGGTATTGGCGACCTTTTGAGTCGCGATGGTTTCAGGAATAAAAATACGCTTTGCGGAAAAGCTTGCAATCACGTCAGCAGGAGAGGCGTCGTGCGAGATATTTTTATTGAAAGCCGGCTCTTCCCAGCGGATATGCGGTATCGAAGCGTGGACCAATTGTGTCTCGACTTCAACGCCATTTACCTGCAGATCGCTTTTGAGGAACAGAAATTCCTGGCGGCCATCAGCCGCCGCAATACGCAGATTGCCGCCATCGGCTTGTGGCAGCACAAAGTTGCGAACATGAATGCGTCCGAGAAAATCGACCTTGACGACCTCAGCTGTGCCGCCTGTGCTGGCGATGAAATCCTTCACTTTACCTTCGTAGACAGTCTTAACCCCGACGACGCCGACGGCTGCAACTGCGATCACTGCAACGGCTGCCAATAGTCCTTTGCGCCGACCCTTGACGGTCTGGTTGTTTGCCTGTTCCACGAAGTTGGTCCTCTTACTATACAGAATTGAAACGAAACGTCTTTTAAGCACGCGAAAGTTGCTTCGCAAGCCTTGGGGGGCATGCATCAAGCGCTCTTGGTAAATCAATAGCTTGCGAAAATACGCATCCCCCACGCAGGATAGGTGGGTGTCGCGATGAGCGAGGCAGCCGCGATCTACGGCAGTGCGCCGTAAATCGCGATCGCACAATCAAGATCAGGCGGAAAACTTCACGGTCACGCCACGTTGGCGGAAATAGGCCTGCATCAGCTTACGGCCGGAGCGGTTGTTATGGGCCAATTTTGCCGGATCAAAAACCGCTTCCTTTGCACCTTCACGCGCCAGTGCCTGTTTGAGGTCCGCAATATGCAGGTCAATGTCAGAATTATCCGACTGGATCGATGCGTAAATCTTGTCAGTTACCTCAGCTACGGTCTGTTCGCTCACTGTACTTATCCTCTCATTCGTAAAACCGGCCGGATATCACAAATTTTCTGCCTGTCCTACTGGATGAGTGATGTTCACAGAACCTTAATAACGGAAGTCTTCCGCAAATTTCGACTGATCTTTTCTTTGAACCAAAAGTGATCGTCTATTTTTGCATAGCTCCACTGCGCTATTGGCTATTTCGAAGGCACGCATTTTATCGTATTCATTAACTCAACGAAGCGATGCACCTCCTCCCGCAAAGCTTCGTCATCAGACGGCCCACTCCTCCTCCCAAGGGACGTCTGGCAGAATAGCGGCATCCTCCTCCCAGTCGCTATTCAATTCTTTCGAAAGCCTGCCGCACCTCCTCCCGCGGCAGGCTTTTTCGTTTCTCGCTATAGTTTCAGATATTTTTCGAGGCAGCACTCTGCCAGCAAAGCAAAAAATCGCGCTTTTAGCGCGGTGGAGTTGGGCTGCAATCAACGATGTCGTGTGGCTTGCGGCCGGAATGCAGAAATCCTTCCCTTCGTTTTAGAAGGAAAGGACAGTCGTTAGACAGAAAAACGATCAGCCGCCAAAGCCGAAGCCATCAGGAATGTCTGTCAGCGTAATGCCGAATGGCTCAAGGCTTTTCAGGATCCAGGTCTGATTGTTGCCAATACGGCGGTTATATTCTGCCCAAGCGGACACGAATGTCTTGAAAGGCTCGTCCACACTGTAGTTGAGGGCAATCACCGACGGTGTCGACAATACCGGAGTAGGGACCTGTACGGACCCGATGTTTGGTGCCTTCTTTGAAATCACGAGCCCGTTCAACATGGTGTTGACCAAGCCCTCGGCCTTGCCCGTGGTAACAGCAACAATGGCTTCGTCGCGGGTCTTGAAACGCAGAATATTGGCCTTTGGAAGATATTGCTGGGTGATCAGGTCCTGTGCAGAGCCGAGATCCACCGCAAATGTGTATTTGGGATCGTTCAGCTCATTCCAGGTCTTGCCGCTGAGCTCATCTTTTGAGGAAACGATGACAAAGCTGTTGTAATAGGTCGGATCAGAGAACGACACCGACATGGCGCGAACTGGCGTTGCAGTAACCGCAAAAGCCATGTCGACCTTGCCGCTTTGTACATCGAGGATAGCGTTCGCCCAGCTGGATTCAACCACTTCAAGTTTGACGTCGAGCGTCTTGGCAATGTCATTCGCCATGTCGATGACAAATCCCTGCCACTCGCCCGTGCGGGGGTCCTTGTTGAAATAGGGCGTTTCATTGAGAATAGCCGGGATACGAAGGACGCCGCGCCTACGGATATCATCGATTGTCCCAGCTGAGGCAATGGTGCCGCCCAACAGTGACAGTGCCATCACTGCCGCACCACAGAGCTTGGAAAATAATTTCATAATCTCGTTCTCCTATGTTCCCCGGAATATTTTTTACTGTCCGCGACCCCGCTCCTGAAAGTCCAGTCCACGAGGCCAGGCGGTCGAGAACCAGCCTATCCGTGATTTGACAGGGGACAATGCTAGAGACGCGGACGTACTTATCGGCTTTTTTATATGTCGTGCTCACAGCGGGGGAAGCGAAAGCTCGCTAGCCCGTGGAGGGTCGAGCACCGGCCCGACAAGCTCGCGGCGACAGTCGTCGAACAACTGCTGTACCATCGGGTGTTTCTGCAGAAATCCTGCGGTTCCGAAATAGACGCGCACCTCTGGCAGATTGGTGAGTTTTTTACTGCGGATCGTGTGATCTTTCGGACCGACACACCACGATGGAATAATCGAAAAGCCCAGCCCCTCGGCCACACAACGTTTGACGCTGGAACTGCCTGAAGTGGACACAACAGGTTGCACGATTGCCCCGTCTCGCGCCAGAAAATCGACCGCAAGATTTCGAAGGGTCTGTCCGGGCTCGTAGGTTATAAATGGCCGCCCCTCCGCCCAGCTTGGTATATCCTGCGGGTCAGGAAGTTCGCCCCAGCTTTCAGGATAAACACAACTCAGCCTGTAACTGCCAAGCAATCGCTGCGGCACAACCGGATCACCAAAATATCGCTCGGAAATACAGACATCTAGACTACCGTTCTTGACGAGTTCGGCCAGCACGGTGTCACGTTCATACACCGCGAACTCGATTTCCGGAAAAACCTCGCGGAACCGCGACAATATGTTGGTGAAAAGGTAATAAAAAATCGCTTGTGGCATGCCGACACGAAGTGACGAACGTTGGTTCTCAATCAGCTTTGTCAACCGTTCGAGCATGATATCAAGCTCTGGATGCAACAGATTATAAAGTGCGCGCCCGCGCGGCGTGAGCGAAATCCGCTTGGCGCCCTGTTCTGAATCGATCAGCTTACCCTTCAGAATCTGCTCCAGCCGCCGGACATGATTGGCGGCTGATTGGTAACTCAAGTTGAGTTCTCGTGCCGCACCGGAAAACGATCCCAGGCGCGCCACCTGATAAAATGTCTGGATGAGTGTAAGGCTTATCTTGGCCATGACTTTGGTCCCCCTCCCTCTTTTCTAGAGAGTGATGAGTTTTTAGCGGATACAAATTTCGTGACCAAGTAACGTCATCATCTTGTATCGACGGACAAGGCCAGCCTCCGCCAATATCGGGCGACAAGCAACAAGGTCGGCCAGAAATTTATGCAATCCCGCTCTTCATTCAGCGTTATCGTCGTCGGATCCGGCATCGTCGGTGCTGCGACTGCCTACTTTCTGGCTCGGCGTGGCGCAGAGGTAAGGCTGCTTGACGCATCCGCACCTGCAGCCGAAGCAACCGGGGCTGCAGACGGCGCCGTCTCGGTCGCAAGCAAGCGTCCAGGCCCAATGATGACCGCAGCAATGAAGGGTGTCGCACTCTATGGGCAGCTGGCAGATGAGGGCCTGTTTGCAGGCGCGTTCAAACGACGCTCGACCTTCATCATTGCAGCGTCCGACGATGAATGTGCTGTGTTGGATGCCCATTCGGCAGCACTTGCAAGCGCCGGGGTAACTGTAAAGACGCTTAGTGACGCGGCCTTGCACCATTCATTTCCGGCACTTTCGCGACAGGCGAAAATGGCTGTCGAGGTGCATGGTGAAGGCCACGCCATCGGCTATCAGATCGTTCACCGGCTGCTGAGTGCCGCAAAAATCAAAGTCGACCGCGATACCCAGGTTGAGGGCATACGCGTTGAACAGGGCGGCAACCGCATCGCCTCTATTGCCACCAACCGCGGTGATCTCAGGGGCGACGCGGTTGTTATTGCGGCCGGCAACGGATCCGCCAAACTCCTTGGTTTGTCAGATGTGCTGACACCAAGAAAGGGTCAGCTTCTGGTGACCGAACGGGCAACGGCACTCAATGCCCTAATGCCCGGCGCCATCATGTCCGGCCGCTATCTCCTGAGCAAAGGCAGCCAAAAAGGTGCGCAGGCAGCAGCATCGCGTGGCCTCGGACTGGTTATCGATCCGCTCACCACAGGGCAGTTTCTGATCGGCGGTACCCGCGAAGATTTCGGCCGCCGCGAAACCAACGATATCGATGCGGTGACGCAGATATTGTCCAGCGCCGTCGATCTCGTTCCCGGTCTGGCCGGCGTCAGGCTGTTACGGAGTTTTTCGGGCGTTCGCACCGCTGTTATTGATGGTCTGCCGCTGGTAGGGCGAATTCCGGGTCTCGAAAACGGCTATGTCGCAACAGGTTTTGAAGGAGATGGCATTTGTCTTGGCCCGGTAACCGGCAAGGCTATCGCGCAACTGATTTGCGATCAAAAAACTGATCTTGATATCTCCGCGTTTAATCCTGCCCGCTTCAACAGTTGTGGAGTGGCAGCATGACCGCAATGACGTTTGAGTGGATGGGTCAGAATATTCCGTTTCGTGCGGGTGAAAGTGTCGCTGCAGCCTTGGACGCAGCCGGCATCCGCAGCTTCGGCCATGACACACTGGGACAGGAAACACGGTATTTTTGCGGTATCGGCGCCTGCCAATGTTGCATCATGCGCATTGACGGCACAGTCCGGGAAGCCTGCATCACTCCGGCCAAAGTTGGCATGCGGGTGGAGCCGATGGAGAACAGACATGGTTGAACCAGATGTTCTCGTGATTGGTGGTGGGCCTGCCGGCATGGCCGCGGCGACAGAGGTCGCGCGCGCCGGTTACATGGTTCAACTCGTTGAACAACGCGACACTCTCGGTGGTGCAATCTACCGCCAACCGATTGCCGGCGTTGAAAGGTCATGCCACACGGCGCAGATGCGGGCTCGTTGGCAGGCGATCCTGAATAGATTTTCGCAAGCCCGTATCCCGGTGCACCACAATTCGGTTTTCCTCGGCGTGGATGGCGACGGAGTGGTTTTGCTGGACAACAGGCGCACCGGACACATCGAGCAGCGCCGTCCACGGGGTGTCATCATTGCCTGTGGTGCTGTCGAAAAAGTCTTGCCGAGGCCGGGTTGGCATCTTCCCGGTGTGTCCACCGCCGGTGGTTTGCAAGTGATGATGAAAGAAACGGGCAGGGCACCGGAGGGGAATATCCTTCTTGCGGGAAGTGGTCCCTTGCTGATTGCAGTTGCCGCGCAGATGGCCAGGTTGGGCAATCCACCGGTTGCCATTGTCGAGGCGGGTGATCCACTCCAACAAGTGGGACCGTCTTTTGCAATGCTGCCCCATCTTTCACTGCTACGTGAGGCGGTCGGATATCTTGCGCATATATATGCCCGACGTATTCCGTGGATACGTGCCGCAAGCCTGGTGGCAATCGAGCCTAATGAAACTGTACTCCTTGCAACCCTTCGCCGTAACGATGGCAGATCCCAGACTATCGAAGCGGATCGCATCGGCCTGCATGATGGTATTCGCCCGAACGATTTTGGGCTGCCGCCAGAGGTCACCGACAGCCCGTCAGGTCCGTTCGTTCTGCGGGCCGGTGACTGCCGCGAAGCTTTGGGCGCCTTTGCAGCCGACGCAGATGGCAGGCGGGCAGGCCAGGCAGCCGTTACCATACTTTCGGGCAAAGGGACGGCGGCGAACATCTTCAAAACAATAAATCGTGCCCGCAAGGCGCAGGACACCCTGTCAGCCCTTTTTGCGCCATCCGATCAATCATCGGTCTTCAACCAGTTGCAGGATGAAACCGTGCTTTGCCGATGCGAAGGCAAGACAATCGGTGATCTTCGCCAGCTCTGTGACCGCGAAGATCTGCTGAGCGGACGCGAAGTCAAACACAATGGCCGGTTTGCCATGGGCGCCTGTCAGGGCCGTTTCTGCGCGGAAAATGCCGCCGCTCTCATGGCTGAACTCAACCCGGGCGACCGTGCTGCGACAGCACAGGACCTCACCGGCCGCCGCTGGCCGTTACGTCCGGTTTCCATCGCGGCGCTGACTGGCGCCAACTCCACTCCCCACGATAACAATTGAAAAGGTTTACCGAGATGACTCAAGCGCAGCGATTGATACTTGATACAGCCAAGGTGATCCTCGTCCGCAATCCATTCAACGATACACCGGTTGGTGAAATTGCCGTCAGTTCACCTCTCGAGATCGCCGCAGCCATCACACGTGCCAAGGCAGCCCAGAGCGAGTTTCGCCATTCAACACCGGCGGTCCGCCGCGCAATGCTGAATGCTCTGGCGCTGGAAATCGCCGCCGACGCGGAAAATCTTGCCAAGACCATTTCCAATGAAATGGGCAAGACAATCCGGGAGGCGCGTAACGAGGTTCGCAGAGCCCAAAACACGCTGCGGCTGTCAGGAGATGCGGCAACATTTCTGGATGGTGAAGCACTGCACTGCGCTATCGTCGAAGGCGGCGCCGACCGTCTTGCAACCATTACCTACGAACCAGTCGGCGTGATCGGCGCCATCACACCATTCAACTATCCGCTGAACCTGCTTTGCCACAAGTTGGGTCCGGCAATTGCTGCTGGAAATGCAGTCGTTGCAAAACCGTCTCCCAAGGCACCCCTCGCTGCAGCACGCCTGCGTGAACTTGCCTTGAAGGCCGGATGGCCCGCTGATCTTTTCCAGATTGTACATGGTGCAGCTGAGGCGGCTCTTTCATTGGCCATGTCACCGATTGATCTGCTGTCCTTCACCGGCGGTCCGGCTGCCGGCCTGGCGCTCAAGAATGCCAGCGGTTTGATCCGGTGCCTCATGGAATTGGGCGGCAACGATCCGCTGTTTGTCCTGCCCGACGCAGACCTCGACAAGGCAGTCGCCACCACCATCGGACATCGTTTTGAGATTGCCGGTCAGAGCTGTGCCGCTGTCAAAAAGCTCTATCTGCACCGCGACATCGAAAAAACCTTCACAGAAAAATTGCTGGCAGCCGTTGATGCCGTGGAGTTTGGAAACCCGTCGGATGAAGATACCGACATGGGCACTGTCATTGACCTTGCTGCAGCCATGAATGTGGCTGACCGGATCGCCGCAAGCGTTTCCGGATCCGGCGCAAGATTGCTGACCGGCGGTTCCCATGACGGCACGGTGTTTGCCCCGACCGTGTTGACCGATGTCACGGCAGATGCGCCAGTCATTGCCGATGAAACATTCGGTCCGGTTATTGCAATCCGGTCGTTTTCCGACCCGGCTGAAGCGATCGCAGAGGTTAATGCCGGTGCCTATGGATTGCAGGCGGGCATTTTCACCAATGACCATGCGCTGATCAAGACCTTCTCAAGGGATCTTATTGTCGGGGGTGTCATGGTCAATGAAGGACCAGACTTCCGGGCGGAACACGTGCCGTTTGGCGGCGTAAAGCGCTCCGGACTTGGCCGTGAAGGTGTTCGCATTGCTCTTCGCGAGATGTCGGAACCAAAAGTCGTCATCGACTGAGGAGAAACGCTATGCGCATTGCTATTCTCGGCGCATCCGGCAGGGTTGGTACTCGTCTCATTGAGCTCACCCTTGCCAATCCCGGACTGGAACTGGTTGCGGCACTCGTTTCGCCGCACTCGAGGCTGGTTGGTACGCCAGTTGCCGGTGGCAGCATTGAATATCGCCCGGCGGAACGCTGGATAAAGACCCGCAGCGATGTGATGATCGACTTTTCCACTCCTGCGGCAAGTCTTGCGATGCAGGACCTTCTTGGCACGAAGAGCATTCCAGTGGTCATCGGCACCACTGGTTTCACATCGGAAGATGATGCGCATTTGACGGCATTTTCCACCAGCCGACCGTTGATGATCAGCGCGAATTTCGCCCATGGTTTTGAATCATTCCGGCGTTCAGTGATCGATTTTGCCCGCCGCATGCCAGACGCCACAGTGACGATCAGCGAAACCTATCATGCCCGCAAGAAGGCGGAGCCATCCGGCACGTCGCGGCTTCTGGCACGGGATCTGTTTGAAGCACAGAGCCTTGCCATGGGGTTTCCCGCACCAGAGCCGGTCATCCTGATTGATCGTATCGGTGAAACAGTCGGTATCAACGAAGTACGCTTCACCATGGGATCGGCCCGTACAGTTTTCAGCTACCGCGTCGAAACACTGGCGGCTTACGCGGAAGGCGCGCTGGCCGCCGCGCAGTGGCTGGTTTCAAGGCAACACCTCGCAGGGCGCTACAGCCTGGCCAACAGTCTGGCCGATTGAACGAGATAAAGAGAGGAACTTGGACCATGCAGAACATTCATGACCGTTTCAACGGAGTTTTCACTGCCCTCATTACCCCTTTCAAGGATGGCAGCGTCGATCTGCTCGCCTACGATGCATTGGTTGAGCGCCAGCTCGAAGCCGGTGTCGCGGGACTTGTGCCTGTTGGCACAACCGGTGAGGCCGCGACACTGAGTGACGATGAAGCCGATATGCTGATTGCGCGCACCGTCAAGCTGGCCGCTGGCCGCGCGATTGTCATGGCTGGAGCAGGCGCCAATGACACCAGGAAAACGATCGAAAAAGTGAAGCGCGCCGAAGAAGCTGGCGCCGACGTGTTGCTGATCGTTACGCCCTACTACAACAAACCGACGCAGGCCGGACTTCTGGCTCACTACAGTGCAGCCGCAGAAGAAACATCGTTGCCGATCATGCTTTACTCGGTTCCGGGTCGTTGCGGTGTCGAGATTGCGCCGGAAACCTGCGCCGAACTCATGCACCGTCATGACAACATCATTGCCATCAAGGAAGCTGGCGGCTCAGCATCGCGTGTGACGCAGCTTCGCGCGGCATGTGGGGAGGGATTGATCATCCATTCCGGCGACGATGGCCTGACCCTTCCGTTCCTGTCTCTCGGTGCCGCCGGCGTTACAAGCGTTGTCTCCAATGTTGCCCCGCGCGAAATGGTCCAGCTTGTCGAAGCCTGGAAGTCGGGTGACACGGCGCGCGCGCTGGCGCTTCACGAACTAATCGCCGAACTGACGGACGGAATGTTCATCGAGTCCAATCCCGGCCCGGTCAAGGCTGCGCTGGCGCTCTCCAATTTGGCGGGACCAGAAATGCGCCTGCCGATGGTACCTGTATCGGACGTGAATCGCGAAAAGCTCATTGGAATTCTCGGTCGTTTTGCCAGTGCGTCTGTCGCCTTCCAAGAAATGCGATAAGCAGCGCCATCAGCTTTGCATTGTTCGCTTGTGGCGGACATAGCACTATCAAATTGTCAGCTGCTGTTACCTTGCGGCGGCTGACGCAAAAAACAAGGGAACAACAATGACAAAACCAACCGATGAGAAGCTGCGGTCCTCGCACGGGTATTGCCCGTTTTTATGCGCGGCCGTGACAGCCGGAGGTGAGCGATGAATTACAGCTGGGACTTCCATTCCGTATGGCAGTACTGGGATCTCTTTCTCTGGGGCCTCTGGATCACTGTCGTCTATACATTCGCCTCGATATTTTTTGGCATCATCATCGGTTTTGTGACCTGTGCGGCGCGGCTTTCCGGCTGGAAAATCTTCTCGGCCATTGCCCGCATCTATCAGGAAATTTTTCGCTGTACGCCGCTCTTGGTGCAGCTATTATGGTTCTATTACGCGTTTCCACTGCTGATCGGCGGTTCGATCGACAATAGCCTGGCAGCCATGTTGACGCTGTCGCTTTATGTCGGTGCGTTTTACGCTGAAATCTTCCGCGGCGGCATTGTTTCGATCGACAAGGGACAGCGCGAAGCGGCATCCGCTATCGGCATGAGCCCGTGGCAGTCGATGATCCGCATCATCCTGCCGCAAGCGATGAAAAGGGTGCTGCCATCCTTTATCAACCAGTCGGTCATCCAGTTCAAAAACACATCGCTGGTGTCGGTGATTTCGGTTGCTGACCTCGCCTACATGGCAGCGGTGGTCAACGGCCAGACCTACCGGCCGCTGGAATCCTACACTTTAATGGCTGGCCTCTACATCGCCATGCTCCTGCCGCTTACCCAGGCTGCAGACTGGATCGAACGACGCCTCAGAGTCAGCGACTAACGGAACGGATGCATGAACATGACACAGCACACACACGACAATGTCCCTGTCATCGAAACGCAAGCGCTTCGTAAGGCATATGGCACACATGAGGTTCTCATGGGGCTGGATCTCAGCCTCAAGCGCGGTGAAGTCGTCGCACTGATCGGACCCTCGGGCTCTGGCAAGTCAACCTTCATTCGTTGTCTCAACATGATGGAAACACCGACCGGCGGCACGGTTCGCTTTCGCGGGAAAGTCGTAGGCCAGAGTTTTCGTGACAAGGGAGAGGCGGTCGGCATCGGTACCTTGCGTCGTCATGTCGGCATGGTCTTCCAGCATTTCAATCTATTCCCGCATAAAACTGTGCTGCAAAACGTTACCGAAGGGCCAATTGTCGTCTGCAAGCGGCCAAAACGCGAAGCGGAAGAACTTGCGATGGATTTGCTCGGGCAGGTGGGATTGGCCGAGAAACACGCCTCATATCCGGCTCATCTGTCGGGTGGCCAGAAACAGCGTGTGGCAATTGCCCGGGCACTGGCTATGGAACCCGAAGTCCTGCTGCTTGACGAAGTGACGAGCGCGCTTGACCCGGAATTGGTCGGCGAGGTTCTGGCGGTTATTCGTGGGCTGGCCGACAAGGGCATGACCATGGCAATCGTGACGCATGAAATGGCTTTTGCCGCAGACGTGGCAAGCCGCGTGCTGTTTCTCGACGGCGGCGTAATTGCTGAAACCGGAACGGCAGATGAAGTCATTCTGCGTCCAAAAAATCCGCGCTTGCAAGGCTTTGTCCAGCGTTTCAGGGGGCAGACATTGTGACAAAACTCAACGTCAGCATCGTCGGCGCTGGAGAAATCGGCGTCGCCATGGCCCGAACCCTGTCGAAAAGTGGCGAATTTTCCATTCAGGTCGTTGACCGCTCGGAAGAAGCTCTGTCACGCTTGCAACAGATGGAGATAGATGCCTCTGTCAAAGCTGTTCGACACGGAGAGGATTTGCAGACCCATCTGAGAGGGCAGGATGTTGTCGTTGCAGCCGTGCCGGAACCGGCGGTCGCAGATGTTGCAAAAGCCGCAGCCAGAGCCGGCGTTCATTACCTCGATTTCACCTGCCCAAGGCCGGAAACACAGGTGATACTGGACCCCTTGTCAAAATACCGGGCAGTTTTCAGCGGATGTGGCGTGTCTCCCGGGCTGATTGGCAATGTCACCTGCGGCCTGCTCAAATCATTTTCACCTGTCACCGACGTCATCATGCGTGTCGGCGCCATCCCGCGTTATCCCACCAATCGTCTCGGTTACGGGCAAATCTGGAACGTTGACGGGCTGATCGATGAATATACCCGGCCGAGTGCCGCGATCCGGGATGGGCAGCCGGTTATGCTGACACCCCTGGAAGATTACGGCCGGTTGAGTATTGACGGAGTGAGCTACGAAGAGTTCATCACATCCGGCGGAGTAGAGGCGCTGTCGATCTTCTCGCATGCCGCACCGAAAAACCTGACCTTTAAGACCATCCGCTATCCGGGCCATCTCGATTATATTCGTTTTATGCTTGATGATCTCAACCTTCGTCACCGGCGCGATATGCTGCGTTCGCTGCTCTACAATGGCCTACCGGTTATTGAAGACGACATTCTGCTTCTTGTGGTGACTGCACGCGGCTATCGTGGCAGGTTGCCGACCGAGCGGACTAAGTCCTATCGGTTTGCACCAAACAAGGACGTTGGCCCGTTCAACGCATTGATATCAGGCGCAACAGGTTATGCGGCCGCTCTGTTGTCTATGTTAAGCCAAGGCAAGATTGAACCGCACGGGCATGTCGCACATCACCTCATTGATACGGATGCGCTTCTGGCATCACCGTTTCTCAAGCCACTTTTGCACTAACTGGTAGTCGACTCTTCATGCAAAGGTTTGGACGATATTCTTGACCGGTTGCCATGGCGACAGGTGCCATCCTCATGGCCGTGGCGGACCTCGTCGGTCGTAGTATTATTGCACCGCTTGAACTGCCTGCGGGGGTCGTTACCGCAGTTCTCGGCGCACCTTTTTTTTGCTGTGAATGCGCCCACCGGCATCCAGAAAACCTCCGTTTCTGGAGGATTTGTCAGCGACAAAAATGACGCCATTTGAAATTGCGCATCAACAGTCTCACTAGAAAGCTTCGTCGTACTGTTTCCATAACCACCTCAACCCAATTCGAGTGTTGTCACACCGAAAACACACCCGGTTTCGAATAAAGGTGGTGTTCCACGATACATCCTCGTCGTCTGGAAACCTCGCCGAAAACCGTGTTCTTGTAAAACAGCGGAAAATTTGGCCTGATCGGCAGGCACGTCGACGTGGATCAACTGACCATCCATCTCGGCGCCACACGCAAGAATCAATGTCGTTGCAGCGCCAGTGTCTGCGGCGAAAAGCGGTCCGATCTTATAACCCTCATGGCATTGACGCATAACAGCATAACCGCAGATCACACCATCGCGGATAAGCACTTTTGTCCGTCTCGGCAACGCCAGCCACGCTTGCAGAAAAGCCGCCCGGCTCTCTGCAAAACACCTACTGTCGAACGCGATCAGGCTGATCGGATCAATCTCCTCAGGTGAGCAGATGTCAGGATCGATCCGGCCTTGCAGCTTTCCGCTCCAGCGAAAGGTCTCATAGTCGGGGACAAAACCCATGGATCGATAACTCGCCAGTTGCTCCGGCACGCCATCAAGACCGATCGTTCGGTTTTTCAGATGCGCCATGCCCGCATCCCAAACGCGCCGCCCGTATCCGAGCCCGCGAAAATCAGGATGCGCGATATAAAGACCGATAAATCCGAAATCAGAACCATAGCGGATGGCGGATATGCCAGCGGCCATCTGCCCATCGACAAAACAGCCGATAAACCCTTCGGGATCAGCAGCCTGAAATGGTGCCGCATCGGCAAGCCCAGGGTTCCAGCCTTCGGCCTTCACCCAGCCAATCAGCATTTCGATCTCCGCCAGATCGAGCGACCGGATCACAACGTCACTCATAAGCCTGTCAGCCGCTCAGGTTGGAAGGGCTCCAACATGCCTCGATAGGGTTTCGAGATCGGTGTTGCATAAGCACCGCGCTTGGCGGTCGTCAGGCCAAGCGTGACCAGCGATTCCGCCTGTTTTACTGCCGCGGCAACGCCATCCACGACAGGCACACCGAATTCGGCCCTCAGCTCAGCGGTCAGATCCGCCATGCCGGCGCAGCCGAGCACAATCGCTTCAGCCCTGTCTTCCTTCAGCGCCAGCGCAATCTCGCTGCGCAACCGGTCGCGGGCATTGGAGTTCGGGTCTTCAAGAGACAGGACGGGAATATCTGCGGCTCTTACCTTACATCGCGACGACATGCCGTAGCGTTGGACGAGGTGCTCAAGCGGCAGCCGCGATCGTTCCATCGTCGTCACAACAGTGAATTTCTGGGCAATGAAGGCCGTGGCAGAAACCGCTGCCTCGCAGATTCCGATCACTGGCACGTTGGCAAGCGCCCGCGCAGCATCAAGACCAGTATCGTCGAAACAGGCGATGACGACGGCATCGATACCCTGTTTTTCGCCTGCGGCGATTTCCTTCAACAGGCCAGGAACAGCAAAGACCTCGTCATAATAGCCTTCAATGGAAACCGGCCCCATCGATGAGGTAACGGCGACGATCTCCGTCTGGTGCCCTGCAACACGGCACGCACTGTCGGCGATGGTTGCGGTCATGCTGGCTGTTGTGTTGGGATTGATGATCAGGATGCGCATCGGTGTCTCATCAACTCCGCTGTCTGCGACGATTAAGATGGACGATCAGGCCGAGCGTGCCAGCAATCACCAGGAAGGAGAAGACTGTTGTGACCGTGCCAAGCGCATAAAGCACCGGTGTCGTCACATTAGTGGTCATGCCGTAGATTTCCAGCGGCAGCGTATTGAACGATCCTGCCGTCATCAGCGTGCGGGCAAATTCGTCATAAGACAGCGTGAAGCCGAACAGCCCAACGCCGATCAGGCTCGGAGCGATCATCGGCAAAACAACATTCGAGAATGTCTGCCAGGAGGATGCGCCGAGATCCCGTGCCGCTTCCTCGTAAGCAGGTGAGAAGCGGTTGAACACGGCAAACATGATCAACACACCAAAGGGCAGCGTCCAGGTCAGGTGCGCGCCGAAGGCCGAGGAGTACCATGCCGGCTGCAGGCCGAGCTGGCTGAACAGCACGCCGATGCCGAGCGAAACGATGATCGAGGGTACAACGAGGCTTGCGACTGCCAGATAAAAGAGCGCCGTCGCGCCGATGAATTTTCGGCGAAAGGCCAGTCCTGCCAGCAGCGACACAACAACCGTTACCAGCATGACCATGATGCCAAGCATGGCCGAGCGGCGGAACGAACCGCCGAAATCACCCACCGCCTGGGTTTCGAACAGGTTGGCGAACCAGCGCAGCGACACACCGTTGAGCGGGAAGGTGAGGCCGCCATTCGGCCCCTGAAAGGACAGGATCAGGATTGCCGACAGCGGGCCATAGAGGAACAGCACGAAGACGGCAAAGAAGATGGCGAGAAAGTAGAACTCACGGGAGCGTTTTTCGCGGTACATCTTAAAGCTCCTTCCGGATATCAACGATCCGCAATATGCCAGCGACCATCATCAACACGAGCACCAGCAGCACCACGGCATTGGCGGCCGCGGCAGGGTATTGCAGCAGCGACATCTGGTTCTTCATCATCAGCGCGACGGAGGCGCTCTGTCCGCCAGACATCACCTGCACGGTGGAAAAATCGGCCATGACCAGAGTTACGACAAAAATCGTGCCGATCGCCATGCCGGGTTTGGCAAGCGGAATGATGACGTTCGACAGGATCTGCCAAGAAGAAGCGCCTGCATCACGCGCTGCCTCTACCAGCGATTTGTCAATGCGCATCAATGTGTTGAAGATCGGCGTCACCATGAAGAGCGTGTAGAGATGCACCATGGCCAAGACGACAGCGAAATCGGAATAGAGCAGCCATTCCACCGGTTCGGAAATCACTCCGGACCCCACCAGCGTAGAATTGATCAGGCCGTTTCGTCCAAGAACCGGGATCCATGAAATCATCCGGATGATATTCGATGTCAGAAACGGCACGGTGCAGATCAGGAACAGTACCATTTGCATTGATGTGGTGCGGATGTGGAAGGCAAGGAAGTAGGCGACCCAGAAACCGATGAAAAGCGTGATCAGCCAGACCAGAGCCGCATATTTAAGTGTGTTGAGATAGGTCTTCCAGGTAACCCATGACCCAAGCGTTTCAGCATAGTTCATCGTCAGGAAGTCGGGATACATTTGGGCGAAATCATAATCCCAGAAACTGACAACTGCGATCATGATGATCGGTAGCAGCAAAAAGAAACCAAGAATGAGCGTCAGCGGCACCGCCTGTAGGTAGGAGATGACGGCAATCGGCAGCTGAAAGCCTTTTGGGCGAGCCTGCTCGGCATTTTCCGTATCCGTCGATGTGATCGTCGCCATTGCTTGGCTTCTCCCTATGGGCCTCTGGACCTTCCCGCAACGAAAAGGCGAAGCTGTCGGCTACATCATCAGGCCTACCGGCCATCTTCTCCACGACTGCGAATAAGCCGTGGCCGCGTTCGCCTGTCACGATCGCGCCTGGCGGTGCGGCTGGGTTAAGCCCTCCCCCTTGCGGGGGGAGGGTGATCTGTTTGTCTGTTAGGCTGCGATAAACTCGTTCCAGCGGCGGACCATGTAACGGTCTTCGTCCATCACCGAGTTCCAGCAAGCGACATGGCCCATGCGTTCCTCGAAGGAGCCACCGTCGCGCACTGCGCCGGCCTTTTCCATGACCTTGCCATCCGGCGCAACGATATCGCCGGTCGCGGCCTTGCCTTCGATCCAGTAGCCCCATTCATCGGCCGACATGTGTTCCTTGGCGGTTTCCATGCAGGCAGAGTAGTAACCCTGACGGTTGAGATAGGCGCCAACCCAGCCGGAGGTGTACCAATTGATATATTCGTAAGCCGCGTCGAGCTGTGCACCGGTAAGATGTGCTGCGAGACCCAGACCGCCACCCCACGAACGATAGCCTTCCTTCAGTGGCTGGTATTTGCAGTCGATGCCTTTGGAACGAACGGCGGCAACCGCTGGCGACCACATGGACTGGATGATCACTTCGCCAGACGCCATCAGGTTGACCGACTCGTCGAACGACTTCCAGAAGGCACGGAACTGGCCATCCTGCTTGGCCTTGATCAGGAAGTCGATTGTCTTGTCGATCTCTTCCTTGGTCATGTTGCCCTTGTCGGCATATTTGATGTTGCCGAGCGCTTCCATGATCATCGCCGCATCCATTATGCCGATCGACGGGATGTTGAGGATCGAGGTCTTGCCCTTGAACTCAGGATCCATGATGTCGGCCCAAGTGGTGATGTCGCGGCCAACCAGGTCAGGACGAATACCGAGCGTATCGGCATTGTAGATCGTTGGCATCATGGTGAAGTACTGGGTCTCTTCCTTCGCAAAGGTTTTGTCGCCCGGCTTTTCAACGAACCCGACCGTGTGCGGCGCGGTGCCCTGTGCAATCACGCTGTCGGGTGTCAACTTGCCGTTTTTGAACAGGGGAACGACCTTGTCGTAATATTTCAGCTTCTTTGTATCCATCGGCTGGATCACGCCCGCCGCATAGACCTTCTTCAAGATCCAATATTCTATGTCTGCAACGTCATAGGACTTCGGTTGGGTGACTGCACGTTGGGCGGCGGCATCCGAATCCGTCGCCGTCATCTCGAGCGTGATGCCGAGATCGGCCTTGCACTTCTCGGCAATCGCATTGAGGTTTGACACGCCAGTGCCAAACTGGCGAAGCGTAATCGGGTTCTGTGCCCAGATGGTCGGGAAACCGGTAATCGCGCCCGAACCGGCTGCGAGGCCGGCCGCAGCCGATGCCGTTTTCAAAAGCGAACGGCGGGAAATACCCTTGGCCGTCTTCTCGATTCCCGTTTTTTTTGTATCGGTCATGCCAGTTCTCCTCTTGAGGTTTATTGTTGTAGTTTCAGTGCTTCAGCCGCCCCAGCACGAGCGCGTCTTCACGCTCCCACGAAAGCGGAATCGCGTCGCCAACCTTCACCGGATTGGCGAAATAGTCCTTGTCACTGAGGATCGCGGTAAAATCCTCCACACCGGAGCCATTGATGGTGAGTTTCACCGATGAGCCGCGATATTCGACGTTTGAAACGGAACCGGTGAAGCCGAGGCCCTTTTCGGTCGCAGGTGCAACACGCACGTGGTCGGTCCGAACCGCAACGTCGGCAGTGTCGTTCAGGCCGGCAGCTTCGGCGCCGATCGCCAGAAAATCGCCGCCAGCCGGGACCGAAATCATCAGCTCATCGCCCGCGCTTTTTATCACTCGCCCGGAAATCACATTATGATCGCCCATGAACTTCGCTACGAAAGCAGTTGCCGGGCGCTCAAACACCGTGCGTGGGTGCGCTGCCTGCTCGATGCGACCATCATTCATGATGACGATGATATCGGCGAGCGCCATTGCCTCTTCCTGGCTGTGCGTCACATGGACGAAGGTGATGCCAAGCGAGGTCTGGAGCTTTTTAAGCTCCGCCCGCATACGGATTTTCAGGAATGGGTCGAGGGCTGAAAGCGGCTCATCGAGCAGAAGCGCTTCCGGATCGGTGATCAAAGCGCGGGCAAGCGCCACGCGCTGCTGCTGGCCGCCGGAAAGCTGGGCCGGACGCCGCGGCGCATAGGCTTCGAGCTGCATCAGTTTCAGCATGTCGAGCGCCTTGGCGCGCCGCACGTCTTTGTCCACGCCCTTCATCTTCAAGGAGAAGGCGACGTTGTCGACGAGGTCGAGATGCGGAAACAGCGCGTAGGACTGAAACATCATCGCCGTGCCACGCTTGGCCGGCGGCAGGTCAGTGACAACGGCATTGCCAAGACGGATATCACCTGTCGAGATGCTCTCGTGTCCGGCGATCATCCTGAGCGTCGAGGTCTTGCCGCAACCTGAGGGTCCAAGCAGGCAGCAATAGGTGCCAGCGGGGATCTTGAGGCTGATCTCATGGACGGCCGTGGTGGCACCATAGATCTTGGAAACGGATACGATGTCTATTTCAGCGGCTTTGCTCATAGGCACTCTCCTGAGATTATTTTTGGTGATGCAGGAGCTGTGCCAGTTCAATTTACCGTTGAAGATCAACGATATTCTGGCGCCAAACAGTTTTTGTCATTTAAGGCTGCGCAAATTTGCATCGATTGTTTTCGATCTCTTGGTCAAATCGTATGCAATCTAAGTTATGGATTGCTAAATATCCTACTAGGCAGGTGGCCCCGCAACGCGCTACAAGAAGTCATGCTGGACAAAACCAATGACCTTGCTTGAACATACATCCGCCTCTGCTGGTCCATTGGTCGAGGACCGCTCAATGGCGATCCGCGAGTCCCTGCGCAATGCCATCATTGATCGGCGGCTCGCGCCGGGAACAAAACTGTCCGAAGCGGAAGTTGGCGCGCTTTTTGATGTCAGCCGGACGGTGGCACGCGCTGCGCTTCAAATGCTGACCTTCGAAGGCCTTGTAAAGACCGAGCGTAACCGTGGTGCCTTCGTGTCCAATCCGACGCCAGAAGAGGCGCGGCAAATCTTTGCATCCCGCCGGCTGATTGAGCCAGGCATTGTTACCGCCGCCGCAGAACGGATCACGCCGCAGGATATCGCTCGTTTTCGCGAACAATTGGTTGAGGAAGAGCGCTATATGAATGAGCGCGGCCCAGCAGCACGGCGGGCGGAAATCAAGGCATCCGGTGATTTCCACCTCATGCTGGCCTCTGTTGCTGGCAATGCCATCCTGCAACGTTTTATGGATGAGTTGGTGGCGCGGTCTTCGCTGGTCATCGCGCTTTACGGCCGTTCAGGTGTGTCGAGCTGCGGCCATAGCGAACATTTCGCCATTCTGGACCTGATCGAACGCGGTGACGCCAAGCGCGCCGCAGACCTGATGCTGCACCATATCGATCACATCGAGGCCGATCTCGACTTGCAGCCCAAGCAGGGCGTGGCGCTCAAAGATGCGCTGTCAATCGGCTGAAGGATGAGTTCATCGTGAAAATGACGCCGACCGAAAGGGTCGGCGTCTTTTTTCTTACTTCTTGATCGCTTCCAGATCGACATCCAATAACAGGTCTGGTCCCAGACCAAAGTCTGCCAGCTTGGTGATGCCAAAATCAGCGCCGGTGATTGCACCGGTTGCAGAAAAACCTGTCTTGATGGTCTTTGCATCCCAAGGAAGCGGCGATTCAGAATTCCATGTCACATCAAGTGTAACCGGCTTCGTCGTGCCTGCGAGGCTCAGATCGCCGGTAACCTTTGCAGTCTTGTCGCCGGTCTTTTCAATCGCGGTGCTTTTGAAGGTGACGTCAGGGAACTCTTCAACGTTCAGGAAGTCCGGGCTTTTGAGGTGCGTGTCACGCTGTTCGTGGTTGGTATCGATGCTGGCAGCATCGATCTTCAGCTCGATCGAGCTTTTCGTGACATCGTCCTTGTCGAATGAAATTTCACCGGACACGGTGCGGAACACACCATGCGCATTTGCCCAGCCAGCATGATTGGTCTTGAAGCTGACCCATGCATGGGTCGGATCAATCTCGTAGCTGTCGGCAGCAAAAGCAGTTCCGGCGGCAAGCAGACCGAAAAGGGCTGCGGTTGTTGCAATAAATTTCATAAAATTCTCCTATGAACTGGCATCGGAATGATACCCGGGGCTGGGGATCGTCAGCTGGCGAATTGCAGGCCAGCAATGAGGATTGCGATGATTGCCGGAACGGCAACGACCAAACCGCAAACCAGCGGGCGCAGTGCCGGGGCAAGTTTCAAGCGGTTTGCAAGGGTCGAGGTGAAAGGCAGCAAAACCAGAGTGAGGCCAGCAACAATGAGGCCAGCACTAGACGCTTGCGGAGCAAGTATGGCCGTTGCCAGCAGGCCAAGAAATGCAGTCCAGGACATGGCAAATCCGCCTGGACCCGCAAGGCTGAAGGCTCCGCCGTTGCCACGCAAATGGGCGATGTAGGCAATGAGAAGGTAACCGCCAAACAATGCCGTCAGCGCACCGTTGAACATCGCCATGCCCATGTAGCCACCGAAAATAGCAACCAGTGCTGCCGAAAGCGACGTGGCAAATGCAGCCTGCGGCAGAACCGGTTGGCGGTCCTGCGTTTCATCCGAGGTGCGCAAAGCAACCCAGATACTACCGGCAACGGCGATGGCGATCAGGATCAGCGTAACGACGAGTTTCCGTTCGCTATTGGCAAGAATGACGCTGCCCATCCACCAGGCAGGCGCAGCCAAAGCAACCAATGCTGCAACGCCCGCCAAAAGCCATGAGCGGGTGCGGATGACAGGGGCAAGGACAGCGAAGACAACACCAAAAACCAGCAGGACATAAGGCAGCTTGTGCGCCGCCCTTACAGGTGGAAATGCAGGCAGTCCGTCCAGACCGACCAGCACCACAGCTGCAAAAACCGGGATCAGCGCGCTGGCCAGAACCAGCCCCACCCCGCTCGCCTTGCGGGCCAAAAGGCTTGCCACGACACCAAGTGCGAAAGGAATTGCAACGATTGTGAGGAGCATCGTCTGAAGCATGTAGAAAACTGGCTTTCCGTATCACTATCTGAAAATTGGGTCTGTAATGGCGGCGACGCTAATCCGACTGTTCTGCGCCACGCAAGCGGGGCAACGGGGCTGATACGTCACATTGACGTGATAGAAATAGTAATCGAGGGGTGACACTTCGTTCACAAATATTGAACGATGAAACATCACGTGTCCGGGATCGGTTCGGTTGCCGAACACGAAAATTGTGGGCGTATAGCCGACGAATGACGCTCCGATTTGCCCGGCGCGCCACTCTATCCGTCGCCTATATGATTTTTGTCCATCTGCCCTTGAGGGTGAGAAACGTTAAATCGGGCTGCGTTATCGCGGCATAGACATAGCCGGTCTCAAAATCTTCCACATGCGTGACTGTGGTGCCGTCAGCTTCTTTCCAGGTTAAACACAACGGCGCCTTAGTCGGCCCGGTGACGGTGACCGACACCTGGGGAGGTTTCATTCGCCATTTTCTCTGCCTCGATCTGTTGTCGATCTGTCCCCGTTTTCAACCCCACTTCATCTCGCCCTTGGCAACCTTGGCACCCAGTTCCAGCGAGCTGGCATCCTTGAGGTCCGGATAACGTTTGAGCATAGCGGCAATCACCTCTGCGCTATCCTTGCCCTTGGACACTTCTTCCTCGAAAGCCATGAGGTAATCGCGTGTGAACTTAATGGCCTCGACGCCTTGCGGTGCACCCTCGGACTGGTGACCGGGAATAACGATCTTCGGGTTACGGGCAATCAGATCATCAAGCGCCTTGATCCATGCCGCACGCTTTTCAGCAGTACCTTCATCAGCCACCCAGACGTGAATACCGGAAGACACAAGAACGCCGCCAAAAACAGCTTCAAGTGATGGTACCCACAGGTAGCGACGATCATGCATTGTGGGAATTTCGACGATTTCTATTCTGTTGCCGTCGAGCTCCAGTGCTTCGAGGTCGGACACGGAGGGAATGACGACATCCGCCAGCTTTTGCGGGCCATTTTCCTTGAGTTGTGGACCCCAAACCTCCAGCTTGCCCTGGACATTGCTATTGATAGCGTCAACGGTGGCTTTCCGGGCAATGACCTTCGCATCAGGAAAAATGTCAACGACCGGCCGCAGGCTGAAATAGTAATCAGGATCGTTGCAGCTCACATAAATTGTCGACAGGTTTTTTCCTGTTGCCTTGATGGCGGCTGCCAGAGCACTACCGTCTGACAAGGTAAAACCGCCATCGATCAGGATGGCATCTTTTTCCCCGGTCAAAAGAACGGGTGTGCGCCGAAAGCCGGTCTCATCCGCCTGGAAAAACGTCCATTTCAAAGTTGTGGCAAATGCCCTTGATACTGAGACTGGCAGTGCCGCAAGGCTGGCGGCGGCGACTGTGAGCTTGAGCGTGTTACGTCGTGTAAACATGGATATGTCCTCTGAGTAGAATTGTTAGGCGGCTTCGACATGAGCCTTGAGGTTCTGGAAATTGCTAAAAAGGGCGCTCGAATCCACCAGGCGACGGCTTTCGCCTTTTTCGATGATGAGCGCAGGAACGCCGTTGGCGTTGGACTGGTGGAACAACCGCTTGCCGATTTTCACGAGATCGGCGACGGCTAATCGAAGTCCGTCATCTGGCTGGCGAACACGGGCGGCAGCCTCAGATAATCCTGCCTCTTCCAACAGGTTTGCGACGACGGTCTGATCACTTGTGTCCAATCCCCTGACATACCGGCCGTGCTGCAAGGTCTGCAGAGCCGAAAAGCGTGTCTGCGGCGTATGCGAGCCCGCCGCCACGACACCTCTTGTGGTAGCAGTTGAATCAAACATCGAGCCTTGCTTCCGGAGGACTTTTTCAAGGTAATCCCTGGAAAATTCCTGGCCGGTAAGCCGCTGGATACGTTGGTCATTCGCCCATGCGTATGCTGAGAACGCTTCATCCAGCGGGCGGGCTCCCGAACCTGAAAACAACCCTGTCGGGATTGCTTCGATAGACGTTCCTTCCGCCATCAACCTCGTCAGCATTGGCGATGCGCCATAACACCAGCCACAGAGGGGATCGAATAAATAAATGATGCGGTCTGGCTGCATGTCTTTGATCCCGTTTCGATGGTCAACATCATCCATTGACTTTGACAGGGAATAAAGATCGGTTATTCGTACAGACTGTATGATTGAATGAGACAATGATGAGTGATCTTCTCAACCTCAACCGTCTGATATTTTTTACAACCGTGGTGGAAAGCGGCTCGTTTACTGCGGCGGGCGAACGTCTGGGCGTGGCGAAAGCTGTTGTCAGCCATCACGTGGCAAGGCTTGAGGAGGAACTCGGCGTTACGCTTCTGTCGCGAACAACGCGACGGCTGGCCACCACGGAGGAGGGGCGGATATTCTACGACCGCTGTGCCGTCATTCTGAGAGAGGCCGAGGCCGCTTATGGGGAAATGTCCCACCATACAAGCGAACCCTCTGGCACCCTGACATTGACCGCACCGCTCGACTACGGCGCGGTGATTGTCGCCCCTGTCATAACAGCCTATCTCGCTCGTTATCCAACTATGAAAGTCGACCTGGTCTTCGACGATACGGTTATCGATCCCGCGACCCAGCAGCTTGATCTTGCCATTCGCGCTGGCTGGCTGACCGATACAAGCCATCAGTCACGACGGCTTGGGGCGTTTGAACAATATCTTGTCGCCACACCATCCGTGGCAGAGCGGTTTTCCTCACTCCAGACACCAGCCGACGCGGCCAATTTGCCGTGGATCGAAAATTCAGTACTGCGTCACCCGCTTCGCTGGATGTTTTCCCGTGACGGCTTTCCCCCCGAAATGGTCGAGGTATCGTCTGCCATCCGTACGGATAAAACACCGGCCGCCTATGCCTGTGTGCTGGCCGGAGCAGGGGTTTCGGTTTTTCCTGATTATATGCTGGGCAAAGATTTAGCGCAGGGCAGACTGGTGCGGCTGCTGCCCGATTGGAGCCTGCCAGCTGGCGGCCTGCATGCCGTTTTTCCGGTCGCCCGCTTTCGACCGGCAAAGGTGCGACGTTTTGTGGAGATGATGCTGTCGGCCGAACGCAAACGTGCGCTTGAGGCCTAATGCGCATCCCTACTCACTGTGGCAACCTGAAGTGATCATCGATGTGGCGGCGATGGCGGGTTTCCTTGTGCCAGCCGATTGCCTTGCGATAACTGCCAAACAATTGTTTGCCATGAACATCCTCGACCGTGAGGCCATGGACCATTTCTGCATCGGGCTCGACATAGAGAGCATCAACAGGACAATAGAGTTCGCACATGAAGCATGTCTGGCAGGAATCCTGCCTGAGAATTTGGGGAGGCCCCTCCGGCATCGCCTCAAAAACATTTGTCGGGCAGACCTGAACACAGAGATTGCAATCGGTGCAGGTTTGCGGATCAAGAACTTCAATCATTACTCGGCCACCTCCGGCAACAGGTCTGAACCTACCGGTTCGGAACGAATGAGAATGTCATCAAGCCCACTGAGAACAAGGCGATGATGTTGGGCCGGATCCTGCTTGGGAAAATCATCGCGACGATGCATGCCACGCGTTTCCGTCCTTGAAATTGCGGCCTTGTACATGTAGCGCGCCGTTGCGGTCATCGCCTGCGCCTGGCGCAGCCGTAAGGTTCCGTTTTCATCCACCGGCACGGCAGTTTTGATGTCATCCCACAGACTATCCAGCCGTTTCAAGGCCGCTGACAGCACGTCGTGGGTACGGAAATAGTTGATATCGAGCGGAAAGACCTCATTTTGCACCGCGGCCAAAATGGCGGTGGGATCCGCATAATGTGACGGATTTCTCGCAAGGTTCTCAGCTTGTGGATCTGATATAGAATGGGGTCTGGCGTTGGCTTTTGCGAAACCGGCGGCCGCGACACCGGCAAAGGATCCTGACGCAATCGCCCAGGCAGCGTTATGGCTGCCGCCACCGGTAAACCCGCCACAGATCGGTTCGCGCGTGGCATTGTCACCGGCCGCATAAAGGCCGGGCACCGTGGTGGCACAATCAAGCCCGGTCAACCGCAGCCCACCTGTTCCACGAACCGTTCCTTCAAGGCGAAGCTTGACCTCGAACATCTGGGTAAACGGATCAATGCCACGTCGGTCAAAGGGGACAAAGAAGTTCGGTTGCGCCTGCCGCAATATCGTTCTGACCTCATCGGTTTCAGCCAGATCAAGTCGGGCGAATACAGGCTCCGACAGCAACGTGCGGGCAATGATCGAGCGGCCGCGTGCGGAGCCAGCCCCTTCAATCAGGCTCTCATCCCTACGGTAAAACTGCGCAAAACGATAAAGCGCTGTCTTGGTAATGGAGGCAAAGGCCGGCGATATCGCATAGGCCGATGAGAATTCCATGCCCGACAATTCGGCACCAACCTCTGCCCCCATCAGATAACCGTCACCGGTCAACACGTCACATCCAAGTGCCTTGCTCATGAAAGCACAGCCTCCGGCAGCCAGCACAACAGCACCGGCCGTCACCTGCCATTCGCCACCACCCTGTTGCACGATACCGGTTGCACCCGTCACCCTGTCGCCATCAACAAGCAAATGTGTCGCGGGATGATGATCCAGGATGGTGACGCCAGTGTTTTTGACCTTTCGCCGTAACAACCGCATATATTCCGGTCCCTGCACCGAGATACGCTGTTGTTCTCCACTTTCATCACGCGGGAAGGGGTAACCCCAGTCGGCCAGCCGATTGACGCTTTCAAAGGTCTTGTCGAGTACCGGTCGCATCCAGTCACGGTCTGAAAGATAGCCGCCCATCGCTTCACGGCTGGCCATGGCAGCCTCGCGCTCTTCCGGGTCCGGTTTCACGTACCAGATCTGCGTGCCAGCGGATGCCGTTGCACCAGAGCTGCCGCAATATCCCTTCTCGACAAGCACCACACTGGCGTTTGTCGCCACGGCCTCCAGTGCCGCCCAGCAACCGGCCGGACCACCGCCGATAACCAGAACATCACAGTCAAAATCTGATTGCCGGTTCTTTGAGGGGGAAATGTTTGTCAGGGATAAGTTCATATCATCCGTCCTAAATGAAACCATTGCACTGCAGATCAAACCAGTTTCAACATAGATTTTATGTTGTTTATCGGAGTGCTTTTATGACCCTGGCCAGCCTTGCCATGTATGTCAGCCCGCCACAGGTGGCGCAGGCGACCCATCAGTTCTGGCTGGCGCTCGGTGCGCGGTTGCGCGACTTCGGGCTCAATGCGCCTGATGTGCTTGATGACACGGTGCGATATGACGAAGCCTGGCTTCGCCCGGATCTCATTTTTGGGCAAACCTGCGGATACCCCTATGTGCAACATCTCAGGGACAAGGTTCAGCTGGTTGCCACGCCCAATTACGATCTGCCGGGATGTGATGGGCCGATTAAATGCAGCTTTGTCATCGTCAATGCGCAGTCTTCGGCGCAGTCCATCGAGGATTTGCGCGGTGCCCGTGCGGCGATCAATGAACCCGGAAGCAATTCCGGCTATAATCTCTTCCGTGCCTTCATCGCACCACATGCCGAAAACGGGCGTTTCTTTTCCTCTGTTATTGAAACCGGTGGCCATCGTGCCAGCATCGACGCCGTTGCAAGCGGCAAAGCGGATATCGCCTCCATCGATTGTGTGACCTTTGGCAACACCCTGCGCTTTGACGCGGAACGCCTTGCAGGTGTTCGTGTCTTCGCCGAAACACCGCGGGGTCCCGGCCTGCCATTCATCACCTCGATTGAGACCTCGGCCAAAGATCTGGTGATCCTGCGTCGGGCGCTTGCAGAAACAATTGCCGATCCAGCGCTCGACGACATCTGTGACGTGCTGTCGCTGCGCGGCATCACGTTTCTCGGGGACGCCGATTATCAAATCTTGGCCAAATTGGATCGAGACGCTGAAGCTCAAGGTTACCCCGCAATCGCTTGACGCGGGATCGGCGCCGCAGAAACCAACGGGAAATGACAGGCCACGCTGCGCGCTCCCGTGCCCGCCAGTAATGGCGGCGCATCGGCGGCGCATTTCGGCTGAGCCAAGGGACAGCGTTTGTGAAAGCGGCAGCCGCTTGGCGGGTTACTGGGGTTTGGCAATTCACCTGTTAGAACAATCCGTTCACGCTGCCGACTGGGGTCAAGCGTCAGATTGGCGGAAAGCAGCGCCTGCGTGTATGGATGAGCTGGCTCTCTAAACAGGCTGGCGGTTGGCCCGCTTTCGACAATCTGTCCAAGATACATCACCGCCACTCGATCCGTAACGCGCCCCACCACGTTCAGATTGTGTGAGATCAGCAGGTAACTGAGGCCAAGTCGATCTCGCAGGCTACGCAGCAGATTAAGCAGTTCACCCTGAACAGAGATATCAAGGCCAGCGGTTGGCTCATCCGCGACGATAATGGAAGGATTGGCCGCCAGTGCACGCACAAGTGCCACACGCCGAGCCTGTCCACCGCTCAATTGATGCGGATAACGCGTCAGCAATTGCTGGCCAAGGCCAAGACTTTCCGCAAGAGCGACAATCTCTGCAAAACGTTCGGCGGTGTAAACATTCCTGATTTTCAACGGTTCGGCGAGAAGCGTTTTGACGGTAAGCCGCGGCGAAAGTGAAGCCGCCGGGTCCTGAAACAGCAACTGGATTCGGCTTTGCGCATCGCCAGCCTTACGACGGGTGCCTGCACGAACGGTTTCGCCATCGACCGAAAGCGTGCCAGAGGCGAGCGGCTGAAGACCGACAATAGACCGTGCAACGGAAGATTTACCGCAGCCGCTTTCGCCCACGAGACCAAGCGTTTCACCACGCCGCAACTCCAGCGAAACACCATCTACAGCGGTAAGTCTGTGATAACGGACAACTGCGTCTTTCAGAACAAGTGCAGGCTCCTCCATTACGCGGCCTCCCGCCAACAGGCATAATGGTGCCCATGGTCCACTTCACGTTGTGGTGGTTTCTGGTGACATTGCACCTGCCGCGACGGACAGCGGGCGGCAAAAATGCAGCCGTCAGGCCGGTTCGTCAGGTCGGGAACATTGCCCGGTATGGTCGACAGATCCTGCGTCGCATCAAACGGCGCATTGGGGTCGATTTCGCAGGCAAGAAGCGCTTGCGTGTAAGGGTGGCGGGGATTGTGCAACACCTCGCGCACCGGGCCGGTCTCAACCACGGTCCCCGCATACATCACCACAACGCTGTCACACAATTCGGCGATCAGGCCCATGCTGTGGCTGACGATCAGCATGGAAACCTTTGTTCGCTGCCGCATTTCATGCAGCACCTCAACGACCTGTGCCTCAATCGTTGCATCGAGCGCTGTTGTCGGTTCATCGGCAATCAGCAGTTTCGGCTCCACCAGCAAGGCCATCGCAATGACAACGCGCTGGCGCATGCCGCCGGAGAACTCATGCGGATAGCGGTGCATACGGCCGGCCGCATCCTGGACGCCGACATCGGCCAGCACCGCTTCGCCACGCTGCCAGAGTTGTCGTTTGCTCGATTTGGGAAAACGTCGCCGCTGTATGTCGACCAGCTGTTCGCCGATCGTGAACATCGGGTTTAATGCTGTCATGGGATCCTGAAAGATCATGGCGATGTCAGTGCCACGAAGGGAGGCTGTACCCTTGGGATCAAGCCGCAGTATCCTGTCATCAAACCTTGCGCTATCTGTCTCGACTGTTGCGTTGTCGGCGAGAAGGCCAAGTAGCGCAAAGGCAATTGTCGACTTGCCGCTGCCACTTTCTCCGACAAGGCCGACCGATTTGCCTCTGTTGATGGTCAGGTTGACGCCATCGAGAATATGAGCGCTGCGTCCTTTGCCTCGATAGGAAACGTGCAGGTTTTCGATGGAAAGGAGTGCCTCGGTCATAGGGTTTTCCTGAGCTTCGGATCCAGCGTATCGCGCAGCGCTTCACCCAAAAGCGCAAAACCAAGCGTGGCAAGGATCAGGGAAATGCCTGAGAAGGTGGCAAGCCAGGGAGACTGGTCGAGGTAGACGTAACCGTCATTGAGCAGATTTCCCCAGCTGGCGAGGGGAGGGCGCACGCCGAGCCCAAGAAAACTGAGACCAGCCTCAATGGTGATGACAACGGGAATATCCATGCAGGCTAATACGAAGATGGGGCCGATGATGTTGGGAATGACGTGATGCAGGATAATGCGCCATGTCTGCGCACCAAGTACCTTCTCAGCTTCGATGAAAGGGCTGTTGCGCAACGTGATCGTCTGGCTGCGCGCCACCCGTCCGAAATGCGGAATGAACACGATGCTGACCAGCAAAACAACGTTGCCAAGTCCGGGGCCGAACACCGCAACGAGCGCAAGAGCAAGAATGATGCTGGGGAATGACGTCACCACGTCGAAAATGCCGACAATCAATAAGTCCACCGGACGCGGTGACAGCGCCGCGACAATTCCAAGCACCACCCCGGCGGTAAGGGAAATGGCAATCACCGAAAGCGAGATGCCAAGGGCAATTCGGGCCCCATATATCAGGCGGCTCAAAATATCGCGGCCAAGGTGATCGGTGCCCAGTATATGCTGGAGAGACGGATCCATCAGGCGGTTGGCGGGTGCGATGGCGTTCGGCGCATAGGGTGCAATCAGCGGGGCCGCAATGGCCAAAAGACAGAGCAATGTCACGGCCAGCAGGGCAAAGGTACCGCCGGGGCGGCGGGAGAGATCAGCAAACATCGTCATCTCAAGGCTCACTTTTGCGGGCCAGCCGCGAACGTTCGCGTGGGTCGGTGAGTGTTTGAGATAGCTCCGCAACAAGATTTGTCAGCACATAGAGCAGAACGATCACGAACACGCCGCCTTGGACAACAGGATAATTGCGGGTGCGGATGGAATCGTAGATGAGGGAGCCAAGGCCGGGCCTGTTGAAGATAACCTCGGCAAAAACTGCCCCGCCTAACAGTTCGCCAAATCCCATGCCAAGCACAGCGATGGTTGGCAAAATTGCCGGTTTGAGCGTGTATTTGATCAGGATTTTCGCTTCACTGACACCATAGGCGCGTAGCGTGCGGATATGGCTTTCACTCAGCACTTCCAGCAGCGAGGAACGGAGCAGGCGGGCAATGTAACCCACCCAGCCAGCAGCGAGCGCAAGTGTCGGAAGCACAAGATGCCAGAGCTGATCCAATGTATCCCCACGTTCTCCCGCGCCCAGAACCGGAAACCATCCGAGCTTGACCGAGAAAATCATCAGTAGGAACACCGAAACAACGAAGCTGGGTGTCGAGATAAAACCCACGCTGACAAAGGCGATCAACCGGTCTATGCGGCCACCTGGGCGATGGGCAGATATCAGCGCGAGCGGCACGCCAATGGCAATTGCCAGAAGCATCGCCGAGGTGGCGAGGGCAACCGTATTGGGCAGGGCCGCCGCCACCAGTTGCAAAACTGGTCGGTCGTTAAAGACATCCTGGCCAAGATCGCCGACGATCAGTCGACTGAAAAATGTCAACACCTGCATTTGCAGCGGTTTGTCGAGGCCAATGCGCGCGTTCAATGCTGCTACGGTTTCAGGCGTGGCACGCGGACCGAGAATGACGGTTGTCGGATCGCCGGGTATCAGGCGTGTCAACGCAATTAACAAAACAACAGAGCCAGCGACAGCGAGAGCTGCTGTCACCAGCTTGAAAACCAGATGGCTTTGAAGAGGTGCGCTGCTCATCGCAGCGCCTCCCTATATTTGATATTGGTCGTCACAGGCTCAGACCGCCGCGTCGGTGAAAGCCGTATAGAGCCAGTTATTGCCGTTCGGCAGCACACCGGGCTTCAGCCATTTGCGTGAGGCAAAGGCATTGAGATTGTGAGTGATCCAGATAAAGGCCGCGGATTCGTCGAGCAGTTTCTGCGCCGCGATATAGATCTTTTCCCGCTCTGCCGGATCAACGGTGACGCCACCTTTCTGGTGCAGGGCGTCATAATCGGCGTTCTTGTAACGTTGCCAGTTCCACTGGCCGACCTGTTCCGACGTAAACCACTGCGTCTGGAAACCTGGGTCGAACTTGCCATTGAACTTGACCAGCGAGAGTTCGAGATCCTTGCTGGCGTCGTTTTTGCCAAGTGCCCAATAGGCCGCAGATTCGAGCGCTTCAATCTCCACCTCAATCCCGACATCGGCGAGATTTGCCTGAATGATCTGTGCGATTGCCTCGTAACGGGCGCCAGCTTCAACCGTCAGCTTGGTCTTGAAGCCACCGGAATGGCCAGCTTCGTCCAGCAGCGCCTGCGCCTTTTCCAGATCACGTTTGTAAACCGGCGCGTCTTTCCATGCACCGAGCAAACTTGGAGCGAGAAGTGCGTTGGCACGTGGGTAAATGCCGGAATAGGCACCTTGAAGAATGGCATCGACATCAACAGCATAACGGATGGCCTGGCGTACCCTGATGTCGTCAAACGGTGCCTTTTCGATGTTCGGCCCAAACCAGACGTAATCGATCGCCGGAATTTCCGTGACGCTTGCGTCAGGCAGAGCAGAAAGTGCCTTGCCATTCTCCGGGTCGATAGCGGTGAAGTCGATTTCGCCAGACTGGAAGGCAATTTCAGCCGTCTTCTGTTCGCCAATCGGCTTGCCGACAATCTGCTGGAAATGTGGTTTGATCGGTCCCTTGTAATCCGGATTGATCTCAAGCACGAACTGTTCGCGCGGCGTCCATTCCTTCAACACGTACGGGCCGCTGCCAACAATCTTGGTGGCAAAATCCTTGCCTAGAGCTTCAAATGCCTTTTTGGACACGATACGACCGGAGCCATCGGCCAGCGCAATGGTATAGAGTGCCGGTGCCGGGTTCTTGAGGATGATACGACCCTCAAGCGGACCGGTAACCTCAACATGATCCAGTGCCGACCAGTCCTTGGCATAGGTGACGGATTTGCCTTCTGCATCAGGCTTGATGAAACGTTCGAAGGAGAATTTTACGTCCTCCGCCGTCAGATCGCCATAGCCGCCGGTAAAGGCGAGGCCGGATCGCAGCTTGAAGCGGATTTCGGTGTCGCTGACCTGCTCGAGTTCTTCTGCGGCGTCCAATTCCCACTCGGTTGAACCGGGTTTGAAGGAAATCAGCCCCTGCTGCACAGACCAGATGACATTGAGGTCAATCGGGCCAGAGCGGTTGGCGGGATCAAGGTTGACGAGATCCTTTTCCACGCGGACGGTAATCTTGGTGCGGTCAGCATTGGCAAAAGCCGGGCTGATACCTCCGAAAGCGACCACAGTGGCAATGGTGGCGCCGCCCGCGAGAAACTGTCGGCGTGTTGAATTCAGTGTCATGGATGTCCCCTGTCCAAAGCGGCTTTGTGCCGTATATGCCTCTATGGCCAGGATTAGATCGTATAATCTATGGTTTTAGTAGAATTGATATTCTCCTGCGAACCATCATCGGCAAACTAGTTTTCCGTTTTTCAATTCCGTTGCGCAAAGCCATGTGGCGCGTCCGGACGTTATGCGACCTATAGTTCGGCTCTCAATTCCAACAGCATTTCCAATGCGCGGAGCCGCCATGTTGCGCCATTCCACCCTGTCTCAACTCAGCCAGTCGTCGATCGCGCGCCTTGAATGGCAGACGGTTGTTTTAGCAATCGTCATCTACGGCGGGTTCATCGGCCTGACATTGTTCTGGCAATCGCTGCCTCTGCTTCTCGTCATCGCGCTGGGCGGTTGGCTGGTGGCATGGCAGGGATCCTTGCAGCACGAAGTCATGCATGGACATCCAACACGGCTACAGGCAATCAATGATGCCATTGGTTGGCCTCCGATTTCCCTGTGGTTGCCTTATGCTATCTACAAAGAAGGCCATCTGCTCCACCACCGCGACGAGCATCTGACGGATCCGATTGAGGATCCGGAATCCTCCTATCATACGCAGGCAGCGTGGGAACGCATGGGAGCCTTTGGCAAATTGCTGTCAAATCTCAATATGACGCTTCTGGGACGCCTCACCATTGGTCCTGCCGTGATGATCCTGAGTTTTCTGTTTCAGGAGTTTTTGCTCATTCGTGCCGGAGACCGGCGCAGAGCATTTATCTGGGGAAGGCATAGCCTGGGTGTCGCCGTGGTGCTGACATGGGTGGTCCTAGTCTGCCAAATGCCGCTTTGGATCTATCTACTCGGGTTTGTTTATTTTGGAGCAGCACTCAGCAGATTACGGTCTTTCGCTGAGCACCGCTTTGCCGATCACCATGATGAGCGCACGGCAATTGTCGAAAACAGCCCACTGTTGGGTCTGCTGTTCCTCTACAACAACCTCCACGTTCTGCATCACAAACGGCCGGGTATTCCCTGGTACCAGATTCCCCGTTTATATCGTCGGCACAGAGAGTTTCTAGTCAATCTCAATGGTGGACTGGTCTATAATGGCTACCGGGAAGTTGCGCGTCGTTTTCTGGTAAAACCGCACGATGATCCCCGACATCCAAACCACCGTGAGCGATAAGCCGTCACCACTTCTCTCGCGGACGGCATGGAACGATAGCCCTTGATGTCCGTTAGTCCTGCCGTAAAGCAAGCCCGCTCACGGGCGCTCCATCAGCTATTAAGCATTGCGGAAGCCGCACACCGATATATTGTTGCCGCTTTCAGCAGGACATTTCTCCGGAGGAACACCTCATGAAATCTCAGCAGATCGTTCTTGCCAGCCGACCAGTGGGTACGCCGAAACCACAAAATTTCCGGCTTGAGGAAGTCGACTTACCGCAGGCAGAGGAAGGTGAGGTTACAGTACGGGTGCTGTTTCTGTCGCTTGACCCCTACATGAGGGGCCGCATGAGTGATGCGAAATCCTATGCTGCGCCGGTCCCCATTGATGGCATCATGGAAGGCGAAACCATTTGTGAGGTCCTGAAATCACGAAGCAGCAATTTCGCGCCGGGCGATATTGTGCGAGGTCGAACCGGCTGGCGAACCCACGCGGTCGTGGCTGGCAATGCTCTACGAAGGGTCGAGACACATGGTGCACCGCTGACGACCGCGGTCGGTGCACTTGGCATGCCGGGTTTCACTGCATGGAGCGGCCTGAAATTTATCGGCCAGCCGAAAGCGGGCGAGACCGTTGCAGTCGCCGCGGCGTCCGGCCCTGTCGGCTCAATGGTTGGACAGCTCGCAAAACTCTGGGGTGCAAGGGCGATTGGCATCGCCGGTGGTTCAGAAAAATGCACCTATGTGAAGGATGAGCTTCACTTCGACGCGGTCATTGATCACCGCTCCGATGACCTTGTCTCTCGATTGGAGGCGGCGACACCCGACGGTATCGATGTCTATTTCGAAAATGTCGGCGGACATGTCTGGGATGCCGTCCTGCCACGGCTCAACAAGTTTGGACGAGTTCCGGTGTGCGGACTTGTCGCCCATTATAATGGCGCTTCAACATCCGATAATGACCGGTTGCCGGCGACCATGTCTGCAATTCTGCGGCAAAGCCTGCTCGTGCGTGGTTTCATTCAGACCGAATTTGCAGCAGATCATTTTGACGAATTTCTTGCTGAGGTCGGTCCGCGCGTTGCCGCAGGCGAGATACGGTATCGCGAAGATATTGTTGACGGTCTCGAAAATGCACCAGACGCCTTCACCGCAATGCTGACCGGTGGCAATTTTGGAAAGCTGATCATCAAGGTCGCCTAAAGCGGCGTAGCGTTGTTTAATTCTGGCACGCTTGCGATCGGTTGAACACCCCAACCGAAGCAGCGTTCCGCCGCAGTATACGCTGAGCAAGTCAGAAAATTTGCATTGACCGTTTTCGATCGCGAGGTGAAACTTCGACCTTATAAAACAGGAGGTAACACATGGAAGAACCAGACCGCTGGCGACATATGCGAAACGCTCCGAGAGACGGCAGTCGCATTCTCGTTACCATCCGCCCCACGGAACAGGGGCCAGGTGCAGTTGATCTCGCCTATTGGTCAAATGGCGATCAGTTCGGAGGCGAAGCCTGGCGCTCTTCTGATTCCGCTCCCGGCCGCATCATCGAATATGCCGAACCCGAGTTGAAGTGTTGGATGCCGATCCCGTCGGCCGACCCAGACCGCATGAGCTTGCCCTCTCCGTGGAAAGGAAAAGACACACAAGAGCTGGAGGTTGACGGGTCGGGAATCTAACCACCCCACACAAAATTCCGCTGACCCGTGCGGTGCCTATCTCGTCGTATTCAGCACAGCGAGGCGTTCTATTGCTTGTCGGGGATTTTCTGCGGCCAGCGTATGAGCGCTTCGCGGCCAGCACCTGTCAGACCGTAAATCCCTCGTTCCAGCCGCTCAAACCAGCCATAAACATTTGAAAGCAATATCTTTCCTGCGTCCGGCACAGATGTCGTGACATCACGAACACGCAACGGTCCTGCAGCCAGAGCGGCCGCGCAACCGAGTGCCTGCTGGCGATAGGCTGTCATGACAGGTTGGCGTGTGCTGCCGCCGAGTGCAGGATCACCCCGCCTGTTGCGGTGTTCGCGCATCAACCGGGAGCGTCTTTTCGGATTGGTGCGCGGCATCGGGGTAACCGAGCCGACGATAACGCTGACATCGCCCGCATCGGAAACACCTAGCATGCCAATCCCAAGCCTGCGGCAAAGATCTCTGTAACGTTTGTCCGCTTCGCGCCCTCTGCCTTTGGCTGAAATCCGAGCCGCAATCCACACCTCGTCAGAAACCGCGGCGCGGTCAACGGCCTGTAAGATAAGTTCAAGATTGAAGGAAAGTTTCAGCTCACAAACCACGACGATGGTCGGATCACTATCGCTGAGGCCAACGAGATCGCAGCCACCAATTTCGCCTTTCACGGCGTAGCCTGCCTGTTCGAGAAAGTCTTTTACTGGCAGATAAAGGGAGGTTTCCATAGGACTGCTGTTAGATGTGGAGAATCGCATCACAAGCTACAGTGATTGCTCGCTTGCGTCACCACAGAAGCAGGCAACCAATATCCACCCAGCGATCCGAACGAATGGATGCAGTTAGAATATCTGGCGAATTTTGCAGACAGAAATACCGTCTTTAGAAAACAGCTCCCGTCACTCAGCGTGCCGGAACAACTGATATTAATCGAAAGATCACATATCGAAGGCCACGACGAAAAGACGGGCTGTTTTCACAGCCCGTCAATCCAATCGATACCACGACGTGTCGCAGTAATTATCTGGTCTTCTTTGGCTTCGAAGGCAGAAGGCCTTCGCGCTGCAGCTGCTTGCGAGCGAGCTTACGCTGACGGCTTACAGCTTCAGCCTTTTCACGAGCCTTCTTGATAGATGGCTTTTCAAAAGCTTCACGCAGACGCATTTCGCGGAAAATGCCTTCACGCTGCAGTTTCTTCTTGAGAACTCGAAGCGCCTGATCGACATTATTGTCGCGCACTAATACTTGCATTTGCCCCTCTTGAGCTAAAAATCGAAAATCGTGCGCCACCATACTCATTTTCGCGGCGATTCCAAGATCGATAACAGCTTTCTTTTGGCATTTTTTTCAAAGAATCGGACGAATTTTGCAGTTTTTGCAGTTATTGTCATGGTTGACCGGTAAAAAATGGAATCCGACCCGTCACCCTGACGGAATCACGTCACCAGTAAGGTCCCCAAACCTGAAAATTACGTGTGAAACAGTCCAATCAATGGAATCGCTATCGGTCGTAACTGAAGAACCCGAAATACACGCAACATGATCACGTCGAAGTTCGTTGACGAATCTGCTGATAACATGTCCAAATCCTATCAACTTACGTCTACCCACCTGATTGATTGAATGCCCTATATCATCCGCAAACGCCGACTTGGTAACACATCCCTGGAACTCAGTGAACTGGGTTATGGCTGTGCCGCTATCGGCGGCATGTATAGAAGTGTCAATCGAGCGGAGGCCACGGAAGCGCTGACAGCCGCCTGGGAGGCGGGGATCCGCTATTTTGATACCGCTCCCGGTTACGGCGTTGGCATATCAGAGCGTATTGTCGGTGACTTCCTTCGCGACATCCGCCCCGATGACTATGTGCTGTCCACCAAGGTCGGCAAACTTCTAAAACCCGCCAAGTCTGCTGCGACAGGCTCTATGCCCTTCGAGATCACGTTCGACTATAGTTATGACGGCATCATGCGGTCCTACGAGTTCAGTCTGGCCCGGCTCGGCCTCGCCAAGATCGATCTGCTGCTTGTCGACGACCTCGATCCGCAAACGCTGGGTTTGCTCGAATACCGCAGGCATTTCCCAAAATTTCTCGACAGCGGCATTAGGGCCATGGAGGAGTTGCGATCCAGCGGTGACATCGCGGCATTTGGGTTGGGTGTCAGTGATGTTGGGGCATGCATTGATATCATGCAGAGAGTGAAGCTCGACTGTCTGTTGATCAACGGCCGCTATACACTCCTTGATCGCACAGTCGGCACGCGCGTTCTGGGAATGTGCAGACAATCTGCCACACCACTGATCGTCGGCAGCCTCTTCAACTCTGGCACTCTCGTTAGACCCACTGGGAATATGGACGAGATCGATTTCATCGCAAATCGCGCGCGCGAGGTTGCCACAACAGCAGGCGTGGACATTGCGTCCGCTGCGACGCAGTTTCCGTTGAGAGACGAGCTTGTGACGTCTGCGATTTTGGGAAGCGCACGCCCATCCCGTATTCGCGCGGCGATTGCCGGATTGTCCGATACGATACCTGAGACGGTGTGGACGCAGTTCTCGTCATCCGCCAAGAACTGATCTTTTAATCTCGGCTGGAGCAAACCCGGGACGGTGACCGTAATCAGCAAAACAAGGCGCCTGAACCCAACAACCTTTAAAACCGGTACCCGCCTGATCACATAAGTCATTTCAAGCAGACTGTAATTTCAGACGAAACTTACCAACCTTTAATCCAACGGATATCCAACGGTAATCCGCACTCGTCTAATGTCTATCCCATGGTCGCGAAACAAGGCGTCGACCATTCGAAAAGGATCAGGACCATGACGACTAGTTTACACACATTCGTCACCACCGGACTGGTCGCCTTGACGATTGCTGGTTCAGCGTTCGCCACCGCCTCCCAGGCCGAAGCACGCAATAATTTTGGCCGCGGTCTCGTTGCGGGTATCGCGGGCGCTGTGATTGGTGGGGCGTTGCTTGCCAACGGCCATCACGCGTCGGGTTATGGCCCACCAGCCTACGCAGCAGTGCCATATGGACCTCCTCCCGGCCCCTATGGTGCGCCAATATATGCCTCACATTATCCCGCCTGCCATGTTGCTTGGCGACAGGACGCCTGGGGCGACATGTACCGGGCCCGCGTTTGCGATTAGGCGCCCAAGACCTTCAGTTGAAACCGTACCGCGACACGACCCGAACCCGCCAGCGCCCGCCGCCCTGGCGACGGAATCCATTGCCTGTCCCGGTGTTAAAAGAGAGTGAGAATGATCATGTCGCATATCCTTCACAGAAATCGCGTCCTCGCCCTGCTCGGGGCCGCCATTATCGCGGTGCCATTGGCAACACCGGTCATCCTCGGCAACAATACTGCTTTCGCAGCACCGTCCTCCGCCCCGGCAGTCAGCGGTATCGTTGCACCGGCAGGCTCTTTTGCCTCCATCGTTTCTGCAGACAAGCCTGCCGTCGTTACCGTCACCACAACGATGAAGACCGAATCCGTCGCTTCGGACGAAACCTCACCTTTTGGTGAAAACTCGCCCTTCAACGATCAATTCAAGCAGTTCTTCGGGCAGCGCGGCATGCCAATGCCACAGCAGCGTCAGTCGCAGCGTTCTCAGGCTCTGGGCTCAGGCTTTGTCATCTCATCGGATGGCTACATCGTCACCAATAACCACGTGATCGACAATGCCATCGACATCAAGGTCACTCTCGATGATGGTACGGAACTGCCAGCAAAGTTGATCGGGGCTGATCCAAAGTCGGACCTTGCGGTCCTGAAGATCGAGGCTAAGACGCCACTCGCCACCGTGTCATGGGGTGATTCCGACAAATTGAAGCTTGGGGATCAGATCTTAGCGATCGGTAATCCGTTCGGCATCGGCACGACGGTCACTGCGGGTATCGTCTCGGCACGCGGTCGTGACCTGCATTCTGGCCCTTATGACGACTTCATCCAGATCGATGCACCAATCAACCACGGTAACTCTGGTGGTCCTCTTGTGAATAGCGACGGCAGTGTCGTCGGCGTCAACACGGCGATCTATTCACCGAACGGCGGTAGTGTCGGCGTCGGTTTCGCCATCCCTTCCGATCAGGCCCAGCGGGTCGTGGCAAAGCTGATGAAGGACGGCTCTATTGAGCACGGCTTTATCGGCGTACAGATCCAACCGGTCTCTGCCGATATTGCCAATGCAATTGGGCTCGAAAAGTCTGAAGGCGCGCTGGTGGCCAGCGTCAACGATGACACCCCGGCTGCGAAGGCTGGCGTCCAGGTCGGTGACGTGATCACAGCCCTTGGTGGTCAGGCCATTTCTTCCCCACGCGACCTATCGCGTATGGTTGCAGACATGACCCCAGGCTCGAAGGAAAACCTGACGGTATGGCGGCAGGGTGCCAGCAAGAACCTGCAATTGACGATCGGCCAGAACAGCCAGGACCAACAACAGGCTTCGACAGATCAGGACAAGGGTGGCCCTGCAGCACAAAAGCTTCCCACCATTGGCATTGGCCTTGCGGATGTTAATGACCAGGTCCGTCAGGCCCTTAACCTGCCGGAACATGAAACTGGTGCCGTCGTTGCAAGCGTCGCACCTGACAAGCCGGCAGCGGAAGCTGGCCTGCAGGCAGGCGACCTGATCCTCTCGGTCAACCAGCATGCGGTCAAGACAGCCCAGGAAGCCAAGATGGCCGTGGCAAATGCTGGCAGGACAGGCAGAAAGGCCGTTCTGTTGCTCATCCAGCGCGGTAGCGACCAGAGCTTTGTGACCGTTCCGTTCGCAGTCGGCTGATCATAAGCTCAATCAGACCGGCCTTGTACTCTTCGGGTGCAAGGCCGGTTTCTCCATGGCTATATTTCCGGTGAAAAATTCGAAGGATGCCTATTTGTATGAGAGTAGCGACCAGTCCATCAAGAGCCGGCAGAAGGCAAATTTGGAGACACCCGGTCTCTTGCAAATTACATCTCGCCGCCATAATTAGACAGAATACTGCCAATGTTCCTTGGCACGTAAGCGTTAACGTAACTCAACGCGCATGATCAAACGGGCTTCCCGGTTCTGATCTGCGCGGCTGTGTCCTGCAGATCGATCCGTCGGCCTCTGAAAGGGATACATTTTGACAACCGACGTATTTACTTCTTCTCCGAAAATTGAACGTATTCGTCACGAACTGAAGCGACGTGATCTCACCGTCATCGCCAAGGACAATGTCACTCCGGCGATGCTGCGCATCACGCTGAAGGGCGATGACGCTTCGGACTTCGTCAGCCTCGGAGCCGACGACCACATCAAAATCTTCATTCCGACATTAAGCGGTGACACCGAACGCCGCGACTACACGCCGAGGCGTTACGATACGTCGTCACGCACTGTCGTCATTGATTTTGCCATTCATGAAGCAGGCCCGGCGACCCAATGGGCACTGAATGCCAAGATCGGTGACGTCTTGTCCATTGGCGGCCCCAAGGGCTCTGCGGTCGTCTCGCCAGACATCATCAACTGGTTGCTGGTTGGCGACGAAACGGCGCTTCCGGCAATTGGCCGCCGCATAGAAGAAGCCCTGCCGGGCCAACGGATTTCTGCGGTCATTGCAATTACCGGACCTGACGAAAAGCAAGATTTCACCTCAAAGGCAAAGCTCGATATCCATTGGGTTTACCGGCCACTCAGCGATGCCGCCAAGGCGGCCCTGCTGCTTCAGGCGCTTGAACAGGTTGAGATCGCGCGGCAAACCTTTGTGTGGGTTGCTGCCGAAGCGTCAGTGACGCGTGACGTGCGTCGCTATCTCGTTGAACAGCGCGGACATGCCCTAACGTGGACCAAGGCCTCCGGCTACTGGGTCAAAGGCATGGCGGACGCTCATGAAAAATTCGAGTGACACCCCGTGATGCAACAGAATTTGCTGGTCACGAAAAGCCGTCAGTCACTCAGCCCGCGCTGTTGACTGACGGGTGGTTGATCGCGCTTAAGGAAAGGCGCAGGCGTGCCGTTTTCGCGGCACCCACGATCTCAAATATCTGATGTATCCCCATCTGGCAGGCCAGTCCGCACCCGGTTGACCACCGTCCAGATCAACAGCACACAGGCCATAGGCTGGAGATGCCACGTCCAGTCCGGAAGCGTATCGAACATTGCCACCAGCAGACCAATTGCCCCGAACAACAGGGCACGGTCGCTTTTTCCCATCGGCCCTTCGTAGTTTCGTCCCTTGCCATGGGCGACACCCAGCACACCGGCAAATTCCGTCAGCACCGAGAGGAAAACAATGGTCGCAATCCATGGGAGCGAGAAGGGTGCGACCAATGCAAAGGGAATGTACAGTGCTGCGTCCGACACCACATCTGTCATTTCGTTGAGGTAGCCACCGAGGGCAGACTGCTGCCCATGCTCACGCGCCAGCATGCCGTCGACGGCATTAAAAGCCATGCGCAGAAACATCCACAGTGGCACCAGTGCAAACAGTCCCGGCAGCGGCTGCACCAGCAACAATGCACCAATTGCAACGGAAACAACTGCCGCACCCACGGTCACCTGATTGGCTGTTACTCCTGATGCCGCCAGCCGCCCGACAAGCGGGCGAAGGATGGTCTGAAACGAAGATTTCAGTTTGTAGATCGACATGAAAGCCCGAATCCGATTGAGTGCATCCACACATGCAGGCGCAAGTTGATGAAATCAACTGGAAATTTCGGAAATCATCCTTATAGAGTCCAGTTCAGTCAAGTGGGAGTGACACGGCATGATCAAATCAGAGTTTGCGAGCCATGACGGCGTGGAGCTTTTCTACCGTTACTGGCCGGCACGCTCCGGCGCTGCCAAGGGCGCAATCGTGCTTCTCCATCGCGGCCACGAACATGGCGGCAGAGTAGCCCATCTTGCCGAAGAGCTTGGTCTTGATGACTTCGCCTTTTATGCCTGGGACGCGCGCGGTCACGGAAATTCTCCCGGTGAACGCGGTCACTCGCCATCCTTCGCCCATTCGGTACGCGATCTCGATTGTTTCGTCCGTCATATCTGCGAAACCGGCGGCTTTGCTATCGATCAGATTGCAGTTGTCGCGCAGAGTGTTGGTGCGGTGCTCGCAGCGACTTGGGTACATGATTACGCGCCCAATATCCGCGCACTGGTGCTGGCGTCCCCGGCATTCGACGTCAAACTCTATGTTCCCTTTGCAAAGGAAGGCATTGCACTTTGGCAAAAGCTGAAAGGCACCTTCTTCGTCAATTCCTACGTCAAGGCACGTTTCCTGACGCATGATCCTGAGCGTATTGCATCATTCGAAAGCGATCCGCAGATTACCCGCCCCATCGCTTCCAACATTCTTCTGGAGCTTTACGAAGCGGCCGACAGGGTAGTCTCTGACGCTCGCGCCATTACCGTACCGACACAGCTGCTCATTTCCGGCAATGATTTCGTCGTGCGGCATGCGCCTCAACATCGTTTTTTTGAAAATCTTGGCGGCACCATCAAGGAACGCCATGTGCTGCCAGGCTTTTATCACGACACGCTCGGCGAGTTGCACCGGGTCAAGGCATTGGAAAAGATCAATGCGTTCATCACGGCACGTTTCAATGAAGCACCTGTTGTTGCAGATCTTCGCAAAGCACATCTCTCTGGTTACAGCCGTGATGAAGCCGACCGATTGGCAACGCCGCTGGCATTGACGACACCGCGTGGCCTCTACTGGGCTTTGACACGCGCCTCGATCCGGTTTGGCAGCCTGTTTTCAAATGGCATCAAGACCGGCGTGCGCACCGGTTTCGATTCAGGCTCGACACTTGATTACATCTATGAAGACGATGCACGTGGCCTTGGCCCCGGCGGCCGGTTGATCGATCGCCAGTTTCTCGATGCCATCGGCTGGCGTGGTATCCGGCAGCGCAAGGTGCATCTGCAGGAGCTGATCGGCAAGGCATTCGCACGGCTCAAGGCAGAGGGCAAGCCTGTGCGCGTGCTCGACATCGCGGCCGGTCACGGACGTTACATTTTGGATGCGGTGGCAGCGTCAGATGTGCGACCGGACAGTATCCGCCTGCAGGACTACTCACCGATCAATGTCGAAAAGGGTGGCGCACTGATCACCGAGCGTGGTCTGAGTGATATCGCCTCGTTCCACCGCGCCGATGCCTTCGATACTGCGGGATTGGCCGCGATTGAACCGAAGCCGACACTTGCCGTAGTGTCCGGCCTCTACGAGTTGTTCCCTGACAATGATGCCATCGAAGCCTCGCTTCGCGGCCTTTCGCAGGCGCTGAAGCCGGGATCGCTGCTGCTTTATACCGGCCAGCCCTGGCACCCGCAGCTTGAGATGATTGCGCGGGCGCTGACCTCTCATCGTGGTGGCGAAGCGTGGATAATGCGTCGCCGTACGCAGCAGGAAATGGATCAGCTTGTCGCGGCCGCCGGTTTCCGCAAGATTGAGCAGCGCATCGACAAGTGGGGCATTTTCACCGTGTCGCTGGCCGAACGTATCTGAGGGCGGCATGGAGGAGGGGGTTACATCGGTTCCCGAGGGAACACGCAGCGCGGTTCTGCGACGGGCAGCCCTGTGGCTCGCTTTCCTCGCTCCGTTCTTTTATCTCACCTACGGCCTTGCGAACTGGCAGGCATCGCTGCGTGCAGACGTGCCGAACCTGGCATTTGCCTGGGAAAAACACATTCCCTTCATTGCCTGGTCAATCGTACCCTATTGGTCGATCAACGCTTTTTATGCACTTTCTCTGTTTGTCAACGACACAACGGACGAAGTCGGCCGCTTGGCGCGTCGTTATCTCACCGCACAGATCATAGCAGTTGTCTGCTTCCTGTTATTCCCGCTACAGGCAATTTTTGTCCGGCCTGAAACTAATGGCTTTCCGGGTTTCATGTTCGATGTTCTGGGTGGCTTCGACAAACCGTTCAATCAGGCACCCTCGCTACATATTGCCCTTCTGGTGATCATCTGGGATCATTGGCGTACCCGTCTGACGGGACCAGTTCTCGGCATCTGGAATGTCTGGTGCATGCTGATCGGCATATCGGTGCTGACCACTTGGCAACATCATCTTATCGACATTCCGACAGGAGCACTGCTCGGTTTGTTTGCCCTCTGGCTGTTTCCGGCGCAAAAAACGTCGCCAATCGCCGCCTTCCATTTAACCGGTGATCGAAGGGCGAGACGACTGGCATTGGCCTATACGATGGGTGCCGTATTGTTTCTCCTGATCGCAGTCCTTTCGCTGCGCAGTTCCGGCGCAGGCCTGTTGTGGTTGTGGCCGAGTGTTGCGCTGGCACTGGTGGCCATCGGTTACGCCGGTGCGGGATCACAGGTCTTTCAAAAGGATGGCAACGGAGTAACAAGCCTTGCGAGCCGTTGGCTACTCTGGCCCTACCGCATCGGAGCAAAGATGAACCGCTGGTGGTGGACACGCAAGCTACCGGCTGCGGTCGAGGTGGCGGATAGAGTGTTTCTCGGACGTGCTCCTGATCGAAAAGAGCTCGCCGCCTATTCATCTGTTGTCGATATGACCGCAGAATTTCCAGCCCGTCGTATCCCCGGCCTCAACTGGCATTCCATTCCATCACTCGACCTGCTGGCCCTGACGCCAGAAAGCATCCGTGCCGGAGCGCTGGCCGTTGATGACACTCGCCGGAACGGACCCGTGCTCGTCTGCTGCGCGCTCGGTTTTCAGCGCAGTGCTGCCGTCGTCGCGTGTTGGCTCGTACGGTCAGGCCGCGCGACAAATGCCAAAACGGCGGCAGACCACCTGATGACGCTTGGTCGGCCGGTTCATTTGAAACAGGCGACCTATGCGGCAATCGATGAGGCGGCAAGATGAGTGACTGGAAAACGGCCACGACGCGCATGGCCCGGCGGTTGCGGCGTAATGGCACCAGCAGTGGTCTGATCGCACTTTTGCTGGTCGCCGTCGCACCGGCCACGGCAGGGGCACATGGTTTTACCGCAGCCCTTGGATGGTGGCTGCTGTTGGTTTTCTGCCTTGCGTCGATCGCGCTGGCCGTCCATCTGCTGTTCGACGCTCGTCTCTTTCATCTGGCCGCATCTCATGAGAGTGAAGAGGAAGCACTCGCCGCAATTGATGACTTTTTGGCCCGTATGAGACTTCGGGCGAAACCCGCAGTTCCAGCACCGCTATTGCAACGGTTTACCGGATGCCGTCGCCTCATTCTGCTACAATGGTCGACCCTTGCCATTGCGATTTTGCTCTATGGCATTCTTCTGCTTGATGCGGTCGATGGTGTTGCGACATGAGCGGCGGTGCTTCTCTCCTTCAGATCGTCTCCGGCTCGGTGCTCGCTGTGCTTGCGCGGGCGGTAACCGGGGTGCGGCCTATCTGGGCCGGATCGGCACCGAATGGTGGTCAGCGCATCTATTTTGCCAATCACGCAAGCCATGGCGATTTCATTCTCGTCGCAACGTGCCTGACGCCATCCGAGCGTAGCCGGACAGCGGCGGTGGCCGGTGCCGATTATTGGAGCGCAGGACATGTGCGCCGTTTCATTTCCCGCCGCCTGCTGCGGACGGTGCTTGTCGAGCGCAACTGGGTAGAACGAACGGCTGACCCGATGCAGGTCATGCTGGATGCGCTCGACGCCGGTGAATCACTGATTATTTTCCCCGAGGGCACGCGCAATATGACAGAGGAACCCTTGCTGCGGTTTCGGTCCGGCCTTTACAATCTCACTGTCGCCCGCCCGGGTGTCGAACTGGTTCCCTGTTGGATTGAAAACATGTCCCGCGTTTTACCCAAGGGGGCTCTCCTTCCCGTCCCGCTGCTCTGCCGCACGGTTTTTGGTGCGCCGGTGACGCTCAAAGAGGGCGAAGACCGCAAAGAATTTATCGAGCGCGCCCGGCAGGCACTTCTATCGCTTGCCCCGCGAAAAGATGGAAATAACGGATGAGCGACGACACCACTCGCCTTTTTCTCGGTCTGATCGGGGTGCTCGTCACAGCGAGCGTCATTGCCGGTGTGTTGTCCTGGCGCAGCCCCAAACCGCTGCCATCGACACTGGACAATCTCAATGCACGTATCAAGGCGTGGTGGATCATGGTCGCCGGCATCAGCTTCGCGTTTCTGTTTGGGACACGCGGGGTGCTTTTGCTTTTTGCTTTCGTTTCTTTCGCATCGCTGCGGGAATATGTAACGCTGACCAAGACGCGCCACGCCGACCGTTGGACATTGCTTGGCATGTTCCTGATCATTGTGCCTACGCAATATTATCTGATCTGGATCGACTGGTACGGGCTCTATTCGATCTTCATTCCGGTCTACTGCTTCCTTGCCATGCCAGCGATTACGGCGATGCGCGGCGACACGTCCCGTTTTCTCGAGCGGGTCAGCGAACAGCAATGGGGTGTGATGCTGTCGGTCTATTGCCTCAGCCATGTCCCGGCGCTGGTCACGCTACCCATTCCCGGCAATGAAGGGCGTGGGCTGCTGCTCATCGCCTTTCTGATTGCCACTGTGCAAGGCAGTGATGTGTTGCAATATATCTTTGGCAAACTGTTTGGTCGTCACAAGGTGGCGCCGAGCATCTCGCCATCCAAAACCTGGGAAGGGCTGATTGGCGGCATCGCCAGCGCATCTCTAATGGGGGCAGGGCTGTTCTGGCTCACCCCGTTTTCACCACTGGAAGCCGGATTCCTCGCCGCACTTTCCTGCGTCATGGGCTTTTTCGGTGGCCTTGTTGCCTCCGCCATCAAGCGGGATCGCGGAGTCAAGGACTGGGGCCATATGATCGAAGGCCACGGCGGCATGCTGGACCGGGCAGACAGCCTGGTGTTTGCAGCGCCAGTATTCTTCCACATTGTCCGCTACGCCTGGACTTGAGTTTCAAGTCCAGCAGCCTATTTGCGCGGCAAATTGTGCAGCCTATAAAAGCTCAGCGATACATTCCGTCGCCAGCCTATGATCCTCCACATCCGGCAGGCCGCTTACCGCGACAGACCCGACGAACAGGCCGCCTTTTAGAAAAAGCGGAACCGCGCCGCCAGAAGGTGCGAAGTCCAGAACCGGCAATGCGAACCGTTCATTGAGGTTGTAGCCCTTCTCTTCAGCCAATATCCGCATGTAGAGAGAGCTTTTTTGAAACCGGTGGACAACCGCACACTTACGGCGTGCCCAATTGAAATTATCGATGGTTGCGCCCGGCAGAAGACATGCAAACACCACGTCGTTGCCATGCCGAACCTCGATTGCGATGGGCAAGCTGGCAGCGACTGCGCGCTCGCGAATTTTTGCGCCAAGTTGCCAGGCAACGTCGTAGTCAAAATGTGGAAGCTGCAGTTTTTCCTGTTCATCAAGAAGTTCTGAAAGCGTTGGCGCAAGCAAGCTCATTAAATTACCTTCAGTCAGATTTTCGGTCATGCATGGCACACGCGCGGTGGCTGCTGGCACGAATAGTGGCGCGAGTTTAAGGGCAAAGCAAGCATGCCTCGCGGCATACTTGCAGTTACCCACCTGCCGACCGCTTGCGGTGGGCAGCGCCTGTTCGTGTCAGCCCAGCAGACCCGACGTTTCCCTGAGAAATGTCGACCAAACGGCGTAACCGGCAGCATTCATGTGAACGAGATCGGGAAGGTAGTAGCGAAACATCGGCAACCTGTTTTCGCCAATTAGGCCGACGCTTGGATCTAGCCAGCTGGCATTGCCATCCGTTTCACACCAATCACGGGCCAGCTGGTTGAACAGCTCAAACTCATCGCGATAAATCCAGCGGGCCGGACTGTGTTTGATGGCAAAAACAAAAACCTTGGCCTCCGGCAAAGTCTTTAAAATAGCCTCTCGCAATGTCTTTAAATGGCCAAGAGTTGTCTGGGCTGTCAGGCCATCGCTGGCGATGTCATTTTCGCCAAAATACAGGGCGATCCGGCGTGGCTTCAGAGGCGTCAGAAGCTGGTCCATGTAATGGATGCCGGAAAGATATGTTCCACCACCGAACCCCAGATTGACGACATCCAGTGAGCCGAGGTCTTCGGTGATCGAACTCCAGATCCGAAACGAGGACGAACCGTAAAAGGCAATCGGATCATCAGGCAGGCCGACGCGTTCCAGCCGAGCCAGCGTTGTGATGATATCGTTTTCGTGACGGCCTGTGCCAATACTGGCCGGAAATTCATACATTGGGTGTCTCCCGGACTGTTGCAGGTCTACGAAAGTGAATGTTTGAGAACACTCAACGCCCCGCGAACAAGAACGTCATCTGCGCCGAGGTCAATTTCCAGATCGAATTTTCTGGCTGCGGCCAGATAGAGGTCGTTCAATCCGTCATTGCCGACAATGGTCGCCTTGTCGCCCGGCGAATACCAGCCCGCATCGCAGGCCTGCCGGAATTCCTGACCAATGACCATGCCATGAACGTAGGATCGCAACTGATCAGGTGACAGTTTGCCGGCCAATCCGCCCGTTCGCGACGAAAATAGCAGTGAGAGCATGGCGCGCGAGTTTTTCGCCTCCTCAAGGCCTTGGTCAAAAGCGGCCGGATCATCAATGGGCGGCTGGGTGGCACCTCGGGCAATGAAGGAATGGTTGATCAACAGCGCGAAGACCTCACCAGTTACAAAGGTTTGAAAACCGGCAATCTTACCTGCCTTGACGCTTGCCCATTTGCTGTGAGTGCCCGGAATGATGATGGTTGCATCAGCACCTAGCCCATGCCCAACGATTTGCGTCTCTTCCCCGCGCATCACATCGGGAAATGGACGGCGGGCCGGGTCAGTCAATCCTGGCAGGAAAACCAGGTCCGACCCATTCGGCAACTGTCGTCTTGTGCTGCCGGCGGCCAGGTCTGCAGGTCCTGCCGGGCAGGGCACGTAGGGAATTTCCACCCAGCCGTTGCGGCTGGTGACCATACCGAGCGCAGCCACCGGGATCGCACCATGGGTCGAGAACCAGGGCGCCAGAGCCCCCATCAATGCAGCTTCATGTTCACCCTTCTGAAGAGACGAGATGCCCTGTGCGGTTTCCAACTGGTCTAGTTCTGCACCATTTTCGTCCACCAGCGCAGCTCTCAGTGATGTGGTTCCCCAATCGACGATGATCGATGCGGTTTGTTCTGCCATGTCGTGAGCCTCCTCGCTCATTTTCATCTGAGGGCTTGTCATAAGAGTTTTGCGCATGTAGTGTCAATTAGTGAATTCAAAGTATCAATATGTGAGACTTCATTGGGAGGTGAAAAAATGGCGACTGGTCTGAGGGGCATACTGCCCGTTCTGCCAACACCGTTTTTGAAGAGCGGCGAGGTTGATAAGGCAGGCATGTCACGACTAGTGCAATTTGCACTCGAACAGGGTGTGGACGGCCTGGTTTTTCCCGGCTTTGCCAGCGAGGTAGAGAACCTCAGCGCTGACGAACGTGCTGAGCTTCTAGCCGTGGTTGTTAAGGAAGCCGCAGGGCGGATCCCTGTAGTGGCTGGCGCCAGCGCTGCTGATTGGCGCGAAGTGGTAGAGCACGGACGCGTGGCCGCCCGCCACGGTATCCGCCATTTGATGGTACAGCCGCCGAAATCGGTAGGCACCGATGCCCCAGCATTGATCGAATTTCTTGGCCATGTGCTGGACGCGCTGCCAGAGATCGAAATCATTCTGCAGAATGCGCCTGCACCACGCGGTTCAGACCTGTCACCCCAGGCTATTGTTGAGATTATTCGTGCGTTGCCGCGTGTCGCCTACGTCAAGGAAGAGACACTGCCTGCCGGCCCGGCAATCAGCCACATCATCGCGAATGCCCCTGCCAGCCTGAAGGGCGTGATCGGCGGCGGCGGTGCACGTTACATTTTGGATGAATATGCCCGCGGCGCAACCGCTGCCATGCCCGCTCTTGAAATTGCCGGAGAACATGTGGCGATTGATCGTGCGCTGGTTGCCGGCAAACGCGACGAAGCGCGCGCGATATATGTCCGCACCCTGCCGCTACTGGTCTTGCAGGCGGTTTATCGTATGCGATTGACCAAACATGTGCTGGCCCGTCGCGGCGTCATCGACGGCGTTGGCGTGCGTGCACCTACCCCTGATCTCGATGCGGCAGCAATTGCCGACATCGATGGCAATCTTGTTGAGCTCGGTCTTCTCTCCGCGGAGGCCGCATGAACAGCCCGGTCGCATCAGTTGAGGTTTTTACCCTCACCCAACCCCGTAAAGTGCCTTATCTCGGCGCTTTACGGGAAGGTGAGGTCGTCAATCCCAATGGTTATATCGTGCGAAAGGGAAACCGCACGGTCTACCCGACCTTCGATCGCAGCGTGCTCGTCCGCATGACGACCAAAAGCGGCATCGTTGGCTGGGGCGAAACCTATGGCATTGTTGCACCCGGCGCGGTGGCCGCACTGATCAATGATCTGCTGGCCGGTTTTGTCATCGGCCGCGACGCCTCTGATCCGTCCGCAATCTATGACGATCTTTACGACATGATGCGGGTGCGTGGTTACACGGGTGGCTTTTATGTTGATGCATTGGCGGGCCTCGATATTGCGCTATGGGATATAGCCGGTCAGGAAGCGGGTAAATCCGTGCGTGATATGCTTGGCGGTGGCGTAGACGATTTTCCGGCCTATGTTTCCGGCTTGCCGGAAAAGACGCTGCAGGCACGCGGCGAACTGGCAAAATACTGGCAAGATCGCGGTTTTGATGCCTTCAAATTTGCGACGCCGGTGGCGGATGATGGCCCGGCCGCAGAAATGGAAAACCTGCGCAAGGTTCTGGGACCGCACGCAAAAATCGCCGCCGACATGCATTGGAACCAAACGCCGGAGCGGGCGCTGGAGCTGATCGCAGACATGGCGCCGTTTGATCCATGGTTCGCCGAAGCTCCGGTCTGGACCGAAGACATTGCCGGTCTGGAAAAAGTGTCCAAAGGCACCGACATCCCGATAGCTGTCGGGGAGGAGTGGCGTACCCATTGGGACATGCGCGCCCGCATCGAGCGCTGCCGCATCGCCATCGTGCAGCCGGAAATGGGCCACAAGGGCATCACAAACTTTGTTCGTATCGGCGGCCTTGCGACCGAACACGGCATTGATGTGATCCCGCACGCGACCGTCGGCGCCGGTATCTTTCTGGCGGCAAGTCTGCAGGCGTCTTCAACATTGAAGACGCTTAAAGGCCACGAATTCCAGCATTCGATTTTCGAGCCGAACCGTCGCCTCCTTTCAGGTGACATGGATTGCCGCGAAGGTCGTTATTACCTGCCCTCCGGGCCAGGGCTCGGGGTAAAGCCGTCGGAGGCGGCGATCAGTATGCTTGAACGTATCTGAATTGGTTCTTTGGGAGGAAACCATGAACAAGACAATGAAAAGATTGGCGCTCGGCGCCGCGACCACAGCTTTGGTGACCATTGGTAGCCTTGCGCCTGCCATGGCCGACACGGTGCTCAAATTCATTTCCTGGCAAACCGATGATGCCGGCACCGGCGAGTGGTGGCACTCGGCCATTGCAGAGTTTGAAAAACAACACCCCGGCGTGAAGATCGAATTCACCAAGGCCGAGCGCAGCTCCTATGCCGATACGATGACGACGCTGTTTGCGGCCAACCAGCCACCGCAGATTGTCCATCTTGCATCCTTCGAATTCCAGATGTTTGCCGATAGCGGCTGGCTGGAACCGCTCGAACCCTGGCTTGAAAAAGACGGCATCGACATGACCGGCTGGGCCGGTCAGAAGACCTGCGAGTGGAACGGTGAAACTGTCTGCATCATGACCAACTACTTCGGTTTCGTCATGGCGTACAACAAGAAGATTCTCGATGAGGCCGGCATCGCGGTGCCAAAGACCTACGACGAGTTTTTCGCTGCTGCCAAGGCAACCACCAAGGATCTCAATGGTGACGGTATCATCGACCAGTTCGGGACGGGTCATGAAACCAAGGGTGGTCCGGGCCAATATCTCACCGAGATGCTGAACTATATCATCGATGCAGGTGCCTACTGGACCGACAAGGATGGCAATATCACGATTGATACGCCTGAGATGGTCGAGGGCCTGACACGATGGAAAACCGTGATGAAAAGCGGCATCAGCCCGGTGGATATGAGTGCCAGCGATGTGCGCAAGCTTTTTGCCGATGGCAAAATGGCCATGCGTCTGGATGGACCATGGCTTTACGGCACCACCGAAAAGGGTTCGGCCAAGAGCGACATCGTTTATGCCGCACCACCGCTGACACCACCGCTTGGCGGCTCATCCAACGTGCTGGCCATGCCGTCAGATATTCCCGATGACCAGAAACAATTGGTGTGGGATTTCATTAAGCTAACGATGACACCTGAATTCCAGCGCACCTATGCAACGTTGGGGGGCAACACGCCGCCAAGCCCTAAGGCTGATGTGTCTGGCGTTGAAAAGACCATTCCGCATTTCCCGATTCTTTTGGAAACGATGAAGGCCGCATCCGAGAAGGGTATCGACCGCGTACCGATCGGGCTTGAGCTCTATTACAACGAGTTCAGCAAGATGGTGATGGAAGAGACCCAACGGATGATCATTCAGGACCTCGACCCTGCGGAAGTAGCAAAGACCATGCAGGCCAAGGCGGAAAGCATCAAGGGCTAACCCGTTTAGGGACCATGGTCCGCCCACATCGCGGGCCATGCACATATCACACAGCATCCGGCAGGAGAAACATCCATGACCGACACCGTTCAGCCGGAGCGACGCAAGTTCTTTGACCTTGCGCGCCCCAGCCGGCAACATCTTCTCGGCTACATCTTAATCGCCCCGGCGGTTTTGATGGTCGCCGCCATCATCGTCTGGCCGCTTGTCCTGGCGATCGACCTGTCGTTCCAGCAAGTCAAGATACCAAGGTTGGGTGGCGCCAGCCGTCCATTCTCGATCAGCAACTATGTGTGGCTATTTTCCTCACCAGAATTTTGGCTGGCCTGCTGGGTTACGCTGAAACTGGTGATCGTGGTGACAGCCGGCAGTGTTGGCGTCGGTCTCAGCACAGCACTTCTCGTAAACAACCGTTTTAAAGGTCGTACCGCCGCCCGCCTCGGCATGGCACTGCCTTGGGCAGTACCGGAAATCATCGCTGTAGTGATCTTTGCCTGGATGTTTGATACCTCTTTCGGCCTGTTCGGCTGGCTGGCGATACAGCTCGGTTTCACCGACCAGATGATCCCGTGGGTCAGTAGTTCGACGGCAGCTTTCTGGGCGGTGGCCATCACCATGGTCTGGAAAGGGTTCCCTTTCGTATCGATCATGTGCCTTGCCGGCCTTCAGTCGATCCCTGCGGATTATTATGCCGCCGCAAAGGTCGATGGTGCCGGTGTCTGGCAGCGTTTCCGCTGGATCACCATGCCGCTTCTGATGCCGGTTCTCGGCGTCACGCTGGTGCTGACACTGCTGTGGGTTTTCCGTGATTTCTCGATCATCAAGGTCCTGACCGGTGGCGGGCCGCTGCGCTCCACCCAGACCCTTTCGATCATGACCTACGATCAGGCTTTCCAGTACCACAACTTCGGCCGTGCCGCCGCCGTCGGCGTACTGACACTGGTCATCTGCATTATTGCCAGCCTGCTGATGTTGGGCCGGCGTTCGAAATCCATCTACTGAGGAGGCTTTGATGAGACGTACATTCGCACAGAGTCTCGCGCTTTACGCCACGGTCGCGTTCACACTGATCATGATCCTGTTTCCGGTTTATTGGTTGCTGGTAACGGCGCTGTCGACGACCGATGAACTTTACCGCCTGCCGCCAACCTTCTGGCCTGACGATCCGCAGTGGGACATCTTTGCCCGCGTCTGGGCCGCAAAACCCATTCTAATGTGGCTCTGGAACTCGATGCTTGCCGCCGTCGGCTCGGTGGCGCTGTCGATGCTGGTTTCTGTCAGCGCCGGTTACGCATTGTCACGCTATTCCATGCGGGGTGGTGCGACCATGGGGATGTTCGTCCTCACCGCCAAAATGTTGCCAGCCACACTCTTGGTCATTCCGCTGTTTTCGATCTTCTCTAGCTTTGGCCTGATCGGCAGTCTTTGGACGCTTGTGCTGGCGCATTCGACGATGATCATTCCCTTCGCCACATGGATGCTGAAGGGGTATTTCGACACCATTCCGAAGGAGCTTGAACAGGCTGCCATGGTTGACGGATGTTCGCCCATTGGCGCCATGATCCGTGTGGTTCTGCCCATCGCAACACCGGGCCTCGCCGCAACCGCGCTTTATGCCTTCGTGCTCAGCTGGGCGGATTATGCCTATGCACGCACCTTCCTCGTCAACTCACCCGACAATTGGACGGCCAATCTCGGCATCACCACGATGCAAGGCGAATATGTCACCTACTGGAACGACATTTCCGCCGCATCGGTGTTCATCGCGCTGCCAATCATCGCAATCTACCTCTTTCTTGAACGTTATTTGGTCGGCGGTCTTACCGCTGGCGCGGAGAAATAAGCATGGCCAATATTTCCATTCGCAATGTCAGCAAGTCCTATGGTGCGCTCAACGTCTTGCGGCCCTTCTCTCTAGAGATCGAAGACGGCGAGTTCGTGGTGCTGGTCGGACCATCCGGCTGCGGCAAATCAACGATGCTGAAAATCCTGGCGGGTCTCGAGCCTGCCTCCGAAGGCGAGATTTTCATTGGTGACCGCGAGGTGACGGATCTTGCGCCCGGTGATCGCGACATCGCCATGGTGTTTCAGAATTACGCGCTTTATCCGCATCTGACCGTGCGCCAGAATATCGGTTTCGGCCTGAAGATGCGCGGCACTGATAAAACAGAAATCGATCGACGTGTTGATGATGCAGCGCGTATTCTTGAGGTAACACCCTATCTCGACCGCAAACCAAAGGAACTCTCCGGCGGCCAGCGCCAGCGCGTCGCACTTGGCCGTGCAATCGTGCGTCAACCGCAGGCCTTTCTTATGGATGAGCCTTTGTCCAATCTTGATGCCAAGCTGCGTGTCCACATGCGCGCCGAAATCGGTGCCTTGCACAAACGCATCGGCGTGACCACCGTTTACGTCACCCACGATCAGGTCGAAGCCATGACTATGGCTGATCGTGTTGTCATCATGCAAGGCGGTGTCATCCAGCAGATCGCCGCACCCGACGAGCTGTTCAATAACCCCGCCAATCTGTTTGTGGCAGGCTTCATCGGTTCGCCGGGCATGAACTTTCTCAATGCGGAATTGCGCGATGGCAAGGTAACGGTGTTTGGCCAGCAGGTGGCCTTGCCACGCGCCACCAGCCATCAGGGCGCGGTCGTGGTTGGCCTGAGACCGGAACACCTCATGCTTGGTGATGCGCCGGTGACCTTCTCTGTCCGCCCCACATTGATTGAAAGCCTTGGATCGGAAAAATATGTGTACTTCAACGTTGAAGGCGCACGCATCGCAGACGGTGAAGAAGGAAAATCGAAAGGCTTGATTGCCCGCGTTTCCCATACCGGAAATCTGCCACGTGACGAAGACATAAGGCTCGGCTTTGATCCTGCCCAGCTATATTTGTTCGATGCCAAGACCGGTGAACGGTTATGATCCTGGTGACCGGCTCCGCAGGGCGGGTTGGCCGCGCTGTCACTGCTGTATTGAGAGCAAAAGGCCGGCCAGTCCGCGGTTTTGACGTCAGGCCTTCAGGGGCGGATGGCGATGTCGTTGGTTCGCTTGAAGATGCTGCCATTCTGGCGCAGGCAGTTGAAGGCGTAACGGATATCCTGCATCTCGGAGCTTTCATGTCCTGGGCAGCCGCTGACCGCGACCGCATGTTTGCAGCCAATGTCGAGGGAACACGGCGGCTTCTGGATGCGGCTGCGGCCGCAGGTGTGCGTCGTTTTGTCTTTGCGTCCTCAGGCGAAGTCTATCCTGAAAACCGGCCAGAGTTTCTACCGGTCACCGAGGAGCATCCGCTGCGTCCGAACTCTCCTTACGGTCTGACCAAGCTGCTTGGGGAAGAACTGGTACAGTTCCACCAGCGCACTGGCACAATGGAAACTGTGATCCTGCGATTTTCGCACACGCAGGACGCCAGCGAATTGCTGGATGAAGACAGCTTCTTTTCCGGCCCGCGTTTTTTCCTGAGACCACGTATCCGCCAGCAAGAGAACTTTGGAAACCTTGCTATAGCCGATCTTCTGCGCTCCAGAGACATCGGCGAGCCCGCACATGTTCTTGCACGCAATGAAAACGGGCGTGCGTTCCGCATGCACATAACCGAAACCCGCGACATGGTGGCGGGTATTCTCCTGGCGCTCGATCATCCCGACGCGGCAGGTCAGATCTTTAATCTCGGATCAGACGAACCGGAAGATTTTGCCAAACTTATCACCGAAATGGCAACTTTAACCGGCCTTCCAATCGTACCAGTCGATTTTCCCGGCGCAGGCGTTTATTACCACACGTCAAACGCGCGTATCAGGAACAGGCTGGGGTTTAGGGCGGAATGGACGATCAAGCGAATGCTGGACGAGGCAATCGCCGCAAGGCGGCAGCGTCTCGCCGGGGAGAACGAGCCTTGGGGGAAGAGGCCATGAAGCCTGAAACGCCGGGCGGGACAGCCGCGCTCGCCAAAGGGTTGACCTTGCTCGACATGGTCGCCGATGCGCCGGAACCATTGCGTTTTGCCGAATTGCTGCGGGCCTCTGGCCTGCCAAAGCCAACCTTTGCCCGCATTCTGCGCACGCTGATTGCCTATGGGCTGGTGCGCCAAGACGAGGCGCGCAGCACGTACGTGCTGGGTCAGCGTTTTCTCGAAATGTCGCATAAAGTGTGGGAGAGTTTCGATCTCGTCTCAGCTGCAACACCCGAACTGGAGCGGCTGGCGGCAGAGCTTGGCGAAACCGTTGCACTGTGTCGTCTCGACGGTGTGATGGCGCAATATCTGGTCGAACGTTCACCCAACGGCCTCTCCGTACGGGTTGAAGTGGGCCGGCGTGTTCCGCTGCATTGCACGGCACCGGGCAAGGCGCTTCTCGCCTTTCAGGACCCTGCAGTCGGCCGGTCACTCATCGAGCGTCTGACGTTGGACGCGCAAACGCCACAAACCATTACCACACTGGACGCGCTGCAGGCCGACCTGACACTGACGCGGGCTCGCGGTTATTCTATTTCATATGAAGAGCATTTACGCAGCGTAAATTCGGTGGCTGCTCCTGTGATGGGGCGCGACAATACGCCGATCGGCGTACTGGTGGCGCTTGGCCCATCCTCACGTCTCGATGCATCCAACATCCATCCAGCTGGCCGTGAACTGATTGCAGCAGCCCGGCGCATTACCGGTGCCGCGGGTGCCGTCGCCATCAGTTCACGTCCGCGTCCTCGCACAGCTGTCGGGCGCCACATGGCGGACCTCAGTTGCGTTCTGCCTTGGGGCGCACAACTTGGTGAAAGCCCGGTCTGGCACGAAGACGAAAGGGCCCTCTACTGGGTGGATATTCTGCACCCAGCGGTCCATCGCTTTGACCCGGCAACCGGTCGCAACGACACTGCAGAGACCGGAAAGTTGGTCAGTGCTGTCATTCCAGTTTCGCAAGGCCGTCTGCTGGTTGCCTCGCAAGATGGCATTGAATGGCTGGATTTTGCCTCCGGTCGCTTGACACCTTTCGTCAGCCCGGAAGCGGGCATTGCCGATAACCGCCTGAACGATGCCAAATGTGGACCCGACGGTGCTGTCTGGGTTGGCTCAATGCGGATCGACGCCTCCAAACCAACAGGCGCGCTGTACCGCATCAATGCCTCTGGTGCCTCCGAACGCAAGGAGGGCGGTATTATCGTATCCAATGGCCTTGGCTGGAGCCCGGATGCTCGCACCTTCTATTTTGTCGATACCGTGCCGGGGCTCATCCACGCATATCATTGCGATCCAGTGACCGGCACTCTGTCGGGACGACGCGAATTTGCGCGCATTCCGGTCGCCGATGGTCGACCGGACGGGCTCGCGGTCGATGCTGAAGGCGGTGTCTGGTGCGCAATCTGGGATGGCTGGTGCGTGCATCGCTATCTACCCAATGGCAAGCTGGACCAGGTGATCGATCTGCCGGTGCCAAGGCCAACCAGTATCGCCTTTGGCGGTCCAGACTTCTCGACACTTTTCATCACCAGCGCCCGCACACGTTTGCCAGCGTCGGCACTGGCAGATGCACCACTGTCGGGTGGCCTGTTCTCCTGCCGCCCCGGCGTTGCCGGCGCGCGCATACCGCTATTCGAAGGTTCAGTGTCCGAAGGATAAATGATGCGTCTTGAAACAGTTTTTGGCCTGAAGGGCCGCACAGCACTGGTGACGGGCTCAAGTCGCGGCATCGGTGCCGCCATTGCCGAAGGTTTGGCGGGGGCTGGCGCCCACATCATTCTGCACGGCACAAAAGCTGGAGGTGCAGCAGCTGTTCAGCAACGCATTACCGATGCAGGCGGCACAGCGCAGGAACTGGCAAGCGATCTCTCAAGCCCCGATGCTGGCCGCGACCTGATTAAACGGGCTGAAGCCATCGCACCGATCGATATTCTCATCATCAACGCCAGCGCCCAGATCAACGCGACCCTGTCTGATCTGAAACCCGCTGATCTGGCGTTCCAACTGGCGGTCAATCTCGGTTCGACCGTAGATATGCTGCAGACGGCGCTCCCGCTGATGGCCGCCCGCAAATGGGGCCGGGTGGTTTCGATCGGATCGATCAACCAGCTTCGCCCGAAAGGCGTCGTTACCGCCTATGCTGCCACCAAGGCGGCACAGCATAATCTTATCCAGAGCCAGGCACGGGATTTTGCCCGAGACAATGTCCTGCTCAATACGCTGGCACCTGGCCTGATCGATACCGACCGCAACGCACATCGGAAAGATGAGGATCCCGAGGGTTGGGCTGATTATGTCCGCAACCTGAACTGGATGGGCAGAGCAGGGCAACCGGAAGAGATGGTCGGAGCGGCGATTTTCCTGTCATCTCAGGCCTGCAGCTTCATGACCGGCGAAAGCATTTTCCTGACCGGTGGTTACTGAGCCGGACCTGCTCGCCACCTGCTAGTTAACCTGCGTAACCAATCGCTATTGACTCCTTTGCTCGGCAGGCCTCCATCGAGGCGTGTTCGAGTGGACTATGCCCGTGCCAAAAGCCATCCTTTAGAAAACTGAATTTCCAGCAGCTTTCCAGACATTGCCAACCTAAAGCAAGCTTTTGTCAAACCGGAAGCGGCAGCTTACCGGGGATATTGTGCGGGGCATCATTAATTTATCCAGATTTGTTGTCGACAAAATGAATACACTAGATTATATCCAGGGTAATCGAATGTATAAAGTCCATTGATCCCGTGAGTGAAATGGCTCAACAGAAAGGAAGCCGCATGTCCGCCGCAGTATTTTCGGGCACTATGCCTGCATTGATGACCCCTTGCAAAGAAGACCGCACGCCGGACTTCGACGCATTGGTCAAGAAGGGCAAAGAGTTGATCGCGCTCGGCATGTCAGCGGTGGTTTATTGCGGTTCGATGGGTGACTGGCCACTCCTGACCGACGAACAGCGCATGGAAGGTGTCGAGCGTCTGGTCAAGGCAGGTGTGCCTGTGATCGTTGGAACTGGCGCCGTCAACACCGCTTCGGCCGTTGCCCACGCAGCCCATGCCCAGAAGGTTGGCGCGCAGGGTCTGATGGTTATTCCGCGCGTCCTGTCGCGTGGCTCGGTCGTGAGTGCCCAGAAGAGCCACTTCAAGGCCATCCTCGCTGCAGCACCTGATCTTCCGGCGGTGATCTACAACAGCCCCTACTACGGCTTTGCAACCCGTGCCGACCTGTTCTTTGATCTGCGTTCGGAGCACAATAACCTTGTCGGCTTCAAGGAATTCGGCGGCCCGGCTGACATGCGTTATGCCGCGGAGAACATCACCAGCCGCGATGATGAAGTTACGCTGATGATTGGTGTCGACACCGCCGTCGTCCACGGCTTCGTCAATTGCGGAGCAACCGGCGCAATCACCGGCATCGGCAACGTCCTGCCGAAGGAAGTCCTGCACCTGTGCAAGCTCTCCATGGCTGCGGCAACAGGTGATGCGGACGCCCGCCAGCGTGCATTGGAGCTGGAAAACGCTCTTGCCGTGCTGTCATCCTTCGATGAAGGCCCGGATCTCGTTCTCTACTTCAAGCACATGATGGTGGTGAAGGGCGACAAGGAATACACGCTGAACTTCAATGAGAGCGATTTCCTCTCTGACAGCCAACGTGGTTATGTCGAAGCACAGCTGAAGCTGTTCGACAATTGGTATGCCCAGTGGAGCAAGCTGCCAGGCGCCGTGCAGACCTACAAGGCGTAACCAGAAATAACAGCGGGGTCCGAGAACAAACTCGGACCCCGCTGTAAATTTCGTATTTTCACACTGCTCACTGGTGATTTTCACTGAGAGCCGGCTCTGGCAGCGTTAACGCCGCCGCACAGCTCCCAAAATGCATAATCAAGCGTGCCGGCGAAAAAGCGTCTCCGCGCAGATGGGGCGACCTGTCATCAAATCGATCCCCATTCACGCGCGGCAACGAGCCGTGATTTAATCAAGCAGGTACGACGTTTTCCGCTTTCGACTTGCCAGTCTTGCGGTCCTGACCGATTTCGTAGCTGACCTTCTGGCCGTCACGAAGTGGGCTCGAGCTCTGAACTGCAGAGATGTGAACGAATACGTCAACGCCGCCATTGTCTGGCGTGATAAAGCCGAAGCCTTTGTCCTGATTGAAAAACTTTACTGTCCCAGTGGCCATGTATATCCCCGTAAATAATGGCGGCCCTTATGCCGCCGACGCGGGAGATTAGGCATCTGCGCCGTCAACCGCAACCGATATTTGATAGTAAATACTGTAAATACAACGTTGCGAGGCCACTTTAATTGCATAGACAGCCATTTTTGGGCCTTCACCCGCCAAACGTGGCCAAACAAAGGCCTGACAAAACTGCCTTGTGGCCGGCAGTTTTGCATCTGGTCCTGTCGACTAGATCAATTGAGGACTGGAAGAGACAGAGGTGCGAGTTCGCCAAGCGAACGGCCGCGCGGGTCGTTCTTGGCAATACGGCTGACCGCAAACTTCGAGGCCTCCTTCATCACCTGGACCGCAGCATCATAATCGAGCCCAAGCAACTTGCCGCCACGCGCAATACATTGTCCATCGACATAGACCGCCTCTACCGCGCGCTCTGCCGCGCATTGCAGCAGGTTGCGCAGTGGATCGTAGACCGGCTGCATGGCGGGATGGTTGAGATCAACAAGCGAGAAGTCCGGCTTTGCGCCAACCGCAATGCGACCAATATCCGTGCGGCCAAGTGCCTTTGCACCACCAAGTGTTGCCATGGCGAGGATATCACCGGTCTTGATGTCGAAAACGCTCTTGCCGGCAATTCGCGCGCAGATCAGCGCGCGCCGCATCTCTTCCAGCATGTTGTAAGGGTAGCTGTCCGTGCCAATACCGACATTGATACCGGCCCGGCGATAACGCCCGATCGATTCCAGGATCATGCCGCTGCGCGAGAACGTAACCGGGCTGTGGGCAACGCTGGTACCGCGTTTAGAAAGCAGCTCCATATCGGTCTGCGTGCGTTCACGTGTCCAGGAATGGCTGTCGAGGAAAATACAGTGACCGAGGATCAGCCTTTCATCGAGAATACCGAGCCCTTCTAGATATTTGACCGCCGTCTTGCCGGTCCGGCGCAGCAATTCCTCATGTTCTGCCATGGTCTGCGCGGCATGAATTGTGATCGGCACGCCACGGCATTTGGCCGCCGCCGTCGCTTCAATCAGCAAGTCCTCAGAGCATGTCTCAACCTGCGACGGGGCGATGACGCCACCAATGCGGCTGGAAGGGTGGGCCTCGGCGGCGTCAACACAGGCAAGTGCCTGTTCGTAGGCCTCGCGACCACGTGCCTTATCCCAGCGATATTCCAGCCGGTGACTGTTTTCGACGTGCCAGCTCGCTTCACGAAATCCCGGCGCGGCATAGGTACGGGCACCGCTTTTAACCAGCGTCGGCAGCCACGCGTCATGAGGCCCGGCAATATCGAGAAGTGTGGTAACACCACTGCGAATAAGGTCGCCAAGCATGATCGTCAGTGACGCTTCACGCGCCTCCTGGCTGATTTCGATCAGGCCCGAATATTCATACATCGCCTGACCCCAGAGGGCGGCTGTGCCCATATCATCGAATATGCCCTTTGACAGCGGCTCCTCATCGGAATGACAGTGGATGTTGATGAGACCAGGCAACAGCATACGGCCCTGGCCGTGTTCTTCCACCGCAAATGGACCGGTATAGTGCCCACCAATGTGCAGGATAGACGTGTCATCGAAGGCAATATCGCCATTGTTGAGATAGGCATGGCTGCCGGTTTTTTCGTCATAGGCGACGATCGTTTCGACATTACGGATGACGGTGATCTGCTTAATCATGGCTTGTCCTGAAATAACGTTCGAGGAAACGGCTATAGGCACCCATCAGTGCACTGAAGAGGAAATAGACGGCAGCGGCGAACACGTACCCTTCCAGTACGGCAATGCCCTGCCAGACCGGATCGCGCATCGCCGAGCGCACAGTATCGAGGAAGTCGAGCAGCCCAACGATGGTCACGAGCGTCGTGTCCTGAAAGAAGCCGATGAACAGCGACACCAGGGGCGGAATGACTTTCTTCATTGCCTGCGGCAGCACGATCTTGAACATGATCGGCCAGTAGCCCATGCCAAGTGCCTTGCCAGCCTCGATCTGGCCCTTCGGCACATCCTGCAGACCGCCGCGCACGATCTCGGCAATATAGGCGGCAGCGAAAATGATGATGGCGATCTGGGCACGCAGCAGCTTGTCCACCGTCACCCCATCCGGCATGAACAAAGGCAACATCACGGTTGCCATGAACAGAATGCTGATCAGCGGCACACCACGGATGATCTCGATGAAGCTGGTTGCCAAAACACGGATGACCGGCAGGTCAGAGGCGCGCGACAGTGCCAGCAGGATGCCGAGCGGCAGGGCACAGGCGAGCCCGACAAACGACAGCATGAAGGACAGCGGCAGACCACCCCACTGCGTTGTCGGAACGGCACGCAGGCCCAACATGCCGCCCGCCATCAGAATGTAGAGGCCGGGCAGGATGAGGAAAATCCACGACAGCAGCAGCTTGCGGCTCCACATCTGTGGCACCATCGAAACCGTAATGGAGCCGAGAAAGACAATCAGAGAAACAAGCGGCCGCCACTGTTCTTCATAGGGGTAGAAGCCAAAGGCCATGTAGCGCAGCTTGGTGCTGAGAAATGGCCAACAGGCACCGCTTGCCGCCTTGCAGTCTTCCGGTGTGCCGGCAAAAGTGGCGTTGAGAAACAGCCACTGTATCGCAAACCAGCCCAGCGCAAGAGCGACCGCACTGCTCAGAATGGTGATGAGCGCATTGCCAGGCGTACCAAACCAGTCCTGCCACCAGCGTTGCGGACGCCGGGGAGGGGACTGGATGCTGGCTGTGCCAAGGGCGAGTTGAGCTTCCGTCACGATCAACGCTCCTTCAGGGCAACATGAGAGTTGTACCAGTTCATGAACAGCGAAATAATGACCGACAGGGTGAGATAAGCCCCCATGAAGATCGCAATCGTTTCCATGGCCTGCCCGGTCTGGTTCATCACTGTGTTTGAGACCATGACAAGATCGGGATAACCGATGGCAATCGCCAGTGAACTGTTTTTGAAGACGGTGAGGTATGTATTGGTCAACGGAGGGATCATCAAGCGAGATGCCTGCGGCAGAATAACAAGCCGCATGGTGCGGCGGCGCGGTAGGCCAAGCGCCATCGCCGCTTCCCACTGGCCCTTGTTCACAGCCTGAATGCCCGCGCGAACAATTTCCGCTACATTGGCCGATACGCTCAGCGACAGTCCAAACAGCAGCGCAACAAATTCAGGTTTCACCTGCATGCCGCCGGTAAGACGGAAGCGGCCTTTTTCTGGCAGGTCAAAGGTCATGTCCATGCCGTGTAGCAGCAGGACCAGCGCAACAGGCAAGAAACCGAACATCACGGCAACCAAAGCGCCGTTATTGGAAACGCCGGTTGCCAATCGCTTGCGCAGTGCAAAACGCCTGATGACCACTGCACCTATGATGCCAACAACAATGGCCGCAAAAACAACGGCAAAACCGCTTTCGAAGGTGACGGAGGGAATGACGAGGCCGCTATTGGAAAGATAGACATGGGGCGCCAGTGCCAGGGCTTCCCGCACCGGTGGCAGCACATTGATGATCACCGCGTACCAGAACAGCAAATAGAGCAGCAGCGGCACGTTTCGAAGCGCCTCGACATAGCCCAGCATGAGCCGCTGCAACATCGGATTGCGCGACATGCGACCAATCCCGACCAGAAGCCCGATGATGGTGCCGAAAATGGCGGCCAGCAGCGACACCTTGACGGTGTTGGCAAGACCAACCAGCAGCGCATGGGCCACTGTGTCGCTCGGCCCATAGGGAATTGCCGCTTCACTGATCACAAAACCAGCCTGTCGCGACAGGTAGCTGAACCCGGTCGCAATATCGTGTTTGGCAAGATTTTGGCTTGCAGTCGTAAACATCGACCAGGCAATCAATGCGATGACACCGATTGCCAGCCATTGGTAAAAAAGCGCGCGAAAGCGCACATTGCTCAGCAGAGCCATCGGAACCCTCCGTCGAGACGGCCGCAAGAGGTATTCGCGCCCGCAGGAACGGGCGCGACGATCTCGATCTAGCGGATTGGCGGAGCGTAAAGCAGGCCGCCCTGGTTCCATTGAGTGTTCGGGCCACGGGTCATGCCAAGCCGGGTCTTTTCACCAAGCGCACGGTCAAAAACTTCACCGTAATTGCCGACCGACTTGATGATGTTGTAGCCCCACTTGTTGTCGAGCTTCAGCATCTCGCCGAGATTGTCAGTGACGCCAAGCATACGCTGGATTTCCTGGTCGTCGCTTTTGACCTTTTCATCGACATTGGCCTGGGTGATGCCCTTTTCTTCTGCCGCCATCAGCATCCAGATCGACCAGGATACGATATCGCGCCAGTTGGAATCGTTCTGGCGAACGCCAACTGCCAGTGGTTCTTTGGAGATGGTTTCCGGCAGAACGACATAGTCGTCGGGATTGTTGGCAACGGCACGGATCGAGGCAAGGTCAGAACGGTCAGACGAGATTGCGTCGCAACGACCGCTGAAGAAGGCTGCACGGTTTTCGTCCGGGCTTTCAAACACAACCAGTTCAAATTTGGCGCCCAGCTTGCCGAAGAAGTCGCTGAGGTTCTGCGCCGTCGTGGTGCCGGGCAGGGTGCAGATGGCTGCATCCTTCAATTCTTCGGCGCTGGTCACGCCGAGCGACTTCTGCACCATGAGGCCCTGACCGTCATAAAACACGACAGGCCCGAAATCGATACCGAGAGAGGCGTCGCGGGTAAATGTATGGGTCGTCTGACGCGACAGAACGTCGATTTCGCCTGACTGAAGCGCTTGGAAACGGGTATTGATGTTGGTCGGGACATATTCGACCTTTTCGCCATCACCAAAAACGGCTGCGGCAATGGCTCTGCAGATATCGGCGTCAAAACCTTCCATGCGACCCTTGTCATCGGGTGCAGCAAAGCCGGGTGTAGAGAGAGAGACGCCGCAAACCAGCTTCCCGCGCTTTTTTACGGTATCGAGAGTATCGGCGCTGGCAACGCCTGCTGTAACGACTGTCAAAATTCCGAGGGCTGCACCGATGCAGCTCCCAACTGTCCATCTATTCATTTCAGTTCCCCTTTTTGATTGGCTGCACTTCCCTTGGCATTTTATTGTTTTTGGCTGAGATAATGCGTACAGTATTGTCTACAATATCTTTCCATGATTGACAACACCTGTCTCGGTCGTTGCGCTGAATTATCCGAAGTCGGCAAGCGCAACTGATCGCCACGACGAACGACAAACGCATTTTTGCGTGGCGTCGAACCAGCGGGATTTCACAACCGACACAACAGCAAATGTCAGGCGAGGGCGGCGCGCAGATCGTGGGAGAGATCGCGGATTTCGCTCAGGTCGAGCTCGGATTCGACATGCTCGAGATGATGCGCCATCAAACGAATTGCCTTTTCGGCATCGTTGGCGGCAACCGCCTCAACGATCTCGGCATGTTCATCCGGCCCACAATTGAAGCGGTTGGTATTGCGGTAGACGGCTGTTATCAGCGATGAGCGGGCAATCAGGTCCCGCATTGTCGTGAACAGGAAGTCCGAACCCAGAGTTTCCGCCAAAAGCAGGTGAAAACCACCAGAAAGCTTGATGATTTCACTCGTAATATCCTGGGCATTGGCGACACGCTCTTTGGCAACATGATCGCGCAATCGCTTTAGATCTGCTTTGGAAACTGACTTGCACAGACGTTCGATCACACAACGTTCAACCGTGCGGCGCACAAAAAAAACATCCCGCGCCTCTTCTACCGAAGGCTTGGAAACAAAGGCACCGCGGTTTGGAATGATTGTGACAAGGCCATCGCGCTCCAGTGCGGTGAGGGCCTGACGAACCTTGGCGCGACTGACATTAAAGATCGTCGCCAGTTGCTCTTCCTTGAGCTGCACACCGGGACGAAGCCGGCGCTCAGCGATGGACAACCAGACTTTTTCGACAATGTGTTGTGTGGACGGTCCGGCCTGCGCGGTCATCAAATCTGTTCCCTGTTAGGACTACACAAGCGCAATCCGACCAGAAAAGTCAATCATATTGTCAGGATTTTCATTGCAATATTGTCGACAATATGAGACATCATTGTAAATTATGAAATTGAGATCTCACCATGGAATTCGACTTCACCGAACTTGAGCCACAAAGCCGCTACCGCCTGCTGACGAATTTCATCGGCCCGCGACCGATAGCGCTGGTGACGACCCGTTCGGCAGCAGGCCATAACAACGCGGCGCCCATGAGCTTCTTCAACGTGTTCTCGCACGATCCGCCACTTGTTGTGCTTGGCATCCAGCCGCAATCGTCGGGCGAAGAAAAAGACACGATGGTCAATATTCGCCGCACTGGCGAGTTCGCCATCAACATGGTCGACATGACCTTGTCGCAGCAAATGCTGGTCTGCGGGCTAGGCTTTGATAATGAAGTCGATGAACTCTCGATGGCCGGACTGACTGCTAAATCCTGCGCCAAGATCGATGCAAGTTACGCTGCGCAATCGCCCTGCGTCTTTGAGTGCCGGGTCGAGCGTCTGATCGATTATCCCCGCCGCACCCTGGTGATTGGCGAAGTCGTCCACATGCATGTTCACCGAGAGTGCCTTGATGCTGAGGGTCGTTATGTCGATCACGAGCGATACCAGCCGATCGCGCGTTTGCATGCCGACAATTACATCACTTCGGATCGCCAGTTTGAACTGAGCGCACCACCGATCGCAGATTTTATCAAGCCACAGGACAAATAGGCCCTGAAAGGTTCGCGACGATGCATATTCGCCTGATCAACCCAAACTCCACGGCTTCGATGACCAACCAGGCGCTGGAAAGCGCGTTGCGTGTAAAACAATCGGGCACCGAGGTTTCTGCCGTTAATCCGGCAAACACCCCCGTCAGCATCGAAGGTGGCGCGGATGAGGCAATGGCTGTGCCCGGCATGCTGGAGGAAATTCGCAAGGGCGAACGTCTGGGCATCGAGGCCTATGTCATCGCCTGCTTCGACGATCCCGGCCTGCACGCGGCCAGAGAAGTTGCGCGCGGCCCCGTCATCGGCATCTGCCAGGCGGCGATACAGGTGGCGATGACCATCAGTCGCCGCTTTTCGATCATCACCACATTGCCCCGGTCCATCCCGATCATCGAAGATCTGGTGGGTGATTACGGCGCAGATCGTCACTGCCGTAAAGTCAGGGCGATCAATTTGCCGGTACTCGGGCTGGAGGACGATCCAGCCATGGCAGAGCAGTTGCTGATCCGTGAAATTGAAACGGCCAAACAGCAAGACCGCGCCGAGGCCATCATCCTCGGTTGCGCTGGCATGTCGGCGCTCTGCGACCGTCTGCGCGAGGCAACCGGTGTTCCGGTGATTGATGGCGTGACGGCAGCAATCAAGATGGCCGAAGCCCTCGTCGGCGCTGGTTACGTCACATCAAAGGTCAATGCCTACGACTATCCGCGCGTCAAGGGGTGACGGGCAGATCTGCGGCTGACACCGGGCCGTCTTACGACTGAATTCATCCGGTCAACATACTTCCCATCATTTGTTCGCGAGAGACTTGTGGCGGCGGATCATTATCTTCCAGCCGAGAAAGAGACCGCCTGTCGGGCTTGGCACCAGATCATCACAGATACAGACAATAAAAAGGCAACAAATTAGTTTGTGACTTCCCCCATGCTTTTCGAACGAACATCCGTACTCTACTCGGCATCAAGCCTGCCGTTTCAACTCGCCACGACAACCGCTAAAGTCTTGCGCGCACGTCTGATTAGGCCAAGGGATATTGAAAATTGAAGCGACTTTTCTTGGCAACAACTCTTGTTCTGCTCCCACAAGTCGCGTTCAGCCTTGAGCAAAATCAGCGTGTTAAGCCCATACCAAGTAGGGCAATTCCAGACTATCAACTGGGCGGCAGTTATGAACCTCCCCTTGGCGTTACTGTTGTGGCGCGCGACAGCACGGCGATGCCAGCCGAAGGCCTGTACAATATTTGTTACGTGAATGGTTTTCAGACCCAGCCGGACAGCCAGTGGCCAAAAGAGTTTTTGGTTATTGGCAAAAACGGCAAAGCATTTGCCGATCCCGGCTGGCCAGATGAGTATCTTCTGAACATCTCGTCTGCAGCGCTCAGAGAACAGATTGCAAAACGGCTCACCACCAGCATAGCACACTGCGCGGAGGCCGGCTTTGACGCCGTCGAATTCGATAATCTCGATTCCTTCAGCCGCTCGAAAGGGGCATTGACGCAGGAAGATGCGGTGGCATTCGCGCGCCTGCTTGTCGAGATCGCACACAGCAATGGATTGGCCGCAGGGCAGAAGAACACACCGCAGCTTTCTAAAGACGAGCGCCGCACAATCGGATTTGATTTCGCCGTTGCAGAAGAATGCCATCGTTTCGATGAGTGTTCCCAATACACACGCTTCTACGGAGATCAGGTCATCAACATTGAATATACCGACGACCTGCGCGGAAAATTCTCCGCTGTCTGCCGTGACAAGAACACGCCCAAAGCAACGATCCTGCGTGATCGTATGCTGAAAGCGCCGGGACAAAAAGGCTATCACTACGCCCATTGCCCGGCAGCATCTCGCTGATACCTCCGCTTGTCGCGGCAACTTCTGGCATCAAGCGAACCACAAAGCGTTACGCAAAAAACCGGTTGGTGGGACGTGGCAACCCGAGATGGTCTCGCAACGTTGTTCCTTCGTAATCCTGGCGGAACAAACCTCGCCGTTGCAGTTCCGGAACCAGCTGAAGTACCACATCGTCCAGCCCTTGCGGAAGATATGGTAACACGACTGTAAAGCCATCACTGGCGTCCTCGGCCAACCATTTTTCCATCTCATCAGCTATGGTTTGTGGCGTGCCCACAAAGGCGAGGCCAGCATAACCACCATATCGCTGTGCCAACTGACGCACCGTCAGCGCGTCCTCTCTTGCAAGCCTTATCGCTTGCTCGCGACCGGTCTTGCTTGCATTCGTATCGGGTATATCTGGCAGCGGGCCATCCGGATCAAAACCGGACGCATCATGGCCAAGAGCAATCGACAGTGACGCGATAGCGCTATCATAGTGCACCAGACTATCAAGCTTGGCGCGCTTGGCCTTGGCTTCTTCCACCGTGTCTGCAATCACGATGAGAGCAGCGGGCAGTATTTTCAGCTGTTCCGGACGACGGCCGAAGACTGGCATCCTGCCTTTGATATCGGCATAAAGAAGCTTTGCAGCGGCAAGATCGCGCGGCGAGCAAAACACCACCTCTGCGGTTTCAGCCGCCAGTTGACGACCGGGCTCTGATTGCCCGGCCTGCACGATGACGGGCCAGCCCTGGACAGGCCGGGCTATGTTCAAAGGCCCCTTGACCTGCAGGGCAGGGCCTTTGTGATCAAGCACGTGCATTTTATCGGGATCAAAGAAGATGCCGCTTTCCTGATCGCGAATAAATGCATCATCAGCAAAGCTGTCCCACAGGCCCGTGACGACATCGAAAAACTCACGCGCTCTCGCATATCGATCACCATGATCAACATGGGTATCCAGACCAAAGTTAAGCGCAGCGTCGGGGTTTGCCGTGGTAACAATATTCCATGCCGCGCGTCCGTCGCTGATATGATCGAGCGAGGCAAACCGGCGAGCAACGTGATACGGCTCGTCAAAAGTTGTCGACGCCGTTGCGGCAAGACCAATCTTTTCCGTCACGGCAGCCAGCGCCGAAAGCAGGGTGAACGGCTCAAAAGATGTAACAGTGTGGCTACGTCTCAGGGCCTCCACAGGCATGTTCAGAACCGCCAGATGATCCGCCATAAAAAACGCGTCAAATTTCGCAGCTTCGAGCTTTTGAATGAATGACTTCAAATGGGAAAAGTTGAAGTTCGCATCGGCATAGGAACCCGGATATCGCCATGCGCCTGTATGCAGACTGACTGGACGCATGAACGCGGTGAGATGCATCGACTTTGCCATGGCGCGGCTCTCCTTGGAGCATGTTGGGAATATATTGGCGATAAAAACAGGGTCAATCTCCCGAATATTTATTCCTTAATTCTAGCCGAGATAAGATAAATAACTCTATATCCAACCACATCATTGAAAATTTAGATTTTTCTTCCGAAAATTCGAACTTTCGACATTACATCATGATCTGAATAGTATATATATTTTATAGACAATAGACGGGTGAGGATAAATCATGGTTCACGTTTCATTTGATCGTAAATATGACGCAGCCCGCAATATTACCGACATCACGCAAAACCGTTGTTGCCGTTTTCCATCACGAATGCACGCACCTCTGAAATCGCAGAGGTGGATCAGTTCGAGGTCGAAAAACACGCTGAAAAGAGACGGATATGCAGAGACACGTTATTGAACACGCCGGACTGCCGGTCGGAATAGCAATCCCTGAAGACAACAAGTTGCGGTTCATTGCCGTGAAGTTCCATGTGATTGATCTCGACAATCGCAGATATGCGAGCTTGCACGATCTGACGGCAGACATCCGCAGCCATCTGGCAACACCCAGCACTTTTGCGGCGTGATCCTTGGCGGACCTTGATTGTTTACAGACCAGAGGATGTGCCGCAAAACTTACGGATGCGCGCAGAGAATATTTGTCCTTGCTTCGATGATATGCACAGACACATGGTTTTCCGCAGCCAGACTGCCGCGCTCCTTGAGGCCATCAAGGTTCGCCTGTTTTTCGGCGAAGTCGTCCGAGCTTCTCAGCAATAACTGCGACACCAAGTCCAGCCGTCCGCCAGCCAGCAATCTTGCGTCGTTCATCCAGATCTATATGGGAGTAGGTGCTTCTCATCGCGCGTTCCTTGCAAGGAATAACCTGTTGTTCTTTATTGCAAGTCGCACTTCATCCTTGAACCCACCCGAGCCCACACATAAATCGCATAATATTTGTTATGGAACTTTTGTATTCCATGTCCTTATCGTCTGATGGTATCAGCCGCTCGGTCGGTTCTGCTCAGAAGCGCTGCGGACAAGTGACTTAAAAACAAAATCAGCCCCGCGGAGATCCTTCAATTCCGTCATTTGTTGTTTTTGGCAATTTTTGTTGCAATGCACAGACTTTGGAAATTCGAGGGCTGAAGACAAGAATTTTGGACTTCCGTCAATTTCTGCCGTAAAAAATATATTTATTACAACACGATAGATTTTATTTTAACAAAAATTATCCTTCCCGTTGACAACTACGGACGAGAAATGTTGCCCTTAAATCAGCAGAAGTGAATAAATATCACATATGCTGATTGCCGGGAGGGCAATCGTCACGTTCACGATCATGGGAGGATCATATGAACAGTCGTCGTCATTTCATGGTTACCTTATCAGTAGCCGCTTCCACTGTCGCAATTCTCGCATTTGGTGGCCAAGCCGCCTACGCCAAAGATCTCAAAATCGGTTTTAGCCAGGTTACCCTGCAATCTCCGTTTTATGTTCAGTTGAAGAACGGTGCAGAGGCAGCAGCAGCAAAATCAGGTGACACGTTGGTGTTTCTGGATGCCAACGGCGATGTGTCGAAGCAGAACAATGATATTCAGGATCTCATTACACAGGGTGTCAACGCCATCATTATCAATCCGGTCAACCCGGATGCCGTGGCACCGTCTCTGGATGCAGCAGCAGCGGCAGGTATTCCTGTCATAACCGTCGACCGCCCTGTGCGTGGTGGCACCGTGGCGGCCCATGTCGGGCGCGACAACAAGGCTATGGGCAAACTGGTTGGAGAAGCCGTCGTTGCGAAACTGAAGGCAGATGGCATCAGCGATGCCAAAATCATCGAAATCCAGGGTGACGCAGGTGGCGCCGTGATGATGGACCGTCGAGACGGCTTCCACGATGCAATCAAGGATAGTGGCCACAAAATCGTCGAAGGGCCTTACGCTGAGTACATCCGCGCCAATGCGGTCACCGCAATGCAGGACCTTTTGCAAGCCCATCCTGATGTCAAGGTTATTTACGCTCATAATGATGACATGGCACTTGGTGCTATGCAGGTCTTGAAGGAAAACAACCGGGACGATGTTCTGGTTGCGGGTGTCGATGGGCTGTCTGAAGCGCTGCAAACCATGAGCTCAGGCGGCAAATATGTGGCGACGGCTCTCAACGATCCGCAGTATCTCGGTGACGTCACCATTCAAGTCGCACTTGAAGCCGCCGCCAAAAAAAAGGTTCCGGCCTTCGTCGATGCTGGCACGGCACTGGTAACCCCTGACAATGTCGGCAAGTTCCCGCATTCTGCACTGTTTGCGGAATACCGTCCGCAGGTTCTCAACCAATAACTCCCAAGCAGACAGGAGGGGCTTTGCCCCTCCTGATTGATCTTATCTGTCAATGAGCGTCGGCGCCCCAGCCCGACGATTGCCTCAGTGTAACTGAAGGATAGCAAAATCATGCGTGCAGCCGTACTCCACACGCCCGGAGATATCCGCCTCGAAGACGTTGCCAAACCCGTGCCGGGACAGGGAGAAGCCCTCCTACGCGTCGCGGCCGTCGGCGTTTGTGGTTCGGATTTGCCACGAATGCTCACCAAAGGTGCCCACAAGATGCCGATCATCTGTGGTCATGAATTTTCTGGCGTTATCGAAGAACTCGGCCCCGGTGTTCCCGATTTCAAGGTTGGTGAACTGGTCACCGTTCCTCCAATGCTCCCGTGCAATAGTTGTGACCAGTGCGCCACCGGCAACTTCTCTCGCTGCCGCAATTACGACTATTTCGGCTCTCGTCGCGATGGAGCCTACGCGCAATATGTTTGCGCTCCGGTCAGCAACCTTATGAAGGTTCCGGCAAACTGCGACCCCCGTGCGGCCGCAATGGTCGATCCGGCGTCGATCGCGCTACATGCCATTTGGAAGGCGGGCGGCGTGACGATGGGTGATCGCGGAGCGGTTATCGGCTGTGGTCCAATCGGGCTTTTTGCCATTCAGTGGATGTTGTTGATGGGAGCAACCGAGGTTGTTGCGATCGACATTTCCAAAGAAAAGCTTGAGTTGGCTCGTCAGGCCGGCGCGACACATACGTTGCTTTCAACTGACGATATCCCGAAAGATCTCCTGTGCAATATCATCATCGAGGCGGCCGGGCATCCAAGTTCGATCGGCACAGCAGTCCAGCTTGCGGCACCAGGCGGTCACGTCGCTTTTATCGGCATTCCGGTTGGCGAAGTGCCTCTTTCCAATGCCACCTTCCAGCACTTCCTTCGTCAGGAAGTCTCGCTGCATGGTTCGTGGAATTCGTTCGGCGCTCCCTACCCCGGCCCACAATGGACGGTTGCGCTTGACAAGCTTGCGTCCGGAGCCCTCAAATGGGAATTCATGATAACCCACGATCTTGCACTCGATGAATTACCCGCAATTTTCGAGCGGCTTCGCAACGACCGTGGCTTCTTTTTCTCGAAGATCATGTTTCGCCCGTGACGGACAAAACCCGGTTGGAGGCCGGGCCGTCATAACTGGCAGTTTGGGGAGGACAATCGAACATGGCTCATATTTTGAGCTTCGATTTTGGCACCGGTGGCGTACGAGCAGGTGTTTACGACGTCGACCGCCGTCAGATGCTCGGTCAGGCGGACGCAGCCTATGCGACACATTATCCGAGAGCCGGGTGGGCTGAACAATCTCCGACTGATTGGCGCAAAGCCCTTCGTCATGCTGGCCGTGCCGCCCTTGAAAAAGCAGGGCGAAAGACGGTTGATGCTGTCTGCTGCGCGACAACGGCTTCCACTGCCGCGGTCTGTTTGCGTGATGGTACCCCACTTTCGCCAGCAATACTGTGGATGGACTGTCGCGCCGATGCTGAGGCACGACAGACGGCTTCGCTTGACCATGAGGTCATGCGGTTTTGCGGCGGCTCGGACGCTGTCGAGTGGCTTGTACCCAAATCGATGTGGTTGAAAAGCCATATGCCGGAACTCTGGTCAAAGGCCGAAGTGATTTGCGAAGCGCTCGACTACGTAAACTTCGACCTGACGGGTGAATGGGTCGGTTCGCGCATGAATGCAGCCTGCAAGTGGAATTACGACAGCCAGAACCATCGTTTTGTTCCGGAAATTTATGAAGCCTTCGGTATTCCAGATCTTCTGGAGCGTTTGCCGCAGCGCATCGTTCCAGTCGGCGGAATTATCGGCACGATGCGCAGCGAAATGGCCACTGAACTGGGTCTTGATAACCTGCCGGTCGTAGCGCAGGGCGGCATCGACGCTCATATCGGCATTCTCGGCGCAGACACGGTCGAACCCGGCGGCATGCTGTTCATCGGTGGCACGTCTATCGTCCAGCTGGTGCAACTTGCCCAGGAGGAAGACGTTTCCGGTTTCTGGGGCCCCTACCCGAATGCACTGACCGATGGCCGCTGGCTGGTGGAATGTGGTCAGGTTGCCGCCGGGTCAATGCTCAATTGGCTGACCGATGAAATTTTCGGCCTTGACAGAAATGGACATGCGGCGATGATTGCCGATGTTGCCGCAACGCCGCACCGCTCCGAAGGCCTGCTTGCGCTGGACTATATGATGGGTAATCGTACACCCTATCGTGACGCCTCCTTGCGCGGCGTGCTGATGGGGCTGACGCTGGGCCACACTCGGGCTGACATCTATGCAGCGGCGATCGATTCAGTTGCGCTCGGGTCCGCGAATATCCTGTCGGTGCTCAAAGCACGTGGTGTGGCGGTCGAGCGGGTGATGATGGCTGGTGGCATCGTCAAGAATGCCGCTTGGCTGCAGGCCACCGTCGATGCGCTCGGACTGCCGGTCCAGGTCGCCCGTGAAGACAATCTCTCTCTCGTTGGAACAGCGGTGGCTGCCGCCTCCGCGATTGGCGTGTTTCCTGATCTGAAGACCGCTGCAAAAGCCTGTGTTGCACCTGCAAGCGAGCTACTGCCCAATCCTGATCGCGCTGAATGGTTCGAACGTACGCTTCCTCTGTATCAAGAGGCAACCGAGCAATTGCGACCGACATTGCATCAGCTTGCCCGCCGACAGATGGGAGCGTGACCATGGCAGAACGTAACCCCTACTCTGCCCGCCTACCCGTCAATGAACAGCGCGACCATCTGATGGTGCAGGTGGCCAAACTTTACTATGATTTGGATCGCACCCAGTCAGACATTGCCAATGAACTCGGCCTAACCCGCTGGCAGGTCGGCCGCCTGCTGGTTGAGGCTAAGGAAAATGGTGTCGTCCGGATCGAAATCACGCCCCGCGCCGGTCGGCGAACATCAATGGAAGTCGAATTGCAGCGCCATTTTGGCGTTAGAGAAGCAATCGTTGTCCCGACGGTCGATATCGAAGAACCAAGCCTCATAATTGACAGCGTTGCGCAAGCCGCCGCGAACCATCTTGTCAGCCTCAATCCCAGACCATCTCTCATGGGGGTCAGCTGGGGGCGCACGATGGCAGCGGTTGCCCGCGCCTTGCCAAAAGACTGGTGCCCTGGCCTCAATGTGGTTCTTGTCAACGGCTCGACCGCTCTGACGACGACCACCAGTCGAAATTCAGCAGTTGCCGAGGAGTTTGCACAGTCAGCACCTGGACGCGCCACGCTTTTGCCTGTGCCGGCGATAATGGGATCACGCTCGACGCGGGAAGCTCTTGAACATGACCCGATAATCGGGCGTGTCCTCAGACTTGCCGATGAGGCACCCGTTGTCTGTTTCGGACTTGGCGGCCTAACCCATCAGTCCGTTTTGCTTGGCTCGGGGTATCTCGATGACCACGATATTGCGCGCTTGAAAACGCTGAACTCCGTTGGCGATATCATGGGGCGTTTCGTTGACCGGAATGGCAAGATTGCAGATCGCCAGCTTGATGATCGAACTATCGGCCTAAGGTTGGAGGCACTTGCACACAAGGAAAGAGTAATCGGTGTCGCGGCCGGTGAGGACAAGCACCTGATCACCGCAGCCTGCCTTCGGGCCGGCTACGTCACAGATCTGGTGACCGATGAAGGAACAGCCCGCAAAATTCTGGAGGAAGCTGCCTGATGGAAGACGTACTCCGGATAGAACAACTCTCCAAGAAATTCCCGCCACATATAGTGGCCCTCGCCGAAGCAAATATTTCGGTCAGAAAAGGTGAAGTTCATTGTCTTTTGGGTGCGAATGGTGCCGGGAAGTCAACCTTTCTCAAATTGATCGCTGGCGCTCTTTCGCCTTCCGGCGGGGACATCTGGGTCGAAGGCAAAAAGGTCAATTTCAAGACACCGGCTGAGGCCGCAGCAGCCGGAATTTCAATGATCTATCAGGAACTTGATCTAGTTCCGCAGCTCACCGTCGCTGAAAATCTGTTTCTTGGCCATCCACCCGCCAGTTTCGGTTTTCTGAACAAACGAGAACGGCGTACCCGCGCCCTTGAAGCATTGGCCAGGATAAAGGCGACCTTTTCTCCAGAAGACCGGGTTGGAAATTTGTCAATTGCCAACCAGCAACTGACGGCAATTGCGCGCTCGCTAACGCGGGACGCCAAGGTCATCATCATGGATGAACCGTCGGCAGCATTGAACGAAACAGAATTGAAGGCGGTCTTCCGCGTCATCCGGGAACTGACGACGCGCGGCGTTGCGATTCTTTATGTCAGCCACCGCCTCGGCGAACTTCGCGAGATCGGAGACCGTGTCACGGTGCTGCGGGGTGGCCAGACGATCGAAACCTTCGATGTTGCGGGCACGCCGGACAGTGCGCTGGTCGAAGCCATCTTGGGTCGTAACCGCATGCTGATTGAACGGCAGGAGCGCGCACCCGTGGCGGGCGATGTCGTGCTGAGGGTTGACCGTCTTGTGGGAGCACACAAGCTGGAAATCCGCGATTTTGAATTGCGTCGTGGTGAAATCGCTGGATTAACCGGACTGAACGGTTCGGGTCGAACGTCGTTTCTAAAAGCACTATTTGGTGCAGACCCGGCTCAATCGCAAATGTCGCTTTATGGCAAATCGTTCAATCCCAAATCGCCACGCGACGCGATCCGGGCGGGCTTGGGCCTGGTGCCCGAAAACCGTAAGACGGAAGGGCTCATTCTCGACGCACCGATCTATCGCAATGCCACTCTCCCGGCGATGCAAGGCAAATTTCTCGCTCGCCATGGAGAGCTGAAAGCACAGACCGTTTCCGTTTTGAAACAGCTGACAACCAAATACGGCGCACCAGAACAGAAGGTTTTGCAATTGTCCGGCGGGAACCAGCAAAAGGTCGTTCTCGCCAAATGGATCATCAAGGGTGCAAAGCTGCTGCTGCTTGACGAGCCTTCGCGCGGCCTCGATATCGGTGCCAAGGCAGATCTATACAAGCTGGTTGACAAGCTTGCCTCTCAGGGCGCGGCCGTCATCGTCGCGTCCTCCGAATTGGATGAGCTTTACGCTGCCTGCGACACAATCTGGGTCTTCCATGAAGGGCGGAACATCGCACGGTTCAACCCGGCCAGCACAGATCACGATACGATCCTGCGTCACCAGATCCTGGGAGAACATCATCATGACTGATACCGTAACGGGAACAACGCCATTGCAACGCTCCTCCTCGCGCCGCCTCGTGGATCTCGCGATCGAATATAACTTCATCGTTATCTTCCTTGTCGTGGTCGCTATCGCGGCAATACTTTCGCCGAACTTCCTCACGCCGACCAATATTTCCAATCTGTTTCAGCAGGCAGCGGTCGTTGGCGTTGTCGCCATTGGCATGACATTTGTCATTCTCACTGGAAATATTGACCTTTCGGTCGGTTCGGTTACCGCGCTTTGCGGCATGCTTGTTGCCGTGCTGTTGGCAGGGGGCATGCCCATCGTCCCTGCCCTGGCAATTACCATCTTCACCGGTGCCGTTGCTGGCGCGTCGATCGGGGCGATCACCGCTTTTGCTGCCGTTCCAAGTTTTATCGTCTCGCTTGCAGGCCTCGTATCATTTCGCGGCGTGACCTATCTGCTGACCAACGGCACGCCGGTTGCCGGTCTGCCGCCAGAGTTCGCAGCCATCTCGTCAACGATGGTGCCGTTGCTACCTGGAATCCAGGTCAGCACCATGGGGATAATTTTCTTAGCACTGTGTGTTGCCGCCGGTGCTCTTTTGCGACTGACCGTTTTTGGTGAATCTGTCTATGCAACGGGCGGAAATCCGGAGGCTGCCCGTCTGTCTGGATTGCCAACGACGCGTATTCTTATCCTGGTCTTTACGGCATCAGGTGTCATGAGCGCGCTTGCCGGAATTTTGCTGACATCACGCCTGCGTATTGGTCAACCGACTGCTGCACAGGGCCTTGAGCTCGATGCAATCGCGGCTGTTGTGCTCGGCGGAACCTCACTTTTCGGTGGTCGCGGCGGCGTGCTCGGCACCTTTTTCGCCGTGATGTTGCTGCAGGTGCTGCGCAATATCTTCAACCTGCTCGGTCTCGGCTCTTTCTATCAGATGACTGTCACCGGCCTGATTATTGTTGCCGCCATTCTGCTCAACCGCTTCATCGATATCCGCCGCGGCCGTGCATGAACCGTCTTGCAAAGATACGAAGACGTCACGGCAAATCTTCTCCACCGTGACGTCCAAATGCGTCAATAAGACCGGAAAAATCTGCGCCAAGATGAGAGACCTTCTTGGCGACGGCCTCTCACACAGGGGCGTTCAAATCGCGGATCACTCCGCCGCAATCGGTCTGCTTATCGATACGACACGTTGGTCACATAGCTTGAGATGTTGTCGAACCTTGTCTGAGAGAACGCGGACATTCGGATTGAGAACCATGGAATCGTGGTCACCCGGCACCTCGATAACGTCTAGGTTTGGGGCGAGAGGTGACCAGCCATTGTCGTGTCGAACAAAACCGCGATCGGCATTGAGCTGTCTGCCACCCGTGACCAGATAGCGCGGTTCAAGTTTTGGCCTTAACAGCAAAACCTGTCCATCATAAGGTTTGACCTCATAGAGATCCAAAGCACGCAAGAAGGCTGAGTGAACGCGTTCGTTGTGCAACTCGACCGTTTTTGCCGGTGCCTGCAATGCATCTGATCGCGTTCGCTGATAATTTGCCCAATTACGCTTATGCTCTATCCAGTTGCGGATAAAAGCACCTCTTTCTCGCTTGATGTCCTGCGCCTTGATCAGAACTTTGTCTGCCATCGACAAAACGGGATAGCCGGGAAGCGGCGTATCAAGCATGATGATGATCTCGACGGTTTCTCCGGCAGCTTCCAGTTGCTGTGCCATTTCATAGGCAACAAGCCCACCACCTGAGAAACCTCCCAAAAGATAAGGGCCAGACGGCTGGACGCTGCGTATCTCGCGGAGGTAGTCGCGCGCCATCTCGGTGAATGTCTCGTGCGGCTCCTGATTTGCGTAGAGCCCGCGTGCCTGCAAGCAGTAGACCGGCCGGTCATTGCCGATCTGCAATGCAATATGGCGCAGGTTGAGCACATTGCCGAACATGCCAGCACAAAGGAACAGCGGCGTAGCCGTAGCTTTGGCAGATGTCGTGGTCATCGACACCAGATGTATCCGCTGCGTATCTGCCTCTTCAGGCGCTTCAGCCGTATCCGCACTTTCGACGGGCGCTGCATTCTTGCCTATGAGGTCTGCGCATTCGGCAATATTGGGCGCCTGGAACAAAACTGAAATGGGCAGATCGATCCCATAGGTTTTGTGGATCATCCGGAACAGGCGCACCGCGATGAGCGAATGTCCACCGACATCGAAGAAGTTGTCGCTGACACCGATCTTCTCGACCCCCAGCAACTCACTCCAATAACCGGCAAGTGTTCGCTCAACATCGTTCCGTGGCGCAATATAGTCGTTCTCAAGGTCTGGCCGCTCGAAAAGCTGGGCAGACGGACTTGCCTGCGGATCGACACGCCGAGCAGCCCTTTCGCGCAACTTGTCGAGCGGCAGACTGGAGACGATTGCCTGAGGTCGGCGTGTTGCCAGCACCCGAGACAGCAGCGTGAACCCCTCAGAAGGCATGATGCCCTGGCGAACCTGCGCAGCAAGTTCAAGTGCTGCGGCCGAAGGCGGTGCTCCGACTTCGCCATGAGTTGCAGCTCCGGCAGAAGTCACGCTCAAGCTGAGATCATTAGCCAAGCGTTTGATCGTAAAACGTTCGATCTCCAGAATGACTGAACCGTCCAGCGCCGTAATGGTCACGTCGAAAGCGGAATAATCTGGACCCGAATTCCCGCCCTTTGACAGTCTGACATGACTGAGAACCTGCTGCGGCAGATTTTCATAGATCCGAATAGAGCCGTAAGACATCGGTGCCCACAGCACTCCGGACGACGCATATCCTTCAATAAGCTCCATAGCGTAGCCGGTCGCAATATCGAGAAGTGCCGGGTGGAAACGTAATCCTGTCTCAATGTCGCCAGCATAGTCCTCGGAGAGCGACAGTTGCGCAAGCGCCTCACCTTTTCCGATCGAAAGGGCACGCAGAACTGACCAGCGTGACCCGAAGCGGATATTGTCCTCCTGTGCGGAACGCAATGCCGCGCCGTCTGCGGCGCGACGTCTGGTTGTCCAGTGACTGTCGCCCAACGAAAGCTGCACTGGCGGCAAGACCGCCGGACGGGCAAGTCGCACCGACGCTTCCGCATGGAGGCGATTGGAATTGGAACCACCATTCTGATCTGCCGCACAAATGAAGGCGCGATAGTCACTGCCCTCCTGTTCAAATCGAACCCGGATCGACTTGGTTGCCTCATCTTCAATGCTGAGTGGCGAAACGAAGATCAGATCCTCGATTTCAAAACCTCCGGCGAAGCCATACTCATTGGCGGCCTGCGCCAGCAGTTCGATATAACCGGTTCCAGGCAGAATGGCCTCACCTGAAACAAGCCGATGTTCATTCCACATCCAGTGGGTCGCGGGGCTCGCCGTAAATTCGAGCCACTGGGTTTGATCCGCATCTTCAACCCAACGTTCGAACACGGGACCTTTTGCGGCGATCAACTCTTTGGATGTCGCCGAGGCTGATCCAGGATTGAGGGACGCACGAGCCGCGATGCCGACCTCGTTCCAGACGCCCCAATGCACGGCGACTGTCTGACGTTTTTGATCGCCACTACGGCTCTCCGCATAGGCATTGAGATAGGCATTGGCTGCGACGTAGTCCACCTGACCGACGGGCGCCGTATCGGTACTGGTCGAAGAAAACAGCACCAGAAAATCAATATCTTCCTTTTCCAGGACACGGGCGAGAACGGATGTGCCATAGACTTTCGGCGACAACACATCTTCAATTTCATCGAATGATTTCAGCTGGATAAGATTGTCTCTGACAATACCGGCGGTATGCAACACACCGTTGAGACTACCAAATCGGTTCTTTGCGGCCTCAACTGCTGCGGTCATCTGCTCGACGTTGCGCACATCGGCGACGCGGTAGATGACCTCGGCTCCGAGCACTTCAAGCTCTTCTATTGCTGCAATCGCCCGGCTTACCTTGTCCGTGCCAGAATGCATACGCCGATAAGACGTCCATTGCGACCGTTCAGGCAACTCGGTTCGGCCCAGCAACACCAGACGCGCGGAAAATTGTGCTGCCAGTTCTCTCGCCACAGCAAGCGAAAGATCTCCTAAACCACCTGTCAGCAGATATGTGCCCTTATGGCGGAACTGCTGTGTCGGATCGGACGGTTTGAGCGGCAGGCGTTCATGACTTGCAACCCAGCGACGCCCTTTGCGATAGGCAACCGTCTCGGAGGCCGGAGAAACGCAGAGGTCCTCCCACAACTGGTCGAGGACATCTGCGGTCTGGCTGCTCGGAACATCGCCGACAAGTTTGAGCAGCTTTTGCAGGCCCGGTCTTTCGTTGTGTTTGGGCTTTGCGACAAGCTCGATATCGACCATCCGTACGGTTGTACGCTCAAGCTCCTTGGGTATCACCAGACCAGGGCCAAGCACGGTCGCCTTGCCGGGATAGGCAAGCGTCTCATCGCCCACGCGCTGCATGCCGTTGGTCAGCACGGTCAGGTGACTGCCCGCCACGCCAGCATCGCCCATGGCCTGTGCCAGATGCAGCAAGCTGTAGAAACCCTGCTCCTGTATTCTGTCGAAGAAGCTGGATGCGCGTCGGTGATTTTCGTCACCGGTCACCAGCCACATGTGGACGATATTGGCGGGCACCTCACCATCTTCACTGAGGCTGGTGAACAGGGCGTCATAGCCCCCACGCCCCTCTTCAGGACACAGACTATAGGACGAAGCATCAATCCGGCTGAAACCATCGCCCGCCGTCACGGTCACAACGTGGTGGCCTGAAGACCGCAAGCGGTCGACCAGTCGCTCTCCAAGCCCGGTGTCATCAAGGAAAATCAGCCATGAACGCAGCTCCATGCTCGCATCTATCGCGACATCGCAAGGTACCTGCTTCCAGACCGGTCGATAGCCCCAGTCAGACATGTCTTCCTGCCGCAAAAAGGGAGCATCATCACTGGCAATCGGGGCCGAGTTATCCACAACCCGTTCGATGAAGTAGCGCTGATGTTGAAACGCATAGGTTGGCAACTGAACGCGGCGCGGATCACGTCCCTTCCAGGACCGCGAGATGTCCACCTCAATCCCGGTCGCCCAGGCGCGACCGATTGCCGAAAGGAAGTGTAGACGATCATCCGTATCGTCATCGGCATGCGGCAAGGTGTTGATCACCTGGTTCGCGTCGATATTCGCCTGCATTTTCGCCAGCGATGACAAGGTTCGGCCAGGCCCTATTTCAATGTAGACCTGACCCGGCTGCAACGATAGCCGCGCCATACCATCGTTGAACAGGACGGTGGATCGCAGATGCCTGACCCAGTAGGTCGGGTCACAGGCATCGGCATTCGTCAGCCAATGTCCGGCAAGGTTGGACATGATCGGGATAGTAGGCGGATTGAGACGGATACTGCGCACAAACGCTTCGAACCTTGGCAATATGCCGTCCAGCATGCGCGAATGTGCCGCGATATCAATCGCAACACGGGACGCATCAATACCTTTTTCCGCCAACTCGGCTTGAAACAGGGCGAGGTCTTCATCCCGTCCGGACACGACGCAAAGTTCCGGGGCGTTGACCGACGCGATATCCAGCGACGCTGGCAGCAGGGACTTTAGTGTTTCAACCGAAACCGGTACGCTCAACATGCCACCGGGCTCGACAATATCGAACAATTCGCCGCGCAGACGCACAAGATTGACCGCGTCACGGTAGCTCATCACGCCCGAAATGCAGGCTGCGGCATATTCGCCCATCGAGTGACCGATCAGCGCCTTGGGGCTGACACCCCAATCCTTCCAAAGCCGTGCAATGGCGACCTCAACGATCAATATGGCAGGCAGTTGAAGAGACGGCCGTAGGAACGTTTTACCTTCAGCTGTTTTGTCACCGCCAGTGGCGAACCATACTGCACGGATTTCATCGGCGATCGCCGGCTCAAGATAGGAGAAACCTTCTTCTACAAAACTGCGGAAGCGCGCATCTTCCTCGAAGAGACGACGTGCCATGCCAACATGCTGGGCACCTCCACCGGGAAGCAGAAAAACAGCTCCCACGGGGTTTTCAATCGCCAAATGTGTAAACATCCGCTTCGGGTTGTCGCCAGACAGGACGGCGACAGCATCCGAGCGGTCACGAACCACCGCAACACGCCGATGCTCGAACTGCGCCCGTCCCTGATGCAAGGTGAAGGCTGCGTCTACCGTCCTCAACCCCGAATTTGTTGCAAACGCTGCACCGAGACGTTTGGTAGCCCCGTCGAGAGCCTTGCGGTGTTTTGCGCTGAAAAGCAGTATGGCCGGTTCATCATTGGTGATGTCATCAACAGGTGCGACATAGGGAGCCTGCTCCAAGACGATATGGGCGTTTGTTCCGCCAACCCCAAGCGAGTTGACCGCAGCGCGACGCGGTCCGTCTGTATCAGGCCAGTTGGTCAACTGGCTTGCGACAACAAACGGACTATTGGCGAAATCGATTGACGGATTCGGTTTCTCGAAGCCGAGAGTGGGCGGTATTTCAGCATTCTTGAGCGCAAGGGTCGTCTTGATCAGGCTGACAACACCAGCGGCAGTGTCGAGGTGACCAATATTGGATTTCACCGACCCGACGTGACAAAAACCTTTCTGGTTTGTTGTCTGACGGAACGCTTGGGTCAGAGCCTCGATCTCGATCGGATCTCCCAGTGCCGTGCCGGTGCCGTGGCATTCGACATATTGGATCGTCTCGGCACTGATGCCTGCAAGCCCCTGCGCCTCGATAATCGCCTCTGCCTGCCCGGTGACGCTTGGCGCGAGATAACCGGCCTTGCTGGCACCATCATTATTGATTGCCGAGGCTTTTATGACTGCATGAATGATGTCGCCATCTGCCAAGGCATCGGACAGCCGTCGAAGCACAACCACCCCTGCCCCGCTGCCAAACACAGTGCCAGCGGCGCGATGGTCGAACGGCCTGCAGCGGCCATCGGGAGAGAGAATTTCACCGTCGTGATAAATATAGCCGTGCCGATGCGGCAACTCAATTGTCACGCCGCCCGCAAGAGCCATGTCGCACTCGCCGCTCAAAAGGCTCTGGCAGGCATAGTGGACAGCGACAAGCGAGGTGGAACAGGCCGTCTGCACATTCACACTCGGCCCGCGCAGATCAAAGGAGAACGACGCCCGCGTAGACAGAAAGTCCTTGTCATTGCCGGTATGACGAAGCAGGAACATGCCCGTCTGCTCGAGCAACTGCCTGTTGCTGCAGACGTTGAAATAGAAATAGCTGCCCATGCCGCAGCCGGCAAATACACCGACTGGCCCAGGCATTGTGTTTGGAGTACGCCCCGCGTCCTCCATTGCTTCCCAGGTGCATTCCAGAAACTGCCTGTGCTGCGGATCCATGATCGCAGCCTCTTTCGGGCTCAGCCCGAAAAAATCAGCATCGAACATCTCCATGTCGGGCATATCAGATGTCCGCGCAACATATTTGGGATCGAGCATTCGAGCCCGGCTCTCGCCAGCGGCAATCAGCTCGTCTTCCGAAAGGTTGCGAATGGATTCAGTGCCTGATCGAAGGCTTTGCCAGAACTCATCTGTTGTTCTGGCGCCCGGCACTCTTAAAGCCATGCCGATGATTGCGATGTCGTTTGGTGAGGCGGTATCCTGATCTTGCATGCGACGCTCTTTACTCTCTCACACGCGGCCCCGATCGAAATTGCTGATAGCAAAATAGAAAACGTGCCTATATTTATTTCATAGCTGCTCTTGGTAAGTAACCGTATGAATTCTATTGAGTTTGTCTTATAAGCAATTTCTATAATTTATGAATATAAATAATATTTAACTGTTTGCAAGCACCTGAAGCCAGTGTATTCAATTTCGATTAGCCAAACAAATTGGGCACAGAGTATTGCTTATGACTCAGTCTCTTTTCTTCTGGTGTTTATCGCTTATCAATATTGCACTATTTTCTTTGGCAATTATCTATTCGGCGCAGTTATTGGCAGCACTGCCATCGCTGCGACCGAAGATACAGCCATCGACTGCATCACGACCAAAAATCGCTATTCTAGTTCCAGCGCATAATGAAGAAGCAGGACTGGGCGTGTGCCTGACCGCCATTCGCGCAGCGATGGCACTGAACGATCGCTTGCTTGTCGTTGCCGACAATTGTTCGGACAGGACGGCAATCATTGCACGAATGGCTGGTGCGGAAGTACTGGAGCGAAGCGATACGACTCGAAGGGGCAAAGGATATGCGCTGGACGCCGGCGTAAAATATCTGTCGGCTTCCCCGCCGGATATCGTCGTGTTGATAGATGCGGACTGCTTTCCCTCTCCTGACGCAATCGGCTTCCTCGCTGAAGCGACCGTACAGACAGAAAGACCCGTTCAGGCACTTTATCTGATGACGAACAAGGCAGGCGCTGGGCTCAGCCTGAAGATTGCCGAACTTGCATTCATGCTGAAAAACCGTCTTCGGCAGAGAGGGCTCAATCGCCTTGGCATTCCCTGTCATCTGACGGGAAGCGGAATGGCTTTCCGCTGGGAGGTTATCAGCGGCCTTGATCTCGCCCACGGACACCTCGTCGAAGACATGAAGATGGGTCTGGATCTCGCCATTGCCGGATCAGGACCGGTATTCTGCGAAGACGCCGTGGTGCTGAGCCCGTTTCCGGACACTGTGCAAGGATTAAGCACACAGCGGCAAAGATGGATCGGCGGTCACTTCGAATTGATAAGCACGGCGCTTGCCGGCGTTGCAAGGGCATTGCGCAGAGGCAGGATCGCTGCCGCATTGAGTGCATTGTCGACGGCCATACCGCCGCTTACGTTTCTTCTGCCGCTGCTTGCCATCACCTTGCTGATGACTGCAGGTTTTACCTGGGCGTTAAAGCTTGCCCCTCTCCCGCTCTTCATTGCAGCAGCCAATCTGGCCTTGGTCTGCGGCACGACGTTAACCGCGTGGGTAAAATATGGACGCTTGATTTTGACGCCATCGGACGCCCTTCGTGCCGTGTCGATCATTGGTCTGCAAATGATCCGATCCCCGCAGATGTTGCTCAGTGCACATCGAAATGGATGGGTGCGGACTGATCGCGGACAGCCAGGCGAATAAGTCGCTTATTTGTATTCGATCAGCCTGTGGCCACGACTGGTCAAAACGTTGCTGTAGAAAGTCGCCACGCCTCTCATTTCCGCGAACTTCCCAACCACCGACAATGCTGCCTCCACCCATCTGTTCCGATCTTTGGAGGCGGTTTTCCCTGCCAATCGCAATACCTGAAGTGGATAAAGCGCCAGAAGCGCAAGAAACGCGGGATGGACGACAGCGCCACCGATCAAGGATGCAGCAGGCAACACACCACCCCAGAAGAGGCTGCGCCTGACATTGCGAACCCAGATGCGTTTATCGGACGTTCTGTGACGGGCCGCGACCTGCGCATAGGCATGGCCGGCGCGAACCGAACGTCGCCACCACTGTGAGAAATATCTGATATTGGCATCGTGAAGCGTCATGTCCGCGTCGATACGCCAGATTGTCCAACCGATCTCACGCATTCGCAGGCACATTTCCGGCTCTTCGCCGGCAATCAGATCAGCAGAGTAACCATTGACCTCCCGAAACGCCTTAACGCGGATAAGGCAGTCTCCGCCGCAGGCTTCTGTCTCGCCAACCGGTGTATTCCACTCATCGTCACAAATGCGGTTGTAGATCGAGACGTCAGGAAAGATTTCCCTCCGACGCCCGCATACGATCGCCAGCCGGTCCTTGTAGCGGAAAAAGTCGCGCGCCTTTCTTATCCACCCATCAACGATCCGGCAGTCACCGTCCACGAACTGGACAAATTCGATATCGGAAGCAATACGCAGCAACGCGGCAAAACCTTCGTTGCGTGCCCGTGCAGCAGTAAACGGAACGTCTGGCGCCAACTCCACGACAGTAAGCCCCATGCTGCGCGCCGCCTCTATACTGCCGTCGGTTGAACCGGAATCGACATACACCGATCGGACAGCAAGGTCGCCGAGCGAAGCCATGCAATCGACGAGCCTCTGACCTTCATTACGACCGATAAGGACGACACCAACATCATGTGGCGAGGGTTGCGTGAGTGTTTCCATCTCACGCATGTCCAATTGCCATCGATACGGTGGCAAATGGAGTTCCGTAGCCGAGCTCTATGCGAATGAACAACAGAAGCGCGATCAATGCCAGGAAGATGGCGTTTATCAACAAGTCCTGGGTCAGAAACGAAATCCTCTCGCGTCGCTGACCAAAAGCGATTGGGAAATAGCGAAGCAATTCACTTGCAATGACCGCGAGGATAACGCCAGCCAGACCTAGCCATGCCTGCCCGGCATAGGACAACACCACGAGGGACAGGAGTTTAAGCAGATTGCCCGCCACCCCGTAGGCGGGCTTGCCAACTCCCAGCATGGTATATTCGTTTACGGTGCTCAGTATGCCAAACCAGGCACCAACAAGCAGCATGGACAGCATCCATCCGGCATCATGGTAACGTGCATCATAGACAATTGAGATTGCAAAATCCGCAGTCGCAATACCGATCGCAATCGAGGTTGCGGCAAGCAGCAACAGCTTGAAGCGAAGCGGGCTGACCTGCTGAATAAGTGCGGGCCGTGCTTCACTGGCACTTGCAGAAATCAGCGGAAAAACAAGCTGGAAGCTGATGCGGCCGATCAGGGTCCCCGGCAGATCGGCAATGATACGCGCAATCGAATAGACACCAACCAAAGCCAGCGGAACGGCCTGCGCCAAAAACAGCTTGTCGAAATTTCCGCACAGGAATGCCAGCAGTGACGACAGGAAAATCCATTTGCCGAAGGACAGGACCTCACGAACATAGGCCGTGTTCCACTCGAACCAGTTGATGGCGTGAGGCAGCATGTAGCTGGCAGTAGCACGGATGATTGCAGAAATCAGGTTTGCCACCATAATCGCCCACACGCTTGGGTGAATAAGCGCGAGCGTGACAGTGACGATGATAGTCGTAACGTCGAGAACAACCTCAAAAAGGTTGGCCTGCTTCAGCATCATATGCCGCTGCATGTAATAGAACGAGGTGGACGCCGCGCCCAGGATCAGGATGTTCAATGCTGTCACTTGCAGCAGGCTTGGAGAAATGTCGTACAGTGCGCTGAGCGGATATGCGGCTATGGAGAATATGCAGCAGAGAATGAAACTGCGAACAAATTGCAGTGTCCAGACCGTATTTTTGAACGATCGGTTTTCAGCATTCGGATTGCGGACGACGGACTGGCCAATACCGACATCCGTAACAAGTTCCATGCCGTTTTTCAGCGTAAAAACGATCATCAATACGCCGAAAACTTCTGGCGCCACGATACGTGACAGAATGACATTCGACACGAACCGCAAGCACACCGACAGGCCATAGGCACCGACGGTCCACATCGCTCCGGTGACAACACGCTTTTGGGAGAAATTCACAGCTTCGCTCATTTCTCAGCCTTTTGGGTGACGACGAACCCTATTGCATGTCTTTGTTTTCGGGCGAATGTCATGATTTACGCCCGAAAAGGCGGGAAAGATCTGATGCAAGCGACTTGATATCGTGCATGCGCTCAACGCGCATGCGGCCTTCCTGCCCCATTTCCGCCAGTCGCTGAGGCGAAGCGGATAAAACATCACGCAAGGCAGAGACGAGCGCGGCATGGTCACCCGGAGGAACAAGCCAGCCACATTTGTCATCCACCAATTCGGGAATGGCAGCGATGGTGGTCGTGATCACCGGCCGTTGAAGCGCCATGCCTTCCATCAACACGATCGGCAGGCCTTCATGGTAGCTTGGCAACAACAATGCGCGACTGGTCGCAATGAAGGTCCTCACTTCTTCGTTGGAAGCCCAACCTTTAAGGATCACTTGCTCGCCAACACCGTGACGGGCGATTTCCGCTTCGATCTCCGCCCGGCTCTCGCCATCGCCGATCAGGGTTATGCGAAGCGAAGGAAACTCATCGCGCAAGGCGGCGGCGGCGGCAGGAATGTGGACCTGACCCTTCTGGGGACACAGGCGGCCGACGCAGACAATGTTGAAATTGTCGGCGGTGATTGGCGCAGAAGGCTTGAAATCCTCGAGATTCAGGCCGCAACGCGCAATCTCTATCTTTTTCCGGTCCTCATCGGTCTGGCTAAGATCACGCAGGACGGATCGGCAGTAATTGGAAATGGCGACGACGAAAGATGCATGCCTGATCTTGAGTGCATAGCTGTTTGCAGACGTGTCAATGAACTCATCAGGACCATGGGCTGTGAAACTGTATTGGGGGCCGCCCATCAGCCGGGCGAGCATCACGACGGCTGCGGCGTTGGTACCATAATGGGCATGGGCGTGATCGATGCCTGCACGAGAGGCTTTTTGGCGAAAACTTGCCGCCTGCATCAGATATGCGGCGTGGCGTGCAAACCCTCCTCCGGAGTTCGCGACCAATTTCCGCCAGGTCGGCAGAGCCTTGATAATTCCAACGGGATTGAGAAGTAGTTCTCGTATCGTCGCTATCGTCAGGTCTGACAGCTTGCCTTCAAGTATATAGACCGTCTTTTCGGCTTCAGCGATGTCCTTTTGATCGACCAGCTTGTCTGAAAAACGTCGTGCCGCGAAGCGCAATACTGTTTGCCCTTGAACTTCAAGGGCTTCGATCTCGCGACGAATGAAAGTGGCGCTCGGCACCGGGTAAGTATTCAGGAAATAACCTACTTTCATTACGCCACTCCAAACACACACAAAACTCAAGTTACAAATCGCGCTGCTCAAGCACTGTAAAAGCGGGAGAGATGATTTTTTGAAAATGCACAATAAATAGATACGTAGCGCCCAAACAACGCTCACGACAACAAATATATTTCACAAAATACTGAATATCTCTATTGAATTATCAGGGAAAATAATTCAACCTGATACAAATTATGCGGGCAACAAGCTTATTTTGCAACACGATTTCGTTTTGCGAAATCTATTTTTTATAATCTGCCCAGCGAAATATTACCTATATTCAGTGGCGTTTTTTGTTTCGGAGTATACGTCTAGATGTTCAGCTGTATTTTGATTGGCAATGAAGCTTTACTTGTGCAGTGCGGCATTTTGCTCCGAGATAAAGGCTTTGCGATAACTGCAGTTGTGTCAAGCAACGATGCGGCAAAAGACTGGGCAACACAACAGTCTATTCCAGTGATCGAATGGGGTGACGACCTCGAGAAAGCCGTTGGGCACCTCGATTACGACTGGCTGTTAAGCATCGCCAACCTGCGAATGATACCGCAGCCGGTCTGGCAGAAAGCGCGACGGGGCGCCATCAATTTCCATGATGGCCCACTTCCAAGACTGGCAGGTCTAAACGCACCAACATGGGCTATTCTAGAAGGTGAGACAACATTCGGCGTTACATGGCACGAAATCACTGAAGGCGCAGATGAAGGTAAAATCTACAGCCAGACACATTTCGACATCAACCCTGACGAAATCAGTCTCACGCTGAACACCAAATGTCTGGCGGCTGGCGTTGAGACTTTTGCCAAGCTGGTCGACGACATCAACAACAATACACTGACCGGGGTAGCACAAGACTTCTCACAGCGCAGCTATTTTGCAAAATCCAAACGACCTGACGCCGCCGGCACCCTGCCGTTTGAAAAATCAGCTGAGGATCTATCTCGCCTCCATCGCGCGCTGAATTTCGGCGCAGGTTACACCAACAGGATGGTGCATCCAAAAATCCGTCATGCCGATGGCATATTCCTGCTGACGACATTCACAGTGTTGGGACTACCTGCTGACCCCAAGCCCGCGGGCTTCATTCGCTCTGTCGGCTCGGACGGCGTGGTTGTCGCGACAGCGACCGACGATGTCCTGATCAATGGTACGATGCAGAGGAATGGTCATGAAGTCCTGCTTTCCGACCACGTAAGGCAGGGTGACAGTCTCCCGCAATTTGCAACTGCCGATCTCGAGGAACTGAATACCGCAGTTGCCGATGTTGTTCGCTACGAAGATCGGGCGAAGGCCAGGTTGCTGGCCGCCGAGGACGTCAAACTTTTTGACGTGTCGGAAAGTCCGTCTCACGCGGCTGGTGTTGCCAGCATTTCCATTAACCTGCCAGACGCGTTGACGACGAATTTACGGGTTGCAGTGATTGCAGCCTTCCTTGCACGTTTTTCCGGTCAGGACAGGCTCGATATTGCCTATTGCTCGCCTAAGGCTGCAGATTATAGCAGTCGGTTCCCGGGTTACTTTGCCCCCAATGTCCCTTTGCACGTTGAACTGCCATCAGATTTTCTGGTGTCCGAGTTCGCTGAAGGCCTGGCATCACAACTGACTGTTCTGCGGCGGGAAGCCACCTATCTCAGCGATCTGCACTTCCGTGAACCGGGTCTGTCCAACAATCGTTTGACAACCTGCATTGTCGAGACAGACAACGGTTCACCATGGTCCGGCAGCATTGACCATCCGCTGACTTTTGTCCTCGACACTGCAACGACAAGCGCACGATTGGCGTATGACCAATCAAGAGTTCCGGACGCAATCGCGGCGCAATATTGTCGCCACATCGAACTGCTTGCGTCTGCTTTCCTTCAGGATGGCCGCGTCGTTGATCTGCCTTTGATGTCCGCCGACGAAATCAAGAACGTTGTCTACGGCTGGAACGATACGACCCGGGATTATGACACCACCGCATGCGTTCACACACTCATTGAACAGCAGGCGCAATCGACTCCCAACGCCATTGCAGTCGCCTGGCGCAATGAGGAACTGACATACAAGGAGCTCAATGATCGGGCGAACCTGATTGCGAATGTTCTTGTCGACCTCGGCGTAAAACCCGATTTCATGGTTGGTCTCAACCTTCCCCGCTGCAGCAATCTTGTGGTTGGTGCCTTGGCGATCCAGAAGGCTGGCGGCGCATATGTTCCGCTTGATCCTCATTTCCCGGCCGATCGGCTTGCCTATATGGTAGAAGACAGCGGCGCGGCCGTCATCTTGACAAGCCGCATGACCGAAACACCGCTCTTCGCGACCGGCGTCAAAACCGTATTCATCGAAGATATACTCGAGCGAACCGTCACGACAGACAGACCGGTTACAGAGGTATCGCCCTCCGATCTCGCCTACGTCATCTATACGTCAGGCTCGACCGGTCGCCCAAAGGGCGTGATGGTTGAACATCGCAATGTGGTCAACTTCTTTGCCGGGATGGATGAACGCATTCAGTACGACAAGTCGAGCCAGCCAGTCTGGCTTGCGGTTACCAGCCTGTCCTTCGACATTTCGGTCCTGGAGCTTTTCTGGACGCTGACGAGAGGTTTCAAGGTCGTACTCCATTCTGCCCAGACCCAAAGCCACAAAAGCGGTGATAGTGCCGTCAAATCCACCCGCGCTGGCAAAGCGCCGATAGATTTCGGTCTGTTCTATTGGGGCAATGATGATGGCGCGGGACCGGCAAAATACCAATTGTTGCTCGAAGGTGCGAAATTCGCAGATGCGAATGGCTTCCAAGCTATCTGGACGCCCGAACGGCATTTTCACGCATTCGGCGGCCCCTACCCGAACCCTGCCGTAACAGGTGCAGCCATCGCTGCCGTCACCAAAAACCTGGCAATTCGTGCCGGCAGCTGCGTCCTTCCGCTCCATCATCCTATACGCGTAGTGGAAGAATGGGCGGTTCTCGACAATCTCAGTAATGGGCGGGTGGGCCTTGCCTTTGCCTCCGGCTGGATGCCGGAAGACTTTGTTCTCAGACCCGAAAACGCACCGCCGCACAACAAGACCGCGCTGCTGCGCGATATCGAAACCGTGCGAAAGCTTTGGCGCGGCGAACGCATGGAATTCGATTATGGCGGCGGCAAAGCCAGTGTCGTCACACAGCCGCGACCAGTTCAGCCGGAAGTGCCAGTCTGGCTGACGACTGCAGGCAATCCCGAAACGTATAGAGAAGCAGCGAGAAACGGCGCACATGTGCTGACTCATCTGCTCGGCCAGTCCGTTGATGAGCTTGCTGAAAAGATCAGCATTTACCGGCAAACACTGGTCGAATGCGGTCGCGATCCCGATGCCTACAAGGTGACGCTGATGCTGCACACGTTGCTCGGTGAGGACCGGGAAGAGGTGCGTGATGCCGCCCGAGGCCCAATGAAAGCCTATCTGCAAAGTGCCACGGCGCTTATCAAACAATATGCCTGGGCATTTCCCGCTTTCAAGAAGCCACAAGGCCTCTCCAACGCTCTCGACATTGATCTGCAGTCTCTTGCGGCAGACGAGCTGGATGCCATCCTTGAATTTGCATTCCTGCGTTACTTCGAAGACAGCGGTCTGTTTGGCACCGTCGACGACGCCATGAAGCGTATTGATCAGGTTGCTGGCATCGGCGTGGACGAGATTGCCTGCCTGATAGACTTCGGCGTGCCATCTGAGCTTGTGCTGGAGAGACTGGAGCCGCTGGCCCGTGTGGTAGCACAGGCGCGTGCTGAAACGACTGTTACGGTTGAGGATGTTGCAAACGACAATAGCTTTGATCAGGACGTGCACCGGCACGGGGTAACACATCTTCAGTGCACCCCTTCAATGGCACGTATGTTCCTGATCAACGAAACAGATCGCGCTGCTTTCGCGCAAATCCGTCACCTGTTTATCGGTGGCGAGGCACTTCAAAACTCTCTGCTTGGCGACATCCAAAAACTGACCAATGCCAGTGTCGAGAACATGTACGGCCCGACAGAAACAACGATATGGTCATCCACAATGACCGCCGACATGTCGGAGATTGTTGTGCCGCTTGGGCAGCCGATCGCCAATACACAACTCTACGTGCTGGACGCGTCTGGCGGCGTGGCGGCACCGGGACAGCCCGGTGAACTTTATATTGGTGGCGACGGGGTAACGCGGGGTTATCTGAACCGCGAGGAATTAACGCGGGAACGTTTCGTTCCAAACCCCTTTGCACCAGGTCGTATATACCGAACCGGAGATCTGGTTTGCCGCAAGGCGGATGGAACCCTGAGATTTCTCGGGCGCACGGATTATCAGGTCAAGGTCCGTGGCTATCGTATTGAACTGGGCGAGATCGAGGCACGGATCGCGTCCTTCCCCGGCGTGGCCGAAGCTGTCGTTGTTGCAAGAGAAGACAGGGCTTCCGACGTTCGCATCGTCGCTTATCTGAGGCTGACCGGTCAGCCGTTGAACGAGGAGGCACTCAGACAACATCTTGGTGAAGCCCTGCCTGACTATATGATACCGGCGCACTTCGTGACGCTCAAAGCGTTTCCGCTGACGCCGAATGCGAAAGTCGACCGAAAAGCGCTGCCAAAACCGGATACGGGACCCATTATTGTCTCCGCTCAGGTCTTCGTGGCGCCGGAAAACAAACTGCAATCGGATTTGGCTGAAGCCTACAGCCGAACCCTTGGCATTGAACGCGTCGGTTTAAACGACAACTTCTTTGCTCTTGGCGGACACTCACTTCTCGCCGTGCAATTGCACCGTGACCTGAAAGTCGTCATCGCCCCCGACCTGACAATAACCGATGTTTTCCGTTTCCCGACCGTGCGAGCGCTTGCCGAGCATCTTGCCGACCGCGGAAAGGCAGAAGAACGTCTGAGCCAAGTGGCGGACAGAGCGGCCAATCGACGGGCCGCTCTTGGAGATCGGCGTGCGGCACTGACACGTTCGCGGCTCTGAATGGTGGTGGATGCGCTAAAGACCCTGTTTCCAGATGACGTGGCCATCGTGCACGACGATCCACGCGCAGATCGCAGCGGTTATCTGGACGAAGAAGAGCGGTATGTCGCGCTTGCCATTCCGCGCCGCAAACGGGAATTCCATGCCGGCCGCGCCTGCGCGGGAGCCGCAATGAATGCCTTGGGTCTGACACGCGTGCCCATACCCGCTGCAAACGATCGCTCTCCCGTTTGGCCGGACGGTGTTGTTGGAAGCATCAGCCACTGCGATACGCTGTGTGTCGCGGCCGTCGGCCTCAAGGCACATGGATACCTGTCGATGGGTCTCGACGTTGAGCCTGCTGAAGCGCTACCTGCTGACTTGTTCGATGCAATATGTACACGTCAAGAGCAAGACTGGCTCGAGGATCGCCCATTAAGCGAGCGTGCTCTTCTGGCGCGGACGATCTTCAGCGCAAAGGAAGCAACCTACAAGTGCCAGTACCCTTTAACTGGCATGATGATGGATTTTCAGGATCTGGAAATCTCGCTTGGCACCTATTCATTTGGCGCCACCTTCCGCAAGGATATCAAAGACTTCACCAAGGGAACCGTTCTTCCGGGCAGCCTTGCAGTTCAAGACGGCTACATTTTCTCCGCCATGGTGATGACCACGCAAAGCAGATGGAACTCAAGGTGACAAAATGCTCCAGAAAGCAGCGCTGACAGTCCACGCGCCAATCTCTGATCAAGCCACAGGCAGTGTGCTGTTTGTCACTGCGGTTCGTCTGCGGCGGGGACCTCGTGGTTTGCAGCTTGATGACCAGACCAGTGCCGGTCTGGTTCGCCACGCCGAAAACTTCCGGCAGGTAAAATTCGCGGGCATCGTTCTGGAAGGCGATCGCGAAGAGAACACGTCGACGACATGGATCGATGTCGTGGACCTACCTTGTTACGACCAGCTCAAGTTCATCGAACTGCCATTTGCCTACAAGGCAAAGGATTTTGCGCGGACCTATCGCAAGACCAGAGCATCACTGAAAGAAGAAATCCGTAGTGCCGATCATCTCTGCTTTACCGTCGGTTACCTCATCGGTGACTGGGGCGCCATTGCTGCACTGGAAGCCAATGCGCAGGGGCGCAAATTCGCCATCTGGTTTGACCGCGTCGAGCACGATGTCATTCTGCGCACATTATCAGCACATCGGTTGCGCAGACGCATCAAAGAACGCGCAACCCTGCCATTGATGAAATGGTACCATCGTTATCTGATCGGGCGCAGCACCCTCGGGCTTTTCCAGGGACGTGATACCTACGACACCTATTCTGGGGCGTCTTCCAATCCCCATTGCATGTACGACGTTCATACCCAGGAAACGGACCAGATCAACGAGCACACGCTGGACCAAAAAATCGAAAGAATTTTATCTCTTGCACCGATACGTGTTTCCTATGTCGGTCGCGCAGCTCCGATGAAAGGCCCGGAAGACTGGGTATCGGCACTGGCAATTGCCGCTCAGGGCAACCCGTCGATCGAAGCCTGCTGGACAGGTGACGGACCATTGCTCGATGTGATGGAAGAGATGATCCAGAAAAATCATCTGCAGGACAAGGTGAAGCTTGCCGGTTACGTCGGTGATCGGGAGGCTTTGTTGCAGGCTCTGCGCGACAGCGATATTTTTGTGTTCTGCCACAAGACCGCCGAGTCACCGCGCTGCCTTATCGAAGCACTGGTTTGCGGCAGTGCTCTTGTCGGATATCACTCCCCATATGCGGAGGATCTGGTCTCTGAACATGGCGGCGGCGCGCTTGTCCCTCGTGATGACATCGAGGCTCTGGGCCGTCAAATAACCGAGTTGAACAATGATCGCGCCAAACTCGCGCAACTCGTGAGCGCGGCTGCCATTTCCGGAAAACGCTTCGATGAAAGGTCAATCTATCAGCGTCGGGCAACCCTGCTGAAGAGCTACGCATGAGGCGGCTTGCGCTCTTGTCGACTGCCGCCGTTGTGGTGTGCGTCACAGGTCTGATGGTCATGACATCTGCAATTTCGACACCATCCAGCAGCGAGGAGCCGACGGTGTATCCATTACTGCCAGCGCCCGGCGAAATGGACGCAAAACGCCATATCTTCGTTTCCGGGCATAGTTTGACCCCTCGCCCGATGCTGGAGTTCATGAGCCAGATCTCTGCGGCAGTGGAAATGCCAGTCGTCTGGAACGGTCAAAATCTCAACGGTTCCTCCATCAAGGACAGGTCTTTCGGACGTGACGAAAATCATGCCTGGAGTGGATTTGATACAGGGACTGATGCAAATGGCGAAACGATAGACGCCCTTGCAGAGATGCAATCGCCGTCAAAGGCAGATGCCGGCAAGTACAATATTCTGCTGATCACCGAGCAACATCGGCTGCTGGATTCACTCCTCTGGCAACAGACCGGGACCTATCTGCGCGCCTATCAGGAACGGTTCATACAATCGAACCCTGAGGGAGAGGTCCTCTTCTTTACGCCCTGGATCAGCCTTTCCGACAAGAACAACGCACGCGATTGGATTGAATACGAACGCGCCGCCATGCCGGTGTGGCAGTGTGTAGTTGCTAAGGTCAACGACCAGCCATTAAATCAAGGCCCCGCCCATCCTATTCGCATCGTGCCAGCGTCGCTAGCTCTGGCAAATCTCGTCGATCATCTCATTGCAAATCCATCGACATCAGGCTTTACAAATCAGAGCCCCCGCAAGATTGTCGACACCTTTTTCGAAGACGATGTGCACCTCACTGCAGCAGGAAACTATTTCATCGCCGCGCTGACCTTTCAGGCAATCTACGGCGAATTGAAAGTCGACGACATCCCGTCTAGCCTTGCAGACGACAAGGCACGCACTCTCCGTAAACTTGCAGCAGATTTTCTGGCGCGATACCGCACTGACAACCCGACTTTCGACAGTGAGGCCTGCGGTGACGGACCCAGCCTGTCGTTTATCTTCAAATACACAGGTTACATCGAACGGACCTATGTCCGACCCGAAAAGGGATATGTAGCGGCGAACGTGCAGAGATTTCGCGACATGTTGCGCTTCATACGGCAACTCAAGACCAGATCACACTTGATAACATGTGACCTGCACCCGGCAGGCTCACATCAAAGCTGTTCTAGCGCCTCTTGGCACCAACCAGCAGAGACTGCTTGCCAAGCAAAGCTGCGAAGGGTGAAAAGACCTTCTTCATCCGCGAACGGTCGGCTCTGTTCAAGACAACGCCTGCGATCTTCTCATGAACCGTCGGATTCATAACCATTGCCGTCTGAAGCATCACACCTGTCAGTTTGCCCCAATCGACGATGAGGATAAATTTATCGACGACCTGCGCGGCATTTTGAAGATCGCCAAGTGCTACAAGTGGCGGCAGATCGAAGATCACCAGATCGTAGTCTTTGAAAACTGCCGAGAGTTTCGGCATTGTCTCAGACCAGAAAAGCTGTGTCGTCACATCCATATCACTCTGATCGCCAAGACGCAGAAATGCGAAGCCCGCCGTCTGATCTTTCTCAATGAGAGACGCAACGTCGGCGTCTGCACCGTTGGCCAGCACCGGTTTTTCCGTATTGTCTACAGAAGAAACGAGAAGATGGGAGAGCGACTTGCGGTAGGGATCAGCATCAATGAGAAGAACTTTTTTCCCGGCTCTTGCTTTCATGACAGCGAAATTACCGGCGATGGTCGTCTTGCCCTCTTCGGAAATGGTCGAGGTAAACCCGACAATATTCGGGCCTTTTGCTTCCACGCTCGTAACAACGGTGTCGAGGTGGCGTAAAGTGTGCCAAAGCCCACTCGAAGGCTGGTTGGCAACAGAGTACAACAGATCAACCTTGTTCTTGCGACGTTTTCTCGGCAGCGTCGGCACGAGACCCATGCAGGGCTTGCCCACGATTTCCATAATCTGTTCAGGGGTACGGATCCGCTTGTCGAAAAACGCCAGTAGAAGAGAAATAACCGCTCCGAGCGAAACCCCGATAATAGCAGCCAGGACGATGATGAAGATGCCACGAATGTCGCTTTTGTGGATTGGCGGCAATGCCTCGGAAACGACCTGTGCCTTTGGCCCGACTTCCTGCAAACGCTCACGCAACCAGCTACTTGCCGTTTCTGCCGCCTCAAGCCGGTCCTGCTCCAGCTTTGCCAGATAGGTTTCCGTGACGGTGTTTGCGACTGTCGCGGCACGCTCTGCTGTTTCGGCCGTATATTTGATGCTGACCAGGTTGCTCATGCCCAGCCGTTGAACGTCCAAGGCCCTTCTGAAATCGTCGAGTGCCTCCGCCTCGTGGATAAGCTTGGCAGTCCGCTCTGCCGATGGCGGATTTTCTGCGGCGGCGGGTGAGCTGTCGATGATCTGCAATTTTGAGAGAACGTTCATCAGCACGGAGTCCGACGAGATTATCCGCATCTGCGTTTCGAGGAATGTCGGATCAAACTGCAGCTCTGCAAAAAACGCGTCATCGCGGCTCATCGTCAATCGCAGATTGGTAATGTTCAGCGTCGATGATGCCGTGTAAGCCGCGGGTCGATATTGGACGAATGCGACAGCGGCTGCAGACAATAATGCGGCAATCAAGATGATAAAAAAGATACGATTGCGTATCGCTTTCACCATCCAGCGCCAGTCATATGTATTGTCCGTCGATATCGGAAGTGACGGGATGGAATGGGTCTGCATGTTACGCGATAACATCATGTTTGCACCTGTCTGAAGACATCAAGACTGCAGCTGCCATCCCCGCCACATCACCTGAACACGCACGAATTAATCGTATTATATCAGGTCTTGTCGGCGAAACCGGCGCGCTTCCCCTACATCGATTTATTACCTGAAAGCTCCACCTTGATTATGTCTCCAGGCAGGATTGGAGTAACCTCGGTCGCCGAGATTTGCTGCATCTGCGCATCCCGGCCCCTTATGATTGTGAATTGCAAGCGTGGCAGCTCTTCTCGCTGTCTTGCTGTCTTGAATTGCTCCGTCTGCAGCGCAGCACCGGTTACCAATTGGCTTAATGATGTAAGCTGTTCATCAATCTCACGCATCATCGATCTTGCCCGCTGAAGACCTTCCTGAGCCGCCGTTTTACGGGTGCTGCCCAGCGTCTCAATGCGAAGCAATGCTTCCTGCACAGCGCGCTCGGCTCTGACTTTTTCGAACTCAAGCAGGCGCTGTTCTCGTTGAATATCGAATAGATCCCGCTGCAACGGCAAGCGACGGTTGGTAGCCAGGCCGGAATTCTCCAGTCTGGTCGCTTTTTCGACTTCGACCTGATACTCGGCAAGCTTGCTCGAGACAGTTTCAAGCTGCATCGCAATCGATGCTATTTCCGTTTTATGCAACTCGACCATTGCGCCTAGGGTTTTGGCCTGGTTTTCGTAGCTGTTGTTGTTGGCTGTGAATAACTCTCGTTGTTCATCCAAGGCGCGCGCATAGGATGGCGCAGCATCAGGGGGAGTTGGAGGAAAACCACGTTCGCCGACTTCAGCTTCATATCGCACCTGTTCGGCCAGCAGCGTTGCTTTTCTCAATTCAGCAACATTCAATTCCCCAACCCCGTTGATTGACGTGCGTGCGAGATCCCACTCTGAATAACCAACGGCGCGATAAGCTCCACCGGCGATGCTCATGGCATTCAATACCAGCATTTCGGGCCTGAATGCATATTCACCGGGTGATGTGACCGATCCCAGAATATAAAATGGTCTGTAGCCGACAACATCAATGGAAACGTCAGGAAGCTGTCGCTGATTTGCTTTCAGCTTCAGTTTTTCCGCAACGGCAGCTGCTAGCTGTGATGGCTCCAACCCACGCGCCTGGACTTCGCCGATCAGTGGCAGCGCTACACTCCCGTTTGCGCCAACCGACAGTTCAACATTGAGTATAGGCCATTCCGCCACATAAACACGCAACTTGTCCTGAACATCGAGCCTGTATTCCGCTGCCAGTGACGGTGCTGACGACAGAAAATATACCAACAGCCAAGATAATATAAATTTTAATGTATTCGCGGGTGTTCGAAAAAATAAGATTGCATGTTCGAATTTTACACAACTACACATTCGAACTCCTGTTAGCACATATTTTTATGTAATCTCGTACGCGGAATTTCGGTAGAATTTTCAGACCATGAGAATTAATACATGAGGTATTATCTATCTATGTTGAGTAAATAGAAAACGAATCAGAAAATCAACGAAAGTATTGATAATTCGACGTGTCAATATTGAAATATTCGCTTTGGCGAGCGCGTTGACGTGTTGCCACACCAATCACCAAGCCAAATGTCATTGCCAGCAAATATTGGATTTCCTTTGTGAATATAATCCATTCGAATCCAGAGTGGACGTAGGCGACGAACATCGCGATCGCGCACCCCAGCAGAATTTGGCCTTCAGTTTTGTCGTGATTTCGAAAGCCGGCTACAAATGCAAGCAGCATCGGCGTGAACACCATCAGACAAAAAGCAACCATACCGAGGTAGCCGGTCTCGGCACCGGCCAACATGTAGGCGTTGTGGACGATGGCGCGCCGGTTTCCTTCAGACGGGTCCACGCCGGCCCGGTCGGAGTAGCCCATGGATTGGGCTGCATAGACATAATGATTTGCGCCAACCCCCATCGGAAAATCGTGAAGCATGAAAAGAGCCGCTTGATTAAAGGCCGCACGCTCGTCATAGGCATCTTCATGGAGCGGACTTGCTTCAAAGCGTTTTTCGAATGTCGACACAGCGACCGGCAGAAGCATGACTGCCACCAGAACCGCACCACCGACGACGGCGATCTTGCGTCTGGTCAATCCGATAAGCGCCATCAGCGCGAACGTCAGGGCAATCCCAAAACCGGCCATTCCCAACGAGGCGCGCGACGCGGTGAAGATCAAGATCATCAACATGACGAGCACCGATCCAACCAGATAGAGCAGATTTTTGCGACCCGACAACAGCATGACAAGGTGCGGGAAAAGCACGAAGTGCACGGACATGCCCAAAGTGTTCTGATGGACAAAAAGCCCGGTATTCTGTGGAAGGCCCAACCCGAAACGCTGCCAGACAACTGCGATGAACTGGCCGACAATTCCGATCATCATGCCTTTGTAAATCAGGGACGGAACTTCCTCGTAGGCGCAGGCCCTGGCAACAACAACGACGATCAGGAACATCCTGAGATATTGCCAGACGCCGAAAAATGCAGCCATTGGCTCAGGCGCCTGCGTGACCGAAAGCATCAGAACAAATATATAGATAAGCATCGGCACATAATAAGCTTTGGGCGAATGCTGCGTTGGCAAGATAAGCAAAGCTATGAGGGCCATGAAATCGAGAATGGAAACTTCCATTCCCATCACAAAACCGCTCCACTCCTCCCAGGATACTATGCCAATATCCAGAAGAGGTACCGCAGTCAGGTAAAACGGAAAACTTCCGAATGATATCCAGAATATCCTTGACACAAAAGCGTATCGTCTCACCAATAAACTTATTGGAAAAATGCTGAGCAACAGAAGAGCGGCAAATGCAAACTTCAAAACTGTATCTCTGACGATTAACAATGTTGCTACTGGTCAATACAATTAACACATAGCTTGCGACATGAAAGGTCTTTGGTGCCGTGAGATTATTTTATTTGATAATTTTCTTAACGTTCATTTTAACAGCACCTTTTTCTGCTTCATCTAAAGCATTGGCGAGCGCTGGAATTCGTATTCACGAAATTACCATGGCTGCCCCGGATATCATCGCAGTCGAAATTCGCGACATGGATTTTCGTGTTGGACGTATCGTCGAGCTTGACGCGCCTGCATCTGCATCTGTCGGCTCCTGGATTTCTCACAAAGACGAATGGGGCATGGTTATCGGGTCAGATCGTCGACATCTGCGCATCTCCGATATCCCGCCAGATCAGTTTCTTGTTCGGGCAAAGTTTCTGAAGCAAAACAATTATCAGCTGGACGGCGCAGCACGCGTTGTGGCCGTCTACCGAAAATCCGTGCCGTACAGCTCTGGTTTTTATCGCGGCGACAGCGGCGCAACCGAAACAGGCGCCTCGTTCAAACACACATTTTATCTCAAACTGAATCAGCCGCTTAGCGAAGGAAAACATAAAATAACATGGCCTGAGGGTGTATTTCCACCAACGGATTTTGTCTTCGACACGCACCAGACACGTGCAATAGCTTTGCGTTCCACCTTTGTGGGACACAGGCCGGAAGACCCTTCCAAAATTGCCTATCTGGCATTGTGGCTGCCGGGAGGACCAGAGCGCGGCGCGGTCGACTTCCGCAAATACGGCATCGATACTTTCTCGCTCATTGACGAGACCGGCCTAGAGGTTTTCACAGCCCCGGTGCGTCTTCGCAGCCAGCCCGACGATCCCGAGCCGTCAAGCGGCCTTCCTCAGCCACTCGTCGATTACGCAGAAGGAACACCCTTTCCGGTTACAGCCATTCGTCCGGGAGCTGAACCCTACATCATGGCAACGGGCCACAAGCTGCTGGCCGGGCAACGTGTCGCGCTTCAGCGACTTCGTGGTGAACAGGATGCGAAAGCCGTGTTTGCAACAATTACAAGCACTGACGCCGACGGCTTCACTTTAAGGGATGTCAGCGAACCGCTGCCTGATGAACTCGAACCCGGAGCAAATGTCTCACTGACATATAAATCGAACCGCGCCGGAACGTTCGTGTTTGAGCTGGATTATTCCGCATGGAAAAATCCGGGCAAATACCGCCTGCGCCTGCCTGGCATTGGTGTGAGTGACACATTCGAGATTGCTGACGATCGCTGGTTGGCCTTGGCCCGCAATGGCATCGGCGGGCTTTACAATCATCGCAGCGGCATCCCGCTCGATAACCGTTTTGGGTTTGAACGTCCGGAGGCTTTCCGCCCCGGCCCAAACCTGCAGATACTCGAAAGTAACCTGCCACTTGTCTGGACGCCAAACTGGTACAACGGTTTTGTGCCGTTTGAGGAAGGTTCAAATGCCTCCTGGGTTACAACCAATGTTGCGCCCGATGACTATTGGGGCGGTTACATGGATGCAGGAGACTGGGACAGGCGTATTCAGCATCTGTCGGTTTCAGATGCATTCCTTGAACTTGACGAGTTTCTTCCCGCTAACAAACGCGCAAAACCGCTCGGGATTCCAAAATCAAGTGAACTTTTGCCGGGTTATGAGAGCCTCGACGGCGCACCAGACCTTATACACGAAGCGGTTTGGAACATTGATTTTTACCGACGCCTTCAACTGCCGGACGGAAGTGTGCGCGGCGGCATTGAAAGTACCGGGCATCCATTACCCGGTTCGACGAGCTTTCTGGAGCACCTGAAGATATTCACCTATGCGCCGGACCATGTCTCCACTTACAGATATGCGGCATCTGCTGCGCGACTTGCCCGCTTGCTGCGAGAAGCCGGTCAGCAAGACCTGTCGGAAACCTATCGCCAGAGCGCGCTGAAAGCCTGGGATGCGGCAGAACGAGGCTTCGAGAACCCGGACGAATTTTACGCAAAATCGATCGAGGCAGGAACCAAGGCCGGCGCGTTTTCTGCCGTATCATGGGAAGAACGCAAGGCCGCGTTGCAGAAAGATGCAGAAGGACCGCGCATTGCGGCAGCGGCTTCGCTGTTCAGGCTCGACAACAATCCATCCTTCGCCACCTTGGTCGAAACCGCGTGGAAAAAAGAGGGAGACGTTTATTTTCAGAAAGGCGATGGCGCCTGGGACTATCACCAAAGCGGTCATGCCGACCCAATATTGCGTGACCAGATTGAAAAAGCCTTTGTCCGCGAGGCCGGCACGCTTCTTTCTGTGCAATCGTCACTGGCCTATCCAAGCATGAAACATCCTTATGCGCCAGCAGGCTGGGGACAAGGCGGCCCGCCCGATTTCGGTCAAACCCTGCTCCTGTTCCGCGCCTATCAGATCAGCGGTGATGTCCAGATCATCCGCCTGTTGCAGCAAACCATGCATGGCCTGCACGGCGCAAACCAGCTTGGGATCAGCTTTACGACCGGGATCGGCCCCAGACAGATCGAGCATCCTTTGCACGAAGATCATCGCGCCATGGGCGTAGCGCCGCCACCTGGGATAACCATCTATGGCTGGGCGCCACAAAACGCCTCTGCATATGGCTGGGTTTTCGGGCCCTCATGGTCACCTCTGGCAGAAGTGGGACGCCCCGACGTGGTCGCGCAGCGCAAGGTGGAGCCAGATCGCTTTGCCCTGCCCTTCTTCGAATACCTGATCGAACATCCGGCAATCGTTATTCAGCAGGAATACACTGTCGATCAGACCATCGGTCCGGTGACGTTCATAGCGCTGTTTCTGGATGCAATTTAGTTCGGTCACCCACTGGAACTCAACAGAGCTTGGGATTGTAGAATAAACGGATGACACACTGCGTAAAAACCAAGCTTCAAGATTCCGCCGCCTCCATGAAGTTAAAGGCGCTAATAAAGACAGCGATCCTTGAAGCGTCCTCGTTATGGACAGCCAGTGGCCTGTACAAAAATTCGGCTATGCACGGGGTTATCTTTACCCTTCATCATGTCCGCCCAAGCCAGCCCGGCAGTAACCCACAGCAGAAAAATCTCGAAATCACGCCTGATTTTCTTGACTTGGCAATCAGCACTCTACGCGATTTGGGATATCGATTTATACGGCTTGAGGAGCTTGAAGCCGAAGCGAAGGATCACTCTGTACAACCATTCGCCGTGTTCACATTGGACGATGGATATCGCGACAACGTGACATACGCGCTTCCAGTGTTCGCCCGACATCAGGTTCCATTTACAATATTTGTATGCTCAGGCTTCATTCGACGGACCCACAGCATGTGGTGGGAAACGGCCTTCGAACTCGTGCAGCAACGACAGTCTCTGCATTTCGATTTCGGCGAAGGTCGCGAACATGTGGCTTTGGCATCGCCAGACGCCAGAGACGCTGCATATCAACGCCTGTCGCGCTTTATTATGAACTCTGATGAAGCGAAAGCCATCGACAAGCTCAATCAGACGGCATCAGATTGCGGTATTGATCCTATGAAGCCCGTTGACGAGACGATCCTCGATGAGACCGAACTCATAGCACTTTCTCGCCACCCACTGGCCACGATCGGCGCGCACTCCGTCAGTCACCGGGCAATGGCCAGGTTGACCCAAGATGAACTGACAGAGGAACTAACATCATCGCGCCATTACCTGGAAACTTTATTGTCTCAGGAAATCTGTACTTTCGCATTTCCCTACGGTCATCGTGCTGAAGCGGGACCAAGAGAGTTTGCGGCTGCAGGTGCGTCAGGCTTTAAACTGGCGGTTACCACAGTGCAGGCGCCAGTTTGCAATGAGGACGTGACGTCGGCATTGCAACTTCCGAGAGTCAACATCGATGGCCGCTGGCAACGCCGCAGATATGTGGCTGCACTCGCATCCGGATTGCCGTTCCGGGTATTGGGAACCTTCGCCAACAGTCGATGACTGGATCCTGTTGGCAACAGTATGTGTAATTATGAACACCTTAAATATTTCAGCGAGATAATACTGCTTGCGGCTCGGAATTATTTTACATACTGAATAACATATCACCATTAGGCGCTTGGGTTGAGGCCGAAGTTTATGAGCATGATTTCACCGGTGCTTTGGCTTTTCTCTATATGTACTGCAATACCCACGGCTCTATATGGAATGGAAGTTTCCATGTCGTTCCTGAGACGGCAAGTTGCACCATCTCCTGCCGAACGCCTCCCAGCTGCCATCATTATTCCCGCCCACAATGAAGAAGACGGAATTGCGAGAACGGTGCTCAGCGTAGCTTCGCAAATGCGCCCATTCGACCGGCTTTTGGTTGTGGCCGACAATTGCACAGATGCCACGGCTGAAATAGCAAGAACCGCTGGCGCCGAGGTGCTGGAGCGAACTGATCTTAAGCTCCGCGGCAAGGGTTATGCACTGGATGCGGGATTGCAGGCCATTGCGCAAGATCCACTGCCCTTCGTGGTTTTTATTGATGCAGACTGCATAATCGAGGCAGGTGGGCTCGACGCGCTAGTCAGAGCATCAAATGCCCAGAGTGGAGCAGTCCAGGCCGTCAATCTTATGCTTGCGCCGACTGGTGCAAGCATCGGGACCAAAGTTGCCGAGTTTGCTTTTCTGATCAAAAACAAAGTTCGGCCAAAGGGGCTGGCGCGCATGGGCGTCGGATGCCAACTCACCGGAACCGCCATGGCGTTCCCGTGGGCCCTTATTCGGGACGTGAACATCGCGAGCGGAAACCTCGTTGAAGATATGAAGCTGGGACTTGATCTCACGCTGGTCGGAAAGCCGCCGACACTCTGCGAGACATCATATATCTATAGCTTTTTTCCGCAATCCAAGACTGGAGCGGCAACCCAACGGCAACGTTGGGAAAGTGGGCATATTGCGACAATCTCAGAAGCGTTCCGCGCTCTGCCCAAGGCTCAAATCCTCAAAGAGCCAAAACTGGCGCTTTTGATGCTGGATCTGCTTATCCCACCTTTGAGCCTGCTTCTTTTGAGCTTGGTTATTGTCGGCATGACTGAAATCGGCCTGATCATTTCATTTGATATGCCCGCTGGCCCGTTCACAGTGACAATGCTTGCACTTATGTGGCTGCTCGGAACAACAAGTTTGGCGTGGCTAAAGTACGGAATGACAGCTTTACCGCCAAAAGACCTTATCCAGGTCCTGCCCTACGTCGTCAGTAAAATACCTCTCTATCTTACCATAATTGCTGGTCGGCAGAACAAAAGCTGGATCAGAACAGACCGCTCCAACGGCAGTGAACCTTTTTAATATAGTCGCACGTACTAACTACATGCGCGGTTCGACGACAAATGTAATTATTATTAGTAATACTAAGTACATCAAAAGACGACGATAAATTGATTATTTTGCAGCCTACTATCTCTCCGAGTAGCGATGAGGTAGCACCATGCATCTCAAATAAGAAATTCCAGACGACAAACAATTTCTTTCACGAGGAAATTGTATTGACTCGCTTCACAACAATACTGCATTATTAATAACTGCTTAACTAAATATAAAATTACAAAACGCATAGTTTTTTTTCGGGGGGAACGACGATGGAAAATGTGTCGATCAATGCCGACGCGTGGGAAGTCAAACAACGGTTTTTGGATGTTCCGTACAACACTTTACGGTTTCATGAGGTTATTGCCGCAATTGAGGGCGTCAAACACACCGATGGTTTTTTTTACATCGTTACTCCGAACGTCGATCATGCCGTTAGATTACGCGGCGATAACATCCTGAAGAATATTTACGAGCAGTCCTGGCTTTCTCTATGTGACAGCAAGCCTATTTCGTGGATGGCGAAATCGCTGTCTTTTCCGTTGCCGCTGGTGACCGGATCAGACCTGACGGCATGTCTTTTTCACGAAGTAATTCAGCCAGGGGACCGCGTTACCTTGATAGCTCCTTACGAGGAGGTCGCACAGCGCATGATGGAACGGTTCCCGGACGTCCACATTACCTACCACGTGCCGCCACGTAATGTGATCACCAATGAAGAGGCGATGCGCGCCTGTGCAGAATTTGCCGCCCGGGACAAGCCAAACTTCATATTCATAGCTGTTGGGTCACCACAGTCTGAACTGATCGCTTACGAAATATCACACACAGCAGGTTCAACCGGCGTTTGCATCTGTTGTGGGGCATCTTTGGAATTCATCACAAACCTTCAGACAAGGGCGCCATTCGTCATGCAGAAATTCGGCTTTGAGTGGCTCTATCGACTGATGTCCGATCCCCGCAGGCTTTGGCGCCGCTATGTCTATGCGGTCCCGCCGCTTGTTCGGATGTTTGCCGCTGAAGCGATGATGCGCTCAAAATCCAGGCAACGGGCAAGGTCGGAAAAGAATATCGTCGAAAAGCAGCTTGAAAAGCCCAAGACCGCTTGAAAGCGATCATTTCCTGAACGCGAAGGCCGAGATACCTCAGCGCTGCAATTATGGCTGCCGTTTTATCATCGAGAAAAGCCGCTGGTCCTCGAAGCGTCGCACGCTTGCGCGATGGATCAACTGAACGGCGACAACAACAAACGGAACTGGCCAAACAAGGCACAGAAGCAGCCCCACAACGTACCTGCTCCAGGGCAGTTTTCGTCGCGCAGATTCAACTGAGTTTGCGATGGCAAAAATAGATGCGATCATCAAATACAGGATCCCAGCTATCGTCATACCAATACCTTCCCGTCACAGCCAGAATGACGACGCCCCGCGTCAAGTACTCACCTAGCCAAAGTAGCTAAAGCACGATTCGGCTTCAGTTAGAAATACCAGCCGTGCCTTTCGCGAAGCTTGGTAAATACTCACTGTGGCTTTTTCATTGCGAAATTTTTGCTTTTTGAATGGAGTTCCTCCCCTTTTTTAGGGGGCTGGGCTGGGATAAGCAAAAGTATTCTCCAGAGGTGTCCGGCAAGCATCCAGATGCCACCAACGTCTGACGATCGCCAGTGAATTGGCGATGCGGCGCGGACCTTACTGACGTTACTCGATCTGGCTGAAGATATTGTGCGCTCGACGCACACAGTAGAAACCCGATCTGACCAGTTGATATCAGTTAAACAATCAGATCGGGATGAGTGATAAACGGCGCCGCCTGGTTAGACGACGCTACTGGAAACATCCGCTCATCAGGCGGCAACGCTCACGTCATCAAGCAGAAAATGCACGATGACATACTTGGATTGGCGCACATTTCCACTTTCTGATTTTTCTTCAACGGTGCCACCATCGGCTGGATGCCAACGCTGATAATGCGGGTTGTTCGCGATGAGCGTAATTGCCTTTCCTGCCGACTTGCCTTCGAGACGATAACGCGCCTCCGCAAGAGGCCAGATGCGCTCATAATCCTGCTGCAGCATTCGAACTTTTAAAGCCTTACGAAGAGCTTCCGGGTGAGAGGTCGGGTCATCTGAGGCATTACCTGTGACATCAAGTGTCACCTCCTCAGCACCCTGTAACAAGGAATTGTATTCTTCCGGCCACGTTCGTTTCATGAAACTGCTCCTCCAAGCTTACTCCACACCATGAATGTAGCGCGTTTAGAGCGGTAAGCAACGGCGATTTATCGTTGTTTTGTGGACGAAAAGTCGCGGTCTGTCTCAGGTGGAAATAACCGTTCTGGACGATGATCACATGGGTTACGCGGCGACTTCTCACGCGGTTCTACCAACGCATGCCCCTTGAAAGTGCCGTAAGTCAGCCGCCACTGCGGTGGCGATGATGTCACGCAACCAGCGATGTGCGGGCTGAGTATCCGGCCTTTTATGCTAGCGCAGGCCCGGACAACGGCAGCACTGCGCGAAGCATCGATGCAGGTTCTGAAGAGCCGATTTGACCGCGCAGTCCGCGAAGGTGAACTACCTGAGGGAACGGATACGGACACACTGGCCCGTTTCTACGGCGCTGTCATTCAAGGCATGTCCGCTCAGGCCTGCGACGGCGCATGTACGACAAGATTAAAAGCACTGGTCGATATCGCCCTGAATGCGTGGCCCGGCAAGCGCTGACATTCGCCAAAGCCACCCTTTGCGCGAAGAGCGCGTTGTCATTCGAGTGTTTCGCCCAGAGTATCGGCAACAAAGGCACCGCGCTGGCCCATGGGTTTGGGCGAGCCGGTGGTGGTGTCGCGCGCCGTCTGGTGTTCCAACTCTGCGTTTATCTGGGCACCGACGATCAGGATGATGACTGAAATCCACACCCACACCATCAGACCTATCAAGGCCCCAAGCGTGCCATATGTGGCATTAAAGTTCGCGAAATTTTCAAGATAGTACGAAAACAGCAGCGAGGCGACGAACCATAGAGATGTGCTGAACAAGACACCCCAGTTGATCCACCGTAGCTTGGCTTGCTCGCGGCTGGGGCCGAAGCGGTAAACTACGGTAATTCCGAAGCCGACGAACAGAATGAGGAATGGCCAGCGAGCGAACCGGGCCAGTAACTCCTGCCACCGGTCAAGCCACAGATAGGCCAGAGCTGCCGGCAGGACACCAATCGCTGCAATGATGACAATGACGACGATCAGAGCCCCGAATGTAAACGCCAATGAGAGGAGGTTGAGGCGGAAGAAATTGCGTTTTTCGCTTTCCTTGTACGCAACATTCATCGCTTCGAACAGCGCTTTCATGCCACTATTGGCACTCCACAGGGCAATGATGAGACCGCTGACGAAAGCGATGCTCAGTGTTGAACTCTTTTGCTGGGCAAGCGCATGCAACTGGCCAAGCACGATGTCAAAGGACCCGGGCGGCAGGATCCGCGCCAAAAAGCTGATATGATCGATGATCGTCACCGGATCAGCGATAAAGCCGTAAAGCGCCACCAGTGCACCCAGGGCAGGAAACAGCGATAGAAGCAGGAAATAGGTAACGCCAGCAGCGATCAACGTGACCCGATCAACCATAAGCGCTTTGACAATACGCCAGAACACATCGCGCATGCCCTTTGCAGGGATTTCGTTGGGCGCATCTGCATCCCGTCCTATGGACTTGTCGAGATCACGTTTCAAATATCTGCCTATCCATCATTCACATGTTTCGCATCCACACCAAGTGCCTGCGATGCGCTCCACATCAGCACCGCCACCGCCCTTGTTGGCGCACGTTCCTGTATTAATCCGGGCTGGAAATCGACGGTGGGCGAATTTCCACCGCAGATTTTTTGCCGCTGTTGTCCTTGGCAAATTCCTCATCGGCGTGTTGATTGGCTTTGGTCGCCTCTTCGGCCTGCTGGTCGGTCATTTGGTGCTCTTTTTCAGCACGCAGCCAATGATCGTTGTGAAAACCGCTTTCGCGGCCCTCCTCCTCCCAGATTTTATAGGCCAGTTGGCGGATTTTTTCTTCCCTGTCGGTCATGACACTTCCTCCCTTATTATTACCTCCAACCCCGTCGAAACCGAGTTGTTCCGTATTCCAGAAGAGAAAAATGCAAGACGCTTAATATCCTGTCATTTCAAGATATCCGCGACCCGACGCACTGCCTTCAAACGTGATCGGACCCTCCCAATAAGGCGTTGATGTCGCCATCCATGCCTGATCGTTGAGCGCCTTGGTAGTGATGTCTAGACCACGACTTGGTATTCGCATCCGCCACTCCACGGGGATCGACTTGCCGTTGACATCCGCAGATCTCAGCGGTTCGAAAGACACATCGCCGGACGCGAGCGGCGACGGTGTGCCGTCAGCGCTGATCCAGTTTGCGGATGTGTAACCTTCACCGCTGTCGCGCAGCCTGAAGGCCATGACTTTTTCCCCGCTATCCAGATGCAGGGAAAACCAGTCCCATCCGGTCTGGTCGGCAGCAAGCGGCTGCGATGACCATTCACGGTCAAGCCAGGCCTTTCCCTTCACTTCGACAGATTGCCCGTCAAGCTCCACCCGACCGGTGACGGCGTAGAACGGCTGCGAATAATAATAGCTTGCCTGCCCAGCCAGTGATTTTACCGAATACCCGTGGTCACCTTGAAGTATCAGCGGCCCTTGCGCTTTCAGTGTCAGATCATAGGAAAAATCCTTCCCACTGGCCTTGAGCGATACGCCATCCAGACCGTCCTGCCCGGCAGTCAGGATACTCTTCATCTGCCAATCATCAATCCACGCTGCAAATGGCTCAGCCGCTACTCCCGCCTGCCCTACACCACCTCGGCCAAATTTTTCGGTGACATGATGGCTGGTTGCGGTCGTAATGGCCGCGTGACCTATCCATATTTGGGGATCAGACCAGCCTGCCCGCTCTTGCGGGGCAAGTGCCGAACGGAACAATGTCCATTGAGCACCGAGCGGACGACCATCGACCGTCTCCAGATTGGCCGTGACATACCACCATTCGATCCTGAAATCGGGATGCGCAGCGTGGTCATGTGGAAACTGCAACGCCACGCCTTTTTGCGGCACGGTAAACCCCTCGGCATTTGAACCGAGCCCGGCGAAACCTTGCGCAACAGCGGCGACCGGTGCAGCCGTGATCAATGCGAAGACGATAAAAAAACCCGCTTTAACGTTCATTGGCAAACACCCTCAGTAGATCGGCAGGATCGGTTGTGGCCAGTCGTCGCACCGGGATCAGAACCGAAATCAAAGCCGCCAGCAGCGCAACAACGCCGAGCTTCAGCCAGTCGAATGGAAACAGGATCAGGGGCAACCTCCAGCCAAAAGCCTCGACATTGACGATTGCAAGCAAAACCCACGCAAGCGCAACTCCGACGGGAACCGCCGCGACAAAGGTCGCCAGCCACAAGGCGATCGTTCGGACGATTTCGAGTAGCGCGAGATCACGGCGGCGAAGCCCCATCGCCCATACGGGAGCAAGCTGCGGCAGTCGAAGTGCTGACAATGTCAGCAGGCTGGAAAACATTGCAAAGCCGGCGACCGCGAGCGTGAGAATGTTAAGCGCGCCGGTTACCGCAAATGTCTGCTCAAAGATCTCCGTCGACTGCCGTTTCAGGGCGGCCTGATCGATGACGTTGCTCTCTGGCAGGCCAAACTCTTCTGACAGCTTTTTTCTGAATTCCGGCACCTGTTGCGGGTCCATACGCAAACCATACCGAAGTTTCGCCACATCAGGATAATGCCGGACAAGTGCGTCGAGCCCGATCATGACCTGGCCACTTGGATTGCCGTAGTCAGAGAACACGCCAACAATCTCTGCGGACCAGCCACCGGGCAGGTTAATCCGTTCACCAAGGTTTGCCTTGCCGGTTCGCCAAAGCTGCTCATTGACAAGCGCGCCTTGTCCACTGGCAATCTCGTCCCAGGTCGAGGTGGAGCGAGCAATCAAGGGCCAGTGGTCGCGGTAGGTGGCATCATCTGCAACGCCTGAAATCTGTATGTGCCTGCCAAGCACCTCACCTTCCGTGCTCCAGATCGGCAGAATGGCCGTGACATGTCCGGGCAGCCAGCCACGTAGCCTCTCGGCTTCCGCCTCATTGCGCGCTGTAACATACACCTCTGCGGCAAGACGCTGATCCAGCCAGCCCAAGAAGGTCTGCCGAAAACTGGACACCATTGTGCCGACACCGACATTGGCCGAAAGTGCCAGAAGCAGCGCCATCAGTGCCAGGGAAAGACCTGGCAATTGCTGGCGCGTGTCAGCCCAGAACCATTGCATGAGAACCTGTCGGGACATGTATTGTCCAGCAGCCATCACCAGTGACAACAGGGCTGGCAAAATAAGGGCTGCACCAAGCAGCAGCGCCCCGAGCACGGCAAAACCGGAGTAAAGCCCCTCGCCAGCGACCGCGATAATGGCAGAGACAAACAGCAAGGCAACGCCAACACCTGACTGAACCATCAGCATTTTGGTTGACACGCGCGCCCAGGCTCTTTGTTGGGCAGCCGCTAGTATCGGCATTTTCCAGACATGCAGCAGATGTTGCACCGACGACAAGGCCGTGCCAGCCAACGCCATGGCCAGCCCTGCCAACCACCATTGCGGTCTGATCGAAAGTCCGCCTGCGACACTTGCCCCGTAGAGACCGCGCAATGTCGCCGCGACACCAGGCAGGAGAGCAGACGCTACGAGGTAACCCAGCACGACGCCCAGCACACCTGCGAGAAGGGCAAAGGCAATGGTTTCGATGGCAAGCATTGTCGTGAGCGAGCGCAGCGATACTCCAAGCGACCGCAATGTTCTGAAGGTCGCGCGGCGTTGCTCAAAAGACAGGCCTGTCGCTGAGTAGACAATGAAAAGGCCGACTACGAATGCCAGAAAACCGAATGCTGTCAGATTAAGATGAAAACTGTCGGTCAGCTGGGCAACGTCAGGTCGCCCGCCGGCATCGCGCACCATCAGGTCCGGTGCTATCATTGTGATGGCTTCAAGCCCTGCTTTCTGGTCAGGCGAGATCACGATCCTGCTCAATTCGCCATTGCGGTTCAGCAGCCGGTCGGCAACACTAATGTCAACAAAAGCTGCGCCATCGGGAAGATCCGCCTCTATTTTGACCGATAGACCGGCGGTATCGGTCAGGCGTGCGGCAGTCGCAGCCGACACGATCAACTGACCGGGCGAACGGACAAATTCGGTAAGACCCGCGGCGCTTGAAACTGGGGTAATCTGTGCTTGCAAGGGCATGCTCAGTGGATCGATGCCAATCAGCCGGATGCGCGTCTGACCAAACCTGTAGTCACCCTCGATAACCGGTGAAGCAGACCAGCCCAAGCGGCGCAATTTTGCATATGTCTCGGTGGCGATAGTGCTTCCGTTTCGCGGCACCAATTGATCGAGAGCATTCTGGTCGAAGACGGCAGCAGCACGTCCGTAACTTGCCCTCGCCTCCGCATTGATTGCCTGCACGCCAGACCACAGCGCGGTTGCAAGCGCCACCCCCAGAATGAGTGTTGTCAACTGCAGTGGTCTGTAACGCCAATGGGACAGCAGCGCCCAGAAGGCAATCATCCTCATGTGACAACCCTTCCGCCACTCAGAGTAATCCGCCGGTCCAGCTTGTCGGCCAGTCTGTTGGAATGCGTGACCAGAAGAAGGGCAATATCCGCCGATTTGGTCAGTCGCAACATGATATCGAGCACGATATCAGCCGTGGCTTCGTCCAGATTGCCGGTCGGTTCATCTGCAAAAATAAGCGACGGTCTGGCCGCCAGCGTCCGCCCGATCGCCACCCTTTGCTGTTGGCCACCAGAAAGCTGTTCGGGGTAGCGATGAAGAAGCTGACCAATGCCAAGTTCTTCAACGAGTTGCGTTTCCCACACCGGATCAAAACGATCCGCGAGCTTGGCGTGAAACGAGATATTGGCTTTCACATCCAGACTTGGAATGAGATTGAACTGCTGGAAGATGACCCCGACATCGCGCCTGCGAAAGTCTGCACGACCGGCATCATCGAGATTGGTGATGTCGCGCCCGTTGACAGTGATAGTGCCGCTATCTGGCTTGTCCAACCCGCCTGCCAGGTGCAGAAGCGTGCTTTTGCCGCTACCGGATTCACCCGTCAGCGCAAGGCTCTCGCCTTTTGCCAGATCAAGCGTCACACCTTTCAAGACCGGGATTTGCCCTTCGGCCGACGGGTATGATTTGGTGATATCAGAAAGCGAAAGGATCATGGCAGTCTCACTAAGGAATATCAGGTGGAGCCACCCGCGCGTCGCTGCCGACGTCGCCAGTTTGCGACGCGGCGTGCGTCATCTATAATTCCACAGGCCAAACGATACCACCCATTGATCACCCCATGGGAGGGAAATGGCGTTGATTTGGTGGGGAATGACGAATAAAGGACCGTCTGCTAGGCGACGCGACAATCCTGAACTGCCTTCAAAAAGGCATCCGGCAAGCATGGTTTGTTGATCCAGAAACGGCTCGCCCACGTAATTTCCGCAGCGGTATCAACCTGCGCATCATCAGCAGAATGCACAATGATGGGGACATTGCGGGATGAGAGGATTCCAGCGACCTCGTCCGAGGCACCGTCACGCAGACGTGTCTCTATAACCGCCAGCTGTGGTGTGTTGGTGTTCAGCCAATCTTGCGCTTCGGCACATGAGGTAAAGGTGACAACGTTTGAAAAACCGGCGCTCGTGAGCAAATCTTCGACCTCAAGGGCGATGAGCGGCTGGTCGTCCAGCACCAGAACGGTGTCATATATACGCGTTACCAGTGTAACTTCTCCTTGCAAGAAACCGCAGCTTAGCAGTTTCTGACGCGCATAGGTGGAAGGTATGCCAGCGTACATAAAATCCGTGGAATTTCCGGAATGCTATAGAATCACCAACCGTTTGAAATAGCTCAGGGCTTAACGGCTGTGGGTTCGGACTCACGCCCGTCAACGAGTGCCATGAACGTTTCGGACCACCCCGCCTCTCGCAGTCGACTCCTAGCTCTTTTGCCTCCCCATGAATTCGCAAGTGTGACCGATGCGTTGACGCCGGTTGACCTCCCGAAGGGCGAAGTCATCGCGAGTGCCAATGGCACCATCGAGTATGTCTATTTTCTTTGCAGTGGCATCGGGTCGGTGGTCACCGCATCCAAGGATGGTCAAAGGTCCGAAGCCGGCATGGTCGGGCGCGAGGGGTTTTGCCCGACTTCGGCAGGCGTGGGCGGAACCATCAGTGTTCACGAGGTGCTAATGCAGGTGTCGGGCGAAGCCTACCGCATGCCGATCGACGCGGTGAATGACAAGCTGTCGGCCAATCCGATCTTTGCAAACCTGCTAGCAAGATTCATCCAGACATTTGCCGCACAAATATCATACACGGCCCTCTGCAACGCCAATTATCAGGTCGACCAACGCCTGGCCCGATGGTTACTGATGTGCCACGATCGGCTGGACGACGATGAAATAAGCCTCACCCACGACTTCGTTTCCCTGATGCTGGCGGTTAGACGACCCAGTATCACCAACGCGTTCCATGTTCTGGAAGGCATGAAGCTTGTTGTGGCAGAGCGCGGCAGGGTGACGATCCGTGATCGCAAGGGACTTGAGGAATTTGCCGGGGGTGCCTATGGCGAACCAGAAGCGGAGTATCGTCGACTGATCGGTCCGTTTTGATCAGTTATTTTTTCAAATGATTTTGCACAACGTCGTGGAAGGATACGCTGAACAGAAGTTTGCCAGCGTCATCCGATACATCCACATATTCATCAGCCACCACGCGCCCGCTCTTGATGAGTGCAGCAACCATTTCTCGGACCGCACCAATGGCACTCACGCGAGCAGCATCATCATTCGAAAAGTCATCGCCCTCGACATCGGAAACGATTTCTCCGTCACGGCGTAAGTGAAAGAAATATCGGCTCATATCGACAACATCAGTCTGAGGGCGTTGTCATGTTTGGCTTCGTTTGCAACGTTCATGGGAAAAGGTCCTTCATAAGACGCCGGTACTCTGCCTCCGGCTTTCCGTAAGCGTCATGTGCAAACTCTTCAAGCGCAGCCCTGTTCCTTATTGTAATCATGCCACGTTGTGATTTGAGAAAACCGTTACCTTCCAACACGTGAAGTGAGGTGGTGACGCTTGGTCTACGTACAGCCAGCATTCGGGCAATAAACTCATGGGTCAGTGCGATCTCGTTTCCCGTCACACGGTCGTGGCACATCAAAAGCCAGCGTGCGAGCCGCTCATTGACCTCGTGGACAGCGTTGGAAACTGCTGTCTGAGCAAGTTGGACTGAAAAAGCCTCGATTGACCGAATAACAATCTTTGAAAAGCTAGTATTTTCCATAGCAGCGCGGAAGTTTTTGTAGTCAACGCGATATGCATCGCCGGAAAGCTGCATCGTTACATCGTGCGAACTGGTTTCCACTTCGGCAATGGCAGTTGTTGGCACATACCCTTCAAAGCCGAAAATTCCTGCCTCTGCACTGTTTCCATCAGGCGTCGTAGTCACGAGCGAGCCTATGCCCGACGCCAGAAAGTATACATGGTCGATCGGTTCACCCACCCGGGCGAGAACTGTGCCACGAGGCAAGTCGACATATTCCAGGTGCTTTGCAATCAACGAAAAATCGTCGGGCGGAAGAATGGATAGTAGTTTGTTCCGAATGGAATCCTGATTGGCTGACACCATGACGTTCGCTTCCGTCTTGAGGCAAGAGTTGGCACCCCTCATCGTCTGCGCCTTCGAACACCCTGCAAACGACTACGGAAAGCTTATACGCAGGTAATCTGTTCAGCAACCCGACTTGCCGTCTTGCTTACCAACCAAATTTATTGGCTCGCACGGAACATCTGAGCCCTCTTGATGATTTAAAAGAACTAGCTCAGGAGAAAAATCATGAAAAATCCAGTATCGCCTGCCGTTCAGTCGCTCCGCAAGGAGCAGGCTGCCGTCAAAGACAAGAGCGCAAATGACGACCTGCAGAACGCGATTGAAGATACGTTTCCCGCATCCGATCCTTTGTCGATAACGCAAACCTCCGTGCCTTCGGGACGGACCGATGTTGACGCCGCAGAGAAGCTTGAAAACAGCGCTGCCCTCATAACATCCGGAACCGCCGCCCGTGACGACGACGCTACACGTCAGGAACTGCGAGAGCTCAGCAGCGAGATTACGAAACTTTCCGACGCCATTCGTTCTGTCGGCACATCATCTGCCAGATTGGCGAAAGCGGAAGTTCGCGACCAGGTGGAAACGATTGAGGAGAAGGTGCGCGCTCAACCCTTATTGTGGGTATCAATGGCGGCAGCGGCCGGGTTTCTGTGGGGATCTGTCAGAGGCCGTTAACGCCCTACCTGAAATGGCTGGCAGTCACCTCTCGCGGCGATAAATTTTTGTTGAACTGGTGTGTTGCAACAAATTTAGCCCGCATGTGTTCCTGAAACGAAGCGTGGCATCAATCTGCCCCGCCAGCACTCAAGGGAGCCAACTGTCGATGTTCAGTAAAAACTACATTCTCGCCACCACGATGCTTGCATGCAGCCTCATTGCGGTTCCCGTTTCGGCCCAAGACAGCAACACCGCAGAAACAGGAAAAGCAAATGCGCCGCAGCAGGCGCCGGCGTTTGAAAACCAGACGCGGGCACCGTTGCCTGAAAACCAGCCACGTGTCGAAATGAAGGTTATTGCCAAGGACTTGCCACACCTGTGGGCAATGGAGTTCCTGCCGGATGGCCGCATGCTGGTCACCGCAAAGGAAGGTGCCATGCACATTGTCTCGCAAGATGGCAGTGCCGTCAGCGAGCCTATTGAAGGCGTTCCGGAAGTAGCCTCTGCTGGTCAGGGCGGCCTGCTGGACGTTGCGCTCGCACCGGACTTTGAGACATCCGGCATGATCTATTTCTCGTTTTCAGAACCCCGCCAAGATGGCAACGGCACTTCCGTGGCCACAGCAAAATTGGTCGAGGTCGATGGTGGTGCAAAACTCGAAGGTGTAACGACCATATTCCAGCAGACACCGAGTTACGACGGTGACAAGCATTTCGGTTCACGCCTGGTATTTGGACCGCAGGGTGAGTTGTATGTGACGGTCGGAGAGCGTTCAGACGCGGAAGTGCGCACTGGTGCGCAGGATCTGGCAAGCGGTTTTGGCAAGGTTTTCCGCATCGACACATCAGGCAAGGCAATTGAAGGCAATCCATTCATCGCCACGGATGGCGCGCTAGATGAGATCTGGAGCTTGGGACACCGCAATGTTCAGGCAGCAGCCCTCGATGGGCAGGGACGTCTGTGGCTGGTCGAACACGGTCCCAAGGGCGGCGATGAACTCAATCGACCGGAAGCCGGGAAAAATTACGGTTGGCCAGAGGTAACCTACGGCATTGAATACAGCGGTCGCGCAGTGGGAGATGGTATTACCTCACAGCAAGGTACCGAGCAGCCGGTCTATTACTGGGACCCCGTTATCGCGCCCTCCGGCATGGCCTATTATGATCATGACCTGATCCCGGAATGGAAAGGCGCGTTTCTGATTGGCGGACTTGTCAGCCAGGGCATCGTCGCGGTCCATATGGATGGTGATCGTGTATCACATGAAGGACGGCTCGATCTCGAAGCACGTATCCGTGATGTGAAAGTTGCACCTGACGGTTCCGTTTTTGCAGTGACCGAAGAACGCGGTGGTGGAAACTCGACAATCATCAAAATCACCAATGCAACCTGAATAAAACTGCGGGCTGTTTAACCGCCGCCCGCCATATCAAAGCACTGCGCGCAACTGCTACGCGGCTCGCGCGGTGCATAATACATCCACCGGCATTGTACGCCAGCATGTTCCTTTTTTGTTCCTTTTGTGTTATGCAGACGCCAACATTTACGGGCGTTCGGAATCGTCCGGGCCTGAACGCCATCACAGCAATGGCGTGACGGACTATGTAGCAGCGCGAAATGAGAGCATTTACAGGCAACAAATGACGGCGACCTATCTGGAAAAACTCAATGACCAGCAACGAAGTGCTGTCGTGCATGGCGTCGGCGCAGTGGATGGGCAAGTCGGCGGACCACTGCTGATTATTGCCGGTGCTGGTTCTGGCAAGACCAATACGCTTGCGCATCGCGTCACACATCTCATCGTCAATGGCGCCGATCCCCGCCGAATTTTGCTGATGACGTTCTCCAGACGGGCAGCTTCAGAAATGACCCGGCGCGTCCAGCGCATTTGTCGGCAGGTTCTGGGCGAAAATTCCGCCGTCATGACCGATGCACTTGCGTGGGCGGGCACATTCCACGGCATCGGCGCACGGCTTTTGCGGATCTATGCCGAACAGATCGGACTGAACGTCGATTTCACCATTCATGATCGCGAAGATAGCGCCGATCTGATGAATATCGTCCGGCATGATCTCGGTTTTTCCAAAACCCGGGACCGGTTTCCGACCAAGGGAACGTGCCTTGCCATCTATTCCCGCGTGGTGAATTCGGAATGTTCGATTGCCGAAGCGCTGAAAACCTCATGGCCGTGGGTCACGGAATGGGAAAATGAACTGAAGGAATTGTTCGGCGCCTATGTCGAGGCCAAACAGGCGCAGAATGTTCTCGACTACGACGACCTGCTTCTCTACTGGGCCCAGATGGTGTCCGATACAGAGCTGGCAGCAGATATCGGCAATCGTTTCGACCATATTCTGGTCGACGAATATCAGGACACCAACCGTCTGCAGGCATCCATTCTCAGGTCGCTCAAACCAAATGGTCAGGGCCTGACGGTGGTTGGCGATGACGCACAGTCGATCTATTCCTTTCGCGCCGCTACCATTCGCAACATTCTCGATTTTCCGAAGGAATTTTCGCCGCAGCCAGCTGACGTGATTACTCTCGACAGGAATTACCGCTCGACGCAGCCGATCCTCGCCGCCGCCAATGGTGTGATTGATCTTGCCCGTGAGCGCTTTACCAAGAACCTGTGGACCGACCGTGTGTCCGAACAGCGGCCAATGCTGGTCACCGTAAAAGATGAAACGGACCAGGCCGCCTATATTGTCGAACAGGTCCTTGCCAATCGCGAGATCGGTATATCGCTCAAACAGCAAGCCGTGCTTTTCCGTTCATCCAACCACAGTGGTGCTTTGGAAGTTGAGTTGACCAGGCGCAATATTCCCTTCGTAAAATTTGGCGGGTTGAAGTTTCTCGACAGTGCTCATGTCAAGGACCTGCTGGCCGTACTGCGTTTTGCCCAGAACCCGCGTGACCGCGTGGCCGGTTTCAGACTGCTTCAGATGTTACCGGGTATTGGCCCACAAACGGCAGGTAAAATCCTCGACACTATAACGGCAGAACCGGAGCCGCTGATCTCGCTCGCGGAGATTCCGCCTCCACCCAAGAGTGGTGAAGACTGGGCAAAGTTTATCACTCTTATGGTAGGCCTGAGGAAGATGGGGGCGAGCTGGCCTGCCGAGATTGGCCTGGCTCGCCTGTGGTACGAGCCCTATCTTGATCGCATTCACGAGGATGCTGACACGCGCAAGGCCGATCTCATCCAGCTTGAGCAGATCGCAGCAGGTTATGCCAACCGGGAAAGATTTCTGACTGAACTGACCCTTGACCCTCCTGACGCGACCAGTGATCAGGCTGGGGTTCCGTTGCTTGATGAGGATTACCTGATCCTGTCGACCATCCATTCTTCCAAGGGTCAGGAATGGCGCTCTGTTTTTATGCTCAATGTGGTTGATGGCTGCATTCCTTCTGACCTCGGGGTTGGCACGACGGCCGAGATCGAAGAAGAGCGACGTTTGCTCTACGTTGGAATGACCCGGGCGCGTGACAGCCTTTCGCTCATTACCCCGCAACGCTTTTTTACCCATGGACAAAACACGCAAGGTGACCGTCACGTCTACGCCTCGCGCACCCGCTTCATTCCCGCGACATTGCTGCAATTCTTCGAGTCAACAAGCTGGCCGAAGATAAGCCCTAACGCCAGCGAGCGTAGTGCCACCCAGATACGCATGGATGTCGGTGCGCGGATGCGCTCCATGTGGAAGTGACGGTGACCAGCCATGCCTGACGAGAGCCCCCGTCCGATCCGCAAGATCATTCACGTGGACATGGATGCGTTCTATGCCTCGGTGGAACAGCGCGACAATCCCGAGCTAAGGGGCAAACCCGTTGCCGTTGGTGGAGCCGCAGCACGTGGGGTGGTGGCTGCGGCAAGTTACGAGGCAAGAGAATTTGGCGTTCGCTCGGCCATGCCTTCAGTTACCGCAGCGCGCAAATGCCCCCAACTGATATTTGTGAAACCACGGTTTGAGATTTACCGCGCGGTGTCCCGGCAAATTCGCGAGATTTTTGCCGAATATACACCGGTCATCGAGCCTTTGTCGCTGGATGAAGCCTATCTTGACGTGACCGAAAACCTGAGAGATATGCCGGTTGCGACTGAGATTGCCCTGGAAATCAGGGGAAAAATCAAGGCTGTGACCGGGCTTAACGCCTCTGCCGGCATTTCCTACAACAAGTTTCTCGCCAAGATGGCCTCTGATCTCAACAAGCCGAACGGACAAGCAGTCATTACGCCGAAAAACGGTGCGGCTTTTGTCGAGGGATTGGCCGTCAAGAAGTTTCACGGCGTCGGCCCTGCAACCGCAGAAAAGATGCACCGGCTTGGCATTGAAACGGGGGCCGATCTCAAAGCGAAATCGCTGGAGTTTCTGGCCCAGCATTTCGGTAAGTCAGGCCCGTATTTCTATGGCATTTCGCGCGGTATCGATAACCGTCAGGTACAGCCGGATCGAGAACGGAAATCGGTCGGCGCCGAAGATACCTTCATTGAAGATATCGTAGAGCTTGATCTGGCAAAGTCCGAACTGGTGCCGCTTGTCGCGAAAATCTGGCGCCATTGCGAGGCAAATGGATATTCCGGAAAAACGGTGACGGTTAAGGTCAAATATTCTGATTTTCAGCAGATCACCCGCAGCCGGACAGTTTCGCATTTTTTCGATCGTGAAGCCGAACTGGTCGAAAACGCCGCTCAATTGCTGGCCAGCGCATTTCCCTTTCGCAAACCTGTAAGGTTACTTGGTGTCACACTCTCCAATCTCGGAGAAACATCTGCGGCCCACGAACATCAACTGGATCTGGCGATCTGATACGTCGACAATAAAAATCTCTCAAGTATTCAGGCATACCAATGCGCACAAGTCTCAGAACAAAAGCCATTGCCATTTGTGACGACAAGATCGCAAAGAAAGGCGATGCCGTCGGCATTTCTTTCTATGCCTTTTTTGCCAACCAAAACGATGACCCCGACCTACTGATGGAAGCCGCCGAGTGGTGGATCAAGACCCATAGGCTCAATCATTTTGAAAAGGCGCTGAAGGTTCGCGAGATGATAAAATCCGGCCAGTAAAACCGCGTAATTTACATTCCGCAGGGTGAGGAGTTCGAACGACAGATCGCCCTGACTACCGGGTGGTCGTCCGCGTTACATCAAAGCATACAACATCGATTAGGGACGAATGTTGTCCTTGTTCGCAATGACCGAAGCGGGATCGCACTGCAGCCGTAGCTGTTCGTTGTTTTTTGTATCGTTGCTAAATGCGTCTATCGACTTGTAAACGCGGATTTCGGCATCACGGACAGGTCCGTCATCGTCCTTATCTTCAGTGACAAAAAACGAGTAGACGTAGTTCTTGTTGGCGAGACCGACCCCCATGGTCAGGTCGCTAGGATGACCAGCGATCGTATCTTTGGTGGAGAAATAATAACCGTCCGCTTCAAAATAAAGCTCTGCCGGCTTCGTTCCCACAACATAGGTGTAGTAGTGGCTTTTGAGGCTCTTGTGGCTTTCCTGATCTGCAATTTCGCAAAACTCTGCCCTGGCCTCTGAACCTTTGATGTTACAGGCAAACAGCGTCTGCCAAGGAGGCATACAGTTGGCGCTGGCGGTCAAGGGAAAGAGGGCAACAAAAATCGTCAGCAAACTGCGTTTCATATGCGGTCCTGTAAACTCGGCCCGGAACGCAGGCCTACTGAAATGCCATCACGCCCGGAGATGGAATCACGATAGCTCACCATAGGGGAACTCTATTCTAAGAAGTATCAAAACTTGAGTTCCACCAGAATACCGGGCGCGAGGTACAATGCGCGGTGACAATTTCGGTCCGCCTGCGCCGCTGTAACAACGTCCAAATGCCACGTACACACGGCAGACGTTTATCCCGACTTGGTCGTGATGTCGCTGTTTTGTCGTTGTAACAAACGGTAACGGGCCTGACTTCCATTCAGGTGCGCACGCATTGCTTCACGCGCTGCATGTTCATCGCCCGCCGAAATGGCATCGACAATCCGGCCATGTTCCTCGTGCAATTGCGCTAGATATTCAGTTTCGCCGGCCTCGCTTCTTTTGTTCAAGATAATTCTCGGCACCAGGGCTTCGCCGATCAGTGTCATGAAGGCCACAAATTTGGGAGAATTGGCAGCCTTTGCCACAGCAAGATGCAGCGCATATTCCGCCTCAGCGGTTGGTAGACCGGCCTGTATCTGCCTCATGTGGGCGTGATGACATTCGATAATATGTTCTTCCTGTTGCGGCGAACGTCTCAAGGCAGCAAGGGCAGCCGCTTCGGATTCAACCGCAACACGGATTTCAAGCATCTCCAGTACGGAGGAAATCCGGTTGTGGTCCATGTCCTGAAGGCGGGGCGTTGCCGGATCAATCGGGCTGGATGTCAGGATAAACACCCCTGCCCCCTGCCTGGCCTCAACAAGCCCGTCGGCACGAAGAGAGGCGATCGCTTCGCGCACGACTGTGCGACTAACCCCATGGGCCTCCGTCAGTTGGGTTTCACTCGGCAACTTGTCCCCGGCGCGAAACATACCATCACGGATTTGCTGACGCAGTTCACCGCTTAAATGGAAAGCAAGTGTCCCACCTTTTTTCCGACCGTGTGTCTGGCGCTCAAGCCCCAAAGAATGTCCTCTCCGTTAGGAACCGTGTTGAACAACCTTTGCCAACATTCACTTGTATGTCAAGTGTTCGAAAATTTTATCCAGGATACAATAACCAATCTCACAAATCGCGAAATACACGCAAACCTCGGGCAACATATTGATAACTTGTATGACGTTTAAGTTCGATATTTCTGAACCTATTTTAATTTACCTCGCACAAAAACGACCATAATCCACTGATGTAAATAGTTTAAATTCAAAATTTACATCTCGCATCTATAGAAAAGCATATCCAACGTAATGCCTGCGGTTGAAAAACAGACAAATTTATAAAACACGTACTTTTTTGCGATAAGTCATCACACAACTATTGACGCCCATTCTCTTTTTCGAATAAAAACATCCCGTCATCTGACTGACGCGCTCTGGAGGAAGAGAACGCATGAGGCGATGACTGAGGAGGCATTTCATGAAGATCACCGACGTCATTGTGACGAAGTTTGTGCACAAGACCCGCAAGCATCAGGACAGCCACGGGCATTCCCATCCCGGGCCAGAAAAGGATGCCACGCAAGCAATGCTTACCGTCCGGGCAGACGACGGGTCCGAAGGTTACGCGTTTCAAAGCCCGGACGCCCTACGTCCCGGTATCGTCGATAAATATTTCCGCCCCATGCTTATCGGCGAAGACCCGATGGCACGCGAACGTCTCTGGCAGCGGATCGAACATCAGCAACGGGGGTCGGGTGGGCATCTGGCCGACCGGTCCATCGGCGCCGTCGATCAGGCTCTGTGGGATCTGGCCGGACGTGCCTTGGGCCTGCCAATGCACCGGTTGATTGGAACCTATCGCAACAAGATCCTGGCCTATGGCTCAATCATGTGTGGAGATGAGCTGGAAGGCGGCCTGTCGACGCCGGAGGACTATGGCCGTTTCGCCAAAACTCTGGTCGCGCGCGGTTACAAAGCCATCAAGCTTCATACTTGGATGCCGCCGGCAAAGGGTGCGCCTAACGTGAAGCTCGATATCGCAGCCTGTGCTGCCGTGCGCGATGCCGTTGGCCCCGATATCGCTTTGATGCTGGATGGATATCACTGGTACAGCCGTAGCAACGCTTTGAAAATTGGCAAAGCATTGGAAGAATTGGACTTCCTTTGGTTTGAGGAACCCATGGATGAAACCAGCATGTCATCCTATCGCTGGCTGTCACAAAACCTGTCTATACCGGTTATCGGACCGGAATCCGCGCCGGGGAAACATCACACCAGAGCAGAATGGATCCGCAATGATGCAAGCGACATCATGCGGTGTGGCGTGCTGAATGCGGGTGGCATCACCCCAATGATCAAGGTTGCGCACCTTGCGGAATCCCACGGGCTGGATTGCGAGCTTCACGGAAACGGCGCTGCCAATCTGTCGCTCTGCATGACCGTGCCGAACTGCACATATTACGAACGTGGACTGCTGCACCCGTTCCTCGATTATGAGGTTCCTGCCCTTTATCTCAACACCATCTGCGACCCGATGGATGAAGAGGGCTATGTGCATGCCCCTGATATCCCGGGGATCGGTGACGATATCAACTTCGACTACATCCGGGACCATCAGATTCCCTGAAATACATAATCCATCTGCAACTATGCCTTTGAGGAGGAAGGTATTCGATGCGTATAGGAACATTTCTCAAATCCGCCAGCCTTGTAGCGTTACTCGCATGCGCAGGCACGCCCGCTCTGGCAGAAACGCCACCGGACCAGCTGATCGTTGGCGTTAGTCTGGTCAACATGTTGTCGCTCGACCCCTCTGCAATGAGCGGCCGGGAATCGACAGAGGTCAACAGCAACATCTATGACAGTCTCCTCGAGACAGATCCGGTCGAAAAAGGTGTGTTTCACCCACGCCTTGCGTCCAGCTGGGAGGTAAACGACGCCCGCGACACGATCACTTTCAAATTGCGTGACGACGTTAAATTCCACTCCGGAAATCCTTTGAGTGCCAAAGACTTCGTGTGGTCGGTGACCCGTGCATTTGCTCTTGGCATCGGTGGCTCCAACATTCGTGTCTTCGGCTACAACGAGAAGAACATTGCGGAAATGATCACCGCGCCTGACGACCATACGGTCGTTGTCCGATTGCCTAAAGCAAGCGATCCGGACCTGATCCTTGGCGTCATCGCCGGTTCCGGCATAGGCATGGTCATCGACAGTAAACTTGCCATGGAGCACGAGAAAAATGGTGACTTCGGTCAAGCCTGGCTGACGACCAACAGTGCAGGCTCGGGGCCATTTAAACTGGTGCGCTGGCAGGCCAATGACACCGTCGTGCTGCAGCGGGTCGACGACCATTGGTCCGGGCCCGCGAAGATGCGCCGCATCATCTACCGCCATATGCCAGAAAGCCAGTCACAGCGTCTGGCGCTGCAGCGCGATGATATCGACATTGCGATGGGCATGTCTGTCGCCGACGTCAAAGCATTGCAGACCGATGAAAAGCTGGCCACCGCCGAAGTACCAAGTGGTAACGTCTATTATCTCGCCGTCAGCATGAAGGACGAGAAATTTAAGGATCAGCGGGTTCGCCTGGCATTACGCCATCTGATCGATTACGAGGGCATCAACGAAACAATCCTGCCCTTCTACGGCAAATTGCATCAGCGTCCGCTATCTCCCGGCCTGCCCGGTAGTTTGCCTGATCCCGGCTACAAGCTCGACGCGGCATTCGCCAAGGAGCAGCTTGCCGCCGCAGGTTATCCAAACGGCTTCAAGACAACGATCCGGGTTTTGGCAGACTCGCCTTTTGTAAATGTGGCAACTGCCATTCAGGCGTCACTCGCACAAGGCGGCATCACAGCCGAGATCATCACTGGCAATGGCGACCAGACATACGGGGCCATGCGTGATCGCAAGTTTGAAATGGTTGTTGGCCGCGGCGGTGATCGCAACGGCTCGCATCCATACACCAGCCTGCTGTCGCTTGTTTACAACCCAAACAACACCGACGAAGCCAAGCTCTATACGCTCCAGGCATGGCGAACCTCTTTCCAATCCAAGGAGATCAACGAGTTGCTGGACGCAGCGCTGATCGAACCGGACGCGGAAAAACAGCGCGCTAGCTATGAAAAGATCCAGACGCTCTATGAGGAGCTGGTGCCATCCATCCAGGTCATCTCCCAGAGCTACGACACGGTTGTTTATCAGGCAGACCTGAAGAATTACATCGCCCATCCCTACCAGACGACGCGATACCGCAACCTCGAAAAGGACCGCTAGGTATTTCTTGGGGGCATCTGCTCGCAACCACCCAGAAGACCGGCGGAACAAGGACGTTCCGCCGGACAAACTCGGGAAATTTCCATGTTTCGTAAATTGCTGCCAAGGCGTGCGGACGGTATCGTCCAGCTGCTTTCCTCGGTCATCGTCACTCTTTTTCTGCTGGTGACACTGACCTTCGTTCTCGGCCAGGTCATGCCGGTCGATATCGTGTCACGACTGGTTGGTCCGGATGCGGATTCCCAGACCTATGAGGCGATGACCAGACGTCTGGGACTGGACCAACCCATCTGGGAACAGTTCCGCCTTTATATCGGCCGTATTATCACCGGGGACTTTGGTACCGCCCTACTGACCGGGAACCAAGTCCGCGACGACATCCTCAGGGTGTTCCCTGCGACGATTGAACTTGGCAGCCTGGCGCTGCTGATCGGAGCAGGTATCGGCATTCCCCTTGGCGTTCTTGCCGCCGTCAAGCGCAATACACTGGTTGATCACTTCATTCGTGTCATCACGCTCCTCGGCCATTCGGTGCCGATTTTCTGGTTGGGCATGGTCGGGTTGTTGATCTTTTATGCCTGGCTTGGCGTGGTCGGCGGATCGGGTCGTGTCGCCAGCTACTATGATGATCTTGTTCAACCGGTCACCGGCATTATCCTGATTGATTCTGCCGTTGCTGGTGAATGGGACGTGTTCTGGAGCGCAATAAGGCACATTATCCTTCCCGCATCGATCCTTGGTTATGCCTCCATGGCATCCTTATGCCGGCTCACCCGCAGCTTCATGCTCGATCAGTTGGGGCAGGAATACATTATCACCGCGCAGGTAAAAGGCCTTTCGCCTTCAAGGGTTGTCTGGGGCCATGCCTTCCGCAACATCCGAGTGCAGCTTCTGACTGTGGTGGCACTGGCCTATGGATCGATGCTCGAAGGTGCATTGCTGATCGAAACGATCTTTGCATGGCCAGGCTTTGGCCAGTACCTGACCAACAACCTGTTACTGGGTGATATGAACGCCATTATGGTCTGTGTTTTGCTGGTCGGTGTGATCTTTATCACCCTGAATATGTTCACCGATTTTCTCTACAAGATATTTGATCCGAGGACGACGCGATGAGCGACATCATCCCTCTCAAAGGCACCACGTCGCCGGAACGGCCGTTTCTTATACGTGACGCAAAGTCCCCCCGCGAAGCGCTGATGCAGCGTTTGGCCTTGGGCTGTCTGGAATTGCTTGGAAACCGGCTTGCGCTCATCGGTCTCGCCATCATCACGCTGCTGGTCTTTATGGCAATATTTGCGCCGCTGATTGCCACCCATGATCCAACCATACAAAATCTTCGCACCGCTCTGCAGCCACCATCCCTGGCAAACTGGTTCGGGACGGATGAATACGGTCGCGATATCTGGAGCCGCATCGTCTATGGTTCGCGCGTCACCCTCTACATTGTGGCGCTGGTGACCATCACGGTTGCCCCGATCGGCCTGATCGTTGGCGCTGTCTCCGGTTACTTCGGTGGCATCGTTGATCTGGTTGTGATGCGTATTACGGACCTGTTTCTCGCATTTCCCAGCTTGATCCTGACACTGGCCTTCGTAGCTGTGCTCGGACCGGGTCTGGAACAGGCCGTGTTGGCTATTGCCCTTACAGGCTGGCCCAGCATCGCTCGCCTCGCACGCGCCGAAACCATGACTGTGCGGGATGCCGACTACATTGCGGCCATGAGGCTTCAAGGCGCGAGTGACCTGCGCATCATATTCGGCTCTATTCTGCCGATGTGCCTGCCATCTGTCATCGTGCGCCAGACACTTGCGATGGCGTCCGTAATCCTGACTGCAGCCGGCCTCGGTTTTCTCGGCCTCGGTGCCCAACCTCCGGCCCCTGAGTGGGGTGCCATGACCTCAACCGGTCGGCAATATATGCTCGACAGCTGGTGGGTCATCACCTTCCCCGGACTTGCGATCATGATCGTCAGTCTCGCTTTCAACCTTTTTGGAGATGGCCTGCGTGATGTCCTCGATCCCAAACGTAAATGAAGATGCCGCACCCCTGATAGAAGTTGAAGATCTTTGGGTGAAGTTCCGGCTACGGGCTGGTGACATGACCGCCGTGCGCGGCCTGTCCTTCACACTTGGACGCGAAAAACTTGCGATTGTCGGTGAGAGCGGTTCGGGAAAATCAACAGTTGGGCGCGCCCTGCTGGGATTGTTGTCACCAAACGCAGTTGTCGAGGCCAAGGCACTGCGTTTCCGTGGCACAGATATTCTCAGCGCAAGCCCGCGCGAAATGCGCCAAATCCGCGGCGCACGCATCTCAATGATCCTGCAAGATCCGAAGTTCTCGCTCAACCCGGTCATCACCGTCGGTGAGCAGATTGCAGAGGCCTATCGTGCGCATCACAAGGTCGGCCGCCATGAGGCCAAAAAAAATGCCCTTGAGATGCTCGAAGCGGTACAAATTCGTTCACCCGAACGGGTCTATGGCCTCTACCCGCATCAGGTGTCCGGGGGCATGGGTCAACGCATCATGATTGCCATGATGTTGATTTCGGATCCTGACGTGATTATCGCCGATGAACCGACGTCGGCGCTCGATGTGACTGTCAGACTACAAATTCTGGCCATTCTTGATGATCTCGTGCGCAAGCGCGGCATGGGCCTGATTTTCATCAGCCATGACCTCAACCTCGTGCGATCGTTCTGCGACCGGGTTGTCATCATGTATGGCGGCCAGGTCATGGAAACCATTGCCGCCAAGGACCTCGACAAAGTCCAACATCCCTACAGCCGTGGCCTGCTGGATTCCCTGCCGTCACTGGAAACACGTCGACCGGCATTGCCTGTCTTGCGACGTGATCCGGCATGGCTTGCACAAAAGGAGCAACATCCATGATCAGGGTTGAAGAACTGAACCTTTCCTTCGGCGCGGGGCATGACGACCATCAGGTACTGTTCGACGTGAATTTTGATGTGCCGAAGGGTGAGATATTCGGACTGGTGGGTGAAAGCGGTTCGGGAAAATCGACTGTGCTGCGCTGCATTGCAGGTCTTTACACACACTGGACCGGCAAGATCGATGTGAACGGCCATCCGATTGGCGGAAAAATCCAAAAGAGCCATTATCGGCAAATTCAGATGGTGTTTCAGGATCCCTATGGCTCCCTGCACCCGCGGCACACGATTGATAGCACTCTTTCTTCTCCACTGAAGATACACGGCATTGGTGATATCAACCGGCGTGTGAACACAATCCTTGAGCAAGTCGGTTTACCGCTTGCGGCACGGTATCGCTATCCACACCAGTTGTCTGGCGGCCAAAGGCAACGCGTTGCCATCGCCCGTGCGCTAATCCTTGAACCATCGGTGCTTCTTCTTGACGAACCGACTTCCGCCCTTGACGTATCAGTGCAGGCAGAAATCCTCAACCTGCTGTCGGATGTCCGCAAGGAACGTGGTCTGACCTACATCATGGTTAGCCATGATCTGTCGGTCATCGCCCATCTCTGCGACCGGCTTGCGGTTATGCAGGGCGGCCGGATCGAGGAAATTTTGCCGGTCAGCCAACTGATGTCGGGTGATGCGCAACAGGATTATACCCGCACCCTTTATGAGGCCAGCCGCAGTTACGACCGTGCTATGGCCGATGATCTGACCCACGGGCGTGTGAGGGTAGAGGCGACATGATGGAGAAAACCAGTCTTCATGACGCCGCTGGTTTGCGCGATTTTGCCACATCCGCATTGTGTGCTGCGGGCCTTGCCTCCAGCATGGCGCCAACGGTTGCAGAAGTGCTCGTTGAGGGTGACTTGATGGGGCACGACACGCACGGCTTGGCCCTACTGCCTGCCTATCTTTCAGCCTTGGAAAACGGCGGCATGGCCCGTTCGGGACAGCCCGAAGTCCTCAGGGATTGTCCTGCCGCCATGTTGTGGGACGGATGTTTTCTGCCCGGCCCATGGTTGCTGACGGAAGGTTTCAGGCAGGGCGTTAAGCGCGCTCATGAAAACGGCACGTTCACGCTTGCCATTGCAAGAAGCCATCACACGGCAAGTCTTGTTGCCTATTTGCGACCAGTCGTTGAACAGGGCATGGTTGCGATGATCACCGTTTCGGACCCAACGGAGGCCTGTGTGTTGCCATTCGGCGGTACGGCCCCGCTGCTGTCGACCAATCCACTCGCTTGGGGTTTCCCAGGCACCGAAGGTGCAATCCTGGTTGACGTCAGCACCTCAACGACCACCAATGGCATGGTCCGGCGTCTGTCGGAGGAAAACCGGCTTTTCGGCGAAGAATGGCTGGCTGACAATGCTGGTCACGCCAGTCGCGACCCCGCTGTGCGCTTTACCGATCCGCCGGGCTCAATCCTGCCGCTGGGCGGTATGGCCTCTGGTCACAAAGGCACAGGGCTTGGCATAGTGGTCGAGGCGTTAACCCACGGTCTTTCTGGCAACGGTCGTCACACCGGTCCGCAAGGCTGGCAGGCCAATGTGTTTCTGCAGGTTTTTGATCCAGAGATTTTTGGCGGGCGCTCGGCGCTAGAAACGGAACTTGGCCATCTCGCGCGCAATATCAGGGCCAACAAACCGGCTGATCCTGGCAGGGCCGTAAGATTGCCCGGGGACAGGGCACTGAACAACCGCGCCAGACGCCTGTCGCAGGGGGTGCCGTTGATTGCGCCGATCTACCAGAAACTGGAAGAGTGGGCGGTGAAGTTGAAAATAGACATGCCCGTGTTGGTCTCATGACGACCTAGCGCAAACATCCCGGACGGATATGACAATATGCGGAAAATTCTACTGACCGGTGCTGCCGGCGTCATCGGAACTGACGTTGCACGTCTTTTGCCACATCATGGAGAGTTCTGGCGGTTGACCGACATCCGCCCGGCTACTTCATCGGCAACATCCTGGTCTGGCAACGTTGAGTGGGTTCAGGCCGATTTGACCGACCCCGAACAGGCAAATCGGCTCTGTAACGGTGTCGACTCAGTCATACATCTGGCTGGTCAACCGCGCGAACGCGAATGGTCCGAGCTGTTCGGCCCAAACATTGTCGCCTGCACAAATCTGTGGGAGGCAATGCGGCAACAGGGCGTCAAACGTGTCGTCTTTGGCAGCTCAAATCATGCCAGTGGCATGTATCCTGCGACACAGACACTAAGCGGGACGGAAGCTGCACGACCGGACTCGCGTTACGGCATCACAAAGGTCTTCGGTGAGGCATTGGGCAGCTGCTACGCCGACAAATTTAACATCAAGTGTTTTTCCATTCGTATCGGCACCTACCGCGAAACACCGTCCATTGAACGGGAACTGGCGACCTGGGTTTCGCCACGTGATCTCGCCTCACTGATCCGGGTCGGATTGCAGGCTGAATATCACAATGAAATTGTCTATGGTGTTTCCAACAATAGTCGAAGCTGGTGGCGTAACGACCGTGCCTATCAACTTGGCTATGCACCGCAAGACAATGCGGAGACATATGCACCAGACATTGCCATGACCACGCCTGATAAGAACGATGTCGCCACTGTGTTGCAGGGTGCCAATCATGCCGGCCGGGATTTTACCGGCAATCTGGAGTGGTTAACAAACCGACGGGTTGGTGAATGAGCCGACATCTGATTGCCATCTGCAATTCCCAATCTGCCAATATTCAGTTTCATGTACTGGATACAACTGACTGGTCGTTGATTGATCTGGGGGCCGTCGGTGTGCGCGGAGCAATCGGACCGGGAGACGCAGCCCCGATGGCTGTTTCTCGTTCCGGCGATCGGTTCTGGCTGGCATGGCGGGGTGACAGTCGTGCCATTCACAGTTTTGCAATTGACCGGAGCCGACACTGTGCAGTGTTACTGGGCAGCTTCCCAATCGAACAGAATATTTGCCATTTGTCCCTTACCGATGATGAAAAACATCTTCTCGCCGCCGGAGGAGAGGATGGCGCGGTGTTTTCACTCGATGATGACGGGCGGGTCATGCGGTCAACAGATCGGGTTACGGCAGGCCCGATGGCACACTGCATCATGGTTTCAGGCCATCTCGCATTAGCAACGTCCTGTCGAGGCGATCTGGTCAGGCGCTTTGACTTCGATCCCGAAAACGGCACGCTGACGTTCCACGACCAGATATCCATGGCGAACAACTCCGGTCCACGCCATCTGGCCATCAGCGCGGATCGCTGTTTTGCCTATGTACTGCTGCAAGAGGGCGGCAAGGTTGTCACAATCTCGCTCGGAGCTAAGATGGAGATTGTTCATACGCTTGCCATCATCGACGACAATATCCCCGCCATGTCCGGCGAAATAGCGATTTTTGATAAAGGCAGAAGCCTTTTGGTGACCGAGCGCAACACCAATCGGCTCATATGTCTGGATATTGACCCCGACACTAGACACCCTGCCATTCGAACTGAAGTGACCACCCCCGATTATCCTCGCGCTTTTTTTATCGACCCGGAGGGCCAGTTTGTCACCACCCTTGGTTTTCGCGGCAATCGTGCTGCAATCCACAGCCTGACGTCTGACGGCGGCATAGTTAGCCGACTGGACTTTGCAACCGGAGAGCGTCCCAGCTGGGTCATTTCCGTGGCGTTGGATTGAAGCCAGTCAAACAATGACGGACGAGCGGCCTCTTACCGAGACGGGGGCGCCAGGGGTTTCTATGAGCGTAACCTCAATCCGGCTCGGCTGCCCCATATCCTCGCCTTGATGAATGACAAAGGTGCCATCGCTGAGTATTTGCAGGTCACGCAGCATTCCTGCAAAAGCGGCCGCTGCTGCACCTGTTGCAGGGTCTTCCAGCACCCCGCCAATTGCAAAGGCGTTTCGCGCCTGGAAACGTCTTTCTTCTTCACGGAAGATAAAGGCGACTGTTCCGATCCCATGCTTTTCCATAAAACGACGACCTTCGTCGAGGTCGTAGTCCATACGCTTCAATGCGTCGCGAGTGTTGAGAGGCAGGACAAGGTGTTCGGTGCCCGCATTGGCGCGACGCGGCGGCAAAAGAGGATCAAGCTCATCTACTGTATAGCCAAACAACGACAAAGCCTCATCAACCAGTTCAGGATCGGCCGGGCTGCTGCGGGTTGGCGGCGATAGAAGAGTGCTTACCCACGTCCCGCCGATCTCTTCGGCAGACACTTCGATCTCTGCCTTTGAGAGACTGAGGGCGTAGCGGCCCGGTCCTTGTGTATCACCGAGAACCGCTCCCAGCGCGATTGTTGCGTGACCACAAAAAGGCACTTCTGTTTCAGGCGCGAAATAACGAACCCGCCAGGACCCGTCCGGGTTTGGACTTGCAAATACCGTCTCGGAATAACCGACCTCAGCGGCGATGGCCTGCATCTGCTCGGCTGAAATGGGCTTTTGCGTCAACAGAACACCGGCTGGATTTCCTCCCAAACCGTTATTGGTGAACGCCGAAATTCGTTTAACTTGCACAGCACTACTCCTCATATTTTGCGCCAACAAATTAGCAGCAGCTTCGTCTCAAGTACTTTGTTTTTCAAAAACGAAGGAGAAGATCGCTTTCTATTTGATAAAGAAATCAGCTAATGTACCAAGATGAAGAAAATCAGCCTCGACTCGAAAGATCGCCGTATCATTGACGAACTTCTGGCGGATAGCCGCAAGAGTTCACAGACGATCGGCTCAACTGTCGGCCTGTCATCGCCGACCGTGCGGGAGCGCGTCAGACGTCTTGAAGATGAAGGGGTAATCGAGTGCTTCACGATCGAGGTCCCCTCGAAAATGCTGGGATACAGCCTTGAAGCCATCGTGCGCGTCGAGCCGCTTCCGGGGAAACTGCACATCGTCGAGAAAATTCTTCAAGACACCCCTGAAATCACCCAATGTGACACAGTCACAGGCGACGATTGCTTCATCGCACGTATGGTATTGAGAGATATTCAGGACCTCAATCGGCTACTCGACCCGCTTCATGACAAGGCGCGCACCAATACCAGCATCATCAAAGGCACGCCGGTACAAAGACGACGCGCGCCTTTTGCGGACAATGAATAGTCTGTTGCCATCAGGTTTCTGCGGATCGCAGGAAAACCGACTAGGCTTCCAATCTAGCCAATCCTCGCTTTTACTGCAGTTCAATTATGCTTTAAAATCAACTTCGTCCGAGGCGAGATTCCCATCCTGCACGCGACTGAAACACAAACCGGAAGTAGCTCGCGATGCAGGTTCCTATACGCGCCATTACCGTGTTTCACGCCGTCGCAAGAGCGGGCAGTATTTCGCGCGCCGCCGACGAACTGGGTGTGACACCCTCTGCCGTGACACAGCAGATACAGGTACTGGAGGTTCAGCTTGGCATATCGCTGCTGAGCAAGGTCGGCCGTCGCATTACGCTGACAGAGGCAGGCGAACGTTACTTTGCCAGTGTAACGGATGAAATTGACCGTATTGTCGAGGCGACCAACACCATACGTGGCTATCGTTCGGTCACCACACTGACGATCCGTGCCACGCCGACCGTTTCCAACAAATGGCTATTGCCGCGCCTTGGCGCATTTCTCGACAATCACCCCGAACTGGAGGTGCGGCTGGACGGCACCAATGAGCCGACCGATTTCAACCGCGAAATGGTCGACGTGGAAATTCGCCACGGCGATGGTCGCTGGCCGGGCCTTTTCGTGGAAGGGTTGACGGAAGAATACTTTTTTCCTGTTTGCGCACCCGGCTACGCCCCTCAAGACGGATTGCACCCGTCGGAAGTTCTCAATTACCGTCTCATCCATTCGGTAAAATCGCAGGCGCAATGGCCGCGCTGGTTCACTCTTGCCAACATCGAAGCGCCGGACCGCTGGAAACGCGTGTTCTTTGACCGGAGCCACATGGCAATCGATGCTGCCTGCGACGGTTTCGGCATTGCACTTGAAAGCAATCTGATGATGTGGCGCGAATTGCGTGATGGACGCCTGATCTGCCCCATAAAAGCACCGCCACAGATCAGGCTAACCACCCAGTGGATCGTTTGCCCGAGAGATCATCTTAGGCAAAAGAAAGTACGTGTGTTCCTTGAATGGTTGCGCACGGAAAGCGCTCTATGGCGGGAGAAAGAGGCGATCTCCGTCTGGCCGGCCGACATCTGACTATGTTTTTATTGCCCGCAACTGCGTCAGGCTTTTAACCGCGGCGCGGATGATATCCGCAGGCATCAACCCTATCGATAAATGAAGTGCCTGCTCGTCCGGTTCAGGTGGTTCCAGCGCCTCAAGTTGGCTGTCCAGCAAAGATACACCAGCGTAGTGCCCCTTGCGGTTAGCAAGCCGTGCCGCGATGATTTCAGCGGCTCCATCGAGAAAGATGAAGTGCACCTGCCCCAGTCTTTCTCTAATAAAATCGCGGTAACGCCGTTTCAGCGCCGAACAGGCAATGACCGCTGGACGCTGCGACAGGGCAACTGCCTCATCGCAAACGCTGGCAAGCCATGGCCAGCGTGCTTCGTCGGAGAGCCCGTGCCCGGATCGCATCCGGGCAATATTTTCAGGGCTGTGCAGTTCATCTGCTTCCAGCCAAGGACAATCCAGTTCCCGGGCAAGGCCGCTGGCAATTTCTGTCTTGCCAGCGCCCGAGACGCCCATCACCACAATGAACGTATCGCCTGCCATCAATACAATCCAAGCAGCCGGATCGGGCCAAGCGTCAGGACCGGAAACAGCACCAGCGCCAGAATTGCCGCCATCATGATGCTGATCGGCAGGATCGATCCCTTTATGACATCCTCGATCGACATTTTGGCCACCTGCGCCACCGCGAACAGGCACACACCGACAGGCGGCGTAATCAGGCCAAGCGTCAAGGTAATGACCGTCACGATCAGGAAGTGCATGGGATCGATACCAAGCTGGATGGCTGGTGGCATCAGAACCGGGATCAGAATGAACATGGCAGCGATCGCGTCCATGAACATGCCGATGAGGACGAGGAACAGGAAGATCAGGAACAGTGCCATGGTCGGGCCGGTGCTGATGCTGCCGAGGAATTCGGCAACCTGCTGTGGCAGGCCATCATAGGTAAAGACCCATGCCGCCAGTTTGGCTGTCGCGGCAATAAAAAGAATGGTGCCTGTTGTGCGTGCCGTTTCAATAAAGATCGATGGCAATTCCCTCAGACGGATGGTGCGATAAAGAACAATCGACAGGAACATGGTGTAGAGCACGGCAATGGCGGCAGCTTCCGTTGGTGTAAAATAACCATCAACGATACCAACAAGCAGAATAACCGGCGTCAGCATCGGCAGTATCGCGGCAATGCCTGTTGTGACCACAAGCCGGACATTAAAAGGCTTGGGCGGGTTATAGCCGTGATAAACCGAATAGAAGTGGTTGAAAACCATGAACATGAAGGCCAGGAACAGGCCGGGTACCAGACCCGCAACCAGCAACGTGCCGATGGACACATTGGCGATGGAACCGGCGATCACGATGAGGATCGACGGTGGAATGATCGATGACAAGGTCGATGTCACCAGTGTCATGCCGACAGCATAGCCCTTGGGGAAACCGTGGCGCTGCATGGCGTTGATCTCGATTGCGCCGATCGAGGCGATATCGGCAACGGACGAGCCCGAAACACCACCGAAGATCACCGACGATGCCACGTTGACGTGTCCCAACCCACCGGGAAGCCAGCCGACCAATGCCTCGGCAAAGTCAAACAGCCTTTCAGCAACGCGGCCACGCTCCATGAGCACACCGACGAGAATGAACAGCGGCACAGCCACCAGTAGGAAGGAATTCATGGCCGAGAACATGCTCTGTGACAGCAAATCAAGCGGCGTCGATGTATAGATGAGGATTGCAGCGATGCTGGAAAGGCCAAGCGAGACCGCGAGCGGTACGCCAAGTGCGCTGAGCACCAGAAACAGAACCAGAAGAAAAATGCTCATAGCGCCTTCTCCGTATTGGATGCGGATATGTCGGTTTCGGTTTGGGCAATGCCGATCTCCGGCAGCGCAATCTGGTTGCGGCGGTTGCGCAGGGAATCGACGATGCCAAGAATGGCAAGAAGAGCCGAAAGCGGCATGATGATGCCAATTGCCCACATGGGAACGGCAAGGGTTGCGGCGGTTTCATTCATCATGAACTGCTGGCGCACCAGACTTGCGCCCGTCCAGAACATCAGTCCAAAAAACAGCACGGAAAAACCGACATAGATTGGCACGGCCAGATATTTGAAAACGGACCGCAGCGAGGCGATAAACACCACAACACGGGCTGCCTCCACGGTGCGAAAGCCTGCGGCAACTCCCAAGAACACCATCCAGACGAACAGAAACCGTGTGGCTTCCTCGGTCCAGGAAACCGGTATATTTGAAAGGCGGCTGCCCACCTGAAGAAGCACGACAAGAAAGATTCCCATAGCAGCGAGGCCTGCCGAAACATCGGCGAAGATCCTGATCATGCGGCTGGGAAGAGAGGTATTGCTAGACATTAAAGCGATCCTTCAGAACGGGTCGGGACAGGCCAGGCTGTCAGTCATTCATGCGGATGAAGGCGTGACGGGACAGGCCTGATGCGCTGTACCCAGAGGGTCATGCGCCCGAAACAAAGTCCGGGCGACAGTGACACAGGGCGTCAGTTTTTGCCGACGGAAGCCACGCTGCGATCGAAGAACGACTGGTCCTTCACGAGACCGGCAAAGACCGGAAACAGGCTTTTCGACACTTCCACGAAGGCCTGTTTCTGGTCAGGCGTCAAAGTGTTGACTTCCATGCCGCTTTTTTTGAGCTCGGCCAGCGCCTTGTCAGCTTCTGCCGCGTCGTTTTCAGCCTTCCAGTTCTCGGTTTCTGCCGAGGCCTCGGTGATGATCTTCTTTTCCTCATCGGTGAGAGCGGCGAACTTGGCAGGATTGATGGCCATGACCCAGCCGTCGCCCATGTGGTCGGTCATGGAAATGTATTTCTGGACTTCATAGAGCTTGGCGCTGAGCGGTACGTTGATCGGGTTTTCCTGCCCGTCAACCACCTTCAGCTGCAGCGCATTATAAACCTCTGCAAAGGCCATGGGGGTCGGAACAGCGCCGAGTTTCTTAAAGAACTCGACGTAAAGCGGGTTGTTCGGTACGCGAAGCTTCAGGCCGGCAAGATCGGCCGGAGAAGTGATCGGCAAACGCGAATTGGTGATCTGGCGGAACGGACGTGTCCACATGCCCAGTCCCTTGATGCCGATCTTGTCGAGATCAACAATCAGTTCCTGGCCAAGCTCACCACTCAGATAACTGCGAAGCTGCGCCATGTCGTTGTAAAGGTAAGGAATGGAAATCGCCGTGAACTTAGGATTGAAGTTCGAATAAAGCGATGTGGACAGCAACAGCATGTCCAGCGAACCACCAGCCAGCTGCTTGACGGCCGCCGATGGATCAGCGCCATAAAGCGTACCGTTCGGAAACACTTTGACAATCATGTCACCGTTGCTTTTCGCAGTGACAATTTCAGCGAATTTCTTGGCGGCGATGGTGATTTCCGACGTGTCTGTATCGGGTGTCGACAGCGTTAGCGTCGTTGCAGCTTGCGCTGCAGTTGTCGCCAGCATGGACGCGGCAACCAGAAGTCCGCGCATAAAAGTCATGTTCATGTGTTCTCCTCCACACAATGTTTTTAATCACGATACTTCCCTCCCTGGAAGCATCAGGCATTCATGCGCCGCAACTCTTCTATGACGGCGCTATGATCAAGATCGCCATCGCCATTTTCGACCATGGCGGCAAAAAGCCGGTCGGCCCCGGTGGCGACGGGAAGGTGCAGTCCAAGCCCTGCCGCAAGTGACAGAGCGGTGTTGGTATCTTTGAGCTGGTACCGGGCTGGGCCACCGGGAACGAAATCATTCGTCACCATGCGTAAGCCGTGCTGGCGCAGGATCGTCGAGTCGGCAAAGCCGCCAAGCAGTGCTTCGCGCACGCGGGCTGGATCTGCCCCGCCACGTTCGGCCAAAAGCAATGCCTCGGCCACCGTGCAGATGGAACTGGCAACGATCATCTGGTTGGCAAGTTTGGCAAGTTGGCCACTGCCAACCGGTCCCACAGGCGTCAGTCTGCCCATGGCGGCAAAAACCCGCTGCATGGCAGCCACGTCATCGGCCTCGCCGCCAGCCATGATGGCAAGTGTGCCTTCACGGGCACCTTTTTCACCACCCGACACCGGAGCATCAATATAATATATGCCCTTCTGCCCGCAGATTTCTGCCTGCTTCCTCGCGGTTTCAACTGGGATGGAACTCATGACGATGAGCGTGGAACCGGACCGCATGGCATCGATGACGCCGGCTTCCCCAAGCAAAACCTCATCGCAAACCGGACCTGAGCTCAACATGCAGATGACGAAATCCGTGGCAGTTGCGGCGGCGACAGCGTTGCCTGCCACCTCGATACCCAGCTCCTTCAGAGGTAGAGTTTTTTCAGGCGAACGGTTCCACGCCGCCATATCAAAACCTGCCTCGGAAAGCCTGCGAACCATGTGGCCGCCCATGATGCCCGTGCCAATAAATCCACCTCTCATCGTCAGTCCCATCCCCTTCAGAAAAGCTTGCCGAAGCGCACGGGGTGCTCAGCAACGATCAGTGACGGAAAGGCTTCACGAAACCGCGCCAGATGCGGTGTTTCGAGATGCGCATCAAAGGCCGCACGACTGTCGTAAACCTCGTAGAAGACAACCGTGTCTTCCTCATCATCGATCTTGACGACATCGAACTGCCTACAGCCCGGTTCATCGGCAACGGAATGTTTGGCATCGTCATGCGCAGCGGCTAGAAAGGCTTCCATGCAGCCGGGCTTCACATGAAACCCGGCAAACACGACGAATGGCTTGTTGTTATCAGGCATGTCGCCCTCCTTACGCCTGGCTGCCCGGACGGAAACGGTTTTCCATGTCACGGCGCAGGTTGACGACATCGAGATCGTTGACCAGTTCGACGTCGTCAACGCTGACAATCGTATCCTTGGCAATCGGGCGGATGACCTTGACATTATGGGCAAGACCGATTGGCAGGGCTTTCAGTGACAGGCTGCGCTCGGCCGGAATGGCATTGGCCCAGACCGCGAAACCGCCTTCACCATCCAGCATTTCGCCAGGCTTCAGGTCTTTTTTGGCAACCGCTACGGCATCGCCGCGGAACTCCTTCGAGCAACCGGTCGCTTCGCCGCGCAACACCGCCGACAGCACGCTGATGGAGGTTTCAAGACCGATGATGTGGAACGGACGCCACATGGAGGCATACCAGCCCGACGGATCGGTCAGCAGGCCATATTGCTTGAAGCAAGCCTTGGCATATTCGTTGTGCGCCTTGAAGGTGACGAAGACGCCGTAGCGGATGTTGTTGAACACTTCACGGCCATCTGGTTCCTGGCTGGCGGCAATATCGACGAGACCCGAACGTGCCATGCGACCACCATCGGCAGCGGGACGGAAGACCCGCGCCAGATCGTGCAATCCAGCTGGCGGGAACGCAAGGCCATCATCCGGGCAATCCAGACCGGTGCCATTGGCAACCGCAGCCATTTCGATGGCCGCCTTGGTGCCATCGGTGAAGGAGTTATACATTTTTGGGTTAAAATCACCCTTGGCCACTTCCTCATCGGTCCAGCCAAAGAAGCCCCAGACGGTTTCAGGCGTCGAGTAGCGGTAGCGCGGCTCGAAATTCATGCCCTTGCCAGCAGCAGTGACTTCAAAACCGGTGGCGCGCGCCCAGTCAACCAGTTCGCAGATCAGCGCAGGTTGATCGCCGTACGCCATGGAGTAGATCACACCCTTCTGGCGGGCTTTTTCAGCCAGGATTGGTCCGACCATAACGTCGGCCTCAACATTGACCATCACCACATGTTTGCCGGCTTCAATGGCCTTGAGTGCATGGCGTGTGCCGAAAATCGGATGCCCGGTCGCTTCGATGATGCAATCGATCTCTTCGCATGCCAGCATAGCGTCGACATCATCAAGCACGCAGGTCGTGCCTGAAAGCATGGCTTCGCCCACTGTTTTGGCGCCGTAGCGGTTGTCGGACCAACCAACGCGATTGAGCGATACCCGTGCCTTGGAAACATTGAGGTCAACAACCGCGACCATGTGTAAGCCGTCAATTCGTTGCGCCTGGGCGAGAACCATGGAGCCGAATTTTCCCGCACCAATCAGGCCGACACGAACGGGGCGACCCTTGGCGGCACTGGCGGACAGAAGACTGTAGAGATTCATGAAATGATCCTTGGATGATGTTGAGCATCATCGATGGGCGTGTTGCAGCGTTTTTGCCTTCCGGGAAGAGGGCAAATACCGGAAACCGTTCCAACGATGAGATTGCAGGTAGTGCGACAGACAATGCGAACGGTTGCGCCGCTGCATCACCTTGGTGTCAAATAGTGCGCATCAGGCGAACGGTAACGCCCACCGCTTTCGGGTGCTGAATGACATGTATTGATCTCCTCCCTCGGCTCGCAGAACTCCTCCCCGCGAGCAATGCAGCCATTTCCCTTGGCTGTTAATGGGAGATTAAACGCGCAGCGACGTTAGCTCAATTTAGAACAAAAGAAATTTTGTTTAGTTTTTCTAACAGATTGAAACACCGAGATTAGGGAGAAGTTTGCATCTTCCCGCCACAGCCGCACCGCAATTTTCCGCTCAACTACTGCGCCTTATAGACTTGGGAATTATGATTGTTTCGAAAGGGAAACCCTGGGCATCGGAAAACAACAGAAGAATAAAGCTCAAGAAACCTGCAGTTAGTGGAACCATACAGAAGCAATAACAATTGGTTGTATGATATTTTGGAAGGAGACAGAAATATGAAAATTCTTGCTTTAACGGCTATATTGACTGGCGCCACGATCACGGCTGCTTTTGCACAGCAACCGACGCCTGAACAGGTGGAAATGGCATATACTGCTGCGAGAAACCAGCTCGGCGTACTGACCTATTGCCAGGGAAAAGGTCATATTGACGGTACCGCAGCCGAAGTTCAGACCAAGCTTCTTGCCCTAGTGCCCGCCCCTGCCGATGTTTCCAAGGGCGATGCTGCCGAAGACGTTGGCAAGCAAGGAAAGGTCTCCGTCATGGGTATGGAACAAGACTTGGCAACCGCCGCAAAAGCGCAGGGCGTTGATGAAGCCAAGCTTTGCGAGACCATGTCAAATGCCTTGAAACAGGCTGCCGCAAACCTGCCCCAGTAACCATTCTGGCCGAATGGCCTTATCGGCAATAAAATGCCGCTTCAAACACCTTGCCTGTTCAGTCCACCAACTGGACGGGCAATTATTGAGCGGGATGCCCGCCTCGCCTTTTTCAAAACAGCCACTCACCGAATACCGGGATGCCGACCCTAAGATCGACGCGCGATGTCACATCGAGTTTTTGATAAGTTGGTGGTCTGGAACTGACAGGCAAAAACGGACCGTGCAAGGCTTATCCTAAGCTTTATCATGCATGGAGCAGGTTGATACTCCCAAATATATGTGAAATTCAGGAACGATGATTGATACTGTTGTCGAAGCGCGGCCCGCTGTCCGGGCATTGTCCAATTCGCTTATCCGTGAGGTCGCAAATGCGGCGATGGGCAAGTCGAATGTTCTTCCCTTCTGGTTCGGTGAGGCCGATACGGCCACTCCCGATTTCGTTCGGAAAGCGGCGGCAGAATCCCTTCTTTCGGGTGAAACATTTTATTCCCAGAATCTCGGGCGTCCCTATCTGAGAGAAACCATCGCGGCCTATCAGAGCGAACTGCTCGGCCGCGCCATTCCGGCCGAACAAGTACTGGCTGTCGGCTCCGGCATGAGTGGTTTGCAGATAACAATGCAGCTCGTACTATCGCCCGGTGATCGGGTTGTGGCGGTAACCCCGCTGTGGCCAAATATCAGCGAAGCACCACTTATTCTCGGCGCGAATGTTGAGCGTGTTCCTTTGTCCATCAATGATGGTCGCTGGTCCCTTGATCTCGACAATCTTATTGATGCGCTGACGCCCGACGTTCGCATGGTTATCATCAATTCGCCAAACAATCCGACTGGCTGGACAATCGATGACGAAAGCGTTCAGGCCATTCTGAAGCATTGCCGAAAGCACGGTATCTGGATTCTGGCCGACGAGGTTTATCAGCGGTTGGTATATGACCCTGCCGTCCGTTACGCCCCTTCCTTCCTGCGCCACTATCAAACCGGCGATCGCGTCATTTCAGTCAACAGCTTCTCCAAGGCCTGGTCGATGACCGGCTGGCGTATTGGCTGGATGGTCATTCCGGAAACGCTGTCACAGGATGCCACCAAGCTAGTGGAGTATAATTTCTCCTGTGTCTTTGAACCGACCCAACGCGCCGCGGCTGTGGCGATCAAGGAAGGGGAAAGTGAAGTGCAGCGTCTGCGCGCCAATCTCACCAAGACCCGTGCATTGCTGGTTGACGGCCTGCGCGGCATGGGCGGCGTCAGTGTGCCGGAGGCTGGCGGAGCCATGTATGCGTTTCTACGCATTGACGGCTACGGCAAATCTCTCGAGTTGGCGCAGCGTCTCGTCCGCGAAGTCGGTCTTGGTCTCGCGCCGGGAGCCGCTTTCGGTCCCGAGGGTGAAGGTTGGCTGCGATGGTGCCACGCCGTTTCCGAAGACAAGATTTCCGAAGGCCTGAACAGGCTGTCAGATTTCCTTCGCCGATGAGGTCTGCAATCGTTCTTTCGATACCGACATCCTCCCCTAAGGATGGCCCCGTCCCGACACACAACAGGATCAGCCAAATTGTTCAACCACTTTACTGCAAACAGCAACCCGCAGGTGCGCAACCGGCATCTGCGGAAATGCTGGAGCAGGCACTGCATGAACAGAAGCTCCCCCATCATTAAACGTCTGCGGGCACGCAGCCGCAAGATGGCCGCCGTCTTCTTTCCGCAAAGCAATTTTGCCTTCCGCCTGCGCAATTTCATCATGCGGAACATGCCAAAACGTCTGCTTGGATGGAATTTTAGCGGTGCAATCAAAGCGGAAATGAAGCTCCTGGAGAAATAGGCTCAAGTGTCTATGTCGATTAAGAAAATTGGCGTTGGCGTCGACACTTCCGCCTGTGCATATATGGGCTTCCAACCCACCTCATAACGTCGTTGTGATGAATTGCGGGTGGCAACTGTCTCATCGTAAATCACCCGTTAACACCTTGTTGACCATAATTGCCCGCAGTTGTTCGAGGGCATGGGTGTACTGACTGCCGCCTGCCCTTTGTGGAGTTTGTCAGCCAAGCGGGTGTTCAAGTTGTCGATTATTATGTCTCCCGACATGACGTCGGTTGGCCTTTCCGGCCTTCTCAACCGTTTCGCCAAGGCGATCCGCGTCGTGACAATCGCTGCGGTCGCGCTGCTTGGAGTGGTGTCATTCGCCCAGGCACAAGACCGCTCACTCAAGCTGTATTTTGTACATACTGGAGAAAAGGCCACCATTACCTACAAGCGGAACGGTCGTTTCGATCCGGCAGGTCTGCAGAAGGTCAATCGTTTCCTTCGTGACTGGCGACGTAATGAAAGCGGGCGTATGGACCCAAGACTGCTCGACATTGTCTGGGAAATCTACCAACGCGCCAACACTTCGAACTACATCCATGTGGTTTCCGGCTACCGGTCTCCCACCACCAACGCCATGTTGCGTGGCCGATCGAGAAACACAGGTGTTGGAGAAAAAAGCCTGCACATGCAGGGCAAGGCTATGGATTTTTATATTCCAGGTGTGAAGCTGTCGACACTGCGCGCACTCGCCATGCAGATGCAGGCAGGAGGCGTTGGCTATTACCCGACGTCTGGTTCGCCGTTCTTGCATGTTGACGTCGGTGGTGTACGTGCCTGGCCGCGTATGTCGCGGCAGGAACTGGTCAGACTTTTCCCGGATGGCAAAACATTACATCTGCCCCCAGATGGCAGACGCTTTGCCGGCTATAACATGGCGCTTGCCGACTACAGACGTCGTGTCAACGGTCAGTCAATTCAGGTTGCGTCGGTTGCCAGATCAACCAGCGCTGCTTCGCAGGCAAAAGCAGCCGCCGCCCCATCCCGTGTTGCACCGGTCGCGGATAGCCAGAGCACACTGGTGACTGCAATGCTGCCGGTGCCCACAAGCCGGCCGACCACAGCCTTCGACATCGCCGACAGAACCGATGACGGACGCGTTGATGTCGCGAAGTTCGCGATACCAATGCCCACTATGAGACCCGAGGCAGAGATTGGCGAAGTTGCTGCAGCGACCGATCCAATCGTGACCGCTTCGCTGGGGGCCATCCCCTCTGTTCGTCCCTCGCCCACGCCTGGCGACCCGACAACCGCGGCCACAGCCCTGATACCGTCGTTCACCACGGGTTTCAGTGCAGTCACACCGGATTTCGATACAGCCTTCAAGGAGCCGAAATCGTCTATCGCGTCCTTGCGTTTCGAACCCGTCGACATTGACGGTGAAGAAGAGCTTGATAGCCAGGACATCTTGATTGGCTGGGCGATCTCTCCGCGCGACAGTCAGGTCGCGATGTTCGCTCCTGAGCTGACAAGACGTGTCCTGATGGATCATACGACCGATGCCGGCACGAGCAGGGATCTGTCTGACATATAAAAGCGGGAAGCATTTAAGGTGTTCCGCTTTCGTCGCCTTGCCGACTGTTGAAACGATAAAGGCTCCGGTCTCTCGAAACCGGAGCCTTATTGTGGGCGACTGTTACATCTTGAAAAGCGACTTCAATGTGGAGGGTTGGCTGCGATGATATTGCGGTGCAGCCGACACCTCTCCACCAAGTGCGGCAGCCGCGTGCCAGGGCCAACGCGGATCGTAGAGGATCGTACGGGCAAGTCCGACAAGATCGGCATCGCCAGTCGCAATAATTGCCTCGGCCTGTGCAGGCTCGGTAATCAATCCAACAGCAACAACCGGCATCTTCACCGCAGCCTTGACGGCACGAGCAAATGGCACCTGATAGCTCGGGGACAGCGGAATCGCTTGATCGACATGCAGACCGCCCGTCGATACGTTAATGGCATCGCAGCCACGAAGCTCCAGAGCCTTCGCAAACTCTATGGTCTGTTCAATGTCCCAGCCATTGTCGTGCCAGTCGGTTGCCGAAACACGAACCGTCACCACCTTGTCCGCAGGGAACGCAGCTCTGACGGCATCAAAAACCTCAAGCGGAAAACGCATCCGGTTCTCCAGATTGCCGCCATATTCATCAGTTCGCTGATTGGAAAGCGGCGACAGAAATGAATGCAGGAGATAACCGTGCGCCGCATGGATTTGCACCGCATCAATCCCGATACGGGCAGCGCGTTTGGCAGCCTCTGCAAAGGCATCGCGGATAGCATTCATGCGCTCACGGGTCAGCGCGGTCGGTACCGTATCCGTGGATTTGAACGGCACAGCAGAAGGAGCTTCGGTTTGCCAGCCATTCTTCTGGTCTGCCGCAATCTGTGCGCCACCCAGCCAAGGCAAATCCGAAGACGCCTTCCGGCCGGCATGGGCTAGCTGTATCGCGATCGGCATGTTTGACCACTTGCGGATGCCATCCAGCGTGCGTTGCATGGCCTGCTCCGTTGCGTCGTCATAGAGGCCAACATCCGCGTAGCTGATGCGTCCCTCAGGAACGACTGCGGTTGCTTCGATGGTCAACAGACCGGCGCCAGACAGCGCGAGTTGCCCGAGATGGATCAGGTGCCAGTCCGTCATACAACCATCGATGGCTGAATAGGTGCACATCGGGGCGATGGTGATACGGTTCTCTAGTTCGAGATTGCGGATCTTGAACGGCGTGAATAACTGCGGCTGAGGCATTGGGCATACTCTTAACGTGACGGGTTTGTCACCATACCGATGACCTGATGAGGTTCCGAGAATGATGCGCGATCTTGGCCAGCCAATCAATCTGACAAAGATCAATTGGTATGGACAATACCATACCTAATCCTGCCAAAGGTATACGTCAAGACGTACCTTGCGCTTGCGCATCATCGTGCGACCCGGTAAAATGTCGCCATGCCAGATTTGCTTCCCCAACCCGCACGTGACGAGATCGACCTCGGTGTCGTCCTATCCACATTGTCTGATCCGTTGCGTCGCACCACTGTTGCCATTCTCGCAACATTGCCTGAGTGCACGGAGCGCAACTGTGTGTCCTTCGGATTTCCGGTCGCAAAGGCTTCCCTCACCCATCACTTCAAGGTTCTGCGTGAGGCCGGCCTGATCAGTCAGATCGATTACGGAAATCGACGTTCGTCGTCGCTGCGGAAGCAAGACATCGAGGTCCGTTTTCCCGGTCTTCTGGCACTTTTGGTGGCCGAGTTGGAGCGGGATGGCGGTGCTGAAAAGGCGGCTGCGTTGGCAGGCCAACGCTAAGACCAACGCCCCCAAGACGATATTGATAGATTATCAGATGTCCAGGTGCAGATCGCTGCCAGTTGCCGGAACGGAGCAGCAGATTAACGCATGGCCCACACCAGGGTCATAGGCTGGCTGCGAGAAATAGCTGACCTGCCCTTTGATGACAGCGGCCTTGCAATCCCCGCAGTGCCCCGCCCGACAACCGAAGGCTGGTGACAGGCCACGCTGTTCCGCAAGTTCCAGCAGAGACCCGTCACCGAGTTTCCACCGCGCCTCCTTTGTCGACCCTGCAAAAATAACCCTGACAGGCTCGGACGCAGGCTGTGCAGAGTTGACCGTAATAGAACCGTGTTTGACATCGCGTTTCAGCCCCGACGGTCCAAAAGCCTCGGCATGTATGCGTTCATCTGCAACATTGAGCTTGAGCAAGCCATCATAAACCGACTGCATAAAGGATGGCGGCCCACAGAGATAAAAATCATAATCGTCAAAGGGCAGATGCCCCTTCAACAGATCCAAGTTGATGCGGCCTGAAGTCTCGCGACTTTCCAACCCGTCCTCCTCCGGCTGCCCAACGACTCTGATATCCCGGATGCTGCCGTTGCCGCGCGCGACCAGTTCATCAATCTCTTGGTCGAACGCCCGCTCCTGACGTGTATGGGATGATCTGAAAAACCAGACGGGGCGGCGATGTCGTGTCCTGTCGCCCTCATGAACGAGATGACGCAGCATTGACAATAAGGGTGTGACACCAATACCGGTGGCAATAAACACCGCAGGCCTGCTCCGCTCCATCGCATTGATGGTGAAGGCACCGGTTGGCGCTAGCGCTGAAATTTCGCCCCCGACCTGCATGTCATGTAGCAGGGTTGATGCCTTCCCCTCGCGTTTGACGCTTATGCGGTAATGGCCGTCCGACGGTGCGCTTGAGATCGTATAGCTGCGTCGTATGAACGCCTCACCATCGGCAATTCTGACCGGCAGATGCTGACCTGACAGATGCGGGATCAAAGCTTCACCGTCAGTCGGCTCAAGGTGGAGTGAGCGGATCGTCGTGCTTTCATCGACGATCCGTTCAATGCGAAAACTGCGCCAGGTCTTAGCTTTTGCTGCGGCCTGCAGCCGGGCCTCGGCGTCTTTCCAGCTACCGGTCATCAGACTGCTGGGCGACATTCCATCGTCGGCAAACGTCCACCGCAAGGGCAGTGCATCCCGACGCCGGACGACCTTTGTCGGCATGACCCGCCAAAGCCGCTCTGCACCTTCGAAAGCCGCAATTTCGGGTGACTCAAGAATTAGCTCAACAGTCCCTGCGATCTGTAAGACATCGCCGGTGACCTCATCAAAGAACATCAATCCTGCGAGCGGATTGAGGAGAAAATTTCCGAGTGTGTTGAAGAACAGATTGCCGTTAAAATCGGGGACAGTCAGACCGCCATCATCGTCGATGCGCACGAAACCGGCCTGGCCGCCACGGTGCGAGACATCAACCTGCCGCTGTTGACCGGGTCGATCGACGTAGGATCCGACAAAAAATGTATCTGCTGCGGATATGATCCGTCTTGCATCGTCGTCCAGTTCGTCGCTGACATCAACCGCAGAACTCGTCTGTTGCAACGGGTCCCGCACGAACGCGAAATGCCGGTTCTGGATGTAACGCGGACAGTTTCCAAAACTATCCTCCACCGAAACCGAAAAGCCTTCGTTTGACTGACGGGTGATCAAGCCGTTCATACGATTGCGCCTGCGGGTTATAAGATCAATTCCCAGCAGGCCGACAGGGTCTCCCTCCTTCATTCCGGCTTGCGCAGGATCGCTGGTATCACTCACCGCATTGATGTCCAGTGTCAGCGGATCAGGTGAATGCAGAAAGCCGGGCTGACCGCTCCGGATTGTTGCCCATGGCATACCCTCGCCATCCACCGCACCGATGATGATAAACGGCAGAAGCGGATAGAATTCGCGGTGCTGATCCAGCAGGAAATGACGCACGAATTTGCGTCCAACCGTATCCATCTGGTCGGCGACACCGGCGTGTCGTTGCAATTCCAGCTCACCTTCATGCCAGGGTGACGACAAGGCTGAAACATTTTCGAGTTGTGCATTTCGATCTGACATTTGCGCCTCCACAGGGGACGTGGGAAGGATGGATGCGGCTGGTTCGCCAAACGCATCCGCACAATCAAGCAGCAAGGCCTGCTGCTGTTTTGGGGAAAGCGACAAAGCCGGGCAGCGCTTCTATGCGGGCAAGCCAGTGGCGGACGTTTTCATGCGGTGCAAGGTTCACATTTCCTTCTGGCGCACTGACGATATAGCTGTAGAGCGCAATATCAGCGATGGTCGGTTTTTCATCGATGATGAACTGATGCTGCTCCAACTCCGCATTGATCAGCCCGAGAATACGATGGGCGCGCGCGATAACTTCATCGGCACGAAAATCCGCACCGAACACGGTAATCAGCCGGGCGGCAGCCGGCCCATAGGCTATTTCGCCAGCGGCGACAGACAACCATTTCTGGACTTTTGCTGTCGACTGCAGGTCGTCAGGCAGCCAGTCCTTCCGGCCCAGTTTAGTGGCGAGATAAACGAGGATTGCGTTGGAATCATTGACGATGATGTCTCCGTCCTCAAGCACGGGCACCTGACCGAACGGATTGAGTTTGAGGAAGGGCGCCGATTTGTGCTCGCCGTTTGCCAGATCTACGTCGATGACTTCGGCTTTCACACCGAGCAGCGAAAGACCGAGCAGGGCACGATGCGCATGGCCAGAAAGTGGAAAATGGTACAGTTTCATGAGAGGCTCCCGTTGAGATATGGAGCAAAAGCTCCGATGGCACCAACGAGGCTATCGGCATCCACAATTCTGCAGTAGACAGAGATTTATAGAGCTACCCTCTCACTTTTTGGAAGGCGAATATGGATAGGCTGGATGCCATGGCTGTTTTATTGTCTGTCGTGGAAAACGGCAGCCTGTCGGCAGCGTCCCGGGCACTTCATTCGCCGCTACCGACGGTCAGCCGCAAGATATCTGAGCTTGAGGCCCAGCTTGGGGTTCAGCTGTTGGTGCGCACCAGCCGCAAGGCCCTGTTGACCGAAGCCGGAGAAAATTATGTCATTGCCGCGCGCGAGATCCTTGGCCGCGTTGAGGAAGCGGAACGCCGCGCATCCGGTGAATATGTTTCGCCACGCGGCGACCTGACAATTACAGCGCCGATCGTGTTCGGCCGCCTGCATGTGTTGCCGATCATTACCGAATTTCTGAAAGTGTTTCCCGACATCAATATTCGGCTTGCGATGAGTGACCGGTCCGTCAGCCTCGCAGACGAACATATCGATGTCGCTCTGCGCATCTCAGCGCTGTCTGAAAACAATCTGATTGCAACACGTCTCGGCGCGATCCGCACATGTGTTTACGCCAATCCTGATTATCTGCGCCGACACGGTCAGCCACTCCATCCGCGCGATCTTGAAAACCACAGCTGTATCGCGTTTGAAGGCGTGCTCTCAAACCGGTTCTGGACATTCAAAGACACCAACTCGGAGATTACAGTCCCGGTGCGGCCCCGTTTATCGGTCAATACGGCAGAAGCTGCGGTGGATGCCGCCGCCGATGGTTTGGGAGTGACAAGGGTGATGTCTTACCAGGCAAAACGCGCTGTGGAGGCCGATGTTCTGATACCGGTTCTAGAGGAATTCGAACAGGAACCCTCGCCCGTACATCTTGTTTATCTTTCCCAAGGGATAATGCCGCTGAAGCTCAGAACGTTTCTGGATTTTGCAGCTCCCAGACTTCGAGCCGCCTTGCAGCATATTTAGGAATAGCTGCGGCGACGCCCTCGACACCAAAGGCACTAGTGCCCGTACAAAATATTCCGACGAGTGTCAGCATGACATTCTAAGTTGCCAGCGCGCTATGTACCGATGCTACCGATCCATAGAGTGCGTACACCGGCAACGAATAGACCTTGCACATGATCTGGCCTTCCAGCAATGGTATCATAGTCGCTCGAGCATTTTCAGTTCCCGAAGACTGTGTTGATCTCCGCAACCGCTTCGAAGGTAAGCGGCGATGTCTTGCGATCTCCGAGGATGAAGAAAAGTTTTGCAGTCTCTTCCAGCTCTTCATAGGCGCAGACCGCCTCGTCCAACGTTTTGCCAGAGACAATCGGGCCATGGTTGGCGAGCATCATTGCCTTGTGATCCCGGGCCGCTCCCCGAACCGCTTCAGCCAGCGCACGATCGCCCGGACGGTAATATTTTAATAGCGGCAACTTTCCCACCCGCATCACGTGATAGGCGGTGAGTGGCGGCAGCACATCATCCGTATGCTCGAGACAAAGGCAAGAGACGGCAACGGAATAAGTGGAGTGCAGGTGAACGACGGCACCGGCAGTCGGGCGCTGGTCATAGACTGCGAGATGGAAAAAGGCTTCCTTTGAGGGAGGATCGCCCGCCAGCAGCTCTCCCCTTGATGAAACCTTGGAGATGCGGGCTGGATCGAGGAAGCCTAGGCTGGAATTGGTTGGTGTGACCAGGACAGAGCCATCGGCTAGACGCACTGAGAGATTACCTGCACTGCCATGGGCCAGGCGGCGATCGTAGAGCAGGCGACCATAGCGGACGATTTCTTCACGCAGGTGGTTTTCCTCACTCATGCGACGTTTCCCTTCAGGGCTTCAAGGGCGGTGGAGAAAAAGGTCTCGCGCCCGAAATTTCCAGATTTGAGCGCTAGGGATATCCCACGCTTTGCGCTGAGAAGGATCGGAACACCGGGATCAATCTCCGGTCCGATCTGCAACTCACCCAGGTCTAGTGCTTGGGCAACGGCGCCTGAGGTTTCGCCACCCGCCACGACCAGACGCTTCACCCCGCCATCAACGAGGAGACGCGCGGTTTCGGCAAACAAGCTGTCCAGCTTGTGCGCCACGGCTTCGCGTCCGTAACGCGCCTGTGCAGCCTGAACCTCCTCCGGCGTGCTGGAGGAGTAGGCGAGCGGCTGGCGCCCAGCATTGTCCCTGACGAATTGCACGAGATCATCGGAACCGGTCGCGCCAGCCATAACAGCATCGACGGAGATCGGCAGCACTGGGAAGTGTCGGGCGTGGGTCGCCACCTGTCCGCGCGTTGCGCCAGAGCAACTGCCTGCGAGAATGGCCTCGTGACCATCCACGCCCTGATACATAACTGTACGGCCTGTTGCGAGACCGGCGGCGATGAAGTTCGCGGGCAATCCAATGGCAATGCCGGAGCCGCCAGTGATCAACGCAACATCGGCACAGGCTGCTCCAAGCGTGATCAGGTCTTCGTCGGTGGCCGCATCGGCAATCACCAGCACCTCACCCCTACCGGCGGCAGCATCAAGTGCCGCGCGCACCGCAACTGAGCCGGCTCGAACGTCGGAAGCCGACACCAAACCGACGGGATTTTTGGTCTGATACGATAACCAGCGACGAATATCCGGATCGGTCATTGGCGTCAGGGGGTGGTTTTGCATGCCGGACTCGTTGAGCAATCGGTCATGCACAAACAGGTGCCCATTATGCACGGTACGCCCGACCGTCGGAAATGCCGGACAGGCTATGACCCCACGAACACCAAGTGCCTCGGCCAGCGCCTCCCCAACCGGACCAATATTGCCTTCGCGGGTGGAATCGAACGTTGAACAATATTTGAAGATGATCTGGCTGCAGCCTTGATCACGCAGCCACGCGAGCGCCGCAAGTGACTGTGCAATGGCCTCGTTGGCCGGTGCCGAGCGCGACTTCAGCGAGATCACCCCCGCCTCGACCGACGATTTCGCCACTTCCCCTGGAACGCCCATATATTGGGCGACTGTCAAACCACCCTGCCCAGATATGCCTTTGGCAAGCGTATTTGCAATATCGCTAGCCCCGGTGAAATCATCTGCGATTACGCCCAACAGCATTATACTTCTCCCAGTACAAGAGTGCGCATGCGTTCCACTGCCGTTTCGGGCGCGGTGAGAACAGGGATATCGACGACACCACGCACCGCTTCTGCGGCGCACGTAGTGGAGAAATGCGCAAGCATCACAGCATCGATACCGGAAAGGCCTGTCGCTGCCTCAGCAACCCGTCTGTTATGATCTGCAGCGTCGCCTTGGCAAAGGCTTTCGATTGCTCCTTCCGCCAGCACGGTTTCAAGTCTTTCAGAACAACCGACCTCTTGCGCAAATTCCCGAAACTCATCTTCCATCGTGCGGATGGCCGGCGCAAAGGTTGCCACCATGCCAATCTTCTTTCCCAGAGAAAGAGCAGCGCGAAACATTGCCTCATTCGGCATCAATACGGGAATCGACACCTCGTCAGCCAGCTGGCGGATCGCGGGGCCAAAAGCCGAGCAGGTAATCAATATCCCGTCCGCTCCTCCAGTAACCGCCTGTCGGCCAAGCGCAACAAAACGGCGGATAAGATCCTCCGAAATGAGGTCAGGTTCCCGCGCCCGGTCAAGGGAAAGACTTTCGTCGAGAATATTGACGGCCTGCGCCTGCGGCCAGACTTTTTGCATGGCGATATGAACGGGTTCCATCGCGACAAGCGTGGCGTGAAACAGGAAAATACGCGGTGACGTCATAATTCTACTCTCTCCCATCAGGACAGGAATGTCCGGTCCTGGAGACGACGGATTTCCCAGATCATCGAACCCTCCGGTTCTTCCACCATGTCGTAGGTAATCAATGTACCCGCTGGGATATCGGCCTTTGCTCTGTTACCGGTCAGCAGATGAGCACAGGCTGGGTTGCCCGCAGCAACCGGTACGGCCGGAATGATCCGTGCCTTCATCATGGGGTTATGGTCGTTACCGAACACCTCGCCGGCCCTGATGTCACGTGCAGCAACTTTGGCAAGATCATAGCGTGGCCGATAGTCGTCGGCGCCAGTATCGATACCGAGCAGACCCGCCAGAAGCAGCGACGTTGCAGTCTCCACTCCGCAAAGATGATACGGCCGGTAGATGACCGCAGCCGTATCATCGTAGTTCGAAATCTGCCCCTTCGTCGTCAGGACATGGTTGGAATAAGCGTTGTCGCAACGCACCACAATGAATACACCGCCACCCAGCCCGGATTCGTCGGGACGGCGAAGGCAGGTCGCGAGATCGATGGTATCGCCTCGCTCGAACAACCCGCCGTTTTCGGCTTCGCAATAGACAACCGGTATTTCCGTAATGCGCAGCGGCGCATGTATAAGTGTGTCTACCGCTGGCGACATGCCCGTATAGTTGGCGGCAACCGTTATCTCGCAGAGATCATAGGCGCCTGGCTGCGGCAGACGAGCGAGAATTTCCTTGCGGCGCGCGACATATTCGGCAGCCTGGCCCTGAGGGATCATGCCCAGCCACTTGCGATCTTCGTCAGCAATCTGGATGGTTTCGACATAGGGAGCGTGGATCTTTTTGTCAGTCTTGATTGTCACCGTGCCGGCTGCTTCGTCGAAAACGAATTCGCCATCCGTTGCTTTTCCACCAGACAGGACCGTCAGACCGACAGACTTCGCCCATTCATAAAGCTGGATCAGCAAACCATGCTGGTCGCCATCCACCGGCGTGTAGACAACACCCGCATCCTTCGCCAACCGTTTCAGCATCGGCCCCACCGTAACATCGCAATCCTTCGTCACCATGGCGACGTGCTTACCGGCCTTGATTGCCTGTAATGCATATCTGACGCCGCCTTCGGGCGAACCGCTGCTTTCGCAGACCACCTGGACTGCGGCGATCTGGCCGATGATCTCCGGCCGGTCAGTGTAGACGGAAAGTCCCTGCGCAATAAAAAGTTGAGCTTCCTCCGCCGTTTCCGCGTAGCTCGTTTTGGCCATATCGTAACCGGCTTTCTCATAGGCACCACGGGCGGCTTCCAGCGAGATATCGGCCACAGCAACAACGTTGAGCCGAGGCGTTCGGGGCGATTGGGTTACGATCGCCGTTCCGTAATTGCCGGCGCCAATAATCCCGACATTGACTTCCGCAGCCTTGGCGAACTGGGAATAGAGGTGATGATAAACCATTGACGAAATTTCCTTATGTCAGTCTTGCCCGCGTCGCGCGGAGCCAAATAGGGGCCACAAAAGGCCAAGGTTTTCCCGATCGGCGCCCAGGTTGTTTTTCTGGACGCCGCCATTCAGGCACGGAGTGGAAACCGGGCGGCTCAGCCGTCCGCCCGGAAAGGCTTTATTTCATGACGCTATTCGCCACGTCCGCCTGTCGTTTGGCCCGCTGGGAAACCAGCCAGGGCGAGACAAGAAGAATGGCCGTTATTACTATGATCACCAGTGCAATCGGGCTTTGGAAGAACACCGACAGATTGCCATCAGAGGCAACCAGAGTACGACGAATGCCGCGTTCGAGGATAGGGCCAAGGATCATGCCAAGGACCAGCGGCACCGGTGGATAATCCAGCTTCATCATCAGATATCCCAGAACACCGAAACCAATCACCAGCACCACCTCGAACATCGAATTATTGATCCCAAAAATGCCGAACCCGATGATTGCGATCACCGCAGGAAACAGAAAACTGGGGCGTACGAATGCGCAGGTGGCAAGGATCGGCGTCAGCAGGATTGTGATTGCCACCAGTGCGAGATTGCCGATGTAGAAGCTTCCGAAAATCGTCCAGACAAATTCCGATTGAGTCTGGAAGAGCATTGGACCTGGCTGTAGTCCGATCATCAGCAAACCGCCCATCAGTACTGCAGTCGTGCCAGAGCCGGGGATACCAAGGGCAAACATCGGGATCATGTTACCGTAGGCGGCGCTGTTATTGGCAGCTTCCGGCGCGGCAACACCTTCCAGCGCACCATGGCCAAAACGCTCCGGGTGCTTCGAAGTGCGCTTGGCAAAGGCGTAAGAAATCATGGTGGCAGCCGTCGCGCCCGCGCCGGGCAAAACACCAATGAAAAAGCCGATCAGCGAACCCGAACCAAGCTCACGCCAGCATTGCAGGGTGGCACGCACATCGGGGAAGAGCTCACGAAACCGGAAACGGCTCCCTTCCTCCGGCTTACCAATCGACGGTGGAGTTGCGTACATTTCCGCAAGGCCAAAGAGGCCGACAGCAATGATGGAGAACTCGATGCCATCGAACAGGCGAACCTCGCCAAAGTCGAAGCGCGGAAGACCAATCATAGGATCGAGCCCGATAGTGCCGATAAACAGGCCCAGAAAGAGCGACATCATAGCCTTGTTGAGATCCCGCCCGCCAAGGACACTGACCAGCGAAAGTGAGAAGATCATAAGTGCCGTCATTTCGATGGGACCGAAGGCAATCGCAGCCTTGGCTATCGTGGTGGCGAATGCTGTCAACAATATCAGGCCAATCAGGCCGCCGATAAAGGACGCTGCAATGCTTAGACCAAGCGCCGCCCCCGCCTTGCCGTTTCGCGCCAGCTTATGGCCATCAATAACGGTCATTGTTGCGGAGGCATCGCCCGGAATTCCAAGCAGGATCGCTGTGACGGCACCGCCGTACTGCGCGCCGTAGTAGACGGCGCCAAGTGCGGCGATAGCGGAGGTTCCATCAAAGCTGACGGCAACGGGCAGCAGGATCGCAACGCCAGCCGTTGGCCCCAGACCCGGCAGCGCACCGATAAACAGACCGATGATCGCACCGACCATGATCGCGGCAAGGACAGTCGGCTGCGAAGCAGCCACCAGTCCCTCTGCAAGCAAATGCCATGAATCAAACATGATGAGGTTCTTTCCGAAATCAAAGCAGGGGAATCTTCAGCACGACGCCGAAAACCAGATAGAGGATGATCGCCATTCCCAGGGAAATGACGCTGACAGCAGCGACGGAGCGGATATCGCGGGCACCGAAAACGGCACCGATAGCGATCATCAGCAAAACGACGGCTGCCAGCATCCCGATAAAGTTTGAGAGGATGACAAAGCCGCCGATTGCAAGACTGACAAGGCCAACACGGACGACCTCCATGCGATCAACGGCCCCGAGCAGGCCGGAATGCTTCAAGTTGCGAATGAGGTTAAGGGCAGAAAACAATGCCAGTCCGCCGCCGATCCAGAAGGGGAAAAAGCCGGCGGCCGGAACGGCACCGTCCTGATAACCATAGTCCAGCCCTTGCCAGACGATATACAGTCCCAGGACGGTCAGAATAGCTGAAAAACCGAGGTCAAAGCTGCGTAGAGGTATCACGTGCATCTCTCCTGAGGCCACCACGCTTTAGGGCATTGGCAGGCCGCGATGGGGGACCCCCGCGTGGCGGGGGTCGTTGCATTACTTGATAAGACCAAGTTCGCGCATCAGCGTTTCATAACGTGCGGAGGTCGCAATGACCTCCGCCTCAAAACCCTTACTGTCGAGAAAGATCGGAATCTCGTTGAAGCGATCGACATATTGCGTGCGCCACTCCGGGCTTTCCGCAACCGTCTTCAACACACCTTCCCAATATTTGACGGCTTCCGCCGGTACATCCTTTGGCATGATGATGCCGCGTAGCTGCGTATGGACAATATCGTAACCAAGCTCAGAGAGGCTCGGCACGTCCGGCAGCGAACTCATGCGCTCAGCCGATGTGACAGCGAGTGCACGCATCGTACCTGCATTGACCTGCTCGAGGATTTCATTCGGGTTACCGAAAAGCAGGTCAAGGTGCTTGCCGAGAACGGCAGCCATGACCTCGCCTTCTCCATCGTACGGAACGACTTTGATGGAAGCGCCGGTTTCCTTGTTGAGCATGTGCGAGAGCAATGCCGGATCGGATACTGCACCCGCCGTGCCGATCGTAAGACCGGTTGCCTTTTTGATATCATTGATCGACTTAATGTCAGAGTCGGCCGTGACTGCCAGGATGTAGGGCGAGCGGGCGATTGCGGCGAGCGGCGTAAAATCGCGGTAACTCAGTGGCATTTTGCCGAGCAGCGGCGTGGTGAAAAAGCTGACGCCGACGCCACCGAGATAATATGGGTCACCCTTCTGGTTGTTAATGAAGGAATAGCCGATGGCACCTGAGCCACCGGGACGGTTCTCAACCAGCATCTTGACCGGGATTAGTTTTTTTTCGTCGATGACCTTGACCATGGTACGTGCGATGATGTCGCTACCACCGCCGACACCGAAGGCGACGATATAGTTCATGGTATTGCTTGGATAATCATCGGCCTGCGCCACAGCGCCCAGCATCGGCTGCATTGCAAACAAGGCCGCTCCACCGGCCAGCAGCAAACGACGCTTCATTCCCCTGCGGGTGTCATGTCTTTCCATAAATCTTCCTCCCAAAAACTGACAACCGGAGGACATGCCAATCCAGCGTCCTCCAGCCTCGCGTGATCGATTTTCGAATGCAACAGTCTACCGCCCTGTATGGCGGCGCTCTCACATCGAATTTTTCGATTTGGCCTCCCATAGCCGCCGACAATCCCTACCCGATTGCGACGAGACCAGACTGGACTGAGGGGGATGGCGAAGCAAGTATATTAATGATACCAATTGGTCTTTTGAAATAACCAATGAGCGTATCAGTGGAACTGATAAACGACATAAACCTGCGGCTGTTTCAGACCTTCCTCGCCGTCGCCCACGAAGGCAGTTTCAGGCTTGCAGGGGAGAAGCTGAACCGCGCCCACTCTGCAATCAGCATCCAGATCCGACAGCTTGAGGATCAGTTGCAGGTGAAGCTTTTCGAGCGCACCACGCGCAGCGTCAAACTGACCGAAGAAGGCGCAAAGCTGCGCGACAGCCTGCGCAAGGCCCATTTCGAGATACTGTACGGCCTTCGCGAAATTCGCGAAGCCGCCGATCTCAAGCGCGGACAACTTTCTCTTGCCAGTTCATCGCATCTGGCCTCGATCTATTTGCCACCAATTCTGACGGAGTTTGTCAGCCAGTTTCCTGAAATCGCGGTGACAATTCGCGAACTGACATCGACCGATCTCTATGAAGCGGTGAAAAAACAGGAGGTGGATTTCGCGATCGGACCACATACCGAAGACAGTGCCTTCGACTTTACCCCGATCCTTGTCGAACCACTTGTAGCGGTCGTCCACCCACGCTTCATGGCGACGCCAAACGACACAGTCACATGGCGCGAAATCTCAGCTTTTCCAATTTTGCTGCAGGCTCCCCAAACCGCCATGCGAAAAATTGTCGATCGCGTTCTAAAAGAAAACGGTCTGGAGACAACCAACCGCTACCAGTTCATCCACGCAGAAACAATTATTGCCATGGCAGAAGCTGGCCTCGGCATAGCCATCCAGCCAAGCACCCGTGTGATAAAGCAACCATTGCTTCACGCCAGAGCGATCCCCCTTACAGATCCGACCATTCGCCGGGCAATGTCTCTTATTCGGCTTAAAAACCGCAAACTTTCGCCTGCGGCAGGCCATTTCGCCAAGAAAATCGTTGCCGAAATTCGCCGGACCAGTGGCTATCCGACGGAGGTTGAGGGAGCTTGAGGCGCCCCTGTCAAAACGACTTGGATAGGCGCGTGATCACCCCATTCTTTCCGAGGCATAACTGCCGGGGCTAGCAGGAAAGACCACGGTTTTGTGTCCATTCTGGAATACCCGCTGGTGGATATGCGCGTGCACTGCTCTGGCCAGAACCTGCGCTTCCACATCGCGACCAATCGATACATAGTCGTCGGGCGATTGTGCATGCGTGATGCGGGCAACGTCCTGTTCGATAATTGGACCTTCGTCCAGATCGGCAGTCACGTAGTGCGCCGTCGCCCCGATCAGTTTTACCCCTCGTTCAAATGCCTGTTTGTAAGGATTGGCACCCTTGAAGGATGGCAGGAAGGAGTGGTGAATATTGATGATGCGGCCCGACATCTTTTTGCACACCCCATCCGACAGGATTTGCATATAGCGCGCCAGCACCACCAGTTCAGCACCTGAATCCTCGACAATCGACATCAGCCGCGCTTCCGCTTCCGGCTTGTTTTCCTTGGTAACCTTTATGTGGTGGAACGGGATATCATTGTTGACGATCAGCTTCTGATAGGTGAGATGATTGGACACCACACCGACAATATCGATCGGCAATGCACCGATTTTCCAGCGATACAACAGGTCGTTCAGGCAGTGGCCAAAATTGGACACCATCAGCAAGACCTTGGTGCGCTGTGCAGCATCATGGAAAACAAATGCCATGTCGAAAGGCTGGGAAACCGGTTCGAAACTGCTGCGCAGCGTTTGAAGGTCCGTTCCTAGTTCCGAACGAAATGTGATGCGCATAAAGAAGTTTTCGGTCTGCGGATCATCAAACTGCGCAGAATCCGTGATGTTGCAGCCATGCTCCGCCAGAAAGGTTGCGATGGCAGCGACGATCCCGCGACGGGACTGGCATTGAACGGTAAGGACAAAATTCTCCACGCGGGAACTCCATGAAGTCGTGATGGGATGGGACAGCCATCAGGCCGCAACAGTGAGGTGGGTAACGAGCAGGTCGGTCAATGACCGCTCCCAGGTGGTCGGCACCATGACCAGAAACCTGTCGCACTCCAGACGTTCAACCAGAACACCGACATGGTGCAAAGACGTTTGTACGAAGGTGCCTGCCGGGAAGGCGGCTTCGGAAAAGTCCATGGCGATGACGCGGCCCAGCAAGCCTGCCGCCCCCTCTCCTTCGAGGATCAAGCAGACACGTGCATCGGAAAGGTCAAGTGCCACAAGATCTTCCGGCACCGACATATCAACCGGTGTTTCGGAGCGCAGGAGCACACGGTCCGGTGAAATCCGCCACACTGTCATTCCAGCCGTGTGGACCGGAGAACGATAGTCTGCCGGCAGCGACAGGCCTTGCGTCTTTAACACCGCGTCGGCCGCGCCAGCGAAGGTTTCCCATCCCGCCAATTGTGTGAGGTTACCCAGCGCGATCTCGGAGACCGACACGGTTTGCCCGTCACTGGTCAGACCACCAAGCGGAAGCTTATGTTTTTTAGCCATTTTGACGATGCCCTTCCGGATCGAAGAAGTGAGGAGAAACGACCTTGGCGCGCAGTATTTGGTTGCCAACAAAATCAACGACCTGAATGGTTTCGCCTATGCGTTCTGGTCCCTTGGACAACAAGGCCAGCGCGATGTTCTTTTTCAAAGCCGGCGAATAGGTGGTTGATGATATCCAGCCTTCGCCATGGCCTTTCGCTGGAGCATTCAATCCGAACAGTAGCGACCCGGCCCTTGCCCCCTCATTACCGACAATTTCCAGACCAACCAGCGACGGGCGTGTTGCATCCTCCAGCACCACACGTTTGCGCAACACCGATCCGATGAAGGGTTTCTTGCTCGAAGCGAAACCTTCGAGACCAAGGTCCTTCATGGTCGTACGGCCCTCGATCTCGGCACCGGCCACATGGCCCTTTTCAATACGCAGGGCGCCCATCGCCTCGGTTCCATAGGGTTTGAGATGATGCGGAACACCCGCTTCGATCAGCGCGTTCCAGACCGTTGGGCCGGATTTGGCAGGGATGTAGATTTCATAGGCCAGTTCGCCGGAATAGCTCATCCGATGGAGACGGCACTGCACACCAGCAATCGTCACGTAGGTCAGGTGATTGTTCGGCAAAGCCTCCTTGCTCAAATCCGCACCCGTCAGTGCCGTCAGTACAGTTCGCGAGTTGGGACCGGCAATGGCGATGGCTGCCCATTGATCCGTCACGGTTGTCACATGCACCTTCAGATCACGCCAGGCCGTTTGCAGCAGGAACTCAGCCTGTGCCAGAACCTTGGCCGCGTTGGCTGTTGTCGTCGACATGAAATAGTCGTTGTCGCCCAAACGCGCCGTTGCACCATCATCGAGGACAAAACCGTCTTCCCGCAGCATAACGCCATATCTCAGGCGACCGATTGGCAATGTCTTGAAGCCGTTTGTGTAGACGCGGTTGAGAAACTCAGCCGCATCCTGGCCCTGCACGGCAATCTTGCCAAGCGTCGACACGTCGACAATGCCGACATGTTCACGCACATGGGCTGCTTCACGAATATAGGTGTCACGCAATGTCTCACCCTTGGCCGGGTAATACCAGGGACGAAGCCACGCCCCCGCCTCAATCATCTCGGCACCATTTTCCATGTGCCAGTCGTGAATGGTCGACAGGCGCGTCGGGCGGAAATGCAGGCCATGATCATGGGCAACGATCGCGCCAATGGCCACCGGCGTATAGGGAGGGCGGAAGGTGGTTGTTCCGACCTTGGGAATGTCCATGCCTCTGAGCGCTGCCATTCTCGCCAGTGCGTTGAGGTTGGAGGTCTTGCCCTGGTCGGCAGCCATGCCCGATGTTGTGTAACGCTTGAGATGTTCGACCGAGACATAACCTTCCAGATGCGCCTGATCGATATCGGCAAGCTTCACATCATGCTGGAAATCGATGAAAGCCTTGCCCGGCGTTGTACCATCAGCCTTGGTCATGACTGTTGTCGGCAGCAGATCGCGGCCCCAGAAATCGCCGCCATCGGCCAAAGTATCGACCTTGCCAGCATTCCCGCCGGCATCGTACCCCTGCGTGATCGCTTCAGCGGTTGAGACAGCCGCAACAAGCGATCCAACGCTGGTGACGGTTGTTTTCTGCATCGGCAAAAACGCATCAAACTCCTGATGATATTGCGGCTTTCCGAAACGCTGGCTCCACAGGTGCAGTGCCGGAGCCCAACCGCCGGATGTCGCGATCAGATCGCATTTGACCGCAATCTCCTTACCAGAGGCCCGACCATTGGTGTCGACAGGCACGATGCGGGCACCGCGCACTTGGCCACGGCCTTCGGCCTTCAACAGGCCATAACCGAGCCGAAGCTCCGCGCCCGCAGCCTTGACGCGGCTGAACAATGCATCGGAAACAGTTTGGCGAAGATCACAAAGTATGACCTTGGCACCGGCCTTAGCGAGATCAATTGCGGTGCAGTAGGCGCTGTCGTTGTTGCTCGCGACGACAACAGTTTCACCAGCCAGAACTGCATAGCGGTTGAGATATTTACGCACGGCCGATGCCAACATCACACCGGGAACGTCATTGCCGGCAAAAACCATCGGACGTTCAATGGCGCCAGTGGCAAGAATTGACCGTTTGGTGCGAACCAGCCAGTAGCGCTGGCGCGGTTTGCCCGCTTCCGGCACCAGCAGATGATCCTGAAACCGTTCAACCAGACCAAAGACATCACTGTCGTAGGCACCAAACGCCGTTGTGCGGCTGAGTACCTGAACATTTGGAAGATCGTTAAGCTCGGCAACGGCGTTACGCAGCCATGTATCGCTTTCACCACCGGTACCTTCGCTCAGCAAAGAGCCTCCGAGTTCGTGATCCTGTTCAACCAGCATCACCTTGTCGCCTTTTCGGCCTGCGGCCAAGGCTGCAGCAAGTCCGGCCGGGCCCGCCCCCACGATCAGCACATCACAAAAAGCATTGATCTTTTCGTAGTGATCCGGATCGTCAAGCGTTGTTGCCTTGCCCATGCCAGCGGCATTGCGGATGATTTTTTCGCAGGCCATCCAGAAGCCGGTGCCTTCGAATGGACCGATAAATGTCTTGTAGTAGAAGCCGGCACCAAAGAAGCGCGACAGGGTGCCGTTGACCGCTCCAATATCGAAATTCAGACTGGGCCACGCATTTTGTGGAGTCGAAACCAGACCATCGAACACCTCGACCATCGTTGCCTGAGCGTTGGGTTCGTGGCGGGCGCCGTCACGCAAATGAACAAGGGAATTCGGCTCTTCGACACCGGCTGCCATCAGGCCGCGCGGGCGATGATATTTGAAACTGCGTGCGGTGATTTTCTGGCCACCGGCCAGCAGGGCGGAAGCCAGACTATCGCCGGGGTGAGCGGCAAACGGTTTGCCATCAAACTGCACGGTAACTTTGCGGCTGCGGTCAATGCGTCCGCCAGAGGGAAGTCTGCGCGCTGTCATGCCGACACCTCGCGGGCAAGATAGCTTGCCGAAATCTCATGGGTCAGCGTATCACGCTCAGCCACCACCCATTGGCGGCAGCCGGTCACATGGTGCCAATATTCCTTATGTGGACCACGCGGATTATCGCGCATGAACACATAATCGAGCCAGGCTTTGGGATCGCTCTCATTCATGTCAGGCCGGCGGATCGTCGCATCGGAACCATAGGTAAACTCCGTTTCGTCCCTCAGTCCGCAGACGGGGCAATGAATTCTCAACATGATGGAACCTCAATGGGCGTTGGGTTGAGGGCCTGCGCCCTTTTCGTCGATCTGGTAGCCGCGTTCGAAACGCTCCAGCGTGAATTCGGCGTTGTCGGGGTGCGGTTCGCCCTTGGCGATTGTCCAGGCAAAGCAGTAGCCGGAGGCCGGCGTTGCCTTGAAGCCGCCGTAGCACCAGCCGCCATTCAGCCACAGACCCTCAACCGGCATCTTGCCGATGATCGGAGAGCCATCCATCGACATATCCATGACCCCGGCCCAATGACGCAGCAGCCGTAGTCGCGACAGCGACGGCATCAGCGCCTTGGCACTGTGCAGCGTATGTTCGACAATGGGCAGGCCGCCGCGCTGGGCATAGGAGTTGAAACCGTCGAGATCTCCACCAAGCACCAATCCACCCTTGTCGGACTGGCTGATGTAGAAATGTGCTGCACCGAAGGAGATGACACTGTCGACCAGCGGCTTCAGCGGTTCGGTGACAAAGGCCTGAAGAACATGGGTTTCGATCGGCAAACGCAGGCCGGCCTTTTCCGCCAGATGGCCGGTATGACCAGCAACGGCAAGCGCCACCTTCTTGGCGCGGATTGGTCCACGGGTCGTCTCCACACCGACAATGGTACCATTATCCCAGATATATCCGGTCACTTCGCATTGCTGGATCAGGTCCACGCCGTGCTGGTCTGCGCCACGCGCAAATCCCCAGGCAACCGCGTCGTGACGGGCTGTTCCGGCCCGTGGCTGGTAAATCGCGCCATGGATCGGGAATCGGGCATTGGGCGAATAGTCGAGGTAGGGCAGTCGGCGCATCACCTCTGCCCGGTCGAACAGTTCGGCGTCGATACCATTGGCACGCATGATGTTGCCGCGGCGGCGGGCAGCATCCATCTGCCCCGGAGAGTGGCAGAGATTGTACTGGCCACGCTGCGAGATCATGACATTGTAGTTCAGGTCCTGGCTCAGGTTCTCCCAGAGCTGCATCGACCGCTCGTAGAACATCGTATTGCCGGGCATCATGTAGTTGGAGCGAACGATCGTGGTGTTACGACCGGTATTGCCACCGCCAAGCCAGCCCTTTTCGATCACAGCGACATTGCGGATGCCATGCTCCTTGGCAAGGTAATAGGCCGTTGCCAGGCCATGACCGCCGCCGCCGACGATGATCACTTCGTAGCTTGGCTTCGGTGCCGGATCACGCCAGGCGCGGGTCCAGTTCCGGTTGCCACTCAGGCCGTGGCGTAAAATAGACAGGGCAGAATAATGACTCATGCGATCTCCTCGCGGTAATCGGTACTTTCGCGCACCACCTTGAGCACTTCGTCATTGCTCAGCAGGCCGCGTTCTATGGCTAGGTCTATGAAAGGGCGGCGCTCTATTGCTGATGCCTGAACAAGGCGGGACACCTCGGCGTATCCAAGCTTGGGCACGAAAACGGTGGCCAGCGCCGATGACTGCATCAGATTTTTGAGCGATTGTTCTTCGTCAGCTTCTATGCCGGCGATGCATTTATCCGCGAAGATGCGCGACGATTTGGCCAGCAGCTCGATGGAATCGAACAGGCGCGAGGCAATGACCGGTTCAAAATGGTTGATTTCCAACTGGCCCTGAAGAGCAGCCAGCGACACCGCTGCATCATTGCCGACCACGGCAAATGCAACCTGCTGCATCATCATCGGCAGGACAGGATTGACCTTGCCTGGCATGATCGAAGAGCCCGGTTGCACCGAGGGTAGCCTCAGTTCACCAACACCGCTGTTGGGACCGGATGACAAGATGATCAGGTCTGATGCAATCTTGCCAATGACCTCTCCACAGATGCGGATTTCCGACGAAACACGCGCGAAAGCATCGGCATTTTGCATGGCATCGAACATGTCATTGCCGGGGCGCACATCCGCGCCGACGATCACCTTCAAATGCCGGTAAACGGATGAACGATATCCCGGCGCTGAACCCAGCCCCGTACCGATTGCCGTGCCGCCCAAAGGCAGAACAAGCATATCCTCGCGCGCTTGCGACAGCTTGCTTTCCAGACGTCTCACAGAGGCGGCATACCCGCCAAAGGCCTGCCCCAGCCGCATGGGTTGAGCCGCCTGCATGCAGGTCCGCCCTATCCGCAAAATATCCGCAAATTCAGTGGCTTTGACTTCGAGACACGCAGCGAGATGACCAAGCGCCGAAATCAGCGACGAAGCCTTGTCATAGACCGCCAGTTTGACGGCAGCGGGCAAAACATCATTGGTGGATTGCCCGGTATTGACGTGATCATTGGGGTGAATGCTGCGATAATTACCCGGTTCATCACCCAAGATCTGCAAGGCACGATTGGCGATCACTTCATTGACGTTCATGTTGATCGACGTACCACCAGAGCCTTCCAGCAGATCGACGATGAACTGATCGGAATGCAAACCGCATTCGATTTCTTCGGCCGCCTTATCGATCGCCTGCGCCACATCGCGCGGCAATATGCCAATGTCGCGATTGGCCGCAGCGGCAGCCCGCTTGATCTGCGCAAGTGCCTTCAGCAGCTCCGGCGCATCACCCAATTTGTGAAAGGAGATATCGAAGTTCTCCTGTCCACGCAGCGTCGCGACCCCATACAATGCTCCGCAGGGTAACTCGCGCGCTCCCAGGCTGTCTGTGTCGGTTCTGGTATTTGGCATGAGGTTCCAAGGTCCGTTCGTGTGATGCCGCAGCATCGCAAACTCCAGGAACCATTTGAACCTAATAAGCGAGACTTAAATTAATTCACTTATTGGCATTAATTCATCTAATAGTATGGGTGGACTCGTTGCAAAACCGCTGTGAAGATTTTTATGTCAGACACACTCAAACGGCGGAGCAACACATGCTGGCAAAGATCGCATTCATCGGTACTGGCGGGACGATTGCGTCCATTGGCACAGACCAGTTTGACCTTCTGGATTATAACGCCAGTCAGCAACGGCTCGATGCGGCGGCGCTGATCGAGCGTATCGCCATTCAGGGAACGATCGCCGATATCAGCCCGGTCAATTTTCGCCAGATCGACAGCACGGCAATTACATCAGGTGACTGGGCAGATCTGGCAGACCTCTGCTGCCAGCTGGCTGACGATAGCAGCCTGTGCGGCATCGTGATCGGCCATGGTACGGCGAGCCTGGAAGAAACCGCATGGGTTCTGTCACTGGTTCTGGATCTGAAAATTCCTGTCATTCTCACCGGATCGATGCGGCCACTGACGGGAATTTCGACCGATGCCCATGCCAATCTGGCTGCGGCAATCCGTGTTGCTATCGCGCCAACGACAGGACCTGGCGTATTTGTGGTCATCAATGACGAGATCCACGACCCGAAAACGGTCACGAAGACCCACACATTACGACTGGGTGCCTTTCAGTCTCCCTGGGCTGCTCCGATCGGATATGTCGATGGAACCGAAGTCAGGTTTCGGCAGGTAAGCAAACGCAGAAATGAGACCTTCGCACGCGATTTGCTGCGTGAGATGCCACGGGTGGATATCAGCTATAGCCATGTCGGCGCTGATGGATGTGCGATACAATCCTTTGTTGCGGCAAGCGCGAAAGGAATTGTTTCAGCAGGTTTCGGGCCGGGAATGGCAACGCCTGCAGAAACGGCAGCATTACATGATGCGGTGAATGCTGGAGTGATTGTTGTGCAATCGTCCCGTACCGGTGCGGGGCTGGTGGTCGATACCGCGCACCATCAAAGCCTCGGAATTATTGCCGGTGGCGATATCAATCCCCAGAAAGCGCGCATCCTTTTGTCACTTTGCCTGGCCGCTGGTTATAGTCACGGTGACATTGCTGAGGTGTTTCACTCGCTTTGATCGCCCTCAATAAGCGGTGGTTTCCAGATCATCTCACCCGCCGTTTCGGCGAGCCACGGAATGTGGCTAACGATGAGTGGCAATGTGTGCTTTACCAGCATCTGCCGGGCGGCTTCCGCCACCCGTGGCCCCAAAGTGTCAAACTCGCCCCGCCTGGTCACCAGTGTCAATTCGCGGGAAAATCCGGGGCTTGGCAGTGGCAGCACCGAAAGTGCCGGCATGTGAATGGCGCCCTGAACGAGGCAGAGAGGCGTGGTGATGGCCACGCCAACGCCACCTGCCACCATTGCCAACAACGAGTCCGAAGTGTCGAAAGACAACACCTGCGGGTGTTCTATGCGCAGTCGTCTGAGATGACGCTCGACCTGCATGCCCATGTGCGAACGTGAACTGTAGCGAATGAGCCGGTGTTCAAACAACAAATCCCTGAGCGGCTGGTTGCGCAGCGCATCCCCCCAGGCAACGGGCGCGACAAGAACGAAAGGCTCCCGGTAAAGCGGGAAACGCATCATCTCATCCAGCTCGTCCATCGGGTCCGAGGTGATCGCTGCATCGATCTCGTGACGCATCAGAGCGTCGGTGTGTGAATGTGCAAGGCCTGAGAAGGCTGTCACGCGCAGCGCGATTGCACCCTCCATCAGGTCGCGGATCAGCACCGGACCAACAGATGAGGCAAAGGTGTCGACCATGCCCAATCGCAGGTCCTGCCGTTCGGGCCGCCTTGCCGTTGCCCTCACCTCTTCAATCGCCCGCTCGGCGCGATTGGCAATCTCGCGGATATGAGCCACCAGCACCCTCCCCGCCTCCGTTGCAACAAGCGGACGCCTGTCGCGGTGAACAAGCGTCACCTCGACTTGCGCTTCAGCGCGCTTCATGGCTTGAGAGACCGCTGATTGGGTCATCCCCAACTGCGCGGCGGCAGCGCTCATGCTGCCTTGTTCGATCACAGTTGCAGCAATTTCCAGAGCGTGCAAATCCGGTAGAGGCATCTGCTTAGTTTACCTGAATTAATCTTTGTCAGTAATATGACTACTACTCGCAAATCACCATTGAAGCAACGGCCGCAATTGGAGACATTCCACTCACATCAGCTTTCCCAGTCGCAACAACAATAATGCAAACGACACCGATGCTTGAAAGTGATGCAAACAAACTGTTCAAAAAGGGGAACGAAGTGTTCAAACTGAAAGCAATTTTTATGGCAACAGCCTTCGCTTTCGTTGGTTTTTCCGCATCGGCACAGTCCTGCGGTGATGATACCTTGTGCAAGGTCAAAGCCTTAGGTGTTCTGAAGGTCGGCACCAAAGATGATTACGTGCCTTGGTCCTACCGCGCCTCCGATGGCAGCTTCAAAGGCATGGAAGTCGATATCGGCAAAAAAATTGCTGAAACCCTTGGCGTCAAAGCCGAATTTGTCAAAGTGACCTCCGCAAACCGTTTCGAATTTCTGGCGCAGGGCCAGATCGATCTGATGATTGCCTCCGCTTCCGATACCGCTGAACGACGCAAAGTTGTCGCTTTCGTTCACCCGAATTATTATTCATCCGGTTACACACTTCTGCTTCCAAAAGCCGTCACGGCAACAGAGTGGTCGCAGCTTTCTGACCAGACTGTATGCGCTGTACAGGGTGCCTGGTACAATAAGCCTGCGCAGGAAGAGCTGAAATTGAAGGTTCTGGCTTTTGCCGGCACGGCCGAAACCGAGGCCGCGATGACGCAGGGACGCTGCATTGGCCTGCTTGAAGACGACAACCAGATCAACGTTCGTCTTTCCAACCCGAAATGGGCCGAGTACCAGAAACCACTATCGAGCCAGGCAGATACCCCATGGGGCATGGCGGTGCGCCAGAGTGACCAGTTTGCTCCGTTCGGCCTGTCAATTTCCGGCATCATCTCCGAAATGCACCGTGACGGCACGTTGCTTACACTCGAAAAAGAGCATGGTATCGCAAACTCTGCCTTCCTCATCAAAATGCACGATGCACTGAAAGATCACGTCAACTGATCCTTGAACCGTAAACAGTCCGGAGCGCGAATGCTCCGGACAGCACTAAGGATTGGGCTGTGATTACAGAAATCCAGACATTTTTTCGCGATCTGACGGCATCGGGGATCAATCTCACGATTTTCTATGACGCTTTCGACTTTAACCGTTTTACCACCGGTCTTGGCAACACATTACTCCTGATCCTGGTCAGCGCATTTTTCTCCATCGTCATCGGTGCGGCCTGCGCCGCAATCCTGTCCCTCTCCACGGGGTGGCCGACAAAAATCATCCGGGGTTACGTCGCACTGTTTCGCAACACGCCACTGATCGTGCAGATGTATTTTTTCTATTTTGCGATCGGCAGCATCATGCCGGTGGGTCGCAGCGAGATAGGTCTGCCCCAACCCTTGATCGGCAGTTTCAGCTGGGCGGTGATTTCGCTTTCACTCTATTCTGGCGCATTCAACACCGAGACGTTTCGCGCCGGTGTGGGTGCTGTGCATGGTTCCTATCAGGAGGCAGCTTTTGCACTCGGTTATAACAAACGCCAGGCATTCTTTTCTGTCACCGTGCCGTTGGCGTTGCGTTTTTCCTTTGCATCTCTCGCCAACAATCTGGTCGATCTGACAAAGGCAACAACCGTCGCCTATGCCGTTGGTGTCGCTGAACTCCTTTACGTTTCCAACCAGATCTGGTCCGATTCCCTCAACACCATCGAAATGATGAATGTGATGCTAGTGATCTACCTGATCCTGACCGGAGCCGTCGTCGTCATCATCAACAGGGTCGAAGCCGCCATGCGCCTGCCCGGCTTTGGACTTGGAGACGGACAATGAACCAGACCAGCATTCTCCCCCAGATTCTTGAATGGATGCCATTCGTTCTGCAAGGTTTTGGGCTCAACATTCTCATGAGCCTGATGGCAATCGCCATAGGAACGGCCATCGGTACGTTTCTGGGCTTTGGACAATTGTCGCCCAGCATGGCGGTCGGGGGGCCATCAAAGCTTGCCACACAGCTGTTTCGCAACGCGCCCTGGCTGGTTCTGTTATTCTACTGCATATTTCTCATTCCCTATCAGGTGAATATTGCAGGCATAACCATACAGTTGCCGAGCTGGCTGCGAGCAACCATCGGCTTTTCTTTCCCGGTCGCGGCCAATTTTTCCGAAATCGTACGCGGTTCCGTCAATTCGGTGCCACGTGGACAGTGGGAAGCCGCCGAGGCACTTGGTTACAGCCGCCGCGCAACACTGTTCAGGATCATCCTGCCCCAATGCATCACACGGATGGTGCCGCCATGGATGAACCTCTATGCGCTTCTGCTGACAGCCACCCCCCTGTCGATGATTGTTGGTGTTGAGGAAGCTCTTGGTCGTACCCAGGCAGCTGTGCAAGCCCAGAGCGACTCTCGGGTTTTGATCCCGATGTATCTTGCTCTTCTGACGATGTTCTTTGTCTACACATGGCCGATCAATCGACTGTCGTTGATGCTCGAACGCCGCTTCCGCACAAAATGAGGTGCTGACATGACTATTAATTCGAATGCGAAGCCATTGATTTCTCTTCGTGGCGTCCGCAAATCCTTCGGCACGTTTGAGGTACTTCGTGGCATCGACATGGATATTCGCAAGGGCGAGGTCGTGGCGATTATCGGCCCATCCGGTTCCGGCAAGTCAACGATCCTGCGGACCATCAATGGGCTGACACCCATCAATGAAGGCACCATCCAGGTTGGCGACATCAATGTTAGTGACCCGAAGCTCGATCAGGTCAAGTTGCGTCATCGCGTTGGCATGGTGTTCCAGCAATACAATCTGTTTCCGCACAAGACCGTTCTGGAAAATGTTGCCATGGCACCAATCCAGGTGCTCAAGCAGCCGCGCAAACAGGTGGAAGAACGCGCCCGCAGGCTCTTGTCCGAAATGCGCCTGCCCGACAAGGCGGCGGCCTACCCCGGCGAACTTTCCGGAGGTCAGCAGCAACGTGTGGCAATCGCCCGCGCACTTTGCATGGAGCCAGAGGTCATCCTGTTCGATGAAGTGACGGCGGCGCTTGATCCGGAAATGGTCAAGGAAGTGCTCTCGGCCGTTCGCAAAGTCGCAGAAGACGGCATGACATGTATCCTTGTAACCCATGAAATGGGCTTTGCCCGCGAGGCAGCAGATCATGTCTATTTCACTGACAAGGGCGTGATTGTCGAACATGCACCACCGGCAGATTTTTTCACCAAGGCCAGCGATCCACGCACTAAAGAATTCTTGTCCAAGGTGCTGTGATGTCGAGGATCATTGATGGGAAATTGTTCGCGCAGTGGCTGCGTGAATTTATAGGCCAGCAGGTTGCAGTCATCAAAACCGAGAACGGTATTGTGCCGGGTTTGGCAACCATATTGTTGGGGCAGGATCCAGCCTCCGAAGTCTATGTGCGCAACAAGGCGCGCCAGACGATTGAAGCCGGCATGGCGTCGTTCAAGCATACGCTTGATGCCACCATATCGGAGGCAGAGCTACTGGGACTGATCGCAGAACTGAACGCAAATGAAGACGTCCATGGCATTCTTGTTCAACTGCCGCTGCCCGCGCATATCAGTGCCGAACGCGTGATAAACGCGATTGATCCGCGCAAGGATGTCGATGGTTTCCATGTGTCAAATGTCGGCATGCTGGGAACCGGCCAGCCGGCCATGCTGCCCTGCACTCCCTTGGGCTGCATGATGCTGCTGCGCGAGCAGTTCGGTTCGTTGACAGGAAAAAACGCACTGGTGGTTGGTCGCTCGAACATCGTTGGAAAACCGATGGCGCAACTGCTTCTGGCCGATGATTGCACCGTCACCATTGCCCATCGCTACAGTGAAAATCTTGAGGAACATTGCCGACGCGCCGATATTCTGGTGATGGCCGTCGGCAAACCCGAGATGATCCCCGGCACCTGGATCAAACCCGGCGCGACTGTGATCGATGTTGGCATCAACCGCATCGAACGCAATGGCAAACCAACCCTTGTTGGTGATGTTGATTTTACGTCCGCATCGGAAGTCGCGGGCGCCATCACCCCGGTCCCGGGCGGCGTTGGTCCGATGACGATCGCCTGCCTGCTGTTAAACACACTGACGGCATTTTGCCGTTCGAAGGGTATGCCTGAACCTGCCAATTCTGGCCTTGAATTGGTCAATGGCATCGGCGTAATTCAGGAGTTCAAAAAAGCCAGCTGATTTGAGCGTTTCGGATTACGTTTTGAAGTAACTGAGAACGCGATTGCTTCGACGATAGGCCAGCTCGTAAGTTAAAGTTCTGTTACCGTAATGTTCGGTTCCGAACCAGGCAGCATAAATACGGTTTATGCCGTTTATACCATGCTGCCCGGTTTTGTTGCATGCCCTTTTCAGGCAGCCATTTTTTCCAGTTCAGCGAGAGCATCGCCAGGAAGCTCGACGTTCTCTGCCGCGAGATTCTCCCTCAGATGAACTCGCGAGGATGTGCCGGGGATCAACAGAATGTTTTGGGAGCGCTGAAGAAGCCAGGCGAGAGCCACTTGCAATGGTGTCGCGTCGATCCGAGCCGCAACATCCGACAAGGCTGCAGATTGCAGTGGCGAAAAGCCACCGAGCGGAAAGAACGGCACATAGGCAATTCCTTCTGCGCCAAGCTTTTCAATCAACGCATCATCCCCACGATGGGCCAGATTGTACTGGTTCTGAACGCAGACAATATCGGTGATCTTTTTTCCGTCATCGATCTGTTTTGCGGTGACATTGGACAAGCCAATATTTCGGATCAGGCCCTCGCGTTTCAGATCTGCCAGCACTTCGAGCGGTTCATCAAGAGAGCCTTCCGCAGGACCATGGACATCGAACATGGCGCGCAGATTAACCACATCCAGAACGTCCAGAGCGAGATTGCGAAGGTTGTCATGCACCGCCTGTGTCAGATCTTCCCGCGAAAAGGCCGGGTTCCAAGAGGCGTCTGCGCCACGCTTCGCGCCGATCTTCGTGACGATCACAAGGTCATCGCCATAGGGATGAAGCGCTTCACGAATAATTTGGTTGGTGATGTGCGGTCCGTAAAAGTCGCTTGTGTCAATGTGATTGACACCGCTTTCGATCGCCTCTCGCAAAACGGCAATGGCTTCCGCACGATCGCGAGGCGGACCGAACACACCCTTGCCCGCAAGCTGCATTGCGCCGTAACCGAGCCGGTTTACTGAGCGCCCACCGAGGATAAAGGTACCGGATTTTCCAATTGAAGTCATGGCTTTGTCTCCTGTTTCAAGTTCCAAAGTAAGCGCCTGACATAGAGGTCACAATCCACTAAAATCCGGACATGCTGTCCGCATAGCCGGACAATCAGCAGTCAGAAACAGGAGAGCCGGATGCGAGAAATGGCCGATGTTGAGGCTTTCCTACTGGTCGCACGTGCGAAAGGCTTTCGTGAGGCATCGCGTGTCAGCGGAACGAGTTCATCCTCCCTAAGCGATGCCGTCAAGCGGCTTGAAGCTGAACTCGGAGTGCGGTTACTCAACCGCACAACACGCAGCGTGTTGCCAACCGAGGCCGGGCGCACGCTGATGGAACGTTTGGGACCTGCCTTTTCCGAAATTACATCTGCACTTGATCAGGCAACCAGCCACGGAGACCGCCCGGCCGGTTCGTTGAAGCTTAATGTCCCAGCCAGCGCTGCCAGGCTCGTTCTACCACGCATTGTGCCGGCTTTTCTGGCCACCTATCCGGACATCAGGCTGGAGATCGTCACAGAGGAGAGCTTCGTTGACATCATTGAAGGCGGTTATGACGCCGGCATCCGGTACGATGAGCGGCTGGAACAGGACATGATTGCCGTGCCGATCGGCCCGCGTGTGCAGCGTTATGCCCTCGCAGCATCACCCGCCTATCTTGCAGCACGCGGCACACCCCAAACCCCGCACGACCTTCTGTCGCATGATTGCATCCGAGGGCGCTTTTCAGACCGCGCCATACCTGCCTGGGAGTTTGAGCACGATGGAAAGGAGCTGATAATCGAGCCTAGTGGCAATCTGATCGTGCAGTCCGGTGGCGCCACCGATCTTGGCATTGAAGCTGCAAAAGCTGGCCTTGGCATCATGTATCTGTTTGAAGACTGGCTGAGACCACACTTCGAGGACAAAACGCTTTTACCAATCATGGAAGACTGGTGGCTGAGCTTTTCTGGCCCGTTTCTCTACTATCCGGGCCGTCGTCTTGTTCCATCTCCACTGCGAGCCTTTATTGATTTCGTCAAGGCAATGCCGCGATGATATCCCGCAAAACACAATTGTTTCTTCAACGCACCCTGTTGGCGTACCGCGCCAGATAAACGAACTGTGTGACGAGCCCAACGACAAAGATTGCTGCCACTGTTCCAAGAGCGACTTTCAAAATGATCGAATCCGGATCGGCCGCAATCGGGTGTCCGTCTGGCACTCGCCGCAGGGTCTCGGAGACTGAAGGCACCATGAGCAGAAATACCGAAAGGCTCAACAGGAATGTCTCAAGATACTTTTGCAGACGGCCCAGAATACTCAGCCGATGCACGGTGTAGCCGCCGATCAGACACAGCAGGGTAACGATCGCAATGACCGGACTGACGGGCGCCTTCGCCACGAGGAAAATCGTCAGGCTGCCGATCAGCATACAGATGAAATAAATGCGTCCGGCAAGACTGTCTGGCTTGATGCGCCCAAAGCGAAAAATCATGTAAGCCGCAGCGGGTATTGCTGGGAGGCTGCCCAGAGTGTGGAGCCAACCCAGTGGTGTTATTCCAAACATTTCAGGTCCTTTCGATCTGATTTCACGCCCATTTGCCAAGGCGGTTTCCCGGATTTGAAATTTACCATCCTACTAATTGGTCGGCGATTGAGAGAATTTGCCGGCTAGTTCCTCGGGCACTTCCGTTTTGGGGTCATTGTTTTGGTTTCAATGCGTCAAACGTCGCTGACATGATCATTGAGAATTTCTTCGCGTCGCCATAGGCGCGCGCGGACAGCATGGCACCATGGACAGTGGCCATAAATAGCTCCGCCTCCACCTCAGGTGTCCGCGAAATATCGATTATACCCTGTTGCGATGCGCAATCGAATGCCCGAGCCATCCACCCTGACAGAACTCGAAAATATGCTTTGACTTCAACGGCGACTTCGGGCGGCAGCAGCGGCAGTTCACCTGCCAACAGGGCACAAACGCAAAATGGCCGACTGCCATCACTTATGCATGTCGCCCAATGGTCGCTATAGGTGCGCAGTTGCTCGATAGGGTTGGTCACGTTGCGCTCGATCTGCGCGATGCCGGTTTCGGCATCCCGTCGGTATCGACTGACAAGTGTTTGAACCAGATCGACTTTGCTTGGAAAATGATGGTGGATACTCGCTTTGCGAATACCGACGATGTCGGAAATATCCGCATAGCTGAAACCATTGTAGCCGCCTGACACGATGAGGTTTTGTGCGCAGTCGAGGATGTGATCGTATGTGGAAACAACATTGGTCATGAGCAACACCTACCTACTAGTAGATTTGTTGTCAATTCGTCGAAACACGGTGTTTGTCCGAACGACTGACAGGCACGTGGAGATAATGTAAATTTATCCTTGTGAGTGTTGCCTCTAATCCAGGTGCTGAGGTCGAGTCATTCGGCCGCTTCGGACACAGGACGGAAAGGATAAAGGATGTCTGCAACACACCACGCCCCATCGATCGAGGCGAATGGACGAACCTATCGTCGGCCAGTTAGGCCAACTGTCGTGGTCTGCTTTGATGGTTGCGACCTGGCCTTATTGTCGCCTTCCCCCGAGTTGCTTCTGAGCGAGCATGTTTTGCGGGCGTCGCCTTGATTTTCTTGCGGCGTGTCTACCATTGGTTATTGATCGTTTTGTCGCCGGCGGTTTTTCCAGGCTTTGACTTCCGCATTGGGGAGCTGTTGGCG
>NZ_JACVAB010000008.1 GCF_014851585.1 Agrobacterium sp. AGB01
TGGCAAACCCAAGATCGTCGCGATTGTCGCAACGATGCGAAAACTGCTGACCATTCTCAACGCCATCATCAGGGATCAAAAACCATGGCAAGACGCTTGACGAACAAGACAGTCGCTCATTCCCGTGCTTGTCACGGGAATCCAGGCCAGCCCAAGTCCTTGGGCTGAAAAGTCTCTTGTCGCGCGGACGCGCTCCACTGGATCTCTGTGACGAGCACAGAGATGAGGGGAGGTTGAAGGCACCTTGCGCCCTACCTCTACCCTTGTGGGAGAGGAAGAAAAATCATCACCTTAGCTTGCTAAGTGATAGATTTTTCAGGTGAGGGGTTATGTACTTGCACACTGCACACTGCACACTGCACACTGCTTGGCATCGACACGACGCTAGCAGACGTCAACCACCTCAACCACTCAACCACTCAACCACTCAATCACGTTGTTGCGTGATGCGACAGCAGCTTTGTATCTGCCTGTTCGGCCCGTTCTGAGTTGCCATCCAACAAGGCGTTGATGATATCCAGATGCATTTGCACTGCGGTTTTAAGTGCCGCGGTATCGGCGGATGAAAACCAGATACGTCGGAAATGCGTTTGCAGCGGCCACAGCGATGAGGCGATAAAGCTGTTGGGGCAGGCCTCGGCAACAATTTCATCGAGATGTTTGTCGGCCTCGTAAAAGGTGAGAATGTCGTCATTATCAGAGGACTGCACCATTTTGCCAGAACAGTCTTCCAGCGCGCGGCGCAGCGGCTCACAGATGTTCTGTGCAGCAAGGGCCACCGCCATCGGTTCAAGCTGGCGGCGCGCTTGAAGGATGTTGTTGCGGTCCATGGGGTTGATATGGGTAATCTGCAGGCCAACACGCGGCCGCACGCGAATGAGATTTTCCCAGGCCAGCCTCTGGATGGCCTCCCGCACCGGCGTTCTGCCGTGACCGGTCAGTTCGATAAGCTGTCTTTCGTTTACGATAGCACCGGGTTCTACACCCAGTGTAACAATGAGCTTTTCAAGGGCCAGATAGGCAAGGTGGCTCTGCGAAGCCTGCGTCATGAAAATCGATTCGTTATTGCACTCGTTCCAGTAGTGGCACGAAGGCCTGCGACATGCAATATTCCGAACTGCGCATATAAGCTTGTGTCGCGCAGTCAGGATTAAGCCGATTTACGCCGTTATTCGTGTCGCAGTGCCTCGATCGGACTAAGACTTGCGGCGCGGCGGGCCGGGAAATAGCCAAAAACCACGCCAATAGCGGCTGAAAATGCAAAGGCGAGGAAAATGATCGATGGGCTTGCCACAAAGGGCACGTTGAGGAAGCTGACAACCGCGTAGGCGAGGCCAAGACCGGTCAAAATCCCGACAATGCCGCCAAAGGCCGACAGCATGACGGCTTCCACCAGAAATTGTCGCAGAACCTGTGTTTCAAGAGCGCCGATCGCCAGGCGAATGCCGATTTCACGGGTGCGTTCGGTGACCGATACCAGCATGATATTCATGATGCCGATACCGCCGACCAACAGGCTGACGGCGGCCACCGAGCCAAGAAGACCGGTTAGCAGCGTTGTCGTGCCAGTCATGGCCGAGGCAATCTGCGTCATGTCATTGACGGAAAAATCGTCTTCGCGGCCAATGACGATGCGGCGTCTCTCCCGCAGCAGCGATTCAAGGTCGGACTGGACTTTCGAGGTTTGCACGCCATCCTGCGCCGATACCATGATGCTGGAGATGGTGCTGGTGCCGCCAATGCGGCGCTGATGGATTTTCAGCGGCATCAGGATGGTATCGTCCTGATCATCGCCCATGCCGGACTGCCCCTTGGTGGCGAGAACGCCCACCACTGGACAGGAGATGTTGCTGACGCGCACGCTCTGGCCAATCGGGTTGCTGTCGCCAAACAGTTCCTTGCGCACGGTCTCGCCAAGAATACAGGCAATCTGGCCGCCACGTTCTTCTGCTGGGCTGAAGTCACGACCCAGTGACAGTGGCCAGTCCTGCGCAATCAGGTAGTCGTTTGTGGTGCCAAGTGCACTGCTGGAATGGTTCTTGCCGCCAAAAATTGCGGTTGCCGTGCTGCGGTTGACCGGTGCCACGGCACGCAGGCCGCTGATCTGGTCACGCATGGCTTGCACGTCATTGTCGTTAAAACGTTTGGCTTCGGTGCTGGCGCGGCCGGGACCAAACTGGCCGGGGCGCACAAACAGCATGTTGGTGCCCAGCCGTGAGAGTTCGGATTTTACCTGCGCCGTTGTGCCATTGCCAACCGTGACCATGGCGATAACTGCGGCCACGCCGATTACCACGCCAAGAACCGTGAGGAACGAGCGCAGCAGGTTGCGGCTGATGGCGCGCATTGCCAGTTTGATCGTTTCAGGAAACATGGGCGGGCTCTCCATGGGTGTTGATGCTGTCAGATGCCAGATGGCCATCAACAAAGCGCAGCAGACGCTTGGCGTAAGCGGCAATGTCGTCTTCATGGGTGACCATGATGACGGTGATGCCCTGTTCACGGTTCAGTTCCGTGATCAGTTCCATGATTTCAACGCTGGTCTTGGTGTCGAGATTACCGGTCGGCTCATCGGCCAGGAGAACGGCGGGATTGGTGACAATCGCACGGGCAATGGCAACGCGCTGTTGCTGGCCACCGGACAGTTCCTGCGTGGTGTGACCTTCGCGTCCCTTCAGGCCAACCCTTTCCAGGGCGCGCATTGCCATCTGGCGGCGCTCATGGGCCGGTGTGCCACGATAGACCAGCGGCAGTTCGACATTTTCCACCGCCGAGGTCCGGGGCAGGAGATTGAAACCCTGAAATACGAAGCCCAGCATGTGACGGCGCAGCAACGTCAATTGACCACCGGAAAAACCTGACGTCGATATGCCCTGAAACAGGTAATCGCCCGATGTCGCCACGTCGAGACAGCCGATAATGTTCATGGCGGTGGATTTGCCAGAACCGGACGGACCCATGATGGCCACGAATTCATGTTCGTGAATGGCAAGGTCGACACCGGCCAGAGCACGGATGGTCGCTTCGCCCATGCCGTATTCCTTGACCACGTTACGAAACTCTATGAGGGGAGCCGTCTGCATGTCTGGCACCTTCCGTTCAGTTCCTGCGGGCAATGGCGTCGGTAATCAGTTCATCATCCGGTTGGATGTTGCCGGATTTTACCACGGTGAACTGCCCATCGGTCGATCCAGTTTCCACCCGCTCGGAGACCGGCGTGCCGTTTTTCAGCACCCACACGGTGCGCTGGCCAGCCGCGGCACTGGCGCTGTCACCACCGCGGCCACCACCACGCCCCATGCGTGGCGGACGAAACAGGCTCATCAGACCGCCAGCGGAAGATACGTTCTGTCGCGGCGGGCTGTAACGCAGCGCGGCGTTTGGAATGAGCAGCGCGTCCTTGATCGATTCCACCACAATATTGGCCGTCGCGGTCATGCCGGGGCGCAGTTTCAGGTTGCTGTTATCAACCGTCAGGATGGCCTTGTAGGTCACGACATTGGCCACGGTTTCAGAGGCGTAGCGCACGGTCTGGATTTCGGCCGGAAAACTTTCTTCCGGGTAGGCATCAACGCTGAATGTTGCCTGCTGACCGTTGCTGACCTTGCCGACATCCGCCTCATCGACGGCCACCTGCAATTCCATTTCCCGGAGGTCGCCGGCCATGGTGAACAGAACAGGTGCATTCAGTGACGAGGCAACGGTGGCACCGGGGTCAACGTCACGCGTCAGGATGACGCCGTTGATTGGCGCGACGATCTTGCCTTTGCCCAGGTTCAGCTCCGCCAGACGCAGATCGGCTTCGGCAGACAGCACGGAGGCCTCATTGACCTCCAGCGTCGCTGCAGCAGAATTGTAGTTATACTGGGCTGCATCCAGATCCTGTTGGGTAGAGACGCGGTTCTGCACCAGGTTTTTCAGACGGTTCAGCGATGTCTCGGCCGAGCCCAGTTCTGCCTTGGCTTTCAGCACACTGGCCTTGGCGGATGCCAGCTTGGCTCTGGCGCTTTGCACGTCGGCTTCCAATTTGTTGGTGTCGAGTTCCAGCAATACGTCGCCGGCCTTGACCTCGCTGTTATAGGTCACGTTGACCTTGCGGACAGTACCAGACAATTCGCTTGAGATATCGACCTGATCGGTCGGTTGTACCGAGCCGGTGGAGGTGACGATGACCGACAGGTCATCCTTCTTGGCCGCCGTGGTGGTGTAGGTGTAGGTGGAGCCGCTGGAGGCGGAGAAATAATAATAACCACCTGCGGCCGCAATGATAATGGCAGCACCAAACAGGTAGGTGTATTTGCGGCTTTTACGACGTTTCGAGCCCGTAGACGCAAGTATCTCCTGCAGGCTGGGCTGCGTAGAGGCGCTCTTGGTCTTGTCGTCGATATTTTCCCGCTTGTTCATCGCGCCCGCCTGTAAAAAGAATTCCTGACATCAATGCTCTTGAAGATTGACCGGAATTTGCTCGCTCTATCTTACATTGATGTAGGGATGGCAGTTACACAGGTCACGGGGTTGTAAAAGTGAAATCTTGGTAATGTTACATTTGCAGTTGTACCAGAGCCGTCGTGACGCTGTTACTGACTGGATTTCGTTGCTTTCTGCCAATTGAAGACGGGAAAATTGCCGCTATCTAGATATCAGGGTGTTTTATCGATGCGGACACGCACCGACAGACGAGATGTCTGCAGCGCATGGAGATACGAGTGACGGACGACAGCAGCCACGTGCAACGCAATGAGACACCGCCGGTACGCCGCCGCAAGCCGCTGTGGCCGTGGGTGGTCTTGCTGGTGCTGACACTGTGCGCCATATACACCTACACTCAGGTCACCCATATCATCGAGACCATACGCCACGAAGTACCGCCGGAGTTCTGGGATATCATCGAATGGATGTTACGCGAAAGCGGCGTGATCCCTGACAATGGCAGGCAGGCGCCGGACTTTGCCATGGGGCTTTTTCAGCCCGTACGTGCCGCGTAATTCAAAGCACCAAATTCGCTTGCTGCAACCGGATTGAGGGAGGACCTGATGTCCACGATCTTACCGCTGGACTTGGCGTCATACATCAGCTTGTCGGCCTGATCGAGCAGGACGTCGAAGGTCATGCCGGCCTGGGCCTCGGCAATGCCGATGGCTGCACCCACCTGCACCATCTTGTCATCAATGGTGACGTGCTGGGCGATCTGGGTGCCGAGATCAAAAAAGCGCAAGGCGGAAAACTCGAAAGCGGCCGGGATAACTGAAACGATTGCAAATTCGTCACCGCCGAGACGGGCGATAAAGTCGCCCTTGCTGGTCCAGCCACGCAGGCGATCGGCAATAACACGCAACAGCTTGTCACCAATCGAGTGGCCGTGCTGGTCATTGACCTGCTTGAAGCGATTGAGATCGATGTAGGCAAGCGTGATCCGGCAGCCCGGTTCAAGCGTTGCCAACGCCTGACGCAGGTAACTTTCAAACGAGGCGCGGTTCTGTAGCCCCGTCATCGAATCCACAAAAGCTGCTTCCATGATGGCGCGCTCATAAGCCTTGCGCTCGGAATTGTCGAGAATGATTTCAATGTCGAAACTCTCGCCATCAATGCGGCGGCGCTGTGCACTGATCAATCCGGGAATGACACGGCCGCTGGAATGCAGCATGTCCACTTCGGCAAGCTCGTAAAACCCTTGCGTGTCGAGCAGATGCAGTCTTTTCATACGGGCAGGATCGTCGAGCGGGTAGGGCAGGTCGTTGCCCAGTGACTGGCCGTTCAACTCTTCCCAACTGCGGCCAACCAGCCGCAGATAGGCCGGGTTCACCTTGATGTAACGGGAATCGTGATCAATTGTGGAAATGGAAAATGGTACTGGCGAAAGATCAAAAAGCTCTTTCAAGGCTGCGTCCAGAACGCTTTCTGAAATCATCTGCCACACCTGTATCCGCTGAAAATGACTGAGTGATCGTCCCGCAGTTTACGGCAGGTCGATTCGGTTGCGCACGTATAAGCATGCAATCTGCGCGCAAGACATTAATGATTGTTATATGACTGATACATAATTTTCAGAAAAACGGTGTCAGCAGCATTAGTCGGCGCAATACGTAATTGTGATCGAAGAAATTTCATCGTGCTGTTGGAATAATTGATCGATAAAACAAATGGTTGCGGGCAATACAATAGGCCGCAGTTCGCCTTACCCCCAATATCACATAGACATAGGACACAATAAGCGTAAACTCCGCGCCATCGTTTCCACCCGATTTCGTAGGCGGTGACGACCGAGAGTTACTATGTGCTCCCGTCTGCAAAAGGAGGGCAGCCGCATGACATTTTCGTACAGCGATACGTTGAAGGACGTGCTTTACGACCGCGCTACCTTGTATAGCGGCAACGAACGGATTCGTCTCGATCTCATAGATCGTACCGTGCGTGCGGTGTCGCATATCGATCTTGGTGTCGATGCCAATATCGAGGAAGCGCTGTTCCATCTGATGGACCAGATCGCCGGTTCTGACGCGTCTAAGCCAACCTTGTGAGGGCACAAGGTTTTTCCTCGTCCATGTTGTGTTGTTACCAGGTCAGGTTGTCCGTTGATGACCTGGTTTTTTGTTGTTCTGGCGGTCACGTCGCGGCCTTATTTCAACGGTTTTATCCGCTCTCAAACACCACCTTGTCGAAGGCTGGAAGTGCTGTCATGTTAACGACACTGTAACAGTAGCTGCGTGAGCCTTGCGACGATGCACCGAATGGGGGATGGAAGTCTGGCTGGGCAAGGAGAGGCAACGAATACCGTTCCTGTTGCCACCCTGCTGGACACTGTAGACTGGCGTTCGACGCCGCTTGGTCCAAGGTCCGAATGGCCAGCCTGTTTGCATGCCGCCATAGACATCATGGTGCCCTCCCAAGCGCAGATCGTGATGTTCTGGGGGCCAGAATTCGTTGCCCTTTACAATGACGTTTATGCGCCGACCATCGGCGACAAACATCCGCATGCCTTTGGCCGTCCGGGTCGTGAATACTGGAGCGAGCTGTGGGACGACCTTGAGCCCTTGCTGAAGCGTGTGCTTGAGCATGGCGAAACGGTCGCTGCCAAGGATCGAGCGTTTTACATCGAACGGCATGGCTTTCCCGAAACCGTGTATTTCGACATTTCCTATTCACCGGTGCGGGATCTGGACAGAAATGTTGTTGGCGTTTTCTGCATCGTCAATGAAACCACGGAGCGGGTTAAGACCGATGCTGCGATGCGTGAAAGTGAAGAGCGCTTCCGGGCGATATTTTCACAATCAGCAGCTGGCATCGCGCTGAGCGATCTCACTGGAAAGCTGACCGACGTCAACCAGCGCTACTGCGAGATTGTCGGTCGAACGGCTGATGATCTGATTGGTACGCAGATGCAGGACGTGACCTTTGCCGTGGACCTGCCAGCCAATGTCGCGCTGTTTCAAAGACTGATCGAAACCGGTGAAAGTTTCGATATTGAAAAACGTTACCTGCGTGCGGATGGCAGCCTGATCTGGGTTGCCAATTCCGTCTCTGCCATCCGGGATGAAAATGGCGAGATAGAGCAAACGGTGGCCATCGTCGTCGATATTACTGAACGCAAGCGTGCTCACGAGATTGAAAAACATCTGGCCTCGATCATTGGTTCTTCCAATGACGCAATCCTTGGCATCGATCTAGACATGACAATAACCAGCTGGAACGCGGCTGCGCAGCGTCTGTATGGCTATTACGAGGACGAAGCGGTTGGCCATTCCGTGTTGATGCTGGTGCCCGACGATCGCAAGGAAGAAGAACCGTCGATCCTGCGGCAGATCAAGGCGGGGCGGATTGTCGAGCCCTATGAGACAAAACGCCTTCGCAAGGATGGCACGCTGGTTGACGTCTTGTTGAGTGTTTCTCCCATTCTCGACCCCTTGGGACATGTGATTGGCGCGTCAAAGGTCACGCATGATATCTCGACCCGCAAGGAAGCGGAGCAGCTGCAGGCCATTCTGGTGGGAGAGTTGCACCACCGCGTGAAAAATGTGCTGGCGACCGTCACGGCGATTGCCCGCCAGACCATGGGCCGCGACACCGCAAACCGAGAGGATGTGGAGGCCTTTACCAACCGCCTGTCATCGCTCAGCCGCGCGCAGGACCTGCTGCTGCACGGCGACTGGCAATATGCCGATCTCAAATCCGTGGTGATGCAGGCAATGGCGCCTTATGCGGTGGAGACATTTACCGTCAGCGGGCCCGCCGTGCCATTGCCACCCAAGGCCGTCGTCTCGTTGTCGCTGGCCCTGCATGAGCTTGCCACCAATGCCGCCAAATATGGTGCACTTTCCGTATCCACAGGTCATATTACCGTCAGTTGGGACTATGACCGTTCAAGCTCGCATCTGCGACTGCAATGGCGGGAAGAGGGTGGCCCCGAGGTGGTAACACCAACCCGCAAGGGGTTTGGTTCGACACTGGTGGAGCGTTTGTTGACAGCCGAACTGAAGGGCTACGCGCAGATTTCCTACGAAGAAAGTGGTGTTATCTGCGTCGTGGAAGCTGACCTCTCACAAATCTGATCGCAATCAGGCAGGTTTCCGTCGGCGTCGGTTGTTGCGTCACTGACAGACTGGGACGTTGAAAGTGTCAGGGGTGGAAGCCTTCCAGCACGACCTTGCCGAACAAGCCGCCGGTTTCCATGCGTCGGTGCGCATCTGCCACCTGCGTGAAAAGATATACGGCGCCGATAACTGGATGCACGGACTTGCCAAGCATAGGCAGGACATTGTCTCTGAAACGAGCGACCATTTGCCGTTTTTCTGTCCGGGACCGTGACTTCATGACCGTGCCGATAAGCTGCAAGTGGTTGTGCAAGACGAGATCCAGCGGGATGATGGCATTGTCCTCGCGGCCGAGCAGCCCAACCTGAACAAGGCGACCGCCCGGCGCAAGACTGCGGATGTTGCGGGCAAGATAGGCACCGCCGACGAAATCGACAATCAGATCAACGCCATGCGAGGCGGTTGCATCGATGACATCTGCCTCAAAATCGGAGCGTCGGTAGTCAAACACCGCGTCGGCACCGATCGACAGGACATTGTCTATGTTGGTAGAGGCGGCGGTTGCAAGAACATGTGCCCCTGACGCTTTTGCCAATTGAACCGTAGCAGAGCCGATACCTCCGGCTGCGGCATGGATGAGTACGGTTTCGGCTGTGTGGACACGACCGAGGTGGCCAACAGCTTCCCAGCCGGTCACGAAGCTTTCCATAACAGCGGCCGCTTGCGTAAACGACAGTCCGTCAGGGATTTTGGCGGCCATACCGCTGTCGAGGCGGGCATATTGCGCATAGGCACCGCCGCCGACAATGCCCATGACACGGTCGCCAACGGCAAAACCTTGCACGGCGCTGCCTGTTGCCAAAACCTCACCAGCGATCTCCAGACCCAGTAACGCACTGTCGCCATAACACCGGGTGCCATACACGCCTTCGCGCTGGAGGATGTCGGCGCGATTGACGCCGGCTGCCATGACTTTGACCAGGAGATCGTCTGGGCGGATTTCAGGCCGTGGAGCATCACCGAGGTGCAGAACATCCGCACCTCCGAAGTCGTCAAACAGGATGGCATTCATCATTCTGTCCCTCAGTTTGCCGCTGCTGCGGCTGCCAATGCCCGGCGGGCGATGCTGGCAGCGAAAAGGGGTGTCTCACGGCTGTTATGGTCGCCACCTGCGGCCTGGCGTGCAGCGGCGGCATCGTCATAGCTGACGCCGTGGCTTTCAATGAATGTCATGAAAGCGTCGGTCGGATGGGCGGTGACACGATTTGTGTAGCGGGTGCGGTTTTCGCTGACCTTTTCGGCAATCAGTTCCCAGACCACGTTGACCTGTGTGCGACCGCTGGCGGTGAACACATCCGAGATGGAATTCATGCGGCAATAGGCGGGCTCTGCGACCTCTGCCACATAGTGCTGGACAACCAGGCCGGTGCCGATCTGCTCGACATTGATCGACATGCGGCGTCCGTCGTCTGTCCATGTGATACCGGCGGCGATGTGGTCTGGTGCGCAGCAGCGCAGATATTCCGCTTCCGGCAGCGTGAACAGCCAGTCAGCAATGTCGATCTTTTCAAAGGGTACGTCGATTTCTGCAGAATATGCCGATTGCGAGAGAATGGTATCGAGAACCTTGACCATGTTGTTATTCCTTCTGTTAAGTGGGCGTTGATTGCCCGTTGACGAGAAGGAATGTGCTCCGGATGCCCGCAAATGATAACGAACTGAATGCTCGAAACGGTTTTGCGCTGTAAGCAAAGATGACGGGATTAAAGGGGTAACGGGGCAGACATGAAAGATCCAAGGTTCGCGGAACATCTTGCCGTCTATGTCGATGTGGTGCGCACAGGCAGTTTTTCTGCAGCGTCGCGGCGGCGTGCCGTCACACCATCCGCAGTGGTGCGGCAGATCGATGCGCTGGAGCAGGATCTTGGGGTGACCCTTCTGGTGCGATCCACCCGGGCGCTGGGGCTGACCGATGCCGGGCAGCATTTATTTGATCGTGCGCAACGGCTGCTTGAGGATTTAGCCGATACACATGCCGAGGTCGCCGCCTTCGATAGCGAAGTGACGGGCACCCTACGTGTTGCCTGTTTTCCGACATTCGGAAAACGGTATGTCATTCCTGTGATGGCGTCGCTGGCGCAACAACACCCAAACCTGCATGTTGAACTCGACCTTACCGAACGGCTTGCCGATCCCGTTGCCGAGCGGCTGGATCTGGTTATCAGGATGGGGGAGTTGCAGGACAGTTCGCTGATCGCCATGCGGCTTGCGCCGCTGAAACGAATTTTGGTGGCAAGTGCGGACTATCTGGGAAAACACGGCGTACCGAGCACAGTTGCTGACCTGCGCGCCCACCGCTTGCTCGACAAATTACATGGTAACGACCTGCTTGAATGGTCTCGCGTGCTGGGGTGTGCCGCAGGCGATGCGGCTGGCAAAGTGGTATTTCGCTGCGATGATTTTGAAGCCTTGAATGGCGCTGCCTTGACGGGAATGGGAATTGCGCTGTTGCCCAGTTGGGTGGCAGGGCCTTCTGTCAAATCGGGCGATCTCATACGACTTCCGCTTTCGGCAGAAGCATTTTCAGGAGAGCCCTGGAACGAAAATCCTTCCGGCATATATTTGTTGCGGGCACTTCAGGTGCCGTCGGCAAAAATCCGGGCTTTCACGGATGCGCTCAAATCCTTCATCGGCACGCCGCCCCGTTGGGATTGATGCCACCGTGCCTCGCTCTTGGAAGAGGTGTCTCTGCCCGGTGATGTGGGACGAGCAAGGCGGTTATTGTCTCGCCGAAACAAAATGTGGCACGGTAGGGAACCGTAACGGCAGGTTTGCTGTTTACGCGCTGGTGAAAAACGGTTGTGTTCCGTTCGCAGCCGTTTTTGAAATCACAATTCCGGGGAGTCAAATTGTGAAAAGCCTTATCGTAGCCATTGCTCTTGCCGTTTCGCTGCCAGTTGCGCCAGCGTTTTCCCAAGTCGTCGTATCCTCAAAGATCGACACCGAAGGTGGCGTGTTGGGAAATATCATTCTGTCGGTCCTGAGCCATAACGGCATTGAGGTCACCGACAAATTGCAGCTTGGCGCGACGCCCGTTGTGCGTGAGGCGCTAGTGACTGGCGCTATCGACATTTACCCGGAATACACGGGCAATGCGGCCTATTTCTTCAACCGCGCCGAGGACCCGATCTGGAAAGACGCGGCCAAAGCCTATGAAGAGGCAGCCAAGCTTGATCTGGAGGCCAACAAGCTGGTCTGGCTGACGCCATCCAGTGCCAACAACACCTGGGGTGTTGCCATCCGCAAGGATCTGGCCAACAGCGAAAAGATCATCACCTTCAGCGATTTCGGCAAATACATTGCCGGTGGCGGTCAGGTCGTGCTGGCTGCATCCTCCGAGTTCGTCAATTCCGCTGCCGCGCTGCCTGCCTTCCAGACGGCCTACGGTTTTACGCTGAAGCCTGACCAGCTGATTACGCTGTCGGGTGGTGATACGGCGGCAACCATTGCGGCTGCAGCCAACCAGACCAACAATGCCAATGCGGCGATGGTTTATGGCACGGATGGCGGCATTGCGGCCTCCGGTCTGGTGCTGCTGGAAGACGACAAATCCGTTCAGCCGGTTTACCAGCCAGCGCCGGTTGTCCGCAAGGACATCCTCGACAAGAACCCGCAGATTGCCGAACTGCTGAAGCCGGTATTCGCCAAGCTGGATGCCGCAACCTTGCAGGAACTGAACGGACGAGTGCAGGTGGGCGGTGAACCTGCCAAGGCGGTTGCCACGGACTTCCTGACCAAAAATGGGTTCCTGAAATAAGCGGAGCCGAAGCGACTTGGCCGTCATTGTTCCTGAGAAGACCGGGTTTGTCGGGGTAAAACCTGACAAGCCCGGCATCGTCATTGCTCTTATGCTGGTTGGCGGTGCCTTCGGCCTGCCATTCGTCATTCTGCGGCCAAACCGCATTGTGGCGGGTGAGGCGCTGTCGATTTTCCAATCGCTCCCTGTGTCGTTGATGACGGCACTGGCCTGTCTTCTCGTGGTGACAGCGGTTGCCATGTCCATCAGAATATCGGCTGCGTTGCGGCTTGTGCTTGTTGCCGTGACACTGGCATTGTTGGTTGTTGCTGCCGGCATGGCTGCCAGTTTTGTGATGCCGGAAGGTAACAGCTATGCCCGTGTCTCGCCGGGGTCTGGGGTGTGGGTGTTGCTGGCAGCGTTGCTGCTGGCCACTGCCGACTGTGTAACACGGCTTCGCCCGCATCCACTGTTTCGCATCGTCCTGCTGGTTCTCGGTTTTGCCGGTGCCGCAGCCGTGCTGATGACCGGCGTGTGGGACAATCTTTCGATCATGAAGGAATATGCCAACCGCGCCGATGTGTTCTGGCGCGAAGGTGCGCGTCACATCACGCTGGCGGTCGGATCATTGGCGGCGGCAATCGTGGTTGGGCTGCCGCTTGGCATTGTGGCGCACAGGGTAACGGCGCTGCGCAGTGCCGTTCTCAACACGCTGAACATGATCCAGACCATTCCGTCGATTGCGCTGTTTGCCATTCTTATCGCGCCGCTTGGCTGGATTGCGGTCAATGTGCCCGGCGCGTCTGCGCTTGGCATTGCCGGTATTGGTGCAGCACCGGCCTTTGTGGCGCTGTTTCTCTATTCCCTGCTGCCGGTTGTTGCCAACACGGTGGCGGGCCTGGCGGGGGTGCCGCAATCGATCACCGAGGCAGCGAAGGGGGTTGGCATGACGAGAGGCCAACGTTTGCTGGGGGTTGAAATGCCGCTTGCCGCGCCGGTCATCCTCACCGGTATCCGTATCGTGCTGGTTCAGAATATCGGCATGGCAACCATTGCCGCACTGATTGGCGGCGGCGGTTTTGGAGTGTTTGTTTTTCAAGGGGTAGGACAGATGGCCATGGATCTGGTGCTGCTGGGTGCGATACCCACCGTGGCACTGGCCTTTGCCGGTGCCATCATTTTTGACGCCCTGATTGAATTGTCTGCCAGAAAAGAAGGCGGGAGTGCAACAGCATGATCGAGATCGACCATCTGACCAAACGTTTTGAAGGTGCGGTTGCCGTCAATGATGTATCCCTTACCGTCAAACCGCATAGCGTGACAGTTATCGTCGGCTCCTCGGGCTCCGGTAAGACGACCTTGCTGCGGATGATCAACCGGCTGATCGAGCCAACTTCCGGCAGTGTGCGGATCAATGGACGCGACAATAAATCCATTGCCGGGCATGAACTGCGCCGCAGCATCGGTTACGCCATTCAGGGTTACGGCCTGTTTCCGCACCGTAGCGTCGCGCAAAACATTGCCACGGTGCCGCAGTTGCTGGGCTGGGACAAGGCACGGATCGATGCGCGGGTGCGTGAACTGCTGGAGCTTTTCCAGCTTGAGCCTGATGTGTTTGCCAAACGGTTTCCGCATGAACTGTCCGGCGGCCAGCAGCAGCGCATTGGCGTGGCGCGGGCGCTGGCGGCCGAGCCTGAACTGTTATTGATGGACGAACCCTTTGGCGCGCTGGACCCGGTTATCCGCACCAGAGCCCGGCGCGACCTTCTTGATATCAAGGCGCTGTTGGGCACGACCATCATTCTTGTGACGCATGACATGGATGAGGCCTTTGCCATTGCCGACCATATTGCCGTCATGGACAAGGGCGTTCTCGTCCAATACGGCACGCCGGCGGAGCTGGTGCACAAGCCGGCAACAGAGTTTGTTGCCGCAATGATAGGACCGGAGGAGCGACCATTCCGGTTGCTGGCATTACGGCCGGTGTCTGAGGCGATAGAGCAGGGTACTGCCGGGGGTGAGCCGATCCCTGCAGCGGTCAGTCAACGCGAAGCCCTGTCAAACCTTGTCTGGACGGGACGGCACGAAGCCCCTGTCGCGAATGATGAGGGACAGGTGCTGGGCAAGGTAACCATGGCAGCACTTTGCCAGCAGGCTGCGGGCAGCCCATGACCTTGCAAACAAGGACCGTAACCAGCCAGATGAAGGCCGCAAAAATACCAACGCGGTGGCTGGCGCACGCATTGCGGGCCTTCGGTCTTGTGCTTCTGGTTACATTTCTCGTGCAGCCACATTGGTTCGAGCCGGTTTTCCGGCCGCTGGCGCCCGCCAATGCGCCTGCCATCTATACCCAGGCCGACTTGCTGGTGTTGACCGGACAACATCTGCGAACGGTGCTGATTGCCACGGTACTGGCAAGTCTGCTGGCGATAACGCTGGCAATCATCGTGACACGGCCGTCCTGCCGGGAGTTTCTACCCCTGTCGCGTCTGGTGGTGAATACCGGGCAGACATTTCCTCCGGTTGCCGTGCTGGCGCTTGCCGTGCCGATGCTGGGTTTTGGTGAAACCCCAACACTGGTGGCGTTGTTTCTTTACGCGCTGTTGCCGATTTTCGAGAGCACGCTGACTGGGCTTGCCAATGTGCCTGATGTGACAAAAGAAGCGGCACGTGGCACCGGCATGACCCCATGGCAAAGCCTGGTGAGCGTGGAATTGCCACTGGCCTTGCCGGTTATTCTGTCGGGCGTGCGCATATCGGTTGTCATCAGTCTGGCGACGGCCACGATCGGCTCGACTGTTGCCGCGAAGACGCTTGGCGAGGTGATTATTGCCGGCCTGCAATCCAGCAACATGGCCTTTATCCTGCAAGGCGGGCTGGTGGTTGGTTTGCTCGCGATATTTGTCTATGACGCCCTCATGGCGCTGGAACGCATGGTTACGGGTTGGCAGCATGTTTCCAGCTCACGCTAAGTGGGGCCAAATGTCAGGCCCCACCGGTTGGTAAAACATGGTTCAGATCGCCTCAAGAAATGCAATCAGCGCTTCGCGTTCTCTTACCGTCAGTGAAAACGGCCTGAGGAAAGGTGATGTCATGCCGGCATAGGGCATGAAGGGATTGGCGCCTTCCCGCTCGTTGCGTGGCCGCGTTCTGCCGCCACCCACTTCATAAAAACGCACGACGCGCCGCAAATCCCTGATGATGCCGTTGTGCATGTACGGGGCTGTTTGCGAAACGTGGCGAATGCTGGGGGTTCTGAACCGGCCGACATCCAGCAACTGGTTGGTAATGGCATATCGGCCAACGTCTTCACGCGGACGGCCCAGCAACGAAAGCCCAAGATTGTGAAACTTGTTGTCGGTCAGCAGCGGACCGTTGTGACAGTTGGCGCAACCACCCTTGGTGCGGAACAGATGCATGCCCCAGATCTGCTCATTATTGAAGGCGCGGTACTGACCCGACAGGAAACGGTCGAGCCGTGTCGGTTCCTCAAGCGTGCGCTGGAAGGTGGCGATGGCATCGGTCAGTTCTGCGGCGGTTGGCATTGAGACGTTGTAGACCGCCTGAAAAGCCTCCTGATAATCCGGCCGGGCGGCAATCCGCTCAACGGCAGAGGCAATGTCGTGGTTTGCCATTTCGCGCTGGTCTGTCATCGGGATCAGCGCCTGTTCCTCCAGCGTCTCTGCGCGCCCATCCCAGAACAGAGGTGAGCGCAAACCGACATTGAACAAAGGCGGGGCGTTGCGTTTTCCCCTGGCGCGGTCATGGCCGAAGGAGCTTTGTAAGCCGTCACCCCAGCCAAGCTCCCTGTTATGACAGTTCTGGCAGGAAATCTGGCCAGAGCGCGAAAGCTGAGGATCGCGGAACAGCTTGAAGCCAAGCTGCGCCTTGGCCAGTTGCTGGCCCTGCGGGCGCGGCGGTATTGGCAGCGGTGCCAGCTCTTCTGCTTTGATACCTGAGAACAGCGACAGCGGCGGGAAGTTTTCCGCCGGTTGTCGGTAGGCTTGTGCGAGGAATGAAAGGTCATGTTCGGTTGGATCTGCTGGGAACTCGACCAGCAGATTTTGCCGGCGCTGTTCAATGGCCCGTTCTTGCAGCGCCGCCAACCGTTCTTCATTCGCCAGCCTGCGTCCCTTGGCAACCTCGTAGCACGAGATTGCCAGGATAACGGATGCAGCAACGGCACAAAAGACATAGAGCAGTCTGAGATGCGTCGACATCAGAAGGTTGCCTTCGCGCCGAGCCATACCATGCGGCCGGGAACCCATGGTTGGGCGGGTTTGGCGTTACGGTTTCCAACGTCGTTGAAAGCGTTTTGCACTCTCATCTCAAGATCCAGCGAGCCATATTTGGATTCGAATGCACGGTATTTTGCATTGAGATCAACCGTCACAGCTGTTCTGAAACGATAGTCTTCCCGGATTTCATGCACCATGCCCAAACCCTCTGAGCCAGCTGGTAGATGGCATGCTGCAGTAAGACTTACCGAGGGTGTGCATGTCGTATCCGTTTTGCGAACACCGTCATATGGTAAAATCACATTGCCGGTAACGCCGAACTTGAATTTGTCATCAAACCAGGAGGTGACGAGGTCCAGAGATCCCTTGATGGGGATATCCATGTTACCTTGCACCATCTCGAAATCTCCGAGACCATAGGATTGGTCGTTGTACCAAATGCGCGTATCGCTTGGGTCATCGAAGTAACCATTGGACGTGGACTTACGCTTTGACCACGTTAGGCTTCCGAACAGGCCTACTGTCTCCAGATTGGCATTTTGTAGTCCCCATGTCTTTCCGTATTCGATCGTCGCCGATTGAAACGCAGATTTTCCTTCATTGGTCAGCGTCATAACACTGCTGGTGGAATCCACCGACTTGAGGTACTGATCCTTGCCGTGTCGGTTCAAGTAGCGAATGCGTAATTCACCATCGAACCATGGGTCGTTCCAATCTATCCCTGCCGTAAATTCATCAACGTAAGGTGTGACAAGATCATCGCCTAAGAAACTATAGTAACGTTGTGTGCCTGTACCGACCCAGTCTGACACCACGCCGCTTGCATTGTGAGAACGACTGTATGCGCGTGCGAAGGGCTGGTTGTTCCGGATGGCATAGTAGACGGCATTGGCGTTGTAATAACGATTGAACCCGCCAATGATGGAGAAGTCTTCAGTCGGTGAAATAGTCGCCGTCAGACGCGGAGCGAAGTTCAGATTACCGAAAAAGTCTTCATAGCTGGCATGCACGCCAGCTCTGATGTTGAACCAGTCCCATGTCTGATCCACTTCGGCATATGCATCAAGCGAATTGATTGATGTCTTGTTGTGATAGGCAGGCGTCACGGTTTTGATACGTGTATATTGTTCGTATGAGCACGAGGCATCGCCGGCTGGGCATGTAAAAGAGGAAACTAGTGGCGTATTCAGCAGCGTATAGTTCGACGAATTCAGCGTATATTGATCTGCCTGTCGATATGCGTCTGTTTTTCGGTAATCGAAGCCGGTAGAGAACGTACCTGCTAGAAAATCACCGTCGATATCTGCCTTGAAGCCTTTTTCTTCCTGTCCCTGCGCCTTGTTGCCGTAACCGCCTTCACGGCAGAGTTGGGATGTTCCGGTCAAACCGGATGCCAGTGGTACCTGGCACCAGGATAATATGCTTGGATCTGTCGAATAGAACCATGTAGCTGGGTTGGTATTAGACACAGCCGATCTCGCCCAAACAGTGCGATACAATGTTTCATTTGCCCCACCGTCATTAACGGTTCGGGATTTGTTGAAATAGGCTCTCGCGTCTATCTTCACGTCCTTCACGCCGAAAGGCTCAAAGACGATTGCATCAAGATCATTTTCCCATTGCAACTGACTGGTTAAACCTTTGCTTTGTGACATGATTTGCGTGTCACGATAGAAATACCCATCCCACTCCTGTTCGTAATCCGTATAGGAGCCTTCCAGTGTGAACACACCAAAGTCTGTGTCATGCCGACTGGAAAGGCGGTAGAAATTGTTCTCTGAGAACTCTTCCGCTTCAAGACCATAGTACCTGTAATCTTTGACCTTATTGGTGTCCGCACCAGAACGGCTGTACTGACCGATCACCGCCCAATTGTCTGTTATAGGCACATTGACAGTGGCGGATGTTTTATAACGATAAAACTCCGGTGGGGGGGTGTTCTGCGGATTTAGGCCGTCTTCTGTTCCCAAAACGTAGCTTGTCGTGCTGTCGCTTTCAAAACCGTAGCTGACCGACCCGGTAACCTTATCAGTCTTTGGTTTTGCCAGTGTATATTCAACCACGCCGCCCTGAAACTGGCCGTAACGAGCGGAGACGTTGCTGTCCATCACACTCACATTGTCCAGGAATTCTGCTGGTACAAACACCGTTTGGGAATGAAGGCCAAAAACCTCGTTGATGTTGGGAGTATTCTCGTAACTTCCAAGCGTACCGCCAAATGGATCCTGCGATCCCGTGACATTGTTGATGCCGATGCCATTGAGGATGAAGTTGTTTTCATAGACCTTACCGCCGGAGATTGACATCTCTTGGGGACGCAGGTTGATCATGTCCTGACCATCGACACCGGCATCATTGTCAGAATCGTTTTGATACTGAACGTTCGGCAGATTGCGCAGGATCGAGTTTGCATCGCCGAGACCGCTTGCCTTGTTGGTGATAAGTTCACCCTCAAGAATTGTCGTGCCGATATCCGATTTGCCTTTGCCACCCAAGCGCAGCCAGTTGGGGAGCTTGACAATGATGTTATCGAGAATCGTCGCGTTGGCTGGTGCGGTGGTTGTGTCCTGCGCCATGACAGGCGAAATGGAGACGATACCACCGATGGTAACAAGCAGGCACACGGAAGCCTTCGCCACGTGTCGTGACGTTTTCAAGTTCGGATACATGTTTGAAAAACCTCCAGAAAATTCTGCGTTATGGCGCGTTGGAGGTGGGATAATAAAATGTGACTGTATGAGTCAAGATTTCGCCGTAATAAATATGATATTTTGACACAACTTTGTCATGATGCGTTGCGCAAGCAACAGCGGGCGAAGTGAAGTGACACCTTTTAGTTGTTTGTGATCGGTTTTTATTTTCTAAGGTTGTGCGGCTGGGCTTTAAGGTTGCGCTGAGTCTTGACCGTGGCAACTTAATCGCACGGCACCGGAAATGAATGCCATCGCGTTCTGGCGGGTGCCTTCATACGTTTAATATCTTTTAAGCTGTACTTTCCGGCGCATAGCGTCACAATGCCACGCGCGCCAGATTACCGCGCGGTAATTGATCACAGCGCGTTCGGTTATTGTTTCAAATAGACCAGAGATCCATTTCACTCATTGATGGAGATCAAAGTGTTTGAAGGTTTCAGCGCCGAGATTCTGGCACGAATACAGTTTGCCTTTACTGTGTCGTTCCACTTTCTGTTTCCGGCGTTTTCCATTGGCACGGCGAGTTATCTTGCTGTTCTCAATGCGTTGTGGCTGTGGAAGCGCGATCCCGTTTATCTCAAGCTGTTCGAATACTGGAAACCGATCTTTGCCATTACCTTCGGCATGGGCGTGGTGTCCGGCATCGTCATGAGCTACCAGTTCGGCACCAATTGGGCGGTGTTTTCCGACAAGGCTGGTCCGGTCATTGGCCCATTGATGGGATATGAGGTGCTGACCGCCTTTTTCCTGGAGGCGGGTTTTCTGGGCATTGCGCTGTTCGGGCGCAAACGTGTCGGTGATCGTCTGCACATGTTCGCCGTCGCCATGGTGGCCGTGGGCACCTTGATTTCCGCCACCTGGATCCTGTCTGCCAATAGCTGGATGCATACGCCGCAGGGCCACATCATTGGCGAAAACGGCCAATTTCTGCCGCAGGACTGGTGGAAGATCATTTTCAACCCATCCTTCCCGTACCGACTGACACATACGGTGCTTGCCGCGTTCCTGACGACGGCTTTCGGCGTTGGCGCAGTGGGGGCGTTCCATCTGTTGCGAGACCGCACGAATAAACAGGCGCGGGTGATGTTTTCCATGGCCATGTGGATGGCGGCACTGGTAACGCCGGTGCAGATTTTCGTTGGTGACCTGCATGGCATCAACACACTGGAGCATCAGCCGGCAAAGATTGCCGCCATGGAAGGCCATTATGAAAGCCATAAGGGCGCGCCGCTCATTCTGTTCGGCATTCCCGATGATAAGGCCGAAGCCACCCGATATGCAGTCGAAATTCCAAAGCTCGGCTCGTTGATCCTCACCCATGATCTCAATGGCGAAATCAAGGGCCTGAAAGAGTGGGCTCCCGAGGACCGGCCACCGGCGCTTATTCCCTTCATGGCCTTCCGGGTGATGGTTGGGCTTGGCATGTTGATGCTGGGTGTTGGCCTTTGGTCGCTATGGGCCAGGTGGCGAGGCTGTCTTTACGAAAGCCGGTTGTTGCACCGTGCCGCCATCTGCATGGGGCCATCGGGTTTCATTGCCGTGCTGGCAGGCTGGTTTACCACCGAAGTCGGCCGTCAGCCCTATACGGTTTACGGGCTGTTGCGCACATCTGAGAGCCTGTCGCCGGTCGATGCGCCCGCTGTCGGTGCGTCGCTGATGGCCTTTATCGTGGTCTATTTCATCGTGTTCGGGGCAGGGGTCTTTTACCTGCTGCGGCTGATGTACCGCACGCCGGTACTGGATGAAGACCATGAGCTGGACCACGCCCCATCACGAGCAACGGGAATTACCCCGGCCATTGCTCATGAACTTAATGCGGGAGGCCGCCATGATGTTTGATCTTGCGTTTATCTGGGCGGCGCTGATCGCCTTTGCCGTTCTCGCTTATGTCATTCTCGATGGGTTTGACCTCGGCATCGGTATTCTATTTCCGATGTTTCCCAACCGGCATGACCGAGACGTAATGACCAATTCCATTGCGCCTGTTTGGGACGGTAACGAAACCTGGCTGGTGTTGGGTGGCGGTGGCCTGATGGCGGTGTTTCCGCTGGCCTATGCCACTGTGTTGCCGGCCCTCTATATGCCGATCATTCTGATGCTGCTCGGGCTGATCTTTCGCGGTGTGGCGTTTGAATTTCGTTGGCGCACCAAACGCGGCAGCATCTGGTGGGATGGCGGTTTCTTTGTCGGCTCTACTGTTGCGGCCTTCATGCAGGGCGTGGCGCTTGGCGCGCTTGTGCAGGGTATCAAGGTTGTGGACCGCGCCTATGCCGGTGGCTGGTGGGACTGGCTGACACCATTCAGCGTCGTTACCGGTCTGGCGGTTGTCGTGGGTTATGCATTGTTGGGCGCCACGTGGCTCAACCTGAAAACCACGGGTGATTTGCAGGCCCGGTGCCGCAAACTCTCCATGGTCGCGGGTGTCGGTACGCTGCTTTTGATCGGCACTGTCAGCCTGTGGACACCGTTTATCGACCGGGTCTATTTCGATCGCTGGTTCGGTTGGCCAACGGCGTTTTTCTCGGCATTGGTGCCATTGCTGGTTGCCATCTGCGCATTGGCGCTGTGGCATGGCCTGACGCACGATAAACACCTGCAACCGTTTCTGGCGGCACTGGGACTGTTTGTCCTCAGTTTTGTCGGCATCGGCATCAGCTTTTACCCCTATATCGTGCCAGGCTCGCTGACGATCTGGGAAGCGGCGGCACCTGAAAGTTCGCTTGCCTTCCTGCTGGTTGGCGCGCTGGTGCTCATTCCCACGATTCTTGCCTATACCGGTTATGCTTATTGGGTATTTCGCGGCAAGATCGATCCGGAAGAGGGCTATCACTAATGGCTGACCCAGCACCTCAAGAAAGATTACCCAAGCGCCTGCTTTGGTTTGCCGCGATATGGCTGGCCAGCGTGCTGGCGCTGACGGTGGTGGCCTACGGCATCCGGTTGATGATCATGCCATAGGTATCAGATGGCGGGTGGGGCGGTACGCTCCATCCGCCATTTCTCGGAACCAAACACCTCCATTTGCTTTTACTGATATAGCAAGGGAGGAAGACATGTTTTCTAAACACGCAATTTCCACCGACCGAATAAGTACTGATACGTGGCTGAAGATCATGTGCGGATTGATGGTCAATGCGATGCTTTTTGGTGTCGGTATTGTCACCACGCTGTCTGTTCCGGCATTGGCGGAACACGCCAAATACCTGATCCCCGCCGTCGTCGTTGCCAGTTTCGCGTTGACACCTTTTCTGGTCGGCTTCTTCGCTCGCCGCATGCGCATCCGCAATTGGGGTGTCAAAGGCTGGCAGAAGGGCGACCTGATTTCTGGATAGAAGCCGGTCGCCAGCTGCGCCATTTCTGCGGAACGGTAACCCTTCGGCGGTCAGCTTATCTCGTGGTCTGGGTAGTCTTCGTTGTCTTGGCCGCCGCGGCGGCGGCTGCCTTCGCTTCGTTCGATTTGATGTAATCAAACTTGACTGGCTGGCGGTATGTCTGATTGGCTCTGGGGTTCGGTACCTTGTGATAAAATGCCAGCAGCGCCAGATGAAGCGCCATACTATCTTTCTTACGATCCCCGGTGACACTGCTGAGTTGCGTCGACGAAATATTACCCCGCGCATCCGTCTTGATCGTCACATAAACGGTATCGGAATGGACGGTCGTGCAGGCCTGAAGCAAAAGCGCCAATGCACCAACAACGACTGGAAAACGGAATTTCATCTCAAATGCCCCTGAAAATACCCAAGCGTTTGTCATCGAATCAAATCGTGATTTTCAGGTTTAGTAGTTTGTGGATTTGCAATCAGCAAGCGAATACGACAACCCTAGAGTTGTTTGATATTTTGCCTCGCTTTGTTGCTATTCGGGGCTTTGTTGAAGCGAGCCGTTAGCCGTCGTTTACATCTATAATTTTGAAGCGCAAGGACGGCGTCTGCTCCGTACATGATCCATTTCCAATCGCCGAATGGGAATCACCGATGCAAATGCGAATCGTCGAGCAGAATCATAGCAGCGCTTTGCGGGTGATTCGTTTGCCATGATTGCGCTTTAGTGGAACGTCTCAGATCGCGATGGTGACCCAAGGCGGGTAGGGCCTGTAAAGCCGAAAAGGCTTATTGCGCGGTATGTGGGGATTGTTGTGTTTTATAGACTTGATTTGATATCAACCACTTCGTTGAGAGAAGTGGTGAGAGCACAGGGATTCGAACCCTGGACCTACTGATTAAAAGTCAGTTGCTCTACCGGCTGAGCTATGCTCTCCCTTGCAGTTCGTCTGCCCTGCGGAAGTGGGCGGAACATATTTACGGCCTCGGTTCGGGTCAACCCTCAAAAACAACTTTATTTCACTATTCCGCGTTTTTTTGTCTCACCCCCTAAAAGGTGATTGGCGAAGCAGTGGTGCAAAGATTAAAACTCCTTGAAAAATACGGAGTTACACGTGTCCATCGCCGAAATTTCCCTGTTCAGTGCATTGTTTGCCGGTGCTCTGTCTTTTCTCTCGCCCTGTGTATTGCCGCTGGTTCCGCCGTACCTGTGTTACATGGCGGGCGTGTCGGTTGAGCAGTTCAAGTCGGAGAATGTTCAGGCAGAGCCGCGTGTCAAATGGGCGGTGCTGCTATCGGCGCTTTTCTTCACGCTTGGTTTTTCCACCGTGTTTATCGGCCTTGGTGCAGCAGCCTCCAGCATTGGAATGTTGCTGCGCCAGAACCTCGATATTCTGGCAAAGATCGGCGGCCTGATCATCATCATCATGGGCCTGAACTTCCTCGGCGTATTCCGCATCGGTATTCTGTCGCGTGAGGCGCGTTTTCAGGGCGGCGGCAAACCGGCGACGCTGTCCGGCGCCTATGTCATGGGCCTTGCCTTTGCTTTTGGCTGGACACCCTGCATTGGCCCGGTTCTTGGCGCGATCCTCGGTGTTGCTTCCATGCGTGATACGGTGGGTGATGGTGCCATTCTGCTGGCGATCTATTCGCTGGGTCTTGCCGTACCGTTCTGGATTGCCGCAAGCTTCTCCGGCTCTTTCATGCGCTTCATGGTGCGTTTCCGCCGCCATCTGGGCCTGATCGAGAAGATCATGGGTGTATTCCTGATCCTGACTGGTATTGCTTTCATGACCGGCTTTATCACCAACATGGCAATCTGGTTCCAGGAAACCTTCCCAATCCTGATGCAAATAGGCTAAGCGTCGCCCCGTCGATCCATCTCCCAATCGACGGGTAGGGTATTATGTCTGACATTATCAGTCTGTTGCTGCCGTTTTTCGGCATGATTCTCATTGGCTATGTCGCCGCGAAGTTGATCCGCCAACCGGCAGAAGCCATGGGCTGGCTAAACGTGTTCATCATTTACGCGGCCCTGCCAGCGCTATTCTTCAAGCTGATTTCCAAAACACCGATGGAGCAGTTGGCGCGGATGGATTTTGTCGGCACCAGCCTGCTCGCCACCTATTCTATTTTTGCGCTGCTGTTCGTCATTGGTGTGTTCATTCGCAAAAATAGCATTGCCGAGACCACCATCCAAAGTTTTGCCGGCAGTTACGGCAATATCGGTTACATGGGGCCGGGGCTTTCGCTGCTGGTGTTTGGCGAGACGGCGGCCGTGCCGGTGGCGCTGATCGTCTGTCTGGAAAATGCCACGCATTTTATTGTGGCACCGGCGATGATGGCGATTGCTGGAGGAGACAAACGTTCACCGTTGAAGCTGGCTGCTGACATCCTGAAAAAGGTGCTGACCCATCCGTTCATTCTGGCTGTCATTGCCGGGTTTCTGGCCGCCGGAACCTCATGGGAGCCACCTTTGGCCTTCCAGCGATTGATCGATTATCTGGCGCAGACGGCCGCACCCTGTGCGCTGTTTGCCATGGGTGTTACACTGGCGCTTTGGCCGATCAAACGTCTGTCGGTGGAAATGGCTTATATCGTGCCGGCAAAACTTATTCTGCACCCGCTGGTGGCCTATCTGTTCCTGACCTCGTTCGGCACATTCGACCCGATCTGGATCTATTCCGCCGTGCTGCTTGCAGCCTTGCCGACGGCGACCAATGTTTTCGTCATCGGCCAGCAATATCAGGTGTGGCAGGAGAGGGCGTCCGCCTCGATCCTGATCAGCACAGTGCTGTCGGTCGTGACGCTGACGGCGGTACTTTATATCGTGCGGCAGCTTGCGGGTTGAGCCTCGCGCTGCTTTTCATCCCGTCGTCGATCTCTGGCTTTTCCCGAGAACCTATCCATGTTGAATATTTGGCACCGGCTTAGATCCTCGCCACAAGGGCGAGGATGACGGCAGAGTGGGTGTTGGATGCCTGTGACATCAAGGTCAAGCCCGAGGAGAGGAATGAGGGAGGTTAGGGTAACCTCAGCGCCTCAATCCGGCCCACAGCAATGACGGAATGGCTTTTAACCCACGGCCGGGTTCAATACCTTCGCGCATGATGGTGCTGCGCAGTGGCGACAGGCCAGACAGCAGGTGCAGACCGGCGGCGCGCAACATCTGCACCGGCAGGAAAGACGACAGTAGCGAGCGGTTGAGCAGGTCAACGCTCCAGGTGCGGCTCATCACATCCACCTTGCGGCGGCGCTCAAAGGCGTTACCGGCATCGCCGGCAATCGGCTTGTCGGTAGAGGCGCCGAGAAGATCGGTCAAGGTCATGATATCGCGCAGGCTGAGGTTCAGGCCCTGCGCACCAATTGGCGGGAAGGCATGGCCGGCTTCGCCAACCAGTGCCACGCGCCCTTTGCCAAAACGGTCGGCCGTCATGCTGGACAGTGGCCAGCTCTGCACGCCGTCTTCCACCGTAACCTTGCCGAGCATGGATTGCATGCGCTGTTCGACACGGGCGCTCAATTCTTCTGTCGACAGTGCCAGCATCTCGGCTGCCTGTTCCGGTTTGACCACCCAGACGAGGCTGGAGCGGTTTCCTGGCAACGGCACCTGCGTGAACGGGCCGGTTGGGGTGTGAAACTCGGTAGAGACATTGCCGTGCGGCAGGGTGTGGGCGAAGTTCATGACCAGCGCGGTCTGCGGGTAACCCCAGCTGCGCACGCCGATGCCTGCGGCATCACGCACCTTGGATTTGCGGCCATCGGCGCCAATCACAAACGCGGAAGTCACGGTTTCACCGTTGTCCAGCGAGATTTCCACCTGTTCCGGTGTCAACTCTATTGTGTCGGCAACAGCTTCAATGACGGTGATGTTGGGTTCAATCGCAATGGCCTGTTCCAGCGCGTCATTGAGCGGCTTGTTGGGAATGTTCCAGCCAAAGGCCGGCAGGTTGATTTCGGAGGAGCGGAACTGCACGGTTGGTGCGCGCAGCAACCGGTCCGTGCCATCGATAATCTGCATGATGGACAGGGCGGCCGAGGACGGTTCGATATTTTTCCACAGGCCCAAACGATCCAGAAAACGGATGGACTGGTCCATCAGCGCGGTGGTGCGCTGATCGTTGCGGGCGGTGTTTGGCGCAATGAGTGCGACGTGGCGGCCAGAACGCGCCAGCGCAATGGCTGCGATTTGTCCGGCAAGGCCAGCGCCAACAACTGAAATATCGTAATCCGTCATGGTCATTATCCGTTTATCTGCGCGTCAAGCATAAAGACATTGCCGTTTGAAATCCACTGCAACCGCTGTTTGTCTTATGCTTCTGTTCCTGTAACATGCTGTAAGATGCCTTAGGATAATACATTTTCGACGGTTGCATTGCGTGTTGAATGGTCGCATACCGGACGTGGACTGAAGATTGAAAAACGAGGCGCACCCGCAGTGATGAAAATATTCAAATACAAGCGCGTGCCCTATGCGGAAATCCGGGCCTTTTCAGTTCATATACTCACAGCTTCCGGTTCTTTTCTGGCCTTTCTGGGCGTGGTTGCTGCCGCCGAACATCGTTTTGTCGATATGTTCTGGTGGCTGGGTCTTGCGCTGGCGGTGGATGGAATTGACGGGCCGATTGCCCGCAAGGTGCGGGTGAAAGAGGTTCTGCCCAACTGGTCGGGCGACACGCTGGACAATATTATCGACTATGTCACCTACGTGCTGTTGCCAGCATTTGCGCTGTACCAGAGCGGCATGATCGGTGAACCCTGGTCGTTTGTTGCTGCGGGCATGATCGTGGTGTCCAGTGCCATTTATTATGCCGACATGGGCATGAAGACCGATGAATATTTCTTCTCCGGTTTTCCCGTGGTGTGGAACATGGTGGTGTTCACGCTGTTCGTCATCGATGCCAGTGCGGTTGCGGCCATGGCCGTTGTCACCGTGTCCGTTGTCTTGACCTTCCTGCCGATCAATTTTCTGCACCCGGTGCGCGTTAAGCGTCTGCGCGGCCTCAATATGGCAATTTTTATGCTGTGGTGCGCGCTTGGCGGTTATGCGCTGCTTCTGCACTTCGATACACCGGTCTGGGTCAGCACCGGCGTTGTCGTTTCCGGCATCTACCTCTACTGCATCGGTGGAATATTGCAGCTTTTCCCGTCGCTTGGCACCAAATAAGGCGGCCTGCCGCTGCACATTAGGCTTAATAATGAAATTCTGTTGTGCATGGCAGCAAAGTCTTTATCAATAAGTCAAAAAACATATTGAGTAAGTGCTGAAACGTCGTAGAAAAGCATAGAGTTTGTTTTGTCAAAGCCTCGTAGAAGGCAGGCGAAAGAGGGGAATGGTGACGCAATCGACCGCGCAGCAGAATGCGCCACTCTTAGCTGTTTCTCAGCTTTCCAAATATTTCGGCAATTTCGCAGCATGCAACGAAATTGACCTGACTGTTCAGCGCGGCGAAATTCATGCCCTTCTGGGTGAAAATGGCGCGGGAAAATCCACGCTCGTCAAAATGCTGTTCGGGGTGCTGGAACCGACAAGCGGCGACATTCTCTGGCACGGGAAACCGGTTCGCATCAGCTCGCCCGGTGTGGCGCGCAAAACCGGCATCGGCATGGTATTCCAGCATTTTTCGCTGTTTGAAGCGCTGACCGTTGCGGAAAACATTGCGCTATCTCTCGATCCTGGCATCTCGATCAAGGAAATTGCCCGCAAGGCGGAAGAGCTTTCCAACGCTTACGGCCTGCCGCTCGACCCCAATGCCCATGTTGCCGACCTTTCGGTGGGTGAGCGCCAGCGCATCGAAATTGTCCGCGCATTGCTGCAAAACCCTGAACTGATCATTCTCGACGAGCCAACCTCGGTTTTAACGCCGCAGGAAGCCGACCGGCTGTTTGAAACCCTTGCGAAACTGAAGGCCGAAGGCCGTTCCGTTCTTTATATCAGCCACCGCCTGGAAGAAGTGCAGCGCATCTGTGATCGCGCCACGGTGCTGCGGCACGGCAAGGTCACCGGCAGCTGCGATCCAAGGCAGGAAACACCGGCCTCGCTTGCCCGCATGATGGTGGGCAATGACGTGGCGGGCATTGAGCGTGACGCTTATTGCACGCTGGGCGACAACCAGCTGGAAGTCACTGCACTTTCGGTACCGGCCCGCACACCTTTTGCCGTATCGCTCAAATCCGTCACCATGAAGGTCCGCGCCGGCGAGATTTTGGCCATTGCCGGTATTGCTGGCAACGGGCAGGGCGAGCTGTTCGATGCGCTCTCGGGTGAATATCCCGTTGCAAATGATCAGGCGATCCTTATCAGGGGCAAGGCGGTTGGCCGCACCGGCATTAATGGGCGGCGCCTTTTGGGGGCTGGTTTCGTGCCGGAAGAACGCCACGGCCATGCGGCGGTCACTGCACTCAGCCTGTCTGAAAACCTGCTGCTGGCCCGCCATCGTTCCGACGCCAAGAGTTTCCTCGGTGGTGGCCTGTTCAACGTCATCCGTTATTCGGCCATCAAACAGGCAACCAAGCGTATCTGTGACACCATGGATGTGCGTAAAAGTGCGGAAGACCCGGCAGCCGGTTCGCTGTCTGGCGGCAACTTGCAGAAATTCATCGTGGGACGTGAACTGGACCGCCAGCCATCGCTGCTGGTGGTGAACCAGCCGACCTGGGGTGTGGATGCAGGTGCAGCCAGCCGTATTCGTCAGGCGCTGGTCGATCTCGCCAAAAGCGGTTCTGCGCTTGTTGTCATCAGCCAGGATCTCGACGAAATCTTTGAAGTGGCAACCAACATCGCGGTCATTTCCGATGGTCGTCTGTCGGATGCCTATGCACGGGAAGACATGACGCGTGAGAAGATCGGATTGCTGATGGGTGGTCTGCAGGAAAGCAAACCGGAGGCTGTCGCCCATGCGCATTGAGCTTGAAAGGCGCAGCGGCGTTTCCGCATTTTTCGCGATTTTTTCGCCCTTGCTGGCGCTGGTGCTGACACTGGTTTTCGGCGCCATCATGTTTGCGATGCTGGGCAAGGACCCGTTCAATGCGCTCTACAGCTTTTTTGTAGAGCCGCTGCTTGAAGTGTGGTCGCTGCATGAACTGGTTATCAAGGCCGGGCCGCTGATCCTGATCGCCGTTGGACTATCGATCTGTTATCGCTCCAATAACTGGAATATCGGTGCGGAAGGTCAGTTCACCATCGGCGCGATCGCCGGCTCCATTATACCGGTGCTCTATCCTGAATGGCATTCGCCGCTGGTGCTGCCGCTAATGATGATCATGGGTTTTATTGGTGGCGCGCTTTACGCCTCCATTCCGGCCCTGCTGAAGACCCGCTTCAACACCAATGAAATCCTGACCAGCCTGATGCTGGTCTATATTGCCCAGCTGTTTCTGGACTGGCTGGTGCGCGGTATCTGGCGCGATCCGAAGGGCTATAACTTCCCGCAGACACAGCCGTTTTCAAGTGATGCCGTTCTGCCGGAAATGCTGTCATCCGGCCGTGCGCATTGGGGTTTCGTCTTCGCAATCGTGGCCGCCGTCGCGCTGTGGTTCATGATGCGCTACATGCTGAAAGGCTTCCAGATTGGCGTGCTTGGCCAGTCGGCACGGGCAGGCCGCTTTGCAGGTTTCTCGACGTCCGGCACAGTGTGGTTCTCGCTGCTTCTGTCTGGCGCACTGGCGGGTCTTGCCGGTATTTCGGAAGTGTCGGGTTCGATTGGTCATTTGCAGCCGGCCATTTCGCCCGGTTACGGTTTTACCGCTATCATCGTTGCCTTCCTTGGGCGCCTCAACCCGCTTGGCATTATTGCTTCGGGTCTGGTCCTGGCGCTGACCTATCTCGGTGGTGAAGCAGCACAGCTTTCTATCGGTGTTTCCGACAAGGTTACCCGCGTTTTCCAGGGGCTGATGCTGTTTTTCGTGTTGTCCTGCGACACACTCATTCTCTACAGGATCCGCATCAGATTTAATCGGGCTGTATCCAGTGAGGGAGCCGTCTAATGGATATGGCACAGGCTATACTTCTCACGGTCATTACCGCGGCAACACCGCTGGTGATTGCCTCCCTGGGTGAACTGGTTGCGGAACGTTCGGGTGTGCTGAACCTTGGCGTGGAAGGCATGATGATCATGGGTGCGGTCTGCGCCTTTGCTGCCGCCCACATGTCCGGCTCTCCCTATCTTGGCATTATCGCCGGTATTGCCGGCGGCACGGTGTTTTCACTGTTGTTCGGTTTCCTGACGCTGACTTTAGTCACCAATCAGGTGGCAACGGGTCTCGCATTGACCATTCTCGGCCTTGGCCTTTCCGGCATGCTGGGTGAAAGTTTCGTCGGCCTGCCGGGCGTTAAATTGCAGCCGATCGTCTTTCCGCTCCTGTCGGACATTCCATTCATCGGGCCTCTGCTGTTTCGCCAGGACCTGATCTTCTACATGTCGATTGCGCTGGTGGTCGGTATCAGCTGGTTCCTGTTCAAAAGCCGTACGGGCCTCAAGCTGCGGGCGATTGGCGACAGCCACGCCTCGGCGCATGCGCTTGGTATCAATGTTATTGCCACCCGCTATCTGGCCATCATGTTTGGTGGTGCCTGTGCGGGTCTGGCTGGTGCGCAGCTGTCGCTGGTCTACACACCGCAATGGGTGGAAAACATGTCGGCCGGTCGCGGCTGGATTGCACTGGCGCTGGTGGTGTTTGCCTCATGGCGACCATGGCGGGTGCTGGCCGGTGGCTACCTGTTTGGCGCCGTCACCATTGGCCAGCTGCATGCGCAGGCCTTTGGCCTTGGCATTCCGTCACAGCTGCTTTCGGCCATGCCTTATGCGGCAACAATCATCGTGCTGGTTCTCATTTCCTATAATCGCCGCACGACGCTCATCAATACTCCGGCATCGCTTGGCAAGCCATTCGTGCCGGACCGGTAACAGCATTCGAAGCTTAAAACGCCTTGTCTTGGATGAAAAACAATGTCTTGGATGAAGAGACAATGCGTTTTGGAATAACTGCAATCAAACCACAGCAGGGGTAAAAATGAAGAAGTTCATTCTCGCACTCACCGCAACGGCAGCCGTTCTCGGCGGCCTGTCTTCGGCCGCTCGCGCCGAAGATCCAAAGAAGATCTGCTTCGTCTACGTCGGTTCCCGCACCGATGGCGGCTGGACACAGGCGCACGACATTGGTCGTCTCGAACTGCAAAAGCATTTTGGCGACAAGATTGAAACGCCTTTCCTTGAAAGCGTTCCGGAAGGTCCAGATGCCGAGCGTGCAATCGAGCGCATGGCCCGTTCTGGCTGCGAAATGATCTTCACCACCTCGTTCGGCTTCATGGACGCCACCGTCAAGGTTGCCGAGAAGTTCCCGAAGGTGAAGTTCGAACACGCGACCGGCTTCAAGACGGCTGAAAACCTGGCGACCTACAACTCGCGCTTCTACGAAGGCCGTTACATTCAGGGCCAGATCGCTGCGAAAATGTCGCAGAAGGGTGTTGCAGGTTACATCGCTTCCTTCCCGATCCCGGAAGTTGTGATGGGCATTGACGCCTTCGTTCTTGGCGCACAGTCCGTGAACCCAGAATTCAAGGTCAAGGTTGTTTGGGCCAACACCTGGTTCGACCCAGGCAAGGAAGCCGACGCTGCCAAGGCTCTTATCGACCAGGGCGTTGATATCCTGACACAGCACACCGACACGACTGCTCCAATGCAGGTTGCGACCGAGCGTGGCATCAAGGCATTCGGCCAGGCTTCCGACATGATCAAGGCTGGCCCTGAGACCCAGCTGACCGCGATCGTCGACACCTGGGGTGCTTATTACATCAAGCGCACGCAGGACCTGCTCGACGGCAAGTGGAAGTCGGAATCGGTTTGGGACGGCCTGAAAGACGGCATCCTGACCATGGCGCCTTACACAAACATGCCTGACGACGTGAAGAAGATGGCGGAAGAAACCGAAGCCAAGATCAAGTCCGGCGAACTGCATCCGTTCACCGGCCCGATCAAGAAGCAGGACGGTTCCGAGTGGCTGAAGGACGGCGAAAAGGCTGAAGACGGCGTACTTCTCGGCCTGAACTTCTACGTTGCTGGCGTTGACGACAAGCTGCCGCAATAATCTGCCGCAGTCGTGACTAAGAAAAGCCGCGCGTGATTACCCCGCGCGGCTTTTTGGCGGAAAGAGCCGCCGTTTGAGTTTTGGACTGCGGGTGCGGCCAAGTTGCCGATTGCAACCGGCTGGTGATTTTTGTTAGTTTTGCATCTTATTTGTTGAAATGGCGTTTTCTTGGCGTTGCTGATTACCAGTGTTACGACACGACTTTGGTTTGATAACCAACTGAATCGTTACAGATTAAGTGTCTCACACGGGCGATCCGGCAATCGAAACGTCCAATAATAATAATGGGGTCTGGTCTTTGGTTCGAGAAAATCTCGAGAATGTCATGAAGGTGGCGCGTCCGCGCACCAGCCATGCGCAGGTCGTTCACAAGTTGGGGCAAGGCATTGTTTCAGGCGAATTTTCAGCCGGTGAGATTCTGCCCGGAGATGCTGAACTTGTCGGCCGGTTCAAGGTATCCCGCACCATTTTGCGCGAGGCGATGAAAACCCTGACGGCCAAGGGCATGGTCGCGCCAAAGGCAAGAATTGGCACGCGTGTGACTTCGCGCGACAAGTGGAATATGTTCGACAGCGATGTGCTGCACTGGCACTTCGAGACCGGCATCAACACTGAATTTCTGCTGCACCTCTACGACATGCGGTTGGCATTCGAGCCGTTTGCGGCGTCACTTGCCGCAACACATGCGTCTGATGCTGATCTTATCAGACTGGAAATGCTGGCAACCACGATGGGTGATCCTTCTTATTCCAAGGAAAAGCGCGCCATTGCCGATATGGAGTTTCATATTCTGCTGGCCGAGGTATCGGGCAATCCGTTCATGCGCACGGTCGGCACGCTGATCAAGGCGTCGCTGATCGGGATTTTCCGAATGAGCAACCCGGAAACCGACAGCAATGAGATTGCCGATGTTTCCCGCACCCATTTGCAGCTGGTGGAGGCGCTGCGCGCCCATGATGCGGAGAGTGCCCGCAAGCAGATGGAAACGCTGATCGAGAATGGTCGCAACCAGATCATGTCTTTTGTGAATTCCCGCACGACCGCCTGATATTTGCGGATTATCCACGTTTTGCTGCCATTTTTAGAAGCCAAACGTGGATTTCTTAAAGTGTGCGCTGTAACTCATCACGCAAACGTATAAATACGCGAACTGAATGGTACTTGGATAAATGCCTGCCGGACGGCGTGCCCGTCGCTGCAGCATGGAGGTTTTATGGAACGTAGTTGTCTTTCTGTTATTCTGGCTGCGGGCGAAAGCACGCGCATGAAATCCTCCATGTCGAAGGTTCTGCATCCCGTTGCTGGCCGGCCGATGATTGCCCATGTCATGCAGGCGATTGCAGGTGCTGGCGTCAGTACCGCAGCACTCGTGGTTGGCCGCGATGCCGAAAACGTCAGCAAGGCTGCCGAACGGCCGGATGTCGAGGTTGAATCCTACCTCCAGAAAGAGCGCCTTGGCACGGGCAACGCCGTGCTGGCAGCAAGGGCGGCAATCGAGCGTGGATATGATGACGTTCTGATTGCTTACGGCGATGTACCGCTGTTGACGTCTGAGACGCTGAATGCGGCGCGGGCAGAGCTGGCGCAGGATGTTGATGTTGTGGTCATCGGTTTCCACACTGCCAACCCGACCGGTTATGGTCGTCTGCTGGTGGAAAATGGTGAGCTGGTTGCTATACGTGAGGAAAAGGACGCCACGGACGAGGAGCGCAAGGTTACCTGGTGCAACAGCGGCCTGATGGCGATCAAGGGTGCCAAGGCACTGGACCTTTTGAACCGCATTGGCAACAACAATGCCAAGGGCGAATATTACCTGACCGACATCGTGGAAATTGCCCGCTCGCTGGGCGGCAAGACCGTTGCCATCGATGCGCCGGAAACTGAACTGACCGGCTGCAACAACCGCGCGGAGCTGGCCTATGTCGAGCGTCTGTGGCAGGAGCGTCGCCGCAATGAGCTGATGATTTCGGGCGTGTCGATGATTGCGCCGGAAACCGTGTTCCTGTCTTGGGACACTGCGATTGGCCAGGACGCGCTGATTGAGCCGAATGTGGTGATTGGACCCGGCGTGACCATTGAAAGCGGCGCGGTTATTCACGCCTTTTCGCATCTGGAAGGTGCCTATGTCAGCGCCGGTGCCACGGTTGGTCCATATGCGCGGCTTCGCCCCGGTGCCAATCTGGCCGCAGATGCCAAGGTCGGCAATTTCTGTGAGGTCAAGAAGGCCGAGATCGGCGCTGGCGCCAAGGTCAACCATCTGACTTACATTGGCGACGCCTTTGTCGGCGCTGGCAGCAATATTGGTGCCGGTACAATCACCTGCAACTATGACGGCATCAACAAACACATCACCAGAATCGGCGAGGGTGCCTTTATCGGCTCCAACTCGTCGCTGGTCGCACCGGTCAGCGTTGGCGATGGTGCCTATGTGGCTTCCGGCAGCGTGATCACCGCAGATGTGCCTGCCGATGCGCTGGCGTTGGGCCGTGCGCGCCAGGAGATAAAGGAAGGTCGCGCAACGGTAATTCGTGAGCGGGCAAAGGCACTTAAGGCTGAAAAGAGTAAGAAAGGCTGACCTTCGTTACCGGCCGAAACCGAAAGTGACCGGCGACGGAATTGCGGATTTCCGCGAAATGATTAGGACTGGCGGCCATAGAAGTGCCGTATGGAGAATTGCATGTGCGGAATTGTCGGAATTGTCGGAACACAGCCGGTATCGGAGCGTCTTGTTGATGCGCTGAAACGCCTTGAATATCGTGGTTATGATTCTGCCGGTGTCGCAACCATTGATAATGGCGTGATGGCCCGTCGCCGCGCTGAGGGCAAACTTTTCAACCTTGAAAAAAGGCTAGCCGACGAGCCTCTGCCGGGCAAGACAGGCATTGCCCACACCCGCTGGGCAACCCACGGCGTGCCGAACGAAACCAATGCCCACCCGCATTTCATTGATGGCGTGGCGGTTGTTCACAACGGCATTATTGAAAACTTCTCCGAACTGCGTGATGAGCTTTCCGCCGAAGGTGCTGTGTTTACCACCCAGACCGATACGGAAGTTGTGGCGCAGCTGCTGGCCAAGTTTACCCGCGAAGGCCTCGGCCACCGCGAAGCCATGCTGGCTATGCTGAACCGCGTGACCGGCGCTTACGCGCTGGTGGTAATGTTCCAGGATGATCCCGACACGCTGCTGGCTGCGCGTTTTGGACCGCCGCTTGCGGTTGGTTACGGCAAGGGCGAAATGTTCCTCGGCTCTGACGCCATTGCGCTGTCGCCGTTCACCAATGAAATCAGCTACCTGGTGGATGGTGACTGTGCGGTCGTCACCCATGCTGGTGCCGAGATTACCGATTTTACCGGCAAGCCTGTCACCCGCGCCCGCCAGATTTCGCAGGCAACCGCCTATGTCGTCGACAAGGGCAACCACCGCCACTTCATGGAAAAGGAAATCTACGAACAGCCGGAAGTGATTTCGCATGCGCTGAGCCACTATGTGGACTTTGCCGCCGGCGCCATCAAGCCGATCGATCCGGCGATTGATTTTTCCAAGGTGTCCGGTCTGGCCATTTCCGCATGCGGCACGGCGTATTTGTCCGGTCTGGTTGGCAAATACTGGTTTGAGCGTTATGCGCGCCTGCCGGTGGAAATCGACGTGGCCTCCGAGTTCCGTTACCGCGAAATGCCATTGTTGCCGACACAGGCGGCGCTGTTCATTTCGCAGTCCGGTGAAACGGCCGATACGCTGGCCTCGCTACGTTATTGCAAGGATGCCGGTCTGAAGATTGGCGCCGTGGTCAACGTCAAGGAATCGACCATTGCGCGCGAATCCGACGCGATCTTCCCGATCCTGGCCGGTCCGGAAATCGGCGTTGCCTCGACCAAGGCGTTTACCTGCCAGCTGGCGGTGCTGGCTTCGCTTGCCGTTGCGGCGGGCAAGGCACGCGGCACCATTACGCCGGAGCAGGAAAAGGAAATCGTCAAACATCTCATCGAGATGCCACGCGTGATGAGCTCCATTCTCAACAGCATCCAGCCACAGATCGAAGCGCTGTCGCGTGACCTTTCACGGTTCAAGGATGTGCTTTATCTCGGCCGTGGCACCAGCTTCCCGCTGGCGCTGGAAGGTGCGTTGAAGCTGAAGGAAATTTCCTACATTCACGCCGAAGGTTATGCCGCTGGCGAGCTGAAACATGGCCCGATTGCGCTGATCGACGAGAACATGCCTGTCATCGTCATTGCACCGTTTGACCGGTTCTTTGAAAAGACCGTTTCCAACATGCAGGAAGTAGCCGCCCGCGGCGGCAAGATCATTTTCATCACCGATGAAAAGGGTGCTGCAGCCTCCAAGTTGCCGACCATGGCAACGATCATCCTGCCGAATGTTGATGAAATCACTACGCCGATGGTGTTCTCGCTGCCAATCCAGCTGCTCGCCTACCACACCGCCGTATTCATGGGCACGGATGTGGACCAGCCGCGTAACCTGGCAAAATCGGTCACCGTGGAATGATCATCCGTCCCGAAAAGCCTGCCGATGCTGAGGCAATCTCCGCAGTAACGCAAGCGGCGTTTCGGGACATGGAACATAGCGATCAGACCGAGCATCTCATTATCGAGCGGTTAAGGGCGGACGACGCCCTGACCATTTCTCTTGTGGCGGAAGACAGCGAAGGCATTGTTGGCCACATTGCCTTTTCGCATGTCACCATTGAGGATGCAGAGGGCACATGGTTCGGGCTCGGGCCACTGTCTGTCACGCCGGAACGGCAGGGGCAGGGCATTGGCAGCCGTTTGGTAAAGGCGGGGCTGGATATGCTGGAGCGGATGCAGGCCGCAGGTTGCGTCGTGGCCGGTGATCCCGACTATTACGGTCGCTTCGGCTTTACAAATTCAGCGTCGCTGAACACCAAGGGCATACCTAACGAATATTTCATGTTCTTCAGCTTGCGTGGCAGCAAGCCATCCGGCATTGTGCATTATCATCCGGGTTTTTACGGCGATGCTGGCACATAGTTGCAGGCGCAGATTGCCGCCACAAAATGAATGAGTAATGGCCGATAACCCCCTCAGAATTTCGCTTGCCTCACGTATCAGGAACAACTTCCTGACGGGCGTCATCATACTTGCGCCTGTTGCGATAACCATCTGGATTGTTTGGTCTTTCCTGCAGTGGGCAGATAGCTGGGTCAAACCCTATATTCCCGCACGTTACGACCCGGAGCAATATTTCGATATCGCCATTCCCGGCTTTGGCCTACTGATTGCGATGGTCGGCATTACCATTATTGGCTTTCTCGGCAACAACCTGATTGGCAAATGGGTTGTCGGTTTCAGCGAATCTCTCGTCAATCGCATGCCGTTGGTCCGCCCGGTCTATAAAAGTCTGAAACAGATTTTCGAATCCGTGCTGAAGGAGCATTCCAGCTCGTTCAAGAAGGTCGGCATGATCGAGTTTCCATCATCCGGCACCTGGGCGCTGGTATTCGTGTCGTCCGATGCCAAGGGTGAACTTGCCTATCGTTTTAACGAAATGGGTCAGGAAATGGTCGCGGTGTTTTTGCCACCAACCCCGGTACCGACAGCCGGTTTCCTGCTGTTCGTGCCCAAGGACAAGATCATCATGTTGGACATGACCCCGGAAGACGGCGCCAAGCTGCTGATATCTGGTGGTCTGGTTGCGCCTGACTTCAAACTGCCGAGGTGATGGTGGCTGCGCTTGACTACGGAAACCACGCGCTGATCTGACCCCTCACTTGCGATTTCTAACACTTATGGCTTAGCGCGCTTCAAGATGTTGAAATCGCTTTCTCTTCCACAAGGGGAGAGATGGGCGGGTGCCGTGCCGTCTGGCGCCCTTACCTCTCCCCCTGTGGGAGAGGAAGAAAAATCATGGTCTTAGCAACGCTAAGTCATAGATTTTTCAGGTGAGGGGTTTTGTAATTGCGCAACGCTCACTGTCTGGCTCCAACAGCCATTTCACCCACCCCTCATTTCTGTGCTTGTCACAGAAATCCAGTCAGCCCCAGTCTTGGGGCTGGAAAGATGTCTTTTGACGCGCAGACGCGCGTCGGCTGGATCCCTGTGACAAGCACAGGGAAGAGGGAGGTTGGGGTACCGTCGGCGACCACGGCAACCGAGGTATCATAACGTTGAGCTATCGAAACAACCCCTCACTTGCGATTTCTAACACTTATGGCTTTGCCCTAAGATGTTGAAATCGCTTTCTCTCCCACAAGGGGAGAGATGGGCGGGTGGCGCGCCGTCTGGCGCCCTTACCTCTCCCCCTGTGGGAGAGGAGAAAAATCATGGTCTTAGCAACGCTAAGTCATAGATTTTTCAGGTGAGGGGTTGGTGCGCCTGTGCGGCAATCAACGGAGATGTGGTGCCAGCTCGAAAAGACGATCTAGGTGCTGCTTGGCGTCCCAGTTGTCAGGTTTTCGCTCCTCGTATCCCCGCCATTCAAGTGTCTTGCTCCATTCAGCCCGGTACGCATGCAGCGATTCCATGATCGTGTCCTTGGCGGCGGCACTAGCGAGCTGATGGTCATCAAAACCCGGTTCCCAGAAGCAAGCCGGGCAGATTGTTACTCCAATCAATCCGCCTCTTTCGGTGTATGCATCGCGGTATGCATAGTTTGGAAAACCGCATGCGGGACATATCGTGCGGCCTTCCTCATCGCGGATGTTGAACTGGCGGGCGTCGGTCACAGTGCACTCTCGTTTCGTGGACGCTGCATTAGCGCGGCGTCGGTCATTGGCTTGTAGCGTGAATTATTTGGCGCGAACAGTTTCAACGAGCGGCCCTCATTTCTGTGCTCGTCACAGAAATCCAGTCGACGCACGTCTGCGCGGCGGAAGGGTCTTTTCATCCCCAAGACTGGGGATGACTAGATTCCCGTGACAAGCACGGGAATGAGGGGGGCCGAAGCTAACAATAGCATATTGGTGCTCCTGGCCGGAATCGAACCTACCACCTCAGGAATAGTCATCCTCGTCATAGGTGTTGTCATTGTCCTGTTCGGCGCGTTCGCTGTTGGAGGAATAGAACACCGGCACGAACATGCGCATATAGACGAATTTTACCGTCCAGCCTTCGTCCAGCGCTTCTTTCCATTGTTTCTTGCGTTTTTTCTTCTTGCGAAACTTGGCGGCAATGGCCTTGGCTTCCGTGTGGCGGAAGCTGTCCGGTTGCAGGATATTATCCGGGGAACAAAGTGCGTAGCCCTTGGTATAGGCCGACGGCGGTCTGATATCTGTGGTCATGATGTTTTCCTGACATTACCCTGCATGCAGGAAGCGAATGGCCTCATCCCGGCGGTGAAGATAAAGAAGAACGCGCAAGTTCTGGCCACGCGGGCTGGTTAGCTCCGGGTCGCGGTCAATCATATAGGCGGCGTCCTTGCGGGCGATTTCCAACAGGTCCGAATGGGCTTCGAGGCTGGCTATCTTGAAACCCGGCGTACCGGACTGGCGGGTGCCGAGAACCTCGCCTTCACCGCGCAGTTTCAGGTCCTCCTCGGCAATCAGGAAGCCGTCTTCGCTGTCACGCAGGATGGAAAGTCGCGCCTTTCCGGTTTCACCCAGCGGCCCCTTGTAAAGCAGAATACAGGTGGAGGCTTCGTCACCACGCCCGACACGGCCGCGCAGCTGGTGAAGCTGGGCAAGGCCGAAACGTTCGGCATGTTCAATGACCATGATGGTGGCGTCGGGCACGTCAACACCCACCTCAACCACGGTGGTTGCCACCAGTAGCCGTGTTTCGCCATTCTTGAAGGCAAGCATGGCGGCGTCTTTTTCCGGACCACTCAAGCGGCCGTGAATGAGGCCGATCGGTGCATTGATGGCCTTTGAGAGAACGCCGTGGCGCTCTTCGGCCGACATCAGATCGACTTCTTCGGACTCTTCGACCAGTGGGCAGATCCAGTAGGCCTTCTTGCCCTCTGCAATGGCGCTCCGCAGCCTGTCTATAATGTCGCCCAAACGCTCGGTCGGGATGGTCACTGTCTGGATTGGTTTGCGGCCGGCCGGTTTTTCCGTGAGCTTTGACACATCCATGTCGCCAAAGGCGGCCAGCACCAGCGTGCGGGGAATGGGGGTGGCGGTCATGACCAGCATATGCGGCGTGATGCCCTTGGCGGTGAGCCGCAGGCGCTGGTGCACGCCAAAACGATGCTGCTCGTCCACCACGGCCAAAAGCAGGTTCTTGTAGTTGACGCTATCCTGAAACAGCGCATGGGTGCCGATGATGATCTGCGCCTCGCCAGAGGCAATGCGTTCCTCTATCGCCTGGCGTTCCTTGCCCTTGGTGCGGCCGGTCAGAACTTCGACCGTGATATTGGCAGCGGCAGCAAATCGCGAAATCGTGGCGTGGTGCTGACGGGCGAGAATTTCGGTCGGGGCCATCAGCACGGCCTGTCCGCCGGCTTCAACCACCGTTGCCATGGCCATCAGGGCCACAAGGGTTTTGCCGGCACCGACGTCACCCTGCAACAGGCGCAGCATTCTGGTGTCACCGGCCATGTCTTTCAGTATGTCGTCGACCGCAGCCCGCTGGCTGTTCGTCATGGAAAAGGGCAGGGCGTGCAGGATGCTGGCGGCCATGTCCCCCTTCACGACGACAGGATTGCCCGCGACCTTGCGCAGCCTTTGGCGCACCAAGGTCAGCGAAAGCTGCCCGGCCAGAAACTCGTCATAGGCAAGCCTGCGCCGGCTGATCGACTGCGGATCGATATCCATCCCATCGCGCGGGTCATGCAGCAGGCGAAAACTTTCTCGGGCGTCGTGAAAACCCTGCCGTACCATCAGGGTTTCATCAATCCATTCCGGCAGATCCGGCAGTCTGGTGACGGCATTATCAATGGCCTTGCGCAGCACCTTGGCGGAAAGACCTGCGGTCAGCGGATAAACCGGCTCGATCAGCGGCAGGTTTTCGGCCTCCGAGGATTTGACCATGAAATCGGGATGCACCATGGAGGCGCGGCCGTTAAACCAGTCGACCTTGCCGCTGATCAGAACTTCCTCGTCAATCGGCAGCGCCTTCATCAGCCAGTCACCCTTGGCGTGGAAAAAGGTCAACGCCAGCTCACCGGTATCATCGTGAATGAACACGCGGTAGGGAACCGAGCGATTGCCGGGCGGTGGTGGCTGGTGGCGGTCCACACGTCCCTTGATGGTGACAATGGAGCCGGTTGGTGCCAGCGCAATGCCGGGCTGGTTTCTGCGGTCGATAACGCCTGACGGGGCGTGAAACAGCAGGTCGATAACGCGGCAGTCATCGGCATTTTCGCGGCCCAGCAACCTTGCCAACAGGTCGGCAAGTTTCGGACCGACGCCCGGCAGTGTCGAGATGGAGGCAAATAACGGATCAAGCAGTGTTGGGCGCATGGCGGCAAAATCGGGGAAGGTGTCGTTCAATGCAAGAGCTGCCAGCAGATAAACAGCGTTTTTTCACCACCAGTTTGCGGATGTGACACAAATAAATGCACAAAACAGGTTCCCAAACGTTCCTGTCCTGTTCTATAGGAGATCGCAATAGACGAGGCATGAATTGAAGGGCACGCTGGCAGTTTCGATCCGGTTGTTTTCCCGCAATGTTCGGCTGTTCCTGTTGTCTGTGATAACAACTGACAACAGGGGTGGGAATGAAGCGGCAGATGGCATGACCGGATCGCGTATCGTGCACCCGTACAGGAAGGAAAATACGATGACAGGACTGGTGAGAAGCAGCGTGGACCTCGATGAGCGTCGCAGACGGATCCTCTACCGTTGCTGGCATCGTGGCATCCGCGAAATGGATCTGGTGCTGGGCCAGTTTGCCGAGGAAAACATTGCCGATCTCACGGATGTGGAACTGGACGAGCTGGAAGTCATTATGGACGAGGAAGACAATGACCTCGTAAAGATGGTGACGGGCGCTCTGCCTGTGCCAGAACGTTTCCAGACACCGCTGTTTGAACGCATTGCCTCTTACCGGCCAGACTTCGATCCGGTCACCAACTGATCAGGCCGGTCACCAACTGATCAGGGCTCGCCGCATGAAACCGCTTCATGCGTCACGCTTTAACTGTTTGTTTTTACGCATGTCGTTTCGCAAAAACCGTTCTGTTTTCTGCGGCATGCGTCAAGTTTGTGAAGTAACACGCCCATGATCCCCGGTTTTGACGCCAAGACAGTTCTTTCCTTCGATACATCCCTGACCATCGGCAATGTGCCGTCAGGCATGGAAGCGATCTTGCTTGCTGAGATGGCGCGCACCGGGCAATCCATCGCCTATGTGATGTCGGATGGCCAGCGCATGGCCGATCTTGAGCAGATGCTGGGTTTCGTTGCGCCTGACATTCCGGTGCTGACCCTGCCTGCCTGGGATTGCTTGCCTTATGACCGCGTGTCACCCAGTGCCGACACCTCGGCAAGGCGGCTGGCGGCACTGTCTGGCCTGATCAGCCACGGCAAGAAACCGCATCCGGCCATCGTTCTCGTCACTGTCAATGCCATGCTGCAGAAGATGGCGCCGCGCGACATCATTGAAAGTCTGGCGTTTTCGGCAAAGCCCGGCAACCAGATCCGAATGGATGACATTGCTGCACGGCTGGAGCGCAACGGTTTTGACCGTGTAGCGACGGTGCGTGAAGTTGGTGAATTTGCCGTGCGTGGTGGCATTCTCGACGTGTTCGTTCCCGGCACAGAAGAGCCGGTGCGACTGGACTTTTTTGGCGATACGCTTGAAAGCATTCGCACCTTCGATCCGGCCAGCCAGCGCACCATTGGACAGGCGCGTTCGCTGGATCTCAACCCGATGAGCGAAGTGACGCTGACACCGGATACGATTGCCCGTTTCCGCAAGAATTACCTGTCGCTGTTTGGTGCCGCGACCCGCGACGATGCGCTCTATCAGGCCGTGTCAGAAGGCCGTCGTTATGCCGGCATGGAACACTGGCTGCCACTGTTTTACGAAAAGCTGGAAACGGCTTTCGATTATCTCGCGGGCTTCCGCATCGTCACCGACCATACGGCACGCGAGGCTGCGGCCGAACGCTCCAAGCTGGTGCTGGACTATTTTGAAGCACGCCGCACCTCCGGCGAGACCAAGGGCGCAACACAGGGCGCACCCTACAAGCCGGTGTCACCGGGCCAGCTCTATCTTGATGGAAAGGGTTTCGAGGCGACGCTGGAGGCCGTCAGTGCCATTCGCCTGACACCGTTCAATGAACATGATGTTGCCGGTCGGCCGGTTGCGACGCTCGATGCCCATACCGGCCCACGTTGGGCGCGGCCCGTCACCGAAAATACCGATGAAGAGCGGGTCAATGTGTTTGATCTTGCCGTCAAGCACATTGCAGACAAGCGCGCCAAGGGCTGGAAGGTGCTGATTACCGGCTGGTCGGAAGGTTCTCTCGACCGCCTGTTGCAGGTGTTGAACGAACACGGTCTTGAAAAGATCAAGCCGATACAGGCGCTGAAAGAGGTAGACAAGCTCGGCAAGGGCGAGGCGGCGTCTGCGGTGCTGAGCCTCGAAGCCGGCTTTGAAACCGGCAATCTCGCTGTCATTGGCGAACAGGATATTCTCGGCGACCGTATGGTGCGCCGCTCCAAGCGCCGCAAGCGGGCCGCCGACTTCATTTCGGAAGTGGCCGGTCTCGATGTCGGTTCGCTGGTCGTGCATGCTGAACACGGTATTGGCAAGTTCGTCGGGCTTCGCACCATTGAGGCTGCGGGCGCGCCGCGTGACTGCCTGGAATTGCATTATGCCGATGATGCCAAGCTGTTCCTGCCGGTTGAAAACATCGATCTTCTGTCGCGTTACGGCTCTGATGCTGCCGAAGCGCAACTTGACAAGCTGGGCGGTGGCGCCTGGCAGATGCGCAAGGCCAAGCTCAAGAAACGCCTGCTGGATATGGCCGGCGATCTTATTCGCGTGGCGGCCGAACGCATGGTGCGCAAGGCACCGGTGCTGGTTGCACCGGATGGTCTTTACGACGAGTTTGCGGCGCGTTTCCCCTATGATGAAACTGAAGACCAGCTGAACGCCATCGATTCCATCCGCGACGATCTTGGTCTCGGCCGGCCGATGGACCGCCTGATTTGCGGTGACGTGGGCTTTGGCAAGACCGAAGTTGCGCTGCGTGCTGCCTTCCTCGCCGCTATGAATGGCGTGCAGGTGGCGGTTGTCGTGCCAACCACGCTGTTGGCTCGCCAGCACTTCCGCACCTTCTCGGAGCGTTTCCGTGGCCTGCCGATCCGCGTGCAACAGGCCTCGCGTCTTGTTGGTACCAAGGAACTGGCGCTGACCAAAAAGGAAGTGGCCGAAGGCAAGACGGATATCGTTGTCGGTACCCATGCGCTGCTCGGTCAGGGCATCAGCTTTGCCAATCTTGGCCTGCTGATTATCGATGAAGAGCAGCATTTCGGCGTCAAACACAAGGAACGTTTGAAGGAGCTGAAAGGCGATATTCACGTGCTGACGCTGTCTGCCACGCCTATTCCGCGTACCCTGCAGTTGGCGATGACTGGGGTTCGCGAATTGTCGCTGATCACCACGCCGCCGGTTGACCGCATGGCGGTGCGCACCTTCATTTCGCCGTTTGACGCGCTGGTCATTCGCGAAACGCTGATGCGCGAACATTACCGTGGCGGCCAGAGTTTCTATGTCTGCCCGCGTCTGGCTGACCTTGCGGACATTCATGCGTTCCTGCAATCGGATGTGCCGGAGTTGCGCGTTGCCGTCGCCCACGGCCAGATGGCGGCCGGTGAGCTGGAAGACATCATGAATGCCTTCTATGACGGCAAATATGACGTGCTGCTGTCCACCACGATCGTTGAATCAGGACTTGATGTGCCGACGGCTAATACGCTGATCGTGCACCGTGCCGACATGTTTGGTCTGGCGCAGCTTTACCAGCTGCGTGGTCGTGTCGGTCGTTCCAAGGTTCGGGCCTTTGCGCTGTTTACCCTGCCGGTCAACAAGGTGCTGACAACCATGGCCGAGCGCCGTTTGAAGGTGCTGCAGTCACTCGACACTCTGGGTGCCGGTTTCCAACTGGCCAGCCATGACCTTGATATTCGCGGCGCTGGCAATCTGCTGGGCGAAGAACAGTCCGGCCATATCAAGGAAGTCGGTTTTGAGCTTTACCAGCAGATGCTGGAAGAGGCGGTTGCCGAAGTAAAGGGCGATGACGATGTGCAGGAAAGCGGTTGGTCGCCGCAGATCTCGCTTGGCACATCGGTGATGATCCCGGAAAATTACGTGCCGGACCTGCATCTGCGCATGGGTCTTTACCGTCGCCTTGGCGAACTGACCGAGCTTTCGGAAATCGATGGTTTTGGTGCGGAGATGATCGACCGTTTCGGCCCGTTGCCAAAGGAAGTGCAGCACCTGCTCAAGGTGGTTTACATCAAGTCGCTGTGCCGCACCGCCAATGTCGAAAAGCTGGATGCTGGCCCGAAGGGCGTCGTCGTGCAGTTCCGCAACCGCGAATTCCCCAACCCGGCCGGTCTGGTCGGTTACATCGCCAAGCAGGGCTCACTGGCCAAGATCAGGCCGGATCACAGCGTGTTCCTGACCCGCGACCTGCCGACGCCGGAAAAACGTCTGGCCGGTGCAGCCATGGTCATGACGCAGCTGGCGGAACTCGCAAAGGGCTGAGAAACTATCGGGGCAGGGTGGCCAGCACCTTGCCTGCCCGGTCCAGCACTGTGCCATCAGGCGACAACAGAATGGCGTCATCCTCGACGCCTTCCTTCGGCGTCAGCAGCCAGGCATTTGGGTAGCTGTCGCGGATATGGCGCGGATTAAAGCGGATGAGGGTGCCGGCAGGATAGGTGTTTGCACCAAAACTTGTGTCTTTGGCCAAGCTTCCGCTGCTGACTTCATAGAGTTTTTTGTGTTCGTCCAGCATGATGCGCGGGCTTGCAATCTCCAGCCCGTCGACCAGCACGGTCGTGTCACGTGGTATGTCCAGAACCCAGCGGTCGGTATCGGTAAAACCATCAGTGTAGACATTGCCGGTTGAGGTCCAGACTTCCGTGCCAGAGGGCAGGGATATGCCATCTGCCACATTGCCTGCCGCCAGCACGCAGCGCTTGAAGGCTTTGACGCTGCCATCGTCCTTCACGTCAAATTCCACTGGCGTTGTTGCCTTGCAGGTCCAGTCCTGCTGCTGCGTCGTACCTTCGCCGACGACCCGCATATTATCCGGCGCAAACCCGGTGACATTGTAGCTGTCGTCATATTTTATGGCGATGTAACGATCGACAGCCAGCGCATTGATACCGGCAATCTCTACCGGATGCGGGAAGGTGGCGCGGCCGAATGATTCCAGTTTCTGGGCAGCCGCCAGGCGCAGTTTAGTGCCTTCGGGCATATCGATCTGGCCAATGCGCTGCGGCTTATCAAGCGTCGGCTGGAAATTTGTTTCCCGCTCCCTGTCCAGTGCGCGCAGTTCCAGCGAGACAGTAACGATATGGTAGATGGTGTAAATCGCCATGAATGTGGTCGTGCCATAGATCAGCGTGGCGAGCATGGGCCAAGGCTTGTTGGTTTTGCGGAAAAACAACAGCCATATGGTCCAGACCAGCCAGACGATGGTGGCAAGGAAAAACAGGCCGAGAAGTGCCAGAAATTCTACGGAAGGAAGTGCGACGGGTATCATGACATGCCGAGGTGAATTATGCGCTGACCCTCAACTGAGGGTATGGATTCACCTTGGTTTAAACGTCATGGCGTCTGATGGCCAGCCATTGCAGGTTCAAGTCCGGCGGCGGGACATGAACCCCGAAACCGACATGGGTTCGGGGCGCTATATTCAAAGCGGGTTTTCAGGCCTTGGTATCGGCGTCCTGGTTTTCCGGCGTGATCGCCAATGCGGCGTTCTGGTCGGCGGCAACCGAGCTTGGTAGTGGCGTGTGGCGCTGCTTTTCACGAATCAGCGTCAACATGCCGGAACCGATGATCAGCACGATGCCACACAGCATCCATCGGTCGACGTGATCACCAAAGATCAGATAACCGAACAAAATAGCCCACAACATTTGGCTATATTGGGTTGGGCCAATCACCGTGGCTGGCGCATATTGCGCGGCATACATCAACAGCACGTTGGCAAGTGCTGCAAACAAGCCGTATCCGGCGAGCCACAGCCATTGTTCGGCATTGGGTGGCTGGAAATCCGGGATCATGGCCAGACCACACAGGAACAGCGTGCCGAGAACACCGGCGCCATAGAGCGAAATGTTCTTTTCCGACGGACCCATGGCGCGGAAGATGACGATGGAGAGCGCACCGCTCAAGCCGCCGATGATCGCGCCGAGATGGCCGATCGACAGTTCACGGAAACCGGGGCGCAGAATGATCAGCACACCGACAAAACCGATGATGACGGCTGACCAGCGCTTGATGCCGACCTGTTCTTTCAGAAACACCACCGACATGATGGTGACGAAGGACGGCAACAGGAAGATCAGTGCAAAGGCTTCTGCCATTGAGAGGTGCGTAAAGGCGGTTACACTGCCAATGGCACCCATGCCTGACGACACGAAACGAAGCAGCCACAGCGGCCGGTTGGTGGTGCGCAGCACATCGCGCCACTGGTCTTTTCTTTTGCGCAGGAATGGAAGGGCAACCGTACCGAACACGGCACCAAAAAATGCCGATTCGATCGGGGAGATTTGCCCCTCGATCAATTTTACGCTGGCATCGCTCCATGCGAATGCGGCGAAGGACGCAAAGGCAATAAGAATGCCTTTCAGTGTGCTGTCGAACACAGGATCAAACTCGAGTTTTAAGTACGGGGAGTGCCGACAGCGGGAGGTCTGACGGTCAGTTCAATTCCCTATGAGCCTGCTCTTTGAGTTTTGCAATCTCTTTAAAAGCATTGACCAAAACATCCGCAGTTTGTGCACCGCTTATAGCGTACTGATGATCTACAATGAAAAATGGCACTCCATTGACGCCCATTTGTTGCGCTGCATCAATTTCAGCGACAATTGTGTCCTTGTCGGCGTCGGATGCCAGCAGCTTTTCAACCACCTTACGGTCCATGCCGGCCTTCTCGGCAATGTCGAGAAGAACAGCGTGATCACCGACATTGCGACCCTCTTCAAAGTTGGCCTTGAACAGCAGGGAAATGACCTTGTCCTGCAATTCGCGGTTCTCGGAATGAGCCCAAAGTGCGAGGCGATGTGCGTCCAGCGTGTTGGGGCCGATCTTGATGGCGTCGAAGTCGAAGGCAATGCCTACTTCCTTGCCGAGATCGGTCAGGATACCATGGGCCTTTTCAACCTCGTCCTTGCCACCCAGCTTCTTTTCAAGCTCTGCCTTCTGGTCCACACCTTCTGGCGGGTAATCCGGGTTTAGGCGGTAAGGGCGCCAGTTGATGTCAAAGCCGATCTTGTCCTGGACTTCTGCAATGGCCAGATCCAACCGCGCCTTGCCGAGGTAGCACCATGGGCAGACCACATCCGAAACGATATCAATAGTAAGCCGCAGCATGGTGTTTCCTTACGTCAATTTTGAAATATGCAGGCATTTATGCATTTCAACGCCGCCATTCAACCGGTTACCTCTATGTAACCACACGGCGTTGCCCCGCAATGACGTGGCGCTGCGAGGCATTAGTGCCGATTTTACTGGGCACGATTGTCCCACCATACCGGTTTTTGATAGCCGAAAAGTGGCGTCACATCCGGTTTGCCAAGATGCTTCCAGTGGGCCACCCACTGTGCGCCAATGTAATAAAGCGGAATGACGTAGTGGCCTGACACCAGCAGACGGTCATAGCCGCGCACAGCGGCTTCAAAATCCTCGGTGGAGCGTGCCTGCAGCAGCGCCTCGATCATGCGGTCGATATCGGGGTCTGCCGCACCGGCATAGTTGAAGCTGCCCGGCGCATCTCTGGAGGTCGAATCCCAGCGATTATATTGCTCGATGCCCGGCGACAGCGACGACGGGTACGAGCGGATGATCATATCGTAGTCAAAATTGTTTGACCGGGCCTGGTACTGGCCGTCATCGACAGAGCGAATGGCCATGTTGACGCCAATCAGCTTCAGCGACCGCTGGTAGGCCAGTGCAATGCGTTCCTGCGCTGGGTTCTGGGTCATCACCTCAAAGGCCAGCTGACGGCCTTGCGCATCGACCATGCGGCCAGCGGTGATCTTGTAACCCGCCTCCTGCAGCAGATCGACGGCCTTCCGCAGCACCTTGCGGTCGGCGCCCGAGCCATCGCTCACCGGCATCATATAGGTTCCGGCAAGTATCTCCGGTGACAGGCGCTTTGCGGCATCGCCCAGCAGGGCCAGCTCCTTTTCATTGGCCGGGTTGCCATAGGCACCCAGCGATGAGTTTTGCCAGTAACTCTGGGTGCGACTGAAGGCTCCACCGAGAATGTTGCGGTTCAGCCATTCAAAATCCAGCACGTAGGACAGGCCTTCACGGACCTTTTCATCGGCGAAGATAGGCTTGCGGGTGTTGAACACGAAACCGAACATGCCAGAGGGCAGGCGCGGTTCGAACACTTCTTTCAATATGTCGCCGCGGTTGGCGGCGGGGAAGTTGTAGGCGCTGCCCCAATGGGACGAATCGGCATTGCCATTAATGGCGTCACCTTCCGGATACATGTCTATATCGCCCTTCTTGAAGGCTTCGAACATCGAGTTGACCTGAAGGAAGTAGGTGATGCTGATTTCGTCGTAATTATCGAAACCGACCTTGGAAGGCACATCCTTACCCCAATAATTGGGGTCACGTTCCCAGATGATCTTTTCACCCGGGCGCATCGACTTGATCTTGTAGGGGCCGGAACCGACAACCGGGCCAAGGCCTGCCTTTTCAAAGGTTTCCGCATCGATGGCATGTTTGGGCAGGATAGGGGTGGAAGAGGCGAGAATCAGCGGTGTTTCGCGATTGGCCTTGTCGTTAAAGGTAAAACGAACGCCGTGTTCGCCAACTTTTTCCATTTTTTCCACCGCGGTCAGGCGGTTGTTGAACGGCGGGCGGCCCTTCTCCTTCAACAATTCAAGCGTGAACATCACGTCTTCAGGTGTCACGGGTTTACCGTCCTGCCAGCGCGCCTTTGGATTGAGGTTGAACTGGGTGTAGGTGCGCTCGTCGTCCCATTCGACACTTTCGGCCAACAGACCATAAAGCGAGAAGGGTTCGTCATTGGACCGTTGCATCAACGGCTCATAAAGCAGGTTGCCGAAATCAGGGTCCCACACGCCGCGTGCGGTGGTGCGCATGCCCCTCAAGACAAAGGGATTGAGGCTATCGAAGGTTCCGACCACGCCATAGGCAATCTTGCCGCCCTTTTTAACGTTCGGGTTGACGTAAGGGAAGCTCTTGTAATCTGCCGAAAGGGCAGGTGTGCCGTGCATGGAAATGCCATGGACAGGTTCGGCCAGCGCTGCGCTGCTGAGCAGCAAGGCCGGAATGACAGCCATCAGGCATCTGCGCATTTCATTCTCCTATGCGGAAGTCGGTTGTCTGATTCCTGCGGAATTTACCACAGGCGTCGGTCTACAGACATGAATGGTCGGGAAATCTTAAGGCAGTCGTCAAAATTCTTAAAGAAATGCTGGATATCGACGCATTCGGCATGTAACAGGTGTGCCAGAATTGGTGGGTCACGCATTTGCCTCAATTGAAAGACAGTTGAACAGGTAAGCGGATCGCGCCAACGACGGGCATAGGTTCAAAACTGACCCGACCGAATTTCAGGAGACGGAACTCTTATGATGTACAAGGCAAACAAGTTCACCCGGACAGCACTGTCCGCTCTCGTTCTTTCCATTGGCGCCGTTTCCGCCCCGGCTGTTTCCCAGGCTCAGCAGGCTGCGGCTCCGGCTGGCGCACCGCCACTCGGCTGGTTCAAGACTTGCTCCAAGCAGGAAGACAACGACGTTTGCGTCGTTCAGAACGTCGTTCTGGCACAGAACGGCCAGATGATCACTGCAGTTGGCCTCATCAGCGTTACAGGCAAGGTAAACCGCAAGATCCTGCAGGTTTCCGTACCGTCCGCACGTCTTATTCCTCCTGGCGTTATGATGCAGATTGACGGCGCCAAGGGCGTTCAGCTTGATTACGCAGTTTGCCTTCCAGACAAGTGCACCGCTGAAGTGCCACTGACAGATGCGATGATCGCCAGCCTGAAGAAGGGCAACGAAGTGGTCTTCACATCGATCAACTTCCGCCGCGCGCCAAACCCGATCAAGATTGCCCTGAACGGCTTCACTGGTGCTTATGATGGCGAGGCAATCTCGCAGTCGCAGTTGGCTGAAAGCCAGCGCACCCTGCAGGAAGGCATGCAGAAGAAGGCTGAAGAGGCTCGCAAGAAGCTCGAAGCTGCTCAGGAAGCTGCAAAGACTGCACCTGCGCAATAATTCGTTTCGCAAGAGACAGAAAAAACCGGCCCCTGTGGCCGGTTTTTTTATGCGCGTTTTTTTGGGGGGGGCTTGGCACCACGCTCTTCGTCATTCTCGGGCTTGTCCCGAGAATCTAATCACATTGCATATTTCGCGCCAGCTTAGATCCTCGCCACAGGGGCGAGGATGACGTTTGAGTGGTGTGTTGGGCCAGACCCCTCACTTGCGATTTCTAACACTTATGGCTTCGCCTTAAGATGTTGAAATCGCTTTCTCTCCCACAAGGGGAGAGATAAGCCGGATGCCGCACCGCTGCAGATACATACTGTGGGCTTTGATGAGACGAGGCGTTGAGGCTTGGCACCCCTTACCTCTACCCTTGTGGGAGAGGACGAAAAATCATGACCTTAGCTTGCTAAGTCATAGATTTTTCAGGTGAGGGGTTATGCTTTCTCCCCGGCACCCCCACAAAAAAACCGGCCTGGGAGGCCGGTTCTGATGTGTTTAGTGCGACATGATCGGCTTGGGTTTCAAGTGGCCGCCGGAATCCGTATCAAAGATCCTGGTGATGTTGGGATTGCGCAAAGGCTTTCCACTATCGTCATGGATCAGATTCTGTTCCGAAACATAGGCGACATATTCCGTGTCATCGTTTTCGGCCAGCAAATGATAAAAGGGCTGGTCGCGTTCGGGACGGATTTCTGCCGGTATCGAGTTCCACCATTCTTCCGTATTGGAAAATTCCGCATCGACATCAAAGATAACGCCGCGGAAAGGAAATATCCTGTGACGAACCACTTCTCCGATCGTGAATTTTGCATTTCTTTGCTTCATGGCTGAAACATCCTTTCGAAGAATAATTTGGGACGTCTTGCTGCAGATATCAAGTGTTTATGGTTTTTGGCCCTTTCATGCGTCGCCCGATTGGTGCTGTTGCAAGAATAACGCCGCTCATGACAAGAACGATCCCTATGGCGTGATAGGTTTCGAAAGTTTCGGCAAGAAAAAGCCAAGCCAGCACGATGGAAATTGGTGGCATGATGTAGAGCGTCACACCGGCCGTGGTGGGGCCAAACACCCGCACCGTGTGGGTAAAACACAGGAATGCCGCCAGTGATGCGATGAGAATGATGCCTGCCATCTTCATCCATGCGGTGGCGGTAACTGGCAGGCTGCCGCCTTGCGCAAACTCCACCACCGTTATCGGCAACAGCACCAGCGCGCCTGATGCGGCAATCAGGCCAAACAGGCTGAAGGACTTCAGCTTGTTGACGGCAGGTTTGCGCAGCAGCAGCGAATAAACTGCAAAGGCAATGGCGGCCGTCAGGATGCCGAAATCGCCAAGGTTGAAGTTGAGGTGCAGCAGCGCGTTGATATCACCCTTCAGCACAATGACGGTCACGCCGGCAAAAGCGATGATCATGCCGGCGACTTCCAGCGGGCGTATCGGCCGGTTCTGGAAAAAACGCTGGAAGATGATGATGAACAGCGCCGATGTCGTGTAGATCAGCGTGCCGTTGGCAGCCGATGTGTAGTTCAGCGACCAGTAGACGACGCCACCGCAAATACCCATGCCGAGAAAACCGATGACCAGCCACAGCATGCTGTTGTTGCGCACGAAGTCGATGCAGGCCTTGCGGTCGGCATAAACGAAGGGCGCCATGATGAGAGCCGATGCGGTCCAGCGAATGAAGGCGGTGGTGAACGGAGCGACTTCGCCAATCACGCCGCGGCCGAAAATGATGTTGGTGGCGAAACACAAGGGCGCAAGAAGGAAGATGACCCAGTCTAACAGCCGGGGTTGCGAGGTTTCTGCGCTCATGTCTTGTATTCCACTTCAGGCAATGTCTGGCCATACGGCCAGTTCGCGTGTCGGTTTGTGCGACCCACGAATAAGAATTGAATTGATGCCATAAAAAACGGCGGCCCGTGAGCCGCCGCTTAAAAAAGAAATGCGCCGGCAGAGCCAGCGCATATCCATTATCAAGCCGAGTAGTACATGTCGAATTCGACAGGATGCGGGGTCATTTCGAAACGCATGACTTCCTGCATCTTCAACTCGATGAAGCTGTCGATCTGGTCGTCATCGAACACGCCGCCAGCCGTCAGGAACTTACGGTCCTTGTCGAGGCTTTCAAGCGCTTCACGCAACGAGCCGCAGACGGTTGGGATCTTCTTCAGTTCCTTTGCAGGAAGATCGTAGAGATCCTTGTCCATTGGCTTGCCAGGATGGATCTTGTTCTTGATGCCGTCGAGACCAGCCATCAGCATTGCTGCGAAACCGAGGTACGGGTTCTGTGTCGGGTCCGGGAAGCGAACTTCGACGCGCTTTGCCTTCGGGTTGGAGCCGAATGGAATACGGCACGAAGCAGAACGGTTACGAGCGGAGTATGCCAGCAGAACAGGCGCTTCATAACCTGGAACCAGACGCTTGTAGGAGTTGGTTGTCGGGTTGGTGAAGGCGTTGATGGCCTTGGCGTGCTTGATGATGCCGCCGATGTAGTACAGGCAGCTTTCAGACAGACCTGCATATTCGTCGCCAGCGAAGGTTGGCTTGCCGCCCTTCCAGATGGACTGGTGAACGTGCATGCCCGAACCGTTGTCACCGAAGATTGGCTTCGGCATGAAGGTTGCGGTCTTGCCGTAAGCGTTGGCAACCTGGTGCACGACATATTTGTAGATCTGCATCTTGTCGGCGCTGTGAACCAGCGTGTCGAACTTCACACCAAGTTCGTGCTGTGCAGATGCCACTTCGTGGTGATGCTTTTCAACGACAACGCCCATTTCCGAGAGAACCGTGAGCATTTCGGAACGCATGTCCTGCAGGCTGTCGATCGGCGGAACAGGGAAGTAACCACCCTTGACGCGCGGACGGTGGCCGAGGTTGCCTGTCTCATAATCGGTGTCGTCGTTGGACGGCAGCTCGGAAGAATCAAGCTTGAAGCCGGTGTTGTACGGGTCGGCCTTGTACTTGACGTCGTCGAAGACGAAAAATTCTGGCTCAGGGCCAACGAAAACCGTGTCGCCGATACCGGATGCCTTGAGGTAGGCTTCTGCCTTCTTGGCAGTGCCGCGTGGGTCGCGGTTGTAGGATTCACCCGAGACAGGGTCGAGAATGTCGCAAAGGATGACCATGGTGGACTGTGCGAAGAACGGGTCCATGTGAACCGTCGCAGGGTCGGGCATCAGAACCATGTCGGATTCGTTGATAGCCTTCCAGCCGGCAATAGACGAGCCGTCAAACATTACGCCATCTGCAAACATGTCTTCGTCAACACAGACAACGTCCATGGTAACGTGTTGCAGCTTGCCCTTCGGGTCCGTGAAGCGCAGATCGACGAACTTGACGTCGTTGTCCTTGATCTGTTTCAAGATATCATTTGCAGTCGTCATTTTAAGGTTTTCCTTGAGTGTGGGATGACGAGGTGGCGATTTACCTGAGCCAGTTTCCGGACTCAGGTGCTTTTTTATATGGCGTCAACGCCCGTTTCACCTGTCCGGATACGGATGACTTCCTCTACATTCGAGACGAAAATCTTGCCGTCACCGATACGGCCTGTCTGGGCCGCATTTCGTATTGCTTCGATCACTGCATCTGCATTTTCGTCAGCCAAAACAACCTCGACCTTCACCTTGGGCAGAAAGTCGACGACGTATTCAGCACCGCGATAAAGTTCGGTATGGCCTTTTTGGCGACCGAAGCCTTTTGCTTCAGTTACAGTTATTCCCTGAAGACCGACTTCCTGAAGGGCTTCCTTCACTTCGTCGAGCTTGAAAGGCTTAATGATCGCTTCGATCTTTTTCATTTGAAAATATCTCTCCGCTTCTCCCGTTAAAGCAGGGTCTGCCCGCCTCCCGAACAGAATGCACATAGCATGCCAAATTGAAACGAAGATTTTGTATTTTTTCTCAAAAAAGCATCCAACGAATGTAGTTTGACCTGATTTGCATCAAAAAACAGTACTGTTTTGCCAAAAATGGTGCGTTAATGTGTCATTATTTCGTATTTTCGATATGAATTTTCGCCGGTTTATATATTGCTAATTGCAGCGTCATTTGATGAAAATGTAGTCAATTGCGTATAATTTGGGCGAAATGGCTTGCCTGTTTTATGCACATTGATTTGGCAGCCAAATTGCTATCAATATTAAGCATGAAGTTTTCTACTCGCAATTGCCTTTATAGCCCTGCTGCCATGACTGCCATCGACAAGGATGCTGCCGATAGTGGGCTTTCCTCCTTTGCGCTGATGGAGCGGGCAGGGCAGGCGATATCCGCACTGGTGCTGCGCCATTACCCAGAGGCTGGGCGTTACATCGTGCTGTGCGGGCCGGGCAATAATGGCGGCGATGGTTATGTGGCGGCGGCCGCCCTTGCTGCCTGCGGTGCTGCACCGCTTGTATTCCATTTGGGGGATCAGGGCAGGCTCTCCGGTGATGCGCGGCGCGCCATGCTGGCTTGTCCCATCAAAAGCAAACCGGTGGAAAGCTATACGCCTGAAATCGGCGATGTGGTTGTTGATGCGCTGTTTGGGGCAGGGTTGTCACGTGATGTGCCAGAAACCGTGGCGGCGCTGTTTGAGACGATCAACGGCTTGCAGTTGGATGTGGTGGCCGCCGATCTTCCTTCGGGTGTCTGTGGCAGACGTGGCACGATTTTAGGTGCGGCGCTGAAAGCCCGCCACACCGTAACCTTCATGGCGCTCAAACCCGGTCACCTGCTGATGCCGGGGCGGGAACTGGCTGGTGACATTGAGGTGTTTGATATCGGCATTCCCCAGCGCATTCTCGAGCGACATAACGACCGGCTGGCGAAAAATGACCCGTTGTTCTGGCAGGACCATCTGGCGCGTCCCGGTTCTGCGTCGCACAAGTTCACACGCGGGCATCTGACGGTCTTTTCCGGGCCGCAATATGCCACTGGTGCTGCAAGGCTTTCGGCGGGTGCCGGTTTGAAAACCGGTGCTGGCCTTGTGACTATTGCTGCACCGTCCGACGCCCTGCCGGTTCTGGCAGCGACGCTGACCGCAGTGATGCTGACGGCAATCGACACTGTGCAGCATTTGCAGGACTGGCTGACGGACAGCCGTCATGCGACCTTTGTCATTGGTCCCGGTTTTTCGGATCTGCAGAAGATCCGCCAGTTCGTGCCTGAGTTGGCTGACAAGGCGCTGGTGCTGGATGCAGACGCGATTACTGCCTTTCGTGATGAGACGGATTTGCTGTTTGACGTGTTTGCCAGCGCGCAGGCACCACGGGTGATGACGCCACATGGGGGTGAATTTGCCCGGTTGTTTCCCGACATTGCTGGCGATGATCAACTGAGCAAGGTTGAGAAGGCGCGGGCAGCTAGCGCCCGTTCGCATGCGGTTGTGGTCTACAAGGGTGCCGATACGGTGATTGCCGCGCCGGATGGCCGGGCACTGATCAATGCGAACGCGCCGCCCAATCTGGCGACGGCTGGTTCCGGCGATGTGCTGTCGGGCATTGTCGGCGGCCTGCTGGCGCAGGGCGTGCCAGCCTTTGAGGCGGCGGCAGCGGCGGTGTGGTTGCATGGTGAGGCGGGGCAGAGGGCCGGTCACGGCAGTACGGCAGAAGACATTCTGGCCGCCGTCAAACCCTATTTGTAATGCGCCTTATCGTTGTTTTCATTTGCGGCTTTTGCCGCTCTGCCCCTGTTGGTGTGGCCCATGTCAATCTGGGCCAATTCAGTATGTCAGGTTCAGTGCGGTCCGGACATGAAGGCAATCGGTTCCTTGCGCAGCGATGACACCACAATCTTGCGTTCCGCACGCTCCTGCTGCGGTGAACGATTGTAGATTTCGCGATAACACTTGGAAAAATGCGATGCGGAGACAAAACCGCAGGCCACGGCAACCTCGACCACCGGCATGGCCGACTGCACCAGCAGATGGCGCGCCCGGTCAAGGCGAATTTCAAGGTAATAACGGGCCGGTGAGCGGCCCATTTCCTGCCGGAACAGTCGCTCCACCTGACGGCGGGACAGATCAGCGCCATCGGCAATATCAAGCAGCGATAGCGGTTCGGACAGATTGCTTTCCATCAGTTCGATGATCGACAGCACCTTGCTGTTTTGTACGCCTAGTCGGGCTCGCAGCGGCAGGCGCTGACGGTCACGCGGGTTGCGCACCCGGTCAGTCAATTGCTGTTCGCAGACGCGGTTGACGAGGTTGTCGCCAAAATCCTGTCCGATCAGGTTCAGCATCATGTCCAGCGAGGCCGTGCCACCGGCGCAGGTGTAGATGTTGCTGTCGACCTCGTAGAGGTCGGCATAGACCTCAACCTGCGGAAAGTTTTCCGAAAAGCCGGGCAGGTTTTCCCAGTGGATCGCGCAGCGCTTGCCATTCAGCAGGCCGGCCTGCGCCAGGATATGGGCGGCGGTACAGAGGCTGCCGACCGAGATGCCGCGGTTATAGGCTTCGCGCAGCCAGGCATTCACGGACTTGTTGTGATACTGCTCTATATCGATGCCCGAACAGACGATGACCATGTTGGAGCGCTTGTCACCGCTCAGATTGCGACGCTCGTCGGCGAGCGAGGTATCGACATCAAGAGAGATACCGGCGGAGGACTGGACCTTCAGCCCGTCAGCGGAGGCCAGTCGCCATTCATAGGCATCGTAGCCCAGCATTCTGTTGGCTATTCGCAATGTCTCAACTGCGCCCATGAAGGGCAGCATCGTAAATTGAGGAACGAGAAAAAAGACTATCGAGCGTTTTTTCGGGCCGATTTTGCTCATAGTGTCCATGCTCCGTTGCGAAAGCACAATTCCTTGCTTGGAAACCTTGAACTGGATATCCAGTTTGCGACATTATAATAGCAAACCACGCCAATGAGCGACAATTTTTAATTTTTATGCGGCCAAATTATACAGGCAAAATGCAACGCATCCAAAATAGGCAACGGCGAGATTAAAATCGCGCCTTGAGAGTTCATTTTGCAGGCATTTCCTGTGTTTTACACTCAGGATATTTGATGAATGGCAGATTGCCGCTGTCTGCATCTTCCACGCGAGAAACTTGATGCCTCTCAATTTGGCACAAGGGGCTGGATTGCGTAAATGCGACATGGGCAATTGGGTTGCGCGCGAGGAGATGATTGGGCGTGTTGAGTGAGCAGACGTCGATTGTTGCGTCTTCGGAGCTCTCGGCGTCATCCTAGGGCTTGTCCCTAGGATCCAAACGATCAACCCAGACCGCCATATGATTAGATCCTAGGGACAAGCCCTAGGATGACGAAGGTCGGGTGAGACTGTATGCGCCCTGGCATCTGCAATCATCGGCCGAAAGCCGCTGAACCGTTTCCGGCCGATGATGATGCCGTCGTTAAGACAGGCAATCCTTGATCGAGGTGGCGATGCCGCGCATCAGGTCGAAATAAAGCGAAGGGCCTTCTTTGAACGTTGCTGCTTCCGGATCCAGCGTTCCGGACTTGGCGTCAGTGCCTTCGGTCACGACCCTGACCAGCTTTGGTTCGAACTGCGGTTCTGCAAACACGCAGGTCGCATTCAAGCTCTTGATTTTGTCGTGGATCTGGCGCACGCGGTCGGCACCGGGCATGGTTTCCGGGCTGACGGTGATGGAGCCGGCAACACGCACCTTATAGCGGTGTTCGAAATACTGGTAGGCATCGTGGAACACCACAAATGGCTTGTCCTTGACCGGTTCAAGCGTCGTAGCAAGCTCGGTGTCGAGCTTGTCGAGGTTCTCCATCAGTTTCTTGGCGTTTTCCTGATATTTGGCGGCATTGGACGGGTCTGCCTGAATAAGCGTCGTTTCAATGGCAGCGGCCATGGCCTTGGCATTCATCGGGTCCAGCCACAGATGCATGTCATATTCGCCGTGGTCGTGGCCAGCATGATCATGACCGGCGTGATCATGACCTTCCTCGGCCTCTTGGGCGTGTTCGCCGTCCTTGTGTTCACCCTCTTCATGCGCATGGTCGTGGCCTTCATCACCATGGGCATGCTCACCGTGGCCTTCATCACCGTGGTCGTGGGCTTCAAAAGCGCCGCCTTCACGGAATTTCAACTTTTCCAGACCCTTGGCATCTTCCAGCTCAATGACTGTTGCCTTGGTGGCCAAAGCCTCAAGCGGCTTTTCCAGGAAGGCTTCCAGACCGTGACCAACCCAGAACACCACATCGGCGTCTTGCAGCGTCTTGGCGTTGGATGGCTTCAGACTATATGTGTGCGGGGAGGCTGCGCCTTCAACGATGAGTTTGGGTTCGCCAACACCGTCCATGACCGCCGCGACCAGCGAATGAATGGGCTTTATCGACACAACGACATTGGGGGCAGCCATGGCGCTGGAATAGCTGAAAACGCTGGCAGACAGGCAAAGCAGGGCAGTGATTGAACGCATGTTGGACCTCTTGCAGACAGATGTAATGTTATTACATATATTGATGTGATGCTATAACGTATGCAATAAGCATCTGCAACAACGACTTTGGAAAAAAAACGAATGCTCCATACCCCCGGCAAAAACGACAACAGGCTGGTGCGCCTTCATGGTGCCGGCATTTATCGCGGCAATCGCTGGCTTGTCCGCAATGTCGGCTTTTCAGTTGGACGGGGGGAGATTGTCACGCTGATCGGCCCCAATGGGTCTGGCAAATCCACCACGGCAAAAATGGCGATCGGTGTGTTGAAACCATCGGAAGGCCGGGTGGAGCGCAATGGCGATCTGAAGATCGGTTACGTGCCGCAAAAGCTGTCCGTTGACTGGACAATGCCATTGACCGTGCGGCGGCTGATTACCCTGACTGGCAATCTACCTGCCAAGGAGATTGACCGGGCGCTGGATGCGACCGGCATTTTGCATCTGTCGCGGGCCGAGGTGCAGCATCTCTCGGGCGGGGAGTTCCAGCGTGCGCTGCTGGCGCGTGCCATTGCCCGCAAGCCGGACCTGCTGGTGCTGGACGAGCCTGTGCAGGGGGTGGATTTCGCTGGCGAGATCGCGCTGTATGACTTGATTAAAAACATAAAGAAAACAACCAACTGCGGCATTCTGCTGATTTCGCATGATCTGCATGTGGTGATGGCCGAAACCGATACGGTGATTTGTCTCAACGGCCATGTGTGCTGCACCGGCACGCCACAGGCGGTTAGCCAGAGCCCGGAATATATGCGGTTGTTCGGCACGGCTGCGGCCAAGACGCTTGCGGTTTACAGCCACCATCACGACCATACCCATCTGCCTGATGGGCGTGTGCAGCACAGTGACGGTTCGATAACCGAACATTGCCATCCCGATGACGGACATCATCATGGTGAGCATGACCACGCCGATCATGACCATGCCCATGATCATGGCGACGGTTGCGGCTGTGGAAACCACGATCACGACCATAGTCGTGGCGAAGGTCATGCCCATAACCACGACCATCAGCATCAGCAGACTGACGGGAGCCACAAACATGTTTGACGACTTTTTTATCCGGGCAATCGTGGCTGGTCTCGGCATCGCCTTGATGACCGGCCCTTTGGGCTGCTTTGTCGTCTGGCGGCGCATGGCCTATTTCGGCGATACGATGGCGCATTCGGCACTGCTGGGCGTGGCACTTTCACTGATGTTTGAACTCAATCTGATTGTCAGCGTGTTCTTCGTCGCTACTCTGGTGTCGCTGCTGTTGCTGTTCTTGCAGCGCCGTCAGGCGCTGTCCGCCGACGCGCTGCTTGGCATTCTCTCGCATTCGGCGCTGGCCTTCGGTCTGGTGCTGGTCGCCTTCATGACATGGGTGCGTATCGACCTCATTGCCTTCCTGTTCGGTGACATTCTGGCGGTCACGACAAGCGATATCCAGATGATCTGGGGCGGCGGCATTCTGGTGATCTGCGCGATCATCTATCTGTGGAAACCGCTGCTTGCTTCTACCGTCAATGCAGAACTGGCTGAAGCGGAAGGTTTGAAGCCGGAGCGCACCAAGCTGTTTTTCATGCTGCTGATGGCGCTGGTGATTGCCATTGCCATGAAGATTGTCGGTATCATGCTGATTACGTCACTATTGATCATTCCGGCGGCGGCGGCACGGCGCTTTTCCTCCACACCGGAAATGATGGCGATTTTTTCCGCCCTGATCGGCATGGTGGCGGTGATTGGCGGCCTGTTTGGATCACTTCACTTTGATACGCCGTCCGGACCGTCAATCGTGGTTGCAGCGGTGGTTCTTTTTGTTCTAAGTCTGCTGCCGGCGCCCGGCAGAAACCGCGATGCCCGTCCATTGAATGAAGGAGGTTCATCATGATTACTCCAGCGCTGACCAAAAACCAGACGCTTGTGTTTGAAACGCTGTCCGGTTCGCAAGGGCCACTCAGTGCCTACAACATTCTGGACAAGCTGCGTGACCATGGTTTCCGTGCGCCGTTGCAGGTATACCGCGCGCTTGAAAAGCTTGTGGAATTCGGGCTGGTACACCGGCTGGAAAGCCTCAATGCCTTCGTTGCCTGTGCACACACCCAGACCGATTGCTGTTCATCGCACCATGGCACCGTTGCGTTTGCCATTTGCAATTCCTGTGGTCAGGTCAGCGAATTCCATGACCATGAGATCGACCATCGCCTGCAGACCTGGGTCAACGGCCAGAAGTTCAAGGCGGAAAAGACCACGATCGAAATTCGTGGGCTTTGCGAGGCCTGTGCGGCCTGAGGCAAGCAGGAGCGATGCATTGACCATACGGATAGCGCGCCCGTCTGACGCTGCCATTCTTGCGGCCATTTCGATCGAAGTTTGGCTGGGTACCTACATCAGGCGCGGTGTGAATGCGTTTTTTGCCGACTATGCGCTGAGTGAATTTACTGCCGCGCGGTTTTTTGCGCTGCTGGAAAATCCGAAAGAACATATATGGGTGTCGGAAAACGAGGACGGCCTGGACGGATTTATCCGGGTCAGCGAAGGGCAGGTGGCACCGATCGCCGACTGCTCAACAACCGAGATATCAACCCTCTATGTGCAGCCGCGTCACCACGGCAAGGGTATCGGATTTCAGCTGCTGAAACTGGGGCTGGCGTTTGCGCGCCAGTCCGGCAGCACTTCTGTATGGCTGACGACAAACTCTGAAAATGCCCCGGCAATCGGCTTTTACCTGAGACAGGGGTTTGAAAAGGTCGGAACCACGGATTTCCGTATTCAGGATCAGGCCTATAGGAACGACGTGTTCAAGCGCGTCCTTTGATGGCTGTGGTGGCCTGACAACGTTCAAATCTCGTGCAGGTCTTTTGCGAACCGCTTCCAGTTGCCGATATATTTCTGTGCCGACAGTTTCAGCCCGGCAACGGCATCATCGTCCAGTGTGCGTATGACGCGGGCAGGTGAACCGACAATCAGCGAATTGTCAGGAAATTCCTTGCCTTCGGTGATCAGCGCATTGGCGCCGACAAGGCAGTTCTTGCCGATCTTTGCACCGTTGAGAATAGTCGCCCCCATGCCGACCAGCGAGTTGTCGCCAATGGTACAGCCATGCACGATGGCGTGGTGGCCGATGGTACAGCCTTCACCGATGGTGGCAGGAAAACCGGGGTCGCTATGGACCATCACGCCTTCCTGGATGTTGGTTTCGGCACCGACGGTAATCGGTTCGTTATCACCACGCAGCGTGGCGCCAAACCAAATGCCAACATCGTCGCCCAGCGTTACCAAGCCAATGACATTGGCATCCGGCGCTACCCAGTAACGGTCAGCGTCCGGCAGCGTTGGTGTGTTGTCGCCAAGGCGGTAAATCGGCATGATGTTTCTCCTCCCACATATCTCCCGAAACATGACACGGTTTCGGGAGTAGGCTGTTTTCGTGACGGATCAGGCGACCTTGACGGTCAGTGTGCCGATGCCATCAACACCACATTCCATCACGTCACCGGCAACGACTGCGCCAACCCCGGCCGGTGTTCCGGTCATGATGACATCGCCGGGCGCAAGCACAAACAGCTTGGATAGTTCGGCAATGATTTCAGGCACTTTCCAGATCATCTGGTTGAGATCACCAGACTGGCGGCGTGTGCCGTTGACATCAAGCCAGATCGCGCCCTGATCGAGGTGGCCGGCGTCAGTTGCCGCAACCAGTGCCGAGATCGGTGCAGAGGCTTCAAAGGCCTTGGCTGCTTCCCATGGGCGCGACATCTTCTTGGCAACGTCCTGCACGTCACGGCGCGTCATGTCGATACCGACAGCGTAACCCCACACGCAGTCCAGCGCGTCTTCAACGGCAATGTTTGCGCCGCCCTTTTTCAGCGCAACGACAAATTCTACTTCGTAATGCACGTTTGATGACAGTGACGGATAGGGAAAGTCCTGGCCTGCGGGCAGCAGGTTATCGGCATTTTTCTGGAAAAAGAACGGCGGCTCACGTGACGGATCATGGCCCATTTCAATGGCGTGGTCGGCGTAGTTGCGGCCAACGCAATAAACGCGGCGCACCGGGAACACGCTGGCCGTTCCAGCAACAGGCAAGGTAACCGGCTTGGGTGCGGGGATAACAGTTTCAGCCATGGAAATGTCCTTCCGAAAGGAGTGACCCGAAGGGTGGGCCAAAAGGGACGGGGTATTTAGATGCGAAGCAGAATAATCGGGCAGGGGTCTCCGGCCTTCAAGGGCGGGGCATTGGGCGGGCGCACAATCAGGGCGTGGGAATTGGCCAGCGTCTTCATCATCGATGAATCCTGCTTGTCGAAACTTTTTGCCACCAGCGTACCATCATCACAGATGGTCAGAGTGGCGCGCACGTAGTCCTGCCTGTGGTCATTGGCCTTAAGGTCGGTTTCGGTTACGGCCTGAACCTCGCGACGGCGCAAAGGCGTGCGCGCCAATTTATGAACCAGCGGCTCCAGAAACAGCAGGCTGCATACCAGGCTGGCAACCGGGTTTCCGGGGAGGCCAAGCACCTGCATGGTGTCGATGGCGCCGACCATCAGCGGTTTGCCGGGGCGCATGGCAATGCGCCAGAAATCCAGCTCCATGCCCTTGGCCTTGAGGCTGGCCTGCACCAGATCATGGTCACCGACCGATGCACCGCCCAGTGTCACCAGCACGTCGGCCTTGGCGGTTATGGCGCGCTCGATGGCTTTGCCGATCAATTCCTTGTCGTCGCTGATAATGCCGAGATCCAGCACCTCTGCACCGGCATTGCGGGCAATAGCCGCCACACCAAAGGTGTTGGAGGCAATGATCTGGTCGCTCTTTGGCACGCTGCCAGGCTGCACCAATTCGTCGCCAGTGGCAAGAAGGGCAACCAGCGGCTTGCGATAAACACGCAGTTCCGCATGGTTCATGCCAGCGGCAACCGTCACATCGGCAAAGGACAGCAGCCGGTCTTTTTGAAGAACCACTTCGCCTTCCATGAAGTCCTGCCCCTTGGGGCGGATATGGCGATCCCTGACCACTTCGAACGTGCTGCGGATCTGATTGTGATCCAGCAGGTCGGCATCTTCCTGAATGAGAATGGTGTCGGCGCCTTCAGGCACCGGTGCGCCGGTGAAGATCCGCACCGCCTCACCCTTGCCTACCGTGCCGTCAAAGGCGTGACCAGCCGACGCCGTGCCGATGACGGTCAGGACCGAACCGAGTTGAGGCGCGTCTTCGGCCCGCAGCGCATAACCATCCATGGCGGAGGAATTGAACGGAGGCTGGGTCAGCCGGGCAGTGACATCTTCACCGAGAATACGTCCATCAGCAGAGGCCAGCAGCACCGATTCCGTTTCAAGGACAGGCTTTGCGCGCGACAGCAATCGGTCCAAAGCGTCTTCTACTGGCAGCAATGACACGTCTAGTTCTCCTGACGTTTATAGTCCCCGGATTTTCCGCCGGTCTTTTCAGACACGACAATGCCGCCAATTTCCATGGCCTTATCAACCGCCTTGGCCATGTCGTAAATGGTAAGGCAAGTCACTGACACGGCGGTCAGCGCCTCCATTTCAACGCCGGTCTTGCCGGTCAGTTTTACGGTGGCGCGCACGCGCAGGCCTGGCAGGTCATCGTCTTCGGTAATGTCGACGGAAACCTTGCTCAGCATCAGCGGATGACACAGGGGAATGAGATTGGACGTCTGTTTGGCGGCCATGATGCCGGCAATGCGGGCGGTGCCAATGACATCGCCCTTCTTGGAATCACCCTCGCGGATGATGCGCAGGGTCTCCGGCTGCATGCGCACATAACCCTCGGCGCTGGCAACACGAACGGTTTCGTTCTTGTCACCGACATCAACCATATGCGCCTCGCCGGAAGCGCTGATATGGGAGAGTTTGTCACCTGCGTTCACGAGGGATACCCCTTATTCTGCGGCCTGTATATTTGCCTGTCCGGTCAGCAATGTGTGGGTTGCTGCGGTCACGTCGTCCTTGCGCATCAGGCTTTCGCCGACGAGGAAGGTGCTGATGCCGACCTTTTGCAGGCGCAGGCAATCCTCATGGGTGAAGATGCCGCTTTCACCGACCAGCAGACGGTCGGAAGGCACCATGCCGGCCAGCTTTTCACTTGTTTCAAGTGTCACTTCGAAGGTGCGCAGGTTGCGGTTGTTGATGCCAACCAGCGGAGAGGCCAGTTTCAACGCGCGCTCCATTTCTTCGGCGTCGTGCACTTCCACCAGAACATCCATGCCAAGGCCAAAGGCCTCGTCTTCAAGGCGCTTTGCCTCATCATCGGACAGCGATGCCATGATCAGCAGAATGCAATCGGCACCCCAGGCGCGGGCTTCGTGCACCTGATAGGTTTCGAACATGAAATCCTTGCGCAGGGCCGGCAGGCCGCAGGCTTCGCGTGCTGCTGTCAGAAACTCCGGTGCACCCTGAAAACTTGGTGTGTCGGTAAGCACGGAAAGACAGGCAGCATCACCGGCTTCATAGGCGCGGGCCAGTGCCGGCGGATCAAAATCCGGGCGGATCAGACCCTTGGACGGGCTTGCCTTCTTGATCTCGGCAATCAGGCCGAACTTGCCGTCGGCCTGTTTCTGCTGCAATGCCTTATAGAACCCGCGCGGTGCGCTCTGGTCCTTAGCCATGGCCTGCAGATCGGCCAGAGAGACTTTTGCCTTGGCCGCAGCGATTTCTTCACGCTTGTACAGCTCGATCTTTTTCAGAATGTCGCTCATGGCTTGTCTCTGGCCTTCGTGGGCAAATATTACGCTTCGTTCGATACCGCGACCAGCCGCTCAAGCGCCAGTGTCGCATTACCATCGTCAAGGGAGGCAGAGGCAAGGCGCATACCGTCGGCAATGGTGCCGGCCTTGCCAGAAATGACCAGTGCTGCAGCGGCATTGCACAGCGCGATATCGCGGTAGGCATTGCGTTTGCCCGACAGAACATCGCGCAGGGCTGCGGCGTTGACGAGGCCGTCTCCGCCCTTCAAATCGTCCATTTGTGCAACCGGCACACCAAAATCTTTGGGCGTCAGTTCGAAGGTTCTGATCTTGCCATCTTCAAGGGCGGCAACATGGGTTGTGCCCGTGGTGGTGATTTCGTCCATGCCGTCGCCGTAGACGACCCAGATATGTTCGGAGCCGAGATCGCGCAGCACTTCAGCCAGCGGCACCACCCACTTGTGCGCAAAGACGCCAAGCAGCTGCTTTTTCACGCCAGCCGGATTGGACAGCGGGCCGAGCAGGTTGAAAATCGTACGTGTGCCAAGCTCGACGCGTGATGGGCCAACATGGCGCATCGAACTGTGGTGCATCTGGGCAAACATGAAACCGATATTGGCATTGGCAATGCAGTTTTCGATCTGCTGCGGGCCGTTATCCAGCTTGACGCCGAGATTGGACAACGCATCGGCTGTGCCGGACTTGGAGCTGAGTGCGCGGTTGCCATGTTTGGCAACGGTCACGCCTGCACCGGCAACGATCAGCGCTGCCAGGGTGGAGATGTTATAGGTACCGATGCCATCGCCACCGGTGCCAACAATATCAACGGCCGTTTCAGGCGCTCTGACGGTGAGCATTCTGGAGCGCATCGATGACACGGCGCCGACGATTTCATCAACCGTTTCGCCGCGCACCCGAAGCGCCATCAGGAAACCGCCTATCTGGGAAGGGGTGGCTTCACCGGACATCAGAATATCGAATGCGCTTCGAGACTCTTCCTTTGTCAGGCTTTCGCCGTTTGCCACCTTTGCGATAAGCGGTTTCAACTCAGCCATTTCAAAATGCTCCCTCCGGGATCAAAAACCAACCATTGCCTGATCGGCTGCGGCCTGGTTGATCGTCACACCATAATCGGACTGCAGACGGTTGACCATCTGATCCAGGATATCGTCGCCAGCGGCCTGCGCCATGGCAGTCAGCTGCTGGTCGTCATTGTTGAGTGCGTCGGGCAGGGCGTCTGCATCAACGGCTGTAACCTGCAACAGAATGCGGGATTCTCCATCGGCACCCGGTGTGCTGGCAGTGGCGCCAACCGGGCCGGAGAAGGCTGCAGTCACAGCCTGGGCACCAAGAACGGCGTCTTCGCTGTTGCGCTTCAGGCCAGTCTTGTTTTCGACGACAATACCGAGATCGTCGGCAATGGCTGCCAGTGTCTCACCCTTTTCAAGGCGGGCTTTCAGCTCGTCTGCCCTGGTGGCCAGTGCTGCCTTCTGCTGTTCGGCAGTCCAGTCAGCCTGTGCGTCTTCACGAACTTCAGCCAATGTGCGGTCACGCTCAGGGATGATCTGCTCAACGTCGAACCAGACATACCCTTCACGGCCAAGGTTGATTGGCAGTGATTCTGCGCCAGGCTCGGTCTTGAACACTTCGGTCACCAGCGAAGGTGCCGGCAGGTCCTTGACAGCATCACCCTTGTCGTCAAGACCTGTTGTGTCGACGGCAGCAACGGTAACTGCCTTGAGGTTCAGCTGGTTTGCAGCGTCGGCCAGCGAGGAACCGGAAGCGCGCAGGTCTTCATAACGGTCATGAACGCTGTTGATCTGGTCTACGGCTGCGGCCGTTGCCAGTTCGGTTCTGATCTGCTCGCGGGATTCGTCGAGTGTCTTGACGGTTTCAGGCTTGATGCCGGATACGCGCAGGATAACAGGGCCGAATGCGCCGCTGAGTGCACCGGTGGCGCCGCCGTCCTTCTGGACAGCAAAAGCGTCGGCAGCAATCGACTGGTCAGGCATGGTGTCCTTCGTGAACTCGCCGAGCATCACGTCGTTTGGTGTCTTGCCCTGATCCTTTACGACCTGATCGAAGGTGGTGGTGCCTTCGCGCAGCTGCGTTGCAGCGGCATCTGCCATTTCGCGATTCGGGAACACGACCTGTTCGATGGTGCGGCGGCCGGCGGTGCGGAAGCTGTCCTTATGGCCGTTATAGTACTCATCGATCTGCGCTTCGGTAACAGCGGATGCATCGGCGATATCCGACGGTTCCAGCTTGACGTAGGAGAACTTGCGGTATTCCGGCGCGCGGTAACGGTTCTTCACACCTTCAAACCATGCAGCCAATACATCGTCAGCCGGTGCCTTGACCGGGTCGATATTGGCGTTGGACAGAATGATGTAATCGATCGAGCGACGTTCATTGCGGTACTGCTTGAGCGCATCGACCAGCACTTTTGGTGGGGTAAAGCCATCAGATACGGCGTCGACGATCTGGCTGCGAACAGCGACCTTGCTTCTTTCCTGGATGTAATCGTCTTCGCGCAGACCGGAGTTGCGCAGACGCTCACTGAACAGGTTACGGTCAAACTGGCCGTTTACCGAGCGGAATGCCGGGTCTTCGGCGATCAGCGAGGCCAAACGATCTTCAGACAGACCCAGGTTCATGTCTTCGGAAAGCTGGTCGAGGGCTGCACCGGCTGCAAGCTGGCTAAACACCTGGCGATCAATACCGAAGGCCTTGGCCTGTTCGGTCGTCAACCGCGTGCCAAACTGGCGGCTCAGATCCGAGATCTGGCGCTGGTAGGCAAGGCGGAAATCATTTGGCGAAACCGTCTGATCGCCAACCGTCACCACCGAGTTCGAGGCTGATGTAACCAGCGAGGCCGAAACACCCCACACACCGAAGGAAACCACAAGAAGCAAAAGCAGCAGTTTTGCGGCCATCGTTTTGGAAGCATTTCGCAGGGAATCGAGCATCGTCAGGCAAACCTCGTCTTTTCACTCTGGCATAGCCACGAGTTGATTGTTGCGGGTTCCTTAGAACAATCCTTGAGGAATTTGAAGGCTAAATGCGCGAGAGAATAATGTGAATGAATTCACAATGATCTTATCTTGATGCTGAACGTTGATTTCGCATGTATCAAAGCGGCTTTGGCCATGCTGGCAAGCGCTATTCACCGGGCAATGAAAAGCCGCCCGTCGCGGTTGGGCGAGGGCGGCGAAAACTTTGCCGTGAGGCCAATTATATCAGCCTATGTTTCATCGTCTAAGCGATCAGATTCGCGTCGATCAAACTTAAAATGGCTTGTTGCGCTCCAGAACGGCGCGAACCTCTTCATGTTCACGCTTCAGTTCTGTCAGGGCGGTAATAAACGAGGCCATGAACATCAAACTTATCAATGCTGCAAGTGCTGTAAGGATAACGAACATAGCCGGGTACTCCACAAAGGCTTGGCGATGTTCCTCGCCTACCTCAGTAGTAGTTCATATATTGATAACGGGAGGAAACCTGCGGGAATTCAGGACCCTGTTTTTCGATTTGTTGTTCATAAAGGGTAAATGTGGTGGCCAACATGGTAAACACCAGAACCATCCAGGCTGTGCTGATCGCACCAATCTTGGTCGAAGTTGACTGTTTTCCCTTGATAAACATATGTTTATTCCTTCCTCGAGTGGGTCATTTTGCCCATCATTGTCGCGTTGTTCGCGCCATCATAAAAATCGATTAGCATCCCGCCTCTGAAGCTTCCTTGAATGGTCCGTTCATCTGGCGTTCATCTTTCTCGGAGGCCTGCCTTAAAATCGTTCACCGTAGAGCGCGTATTCAACGGCAAACGAAACGGCAATGGCACCCAAAACCAACACGATAATCACGTTACGTAATCCCTTTACCCCTGATGTCTTTCGACAACGTCTAGCCCGAAGACAGGTCTAGAGGAGCAGCGCTGAAACGGCCCTGAATGATGCATTCATGTGCCGTTCAGCATGGGGTGCTGACAGGTAAGACGTGTAATTGTCATGTGGTCACTGCAACAAGTTCCAGAACTGGTTTTAGTTCCAAAGCTTTTGCATTAAGGATTGGGAATGATTGACGCGGTCGGCGGAAACGACATCAAAACGTTGCCAAAAGTCTTTGCCTCATGGGCTGATGTTGAATCGGCGGTTCATGAGCTCGTGGCCGCCAAGTCCGACATTCAACGAGACACATTTGAAAATACACGTGTGCTGATCCGTTTTGCCTCTGATCGATATCCTGTGCCCGATAAGGTCTGTCTTGGGTATTGGCCTAACATTCGTCTTTGCTGGAGTTCGACCGAATCTACCTGCGAGATCGAGGTGAATGAAAACCAATATGAGTTTTATCGCTTTTCCGACGCGGCGTCCCAGATCACGCATGTTGATGTGACGCGCGACGATGTCCTCGATGAGGTGCGTGCGCTTCTGGATGGCGCATTGTTGCAGGTTGGTGGGTAGAGTGGCGTCTGGATCCATGTTGGCCGGCCTTCAGCAGGTGTCTGAAAACGGCAACGGGCTATCCTCAGATGTCTGTAGGACATAGAAATTTTGTCTGCTTTGTCGGGTAAGTGCGGCGTCACAGGTTGCGGCTTTGTGCGGGATGCCCCAAATATGGCGTCGCAACCGCGTGTATGGTTGCAAGAAACGGCAAAACTCTTGCGATGCGCTGCTGTCCATGACAAAAGGCGGCGACATCGTACTGGCTTGAGAGCGAAATGACGGTTGCTTTTTACCCTGGGTCTTTTGACCCGATGACCAATGGACATCTGGATGTACTCGTCCAGTCGCTGAATATTGCATCCAGCGTCATCGTGGCCGTTGGCATCCATCCCGGCAAAACACCGCTTTTTTCGTTCGATGAACGGGCAGGGCTGATCAAGGATTCGCTTGTTCAGGCGCTGCCTGATGCCGCACACCGTATTTCAGTCGTCTCCTTTGATAATCTGGTGGTGGATGCCGCCCGCAAGCACGGCGCCAGCATTTTGCTGCGCGGTCTGCGCGATGGTACCGACCTTGATTATGAAATGCAGATGGCTGGCATGAACAGGCAGATGGCTCCGGATATACAGACCGTGTTCATTCCGGCCGGAAGCGCATCACGACCCATTACCGCCACATTGGTTCGCCAGATCGCTGCCATGGGAGGCAATGTTTCTGCCTTTGTACCGACCGCAGTGCTTGATGCGCTGAGTGGTAAATTCAAACGCCAGAGTTGACCTGGTTCACATTAATGAATTCCGGAGCTTGATATGAAATTGCTTCACCTTGCCCTTGCTGGCGCACTCTTTCTTGGCGCGGCCATCACCAACGCGGTGGCTGCCGACGACGACTTCCTGACCATTCAGCTGAAGGATGGTCCGGTGGTTATCCAGCTTATGCCGGAAGTTGCACCAAAGCACGTTGCGCAGATCAAGGAACTGGCCAAGGCCGGTGAATATGACAATGTTGCATTTCACCGTGTGATCGACGGTTTCATGGCGCAGACTGGCGACGTGGAATTTGGCGATATGGAAAACGGCTTTAACGCCCGTCGCGCAGGCACAGGCGGTTCCAAGCTGCCGGATATTCCTGCAGAATTTTCAAAGACACCGTTTGAGCGTGGCACGGTTGGCATGGCCCGTTCGCAAAACCCGAACTCCGCCAACTCGCAGTTCTTCATCATGTTCGATCAGGGCTCGTTCCTGAACGGCCAGTACACCGTGGTTGGCAAGGTCGTTTCCGGCATGGAAGCGGTTGACAAGATCAAGCGCGGCGAAGGCGGTAACGGCGAAGTTTCCGACCCGGACAGAATGATTAAAGTCACTGTCGGCAAAAACTGAAACAGGGCTAGAAAGCCCGATTGAAGGAGATAAAAATGGCCGAGATCAAAGATCCGCAGAACACCCTGATCATGGAAACCACCAAGGGTAAGGTTGTTATCCAGCTTCTTCCCGAAGTTGCCCCTGGTCACGTTGCGCGCATCAAGGAACTGACTGCGGAAAAGGCCTATGACGGCGTTGTTTTCCACCGCGTTATCGAAGACTTCATGGCGCAGACCGGCGACGTGCAGTTCGGCAAGCAGGGTTCTGAAAACTTCAACCCGGCCCGCGCTGGCATGGGCGGTTCCGACAAGCCGGACCTGAAGGCCGAGTTTTCGGCAACCTCGCACATTCGCGGCACCTGCTCGATGGCCCGTTCGCAGAACCCGAACTCCGCCAACTCGCAGTTCTTCATCTGCTTCACCGACGCTCCCTGGCTGAACAAGCAGTACACGGTCTGGGGCCAGGTTATTGAAGGCATGGAAGTTGTCGACAAGATCAAGCGCGGCGAACCTGTTCGCGATCCTGATTCCATCGTTTCGATCCGTCTGGCTTCCGAAGCCTGATTTGCGATTTTAACAGCAGAACCCGCTTCGCAGACATGCGGAGCGGGTTTTGGTCGACTGACACAGGCATCAAGCCTCTCTGTCGTCATCCTCGGGCTTGACCCGAGGATCCAACCACTTCTGATGTTGTGGTTCATTAGATCCTCGGGTCAAGCCCGAGGATGACGGCGAGAATGACTGGCCCTGTCATCGTATTCACCCGCCCCACACCAGATTGCGGGGCGGGTTTTGATATTTTTTTGAGAGTCTTGAAATGCGTGTAGACCTGTTCGATTTCGACCTGCCAGACGAAAATATTGCGCTGCGCCCGGCCAATCCGCGCCATAGCGCACGCCTGCTGGTGGTTGATCCGAACACTGGGGCCTTGGCGACAGAATTGTCTGACCACAGCGTCATTGACCTGCCAACGTTTCTGAAGCCGGGTGATGCGCTGGTGTTTAACGACACGCGCGTTATTCCAGCCCAGCTTGAAGGTGTACGCCTGCGCGAAGGTGCGCCGGAAACGCCTGTTTCTGCGACGCTACACATGCGGGTTGGTGCCTCGCGCTGGAAAGCCTTTGCCAAACCCGGCAAACGAATCAAGGCCGGAGACCGCATCCGTTTCGGTACGGGTGCCAGTGGTGGGCATAGTGGTGGGCATGGTGAGGCCTGCCTGATTGGCACGCTGGATGCGACCGTCGAGGAAAAGGGCGAGGAGGGTGAAATCACCCTGCTGTTCGATTTTTCCGGTCCGGCTCTCGATGAGGCGATTGCGTCAGTCGGCCATATTCCATTGCCGCCCTATATTGCGGCCAAGCGTCCTGAAGATGAGCAGGACCAGACCGATTACCAGACCATTTATGCGCGTGAAAAAGGTGCGGTTGCCGCCCCGACCGCCGGTCTGCATTTTACGCCAGAGCTGTTTGAGGCGCTGGACAAGGCCGGTATCGAGCGCCACTTCGTGACGCTGCATGTCGGCGCCGGCACCTTTCTGCCCGTCAAGGCCGACGATACCAATGACCACCGCATGCACCATGAGGTTGGTTATGTCTCTGAGGAAACGGCTGCCAAGCTTAATGCGGTGAAGGCACGGGGCGGGCGCATCATTTGCGTTGGCACGACGTCGCTTCGCCTGATTGAAAGTGCAGCCGACGGCAGTGGCGCCATTCAGCCATGGTCCGGTTCCACCGATATTTTCATCACGCCCGGTTACCGCTTCAAGGCGGTTGATGTGCTGATGACAAACTTCCATTTGCCGCGGTCCACACTGTTCATGCTGGTCTCAGCATTCAGTGGCCTGGAAACGATGAGCCGTGCCTACACGCACGCCATTTCAACCGGCTACCGTTTCTATTCCTACGGCGATTCCAGCCTGCTTTTTCGGAAAAACTGATGCACGACAAATTTACGTTCACCCTCAAGGCCACCAGCGCTGGCGCCCGTCTTGGCGAAGTGGCCATGCCACGCGGCGTTATTCGCACGCCAGCCTTCATGCCCGTCGGTACTGTCGGTACCGTCAAGGCCATGTATCTCGATCAGGTCCGTGATCTCGGCGCCGACATCATTCTTGGCAACACCTATCACCTGATGCTGCGTCCGGGCCCGGAGCGCGTTGCGCGCCTTGGCGGTCTGCATGAGCTGATCCGCTGGAAACACCCGATCCTGACCGACAGTGGCGGTTTTCAGGTGATGTCGCTGTCTGGCCTGCGCAAGCTGGACGAGCAGGGCGTGACCTTCAAGAGCCATATCGATGGCAGCTTGCACCACATGTCGCCGGAACGGTCGATCGAAATTCAGGGTCTTCTGGGTTCCGATATCCAGATGCAGCTGGATGAATGCGTGGCGCTGCCTGCCGAGCGGCGTGAAATCGAGCGCGCCATGGAAATGTCGCTGCGCTGGGCAGAACGTTGCCGCGTGGCGTTTGGCGAACAACCAGGCAAGGCGATGTTCGGTATCGTGCAGGGCGGTGATGTTCCTGAACTGCGTATCCGTTCGGCCGAAGGCCTGAAGCAGCTTGACCTCAAGGGTTATGCGGTTGGCGGTCTGGCCGTGGGTGAGCCGCAGGAAGTGATGCTGCGCATGCTCGACACCACCTTGCCGGTACTGCCAAGCGAAAAGCCACGTTACCTGATGGGCGTTGGTACACCTGACGATATCCTCAAGTCTGTGGCACGCGGTATCGACATGTTCGACTGCGTGATGCCGACCCGTTCGGGCCGTCATGGTCTGGCCTTTACCCGCCGTGGCCGCGTCAATATTCGCAACGCCCGCCATGCCGAAGACATGCGCCCGCTGGACGAACAGTCCAACTGCCCGGCGTCGCGTGATTATTCGCGCGCTTACCTGCATCACCTTGCCCGTTCCAACGAGGCACTGGGCGGCATGCTGTTGTCCTGGCACAACCTTGCCTACTATCAGGAACTGATGCAGGGCATCCGCAAGTCCATCGAAGAGGGGCGTTTTGAGGACTTTTATGCGGAAACGCAGGAGATGTGGGCCAAGGGTGATATTGACCCGATCTGACGTAACGGCAGGCCGTTCAACCGGCCTGCGTTAACCGGTTGCTAACCATAACCAATACAATTTTACCGAAAAAGGCATCAGGACTCGCATTTTCGCCATGTTGTCCACAAGATTAAGCATCTGTTAGACGCTTGGTGGCAGGTCAATACCATCAAGCATCGCGGCCAGTGTGGAAGCTGGCCAGACAGCAGGATGGGGCGTAGTTTTGACTTTTGACGGCAATAAATTCGGATTGAGCGCAAGATTTTTCGCGGTCGCAGCTTTGTGTGTGGCGACGGCATCCTGTTCAACAACATCCGAGCCTAAGAAGAAAACACGGAGCAAGGAATACTTCTCCGAATCCGAATATGGCGTGAAGGCAAGTCCTCGCGTGGCCACGGGCAAAAACATCCCCAAAGGGGGTGGGCGCTTCATGGTCGGTAACGCATATACAGTGAAAGGCCGCCGGTACTTCCCGAAGGAAGATGCCAGCTATGACAAGAGTGGTCTGGCCTCGTGGTATGGCTCTGCCTTCCACGGTCGCCTGACGGCAAATGGCGAAGTTTACGATTCTGATCATCTCTCGGGTGCGCACCCGACATTTCCACTGCCCAGCTATGCCCGCGTTACCAATCTGGAAAACGGCTCCTCGGTCATTGTTCGCGTCAATGACCGAGGGCCATACCACGAAGGCCGCATCATCGACGTATCGAGCAAGACTGCTGAGATGCTCGACATGAAGCGCACCGGCACCGCCAATGTGCGCGTACAATATGTTGGCCGCGCCCGCATGGACGGCCATGACATGCCGTATCTGATGGCATCCTACTCTCCGAAGGGGTCTCGCAGCCCGATTGTGAACCCGGAAGGGCAGATCGCAACCGGTGTGATGGTGGCGTCCGCCTCACGGGATAATATTCCGGTGCCATCCTTCAATCCGTCTTATTCCTCCTCCGCGCAGACGGCCATGGTTGGCAACACGCCAAGCCATACGCTGCAGGCGCCGACACCGTTTGCCAATGCAGCGCCTGCCGCGCAGCCGCAGCAGGGTTATGAGCAGTTTATGGTTCTGCCGGAATTTGGCCCCTTCGTGCAGCAGCGTCCGGATAGCAACTATCTGAGACTGCCATCGGCCAAATATGCCGCTGCCTATTCTGCCGACAATGACACGACCTCCAAGACCGAAGCCGTGTTCCAGCAGGTTTTGACGGGCGATCGTGGCGAGTTGACAGAGCAGTCCATTCTCAGCTTCGTGAAAAAGAAGCAGGCCAGACAGTAAAATCTGTTCACGGGTCATTGATCTGGCGGTACGCTTTAACCGCCAGACAGGGTTCAATGCGTATCATCGCAAAAATGAGACGACGATTCGGGCCTTTCATGCGTAAGACCACACTCCATTCCCTTTGTCTTTTGGCCGTTCTGGTAACAGGTGCGGTTGTTGAGCCTGTGGTGGCGCATGCCCAGACGGCCGCCTTTACGGTCAAGGCAAAACAGGCCTATGTCATTGATGCCGAAACCGGCACGGTGCTTTTGTCGCAAAATGAGGAGGAGGTGTTTCCGCCTGCCTCGCTTTCCAAACTGATGACCGTTGATCTGGTGCTGGATGCGGTGGTGAAGGGCGAACTTAGCCCCACACAGACCTATGCCGTATCGGAATATGCCTGGCGTACCGGTGGCGCGCCATCGCGCACCTCCACGATGTTTGCGGCGTTGAAATCCCAAATCCCCGTCAAGGACCTGCTGACCGGTATCATCGTGCAGAATGCCAATGATGCCTGCATCATTCTGGCAGAAGGCATGAGCGGCTCTGACGCCAATTTTGCAAAACGCATGACCGAGCGCGGGGTTGAGCTGGGGCTGGAACACAGCGCGTTCACCAACTCCACTGGCCTGCCGGACCCTGGCAACAAGACCACGGTCAAGGATATGGTGGTACTGGCGCAGCACCTGCACCAGACCTATCCGGCCTTTTACAGCCTGTTCAGCAAGCCGGATTTCGAGTGGAACAAGATCTACCAGCGCAACAAGAACACGGTTCTAGGCGCTGCACCGGGCATTGATGGGTTGGGGCTTGGTTTCGATCAGGCCAATGGTTTTGCGGTTGTTGCCTCTGCCGAGCGTGACGGCCGCCGCATCTATCTTGGCATGGCCGGCCTGCCCGATGACAAGGTGCGGTTTGATGAAACCCGCCGTGTGGTGGAATGGGGCCTGACGAGTTTTCAGAAACGCACGCTCTACACCAAGGGCGAGACGGTGGGTGCCGTCAGCGTTTATGGTGGTACGCAGTCGTCGATCGATGTTGCGGTGGCAGAGCCGGTCAATATTGTCGTGCCGATCAGCAATCCGGACCGTCTGACTGGCAATATTGTCTACCACTGGCCGCTCAACGCGCCGGTGGAACCCGGTTTTACGGTCGGTACCTTGCAGATTTTTGCCGGTGACAGGTTGCTTCGCGAGGTTCCGTTGGTCACAACCGCGTCTGTGGAAAAGGGTACTCTTTCGCAAAACGCCGGAGATGCGCTTATGGAGCTTCTGTTCTTCTGGTTATAACAACACGGGTGTTGCGACTGGTCGCCCACCGAATATTCAACTATGCTTGAAAATTGATGATTTGCCGATCAAGCAAACGGGAATGCTGAAATTGTCCGATAAACGTGGATTGTTCATAACCTTTGAAGGTGGCGAGGGCGCCGGAAAATCCACGCAGATTCGCATGCTGGCAGAGCAACTGCGTGAGCGCGACCTGGACGTTATCATCACCCGCGAGCCGGGCGGCTCGACCGGTGCAGAAGCCGTGCGCCATGTGTTGTTGTCCGGCGCTGCGGAATCCTTCGGCGTGCGCATGGAGGCAATCCTGTTTGCTGCTGCGCGCAACGACCATGTGGAAGAGGTTATTCGCCCGGCGCTTGAAAAAGGCACGGTCGTTCTTTGCGACCGTTTTCTGGATTCGTCGCGTGTCTACCAGGGCACAACAGGCAATCTTGAACCGGACTTTATCGAGACATTACAGCGTATTGCGGTCAACGGCTTTATGCCCGACGTGACCCTGATTTTCGATATTCCCGCTGCGGCAGGCCTTGCACGTGCACGTAAACGTGCCGACGATGGCGCGGTGCCTGATCGTTTCGAGAAGGAAGAGATCGAGACGCATGAAAAGCGCCGCGAAGCCTATCTGGATATTGCGCTTGCCGATCCGCGTCGTTGCCGGGTGATCAATGCCGACCAGCCGCTGGAACAGGTAGCGGAAGATGTATGGGCGATGGTTGAGCCCTTGCTGAACACACCAGCTGCGCAGAAGCAGGCATCGAAATGAGCGACATTCCCGGCGTTCTCGAAGGTGCCATTCCACCGGCGCAGAACACGAAGCTTTTCGGACATGCCGAGGCTGAACAGTTTCTGGCAACTTCCTACCGCTCTGGCAAAGGCCACCATGCCATTCTGGTCGAGGGACCGGAAGGCATTGGCAAGGCAACGCTTGCCTTCCGGTTTGCCAACCATATTCTGTCCTATCCTGATCCGGCCAGCGCACCTGAGGTGATTGCCGATCCCGTGCCCGACAGTGCCGTCAGCCGTCAGATCATGTCCGGTGCGTCCCATAACCTGCTTCACCTGTCGCGTCCGGTCGATGAAAAGACCGGCCGGGTGAAGTCTGCCATCACCGTCGACGAAGTGCGCCGTGCCGGGCATTTCTTCTCGCAGACCTCGGGCACCGGCAGCTGGCGTATCGTGATCATCGATCCCGCCGACGACCTGAACCGCAACGCTGCCAATGCTATTTTGAAGATACTGGAAGAACCGCCGAAACGGGCGATGTTTCTGGTGCTGTCGCATGCGCCGGGCAAGTTGCTGCCAACCATCCGTTCGCGCTGCCTGCCTTTGAAACTCAACCCGCTTGATGACGGTAACCTGGAACGCTCTTTGGCCAATCTTGGCGTTGGTGTGCCTGATGACAAGAAGACCGAGCTGTTGACGGCGGCGCGTGGCAGCGTTGCGCAAGCGCTGAAGCTGCTCAATTACGGCGGCGCCGACATAATCGAGGCCTTTGGCGCGATCATGAGCAATACTGGCCCTGCGGCCAGAAAATCTATGCACAAGCTGGCCGATGTGCTGTCGCAGAAAGACAGCGACACGGTTTTGAGCTTCTTTATGGATTATGCCAGCGAAGAACTGATTGCTCGCGCCAAGGCAGCAGCGCTGGCCGGTGATCTGCACACGGCCGACTATCACGCCCGGCTGTCATCCTCGATCGGTGAACGCATTACCATTGCGCAGGCCTATAACCTTGACCGCAAGCAGACTGTGCTTTCCATTCTCGAGGAAATGCAGCGCTGACTGTGCGCTGGTTCACGTCATCTCACGTCAGATAAAAAGCCCCGTCGCGTCCAAGTTGGTGTTTCGCTTGTGCGAACAATAGGCTATGAGCGGTTTACCTAGGAAACATAGTGTAAAGCTGATAGCCGTCATGACAGACAAGACACCTTTTTATATCACCACCGCGATTTCTTACCCCAATGGCAAGCCGCACATCGGCCACGCCTATGAGCTGATCGCAACCGATGCCATGGCGCGTTTCCAGCGTCTGGACGGTCGTGATGTGTTCTTTCTGACCGGAACCGACGAGCATGGCCAGAAGATGCAGCAGACCGCCAAGGCAGAGGGCATTACGCCGGAAGCACTGGCGCAGCGCAATTCCGACCAGTTCCGTGACATGGGCAAGCTGCTGAACGCGTCCAATGACGATTTCATCCGCACCACCGAAGAGCGTCACCACGAGACATCGCGCAATATCTGGAACCTGATGGCCGACAATGGCGACATCTACAAGGACAGCTATGCCGGCTGGTATTCGGTGCGTGACGAAGCCTATTACGGCGAAGACGAAACCGAAGTGCGCGCCGATGGCGTACGTTACGGGCCGCAGGGCACGCCGGTGGAGTGGGTGCAAGAAGAAAGCTATTTCTTCAAGCTGTCCGAATACCAGGACAAGCTGCTGAAGCTTTACGAAGAAAACCCAGACTTCATCGGCCCGGCTGAGCGTCGCAATGAAGTGATCTCCTTCGTCAAGTCTGGCCTTCGTGACCTCTCGGTGTCGCGCACCACCTTTGACTGGGGCATCAAGGTGCCGAATGATCCTGCACACGTCATGTATGTGTGGGTGGATGCGCTGACCAACTACATTACCGCCACCGGTTACATCGAAGACAAGGATGGCCCACGCGCCAAGTACTGGCCAGCCGACGTGCATATCATCGGCAAGGACATCATTCGTTTCCACGCCGTTTACTGGCCTGCATTCCTGATGAGCGCCGGTCTGCCGCTGCCAAAGCGCGTCTTTGCCCACGGCTTCCTGCTCAACAAGGGCGAGAAGATGTCGAAGTCGCTCGGCAACGTGGTTGATCCGGTCAATCTGGTGAACCATTTCGGCCTTGATCAGGTGCGGTATTTCTTCCTGCGCGAAGTCTCCTTCGGCCAGGACGGCAGCTACAGCGAAGAAGGCATTGGCATCCGTATCAATGCCGACCTTGCCAATGGCGTTGGCAACCTCGCCAGCCGTTCGCTGTCGATGATTGTCAAGAACTGCGATGGCAAGATCCCGGCACCGGGCGCTTACACCGATGAAGACAAGGCGATGCTGGCTTCTGCCGATGCGCTGCTCGAAATCTGCCGCGACGAAATGGGCAAGCAGATGATCCACAAGGCACTGGCCGCGATCATTGCCGTTGTGTCTGAAACCGACCGTTATTTTGCCGGTCAGGAGCCATGGGCACTGAAGAAGACCGATCCGGAACGTATGGGCACTGTGCTTTACGTAACGGCGGAAGTCGTGCGCCAGATTGCGCTTCTGTTGCAGCCATTCATGCCTGACAGCACAGCAAAGCTGCTGGATCTGGTGGCAGCACCGGCTGACAAACGTGATTTTGCAGCACTGGGTGAGGCGGGACGTCTGGTTCCCGGCACACCGCTTGAGGCACCGACACCCGTTTTCCCGCGTTATGTGGCGCCGGAAGCGTAAGGTATAACAGATGCTGATCGATACCCATTGCCATCTGGATTTTCCGGATTTCGAAGCGGAGCGCGATGACATCATCGCGCGCGCGCATGCGGCCGGCGTCAAGCAGATGGTGACGATTTCAACCCGTGTGCGGCGTTTGCCTGAACTGTTGAAAATCACCGAAAAGTACCCGTCAGTGTTCTGCTCGGTGGGTACCCATCCTAACAATGCAGATGAAGAACTCGACATAACTGCCGAGGAACTCATCAAGATCGCCAATAGCCATGAGAAGATCGTGGCGATTGGCGAGGCGGGTCTGGACTATTTCTACGACACGCAAAAGCCTGAAGACCAGAAGACCGGATTGCTGCGCCACATTGAGGCCGCACGGGTCACCGGCCTGCCGCTGGTCATTCACAGCCGCAGTGCGGATGATGACATGGCAGCCATTTTGAAAGGCGAGAGCGCCAAGGGTGCCTTTCCGTTTATCCTGCATTGTTTCTCGGCCGGGCCCGAACTGGCAAAGACCGGTGCGGAGCTTGGTGGTTATGTGTCGTTCTCCGGTATCCTGACTTTCCCGAAGTCGCAGGACATCAGGGACATTGCCGCAACCGTGCCGCTCGACCGCCTGCTGGTGGAAACCGACGCGCCTTATCTGGCGCCGAAACGCTGGCGCGGCAAACGCAACGAACCGTCCTATGTCATCAACACCGCCGAGGTTCTGGCCGAGGCGCATGACATGAGCTACGCCGAGATGGCGCGCATCACCACCGAAAATGCATTCCGGTGCTTTTCAAAAATGCCGAGGCTGGGATGAGCGTCTATAAAAGACGCTTTACAGTTCTAGGCTGCGCATCGTCCCCCGGTGTGCCGCGCATCAACGGTGACTGGGGCGCCTGCGACCCTGATAATCCGAAAAACCGACGCAGCCGGGCCGCCTTCATGGTGGAGCAGTTTGCGCCTGATGGCGGAAAGACCACTGTCGTTGTCGATACCGGGCCTGATTTTCGCCATCAGATGATCAGCGCCGGTGTCGACCATATCGACGCCGTTATCTACACCCATGCCCATGCCGACCATCTGCACGGCATTGATGACCTGCGGGTGTACTGGGCGCTGCAACGACAGCGTATTCCCATCTATGCCGACCAGGCGACCCTGGACCGCATTCGCGACGGTTTTGCCTATTGCCTGAAGACACCGGTGGGCAGCAATTACCCCGCGATCATCGAGGCCAATATCATTGACCCGAAGGCCGGTACATTCGTGATTACGGGTGAGGGTGGGCCAATCGATTTTACGCCGCATCTGCAACATCATGGCGATATTTTTTCGCTAGGTTTCCGCATGGGTGATGTGGCCTATTGCACTGACGTCAGCCGGTTCCCCACGCAAAGCCTTGCGCATTTGCAGGGGCTCGATGTGCTTGTTATCGATGCGCTTCAATACCAGCCGCACCCCAGCCACCTGTCCTTGTCGCAGGCGCTGGAATGCATCAATACGCTGTTGCCAAAACGTGCAGTGCTGACGCACATGCATACGCCGCTGGATTACGATACCGTGATGCGCGAAACGCCTGATCATGTTGAACCGGCCTACGACCAGATGCGTTTCGAGGTCGAAATCCACGCCCCCTGATACTGCCTGTAAAGGACTACCATGTCGACCAAGCCTTTCCGTGCTCCCAATATGGCAAGCTTTTTCGACAATGTGCGCGCCAGCCGCTTGCGCGCCATGTTCCGGCGTGGCGAACTGGGCTTGGTGGCCTTGGCTGTCATCATCGGCATTGCCGCCGGTCTTCTTGTCTGGCTGATTGGCGCGATGAGCACGGCGTTGCATGTGCTGGTGTTCGGGGTAGAACGGTTAAGCAGCAGCGCTCTTTCGGGCTGGGTTGTTTTTATCGGGCCCATGGCCGGTGGCGCGGTGCTTGGCCTTATCATATTCATTTTGTCGAAAACCCGCAAAAAACCGATGATCGACCCCATTGAGGCCAATGCGCTGCATGGCGGGCGTATTTCCCTGACCGACAGTATTCTGGTGTGCCTGCAAAACATCGTGTCTAACGGTTTTGGTGCCTCTGTCGGTCTTGAGGCCGGTTACACGCAGATTGCCAGTGGTGTGGCCTCAAAGCTTGGCACCAAGCTGAAACTGCGGCGCGGCGACATGCGCATTCTGGTCGGCTGCGGGGCCGCCGGTGCCATTGCCGCCGCCTTCAATGCGCCGCTGACCGGCGCGTTTTACGCCATTGAACTGATTATCGGCACCTATACGATTGTCACGCTGGCACCGTTGATCGTCTCGGCGCTGGTTGCGACCATCGTCATCGGTTTTATTGGTGGCCACGGCCTGACAATTGACCTGTTTGATGCCAGCCGCGTGACGGCACCGGATTATGTGCCGGCCATCATTCTTGGCATTATCTGCGCGGCGATCGGTATCGTGCTCATGCAGGCGGTGTCCTTCATCGAGGAAACGGCGCGCAAAAGCGCTATTCCCACCTGGTTGCGCCCGACACTGGGCGGCGCTGTGGTCGGGGCACTTGCTCTGATTTCACCGCAGGTTCTGTCCAGCGGTCATGGGGCGCTGCATCTCAACATCGATGCCGACCTGCCGATTTACATGCTGGCCGGGCTGTTCCTGCTGAAAGCCGCCGCCAGCGCGATTTCCATCGGCTCCAACTTCCGTGGTGGCCTGTTCTTCGCATCACTGTTCATGGGCGCGCTGCTGGGCAAGATTTTTGCCATTATCGTGCCCTTCATCGGCTACGGCCAGACCGCGCCCATCGTTTACGCCGTTATCGGCATGAGCGCCTTTGCCGCCGCCATTATTGGCGGGCCGCTGACCATGACCTTCCTGGCGCTGGAACTGACAGGAGACTTCCAGATTTCCGTGCTGGTGCTGGCAGCCGTGGTCACCACATCGCTGGTGGTGCGCACCACATTCGGTTATTCCTTCGCCACATGGCGTTTTCACCTGCGCGGTGAAAGCATTCGCAGCGCCCATGATATTGGCTGGATCCGCGACCTGACGGTGGGCCGCATGATGCGCGCCGACATTCGCAAGGCCAATGTCAGCATGGGGCTTTCCGACTTCAAGGAAAAGTTTCCGCTGGGTTCCACGCAGCGCGTGATCATGACCGATGATGACGGCCGTTATGCCGGCATGGTGCTGGTGCCGGAAATCTATGCCGACCCGATGGACCGTGATCCGGAAACCATAAATCTTGGAACCTATCTGCACTACAAGAACGACATTCTGCTGCCGACCATGAATGCACGGCAGGCGGCAGCGGCCTTTGATGCAGCGGAAAGCGAAGCTCTGGTTGTCGTCAATGACAAGATCGAGAACCGGCCGGTTGGCCTGTTGACCGAAAGCCACACACTGCGCCGTTACAGTGAAGAGCTGGAACAGCGCCGCCGTGAAGCATCCGGTGAGCTTTGACCATGATGCCAAACGATCTCGCTATCATCCATCCGCAATCTCATCATGCTCAGGCCATGGGGCAGGGGTGTCACCACGTCTTCCGCCACCACCCTCACTGTCATCGCTCAGAAGTTGATCGCCGCGACCTCCCGACATGGTGCCGCCGCTGATGGGTGATCTTGCTGCCCTCTCGGGCTTGTTTATGGCCGCCTTTGTGGCCGCTACCATTTTGCCCGCCCAATCGGAAGCGGTGCTGGTGGGGCTGATCTATGTCGGCCATTACGCCGTGTGGATATTGGTGGCAGTCGCCAGCGTCGGCAATGTGCTCGGCTCCGTCGTCAACTGGCTGCTGGGGCGCGGGATCGAACGCTTCCGCAACCGGCCATGGTTTCCGGTCAAGCAGACGGCACTGGAGCGCGCGCAGGGCTGGTATCAGCGTTACGGCAAATGGTCACTGCTGCTCAGCTGGGCACCCATTATCGGCGACCCGCTGACCGTGGTCGCCGGCGTGATGCGCGAACCTTTCCCGGTGTTTCTTTTGCTCGTCATCATCGCCAAGGTCGGCCGCTATGTGGTGCTGGCAAGTGCGACGTTGAGTATAATGTGAGTGTTTCTAGAGATCGGTCTCGCCGAAACCTCACGTTGCAATTGTGAGAAATTCATTGCTACAAAGTAGCAGTGCTTACTGGATCAACGAGGCCGAAAATCAAACGCGTATTATTTATCTGCAGTCAAAACAAACTGCGCAGCCCTACTGCCGAACAGGTGTTCGCAAGATGGGACAATCTTGAGGTTTCGTCTGCCGGAACCAATAATGACGCCGTTAATCCGCTTGATGGTGAACAGATCGAGTGGGCGGATATCATCTTCGTCATGGAAAAGGCGCACCGGAACAAGGTTCAGCAAAAGTACAAGAAGTTCCTGCTCGGCAAACGGCTTATCTGTCTGGATATTCCTGATGATTACGAGTTCATGGACCCTGAACTGGTAAAGATACTTGAAGCGCGAGTTCCGCGTTATCTGCCGTGACAACTGGTGGATCCGGCACCAGCGGGCACGACGTGGCAAAACGGAAAATGACCTGTGAATGCGGACATGATGACACTGATTGATTTTGAAACGCAGCACTTTACCGCTTTGCGCGGTTGGCTGAGCAGCGAGAAAGAACTGGTGCAGTGGGGTGGGCCTGATCTGACCTTTCCTGTCAGTGACGAGCAGCTGGAGCAGATGCGCGCCGAGGCGTCTGGCACGCCGCCCAAACGCCTGTGCTGGATGGCGGTTGATGCCAATCAGGCGCTGGCCGGGCATATTCAGTTGGCCATGGATTGGCGGCATGGCGTTGCCCGCATCGGGCGGGTGATCATTGCGCCGGATCATCGCGGCAAGGGACTTGCCGGGCCGTTGTTGCAAGCGGTTTTGGAGCAGGCTTTTTCCTTTTCCGAAATCGAGCGTGTCGAGTTGAACGTCTATACCTGGAATACGCCGGCCATACGCACCTATGCCAAGGTGGGGTTTGTGCCGGAGGGGGTACGGCGCTCGTCTGTTCAGGTGGGCGACGAGCGCTGGGACACTGCAATCATGGGCATGTTGCGAGCCGAATGGCAGGCCATTTAAGCCCGGTGTGCGTTCAGAGTGGCTGGCCTTGTCCGGCCATCTGCGCATTCTATGGTGTGTGTTTCAAACCGCGGCGCGTAGCCATAGGCACGAGAAAATGCCCGTGAAAACGCAGCTGCACTGCCGAAACCAACGTCTGCGGCAACGGATTTGACACTGCGGCCTGAACGCAGTTGCGCGCGTGCCAGCGACAGCCGCCACTGTGTGAGATAAGCGGCGGGTGGTTGGCCGACCACATGTTTGAAGGTTGCGATGAAGGTGCTGCGTTTCATGCCCGCACGTTGCGCCAGTTCACTGATCTGCCAGTTGCGTGCCGGGTCTTCATGCATGGCAATCAGGCTGACATGCAGCTCAGCATGCGCAAGTCCGGCCAGCAAACCGGCATTGACGGTGCCTGCCGCAATGGCCTTGCGGATGGCCAGAACCACCACCACTTCGCACAGCCGGGCAAAGATTGTGCCGCCGCCACAGCGCCGTTCAAGACTTTCGGTGACGATGAGATCTGACAGTCCGCGCAAGTGCGGTTCCTGTGAAAGATCAAACGACAACGTGTCGGGCAGGGTGTTGACCAGTGGATTGATGATGCCGCTGAAATCGATGACAGCGGCGGTCAGCAGCGTGGTGCCCGGCAGGGGCGCCCCGGCGCTGCGCGGCGCGTAAAGCAGATGGGTTGGCGCGCCCGCGCCATCAGCATCCAGAATGAGCAGATTGGCATTGCCAGGCTGTTCGGCGTGATGGGCCTGAAGACCATAGGTGCGCAGGAAGGCTGCCAGCCGGTCATGCTTTTGGTTCTGATTTGAACGTTCGATCATGCAATTAGCCATAGGCTTGATTGATATTGAGGTAAACTGATGACAACGCACTCATGCCATAAAATGGACTGCCGTCATGTCAGACACACCCGCAAACTCCGTCACCAAATTTGATCAGTCACGCGCAGTGGAATATGCGCGCCAAAGCCGGATTGCGCTTGCCGGTTACGATGCCTGCCATGAACTGTCTGCCTGCATGGTGTCGGCCTCTCTTGCCGATGTGCGTCAGGCCCGCATTCTGGTGGTTGGGGCGGGTGGCACAGCTGGCGAAATCATTGCCCTTGCGGGACTGGAACCCGACTGGTCCTTTGTGGCTGTCGATCCATCCATACCGATGCTGGAAGCGGCGCAGGAAAACATTGCAAAATCCGGGCTGGCGGCGCGGGTTACCTGCATAGCGGGTGACCTTTCGTGTGTGGCCGGAGATGCGGTGTTTGATGCCGCCATCATGATTGGGGTTTTGCACCACCTGCCCGGTGATGCCGCCAAGCGTGACATCATGCGCCAGCTGGCGACCCACCTGAAAGACGGTGCACCGCTTGTGGTGGCCGGAAATTACCGGGCCTACCAGTCTCAGCCGCTGTTTATGGCGGCATGGGCGCGACGATGGAAAATGTCCGGCGCGCAGCCGGACGAGATCAGGACAAAGATGGACCGGATATTGCAGGGTGCCGAACCGCCTGTTTCGGAAGAGGCGGTTGATACGCTGTTTACACAAAACGGGTTTGAACAACCCACGCAGTTTTTTGCCAGTCTGTTCTGGGGTGCATGGATTTCGAGGCGTCGACTGCACCCCTGATTGCCAGGGGCGTTACTGGCGGGAAATGCGGATGCGCTTTGCCACCTTCTTTTCCTCAACATCAAGCCATTGTTCGGTGAAGGCGGTTGGTGGGTCATTCAGAAGCGCGTCAATATCGAGGCCATGGCGCAGCATGTCGCGTCGCGCCTTTGCCGGCAGAAGTTTTGCCAGCAATTGCAGCGGCGTGACGGGCAGGTGCAGTTTTTCCACGCAGGTGCCATCGACATATTTTTCGATAAGAAGTGTGCTCACGGGTTTGTCCTTCGATGTGGTTGTTGATTGGGGAGGGAGGTGCCGCGGCGCTAACTGCGCCGGGCTGGTGCGACCCGTGCCCGGGTCAGAAACGCATCTATGCGTTGTTGCTGTGGCAACAACCACCGCCAGATCAGCACCATGGCAAACAAGGTCAGCAGCCAGCCAAGCATGACATCAGACAGGAAATGGGCGCCAAACAGCACGCGATTAAGCGCGACCACCGCAAGGAAAGGTGTGAGGACGAGGGCGGCGATGCTGCGCAATCTCTCAGGGATAAACACCAGAAGTGAAAGAGCGGCTGCAGCGCCCGATGCCTCGCCTGACGGGAAGGAACAGTTGCGGGCGCAGGTGGCGGCAAACTGCCAGACCGGTGTGAAATCTGCACTGCCGCCAAATTCCAGGAGGTGGCGGGGCCGGGCGCGACCAATCAGGGCCTTTAATGTCTCGACGATGATGACCGGCCCCGCGGCAAAGCTGAGCAGCACAAACAGTGGCTTGTGCAGCTGGCAGAACCGGTATCTGCGCGGCAGAGCCATGTTGAGGCCAAGGAGCAGCAGCATGGCAGTGATGATGTAGTAGACGCTGCCACGGCTGACGTTTCGCACCGCTTTCAGGAATGGTTGCTCGGCCAGAACAAACACCGAGCCGCGCGCAAACCAGCGTGATACCGCAAGGTCCACCATGGGAAAGACCACGAAGAAAAAGCTGGTCAACACAATGGCTGTGCCAAGCAGGCTGACGGCCCTTTCCGTACCTGTCTGTGTGGTCGGCTGGTGTTTTTGAAGGGACGCGCTGGACAGATAGTCCGATGCGGTTTTTGACATGCTGGTCATTCCTGAGGCCACGGCACAGACCGGAAAATGCTGTGAGATTTTCCGCCGGCCTGATGCGTAAGTTCGACGATATGGAGCAGCCTTGCGCCGTTAAGTGACGGCAGGTGCCCGTGTGTGGCCGGAATTTGAAATTCAATTGTCAAGAAACGGCCAAGACCGGGTCAAGGGCCTGTTCAGATTGGGTTTTCCGACGATCAAGAGACTGTTTGGAATTGCGTGAGGGCGGTTTATTTCCCATAGTCGCGGCGGCTTCGACGGCCAAATGTAAGACCTAAATGATAGCCAGGGACAAAAGTGGACAATAATCTTGTTCTCATCGTTGAGGATGAGCCGGCAATTGCAATGATCCTTGAAGGATATCTGCAGCGCGACGGCTTTCGCACCGTGCATGCCGCCGATGGTGAAACCGCCCTGCAGCACCATGCCATTCTAAAACCGGACCTTGTGCTTCTGGATGTGCGCATTCCCAAGCTGGATGGTCTGGGCGTACTGGCGCGCCTTCGCCAGACCAGTTCGACACCTGTGATCATGGTCACTGCACTGGCCGATGATCTGGACCGGTTGAGCGGCCTGCATCTGGGCGCCGATGACTATGTGGTAAAGCCGTTCAACCCGCAGGAAGTTGTGGCGCGGGTGAGGGCGGTGTTGCGCCGGACACTGGGGGAGCGAAAGGACACCATAAGGCGGTTTCGGGCGATTGAAGTGGATTTCGGCAGTTATTCGGTTTTCGTCAACAAGGATGGGCAGCGTATCGCCCTGACATTGACGCTGAGTGAATTCCGCATTCTGGCGCATATGATCCGGCACCCGACGCAGGCATTTGGCCGCGCCGATATTCTTGACGCGTGCCTGCCAGAAAGTGACGCGCTGGTGCGCACCGTCGATACGCATATTTCAAACCTTCGCCGCAAGCTGGAGGAGTTTGGGCAAACCGGTTTCTTTTCCGCCGTGCGTGGCATCGGCTACCGGTTTTCTGATCCGCTATGAGGTTGCCAAGATTTAAAAACCTGTCGCTTGCAACGCTGACAGCCATTGTCATCGCAACCATGTTGTTGCTCAGCGTTGGCATGGCCTATGTCGGGGTCAACTGGTATTCGGCTTATCTGGATGACACCATCAACAGCAACCTGCCTCCTGAGGCGGCAACGGCCTATAAGGACTTGACCGAAGGCCGTGTGCCGGATGGTGCCGGCGTCAAAACCCTTGTTGAACATCTTAACGCCCAGGATGCGCAGACCGATTTGCAGATCCAGCTTGCCGCCCTTGTGTGTGGCCTGCTGTCCGCGCTGGTTTGCGCCATTATCGGCATCTATCTGGCGCGGCGCATCGCCCGGCCGCTGGAAGACTTGACTGTGGCGGCAGAGGCGCTGAAATCGGGTGACTTTTCAGCACGAGTTGCGGTTTCCACCAGCAATACGCAGGAAGTTTCAAGCCTCGTCGAGACGTTCAATGCGCTGGCGACCAGCCTTGATACGATGGAAAAGCGTTTGCGTTTCAACAATATGGCCATTGCCCATGAGTTGCGAACGCCGCTGACCATTCTACAGGGCGCGCTGCAAGGTATGATTGACGGCGTGTTTCCGATGGAGCGGAAGATTATCTCCGACCTTCTGCTGCAGGTGGAGGGGCTGGGGCGAATTGTCGAAGATTTGCGCACCCTGTCGCTGGCGATTGGCCATAAGCTGGTGATGCAACGCCAGCCGCTTGATGTGGCGCAGGTGGTGGAGGCGGTTGTTGCAGCGGCCCGGCCGATGCTGGAGGAACGCGCGTTCGAGATTGAAACCGCCCTGAAACCGGCAACGATCTTAGCCGACCCCTCACGGGTGCGCCAGGCGGTGCTGGCCCTCCTCAACAATGCCAGCCGTTATGCCGAAAGCGGTCGCTGGCTGCGCTGTGAGACGGAAAGTCTGCCCGACGGCAGCGTGGTTATCCGTGTTCTCGATCGCGGCCCCGGTTTTCCTGAGGATATGGACGCGGTGGCCGTCAATCCCTTCTGGCGTGGCGATCCATCACGATCACGGGCAACCGGCGGGACCGGGCTTGGATTGTCTGTCGTGCAGGCCATAGCAACCGCTCATGGCGGCCATCTTGAATTCAACAATCGTCCGGAGGGCGGCGCGATGGTGGCCATTCATCTGCGCCCGGAGTGATGAAGGCCAAGGCTGACCACATGGCAGCCCTCGCGCATCTTTAGCCCGGTGCGGCGGTGATTTTCACGGCTGGCTTGGCGTATCAGCGGCTTAATATATGTTACCGTCGTCAACCCCAGGTTTTGTTGTTTGTTAAGCACAAATCCATTCGCCAGACGTCTGGTCTTATTGCCGCGCATATCCGTCCGTAGAGGCTGACAGCATCGACATTGTTTGGGCGGAGACTTGCGCGTGCGACATAATATTCAAAATATCCTGCTGGCGGCACTGATGGCTGGCGTCAGCGTTACCGGTACCGCAACGCAAACTTATGCGCAGTCAGCACCAAAGGCGCAGACGGGTGAGGGGCGGGCCTATGAGATAGTTGGTAGTGAGGTCTGGGATGTGCCTGATCCGGTTTCAGGCCGCGGCTACCAGGTCTTTGTTGCTTTGCCGCCGTCCTATGCAGCCCAGCCAAAGCGGCGCTATCCCGTGCTTTATGTCACGGATGCTGATTACGCTTTCCCTATTATCCGGCAGATCGGCCGTCGGCTTAACGTCGAGGGGCCGCAGATCAAGGAATTTATCCTTGTTGGCCTGTCCTATGCCAAGGGTGAGGATGGAAAAGTCAGTCGTCAGCGCGACTATACCCCGACCCCTAGAGGTCCGAGCACGGCATCAGCAGGCGCAGTGCATGGGGAAGGAAAAGCCTATCAGCGTTATCTGGCCGATCAGGTCAAACCGTTCATTGCCAGCCGTTACCGGACAGATCCTGCCGGTTCGTTTTTCCTTGGACACTCCTACGGGTCTTTGCTCGGCGCGCAGATTTTGTTGACGCAGCCTGACCTGTTTAACGGCTATGTGCTCGGTAGCCCGTCACTGTGGTATGACAAACGCCATGCCTTGAAGCTGGAAGAGATTTACGCGAAAAACAACAAGGACTTGAGCGCCAAGGTCTATCTTTATGTCGGCGCTTACGAAGCCTTGCGCAAAGGCGACAGACGCTACAACCAGTCTGTGGATATGGTGGCGGATAACAAGGCTTTCGAAGCGGCTTTGAAAAGCCGTCACTATCCGAACCTGCAATTGAAATCAGTTGTGCTTGAGGACGAAGATCACCTGACCGTTGCGCCGCGCGGTTTCACCCTAGGCCTGAAATACCTTCTGTCCGTGCGTTGAGCACATTGCAGCGAAACGGCCTAGGCGCTCTTGCCACTCCGGTCGGCATGTCGTCTAAAGACGTTGATTTTCAAGTGAGGTTTTAAATGCGTATAGCGGTGTTGTCAGATGTTCATGGAAATCGTGTCGCACTTGAAGCCGTTGTAGAACATTTGCGCCGAGCTAACCCTGATGTCGTCGTGAACCTCGGTGACCTTGTGTCTGGGCCATTTGACCCTGCCGGTTGTGCGGATCTGCTTATGAGCTTGGGCCACGAGACCATTGCGGGAAACCACGAGCGACAATTGCTTGAAAGCGGAACAGGCGCTTCCGACGCTTTCGCACGGCCGCGCCTGACCGAAGCACATTTCAAATGGATTGCTGGATTGCCTGCGACCCTGACGCTTGCCGATGGAGAGGTGTTTGCATGCCATGGAAGCCCCGCTGGCGGCGATCTTGAATACATGCTTGAAGACGTTCGCTCTGGAAGGGCTACTCTTGCCCCGGAGGATGCTATTCTTGGCAAGCTCACGGGTATAGGAGACGCCCGTGTGGTCTTATGTGGACACACCCATATTCCTCGTGTTGCGTATGTTCGCGATGTTCTCATCGTAAACCCCGGTAGCGTGGGAATGCCCGCATACAGTGACGATATGCCTGTGGCTCATGTGATTGAATCCGGCGCGCCTCACGCACGGTATGCTCTGCTTGAAAAGCTCTCTTCCGGCTGGTCCGTTGATTTGCGCGCTGTTCCCTATGATTTTGGGCTTGCAGCACGCCAGGCAGAACAGGCAGGCCGCTATGAGGTCTCATATTCTTTGCGCACCGGGCGCATGCCTGCGGAATAGTGCGCTGTGAGGCACCGCAGTTCTGATGTGTTGCGGCGGTCAGTCTTTCAATTGGCCAGATGGGCCAGTCTGCTTTATGCTCCAGTTGCTATATCCGCGTCGTTACCTCAAGGCGTCTGGTGGCTTTCGCTGGTGAGGCTGATCTTCTGTTTGCGGGCTTTGACTGCGCGGTTGATGGCGCGTTGGAACGGGCCTTCCAGCAGAATGGCGAAAACCAGCGTGACGAGAGCGGTCACCGGAATGGTCAGCCAGGGCGAGAGTTCAAGGCTTTCACGCATGTCCGCCATGATCGGAAAATGCAGCACGTAAACGGCGTAAGAGACCGGTGCCAGCAAGGCAAAGGGTGCAAACAGCGGCCGGAACCCTTTCCAGCCGTTGAGCGACCAGACAAACATGGCAAGCGCAATGACCAAGGCACCCGCAAAGTGGCGAAGTTCCAGAAACGGAAACAGCACACTTGTGCCAATATCAATCTCGACATCGCTGTTGGAGGCCAAAAGAGCAAGGCAGAGTGCGACCAGAGCAACCGGCAACAGCGCCAGGAAAAACTCCTTTGCCTGCGCGCGGCCCAGATAGATTTCACTCATGACAGCACCCAGCCACCAGATGCAAAAATAAGCCAGAAAACGGCTGAGTTGATTGGGATAAGACAGCATGACCAGGAAAAACACCACCGAGGTGATGCCGACAACGACGGTTCTGTGTGCCGGCGGCGTAAACCGCACCAGCATGTAATAAAACAGGTAAAAGGCCACTTCGTAAGACAGCGACCACAGTGCCTGATTGCCCATGTAGGGTTCAACAATGGTACCGAGGCGAGGGCGGTCCTGCAGCATTAGCGCATTGCCGATGAAGGTGCCGAGGTCGATGTCGATCCATTCACGGGCTGCCAGTGCGGTGCAGATATAGGTCGCAAGCAGTGCCACCAGAAAGATCGGCATGATGCGGACAAGCCGGTCGCGCGCAAAAATGCGGAAAGTCTTTTGTGGCCGTTGCGACCAGGAATAGTTGATTGAAAAACCTGACAGCAAGAAAAACAGGATGACCGCCTCTTGCCCGAAGCGGAAGGGAATGGACAGGATGTAGGAATATTCCTGAATCTGCGGCCGCAGGACATGGAAGGAGACCACATAAAGAGCTGCAAAGCCGCGCAAGCATTCAATCTCGAAGAGGCGATTTGTCTTCGGGTCTTTACTGAATATCACTTGCGGCTCACCGTAGGGTCACGTCATCGCTGCTTGGCGGAAGAGGGGTGTTTTCATGCTGTTTCGTTTTCTGCAACGCCCAGATTAAAGGAAAATTGTTAATTAGCCGGGACATGCGGCTCATAAAAATGGCTGCTCACGCTGCTGCGACACGGCGTTGTATCGTCAACATCCTTGCCAAATGGCATAACTATGTTATTTATACGCCAGATTGTGAGGTTTGCCATGTTGTTACAGCCGATTGTGCCTACTCTGGCCGATGCCAGTTCAGCAGACATCAGCGATGCGGAAGCGGGGGCTTTGGCACGCACCACGGTAAACCTGTTTAATGCTTGGAAGCTTACGGATGCGCAGGCCTGCACGTTGCTGGGCGGGCTTTCCGCCCGCACCTGGGCACGCTGGAAAGAGGGCAGCCCCGGCCGCATAGACCGTGATCTGCGAATGCGGATGGCGCATTTGATGGGCATCCACAAGGGTGTGCGTTATCTGTTCAAGGATGTGGCGCGTGGTTACGAGTGGATCAAGGCGCCCAACGCCGCCTTTGCCGGCAAGTCGGCACTGGACATCATGCTGCAGGGCGAGTTGTCGGATCTGGCCGTTATGCGGGAATGGCTCGATGCCGAGAGAAGCGCATGGTAGGGCACCTGTCCGTTCGCGCCCATGTGCGTTCGCAGACCTACCGCATCATCCGGTCTATCTTTCCACCCATCCACCTGTTTGAAGACATCGCCGACCCGCGTGACTGGGAGGCGCTGGTGGCCGTGGAGGAAAAGACCAATCCACGGGTGCGCTACGAGGTGGGTGATCTGGGCAAGGTGCCGGCCGACCGGCGGGTGTCGGGCCCCGGTTCCAGCCTTGTCATGGCACCCTTCGTGCATTGTTCTACTGATCGGCCGGGTCGCTTCAGCGATGGCAGCTATGGCATTTATTATGCCGGCGGCACGGAAGATGTCGCAGTGGCAGAAACCGTGTATCACCACCAGAATTTTATGCGCGCAACACAGCAGGCGCCCGGCTGGACATCCGATTTTCGGGTGCTGGTGGGCCGTATCGACAGGACATTGGATGATGTGAACGCTGTGCCTGGTGTGCTGCATCCCACGGATTACAGTGCATCGCATGTCGAGGGAAAACGGCTGCGCACCGCAGGCAGCGACGGCCTGTTATGGGACAGCGTACGCATGCCGGGCGGGCGTTGCATCGGCGTGTTCTGGCCTGACGTGATTAGCATTCCCGATCAGGGCCGGCATTATTGTTATCACTGGAACGGCAAACGTGTGGACTATGTGCGCCAATACGACACCGGCGCGGTGCTGAAGGTGGATTGAGCAGGGGCGGATATGGCGGTGTATTTTGGCTGGCTTTTAGACGACCGGAATTTTCTTATAAACCACTATAGGTTATTGCTTTAGTGATCTGAATTTAAATAATTTATCTAGGTTGAATTAAATGAAAACTATCACATTGTGGAGGCCTGTAGGTCCCGTTGAACTGGATTTGATTAGGCAGAGCGGCATGACGGCGTTTCCGCCACGCTTGCCTGATCAGCCGATCTTTTATCCTGTGCTGACAGAGGAATATGCCATTCGTATTGCGCGGGATTGGAATGTCTGTCGAGATGGCGCTGGCTATGTCACGCGCTTTGACGTTCAGGCTGCGTTTCTTTCCGCCTATGCTCCGCAAGAGGCTGGTGGCCAGGCGCTCAGAGAATACTGGATACCGGCGGAAGACCTCGGAAAATTCAATGCTGCGATTGTTGGCCAAATCGTTGTGACCAAAAGCTTTGAACGGAACCGGTAACAGGTGAAGTCTGATTGCTTTGCCATGATATGGAAAACATGGCTCGCGAATTCGGGGTGATTTTCAGGGCAAGGGTTTAGTATGCAATATGACCTTCCAGACGACGTCAACGGCGATGTCCTGCGCAGATTGGTGGCAGAGGGAGACAATCTGTCCGTACCACGGACGATTGATTTCCAGATAATATTTCCCGATGAAAAATCAGCGACATGATTTGCAGAGGTCGTCAGTTCGAAATTTGACAGTGTCAAAATAAAGCTTTTTGAGGACGACACGTCTGGACTTGCCTGTGATGTAACTGCCAGTCGAATGATGCTGCCGGACCATAAAGAAATCACGGAAATCAAAATGTTCCTGGAAGACGCGGCAGCTCCGTTCGGCGGTGAGAATGACGGTTGGGGATGTTTTGCAATTGAGGACTGAACGTTGAACGTTTCGATGTTGCGTTCGATTGCGCCGTTCTTTCGGATGATTATTGGCGAGGGAGGCGCTTCATTCTTGAACCCTCCCAAGCCCACACATAAATCGCATAAGATATATTATGGAACTTATTTGTGTCGGGTATTGACCCAGAAAGCCTGAAAACCTGGTCTTGGGCGCTTTGGATGTTGCCTCTGTTACGCTGTGGCTTTGCTGACTGTCATTTGCTTTGCCGAGTGTCGACGGCCCACTGTGTCATCCTCCGCAACGCGCTACGATGCGCTGCGCTGTGTTGACTTGCCATGCCAACGACGATGCATGGGCGGACCAATACCAGGTTCGTGTAGATGATTTGGAATGCGCGACAAGCGACGCGTCTGATGTCTTCTCAGCCAATCACCAATACAAGCCGTCAGGCATCTCTCTTTACAGTTGGCCGGCGCTAAGACGCAAATGCGAGAGATGCCAGCAAGCAGCGGTGGATCTAATCATGCGTTGAGGTAGAAGAGACGCTTCATTTCACGGCGAGATCTTGCAACTTGATCGAGTACCAGCCCTACTGCAAACGACCCAACCGCTATAATCCCGATAGCCGCACTTAAAACGGCGGTGGGCAACCTAGGAACGAGGCCGGTTGCTAGAAACTCAATTGCAACGGAGATACCTAGCGCCGCGGAAATAATAGCCAAGACGAGCGATGCTGTGCCGAAGAACGCAAATGGACGTTCATCTTTGACCAGTCGACCAATAAGCATAAGGATTTTCGTGCCGTCCCTGAAGGTGTGAAGCTTTGAGTGGGAACCCTCGGGTCTCGCGCGGTAAAAACCAACGACTTCTGCGGCTGGCAAATTCAGTTCAAGGCAATGAATTGCAAGCTCTGTCTCAATTTCGAATTCGTTAGATTCCGATGGGAATGATTTCGCAAATCGACGTGATATAACCTTGTATCCCGAGAGGATATCGGTGAACGTACGCCCGAACACGCGACTGACGATTTCGGTAATGGCCCAGTTGCCCATGCGGTGTGATGGTCGGTATGCCTCGGTCTGGTTGTCGACTCTGCGAATGTTCACAAAATCCAGGCGTTGTTCTTTTGCCAATTTCAACGCGTCGAGCGCGGCTGCTGGATCATAAGTGGCGTCGCCATCGACCATAATGAGATAATCTGCGTCGACTTCGGACAGCATTCTGCGGACGACATGCCCCTTCCCTTGACGGGTTTCATGCCTGACCACAGCGCCTTCTTTCGCTGCGATTGCGACCGTTTCATCGGTAGAGTTGTTGTCGTAGACGTAGATTTCAGCCTCTGGCAGAACTTCTCGAAATCCAGTGATGACCTGCTTGATAGCAACAGCTTCATTGAAGCATGGGATTACAATTGCAATACGCACGACGATACCCTTTACAGTATGCTATTTACTAGCTCGCCGCATTTGACGGGCTGCACGGTGGTGAATGACGAAAGTGGTGCAACCCACCACCTGTACTGTGAAGCTGACACAAATACATTTCGAGTGTCACTCGGCAACCGATTGAACTGTGTTTCAGACAATGCCAACCACGATCGCTTTGCGTCGCAGTCCTCGGGAATTGTCCCGGGCAAGGTGAGCTGCTTGTCCAACTCCCAGCGAGCGAGGTAGCCTACTCCTAAGTAGATTCCGTCATCGGGGCTGATGATCAATTGGGCGCTCTTGAGGCTGTTTACTAAGGCGAGATCCGCCTGCTTGGGAGCTGTAATATCCAAGTCAGTTATCCGGTTGACGGTGCGATCTGCTTTAAGGACAATGAAAACAAATGTCGAAGCAACAAGGACTTTCCCAATCCAGGCAGAGGAGGTCTTCTTGACTAGCCGCAATAAGAGTTCCGGCACGAATGACGCGCCGACAGCCACCGCCGGCAGCAGATAGTAGACCCAAAAATTGTGTTCTCCTGCCCATTGCTTGAATGCAAACACATTCAATGTGGCGCTCAACACAAACGCCAGCCAAATGATATGCCGCACATCACCCCGATTTCCGGCGAGGAAGAACGCCAGCACTGGCGCAGCTGCCATCAACAACCCATATTTGGTAAAGCCGCTGAAAGCGTATGTCTGCACGTTGTACAGAATTTCTGCCCATGAACGGAAGTGCGGTAAAGCAACTGAATCCAAAAGTGGTGCCATTGCGCCAGTAGCAAACCTGATCGGGTAATTAGGATCACTTGTGACGAAAGCCATGTAGCCAAACGTGCCAGCCAATATGGTCACCGGCAACACTCCAATGATAAGTCCCATTCGCCAGCGCTGGGTGAATACACAAGACAAAAAGAACACCGGAGCAAGGAAATAGGCAGGCCAGTCCACCAGCATCCCCATAGCCCATACAACGAGTGCAAGCGCAATTTTCCAACCCGCTGGCCTGGCCAAATATTCCACGAAAAATATGCTTGCTAACGTCATGAAAAATGTCGTAGCCGGCTCAAAATTTGCGACCACGGCGTGATTAAGAAAAAGAGGACTAAGAGCGAACGCGGCCAAACAAAATAAGCCGGACCATACACCCGCACGGTGAGTAACCCAGCCGGAAAGTGCCAATGCGGTGCCGAAGCTGAGCAAGATGCTTGGCACTCTGGCCGCTGCGATTGTTTCGCCAAGTAGCGTGAAAGCAAGCGCAATGAGGTACATTAACCCTGGCGGGTGCGTGAAGTAAAATAGCCTCTGATTAGACTGCGGAAATTCAAGTTCATCCGCGACGATGCCACTCGAAATTGGAGCTCCGTCCGCCCCGACCTTATCGACCATTAGTAATTTTGATGTGGGTGCGTCGTATCTGATTAAATTTCGCGCGTAATAAGCATATAATACAGTGTTGGCGTCGTTGGCCACTTCGGGACCAACAAAATCTTTCGCAGTATGAGACGTCGTTAAGTAAAAGACCGAAGAAAAGCAAAATAAAGCAAGTGCACAGATCATTAATCTGCTTTTACCTGCAAAAAATCGCAAAATTGTCATCTGTTTACCCCAAGAAGTGCTCGACTTGAGCACATCTCACAAATTATCTGCGATCTCAATAGGCTGGCGACTTTATCATCCGCACAGGACTGCGCAGAGACGTTGTGGTGGGCGGCCAGGCCAGCGTTGTCGCCAAACCCCTGCCCTTTGGAACACTAGACTGTAACTGGGGGGGATGGCTTGTTTTTTCATGTTTTTTTTGAGGATTTTCTTTTAGATCATTGAAATAACAAAGAAAAAAAATATCACCACGTGATCGGTTTTAAGTGCTCGCCGAGGTTTTTGTCTTGTCGTGCATTATGGATTAGGTTTCCTAGATAGAGTGATGATTTTATTATTAAAATTAATTTTTATGCTGATTTTTGTGTTGGGTGTCTGTGCTTCAGCAATTACGTTAAGTGTGGGGTAATGTTTTAGTCGGCATTGCTGTCCAAGGACTGGTGGTGACGTAACCGATGGCTTGGGAGTTGACCGACGAGTTTGCAAATCCTCATAACCTTCCCTTGGCCGCAAGTGCCTGTTCGAATGTTTGCAGACATTGGCGCGCTTTCGTTTGCCAGTCGTAGCTCACCAGCACGCGCGCTCGTCCAGCCTCGCCCATAACACGTATGCGAGCGGGATCGTCCATAAGCTGCTGTATGGCATCCGCGAAACCGGCAATAAAACTTGCCCGGTCGATGGGATCAACCAAAATGCCATCAACGCCATCCTGTACTACATCCTCAGCGCCACCCCAGCGCGTTGCGATGACAGGCACACCGGCCGCTAGCGTTTCCAGACAGACATTGCTGCCCGCTTCACGCAGTGAACTGAATGAGCTGTTCCATGATCAGCAGCAGCGCGATGGTGATCATTGCCGCGCCCGATGTTTTGCTGACCAGCCGGGCAACACGCGGGCGGGTGCGCAAAACGGCGCGGGAACTGGCCGACACTGCCGTATAGATGACAGCGCAATTGACGATATGGGCAAGGCCAAGCGCTGCGATCTGGCCGGAGATGGGCCAGGTGGCGGTCTGGCTGGTGAATTGCGGCAGGATGGCCAGAAAGAGCAGCAGTGCCTTGGGGTTCACGCCACTAACGCCAAAACCGCGAATGAGCCAGTTGGACCATGAGGCAATGTCAGCCTCTGTGGCTTGCGGTACTGGCGGGTTGAGAAAAACACCCAGACCAAGATAAAGCAGATAGCCGGAGCCTAGCAGCGTCAGCGCTGTCAGCATCAACGGCACGCTGGCGACAATGGTGCCAACACCGGCTGCCACCACGGCGGTAATGGCGACATAACCCAGCACCATGCCGCTGACGGCAGGTGCAATGGCGCGGTTGCGCATGCCCGCCGAAATCGCATAGGCCCAGTCTGCACCTGGCGTCAGAACCAGCGACAATGACAAGGCCCAGAAAGCACCAAGCAGACCAATTTCCATTTCATCTCTTCTCCGTTGCGGCGAGCGAGATGTATGAGATTTGTTTGAGAAGGTGCTCCCTACTTCTTGCCAAACCCTGCCCTGTTGAGGCAGAATATCCCCCATGGATGCTACAGACCGCAAGATAATCGCAATATTGCAAAAAGAGGGACGCATTTCTGCTACGGAACTGGCAGATCGCGTTGGCCTTAGCCTATCTCCCTGCCACCGGCGGCTACGGGCGCTGGAAGAAGCCGGCGTGATAACCGACTACCGGGCAACGGTGGACCCGTTGAAACTCGGCATCGGCTTTTCAGCCATCGTATACGCAACGCTGCGCGAGGCCAGCAAGGACAGCGTATCGGCCTTTGAGGCGGCGCTGCTGAAAGTGCCTGAGATCGTGCAGGCACAGCGGCTGTTTGGCGAGCCTGACTATATGCTGCATGTGGTTGCCAAGGACCTTGCGGCGTTCCAGCGGCTTTACGATAAAAGCCTGCTCGGCCTGCCGCATGTCATGCGGCTCAACTCCACGCTGGTCATGAAAAACGTCATCCCCAGCCGGCCATTTCCCATTTAGAGCGAAGGCACTTGGTCGCGTGCTTGGCACCGTCGCTAAAGCATTTCTCCGTCGTCATTCTCGGGCTTTCCCTAGAATCTAGTCACGTCGCGTATTTGGCGCCGGCTTAGATACTCACTACCGCAGAGACGATGACGTGGATAGCTTGGTTTTCCAGTCGCTACCGGCTTTCGAACACCGACGTTATGTCCACGAAAAAGGAATAGGCGTCAGAGAGTACGCACTGCCATCAGCCCCAACCGCCCCTCACCCCTGTGCCCGTCACAGGGGTCCAGTTGAGCGCATCTGCGCGAAGGAAGAGTCTTTTCAGCCCCAAGACTGGGTCTGGCCTGGATCCCCGTGACATCCCTCGGGTCAGGCCCGAGGATGAGGATGAGGGAGATTGAGGTGACCGCGCTACTTTCAATCATCGGCGTCGATCTGACCATCTCCTCAGAGTCATCCTTTGACGGCTGTCACTGCTTGCGGTGGTCTCCGTCCACCGCGCAGCTTTCGTTAATGACCACCCTTACCTCTTCACAACACCACAACAACACATCACCGCATGGCATCGGCAATGCGCAGCAGTGCGGCGTAGATAATATCTGGGTCGTCAGGTGCTACGGCGTTGCGCACATCCGTTTCGGCATTGGCGGCAATTTCATGGGCTGCCTGCACGGCCTGTCGGCCGTCGTCTGTCAATTCGGTGGTCAGGATCCTGCCATTGTCCGGATGTGCCACCCGTTTGATGAGGCCCGCCTTTTCCAGCGTCACGATGATGGCCTGCATGGTTTGCGGTGTCACAAAGGCGCGGCGCGCCAGGTCGGCATTGGACAGGCCGCTGCTTTTTTCCAGTCCGGCCAGAACAGAATATTGCGGTGTTGTCAGGCCAATGTCGCGCAGCGCCGTATCAAGCCGACTGCGCAGCGCCTGCTGGGCGCGCTTCAAGGCATAACCAAGTGAACGATAGGTATCGTCGACAGGTGGGTCTATCAGGCTGGACATATCAGGGCCCTTACATTATCAAGATATCAGCACCCTGATACTATCGGGTGATATCGAAAAAGGAAAGATAGAGATGCCGAAACTGATTGGACCTGATTTCATTGGCATCCAGACGAAAGATCTGGATGGCGCCCTCACCTTTTATCGTGATGTGGTTGGCCTGACGCCTTCGCCCAAGGCCCCGCCGGGCGCTGTTGTGTTTGACACCAGGCCTATACCCTTCGCGGTGCGCACGCCCATTGAGCCATTTGATGATGGCCAAAAACTCGGTGTTGGCATTGCCATCTGGTTCGGTTGCGATGATGCCGATGCACTGCATGCGCATCTGCAGGCCAAGGGTGTGGAGATTGCCTTTGCACCGAAGGACGGGCCGTTCGGGCGATACTTCGCTTTTGTCGACCCGTTTGGCTACACGATCACCGCCCACACGGTTTTGCCGATTTGAACTGAACGGTAACGAAGCGCCCATCTGCGTAGATGGGCGCAGCGATTTCCTCGCCTAGTTATGCCTCGATGCGGACTTCTGTCGCAATGGATTGCTGATGGGCGCTGGCAATGTTGCTGCCAATCTGCAATGCCCTGACAAGGCCCGTTTGCGACGAGGCTGTGTCGAGCGGCAGTATCAGGTCCGTGCCGATTACCCGGGCACCGGTATAACCAAAAATACCCTGATCGATCTGGGTTTTCATGGCCTGCGAATATCCGCGATGCTGATAGGTGCGCTCTGTTGCGCCGCCAATCGCAATGGTCTGCACGGACAAGCGGTTGAGCAGACGGATGGTGTCCTTGCCGCTTTCGTCGAAATAGGCCCAGCCTTGCGCAAACACCCGGTCGATCCAGCCTTTCATCACGGCTGGCATGGTCCACCAGAACACCGGGTAGATCAGGATCAGCGCATCGGCCCGATCGATCCTTGCCTGTTCTGCCAGGACATCATCCGGTGGCGTGGCATTTTCGCGAAACACGGCATAGTCGGCGGTGTTGAACGTTGCGTCGAAGCCGCTTGTTGCGAGGTCAAGCAGTTCAAATGTGTGATCAGGTGTGGCCTTGATACCGGCAATTACCTCGCGGGCAACAGCGTGGGTATAGGCATTCGGTTCCGGTTGAGCCGTGACAATGAGGGAGTGCATGAGATAACCTTGTTGCATGAGTTGAATCGAGTGGGAGCTCGCTATATACTCATAGTAGGTTACTATTAGTAGGTTGATTGTCAAGTATGCAGGAAACAGCGTCACCCCGGCGAAGATTGTCACGCGACGAGCGGCACACGCAGCTTATTGAAACGGCACGGCATCTGGTGTTGCAGTCCGGAACCGACAGTCTGACACTTGGCCGTCTGGCGGAAGAAGCTGGCGTGTCGAAGCCTGTGGTCTATGATCACTTTGAAACGCGCAATGCGCTGCTGGCCGCGCTGTACCGGGATTATGATATTCGCCAATCGGAGTTGATGGACAGCGGCCTGTCCTCCTGCCCGGCCACCTTGGCCGACCGCGCCAGTGTCATTGCCAATGCCTATGTAGATTGTGTGTTGACGCAGGGTCAGGAAATTCCAGGCGTTGCCGCAGCACTTGTCGGCTCCCCGGAAATGGAGGCGGTGATCCGCAACTATCAAACACGCTTCATAACCAAGTGCCGGGAGGCATTGGCACCCTTCAGCAAAGACGGTTCCATTCCCATTGCTGCCCTGTGGGGCATGATGGGGGCGGCTGATGCCCTGTCGACCGCAACGGCCTATGGCGAAATTTCCAAACAGCAGGCGCTTGATGAGTTGCGTCACACGATCATGAGCATGATCCGCTAGTAACGTGATCCGGCGTGAGCCTGCGCCTTAAGGATAATAACGACAACTGACTGCTGCGCGACGCGCCGATTTTTTCCGCTGTGGTTGCAACCATTCCTCAAGCAAATGAATTGCCACCTTGCCGTGCCCGTCAAAAGGCGCGGTGAAGTTTAATGTTCATGGAGACTATCCTGTGCGTCCATCGTCCACGTTATTTTCGGCAGCTGTGTTGTCCTCAGCCGCCAGCCTGTTTTTCGTGACTGCTCCCGCCCATGCGCAGAACGATGACTTTCATCTGGCTTATCATGTCGAGCGTACGCCCTCTGAAAAACTCAGCATTGAGACCTGCGGGTCGGTGGTGACGGCTGCGGCACAGAAGGTTGGGTTGAATGTCGGTTCGCAAAACTTCCCCGGCCAGCTGGTTTTGGTCAGTGGCGGTCTCAAGGGCAAAGGTGCCTTTGTCGTGCAGTGCATTTCGGTAGAGGATATTACCGTCAGCGTGGTGCAGGGTATTGATTACAGCCAACAAAAAGGCGCACTCGGCAACTTCGCAGACAATGTGTATGAGGAATTGAAGGCGGCCGCCAACTAGGGTGGTGCCATAGTACCGTCGCGCAACACAGTGCGACGGGGTGGTGGTTGTTCGCACCTGCGCCCTGCTCATGAAGCGGTAAACCGCAGCCGTGAAAATGACTGAGGTGCCAGAACGTGGAAACTATTATTAGCCCCACCCGCCCCTCACCCTGTCCTCGGGCTTGCCCGAGGACGAGGATGGGGGAGTTCGTGGGACGCGCTTGTCGTCCCTAGTGAAGTTTTCAGTGCTTGGGTCCTCACGACTGCGGCAAGGATGACGTTTCGCCTCCCACTCAATGACGCAAAAGTTGAAAACTAAAATACAACCCATCTAATTAAGTGCTTCTTCTGACGTTTGCATCTATTGCGTGTATCAACTTCAGTTTGGGAGCTTGAATGCGCACTATCACTATTCTGGTCGTTGCATCGGTTATTGGCGGTTACGCCACCACGATGATCAAAGACTATTTCACACCAGATGAAGCCTCCGTGCAGGCCGTGTTGGTTGAAAGATACAAGGCCAAACCACAGCAAACCATGCTCGACATGTCCGATGCCGTAAAGCAGTGCTCTGACAGCCCGTTGCACGGCATTCAAGGCGCCACTGAACTTCGCGCGCAGTTGGCAAAAAACATTCTGGAGACGATATCCACGACGCCCGACAGTCGTGACGCCACCGTTGCGCGGCTTGATGCCGAAACGACGCGTATCCTGACGACGTTGGTTCAGCGTCTGAACAAACCGGCGCAAGGCAAGTTGCTTGCTTATCTCAAAGACCTGCATAAGGCTGGAGTGGTCGATTGTGTCGTCTCAACAGTGGCTTGAGCGCATTGCCGACATTCTGTTGAGCAGCCGTCCATCGCTGATCGATTGGGGCAGTGTCGCCGTCGTTTGTTTTATTGCGAGCTTGTTGCCCGGCAGTTTTCTGCTGGACCGCTTACTCTACCCGTACAGGTATGACATGTCCTGGAGGACCGCCTATATTATTGCCGGCGGCCTTTTTGTGTTCATGCTTGTAACGATTATCATGGGCTGGCTTTGAGCAAGTGGTTGCCGGCGAGTTGAGGGATGCGCCTGTCGTTCCTCGTGAAGTTTTCGATGCCCGGTTCGAGGGGCCATCCCCCTCTTCGTCGTCATTCTCGGGCTTGTCCCGAGAACCCATTCACGTCGCGATTTTGGTGGACGGCTTGGATCCTCGCCTCAGGGGCGAGGATGACGTGGAGAGGTTGGATCGAGATGCAGAGAAACATGACCCCTCACCTGAAAAATCTATCACTTAGCAAGCTAAGGTGATGATTTTTCTTCCTCTCCCACAAGGGTAGAGGTAAAGGCGCCAGCGGCACGATACCAACCTCCCTCACCCCTGTGCTCGTCACAGGGGTCCAGTTGAGCGCGTCTGCGCGACGGAATGGTCTTTCAGCCCCAATACTGGGGCTGGCCTGGATCCCCGTGACAAGCACGAGGATGAGGGAGTTTGCGGCGTGCGCCATTCGTTCCCCGCATAGTTTTCGTTGTCCGGTTCGAGGGGCCATACCCCTCTCCGTCGTCATTCTCGGGCTTGTCCCGAGAATCCATTCACGTCGCATATCTGGCGCCGGCTTAGATCCTCGCCTCAGGGGCGAGGATGACGTGGAGAGGTTGTTTTCCCAACCGCGATCGGAGTTCGTGGCCGCGCATTTGCACCTGCTCCATTATCGGATCAGCGGTTCCCCAACGTTTCACATACCACCACCCAAAAACAAAAGAGCGGGTAAACCCCGCTCTCTTTAGTCTTTGCGATCGCTGAAACCTGATCAGCCCTTTTTCGCCGTGGCTGTCGTTCTGCGGCAGCGCCAGTTCCAGTCCCGTGCTTCGCCAATGTCCATGTGCACGGATTCGGTGTGGCAGTAGGTGCCAACGCCGCCACGGTTTGGCAGCGAACGCAGGTAATTGGCCAGTTCCCACTTGGACACGCCCTTGATCTGGATATCAGCGGCTTCACAGGTGTGGTGTTTGGAACCCTGACGCACGCCACCCTTGGGCGGGCGGTAACCTGAGGTGACGATGGCCTTTTCTTTATAGTGGTTTTCCACCGCGTTGATCATCTGCACCAGTTCCGGCTTGAAACAGCCGACATTGACCTTTTCGGTCTGCAGAACCAGTCCATTGGGGGCAACACGCGTCAAGCCAGACAGCGAGGCGAGCTTCATCAGGCCGGCAGGCGCGTCGTCTTCTTCCAGATGTTCGTCGTCAAATTCGTCGCCCATGGTGGCGCGGCCCTGCAAGGCAATGCCCATCTGGGATATATCAGTGGCGGTGTTGGTGGGCAGTTGCGCCACTTCCACACCGGCTGCCTTCTCACCGGACTGTTCGCCGTCTGCGGCTTTGCCAGTGCGCTTTTTGGCAGCGCCGGCAAAAAAGGCCGCAAGCGTCATGCCGGATTTTCCTGTTGGTGTTTCATCACTTTTTGCCGTTGTACTGGCAGCGACCGGCGGGGTTGGCGCGGTCAATGTGGCCTGGGGTGCTGTAGCCTGTGCTGCGGCCTGCGCAGGGGCTGCATTGGCGGCTGCTGCGGCATTCATCGCGGCGGCCTGCGCCTCCAGCGTCTGTGGCTGCACTTCGGCAATCGGTGGTTTGACCGGTGCCGGTGCCGAATAAACGCTTGAAAGTGACGGGTTTACGCCCGGTACCGGCACGTAAGCGGCGTCAGGCACGCTGACGCCTGTCTCGCCTGCCACGGGCATGTCCTGCACAGGCGCCGCATTGTTGGCAAAAATGCTGGTATTGCCAGCGGAAATGGACGTGGACTGGTGAACGGCGCTGGCCAGATCCGGCCGCGCTTCGTTCATCTGCTGGCCTTCTGCCATTTGTGGTGCGCCCGCCTGCTGTGCACCACCGGACGCAACCAGCGCCGGGTCAACATAACCGCCATTGGCGGCAACAGCCTTGCCCGTGGCAGCATTATATTTGGCAGTTGTGTTGGTGTCGCCCTTGTTCAGTGCCGTTGCGGCATTGACGGAGGGTGAAAGTGATGCCGTATCGCCGTCTTCGGTGACCGCAGAAACGCAGCCAGACAACGTTAGAAGCGAGACAGCGACCAGCAATTTATGCCGCCAGACGGTCGTCAAGTTCCTTGCTTCAATCATGGATATTGAGACCCCCGCTCAGTTCGTTTTTTCTGCCGGATAACACTTTAAAGGTGTATCCGGCATAGCTAACTATCTGCCTGAAAAGGCCTTTTCGATTCGGCGGCACTATGCCCCATGACGCGCATGGAACGCAATACAGGCTTTGTTTACCATTTTTGTCCCTGACATCGCAGTAGCATTTGACGTCTAGGATTTCCTGGGAGGCCTGTCTTTGCTGGTGTTACCAGGCGCCGGTGTTCTGCATAGATATCCATGGCTCGGCTGGTGCCAGGCTTGCGCCTTTTTGCAATATCTCAATGGAAATGCCGTCTGGCGAACGCACAAAGGCCATGTGGCCATCACGCGGCGGGCGGTTGATGGTCACGCCAGCGTCATGCAATTTCTGGCAGGTCTCGTAGATATTGTCGACTTCATAGGCCAGATGACCGAAATTGCGGCCGCCTTGGTAATCTTCGGTATCCCAGTTATAGGTCAACTCAAGGCATGGCGCTTTTGCGTCCTTGGCCACAGTCACGTCATCGCGCGCTGCAAGAAACACCAAGGTAAAACGGCCCTTTTCGTTTTCAATTCTGCGTATCTCCTCAAGACCAAAGATATTGCTGTAGAAATTCAGAGATTGATCCAAATCCCGTACACGCACCATGGTGTGCAAATATCGCATTTTGTTTTCCTCCTTTGTTGGGGTACCTTGCAAGACATGCGTCGAAAGTCAGCTTTGGGCAAGCCCGGGCCTGTAGAAACCTATGGGTAATTTCCAAACTGGGCTTGCGTTAAACCGTTACCAAGATGTTAATCTAGTCCGCAGGAATCAGTTAACCGTAGTATGGCGCGTAATCGAGGGGTTGGCAGGATATGACGAACAGGGTTTCATCGAATAACGTACTAGATTTCGAAGACCTTTCGGGCGATCCGGTTGAACTGACCGAGATCACCGGCGTTGTGAAATGGTTTGATGTTGCCAAGGGGTTTGGTTTTATTGTGCCAGACAACGGCATGCAGGACGTGTTGCTTCATGTTTCCTGCCTGCGCCGCGATGGCTACCAGACTATTCTTGAAGGCACCCGCATTGTTGCGCTGATCCAGCGCGGCGGCCGTGGCTTCCAGGCGTTCCGCATTCTGTCCATGGATCAGTCGACCGCCGTTCATCCTTCGCAGCTCCCACCCGTGCGCACCCATGTTCAGGTGACGGCATCGAGTGGTCTGGAGCGCGCCATCGTCAAGTGGTTCAACCGGACAAAAGGCTTTGGCTTTCTGACGCGCGGCGAAGGCACTGAAGACATTTTCGTCCATATGGAAACGCTGCGCCGCTACGGCCTGGCAGAACTTCGCCCCGGTCAGGTGGTGCTGGTTCGCTTTGGTGATGGCGACAAAGGCCTGATGGCGGCGGAAATCCACCCGGACAATCCAAGCCCCATCAATATGGCGCACTGAGATGATGACGAGATTTGGCATGATCATGAGAAGCGTCTTTGTGGCGCTTCTTTTTTTGTTTTCAGGCCTGGTCTCTTTGGCCAGCGCGCAAGGCTCTGAGACATTTGATCAGGAGCCGCTGATCATCATGAACTCCAAGGGCAGCCAGCACCGTTTTACGGTTGAGCTTGCCCTTGATGATGGCCAGCGCCAGCAAGGGCTGATGTATCGCAAGACGATGGCTGCCGATGCCGGCATGTTGTTCGACTTCGGCACGGACCGTGATGTGACCATGTGGATGCGCAACACCGTGCTGCCGCTCGACATGCTGTTCATCAATGCCGATGGCAGTATCCACCATATTCACCACGATGCCGTGCCCTACTCCGAATCCATCATCAGTTCGCGCGGGCCCATCCGTTTTGTGCTGGAATTGAACGCGGGAACGGCGGCAAAACTCGGAATCAACCCAGGCGATCGTGTCACCAGCCGGAGAATTTCTTCAACAAAATGAAGCGGTAAGACGTTTTTCCTGCCATTTTGCTGCGTTTGCGAAATTGCGCACAGGTTTTTTGAAAAATAATCTGTTTTCTGGCGAAAAATGTCATTTTGGGTGTTGCGGAAACAGAATGAACGATGTATCTCCGCATCAACACAGCGACGGAGTGTAGCGCAGTCTGGTAGCGCATCTGGTTTGGGACCAGAGGGTCGGGAGTTCGAATCTCTCCACTCCGACCACTTTCTCTAAAGAGAAAGAATGTTGTTGTGTCGACGCGGATAAGTTTTTACCATCCCGTTCTTGCCTTTTGCATGGAGCAGTTTTCAAATGTCTGCCAAGATTTATCGCCCCGCAAAAACAGCAATGCAGTCCGGGAAAGCTAAAACTCACCTCTGGGTTCTCGAGTTTGATGCTGAAGCACCGCGCAAGATCGACCCTATCATGGGCTACACTTCCACGACTGACATGAACCAGCAGGTCAAGCTGACGTTTGATACTCTTGAGCAGGCCGAAGGTTATGCGCAGAGAAACGGCATCGAATACCGCGTTATTCAGCCACAGGAAGCCACACGCAAGACTGTCTCCTACACCGACAACTTCCGGTTCTCGCGCACTCAGCCTTGGACCCACTGATCTAAGCGCATTTTATTGTGCCATTTTGGCCCCTTAGCTCAACTGGATAGAGCAACTGCCTTCTAAGCAGTAGGTCGCAGGTTCGAGTCCTGCAGGGGTCGCCACTTCTATAGCTCTGATTTCCCTATATAAAATGCCGAATTTTGTACTGTGCTGAACATAGCGCAGTTTGCCGAATTGTCTGCCAGTTTGCCAAATCCGTTGCCGCTGTGTTCCGTCAGAACCTGTGCGCAGCTTAGCGGCTGGGACTTTTGAAGAAGACCAACGGGCGTCTGTGGTGAAAGACGGGATTTCGCGTTTTAGAATGCGGCGAGTATCTTTGCGACCTGGTCATTGGTCATTGATCCGAGATCTCCGTCACTACAGGTGACATAGCGGTGGGAAAAATTGGCTAATTTCGCGCCGCCTTCCCCGCTGTCGCAAATCGCATAGATTGGTCGGTTGATGGTCCACAGCCATTCCGCGAGTTGTTTAGGGTCGTTGGATAAGGTTGCGATCGCTGCGCATCCAAGATTATGCAGCCTGACACAATCAAAGATGCCTTCAACGAGATACAGTGGATCAGACCAGTTCCAGGTCTCCAGACCGAAAACCGCATGGCGACCGGTCGATTTGTATGTGAAGTATCGGCCATCGTTCTGATCATTCTTTCTGACCTTTTCGGCAGCCGGCCGATACTGTTGATAGCCGGACACTGCGCCGCTGAGATCAAAAAGAAGGAATGTTGCCACACCTTCGTTTTCGTCAATCATGACGCTGTATCGGCTCACATCGGTGTGACGCTCCAAAAGATGCTGCGCGATGGTCATTCGCACTGCGCCGCAGCTTGCTCCCACAGGACAGGATCGCCGTCCTTTAGCACCGCAAGCAGGTTTTTCTTTTCAACTTTGTAGACCTGCCAAAAGCCGGGATCGAGGGTCGATATTGTTTTCGTGTTATCGATAAGGTCTGCCAGCTTGATGGTTTTGGCTTCTGACGGCGCAAGTGCTGTGTGCTGCAGGTCCAGAGCTTTTCGTGCAACTCTGTTGCCATGATAAGGCGTCGAGATGTCACTGAGATACGCTACCAATGTTGCGACCTTGCGTCCAAAACGTTCATTGATTTCAGCCAGGGTTATGCCGCAATCCTCGACGGTGTCGTGCAGATAGGCAGCGGCAATCATTTCGGGCGTGTGATCGACGGTGGCGACAATAGCCGCCACCGCAATAGGATGGTTGATGTAGGGTTCGCCGGTGTACTTGCGCAGTTGACCCTCGTGCGCTTTCGTTGCGAACCTTAATGCATGTTTTTCAAGATCTTTCATGCCGCGATATGCACATCACCCACCGGTGCCTTGTCAAGGGATTGGTGGAGCGCAGCAGACGATCAGGCTGTGTGATCAGTTTCTAGAACCCAGCGCCAGACGGCATGCGAGACCGGCAAACACCGTGGCCAGCAGATATTGCGGCAGTTTTTTAAAGCGCATGCGCGCGCCGACTTTTGTGCGGATATGGCTGCTGAGCAGGATGACCGTGCCGTTGACGACTAGGCCTGTTACATTCAGCACCGTGGCAAGAACCAGCATTTGCAGCGGCAGTGAACCGGTTTGCGGGGCCACGAATTGCGGAAACAGCGCCAGCACGAACAGGGCCATTTTGGGGTTGAGCAGATTGGTCAACAACCCCTCGCCCAGAATGCGCTGCATGGAAAAGCGCTTCAGCCCCGTGGTGGGTGAAAAGGGTGTCGCGTCCGAACGGATGGTTTTGACGGCGAGATAAAGAAGATAGGCGCAGCCGGCCCAGCGAATGGCGTCATAGGCCATGGGAACGGCAATAAACAGTTGCGAGAGACCGAATGCGGCGGCAAGTGCGTGGCAGTAAGTGCCAAGGGCAATTCCGGCATAGGTGAGAAAACCGGCGGCGCGGCCCTGGCTGATACTGCGCGAGGCAATCAGCAGCATGTCAGGTCCGGGCGTTGCAGTCAGAACAACGCAGGCGGCGGCAAAAAGCATAAGGGTGGAAAAATCCGGCATATCGTTTCCTTCGAGTTGGCCGGAATTCCGGTCTATCAAAAGCAGCCGGAATGGCAAGCGGCAACGCGGCCGATTTCACAATAAAACCTGTGGGGCTGGTGCCGGTCATGTCGGAGGTTTCCGTCATGCCGGGTCTTCAAGTGCTGAGGTCAGCGACTTGAACCGTTTGATGATATCGCCGGCATGCGGATTTACCCTGAGGATGGCCTGCAGCACATCCGGTGCATCGTGGCGCACCATATCAACCGCCGACATCAGCGCCTGAAAGCTGCGCGTAGTCATGCGTGTTTCTCTGATATCCATTTTTACCAGCAGGTTGGCGACAAGATGGGTCAGTCCCTGCACCTGTGCAATCTCGCGGTCATGGTCCTCCGGCGTGGTCATGATGACCTCAAGGCCGGCCTTGCGGCAGAAGGCGGCGGCGCGTAAACGCGGCCCCCGGATGGGACATATGGCAATTTGCAAACCACGAAGGCCGTCACCGGCGCTTTTGGGGCCAAACAGCGGATGGGTGGCAACAATGTCGACGGTCGGTGGCAGCAGTTGCGCCATGATGGCGGCCGGTTCAACTTTCACGCTGCCAACGTCCAGCACCAGCGTGCCGACTTTTAGAAGCGGCGCCAGTGCCGTTGCCACGCTGCGCATGGCGCAGACGGGGACGGCGACAATGACCACCGGACATTTGGCCACGGTTTCAAAGGGCGCAACGGCAACATCAAGGGTTTTGGCCGTGGCAAGATCAGGCGCGATATCGCTCACAAGCACCTGAAAATGGGCGCGCAAATGCTGGGCAACCAACTGGCCAAAGGCACCAAAACCAATAATGCCGACCGGTCCGTTAAAGGATTTGGGAAGAGAGTTAGACATGACATCCTCATAGGCCACACGGCCAGAGGCATCCGTCAATATCAACCGCTGGCCATGCAGCGGTTAAACAATATGATTTGCCCGCCGCTATTTCAGCAGCGCATAATACAGACCGGAAATGGTTGCAGCGGTAATCATGTCGCCCGGATAGCAACGAGACCGGGCCCTGTCAATTGCCGCCGAGACTGGTTCAGATCCAGGTTTGGTTTAGTCGGAGATATCAGCTACTGGGCGTATCGATTGTCTGCGTCAGCATGTCGGTGCTGTCTTCACCTGCAATGCCAACGATGTCCTGCGAGACGGCAGTTTTGTCGAGCGACAGATGCTCCAGCTTTTCCCAGCTTTCATCCATTGGCCAGGCGGTGGAGACATAGGGCAGACCGACATGGCCGTAATAGAAGGACAGTTGGCCCTCAGCAAAATGTTCGCTCTTCTGCGCCACCCAGTGGCTATAAAGCGCAGAGGCCAGGCCGGAACGGTCGGCACCGGCCTGGCAATGGATGAGAATGGGTTTGGGCGCGGATTTCATCACGGCAACCAGTTCGGCTGCGCGTTCAGGGTCGAGTTCCTGTGATGCACTCATGCGGAAATCAATGTGTTTGATGCCCAGTTTTTTCGATGTTGCGATTTCTTGTCTGTACCAGTCTGCGGTGTTTTCACCGCGCAGGTTGATGACGGTTTCAATGCCATGGTCGCGGACATACCGTTCCAGCTGCGCCGAGGTCGGTTGTGCCGAGCGATAGAGTTGACCCGCAATGACGGTGTGGAAGTTACCCGAAATCTGCAAGACACCCGCATAGGCTGCCAAACTGCCAAGCACCAAAGCAATTGCTGTTGCTGCAACACGGGTCTTTGAACGTTTCATCATTGGGTCTCCGATCAACTATCGTAGAGCCCAAATGCCCACCATTCCTGACAGGTAGCTGAATGTCGGTAGATGACGTCGTTTCTTACATTTTGCCGGCTAAAGTCAGTTGCAACAGTGCGCCTGTACGCGATGGCAGGGCCAATACATTGCCGCCATGCAGTGCAGGTTCGATGGACAGTTGGTGTGCCGTTGCCAGTTGACGGTGTCGGTAGGAGCAGGACTGCACTGACAAGGACAAACAGTCTAAGCGTCAGGAACGAAAAGAAATTTCGTCGCGTTAAGGCGTGGACGCAAAAATGAGCGGTAATAATCGCCACCTGCAATGTTGTTGCAATGCGCAGCAATCAATGTGGTGGTCCGGTTTCTGACTGTGCACCGTTCACCGGCATGCGGGGGTCCTCCAGTCTCCATGCCGGTGGATGGTGCATGTGCGATTCAGTTGTCGTTTCATTGTTGTCTTGATGTCGTTCAGGCGTCGTTCATGGGCGCAACGGCAAATGTCGAAGCGACCGCCACCCTTCTGCCCGTAATGGAGCCTTGTATGAAACCCACCCGAACAGCCCTTTTCGCGGCATTGCTGATCCCTTCGCTGGCCGTGGCCGGTCCGGCATTGTCACAAACGCCAGAGGCGCCCGCCGGTACACCAGCAAGTACGGCGTCGGGTGCTGCCGCTGGTAAGGTGGAGCTGGCCGGTGTTGACGTGACAACCGTTGCCGCCCGTAACCTGGGCAGTGAAGTGCGTGTGTCCGGTTCGTTGACACCCATCCGGCGCACCAGCCTGACAGCGCGGGTTGCCGGCACCATTACCGAATTGCCGGTGCAGATTGGCGATGTGGTGAAAAAGGGTGACCTTCTGGTGCGCATCGACACCGAGGGTCTGGCCTCGGCGCTGACGGCCCGCAATGCCGAGGTGGAAGCGGTTGAGGCGCAGCTGGAGCTTGCTGAAAATGTGCTTGCCCGCAATGTCAGCCTGCGCGATACCGGCGCGACATCAGAGGCGGTGCGGCTGGAGGCCAATGCCAATGTGCTGAACCTGAAGGCGCAGTTGCGTGCCAAACAGGCCGCCGTTGCCGATGCCGAGAGAGCCTTGAGTGACGCGCAGGTGCATGCCGCGTTCGATGGCGTGGTATCGGCGCGGCCAGTGGAACAGGGCCAGACGGTGCCGGTGAATGGTGAGCTTTTGACCATTGTCGATCTGCGCCGCATGGAGGTGGATGCCGGGGTGCCGACCAGCCGTATTCCGCGTGTGCGTATTGGCCAGCCGGTGGAACTGACAGTTGAAGGTTTCTCGGACCGCAAATTTACCGGCGAAGTCACTCGCATTGCGCCCACGGCAGTCGCAGGCTCCCGGGCGGTGCGTGTGTTCATTGCCATAGACAATGACGACATGCTGCTGAAGGGTGGCATGTTCACCACGGGTGTTCTCAGCATTGACCAGCAGGACAATGTCATTGCCGTGCCGATTGCTGCCGTGCGCCACGATGCCACCGGCACTTTTGTGCTGAAGGTCGAGGACGGCTATCTGCGCCGCCAGGATGTGAAACTTGGTACCACATGGAATGATCAGAACCTGGTCGAGATCAATGGGCTGAGCTCGGGCGAAGTGGTGGTGTCTGCGCCGTTGCCGCAGCTGGTGGCTGATACGCCCGTGACCGTGGTGGGGAAATAAGCCGATGTTCCTTACCCGCGTCAGCGTCAAACATCCGGTTTTTGCCACCATGATGATGGTGACGGTGCTCGTCATCGGGCTGTTTTCCTACAGCCGCCTTGGTGTCGACCAGTTTCCGGAAACCGATCTTCCCATCGTTGTGGTAACCGCCGCTTATACCGGCGCGTCGCCGGAAACGGTGGAAAGCGAAATTGCCCGCCCCATTGAATCCGCGCTGAACACCATTGGCGGTATCGATACGATTACCTCGGAATCCTATGAGGGTCGCGCCGTTGTGGTGGTGCAGTTCCAGCTGGATGTGGACTCGCAGGCCGCAGCGCAGGAGGTGCGTGACCGTGTTGCCCGCCTGCAGGCCGGTTTCCCTGACGCGGTTGATACACCGCAGGTTACCCGCTTCAACCCGGAGGATGCGCCAATCCTGTCTTTGGCGGTCTCCTCCTCCACACGCACGCTGTCGGAAATCACCACGCTTGCCGACCGGGTCATTACCAGCCGCCTCAACATCATTGCCGGTGTTGGCCAGATTACGCTTGTTGGCGGCAGTGAGCGGCAGATGCTTGTCGTGGTCGATCCTGACCGGCTGGAAGCCTATGGTGTCGGCGTCGCCTCTGTCATGGATGCCATTCGCCGTGAAAATCAGGACCGTGCCGCCGGTACGCTGATTTCCGGTATCAACCAGCGCATTGTCACCGTTGAGGGACGTATTGAAAATACCGCCGGGTTCAACAGCATCATTGTCGCGCAAAGCGGCGGTTACCCGGTCTATCTGTCTGACGTGGCAACAGTGCTGGATACCGGTGCCGAAGTCACCAGCCGCGCCACCTATCAGGGCGTGCCATCGCTTGGCATGGATATCGTCAAGGTGCAGGGCGCCAATACGGTGGCGGTGGCCGGTGATTTGCGCAGCGAGATCGAGACGCTGAACACCGAGCTGAAGGCCGAGGGTGTGGAACTGACCATTACCCGCGACAATTCCCGCGCCATTGCCGCGCAGGTGTCTGAAGTGCAGAGAACGCTGATCGAAGGCGGCGTGCTGACCGTGGTCATCGTATTCCTGTTTCTCAATTCCTGGCGCTCCACCGTCATCACCGGGCTGACGCTGCCGATCTCTGTTATCGGTACCTTTGCGGTGATTTATGCGCTGGGCTTTACGCTCAACACCATGACGCTGATGGCGCTGTCGCTGTCGATCGGTATTTTGATCGATGACGCGATTGTGGTGCGTGAAAACATCACCCGCCATTTGCAAATGGGCAAGGACCATGTGCGTGCGGCACTTGATGGTACCAATGAGATTGGCCTTGCCGTGCTGGCCACCACTTTGTGTATCGTTGCCGTGTTTTTGCCAGTTGCCTTCATGGGCGGGTTGATTGGCCGGTTCTTCCTGCAATTTGGCGTGACCGTTGCCGTGGCGGTGCTGATTTCGCTGTTCGTGTCCTTCACGCTCGACCCGATGCTTTCCAGCGTCTGGTATGATCCGGATTCGGAAAAGAACGCCAAGCGCGGGCCGCTTGGCCGCTTGATCCATCGGTTCGATGTCTGGTTTGAAAAGCTGGCAGATCGCTACCGCAAGCTGATCCACTGGACGTTTGGCCACCGCAAGACAACCATTGGCATTGTGGTTGGCATGTTTGTCGCCAGCCTGATGCTGGTGCCGAAAATCGGTGCCGAGTTCCTGCCGGTCACTGACCAGGGTGAAGTGTCTGTTTCACTTGAAGCCAATCAGGGTGCGTCGCTGGAATATATGGCCGCCAAGGTTGGGCAGGTTGAAAATGCGCTGCGTGAATTCGATTATGTCGACACGATCTATTCCACCATCAATGCCAGCGGTGCGCGTGGTTTCAACCAGGCCAATGTTGCCGTGCAGCTGGTGCCCAATGACCAGCGCGAAATCAGGACGTCGGAATCGCTGGAGCCGGTTCGCCAGCGTCTGGCCCTAATTGCCGGATTGAAAGTTTCGGTCAGCCAGTCGGAAGGTGGTGCGACCGCCAAACCGTTGCAGCTTTCCGTGCTGGGGGATGGTGACGAGCAGTTGCGCAAGATTTCAAGCCAGATCACCACGGCCCTGTCGGCCATTCCTGGTGCGACGGAAGTGGAATCCTCGATTGAAAATGAGCGCCCTACCCTTGCCGTCAAGGTGCGGCGTGAAGCGGCCAGCGACCTTGGCGTGTCTATATCGATGATTGGTGACACGCTGCGGCCACTGGTGGCGGGTGATGCCGTCTCGGTATGGAATGCGCCTGACGGTGAAACCTATGATGTGATGGTGCGCCTGCCGGCCAAGGGACGACAGGACGCTGCCCAGCTTCGCAACCTGACGATTTCCACCAACCGCACCGATGAGGACGGCAAGCCGATTACCGTGCTGCTCGATCAGGTCGCCGATGTCGTTGAAAGCACCGCGCCTGATGCGATTACCCGCAAGGACCTGTCGCGTGAAATCCGCATTTCCAGCAATGTCGAGGGACGTCCGCTGGGTGATGTACGGCAGGATCTGGATGCAGCGATTGCCAAGATGGATATTCCAGCCGGTTACCGCGTGTCGTTTGGCGGTGACGTGCAGAGCCTGAATGAAAGCATGGGGTATGCCGTGCAGGCCTTGGTACTGGCGGTGATCTTCATCTACATCATTCTGGCGTCGCAGTTTGGCTCGTTCATCCAGCCGATTGCCATCATGATGACCCTGCCCCTGTCGCTGATCGGGGTGCTGATCGGCCTTCTGGCCACCGGATCGACCCTGAACATGTTTTCGATCATCGGTTTCATCATGCTGATGGGTCTTGTGACCAAGAACGCCATTCTGCTGGTCGATTATTCAAACCATGAGCGGCGGGACGGAAAGTCGTTGCAGGAAAGTCTGGCCAATGCCGGTGCCGTGCGTCTGCGCCCCATTGTCATGACAACGCTGGCGATGATTTTCGGCATGTTGCCCATGGCCATCGGCATCGGTGAAGGCGGAGAATCCCGTGCGCCAATGGCCCATGCGGTGATTGGTGGTCTGATTTCGTCGACGCTGCTGACGCTGGTTTTTGTGCCTGTTGTGCTGACCTACCTTGATGCATTCAGCCGTCGTTTGTCGGCGCTGTTTCCCAAGGGGCCGGACCATCAGGCGGCAGAAAAATCCCTGTAAAGGCGGACAAAGCTGCGTCGGTGGGTTGGGCCTCACGCACCGATACTCTGGCAGGCGTGGTTTGATCCCTGACTGGTCTGATCGGTCGTTACACCGGCGCCGCGTAAAAACGTAGCGCCGGTAAAGTCAGATCCATCAGCCCTTTACGATGATCTTGGCGCCCGGCGTGACGCGCTCATAGAGGTCCATCACGTCCTGGTTCATCAAGCGAATGCAGCCGGCCGATACTCCCTTGCCGATGGAGCTTGGATCATTGGTGCCGTGGACACGGTAATAGGTGTCCTTGTTGTCCTTGTGCATGTAAAGCGCGCGTGCACCCATGGGGTTTTTCGGGCCGCCATCCACGCCGTCCTTGTGCGGGCCGTAATGGGCAGGGTTTCTCTTGACCATCTCAGGGGTTGGGATCCAGCGCGGCCATGCGGCCTTTCTGGCAATGATGGCCTCGCCGCCGTCAAAGGAGCGCGCGACCGGGCCAACACCAACGGCGTAACGGATGGCCTTGTTGCCGGGCTGGATCAGATAAAGGAAACGGCTGTTCTGATCGACGATGATCGTGCCGGGCTTTTCTTCCGATGGATAGCTGACGACCTGACGCACATATTGCGGGTTCAGCTTCTGCACATCGATGGCGGGAATTTCAAAACCGCCATCGGTTCTGGCCGCATACATTTGCACCGGGTCACTGCCGACAGATTTCAATGCGTCGTCTTCGGCGCGTTGCTTGGCAAGCTGTGGCGTTGGCGCGGAACTGCCGTCGCCTGTGCTGGCACATGCCGACAGCAGCAGGGGCAGCGCAATCGCCAACGCGTTGCGAGGAGAGAAGAAAACACGAATCATGGGGGGCCTGCCTAATGCGGATTGGAACTTTCCACGCTTGGCTGACGCCCTCACCTTAACACTGCCTTAAGATTGGTAAAACTAACGCAGCTGTGAACAGCTTCATTCGCCCGGTAGTGTCAAAACGACAACGAAGCCAGTCGCCACTGCGCGAAAATCCAGCCTGCCGCCCAGCTTTTTCATGGCCATGTCGACAATGGCCAGGCCAAGGCCGCTGCCATCAGCCGTTGGGGCGTGGCCGCGCTTGAACCGTTGACGCACACTGGCTTGATCTTCCACGGCAATGCCCTGCCCGCGATCGATGACCTCGATCTGCATAGCGGCATCAGTGGTTTGAAGGCGGATGGTGACACTGCTGTCCTGCGGCGCATATTGAATGGCATTTTCAATGACATTGCGCAGCGCCAGACGCAGCAGGTTGATGTTCCGGACCACCACGTCCTGTTGCTGCGGCAGGTCATATTCCAGTGACACGGAACGTTTGCTGCTTAATCCTTCGAGGTCGCAGCGGATGTCCTCCAGCACCCGGTCAAGGCGTGCTACCTCAACCTCGTCGCCACGGTCGGCGGAATCGACCGAGGCAAGGTCGATCAACTGACGGACAAGGCGGCCGGTTCTATCGACGCTGGTCGAGATATGCGCCAGTGCCTTGTTTCTGACGTCCTCCTCATGGCTTTTCAGCGCCACCTGTGCCTGGGTTTTCAGACCCGCCAGCGGTGTCTTCAGCTCATGGGCGGCATAGGCGATGAAGGATTTTTCGCGCTCACGCGCTTCCTCAACCCGCAGGAACAGCGAGTTCAGCGACTTGAGCAGCGGCTTGATTTCGCTTGGCGCATCCTTCTGCTCAATGGCGTGCAACTCGTCGGCGGTGCGCATGCCCAGCAGAGCGGCGATGCGGTTGAGCGGTCCCAACCCCTTGCCGACACTGAACCAGATCAACAGCGCAAGGATTGGCAACATGGCAACGGCTGGCACCAGCTGGCCCTTGACCACATCGGCCACCAGCCGGTCGCGGATTTCAAGACTGTCACCAATCAGCACCCGCACATTGAGGCTGGTATTGACCACGGCAAATACCCGCCAGCGCACGCCATCCACTGTCGTTTCGCTAAAACCGCTGGTGTTGTCGGTCAACGCATCATCCGGCGCACTGGCCGAGCGGCTGACCAACTTGCCCTGCAACGACCAGATCTGGCAGGACAGCTGCCGGCGGTAATCGCCCTGCAGTTCAAAAGATGTGTCTGCGTCACTGGCCTTGGTCTCATCGATGGCGGCGGCAACATCGATATGGTGATCGGTGATCAGTGAACTGACCATGCGGGCGGCTTCCATCAACCGTGCATCCAGCACCCGTTCTACCTGATGCTGAACGCTGAAATAGGTCCACAGCACCGCAAACAGCCACACGGCACCCGTGGTGGCGAGCAGAATGGAAAACAACCGAAGACGTATCGAGCGCATCACCCCATCCCCAGCCGGTAACCGACGCCACGCACCGTCTCGATGACCGACGTGCCCAGCTTGGCGCGCAGCTTGTGCACATGCACCTCGATGGTGTTGCTCTCGACATCTTCCTGCCAGCCATAAAGCCGCTCTTCCAGCGCCTGTTTGGAATGGATGGCCTGCGGGCTTTCCATCAGGGCATGCAGAATGGAAAATTCCCGCCGCGACAGGCCAATCTCCACCTCAGCGCGGCGCACCAGCATTGAGGCCGGATCAAGCGTCAGGCCACGCAGGCTGATCTCGGCGCTGGCGCGGCCGCTAGAGCGACGGGTAATGGCGCGCAGGCGTGCGGCCACCTCATCCAGATCAAAGGGTTTGCCGATATAGTCATCGGCACCGGCATCCAGACCATCAATGCGGTCGCCCACCTCGTCCTTGGCGGTCAATAACAGCACGGGAATGCGGTTTCCGGCCTGGCGAATGCCGCGCAGCACATCCAGCCCCGACCCATCCGGCAACATTCTGTCGAGGACAACGGCATCAAAACGCCCGGTTTCCAGAGCCTCGGTGGCGTCGGCTACCGTGGTCACGCCATCGGCCACAAAACCGCTGAGTTTGAGGCCTTCGCGCAGGCCATCCAGCAGGATCGGGTCATCTTCGACAACAAGTATTCGCAAGTCACGTCTCCGCAAGCGGTCTATTCAACATTTCGTCCGGATTTTTAGTCCGATTTTCACCTTAAGGCTGCCTTAAGCTGCCGGTCGGATCAGTCCTGATAACAAAATGTAGACGAAAGGACATGGTGGATGCGCATATTGGCGTTCACGTTTGCGATGCTGACGCTGGTCGGCATGACGCTGGCTGGCGTTGTCACGCCAGCCGTGGCAACGCAAACACCGCTTGAAATGGATCAGGCCTTCAAGGTGTCCGTGGAGCAGGCAGCGGATAATCGCGCCGTGATCCGCTGGACCATCAATGACGGTTATTATCTGTACCGCGACTACCTCAGCGCCGAAGACAGCGCCGGAAACAAGCTGGAGCTGCAGACCCTGCCCGGCAAGGTCAAGGATGATCCGAATTTCGGCTCGACCGAGGTTTATTACGCCACCGCAACGGCTTCGGTGCTCAACGCACCACAGACATTTCGGCTGACCTATCAGGGCTGCCAGGAAGACGGCCTGTGTTACCCGCCAACGACCAAAATAGTGGATATGGCAACATTGTCACTTGCTGGTGATAACGCTGGTAAGGGCCTGTTTTCACAGGGTGGATTTGCAGCCGCAGCCAAGGCATCGAACGCTTTTTCCAGCGCTGCGAGCACCGGTAATGCCACTGATCGCCCTGATGACAATGGCAGTTTTACGCTGGCGGATGAACATGCCGAAACCGCCATCGACCGTATGCTCAGTGATGGCGGCTTGGCCCTTTTGCTGGCCGGGTTTCTGGGGTTTGGCGTGCTGCTGGCCTTCACGCCCTGCGTTTTTCCGATGTATCCGATCGTTGCGGCCATGTTGGCCCGCGAGGGGGAAGACCTGACGGCACGACGTGGTTTTACCCTGTCATCGGCCTATGTGCTGGCACTGGCCTGCGCCTTCGGGCTGCTTGGCATGGTCGCGGCATGGTCTGGACAAAATCTGCAGGTGGCGTTGCAGAGCACGACCACGGTGGCGGCCATTGCCATTCTGTTTGTGGTGCTGGCGCTGTCGAATTTCGGTCTGTTCCATTTGCAGCTACCGGCCTTTATCTCGGCGCGGTTCAGCAAGGGTAAAACAAGGGCCGGCACCGTGCCAGGCGCCATGGCGCTTGGGTTTTCCTCGGCGCTGTTGATTGGTCCCTGTGTGACGGCACCTTTGGCCGGGGCGCTGCTTTACATTGCCCGCACCGGTGACATTGCCATTGGAGCGGCCGCGCTGTTTGCGCTGGGGCTTGGCAAGGGCATTCCACTTGTGATCATGGCGACAGCCAGCGGCAAGGCTTTGCCAAAGGCCGGCCTATGGATGGAAAAGGTGCGCCAGATCTTCGGTTTCCTGTTTCTGGCAACCGCGCTGTGGCTGGCGACACCGCTTATGCCGCAACCCCTCGTGTTGCTGGGCTGGGCCGTGCTGGCGCTGTCCTTCGGGGTGTTTGCCTTTACCGCCGCAAGCGGCACCACCGGTTCCGGTTTCAGCGTGATCTCGCGTAGTGCCGGTCTGGCATCGATCATCTGGGCAGCCCTGCTATTTGTCGGTCTCGGCCTTGGTGCGAATGATCCGCTGGCGCCGCTTAAGCCGCTGCTATCAGGTAATGGTCCGCAGGCCGTGGCCAGAATAGAGAAGTCGGACTTTGCCAAGGTCGGTTCGCTGGGGGATCTTCAAAACCGTATCGCGTCTTCGCCGGGCAATGAGCCGACACTCGTTTATGTCACCGCCGACTGGTGCGTGACCTGCCGCACCATTGAACGTTCGCTGCTGACCAGTCCAGACGTTGTCGACGCGCTTGGCAAGGTCAACCTTGTCAGTCTCGACCTGACGCAGCTAAACGACGACAAACAGGCCATGCTGTCGGCGCTTGGGGTTATCGGTCCACCGACCATGGTCTTTCTCGACGCCAAACGCCGCGAACCGGCGGCAACCCGGCTGGTCGGCGAATTTTCCACCAGTGATCTGGCGGCCTCTGCCCGCAAGGCACGGGAGGACAGTCTTTGAACAGACGTCATCAGCACGTAAATCAGCGCTTAACGCGGAAGGAGAATTCCGATGTTGTCACGTCGTGATGTCTTGGCAGTCGGGCTTGCGACTGTCGCAGGTCTGACTTTGTTTAGCGCAGACGATAGCGCCGCTGCGCAAATGAGCACGAAGGAGATATTCTTTGACAAGGATGCACCGGTGCTTGGCAACCCCAAGGGTTCGGTGACGGTGGTCGAATATTTCGACTATCAGTGCCCCTATTGCAAAAGCTCACATGCCGCCTTGAAAAAGGTGGTGGCCGCCGATGGCGATGTGCGGCTGGTGCTGAAAGACTGGCCGATCCTCGGCGATGCCTCGGTTTTTGCCGCGCAGGCGGTGCTGGGGGCAGCACAGATTGGCCACTATGAACCGGCCATGGAAGCGCTGATGAAAACCAGAGGACGCCTGTCGCAAAGTCAGGTTGAAAAGGCACTGGCCGGTGTGGGCCTGACGATGGAAATGCTGTCTGCCGCCGTCAATGAAAACAACAGCAAGATCTCCGCATTGCTGGATCGTAATTACAGCCAGGCCCTGTCGTTCAATTTTGTCGGCACGCCATCCTTTGTCATTGGCAAGGATGTCTATCCCGGTGTTCTCAGTGAAAAGGCACTGAAAGACGCCATCAAACTGGCGCGTGCCTGAGCCATGACTGGCCGCACGCCCCATACTCCAAATCTTGAAAGTAACGTCCATGTCCCGTTTCTCCCTTACCCGCCATCTCATTGCTGTCACCTGCGCGCTTGGCCTCTTGTCAGCCCTGCCCGCCCGTGCCGAAGACAAGGCGGATCTACCGCCAATCCTGCGCACCATTGAGGGTCAGGGCATCACCATCCTCGGTGAAATGAAGGTGCCGGGCGGCCTGCGGGCCTTTGCCGCCAAGGCCGGTTCACAGCCGCTTGCCATTTATCTGACGCCAGACAATGAACATGTGGTGGTTGGCACGCTGGTTGATGGTTCCGGTCAGGACATGGCCGAAACGCAGCTGAAGGAAATGGTCGAAAAGCCGATCATGGAAGATGGCTGGAAACAGCTGGAACAATCCGCCTGGGTGGCGGATGGCAAGGCCGATGCACCGCGCATTGTTTATACCTTCACCGACCCCAACTGCCCCTACTGCAACAAGTTCTGGCAGGCCGCACGGCCATGGATCGATAGCGGTAAGGTGCAACTGCGCCACATCATGGTTGGTGTGATCCGGCAGGATTCGCCGGCCAAGGCAGCCGCCATTCTCGAGGCCAAGTCGCCATCTGAGGCGCTGACGGAAAATGAGCTGAAGCACAAAAGTGGCGGCATCAAAGCCCTGTCGAAGATCAGTGACAAGAGTACCGCGAGCCTCAACAGCAATGCCGAGTTGATGACCAGCCTTGGTTTTAACGGTACGCCGGCCATTGTGTTCAAGAAGGATGATGGCAGCATCGGCACCGTTTCCGGCCTGCCCGAAGATGGCGCGTTAAAGATGGTTCTGGGGCCCAAATGAATTTATAGGACGAAAGTGACGTGATGACTGAAGTCCGTTGGATAAGGCCATCAAGTGGCTTTATTCATCGCACAACTTTAGGTCATAGATAGCTTTGAAAACATCATATTTGAGCAGGTCAGGACAGATGAACATGAATATAGCAGCGGGTCATATTTCGCGTCGGTTGGTGTTGGGTGCCTGCCTTGCCCTTGGTCTGGCAGCCCCAGTGTTGGCACAAGGCAGCGATGATGCCGTTTTGAAAAGTCTGCTGCCCGACAGCTATATCGGCGCGGACAGTGCACCGGTGTCGCTGATTGTCTATTCCTCGCCAACCTGCAGCCACTGCGTTGATTTCCACGCCAATGAACTGCCGAAGCTGCAGGAAAAGTTTGTCAGCACGGGCAAGCTGAAAATCGCCTACCGCCCCTTCATGCGCAACTCGCTGGATGCGGTCATTTTCATGCTGGCGCATTCGCGCGGTGCAGACAAGTTCGATGAGACCGTCTCGACCTATATGAACAAGTTTGACGAGCTGGCCGCCGCACAGGACACGGAACAGGCGGTAAGGTCGATTGCCGAGGGAATGGGCATCGACAAGGCCGGTTTTGACAAGGCCGTGGCCGACCAGCCCTATTTCGACCAGCTGAATGCAGCCACCAAACAGGCGCAGGAAGAGTTCAAGGTGGCGGGCACGCCGACCTTTTTCCTTGACGGTAAACAGCTGGAGATTGCCAGCAGCTTTGAGGAAGTGGGAACTGCCGTGGAAGCGGCCCTGCCGAAGCCCTGATCTCGCGCTCTCAGCGTGATCAAAGAGCCCATCATCGCGGGATTGATTGCCAAAACGACAAATATCCAGCCGCCCTTATGGCGGCCGGTTTATATCCAGTCATGTTGCAAGTGACCAACAGGGTCGGCCCACCGGCAACTATGCGTGGTTTCGCCGTGATGGTGGCGTCAGGTTTGCTTCGCCCGCGGCAAGCATGAACCGCTCACGCGCTTCTTCAGCTGATTTTCTGCCATCCAGTGCGGCGCGGCAAAAACGCCGGGCCTCGACATAGGCCGGTCCGCGTGCATCCGGCCATTCATTGGTCAGAATGGCAAGAGCGGAATATGGGCCATGGACAGTCTGTGTGCCACTATGCGGTGTTTTCACTTCGATTGGGTTGCCCCAAGATAATGTCGGCATCTGTTCCTCCTCCAGAACAAGCCTAAAACGGGGCGGACCGAAAAAGGTTCCGTCCTTTAGCGAGACTATTCTAGCCTCGAGAAACGATTTCGTTAAGCCCCTTCTAATAGGGCTTTGTTTTTATGGTTTCCGGTCGAATTTTCAGGGTGTTTTTGGGCGCTTATCAGGCCAAGACGGACCAAACTTTCGGCGGTTGCGCTGATCGCCTCTTCCCGCGAACGCGGTGCCCACTAAGCCATTTGTCATGGTGGCTGTCCGCTCATCAATGTCGGTTCATCCACAGTTGTGCAAGTTCAAAGAAGGTCTTGGATGGTCGACCACCTGTGGCATCTGGCGAGGTTTCATTGTCTGTGGAACTGAACGACTTTCTAATGTCCAGCGCACCGGAAGACGCTTGCTGACAGATGAAAATTGCAGATTGCCGATCTCCGGCGGAGATCCGCTCAATCACTTGCGTGATATGATAGCGATAGGGTTGGTTTGGTGCCTCGGCTGCTATCGCATCGTTGAGACTATAACCACTCCACAGGCCGGTCTGGCCTTGGCAACGTGCCGCAAGTTCGAGCATTTTGATGGCGACCGTGTCATGCCCGTCTGTGTCTGCCATCGTTAAGTGCATCAATGCCGGTGTGTCGCACGTAAATGCACCACTAAAATGGAAGCTGGCGGGCATTTTTTCATTGCCTGATATTTGGAGGATCGACCAGAGCAGCTGATCCCAGACAACAGGTTTAGCCCGGAACTCGATAATGCCTTTTGAGCCGCGGCGCGGATGCACCGCAAGCACCGAACCACCAAGACGCTTCACGAGGGTGTCGCGCTTTACCGACCATCCCGAACCTTTTGCCACTGCACGCACAGCGGAATTCAAATCATCTTTCATAGAGGTTGGTCTATCTCACTTCTTTGCCGGTGTGCGGGCGGTCAGCTTGTTGCCGTCGGGGTCGCGCAGGTAAGCGACGAAAGCGCCGTTGGGTCGTTCTGTGGGTGGCGTTTCAATGGAGGTGCCGCCATTGGCGACACCCGCATCATGCCATGCCTGGACATTGTCTGCTGTGGCTGCCGCAATGCCGATGGTGCCGCCATTGGCGGCTGTTGCCGGTTTGCCGTCAATCGGTGTGGTGATCATCAACCGGCTACCGTCATGCAGATATATCAGGCGACCTCTGGCATCCATCTCGCCCGGTTTGCCGCCCAGTGCCGTGAATGTCGCGTCGTAGAAACGTCTGGCCTGTTCCAGGTCATTGCTGCCAATCATGATGTGGGTAAACATGTCTCATCTCCGTTGAGCAGCCCGGCGGGCGTGGTGTGGGGCAACCGCAGTTGACCATGAATTCATTGCGAAAAACTGCATGGTGACACTGGTTTTGGGGTGTTCGCGCGGGGGCAGAATAGGCGGTTTTGCGCTGGCTGCAATATGCTGATGGTGCGATATTGTGGCCATTGTCACAGGCGGGATTTCGCTGGAGATATCAGGTGTTGGTGTCGGGCTGATGCGGCTGCCCCTGCGTTATCAGCCAGCGCTCAAACGCCTTGGCGTCGCGAAAATTGCTGCTATCGGGTGCGACCAGCACATGGAAGTCATCCATTGTCAGGGGCATGTCGGCAAACAGTTGCACCAGCCTGCCAGCCGCGACATCTGCCGCTACAAGCGCGCTTGGGCCCATGGCGATGCCTGCGCCGTCGACTGCCGCCTGAATGGAATGATAGAGCGGTTCAAAGCGCAGCTGCGCCTTGCCACTGAGGCCGGGTTGCCTTGCCCGGTCCAGCCAGCGTTGCCAGAGGTCTGGAACGGATTCTGCATGTAGAAGTGTGTGGTTTTTCAGGTCTTGAACCTGATGCAGAGGCATGGACGACAGTAGCTGCGGGCTTGCCACCGGCAGGCATGTTTCACTGAGAAAAGCCGTGCTGGATGCACCCAGTGCGCCGCGCCTGATGGCGACATCATGGTGATCGATGACCTTGTCCAGCGGCAGGATGGACGCAGCAAGGCGTATCTCGATCTCTGGATGGAGCGCTGTAAAATCCGGCAATCGCGGAATGAGCCAGCGCATGGTGAAGGTCTGTGGTGCATTGATGCGCAGCACCCGGAGGTCCTGTCGGCCGGTCAGCTGTTGGCTGGCGGCCGCCAGCCCATCCAGCAGTTTCGTCGCTTCACCAAGAAATAGCCGGCCTTGCGCCGTCAGCACCACGCCGCGCCCTTCTTTCATCAGAAGGCGCACGCCCAACCAGTCCTCGAGGATCTTGATCTGGCGGCTGATGGCGCCATGGGTCACGCCGAGTTCGTCCGCTGCATCGGTCAGGCTTTGGTGCCGACCGGCGCATTCAAAGGCTTTGACCGCATTTAATGGAGGGAGTGACCGACGCATATGTGAGATTTCCTGACAGGTTGGTCACGCTAACTCAATTGTCGGCTAAAAGGAAGATATGCAAAGTGGGGACCTCACAACGGATTTTCCAAATGCAAATATCTGCCACACACGATCGGCAGCCGGTGATCCGGTTGCTGCAAGCTGCTGATTCCATGACAGAACTGACCACGCTGCTACACAGTGCCTATGGGCGGCTTGCCCGCATGGGGTTGCGTTATATGGCGACCCACCAGAGCGAGGACGTAACGCGTGAGCGCGTCAACCAGGGCACCTGCCTTGTGGCGGAAATGGACGGCAAGATTTGCGGCACCATCCTGTTTCGCAATGCGGCGCAGACCACAGGCTGTGGCTGGTATGACCGGCCGGAGGTCGCGTCACTGGCGCAATTTGCCGTCGATCCCGCCCTTCAGGCGCATGGTATCGGATTGCGTCTTATGTTGGCCACCGAACAATTGGCGCGTGACAGCGGCGCGCAGGAGATCGCGCTCGACACCGCCGAACCTGCCACGCATCTGGTCGGCTGGTATGGCCGCCTGGGCTATCGGTTCGTGGAACATGCGCAGTGGTCGCATACCAATTATCGCAGCGTTATCATGAGCAAGATTTTGTCTGACCGGAGCTTGCTCACACCTGATCTGGCATCCGCTCAGTCATAGGCTTTGAGAAAATCGATCAGTGCGCGCAAGGGCGGTCGCATCTGCCGCCGCTGAACCCCTATTTCATCTTCAACCTGCCAAGCGAAATGCTGTTTGGCGGCATGACCGTGACAGGCTGGAACAACGGCTGATACCCATACATGCAAAGCTTGAGCGTTGGCGAACAGCGCTCAAGCCGTTGTGGTTTGCTATGGTTTTGCCGCGACAAAACCGTGGCGCTTTGCCACCGTTGCTAGCCCCAACGCAACAAGCAGCAGCGCAAAGATGGCCCAGGGAAATGAGGCCGGGCCGATATGATCAAGCAGCAGGCCGCCCACCAGACCACCACCAGCAATGCCGCAATTCCAAGCCGTCACGAACATGGCCTGCGCCATATCTGTCGCCTCACCCGCTGCCTTGGCCTGAGCGGTCTGGAACAGGGTTGGCGCAGCGCCGACGACACCGCCCCAGATAACCACGGCGACCAGAATGACTGATGGTGACGTTGTTGCAAAGGCCAGCACGAGGGCAATGGTTGCAAATACCAGCAGGCTGCCAAGCACCATCACGCGCAGGTGTCGGTCGATGAATGTGCCTGCCAACCACAGCCCGATTATACCAGCGACACCAAACAGCAAAAGCACGAGATCAACACGCGATGTTAGGCCCGAAGGCTGCAGGAAGGGTGCGATATAGGTGTAGAGAATGTTGTGAGCAACGACGAATATCAACATCGTCGACAGGATGGCAACAAGGCCTGGAAGCATCAAGACATGGCGAATGGACACATGTTTGCCATGCTGCTGGCCTGGGAAATCTGGCAGCACGACATAGGCTGACAGCACAAGTGCCAAGGCCAGTACACTCATGCCGCCAAAGGCCAGCCGCCAACCGAATATCGTGCCCAAGAATGTGCCAACGGGTAAGCCAAGGGAAAAGGCCAGCGGGCCGCCAATACCGGTAATGGCAATGGCCCGGCCGATGAGATGCGGCGGCGCAATACGCGCTGCGTAACCGACCAGCAGCGCCCACACCATGCCCCCGAACATGCCCGCGAAAAACCGCGCAACCAGTGTCAGCCAATAGAGATCAGACACCGCCGTAACGGCGTTGACGATGATAAAACCGACCAATGCGCTGAGTAACAGCCCGCGTCGCGGCAAAGCCTGGGTCAGTGTCATCAAAGGAATGGCCGTCAGCAAAGAGCCAGCGGCGTAGGCGGTGACAAGTTGCCCGGACAGGCTGTCGGTTACGCCAAGCCCGGCGCTGATCTGCGGCAACAGGCCTGCGGGCATGACCTCCGTCATCAAGGTGACAAAACCTGCGCAGGCAAGCACCAGCAACTTGCCAAGCGGTAGACTGTGCGGCGGTGCGGCCGGCGATGCAGAGTTGGTTTGTGTCGTCATGCGTTAGAGCCTTTCGAAATTTGGTGTCGGTCCATAACCATGCCGCAGATGGCCAAATCGGCACGAGCGATGGTTGCCGGTCAGCTGTAAAGGCTCGTCAGGCAAGGAAAAATTCTCTACAATTCACAACACTTTGGAATTTTTGTCGTGCATGGGAGATGAGTTTTGGACAGTTTCGGGGCGCTCCATGCCTTTGTTCACGCGGCCGATACCGGTGGTTTTACCGAGGCGGGTCGCAAGCTCGGTGTCACGGCATCGGCGGTAAGCAAGGCCGTACAACGTCTGGAAGAGCGGCTTGGCGTGCAGCTGTTTCATCGATCGACCCGCAGCATCACCCTGACCGAGGAAGGGGCGATGTTTCTCAAACGCTGTCGTCATATCCTCAGAGAGTTTGAGGCGGCCGAAACCGAACTGTCGCAAACGCGGCAGGCACCGCAGGGTAAACTACGCCTCAGCCTGCCGTCCTTGGGCAGCCTGTTTGTGCAGAGGATTGCCGGGTTCAAACGGCTCTACCCGCAGATCGAACTGGAACTCGATTTCACCGATCGTATCGTTGATGTGATCGATGAGGGTTTTGACGCGGTGATCCGCACCGGAGACCATGCCGACAGCCGCCTGATGAAACGCACGCTTGGTTATTACCGCCGGGTGATCATCGGTTCACCGGACTATTTTCGCGATGCCGGTATTCCAGAGCGTCCGCAAGACCTTGCCACCCATCCCTGCCTGATCTACCGCTTCGCCACCACTGGCAAGCTGGACAAATGGCCGCTGTCCGATGGCGGGAAACCGGTTCATGTCGAGCTTTTGAACAGCGCCGTCATGAACACGCTCGACCCGCAAATCTGTTTTGCCGAAAATGGTCTTGGCCTTGCCTGTGTTCCGGATCTTGCCGTGCGCAACCAGTTGCAAAGCGGCCGTCTGGTCAGTGTCCTCGATGACTATCTGCCCACGAAAACACAGATCAGCGTCATGTGGCCGACGAGCAAACATCTGTCGCCCAAACTACGCGCCTTCGTGGATTTTGCCGCCGAACATCTGCCGGGATGATGGGCGGCGACACTCCCCTCGCCGCGCCCGATCAGGTATGCCGTCTAGTGCTGACCGATGACATCAAGCACGATCTTGCCACGGGTGCGCCCGGCCTCGGAGAGATCAAAGGCCTGGTTGATCTCTGCAAGCGGCAGCACCGTTGCGACGGTGGGTTTCAGTTTCCCTGCCTCAACCAGCTCCCTGATCGACATTAGCTGTTGTGCATTGGCTTTGCAGAAAATGCGGGCAGCGCCAACACCATATCTGTCTGCCTCATCGGCGGGGAACGCCACGGCAGTGACCAGAAAACCGCCCTTCTTCAGCGGCAGGAATGCCTTGTCGAAGGTGTCGCCGCCGACCGTGTCGAACACCACATCGATATCCTTGGTCATGGTGTCAAAGGGTTGGCTTTTGTAATCAATGAACTGATCTGCGCCGAGGCTGCGGATATAGTCCTCATTGCGGGCTGATCCCATGGCGGTGACATGCGCACCCTTGGCCTTGGCAAGTTGCACGGCAAGCGAACCGACACCGCCAGAACTGTTTGTGATCAACAGCTTCTGGCCGCTCTGAAGTTTGGCGAGATCAAACATCGCCTGCCATGCGGTGAGCGCGCCAAGTGGTATGGCGGCACTTTCCATGAAGTCGAGATTGGCCGGTTTGTGGGCAATGTCGTCGGCCTTGGCAATGGCATAATCTGCAAACCCGCCGGTCGGGATAATGCCATAGACCGCATCGCCCGGTTTGAAGTTGCTGACGGCATCGCCGAGTTGTTCGATGGTGCCGGCAATTTCTCCGCCAAGATGAATGGGCAGCGACAGGCCCATGCGCTGGCCAAGGCCGCCACGGATTTTCCAGTCGACGGGATTGACCCCTGCGGCGTGGACCTTGACCAGAACCTCACTTGGCCCCGGCACCGGGCGATCAACGTCGGTATAGTCTACCACGTCATTATTGCCGTATTGTCTGATGACGACCGCTTTCATCTCTCGTACCTCATTTCGGGTGCTTGTGCCGCTGGGCTTTGCACGCGCTCGACCTTTGATACTGGCCATGATAGACCAACGGCTTGGCGATGTGACGCCAATCCGCATCGCGCAGAGGCCAAACCGGATGCACAAACCGCCCTTTACCCTGCACCGTGGTTTCAAACAGCGTGGCATGGGCATGCCGACCCACACCCATGAAGAAGCGCAGCTGACCTTTGCCGCATCCGGCATGGTGCAGGTGTTGACGGAGGCCGGTCGCTGGCTGGTGCCGCCGCAGCTTGCCGTGTGGATACCGGCCGGCGTTTCACATCGGGTCGAGGTGCTGACCGATGCTGAACTGTGGATGGTCAACTGGGAACCAGCGGTGGCCGAGGCATGGGCGCCGCCAACCCAGCTGGACCGGCCGTTTACGCTGAGGGTGACGCCGCTGATGCAGGCGCTGCTTGACGCTGCCTTTTCCGACACGACCGGGCCGGACAAGGTTGAACTGGTCGCAAGGCTGATGCTGCATGAACTGACGGAGACGGCGCACGCCCCGACCTTTCTGCCCCTGCCCGTCAGCCAGATTGGCAAACGGGTGGCGGATCTCGCCCTCGAGGACCGCCGTAATCAGTTGAACATTGATGAGCTGGCGGCACGGGCGGCAACCTCGGTGCGCACGGTCAGCCGGCTTTTTCCGGAGGAAACCAGCATGACGCTGAAATCCTGGCGGCAGCGTGCCCGCATCGTGCAGGCCATGGACCAGCTGGGCCGAGGTTATGCCATTGCCCGCGTTGCCAGTGAGTTCGGCTTTTCCAGCACAGCGTCATTCTCCTGCGCCTTCCGGCAGGTCACGGCCATGACACCGACGATGTTTCTTGATTATCCCGGCTGAACTCGACCACCTGGCGTAACGCAACCTCACGCGACGGCAGCCATATCTCACCCATTGCCGATATCGCGGCTTTTGCTAGGATCGACTTATGGCCAACCTCGATCCGAAAGATTTGTCCCACGCCAGAGACCGTCTGCTTGATGTAGCCACGGATCATTTTTGCGCCAATGCGGATGTACTTGGCCTGTTTGTGTCCGGGTCGCTGGCGGCGGGCAGTTTTGACGCCTATTCCGACATAGACCTGCGGGTTGTCGTGCGGCCTGAACGCCACGGCTGGTTCGTGCAAAACAGGCGTAATATTCCTATGGAATGGCCGGGTTTCCTGTTCAATGAATGGATGCCCGGCACCCGCCACTGTGTTTCGCATTTCGCACCATTCAACAAGGTCGATATCTTTTATCTTGATGCAGCGAAACTGGTGCCATCGCCATGGTATCGGCTTCCGACGATCATTCTCCACGATCCGGAAATGATCGTGGCTGGGCTAGTTGAGGCATCGCGGGAATTGCCGTTTACCGTCACTGCCGACGAGGTAGATATCTCCATCAGCAAAGGCATTGCGGCCGCGCATGAGACTTTCCGGCGGGCAAAACGTGGCGAGCTGGTTTACGCCCAGACCCTGCTGGATGAACTGCGCCACCATATGATGCTGGCCGATGACTGGCTTTATGAGCGCACGGCAGAAACGACTGTGCTCGCCAAGTTTGACCAGCGTGGCAGTGCAGATGTGTTGCAGGTGCTTGGCAACTCCTATTGCGCGCTTGAGGCCGACAAGATTTTGACTGCACTTAGTGGATTGGTGGCGAACTATCGATTGCAGGTCCAAGGCCTGCATGCACGTTTCAAGCCTCGCCGCCCGATCGACAATGATCTGGCGGCGCTCTATGTCATCAGTCAGTGACCTCCGGCTTTCGTGCGGTCATTGACAACTGGATACCCGTTTATTCTGCGAAACAGGGCAGCACGTCCTCTTCGAAATAGGGCTGCTGGTTGACCCAGAACATGTAGTTCACTTTGAGAAAATCTGCTGCGAAGGCGTGTAGCATCGGCACCAGATTTTTGCGCTTCTTGACGACCTTTTCAGTGCCGGTTTCGCCAATGTAATTGCCATCCTGCACCGCAATGCCAAGCGGTACCGTGAAGCTGTTCTCATGCATCATGGCAAGCGCGTGGTTCAGCTGGTTCTTGCGGGTTACCATTAGGTCGGGTGCACCAAGGCCAACGCCGATCTGGTTGCCAAAGTCGTAGATGCCGCGCAGATAACCCTTGTCGTCCCACGGCAACCACTCATCCGGCATGAAGTTGGCATAGATCATGGTTGTCGATTTCGGGAATGCGGTCTTCAACGCCTGCATGTTGGCTCTAATGCCCTCAATGTAACGCGCGGCCGAGAAGGAATGATCGGACTTGGCGGTGACGCCAATTGCGGTTTCCTGCAGGTTTATCCCTTCAATGCGGCCATCGAATTCCTTGCCGAGTGCCAGCAACAGGCTCTCGAGGCGCGCATGAACACTGTCGTTCCAGCGTTTGGCCACCCAGCCCTCAAGCTTGCCGTCATCGGTATATTGGCCGGTAACGCCACCGTCGAATTTTTCTGTCAGCAGGTAGTTCGGCACCGGCTTGTATTCGGGGGAGAATGACGCATCCTGCAGCTGGATGAACAGCTTCTTGCCATGTTGGGCAAGGTAATCGACATCGGCCTTGATGTCGGAAAAGTCATATTGCCCTTCGCTCGGTTCAAGGTTGCGCCAGGAATACATGATCTGTGCGCCGGAAAAACGTGCGTTGGTCAGCAGCGGATGGCCCTGAATTGCTTCACGATCGCGGCTGAAATAGACGAAATTGTTGATGCCATCCGGTTTCACCGGGCATGTCGCCTTTGAATATGGCTCAGAGGCTCTCAGATAACGATTGGCGATGTTGTCAGCGGCGCTGGCAGGCGTGGCGATAAGGGCAGATAGTGGCGAGGCAAGCGCAATGGCAAGGCCAAACAGGAGCTTTACGTTCATTGGTTTTCCTATCGAATGAGCAGGTTTTTTGGTGCCTGCCTGGCCTGTCTAGCGCGCATGGCGCGCTGGTTCGCCCGTGGTGTCGTGCAGCTTTGGTGCAGATTGTGTGCAGAGATCAGTCGCCTGGAAAGAATATCTCAAAGCGTGCGCCCTCTTCGTGGCGCACAGGACGAAGCGTTGCGCCGTAAAGATCCAGAATGGCAATGACGATGGCAAGCCCTAGGCCTGTGCCGCCTTCTTCGCGCCGCGTTGTGAAAAACGGCTGGCCAAGCCGGGTCAGATCAACGTCGGCAAATCCGCGACCATTGTCGGTAATGATCAGTTGTCGGCCATTCCAATGCAACAACAGCCTGTCGGCACTGTGGTGGCGGGCATTTTGCGCCATGTGGGACAGAATGGTGCGGCCATGTAGCAGCGAAAGCGGCAGTGTCGCCTGCCCGTCATTGACGGAGATTTCCAGGCCATCTTCCGCCGGTGACATCTGGGATAAGCGGGTTGGCACATGGCTGGATTGACCTAAAACGTGCTGCCGTGCCCGTGTTATCTCCCGCAACTGGTCCAGCAGTCTGGTCATGCGATCGCCCTGCTCGCGGATTGTGGCGGCCAGCGCACGCTGCGTTTCTGGTGGCAGGTCGCCGTCTTCAAGCAGTTCGGCAGCCCCGACGATGGAGGTGACCGGCGATTTAAGCTCATGCGTGACATGATTGGTGTAGATGGTGATTTCTTTGGAGCGTTGTGACAGGCTGGTGGCCATGGTCAGCAATGCGTCACCCAGTTGCGCTATTTCGGCAATGCCGTAATGGCCAAGCGGCGCAAGGTCGGTATCATCGCCATTTGCAACCCGCCGTGCCTGATTGCGCAGGGCAAGCAGCGGCCGCAGCACAGCCCACACCAGAAACGACCCGATGATCATCGCGCCGAGCACCGTCACCGCGGCCAGCGTGATGAAGGCGGTTGCCTCCTGCGAGGAATAGTTTTCAAGCGGCCGCGGCGTGCGCGAAATATACACCGCGCCAATCACCCGGTTGGCGCTGATGACGGGGTATGTGATCAACACACGAAAACCCGTGCCGCGGCTGACGGATAAAAACGGCCAGCGGGCATCGGCATCGCTGCGCCAGCGAAGTGCTGCACCCACCTCGCCCCGCAGTGCCTTTTCGACCTCTGGCACACTGGCAAAGCTCATCGGTGTGGCCGCTTGCAGATCAAGCCCCTGAAAATCCACAAACACCACGCTCGAAAGCGTGGTGCGACCGGCGCGTTCCGCCAAAGTCTTCAGTCCGTCTGCTATCTGCTGGTAGCGTGGACCGAGCGTCTTGTCGGTAGGCATCGCATCCGGCCGGGTCGGTTCAATGGTGTTGACGCGCAGATCCAGCAGCGAATTGAAGGTGCGTGCTTCGGCATTCCAGAAGACGCGCATTGGCGGCGGCAGGTAGTACCCAGGTGTGGCGGTGTCGCCTTCGGTCTTTGTCGCCTCAAAAGCCTGCGCATAGGCACCGGCATAGATGGCGGCCTGCTTGAGCAAGGCGGATTCTGTCTCGCGCATGAACCAGTTGGTGCCAAGTTGCAGGGCAAAAATTGCCACTGATGGCACGGCCAGCAGGCTGGCGCAGACCAATGTCACGACCAGTGCCATGCGCGGACGCCACTTGTGCGGCACACGGCTGACCAGCGGCCTTGTCATGTGTTTTGCCCATTCGGGCCAATTGTGCAGGGACCAAGCCGCAGGCCGACACCGCGTACCGTCTCGATGATGTCTGCGTAACCCAGTGCGGCGGCTTTTGCCCTGATGTTTCTGACATGACTGTCAAGTGTGCGGCCCGACAGGCTGGAGTTGTTGCCATAGGCCTCTTTGATCAGCATGTTGCGATCCAGAACGAAACCCGGTCGAGCCAGCAGAATGCTGAGGACTGAAAATTCGGTCGCTGTCAGGTCAAGTGCCTGGTGGCGCAATGTGCAGGCATGGCGGTTGAGATCAACCACCAGATCGCCATGACTTATGACTCGGGGGCTGACGACGTAGTCCTGCACGGGCCTGACCCGTGCCAATATGGCCTTGATGCGCAGCACCAGTTCGCGCGGCGAAAATGGTTTGGTCACGTAATCATCTGCACCCAGTTCGAAACCCAGCACGCGGTCTATTTCGTCATCCTGCGCGGTCAAAAACAGCACCGGCACGTTGGAATTTGCGCGGATGGCGCGGCAACAGGCAAAACCATCCATGTCGGGCATGCCGATATCAAGCACAACCAGATCACAATGATTTTCAGCGATTGCCTGCAGCGCGCTGCGTCCGTCGCGGGCGTCCGCCACAGTCATGCCCGCCTTTTCCAGCGCCACCCGTACCACCGAGCGGATGGCGGGATCGTCATCGACAATCAAAATGTCCGGCTTCATCATGCCTCCCGGAACGCGTATTTATAGAGGCATCGCTGCCAGTGCGCCTGATATAACAGGCCGCCTTGCCGCTGGCGAGTTTGAAGCTTTTTCGGTTTTTCGTTGTCCGTTCGGGGGAACGGTTTTGTGGCTATGGTGAGATGCAACCATGGCGGAAATTCACTCTTGCATTCACATAAAATTCGATGCAATCACAGGCTTATGATAACTATAGAACTACCACCGAGCATTGCGTTTCTTTGCCAAAAAATGGAAACCAACTGCTTGGCTGAATGTTGCGGCATCGCAGCGTTTGATTTTTCCCCCTTCAATGTCATCCCTCACCTTACCTATCGAGGTGCGAACTTTTCTTCAGGGGCTGACGGTATCCAATCCGACTTAGATGCCTTCAGGACATATATCGAAACCTCTATCCCACCCGAAGAAAAGATGGTTGTAGACCAGCTCAACGCGATTTTATCGGTCCGTCAAATGATTCTTCTCATTGATCAGATTGGTTGGACTCTTTCAAAAGCGCGTAAAATCTATGCCCTTGAACATGAGCGCCTGAGGAATAGGAACTGGAAGTTCATGCAAAAAATGAACTCGATGAACTGACGGCAGCGGCTCCCCCGAGCGAATTTGAGGTGTTTTAGCAGTCAAAACCAAAGGGCGGCGCATGAAATGCCCCGCCCCTCGTCTCAAAATGTTTTTGCTAAAATAGCCTGAGGCGTTTCCAGCGAGACCGGTTTCCAGCGTCGCTGGAGCTGCTTTAGTGATGCGAGGCGATCTCGTTCAGGCCCTTGTGACGCGCCATGGCGTTTTGCAGATCCTGGAGGTTTCTGTTGCCCTCACGGTAGAGATTGAGGCAGATTTCGGCGGCTATGCTAACATCGGGATCATCCTTTGCCAGTGCATAATGACTGCGCCATGCCTGCAATGCAGTCTCGATGATTTTAAAATCCTTGGGTCCAAATGTGGTTTCCAGGAAGGACGACATTTTACTGCGATCTCCACGACGCGCGGGCCAAAAGCCGCTGTGTCGCACTACCAATGATATGTTGTTGCTTAATCCGTGGTGGCATTCAAGTTACCGACGGCGGTGGGTAAGCGAAAAGCGGTGGCCAAGCTGGGCCGCAATCATCGGTACGGCTGTCGCACCGGCGGCACCCAACCGAAAACGGTCTACGATACGACCGAGTACGAATGTTGCGGCGACCGTTGCGGCAATGCGCATCCATGGGCGATCCTGGCCGATGGCAAGAAAGGATTCCGGTTGTTTGCGGGATTTCAGCGTGGCAAGCTGCTTGCTGAGGTCTGCTACCTGCTTTTGCAGCTGGGCAATTTCGCTCTTCAACTGCGTAGGGGTGAGTGATTTGGCTCGAGTTGTTGTCGTGGTTTTCATCCCTAATTCCTTTACCTTGAGTACGTAAGCGAAACAGCGAAAGCGGCAAGAAGTTCCACACGCTGCGGTATATGTTGGCTTTACGCCACTGGTCCGCTTGATGTTGCCGTCTGCCTGGCCAGGTGTTCGATTTGGCCACGGCGTCAGCGAGCGACAGCCCCCGCCTCACGTGTGAGACAGGGGCTGCCTTCTTCAGGGGGAGCTTGGTTACTTTCTGTAGGCGAGACCGCCCCAGATGCGACCTTCGTCGCGGTGACGGCCACCATGAACGGCACCAATGTAGGCGGCAACCGCTGCGACAAGGGCAGATGCACCCAGCAGGAAGGCTGTGAGAATGCTGGTGATGCGGGCCTTCTCGGCAGCATCAGCTGCTGCAACCTTGGCATCTTCGACGGCTTTTTCTGCCTGTGCCCGGACTTCAGTCAACTGTTTCTGGGCTTCGTCGATCTTGGCCTGCGCTTCGGTACGCACCGTCTTTACACGCTCTACGGTTTCGGCAACGCGAACTTCTGCATCGGTTGGGCTAAGACCCGTGCGGGCAACGATCTGGTTTGTCAGCCAGATGCGGTCACCATCACTGATTTCACCTGTCGACAGCAAAGTGCCGAGGATACCGCTGACCTGACGCTGGGTGTAGGCCATGTTCTGGGTATCATCCATCTGTGAAATCTGCGGGTCTGTGCGCAACAGAACATCAGTGAAGTAGTCAACCGGGTTGGCCTTGAAGCCGCCTGGCAACATGTCGTTGACCGTAGGGGCTGCAGCCTGACCAACGCCCTGGGCAACACCGCCAACGGCACTGCCTGCACCGGAAATGACGCCACCGGCAAGCTGTCCAGCACCCTGTGCAGCGCCGCCGACTGCTGAGCCGGTTGCTTCAATTGCGGTGGCTGCAACATTGCCTGCTGCCTTGACGCCGCCAGACACCAGACCAACCGCCAGAAGCGTTGAAATGATGGTGCCGATGCCCCAGACTACCAGACCATTGATGCCATCACGGAAGGTCAGTTCATCGCGCGATGTCTCTACAGAAGGGTGACGCATGCGCCCGGTTACGTAACCGCCCAGCATGTAAGAGCCAACCATGGAGACGATGACGAACAATGACGTCAGGACCACCCATACTGTGCTGATATCGCCGCCATCATCAGCTGTGATGGAGCTAAGTCCTAAAGCGCCAGCAAACGTCGTCAGAACGGCAATGGAGCCGGATGCGATGACGGCACCAGCAAAAATGGCCGGCCAATCGACATGGCTACGGTTTGGCGTTTCCACCGGGGGAGTTCCCACTGCGGGAGTTTCAACAATGGTGTGATCGGTCATCAGCGTAGTCCCAGGAACGACAGAATGAACAAGACGATAACAACAAGGCCGACGAGATAGATAATAGAGTTCATTGGGTATCTCCTTACGGGAACGTACCAACCCTCACTTTGGAGGTTGATTGCGAACTGTAGAATTGCGAGCAATTCGCTCCCTGCCTAAACTCGCGTCCGGCGAAAAAGTTTCAGCATTGTTCAAAAATGCGTGACTGTGCGTGATGACAAGCTGTCATCGTACGGTATCAGACAAAACGTCCTGACATCCTAGAAGTCGATGACAACGGATGGTGCGCTGCGTTTTGCCTCACCGTGGAAGACGGCTTCGATATTGTTGCCGTCGGGATCAAGCACGAAAGCGGCGTAATAACCGGGGTGATAATTCTCGCGCTCGCCGGGCGCGCCATTGTCCTGCCCGCCATGTTCCAGTGCTGTTTTGTAAAAGGCATCCACCGTGGCGCGGTCCTTGGCCTGAAAGGCCAGATGGTGACGCCCGGTCAACACGCCCAGTGCCGCCGGACTTTTGGCGGAGGACACGACCAGTTCGTCGGCCCAGAAAAAATCGTCTGCCGTTTCGACAACCGGAATGTCGAGTACAGCAAGAACGGCGGTGTAAAAATGCTTGCTGACCTTCAGGTCGCGCACGACAAGCTGGATATGGTCGATGAGCCGACCGCGATGCAGTTGGTTGGTTTCCATGCTCATTCCCACCTTTTGTTATCCTCGCCATAGAGAATGCGGCATCCGGACATATCCGGCAAGGTGAAAGAGTTGGGCCTGAAACAGAAACGGGCCGGAATGACCGGCCCGCTTCATCCTGATTTTATCCGGCGAAATAACCGAAGGTAATCACCGGGTCTGCTGCGGTTTCCACCCAGATGCTCTTCGTCTGGGTATAGGCCAGAAGCGCGTCGCGACCGCTGGAGCGGCCATAACCGCTTTTGCCGAAGCCACCGAATGGCGACATGACGCTGATGGTCTTGTAACCATTGATCCAGAAGGTACCGGCGCGCACCTGCGATGCCACACGGTGGGCGCGGGCCACATTCTGGGTCCACACGGCACCGGCCAATCCGTAAGGATTGTCATTGGCCAGCGCGATTGCTTCTTCTTCGCTGTCGAATGGTGTGACGCCAACCACCGGGCCAAACACCTCTTCCTTTGACAGTGTTGCCTGTGGCGCGACATTGTCGAGAATGGTTGGGGCGAAATAATAACCGCCCGTTGCTTCCAGTTCTGATGGTTTGCGGCCACCGGTGGCAAGCGTTGCGCCTTCCTTGATGCCGGTTTCAACCATTTCCGTGATCTTGTTCCACTGGCGCAGGTTGTTGATCGGGCCGATCTGGGTGGTGTCCAGGAAGGGGTCGCCAACCGGAATGCGCTGGGTGGCCTCGGTATATTTCTCGACGAATTTCTGGTGTATGGAGCGGTGTACCAGAAGGCGCGAACCGGCAACGCAGCTTTGGCCGGCACCGCCGAAAATGGCCGACTGCGCACCGAGAATGGCGCGGTCGATATCGGCATCGTCAAACACGATATTGGCGGATTTGCCACCGAGTTCCAGAATGCATGGCACGACATTCTTGGCGGCTTCTGCCGCGATGATCGAACCGGCAAAGGCCGAACCGACAAACACCACAAGTCCGGTCTGCGGGTGGGCAATGGCGGCCTGACCGGCCGTGGTGCCCTGCCCGGCAATAACATTGACCAGACCGCGCGGTGCGCCGCCCTTTTCACACAACACACCCAGCAGAATGGTGCTGAGTGGTGTCAGTTCCGATGGCTTGATGACCACGGCATTGCCAGCGCAGATGGCCGGCGCAATTTGCCAGCCGCCGGTGTTGAGCGGCGCATTCCACGGGGTGATCTGCACCACAGTGCCAATGGGCTCGTTGCGGGTGTAGTTGAGGTGGGTTGTCGGCACGGGAATGACATCGCCATGCAGCTTGTCGCACCAGCCGGCATAATATTCGAACATTTCAGCGACCTTGGTCACCTCGCCTCTGATATCGCGGATCGGGCGACCGGCAGAGCGGCTTTCCACCTCGGCAATCACGGCGGCATTGGCGCGGATCTGGCGGGCGATTTCAAACATCACCCGGCCACGGCCGGATGCCGTCAGCTTCATCCACTCCTTCTGAGCGGTGGCTGCAGCATCCATCGCGGCATTGATGACCGCCTTGTCGGCATCCTTGTACTGCGCAAAAACCTTGCCGGTGGATGGGTCTGTCAGCGCCAGTTCGGTGCCAGAACCGGTGATGAATTCGCCGCCGACGAAGCTGGCAATGTCTTCCGCGCCGGTGATGGTCTTGTAGATTTCGCGGATGCGGGCGCCTGGCTCATTTGTCATGTTCAGATTATCCATTGATATCGCTCCTTAATTGCCTGCTGCCTTGAAGGCGCCCATACGAGTGAAATCATCGCCGTCCGTAAACTCGGTGGTACCGGCCCACAGGTTGGCAACGGTTTGCGCGACAGGCAGATCGGCGCCGGTGCTGGCGGCCAGTTCACTGGCAAGGCGTACGTCCTTGCGCATCAGGCCCATGGAAAAACCGCTGTCGAAGCGGCCGGACATCACCCAGGTTGGGAAATGCACTTCCGAGATCATCGAACGGCCAGACGCGGCGTTTACGACGCGCAAGGCAGCTTCTGGATCGATACCGGCGGCCAGCGCCAGTTTCAGGCCCTCACGGGTGGTGACCATGTGGGCCGCGGCCAGCATGTTGTTGACCAGCTTTGCCACGTTCCCAGCGCCGCTTGCGCCAACATGCAGTGCCTTGGAGGCCATGGTTTCAATGGCAGGGCTGGCCAGTGCCACATCTTCGGCCGTGCCCCCAATCATCATTGTCAGTTTGCCGGACGCTGCACCGGCCGGGCCGCCGCTGACCGGAGCATCGAGAAAACCATGACCAAGGGCGCTCAGGCGCTTGGCAAGCTCGCGGCTGACATCCGGCTCGGACGTGGAGGTGTCGATAATGACCACCTTGCTGCCCTGGCGCGCTTCCAGCGCATCGACATGGTCATTGACCACACCGGCCACATCCTTGGCAGTGGGAAGGGAAAACACCAGAAAATCACATTTTTCAAACAGTTCGCGAATAGCGGTGACTGGCACGATGCCTGATTTTTCTGCCAATGCTCGGCGCTCTGCCGACAGGTCAAAACCCAGCGTGGCAAACCGCGCCACCAGGGTTTGTGCCATGCCCAGCCCCATGCTGCCAAGGCCAACAACCCCGACCGTTTGCCTGTTTTCTTCTGACATTATTCCACCTCGTTTATCCGTTTTTCGCCGCTTGTGCAGTCGATCCGTCGAGTGTGAGGCTGTCATCAAACAGGGCGTTACGGTAGTTGGGCAACCGGGAACAAAGTGTTGCCGGTGAAGCAACACGGGCCAGATAGATGGGATAGATGCATCAGGCCAATATGGCGTTGTTATTGCTGGAAAGCGGCCATTTCGGCGGCCAGAAAACTACTGAGACGTTCTACCGAATTTGGCAGGCGGCGACGTGCCTTGACCATGAGGTGGGCACTGGCCTGCACCAGAAGCGGGTCATTCAGTTCCACAATGCCAAGTGCGCCGCGGTTCAGTTCTGTCGAGACGGCAAAGCGCGGCAGGAAGGTCACGCCAAGGCCCGCCATGACAAAGCGGCGCAGCACGTCAATCGACGGCGTGTCGATGAGTGGTGCGACCGCAATGCCGTGGTCAACAGCAACACGCGACACCAGCTGGGTGACGCCATGGCCCTTGATCAGCAGCGAATAGGGAGACTGTGTCATGCACTGGGCCAGCGACACCGACTGTTCTTTCAGCAGCGGATGGTCGAGCGGCGCAACAAGGCACAGCGGCTGGCGGGAAATGGCCAGCGAACGGATGCGGGTGTCGATGACGGGGTTATAAGCAATGCCGATATCGACATCGCCATTGGCGACCTCGTCCTGCACCTGATCGGTGCTGCCAAGTTTCAGGTAATAGCTGATGCCGGGATAGACTTTCACGAATTTCGACAGTGCGTGTTCGATAAGGTCGCCCAGAAACCCCTCGCCGCAGCAAATGCGCACCCGCGCCTGCTGGATGCCGCGCAACTGGTCCAGCTGTTCGGCCAGCACGCCACTGTCTTCCAGCACACGCTGGGCATGTTCATAGACCAGCCCGCCAGCATCCGTTAGCCCCACACCACGGCTGGTGCGGTCAAACAGCGGCAGGCCGACATTCTTTTCGGTATCGGCTATCTGTCGGCTGACGATAGAGGCTGCCACGCCGAGATGATCGGCGGCACTTCTGATCGATCCGCAGCGGACGACAGCGATGAACATGCGCAAGGCTTTTGCGTCGAGCGTTTCCATAAGTGTATTTTCGTCAAAACGTTAGGCCAGTCAACGTGGGTTCTGGCAATTGCGCCCCGCACGCATAGGCACGAGGCGCTGCTGGCTCAGGCCTTTGCCAGTTGCCCTTCAATCAGTGCACCCCACATGGCCACACCGGTGGGCAAAAGCGCATCGTTGAAATCGAAATAGGCAGAATGCAGGCCGGGGTTACGTCCCTCGCGCTTGGCACCCAGCCAGAAATAACAACCGGGCTTTTCGCGCAGCATGAAGGCGAAATCTTCCGCCGCCATGCTCGGTGGAACCTCCACCACATCCAGCCCCAGCGCAGACTTGGCCGTGGCACGCACGATCCGGGCGCTTTCCGGGTCATTGATGGTGGCGGGGTAACGATATTCGTAATTGAGTGTTGCTTCGCACTCAAAACCTGCGGCAACCGCGGTAGCCAATGTTCTGATACGGTTTTCAAGCTTGTCGCCAACCGTTTCCTCAAACCAGCGGGTGGTGCCGCGAATGACCACCTCTTCGGGAATAACGTTCCAGGCATCACCACCGTGGATCTGAGTGGCCGAGACAACGGCCGATTCCAGCGGCGAGACATTGCGTGCGGCAATGGACTGCAGCGATGAGACAATCTGCGAGGCCGCAACAATCGGGTCTGCACCTTCATGGGGCATGGCGCCGTGGGCACCGCGACCGACCACCTTGATTTCAAAGGTGCCGAAGGCCGCCATCATGCGGTCATCACGCGCCACGCATTTGCCGAGGTCCAGTGCCGGCCAGTTGTGCAGGCCGAAAATGCGGTCCATCGGGAAATCTTTAAACAGCCCCTGCTCCACCATGGCGCGGCCGCCGCCTTCGTTTTCTTCCGCAGGCTGGAACACGAAATGCACCGTGCCGTCAAAATCCGACTTGCTGGCAATGCGTGCTGCGGCAAGCGCCATGGCGACGTGGCCATCGTGGCCGCAGGCATGCATCTTGCCCGCTACCTTGGAGGCGTAAGCAACGCCGCTCTGTTCGAGAATGGGCAAGGCATCGATATCGGCGCGGATGCCGATGGCCTTTGCCGAGCTGCCCTTGGACAGCGTGCCGACAACGCCGGTCTTGCCGTAACCTGTGGTAACCTTGAAACCCCAGTCGGACAGGTGTGAGGCGATGAAGGCCGCGGTATTGTGTTCCTCAAAGCCGAGTTCGGGGTTTTGGTGGAGGTGGTGGCGCCACTTGATGGCTTCCTCGATGTGTTCGCCCTGCATGATCGGCTCCAGTACACGTGTTTCATTCAAAAAGGCCGCCCGTTGCGGGGCGGCCAGATGTGATTCAAAGGGTGAGCTTACATGCCGGTGAGGCGCAGCGAAATATCCGCAATGATAACAGAGCCGATATAGGTGCCGAACATCACGCAAATGGCGACGATGACGATTTTCCAGCCAGACCGGCGGGCAATGTCAAACTCGCCCTTGGTCAGGGCCAGACCACCATAGGCCAGCGCCGGGGTGGCCAGTGCCAGGAAGTTCAGCGCCTCAACCTGCGCCAGCACCCAGGCGGAGCCGGGAATGGCTGGCACCGTTACCAGAATGGCCAGAAGCGAGGTCCAGGCAACGCCTGGCAGGCTGAGCGGGATGAAACGCGCCATCACGATGCCAGCGACCGACAGCAGGTACAGAACGACCATGCCAGGCAGCGCCGTCAGCGGGCTTGTGCCGGTTCCGACCCAGTTGGAGATGAGGCCGATGACACAGGCAACCAGAAGCAGGACGGCGTAACGTGCCACATTGACCTTGCGTTCATCTTCACCGTGCTGGGGAATGACGTCTTCCATGGATGTTGTGTGCGCGGTGCTCATGCTGCGATCTCCTTGGTCTTGTAGTTCGCCGGGTCATTTGGGCGTGCCTTGCGGTACAGCCAGTCGGTCAGCGGCAGGGCCACGAACAGGCCAACATAAAGGCCGGTGGCGTAGGTCAGGATGTTGCTGGCGGCAGCAAGGGCCAGAATGACATCCTTGTTGTCAGGCATGATGGTGACGAGACCGCCGGTGCAGGCGGCAAGCATGCTGCCGGAACCAACGCCGCAGGACATGGCAAGCGCACGGAAATCAAACCAGCCAAGCGAGTGGATCAACGGCGGCATGATGGCAAAAACGAAGGTGCCGATCAGCGTGCCGGTGGCGTAAACGCCCATGGCACCAGCGCCTTCCGGGCTGTTGAGGCCGTAACGGTCAGCAATCAGCGCAATGTTCGGCTCGCGGTCGATCGAATAGGTCGCACCGATGGATTCGCGGCCCATGCGCAGCAGAAACACCGCAACCGGGAAAGCAACGGCGATGGTGCCGAGGTTGCCGAGTTCCTGAATGACCAGTGCCGGGCCAGCCTCGATGATGGCATCGACCTGTGGGCCAACAGTGGTGCCGAACTTGGCGATGAAGGGCATGATCGCAATGGTGATCATGGTGCCCGACAGCTTGACCGCGCTTGGCGGAATAAGGGCTGCGGTCTTTTTGAGAATATGGGGGTTAAGGATGATGCCCATCGCAAAGGCATACAGAATTGGCAGGAACACCACCGTGCCAATACCGATCGGCAGGCGTTGTATGCCGATTAGTTCCGCGATGATGACAATGCCGATGACCACGCAATGTAGCCACCAGCCATTCCCGGCTGCTTTACTCATGTCTTGTTCCTCTCGTCGATCACGCCGATCTTCTAGTTTTTTGGAGGCGGATAGTCGAGGATTATGGGCGGGGGTTATTTGATTGGTAGTCGGCGTCAGAGCAACGATGCGTTGTTAAGACAGCAACGCCAAAGCCCGTATCCCGACGTGAGATTCCTGCTGCAAAAGGCTTTTTGCGTCATCCGCCGTGCGGTTGCGCATTCCAGCGGTGCCCCTGAAAATTCCGGTATCATCAGGCGATTTTTCCACAGGTTCAGGTTTGCCTTGACTCTCCCGTAAATGAGAACATAAATAGAACAAACTAGGTGCTGGGGCATCGATCATACGGTCAACATATCAGGTGAAATTTGGCTCTTAAGCAGGAGAACGGGACCGTGCGCCCTGAAAAAAATATCGACGTTGCCGACTATATCCTGTCCTGCCACGACGGTGATCCCAAGGCGGCCATCGAAGCGATGATCGAGGAGATCGAACATCTGCAGCACCAGTTGAACATTGCCGTGGCGGCCATGGGGCATGGCTATACACGCGGCTGGAAACCGGAGGCGTCACGCGGACCGGAACAGGCTTAAAACCCCTGCCCGGCCGTTTATAAACCCCGTTGGAGGACGGGATTGGTTGCGATTGCAGCCACGGATGATCGACATTTTTCGCCAATAGCGCGATTTGCATAGCGTTTTACTTAATCGTTTAACGTGTAGGCCTGTTCGCAGTGCTACATATTAGGCGAAGGAATCGCATAGGGGCGGTGCACATGGCACGTGCCTGACAATTGGGGGCTGGATCGGGTGTTTCTGCGTTTAATGCTGTGGGCGGTTGTCGCCTGTCTTTGCTGGTCGAGTAGCGCCCGGGCCGAGATTACCTATAAGGTTCTCAAGTATCCCGAATTGAATTATCTGTTGGTCAGTGGCGCATTTGCGCCGTCTGATAATCCCGACCAGCTTGCGCTTGAGGTCGCCGCCAGCGGTGTAAATGCCGTCATTTTTAATAGTGGGGGTGGCGCTGTTGACAAGGCGATCGAGTTTGGAAGAACAATTCGGTCCCTTGGCCTTGCCACAGTTCATCTCGACACAATTGACTGCGTGGCTGCTTGCGTGTTCGCTTTCATGGGGGGGGTCGAACGTCACGCGGACGATGGCTCTCTTGCAATACACGGCGGCGAGTTGTTGGCTGCGACGAGCAGTCGGAACAAAAGGATTAATTTGCGGCTTGAGCAGGTCGAAACCTACGTCGCTGAAATGGGCATTGATCCAGCGCTCGTGGCGGTCATGGCCTCTACTACAGGTGCACCACGTGGTCTGACTAAAAGCGAGATGGAAAAATATCGGGTTATCACTCCGATTACTGAGAACAAATACGTGGTTCAAACAGCGCCCGAAACCACGTCCAAAAATGCGGAAGCGCCAGGTTCCACCGTTGCACCAAATATAAGGGCTCGTTCAGGAACGCCTGAAAGATGGGCATACGATACTCTTTTGATCTACGTCGATGTATTGCGCGAAGGAAGCGATGAAGCGCTGTCTTTCCTGATAGATACATATGCAGACAAGATCAAAACCAGCGATGGCATGCTGTCAAAATCGGATTTGGTGAAAAAGAAATACCTATCTTTCAAGCAATGGCCAATACGGTTTTACAGTTCAAACGTTCGTAACAAGGCAGTTGTCTGCACTGTGACGTGTCTCGCCAGAGCAGAGTTCCTGTGGCATTTGCAAAATGCTGAGACAGATCAGGTTCTCTCAGGATTCACCACGATTATTTTAACTTTGGACCCGAAAACAGGTAAAATCGTCGAAGAGTCTTTCAGACATCGTTATGAGCGCGAGGAAAAATACAATCCAAGTACTCTTATAGAGACTTGGGACATTGATAGCCAGGTCTGTGCAATTACCTACGCCGATCAGAAGGAAATACTGCGATTTTGCGAGGAAAAGCAGCAGATCGAAAGATTTTTCGCCAAAACTGGCTGGTGTTACGGCACCCCGGGAAAGGCGCGCAACAAGCTGTGGCATGAGTGTGGTGCAGACGGCGGCAACGGTGAAATCAAGATTCCAGATTCAAATGATTATCCGGCTGCCCCATACAAGGGAAAGAGCGTGCTTCCTGATTTCAAGGGGCGAGATCGCAACATTCTATCGGCGGAAGCGGTTGTTCGCGAGGCGATGCGTAAAGGCCCAAATTTCGGTGGGCACTACACGATCGTGGATCTTGAATGCCCTGACGTGTGGTGCTCTGCTTTCGCCGTTGACCACAAGACGGGTAAACCGACTTTCCTACCCGGTGCAAAAAATCAAAAACGTTTGCGTGTGGCGTCTGCTCCCACCACACGACTTGTGAGCATGCAGTCGCTGTACACTGATGGTGATAGATGCATAATTGATTTTTTTGAACTCGGTGAGGATCAAAAAAACAAGCCCGGTTGGACCCCTATTGTCAGCTTCGATGTCGGGGGTTCAGTGGCCTGTAAACGTCCAATTATAGAAAATCTGACGCAATGACATGGACCCGCGACCTCTCGCTTTGGGTCGCGGTTCTCGTAAATTTCAGTCGTGGTGACGACGTCATTCGCACAATGTCGAATGAGAGAAATTACTGGGTAATTGGGGGCTTGGTCTGGTGTTTGTGCGTTTCATGCTTTGGGCATTTTTTGCCTGTTTTTGCTGGTCGAGTAACGCCCGGGCCGAGATTACCTATGAACTGGTGACGACAGACGGCTTTTCACCTTACCTGCTGATCAGTGGTGAATTTGACGAAGAATATGATGTCGAGCAATTGAAGCTTGATTTCGCCGGATACGGCGTAAAAATTGTCTCCTTCAACAGCGATGGCGGCGATCTCGTGGAGGCGATGAAATTTGGCAGAGCCATCCGCGATCTTGGCCTCAACACCATTCAGGGCGTCGACAATAGCTGCGCTTCTGCCTGTGTTTACGCCTTCATGGGCGGCATTGAGCGAGATGCCGCCGAGGGTTCGCTTGGTGTGCACCGGGGGATTTATTCGACGGATGAAGACGATGCAGATGTCGATACTGCAATTGAATATATGCAGGAAACAACGGGTGAACTGATCGGCTACCTCGATGATATGGGTGCCAATCCCGCATTGTTGCGGATTTCGTTATCCGTCTCACATGATGACGTCCGCTATCTAACGACCAGCGAAATGGAAAAATATCGGATAACAACTCCACTCCTGTCCGTGCGCGAGGTGATCGACCGGCCGCCGGTGGCATCCACGCCGCTTTTGAAGGCGCAAGAGGAAAAAGCCCGTCGTTTTATGATGAGTTACATCGAAAATCTGGGACGCAACGACAGACCAGGCATGGCGTTCTGGAACAGGGCCTATGCCGGTGTTGTGGACAAGGGCGATATCGAGGCTGACGGAAAGACACTCAAGGCGGATGTGCTGAAAAAGAGACGGCAACTGTCTGCCGAGTGGCCAGTGCGGGCCTACACGCTGAATGAAGGCATATATCACATCATCTGCGAGGACATCTGCGTTCTGGAGTTTTCTGCGGATTGGTTCCAGAAAAATGCTGCCGGTACCAGCTTCCTTTCCGGGGTGACGATGTACAGCGTGTCCTGGAACCCAAGAACAGAAAAAATCACCGGCGAAATGGACGCGCCCCTGTTTGCCGAGCCGGACAGGAGCAGACCGGTTTCGATGCTGAGCCGTTGGGAAAGAATGGCTCTGGATTGCCGTAAGGGCGACAGACAAATGCGGGAGACGAAGTACGACTGTGACCATCACGTCGCGCTGGAGAAGACGCTGAAGTCCAATGGCTGGTGTTACAGGGCAAAGGGTCAGACCATTTCCCAGTCGCAGTGGTACGCATGCGAGATGCCATCCGTTGAAAAGAAATCTGTCACCTTCAAAGCGTGGCACAAGGAAAAGCCGGCGCCAAAGCAACAGGATGTGGTATCCGTGCCCAAACCCAGGCCGCTTGCCCCGCCACAGGATTTTCTCGAGGTGACCGGCACCAAGGTTGCAGTACACGACATCAAATTTGACGTTCCTGACAGGGCCGACTTTCCCGCAGTGCGCTATACCGGGCAAACCCTAAAGCCGGATTTTCGCAATCGTCTCGCCGACGATGCGGTCGCCCAAGCGGCAGTCCGTACGGCGATGTTAAGGCGCCCGAATTTTGCCGGTCAATATTCGCTCGTTGACATCAAGTGTTCGAAAAACTGCTCACCATTTATCGTTGCCGATCACAAATCAGGTGTTTTGATCGACCTTCCGGGCGGCAACAAACAGGGTGATGTGAGGGTTGATTACCGCCGCGACAGCCGACTTTTCGCCGTGCAGTCCGTCGATCTCCAATCCAAGAACTGCGTTTTGCGATATTTTACAATTGATGAAGACGCTAATGGCAAGTCCAAATGGACTTCGGTCAAGGACATCACAATCGGCAAACCGGAGCTGTGCAAACGCTCGATCGAGAAAAACCTGTCGGAATGAAAACCCTTCGGCGCGGCTTGGCATTGATGCCGTGGTGATTGCCGGTCAGGGCAAGGTTTTCAGGTAGTCCTCAAAACGTTTGCCCTTTTCTGGACGGAAGCGGTCTCCAGTGCGTGTCGCGGTGTCGATACGGTCGACGCGCTCGATGATGAGGTGTTTGTCGATCTGGCTTTTGCCGATAGCCATGGCCGGGCGGATGCCATTTGTGCCGGCTGGTTGGGACAGGCAGACTGTGACGCCTTTCTGGCGCTGATCGAACCCATCATGGAGTTTGGCACGGTACTCTGAGGAATAACCGGCGCTGGGAGTGATCCGCCCTCGCCTGCATATCGCAAAGACAAAACCGCCTTGATGTCTCAGGGCGGCTTTGGTTTTCAGGAGATCGCTATCACTTGTTGATGGCAGTGACGGCAAGATTGGTCATCTTGCTGTTGGCAGCTTTTTCCTGATCGAGGATTTCGCTCAGCAGCACATGTGCTTCTTCATTGCCCAGCACCTTTGCCCATTCACGCAGGGAACCGTAACGAGCAATCTCGTAATGTTCGACCGCCTGACAGGCCGCGAGCAGACCGGCATCCAGCGCCACGCCTTTGGCTTCTTCCATGATGCCTTCGGCTTCCTTGATCAGGCCATCGGTCGCATCGCATTTGACGCCTTCGGGTTTGACGTTGATGGTCTTGAACACCTTGTCGAGGGTCTTGATCTGGCCCTTGGTTTCTTCCAAGTGGTGGTCAACCGCCTTTTTGAACTCGGCGCTTTTGACCGCCTTCGACACTTTGGGCAGTGCTTTCGCAATCGCGTTTTCCGCGTAGTAGACGTCTTTCAGGGTATGCTCGAACAGTTCTGCCAGTGTTTGCATGACTTCCTCCGTTGGGTGATGGGGTATCGGTCTGAATGTGCCGATTTGGAGGCTGGAAAACGTGTCGGCGCCCTATTCGTTCCAGAACCGGATGACGTGATTTGGTTGTGTACGCTGGGTTACACCGCGCCGTGACGTAAGGTTACGTAACGCAAGGAGGCAGTGTGAGATACCTAGAAAGCGGTGTTTTGACTTAAACAACCGTTCACCACCCTGTTTGACGGAATATTTGGGTCCGCTGTGTAAGGTGACGTCAAAACAGGGAAAATAAAAAAATGAAACAACTTGCTGTCACATCGAAAATCATCAAGTCGGTCTATTTCAGCCCTGAAGACGGGCAGCTCCGTATCTGCTTCAAGAACGGAGAAGAGCGCAATTTCCGTGATGTACCGGAAGCTGAAGCCACTGCCATGTGCGCAGCACCGTCTCCCGGCCAGCATTACATCAGCAAAATCAGAACACACTATCCGCGGATCGCGGCCTGATCATCTCGGGCAATCGCTGAAACGCAAAAGGCACGCTCAGGTGTGAACCAGTAAACGTGCCTTTTGAAATCATTTGGCGGAACCCGCCTCTCCTCACCGCCTGGTGTTAGCGGATGCGGATGTTGATGGGCGCGCGGCCATAACGCGCCGAAATATGCAGGTGTATATTGGCTTCTGGCTGGTTGTTGCGCCATGCGCGTGCACCGTGGCACAGAAGCAGATTGACCAGATCCTTGGTCTTGGCTTTTGATCTATTCAGGCCAACGTCAGCAATACGCATTGCCACCTCATGCAGAGGGTGCAAAACCGAGTTACCTCTTTGTACGGGTGCGGTTGTCATTGCTTCAGAGTAGTTTTCGTTGCTTGCCATTTTTGAACCTCGTTACGCAGAACAAGTCGAGGAAGGCACTGGCATGTCGAGAACAACGTCATGCCAGCAGTTGATAATCATTGAAGGGAAGCCCAGCAGCTGATGCCCTTCTTTTTCAATGCATTGCAGGCATTGACTGCTTTGTTCTGGTCAGTGAACCCGCCGAAGCGTGCACGGTAGACCTGAGCACCATCCTTGCTGAAAGCGACGGTGAAGGGGGTTGCGGCGTTAAGAACGTTGCCACCCTTGTCCTGTGCGTTCTGCAACAGGGCCATGGCGGAATTCTTGTCCGGAGAAGCACCGATCTGGATAACCCAACCGGAAGCCTGGCGGGTGGAAGACGTGGTAACTTCATCAATATCAACAGCAGCAGCCTGACGGCTCTGGGCAATAGCAGCCGGCGGAACCATTGGTGCCGGTACTGGTGCCTGAGGGCGGGTTGCAGCTTCCATGGCCTGTACGGCGGCACGGGACGATGTTGGTGCAAAGGCACTGGCAACTTCGTTTTCGTAACGGGCCTGTGGCAGCGGGCCGGCATTTGGCAGATCCATACGCGACGCGGCGGATGCAGCCGAAGCGGATGCTACAGCGGTGTTACCAACATCAGCAGATGGTGTGTTGGCAATGAGGTTGCTGTTGGCGCCACGCGATGCCTTTGGCAGGTAGGTCGCGACCAGCTTGCGCATCTGTGCATCACGGCTTGCACCCGATGTACCGCCGATAACAACACCAACGATCGAACGACCATCAATCTGTACCGAGGTTACGAGGTTGAAGCCAGCTGCACGGATGTAACCGGTCTTGATGCCATCAACGCCGGCAACGTTGCCAAGCAGGCGGTTGTGGTTACCGATTGTCTGCTTGCCGAACTGGAACGAACGCGTTGAAAAGTAATGGTAATATTGTGGGTAATGCTGACGAAGCGCAATGCCAAGGCGGGCCTGGTCACGGGCTGTCGTCATCTGTGCTGTGTTTGGCAGACCGTGGGCGTTGCGGTATGTTGTGCGGGTCATGCCAAGGGCGCGTGCCTTGTTGGTCATCATGCGGGCAAAACGATCTTCCGAACCGCCAATGAACTCACCGAGAGCCGTTGCCATGTCGTTTGCAGAACGTGTTACCAGTGCCTTGATGGCCTGTTCGACGGTGACGGTGCCACCGGCACGAACGCCAAGTTTGGATGGGGGTTCCTTGGATGCATTGGCCGAAACCGGCACTTTGCTATCGAGAGAGATGCGACCTGCACTCAACGCTTCAAACGTCAGGTACAACGTCATCATCTTTGTCAGCGATGCGGGATAACGCAAGCCATCCGGATCATCGCTATATAAAACCTTGCCGGTTTTGGCATCAATGACGATGCCAGCATATTTGGGATTTGCAGACGCCTGTTGCACAGAGCACGAGGTCGCAAAGACCGAGGCCAGCACAAACATGAAAACCTTAAGGAAAGACATCGAGGAGCCTTTTTCGGACAATACTCTAACCGTTTTTGGCACAGCTAAACTCACTATTTGCATCTTGATGTTCCGCCCGGACACATCCCCCGCCCGACCGTTCAATTTTTGTGACTTTAGTGCCACTGCGTTACCAACTGGTTTATGAAACGTATCTTTGACCGGTAAAATGAAGCTAAAATTCGCCGAAACCGTTAATTCGATTCAGGTTTTTCGCTTTGAATGCGCTGCTGCAGATAGTTAACGATGCCGTCGTCCAGTGCCTGCCATTGGTTAAGAAGACTGACCGGAAAACGGTAGAGTACGGTGAGGTCCTGGCCTAACCGCACGTCGCGCTGGCAGTCACCACTGGTGGACGGACGCTGCGGCGTTGGCATCAGGCAACGCACGACATAATCCGGCAAACCGTCACGTTTTGCGGTCAAAAGCACCTCGTCGCCATAACCGGCGTCCGGTTTGAAGCGGTAAAGTTTCAGCCCGAACTTAATGTCCTGCGGCTCACCCTGCACCAGATGCGAATAGATGGCCTCAAACCGGCCGGACATATCGCGTGACATGGTGCTTTGCGACAGTTGCAGGAAAATAACCCTGTTGCTGTCGGCTTTCGCATCAAACAGGTCCTGGTTTTCTTGCGCGTAACCGGCCAATTGCGGCCAGGTCAGGTACATATCGACCCGTTCGGTCTTGCCAGATTTACGCTGGGTGTCGAATCGAATCGTATTGGCGGCCAGTCTCAAGCTGTCCTGACCGATGGAAATCTCAAAATTGTCTGTTGATGTGGTGTGGCCCACCGCCTTGGCACTTTGCCCGTACCAGCCAACCGCCAGATTGGCGACAGTGGCGGCACCGGCCAGCACGGCAAGAAAGATGACGGACTTCACGAGAAACAGTCCTGAAACCAGCTTCTGTTTTTCCGGCATCCAATCTCCCCTCGCCCTTCGCTGCCTGTCTTACCGTGATGTCTGTGGCCATTTTGAGGGGCGCCAGACTTAAAATCTGCTGCACCTCGGTTTTCCCCAAAACAGGCAGCGATGTCTTGCGGCCATGTCTCGCGGCGAAGTCTCGCGGCTACGCCTGATACAAAAACACCCCGTCTATCCTGGGGGATAAACGGGGTGTTTGTTTAGCAAAACATGGGTTCAGACCTTATTCGTCCGATGCTTCCGTCTGGGTGTCGCTACCGTCGACAACGGCATCGGCATCAAGTTCCGATTCGACGTCATCTTCACCTTCCGGCTCGCTGATGCGCTCCACGGACACAACCTTTTCATCCTTGGCAGTTGAGAAGATCGTGACACCCTTGGTGGCACGGCTGGCGATACGGATGCCGTTGACCGGCACGCGGATCAGCTGGCCACCATCGGAGACGAGCATGATCTGGTCGCCGTCTTCAACCGGGAAGGCTGCAACCAGCTCACCGATTTCCGTGGTCTTGGAGGTGTCCGTTGCACGGATACCCTTGCCGCCACGGCCGGATGTGCGGAAGTCGTAGGAGGAAGAACGCTTGCCGAAGCCCTTTACAGATACCGTCAGCACGAACTGTTCGTGGTTCTTCAGGTATTCGTAACGCTCATCGCTGAGCTGACCTTCTTCGGTAACTTCTTCACCCACCAGCGCAATATCGTCTTCATCGACACCGGCTGCACGGCGCTCAGTCGCGGATCGCTTGAGGTAAGCGGCACGTTCCCAAGGCTCGGCATCCACATGGCCAACAATGGTCATGGAGATGATGCGGTCTTCTGCACCCAGCGAAATGCCACGCACACCAACCGAGTTACGGCCGGCAAACACGCGGACGTCATCGACCGGGAAGCGAATGCACTGGCCAAGCGCTGTGGTCAACAGAACGTCATCGCCCGGCTGGTTGACGACCGGATCGGAGCCACGGCAGGTTTCAACGGACAGGATTTCATCACCGTCCTCTTCCAGCTTCATGGCGATCTTGCCGTTGCGGTTCACCTGCACGAAGTCGGAAAGCTTGTTACGGCGTACCGTTCCGCGTGTGGTGGAGAACATCACATCCAGCGTTTCCCAGGTGGTTTCATCCTCTGGAAGCGGCATGATGGTGGTGATGCGTTCGCCCGGCTGCAGCGGCAACATATTAATGAGTGCCTTGCCCTTGGACTGTGGCGTGCCAACTGGCAGGCGCCAGACCTTTTCCTTGTAGACGATGCCACGCGAGGAGAAGAACAGAACCGGGGTATGGGTGTTGGCCACGAACAGACGGTTGACGAAGTCTGCATCGCGCGTTGCCATGCCGGAACGACCCTTGCCGCCGCGACGCTGCGCACGGTAGGTGGTGAGCGGCACACGCTTGATGTAACCAAGGTGCGATACGGTCACGACCATTTCTTCACGGGCGATGAGGTCTTCATCGTCCATGTCAGGACCACCTTCGACAATCTCACTGCGACGTGGGGTGCCGAATTCGTCACGGATGGCGATCATCTCGTCCTTGACGATCTGCTGGATGCGAACCCGCGATGACAGGATTTCCAGATAATCGCGAATTTCGTCGCCGATCTTGTTCAGCTCGTCGCCGATTTCGTCACGACCCAGAGCCGTCAAACGGGCCAGACGCAATTCGAGAATGGCGCGAGCCTGTTCTTCCGACAGGTTATAGGTCTTGTCGTCATTGATGCGGTGGCGCGGATCGTCGATCAGACGGATCAGGCTTTCCACATCTGCGGCCGGCCAGCGGCGGGTCATCAGCTCTTCACGGGCAGATGCCGGATCTGGCGCACTGCGGATAACGCGGATGACCTCGTCGATATTGGCAACGGCAATGGCCATACCCACCAGGACGTGAGCGCGGTCACGGGCTTTGCGCAGCAGGTACTTGGTGCGGCGGCTGACGACGTCTTCGCGGAAGGCCACGAAAGCGCGCAGCATATCAAGAAGTGTCAGCTGCTCCGGCTTGCCGCCATTCAGCGCCACCATGTTGCAGCCAAACGAGGTCTGCAGCGGCGTGTAGCGGTAAAGCTGGTTGAGGATAACCTCGGCATTGGCGTCGCGCTTCAGCTCGACAACCACGCGGTAGCCCTGACGGTCGGACTCGTCACGAAGGTCGGAAATGCCTTCAATGCGCTTGTCCTTGACCAGTTCGGCCATCTTTTCAATCATCGTTGCCTTGTTCACCTGGTAGGGAACTTCGGTGATGATGATCTGCTCGCGGTCGCCGCGCATCGGCTCGATGGTGGCACGGCCACGCATGATAACCGAGCCACGGCCGGTTTCATAAGCGGAGCGAATGCCGGCACGGCCAAGAATGAGCGCACCGGTCGGGAAGTCCGGACCGGGGATGATCTGCATCAGGTCCAACAGGTCAATGGCCGGATTGTCCATCAGGGCAATACAGCCGTCGATCACTTCAGACAGGTTGTGCGGCGGAATGTTGGTGGCCATACCCACCGCAATACCACCGGCACCGTTGACCAGAAGGTTCGGGAACTTGGCGGGAACGACAACAGGCTCTTTCAGCGTGCCGTCATAGTTCTCGCGAAAATCAACCGTTTCCTTGTCGAGGTCATCCAGCAGCGCATGCGCCGACTTCTCCAGGCGGCACTCGGTGTAACGTTCAGCCGCCGGCGGGTCACCGTCGATCGAGCCGAAGTTACCCTGACCGTCGATCAGTGGCAGGCGCAAGGACCAGTCCTGCGCCATACGGGCCAGCGCATCGTAAATGGCCGAGTTGCCGTGTGGATGGAATTTACCCATCACGTCACCGGTTACACGGGCGCATTTTACGTATTTCTTGTTCCAGTCGATGCCGAGTTCCGACATGCCGAAAAGGATGCGGCGATGCACGGGTTTGAGGCCGTCACGCACATCAGGAAGAGCACGGCTAACGATAACGCTCATCGCGTAATCGAGATACGACCGCTGCATTTCTTCCATAATCGAAATCGGTTCGATTCCGGGAGGAAGTTTTCCTCCGCCAGTAGGGCTATGCTCAGTCAAATCAGATCACATTCTATTTTAAGAATCGGATGGATTTTTATAGCGGAAAGAGCCGCATAGCGCCAATTTCACGGAGAGTTTTGAACAACCTTTTGCGGCATTTGCAAGGTGAAAACGCTTTTGTGGCCTTTGGTTGAGAAAATGCGCGACAAGAAGGCGAGAGTCAGGCAGTTTTCGGGGCGAAATTAATAGCATGACGTAACGAAAGGGACACAAAATGGTTAGCGGAGAAACATTGCTCAATGCCTTGACCACCCTGCTCGTTACGCTGGACCCGCCAGGTCTGGCCCCGGTTTTCCTTGGCTTGACGGCTGGCATGACGCGCGCCCAGCGCTCTCAGGTGGCGCTGCGCGGCACGCTGATTGCCTTTGCCATTCTGGCGGTGTTTGCGCTGTTTGGTGCCGCTGTGTTGCAACTGCTTGGCATCTCGCTTGGTGCCTTCCGCATTGCCGGTGGTCTGCTGCTGTTCTGGATCGCGTTTGAGATGATTTTTGAAAAACGCCAGGAGCGCAAGGAAAAGACCTCGACCATCGCCATCACCAAGGACCACATTCATAATCTGGCGGTGTTTCCGCTGGCCATCCCGCTGATTGCCGGGCCCGGCGCCATTTCCGCCACCGTGCTGATTGCCGGTTCCATGCAGACCTATCTCGACAAGGCCATTCTCTTGGCCGTGCTCGCCTTTACACTTCTGGTGGTCTATCTGGCGCTGGCCATTGCCGACCGCATGGACCGCTTCCTTGGCAATACCGGCCGCGCCATTCTGACCCGCCTGCTCGGCGTTATTCTGGCGGCCCTTTCCGTGCAGTTCGTGGTGGATGGTATCAAATCGGCCTTCAATCTGGCGTGAACGGCCGTTTGGCGCCAGAAGCGCACATCCTCTAATCCGCGATTAATCGCTCCCGAAGCTGATTGATTGCGCGTTGAAAGACGGTTGGATCATCCATCGCCCTGGAAAGAACAATTGCGCCCTGGATAGAAAGAACGGCTTCCTCCGCAAGGATGCGTGATTGACCAGCCTCCATGCCCCGCCGAACAAGCGCTGACTGCAATGCGTCTATCCAAGCTGCGAAATAACCTCGGATAGCTTTGGCGAAGAGGTCACGCGTGTTGGAGACCGCCAATGCACCGACGAGGCACACGCGCTCACCGGACTTGAAATATCTGTCCGTGGAATCGAGCATGTCACCGATAGCCGCATTTGCATCGCTCCCGTTGCGCAGAGGGGAATACACGGCATCCTCGAACCATCTTTCGATTTCGGCGAGTACAGCCTGAACCATCTCTTCCTTTCCGAGTGGAAAAAAGTGATAGAGGCTGCCCTTGCCGAGACCGGTAGCCTTGCTGATCAAAGCAAGGCTTGCTCCTTCATAGCCATGTTCGCGGAACACTTCGGCCAATGGGGCTATGGTGTCGGACCTTTCCGCGACCATTCGTGCCATTGTTAAAGGCCCAGATCGCTGAGGCTAGCGTGGTCGTCCGGTCGACGGCCAAGAGGCCAATGGAACAAACGATCGCTTTCCGCAATTGGCATTTCGTTGATGCTTGCGTGCCTGTGCGCCATCAGACCGTCCTCTGCAAATTCCCAGTTTTCGTTACCATAAGCGCGGAACCAACGCCCACTGTCGTCACGATATTCATAAGCGTAGCGAACTGCAATGCGGTTGCCGGTGTACGCCCAGAGCTCCTTGATGAGGCGGTACTCGTGCTCCTTGTTCCACTTGCGTGTCAGGAATGCCTGAGCTTCTTGCCGATTTGTCGCGAATTCAACGCGGTTGCGCCAGCGTGTGTCGAGCGTATACGCCAGCGCGACCTTGGCGGCATCGCGGGTGTTCCAACCGTCTTCGGCCAGGCGAACTTTTTCGATAGCGCTTTCAAGAGTGAATGGAGGAAGTGGAGGGCGAGACATGACAAAATCCTTTCCAAGACAATAGAGTGTACCGATGAGTAATTTCTTTACTGATCGGTACAATGCTCTGCAATGGTTCGTCTGTCAAGTGGATCTTCATTTGCTTTAACGGATGTTCATTCAGTGCCGAGAGCTGGTTTGTCGCCGAACTGAACGTCAGGATTTTCATCTATGCCAAGACATACGCATGAGGTGTGATGACCGCTTTCGGCCGATAGCGGACTTCGCTCGTTAGGGTGTCATTTGGTGATCAGGCCACCTGCCCGCCCCTTCGCTGTGCGTTTAGCGAAGTTGCGTCTGCGCGGCCAGAATATGGTCGCGCAATATGGCGCAGGCGGTATCGCTATCGCCAGCACGATAGGCGGCGACCAGCCGCTCATGGTCATCCAGCCAGCGGGCGGTTTCCGTTGCCAGCTGCTGATAACCTGTGGCGTGGAGAATGCAGCTGGTGCGCAGCTCCTCTATGATGGCCAGCTGACGGTGGCGTCCGGCTGGGGCATATAATGTCTGGTGAAACAGCCAGTCCCCGGCCTGCCAGCCGGGACGCCCGGCCTCAAGCGACGATTTTTTCAGCGCATAGTCGATCTCAACAAGGTCTGCCGCTGTCGCCTGTTTGATGGCGCGGGCCAAAAGATCACATTCCAGCATCACCCGCAGGTCGAAGATTTCATCCAGGCTGTGGCGCGACAGGCTGACGACGCGTGCGCTTTTGCCGGGCAGGACTTCAACGATCTTTTCGCCTGCCAGCATTTGCAGCGCATCGCGCACCGGAATGCGGCTGACGCCATAAAGTGCAGCCAGTTCGACCTGCGACAGCACAGCGCCGGCCTCAAATTTTCCGCTGAGGATATCGGCGCGGATGCGGTCTGTCAGGTTCATTGCAGGTTCCTTTGCCAGCGGCGTGAGCGTGGCGTGTTATCGTGCGTACACATGTATACAAATGCGCTAAAAATGGATCAAGCAATGATAGCTGGATATTGCGCTGCTCATCATCACGGGCGTTGCGCAGGGCCACGCTTTCGTGGAATGAGTTGACCATGTCGAGAACCAGCCGCCTGTTTGAAATGTTGAGTGTGCTGCGCGCCAAACGCACGCCGGTGACCGCGCAGGAACTGGCAGACGAGCTTGGTGTTTCGCAGCGCAGTGTTTACCGCGACATTGAAACCTTGCGGCTGCTGGGTGCGCCCTTGGATGGGCAGGCTGGTGTTGGTTTTCTGTTGAAAGAAGGCTTTTTTCTTCCGCATTTTGCGTTTTCAGCCGACGAGCTGGACGCCATACGGCTTGGGCTGGAATGGGTGCAGCAACGCGCCGACCCTGCCCTTGTGCAAAGTGGCGAAAGCGCCATGGCGAAGATATTGTCGGCGCGCAATGACAAGGCGGCATCAAGCGCCACAGCAGTGCCGTTGATGATACCGGCGACCGCTTCCGAACGCACGGACCCGGCCCATGTTGCGGCAATGCGTGACGCCATCCGCAGGCAGATGAAGATGTCCATTGATTACAAGGATGCTGAGGGCAGCGTCACGCAGCGGACAATCTGGCCAATTGCGCTGGTTTATTTCGACGATGTGCGCATTCTTGCGGCATGGTGCGAGCATCGCGCCGGCTTTCGCCACTTCCGTGTGGACCGTGTTAGCGCAGCGTCTGTGTTGAGCGAACGGTACCCGGAGCGCCGTCCTGTGCTGATCAAACGCTGGCGTGAGCAGGATCGCGATTGGCGCTCAATGCTGACAGTTTCTGACAAACAGCCACGGTAAACTTGATGTTGAACCCACGCACGGTGTCACATCAAAGGAATAACCATGGTTACGATCAATCAAACCGCCCTCGCCGACTTCCTGTCTGCCAAGGATGATAGCCCCATCGTCATGTTGAACCTGCTGCGCTTTGACCCCGATGGCGGACGGCAGCGGCACCACGAATACCTTGAAATGGCAGCACCGATCCTGGCGCGCTTTGGTGCCAAAATATTGTTTCGGGGCGATGGCCTGCCGGTGCTGACCGATGGCGACGTAAAAATGTGGGATGCGGTGTTGCTGGTGCAATATCCAAGCCGTGCCGCCTTCATGGCGATGGTGGAAGACCCGGAATACCAAGTGGCCTTTCAGGTTGGTAAATCCGCCCTAGTTGACATCGTGCTGCAGCCGCTGAAGCAGACCGAGATTTTCGGCTGAAAGCAGTTCGAAGGTTGCCGCGCAGATCGTGACCAGCGATCTGCGCCTGACCCACCATTGATATCGCACGTTTTTTACCTTGATGGCTCAAAGCGCTTCGGGATAGGGTTGCGTCCAATAGGACAGCTTATTTTCGTGGGGAACTGCCTGATGCAGCGCCACGTCTTTCAAATCCGTTCGAAATCGATTGTGAGTAGATATGACGTTTGAAGAAAGCCTGGATTTTCTAGAGACCTATGAGCCAGACGATTACCGATCCCTAAAAACCGCCCAGGAAAACTGGAAATCACTGATCAGCGAAGATCGTGGCAACGTTGAACGACTGTACGATATCTACTTTGCGACGATCAAAGCCTTCCTCGGTGAAAATGACGCCTTGGCTCTTAGCGGTGTGAAAGCTTATAATTTCATTCTTGCATTTTCCGGCACGACAACTGTGGCCAGCCATGGTGGCAAGGAAGAAGCATGGCGCATTCTGAGTGAGCGGCACGCCCAACATCTCGACCTTTTGGCCCGCGCAATCGAACGACCCAATAGTGTTGTCAGTGACAAATTCAGCCGGACACGAACGGGAACCTGGGCCGATATCGTGACATCGATGCTCGACCTTTATTATTGGCACAAGCCTTATAGCAACCACGACGAAACATTGAGGACCGAAGCAGCCACGCTCGTTCCTAGGATATACCGGGCCTACCCGGACCATAAGAGTTTTCTCCTGCCCGATCACCTGATGCTGCATCCAGATGCAGTCCGCGAAGCTGGTGAGCTGATCCGGTTCTACATCTTGGAAAAAGGCCAGCAGGAAGCGCCTCTGCTTGCGGGCCTTGCTTACGATATGTTCAGGTTCCACAGCGACAAACGCAAACCGGCGCACGCGCAATCGGCCGCGATCCTGCAGCATGCTCTCAGCGACGCATCGTCCTGGAGTGCGCAACAGCTCGACCAGTTCCTGGAGGAGGTTGTTCTCACGCCTCTGGATATCCAGACATATCAGAGCCAAGAGGCTGAAGCTCTGCTGCAATCGACCATCGCCAATTACGAACGTCTGCTGCGGGAAAACAAATATGAAAGCCATCTCGGCACGTCAGCACAAACCTACCGCGAACGCGACGAAAAAACCCTTCAGGCGCATCGTGCAACGCTTAATTTGATCCAGAGTGATTTCGACGCCTGGAATAGAAAACGTCGCGACAAGGCCGTGCAGCGGCTTGCCGTTTCTGCAACAACCCGCAAGGCGTTCAAGGTTATCGAAACGAAGCTCCCTACCCCTTATACTAAGCGCATTGGCGCGCTTCTCAAAGAGGCTGCGGACTATTCAAACCGTCCGAAACTTTACCCCCCGCACAAGCCATCCGAAAATCGGTTCAAGGACTTTGGCTTGAAGCTGCTGGTCATCGAAGAGCTTATGTACCGGCAGAAAGTGCTCACGCCGCAATTCGATATCCACCTGTTTGCGAAGGAATATGAGAAGCGGGAAATTTCCGTCGAGATTGACGGTTACGAGATCATCCCGGAGGTCGAGACCTACTTCAAGAACCTGCCGATATCGGACGAACTGCTGGCCAAGGTCGAAACTTTGCATCAATCCAGCGGATTGAACGGCGGGTCCGAGTTTATCTATCACCTCTACCCCTTCTGGGACCCCGGTAGTGGCGATAAAGCTATTCCCGTCAGTAACAAGGCGATTACTGATCTGGAGCTTTTGCCAAACCTGAAATCGATCAGTGGACTGGAAAACAGCAAGCCTGGTCCGAAGCTGCTAAAGGCGCTTGCTGCGCGGGATATCAAGGTTTCGGCTGAGGGGTAGCCTGTCAGGTTGCGTTTCAGTTTGGTAAATTATCACTAGCGGACATTGTGCAGCCGCCGCTTAAGTAGGACGCGATTCCCGGTTGATAGTAGTTTGACGTGCCGTGCTGATCATGACGATTTATAGCGCGGAATTGTGCGGCTTGCTGCTCCTCAAAACGCCATGTTTTGCTGGCTGGAGCCAACGGTAGATAGCTCTCACACGCTCATGTCAGCGTCGCATCCATGACAGTCCCGCAACAAAGCCGGCGTCCGTCGCGTAACGGGTAGCAGAATGCGCCTTTTAGGTGTTGTACATCCTATTTCTTGATCAGTTCGAGAAGTCCTGATGGTGGTCCATCATCTTGTGCACTTGTAGGGGATGGCCTGAATAGGGCATTCAGGATTAACGCACGATCTTGCTCGGACACACCTACCGATTTCCTCTTTGCTAGGCCTAAAAAAGTGATGGCCATGACACGGCGATGCTCAGCGTCAGCTGCTACCGCGAGGTTCTGAGTATACACTCTACTAACATGCTTGAGTAACCAGCCATATGCCAACACAGGTATCGTAAATATCACTAAAGACGCTACCGAAAAGCTGCCCTTTGTGAGATCTATTACATGATCGATATACCCAGAAAAATTGGTCCAGTTCAGCCACACTACGATGGTCGGGATTAAAAGCATTATAGCAAAAAGAATTAGAGCTCCCACAGCATAACTTGACGCAGTCGAGGCAACACCTTTCCAATGGCGAGAGGGGCCTTGCAACAGCAGATAGTTTTCGTAGAGGTCATGAAGTTTCTGAAGCTCGATAGTCTTCTCTTCTATGTAGGCGTCAAGTTTTTGACGTCCCGCTTCCACAGCCGCCCTATTCTCTAATAGGGCCTTATCAGTATCCTTCTCAGCCTTCTTTGCTCTGCTGAGAGCTTCTGAAGACGACACCACATCAGCCGTTGTAACTGAAAAGGGATTGTACTCAACGGCAAACCGCAGTGTATATAGGTCACCGGCTACATCGTTGTGCAACGACGACAAAATGGAATCGGTAAAAATAATTGCAAGACGTTGCGCCGCAATAGGGTTTTTGGAAATCAGATTCGATAGAGCTGTTCCCAAGCCTCCTTGCGCCAAAATGACGTTAAGTTGCTTAGCATCCTCAACGAAATCGTCAGCTGACTCAAAGTGTCCAGCTCTAATATCAGAAAGTATACCGCTTAGACGTTGGCTATATACTTGCGTAATGTTGGTTCGCCCATAAGACCTGTTGGCTACGACCAAATCCCTGTCAAGGGCTGACAAACCTGTCCAGAAATTCAGCTCTTTTCCAAACCAAGACAACAGGTTATCGAGCGGCATTTTTGTTTTGGCGATACCTTGAGGACGGCATTCCAATTCATACCAATCGGACACCTGAATACTCTCCTCTATTCGCTCTCCATGCTGCTCATGGTAGTGAGTCCGACAACTTTTGCAACTACACTGACTTTAAAGGCACGTGCTGCAATGCTCTGCACGTGAGTCTTAGATTAAAGTAGAGGCTACTTATCTCAGATCGGTGAGATTCTTGGTTACCCGGTGCCATGAGACAGCAGTGGGCTAAGCTTCTTGGGGAATCGAGATAGGCAGGCAATCGATGCAGGGAGGTAATCAAACTGCCTCGATTGATGCTAGCTTCCTGCCCCTATTTTAACTCGTCAAGAACATCATCGCTTTCACACTTGGCATATTCCTTGGCACTGTTAGCAAAAGTGATAGCCCTGTTAGCTGCCGCAACTGCCTCATTCGCGTAGTCTTGCAGCTCTTCTAGGTACTCTTCAACATCGTCCTGATAGCTTGTAATCTCCCAGTCTTCGCATGTGTGAGTTCGCGAGTACTTATAGCCAGATAAGCAGTAAGGGACTGAGGGCTTTTTGTAGCTACCCGGTGAACTTGGCAACGTCACGCTCGCATATGGCTCAGAGCAGTATGCCAGCGCTGAGTTAGGAGCCGCGATGATGACAACAAAAAGAAACGCTAAGCGTAGCATACCAGGACCCCCGTCCGTTTGATTAGCCTGGAGCTTACCTTAGGTTGATTGCTGGGAGAAGGTAAAGCGGTTCCATCCGAGACAGCTCGCAATGACTACCTCACCTTTGTCTTCTTTTCTCTAAAATCATTGAGGTCTATGTGTATTGTAGCGGGATCAATCATCACTTGACGACGTTTCTCAAGTTCAGTTTTCCTTTTAAGCCTGCGATTTAGTTCGATGGCTGGTGTCATTGCGTATTCGGTAGGGTCCATGCCCGGAGGCAAGCGCAACCCTCGCATTAACAGAGCAATCAAAGCGGTAAGTGAGTTATCGTCGGTTTCACCGCCAGTCCTTATTTGAAAATCTAGCAGGTATTCTTCGGTTGGGATGTTGGTAGGAGGCAGGACACCCGCAAGCTTGGCTACTTGAGCAAGGTTGATGTTTCTTAATAGTCCGTGTCCGTCTTGGTTGTTTTTGGCGTAGTTCTTTTCCCAGTTGCCCCATGCTTGGTTAACCCTGGCGTCGGTAAGTGCAAGTCTCACATACCCGTGTTCCATCCTATTGGCCACCACGAGGGCGTGTAGGTGGTCAACATTATATTTCTTCAAGTCGATATGTGATTTTGGTATTCCGTAATGACACTCGAGAAATGCTTTGAATGTCGCTCTACATGTTCTTCTGCTTGCTGCAGCGTTAATCCAGCACTCTGCGAGTGCATCACTGCCCTTATTCAGAATAAAGGAATACTTTATACTATGACGAGGAAGAATGTAGTGCTTTCCTTGATGGTAATGCTCGAGCAATTTGAGGTCATCCTGACCTCTGATTCCGATGCTGTCAGCCACTCCTGGTATCGAAAGGTCTTTTGCTTGCGCCTCTAAATAAGAAGTGATGTCAATAACTGCCAGCATTCTAAAGGCTCCTCCTGCTCAGAGGACATAGTTCCCACCTTATGCATTAACATTGCCTTTAAAAAACCGTTTGTTGAAATGTCTCATGGGGACAAGTCCATGTGCCGCCAAACAGACTTTCTCTGGCCCTTCCTTGCCGCCAGCATTGGCATGGCCTTTTTCAGTGTGTATACACGTATACGAATCTTATGAAAAAGGATCGACCTGTGGCACATGAATATACCTCCGCTGTTATCTGGACCGGCAATCGTGGCGCTGGCACCAGCAGTTACCGCGCCTATGACCGCACCTGGGATGTCGCCGTGCCCGGCAAGGCGGTCATTCATTGTTCCAATGATCCGTTGCTGGGTGGTGACCCGACCAAGATGAACCCGGAAGACCTGCTGCTTTCGGCTTTATCGGCCTGCCACATGTTGTGGTACCTGCATTACGCCTCGGAGGCCAAGGTGGTGGTGACGGCCTATGAGGACAGCCCTGTCGGGACAGGCGAAGTGGAAAAAAGCGGTGCTGGGCGTTTTACCGCAGCCATTTTGCGGCCACGGATTACCGTGCTTGAGGGCACCGATATCGAAGTCGCGACTGCCCTGCACCACCGCATTCACGAGGTGTGTTTCATCGCCCGATCGGTGAATTTTCCAGTGAGTTATGAGCCAGTATTTGAGTTTTTGGCCAAGCCTGAAAGCTGAGATTGTCAGGCTGTGCAGACAATAAAAAAGCCCGGAAGCGTTTGCTTGCCGGGCTTTTTTTATAGGGATCAATTGGTCGATCAGAACGGGATATCGTCGTCCATGTCGTTGGAGAAGCCGCCCGCAGGCTGGCCGCCGCGTGCACCACCACCGCCGCCGCTGCGTGCTGGCTGCTGGTCGTAACCACCGCCATAACCGCCACCGGAGGAGCCGCCGCCGTAATCATTGCCGCCGCCGCCAAAGTCGCCGCCACGGCTGCCGCCGCCACCGCCTTCACCGCGTCCATCCAGCATGGTCAGCGTGGAGCCGAAGCCCTGCAGCACCACTTCGGTGGAGTAACGGTCATTGCCCGTCTGGTCCTGCCATTTGCGGGTCTGCAGCGCGCCTTCGATATAGAGCTTGGCGCCCTTCTTGACGTATTGTTCAATAACCTTGCAAAGACCTTCGTTGAACACGACAACCGTGTGCCATTCGGTCTTTTCTTTGCGTTCGCCGCTGTTGCGGTCACGCCAGGTTTCGGAGGTGGCAATACGGAGATTGGCAATTGGGCGTCCGTCCTGGGTGCGGCGAATTTCCGGGTCCGCCCCAACATTACCGATCAAAATTACCTTGTTTACACTGCCTGCCATCTCGTTATCCTTGCTCCGTGCATTTTGCCCGGAAAACTTTCTTTTCTAAAACTGGTGAGATCATAGACCATAGAGGTGGCCAATGGGCACCTTTACCGCCACACAATCCACAAGGAATGTTTGCATACAATTCACCGGGATTGCTTTCACGTCAAGTTTGTTCTTTCTTTGTTCCAATAAATCTCTATTATCCAGCGGAACAGAATCGAAAAGCAGCTATTCCATACGATTAAACTCGACACCGGGCTTGGCCGCACTACATAAGTGCCCGACCCTGCCCGCCAACATATATTCCGAGCCTTGTCATGAGCGAATTGAAAACGATTTCCATCCGTGGTGCACGAGAACATAACCTGAAGGGGATTGATCTCGACCTGCCGCGCAACAAGCTGATCGTGATGACGGGACTGTCCGGCTCCGGAAAATCATCGCTGGCATTCGACACCATCTATGCGGAAGGGCAGCGCCGCTACGTGGAAAGCCTGTCGGCCTATGCGCGCCAGTTTCTGGAAATGATGCAGAAACCGGATGTGGACCTGATCGAGGGTTTGTCGCCGGCCATATCCATCGAGCAGAAAACCACCTCGCGCAACCCGCGCTCGACGGTGGGCACCGTGACCGAAATCTACGACTATATGCGCCTGTTGTTTGCGCGTGTGGGCGTGCCCTATTCGCCGGCCACCGGCCTGCCGATTGAAAGCCAGACGGTGAGCCAGATGGTGGACCGTATTCTGGCGTTTGAGGAAGGCACCCGTCTTTATATTCTGGCGCCAATCGTGCGCGGCCGCAAAGGCGAATATAAAAAGGAAATGGCCGAGCTGCAGAAAAAGGGTTTTCAGCGCGTCAAGGTCGATGGCCAGTTCTATGAAATCGCCGATGTGCCGGCGCTGGACAAGAAATACAAACACGACATTGATGTGGTGGTGGACCGTGCGGTGGTGCGCGCCGACATGGCAAGCCGTCTGGCAGACAGCCTTGAGACATGTCTGCGTCTGGCCGATGGGTTGGCAATTGCCGAATTTGCCGACAAGCCGCTGCCAGCCGAGGAAACATCGGCCGGTGGTTCTGCCAACAAATCCCTGAACGAGACCCATGAGCGGGTGCTGTTTTCGGAAAAATTTGCCTGCCCGGTGTCCGGTTTTACCATTCCGGAAATCGAGCCACGGCTGTTTTCCTTCAACAACCCGTTTGGTGCCTGCCCAACCTGTGATGGCCTTGGTTCGCAGCAGAAGGTGGATGAAAACCTGATCGTGCCGGAACCAAACCGCACGCTCAAAGACGGCGCGATTGCCCCTTGGGCAAAATCGACCTCACCCTATTATAACCAGACGCTGGAAGCGCTGGGCAAAGCCTTCGGTTTCAAGCTGTCCAGCCGCTGGTCGGACCTGTCGTCGGCGGCCAAAGGCGCCATTTTGCAGGGCACCGAAGACAAGATCGAATTCCAGTATGAAGACGGCGCACGCTCCTACAAGACCGTGAAGAATTTCGAAGGCATCGTACCGAACCTCGAGCGCCGCTGGAAGGAAACCGACAGCGCCTGGGCGCGTGAGGATATCGAGCGTTACATGTCGGCAGCGCCCTGCCCGGCCTGCGCCGGTTATCGCCTGAAGCCGGAAGCGCTGGCAGTGAAGATCAACAAGCTGCATATTGGCGAAGTCACGCAGATGTCGATCCGAACGGCGCGCGATTGGTTTGAGGTTCTGCCTGAGACGCTGAGCGCCAAGCAGAATGAAATTGCCGTGCGCATTCTCAAGGAAATCCGCGAACGTCTGCGCTTCCTCAATGATGTGGGGCTAGATTACCTCAGCCTGTCGCGCAATTCCGGCACGCTGTCGGGCGGTGAAAGCCAGCGTATTCGCCTGGCCTCGCAGATCGGTTCGGGCCTGACCGGTGTTCTTTACGTGCTGGACGAGCCATCGATTGGCCTGCACCAGCGTGACAATGCCCGCCTGCTGGACACGTTGCAGCACCTGCGCGACATCGGCAATACGGTGATTGTGGTGGAGCATGACGAAGATGCCATCATGACCGCCGATTATGTGGTCGATATTGGTCCTGCCGCCGGTATTCACGGTGGTGAGGTCATTGCCCAGGGCAGCCCTGAAGCCGTGATGAACAACCCCAATTCGCTGACCGGCAAATATCTGTCGGGCGAAATGGGCGTGCCTGTGCCGGCGGAACGACGCAAGCCGAAAAAGGGCAAGGAAATCAAGGTGGTTGGCGCACGCGGCAACAACCTGAAAAACGTCACGGCCTCCGTGCCGCTTGGCGTGTTTACGGCGGTCACCGGTGTGTCCGGCGGTGGCAAGTCCACCTTCCTGATCGAGACTTTGTACAAGTCTGCGGCACGCCGCGTGATGGGTGCGCGCGAAATTCCGGCCGAACATGACCGCATTGACGGTTTGGAGTTCATCGACAAGGTGATCGACATCGACCAGTCGCCGATTGGCCGCACACCACGCTCCAACCCGGCCACCTATACCGGTGCGTTCACGCCGATCCGTGACTGGTTTGCCGGTCTGCCGGAGGCCAAGGCGCGCGGTTACCAGCCGGGCCGTTTTTCGTTCAACGTCAAGGGTGGTCGCTGCGAGGCCTGCCAGGGCGACGGCGTCATCAAGATTGAAATGCACTTCCTGCCCGACGTTTATGTGACCTGCGACGTCTGCCACGGCAAACGTTATAACCGCGAAACGCTCGACGTGACCTTCAAGGGCAAGTCGATTGCCGACGTGCTGGACATGACGGTTGAGGAAGGTGTCGAGTTCTTCTCGGCGGTTCCGGCGGTGCGGGACAAGCTGCAGTCGCTGTTTGATGTGGGCCTTGGTTACATCAAGGTCGGCCAGCAGGCCAACACGCTGTCTGGCGGTGAAGCGCAGCGCGTGAAACTGGCCAAGGAGCTGTCGAAACGCTCCACCGGCCGCACGCTTTATATTCTCGACGAACCGACCACCGGCCTGCACTTCCACGACGTCGCCAAGCTTCTGGAAATGCTGCATGAGCTGGTCAATCAGGGCAACTCCGTTGTTGTTATCGAGCACAATCTCGAGGTCATCAAAACCGCTGACTGGGTGATCGACATCGGCCCTGAGGGCGGTACCGGCGGCGGTGAAGTGGTTGCAACCGGCACGCCGGAAACCATTGTCAAGGAAGAGCGCTCCTATACCGGCCACTTCCTGAAGGAGCTTCTGGAACGCAGACCGGGCAAAACCCGGGTGGCGGCAGAATAAGGGGAATTGTCATGACGGCTTCATCTGGCACGATCAGAACCGGCATTGGTGGCTGGACTTTTGATCCGTGGGAAGGCACTTTTTATCCGGAAAAACTGGCCAAGAAACGGCAGCTGGAACATGCCAGCCGCCAGTTGAGCGCCATTGAGGTCAATGGCACCTATTATGGCAGCCAGAAGCCGGCAACCTTCGCCAAATGGGCCTCGGAAGTGCCTGACGGTTTTGTGTTTTCGCTGAAAGCCAGCCGTTATGTCACCAACCGCAAGGTGCTGGCGGAAGCCGGTGACTCCATGGAAAAGTTCCTTACGCAGGGTCTGACGGAGCTTGGTGACCATCTTGGTCCCATCCTGTGGCAGTTTGCGCCAACCAAGAAGTTCGAGCCGGATGATTTTGCGGCGTTTCTGGCACTGCTGCCGGAAAAGCAGGACGGACTTACTTTGCAGCACGTGGTGGAAGTGCGCAACGAAACCTTCATGGTGCCCGAGTTCATAGACCTTCTGGCCAAACACAAGGTGGCTGTCGTTTGCGCCGATCATCACGATTATCCGCTGCTGCCAGATGTCACGGGTGATTTTGTCTATTGCCGACTACAAAAGGGCGAGGACGATATCAAGACCTGTTACCCGGAAAAGGACATCAAGGACTGGGCTGGCCGGTTGAAAACCTATGCGGCGGGCGGTGTGCCCGATGATCTGCCGCTGGTGGCACCAGACCGCAAGCCGGAACAGAAAAAGCGCGACGTCTTTGCCTTCTTCATCACCGGCGGCAAGGTCAATGCTCCTAATGGTGCGCAATATCTGGCCAAGCTGGTGTGATGCATACACGGCGGCTTCGAGCCTACCATTCTTACGACGTCATCCTCGCCAGTGGCGACGTGTCGCGTTGATGTGGGATACTGGATTTGCGGGCCTGCATCCGCTCCCTTGAGGCGAGGATTTATCCACGCCAGCCACTTCAGTTTCATTTGACGAGATGTGATTGGATTCTCGGGACAGGCCCGAGAATGACGGCGAGTCTGGGTGAGGCAGAACAGGACCCCTCACCTGAAAAATCTATCACTTAGCAAGCTAAGATGATGATTTTTCTTCCTCTCCCACAAGGGTAGAGGTAAGGCGCAAAATGCACCGCCCCAATCCCTGACGCGGTTGTTTGTCGTTCGGTGGGTACCCACGACTTCCCTCTTCCCTGTGCTTGTCACAGGGATCCAGGCAAGCCCAAGTCATTGGGCTCTTATGTCGCCCCGACGCGCTCCGCTGGATGCCTGTGATTGATCCTCGGGTCAGGCCCGAGGACGAGGATGAGGGTGGCTGAGGGAGTGTTTGCGGCAAGAACCGCTGACCTTGCAACCTGTCTCAACGTCATCCTCGCCCCTGTGGCGAGGATCTAACCACGCCAGCCATGTCAGTTTCGTTTGACGAGATGTGGTTAGATACTTGGGACAAGCCCAAGTATGACGGCGGGTACGGGTGCGTCACAACAACACCCCTCACCTGAAAAATCTACGACTTAGCAAGCTAAGACCGTGATTTTTCTTCCTCTCCCACAAGGGTAGAGGAAAGGGCGCAAGATGCACCGCCCCAATCCCTGACGCGGTTGTTTGTCGTTCGGTGGGTACCCACGACTTCCCTCTTCCCTGTGCTTGTCACAGGGATCCAGGCAAGCCCAAGTCATTGGGCTGAAAAGACTCTTATGTCGCGCCGACGCGCTCCGCTGGATGCCTGTGACAAGCACGAGGCATGAGGGTGCCTGAGGGAATGTTTGCAGAAAGAAACGCTGACCTTCCGCTCCCACAGGGGTAGAGGAAAGGCGCCACTACTCACAACCTCAACCCGCAGCTTTCAGCGATGTGGCCTCGAAATCGATTGCAGCGAAGGCGGCTTCGATAACCTCTGGCCCTGCCCCCGGCTTGGTGGCGTCTGAGGACAGGATCTGGCGGAAGCGGCGTGCGCCGGCAAAACCCTGGAACAGGCCAACCATGTGGCGGGTGACGTGGTTTAAACGGCCGCCAGTGGCGATATAGTCGGCCGCAAAAGTCATCATGGTCTGGCAAATTTGCTGCCAGTCCGGTGCTACAGCCGGTTTTCCATAGATGACATGATCGACATCGCCAAGAATATTGGTGTTGTGATAGGCCGCGCGACCCAACATCACGCCATCGACATGCTCAAGATGTTTGCTGGCCTGAGCGAGATCGGAAATGCCGCCATTGATGCCGATAAAGGTGTTCTGATTTGCCGCCTTCATGGCATAGACCAGGTCATAATCCAGCGGCGGAATTTCGCGGTTTTCCTTCGGCGACAGGCCCTGCAGCCAGGCTTTGCGGGCGTGAATCCAGATGGCATCAGCACCAGCCTCGATCATGCGGGCTATAAAATCCGGCAACACATCCTCAGGTGTCTGGTCATCCACGCCAATACGGCATTTTACGGTAACAGGCAGGTCCGTCACCGCTTTCATGGCCGCCACGCAGCGCTGCACGGTTTCCGGTTCACGCATCAGGCAGGCGCCAAATGTGCCGGACTGGACGCGGTCTGATGGACAGCCAACGTTGAGGTTGATCTCGTTGTAGTTGTATTCCAGCGCAATTTTGGTGGCTGCGGCCAATTTTTCCGGCGCAGAACCGCCCAGTTGCAAGGCAACCGGATTTTCCGCATCATGATGGCTCAGCAGCTTTTCCTGCCGGCCATGGATGATGGCATCGGCAACAATCATCTCCGTATACAGCAGCGCATGATGCGACATCTGACGGTGCAGGTATCTGCAAAATTTGTCAGTCCAATCGATCATCGGCGCTACAGCAAAGACGGGACTGCCGGAATATAGGCTTTTCCCTTGATTTACAGGCTTTTCAGGTAATTCTGTCACGTCTCGTTTGCTCTTATTTTTGCTCTTTTGCGCTCGTTTCCTTGATGCTAATGCTACGGCGTAGCACTCAGGGAGCTTTGTAGCACTGCCATGGGCACCATTTCAGAACGTAAGCGCAAGAATGGTTCGAAATCTTATACAGCGCAGATCAGGATAAAGCGAGATGGCGAGGTCATTTACACTGAAGCTCAGACCTTTGATCGTCGGCCTGCGGCTGGTGCCTGGCTGAAAAAACGTGAAACCGAGCTAGCCGAGCCTGGCGCGCTCGACGCGCTAAAAAAAGAGAAACACATTCTCGCCGAAGTGATCAATCGATATATCAAAGAGAATGAGAAAGCACTTGGCAGAACCAAGTCACAGGTTCTTGACAAGATCAAAACATTCTCGATCGCGAACATGAAATGCGAGGATATCAAAAGCGAAGACATCGTTAGCTTTGCGCGAGAACTTCTCGTCGGACGCAAACCGCAAACCGTTCTGAACTACATATCTCATCTTTCCACTATATTCACGCTCGCTAGACCCGCGTGGGGTGTGCCGCTGAATAAGACGGCGATGGATGATGCGCAGATCGTACTCAGCCGCCTGGGCGTGACATCAAAAAGTCATTCCAGAAACAGACGGCCTACCCGTGCCGAGCTGGAGAAGTTACTCGAGCACTATACGGATCGGCAAACGCGGTACCCGCCGATGCTGACTATGGTACCGCTCATCCTTTTCGGCCTCTTCTCTACACGCCGGCAGGAAGAGATAACAAGACTACGCTGGGATGACCTTGAGGTCGAGAATAGCAGGGTGCTGGTTCGTGACATGAAAAACCCTGGGGAAAAGATGGGAAACCACACCTGGTGCGACCTACCCCATCCTGCCCTTGCGATAGCACTATCTATGCCCAAAAAAGGCGAATTTATATTCCCGTTCAATGGAAGATCCGTTTCGGCCAGTTTTACAAGGGCCACCGCCCTGCTCGGCATTGATGACCTGCACTTTCATGATCTTCGACATGAAGGCATCACCCGCTTGTTCGAAATGGGCCTGACAATTCCGCACGTCGCCGCGGTGTCCGGGCACAGGTCATGGACAAGCCTCAAAAGATACTCGCACATCAGGCAGTCGGGAGATATTTACGCCGGATGGAAATGGATCAAGGGATACACTGCTCCAAACGCTGAGGCGAAGATTGAGGAAGAACACCAGCAAACATAGTCCTTGACTGCGTTGATATTTGAGAACATTTGTAGAACAAAGTTGGAGCTTTGCACGTGACAAATGATCTTAGATATCGACCTAAATATACGTGGATGCGAACGTGGCCAGGCGAGTGTGGCCTAAACGGGAAGCTGCTCGATGACTTCGTTTGTATCGTTGAGGGGGAGATTGTCGGAAGGATATCAGCACAAGAGACCGGCCCGATGCGAAGCACCTATAAATGGGATGCGGGCCACTCAAAGCGTATCAAGGTAAAGCTGCTGCCGCAGGGAGGATATGCGGATGATGCACGCTCGGCTGCTCGTTTGGTGGAAGAGCATTACGACCTTGAGAGAGACGCCGCTGGATGGCCGCCAGTAACTGACTTTAGGAAAGCAGCATGAACGACGAAAAGACTAAGGCGGGTGATGGCGTTCATTGGGAACACTATTGCTGCATCCCAGAATGCAAAAAATGGGGCGGCTTGGGTTACGCACGTACAGCTGCAGAACCGGTGAAATGGTGGTGCGGCGAGCACTATCCCTACTGGGATATGCACAAGCCAAGCTAACATATTTATACGGTTAGGAAGTTATCATGACCGAACCATACCAGCCCAAGATGCAGTGGCGTCCATACGACCTGGGCCGACATAGACAGCACGGATGGAGCTGCACCGAAGATGGCCAGCCCGCAGGATGCGTACTCAAACAGAATTGGGTAAACCTCGATACAAAGTGGCACTGGGCGGGAAATGTACCCCACTACCTGAAAGGCCGCCCACCCCTCCCGAACACAGGTTATGAGAAAACTGCGCGCCTCGCCGTTCAAAAGTGCGAGGAGTATTGGGAACTTTGCAAGCAGGTGATGTGGGAATGATACCCCATCATTTAATGATGGGGCGGTGTGCTGATCTCAAAGATTTCAGATGACGTGATCAACGGGTTGAGTTATTGGAAAAATACACTCTTACCTTGAGGCTCACATGTCGCCGCAGTTGTATGATTTGATGGTTGAAATCCACAGAAGATCAGCCGCATCTTTCGATGGAGTTTGCACATTTAACAACATCTCAATCACAGATGAAGAACAGGAGTTGTTTAATGAAGCCCAAGCGATGGGCTTCATTAACTTTGAAATCAAAGATGATTTCGGTGATTACTACATCCTGTCGCTGACACCAAAAGGCCGAACCGAGTTCAATCTGCCGGAAGTAAAACGAAAGTCATTCTGGCATTGGTTGATTGGTCTAGTATCACCGGGGATAACTCAGCCATCACAATAACCGTTGACGGTGACATGATTGGGTTAGGCTGCTGTGATTTCAAGCTCCTCAATTCGGGTTACGACAGTAGCAACCGCACCTTGAGGAACGGCCACCTGAACATACGGGGAAAGGTTGATGTTTACCCCAGAGCCAACAAGCGTTAAATCAGGGGTCTCAAGCCAAAGATTGAGGCCGCTTGTAGCATCTACGTTCTGCATCGACGCCGCGCTAGAATTTTCTGTCGGAGTTTCGCCAGAGGCCATATGCCAGCGACCGATAGACCTCTGCATAGCCGTAGTGCTGACAAACTCCGACACGAAAAAAGCTATTGATACAGGTACTGGAGTCGGCTCTATAACGATCTTTACCCTTCCACGATACTTTCCGCCTGCCGGTACTGATACGCGGCCACCTTCTGGTATTGATAGTGAAAATCCATTCCATGCGCTGGCTTGACTTGCCGCCCTCGTAAGAGAAACAACCTGAACATCACCGTCTTTTGATCCTACAATCGTAGGGCCGCTAGTTCCGCCTCTAGCCAAGTTGTAACCATTTGCGACCTCACCTGTTGCATTAGACAATGTCCCGCCAGAGCCTGACATTGCTGGAGCAAGGTTTGTACCCATAGTGCCAAACGCTTTAGTCGTAAGCCTATCGATAATGGCGGCGCGTATTGCAGCGCCAGCGGCTTTTGCGCCGATGGCAGAATAGTGGATGCCGTCAGTCTGCGTATATCCTGATCTTGGATTTCTATCCCCCGTAGTTTCGTTAACTACATCAATCAAGTTGACGTAAATAATTTTGCTGTTTCCAGCTACGGCGGACTGCATACCGGCATTGATATCAAGAACAGCTTGGCGACTTGCCCCGCCCGAAACCCAATCGCCACCTGATGCCGTACTGCGCATCCACAAAGAGGGAACAATCAACAAGTCAACGTAAGGAAGAATGCGGGCTAGCTGTGTGTTGAAGTGGCCCAAGTACTCGGCAACAGTGATGGTGCCAATCTCGTTACGACCGCCCGTAAAATACACAATTCTCTTGCCGACTGGTGCGGCCATAAGAACAGGAAGCAATGCGTCGATCTGCTCAATAACCGACCTGCGGGTTCCACTTCCTTGCAATACCCAACCGGAGCCAGATTGAGCGTATATAGTTGGCGGCAAGAAGTTCGGATATGCAGCAGAAGCGCCAGATATATTCATGTCGAATAGTCTGGCAGCATCCAATTCATTCGCCCAATTAACAGCAGAAAGAGGCATGAAGCCGTAACGGCTCTGAGCATTTTGCCCGCCTGCGCCATGCTGCTCTAGCGAGGCACCTAGGACATACATAGTCGGGTAATCGAGAACTGCAGGAGCCTCAACCGCAATCGACATATTCAGCGTGCGGCCTGTGCTGCTAGTCAGAACGGCCGCAATGCTCCCAGCGCTAGAAGCTGACAGACCAACCACCAACTGCGTACCACCGCCAGCGATCGCCAGACGGCCATCATTGGGCGTGACGCCGGTGATGGTCTCACCAGCCTGCAAACCGGTAATAAGCGCAATCAATGAGCCTGAATTGGCACCGGCCGTAAATGTCGCAGTTGCCGGGCCGAGCGGAGTAACCCCACCGCCCTGTGATGGGGCGCCGTAGCCCTTGCCGAGTCCGATGCTGAAACCGAAACGAGGAGCGAGTACACTCATGCGCGCGTCTCCTTCCAGCCACGGACAGCGACGGATGTTGCCGCATCCGATTTCACATAGACCGTGTCAGCAGCATCAAGATCCAGAACAAGCTCACGCGTACGCTCGGCCGATAGGAGAACATAATCCTGAGTGTCAGCCGCCGGCGCGCTCTGGCCAACGTGGATCAGGACGGGGTGTGTCGTCACAACCTGAACGCCAAACCGCTTGGAACCTGAGCCAACAACGAGAGACTGCCAGCCAGTCGTGCCGGCAGCATGAAATGTACTTGCCATATTGAAAAACCCTCAGCCTTTTCCGAAAGGTCGGATGAATGTGTTGTTTTATTTTGCCGTTGAACGACGCCTGTTTCAGCGCGCGCTACGTTCGATCTCGCGTCGGATCCGGAGCTCTTCACGTATCCGATCCATCTCGGTTGCCAGGTGGCCAATATGTCTGGCTGCATCCTCAATGATATCATTCTGCCGCTTCATCACGGCAGTGTGTTCTTCCACGGCCGCAGTTGCTTTGTTTAATGCCGTTGGGTCGACGATGACCGCAGCGATCGGCGCCTTGTTTTCCGGTCCGGTTTTTTCTCCGGAGGCCAGACCGAAGTGTCGAACAACAAAGATAAAGGCAAGTGTAACCCCAAGGGCAATGAGTGCGGTGGGCGGCAGATCAGCCAGTTTTTCCATATCTCGTTTCCCCCTGGTCGTGCGCAGCGCGATGAATGTTGACCAGCTCGCCAACCACAAATAGCGGATAGATGGCGAGCCAGGTGCTCACGACACCAGAGGATGCATAGCAACACGAAACGCCGACCCAGATGAGGCAGCCTATGCCAGCGGACACCTGCCGAATAACAGGCGTCACGTCCTTTCGAGCTCCATTGATGATGAGGCCAATTGTCCGGAGGATGCCAAGCAAGAGCATCGACCATCCAAGCAATATCTCGTTTCCGAATATTGCACGGAACCCGGCCCATGCCGGTTGATCAAACAGATTGTCAGAGGACAACAAGACGCCTCCCCAAACAGCTGTGTGAAACCCCATAAACCATTCGGTCATGCGAGGCCCAAAGCGATGACGAACGCGGATCCATATTCCGACGCCTGAGTGCGGTGTCGCTTCCATCGCAATCATTTCGCCCCCTGCGCCTGCAGAGCTCGAATGATGTTCGCCTTCTCGACATTCATTTCCCGGCACTCTGCGAATAGCCGGCGATCCTGCCCCCACAGCCGCCACTGCGCATCATCAGATGCTCTGGGCGGAATGATCACGAGATCCTTGCACTCTGCCAGTGCACTTTCGGACACATGCGCATTGCGCGGGCGCGTATCAGTTGCCGAGGCGTCCGATCGCGTTGAGAGCGTTCCGCACGCTGTCAGGCATAAACTCGCGACAAGCGGCAATATCATCTTCAGCGGCAGCATTCTTTTCCCTCTCCAGCTCGATCGCCTGTTCAAGCGCCGAGTAGCGAACTGCATTGATTATGGATGCATCAAGACGCGCCTTTTCAGCCGCATCGATTTTCGCTTGCGCAACCAGGCGCTCTTCATCGCGCTTGATATCCAGACGCCGCTGCTTTTCCTGCCAGACCAACCGTTCCGACAATGCGCCCTCATCGCGCGCTTTCGCAGCCTGGAGGGGCACACGCCCGACCAGCAGCTCTCGCACCACGGGAACGCGATCGATGAATGGAAAGTCGCGCAGGACCGGTACACCTTCATAGAAGGCAACCATCAGCAGGATTGCTGGCGCACCAACAATCACGGCATTCAGCAATAGCGAAACAAACCTCATAGGCCGCTCACACAAAGTTCAGCTTCCCCGAGACGCTGCGCGTCGCCCATTTCACGACGTTTAACAAGACCGTTGACAACCCGGCCGCCAGCCTTGTTCCATGCCGTCTGCGCCTCGCATGCCTCGCGATATTCCCCCTTCGGGATGTGGATGAACATCGCAGTTGATCCAAGTTGCCCGCGGCGGGGACTGTTGGACCCCACACCGAAATTATAGGCACCTGAAATCATCGAGGCCTGTACGCTGTCTGGAGCCTTGAGGAAGTTTAGCCCCCTATCAACAAGAGGCAGATAGTAATCTTCGATCACGCGCTTCAGGAGCATCGCCTCACACTCAGCAAGTGTCTTGCGCATTCCCAAAAAGACACCCTTTGTCTCGCCATAACAAATCGTAGGCACACCAACGATGTCGAGGTAAGCGACCAGGTGAATGCCCTCCCAAGGCTTGATCAGCTTGTCGATTGCAAGTCGCACGGCCGGCGGCACGTATCCACGTGCGATTGCCGCTCTCACCTCGGATGGCGTGTCCGGGTGACTGCTCCCAAACAGAGTCGCCCAACCAGTCGCAACGGCAAACGTCACCGCCGCAAGCACAGCAGACTTACCCCGCTTCGTCGGGACAATCTTGTTGATCGGCATTGGAAAGACCTTTCTGCGCGAGGATGCGCGCGACAAATGCACCGCCCACCGACAAGAATGTCAGGGCAGCAAAAATACCTGTTGGAATGGGATAGATGCCGCCGAGCAGCGGCAGTGCGACTTCGAGGCCGGACAACACACCGGCAAGCACAAGAAGGCGGACGGACCAGGCGCGTTTCAGCACCTGCCGCCAGTTGGCAATGAACATATCGAGAGCCCCCAATATTAGGCTTGAGCGGCCTCAAGCCACATGGCGTCGACCTGCGCCTCGCTCAATTGGAGAGCGGCAGCTATCAACAAAAGCGTGGGATGCGTGCGAGTGAAATAGCTGGCGTCTTCCCATTCGATCTGCGCTTCAGCTTTCGCAAGGCCTTCAGGCATTGCTGCAATGGCCGACACAACATCATCCAACGCAATACCGTTTCTGACGAGCGTCAGGCGCAGCTGCCGCTTTGTGATTGGTGGCGGCGGCTCTGGAGGGTTCATGAATGCCAGAACTTCCGGATCGTCATCTGGCAAAACCTCTGTGACACCCTCTTGCGGATTGGCATACAGCGCCGAGATAGCGCCGTCAGTTCGTTCTACAAAGTATCCCATTATCCAATCCTCGGAATTGTGTAGTCATCCCAACCTAGTGTCGTGATGAGATGGTTTCCGGATTGCGAGCCTAATGAAAGCACGAAACTTGCGTTGATTTGACGGGAAATGTTCGTGGAACCTTCTGCCCAAAAATCATTGGCTGGAATAGACGCTCCAGTGACGTTTAGCCATGCAGTGATCGCACTGTTATCGTCACCATCTGCAAGTTTACAGTCAACGACAGTATCCGTTGCAGATCTAATATTGATGCGAACTCTATGCTTTGATCGTACCGGAACCCCATTTGGAACGGTAATCGTCATCGGCGACATAGCGCGTTGTCCGCCAGTGTAATCATCAACCGGCGACTTCAAAATCGTCCAGTCCCCACGTTTGCGGGTCTGCCGGATATTACCGCTGCCATCAACTAACACGGCGTCAAATCGCTGCACACGGCTCCAGCCATTAGGCAAAGTGGGAGCCGTCGCAGAAAGCGAAAACAGAGCATCAAAGACTCCCGTCGTATTGTTGACGATCGCATGCAAATGATAGGTAGCACCCGGTGTTTTTGCACCAGTATCCAACCCGCCATTGCCGGTACCCACAGCCCAGACCGCATCCAGCCGCTTTGTCATCACCGCTTCATTGACGACGCTCAATGCGCCTCGGCGGGCTATTCCTGGGTCGATGTCGATACGGTTGTTTGCATCACTCGAATTGTTCGTGGTCCGAAGACCCTGCACAAAATCAGGGACCAAGACCAACAGTCCGAGGTTTGCTTGCGCCTGCTGACGCTCCGGAATGGTCAAGGTCTGCGCCGCATCGAAGCGCAGACGCTTTGCAAGCGCCCCGTTCACTTTCGTCAGGAACTCTGGATCATCACCAAATGCATCAGCGATCTCGGAAAGGGTATTGAGGTTTGCAGGCGCATCACCCGTTACCAGCGCATTGACTTGCGCCAGTGTCAGATAGCCACCAACACCGTCAAGCATGACAGCAACCAGGTGCTCGCCACTTGCTTCAGCAAATGGCACCAGCTGGTCGATCCGACGTACTACAAGATCTGCCACGGCGGTTATGCTCCCAAGTTGAAATCGAGGTATGCGCCGGAACTGGCAAAGGTCGCAGATGACTGCCAGTCGGTTCGGACGCGAGCCTGCGCCGTGTAACGGGTGATTACGATCGTATCGACGAAAGCGGCCATGTGATCCATGGAAGCTGCTGGCGTCGCATCTGCAGTAATAGATCCTGCGACGGATTTGATCGTCGGTGTTCTCGCCCATTCGACAATCTGCGTTGCACTGTAAGCAAGTGTTCCCGCCGAAAGTCCAGACGCCGCACCAGACTTGCGTTCACTCAAAGCAAGTCTGTCGAAGTTGACGAGATTGGTGATCGTCGCAACGTTACCGCCGCTGGTCATCACCCGCGAAACGAGCATGTCGTCATAGCTACTGTCGAAGAACGGGGAGGCATCCGCCAGCGCACTCGGATTATAGGTGGCGTTTGCCAGATCCTTCAGCGAAAAACCATCCGTCGGGTTCCAACGCAGATGATAGATCCTGTTGGCCTGCGTCGGGAAATCCATCGTCGCCGTGACAACATTGAAAATGCCACGATGCAGAAAGTTGTAACCAGCTGGCAAACGGACCTGACCGTCGCCTGCAGACACAACAGGAATGGTCCCGGTCGATGTTTTCACATGCGGAAAGATCGGCAGGTTGGCTCGGGCCTGCGTCATCAAGACGTAGTTTTCGTCACCAGCCCCACCTGTCGCAGCGTCAATCAGCTTTCCGATCGCCTCAAGCAGCTGGTCAACTTTCTTGCCATCTGGAACAATACCTGCCGCCTCAATAACGGACATAATCTCGCGCTGCGGATGTTCGATTGCTGCTGCGGGAACCTTTGAACCAGGGGCAGAACCGGCTGTGTTCCTGTCCACGTAAGGCGCATTTGGGTCGGCACTGCCATACGGCGCATTATATTTCATGTTTCCTCACAAGGTCACAGCGATGGCATTGCCATATTCGTCAACAAGAATGACCCCGTCTTCTGGAGAAAGGGCCGCGAGATTTATCCACGGCTCCAGCACGACCTGTGTCCAGGCAGGTGCCATTTGCCGTAAAAGGCAGAGAATTCTTTCAGCCTCACCGATCGAGAAAAGTGGGTCATAGCCGCACTCACCAACGCCACATTCGAAGTAGCTGAAGGCAGCGCCGTTGATGCGCACGATCCAGTAGATTTCTTCGATGTACGAGCCGGTCGTATGCTCGCCGCCGCACTCGGAGAAACCGCATTCAAAGATAGCCGGCTCCTCGATTTCGATTTCGAAACCGTAATCTGCAGCCAGCTGCACGAAATCTTCAGGATGCGTTACCCCTTCGGCCCTCACCTTTCGCTCAAGCGCCGTCATGCGTTGCGCGGTGGTTTGTTCCGCATCCGCAAAACAAGGCTCTGGCAGGCCGTAGTCAGTCTCCCAATCGGGCAGAAGCTCACTCACACCTTGCAGGCTGGCCTCACGCATCAGCCGCCATGCGCGTGCGTAAAGCCATTCGAAATCGGAAATCAGCACCCGCGTGAAGCGCGCCAGATTACTGGTCAGCGACATCGCCTGTCCGTCCGGCGTTCCCCACGCGGGACCACTCGGCCAAAAGGACAGCGTCGCTGAAATCAGGTCGTCATTGCTGGGCGCGCTTAAGGCGTCCTGCGGATCTGCCATGGTCAGCTTGGCATAGCGCTCTCGCCCCGATCGGGTGACCGTGTTGAAAGCCGGATCACGCGCCATAGGTCACCACTCCCGGCACAGGGAATTGCCCGTTGGTCAGAACAATGTCGTCAAGCGGCCATGCCAGCACATGCCGATCCTCTCCGGTCGCCTGCGAGATGGCTTCACCGATCCATGAGCGAGATAACGTGAAGGTGTCGCCCTCAATTCCCGGCCTGCACCGTTCCAGATACATGGCAGCAAGGCTTGCGTTGATTGCCTCGCGAACCTCGATCGTATCGTTTGCAAGGCGATGGATCTCGACGTCAACAGGCAAAGGTGTCGGCGCGGCCGCCACACTGTCGTCGATCCGGATAAGCCGCTCCGCATCGATCGCCGCCTGCACAACGACAACATCGCCTGCCGTGGGAATACTGTTCGGCCTACCTTCAAACAGGAAGAACAGGGCCAGATACCCCGGAGCAAGCGGACGGCGAAATGCCCAGACCTTGAACACACCAGGAACCGCGAGAGCCACGGTTTCATAATCCGTCAGCCTGCCACCGGATCGAGGGTTGCGCTTGCGGTGCAATGCGCGGGCACGAAGATTATCATCATCCTCAACGTCAGCACCGCCACCAATGCCAGCTGCACCAACGGTTGCCTCTTCACCAAGCGTTGGCCACAGAACCGGGTCTGCAAGCGTCAGAATTCCATCCGCATCACGATTGGTGTTGGCACCGGTTGTTTCAGCCTCAACCTGCAGCACAAGCACACCCAACGGTGAAGCTGTTGCAGGTGCCGTGCTGATGTAGGTTATGCCGCCAGACACGAAGCGGATGCCCGCCGCGTAGGTGACGTTTGCAGCCGCCGATACGGATATCGTTCCGGATGCCCCGGAAGCGCCCTTCCGGAATATGCCGATATCACTTGCATGCAGCGCCAGAAAACGGCCTGTCGCGGTGGAAAGGAAAAGCTGCTTTGTCAGCCAGGCCATGCGCAGTTCAAATTCGTGACTGATACCGGCCAGAACTTTGGCAACAACGGTCACGAAGTTGGTTTTGAGCGCAGCATCCGTGCCCTTCATATACTGGCGGAATGCGCCGCGAGTGCGCGCGGAAATGTCAGCCAGCGAGCGGATTGTCCACGCCATCTATCTGCCTCCAGAGCAGTTCGTATTTCTGATTGAAGATGATTTCGCCATTACGGCCGTAAATGGTGACGACGAGATCGAGGCGATTGTTCACGCGGTCAGCGGTGGCGCTGACATCAATGCTGGCAACGGCACTTTGTGAAAGCAGCGGCTGTAATGCTTCGCGCGCATAATCTTCCGCCTCGATCTCGATACCGTCGTGAAGCGCCCTGCGCCTCAACCGCCACAGACGCGAACCGATTGGCTGTTCGCCATCCATCACATCGAAGCTGTCGCCAAACCATCCGCGGTTTTCTTCACCATCATCAAGTTCGCTTTCCTCGACACGGGCATCGGACATCAGGTGAATAAAAATTTGCGTCGCAAGCCCCTGCTCTGCCCGGAAATCGCCGGGTGCTTCAGGGTGCGTCAGTGCGTTGACTGCAAGGTCGCCAACGATGCCGTCCCAGATAAGATCAGGCGCGCGATAAGGCTCTTCGGCCCCATCGACCGGAATGATTTTCAACATGAGGAGATCCGCGCTGCGCGTTTAGTGACCGTGGTTGGCGGTGTTGCCACCTTCGTCGATGATAGAACCGGTAGCGTGTATGTTGCCGGTCACGTTCAAATCGCCCTGCAGCGTGATGTTTCCGACAAACTCAAACAAAGGCGCGACCAACCGGATCTTCGCGCCAACTAAGCTGATGATGTTGCCGTTGGCATCGTAAATGGCGGTGCCACCCGATGGAATATCCTGTGGCCGGTGCGATGGATGTTCACCGCCTATCACATAGGCCTGATCCGGATCATCGTTTGGGGAGATCAAAAGCGCCTTTGCGCCTTTGACAGGCATCGACAACAATCCATGCGTCTCGATACGATGAACGTTGGTGTAGCCATCCTTGAACAGGCCGCGACCGGAAACGAATTGCTGGCCACCACGCTCCACATTGACGCCGTCCAGCTCAATTCGCTTGCCTGACATCACTCATCCTCATATTCGGCGCTGATCTTGCTAGGCGCGCTATAAGCCTTCGACGATTTGCCGCGTGGATTTTCACCACCAAGCGCGCGGGGATCTGCGAGTGTCAGCGTTGCAGTGGTTCCTGTGCTGTCACCAGCGGCTTCCTGCGAGAGCGATACTGACTTGATCACCATCATGCCCTTGATGCCGATCAACTCATCCTCGACATAGACCAGCCAGTTACGAGACCAGATCTTGCCACCCGCATCACGCCAACCGGTAACTCTGATGGTTGCTGTCGCGCTATTGCCAACACCACGCTTCACTGCCCAGTCCGCCCTACTCTTCAAACGGTCGAGTGTGGTTTCACCTTCGTGCGGGATAATTAGCGTGCGAGACCGGGTTACTCCCTTGTCGCTGGCAGTGGTTTCGCCACGCAGCTGCTGCTTGGCAGTTCCGTCAGTTGCTTGCCCGCGGACCTTGACCTTGCTGTATCGTCCCCGCTCAGTGAGCTGAGCGGATGCATTCTCAATATTAACACCTAAAATGAGCCCACCCTTGTGTGTTCCCTCAGGTTTGGTCGCTAGCTTCAGCTTGCCTTCGGGCGTGTCGTAGATCAGAACGCCACGACCCCGCGCCCTTCGCTCCAACGTCGAGAACAGCGTTTCGCCGGTTCTTAGCTTGTGGCGAGGCTCGACCGGCAGAGACCCATCGCTTTCAATGCCGATACCGGCACTGTCAAATTCCTTGGCAATCGCAGCGAGATCCTTGTTCAGCACTTCGCCGGACGGATGCTCAACCGAACATTCCGTCGCGTCGACCGTGCGTGAGCACACGGACACAGACAGTGAGCGTGTCGTGGCGTCATGACCAGGGTTCATGTCGCGAACCTGGCCGGTCAACAAGAGATCAGCACCTGCTTTAATAGTAACCGGACTTCCCACTTCGACAGGCAAGCCGGGTCCGGTCACAACAAGATCAACGGTCGCAGTGCGTACAGCCTCTTCTGCCGAGCTGTCGATCGTGATCGACTTGTACGGCGGCAGGCCGTCTATGGTCAGCGTCTCAAACATGGAAACCTTCAGGATGCCAGGGCATCAAATGTTGTTGGCATCACCAGTGGCGTGGCAGCACCCGCTATATCGACCACGCCTTGAGCACGCTTCGCATCACCGTAAAGCTGATAGGCCAAGACTGTGGATGGCAGGGAAATGCCAGTCTTTATCTTGACGATCGGCGCTGCGCTGGCAGCAATGTCAGAGATCAGCCGCACCGACACGGCAATTACTGACGATAACCAGGCATACAGATCCGCACCGTCGCCACCGAGGCTGGAAACCGCCGCCAATCCTGCATCACCGGCATCAGCAACGCGGCTTCGCACTCGTCGCGCTTCAGGCCGTGACGGCCATGCTATGCGTCCGCCGGCAACCGCCAGACCTAACGCCTGCAGGATGCTGCAGGCAGACAACGTTTTACCGGACACAACAGGCATCAGCGAGATCTGGTCGAAATGCCCGGGCTCGCTTGCGTTTTCTGCAATCACCCGCATCAGATCCAGCACCTCTTGCGCAAAGGCTTCCGCTGTCAGATTGGCCGCGATCACAACGCGCGTTGTGATATCAGCCAGATCCTCTTCATCAACAACGATCGAGGCTGACAGATCAGAGATCCAGTTGAGTATGATTTGCCTGTCAGCAGCCATGCGGTTCACCGAAAGAAGGAAGCCATTTGTGACGCGGCAGAAACAAAGGCATTGCTGACAGCAACGCTGATATCTGCTGGTGAAAGAACAGCCCCGGCATCAATCTGCCAGGGGATAAAGTTTGCATCAAAGGCGATATAACCGGCCCGGTCCTTTGTGCGACTGCGGCGGAAAGTGGCGCAGGTCGCCATCATCCCACCATCCATCGGCAGCACCAAACGGCCCGCCCCCTCGGCAAGGCACGCAGTCTGCAATGCAAGTGCCTGGACATCAGCACGGTCACTGACAAGATATGCGGTCACATCAAACTGTGGCGTGAGCAGTCCAAGCTCTTCCAGCTCGGTTACCCTGCCACCGGCCTTTTCATGCAGCGCCAATCTCTTGCCGCCACTGAAATCATCCCAGTCCACCCAAAAAGGTACGCCGCGATAACTGGCGCGGCGCAGTGTCTTTTTCCAGTCTCTCATGACAAAGAACCCTTAGAAACTGCCACCCGGCGTATTGGCCGAAGGTGGCATCGAGCGGCCGCGATCAGCATTGACTGGCCGCCCCTGCGAGGCATTACCCAAAGCCACATTGGCACTATTAAACCGGCTCGCAGCGTCTGCCAGTTTTTGAGCCGCAGCCATGATTTGCGCCCCGACATCAACACCTGCCACTTTCAGGAATGCGGCACTTTCTTCCACGGCCTTGCCCGCATCCCGGCCACCGTCAGCAACTGCCTGACCGGCTTCCGTGCCTCGGTCCTTCAGGCTGTCGATTTCGATCTTGAGTGCGTTTTTCCATTCGTCTTTTGTCGGCATTGCGAATGCCTGCTTGAGCTCATCTTTTGTCGGGGTCGAAACCGGGAATGCCGCAATCCCGGCCATCGGAGGACCCTGCGGATTGCTCCTTGACTGTAATTCTGGCGGCAACCCAGCCGGAAGCGTCATTGACGAACCCGCACCAAAAGGTCTCTGTCCTGGCACGGGTATCTGACCGGTACCACCACCCGGAAACTCGGCGTTTGGCGGTTTCCATCCTGCAGGTGTGTTTGGTCCCTGCTGGAATTTCTTGAGAAACTCCGGATCATTCAGACCGCCCTCATATGCCATCTGGTCGCTGCCTTCACCGCGCGACCACGAACCGAACGGCATGTTCTTGAACATCCAGTTCTCGATTTCCCAGTAGGACATGCCGCGTTTTTCAAGGCCCTTTCGAACAGCCTGACCGTAGTCGACATCCTCGGTAATCGCATCCATGGTAGCGGTGGCAGGCTTGGCAACTGCGCCACCAATACTGGTCCACATCTTGCTCCAGCTATTCGACATGCGGTCGATACTGGCCTGCGTATCACTCAGGACGCGATTTAGATCACGGAAAACTACGCCATCGACCTCAGCGCCATTCACGGTCTTGAGGAACTTCTGCAAGCTCTCTTCCGAGGTGATCAATGACTGCATACCAAGACGGAATTCCTGATCGGAAAACAGCAGCGGCAACTTCGACAGATCACCATCCATGGCCTCTTTCGAGATGCGTACGAATGCGGTTACCGCATCTTCACCGGCCTTTTGCGCAGCCTTAAGTTCCTTACGAAGGTTGATGCCAAAGTCCTTGAACTTGTTGGCAGTTTCCTCGGAATACATTTTGCCAAATATGTTCTGCGCCTGAGTGGCAGCGGTCGACGCGTCGCCGGTATCTTCGCGGATCGTCTGCAGGATCGCGACAAGCCTCTTCAGACCATCTTCCCCCTCATAACCAAGGCTGGCGAAACTGTTGGCCAGACCTGGAATATACTGCGCCATATCCTTCAGTTCGAACTGGCCAGCCTTGCCGCCCATCACCATGATGTCAAAGGCACGCTGCAGCTGGTTGGCCTGAATTTTTAGGGCAGATGCAGCTTTCAGGCCGGTATTGGCAATGTCAGTGGTCGCAGCGCCGGATGCCTGCGCAGTGGCAAGCACAGATGGCAAAAACGCCATAGCCTCTTCCAGAGACTGTCCTGAAGCCACCAGCGTATCGAGCGCCTCGATGGCCGGTGCCACACTGTCATAACCGAGATCCTTGGTAACGCGCTGCGCCTCTTCGAATGCACGTTTGGTCTGCTCGGCAGAAGCATCGGCCGTCACTCCGATACGGGTCATCTGCCGTTCCAATGCTGCGAAATCTGTAAGCGCCGCCTTGGCCCCATAGGTGATGGCGGCAGGCGCCAGAAAACGCGATGTGCTTGCTAGCAACGTCGCGGATGAGCGCGCCATAACAGATTGCTGACGGTTGAGTGCGGCGGCACGTCGATTGACCTGATCCATCTTGCCAGCAACATTTTTGAGAACATTGCCGGTTCGATCGACAGCGGAGATCCGCAGTCTGGCTTCGACTTCACGTGTCATTTATTTTTCCCGTCAACAAACCGCCGCGCCCACCAGGCAATCTGGCTAAGCGTCATTTCCTCTACTCTTGAGGCGTCCCATCCGAACCGGAAGACAAAGGCATCGGCGGCCTCAAGGCAGCCGGCTCTTCCCGAAAAAAATCGCAAACCGCGTTCTGCAGCCGCAAAGAGTCCACGGCGTTCAGCACATGCAAATATTCATATCCGGGAGAAACGCAGATCCGCTGCAGATATTGGTCTACCCGTTCAGGGTAGACCAATAGCACCGCGCCACCTTGTGTGGGCTGAAACTCACGAGGCTCACCAATACTGGAGAGAAAAATCTCTTTGTATGTAGGCTCGCGCAGTTGCACCTCTGCAAAGGTCCGGCTGTCCGGTCCAGAGGTGTACGACTTTGAGAGAGCAACTGTTACTGTCATGCTGAGGTTTTCCGGTAAGTCTCATAATTCAGCACCGCACCTGTGACCTCGCCGGTGATGCGATTTATCGTGGGGTCACCAGCAATGAAGGCCTTGGTAAAATAGTGCGTATTGCCGCCGAACTCCTCTATCAGCGTCGCGTTAAAGCGATCTCCGGACAGAAGAGCATCCAGATCCTGACCAGCATCGGCAAAACTAATTTCACATGTACCGGCCTTTACTGTCGCAGATCGATCGACACTGCCGTCTTGATTGGCAATCGCCTCGATGGAAACGCGAGAGGGCGATATGTTCACGTTAGCGCGCAGCGCAATAAGGACACCGCTGGAAAAACGGAGCGTCATCCGTCCGCCAAAATCATTGCTCATGGATCAATCCTTTCGTGAGCGGCCGCTTAGCGGAACTGACTGTAGACGCGCGCGACACCTGCAAAGATATCGAGGGCATTGACGAAATCGAGCGGCAGGTGCGCATCGACGCGGTTTGGGTTCTCGGTATTTCGCAGAACCACTATCGCCTGAAGCGCCGCGTCGCTGTTTTCCAGCACGCCACTCATCGAAGCGTACGAATGGTACAGCGTCGCCTTGATATCCTTGACCGTCGAGATGGCATCAAGGTTATCAGGGTTGCTATCAGCCAGCGCCTTGTTGGAATGCTCGTAAGCCAGATCCGCGCGGAATTTCTTCAGCGCATATGTCAACTGGAACACCCGCTGAATGTCGCGGAACGTCGTGTCCGGCGCGCCGTTCGTCGTCTGCTGGTGTGTGACAATCTTGTCGATGCAAACATCACCACTGCGGCTGACGCTCCAGGTCGAAACGCCATTGCCAACGAATGCGTTGCGTGTCGCGTAATCTGGCCAGTACAGCCGGTCGCGAGGCGCAGAAATGCCCTCTACGACAAGACCGGTCTGATTGCGCGACACGTCACCATTCGCGCCACCCCCAAGCCATGGTGCGATACGACCAACCAAGGCGGCAAGCCACTCGTAATCCGGCTGCGCAAATCCACCATTGGAAAAACGCGGGATCATCGTCAGGTGCCAGCTGTTGCGTGCCAGCGCGAAAGTCGTCAGGTTCGCAGCTGTGTCCGTCTTCGGATAGAAGGCATGACCGTAGATCTGCTGCGCATATGACCAGCGACCTGAGACTTCACCGAGGAAGTCATCAAGAATGGCCAAGTTAGCGGTATCACCGAACGGGCAGAGAATGATTTCAAACGGGTCATCGCTGAGAGCGGCCAGAATATTGGTCAGCGATGGCGCACCAGCACCAGGCGTCGCCGTCGCGAACGTGAATAGCTGATCAAAGGCGTTGATGCGATCGAGGATCGGTACATAGACATCCAGACCCGTCGCATAGGTGCCTTTATGTCGCGCTGTGAGTGTCACCACGTTGGTGGCAACGGTCGCGGTAAATGGCAGGCTCTTGCCGGTCAAACGGTTGTAGTAGCCGTTGATCGCGGCACCAAGCGCGGTGGCAAGCTGCGCGGCCGTCATCGCCGCTGGAAGTTCCACTTCGACATTTTCACCGGCAATCTGCAGGACGCCCTGCCCGCCGCCAGCCGGAGGCGCACCGATGGTGATTGTGCGGATCTCGGCAGTGCCATTATCAGCGACACGACCAAGCCAGATTTCCTGTGTCGGTGCATTTTTGCGCGCAGCAATGAACATGCTTTCCAGCATCGAGCCCGCACCCGCAAGGATCCGCGCTTCGTTACGCGTGTTACAAATGGCAATACCGTTTTCAGCAAGGTCACCAGCAGGAAGGCCGAAACCGAGGATCAGCATGCGGGTTTCCGCTTCGAACTGGCCACCAGACTGCACGTCGAAGGTAAAGATCGGAGCCGTCAGATTGGCAGGAATATTGGATGCCATTATTTGGATCCTCCAGTTTTACCGGTCGACACCGGCGTTTCGACTTTTTTGACGAGGTCGCCATCCTTGACGAGGCGCGCCTCCCATCCGGAGGCAAAATTCACAGGTCGCCCGTCTTCCGGCCAGTCCGGCTGGCCATAGGGCATCGGCACGCGCTTGCCCGGCGCGGGTACATAAATATCAGGCATGGGAAAGCTCCAGATCAGGAGGGGAAATTGACCGTCGCGCCCGGCACTGTACTGCCGGTACGCATGTCGACACCTTTAAGCGGCGTCATTGTCTGCGCTGGAAACTGCAAGGCCAACGCCTCCAGTTTTTCACGCGCATAAGATTGTTCAGGCAAAGCGGCAAGCACTGAAGCACAAGGCTCCGGCAACCCGCCGGCTTGGGAGAAGACATCGTCTTTGATCGAGAAACGGTACTTCATCATGATGCGGTGGTAACGCAGGCCGAGCTCCGGTACCGCAAATGTCGGCTCGTCCAGATCTTCGATTTTTCGAACGATCTTGCGGACCAACGGAGAAACCTCGATCAAGCGGCGTACCTGGCTGCACAAAGCGGCCAGGATCATCCGACCTTCCGGGTCGGTCTCAGCGGCATCAGCAAAACCACCGTCGTCATCTTGAACTTTTACCATCAACTCGGCGACGATCTCGATCTCGGTATAGGCGATCGTGTCCCAGTTGCTCGATGCATCGCCGCGCAGATTGACGCCACTGGACGTCGTAAAAAGCGAGAGGCACGGCAACGCCGTGTCATCGGCCCGATCAAGATCCTCAACAGGCGCTGGCCGGCTGTCGTAAACCCGACCGGCCGCCAGTGTTGGATAAGCAGCACCACTTGTGGCCACACCTGTCGGAAGCAGAACTTCGATCAGTGTCAATCTCAGAGCTTCAGCAGATAACATTATACCCTCGTCAGGTACCAAGCGGGCCTGCTGGAACCGTCTTTTTCAATGGCCGCGATTTTGTAAGTGATGGTGCCGGACTGAATGTGGTCGCCACGTTTCGGCAAATAGAGCCAGGAGCCCACATGCGCAGAAAGCACCGCATCATACGACACGGTCTTCGAGTTGCTGCCGGGATCGTTCGACAAATGCCGGACGATACGATCGCTCGGCGGTTCCAGATCAATGGTCCCCAAAAACGGAAAAGGATCGCGAGCTGGATCAGGCCCGCCCTTGTGGTTGACCGTCAGTCCAGTCGTCATGGGAATAAGCTGGCAGGCCGTAACGTCAAAGATTTCGGCGCACGCCGTCTCTGTGAAGGCACGGGCTGCCTGCCAATCAATCATCGCTGTCACCGGACAGGAGTTTGACGAGATCAGCTTTGGTGGCGTTACTCGGCGGCTCAATACCGCGCTTTACCGCCTCTGCGACCAATTCGTCTTTATTCATATCCTTGATGTTGACGGTAGCATCATCAACATCGTCTGCTCGATAGGTCTGCCCGGGCTTGAGGAACTGGCCTCCATAGAAACCAGCCTCTGTTACAAGAACATCTTTCACAGGATAGTCCTTTCTAAAGTGCGCCGAGGCCGCGCTTACGCGGCCTTTGCACGAAGAAGCATTTCAGGGCGAGTTGCGATAAAGAGCGGGTAGCTGTAGATTTCCACCCGATCCCACTCATCGCGTCCAGACACATCCGAAAGGATAAGACCAACCTTTTCCTGTCCACGCTTGTTCAAGTATGGCTTGAATTCGCTAGCCGGCGCCCAGCCAACCTGAAACGCGTTACGCGCACCGATTGGGAAGAAGCGAGCGTTGTTAGTGCCGATGGCGATCGTGCTGTCGTCATCGGTCCCGCGGTAGTTGATAAAGGTGATCCCTTCAAATGTGACGGCTGAGTAGCCCTCAATACCTTCGAGATCCACAGCGCCTTCAGTGCCCAGCTTGGTTTCTTTGTACTGCTTGTGATTAACGAGCAGGTCATAGAAAGTGTCGCCAACCAGAGCGCCAACCTTGGTGTTCGGCGTCCAGATGCCTTTGCCAGCCCTTTGCATTTCGCGCTTTACGTCACGGCATTTTTTGCGAACGTCGGTGGCGTCTTGATCAAGCTCGAAGTCGATTTCGGTCGGTTCGGCAATGCCCCAGAATGCGTACCAGTCAACGAGGACGGTTGTTCCGTCGGCATCCAATACTTTGCCTTGGATCGCGCCAAAACGCATGTGCTCCCAGGTCAGCTCGAGATCATCGGTGATTTGTGCCGTTCGTGTCGCCACCTCATCGGAAACTTCGATGGTCTGATCATCCATGGGCAGCGCAGCAATTCCAGCCAATTCGATGGCGTAGATTGTAGAGCCCTTCGCCAATCGAACAGCTTCCATCGTGCGGACTTTAGCGCCCTTTGGAATAAGCTCTTCGGGTGGCGCGCCGGTTGGCGACGTAGGAATGAGTGTCAGAGTTCCGTTTCGATCGACAATAGCGATCGTACGAGACCGGGAATAGATCGGCGCAAAAAGGCCGAGCGATCCAAGAAGCTGAGGTTTGTAATCGACCCGGTCGATTACCTCTTCCTGCACTTCAATAACGCCCCACGCGTTCTGGTTAAAAATATCTGCCACAAGAGCCATTGAATTACCCCTCCTTATCGGGCTGCAATGCCGAGCGCGGCAAGCTGGGCTAGCGCGGCGGTCTTTTGATTGTCAGTCACGCCCACAGCCCAGACCAGCACTGCGGCCTGGACTTCTGCATCGCGGGCGGTAATCGTGCGGCGAACGTCTGCAGACGTTGCATCGCAACCTTCAAAGAGAATGGCAGCAGCGGTTTGCGAGCCGTCCGAAGCGCCCGGGGCTAGCGGAACCAGCTTCTTGCTGGCAGTGATGCGACCGAGAACCGCTCCTGGTGCGACCCTGCCGCTACCAGACGCGATAACCCCGACTTCGCGTGAACGGAAGCCATTGGCTTCCGAGACGAGATAATGCGCCGTGCGGCGCAGATTTTCCGTAAGAACAACCATGGATGCGGTCTCCAGTTATCGGCGTTTGTTGAGGCGGTCGACGGAAGCACGCAACGGCGTCCGGTTCTCGGCCTCAGTCTTTTCGGCAGAACCCGGTTGGGCCAAACCAGCGGCCGCGGAGATCCGCTGCTGCTCGTAGCCAGAGGCCTGCGGCTTCCCAACTTGTGGGGCGGCAGCTTTAGATGCGACGGAAAGTGTGTCCTTGATGGCGTCCTCTGAGAGATCGGTTTCGATCAGCTTTTCTGCCAGAGCTTCACGGCCCTTGGCCTCCTCGAGGGCCATCACATTTTTCCGGCGGGTCTGGTAAGCGGCGACAGCAGCTTTCGCAGCGTCTTTCTTCGCAGCCTCGATCTCGGCGGAGGCTTCTTCCGCCTTGGTTTTTTCCGTCATATTAGTTTCCTTTTCGGGTTGACGGGCAGGTGCCGTGGCGGAAGCCATGGCTCTCGGTTTGGCCTCTTCGTGAGACCAGTTTTTCTTGGTTGCCATTGCAACGAGACGCTCTGGTGCCTGTGAGTAGACGCGGTAGTCGTGAGCGGCCACGACCTTGCTCTTTGTCTCAGCAACCGAAGTTGCGAAACCGCGTTCGACCGCCTCTTCGGCTGTTAGCCAAAGCTCGGTTTTCATCTCGTCGCGGATATCGTCAGGATCGTCACCTGAAACATCGGCGTAGATGCCGGCCATGCTTTCGGCTTGTTTCGTGAGGTACTTGGTGTAGCTCTCCAGATCCTGCGCCGTCCCCCACACACCACCGGAGGGGTCGTGGATCATCATCATCGCGCCCTTACGCATGATGCGATCCTGCCCGGCCATCGCAATCAGGGACGCGCTGGAAAAAGCCACGGCATCAATGATGACGGTCACCTTGCCCTTGTGAGCTTTAAGGGCGTTGTAGATGGAAACGCCGTCATCGGTATAACCACCACCGGAATTAATGCGCACGGTGATATCAGCATCCCGGCCAACTTCGGCCAGGGCCTCGATGACTTCTCGAGCGGTAAATCCAGCATCCCAATAATTGTCACCAACGAACCCATAGAGAATGAGCTCGCCGTTCACGAGAACAGCCATGATATTTCCTTTGGAAGTGATAGGAGGGTTTGCCTCAGTCTCTTGTCTGTAAGATCAGACAACAGAGCGGGGCAATGTGATAGAATGCCGACGCAATGCAGCATTCTATCGTTTTTATCTTGAGCCGAAATCAATCATGCTTCAGCATCGCCTGAAGAATTCGACAGTTGGCAAACGGTGCGCCGTGTAAGAAATACGCCCGTAACTTCGAGCGTTTTGGACATGGTGACCGAGCGCGGTCGAAGTTTGGATGACTGGCAAGACACAGGGCGTCATGTCGTGGTTGGTGGCCGTAACCCCGACGTGGACCATCTTGGTCTTGAGTGACTGCTGGATATTTTCATATACAGCATTATCAGCAGCTACCGCGGCAAAAACAGGCGCAGAAGCAAACGCGCAGGCGACAAGGGCCAGCGCAGCGAAGAGACTACTTCGGAGCAAACGCATAGATTTTCCTTCAGGTTTCAATTGTTAGAACTTCAGGTTCCAGCGCCGTGAGGGACGGCAACCGGTTGTTTTCGCCTGACAGGCAGCCTGTAGGCGCACCAGCTCCTTGTCGATATCGGCAATGCTGGAGGATGCGACTTTCACCCGCTGCTGCATCACTGGAGAGCGGATTTCACTTTCTTCAATCTGCTCTCCGGCAAGGCGCTTGGCCTTCACGGCCGCAAGAGCGGCATACATGGCGCAAGGGTCGTCGAGATCGACGGTCATGCCAGCAATTTTGACGAAGGTCGTCATGATGCTACACCTTCTTTCGGTGCAACTTCGCTGGTCGATGGCTTGCCACCATATCCGCGTTCAAAGGGCGAAGGTAAACCAGCTTCGACGTAGCGATTGTGCCAGAGCAACCGGCTTTCAAAGACCTCTTCAGGATCATCCCCGTTCTCGGCACACTCACGTTCCAGCATCCCGGTGCCATTGGCAATGCGCTCGCTTGCCGCGTTCGCACGCTTCAAGTCATCAGCTGTTGGTTTGGATGGACCTTGGCAGACTGCCCAAAGCACAGCATCACGGTTTGCATTGAATGCCTCATACCCGCCCTTGAACGGGATCCGACCTTCGCCGATTTCCTCATCCAGCCAACTGGCGTAAGGTACCAACACATGTGGAGCTGCTATGCGATCGGTGCGCCGCTGCGCAATAGGCCATAACGCCGAGTTCTCCATGTTGGTGCTGGCATAAGTCGCTTTCGTATAATCCAGCGTGTAACCGCCATACGAAATACCCAGCGCCCGCGCCGTCTCACGATGGAGCGATGCCATGAAATCCGGGAAATCCGCTCCAGGAGCGGTGATTGTCTTGAACTCCAGATCTTCTCCGGGTGCCAGATGTGAAACACCTGCCCCCGCCCCCATCCTGATCTCAGACTCTGCAGCGCGATCCAGTTGAGCCTTAAAGTAGAGTGCGAAATCAGCAGCAATATCTTCGACGCCTTCCGCTCCAGTTTCCTTCATGCTTTCCAGCGCCTCGAACGCCTCAGCGCTCGGCCTGTCGCTCTTCAGAACAGCCGAATAGATCGTCTGGAGAAAACGGATCTGCGCTGTGGCATCATCTGTGTTTTCCGCCATCAGATATTTCCGAAAGGTCGGCGCCAACGGTGACAGGCCACGCACATCATCCGCAGAAAACGGATCGAAAGCATGCATTACAAGCTGACGGCCGTCGCGATCACGAGCGGCATAATCGTGTTTCTGCGAAATGCCACTTCGCTTTTCAGCGAAGCGGTATGAAACGGGGCGACCGTGTGCATCATGGATGACCCCCTGATACATTCCTTCGAACTCGTTCGTATCCTGAACAAGTTTGTCAGGTGTAAGCAGAAGAAACTTGGTTCCGGTTCTTGTGCCGGGAAGCCTTTGCCATTCCGGCAGATATTCGACAACACCCACACTCTCGCCAAAGGCAAGCCAGTTTCGCAGCCCTACATCCGTGATTTGCGGAATGGTCAACTTTGCTCTGAAATCGCACTCCAGCGGGTTCCATGCGTAGATTTTCCAGCGGGCTTTAACGAACCTAGTCCATGCTACAGCTTCAGTTGCGGAATATCCGAACAGCGAAAGATCTGGGCGCGGGTTCAACTGAAGCTCCACACCCACCGTATCTGCGAGGATCTGATCAGCCGCGCCGCGTAGACGCCCAGAGTTTTGCAATAAATCCATGGCGAGGGCCGCAGCGCGACCCCACACCCTGCGAACCTCGTCGCGATGCTCCCGTAGCGATGCGGGCCGAGCTTTGATGACGCCAGACTGGCTATCACGAAGATATGCGGCTTGTGAGCGAATGCGCGGTCCGAGGATTGCAGGCGTGGCATTACTGCCACCCTTCAATTTTTCCCAAACCTTGCGCATCATCGTCGTTTCGCCCACCTGTTTTCAACCGGCTTCGACACTGGCGAAGACGATTGTGTTTTCGTTTTATCAACCGGTTGCTGTGTCTCTGTCTCTGCTGGAGCCGCGGTTGCTGCTACCTTGCGGCTCTCTTCTGATAGGAGATCGATCGGCTCACTCGGTTCGAGCTTTGAGCGTAACGCTGCCCATTGGCTCTTTGTCATCCTCGACAAACCAAGATGCTCCGCCATTGCCATTGCGTAGATGCGGCAATCGAGAAAGTGGTTGTGCTCACGGCGTGGCATCCACTCTTCGTGCAGTTTCCCCTTCACCAGTTTCTGGCTGAAATATTCAGCTGTTAACTGTTGGAAGTATTCCTCGCCCAGCTCCATATGGAAGTGGCAGTACCCCGGCGGATCAGATGCCTCACCAGAACGCAGACCGATCTTATGCAAATTGCCATAAAGCTCGGCTTTAAGAGCCCAGGTTCCAACAGGCCAGGACAGAGCACCACCAAACCGCTTACGCTTTCCACGCTTGTTGACTGCCTTTTGCACTGGCGCACTGATGGCAGGCACACCACGACCGGGCATGCCTTTGATCGCGTATGTGTTGGGGTGACGTCTGCACCACTCACGCACTTGGTTCGGTCTGTAGCCGCTATCGACTGCAAGAGCCTCGATCTTGCGGAGAACGCCGTGACCATCCGGGAATTCCTGAGAGCAGAATTCCTCGAGCAACAGCCAGGCGCCCGCTTGCGGGTTATCTGTTGCACCCTCGAAGAATTCGGCAAAGACATTCCAGCTCTGCCGGTCCTCTCCGAAAACGACCCCCTCGCAATAGATACCGTAGGACTGGACGTCAGCGCCTGCTACGAACAGCAATCCGCCGGCGGTAATAGTGCCAGCAAGATAATCCTCCCGGCGTTCCATCAAACGCTGATGATCAGGCGAGTTGCCCTTCATTTGGTAAGGAAGAGCTAGAACAAGGTTGCTGTAATCTTTAGCCCCAGCCTCACCCTTTGCCTCGTAAGTGATTTTATCCTCAGCAATTGCCTCGTAGGACATCATCAATGACATGAAGGCATCGACGTGAAAGCCTGGGTGCCGGTCAGGTTCAATGAAAGTGGGGATGTAGCGTCCCGCTCTAACGCCTTGAACTCTCTCCATTTCCGAGATGTGATGTCCGCAGTCGCACACCATGACCGTTTTATGAGGCTGCTTTCGGTCTATCAGCAGCTTCCGGTCGTCTTGAACCATTTCCTTCCGGCACTCTGGGCATCGGATATACCAGAACCGCTGATCTGACCGTCTAAAGCTCCGGTCGATACGGCAGTGGCCCGGACCTTCTCCAAGCGCTTCACCGCTGTCGAGTTCAGGGGTTGAGAGCTCGAATATTTTGTAAGTCTTCTGTCGCCGAAAGGCCGTGAAACGACCGAAGAACAAGTTTTCCGGGTCAGCTCCATTCGGCAACATCTGCCACTTCGAAACCTCGTCCTTCACCCCAAAGCGGGTCGTTTTGGATGAGAGATCCATGACTGTGTTTGCATTGGCGAGAAAGATTGACCCGCCTGGAAACTTTTTCTCGTAGGTAGTTGAGCCTACGCCAGAGCGACTTGTTGTCGGCTGGATGATGACCTTTTCAGTACGTTCCTGCCATTTGTCTATCAGCGGCTGCAGCTTCGCCGAGTTGATATCCTGCAGAGCATCAATACCTGGCACGCCATAGAGCGCGTTATCAGGACTGTTCTCAGCAATGTACATCATCCAAGCCAGTGCAAGAATGGTCACGCCAGTCTGTTGAGCCTTTCGAACTGTAACCAGGTTGCATGGATGCTCCTGACTAAGGCAGTGCGCAATCTCCGGCAGATATGGCGCATCTTCTGCCGCCCACAGCTCACCCTTGCGGGGTCCGTCAACCAGAACAACGTTCTTTGGCAACCAAACCGGAAATTCAACAGGCGGCTGTGGACGTATTGCTGCGCCCAGCACTGAAGCCCCAACCCGCAAAGCTCCCGGATGCATCGTCACGCGTCTTCATCCTCAATCAAAGGATCCTGTTCGGGCGCAGCCGCAGCTATTGCCGAAAGTTTGTCCGCGATTTCTACGCCGACATCGAAGGCAATCTGGCGCATCAGCACACGGACGCCGTGAACACCCTCTTTCGAGACCGCCATTGCGATATCGTCTGAGCGATTTGGTAAGCGCTTCAAGATCGATTGGATTTCGACGCCAATCACCGTGAGCGCTTGTTCGTTTTTATCCTTGCGGATGAGCTGCCCACAGTCTTCCTGGTGGCGAATGCGCTCGCGACCAACCTTCAGCCATTCTGACTGGCGCCGGGCCTCTTCGAAACTGTCCTCAACACGTATCGGAGTTGATGAACCTCGACCTGTGGGGCGTCCATCCTCGGAACGGAGCGGCGCCACAGCCTTGGCAGGGTTCGTAAAACTCTGCCGGAAGTGGTCGTAATGCGCCAGTGAGATCCGAATGATCTGGCCTTGCTGGCCCCGCTCTACCGGCGTGTCCGGCCTCTCGTCAATGAGCTTGCGGATCGCCTTTGAGACAGCCTGCTTTGTAACGTTATCTCTTTCCGCAATCTGCGTGGCCGATGCCATGACCAGATTTTCTTGATCCGTCATACGACAACCTCACAGCATCCTTTCGACAACCGCGACAACCAGAACCGACAACCCCGACAACCGCGACAACCCAATATTTTTAGCCATGTGACTGACAGGAATTCGGGGTCGCCTCGCCCCGCAGGAGGTCGGAAAGATGTACGGTCCCTTGACCCGGGGGGTGGGGGTGCTCCCCGCCCGACCCGGCACCCCGGTCATCGAGGTAGCAGCCTATCGATCTCATGAAGCACTCGCGGCGCGAGGTGATCCTCGATCAGTTCGGCAAGCACCGTCAGGTAGACATCCGGGTTGTTGGTCACATCGTGTGCCGGGTTGGGTCCGTATAGCTCCCTGATTGGAAGCCTTGCCGACCCTACCCGTTTCATCACACCGCTATGGCCTGATCCCATCTTGGCGATAAAGGCCGATTTGTAAGATCCCCTTAGCCGTACCCGCACACCCGATTTTGTTTGCGTCGCGCCCAACTTGTAAAGGCTGATCCACCCTGACTTTTCGATGACTTCAATCGTGTTGCTGCCAGCGTTGAAACGGGCGGTGGTAATCTCCCTCACCTGCTTCGGTGAAAGCTTCACGCGCTCGGCAGACCGCTTGACCACTCGTGTCCGGGCCATATCGCGCATTCTGCTCATGGCACGAGCCATAGCCTTTGTCCTGATATTACCAGGAAGGCGACTGATTGCCCGCCCAAGAGCCTGAAGCTCCGATGTGTCGAAGGTCAATTCAGCAGTCATTCGCCGCGCGGTTACATGACCGCCTCCATTGCTGGCAACAAAAAACCCGCGCCGGTGATCCGATGCGGGTTTTCCAATCTTTTTTACTGTGACCAAGATATGTCAACCAACTGCCGCATTTCAAGGCGGTGAAAACAACATTTATATTACGCCATTTCAACGGCTTGCGCGTTTTTCATTTGGTTGCTGAAAGCCACCCACGGCTGGCGATTGGGCGAAAAACAAATCAGTTCGTGGGCCGAAAGGCGCCCCTCAAGTGTCTCATGAAGCACAAACAGACCATCCTGCCACAGTTGCCAGTCCAATCTGGCCTGAATGGCAGACAGGATCGGCGTTTTCATTTCCATTTTGTGATAAGCGTTGCGGTGTGGACGCTGACGCTTTGCGTCGTAACCATCCGCCTCGTAACGATATGCGCGGCCAAATGCGTCTTTTGCGGATCTGGTGACAAACCAGGCATCCTTGCCGCGCTTCTGCACCGGTCCAACCAAAGGCTCTTCCGCTTTCCAATCCGGGCCGCGACCCAAAACGGCATGCGTGATCATCAGACTGCAGATATGTTTGCCCGCGAGACGTTCTCCCTTGAGACGCAATGTCGAAAGTTCACGCTGAACCTCGGCCGCAACCAACCCGTGATCATCTGACCATTCTGGAAACGGGTTCCAGCCTTCCGCGATATCGAAAGCACCACGCTTGGCGAGCGCGCGAACTGCATCGCCCACCATGATGGCGTCAGTGCTCGGTTCACCTTCGTCATCGTAAGTCGGAATGACGCCGTACACATTCGGTGTGCGATCAATCAGCGTGCCCAGTTCACTGTAGGCAGAGACCTTCAAGAAGCTCGATGAAAGCGCGCCAGAACCGACGTCACCGCCACCAATTTTGCACAATTCCTGTGTGAACGCCCAGGTCAACAATTTTTCAATGGTAATTTTCTTCATCTCATAGCCTTTCGGGGCGTTTTGGACACTTAGGACAGAAAGAGGAATTGAAATGGACAGATAAATGGACAGGTAGAGTTCGAAAAGAACAACAAAATCAACACTTGGACAGATTGGACAGATAATTCCAAGGTTTACATGATGCGACCAAACAGATTTTCGTCATGCATCCTTCGATGTCAGGAAATACGCGTAAGCGCATGCGCATCATGGAAAACCGGGATTTTGCTGTCCTAGCTGTCCAACGTTCATAACGATTTGAAGTTGTTTGCGTTTTCGCTTTGTGGCGCGCGGCGCTTGCTGTCCGCGATGGACTGCTATCTGTCCTAGCTGTCCGCCCCGGACCCCTCGAATGGACCGGAAAGACAGATGCAGAGCAACCTGTCCTGTGTGTACGACGAAGGGTCCGGGTGTCAAGCATCAAAACTCCTGCGGGAATGGTTCGTTGTCGTCGAAGCGGCCTGCGGGCGGCGTGCCGACATCTGGCTTGCCATCAAACTCCTCGCGGATCCTGATACCTGAATAGAAGGTGCCGTTGGAACGCAATCGTTGGAATTGCTTCATCGTGCCCTCAGGGCTCTTCCATGTCTTGCGCGTCTGGTCGGGCAGTCGGCGTGAGAATGTTGCCTGCCTGATATCGGCAAGGCCTTCACGCTTGGCGTAGCGGACATAGCCGTTGTAGAGGTCTTCCGGGCTCTCTCGATCATTATCATCGCCCGTGACATGGCAGGCGTTGCGCAGGAACGCACCGATCGGATCACTTTCCTCTCGGTATTCAGCTGTAGCCGCCCTCACCCCGTCTGGCACCCGCAAGCCATGTTGCAGGTATTCGAGCGCACCGGCTACCATCCAGCGGAATATGCCCTCACGTTCAGTCGACAGCAGCTTTTCCTTTAGCGTCTTGTCGACTTCCTCTTCAGGGATCTGGATTTCCCACGGCACCAGGTGAACACGGCGCCAGATACCATCCGAGTCATCCTTAATGATCGGCTTGTGATTACCCGACAGGATGATCTTGAACTGCGGTATGAGTTCGAAAAAGTCCTGATGTAGACGCCGGACGGCGATTGGTTCGCCACCTGTCAGGGTCTTGATCAGCGCATCCTTCAGGTGAACGCCCATTTCCGGCTCACTGGCGGCGACAAGGCGCGCTCCTGGCAGGCGCGCCAGATCTGGCGTTGCTTCCGCGCCACCACGCTTGCTGTCGCCAGCAAAACTATCGATCGACATTGAAATGGCATAATCGCCAAGAATTTCGACCATGATGTCAACAAAAGTGGATTTGCCGTTTCGGCCGGCGCCATAAAAGAACAACAGGCATTGCTCACCAGTCAGGCCCAGCAGGCAGTAACCGAGATATCTCTGCAGGAATGAGCGATAGTCTGGCGATGGCATCACCCGTTGCAGAAACTGCTCGAACATCGGCGCCGTGGCTTCGTTGCGGAATTGCGCATCCGAGAGCTTTGAGATCAGGTCTGACGGCCTGTGTTGATCCACTCGGATCTGCCACTTTCCGGTACCGCCCACCTCCGAGCAGAAAAAGCGCAGCGTGCCTGTCTGGCAATTCAGCGCAAGTAAATCGCGGTTGAGGTCCGATACATCCAACGAGCAATAGGGCGCAGCTTCCTGCAACATGTTATTGATCTTTGAGGTGCCGGCCGCCTGTTTCGCATGGGCGTGGCGTGATGAGATCCGGCCAGAGCGATCTTTCTCAACCCGGTCCATCTTTTCAATTTCAGCCTGCAGTCGCTCATATCCAGCGAGCTTGTCCGCATCCCACGACTTGTCAGATTTGCCGAGTTTTTTGATCTCGTCCCGGGCAATCTTGCCGGCGGCGATCTTTGCTTGTTCTTCCTCGGAGCAATCAAGGCGCACGGCCTCATCATCGATGTGCTCTGCCGTGCGGTGGGCAAACCTGCGAACCACAGCGCCTGACGCATCCTCCAGCCATCTCTTGCCGTCATAGCCATGCCAGCCGATGTGGGTTACATGGCGGATACGCTCGCCGAAGCGGATCAGCAATCTGTTTGCGTTGCCGATATCTGTCTCAGGCTGTTCGGAGCATTCCTCTAAAATCTCTTCCGCCGAAAGCTGAAGGACATCTTCATCGTCTGATGGCTCAACAACCGGCAAAGGGTCCGGGTTCGCGTCATACTGACGCCGCTGCTGGGTAGCGAGTGCCATCATGCGGGCGACCTGGTCTGGTATGCCCGATTTCATTTTCTGCTTTTCCATCAACGTTCAATCCACCAAGACTTAAGAAGATGGTCGAACAACATCGCTGACAGTAATCCGATGGCAAAAATAACAAATAAGCCCGTCCAGAAACCTAGTAAGTTGTCGTCAATTCGGACCATGATGCAGGCCGGAATGAAGCTGCTTAAATACAGTGCGCGTCGTTTCCATTTATTCATTGGTTGGCTTCCCCCTGCGAAAGTTTGGCAAACAGGCTGGCGAAATCCTCGCCTTCCGGTGGCCAGAATGGTGTGATAGTGCGGCCAGCGGCATCAAGGCGCGCACAGGCGCGGCTAATGGCAGCTGCCGTGAAAATGAACTCGCTATCGCCGTCGACCAGAATGAGCAGGTCGTCGACGTGGTCTGGCACCTGAAGAGCATCACCTGGCGCCTGATCTGCCTTTGGCAGTGGACCTGGTATCTTCTGAAACTGGTTGTTGCCGAGTTTGATGGTCGGATGACGAAACGCCGATGATGGATCGGCCGGGCCAGCCAGGTTGCCGAGATCGCCGCTCGCGCAATAGAACGTGTGGCTATCCCAGCCTTCAGCGGCGGCATAGGCGCAAACGGTCTCAATCCCCTCACCGATCACCCATCGTGCCGCCGACATGGTGCCGAACACCGGAATGACGGACCCCTTCTTTGTGCCGCGCATCTTTTTGGTTGGCAGGCGATTGCCATTGCCATCTGCGCCGATATCCGGACGGTAATTGAAGCCAGGACCGGCCGAGATGTCGATCCATGTCTCATGGCAACCCGTCACAGTTCCATCCATCAACATGAATGGCGCAATCATCGCCGGTCCCTGCCAGGGGCTGGTTTTGCGTCCGAGCTCGTCCGTGCCGTGCCAATAGGAATGGTCGGGCGCGAAACGAATGTAATCGTGAATGGCCGGATGCGGCTCAAAACCGGTGCGCAGCGCCAAGTAGCGGCGCAGCGCCTCACCTGCTGTCAAACCAGCGCTCCGCAAATCAATCGCGTGCTGGTAGATGCCGCGCGCTTTGCCAACCTCGATCTCACGGAAACGGTTTTCCTCGGCCTGCTTCTGCTGGAATTTGCGTTCGTTCTCGGCCTTGATGGCGGCTATACGTTCAAGCCGCGATTGCCGCTGCTCGTCCGTTTCACGCTCGCCACCCTCGGGAATATCTTCACCAAGAGCCGCAGCGCAGGCCTCCAGAAATCCAGCCCGGTCACGCACATCGAGATTGTGGACATGTGCCATCAGGGCGATACCGTCCCGGCCACCGCCACAATTGCGGCAGTTGTAGACGTTCTTGGTGCCGTTGATAGAGAACCGATCTTTACCACCGCAGCGCGGGCAAGCGCCGGTATACTCATTGCGGCCAAGCTTTATGCCGAGCCTGTCGGCGGCTTCGGACACGGTGACATTACGTGCCTTTTCAACGAACTCTTCGATTGCCGGATTACTCATCACGGTCCTCACACTAAGAGTAGCTGAATTGAGCCATCAGCAAATATTGAAGGCATAGGAGTGTCAGCAACCGGCTCATCACCATCCCAACCTTGAGGCCACGTCTGATCCGCTATCAATTGACCAATACGCAGTTCTTCTTCGTCATTGAGAATATCTATCCGAGGTCTGCAAAGACGGTCAGCGTCGGTGTTTATTTGCGATTGTATTGCTAGAATGCGCTCTAGACCCATTCGACGAGCATCGAAGGTCAAAGGCCCCATTCTCTGTGGGTTGGCTGCAACGGCCCCACTACGCAACCGTTCGACACCCGGTTTTCGGAGCCGGTTCTGTGGAAGTCTGAGCTCTCTATAAAGGGGTTTTAGTCTCAACAATGGCGCCAGATACGCCCATTCTGGCATGGCGACTATGGTCATTAGCGCCATGTCTTTGGAAGCCAAAGGGCAACCAGCGCAACCGGTCCTGGCGTTCTTTTCCTCGGCCTCATCACCGCCATATGCGTCTGCAATCGAACGGGTGTCCCATCCGCCGTATTCAGACAGCGGCGCATAGAATTTTAGCCAATCCCACACGTTGCAAACACGCCAATGAAGTAGGGGAGCCAGTGTCGCAATCCGCCCACGAATACCTTTTGCTTGAGGCAACACCTGCTGGTACCAACCCTGGCCACACTCAGCGCCGTCTTTTCCACACGACATAACGATACGCTGGTCACGGATCGCACTTTCGCCCTGACGGACACCGGTGATCATCAGAATGTTGCCGTCCAGTTCATTGATGCGGCGCTCTAACGCTTCTGTCATCGGATCAATTTTGATCTGGCGAGTACACCAGCGAAGGGTATTATTGTTTGGAGGCGGAACGCCGCGCCCCAGAATGTAAACAAGGAACCTTTTGTCGAGCGGCGCGCGCACCACTTCGCAATTTATACCCCGTTGAGCCATCTGTTTCATGATACGTTCCGCAGCGATCGCAAGCGGCGGAAGCTCCATTCGGGTATCAGCATAAAAAACAGAAAGTGACTTAGGAGGCGAAAGCTTCCCTACGTCGATGAGGTGCAGAATAACCGTCAACGTCGCGCTGCTGTCCTTGCCTCCGGACCAAGCTATGCCCCAGTGATCGTGTGATGAGCCATAAGCCTGCATTGACTGAAGTGTCATCTCCATAGCGTCATCGTATACAAGACGTTTTGCACCTTCGAACAAAGTTGGCTGGATCATGCCACAGCCCTCCGAACGACAAGGTGATCGCAGTTGGCGGCAATGATGGCTTGCGCCACCGGCGGGCTGACACTGTTGCCAACGCAGGACACCTGCACTGATTTTGGAAACGCCATGAACGATTGCGTGTCAGCCTCTGAAACCCACACGCCATCAATGATGTAATCACCCGGGAAACCCTGCGCATTGTAGAGCTCGCGGGGCGTCAGCATGCGCATGCCGATATCGACGATGACAAACGTGTTCCCATCGACTTCGAGCGTCACAAATTCGCGTTCATCCCAAAAGCCTTGGTCGCGCATGAAGTCGGCAACCTGGCGCGCCCTGCCCGCCTGCTCGTCCTTGAACGGTGGAACAGCAAGCGAGGCCTCTACATGGCCGTGACGGTCTTTCGTGGTGACCGTCCGCATCGGTTGATCCTCTTCGCCACCATCACCCGTGCCGTAGTAAGCCTGTAGGAATGGGGTCACCAGCTGAGACTTGCCCGCACCATCTGCCATGACAGTTGCTGAAGGCTGGTCGACGGGGTGGCCTGTTGAGGTGCCGAACTGGCGCGCCACGAACGCTGACACAACAGATTGATGCGAGCCAGTCTGAGTGATTGTCGACAGTGGTTGTTCCACCGATCGGCCGGGATTGAGGCCGCCAGCGCGTCGGCTGTCATTGTTATGCTGCGCGACGAACGCGACGGCAGCCGCGTGTTTTACGCCACCGGCGACGATTGTGCCGAGAGGCTTTTCAATATCCAGGCACCGCGCAGCCTGTCCTTCGCGTTCACCGTAACCGGTCTGCACAAGCGTCGGAATAATCACGCTGTTCTGGTCTTTCAGTCTGGCCGTTATCGTGTGGTGTGGAGCATCAACCGGACGGTTTGAACCGCCATGCTGGGCAGCACTCAAAACAGGCGCGATGATGCCGATTGGCGCAGCACCGCCAGGGCGCTTAATATAGCTGTTTGCAGTGACGGTGGGCACTGGTGTCCGCATATCGCTGCCCGTGGCACCACTATTGAAGCGTATGACCGAAGGCGCGATCAGTGCGTGACGGTTCTCACAGGGAATAACGCGGACCGGCTGATCAAGCGGTGCGGCACGGTCGAGGCCACCTTCACCGGGTCCATAGAAGGCAGAGAGGTGTGGCGAGACAACTGCCTTTTCACCTCGATTGGCGCCGGTCACAGTTTTGAACGGCTCCGCGAGATCCTCAACCCGGCCACCATGCGTCAGGTTCACAAGAAACGCCCGTTCGACATCGAGAACATAACGTTTCATCCCACGCGCAACCCGCGCCATGGTGTTGTCAGCAAGTGGCCTGATAGCCTTGAGGCCATGTTTGCTAAGCACTTCCGCTGACGTGTCGAAGATAGACGGGCACGGTACCGACCAGTCAATGCACTCGGCCGCGGTGCGCCAAGGCAACTTGCGACCGGCTATTACATCGGCGTCATCTGGTCGACCATGTGTCGGCTCTGGCCAGACGATTGGCTTTCCGTCAAAACGAATGATCACGAACAGGCGTTTGCGGATCGTCGGCGCACCGTAGTCGCAGGCGCGCAATTCGCGTTTCTCCAGTTTACCGCCGAGTTTACGGAGTTTTTTGCACCACTGCTGGAATGTCTCACCCTTGCGATCAGGATCTGGCATCATGCCTTTGTCGGTTTCGATCAGTGGCCCCCAGGTCGAGAACTCTTCGACATTTTCCATGGCGATGACATCGATCCTGCCGCCGCTGCTCTGAATACGCTCGACCCAGAATGGGATGATGTGCGCCAGATCGCGAATGTTTCGCTCTACAGGCTTGCCGCCCTTGGCCTTGGAGAAATGTTTGCAATCGGGCGAGAACCAGGCAAGGCCAATATGCTGGCCGGCGACGTAATCCAGCGGGTCAACGCAATAGATGTTTTCGGACAAATGCACGGTTTCCGGGTGGTTTGCCGCATGCAGCGCCAACGCCTGAGGATTGTGGTTGATCGCGAGATCTGGAGAGCGGCCGAGCGCCAGCTCAATTCCGGTCGAGGCACCGCCACCACCGGCGAAGCTGTCGATAATCAGCGGCAAGCCATGGTTCCAGCGATTGTGTGTCGCAGGTATGTGCATCGGCGCCAAATGATTGAGAAGTGTTTCAGCGTACATCAAGCAGCTCCGGTTTTGAGAGTTCGTCGAGTTCTGTCTGGCTGGCCACGCGTACGCGGCCATCAAGCATCAGCGCATCCAGCGCCAGGCTCAGTTCACGTCCTGCAGCCGTGGCAAACCACTGCTCGCGGTCAGCGGCGATAAAAGGAGTTCCGGGCGTCCAGCCCCGTAACTGCAGGGCTTTGGTGACCGATCGGATTTCACCAACCCTGCTGATGTGAACCCCGAACGCATCAAGGGTTTTGCGGCACTGGAACAGTGTCGGCGCAATCACCAGCAGGATTTTGTTGCGCGTGCGGGTGCGAGCGAGCATCAACCATCCTCACCGTCGCAAGCGCCATTAATGGAGGCCCGAACAACAAGGGCACGGCCCAGTTCTGTCAGTCCCCATGCAAAGGTGTAGCCTCGTTTCGCTTTTGCTCTGGCAATCAGGCCGCGGCCATAGAGATTGCCGACGATCCGCCCGCCGGTACCCTTCACCAGATCTGCCCTGCTCTCCAGCTCGCCCATGTCATAAAAATGCAAGGTGCCTTCCCTTGGAAGCATGCGCAGGAAACGCAAAGCGTTAGCGCCGATCCCCTCAGAGGCTTCCTTGACCTTTGCATCTTCTGGTGACGCCGGTAGCATTGCGTCGGAAACCGGGGTTAGAAGGCTCTGCATGTCAAAGGCATGGCGTTTTGCCATCACATCGCGAACGGTGGTTTCCAGCAGACCGCACAAACGGGCCAGCTTGCGAACCGAATAACCAGCCTCATGTGCCAGAAGGCAAAGTTCCGTCTGCTGATGCGGCATCATGGCCGCGAAACTCTGCGGAGTGAGCGCAAACTCTGCCCGCGCACTTTTGCCTGGCAAGTTCGATGGCACCATGAATGTTTTGAAAACTGCAATCTCGGTCACGCCGCCGCTCCTTGTCGTGTATTTTCGGCGGCCAGAGCGTCGGCGATCAATTTCGCATCCGACGCGTCGCGAGCCCGCATCCAGTCATTCAGTTTTTCGAGGTGCTTTTCCCGATCGGTATCGATCCCCCCGCGCAGTTTGCGTTCCTGCCAGACGGTTTCGACAAATGACGGCTTGCGCATGTCGACCGGGAAAAAGAGCCCGAGGGCAGCCACGCCAGATGGAAGGCGTTCAACCTCAAAAGGATCGGTAGTCACCTTCATCCAGGCAGGAAGGCTTGCAACGCGGCAACCCAGCAGCGTCATTGCCGCTTCGTGTGCATTGTCGGTGACCACATAAAGGCGAATGGCGCTGCTCACTCTGCAGCCTCCATCAGATCGAAAAGACTTGGCATGGACATCTGCCGCGCCATGGCTTCGACATACTTGCAACCATCCAGAAAATAGCCGGGGTTGAGTTCGACTGCGACGCCCTTGCGCGCAAATTTTATCGCGCGATACGGTACCGTCATCAGTCCGCCAAACGGGTCAAAGACGGTGTCACCCGGTTCACTATATTGGGCGATGGCTCGATCAACGATATCGAACTGCAACGGGCAAAGGTGCATTTCCTTGCCGGCAGCCGCCTGAAGTGTGTTCATGGAAAGCATGCGCGTGATATCGGTCCAGATATCATCGCTGACGGAGTGCGGTGGCAGCAGCATGAATGTAGAGGGCAGCATGCCCCGCTCTTCAAGATGCTCCGCAATCTTCACATGGTGTTCGAAGTTGTAGATATTCTCGAGCGAGTGGCGTTTCCAGAGTTTGAAAATCTGGTGATGTTCGAGGCCAGCCATCTCTTCTGTTGCCAGCAAACGATCGCCCGAACTGCGCGTGTAACCATGGGCATCCAACTGCCAACGGGCGCGGCTATATCCATCTTCGTTTTCCCAGTGCCCCTGCTTCCATTCGCGCTTGGATTTGCGGACGGGATCATCCGCATAACCATTCGAGTTGTCAGAGGGAGATTTGCGGAAAATCAAGAGATATTCCGGCAGACCATTGCCCATGCGGCTACCGTCTTTGCACTGTTCCGACCAACCGAGCCGGTATGTCTGATTGTTTTCGCGAACAACATCCGTGCCGATGGTCTTGCGGGAAAGGAACGCAAAGCCGTGTCTCTTGAACCGGGCAACGCAGTCATCCGAGAATGGGTAGACAGACTGGAAGCCGAGTCCGGTCATGCCACCTGGCACGATCCGGTCTTTCACGTGGATTGCAGCAACACGACCAGGTGCCAGCACCCGGAGCAATTGAGGAATGAGGAAATCCATCTGCTGCCAGAAATGGTCGTTGTCTTCGGTGTGACCAAAGTCAGCGTAGTTCGGCGAATATTCATACTGCGTCGAAAACGGTATCGACGTGACGATCAAATCGACGCTGTTATCCGCCATGCGCTGGCACTCAAGGACACAATCACTATTGACGAGGCGGTAGCCATCACCCTCAACCTCGATCCTTTCAACGCCCATTGCGCGCGTCAGGCTTTCAGCCATCGCAGCAGTCGAAAGGCCATACTTCCTGATGATTTCGGTCATGATGGACATCTGCTCCTGATGGCGACGCCATTTCGCTTCGAGATTGTCTCTCACCGGGCGTTCCGCCTCGGTGTAAATGAGATCAACCCGCACCTTGTGCTGCTGCAGAAAGCGCTGAATGCGGTGAATGGCCTGGATGAAATCGTTGAACTTGTGGCCAATTCCGAGGAAGATTGCCCACCAGCAATGACGTTGAAAATTACAGCCAGAACCCAGCATGACGGGTTTCGCCGCGATCTCGCGGATCTTTCCGTGAGAGAAGCCGACGATAGATTTCTCTCTGTCGTCGAGGTCCTGTGAACCATAAACGCTGACGACATCTGGAATTGCCGCCTCAATTGCGAGACGCTCCGCCTCAAGATCATGCCAGATGATCCGATGTGCATCAGGATCTTCCGATCGCAATTCCAACATCTTGGAAACGCGGATCGGCAGACTTTCACGCTTTTCACGCGCCGTATCCGAGAGCGAAGCGGCCGCATTGCGCAGTAGCCGCCCCTGCCCGTTCTTCTCTGCGCCAGCGGACGAATGGTCGGCGGGCAGTTCGTGCCACCTGACTTCTATTTCAGGCAGATCGTAGCCATCATCCGAGCATCCAAGATCGGAGGGCTTTTGCACGAACAAGCCCCAGCTAGCCACCCACAGCCAGAATTCCTCTTCCTTGTGGGGATGGATGGTCAGGGTGTCTGCTTTTTCCGAGTTGCGCTTGAAGAAGCGCGTTTTCGCCTGCCCAATGTCCATCACTTCGAGGAAAGCCGAATAGGCCAGCATCTCGATATACTGATTGGGAGATGGTGTGGCGGTGGCGAGAAACTTGAACCTGATGCCGTCAAACAAACGCATGAACTCGCGGAATGTCTTGGTGCCACCAAATCCACGAAGGCAGGCCGCTTCATCGAGCGATGCGGCATCGAAGGCGCGAGGATCTATTTTTCCGTCACGAACAGTTTCGTAGTTGGTCATGTAAAGGCCGGTGTCACCAGCCTCGGAGACTGAACGTATGAAAGCGAGAGACGGAAACCGGTCTGGACGCAACGCCTGCCAAACCTTGAGATCTGCGCGCTGTTCGTCAGAAATGCGCGGATGTTCGCCTGACGCCAACAACTCGCAATCCTGGCGAAACTCCTGACGCACACCAAGCGGCAACACCAGCAGCCCGCGGCCACCAAACCGTGAAATCACGATACGGAGGATTTCGATCTGGATGACGCTCTTGCCGAGCCCGAAGGCAGCAAAGATCGCTCGGCGACCACCGCGACACGCCCAAATGACGATAAGTTTCTGGTGCGGCTGCAGGATAGGATTTATTTCATCGAGTAAAACTTCAAACCCGCCCTCAGGAGCAATGGCAACTTTGGCCGACAAGAACTGTTTGTAATCGTGGAGCATCAGTTCTGCCCCCCAGCATTCAGTGTCACGTCAACAATTGCTTGCATGCACGACGCTGGGTCTGCCCCATCCTTAAAGCGCTTGATCTGGCGACGAACCTCAACCAACTGCTGCTTGCGGCTCTCGCCACGCTTCTGACGGACGCGATCACGGTCTGCTCTCGTTTGAAACTTGACAGCCTTCTTTCTCGGAGGCCCAAAACTCTCAAAGAAATAAACACCCTCGCGGCTGCTGCGACCCGCATCAACCTTCAGGCCACCACAACGGCCGATCAGAGAGAGCATAGGATAATTGCCCGGCAAAGTGCCTAGCCCGTAACGAAGATATCCGTCTGCCTTCGCCTGCTGACGGATACCCTCTATCAATCTGGTTGCGATACCACGTCGACGGAAGTCGGGCGCGACATACAAGAAGTCGATCCAGATCAGACCAGGTTCAGGAGAATAGAAAATCGCGATCCCGGCATTGATATAGCCGTCATCCGTTGCATAACGGATCATAGCCCAGTGCTCAGTGCCATCAAGAGCTTTGCGGTCTACAGGAATGGCACCTTCCAGCTTGGCGGCGCCCATCGCAAGATCAGCGTAACTTTTCACCCAAGGGCTATCGTAGATGATACCAAAATGCATGGTCATTCTCCCTTCACGAGCTTGAGGCCGACATGCTCGCCGCCACGCGAGGCAACGATCGCCAGCGACTGACGGAAACGGGAATTGATCTGATCTATGTCAGACGATAGGCCCATCAATTGACGGGCTTCAGCCACCGAAATGAACCCATCAGCAGCTGCGTCGGCGCTGCGGGACAGAAGTTCACCGAGTTTTTTCACCAAGTCGGCTTTGGCTCGCTGAACACAAATGTCAGCTTCGCGATCAGCATCGGGATCTGACAAACGACGGCCGCTGAGTTCCGCCATGGCGTTGGTCACGACCGGGACACCACAATCCGCCTCTAGCGCATACACCACCGATACAGACATCAGCTCAGTATCGGCCGTGTTGTTGAAACGCCCGATCTGACTTTTCGACATCGACGAAATTTGAGCGGCGCGTTCTATACCACCGACCAGTTTGATCAGGTCGCGCTGGGCAGATTTCACGCGATGAAACCAAGCATCTGAAGACATGACAAAGCCTTTCCCGCGCTGGGAAAAATCCCCGCGTTTTCCCGTGGTGGGAATGAAATCAAAATGTGAAGTTCAGTCCGTCACCACATCACGGAGGATCAGATGACGAAAACGCAGACTGAAGCGAAACGAGGCGCAGAGACCGGCAAGAACCAGCCCCTGCGCACAACCGGACAACAGGTATGTGGCCCCGCATCCGGAAGGTATAAAAGACGGAAGAAGCCATCATTCGGCTGCCTCCAGAACCGGCTTCGGACGATCAACACCCTCAGGCCAGTCCAGCTTTTCAGGCCAATGATCGGCAAACCATTTCATGGCCTTTTCAAATCCCATAGTCCCAACGTCGCCACCGTCCCGAATTTGTTGTATTCTCCTCCCGCCGCTAAAAATAAGCGTGGAAACGCGCGCCTCCGATATCGTGGCGTGCAAGCAATACAGTTCAACGGTTTTGAGCAGTTGTTCGCGCAGGGTCATGGCGGCAATATGCGTATTAAATTACGCCTAGTCAACGTATTTTATTACCCTAACACGATTTCAGGATGCGTATTATGATACGCGCCATGAACAACACATTGATTGAACGCATAAATCAGCGATTGAAAGAGCTGGGTAAAAGTGCCCAGCGCGTTTCTATTGACGCGACTGGCGCCAAGGATACGGTGCGCAAGATACTTGATGGCACCACAAAGAACCCGCGCGTCGATACGGTTGAAAAGATCGCGACTGCTCTTGATACCACGGCTGAATGGTTGATGGGCAAGGAAGACAAATCGGAAGCGACTGTCGTGGCGCAGTCCGAACTGGCGCCAGCTGCAGCCAGCAATCCTCAGCAATGGATCATGCCGAACGATATCCCGGTGCGCGGAACCGCGGCGGGCTCACTGCTTCGTGGCGCTTTCCAGTTATCCAGCGATGCAATAGACTACGTAAGGAGGCCACCTGCACTTATGGGCGCGAAGGACATTTATGCTCTTTACGTTGAAGGCGTTTCGATGGAACCGCAATACTTTCAGGGCGATTTGATTTATGTACACCCGCACAAGCCACCACGCTTTGGTGACGTTGTGGTCATTCAGTGCGGCATTTCCCACGAAGACACAGAAGCATCGATCGGCATCCTGACCAAGCGCACGGAACAAGCCATCATTATAACCAAACGAAACCCGGTGAATTCAACGGTCGAGATAAAGCGCGCTAACGTTATAGCGGTCCATAAGGTTTTGACGACCAATGAGCTGTTTGGGGTTTAGCGGAATGCGGCGGGCGCTTTGCTTCGTGACGGCAGGTATTATTACCGGCATGGCTGGCGTGCCATCGTTCGCATATGAATTTCCAAAAGTTGAAGATTTTACAACAATTTGCATGGTCACATCGAATGATGAACTATGCGACGCGACAAAACTTCATTTCAAGTCGGACTGGCAAAACGCGATCGCCGGATCTTACGAGGCGCAGCGCAATATTGCCTTCTGCCTCTCGACGGGATGCGACGGCGCGGTGACCGTCAATCCCGTGGATGCCTGCGCCTGGCGCATGGTTATCCAGGCGTCGCCAGCTAAAAGGCAGGATACCGAGCTGCAGTCATATCGACAGGATTGCAAGCTCTCAAACATCGATCGACGCAAGGCGCTCGCCTTGGCCGAAGAAATGTACCAGGCAATCTACAACAAGCAGATGCCCGTCGAAAAGCTGCTGAGAAACTAGCACCACGGCATCCGGCGACCGCTCCAGGTCCGAGCCAAGCCCTCTTTAACCAGCTGATCACCCAGAGACGCACCCTGACGGATAACGACGAAGAGATCCCTGCCGTACTTATCCTTCTTTCGGTTGCCAAACGGGCGCAGTTCGAAACCGCCTGCCCTAAGCAACTCTGACAGTCGGCGCTGCGCCTTTACGCCCAGCGCTTTTTCGCTTGCGCACTTGGCGCCACCAATTTCCGGCGCATCGATATCGGCTACCCGCACCTTTGTCCTACCCATCCAGAATGTGTCGCCATCGACGACGCAGTTGCTTCGCTTGCCAGATCCACAGATCGGGAAATTTGCAGCAAAGGCATTTGCGGCAAACAGGAGCGACAGAGCGAAGCAGGCAAGCAAAATTTTGTTCATGCTTTTCAATAGCGTAATTCCACAAAATCGAAACGCGTATTATTTTACGCCTTGCAGATTGACAGCGTATTAAATTACGCCTTATGTTTACGCCATCCCACGCTGGACCGCTACCGGCCGGGAAATGACCGGATGGCAGGCCCCGCCCCCGCCCCTGCCATCCGGTCCAACCTCAACAGGATGGAGAAAATCAATGGCTCGCAAGGCAACAACTGAACCTGCAGCAAACCGCATTGCAACCGAAATGGCGGAATTGTCACGCGAGCGTGGCACCGGCCTCACAGACAAAGAACTCCTCGCCGAAGGTTATTCTTTCGAGGAAATCAAGGAGCACTCGCCCAAAGCCGCAGAGATCCTTCGCGCCATGGAAACCCGCGTTGCCGCCTGAGGCGCGTCGGATTTTGGTTTCCGCACCTGCGGGTGCGGTTTCCCGAACCGACGGAGACCTTACCATGTTCCACCCCTTACCAGACCTCAGTAAACGCGACCTGCGCACCATCCGCGAGATGCAGACAATCGTCGGCTTGAGCTTCGCCGCGATCGTGGCAGTCACAGCCGTATTTTTCGGAGGGTTCTGATCGATGACATCCATCAGCCTTGCCCGCCTGTGCGAAAAACCGATTACCTTTTTCCGTCCGGACGGCAGCCTGATGGATCTTGCCGCTCCGGACCCGCATGAAATCGACTTTCACGAGGTGGCTTACGGTCTTGCAAAACTCGCCCGCTTCACCGGAACCTATCAGGGAATTGCCTACTCGGTTGCCCAGCACAGCGTCATGGGAGCCGAGGCGCTTCTGCGCGAAGGTGCAGATCAACTGACATGCGGCCTTTTCCTGTTGCATGACGGGCATGAATACAAGCTCGGCGATGATGCCCGTCCGAAGCAAGACCTGATCTTCTCAATGCTGGAAGCCGCCTCGCCTATAGCAGCCGAGGCGTATCGTGCTGCTGTGCAGCGTGCCAAGGCCGGTTGGGATCTGGCGATCTACGAAGCTGCTGGCCTACCGACGCCGGATCGCTGGACAAAAAAACAAAAGCAGATCGTCCACCAGATGGACATGCGCATGATGGCTGCCGAGGCCGAAGCGTTGATGGGCGTTGCGACGCGCAAGGCCTATCCCGTCACCAAGTTTCAGCCACCGATGTTTATGCGGGGTTCACTGCGAAACGTTTGGCCAGCAGCGCTCGCCGAAGAACGGTTTACCGAAACCTTCGACCGGTTCATTGGCAAGGAACGCCGTCTTACAGCCGCCAGCCATCATCAGATCCATAAGCAGTGTGGAGCTGCCTGAAGATGCTTGAGCGCGTCACCACCCTTGCGGATCGCCTGGCACTGCAACGGCGCCAGCGGCAAATCCTGCTCGAACTGGCAGGCGCGCGCAGCTTCATTTCCGTACCTCGGCTGGCTGACAGGATCTGGCAGGACGACCCGGACGGCGGACCGGATGACGCCGAAGGTTGCTTGCACGCGCATGTTTCGAGACTGCGCAAGAGCCTCGCCGGTCAGGGCTTCACCATCATTACCAGCCGGAACCTCGGCTATCGCCTGCAAGAGGAAAACGAACATGTCGCCGACTGACATCAATACCGAACCATGCTGCAATTTTTGCAGCGCGGGCAAGAAGCACCGGAAGATCTTCGTTGCCGCTCCGGATGGCCGGGCATTCATCTGCGACCGCTGCGTCGGCACTGCCGCACAGACCGTGATCGAACACGCCTACAAGGATGAGCTTGAGGGAGCCAACGTCGATGGCTGACCTCTTCACCCTTGCACCGCCAGCGACATCCAGCCTTTCGCTCAAGCTCTCCGCACTCGGCGTTATTCTGCCTTTGCAGCGCTGCGAAAGTGACTGCGCGACGATCTGCGATGCAGACGGCCGTGACGTGTTCACCGTCGACGCAAATGGCAACAGACCAGATGAAGAAGCCGAGCAGATCGCCGTCACCCTGATGGCTGCCATCAATTCGGCATCTGCAATGGGAGTTCTGTGATGGCTCAGACAACTTCCATCGAATGGACAGACGCCACCTGGAACCCGATCACCGGCTGTTCTGTCGTCTCTCCAGGCTGCACCAATTGTTATGCCATGAAGCTGGCAGGCACCCGCCTGAAGCATCATGAAACCCGTAAGGGCCTGACAAAAGAGACCAAGGCCGGACCGGTCTGGAATGGCGAAGTTCGCCTGAACAAAAAGGCGCTCTATCAGCCGACCGATTGGAAAAAGCCTCGGATGATTTTCGTCTGCGCGCATGGCGACCTGTTCGCCGAGAACGTGCCGGACGAATGGATCCTCGATGTTCTCACGGTCATTGCCAGCAATCCGCAGCACACCTTCCAGGTGCTGACCAAGCGCGCAGATCGCATGCGCGATTTCATGAGCAACGATGATCTGCTCGAAGACATCTACGCGAATTGGTCGAGCTTCTCTGGTGCGCCCCGTGAAGCGTGGAGCTGGCCACTGCACAATCTGTGGCTCGGCGTATCGGTCGAGGATCAAGCTCGTGCGAATGAACGGTTGTTTCCGTTGCTTGATACACCGGCGGCTATTCGATGGGTGAGCTGCGAACCACTTTTAGGATCGCTTGATCTAACCGACATCTGCCAAGGTAGCTATTTCTATGATGCCCTGCGCGGAACCCGCTGGCACGATGACCCCGACAGGACAAACCCATCGCAACAGTTCCGCAAAGGTTTGGACTGGGTCGTCGCCGGCGGAGAAAGCGGACCATCTGCTCGCCCAATGCATCCAGACTGGGCGCGGTGGTTGCGCGACCAGTGCGCAGCGGCAGATGTTGCCTTCTTTTTCAAGCAGTGGGGCAACTGGATCAGCATTCTTGATCGAAACAAAGACGATCCGGACTATCGCGCCGACTACACGAACCGCTTCAACGAACGACAGCCAGATATTCGTTGGCTGAATTATGAAGCCGGATCTGGATTTCACGGCAACCGCTTCCACGTCATGCAGCGCGTTTCCAAAGCAAGCGCCGGCCGCCTGCTCGACGGCGTTGCGCATGACGCATTTCCCAAAATCGAAAGGATTGTTTGATGGCCGGTTCCGTCAACAAAGTCATATTGATCGGCCATCTCGGCGCCGACCCGGAAATCCGCCGCACACAGGATGGAAAGCCGATCGCCAACTTCCGTTTGGCTACCAGTGAAACCTGGCGTGACAAGAATACTGGAGACCGCAAGGAAAAGACCGAGTGGCACAGCATCGTTGTGTTCAACGAAGGTCTTGCCAAGGTCTGCGAACAGTACCTGAAAAAAGGCGCCAAAGTCTACGTCGAAGGCAGCCTGCAGACCCGCAAATGGCAGGATCAGCAAGGCCAGGACCGCTACATCACAGAAGTTGTTCTGACTGGCTTCAGCGGCACCTTGACCATGCTCGATAGCCAGCGTGGCGAACGCGCACCAGCAGCCGGCAGCCCGGACGATTACGGCTCTTCCAGCAATCGCAGTTCTGGTCGCTCCACCTCCGGCACCACCGGCGGTGGCTTCAGCCAGGACATGGACGACGACATCCCTTTTTAATCGGAGAAAACGATGCAGATCATACGAGACTCTCAAGCCCTGCTCGGAATGCTGGAAGGCGGCGATCTTAACGCCGAGTTTTCCGGCAAACTGAACGAGGTTTTGGAAAAGCTCCTGGAGCTTTCCAACGACCGGCCGAACGTGACCTACAAGGGTGGCGTCAGCCTCAAGCTCAACCTCGCTGTGAAAAACGGCATGGTCGAGATCAACGCGGAAATTCCGCCACCTACGCTGCCAAAGCTGCCACGCAAATCAACCGTCTATTGGGTCGTCGAAGGCGGACGCCTGTCCACCGAACATCCCCAGCAGCACGACATGTTCCCCGGCCCGCGCGAAATCGATCGCTCGCGCCACCCAACCAGCAATTAAAGGAGCCATTAAATGGCAACGCATCATCCTGAAGACGTTTTGACGCCCTTCAAATCCATCACAGGTATGGCAATCGATGAGATCAAAGCGCTGGCCGACAAAGCCGGTTCTGAGTTGGTCATTATCACATTGCCGGAAAAAATTTCGGGCGTACCGCATGAAGTGCCGGCTTTTGTCGATCGTGAAAGTGGCACCATCAACAGCGTCAAAAGCATCATTGATCAGTACCGTACCGCGCCTGAACGAAAGTCCGGTACCGCCAAGACGTTCACTCTTGAAAGCTTCATAGACCTGGTCAACCGCCACAAAACGGAGGATACGGTCATTTTTGCCAACACCAATTGGCAAAAGCCGTCTCTCACTGCGGTCATCGATTACCACAAGTTCGACAGCACCGAAGCCGACAACCTGAAACACCGCGTAAGTTACGACTTCCCGCTCTCTGAAGAATGGGAAGCATGGATCAATCTCAACAATAAGCCGCTTAGCCAGTCTGATTTCGCGGAATTTATCGAAGATCATATCTCGGATCTTTCCGGCCCAGATGACGCGGAAGAGCTTGAGTATCAGCAGAAGTTTTCCTTCAAGGTTGCTTTCCCCAACCAGCTCGTCGAGCTTTCCCGCGGCCTCCAGGTCAACGCTGACACCCGCGTCAAGAATGTCGTCAGTCTTCAGAACGGCACGGCACAGATCGTCTTTGAAGAAGAGCATCAGACGCTCGACAAGCAGGGCAATCGCATCGATGTACCTGGCATGTTCATCCTTTCGGTACCGCCCTTCTTCGGCGGCGAGACAGCCCGCATCCCAGTTCGTCTGAGGTACAAGAAGACGCCGAGCGGCGTGGTCTGGCTCTACCAGCTCTATCGTCCGGAATTTTACGTCACCGAGCAGGTCCGCCGCGATCTGACGCGCGCAGCCGCCGAGACGGAGCTTCCGCACTTCGAAGGCACTCCGGAAACCACGGCGTAAAAGGAACGGCAGCCATGACTGAACGACTTTGGTTTCCCAAATATCTTATCGATGAGGTGTTGCCTGCCGGTCGTGAAACACCAGAGGCGTGGCTGCCCTACCTCCTTGGCAGCGAAGATGAAAATAGAAAATTCCTCTTCACGCCAGGCGACGTCGTTACCTTCAAGTTCCTTGATCCGCGAGGGTTTGTCGACGTCGATATTAATCCTGACGGCACATTGGCCCAATCTTCGCGATGCCCCGAGACGTCAGATTTATTCGATGTAGCGCCCACTCAGACCGCAACACCTTTTAAGCATCATCAACCAGCAAATTCGTTTTGGGACTGGGAAAGTGAAGTTTGGGCCGCGACCCTTGAGGAGTTTGCAGAACTTTATGCTGACCCTCTGATTGATGAACCTGTGACCGTCTCGGTCGAAGCCGCGTTCTGGAGCCAGACATTTCGCTACCGCATCAACGACGACGGCAAATCCCTCACCCTTCAAACACCCCCGGCAGACGCCGGCGCGCAGGAGACATCCTCATGCTGACCACAAAAAAATCAGACCTATCATCTGCGCTCGGCCTTGTCGGCACCATCGTGGAAAAGCGCAATACCATCCCTATTCTGTCAAACGTCGCGATCGAACGCGTTGATGGCGGCCTTCGGGCTCGCATGACAGACCTTGACCTTGAGGCTGAAATCACCTTCAGCGCCGCTCTGGGGCAGGATTTCCGATCGTTCACGGCACCCGGCCACCTGCTGCGCGAAATCGTCAGCAAGCTGCCAGACGGCGCTGATATCACCATCGAGGCGAAAGACGACAAACAGTCACCGGACTCGGTCACTGTAAAATCAGGCCGCTCGCGCTTCGCGCTGCAAAGCCTACCGACATCAGACCTCAGCAGCATGAACCTCGGCGCGCTACCATTCACTTTCACTGTCTCGACCAAGCTATTGCTGGCCGCAATCGGCGCGGTTGGCTTTGCCATCTCGACGGAAGAAACACGTTATTATCTCAATGGCATTTTCATGCATCCCGGCGCAGATGGCATGCTGTTCGTCGCCACGGATGGCCACCGCCTCGCCAAGCGTTTTATCGCAGTCGAGAACGCACCGGCAGATGCACCGGGTGTCATCATTCCACGCAAGACGGTTTTGGCACTTTCAAAGATCCTGCCTAAGGATGGCGAGGTCACGATCGAGTGGAACGACACTAAGATCTGCTTCATCCTGCCGGGCACAAGGCTCATCTCGAAACTGATTGATGGGCAGTTCCCGGATTACGTTCGTGTCATCCCAAAGAACAACGGCAAACAGATCACTGTCAGGGGCAAAGACCTCTCGGCCGCGGTGGAACGTGTTCAGCTTATCTCGACCGAGCGCGGCCGCGCCATGCGTTTTGCCTTCACGGCAGACGCGTTGACGCTGACGATCAACAACCCTGACGCTGGCAGCGCCGAAGAACAGATCGCCTGCGAAGGCGACCAGGTCGTCGAGATAGGGTTCAATTCGCGCTATGTGCTGGATGCCATCAGCCATCTTGCCGAGGATGATATCCAGATCTCGCTGGATGATCCTGTTGCTCCGGCCGTGCTGCGCGTTGATGGTGATCACGCCGAAAACCTTATCGTTCTGATGCCTGTACGCGTGTGAGGTGACCGACATGGATATTGAGCACATCAAACAAGCCATTGCAGCCGTTGCCCCTGGTTCATGGTCGATCTATTGCGAGGAAACACCGGACAAGGCAGCAGCCAAAGACGAGTTGGCTTTTCAGGTGGACCGCACCGAGCCTTTTGTCGGCAAAATTCATCACATTGCTGCAGATGGGCGATGCGTCGCGACCACCGGCTGCGGCCCGAACAGCAAGGCGCATGCGATCTATCTCCATGCGGTTAATCCGGAGGCAATTACCGAGCTGGTCGAAAAGTTCGAGACGCTGCAGGAAGAAAATGCCGAACTGATTATCGGCATCAGGCGTCTGTCTGAAGACGAGGAGCTGCTGACGGAAACGTCGGACGGCGACATGATCTCCGTAGTCAAACTGGCAGCCAGATTGGCCGAGGCGGAAGAAGTGGCGCGCTCTTACGAAGCCGAGGCCAACCAGCTCCGCGAGGTTTCAAAGGCAAATCGGGAACGCGCTAACACCGTTGAAACCGAACTGGAAAAGCTGTGCCGGTGGTTGCCAATCTCAGAGGCAGACACATCCGTAGATCGTGTCCACGATTACGCAGACTTACCAAGCCCGATTACAAACTCCGAAGAATACTGGGTGCGAGATGATGATGGCCGCATCTACCAGGCAACATGGGTAGGCAGCGGCAAGCGTGCCTACTGGTGGGATCTGGAGGGCGAAAGCCCTGTGAACCCCATCGAGTTCATGCCTCACCCACTTGCACGGTTCACAACGAAAATCACTGGAGGCGACCATGCAGAATAATCTTATTGCAGCCGCGCGCGCTGTCGTCGACCAGTGGGACAGTCCAAACTGGAAAACTAAGGAGCCGACCGCGAAGTTTATCGAGAACCTGCGGCGAGCGTTGCAGGAAGACACACACACCAACGAGAAGCCAGCTGGTGAGCCACTGGAGCTTCCCTATAAGAATTGGCGCGGTGAAATTTCGACGCGCAAAATCCAGCCAATTCGAATTGAGTTTGGCTCGACCGAGTGGCACCCCGAACCGCAATGGCTGCTGGTCGCCACTGATGTCGAAAAGAATGCAGAGCGATCCTTCGCTTTAAAGGATTTCAATCCGCAACAACCCTCACGAACCGTGGTCACGAAGGGTTTGGATTGGTCGGGATTTAAAGGCGTCAAAATCAATGAGCAATGGACGCCTGACGACCAGGAACTTATTTATACTGCGCTCGGAGTATACAACGGCGACGGTGATATGGATGAAGATGCTCGTGAGCAAATCATCGAACGCTTGCTTGCGGCATGGCAGCGACTGTCCGTCACCACACAGGTGCAGGACGTGGCGAAAGCACGTGTTGATAATCGACACAGGTTTGAACCGAACAAAAAATATCCGTGGTTCTGCGCTATTTGTGGCTATGCGCCTCATGAGCCATTAGCGCACCTCCCCGCAGCACCCGCAAAGCAGGAGGGCTAAATGCACCCCCTTCCTAACGTCGCAATTTCAATTCGCCAGCCGTGGGCATGGGCGATTGTTTACGGCGGCAAGCCGGTCGAAAACCGTGACTGGAGCAAACGCAATCCAGGCCTCAGTTTCCGTGGCGCCTGCTGCATCCATGCCAGCCAGGGGATGACACGCGCCGAGTACGAAGAAGCGTCTGAATTCATGGCATCGATCGGCATCACCTGCCCGGATCCATCAGAGCTGCAGATCGGCGGAATTGTCGGCGTCACCACCATCACCAACATCGTGTCCGAAATGGATAGCCCTTGGTTCTTCGGGCCAAAAGGTTTGGTCCTGACGAATACCCAGCCCGTTGATTTCATCCCGGCCGCCGGCGCACTCGGTTTATTCAAATGGAAAAGATTGCCAGAGGGACAGGAGACCAAGCGGCCAAAATGGATGGGCAGCCCAACTGAACCGACCAAGGCCGCGAGAACAACAAGCCAGTTGACGCTGGGATTTGGAGACGAGCCATGAACATCACCGAACCGAACGCCGGCGGCTTCTCCACGGTATTCCTCCTGTTCACACAGTATGGCGGCAAAGCCGTCATACCCGTAGAGGATGTATGCCGCGATTACTTCAGCCACCTGACGCCGGACAAGTTTGTGCGCAAGGCTGGCAGCGGAGAGATCTCCATTCCAATCGTCAGATCAGAGGCATCACAGAAGTGCCAGAAGGGCGTCGCGCTACAGGACTTGGCCGATTATATAGACCAGAGACGCGCCGCCGCATTGAAGGAATTTCGCCAGCTGCACCGCTGATTTGCAGTATTCAACCCACTGGGCGAAAGATGTAACTTCAAATTATGGATACCAATTGGGGTGATTGCGATGAACTACGAAGAGTTTTTCTGCAAAGATGGAAGCTCGTCGATTGGAAAGCAACTCCTCGCGGACATTGTGTCTCAACTCAAACAAAAGCATCTCGTCGCCCAGGTAGAAGATGGTTACGCGCCGCGCGCCTCAATCAGCATCGAGCTTCCGAATGTCACTGACGTGACAACCGGAGAGGAAGTCAGCATCATCAATATGGTGCCAGCTGAATTCAAAGCTTTCTTCTTTGAACGTTTGGCAGAAGCGCTGGAAGCCTACCTTGGTGAGGATGGAAACAGGCTGCTCAAGTCATACTGGGGACAGCCAATCACCGACCCAGTTCTATCACGCCTGCAGGGTGACCTCGCTCGCTTAGAAGCAGACAGACGAGCATCTGGTGACGGTGAACTTTGGCAGGTTGTGGCTGCACATTTCGGACTTTCCGAAGGCTCGTTTTTAGAGCCATCTCACTCAGATCAAAAGTAGAACATCCACTGATGTTGTAGCACTTTGAACCCTTCAAAGTGCTACGAATTTGCTACATTAAATTTTCAGGCATTGATTTCATTGCGTTATTTGAAACTATCAGCCCCATCGATCATAGGTGCAACGGCGAAGGTTTTTTCGCGGTTAAGATACTGTTTTTTCATTATTTTCCAAAGTCGTGCCAAAGCGCTGGACAGGCCGCGCTACGATGTTTGGCCACTGTCTAACACAGCTCAAGCCTTGAATCCAATGAAAGCATAATTGGCATGTTTCCCTCGGTAATCACCATGTGGTTACCGGCGTGGTCGCAACAATTTCGGTTGAGTGGTGGAATTATTCCACTCTACCTAAAATTGGATATTGATTTTCACAAATAACCTTTGCTAGAAACCTGTCGTATATTGCACGATGTTTTTAGGTATTGCTTTTTTAGCAGCGTCCACCCCGGCCTTTTGGCTGGGGTTTTTGCTTTTAAGGGCGTTTGATAACAAAGACTATCCGGATAACGACCAGTCAGAAGCTGCGTAGCGATTGTGACAGCGCCGTGCTGATCAGCGTGTTGGCGTAAAAGCCTGATGACAGGATGATGGCGAAGGCGGCAAGTGCCGGGCCCCAGTCGCGCAAAACCGTTGCGGTCCATGATCTGGACTTAGAACGGGCTGCATCGATAAGCGACTTCATGGTTGCCATACCCTGGGAAATTTGGGATCTGGCGGAACAACCCGCAGGCTGTAAAAAGGTTCCGATAATTCTGAGCGGTTGCAAATGATGTGTTTGCTGACCGGAATTTTTACCCCGCCCCCGTGATATGACGGGCGGGGGTATCGTGATGTTGGCCGTTGTTAGCGGCCGCGTGCTGGGCCTTACGAGACCAGCACTGGCTCGTGCTGAACGCGGAAGATGACATTGCCTGCACCGGCGATATCGCTTGCAACGTTAATTGCGCGGTAAAGGTCCTGCCGGGTTTCAACCGTTCCGCTCAATACAACGCAACCGCCTTCAACCGTGACAACGATATTTGTACCGGAGAAGTTTGGCAGATAGTGCAGTTCTTCCTCGATTGCGGCGCAACGGGCCGTGAGATTTCCGCCAGCGCCAAAGCTGAAGGCATTGGTATCGTGAAGAGTGCTCAAAAACATCGCGTGGCTCCAATTCAAAGATGAACGTCAGATGAATGAACTGTTATCTTACATTCATGTTCCGTTCAGAATCTTAAAAATTTACGGTTTTTACGCAAAAGTGAACGGTATGTTACAAAGCCGCAGAGCGGTAATAACGCGGAACTTGATTTCGCGTTGCAGCGGGGCAGTGTTTTTTAGGGGCTGACAAGCTGTTTTTATTGGCTTTTTCGGCGTCCTGGCGTCGACCTCTGCCGGGGGGTGTCAGTGTCACGTCGGATCTCTGTCATCACGTAGTATTTCGCATTTGCGATATTCCGGAGGCAGTTTCAGGCCGTTTTTGCTGCCACATTTGGCATGTTGCCCGTTCATATTCAGATTTCGCGTTAACGAATCTGTTCATGTTGGGGTGATTCGAAAACTGTGACGACACCCAAACTTCCCGCCTGTTGCGGCAACGCGCGACCGCCATGTCTTGCGGTGGAGAGAGCCTTTTGGCCGCGTAGACGCGGGTCGACGGGATGCCTGTGGTGTGGGCAATGTTTGGAGCGAGACAGGAAGCGTAGGTGGATGTCGGGTGGACACGGTTGCGCGCAGGAACCCCTCACCTGAAAAATCTATCACTGAGCAAGCTGAGACGATGGTCTCTCTTCCTCTGCCACAGGGGTAGAAGTAAAGGCGCCGAGTCACGCCCCAATTTCCTTCATTCCCGCACTTGTTGCCGGAATGCAGCCAGCTTCAGTCTTGGGCGCCAGATGCAATAGCTGCGCAAGTCAAGGATTGCCGCGTTTCAGTCTTGCCGAACAATCGTGCCGATGGTGTTGACGAGAATGCGCGCCGCCGTCAGCGCTGAGAGACCATCCACATCGGCTGGCGGGTAAAGCTCGACAAGGTCAAAGCCTGCAATGCGCGCCTTTTTGCCGACGCCTGAAATCAGGTCGATGATTTGCGTATAGGTCAATCCGCCCGGTGTGCGGGCGGCGACACCGGGCATGATGGCGGGATCGATGCTGTCGCAATCTAGTGAAATGACGACGTTTACCCCATCAGGAATATGGTTGAGCGCCGCTTCAACGCCTTGGCTCTGCATTTCCCGCGCGGTGACAAAACGGCTGCCATAGGCAAGTGCGTCGTTGACATCGCTTGGGCGCGCACTGCCCACACTGCGCAGGCCAACCTGCACCATGCCGGCCACCTCAGGCATTTCGCTGGCGCGGCGCATCGGGCTGGAATAACCGTAACGTTCGCCCCTCACCTCGTCACGCCAGTCAATATGCGCGTCGATCTGCAGCACCCAGATTGGGCCGCGACCGGCAAAGGCCGACAGGAACGGAATGGTGACCGAACAATCACCGCCCAGCAGGATCGGCACGGCCTTCTGGCCCAGCACCTGGCGGGTCTGCGCTTCGATGCTCGCGCGGTTGCCGGCATTGTCGTGATGCGTGGTCTTGATGTTGCCAATGTCGATGCAGGACACCGGCTTGTTATCAAACAACGGCCCGCCGAGATCAAAATCGAAGTGATCGATCAGCGGCGCGTCTTCCTGGGACGCAGCTCGAATGGCATCGGCGGCCAGCGCATGGCCGGTATCTTCACTGCCGGGATAGGCGCTGCCAAACCCTGCCCCAAACAGCACGATGCGCGGCGTCTGCCCATCGCCGTTGATGTCCTTGAGATCATTGCCAAGGCCCAGAAACCGGTTCGAGACGCTCATATCGCTGCTCCAGACTGCACTTGCATAGGGCGTGCAGGTTACGCTGAAAGCTGTTGGTGAAGGAAGGTATTGTTTTCCAAGGGCGCGGCATTGCTGTTGGGCGATTAGAGCGCGTCATCATCCTCTTAATGCCTTGAATTACTTGAATCCGACAAGCTCAAAGAGAGGCGCCATGTCTCCCTTTTGTGTGTCTGCATTGCGCAGAGAGATTGGACATGCAACACACTACGAGTGCTTCATCGGGAGTTTAGAAGCAGTACGGCGGGAGCAACGGTTTGGTAGACGATGCAAACAATAAACACAGGCTAATTTCGCGGGCCAACTTTACTTTCATTTCAGACTGTCTGCAGGGGTTGGCAGCAGCGGTTGCAATAATAATCGCAATATGGGCTGCATTTTTCACATCAATCCCGGAGCGTTTGGAGAAGCAACTTAGGACTGAAGTGATTGCAACTCAGGAAGAGCTTACGGATGTCCGACGAGCGAAGAGAGCCTTGGAGGATGAACAGGTCACGCTCAAGTCTGAAAACGATGCTTATCGCTCCCGTACCGACGAATTGACGGTTACTGCCGTTCGCCTATCATCCGAGATCAAGAGAGCCCAAGAGATCGGTGTTCTATTGTCGCAAAAGAACGCTGAGCTATCGCAGCGTGAAAGCGTGCTTTATGCTTCGGTTAATACGTTAAATACCTAGAAAGACGAGTTGGACAAAGAAGTTGCACAACTGAGAGCCCAGCGAGCGAAATATGCAGATGCCGCACTAGCGAACGTTTGGGCTAAATTATCTGCTATGGCGATTTATGAACTGGAGATGTATCAGCACGTTGCTACCGTTTCCGCGAACTATCAGCAGCATCTTGACTGGCTTTCAAAGAGAAAGCGCGGCGTTCAATATATCCGCCCCCCAGACATTTGGTTAAATTTTCCTGACGAACCCAATCTCGAACCCAATAATCGTCAGATGGTCTTCGGTGAACTGGCCGTGAACTTCCTCAATAGTGAAGACTACAAGCAGTTCAACAATTACGTGACGAACTGGCTAATGGAACATATCGTAACCGGGCGCGGTGCGGTACCTATGACAGGTTCAAGTTTCGTTGAGCACGTCAAGCAGTATCCATTTTATGATACGCTATTACCCGAGGAAAAAGGCAAGCTATTCTCTGAATTGGACGATTTCATTTCCGGCCACGAAGAATTACGCGTCGAGCAATTTAATGTGACTTTCACGGTGGAGCCACCTTCGGCTGAGATCATAAACTTGGGACGCGATCGTTTGCCAAAAACATCACAATTCAAGGACAAATTTATTGACTTCCTCCGAGCACGAGGTGTCAAAATTGATGTCATGGGACTTGAGCAATGAATGACCGTCGCAGCGAGTTAATTTTCACAGTCGCTGCAATACAATATCGCAGGCGCTCCTGAGACGGATTTCAGGCGGTGTTTCTCAATAAATAACGGCAGGGGCCTATGTTTTCTGCTTTCTACGGTTTTATAGCGATCTCCTGATCGTAGACAGTACCTTGATGGTTCGGGGGGCAGGAAAGATCATGGATGAGACCGACTACAGTACACTCAAGGGCGTAGCGGGTGTGGGTCGTCTCAGGAGTTTACTGGAATAAGCATTATTTAGCGCCCTCGAACGAATGAGAGCGGAGACACAATGGCAAGACCACGAATGCCTAATGAAAATGAAACGTTGGCTCTCGTTGAGAGCCGCCGTAGATGTTGCATTTGTTTCGCGCTTGATCGCGATACAGAAATAAAGTCTGGTCAGATCGCGCACTTAGATCGGAATAACTCTAATCATTCGCCCGCCAACCTCGCTTTTTTGTGCCTACACCATCATGACGAATACGACACCACGACATCGCAAAGAAAAGGATTCAAAATTCAAGAGGTGAAGGAATACAAGAAAGAGTTGCTCGATTGGTTGGGATCGGCATTGTCCCAAAAAGTCCATTTCGGAGTACTCTCTCTTCCCGATGCTGACCCACATGCGGGTCAGTGGGTGCGGTTAGGCAGCAATGAAAGCCCGGCTGAGATTCGAATAATTCCATTGCCAGACACAGTCGACGGGCAACCGAGATACTTCGTAACAGGCATGGCGTACCAAGGCATGTCGCGGGAATATGGCCCGAACATGGGAACCTTGGATTTCTTTTCAGAAATTATCGACGGCGCGTCGCTATTTTACACCCGTCCGTCTCTACTTATCCAAGGACCAGCAACGACCGAGCTAACATTCACAGATGACGGTCACTTAAAGGTTTATGAAGAAGACACTGGTGGACAATATGGCATGGGTGTCACATTCGATGGTTTATATCAACGAGTGACTTAACAGACCGCTGAGCTATATTAATAGCGATATCCGTCCGAACAGACACTACTCCTCACCCGCCTAATCACCCGATCGAAATATGACCTTCCAACCGGAGCGAAGCCACACGGTTGGGTCATCGCCCTGCGTCGTGACGTTGACATTGAAAGAGGCGGCGCAGCCACAAGCTGATTTCGACTTCACTGCACGTGGCGCACAGCGTTTCTAATACATGGTCTTCTGGTAATCTTCTTCCAAACCGGCATCGATCTTGCGCATCTCCTCCTCGCCCGGTGCGCCGGTGGTTTCATCCAGTATCATCTTGATCAGTGATGGCATTTGGCGGCGGTCCTGCCGGTGTTCTGGTTCCCAGATGCGCGAACGCCTGAGCGCCTTTGCGCAATGCAGAAACACTTCGTTGACCCGCACCACGATTGCGAGTGTGGGAACGCGGTTGTTGACCGACATGGTTTCGAGAAGTTCCGGGTCCGTGACCAGTCTGGCAAATCCGTTGACACGCAGCGTGTCATCAAAGCCGGGTATCATAAACAGCAGCCCCACGGCCGGGTTGGCTATGATGTTTGACAGGCTGTCCAACCGATTGTTTCCCGGACGATCGGGTACTGCCAATGTTTTGTTGTCGAGGATTTTCACGAAACCAGCCGGGTCGCCACGGGGGCTTACATCGGCCCGGCCATCCAAATTCTGTGTGCCGAGACAAACAAAGGGTGACCGGCGGATGAAGTCCTGCGCGTGCACACCAAGCGTTGGCTGAAGTTTTTGAACCGCAAGCGCATGTGTTGGCGGATAGAGTGCCCGTAATTGCTCTTCACTTGTGATGGCAGAACCGTGTTGCATCCTTCCCTCCTCCCAGAGACTGGATGCAGAATGAGGTACGTACCTCAAGATTGTCAAGAGTTTCCTGCGGTGGGAACCATGGATGGAGCGGCGCCCTGCTCTGCGCCGCTCATGTCACCATCAGGAGACTGGGCGCTGTCTTCTAAACAAAAGGCGGTTGCGTTCTGGAAGATGGCGCGCAAAGACAAAACCGGCCTTCTGCAGCACCCTTTGTGAGCCGCCATTGTCCGGATGGGCCATTGCCCAGACTTCGGCAAGTTCAAGCCGCTTATCGGCAACGGCGAGCGCCGCGCCGACTAGTTCGGACGCGTAACCCTTGCCCCACACATCAGGGCGAAAGTAATATCCCACTTCGAAATTCCAGCCAGGGTCGAACGGATCTTCGTACAGGCCGCCCCAGCCGATGATGCGCCCATCTTCGCGGCGCACCACCACCCAGGGCGCGCAGCCATCCCGGCGTCTTCGCCACTCGTGAACCATCACGCGCCGCTGGCACTCCCGCAGCGTTTTATCGCTGTGGGTATGTTGCATGGCCACCGGGTCTCCCAGAAATTCAAACAGTTCTGCAATGTCTGCCCTGCGGGATGGGCGTAAGATCAAACGTTCAGTTTCCACCATGGCTCCGACATATCTCTGGGCGATAACAAGACAAACATCGTCAGTGCGCCGCATCCGTCAACTGATTTTCTCATCCATTGAAAAGCTTAGAGCAATCTATACCCTATCGATGCGCGGACAAATGCCGAGGTTGGAGACGTGGCCATGGCCGGGTGGATCGGTTCTGTGAAACAATGGGCACGCGCCATAAAGCGTGATGTCATTGCGCTGTGGATTGCAGCGCGCGACCCGAAAACGCCGATAGCCGCGAAACTGGTTGCCGGTGCGGTTGCCGCTTACGCGCTGTCGCCCATCGATCTCATCCCGGACTTTATTCAGGTGCTCGGTTATCTTGATGATCTGTTGATCGTGCCACTTGGCATTTTATTGGCCATTCGCATGGTTCCGCCAGACTTGATGACGGATTTCAGGCAACGCGGCACGTTACAGCAAAACAGGCCCAGCAGCCGTGCGGGGCTTGTCGCCGTCGTGCTGATCTGGCTTGCAGTGTCGGCCTTGGCCGGTTGGGCGGCCTATCGGCATTTTTATGCGGCATAGGGCAATGGCCAACCGGCACTTCTCGATTTTGGATGGCACGGACACCCTCGTCATCTTCAGGGTTTTTCACGGTAGCGGGCTCGCGGGCGGATGATTTCGCCGCTCTCCTGTTGTTCCATGGCGTGGGCAATCCAGCCAACCAGCCGGCCGGTGGCAAAAATCGTGAAGGCGGCCGTGTCGGGCACGTTCTGCGCCTCGCTTAAGGCCGCCAGTGCTGCATCGATATTGGGTGGCAGGCCCAACTGATCCGACAGTGATGTAATGGCGCTGACCACCGCGCCCTTGTCCGCCAGGCGATTGAGAATGATCCGCGCACGCGGATCACCATCCGGATAAAGCGGATGCCCAAAGCCGTAACTGTAGGGTGGCTGGTTGGCATGTTGCGCCAGAAAGTCGTGGGTTTTGCCACGCAACGCGGCCTGTAATGCATGCCGTGCCAGCGATGCAACGCCGCCATGGCGCGGGCCACTGAGTGTTGCAAGGCCGGAAAGCAGAGCGGCGGGCAGGCTTGCCCCCGTCGAGGCTGCAACCCGCACCGCGAAAGTGGATGGGTTCAGCTCATGATCGCTCAACAACACCAGCGCGCAGCGCAGATTGTCCAACCCTTCTGCATCGACACCCCATGCCTGCCCCAACCGGTGATGGATCGGCCCTGTGGCCTGAACACCCAAAAGCGCATTGGTGACGATGGAGACCAACCTGCCGCCATGACGCGCAATGCTATTGGCCGTCCTGTCGTCAAGATCAGCCACTTGCGGCACCTCGTAAGCAAGTGCTTGTAACGCCCTGCCAAGTGGCCCCAGCGCAGCATCAGGCCCAGCGGACGGATCAGGTGCATAACCGCTGACGAAGTCGGTTGGTTCAGCACCCCAAAGATGGGCGGCGACACCTTCCACTGTCAGGTGTTCGGCACAGTCGGCAATTGATTTGCCACGCAGCCACAACATGCCATCGCGCACTTCCGTCAGCGAGGTCGTGAGAACCGGCTCTCCCCAGCGGATTGCATGTTCGGCAATCTCGGCCCTCGCCCGTGGCCTGCGGCGCAGCCGGGCCAGATCTTCGACATCCGACTGTTTGTAGAGACTGTGGCGGGCATCCTGCGCATCGGCCTCGGCGCGCAAAAGACCGCGGCTGACATAGGCATAGAGGGTTTGCGGTTTGACCCCCAGCATGTCGCAAGCCGTTGCGGCGTCGATCCAGTCTGATTTTTTCATATTGATTATGTTGATCAAGATTTACGGCGTGTCAATTGCGCGGCACCATCTGCTGACCATGTGAAGGAGATGCAAAATGGCTGATGATTTCAACCGGCAGATCAACGAAGCGCTGGGCCTGGATTTGGCCGACGATGTGAAGGTCGTGCAGCGTGGCAGCGGCGAGCTTTCCGCCTGCTTTCGGGTGTCTGACATGGCCGAGGCGGCGGTAACGGCCGCAACGCGTGAACTGGCCGCTTTGCTGGGCGCGCGGGACATTTCAATCGACCGCCGCTTCTGCCTGTTGTGGTTTGGCATGACGCTTCGCCCTTCGGGCTGGAGCCTGCCATCGGCCTGGGACCCGTTGGCGGGAGATTACCAGGCCGCAGATGGCTGGATACGCCTGCATACCAATGCCCAGCATCATCGCGAGGCGGCATTGCGGGTGTTGAACTGTGATCCTGACAAGGCACGGCTGACAGAGGTGATTGCCGACTGGAAAAAGAACGATCTGGAAGACGCGGTTGTCAATGAAGGTGGTGCAGCCGCCGCCATGCACAGTCTTGCCGAATGGGCACACCACCCGCAGGGGCAACAGGTGCACAGCGAACCGCTGATTGCCTGGCATCAGTCTGGTTACGGCCCGAAACTTTCGGGTCTGCGCGGCCGCCGTGTGCTGGATCTCACCCGCATCTTGGCGGGACCTGTGGCAACACGTTTTCTGGCGGGTTTTGGTGCGGATGTTTTGAGGCTTGATCCGCCCAACTGGCATGAGCCGGCGCTGGAACCCGAGGTGACGCTTGGCAAACGCCGCGCCGGTCTGGACCTGCATGTGGTCAGCGACCGCCAGATCTTTGAAAGGCTGATTGCGCAGGCCGATGTGCTCGTTCACGGCTATCGCCCCGGCGCGCTGGACAGGCTTGGTTACGACGCCGAGACACGGCAACGCCTGTCTCCCGGCCTGATTGAGGTCAGTCTGAATGCCTATGGCTGGGGTGGCGCGTGGAGAGAGCGGCGCGGCTTTGACAGTCTGGTGCAGATGAGCTGCGGCATCGCTGATGAGGGCATGCGACGCGCTAAGGACACAAAACCGGTGCCCCTGCCCGTGCAGGCTCTGGACCACGCCACGGGCTATCTGATGGCGGCAGCCGTTCTACGCGCATTGCGCCACTGCCAGTTAACGGGCGAGAGACTATCCGCCAGGCTTTCCCTTGCCCGGACAGCTGCCCTGTTGGTGGATGGCGGGGTGCATGACTTTCACGGCAGCCCCATCAACGACACGGCAGATGATCTATGTCACGACATGGAGACAACGTCCTGGGGGCTAGCAAAACGGCTGAAATTCCCGGCCTGTGTTGATGGCAAACTGCCTGAATGGCCCCGGCCTGCCGGGTTGCTGCGTATTGATGATGCGCGGTGGTGATGCGGCGTTTCTGTTGGAGGGTGAGGCTACGGGCGCGGAATAGGCGTAGGCAACACACTTATTAGCGCAGCAAGTAAGGCTGGTTGGCTGTTACCACGTAATGTTCGTCCTATAAATTCCTCAAGAGACTTTTTTTGATGCCCCAATAGCTTTGCCGCCTCGGCCAGCAGCCCTTTGTTGTCATAGTGGCGGAGAATGGTTGCGTAGTCGCCGGAAGCTACAGCGTCGCGCAACTCCGCCTGTATGCTCGTGAAGATTTCCTTAGGGGCTACTGCTAGGGTCGCATCACGGAAATCACTCTCCAGCGCTCCAATATCAGTTGCTGTGAGACCTATCTTCTTCACCGCCGCGTCGATCCGACGTCTCGTATAATCGAGACATATTCGATCAATCTCCATTGATGCCAAGCTTATTACACGTTCTTTAAGTTCTGTAAGCTTTTGGTTCGCCTCAACGTCATTGAATGAAAGCGCCTTAGCCAATTCCGTGAATATTGTTGGGAGCAGCAAAAGATTTTCGACTTCCGACACAGGTAAGGTATAGACAGATTTTCGAGCTAAGTACTGGCTTTCTTCTTCGGATCGACCATCAGCGTCGATCATTCCCGCACATCCTACCCTGTGTAGTTCTTTTCTATTTGCGAAACTGGAAACCGTGTGAATTACCTGTTCGCAGTTGCCAACGGGTATGACAGTAAAACTCTCGAAGACACGACGATAAAGTGCGATATCTAAGCTACCTCCGTCGCCTTCAACAAAGAGCACAGGCAGTCGACTGCCAACGATAAGTGCTATGACGTCGTCTGGAATGTTTGTATCTTCGGGGACATGCTCAATATCCCATAGTTCCGGCTTCTTTTGATATGCGCGAACCACATATTTCGGGGCTGCATGCCGCGACATGGCAAATTCTACATCGTGTGTTATGTATAGAAAACAACAGTCCGGTCTGGCTGTTTCAATTTTGTCAAATAGTTTCGACAGAACAGATTTGTTAATATGCAATTCCGGTTCGTCTATGATTAGAAGACTATCCGATTCCGCGAGCAACGCTTGGCCGAGCAAGTAGAAAATTACTCTTTCGCCATCGCTCATCTCGGACGCATTATATGCAGCACCTAATTGTCCTGTTGGAGCCGTTTTAACGTTCGATGCTTCGACGATAAGAGTGCGATGTGGTAAAAGCTGCTGCCATATCTCCCGCAAAATATCGAGTTTGGTTGTGGCAACCTCAGTAGTTGAATTAACTTTAGCGTCTTGTCTAAATTTGACCGAGACATTGTTTTCTTCGGCGTAAAGCGCAGCAATTAAGTGATCGAAGTCTGAAAGCATGGAGATCGCAGGGTTTGAACGCCAGCGGTGCCCGATTTTGTTGCGTGCTTGGTTATTTCCATAACGTAACTGATTAAGCGCGATGTCCAAATTTGGCGGTTGAACAGCTGTATTCATAGCAAGTGATCGATGCGCCGATATTCGATGGGCCGTTGCTTGGTTTTGGTACTCGCTGTCGATCATCACACCCAAGCGCGTTTTGCCTGAGCCATTGGAGCCTATGACAACAATCGATTTCCCAGATTCTATTATAAGCTGCAAATTGCCGTTAGCCGATGGTATAGTTATCGCCCTGATAGCCATTTAATTCTCCAATCCGATGGGAGATTTGACGATCCACATCTAAAGATCAAGTTCATCAGATTTGCATCCACAGATAGAGATATGGCTCCAGTAGCCACTGGCGAGTTTTAGATTTAACCTCCGCAGTCAACAACAATATCGCGATCGAAATCTACTGGCTCGGGGAGTGCCATCAGCAATGAATTTCGAATATTCTGAGCCGCAAACTGCTGCAGAGGGTTTCTTTGGAGGTTTTTTCCATATCAGTGCCTTCGGACGAATTGAGGAAGGTGATGATGAGAAATTCAAAAAATTTCTCGAGCGAGTCACGCCACCACCCAGAACTTTGGTTTACATTAATTCTGGAGGTGGACATGTTGAAGCAGCGATTGCTATCGGGCGATTGATCCGCCAGGCTTGGTTCTCGACATCCATCGGCACATACATTTTAGATCCGCAACAACCTGAAGATCTAATAATTCCGCGCAGGCGTATTGCTGGAAACTGCATCAGCGCTGCAACGCTGATGTTTCTCGGTGGTAGGCTCCGATACTTGCCAGATGGCTCAAAATTTGGAGTACATCAATTCTCGTTTAAGAACCCGATACCGGAGAGTATTGAGCGGTCACAACGGCTTTCTGCGACCATCGCTGCATACATCGTAGAAATGGGTATCCCCCCAGCCTTCTTGGAGCTTTCTGCAAGCACACGCGGAGACCAAGTACAATTCGTCGACGAAGAACAATTGAAAAAATTGAAAGTTATCACCGGAGGCATGACTGAACCTACTTGGGCAGTAGAGCTTCATGCAGAAGCGATGTGGGTCCGAGGTGAGAGAGATTCACTGTGGGGACACGGCAAAGTTATTTTGGTTTACTCAAAAACAGATGGCTTCGCTTTTGTAGCATTGGTCGAGACTATGGGAAGACACGATGAGCTAATGAACTTCCCCTTAGTCGAGATTATCGCTAACGAAGAGGAGATTAGAATTGATATAACGAGCAGATGTTTTCGTGCACCATCGGGTATTTATACGATGTTCTCCGCTAACATTTCGAATAACGAGGCTCATATATTGGCAAATTCCAAGAGTTTCGGAATCCAAATACGCGGTTCGGCACAAGCAGAGATATTCTTGGGGATTTCGGCAATATCAACAGAGGGCGCTGAAGGTAAACTACAAGGATTGTACAAGATTGGGGGATCTGGCAATCTGTTTTAATTGATTGTCGTTACAATGTTGCAGGCTACGAAAGGATGGCGCGAGATTTTCTGGTAGCAGATGCTTACTTACATAGCCAAAAACGCCTGAACCGCTTCCGAACGTTTTTCGCCACAACTGCAATATTACGGGATGGTTCGATAACGTCGCGGCAAATTTCGTCTACTTTCCGCATGACTTCGTCAACCCGAGGATTGATCGGATCTGGCTCTTCATATCGGTCCCAAAAAATAGCTTCCGCAGCGTGCATTTTCGTCAAGTGAGCATCGAATGCTTCTTGCGATTCGAATTGTTTGCCCTGCTTCTTCCAATGGATCTCAAGAAGATATGAGGCGCGAACGATTTCGTTCTGGATGCTGAGGACACTATCGAAAGGTTCAAGCGCGTCTTTCCCGTAGTAAGCCTCAAACTGGTGCCTTAATGACTGCAGCTTGGCGAATTTCTCAGAACGTGCATTCATCCTCTCCATCGCGACGTACGCCTGCTGGTTTAGCTTCGCATCGCTTTCTGTTTCACCGTTTCTAGGCTTTCGCGTTGCCCCTTCATGGTCATGCGAAAATGGCGATCGAATTTCTCGAAATGCCTGCTCCACCTGGCGAAAGGCGATAATACCCTCCACAGCAAGATCAACGCGTTTCTGTCCGATAGCGGCTCTTCTCCATGAGCCGATACCATAGACGAAGGATGCTGCTGCAATGACGACTGAAGCTGTCTGAAGAATTTGCGCTAGCATGACGTACCTTCAAGATACCATTATTGACGTTAAACGTATGAGAGCCTTGTGGCCGATTCCTACAACGAAACCCAAAGCAGCATCGGCTTCTGGTCGTCGCGGGCGGTGGTGGCAAGGGACTGGATTTGTAACAGCAGGCGTGCGGCGTCATCTTCCGTCATGCCGCGGGCCATTGCCTCTTCCTGCTGAGACCAGGTTCTGGCGATGGGGCCGAGGTCATCTGCTTTGAGGTTGGCAAGGTGGTCGCGCAGGTCGTTGGGCAGCACGTAAAGCCATGGACCGTTTGCCTCGTCCTTGAGGGAATGCGGATCAAGCTCTTCAATGGCGATGGCAAGCGCCGATTGGCCGAGCGCTTCGGCAAGGTCTGACAGCACCAGCGCGTCGAGCCCGCTGGTTTGCATGCCCGGCCAGTTTTTGGCGCCGGGCCAGTTGGCAATAATTGCCGGTGCATCTTGTGTTGGGGCAATCAGGATATCTGTCAGAACAGCCATTGAACCTCGCAAGCGTATACCTGCGCGTATTCATAAAGCTTGACCAGCCGGATGCCTAGCGGATACCAGCAGCTTTAAATGCAAGAAAACGGATGATCGGGTGACTGATCTGCCGCGACAATGGAGAGCTGACATGATGAAGATCATGGTATTGCTGCACAGTGCTGTTGGCACGGGTTGGCAGGCACCCCCAAAAGGTTCGAGCCTCAAGACGCTTTATGAGGCGCAAGAGCAGGGTTATGTGGAAATTCGTGGGGAGTTTCAGAAACGACAATTCCGTCTGACCGAGATGGGTGCGGAAACTGTGGAGCGTGACCGGCGACGCCTGAAGGCGCGCGAGAGCTGAGACCACGGCCTTTGCCGCGCTTGATAATTTGCGACGGGTTTTTGTCGCCGACACCATGTCAGGCAGCAAGTCACAGCCTGGAAATATTGAGGTGAGTGGTCGGCATTGGCATGTACTACTCAATCAACTGGCACCATGACCAAAACAAGAAGAAGAAAAACGACGCCCGCGCCGCCCAGCTGGCGGCGGCGGAACACCCGCTTGACGCGCCGGCCGGTGTTCGTTGATATGCCCGCCACCGTTTAAGGCGTTGTGAGCCAGCAAAAGAAAACCCCTGTGACGGCCAACAAGATTTGCGGCGGTCGACAGGGGTTTTAGAAAACTGCCAGCAAATCTACTGACAATAAAGATTGATCAAGCCGATTGGCGCAGTGCAGCGTTGTTTTCTGCGCGCGCATGCGTCGCGTTCAACTGCTTGGCTACGATATCGTGGTTCAACCACTGAACCGGACCGGTTGGTGCGGTGGACGAGCGGAAAATCAACTGTCCGGTTGCTTCCACCACCAGCGTGCTGAGATGGTCGCTGATCAGCGCCTTGCCATCGCGGTGCATCTGCGAAATGTCATGCGAGGTGCTGATGGTCAGATCCGCCTGCGCCTGGCTGTTTGGCATTGGCCAAGCCGAGAAATTGTAGAACGGCGTCATCACGTCGCTGGCCTGCATGGTGTGGATCTTGTCCATCACGTCATCCAGCGTGACATTGTCCACCAACAGCGCCTGGCAGGTGTTCCACTGTTCGTCTGCCCATTCTGCGCCGCCTTCTTTTTTCAAAGCAGACAGCAGCGGGATCAACGGCAATTCGATGCCGGTGAACACGTCAGACGAATTGGTGCGGATTTCCGGGCAGTTGTAGACAGTGGCCTTGATGCCGTTGTCCCATGCCTTTTCGGCAATGCCTTCCAGCCGCATCTTGGCATAGCCCTGCGTATAGTTGGTGTAGGTCTGCCAGCGGTACTGACCATCAATCAGGATTTCAGCGCCGTGGTAACCATAGGCCGTGTAACGAACCTGGTTGCCTGCGGCTTCAACGCGCTGGCGAATGGCAGCGCTGAACTCGATCAGGTGGCCAAATGTATCGGCCGACACGGCATCGAAGTTCTGCAGGATCAGCTTGCCGAGATCGCTTTCAAGCAGCGCCTGCGACGACATGTGGCGGGCACCGGTACCCTTGTAGATACGGTTAGCAAGAACCAGGAACACCTTGGCCTTGGGAATGCCACCGGCCATGGTGTGGGCAAAGAACACGTTCTGCCCCTGCCCGATCATGCCATCCAGCTCGGCCATGACCTTTTCCAGCGCATCGGTGAAGCGCTTGGTACCAACCTCATGACACTGCTTTACATAATCCCAGTCCAGCTTGTCCTGTTCCCAGCTGCCAATGGTCATGCCGGACAGAAGGTCTGTCGGGGTCTTGCCACCTGCGGGCGCATCGAGATCAAAACCTGCCATCAGCGGGATGTTGATAATCTTGCCGCCCAGTCTTTCCTCGGCAGCGGCCAGTTCTTCAGCATCCAGCGGGCGCAGCGAATTGTCTTCGTTGCGGCGTCCAACGGTGATGCCAACAATTTTCATGCCGGCCTTGCGGGCTTCATCAATCAATCCCGTGGCGTAACCACGTCCAAAAAGTTCTCCGAAAAGAACGAAGACGTCGCCGCTTTTAAAGAGCTTGTTGTGAGGAAGCTGGCTTGGAGAGGACGAATTTTTCATTTTTTCTAACATTCTTGATTCGAGTCTTGGCGTCAGATTGCATTTCTTGGTGACGTGATGCCCAAATTCGCGCGAATTGGAAACTCATATTGGGTTACAAAACATTTCAATGCGTGAGTGAGATGCCTCTGCGACGCAATTTTCCCCAGAAAACCGGCATTCCTGCCACATTATATGCCCACAACAATTAACGTTGCGTGCTGGTTTGGTCAGGCGGAATGCAACTCCCAACCCCTTGCCTCGATCCTCGTTCACCCAAAATATGTGATGAGGGCGGCTCATTTTCCGCCAATGCCGGCCAACTGCCCTGCCTCAACTGCCCACTTCCGCAAGGGCGCGGCGCAGCGGTGTATCCGAAATCTGGATCACGCCCTGGAACGGGATATCCATGTCCAGCACAAGATGAAATGCGGTGGCGATGAGGCCGGCGCCAACGATAAATGACGTGACCACCACGGCATTGGCAGGTGCCCGGTACCCGAAACTGGCAAAGATAAGGGTAAGCCACGCCGCGACCAGCGCAATCAACGGTCTTGGAATGGCGCCCTCGGCATTTTCAACGATGCCCCAACGCTGTTCAACCACCCGACGATATTGCTGGCGGATGTCCAGCAGCAGGGTTTGATGGAATTGATCCTTGGGTTCGATGGAAAGCAGCGCGTCTCCAACCGCGTCTAGCGCACGGCCTGCATTATCAGGCATGGCCATGTCGGCCCTGGCAGGGTTGTTGATCGCGTGTTCCAGATAGTCGCGGATCCTGTCGCGCGTCTCTTTGCCCGCCAGCCCGTAGGTTCTTAGTGATCTATCGAGAAGAATGACGTTGGTGGAAAAGGCATGCAGGTTATCGTCAATGCTCTCATAGGTGTTTTTGGCCGAATTGATCATCAGGCCGAACACGAGCGATGACATAACCACGAAGATGTTGGCGATGAGCCGCACGACTGCGCTGGTTTCATCATCGCGATGCCGCAGTTGCATTTTTGGAGACAGCAACATCGCGCCAATGGACGCTATAGACAGGCACCCGAAAATGATCACCGCAATCCAGACATGGTTCATCAACGCCCCCTCAGACAATGTCGCAACCGGTGCCACGCAATTATGAGCAGATTTTTGCCAACCGCCAATAGGTGTGATTGCATTAGAGTCTATCCGTCAATTAATGTGTGAAATCATTGTTTTCAGAGAATGTTTTCAGGGATTGATCATCACCTTGCCAGCTGTGTCTTCTTATCTTTTTGCCCCCGCGGCCATGCTTCTTGGCATCTATCTGCTGGTGCGGTGCATCATCATGCTCGGCCGGATTATCTTTCCCCGCTTCCGGGTTCGGTTTGCGGCACGTGCCGAGCCATTCAAACTGACCATACCGAAGCAAGGGCGTTACGTGATCAATGTCTTGATACCGCCTTTGACCTTTTTTGCCGGCACGTCGCATTTCTCGGCCCGGTTCACCGTTTCAACGTCGCCTGAGGGAGAGTTGCTGCCTTACCGGTCCTATCGACGGGGATTTTTTCAGGTCAAACGCACTGACATGAGCGGTAAACAGGCCATGCCGCTTGGTTCCTTTGAATGCGCAGCACCCGGTGACATCAGCGTTTCCTGCGATAACCCTGAGACGATCCGCAGCAAATACCAGTTGGAAGTCTCGCGCCACATTCCGCCGCTCAGGCTCGTATCTCTTGTCGTGGCGACGATTATCTCATCGACCATGGCAATTGGCGGTTTTGTGATGACCATACTGTGGATGGGCGGCAAGATTTGAGCGGTATAGGTGGGTGTTAAATGCCCTGCCCCGACCGCCATGAAATTTGCCAGATACTTTTGCGCGCACCGGATGTAGGCTGGCGACGTCTGATATCAGGGAGGCGATGATGCCCCGGTTTCTTGCACTCTACACCATGAAGCACGAAGACTTTGCGGCGTTCCGAAACCTGCCGCAGGCCGAGCAGGATGCGATTAACGCTGAAGGCGTCAAACAATGGGGGCCGTGGGAGGAGAAAATCTCCGCCGCCATTGTCGATCACGGTGGCATGGTGGGAAAAACCACCCGCATTGACCGTGGTGGTATTGCCCCGGCCAGCAACACGATCTGCGGTTATCTGGTTGTGGAGGCTGACACCGCCGAGTCTGCGGCGCAGCTGTTCCATGACAATCCGCATCTCACCGTCTTTCCCGGTGATGCCGTCGAGATCATGCCACTGGTCACGTGATGACGTGATGACGTGATGACGTGTGGTTATCGTGCTGATGGCGTGATGGTCATCTCAATCCATTGATTTAAAATCATTATCGAGCTTTTCCACCACCTCAACCCGTGCCGGGTTGCGCAGGATTTTTGCATATTTGTATTTAAAGGCGCCGCCGGAGAGATCAACGATCTGGTCTGCCGTCCAGCGCGGTTCCAGCATGGTGCCGGTGTCTTCGCCGGTGTGCTTCCAGAACGGTGTCTGGATGCCTGATGGAGCGACCACCAGCACCTTGCCAATGCCGGGATCGCGCACCAGCGATGCGCCAAGCATGGTCAAACCGGCCTTGGTTGCGGCGTAAGCCGGTTCCTGTGGCCGGGGTGTGTAGCCGGAACTTGAGGTGATCAACATCAATTTCAGCGGCGTTGGTGCCAGAGGTTTCAGCCGTGCGGCCAGCATCATCGGCGCAACAAGGCCGACATTGGTCATGGTCAGCAGCGCGTCTTCATCCAGCGTGTCGATGGCGCCGCGCTGCAGAAAACCGGCAGCGTAAACAAGCGTGTTGATACCAGTGAAGGACGTAACCAGACGGTCGATACCCTCAGTCAGATCAGCTGATGATGCGGTGATCGGCAGCGGGAAAAAGCGCGCATCTGGCAGGTCAGGTTCGGTGCGGCCGGTGACGCAGACATTATGCCCTTCGCTGACATAATGCCGGGCCAGTTCCAGCCCGACGCCTGAACTGCCGCCGACAATAAGGATATTCTTTTTCATCACGTCCCCCCCGTCATTGCTGTCTTAGCAATCACACAACCGGGGGCACTATAACCGGACAAGACAAGGCTGCAACGGCCTTAAAACCGGTGCGGCGGTTGCGATGTCTCAGACGGATTTGTCGAAGGCATCCGCCTCATCTTGCGTGGCGAAGGTGAAGGTGATCAGTTCGCTGTCATCGGCCTGACGGATGCCAATGGCGGTTACAATCAATCGCGCAATCTCATCCTGCGCTTGCGTGCCGGAGCGGGTCATCGTCACCACTTTTTCGATGGCGGGCGCAAAGACCTCGCTGATGACACCAAGGCGCATATTGTGCTTCATGATGATGTCGCGGTCTTCGATGATCGCGGCCTGTTCTTCCTTGGGCAGGCCGGCATTGTCCATGGCTGAAATGGTGGCATTGGTCGCAAGTTTGATCGGACCTTCGGCAAGCCAGCGCTCAACCATCTGATGGAACTGGCGCATGCGCGCAGCGGGAATTGTTTTTTCAACCGTGAAAGACATCAACATTCCTTTGTCCGTTTTCATGCATGCCGACAGGCGCTCTCTACAGGGGGCCTGATATTGCTTGCATCAAGAACCTGCGCGAGTAGTGCGTCTGGGCAGGAAAAACAAGCTGCAATGCATGTTTGCCTGCTGTCTTCAACGCGTGCCTTCTGCGCGCCTTATGGTGTGATCGATAATGATCTGTGCCGCCTCGCGCGACGGGATGGAGGATGTATCGAGATCAATGCGGTTGGGATGATCGATATCCAGCAGGCGATATTCCATGCGTTTTTTGTTGGCGGCTGCGACATCGGTCATTTTAAACCGTTCGGCGCGGTCTGGTGAGGGAACACGGGTTGCGTGAACCTCATCAGAGGCCGCCAGTATCACCGGCACGAAAACACTGCCGCGTTTTTGCGACAACGCCAGCGCCCGGTCGAAATATGCCCTGTCGCGCGGGTTTCCCTCAATGAGACAATTGGTCAGAACAAAGCTGGCATCGGGCGCAGTAAATTCCTCGATCGCCAGAAAAGCCTGTTCGCGGATGACGCCGATCAGGTTCCAGATACGCTCCGGTATGGTCTTGGCGCCCTCTACGCCAACCAGCGAAAAGACAACATTGTTGGCGAGATGATTGTCAAACAGCTTTGCGCCGGTTGCAGCGGTGATTTCCTTGCCGATGGTATATTTGCCAACCCCGTAGTGGCCTATCAGATAGATAATTGCGTTGTTCACGGGCGCTCCCATTGATGAAACGACATTTGAATTCCGTTATTGCCAATACGTTCCGCGTCACCTCGAAAATAAGCGGAGAAGAATTGCTTGTCACGCGGTCGTGCGACACACATCTGGCGTTTTGTCGCCGTTTCCATGGTGGAATGTCGCGCAAATCAGACTAATAACAGTGCGATCCCCTCCGGGGTTTTGCAGCTGGAAATGAAGGTAGATGACGTGAAAATTTGGGGCCGTATCAATTCAACCAATGTCCGCAAGGTGCTTTGGGCCGCCGAGGAAGTTGGCGTAACCTATGAACAAATCAATGCCGGTGGCGCCTATGGCGTGGTCAACGATGCCGCGTATCTGGCCATGAACCCCAATGGTCGTGTGCCGAGCCTGGAAGACGGTGATCTGGTGCTGTGGGAATCCAACGCCATTGTACGTTATCTTGCCCGGCAATATGGCCGTGAGCCGTTTGCAGCCGGCGATGCCGCCAGCTGGGCTGCCGCTGACAAGTGGATGGATTGGACATCGTTCAGCCTTGCCGCGCCGTTTCGCGACCTGTTCTGGAACCTGGTGCGCTACACGCCGGAACAGCGCAACGAGGAGGAGCTGACACGCGCCCAGGAGCAATGCGCGCAGCTGCTGGCGGTGGCGGACAAGGCACTTGGCGAGACACCTTATCTCTCCGGTGAACACCTTGGCATTGGGGACATTCCCTTGGGCTGCATGGCCTATGCCTGGTTTTCGCTGCCCATCGAGCGGTCGGACCTTAAAAATCTGGCGGCATGGTATGAGCGCCTTTGCCAACGGCCGGCCTACCAGAAGGCCGTGATGACGCCGCTGACCTGACAGTCATCGGAATAAGGTGCGGAGAGTTTGATCCCCGCACCCTGGCAATTTCAGCCGATCTTGATGACCAGTTTGCCGAAGTGGCCCGCGTCACGCAGCGCGTCATAGGCGGCTTCAGCCTCGCTGAACGGGAAGACCTGATCAACCTGCGGCTTGATGCCGGTTTTGACCAGCGCGGCCAGCATTGCGACCGAGCCGACATAAATGCCCTGCAAGGTGATGCGTTTTGACAGGATGACGGCCGTATCAATGTGGCCTTCAAAGCCGGTCAGCACACCCATGAGCGAAATGCGACCGTCAAAACGGGTGGCGGCAAGGGTTTTATTCAGTGTCGCCGGGCCACCCACGTCCACCGTCAGATCTGCGCCGATACCGTCGGTCAGTTTCAAAACCTCGTTCTGCCACTCTGGCGTGGTGGTGTAATTGATGACCGCGTCGGCACCCAGCGCACGGGCACCCGCCAGCTTTTCATCGGAACTGGAGGTGATGATGACACGGGCACCGGCCTGTTTGGCCAGTTGCAGCGCAAAGATCGAAACGCCACCGGTGCCAAGCAACAGCACCGTTTCACCCGGCTGGATTGGCCGGCGTTCAAACAGCGCGGCAAATGCGGTGACGCCAGCGCAGGGCAGTGTCGATGCTTCCTCAAACGTCATGGTGTCGGGAATGCGCACAATGCTGTCGGCCGGCACCACGATCTGTTCTGTCAGCACGCCATTCATGCTTTGGCCGCCAAGGCTGGTTGCCTGTTTGGCCGGGGTGATCGGGCCATCCACCCAACCGGTCATGAAACCAATCACCACACGGTCGCCGACCTTCCAGCCCTCAACGCCCTCACCCACGGCGGAAATAACGCCGGCGCCATCCGACAGCGGCACATTGTCCTTGGCGTTTTTGGCAACGATCAGGTCACGGTAGTTGAGCGATGCGGCGCGCAAATCAACGGCGACCTCGCCTCTGACAGGCGGACGCTGTGCGGCCGAGGTCAGCTTGAGGCGTGGGGTTTCGTTTCCGGTCAATATGTAGTGTTGCATGTGAGGTATCTCCTTTTCAGGACCTCAACATAGGCATATAGATCCTATGCATGAAGTACGTACAAATTGAGCATGTAGTATCATGAATGATAGTACCCCCCTGAAAAGAACACGTCGCCGGGCCGATCGCACCGGCTGCGCTGTCGAGGCCACGCTGTCCGTTATCGGCGGCATCTGGAAACCGGTGATCCTGTTTCACCTGCTGGAGGGCAAGCTGCGTTTCAACGCGCTATGCCGGCTTGTGTCCGCGGCCACACCGCGCATGTTGACGCTGCAGTTGCGCGAGCTGGAAGCCGACGGCGTGATCAAACGCACGGTCTTTCCCGAAGTGCCGCCAAAGGTGGAATATGAGCTGACGCCGCTTGGCGTGTCGCTTGCGCCCATTCTCATCACCATGCGGGACTGGGGCAAAAAGCTTCAGGAGAGTGAAGGTGACGAGCGGGCCAACACGCCTGCGTGTGTCTGAACCAGGGCGCAAGAGCGGCATCCGTCACGCTGATGGCCGCTCTTGTCTTGTTCTAACGAGGGGCGATCAGCCCTGCCCGTCCCGGTTTGCCTGATCGAGCTGCAAGGTCAGCGCCAGAATGGTTTCGCAGGTGGGTGTTGGCACACCGGCCAGCTTGCCCAGCGTCGCGACCATGCCGGTCAGCGGCATGATTTCCAGCTGTTTTCCGGCCAGACAATCCTGCAACATCGATGTGCGCACCGGGTCGTAACCGCCGGGTCGGTCAACCAGTTCATCAAGGCTTTTTGCAAACGTCGCGCCAAATGCTTCGCCAACGTTTTTGGTTTCGCTCATGACATTGCGTACCTGCGCTGCGGTGTGTGGGTTGGCCATGATGGCGTCCATGCGCGAGCGGGTCAAAGCGCTGATCGGGTTAAAGGCGGCGTTGTTGGTCAGCTTCAGCCAGATCTCGTCGCGAATTCTTGCCGTCGGCAAAATGTTGAGACCGGCCGATGTCAGCAAGGCCGAGATATCATTCAGATCAGCAGACATGTCACCGGACGGTTCACCGAGGAAAAACCGTCCATTGCCGGACAGCCGCGTGGTGCCGGGCTCAATGACTTCCGCCCCTTGATAGGCCACGCAACCGATGACCCGCTGCGGGCCAACAAGGCTCCACAACTGCCCGTCCGGGTCCAATTCCGGCAGTTGCCGTTCTGCAAAGCGGCTGTGCTCATCGCCATGGAAATACCACCATGGAATGCCGTTCAGAATGTTGATGACGCGGGTCTTTTCATGCAGCAGCGCTGCAATGCCCTTGGCGGCATCCGCCAGTTGATGGCCCTTGAGGCCGGTGATGACAAGGTCCTGTGGCGGCAGTTCAAAGGGATCGTCCGTGGCATCAACCCGTGCCGTGACTGTCTCGACGCCAGCCTTTTCAATCGTCAGGCCTTGGGCTTTTATCGCGGCAAGCTGCGCGCCACGGGCAATGACCGTAACCTTGACCTGATCACCGATTGTGTTGGCAATGGTTGCGGCAAACGCGCCACCCAGCGCGCCTGCACCGTAAACGCAGATGTTTCGAATTGTCATCACGGGCCTCATCTTGGGGGTTCATGCACGGCATAGGTAGCAGCAATCTTACCCCATGTCCGTGTTGTTTTTCATGTCAGACAGAGCAGCGAAAAGCACTGATTGCGGCTTTCCTAAAACCCTGTATTCATGACGCCAACAGCAATGGGGCGAATGACTGCCGCCTCAGTCTGCTGGTATCCAGGACATACAGGGCAAGACCGGGCTTTAGATGAGCAACCACCAACGCAACTATATTCTGTTTCTGATTGCCGGTTCCGGTCTGGTGGCGGTGGCGCGCGCCATGACGCTGTCGTTTCTGGCCATCAAGCTGCAACAATCCTTTGGGCTTGGCCCGGCCGTCATCGGTGCCATTCTGGGGGCCGGTCCGCTGGTTGGCGCATTGACGGCACCGTTTGCCGGGGCAATGTCCGACAAGGTCGGGCGCAAGACCATCATGACCATTACCCTCATTTCAATGGCGCTGGCGCTGGTGGGCATGGGCACGGCAGAAACGGTGCTGGCCTTTTGTGTGGCGCAGATTGGCGGCGCTGTTGCGGTTGCGGTTTATGAGCCGATTTCCCGCGCCATGATGAGCGATGCCTGCCCCGAGCCACAACGGCTGAAATATTTCTCCTGGCGGTACACGGCCGCCAATGTCGGCTGGGCGGTTGGCCCGCTGATCGGCATTGCTGCCGGTGCAGCCTCGACATTTCTGTTCGTGATTGCCGGGGCAATGTATGCGCTATTTGCGCTGGCGCTGCACCTCTACAAGACACCTGTCATGACGACGTCAAGGACCGATCAGCAGACCGCATCGATCTCGCTGTTTGAGACGGTAAAAACCGCGGCGCGCGATCCACGACTGGCATTTTTTATTGGTGGCGGCACGTTGCTGATTGCAGTTTACGGGCAGTTTTCGGCAACGCTAGCGCCCTATCTTGCCGCGAATTTTGAAGGCGGGGTCGAGATCTTTGCCTATATGCTGTCGATCAACGGCGTTGTGGTGCTTGTTGGTAATCCCTTTGCCCGCCGGTTCATTGAACGCATCGGCGCGCTTCGTGCACTCGTCATCGGCTGCATGTTCTTTTGCGCCGGTGAAATCGGTTATCTGCTATCGGGTGAATTCTGGGCCTTTGCCATTTCAATCGTCATCTTCACGATTGGCGAAATTCTGGTGGTGCCATCGGAATACATGCTGGTGGACGGCATTTCCAACGACCGCAACAGAGGCAGTTACTTCGGCGCGCATTCCTTTTCCACTGTCGGCAATTTTGTCGGGCCAACACTGGGCGGTGCGCTTCTAGGCATGCTGGGTGGCCCGGCCATGTTCCTGCTGTTTGCAGGTATGGCCGTTGCAAGCGCCGTGCTGTTTACAATAGGCACAAAAATGCCGCCGCCGGCTGTTCGCTCCAAGGCGCTGGCGCCGACATCACCCGCCTTGCTGCAGGACCCAAAGCTCAGAACGTCACTTTCCAGCCGGAGCGAACCCACACGGTTGGGTCATCGCCCTGCGTGGTGACGTTGACATTGAGTGAGGCTGTGCCGCCGGCCACATCCATTTCTGCGCCCAAACCACCGCGCAGCCAGAACTGGTTGGTATCCTGCCCCTCAAAACTGAATCCAGAAAGGCCGGTGATGGTGCCGCTGGTAGCGGCGGTTTCATCTTCAAACCGATAGGCCGCTTCGGCACGGGCCAGCAGGCGAATGTCATTGTTCAATGCATGCACGCCATCCACACCGGCACGGACAACCGTGCTGTGGTCGCTGGTTGAATTGAAACTGGCCGGGAAACCACCGCCGATTTCTGTGTAAGCATCGAGCTTTGCATGGGCATAGGTCAGGCTGGCATATGGTGTCAGGTTCCAGTCACTAACGGTTGCGGCATTCAGCCAATCAAACCGCAGCTTTGCACCCCAGGTATCAAGGTCGGCTTCGCCCATCGAATAATCCATGGCGCCGCCATTGAGATAACCGCGCGTGACCGACAATTTGCCCGGTGCGTAATAAGCGCCGACCGTGGCGTAGAGATTGCCAACGACCGGAAGCGTCACTTCCGGTGCGATATAAAAGCCCTTGTTGATGAAGTTGCCACCGGCATCAATATCCTGATCAGTGTAGAGACCGCCAAAGGCAAACCGGGCTGTTGCGCCACCCTCAAGGCCAAGGCCGTAACCGAAGTCGGCAAGTCCAAATGCGCCATCGCTGGCGGAGCCATTGTCATAACCAATGTCGGACGTCACCCAGATCGACTGCTGGCCGACATCGAGCAGATTGCGCATCGGCTCGCCATGCGCACCGTTGAGAACCGTGCCTGCATAGTTAATGCCGACATTGGCGGAGGGTTTGTTGGCCAGCGAGGCGTAAAACTCGTTGACGTCGATGATGCCGGACCCGAGAGAGCTCACGCGGGCGATGAATGATGTACTTGAATGGGTTATGCCAACAACGACATTTCCGTCCGCGCTGACGCCATAGGCAATATCGGTGTTGTCGGATGCAACGGTCGCTCCGTGGGCACGCAGCCAATCGACGACAGAAATCATGCCGGTGGCTTCGGTCCAACGAAAGGCACGGTTCGGACCGAGACCACTGACAGTAGATGAGCCCACCACAACAGAACCATCCGCACTAACGTCCCTTGCGTTTGATGAAATGCCGCCAAGAGTGCCAATATCCCGCATGACACCATCAGATGCCGCCCATCGGAAGGCGTGTTGCTCACTATCGCCACCAATAAGGCTGTTTCCCACAACCACGGTTCCGTCACTGTTAACGCCAAGAGCGTTGGAGTTCGTACCGCCCAGTGTTCCCAAATCGTGCATCGTGTTGTCGATCAATGTCCATCGGAATGCGAGTGTTGCAGCGTCCCCAGCGGTATCAGACCGACCGACAACTGTTGAGCCATCACCGCTGACGCCCTCGCCAAATGATCGCGTACCACCGAGAGTGCCCAGGTCCTGCATCTGATTGTTGTTTGAGGTCCAGCGAAAGGCATGATTTGCAGTGTTGCCAGTAATTGTCGAGGAACCGGTCACCACGCTCCCGTCATCACTGACGCCGGTGGCGGATGATGTCGTTCCACCGAGCGTGCCAAGGTCTTGCATTATGTTGTCGACCTCTGTCCACCGAAATGCGTGATACACAGTGTTGCCGGGAAGCGTAGAGTATCCCACCACGACCGAACCGTCGGCACTTACTCCATAGGCGTAGGAATTGGTGCCGCCTAAATCACCGAGGTCCTGCGTGCCTGATGTCGAAGACCACCGATACGCTCGAGTGGGACCGGATATGGTGGTGTGATATCCAGTGATAAACTGCCCGTCGGCACTGACGTCCCAGGCGTAGGAATAATCACGGCCAAGACCGCCCAAATCCAAATATTCGCTTTCGTCTGCAGCGTATGCGATATCAATTGAGCAAAGAGCAGTGCCTGTGAAGATAAATGCCGTAACGAGATGCTTCACCATTTCAAAGTTCCCAATGCCAAGGATGGTTACGCCAGTTCAACCTGCAACAATGCTCGAAATTTCTTGTTTTCGCATGTAGATATGCGCTCTTCTTCATGCAACAAATCAGTAAAAACGGATACTTTTACTTCCATCATTATGAATTTGTCGCAACACATAGATATCTGACGAATATTCATTATACAAAATACGTTTTCTAAAAAATCCTGTAAGTATCATTCATGCAACATTGCGTTGTGTTGTGATCTAAATTTGAGATGACGGAATACATCTTATCACCGTAATTTTATGTTCGGCGACTTAACCTTGTTGTTTAACCACTTCACAAAACTGTAGTTGTTTATCATCCATAACAAATGGTAGTGACGCACTGTATATTGTGAGGGGTTTTTAGGTGTGATGTTTCAGCAGGTGTAACCCCGGCCTTGTCGATTGGCCGGGGTTTTATTTGCTGTATGGCATGCCCCGCCCTGCCCGGTTTTCACGCGTCGGTTGGTTTTGATGAGGTGCTTTGGGCTTTTTCTTTTCTGGGCACGGGCTTGTCACTGGACCCGACAAACTCCCCACGTCATCCTCGCCCCTGTGGCGAGGATCTAACCACGCCAGCGTCTGCGCGACGGAAGAAGTCCTTTCAGTCCAAGGACTTGGACTGGCCTGGATTCCTGTGACGAGCACAGGAAAGAGGGTCGCGTGGGGTGGCTGTCATCGTATGTAGTAAATGGCGGCGCGCATGGAAGAAGCAGCTTTAAGAGATTGTTTTGCACCAATCCAACCATTCTCCCGACGTCATCCTCGCCCCTGTGGCGAGGATCTAACCACGCCAGCCAGACATGTTGCGGTTGACGAGATGTGGTTAGATACTTGGGACAAGCCCAAGTATGACGACAGAGAGACGGCCGGGTTCGCAGCACAGAACCCCTCACCTGAAAAATCTATGACTTAGCAAGCTAAGATCATGATTTTTCTTCCTCTCCCACAAGGGTAGAGGTAGGGGTGCCATTCGAATTCTGCGACAACCATTTCCTCGACGTCATCCTCGGCCCTGTGGCGAGGATCTAACCACGCCAACCGCATTCGTTTCGTTTGACGAGATGTGGTTAGATACTTGGGACAAGCCCAAGTATGACGGTGGATTGAAACGGTCGTGATGAAAAGACGCGGCTGCAACATTCTCCCCTCTTATCTGTGCTTGTCACAGAGACCCAGCGCATCGCGTCTGCGCGACGGAAGAAGGTCTTTCCGCCCAAGGACTTGGACTGGCCTGGATTCCTGTGACGAGCACAGGAAAGAGGGTCGCGTGGAGCAATATTGCAGCCCCGACCCGCCGTCATTTTCACCAAAAAAACCCAAAACCTCTCACCCAAATTGGGGAGGTTGGTGTTGCCGTCCCGGTTTATGCTACAGCAGCGGCGTTGGGTTAGCGGGCATCCACCCTTTACAGACGCCGGGGGATTTTGGGGAACGATGGACAACACGCAGAGTACCGGCTTGCGGGCATGGAATGCCCTCACGTTTTTGAGCGCGATGCTGATGGCAGCGTCACTACTGTTTGTGCCACAGCCGGCCGGTGCGATGGTTGACGGCATCAATGTGTCGCAAGATCCGCTTGGCAACGCATCCGGTTTTGTCGTGTCGATCCAGGCCTATAAAAACAAGGGAGACCCGCAGTTCAGCCAATGTCTTGGGGCCGCCATTGCCCCTGATATCATCATCACAGCCGGGCACTGCGTATCGAAGGCGCGGCATGTGTTGGTCAAATTTCTCAAAAGCGCGGCCCCGGTTAAGGTTGATACGATTGACGCGAAAAAATGGGTGGTTCATCCGCTGTATAATGGCGGCTATCCCGAACCGATGTATTCCAGTTTCACGAGAAGCGAGGCCAACCGGTATCACGACCTGGCGCTGATCCAGCTTGAAAAACCATCGGATTATGCCAAGCCGGTCACGATCGCTCCGCCGGAGTGGGACGCAACTTTGGAACGTGCGGATGCGCCGAAATATTACGTTTTCGGCCATGCCCGGGATGCGATTTACAAACCAATCAACGAAATGTGGTTTGCCGAGATGGCCAGACCTAAAAAGGCGGATGGATTGGACCATTTCATGATGAGCACCCTGGTCCCGAAAACGGCCCTGATATGCATGGGAGACTCGGGAAGCCCAGTGACCGTAGTAGGTCCAAGTCAGGAGGTTTCCGGCCTGCGTGTCCATTATTTGCTGGGAATTCAGTCATCCGCAGATGGCTACGGAAAGCTTCCAGACGACATGAAAGAGGCGCTGAAATTTTGGAAAAAGGAAAGCAATATTCCGCTATGTTCCAATGCGCTTTCCTTTTTTCATGTGTCTTATCACCGCGAGTGGATCATGGACACACTGGATGAAATGGGCGCATCGAAAGCCAGATCCTATACAACCTGGGAACCGGATTATACCGCATGGATGCGAGCAAAAGACCTGAATGCACGTCCGGTAGCGACGCGCGCCGAGGGTGAAAAGGTCTTTCCAAGCTGCATGCTTGGCCCAAGGGTGGTTTACACGGATATCGATGGAAAATGCCTTGATTTTACGGCGTTGCAGGACGGCGACGAATTCAAATTCAAGGGCAAGTCAGTGATCTATGACGCCAAACATTCCGGCACTTTTGCGGAATGGGTTCAGGAGCAAACCGCGCAATGACGATGTCTTCTCAAGCAACCTTTAAGACCTGCTTTTGCCTTTTCATGTCACTTTTGCTGGCTGCACCAGTTGAAGCCAGCGAGGTGTGTGATGATATCAACTCCGCCCGTGCCACATTGGTGAAATTGAATAAGGACCCACAGCCGGTGACGGACAATGTAACCGTTTCAGCGAGTGCGGTGTTTGGCTTCCCAAAATGCTTTGTGCGCTGGACGGAAAACGACCTGAATATGCTGGAATATGTGTGTGAATATGGAATTGAACTTCCCTCCGGAGGAGATGAGGAGCGCGTTATAAATGCGCAAGATATGTATCTCAGCGACCTCGTGGCAGAGATTAAAACGTGCGCAGAATCCAAAGAAACTGAAACCAACCTTGCTGGTTTCCAAGCAAGTGATCGCGCAAAATTCATGACATTGTATTTTGACGACGACAGCGTGCTGACTGTGGATGTGGGTGGTTGGATAGGCCAAGGCAAATACAATGCCGACGTGGCCATGATGTATGTTGAGAAACGATGGGACTAAGCCGAAGGGAGAAGTCCTGATTGCGTATAAATTTTCCACATTATGTGCGCCGCGACAGTGTGGATTTAACACTGCCAGCAAGATATGTTTCGTTTCACGAGAGGTGGTTAGATACTTGGGACAGGCCCAAGTATGACGGCGCGCGAGTGACGAGCATGCGGACAAAAAGAACCTCTCACCTGAAAAATCTATGACTTGGCAAGCCAAGACCATGATTTTTCTTCCTCTCCCACAAGGGTAGAGGTAGAGGTGCCAAGTGGCACGGCATCCACTTCTCTGTCCTCGGGCTTGCCCGAGGGATGTCACAGAGATCCAGGCCCATACCCAGTCTTGGGGATGAGAAGACTCTTTCGCCGTGCAGACGCGCGTCGGCTGGATTCCTGTGACAGGCACAGGAATGAGGATCGGTTGGGATGGCTGTTGGAGCCAAACAATAAGCGTTGTCGGATAGAATGACCCCTCACATGAAAAATCTATGACTTGGCATGCCAAGACCATGATTTTTCTTCCTCTCCCACAGGGGTAGAGGTAGGGGTGCCGAGCGTAGACCACGGCCTCCCTCATCTCTGTCCTCGGGCTTGCCCGAGGGATGTCACAGAGATCCAGGCCAGCCCAAGTCTTTGGGCTGAGAAAGACTCTTTCGCCGCGCAGACGCGCGGCACTGGATTCCTGTGACAGGCACAGGAATGAGGGTCGGTTGCGGCAACCAACCACTCCACGTTATCCCCGCCCAGTAGTGTCGTGGCTCTATCAGATGGCGGGTTGCCAGACCGGTTCTTTCACCGGCTTGAACTTGCGCCATGCGACAGACAGCGCAAAAACGCCGGCCATGAACCACAGCACCCCGAAGAAGCGTGGATCGCCATGGAGGCCCATTTCACCGGTAATGGGAATGCCAAAAAAGATGCCAAGGAAGAAACTGCGGATGGCATAACGGAAGGCCGTGCGGATTTTGACCCGGTGCACGCGCTTGCGGAAGGTTGGCAACAGGCGCTTCTTTTCCGGCTCGTAAGACACGCCAGCCCAGATATCTTCCAATATCTTGGCAATCATCTGGCAGCGTTCCGGCATGCCGACATTGATGGCCTTTGGTTCGATACGGCCGCGAATGCTGATTTTGATGATGTGCTCGTCCCAGCTGTAGCTGGTGATGTCTTCAAAGGCGTGCATTTCCTTGCCGTCAAACACCCGCTGGGTGCGGAAGTTGAACGCAAACTTCGAACAGATAAAAATTCCGTCGCGGTCCCAGCCCTGATCGCCGGCGATAACGACCTTGCGGACGATGTTCATGATGCCGCCAGCGGCCGATGCGCCACCGACCACACCTGTGGCAATGCCCGCACTCATAACCGCGCCAGCACCCACTGCATTGCTTGCTTCTCTCGACATTTCAAAACCCCCATTTGCCTTGATGGGGAGATAACAAACCAGCCTTTAAACGTTGCAAAAACAAATCGTTACAATTTGAAGCGAGCGTATTTTTTGTGGCGAATACACGCCCTGATACGCCGCACAGCAGGCCCAAGGCGTTGATTTTTCTTATTCTACACTGTAGAACTCTACACCGTAGAAGAAGATCGGGACAACGGACAGAGGTGCCAGATGTTGACGCGGGCGCAGATCATAGAGACGGCGGCAGTGCTTATGGAAAGCGTTGGCGAACGCCAGTTCAGCCTGCGCAAACTGGCAGATGCGCTGGGCTGCGACCCAATGACAATTCTCTACCACTGCAAGTCCAAGGACGGGTTGTTGCGCGCGCTTTCCGACCAGCTGGTGGCGCGGCTTGAACCACCAGAACCGGATTTGCCCTGGCAAGACCGGCTGCGCCACATTGCCTTTGAATATCGCCGGGTTGCGCTGGCCCACCCGCAGACATTCCAGTCCATGTCGCGCTTTCTTTCATCCGGTTCTGCCGAATACCGGCACATTGAAACGGTGCAGAGCGCGTTGCAGGAGGCCGGACTGGCGCCTGAAATGGCGCTGCCCATCGGGCTTGGCTGGTATGCGTCGATCATCGGGCTGATCACGGCAGAAATATCCGGCTTCATGGGCCGGGTGGCCGGTGAGGACGCGCAGGCCTTTTTGCAGCTGGATGAACAAGACTACCCTGCCACACGGCGCATTGCGCCCTTTTTATCAGAAATACCGCCAGATTCTGTCTTCAGCACCACGGTTGATGTGCTGGTTGCCGGCATATCCCGCCTGTCCCACCATGGTGACGTGCCGCTTGGGGCTGACAGTGCCGATCTGGCCCTTACGGAATAGATATCATGAACGAACAATCCCTGCTTAAACTCTCCATTGGCCTTACGGTGATGATGGCCGCCTTCGGCATTATCATCGGTTTCACCTCCGGGTCGGCCGCCATCATGTTTGACGGCGTTTACGCGCTGACCGATGCCTTCATGACGGTCATTTCGCTGCTGGTTGCGCGGTTGATCACGGCGTCCGCCGCCCCATCGCCCGCAAGCGGCCAAAAGAGCAAGTTCATGGACCGGTTTTCGGTCGGGTTCTGGCATCTGGAACCGATGGTTCTGGGCCTGAATGGCAGCCTGTTGATGGGTGCCGCCGGTGTGGCGCTGGTGGGTGCGATTTCAAGCATTCTTGACGGTGGCCGGGTGGTCGATTTCGGGCCAGCGATGATATTTGCCTCCGTGGCAACCGTGGTGGCGCTGAGTGCCGGTTTCTTCCTGCGGCGGGCCAATGGCGAGGTTAAATCCGGCTTTGTGGATCTGGACGCCAAGGCGTGGTTCATGACGGCGGGTTTGACCGCAGCGCTTTTGGTGGCCTTTTTGGTCGGTTACGCCATTGAAGGCACGCAGTTTGCGTGGCTTTCCCCTTACGTTGACCCGGCTGTGCTAGCGCTGGCCTGCGTGTTCATTTTGCCCACACCCATTGCCAATGTGCGCCAGGCGGTGGCCGATATTCTGCTGGTCGCCCCTACGGAACTGCGTGACGGCGTGGATGTGATTGCCAGGGAAATCGTGGCGAAATACGGCTTTACCGCGCACCGCGCCTATGTTGCCAAGGTGGGCCGCGCCAAGCAGATCGAGCTGTTTTTTATTGCGCCGAAGACCCTGCCGGCCAAAAGTTTGAGCGAGTGGGATGCGATACGCGACGAAATCGGCGCCCGCATTGGCGATGAGGGCCCCGATCGCTGGCTGACAATCGTGTTCACCGCCGATCAGGAATGGGCGGATTGATGGGGGGTGTGATGCTCCAACCGTGACGCCATCGATGTAGTTCGGTGGATAACCCCGACCTCCCTCACTCCTGTACTCGTTACAGGAGTCCAGTCATTCCCAGTCTTGGGGATGAAATACCCTTTCTGCCGCGCAGACGCGCGTCGACTGGATACCTGTGACAAGCACAGGTATGAGGAGAGTTTGTTGGGGCTGTTCGCGTCAAACAACTGACGATGAGCAAGTACACCAACCCCTCACCTGAAAAATCTATGACTTAGCAAGCTAAGACCATGATTTTTCTTCCTCTCCCACAAGGGTAGAGGTAGGCGCGCCGAGCGTCGACCACGGCTTCCCTCATCTCTGTGCTCGTCACAGAGATCCAGGCCCAGCCCCAGTCTTGGGGATGAGAAGACTCTTCACGCCGCGCAGACGCGCGACGACTGGATTCCTGTGACAGGCACAGGAAAGAGGGTGGGTGTTGGGGCTGTTGGTGTAAAACAACTGACGATGAGCAAGCACATAACCCCTCACCTGAAAAATCTATGACTTAGCGTTGCTAAGGCCATGATTTTTTTTCCTCTCCCACAAGGGTAGAGGTAGGGGCACCGAGCGTAGACCACGGCTTCCCTCATCTCTGTGCTCGTCACAGAGATCCAGGCCCGGCCCCAGTCTTGGGGATGAGAAGACTCTTTCGCCGCGCAGACGCGCGTCGACTGGATACCTGTGACAAGCACGAGGTATGAGGAAGTTCGGGGCAACCGTTGCAGCCATTCAGTGAGCGTCTCGTGCAATACCGAAAGCTGTCAGGCCTAGTTTGCCTAACCCAACGCCTTTGAAAACCCGACGTCGAACGACAAGGTATCACCATTGCTGGCAACCTGCCCGATGGCGACGTCCATACGGGTATTGGTAACGCGCACCAGGCAAAAACCGCCCATGAATGCGGCCTTGGCCTTGAACACATCATAAGCGCCAACCTTGTATGCCATCGGCGTATCATGCTCATGACCGTGGAAGATGCCGATGACATTGTAACCGGCCAGCGTATCCATCAGCGCCTGACGCCGTTCTTCACCCCACCAGTGCGGCGGGCCAGAACCTTCAGGCGTGAAGGTGCTTTTTACCGGGTCCCAATGCTCAAGCGAAAACGGATCCCAACCATAATGCTGGAACAGCACCACCGGCCGGCCATCTGCGGCATAGGTGGCGAGGTCATGTTTCAACCATGCCAGGCTGCTGGCGGTGCCCTTGTCGGTATCTCCACCGTAACGCTGGGCCTGCACCAGATGCAGGCCACCCCAGTTCCAGGAATAATTGTTGGAGGCGGAATCGTAATTATCGGCGGGAACCTCAGGTGTCGCAAAGATGCTCGGCTTGTGGTTCATGCGCACATAGTCGCGCAACTCATCGCGGTACCAGTCGATTTGCGGCGGGCGGTCGTCCTGATCGAGGTCGTGATTGCCCAGCCCAACATAGACCGGGTAACGAATGCGATCCGGCCCGTCGCCCTGACGGTAACGTTTGGAAAATTGCAGCAGTTGCGTGCCCTCGCCAAGATCCGGCATCTGACCGCCGCCATCATCGGTGGCATCGCCGCAGACAATGACGCCGCGCGGTGCGGCGATCGGCTGGCCCGCAGAGATTAAACCGCTTGGTTTGCCCAAAATGTCCTGCGGCCAGTTGTGTTGGTCTATGCCGTTAAGGCCACGGATATGGCGCAGAAGATTTTCATCGGTCTTGCCTTGCGCCGCGCAACCGGGGCTGAGGCTATCGCCAATCTGGCAGGCATGGATGTCATTGACCACAAGGAAGGTCACGTCGGTGTCCGGTACGGCGGCGCGGGAGATGGCAGGCAGTGATAATACCATGCCGGAGGCCATGCTGGAGGCCAAACCCTGTCTGAGCAGTGATCGTCTTGTCAGCATTGTTGCCCCCCGTTTTTGATCCGCGCGTGATGGATGCGGCACAGACTAAAAGGCAAATCTTAACGGGGTTTCAATGGTGTAGGTGGTGCGTTGGACATGCGGCACACCCTGTCTTTGGGGTGGGTAGCCTCGACCTCCCTTGTAACTTCCCATTTCCGCCATTTAGCGCTGTAATGCCAAATGCGGTGACGGATGAAAGACCGCAACTCCCTAGGGCTTTGAAGCCCGTGAATGAGCTTGGGTCTTCATCCGTCGTTCCATCGAACCCGAACAGTCGCCAGGGCCGCTTGCTGATGCGAAGCCCGATTAGGCAAGGTGGGATAAGATGGATATCATTGCTGGAATAGACGTCTCGAAAGCCCGGCTCGACGTTGCAATTGCACCGTCCGGTATAACCCTTAGCGTCGATAACAATGATCAAGGCATCGACGAACTTGTACAGC
>NZ_JACVAB010000009.1 GCF_014851585.1 Agrobacterium sp. AGB01
GCCGGGCTTTCGAGACGTCTATTCCAGCAATGATATCCATCTTATCCCATCCTTGCCTAATCGGGCTTCGCATCAGCAAGCGGCCCTGGCGACTGTTCGGGTTCGATGGAACGACGGATGAAGACCCAAGCTCATTCACGGGCTTCAAAGCCCTAGGGCGTTGCGGTCTTTCATCCGTCACCGCATTTGGCATTACAGCGCTAAATGGCGGAAATGGGAAGTTACAAGGGGCGGTTGGGGCGATCGGTGTCTCCGCACTCTTCCGTCATGTCAGGACCTTTCCCGAGGATCCAATCACCTATCATTGAGCGAAACTGATGCGGTTGGCGTGGTTAGATACTCGCCAAGGGCGAGGATGACGCCAGGGAAATGTCGGCCGCTCCCACTCCCACCACACACTCCCCGGAATCCCGCGCATAAAAAAACACCGGCGAGAGCGCCGGTGTTTTTTGTCATTCACTAACCAATCAACGCTTGGAGACTGGTACGTAATCGCGCTGTGGTGCGCCGGTGTAAAGCTGGCGCGGACGGCCGATACGCTGCTGCGGATCTTCGATCATTTCGTTCCACTGGGCAATCCAGCCGACGGTACGTGCCAGAGCAAACAGAACCGTGAACATGGTTGTGGGGAAGCCGAGAGCCTTCAGCGTGATGCCGGAGTAGAAGTCGACGTTCGGGTACAGCTTCTTTTCGACGAAGTACGGATCGGACAGGGCGATCTTTTCAAGCTCAAGAGCAACCTGCATGATCGGGTCGTCGCCGTTGCCCGTTGCTTCGAGCACTTCATACATGGTCTTCTGCATGATCTTGGCGCGTGGGTCGTAGTTCTTGTACACGCGGTGACCAAAGCCCATCAGACGGAACGGATCGTTCTTGTCCTTGGCCCGGGCAATATACTCAGGAATGCGGTCAACAGAGCCGATTTCGTTGAGCATGTTGAGCGCTGCTTCGTTGGCGCCGCCATGGGCAGGGCCCCAAAGGCAGGCAATGCCAGCTGCGATACAGGCGAACGGGTTTGCACCGGAAGAACCGGCCAGACGAACGGTCGAGGTGGAAGCGTTCTGCTCATGGTCAGCATGCAGGATGAAGATACGGTCCATGGCGCGGGCCAGAACCGGGTTCACCTTGTACTCTTCGCATGGAACGGCAAAGCACATGTTGAGGAAGTTCGACGCGTAGTCGAGGTCGTTCTTCGGGTAAACAAATGGCTGACCGACGTGGTACTTGTAAGCCATTGCCGCGATTGTCGGCATCTTGGCGATCATGCGAAGACTTGCGACCATGCGCTGGTGCGGATCGGTAATGTCGGTCGAGTCGTGGTAGAAGGCAGACAGGGCGCCAACGGTACCAACCATCACAGCCATCGGATGCGCGTCACGGCGGTAACCGCTGAAGAACTTCGTCATCTGCTCATGCACCATGGTGTGGCGCGTTACGCGGTTGTCAAAATCCTTTTTCTGTTCTGCTGTTGGCAGATCGCCGTATAGAAGCAGGTAGCAGGTTTCAAGGAAATCGCCCTTTTCGGCAAGCTGCTCGATCGGGTAACCACGGTGCAGAAGGACGCCTTCGTCACCATCGATATAGGTGATCTTGGATTCGCAAGATGCAGTTGATGTGAAGCCGGGATCGTAGGTGAAATTGCCGGTGTGCTTGTACAAAGCAGCGATGTCGATGACGTCTGGGCCTATCGCTCCCTCTCGAATGGGAAGTTCTACTGTCTTGTCGCCGAGCGTAATAGAAGCGCTTTTTTCCGTCATCATAATCCTCCGAGAACATGCGTTTTGGATGCCGTGAGGCATCTAGGCGTTAAGCGTTCAGGATAGCTATCTGATCCTGCGCCATATGCCAAGCTATCCAAAAGGCAAATTGTGCGTTGCGGTATCAACTTGTGCCAAAAACTAGGCTTTTGGCGTTTGACTGTTTCATATTAGGTCAATGCTTCCTTAAAATATAAGTGGTTGCATTGTTGTTGTGCCGGTTGCAAATTACCCCCTGTCCGGCGGGGGAGCTGCGGGTTTGACTGTAAGACCATCGCAAGAATTGCGACAGCAGGAACCGTTGAGACTGGATCTCCCCGGTGAGGGTGATTCCTTTGCTCTGCAACGATATCAGGGCGGGGTAGCAGAGGTTTATGAACAGTCTGCAACGGCAGGGAATTTATCCGGCCGGATATCGTCGCTGTCGCGCATGCTGCACATCGAGAAGGCTTATGGCCACGGCTTTCTTTGCATTCCGGTTTTTCTGGCAGTCGGTGCCATCATCTGGTTTTCAAGCCTTCAGACACCGTCACCCTACCTGCTTGCTGGCGGCTTTTGTTTAGCCGGCACACTGGCGCTCACCCTGCGGTACCGCGCGGCACAACTGGCAGGATTGCTTAACCTTGTTGCGCTGTGTCTGGCAGGCATGCTGCTGGCGCAATTGGAAAGCTGGCGGCAGGATACCGTCATCATTGATACGCCTGTCACCACAGTCGTGTCAGGAGTTGTCGAGCGGCGCGAGGTGGATGCGCGCGGTTACTGGCGCTACATTATATCGGTCACCGGAACTGAAAACCCTGTGCTGTCGCGCCCGCCGCAAAAGATCACGGCACTATCAAGAAGTCGCCATCAGCCGATTGAGATCGGGCAGGGCATTACCGGCCGCGCACGCCTGTCTCCACCCTCAGGACCGGCCTTGCCCGGTCTGAATGACTTTGCCTTTTCCGGCTATTTTAATGGCATAGGTGCAACCGGTTTCTTTTATGGTGCGCCACAGCCGGCGGTCAGCGAGGCGATCAAACGCCGCATTGCGGAACGCGGACACTGGCTCAGCGTGACTGATACAGGACTTTATCAATTGCGAAGCGCCATCGCCGAGCGCATCCGCAGCACGATTGGCGGCGACGCCGGCGCCTTTGCCGCCTCGATCATTACCGATGAACGGCGGGCGATATCAGAAACCACCATGGAAGCACTGCGTGTTTCCGGCCTTGCCCACATCGTTGCCATCTCGGGCCTCAACATGGCCCTGGCATCGGGCATATTCTTCGTTGGCCTGCGCACGGCACTCAGCTGTTTTCCGGGTTTTGCTGAGAGGCGACCGGTCAAGAAGATCGCTGCCTTTGCCGCCCTTATCATGACGCTGGCCTATTACCTGATTTCCGGTTTTGCAGTGTCGGCCGAACGGGCTTGGCTGATGATGTCGATCATGCTGATCGCCGTGCTGTTTGATCGCCCGTCGATCAGCCTCAGAAATGTTGCCATTTCCGCCATCATTATTATCTGCGTTTCGCCGTCGGAGGTCATGGGGCCAAGTTTCCAGATGTCCTTTGCCGCAACCATCGCGCTGGTGGCCGCGTACGGTTTCTGGACACGGCACCGTGCCGCACAAGACAGCGCAACATTCCGACCGACACATATGCCAATCGCCCTCAAGGGCCTGTCCATCCTTGGCAGCTTCTGCGCCGGTATTGTCGTGACTTCGCTGATTGGCGGCATCTCCACGGCCATCTATTCGATGGAGCATTTTCACCGTGTCACCACCTATGGACTGGCGGCAAATCTCGCCGCCATGCCGGTGATGTCTTTCATCGTCATGCCCTTTGCCTTGATCGCCATGTTGCTGATGCCCTTTGGGCTGGACGGGCCGTTTCTGACCGTCATGGGTTACGGCATGGCGATGACAATTGATATTGCCACCTATGTGGCCTCATGGGGAGGCGATGCCGGCGTCGGACGACAACATCAATGGTTTCTGGGCGCCGGAACGCTTGGCCTATTGGCGCTGACACTGTTTCGCACCCGACTTGCCTGGGCGAGTGCTGTGTTCCTGTTGGCAGGCCTTGCGCTGTTTGTGCTGTCACGGCAGCAGGACAATGCCGATCTGGTGGTTTTTGAAGATGGAAAACTGATGGCACTGGTTGGCAAGGATCAGGTTGCCAGCACCAGCCAACGCCCATCCGGCTTTATCTATGACCAATGGGCGCGGGCTTTGTTTTTACCTGACAAATATATCCGCCCGGTCATGCTGCCGGAACTGCCGGTCCCAGAACCACCGCCTGACGCTGCCAATGACACAACGACAGGCAATACCGATGCCGCGTCACCACGATCCAGACGGCCGATGCTGGACGATGACACCATTCAGACTGAAAGGCAGGTGATGTCTGCCGCCGTTGCAAATGCAACCGATGCCTTTACCTGCCGGCGCGACAGCTGGTGTATCGCCAGATCAGCAAAGGGGCAGGTGGTGATTTCCGTGCTGGACAACAGATATCTTGGTCTCGCCTGCAACATCGGCACTGTGGTTATCACCACGCGCCCCACGTCTTTTGAAACCTGCCGCTCCGGCGCTTTTTTGCTCAGCGCCCAGACATTGCGGCGCACCGGATCGCTGGAGATCACATTTTCAACTGAGGCAACTACCGCCGCAAATCAGGATTTGCCAATACAGAGGATGACGGCTGCCATTTATGGTTCCTACCGTCCATGGACCATGCATCGTTATTACAACTGGCGCAGTAGGACATTTGAAACAGCAGTACCGCCGCATGTCTCGCAACTGCTGGACAGTCACTAGGCTAAAGAGAGTTGAACGCCCGTTTTGTCGGGCGTTTTCCGGCGACAGTAACGATGACGCGCTGGCGCGTCACCTGACAGTGATATGGATCTTTTGATGACCGCTTAGTGGTATCTGCGGATCAGTCCAACCAGCTTGCCTTGGATCTTGACGCGGTCAGGTCCAAAGATACGGGTTTCATAGGCCGGGTTTGCCGCCTCAAGCGCAATCGATGCACCCTTGCGACGAAAACGCTTCAAGGTCGCTTCTTCATCATCGACCAGCGCCACGATGATGTCACCGGGATTGGCGGTCTTGGCGTTGCGGATGATGACGGTGTCGCCGTCAAAAATGCCGGCATCGATCATCGAGTCACCGCGCACTTCCAGTGCATAATGTTCGCCAGAACCCAGCATGTCGGCCGGAACGGATACATCATGTGTGTTGTTCTGAATGGCAGAGATCGGCACACCAGCCGCGATCCGTCCCATCATCGGCACCGATACCGAGCTGCCACCATCATTGGCGCTGACAGGGGCAGGGGCCGGCGCAGGGGCGACAACCGGTTTTGGTTTGCCAAGGCTGCCTTCAATCACACTCGGCGAGAAGCCACGCTGTGGTTTGAGGCTTGGCGAATAGGCCTCTGGAAGTTTGATGACTTCCAGTGCGCGTGCCCGGTTTGGCAGACGGCGAATGAAGCCACGTTCTTCAAGCGCTGTGATCAACCGGTGAATGCCGGATTTGGAGGCGAGATCAAGCGCATCCTTCATCTCATCAAATGAGGGAGGAACACCGGATTCCTTCATTCTTTCGTGAATGAAAAGAAGCAGTTCCTGCTGTTTGCGTGTGAGCATGAAGTCGCACCCCAACCGTTGATGAAAATCGAAACAAATGCAGAACATACACTATATGTTCCATATGTGTTCCGCAAGGCTTTAATACTTCGTAATCGCCGTACCGGTGAATTTTCTTTCAAAACAGCCAAGACGTGCAATGTTTGCCTATCGTTCTGTTTTTAAAACGATTTTACGTTAATCCGTGGCAAAACGATCCGTCAGAACGGTGAGGCTCGCAACACCGCCCGTTAGCTGGCCAACCGGCACGATTATCAATCTGATATCGTAAGGCGCTATGATTCGGTTCGTTTGATTCTCTCCACCAGATTGGGTTGGCAGCGCATATTCCCTGTGCATTTTTACCTTCACGAGGAAGCATTGCGTTGAAATCTCTGTTATGGGGAGGGTTCGCTGCTCGTTCGGAGTCGGCATTCAACATCAATTTTTGACAGTATAAGGTTTTAGGGCATTGCAGGTCGGCATCGACATGGGAACGCTATCGGGTGGGCAGGCTGCCAAACTCGACATTGAGGAATTGCTCGCCACGCGTCTGCTGGTGCAAGGCAATTCCGGTTCCGGAAAGTCGCATCTGCTGCGCAGGCTTCTGGAACAATCCGCCCCCTGGGTTCAGCAGGTCATTATTGACCCTGAAGGGGACTTTGTGACGCTGGCCGACAAGTTCGGCCATATCGTTGTGGATGGCGAACGCACAGAAGGTGAGTTGGCCGGTATTGCCAACCGTATTCGCCAACACCGCGTATCCTGCGTCCTGACGCTTGAAGGTCTTGATGTCGAACAGCAGATGCGGGCCGCAGCTGCATTCCTCAACGGCATGTTCGATGCCGACCGTGAATACTGGTACCCGGTGCTGGTGGTGGTCGACGAAGCGCAGATGTTTGCGCCGTCCGTGGCTGGCGAAGTAACCGAAGATGCCCGCAAGGCGTCGCTTGGCGCCATGACCAACCTGATGTGTCGTGGCCGTAAGCGTGGTCTGGCCGGCGTTATCGCCACGCAGCGTCTGGCAAAACTTGCCAAGAACGTGGCGGCGGAAGCCTCCAACTTCCTGATGGGCCGTACTTTCCTTGATATCGACATGGCACGCGCAGCCGACCTGCTCGGCATGGACCGCCGTCAGGCGGAAATGTTCCGCGATTTGCAGCGTGGTAATTTCGTGGCGCTTGGCCCGGCTCTGTCGCGCCGCCCACTGCCAATCGTCATTGGTGCTGTGGAAACCTCGGCCCGTTCGTCATCGCCCAAGCTGATGCCGCTGCCCGATGCGCCGCAGGACGTGGAAGACCTGATCTTCACGCCGGATCCGGAAGAATTTACGCGCGCCCCTGTGCGCCGCACGCCACCGGCACCGCGCCCGACAACAGACATTCTGGCAGAGCTATCCCGCTCGACGCCGGCTGCGATCACGCCAGCCTCCGAACAGCCGCAGCGCAGCAGCGCCTCGGACATGACGCCGGAGGAGCGCGAAGAGAAGATTTCAGGCGTTCTCTACGAAATTCTGGATGATCCGCAGTCGGCCTATCGCACCGATGCGGTGCTCTATCAGGATTTTCTGGTGCGCGCCCGAATGCGCCGCATTCCCGGCACGCCGATGGCGCTGTCGGAATTCCGCCGTCAGGTGGCCATCACCCGTTCCGGCGTTAATACCGAAATGGCGGCAAGCGAGAACTGGCAAACGGCACTAGATCTCTCAAAGAATGTGTCAGACGATCTGCAGGGCGTATTCCTGATGCTGGTGAAAGCCGCGCTGGGCGAGGAGCCTTGCCCATCTGATGCCCGTATTGCCCGCGCCTATGGCACGCATTCTGCACGCCGTGCACGCCGTCTGCTCGGTTATTTCGAGGAGAAGGAATTGGTCGTGGTGCATGCCGATTTCTCCGGCAAGCGTATCGTGGCGTTTCCGGACCTTGATGCAAAAACCGCACCCGGTGATGCGGATGCGGCTGATGACGAGGCAACGCTGGCAGCCGAATAAGGCTGCAGCTTCTCAATATATTACGTGAGCTGGCGCTCGCCTTGCATCATGGTCGGGCTTGTCCCAACCATCTGCTGTCGTTTGCTATATGTCGCAACGTGGCGAGTGGACTCGTACTGAACCTTGAGAGAGCGCTGGCATTGTAGATCCTCGGCACAAGGCCGAGGATGACGGTGGCGATGATTATCGCCAAAGTCGGCGGCTCTGAATGCTGGCATTCCCCCCGGGCGATCCTCATTCCTGTGCTCGTCACAGGAATCCAGGCCAGCCCAAGTCTTTGGGCTGAAAAGAGTTCTTTCCGCCGCGCCGACGCGCGTCGACTGGATGCCTGTGACAAGCACAAGGCATGAGGTGTGTGTGGCCAGCGTGTCCCGGCCATCTGGTGGTGCCCATCCTCGGCGTAGTGCCGAGGATGGTGGAGTTTCGGGATGTTGTGAAGCGAGACATTATTCGACAGCCTTTGCTTGCTTGCGTGTGGCAAACAGCGAACCGACAACACCGGTCACCAGAATTGCGACGGTCACACCAAGCGATACGGCAGGCGGGATTTTTGCCAGACCCAGCATGTCAGCCACGAAGATTTTCGAACCAACGAACACCAGAACCGCAGCCAGCGCATATTTCAGATACGCGAAGCGGTGGATCAGGGCAGCCAGTGCAAAGTAGAGTGCACGCAGGCCAAGGATCGCGAAAATGTTCGACGTGTAGACAATGAACGGGTCGGTGGTGATCGCGAAGATCGCCGGGATCGAATCAACCGCAAAGATCAGGTCGGCAATTTCCACCATCACCAGCGCCAGAAACAGCGGGGTGACAAAGGTTTTCAGCTTGCCGGTCTTTTCGTCGGCTTCCTTGACGAAGAATTTTTCGCCATGCAGGCGGTTGGTCAGCGGCAGGTGGCGCTTGAGGAACTTCAGGATGCGGTTGTTGTCGAGATCGTTTTCATCATGATCGGCCGAAAACAGCATCTTGAGACCGGTAAACACCAGGAAGGCCGCAAAGAGATAAAGCACCCAGTGGAAGTTTTCGACGATGGCAGCGCCAGCGGCAATCATGATGCCACGCAGCACGATCACGCCCAGAATACCCCACAGCAGCACGCGGTGCTGGTATTGGCGCGGAATGGCGAAATAGGAAAAGATCATGGCGATGATAAAGATGTTGTCCATCGCCAGGCTTTTTTCCACCACGAAGCCTGTCACATATTCCATCGCGGACTGCTGGCCCGACTGATACCAGATCCAGCCACCAAAGGCCAAACCGATGGCAATATAGAAGGTGGACATCAGCATGCTTTCGCGAATGCCGATTTCCTTGGAATTCTTATGCAGAACACCAAGGTCGAGGGCCAGAAGGCCAAGAACGAGAGAAATGAAGACCGCCCACATCCATGTGGGGGTGCCGAGAAAATCCGAGAACAGAAAGTCCATCAGTCAACCTTTGCCGGACAGGTTGGCTATATGGCTGGGGAACGTGCGGCAGAAATAAACGTGGGCCCCAACCTAAAGAGACTCGACATCACGTATTGTCCGGTAATACGCCAGAGGGGCCCGAGTCCTGATCACGAGAAACGAAATAGTGCAGGAAAATGCGCTTTCAAGGGCGGGATGCACTTTTTTTCTCGTTGACAATTTTATGAAGGCCACCTAGAAGCCCCATCAACGCCGGGCCGCAAAGCCCGGTGTGTTTCGTTGACTACCTTGCAGTTTTAATAACTGACGTTCGGTAGTCAACATCACCGACATGTCCCGTGGCTTCTCCATTCGCAAATGTGAGAGACCTGTCAGAGTTCATCAACAGAACTCAGAGGAGGGCGTGTTTCCTTAATCCGGTTTGGCAACAAACCGGTATAATATGTTGAGAAGGAAATACGATGAGCAAGCGCGAATCGTCTAAGTATAAAATTGACCGCCGCATGGGCGAAAACATCTGGGGTCGTCCTAAGTCCCCAGTAAACCGCCGCGAATACGGTCCTGGCCAGCACGGTCAGCGCCGCAAGGGCAAGATGAGCGACTTCGGCACGCAGCTGCGCGCCAAGCAGAAGCTCAAGGGCTACTACGGCGAACTGCGTGAAAAGCAGTTCCGTGCAACTTACGACGAAGCTAACCGTCGCAAGGGTGACACTTCCGAGAACCTGATCGGTCTGCTCGAGTCCCGTCTGGACGCGATCGTATACCGCGCAAAGTTCGTTCCAACCGTTTTCGCATCGCGTCAGTTCATCAACCATGGCCACGTCACGGTTAATGGCGTTCGCGTTAACGTTGGTTCTTACCGTTGCAAGCCAGGTGACGTTGTTGAAGTTCGTCAGAAGTCCAAGCAGCTGACCGTTGTTCTGGAAGCTGTTTCGCTCGCTGAGCGTGACGTTCCTGACTACATCGAAGTTGATCACAACAAGATGGTTGCGACGTTTGCTCGCGTACCAGCTCTGTCTGACGTTCCATACCCAGTCGTCATGGAACCACACCTCGTGGTCGAATTCTACTCGCGCTAATCGCTGCGAAGTTGACTTTGAAAAAGCCGCCCTTCGGGGCGGCTTTTTTGCATTCATGGCATGGTGTGATGATTTGAGAAATACGTCACAAGTTGCCGGATTTTGGCACGTAATCCAGCCTTGATTTTCTGCGTAAAAGCGCAGGAATGCACAACTGCGTAATGCTTGTCCCCTTTGGTTGTGCTATCGGGACTTCGACCTTGTGAAGTTATGAAATCAAGCCGCTTGAAGCAGGGCGCGCTGTTGGGAATTCGGCCATGGAACGTTCGGACAAAATTGCGTTTGCTCAGGGAAAGACAGTCTCGATTGTTGGCGTCATTCTGCTGTTCGTTCTGGCGCTGACCGTGCATGCCGCATTCTCCAAGCTCAACCTCGACCAATATGGCGACATGGTTGAAAACTACGCCTGGGGCGCGCTGTGGCAGTGGGGCACGTACAAGCACCCGCCATTCTTCGGCTGGACCACGGCCGCATGGTTTGCAGTTTTCCCACATGAGAACTGGGCGTATTTCCTGTTTTCCGCCGTCAATTGCGGTCTGACCTTTGCTGCCGTCTGGCGCATTGCTGCCCGGTTTGGTGATGGCAATGTGCAGTTGATGGCGGTTATTTGCGCCATGCTGATGCCGCCGCTGTCGTTCCTGGCCATCAAATACAACGCCAATTCGGCAATGACGCCAATCTGGGCCTGGCTGTTCGTATTCTATCTGCGCGGCCTGGAAGGACGCCGGATTGTTGATGCCGTAATGATTGGCCTGCTGGCGACTGCTGCCATGCTGACCAAATATCACTCCGGTGTCGTGCTGCTGGCGCTGTTCCTGCATGCATCTTTCGACAAGCAGGCCCGTGCGGCGCTGCTGTCCACCTTTGGCCTCACCGTGCTGGTGGTGTTTTTCGTCACCATTGCCGGCCATGTTCTTTGGCTGTTCGAACATGATTTCCTGCCCATCGTTTATGCCGCAGAGCAGGGTGATGGCGAATGGCTGCATATTTTCATCAAGGCGCTGAAATTCGTGGTGGGCGTGCCGCTTTATACGATTGGCGCTTTGCTGGTTGCGCTTTTGGTGCGTCATGACAAAAGCGAAAAGGGCCCGGCCTTTCAGCCTGCCAATATTGCCCGCCTGAGAGACAGCGTTCAGGGCCGCGCGCTGCTGGCCTTCAGCATCCTGCCATTTATCCTCACCATCATTCTGGGCTTTGCCGCACAGGCAGAACTGAGCGCCGTCTGGGTACTACCGATCTTCACGCCAATTGCCGTGCTGATTGCGCTTCTGGTGCCGCAGCAGTGGCTGCAGCGCAATATCGGACGCGCCGTGACAGTTGCCGTCATCTACCTGTTGGGCATGATCGCTTCTGGGCCTGTCATCGCTATGTTGGACCGTAACTACGGTGGGTTTGAATCATTCCGCAGTGTGCCGCTGGAGGCCGTGTCCGACCGCATCGATGAGCTGTGGCTGACGGAAAGTGGCGGTGCCAAGGGCTTTTATGTCGCGGGTAGCCGTGGTCTGGCCGATGGCACCTCCTTTTACTCGCGTTACGCACCGCTGATCGTGGATGGCAACTCGGCGGAATATGCCAAGGGCTACCTGACACCGGAGCTGGCGCGTCAAAAAGGTCTGGTGCTGGTTTGCTTCAAGGGCGAATCGAAGTGCACCGATGCCTCGACCAAGCTGGTTGGCCCGTTGCCCGCGCCACAGGACCTTCAAGTCACCGGCATAAACGGCAAGGGCAGCTGGGATATCCAGATCTGGCTGGTCAAGCCGCAGAACTGATAATGCGAATTTTGTAACGGGATCGGGGCATGGCTCTTTTTTCACTCATCGTACCGTTTTTGAATGAACGGGATAACGTGCCGGCATTCACGACCTTCATTGAAAAGGTGGCGGGTGAATTGCGTGAAAAATTCGATCTCGATCTCGAAGTGGTGCTGGTCGATGACGGCAGCACCGATGACAGCGTGACACGCTACATCACGTCAATGCCGGGCACCTGGCGCATCGTTGAACTCAGCCGCAACTTCGGCAAGGAAGTTGCGGTGTTTGCCGGTCTGGAAGAGTGCAGGGGCGATCTTGTGATGATCATGGATGCCGACATGCAGCACCCATGGACCGTCGCACTCGACATGATTTCACAGCTGATGGCCGACGAAAATCTCGACGCCGTTTATGCGGTACGTGATGACCGTCTGCAGGAATCGATGAAAAAGGCGGCCGCCGTTCATCTGTTCTACTGGCTGATCAATTTCCGCCAGCGTTTTATCGTGCCGGAAAATGCTGGCGATTTCCGCGTCATGCGCCGCCCGGTTGTCGAGGCGATGCTGAAGATCCGTGACCGTCGCCGTTTCAACAAGGGGCTATACGCCTGGGCAGGCTTCCGCCAGAAGGCCATTGGTTACATGCCGGACGAGCGCCAGCACGGTGCCACCAAATGGTCTAACCTGTCTTTGCTGTCCTTGTCACTGGAGGGCATCACCTCGTTTTCGGCGCTGCCTTTGCGACTGGTGTCGATCATTGGTGCGCTGGTTGGTATTTGCGGCATTTTCTATGGCCTGAAGATCATCTTTGAAGTGCTGTTTTACGGCGTGTCGGTTCCCGGTTATCCAAGCCTTATGGTGGCGGTGTCGGTGCTTGGCGGCTTCAATTTGGCGCTGCTTGGACTGCTCGGCGAATATATCTGGGTCGGCATTGCCGAAACCAAGGATCGGCCGCTTTATCTGGTGCGCCGCGTGCATAGATCAGGCGAGATCAAGACGCTGGACAAGGCCGCGCAATCCGCTGAAAAACAAACGCCATGAGCATGGCGGACGTAAAGGTGTTTCTGGTTGCTGATGATTATGGCCTGTCACCGGCCGTCAGCGATGGCATTCGCCATCTGATCGCAAAGGGCAACCTGTCCGGCACCGGCTGCATGACTTTGTTTCCGGAATGGCGGGACGAGGCGGCAAAGCTGAAAGAATGTCAGGGTTATGGGGACGTCTTTGCCGGCATTCACCTGACGCTGACCGATTTTAAACCGCTGACCGATGCACCCGCCATCAGCAAAGATGGCAGGTTACTGCCGTTGAAAGAGCTGATCCTTGGCGCGTTGCGGCCTACGGAAGGGTTTACCGCACAGGTGCACGCCGAGCTGGATGCGCAGCTGGCAGCCTTTGCGGATGAAATGGGGCATATGCCGCATTATCTTGATGGCCATCAGCATGTGCATTTCCTGCCGCCGGTAAGGTCATGGCTGTTAAGCCGCTCTCAAACCCTTGCCCAAGGTGGTGTGAAGCCATGGCTGCGTGGCGCACCGGCGGTCGATTTTTCGCAAGGTGTGAAGATTGGCCTGAAAACCTGCTTCGTGGCCGGGTTGGCGCGTGGTTTTGATGCTGAGATGCGCAGTGCCGGCTTGTTGGTGCACGGTCCGCTCTGCGGCTTTTATGACTGGCAACAGGCGGACAAATTCAGTTCGGTCCTGAAAGGTCGCGTTCGTAATGGCAGCGTCATGATGTGCCACCCTGGTTATGTTGATGACGTTCTGCAAGCCCGCGACCCGCTGACCGGTGCGCGTGCAGAAGAACTGCGCGTGCTGGAGCAAGCTTTGCCTTTTGCGTTGGAGAGGCGGGTTTAGTCTCCACTTTTTCCTTCATTCCTGTGCTCGTCACAGGAATCCAGGCCAGCCCGAGTCTTCGGGCTGAAAAGGGTTGTATGCCGCACAGACGCGCGGATGCTGGGTCTCTGTGACAAGCACAGAGAAGAGGGGCGAGTGTGGGAACGCGCATCGAATATCTCAACCTCAGTAGTTTTGATGCCCTGTGACAGGCCGCCGTACATCTCACCAATTCGCGCAGCAATGATTTCGCATTCATCCTCACGCGATAGTGGCATTGATTTTGCTTTTGATGTAGCCAACAGAACCGTAGTGATACTGGCGAACAAAGGCTTGGGCATGCAGGACATTCAGCTGATCATTGACCGCATTTATGATGCGATGGTGCCAAGATTGGGTGAGGGGAAGGTAGCCGACTACATTCCTGAGCTCGCCAAGGTCGATCCCGAGCAGTTTGGCATTGCCGTCACGACGGTTGAAGGCGAAACATTCGTCGCCGGCGATGCTGAGGTGCCGTTTTCCATTCAAAGTATTTCCAAGGTTTTCATGCTGACGCTGGCGCTCGGCAAGGCTGGCGAAACCGTGTGGAACCGGGTAGGGCGCGAACCATCAGGATCGTCCTTCAATTCCATCGTACAGCTGGAACATGAGGCGGGCATTCCACGCAATCCTTTCGTCAATGCCGGTGCGATCGTCGTTAGCGATATCGTGATGGCTGGCCACCAGCCGCGTGAAGCAATCGGTGAATTGCTGCGCTTTGTGCAATATGTCGCCGATGATGACAGCATCATCATCGACAATGCGGTCGCGAAGTCGGAAAATGCCACCGGTTACCGCAATTATGCGCTGGCCAATTTTATGCGCTCGTTCGGCAATCTGCATCACCCGGTCGAAAATGTGCTGGGTGTGTATTTCCATCAATGTGCGCTGGCCATGACCTGTCACCAATTGTCACGGGCGGGGCTGTTTCTGGCCAATCAGGGCCGAAATCCGCTCAGCGGCCACACGGTTGTGTCGGCGCGACGGGCAAAACGTATCAACGCGCTGATGCTGACCTGCGGCCATTATGATGGGTCCGGCGATTTTGCCTATTCTGTCGGCCTGCCCGGCAAGAGCGGCGTTGGCGGCGGCATTCTGGCCATTGCGCCGGGCAAGGCATCGATTGCGGTGTGGTCACCCGGCCTCAACAAGGTCGGCAACTCCGCGCTTGGCTCTGCAGCACTGGAAATGCTGGCCAACCAGACAGGCTGGTCGGTATTCGGGGCTTGATCTTGCCGGAATATGCAGGCATTGGCTGGAGGACAGCCGGTATTAGCGCCCGAATTAGCGAAAGTGCAATCGTCCCATGAATATTGCGACAGACATGAATTCCGTCGATGACGTCGAGGATGGTGCTGAGGACATGTCCTCGCACGCGCTGTTTGCGCATGCGCCACGGTCGGTCTCCTTCAACAAGCTGCGCAAGCGCCTGTTGCGCAATGTGCGCCAGGCATTTGAAGACTTTGACATGCTGAAAGGCCAGAAACGCTGGCTGATTGGCCTGTCGGGCGGCAAGGACAGCTACGGGCTGCTGGCGCTGCTGATGGACCTGAAATGGCGCGGCCTGCTGCCGGTCGATCTCGTGGCCTGCAATCTCGATCAGGGCCAGCCGAACTTTCCCAAACACATTCTGCCGGAATATCTGGCATCGATTGGCGTGGAGCACCGCATCGAATACCGCGACACCTATTCGGTCGTGAAGGAAAAGATGCCGAATGGTGGCACCTACTGTTCGCTCTGTTCGCGTCTGCGTCGCGGCAATCTTTACCGCATTGCGCGCGAAGAGGGCTGTGATGCACTGGTGCTTGGCCACCACCGCGAAGACATTCTCGAAACCTTCTTCATGAACTTCTTCCATGGCGGACGCCTGGCGGGCATGCCGGCAAAGCTTTTGAATGACGAAGGCGATCTGATGCTTTTGCGGCCACTGGCCTATTGCGCCGAAGACGATATGGCTAAGTTTGCCACGGCCATGCAGTTCCCGATCATTCCATGCGACCTGTGCGGCTCACAGGATGGTCTACAGCGCAATGCCATGAAGGACATGCTGGCCGATATCGAACGGCGCATGCCGGGCCGCAAGGACACGATGTTGCGGGCGCTGGCCCACGTCAATCCCTCGCATTTGCTGGATACCAAACTGTTTGATTTTTCGATGCTGGGTGTCACGGAAGCGTCATCTAACGCGGATAGGGAAACGAACCCACCTGTTTAAAGAAACGTCGCTTTATGTCCCTTCTTGATAAAGACATTGAATTCCTGGTTGCAACGGTGCGCGATGCCGCAGCAACCGAAATCCTTCCCCGTTTCAGAAATCCTGACAGCCAGTCGGTCGCCGAAAAAACCTCGTCCATCGATCTGGTGACAGAAGCGGATATTGAGACGGAAAAGCGCATTACCGCGGCCATTCGCAGGCTTTATCCGGACGCCCATATCGTCGGCGAAGAAACCTATGATGCCGATCCTTCCGTTGTGCCGGCGCTGGCCGATGCGGATCTGGCCTTCGTGATCGATCCCGTCGACGGCACGTTCAACTTTGCCTCCGGTCTTGCTGCTTTCGGTTCTCTGCTGGCCGTCACCGTCAAGGGTGAGACAGTCGCCGGTATCATCCATGATCCGGTTATGGGTGACACGCTGGTGGCGGTAAAAGGCGCAGGCGCGCATTTCCACCGCCGCAGCGGCGAGGTGACACCGATCCGAGTGGCAGCTCCTGTCGCGCTGGACGAGATGGTTGGCATTTACGCCTGGGGACACGCCACGCTGGAGCGCCGCCCGGTCATTGCCGCCAACATGGCCAAGATCCGCATGGCGCTGTCGCTCAATTGTTCTGCACATGAATATTGGCTTGCCTCGACAGGCAAGATCCACTTTATCGGCCACGAAAAGCTGATGCCATGGGACCACCTTGCCGGTGTTCTCGTACATCAGGAAGCTGGCGGTTACACGGTAAAGCTGGATGGTACGCCCTATCGCCCCGGAGAGATTTCCGGCGGTATTCTGTCCGCTCCCGACAAGGAAAGCTGGAAGATGATACGGCGCGAGATTTTAGGTATCTGGTAGCTGAAAGGAATGGCAATGTCCCTCGAACTCGACATAGCGTCGCTTGCAAACACGCTTCAGGAAGCCGCAGCCGTGGAAATCATGCCGCGGTTCCGCAATCTCGGTGAGGGCGACGTTCGCATGAAGACCGAGGCCATTGACCTCGTCACCGAAGCGGACGAAGCAGCCGAGCGCCTGATCCGGGACCGCGTGGCGGAAATCATGCCGAACGCGCTGTTCGTGGGCGAGGAAGCCGTTGCTGCTGATCCGTCGCTGCTGGGCAAGCTGGGTGAGGCCGATCTGGCCGTGGTGGTGGATCCGATTGACGGCACCTTCAACTTTGCCTCTGGCCTGCCGCTGTTCGGCGTGATGATGAGCGTCATCTCCAAGGGCGAGACTGTTGCTGGCATCATCTTTGATCCGTTGGGCAATGACTGGCTGATCGCCGAAAAGGGCTCTGGCGCATGGCTGTGCGCACCAGATGGCAACCAGACGCAGATGCACGTGTCTCCGGCACCGGAACTGTCGCAGATGGTCGGCATTGCCAATACAGGCTATTTCGACATCGAGACCCGCCGCAAAATCCTCGTTAATCTGGCCGATGTGCGCCTGTTCACCAGCTACCGTTGTGCTGCCCATGAATACCGCGTGTTCTGCGGCGGTCACATGCACTTCCTGATGTACAACAAGCTGATGCCATGGGACCATCTGGCCGGCACGCTGATCTCGCAGGAAGCGGGCGCCTATGCGGCGCGCCTTGATGGTTCGCCGTACCTGCCAAGCCATGTGGATGGCGGCTTGCTGCTGGCACCGGACAAGGATTCCTGGAACCTGCTCAAGAACCACATCTTCACGGTTTGATCGACTGGACGTATGGATCAAAAAAGGCGCCGCTGGATGACAGCGGCGCCTTTTGCTTTCGACCCTCATGCCTCGTGCTTGTCACAGGCATCCAGCTGTCGCGCGTCTGCGCGACGAAAGAGTCTTTTCAGCCCAATGACTTGGGCTGGCCTGGATTCCTGTGACGAGCACAGGAATGAGGTCCGCGAGGGTGGATAGACGCGAGAAAACACAGTCCCGGAAAACATCACATTCAATATCAATGGTCGCAAAAAAAGGCGCCGCTGGATGACAGCGGCGCCTTTTGCTTGTGCGGCATGTTTGCGTTCCTTACCCCCGTGGCGGGCACGGGGTAAGGGGAAGCCGTATCAGATCGGCTTGTTATGCGGATGGAACAGCTGACCCTTTTCACCGATCAGTACGAACACCAGACCAATAAGCGAGACGATAAAGAAGCCGGCGACCATTGGCAGGGCAGTGCCATCAAAGGACTGACCGATCAATGCACCGATCAGCGAACCGCCAACCGTGCCCATGAAACCGATGACGGACGATGCTGTACCGGCAACGTGGCCAAGCGGTTCCATGGCCAGCGAGTTGAAGTTGGAGCCGATCCAGCCGAACTGGAACATCGCCAAGGCAAACAGCACGATGAACAGTGCAAACGGCATTGGCTGTGGGCCATAGATCTGAATAAGCAGCCACACGAAGGTGATGACGATAAAGCCGATCAACGAACCATGCGACAGTCTGCGCATACCAAAACGGCCAACAAGACGGGCATTGATGAAGGACGAAAGCGCCATGAACAGGGCAACGCCGGCAAAGGCCACTGCAAACCACTGACCGAGCTGGTAGACACCCTTGTAAACCTGTTCAGCTGAGTTGATGAAGCCGAACAGCGCACCGAAGATGAAGGTGCTGGACAGTGTGTAACAGAGCGCAATGCGGTTGGTCAGAACGATCTTGAAGCCGTTGAGAACCGACTTGACCGTGAAGGGACGCACGTCTTCCGGATGCAGGGTTTCCGGCAGGCGGTAATACATCCATGCGCCGACGATCACAGCGATGACAGCCATGAACACGAAAATCAGGTGCCAGTCACCAAACAGCAGAACGATCTGGCCGGTACCCGGTGCAATAACCGGAACAACCATGAACACCATCATGATCAGCGACATGACTTCCGCCATCTGACGGCCGCCGTAAACGTCGCGAACGATGGAGATGGTAATGACACGGGTGGCGGCAGAACCGATGCCCTGAATGAAGCGCAGTGCCAGCACGCCGGCAAAGGACGGAACGAACACCACCGCAATGGACGAGACGACATAGATGCCAAGACCAAACAGCATTGGCTTGCGACGGCCATAGCGGTCCGAGATTGGGCCGTAGCCCAACTGTGCAATGCCAAAGCCCAGAAGATAGGCCGAAATGACATATTGGCGGTGATTTTCATTGATCACGCCAAGTGCTGCACCGATTTCCTGCAGGCCCGGAAGCATGATGTCGATGGCAAGTGCGTTGAGTGCCATCAACATGGCAGCAAGCCCGATGAACTCCACTTTGCCCATGGATTTCAAAACCGGATTGCCGGATTGTGAAGGATTTGTCACAGAAATATTCCCAAAAGAACGGCAAAGGCGTTGCAGAATGCAACGCCTTGCTACTTCATAACAATCGGGTGTCGGGGTGGAGAACCCCGGCAAAAATCAGGCCGCGCCGCGGACCTCGATACCCTGTTCTTGTAATTGGCTTTGAAGTTCACCCGACTGGAACATCTCTCTGATGATGTCACAACCGCCGATGAATTCACCTTTGACGTAAAGCTGAGGAATGGTCGGCCAGTTGGAATAATCCTTGATACCCTGACGCAGGTCAGCATCGGCAAGCACGTTAATGCCTTTGTATTCTACGCCGATATAGTCAAGAATCTGAACGACCTGACCGGAGAAACCACACTGTGGAAACTGCGGTGTACCCTTCATGAACAGAACGATATCGTTGCTCTTCACTTCGTTGTCGATCACTGCGTTAATATCGCTCATGGCCATTTCCTTTCACACGCGGTTCAAAAGCCGCTGCTTTGATATTCCGACTAGATAACACTTTGGTGTCGTTTTTCCAGCGTGCAAGCTGAAAAAATGCAAAGGCCTCTTATGCCTGGAGTGCATACCAACATGCGCGACAGCAGGTTTGCGTAAAATCAAACACTGCGCTGTTTGCTGCGTGATGCAGCGGTGCGTCGTTTGCTGGTTTGTTTGCGCGCTGGCTGGCGTTTGGGCTTGGCGGTTTTTTTCGCGCCGCCCAACGCACTCTCCAGTATCGTCTCCGCCAGACTGCCCGCAACAGATTTGCTGCGGGTTTTCCGGCGGGTCCGTTTTGTTGTTTTCACACCTGTCTTTTTAAGAATTTCCGACATGGCGCTTTTCACCACGCCGGAAATGACCTTTTCAATCAGGCTTGCCATGGTTTTCTCAATCCGGGGCCGAAGTTTGCAGGGCAAGGGCATGCAGCACGCCGCCCATGTTGCCCTTCAGGGCGTCATAGACCATCTGGTGCTGCTGCACACGGCTTTTTCCCTTGAAGGCTTCCGCCACGACTTCAGCGGCGTAGTGATCGCCGTCACCAGCCAGATCGCGGATCGTCACCTTTGCGCCGGGAATTCCGGCTTTAATCATGTCTTCAATATCGCCGGGGTTCATTGGCATGGTGTCAGCTCCCTTTTCTTATTCTGCTGCGGCCAGTGATGGCCCATCCATAAACTCAGGGAACCATGATTCATGGGCGGAAAGCAATTGCTTAATCGCCACAGGCTTTGCACTTCCAAGTGATACTTCGCTACCACCGGTCTTGCCGATAACCGGGCACTCAACGCCCGCTTCCTTTGCACGCTGTGCAACGGTTTCAGCGTTATCCTGAGCGATGGTCAAAACATAACGGCCCTGGTCTTCGCCGTAGAAGGCAAGAACCGGATCGTTGTTTTCAGGCTGGTTTACAGTCGCACCAATGCCGGAAGAAATTGCCATTTCGGCAACGGCAACACCGAGACCGCCCGAAGAGCAATCGTGAACGGCGGTGGCAAGACCATCATTGATCAGCGCGCGAACGAAATCGCCGACCTTCTTTTCCTTGGCCAGATCAACATGCGGAGCAGGGCCGTCAATACGGTCATGAATGTCGCGCATGTAGGTGGACTGCGCAATATGCGTGCCCCAGCCCTTTGGTGCGCCGGCCAGCAGAATGGCTTCGCCTTCCGCGGCAAAACGGATGCGGGCCATCTTTGCCCAGTCGCTGAGCAGGCCAACGCCACCGATGGTCGGGGTTGGCAGGATCGCCTGACCGTTGGTCTCGTTATAAAGCGACACGTTACCGGAAACGATCGGGAACTCCAGAACCGTGCAGGCTTCGCCGATGCCCTTGATGGCATGAACCAGCTGGCTCATGATTTCAGGCTTTTCCGGGTTGCCGAAGTTCAGGTTGTCGGTTGCAGCCAGTGGCAAAGCGCCAGTGGCGGTGATGTTGCGCCAGCATTCTGCAACAGCCTGCTTGCCGCCTTCAAACGGATCTGCCTCTACGTAACGTGGCGTTACGTCAGACGAGAAGGCCAGTGCCTTGCTGTAATGACCTTCAACGCGCACAACGCCGGCGTCACCGCCAGGAAGCTGCAGCGAGTTACCCTGGATCAGCGTGTCATACTGCTCGTAAACCCAGCGACGGGAAGAGCCGTTTGGCGAACCGACCAGCTTGACCAGCGCGTCGGCAATATCGGCCTGTGGCACGTCATTGGCAGCAAGCGGAGCAGGAACCTTGGCCGGTGTCCATGGACGATCATATTCCGGAGCCTCATCGCCCAGTTCCTTGATCGGTAGGTTGGCCACTTCTTCGCCGCTGTGAATGATGCGGAAACGCAGGTCGTCAGTGGTCTTGCCAACGATGGCAAAGTCCAGACCCCACTTGATGAAGATTGCCTTGGCAACTTCTTCTTTGGAAGGCTCCAGAACCATCAGCATGCGTTCCTGGCTTTCAGACAACATCATCTCATAGGCGGTCATGTTTTCTTCGCGCACAGGAACCTGGTCGAGAATGAGCTCGATACCCAGATTGCCCTTGGCACCCATTTCCACGGCCGAGCAGGTCAAACCGGCAGCGCCCATGTCCTGAATGGCGATGACTGCGCCGGTCTTCATCAGCTCAAGGCAGGCTTCCAGCAGGCACTTTTCAGTGAAGGGGTCGCCAACCTGAACGGTTGGGCGCTTTTCTTCGATGGATTCGTCAAATTCTGCCGATGCCATGGTCGCACCACCCACGCCGTCACGGCCGGTCTTGGCGCCGAGGTAAACGACAGGCAGGCCAACGCCCTTGGCTTCCGACAGGAAGATGGCATCAGACTTTGCAAGGCCAGCTGCAAAAGCGTTGACCAGAATGTTGCCGTTGTAACGGGCGTCGAACTCGACTTCGCCGCCAACCGTTGGCACGCCGAAGGAGTTGCCGTAACCACCAACGCCGGCAACAACGCCGGACACCAGATGGCGGGTCTTGGGATGGTCCGGGGCACCAAAACGCAGGGCGTTCATGGCGGCAACCGGACGGGCACCCATGGTGAACACGTCACGCAGAATGCCGCCAACACCCGTGGCTGCACCCTGATAAGGCTCGATATAAGATGGGTGGTTGTGGCTTTCCATCTTGAAGACAACGCAATCGCCGTCATCAATATCGACCACGCCGGCGTTTTCGCCCGGGCCCTGAATAACGCGCGGACCTGTGGTCGGCAGCGTCTTCAACCACTTCTTGGAGGACTTGTAAGAGCAGTGCTCGTTCCACATTGCCGAGAAAATGCCAAGCTCGGTAAAGGTTGGTTCGCGTCCGATCAATTCGAGGATGCGCTGGTATTCATCGGGCTTGAGGCCATGCGATGCAACGAGTTCCGGGGTGATCTGGATGTGATTAGGAATAGCCATAGGTCTCACGAGGTTCGAGCCGGTAGGAAGTTTCCGGTTCTTTAGCGCAAGATACAGTCTGGTGCGACAGGAAAATGTATCGATTACCCACCAAATGCAGAGTTTTGGACAGGGCGATTATAGATGGCAGCCGCCCGTAGGGCGTGTCTACGTCTGAAAGGTAGCGTTTTCATATCGACCTTCGTCATGTCAGGACTTGTCCGGACAATCCAAGCCCTCAACGACGACAGCAACGTGATCAGATACTAGGGACAAGCCCTAGGATGATGTTGAGAAAGAAGGTGGCCTTCAACTATGGCCGCTGTTGTTAAAATCTGTAACCCAGCATCAGGCCGGCGCGGGTAATCCCGTCATTCGGGCCATCGCAGAGATTGGCATGGGAGGCATGCTCAATCTGCGTGGAGATGTTCCAGTTTTGATTGATGCGGTAACCGACGGCCGCATATTCGCGGAACAGGAAACGACAGCCAAGCTGCGCGCCGGTTTCAGAGCCGGTGTTTCTCAGGTTGCCATCGTGCCAGAGGCCGCCAAAGCCCAGGTCTAGAAAGATCTTTTCATTCAGATCCAGCGTCCAGTTGATGCCGCCATAAACGGTGTTGGCAGACCCTTCAGTGCCGATTTCACCGCCCAGATGCACACGCGGGCGCAGCAGCTTGTCGGTAAAGCTGGCGGCTGTGGCGCTGTCAAACGGATCGAAATAAACCGTGAGAGCCGGGAAGACGCCGTCTTCGCCATTGTCACTGCTAGACACCGATGTTGTGGCACCAAAACGCAACTCGTCGAAGATGTTGCTGTTTGCAGCAGCATCGGCGGCATTGGCGAGTTGGGTCAAAGATAGAAGGAGGGCACAGGAGGTAAGAACCTTGGCAATCATTGCCTTGGCATTTGCAGAATGCTGACTGCCCATACGAATCGTTCCCAGAGAAGGTTTTCACAGAAACGTGACATATTTTAACGGAAGGTAAAGGGAGCGGATTTCTAATTTTCAGTACTGTTGCCGAAAAGACTCTCAAGCCCAAAGACCCGTTTCAGACCTCTGGCTTGTGTAAAAGTTCTTCCAGCCACGCATCCGCCAGCTTCGATTCGCTTCACCCAGCGTATTCGCGCCATGGGATGAGCGGATTTTCAGCAGGCGAGCGTGAGAGCAAAAAGCTCGAAATACCCAAGTTTGTACTGCAGGGCAGCACCCGCCATCCGGCCTCAGGCCATACTGTCATAACTCACAGAACCGTTGTCCAGCAGGCGGCGCAGTGTGTGCAGGTGGCGGGCCAGCTCTTCACGGGTATTGGGCGCAGAAAAGCTGATGCGCACCCGGTGGTAGACCTTCTCCGAGCGTCCAGCCTTGAACTCATCCTCATCGTCAATGAGAATGCCTTCCTTGCGGGCTGCATTACGGAACGTGCCGGAAAGCCAGGGTTCGGGCAATTTCAGCCACACAAAAGCAATGTCGGGATTAGAGTTGAACTCCAGACCGGAAAAGATCTGCCGAACCATTTGCTCGCGCGCATTGACCTCGGCAATACAGTCCTGGCGGATGCGATGGGCATCACCGCTCAACACCAGCCGGGCGCAGAGTTCGGCTAGCAGAAAGGGCAGGCCGCCCGTCATCATCTTGTGGGCGGTGCGCACCCGTGTGCCGAAGTGCGGCGGACAGGCAACCCAGCCGCCGCGAACACCGGCGGCAACCGACTTGGACAGGCTGCCCACCAGAAATGTCTGTTCCGGTGCCAGTTGCGCAATCAGCGGAATGTCATCGCGGCACATGGCGCCATAAAGATTGTCTTCAATGATCCAGACATTGTGCCTGTGGGCAATGTCGGCAATGGCCTTGCGGCGCTCCAACGGCAATGTGGTGGACGTCGGGTTCTGGCCCGACGACATCAGGAAGATCATCTTGGGGTGCTGCTGCGCACAGACCCGCTCGAAATCCTCGGGGATGATGCCGTTTTCGTCAGAATCCACCAGCGCAATACGTCGTCCGGCAAGGGCGGCGCTGCGGCTGATCTGCGAGTAGGTCAGGTGCTCAAAAGCAATACGATCGCCCGGGGAGGTGACGGCACCGATGATGCCCATCACCGCGGCATGTGCGCCAATCGTTGGCACGATGTTCTCAGGGCTTGGGGTCCAGCCATTTTGCGCCAGCCAGCGTGCACCGGCAATCGACCATTCCTCCGGAAAGTCGCGGGCATAACTGGCAACCTGCGCGGCACGCTCCGCCATGATGTCGGACAGATGGCGCTCAATCAGCACACCTTGCCCAACCGTCGGCGCTGCCGTGGTGTCCAGCTTGGAAAGTTGTTTCGTTTCGGCAGCCGAGACCGCAGCATTTGATGTGTTGGCGGCCTGGCCAATATGGACAGACGGTGTCGGGGTGTGGCGGCTGTTTACATAGGTGCCACGCCCAACCTCGCCGCTGACGAGACCACGCTCATGCACCACAGAATAGGCGCGGCTGACGGTGCCGATGGTAACGCCCAGATCATAAGCGAGATTTCTTTGCGGTGGCAGTTTTGTGCCTGCCGCCAGCTCGCCATTCGAAATGGCGGTTTCAATATGGTCGGCCAGGCGCATGTAAAGCGGGCCGGTGCCATTGGAAAGATTAGGGAGCCAATTTGTCATGGTGACAATTTAAACATTGTACCTGCACGTGAGTCAATTGTATTTATTGTCGCAGAGAATGACCCCGAACAATTAAAGGTGAACAGGTGCAATTATGCGCAAGATGGATCAATACCTAACGACAATAGATACAATGTACCCTGACAGCTATACGCGGGAATATGTGTTCCGTGACGATGGCGACATGGTTGACCCCGTACCACTGACCATTACTGCGCCAAACCATGTATTTGGCCGTTTTGTGGCTGCCATTCGCACATGGCACATCAAGCGGGCCGGCCGCCTTGCTTTGAGAGAACTGACCGACGAGCAGTTGCTTGATATTGGCATCAGCCGATCGCAGGCGCGCAATGAAACCGCAAAATCCCGCTTTCTGGTGTGATTGTCATTGAATGGATACACACATCACAGGTCAACAATTGGTACAATCTGGTCTCTCATTCCTGTGCTTTTCACAGAATTCCATAGGGCTGATGTCATTTGACTGATCAGCCCGTGACGCGCCCGGTTCAGCGCGACTTATCGGATTTTTGTGACAAGTACAGGAATGTGGACGCCAGTAGCATCAAGCCGCTGTAGGCGGTGCCGTATTTTCCGTGAACACCATATCCACGCATGCCGCCCGGGCAAATGTTCGGGAGGCGTGCAACATGTTTACTGCCATCAATCGGTTTTTCGTCCCGGAAGCCAAGACATATGGACGATAAGCCAATGGGCAGGCCCACTGCATCCTTTTTCCCAACCTGTGCAGCTGGGTTTTCTTCTTATGAGCAGCCTTTGCCGCCCGCTGCCCAGCGCTTGACGTCTGTGGCAACACGCGAAGCATGGGCCTCGTTCATGACGGGGCCATAGGCCTGAAGCTTGGCGGGCGAGCCTTCAGCTTCTACAACCAGCATTGGCCGGGATTCCGGACTGTTGCGTGGCACCAGCAAAATGCGTGGACGTCCGGAGAAGGAATTCAGTTCCGGTGCAAGGCGGTATGCCTTGAAAGCAGGATCACCGCTTTTGAACCAGCAGGCATTTGCACCAAGCGCAACGCGCTCCATGGTCGGCAGGGCTGCCTGGCTGGCAGGGGCCGGAGTGCTTCTCTCAGACTGGCAGGCGCTTAATGCGACCATGGCTGCCGTAACGCTGGCAAAACTCAGAGCATAGCGAAGGGGCAGGCGTGTCATGGGTGCAACCTTGATGAGAAGAGAAAAAAAACCGGCACTGAGTGCCGGTTTGATGGTCTGGATATGATCAGGCCGCGATAACATTGAGGGCGGAAGCAAACAGGCCTCTGCCATCATTGCCGCCATGGGCCGCTTCAATCAGGTTTTCCGGATGCGGCATCATGCCGAGAACATTGCCACGCTCGTTGATGATACCGGCAATGTCGTTCAGCGAGCCGTTCGGGTTGGTACCCTCGGCATAACGGAACACGATCTGGCCCTTGTCTTCCATGGACGCGATCTCGGATGCTTCCGCAAAGTAGTTGCCGTCATGGTGGGCAACCGGGCAACGCAGGATCTGACCCTGCGAATAGGCGCGGGTGAAATCCGTATCGCTGTTGACGACTTCCAGCTTCACTTCGCGGCAAACGAACTTCAGCGAGGAATTGCGCATCAACGCGCCCGGCAGCATTTCGGCTTCAACCAGAATCTGGAAGCCGTTGCACACGCCAAGAACCTTAACGCCTTTTTCTGCCTTTTCGCGAATGGCGCGCATCACAGGCATACGGGCCGCAATGGCACCACAGCGCAGATAGTCACCATAGGAGAAACCGCCGGGGATAACGATCAGGTCAACGTCGGGAATTTCCGTTTCCGTCTGCCAGATGGTGATCGGCTCCTTGCCGGAGATTTTTGTCAGGGCCGCAATCATGTCACGATCACGATTGAGGCCGGGAAGCTGAACGACTGCCGATTTCATTGAGCGGCTCCTGCTGTCAGAGGATAGCGATAGAGTAGTTTTCGATCACTGTGTTTGCGAGGAGCTTTTCGCACATAGCCTTGATATCGGCCTCTGCCTTGGCTCCATCAGTGCTGTCGATCTCCAGATCGAAAACCTTGCCCTGACGAACCTGTCCAACGCCTTCGAAGCCGAGGCTTCCCAGTGCGCCTTCAATTGCCTTGCCCTGTGGATCGAGAACGCCATTTTTCAGCGTAACAGTCACCCGTGCCTTGATCACCTGATAGTTCTCCTGATGTGCTTATTTTACGAGGACCGGGCCGGTGCCGCGGATCGGTTCGTTTTCATTGATGATGCCCAAGCGGCGAGCCACTTCGGAATAGGCTTCGAGAAGGCCGCCCATATCACGACGGAACCGGTCCTTGTCCATTTTTTCCTGGGTTTCGATGTCCCACAAACGGCAGCTGTCCGGCGAGATTTCATCGGCCAGGATAATGCGCATCATATCGCCTTCGTAAAGGCGGCCGCATTCGATCTTGAAATCGACGAGCTGGATGCCGACGCCCAGGAACAGGCCCGACAGGAAGTCGTTGACGCGAATGGCAAGAGCCATGATGTCATCAAGCTCGGCAGGGTTGGCCCAGCCAAAAGCGGTGATGTGCTCTTCAGACACCATCGGGTCTTCAAGCTCATCCGACTTGTAATAGAATTCGATGATCGAGCGTGGTAGCACGATGCCTTCATCAATGCCCAGACGCTTGGACAGCGAACCGGCAGCAACGTTGCGTACAACGATCTCAAGTGGAATCATTTCCACTTCCTTGATCAGCTGTTCGCGCATGTTGAGGCGGCGGATGAAGTGGGTGGGGATGCCGATCTTGTTCAGATGCGTAAACACGTATTCGGAGATACGGTTGTTTAGAACACCCTTACCGTCGATAACTTCGTGTTTTTTCTTGTTAAAGGCGGTTGCATCGTCCTTGAAGAACTGAATCAGCGTACCTGGCTCTGGTCCTTCATAAAGGATCTTTGCCTTGCCTTCGTAAATACGGCGGCGACGGTTCATAATATGAGATCTCGTGTTGGCGCCATGCGCATGGCGTTGTGTTTCATTCTTTGAAGCGGTCCCATATCGGAAAAGATGGACTTTAACAATCTGTAGGATGGGTTCTCCGCGTCAATTCGTTGTCGCTTGTGAATGAAACCTCCTGTGTCCTGTGTTGGTTCAATGAATATAGCAATAGTCACGTCCGGCATACATATATGTTATTGCCGCGTGAATGAGGCAAGGCCGACGCCGCCGCAAAGCGTGTTCGCGACAGCGCAGCTGTTTTCAAACGACACATTTGCGTGTTGCGAATTATCTCGTCGAAAGTCATTTCACCAATTTAACATAAATTAGAAAAAATGACTATTGTTGTTGAATCAATACGTAATTCCATTTTGTTGAATCGATCTTTCTTACGTAAAGTGCTGATGAGGAAAACTTAAATTCACGTAGGGGTCTGGCGTTTCAGATTGGCCGTTCCCATGTCTGTTGCGCAAGGCTGCATGGTGTGGCGAAAGGCAACAATACATCCTTTTCGTTTCATCGCGGCCTGTCGTGAAACTTTGCATTGCAGTCTGGCAATGCTTTTGATTTATGGACAACAGGCTGAACTTTCAGCTTTCGGTAAATGTGAATAAATTTGGGAGATTATGACATGGCCCTCGGTGATCGCGATAAGGCATTCGAAAACAAGTTCGCTCATGATGAGGAACTGAGATTCAAGGCTGAAGCTCGCAGAAACAAGCTGCTGGGCCTGTGGGCCGCCGGCCTGCTTGGCAAGGCTGATGCTGATGCTTACGCAAAGGAAGTAGTCGCTGCCGATTTTGAAGAGGCAGGCGACGCAGACGTGTTCCGCAAGGTACGCGGCGATTTCGACGCGGCAGGCGTGAATGTCAGCGACAGCGAATTGACGGCAAAGATGCAGAGCCTGCTGATTGAAGCAGCCGAGCAGATCAGCCAGGCCTGATCCTCAAGTCGATTGATTGAAACATTGGGCCGGCGACTATCTGCTCTTAGCGATAGTCGCCGGCTTTCTTTTTATTGGCAGCCAGAATTTCACTGAACTTGTTGTGGACGCTGCCATTGCCATTGTCTTGCCGCCAGGACTGGCCGGTTACAAAAGCTTCAACCATTTCCGCCGGTATGGGGCGGCACAGTGCATAACCTTGAAGGTAATCGCAGCCCAGATCGCGCAGGATGCGAATATGTGCTTGCGTTTCAACACCTTCGGCAATGACTCTGATGTTAAGCGAGCGGCCGATTTCCAGGATGGAGCTCAGCAATTTGCGCTGCTCGTTGGACTGCGGCAAAAGCCTCACCAGCTCCCGATCGATTTTCAGTGCATCAGGGCTGATGCGCAACAGGCTGATGATAGATGCGTGGCCGGTTCCAAAGTCATCCACCTCAATGGCAATGCCCAGCTTGCGCAGGCGGGTGAGGTTGTCCAGTACCGTCTGGTCGCTATCATCCAGGAAGATGGATTCGAGAAGTTCGAATGACACCGTGCCTGGTTTGATATCCAGCGACTTCAGCGATTTGGTCAGCAACGGATCATGCAGACGCCGTGAGGACACGTTGACCGACACTTTTGGGATTGGCAAACCCGTCTTCTGCCAGATGTTGAAATCGCTGACTGCCTTTTCCAGCATCATCTCGTCAATGGCGGTAACGGCATCCAGATCCTCGGCAATGGCCAGAAAACGGTCCGGTGTTAAAATGCCTTCGGTCGGGTGCTTCCAGCGCGCCAGTGTCTCGGCACCGATGATGTCGAGTGTCTTGGCGTCAAACTGCAGCTGGTAATAGGGAATGAATTCGCTGCGCTCCAGACCCAGCAGGATCTCGTCCGACACACGTTTGGTGTTGATGAGAATGTCCTGTGTGTCTGACGAGAAGAAGTCGTAGCGGTTACGGCCACGTTTCTTGGCGTTGTAGAGCGCGATGTCGGCATTGAGCAGCAACTGCTTGGGGTCGATATCCCGGCCGCTTTCACAGGCAATGCCGATGCTGGCGCCACACCGAAATTCGTGGCCGTCATGGTGCATGGGTTTGCGCAGTTCCTTGATCAGGCGGTCTGCCAGGGCGGAGAACTTCTTGGAGGTGCCGGTGTAGCGTGACACGAACACAAATTCGTCGCCGCCAATGCGGGCCACAAAATCTGCACCGCGTACATTCTTGCGCAGAAGCTGTGCCACATTCTGCAACAGCATGTCGCCAGCCCGATGGCCAAATGTGTCGTTGACCTGTTTGAAACGGTCAAGATCAATATGCAAAATGCCGATGCCCTGACCATCACGCGCGCATTCCGCCGCCATGCGACGCAGGGTTTCATCCAGATACCGCCGATTAGGTAATTCTGTAAGATAATCATGCATCGCATTGTATTCGATGCTGTTTTTTGCTTCTTCTAATTCAAGGTTTCTGGCTTCTGCCAGGTTCTTGGCGCGCTCCAGCTCCCGCTGTAAAACAATGTCATCCGTCACGTCCCAGTTGGCGCCAACCATGCGAACGTGACCGGCATTGTCGATAAACGGTACGGTTCTGGAACGGATGTAGCGCAGCTTTCCATCGGGCATGATGATGCGGTATTCGTCGGAAAAGGCTGTCAGTTTGCCAACATGAAACTCGACATTTTTCTGCACGCGCGGCAGGTCTTCCGGATGCACCATCTTTTCCCAGACACCATCAATGACGATGTCCTGACCCTTCGATACATTGAAGATCGAATACATGCGGTCATCCCAGGTGGTCTGTCGTGTTTCAAAATCCACCTCGAACACACCGATATGCGAGGCTTCCAGCGCCAGCTTCAAACGGCGAGACATTTTCTCCAGCGCGAATTCAGCCGCCTTGCGGGTGGAGATATCATTGTCGATACCGACGATGCGGATCGGATTGCCATCGGCATCATGCTCGACAGCCGCACCACGACACTCGATCCACACCCAGTGGCCGTCCTTGTGCTTTTCGCGGTACTCGAACACCGCAAATTCGGGATCACCGGCATTTTGCCGCTCAATAGAAAAGATCACCCTGTCACGATCGTCGGGGTGAATAAGCTCCAGCCAGCGTTGGTGATTGGTCTCGATCGGGTCATCCGGCGCCATGCCACGAATGGACCGCCATGTATCGGATCCGTAAAACACGCCGGTCGACATGTTCTGGTCCCACACACCGCTTTCTGAATTGATCAGCGCGCTATTCCAGCGGCTTTCACGCGAGGCAAGATCAAGCTCCAGCAGCTTCTGGGCTGTAATGTCTGTGGCCTGCACGAGGATCGCCGGCTCCTCGGGAAACGGATCGTCCCGAAAGGAAAACAATGCGTAGTGCAGGGGGCTGCCGTCCTGGTCAAGGCGCACTTCAATTTGTGTCGGCTGGCCGGTGGCCGCCTTTACCAGCGCATCACGCACGGCATCCTGGTCGTCGGCATGGACAAGCGCAATAAGACTGCTGCCTGTCAGAGTGGCCGGGTCCTGCAGAAAATCGCCGCAGACTTTGTTGCAAAAGAGGACGGTTCCATTCGTTTTAACGCGAATGGTCGGTAGAGGAAGCGCATCCAGAATGTCATTCAGCATACGATTTATTGTCAACCGAACCTGCCACCACTTTCACACCGCCGAATGAAGTGCTCCGTAAGGAATTTCAGCCTCTGTGTGATTTTTCTTTTACAATCAAAGTCATATGCAAAGAGAATGCAGGAGGTGAACGATATTGGAAATTCATATCCTGGGCTTCATGCAATCATTGCATCCGGGCAATCTGCCAGTTTTGGTTTAACTCTGTCTTAATTGCCGCGCGGTCATTTTATCGATGATGTCTTACGGCTGCACGCTGAATATCATTTAATTTTTTAATTTCATGAAATTAAATAATGCACTGAAATCGTTATATATAATAACAATCAAGGGCAGGGTGCCTCTTGGGTTGAAATCAACTGTGTTGGTGCACCCGCATGGCGCAGCATGATGGCACATTGGCCGGTGGCGTAAAGTTGCATTTCAGCTTTTGCACGCTATTTATGTGGGCGGGTGTTTTTAGTTGCTTCTGCACGTTGACGCGGCGAACCGAACCGCTATAAAGCCAGCCACCGCTTGATTTGGGTGCTGTTGTCACATTGCGTGACGGCCCACCGCCAGATCGAAATTAAGGAAGAGTGGCCGAGCGGTTTAAGGCACCGGTCTTGAAAACCGGCGTAGGTGCGAGCCTACCGTGGGTTCGAATCCCACCTCTTCCGCCATTTCCAAATTAAATCAAAGACTTGCAGTAGATTTTTTCTGTTTGCCATAACTACGTTTTGGCACTCTGTTTATCCATTTCGCTCTAGAAAGTCTTGAACGACAACCTGCGAACAAATCTAAAATCTTCACTCTTTCCAAAATTTGCGCATTTGACAGTGATGTTTGCGACCAGCAGCATCCTTTCAAAATCAGCAAGGAAGGAGATGAAAATGACCGCACCAATTAATAATAAGCCAAGACTGATGTCGCCGAAAGAGGCGGCCTCCGCTACCACTATGTCAAAGGTACTTTTGACCACTATGGCGCGCCCGGAACGAAAGGCGAGAGCCGTATACGCGGCCAGCATGCGATTCCCCACATCTGATCGCGTCTGGACATGCTCATGGCCGTCAAGCAAACCTTGTCGGAACCAAGTCGCTCCCCGGCCCGTTATCTCTCCACAGCTCAAAGAGGAGATATTTCAATGGACTGGAACCGTGTTGAAGGAAACTGGAAACAGGCAAAAGGCAAGATCAAGGAGCAGTGGGGCAAACTCACCGATGATGATCTTGATGTCATCAATGGCAAGCGTGACCAGCTCGAAGGCAAAATCCAAGAGCGATATGGTTACGAAAAAGACCAGACCAAAAAAGACGTCGATGACTGGTATGGTCGACAGACTTGGTGATTACCTAACATGAAGTTGAGCCGCTGGTTAGCAATAGCCAGCGGCTTTCGTTTGTAACCATGAGGAGAAACACATGAGCATATTCGGCAAAATCAAGGATGCGATCTTCGGTCGTTCCGCACATGCAGAGACAGCCCCTGTCTTGCCAACTGCGGCTGAGTCCACGCCAGCGCCATCGTCAATCCCCGAGCCGGTTGCAACGACTGCAACGCCGGTTGGAGGAACCGGGCAGGCGGTCCCGCCAACCTCTGGCGCATCAGCACCTGTGACGTCCGCCACCTCTTCAGTGCAGACTGTGGACGTTGCCGCGCAGCTTGATGCGGCGGTGGTGACTAGCGGCCAGAAGCTCGACTGGAGGCACTCGATTGTTGACCTGATGAAAGCTCTCGGAATGGACGCGAGCTTGTCCGAGCGTAAGGAGTTGGCGGAGGAGCTGGGTTACACCGGTGAGCTCAATGGTTCGGCGGAAATGAACACCTGGCTGCACAAGGCGCTTCTCAAGAAGCTGTCTGAGAACGGCGGTAAGGTCGCGGCTGAACTGCTGGATTAAGCGGAACCAAGGCTGTCGTCATGCATTGTTCAGCCAAGTAGCTTTCACACTGTAACGGCAGAAGATGATAAGCGTTAGAAAGGTCGGGGCTGTTAGCTCCGGCCTTTTTTGTTAGACGACAGCCGTCACCACCGATTGCACCCAGTTTCCATTGAGTGTGGAGTACGCGCCGCCAACGATGCAAAGTGACGCTAAAACTCCAAGGACAAGAGCGGCCCAATAGAAGAAATCAATAGCCCACGTATGACGCGTTGCTCCCGCCCACTCTTCGGGGTCCCACAGCATAGGTTTGTTCGCCCATCCGTCGTAATTGTCGCTGTGCAAAGTCCAATTCGCCCACGTGCACAGGCCTGCGAACAGAGTAAGCATAAGGCCGATAACGAACCACCATACCGTAAGTTGATAGCGCGCCAAAGCATCAGGCTTGTCTGCTAATTCGCTTAAGAAAGTGAATAAGCCGAACAACGCGCCGCCGTGAATCAACAAGAGACTTGCGAGCAGCCAACGACCGTATTGACCAGCCAATTCGAATGTCGCGCGGTGCATTTCCTTATAGTCTTTGTAGACGATTTCCGCCACTTCTGGGCGTGTTCTCATGAATTGCTTAGGTTGCAAGGGAGGAGTATCGGTGCTGCCTTCGGTCATTTCTTGCCCACGAGATTCGTTGTGCTCTCAACATAGAGATACAACCTCTTTGTCGTCACAAATACAACTTTAAATACTGCCCGGATAGCGAAATGTTATCCGTGCATTATCCGTGCACATCCGGGCGTTCACACCTGCACAGCTCTGCCCGGTTAGTGCACGTTTAGGGGTATATATATTTTTAAATATATACCCTACTCGTGCAACCGCGCAGGGTGTGCTGGCTGCACGGTTATTGAGTTTTTTATTCGGGCACGGTGCACCGGGCAAAGGGGCTGTCGAAATACAACCCGGAACCAGGACCGACCCAATCGCATTTTCTGATCGTAAGGAGAATGCATATGTCCGAGAGCAAGAGTGAGCCGTACACCGTCGAACAGCTGCAACAGCAATATGCTGTCAGCATGCAGGTCGCAGTAGGTGTGATGGAGCAGTTCGGTGGTGACCGGTCGAGAATTGATAAATTCTTGAAGCGGTGGCCGCAGAAAAGAGCGAAGCCGATAGACGCCGGGAAGAACTGATATCCCACACAACGAACAAGCCCTGCATGTCGCGGGGCTTTTTCGTGACCAAATTTATTTCACGACACCCCAAGACGTTTTGCTTCGATTTCCTAATATTACCCTCATAACCAAGGAGGGTTCATGCCCAAGTCACAGCAGACCACCCGCATTGACGGTAAGCGTGTTGTCATCCGTACCAGCACCAGCGGCAAGGTTTCCGTCTCCGACGCACCGATCAAGGAAAGCGAAGGGCAGGCGGCTCAAGTGAGGGCATTGCGGGCACTGCCAGAATACGGTCGCAAGTTTCTACTGGCAGGCGACATGAACAGCGCCAAGCGAGGACCACGCGCACAGGCTGACGCAGTGGCCACAGGACTTACGCCAGGCGAAGCTGACCTCAGCATCTACATCGCGGGCGGCAAGCTGCGAATGATCGAGAACAAGGTTGGCAAAGGCCGGTTGTCACCAGCTCAGACTGAACGCCACGCATCTCTCGCAAGACTTGGCCACCATGTCGAGGTCGTGCGCTTCACGTCAACACGTGAGATGGCCGTAGCATTTGATCATCCATTTGGCGCTGGTCGTATCACGAAAGAAACTGTTTGGTTCGCGACGCCGCTGGCCCGTGGTCGCGGCGCTATCAGGATGCTCGACGCATACGAGGATTGGGCGCGAACTGCTGGATGCGTGTCAGCCAGAATGGCCTCGCTCGCTAACAATGACGTTTCCAAGATCTATGAGCGGCGCGGTTAAGCGCGAATTCGTTCTTGTGAACATGGATGGCTAGGCGCTCTTTTTACCCGGAAAGAAGAAAAGGCCCGCCCAAAAAGCGGGCCTAACAGTGTCTACCATTGCCACTGGCGATATTCGCGTTCGCGGCGCCAATCACCGCGCTCTTCCCACCGTCTATGCTCGCGCCATTCGCGACGGGCTTGGTGTTCACGCCACTCGCGACGAGGGTTCCAATCGCTTCGACGGTCCCATTCGCGCTCGTAACGCCGCGGTTCGTAGGGTCGGCAATAACCGCGGGGCGTCAGGTAATAGCCTCGCCCGCAAGCATAGTCGACTTTTTGGACAATTGACGCCACTGGCGCAGACGGCTGCATGATCGGCATCGCATTTGCGCCGCCGCCAATAAATGCCGTGAGAATAATACCTGCACCTAAAAGTAACTTACGCATCTCAAACACTCCCTGTGTGGTGATTGAGATTAGCTCTCATCCGCGTGAACGGCTGCTGAATGAACTGTGACGTTTTCAGGGCGCGGTTGGCTCACCGCGCGCGCGTAGGTCGCACACAAGCTTGAAATAGCAGCGATGCTCGCAAGAACGATGGCTGACTGATCAAGAAGCAAGCCGTGCTCCGCACGGAGGGCGCTGTTCCTTTGACGTTGCACGCACGCGCTGTTCAGGGCGAGGCACGCGAGCCGCCACACGATGTGATGCTCAGCATCACACTCGCATTTGCTGGCAGCAGCCGCACCTTCTCGAGCACACGGCTGTTCGTGCTGTGTCAAAGGCGTTGTGTTTTCCAGGGGAGTTTGTTCTGGGGAGAGAAGCGACCGGGTATCTGATGTGACCCGATGCGCTACTGTGTATTCAGGCGCAGTTGCTGCGCCCGTCCTGTCTTTTTAGAGCCGCCAATCGTCAGGCAACACATCAAGGACCTTGTCAGGCCTTTGCGCGCGATTTGCGCTTTGTCACTGTGGGCAGCTCTACAGGCGTTGCGGATTCCTGTGCCTCGCGCAACAAGCGCAAGCGTTCCGTCTTTTTGGCACGCTGGGCTTCATCCGTCGCAATGATCTGCCGTGCGGCTTGATCGGTTGCTGAGGCTTTATCCTGTGCAGATGCTCTGCCGGTTTTTAAGATTGGTTCTTTATTAATCGTCATGACGACCTCCTTTCGTGAAGGGGCAACCAATGCTCAGCGAGTGTGCACAGCTTTTTTAGGGGCGGGGAGCAAACCCTCGCGCTGCAATTTTTTCCGCTGCAGTTTGCGGTGACGGCGAACGGCTTCGGCCTGTTCCCGATTTCTTTTTTCGGACGGTTTTTCATAGGCGCTACGGGCACGCATTTCGCGGAAAACGCCTTCGCGCTGCAATTTTTTCTTCAGGACACGAAGTGCCTGTTCGACGTTGTTTTCTCTAACGATGACCTGCAAAATATCTCCTTATCTGTACGTGGTGGACTATTTTTTTGTTCTGACCGCAGTCAGATCAATCCAGCTGGCGTTGGTATCGCCGCGGGATGTCGGGGTCTTGGACTTCGGAGTGCCACGGGACGATGCGTCGGTGTCGATGTCGTCCTGGCCAATACTGCGGTCGAAATTTTCGCCATCAATACGTATCCGGTAGCGGATCACGCCCTGAGTTTCGGGCAACACTGCAACGACTTCGCCAGTCCCATGGGGTTGGACACTGCCGCGTGTGCGCGTTTTGAGGACGATTTTATCGCCGCAGCGATAGGGAACTTTCAGCATGAGAATCTCCCATGTCTTAAAAAAATAAAGGCCGGGCGCAAACCCGACCTCTCACTGTCATCTACTCATGCCGCCAGTACATCCGTGGTCGGCGGAGCAAATGACAAATTTATGCCGCCTGAAGGTTATCGGCAGAGTTCTTGCCAGAACGGCGGTCCTGAACGAGTTCGTAGCGGATCTTCTGACCGTCTGTAAGCGAGCTGAGGCCAGCGCGCTCTACGGCAGAGATGTGTACGAAAACGTCGGTCGCGCCATCGTCAGGCTGAATGAAGCCGAAGCCCTTGGTTGCGTTGAACCACTTTACGGTGCCAGTGTTCATAACGATTTCCTTTCATAGCAATCGTTGTTGTTCCTGCGAAACCTCGCAGGATTGGATCGATATTTTGAGAGGAAATCCGACGGGAGCAAAAGCTCTGGACCGGCGTCACAAGCAATGGTCGATAAGGCAATATAGGATTAAATCTAAGGTTATGCAATCAACTTACCCGATTTAGTTCAAAACCACCCCGAAGTCATTGATTGGATAGAGATAAAATATCGAAATATTTTTCGATTTTTTAATTTTTCGGGCCAGTTTTTCTCGCTGGGTTGTATTTTTCGCGCCGGTTTTGGAAAATTCTTGAGGTGGCACTGCTGGCGAACACATTGCAACCGCTACATAAGTTTTGCTGTGTTGGGCGCAACTCAATGCGCCGGGCCATTGTTGTTTCCGGGTAGGGCGCTGCCCTGCCCATTGACCGATTGTGGCGGAAGAGGTGGAATTCGAACCCATTGTCCCGACCTCCGCTCTATTTTGTACAATATGCGATTTTAAGGCGTGTGCGTGCGTTCGGATTTAATCCTCCGGTAGTAGGCGAACTGGCGTTGGGTGACGGCTCTGACAACCGGAGAAATCGCATAAACGGTATGTCCAGGAGCCATCTCAAATGAAATATGTTGAGCCTTTGCTGGTCGCTTATTTCGCTTCCCATTGCAGGGCTGCGTTGCCAAACCAAAACCTTTCGATGGCATGACAATTGTCGCCCTGAAGATGGACGCCAACGGCAAACCCATCTCGGCAAACCCATCTCGGCAAAAATCCATCAGTCATCCGGTGACCCGAAAGCAGATGCCGACGCAATGGACCGCGCCAAGGCTGAAATCAACAGCGTGCACAGGAAGTTTAGGAGCGGCACAATTCTCGCGCCAGTGACGCCGAGAGGCTGAAACAGGGGTGAGGCACGTAACGAAGCCTCCTTCTATCGGTTACTTCACGCCACCAAAATGGAAGCGAAATCTACATAAGCGATCCAAGACCAAGTAAGCCTCCACTCATCGCTGAACTTGATTGTTTATTAAGGGGAGTACAATGACCGTTTCTAAGATCAGTTTCGATAGAAATTCGATCCGCTTCACTTTTGGCCAAGAAATGTAAATGTAATTCATTCACGCCGAGATGAGCGGCTCTGAGTATCTTATCATATAAATGCTCTTGCAGTCGGCGTGCGGTGTCCGAGGTTTGCCCTATGTAAAGAGGGTGAGTTAAACCATCTGAATCTCGCCGCACCAATATATATACGGATGGGAGATCAACGTGATTACCCCATAATGGATACACCGTCGTTATATGCCATTGCCCCGATCGTCCTTGCCAATGGTGATGAGGGCCGTATCCTTCAATTGAAGGGCGTTGGGTGAGTAAACCAAAAAAACCGGTTGTCATGCTCTGCATCCCGATGATTCGTTGTCACTCACATAGAATGACAGAACATAACGGAAACGCAATAGTGGGTAATTTGATCGACAATACAAAATGTTGATTGGATGAAGGCAACTCTTCGCGCAGGAGCGGAAATTTTCTTCCTATTTTAAGTGTAAAATCAGATTGCTTGCCAGCAGTCATGCTTAAAGCGGCCGACGGATTCTGGCTTGCCTTCGTTAAGCTAGGGTCGACGAGTTAAAGACCGTCTTCTTTGTGTGTTTTATGCTCGATAACGAGATTTCGGTTGTACCCGCCGTTGACTGCACTGCCGTACTCGGATCTGCTAATTGATACGGTGGTTTCATCGATCAATGTAACGTCTTGTGGGTGCCGCAGTATCTCTGTCGCATGCTTCGCATCAAAGATTTTGGTAAGTAACACCATAGCGCGCTCATCAAAAAACCTTTCTGCCTCAAAGACGTTGTTTTGGTTTGACCCATTTAGAGCGAGCCGCAACCGTGTCACCGCTTGCTGTTTTCCTGTGATATAGTACGAGATCTGATCCGCTAATGGTGCGTTTTTAAGCTTGAGTGATTTACTCGCAAACCACTCCCACTGGTTACGATGATAATCGTCTGTTACCATATCAAACTCACCAAGAAAATACCGTGCCTCTTGCGGTGACCAACCATCTGCACTTCTTACCGGGAGTGGTTTTTTCTCTATCTTGAAGCTTTTCTTGATTTCATCAATGGCTTCTTTAACGCCATTCTTGTCGTCAACGTCGCGGGCAATAATGTCTCGTATTAAACGCCTTACGCCTTCTGAATTCCATCCAAATGCAATTATCGCTCTACGCTTCGCATAACCGTAAATCGCTTCTTGTTTTGGTCGGCGAGCCAATTGAATGAAGCTGGTCTCATAGCTCATATATGTGGCGAGCAGAATAATGAAAGGAATGAACATTAGCCAAAGCAGTAACGGTAGCCCGAACTCGCGTAGTGTATTCACTGTCCAGTGTTCACCAACTGTGTTCGCTACCATCCAGTAACTAGAGCCGAGCATAATTAAGCCCGCCAGAATTTGAAGTCTCCGAAGAAAAGATAAGAGACGGTGGAATTTGGGGTCGTCCCTAAGGCTATCACCAACTGCTAGCAGTAAAGTGACAAGCGCGAGTATTGGAAACAGTAAGAATTCAACCCAAAGGGGGAAGCTAACAAGTTCTGCGATAAATGTAATGACAGCTGATAGTGTGAGCGTATCCCTCAGTAATTTTCTTATTATTTTTCTGTCGTTTATAAATCGCTTTGCATCAAAGAAACTGCTGAATCCAACTGTTAACCACCACACTAGGGTTGATTTAAGATTGGGCCAATCCCAAAGGTCTAATTTGGCCAACAGCCAAACACACGTTGTCACGTAAAGCGACATTATCAACCAGACTGCGGCAAACTTCGGATTAAAAAACGCGCGCGCCACGTCACCCAAAGATGTGACAAAACCTTTATAAATTGCGATGACTGGCAGTAACGCTAAATATGATAGGGTTGCGATTTCGCGATTGTTCAAATCAAAACCAAAACTTGATAGATAGTTGTACATTCTGGTTTTACCTTAAGTAGATATCCGTTCTGGTAATTGGTGCTGTTGGCGGCAAACATGACCGCATAAGTCTAACCATTTGAATATGTGGCTGGCTGTCCTTTGAATATTTGTGCGGCCATTATTTCACAGAAAAATTGAGATGTATGATATCGTTCCATCCGCTCTTTCGCCCACGCAAGGCAGTGCCACTTGCGTTCCCTAACAATCGAACGGATGCATAACACCTCCTGGCACCGCCTCCAGCCGCGCCATCTTCCGTCTCATCAAAAAACTGACGTTTTCAAAAAAACATTGGAACCATTTCGTGATTGGCGCACTTACGAGCCTACCAGCGACACTACCACAAATTGTTATCCGTTAAAATTATAGTCAAAAACTATAGTGCCGGTCCTTACTCAACCAATTTGTGTCCGGTAGGCTTAGAATCGAAATATGCGCGCAGGAGGATGGCGTGTCATCGCAAAGGCTTGAAATGCAGGACGAGAAGACCGGTTATTACACGTGGGATGTAATCGAAAATCTCGTCACGTTGGATTATGTGTGTGCAGATTTCTTTGAATTTTTACCCTGCCATGGCAGGGCCGGCGTACCCATTGAGGGCATTTTGCAAAAGATCGATGCGGACACCAGGGAGAGGGTGGCCAAGGAGATTTATGATGCGTTGATTGCCGGTGACTACTTCGAAACCGAATATCCGCTGAACAATACAGATGGCACGCTGCGCTGGATCCATGTGACCGGACGCATGATCATGGATACAGACAATGTGCCGATACGGTCAATCGGCACCATGCGGGATATAACCGCAAACCGCCTGCCGGCCGCCAATATGATCGCCTCATAAAAAAAGCCCCGCATAAGCGGGGCTTTGAGTGTGTCATCAATCGTCTAGGCTTTTGTTATTCAAGGCATAGCGTTGATGTCTAGGCACGTGTCCGTCTATTTACCGTCAACTACGCGCCGCCCGAAAACGGGGGCTGAACTCTTTGACGGCATCGTCTTGGTGTTTGAACCAAAACTTTTGCGGACTTGTGGTTTTCAATGCCAGGTCTGGCGGCCATACCAATCATCTACATCGGTCTTAGCGCGATCCTTGGCGAGGCCGTAACGTTCCTGCAACTTGCCTTCAAGCTGGTCACGTTTACCGGCAATCTGATCCAGGTCGTCATCAGTGAGTTTGCCCCACTGTTCCTTGATCTTGCCCTTAACCTGTTTCCAGTTTCCTTCAACACGGTTCCAGTCCATTTGCGTTTCCTCCAAGTTAATTAAACACATAGAAGAAACGCTTGAATGGCCGAATGGTTCAGGAAAAAATGCCGGTTTTTAGTGCTGGCTGGATTCAGGGTTCTTCAAACGGCTGAGAAACTGGGCAAAAACCATGGTGCCTTCCGGCCATGGGCCGTGGCCGGATTCAGTGTTGATGTGGCCGGACATGCCGGCATCCACCAGCAACGAGCCCCATGCAGCGGCAATCTCGTCAGCATGCTCATAGGTGCCGAACGGGTCGTTGCGGCTGGCAATGGTCATTGCCGGAAACGGGAACGGTTCGCGCGGGTAGGGACCAAAGGTCATCAGGTGTTTTGGCCGGATGGTTGGGTTGGTGACATCTGGCGGTGCCACCAGAAATGCGCCGGCAACCTTGTGGCCAATTTCCGGAATGGCATGCACCACGGTTGGTACGCCAAGCGAATGCGCCACCAGCACAACCGGTTTCGTGCAGGCATTGACGTCTTCAACCAGCCTAGTGATCCAGTCTTCACGCACGGGCTTCGACCATTCGGCCTGCTCAACGCGGCGCGCGCTGCCAAGCTTCTGCTGCCAGCGGGATTGCCAGTGGTCTGGCCCGGAATTGGTGTAACCGGGAACGATGAGGATATCTGCTTCGGATGCTTTCATGGCGCTTATCTTGGTATCAATGTCACCGTATTCAAGATGGCGGTGAGGATTGTCGACATTGTCGGGGCTGCCCGGCGTGGTTTTGACGATGGGCCGCAAACCTGTCGTCATTATGAAAATGCCCGGACAAGGTCCGGGCATCTGACACGGGCGTTACTGGTTCAATCAGGCCTTGCCGAACACACGGTTGAAGATCGTATCAACATGTTTGGTGTGGTAGCCGAGGTCGAACTTTTCGCGGATGGCGTCTTCGGAAAGGGCTGCACGCACTTCCTCATCGCCCAGCAGTTCCTCCAGGAAGTCCGCGCCCTGTTCCCAGACCTTCATGGCGTTGCGCTGCACGAGGCGGTAGGAATCCTCGCGGGAAACGCCAGCCTGTGTCAGTGCAAGCAGAACGCGCTGCGAATGCACGAGGCCACGGAACTTGTTGAGGTTCTTCAGCATGTTTTCCGGGTAGATCACCAGCTTTTCGACAACCCCGGCCAAGCGGTGCAGCGCAAAGTCGAGGGTGATGGTCGTATCAGGGCCAATGGCGCGCTCAACGCTGGAGTGGCTGATGTCACGCTCGTGCCACAGGGCAACGTTTTCCAGTGCTGGCACAACCGACATACGCACCAGACGGGCAAGGCCGGTCAGGTTTTCGGTCAAAACCGGGTTGCGCTTGTGTGGCATGGCCGACGAACCCTTCTGGCCCGGCGAGAAGAACTCTTCGGCTTCCAGAACTTCGGTGCGCTGCATGTGGCGGATTTCAATCGCCACATTTTCAATCGACGAGGCGATGACGCCAAGCGTTGCAAAGAACATGGCGTGGCGGTCACGCGGAATAACCTGTGTGGAAACCGGCTCAGGGATCAGGCCCAGCTTTTCGCAGACATGTTCTTCAACGCGCGGGTCGATATTGGCAAAGGTACCAACTGCACCGGAAACGGCGCCGGTGGCAATTTCTGCACGGGCGTTGACCAGACGGGTGCGGTTACGGTCCATTTCCGCGTAGAAGCGGGCAAAGGTCAGACCCATTGTGGTCGGCTCGGCGTGAATGCCGTGGCTGCGGCCAATGCGGATCGTGTCCTTGTGTTCGAAGGCGCGGGTCTTCAGTGCAGCCAGTACGCGGTCCATGCCGGCAAGCAGAATGTCTGCGGCGCGAACCAGCTGAATGTTCAGCGTGGTGTCCAGCACGTCGGAAGAGGTCATGCCCTGGTGCACGAAGCGGCTGTCAGGACCGACAAATTCTGCCAGATGCGTCAGGAAGGCGATGACGTCATGTTTGGTAACGGCTTCGATTTCATCGATGCGCTCAACATTGAAAGTGGCGCTGCCGCCTTTTTCCCAGATTGTCTCAGCTGCCGACTTTGGAATGACGCCGATCTCGGCCAGCGCATCACAGGCATAGGCTTCGATTTCAAACCAGATACGGAACTTCGTTTCCGGCGACCAGATTGCGACCATTTCCGGCCGGGAATAGCGAGGGATCATTGCTACCGCTTTCTATATGGTGAGAATTTGCAGCCCGTGTAGCAAAGTGTGACGCCAATCTCAACGCATTCGAAGGGAAAGGATGAAACTGGTTACGAACAGACACACGATGCCCACGGGAAAATACAGCCAAAGGCCGATGATGGTGAACTGGTAGGTTGCGCCAAGCGTGGTGAACAACTGCTGGAAAAACCAGATCCGTGTCAGGAATGGCTCATGCCACTGCGCATAAAAAATGCGGTACTGCAGAGCAAACAGCAGCGCCGTCACGCCATAGGTGACAAGACAGAGACACAGCGCAAAGGCGCAGAAGCGGGCGGTGGCCGGTTTTGAAAAGGCCAGATACCGCGCCAGCACCAAGGCAGGCGTAAAGGCAATGAAGGCACCGGCGAAATAAAACGCCACGATCTGCCAGAAATGGTCGGTTTCGCCCCGGTGGCGCATATAAAGACCAATGACGCAGGAAAGCGCCATCGCAGCACCCCAGATGAATGGTCCGGCAAGTGCTGCGGTTTTTGAGGGCAGGGCGTGTTCAACCCGCTGTTTCAATGGACTGCCCTTTCAAGGCACCGCTCATGGTCTGACGGGTACGGCGATCCAGCGTCCATTCTGCCCTTCAAAGCCATGTTGCAGCACCGTTACCAGTGCCATGTGCAGGTTGGAGCCAAAACCCTGATGTGTGACCACGCCACCCAGCCGGTAGCCGGTCACGCAGCCGCGGCTTTCCGGCGCGCGCTGCTCATCATAGACAATTCTATCACTGTTCTTGCCGTCCTGCAGAAGCATTTTCAGCTTGAAGGTGGAACTACGCTCGGTCCAGGAACTGCATTTTTCACCGGCCGGCTGCATAACCTCTTCCAGCCCCAGCCTGTAGGGTGAACCAAAGGGTGGTGCTGCGGCATAAGCGTAATAGCTGATCTGGTAGGGGTTGCCACTGGCATCGCTGACCGGGTTGAAGGCGGCCAGCAGACCGGGATTGTCAGCCAGTCTGTGCTGTTCAATCAGTGGGGCTGCTTTTTCCAGCGCTTGTGCGCGTGCTGCACCCACACCAACCGCCTCATCCTTCACCAACACCCGTATGGGCGTGCCCTCGAGATAGGTGTCTTTGACGGTATCGATGACATAGATATTGGAATAGGCAAAACCGGACCCGTCCTGCACGCCATATTCCTCAAAGGCGTAGACTGAACCATCCTTTGAAAAACCGATTGTCTGGAAGGCGGCGATATCACCGGCATGGGCCGGGGCCGCAAAACATGCGGCACCTGATGTAATCAAGGAAAGAAAGAAGCCTGCCTTCTTCACGCGCGCCCGCTTTCTGCGGCCTGGCGAATGGCGGTAACAGTCTTGCGGTAATCCTCCACGCCGTCGCCCTTGTAAATGGCAGAACCGGCAACCAGCACATTGGCACCTGCGGCAATGGCGGCCGGTGCAGTTTCCACGGTAATGCCGCCATCCACTTCCAGCTCGATCGGGCGTGCGCCGATCATCGCCTTGGCAGCCTTGATCTTGTCCAGCATGGCGGGAATGAACTTCTGGCCACCGAAACCGGGGTTGACGCTCATGATCAGGATAAGGTCGACATCATCAATGACGTTTTCCAGTACGGAAAGAGGGGTTGCAGGGTTCAGCGTGACACCAACCTTTTTGCCGAGCGAGCGAATGGTCTGCAGCGAACGGTGCAAATGTGCGCCAGCTTCCGCATGCACGGTAATGCCGTCACAGCCGGCCTTGGCAAAGGCTTCCAGATAAGGATCGGCAGGGGCAATCATCAGGTGGCAATCAAAAAACGCATTGGTATGCGGACGAAGCGCCTTGATGACATCGGGCCCAAAGGAAATATTCGGCACAAAATGGCCGTCCATCACATCCAGATGGATCCAGTCCGCACCAGCTTCAACGACATCACTGACCTCCTGTCCCAGCTTGGCGAAATTGGCTGCAAGAATGGAAGGGGCAAGGCGGACGGGAAGGGACATGGAAAGCTCCGGACAGAGTGCATGAACGCGATGGCAAAGGGCTTGCGCTCAAGCATATGAGCACATGCGCTGCCATATCATTGTCATTGCCGCGGAACAACCGAGATCAACGCCTGATGCGGAGGATGACCTGCCGGTGCGGTGGAGGTTCAGCGCACTGCGCGTGCGGCCGGCACAAAGGCCTGACCATTCCACTGTTGTAGGCTGTAAGGATTGTTCTTCAACTCATGTGCCTCGTTAAAGGCAACGTCGCCAATGGCGGTGGTGAAGGTCGAGTCTTTTAATATGTCGAGAACCGGTTTTTTCTGCTGGTCGGCCAGTCCAATGCCGTTGGCGGCAATCTGCACTGCGGCAAAGGCGGGCAGGGTATAACCTTCAGGAATTGTCACGCCCGCTGCCGTCAATACGTCAAGCGCGGCTGCAGCTTCAGGCAATGAGGCATAATCAGGCAGCGTCACGGCAAAGGTGCCAGCAGTCAGTTGCAGCGGGGCATTGGCGGCATTGAGCGTGTCGCCACCCAGAATGGTCAGCGCAATGTTTTCAGAGGCGGCATCGCGCGCAACCGTCGAGACATCATTGCGGTCGGTTGCCATGAACACATTGCCGATGCCAGCACGCGACAGACGCCGTACCAGCGCCACCTGCTGTTCCTGCGCCGGGCGCAGCGTTTCCATGCGGGTTGGCTGCAGGCCTGCTTCTTCCAGCTTGGCACGAATCCGGTCCACCAGCTCGCGGCCATGAATTGTGCCATCATCGACCAGAGCAAACAGTGACCCCTGCCAGTCCCGCAGAATAACCTCGGACAGCCGGTCGGATTCGGCAGTGTCTGATGGCGCAAGACGGAACACCGGCCAGCTGTTTTTGGCGGCATCTTCAAGCAGAATGGTCGAGCGGCTGGAAAGGGTAATCACCGGCGTGCCGGTTTCTTTCAGCGCGGGCAGGCTGCTGGCAAGGGTTTCCGAACACAGAAAACCGATGGCAATGCTGACCTTGGCGGCAACAAGTCCGTCGGCAATGGCACCGCCGCCACTGTCGGTGCAATCCTCATTGATCTCCACCACATCGAGCCCAGCCTGCGCAGCTGCGGCCTTGGCACCCTGGCGGATCTGGTCGCCGAGAATTTTATAAGGACCGTCCTGTGGTGCGACAACGCCAAGTGTCGCGGCACTTGCGCCATGCGCAAACGCAACAGATGCGACCAGAAATAAAATGCGGCTTGTCAGCATTGAAAGCGGTTTATCCATATTAATTGGCTGTTGTTTAACATGTCAGACGCACGGAAAAAGGGAAAAATATTGCTGCGAACAATGTTTAGGCGGAAATTGTTCGGGATTTTCAAAAATGTAACTGTTCGGCTACATAATCGCCGCTGTCCGTGTGCCTAGCGGGCGGGTGGGACGTATTTAACGCACGGAGTTTCTTTTGACTGTATATAATGCCGTTGATGCGCATATTTACCGCGATGCCATGGCGCAATATGCCGGGCACGTCCAGTTGATTACCACCGAGCACGGCGGCGTGCGGCGTGGCGTGACGATTACGGCGGCGTGTTCCGTATCCGACAATCCGCCCACCGTGCTGGCCTGCCTGAATTCCGGCAATGAAAAAAATGCGATTTTTGCGCAAAGCGGCAAGTTTGTTCTCAACAGTCTGGGCCTGCGTCACCGCGCATTGTCCGATGCCTTTGCCGGCTTTGGAGGGTTGCAAAATGATGAGCGTTTCGCAAAGGCGAAATGGATGACGCTGGCCACCGGCGCACCGGTGCTGGAGGACGCGCTGGTGTCGTTTGATTGTAATCTTGTCGATGTAAAACCCATGTCGACGCACCTGATTCTTTTGGGACAGGTTGAGGCAATTCACTTCGGCACAAAGGGTGATCCTCTACTGTATTTTAACCGTAATTACCTCGGTTCCCAATGATTTGCGGCGTCAATGTGAACATTGTGTGATCATTATGTGTGCAGCGATTTTCGCTGCATAACTTTTTTGCTGTTCTATAAGGTGCTGAATTTAAAGAATTTTATTCCCCATATTTGCTGCAAAAATGAAATTTCTCTAAAAAATTCCGCAGATGCGAAGGGAAATAACTTGACGATTGGCCAATAGTTCGCTTCAATGGACTTGTTTCAGGGGACGACTGAAATTGGCCACAGTGGCCACGGGAAGTGTCCATTTATATTAAGCACTGACTCGTTTACACTGAATATATTTTTGATCACGAACAGGGCCGCTTTGGGAAACCGAAGCGGCTTTATTCGTTTTTGCACTCACGACATCAGGCTGCAAACCGACATTTCGACTGTCGGCAACCCGTGTGCTTTCCGCATAACGGGTTGAAAAGCCGCACAATATCTAAGCAAGCGCCAGATTTGTCATTTGCGTTACAGGGAAACTGTCTCGAGCGGACGGTCCTTCAAGGCGGCAGCCTCTGCCCGGTAGGCTTCTGCCCGCTGGCGGTTTTTACGGTAAATGGCAAAGATGACCAGGGTCGCGAGGAGAACGCCAACCATGGCCAGGCTGAAGCCGGTCCAGGATGGCACACCGGCTGAAACCCCAACCGTGCCACCGGTGCCGAACAGCGCGCCTTGGTTGGCCAGTGTTGCGGCCTTGTCGCTGGCCTTCTGGCCCTCAGCGGCCAATGTCTTGCGTGCCGCAGCACTTGTGCCGGTCGCCGCCAGGTACATGGCAACACCTTTTGCCTCAACCTTGGCAACACGGGCCGACCAGCCGTTTTTGTTGATGCTCCAGATTTTTAAGGAGCGCATGAAGCTGAGACGCCGCGCGCACAGCGATTGGATGTGTTTGACGCCGGCGGTCGCGGACTTGGTTATGGTTTCCGGGCCAATCTTGCCGTCCACCTTCGCACCGATAATCGCCTGCGCTTCACGCAGCGCACGCGCGGGGCCGGAATTGACGGCGTAATCCCAAACCGCCAGATCAAAACCAGCCGGCAGGCTGTCACCGCCCACCGCATCCCAGTAGCGTGTCTTGTAGATCGGCTTCACATCGGCAAGGGTGAGGTTGGCAATATCGAGATGGGGAAATGACGCGGCGGAAATGCCATATTTGGTGCCCTTGAAGGTTCCAACGCCCACTTTACCGCCCGTCCAGTTGCCGGGATCTTTACGGTCTTTCGACAGACCGCCTTCAGCCTGCAACGTAAAATCAAGGCATGCGCCATAGTTGTCTTTTGCCATATCGCGATTTCCCTTGTTGATGAAAACGCGACATTTTTCCAGATAACGGTTGTGCCTATGGCATGGTGGATGTGACGCGGCTGTTCAAAACACCTGTCCATATTGCGTGCCGCCCTGAATGGTCACGCCCTGTGCGACCATGCCGGTGCTCAGGCGTTTCAGCTGGATATTGGGCATGGATTTCAGTCGTTGCGAGAAGGTGTTGACCGGCGGCAGGAAGCTTTCCTTGTAACCCTGATCGACCGCCCAGGTCTTGAAGTCCTCAAACAGCCGGCTGGTGCGCAGCCAGCCGCCTTGTGGTTCAAACGGTGCTGGCACAACGCGGATATCGAACCATTCATTGAGCGGATCAAGCAGCAGCCAGGAATTCAGCGCGTCTTTTGAACTTTCGGGAATGGAATAACCGCCATTCTTTTTCAGCCGGATGGCGCCGGCCACCGCAAAACCCAACAGCAGATCCAGCTCTTCCGCCTGAATGCGCTCGGCAATATCGGTAATGACCTCGCTCTCGGGGATGGTGCGGTTAAATTGCATGACCACCAGACGGCGGCGCAGGCCGCGATCGATGCCGCCATTAAAACGGGGCAGGGTGTTGGTGGTAAAACAGTGCAGGGCGCGGGGCGAAAAGCTCACGACGTTTTTATAAAGGCTGCGGCCTTCAATAGGGTTGCCGGTGACCGCCGCCTTGAATTCCTCACCGGCAATGGCCGCCGCACTCAACTCGTCCGCGACATTGGCAGCCTTGCCAGCAAGGTTGATGATGCGTTTTTCATCGTTGAAAAACGCCGGTGAGATCGATGACACCGCACCTTCTGGCAGAAGCGCGCGAAACAATGCGGCAATGGTGGATTTGCCGTTGCTCGCGGTTTCGCCCAGCAGAATGAAGGCCTTCGGCTGTTTGACCCGCGTCGCAAGTCCGAAGGCAGCCGCCCCCAGCATTTCGGAAATCAGATGGATTTTGCTGTCGGCATCGACATCACCCTTGAAAGCACCGGACAGCAGGCGGTGCAGCAACGAACCATCAGGCGGTTTGCTGTCGGTGTGCAGATGATATTCGGCATCGATGGTGAACCGAAACCGGTCCTGCGGATCATGGTCACGGCAGGTCACCTTGCCGCTGTCATCAATGGTAATCGTGCAGTTTTTGGCATTCATGCCGACCACGGGATTCTTGAAAAAATCATCATCACAAACCCGGGTGCCGAGTTCATTGAGAATGCCGTCAATCATCCGTTTGCCCAGCTTCAGCGGTGTCGCCTTGGCACCGATGGCAACCGCGTCAAGCGCATGCACCGCAAGGCGAATTTTCTGGTCCGGTATCGGTCGCCATGCCGACGGACCAAAGGCCCAGAATTTTCCCTCCGCCCGCACGATGTCGCCGCCACAGGCCTGTTTCAACGCCTGTTGAAACTCACGCGCCAGCCAGACTTCTGATCCGTAGCTTTGCGGCGGAAAATGCTCTGGCATGTCCTCAATACCGTCAACGCCACGCGGTTTGCCCTGTGTTGTGATTGCCGATTTGCCGGTTGATGATTTACCGGGGGCTGATGGTGTGACTGCTGTCGCGGCCGGTTTGCTGTCTGGCGGGGCAGGTGGCAGATAGGGACGTATGGTCTGGCGCATGAATGTTTGCAGCCTGGCCTTTGTCCAGCCGGCATCCACCGCATCGGCACAGTCCCAGCCACGACTGGGCAGGTTTCCGGCCTGCCAGTCCGCATAGGAGAAAACCTCTGCCTGTGAGGCCTTGTCTGTCTCGGTAAACCCGACCAGCTGCACCTTGGCGGCGAGTGCCGTCAGGCGCTGCGCAATATCGCTTGATGTCGACAGGCCCGACACATCGAAATCCGGCCAGATGAGAATGTCGCGACCTGCCAGGGGTGACCAGTCGGTGTGTTTGGCGCCTTGCGTGCCGCCCGCCCATGACACAACGCTGTGTCCGGTCGCCTTGCGCAGGCTGTCGCGGCATTTTTCGCCTTCCACGACAATGACCTTGCCGCTGTCAGGCAGTTCCTGCAGGCCATAGAGAGGTCGTGGTTTGGGGAAGGGGAAACGGCACCATGTCTGCGTGCCGTCTTCCAGCCGCACAAACATCACCATCGGCGTTTCCTTGGTGCCACCGGGCAGGTCGTGCCGCAGCACATATCCCATCAGCGAACCATCGCGGTGGCGATAGGGAAACACCATTGAAGGGGCAAATGCGCCCCATTCCGCGCGTTTGCCGCGGCGTTTGGGATTATAGAGCCGCACGCGGCGGCCGGGCAGCAACGGTTCAACAGGGGGCGTTACCGGCACAATACCGTCATAGGCATCCGTGGCGGGGGTCTCAGCGCGCGAGATGTGATGATGGCTGCAGTCACCGCTGCCCAGCAGGCGCATCGCCTCAGGCAGGCTGACGCCTTTCAGTTTGCGCACAAAATCCAGCACGTCACCATGTTCACCACAACCAAAGCAGTGAAACCGCTCAACGCCGTCCTGTCCGGCATAAATTGTAAATGATGCCGTGTTCTCTGCGTGAAACGGGCAGCAGGTTTGGTATTCGCGACCGTTGCGCTGCAGCCTGTAACCGTAGCTCGCCACGGTAGAAGACAGCGACACGTCGCGGCGCAGCCGTTCGACATCAGATGACATGTTGTTGTGACTCATGTTGAATTATGTTGCGATTATCGCAACGTATTCGACGTAACGCAAGCCATCGGCCGCGAAATATTTGCGGTCAAAGTGGTTTGCGGGTTTTGTGAGCCCGCTGCGCCGTCCCTCTTTCCTGTACTGAACTGCATCGCTCTCTTACGTCATCCCACGTCGTCCCAGGGCTTGACCCTGGGATCTAACCACGTATCCGCAACCGCGACATATCTGGTCAACGTGATTAGATCCTCGCCACAGAGGCGAGGATGACGTGCAGAGGGAGCCACCGGCCGACAAATATTTTCCTGCACAGTGATTTCTGGATTTTTTGCCAGGCAAATATACGCAGTGAAATTACGGTTTTTGCGACAGGACTTGCGGCAGGGTTTAGGCTTTGACAAAAAGAGTTATGTCTCAACCCGATCACGACGACGCCACGATAATTCACCGCTCAAACATGTTTGAGCCGCTGTTATTGGCTGACCCCACCTTTCGGGAGACTTGGGAAAGGCTCCGGCGCGAGCAGGAATCTGACGAAGAGGTGAGTGGCTATTTGATTGCTGGGGAATTCGCCTGCCGTTTGATCCGATGTCTGGAAGCAGGTGATACATCGCGTTTTACCGCCGTTTTTCAAGTTGTAAAAGACTGGCATACCCATGGCGTCCAGTACGTGAAGGACGCAGCAATCGTCGGTTTGCTGGAAGATTTGCAGAACGAAAATCTGCACAACACCACCAAGCCGGACGATTTTCTGCCATGGATGCACCCGGAAACAGTGACATGGTGGCATAAGGTGCGTGACTTCTGGGAAAAGGGAGTGCCTTTGGTCTGAGCGATGGGAGACGTCTTCCACTGCGCAGACGCGCGCCGCTGGCTTCCATCTCTGGCGTCATCCCAGGGCTTGACCCTGGGATCTAACCACGTATCCGCAACCGCAACATATCTGGTCAACGTGATTAGATCCTCGCCTCAGGGGCGAGGATGACGTGGCGAGGAACCCACTCAGGCCGGACTGTCCAACGATGTGGCCCGATCACCCAGAATAAGCCGGTATCCCTGTCGGTACCCCACCGTTTCAACTGAAATGCCGGAGCCCTCCAGCTTGGTGCGCAGATGGGACATGGCCACCTTGAAAGCCAGATACATTTTTTCCTGCGTCGGTCCACCGTCGGGATCGTCGGCATACATTTCGGAAAACACCCGTTCCATGTGTACGGGTTTTCCCTTGCCGCTCCAGATGGCACGCAAGATACGGGCCTGCTGTTCGGTAATGCCATAGACCTGTGTCGCGAGATCTGCGGTCATCACCTGCACACCTGCGCCGCAGCACGGGCAGTTCACGCCATATTTGCTTTCAAGCGGTTGCGGTGCTGGGGCAGGCTCCGGCATGTCCTCCTGCGGCAAAGGCCCGGCAAAACCGATATTGCCAATGCGGTCATTCAGATGGTCGCCATCCAGTGGGCGCAAGATACGGTCTGTCTTGCCGTAATGCCAGTTCCAGACCAGATAGCAGCGCATGTAACGGCGCACTTCCTGACGGCTGCCCAGAGAAATTACCCAGACGGGATCGCCGCCGGTGGTCTTGCGCATCAGCTCGGAACCGGCTTCCGGACGCCGGCGACCGACCATGTTGCGCCAGTACAGCTTGCCATCGCGGTAATCAAACAGCTCGCGGGCGCGCTCCTTGTCGATCTGGTTGAAGGTTTGCCAGCTTGGAAAACGGTCCAGCGGGTTTTCAATCTTCCTGTAGCTGCTGAGGCGTGGTTTTTTGACGAAAATGTTCATGATAAAGCACCCTGACTGACGGTGTTTTTCTGTCTGCATTTGGCTGAGCAGGCAGGCACCGCCGGTTTTCTGGCAAATTGCCGTTTGGGGACTTTGCGAAGTGTGTTGCCACGCCTGCGATAACCGGTGCGAACCTGCCCAAGGCGGCGCTCGCGGTTATCTGCTTCAAGGCGTTTTTGCCGAAGCGGCGAGGGAAAATATGTGTTGCTCATCGCGATTTCACCATCCCGTCGGGACGGCCCTGAAAATGTGATAGGCGCCTGAGATGATTGGCGAGCGAGATCAGGTTTTCTGCGGTCTGGCCGGTGATGACGAGAAGTGTTTCGTCAGCAACCGCACCACCGCGCATCACACAGCGCCCGACAAGATGATCAATCATCTCTGCCTGTTCCAGCATAGACAGCGTCGACTGGCGTTTCGCCATCGTGTCCGTGTCTTGCTGAGGGTTGGCGCGCATAGTGTTTATCCCGGCTATTTGTTGGCGTTGTCGTAATCAACAATATGTTGTGATTATAGCAACGTCAACAGATAACAACACTGATAGGCAGAAAAAATGAAGCGGCTGGAAACGTGGAATTATCAGCGGGCCGCATCACTGGGATTATCGATATGTTTCTGTATCTTGAGCGGGAAAAGATGCCTGGCATCTTATGCGATGAAGACCCGCCGACCGCCGCAATAGTGATCGTCCTTTTCATGTGCTCTTGCAAAATGTTGTGAATTTTGCAACAAATGCACAACGTTGCGCATCCAAGAGAGAATTTTATGGCCGAGATTGATGGCGAATGGTTTCACAACAGGTTGAAGGATACCGGTAAATCGCTGCGTGCGCTTGCCAGGCACCTGAACTCTGACCCGTCTGCTGTGTCGCGCACCTTCTCTGGCAGCCGCAAGATGAAGATGGAAGAGGCGGTCCAGATTGCCATCTTTCTTTCCGTGCCGGTGTCAGAGGTGATCAAACACGCTGGCATCACATCAGAGGCTGATGCTCTGCAAGCAAGAATTCTGCTGGCAGCCACCATTGATGAGGATGGTACGTTGCACATGTTGCCAGAACCCCGGCCGCTGCCGCAGGCGGTTATCGAAAAGGCGCAACTGGCCGCCAGTGGCCATTACACACGGCAGATCATTGCCGCACAGATCCGCGCATCCTCGGGCACTCTGGCAATTTGGGATGATGCCGTCGTGCTGTTTGGCCAGTCGGAACTGGTTGATCCGGCTGCGATTGGCGCGCTGTCCATCTGCGGGCTGCGTGATGGCAAGCAGATTTTGGCCAGGGTGGAGCGCGCCCGCAAAACCGGGGAAGCAGACCTTGTGTCACCAGCCGGCAAGATCGAAGACGCCATTTTGACCACGGCCACACCTGTCATTGCGCTCATACCCTGAGGGTACATAACCCAAGGGGAGGTTGCAGATCAGTTTGGTCTGCCATGTATGGGGTAAGCGTAGCGCCGCTATCGCTGGTGGAACGTCAGCGAAGGGATCGTTGGTCGTGCAGACCGGGCGGTTGTGAAATGTCAGGAAAACGACTGGCACCGGCTGAAGGAGTTTCGCAAAGTCCGGAGTATTCAGCCCCCAACCCATCGTTTTCTTGATGTTGATATAATAACAACATGTTGTGATTATGTCAACATTCACATTAGTCTATTTACCGATCTTTTATCGTTTCAGTTGGCGCGCCAGTAGCGCACCGGCATCGCCAATAACAATCGCCGGGATCAGCACTAGCGCCATATCATTGATGTGTTTAGGCACATCGACCACCACAAGTGACAGCCCAAACCACGGATTGATGATCTGCACACAGTAGATCGCCGCCCACCACAGGCCAAAAGGCACCACGATCAGCAACCGACCAAGGCGCGTCGCGCTCCAGCGATCCGCCGCTTCTGCAACGGCAATATCACGCGCCGCCTCAATGCTTTTGATTGCCTGTTCGGCCGCCAGCCGGTCCTTGTCGGTTTGCGCTGCCAGTTTGGCCTGATAGGCGGCAAGAAGGGGGCCGGTGAACTTTTCCACCACACCGCCCAGCAGGAGATTGCGCAGCCATGTCATTTTGCCCAGCCAAACCTGTGCGCCAGATAATACCAGCCTTCCGCAACAAGGGCGGCTACCATGCCGACAGCCAAGTGCAAACCGGTCGCAAGGTCCGGGTCATTGGACAGAATGTGCCCCATGTCAGGGGCAATCAATCCCTTGGTAACAAGGATTGCCGCGACATAGCGCAGGAAGATGCGGGTGAAGACGAATGTCATGTTTGCCACCTCGATTGAAGATGGCGGCAGCATCGGGCAGGGATGGTTGTGGTGGCCAACCCGGGGCGTTCCCGGCAAAAAAACGGTTACCACTTTCGTAGGGATTAGAGATGAGCAGACAGCGCGCCGGAGGCAAAGGCTTTTATAAGCAGCACGGCCAGCGGTGAAAGCACCAGTAACAGCAAGGCCCACAGCGCATTGCGAATGCGGTCTGCCAGTTTGCCAACACTGCCTTCAATGCGCAGAAGCGCGGCATTGATGTGCGGCTGCTGCGCCTCCAGCGTCACAATCCGCTCCCTCATGTCGTTGATACGCCCATGAAGCTTCTCAAGTTCGCCTCTGGTGACTTCATCCATTGTACCGCTGCCATGTTGATCGTGTGGCGACAGAGTACGGCCGTGATGGTTGCCCGCGAAAATCCAAGCCGTGTCGGACCTTGGGCAAGACAAGAGTGGTTTAACGAGTAGCGTTATCCGCTTATGATGTGCGGTACGAACCGCGAAAGATTGGCTGTTATCAGCGATTTGTCTTCACGAATGCCAATTCCACAGGCCTGATCGCCGACAATCCAGCTGCCCAGCACGGCGTGTCCGGCCTCACTTTCAAACAGCGGTGCATACGCCTGCACGATGTAACCCTCGTCACCGTAATCGCCAGGGGCTGCCAGCACCTCATGCCCGTCACGAAACAGGCTGACATTTTCGCCTTCACGCGACAAAAGCGGTTTCACTACATAGTCGGACAGTCCGGCGGCATCCGCATCATCGGCAAAAAAGCTGGGCAGAAGATTGGGATGGCCGGGATAATGCTGCCACAGCAGTGGCAACAACCCCTTGTTGGACAATACGGACTTCCAGGCCGGTTCAACGAACACCTGGCCGTTGTCGATAAGCTGCTCGGCAAAGGTCTCGCGCAGCATGAACTCCCACGGGTACAGTTTGAAACAGCGCTCGATGATGCGGTTCTGCAGGTCGGAATAACGGCCCTCGGCGTCAATGCCGATTTCCCTGACGTCAAGGAACTGTGCCCTGTGACCGGCCTGTATGGCGCAGTCCATCAGATAGGCCGTGGTGCCGTAATCTTCGGTGCTGTCGGAGATGGAGGCAAAATGGAAAATCCGGTCCTTTGAGAACTGACCAAAGGCATCCACCAGCTTTTCCTGCACGGAGTTGAATTGGTCCGTATCCGGCGAAAGGGCGCCAAGCGCAATCTGGTCGATCAGCCAGTTGTACTGGAAATAGGCCGTTTCAAACAGCGAGGTCGGTGTATCGGCATTGTATTCCAGCAGCTTGGCCGGGCCGCTTCCATCATAGGCCAGATCAAAACGGCCATAGAGATGGCGGTCCTGCCGCTGCCATGAATTGCGCACCACATCATGATACTCACGGGGAATGGCCAGCCGGTGAAGCGCCAGTTCGTCATTGACGATATCGCCGACCAGGTCCATGCACATGTCGTGCAGTTCCTGGCTGGGGGCTTCGATCTCGTCTTCTATCTCTTCCAGCTCAAAACAATAGGCCGCATCATCCACCCAATAGGCTTCGCCATACATTTCGTGAAACCTGAAACCAACGGCTTCGGCTTTTTCACGCCAGTCCGGGCGGGGTGCTAGAGAGATGCGGTGCATAGCTCAGCCTCCCAACCTGAAATGGCTTCCGCTACCGGCACTGTGTCCGCTGCCAAAGCCGCTGCGGCTGGAGGTTTCAGTGCGAGGGTTAAAGGCGCGAGAGTCATAGGGCGCCATGCTGATCACATCTCGCAGCCCGCTCTGCTTGGCCTTGGCGCGTGCTTCAAGGTCCGGAACAACATTCTCACCATTTTTGTTGCGATAGATCGTTCTGCCGAAACTGCTATATCCACCACCACTTGTGCTGGTGCCGGGTGGCGTTTGTTGCTCTTCTTCCATACGCTTGCGGTATGCGTGATAAGTGGCCAGCGAATATATGCCCGAAGGCAAATAAAAGCCTACCAGTTTGGGGCTGAAAACATCGTTTCCGGACGGATTGTTGGCAGGGTTTGTCGGCAGCATTTCACATGCGCGAGCACCATATTCCATTTCACATGCGGGCATATTGATGAACCGCGGCGCAGTCGCAACATGGTCCTTTTTCGCATCTTCTATTGCAACCTTGCACACATCCTCACTTTGGGTTTGTGACAGGCAGCGATCAAGAGAGTCGATGATGGTCTGATCTTTGCTGCAACTCGTCATCATAATCGCACCGGTCGCAAGCGTACCAAGCGTAAGAAAGGAATGTTCTCCCATCAGGCGTCTGACCATGATCGCACCTCAATACGTCATGCAGGCGGCATTCAAAATGCCGATCACAACTGCAATGCCGCCGCCCCAGATACCGGCGGCAATGTCACCATTGGTGATCTTGCTGTGCAGGTCCTTCATCGTGAAATTGGCGATGTAAAAGGCAATGACCTGAACGATGATGCCAATCAATGCCCAGAGCGCATAATCGATCAGACTGACGGAATGTGCAGCAGCCGAGGCCAGCGGCAGGCTGAAACCGAGAAGCGCACCCAGAAACGCCACGATGGCGGCGAGGTTGCCTTCGCGGATCAGCCGGGATTCCTTGTGCGGTGTCAGCAGCGTGTAGATGAAGATAAACAGCCCGTAGCAGGCAAGACCGGTAACGAAATAGGTGAGGAAAGCCGGAAGGCCTGCCAGATATGCAGACATCTAAAGTAACCTTTGTGCGGAGAAACCGGGAAAGACCTGTTGGTGATGGCGCGCTTTAATGAAAGCGGCGCACGCCTGATGGGCCAAGAGCATGTCGTGAGATGTTTACGGTGTGTCTGCATGCCCGGAGCACGCAAGAAAGCCAAACCCGTGCGCAGAGGTGACGGGGAAAAACGTCAAGGTGGGCATGTGGGGCACATCCGAATGAGGTGGGTCGATCGACAGAATCGGACGCTAGCGTTTTTCGCGTATGAGTTGAAGTGATTAATTGCCGCTGCACCTGAATTATCGTCAGGAAAACCTTGTTCCTTGAACGGGACGGTCCGACTGATGGCGCGATGACATTGTCACGATTGCACCAAAAAAAGTGCCCAACCCCGAGGAGGTATCGGGGTTGGGCGTAGCTGCCCGTTTCGGGGACAGGGCGGGCAGTTTGCGTTTAGTGCGACTGCAGCTGTTTGACTTGCGGTTCGGCCATTTCCGTTTCCGTCTCATCCGCTTCCGGACGCTTGGTCCGCAGCAGTTTCAGCACGAAGACGAAGAATGCCGGTACAAAGAACACCGCCAGAATTGTCGCCGAAATCATGCCACCAAGAACAGCAGTACCGATGGCGTTCTGGCTTGCGGCACTGGCACCGGATGCGATGGCCAGCGGCACAACGCCGAGTGTGAAGGCCATCGAGGTCATGATGATCGGGCGGAATCTGAGGCGGGCAGCCTCGATTGCCGATTCCAGCAATGGTTTGCCTTCGGCGTAATTATCCTTGGCAAACTCGATGATCAGGATGGCGTTCTTGGCCGACAGACCGATAATCGCGATGAGGCCGACCTTGAAGTAGATGTCGTTCGGCATGCCTGCCGCCATCACCGCCAGCACGGAACCAATCACCCCGAGTGGCACCACCAGCATCACCGAAAGCGGGATCGACCAGCTTTCATAAAGACCTGCCAAGAGCAGGAACACGAACAGCAGGCTGATACCGAACAGGAACGGTGCCTGCGAGCCGGACTTGATTTCCTCAAGCGACTGGCCTGTCCATTCAAAGCCGATACCATCTGGCATTTCGCTGGCAAGTCGTTCCATTTCCGCCATGGCAACACCGGAGGAATTGCCCGGTGCCGGTTCGCCGGCAATACGCACGGTTGGATAACCGTTGTAACCGACGATCTGCGGCGAACCCTTTTGCCACTGTGCAATGGCAAAGGAGGACAGCGGCACCATGCCACCGCTGGCATTGCGCACGTTCAGCTTCAGCAGATCCTCGACCTGAAGGCGGTTACGATCCTGTGCCTGCACGATAACGCGCTGCATGCGGCCCGCATTCGGGAAGTCGTTGATATAGGACGAGCCGAGATTGGCGGTGATGGTGTTGTTGATGTCAGAGAAGGTTACACCAAACGTGTTGGCCTTTTCACGGTCGATGACCAGCAGAACCTGTGCGGCATCTGGCAGACCTTCTACACGCATGCCCGAGAGAACCGGGCTCTGGCTGGCCTTGGTCATCAGGTCGCCGGCGGCGGCGGCAAGTGCAGTCTGGCCAACGCCGTTACGGTCCTGAAGGCGGAAGGAGAAGCCGCCGGTGGCGCCAAAACCGTCAATGGCCGGAGGCGACAGTGCAAAGCTGGTAGCATCCTTCAGACCAAACAACTGCATGTTCACACGGTCGGCAATCTCCTGTGCGGAATTGCCGTCACCACGTTCACTCCAGTCCTTCAGCGTCACGAACATCAGGGCCGCATTGGCACCACTGCCGGAGAAGCTGAAGCCCTGAATGGCAACAATGTCTTTAACCGCAGGTTCTGCACGGAAGATTTTCTCAATCTGCTCAATGGATGCGGTTGTGCGGTTGGCACTGGCTTCCGGTGGGCCCTGGATATCGACAATCAGGTTGCCCTGGTCTTCCGCCGGAACGAAGGACGATGGCAGGCTGATGAACAGGTAACCGAGACCGGCAACCAGCGCGAGGTAGATCACCATCATCCGGCCGGCACGTTTTGCCATGCCGCTGGTGACGTTGACATAGCGGTTGGTCAGGCCGTTGAAGTTACGGTTGAACCAGCCAGCCAGACCCTTCTTTTCATGATGGCCCTTCTTGATGGGCTTGAGGAAGGTAGCGCAGAGCGCAGGCGTAAGCGACAGCGCCAGGAAAGCCGAAAAGGCAATCGACACGACCATGGTCAACGAGAACTGACGGTAGATGATACCCGTGGAGCCCGGGAAAAACGCCATGGGAATGAACACGCAGGACAGCACCAGCGTAATGCCGAGGATCGCCCCGGTAATCTGCTTCATGGCCTTGCGCGTGGCGGCCTTGGGCGAAAGCCCTTCTTCCGCCATGATACGTTCAACGTTTTCAACAACCACGATGGCGTCATCAACCAGAATACCGATGGCCAGAACCATGGCAAACATCGTCAGCACGTTGATGGAAAAGCCTGTCGCATACATGACCGCGACCGTACCCAAAAGGGCAACCGGCACCACCAGTGTCGGGATGATGGTGTAACGGAAGTTCTGCAGGAACACGAACATCACGACGAAGACGAGAACAACCGCCTCGATCAGTGTCGATACAACCTTGTTGATCGACGCGGAAACGAACGGGCTGGTGTCGTAAGGTGTGGCGTATTCCACGCCGGCGGGGAAGAACTGCGACAGCTCATCCATCTTGGCCTGAACCGCAGCAGAGGTTGACACGGCATTACCAGTTGAAGATAGCTGGACGCCGACGGCAGCGGTTGGCTGACCGTTCAGGCGGCTTGTAAAGTTATAGCTTTCCGCGCCGAGTTCGACACGCGCCACATCCTTCAACAGCACGGTACTGCCATCGGGATTGGCACGCAGAATGATTTCACCAAATGCCTTTGGATCGGACAACTGGCCCTGAACCAGCACGGTTGCAGTCAGGTCCTGCGAAATCGGGTTGGGGGCGGCGCCAATCTGGCCGGCAGCAACCTGCGCATTCTGCGCCGAAATGGCCGCATTGATATCTGACGCTGTCAGATTAAGGCCAACCATCTTGTCCGGGTCGATCCACACGCGCATGGCGCGCTGGGCGGCAAACAGCTGGGCACGGCCCACGCCATCCAGACGACGCAGTTCGCCCAGAACGTTGCGGTTCAGGTAGTCACCAAGTGCCACCTCGTCCATGCTGCCATCGGTGGAGGTAAGGGTGACCATCATCAGGAAGCCGGAGGCGGCTTCTTCAACGTTGATACCCTGTGATGTCACGGCAGAGGGCAGGCGCGATTCCACACGCCGGATGGCGTTCTGCACATCCACCGAGGCCTGGTTGATGTCAGTGCCGGCCTCAAAGGTTGCGGTGATGCTGACGGCACCAGACGTATCCGAGGTGGACTCGAAATACATCATGCCGGAAACGCCGTTCAGCTCCTCTTCGATCTGGCGCGTCACACCCTGATAGATCTCCTGCTGAGATGCGCCGGGATAGGACGTGGAGATGGTAAGCTGTGGCGGCGCGACCTTGGGGTATTGCGCAATGGGAAGAAAGGGCAGGGCAATGATGCCTGCAATCGAGATAAACAGGGCAAAGACCCAGGCAAGGATCGGCCTGCTGATAAAAAACTGTGCCATCTTGTTACCTTACTGGCCAGAAGTTGCCGGGGCCGGCGTTGCTGGTGTTGACGTTGCCGCGTCTTGCGGCTGCTCGGCTTGGTTTTCGCTGGCGACCCATGGTTCAGGCACCACCTTGCTGTCCGGCTGCACCTTCTGCACACCATCGACCACGATCTTTTCACCGGCCTTCAGGCCACTCTCGACCACCCATTCCTGACCGGTCGCCTGACCCAGTTCGACAACGCGCACCTTGGCGGTATCATCACCTTCGATGACATAAACCTGCGCCTTGCCATCCTGGCTGCGCACCACCGCACGCTGCGGCACGGTAATGGCGTCCTGCCTGACGGCCTGTTCAACCTTTACCCGCACATACATGCCCGGCAGAAGGTCACCATTCGGGTTGGGAAATTCAGCGCGCAGCGTGACCTGTCCGGTGGTGGAATCGACATTGGCACTGGAAAACAGCAGCTTGCCCTTTTCGCCATAGACATCGCCGCCATCAAAAACCAGCTCGACGCTGGCCTGTCCCGGTGCCGGGCTTTCAAGGCGGCCGTCATTGACGGCACGGCGCAGCGCCAGCAGGTCCTGTGCCGACTGGGTAAAGTCGGCGTAAACCGGGTCGATCTGCTGGATAAGGGCGAGGCTGGATGTGCCATCCGCCGTCACCAACGCACCTTCGGTGACAAGTGCGCCACCGATGATTCCGCTGATTGGCGCGCGCACTTCGGTATATTCAAGATTGATCTTGGCTTCGTCCAGTGCTGCCTGCTGCAGCGCGACGTCTGCTTCTGCCTGCGCCAGATTGACGGATGCGGTGTCATAATCAATGCCGCTGGCTACATTGCGTTCACGCAGTGTCGTCTGGCGGGCCAGTTGAACCTTGGCATTGTCTCGGGTTGCCTCGGCGCGGCGCAACGAGGCTTCAGCACTGGCGACCCGTACGCGGAACAATTTCGGGTCGATACGGTAAAGAACATCGTCCTGTTTGACGAAGGTTCCCTGTTCAAAAACGCGTTCCTGCAAAATACCGGAAACACGGGCCCGCACTTCCGAAACGCGGGTTGCGGCCACACGGCCGGGCAACTCGTTGATGACGGGAATGGGGTGCGCCTGCAGCTCAAGCACAGCAACGGCCGGCGGCGGCATGCCTTCCTGCGCCAGTGTACTGGTTGCGGTCAGGGCCAAAAGAGAAGTGGCAATAAGGCACGCCTTCAGGCGCGGCAAATATATGCTGCGGTACATAGTGGTTCCTTTAAATATCGGGATCAGGCCTTAAGGCCCAAAATTACGTCTGATCGGGATAGGATGTGTAAATCGTTCGCACACCTTCAAGGATCTTGATCTGGTCTTCCGGGCTCCATTGGTAAAAGCCAAACAGCTCGGTGACGAAAAAGCCGCACAAAGCGAGATAGGACATTAGCGCCGCATGTGGTTTTGGTCCGTCAGCCATCGCCTTGATGTCGGTCAGCGTCCACTCGCGCATCTGCCGCTGCAGTTTTTCTTCTGAGGAGACTGACGCGCACACTGCAAGGGCAACCGCACGCTCCGTGTCATCGACCACCCGTGATGCAGCGTTGATGCGCCCATACAGTTCCGGGTGAGGGGTGTCCGCCGCCGCCTCAACAGCAGCAGACTGCCGTTCCAGCTCCATATTCATCCGGCGATCGATCAGTGCTTCCAGCAGTGCGCTTTTCGACTTGTGGTCATACACCACGGTCGATTTGCTGACGCCAGCTTCCTGCGCAACCGCATCAATGGACAGGCCGGCTGCGCCAAGCCTCACGACGACACGCTCAGCGGCATCGAGAATATCGTCCTTCATGATTTTTCTGGTGCGACCCACAGCGCTCTCCGGATTGTTGTGGGTTTTGATTTACGAACGATCGTATTTAAAAGCAATAGAAAAACGACCGTTCGTAAAAAAATTATCATCTGTCACTGTGGTGGTTCGGTGATTACCTGCCCGAGGCTGCTGTAGATTCCAGTGCTGATCTGCAAGTTGCGGTATTCTTGGTGTTGATTGAATTTGCAATCCTTGCGTGCTACGGCGATAATTTTTTTGTGCGCTGGATTCAAACAAGAATGAATGAACGACTTCAATTGGACTTTCTGACGGGGATGAGGGGCTATGCAGCTCTGGGTGTAGTGCTGTTCCATATTTTCGCAATATTCACTCCCAACATTCACCCGGCTGTTATGGACATTCTTATTCTGGGGCCAAAAGGGGTCATTGTTTTCTTCGTCTTGTCCGCATTTACGATAGCACTGTCGCTAGACGGTCGCCAAAGTGAATGGTGCTCATATGCAGTGAGGCGATTTTTCCGGATCGCACCAGCGTATTATTTAATGCTGGTAATTGTGCTGTTTGGGCGCGAGTCTTCCTTTGCTGCACAGTTCAATACACCTTTTGAATTGCGTAGCTTTATCTTTCACTTGAGTTTTTTAAATTGGATAGACTTTCGTCATGCAAACAACGCGCTTGGTGTGGAATGGACGCTATCGATTGAGGCGTTATATTATATCCTTTTGCCTACATTTATCTGGATTTCGCGTACCGGCCTTGGCGCGGTCTTACTAATTGTGGTGAGTGTAGGATTTCACCTTCTGACACCAGCACCACCAGTAACTGAGCCTTGGCAGTGGTCTCCATTGCCCTACGCAATTTGTTTCGCCACTGGGGTAATTGCTTACAAATATTGGAGTGCAATTTCAGAATGGCGCGTATTTAAATCAGGTGTTGTTTTGATTGTAGTGCTAATGGCTGCGATCCTCATCCGGCCAGTGTTCTCGTTTCCTATGACTATTGTTTGGTGGACGGTAGTCACCTGCGCGCTGTTATTTTCTGGACGGTCTGTGATATCTGAATACATATTTGCAAACAGGATAGCGCTGTGGTTCGGTGAACGCAGCTACTCATTGTATCTAGTTCATTTGCCTTTGCTAGTAATGATAATCCGTAAACAACATGGAGTAATCGGAGCGATCGTGACTTTGGCGCTGTCATTGGTTGCTGCTTACTGTCTTCATCGTTGGATTGAGAAGCCAGGAGTATCGCTCGGCCGCATCCTCGTGCAGAGGGCTTCAAGGATGGCAGAAGTTGGATCTCAACAAAGCCGGTAACTCTCCCCCAATTCAAACCGATTTATTTGTCCTTTGCTTGTGTCGATTATCGGCGTCAGGAGAGAATATCAGAAGCACAGGGCAACTCAGCGCCCTGTGCGTCATGTTTCATGTCTGTGGATTCACGGAGATATCAACCCAAGCATTGCTTACTGCAACGGATCTAAATGCAGTGATCGTACAAAAATGATTTGCATACTTTATGGCCACATCTCGTGATACAGGTCCGCCAACGTTCCGGCATACCACCAGTCACTGTTGACGCCCCAAGTGCCTTGATCTCCTGTGAAATACGTACCGTAAACCTTGCCGTTCCATTCAACAAAGTCGTTGTCTGAGGCGTTAATTCCCTCATATTTGCCAGGAACCAAAAGTTGCGTGGTGGCCGGATAAGTGGCGTTACCTTGCCAACCCTCGACAGTGACAAAATCCCGCGTGCGACCTACATTGGTCATATATCGGGTTCCGTCAAACCAGAGCCAAGTGACCATGTACCAGCCGTCCCCGACGTATTTAATCGTCTGGCAGGCGTTATATACTTCAGGTCTCAATGGCTCACCAATTGGGGACCACGTCTCAAGATCAGTCGACTGTATAAAGCGCCCGGTAAATGCCTTGAACTCGTTGGTCTCATAGACCATCACGTATTTGTCGGGACCTTTTGTCACAGAGCAGTTGAACACCGATTTTCCTGCAGGGGCTTGGACCACGACGCTATCGTCACCAGAAAATGTCCATTTATCAGGGTCGATTTTCTGCTTGCGGATCTCGTTATCCGGTGCCGTCCAGTCAGTAGATCCGAAGACCCATACGTCATTTCCATCCACAAGGAGGCAACCAAGTCCCAAGTCCCAAGGCAGTTCAGCGACTTTCCAAAATACATTCTTCTCGGGATCATACTGTTCAATGACAATCGCCTTGGTATCGTGCGGCTTGGGGCGCATGAACCCAGCTCGATATAAATTCTCACCAATAACGAATGGCGTCTGCTCCCAAATGCGGGGCGGTGTTTTTTCGATGAATGGCATTTGGGTATAAGCCAGCGCCGGGCCTGACCAAACCATCAAAAGAATAGCTAATGTACGAAAGAGCTGATTCCCGCTAAAAAAGTCGGCCATACAAATTCCCTTTTTTGAATAGCGGAAGGATGGTGTTCGCAGACCACTCCCCCGATTTAGTAATCTCAGTACCCGCAGAGATTGTGATATCGCTAAAGTCATGTGCCACATCGCATCAACCTGTTTTTCGGTCAAGCCATGTAGCTAAGAGACCTGCACTAACGTTTGACGCTGACAAATACCGTTCCCTTCCTTATTCTTAGGAATTAGGTTTGCCGCACGCGACAACTCCCGCTATGGGATGGATATGCGCAAAATTCACTACCTTGATGGCCTCCGGGGCGTTGCAATACTGTTAGTTTTTATGATTCACGCCGGTGGATGGGGTCTTCGATCGCTTGGCGATATCGGAAACTCCATTGTTGACCACGGTAAATACGGTGTTACCGTATTTTTTGTTGCCTCCGCTTATGTCATTTGCTTGTCCGCATCGCGGGCATTCGAAGGGCATGATTACAACTGGAAAGCCTTTTACGTCAGGCGATTTTTTCGTATCGCGCCGATGTACTTTCTGACTCTCATAGTCAGCATTCTGGTGCGACAGCCAGATAATTGGCCGCCCACCGTATCAATCATTTCGCACTTCACCTTTCTGAATGTGCTCTATCCTCGATATGCCAACGACATATTATCGGTTGAGTGGTCAATAGCTGTTGAAGTCGGGTTCTACGCGATTTTTCCGCTGTTGATCGTTGCCACGAGACGTAGCGTATCAACTGTGGCATGCGCCGCAGCCGTTCTATCTGTTCCTGCCGTTTTACACGGAGGATTTAAATTGATAGGCGATGATCTTTTCGAATTCAGACATTACACGCTGCCATGGCACGCTTACGCATTTTTGTGCGGCGTTTTGGCTTTTCGCTACCGGGATAGCCTAAAGAAACGATGGTATTTGTTCGTTGCGCTTGCTGCTCTGGCAATGCAGTTGATCGTTGGTGAAGGATCGTGGAGCGGTCCGGTATTTGCAGCCGTCACTGCCATCGTCGTTATTGACGGTCATCACAACGGCTGGTCTGAGAGGGTGCTGTCGTTCAAGCCGCTGACATTCATTGGTGAAATCAGCTTTTCTCTCTATCTGATCCATGCAATTTGCATCTCCACATTCGGCCCGTATCTATCCGTGCCTGCGGCCATTTTGCTGGCTTTCGTCTGTCAAAGATTCGTTGAGGCTCCATTTCAGTCATGGTCAAAGACTATGTTCAGGAAGCCGTCATCTTCTGCGGCGGCACCCTGAATAATATCAAACTTGCATAGGTTGGGGCGTGCGGCATCAATCTGAGGATTGGCCGCGCCGATTATTCGTAATGATCCTGGACATAGACCCAAAGCGTATCCATCTGGTCGGCAGGGAAGTCCAACAACTGCGACAGCCGCACGACCACGGGATCATCCCTGCGGTAAGACTTGCGTCCCTCGATGTCGAGTTCCGCAAGGTAACGCTCGTCCGGGTCTTCAATGGCGGCGTAAACATCAGCTTTTTTAAGAGACAGCAGATCCCATGCAGCCTTCCAGAAGGGCACAGGCTCGATTGGCAGGAATGGTTTGGGGGCTTTCACAGCTTGTTCCTGAAGTGCGCTAAACTCCGCATACTCAGCGGACGTCATTTCACGAAAAATACCGTCAATATATGTCTGTTCCATATCAGCCCCTCCTGCCTTCGACGATAAGACGTCCACTAAAATTGCCGGAACTCATGTAAATGCGCAGCCCATTGAGTGCCGCAGATGTGGAATGGGCACCGCCAACCAGAAGGCTGAAATAGGCGTTTCCGCTATCAACTCCCACAGCCTGTCCCGTGTAATATTTTGATTGCCCCTTGGCCTTGTTGAACTCGAAAATCATGCCTTCGAAGTTGAGATCATAGGTATTGGAAAGGCTTCTATAGCTGGGAGTCAGTGCTCCAACGCCCGACGTGCCTGCATCGTATCCGCTGCTGACGCCAATCATGCCGCTGGCCGAGATATAATAATTTGAGTTGATCCACGTCAGGCCGTTATCCGGGCTAAGTATCAGACAGGGAACCGCGTTGTTGACATTCGGGCGAATTGTGCCGCTGATCCTGATCTGACGAAATGCATCAAGGCCTGTTCTGGTATAGACGGCGACGTTCGATAGATCTTCGCTGTCATCTATAACTTCCCACGGCTTCGTGGTCTCAAGTGTTGTAACGCGGGTCCGCACGTCAGCAACGTCATTGACCAGTTGGGCAGCAGTCAACGTGGCCGCATCCAACGGCGTATCATAAGCCTTGATGAACCAGGTAACAGTGATGTTGGCTACGCGAGTTTCAGAGGCCATTCTACCGTCCGGACTATCGGTAACGGCAATAGTCGTAGTTGTTGCTGTTGATCCAAACCCAGCGACTACAGAAGACACAACGTTTTTTATGCCAAAAATAGCCCAAGAAGATTGTCCCACTGTCGGCATAGCGTGTCTATGATCTTGTAACGCATCCGCCTGAACCGACCCAAAGGCGCGCCCGGCATCACGAAGTGTCTGGCCAGCCCGCCACTGGCGTTTGAACAGTGCGTCATCAGTGGCAGGGAAGACCGGGTTGCCGGCACCATTGACGGACCAGCCGTTCGCCAAAGCCCATGTCCGTAATTCTGGATAGGCTGCCGTAATTTCAAGGCCCGGAATAATCTTGAGATAGCCCGGTGGTGTCGTGGTACCATTGCCGTAGACATCGATGATCGTGCCAATGGGCACGCCGCCATTCAGGTAGGCTTGAGTTGCCCAGTATTTCGCGGAATGGTCCGTGCCATCCACAACCCCATCTAATTTGACAGCCCAATCCTGTGCGCGTGCCGACCATTGCGCTGCCGTCGCTGCGGAGCTTGCCGTCTCAACGGCCGAGGTTTCGGCATCCTGTGCATGGCCTTGCGCGGCATCTCGCGCCTCATGGGCTTGCGTCGCATAACCAGCGGCATTGACGATCATGCCGGAATTTGGCCCTTTGCCAAGCAGACCACCGACCATCATCAGCGTGTCGCCTTCATCGAGATTATTGGCAATTTTTAAGCCGGACTGACCATAATCCGCCAGAATGGAGCGATCGGTCTGCTCCTTGATTTGCTGGATTTGCATTGTCAGCAGATCCATACGCACTTCAACCGTCTCGGCGTAATAAGCGCCCTGGTTTTCGAGATCGGTATCCTGAGTAAACGGCACACCGCGCAGCAGCACGATTTTCTGGCCACTGGCTGGTGCAAAATTCAACACGGCATTGCCGCCGGAATCGTCCGCGACACCGGTGACGGTAAAATCGTGCTGATGGTTGAGAACAGACTCGCTGCCGTCGGTATCGATAAGAATAACCCGCAAATGTTCGGGCTCATAAATCTTGAACTGATATTCAAATGCCGTTGTGACGCCGTTACCATTGTAAGGGCCAGAGCGGTTCACTTCGCTGGGTATCGTCATTGTTTCTCGCGCCTATGGGATTTGGCGAACCATAGGCGCAAGAAGGTTGTCAGGCTGATCTGGTTGTCAGAAGCTGCATGAGTGAGGTTTCTCCGCCCTTTGTCTGCGGCATGCGCGCCTCCAGCACCTGGCTGATCTGTGTGGCCGGCAGGCCAAAAGACAGGCCAGTCGTGTTGAGAGTTGCCATCAAACCGGCGGCATCGATGCCGTTGAGGACACCAGACGCACTGATCATGCCTGCCAGTCTTTTGGTGCCATTGTTGTCCTTGGAACGCTGTCCTTTGCCACGGCGTGGCGCTCCAGTTTTGGGGCTTTCAGCATCGCGGAAAAACGGCATGGTCTCGGCAATAGAGAGAGCTGATACTGCATCACCGACTGGAGACTTGCCATGCGCAATAGCCTTCAACACTGCATCGGTGTAAAACAATGCGGCAATATCAATCGCCAAGGCGATACCCTCGGCAGCATCGTTACTGACCGGCATTCCACCTTGCGGAACACTGTTTTCGCCCGTGCGGGATTTTGCTGTCATCAACGCGCCAAGCGCTGTCAGCAGGGTTTCAACCTCTCGTTCTTGGACGCTGGTCATCGCATTGTCAGAGGGTTTTCCATCACGCGATGTCTGCAACTGTTTTACCAGCCTGTCGGCATGGCTTATGGCCTTGGCCTCGTTGCGTCGATATGTGTCCAGTCCTTGATGATATCCCGCCAGCCATACCGGCACCTCCACCATCTGATAGTTCAGTCGTTGCATCATCCAGGTGGAAAGCCCGCCAAGCAGCGTGTTGCTGCCACCGCTGGAGTTTTCGAACGTGCCTTGCCTGCTGGACATATAGGGTGAAAGCGCCGCCACACGGCGCATCACGCCCGGCCGCAGGGCAGTTTGCAGGTTAACGGCAAACTGCTGCTGACCGATGCCGGTCATGGCCTCTGACAAACCGGACATCTGTGTCATTGATGACCCCAGTTCCGTGGCAAGGCTAGCCGCGGTAACATTGTTCTTTGCGAAACGCGCTGTTCCGCTCAACAACGCGGCGCCAGATGTGTCGCCGGTCGCGGCGTCGCGCAGCCACCCCTGCAACATCACATGGTCTGCACCTTGACCAGTCTGGATAAAGGCGGCCTGAATACGCTCGTCCCGCAACAGGCGGCCAGTGTTTGCCACGACTTCACTGAGTTCCAGATCATGCACCAATTCGTTGACATGGCTGTGCAGCACGGACATATCAAGCTCGAGCGGCATGGCCGTCTGGCCTTGCTGCTGCCGGCCATGAAGGCCGCTGGTATGCGCCTTGGCAAACTTGCCGGCAACAAGCGCCTGTGACATATCATCTGTATTGTCGCGCAGCGGGTAATAACCGCCTGCCAGTTTTTTGCCACCAATCACAACAGGCGTTGCGTCCACCCATTGTGGTGTAACACCGGTTACCCGTTTTTCGCGGGCAGCAATGTCCGGCTTGAACGAAGCGGTATAATCCCAGACGGATTGAACAAAATCCGCGTCACGTGCGTCAAGGTATTTCAACACGGAAACAACCTGTTGCTCGCTGAACGCTCCGGCAATGGTTTCATCTGTCAGCTGTCTGCGGTTTTCGGCAGTGCCGGTGTTCAGCGCAATGGCAATCATGTCCCATTTGGAAATTGACGTTCCAAGCGCTGGCACATGCAGGCGCCTGCCCATGTCCTGACGCTCCGCGGGGGAATAGACGTCATATAGTGCGGCCAGATCGCTCGCGGCCTTTTGTTTGCGTGCCAGTAATCGCCCAGACGCGGCATCGACAGGTGCCTTGATGGCAGCTTGCACGGTGCCCGCTTTTTTTGATCCATCGAGATCGCGTAGCACAAGGTTGGCATTCATGGCCGGGTCAAGATAAGGGCGAGGGCGCCCATACCCCTTAGTGCCGGCGGTACCTCCAGTATCTGCAGCGGCCGGCACCGTACCGTTTCCGATAGACTGCTGAGCGCCCGTTGATGTGTGGGTAAAGGCGCCCAACACGCCGGAAACGGTCTGTTCAAAGTCGCGTGTCTGCTCGGCATCCACCAGCTTGCCGGCCCGCATTACTATGTGTTGCAGGTTACGGATGCTGTTGACCACGCCACGAAGCGATTGCAGCGGCAGTTTTTGGTACGGTATGCGCGTGGTGGAGGACATAACCTCGTCGGTTATTGCCAACTCGTTTTCACGACCTGCCGCCTTCATCTGCTCAATAAATACGTCCAAGCCACCCGTTGCACTTGCCTGCCTGTCTGCCCATGTCCCGAGCTGGTCACTGGCCTGCATGGACTGTGAGGCGTTCAGGTCGTAACGGCCCAGCAGGTCGTCCATGGCACTGTTGTAGTCTATGCGGCCATTATCGTGAAATGATGCGACGGCAAACTGTTCGCGCCTTTCCGGGGTGTCAACGCTTTGAACATAGCGTTCCATCTCCTCCACTTCGTGGGCGATTTTCCGGCTCTCGACATAAAGCGCGTGGTTGAGCAGCTGCCGCTTTTTGGCGGTGTAGAGCTTTTTCGCAGTCTCGTTCTTATCAGCGGATGTGCCGGTTGAGATATCTGCGTCAACGGCGGCATCGCCATTTTGCATCGTCACTGATGTCGCTGGGTCGACCGTTGATCCCGCGGAAAGCTGTACACCAAGACGCTCCGCTTCCTCTGCTGCACGTCGCTCGGCAGCCAGAAAACGTCTGCTCTCCATCGCGTCTGCCACGGACATGGTCGACATCATGGATACAGCAGATGCATGTGCCTCTTTAAGGGTCGTGTTTTGTGTCGTGTTGGACAAACGGCCAAGCGCTTTCAGCTCTATTTCCAGCAATTGCCCGCGGCGGTCGTTGTGAATGGCGTCCATGGCTTTTAGGTCGGCGGTGCCGTCATAAAGCGGATCGCCATGGCGCTCGCGCATGATACGCGCTGTCTCGCTGTCAATCCGGTCGTTGCGGCTCGGCGCCATCACCATGAAACGCAGTAATTCGTCGCCGGAACCATAGCCGAAAATGCTGGCGACATCATCGGGGTCAAGACCACCTTTGTCCGTATAAACGGTCTGGCTGCCACGCGGCAGCAGGCCCAGAATACCATCTCCATAGTGCGCAACCAGCATTGCTTCGTCAAAACGGATATCGGCCAGATGATCAGGCATCTCGCCGTCACCGAGCCAGCGGCGGTTGCTCATCAGCTCGGTCGCCCGGTAGTACCCTTCGGTGTTAACCTGCTGTTCCACTTGGGCGCGCACCGTTGCCTTTTCTTGTGCGTAGGCTTTGTCCTGTTCACGTCGCACCGGCTGCATCACGCTTTGCAGCATTTCCGCACTTGCTTCGTCCTCGCTTTGCTGGCGTGTGGCTGTAAATTCGGCATATGCCGCCTCGGAAAGCCCCATGGCTTCTGCGGAGGAAAACACAGGGCCGCTTTCGCCAGCGTCCAGACGTGCCATTTCCAGCTGGCCGTCACTGACCAGCATGCGGTTAAACACTTCCGCGACCTCGGGGCTGGTTTTCCCGTTAACAGCTGCGCTGTTCACGTAGGCCGTCGTCAACCATTTTCGAGCGGTTTCAAATGTGCCAGCAAGTTCGGGTGAGGGCACTTTGCCTTCCAGCATGTATGTCTGAAAGTCACGACTGAACTGTGTTTGTAGGCCGCTGTCGACTACCGCCGTTTTTGCCGTATTGTCGGTCGAAGCCGTACCAAGAATGGTCGCGCCATCGGTCGCGGCAATGTCGTTGTTATCAACTGCTTGTGCATCAGCCTCTGCAACGTTCTTTGCGCTTTGACCCCACCAGTCATTCAGCTGGGCCATTGCCGCCACCGCCGTCGGCTCACCCTCGTCAGCCATGTCCCGGATATAATTGGTGAACTGGCCAACTACGCCTGCAAGACCAGCGCTGGAGAAGGCCGTAATACCACCGGCTCCCATCCCCCCTAAAGATCGGCTTTCCGATGCGGACGCGCGTTTGCCTCCGGCTTTGTCCTGAGGCAGGGGTTGCACATCACCATTTTCCTGGGGCAGGGCATGGGCTTTGCCGTCTTCACTGGGCAGTGGTTGTGCATCGCCTTTTTTGACCGGCGTCAATTTAACACCGTCACCGTTCTTGGCGCGTGTGTCATCAGTCGCCGGTTGTGATAAGGCTTCGAGATCCATGTCGGCCGGATATTTAGCTGGCGCGTCAAAAGTAAATGTTTGCGGACCTGTCTTCTTCAAGTTCATAAAAACCACTGTCCCATCGAACAATAGTTTACCATAGAGGATAGCTGGCTCGTCGCGGGCGGGTTGACCGCTGGAAATGTCACTCGGCACCACATCAGTTTCGGCGGCTTGATAGGCCTTTCGATCCTCAATCAGAGCATCACTGAGTGTCTTATTAAAATTTTTGAGATGTTCCTGAGCCTTGGTGTAGGACATGGCGTCCGGCGTAAAACGCATTTGTTTTTTTATCGCTGCGTTATCGGGGTCGTCTGCTACGCGTCCAGCAAATTTGGCGGTAGAAATTTTTATATCACCACCGCTGCTGCGGGCTTCATCAAATTGCTGCCTAGTTAAGCCTATTTTTTCAGCAAGTTCGTAGGGGTCGCGACCCTCTGTTTCCAGCAGGTTGGCCAGTTTATTTGCATCCACGTACATGTTTTCCGCGGGTGTGCCTTCGGTTGCCTGCTCTACTCGGCGCTCAAACCCCTCGGGGGAGAGCTGTCGAAGGTTAGAATCCTGTGCTTTCTGTGATAATTCATCTATCACAGAAAGAGTTAAATTGGCTGCCGAAGCTTTTCGTCGATCTATAAATGCCTTAGCTGTGGCTGTACCCATGTTGTGAGGCAAACCCGCCAAATTTTGAAGTCCAGCTGAGAGAATTTCGCCCCATTTTATATCTTGCCCCGCAGCAAGGCGTGCAAAATATTCGCCAACAGAACCACCAATCACATCTGTTGCTGATGAGGAGAACGTCTTGGTGACGACGTTTTTAACGGGCAGTCTATTACCTACGCCTTGTGTAATAACTGACACACCGCCGATAACGACACCTCGAAAAAAACCTCTGTTAATAGCGTCTCTCATCAAGTGAGGATCGTCGATGAGGCGTTGAAAATCTTCGGGTTTGCTTAGATTCAAACCCTTTTCAACTAAAAAGTCTGCGGCCGACTTGTTTCTTTCGGTCATGTAGGATGTGCCGAATTGTAAGCCTGTAATGAAAGCAGGATTTTTAGTTAGGAGCGTAGCTCCTCCAACGACGAAAAGCTGTGGCGTGGTCTCGCCGAACGTTTCGGCAGACCACACCAGAAACCCGAAAGGATTGTCTATGAGTGTCGACCCAACATTCCCCAATGTCTGGCCAAATGTAGCATCGTCGACAAACATGGTTTTCTGGGCATCCGTGGCCCAAACGGACTTCGGGGCATTTTTTATTGCCTCCTGATTGGCCGCAACTTTAGCACCGTAATATCCGGCACTTTCTTCGTCATTTGTATCGATGAGGTCAGCATAGCGGGCGTCAATGTATCGGGTAGCAGCATTAAAATAGTTGCTCGGAATTAATCTAAACCCTCTCTCACCTCTCTCCTCAGACGCTAAGAGCTCGTCAAAAGACATTTGGCGGTCTAGGTGTCTACCCAGCGTAGTTTCAAACAGATGTTGATTGTATATTAGGGCTGTACCATCGATCGCCCGAATTCCTGTGTTTACTATCGCTCCCCAAATATTATCGGGTGGTGTAGCTTCGGAGACGCGCTTATCTGCTTTTGTGGTTTTGTTGTCTTGAGTACTTTCCGAACCATCGTTTGATCTGCGTATAAAAGAGTTAAGATTGCGAGGTTCGCGTTCAAATCCCTCTGCCTGACGTTCAGTCGATTGCTGCAAAAAATCCGGACTGAAAATAGCGGGAAGCGACTGCGACAAAGCTTGTTTTTCGAAGCGCCTGTTGGCGAGAAACGCAATATCAACATCCCCTGGCCGAGGAGCGCGTACTTTAACGCTGTTGGCAAAGTCATTATCTGAGCTGTGTATAAATGAGTTGAGATCGCGAGGTTCGCGTTCAAATCCCTCCGCCTGACGTTCAGTCGATGGCTGCAAAAAATCCGGACTGAAAATAGCGGGAAACGACTGCGACGAAGCTTGCTTTTTGAAGCGACTGTCGACAAGAAACGCAATATCCGTCATCCCTGATTGACGGTACATTCTGTTCATATTTTCGGAAAAATCTGCGTCTGGTCTGACGGGGAGCTTACTAGGGGCATTATATAAACGCGGTGTACGGTCAGTTTTTGGCGTGACGATAGTGGATATCGTCTCGCCAACTGTGTCCCACCAGGCTAGATCGGGCAGTTCATTTTTGCCCGAAGCCAGCGCGATCTCATTTCCTTTGACCCATGACGCAAAACGTGGAGATTTTTGTAAAAGGTCGTGAAGCCTTATCTCATCAATCTCGGACTGAAATTCATCCTCATGTCCAATCAGGAGGTAGAGCGGCGGTTGCTGTTTTCCGGTCACTTGCGCATAGTCTTGTGCGAGCTTGTGCTGTCTCATTATGACATCTGGACTTTCGTCCACTGGTTGCGTAGCTGTAACTGGACCAATGCCAGCTTGCGTGTTTTGCTCTTGCGTTTCCGTGTCTGGCTTATTTTCCAAAACATGCCTCTCCTGTTTAAATGAGGCATGATTACCGGTGTGATGGTTGTGGGGACGAAGGGGATGGGTATCGCAGTCGCGCGCAGCTTTATGGGCTGGTTGGCGTTATTGATTTATGCGCTGGCGACCCCGGCATCTGCGCAGTCGGCCCCGGGCGTGCCGCCAGAAGGGTACAAACCTCCAGAATTCTGGAACGGTGTGCGGGCGGGTGACAGTTACGACAAGGTCAAGTCTTTGGCCGGCTGGTATCAGTGTGGCGAGACACCGCGGCCGAAATTGTGCACTGACATCAAGGGGCCGGACAGCAAGCCTGAAGTGTACGAACTGGAGTTTCAGAATAACAAGGCATACTTGGGTGCACATTATATTCTCAGTGCGCCGCCGGTATGGTCCACCTACAAGCGGTTTAATCCCGTGCAGGACGCCAACACCACGCTGTTGGAAATAGGTTCAAATCCAGATTTCATCGATTTTATCAGCGAGCATTACCACGACAGGGCATCCGGTATTGTCTCCAAAGCGGCCAGACTTCTGGCACCAGAAAATGACGACAAAATTTACAGCATTACTTATGTCAATCGACCTTTTGTAACTGGAGATTACCGCGATCAAATTGCTTACCGGGAAATACTTCCTGCTGAAACGTTTGTGATGAAAGTGGGGAAGTTTCTCTGGAAATCGCAGCCAGCTACTCGTCTTCGCGTGACGTTAAGTCCTGCGGATAGGAAAATACTGTTCCCTGAATATTGCATAGACAATTGCAAATCATGGAAATTGCGCTGAAACGACAGGTACGTTGTTTAATAATGCCAAAAAATGGGGGAAGCATCGATGAGTGATATGGCTGAAGACATCACAGCAAAAAGAAATTGGAGAGCGGCACGACGCGGAGTGTTGTTGAAACTCGCTGTGTTGGCGGCTGTCTCACAACTTGTTGTCATGGTTGTCGTAGGACATGTCCCAGCCAATTATCCCAACATGGGCAGGTATCTGGGAAGTCAGGTAGGCTCGGCGATTGCTTTCTTTCTCTTCGGTTTTGTTGGCTTCCTTATCACGCGGTGTATTCGCTACCGTAGCGGCGTGGCAGATGCTGGTCTAGTTACCGGCGCAATATTTACTGTCGTCAGTGCTTATGCGGCAATGCAGGGCATGCTGAATGATTAGGTACTAATTTTAAACGGCCTCGGACAGTGGTGTCCAAGGCCGTTTAATTTCGGGATGTGTTGCGTCGTCCGGGTAGGGGGATTTGCGGGTAGTGGTGGCCAATAGGCGCGCTACATCCCGCTGTTGTCCAAATACATCCGCCGCAACAGATCATCCATAAACGTCCTGATATCTTTGTTTTTGCTGATGTTGTCCTTGTTTGATGTCCCCGGTTCCGCAATGTAGCCGTAAAGCTCCCGCTGTAAGTCGGCGAGGCGCTTGTAGTCTTGCTCTGTCATCTGCGCCGGAACTTTGACAAAACGCCCATCTTCAAGCCTCTTGAACGTAATCGCCAGAATGCGGCTATGCTCGCGTGCTTTCTGCGGGTCGGTGCGTGCCAACTCTTTCCAGCTTGTGACAATTGCCCAGTCTTCGTCGGAAAGATTTTGACGATCATTAAACAGATCAGACTGCGCAAATTCCAACGGGTCATTCGCAAATTGACGCTGCAATTCGTAAAATCTGCGACTGGCTGTCCGTGGTTGCCCGTTTTTTTGCACGGTTTCGCTGTGGTCCTGAAGCAACTTTACGCCGAGAGGACCGATAATAAGTTGTTCTTCCGGCGACATTTTCAAAGGGTCAAACCCGTTGTTTGCGGAAATCTGTGTCATCCCAGATTGCATGATCTCATCGCGCTTATCGTCGATGTTTTTCTGCCCGGTGGTGTAGCTCGTATCGATTGTTTTGCCGGTGGCGGCCCGCTCTTCGGCATCCCCAATCGCGTCCAGGCTTTGGGCGAGATATGTAATCCCCGGCATGTTGTAATTTGGCAGCTCCACCCGCCGCGCGTCGACATTGCGGGCCGTACGAAACCCCAACAGGCTTCGGGAACTCGTCACCCTTGTTGATACCTGGCCGGGTCGGTCGCTTTGTCCGGCAATCATCAGAATGTTGCCATTTCGGTCATGTCCCTGAAAAAAGCCGACCTCGGTAGAGCCACTCTCGCCAGATACGACAACGATATCGCCTGGTCGCGGACTGTTGGTCGCCACGCCAAAGTTCAGAAATGTTTTGGCTGAAGTGGCCTGCGCGCCATCTGTCAGGGGCGAACCAAGAACATTCTTGACGATATCGACAGACCACGGGGTTGGCGCCGCGTTGCCCGTTGCATTCTTGCTGAAGTTGGCAAGCGCTTCGAGTGCAAGATGGCGGCCCGACGTGTAGCGCAGATAATCCACTGCCGTGGTTGGTCGAAGCAGTGCAGGGCTGTCTGGCGGCAATGGTGCGCCGGTGGCAATGTCGACGGAGTTGCGTGTTGCTTTTGCATTCAACACAGCGGGTTTCATTCGCTCCTGCAGGGCAGTTTTGTCTTTTTCCAAAAGCCGTTCTGAGTGATCCTGCATGTATTTTTCCGCCGCGATCGGATCTGTCTCAGCAATTCGTGTGACGATCCTCGTGAACGCGTCGGACTGATACTCCGCTTTTTTCCGCTCAATGGTTTCCTTGTCCCAGTTCAGCAATAGGCCAGCTTTTTCGACTGTATCCGCAACCTTTCCCAGTCTCATTTCGAGTTTGCGGGGCACCAGCCTGTCTTCAACCGCATCATTGATATGACTTTCTATACTGCCGTCGAAAGCGTCGGTAACGGCGGTTTTCTGCTGCCCAAGGGCATGGTTGATAACGCTCACACCAGTGTCCCGTCGTGTCTCCCGTGACGAGCGCTCGTAAATATCGCGTGCGCCCGGCGGCAACCCTTTGCTGATGTCGCCATGTTTCTTCTCGGCTTCCTTTTCAAAAGCCGGCCGTGCTTCAATAGCCGCTTTGCCGGTGAGCGATAGAAAACCGCCGGGGCCGTGCAGGGCATTACGGTTCCAGTTCGAAAATTCAGTCGTTGCTTCTTTTGCCCTGGTCTCGTCATCAAGCTTTTTCAGGCGAAGGGCGGCTTCATTGAGATTGGTGGCTGCGGTTTCCATGCCCTTGCCAAGTGCCTGCATGCCACGGCCAACACCCGCGCCAAATGCATCGGCATCGGCGCGGGTTGTGAAGTTTTCGGAATATTCGGGGCGAAGCGCAACGCGCTGTTGTGTGTCCTGGTAAAGAGGAACAGTCGGCATTTAAAACCTCACTTGATAAGACCTATTTCTACGGCCTGGTTGTAGGCACTGCCGGCACCGCCCAGAATGGTGCCGCCGGCAGACAGGAAACCTTCCTTCTTGGCGGCGCTGGCGCGCATGCGGTCCAGTGTTGCGCCAGCGCGCTGGTTGGTAGCCTGCATGTTGTAGGCATAGGCCTCGCGGTGGGAATTGGTGCGAATGTTCAGCGCGTCGATCTCGCCCATTTTTGCGGTGTCGATAATCGTGTCGAGCGGCGAGCCGAAGGTCAGGTCAACGCCATTGGCGGCCATTGCAGCGCGCTGGCGGCCCGCAAGCTGCGCGGTCTGCATGCGTTTCTGCTGCTCTTCCTGCTTGCCGCGCTCCAGCGCGTCCTTCGCCTGTTTGTCGGAAATTTTCGCATTCATTTCCGCAATCTGGGCGTTGTAATTGCTCGCCGCCGCAGTTGCCTTTGATTGCTGAATTTGTCCGGCGGCACCCATCAGGGTGGACCCTATCATCAACGTCAGTCCAAGATCACACATCGGCTGCCTCCATTTCGAAAAGCCGGAATTGATGCCCGCCAATGTCGACCGGCTCGAGCAGCCGGAAACCCAGCCATTCCAGCCAGCGAATGGAAACCGTGTTGCGGGCATCCACAAAGTTTCTCAGCACGGAATAACGCTGCAACAGTTGGTTTGGCCAACCGCTGGAGATGCGCAGAAAGGCGCGGAAGTTTTGCTCCACCGCGTCGGTGCCCAGCAGCCAGGGCGCGCCAACACCGGCCAGAATGTTGATGTCGCCCACGCCGCCCATTACCTCCGGTTTGCCGTCGAACAGTGCTGTCCAGCAGCAGGAGGATTTGCGGTAGGAAAAGGAAAGGGCGGCAAGCGGTGTGTGGCCGGATGCGGCAAAAACCTCATCACGGTCTGCCTGTCGCATACGTGCGGCAATGCTGGCGACATGGCAGGGTGCAGCCTGGACTATCTCGACATTAGCGGCCAAGGGTCACGTCCGGCATCAAGGCAAGAATAGTCATGGGCAACGGGTCAAACTGCTTCACCCACAGGCTGCCGCTGTTATTCCAGTCCCAATAGGGGGTAATGCGCACATCGCCGGTGTAAAGCTGTATGGCCTCGTTCCAGGCCTCGTCACGGCGTTGTTTATATTCCACCAGCTTGTCGCTGTTGCGGTCACCATCTTCCGGCCCGGTGAAAATGCCGCGTGTGTTTTCCACACGCATTGTCACTTCACTCACCGTCTTGGCGCGGCCCTGCACGGTGCCAAGGCCCTGTACCTGGCCAAGGTCCAGATCCAGCGTTTCAATCGCTGCCGTCATCGGCAGACCAATATGCACCTTGGCGGCGGCGTTCTGCAATCTCACTGTTCCACCTGTCACGGTCAGATTGCGCACCACATTGCCGTCGGCAAGCGCCACCACCTGCTGTCCTTCCAGATGGGAAAGTCCGCTTATCGTCTGCGTTGGCGCACCGCTGTAGGTCAGGCCGCAATCGACGAAAAACGCATCTTCCACACTGCTGAAGGAACGGGAATGCAGTCGTTCTATGTAACGTTTTGTTTGGCCATTGATGGTCCGGCGTACAATGAAATAGGGAACGTCTTCGCCGTTTTCCTCAATGACAGTCACATCTTCAAAATGGGCATCGCCGTGAGCGCCGCTTTCATGCCGTGTCCAGGCCCATACATCCTGTTCCTTCATATAGGTCAGGGAAACCAGCGCCCCGTCATCCAGCACCACCCACACAATGGAATCCGGCGCCTGGGCATAATCCCATGCGGCAATTTCCCGGTCCTTGAACAGGTGGCGGGCCAGAATGGTCAAATCCTTGCCCACATAGCTGTCCTGCGTATAGTCGTAGGAAAAATCTCTGATGACCCCGCCCAAGCGCTGCGCAAACAACACAGTGTTGCCCACGACGATTGGCTGCACACGGGCCGCACCACGGTATCCCTGGTTATCGAGTTTCAGGGCGGAGGGCGAAATCGCATCGGCTGCAGAACCGCCCGTCACGATCCATTCGGAACCGGAGGTCAACAGCAGCAGACCGCGCACTGAAATCATCGAGCGTATTTCGTTGACCTGCCTTACACGAATACGGAAGGTCACCGCATCGCTGGCCTTGGCGGGAGACGACACACCAAAATTCTCATAATTGGCCGATTGGCTGAGCCATACCGCCTGCGGATCATTTTTGGTTGAGGCAAAGGCCAGCCGCTGTTCGATAAAGGTCACACAGCGCGGATAGCTGCCAGCCTCGTTAAACGGGTTTCGGCCCGACTGTGGCGTGTCGGAAAGGTCGGGCGTGATGTTTTCATCATCAAAAGAAACACCGGTCGTGCCACCAATATAGCCATACACACCATTGTCATTGCGGTACACGATGTAACGCACTGCTTTGGGCACAGCGGTCCAGGCCACGCGGTTTATGCCACCTTGCAGTGACAGGTCGTTGACAACAGAACCGGAGGCGGAAGGCAGGCTTTCCTCGCCGCTGTCTGCCACGGCGGACACCACGTAACGATAGGTGGTTGCCACATAGCCGGTCTTGCCTGCCGTATTGCCCGGTGCCGTCACGGTAATTGCGCCTGCTGGTGCATTGATCAGCGGCTTGAACTCAACCGGTGTCAGCGTCCAGTTATCGTCCGCAAGGCGGCCAAGTTTTCGCACCGGGTGGTCGACATGGCACAGGTAGAGAACATCAGCTTCCTGGACGAATACCAGATCCTTCACCTCGGCCGATGTGTAGGTCGTCACTACTTCATACGGGGTCGCACCGGAGAGAATGAGACCACCGTCGCGGAAAATCCGTATGTAGGTGTGGCCAAATTCCAGGACATAGGTCTGTTCGGTATTGAACTGGAATTTGATCAGCCGCGCCGGCTTTGCGCTGTCGCGTATTTCGTGCACGAACTCAAATCCGGCCCGGTTGGACACGCCGCCATGCGGGTGCACAAATACATTCAGTGCCGTGCGAAGGCCGCTGGTATATTTGGCCAGATCGTTGCGGGCGCCAAGGGCAGGGGAAAGCTCACCGCCGGTGAACGAGGGTTGATAGGCGCGTAAATCAGCCATGGCTGCGCACCGTCAGGAAATCGGTAGACGTGTCGGATGTCTGGCGCACCTGGTTGACATCAGCCTGTTCGGCCGCCGCCTGCATGGTTCTGGCAATGGTCAGCGCATCAGCGCGGATCTTGGGGTCGCGCGTCAATGGCATCGCCAGTCGCACCGCCAGGTGCCAGGAAAGCGCCTCTATGAACAGCGGCGAAAACCGTGTCGGGTCCGTCAGGCGGGCGGTGTAGCGCAAAAGGCAGGGCGACAAATTGCAATACAGCGTGTCACCCTCAATCTCGTAAGGATACTGCGCTTCGCGCTCATGGTGCGCACCGGCAAAGGCCATATCCGGCGCACCGTCATCTTCCGCGTAAACCGGCCTTATCCAGCGCACCTGCAGGCAGTCGGAAGGCCGCATATAGGCATGTTGCCACACGCCCGGCTTGTCATTGGTTATCTCGCCCAAAGAAAGCGTTTTTCGTGCCGCCTTCCAGGGGTAGGATTGCAACAGCATATCGCGTGTCTGCGTATAAAACTGGTTGCAAGCGCGGGCTTCCGCGCTCTTTTCCGTTAAGTCATTGATGTTGTCTTTGCCCACATTGGAAAGGGCAAGATTGCAAATAGAAACGACCGAAGCCATGGACCAACCTCTTTTGTTGGCCCATGCTTACAAGCGCAATGGTTGTCACGCTGACATTGAGGGAAATAGACAGGTCAAAACCGGGGCAGGGCTCCAGTCAGGCAAAAACGCAAACGTGCCAAATGAAATCATGACCCGCTGAAAACGGGCCTGATGGGGACAGCCGCAAGCCTTGCTGTCAGACGTAGTTGCCAATCTGCCCGATCTTGTACTTGATGTGCAGGTTGGGGATAACGCCAGCCGTGTGCGCTGCGCGGTAGACATCACGTGATACGTGATAAACACCGCCCCAGAACAGGAGGCAGGACAGGGTTGCAATAATGTAGACCTGTAACCGCATTTGCTTATCTTTTCTGATATCTCCGGCAGCATTGTGATGCTGTGCCGTCAATATCTCTCCTCGCCCCAATGTCAATATCTGGCGAAATCCTCCTCCCGCCAGTATTAACCAGACTCATAGCGGTTTATCGGCCAAATTGCACGAATAATATGTGCCAAATTGGCACATACTAAAGAATAGGGTTAGCGTCTAAACTTCATGCGGGCATGGTGTCGCTCGCTACACTTAAAGGTTTTTTGCCGAGCAAACGGCGTTGTTGGTGGTCACCTCCACGCGTAGCCACGCTGGCACCGGCCGCACGCTGGCCTAAACACCGCCTCAAAGGTGCAGGTCTTAGATATCTTCATCCAGCGCCTTGCAAACCTTTTCGCGTTCGACAGGGTCGCTGTGTAGCGTGGATCATAGTCGTCGAAACACAGCGTGATATGGTCGTTCAGACGCCAAAATTTAGGGCCAAATAGTGCAATGACCTTAAACACCGCGAGACAGAGCAGCAGAAACATTATCTTGATAAATCGAACCAAGCGTGCCTCGTGATGTCAAGGTTGCATACAGCAAAACATCAGTTTGATACGCTAAACTTGATCGCAAGTCGCCTTGCTGATCACGACGTCGCCAGCGGGCTTGCTGTCTTCTAACGTTGAAACCAGCCGCAACGTCAAGCCGATCGACAGCATGGCCTTGACGTAAGGTGTCTGGCACCAGTTTTTCTCCATGTCCCGTCTCGTTTTCTCAGACAGATTGGCGGGCACGGTGAAATGTTTGATATATGTCTTATCGCGGTAAGTGGCGTGGGTTAAGGTTACGCCATCGCCCGTCGTTTGCTGGTTCCCGGACAGTTGCCGTGTTTCGTCCGCAGCTTTTTCCTCCATTCTCTTGTCGAAGGATGTGCTCCATTCCTCGCACAATGCGGGATTGGCAGATACCTCTCCCAGGGCCTTGCCCTCGGTGTCTACAAACACGTTCGTCCTCGTCAGGCCCAATTCAAAAAGCAATGTTGGGCTTGTCGGACTACAGGTGTTGAACATCTGAAAATCCATGACGCTTTCACTCAGCGTGAAGTCGGTGCTCGATATCTCATAAACAGATATCAGCCGATCGGCCTCGGCCTCCATGCGTATTAACGTCATGAGATCACTGAGTTGCTGTGGCACTGGGGTTTGCAGCACAATCTGTTTCAGCATCGGTTCGAAGTCGAATCTGCCTGCCTGCCCGTTGCTGCCACTGTTGCTAACAGTGTTGCTGACAGGCTTATCAACTGTGTCACTCACTGCGTCCTTGGCGGCGTTGCCGAAAGTATCGTTTGTACTGTCAATGTTTTGGACTGCGGGTTGCTTCTGGGCAGTCTTTTTAACTGTCATGCCAGTATTATTGGCTGTCGTGCCAGTCTCGGCGGTCTCGCTAGCTACCTCCGAGAGGTGCTTTTCCATGGTTCTGCCGGTGGAAAATAACATAAGCCCGATGAAAACGATGGCTGCATTCGCAATAAACCCGCCTGAGCCAGTCTTTTTCGGGGTCATGGATTTGGCGAAGAGAAGAAAGAGGTTCGCAATAGGAATAATAGAAAGAAACCACAGACCCCTCGTGTCATAGGCATCATTCGCGCGTGCCGCTGAAAATATGCCAAGCAACCCGCCAGCCAGCGCGGTACACACGAAATAGCTGCCAATTATTTGCCCGGAATAGCCGTCCCGTATCGCAGTCGGCAAATCAGTCAGGATCGAAACGCTGCCGGCCATCAAAACAAACGTAAAACCAAGCGACAGAAAATAGGGGGCTCTGTGCAGCTTCCATTCGAGTTTGGTCGCCGCGACCGCAAGCCCAGCCGAGGCAGCGAATATTGCCCAGACCAGCATATAGGTGCCGGTCTCTCCCAGCGACATTATTTGATATGCCAGTTCTTCCATGCCGCCAGTCCCCAATTCAAGGTTGTGGTAATACCTTGCCAAAAAAAGTGCAAGACCTTGAAAACAATGGGCTGTTGTCTGTTGATGCGCATATGGTGTGCGGAAAAAACAGCTCTTGTGTGCCGGCCGCTTCAACGCAGACCTTGTCAGGGAAATGCAGAATGCCGTGGCAGCACCGTGTTCGCCGAAATAACAACGTGGTCAGCCATATTTCAGGTTGCAATGCAGATTGACTATCGCGCGATCCTGTAGTGTAGATCGGTCGTTATGCCATGTGACGACATGCGATAGGGCAAGCATGTCGCGCAAAATGCTGAGTGGTCTTATGGCTGCGGCAGTGTGCGAACAAAGAGAAATGGCGGGTTGCGCAGAAATGATCAGACGCAGCACGTTTTGAGAGAGTTGGGGGCTGAATGAAAAAGTTTGTGATGGTGCTGGCTTGCGGGCTGGCCATTTCTTCCTGTGCTAAAAGACCTGATGCCATTGTGCCAGTGGACATTCCAATGGCGGCTTATGGCAATCTGGATTGTCAGGGACTTTCGCGCGAATACCTGCAAGAACTTGAAGTTCTGGCAACTGTATCAAAACAGCAAAATGACGCGGCCACGGGTGATGCGTTTGGCGTGTTCCTTATTGGCGTTCCAATGTCCAGCGTGGCCGGTGGAGATAAGGAAGGCAAGGTTGCCGTCGCCAAGGGCAAGGTTAATGCGCTTGAATCCAGCATGAAAGCTAAAGGCTGCAACGTACCTGCAGCGCCGAAGTCTAAAGGCACGAGACCTGCAACGCACAGGACTTAACATCTGCCATTGGCAATGACGGGCGATGGATTGCAACGCAAATTCATGCCCGTTTACCGCCGGCTGTTTCATTCGGTTGGGCTGGTTTCCCCTATATTCGTTAGTCTTGATGCCTGTGACACTGCGTTTCCGAGCAGGAAAATTCCGCGTGATCTCCCCCTTTACAGGTTCCGATAAAAAGCTAATGTATGCAACTTAAGGGCGATTTATTATTGTCGAAAAAGGTTGTTTACGTGTATTTGAGATTTGTGCGCCAGACATCAATGCCGGGAGCGAGAAGCCGTGAAGGCTTTTTTGTTGCCGCATATGAATTGTCCAGAAACACCAATCTGGATGAAACCACATATAACCACGTCACCGAACTTCTCGTGTGGTTTGGCGGAAATCTCGCGGCACCCAAAAAGTTCAGTCGCACCACCTCAAAAGGGCATTACCGCCGCATGGACACGCCGGGCCTCAGCTGGTTCAAGCCGAGCGCGCAGCTGCATGTGAAAAAGGCATTTGAACTGAAAGCCTTGCTGGATGAACACGGCCACGCCATCGAGGTTCTCAAGGCCCGCCGCCCGGGTTATGTGGTGTTTGAAGACAGGCATCAGATCGTGGCCGAACCTTTTGCGGATGACCACTGGTTTGCGTAACACACCGCGTTGGTTGCGTATTAGCTGGTGGGTGAGGTCACGCTGAAATAGGCCACAAAGTCCGGGTCGCTGACCCTGTTTCCGGCATCGTCGGTATAGATGCCCGGTTCTGCTCTTTCAAAAACTTCAAGCAACGGCGGCAGGTTAAATTCATCCTCTTCGTCATCACTTTCGGGCTTGAGTGTTATTCCCATGTGGCGATCAACGGTTCTGATGTAGCCGTGAATTTGCTGTTCTCTGGTTACCGTGCCGTCCGGTTCCCGGTAGGTAATGCCAATAACAACCAAAGACCCAAGCAACTCGTCGGCAAACTCCTGATCCCAGTCGTCATCCGTATCTTCCGTATCGTCGGTATCAACCCAGCCTTCGCGCGACATTCCAGATTCCTGTTTTCTGTGCAGCTATATAGGGTTGCATGGTTGCTTGAATTGATCAACCTTTGCGGTTTCAACGCCGCCAACGCTCATGCCCGGTTGTTTGCATGTTCTCGCCGGGATAACAAGTCCAGCTGCAATCAGGATAATGCAATGCCTCCACTTTCGATCCAGCCCCGCATCAAACTATCCCGTCTGAGGGATATCGGCTGGAGCCATTGGGATCCGATCGGTCTGCTGGTCGAGGGAAAGCACTGGAATGACGAGGATGCAAAACCGTTTGCGGATGAATATGACAGCTATCTGATTGCTGCTGCCGGAATGCTCAGACGTGGTGCGCCGGACCAGGAGGTCGTCGACTTCCTGCTACAGATCGAAACCGACCATATGGCGCTGACAGAGGCGCCAGATAGTCTCGCCAGAGCAAAAGCAACCGTTGTCGCTATCAAGGCCGATGATGAACTCTGGACATATCCCGAATAAACAACTCCTCTACCGGGGCGGATTGCCTAAAACGGCTTTAAGCCAACCAGCAGTACTATCACGGCCTCAAGCACGATAATGGCCGGTGCCGCATGTCGCAAAGGGCCGGGCAGGGTGCGCCCAGGGTCGGCCACAAGACGACGCAAATTGCCGGACAGCGTGCCGTGTATTCCTGACAGCACAAACACCAGGATAAATTTGGCAATGAACCAGCCGCTGGAATACCAGCCACCCATGAATGCCAGTGTCAGCCCCAGTGCCCAAACGGCAAACATGGCCGGTGTGGTCACACGCTGGTCCCAACGGTGAATGGCGGCAAAAAACGCCGGATTGCGTTGCGCACTGTCAGGGCCGGCGGAACGCAGCGTTACCGCAACAACCAGCATGCCGCCCGTCCACAGAATGACGGCAATGATATGCAGAAACCGCAGCCACAAATAGTCCATTGCTCAGCACCTTCAAACCGCACCTGTAAGCATCGCCTGTCGGCGCGCTAACATACGCTCATTCATAAAAGCGCCAAAGGGTATCATCGCCGCAATCATCATCTGCATGCGCTCCCTGCGCGACCAATCGCTGCCGGCAAGGTTGTTCATCAACATCCAGACATAGGCGACAAAGGCCAACCCGTGAATGGGCCCCATAATCTTCGTGGCAACTGGCAAACCGGCCATATGTTTCAAAGGTACGGCAACCAGCACCAGCGCCAGCAATGTCGTGCCTTCAAGAATGGAAATCATGCGCAAACGGCGCAGCGCCACCAGCTCTTCTGCATTGCCCGGCATACGCATCAGCCCACATCCTTCAGCAGCTTTTCAACCTCGCCAAGCCGCGCTTCAGTGGCCGCTGTCTTGGCCTGTAATGCCACCAGCACCGCCGTTTGCTGTTCCTGCGCGGCAACGGCCCGCTCGGCAAGTTTCCGGTAGGCCTCATTATCCAGGTGTGTCAGCCGTGCCGTCCGGCCCGCCACGAAATATTTCATCGCGAAGATCAGCAGGATCGTCGCCAGCAACAGCGCTGGCAAAGTAAAGAAATCGAAGTTGACACGGCCCATGGCTAATCCTTTCACGTCTCGGTTTTATTGGCTGCATCGCTGAGTGAAAGTGCTGCCGCGGCAATGGCTTGCGGGGTCAGCGTCACGGAAAATGCAGTCGGTTCGTAATAATTCAGTGCCTTGCCATCGGGGGCGATCTCGTGCTGACCACGCACAAGTCCTGCTTCCTCGAGCTTGCGAAGGTGAAGATGGGTCAGCGGCCGGCTCAGACCAATGTCGCGGGCAAGCTGGCTCACATAAATCCGGCCCTCATTTTGCAGGGCGGCAATAATGCGCAGGCGGTGGGGGTTGGCCAACGCTGCAAGCATCATCAGTAACTGGTCGCCATTGTCGTGATTCACAATTCATCCCACCTGTCAGAAATTTCTTACATGTGGGGAATGTTACCTGTCAATAATTTCTTACGGGTGGTGGTGCGGCCAGAGAATAGCCATGCAGGAATCTGAAATGAGATAGCAATGGGGAAGGGCATTTTACCGCCGCATGGCATATTCCGAACTCATGCGGTCGAAAGTTTGCGCCACGTCGCGCACGCCGGTGTGCATCATCTCAAGAAATTTGACTTGTGTTTCACTGTCGGATTTTTCCGGCAGGAATTTTTTGTGAATGAGTATTGTGAGTGCAGCCCATGTTATGGTCACGTCGCTATCAAGAACCTGTCTTCCATGTTTCTTGGCTTCGTAGTTGCGCACTTGTCCCAGCACATTCTCTACTTGCCTGAGATCATCGATCGTCATCACGGTCAGTTTCTGGCCATGCCGTTTGATGAAACCCTTGACCTTTTGTTCGGTACTTTTGACTTCCAGCAACATGTCGACGAGTGCCTGATATTGTTTTGTATAACGAAAGTCAGGACCACATGCCTGGTCAAAAAATGAGACAGCGCAGAGATAGGCCAGTTGGCATGTCAGCTTCTCCAGAATGAACTGTCGCATACGCGCCATCTCTCTCGTCGTTTGCTGTTGGCTGTCGAGACCACCATCGTCTTTGAGTGAGGGGATTACCTCTGGCAATGCCGCCAGAAAATGCGCGCGTAAACGCGTGACACTTGGAAAACCGACTGCCGCGTGCGCATTCAGCAAATGCAAATACTTCTCGTGCGCGATGAAAATCGTCTCGCCAGGCTCGATCTGATCCGACGCGCCAGGCTCGATCTGATCCGACGCGCCAGGCTCGATCTGATCCGACGCGCCAGGCTCGATCTGATCCGACGCGCCAGGCTCGATCTGATCCGACGCGCCAGGCTCGACCTGATCCAACGCGGCAAGCTTGACCTGATCCGAGGCACTAAGCTTTGGAAGTTCGAGAAGGTATTTGTGGTAAGAATCCCGCAGCAGCAGTGCATTTGTCAGTGCCAGCATCATCCAGCAGAACAGGCCAAGCGACATGTATGTGAATTCGTAGCGTAAGGCGACAATGGCTCCAAGCCCGCCTGCGGCCACAGTCCAAAGTACAAACCTGCGGTCGACTGGAGAGGTCTTGTTTTTCCTGACCCACAAAATCGGCAGGATTGGGCCGGAATTCAACAACGGCCACACCAGCGGAAGCGCTGAATAGCTCTCTGGTCCCCAGATTTCGCTAGCGATCAAGTAAGCTAATTGCAAACTCAGGACAGCCCATGCTGCCATGATCAGATAACTAACGTTTACATTCCCGACATTAAACATTCCGCCCCCCCCCAAAGTCTCTCATCGCCGCACTGCATATTCCGAACTCATGCGCGCGAAGGTTTGGCCGACATCGCGCATACCGGTCCGCATCATCTCGAACATCTTGGCCTGCGTGTCACTGTCGAATTTTTCCGGCAGGAATTGTCTGTGAACGAGTAGTGTGCGTGCGGCCCATGTCACGGTCAGGTCGCTATCGAGCACCTGTCTTCCATGTTCCTTGGCGTCATCGTTGCGCACTTGTCCCAGCACATGCTCCACTTCCCTAAGATCATCAATCGTCATCACGGTCAGTTTCTTGCCACGCCGTTTGATGACACCTTTGACCTCTTGTTCGGTGCTTTTGATCTGCAGCAACATTTTGACGAGCGCCTGATATTGTTTCTTACCGCGAAAGTCAGGGCCACATACCCGGTCAAAAAACGAGATGGCGCAGAGATAGGCCAGTTCGCATGTCAGCTTCTCCAGAATGAACTGTCTCATACGGGCCGTCTCTCTTGTCGTCAGGTGTTGGCTGTCACTGCCACCATCGTCCTTGAGAGAGGGGATAACCTCTGGCAATGCCTCCAGAAAATGCGCGCGTAAACGCATGACACTTGGGAAACCGACAGCTGCCTGAGCACTGAGCAAATGCAGATATTTTTCGTACTCAATGACGATTTTCTCGAGGTGCTCTGTATTTTCCAGTGCTTTAACGAGCTTCTCCAATTCCAACTGGATTATGTAGTCATCGCCTTTCGGCCACTGCAGCGCGCACATGAATGCCATCATCATCCAGCCGAAAAGGCCAATGGCCGTATAGGTAAATTCGTAGCGCAGGGCGACAATGGCTCCAAGCCCACCCAAACCTACAATCCACATTACAAACTGCCGACCGGCAGGGGTTTTCAGGTCGGTACTTACCCAGAGAAACGGCATCAAAGGACCGGACATTAGGCCCAACCATATCCAGAACTTCGCAATGGAACTGTCTGGGCCCCAGTTTTCGATGGCGATGAGGTAAGCCAAAAGCAAACTCAGGACAGCCCAAGCCGCGGTGATGAGATAACCAACCTTTACATTCCCGGCTTTAAACATTCCGCCCCCAAGCTGCTCTCGGGCAATATGAAGGCTGCTCCTTACAAATTTGGAAACATTGCAAGGGTTTACGCACAACAGCTCGCACATGCCTTGGGCAAAATCCCATGCCAGAATGATAAAAGACCCGCATTGCTGCGAGCCTTATTGTCTGGTTGATGCTGCTATTATCGTGATGCCTTGAAGATGGCGGGCCTTACACCGCCACGCCCTGCACGGCATGGGCCAACGGCTCCAGCAAATCCATCTCCTCTGGTGTGAGGGTAATGGATGTCGCCGCAATATTCTCCTCCAGCCGGTGGCGCTTGCGTGTGCCGGGAATGGGCACTGTTTTTACGTTCAGGCGTTTTGCCTGCCCATAAAGCCATGCCAGTGCAAGTTGGGCTGGAGTAATGCCCTTGGCGCCAGCAACTGCTTCAATCTCGCCAACCAACCGTATATTGGCACCCCGGTTTTCCGCCGAAAAACGTGGAAAATACTGCCTGGCGTCACCATCGGTCAGCCCATTGGCAAAGCTCTGTCCGGTCAACATGCCCCGGCCAAGCGGCGAGTAGGGAACGATGGTGATATCAAGTTCCGCCGCTGCCGGCACAACATGGCGTTCAATGTCGCGGGTAAAGATAGACCATTCCGATTGCAGCGCCGAAATGGGATGAATGGCATGGGCAGCCCGCAACTCAGCCTCGCTGACGGCGCAAAGACCCAGCCATTTCACCTTGCCCTCACGCACCAGGTCAGCCATCGCGCCAATGGAATCGTCAAGCGGCACGGTATCATTGCGGCGGTGCATGTAATAGAGGTCGATAACCTCGACACCTAAGCGTTTGAGCGAACCTTCCACGGCTGCTCGAATGAACTCCGGCCGGTTGTCAATGCTCCAGTCATCCGGCGTTTGTGGCGTGCGCGTGTAACCGAACTTGGTGGCAATGATAACCTTGTCCCTGATCGTCTTAATGAAAGGCGCCAGAAACTCTTCGTTGGCGCCAATGCCATACATGTCAGCCGTGTCAAACAGGCTGACACCCAGCTCCAGTGCGTGTTCCAGCGTGGCGCGGGATTCAACCTCATCGCTCTTGCCATAAAATTCGCTCATGCCCATGCAGCCCAGTCCCTGAATGCCAATCATTGGGCCGGTCTGTCCAAGCTGCAGCTGCGGAATAGGGGTTGTTTTACCTATCATGTCGGGTCTCCACATTGTGACAGATAAGGTTTATAAGTGTGGAGTATGCTCCATGGTCAAGGGTTTAATGATGTTGATTTCGCAGTTCGCCAAACAGACCGGCCTGCCGGTCGATACGATCAGGTTCTACATTGCCAAGGGCCTGTTGAGACCTGAGCGTAGCGTCAAGGGTGGCTCCAACCCGTACCAGGTCTTTGGTGAGCAGGATGTGACAACGGCACGCATGATCCGCCTGCAACAGACGCTTGGTTATTCGTTGGGTGAAATCCTGGCGCTTAATGAGGAGTACCGCGCCGGTGAACATTCGCCCGAGCGAACCCTAGAGGTTCTGCAGTCGCAGATCGCCAGGCTGGAAGAGAAAAAGGCCGCACTGGATGCGGCCCTGTCATTCCTGCGGGGTAAGGTGGCGTGGATCAACAGTGGTAAACCGGATGATGCGCCACGCCTTGAAGATTATCAGTGCTGAGCTGCGCGCAACTCGGCAAGCCCTTCCTCGCGTGAGATCACAGGGGCATAACCCAGTTCACGTTGCGCCTTGCCAATGGTGAATGACACTTCAACCGCCGATGTTGCATAGGCCTGCAAGGTCAAGGGTGGAATGATCTTGCCGCGAGACATCGCGCCCAGCAGATCACCAATCGCAGCGACGATCCGCACCACACCACGCGGTACGGTTTTATCAGGCACCGTCAGCCCTTGTGTTTCCACCAGTGCCGATACCATCTGGCGGAACGGCACTGGCTCGCCATCGGAAATGAAGTAGACTTCGCCGCCGCGGCCCTTGCCAAGCGCCAGTTCAACCGCCGTGCAGAGATTGCCGATATGGGTGGTTGAGGTCAGGTAGGTGCCGCCACCAATCCAAGCAAACTTGCCGGATTGCACGGCCTGCACCAACGCGGGCAGGGCGGTGGTGTCATCGCGGCCCCAGATGAAACGCGGGCGCAGCACCACAACCGGCATATCCTGTGTGCTGGTCGCCAGCGCCAAACGTTCGGCTGCCGCTTTTGTGCGGGAATAACCTCCGGCCGGTTTACGCGGCAACGGTGTGGTTTCATCGGCATTGATGATCGGCTTGCCGGTGGCGAGAACGGATTCCGTGCTCAGATGGATCACCTTTTTGATGCCGGCCTTTCGTGCCGCATCCATCACCGCACGAGTACCATCTTCGTTCACCCGCCGCTGTTTTGCCGTTGCCGGTCCATGGTCCGTGTCGGCCGCCGCATGGATCAGGCTATCACAACCGGCCATGTTTGCCGCAAGGTTGCCGTCCAGAATGTCTGCCGTCACCGCTGTTGCGCCAAGGCTGCGCACAAGTCGTGCTGCTGCGTCATTGCGGACCAGCGCCGTCACGGCAATATTGCGGGCGGTAAAATGGCGGATAAGGTTGCGGCCCACATAACCGCTGGCTCCGGTCAGGAACAGGCGTTGAAATTGGGCGTGTTTATCCGTGGCCGCGTCGGCTGCGGCAATATTGTCAGTCATGTCATTTACCTCAAAGGGAAGTTAGGTCAGCTTGCTGCCGTGTCGGCACGGCAGGAATTGTCAGTCTGTGGTTCAGGAGGGCCTGTCAGGAAGGTCGGCCTCCTGGGTGTCCACGCTCACAAGCCAGTTTATCTCACGAAGAACCCTGTCGCGTTCCTCGCGGGTGAAGTGATGGAAATCCAGATGCTCAAGAAATTTCAGCCCCTCCAGTGCCAGATAGGCCAGCAATGCGCCGCGGGGCGCAGGTGAGGTTTCCTCGATCCGGCTGATGGTGCGGGCTTGATTGTCTTTCATCTTGGCGCGCAAACCTTCATCCAGTGCAAGGGCTGCACTCAGGTTCAGCGCAACGGCGCGAAACTCTTCCGGTGGCGGTTCGGCAGCCGCTAAAATGCGCCCACGAATGGCGCGGTCCTTGGGATCATCGAGCCTGCTTTCAATGCCGGCATGGTGGGCGTTGTCACGCTCAAAGGCGCGGTCAACAACCGCCTCAACCAGCGCCTGTTTGGACTTGTGGTCGTAAAGGACACTCGCCTTGTTGACGCCAGCCTCTTTTGCCACGGCGTCAATCGTCAGGTTGGCTGCTCCGTCACGTCCCACAACACGCTCGGCCGCATCCAGCACAGCCTGCTGGTCGATAACCCGTTTCCTGCCCATTTGTACCACTCATATTTATTTCCAACCAGATGGTTATAAATAAACTGAGATCAATGTGTCAAGCCTGGGGAGGTGAGGCGAAAGAGGCGTCGTTCGGGCCAAAGAGCACGAGACGAATAATATGCGGAAGAAGAGGCTTATGCTGGCAGCCGTGCCATAATCGCCGGAGACAGCTGAATGTGCAGGGCAAAGAGTGATAAAAAAACGGCTGTCATGGTCATGCCAATGACAGCCGCTTTGATCTTGTTATCAGGTCGCTCGCATCAGACCGAACGCGTCAAACCGCCATCCACCTTCAGGTTCTGGCCGGTAATGTAACCGGCGCCTTCGGAAACCAGGAAGGAGATCGTCGCGGCAATTTCCGCACTTGTGCCGTAACGTTTCATTGGCACCGCATCGCGGCGCTGTTCTGTGGCAGGCAGGCTGTCGATCCAGCCTGGCAGCACGTTGTTGATGCGGATGTTGTCAGCCGCGTAAGTGTCTGCGTAGATCTTGGTGTAGGAGGCAAGTCCGGCACGGAACACCGCGGAAGTCGGGAACATCGCCGCCGGTTCAAATGCCCATGCGGTCGAAATATTGACGATCGCGCCAGACTTCTGTGCCTGCATGATCGGCGTCACCAGCCGCACCGGGCGGATCACATTCATCAGGTACACATCAAGTCCGGTGTGCCATTGTTCATCGGTAATTTCGGTAATCGCCGCACGCGGCCCGTGGCCGGCACTGTTGACCAGCGCATCGACACGGCCCCATTTTTCCATGGTCGCATCAACCAGTCGTTTCAGGTCGTCATTGGACTGGTTGGAACCGGTCACGCCAATGCCGCCCAGTTCGGCGGCCAGTGCCTCGCCCTTGCCGGAGGAGGAAATAATGGCAACCTTGTAGCCATCGGCAGCAAGCCGTCTTGCCGCTTCTGCTCCCATGCCACTGCCGCCAGCGGTGATAATTGCCGTTTTTTCTACTGCCATGGTCGTTTTCCTTCCAGAACATGCGTGTTCATTGATATCAGCTGAAATGAGTTTTATCATTGTAAAGCTTGGGCTAGCCAATCAGTTCTTTTGAATTTTGACTGTAGAAAATCTATCGTATGAACAATCCATCCGGAAAACTTCCCTCGTTGAATGGCCTCAAAGCCTTTGAGGCCGCCGCACGCCATCTGAACTTCCGGCTGGCTGCGGAAGAACTGGGCGTGACGCAGGGCGCGGTTGCCCAGCAGGTGCGCGGGTTGGAGGCCGAGCTTGGTCTACAATTGTTCGAGCGCCTGCCGCGCACGCTGGCGCTGACGGGGGAAGGGCGCGCCTACATTGCCGATATCAGGCGGGCCTTTGAAATCATCACCCGCGCAACGGCGGACCTGCGCCCGCAACCGGTGCGGCTGGCCATCAGCACGACGCCGACGTTTGCTTCCAAATGGCTTATCCCGCGCCTGCCGGAACTGACAGCCCGCCATCCGGAACTGGATATCCACATCGTCGCGACGGACCGTATATCGAATTTCCAGATTGATGGTGTTGATCTGGCCGTCCGCCACGGCGTGCCGCCCTTCGGGCCGGGGCTGGCGTCTCAACTGCTCTTCCGCCAGGAAATCATTGCGGCCTGCAGCCCTCTGGTCCTGCGGGAGCGCGGCGCACCCGCCACCATCGCTGAACTCTCTGCTTTTGCGTTGTTGCAGGATGCCCATAATTTCTGGCCGGAGTTTATCGAACAGCATTTTGGTGCCGCCGCCGCCCCGCATGACATGCAGGGCTTCCGCCGCATCAGCTTCAACCAGACATCGCATGCCATTGACGCGGCGGTGGCCGGGCAGGGCATCGTGCTTGCCACGCGCAATTTCATCACAACCGATCTGACGGAAAAGCGATTGATGCAGATTGGCCAGTGGGTGCTGCAAGGCCCATCGGATTTTTATCTCGTCTGGCCAAGACACCGCAAATCGGACGCATTGGATGCAGTTAAAAACTGGATGATCTCAGCCGCCCAGTTGGCAGAATAAACGCATTGGCACCACAATGCAGAAGGAATATTCCCGCCCATCTGGCGCAACTGATCGCCGCGTGACGTGCCTAAAAGAAGCAGCCACTTCGGCTGCTTTTCTCGTCCTTGGCTGTCAGCGCCGTATTATTCTGCCGCAGGGGAAAGAGGATTATCCGCAAGCGTTTCCGGCAGAAACTCGCGTTTGACACCTTCATGGATCAGTGTCTGGGCTGCGTCCCAAAGGCGGCTCGATGACTTGCCGATTGGCGTCTTGCGCTCCAGCACCAGATCCCGGTGTACGCCGGGCGAATGCCATGTGCCACCGCTGGTGAAGAAATTGTGCAGCAGCGGCTGCAACCGGTCTATGGCGCGGGCAAAACGGGCATCTGCCGTCGTGCGGGCTTCAAACTCGTCCCAATAGGCACGGAACTCTTTGCACTGGTCTTCCGGCAGCAGGCCAAACAGCCGGTCGGCCGCCAGCTTTTCGCGCTCTTCCTGATCCTGCATCGCCACGGAGTCATAAATGAACGTGTCGCCGGCATCGATCTCGACAACGTCGTGGATCAGGATCATTTTCAACACGCGCGTCAGGTCTATTGTCTCATCGGCATATTCGGCAAGAATGACCGCCATCATCGCCAGCTGCCAGGTATGCTCCGCGTCGTTTTCGCGCCGGGAAATATCCAGCAGCGGCGTTCTGCGCAGCACGGTTTTCAGCTTTTCAACTTCAAGAATGAAGCGCAGCTGCTTGGCCAGCCGGGCATCGCCAAACAACGCCTCCATATCGGCATCGTCAAGCGACAGCGGTTTCAGTTTGGGATCGAACGTCATGCATCACCTTGAATGTTTGCGCAGCAAGTAGGGCAGGGCCATTGGCAGATTTGGCGACCAAAAACTGGGGCCTATTCCTTGATTTCAATCTCTGCTTCAATGGCCGCAGCAATAAAGGCAAGCCTTGCTTCTTCAACGGTCTTTTTGCCTTTCAGCGCAGCTTCAATAACCAGCAGCGCCTTGTCCAGCGCTTCGCCTTCCTCCAGCGGCCAGTCTTCAATCAGCGCCCAGGATGCTTCCTGAAGGTTGCTGATGGTGGTGAATTTGCCTGGTTCTTCCAGTGCCAAAGTCACGCTCTTGTTCCAGTTTTTGCTCATCGGGTGGCCTCCAGTCTGATTTGAAATGCCCCATAGCATTGAATGGCAGTCGTGACGATGGGGGAGCATTTTGACCGGATTATATTCTTCTGCTGGAAAATGCCGACATCATGTGAGCAAGCGATCATGTACGGGGTCATATGACCTTGACAGGAGAAGGTTCACGACTACACGACGGGTAATTGTATGACGGGAGTAGAAACGTGAAAACTTTAGCGCTGGTATCGACATTTGTCGGAAAAACATTCGCGGCATGGGTGGTTTTATTTGCAGTTCTTGGATTTTTCTTTCCAGACACTTTCAAGCAGATCGGACCATGGATTGTCACCCTTTTGTCCATCATCATGTTCGGCATGGGTCTGACGCTGTCGCTTGATGATTTCCGCGAAGTGGTCAAACGTCCATTCGACGTGACAGTTGGCGTACTCGGCCAGTTTTTGATCATGCCGCTGCTTGCCGTGCTGTTGACGATCATCATCCCAATGCCGCCTGAGGTTGCTGCGGGTGTCATTCTGGTTGGCTGCTGCCCGGGCGGTACTTCATCCAACGTCATGACCTATCTGTCCAAGGGCGATGTGGCGCTGTCGGTTGCCTGCACGTCCGTCACCACGCTTGCCGCGCCTATCGTCACGCCGTTCCTGGTGTGGCTATTTGCCAGCCAGTATCTGCCGGTGGATGGTTGGGCCATGTTCATGAGCATCATCAAGGTGGTCATGGTGCCGCTTGCTCTGGGTGCAATCCTGCAAAAAATCCTGCCTGGTGTGGTGAAGGCAGCGGTTCCAGCCCTGCCATTGGTCAGTGTTATCGGTATCGTGCTCATTGTCTCGGCCGTGGTTGGCGCTTCCAAGGCTTCCATCGTCCAGTCCGGTCTGCTGATCTTCGTAGTCGTCATACTCCATAACGGCTTGGGTTATTTGCTGGGCTTTTTCGCAGCAAAGGCAACGGGTCTCTCGTTGGCAAAGCGCAAGGCCATTGCGATCGAGGTTGGCATGCAAAATTCCGGACTGGGCGCAGCGCTCGCAACCGCTTATTTCTCACCGCTTGCAGCCGTTCCAAGCGCCATCTTCAGCGTCTGGCACAATATATCTGGCGCACTTCTGGCGAACTGGTTCTCCGGCCGCACGGAAAACGAAAGCAAATAGCGTTGCAACGCGGTTGAGAAGCATCCGCGCCAACGCATGTGAGTGATCAGGCGCGTCGCATGCGGCGCGCCTTTTTCTTTGCCGCCAGGCACAGTCGGCGGATCACGAGACTGTTATTTGATCGTGATCGAGGCTGCTCCGGTTTTTCTGGAAACCGGATAGTTGCTTGGCTATACACTTTCCAACAGTGCGTGCTGCGTGCACTGCGGGATTCCCCGAAATCGACGGAGACTAAGATCAACTTCCAACCAAGGGAGCGTGAACCTGTGTCTTCGACATTAAAGCAAGGTCGCATCAACTCTACCCTTCGTAAATTCCTCGACAGCGGGTCCTCCAGCGGCCTCGTGCTGATGGCGGTTGCCTTGTTGGCCATCATCATTGCCAACTCGCCGCTGGCAGAGGCTTATTTCAGTCTGCTGCATGTCTATCTTGGGCCGCTTAGTGTCCAGCACTGGATCAACGATGCCCTGATGGCGGTGTTTTTCCTCATGGTCGGTCTGGAGATCAAACGTGAGATGATGGATGGCCAGCTAAACAGCTGGCACCGGCGTGTGCTGCCGGGTGCGGCTGCCGCTGGCGGCATGGCATTTCCGGCATTGTTTTACGTGCTGTTCAACAAGGACAATCCGGCTGCATTGCAAGGTTGGGCCATTCCGGCCGCAACCGACATCGCCTTTGCCCTGGGCGTTATTTCGCTGTTGGGTTCGCGTGTACCCGCCTCGTTGAAGATATTTCTTGCAGCCTTGGCCATCATTGACGACCTCGGTGCAGTCATCATCATTGCGCTGTTTTACACTGAAAATCTGAACCTGCTGGCCCTTGCCGGGGCATTGTTCATCCTGGGCAATCTGTTCCTGTTCAACAGAATGAAGGTCAGGCAACTCTGGCCTTATCTGGCTTTGGGGGCAGTCCTGTGGTTGCTGGTGTTTATATCGGGCATTCACGCGACGCTGGCCGGTGTCATGCTGGCGCTCACCATTCCCCTGAAGCTGACCCCCGGTACACCAGAGGCAACACCGGAGGAATCGCCCCTCCATCGTCTTGAACATGGGTTGCATAAGCCGGTGGCATTTTTCGTGGTGCCGGTCTTCGGTTTTGCCAATGCCGGTGTGTCGCTGTCTGGCCTCAGCCTCGGCGTGTTTTCAGAACCGGTCACCATGGGCGTGGCAGTGGGTCTTGTTCTCGGCAAACTGGTCGGTGTTCTCGGTGTTGTCGCACTTCTGGTCAAACTGCGTTGGGCACAACTTCCGGCGCATGCAAGCTGGGGGCAAATGACTGGCACGGCCTTCCTGTGCGGTATCGGCTTCACCATGTCGTTGTTCATCGGCCTCCTGGCCTTTGATGATCCGGCTTTGCAGGACCATGTGAAGATCGGCATTCTCTTGGGCTCGCTGGTATCAGGCACCGTGGGCGCGACGATCCTGGCGCTCTCCGGACGCAGGGTTCCAGTTGTCAGAGCAGCCTGAAAACTCAATGGATCGACCGCCCATGTCTACGGCATGCGGCGGTCGTTACCCGGTTGACGTCACCCACCGACCTCACAGAAATGTCAGGTCAACGTGACCGCAGTCTGAGGAACGAACACAGCAATAGCGCATTGGTTTTTTGGATAGAATGAAAGGAGATCCCCATGCCAAACTCGAGACGAACCACTCTGCGCGTGCTTGATAATGCCGAAGTAGAGCTTGTCGAGGCCTCCCGCCATCCCTCCATAAACGAACTTTCCGACAGTGAGCTGCAGCAGTTGCGCAAGAACCTGCGGGAACGCCGCGATCGTGCCCGCGACATTGCCAATCGCACACGCCGCGAAATGCGTGGCAAGTCGGCGCGTGATGATGGCAAGGCGGCCAAAACAGATGCCGGCATTCGCGAACGGCTGTCTATCCTTGCTAATGCCGTGCAGCGCACCAATCAGGAACATGCCCGTCGTCAGCGTTTTGAAGGACGTGGTGAGTTGAAGCGTAACGCCGAAAAGGCGCTGGAAATGCGTCGCGCCGCCGCAAGTCCCATCAACAGACCAACCTCGCGCCGTGCTGACAAGGGCATGCGCGCCATTCCCAATGAGCGCGCGGAAGATCTGGTCAACCGAATGGAGCTGGGGCGTGTATCGCAATTTGTCCGCGACAGTCAGGCCAAGCGTGACAAACGCCATGAAGAGGCAGGCGTGTAACGACGCATCTGAACATGCGGCGCATTCGCTTTGCTGCTCATTATTTCCTGGCAGTAAATTACAGTCGTTCATAGCACAACTTTCACCCTGCCTCTCCTTGGAGACGCAGGGTGACTTTTGTTTGGTGTGCATGTCACGCCGCGTGGCGTGGCGTGTCCTGTGCCCGGTTTCTTGAGCCTGCGGCCCCAATACGCTACCTGCAGCACCGTCCTGAAAAATCCCGCAGTCGAATGATGAAGGAGATGCCTATGAACCCGCACGATACCCGCCCGCGTATTCATCTGACAGGCGCATCCTGCTCGGGCGTTTCGACATTGGGGTCCGCTCTGTCAGCGCATTACGGCGTGGCGCAATTTGATGTCGATGACTTCTACTGGATGCCGACTGATCCGCCATTCACCACCAAACGCCCGCCACAAGACCGGGTAAAGCTCATTCAGGCGCAGCAGCGTCAAAGCAATGGCTGGGTGCTGACCGGGTCCTGCATGGGCTGGGGCAATGCCATGCTTGGCGATGTCGATCTCATCCTTTTCCTGCACACGCCAACTGCCATCCGGTTGCAAAGGCTGGATGCGCGCGAGGCCGCCCGTTATGGCAAACGTATTCTGCCGGACGGGGACATGCATGTTCAACACATGGCATTTTGCGATTGGGCGTCCCGTTACGATGACCCGACCTTTTCCGGTCGCAACATCGCCCAGCATGAGGAATGGCTGGCAGAACAATCCGCCCCGGTTCTGCGCCTTGATGGTGCCTTGCCGACCGCAGAACTGATGCAACAGGTGGCAAGCGCACTGACGAAGAACATTTGACGACGCATGACAGTGGTGTCAGCTGTCAGTGTCAATTCCGCATTCAATGACATTGACGTCAACAGTTTCCAAGGGACGTCCACTTTTGGTTTCAAACTGACCACGAATGGTCACGCCTTTGCGAAGCATCGATTTGTATTCTTCGCGGTTACACCAGTTTTTCCGCATCACGTCCTTTGCCAGCGCCGGCACAGGATCAGGGGAAAATATCGTGATGGTGTAAACCCGGTTCGCATAGCTGGCACCTGATATGCCCAACTCGCCATTGGTGGTGGCAAAGGTTTTTTCTGCCTTGGCGCGTTCTGCCATTTCGGCATCAATCTTCAGGTTGTCGAGGTTGCAACCCACGGCGTCGGCATTGGCACTGCGCACAATATTGCCTGTGCGGTCCAGCAGCTCGCCTTGCAGCGTGGCGCCAAATGCAAACAGCTCTTTATAGTCGTTTGCGTTGCACCAGGTAAATTCCGTCAAATCTTGCCATTGCTGCCGCTCGGCCTCATTGTCGTTCCCAATCCGGTAGCGATAGATCAGGGTATAACCATCCGCTACAACGGCGGTCAGCCTGACATTTCTGTCGAAGTTTTGTGGAATGGTGCGGGATGCCCCATAACGTTTCAGGGCCGCTTGTATCGCTTCGCTTTGTGTTTGCGGTTCTGGCGGCGGAGGGGGCGGAGGAGGCGGCTGTGCGGCCTGCAGCGCCAGACTGAAACTGAATTGTTCGAAACGCTTCTCGGCAATACGATCCAGCTGCGTCGCAGAAATCAGAACGCCCAAACCGGCCAGCGTCATGATGATGTTTGTTAAAATCGTGTCGTCAATCGGCTTGGTCTTTTCCTGACCTTTGTCGAACACAAGCGCGAGATTGGCAACGGGCATCAGGCCCATCAACCATCGGTCATTTTCCCCATAGGCATCGCGGGAACGCGCTGCCGAAAACAGGCCGGCCACAGCGCCAGCGAGCATCATCATGGCAATGTGTGTGCCAACGATAACATGGGCATAGCCATGTTCGATTGCCAGCTGTTCCGGCAGGTAGAGCAGGGTAGAAGCGTAAAGTATGACAAAGACCAGACAGCAGCCGAAGAAATAAGCGCCACCGCCAATTTTCCATGTCGGTTTTGTTATCGCAAGGATTGCCCAGGCTGAAAACACCATCACGGGCCACGACCACAAAATCCTCATGAACATGCTGAGCTCAAGCAGCTCGCGTGCGAATTCTTCCATGGCCACACCCCTCTATTCCCGGTTGTGTGGTACGGCCTTGCGCATAAAATCGCAAGTCTGGGCGGGTGGCGGCAGTTAATTTCTGGCTAGGGGATAAGCACGGCTGCAACCCTCTCAACCGTCTTCCTAGGGCTTGTCCCTAGGATCTAAGCCGGTGCCTGATATGCAACGTGGTTGGATTCTCGCCACAAGGGCGAGAATGACGACGGCGATTGTGGTCTCTGACAGTCGCGGTCGTGCTCGTACAGAACACGGCTTCAACAGAAACGGGCGGCCTTGAACAAACAAGCCGCCCGTATGGAACTGTGTCTGCAGGCACTAGTGCCTTAAGCGTCGTCACCCTGCGCAGGCAGCCAGTCCGGTGGCGGGCCGCCCAGCGCTTCGGCAACGCCGTTACCCTGCGGCTGTTCGGCTATCGCGGCCGTCGGCTTCGGTTTCGGCTTTGCCTTTGTGGCCTGTGGCACCGTTACCGGTTGCGCATCAGCGGCATCCACCCATTTCGGGCGGCGCTTTTCATCCTGCCAAAGCGCGTCGGAAATCGTAAAAACCTCGCCGGTTTCGCGGATTTCCCCGTCAATGTAACCACGCGTGTTGGCAACCACCTTAACCATTCGAAGGGTTGCCCATGGTCACACCGGCGGTAATGCGGCCGGTGGTCGGCGCCGTGCCTGTCACCGTATAGTTCAGGCGTACATACCGTTCCGCCGTGCCGCGCGGCAGAAAGTCCGGCAGAACCACCTTGCCCGCTTTCAACTCTGCCACCGGCACGGCCTGCGACCACACGACCTTAGGCGAGGCGAAGGCCGGCGCATCATCGGTCTGCAGCGCAATTGTCAGTGTTGTCAGGTTGTTGAAATCTTCCACCACCTGCAGGCGCAGCGGGACAGGCTTGCCCTGGCCAACATCGCGTACAACGCCGCCGGCAATGGGTGAAAGGTCGAGAATGTTGGTCGAGGCTGCCGTGGCAGTAATCGCCTGGGCATTGGAAAGCAGGCTCTGAGTATCGAAAATCATGCGTTTTCCCCGTGATAGGTGTCAAAGCAAAAGAAGGGAGAAGGTGCCCGCCGCCTTTGGCGGCAGGCCTTAAGGGTGCCGTTACAGCGCCACTGCCGGAACCGGCGCTTCGGTGCTGAGCAGCGAGTCCGCAATCCGGATTGGAATGTTGCGGTAGGTGGTCACTTCTTCGCCTTCCAGTGTCGCAGACTTCAGCGGCACGGTGTTGGCGCGTCCCGTCGTCAGGCCACGGTCGGTGGACTGTTCGTCGAGAATTTCCATGACCTGGCGGTTCATGTAACACACGGTGCGGCCGCCCTTGGCGTTGATGCCGTAAGTCATGTACAGGCGGTAATAGGCCTGTCGCAGCAGCTTCCACAGGTCGACATTGCCGGCCATCATGTCGGACACATCGATATTGGCGATACGCGCCATGTAACGATAATCCTTCACAAAGGCACCCATGTGCCATTCAAAGGCGGTGACCTTGGCGTAATAGGTGTTGCCGTCATCGTCTTTTACCGGCTCTTCGCCCTTGTCCATCACTTCCACGCCGGCCTTGGTGCCTTCGGGGTAGAGCAGGGAAGCGGCATGGTCTGCCCATGTCACAAACCAGATGGAGGTGTTGTCGCCACCGGTGCCACCGGCATTGATCACCTGGTTGGCGGCGTTAGGGCGCGTCGGGTCGGGGATGTTGCTATTATAGGCGCTGAAACGGGGCGCAAAACCCTTGAACTTCTCCGGTGTCTTGTCCGTGTCGTGGTAGAAAAGGCCGGTTGCCATTTCCTGGTTCATCGCTTCCAGGAAGGGCGCGCTATCGACCAGTCGCTGCTTGGCCGGGTCCGGCGCAAGCTTCAACAGGCGGGTGTCGATTTCAGAGCGCGCTTCCAGAAAACCTGTGGTGTCATCCACCTGCTGCAGCGTGCTCTTGGATTTCTGCACGCCCTTGTACAGTCGGCCCCAGCCAGCGGACGGCAGACCGGTGCGAATGGAGTGACGGTGAATGCCCTTGAGGTTGCACTGCGTGGCAATCGCATCTTTCAGGATGGGGTTGTTCTGCGCCAGCAGTTCAAGAACGATGCCCTCGCCAGAGGCTTTGTGGGCGTCAATGAGGGTAGGTACGGTGCTACCAATGATAGCCATGTGTTATTTGCCCTTCGGTGCGTCGTTTGGAAAAAGAAGGTGAGCGGTTTCGGCCTTTCTGCCCCCGCCGTCTGCGCCTCCCGTTGGTGGGTTGTCCTCCCGGATCATCGATCCGACCTTTGCGAATATGCGGATAAGCTCGGGATGGTTGCCGCCGCCACTGGCGTTGAGGTATTCCCTCAAGGCGGGCGTGCCGAGCGTGGAAAGTGCGCGCTGGGCGCTGGAAACCGTGCCCTGCCATTTGTGGCCGCCAATGTCGCGGTCGCGTCGGGCCTCGTCGGCCCAGCCCTGAACACGGTTGGCCCAGTTTTCCGCCTGCGCCGCACCACGTCGTGATTGTGTTTCAATGAACTTGTCGGCCAGTTGCTGTGCCTGGCGTGTCGTCAGGCCCAGCTCCTTGAAGTCGCTGCCCATCGCATCCAGCAGTTCCTGGTCCACCTCCACGCCGTCAGGCATGGTGAGCGTATATTTGCCGTCGTCGGGAACCGTATCGTCAGGGTCTTTGGTGGCATCATCCTTTGTGGCGTTGTCGCCGTCCTTGCCTTTGCCATTGCCATCTGATGTATCGCCGCCGAAATCATCTTCACGATCGTCGTCGTCAAAGTCGCCATTAGCATTGCCAGCCGCATTGGCCTTATCATCGGGAAACAGCACGGCCTCGGGTGAGGGCGCATTGGCCTCGTTACCACCGCCGCCAAAGCTGTCGCCTTCGGCACTGAACAGCAATGCGGCGCGGCCCAGCCACCTGTTACGCATCAACGTCATAGTCTTCGCCTTCCTCGCTGTCGGCACGGCGTTTCGCCGCCACCTTTTCTGCTTCCTTGAAATCAGCGATCGCCAGCAACAGCTTCGGGTACATGGTGGGGTCGATGCTATCGAGCTTGGCGATCAGCGTTCGCCCGGCCCCCTGCCTGCCGAGGATGTAGTTCGTTGCGTTGGTCAGTTCCCCGGAATAGGCATCGCGGTAAACAGCGCATTGTTCCAGCATCCAGAACAGCACACGCTTGCCGGCTTCGAGGGCAAAGACGTCACGAAACGCCGTCGTGATTTCATCACGCTCCGGGGTATGGGGGTGAGATGGTTGTTCGTTAAAATGGTCCATTAGCCTAGTCCAAGCTGGCGCAGCAGCGCGTTGCCATTGGGGTTTTCATTGGCGCTGGCCAAAAGTTCTGCGGCCTGTGCACCCTGGTTCAGCGCCGGTGCCATGGTCGCGGCCATTTCGGCACTTTGCTGCGCCTGCGCCTGTTGCGCGCGTTGTTCACGCAGCGCCGCCACCTTGTCATCGGCAAGGATCATGGAAGGCGGCGCACCGATAGCCTCGATGTAAAGGTCAATCGCCTCGTCGGCATCCAGCTTGTCCAGTGCTTCCGGTCGTGCCCCGGCCAGCTGGCCAATAAAGGCCACACCGCGCTCAATCGGCCCGGTGGAAACTGCCTGCTGCGCCTGCGCCAGGGTGGAGATATATTCCACTTTCAGTTCCAGCCCCTGCAGCTCCTCCGGTGGCGGCGGCAGTTCGTCGCGCGCCACCAGAATGTCATAGGTCCGGTCAATGGTTGGGCCCAGCTGGTCGCCAAACACGTTTTCCAGCACAGGTCCCAGCTGCAACAGCTGTTCTTCCTTGCGCTGCGTCAGTTCAAACTGGTTGCGCGGCTGCACGCCTTCCATGTTGGTAATGGCAAAAAACAGATCGGCAAAAAACGTCCGGTCAATGCGGATCTGCGTTTCCCGGATGTCTTCGCGCAGTTCGGAAAGGCTCAGGTTCACTTCCATCGCCGGGCGAAAACCCTTGCCAGCGGGGTCGTCAACATAGTTCACCGCACCCGGCAACAGCGAGTTGGGGCTGTTCTGCATGGAGGTTGGCGCGTTCATCGGCGGGCGTACCTTTTTGTCGATGCCCTCCAGCTTGCGCATCTGCTCCAGCTGCAACATCTTGATGTCGGCCAGCGCCTTTTGCCCCGGCGAAAGGGAATAATGGTCGTCGTCGGAAAGCTCCCAGGCCGGCGCAATGATCGGGTTGCTGTCAAAGCCGCTTTCTTCCAAAAGCTCGGTGCCGATTTCGTCCACCCAGTAATTGGAAAGGAACGGCTTGTTGCGCTTGTCGCGCATCGTCTCGTCGCGGTCGTAACGCGGCTCAATCGCGTGGTAGACGTCAAAACATTCGGAATATTTGGCCGTGTCATACAGGCCCCGAATGCGCTGCGGCACCTGCTCGTAGCCGAAGCGCTCGACAATGCGCTGCACGTTCCAGCGAAACACCCGGTACAGCGTCGTCGCGCGGCCCTTGTGGTTGCGCGCCAGCCAGAACCGGCCATGCACCAGCTGCTGCACGCGAATAACCGTTTCCTCGTCTTCCACCAGAATGGCAACCGACTGGCCAAACTGGCCAAGGTCGCCATACCCCACATGAAAGGCACGGTAGAGGTTGGAGGCGGCAAACACCTCGCGCATCTTGTCCTGCACGGCGGCCAGATAGGCCTTTACTGCATCCACCTTTTTCAAGCTTGGATCAAAGGTCGTCAGCCGGAACCATGGCCGGGCAGGCGATGTCAGGCCGGAATGCATGCCAGATTTCAGCGTGTCGCAGGCATGTGTGCCGGTGCTGTCAATAATCTTGGCGCGGGTGCGCGGCCCGTCGCGGTCGCCCCCAAGGCGCAACCGGGTCGGTTCAATGTAATCGGCCAGCGACCGCCATTCCGCTTCCCAAGGCTGGCGAAGCTGCTTCAGCTCTTCCAGGCGGCGACGGTGGTAGGCAATCTGGCTTTCGTCGGTTCGGCGGGTGTCTGCCATGTCTCAGGCTCCAAGCAATGTCTTTTTGCCATCCATGCCGGAAAGCGTCGGTGACAGCGTGTTGGCAAAAGTGCCAACGCCGGTACCTGAGGTCAGAATGGTGCTGGCAGAACCACGAATGCGGTCGGAGGTGCGCCGCGCCGCAGAACTCTGGCCCACGGCATAATCTGGCGTCTTCTGCTGCGCGTATTCCGGCGGCGCCTGAACAGTCGGGGTTTTCGGGGTCTTGAACATGCACATGAGCGTTATCCAATGTTGAGAAGAATGAGGATGAACACGGCAACCGGCACACCGGTATTGATGCCGCAAAGGGTCGCATGCAGGGCGCCATGCGCCCGCCGACCGGATGAAAGTTTTGGGAGGTTTGCAGGGGATTTCGCGGCCAGATTGTCAGCCACAACAGCACCGGCAACGGGCAGGGTGGAAAACATCGCAAGCCACAGGAAGAAATTGTCAGTGCTGAACAGCCACAACAGCAGGCAAACGCAAAACAGCATCACGCAGAACAATCGGCCATTGGTTGCGGCATTCTGCCGACGGGCAATACTCACCGCCAGCACGTCACGCACCGCAACAGGGCTCTTGAATTTTATATCAATGTTGCTGCTGCTGTTGTCTGTCTGGCCGCTATCAGTCTGACCATTTTCACTGGCCTGCCCATAATCCATAAATCCCGCTCCACCGGCCACATCGGCCATCGAGTGGAGTGTTAGCGGTCAATGGTTGTGAGGGTGGAATGGGGGGGCGTTGTGCTGTTGAAGTTGGTTTGCAATCTCTTGCGTTAATATACCTGGCTAGCATTCAAGTTTTAAGAAGATGGATTGCTGACAGAGTTTTGCTTATCTAAATCGGTCGCATCCCGTGCGAAGAATAGCTACAGGGTAGCCCTTAGATAGCCGTTCGCAAAGATTTACAGATTAGACGTATCTGCTGACATAAATTCAAACGCTTTTCACCCTTGAGATTATCAGTCAAACTGATATGCAACCAGTAAGTGTCAACTTACTCTCTACTATGAGCGATCAATGTCAAGCACATCTGAAGCTGAACCTGAGCTGCCTCTAGCTGGCAAGATCGAAGAGAGCGCCCATACAAGGCGACCCGTAGAGGGTAATTTAAAAACAAATGATCGCATTATTGCGCGCGTTACTGACGGAATTTATCGAGAGCCGTGGTCTGCCTTCAGGGAGATGATCTCAAACGCGTACGACGCTGATGCTACATCGGTTTCGATCGACTGTGACTACCCATTTTTTAAAGAAATCCGTATCACGGATAACGGTAATGGAATGGATGAACACATTATCGGGGACCTTCTCGAGAATATTGGTGGTAGCTCTAAGCGGACCGCTCGCGGAAAAACACTGGGAACTGCTAATACTACAGATCCCACGCGGAGCCCGGCGGGTAGAAAGCTTATTGGCAAGATTGGTATTGGTCTTTTCGCCGTTGCCCAGCTTACCCAGCAATTCCAGATTATAAGTAAACGAAAGGGAGACAGCAAAAGAGTATCTGCGTCGATACGTCTTCACACCTATCAAGAAGACAGCTTAATTGATGAGCAAGACGCATCTAACTACGTCAGCGGCACCTATAGTGTGCTAGCAGAAGAAACGACGGATGTGGATATTCATGGGACAACAATAATTCTGACCGGAATTCGTCCTGCCATCAGAGAAAAATTACAGAGCCAAGACATATGGTCTGCGATTGATGAGCACAACATGGATGATGGCACCGGACTTATCGATGTCGTCCTGCCTCCGCGATTTAACATTGGTCGACTCGATGAAAAGGGTCATCTCGTTAAACCTCCCGAGCTACCTTGGTCATCGACGGACTCGCCTGAGAAAAAGTTTCAGCAACTGGTAGAGGCCGCAATCTCGACAACGCGATCATCGAAAGAGCAAGCCAACCTTGCCCATTTTGATAACTATCTGAAAATGATCTGGCGGATCAGCGTAGCCTCTCCAGTCGCTTACATACACGGTCATCCCTTCGACCTGCGGGAAACGGATGGATATGATCTGTACGAAATTTCGAACAAGAAAAAAGGTGCAGCCAACCGCGTAGATATCGGGGACCAAACCATCCGTGAGGCGTTTGATATGGTCGCAGGTAATGCGAGTTCACTACCATTCTCCGTGTGCATCGATTCGGTTGAGTTGCGTAGACCAATTCAGCTTCCAAAGGAATTGGCGTCGACGTCTCGATTAGAGCGGCCGCTTATATTTGTGGGCAAAGTAAGTACCGATTTCGGAGGCGCAACGGCGGAACGATCTGGCGGGAGGCTGTCATTCGAGGCTTACCTTTATTGGAACACACGGATCGTTCCCAAAGAGAATATTGGGTCGATAGTTCGTGTAAATGACGCTAGCGGTACTCTCTTCGATCCCGAATTTCTGGGCTATCAGGTTTCAGAACAGACCCGTAAGAAGCAAATCACTTGCGAGATATTTGTCACGGAGGGGTTGGACGGAGCGCTGAATATTGACCGTGAATCGTTTAATACGAGCAATCCGCACTACCTTTATATTCAGAGGTGGCTTCATAGCGCTTTTAGACAATTTGCTACCATGCATAAAAGGTTGGGTAAGCAGGCCAAAAATGTAGATTCATCTTTGGTGCAACCTAAGGAATACTATGAAAAGTCGGCGGCGATCTGGACAAAGATGCGTGGTGACGAGTTCCCGCCTCCACCCATATTAAGGTCAAGCTCGCTATCACCTCACGATGATTTTGTCGTGGGCGATATTCCCGTGTCTCTCCAGATACGCGAAAATATGCCACCCGCATCAAAGAAAACAGAGCTTATCGATGCCGTGTCAATAGTTCTTGATGCCCATGGTGTCTTAGAGAGACTGACGGATGAGGGACGAGCCGAACTGATTTTCGACCTGGTCTCGATCTTAGAGAGTGCCGAATGAACACTACTGATGATGACGATTTCAGCGATTCCGTTTTGCCTCCCGAAGCTTCCCCGCTTGCGTCGCCTGAACCTCTACAGTTCGAGCCATGGCATAAGCCGCGCAAGCAATACGTGCGGGTTGAGCAGTGGCTACGGCATGTCGAAGGCATCTTTCGGACTTTAGGACCACAAAGTTTTGTTGACGGTGAGCCGTTACGATACATGACATTGCCGGGTCCAGATCTGCTTGACATACGAATGGTCGCGGATTTTTGTTCCAGTAAATCAATCAAATTGCGGTATACCGGTTTTTGTCACTCGACTGACACTGAGGAGCGTAGACTTCGGCAAAATGTCAATGAATTCTCTTTAACTCACAAAGAGTCGGTCGTTAGCAGTTCAAAGGTTGTTCGCTCGCGGCTGCAGGACGTGGGCATTAAGAACTCTGAGGCGGCTATTGAGATGGTCAAGGGTGGGCCTTTTGACATAATCAACATTGATGCTTGCGAGCCGCTAGCAGGAGATGACGAGAATGCCTCTGGACGTCTTGTTGATGCAATTCGCTCGATTACTGCGTACCAACTTGCGAACCGCCGGAAGTCCTGGATACTTTTTTTAACGACGCCAATACAAGCTGACTCTATATCGAAAAGTAGTATGGCTGCGCTCAATGAGCAGGTTGTAATAAACACGAAGAATGATGAGTTGTTTGCAGAAGAGCTTTCCACTCGTTTCGAAACTGGAGAGGATGTTGCAGCGTACCTAGACCGTGTTTCTAAAGACAATGGCGACGTTCTGTTATCTGTTTTCTCACTTGGTATATCCAAGTGGCTTATCCACTTGGCGGAGCAAGCCACGTTTAAAGTGAAGAAACTAAAAGGCTACAGCTATTCGATGTTTCGCAAGCCCCCGTATGACGCGAATATGGTTTCACTATGCTTCCTTTTTGAGCCTAACGAAATCGTTATCCAAGATGGGACCGGATTGACTGGAAACCCGCCAGCTATAGCTGCTAACGGAGATCCGGCCATATCATTACATGTGCGGGCGTTGAGAAAGTCATTCGAAATCGAGAATCTCGATACTAAATTACGCGCAAATAAGTCTCTCCACGACGAAATGGTGGCGCAAAGCAAGGAAATTCTTAAGAGAGTCGGTTATCCTGTTGACGATGCAGTCGCCGGTTACGATGCATGGTTGGTTACTAAGGAGCAGATTTTCAGCGACGAAAATCAACCTGAGAAACAATTGATTTAGCAACTGCGTAAGCTAGAGGAGGGGGGACGGCTTCGCTGACCTGCTTGACCTGGGAGGAAAGCGATCCTTGTAGGACGGTTTCACGAGGGAAGCCTTGAAGTATCATTGCTTCCAAAACGCTAAGTCTTCTAGTGCAGCTCGGGTGAATATGAACTTCACGATTGCCGTATGACGCAGTGTAACTTGGTTTATCCCAACTAAGCGTTTTGAAGCTCCGTTTTCCAACGAAACCCTCTACCAGTTCACCTGAGCCAAACTTCGGAGATTTCGGTGTCATACACCAGTGGTTCGGATGAAAAGGAATGTCGCCGTCTTTCAGCGTACGATTATAGAATGTCGGCTCAGGCAAATCTCCAATTGCCAAGCGAACAGTCTTAAATTCACTCGACTTCTGAGGTGCAATCCATTCAGAGCGGCTGAAATTCTTATTTAAAGCGACAAGAAAAAGACGTTTACGATTTTGTGGAACATCATAGTTTACGGCATCCAATGTTGTAATAGTTACAAAGAAGCCGTTTTTTTTCAGTCGCTCTTTTTCCAGCGCTAAAATATCGCCTCCACGACTCCCGGCAAGCGCGGGTACGTTTTCCATGACGATAAAGCTCAACGGCTTTCGCTTGTGGAGCGACAGGGCAATATCGAAGAACCGATGGACGAGTTGATTACGAGGATCATGCTGTCCACCATACCTGTTGGCTAAAGAGAAGCCCTGGCAGGGCGGTCCGCCTATAACTCCGACGGGAGCAAACTCATTGCCGAAATGGCTATCAAGATTTTCAACTGATAGAGAAAATATGTCCTGTTCTATGGCTTTGCCGCGTGGAAAAGACCTAGACCATGACGCTAGACTGTCTTTGCGCTTATCATAGGCGAGAGAAGTTACAAAGCCTGCTTGGTGAAATCCTAAATCTAGACCGCCAGACCCGCAAAACAGACTCAGAAGATTGGCTTGGGATTCACTCGGCAAAGAACTCTTTGCCAATTTAGGTGAGATTGTATTCATTCGGGCCACTCCTGCGGACGTTAGTTGATCCGAGTTTACCTAGTTGCCTTACTGGATAGAGTAGCCCTCAGACTAGAGTAGCGTGGTTAGCAGAGTCGTCTACTGCTGAAAAGCCATCTCCGGGGAAAACCACATCCGTTGGTGATATTGTCCTACATTCTTGGGTGTCAGGTGATGGTAAATTCCTTATGGCATGCGAATTCTTATCTGTATGGCTGTGAACGGTTGTCAGTGTCGAAGCATTTGATTGCCTGAACGGTATTAGGAAAGTCACCCATTGATGATACGGCGGCCCTGCGATGTCATGTAGAAAGCCACACTCCATAACATCGTCTCGATCACCACACTTGACTCCATCACAACATATCCAATAATCTGGATATATGGATAACACATCAGCAATAACGGCGCTTGGCGCCTTGGCCCAGCCCACCAGGCTGGACACATTTCGTCTTCTTGTCCGGCATGAGCCGGAAGGCGTTCCGGCCGGTGAGCTGGCGCGCCTTCTCGACGTGCCGCAAAACACCATGTCCGCCCATCTGGCCACCCTGTCGCGGGCCGGGCTGGCGCGGGGAGAGCGGCACAGCCGCTCGATCATTTACCGGGCAGATCTGCAAGGTTTGAAAGAGCTGACCCTGTTTCTCCTGAAGGATTGTTGTGGCGGCTCGGCCGAGCTTTGCGCACCGCTAATTGCCGAATTGACGCCTTGCTGTGTGCCAGAGGCAAAACCGTGCTGAACAGGGTTTATCCGGTTCAGGTTGCTGCATTCGCACAATCTCACCGAAAACCACCTCAGGCGTTTTGACAACGAGGACCCACCCAAGATCACCGTGCGCCGACACCATGGCGCTCATGGCCGTGTGTTCATTTTCACCGGGTCACGCTCTTTGCTGTGGCCCGCATAACAACTCCGGAAACTCCGCCTGATGTCGACTTTTGAACGTTATCTCACCATCTGGGTTTTTCTCTGCATCATCGTGGGTGTTTCCCTCGGCCATCTGTTGCCCGGCGTGTTCCACTTCGTTGGTGCGCTGGAAGTTGCCAAGGTCAATTTGCCCGTTGCCATTCTGATATGGCTGATGATTATCCCGATGTTGATCAAGATCGACTTCCGCTCATTGGCGCAGGTCGGCATCTATTGGCGCGGCATCGGCGTCACACTGTTTATCAACTGGGCGGTTAAACCATTTTCCATGGCGCTGTTGGCATGGTTGTTTATCGGCTGGCTGTTCCGGCCGTATCTGCCGGGTCATCAGATCGATTCCTACATTGCCGGGCTTATCATTCTGGCAGCGGCCCCCTGTACCGCCATGGTCTTTGTGTGGAGCAACCTTACACGCGGTGAACCGCTGTTCACGCTGTCTCAGGTCGCCGTCAATGACGCGATCATGATTGTGGCTTTTGCGCCCATTGTCGGCTTGCTGCTGGGCCTGTCGGCCATCACCGTGCCGTGGGACACGCTCATTCTGTCTGTCGGTCTTTACATCATTATGCCTGTTATCATCGCGCAGGTTTTGCGTGCCCGCTTGACGCGGGATGGAACGACCATGGCACTGGATGCGACGCTTGCAAAGCTGCAGCCGCTGTCGCTCATTGCTTTGCTGGTTACACTTGTCCTGCTGTTTGGTTTTCAGGGGCAGCAGATCATCGCGCAGCCCATGATCATTGCGCTGCTGGCCGTTCCCATTCTCATTCAGGTCTATTTCAATTCGGCGCTGGCATATCTTTTGAACCGTCTAGTGGGTGAGCGCCATTGCGTTGCCGGCCCATCGGCACTCATTGGTGCCAGCAACTTCTTTGAGCTTGCGGTTGCTGCGGCCATCAGCCTGTTCGGGTTTCACTCCGGCGCAGCACTGGCAACCGTGGTCGGCGTGCTCATCGAGGTTCCGGTCATGCTGACCGTCGTCTGGGCCGTAAACCGCAGCAAACACTGGTACGACGCTTCGCCCGCCGTCGGCAGAAACAAAGCTTGAAAGAAGGACATGATCATGGACGCCAAGATTTATCACAACCCGGCCTGCGGCACGTCCCGCAACGTGCTGGCCTTGATCCGCGCCGCTGGCTTTGAGCCTGACGTGATTGACTATCTCAGCAACCCGCCATCGCGCCAGCAGCTGGAAAAGCTCATCTCGGATGCTGGCTTGACCGTCCGTCAGTCGGTGAGAGAGAAGGGCACGCCTTACGCAGATTTGGGGCTGGATAATCCTGAAATCACCGACAGCCAGTTGCTGGATGCCATGCTGCAGCACCCCATCCTCATCAACCGTCCCTTTGTCGTCACGTCCTTGGGCACACGGCTCGCCCGGCCGTCCGAGCTGGTGCTGGACATCCTGCCGAACAGTTTCAGCGGCGCCTTCTTCAAGGAAGATGGCGAACAGGTTCTTGATCAGGAAGGAAAGCGCCTTGGCTGATTTAATGTCTGATCTTTTCCCCGCTCTGCAGGCGCAACATCTCCACCAGCCAGACCTCGATGCCCTGCGTCCGGCCTTTTCCACGCACAAGCCGCGCATTCTCATCCTTTACGGCTCGCTGCGCGACGTGTCTTACAGCCGCTTGTTGGCAAAAGAGGCTGGCCGTCTGCTGGAGGAACTGGGCTGCGAGGTCAAAATCTTTGATCCTGCCGGCCTGCCATTGCCGGATGAAGCGCCGGTCAGCCACCCCAAGGTGCAGGAATTGCGGCATTTGACGCAGTGGTCGGAAGGCCAGGTCTGGGTCAGCCCGGAGCGTCACGGCGCCATGACCGGCATCATGAAGGCGCAGATAGACTGGATTCCGCTATCGCTTGGCTCCATTCGCCCCACACAGGGAAAAACCCTTGCCGTCATGGAAGTGTCCGGCGGCAGCCAATCGTTTAATGCGGTCAACCAGATGCGCATTCTCGGCCGCTGGATGCGGATGATCACCATTCCCAACCAGTCATCGGTCGCCAGGGCCTATCAGGAATTTGATGCCGATGGCCGCATGAAACCATCATCCTATTACGACCGGGTGGTGGATGTCTGCGAAGAACTGGTCAAGTTCACGCTTCTCACGCGGGATGCATCGGCCTACCTGACCGACCGTTACAGCGAGCGCAAGGAACAGGCGCTGGAGCTGGAAAAACGCGTGTCTCTCAAGTCGATATAAACAAAAAACCGGGGCGAATTTCGCCCCGGTTTCATCGCTCAAACAGTCACTTGGTTTAGTGCAGTGAGGCGCTGGCCGCTTCTCGCTCCGCCTTGTCGTGCAGGGCGTAGCGGTCAATCATGTCGGCGCTGGCGCGGTTAAAGCCGATAACTTCGACATCCGTGCCGTTGCGGCGGAATTTGATCACCACCTTGTCCAGTGCGCCAACTGCGGTAATGTCCCACAGATGCGCCTGGCTCACATCGATCTTCACCTTGTCGGCCGGTGTCGCAAAGTCGAATGCTTCTATGAAACTTTCCGCCGAGGCAAAGAAAATCTGCCCCTCAACCGTATAGGTCACGGTGCCATTTGTGTCTTTCGGTGACGTCTTGACGCTGAACAGTTTGGCCACCTTTCCGGCAAAGAAAATGCCTGACAACATCACGCCCACAATCACGCCCTTGGCGAGATCATGGGTAATGAGAACCGTGGCAACGGTCGCCAGCATCACGATGGAGGAGGAAAGCGGGTTTTTCCGCAGGTCCAGCACCGAGCGCCATTTGAAGGTGCCGATCGATACCATGATCATCACCGCCACCAGCGCGGCCATCGGAATAATGCGCACCAGGTCATTTAGCGCCACGATCAGAAACAGCAGAAACGCACCGGCCACAAAGGTGGAAAGGCGTCCACGCCCGCCGGAGGACACGTTGATGACCGACTGGCCAATCATCGCGCAGCCGCCCATGCCGCCAATAAAGGCCGACGCTATGTTGCTGGCACCCTGGCCAAGGCATTCCTGGCTTTTGTTGCTGGGCGTGTCGGTCATGTCATCAACAATCTGCGCCGTCAGCAGGCTTTCCAGCAGGCCAACCGCCGCAAGCGTTATGGAGTAGGGGAAAATGATCTGCAGCGTTTCCAGCGTAAACGGCACGTCAGGTATCATGAAGTGAGGCAGGCTGTCGGGCAGGGCGCCAAGGTCACCCACCGTGCGCACATCCATGCCGGTAAACCACACGATGAGGGTAATGATGACGATGGAAACCAGCGGCGAGGGCACCGCCTTGGTGATGTAAGGAAACAGGTAGATGATGGCCAGACCACCGGCAATCATCACATAGGTGGCAACAGGCACGCCAATCAGCTCCGGCAACTGCGCCATGAAGATCAGCACGGCCAGTGAATTGACAAAACCCGTGATGACCGAGCGGGAAACAAAGCGCATCACCCGGCCAATTTTGGCAAGCCCGGCAATGATCTGGATGATGCCCATCAGAATGGTGGCGGCAAACAGATATTGCAGGCCGTGTTCTTTCACCAGCGTCACCATAACCACGGCGGTTGCGGCGGTGGCGGCAGAAATCATGCCCGGGCGGCCGCCGGTAATGGCGCTCACACAGGCAATGGCAAATGAGGCATAAAGGCCAACGCGTGGGTCAACGCCGGCAATAACGGAAAAGCCGATAGCCTCTGGAATAAGCGCAAGCGCCACGACAATGCCGGAGAGAATATCGCCACGAATGTTCGAGAACCATTCCCGACGGTAGGCTGAAAAATTGATCATGATTTTGGTTTTCACAGTAAGGGGCAACGGGCCAAACCGAAGTCGGGTCCATAAACAATGATGAAGTTGCGTTGCTGTGTTGTCTGGCGGATCGGCGGCCAGAAGAGCCACCCGGAATTTCACCGGGTCCTTGTGGATGTGCCTCATTAGCGTGGATCACGGGCGGATGCAACTGAGCGTGTGCAGACCGTCCGTCAGTTCACCATGGTGTTTTTCACACGCACTGAGGCGCGTGTGTACCAGACCCAAAGACCGACAAAGAAGACTTGCGGAAACAGCTCGCCGAGGTCGCCTACGGTCAACAAATCGGAAAAACCACCGCCCAGCAGGCTACCGGCAATGGCGAGGCCGAGGATGAACAGCACTGGCGTTAACAGCCATTGATAGAAAAACAGATCAACGAAGATCCGCTTTTTGTTGAGGCCCGCCCAAAGAACGGTCAACCCAAGCGCCAACTGCACAATGTTCATGGCAACGTCGGTAAAAATGACAAAGCTTATGTTGGGAACGTCCCACAGTCCGTCATAACCTTTGAAATTTAGATGCGCCGAAAGTACGATGTTCAAAATGCCCAAGGTCTGCAGCACCAGCAATAAGGCCAACCAGCCGCCAATGCCCTCAAGCTCCGAGTTGCCCTTGGTGGGGTCCGTATTGTCCGTGGTCCGCGCGCTACGCGATTTTCTGACAATCACCGCTATGCCGCCAATGATGGCCAGCAGAATGATCCAGTGCCAGATAGAAAAAGCGCCCATAATTCCCCCAACTGACGGCTGTCCGTCAGTTCACCATTGTGTTTTTCACGCGCACCGAAACGCGTATGTACCAGAGCCATAGACCGCCAATCACAAGATTGATGACGAGCTGCAGAATGACGGGACCAGTCAGCATTCCTTCAATTGGCACTTGAAGAGCTGCAGAGACAATGGCGGCGTCTAAAGCAAATGCCAGCGGTGGAGCCAGCCACTGCAGAAAGAACAGGCGCTTGAACGCGTGTTTTTTTCTAAGAAGTGCAACGGTCGTCACAATAGTCAGCGCCACCAGGGCCAGAGTAATGGCAGTTTCGACGTTAATTGCCACGCGTGCGCCGGGTATATGAGCGATACCCTCATACTCTTTCGACATCTGTGCCGCGCGTCCAAGTGTTTTGATGGTGACGAAAATCTGCCAAATGGCCAGAACCACCAACCAGCCTCTGATGCCGCGTAGTTCAAGCTTGCCATCCGGTCCAAGTTTGCGAGACGCCGCAATGATCCAGGTGATGCCGCCGATAAAGATAAGCAGAATGATCCAATGCCAGATAGAAAAAGAGCCCATGATTCCCCCCGAATTATCGCCGCAACCATCTATTGCAATCGCGCGTGAAACACAAACGTGGGGATGTGTGTGCGTTGGGTTTGTGCGGTATCGGACAGACCGTTGGCTCAATCCTTGGTTCAGGCATGCACGTGGCAATAGGCCTCAAACTCCCGTGCCACGGCCGTTCTGTGCCTTTCCTTGTGGCGCAGCAGGGTAAAGCGGCGCGGCGGCAAGTCAAAATCCAGCACCTGCAACTGGCCGTTTTCCAGGAAAGGCGACACGATCATCTGTGAAAGTGCGGTCACGCAGCCGCCCTGCAAAACGGCCGTTAATAGCGCCTCGTTGGAGGGCAGCACAAAACGTATGTCGAGTGCACGCGGGTCGATGGCTTGCTCTTTCAGCGCCTGTTCCAACACGGACCGTGTGCCGGAACCCTGTTCGCGCATGATCCATTTCAGCGACGTCAGCGCATCATCTGGCTGTGTGGCGCCGGCCTTGGACACCACCACCAACTTGTCGCTGGTGATCGTGGCGGTGGAAAGCAGCGGCTCATCCAGCGCACCTTCAATAAAGCCCAGTTCCGCATCGCCATTGATCACAGCTGCCGCAACAGTTGCGGTATTGCCAATCGTCATGTTCAGCTGAATGCCGGGATAGCTGGCGGAAAACCCCAAGAGCCGCGAAGGCAGCCAGTAATTGGCAATGGTCTGGCTGGCCTGAACATCCAGGCTGCCGGTGTTCAGCTTGCCAAGCTCTGCCAGCACTGCCTCGGTTTCTTTCACCCGCGCCAGCGTTTCCTTGGCTTCTTTCAGCAACACTCTGCCTTCTCGGGTCAACTGAATGCCGCGCCCAACCCGGTCAAACAGTTTGACGGCATAAAACGTCTCCAGCGCCTTGATGGAGGCGCTGACGGCAGAAGGCGTCAGCCGCAGCGCATTGGCGGCCTGCGTCAGGTGTTGCCGTTCTGCGGTGGCGACAAAAATTACCAGCTGTTCAAAGGTCATAGGCAATCGTTCGTTTTTATCGAATGAAATGTCAAATATTATTCGATATACGCAAACGAAGTGGATGAATATTCTCTCATAAGTAAGTGATTTGGGAGTTTATTTTGTCTGTTCGGTCTGCGTTGGAAATCGGTCCCGGTCTTGTTCTCGCGGTTGGCATCACATTTGCCGCGCAGGGGCTGGTTGCGGTTGAAAAGGCCGTGCTGGGTCATGAACTGGTGGATGCCCTGGTCATTGCCATCATTCTTGGCACGCTGCTGCACACCTGTTTCGGCCTTGCGCCGTTCCTCAAGGCTGGCGTCGATTTCTCCGCCAAGTTCGTGTTGGAAATTGCCATTGTGCTGCTGGGTGCGTCCGTCAGCCTTTCCACCATTGCCGATGCCGGCAGCCTGATGATTGGCGTGGTGGCCTGCACGGTTATCCTGTCGCTGATTGCCAGTTACAGCCTCTGTCGTTTGCTGGGCCTGCCGGACCAGCTGGCAACGCTGGTTGCCTGCGGCACCTCCATCTGCGGCAATTCGGCCATTGTCGCCGCAGCCCCGGTCATCGGTGCAAAGTCGGATGATGTCGCAGCCTCCATTGCCTTTACCGCCGCCCTTGGCGTGGTGGTCGTGCTGCTGCTGCCATCGCTGTTTCCGGTTTTCCCGGTCAGTGAATGGCAATATGGCGTTTTTGCCGGCATGACGGTTTATGCCGTGCCACAGGTGCTGGCCGCCACCGCACCGGTCGGTGCCGCCAGTGTGCAGATCGGCACGCTGGTCAAGCTGATGCGCGTGTTGATGCTGGGGCCGGTCGTGCTACTGTTGCGCCTGTTCAAGGGCGGTGCCGCCATGCAAGGGGAACGGCTGTCACTTGCCCGTCTGGTGCCGTGGTTCATCATTGGCTTTTTCCTCACCATGGGCCTGCGCAGCCTTGCCATCATTCCTGATACTGCCGTGGATGTCGCCAAGGGCAGCTCGGCCATTCTCACCACAGTGTCCATGGCGGCCCTTGGTCTGTCGGTCAACATGCGCACGGTCTTTGCTTCCGGCGGCCGGGTGCTGGTGGCCGGCATCCTGTCGCTTGCCGCTTTGGGTGCACTCGGTGTTGCCGGGCTGATGATGTTTCATGCGCAATAAGCGTATCTGAAACAAGGGCAGGGGCGTTCTGCCGCCCCGGCGGAATTGACAAAGTCAGGGGAAAATGGTTTTCCGGTGGTCAAGGTTTCGTGCACCTGCCGCCTGCAGACGTAATGTCCCGGTGAAGCCCGATTTAAAAACCCTTCTCACCCTCGATGCATTTCGTTGGTGGCAAAGCAGGCTCCCATCACATCTCGAAATGCCTCATCTGAGGAGTGAGTGATGTCGCAAAGACCATCACCGGATAATCATTTTCTGACCGCGCCCTTGGGCAAGGTCTTCGCCATAACAGCCATTCCCATGGCTGTGGTCATGACCATGAACGGCCTGCTCGGCATCACCGATGCCGCTTTTCTCGGCCATTTTGTCGGGGCAGATGCCATTACCGCCGTTGGCATATCCTTTCCCGTGCTCATGCTGGCCATTGCCCTTTCGACACTGGTCAGCAGCGGCATGTCCAGCATGTTTGCCCGCCAGCTTGGACGTGGCGCCCGGGCAGACGCCGCGGCCACCTTTGCCAGCGCCCACGGTCTTGCACTGGTTCTGGGCCTGGTACTTGCGCTGTTGTTTCTGCTGGGCGGTCCGGCATTTGCCCGCCATATGGCCGGTGCCGATCCTGTCGTGGCAGGCATGGTCTGGCAATTCCTCATGATATCGCTGGCCGGCAGCCCGGTTCAGTTCGTGCTGGCCTTGCATGCCGATGCCTGGCGCAATGAAGGGCGGGCTGGCAGCATGGCATTACTGTCGCTGGGCGTCACCGCGCTCAACATTCTGCTCAACTACGTGCTTATCGTGTTGTGCGGTTTGGGCGTGGCCGGGTCGGCAGGCAGCACGGTGCTGGCGCAAATCATTGGCCTTGCGCTGTTGCTGGAAGGGCGCAGACGCAGCCCCACCTTGCTGCCGCTCTCCAGCCTGTGGCAGCACGGCTGGTTTGGCAACTGGCGGCAATTTGTGGCGCTTGGCGCACCGGTCAGTCTCAGCTTCATTGGCATGGCTTTTACCGCAACCTGCGTGCTGGCCGTTTTGTCGCAACAAAGCGAGATACAACAGGGGCAGGCGCAATTGCACACCATTGCCGCCTATGGTGTCATCACCCGCATTCTCGGTTTTGCCTTCCTGCCCATGATGGCGCTTGGCCTGTCCATGCAAAGCATCGCCGGTAACAATGTCGGTGCCGGGCTTTATCATCGTGCCAGACGCGTGGCGGCCATTGCCGCCACCACGGCCCTTGTTTACGGCGCGGTGGTGGAACTTTTGTTGCTGCGCCAATCCCACGCGGTGGCGTCAATCTTCATGACGGACATGCAGGTTATCGCGGAAGTCAGCCGCATAGTGCGGCCAATGATGGCGCTTTACCTGCTGTCAGGGCCGGTCTTTATGTTCGGGCTTTATTGTCAGGCCATTGGCCAACCCGCCAGGGCGGGTCTGCTTACCCTGACCAAATCCTTCATCCTGTTGCCCGGTCTCATCATTGCATTGGCCTTGCTGACCGCGGCAAATTCCATCTGGTTTGCCTATCCGGCAGCAGAGGCCATCGTCACGGCAATCGCCATCTGGCTGCTTGTAAAAACATACAATCGGGCCGCACGGCTCGGGGCCGTCAGCTAGCGGGGCAGGTGGATTTGACCTCCGGCGGCGGTTCGCTGCCGCCGGAACCCGGGCAAATCGCTGCGACCAAATGTCAACTGCCAACGCCCGCCATTGCGGGCGGGGCAAAATTGCTTACTTTGTAACGTCTTAAAATTGCAAAATGAGTCGTTGCACAAGCCTTGCCGTTTGTACGCAAGACTACAAATCTTAAGAGACCAAGGTCTGCGGTGACAGCACGCGTTCCTCCTGCTAACAAACTGAATATGAAGTGTAATGGGCCACGGAGCGCCACTGCCAGATGATGACATCAGACGCGGAATATAACGGGCAAGACGGTGTCTTCGCCTTCATTGGTTCAGGCGGGCTGGCAGGTCAACTCATCCGTTCCATTGACTGGGCAGCAACATCTGTCGGAGATGCGTCGACTTGGCCCGCAGCCTTGAAGGCCGCGTTGTCCATATGCCTCGGTTCCAGCGCACCCTGTGCGGTGTTGTGGGGCGCGGAAAACATACTGTTTTACAACGACCCATATGTCACGGTACTGGCAGAGCGCCATCCCGCCGCCATGGGAAAACCTGTAACCGATGTCTGGCCGGAATTGTTTCCTGCCGTGGGCGAAAAGCTGAAGCGCGTCATGGCAGGCGAAGGCCAAAATGAGCGTCGCCATCCGATGACATTCAGCCGTGCAGGCATAAGCGTTGAGACCTTTTGGGACTACGCCTACGCCCCGATCAGAACCGAAACCGGCAGCATTGGTGGCATCTTCATCAACGTTTCTGAAGTCACGGATGTTGTGCTGAATGAACGTCGCCTGACCCGGCTTGCCCAGCAACAGCAGACGATGTTCCAGACGATGCCGGGTTTTGTCGCCGTTCTCAGCGGTGAAAACCATGTCTATGAATATGCCAATGATGCGTACCGCGATATTACCGGTGGACGGGACCTTATCGGCCTTCCGGCGAAGCTGGCACTGCCTGAACTGGAAGGACAGGGCGTCTTCGAAGTACTGGACCGGGTCTATGCCGAGGGCAATGCATTTTCCGCCTCCGGCATGAAGGTCAGGCTTGGAGGCGAGGCGAAGGATCGATTTATCGATTTCGTGTTTCAGGCACTGCATGACGAAACCGGCAATGTCACTGGCATATTCGTGGGTGGCCATGAAGTGACCGCCCATATCGAAGCCCAGCGCGCCTTGTCCGTTCGTGAGCAGGAGTTGCAAACACTCACCGATGCGCTGCCGGTTCTGATCTCCTATGTCGACAAGGAAGAGCGCTACCAGTTCGTCAACAAGTTCTATGAGACCTGGTTTCCAAGAAAGCGGGAATCGCTCATCGGCAAGACCTTGCTTGAGGTGGTTGGGCCGGATGCCTACGCCAAGGTCAAACACTGGATTGATGCGGCGCTGGCCGGTGAGCGCCTGCATTTCGAACAGCGCATGCCATATTCAACGACCTCGCACCGCGACATCAGCGTGGAGTATATTCCGCGTGTCAGCGGCAGTGGCAAGGTTGAAGGCTTTTATACGCTGGTGCAGGACATCTCGGAAATCAAGGCGGTGGAAGCCCGCCAGCGCGAACTTACCAACGAGCTTTCCCATCGCATCAAGAACTCGCTGGCCATGGTGCAGGCCATTGTCAGCCAATCTTTGCGCAATGCCGATGACACCAGCCTGGCACAGGAGGTCATCTCCGCACGGCTTTCTGCCATGTCCCGCGCGCAGGATATCCTGACGAATACCAACTGGGCATCGGCAGATATCCGCGAAGTGCTGGATATGGCGCTGAAACCCTATCTCGGTGGCGGTGACCGCTTTTCCTTTGTTGGTCCGTCCATCCGTCTTTCGGCGCAGCAGGGGCTGGGATTATCGCTGGCAATTCATGAGCTTGCCACCAATGCCACCAAATATGGCTCACTGTCGGTCATTGAAGGAACCATAGAAATTCAGTGGTCGGTCAGCGAGGATGGCGATTTCGTCTTTGACTGGGTGGAAGTGGGCGGTCCCGCCGTCGTCGCACCGAAGAAAAAGGGCTTTGGCTCGCGACTGATAGAGCGCAGCGTTGCTCCGTATTTTGAAGGTGCCTGCACCTTGTCCTACCTGCCGTCAGGTGTACGATTTAATCTGGTCGGCAAAATCCTTCACGAATGATCTTGGCTGACTGCCGATGTCGGAGAAACTGTCATGAACGAACCGCAGAGCGGCCACCGGTTAAACGATGCGGTGAAAACGGATATTGAAAACTCCGTTCTCTGCTGGCTGGCCACTGTCGATGCCGATGGCACGCCCAATGTCAGCCCCAAGGAAATCTTTGGCTCTTATGGGGACGACCATATTGTGGTGGCAGATATTGCCTCCACCCACACGGTGCGCAATCTTCACGCCCATGCAACCGCCTGCGTCAGCTTTGTTGATGTGTTTCGCCAGCGCGGGTTCAAGATTGTCGGCACAGCCAGAATAATTGCGCCTGATGACCCGGATTTTGCTGATCTAGGCGCAGACTTGCTGCGCATGGCGGGCGGTGATTTCCCCATCCGCCATGTCATCGCCATCAAGATCAGCCGTATTTCCCGCATCTGGGCACCCAGCTACAAACTGTTTCCGGAACGCAGCGAACAGCAGCGCATGCAAGGCGCCTACGATACCTATGGTGTCGCGCCCATCCAGAAATAAGCACTGTCTTCAGGCAGACCTCGAAGAGGAAGGATTACGGTAATGACAACACCAGCCCCACTGGATGATGGCGCAGCGTCCCACCTTAAGGGTATGGCCGTGCCTGAACTCACACTGCCAGCCACCGATGGTACAAGCGTTTCCCTCAACCAGCCCGGCCTGACGGTCATCTATGCCTATCCGCGCACCAGCCCGCCGGATGGCGCAGCACTTGATGGCTGGGACACCATACCCGGCGCCCGAGGCTGCACACCGCAGTCCTGCGCCTTCCGTGATCATTTTGCAGAGCTGAAACAACTCGGCGCATCAAGGGTGTTTGGCCTTTCAACCCAGACAACGGACTACCAGAAAGAGGCCGTCGAAAGGCTGCATCTGCCATTTCCCTTGTTGTCGGATAGCGGTCTGTCTCTGGCGGATGCCTTGCGCCTGCCAACCTTTGACGCGGCTGGCCTGACACTTTTTAAACGTCTGACCATGATCATCGAAAATGGCCGCATCGCCCATGTGTTTTACCCGGTCTTTCCACCGGAGAAAAACGCGCAAGACGTCATCGACTGGCTGCGCAGCCGTACGTAAGATAAATCCCATGCCACGAAAGCCTGTCACCATATCTTTGCGAGACATACTTCGAAACCAGGAGATTCCGTTCCTGCCGTTGGGAACGCCGCTGCTGCAAGTCGCCGGTGAAATGGGACCGCCAAGAGGCTGGATTACGGATGTTTATGCCGAGCCTGTACCATTATTCTGGGCTTACCCGGCTGGCATGGAACTGCATTTTGAGCCTGAAAACCCGTATCCATTGACCACAGTCAAACTGTCATCAGTTGGTGCTGCAACGGGCAAAGTGGCGCGCTTCAGTTACTGGCGCCGGATGCGCATCGACTTTCCCATGTATGAAACTCCGGTTTCCGGTTTTCTACGGGGTGGCTTGTGGGACCTCAATAAGGTGCAGATTGGAATATGCACGAATATGATGTCTCCAGCACTCGATATCTGCGTCGGCAATCTCAGGATTAATTTTCACATGACTGTCGAGAATGAAGTGATCCTCGAAGAGGCATTGGAACGACCTGATTTCGATCTTGCTCAACAAGTTGCTCTGTTCGATCCAATCAGTTGCTTCATGGGCGCGTATTTTCTAACCGGCGACCCGAAAATGGATCGAATGCCGTCCACGGGCTGGACGACAATCAGTGGCACAGAATATCTGCAGCTGCTGGATCAAAACGGCTGAGGCGCGGTCATGACAACAACGGTTGTTCTTGGTGATGAATATGACCAGCAGTTGCGCACCGCGATCATGCAGGTGATGTTGCAATTGGGTGCCGTGCTGGAAAACCGCAACTGGGTTGTCGCCGGGTCGCAGGAGGTTGAAACCTTTCTCTGGCAGCTGGCCGGTCACGAGATTGCCGTTGAGGCAGAGACCTATATGGGCCTGTCCATATCGGGGGATGAAAACACCATCAACGATATCGCGCAGCGTGTTAGCCAGGCCGTGCAAGCGGCAAACTGACGATCCGGTGCTTGAGGCGGTCTTTCACTTCAGCTGCGCTGCACAGTCTCATGCGACGCGACGTCCAGAATTTTTCATTTTTCAGAGTGAGAATGTCACGCTAAAGTCCGGCCATAACACCTGATATCTGGCCCTTCCGGCCAATCAGACCGCCACTCTTGCCATCACGGAAGTTCAAGCCTTGGCCTCTTATCCCTTGCTTCTCATTCAGGTCGGCACACCACCTGATGCTATCAGAAACCCGCTGGGCGATCTGCCCCTTTGGTTTCAGCGTGCCGTTGGCCCCGACACGGAAACCCTCGCGGTCATCAGGGTGTTTGAGGGTGAAAGCCTGCCAGCGCCCGATAGCGTAAAAGGCGCCATCATCACCGGCTCCTGGGACATGGTGACAGACCGTCTGCCATGGAGCGAGGCAACGGCCGAGTGGATACGGCAGGCCATGGCCATCGACCTGCCGCTGTTTGGCGTCTGTTACGGCCATCAGCTCATTGCCCATGCGCTGGGCGGCGAGGTGGATTATCACCCTGAGGGCCGCGAAATCGGCACGCAGGCCGTTCGCCTGTTGCCGGGAGCCGAACAGGATCCGCTGGTCAGCACCATGCCCGCGCAGTTTCCGGCCCATCTCACCCATATGCAGACGGTCATCCGCCTGCCGGAGGGCGCGCAAGCGCTGGCCGCTTCCAGCCATGATCCGCATCAGATCGTGCGTTATGGCCGCAATGCCATCTCCACGCAGTTCCACCCGGAATTTACGCCGGAAATTTCCGCGGCCATCATTCGCATGCGGGCAGATGTGCTGCGTGCCGAGGGGCGTGATCCCGATGATCTGCTGGCTGGCGTTGAGCATGCGGGCGAGCCACTGGCGCTGCTCCGTCGTTTTGTTGCCCACGCGCTGAACCACCAGCCAACCACTGAGCCAGCCTGATCAGCGCTTTTTAGCCATCGTGAGTGCGATCTGCTTCACGACGGATTTCAGACCTCGTCGCCGTTGCGCGCTTTCAGCCACAGGCCGAACTCCTTGACAACGCTGACCACGTTTTCCAGACGTTTGCCATCTTCGGTCAGGGCATATTCCACCTTTACCGGCACGGTGGGATACACCGTTCGCTGAACCATCGCGGCCTCTTCAAGCGTGCGCAAATCAAGGGTCAGCATGCGCTGCGAAATGCCCGGTATCAGTCTGCGCAATTCATTGAAGCGCTTCGGGCCATCCACGAGGTAGGAGACGATCAACAGGCGCCAACGCCCGCCAAGCAGATGCATCGCTTCTTCAACGGAACAGCCGGATACCGTGTCTTTCATGGGGCATGACCTCTTTGCCATACCAGGTATAATTTATGTACCTAGATGACAAACTTTTGCGTTCTTACGTTTATATACCACCTGAATTACATAGAGTCCGCACCTTCTGCAAGCGCAAGGATGGTGTTGAATTCTATGGAGAATACCAGCAATGAAACTTTATTATATGCCCGCAGCCTGCTCGCTCTCGCCGCACATCGTCGCAAACGAACTGGGTCTTGAGGTCGACTTCATAAAGGTGGATCACAATGATCACACCACGCAGCAGGGTAAAAACTTTCACAAGGTCAACCCGCACGGTTACATTCCGGCCCTTGAACTGGCAGATGGCACTATTTTGCGGGAAGGCCCTGTTATCGTTCAGTACCTGGCAGACTTGAAGCCGCAGGCAGGTTTGGTGCCGCTAAATGGCAGTTTTGAACGCTACAGGTTGCAGGAAATGCTCAGCTTCCTGTCAACGGAAGTCCACAAGGGTTTCATCCCGCTGCTTTATGCGCAGCAGGCGGGTGATTACATCAACACCGCGCGGCCAAAGCTGGAAAAACGGTTTTCATGGCTCAACGACCATCTCGCAGAGCGACCATTCCTCATGGGGCAAAACTTCTCGGTCGCGGATGCTTATCTGTTTGCCCTGACCGGCTGGGGGCAGGCGCCCTGGTTGAAGTCCTATTACAATGCGCCAATCCATTTTGATGGTCTTCAGCATCTTCAAGGCTGGTACCTACGCGTCAAGGCGCGCGACGCGGTTGTAAAGTCCCTCTTGGAAGAAGGTCTGGACCTGAACTGACCACGGTCCCGCCCGGCGCCTGGCAGAAAACAGCCGCTATTCTGACGGCGCGGTGCTTCGCGTCGCTTTCTGCGCCGCAGCGGCATGAACACGGGCCAGCGCCAGAAATGCCTTGAGGCCCGCTGACAGGTTTCGCCGGCCAGGGTAATAGAGGCAAAGGCCCGGAAAGGGCGGTGTCCAGTCGTCAAGCAACCGCGTCAACCGGCCAGCCTCGATATCTGCCAGCACGCTTTGCTCCAAGAAAAAGCCAATGGCAGTATGTTCCAGCACGGCGGTGCGTGACAGGCTGGTCTCATCGAGAATGATCGGCCCGCGCACATCGAGTTGCACGATCTCGCCATCTTTTTCCAGTCGCCACCGAAACAGCGATCCATCCGGCAACCGCACCCGAATGCAGGGGTGGTTCAGCAGGTCGGGCGGCACCAGCGGCACGCCGTGTTTGTCCAGGTATTGCGGTGTCGCCACAACGGCATAGCGTTGCGGGCGGCCAAGCGGCACGGCAATCATGTCGGTGGGAATAAGCCCGGCAACACGCACGCCAAGATCAAACCCGTCGGCCACGATATCAACCAGTCTCCCTTCGGTGACAATGTCGACCACCATGTCGGGGTAACGGCGCAAAAACTCCAGCACCAGTGGCGTGATGATCTCGCGTGCTGCAAAGGGTGCCGCATTGATGCGTATGGTGCCGGAGGGCGTATCGCGCTCCGATCGCACCGCCTCCAGCCCGCTTTCGATGCCTTGCAGGGCGGGGCCAATCTGCTCAACGAACAATTTGCCTGCACTGGTCAAAGACAGACTGCGGGTGGTGCGGTTAAACAGCCGCACGCCAAGGTTCGCCTCCAGCTTGTTGATCGCAAGGCTAAGCGCCGTCGTCGACATGTTCAGGTCAATGGCCGCCGCACGGAATGTGCCGCGTCGCGTTATCGCCATCACCGCATTGAGATCCGCAAGGCTGGTTTTTTCCATCATGCCCAAAGTCAATTGTCCCGATATTCGCAATTCCTCATCCCGGTTTGTCCCACTTATCGGCATAAATGTCGAGTGTTACGTTAATTCCATCGGAAACACGCCGGGCAATTTGACCGCGTCGGTGCCGTTTATAGGAGATGACAGCATGACCGAATTTCTAACCTTGCGCGGCAAACGCGCGCTGATCACCGCTGGCACCAAAGGTGCCGGAAAAGCCACGGTTGATCTGTTTCGCCAATTGGGCGCACAGGTTCTCACCGCCGCACGCACCAAGTCGGACGATCTGCCGGAAGAGCTGTTTCTGGCCGCCGACCTGACGACGGCGGAAGGTGCAACGGCACTGGCGCAGGCCGCGCAGCAGCGCCTGGGTGGCCTTGATATCATCGTGCATATGCTCGGCGGTTCATCCGCACCTGGCGGCGGCTTTGCTGCTCTGGGTGATGATGATTGGAGCCGCGAGCTTGACCTCAACCTGTTTCCTGCCGTGCGCCTTGACCGGGCGCTGGTTCCAGCCATGGTCGCCCAGGGCCACGGTGTGGTCGTGCATGTCTCATCCATTCAAAGGGTACTCCCGCTGCCGGAATCCACCACCGCTTACGCTTCCGCCAAGGCCGCACTTTCCACCTATAGCAAGGCACTGTCGAAAGAAGTGTCGCCCAAGGGCGTGCGGGTGGTGCGCGTGTCGCCGGGCTGGATTGAAACCGAAGCATCGGTGCGTTTTGCCCATCGTATCGCCGAGCAGATCGGCGGAGATTACGAGGCTGGCAAACAGATGATCATGGATGGGCTGGGCGGCATACCGCTTGGGCGTCCTGCAAAACCGGCAGAAGTCGCAGATCTCATAGCCTTTCTCGCCTCGGACCGCGCTTCGTCCATTACCGGCACCGAACACATTATCGATGGTGGCACCGTGCCCACCGTCTAGTGGTCGCGACCAGGAACACACTTTGCCTAACCGCAATACGTCACGAATGCTTGAAAGGAGAACACCATGTCAATTCAGCTACCAAAGGCAATCGCCACCTATTTCGCAGCGGATAGAGAGGGTAATGCTGCGGATATCGCCAATTGTTTCCTCGATACCGCCTTTGTCCGGGATGAGGGCCACACCTATCTCGGCCGCGATGAAATCCGTCGATGGAAGGAGGAGGCGTCAACAAAATACCAATACACCGCCACGCCATTCAACGTCACAACGGATGGCGCCCGCACCGTGGTCACCAGCCACCTCAGCGGCAATTTTCCCGGCAGCCCTGTGGACCTGCGTTACGCCTTTGTGCTGAGTGGCGATCTCATCGAGCAATTGGAGATCACGCTTTAGTCGGTTCGTTGCAGCGTGTTGCAACAGATTATCGCTTTGTCCGACCAAGACGGTGCTGCGCTACCGCATCCGCGAGGCGTTTACGGATTTCGAGAAAAAACGCCTCGGGTACCATTCCGTAATCCACTCGTGACGGATCTTCAGGACGCGGGCGTAATTCCGGACTGGGCCATTCGAATTCATTGACCTCTGAAACTCGCACCCAGTTCCTGTCGTTGTCCAAGCAGATCTCAGCACAAATTTCGGGTGGGATTTCGAGTGAATAGTCTTCTTGTCCAGGCTCGGGGTATGAGTGCGAGATAGGCACAACCAATGTTTTGTTGGTGGCCTTTGTGTAAAGCACAATAGCGCAAGGCCTCTCTTTATTGCTGGTAGAGAGGCCTTTTTGATGGTCAATGTCCCACAGATAATCGAAGCGGATCACCAAACCCGGTACAGGATCGGGATAATTCACTCTGATGCTTTACCGTATTCTGCGTTCATGATTGCGCCCAGCATATCGTCATCCATGTCTCTTGCATGAATGACACGGCGCTCCTTGCTTTTCAGGCGCTCATAATTTTCGAGCTCCTTCATGCTGATATAGGCGCCAATTGGACGACCGTGAGACGTAACCTCAACGCCGCCGGAAACCATCGCTTCGTCGCTATATTTGCCAAACTCTTTTGCGAAGGTTGTCGCGGCAACCCGAATTGCGTAAGCCATGGCCAAACTCCTTATGTTCTCTTTAAAATACGGAATTTCCGTAATTTGTCAAAGGTTGCAACAGCCTCATGCCCGTGGCAGGTAATTGAAGCTCGGTGTTAAACCCGCACGCAATGCCTGCCGCATGGAGCAGATATGAAACGTTTACTCATCAGCCTGCTGGCCATAGCAGGCATTCCCTTCGGCGTCGCCACCGCCATTCCCGCGACACCCCAAGTGGAAGCGGTCCGGGCTTTCCACGATGCGGTTCACCAAGGCAATGTTGCCGAAGTGCGCGCCATGCTGAAAACCAATCCGGCATTGGCCACCTCTGAGGACGAATACAAGTTTCAGCCCATCCACCTCATGGATATGTATTTCGAGCCGGACATTCTCGATCTGCTGCTAACCGCCGGTGCCGATATCAACGCCGGAAATGATGAGGGCGTCACCATTTTGCATATCATAACCGATCCCGATGCCGTCAGTGCGCTGGTGGAAAAGGGCGCAGATGTTGAGGCGCGCGATGCCAATGGCTGGACACCGCTGATCATGCAGGCCAACAATCAGCAAAACGGGCCGGATGTGGTTACAGCCCTGCTGGAAAACGGCGCAAACCCCAACGCTGAGGGTAACGGCGGCGAAACCGCCTTGTCCTTTGCGCTTGAAACCGGGGATGAGGATTTCATAAAGGTGTTGAAGGCTGGCGGCGCGACCAAATAGCGTCGCGGATTTTTAGCCAAGGGAGAGGGGCATTTACAGTGGTTTGGAATATCAGGTCGTCACGCGTCACCTACAAGAACCGCTGGATGGAAGTCCGCGAGGATGAGTTCACCCGTGAGGACGGATCACCCGGCCTTTACGGCGTGGTCAGCAAGCCGGATTACGCGCTGATTGTGCCGCTGGACAATGACCACATCTATCTGGTCGAACAATATCGCTATCCGGTGTCGGGCCGTTATTGGGAACTGCCACAGGGCAGCAGCGAGGCGGAACCGGATAAGGACCCGACAGAGCTGGCAAAAGCGGAACTGGCGGAAGAAACCGGCCTGACGGCACAAAGCCTGCAGCATGTCGGCCATCTGTTTCAGGCCTATGGTTATTCCAGTCAGGGTTTCAACATCTTCCTTGCGACGGGTCTTGACCAAGGCAAACAAGATCTCGACCCGGAAGAACAGGGGCTGATCTGCAAGGCCTTTTCATTGGCTGAGGTCCGCCAGATGATCGAGGTCGGCAAAATCAAAGATAACGCAACACTTGCCGCCTTCGGCCTGTTGCAGATGAAGGGCCTTTTGTCTTTCGCTCCTGAAGACACCACGCGCTGATTGGCGCTGCTGCCTGGCGTCTACGGGCGGTGACAATACCGCCTTTCATGCTATCAATGTGTCATAACAACCGCTTGGCGCTTGGGAGGCATCCATGGCAACCAGTCCTGTAAAAGGTCCCGCATCCTACTTTCCATCCATCGAGGCCAAATACGGCCGGCCGATTGCCGAGTGGAAAGAGCTGATCCGCAGCCACGGGGCCAAGAAACATATGGAACTGGTCAACTGGCTGAAACAGGAACATGGCATGGGCCACGGCCACGCCAATGCGCTGGTGGCAGATACGCTGCGCGAACCATGATTGCCGGCCGCTAAAGATCGAAGCAACGCAGGCAAGTATCGTCGTTGTTGTCGACATCTCTGGATTTATGTCTGAAATTCCACTCGCGCTCCGGTTTGTGCACCGCACCGTGTTGACTCGCCAAAGCAGCTTTTATTTAAACGGGGTAAGGGTTTGCAGGGCATCGGTTTTCGCGCAGGGTAGGGGCAACATGAACAAGCTTTTTAGAATCGTCGCAGTGCTGATCCTGTCTGCGTTTGGCGGTTTTTCACTTTCCGCATTTGCGGCGGACATCTTTTCCAAAAAAGAGCGCGAGATTTTCGATAAAACAATGTCTGCGGCGCGCAATAATGATCCGGCGACTTATGCCGTGTTGTTAGATCATATTGAGGAAACGGAAGCGATTTTTCGCGAACTGTTTGACACGGGAGATGCGGCTGCAGCCAGGCAAAAGGTACTTGATCTCGCGGGGAAGTATGCAATGCCGACATTGGCGAGAGCAAGCGACGAGACGACCGTGGCACTTTATGCACCTGTGAGGACTGTCATTGAAGTGCTCAAGATCCATAAACCTGAGGGTTGCAAACAATATCTCTATGGTCAGTTTAATATCAATTTTTTGGACAATCCGGTGCTGACCGCTGCCAATAAATATTTCTCCGATACCATTCTCGAAACCTATTCCAGTGGAAAGAAAAACACTCAGACTGGAACGTTGTTAACCGAGGATCAGTTGGCGGACATAATGATCGAAAACCTGGGCATTTCCGAAGAAGAGTTGGAGAAACTGGAAGATCTATCCGCAATATCCGCCGCTGATGCATGTCGGTTGGCGGCGAAGTTTTATGATCATCAGCGTATCCCGGAGGTTCACCGGGCAGCCTATCTACGCACGCTGGTGTTTGCGCAGTAAAGTTGCAATAGGTCACGAACCGCAGGGATTGATGGTTCTCAAAGGTTGACCACCAAAACAGCGGGATCAACGTCCCGCTGTTTTGTTTTTGCCGTAAAGCCGCTTATCCCTTCACGGTGACAAGCGGCTTCACCTTCGCCACCCGCGTTGCCATTCCGGCCGCGACCATCGGCTCAACCACGCTGTCTATCGGCTTGTAGGCCGTGGGTGCTTCCTCATTCAACCGGGCGCGGATCTCAGCCAGAATATCCGGCCGGCCCAACAAGGCAGGACTTGTCGGGTCTACCGGGCCAACCACGCGCAGCCTGTTGCCAATAACGCCTTGTGCGCGTGCCTCTTGGCGGGAAAGCCTGCGTCCGGCCCCGTGCGCGGAACTTTCCAGCGTCTCGGCAGCACCCCGGCCAGCCAGCAGCCAGGTACCATCGCCCATCGAACCTGGCAAAATGACCGGTTCACCCAGCCACTGGTAAGGGCTGGCGGCCATCGCGCCGATCCCGCGGGCCGGGCAGGCGCCTTTCCTGTGCCGCACGATCTCTCCATGCTCCCACACGGTGTTGTGGGGCGCGTCATAAACCAGCCGGTGCTCAACCTCTCGGTTAGTTGCGCGTGACACGGCCTCAACCGCCGCCAACCCAATCAGGAAACGATTGGCAAAGGCCGCATTGGCGGCATTGGCATGGCCGGTCATGTAACGCCGGTAAAGCGCCTGCTGGCTCTCCTTCGAAAGCACCCGCCAGTCGAGACCGCGTTTGTCATGTGCCTTCAACCGGTCCTTGATTGAGGTGCCAACCTGCTGGCCAAAGTCCAGCGAGCCGGAATGCACCACCAGCACGACAGAACCGCTTTTCAGGCCGGCCGCCGTCGCAAAGGCACCATCGACAATGTCTTCGACATAACCGATTTCCACGAAGTGGTTGCCGCCGCCAATCGTGCCCAAAATCGCGTCGTGGCGGTGCTGGTCATCAATCCGCGCATAGTCCTGAAAATCCGGATCGACGCCGGAACAGGCAAATACGCCATTGTCGCATTGCCGCTCCAGATCATCCCAGGCGTGGTTGATATCCAGCCTGCCAAGCAGGCCGGTTGCCTTGTGCTGCAGGCTGCTGAGCAGCCCCGGCAACCCATCCCGCAATATTGCGTGGCGGTCTTTGCCCGTTAGCGCAATGTCGCGCCCACCCTGAAAAAACACATGGCGCAGATGCCGCTCCAGCAGCGGTGTCGCCAACTGGTCTGCGGTGATGTTGCCCAGCACCATCATGCGCATGCCACAGCCAATATCGGACCCGATCAGATGCGGCACAACCGCACTTTCGAAATCTGCGACAACGCCAACCGGCACGGGTTTGCCGGGGTGGAAATCCGGCGTGGTGGCGACAGCCCTTAAACGCGCGTTCTTCTCAGAAAGCGCGTCCGGCGTCGGCAAGGCGCTTGCAAGGTCATCAAGCGAGCGCATGAAAGATCGTTCCGGTTCGTCGTGTGCAACGACAGACCTGACGACATGCCCGGCAACATGGCCGGTGCGGTATTTGAAATATGGTGCGTACACTCTGTTCTCCGTAAGTGCGCGGGTTTCAGCAGCCGCGGCAATACAGAGAGGAGGGGCCTTTGCCACAAACGGGGCGTGAGCTCAAATTATTGGCGACATCTCGAATATGTCGGGAGGCAATTGGGCTTGGAATGTCGGCTCTTTTATCACAGCTAAAGATTTAGTGTGAAAAACGTGTTCGCGTCGTGGTTTGGATGGCCTGTTGTGTTGACTTGGTGGAGCGTCCTTTTATGCGTTTTCGCATCGGTGGGGTACCGATCAAGGGACACGGGCAATATGAAGACGTTTCTGAGAATTATAATCGTAGCAGTTATGGTTGCGGTCGGCATTCGTCTCATCGAGCAAATCGAGCGCGGAGGATTTTCCCAATCGAAGGAAGATCCCATTAAAGTGGCTATGGCTGAGTTGCAAAAAAGAGACCCTCTGACCCACGCGGTGTTGAGCGACCATCCGCAGGAAGTAGAGCCTATTCTCCAGGAAGCGCTCAAAACCAAAGATATGAAAACGATGCAAAAGAAAGTCGCTGATCTTTATTTGGAATATGGTCCACCAGTACATCGCAGAGCGAGCGATGAGACCACGTTAGCGCTTTACGTCCCAATGCTGAACCTTATCGACGCATTGGCGAAACATGCCCCATCTAGCTGCAAAGATTTACTCACGGGCTTTGTTAAAGTTGATATTCTAAGTGATCCTGCTGTAGCGGCGGCGTACAAAACCTACTCCAGCGCATACATCGAAATTTACTCCAGCGGGAAACAGCGGGTTGAGACCGGGACATTGTTGAACGATGATCAGTTCTATCAAATCCTCTTCGTTGAACTCGATTTTTCCGAAGAGGATATGGAAAAATTGGCTGATCTTCAGAGTATCTCCAATGCTGATGCGTGTAATCTAGGCGCACGGCTCTACGATTATAAGCTTATTCCGCCGGCTCATCGAGCCGCCTATTTGCGAAGAATAATGTTCGTTCAATAGCTTTTGCAGGAAGTGAACCGCCAGAATAATACATTGAGACGGTTTCAATTTCACGAAGCACCATGACGGCCACCACCTTACCTCCATCCCCTGAAAATGCTTTAAAGCGCCTATGACCAGACCCACGCCTGAACAGACAGAACAACTCACCCACGCTCTTGAGCGGTTTACGCGTCGTTTCAAGGTGGCCGAGGCAACGGCCGCCATGGACAATGCGTTAAGCGCGCTTGATGTGCAGACCCTGCTGTTCGTGTCGGATCACAAGGGCTGCGGCCTGGGCGATGTTGCCCGTTACCTGCAGGTGCCGCTGACCACCATGTCATCAGCCGTTGACAGGCTGGTGCGCAAGGACATGGTTTTGCGCGAGCGGCCGCAGGAAAACCGCCGCGCCGTCGCATTGTCGCTTACCGAGCAGGGCGAAGGTGCTGTTGCCGGTTATATCGCCGGTTACGGTGCCACCTGCCACGCCATGCTGGAAGCGCTGGACCCGGCCGAACGGGACGAATTTGTGCGGCTGACGCAAAAAATATCAAAATCCGAATATTGAATAATACGAAATTCGTAGTATTTGTCTGATCGATGAAACGATCAGGGATTTTACGATGAGCGATTTAAACCGCATCGCGCTGGTAACCGGTGCCAACAAGGGCATTGGCCTTGCCATTGCCCGCCAGCTGGGCGCGCAGGGGCATTCCGTCTGGCTGGGTTGCCGCGATCTTGCGCGTGGAGAAGCGGCCGCCGATCAGCTGCGTGCCGAAGGCATCAAGGCGCAAGCCGTGCAGCTGGATGTGACGGACGATGCGAGCGTCGCCAGTGCCGTCGTCACGCTGTCCCACCACACGGACAGGCTGGATGTACTGGTCAACAATGCCGGTGTCATGTTTGCCCCGCCGCCATCTTTGGCCGAAGAAAGTCTCGATGAGGTCAGGCAGATGTTCGACACCAACGTGTTTGGTGTGTTGCGGGTCACACAGGCGTTTTTGCCTCTGTTGCGCAAATCCAGCGCCGCGCGTGTGGTGATGATGAGCAGCGGTCTGGCCTCGATCAATGACGCCATGGACATGCGCAGCGAAACCTGGACCGTCGGTTTTGGCGGTTATTGCAGCTCCAAAACCGCGCTCAACATGCTGACTGTCAAACTGGCGAAAGAGCTGGAGCGTGATGGCATCAAGGTCAATGCGGTTGACCCCGGCCTGACCTCGACAGACATGACCGGAAACGGCCCCGGCCACCCGGTTGATGTCGGCGCACGCCCGGCTGTCGCGCTGGCCACAATCCATGCCTATGGCCCAACCGGCGGCTTTTTTGCCTGCGGGCCATCAGGTGAGCTCATCCAAAAAAGCTGGTAGTCGGCTCGGGGCAAGGGGCGGCGTCGACACTGCCGCCTTCCTCTAAAACTTTAGCTGGGTCAAACGTCAGCAGGTCGTAAGACGCTACATCCTCGAAGCCCAGTTTTTTGTAGATCGGGTATCCACTGCTGCTGGCCTGCAGTGTTGCCACATCAAGGCCAAGTTCACGTCCTGCCATGCAGGCCGCATGGGTCAAGGCCGTGCCGATGCCACGGCAACGATGGCTCTTCTTCGTCGAGACAAGGTAGATGCCCGCAATCCCTTCATGCACGAAAAGCTCCGATGTTCCAACGATTTCTCCGTCAGAGAATGCGGCAAAGCGCGTCAACTGGCCCGGCGCGTCAGAGCGGTTTTGCTCCACCCGCAACATGGTGGCGATATCTTCTTTCCTAGCACCCACAGCCTCGCTGTAACTTTGAACCCAGGGGAAAAGAGCAGCACCTTCCTGCAACCGCACGACCGTCCAGTGGGGTGAGGGTATTGGCCTTTGGGCGAGATTTTGTAGCTGAATTGCCATCACCGGCAATGTTGTGCTCAGTTTTGCACCGGCATTGATTACGTCCTCAGCGGCGGTTGGGTAGCTGTCCGGACCGACCCACCACACAGACGGCAGGTCGCTGAGCTGCGAGACGACCTCACGGATCTCGTCAGCGCTCGCCGCGTTCATGTGGATGACGCCGTTAAGCTGATGGTGCGGCACACCGGTGCGGTAAACGGCAATAGGTCCATCAGAGTGTGGAGCCTGCGAATAATTCAGCCAGTATTGCCGACAATTAGCCAGCATCGCTGCCACGTCATATTGGTTTTGATGTGTTTTTAAAGCATGTGTCATCTTAAAGCCCATCGCTGCGTGATGAGGCATCTGGCACCATCGCCGTTGCGGGGCGGTATCAAAACGCCGTCGTCGGGTTTCAAATGCAACCTCGCAGCACTTGCCCGCATCTATCGGCGACGCGTGCTCGGGCGGGAGATACCAAACCGCCGCGACGCCACCGTTTCCGCAAAACCGTGGCAAGACAGGTTGTGTCCTCGGTCAAAATTCTTATCCTCGTGCCTAAGCCCCCAAGTTCGTGACCATGTCGAGGGTATCCGATGCAGGTAACAGATGCTGACTACGCCGATGTCGTGGAGTGGAGACGAGACCTTCACGCCCATCCGGAATTGCAGTTTGAGGTTCACCGCACGGCAGCTTTTGTGGCGCAAAAGCTCACAGAATTTGGCTGTGATGAGGTCGTCACGGGCATTGGCAAAACCGGCGTGGTTGGTGTCATCAGGGGGCAAAAACAGGCAAGCGGCCGGGTCATTGGCCTGCGGGCCGATATGGATGCCCTGCCGATAGAGGAAGAAACCGGCGCGCCATGGGCCTCCAAAACCAAAGGTGTCATGCATGCCTGCGGGCATGATGGCCACACCGCCATACTGCTGGGCGCGGCGCGTGAACTGGCACGCAGCCGCGCTTTTGATGGCACGGCCGTGGTGATTTTCCAGCCGGCGGAAGAGGGCGGTGGTGGCGGCAAGGCCATGGTGGAGGATGGGCTGATGGACCGTTTCGCCATTAATGAAGTCTATGCCATGCACACCGAACCCGGCCTGCCCATTGGCCAGTTCATGACGGCAAGCGGACCCTTGGCCGCTTCCGCCGATGGGTTTCGCATTCGCATTGATGGCAAGGGCGCGCATGGCGCATCACCCCATGTCAGTGTGGATCCGCTGGTGGTCGGCGCCAACATTCTGCTGGCGCTGCAAACCATCGTGTCGCGCAATGTGCATCCGCGCCAGTGCGCGGTGGTCACAGTGGGCTGGATGGCCGGCGGCAAGGCCGGCAATGTCATTCCGCAAACCGCTGAAATGGGCGGCACGACAAGAACCTTTGACCCCGCCACCCGCGACCTTATGGAAAAGCGCATAACCGACATCGCCACCCATGTGGCAACGGCCTATGGCGCAACGGCAACCGTGACGTACAAACACATGTTTCCGCCGGTGGTAAACCATGGCAAACAAACCGCTTTTGCGGTTGATGTCGCCAGGTCACTGGTCGGTGATGACAAGGTCAATGGCACCATGGAGCCATTGATGGGCTCGGAAGATTTCGCCTTCATGCTGGAGGCACGCCCTGGCAACATCATGCTGATTGGCAATGGCAACGGCCCCTCCGTGCATGAAGCGGGTTACGACTTCAACGACGCCGCCATATCCTATGGCGTTGCATATTTTCGAGCGTTGGTGGAGCGCGGCCTGCCGCTGGCATGAGGTCCCGCATGGTGCCGGGCAGGCACTGCCTGTCTCGCGTACAAATCATTGATATCAGGCGGAAAGGGCACCTGACACTGTTTGCGTGTCCTTCAATGTTTTACTGCTTTGGCGCGAATATTAGGGAGATGTTAAGCATGTTTATTCATTGTTTGATAAACGTCATTTCCCTCATGCCTTCGGGTCGTCATGCAAAAGCGCCACGCCTTCCGCACTCTTCGGCCGTCCTATCAACTCCTGCTTTTGTCCACCGCGCCGCTCGTTCTGGCCTTCGCGGCCACTCCGGTCACTGCGCAGGCTGCTGATTGGACAGGGGGTGCCGGTAATAATGACTGGTTTGACGCCGGCAACTGGAGTTCCAACACCCTCCCGGATCTGACGTCGGACGCAGTCATTGCGCCCGGTAACGTCAATCTGTCGGGTGTTGGCAGCGCAAACAATGTCACTGTCGAGGCCACAAGCACTTTGACGGTTACAGGCGCGGGTTCATCCTTGAACACGACAGAAACGCGCACGTCCGACGGAACGCTGAACATCACCGCCGGGGCCAGTGTTACCAATGCCAGTGGCGTGGTTGGTGGCTTAACCGTGGTATCCGGCACGGATGGCCTGGGCAACGCATCCACCTGGACCAACAACAGCTATTTTGCGATTGGCGACGGCGGTGATGGTGACTTGCAAATTCTTGGCGGCGGTAGAGTCATCGTTAATACGGATGCCACGCTCGGCGGCGCTGATGAGGGTAAGGTTCTTGTGTCCGGCAACGGATCGTCGTGGGAAAATACCGGTCGCATCACCATCAATAATGGAAGCCTGAATATCGACAGCGGCGGCCAGGTTTCAAGCGATCTTGCCATTATCGGAGAGTCTGTTGCGGGTGCCGCTACTGTCTCCGGCGGCACCTCCAGCTGGACCAGTTCCGGCCAGTTGACCGTGGGCAATTTCGCCAATGGCACACTGCGCATTGAGGACGGTGCCACGGTGTCCAGCCAGCAGGGATATGTCGGCGCCGGTCCCGGTGGTCTCGGAAGTGTCGTGGTCACGGGTGCCGGTTCCAACTGGCGTATCACCGACTACAACCTCAATCTGGGAAACTATGGCGCAGGTGACATCACAATTGAAGATGGCGCTGAGGTTTACGCCCAAACGGGTGTCTGGCTCGGCATTTCCTCGGCAACCGCAGTCGGCACCATGGATATCAACGGCACGGCTGGCGCGCGCGGCGTGCTGGAAACCCGCTTTGTGCGTCTTGGGCTAGGCACCGCTGACGTGACAATCAATGGTGGCATCCTGCGTGCCACTGCCAACATCGGCAATTTCTTCGTCAACTTTTCCAACGAGCAGGTCTCGCTTGGATCTGAGGGAGGTTTCTTCGACACCAACGGTTTTAACATCGGCGTTGAACCGGAATTGACCGGCGCTGGCGCGTTGACCAAACAGGGTGCAGGCACCCTGACACTGACAGGCGAAAACACCTATAGCGGCAACACCACCATTACCGGTGGCACCTTGAAACTGGGCAATGGTGGCACCACCGGCAGCATCGTGGGTGACGTTGCCAATGATGGCATTCTGGCCTTTGACCGTTCTGACGTGGTGACCTTTTCGGGCACGGTCAGCGGCTCCGGCGGCGTGCGGCAGGTCGGCTCCGGCCAGACCATTCTCACCGCCAACAATGCCGCGCTGCTCGGCGTATCAGGCGTTTATAATGGCATATTGTCGGTCAACAACACACTGGGCGGCAGCATGGAAGTTCGCGGCGGGCGTTTGCAGGGCATAGGGCAGGTCGGCACCACCACCAACTTTGCCGGCGGCACCATTGCGCCGGGCAACTCCATTGGCACCCTCACGGTTGCGGGGGACTATATCGGCAGTGGCGGCACGCTGGAAATTGAAACGGTGCTGGGCGACGACACCTCTTCCACCGACCAGTTGATTATCACCGGCAACACGTCTGGCACCACCAATGTGCGGGTCATCAATTTTGGTGGCAGCGGTGACCAGACGGTGGAAGGCATCAAGATCATCGATGTCGGCGGCGTGTCCGCCGGTGCCTTCTCACTGCTCGGCAGTTATGTTTTTGAGGGCGATCAGGCCGTGGTCGCAGGCGCTTACGCTTACCGGCTGTATCAGGGCGGCGCCAGCACGCCACTGGATGGCGACTGGTATCTGCGCTCGGCCCTGTTGTCGTCAGGCACTCCGCTTTATCAGGCTGGCGCACCGGTTTACGAAGCCTATTCATCGGTGCTGCAACGGTTCAATACGCTGGATACGCTGCAACAGCGTGTGGGCAGCCGCGTCTGGGGCAGCAGCGATACAAATGCCGGGCAGGGTTCTGATGCTGGTGATTACGGCATCTGGGGCCGCATTGTCGGCCAGCATGACCGTCTGTCACCACATTCCTCAACCACGTCAACGGACTACACGGTTGATACCTGGCAATTGCAGGCCGGTACCGACATGGAACTCATGTCCTCAAGCGGCGGCAATCTGGTTGGCGGCTTGTCCCTGCGTTACGGCACTATTGATGGCGACATCACGTCGCCCTATGGCAACGGCGCCATCAGCAGCAGTGGCTACGGCCTTGGCAGCACGCTGACCTGGTACGGCAATGGCGGTTTTTACGTCGATGGTCAGGTCAACCTCACCTGGTTTGACAGTGACCTCAATTCCACCACCGCAGCCACCCGGCTTGCCTCAGGCAATAATGGTTTCGGCTACGCGCTGGGCGTTGAGGCAGGCCAGCAGATTGCCATCAGCCCCGGCTGGAGCCTGACCCCGCAGGCCCAGCTCAGCTTTTCCGGCCTGAGCTACCGCGACTTTATCGATGCCTTTGGCGCAAAGGTGTCTCTGGGCAGGGACAATGACCTGAAACTGCGCCTTGGCCTGTCATCGGATTATGAAAACAGCTGGACGGGTGAGGCCGGCACCCGCAACCGCCTGCAGGTCTATGGCATTGCCAATCTCTATTATGACCTGTCGCCCGACGCCAGAACAGACGTGGCCGGCGTTGCATTGCGCAATTCGCAGGAACGTCTGTGGGGCGGCCTTGGCCTTGGCGGCACCTATGCCTGGGACAATGAAAAATATGCCGTACACGGTCAGGCGGGCATCAACACAAGCCTTGGCGACCTCTCTGGCAATACCAGCCTCAGCGGCACGCTTGGGTTTACCGCCAGGTTCTAGAACCGCAAATTTTAGGGCAGCGCAATTGCCTTGCGCTGCCTTTACGCTTCAAGACCATCCAGCCATTGCCGCATCACTGTTATAAGTTCATCCGGCGCTTCCAGCGGTATCATGTGGCCGGTCTTTTCTATCACCTGAAGGCTGGAGCCGCTGATGCCCTCATGCAGTTCTTCCGCTTCCGTGCGGCTGCGCAGCTTGTCCTGTTCACCTGCTAGAATCAGACAGGGGCAGCTGATATCGGCCAGCAAATGGCGCTCATCCACCCGCTCCAGCAGCGATTGCCGGCGAAACACATCGCTACCCAGGCGCTGGCCCATGGCCTGAATGCGGGCAATCAGGTCCTGCCGTCCGGCATTGTCAGGGTGCAGGGAAGAGGCGACGGCCGCCGTGCTCAGGCCCTTGAAGGAAACACTGTCCGGCTTGTGTGCCACAGCTTCCTTCCGCTGGCGCTGCACCTCTGTGTCACCACGCGCAGACGTGGCAATCAGCACCAGCGCTTTAACCCGCTCAGGTGCCTGGCGCACAATTTCGCGCGCCACATAACCGCCCATCGAAAACCCGACGAGGATGAATGTCTCCGGCGCCTGCGCCAGCACGCGGCTGGCCATGTCCTTGATCGTGCCGTCTTGAAAGAGATCGGCATGCACAAATGGCCCGAATTCGCCAAGACCCGGCGTCACATCGCGCCACAGGTCGGCATCCAGCATGAAACCGGGTATCAGAAGCATCGACATATCTTGTCCATCGTCATTGCGTGGTTGCTCCTGGGTTGGCGCAACGTGAATGAGTTAGCGCAACGCAGATGAGTTGGCTACTGATGCCCCGTAATAGGCGCAAACATTGCGATTGTCATCGATATGACTATCCTTGCGCGCTTAGAAGTTCAGCAGACACCGCCACTCCGCACGTGACTAGTGGTAAGTGGCAACACAGACATGATGAGGTTTCGCGTGGCGCAGAATATTTATGACAATCCGGCCTTTTTTGCCGGTTACAGCCAGCTTCCGCGTCAGGTGCATGGGCTGGATGGCGCGCCGGAATGGCCAGCCATTCGTGCCATGCTGCCGCCACTTGCCGGCAAACATGTGGTGGATCTCGGCTGCGGTTTTGGCTGGGCATCCCGCTGGATGGCCGGGCAGGGTGCGGCCAGCGTTCTGGGGCTTGATCTCTCGGAAAACATGATCAACCGCGCCAGACAGGACACGTCCGCCAGCGCAATCACCTACGACATAACCGACCTTGAAACGCTGGAATTGCCGCAGTCGCAGTTCGATCTTGCCTATAGCGCACTGGCCTTTCATTACGTCAGGGATTTTGCCCGTCTTGTCCGCATGGTGCACGCGGCCCTCAAACCCGGTGGCGACTTCGTGTTCACGATAGAACATCCCATCTTTATGGCGGCCGCCCATCCGCACTGGATTGAAGATGAGGACGGCCGCAAAACCTGGCCGGTCAATGGTTATTCCGTGGAGGGAGAGCGCCGCACGGACTGGTTCGCCAAGGGTGTGGTCAAATATCACCGCACCATCGCCACCACGCTCAACAGCCTGATCACCTCAGGGTTCACCATCCGTGAGATTAAGGAATTTTACCCGACGGCAGAACAGATCGCGGAAGTTCCAGCCCTTGCGGAAGAGCTGGAACGGCCAATGATGTTGCTGGTATCAGCGCACCGCGCCTGAACTGGTGGCGGTGCAGCACTCAAACCGTGCCAAACATCAGCGAGCGATGCACGCCGGCACCTGCCAGATTGCCATCACCCACGGCCAGCGCCACCGACGCCATTGGCCGTGCGGCATCACCGCAGGCAAACACGCCGGGCAGGGAGGTTTCCTTCATCACGTCGGTTTTGATGGTGGCGCCTAACGGTCCTTGCTCCATCTCAAGCCCCAGATCATGGGCGATGGGGCTCGCCAGCTCAAACGGCGCCATGGCAAACAGGCCGGCGAAGGAAAGCATCCGGCCATCGGCAAGATTTATGTCGGCATGGCCGGTAATGGCTGATATCGGGCAGCGTTCCAGCGTCGTTCCACGCGCTGTCAGCGCCGCCAGCTGCTCGGCATCCGGTGTAAAGGCATCGTTCAAGAGCAGCGTTGTTGGCCCCCAATCCGGCAACATTAGCGCATGGTGCATGGAAAGCTCAGACCCGGCAATGACGCCAATCGGCCCCTGGTCCAGCTCATAACCGTGGCAATAGGGGCAGTGAAACACCGCTTTGCCCCAGCGCTCGGCAAGACCCTCTATGGCAGGCAGCAAATCCTTGACGCCAGTGGCCAGCAACAGGCGGCGAGACAGGTGGCGAACACCCTTGGCCAACACTTCAAAACCCGCATCCGCACCGCTTGTCGCCAATTTTTGCGCGCTGTCGGCACGGGCCGAAAGCCAGGTGATTGTCGGGTAGTTCAAAACCTGCTCGCGTGCCTTAGCGGCAATCACAGCCGGGTCGACGCCATCCTGCGTGATGAAACCATGTGAGTGGGCGGCAAAACGGTTGCGCCGGAGGCCTTCATCGATAATCAGCACCTTGCGCCGCGCGCGGCCCAACTGAATGGCGGCGGAAAGGCCGGCATAGCTGCCGCCAATGATGATAACGTCGTACATTGTGTCAGTCATGGAATACCTCATCAATCTTTCGTCGCAACATAAGTATCGTGATATTGTGAAGTCAATAGTCATGATACATTTGATGTGACGAATTGATGATGGGATGTTTTCGGTGCAGCAGATGGTGTTTGAAATTCCCGTCAGGGCTGTATTTATCGGCTTCCTAATATCACCGAGATTGTGCAAATAGACTTAGGGGGACACGAACCGGGAGCGATGTGTTCATGGCAGAAATACCCATCCGCAGTTTTGGCGTGGCCGTTGTTGTGTTGCGTGAAGTCGGCGCGGAAACGCAGGTGCTGCTGCTGCGCCGCAACCACACCCTGGTTGGGGAGTGGTGCCAGATTGCCGGCGGCATCGAAGACGGTGAAAAAGCCTGGCAAACGGCACTGCGCGAGGTGAAGGAAGAAACCGGGCTTTCCTGCACACGGCTTTATTCCGCCGATATCTGCGAACAGTTTTACGAGGCGGACCGCGACGCCATCACGCTGGCACCGGTGTTCGTAGGCATCGTGGATGCAGAGGCTGAAGTCGTGCTGAACGAAGAACACAGCGCGTTCTGCTGGACCTCGTTTTCAAGCGCCGTCGATATGGTGCCCTTTGCCGGCCAGCGCCACGTGCTGCGACATGTCGAGGCCGAATTTGTGCAGCGCCAGCCCGTCAAACATCTTCTGCTGCATGAGGGACAGAAGTGATGGCAATCGCCGGTTTCAGTAAAATATTAAATGTAGTCCTGTTGGGATAAAGTGAAGATTTCAGGAAAATTTTTACTCCTGTCTGGCAGTGAAGGGGAAAGCTGAAACGTGGCTATCGTTGATAAAACAGCCGCCTCTATAGCTTTTTATGGCGATGATCTTGATCCGGATGAAATCACGTGTGCACTCGGACAGCCCACTAAGGGCGTTAGGAAGGGTGAAGTGTATTTCCGACCGGAAAACATACGTCGTGTCGCCCGCACCGGCCAGTGGAGTTTCAGTGTAGAAGATGCTCAGCCGGGCGACCTCGACCAACAAATCCGAACTTTGTTCGCCAGCCTCAGCGATGATCTGGGCGCGTGGAAGGATTTCACCACCCGTTACAAATCATGGCTGTTTGTCGGGCTGTTTTTGGCTGAACACAACGAAGGCCTGAGCCTGTCGCCGGAAACATTGAGCGCCATTGGTGCACGCGGGCTTGAACTGGAACTGGATATCTACAGCGCCCGAGACAAAGACGATGATGAGGACGATGGCAGCAAGGAGATCATGGCGTGACGGCGGTAACTCAACATTTCATTGAAAGGGACGATGGCGCGCGTGTCGAGCTGTTCCTGTCTTCGCCGCCTGCAACAACTAATGGTGCCATCCTCTTTGTGCATGGCAATCAGGGCGGGCTGTTGCTGGGCGGCAAGGAATTCGCCGATAACGGCTCGCTTGTCCGTTTCTCCTCGCGTCTTGGCATTACGGCCGCTGCGGTCTCGCAGCCGGGGTTTGGTGCATCTGGTGGGCCAGCGGATTTCTGCGGCCCAGCAACCCAGCACGCGATCATCGCGGCGCTGGCGTTTCTGCAGCAGCAACCAATGGTCGACCCTGACCGCATCGTGCTTTACGGCAACAGCCGTGGCGCCGTCGCATCGGCCATGGTCGCCACCAAAATTCAAACCTTGAGGGCGCTTATATTGTCGAGTGGCGTTTACGACCTGCGAGACGCTTATGAGCGCAGCTCAAGAGGCTTGCAGCAGACCATCAAGACCGAGAGTGGTGCCACTGACCGCGCCTTTTCAGACCGCTCGGCGCTGCATGACGCGCAGCGGATCACGGCCGAGACCTTGCTGCTGCATGGTGTCAATGATGACCGTGCGCCTGTCGATCAAGCGGAGCGATTTTCCGCGGCTCTGGCAAAGGCCGGTGTGCCGGTTAGCCTGCATAGATTGGATGCGGGACATCGCTTGGCCGGGCAGCTGGTCATGCCGTTCCTCAAGGATTTCCTGACACGGATATTTAGACCGGCCGTGACGCTTCACTAGCGACTGATCGCACACCACGCTGCCCAAATACCCATGCAAAGAGGACGGCACTATGGTTGCAAACAGGTGTTGTCTTGTGCTTCCCGCTTGCGGGCGTTATCGTTGCGCTGCCAATGTTAAGTGAATGGAATCAAGAGAGAAAACGTGAATCGTATTTCAGTGTTATTGATAACCGGCCTCAGCCTGACCCTCACAAGTTGCGGTTTCACCCGTGCATCAGAGCGTGGCCATGCCCGTGAAGTCAGCAAGATCAATGCGGTTGGCGTCAGCCTCGATACTGCACGCGAAATGGCTGTCAAAAAGGGATTTCTGTGTGATCAAAGCGTTGACAGGGGCCGTACCGTGGTGAGTGGTGGCATCACCAGAAAGACCGACATTCTGTCCTGCCACAAAAAATCTCTCGAGCTTATCTGCCCGCAGCGCAGATATGTGATTTTTAATGCTTATCCAGCAACCGGCAAGGTCTACTACGTCGGCGGCCGCATTACCGAGCATTCCTGCTTTTAAGTGACGTCTCGATGTGGTGACATTGGTTTGAGGGCTGCCCTGCCTCCTCTCTAAAACGCCCCAAACCAATGGCCCGTAAACCATTTGCACAATCTCCTCGGTGTCTGACGAAACCTTTCGCTGCTGAGGGGATTAAGCGTACAGATGATAGTGTGCTGAATGCACGCTTGTTTGCGGAGGAAAACATGGCGGAGCAAGCCTACACAACGGATGATCCTGCCACCCGTCTGGGGCTGTTCGACTTTGCGTTCGATCACGCACCTATAGGCATTGCGCTTGTCGATCTGGAGGGACGGATCCTGCGAGGCAACGCCGCATTCGCAAGGCTGGTCGGTCTGCCGATTAAAAAAGTCATTGGCACCCACTTCAAGGACTTCACCCACCCGGACGATATCGACGCAGACATGCACCAGTTCCAGCAGGTCTTGCAGGGTCGTCGGGATGGTTACACCATCGAAAAACGCTATGTGCGGCCGCTTGGCGACGTGGTTGATGTACTGATCCATGTTGCCGCCATGCGCGATGCGGAAGGCCGTGTGGTGCGCTTCATTTCACAGATCGAGGATATTACCCGCCATAAGGAACATGAGCGGCAATTGGCCGAACGCGCCGCACAGCTGGAACTGGCCATGGAAGCGGTGAGGGGCGGGTTCTGGCATATGGACATCCCAAGCGGCAAGTTCGAAACCTCGGATCGCCTCGCACAGTTCATCGGCGGCCAGACCGCCGCCCGGCTTGATCTGGAGCGCTACGTCAGCCGGGTGAATGTCAATGACGGCGCGCAGGCAGATCTCACGCCGTTGATCTCAGGCGAACTGGACCAGAATGTTGCTGAATACCGGCTGGATACCATTCAGGGCGAACGGTGGATGCGCTGTGACCGGCGCCTGCTGCGCGATGGCGATGGCCGGCCGCTGAAGATCGTTGGCATGGCCATTGATTTCACCGATGAGCGCCGCCGCATCGAACAGCTGGAAGAAAGCGCCAGCACGGATGCCCTGACTGGCCTGTTGAACCGTCGCGGCTTGGTTGGAGAGTTTGCCGCCCTGCAATCTGCCGATGGTTTTGTGGTGCTGGCGCTGGATCTGGATGGTTTCAAGCAGGTCAATGACGTTCATGGCCACGGCGTTGGAGATGTGGTGCTGTGCGAAACGGCGCGGCGCATCACGGGCGCGGTGCGCAGCCATGATCTCGTCGCCAGAACCGGCGGTGACGAATTCGTGGTCGTGGTGGCGGGAAGCCGTGCCGCTGGCATGGCGGCTGCAGAACGTATCCTGGAAAGAATGCGGGCACCGGTGCTGATTTCGGGTGGTTCTACCCATGTGCGCGCCAGCATTGGTGGCGTTTGGAGTGCGGCCAAACGAGATATAACCGGCCTGATCAACGAGGCAGATGCGCTGCTTTACGATGCCAAGGCATCCGGCAAGGATGCGATGCAGTTTTAAAGCCTCAAACGGCGGGGTCGGTTTTGTCCTTTTTCGCCCAGCCGTAATGCGCGACAATGTTCTGCTGGTTGCGGATCAGGTGCCCGGCCAGGTCCGCATCACCACCGGTCATTGTCTCGGCGTCGGCGCCGCATAGGTTCAAGAACATGCGCTGGTGAACAACGGCTGCAAAATAGTCGTAAGGTGGCGGGGGTTCCTGCGTCTCTACGCTCTTCCACTCTGCGGCAACTTGGCTGCTTGCTGCATCCAGCGCCTCCAGCACCGTCCGCATCATCTGTGCATTGGCACGTTCGACAATGTCGTTAAGTTTGCGCTCCTCAGGCGTCAGCACGGGACAGGAATTGCTCATGTTGGGTTCTCTCATCAAGCATAGCTTTTGCGGTCATGGCATCTGCCATGTGGTCATAACTCCTATCTTTAAACGGAAAAACAGGCAAAAATTGCGCCTGCAACAATATTAGAAGGCCGCTATGGACGGTAAATCCCTTGCGCGCGGGTGGCGGTGTTTGTTACGCCGCCATTGCTTGCAACTGCGCTGTCACGCGGTCAACGTCGTAGGGTTTTGAAAAGAACACGCTGCGTTCAGGTAGATCGTCATCGGAAACCTTGCGATGGCCGGAAACGATGATGATTTCCACCGGTGGCCAGCGATCGCGCACCATGGCCGCCAGCTTCATGCCATCCATGCTGCCAGGCATATCAATGTCCGTGAACACAATGCGGATGTCTTTGCGCGCGTTGAGTATCTCGATGGCCTCATCGGCATTGCGCGCCTCGACCGCTTCAAAACCTGCTTCTTCAACAAGGTCGACAGCTGCCATCAGCAATAGCGGTTCATCCTCAACAACAAGGACGACATTTTTCTTGGGCGGATTAAATGTACCCATTAGTGTTCGGCCTGTTGGAGTTGGTGTAGCGTCGCTTCCATTCGGAGAACGAGTCCAGATGACTCATAACGAACGTCTACCTTGCCTGTTCCACCAAGGCCCATTTTAATCAGCTTTGATCCAAATCCGGCCTTGTCAACGTCGTGCACCGGCGGACCGCCAATCTCCTGCCAGTCAAGGTGGAACGTCGTGTTCTCGCCTTCACCCGTCAGGTACCAGCGCAGCACAACCTTACCTGTCGTGTTCGACAACGCGCCATATTTGATGGCATTCGTCGTCAGCTCATGCAGCAGCAGGGAAAGCGATAGCGTGCCCTTGGGACCAAAGGTCAGGTCTTCGCCCTGCAGCACCACACGGTCACGCACGGACAGCCGGTCGAACGTCCGTTCCATCACCTGTACGATGGCGGCGCTGCTCCAGTTGCGCTCAAACAAAACATCATGGGCGGTACTCAGCGCGTGAACGCGGCGCTCAAAGGCTTCCACATATTGCCGTTCCTTGACCGGTCGCAGGGTCTGCGTGGCAATGGCCAGAACCATGGACAGTGTGTTTTTCAGCCGGTGGCCCATTTCCCGGTGCAACAACTGTTGCTCAGACTCTGCCCGCACACGCGCAATCGCCGCCTGTATGCGGTCGCCAAAGCTGCGCACAAAGGCAATTTCTTCATTCGACCACTGGTAGGGCCGATCATGGTGCACGAAGACGACAAGGCTGAAATTGCCCTGGTCGATAACCGGCACATTGACCAGCACCCGAATGCCCAGATCAAGCAGCGCTTGTGCGTTTGCAGCGGTGCGTGGATCCTGCGTCACATCAGGAATGACCACAGGATTGCCGATTTTCAGATCGTTGATAAAGCTGCCATAGGCCCGGAAATGGTGCAGGCCGGTCACGGGCGTAATGCCCGGTGCGGTCCATTGCGGCTGCATCAACACGGTCTCATTGACAGGGTCTACTATGCCAAAACCGGCGCGCGTCGCATCTAGGGCTTTGGCCATCAGGTCTGCGGCGGCGGATGCCATGGACTCGATGTCGCTCAGTTGTGTCAGCCTGTCACCCAGGTCCAGCAGCGCCTGTATGCGCGCTGCCGCACGGCGCGTCACTGTGACATCCTTGACCGCACCGATCATTTTCACCGGCAGGCCGTTTTCGCCGCGAATGAATGTTGCAGTCCGGGAAATCCACCGCAAACCAACCGGCGTATTGATGCGATATTCCACATCAAGTGCTGCCGAGCCATCGGCGCGGTTGGCCTGTGTCGATTGCGTGCCCTGATCGTCAGGAAAAACCATCTTCTCAAACACGGACGTTGGATATGACCTTGCCGGAGGCAGATGAAAGATACGGTAAAACTCTGGGGATGCGCGCAGTTCGTTGCGCGTCAGGTCAATCTCGAAGGTGCCAACACCACCAGCCTCCTGCGCGGCAAGCGTTTCTTTCGCCGCACTGCGCAAACTGGCCGTAATGCCTTTTTGGCGGCGAAACAGGTCATCCTTGCGCTGGGATAATCGACGCGCCTCAAAAAGCGCAATGACCTGCGAGGCAAGCGCCTGCAGGCCGTCGGCCTGTTCCTCGTCTAGTCCTTCAGGCCGTATGACCGTATCGATCACACACAGGCTGCCAATGATAATTCCGTCTGGGGTAATCAGCGGGGCGCCCGCGTAAAACCGGATGAATGGTTCGTCCGTAACCAGCGGGTTGTCCTTGGTGCGCGGATCGGCCGTCAGGTCGGGTATTTCAAGCAATTCGCGGCTGAACAGGGCATATTGGCAGACAGATCCTGCCATTGGCGTCTCGCAGGGTTCAAACCCGACACGGGCTTTGAACCACTGCCTGTTTTCTTCCACCAGACTGATCAGCGCAACGGGGGTGCGGCAAATGACGCGGGCAATCTGCACAATGCCATCAAACTCCGGTTCTGGTGGAGTGTCCATGATGTCATAGGCTTCAAGCGCCTCAATTCTCTCATGCAGATCGGTCTGGTCATCATAGTTGGTCTGTCGCAAGGCACTCTCGCAGTCACGTGGTTAACCTATCTGTGCAGTTCCAGGACGGTTATTATCGCTATCCTTTGAGAGTGAACGCTGCCCATCGGGTTGATGAACGGACACTGGCAATTAAAGTTCCTTCGTCCCGCATAAAATTTTCGTAAAAACAATCCCATATGCCCGCGGCCGGACAAGCTGACGGGGCAGGGAACTCACGCATCGTGTTCACTGCGCTGACAGTTGCTGCTCAGGTCTGTAATCTTACAGTGCCGGGCCGGGGCGGATGGTATTTCCCGGTGCAAACCGCGACAGGCGGAAGCGGTGCAGGTTATGGCCGGTTTCATTGCCCTGAATAAGGTCTGCCATTACCCGCCCAATGCCCGGGCCAATGCCAAAACCATGGCCGCTCATGCCCGTTGCCACAAACAAGCCGTTGATTGTCGCAACCCGGTCAACCACCGGCACCACATCCGGCATCGCATCAATCATGCCCGCCCATGTGGTTTTCAGTCTGACGGGTTTGGCCTGCGGAAACAGCGTGTTGAAACCACGCTCTATCGCCTGTAGTTCACGCTTGCCGGGGGCAGGGTTCAGCACCCGCATCCGCTCAAACGGGCTTACCGCATCGGCCGCCCAGTCGCGCGGCGTGGTCCAGGCATCGGGATATCCTGATGGGGCCATCGGCGCATATCGTGTGCCAAACGGGTGTGCCTTGAGTGCCGGCATATATTTGCTGGCATGGCGAAACGCGTCCGGCCCAACATACAGCAGGCTGCTGCCGCCGGCTGCCAGCGTGTAACCACCATCCTGCCGCCGACGAAAGGCAATGTCATCCTCTGCCACTGCACCGGCATGCAGTTCCGGCATCGGTTCGGTGGCCGCCACCGTTGCCCGCACGCTCAGCTGCGGAATGGACACGCCGTGTTTGCGCAAAAACAGCGATGACCATGCGCCACCGGCCACCAGAACGTTGGATGTCTCTATCTTGCCGTGCTCGGTCCATACGGCTTTGACGCCGCCCGCAGCCGTATCAACTGCGCGAACCGCACAGTTTTCGATGATGCGAACACCCCGGCGCACCGCCAGCCGCGCCAGCGCCGGAACGGCCAGCCATGGCTCGGCTCGCATGTCGGATGGTGTCACCATCGCACCGGCAAAATTGCGCGCCATGCCAGGTATAATCTGCCGCACCGCTTCACCGTCAATCAGCCGCGTGTCGAGTGCGTGGGCGGCGGCAATCTTCATGAAGTCTTCAAAACCGGCCATGTCCTTAGGTGTGCGTGCCAGATAGGTGACGCCGGTCTGCTGCAAGCCAATGTCTTCGCCGCACTCCTGCGCCAGTTCTTGCCACAGGCGGCAGGCTTCCATGACAATTGGCAGTTCGTCTGCATCGCGGCCTTGCTTGCGGATCCAGCCCCAGTTGCGGGAGGATTGTTCCGCCGCAATGCGCCCCTTTTCCAGCAAGGTCACCTCAATGTTGTTGCCGGCCAGATAAAGCGCGGTCGACACGCCAATCACCCCGCCACCGACAATCACCACCTCGGATTTCTGGGGGATAGGGCCAGAATGCTGAACCGCATCGGCCTCGGAGAACGGGAACATCGCGCTTTTCCTGGATCAGAGTAATCACCAATCCTTAGCGCTGTGCCATGGGGTGTTCAAGGTGGGGGTGTGAAAGGGTAGGAACTGCCGCCGGAGTCCAAAGTTCCAATGCGTTTTATTTCTTCACTGAACGTGTCGAAATATCGCTCGCTATTGCAAGCGCCGCTTGAGAAACATTCGAGCGATCGTGCTTGATTTGACTCACTCGTCAAAAAGGTCTCTAGAGCGAGGCGTATGATTAGACGGTCCCTCACGTCTCGTGCGCTCAACTTCCTCAGCCATTTCTTTCAGCAAGATTTGCCGAACCAACTCTCGCGACTGCAAGAAAATCTCCACGGCTTCATTTAACTCATGTTCTCCCAAGAGATTATAATCTCCTCGGTTCCAAACTTCCGCTGTTCGCTTAACTTCGCCGCTCCGATCCCCTTTGGGAAAAAATAGAAATTCTGCGGGTGAGTTCTGATAGTCGGTAAGAGACAGGAACGCATCTTCATAGATTGTTACAAGCAGTCGTCTTTGAAAATCAGTGAGGTCGAGCTGACTCCAGCCACATACAAATAGTGGCACAAACTGTCCTTGTTCTCGAATAACACATAGAGGAGATACAGGAACCGCAATATCTCTAGACACGCGAAACCATTCTTTTTCGAAGTCGATAAAATTATGTGAAGCATAACGACGCTCTAAGTCATGCTCAAAAAATGATCTGACCAAATCCTCGTTTTGTTTTCGACCGGCCGGCGCGCCTGAGCGTGCCGCCACAGCTATAGCCGTCTCTAGGTTTATGCCAAGCTGGATACGGTCCTTGATCGCAGTATATCCAGCTGAGTAGGTGAAAGGTGGAGAGCCTTTTACAAATGAAATGATAGACTTGGTAGTGCTTATCACATCACTTCGAACGAACCGTACCCAGTTTGGGCCAGATGGAGGTCTGTCGAGCTTAGCAAGTAGCTTCACATAGTTGGATGCCATTAGTGCTTTACCGTCCTTTCATACCAGCCCTTGATCGCCTCGTCAGATATCTTCATCGAGGCGTTCGTTTTCGTTTCATGATTCCAGGTTTGATCCCAAGGACCACCCTCGACGTGGGATTGGGCGACCAAGGCGCCCGGGGTCATAGAAGTGTACTTGCTTACGAGTTCTGAAAGGAATTCTTCTTCCTCTTTACTGAAGTGCCACTGCGCATTCTTCTTTTGACCGGTTTCCGGGTCAAGGTATTTGGCTCTGCTGCCAATTGGTGCATCGCCCCATTGCTTGAACTCTCGGTACAGTTCACGAAATACAGGTCCATAAGTCCATGCTTCAATTTTCGCCGAAACTAACGGACGTGAAAACGCAACTAGAAAATCAGCATGCAGAAAGTACACAATTTTATTAATGTGCAGATTTGAGACGTCTCTACCGTCTTTCTCTGCGACATCTAAGACGAAGTTAGCAATCGCGCGAACATCATACATAGCTCTTATTACTTCATTCTCTGTTTGTTCACAACTGTTTCGCACATTTTCCCCAAGTTTCCCCATGTTGTTCACTGAAAATACCCGTTTCGGTCGAGCACGATTGGTGGTCTGAGTGTAAATGTACTCGTCATCTTACTTAATTTACTAATCGCCAAAAGACGTCAGTATATCTTTTGTAACTATGTTTTCGCCAGCGATTGACGTTCCGGATGCAGCGACGAACATGAGCCGTAATAAAATACTGCTAGTTCCACGTACTTGATCGCCCTTGCCAAGCGATCGTTCGTGTTTAGGAAATGCAGATAGAAACGGGGTATTATAACCTATTTCGAAACTCAAGATAGTTACCAAGCCAAATCCCATGCCCCTTTGTGTGCAAGCAACGCACCGCAGATGTTTGATTGTATTCGCGGCGCGCTCGCTGTCCATTACATGACCCATTGCGACTGACGAAAAGGCCTTTATCCTGTTGCTACAGCACGTCCTCGCCATGCGAGTTCACAAGAGGAGGGGGGGCGGATGCAGCATTTGCCGGAAATAGGTTTGGCTTTTGGTGCCTTTGCGCTGGGCATGTTCAGCCCCCGATCCTAACAATCTCTCGGTCATTGGCATGTCGATGGCAGTCAGCCGCAAGGCGGGCATTGCCCTTGCGCTTGGCATTTCGTCAAGCCTCCAAACCCTGCCTTGGGCCGGGTCATTTCTCCAGGCGATCAAGGGGTGATTTGCGTTCAATGCAGAATTGTCTACCCTGGCATGGTGCAAATTGGAGGTGACGATGAGACAGTTTTTACCTGGTCTGGTTGGCGGTTTGTTCGCTGGCGCAATCGTTTGGATCGCTCAAAACATGGGCGCGACGTTTCTGGTTGCCGCCATTCTGGCAGCCATCGGAGGATTTCTGGGCACCGTTGCTGGGCAGAAGTTGCAGCTTTAAGAGCGACGTTCATCTACCAAGGTTAGAGCTTGATCCGGCATCACCGATTGGTGACAGCCGGCTTTGTTTCACCTGCGAGTGACAGTCTCGAAACCTGTCGCTCAAAAAGGGTGGTCAGTTCCAGCCCCTCACGACACATTTGCCGTAACGAAACGGTCCATCCTGTGGTATGGCAAGATTCACAGGGCAGAAGATGAGGCAAGCCAGATGAGACAGGACAGCCGGTTGTCGCGCATGTTGCATGTGTTGATCCACATGGGCAGGCACAAGGGCGTCATGACATCGGACATGATTGCCACCATGCTGGATGCCAATCCGGTTGTCATTCGCCGCACCATGGCAGGCCTGCGTGAGCAGGGGTATGTGCACTCGGAGCGTGGCCATGGCGGCGGCTGGACATTGGCGCGGCCGCTGGAAGAACTGACGCTGCTGGATATTTACCGCGCTGTGGGCGAACCCTCGATTTTTGCCGTCGGCCCGGCCTATGACATGCCCGGCTGCCCTATTGAAAAGGCCGTCAACGCCACGCTGGAAGATGTATTTTCCGATGCGGAAAAACGCCTGATGGACCGTTTTGCCGGCGTCACTCTGGCTGACATTGCCAAGACATTTGTTGCCCCTGAAGGCGCGCACCAGGACCAGTCCTGCAGCGCGTGATCTGTTGAGCCTGATCAGGGCGCGGTAAGCAAGTTTTAGCCAAAAAATAAAGATCGCCACTGGAACGAATTTTTGCGATGTATGGTTGTGCCTGTCCGTGCGTCACATCTTGATGTGAAGTTCGGTAAAGCGCAGCTGGCTGGGAAATCATTAATTTCCGGGAACCGGCCTTTGATTGTCGACTGTTGTCAGAGAGTGATGCCCGCAGATGTTACGCAATATCTTTTCCCGACTGCTCAATAAAACCGAGCCAGAGGCATCGGAAGGCCCGTCCGCCCATGACTTTGACAGCTGGAACCGCATTGGCCGCGCCAAGGCGCTGAATGTCTGCGCCGCGCTGGAGGCCATCATCGATCTCGATGAAAGTCCCGACGAAGATCTGGTAGAAGACGAGCGCGATGAAGAATTTGCCGATGCGGTGCTGGATGAGGTTGTCGCGCTGAATGCTGCCGGCCACTGGCAGCGGGCGCGGGAACGTTTTGACCCTGCCCACACACCTTTCACCTCGCATATGGGCGATGTTGGCCTGCATGCTGTCGTCATCCTGGGGCCGGACGCCTTTCTGGTGCGTCTGGATGATCAGGTGCTGCATATTGATGGCGGCGAGATCACCGAAGTGGATGGCGCCACCATGGCGGCAATTTCGCGCAACCGCCGCTGGATTGTTCTGGCCACCGGGCAGGGCCTTGCCATTTCCGAGGGCTTTGACCCCGCCACACAAGAAATCACCCCATGGCCTGAAGATATCGAGGTCGATGCCACAACGGTGCGTTGCCTTGAAATTTCAGATGATGGCAAAAGCGTTGTTCTGGCCAGTGATGAGTTCGGCATCTGGCTGTTGCGCGGCAGCGACTGGACACTGCTGGCGCCACGCCCCGGCCATGTCGACGAAGACGACGAAGACGAAGATGATGATGCCGGCGCAGACGACGCTGAAGCTACGGCGGATGAGGCCGAAGATGGCGTGCGCAATGTCGGCTCCGATGATTGCCCGGTTTACATAGGCAGCTACAAGGACATCAAGGCCAAGTTCGGCGGCCCGCTGGGCATTGATGTCAGCCACGTCGCAATCTCGCCAGATGGGCATTACGTTGCCTATGGCTGGCAGGATGCTTATGGCGGTCATTATGTCGAGCGCATCACCGAGACCACCATTGAACCGCATGGCCGCATCGAGGCTGAGAGCGATTACCCCTATAATCTGCGTTTCACCGATGACTCCAAAAGCCTGCTGTCAAACTCCCGATACGGCTCCAGCGGCGTTACCGTCTGCCGCGATCTGGCGTCACTGAAGGGTGACAATGACGAGGAAGAGGACGAACCGCAGACAACGGACGATTATCTGCGCGCCTATGGCATGACGCAGCTGCCCGGCGAAGTCTATGGTCTGGGTGAGCCGGTGGCGTGGATTGGCGGCGCAGGCTGGTCGCATGCCGCACCACTTAGCGGTGGCAAGCCGGTGTTCACCCAGTTCCTCGGCTCTGCCTTGCGCGGATTTGATTTCGATCCGGTCAGCGGTCGTGTCGCCGTTGCCAGCGCATCCGGTGTGCTGCATGTGCTGGACCCGTTTTCCGAGGCGCAGCCCGGCCGCGAACGCGGGTACCATCCGCGCCGCGAAGTGTTCCGCTGGATTTTCTGGGAAACGCTGGAAACCCCAATCCGCTGGTAACTTCGGAACGGTTCAGATCCAAGGCGCGCCATTGGCCCAATCGGCGCGCAACATCTCCACAAAGCGCCGCACCTTGGGCGATACGTGGCGCCGCGTCGGGTACACGGCGCAGATTGGCGTTTCCTCGCGCACATAATCCGGCAGCAGCGCTATCAGCCGACCTTGCCTGATGTCGTCACCGACAAGAAATTCACCCAGCTGCGCCACGCCAAGCCCGGCCAGAACAGCATCGCGTATCGCTTCGGTATTGCTCAGGCGCAGCGCGCCTTGAACGCTGATATCGCGGGCCACGCCACCCATCTGGTAGCGCCATGGCACCAGCCCGTTGGCATAGGTGAACACGATCTTGTCGTGCTGGGCCAAGTCATCCAGCGTGCGCGGCAAACCACGTCGTTCCAGATACTCCGGCGTGGCACACGTTACCAGCCGGTGAGGGGCCAAAACCTTGCGGATCAGGCCGCTATCGCTTGGTCCGCCAATGCGAATGGCCACATCGATACCGTCTGACACAAGGTCGCAATAATCATCGGAAAATGAGACATCGGCCTCCAGCTCAGGCCAATCCTGCAAAAAACGCTGCAGTACTGGCAGCACGTGCAGCCGGCCAAAGGCGGTCGGCAGATCGATGCGCAAACGTCCCTTCGGGGTCTGGTTACGCTCGGCCAGCGTTGCCTCAGCATCGTCCACCTCGCATAAAATCCGCAGCGCATGCTCGTAAAACAGCTTGCCCTCATCGGTCAGGCTGGCGCTGCGCGTCGTGCGCTGTATCAGCCGTGTGGCAAGGTTTTCCTCCAGCCGCGTTATGCTTTTGCCAACCGCAGAACGTGTCACGCCCAGCCGTTCGGCCGCGCGGGTAAAGCTGCCGCTGTCGGCCACCCGCACAAACGCCAGCACATCGCCAAAATGATCAAGCATTGTATCCGTTTCGTCCCATGTCTTGCCCTGTGTGGCCACTTTATCGGTTTTTCGGAACCAGTAAACAGCGTGTCTTCAACGGCGCGGCATCTTCGCCGCGTAAAGCGCAAAGGACAGGCAGGCTCATGCAACCGCATATTTCAGATCAGGCAAAAGGCGGCGGCTGGCCCGCCGTGTTAACGGTGGGGCTGGCCACATTCTCCGTCGTCACCACGGAAATGTTGCCCGTGGGGCTAATGACCTCGATATCAACGGCGCTGGAAACTTCTGTCGGTACAGCCGGCCTGATGATTTCGTTGCCCGCGCTGCTGGCGGCGCTGTTTGCGCCCTTTGTTCTGCTGGTGGCTGGCAGTGTGGACCGGCGACATATTCTGGCCGGGTTGCTGGCACTGCTGGTCGCCGCCAATGTTGCCTCGGCCCTTGCGCCCTCCATGGGCTGGCTGTTGGCGGCACGGGTCATTGTCGGTTTCTGCATGGGCGGCATCTGGGCCATATCAGGTGGTCTGGCACTGCGGCTGGTGGCAGGCCATGCGGTTGGCACTGCAACCGCCATCATCTTTGGCGGGGTGGCCGCTGCCTCGGTGCTGGGCGTGCCCATGGGCGCCGTGATTGGTGATTTCGCCGGCTGGCGCGCTGCCTTTGCCGCCATGGCCGTGTTCAGCGCCATTGTGCTGGCGCTTAACCTCTGGGCCTTGCCCGCACTGCCCATTCGCCAGTCCGTCAGCCTTGGCCAGTTCAAAACCCAGCTGTCGCGCCCGGTTGTGGTGTTTGGCCTCACCATCACGCTGCTTCTGGTGACAGGGCATTTCATGGCCTACACCTTTGTCAGCCCCGTCTTGCGGATCGTCTCGGGTGTGAAGCTGGAATGGATCGGCGCGCTGCTGTTTTTATATGGGGCCGCTGGCATTGCCGGAAACTTTCTGGCCGGCATGGCCGCTATCAGCCACATCAGGCTCACGCTTCTGGCCATCTCGGCCGGACTGATTGTCGCCATGTCAGGTTTCGTCTGGCTCGGCGCAACGCCGGCCAGCGGCGCCACCTTGCTGCTGCTCTGGGGCGTGGCCTATGGCGGCGTGTCCGTCACCCTGCAAACATGGATGATGAAGGCGGCACCATCAGCCATTGAAATTGCCTCGGCGCTGTTTGTCTCGGTGTTCAACATTGGCATTGCCACCGGCGCCTTTATGGGCGGGCAGGTGGTTGATAGGGCCGACCTTGTTACCAATATGGCGCTGGCAGCCATCTTGCCCGCGCTGGCGCTGCTGGCCACCCTTGTTTTTCCACCCTCGTTCCTCGACGCAAAACCCATCTGTGAGCACTGACATGTCCCATGACATCTTTGAACTGGGTGACATCACCCTGCAGTCGCGCCGCACCATCCGGCAGGCAAAACTGGCCTATAAAACCTTCGGCACGTTGAATGCGGCCAAGGACAACGCCATCATCTACCCCACATCCTTTGCCGCAAGCCATGATGACACCGCCTGGCTGGTTGGGCCGGGCAGGGCGCTGGACCCTGCGAAATATTTCATCATCGTGCCTGACATGTTCGGCAATGGCGTTTCCAGTTCGCCCAGCAACACACCGTCACCAACAGGTGATGCCAGGTTTCCTCACGTTACCATCCATGACAATGTGCAGCAGCAGCACCGGCTGGTGTCGGAACATTTCGGCATCACCAAACTGCACATGGCCATTGGCTGGTCGCTGGGTGGTGCGCAGGCTTTTGAGTGGGCGGCGGCCTTTCCTTGTATGGTCGAACGGCTGTTCACCTTCCAGAGCGCAGCGCGCACCTCGCGCCACTTCCATCTGTTTTTTGACAGTGTGCGTGCGGCCATCGAGCTGGATGCAGATTTTCATGGTGGCTTTTATGTCAATCCGCCGCATCGCGGCCTGCGGGTTGCCGCCCGCATCTATGCGGCATGGGGTTTTTCGCAAGGCTTTTTCCGGCAAAGGCTGGATGAGACGGCGCTGGGTTACGCGTCGCTGGAAGACTTTCTGGTCGATTTCTGGGAAGGCTGGTTTCTGAAGCGGGATGCCAACAACCTGCTTGCCCATATCTGGACTGGCCAGCACGCCGATATCAGCGCCAATGTCCGATATGGCGGCGATCTCGATAAGGCGCTGGCTGCGATCACGGCAGACACCATCATCATGCCGTGCTCCAGCGACCTTTATTTCCCGCCGGATGATGCCGCTTATGAGGCGGATAGGATTGCCAGGGCCGAACTGCGCATTCTCAATTCAGCTTGGGGCCATGTGGCCGGCGAAGGTTTAAACGATGCCGACACCGCCTTCATCGAACAGGCAATCCGGGATCTGCTCGCTCGTTAAGGGGCATGCCGCAAGGTAACATCCGCTTACGGCAGGTTGCCCGCACTTGCCGGATTGCGCGCTGCAACCTACCTTCCACTCCACGCGTTTGGTGGTCTGCCTGTAAAACAAGCGGACCCAAGACAAACGGGCCTAAGATTGGCGAGGAGAAAACGGCATGGCAGAAACATCAGGCGATGGCCTAACGGTGCTCATTGTTGGTGCCACCGGGCTGGTCGGCAGCCATGTGCTGCAACTGGCGCTGGAGGACCCCGCCGTGACCAAGGTCATTGCACCGACCCGCCGTCCTCTGCCGCCACATGAAAAACTCCTGTCACCGCAGGTCGACTTCAACCAGCTGCCAACCGAGGCCGACTGGTGGCGGGCGGATGCGGTTATTTGCACGCTCGGCACCACCATCAAGGCGGCCGGTTCGCAGCTGGCCTTCCGCAGGGTGGATCATGATTACCCGCTGGATGTGGCGCGTCTCGCCAAGGCTTACGGCACCTCCACCTATGTGCTGACCTCGGCCATTGGTGCGGATGCCAAATCGCGGTTCTTTTACAACCGCGTCAAGGGTCAGCTGGAAAAGGAACTGGAAGCGCAGCGCTTTACATCGCTCACCATCGTGCGCCCCGGCATTATCGGCGGTAAACGCGCTGAATTTCGGCTTGGCGAACGGGTGTTCCTGCATGCCATGCGGCTCATTGGCCCGCTTCTGCCGCGCCAGTGGCGCGTCAGCCCGGCCGATAACATCGCCCGCGCACTTCTGACCGCCGCCATTTCTCAAAAACCGGGCGTGCATATCATCCCAGCCAGCGAACTGGCGTGAGGCTTGTATGTTTATGTAGGCACCTCATGCCTTGTGCTTGCTGTGGGCATCCAGTGCCGCGCGTCTGCGCGGCGAAAGGCTTCTTTTCATCCCAAAGACTTGGGCTGGCCTGGATCTCTGTGACAAGCACAGAGATGAGGGGGAGTATGTTGCACTGAACGACATAGGATAGCGTTCATGGGTTGGGATCGTGCCCTACCTCTACCCTTGTGGGAGAGGAAGAAAAATCATCATCTTAGCTTGCTACGTGACAGATTTTTCAGGTGAGGGGTCATGTTCTGCCGCATCTCGATCCGCCCACACGACGTCATCCTCGCCTTTGTGGCGAGGATCCAAGCCGGTGCCAAATATGCAACGTTTTTAGACTCTCGGGACAAGCCCGAAATGACGATGTTCTGGGTGAGGGCGGAAACGACCTGTGAAACATCGCTTCAGCGTTTTAGCCCAAGTTCCTGTTCTGCGCGGCCATCCAGTCGACAAATGACTGCAGCCGCACGGTAAAGGCTGCAGGTTCATCCTGCGGTGTCAAAGCCTGCGTCAGAAAATAATCGATATCGTCACGCCTGAACGGAAAACGGTCGCGCAAGCGGTTGGCATGGGCATCCAGCGTATCCGGCCAGTCGATATCCTCATGATGCCGCAAGACATTGGTGGAGCGGATCAGTTTGCGTGATGCCTCACGCATCAGTCGGGCAGCCGTACTGTGTGAAATGTCTCCGCTCAGTGATGTACGGTAGTGGCCGAGAACTCTCTCGAAGTCTCCATTCACCGCCAGCGCCAAGTGCCGCGACGGGCGAAACAACCCGATACCAAGCGTCAGATCTTCCCCTAGGAGACAGCGGCAGTGGTGTCGCAGCCAATATTTCCAGGCTATGCCGGCCTCTGACGGCAAAACCTCACTTAGCAGGCCGATGTCGAAGTCGATCTTGCTCGCCACCGGATAGGCGGTCTCTGCCTCACGGCGTATCTGTTCAAGGTCTGCCGCCTCCTCGGAGGTGGGTGCGGCGTGCAGGATGATGGAGAGATCAAGATCAGAGCGCCCGGCAACGGCTTGGCCCGTGGCAACACTGCCATAGACATAGACGCTGTGAACGCAAGGAAGGTTTGTGGGCGAAAGTTGCTGGCAAATATGGTCGAGCAGCGGGCGAAATGCCTCCTGAAAGGGTGGTGTGACAACCGTCTGGATAAACCCGTTCTGATCCACACCCATCACGTCACATCCAGCGCCGCGCTGCCAATCTGCGCAAGGGTCGTTGCGGCATAGGCCTCCACCAGCCGTGCCTCGGCTGCCGCATGCGCCGCCTCGATCACCCTGTTGGATGCGCGTTCCACCGGGCAGGACGGGTGGTCTTCAGAGGTTGGTGCGGTCAGAATATTGCCGGCGGTCAGCGCACGTTGCACGTCCAGCACGGTAATCTCGTCGAGCGGTCGGGTCAGTTTCCAGCCGCCACCACGGCCACCTTCAGACTCCACAATGCCATGTTCGCGCAGCGCACCCAGCGTGCGGCGCACCACCACCGGGTTTGTGTTCAGCATCTGGCCAATCCGCTCGGAGGTTTCCCGGCCACCCAGCAACCCCATGTGAACCAGCACGTGCAACATTCTGGCAAGCCGACCGTCGGTTCTCATGAATGGCCTTTTCTGAAACAATAAAAGTTACGGTATATTGACATCCGACCTAACGTGTAACATTTATTGTTACGCGATGAAAGGATATGTGCATGTACCGTCGCCACTTTCTGCTGAAGGCGATGGCGCTGCTTACCACCGTTTCCGCACCCCATGCCCAGCCGCTTTTGCGGCCAGCCGCCAAGGAGCAGCCGATGATCGAAAAAACCGTAAATACCCGCACCATCAGCATCAGCGTGCTTGAAGCCGGCGAAGGCCCGCTGGTTATTTTGTGCCATGGTTTTCCCGAGACAAAACGTGCCTGGCGGCATCAGGTTACGGCACTGGCGAAGGCCGGTTACCGCGTCGTGGCACCGGATCTGCGCGGTTATGGCAAAACCGATGCGCCAGCGCGTGACGACCAATATAGCGTGGTGCATGCGGTGGGTGATCTGGTGGCACTGCTGGATGCGCTGGGAGAACAGCAGGCTGTCCTTGTCGGCCATGATTGGGGTGCAACCATCGCCTGGCAGGCCGTGCTGATGCGGCCGGACCGTTTTCGCGCCGTGGCGGCACTCAGCGTTCCCCTCATGGGCCAGCCGCCCGTGCCGCCATCGCAGATTTTTCCGCAAAATGAACAGGCGCTGTTTTACACCCTGTATTTTCAGGAGCCGCAAGGCGCGGAGGTCGAGTTTAACCGTGACGTGGCGCTGACACTGCGCAAACTTCTGTTTGCCGCCAGCGGTGAGGCGGGGCCGCGCAAGGCAGGGGATGCGACACCCAATCCATTCGGTATGGTGGACCGCAAGTCAGGGCTGCTGCCCGGCCTGCCAGACCCGAAAACTCTGCCGTCCTGGCTGCCGCAGGAAGAGTTCGACCAGCTGGTTCACGCCTTTGAAAAAAGCGGCTTTACCGGTGGCCTCAATTATTACCGCAATCTAGACCGCAATTGGGAACTGCAACAGGCAAACATCGGCCAGATGGTCAGCATGCCGGCCCTGTTTATGATCGGCGAACGGGATACCGGCCTCAGCATTCCCGGCATGGATCAGATCATCGCCGCCATGCCGTCTCTGGTGCCGGGTCTGCGCGGCAGCCATGTGCTTGGTGGTGCGGGTCACTGGCTGCAACAGGAAAGGCCCGAAGAGGTATCGGGCCTGTTATTGGACTTTCTCAATACACTGGAAAACTGAGGTTTTTCCCGCTCCAGATGTCATGCAAACGGCTTATGGCGTCGGCCTGACGCCATCATCGTCAGGCAGCGGCGTGTCGTCCTGTTGTTTTTCAGCGGCCTTCAATTCGCTGACGATAACACCAGCGACGATAAACAATGCGCCCAGCAGTGCCAGCGGCGGCAGCCGGTCGCCAGCCATGCGGCCAATAATGCCGCCCCACACCGGTTCCCCGGCATAGATGATGGCGGCGCGAGAGGCCGACACGGTTTTCTGCGCCCAGTTCATGGTGAACTGGATCAGCGCGCTGGCCACCGCCAGTCCGAGGGCCGCCGTCAGCCATACCCATGAAAAGTCGGGAATTCCTTCGCCAAACAGCGGCATGGCAAGGAAGGAAAGGGCGCTTGCCACAAAACACTGCACCACGGAAATACGGCCGCTATCCACCACCGTCGCAAACCGGCTCATCAGCAATATCTCAACGGCAATGGCAAAGGCACTCAGCAAGGTGGCAATTTCGCCAGCCCCAAGCCCGACATGCAGCGCATCCGGCCCGGCAATCATCACAAGCCCGGCAAAGGCCAGCGCCACGCCAACAAGCGTGGTGGTTTTCGGCGGTCGTTTCAACACCAGCCATTGCAGCAGCGGCACCAGCGGCACGTAAAGCGCCGTCAAAAAGGCCGATGTGCTGCTGTTGACCGTCTGCAAACCAAAGGTCTGCAGGGAAAACACGATGAAAATCGACGTGCCGATAACCGCGCCGCCACGCAGCTCAGTCAGGGTCAGGTGCCGCATGCGCTTGCGGAAAATGACCAGGCAAATGGCAGCAGCGCCCAGAAACCGCAGGCCGACAAAAAACAGCGGCCCGGTATGGCTCATGGCAGTGTGAATGATCAGGAATGTCGCGCCCCAGATCACGGTAATGGCGATCAGCGCCAGCTCCTGGCGCGAAAAAACCAGCTTGTATTTCGAAAGTGTGTGCATAATAATACGCAATATGAGCAATATAATGCACAGTCAAGATGACCCATCCGATGTTCTCGCCCATGTGGCCGCCAATCTCCGCCGTTACCGTGCTGATGCGGGCATGAGCCAGGAAGCACTGGCCCAGGCCTCCGGCCTCAGCCGCCGCATGATCAGCAATCTCGAAAGCGGCGATACCAATATCAGCCTCAGCAAACTGGCCTCGCTATCGCGTGCGCTGGGTGTCGGTTTTGCGGCCATGGTGGCAAATCCGGCCGCCAGCACCACCAAGGTTGAGGAAATTGCCTGGCGCGGCGCAACGCGCAAAAGTTTTGCCGTGCTGTTGGGCACGGCGCCAGCCCGCAGCCTTGCCGAATTGTGGTCCTGGTCGATCGATGTTGGTGATACCTATCAGGCAGAGCCTGATCCCGTCGGCTGGTATGAAATGATATCAGTGTCGGCCGGTCGCCTGCGCATCAACAAACAGGATGGTTCGGTGGTGGTCAAAGCCGGGGACTTCACCATTTTCGACAGCGCTCAGCCTTACTCCTATGAAAATATCGGGGATGAGGTGCTGCATTTTACCCGCGTGGTGGTCTGCTAAACGCAAGCCCGACCCACCCAAATTCCTGCCTTCCAGCATATATCGAGCATGATCATGAGCACCACAAAGACCTTCACGCCATCAGGCTATTCGCATGTCCAGCCGGGACATATTGCCAGTGTCGTCACCTGTCTGGAAATGACCGAAAACCCTGATGCGGCGGAACCGTCCTTTGCTGGTGACATCCGCCTGGACCGTGTGGAAAAGCCAAATCTGGAGGCGTATCGCACGCTCTATCGAAAGATTGGTGCAGAATGGCTGTGGTTCTCGCGCCTCATCATCAGCGATGAAAAACTGGCCTCGATCATCGGCCATGAGGACGTCGAGGTCTATGTGCTGCGTGATGGTCAGCAGGATATCGGCCTGATGGAACTTGATTTTCGTCAGCCGAATGAATGTGAACTGGTGTTTCTGGGCCTGACCGAGGAAGTAACCGGCAAGGGTCTTGGCCGCGCGCTGATGAATGCGACGCTGAAACGTGCCTGGCAGAGGGATATCCAACGCCTGCATTTGCACACCTGCACGCTGGACCATCCCTCGGCACTCGGCTTTTACCTGCGCTCCGGTTTCCGGCCCTATGCTTTTCAGGTGGAAACGCAGGCCGATCCGCGCCTGACCGGCCACCTGCCACTGACGGCCGCACCGCATGTGCCGCTGATCCAGCCGCAACAGCAGAAGGGCTAACGCCTGTCACCCGACCTTGCCCTTGTCACACGGTTGCGAGGGGCAGGGGCTGGCTGTGCATTCACCACCCAACGCCCTTGTCATAATAATCAATCATGTTATGTAATAACGTAACTTGGTTATCTGTTGGTCCATCCACTGCCCGTACCAAAGCGCGGCTTGGTAACATTGACAGTGACATTTGAACGTGTAGCTTGTCTGCGTCATGGTTCTTCCACTTCTGGGTGGAAGCTAAGAGGGAATTCGGTGCGAAACCGAAGCTGTCCCGCAACTGTAAGCGGTTAGCCGTTTGTCCAACATGTCACTGGCAGAAATGCCGGGAAGACGGACAACGGCATTGACCCGCAAGCCAGGAGACCTGCCTGACGAGATACGATTCCGTGGTCGGGGTGTGCCACAGGAATGAGTGTGTGCGCGGCTTTCCTGCCAGACATGCCTTCATTTTTGCTGCCTCCTGTATTTGAGATTTTGGCAGTGAATGAAGACGTAAAACACCTGATAACCCCACCCATGCGCCCGTCACGGCGCGCCATTCTTCTCATTGCAAAGTCTGCCTTTGCCGCATCTCCACATCTGGAAATGCAGCGCCTTGCCGAAAAAATGGCTGAACATATTGCTCTGTCACATCCCGGAGACATCGTGCAGTTTGCCTTTACGGAGCAGGGCACGCCCTCGCTGCGCGAGGGGCTGTTTTCCCTGCTGGAACAGAAGCTTGACTACATCACCATCCTGCCGCTGGTTTTGCCGGTCGAGCCGAGTTTCCGCAACTGGCTGGTCAAGTCGCTGAAGCGCTGGCGCGCGTCAGCCACCCAGCCATGGCCCGAAATTTCCATCACGGGTGATATTGCCTCTGCCAGCCAAATGCTGCCGCTGATGAGCGAGCTTCTGGAACAGGCGCAGGCGCAGGCGCTGGAAACCACGCCCGGCAAGGCGGTCGTACAGGAAGGGTCGCTGGTGCCCGCGCAGAAATACCGCGTTCTCGTCTGTTCCGGCGGTGCCTGCAACAGCGCAGGCGCCGACACGATCTGGAACCACCTTCGCAACCAGCAGGAACGTTTGAAACTGCGCGTCACCGGTGCTGGCACCATGACGGCCAAATCCACCTGCCTTGGGCCGTGCAATCTGGCACCGGTGCTGCAGGTGTTTCCCGATGGCACCTATTACGGCGGCGTGACCGAACAGGCGGTCGATGACATCATTTCAGGGCATCTGCTCGGCAGCCCTGAACTCGGCAACCATGTGGTCGAGACCCATGCCTACCACCCAACAGGCCGCAAGCAGCGGCTGCGTATTCCCCAAAACTGATCCGAGGAGATAAAATGTCATCCAAATTCCTGTCGCGCCTTGGTGCGACCTGGTTTGCCACCGCCGTCATGTCCACGGCGGCTGCCTGTTTTGCCGCAGAGCCGCTGCGCGTTGGCGCAACCTACATCACCTCGGGCACCGATCCGGCCAAGGGTTCCAATGGCTGGGCACTGACTAGCCACGGCGTAGGCGAAAACCTGTTTACCGTTGACCGTGATGGCAAGCTGGTGCCGGAACTGGCTGACAAGGCAGAGCGCAATGACGATCTGTCCTGGACAATCACATTGCAGCCCGGCCGCGCCTTTTCAGACGGTTCGCCCGTCACCGCCAAGGCGCTGGCCGCCGGATTTGACAATACCTTCGCCAACAACAAGGCGGCGCTTGCCACCGGTGGCAAGTTGAGTTTTGCAGCGGTGGATGACCTGACACTCAAGGTCACGACGGAAAAGCCGGTGCCTTACATTCAGGCGCTGTTTGCCGAATGGCCACTGGTGGCCTACACACCGGCGGCCAATGGTGAAGCGCTGTATACCGGCCCTTACAGCATTGCCGCCTTCAAGACAGATGCCTCGATCACCCTTGCACCCAACGCCCATTTTGCCGGTGCAGACAGCCGTTCGCCGGTTGAGTTCCGCAAGTTTGGTGACGCGCAAAGCATGACGCTGGCGCTGGAATCCGGTGAACTTGATCTGGCCTTCGGCCTGCCGTCAGAAGTCGTCAGCCGGCTGAAAACCAACCCGGACCTTACCATCAAGTCTTTCCCGGTCGGGTATCAATATCTGGCATTCCTCAACACAACCCGTCCGCTGCTGGCAGATGTCAAAGTGCGCCAGGCGCTTGATCTGGCCTTTGACCGCACCGAACTGGCAGCCGCCATCAATGGCGGTGAACCTGCAACCGGCGCTTACGCCGCCTATTTTCCCTTTGCCGGTAAAAATGCCCGCGTGACCGATCTGGACAAGGCCGCGGCGCTGCTGGAGGAGGCGGGCTGGACCAAGGGTTCCAACGGCAGCCGCGAAAAGGACGGCAAGCCACTGCGCCTGCTGGCCATTACCTATCCGCAGCGTCCTGACCTCGTGACCATGCTGCCAGTCGTCAAGGCGCAGCTGGCACGGGTCGGCGTGGAGCTTGATACGCAGGTCGTCGAAAGCATCCAGCAGGTTGCTTCGGCAGGGGATTTCGATATTGCGCTGTGGGCACAACATACCGCACCAAGCGGTGACCCGGCCTTCTTCCTCAACTCGATGCTGCGCACCGGCGCGTCGCTCAACTACGCCAAATATGCCTCGCCGGAATTTGACGCCATTCTCGACCGCTTCGCGTCGGAAAGCGAACCGGATGCCCGCGTCAGCATTGCACTGGATGCGCAGGACAAGCTGTTTGAGGACGTTCCGGCGTCATTCCTTGTCTCACCGGTCTGGTATGTCGGTGTGTCCAAGCGGCTGGAAAACTATCAGCCCTGGGGTTCGGACTACCACGTGCTGCGCGCCGATATTGGCGAAGCGAAATAGACATGAACCTGATCTGGCCCTGCATCAGATCAGCCATCGGGCTGGCGGCGATTTCCTTCGCCGCCTTCGCCATTATTTCCACAATGCCGTCTGACCCCGTGGCCATTGCCGTGCATGTCTGGAACCTGCCGGCAACAGAGGCAACATTCGCTGCCTTGCGCGCAGAATGGGGGCTGGATCAGCCAATTCCGCTGCGCTACCTGAACTGGCTGCAAGGGTTTGTTGTGGGCGACTGGGGCCGGTCCTTCCGCACGGGTGAGGCGGTATTTTCCGAGTTTGCCGCGCGTCTGCCGGTCTCGCTGTTCATGGGCCTGTCGGGGCTTTTTCTCGCCATGCTACTTGCCGTGCCGCTTGGCTTTTTTGCCGCGGTCAAACCCGGCGGCATTGTCGACAGGTTCAGCCGCAGCCTGTCGGTGTTCGTGCAGGCCGTTCCGGCCTTCTGGGCCGGACTGGTGCTGTTATGGGTGCTGGGCGTGCAATTGAAGTGGATCAGACCCTTCGCCAACGACACGGCCTCGATCGTCCTGCCCATTTTGTTGATTGCGCTGCATTCGGTTGCCGTACTGGCGCGGGTCTACCGCCATGATCTCAGGCAAACCGCAACCCTGCCATTTTACGTCACCGCTTTGGCCAAGGGTCTGTCACCCCGTCAGGCGCTGTGGCGCCACGGCCACCACAGTGCGCTTTACGCGCTGCTGTCAGCGGCTCGCTCCGAGGCCGGTTGGGTCATTGGCTCCACAGCAACCATGGAAATCCTGTTTGGCCTGCCGGGCATCAGCCAGTTCTTGGTGCAAAGCATTGCCGCACGTGACCAGATGGTGCTGCAGGCCTATGTCGTGGTCATTGCGCTGTGGATGCTGCTGATGAATGCGACCGCACGCCTTGCCATGGAATATCTCGATCCGCGAGCCCGCCTATGATCCGTTATCTGTTGCTGGCGCTGATCGCTTTGTTTTTCGTCACCGGTGGCCTCTGGCAACCGCATGATCCGGATGCCGTCAATATTCTGGCCCGCCATGCCAGCGCAAGCAGCCAGCATATTCTCGGCACCGATCATCTGGGGCGGGATCTGTTTTCGCGCATTCTGGCCGGTGGCTGGAGAACCGGCTGCGTCATCTTTGCCGTCGCCTCCATCGGTTTTGTTGTCGGCAGCATTCTTGGCACCACCGCCGCCATTCTGGGCGGCTGGCGTGAAAGCATTCTGCTGCGTGCCTGCGAATTTTTCATCATGGTGCCAACGCTCATCGTGGCGCTGACTGCCGCCGCATTGTTTGGCCTGTCACCGCTTAGTGCCGGCATGGCATTGGGGCTGGCAGGCATTGGCCCGCATTCGCTGCTGGCCCATTCGCTCAGCAAACGGGTGCTGGGCCAGCCCTTCATCCTGGCGGCACAAAGCCTTGGCGTCTCACCGGCCAGAATGATAACCTGCCACCTGCTGCCCAACACATTACCGCTGATGTTGACCTATGTCGGCAATCAGGCCGGCCTTGCCATCGTTGCCTATGCGGCGCTGGCCTTTATCGGCCTTGGCGCAGACCCATCAAAACCCGACTGGGGCTCCATGCTGTTTGAATATCGCGTCTTCATCTTCGACCATCCAATGTTGATGATCTGGCCGGGCATCGCCATTGCCATCACGGTCTCGGTGTTGAACTGGACCTTCGATAATTCCGAAATGGATCAGAAACGCCGCCGCCATATCTGATGCTAACCGAAAAATCGGCCAAAGGTCTTGCTTGACCGCCCATCATCTGGCGGCTTCAATCCCGGCTCACATCTTGTGTGTTGCAGGGGAATGTCCCAATGAAACCGACCCGTGAACGATTGCTTGCTGCGGCTGGAAAGCTGTTTCGCGCCGAAGGTATCCGCGCCGTCAGCGTGGACGCGGTGGCGGAAAAAGCAAAGGTCACCAAGCGCACGCTCTATTACCATTTTCGCAGCAAGGATGACCTGATTGCTGCGCATCTGCAGGCGCAGGATCAGCCGAACCTCGACCTGTTCAAACAGTGGTTCGATGCCGGGCAGGGCGATGTCGCCGCGCGGGTACAGGGCATTTTCACGCAGCTGGCCAGCACCGCCAGACACCCCAAATGGAAGGGCTGCGGTTTTCTGCGCACCTCGGTAGAGCTGATCAATCTGCCCGGCCATCCCGCCATTGTCGCAAGCCGCGCCCACAAAAAGAAGGTCGAGAACTGGCTGCGTATCGAGCTGGAAACCATTCACTCGCCAGCCCAGGCGCAAGAACTGGCACGTCACATCGTCCTGCTGCTCGACGGTGCCTTTTCCGTGGCGCTGCTGCACCGCGACGCGACCTATCTGGAAAGTGCCGGTGTCGCCGCCGCACAGCTGATCCGCCACGGCGCCGTAAACCAGTCCAACACCGGGAGTGAGGATTCAAGGGTCCAACAGCCCATGTGAAGGCCATCCATGTATACCGTGCAGTGAATATACATAGCAGTTCACAGGCGGCATGATTTCCTCCAGCCATTGCCCAAGGAGGACGACATGTCAAACCTGCTACTGTGTGAAATCAGCGACCATATTGCCACCCTGACGCTGAACCGCCCGGAAAAGCTCAATGCCCTGAACTATCAGCTGATTGATGCGCTGCTGGCAGCGCTTGACCGAATGGAAACGGATGATGATGTCAGAGCCATCATCCTGACCGGGGCAGGCGACCGCGCCTTTTCCTCCGGCGGTGACATCCATGAATTCAGCAAGAGCGTGGCGCAGGGCGTGGAAACCGCCATGCGGGATTTTGTAGCGCGTGGCCAGCGCCTGACCGCGCGGCTGGAAGCGTACCGCAAGCCGATCATCGTTGCAGTCAACGGTCTTGCCTTTGGCGGCGGCTGCGAAATTACCGAGGCCGCACCCTTTGCCATTGCCAGTGACCGGGCTCTGTTTGCCAAGCCGGAAATCAAACTCGGCATGCCACCGACCTTTGGCGGCACACAAAGGCTGTCGCGTCTGGCAGGCCGCAAACGCGCAATGGAACTGCTGTTAACCGGCGACAGCTTCACCCCGCTGCACGCGCTGGAACTGGGACTGGTCAACCGCGTCGTTGACCATGACCAACTGTTGCCGGTGGCACGGGAATTTGCTGAAACCATCATGCGCCATTCGCCGCTGGCCATCTCCGCCATTCTGGCCGCCGTGACGCGTGGCCTTAACCACAGCATTGCCGAGGGCCTGCTGGTCGAGGCAGAACAATTTGCCCGCGTTGCCCCGTCGGATGATCTGCGCGAAGGGCTGGATGCATGGATCGCCCGCCGCCCGGCCGTTTACAGCGGCAGATGGCGTGGGCGTCAGCCTGGTTGATTTGGTTGCAACCCGTTCAGCTTCGTGTCAGCCGCATCAGTCACCTCTGCAATACAAGCAGTCGTTCCCCGGAAACACGCCCATGCGCAGTTACTCAACCGTCCAGAAACTTCTCCACTGGAGTGTCGCAGCCCTTGTCGCCTTTAATCTGTTGTTGCCGGATGGCATGAATGCCTGGCACCGTTTGGTCAAACACGGCCAGGTGCCACAACCCGCAGATATATCAGCGGCCAATATTCATGCGCTGGTTGGCATTGCCATTCTGTTTCTGGTTGCGGTGCGGCTTGCCATCCGCATCACATCAGGCGTGCCGCCACAGCCACGTGGCCAACCGCCCATCATTCACCGGCTGGCAGGGCTGGTGCATGGTCTGCTCTACGCGCTTTTGTTTGCCATGCCGATTTCAGGCATGATGGCCTATTACATGGGCATTGATGTCGCCGGCACGCTACATGCCGAGGTACTGAAAACAGCCCTATGGCTGCTGCTCGGTGCCCATGTCGCAGGCGCTCTTGCCCAGCATTTCTATTTCAAATCTGACGTCTTGCGCCGCATGACTGTGTCTTGAGTGCATCGGCGCAGGGTTGCGCTGCCGTGCTGCCCCCACCAAGGCACGGCAGCGCAACCTGAACCTCGTGACCACCTGAACATGTTTCAGTCCACCAGCCCATCCGGCCAGATCAGTGTCGCGCCATCAATGCCCGTGACAGAATTCAGTGTCCCAAAAATAATTATTGACAGATGTGTCAATAATGCCTAGTTTGATTCTATGGCGAGACCAAGAGAATTCGACCGCGACGCGGCGCTGGACAAGGCATTAAGGGTGTTCTGGGCAAAGGGATTTGCCGCGACATCGACCGATGATCTGCGCGAAGCCATGGGCATCGGCCGCCAAAGTCTTTATGGCGCGTTTGGTGACAAACGTACGCTTTATCTGGAGGCGCTGGACACCTATCAGCGCCGCACCAATTCCGGCCATGTCAGACGGTTGACACAGCCTGCGTCACCCATTGAAGGCATCGAAGCCTTGCTGGCAGGCTTGGTCGCCGATGATGATGCCGAACGGGCGCTGGGCTGCATGGGCGTTGGCTCGGTGGGTGAATTCGGCGTGACGGATGAGGCGCTGAACACCCGCCGGCAAAAGGTCGGCTCATTGCTGCACCAACGCATCAGAGAACGCGTGGAAGAGGGGCAGAAACTGGGAGAACTGGATCAAAGTCTCGATGTCGACCAAACGACTACCTTCATCCAGATGACGATGACGGGTATGCAGTTGGCAGCACGCGCTGGTTCATCTCTCGATGATCTCAAGGGCATGGCACGTTTTGCTGTTGCCCGCCTGAAACCCTGAAAAACACCTCTCTAGGACGAGAGGTTTTATTTTGCATAATTATGGACAGATCAGTCAATAAAGGAGAAACTGAATGACGATCAATGAACGTAAAACGGCTCTGGTATTTGGTGGTGCGCGCGGCATTGGCCGCGCTGCGGTCGAACGGCTGGTAGCGGATGGTTTTGATACCGCCTTTACCTACGTCTCACGGCCAGACAGCGCCAATGAACTGGTGGCTCATGTTGAAGCGCTGGGCGGTCGCGCTTTCGCTATTCAGGCAGACAGTGCGGACCCGGCGGCCATACAGTCGGCGGTTGCCAAAACGGTTGACCTCTTAGGGAATATAGACACGGTGGTGGTCAATGCCGGCATTTTGCGTCTCAATCCAGTTGACGCCGTCAGCCTGGATGAGCTCAACATGATGCTCGACATCAATATTCGCGGTGTCTTCCTGTCCATTCAGGCCACTGTGCCACATTTGAAGGATGGCGGCCGGGTCATCACCATCGGCTCCAATGTCGCCATCAGCACTGGTTTTCCCGGCAGCAGTGTCTACCAGCTGACCAAAGCCGCGGTCGCAGCCATGGTCAAGGGTCTGGCGCTTGATCTTGCGCCGCGCCGTATCACCGTCAACAATGTCCAGCCCGGCCCAACCGACACTGACATGAATGCCGGTATCATCGACATGCTGTCGGCCAGAAGCCCGCTGAAACGTGTGGCAGATCCCGCAGAAATTGCCGGTGTAGTGTCTTATCTCGCCGGTTCCGGTTCGTCCTACATGACCGGCGCAAGTTTGACTATCGATGGTGGACTTACCCTCTAGGCCTGCCGCCACCCACTACCACCGCACGGTCCCGGCCATCGGCCGAACCGTGCGGCAAACCGCCAAACATCTGATGCCGGACTGAGGCTATCTTCGTCTTTCCGATTTTTCATGATCATCATTGACCACCGCCATCGAAACACGCATATGGTTGCATGATGCAACTATATTGAAAGTTCGTGCCATGGCCGTTGAACCCGCAAGTCAGCTTATTGATCACATCCGCGCAACCTCGCGCCATCTGGTGCGGGAGCTCGGTTTTATGGGCGGTGATTTTGCCGGCACCGATCTGCCACCCTCGGCCGTGCATGCGTTGATTGAAATTGAAAAGGGCGGCATGACGGCGCGTGATCTGGCGGCCATCCTGCGTCTGGAAAAATCAAGCGTCAGCCGCATGTTGCGCAAGCTGGTGGAAGCAGGCGATGTGCGTGAAGCGGCCGGTGAGGAAGACACCCGCACCAAACGCCTGTCGCTGACACCGGCAGGACAACAGCGCGTCGCATCCATTCACGCCTTTGCCCGTGCGCAGGTCTCTTCGGCGCTTGGCCGTCTGCACCAAGGGCAGCATGAGACGGTGCTGGAGGGCATGAGGCTCTACGCCGATGCGCTGTTGCCATCAGATCAGAAGCCGGAAGACCGCAAGCCACAATCAAGCCCGGTCGAGATTGTCACCGGCTATAGACCAGGCATCATTGCCCGCATCACCGAGATGCATGCGCTTTATTATGCCCGCACCAGCGATTTCGGTCAGGCCTTTGAAAGCCGGGTCGCGGGCGGGCTGGCGGAGTTCTGCGGCCGTCTTGAAAACCCGCAAAACCGGATATGGGCCGCCATGCGTGACGGCCAGGTGCGGGGCTCGGTCGCCATTGACGGTGAAGATCTCGGCGAGGGCATTGCCCATCTGCGCTGGTTCATCACCGATGATGCGCTGCGCGGCACCGGTGCTGGCAAAAAGCTGCTGGATGCCGCGATGGATTTCGTTGACGCCAGTGGTTTTACCGAAACCCATCTTTGGACCTTCGCCGGCCTCAACGCTGCACGTCACCTCTATGAAACAAGAGGTTTTGCGCTGGTTGAGGAATATGCTGGCAGCCAGTGGGGCCGCGAGGTGCTGGAGCAACGTTTTGTGCGTAAAATCCCGCAAGCGTGAACCAACCTTACCGTCTGACATGACAAAGGCCACCGTTTCGTGGTGGCCTTTTGACATCAAATTTGTGGCTCAGGCCTTGGTATTTATGCCTTGGCCAGATCACCGTAACCGGGGCGTTTGTAAAGTGCGGCCTCATTGGCTGCTATGTCGGGGCCATAAACGGTGGCGTCCCATTCCGGTGGCTCTACCTCGGAAATGGCAACCGAAAGCGATGCATCGGTGGAGCCGAAAATCGCCTTGGCGGCTTCCACCACCTTGGCGGCAAATTCCTGCTTCTGCTCTTCAGTCTTTCCGGGAAACATCTTTACGGAAATATGGGGCATGGTCGTTCCATCACTTTGGGCCAGCTCTCAAGAATCTCTCGGCAGCGGCGGTTACAGTCTCCATCAATATGGCAGAAAGCGTCTGGCGAACACAACGCCGGGTCGGCCGGATGTGGCAGATGAAGGCAGGCGTCTGAACGGGTCGTTTACTGCGCGGAAACCGTCAGCGTGTACTGCGCGGTTTCGTTGCGGCGGGCGGCATTGCGCATCAGGTAAACATCGACAATGTGTTTGCCGGAAACACCAGCAGTAAAGCTTGTGCTGCCGCCGGCAATCGAGCCGTTAAACAGTGCAGTGTCGGCGCCGGGTGCCATCACGTTGAAATAATTGCTGTTGTTGCTGGTATCCAGCTGGATGCTGACGTTCTGGCCGCTTTTTACATCAAGAACGTAGCGCACGGATTGCTGTCCCTTGATGGTGCCTTTGAGGCTGGCGGAAGATGCACCCGCAGCGAAATGGATCGTTTCATTGCGCACATCTTGCGCCAAAGCCGCACAACACATGATAAGCGAAACAAAGGCGGCAAAAACCACACGCATGGCAAACTCCGTGACCGGTTAAATCTCAAAGACGGCGCAGTTTATTTCAGGCGTTTATACGGCGGAAACTGATTTCCCGCAATCTGGCCGCTGATCTGTGATCGGCGCATATATCCTTCGTGATGGCAGGTCCCGTCCTCAAAGGGTAGCGCTTAAAATCCCATAAGACTGGTGGCTTCCTGCAGCGATCCGGCCTGATGGTGGGCGTAAAGGTCACGGCTCATCACCATATCCGGTATCTGGATAACCTTTCCCACACCGGCGTCGATTGCGGCGCGCACGCCAAGGTCGCTGTCGTCAAGCGCCACGCATTGCTCAGGCCGCAGCCCCAATGTTTCCGCTGCCATGACGTAGATGTCAGGCGCAGGCTTGCCACGTTTTACCATGTCCACGCCAATAACCGCGTTCATGCGGTGCAAAAGGCCGGCATGTTGCAATTTCCATTTGGCGCGGTCCGTCTCGCTGTTGGTGGCGATGGCGCGTGGCAGTTGCTGCTCATCCAGCATATCGAGAAAGTCATGCACGCCTGGGCGCAGCGGAATGGCGTCGCGCATGCGTTCATCCATGGCTTCATTCCATGCCCGGTCAAGGGCTGCGCCATCAATGTCACCGCCCAGTTCCTTGCTGATCATGCGGGCGCCGGTGGCGCGGTCCACGCCGACCAGTGCATGAAAAAACGTTGGCGCCACTTCAAAACCCATGCCTTTGAGCACGGCAGGACCGACCTCGAATTGCAGTCTTTCCGTGTCGAGCAAAAGCCCGTCCAGATCAAGCAATACGCCGGAAAACTGCAAAGCCATGGTCAAATCCTGTTTTGGTTGTATGCCGGGTTTCGAATGTGCCCGGTCTATCCGACATGGCACAGCTAGTCCAGCTTACATGACGCATCTGCAGCAATGGACGGGGAGAGACTTACGGTGCCAGCCCGCCAGCAACCGTCAATATGGTGCCAGACACGAATTTCGCCTCCGGTGAGGCCAGCCAGCGTGCTGCATTGGCGATGTCATCGGGCTGGGCAATGCGGCCAAGCGGCGTCATCCGCGCCACCATATCCGGCCGGTCGGGGTTGCCTTCACGCTGGTGCATGTCGGTTGCCGTGGTGCCAACCCGCACCGCATTGACGCGGATGCCGACCGGACCAAGTTCCTTGCCAGCACCGATCGTCAGGGTTTCCACTGCACCCTTGGAGGCGGCGTAATGCACATATTCACCGGGGCTGCCAAGGCTTGCGGCAATCGACGACATGTTGATGATGGCACCACCATCACCGCCCTGGTCGGTCGCCATGCGTTTGACCGCTTCCTGAATGCAATAGACCATGCCGAACACATTGGTGCCGAAAGTGGCAACGAGGCTTTCCGGCTTCAGGCTGGCAATGGTGCTGGCGCCGCCAATGACACCGGCATTGTTGACGAGACAGGAGAGGGGGCCAAGCAGCTTGTCGCAACTGTGGAACATCTGCGCCACCGCATCACGGTCTGCGACATCGGCCTGCGCGGCAATGGCCCTTGCGCCCTCAGATTTGCAGCGTTCCACCGTCTCGCTCGCACCCTCGGCATCGCTGTTGTAATTGACGCAGACGTCATAACCGGCCTTGGCAAAGGCAACGGCCGTTGCAGCACCTATTCCCTTGCTGGCGCCGGTAACGAGGACGATAGGGCGGGTGGACATGGCGGTGTAGGTTCCTTGCTGGTTGACGCACAATGGTTAGCAGCACTGCACGGCAAACGAAAGCGTGGGGTGGAACGGCGCCACTTGCGCCTTTACCTCTACCCTTGTGGGAGAGGACGAAAAATCATGGTCTTAGCTTGCCAAGTGATAGATTTTTCAGGTGAGGGGTTCGTGTATTTGCACGTAGTCAATTGCTTGACACTGGCGATCCAACAAACTCTCCTCATGCCTTGTGCTTGTCACAGGCATCCAGCCGACGCGCGTATGCGCGGCGTGAAGAGTCTTTTCATCCCCAAGACTGGGGATGACTAGATTGCCGCAACAAGCGCGGGAATGTGGGAGGTTATGGCGTCACTCGGCACCCAACCTCTACCCTTGTGGGAGAGGACGAAAAATCATGGTCTTAGCTTGCTAAGTGATAGATTTTTCAGATGAGGGGTTGTGTTGTGCCGCTAACCCAACCATCTCACCGCATAGTCACGCCAAATGTTGCCCGAAGAAATCGGCAATCCGGTCAAACGGGATCTTGTCCATCCGGTCATAGAGATCCGTGTGGTTAGCATCCGGCACGATCACCAGTTCCTTCGGCTCGGCAGCGGCGGCAAACGCCGTTTCGCTGAAGTAACGCGAATGGGCGTTTTCGCCATGCACCAGCATCACCGGGCGCGGAGAAATCTCGGCAATATAGGTCAGGATCGGCATGTTCATGAAGGACAGCGGCGTGGTGCGCGACCATGCGTTGCCAGAGTTGACCGCCCGGGCGTGATACCCACGCGGCGTGCTGTAATAATCATGGTAATCGATCATGAACTGCGGTGAATCCGCCGTGATTTCGGCGTTATAGGCCGGCTGGTAGGCAGGGGTACCGTTTTGTGCATCCAGCCAGCGCTGCTGGCCCAGTTGCTCCAGTGTCTGGGTGCGCTGCTCCAGTGTCACGCTGTCATTGTAGCCTTTGGACATGACGCGGGTCATGTCATACATGGTGCTGGCCACCACGGCCTTGACGCGCTTGTCCGCAGCAACTGCATTCAGCGCCATGCCGCCCCAGCCGCAAATGCCGATAACGCCAATCCGCTCGCGGTCGACGAAGCTTTGCAGGCCGATATAATCCACCGCCGCACTGAAATCTTCAGTGTTGATATCGGGCGAGGCGATGTTGCGCGGCTCCCCACCGCTTTCACCAGTGTAGGACGGGTCAAAGGCCAGCGCTGCAAAACCGCGTTCTGCCATGGTCTGGGCATAAAGGCCTGACGACTGTTCCTTGACCGCGCCAAACGGCCCGCTGATGACCAGAGCGGCCAAAGGTGCGCTTGTGCGGTTCTTTGGCAGGTACAAGTCACCGGCCAGTGTTATGCCGTAGCGGTTTTTGAACGACACCTTCTGATGGTCCACATTTTCGCTTTTGGGAAACACCTTGTCCCATGCATTGTCCTGCGCCAGCGCCGGTGTCACGCCCGCCGCCATGGGCAACAGGCTCATGGTTGCCGCAGTCAGCGCGGTGACCTTCATCAGGTTTCGGCGGCTGGTGTTTGCGCCGGTGGTGGTCTGCTTATCGTTGCTCATGGCAAGTCTCCTGTGTCGTGGAAGGGGGCAAAAGGGGTTGGATTTAACCGATGCGCTCAATGCGCAGCGCAAATTCGCCGGGCACACGAAGTGCCTCAAAACCATCATCAAAACGGCCAAGGCGGATCAGGCCCGGATGTTTGTAGGCACCGTGGAACATCGCCAGATTGCCCCACGGCATGTAATAACAAAGGTCAAACGGCTGTTCGTTGTCGAAGGGGCCATGACCTTCTGTCGTCAGCTTGCGCGGCAAATAGGCAATCTTTTCATTGCCGCCAAAGTCGCTGATCGTCAGGTCCAGCGGCAGCATGGATGCAAAGTCGCGCGCCGAGGCATTGTCATGCAGCGTTGCCGTCATGGTGCGGTTTGCAAAACTCAGCTTTATCCTCATGCCCATCTGCTCCTGTCTGTTGGTCTCTTTGTCGGGGCTGCGCTGGCTGAAGGCGCGGCAGGGGAAAGTGGAGGCGGCAAGAATAGTGGCCAGCAGCGCCCGTCTTTTGGTTTGAGAAATGCGTGCGGTCATGCTGGCCTCCGTGTCACCCGCCATGCGACAAGCGCCAGAAGCGATGAGCCGCATAGCAGCAGTGCACTCATCGAAAATGTCGAGCGCCATCCAAGGGCATCAAATACCAGTCCGCCAAGCGATGCCCCGGCGGTGATCGCCAGCTGAATGACCGCCACCTGCAGGCCGCCGCCGGCCTCGACATCATCAGCCAGTGTGCGGCTTAGCCAGGTACCCCAGCCGACAGGCGCTGCGGTGCTCAGAAAACCCCAGCCAATAAGGCAGGCAAATACTGCAACCGGCCGTTCTCCAAGGGCAATCATCACCCCGGCATTGCAGGCCATCAACAACGGAATTGTCACCAGAATGCTGAACAGGCGGTGTTGTAAAAGCCGGCCAATCATCCACGTTCCGGCCGCACCCGACAGGCCCATGACCAGCAGGAACAGCGACAGGGTTTCAATTCTGACCTGCGTGACCTGCTCCAGAAACGGCCGCAGATAGGTAAACAGCGTAAACTGGCCCATAAACAGCAGCAGTATGGCCGCCATGCCAGTGGCAACAGGCACGCGCAACAACAGCCTGAAAACATTGTGCGATTGGCGGTCAGTCCGGGGTGCAAGGGCAGGCAGCCGCACCCACTGCCACAACAAGGCAAGCAGCCCAATCGGCACCACCAGAAAGAACGCGCCGCGCCAGCCGATATAGGCACCGAGAAGGCTGCCAAGAGGCGCGGAAATGGTGGCGGCAATGGCATTGCCCGCATTCAGCAGCGCCAGCGCCTTTGGCACCTCGCGGGCAGAGACCAAGCGCATGACAATGTCTGTCGACATGGCCCAGAAACCACCGATCGACACACCGAGCAGCGCGCGCCCGACCATCAACAGGATAAAGGATGGCGCAATGGTCACGATAATGCCTGATATAATCAGCAGCCCCGTCAGGCCCAGCACCACAACACGCCGGTCCAGCCTGCGGGTGAGGGTGGCTATGAACAGGCTGGTCAGAACGGCAAAGATGCCGGACACCGATATGGCCTGGCCGGTCGTGCCTTCCGATACGCCAAGATCAACGGCAATGGGCGTCAGCAGACTGACCGGCATGAACTCTGATGCAATCAGCACGAACACGCACAGCGTCATGGAAAGCACGGCACTCCAGGCGGCGCGTCTGCCTTCAATGTCTTCATGATAGGTCAGTGTCATCAGATGTTGTCCTCAGCCCAATCCGATCTCTCGCAGTGACACAAAGATATTGGCGCAGGACTTTTCGAGCAATCCATGCTAATCCGCATGGACTTATCGAAATTCAATATGAATTGAGGCCAGCAATGTTGCGCGAAGACATGAAGGATCTGCTGTGGTTTGTTGAAGTTGCCAGAGAGCAGAGCTTCACCAAGGCCGCTGCCACGCTCGGCACGTCACAATCCACGCTCAGCCACACCATCAAGCAGCTTGAGACGCGGCTTGGGGTGCGCCTGCTGACCAGAACGACCCGCAGTGTGGCCACAACAGAGGCGGGCGAGCGTCTGTTGTTATCGATTGGGCCACGGTTTGAAGGCATCGAAGCCGATCTGGCGAACCTGGTGGCGTTTCGGGAAAAGCCGTCTGGCACCGTGCGTCTGACCCTTTCGGACCACGCATTGCAAACCACCGTCTGGCCAAAGCTTGGCAAGGTCCTGTCGCGATATCCGGACGTCAAGGTCGAGCTTTATAGCGACAACGGCATGCGCAACATTGTCGAGGAACGTTTTGATGCGGGGGTTCGGTTGGGCGAAAGTGTCGACAAGGACATGATCGCCGTTCGCATCAGCCCGGACTGGCGGCTGATTGCCGTGGCATCCCCGGATTATTTTGCCCGCCATGCCGCGCCGGAAACACCCAAAGACCTTGTGGGCCACAGCTGCATCAATCACCGGCAGGCGACATGGGGTGGTCTTTACGCCTGGGAGTTTGAACAGGATGGCCGTGAACTTCGCGTGCGGGTGGAAGGGCAGCTGACCTTCAATTCATCAGTGGCGATGATTGACGCCACGCTGCAAGGTTACGGCATCGCCTATGTCCCGGAAAATCTGGTTGCGGACCATATTGCCGCCGGGCGTCTGGTCAGCGTGCTCACAGACTGGAGCCCACCCTTTACCGGTTACCATCTCTATTATCCCAGCCGTCGGCAGATGTCGCCGGCGCTGGCCGTTGTCGTGGATGCACTGCGCCAGCGTGGGTGAGGGTTGGTGGTCAGACCGCTCCACCCACTCTACGTCATCCCAGGGCTTGTCCCTGAGATCTAACCACCAATCCGCAACCGCACCATGTCTGGTCAGCGTAGTTAGATCCTCACTACCGCGGCGAGGATGACGCACAGAAAATGGTTGGAGCATTGTTTGCCGTTGAGGGCCACTTCAGCCAACCCTTCATGCCTCGTGCTTGCTGTGGGCATCCAGCCGTCACACGTCCGCGCGGCGTGAAGAGTCTTTTCATCCCAATGACTTGGGCTGGCCTGGATCTCTGTGACATCCCTCGGGCCAAGCCCGAGGACAGGGGTGAGGGAGTTTGGAGCACCCACCGAGCCAAATACGATAACCTCAAGGCTGGGGCGGCGCCACCAGCACCCCTACCTCTACCCTTGTGGTAGAGGAAGAAAAGTCATCATCTTAGCTTGCTAAGTGATAGATTTTTTAGGTGAGGGGTTTTGGTTTGATCAGACCGCTCCATCCACTCGACGTCATCCCAGGGCCTGTCCCTGGGATCTAACCACCTATCCGCAACCGCAATATGTCTGGTCAGCGTGGTTAGATCCTCGCCACAGGGGCGAGGATGACGCCGAGATAATGATTGACGCCGAGTATGACAGGCCTCTCAACGGTACGGTCAATCCACTTCGCTATGATTGGCTTTGTGCGCGGACAGCCACCCCAACGGGCCCGCTTTCCTGTACCTGTCACAGGAATCGAGGCCCGCTCAAGTCTTTGGCTGACGAGACTCTTTTGTCGTGCTGGCCATCAACTATGTCGCCTGGGTGGCGGATTGGAACGGCCTGCAACAATCCGCGTGGTAGCGGTCAATGACGCACGACAAGTCTGGTGAGAATTACACTGCAATACAACCTCCCGTAAATTAAAGTTTGCTTGGGGACTAGACCAATTGCACGCTTTGCGTTAATTCTGAAATCTATCCTTGGTTGTGGGGGTATGTTACAATGTCACCTAAGGTCTATGCGGGTTTTGCCGCCTCTGTATTTATTGCGCTTTTCCTTATTTGTATAATTTTGATGGGCAACAACGCTCATCTGGAGCTTGTCCAGAACGGCTGATACGCTTTTTCGCTGCAATTTGTCGGTAGCTACAATTTTCGCAAATTGTAGACCGATGGCACGTCTTGGCGCTAGGTTGAAAATCTATCTTCGGTTGAGTGAGGTTGGTTTTCCATATGCCATCATGGCTGCGCCGCGTGCTGTCTTACGCGTTCTTTTTCTTCGCCGTTTTGGCAATCATTATCATGATGGCGGCCTTGGGTTTTCCTGTTGCCGTCTTGGCTATCATCCCCATTGGTTTTGCCTTTGTTTACAAGATCAAACATACGGCGACAGGTAAACTCATGCCGCAAGATGTTTTGTTGCAAAAAGCCCTGACACCAGTTCTCAAATTTGTGATCAGGACGTTTAATCTCAAGCCACGCACCAGAGCCCTGACGCGACGTGAACGCATTAGCGAAACCGTTGTCGGAAGTATCGTCCTGTCTCTGGTCGCGCTGATTGCTTATTTCCTGGAGGCGAAGTCCGGCGTTTTCGCGTTCCTCGCAGTGGCATGGGTCGCCTGCGTCGTCACGGTGTGGCTGGTCGGCAAGCCAAACCCGAACTGGCCGGATGAAACATCGTGATGGCACGACAGATATCGGATGAACCCCTTTTTGTGACGTCGGGCTTTTTGTAAATGCCAGTGTATGACCGCACGCTTTTGCCAGTTATTTTTGTCGTCGCCTTGGTTTCTGTTTTCAGGATTTGGCAGGGCCATAGCGGAGCTTTCGAGATTTTTCTCGTCGTGATGTTCTGCGCCGATGGCATCTTCTTGATAAAGTACCGCCGCAGGCTGTATTTTTTCATTGCCAAGAGGTCGGCCATTGGCATGGCGCGGCTGATCATGCGGGTTTGTAATCTCAAAACCTGCTCCGAGCCGCCGACTGCTGTGGAAAGTCTGACAACCACTGTTGTCTCGACCATTATCCTGTCTGGCCTTGCGATTACTGTCCACATCAAACAGGCGGACCCAAGCTGGTATGGTGTGCTTGCAGTCAGCGCCTTGACCATCAATGTTGTTGCATGGGTAGTTGACTGGACGGCATTCTCGCGTCGGGATGATGGGGTCTAATGCCGCCTCGGTTCATTTCCCACAACTGATGATTTGACGTTGACGTTGCTCCACCCAGCCCTCAAGCCTCGTGCTTGCTGAGGGTGGTTGGGGTTGCCCAATGCGCGTAGCGCTGAGGCAAAGAATTCACCCCTCACTTGCGATTTCTAACACTTGGCACGTTCGTCCCAAGATGTTGAAATCGCTTTCTCTCCCACAAGGGGAGAGATGGGTGGGCGCTGCACGCATCGAGCAAATCAGCACCCATCAGGCACGTCTTAAACGTTGCTGATGAAATGAAACGGTGAGGCTTGGCGCCTTTACCCCTGTGGGAGAGGAAGAAAAATCATGGTCTTAGCTTTAGCTAAGTCATAGATTTTTCAGGTGAGGGGTCATTACCTCTATAACGACTATTGTTTGACACTGACGGTCCCACAAATTCCCCTCTAGCCTTCTGAGTAAGAACTTACTGTGCCTGCGCACTCTCCAACGCGGCCTTCACCCGCAACCGCGCATCGTCATCCAGCGGCAGGATCGGCAGTGGTGGGGCAAATGTGCCAAGGCCCAATAGTTCGGCAATCACAAACATCACCCGGAAGCTGCCAAACTCCTTGAACAGCGCCCAGAGCGGTGCAAAGGCGGCATTGAGTTGACCGGCCTTCACGCTATCACCATCCAGTGATGCTTGCGCCAGGGTCAGTGTTTCCACCGGCAGCAACCCGGCAATGACGGAATACCAGCTGTCTCCACCGGCCAAAAGCGCGGCGGCGCAGCCCCAGTCGCCGCTATATCCCACCTTGAAGGATGCGGGCGTGGCGGCCCTGATGGCCGCTAGTTCACCGGCAAAATCATCGCCATCGGGCAGGGGCATTTTCACGGCAACGATGTTGGGCAGTTCTGCCAGGCGCGCAATCAACGCCCGTGGAAAGGTAAAACGTGTGGTGCCGGGATTGTTGTAGATGGCCATGGGCAACTGGCCTGCCTCAGCCACTGCTACAAAATGCGCGTAGACTTCCTCATCGCGCAGCGGCGTGTAGGACACCGGCGCCAGCAACAAGCCGTTTGCACCGGCCGTCTTGGCATCGTGCGCCAAGGCCTGCGCCTCATCGGTACGCAACGCGCCAACCCCGACAATGACGGGAATGTCGTCGCCCACGGTGTCCATGGCACAGTCCACCGCTCGGCGGCGTTCTTCGCGGCTTAAAAAGGCATAGCCGCCGGTGCTGCCAAGCAGACCAATCGAGTGCACCTTGGCGTCACGAATCCGGGTCAGAATGCGCGCCAGCGCGTCTGTGTCCACCCGGCCAGCTGCATCTGTGGGCGTGATGGGAAATGCCGAAAGGCCTTCAAAAAGCGACATCGGAATTGGCTTTCAAATGCGTGACAGGAGAAGTTTCAAACCGGCAAGGCCGAAGGATAGCGCTAGCACCCCTTCAATCCAGCGGCGGGCGCGGCGGTACAGCCGCACCATCGGCCCGGTGGAAAACACGATGGCGTAACCGCAGAAAATCGTCACGCTGAGCACCGCGCAGCCGGCCAGAATAATCACCACACCCGTGGTCGAGGCCTGCGACCCAAGACCAAGCGTCATCAGTGCAATCCACGCCAGAATGGATTTCGGGTTCATCAGGTGCATCAGCAGGCCGCGCCGGTAAAGCGCGCCCATGGACGGCACCACCCGGTCACTGTCCAGCGACACCGGCCGGTCTGGCGCAGCCGCAGCGCGTGCCGCCTTGAAGGCCAGAAACAGCAGGTAAAGCCCGCCAAAAATCTGCAGGCCAACAATGGCGCCGGGATAGGTTTTCAAAATCGCCGAGACGCCTGACGCCGCCATCAGCCCCCAGAAAATCGAGCCGCTGACCACGCCAGATGCAATGGCCAGACCCGCCTTGCGGCCATCATTCATTGCAACGCCCATAATGCGCATATTGCTGGGGCCGGGGCTGCCGGCGGCAATGATATAGGCAGTAAAAACAATCAGAAGCTGGTTGATATCAACGGGCATGGATGCGTTCCGAAATCAGGGTGCAGGCTTTGTTTAAAGCAGCAATAAACAGATGGCTGGCAGACCAGAAGCGCCAGTTTTCGATAAAAATACCAGTCCAGTTGGCTGCCGGTATTTAAAAGGCTAGGCCGCCAACACACGGCCCAGCAGCCGCACACCCTGTGGAATGTTCTGTACTGGCATGGTGGCGTAACCGAACACAAATCCGGCCCGCCGCTCAGAGGCTTCGCTGTAAAGCCGCGACACCGGATAAATACCAATGCCGGCCAGCAAAGCGGCCTCTGCCAGCCTTGCCTCGTCGCTGGTTTTCAAGCCGTTGAACCACACCACCACATGCAAGCCGGCCGAGGTACCGACAATCTCCACCCGCTCGCCAAACACCTCGTGCATGACGTCGAGAAACGCCTGGCGCCTTTCGCCATTCAGCCGCCGCATCTTGCGCACATGTCGTTCATAGGCACCGCTTTCAATCAGCGCCGCCAGCGCGTCCTGCTCAAAGGTCGGCGCTTGTCGGTCGACCAGCTGTTTTATGCGGGTAAACGGTTCCACAAGGCCCGGCGGCAGCACCATGTAACCAAGCCGCAGCGTCGGCGACAGGGTTTTGGACACGGTGCCAATATAGATCACCCGGCCACGGCCAGAAAGATATAGCGGCGCAATCGGCCGCACGTCATAACGGTACTCGCCGTCATAATCATCTTCGAGAATATAAGCGTTGCCACTTTCTGCCCAGTCGACAAGCTCGCGCCGCCGCCCGGCAGACAACACGCCGCCCAGCGGAAACTGGTGGCTGGGTGTCACGAAGGCCAGACGGTGTTGGCCGGGCTGCGGCAGTTGTGTGGTGTCTATGCCGTCACCATCACAGGCCACCGGCAATGGCTCCGCGCCGATGGTTGTGAACACATTGCGCGCCATGGCGTAACAGGGCTCTTCCACCACAACCCGGTCTCCGGGGTTCACCAGCGCCCGCGCACACAGATCCAGCGCCTGTTGTGAACCATTGACGACAACAATCTGCCTGTAATCGCAATTTATGCCGCGTGCCCGCCACAGATAACCCTGCAAGGCCTGCCGCAGCGCTTCGCTGCCGGCGGGGTCGCCGTAACCCAGTCGCTCGCGCCGGGTCAAAACGGCCGATGTCAGCGCCTTGCGCCATGCCAGTTTGGGAAAATCATCCGGTGACACATCGCCGTAACGAAAGTCGTAGCGCAGGCCGGGCCGGGCGGGCAGGTGGCTTTGCGGCAGTGCCATGGTGCGCTCGGCATAGGCGGAAAGGCCCGGTGTGGTGGCGCTGGCCTTGTGGGGCACCTCGCCATCATCGCCGGCCATGTTGTCGTTAACCACAGGCCTTGCGCCCTGGCGCACCAGCACATAGCCCTCTGATATCAGCTGCTCGAATGCGGTGGTCACGGTGGTGCGCGAAACGCCCAACTCTTCCGCCAGCGCCCGGCTGGACGGCAGGCTGGCACCCGGGGCGTAAACGCCGCTGGCAATCTGCTGGCGCAGGCCAAGATAAATGCCCCGCGCCGTGCCCACCTTGTTGTTACCCTGCACCAACTGGCCCACCTTATGTGTGAAAACGGAACTGAAATGAGAGCCAGTTTGGGGGTGGTGTCAAGGGGGCGGGTTTTCGCCCTTACCTCTACCCCTGTGGGAGAGGAAGAAAAATCATCGTCTTAGCTCGCTAAGTGATAGATTTTTCAGGTGAGGGGTAGGTTTTACGTGGCGCTCATAACGCTTAGGTATCGACTTGAACGTGACCCCTCACTTGCGATTTCTAACACTTATGGCTGCACCTTAAGATGTTGAAATCGCTTTCTCTCCCACAAGGGGAGAGATGGGTGGGGCCCGCCCCCTTGAGGCGCATCTTGAGCGTTCCTGATTAAGGTAATGTCGTGCCGCTGGCGCCCTTACCTCTACCCTTGTGGGAGAGGACAGAAAATCACGGTCTTAGCTTCAGCTAAGTCGTAGATTTTCTTGGTGAGGGGTTGGTGCTTTCCAAGCCTGCCAAGTCATAAATTTCCAAGCTGAGCCTATGTTGATTTCTGCAACGAAAGATTTCATCCTGCGCCGATACAACTGAGACCGACGCATGGCACATCATCACCAGCCGCCGCCCGTAAATCGCCTGCGTGCCAGGACGATGCGCAAGGATTCAACGCTAGCGGAAAACATGTTGTGGCAGGTCATTCGTGGCGGCAAACTGGAGGGCTTGAAGTTCCGCCGGCAGGTGCCGATGCACAACTGCATTCTCGATTTCGTCTGCTTCGATGCCAGATTGATTGTCGAGGTCGATGGCTCTCAACACGCGCTAAGCGATGCAGACCGTCAGCGTGATGCATTTTTCCGTGAGCAAGGTTTTACGACCCTGCGGTTCTGGAATGACGAGATCGAACGCAATCTCGACTTTGTTTGTCTTTCCATTCTGTCACATGCTTCAGGGCTTGTGAAATAGACCCCTCACTTGCGATTTCTAACACTTATGGCTTCGTCCCAAGATTTTGAAATCGCTTTCCCTTCCACAAGGGGAGAGATAAGCCGGTTGCCGTGCCACTGGCGCCCTTACCTCTACCCCTGTGGGAGAGGAAGAAAAATCACGTCCTTAGCTCGCTAAGTGATAGATTTTTCAGGTGAAGGGTCCGGACCCTCACACCACCTCAAATCTTCTCGCCCGGCAAGACACTTGCCTGTTTCACCCAGTTCGTAAACTGCGCCTCGTCAAAGGCGCCGGGCTCATCGATGTGGAAATAGCGCACACCGAACTGCTTGGAAGTGTGTTTGGGCACAGGCGTCAGGTCGGTGCCCTTAAAGAATGTCACCTTGATATAGCGGGTCATGCAGTGAAACGCCACGAACGAGATGCCGTCACCGACGCCATAAAATGGCGTGTTCCAGCGCACCTTCTTGGCAACATCAGGCACCACTGACGTAATGATTGCATCGAGCTTTTGCCCGACGCCCTGTTTCCAGCCGGGCATGGCGGCTATGTAAGCCTGCACCGGTGCGTCGCCATCGCCCTTTGCGATTTGCGGGTTGCCGCCGGAAAGCAGCACAGGTGGTTTTTCGCTCACTGCACAATCCTTTGCGACTGTCGCCAGACCTGAAAGTGGCTTGCCGCAGCCAGTCTCCCGCACACGTCTCTTACTGCAAGTCTGCCACACCTGAACGCCAATGATGAGCCAAAAACGCAAAAAAAATGCGTGAGGGTCGCTCACGCATTCTCATGTTTATCTGTTGCAGGTGTTAGCCGCGCAGAAGTGCTGCCTGAATGAGGGCGATGCTGGAATTGCCCATCGAAAGTCTGGCTGCAGACATCGCTTCCGAAGCCGAAGTGGCGAACGCCAACAGTTCACTGCGGTCTAGTGGCGCAACGTCACGCACAGCAAGGCCTGAGCTTTTGGCAGAACTTGCCACGCTGTCTGTGTAGTTTTGCGTTGCTGCTGAAAGCGCGGCACCGTTGCTGGCGCGGGCTGCTGAAACACCGTCCTGAGCGTTGCCGAGCGCTGTCAGCATGCCGGCATAGTCGTCAGCCGTTGTCGATGCAGAAATACTGATGTCACGCGAACCGGCGCCACCCACCAGGCTGTAGGAGGTGCCATTTCCGCCGTCATAGGACTTGGACAATGCGTCGCTGCTGGTGCTACCAGAAATCGTCTTCAACTCACCCTTCAGGTCGGAAAGTTCCTTGTTGATTGCATCGCGGTCGGTAGCGGATGTGTTGTCGCCGGCAGCCGTCTGAACCAGGGTGGTCATTCTGTTCAAGATCTCGTTCGCGTTGCCGAGCTTGGCTTCCTCGGTCTGCGTCTTGCTAACGGCTTCCTGTACTGCAGTTGCTGCGGAATTGTCGGCCTTTGGCGGCAGGACTGGGGCTTGTTGCGCTGTGTTGACACGCAGGTTTGAAGACAGGCGCGACAGCGAGTTGGCAATGCTGGCGTTGCTGCGCTGAAGATTGGCCTGGGCGTTCAGGGATGGAATGTTGGCGGTAATGCTAAGCATGTTGTTCTCTCTAAAAGAATAGATGAAGTATAGAGTTTAGAAAGTGGCTTCATGCCTGTTAGTCCACGCTCGTCATTTGCGTGCTGTTGAGGGCAATATGCCCACCATCAGTTGAAATGGGTTGTAGTAATTCACTACAATTTTAAGCGACGACGTTTTTTCTTAAGTTTTGAACGCAACAAACGCGGGATAACGAGTCTAAATGGCACGTCTGTCATGTTGGACCGTAGCAAAACGATACAAATCGTAACAAATGACAGAAAAATACAGTTGCGCGGCACTTGTGCGTTAAGAAAAGCCAGCCTGTTTAAGTCTGTCGACAAGAGCTTCATCTGTGTCATCACAGAGTTTTAACATCCCGGCGTAAGCATCGCCCCGCATTCCAAGTGCAGCCCAGAAGGCCGGTTCGGTTTTGTAGCCTTCACTACGCAGTGACATGATCTTTGCTTTGAAAGTCTCGCCGCCCAAAGCAAGCAACCGCTGTTCAATGGTAAAGTGCCGCCATCCTGCCTACTGTTTTACTGGCTGGGGGCTGGCATAGATTTCAAATTCCCAACCATCAGCTTGAAAATTGGCAATCAATGGCCGGTCACCGGACACCCATTGCCAACAACTGAACCCGGCGTGGTTGCTGTAGAGAGACACTATAGTGTCAAGAAACACGGCAGCGTCAGGCGCACAGCACAATATATCAATGTCGCTGGTGTCGGTGTGCACACCCAGCGGCGGTGTGCCAGCCACATGCGGATCGTAAGCGCTAAGATCTTTCAGAATGCCCAATCGTTGAATGGCGTGGCTGTAGTGCGGCCGGTTCATGTCGGGTCCCTATATTGTCGCGGCGTCCATAAATGCAAAACACCGCGCCGGACTGTGCAAGACAGTGTCCGGCGCGGTGCCTTGTCTTCTATTCACCTGTTTTATCAGCAGGCCTGTGCCTGGGGAAGGCGACGGCTGATCTGCACCAGCGCCAGTGCGGCAAGGGCCGCCACACCACCGGCCACCGGCACATAGGCGTAATCAACCCCGGCATTGATCACCATGCCGCCAATGCCCGCACCAATGGCATTGCCAAGGTTAAACGCACCGATATTGATGGAGGAGGCGAGGCCCGGCGCTTCAGACGCCGCCTGCATCACCCGCATCTGCAACGGTGGCACAATGGCAAAGGCTGCCATGCCCCAGACAACCAGCGTAATGGCCGCACCAATATGGGTGCCCAGCAGCAAGGGCGACAGGAACATCATCAGCGACAGCAGCGCCAGAAACACAGAGGCGGCACCGGTCAGCGACCAGTCAGCGGCACGACCACCAACATAATTGCCAATGGTGAAACCAACGCCAATCAGCACCAGCGCAATGGTAATGAAACCTTCCGATGCGCCGGTCTGGTTGGTCAAAATTGGCGCGACATAGGTGTAGAGCACAAACATGGCGCTGGCACCGAGCACGGTGGTCAGCAATGGCAGCAGCACGTCAGGCCGCATCATCACCTGCAATTCACGGCGCACGTCAGGACGTTTGCCAGCAGCACTTTTTGGCAGCGCAAGCGCCAGACCACCCATGGTGATAATGCCCAGCAACGCCGTTGCGCCAAAGGCCTCACGCCAGCCAATCTGCTGGCCAATCCAGGTGGCCACTGGCACACCGCCAATATTGGCAATGGTCAGGCCCATGAACATGGTGGCAACTGCGGTTGCCTGTTTTTCCGGCCGCACAAGGCTTGCCGCCACCACGGCACCAAGTCCGAAAAACGCACCATGGTTAAGGCTGGTTACCACACGGGCAATCAGCAATGTCCAGTAATCTGGCGCAAAGGCCGAGAGCACATTGCCAAGGGTGAAAATGCTCATCAGCGCAATCAGTGCCGTGCGTTTGCCGAAACGCGAAAACAGCAGCGTCATGACGGGCGCACCCACCATAACCCCCACCGCATAGGCGCTGACCAGCAGCCCGGCCGACGGGATGGACACATCAACACCATCCGCAATAACGGGCAACATGCCCATGGGTGCAAATTCGGTAACACCAATGCCAAAGGCGCCCACGGCCAAGGCAAGCAACGGCCAGTTAGGTCCGGTCTTTTCCATCATCATTCCTCGATCAGGACTTTTATCGCCGCTTGGGAGGAGGCGAAGCGTTTTTGAAAGCTAAATATGACAGGAAAAATAGGGTCATACACCGCGCTTGACAACGCCGTTTCACGGCATCACATCTATGAATCATATTCACAAATGGATAGGACTATGGATAACCGTGCTGGCGAGATGGATGTATTTGTGCGGGTGGTGGAAACCGGAAATTTTTCCGAAGCCGCCCGCCAGTTGAATATCACTCCCTCCAATATATCCAAGCTGATTGGCCGTCTGGAAGAACGGCTGGGCGTGCGGCTGCTGGAACGGTCCACCCGCCGCCTGTCGCTGACGGCAGAGGGCAGGCGTTATTATGAGCGCAGCCAGGGTCTGCTGGCAGAGCTGGATGATATTGAACGTGACGTGTCCCGCGGCGCGGCCGCCAGTGGTGGCGTGGTGCGCGTAACCTCATCGGTCGGGTTTGCCACCGTCGCGGTAGAGCCGCTGCTGCCGCAGTTCTGGGCGCTGTATCCCAATATCGTGGTTGACCTTTCCTTGTCTGACGAGATTGTCGATCTCTACCTTGATCGTACCGATGTTGCGTTTCGCATCGGCAATCTCGGTGATTCCTCGCTCACCTCTGCCAAGCTTGGCACCGCGCAGCGCCGGGTCGTGGCATCACCGGCCTATCTCAGGGAGCATGGCGGACCACAAAACCTGCAGGACCTGAAAAACCACCGCTGCCTTGGGTTCAATTTTCGCCGTTCGAAACAGATTTCCGCACCGCGCACCAACCGCCGCATCTGGGATTATTCGCCCGGCGCCATTCTGCTCGGCAATAACGGGGAATCCGTGCGACGCATGACTGTCATGGGCATGGGCATAGCGCAGCTCGGTGAATATCACATCAGGGATGATCTGCGCTCCGGCGCGCTGGTGGAAATTCTGCGCCATGAGGTGGACGGTGACACGGAAGACCTGCACGCGCTGTTTATGGGCGGGGAACGCCTGCCACATCGCGTGCGGGCCTTTCTGGATTTCATGACACCACGGCTGCGCGCCTTTCTGGATGATGCCACGCAAACATCGAGATAACAAAACGGCACCTGAGAAGATGCCGTTTTCAGGTTAGATCAACGAAATCGCGTCAGACGGATATTAGCGTGATGACCGTCAGTTCCGATGGCACACCCAGCCGCACGGCAAAACCGATCCACAGCGCCGTGCCGTTGTTGACGTAAAGCTGCATGTCACCCACCTGATAACGGCCGGAGACGAAGCCGTTGTTGAACATGGCAACGATGCGGTCAAAACCCCAGATCATGCCGCCATGCGTGTGGCCAGACAGCTGCACGTCCACACCCAGATCGGCTGCATTCTGCGCCATGCGCGGCTGGTGGTCCAGCAGCACGACGACATTGTCAGGTGGCGAACCGGCCAGCGCCTTTTGCAGGTCTGGCCCTTCCTGGCCAAATGGCACGGCGCTGCGGTCGGTCACGCCGGCCAAAGTCAGGCTGGCCCCATCGCGCTCAATCAGCGTGTGCTGGTTTTCCAGCACCTGCATGCCCAGCGCCTTAAACTGCGCCATCCACTCCGGACGACCAAAATAATATTCGTGATTGCCGGGAATAACCCAAACACCGTCAGGCGCGCGCAGGTCGCCCAGCGGCGGCACATCGTTTTTGCGCGCTTCGATCGTGCCGTCAATCAGATCGCCGGTGATCACAATAAGGTCGGCACCAATGGCATTGGTGGCGGTCACGGTCGCCTCGGCCCATTCGCGTTGAAACAGCCGGCTCAAATGCAGGTCGGTCAGCTGCACAAGGCGGTAACCGTCAAACTGCTGCGGCAGGTCCTTAATCTCCAGCGTCACTTCTTTCAGCGAAGGCACGCGCAGCGCCTGCGACACGCCGTAGCTGGAAAGTCCCAGCGACAGCGCTATGATGATGGCGCGTGCCGTCAGCGAAACACGCACCTGGCGACGTTTCACCAGGGCGATCAGCACGGAGACGATGTCACTGATGAGCTGCATCATTGCCGCCAGTACGATGAACACGAAGCCGATATTGACGGCTATCATCACCGCACGCGGCACCTCGGGCGAAAACATGTTGCCGGTGGTGACACGGGTAATCAGGTGATGCTGCGAAATAACCACCAACGCCACGGCGACGATGATCTTGACCAACCGTGAGGTCGGCAGCGGCATGATGGTTCTGACAATAACGTAAAGGCAAAGTGCCAGTTTAAACAGATCAAACACTTGGAACAAAAGGACATCATCCTGAAAAAACAACTTCCGAGTGGAAGCAGGTTATGGATTCTCAAATTGGCTCGTTAGCCGGATAGGGCGTTTGGGCTTGCTGGTCACTTCAAATTTTTATGACTGGCGTGTCTTGCTGTAAATAAGCCGCATGCTGGATCACTGTTGTTGCGTATAGGTGACAAAGGAAATGACGTTGCCATCGGGGTCTATGATGTGGAAATCCGTGCCGCCCCATTCCTGCCGCGTCGGCATTTGCGCCACGTCGACGGATTTAGCCTGAAACTCTTCATACAGGCTATGCACATCCGTTACTTCAATCGTCGCCAGGATCAGGGATGGTTCCGTCGGCGCCAGCGCAGCAAAGTTTGGTGCATCAACATGGCGCAGGTGCAGGCAGGCCTGACCGCGTGAAACCGAACCGTAAAATGGTGGTGTGCCATAGAGAAAATCCACGCCAAAACCCAACCTGTCGCTGTAGAAGCGGCTGCTTGCCGAGACATCACGCACGAACAAGATCGGCACAGCGGGTTTGAAAACAAGGCTGTTCATCACACTCTCCCAACACAGGTCGCAACTCAGTGACCATATAACCACACCAACCCGCCTGTCAGTTCCATTATGAAATTTGCCGAATTATGCGCAGTCGGTAACCGCCGCACCTTCCTGTTGTTCATGCAGTAAATACACGTTTGTGCACGGTGTGAAAAATAACGTGCATTGTTGTGCACGTTTTGGCGAATTATTCAGTAGTTGCGAATGATTCAGTCTTCCAGCGCCGCCAGAATTGGCTGACTGTGCTGGTCGCTGGGCCATTTACACCTGAAGCTCAACGCACGGGCACGGGGTAAAACAATCTTGTCTGAAAGGCTGAAATCTCATCATGCGCATTGCCCATACCGCACTCTGGACCCGTGACCTCGATGCCGCCGCTGCCTTTTGGCAACGCTATTTTGGCGCAGAGGTGGGCGAGGCCTATCACAGCAAGCGCCGCGAAGGGTTCGTGTCGCGTTTTCTGCAACTGCCCGACAGTGGCGACCAGATTGAGTTGATGACCGGCCCTTGGGTGCGTGGTGGTCTGGAGCATGACCATCTTGGCTGGGACCACATTGCCATTTCGCTTGGCAACCGCGCCGCTGTTGATGCACTAGCCCGCCGCTGCGTGGAAGATGGCTGCCTGATGTCCGGTCCGCGTTTGACCGGCGATGGATTTTATGAGGCCGTGATCATTACGCCGGACGGTACGCCGGTGGAAATTACCGAATAATGGCCGCAACTTTTTACCTTCGCCACCTCCGGAAACGTTGCAATTTCCTTGGCGAATGCTGGCGGTAGTCCCGGCTGCCGCCAGCACTTTTTTAAGAAAGCAAATCCTGCGCACGGATGCCGTTTTTCAAATCAGGCCTTGCCATAGCTCGTCTGTCTTCCCACCGCGCCGTGAGCCCAAAGGGCAGGGCGCAAAGAGCGGGGTCGCTCACTGAACAGACAGCGTAAACTCGCAATGCTGTTTGCCGATCCAGGCGGATCGCGTCAGGAAAAACGATACTTTGTAGGAATTGTTGATCATCGCGGCCAGCGGCACTGTGATCGGAAACTGACCATATTTGGCATAGTCGTGCTGGCCAGTGGTCTGCATTTCAACGCCGCAAATATCGTTACTGGCATCAAATTTCAGCGTCACGGCTCTGGCGGCATCGGACGTGATGACAAAGGACTTGGCATCGCTGCCAGTGACGGTGCTTTTGAAGATTTGTGCTGCGCCGCCAGCAACGACAATTTCCGTTGCAGCCTCGCGCGCGTCGGCAGTCAGGGCATGCAGGGAAAGGGCCGTAAACAGGATGATTCGACGCATGGAGTTCTCCAGAAAATCCACACTGCGCAGATATCATGGCCAATAGCCAGTAAATTCGCTGGCATCACCAAGTGCGTCAAAAAGGGGCGTCGAACCTGGCGCCCCTGATTGCTTGTCATAAACCCTGAAATAGTCGCTCCGGTTGCCGCTCTCCAGCCCGAAACCGCGACAGAATGGCGTGGCGTTTTGAAAGAAGGTCTTCCACCGGCAGCTTGTGCTGGCGGGACCATTCAAACATCTGGTCGGTCAGCTTGTCCATATCGTCGAAGTCAACGGGCGCAGACATGGTGCGAAGGTCTGTCATCATGAAATTCCCTTGCTGGCGAAAAGGCCATCGGTGCTTCAACCAAGCGCATGGCGTTTTGTTCCGTGCCTTTCCATGCCATGGACCTGTCTTCGAGGCAGCTCCGGCACGCCAATATTTTAGCCCATCACCCATTCGGGGGATTTGGCCGGGCCCGCCGTCTGTTAGCGTGGGCCTGCATGCCAAAGGGGGCTTTCAATGCACAAATTTATCACCACACTCGTTCTGTCAGTCGCATCACTTGCGCTGGTGTCCACCACGCCGGCCTTTGCACAAGCCAAGGCAACACAGGCCAAAACCGCCAAGGCCAACGCCTGGGATGGCACATGGAGCGGCACCAGCAGCGGCGGCGGCAGAAAAACCACCGTGAAGATCTCCAACGGCAAGGTCACCTTCTGGACCAATAACGGTTTCCCGCGTCCCAAGGTCACCGGTTCCGTATCCGGCAACAGCGTCAAGCTGGATGACAACAATGGCTGGAAAGGCACCATGACAATGCAGGGTGAAGGCAAGGCCAAGATCAGCGCCTCCGGCATCGGCAACAACGGCAAACCGGCCCAAAACAGCGCGCTGCTGCGCAAGCACTAACCGCCAGCGAACAGCCCGCGACCTTCAATCCATTACAGACACCGCCACCCCGGCATACAAACCGGGGTGGTGGCGTTGGCAATTTGTTGGGCCAAACCGACCCGTGAACGAGAGCCATTTGGCATCACATCCGGTGCGCAGCGTTTTTGGTGACACTTTTTTAAGCGTAATTTCCGCAGATGCCTCGTATTGAAGCAATGTTTAAGTGTGTGATCTTTTAGTTACATCTTATATTTCGGATCGGTGTAATATGCCCTCATGAAATTTTGGAGAGGGTTTAGTATCATGAAGAAACTAGCACTGAGCGCCGCATTCATTCTTGCAGCATCCTCCGCAATGGCTGCAGACGCTGTTTACGAAGTACCTGCAGCACCGGTGGCCGTAGAAGAGACACCTCTGTTCAACTGGACCGGTTTCACCGCAGGTGTGCAGGGCGGTTACGCCTGGAACAACAACGACGCCGATTTCGGCGGTGGTTTTTCTGCTGATTTTGACGGCGGCATCCTCGGCGGTTTTGTCGGTTACAACCATCAGCTCGACAATAACTGGGTCATCGGTATCGAAGGTGATCTCGAAAAGAACTGGGGCGATGACTCCTTCGCTATAGGCGGTGTTACCGCCTTCAACTACGGCCTTGATTGGCAGGGCTCTGTTCGTGGTCGTGTTGGTTACGCCTTTGACCGTGCGCTGCTCTACGGTACAGCTGGTTGGGCCGTCGGCCGCGGCTTCCTTGACGTACCTGTCGCTGGCGTCGGACAGAAAGAAACCTTCAATGGCTTCACCGTCGGCGCGGGCGTGGATTACGCCTTCACCGACATGGTCTTTGGCCGCATTGAATATCGCTATACCAACTTTGGCGACAAGGACTTCGACTTCACCGGCGTCGGCGGCCCGGTCATCAATTCCGACCTTGACCAGCACGCCATCCGCATCGGCCTTGGTATCAAGTTCTGATAACTCCACACGGAATAACAAAAAGCCCGGGCACGTCCCGGGCTTTTTTGTGTTTTGAGTTTGGTAGGGGGGCATCAGATGGGGGGAACCCTATTCGTCACGCCCTCTCGACATCAAGCCGAGGGTGCGACACCGCGCGTTTTCCGGACTGGAAGTTCTGGCGTGCGATACACCCAAGCCAAACCGACCCTTTCAGCGAACTCTTTAGCCGCAATAGACAAGCCGACAGACGAAATCACTATCATCGGAGAAACGAGAAGCGGCCACGGCATCTGCGGGCTTAACATGGAGCTGAAAGCCGCAGCTAAGATCGCGACAACGAAGATATGGGTCACATAAATTGCCGTCGTATTTCTGCCGATATAAAGCATAGTCGACTTGAGTAGCGAAATTTTTGTAAGACCGAGCGATAAAGAGCAGCCGAGAACAAGGCCTACAATAGATAGAGACGTTCTCAGCAGACCTACGGCTATCAGGTTACCAGCGGCAAGCCTCAACGCAAAGTATTTGATGAAAACGAAGCCTGCAAACGCTACCGCCACAGTAATTATCGGGCGATCAGTCACCAATTCACGCAGCCGCTGACCTTGAAAACAACCAAGAAGGAAGAAGAACAGGTAGGTCAGCACATTTCGATAAGCGAAATTTTCTGGACTGATAATGCTTCCCCACGTCAGCGCGGCTAACAGAAAACTTACAACCAAAGTCACAGCTGGAACACTCTTCACAGCCTTCGCTACAACAAAAAATATCGCTAAGGCCCAGATAAACCAAAGGCCACTGTGGGGTAGTATCCACATCTCGGCTAATTGAAAAAGATCGTCGCCCTTGTAACTTCCCATTTCCGCCATTTAGCGCTGTAATGCCAAATGCGGTGACGGATGAAAGACCGCAACTCCCTAGGGCTTTGAAGCCCGTGAATGAGCAAGGGTCTTCATCCGTCGTTCCATCG